>CAWDSF010000001.1:0-204279 GCA_963804885.1 uncultured beta proteobacterium
GCTGCTCGACCTGGCCCGGCTCGACGACCTCGGCGTCGTGGCCCAGGACCCGGTCGACCTCGGGCGGCTGGTGCGCGACGTCGCGAGCGACCTGCGCGTGGTGGCGCCCGACCGGGTCGTCACCGTCGACGCCCCGGCGTCGCTCGTCGTCACCGGCGACCGCGACCGGCTGACCCAGGCCCTCGTCGGGCTGACCTCCAACGCCGTGCGGCACACCCCGGCCGGCACCCCGGTGTGGCTGGCGGTCGTGGCTGCTGCCGGGAGCGGTGCGGGTCGACGTCGCGGACGCGGGGCCCGGCATCCCGCCGGAGCACCTGCCGCACGTCTTCGAGCGCTTCCACCGGGTCGACCCGGGGCGGTCTGCCTCACGCGGCGGCACCGGCCTCGCTGGCCATCGTCGACGCCATCGCCCGCGCCTCCGGCGGCACGGCGAGCGTGGTGTCGGAGCCCGGGCACGGCTCGACCTTCTCGCTGACGCTCCCCCTGACCGGGCCCGGCCCCGCCGACCCCACTGATTGCGGATCACCCACCCCCGGGCGCCGCCCCAACTTTCCCGCCCGATGCAGGAAGCTTCAGGTTCGCAGGGCTTCGGTACTGGTGCGAACGTGAAGTTTCCGGGATCGGGCGGGAAAGTTGGGGACCGAGGGCGGTGCGACGGGACCGGGGGTTGTGGACGGCGGGGCGGGAATGTCAGGCGCACGGCATACAGTTGAGTGGGAACCGGGCCGGCGTGGCCCGGGCGGTGGCGTCGTGGAGGTCGCGTGGTGGCACGGGTGTTCACCGTCGACCGCCTCGCCGACCTCACCAACCGCGAGCATCGACGAGGTCTGCGGCACCGTGACCGTGGCCCGCGGCCTGGCTTACGCGAAGCAGGGCCGGGTCGTCGAGCTTCGAGCTGTCCGACGACGGCACCCGCGCCACCGGCTGGGTCGGCGGCAGCAACGGCCAGACCTACACCACCAACGTCTCGCTCACCCCGGTCGCCACCCCCAGTGCCGGGCGGCTGGAGCTGCGCCGCTGGGCCAGCACCTGCTCGTGCCCGGTGGGCGGCGACTGCAAGCACGCCGTGGCCGTGGCGGCCGCCAGCCGCGAGCGACAGCCGGTCGTCGACCGGCTGTCCGGTCGCCCGAGCGCACCGGCGCGCCCCACCTGGGAGCGCGCCCTCGGCGGCCTGCTCGACGACACCGAGCTGGAGCCCGAGCACACCCCGGTCGGCATCCTCATCGAGCCGGCCACCAGCCCGCGGCGCGACGCACCGGCCCGGCCGGCGCATCCGGCCGGTGGTGCCGGGCGTGCGCGGCGGCTGGATCCGCACCGGAGTGTCGTGGGAGACCTTCGCCGGCGGCTACTACGGCTTCGGGCGGGTGTCGTTCGCCGACGAGCAGCGCGACGTGCTCACCGCCATCGCCGACGCCCACCGGCGCTCGGTGCGCGCCTTCGGCTACGGCCGGATGCCTGACGCCATCCTGCTCGACCACCTCGGCCCGTCGTGGGTGGCGCTGCTGCGAGCGGCCGACCGCGCGGGGGTGCGCCTGCTCACCAACCTCGGCGAGGGCGGTGAGGTGGCCTTCGCACCGGAGCCGCGTCGTCGACGTCGTGCGCACCGACGACGGCGCCGAGCGGCACCCGCGCCTCGACCTGCCCGAGGGCGCGGCCGGGCGCACGACCCTGGTCGGGCAGCCGGCCACCGGCTTCTTCCTGCGCGACGGCGAGACCCTCGTGCTGGGCGCCCTGGCCGAGCCGCTCGACGGCACCCGGCAGCGCCTGCTCGACCTCGGCGTCGTCGAGGTGCCCGAGGCCGACTGGGCCCGGTTCGTCGTCACCCACCTGCCCGGGCTGCGACGCAAGGCGCGGGTGCGGGCGGCATCCGGAGACCTCGACCTGCCCGATGCCGTGCCGCCGCGGCTCACGCTGCGCGCCACCTTCGAGGCGGGCCACCGGGCGCACCTGGAGTGGGCGCTTCCGCTACGGCGCGGCCGCCGGCGGGGTGCTGGTGCCGATGGCCGCCGAGGAGCCCGACCCGATGCGCGACCGGGTTGCCGAGCGGGCACTGGTCGAGGAGCGCTGCTCGGGGTCGACGAGGTCGCCGGTTTCGACCCGCTGTGGCAGGTCGTGGCCCGGGTGCGGCGCCTGGTGCCCGAAACCCGGCTGCACGGCTTCCGCACCGTCGCCTTCGCCGAGCTGCTGCCGGTGCTCGAGGAGCTGCCGTCGGTCGAGCTGACCGTGGTCGGCGAGCCGGCCACCTACAGCGAGGCCGTCGACGCCCCGCTGATCCAGGTGTCGACGTCCGACCCCGCCGAGGGCGCGGACGCCGACTGGTTCGACCTCGGCGTCGCGGTCACGGTGGCGGGCGAGGACATGCCGTTCGCGACGCTGTTCGCGGCGCTGGCGCGGGCGCTCGGCACCTGGTCCTGCCCAGCGGCACGTGGTTCTCGACATCCACCGTCCCGAGCTGCGCGCCCTGCGGCGGCTGATCGAGGAGGCGCGGGCGCTCCAGGACGTCGAGCGCCGGGGCTGCGGATCACGCCGCTACCAGGCGGGCCTGTGGGAGGAGCTGGTGAGCTCGGCGTGGTGGCCGAGCAGAGCGACCGGTGGGCCGCGGACGTCGCGGCGCTGCTCGACGTGGACGACCGACGCGCCGCGCCGCCCGCCCCGGCCGGGCTCGACGGCGAAGCTGCGCCCCTACCAGCTCGAGGGCTACCAGTGGCTGTCGTTGCTCTGGGACGCCGGGCTCGGTGGCGTGCTCGCCGACGACATGGGCCTGGGCAAGACGCTGCAGACGCTGGCCCTGGTGTGCGGGCCCACGAGGCCGGGGAGCTGGCGCCGGTGCTCGTGGTGGCGCCCGACCAGCGTGGTGTCGAACTGGGTGCGCGAGGCCGCCGGTTCGCGCCGGACCTCGCGTGGCCGTCGGCGACCGGCGCGGAAGCGAGCGGTGCCGCTGGCCGAGGCGGCCGCCGGCGCCGACGTCGTCGTCACCTCGTACACGCTGCTGCGGCTCGACGAGGACGACTACCGGAGGCGCCGTGGAGCGGGCTGGTGCTCGACGAGGCCCAGTTCGTGAAGAACCACGAGGCCAAGACCTACCAGGCGGCGCGCCGGCTGCCGGCCGTTCAAGCTGGCGATCACCGGCACGCCGGTCGAGAACAACCTGATGGACCTGTGGTCGCTGCTGTCGATCGTGGCGCCCGGGCTGTTCCCGAGCCCGCAGCGGTTCACCGAGCAGTACCGCGACCCCGATCGAGCGCGGCGGGGACGCCGAGCGGCTGACCGCGCTGCGCCGCCGCATCCGGCCGTTGATGCGCCGCCGCACCAAGGAGCAGGTGGCCGCCGAGCTGCCGCCCAAGCAGGAGCAGGTGCTGCAGGTGGTGCTGAACCCGCAGCACCGGCGGTCTACGACACCCACCTGCAGCGGGAGCGCGCAAGGTGCTCGGGCTGGTCGACGACGTGAGAAGAACCGGTTCACGATCTTCCGGTCGCTGACCCTGCTGCGGCAGCTGGGCCTGGACGCGTCGCTGGTCGACCCGGAGTACGCCGGCATCCGGTCGAGCAAGGTCGACGCGTTCATGGAGCACCTGCACGAGGTGGTGGCCGAGGGGCACCGGGCGCTGGTGTTCAGCCAGTTCACCGGCTTCCTGCGCCTCCGTCCGGAGCCGGCTGGACGCCGAGGGCATCGACCTACGCCTACCTCGACGGGCGCGACCCGGGACCGGCAGCGCCGGATCGACGAGTTCCGCGACGGGCGAGGCGCCGGTCTTCCTGATCAGCCTCAAGGCCGGCGGCTTCGGGCTCAACCTCACCGAGGCCGACTACGTGTTCGTCCTCGACCCGTGGTGGAACCCGGCGGTGGAGGCGCAGGCCATCGACCGCACCCACCGCATCGGCCAGGACAAGACGGTGATCGTCTACCGGCTGGTCGCCGCCGACACCATCGAGGAGAAGGTCGTGGCGCTCCAGGAGCGCAAGCGCGACCTGTTCGCCCGGGTCATCGACGACGACAGCGGCGCTGGCCTCCGGTGCGCTGACCGCCGAGGACCTGCGCCGGGGGAGCCTCGACACCTGAGTCGCCCAGCCGGTCCCTGGCTGGTACCGCTGCGTGCAGCCTGGCGCCGGATGCCGTGGATCTTGGCGCGTCCGTCCCGGCCGTTGCGCCCGGTGCCACGGGTAGCGTCGAACACGCACTGCGACAGGGAGGTTGGGATGGACGCCGCCACGATCCTGCGGCCCTTGGTCGATGCGACGATCGGCACCGAGCTGCCGGTGCGGGTCGACTGCTGGGACGGAGAAGTTCGATGGGCCCCCGACCGCCGAGGCGGTCGTCCGGTTCAGGTCGCGCCGGGCGCTGCGGCGGCTGGTCTGGGCTCCCAACGAGCTCGGCTTCGCCCGGGCCTACGTCTCGGGAGACGTCGAGATCGAGGGCGACCTCCTCGACGCGCTGACTCGGCTCGATGCCCTGGCCGACCCGGCCCGGGGCCCCGGTGTGCGGATCGGGCGCGAGACGAAGGCCGCGGTGGCCAAGGCCGTCGTGCGCCTGCGGGCGCTCGGCCCGCCCCCACGCCCTCCGGCCGAGGAGATCCGGCTCTCGGGGAGCAGGCACGCGCGCGCCCGGGACGCCAAGGCGGTGTCCCACCACTACGACGTCGGCAACGACTTCTACGAGATCGTCCTCGGCCCGTCGATGGTCTACTCGTGCGCCTACTGGCGGACGTCGACGGCACACCCTGGAAGCGGCCCAGCACGACAAGCTCGACCTCGTCGCCGGAAGCTCGGCCTGACCGCCCGGGCACGCGGCTCCTCGACGTCGGCTGCGGCTGGGGCTCGCATGGCCGTGCACGCCGCCCGCGAGCACGGCGTGCGCGTCGTCGGCGTCACCCTCTCGCAGGAGCAGGCCGCGTACGCCCGTAAGCGGGTCGCCGAAGAGGGACTGACCGACCGGGTGGAGATCCGGGTCCAGGACTACCGCGACGTCACCGACGGGCCCTACGACGCGATCTCGTCCATCGGCATGGCCGAACACGTCGGCGCCGGCGCTACCTGGAGTACGCCGAGGACCTGCACCGGTCTCCTCGCCCCCGGCGGACGGCTGCTCAACCACCAGATCGCGCGTCGCACGGGCCGCAGCGCGACGAAAGGACGTACTCCGTCGACGAGTTCATCGACGCCTACGTCTTCCCCGACGGTGAAGCTCGCCCCCATCGGCACGACCGTGACGCCGCTCGAACGGGCCGGGTTCGAGGTCCGTGACGTCGAAGTCCCTCCGCGAGCACTACGCGCTCACCCTGCGCGGCTGGGTCGCCAACCTGGAGGCCGGGTGGGCGCAGGCGATCCGGCTCATCGGCCCCGGCCGCGCCCGTGTCTGGCGCCTGTACATGGCCGGCCACCGCGGTCGCCTTCGAACGCAACCACCTCGGCGTCAACCAGGTCCTGGCCGTGCGGCCGGGACCTGGCGGTGCGAGTTGGCCTTCCCCGCACCCGGGCCGAGCTGCTCGCCCGCGCCCCTCCAGGAGAGCGCCTGACGCGGGCGAGGCCGGGGGCGGCTCGGGCAGAAGTACGTTCTTGGCCGCAGTCCGCTCAGCCCCAGCTGCGCTCAGGCCGGGTGCACCTCGTCGAGGCGGCCGGTGGCCACGTCGAAGACGAAACCGCGCACGGAGTCCTTGATCGGGATGTAGGGGCTGCTCGCGATGCGGGCCAGGGACTGGCGCACGTCGTCGGCGACGTCGGAGAACGCCTCGGCGGCCCACGGCGGGCGCAGCCCGGTCTCCGCCCGGATCGACTCCTTGAAGCCGTCGTCGGTGAAGGTGAGCATGCCGCAGTCGGTGTGGACGCGAAACGTTTTGTCATCCCGAGTTTTCCCGGTTCGTGGTCGAGCGAACCGACTAGCGTGAGAGCGACCGAATGAAAGTTGCGATTATCGGTGCGGGTCCAATGGGCCTTGCTGCTGCATACGCATTGACGCAGCGAGGCGCGAGCGTAACGGTGTTAGAGCGCGACGATCGCATCGGTGGAATGTCGGCTTCAATCGATTTTGCTGGTACCCGAATCGAACGTTACTATCACTTTGTCTGTGCGCCAGACCAGACTACATTCGAATATCTCCGCGAGTTCGGTCTCGAACACCGTCTGCACTGGACCGAAACACGGATGGGCTTTTACTACAACGGTACGCTGTACGACTGGGGCCACCCGGTTGCTTTGCTGAAATTTCCCGGCCTGTCGATTTGCCCAGAAAGTTCGCTATGCCCTGCATGTAATGCGGGCGAAGTCGATTTCCGATTGGGGGCCGTACGACCGCATTTCGTCGACCGACTGGCTGAAGCGATGGCTCGGCGATGAGGCGTATGACGTGATGTGGAAGAGCCTGTTCCACTTCAAGTTCTACGAATGGCAGGACAGTCTGTCGGCTGCCTGGCTGGGCACGCGCATCAAGCGCGTCGCGCTGTCGCGCAAGAATCTGTTTCAGGAGCGTCTGGGTTACATCGAGGGCGGCTCGGAGGTGCTTCTGGAAGCTATTGCCGCCCGGTTGCGGGGTGCGGGGGCTGGCATCGAGCTTGGTGCGGCCGTCGAAGCCGTACAGGTCGCAGGAAATGCGGGGGCTCAGCATGTATGCGGCTTACGCGTCAACGGTGCGCTGCGAGCGTTCGATCGGGTCATTTCGACGATACCATTGCCTTATCTCGTGCGCCTCATACCGGAACTGCCTGCGGATGAACGCTCCAAAGTGGCTGCCATCCGCAACGCCGGCGTGGTGTGCGTGCTGCTCAAACTAAAGCGCCCTTACACCCGGAATTTCTGGATGAACATCAACGATCGTCGCATCGAAATTCCCGGGCTGATCGAGTACACAAACCTGAATCCGCTGGACGGCAGCTCGATCGTCTATGCGCCGTACTACATGCCGCAGACGCATCCCAAATATCGCCGCGATGCACAGGCGTTTATCGACGAGACTTTGGGCTACATGAAACTGATACGGCCGGATTTCGACGCCGCGGACGTTCTTGCCGCGACGGCTTCCCGTTACGAGTATGCGCAGACCATCTGTTCCCCGGGTTTTACGATGCGCTGCCGCCGATGCAGAGCAAGATTGCGGGGCTGATCATGGCGGACACGTCGCACTACTATCCGGAAGACCGGTCGATTTCGGAGAGTCTTCGCATTGGCGGTGTGCTCGCCGAGCTTGCGTTCGGCAATGGCTGACAGATGGTTTTCAATGCGGCGCGACTTCATCCTTTTTCTCGCCGCCGGTGGCGTCGCTGCGGCAGCGAATTTCGGATCGCGGTTTGTCTTCAGCCTGTGGTTTTCCTATCCGGCGGCAATTGTTATCGCTTATCTGGTAGGAATGGTAACGGCCTTTATCCTTATGAGGCAGTATGTGTTCTCCGGGCAGGGCGGGGCGATTGGCGCTCAAGCGGTCAAGTTCACGCTCGTGAACCTGCTGGCCGTGGCGCAAACCCTGGTCGTCAGCATTGTGCTCGCGCGCTGGCTGCTGCCCGCGGCCGGGATTGTCGAAAATGCCGAAGCCGTCGCGCATCTGTTCGGTGTTGCAGTGCCGATTTTCACCAGTTATGCAGGGCATCGTATGCTGACCTTCAAGTGAGTCGTTGATGCATCCGCGACGCATGCTGGTGCCGGTGGCGATGTTTGTGGGCGCTGGTGCACTGCTCTATTCGGGTGCCGTGATCTGGTCGGGCGCACCCGCAGTCATGGAAGCGGCAATGGGCATCGGGCCCGCGGCAATATTGATCGGGGCGGCGGTATCCTCGGCCGGATATCTCGCACGCTTTGCGCGCTGGCATATGCTATTGACCTGGTTCGGTCATCGCCTTCCGGTATGGTTCAACCTGCGCGTTTACCTGGCGGGTCTTGCGCTGACTACAACTCCAGGCAAACTCGGGGAGACGATCCGCTCACTGCTGTTGTTGCCGCGCGGTGTGGGAATCGCACACAGCTTCGCCGCTTTTTTCGTCGACCGGCTGTCCGATGTCGTTGGAGTGGCGCTGCTTGGAGTGTTAGGCGGATGGATCGCCGGACGTCGCGAGATCGCGCTGGAGATTGTCGCACTTTGCGTTATTGCGCTGGCATTGCTTGCACGCGGCATGGTGCAGAGCCGGTACTGGACCGCAGGAGTCAAGCACATGGAAAATCGTGGCCGCCCTGGCCGGTGGATCGCCGCGCTTGCGCGACCTGCCTCCGTCTGGGCGGAATCATGCCATCTGCGGCGCGACATGCTGTGTGTGGTTTGCGGGTTCGTCGCATTCGGCCTTCAGGGGGTTGTTTTTGCAAATTTTGCCGATTTGGCTGGCGCTCCGCTCAGCACTTCGCAATGCATCGCCATTTTTGCTTCGGCGACGCTGATCGGCGCTGCTAGCATGATACCCGCAGGCTTGGGCACAATGGAGGCAGCGCTGGTTTATCAGCTCATGGGTTTTGGCGTAACTGCACCGGATGCGATTGCCGTGGCCATCGTCACGCGCGTCTCGACCCTGTGGTGCGGGCTGCTGGTGGGGTCGATCGCGTTACTGTCGTTTGCGCGCAATGCTGATGCCGGCAGCGTGCAAACAGCAAGCCCATGGAGTGGGCATGAGTGAAGTCACGCTTTCCGTCCCACTAGTTGTCGACCTGGATGGGACGTTGATCCTCACGGATCTGCTATATGAATCAACTCTCAAATTCGTCCATCAGACGCCGGTACAGGTGCTCGCTTTGCCCGTTTGGCTGGCGCAAGGCAAGGCGGTGCTGAAGCACAGGCTTGCGGAGCGTGTTTCCTTGGACACTGCGAGCCTGCCCTATGACACCTCCGTAATAGCGTGGCTGCGCGAGGAGCGGCGGTTAGGTAGGCGCATCGTGCTCTGTACAGCTTCTCATCAGAAGTATGCCTATGCAATCGCAGATGAGCTTGGATTCATTGATGAGGTCATTGCGACCGACGGCGTCACCAACATGTCGGCTGAAAATAAGGCACAGGCCCTGGTTGATCGGTTCGGGGACAAGGGCTTTGATTACGCGGCTAACTCACATGACGACGTGCCTGTATGGGCGCGTGCAAGGCGGGCGATCGTAGTCGCCGCGAGGCCAGGCGTGTCGCGAGCAGCGCGGTCCGTCGCAGAGGTAACAAAAGAAATCGGCCGTAACAAAGGCGGGTTTCTTCAATGGGTCAAAGCACTGCGGATTCACCAATGGTCGAAGAATGTACTGGTGTTTCTGCCACTCGTTGGAGCCCATGAGGCACTCAACCTCGCGCTTCTGGCCGATGCGTGTATCGCATTCTTCGCGTTCGGACTGTGTGCTTCTTCGGTGTACATCGTGAATGATCTTATGGACCTTGAAAGTGACCGGCGTCACCCCCGCAAACACCGGCGGCCGTTTCGCATCCGGCACGTTGTCGCCGCTCGCAGGCGTCTTTGCCGCCGGTCTGTTAGTGGCGGGCAGTTTCGCGCTCGCACTGACCGTGCGTCCCATGTTCGTTGTGTGGCTCGGCGCTTATCTCGTGGCGACGCTTTCATACACATTCTGGCTTAAAACGAAGGTGCTGGTGGACGCGATTGTGCTCGCCGGACTTTATTCGTTGCGGATTATCGCTGGAGGCGCGGCAGTTGATATTCCGGCGTCGTTTTGGCTTCTTGCATTTTCCCTGTTCCTGTTTCTCAGCCTTGCGCTGGTAAAGCGCTACTCGGAATTGAGCCTGATAATGGCAAGCGGCAGGGAAGTGGCAGCCGGGCGCGGATATTGGGCGACGGATCTTCCGCTGGTTGAGATGCTCGGCGTCGTCGCAGGATTTATGTCCGTACTTGGTGATGGCGCTCTATATTAATGGAGAAACGATTTCCCGCCTCTACCGCCATCCGGAAGCAATGTGGCTGACGATACCCATATTGCTATATTGGATAAACCGCATGTGGGTTAAGACCCATCGTGGCGAGATGGATGATGATCCTATGATTTTCGCTGTACGCGATCGGATCAGTCTCATGTGCGGCGCGTTGTTTGTCGCCGTCATGTGGATTGCCACCATAGCATGGTGACTCGTCCGGTCGTCTCCTGGGGGCGATTGGCGCGCGAGCGCCATGCCGTCGTTCCGGTATACGACCAAACACTGGCGCCGAGACGCGATTGCGGCGGCGTCCAAGCCGACGCTTGCGCATGGCAATGGGCGCAGTTACGGCGATGTGGCATTGAATCCCGGCGGTTCGCTACTGATGACGCGTGGTCTCGACCGGTTTGTTGCGTTTGATCGGGAATCCGGAATAGTTACGTGTGAAGCTGGCGTGCTCCTGCGGGACATCATCGAAGTGGCGCTGCCGCACGGCTGGTTTCCGCCGGTGCTGCCAGGGACACAGTTTGTTACGGTCGGTGGCGCCATTGCCAACGATGTTCATGGTAAAGGGCATCACGCAACGGGATGTCTGGGCGAGCATGTGCGGCGCTTAACGTTGCTGCGTACCGACGGCACAAAAATCGAATGCGGTCCTGAGCTACAACCGGATTGGTTCGCCGCGACCGTCGGCGGTATGGGGTTGACGGGGTTTATAGTCGATGCGCAGATCCAGCTGCGACGGGTATCAGGTCCCTGGCTAGACACCGAGAGTTGCGTTTTCGGATTCGCTCGACGAATTTTTTAGGTTGTCGGCGCAGGCCGAAGATAGCTGGGAATATTCAGTAGCGTGGATCGATTGCGCGAACCGTGGCTCCGGGGATGCACGCGGTGTCTTTTTTCGCGGGAATCATGCAGCTTGTCCGGACAAGGCGGCGCCTTCGCGGGCGCGGACTTTTCCCGTGACACCGCCGTTTTCGCTCGTCAACGCTTTTTCACTCAGAGCTATTCAATCAGACTTATTTCCAAGCTCACCGTATTCGGCAAGGCCGTCGTCGGCAGCATTATCTGCCCTTTTTCTTTCCGCTTGACAACATTTTGGAATGGAACCGGATGTACGGCGCGCACGGCTTCTATCAATATCAGTGTGTGCTGCCCAAGGCGGTGGAGGAACCGGCGGTGCGGGAATTGCTCGCCGCTATCTCGGCCGCCGGCGCCGGTTCCTTTCTCGCCGTCCTGAAAACGTTTGGCAGAGCGTCTTTCCCCGGGAATGATGAGTTTTCCCATGCACGGAACGACCCTCGCGCTCGATTTTCCAAATCAGGGGGAGCGAACGCTGCGATTATTCGAGCGGCTCAATGCCGTGGTGAAGGACGCCGGAGGCCGGCTATATCCAGCCAAGGATGCATGCATGCCGCGTGACCTTTTTGAAGCCGGCTACCCAAAACGTACAGAGTTTTTGCGTTTTCGCGACCCGGGCATCTCGTCGGCCATGTCGCGGCGTCTGATGGGAAACTGATCGGAGAGAAAACCAGGATGTCCGAACGCATATTGATCATTGGCGCCACGTCGTCGATCGCCACCGCCATTGCCCGGCTTTATGCCATGCGATCTGCCCGCCTTTTTCTCGATCGCCAGACGTGCTGAGCCACTTGCAGCGCTCGCTGCGGATCTACGCGTGCGCGGCGCCACTGATGTAGCGATCGCACAGCTCGATGCCAACGATATCGACCAGCACAGTTCAGTGCTCGAAGGCGCGTGGAACGCGTTGGGGGGGAATCGATGCTGCGCTGGTGGCGCATGGAGTTTTACCCGATCAGTCACGATGCGAGACCTCCGTGCAGGAAACGCTAGCGATGTTCGATACAAATGGCCGCTCGACGATCGCCCTGCTCACGGATTTAGGTGCACGCTTTGCGGTACAAGGCCGCAGGGTGTGCTTGCAGTTATCTCATCTCCTGCCGGGGATCGCGGCAGAGCCAGCAATTATGTCTACGGGGCTGGCAAAGCCGCGGTCTCGGTGTTTGCAGCCGGTCTGCGACATCGGCTATACGCGCGGGGCGTGCGTGTGCTCACGATCCTGCCGGGATTCGTCGACACTCCGATGACGGCAGCCATTGCCAAGGGCCCGCTGTGGGCACAGCCTGAAACCGTGGCCACCGACATTGTCAAGGCAATCGACCGCGGATTTGGCGCTGTTTATACGCCGTGGTTCTGGCGCTGGATCATGTTCCTGATACGCCACGTACCTGAACGGTTGTTCGTAAAGACACGGTTATGAGCCCAGACGCGACTCGGCATGTATAACCCCGCCTCAGTCGTATCGAGTGCACCGATATGGCATAGCGCCGTCATATTTGGTATTTCGTTTGCTTTTCTGTTTGTGACGATGGGCCTCGGAGTAAATGTGTACGATGAAGGGCTCATCGTTTTTGGGGCGATTCGGGTCATGAACGGCGACGTTCCGTACCGGGATTTCTATGCCAATTACGGCCCGGCGCAATTCTACGTGCTCGCTGGTTTGTTTAAGGTGTTCGGTCCGTCCATTCTCATCAACCGCATTTGGGACACTTTCGTTCGGGCCGCCATTGTGATGCTTGTTTATGCAGTTTTTGCGCGCATGGAAAGCCCGCGGATGGGCATGATTGCCGCTGCTGCATCTGCACTCTGGCTGTCGGCATTTGGCTACTACGGTTATCCTGTTTATCCCTGCCTGCTGATGACGGTGTTGAGCGTCTACTTTGTCCTGCCGGCATATTGCCGGGAAGCGGGCCGCACACCCTTGTTGCTCGCCGGTGGTTGCATCGGCGTGACAGCTCTGTTCCGTCACGACGTAGGAGCGATGGCCGCCATTTCGCACATCGCAGCGTTGACGCTGTTTCAAGTCAAAGCGCGTCTGGACGGCGTAGAGCGATCCCCGAAACTGATTCCGGCAGTCGCACTCTTCGCCGTCGGGGTTCTGCTTGTTGCGGTTCCGGTGTGGTCGTTGGTTATGGTAATCGCATCCCCGACCGAGGTTCTTCGCGACCTGGTTATCATCCCGATGGAAACTTATGGCAGAGATGCGATCACTCCCGTTCAAATGGAATTCGGTGAACAATTGGGGCGTGTTCCTCCCGCCGGTTGTCGGCCTGACAGGAATCGCAATCGCACTGAATTTTAGGGGTGGCCGCGCGTCCATGGACGCGAAAGTAGCGACGGCAACGATGCAATGCATGCGCGGTGGCGCACTTTTGCTCGTTGCCTGTTGCTCGCTGTTTTTTACATTGAAGGGCGTGTTGCGCATTTCTTTGAGACACCTGGCTCTCGCCCTCGTCCCCTCCTTGCTGACTGCCTGTCTCGCGTGGCTTTTGGCTCCGGGCAGCCGTCATGGGCGGGTACTGGCTCTGCTGTTGGCGGTTCCTATGGCTCTGGTTTCCATCGGCGCTGCCATTGTCGACTATACAACCTTGATGACCAATAAGGAGTGGATGTTAAATTCCGTGGACGCAGGAGATAAATGTCATCCTGCTGCAGGCTTGGAGCGTCTCGGTTGTTTCAAGGCCGATCAGGATCAATTGGCTGCGATCCGCTTTGTGCAGGAACGTACGGCGGATGACGAGCGTATCTTTGTGGGCCTCGAGAGTCACGACCGGATCTTCGTTAATGACGTGCTGTTCTACTTCTTGTCCAAACGATTGTCGGCCACCAAGTGGCATCATTTCGATCCCGGTGTCCAGACTACCCGGGAGATCCAGACGGAGATGGTGGGAGAACTCGAAGCGGTCAAACCGAAAATAGTCGTGCTAAGGTCCGACTGGTCCGATATACGTGAGCCTAACGAGAGCAGTATCAGCAGCGGCGTGTCGATCCTGAACGACTTCATTCGCGCCCACTATGTCCCCGCTGCAACATTTGCGGGCATCCAGGTTTATGAATTGCGGCGCGAAGCGCCTACCGGCTAGGCCCTGTGTATTGGCCCGCAGGGGGCGAACGACATGATTTCGAGGTTTTTGGGGACTGTCAGAATGTATCGTGTACCAGTCGTTGAATGAAAATTACGGTAATCGGTACCGGATATGTCGGGCTGGTATCCGGCACTTGCCTGGCCGAGGTCGGCAATAACGTCTTGTGCCTGGATGTCGATCCGAAGAAGATCCAGATTCTGCTGGACGGCGAGATCCCTATTTACGAGCCCGGTCTGCTGGAGATGGTGCGCCACAATGTTGCAGCCGGGCGCCTTGAGTTCACGACGGATATCGAGAAGGCTGTCGCTTTCGGCACGATTCAGTTCATTGCGGTAGGAACCCCGCCGGATTCCGATGGTTCGGCCGACCTTCAGTATCTGCTCGCAGCCGCACGTAATGTCGGTCGACTCATGACGGACTACAAGGTTGTCGTCAACAAGAGCACCGTGCCGGTCGGCAGCGCCGACAAAGTGCGCGCCATCATAGCCAAAGAACTGTCCGATCGAGGCGTTGCCGTTCCTTACAGCGTGGTGTCCAATCCCGAGTTTCTCAAGGAAGGCGCGGCGGTAGACGATTTTATGCGGCCGGATCGTATCGTGATCGGCGCCGACGATGAGCGCGCCATCGAACTGATGCGTTCGCTTTATGCGCCTTTTCAGCGCAATCACCAGCGCGTGATCGTCATGGATGTTCGCAGCGCGGAACTCACGAAATATGCCGCGAACGCGATGCTTGCGACGCGCATCAGCTTCATGAACGAACTCGCCAACCTGGCCGATCGACTGGGCGCCGACATTGAAATGGTGCGGCAGGGCATGGGCTCCGACCCGCGGATCGGCTATCACTTCCTGTATCCCGGCTGCGGCTACGGCGGTTCCTGTTTTCCAAAGGACGTCCGGGCGCTGGCCCGAAGTGCGAGGGACGTCGGTCAGGAGCTGAAAGTCATTGGCGCCGTGGAGGCAGCCAACGATGTCCAGAAATCGATACTCGCGGACAAGATCAGGACGCGTTTCGGCGCGAATCTTCGCGGAAAACATTTTGCGCTGTGGGGGCTTGCGTTCAAACCAAATACCGATGACATGCGCGAGGCGCCCGCACTGACACTGCTCGCCGAACTGTTTTCGGCCGGCGCCACGGTGACCGCCTATGACCCGGCAGCGATGAATGAAATGCGGCGAATTGCCGGCGATGAGCCGAAACTGTCTTACGCGGACACACTGCTTGCCGCGCTCGACAATGCCGATGCACTGATCATTGTTACCGAGTGGAAGGAGTTCAGAAGCCCCGATTTCGACGGGATCAAACGCGTGCTCAAATCCCCGGTAATCTTCGACGGCCGCAATCTTTACGATCCTGCGACTGTAAAGAGACATGGACTCGAATATCACTGCATCGGAAGATCCTCATCTGGAAAGAGAATTGAAAATTGAAGATTCTTGTTACGGGCGCCGCCGGCTTTATCGGCATGCAGGTCGCCAAACTTCTGCTGGAGCGCGGCGACTCCGTTGTCGGGCTTGACAACATTAACGACTACTACGACCCGGCACTCAAAAAGGCGCGGCTCGATATTTTGGCGAAATATCCGGGTTTCCGTTTCGTTAAACTCGACGTGGCGGCACGCGCCGAGATGGCAAAACTATTTGCGGCGGAAAAATTTCAGCGCGTCGTTCACCTGGCGGCCCAGGCCGGCGTTCGTTATTCGATCGCGAACCCGCATGCATATGTGGACAGCAATCTGGTGGGTTTCGTCAACGTGCTGGAAGGATGCCGGCATAACGGAGTCGAGCATCTGGTCTACGCGAGCAGTTCCAGCGTGTATGGCGGAAATACGCGGATGCCATTTTCCGAGCATCAAAACGTGGATCACCCGATCAGCCTCTACGCCGCCACCAAAAAGGCCAACGAATTGATGGCGCACACCTACAGCCATCTTTTCGCTCTTCCGACCACGGGCCTGCGGTTCTTTACGGTCTACGGACCATGGGGACGGCCCGACATGGCGCTTTTCCTGTTTACCCGCGCCATACTCGAAGGCCGGCCGATCGATGTATTCAATTTCGGAAAAATGAGGCGGGACTTTACCTACGTAGACGATATTGTCGAGGGCGTGGTGCGCGTTATGGACCGTTCGGCGGAAAGCGATCCCGCTTTCGATCCGGGTCAGCCCGATCCTGCGCTAAGCAGCGCACCGTATCGGCTGTTCAACATCGGGAACCAGTCTCCCGTGGAACTGATGGCGTATATCGAGGCCATAGAAGAGGCATTGGGGAAAAAGGCGGAAAAGAATTTTCTGCCGATGCAGGCCGGCGACGTGCCCGCCACTCATGCGGATACCGCCGAACTCACCCGGTGGGTCGATTTTGCCCCTCAACACCCGTCCGCGAGGGCGTCAGACGCTTTGTCGAGTGGTACCGAAAATACTATGGCGTGTGACCACCGATTTACGGTGCGCTACGCCATGTGCGGCGCGACGGCTTGACATAATCGACCGTTAAGGCAACGCCTTGAGGTGATTAGAATCTTGAAAGCTTATAAAGCCTATATCCGTTAGACGAGAAGGCGGGGGAATTTTGGTTTTCCCACTCTGCGCGACACTTTGGACTCATGAGCATCCATGAAATTTTCGCCTGTCTGGCAAGAGATCCGGCACTTTCGATTTTGCGCTGCTGTAGGATACGGTCCGACAACTGCGAACCGCTGTTGTTCTGTTACGCTCACTCGAGGCGTCCCTTGACCGTAATCCGCCGCTCTCGCGATATAAACAGGTCGTTCGGACAGGGTTGCAAGCTGGTTCCAGCTATCGTTCTCGCATAGCTGAACTCACGTCGCCAACCTCGGACCGCTGCCTGAGGTATAGCGCCGATTCAAATAGTCCGGTGGGAATTGGGACATTTCTGAAGTTTTCTAGTCTCGGCCAGTTCTGCAAATCTCGTGCTGATATCGCCGAAAACAAGAATAGAGCGAACCCAATGCAACCAGCAATGGCTTGCGCGGCAGTGGAGCCCTGCTTCGTTGAGCGAAATAGGTCAAAAGAAGCGATGAAAAGCTGAATACAATCAGGAAGTATGGCCACACGAATGTCTTGCGGTTGACCTCACCGAAATCCCCATTGCCGGTATTATTCGCAATCAACATCCGGACGTAGGCATCGCTGACAAAGCCAAAAACCAGCAGCCACAACATCTTGCGTGCTTGTAGATTGTGTCTTATCTTCCACGCAAGGACGGCCGACGCGGGGAAAAGAATGCCATAAGTCATCAGGAATACGACTGTCACGGCGATCAAAAGGGACGCGGGCGATAGAGCATAGGGGGGCGCGAATGAAAGCCCAAACTTGGAAAGAAAGCCGGCTTGCTTCTGTATCCCCTCAAACGTATGCGCAAGATTCCATTCAATTCCCGGATACGTAATCGTGAGAGAGGGGGCATTGGGAATATCGGCCAACCGCGAAGCAGCCAGAGAGAACGCCGTGACAAAGACACCCGCAACGATGAGCCTTCTTTCCTTTGATATCCAATCAGCGTTCCAGATTATGAAGACGAAAAAGAAAAAACTGTAGGCAAGGATAATCTGTGCCTTGAACAGGCCCGCAAGCGAAAAAACGCAAAGTGCCGCTGTACAAAACAGCAGTGATCTAACTTGAAACGCCCGCAGGCATAAGCCAGGGCCACGCCCATTATTGCAACCGCATAAGCCCCGCTGATGTTCACCTGTTGAAAAAAGTAATAGCTCTGCAGCCTGGTAATGCCGCGTGCCCAGCATGACGGGTCGGGAAGGAAAAACAGTAAAATTACTGCCAGCAAGGCGGTAGCCGCGCCGGTCGTTGCGCTCGCGAGAACGGAGCATTGCTGCGCCGGTCAGTAACATGCCTAACAGCGGATAAAAACTCGTCGCAATCTGTATCGATGGAATATCTCCCAAATAGGAAACCAGCGACGACACCATGTAACTGCCATAGTGGTAGACCGCCGGCGGTTTTCCGTACATGAACATGTTTAGCGTGCCCACGTCGCCACGGAATTGCGCGAAGTCGCCGATTTGCCGCGCATTTAAAAATATATCCGCCGAGGGCGCGAGAACAATGCCGCCGTCTGATGAATTTATGCTTTTGAAGTTGTTATCGGACCACAGGAATGATCCGACGACAATCAACGCTAGCGCCGCGCATTCTAGGCGCTGTCTGATTGGGAATATGAGCCCTGTTCCACGACAAACGGCTTGCCTGTGATTGGCTTCCAAAACGAAAACAGCCACATGCACGCAGAAAAAGCGGAAAGTAGCAGGAATGTATGGTGAATTCGCAGCCCGAAAAAAATACCAGCTAATGCAGAAATGCTGAAGAGGATGAAACCATGCAATAAGCATTCACAAAAGTACGCATACGGCGACCGCGTGATGCGCAACTGTGGAAATAGTTTTAGAATGGCGTAGCCGAAGGCTGTCAGTCCAAGCAAGACTGCAACGGATATGACTGCCAGCCAAGTCCATGATGATTGAAATTGTGCTATTAGTTCACTGTGCATGTCGACCTTGCTTGCCCGCGTATTTCCGTTTACCAACGTAACTTTCAAGCCGCTCGCTTTTGCTAAATGATCCAGGCGGCGTGACATGCCTCAGGGCTCGTAGTGCCCCAAGCGGAGCTATAGCGTCTGAGATTATAAAACGTTTTGATGTGATCAATCACATGCTCCGCCTGCGCATGCGTCGCACAGGGCCGAAAATGTCCATGTCGCCTTCAGGCAGCCGAAGATGCTTTCCGTTATCGCGCTGTTCCGGCAGTTGCTCTTGAGACTCATCGAAGTGAGCATTTGGTGCCACGTCCGAACTGCTCTGGATTGCATGCTCGAAATCGCGTGGAATGTCTGCTAATACCATCGGAATACGCAACTTTTGCTCGCGCTGACATTGTATTCAATATGCGCCTTGAGCTCAGGTTCAGCCTTTTGCATACTCCATGCTGATTGGCGATCGCGGACGCTCCTGACCGAACCATGAGAATCAGCACCGACACGTTCGTGCCAGACTTCGCAAAGAACTTCAGTATCGGCGATCCATTGCGAAGAAGTTCCTTGTTTGGCGTAGCTGCCCTGACAGTCATCGGCTGCTTATATTACGGTTCGTATTACAATTATTTTTTCAACTGGGCCGATGAAGGCTCCGTTGCTCTGATAGCGGAGAGGCTTGCCAATGGTGAAACGCCTTTCGTCGATGTCGACACTGGTTACGGGATCCTCTGGTATTACCCGATTTCTCTTCTTTTCAAGGTGTTCGGGGTCAATTTTCTCGTTGCAAGAATCTGGTTTATTTGGCTGGGTTTCGCCGCTGTCCTGTTCTCGTATGCATTGCTGTGGCGTCTGACGCAGAGCCGGATAGTTGCCTTTTCGGTTGCTCTGCTGGTCATGCTGTTCCCGGGGTCCGGCTACAAGACCTACATCCCGCTCTTGGCAATCGCCGGCGCCTACGTCCTGTTTCTGTATGACGCGAGGACGCTCAAGCCAACGATCGCGCCATGGCTGGCTTTAGCTGGCAACGGCGTTTACCTCAGCATTGCTTTCCTCATTCGCGGTGATATCGCGACCGTCTATAGCGCGCTCTTTCTGCTCTATCACGGTCTGACAGGATTACAGGCGGCAATTCGAGAACGCAACCCGCGACGACTTCTACTTTTCCCGACGCGCCTTGCTGGGGTGGCTATGGTAGCCGCCATCGTGACCCTCCCGTTTGCAATTCACGCAAAGGCCAATGGCTACCTGGACGGATTCCTGCACCGACATTATTCGTCCTCTATAGAGCAACTGATTGCGAAGAGCCAGACGCGCTATCTGACTACATCCGACGCGGCGGCCGTAGCCGGGCGCCGCGGCGGTTGGGACGTTGCTGGAGCGAGCCAGCTTGCGGGTCGTTCTTTTGGTCGCCCATGTCCTTCCTGACCTACGCGCCGTTGTTCGTGCTCCTCTGGGTGTGGTTTTATTTGTGCCTTGACCTCTTAAAGCGACGATTCTCGCGCGCAGGGCGTTGCGGACTTTCTGTCCGAGAACACGTATCTCATAGTGCTTTCGATCGGCGCTTTCTCCACATTCCCGCAGTTCTTCGTGTTTCGTCCCGACATGGCTCATCTGTCGGAGTTCATGCCGGGTTTTATTGTTTTGTGCGGTTACTTTCTTTTTCATAATGCGTGCCCAACCGGGTGCCCTAGCAGGCATTCGCAGTGGCCCGGCGGCGGGGTTCTTACATGCTCGCGTATGCTGTGCATGGTTTACCTTGTGGTTTATCTGGCTAATTATCGGGACGGGCCCAGATTCCACTACAACCGACCGAACAGACTGCAAATCGAGCATCGACTCGATCTGTACGTCAGCGACTGGGAGTACAAAGTTCTGGACGGGTTGAACACGATGATTCGCAAGGAGTCCGGCCCGAACGACTATGTCCTGTGCTTCCCCTATTGCCCGGGCATCAATTTCGTAACCGGCCGGCGAACGTTTCAGAAGTTTCTCTATGTGGACAATTCTGTTCTGATCTCTCAACCGAACTGGCTCGCAGGGATGAGAGACGAGATCGTCGCGAAAAAACCAAAGGTTATTGTGATCTGGAACTGGGCCATTAATGGGACGTGGAACTCTCGTTTCTCGGTTTGGGCCGCGCCCTTGTATCGTTTTATCGGAGACACATATGAGCTAAGAGGTAGAATCGCTCGAGACGAAAAGGATCAGTCTTGGTACGAAGTGTACGTTCTGAAGTAACAGCCGGTTCGCCGCGGTTGCTCGTGTTCTCGGGTCTCATGGGGACCGTCTGCTTCCTGATGGGCCAGTTGGCGGAAATGCTGACGGACGTATCGCGAATCGCAGCGGAAATTCGCGCTCGTCAAAGTGATCCGGATCATCGCGGCCAAGCCATGAACCGCGCCACGTTCGTCCGCGGCGCCGGCGAGAGACACTAGCCCAATGTGCGGAATCGCCGGATTCGCCGGAGAAGGAACGCGCGACGACCTTGCCCGGATGAACGCCGCCCAGGCGTCGCGCGGACCTGACGGCGAGGGCATCTGGGCCGATCCTGCCCAAGGCGGTCTATCTCGGGCACCTGCGCCTTTCGATCATCGATCTCGCCGGTGGCACGCAGCCGATGTGGACCGCCGATGGCGACGTCGGCGTGGTGTTCAACGGCGAGATCTATAACCACGTCGAATTGCGCGCGGAATTGAAGGCCCTCGGTGCGACATTCGTGACCGATCACTCGGATACCGAGGTACTGCTGCACGCCTACCGGATCTGGGGCGACGGTTTCGTCAGCCGGCTGAACGGCATGTGGGCCTTCGTCATCTACGATCGCCCGCGGCGCCGCCTCTTCGCATCCCGCGACCGGTTCGGCAAGAAACCGTTTTACTACACGCATCGACGGGGTCTGTTCGCGTTCGCCTCGGAATTGACCGCTCTATCCGCACACAGTGCGGTGCGTGCTTCGATTTCGCCGGAGGCAATGCGCAAGTTCTTTGCCTACGGCTACATTCCCGCGCCCCACAGCATCCTGCAGGGCGTGCACAAGCTCCCGGGCGGCCATTGCCTCGAGTACGACGTGGCGCGCGGCGCGCTGCGGATCTGGAAGTATTGGGATTTCGTGCTCGAACCGTTCGAGGACATTCCGCCCGACGCCGAAGCAGCAATGGTGCGAGGAGTTGCGTGCGTTGCTCGGCCGCGCCGTGAAGCGTCGGCTGATTTCCGACGTCCCGATCGGTGTCGTTTCTGAGCGGGGGCATCGATTCATCCGCCATCTCGGTATTCGCGGCGCGCGAGCTCGGGCCCGGGCGCCTCAATACTTACAGCATCGGATTCGAGGAACCCATCTTCGACGAAACAGCGTACGCGCGTCGCGTGGCGGACCTGATTCAGAGCAAGCATAGCGTCAGGACGCTGTCGATCGATACCGCGCGCGAGGTGTTGCCGTCGGTATTGCGCCGGCTCGATGAGCCGCTCGGCGACAGCTCGCTTGCTGCCGACCTATCTGCTGTGCGGTTTCGCGCGCGAGCATGTGACGGTGGCGATCGGCGGCGACGGCGGCGACGAGCTGTTCGCGGGCTACGATCCGTTTCGCGCGCTGCGCTGGGCCGATCTGTACCAGAAGCTCGTTCCCAACCGATTCACCGCGCAGTTAGCCTCGCGGTCGCACGGATGCCGGTCTCCCACCGCAACATGAGCCTCGATTTCAAGCTGAAGCGCACGCTGCGCGGTCTCGATCACCGCCCGGCACTGTGGTGCCCGGTGTGGATGGCATCGCTCTCTCCCGCCGACCTCGAGGCATGTTTCGGCGGCCCGATCGATCTGGAGGATCTTTACTCCGAGGCGATCGAACAGTGGGATGCCTGCCGCACGGATTCGCTGGTCGATCGCACCATGCAGTTCTACACCAAGCTTTACCTGCAGGACGACATCCTGACCAAGGTGGATCGCGCAAGCATGATGCATTCGCTCGAGGTCAGGGCGCCATTCCTCGATATCGAGCTCGTCGATTTCGTGCGGCGCATCCCGTGGCGTTACAAGCTGCGCGGCGGGCAGACCAAGTATCTGCTGAAGAAGGCGCTCGAACCCTTGCTGCCGAACGACATTCTCTACCGCTCGAAGAAGGGCTTCGGCGTGCCGATCGGCTCCTGGTTCAAGTCGGGCGCCGTCACGCTGCCGGAGGCCGACATTTCCGGCCTCTCGCCCAGTTGTGTGGCCGACCGGCTCACGGCGCATCGACAGGGCAACGAGCGACGAGCGGGCATTTCTCTGGGGGGCGCTGGCAATGGGCAGCTTCATCGACAGGACAGGCCAAATCCGACCAAATATCTGATCCAACGGCTTAACGCGATGGACGAGGCGTGGTAACTGGCAGCAGCTGCAACGCCAGAACGACTAGCGCATTCGCCCCCCCGTCAATTCGTGATCCACCCGAGCAGTGCGCCGAATAACATATACGCGAAGAGCACCAAAGATAACGATAATGCCGGGGTTGCAGCGATGCCGAATATCGCCAGCAGGCCGACATAACCGCCCTCGCGCAATCCAATTCCGGCGATACTGATTGGTAACAACAGCAGCAGCGCCATACCAGCATAAACCAGAACCCAAGCTGTCATTGGGAGATCGATTGCGAGCCCACGCGCCAACACCATGTGGATCGCGATAACCAATCCATGGAAATGAACGCAAACAGAAAACATGCGGCCAGCCGAGACGGATGCTGCAGTACACTATGCAGGCCGTCGAGGAGGCGACCAGGAAGCGCGCGTAGCCCATCCGATCGCCCTGGCCCTAGCAAGCGCGTAAACAAGGCATGCGCACGCGGGTGCGCAAGCACCCGCATGCCGAGGACTATGGCGGTTGCTGGAAGTACGAACAAAAAACATTAACGCGGGTGGCGCTTGTCCACCCACGGCACTGCACATGCACCGAGCAAGAACAGCGCTATGAGCGCAATGACGCGATCGACCAAGGTTGCTGCCACGGCTTGTCCTGGCGTGCTCTGGCTATGGCTTAGTCGATACGCTTTCATCACGTCGCCGGCGACCTGTCCAGGCAACACTGTCCCGTAGTAGAGCGCTATGAGGGTCATCCGCACGACATCGCGCAACTGGAATTCGGGCAGGAGAAACCACAGTCGCAGTGCTGAAAGCCACCACGCAGCTAAAGACAGAACCAACGCCAAAACTAAACTGGTGAAATCAAGGGATAGTAATCTCGCACTGATTTCTGATACCGGCGTGCGCCATAGCAGCCAAGTAATTAACGCCGCAGATACCGCGACCTTAAGAAGAATTCGCCACATCAATCAGAAGGCGTGCGCAGTCTGACTATGATCGGGTTCCAGCCGCGGAACTCAGGATAGTTGCTAATCGTCA
This sequence comes from uncultured beta proteobacterium, assembly GCA_963804885.1. Classification (GTDB taxonomy): domain Bacteria; phylum Pseudomonadota; class Gammaproteobacteria; order Burkholderiales; family SG8-41; genus PALSA-1004. The sequence continues at coordinate 23,630 of CAWDSF010000001.1, forward strand.
CGGGCAGCGGTAAGACGTAGCGTTGTCGAAGTCCGTGCCAACAGATCCACCGCGACCTGCAATGGATAACTGCCCAGGGCGATTAAACCCAGTGGGGCTAGCTTCCAACCAGTCCAGTAAGCGATGGAGGCTCCCAATATCGGAACATGGCCAAGGGTCAGTGTGACGCAGCGTAGGCCGCTGTTCTCCACAGCCAACTGTAAACTACTACGGTCGAAATGCATTAAGTGGCGCGGAATGTAGTAGCCGAAGTAATGTCGGCCGAAGACGCCGGCCCAAACGCTGCGCCGGTTCGGAACTTCGATGAATAGCCGCCCCCCAGGCCGCAGCACCTGCCGCAGTTCGCCCAGCAGACGTCGCGGCTCCGGATGATGCTCCAGCACATGACGCAAGAATACGGCGTCATAGCGCTCATCTGTCACCCTCCAACTATCGTGGCTCATATAGCGGATTTCGCTTGCACCCATTCCTGCCAGCGAAGGAGGCGCGCCATCGTGGAAATCTATTGCTGTGATGCGGGCGGACCTGCCATGCGTTCGTGCATATCGTTGCGCACGGCATGCCAAAGCGCCGTCGCCGCAGCCGTAGTCGAGCATCCCAAACGGCGCCTGATGGCGACTCGGCATCGGGCCCAGTGTTCGTGAAAGGTAAGAATCGATTGCATACTCGCGCAGTCGGCGCACCAACTTGCTGGGAGATTTCGGAAAATCAGTCGTAGTCCGATCTGCGTAAAGGGTCGGTAACTCCGACTCCAGCGGACGTGGACTGGTGAAAGCCAAGCCGCAATTGCCGCATTCAACCAAACCGTAATCGCCAGTACCGGTTTCGAAATCCGGGTATGGGCACATCAGCGTGCGCAGCCGCGTGCGGCTACATACGGGACAGGCATTGAGCGTTTCAACATTCAGGATCATCACACGTCCATAACTGGTGCGGATTACGGGGGAATTGCGACTAAGATGGCAGGTACAACTAAAGTAGGACCCATGCACGACACGTCGTCAGGTCTTTACATTTCAAATTTGGTTTGGCAGAAAAATTCAGCTAACGAAAAATTCATTCGGAGTCCTTGGAGCATAGCTATCTGCGAACAAAGGCAAATATCCTCTTTCTCAGAAGATAATCAATGTAATACGTAGCCGGAATTTCCTTTCTTTTCCGCAATAAGTCGGAGTAGGTATCATCGCGAATTGTGTTCGTGCGCGAAGCCGAATGGTTTACGTAAAAGACTTTTGCCCTCGGTTCATAGATGCACTTACCCAGTTGGCGAAATTCGTAAAAATGAATCAAATCTGAGCCGTCGAACAGTGGATCGATAAATGGGTGCGCTTTCAGCAACCGCGACGAATATACCGTTCCGCCGCGGGCCGCCAGGCTTCCCAGCATCGGCAGGAACTTTGGCAATGTCGTTGGGATAAGCCATGCAAACAAAACATTGAGCAGCGAAATGGCGGTTATGTTTGATCTCATGCTGGTCACGATGGCCACGACATCATCCATCATGTATTTTTCCAAAAATGCGAAAAACTCGCCCGGAAAAAAATCGTCTGCATCCATGATTTGAATCCACGGCGTGGTCGACAATGAGGCGAGGGCATTGTAGCTGCCCGCAATCCCGAGATTTTTCTCGTTTCGGTGTACCTGAACATTCATTTCTGGGTTTTCCCGCATGAAATCTTCCGCAATATCTCGCGAACGATCAGGTGATGCATCATCGAGAAAAATGATTTCATTTGGCAGAACCGTTTGCGCACGTAAGGACCGCAGGAGATTCGGTAGCCACCGGGCGGAGTTATACATCGGGATGCCGAAGGGTCAAATTCAGCGTTTTTCGCATGGAAGACTCGGCGTCTCTCGGCGGCAGAGCGATGACAAGTGAACTGATGTGGCGTTTCGGAATTATTTTTCGACGGGACGAAAGCTTAGGTCGGGCTGTTTTTGATCCGCCGAACTTCCACGAGTTGCCGTTCCGGCGGATGACATACGTGCTGCCGGATCGATTGGGGATCGCTTTTGAGCCAACGCGACACTTCTTCTCGGGAATATATAACGCGTCTGCGGTGTGACGAGTTGATCGAAGGCAACGTGACGGAAAAATAGGAAGTCGCGCTTGGCGATCCAGAGGCTGTAATCGTGGAGCGGGAGGTGACCTAGACCTGTCTTGAAGAGCGGCTCGGCGCGACTTTGTCCAGGAAGCTGAGCAGCTTGGCGTAGACGTAGTAAGGCGCAACCAATGGCGTTGCGATCAGGTACTTGGTAAACCACCACGGCAGCCGCGATGCAATTTTTCGCGTCGGCTCAACCACCAGGCGCACGAGAGCGTTTCCTTCTTTACCTGTACACCCAGCAGTGGAAGGAACCTCCAGCTCTGGTGTTTTCTACGACAGAGCGGAAGCCTTTCTCCGGATCCTTTAAGTGGTGTAACACGCCGATGCAATACACGAAGTCGAAGCCCTCTGATCGGAACTCGACAAGGTCGGCCTTCACGATCCGTGCGCAAGGGTGGTTCGTCCTTCGAAGGTTTTCGGTTGCCGACAATACAGAGTCACCGAGGTCGACGCCAACCAATTCACTCGGGTTCCAACCCGCCATGTGCACTAGCAGGCTCGCATTCCCGCAACCGAGTTCAAGCACCCTGCGACCGGCGATGTCTTTTCTGGTTAAGGGAGCAAGCCAATCCTCGAATTGATCCACGGTGTACACCGACCCCGCGGGCAGGTTGTTCCACGAAGAGGCGAATGCGGCTGCGGTATTGCTGTCGACAGACATGGGCGGGCTCGAATTCAGGTGTATAGAGTAGCGTCAAAAGTCTCTGTATGGGCCATTGGCTGAAAGCTCGTCGGTGTCACCACAAACCGCCTTGTTGAGTTTATCGCAGATTGCGCGCTCTTTAATTACCTGCAGGTGCTGCACGTCGTCGCCCACGCCGATCGCCGGCCAGGTTGACAGTGTCCTTTACCAAATACACCTGCTTACCCTGGGATTCGTAATAAGTGCGCATGATGATCTCGGCGATGAGGCCCATCAGGATGCTCATTACGCCGGTTATGAACGACAAAACCACTAGCAAAGGGAGCGGTGTCGAAATAAACGACATATGCTCGAATAGTTTGAGATAGAGCGCCCACAGACCCGCGACAAACGCAAATGCGACACTGAACAGCCCGAAGCCGCCGAATACGTAGATCGGTTTGTTGGCATAACTGGCGAGGAATTTCACCACCATCAGATCGAGCAGCACCTTAATGACCCGTTCCAGACCGTACTTGGAGCTGCCGTGAATGCGGGGATGATGGTTAACCGGGATCTCGGTCACCTTACCGCCCTGCCAACTGGCGTAGATCGGAATGAAGCGGTGCATTTCCCCATATAGCTTGACACCCTTCACGACGTCCGTCTTATAAGCCTTAAGCGAACATCCATAGTCGTGCAAGTGAATCCCGGAAATTTTCGAGATCAGCCAGTTCGCCATGTGCGAAGGCAGGTTTCGCTTTAGCGCGGCGTCCTTGCGGTCGGTCCGCCAACCGGAAACCACGTCGTAGCCTTCGGCAAGTTTGTCGAGCAATTTGGGTATATCCGCGGGATCGTTCTGCAAATCCCCGTCGAGCCCGACGATGATGTCACCGGACGCAAAGTCGATGCCGGCCATCATGGCAGCAGTCTGGCCGAAGTTGCGCCGGAAATTCACTATCTTGAAGTGCGGATCCGTCGTCGCGATGGACTTGAGGTTGGCTTCGGTCAGATCGGAGCTGCCATCATTGACGATGATGACTTCGTATTCTTCGCCAGTCAGCTGCAAAGCGGTGCTCAGGCGCTCATGCATGGGGAACACGTTGTCCTGCTCGTTATACATGGGAATCACGATCGACAGCATAGTGGCGAACCCCCCTTTGATTTCACCGCGGCGCCGATTGCGCGGAGCAGGAATTATCGATGCAACACCAGCAAGGTCGGAGCGGCCATCGCGGCCAGCCGGCGTGCAGAAGCCGAATGATAGACCATGTTCCCGGGCGCAGTCATGCACTTGTCATCGTTGCACCGCTAACGCTGAGCGCCGAATAAGAAAATATAGAGGGTGGCCCAGAACCGTTCTGTACGTTGCCGCACAGACCTAACCTCGCTGCGGCTACATCTCGGGACGCTGATTCGCGGCGTCAGCTACGCCAACAGGGGTTGTTCTTCTATAATGAACCTCCAACGAAATGAACGTCTCGAATGGTTCTGTAGGATTTTCAAGAGAGAAAGGCGGTGGTTGGTATAATTTAGCCTTCCTCTTTGGCGAATAATTCGGCAAGGTGAAATGGTGAACGGTAAGCGGTAATCCGCCATCACGCGCCCCATCGGGATAGTTCAAAAAGACTATATCCAGTCGATTATTCAATCGCTAATATTGAGCGTGTCAGATATGACGATGCGGACGACAAACTACGATCGCATGGGATTTCCAGGAGCCGTGCATGCTTAAAGAAAAAACGGATTTTGACACGCTCGGTGCGGAGGCATTGCCCGGCGGTCTCGCCGAGATACTTCGCACGCTGCAGCCGGTACCCAAACCCGCTCCATCGTATCCGCACCTTCGTGAGAAACGCGGCTTAAGAGAGTTCTTTGCCCGACGCAGGAAGTAGCAAGACGTTCCCGATTGACGGACTTTCAGTTGATACATTTGATGCTCCGTCGCGGCGGGGTTCTTTATGGCAGACGGTTCAATAAATTCCATCGCGTCGCTAATTTCGTTTTAAGGAAGCTCTGATTAAGTCCGTTCGTGCTGATGTATAGAAGCACGAAGCGCCGCAGCCATCTAGCAAAACCGTTCACTCTTCTATACATCAGGGCGAACGGTCAAGGACTTAATCAGAGCTTCCCTAAATGACTTGAATGACCCGCGGGCGGGGCAATTTTTCACGTAGAATCCCGGTTCTTCCGAATGACATCCCGAAATCAATTTCCGGAAACAGGTACTCAGGGCTCGAAGGTTCTGGCTGTCGCTTGGCTGGCTGCTGGTGCTCTTCGTCATTTATGTCTCCGTAATGCCCGAGCCCGTGCAATTGCCGGTGGCGGAAGGAGACAAATTCGGGCATGTTCTTGCGTACGCTGCGCTCATGTCCTGGTTCGCCAACTTGTATGAATTACCCGCGAGGCGCATGCAATTCGCCATCGGTTTCATCGCGCTCGGCATCGCCCTCGAATTCGTTCAACAATCGACCGGCTATCGATCTTTCGAGGTGGCCGATATGGCGGCGGATGCCGCCGGCGTAGCGGTGGGTTGGCTCATTGCGCCGCCGCGGATACCGAACTACCTGCAAGGGATGGGGAAACTTTTACAAAGTGCCTGATCGGCAGTAGATACCTCGCGGCTCGCGCTGATTTCCGCGCAATCGCTTGCATCCGGTATCATTGAGCCCGTCAGATTTTCTGTACGTGTAACCAAGATCTTCCTGATCCATTCTCCCCAAAGTCTCGTTCAAGCATGCCTGCATCCGAAAAAATACTCGTCACCGGCGGCGCCGGTTTCATCGGCGCCAACTTCGTGCTCGACTGGTTGCGGGAAACCGGCGAGTCCGTCGTCAATCTCGACAAGCTCACCTATGCGGGCAATCTCGAAAACCTGGCCGCGCTCGAAGGCGACGCGCGGCACGTTTTCGTGCGAGGCGATATTGGCGACCGTGCATTGATGGACCGGTTGTTAGCCGAGCATCGCCCGCGCGCTATCGTGCATTTCGCCGCGGAGAGTCACGTCGATCGCTCGATTCACGGCCCGGGCGAGTTTATCCGCACGAACATCGACGGCACCTTCACGCTGCTCGAAGCAGTCCGCGGTTATTGGAGTGCCCTGAACAAGGCGGCGCAGGAAGGCTTCCGCTTTCTGCACATTTCCACCGACGAGGTTTACGGCACGTTGGGGCCGACGGACGCGGCGTTCACCGAGACCACGGCCTACGCGCCGAACAGCCCGTACTCCGCATCGAAAGCGGCGTCCGATCACCTGGTACGCGCTTATCACCATACGTATGGCTTGCCGGTGCTGACTACCAATTGTTCCAACAATTACGGGCCGTATCAGTTTCCGGAGAAATTGATTCCGCTGGTCATCGCCAATGCGCTGGCCGGAAAGCCGCTGCCGATTTACGGCGATGGGATGAACGTACGCGACTGGCTCTACGTCGGGGATCATTGCGCGGCGGTTCGTGCCGTGCTCGCGAAAGGGAAGGTGGGGGAAACTTACAACATAGGCGGCTGGAACGAGATGCCGAACCTGGAGATCGTCAAGGCCATCTGCGGATTGCTCGACGAATTGCGTCCGTCCGCCGCCGGTCCGTACGCGCGCCTGATTACTTTTGTCAAAGATCGTCCCGGCCACGACCGGCGTTATGCGATCGATGCGCGCAAAATCGAGCGCGAGATCGGCTGGCGTCCGGCGGAAACGTTCGCCACCGGTATCCGCAAGACGGTGCGATGGTATCTCGAGCACCAGGATTGGGTGGCCAACGTGCAAAGCGGCGCCTACCAGGAATGGATAAACCGCCAATACGGAGATCGCCAGTGAATAATCGCAAGGGCATTATTCTCGCCGGGGGCTCAGGCACACGGCTCTATCCCGTGACCATCGCGGTATCCAAGCAATTGCTGCCGATTCACGACAAGCCGATGATCTACTACCCGCTCACCACGCTGATGCTGGCGGGCATACGCGATATCCTCGTCATCTCGACACCGGAGGACACGCCGCGCTTTACGCAACTGTTGGGGGACGGCAGTCAGTGGGGACTGAATCTTAAATACGCCGTGCAGCCTTCGCCCGACGGCTTGGCGCAGGCGTTCATCATCGGCCGCGACTTTATCGGCAACGCCAATTCAGCGCTGGTGCTTGGCGACAATATTTTCTACGGTCATGAATTCGCGGATGACATGAGGGCGGCAGCCGCGCGCGATGACGGCGCCACCGTGTTCGCCTATCCGGTGCATGATCCCGAGCGCTATGGCGTGGTGGAGTTCGATAAAAAGGGCAAGGCGATGAGCCTGGAAGAAAAGCCGCAACATCCGAAGTCCCGTTATGCGGTGACCGGCCTTTATTTTTACGACCAACGCGTCCTCGACATCGCGGCCGGACTGAAGCCGTCGGCGCGCGGGGAGCTGGAAATCACCGACGTCAATCGCGCCTATCTGGAGTCGGGGGCGCTGGATGTCAAAGTGATGGGACGGGGGCATGCCTGGCTCGATACCGGCACTCACGAATCGCTGATCGAGGCCTCGCTGTTTATCTCCACGATCGAGAAACGGCAGGGGCTCAAAGTCGCCTGCCCCGAGGAGATCGCCTGGCGCATGGGCTGGATCGGGGATGCCGAGCTTATGCAGCTCGCCCAGACGCTCGCTAAAAGCAGCTATGGCCAGTATCTTCACGGACTATTGAACGAGAAGGTGTATTGATGCAGGTCATTCAAACTTCACTGCCGGGCGTGCTGGTTCTCGAGCCGAAGGTGTTCGGCGATGCGCGCGGATTTTTCTTCGAGAGTTTCAATGCGCGGCGTTTCGCGGAACTTACCGGTTTTACCGGGCCCTTCGTGCAGGACAACCATTCGCGCTCGGGCAAGGGCGTGCTGCGCGGATTGCATTACCAGATACGTCAGCCGCAGGGAAAGCTGGTGCGCGTGATAGCGGGCGAGGTGTTCGATGTTGCCGTCGATCTGCGGCGAGCGTCGCCCACCTTCGGGCAGTGGACCGGCAACAACCTCTCCGCCGAAAACAAGCGCCATATGTGGATTCCGGCCGGCTTTGCGCACGGATTCGTGGTGCTCACGGACAGTGCCGAATTTCTCTATAAGACGACCGACTATTGGGCGCCGGAGCACGAACGGTGCATACGCTGGGACGACCCCGCGCTGGGCATCCGCTGGCCGCTCGAAGGCGCGCCGCAGATATCGGCCAAAGACGCGCAGGGCGCGTCGTTTGCTGCCGCAGAGGTATTTCCATAAAAGCAGCTGAATGGTGAACAGTCCTCGCATCCTTCTCATAGGTTCGAACGGCCAGGTCGGCTGGGAACTCGCGCGCAGTCTCATGCCTCTGGGCCGCGTGATGGTCCCTGAACGGGATCAGTGCGATCTGGCACGACCGGACACGCTCACCCCACTGGTGAATTCGTTACGGCCGGATGTGATCGTCAATGCCGCGGCCTATACGGCGGTCGATAAGGCGGAAGAGGAAATCGACCTGGCGATGACGGTAAACGCGCGCGCGCCCGGTGCGCTGGCCGATGCCGCGCGCCGCCACAACGCCTTGCTGGTGCATTATTCGACCGATTATGTGTTCGATGGCACCAAGGCCGGTGCGTACTCGGAAACGGATGCGCCCAATCCGGCCAGCGCCTATGGCCGCAGCAAGCTGGCTGGCGAAGAAGCGATGCGGGCCGCGGGCGCCGACCATCTTATCTTTCGTACGAGTTGGGTGTTTGCTGCCCGCGGAAAAAATTTTCTCAGGACGATCCTACGACTGGCCGGCGAACGCGAGGAATTGCGGATCGTGGCCGACCAGTTCGGTGCACCGACGTGGGCGCGGCTGATTGCGGAGGTCACGGCGCTCGCGTTAGGGCAGGAACTCGCGCGAAGGAAAAATGGCGGGTTCGAGAGCGGCACGTTCAATCTCACGGCGGCCGGCGAGACGAGTTGGCACGGTTTCGCCAGCGCGATCATCGCGGCCGCGCGTGCACGGGGTGCAAAGTTGACGTGCCGCACGGTGGTACCGATAACGACAGCTGAATATCCGCTGCCCGCCGCGCGGCCGGCCAATTCGCGACTTGCCGGTGACAAGCTCGCGGAGCGTTACGGACTGGCATTGCCGGAATGGGAAGACTGCATGCAGCTTTGTCTGGCCGAGCTGTTTCCGACCTAACACCGCCGATAGCTATCGGAATAAATGAAGTGTGTAAAAAATCTTTAAGAGGCGGAACGTGATTCTTGTCACCGGCGGCACGGGCTATATCGGTTCCCACACGGTGGTCGAACTGATGGCATCGGGTAAAGATGTTTTGATCGTCGACAATCTTTGCAACAGCAAGGCATCGGTGCTTGACCGCATCGAACGCATCGCCGGGCGGCGGCCGGGGTTCGCGCAGCTCGATGTTCGTGACCGCAACGCGCTGCGCAGACTTTTCTCCGCTCATCGCATCGACGCCGTGATCCACTTCGCGGGTCTGAAGGCGGTCGGCGAGTCGGTCACGCAACCGCTCGCGTATTACGACAACAACGTCTCGGGCAGCGTGGCGTTGTTCGAGTGCATGGTGGAGGCCGGAGTGAAAACGATAGTATTCTCTTCCTCGGCCACTGTTTATGGCGACTCCCCGCAGATGCCGATTCGCGAGGAGTTTCCGTTGTCGGCGAGTAATCCTTACGGCCGCACGAAGCTGATGATCGAGGAGATCCTGCGCGACGTGGCGAAGTCTGCTTCCGGGTGGGAGGTTGCTCTGCTGCGTTATTTCAATCCGGTCGGAGCGCATGCCTCGGGGTTGATCGGTGAGGATCCGAACGGAATTCCCAACAACTTGATGCCGTATATCGCGCAGGTGGCCTGGGAACGCTAAAGGAACTGCCGGTGTACGGCAACGATTATCCGACACCGGACGGCACCGGCGTGCGTGATTACATACACGTGGTCGACCTTGCCCGTGGCCATCTAGCGGCGCTGACGGCGTTACGCACGCACTCGGGCGTGCTGACTGTCAATCTCGGCACCGGGCGCGGCTACAGCGTACTGGAGATGGTGCACGCGTTTGCCGCCGTAAGCGGCAAGCCGGTACCCTACCGCATCGTCGAGCGCCGGCAGGGAGACATCGCCCAGTGCTATGCCGACCCCGCATTCGCGCGCAAATTGCTCGGTTGGCAGGCGCAGCTTGGCATAGACGCCATGTGTGCCGACGCATGGCGCTGGCAACAGTGGGCGGGGAAAAATCTCGCGGACGGTAATTCGTGATTCGCAAACGGCGTCGCTGGTGATCGATGAGCGGGCATTTCGCTATTATCCGTTAGCAGCTTTTGCGCGGCGCCAGTCGGCGCCCGAATATATCGTGATTTGAGAGGATCATATGAACCTGCAACCTGTCATTCTATGCGGCGGTGCGGGCACGCGGCTGTGGCCTCTTTCGCGCGAGCAGTATCCGAAGCAGTTGCTGGCGCTTTCCGGCGACGAGAGCATGTTGCAGGCCACCGCATGCCGGGTGGATGCGTCGCTCGCCACGGCCAGTACGAGCGTGTTGCCGCCGGTGGTAGTGAGCAATGACGACTACCGTTTCATCACGGCCGAGCAATTGCGCCAGGCCGGCCATGCGCACGCTGCGATCGTGCTCGAGCCCAAAGGCCGCAATACCGCGCCGGCATTGACGCTTGCCGCACTGGTTGCACTGGAGACCGGCGACGACCCGGCACTGCTGGTGATGCCCGCCGACCACATCATCAACGATGTGGGGGCATTTCGCGCCGCAGTTGCGCGCGGGTTGGCTTACGCGGAGTCAGGCAAGCTAGTGACCTTCGGGATTCAACCCACCCGCGCCGAAACCGGCTATGGTTATATTTCCACCGGAACGCCGCTCGCGGGCGAGGGCGGCGGCCGGGAGATTCTGCGGCTTCGTCGAAAAGCCGGACACCGCCACGGCGGAACGTTACGTTGCTTCCGGAGAGTATCTTTGGAATTCCGGAATTTTCATGATGCGTGCTTCGGTATGGATCGCGCAACTCGGGGCGATGCGGCCGGATATGCTGAAGGCATGTCGCGCCGCGTTTGGGGCGCGCAGCAAGGATCGTGATTTTCTGCGGGTGGGCGCGGAGGCTTTCGCCGCCTGCCCCGCGGATTCGATCGACTACGCGGTCATGGAAAAACTGCCCGCCGGCCTGGGCGTCGTAATTCCGCTCGCGGCGGGGTGGTCGGACGTCGGTGCGTGGGACGCGCTGTGGCAGATCGGCAGCAAGGACGGTGACGGCAACGTGCTGCGCGGGGACGTGATGGCCGTCAATACGCGCGACACGCTGGCGATCTCGCAGTCGCGCATGGTGGCGTGTGTCGGGCTCACCGACACGGTAGTGGTGGAGACGCCGGATGCAGTGCTGGTGGCGCACAAGAGCGATTTGCAGCAGATCAAGCAAGTGGTGGAGCGGCTCAAGCGCGAAAAACGTCCGGAGGCCGATGCGCATCGCAAGATCTATCGGCCGTGGGGCTACTACGACAGCATCGATACGGGCACCCGATTCCAGGTTAAGCGCATCATGGTCAACCCGGGCGCCGCGATCTCACTGCAGATGCATCATCATCGCGCCGAGCACTGGATCGTGGTCAAGGGCACGGCGCGCGTGATTCGCGGCGAAGAAACTATTCTTCTCTCGGAAAACGAGTCCGCCTACATTCCGATCGGAACCCGGCACCGGCTGGAAAATCCAGGCAAGCTCCCGCTGGAAATAATCGAAGTGCAGTCCGGCGCCTATCTTGGCGAGGACGACATCGTGCGTTTCGAGGATACCTACGGCCGCACCTAATCACGACCGGGGTGGCGCGCCCGCGACGGCGAGCGGGTATATCCTTAGCGGTAGCCTGTATCGCGCAGATAATCAAGGTCGAGCCCCGTGCCCGGCAGGTACTCGATGCGGGTCGGAGCCGGAACCACGGCGGGTAACAACGGCTCCTCCCGCCACTCGCGATAACGGGCCAGCACCGCCGGCACGTATTGCTGCGTTTCGCGATAGGGCGGGATGCGCTGGCCATAGCGCAGCACTGCGTTTTCCCCGGCATTGTACGCGGCCAGCACAAGATCGATGCGACTGTCGAACAACTGCATCAGATCGCTTAGGTAAAGTGTGCCGGCCTTGAGGTTGGCTGCCGGCGAGCGTCCCGGATCTCTCACGCCGTAACGGGCAGCAGTCGCCGGCATTACCTGCATCAACCCGAGCGCACCCTTTGGAGAACGCGCCGCGGGGTTGTATCCGGATTCGATCGAAATTACGGCATGCACGAGCGCCGGATCGAGCGCCGCGTCCCGCGCGGCGACGTCGATCAGTTTTGCAAACGGCCGGTCGGCGAATCGCGCCGCGATCGCCGTTTCCTTGCGCGGCTCAAGCGCCGGCACTTCTGGTTCCTTCGCAGTAACCCGGAATGCAGCGGATTTTTCGACGCTGAGCCGGTATTCGGAAGAGGCGCCAGCGCCGGACTCCGCGGCAAAGCTGAACGAGGCGACGCAGGCCAAAGCGATCAGCGTTAGAGACTTGAGCGCCCCAGAGGGCGTAAAGCAAAACATTGGGGCCTCGAAATTCCTGGGTTTGTCGCGGAAATTCCGCGCGCGGTTTACTTTGATAATGCGAAATTAGTTTGCGGCGCAAATGGACATTCGGCAAGGGCGCAATTCCTTAGTCCGAACGGACTATTCGAAAATGACTTGATGTGTCCAAACGGGCAATTGCGACAAGCTTCGTCCAGCTATATCGTGCGCGTGGGGGAGTAAGCAGTTTTCGGAAAGCAAGGCGGAAATGAAAAATAAAAACAGTATTTGCGCAGCAAGCGGATTGATTCTGGCAACCACATTATTCACCACCCACCCCGCAGTTGCAGCGTCCACACTGACGTTCACCGGTTTTGAATATGGCTCGGTCGACGTCAACGTTGCCACGAATCCGCCGGTTCCGGCCGCGGCCGTCACGCATGCGAACGCGGGCGCGTTCAACGCCAATATAAATGGCGGTCCGACTTTCGAAGCGTTTTGCCTGGACGTCTGGCAATTCCTTAGCTTCAATCAAAGCTATTCGCTGGGAATCGGCAGCGACTACACGTACCGTCCTTCCCTGGTTGGCTACACGACCAACGCGGGCACGCTGACGCAGGGAGCAATTGATAACTTGAGCCGACTCTACACGGAAGCTCACAGTTCCATCATTGGCAACGCCACGAACTCCGCAGCGTTTCAGCTTGCAGTGTGGGAAATCGCATACGAAACACCCAACAATTACAATCTTGCGAGCGGGAATTTTTATTCGACCGGCCCGGCAGGGGTGACGTCCATCGCAACCGGATGGTTAACCAATCTTGCCAACTACGCGCCCATCTATTCGGTCAGTGGTTACGTCAGCGAGAGCTACCAGGATGTAGTCGTATTCAGCGTGCCGGAACCCGGGACCTACGCGATGATGCTGGCAGGCCTCGGATTGATGGGATTTGTGGTACGCCGGCGCACGGGCAGGAACGCCGCCTGATCGGACAATTTTACGTCATCTGAAAACCCCGCTGCGGCGGGGTTTTTTTGTGCTCGATCTCCTGCAGGCGTATCGCTCAAAACGACTTATCAGCGTCTGCAAATCGCGCTGCCGGGTTGGCCAGTCGACGGTTGTCTCGCAGCGCTGTATTGGAGGGGAATCGATCTGGTTGCCGCTCACGCGCGCTTCGCAGTCGCAACTCAGCGCGGGATACAATAAACTCTCTTGTGACTCATTGACGTGAAGAGGGGCGCCGGATCGCTCGCGAAGAGCTTCCCGCTGCTCCTCAACGTCTGATGAATGTTCCCGTACCCCAGATGACCTGTATACGCACAATCCTTCGTTTGGCCTTATATATCGGCGCAGCGCTGCCGTTGCCGGCACGGGCACTCGACCACACGCAACTCGCGGTGATCATCAACACGCAGGATCCGCTGAGCGTGCAGATCGGCGAGTATTACGCAGCGAAAAGGTCGATCCTGTTCCAGAACCTCATCAGAGTCGCGTTTCCGCCGGGAAAGGCAGTCGCTCACGCGCGAGGAATTCGACGCCGTAAAGGCGCAGGTCGATAAGCAGACCCTGCCGCAAGTGCAGGCCTACGCCTTGACTTGGGCGGAGCCCTATCGCGTCGGATGCATGTCGGTGACGACTGCGTTCGCCTTCGGCTACGACCCGGCGTACTGCGCGGACGGATGCAAGCTGTCGCAGCCGAGCCGCTACTTCAATTCACCCAGCACGCTGCCGTTCACGCAATTGAAAATGCGGCCGACCATGGCGATTGCCGCAACCTCGTTCGAGCACGCGAAAGAGTTGATTGACCGCGGAGTGGAATCCGATGGATCGTTTCCCCCCGGCACCGCCTATTTGCTCTCGACGTCGGACAAGGCACGTAATGTGCGAAGCTCGTCGTATCCAGCTGGTGGAGCAAATGATCAGAGGCCGCATTTACGGCCGCACGATGAAACAGGACGCGGTGAAATATGCGACCGACGTGCTGTTTTATTTTACCGGTGTGGCGAATGTAGCCGGACTGGAGACCCTGCGGTTCGTGCCGGGCGCCATTGCCGATCACCTGACGTCGTCCGGCGGCGATCTCACGGACAGAGGTAGCGGCCAAACGAGCGCGCTACGCTGGCTGGAGGCGGGCGCGACGGGCAGCTATGGGACGGTAGTGGAGCCCTGTGCGTTTGCGCAAAAATTTCCGTCTCCAGTCGTTGCGATCGGCCGTTATCTGCAGGGCGAAACGCTGATCGAGGCATATTGGAAGAGCGTGCTGATGCCGGGGCAGGGCATCTTTATCGGGGAACCTCTGGCGGCGCCGTTCCGGCGGCCGCGCCCGCACTGAGCAGTCCGCGGCGCGATTGGTATGGTCTAAACGGACTATTGTGGAAGCTGACGAAAAGTGTACATTTAACGTACTGTTTTTCTGTACGGAAATTCAGTATTCCTATTGCTCGTTGGAGGGTATATGAAAAAGCATGCATTTAGCAGATTGATTGTTGGCGTCGCATTGGCGATCTCTGCCACGGTCGGCCATGCCGCCGGCGCAATTCACGACTCAGGGCTGTTTACAAACGTGTTACCCGCCAATGACGACGGATCCACCGGTTTGGTCAATCTGGGCTTCACGGCGAACATCAATAGCACGAATTTCACCCAGACTTACGTCAACAACAACGGCAACATCACCTTCACCAACCCCCTGGGTACCTTTCACGCCCTCTGCCATCAGCGGCGGCGCCTTCGGTCCGATCATCGCTGCGTTTTTCGCAGACGTGGACACCCGCGCCGCGGGATCTCTTCCGGTGACATACGGCAGCACGACGCTGGGCGGATTCAACGTTTTCGGCGTCGACTACATCCACGTTGGTGTGTTCCCTTCGCAGCCCATCTTCAACGACTTTCAGATGATCCTGACGGACCGCTCGGATACGGGCGCGGGCAACTTCGACATTCAATTCAACTACGACACCATCGTTTGGGAAGCGGGTACTGCAAGCAACGCTCCTGCGGGTGGCTTGGGCGGCACTTCCGCACTGGTCGGTTACTGGACCAGCCCCACCTCGAATTTCACGCTGCCCGGTTCGCTGGTGAACGGCGCCCTGGTGAATGGCGGCCCGAACGCGCTGATCAGCCACTCACTGAATTCCAACATTCTCGGCCAGTACAACTTCCAAGTGCGTAACGGCACCGTCATCACGCCCCCGCCGGTGGACGGCGTTCCCGAACCCGAAACCTACGCCATGCTGCTCGCCGGACTTGGCCTGCTGGGTTTCATCGCTCGCCGCAGGAAGCAGACAGGCAGCCTGATTCGACTTCGCGCACTAGACGAAAACCCCGCTACGGCGGGGTTTTTGTTTTGGCCTTGCGAGATACGATTTGGCATGACGTCGTATGGCTCGCGTGGTGCTGCTAATCGCTTTAGTGCGCAGCGAGGCAGGGTGCAAGTCCGTGGATGTTTTTCGTCCCGAGCCAGGCCGTCGATGCCGTTGCCGCGTTTGCCATGTCGGGCTATCAAGTGCGATCGCGCGGTTATGGCCGTGATGAGGCCAAACCGCGGGGGTGCGTCGCTTCCCTGGCCATGAGCACGTTCCAGAAGCGGCGAAGGAAGCCGCCCACTACGTAAGCGGGCAGCTTGCCGCTGCATTGCCATCGTTGACGTCGCTAGCGAGTTTGGGCGTCAATCCGCGCCGCCAAGGGAGGCTGTGCCGACCGACCCGGCGTCGATCATCGATTACATGGGATCGGGCCCGCTTTAATCATGAGCACTGACAAACAAAAACCCCGCCGAAGCGGGGTTTTTGCAATGTACTGCTGAAAGTGCGGATTAAGCGGCTTTCTGTTTTCTGCGGCGTGCTACAAAACCCATCATGCCGAGGCCGGCAAGCAACATTGCGTAGGTCTCGGGTTCGGGTACGGACGTGGGTGGTAGGGCTTCGCTTGCGTCGACGACACCAGTGTTGCCAGTGGTGCCACTGATGATATCGGCCGCGAAAAATTGAAGCGACGGCATTTTGCTCAAGGCTCGCCAAGGTCAATCCAGTACCGCCTATTGTAAAACTAAGAACAGGATTCGCGGCGGCGTTTCCGCCCCCGGGTCCACCACCCCACACAAGCCCGTACTCGAAGTCCCCGGTACCATTCTCGTGATAAGTACCTGCACTTTGCAGGGGACTAGTCCCGCCCGGAATGGTGAACCCAGCGGTCAGGGCAGAGTACGTGATCGTGGGATTGCCAGCCAGGTTAAACGCGAACGTCAGATCCAAACCGGTCTGAACAAATTTATTGCCGTTGATTAGCGTAACGTTAAAACCAGAGAGTCCCCAGCCAGGTCGGTGACTACGATGCTTCCAAACGACGCTTGCGGGTTAACTCCACCACCGCAAGTGCCAGTGCAGTGGTCCGACGTTAGAAGAAATGTGGTTGTATCTCCGGCCGCCGCGCTGGCCGGTTGCGTCGCGGCGCCGAGGGCCAATCCCACAGCAGCCGCTAGAGTACCGATTTTTCGAAGCGTTGGTGAAAGCGTAATGTGCATTTTTGTCCTCTTTCAAATTAATGAAATTGAGATTACTGTCGAAACCAAAACTATTGTTGCTGGAGGGGAATACTAGCCGCCGAAGCGAAAAGTTGCTATAGCGCAAATGGACTAATATGCGCAAAGATTCAATAATTTAGCGTACGAATTGAGGAACTATGTCACGGTTGCGGAGACCACTCAAATAAGCAGTCATCATGGCTAATAGTGGACCGCCGCTAGTAACAATTTGGAGATTTTCTCGTCACCCGCTTGGGTCGCTAAAAATATATCGAGAATATCTCAATGACAGCGGCATTCCTGCAAGAATTCGAGAGCGCCGCCGATAATAATGACGATTGCTCGCCAACGCTGCGCCATCCCGCCTCTATTTGGATCTGCTCAACTATGCTAGTGCTGCGCGAAACTCAAGGGTTTCCCCGCCCTTACATGCCAAAAACCGCGCGTTCAAGGTGACATCAGCTGTCGCCGTCAGTTTCAGACGTCAGGGCACGCATCGCGCCGGGATTTTCCGAACCGATTGTGGGAGTCGTCCTACAGGATCCGGAGGGTTTGACTGATGGCCTTCGCTTATCTCTTGAGAAAAAATAGTCGTATTACGCCGTCATAAAACGGGATGCAAAAACTCATCTCTGTGCGCAGGGCCGAGGCCGATGCACGGCAACTCCATCGCGGCCCTGCCGAATATACCAACGAATCGAAAACCACCAACGCGTGGTTGGAAGGGGCGCTCGCGCGCCTGCTAATCCGGGCGACCGGCAACTTGCCGATGCGTGTCCAGGTCGGCGCCGGTCCGATCGCCGTTGGACCGGGCACCATCGTGGCGACGTTACGCATCCGCGACGTGTCTGCGCTCATCAAGCTGCTCGCGTATCCGGACCTCAATTTCGGAGAGGGCTATCTCGACGGCTCGATCGAAGTCGAAGGCAATCTGCTCGGGTTGCTCGAAGCACAGGCGCGCACGCGGCTGCGCGCGCGCGGCAAGGGAACGTTAAAGCGCCTAGCCGCGGCAGCCCTACAGATGACGCGCTCGAACACGCTGGCGGGCTCGCGTAAAAACATCCACCATCATTACGACCTCGGCAACGATTTTTACCGGCTGTGGCTCGACCAGGAAATGGTTTACACCTGCGCGTACTTTGCAAGTACGGATGCAACGCTCGAGGCCGCGCAGCTGGCCAAGCTCGATCACGTATGTCGCAAGTTGCGCCTGCGTGCCGGCGAGCGCGTGGTCGACGCGGGTTGCGGCTGGGGCGCACTGGCGCTGCGCGCCGCGACTCATTACGGCGCCAAGGTCAGAGCGTTCAGCCTGTCGCGCGAACAGATCGCCTACGCGCGTGAGCGGGCGCGCGCGCTGGGCGTAGAGCACAGCGTCGAGTTCATCGAAGACGACTATCGGAACATTTCCGGGCAGGTCGATGCATTCGTCTCGATCGGCATGCTCGAGCACGTGGGCCGCGAACATTATGGCGATCTCGCGCGCGTCATCGACCGCAGCCTGTCTGAGACGGGCCGCGGGTTGATACACAGTATCGGCCAGAACGAGGCGGTGCCGTTGAACCCGTGGATCGAAAAACGTATTTTCCCGGGCGCTTACCCGCCCACGGTGCGCGAGATGGTCGAAATCTTCGAGCCGTTGCGCTGCAGTATTCTCGACGTGGAAAATCTGCGGCCGCATTATGCGTTGACGATCGAGCACTGGCTCGATCGTTTCGAGGCGCATCGCGACCGCATCGCGGACATGTACGACGAGCCGTTCGTGCGCGCGTGGCGGCTTTACCTGTGCGGCTCGATTGCGGCGTTCAGGGCGGGCACCCTGCAGCTTTTCCAGATACTGTTCAATCGCGCGGGCTCCAATAACGCGGCGTGGACGCGCGATCACCTGTACAGGAATCCGGATTAACGCGCCAGCGGCAATCCACAGCGAGAAGCTCGCGCGCCTGCGCGCCGAACTGCGCGAGCGCGGCAACGACGCGATCGGCCTCGCCAAGAACACCTCCAACCTCTTTCGCAATCGCGCATCGCGATCGCGGCCGCGAATCGACCTTGCGGGTTTCAACCAGGTCATCGCGGTGGACCGCGCGGCGGGCATCGTCGAATGCGAAGCGATGACGACGTACGCCGACCTGGTAGAGGCCACGCTGACGCACGGTGTGATGCCTTGCGTCGTGCCGCAACTGAAATCGATTACGATCGGCGGCGCCACCGTCGGAGTCGGCATCGAGTCATCGTCGTTCCGCTACGGACTCGTGCATCGCACGATATGCGCAGTCGACGTGCTGCTCGCGGACGGCAGCGTCGTCACCTGCACGCCCGATAACGAACATCGCGATCTCTTTTACGGGCTGCCGAACTCGTACGGCACTCTGGGCTATGCATTGAAAATTACTGCGCGAGTCGTCCCGACAAAACCATTCGTCGAGCTCACGCACATCAGGCATCACGACGCGGCGGAATATTTCGCGGACCTGGCGCAGCGCTGCAAAGGCGACGCTGACTTCATCGACGGGACGGTGTTCGATGCAAATGAGATGTACCTCACGAGCGGACGCTTCGTCGAAACCTGCCCGGGCGCCAGCGACTATTCGTTCGAGCGCATTTATTACCGCTCGATACGCGAGCAGCCGCGCGATTACCTGACAAGCAGCCGACTATATCTGGCGCTGGGACACCGACTGGTTCTGGTGCTCGAAAAATCTGTACGCGCAGAATCCGCTGATCCGCCGGCTGCTCGGGCGGCAGCGGCTTAATTCGATTACGTACCAGAAGATCATGCGCTGGAACGAGAAGTGGGGCATTACGCGCGCACTGTCGAAACTCAACGGCGCGCACACCGAAACGGTGATCCAGGATATCGACATACCCGTCGCGCGCGCGGCGGAGTTCCTGGATTTTCTGCTCCGCGAGGTCGGTATATTGCCGATCTGGATCTGCCCGATCGGCGGGCGCGCGGCGGCGCAGGAATTTCCGCTCTACCGGTTGCGGTCGGACACGCTTTACATCAATTTCGGTTTTTGGGACACCGTGCGCGGGCGCGAGCGCGCGCCGCCCGGATATTTCAATCGCCGGATCGAGCAGGTCACGGGCGAGCTCGGCGGCATCAAGTCGCTGTACTCGGACGTTTATTACGGCGAGGACGAGTTCTGGAACATCTACAACGGTGCGGCGTACGCTGCGCTCAAGCAGCGTTACGACCCGCGCGGAAAATTCCGCAACTTATACGAAAAGTGCGTGCGGAAATTGTGAATCCGCAGCGCCGGCGCAATCACTTCGGCCGCGGGCTTGCGAGATCCGCCCCGGGCGACTTCAGCCGGCCGGCGCGGCGCTCGCCGATGCCGCGAGCGAGCGCACGGGCGACGTTGCGCACTTCCTCCTGGAACGCCGTGTCGTCATCCAGCGCTTGATGGCTGAGTGCGTAGGGCTCGTAATAGCCGACCATGCGATCGAGGCGCGCTTGCGGTCCGGCGTCGATCAGGCCCATCCAGTCGAGCCAGTCGCATAGCGCGCGCCGCACGGTCTCTGTGCCAGCGACATCGCCGTGCACCACCACACCGTAGACGCGCCCTTCCAGATGCTTGGGATAGGGCCAGCCCTTGAGCTCCAGATCCTTGGCTTTCTCCGGATCCTTGCCCGCCGTGGAGGTCGGATCGGGATTGCCGCCGTCAGCGCATACGAGCCGGTCTATCATCAGCTTCAGCGTGGACGGCACCTGATACCAGTAAACCGGCGTTACGATCAATATTCCGTGCGCTGCCGTCCACCGCGGGTAAATTTCCGCCATCCAGTCGTCCGCCTGCCCGAGCGAATGATTCGGGTAACACGAGCACGGCCAGTGACACAACGGCATCGCCGTCGACACGCAGCCTTTGCACGGATGGATCTTGCGGCCATATTCGGAAGTGAGCGTGCTCAAATCGAGCAAATCGACTTCAACAGCCGCGCCGCTCAGGATTTCCTCCGCGATCTTGGCGAGCCGGTAAGTCTTCGAAATTTCGCCCGGGCACGTGCCGTCGTTGCGCGCGGCGGAGCAGATCACCAGCGCACGCGAAGGACTGGCCGGGTCCTGTTGTCGGGCCGCGGCACGCTCGATGTCGGCGCGCGCGGCAAGCCACTCTTCCGACAAATCGTAGTCGGGATCGGCGTATCCGGCGCCCGCTTTGCGGGTGTGCGGCGCCTTGTGCGATTGCTCGTAATTGTTCCAGGCGATCTCTTCCAGCCGCGCAATCGCGGCGCTTTCAGGAGCGAATGCAGGATCGAAAAACGAGCGCCGGAAGTGCGCGCTGAAAGCGGCGCGCGTCAGATTGCCCGTCCACTGGCCTTTGCGTACGTCTTTCATGCTATCGGCAAAGTACCGCCGGCCAGTGCATGCATAGCAAGACCTCCGTCAACTAACGGCGTCTAGTTTACGTGTGCATGCACGGGGCCCGTAATCGTCGGGACACCGAAACTGCCGTCAGACAACTCCCACAATACTTGGCGCGCACGCGCCGGGCGGGCCGGTCGAAAACCGCTCCTGAGTACTGGCGGTCCGGTCAGGCCGCCAGGCCCTGCGCAATCAGGTAATCCTCGTAGCCGCCGGCGTGGATCGCGATGCCGGCCGGCGTCATCTCGATGATGCGCGTGGCGAGGGTGGAGACGAACTCGCGATCGTGCGAGACGAAGATCAGCGTGCCCTGGTATTTTTCGAGCGCCGTGTTCAGCGACTCGATGCATTCCATGTCCAGGTGATTGGTCGGCTCGTCCATCAGCAGGACATTGGGCTTTTGCAGCGCCAGCTTCGCGAATATCATGCGCTGCTGCTCGCCGCCGGAGAGCACGCGCGTGAGCTTCGTCGCGTCTTCGCCGGAGAACAGCATGCGCCCGAGCGCCGCGCGCACGGTCTGGTCGCTGTCGTTGGGACCTTTCCAGTTGCCCAGCCACTCCGCGAGTGTTTCCTTGTCGGTGAATTCCGTCGCATGGTCCTGCGCGCAGTAGCCCGGCTTCGCTTTTTCGGTCCAGCGTATCGTTCCGGCGTCGGGCGTCAGTTCGCCGGCCAGGCAGCGCAATAGCGTCGTCTTGCCGATGCCGTTGGGGCCGATGATCGCGATGCGTTCGCCGGCTTCGACGCGGATGTTGAAGTTGGTAAAGAGCGGCTTGTCGTAGCCCTTGGCGAGTTTCTGCGCTTCGAACACGTAGCGGTGCAGCTTGTCGCGGTCGTCGACGTCGAAGCGGATATACGGATACTACGCGCGAAGACGGCTTGATGTCCTCGACCTTGATTTTTTCGATCTGGCGCGCGCGCGAAGTGGCCTGGCGCGCCTTCGACGCGTTGGCCGAAAAGCGGCGCACGAAATCCTGCAGGTCGGCAATCTTCTCTTTTGCCTTGACGTTGGCGGTCAGCATGCCTTCGCGCGCCTGCGTCGCGGCCAGCATGTAGTCGTCGTAGTTGCCCGGATAGACGCGGATCTCGCCGTAGTCGACATCGGCCATGTGCGTGCACACCGCGGACAGAAAGTGGCGGTCGTGCGAGATGATGATCATGGTGCTGTTGCGCTCGTTCAGGATGCCTTCGAGCCAGCGTATGGTGTTGATATCCAGGTGGTTGGTCGGCTCGTCGAGCAGCAGGATGTCGGGATCGCCGAACAGCGCCTGCGCGAGCAGCACGCGCAGCTTCCAGCCGGGCGCGACCTCGCTCATCGGGCCGTCGTGCTGCTCGATCGGTACGCCGATGCCGGTCAAGAGGGCGCTCGCGCGCGCTTCGGCCGTATAACCGCCGAACTCGGCGAACTCGTGCTCGAGCTCCGCGGCGCGCATGTAGTCGTCTTCGCTGGCTTCGGCGTCCGCGTAAATCGCATCGCGGGCCTGCATTGCCTTCCACATTTCGGCGTGGCCCATCAGCACGACGTCGAGCACCCGCATGTCTTCGTACGCGAACTGGTCCTGCTGCAGCTTGCCCAGGCGCTCGCCGCGGTCGATCGCGACCGAACCCGCGCTCGGCTCGAGGTCGCCGCCGAGAATTTTCATGAACGTGGACTTGCCGCAGCCGTTGGCGCCGATCAGGCCATAGCGATTGCCGTCGCCGAACCTGATCGAGACGTTTTCGAACAGCGGCTTGCCGCCGAACTGCATGGTGATGTTGGTGGTGCTGAGCACGGGGAATATCCGATGGTTAAATTAGCTCGCGGCGCGTACGCGCGCGCGGCGGACTACGACTTTTTCGTTCTCAAGGCGGGCGTCAGGTGCGGTGCTAGCGCCTGGATAAGCTGCGAGAAAATTTTCGGGTTGCCGGCGACGATGTTGCCCGATTCCATATAACCGCCGTTGCCTTCGAGATCGCCGACCAGACCGCCGGCCTCCGTAATCAGCAGGCTGCCGGCCGCCATGTCCCACGGCGAAAGCCCGAACTCCCAGAAACCATCGAGGCGGCCGGCGGCCACGTACGCGAGATCGAGCGTCGCGGCGCCCGCGCGGCGCAGGCCGGACGTTTTCTGCGTGAGGTCGCGAAAAATCGCGAGATAGTTGTCGATATGCGAAAACTCGCGAAACGGAAAGCCGGTGCCGATCAGGCTTTTCTGCAGATTGGTGCGCTTGCTGATGCGCAGGCGCTTGTCGTTGAGATAAGCGCCGCGGCCGCGCGTCGCTGTAAAAAGATCGTTGTGCACGGGATCGTAGATGACCGCCTGCGATAGCACGCCCTTGTGCGCGAGCGCGATCGACACCGCGTATTGCGGGAAGCCGTGCAGAAAATTCGTGGTGCCGTCGAGCGGATCGATGATCCACTGAAATTCGGAGGTGCCGGCGGCGCCGCTTTCCTCCGCGAGCACCGAATGCGACGGGTACGCCTCGAGCAGCGCGCGCACGATGGACTGCTCCGCGGCGCGATCCACCTCGGACACGTAGTCGTTCGCCGTTTTTTCGGTCACCGCGAGTATGTCGAGGTTCTGCGACGCGCGGTTGATGATAGTGCCGGCGCGGCGCGCGGCTTTCACCGCGGTATTGAGCATGGGATGCATCACCGCCGGCATATAACCACCGGCTTCGAATGGAAGATGCCGTTGCAGGCGCGGCTTTTCACCCTTGCGCAAGCCGTTACGCATATCATGGCATTTTTCATGGCGCGTATTCTAAGTGATTCAAGGCGATCCGCTCAAAAATATTCGCGTGGTGCTCACGCAACCGAGCCATCCCGGCAATATCGGCGCCACTGCGCGCGCGATGAAGACGATGGGACTCGACGCGCTGTATCTCGTCAATCCGCGGCACTTTCCGCATGCCGAAGCCGACGCGCGCGCAACGGGCGCACTCGACGTGCTGCGGCAAGCGCAGGTGTGCGCAAGCCTGCCCGAGGCATTGCGCGACTGCGTGCTGGCTGTAGCCACGTCATCGCGTCAGCGCGAATTGCGGCACGAAATGATCGATGCGCGGGACGTCGCTCAGGTGGTCGTGAACACTGCCGCGGCGCATCCGGTCGCGCTGGTGTTCGGCAATGAAACATCGGGCTTGAGCAACGAGGAAGCGGGACTCTGCAACCTGTGGGCGCACGTGCCGACCAATCCGGAGTACGCGTCGCTCAACCTGGCCGCTGCCGTGCAGATTTTTGCTTACGAGTTGCGCATGGCTGCAATCGACGGCGAGGTCCGGGTAGCGCCCGAATTCATGCCGGCTACCAACGAGCAGGTCGAGCATCTCTACCGGCATTTCGAGCAGACGATGATAGCGACCGGCTTCCTCGATCCGGCCAATCCGAAGCGCCTGCTGCCGCGGCTGCGCCGCTTGCTCGCGCGCGCGCGCCTCGAATCCGATGAAGTCAATATTCTGCGCGGTTTCCTCAATACCTTCGGCAAGCGGCCGCGCGATTGATTGGCATCGGTGCGCAACTGGCGCACGGCTATTGTTGTCAATAGTTGACCGCATTAGTGGGGCAAAGTATGCTGCGCCCCTATTTTCTTTTTAATCAATCATGTTCACGCGACTCAAAGAAGAAATAGCGGTCGTATTCGAACGCGATCCGGCGGCCCGCAACACTTGGGAAGTCATTACCTGCTACCCGGGTTTTCATGCGCTGCTGGTGCACCGGCTCGCGCATTGGCTATGGCGGCAGCATTTGCGCTGGTTCGCGCGCATGGTCTCCCATATCGGCCGCTGGCTCACGGGCATAGAGATCCACCCGGGCGCGCAAATCGGGCGGCGGTTTTTCATCGATCACGGCATGGGCGTGGTGATCGGCGAAACCGCCGAGATCGGTGACGACTGCACGCTTTACCACGGCGTCACGCTCGGCGGCACCTCGTGGAACAAGGGCAAGCGGCACCCGACGCTGGGCAACGGGGTCGTGCTCGGCGCCGGCGCCAAGGTCCTGGGGCCGATCAAGGTCGGGGACGGTGCGCGCGTCGGCTCGAACGCGGTGGTAGTCAAGGATGTGCCGCCGGGCGCGACGGCGATCGGCATACCCGCGCGCATCATCGCCCAGCAGGCGGGCGACGAACGCGGGTTTTCGGCCTATGCGGTCGGCAGCGACATGAATGACCCGATCGCCAAAGCGATTCACGAGCTGATCGATCACAGCGTCAGCACCGACCAGCGTTTGGAGCAGATTCTCGAGCAATTGAAAAAGCTCGGCGCAGATTGCGGCAAGGTCGGCCAACGCGACGGCTTCGACGCCAATTACCTGAACCGGATTGTTGACTGAATCCATCGGGTATTGTATAGTCGAGTAAATTCATCGTGTATTGGGTGATTATCCTAAACGACTGATTTAACGAGGAATACATCATGAGACTGACGACAAAAGGACGGTTCGCGGTGACGGCTATGGTCGATCTCGGCATGCGCCATGGGTCCGGCCCGGTCACGCTGGCGGAAATCAGCCAGCGCCAGAAAATCTCGCTGTCCTACCTCGAACAACTGTTCGGCAAATTGCGCCGCAACGGGCTGGTCGACAGCGTGCGCGGGCCGGGTGGCGGCTATTGCCTGGCCGGTGAAATGTCCGCGACGTCGGTCGCCGATATCATCGTCGCCGTCGACGAGCCGATCGACGCGACGCAATGCGGCGGCAAGGAAAATTGCCACGACGACCACAAATGCATCACGCATGACCTGTGGGCGAACCTGAACCAGCACATCATCGATTACCTGCGCGCAGTGTCGCTTAAGCAGCTTGTCGACGAGCAGAAGGCCAAGCAGAGCGGCGTCGCGCAGGTCCACGACATGCGCGACAGCGTGGCCAAGCGCGAGCGCACGACCGCCGCGGCGTAACGTTATTCGCGATGAAGCACGTTTATTTCGATCACAACGCGACGACGCCGCTCGACGAGCGCGTGTTCGCCGCGATGCTGCCGTATCTGCGCGACCAGTACGGCAACGCGTCGAGCCGCCACGAATTCGGCACGCTCGCCCGCAAGGCGGTCAACGAGGCGCGCGAGCAGGTTGCGGCGCTGGTCGGCGTGCAGCCGGTGCAGCTCGTGTTTACGAGCGGCGGCACGGAGTCCAACAATGCGTTCGTCAAAGGCGCGGCCGGCATGTTAAAGCCCAGCCAGATCGCCGTGAGCGCGATCGAGCATCCGTGCGTCGCCAAGCCCGCGCAGGAACTCGTGCGCGCGGGATGGAAGCTGCGCAAGCTCGCGGTGGATCACGATGGACGCATCGACGTCGCAGACGTGGCGCAGGCGCTGAAAGAGCCGACCGGCATCGTGTCGGTGATGCTGGCCAACAATGAAACTGGCGTGATCCAGGACGTCGCTGCGGTGGCCGAACTCGCGCGCGCGGCGCGGGCGTGGATGCATACCGACGCGGTGCAGGCGCTGGGCAAGATCCCGGTCGATTTTTCCGCCCTGAACGTGCATGCGATGACGCTGTCGGCGCACAAGATCTACGGCCCTAAAGGCGTCGGCGCGCTAGTGCTCGACAAGCGCATCGAATTGAAGCCGCTGATCAGCGGCGGTGGTCACGAGCAGGGATTGCGCTCGGGCACCGAGAACGTGGCCGGCATCGTCGGTTTCGGCGCCGCCTGCGAACTCGCGGCGGGACGTCTGCGAGACCTCGCGCCGCGGCTCGCGGGCCTGCGCGAGCAGCTCGAGCGCGGGCTGCGTGAGAAGGGCGCAGTGATATTCGGCGCGGGCGCATCGCGCGTGCCGAACACCAGTTATTTTGCGTTTCCAGGCATCGAGGGCGAGACGCTGGTAATCGAGCTCGACAACGCGGGATTCGCGGTCGCGAGCGGCGCAGCGTGCTCGAGCACGAGCACCGAACCGAGCGCGACGTTGCTGGCGATGGGTGTAGCGCCCGAAGTCGCGCGCGGCGCCGTGCGTTTGAGCCTGGGCAAGGACAACACGGCGGATGAGGTCGCGGCGTTTTTGCGCGCGCTGGAGAATGTGCTCGCGAAGCTGAAACGCATGACGGCGATGGCAGTCTAACTCATCTACGGTAAATGGTGAAAGACGATGGCAATCACACTGACTGAAAATGCAGCGAAACAAATCCGCACCCAGCTCGCCAAGCGCGGCAAGGGCTTGGGCCTGCGCGTCGGCATCAAGAAAGTCGGCTGCTCGGGTTTCGCCTACACGTTCGACTACGCGGACGACATCCGCTCTGACGATCAGGCGTTCGAAGCGCACGACGCGAAAGTGGTCGTCGATGCCGAAAGCCTGGCGGTGCTCGACGGTTCGCGCCTGGACTTTATCCGCGAAGGCTTAAAGCAGATGTTCAAGTTCGAAAATCCGAACGTCGACAGCACGTGCGGCTGCGGCGAGAGCTTCAACTTCAAGGAAACGGCAAAATCC
Organism: uncultured beta proteobacterium; assembly: GCA_963804885.1. Taxonomy (GTDB): domain Bacteria; phylum Pseudomonadota; class Gammaproteobacteria; order Burkholderiales; family SG8-41; genus PALSA-1004. The sequence continues at coordinate 51,139 of CAWDSF010000001.1, forward strand.
TGAACCGCAAAGGACACGCAAGGGAGCAATTTCCCTCAGCCGCGTGGTTGGATTCTCCTTCGCTTCTTTCGCGATTCAAGACTGGAACTAATTAGGTCATCACATGAGCTCAGTCCTGCAAAATCTGGTCAATCAGCCCTACAAGCACGGGTTCGTGACGGACATCGAGTCCGACGTCGCGCCGAAGGGGTTGAACGAAGACACGATCCGGCTGATTTCGGCGAAGAAGAACGAGCCCGCGTGGCTGCTCGAGTTTCGCCTCAAGGCATACGCGCAGTGGCTCACGATGGAAGAGCCGAAGTGGCCGAACGTGCATTATCCGAAAATCGACTTCCAGTCGATCAGCTACTACTCGGCGCCGAAGCCGAACAAGCTGCTGAAAAGCATGGACGAAGTCGATCCGGAGCTGCTGCGCACGTTCGAGAAGCTCGGCGTGCCGATGAACGAGCGCGCCAAGCTCGCCGGCGTCGCGGTCGACGTCATATTCGACAGCGTGTCGGTGGCCACCACGTACAAAGCGAAGCTCGCGGAAGTGGGCATCATTTTCTGCTCGATTTCGGAAGCGGTGCACCAGCACCCGGAACTGATCAAGCAGTATCTCGGCACGGTGGTGCCGGTCGGCGACAACTACTATGCGGCGCTCAACTCGGCGGTGTTTACCGACGGGTCGTTCTGCTTCATTCCCAAGGGCGTCAAATGCCCGATGGACCTGTCGACTTATTTCCGGATCAATACCGAGTCGTCGGGCCAGTTCGAGCGCACGTTGATCGTCGCCGAAGAGGGCGCGTCGGTGTCGTATCTCGAAGGCTGCACCGCGCCCAAGTTCGACACCAACCAGCTGCATGCGGCGGTGGTCGAACTGGTCGCGCTCGACAATGCCGATATCAAGTACTCGACCGTGCAGAACTGGTATGCGGGCGACGAGAACGGCGTCGGCGGCATTTACAACTTCGTCACCAAACGCGGGCTGTGCAAGGGCGTCAATTCGCGGATTTCATGGACGCAGGTCGAAACCGGCTCGGCGATCACGTGGAAATATCCGAGCTGCATTCTGCGCGGCGACAACTCGGTCGGCGAATTCTATTCGGTCGCGCTGACCAATCATATGCAGCAGGCCGACACCGGCACCAAGATGATCCACATGGGCAAGAACACGCGCAGCACGATCGTCTCCAAGGGTATTTCGGCCGGCCGCTCCAACAACAGCTATCGCGGGCTCGTGCGCATCGCGCCGACCGCGGCCGGCGCGCGCAATTATTCGCAGTGCGATTCGATGCTGATCGGCGACCGCTGCGGCGCCAACACTTTCCCGTACATCGACGTGCGCAATCCGAGCGCCAAGGTCGAGCATGAGGCATCGACTTCGAAAATCGGCGAAGACCAGCTCTTTTACTTCGCCCAGCGCGGCATCGGCGCCGAAGAAGCGGTGTCGATGATCATCAACGGGTTCTGCAAGGACGTGTTTCAACAATTGCCGATGGAGTTCGCGGTCGAGGCGACCAAGCTGCTCGGTCTCAAGCTCGAAGGAAGCGTCGGATGATTTACCAGGACGGCAAAACCCTGCTCGACGTGCGCGGCTTGCGCGCGACGGTCAACGGGATCGAAATACTCAAGGGCATCGATCTGACGGTCAAAAGCGGCGAAGTGCACGCGATCATGGGGCCCAATGGCTCGGGCAAGAGCACGTTCGCGAAAGTGCTCGCCGGCCATCCCGCGTACGAAGTCACGGGCGGCACGGTCATGTTTCAGGGCGCGAACCTGTTCGACCTGAAGCCGGAAGAGCGCGCTCGCGCGGGATTGTTTCTCGGCTTTCAATATCCGATCGAAATCCCCGGGGTGGCCAACAGCCAGTTCCTGCGGCTCGCGTACAACACGGTGCAGGTCGAGCGCGGCAAGGACGAGCTCGATCCGCTCGAGTTCGACGATTTCGTGCGCGAGAAAATGAAGCTGCTCGAAATGAACCCGGATTTTCTCGACCGCAGCGTCAACGAAGGGTTTTCGGGCGGCGAAAAGAAACGCAATGAAATTCTGCAGATGGCGCTGCTCGAGCCGCACCTCGCGATTCTCGATGAAACCGATTCGGGGCTCGATATCGACGCCTTGCGCGTGGTCGCCGGCGGCGTCAATCAGCTCGCGAACAAAGACAACGCGGTCGTGCTCGTCACTCACTATCAGCGTCTCCTCAATTACATCGTGCCCGACTATGTGCACGTGATGGAAGCGGGCCGCGTGATCAAGACCGGCGGCAAGGAGCTCGCAGTCGAACTCGAAACCCGCGGTTACGACTGGGTCAGCGACGAATACAAGGCGGGAGCCGGGGCGCGCGCATGACCGTAGTCGCCACGAACAGCTATCTGACCGGCCTGCTGGCGGGCCGCCCGGCCGCGCCGGCGACGCCGCTCGCGTGGTTCAACGATTTGCGCGCGCATGCGGTCGACCGCGTGGGCGCCGCCACGGTGCCGACGACGCGCGATGAAGATTGGCGCTTCACCGACATTTCGCCGCTGACCAAAATATCTTTTCAACCGGTGCGCGCGGCATCCATGCTGGCCGCTGCGGACATCGACCGTTTCGTGCTGCCCGAAGCGGGCGCGCGGCTCACGTTCGTCGATGGCGTCTATGCGCCGCAACTTTCCGCCAACGATTCGACAGTCGAAGTGTCGACGATCGCCGCGGGCCTCGCGCGGCACGGGTCCGTGGTGCAAAACCATCTCGGGCGGCACGCGGCGTTCGACAACAATGCGTTCGCCGCGCTCAACACGGCATTTCTGAATGACGGCGCGCTGATCGTCGTTCCGCGCAATGTCACGGTTGCCGCGCCCATCCATTTGTTGTTCATCGCCACCCAGCCGGAAGCGGCAAGCTATCCGCGTTGCCTGGTGGTCGCCGAAGCGGGCAGCACGGTCAGCCTGATCGAAGACTTCGTGTCGCTGCAGGACAAGGCGTATTTTACGAACGCCGTGACCGAAATTGCGGTGGCCGACAATGCGCGCGTCAGCCACGTGCGCGTGCAGCGCGAGGGCGCGCAGGCGTTTCACATCGCGAATTGCGCGGTCTCGCTTGCGCATGCGGGCCGCTATGAGTCGGTAAGCGTTGCGTTCGGCGCGCGCATCTCGCGCTACAACCTGAACGTCGAGCAGACCGCCGAAGGCGCGGAATGCTCGATCGACGGCCTGGCCCTGATCGGCGGCACCCAGCTCGCGGACACGCACACCTGCATCGATCATGGCAGGCCGCATGGCGTGAGCCGGCAGCAGCATAAATGCATCGTCGACGGCTCCGCGCATGCCGTGTTCAACGGCAAGATCATGGTGCGCCAGGACGCGCAGCTGACTAATTCATCGCAGTCGAGCCGCAACCTGCTGTTAAGCGCGAAGGCGCGCGTCGACACCAAGCCGCAGCTCGAAATCTTCGCCGACGACGTGAAGTGCGCGCACGGCGCGACCGTCGGCCAGCTCGACGCCGACGAAGTGTTCTATCTGAAGAGCCGCGGCCTGTCGGATGCCGCGGCGCGCAATTTGCTGACCTACGCATTCGGCGCCGAGATCATCGATCGCATCCCGGTTGCCTCGCTCAAACACACGCTCGAGCAGACCGTGCTCGCCCAAACCAGCCGCCTCTCATGACCGCGACCAATGAGTAATTTTGCGAAAGCCCTCACCCCTATCCCCTCTCCGGAGGGCAGAGGGGAACGTCGAGCGGAGATGGTCCTGCGACCATTCCGGCAATTGGAGATCGAGCGTATTCGCGCTGATTTTCCCATTCTCAAGTCGAAAGTCGGCGGCAAGCCGCTCGTCTATCTGGACAACGCGGCCTCGAGCCAGATGCCGCAGCCGGTGATCGATCGGCTGGTGCGCTACCAGACCTCGGAGCATGCCAACATTCATCGCGGCGTGCATCACCTGTCGGAAGTCGCCACCGGCGCCTACGAGGAAGCGCGGCGCAAGCTGCAGCGCTTCATCAACGCGCGCGAAGAGCGCGAAGTGCTGTTCACCAGCGGCACGACCGAGGCGATCAACCTCGTGATGCACGGCTACGGGCGCAAGTTTATCGGCAAGGACGACGAGATCATCCTGACCACGCTCGAGCATCATTCGAACATCGTGCCGTGGCAGATGCTGGCCGAAGAGAAGGGCGCCAAAATCCGCGTCGTGCCGATCAACGATGCCGGCGAGCTGCTGATCGACGAGTACGAGAAGCTCTTCAACGAGCGCACGAAATTCGTCGGTGTCATGCACGTGTCGAACGCGCTGGGCACGATCAACCCGGTCAAGCACATGATCGACTTCGCGCACGCGCGCGGCGTGCCGGTGCTGGTCGACGGCGCGCAGGCCGCGCCGCATCTGCCGGTCGATGTGCAGGCGCTCGACTGCGATTTTTACGCGTTCTCCGGACATAAACTCTGCGGCCCGACCGGTATCGGCATCCTCTACGGCAAAGCCGCGATCCTGGAACGCATGCAGCCGTTCAAGGGCGGCGGCGACATGATCCTGTCCGTCACGTTCGAGAAAACCACGTACAACACGATTCCGCACAAGTTCGAGGCCGGCACGCCGCCGATAGCCGCGGCGATCGGGCTGGGCGCAGCCGTCGATTACCTCTCAACGGTCGGCATGGACAGGATCGCCGCGCACGAAATCGATCTCTTGAATTATGCGACCGAGCAGGTCAACGCGATGCCGGGCTTGCGCATCATCGGCACCGCGGAGAAAAAGGCCGCCGTGCTGTCGTTCGCGATCGCGGGCGTGCATCCGCACGACGTCGGCACCTTGTTGAATCAGGACGGCATCGCGATCCGCACCGGCCACCACTGCGCGCAGCCCGTCATGCAGCGTTTCAAGGTGCCCGCAACGTCGCGCGCGTCGTTCGCGTTCTACAACACGATGGCGGAGGTCGACGCGCTGGTCGCGGGCATCCGCAACGTGCAAAAGGTGTTCGCATAATGGCGGACTCCAAAGCGCTGTATCAGGAAGTGATCCTCGATCACAACAAGAAGCCGCGCAACTACGGCGCGGTGGAGTCCGCTACGCATCGGGCGGAGGGGCACAATCCGCTGTGCGGCGATCATTTGACGCTGACGCTCAAGGTCGAAGGCGACAAGCTGGACGCCATCGCGTTTACCGGCGAGTCCTGCGCGATCTGCAAAGCTTCCGCGTCCATGATGACCGCTGCTGTCAAAGGCAAAGCGCGCGAAGAAGCCGAAACGCTGATCCAGGAATTCCGCGACATGGCGACGGGCGCGCTCGATTATGCGCACCAGCCGCATCATCTCGGCCGGCTCACGGTGTTTGCCGGCGTGCGCGACCTGCCGACGCGGGTCAAGTGCGCGATCCTGCCGTGGCATACGCTGCACGCCGCGTTGAACTCGGTCGCGAGCACGTCGACCGAAGCCGAGGACGATCCGATGCATGCGCCGATCGGCGACGCATAAAAACACGCCATGCCGAAAATCGCCGAAATCGAAGGCACGCCGAATCCGAACGCGATGAAGTTCATCCTCAAGGAGCCGTTGACCTGGGGAATTACCCGTTCGTACGACAATGCCGCGCAGGCGAAGGACGATCCGCTCGCGAGCCAGCTGTTCGACATCGAGCATGTCACCAACGTGTTTTACGTCGACCACTGGATCACCGTCACGCAGGACGGCGGCGCCGACTGGCAGGAACTGCAGCGCAAGGTCGCGGAGCCGATCCGCGCGGCGCCCGCGGCGGACGAGCAGACTGCGGCGGCGACCGCAGCGTCGACTGCGTCGCTGGCGGAATTGAGCACGGCCGACCAGGAACGCCTCGATCGCATCAACGAACTGCTGGACGAGCAGATCCGGCCGTATCTGCAGGGCGACGGCGGCGACCTCTACGTGATGGGACTCGTCCGGCAACACGCTGTCGGTGCACTACCAGGGCGCGTGCGGCAGCTGCCCGAGCTCGCTGTCGGGCACGCTGGCCGGCATCGAAAACCTCGTCAAGTCGATCGAGCCGGACATCGAAGTCATCGCGGTCTGATCCGCGCCCGGCCGGGGCTGGGCGGGGACCGGTGATTTAGGCTATCGTGTCGCCGGTGCCGTCCGCTCGCTGACGGCGGCAATAATAAAACCTGGAGGAGTTCGATGATCGCTGCCGGCAAATGGTGGTGGGTGGCCCGCCTGTTCACTGGAATGATTGCAGTGCTGGCGCTTGCGCCGGCTGCGCATGCGCAGTATCCGAATAAACCGATACTCGTCGTCGCGGCTTTCAGCGCCGGCGGCGATTCCGATCTCGCCGCGCGCAACCTGACCGCGGTCATGCCCAAGTACACCGGCCAGAACGGCGTCGTGCTGAACAAAGTCGGCGCCAGCGGCGCAATCGGTTCCGAATACGTAAAGAAGGCGAGCCCCGACGGTTACACGCTGCTGCTCGCGCGAGTCGGCTCGCAGGCGACGTTGCCGGCCTTGAAGCCCGATCTCGCGTACAAGTGGAATGACTTCACTTTCCTGGGCCTGCTCGAGCTCAATCCGTATGTATGCGCCGTGCGCGCCGATTCGCCGTATAAATCTTTCGGCGATCTCGTCGACGGCATCAAGAAAAATCCCGGCCGGCTGAAATACAGCACCGCCGGCGTCGGCACCATCCACGAGATGGGCCCGCAGATGCTGTTCGAAATCCTGAAGCTCGGCAAGGACGGCGGAATCCAGATTCCCTATAAAGGCGGCGGCGACGCGACGGTCGCGTTGCTCTCGGGCGAAGTCGATATCAACTGCACGAACCTCGGCACCGCGCTGGCGTTTATCAAATCCGGCCAGCTGCGCGCATTGATGACCACCACGCCCGAGCGCTACAAGGAAATTCCGAACGTGCCGACGGCGAAAGAAGTCGGCTATCCGCAGCTCGAGCGCATCATCGGCTGGAGCGCGCTGTACGGTCCGCCGGGCATGGAGCCCAAGCTCGTCGCCTACTGGAGCGACGTGCTGCAGAAAGTGGCAAAAGACCCGCAGTGGACCGGCGCGACCGAGAAAATCGGCTCGGTGCCGCGCATCCTGCCGCCGGACGAAACCGCGCGCTTCGTCAAAGAGCAGTTCGAGACCTACGACCGTCTCGGCAAGTCGATCGGCCTCGTGCTCAAATAAAGGCGGGTTCTCCGCCGCGCCAGCGGTGGCCGCACGGTGGCGGGATTTTTTACACGAATCGGTGCGCCTTACCTGTATACGGCGCCGCATTGATGGAAGTTCCGATGTGCCGCGGCGGTGCATCGCAGGCCCCGGCTGCCCCTCATTGAGGCGCGCCGGGCGCATAGCAAGCCGGCGCGGCCTTTCCATCGCCCGCTTACCTCCTGGCATCATATTTGCGAGTGGATTCGTCAACGTGCAAAGGAGCGCGCATGAATTCCCGCACCTTGACTGATTTTCTGTTCGCCGGCCTGGCGGTGGTGCCGTGTGTTCTCGTGGCAGCGGGAGCGGTGGGCCTCGCGATCATGGTGTTCGTGCCGTTGCTGATCGCGGCGTGCCTGTGCGGCTGGCACGAGCAGGTCACGGACGACGATAACGAGGCGTCGCACCATGCGGACGCCGCCATGCCGCACAAGCCGGGCGTCAGTTGAAAAGATTGAGCACGCCGTCGAGCCCGACGTAGCTGAGCGCGTGGGTCGCCTGCGCGCGCACGACGGGTTTGGCGTGATAGGCAACGCTGACGCCGGCCTCCGCCATGAATTTCAGGTCGTTGGCGCCGTCGCCGAGCGCGATGATTTGAGTCGAGTCGATCCCAAGCCGGTCGCGCGCCTCCAATAGCGCCGCGCGCTTGACGTCGGCGTCGACGATGTCGCCGGTCACCTGGCCGGTCAGTTTGCCGTCCGCGATCTCGAGCGTATTGGAGCGCGTGAAATCGAGTCCGAGCCGTTGCTTCAGGCGCTCGGTGAAAAAGGTGAAGCCGCCCGACAGCAGCAGGGTCTTGATGCCGAGCTGGCGGAATTTCGCGAGCATGCCATCGGCGCCGGGCGACAGGCGCAGCCGTTCGTCGTACACGCGCTGCAGCGCCGCCGCGTCCAGCCCCTGCAGCAGGGCGACGCGCCGGCGAAGGCTGGCCGGAAAATCGAGCTCGCCGCGCATCGCGGCGGCGGTGATCGCGGCGACCTGCGGCTTCAAGCCCTGCATGTCAGCGATTTCGTCGATGCACTCGATCGTGATCAGCGTCGAATCCATGTCCATCACGCACAGCCGCATGTCGGCGAGCCTGCGCTCGTCGGGCACGAACGCGTAGTCGAGCTGCGCGGCTTCACAATGCGGCGCTATCGCGGGATCGGGCTTCGCATTGCGCAGGCGAAACGCGGTCGGCGTAATCGCTTCGATGCCCGACGCGCCGGCCAGCTTGGCCAGTGTTTTCAAGTCGGGTGTGGCGACGTCGAGGCCCTGGATGACGAGGTTCATGTCGGCGTGAGTGGAACGAGGCGGCGATTATACCGGAGCGCCTTGCTCCGCCGCGGCGAGCAGACGCGGAAGCTCGCGGATATGCGCGAGCACCTTGTGCGCCGCTTTGAAGTCGCCGCCGAGCGTCAATGCATTCGGCACGACGATGCAGCGCAGGCCCGCCGCGGTCGCCGCAATCAGGCCGCGCGGCGTGTCTTCGATTGCGATGCACTCGTCCGCGGTGAAACCGGTCCTGGCGATGCCGGCGAGATAAGGCTCGGGGTCGGGCTTCGAGTTCGTGTAGTCCTCACGCGCGAGCACGAAATCGAAGTAGCGCATGAGCCCCGTGGCTGCATGAATGATGTCGAAGTGAGTGCGCTGCGAGCTCGTGACCACGCCCATCGCATAGCGGCCGTGCAGCTCTTTTAAAACGTCCTCGACGCCCGCGATTACATGATTGCGCGCGGCGAGCAGCGTGGCATAGCGCTCGTCGCGGGTGCGCCGCATGGCCGCAATCTCGTTCTCGCGGTACCCGCGTTCCGCCGCCAGATGCCACGCGCCGTTGTTCTGCTTCAGGAAAAGCTCGCGATACTGCTCGTCGGTGAGCTCGATGCCGATCGTCGCGAGCACTTCGCGCGTCGCATCGCGATACAGGAATTCGGTGTCGACGAGCACGCCGTCGTTGTCCCACAGGATCGCTTTGATAGCCGGCATGGCGCTTTGGCATCATTTCAGCCCGCGAGCTCGCTGAATACCTGCTTGACCCGGGCGACGCGCTCGCCGACTTCGTGCAGGTCGGCGCTGACCTTCAGCCGGTCCGGTCCGGCGAGCTTGTAATGCTTGTTCTTGTGGATGAGCTTCATCACGCGTCCGGCATCGATCGGCGGATTGGGTATGAACTGCAGCTGCACGCCGGATTCGGACGCGTCGATGCGCGCGATCCCGAGCGGCTTGCCGAGCACGCGCAGGCGATGGCTTTCGAGCAGGGTTTTCGCGTGCGGCGGCGGCAGGCCGAAACGATCGATGAGCTCTTCGTGCATCGCGTCGAGCGCTTCCTGGGTTTCGCAATTGGCGAGCCGCTTGTAGATCACGAGGCGCTCGTGAATGTCGTTGCAGTAGTTGTCCGGCAGCAAGGCGGGCGCGTGCAGGTTGATTTCCGTCGTTATCCCCAGCGGCGACGACAGGTCGGGCTCGATGCCCTGCTTGAGCGATTTGACCGCGGTGTCGAGCATCGCGCAGTAGAGGTTGAAGCCGACTTCCTGCATTTCGCCCGATTGCTGGTCGCCGAGCACTTCGCCCGCGCCGCGGATTTCAAGGTCGTGCATCGCGAGGAAGAAGCCCGAGCCCAGCTCTTCCATCTGCTGGATCGCCTCGAGCCGCTTCTTGGCCTGGCTCGTGATGTTGCCTTCGTCGGGCAGCAGCAGGTACGCGTAGGCCTGATGGTGCGAGCGGCCGACGCGCCCGCGCAGCTGGTGCAGCTGCGCCAGGCCGAATTTGTCGGCGCGATTGATGACGATCGTGTTGGCGGTCGGCACGTCGATGCCGGTTTCGATGATCGTCGTGCACAAGAGAATGTTGAAGCGCTGCTGGTAGAAGTCGCGCATCGCCATCTCGAGCTCGCGCTCGCGCATCTGGCCGTGCGCGATGCGGATGCGCGCTTCCGGCACGAGCCGGGCAAGGCTGTCCTCGGCCTGCGCGATGGTGTCGACGTCGTTGTGGAGGAAATACACCTGGCCGCCGCGCTTCAGCTCGCGCAGGACCGCTTCGCGGATGAGGCCCTTGCTGTGGCGGGAGACGAAGGTCTTGATCGCGAGGCGGCGCTGCGGCGCGGTGGCGATCACCGAAAAGTCGCGCAGTCCTTCGAGCGCCATGCCGAGCGTGCGCGGGATCGGCGTCGCGGTCAGCGTCAGCACGTCGACTTCGGCGCGCAGTGCCTTGAGTTTCTCCTTCTGGCGCACGCCGAAGCGATGCTCCTCGTCGATGATCACGAGCCCCAGGTTCTTCAGCTTGATGTCCTGCTGCAGGAGCTTGTGCGTGCCGATGACGATATCCACTTTGCCTGCGGTCAGCGCCGCGAGCGTTTCCGCGACCTGTTTGGGCGAACGGAAGCGCGAGAGCTCGGCGATTTTGACCGGCCAGTCGGCGAAGCGGTCGGAGAACGTGTTGAAATGCTGTTCGGCGAGCAGGGTGGTCGGCACGAGCACCACGACCTGCTTGCCTTCGTTGACCGCGACGAACGCGGCGCGCAGGGCGACCTCCGTCTTGCCGAAGCCGACGTCGCCGCAGATCAGCCGGTCCATCGGCTTGCCTTGCTGCAGGTCGTTCAGGGTCGCGGTGATCGCGGCGCGCTGGTCGGGCGTTTCTTCGAACGGGAATGCATCGCTGAATGCTTCGTAGTCGTGCTGCTCGAGCTTGAACGCGTGGCCTTCGCGCAGCGCGCGCTGCGCATACAGATTCAGGAGTTCGGCGGCGGTGTCGCGCACCTGCGCCGCGGCTTTTTTCTTTGCCTTGTCCCACTGGCCGCTGCCCAGATCGTGCAGCGGCGCCGTTTCGGCGGGCGCGCCGCTGTAGCGGCTGATGAGATGCAGCTGCGATACCGGCACATACAGCTTGTCGCCGCGCGTGTATTCGAGCGTCAGGAACTCGGTCGCGCCTTCGCCGAAATCGAGATTCTGCAGCCCGAGGTAACGGCCGATGCCATGTTGCAGATGGACGACGGGGTCGCCGACTTTGACCTCGGACAGGTCGCGCAGCATGCCTTCGGTGCTGGTCTTGCGGCCTTCGCGCTCGCGGCGCGGGCGCACCTGCGACGCATAGAGCTCGTTTTCAGTGATGATCGCGATACGCTGACCGGCGAGCACGAAACCGGCGGCGAGCGGCGCCACGCCCAGCATCACCGGCGCGTCGCTGGCGAGAAATTCGGCGTAGCTCGCGCACGGCGCCGGCATGATGCCGTGTTCCCTGAAATATTCGAGCATCGTCTCGCGGCGGCCGAGCGCTTCGGCGACGAGCAGCACGCGGCCGTCGTAGCCCGCGATGAACGCCTGCAGCTTGCTCAGCGGATCGTCGGCGCGGCGGTCGACCGCGACCGGCGGCAGCGGTGAAGATTCAAGTGAGGCGTCAGGCGTGAGACGTGAGGCGGTTTCCTCAGGTTCGTCCACTGCGCTGATCTCGACGCGCGTGAAAGGCTTGAGCGCGCCGAAGAACGCATCGGTCGACAGAAACAAGTCGCGCGGGGGCAGCAGCGGCTGGCTGCGATCGCCGCCCAGGAGGTTGAAGCGCGCCTGCGTGTCCTGCCAGAACTGCTCGATCGCGGGCTGCACGTCGCCATGCAGCACGACAGTCGTGTGCGGCGGCAGATAGTCGGTCAGGAGCGCAGTGTGCTCGAAAAAGAGCGGCAGGTAGTATTCGACGCCCGCGGGCGCGATGCCGTTGCTCACGTCCTTGTACAGCCGCGAGCGCGACGGATCGCCTTCGAAGCGCGTGCGGAAATTGCGGCGAAACATCGTCTGCCCGTCTTCGTCGAGCGGAAACTCGCGCGCCGGCAGCAGCCGCACTTCGCTGACCTTGTAAATGCTGCGCTGGGTATCGACGTCGAAACTGCGGATCGATTCGATCTGGTCGTCGAAGAGATCGATCCGGTACGGCAGCGCGCTGCCCATCGGAAACAGGTCGATGAGTCCGCCGCGGAAGCTATATTCGCCCGGCGACAACACCTGGGCTACGTGCGTGTAGCCGGCGACCGTCAGCTGCTTGCGCAGTTCGTCGGCGGCGAGCTTTTCGCCCTGCTTGAAGAAGAACGTGCGTGCGGCGAGGTACTCGATGGGGGTGAGGCGGTATAGCGCGGTGGTCACCGGCACGATCGCGATGTCGAACGCCTGCTGCGTGATCTGGTACAGCGTGGCTAATCGCTCGGACACCAGATCGTGGTGCGGCGAAAAAGTATCGTAGGGCAGCGTTTCCCAGTCCGGCAGCAAATGCACTTTGAGCGCCGGATTGAAGTAGGGGATTTCTTCGAGCAGGCGCTGCGCTGCACCCGCAGTCGCCGTTATCACGAGCAGCGGACGCACCTTTCCCGCCAGTTCGGCGAGCGCGAGCGCATCGGCCGAGCCGTGAAACGGGCCGACGCGGCTTTTGCGGCCGGCCGGCTGTGCTTCCATCAACATTCTGCGAATTGCAAAAAAGCGGGGATTATACAGGCGTTTATCTGCTCGTTTCGGCTGAGTGCGGCTAGGTCAGCCGAATGCCGGGGCTGGTAAAGTATCGGTGTATCCACGCTCGAACTTTTCCTCTCGATGGTGTAAAGAGTGCACATCATGCCCCGCCTTTGGTCGACAGTTCTGCCGGCGTTACTTGCATTCTGCTCAGCCGGCGCGCTGGGCCAGAGTTACCCCACCCGCGCAATCAAACTGGTTGTTCCGTCGTCGCCCGGCGGCGGCACTGACATCGTCGCTCGTATATTGGGGCAGAAACTGAGCGAACAACTGGGACAGCAGTTCGTGGTCGAGAATCGTGCCGGCGCGGGAACCGTCATCGGCAACGATGCGGTCGCGAAAAGTGCGCCCGACGGCTACACATTGTTGATGGGGCTGTCGACGCTCGCGATCAACCCGAGCATGTATGCGAAGCTGCCGTACGACGCACTGCGCGATTTCGCGCCGATTTCGCAATCGGTTTCTGCGTGCAACATCCTGATACTGCATCCGTCAGTGCCGGCAAAAACCGTCACTGAACTGATCGCGCTCGCCAGGGCGAAACCGGGCAGCCTTACGTTCGGCTCCGCCGGCATGGGCACGAATCCGCACCTGTCGGGAGAGTTGTTCAAGTCGCTCGCCCGCATCGACATGGTGCACGTGCCGTTCAAAGGCTCGGGGCAAAGCATCATCAGTCAGCTGGCGGGTGAGATCGCGGCAAACTTTCCGAGCGTGCCCACTGCGATGCCTTACATCAAAGCGGGGCGGCTGCGCGGCATTGGCGTCACCACGCTCAAGCGGGTGGAGGTGCTGCCTGATGTGCCGAGCATCGCCGAAGCGGGCCTGCCCGGCTACGAGGCGACGCAGTGGTTCGGGCTGCTCGCGCCGGCGGGAACGCCGCGCCCTGTCATCGACCGGCTGTACCAGGAGTCGTCACGCGCGTTGCGCAGTGCGGATATGAAGGAGCGCATGACCGCGGAGGGCCTCGAGGTCGTCGGCAGCACGCCGGAAGAGTTCGCGAGTTACATCAGATCCGAAACCGAGAAGTGGACCCAGGTAATCAAGGCGGCGGGCATCAAACCGCAATAAGATTTTTTCGATTCGATCTAACAACAGAGGAACGCATGACACAAATCAGACGCGTGGTCACAGGCCACGACGCGAGCGGGAAAGCAGTCGTCCTGTCCGACGGGCCGGTCCCAACGGTTCACAGTAATCCCATTCGTCCCGGGCAGCTTTCCTTTGAAGTCTGGAAAACGCACGCGATGCCGGTGCCGATCGACGCGGCAGAACCCGAACCCACAGCGGGAGCGCGTTCCCTGCAGCCGCCTCCCCACGGCACATTGTTTCGTATTTCAGTCGTTCCACCGGAATCGGAAGAGACGCGCAAGCTGACGCCCGAACAAGCGCGCGAATTGTTCAGGAAGAGCGGCGCGGGAGAAGCGTCGACGTTTGGCAGCGGCGGCCGCCATCCGATGATGCATCGGACTGAAACCGTGGACTACGCAGTCGTGCTGGAAGGCGAGATCACGCTGCTGCTCGATGAGGGGGATGTAAAGCTGACGGCGGGTGACGTCGTGATTCAGCGCGGAACCAGCCATGCATGGAGCAACCGCTCCGGCAAGAATGTAAAGATGCTGTACGTGCTGATCGACGGCAAATTCGGGCCCGATCTCGACGGACACTTCTGGACCGGCGGCTGATCGCTTGAGCGTGCGGGCGCGCAGTCATTGCGCCCGGCGCATCGACGTACATCACCGCTCGAGTTCGACGCGCATCCCGGTTTCGCGGACGACCTTCGCCCATTTCTTCTCTTCGGACGCGATGAACGCGCGAAACTCCTCGGGCGTGCTGTGCGCGGCGTCTGCGCCCATGGCGGCAAAGCGCTCGCGTGTGTCAGGCGCGGAGAGCACGCGCACGAGCTCCTGATTGAGCCGGGCGATCAGCGCGCGCGGCGTGGCGGCCGGCGCAAGCATGCCGTTCCAGATATTGGCCTGGTAACCGGCAATGCCAGATTCCGAGACGGTCGGGATTTCCGGTGCCAGCGGCGAGCGGGTGAGCGCAGTCATGCCGAGCGCTTTCAGCTTGCCGCTTTTCACGTAGGGCAGCACTGCGGTCATGCTCGGATAGAAAAGCTGCACGTGGCCGCCCAATACGTCGGTGGTGGCCTGTGCTGTGCCTTTGTACGTGACATGCACGATGTTCACGCCGGTCATGTAATTGAACAGCGTGCCGGCGAGGTTGGCGGGCGAGCCCACACCGGACGTTGCGTAATTCAACTGGCCCGGCTTTGCTTTCGCCAGCGCGACGAGTTCCTTCACGTTCGATGCGGCGAGTCCCGGATACGCGGCGAGGATCAACGGTGTCGAGCCGACCATCGTGATCGGCGCGAGATCGCGATTCGCGTCGTACGGCAACGTCTTGATGAGCGCCGGATTGGTGGCGAGCGAGCTGGCGACGAGCACCATCGAATAGCCGTCGGGCGGCGCTTTGACGGCGAGCTCGGTGCCGATGATGCCGCTGGCGCCGGCGCGATTGTCGATGACGACCTGCTGGCCGAGGTTTTCCGCAAGCCGCTGGCCGACGAGCCGCGCCATGATGTCGGCGTTGCCGCCTGGCGCATAGGGCACGATCATGCGCAGCGGGCGGGTTGGAAAATCAGCGGCTGCCGCGCTCCAAGGCGCTGCGAGAGATGCCAACGCAACGCCGGCGCAGGCGACCCGGTCCCAGAGTTTTTTCGGCAGCATGCTCATTCAATGCGCACGCCGGCATCCTTGATGACTTTCGCCCACTTCGGAATCTCGGTGCGCACCCGCGAGGCGAACTCCTGCGGCCCGAAGTAATAAGGCTCGACGCCCTGGCGCGCCAGCTTCTCGATGATTTCGGGGTCGCGCAGCGTTTTGTCGACCTGGCTGCTCAGTTTGTCCAGCACCGCGGGCGGCGTGCGCGCGGCCGCGACCAGCCCGTACCATAGCGTCGCTTCATAACCGGGCACGCCCGCTTCCGCGACGGTCGGCGCGTCGGGCACCGCCGGCGAGCGCTTGGCGGTGGTGACGGCGAGCAGGCGCAGTTTGCCGGCCTTGACGTGCGGCAGCACCGACAGCATCGACGACATCATCAGCGGGATCTGCCCGCCCAGGAGTTCGGTCACGGCCGGCGCGGTTCCTTTGTAGGCGATGTGTTCCGTCTTGATGCCGGCCATCATGTCGAACAATGCCATCGCGAGATGACCGACCGAACCGTTGCCCGAACTGCCGTAACTGTAGAAGCCGGGCTTGGCCTTGGCGAGCGCGATCAGCTCCTTCACCGTGGTGGCCGGCACCGAAGGATGCACGACCAGCATTTGCGGCGACAGCGCGACGAGCGCGACCGGCGCAAAATCGCGCACCGTGTCGTACGGCAGCTTCGCGTAAAAGCCGACGTTGGTGACGAAACTGTTGGGCACGAGCACGAGCGTGTGGCCATCCGGTCGCCGACTTCGCGACGATCTCGGTGCCGACGATAGTGTTGGCGCCGGCGCGATTGTCGACGATCACGCGCTGGCCGAGCCCGTCGCCCATTTTGTCGGCGATCAGGCGCGCCAATACATCGTTGCCGCCGCCGGGCGGGTAGGGGGAGATGAGCCGGATCGGGCGCGTCGGAAACGGTTGCGCATGCGCCGCAGCGAACACGGCCGACAACAAAACGATCAAGGCCGCGCCGCGCGCGGTCGCCGGCGTCATGCGCGCTGCCGATTGATCGCGAGCGGAATGCGCCGCCGGCCGAACTGGCCCTCGAAGAGTTCAAATTCGCCCGCGACGGTCGTTGCGCATTGCGGACACTTGGATTCTGGAGTCAGCTTGTATGCCTTGATCTGATGCCAGTCGCGCACGATCAGCGGCGTCTTGCACCCCGGACAATACGTCGTGCCGCCGTCGAGATCGTGCACGTTGCCGGTATAGACGTAATGCAAGCCGGCGTCGAGCGCG
The DNA here is from genome assembly GCA_963804885.1 of uncultured beta proteobacterium. GTDB lineage: Bacteria > Pseudomonadota > Gammaproteobacteria > Burkholderiales > SG8-41 > PALSA-1004. The sequence goes on from CAWDSF010000001.1 coordinate 67,674, forward strand.
ATCTGGCGCGAGCGCGTCAGCGTCGCCGGCGGCGTTGCCGCAATGTCCGTCATCTTGTGATCGGGATGGAAGGCGGTGAAATGCAGCGGCACCTCCGGTCCGAGCTCGCGCATGATCCACTCGCACATCGCCGTGACTTCCTCGACTGAATCGTTCTTGCCGGGAATCAGCAGGGTCGTGATTTCAAACCAGACGTTGGTGTGATGCCTTAAATAGACCAGCGTGTCGAGCACCGGCTGCAGACGTGCGCCGCACAGCTTGAAATAAAATTCGTCGGTAAAGGCTTTGAGGTCGACGTTGGCCGCATCCATCTTCGCGTAAAACTCGCGCCGCGGTTCGGCATGTATGTAGCCGGCTGTGACTGCAACCGTGCTGACGCCTTTCGCGCGGCACGCATCGGCGACGTCCATCGCATATTCGGCGAAAATGACCGGATCGTTATACGTGAATGCGACGCTCCTGCAGCCATGCGCAACCGCGGCATCGGCAATCGCGGCCGGACTCGCCTGATCGGCGAGCCGGTCCATGTCCTTCGATTTGCTGATGTCCCAGTTCTGGCAGAATTTGCATGCGAGATTGCAGCCCGCAGTGCCGAACGAGAGCACGCTCGAGCCCGGATAGAAGTGATTGAGCGGTTTCTTTTCAATCGGGTCGATGCAGAAGCCCGACGAGCGGCCATACGTAGTCAGCATCATTTGGTCCCGCATTTCACCCGTACCGCGTTGGCGCACGAAGCACGCGCCGCGCTGGCCCTCGTGCAGCCGGCAGTCGCGCGGGCACAGATCGCATTGCATGCGCCCATCGTCGAGCAGGTGCCACCAGCGTCCCGCGTAACTCATGATGGCGCGTCCTCGCGCCACTTCGTCACCGTGTAGCGCGACATGATCAGAGCCGGATCCCAGAAGTCCGGCGGCAGCCCGGCCTTGTGCTTGAGATGGCCGATAAAGAGCCGCGGGTCGCGGAAATCCTCCCACACCTGCGGCAGGAATGTGCTGCGGTGGTGTCCGTACTGGATAATCACCCCGTCGACGCCCGGCCGCAGCTGCGCGAGCGCATCGGCTTCGTCGCGGTAGCTCATGGGCTGCACCGGCGACAGCACCGAGACTTCGACGCGGATTGCGGCGAAACTCATCCGCCGCCAGCGGCTTGAACCGGGGATCACGCAATGCAGCCGCAACCGCGTTCGCTTTGACGTCGGCGCCCAGCGCGCGGTGCGCTTCGAGCGTGCCGATGCAGCCGCGCAGCTCGCCTTGTTTGGTCAGCGTGACGAACGATGCGCCGGGCTGCGTGAGCCAGCGCGTCTCTTCGCGGGCGTGCGCCGGCAACCCGAGAGTCGCCGCAATCGCCGCGCGCGCAAGCGGCAGCAGCACATCTCCCGCATGGGCGGGAATGACGCCGCCTTCGTCTCCATACAAGGCGGCGCGCGCGTCCCCCGCGGAAAGCCCGCTGGCCGGTTTCGATTCGTGGAACGCGAACGCGCCATAGCCGACGACGCGGTTGCGGTCGCCCGCGGTATCGCCGGAATTGCGCAAATCGATCAGTTCGGACGTGAGGCCCCGCCGGCGCGCAGTCTGCAGCAGCCCATTGACCGGCGTCCCGCCGCACGCCTGCTCGTGCGAAATGGTTGCGCGCATGTCGAGGATGGCCTGCGCGGTCAGCCGGTCGACGGCCTGCGCGTCAGCGTAATTCAGAAAGTGCGACAGGTCCGAGCTGATCACGATCAGCGTTTCGGCGCCGCCCCACAGCGCGTCGAGCACCTGCGCGACTTCGTCAGCAGACGCATCGCCGACCGCCAGCGGCACCAGCGAAAAGTCGCCGAGCGCCTGCTGCAGAAACGGCAGATGCACTTCGAGCGAATGCTCCATCGCATGGGCGGCGGCGCTCACCGTTACCTGAGGGAGTTTTTTCAGTTCGCTTACCGCCGCTGCGTCGACGGCGATATTGCCGAGCGGGGTGGCGAGCGATTGCGCAGCGGGCAGCGCCAGACCGCGCACGGGCACGCGATGCACCGGCCCGAGCAACACGACGCGCTTGATCACGCCGCGCGCAGGCGCGAGCCGCGCATAGACGGCGGCCGCGGTGGGACCGGAGTAAATATAGCCGGCGTGGGGTGCGATGATCGCTTTGGGGGCCGGCTGGCCGGCTGCGCCATCGGCGGCTTGCGCGAGCAGCGCCTTGACGTCGCGCGCAAGCTCACTGGCTGACGCGGGATAAAACGTTCCCGCCACTGCGGCAGGACGCACACTGCTCATATCGATCGGGCCTCTGCTGGTATCCGTTAATTATAGTCCTTGCGGGACCCCTCCTAAATGCGGACGGCCGCTGGTTTTTTCAACGGCAACGGTATGCGGACCCTTACGGCGAATGCCCGCGGCGGTGCTGATACAATCGCCGCTCACCGTCAGGCCGGCTTCTTTCATGCCCAGACTTTTCGCTTTGATACCCGCCGCCGGCAGCGGTTCCCGCATGGGGGCCGCGCAGCCCAAGCAATATCTGCCGCTCGCGGGCAAGCCGATGCTCTATCATGCGCTGCGCAATTTATGCCGGCATACCGCAATCGACCGCGTCATCGTCGTGCTGGCGCCCGGAGATACTTACTTCGCACAGCACGACTGGAGCGAATTCGGCCCCCGCCTGATGCCGCTATTCTGCGGCGGCGATGCGCGCGCGGACAGCGTGTTCAACGGCCTGCTCGCCGCGCGCGACGAGATCGGCGAGCACGACTGGGTGCTGGTGCACGATGCAGTGCGGCCGTGTCTTGCATTGGAGACGCTGGAGCGCCTGATCGAAACCGTGCGCGCCGAGCCGACCGGCGGATTGCTCGCGTTGCCGGTAGTCGACACATTGAAGCGCGGCGATGCCGGGGGCCAGGTGATCAGGACCGAGCCGCGCGATAATCTGTGGCAGGCGCAAACACCTCAGATGTTTCGCTACCGGCTGCTGCTCGAAGCGCTGCGCGCGACGCGGGCGGGCGGCGCCAGCGATGAGGCCAGCGCGATCGAGAGTCTCGGGCTCAAGCCGAGGCTCGTGATGGGCGACAGCCGCAACCTGAAGGTCACCTATCCGCAGGATCTCGCGCTGGCGGAAACACTTTTGCGCGGCATGGAGCGCCTATGAGAATCGGCCAGGGATTTGATGCACACGCGTTAAAAGCGGGGCGCAAGCTCGTGATCGGCGGCGTGACCATACCGCACGAGCGCGGGCTCGACGGCCATTCGGATGCGGATGTGCTGCTGCACGCGGTGTGCGACGCGCTGATCGGCGCCGCCGCGCTCGGCGACATCGGCAAACATTTTCCCGACAGCGACGCCCGCTATAAAGGCGTGGACAGCCGCGAATTGCTGCGCGCCACGGCAGCGCTGCTCGCGAAAAACGGCTGGCGCGTGGTCAACGTCGATACGACGATCATCGCGCAGGCGCCGCGCATGGCGCCGCATATCGCCGGCATGGTGGCCAACATCGCTGCGGACCTCGGCATTCCGGCGCGCGACGTGAACGTGAAGGCCAAGACCACGGAAAAGCTGGGCTTCACGGGGCGCGCGGAAGGCATCGCAGCCGAAGCGGTGGTATTGATCGCGCCTGCCTCTTAGGCGGCACGCGCCAGGTTACGCGCGATGCCGCGCCTGTTTTTCGCGTTGTGGCCCGATGCGGCGGTGCGCGACGAGCTGTATCGTGCCGCGCAGGCGGCGCACGACGGCAGCGGCGGACGTCTCATGCGGCGCGACAATCTCCACCAGACGCTGGTGTTCGTCGGCAGCGTTGCCGCTGAACGAATCGCCGGCCTGGAAGCAGCGGCCGCCGCGATCATGGTGCCTGCATTCAAGCTCGCATGGGGTACGACCGGGTACTGGCGCCACAACCGCATCATCTGGGCCGCGCCGGGTGCAATGCCGCCGCCGCTGATCGAGCTCGTCGGCGCGCTCGAGCACGTGCTTGCCGGTGCCGGCATCGAATACGACGATCGTCCGTACCACGCTCACGTGACGCTCGTGCGCGACGCGCGCGCGCCGGCTGTGCTGCCGTCGCTGCGTTTCGATTGGCTGGTGCGCGAATTCGCACTGATCGAATCGGGCCGCGATCCGCGCGGCGTTGCCTATCGGCCGCTCGCGCGCTGGCCGCTCGCGGGCTGACTGGCGATTTATTTCGCGGCGGGGGCGGGCACCGACGGCTTGCGTGCGGGCGCCGCTTTCGCCGGCGCCGCGGCGGCATCCGCGAGCTGCTCGACCAGTTGTATCGTGCCGGCGACGAAACTCTGCTGCGGATGGTCGCGGCAGTACTGATCGAAATACTGGTAGAGATCGTCGCCGCTCGGAAACGCGCCGACTTTGACCTGGCGGGCCGGCGTCGCATAGTTGTAGCCCGACGCAAAGCCGCGCGCCCAGATTTCGTACTGCTGGCGCACGAGCTTGTTCCCCGCCGATTTCGACCAGGCCGTGCAAGTGGCATTCTCCGCCGAGAAAATGATGTTGATCTGCGGTTCCCGGTCGGCTGCGAGCGCCGGTGCGGCGGCAAAAACCAGACCGGCAAGAATGTAAATGGCCTTCACGTGGTTCTCCTGGACTACGAGCGGCCATGCTAGCAGTTTTTCCGCGGCGCGGCCTTATAATGGACGCTTGCCGCGTGCCCGTAGTAAAGGATCGAATGGACCGCTACATCGAGATTTTCCGCCGCAGCGCTGGCGACAAAAGCAATACCGGCGATTACCTTTTGCTCAGCGAGTGGGGCGAGAGCGAGTGGCGCAAGCTGCTGGCCGTAACGACTTCGCGCCCGTACAAAGCGAGTGAAGTCGTGATTCAACGCGGGGTCGCGGACCGCGCGCTCTATTTCGTAGCGTCCGGCGCGCTCGAGGTCGGCGTCACGTATGTCGATGGCGTGAGCATAAGTTCGCTGGCGAAGATAGGCGCCGGCAGCGTGATTGGCGAGCAATCGTTTTTCGACAGCGAGCCGCGTTCGGCCAACGTCTGGGCGGTGACCGAAGGCGAGCTCTTGTGCCTGACCCAGGAGCGATTTCACGAGCTCGCGAAGGCGGAGCCGGTGCTCATGCGCGACCTGCTGTTCGCGCTCGGCCGCATTTTGTCGCTGCGCCTGCGCAATACGTCGATGCGCGTGCGGCGCTAAGGCGCCCGGTCAGGGCCGCCTGCCGGCGGCAAAGCGAACTCGACGCGCGCTTCCAGTCCGCCACCCGCGCGCGGCAGCAGTTGCACGGTGCCGCCGTGCATTTTCGCGATGCGGTCGACAATCGCGAGCCCCAATCCAGACCCGGGCGTGCTGCGCGCCTCGTTCAGGCGTGTGAATGGTTGCAGCATGCGTTCCGCGTCGGCCGCGGGTATGCCCGGCCCGCGGTCGAGTACCGACAAGCGCGCGCGGCCGGCGGTCGTCGACGTTTCGACTTCGACCTGGTCGCCGGCATGGCGCAGCGCGTTATCGATCAGGTTTGTGAGCAGGCGCTGGATCGCGAGCGGCTGCAGATTGAGCACGGGAACCGGGCTGGTGCGCGCGGATACCTGTTTGCCCTGGCGCACGTAACGGTCGACCACCGAATGCACGAGCTCGTTCAAGTCGAGCTCCCCGCCGCTGCCGGGCTCGCCGGTGACGCGCGCGAAATCGAGAAACTGGTTAATCACAGCGTCGATGTCTTCGACGTCCTGCACCATGCCTTCGCGCAGCACAGCATCGGTCTTGTCGTCGAGCATTTCGACGCCGAGGCGGATGCGCGAGAGCGGCGTGCGCAAGTCGTGCGAGACGCCGGCGAGCAGCAGCGCACGGTCGGCGTCGGCGCGCTGCAGGTCGGTCGCCATCTGGTTGAATGCGCGCGACAGCGTGCGCACTTCGGCCGGGCCGGTTTCGACGACCGGCGGGGGCACGTCGCCGCGGCCGATCGCGGTGGCCGCGCGCGTCAGCTCGCGCAACGGGCGGTTAATGCGCGCGACGATGGCAAACGCACCGATGACCGACAGGAGCAATATCAATGCGCCCCAGCCTATCCAGCGCAGCTGCTCGGCGCGCTCGATGCGTTCGCGCGACAGCCGCACCCAGTATTCGAGGTCGTCGATCTTGAAGCTCACCCACACGCCGTGCGTGCTGTCGCTGGTGCCGAGCAACTGGGTGTCCGGCCCGAGCCGGCGCTGCAGCTCGAGCGTAATGAGCCGCGTGATCGGCCGGTCGGGCAGCGCTTCAACCGGCTCGTTCGGCGCGTCGGCGTAAACCTGGATGCCTTCCTGCTGCGAGAGGTCGCGCAGGAGGTCGAGGCGCTTGGCTGAATCCGCCGTGATCAGCGCGGAGCGCGTGAGGTTGACAACACTCGCGATCTGCTGCGCGATCTGCACCGCGCGGGGCTCGCGCTCAGCCGCGCGAAAAATCTCGAGCGAGGCGAAATGACCGGCCACCATCAATACCGCGAGCAGCAATACCGTGCGCCACAAGAGGCTGCGCGGGAACAACGTCATGCATTCTTGCCGTCGGGAATGAACACGTAGCCGAAGCCCCACACCGTCTGGATGAACGCCGGCTTGGCCGGATCGCTCTCGATGAGCTTGCGCAAGCGCGAAATCTGCACGTCGATCGAGCGGTCGAACGCGCCGAATTCGCGGCCGCGCGCGAGTTCCATCAGCTTGTCGCGCGAGAGCGGCGTGCGCGGATGCTGCACGAGCACCTTCAGCAGCGCGAATTCACCGGTCGTCAGCGGCAACTGCTCGCCGTTGCGCGCGAGGCTGCGCGTGCCGAGATTGAAGCTGAAGTCGCCGAATTCGACGACCTGCTGCTCGGTGGTCGGGGCGCCGGGCGGCTGGGTTGCCGGCGCGCGCCGCAGCACGGCCTGGATGCGCGCGACGAGCTCACGCGGATTGAACGGCTTGGGCAGATAATCGTCCGCGCCGACTTCGAGGCCGACGATGCGGTCCACGTCGTCACCCTTGGCGGTCAGCATGATGATCGGCATCTTGTCGCCGAGGCCGCGCAGGCGCCGGCAGATCGACAGGCCGTCCTCGCCCGGCATCATCAGGTCGAGCACCATCAGGTCGTAGCGCTCGCGCGCCAGCCAGCGGTTCATGTCGTTGCCGTCGGCGACCGCACGCACGCTGTAGCCCTGTTCGGAGAGATAGCGGTTCAAAAGCTCGCGCAGGCGCGCGTCGTCGTCAACGACGATAATGCGGATTTTCGGGTCGGTCATAGTCCACCTTGTAGAGGCGTACCATGCTAGCGGTTTGGCGCGGTCAATTCCAGCGCGAACGCCCGCAATTGCGCGCGTCCGCGACAATTGACACAGTTTGTTACAAAAAACCGGCCGCCATTAACAGCGCGCTTACACAGGCGGAGTAGCATGACGTCCATAGTGTAGTGAGAGCGCACCGGCCGGCATGACGGCTGCATGGCGCACGATTATCGCGTCAAAGTACGCGGCGAACAAGGAGCACCGGCATGGAATTGGCACTCTACGCGGGACAGGAAGCGCTGGCTGTTTTGGCACTGCTCGTATCGTGCGCGCTGGCGGCACGGGTCGTGTCCCTTCCGCGCCGGCGTATTTATAATGGTAGTTCCGCTGCGGTAAGACGGCTGACCGGGCGTACGTAGGCGCGTGTAACTATGCATATGAAGAAAATCCTGTTTACCGCGATTCTGGGCTTGCTGGTCATCGCGCAGCCGGCGGCGGCGCAATGGCGTCACCAGGGCGGCAGGTCGTACGACGGCGGCAGGCACCTCGGCGTGCAATCGCAGCGTCCGCGGCAGGGCGGCTACGACCGCGGCCAGCCGCCGGCCCGCGATTTTCGGCAACCTGATCGGCGCGATTTTCGGCAGCCCGAACGGGGCGGCGACTATCGCCAGCCGGACCGGCGTCACGATGGCCGCCTGAACGATGAAGAGCGCTCTAACCTGCGGCGTGACCTGGATCGCGCCAACCGCGAAATATACAAAGGCCGGTAAGCGAGCATCCCGCAGCCCGGCGCAGCATACGTTCAACCAGACCAGGGAGCACGACCGATGAAAAGCCGCTTGCTGAGTTTGGTGCTGGCGCTGACCTGCTGCGCGGTTTACGCCGCGCCCGTTGGCGCACAAGGCCTGCCGGGCGCAACGGTACACGCGGAGGGCAAGGCGCCGAGCGCGACGCGATGAAGAGCCGCATGCAGGAGCGCTGCAAGGAAAATCCGCAGCAATGCGAAGAAATGAAAGCCAAGATGAAGGCGCGCCGCGAGCAGTGCAAGGCGGACCCGCAAAAATGCCGCGAGGAAATGAAAGCGCAGCGCGAAGAGCGCTGCAAGGCGAATCCCCAACGCTGCGAGGAAATGAAGGCGAAGATGAAGGCGCGTCACGAGCGCTGCCAGGCCGACCCGCAGAAATGCGACGATGAAAGGAAGGCGCGTTTCGACGAGCGCTGCAAGCAGAATCCCCAGCGCTGCGAGGAAATGAAAGCGCGCATGAAGGCGCGGCAGGAGCAATGCAAGGCCGATCCCGCCAAATGTCCGCCGCGGTCCGACCGGAAGTAGAGGGCTAACAACATGGAACGGCTGATTTACTGGACCCTCTTCGCGGCCGGCGTCGTGCTCGCGGCATGGCTGCCGGCGAAGAGCGTTTATCCCGAACTGGGCCGCGTCGTGGCCCACCTTCTGCTGCGCGCTGTCACCTAGGCTGCCAGTGCGCGGCGCGCAAATTTTTGCTGGCTTCATCCGCAGTCTCGCTGCGGCCGCAATTGCGCTGGCGCTCTGCGCTCCCGCGCAGGCCGCGATGCCGATGGGCTTCGACGAAGCGCGCCATCTGCTGAACCGCACGAGTTTCGCCGCGAATGTCGACGATATCGAAGCGTTCGCCAAATTAACGCGCGCCCAGGCGGTCGATCAGCTGCTCGCGTGGACGGCGAGCACGAAGGTCATGACGCCTCCACCGGCCTGGATCAACGAGTATCAGTCGCCGCGGCGGCTGCGCACGATGAGCGAGGACCAGAGGAAGCTCGCCCAGCGCGAACTCATCGAGCACGGCGCCGAACTGCGCGCCTGGTGGATGACGGAAATGTTGACGACAGCATCGCCGCTGACCGAGAAAATGGTGCTGTTCTGGCACAACCATTTCGTGTCGAGCCTGCAGAAAGTGCGCTCGCCCGTCCTCATGTACCGGCAGCAGCTCATTTTGCGCAAGCACGCGCTCGGCTACTTCGGCGATCTGCTTCATGAAGTATCAAAAGATCCGGCGATGGTGATTTATCTCGACAATGCGTCCAACCGCAAGGCGCAGCCGAACGAGAATTTTGCGCGCGAGGTGATGGAGCTCTTCACGCTCGGCGAGGGCAATTACAACGAAGCGGACATCAAGGAAGCCGCCCGCGCGTTCACCGGCTGGAGCATCGAGCCGGATACCGGCGAATTCCTCGTGCGGCCGCAAATCCATGACGACGGCACGAAGACGGTCCTCGGCCGCAGCGGCAATTTCGACGGCGACGCGGTGCTCGACATCCTGCTCGCGCAGCCGGCGACCGCGGAGTTCATCGTCGCCAAACTGTGGCGCGAATTCGTGTCGCCGACCCCGGACGCCGCGGAAATCAAGCGCATCGCGCGCATGTTTCGCGACAACCGCTACAACATCAAGGTCGCGCTGCGCGCGCTGCTGACCGCGGACGCGTTCTATGCGGCGCAGAACCGGGCGGCGCTCATCAAGTCGCCGGTGGACCTCATCGTCGGCACCATGCGGCAGTTCCGCTTCGAGACCGGCGACGTTGCACCGCTGGTGCTCGCGTCGCGCCAGCTCGGGCAGGATATCTTCGCGCCGCCCAACGTGAAGGGCTGGCCCGGCGGCGAAGCCTGGATCAACAGCGCGACGCTGCTGCAGCGCAAGCAGTTGCTCGAACGGCTATTCCGCGCGCAGGAGCCGCGGCTCGCGGCCGTGCCGATGGCACCAATGGCGGAGGGGCAGACTGACGCCGCGAGAGCGCGCGAGCGCCTGACGCGCGCGATGCTGGCGATCCGCTATGACGAGGACAAATGGCGCGCGCAGTTCCGCGCGGGCGAACCGCCGCTCACGAAAGTGGTGCTGGCCAGCGAACCCGTGAATGCGCCGGCCGCGAGCAGTGCAGGGCGCCGATGCCTTGCGCCAGCTGGTGCTCGACCCCGCGTATCAGCTGAAGTAACCGGCCAAGGAGAAGCGCATGGAACGACGCGTTTTTTTGGGTGCGATGGGCGCCTCCGCAGTCACGGCATGGCTGCCGCGCGCCGCGTTGGCCGGCGCGCCGGGCCGCTACGAGAATCTGCTGATACTCGTCGAACTGAAAGGCGGCAACGACGGCCTGAACACCGTCGTGCCTTATGCGGACGCCGACTATTACAGCCTGCGCCCGCGCATCGCCATCGCCCGCGATCAGGTGCTGCAGCTCGATGCCCGCGCGGGCCTGCATCCGTCGCTGCAGCCGTTGATGCCGCTGTGGCAGAACGGCGAGCTCGCGGTCGTGCAAAGCATCGGCTATCCGAGCGCCAATCTCTCGCATTTTCGCTCGATCGAGATTTGGGATACGGCTTCGAAGAGTTCCGAGTATTTGAGCGATGGCTGGTTGACGCGCGCGTTTGCGGATGCGCCGGTGCCGCGCGCGTACGCGGCCGATGGGGTCGTCGTCGGCTCGAACGACATGGGGCCGCTCGCAGGCGGCGGCACGCGCGCGCTCGCACTCGCGAACACCGAGCAGTTTTTACGCCAGGCAAAATTGGCCGGGGGCGAAGGCGCGTCGCGCAACAAAGCTTTGAGCCATATCCTGAAGGTCGAGCAGGACGTCGTGCAGGCGGCAGTCAATCTGACTGCGATGCCGGTGCTCGGCACGGAGTTTCCGAACAACGCGGTCGGCAATGCATTCAAGACCGCCGCCCAGGTGATCGCGAGTAAAGCCGGCGTCGCGGTGGTCAAAGTCACGCAAAACGGTTACGACACTCACAGCAATCAACAGGCTACGCAGCAGCGGCTGCTCAAGGATCTGGCGGACGGCATGACCGCCATGCGGGCGGCCCTGCAGGAAATCGCGCGCTGGGACGCCACGCTGATGATCACATACTGCGAATTCGGCCGCCGACCCAAGGAAAATCAGAGCGGCGGCACCGACCACGGCACGGCCAACGCGCAATTCGTGCTCGGCGGGCGGGTGAAAGGCGGGCTTTATGGACTGCCGCCGGCGCTGACGCGCCTCGATGGCAACGGGAATCTGCCCTTCGCGGTGGATTTCCGCGACCTGTATGCGACCGCGCTGGAGCGCTGGTGGGGCGTGAATTCCACGGTGGCGCTGAACGGCAGGTTCCGGCCCCTCGACGTGCTGAAGGCCTAGCCGCGATGGGCGGGCCGCGGTGGCTGGCGGCTCTATTGCTGATGGCGGCAGGCGCTGCTTTTGCCGCCCCGGCGCCGCCGGCGCAGCCCCTGAACGGCCCGGGCGGGGCGGACTACCGGCACCGCGACGTAATCGCGGCATCGCATGGCACGGGAGCCACCCAATACTGGCTGTTCGAGCCGGCCGCCCCGGTGCCCAAATCCGCGCCAGTGGTCGTGTTTCTCCATGGCTGGGGCGGGGTCGAACCGGACCCCTACCGGGCGTGGATAGATCATATCGTCAGGCGCGGCAATATCGTCATATATCCGCGTTACCAGGCCGATTTGCGCACGCCTGCCAGCGCCTTTACGCCAAACGCGATTACCGCGGTTTTAAGCGCGCTGGACGTGCTGCGTGCGAACTCCGCGCGGCTCGCGCCCGACTTGAAGCGGTTCGCGCTGGTCGGCCATTCGATGGGCGGCGTGCTCTGCGCGAATATCGCGGCTCGCGCGGAGGTCAGCGGGCTGCCGGTGGTCCTTGCCTTTATGAGCGTGCAGCCGGGGAAAACGCGGCTGCTGGAACGGCGGGCTGCTATCGTGCTCGATGACCTGGCCCACGTTCCCGCATCCACTCTTATCCTGACCCTGGCCGGCGATCGCGACCGTCTCGCGCGGGATATCGATGCCAAACGGATCTACTTAGAGACGACCCAGGTGCCGCCGCGCAACAAGAATTTCATCGTGGTCGCGTCGGACGCGTACGGCTCGCCGCCGCTGGAAGCCCACCATTTTTCACCGCTGGCCCGCGCGGGCGCAGCCGCACCGGCAATCTCGGCAGGTCGCCAGTTGAGCGATGCGCGGGAGCGCATGCTGGAAAGGGGCGGGGCGCGCGGCGATCGCCAGCCCGACCCGACTCGCACCGACGAGCGCGACCAGGATGATGTTCCGGACGTCGGCCTGGCGACCGTGACGACCCCGGACGCGCTCGACTTCTATGGCTACTGGAAGCTCTTCGACGCCCTGTCCGACGCGGCTTTTTACGGCAGAAACCGCGAATTCGCGCTCGGCAACACCCCGCAGCAGCGCTATATGGGCACGTGGAGCGACGGCCGCCCGGTGCGGGAACTCCTCGTTTTCGACCAGCCATAAGCCGCCAACAGCGCGTTTTAAGGGCTCGCGGGGGCGCGGTAGTAATGCCATGAGCATGGCGTAAAGCGGCCTTCTGCCCCGGGAAAACGGCTTTTTTAGGTCAGATTTGAGCCGCAGACCCCTGATTTCATATATCATTACCCCCGAGCGAGGGGCCGCGAGGTCAGCTGGACGCGGGGTTGGCTCAGTGTCAATACCAAATCGAAAGACACACACCATGCTTGCAACTAGGATACGCCAGAAGGACGGGATCTTTTACTTTGCCAGCTGCCCGGCGAAGGAAATCCTGAATAAGGTCCGCTTCATCAGCCGCTATTACGGGGAAGATGAGCAGATTTCCGCGCAGACCGTGCCGCAAAACGACGAGATCGCGCAGTTCATTGCGCGGATCGAACGCAACGACGCGGCGTTTCAGCGCGTCGTGTCGCGCGCGAAAGTCAGGTCCCTCAAGAACTTCTACGAAATGGCGGTCACGCAGCCGCCGATTCCGGGCACGGTGCTGCTCTTCACCAGCGACAAGCTCAATTTCCGCACACTCGAAGGCCAGGATCAGGTCGGCCATTTGCAGGAGCCGACGACCAAGTATTTGATCATCGACGGCCAGCACCGGCTTGCCGCGCTGCGTTTTTACCTGTCCGAGCATCCGGAAGAAGCCAAGGGCATCGACGTGCCGTGCATTATTTTCGACGCCCGCAGCGAAGACTTCGCAGCGGAGATGTTCGTGATCATCAATTCGACGCCGACCCGCATCAACAAGAGCCACCTGGTCGATCTATACGAGCGCGTGTCCTGGGCCGACCCGGATCGCCGTTTCGCCGCGCGGCTGGTCGACAGCCTTTACAGCGAATCCGACAGCCCGTTGCGCTATCGCATCAACCGCCTCGGCGGACGCAGCCTGAAAGACAAGTGGATCTTGCAGGCGGAGCTCTTCAACGAGCTCTACCGCTGGGTGCGTGCCGAGTGGAAGAAGATCAAGCAGGCGACCAACAGCTATCGCGAAGCCGAGAAGTATTACGAAATCGTGCGCGATTTCCTGAAGGCCGCGCAGCGCGTGTGGGGCGATACCTGGGCCAACGACAGCTACATGGTGACCAAGCCCGTTACGTTAAAAGCGCTGATCCGCGTGTGCGCCGATCTCGCGCGCGACGATGCGGATCCGGCCGACGGGCGCGTCAAGCGCTGGGAAGATCGTCTGGGTGTGTGGGCTGACCAGCAAAAGGCCTTCAAAGTCGAAGGTTTCTACGAACGCTTCCCCGCCAAGGGCGAAGTCGAGCGCGTTGCGCGCATCCACCGCGATCTGGCGAAGGCGGCCGGCATCGAAGTCAAAAGCGCGACGAAGTCGACGTAACGGGTACTGCGTTACGTCGGCACCGGCGCCGGCTGCGCATCTTTGTAGCGCCGGCCCCGGTCGATCACCCGCCGGTCGCGCACGAGCTGCATTACCGGGACGCCATAGCCACAGCTCGTCATCGTATTGTCGATTTCGATTTCAATGACCTGGCGCGCCGCGCCTTTGAGTTCGCGCGCCGGCTGCTGCAGCAGCAATTCCGCGAGTGGCGATTCCGCCGCCGGTGTCACGGTGGCGCGGCCGAACAGGCGCACCGTCGCGGCATCTTCACTTTCGAACGAGCTGATCATTACCGTAATGGGGCCGCCCGCGGTGCAGTGGCGCGCGGTCTCGTTGCCTGAACCTTTGTAGTCGAGATAGGCGACACGGTTCGGGCCGAGGATGTGCAGCGGCACGCCGCCTTTCGCGGACACGTTGACGGGGCCTACGTCATGCGGCCCGCGGGCCAGGGCGGGATCGGCGGACGCGACGAAGAAGAGCGGCGCATTGCGGATCAGCGCCGCCTGCTCGTCGGTGATCGAAGCGTGATAGGTCGCCATGGCTCGAGTCTTTCGTTTAGTTATTCATGCACCGGCGCGTGCTCAAGCGCCGAGCTGGTCCGCGAGATCCAGAAAGTCCCGCGCGTTGATGTCGAATGCGGGTTCGGGACTCAAGTCCGGATGCTTGCCCTTGCCGTATTCCAGCGGGCGCAACACCAGCGCGGTTTTCAGGCCCTGCTGCGCGGCATGCCGCAAATCGTCCTTGTGCGCGGCGACCATCATCACTTCAGCGGGTTGCAGCCCGAGAATTTCCGCCGCGCCGAGATAAGCCTCGGGGTCCGGCTTGTAATGATGAAACACTTCGGCCGATAAAATCAGGTCCCACGGCAGGCCGGCGTGCTTGGCCATGTTGTTCAGCAGCGCGACGTTGCCGTTCGACAGCGTGGCGATCGTGAAATTTTTCTTCAGCCGCTTCAGTCCGCGCACCGTATCGGACCATGGCTTCAGGCGATGCCATGCGCGGTTGAGATTGGCCTTCTCGTCGTCGGACAGCGATGTGAGCTTGAACTTGACCAGGATCTCGTCGAGGATCATGCGATGCAGATCGTCGATCTTCGTCCACGGCAGCTCGCCGCGCGCAACGCGATCCATCGCCGGCCGGTAGCCCGCGCGCCACGCGTCGGCGAATTTCGCGGCATTCACGCGCAGGCCCTTTTCCTGCGCGAGCGTGCGCACTTCGCGCATGATGCTGCCGCGCCAATCGACTACCGTGCCGAAGACATCGAAGGTCAGCGCTTTGACGCCGGCGGCGGCGCTCATTTCGCCGCCACGCACATGATCTCGACCAGCGTATCGGCCGAGCCCAGGCGTGCCTCGACCGTCGCGCGCGCCGGTGAGCTCTTCGGATCCATCCATTCGATCCACGCCTCGTCCATTTTGGGTTTGAGGCGCATGTCGGCGACGTAAACCACCGCCGACAGAATCTTTGATTTGTCGCTGCCCCCGCGGGCGAGCAGCTTGTCAATCTGGCGCAGGATGCTCGTGGTCTGTCCTTTTGCGTCGGCCTTGGTGTCTTCGCCAACCTGGCCCGCAAGATATAGCCTGCCGTCGTACTCGACCATATCGGACAGCCGCTGGTCGGGATCGTAGCGAACGATTTCCTTGCTCATGTCGATAGCTCCCCGGGGTCGTTCTATTGCACTGCGGCGGTGACCATGATTTCGACCAGCGTCTCGGGCGTGCCGAGCCGCGTTTCTACGGTCGCGCGCGCGGGCGGGTTCTTCGGATCGATCCATTTCATCCACGCTTCGTCCATACCGGGTTTCACGCGCATGTCGGCGACGTAGACGACCGCTGACAGCAGGCGCGATTTGTCGCTGCCCGCGAGCTTCAGCAGCGCGTCGATCTTGCCGAGGATTTCCTCGGTCTGACCTTTGCTCGATACGGTGCAGTTATCCGCCGTGGTGCCGGCAAGGTAGACGACTCCGTTGTGGACGACCGCGCGGGACAGGCGCGAGTTGGATTGATGACGTGTGATGTTGCTCATGAACTGCTCCTTGGTCGGGTGAAAAGAAAGTGGCGGAAGGAACTGCGGATATTCTTGTTTGTGCGATTGTGCAATGAGCGGAACTTTGCCGCAAGGGCGGCTGCGATCAGTCGGTGCGGTTACAATATGCGCGAGTGTCGAAATCAGTCCGCCGTCCCGGCGGTCCATGGACAAATTCCGGTCGTTTGCGAGGTGGGTAGATGAGCCAATACCGCAGGTATGCCGCGCTGACGGCGTGCGCGGGCGCGGCAATTGCCGCGGATGCCGCATTCGCGCAGCCTGCTTACCCGGCGCGCAACATCACGCTCGTCGTGCCGTTCTCACCGGGCGGCAGCACCGACCTCATCACGCGCATTGTCGCGCGCGAGTTGACGGCGCAATTCGATAAGCAGGTCGTCGTGGAAAACCGCACGGGTGGCGGCGGTGTGATCGGCTGGAGCGCCGTGGCCCGCGCCGCCCCGGATGGCTATACGGTCCTCGCGACGGAATTGTCGTTTGCCATCGCCGCCGGCCTTATTCCGAATCTGCCGTTCGATCCGCGCAAGGATTTCGTGCACGTGACGACGGCCACCACGGTGCCTCACGTGCTGGTGGTGACGCCGTCGCTGCCGGTCAAAAATGTGAAGGAGCTGCTCGCGCTCGCGAAAGCGCGGCCGGGCGAATTGAATTACGGCTCCGGCGGCAACGGCACCAATACGCATCTCGGCTCGGAGCTGCTGAAAAACTTAACCGGTATCAAGATGGTCCACGTGCCGTACAAAGGCGCGGGCGCAGTGCTGCAGGATTTGATGGGCGGCCAGGTGCAGGTGCTGATATCGGCGGTGCCCACCGTCGTGCCCTACGTCAATGCGAAGAAATTGCGCGCGCTGATGGTGACGGACGAGAAGCGCACGCGTGTGTTGCCGGACGTGCCGTCGGCCACGGAGGCCGGCCTGTCGAAAATGATCATGCAGTTCTGGGTCGGTTTCGCCGTGCCCGCCGGCACGCCGCAACCGGTCGTCGAGCGCTTGAACCAGGCCATTGCCGCGGTGCTGAACGGCGCCGATTCGAAGAAGCGCTTGATCGAGCTCGGCGTGGACACGGTCGGCAACACGCCGGCGCAGGCCGTGAAGCTGGTGTC
The DNA here is from genome assembly GCA_963804885.1 of uncultured beta proteobacterium. GTDB lineage: Bacteria > Pseudomonadota > Gammaproteobacteria > Burkholderiales > SG8-41 > PALSA-1004. Next base: position 84,581 of record CAWDSF010000001.1, read on the forward strand.
GGATGAAATGGATCGCTGGACGGCCGTCATCAAGGCGGCGGGCATCAAGGCGGAATAGCGGTGGACGTTTTAAAGCAGCCACAGAGGTCACAGAGAGCTCAGAGGAATGCGAGGTCGAAAAATCCTTCGACTTATTGCCGGTTGATATTTTCTCTGTGCCCTCTGTGTTCTCTGTGGCGCAGTTTTGATACCTAAGCGTTGGAGAAGTAAATGGTGAACCACAAGCTTCCACTCGAAGGCATACGCGTCGTCGAATTCGTGCATGTCATCATGGGGCCGAGCTGCGGGCTCGTGCTCGCGGATCTCGGCGCCGAAGTCATCAAGGTCGAGCCGCTCGACGGGGATCACACGCGCAAGCTGACGGCGTCGGGCGCGGGCTTCTTTCCCACCTTCAACCGCAACAAGAAAAGCATCGCGGTCGACTTGAAGTCGAAGGAAGGCCAGGAGATCGTGCTGAAGCTCATCAAGAGCGCAGATGTGCTGACCGAAAATTTCCGTCCCGGCGCGATGGACAAGTTGGGCTTCGGTTACGATGCGCTCAAGAAGCTCCAGCCGGAACTCATCTACTGCTCGCTCAAGGGCTTTCTTGCGGGGCCGTACGAGAACCGCGCGGGCCTCGATGAAACGGCGCAGATGATGGGCGGGCTTGCCTATATGACGGGACCGGTCGGCCGGCCCCTGCGCGCGGGCGCATCCGTCAACGACGTGATGGGCGGCATGTTCGCGGCCATCGCGATACTCGCTGCGTATGTCGAGCGCACGGCGACCGGCCGCGGCCAGTACGTGAAGAGCGCGCTGTTCGAGAACTGCGCGTTCCTGATGGGCCAGCATATGACCGAAGGCTTCATGACGGGCAAGCCAGTCGTGCCGATGCCCGATCGCATCCGCGCGTGGGCGGTATACGATACGTTCCGGACGAGCGACGGCGACCTGGTGTTCGTCGGCGTGGTCACCGACACGCAATGGAAAATATTCTGCGACGCGTTCGGGCTCGCCGATCTGCTCGCCGATCCGGAATTGAAGACCAATCCGCAGCGCGTCGAAGCGCGGCCGCGCGTGATTCCGATCGTGACCGCGCTGTTCGCGAAAATGACCAAGCAGGAGCTGCTCGCCAAATGCGAAAAGCTGGGCCTGCCGTTCGCGCCGATCACGCGGCCGGAAGATCTCTTCGACGACCCGCATCTGAAGGCGTCGGGCGGGCTCGCCGACATCACGCTGATGAACGGCGTGAAAACGCAGGTGCCCATCATGCCGATCGAGATGGACGGCCGCCGGTTCGCCACGCGCCTGGATCTGCCGAAAATCGGCGAGCATACGCGCGAGATGCTGGCGGACCTCGGCTATGCGCCGCCGGAAATCGAGCGGCTGATAACGAGCGGCGTCGCCCGCACGGCCTGATTATTCAAATCCAAGGAGAAAGTCATGCGTAAATCATTTTGCCTCGCGGCGATGCTCATCGCCGCTACGCCATGCCTGGCCGCCGATGCGTACCCGAGCAAGCCGGTGCGCTGGGTCGTGCCGTTTCCGCCCGGCGGCGGCACCGATCTCATTTCGCGCACGATCGCATCCAAGCTGTCGGAGGCGTGGGGCGTGCAGGTCGTCGCCGACAACCGTCCCGGCGGCGGCGGCACGCTGGGACTGGGAATTGCCGCGAAAATGCCGGCCGACGGTTATGCGATCGTGCTCGGCCAGGCCTCCAACGTGGCGGTCGCGCCCGCGTTGTACCCGAAGCTCAATTACGATCCGGTCAAGGACCTGCAGCCCATCACCAACGTGATCGCGGCGCCGCTCGTGATCGTGTCGCATCCGTCGTTTCCCGCCAAAAACGCCAAAGAGATGATCGCCTACGCACGGAGCAAGCCCGATGCAGTCACTTTCGGCTCGCCGGGCAACGGCACGATCGGTCACCTGTCGATGGAGCTCCTGAAGACGATGGCGAAAATAAAAATGCTGCACATCCCGTACAAAGGCGCCACGCTCGCGATCACCGAACTGATCGGCGGGCAGATCGTGCTCTACGCGAGCAGCATGCCGCCCGCGCTGCCCCTGATCAATGCGGGCAAGCTGAAAGCACTCGGCGTAACGACCTCGAAACGGCTCGGGCCGCTGCCCAATGTGCCGACCATAGCCGAGAGCGGCGTGCCCGGCTACGAAGCGGTGAACTGGTACGGCGTCTTCGTGCCCGCCGGCGTGCCGAAAGACCTCGTCGCGAAGCTGCACACGGATATCGTGCGCGTGCTGAAGCAGCCTGACGTGAAAGACCGCTTTGCCGGCGAAGGCGGCGAGATCGTCGCCGATACGCCGGAGGAATTCGGCGCGTTCGTGCGCAAGGAAATTCCGAAGTGGTCCAAGGTCGTCAAGGACGCTTCGGTCAAGGTCGATTGAGCGCGGGTTGACGATGGCGATGATTGCGATCGATGCGCTGACTGCGCTTGCCAGCGATGCGCTGCGCGCAAGCGGCGCTGCCGATGCCGCCGCGCGCATCACCGCCAAATATCTGGTCGCCGCGGATGCGCAGGGGCTGGGCACGCACGGCGTCGCGCGCGTGCCCACCTATTGCGATCACCTGAAGTCGGGCCGCGCGCGCGGCGATGCGGTGCCGCGCATCGTGCACGAGAAGGCGGCCGCCTGCCTCGTCGATGCGGATTACGGTCTCGGTTTCGAGCCGACTGAGTTTGCGTTGAAAGAGGCGATCGGGCGCGCGGCCAAACACGGCGTCGCATTTGTCGGCGTCACGAAGAGCCATCATTGTGGAGCGCTGGGAATTCTGCTCGAGCCGGTTGCCGCGAACGGCATGGTCGGCATCGCATTCAGCAACGCGCCGTCGGCCATCATGGCGTGGGGCGGCACCAAACCGATTTTCGGCACGAATCCGGTCGCGGCGATCTTCCCGCGAAAAAGCGGGGCGCCGCTGGTCATCGACATGTCGCTCACCCAGGTCACGCGCGGCCAGATCCTGCTCTATGCGAACGCGGGCAAGCCTATCCCCGAAGGCTGGGGCCGCGACAAGGACGGCAACCCGACCACTGACGCGCACAAGATTATGGTCGGCGGCAGCCTGCACGCGGTCGGCGGACTCAAAGGCACGATGCTCGCGTTCGCGGTAGAAATCCTGTGCTGTGCGCTGATGGGCGCCGCGCTGTCGCACGAAGTCGAGCCGATGCTCGTCAACAACGGCAAGCCGATGAATCTCGGGCAGGCGTTTCTGGTGATCGACCCTGGCGCACTCGCCGGCAACGAGCGTTATCTCGAGCGCATCGAAACGCTCATCGATGCGATGCTCGAAGACGATGAAGTGCGCCTGCCGGGCGCGCGGCGCGTCGATGAATCCGCGCGCGCGGCGAAAGACGGCATCGAGGTTCCAGAGGCGCTGGCGAAGCAATTGCACGAACTTGCGCGTCGATAATTTGCGCGGACCGCAGGCTGGTCGTTGGTGCATTAAAGGGGGAAAGAATGCGATTGGTCGATAAAATTGCCCGCGCGCTGCTGCCGGGTGCCGGCCTTGCGCTTGTCTGCTTACTGGTGGGACGCAGCGGCGTGACGCATGCCGCCGGTGATACGAAGCTGGCATCCGATCCCGTCGTTTACTCTTTCGTTTTCCTGGGCTGCAACCGGCTCGACAGTGCGGGCATCGCGGCGACCAAGTCGAAAAGCTCGGCCAACGTGATTCAGCTGCAGCAGGACTTAATTGAAATCGCGGCGCTCAGGCCCGCGCCGCGATTCGTATTTTTTGCCGGCGATATCGTGAACGGCTTGACTGCGGGAACGCTCGACTTGCAAAAACAGCTCCCCGCCTGGGTGGAACTGGTCAGGAAGAACAATTCGCTGAATCTCGAGGCCACGCGCATGGTCGCGTTCACCGGCAATCACGAACTGCTTAAATGGACCGGGCGCAAGCTCGAGGTGCCGAACCAGCCGGCGTGGGCCTATTGGGTCTCCGTGATGTCGCCGGGCAAGTCGTCCGCCAAGACCTATGACTTTATCGGGGGCAGCAACGGCCCTGTCAATACAGGAGTAAGTCCGGACCGCGTTCTGAACGATGAAAGCCGGTTCTCGTACACGTTCCAGCATGGCGAGTACCTGTTCATGATCCTGAACACGGACACGCAGGTCGATGCGACCACCGACGGCAACGTGCCGCTCCACTGGGTGGCCGCGCAGTTGCGCAAGACGCAGGCGAACCCCGCAGTCCAGCATATCTTCGTGATGGGCCATAAACCCATCGTGTCGCCGGATACCGACGACGTGAGCATCCAGCCCGCGCAGGCCGCACAGCTTTATGCGTTGCTCAACAATCCGGCCGGCGACGGCTCGCCGGGCAAGGTCCGCGCGTACCTGAGCGCGCATGCGCACGAATGGAAATACTATCCCTCGCTGCCGCTCAAGGACGGCATGGCCGGAAAAATTCCGCAAATCGTCGCGGGCAATGCCGGCAGCCCGCCCGATAAAAACTGGCGCGGGGACGATGCGTATTTCGGCTACACGCTGGTCGCCGTCACGCGCGGCGGCGCGATGACGGTGCAGAGCTTCGGTCGCAAAATCCCGGTGCCGTATTACCGCCAGGTTGCAGCGCCGACGACGACGCGCGCGACGCACGTTATCTACGCGCCGGCGGCGAAGCCGCAGTGAACCAATAACGCTGCAGCGTCAGGCGATTCGGGCAAAGCCGTCCGCGCTCCATTCTTCGCTGCCGACGCCGTTATGCACGAAGAACAATCCCGCCGGGTCGTATTTCTTCTTCACTGCGGAGAGGCGCGGGTAATTCGGTCCCCAGTACGCGGTCTGCCATTGCTTGTCGAAGAAATTGGCTTCCGACACGTAAGCGCCCCCATGCGGCGCGACTTTGCGCAGTTCGCCCATCGCCGCGTCCACGCTTGCGGCGTTTTTGCGCGCCGTCGCGACATTGGGCTCGTGGCCCGGCAGGCCGGCGAAGGCGGGCGGCCCGGCGCTCGCGATGATCGCGAGCGCAAACGCGTTCTGCACCGCGGGGTTCGTCGGCATGTCTTTGGCTTCTGCGATCGCCTGCGCGGGGGCGCCGGCCAGCCCCTTGTTGAAATGCAGCGAAGCGCGCCATTGCCGGCTCGATGCGAACAGCGATTCGACCAAGCGCGCCTGCGCGCCGGGCTTCAACAAATCCGCGGGCAGCCACACCGAATCATAAGCGTGGAGGAAAAATCCGACCTGGCCGTGATCGCCTGCCCAGTACACGTTGGTCGCGGGAGCGCCGGGGCGGTCGTCGGCGATCACGAATTCGGCATGATTTTTCCGCAGGTAATCGGGATCGAAAAAATGGCGTGATGGAAGCGCCGCGATCAGGGGCGGCTCGTCGACCGCGTAATCCTCCGGCGCCGCTTTGACCCAATCGAGCATGGGCTGCCACGTGCGCTCCGCTTGTTGCTGGTCGATCCCCTGAAACACCATGCTGACCGTCAGCGTGTTGTCGCGGCCGAACGCGACTGACTCGCCCCACGTCGGATTGAAGAGGCTGTCGTGGTAAAAAGCGACGAAGCGGGCGATCAAGCGCCTGAACGCATCGTCAGACTTCGCTTGGACTGCGCCGAAAGCCACGCCGAAAAATTCCGGCAGTTCGCGCGTGCGCAGCGTGAGTTTCGTCACTACGCCGAAGCTGCCGCCCCCGCCGCCCTTGAGCGCCCACCACAAATCGGGATTCGTGCACGCGTTCGCGATGCGCACGCTGCCGTCGGCGGTAACGATCTCGGCCTCGATGAGGCCGGCGGCCGCCATGCCGTAGCGTTTGGAAAAGCTGCCGAAGCCGCCGCTTTGAATGAGCCCTGCAACACCGACGGTGCCGCACCCGCCGCCCTGCACGTAGCGTCCCGCTTTGGTAACGGTGTGATAGATGCGCATCCACGTGGCGCCGGATTCGATCGTGACCGCGGGTTGCGCCGCCTGCGTGCCCGCGCAGCCTTTGCCGACGAACGCGTCGTGCATCATGATGCGATCCATCTTGCGCGTCCAGACCAGCAGCGCATCGGCCGCGTTGGATGTGCCCTGGTAACTGTGGCCGCCGCCTTTGACGGCCAGTCGCAGATTATTTTCGCGCGCGAAATTGACCGCCGCGACCACGTCCGCGGTTTTTTTAGCCGCTACTGCATACGCGCTCGGCGCGGAATTCCAGGCGTCGACCCAGCCGGATGTTTGCGTGAGGCCGGGATGATCGCCGACGTAATAGGGATTTTTGAGCTCTTTGACGACGGTGCTGCATGCGGCGCTGCCGGCGCCCGTGCGGCAGGGTTCCAGCGGAGACTTCACCGCGATCAATTGGCCGCCGACTTGTTTATTCAACTGCGCCCAGCGCTCGGGTGAGGGCCATGCCGCGTCACCCGGGCGGCAGCGCTTGAACGGAGTTCCGCTCGAAGTGCCGGCCGCGCTTGCCGCGGCGGCAAATTTTCCGAAGACGGACATCAGGGGGAGTGCGGCCGCCTGCTGCAGTATTTTTCGGCGATTCATTGAATTCCTTTTTTTTATTATCGGGAAGCGCCCCGCAGAATACTGGCACTCAATTAATCTCGCAAGAACCGGATTTCCGCGTTTGCCGAGGCGTACAAACTGCGGCGGACGTTGCCATGCGCAGCGTGCGGGCGTAACGTATGCAGATAGAACAATAATTCGATACGACTAACGGAGGGACTGCATGATTACCAGACGTGATTTTGTGCTCGGCGCCGCGGCGGCGGGCACTTTGCTGCACACCCGTTTCGGTTTTGCGAAAGCTGCGCAGCCTTCGACACCGGTGAATTTCGACGTGCCTGCGGGCGCGTGCGATTGTCATACGCATATCCACGGCGATCCCGCCAAGTACCCGTGGTTTCCCGGCCGCACGTACACGCCCGAGATGGCGCTGCCGGAGGAAATGACGGCGCTGCACAAGGCGCTGCACATGCAGCGCGTCGTCATCGTCACGCCCAGCGTCTACGGCACCGATAATTCGGCGACGATCCTCGGCATGCAGGCACGCGGCAAGGATGCACGCGGCGTCGCGGTCATCGACGACAAGACGACCGATGCCGAGCTCGACCGGCTCGCCAAACTGGGTTTCAAGGGCATCCGGCTCAATCTGTCCACGGCCGGCGTCAACGATCCCAACGTCGCGCGCCAGCGTTTTCTCGCTGCCGCCGAGCGCGTGAAGAGCCGCAACTGGCACGTCCAGCTCAATACGACGCTGCCGGTCATTGCCGCGATGAAAGACGCGCTGGCCGCATCGCCGGTGCCGATCGTTTTCGACCACTACGGTAACGCCAACGAGGCGCTCGGCGTGCAGCAGCCGGGATTCTCCGATCTGGTGGATCTCGTGAAGTCCGGCAAAGCCTACGTGAAGATTTCGGTCACTGCCGGTCCGCGTCAGAACTACGCGTACTTCACGCCGCTCGCGCAAATGCTGATCGCCGCCAACGTCGATCGGTGCGTGTGGGGTACTAACTGGCCGCATCCGAATTCGGTGAACGGCAGCACGGAGAAAGTGACGCCGTTGTGGCAGGTCGATGACGGCCTGGTGCTCAACCTGCTGCCGGTCTGGGCGCCCGACGCCGTGACGCGCAAGAAAATCCTCGTCGACAATCCCGCGCGGTTGTACGAGTTTTAGTTTTGTCGGTGTCGGCACGCGGATGGACATGCATGAGTGCGGCGCAATGCGTGCTAAGCGTGTTAAGTGCAGTGGCGTTGATGCCGTCGCTGCCGTCGGTTGCGGCGGACGTTTCTTATCCGACCCGGCCGGTGCGCGTCATCGTGCCGCTGGCGCCGGGTGGCGGCACTGACAATCTGACTCGCATCATGGCGCCGCGGCTGATCGAATTACTCGGTCAGCAAGTCGTGGTGGAGAACCGGCCCGGCGCCGGCGGTCAGATCGGCACGGACTTCGTTGCCAAGGCGGCCCCGGACGGCTACACGATACTCACGGTCGAAAGTTCGTTCGCCAGCAACCCGAGTCTTTTCAGGAAACTTCCGTACGACACGCTGAAAGATTTCGCGCCGATCTCGTTGCTGGCGGTGACGCCCAACGTGTTGATGGTTCATCCGTCGGTGCCCGCCCGATCGCTCAAGGAGTTGATCGCGCTGGGCAAAGCGCGGCCGCAGCTCTTTACGTTCGCGATGGGCGGGCTGGGCACTGCGACGCATCTCGGCATCGAGCAGTTTCGCGCCGCGACCAAAATCGACCTCGTGGTGGTGCCGTACAAGAGCGGCGGGCTCGCTACCGCCGACGTGCTCGCCGGTCAGGTGACGATGTTGTTCGGCGGCACGAGTTCCGCGTCGGGCTATGCGCGGGCGGGCCGGCTGCGCGCGATTGCGGTCACGGGCGAAAAACGCAATCCGTCTTTGCCTGATACGCCGACGTTTGCGGAGCTCGGCATGACGGCGGTGGATTCCCAGAGCTACTTTGGCGCGGTCGCGCCGGCCGCGGTGCCGAGAGATGTCATCAACGTTCTGAACGGTGCGATACGCGCGGCGCTGCAGACGGCCGACGTGCGGCGGCTGCTGGTCGAACGCGGCTACGACATCGTCGGCAGCACGCCCGAAGAATATGCGGCGAACATCCGCAGCGAAATGGCGAAGTGGGAGAACGTCGTCAAGACCACCAATATGGCGCGGTTGAATTAGGCGCGTCACGGGATTTCGCGTCCTATAATCGAGCCTTACATGGTCAACGAAGGTTCGACTCACATGCGCACCAGCAAGGTCTGGTTACTCGCTGCAGCAATTTTGTTCGCTGCGTTGCCCGTCTCCACCCCGGCGCAGGAATTTCCCACCAAATCGTTGCGCATCATCGTGCCGCTGCTGCCGGGTTCCGGCACCGACGTCGTCGCGCGCACTTTCGCGAATGCATTTGCGCAGCGGCTGGGCCAGCCGGTCGTGGTCGAAAATAAGGCCGGCGCCGCGACCACACTCGGCGCCAATTTCGTGGCGAAGAGCACGCCCGATGGCTACACGCTGCTGGTGGCGACGACCAGCACGCTATCGGTATTGCCGACGGTTCAATCAACGCCGTACGACACCGTCAAGGATCTGACGCCGATCGCCGCGTTTTCGATTTCGCCATTCGTGCTGTGCGTGTCCGCCGAATCCCGCCTGAAGACGCTCAATGAGCTGATTGCTACTGCGAAAGCCGAGCCCGGCAAGCTTACGTACGCGTCGAGCGGCACCGGCACCCTGACGCAAATGGCCGTGGAGCTCGTGAGCGCGGTGGCGAAAATCAATCTACTGCACGTGCCATACAAAGGCGTCACCGGCGCCTATCCGGATGTGCTGGGCGGCCGCATCGATCTGATCGCCGATGCGCCCGCGTCGACGCTGCCGCAGATCAAAGCCAATAAGTTTCGTGCGCTCGCGGTGACGGGTGTGAAGCGCAGCCCGATGCTGCCCGACGTGCCGACCGTTGCCGAAGCGGGGCTGAAAGGCGCGGAATCGGATTTTGTAACCGGCATCCTGGCGCCGGCGGGCACGCCGCGCGCCGTCATTACGCGATTGCAGAACGAGGCATTGAAGGTCGCGCAGAGCGCGGAGTTTCGCGAATTTCTCGCGCAGCAGGGCTACGAGCCGTTGTCTTCGGACTCCGCGGATTTCACCAAGCGCGTGCGTGACGGCCTCGTCAAGTGGACGGCCGTTGTGAAGGAACGCAACATCAAGGTCGAGCAGTAACGGCGAGATCGTCCCGCTCGCGGCGCAAAGCGCAAGATGCTAACCTGCGTCGTATATCAACTTCCGGAGCGCCGTCGTGCGTAAATTTCCTTATGTTGCCGCAATCGCGCTGCTGGCGGGCACGGCGGCAATCGCGCAAACCTATCCCACCCGCGCGCCGCGCCTGGTCGTTCCGTACGTCGCAGGCGGGATTGCGGATTTCATGGCACGCGTCACGGCAGAGGGCGCCCAGGAGCCGTTGGGGGTTGCGATGGTGATCGACAATCGCGGCGGGGCAGGCGGCAACGTCGGCATCGAGCACGTTGCGAAAAGCGCTCCCGATGGCTACACGCTGGCGCTCGGCTGCCTCGGGTACGTGAGCAACGCCGTGCTCCAGTCCAAGATTACTTACGATCCGATCAAGGATTTCGTGCCCATCACGATGATCGGGTTCACGCCGCAAGTGGTGGTCGTGCATCCTTCGTTGCCGGTCAAGACGCTCAAAGAATTCATCGCGCTTGCCAAACAGCGTCCCAACGAGCTCGCATTCGGGTCGTCCGGCCCGGGCGGCGGCAGTCATCTCTCAGTTGAGCTCTTCAAGGCCGCGACGAATACGCAGATGACGCACATCCCGTACAAAGGCACGGCGCAGGCAATAGTCGACCTGCTGGCTGGCCGCATTCAGTTCATGTTCGATTTCCTGAATACCTCGCAGCCGCAAATCCAGGCCGGAAAATTGAGAGCGCTGGCGATCACGTCCGCAAAGCGTTTTGAATCGCTGCCGGACGTGCCCACGGTATCGGAAGCAGGCGTCAAGGGATTCGAAGCCGGCACCTGGTGCGGCATCATTGCGCCCGCCGGCGTTCCGCAGCCGGCGATCGACAAGCTGAACGCGAGCATAGTGAAGGCGCTGGAGTCTCCGGCGGTGAAGTCGCGGCTGGCTGCGCAGGCGATCGTGCCCATGCCGATGACGCAGCAGCAGTTCGTGGCATACATCCGCGCCGATTCGGAGCGCTGGAAAAAACTGCTGCGCGAAGGACGCCTGCAGATGCTCGACTAACTGCGCCTTCAGGATTCAGGCGGGCAGAACAAAGGAGGCGCTATTGGCGAATGAGAACACAGGTGCGCGCGGCGGACGTCGTGCTTCACGGCGGCAAGATCATCACCGTGAACGCGGGCTTCGCCATCGCCGAGGCGGTGGCAATTGCCGGCAACCGCATCGCCTATGTCGGCGCCGATGCGGGGGCGCTCGCCATGGCCGATGCGCGCACGCAGGTGATCGATCTCAAGGGGCGCGCGGTGATGCCCGGACTTATCGACGGTCATGCGCACATGGACCGCGAAGGACTGAAGCAGGTTTTTCCGTCGCTCGCCAACGCGCGCTCCGTCGCGGAGGTCAAGGCGATGGTCGCCGAACTTGCGCGGCGCACGCCCAAGGGCGAGTGGATAGTGACCATGCCGCTGGGCGATCCGCCGTACTATTTTGACGTGCCCGAGTGTTACGCGGAAAAGCGCCTGCCGACGCGCCGGGATCTCGACGAGGCCGCGCCCGACCACCCGGTGTACATAAGACCCATCTGGGGTTTCTGGCGGCATACGACGCCGCTCGTCTCGGTGGCGAACAGTCGTGCGCTCGCGCTGGCCGGCATCACCAAAAATACGGTTGCGCCATCGGACACCGTTGTCATCGACAAGGATGCAACGGGCGAGCCGACGGGAATTTTCTACGACAACACGATCATGTCGGTCGTGGAAATGACGCTCATGCGTGCCGCCACCGGGTTCTCGCTGGAAGACCGCACGCGAACGCTGCCGGCCGCAATGCGGGCCTATCATGCGTTCGGCACGACGAGCATATTCGAAGAGCATGGCGTCGCGGGCGAGCTGCTGCGTGCCTACAAGATCGTGCGCGAAAGCGGCGCGCAGACGATGCGCGCCACGCTGGTCATCAGCCCGAAGTGGAACGCCGCTGCCGTCGAGAAGTTCGAGCCGGTGGTCGAGGCGTGGGCGAGCTGGCTTGCCGGCCGCGGATTCGGCGACGACTGGCTGCGCGTGAGCGGCGTATTTGTGGACATCGGGCCGTCGCGCGAGGATGAATTGCGCGCCGGCACCTGGCCGTACACGGGCTGGGCTGGATTCAATTTCGCGACCGGCCTCGCGCGCGAGCGGGCGAAGGAGCTATGTCTCGCCTGCGCGAAGCACAAAATACGCGTCGTCGCGATCTGGCCGAATATGCTGGAGGTCTTCGACGAAGTAAATCGCGAGATCGATATCACCGGGCAGCGCTGGGTGCTGGGCCACATCAGCGCGCTGACCCCGGCGCAAATCGCCAAGGTGCGCGAGCTCGGCCTGGTCGTGACTTCGCATACCAATCGTTACGTCTTCAAGGAAGGCCACCTGCTGAAGGAGAAGCTGGGGCCGGAGCGCGAGAACGAGATCGCGCCGCTCAAATCGTTGATCGAAGCAGGCGTGCGTGTTGCGCTCGCCACCGACAACGTGCCGAACTCGATGTTCTATCCGGTCTGGCAAAGCATTTACCGCAGGAACCGCTACACCGGAGAGGCGGTGGCGCCGGCGCAGGCGCTGACGCGCGAGCAGGCGTTGCGCGCGGCGACCATCAACGGCGCCTACGTGACGTGGGAGGAGGACAGCAAGGGGTCGATAGAAGTGGGCAAGCTGGCTGATCTCGCGGTGCTCTCGCACGACCCGCTGACGGCGGAGGAAGAAGTATTGAAGGACATTCGCGCGGAAATGACGTTCGTCGACGGCCGTATCGTTTACAACGCAACAAGCTGACCAGCGCGTTGCGCCGTGTTCACCTTCCCCTTCAAGGGGAAGGCGCTGGGATGGGGATGGGTAATAACCTTGCGTTAATCCTCTGGACGGCCGCTTATTCCCGGATCTGCACATTGAACATCGGCTCGCCGCGCGCCATGTGGCCGAAATTCGCGATGAACATCTCGGCGCAGCGCTGCTCGTTGCCGGTCGAGGCCGACGCGTTGTGCGGCGACACGATCACATTGGGCAGGTCCCATAGCGGCGAATCCGCCGGCAGCGGCTCTTGGATATGCGCGTCGAGCGCGGCGCCGCCCAGATGCCCGCTGCGAATCGCGTCGATGAACGCGGCTTCGTCCATTACTTCGCCGCGCCCGATGTTAATGACGTAAGCGCCTTTCTTCATCCGCTTGAATGCGTCGGCGTTCACGAGATTGCGCGTTTCTTTCGTGAGCGGGCAGGCGATCACGACCCAATCGGCGCGCGGCCACAATTCGGGCAGCTTCGACGGCGGATGCATTTCATCGACCGGGTCGCCGGCCTGCATGGGACTGCGTCGCACGCCTATCACCTTGAGGCCGAACACACGCGCGTAGCCCGCGAATACTTTACCGATTGCACCGACGCCGATCAGCAGCAGCGTCTGCCCGCGCAGGTCGGGCGGCAGACCCTTGCCGCGCATCGGCCGCCATTCGTGCTTGTGCTGGCCCTGCGCAAAACCCCAGAATCCGCGCGCGAGCATGAGCAGGCCAGCGAATCCCGTCTGCGCGACCGGTTCGGCGTTGGAGCCGGTCGAGCTCGTAATAGTGACGCCGCGGTCGGCGAGCGGGTGCATGAACTTTTGCTGCCACACACCGGAACTCGCAGAATGCAGCCACTTGATGCTTTTCGACGCGAGCGCGGCGTCGATGCACGCGGTGTAAAGCTGCTCGCTGAACCGCAAGTCGCGATCGATGAACACGCAGTCGACGCGATCGCAATCGGCCTGCGACAGGCGCGCGCCTTTTTCTTCAGGCAGCGTCATGAATTCGACGGATTTGTTGCCGGTGTGGCCGGCGGCTTTAAATGCGTCGCCGAAGGTGGCGATGAATTGCTTTGATACCAGTGCGGTGGTCATGACAACTTTCTGGATGGAGGAATTTGCCTGCGATGCTGCGGCTGATGCAATCGGCCCGCAGAATAATGAATGATGCTTGCCTGTGTCAAATTTGAACTGCCGGAAAACGGTCGGTCATGACCTCGAAATATGTCAATTCGCATCATATATCGACGCGCCGGGTATTCGCGCCGATAATCGGGCGGATATCATAAGAAACGGCCCAGGAGGAAATATGAAGCGTTTGAGAACATATGCGCCCGGCGTGCTATTCCTGATGAGTGCGTTTGCGGTCGCTCAGACATTTCCCGACAAGCCCATCCGCGTGGTCGTGCCATTCGCCGCCGGCAGCGGAACGGACATACTGGCGCGCATCGTGACGGAGGAAATGCGCACTTCGATGGGCGCGAATTTCGTGATCGACAATCGCGCGGGCGCGTCCGGCCAGATCGGTGCGGAACTCGTCGCGAGGGCAAACCCCGACGGCTACACGCTTTTCCTATCCACCAATACGCCGCATTCGGCGAACCCGTTTCTGTTCAAGAAGATTAATTACGATCCCATCAAAGACTTCGCCGCAGTTTCGCGCATGATTTACTACGTGTTCATCCTGGTCGTGAACCCGAACTCGGGCATCAAGACCGTTCCGGAACTCATTACCTACGTTAAAGCGAACCCCGGCAAGATTTCCTACGCGTTCGGCAACAGTACGGGTCAGGTCAACGGCGCGTACTTCACAAGCGCGGCGAAACTCGATGCGCTGCCGGTCCCGTACAAGAGCACGCCGCCGGCGATGACGGACCTGATTGCGGGGCAGGTCCATTACATGTTCGTCGATGCCGCGTCGAGCCAGGGCCACGTGAGATCAGGACGGCTGCGTGCAATCGCCGTCATGTCCGATAAACGCTCGGACCTGTTCCCCGATCTGCCGGGGGTGGGCGAGACGGTGCCCGGTTTCGATACCGTGCCGTGGGCCGGCATGTTTGCCCCGGCGGGCACGCCGAAAGCTGTCATCAACCGGCTGAATACAGAGATCGTAAAGCAATCAACAAGCCGACGGTCAACCAGAAACTCGCCGAGTCAGGCCTGCAGCCGGGACCGAGCACGCCGGAGGAACTCGACCGCTTCGTCAAACAGCAACTCGCGGCATGGGGAAAGAAAATCAAGGATGCGGGGATACAGCCGGAGTAGGGCGGGCGTTATATTTGGGCATAGAGATTTTTGGCAACTAAATTGTGTCATCTAATTGTTGTCAATCAACAATAGTTAGGGCCCGTCTCGTGCGCCATATTGTTGCCGGCGTTCTATCAGTTCCGCTGGTCTTCATGATGGTCAACGCAGAAGCTGCCAACTGCACTCTGCGGTCAGACATGTTGAGAGGTGCGTGGGTGCAAGTAAATCGAGCAGGCTTCTTCGAGCAGATGGAATTCACCTCAAAAGGTGGAAACAACTCGTTTAGCTCGTGGCTTCACGATCGTCCTGAGATCGCTGGCGCCACGTGGATACTCGAAGACTGCGTCCTCCGAATCACCAAGCAAGACGATAGCTCATTGTCGTTCGTGTATGCCGTCAGCATGAAGGGAAGTCGGCTGGAATTGCGGGAACCGGGTCAACCTGTCGCAAGGTACAAGCGAGTTAAGGAATGAGCCCCTAACCTCTCCATCGAGCGGACGTCCCAAAGACCTCTTCGCGCCCTTTGGCCCGTCGCTCATGTCGAACGTTACGCAAGGAGCATCGATGAAGGTCAAGCGCATCGTCTCAAATGTCGCTGCGTCCGACGTAGAGAAGGCAAACGCCTTCTATGAAGAGATTCTCGGCCTCAAAGTCCTCATGGACCTTGGCTGGATACGAACATACGGCTCTAGTTCAAAGATGACGATTCAGGTCAGCGTGATGTCCGAAGGCGGGTCTGGCACGGCTGTTCCGGATATGTCGATTGAAGTGGACAATGTTGAAGAGGCTCTAATGAGAGTCCGGAACGCGGGTATCGCTATCGAATACGGTCCGGCGACCGAGCCCTGGGGAGTGCGTAGATTCTACGTCCGTGATCCGTTCGGAAAGTTGATCAACATCCTGCAGCACGAATAACTAGCGTGCACCCTAACAGCGCATTGTTGATCGGCACCTCCAACTTGCCGCGCTGCGCATGTGCGCGGGACAATGCGGACATTAGCCGGAACGGTCGAAAATGTTGTTCGTAGTGACATCACAGGAGGGAGTTATGAAGATGAAAGCAAAGTTGGTTTCAGTAGTCGGAGCCGCGGTGGTCGCCTGCTCGCTGGGAGTCGCGATAGCCCAGGGTAAGAAGGAGCCGGTTTTCGTGGATTCCGGTAAGGCGGATTTCAAGGAGGTCGTTCCGGGGATCAAGAAAAAGATCCTGTGGGGTAATTACGATGTAGGGCCTTATGGTGGCTTCACGAAGTTCGATCCAGGCCATACCAATCCGCTGCATACCCATACCAATGAAGTCCGGATCGTCGTGCTGCAGGGCGCCTACATTTACAAGCCCCAGAACGGCACCGAACGACGGGTTGGTGTCGGGTCCTATCTCTCCATTCCGGGCGGCGACGTGCACGTGAGCGCGGGAGACCCGAAGGAAGGCGCGCTCCTCTACGAGGAGTCGCCCGGGAAGTTTGACCTCAAGGTCGTGGATCAAAAAGGCAAGAAGTAGCGGGTCGGCTCGAGGTCTGAATTCCGCGTTCCACGATGGCTGGGCAGCGTGATTGTCAGCCTCGCATGAAGCGAGTAGCCATCTTCGGCAACGCCGGCGGCGGTAAATCGACGCTGGCGCGCGAACTGGCGGCAATCACCGGATTGCCGCTGCACGTGGTCGATATGCTTGAATTCAGGCCGGGCGGTGCTGCCGTTCCGCCGGAAGAATATGTGCGGGCGCATGGCGCTCTGATCGCTGGTGAAGAATGGATAATCGACGGCTATGGGGGAAAGACCGTATGGGAAAGATTGGATGCGGCCGATACCCTGATCCATGTTGACTTGCCCCTCGCAGCGCATGCAATCGGGGTCACGAAGCGGCTCGTGAAAGGTTTGTTTTCACCGCCGCAAGGGTGGCCGGAAGGCAGCCCGGTTATTGCCAGCTCGCTTAGCAGTTACCGCGTGCTCTGGCCATGTAACCGTCACCTGACGCCGAAGTACCGTTCGTACGTGTCAGGAGCAGCGGAAAAGAAGCGAATCGTTCACTTGCGCTCCAGGCGGCAGATAAAGGAGTTTCTCGAAGCCACGAACCGTGAAGTGAGTTTGGCCCGAAGTAATGCGGCCTAAGATAGGAGTTCAATGCAATGACGCGCGGCAAAAACTTGATGCTTTATCTTGCATTGCTGATTTGCGGCGGTGTGTTGGCAACCGTGTACGGCGGCGATGCCCGCTCGCAGAACAGCGTCGAGGCATCGAAGGAGCGCCCGAATACGGATAAGGCCGCAGCAAAAAACATGGAAGGCTTCGACTGCGGGTCCGGCAAGCCCGGATGGAAACGAGCCAAGGCAATCACGCCCAACCTCGTGCCTCCGTGCAACACGGGTAGCGGCGGAATGTGCGAGCAGTTTTTCGAGTATGTGCCGGGTACCGGCTGGTGTCGTCCGCGCTGATGGCCGCTCGATCGGGTGCGCATGTCCCAAACAAGCCGCGCATCGCAGTGCTTGGTTCGCTCGCTCTGTTGCTCGCGACGGCAGCTGCTTCGGCCCAAACCTATCCAGCTAAACCCGTCAGGCTGCTGATCGGTTTTGCCGCGGGCGGAGGTGCGGACATCATCGCGCGCTCGCTGAGTCCGCGGCTTACGGAAGCGCTCGGCCAGCAGATCATCGCCGACAACCGGCCGGGCGCCAACGGCATCATCGCTGCGGAGCTTGCCGCCAAGGCCGCGCCCGACGGCTACACACTGCTCGTTGCCCCGGGGAATTACGCTTTTGCGCCCGCGATGTACGCGAAGCTGTCGTTCGATATGGCGAACGCGTTCGCGCCGGTCAGCAAGCTGGCTGAGACGCCGCTGCTCGTCGTCGTCCACCCGTCGCTGCCGGTGAAGACCATTCCACAGCTCGTCGCTCTAGCCAAGGCGCGGCCCGGCGGACTTGCGTACGCATCCGGTGGAATTGGTGGTTCCGCGCATCTCGCGACGGAGCTCTTTCGCTCGATTACGCAGGTTTCGATGGTGCACGTTCCATACAAGGGCACCGGTGCAGCGATTACCGACCTGATCGGCGGCCAGGTGCCGCTGTGCTTTTGCACCTTGCCTTCAGTGTTCCCCCACGCCAAAAGCGGCCGGCTGCGCGCACTTGCCGTAACGACCGAGCGGCGCTCGCTCGCTGCGCCGGACATACCGACGGTCGCGGAAGCCGGCGTGCGCAACTACGAGATGAGCCAGTGGTATGGCCTGCTTGCGCCGGCCGGCACATCACCGGCCGTGATCGAGCGCCTGAACGCGGAAATCAATAAAGCACTCAAGCATCCGGACGTGCTCACCCGCATGCAGGCCGAGGGCGCCGATCCCGCGGGCAGCTCGCCGCAGGAATTCGGCGCTTTCTTCACGGCGGAAATTGCCAAATGGACGCAGGTCGTGCAAAAAGCGGGAATCCGCGTCGACTAACGTCGCGACAATCGCCCGGCCGTTAAATAAACGCGGGCCATCGCTGAAATTCGTGAACCTCACTGCTCAGATCAACCGCAAGCTCTTCTGGCGGATGATCGCGCTCGGCGTCGTCTGCATCGGCGCCGGCGGGACTTTCGCGTGGCTCGACCATGCAGTGAACCAGGAGTCGGAATACCGCCGTGGCTGGGTCGACGGCGAAGGGCGTTTGTACGAAGTCGGAATACGCCGGGCCGCGCCGAATACCGGCGCCGATTATGAGATGACCGCTCGTTACCTGTTGACTGTCGGCGGACGCGACTACGAGGGCGCGCAAATCGCGGGCAGCTACCGCAGCAAGTCGGCGGCCGAAGTAAGGTCGCTGATCGTGCCATTCGCAGCCGAGGCCGCGGAGTTCAGCCTGCAGGACTTGGGCCCGCTCAATCCTCAGCGCACCTGGAACGTCGCCTACCGGCCGGTGAAGGCCCGCTACGATCCGCGTGATCCTGCGCGTTCGGAGATCCTGCTCGCCCCTGACGATTGGCTGCTGGGCGGCACCGGGATGGTGTTATTTTTGGCCGGCGCAGCGCTATGCGTGTTTGCGTGGCCTGCGGCACGGCGCCGCAAAAGCAATCCACGCCGGTCCTGATCCCAGCATTTCCGCAGACGTTGCATCGCCTCAGTCCTACGACAGTTTAGGACTAGCGCTTAGGGCGGCTCCGCGGCAAAGCCGCTAGGCTCCACCGTAGAGTGGATCCAAGGCGCCCATCGTTTTCCTTCAAACGCAGCCACGCAATTTTGCTGGGTCTTCTGCTGGCATTCGCGGCCGGCGTGATGCTGTTCGACTGGAACTGGCTGCGCCCCTCGCTCGTGAATTACCTCGCCAAGAAATCGGGCCGCGAAATCCGCATCGACGATTTGCACGTGAATCTTGGCTGGCCAATCGCGCCGACCGTGCGCTTGCGCGGAGTGCGTGTCGGGAATGCGCCATGGGCATCGCGCCAGCCGATGGCGGTCGCGGCAGAGGCGGCGTTCACCTTTTCCGCCAAAAGTCTGTGGTCAGACCTGGTCGTCATTACGCGACTTGTGCTGGTCGACGCCAACGTCAGCATGGAAAGAAAAGCCGATGGCCTGCGCAACTGGCGGCTGACGAATCCCGAGGACCGCGGGCCCGGCATCATTCGCGTGATGACGCTCGATGCGCGGCGCTCCACGATCCACTTCATCAATGAGGCGATCGATTTCGAGATCGTCGCGAAGACCGCGCCGATAGACGGCAGCGCGAACGTCCCTGCGGTCGACGACGCATTGCTCAACGATTTAACCGTCAAAGGAAAATACCAGGGCGTGCCGTTCACTGGCGCGGCGCGCATCGGCACGTTCATGAGCTTTCGCGATTCGCTCGAGTGGTTTCCGCTGCGCGGCCATTTGAGCGCCGGCAAGACGCGCCTCGACATTGACGGGAAGCTCGCGGACATTTTTGATCTGGGTCCGGTCGATGCGCAGATCCGTCTCGCCGGCGACTCGCTGGCGCACGTTCACCCGTTCCTGCAATTCAAGCCGCCGCCCACGCGTGCGTACCGGCTCGAGGCCAAACTCCGGCAGGAGAACGGCAAGTACGAGTTCACGCAGCTCAAAGGCAAAGTCGGCGACGCGGACTTCGCGGGCGACGCAACCTATGATCGCAAGCCCGAGCGCCGGGTCGCGACCGCAACGCTGGACAGCGGCTCGGCGGATTTAATCGATCTGGTTTTTCTTGCCGGCATGGATTACCGCAGGCTGCAGTCACAAAATGCTTCTGCTCCCGATAACACCGATGCGAAGGGCGCGCGGATTTTTTCGGCGCGGGTGCTTAATATCGGGCCGATGCAAAAATTCGACGCGCATATGAAGCTCGCGGTAAAGAAGTTTCGCGCTGCCGCATGGCCGGTCGACAGCTTGCGATTGACGGCGGACCTGGTCGACGGCGTGCTGCGGGTGAGCGAGCTCGACCTGGGTGCGGCCGGCGGACACGTCGCCGGCTCGCTCGAGTTCGACGCTAAGCAGGAGCCGCCTGCTGTAAGCGCGAACCTCGATGGCCGCAATCTGCGCCTGGCAAGAGTGATGTTCCCGAAACCAGCCGAAGTCACGAGCGAAGGAGGCGTACGCGCGCAATTGCGCGCAAGCGGCCGCGGCAAGTCGTTTGCCGCGATGGCGGGCAGCGCTACCGGCACGCTGGCCGCGGTGGTCGACGGCGGCAGCATTTCGAATCTGGTCGATGCCAAACTCGCGCTAAATCTCGGCAAGGTGCTGGGCCTGCGCATCCGCGGCGACCGGCCGATCCCGCTCCATTGTGCCGCGGCCGCGTTCGATTTCCGCAACGGCATCGGCAAATCGCAGGCGCTGGTATTGGAAACCGCGGAGACGCATACCGACGGGACCGGCGTCGTCGATCTGCGCAATGAGACATTTGAATTGCTGTTGACGCCCCAGCCGAAAAAGCCGGGACTCTTTTCGCTCAAGTCGTCGATCCGCGTGCAGGGCGCTCTTAACAACGCCAGTTACAAAATCGACGATCGCGTTCCGCTCAAGCCGGGCGGCGCCGCGGCCGCGCCATCGACCATCGCGACATTATTCAAGCCGCTGCTGAACGAGCGCCGGCAAACGAGCCAATGCGCCCATTTGCTCGCGCCACTGGCCACCGCGCTGAACAACAAATGACGCGCTGCTGGCTACTCGGCGCCGAGCGTTTGCATGACCCAGTTCGCGGTCGAGCAGAGATTGCCGTCCTGATGATCGATGCCAAGCAACTGGAGGCCGAACGGCAAGTCTCCCGCCTGCATCACCGGCAGCGAGAATGCCGGGAAGCCGAGCCACGAGCCTGGCACGATGAAAGTGCGGCTGCCGCTGAATTCCAGGCCCTGGATCGCCGGGCCCGATGACGCGAGCGTGATGTAAGCGTCGGCGCCGATCTCGGCGGCAAGCCGCCGGCAATGCGCGCGTATGCTCTGCCGTTTTTCGAGCACCGTCAGATAATCCGCCGGGGACATCTTGCCGGCGCGATCCATCAGTCCGTGGATGCGCTTGCCGATCGCTTTGCCGTAGCGTGCGATGTATTCCTGAAACGGCCATTTCATCTCGTAGGCGACGATGTCGAGCGCGGTATCGATGTCGCGGTCGAGCGCCGTTTCGAACGCGGCGACGCGCGGGTCGTCGTCCTTGCCGACGATAGCGACACCCGCGGCGGCCAATGCTGCGATCACCTCTTCAAATGCGTCTTCGGTGTTCGAGTCGATTTCGGTCCAGCCGCGCGTATACAAGCGGATTAATTTCTGCGGCTGCACTGCAAGCGGCAGCGATTCGCCCGCGCCGTTCATGAAACCGTAGCCGGGACTGCCGATGCCGAGCGAGATCTGGGAAGCCACGCGCCACACGTCTTCGAGCGTGGCGCCGATGACGCCCAGATGATCCTTGGTTGCCGACAGCGGATGCACGCCGGCCAAATTGAGCGCGCCTATGGTCGGCTTGAAGCCGACCGCCCCGCAATACGAAGCGGGGCGCAGCGTCGAGCCCTGCGTCTGTGTGCCGAGGCCGACGGGCATCATGCCGGAACCGACCGCCGCCGCAGTGCCGCTCGACGAGCCGCCGGGCGTACGCTTGACATCGAACGGATTGGTCGTCGGCCCGGAAAAGCCGATCGCGAATTCGGTCGTGACGGTTTTGCCGAATATGATCGCACCGCCTTCGCGCAGCGCCTGCACGCAGGCGGCATCCTGGCCCGACTGCCAGGCCTTGAACGCGGGCGAGTTCATCTGCGTCGGCATGTCCTTGGTCGCCATGATGTCCTTGATGCCGACCGGGCAGCCGTCGACCATCGAAAGCGGGCGTCCGGCTTTGTAGCGCTGCGTCGATTCGTCCGCTGCCTTGCGCGCGGCGGTGCGATCGAGCGTGACGAATGCTTTCACGCGCCCTTCGTTCTGGTTGACGTTGGCTATGCAGCGCTCGAGAAAATCGCGCGGCGTTTGCTTGCCGCTTTTGAATTCGGCGACTGCGCGCGCGAAAGAAACGACATACGGATTGCGCCATGCTTTCATAGTGCGTTTTTCCTTGGCCGCACCGCCGTTGCGGTGATCGGTTTGTTATAATCGAAGCGGTTTATTTTTTTGCGCGCAGCGCGTGCCATTGCCGTACGTAGATACACCCTACATCTGGCGCTGCGGGAACTTCCCGGATTTTACCTGAACAATAAAGGAGGGCACGGCATGAAGCTTCGTCTGCTGATCGTTGGCGCGGCGCTCACCGCAACGACCGCAGCTTCGCTGGCGCAGGATTATCCCGCGCGGCCGATCCGCCTGATCCTCGGCTTTGCGCCTGGCGGCAGCACGGATCTCGTCGCGCGCGTCGTCGGGCAGAAAATGGCCGAGGCGTGGGCACAGCAGGTCGTCGTCGACAATCGTCCCGGTGCCAACGGCATGATAGGGGCCGATCTCGTCGCCAAAGCGAATCCCGATGGTTACAGCCTGCTGCTGTCGAGCATCGGACCGATGGCGATCAACGCGAGCCTCTACAAGATGCCGTACGACATCGTCGCCGATTTTGCGCCGATCAGTTACACGGGCAACGTAACGAATCTGCTGGTCGTGCATCCGAGCGTCGCCGCGGCCAACGTAAAAGAACTGATTGCGCTCGCCAAGGCGCAGCCCGGCAAGCTCACTTTCGGCTCGAGCGGCACCGGCGGCGCGCCGCACATGGCCGTCGAGCTCTTCAAAATACTCGCCAAAGTGAACGTCGTGCACGTGCCGTATAAGGGCGGCGGCCCGGCGATGGCGGATCTCGTCGGCGGGCAGATTTCGGGCAGCTTCGCAAGCATGCCCTCGTCGATTCCGTTCGTGCGTGCCGGTAAGCTGCGCGCGCTTGCTGTCACGGCGCCGAAACGCTCACCTGCGGAGCCGCAGATCCCGACCATCTCCGAGGCCGGCATTCCCGGCTTTGCGGTGCTCGACTGGCAGGGGCTTTTCACCACCGCGAAAACGCCGCCCGCGATCGTGAACAAGCTCAACGCCGAAGTCGTGCGTATACTCGCGCTGCCGGACGTGGTCGAGAAGCTCGCGGTCACCGGCGTGGAAATTCAAACCAGCACGCCCAGGGAGTGGGGCGACTTCGTCAAATCCGAAATCGCCAAGTGGGGCAAGGTCGTCAAAGAAGCCGGCATCAAGGTCGAATGATCCGGAATAAGTACCAATGCGAGGAGACAGGATGAACAGAAACAACCATCGGCCGGCGATTATTGCGGCCGGCTTTGCGTCGGCGGTCATGTCGTGCGCAGCACTGGCCGCCGCTCCGCCGAACTATCCGAATAAGCCGATACGCATGATTGCGGCGAATTCAGCCGGCGGCGGGCTTGATATCGTCGCGCGCGCAATTTCGCCGAAACTCGCCGCGGTGTTCGGTTACCAGGTCGTGGTCGACAACCGCGCCGGCGCCGCCGGCAGCCTGGCCTCCGAAATCACGGCCCACGCGCCAGCGGATGGCCACACCATACTCGTAGCCTCGCTCGGCGGCCTCGCAGTTAACACCAATCTCTACAAGGGGCTCAACTACGATCCGCTGCGTGACCTGACCGCGATTACCTGGGCCACGTCACAAAGCAACGTGCTGGTGGTGAATATATCTGTTCCGGTGAAGACGGTGCAGGAATTGATCGCATTGGCGCGCGCGCAGCCCGGCAAGCTCACATACGGATCGTCGGGCGCCGGCAATGCGGGCCATCTCGCCGCCGAGCTTTTTAAATCGATGACCAAGACCGACATGGTGCACGTGCCATACAAAGGCGGCGCGCCGGCGATGATCGATCTCATCGCGGGACAGGTGCAGCTCGTGTTCTCGTCGGCGCCCACGGCGGTGCCGCAGGTCAAGGCGGGCAAGATCCGCGGGATCGCGGTCACCACGATACGCCGTTCGACCGCGTTGCCCGAATTGCCGACCATCGCCGAATCCGGCCTGCCCGGCTATGAAGCGGACAACTGGTACGGCATCGTCACGACCGCCGGCACTCAGCGCCCGATCATCAATTATCTGAACACCGAGATCGTGCGTGCGCTGCAATTGCCGGACGTGAAGGAGCTGCTGTTCAAGCAGGGCCTTGAAGTGCGCACCAGCACGCCCGCTGAATTCGGCGCCTATATCAAGTCGGAATTCGACAAGTGGAAGAAAGTCATCAAGGACGCGGGCATCTCTGCGAACTGATGACCGCGATGCCGTGGTGGCGCCCGGTGGGACATGTCGCGATCACGATCGTTCTGGGTTGCGCAGCGTGCGGCGCATCGGCGCAAGACGCGGCGAGTTCCTATCCCGAGAAGCCGGTGCGTTTGATCGATCCGTTTCCGCCGGGCGGCGGCTCGGGATTGGTGGCGCGGCTCGTGGGTCAGAAGCTGACCGAAACCTGGAGCCATCCCGTCGTCGTCGACAATCGCGGCGGCGCCGGCGGCAGCATGGGCACCGATATAGCGGCGAAATCCGTGCCCGACGGCTACACCTTGCTGATCGGCACCGCGAGCGCGATGGTGATCAATCCGCATATGTCGGCGGCGCCGTACGATCCGCTGCGCGACTTCGCGCCGATAGTGCTCGCGACTACGATACCGCTGATCATAGTCGTGCATCCGTCGATACCCGCGAAGACGCTGCGTGAATTGATCGCGCTGGCGCGCGCGCAGCCGGGAAAGTTGAATTTCGGGTCGTCGGGCAACGGCACGATCAGCCATCTCGCCGGCGAGCTCTTCAAGAACCTGACGGGTGCGCAAATCGTTCAGGTGCCGTACAAAGGCGGCGGCCCGGCGCTGATCGATTTGCTGGGCGGCCAGGTGCAACTGACGTTCAACAATATTCTCTCGGCGTTGCCGCAAGTGCGTGCGGAAAAAATCCGCGCGCTGGCAGTTACCAGCGCCAGGCGCTCGCCCGCCGTGCCCGAGGTGCCGACTGCCATCGAATCCGGCGTTGCCGGGTACGAGGTGGTGCAGTGGAACGGATTTTTCGCGCCAGCGCGCACGCCGCGCGCCATGGTAGTCAAGCTAAACCGCGCAATCGACCAGGTGCTCGCGCAATCCGACATACGCGAACGGCTCGCGGGCGAGGGCGCGGAAATCGCTGGCGGCTCGGCGGAGCGCTTCAGCGCGTTCGTCGCTGCGGAATACACGAAGTGGGGCAAGGTGATCCGTGAAGCGAACATCCGTTCGAATTAGCGAGTGTCTCTTACGCGGGGCGGCGATGGCGGTCGCCGTGACCGGCGCAACGTGCGCTGTTGCCGCGACTTATCCCGAAAAGCCAGTGCGCATGGTAGTGCCGTTTCCTCCTGGCGGCGGCACCGACGTCGTCGCGCGCGCGATCGCCTTGAAACTGACGGAGCAGTGGGGTCAATCGGTTGTTGTCGACAATCGCCCCGGGGCCGCGTCGATGGTGGGCACTGAAATGCTCGCGCGTGCCGTTCCCGATGGCTACACGCTCGGTTTCGTGTCGATGTCGCACACGATCAACCCGAGCATATACAAGAAGCTGCCGTTCGATCCGATCGCCGATTTCTCCCCGGTCGTGCTCGCTGCGACGGCGCCGAACGTGCTTGTCGTCAGTCCGGGGGTCGGCGCCAAGTCGGTTGCTGAGCTTGTGCAGATTGCGAAATCGCGGCCGGGAAAACTCAATTTTCCATCGTCAGGCAACGGCGGCGTCTCCCATCTTTCGATGGAGATGTTCCGCTACGCCGCCGGCATCGATATCGTTCACGTGCCGTATCGGGGTGCCGGTCCCGCGCTGACTGCGCTGCTCGCGAATGAAACGCAGCTCATGATGGCGACGACACCGGTCGCACTGCCGCAAATGAAAGCGGGCCGCCTTATCGCATTGGCAACGACCGGACTCAAGCGCTCGTCGCTTGCCCCCGAAATTCCGACGGTGGCTGAAGCCGGTTATCCGGGATTCGAAGCGGACACGTGGTACGGCATGCTGGCGCCAGCGAAAGTGCCGCCTGCGCTCGTCAACCAGGCGAATGCGGCGGTGACGAAGATGCTTACTCAGGCAGACTTCAAAGAGCGCCTCGCACACGAAGGCGCACAACCCGCCGGCGGCACGCCCGCGCAGTTCGCGGCACACATCAAGTCGGAAATCGAGAAATGGGCGAAAATCGTGCGCATGGCGAAGGTGAAAATTGAATAAACCACGCGTTTACGTGATCGGCACGGGCGGCAGCATTTCGTGCATCGGGGACTCGCGCGTCGATCTGCTTAATTACAACTACGCGGATAAGCATCTCACGATCGAGGAGATGGTCGCGCGGATTCCCGAGGCAGGCGAGATCGCCGACATCCGCGCGGAGCAGTTCCTGAACGTCTACGGCGGCGATGTCACGCCATCGCAATGGCTGCAACTTGCGCGCCGCATCGAGCAAATATTTCGCGAGGATAACGACGCTGCCGGCGTCGTTGTCACGCACGGCACGTCGACGCTGGAAGAAACGGCGTATTTTCTTCATCTTGCAGTCAGATCGCCGAAACCCGTCGTGATTACCGGAGCGATGCGCCCGCCGACGGCGATCAGCACGGACGCCGACATGAATTTGTACGACGCGATTCGCGTGGCGGCGTGCCCGGACGCGGCGGGCAAGGGCGCGCTCGTCGTGCTCAACAACGAGATTCAGGCTGCGCGCGACGTGACGAAAACCAATACTTCGCGCGTCGAAACATTCAAGTCGGGCGAACTGGGATTTCTCGGCTACGCCGATTCGGATGGCAAGGTGGTGTTTCTGCGTGACTCGCTACGCGCCAAGCCAGCGACCGGTATATTGAATCTGGACAAACTCACGGCATTCCCGCGCGTCGATATCGCTTACGCGTATTCGGGTGTGGACGGTGTCGCGGTCAGGGCGATGGTCGACGCGGGTTGTGCAGGGATCGTGAGCGCAGGCCTGGGCAGCGGCAGCGTGCCGCGCGCGTTCCTCGATGCGGTGCGTGAAGCGCACGAGGGTGGTGTCACTGTAGTCATGGCGAGCCACTCCGGCAACGGCCGCGTGATGGCCAAGCGCTCATTCACGGAAAAGGGTTTCGTCGTCGCCGACAGTCTCGCGCCGAAAAAAGTGCGCATCCTGCTGATGCTGGCGCTCGCGCAGACGCGCGATGCAAAGCGAAATTCAGCGGATGATGCTTGTGTACTAGCGGTATACCGCGCTAACGCGGCCCGGTCTCGATCGCCTTGCTCACAGCGAGACTCTGGCCGCCCGCCGTCGGGCACCACATCGATTTGCCGCCGGCGCCGCCGGCGACGAGCAGTATCAGGTCGTCGGCTTCGCACACCACCGGCACCATCGAGTTGTCGTCGTTCTGATCGACGCAATCGGGAATTTTCGGGCCCTTGGATTTGCCGCGATTCTTGACGAGTCCCCACGGCTGGCGCGCGCGCTCGAACAAATCATTCTTGATGTCGCGCTTGGTCCAGCCTGCGGCATTGATGTAGCTCGCATGTTCGGGACAAAGCACGAGCACCGGAGTGCCCTGCGAGTAAATGTTATTGCTGCCGAGCGTCGCCATGGTGGACGCGAACGTGCGCATGATCTCGACCGGATCGGTCTGCACGTTCTCGGTCATGCTGTGCGGCGCTTCGCAGTTCACCACCGTGACGACACTTTGGTCGCGGTTGAAGCCGCGCTCGACGTGCAGCGGCTCCCACGGATTCGCGTCCTCGTATTCGCCGATACAGTACGTATATTTGCCGGGATGCGCGTGCTGGCAGAAATCGACCTCACCGGGAATCGCGCCGCCGAGATTGACGAGGTTTAGCCGCAGGCCGCGCCCGATCGTCGCGTTGGCGCGCCAGCCCGGGCCGAAGCAGCCGGTGCCGTAATTGATCTTGAGCGTTTTGACGATGGGCCCATTGACGAGAATGAGCGGCGCGCCCGCATGCGTGGTCGTCTGGCGGTGCGCGAGACCATAGATGGGCTCGCTGACGGCCTCGATCGCGGCGACGACCACCGGCAGATATTCAGGGCGGCAGCCGGCCATCACGCAGTTAGCCGCGATCTTGGTCAATGTTGCCTGGCCCATCGCGGGCGGAATCACCGCAATCAACTCTGCCGGGTCGCGCCACGCCATGCCGGCGAGCATTTTTTCGACGCGCTCGCGCGTCGGCGGCACGATGGGCAGGCCGTCGGTCCAGCCCTGGTCGTAAAAATAATCGTTGATCGCATCGAACGAATCGGGCAACTCGACAAGTTGCGCCGCGAATGGATGAACGATGGAGATCCGCCATGAAGTTACTTCGGGAACCGTCGCCGGCGGCAGCGGATATTTGGCGGTGCGGAATTCGGCATCGAGCTCACCGCTCGGCGTCGTCAGCATGCGAATGCATTCGGCCGCGACATCGATACCTTTGCGGGTCACGAGCTCTGCCTGCGCATCGCCGACGGGGTGCGGAACGATGGCGATCGGCAGGCTCGAGTGTCCGAGCCCGCGCGCAACTACGCGCGCGAGCGGCGCGAACGCGATGCTGCAAATCGTTGCGGTTGGAACGCCGAGGTCTTCGAGTGCGGCCGCGTCACGCGCGGACCAGGGGGCGGATGACCCTCAATGGCCTACGCCCGTGATGACGGCATCGCACGAGCGCGCGAGCTCCGGCAGGAACGGCGCGCCCTTAGCCGGAAACTGTTTGTCCCATACCCGCACCTCCTTGACGCCAAGCTCGTGCTTGAGGTACTGTGCCGATTGCATTGATGACGTCGTCCGAGAATTCTTTGCCGTTGTCGAGCAGCGCGACTCGCGCGCCGCGCAGCGATTGCAGGCGGGGCGCAAGTTGTTTCGGCGGCGCGTTCGGTGCGCCGGTCGGATCGCAGACTGAAGTGTGCGGCCGGTCGTGTGCGGTCATGCGCGTCTCCTGGCCATAGCCGTTTTGATTTTTCGATTATAGGCAGTGCACATAGCGCGCGCAAACGCGTTTGCCCTGTCGCAGCAACGAACTTGACGCGAATTCGAAGGTCATTCATTCGCATCGCCGGCGATACGGCGGGTGGAATTCAAGGAGGAAATACAAAGATGCGCACGATAGCGATGGCAGCCGTGTTGCTTGCCATGTCGACCGTGGCGGGCGCTGCGGAAGTGGTAAAAAAAGTTCATCCCCCGGGATCGACTGCCAAGGTTCCGCCATTGGAAAAATTCACGTGCCGCACCGGGCCGAACGACGAGCAGGTGCGCTTGATCGTCGAGGCGGTCAAAGGGCGCGCGATGGAGTTCGCGTTCTACAGCCGGCTCGGCACGCGCGTATGCTCTATTCATAGCCGGCGCGGCGACGGCACCACGCGCTGGGAAGACGCCGAGGGCGGCATGGGCAAGGCGCTGATCAAGCTGTTCACCGGCCACGCACTGCTCGAATACATGCCCGGCCAGCGCGTCAAAGTCACTTTCAGCGATGTCGACCGCATGCACTACTGCGGCATGTACGGCGAACTGAACGGCCTGATCGAAGTCGTGCAGAAAAAACCCGAGTGCGGCATGCAGGGCTTGTTCGAAGGCTCCGGCCCGCCTGAGAAGGACAAGGAGAAGGGGCCGGCGGCGGGGGATTAAGTTCTGTCGCGGTCGCGGCGTTAACCTTTAGCCCGGTACTTGTCGTAGACCACGCCCTGCGCGTGCAGCGCGGCGATGTCGGCGTCCTTGTAGCCCAGCGATTTCAGCACGTCATCCGAATGCTGGCCGAGCCACGGCGCCGGCGAGCGCGTTTTAGTAAACTCGACGCTGGTTTTGACCGGCGAGCCCATGTTTTTCATGCGCCCGATTTTCGGATGGTCGATCTCGGTCACCATGTTGCGCGCGATGATGTGCGGATCCGCGAGCGCCTGGTCGTACGTGTATACCGGGCCCGCGGGCACCGAGGCGGCGTCGAGCTTCTCCACCCAGTGCGCGGTCGGCGCAGTCAGAAAGACCTTTTCGATTTCATCCTGCAGCGCGTCGATGTTCTTCAAGCGCGCAGCGAGTGGATTGAAACGCGGTATCCTTTAGCAACTCCGGCTTGTTCAGGACCTGGGTGCAGAAATTGGTCCACAGCTTGTCGTTGTTGCCGCCGACGGTCACGTAGCCGTCCTGCGTTTTGTAGGCCTGATACGGAGTCGAGCGGCGGTGGCGCGTGCCGCTCGCGAGCGGCAGCTCGCCGCCGCCGTAGTACGCGCCGAATTCCCAGAACGTCCACGCGAGCCCCGCTTCGAGCAACGAGGTTTCGAGATAGATCCCTTCGCCGGTCTTCAGCTTCTTGATATAGGAGCCGAGTATCGAATAGAGCGCCGTGGTGCCGGCGGCGATGTCGTTCATCGCGATGCCGACCTTGGCCGGCCGGCCGTCGGGCTCGCCGGTCATGCGCATGATGCCGCTCATGCCCTGCGCGATGATGTCGAAGCCGCCTTTCTTCCCGTAAGGGCCGGTCTGGCCGAAGCCGGAGATCGACGCATAGATGACGCCCGGGTTGATTTTCTTGATCGCCTCGTAGTCGATGCCGAGCTTTTTGGTGACGCCCGGCCGGAAATTCTCGACGATGATGTCGGTCGAGGCGGCGAGCTTCATGAATATTTCCTTGCCCTGCGCCTGCTTCATGTCGAGCGCGACGCTCTTCTTGTTGCGATTGAGCACCGCGAAGCAATAGCTCTCGTCGTTGACCTTGGGCTCGAAGCGGCGCGAGCCGTCGCCTTCGGGAAAAGTTTCGATCTTGGTCACGTCGGCGCCCATGTCCGCGAGCATCAGCGTGCAGTAAGGTCCGGCCATGATGGCGGTGAAATCCAGCACCTTCACGCCTTCGAGTGGAAGCGACATCCTGGGTCTCCTGCGCGTGTGCGCATTGCGTGTTATCGTGACGCCGATTTTATCCGCTTTGGCGATTGAAAGCCCGCGCGATTGTCCCGATAATGTGCGCTGTTCGCCGCAGCCCCAAATAAACCGGAGGAGAATTTGAAACGTTTATTCGTATTCGTGGCGCTGGCGCTGCTCGCCGGCGCGGCGTCAGCCCAGAGTTATCCGAGCAAGCCTGTGCGCGTCGTGATTCCATGGCCGCCGGGCGGCTCGAACGACGTGGTCGGCCGGATCGTCACGCAGAAAGTGGGAGAAAACCTCGGGCAGCAATTCATCGTCGATAATCGCGCCGGCGCAGCCGGCAGCATCGGCGCCGACGTCGTCGCCAAGGCGCCCCCCGACGGCTACACGCTCATGGTCCACTCGACGAGCCACGTCGGCAACGCGCATCTCTACAAGAAGCTGCCCTACGACACGTTGAAGGATTTCACCGGTGTCGCGTTACTGGCCGCGCAGCCCGGCGCGCTGACGATCCATCCGTCGCTGCCGGTGAAAACAGTGAAGGAATTTATTGCGCTCGCGAAAGCGCGCCCGGGCACGATCAATTATTCGTCGTCAGGCAACGGCAGCGCGCCGCATCTCTCGATGGAGCTGCTGGTCGCCATGACCGGGATCAAGATCGTGCATGTTCCGTACAAGGGCGGCGCGCCGCAGGTCACCGCGCTCGTGTCGGGTGAAACGCAGGCTTCGCTCGCCACCGTGTCGACGGTGCTGGTGCACGTGCAGTCGGGGCGCCTGCGTGCGCTCGGCGTCTCCTCGGCGAAGCGTTCGGCCACCATGCCCGACGTGCCGACGATCGCGGAAGCGGGCGTGCCGGGCTACGAGATGAGCCCGTGGATAGGCGTATTCGTGCCGACGGGAACGTCGAAGGAGCTGATTGCGAAGCTCAACAGCGAAATCAACCGGGCGCTCAAGGCGCCGGACGTGAGCAATCTGCTGTCGAGCAATGCGCTCGATGCGCTGGGCGGCACGCCGGAGGAATTCGACGTGCGGATCAAGGCCGATTACGAGAAATACGCGAAGCTCATCAAGCTGACCGGCGCGAAGGTCGACTGACGATCGTTGCAACTACCTGCGGTTCGCGTCGACCGCGGTCATGAACGCTTTGCGGAATTCGAGCGGCTGCGACACGTTCTTGACCGGGGATTTATCGCCGCCGGTGCCCGAGATCGTGATCGAGCCGAAATCGAGCAGCCGGCCGAATATGCCCTGGTCGACCTGGATGCTCTCGACTTTTTCCAGGAACATTTCAGTCGTGTTGCGCTGGATCAACCCGGATTTGACGATGATGCGCTTGTTGGTGACGGCGAGCTCGGTCGAGTGGTAGACGAGCCACGCCCACAGCCACAGCAGCAAGCCTGCTCCGAACGCGGCGAGCAGCAGCAGCCCGAAAAAAATCCACCAGAAGAATGCCCACAGCGTGAGGTGGCCGCGGTACATGACCACCTCGTCCTTGATCAACACCGTATCGACGTATGAGCTCATGGGGTTGCCTGCTCCTTTGCGGCCATTATACTGATGAGCTCGACGCAACCGGAAAGCTTAGAATGAAAGCAGAGGTCCAACCGGCGCCGTCCGCCTACCACGTGCGCACGCGCAACACGCACTCGAGTTCCGAAAACCGCATGCACAGCGACGATGTCGCCGCAAGCTACGGATTCAAAGGCGCGCTGGTGCCCGGCGTCACGGTATTCAGTCATATGACGCAGCCGCTGGTCGCCAAACATGGCGCCGCCTGGCTGTCGCGCGGCAACGCCGAAGTCATATTCTTGAAGCCCGCGTACGACGGCGATCTGCTCGGTATTCAAAACAAGTCCGGACCTGACGGCAGTTACGCGTTGACCTGCGTAAACGAAGAGGGCATCGAGCTCGCGCGCATGACGTCGCAGATGCGCGAAACGGCCCCAGTCATCGATGCGCGTTCCGCGCTTGCGCCGGCGCCGCCGCGCGAAAAACAGCTCGTCGCGTGGGAACTGATGGAGGTCGGCGCGCCTTTTCCGGCACTCGGCTGGAATCCCACAGCCGCGGAGAATCTGCAATGGTGCAACGACGTGCGCGATGAATTACCGCTGTATCGCGACGGCGCGACGCCGGTTTTGCATCCCGGCTTAATCCTGCGTCAGGCCAATCTCGTCTTGCGCAACCGCTTTACCTTGCCGGCCTGGATACACACGGGCAGCCGGATCAAGTTCAACTCCGCCGCGCATGCCGGCGATGCGCTCGAAGTGCGCGCGATTCCCGAGGAAAAATGGCGCAAGAGCGGCCACGAGTTCGTGCGGCTTTACGTGTGCATACTGCGCGGCGACCAGGTGTTGACCGAGATTCTGCATACCGCGATTTTCCAGCCGCGCAAGGTGATGTGAAGTAACGGCGAGCTCGACCTAAGCGGATGTTCAACTGCGGGCCACTGAAAACACGTCGCGCGGTGCTGCACCCGCGGCTTGTCCGTTTCGCATGGAGTTAAATATGGCGAACCCGTACGAAGAAGTGACCTGGTCCGCGAAACGCGTTCGCATGCGAACCCATTCGCGTAGTCCTTTACCTACTTAAATATCAGACAAAATCTGATGTACAACAGGATTCGGCAGCGCAAGAATGCAATCACCTCGAGTAGCGGGGATTATCGAAAGGTCTGAGATTATCGAAGGGTCTCCTACGACAATAGAAACGATTTGACGGCAATGCCAGCTATTCGCGGCGATGCGGCTCCGGCTGAAGTCTGTGGGTCGATGCGCTGATGCGGCCGAGCCGATTCAAAACATCTATTCGTCAAGGAGGCTGTATGGTCAGTGTCGTAAAGATTTCGAGATCACTGTTATCCGCCGCGCTTATCGGCAGCTTGGCCGTTGCCGGTGTCCACGGATGCGGGGGCGGCGGAGGCACCTGGCTTATCCGCCCTAACTCCCGTGGGCCCTTTTCTTTTCACGTTCAATGAGAACGGGCAAGGCACCATTGCCATCAACGGCGGCCCTGCGACTACCTTAAACGGCGTACTTGCGGTAGATCCTTCGGTGCCAGCCGGTCCAGGGCAGCAGCTCGCACTAACCTTTATGCTCCCGGAACCGGTAGTTACCGGCGACGTCTCGTTCGCTGAGCCGACCGGCGGAATTAGCGACTGGATTCGTTTCACGGATGCGGCCGGCACCATCTCCGGCGCCGCTACGGGGGCAGGCCCGCGGATGCTCTTCTATTCCGACTTTGAGGTTGGCGACCGTTAATGCGGAGTTGGCGGATACGAGGCTTTCCCGCAAACATAGGTACCGGGAACTTCGTTGCTCGGCTTGAAGTTGGCGTGGAGGGTAACAACGGGTTTAACTATCTGCCCGGCGCACCGTATCCGCAGAACAATCAGTACATAGGTGTCAGCGACGCGATACCCGAACCCGAAACCTACGCGATGTTACTTGCAGGTCTCGGCCTGATGGGATTCGTGGCGCGGCGCAGGCAACATAAAGTCGCTTAATCCATCTCAGACTGCATTCACACAGACCCCGCTTCGGCGGGGTTTGGTGAGGGTTACCGACCAATAACCACCGCTACAGCGGATATGGTATCGATCGGCTGTAGCACGTTTGATGCGGGAGGTGGCACCATGCACTTCAAAACATGGCTCCACGTAGCGCGACTCTCAGTCAAGATTCTCGCCCTGGCGTTGTTTGCCAATGCGGGACAAGTTGCTCAAGCCGCGGGCTTCGACTTTTCCGAAGATTTCAGCAAATTCGGTCGCCAGCCAAACAATCTTCTCTGCTTACCTGGAGCTGCATGTGGGGCCGTTGCCTCTATCAATTCGTTTATCTACCTAGGGTCGATGTTCCCGACCATCTATGACAATAAGCTCACGCCGAACAAGACGAATGCGACGGACCCGATCGATGCGACCAACTTTGGAATCACGGGCTGGACTGTTGGCAACAATCCAATGCGATTAGGATTCTATAACCTCGATCGTCCTCATAATGCGGACTTTACGGATAGTTTCCTAAATACAAAGAAGGACTGGTTCAATGATTACGCGCCCGGCACGACCGTGTTCAATTCCTGGTTTGCTGGATCCGCAGACAACAATCGCACACCTACTATCGCGGACCTTGCGCCGGAAATGCAAAGAGGTGAAGACGTCGAATTGTTCGTCCGTGGAGACGCCGACTACTATCATGTAATCAGCCTCACTGGCATCTTTTGTAGCGATGATGCGATGACCAGATGCGGCCTACGCTATCAGGATAATGACGGGGACCTGACGCAGAATTTGATGGCTGATCTTACAGTCACTGCGGTGGGCTGAGGTTTACGGGCGCATTATCGGGCGCCGATAGGACGGTTACGATTACGGCTGCCTTTTCGGAGTCTCCAATACCCGAAACCGAAATCTACGCGTTGATGCTGGCCGGTCTTGGCCTGCTCGGTTGGGTAAGCCGTCGCAGGAAGCAGAAATCAGGATAGTTCGACTCAGCAGCAATTACATCGACCCCGCTTCGGCTCCTGGCTCGGTTGAACACTTGGCTGACACGAATACGGGCCGACGTTGAAGCCCATGATGAAGGAGTTCGTTAGCACTATTTATTCGCACTGGCAGATTAGTAGCGGCCAAATCCTGACTTCCAGGAGGTCACCATGTTGATGGACATTGGATTGCTGGTTATTTTATGGGCGTCAAGACGCAAAACTCTCGCTTCACTTAGTGGCCATTTATCGCAGAAGACGCCCGCGTGCCAGCGAGTACCCGCCATGATGTACATGAAAAATATCGTCATCGGAGCCGGTCTGTCATGCGTGCTGCTTAGTGCGCCGATCCTGGTGCATGCTGCCAACGTTGTGGAAACAAAAACCTTCAAGAACAGTGTTCCCGGCGGCAATGCCGCCACGGATATCAAGATTACCTCCAACCGACATCCGTTTGCGGCGCGTTCCGACAAGTTCGACTTCGGCAATATCGATGGCAATGACATCACGATTCGCGGCGGCTCTCTCGCGCAGGGGGCGAGCACGACCGTCACGATCTCTTATGCGGGTAACGACAAAGTCGTGAAGGAGAAAGCATCGTTCAGTTTCCCTACCGGCCCCGATGTACCCATTACGACCCCGGTTGTGGGCGAATTCGGAGGGCAAATTCCAGCGGGCAGCGGATTTACTGGATTTCTCGAATTAACCAATGAGGGAAACAGTCCGCTGTTGTTCACCAATTTTCGGGTGGCAGTGGATGTGCCGTCGGGATTCTTTAGCGACATCAGCTCAGACGCCGCGCTTGCGCTGCTGACCGATAACAATCTGTTTATCAGCCAAGGAACGCCCGTCCCTGTGCCGACGAGCTTTGCCCTAGCCGCTGGTGAAGGTCGCAGGTTTGACCTCGGCCCGGTGACCGACACCGGTTATATCAGCTCCTTTTTTGATGTCTTCTTCGACCTGCCGCTGCCGGAAATCACGACATTTGGCGTTGCGGTCCAAGGTGTCGTCCCCGAACCCGAAACGTACGCGATGTTGCTTGCAGGTCTCGGCCTGATGGGATTTGTGGCGCGGCGCAGGCAACAGAAAGCCGCTTGATCCATCTCAGCAACACTCACACAGACCCCCGGCTTGGCGGGGTTTCTATTTGCACGTCGGAAACGGTCGCTATCGGCTCGTTTGAGCGGCCAGGACGCCCCAATCAGAGCGGTCCGTCAGGGAAGTTCGGCGACCGTTGTATTTCACCGGCTTCCCCCTTGTATCCTTTGCCCGCAGGTGCGCAGGCGGCTGGTGACGCTTCCGTACGACACCGGTGTGTCAATCGCGCGCTGCGCTTCAATGACCGAATCGAGCGCGCGTTTGAGCCACGGCGCGGCGACTTCGACGGCCCATGCGCGCACACCCGCTTCGGTTTCTTCGCGCGACGTGTAGTAGCGCACTTCGCCAATGTCGCGGCGCAGAACGGTCGTCAGCAACTGAGCGCTCGCGCGCAACTGCGATTTCCATGTGTTGACGTGCTCCTGCTCGTGCTGCCGGATGATGTCCTGATGGCACTGTTGGGTGAGTTCTTTCGCGAGGTAAACAACGAATTCCGAAAAGCCGAGCTCGATTGAGATGTCCGGCACCGCGCAGATGCGGTCGCCCCCGTCGGCAAGCGTGCGGGGCGCCACCTGCAGCCGGTAGACCGGTTTGGCGTGAGTAAGGCCGTACACGTTGTGAAGATCGCCCGGCGGCCTGCCGCCCATGCGGTTTAATTCCTGGACGTTGAGCGTGTCGTTGGCTATGACCTGCCGGTCGTGAAAGACGACGGTGATCTTTGCCTGCTGCGGCAATTGGGCGCAACGCTCGGTGAAGTCATCGGCGCGCGCGCCGCCGGCAATTACCCCGATCAGAAGCAACAGGGTATGCGGGATGAGTTTGAGTGGCATGACGCGGATAGGGTGGCCGGCAGATTGTAGCAATGAGACTCTATTGCAAGAACGCCGTGCAAAAAAAAGAGCCGCCTGTAAGGGCGGCCCAGAACGCCCCTAACCAGGGCAGTCATCTCAGGGATAGGGATGGGGATGACTGCAGGGATGGTAGTGACGCACCGGCCCTGTCGTCTGTAGGCCCATACCCCGGATATATGTAAGACTGGCGCCGACACAGTTTTAGCGTCGGCGCAACGGAAATGTGCCTTGCTAAAGTACCTTGTCGGCGCTGATTCGGAGCGACTGCGGAATGGTCAGGCCCAGTGCTTTAGCAGTCCTGCCATTGATGTACAGCTCGAATGTGGTCGGTTGCTCGATCGGCAGGTCGCCCGGCTTGGCGCCTTTGAAAATTTTGTCCACGTAGGTCGCGGCACGCCGAAAACTTTCGCCGGCATTTTGCCCATAGCTCATTAGTCCGCCGGCTTCCACATATTGGCGATATCCGGATATCGATGGCAGCCGATGCTTGGTTGCCAGTTTTGCTATCTGATCCAATTGCTGGATATAGAAACCGTCGCGCGGCACCAGCACGCCGCCTGCTTTTGCCTGGGCCATCGTGGAAAATGCGCGCTCGATTTCCACCGCGCTGCGGGCTTCCACCGGCAACACTTTTACGCCAGCCTTCTGCGCTGCCGACTCTACGCTCTGGAGCACGCCGGCATGGGACGAATTGACCGGATTCATCATCACTGCCAATCGGGATAATTTGGGCACCATACTTTGCAGCATTTCAAAAAGCTTGGGGCTTATATCCACCGTAAAGTTGGTGAGACCCGTGATATTGCCGCCCGGATGCGCCAATGTCTTCGCGAACCCGCTGACCACCGGATCCGGCGAGGTTGCCATGACGATGGGGATCGTGCTCGTCGCTTTTCTTGCGGCGTCGATATCTTGAGCGCCGGCGGCGACGATTACATCTACTTTTAGTTCCACCAATTCCGCCGCGAGGCCGGAGAGGCGCTCGTACTTTCCTTCGGCCCACCGGAATTCGACCTGCAGATTTTTGCCCTCTATGTAGCCTAGCTCGCGCATCCCGCGCATGAATTGACCAAAAGCGTCCGCATCAAGTAAACCCGGACGATTGCGCGTCGCGAGGATGCCGACGCGCCAGACTTTGTCCTGTTGAGCAATTGCGCGGAATGACCCTGTAACCGCGCCTGCGCCAAATGCCATGACCAGTCTGCGACGCTTGTTCATTGCTTCCTTAGCTAAGAATTCGTTATGCCGAGCAGCCTTACTCGATCACCTTGTCGGAGCGCAGCTGCAATTCGGATGGAATTTCCCGTCCAATTGACTTGGCCGTCTTGCGGTTGATGGTCAACAGATAGCGCGTCGGCTGCTCGAATCGGCAAGTCGCCTGGTTTGGCGCCTTTGAATATTTTGTCGACGTAGGTCGGCTGCCCGGCGAAAATGATCCGCCACTTCGGGTCCATAGCTCATCAGGCCGCCGGCTCTGGCGTAATCCTGCGTTCCGAAGATTGAAGCCAGTCGATGCTTGATCGCCAGATGGGCAAGCTGGCTGGCCTGCTGCACGAAAAATGTGTCGTTCAATATGATGACGGCTTCGGCGCGCTCGCGCGCCATGGTGGCGAAGGCCTGCGCATTACCTTCAACGTTCGCGCTTTGCACTTTGAAGATTGTGATTCCCAAGTCCTTGCGTGACGGCTTGGATTCGTTTGATTTGCGTGGCGACCGCAGGGTTGCTGGGGTTAGTCAGCACGGCGAGTCTGGCCAAGTTAGGGACCGCGAGCCGCAGGAGTTCGACGTGTTTGGTAACCAGCTCCGCATTGTTTTCCGACAGCCCCGTAAAGTTGCCGCCCGGTCGAGCCAGCGTTTTGGCGAGACCGGTGGCGGTCGGATCGGACGCGACCGTAACGACGGTGGGAATATTGATATTGGCGCGCTGAAGCGCGCTATATACCGGCGCCCCGGTTGCGACGATAACGTCGACGTTCAAGCGCACCAATTCCGCGGCCAGCCGCGGGACGTTGTCGGGGTTGCTATCTGCGAATCGCGCTGCGATCGAGAAATTGCGGCCTTCTTCGTAACCCAATTCACGCATGCCTTGCTGAAACTGCTGATAGCGGCCCAGATCCAGCGCGGACTGGCGTGAACCAAAATATAAAAATCCGACCTGCCAGACTTTGGTTTGCGGTTGAGCGAGGGACCGCAACGGCGCTAACAATGAAGCTGCGCTTAGCCATACCAGGATTTTGCGCCGCTCTCGCATTACGCTTTCATGGCAGCACTTCTTAAGTGCGCTGGCGTTGCTGTTCATTTTATCGATGGCGGATGCGTGACAATCGACTTCAATTCCGGTGTCGGTTTCGTTAGCTTGCCCAGGTCGGGTTGCGGACGCTTCAAGGCGGGAATTGCATTGAATGCCTGTTCCATCGCGTGGGACATGCCGAGCAGCTCGCGATCGCCGCGGAAGCGGCCGACGGCCTGCAATCCGAACGGCATGCCTTTGTGATCGGTGCCGCAGGGCAGCGCGATCGCGGGATTGGTTACGAGCGTCACGACGTAGGTGAGTGACAGCCAGTGGTAATAGTTGTTGAGCGGCTTGCCGTCCATCTCCGCGAGATAAAGCTGCGACCACGGAAACGGCGAGACCGGCGTGGTAGGGGCCAGCACGAGATCGTAATCGCGAAACGTCTGCTGGAAGCGGCGGAAGAGCCGCGTCTCTTCGAGATGCGCCCAGCACATGTCGGCCAGCGTCATCTTGGCGCCGATTTCATAATTCGCGCGCACGTTGGGGCCGAGCGTGTTCGGATCTTTTTCGTACGCGTCCCGATACTTGGCGACGTAGTTCGCCGCGCGTATCACGTCGAAGCAGCGGTCGGCCTCGCCGAAATCGAATTTCACTTCGTCGCACGACTTGAAGAGATGCTTCATCGCGGCGATCTTGTCGCGGAATACTTTGCGGATCGACTGATCGACCGGGCAGACGCCGAAGTCTTCGGTGTATGCGACGCGCAACCCGCCGAGATCGCACGCTTCGGGTACCGCGAACGAGCGCGGGTCGATGGGATAAGACAGCGGATCGCAATCGTCCATCGCTGCTTGCGCTGCCAACAACAGGCACGCATCGGCTACGGTCCGGCCGAGCGGGCCGACGACCGAGATCGGCGTCCAGCCCAGGCCGCGCCGCTCGACGGGCACGAGTCCCGGCGAGGGGCGAAAGCCGACGACGCCGTTGATCGCGCCGGGAATGCGCAGCGAGCCGCCGGTATCCGAGCCCGTGCATACCGGCAGCATGTCGCATGCAAGCGCGACGGCGGAACCGCCCGACGAGCCGCCCGCATTGAGCAGGGGATTGAATGGATTGCCGGTCGCGCCCCACACGACGTTGCGGCTGTTGGCGCCGGCGCCGAATTCCGGCACGTTCGTCTTGGCCACGACGATGGCGCCGGCGGCGCGCACGCGCGCGACCATCGCGCTGTCGCGTTCGGGCACGAAATCGCGGAACAGCTGCGAGCCGTACGTCGTCAGCAGGCCGCCCGTATCTTCGAGGTCCTTGATGCCGGTGGGCAGGCCGTGCAGGAGCCCGAGCTCGTCGCCGCGCAGCACGGCTTTTTCCGCGGCCTGCGCTTCCTTGCGCGCGCGCTCGTAGCACGTTGCCGTTATCGCGTTGACCGCAGGGTTCAAGTGACCGATGCGCTCGATGCAGATTTCGAGCAGCTCGACGGGCGAAATTTCCTTGGTGCCTATGCGGCGGCGCAGTTCGACGGCGGATTCGGCCAGCAGTGCATCGTTCGCGGACATGGTTCTCGATCTCCCTCTAGTGGTCCGCGTAGTATGCCAAGATATCGAACGTGAGGCGCAGTTCCGCATATTTTCAGGGAGCGACCATATGGCCGCGTTGCTTCGCATCGTCAGTGCTGCAGTCCTTGCTGCTCGCCATCGACGCCGGTATCTGCAGCGTTTCCCGACCGTCCTCTGCGCTATGTCATGGGTAGTGCGGCCGGCGGCGGCCCCGACGTGGCGTCGCGCGTCGTCATGGCGGAGTTGAGCCGGCAGACCGGGCAGCAGGTGATCGTCGAGAACCGGCCCGGTGCGAGCGGCGTGCTCGGCATGGAAGTGATCGCGCGCGCGACCCCCGACGGCTACACGCTGGGCCACGGCAATATCAACACGATGGCGATCAATCGCAGCGTGCTCGGGAAGCTCCCGTACGATCCCGATCGCGATTTGCAGGCCGTCGTTCTCATGTACAACTCACCCAATTTGCTCGCGGTCACTTTGACGCTGCCCGTCAAAACGGTGCAGGAGCTGATCGATTACGCGAAGAAGAACCCGGACAAGCTGACGTTTGCATCGACCGGCAGTGGCTCGAGCGTGCACGTCGGGATGGAGCTCTTCAAGCTGATGACCGGCACGCAGATGGTCCATGTGCCGTACAAAGCGGCGACGGTGGCGATCACCGATCTCACCGCCGGCCGCG
This sequence comes from uncultured beta proteobacterium, assembly GCA_963804885.1. Classification (GTDB taxonomy): domain Bacteria; phylum Pseudomonadota; class Gammaproteobacteria; order Burkholderiales; family SG8-41; genus PALSA-1004. The sequence continues at coordinate 126,363 of CAWDSF010000001.1, forward strand.
TGCAGTTAATGGCGGACAACATTCAGTCGATCGGGTCGCACGTGAAAGCGGGACGCTTGCGCGGGCTTGCCGTTACCAGCGGCCGTCGGGTGCCGGCGTTCTCCGATCTGCCGACCGTCGCGGAGGCGGGCGTGCCGGGCTTCGACGTCAGTGCGTGGGCCGGCGCCATCGTGCCGGCGGGCGTGCCAAAAGCGATCATCGCGCGGCTCAATGCGGAACTCAACAAGGCGCTGGCGACGCCCGTCGGTGCGCGACAAGCTGCCTGAAATGGGTCTCGAGATCGTCGGCGGCACACCGGAGCAATACGCGGCTCACATCAAAAGCGAAGCCGTGAAATGGGCCGACGTGGTCAAGCGGTCAGGCGCGAAAGTCGACTGACCTTTCAACTCGCGTAGCAGTCAGAGCGTTCATGAACGCGTTTTTGCCAGAATGCACTGCGCTAGAAATGCCGTGAGGCAGTAATCGGTTTCACCGCCGGATCGAGCTTCAATTCGAGCAGCGTGTTCGCTTTGACTTTGCCTTTGATCTTCGCAAGGAACGTCGTCAGTTCCGCTTCGCTTGCGGCTTGGGCATACTTCCAGTCATACAGCGTCGCGAGGCCGCTGAAATCGATTACCGGCGGCTCGATCGTGAAGAGATCGAGCGGCTTGCCGGTAAGGCGGCTCGCGGCTTCATTGAGCGTCGCATAACGCCGGTTCGACAAGACGATCAGCAACAGCTTCGCGCGCTGGTGTGCCGCGGTCCACAACGCTTCGCTCGCGTAAAGAGCGGAACCGTCGCCGATGATCGCGACGACCTGCCGGTCGGGATTGCCGATCGCGGCGCCAACCGACGCAGCAAGTCCCCAGCCGATGCCGCCGCTGCCGTTGATCAGGTATTCGCCCGCGGGCAGATTCATCCACTGGCGCACGTCGGAAGTCGATAAGCCCGATTCGTCAAACCAGATCGCATCCGGAAATGCTTCCAGCAGCGCATGCACGGCGCGCGACGGGTGAAATACTTTTTTCTGCGGGGGCGGCACAGCGGTTTGCGGGCGCTGCGGCTTGGGAGCGGGGCGCTTGACGTCGAGCGCGCGGGAGATCGCCGCCAATCCCGCAGCGGTATCGGTGACGGTTGCCAGCTCGAACTCGCCGTCGACGGCGCGCGCCCGCGCATCGTTGCCGATCCATAGCTTGGTTTGCGGCAACCGCGCTTCGCTGTAGAGCGTGGTGCGCAGGCCAGTGCCGCCGACGAAGAACAGCACATCGTGCTGCGCGAGCCGCTCGGATATCTGCTTAAAGCTCGGCGGCAGATAGCCGGCATAGCAGGGCGATGAACTGTCTATCGGCAAGGCGGCGGTATAAGGCGCGACGTAGACCGGGGCGCCGAGCGATCGTGCAAGTTTCTCGAGCGCGCCGCCAGCCTTGTTCCAATGCACGTCCTCGGCAGCGATGAACGCGGGATGTTTCGCGCGCTTGAGTGCACGCGCATAGTGCTGCGCTTCGGTCGCCGTGAGCGAGGCAAGCGCCGGCGCGTTGATGCGCTGGGCGCGCGCGTCGATTTCCTGCTCGAGCAGATCGGGCGGGCAGATCAGCGCGACCGGCGCGAACGGCGGCGTCATCACGGTGCGCAGCGCGTGCCGCAGGTTGGCCACCGCATCCGATTTCGTATTGAGCCCGAACACCGCTTTGCACACCGACCCCGCCATTTTTTCGAGCGGCCCCCACAGGATCGGCTGTGTATGCAGAAAGCGGCGGTCCTGGCCGCCGATCAATACGAGCAACGGCGTCTGCGCGATGCCGGCGGTGTAAAGGCCGCCCATGCCATTGCCGAGACCCGGCGCGACGTGGAGGTTGACGACGCCGACACCGCGCTTCGCGCGCGCGTAGCCGTCGGCCATCGGCACGGCGGCGACTTCGGACAGCGCCACGATGTAGCGCAGCTTGCGGCGGCGCTCGCACATGCGCACCAGCGGGATCTCGGTGGTGCCGGGGTTGCCGAAAATATGGCTGACGCCATTGGCCTCGAGTGTTTGCAGCAGCAGCTCAGCGATTTTCATCGGTCGTTTGTTTTTAATCGATCCGGATGTTGGCGGTTTTAATGACCTTGCTCCATTTGGCGACTTCCGAGCGCATGTACGCGGCGAACGCTTCCGGTGTCGTGCTCGCGGGTTCGGCGCCTTCGCGCACCAGTCTGTCGCGCACTTCAGCCTGGCCCAGGATCCGGACGAGTTCGCCGTTCAGTTTACCGATTACCGGTTGCGGCGTGCGGGAGGGGACCACCATACCCCACCAGCCGGTAAATTCGTACCCGGGCACGCCGGCCTCGGCTACCGTTGGCAAGTCGGGCAGCGCCGATGAACGTTTGGCCGTGGTTACCGCCAGCGCACGCAGCCGCCCGCTTTCGATGTGCGGCGCCGCCGACAGGATGGTCGCAAACCCGGGCGATACACGTCCGGCAATTAAATCGATCAGCGCCGGTCCGCCGCCTTTGTAGTGCACGGCGACCATGTCGATTCCCGCGAGCTGCTTCAAGAGCTCCATCGCCATGTGTCCCGTCGAACCGGCACCGGACGTCGAATAAACGAGCTGGCCGGGTTTACTTTTGGCGAGCGTGATCAATTCCTTCACGGAGCGGACCGGCAGCGACGGATGCACGACCAGTACGCTCGGAGAAGTTGCAAGCAGGGACACGGCCGCAAAATCCTTCGCCGTGTCGTACGGCAGCTTGGGCACCAACCCGGGATTGGTCGCGAAATTGACGTTGGCCATCAGCAGCGTATAGCCGTCCGGCGCGGATTTGGCGACCAGGTCGGCGCCAATGACGCCGCCGGCGCCGCCGCGGTTGTCGATGACAACTGGCTGCCCCCACGCTTCAGTGAGTTTCACGCCGATCATGCGCGCGACGATGTCGTTGGTGCCGCCGGGCGCGAACGGCACGATGAAGCGGATAGGCCGGTCCGGATAACTCTGAGCGGCGGCGCTGCCGGCGACGGACATGCAGACGCCCGCGAGCATATGGCGCATAAATGCGCGGTTCATCGACCTGCTCCCTCCATACATTGCCACCCGCTAAAACGGGCGCGTTGGAATCGTTTTATTGGTTAAGCCTGGCGCCGGCTTGGCAGCACGAGCTGGCACATGTTGCGCCGCGTGTTTTGAAACAGCGAGCGCATTTTCGCGGTCCACGGCGTTTTGCGCGCCGCGAGTCCCGCCGGACTCTCGAATGCATCCTTGTCCGTGAGTTCGTAAGCGGTCAGATATTTAGGATTGCCGCTAACCGCGGCATAGCGGCGCGCGCGCACAACGCCGGGCACCGTGACCAGTCGCGGCAAATGCTCGTTGTCGTACCACTCGTTGTATTCATCGACGATATGGTCGGGAATGTCGGTGTGCACGATGTAGAGCCAGGGCGTGTCGGTGGCCGGCTTGGCGCCGACATCGCGCATCAGCCGGAAATTCATGCGCTCGCGGTCCTCGCCGTAGAACGTGCGGATGCGCCGCGACCACGGCGTGGGATTGGCAACCACTTCCTGAAAAGCCGGGCCGGGCTCGAAGTGCTCGTCGGCGACGTCATACCAGGCGAGAAACTTGGGCTTGGCGTTCTCTACCATGTAGCGGCGCGCGCTCACCACGCCGGGCAACGCGACCATCTGGTTGATGTGCTCGAGGTTGTACCAGGCGTTGAATTCTTCTTCGCGCTCCGGGGGGACGTGCAGCCAGACGGTGACGAGACCTTGAGCTTCAGACATAAGTGGCAGGATTCGTGGATTGAGGACCGAGGATTGAGTTTTGGTTTTTTGACCCGTAAGGTACCGATTGAGAATGCAATTCTTAATCCGCAATCCTTATTCCTCAATCCTCAATCCTCAATCCTTCAATACGGCACGCTGCCGCGCACAGTCGTCCGGTGCATCAAACGGCGCAGCGGCAAATCATAATCGAAAGTTGCCTTGTGCTGCACGGAGCAATTGTCCCACAGGAGCAGATCGCCCGCCTGCCAGTGATGGGTGTAAACGAATTCAGGCTTGATGATGTGTTGATAGAGCTCGGCGAGCAGCGCATCGCCTTCCTCTTTCGGCAGGCCGAGCAGCGCCGACGTGTGGGCCTCGTTGATGAACAGCCCTTTGCGTTTGGTCACCGGGTGGGTGCGCACGACCGGGGTTTCGACGTCGGGCACGGTCTTCAGTTGCTCTTCGGTCGGCATGTGCTCCTGGATCACGCGGCCGCCGCGCGCCTCTTCTTCTTTTTGCACCTGCATGTTCTTGGTGCGGTAGTAGCGGTAGCTGTGGATGTTCTTCAATCCCTGCAGCCGCGCTTTCATCGTGTCGGGCAGCGCCTCGTACGCGGCCGTCGTGCTGGCAAAACTGGTGTCGCCAAGCACGCGGCCGTCCTTGACCGGAACTTCCGCCGCAAAGAGCGCGGACAACATGCTCGGCTCACGCTTGTACGAAAGATCGCTGTGCCAGAACCGGCCGGCATCCTGCGAGCCGATGGCTTTGCCGTGCTCGTCGAGCACGTTGGAAACGACGAGAATTTCGGGATGCCCGGGCAGGCGGCTTTCCTTGCGCACGTGCTGCTCGAGGATGCCGAAGCGCTTGGTGAAGGCGACCTGCTGCGCGGGCGTGATGTGCTGATTGCGGAAAAATGCGACTTCATTGTCGAAGAAAGCCTCCGCGATGCGCGCGAAGGTGTCGTCGTCCAGCGGCTGCGACAGGTCGACGCCGCAGATTTCGGCGCCAAGGTGCTTGCCGATGCGTTTGATCGTGAGTTGGGGGCGGGTGGCGGTGAGCATGGTGGGTCCCTTTACCGATAAGTGGGAACGCTTATCGTTCCCAATCAAGGCCGCAACGTTACCAGCGTTCCGTCATGTAATAAAATGATAAATATGTATATCGCCATGTGATTATTGTATAGTGAGAATCAGGTGTAACCATGACGCTCAAACAGCTGCGGTTCCTGCGCGAAGTGGCGCGCCAGTCGCTCAATATCTCGAGCGCGGCGCTCGCCTTGCATACGTCGCAGCCCGGCGTCAGCCGGCAGTTGCAGGAGCTCGAACGCGAGCTCGGCGTCGAGTTGCTGGTGCGCCGCAAGAACCGCGTGCTCGCGCTGACGGAAGCGGGAGAAGCCGTTTTGCTGTCGGCCCGCCGCATGCTCGACGAGGCCGACAACATTCGCCTGGTGGCCGAAGATTTGCGCAACGAGCGCGGCGGCCGCCTCGCCCTCGCGACCAGCCATCTGCACGCGCGTTACACGCTGCTCGCGCCGGTCAAGGCATTTACGAAGCGTTATCCGGAAGTGCAGCTGCATCTCCTGCAGGCCGACCCCGACGACGTGCCGAAACTCATCGAAGCGAACGAGGCGGACGTCGGCATCAGCACGGACGTCACCGGTGCGCATCCGACGCTGGTGCTGCTGCCGAGCGACGTGTTGAAACGCAGCATCATCATGCCCAAAGGCCATCCGCTCGCGCATAGGAAGCGCGTGACGCTGGCCGATCTCGCGCAATATCCGATCGTCGGCTACAGCCCGCGCTCGCGCGGCGGGCAAATCATCGCGAAAGCTTTCCGGGACGAGGGCATCGACGCGCGTTTCGTCGTCAGCGCGAGCGATTCCGACGTAATCAAGGCTTATGTCGAGGAGGGGCTCGGCATTGCGATCGTGCCGGCGCTGGCAGTGGGCACGGTGTCTCCCCGGCTGCAGGTGATCGATGCCACGCACCTCTTTCCGAAAAGCGTGACCATCATCAGCCTGCGCCGCGACATCTACCTGCGCCGTTACCTGACGGATTTCATCCAGATGCTGGTGCCGACGCTGACCCGTGACGCGATTTATCGCGCGATGAACGCGCACGCCGACAGTCCGGACGCCCCGCGCCGGCGCGCGGCGAGTTGACCCGGCGAATATCGACACCAGCGGGTTTCACGCTATCATCACGTTTCGCGCGGATTGCCCTGTCATATAACCGGCCGCAGTGCCGGAGCCGGCAACCCGCAGCGGCTAACCCCCAAGGAGGATGCCATGAATAAAGTACTGAAAGCGGCGTTGATAGTGGCGGCCGGCATGGCCGTTGCGCAACTCATGACGCCGGCGTTCGCGGCCGACGCGGGCAAACTGCGCGTGATTTACGACCAAACCCGCACCGGGTTCGCGTTTCCCGAATCCATCGTCTACGACCCCGGCCAAAAAGTTTTCTACGTGAGCAATTTCGGCGGCAGCGAACTGAAGCCTGCCGAAAAAGACGGGATGGGGCGCATTTCCAAAGTGTCGCTCGACGGCCAGGTCATCGAGAGCCGGTTTCTGCCCGACCCGGGGGACGTGATGAACAAGCCCAAGGGGCTGTGGGTGAAAGGCAATCGCCTGTGGGTCACTGACATCGATTCCGTATGGGTGTTCGACCTTAAAACGCAGAAGGGCAAAAAGCTGCCGATACCCGGCATCGTATTCGCGAACGATCCCGCATTGATCGGCAATGCGCTGTACGTGAGCGACAGCCGCGCGGATACGATCTACAAAATCGAACCGGCCGATTTTCTGAACACGAAAGAGCCGAAGATCACAAAAGTGCTTTCCGGCAAGTCGGTCGATCCGAACGGGCTGTGGCCGGCAAAGGGGGGAGGATTGCTGATCGCAGGGTTCAAGTCGGACAAGGATCCGCGCGCAATTTTTTCGCTCAGTCCCAAAGGCGAGGTAAAGAAGCTATCGAAGGAGATCGGGCGCCTGGACGGGCTGTATCAGATGCCCGACGGCACGATCCTCGCGACCGACTGGAATAGCGGCTCGCTTTTCAGCTGGACCGAAAAAGACGGCATGCAAACGATCGCTTCCGGATTCAGGGGGCCTGCCGATTTTTGCGTCGTGCCGATGGGCAACGGTTACCTGGTCGCGGTGCCGGATCTGGTCAAAAGCGAGCTCAGGCTGATCAAGCTCGCAAAATAGTTGTATCTTCGAAAATCGTCACAGGAAGCCGATCAAATCATGAAGCACGACATCATCATCACCTCGCCAGGCCATAAAGGCACGCTGGAGCGGCTCACGCAGGAATTCTCCGCCGTCAAACTTTTCGCCGCGACGGATCGCGCCGCCGCGTTGAAGGAGGCAGCACCGAGAGTTCGCGGCCTCGCGCACTCCGGCCACGCGAACGTGGACGCCGCGCTGATGGATGCGCTGCCCAAGCTGGAAATCATTGCGAACTTCGGCGTCGGCGTCGACCAGATCGATCTCGAGGCGGCGAAAAAGCGCGGGATAGTCGTCACCAACACCGCCGGCGCGCTGAACGAATGCGTGGCGGATTGCGCTATGGCGCTGGTGTTGAATACGCTGCGCAAGCTGCCGCAGGCGGGCGCTTATTTGCGGGCGGGGGACTGGCAGGCGAAAGGCACGTATCAGCTCACGACGTCCATCGGCGGCAAGACGCTCGGCATCCTCGGCCTTGGCCGCATCGGCGAGGAGATTGCCAAGCGCGCGCAGGCTTTCGGCATGAAGATCCGCTATCACAACCGCAACAAGAAGAACGTGCCCTACGCATACGACCCAGATGCCGTCACTCTGGCGAAAAATTCCGACGTTTTGCTGGTAATCACCCCGGGCGGCGCTGAAACCGACAAGCTCGTCAATGCGGCAGTGCTCGACGCGCTCGGGCCGCAGGGTTACCTGATCAACGTGGCGCGCGGGACGGTCGTGGATGAACCTGTGTTGCTGCGTTATTTGCAGGAGAAAAAAATTGCCGGCGCCGGGCTCGACGTGTTCGAGCATGAGCCGAAAGTGCCGCCGGAATTTTTTGCGCTCGATAACGCGGTGCTGACGCCGCACGTTGCCAGCGCGACTAACGAGACGCGCACGGCGATGGGCAATCTGCAGATCGAGAACCTGCATCTGCATTTTGCCGGCAAGCCGGTGAAAACGCCGGTGGTGTGATTACCGGCTAGACGGCGTCTGTTACCGGAGTCCAGCGCTGCTCGCGTCTGGCCTTTCGTTGCTCGGACGACTCCCCGTCGTAAGAGACCGGCGCGGCTTCCGCTAATTCGGGCAGCGACTGTATCGCGTTGACGTTGAGCGTCGCAAATTGCCCGCGTGTCGAAGTAAGCACCGCCGCGAGGTAAACGCCGCAGCCGTTGCAGATCAGGAAATCCGTGGTTTTCGTGCCGAACCGGTAGCGTTCGAGTTTCGACGCATCCGCGATTTCGAATGTAACCGATCCGTTTGGATCCGATGTGGTGCGCGCGCCGTGTGCGCGGCAAAAGCTGCATTGACAGGCGCGCACGATCCACTGGGCAGGCGGTTGCGATGCGTGGAAGGTATATCTCACCGCGCCACAGTGGCAGCGACCTTCAAGAACGCACGGAGTGGCAGCCATTTATCGTGGGGATTTTCTTATCGTTTCAAGTGCGCGTCCAGAAAATCGAGCATCCGCCGCATCGCTTTCTGGTTGGTCGCGTCGGTAAAGCCGTGGCCTTCGCCTTCCAGCACGTTCACTTCGGCGAACACACCGGCATTGCGCAGCTTTTCCCCCAGTCGTTTTGACTGATCGACAGGAACGAGCTTGTCCTCGCTGCCGTGGAAGAAAAGAAACGGCGGGGCGTCCCTGGTGACGTACGTTATTGGCGAAGCCCGGCGGTACTCGTCGCCATGATCCGCAAAAGAGCCGCCCAAAAACGGCTCGATGACTCCGTTTTCCAGATCGCGCGGCCAGTCGCGTGTCGAGAAATCGGTCAGTCCGAAGAAGCTCACCACCGCTTGCACGCGGCTGGACTGGCCGGGGTTGCCCCCGGTGCCTTCGAACCCGTCGTTCTTGCTGGTGACGCCGAGCATCGAAGCGAGGTGTCCACCAGCGGAGAAACCAACCACGCCGATACGCTCTGGATTAATCCGGAATTTCGCGGCATTGGCCCGCAACCAGCGCACCGCGGCCTTGCAATCCTCGATCTGCGCGGGAAAGCGGGCTGCCGGCACGAGGCGGTACGCTACGGTGACGCCCACGTAGCCGAGACCGGCAACGCCTTCGATGAAGTGATTCATCTCCTGGCGATTCCCCTCGCTCCAGCCCCCGCCGTGCAGAAACACGACGACGGGAAACGGCCCGTTGCCTGTTCCGGGCATCGCCAGGTCGAGCAACAACGGCGTCCCCTGGGCCGTTCCGTAAACGACATCGCGTTCGGCCGTAATTGCGGCCGAGTCACGCGGCGCCGCGACGAGCAACAGGAGTGCGACCAGCGCGAATACTGCGGCGCTCCAGAGGGCGATGCGTTTCAAAGTCGCGTGACCGCGCGGGAGCTTATTTCATTCTTTGACGGCGGGTTACCGACAGCGAAGGCGGCTTCGCGAGGGTCTGGTAAACGACGCAGTAGCGCTCGGTGAGGCGCAGCAGCGTCGCGAGTTGCTCTTCCGACGCGTCGGTGTCGAGCTCAAAGCTGAGCCGGATTTTCTGGAAACCGACCGGAGCTTCTTTTGAGACACCCAGCGTGCCGCGAAAGTCGAGATCACCTTCGGCCACCAGCTTCGCATCGCGCAGTTCGATGCCCAGCGCCGTTGCCACCGCGTTCAGCGTGACGCCTGCACATGCCACCAGCGCTTCGAGCAGCATGTCGCCCGAACACGCAGCCTGCCCGGAGCCGCCGGTGGCCGGGTGCAGTCCCGCAGTCACCAGCGCCTTGCCCGTTTCAACCTTGCAGCTCACGCCTTCGCCGATGCTGCCTTGGGCGCGCAGCGTGATCAGCGCGGCCTCGGGTGCTTCGCGATAACGTTCCTTCAGAGGGGCTTGGATAGATCGCAGGTCTTCGGCGTTCATTAAATCGCTTCCTTTCGATGGTTGTGCGGCATGTGTTTATGAACGCTTGAGGGCCGTGACTTCGATTTCGATCTTTATGCGCGCGTCGAGAAGACCGGCAGAGATCATGGTGGCGGCCGGACGCACATCAGCGAAATACTTGCGCAGAACGGGCCAGCATTGTTCCAATTCCGACCTGTTCGGCAGAATGTCACGTTACGCGAACCACGTCTTCAGACTTGAAGCGGCATTCGCGGCGGATTCGATGTTCTTGAGGCATTGCCAACCGTCTGCGGAGCAGGCTGTCCGAAATAGCCATCGCTGCATAGTCGAAACCGGTCGTGCCGGAAACAAAAACCCGTTTCCGACCACGACTGCGCGGGAATAGGCGATCTGTTCTTCGAACATAGGGCCGGAGCTGATGAGCCGTTTGCCATGCGGGTTAGTTGAACGTGCGATATCGACAGGGGCTCCGAGCCCGACTTAGACGGGATCAAGGTCGCGCGATCTGGGTGGCTGCCAGTTTCCATTGGCCGCCCTCGCGCACCAGGAGCCGGGTAAAAAACATCTTTGAGTTAAGCACTTTCGGAAATCGCCAAGTGATTGTCTGTGTTTCAATCGACGCCGAGATGCCGCTTGAAATAGGCCACCGCGGACTCTCGCGACTGCTTCGCCAGCGCCGGATCCGCAATAATGTTGACGATTCCGCCCTTGCCGTCCTGCGCCATCGCGTCGTAGCTGGCACTACTGAATTGACTGTCCCACCCAAACGTAGCTCCGGGATAGACGATCACGGAGAAATGGCGCTGAACGTCGGCAGGAAGCGCTCCGACGAATTTCACGCAGGTATCACGATCGTCGTAGTCGTTCTTCTCAGCCGCAAGGATGCGGACGGGACTGCCGGTGGTCCGTAGATAAATCGTTGGCTTCAGCTCTTGCCACTTTACGGGCTTGTTGTACGAGCAACGCATAGTGCTTCCAGCAACCAGGGTACAGCGCAGATGCGCGGCGAAACGTCGCTCGCCGATGGCGAACTGCCGGACACTTCGTCGAAGCTAGCCAGCACCGCAACGTTCCCTCACGGGAAACCGCCATGATTCCGATTGATTTGCATCGATGCGGGGGTGCGGGCCGGTACTCCAACGCGTGATAAACGTGAAGAAGACTGTGGCGCGGTGAAACCGGGAGCCCCTTGCTGGAACATGTCGATGTCCAAACTCGCGATGCCACCCACGTTCAGCGCCTCTGCATAGAACGCCCCCCTCCCGTCGCGTCCCGGAGAACTACCGAGGATCAAGACCGCAGGCAGGCGATCGCGATTGGAAGTGGGGACCCGGAGCTCGCCGATCACTCGAGCGTTGCGGTCGAACGCGCTGTTGATCGGAAGCGATATGTTTTCGATAGATGCTTGATCTTGCGCGTTCGCTGTCCCTGGCAATAGCGCGTGGGTAAGCATGAGCACGAAAAATCCCCGGCAAATTGCTTCGACCGTTCTCAGTGGACGTTCCATGCAGCTCGCTTGCTTGTTACCGCATGATGAACGGATTCGGCACCTCCTTCGCGGTCGAGATCCACACGCTCTTGGTCTGCAGATATTCCTTGATCATTTCCTGGCCGCTTTCGCGCCCGAGCCCGCTCCTCTTGTAGCCGCCGAACGGGGAGAGGTAGCTGACCGCGCGGTACGTGTTGACCCACACGGTGCCTGCCTGCAGTTTTTCCGCCATCAGGAACGCACGCCGCATGTTCTGCGTCCACACGCCGGCGGCGAGACCGAACACGACGTCGTTGCCGATCGCGATCGCTTCTTCCTCGTCCTTGAACGGAATCACTGACAGCACCGGGCCGAACACTTCTTCCTGCGCGATGCGCATCGAATTCTTGACGCCCGTGAAGATGGTCGGTTCGACGAACCAGCCGTCGCCGCATTCGGGGCGTGTCGCTTTCGCGCCGCCGAGCGCGGTATTAACGCCTTCGGACTTCGCGATGTCGATGTAGCTCAGGATCTTCTTGTATTGCGGCTGGTTGGTGACGGGCCCGACTTGCGTATCCATGCTCATCGGGTTGCCCATTTTCGCGGTCTTCGCGAATGCCACCAGTTTTTCCACGAATTGATCGTGGATCGATTGCTGCACGAGCAGGCGCGAGCCCGCAATGCACGTCTGGCCGGTCGCGGCGAAGATGCCCGAGATCGCGCCTTTGACCGCGTTGTCGATTTCGGCGTCGTCGAACACGATGTTTGGCGATTTGCCGCCTAGTTCCATGCTGACTTTCTTGAGTCCCTTCGCCGCCGCTTCGTAGATTTTCTGGCCGGTCAGGTCGGAGCCGGTGAACGCAATCTTGGCGACGAGCGGATGCTCGACGAGCGGCGTGCCCGCTTCGGGGCCGAATCCCGTTACGACATTGACGACGCCCGGCGGAAAGCCCGCTTCCTCGATGAGCTTCATGAATTCGAGCAACGACGCGGATGTGTATTCGGAGGGCTTCAGCACCATGACGTTGCCCGCCGCGAGCGCGGGCGCCAGTTTCCACGCGGTCAGGAGCAGCGGCGAATTCCACGGAATGATCGCGCCGACGACGCCCAGCGGCTCGAAGCGCGTGTAGTTGAACGTGTCGGGCTTGTCGATCGGGATGACCTGGCCTTCGATCTTGTCGGCGAGCCCGCCGTAGTAGTAGTACCACTGCGCCATGTAGGCGGTCTGCGCGCTCATTTCGGCGTAGAGCTTGCCGTTGTCGCGCACTTCGATTTCCGCGAGCGCTTTCGATTTGTCGGTGATCAGGTCGCCGAGCTTGCGCAGCAGCGCGCCGCGCCGGGTGGCGGTCATCTTCGGCCATTCACCCGCAGTGAAGGCTTTGCGCGCCGCGCGCACTGCGCGATCGACATCTTCCGCATTGCCGCGCGGCACCAGCGCCCACGGCTTGCCGGTGAACGGGTTAAAGCTTTCGAAATGCTGGCCGGAAGCGGAGTCGACCCATTGGCCATCGATGTACATCCTGAATTTGACGAGTGTTCCTGCGGTGGTATCCATGGCGTGATCCGTAAGGAGTGAGGGATGGGGCGCGAGGGGTAAATACTACCTTCTCTGCGCCGCGGCGGGGTGCATCCGGCTTATTTACGCTTGCGGTTGATGAACGCTTCCATCATGCGTTTTGGCTCGTCGGTGCTGCGCGCGGCAACGCACGCGCGGATGCCTTGCCGTACGCTGTCCGCGACCGACATGCGCTGCCAATCACGCACCAGTGCTTTTTGCAACCGCATCGCGTGCGGACCGCCGAGGAGAATGGAGCCGATCATTTTTTCGACGGCGGAATCGAGGTCAGCGGCGGGCACAACTTTTTGCAGATAGCCGCAACGGTACGCTTCCTGTGCGTCGATGATGTCGCCAGTGTAAATCAGCTCCGCTGCTTTACCCCAGCCGACGAGCGCGGGCAGCAGTACCTGCTTCCATGCCCGACGGAATGCCGACCCGCACTTCAGGCATGCCGAATTTTGCGGTGTCTACGCCGATGCGCATGTCACAGGCGGCGGCAAGCTCCATGCCGAAGCCCAGGCACCAGCCATTGATGCGGGCGATGACCGGCACTGGGAACATCTGGATCGATTCGTTCGCGACGTGGGTGAGCGTGTGCTCGACCTCGGCCTGCTCGGCGTTGAGGTCCTTCATCTCCGCGATGTCGGCGCCGGCGATGAACGACTTGTCGCCAGCGCCAGTGATGACCGCGACCCGGATGCGCTCGTTTTTCGCGAGCTGATTGAACGTGTCCGCGATCGCGCGCTTGCCCGGCATGCCGAGCGTGTTGCGCTTGGCGGCGTTATTGACGGTTATATACGCAACACAGCCGGCGTCGCCGCGGTCGTCGACGCGATGCTGAATGAGATCTGCGGGGGCTGACGCATGCATGCAATTCTCCAGGGATCGGAACAAAATATATTGGACGGCAGGACGTTAACGTCCGGTGAACTTCGGCTTGCGCTTTTCCTGGAAGGCGGTGACGGCCTCCTGATGATCCGCGCCAATATTAGTGAGCGCTTCGTAAGCGAGCGACGCGTCCAGCATTGAGTGCGCGAGCTGCCGCAAGGGGATGTTGATCGACGTCTTCGTCCACTTGATGGCTTTGGTGGCGCCGTTGGCCAGCTTGTCCGCCAGCGTGTTTACTTTGGCATCGAGTTCTGCGCGCGGAACCGCATGATTGATAAGTCCGATGCGCTCCGCTTCTTTTGCCGTGAGCAGGTCGCCGGTCAGCAGATATTCCTTGGCGCGCGCGAAACCGACGAGCTGCGGCCAGATGATCGCGCCGCCATCGCCCGCGACATAACCCATTTTGACGTGCGGGTCGCCCAGCTTCGCATCCTCGACGGCGATCGAGATGTCGCACAGCAGAGCCAGCGTCGCGCCGAGGCCGATGCAGTCGCCGTTGATGCGCGCGATCACCGGCTTCTCGAGATCGAGCAGGCCGAAGATCATTTTCTTCATCTCGAGATTTTTGCGGTTAAAAAGCTCGGGGTCGTCGATGCGCTTTTGCATCATCGGAATATCGCCACCGGCGGAAAATACTTCTCCGGCGCCGGTCAGGATCACGACATCGCATTCGTGGTCGACCTGGACGTCGTAAAAAATCCGCGACAGCTCCTCGTGCAATTCATAGTGAATCGGATTCATCGGCGGCCGGTTGAGCATCAGCGTGATAATGCGGCCGCGGCGCTCGATGCTGAAATGCTTGTAGTTTGTATAGTCCATGGCGCGAGGTTGCTCCAGTAAAAATTCAAGCACCTGTTGTCCGGCCGCCGCGTCAGGTGAAGCGACGGGCGGACAATCACGGGTGTTTGGGACGCGGCAGCGACGGTGGCCGGCGTTTTAATTATAATCGAGGCGTGTCGTGCAGTTCCGCGTAATCTCTGAACCGATCGTCAGCGAGATCCAATGAGCGCATCCGCCCCGAAGCAAACCGAGTCTCACGCCGAAATGCGTGAAGCGCTGCGCGCCTTGTGCCGCGAGTACGACAGCGCCTACTGGCAGGGGGTCGACGAAGCGCGCGGTTATCCGGAAGCGTTCGTGGATGCGCTGACCAAGGCGGGGTGGCTCGCTGCACTGATCCCGGAAGAATACGGCGGTTCGGGGCTGACGCTCACCGAAGCGTCGGTGATCATGGAAGAGATCAACCGCTCGGGCGGCAACTCGGGCGCGTGCCACGGCCAGATGTACAACATGAATACGCTGCTGCGTCATGGCTCCGACGCACAGAAGCGCGAATATCTGCCGAAGATCGCAACGGGTGAGCTGCGCCTGCAGTCGATGGGCGTGACCGAGCCCGGCGCGGGCACCGACACGACGAAGCTCAAGACGGTTGCGGTAAAGAAGGGCGACCGCTACGTGATCAACGGCCAGAAGGTCTGGATCTCGCGCGTGCAGCATTCCGAACTGATGATCCTGCTCGCGCGCACGACGCCGCTCGATCAGGTCAAGAAAAAATCCGAAGGCATGTCGATATTCATGGTCGACCTGCGCAAGGCGGTTGGCCACGGCATCACGGTGCGGCCGATCCGCAACATGGTGAATCACGAGACGAACGAGCTCTTCATCGATAACCTCGAAGTTCCCGCCGCCAATTTGATCGGGGAGGAAGGCAGGGGGTTCAAGTACATCCTCGACGGCCTCAATGCCGAGCGCATTCTGATTGCCGCCGAATGCATAGGCGACGGCTATTGGTTCATCGATAAAGGCGCCGCTTACGCGAAAGAGCGCGTCGTGTTCGACCGGCCGATCGGCAAGAACCAGGGCATCCAGTTTCCGCTCGCCCGCGCTTATGTAAACGTCGAGGCGGCGAACCTGATGCGCTACAAGGCGGCGGCATTGTTCGATGGTGGCAAGCAGTGCGGCGCCGAAGCGAACATGGCCAAGCTGCTCGCGGCAGACGCGTCGTGGGAAGCAGCCAACGTCTGCCTGCAGACTCACGGCGGATTCGGCTTTGCCGCCGAATACGACGTCGAGCGCAAGTTCCGTGAAACCAGGCTCTATCAGGTTGCGCCGATTTCGACCAACCTCATCCTCTCGTATATCGGCGAGCATGTATTGGGAATGCCGCGCTCGTTCTAGGCTGCCGCTGTGACCAGACCCCTTGACGGCATCACCGTAGTCGCACTCGAGCAGGCCGTCGCGGCGCCATTCGCGACGCGCCAGCTCGCCGATCTCGGCGCGCGCGTGATCAAGATCGAGCGCCCCGGCGTCGGCGATTTTGCACGCGACTACGATCAGACGGTCAAAGGTCAGTCCGCGTATTTCGTCTGGCTCAACCGCTCGAAAGAAAGCCTGACGCTCGACGTGAAGCACGCGCGCGCCGCGGAGATTCTCAAGCGCCTGATCGGAAACGCCGACGTGTTCATCCAGAACCTTGCACCCGGCGCTGCCGGCCGGCTGGGTCTCGATGCGGCGACGCTGCTCGCGCAACATCCGCGCCTGATCGTGTGCGACGTTTCGGGTTACGGCGACAGCGGGCCGTACGCGCACAAGAAAGCGTACGATCTTCTGGTTCAGAGCGAAGCGGGTGTTTTGTCAGTCACGGGCACGCCAGAGACGCAGACCAAGGTCGGCATCTCCATCGTCGACATCAGCGCGGGCATGTACGCGTATTCCGGTATTCTCACTGCGCTCTATCAGCGCGAGAAGACCGGCAAGGGCACGCGCGTCGACGTCACGATGTTCGAGTCGCTCGCCGAGTGGATGTCGCATCCGTTGAATTACACGCACTTCGGCGGCAAGCCGCCGCAGCGCAGCGGGCCCGACCACGCGACCATCGTGCCGTACGGCCGCTTCAAGTGCGGCGACGGCGCCTACGTGATGCTCGGCATCCAGAACGAGCGCGAGTGGGCGAAGTTCTGCGCCGGCGTGCTCGGCATGCCCGGACTCGCGACTGATGACAAGTACAACAACAATACGAAGCGCACGGCGCGTCGCGCCGAAGTCGTCGCGCTGATCGAAGACAGTTTTCGCTCGCATGAAGGCGGAAGAGGTGGTTGCCAGGCTCGACGCAGCGGACATTGCGAATGCGCGCATCAATACGCCGCAGGAAGTGTGGGACCATCCGCAACTGAAGGCGCGTAATCGGTGGCGCGAAGTCGGCTCGCCGGCGGGGCCGTTGCCGGTGCTGCTGCCGCCGGTTACGATGCCGGAATTCGAGGCACGGTTAGATCCGATACCGGCCATCGGCGAGCATACCGACCGCGTCCTCGCCGATATCGGCTACAGCGCCGCCGACATTGCGGAATTGCGCAAGACCGCGGCAGTCTGATTGCTTTAAGGCACTCTAAGGAGCATTGCCATGGATACCGTAACCAGCACCGACACGACGTCGTCCACCCGCACGCTGTGCGAATTCCTGTCGGCGATCCGGTTCGAGCAGATCCCCGCGCCGGTAATCGCACGCACCGAAGAGCTGTTTCTCGACTGGTTTGCGTCGGCGCTCGCGGGCAAGGACGCGCGGCCCACCCGCGTCATGGAAAAATTCGCGGAGACGATGGGACCGCGTGACGGCGACAGCGAGATCCTGGTCTCGCGTAAAAAGACATCTCCACTCTTCGCGGCGCTGATCAACGGCGCGGCGTCGCATTTCGTCGAGCAGGACGATTTGCACAACAGCTCGGTGCTCCATCCAGGCACCGTGGTGTTTCCCGCCGTCCTTGCGGCAGCGCAGAGCACGCGCGCATCGGGCCGTGAATTTCTGGCGGCGGTGGTGGCCGGTTACGAATGCGGCGTGCGCGTCGGCGAATTTCTCGGCCGCTCGCATTACAAGGTGTTTCACACCACCGGCACCGCGGGCAAGCTCGCGGCCGCGGCCGGAGTCGCCCATTTGTTGAAACTCGACGCCGAGCGCATGCAGCATTGCCTGGGCTCGGCCGGCACGATGGCGGCGGGGCTGTGGGAATTCCTGCGCGATGCCGCCGACTCCAAGCAACTGCATACCGCGAAAGCCGCGGCGGATGGCCTGATGGCGGCCTACATTGCGCGCGACGGGTTTACCGGCGCGCGCAAAATATTCGAAGGCAAGCAGGGCATGGCGGCCGGCATGTCGTCGGATGCGGACGCACGCTGTCTCACTGACGGCCTGGGCACGCGGTGGGCTACCGCCGAAACCTCGTTCAAATTCCATGCGTCGTGCCGGCACACGCATCCGTCGGCCGACGCATTGCTCGCGTTGATGCAGGAGCACAAGGTGAAGGCGGACGACATCGCGAGCGTGACCGCGCATGTGCATCAGGGCGCGCTCGACGTGCTCGGTCCGGTCACCGATCCGCAAACCATCCATCAGTCGAAATTTTCGATGGGGTTCGTGCTCGCGCTCGTGGCCAACCTGCAACGCGCCAGCCTCGCGGACTTTACCGACGAAGCGTTGCGCGACAACAAGCTGCGCACGTTTCACGACAAGGTGGCGATGACGCTCGACCCGGTGGTCGATCAGGCCTATCCGAAGCGCTGGTTCGGGCATGTCAGCGTCAAGACGCGCGACGGACGGGAATTCGACCAGCGGATCGAATCGCCGAAAGGCGATCCCGACAACGTGCTGAGCCGCGCGGAACTCGAAGACAAGGCGTTGCGCCTGGCGGCGTTTACCGGCGGCGCGACTGCCGCCGAGATGAAAGGCGTCATCGCGCGGATCTGGCAATTGCATGACGCCGCCGACGTGCGGGATTTTCTGCGCTGATTCGCAGCCAGTGCCGTCGCGCCGGGTTCAGGTCTGCCTGAAGTCCACGAGCTCGACGCGGTCCGTTTTTCGATAGCGCCCGCCCTGACCCTGCACGGTAAACTCCTGCGCGATAAACGGTCGCACCCGATCGGGCGCGACCCAATAGGTCATCTGGACGCGAAATCCCTTGGTGCGCACGTACCCGCTGCCTTGCACTTTGAACGCGTCGAACGTGCCGGCAGGCACGGTGTGCGCTTCCCGCCCGACGACTTTCAGGTCGAGCGTCCATTCGTTTTCTTCGTCGTGGAGGTTGGTGCCGCGAAAAATAGTCGTCCACCGGCGGCCCACGCTGTATTCGGCGATGAATATCTGGTTGCCGACAAAAGTCCGGCCCTGCGGGTCTTTGCTCATGTTCCCCAGCAAATCGGTGACGCGGCCGTTGCCGTAGATCACTTCGGTGTCGGTTACCTGCTTGACCATGCCGCCGCGCCCTTCGCGCGATTCGAGCTTGGTAAAGAGATCGACGACGCGATAGCGATAGCGGTCGCCGGCCTTGTAGTTGGGATCGGCCCTGGCGGTGCCCTTCGTGAATGGATTGGCGGAGCCGGCGATTGCCGCGATATCGGGGTTGCCGCCGCTCGCGGGCTTCAGCGCAATGCCGACCGCGGCCACCTGCACCGCTGTCTCGCGCTTGGCCAGCACGCGGTTCAGGCGAAACTGCGCGAGCTCGGAAAATTTGCCGCTCGGGAACCGGTGCAGGTACGCTTCGATCGGCGCCGGTTCCTTACTGTCCTTGACTGCCTCCCAACCGGCGAGCTCTTCCTGGAATTGCTTTTCCAGCTCGGCTTCGGACAGTTTGCGCGACTGTTTCGGCGGCTGAAAGTAGAAATCCTCTTCGAGCGACGTGCTTTCCCATGGAATCTGGCGGCCTTCCGAACGGCGGCGCACGGCAAGCCTCACGCGCTTGAATACGTCCTCGATCTTGGCGGCTGGCGTCTCGAGCTCGCGCAGCAGATTTTCGGTGTACAGGCCGTTCTCGCCTTCGCCATCGGCGGCGGTATTGCCGGGCGAAGTTGCATAGGCGAGCAGCGAGCCGGGCGGGGCATCGAACTGCGACAGGCCTTTCTGCTCGGTCAACACCCGGTTGCCGAACGGATTGTCGCGGCAGGCGTCGAGTATGATCACATTCATCGGATTCGCTGCTTTGATGAGCCCCTGCAGCACCGAGTTGAGCTCGACCGTCTTGTCGCGCATGTCCTCGAGCTTGTCGATTTCGGCGTCCACCGGTATCAGGTAGTTGCGCCAGGCGAGCTGGGCGCCGTGGCCGGCGTAGTAGAACAAGCCGACGCCTTTTGTTTTCGCGAGCGCGCCGCCAAACGCCTGAATCGAGTTCGTCATTTGCGTGCGACCCGCATCGAGCAGCAAATCGACCTTGAAGCCGAGCTTCTGCAGCTCGCCGCCGATCGCTTTGGCATCGTTGACGGGATTGCGCAGCGGCGCGTGCGCGTAGCGCGTATTGCCGATGACCAGCGCGGTGCGCGGCAGCGTGCTGAGCGGCGAATCCGATTGTGCGGCGGAGCCGGGTATCCACAGCGGCAGCGCAGTCGATGAGGCGAGCACGCCTGCCTGCTTCAGCCAGCGGCGGCGCGACTGCATCAAGCGTAAGCGGGCGGGATCCGGCATCGGGCGCAAGTCTCCCACCTCGGCACGCGGCAAGTCAACACGCATCTGACGCGGTTGCGCGGTGGCGGCGTCCGCGTGACAATGCCGATGCCGCATCAAGCGTGACATTGCGCACGAATTTCTGGTGCGCGATCACTGACGGACAACTAAATGACCACGATAGTCGAGCAATTGAGTGCGTACGCAACTGCTTTGCGTTACGAAGACCTTCCTTCCGATGTGGTGCAGCAGGCGAAGCGGCTGATCGTGGATTCGGTCGGCTGCGCGCTCGGCGGCTACGCAAGCGAGCCCGCAAAAATCGCGCGCGCGATGGCGGCGACGGTGACGAGCAGCGAGCCGGCGACGGTCATCGGCAGCGGCGCACGCTCGAGCATCGACATGGCAACGTTCGCGAATGGCGTCATGTTGCGCTTTCTCGATTTCAACGACGGCTACACGAGCAAGGGCGAATCCGGCCATCCGAGCGACAGCATCGCAGCGGTGCTCACGGTCGCCGATGCGCTGGGCCGCAGCGGCAAGGAAGCGATCACCGCGACGGTGCTCGCGTACGAAGTGTTCTGCCGGATTTGCGACGAAGTCGATTTGAAGCCGCTCGGTTTCGACCACGTCACGGTCGGCGGCATGGCGAGCACCGCGGCGGCGGCGCGGCTCTTCGGATTGAAGGGACCATACCTCGCCCACGCATTCAATCTCGGCATCGCACCCAACGTCGCGCTTTATCAGACGCGCATCGGCCACGTGTCGATGTGGAAAGGCTGCGCGTACGCGAACGCCAGCCGCAACGCGGTGTTTGCGGCGATGCTGGCGGCGCGCGGCATGACCGGACCGACACCGATCTTCGAAGGCGTCGGCGGTTACTTCAAGGCGGTTACGCGCGCACCGTTCAAGCTGGCAGACGCTCGGCGGTCGCGACACTCCTTACAAAATCCTCGAGTGCAGCATCAAGCGCTTTCCGCTCGGCCAGTATTCGCAAACCGTGGTCGAGGCGGCACTGGAATTGCGCGCCAAGGTCGCGAGCGTCGACGACATCGCCGAAATTCGCATCGAAACGGTCACCGCCGCGGTGCGTTTGATGGCCGGCGATCCGGAGAAATGGACGCCGGCGACGCGCGAAACGGCGGATCACAGCATGCCGTATACGGTCGCGATCGCGCTGATCTACGGCAAGGTGGAGTCGCAACATTTCGACGACCAGTACCTGCGCGATCCGAAAGTCCTGGCGACGGCAGCGCGCATAAAGGTGGCAATTTCCGAAGAAGCCGACCGGCATATGCCGGAGGCAATGCGCTGCCATTTCACGCTGGTCACGAAATCGGGGACGAAGCACACGACGATGGTCGATTATCACAAAGGGCATTACAAAAACCCGATGACGGAAAGCGAAATCGAAGGCGAAGTTCCGGCCGCTCGCCGCGCGGCGTGCTGCAACCGGCGCAAACCGACCGGCTGCTCGCGGCGCTATGGCGTCTCGAAGAGCAGGCCAACATTCATGATCTGATGCAACTGACGACAGGGAACTAAATGATGAAATCGTTGTTTTGCGCCGTCGCCGCCTGCATGAGCCTGAGTGCAGCCGCTGCCGACGATAATTATCCAACGCGTCCGGTCCGGCTGCTGGTGCCGTTCGCGCCGGGCGGCGGGGCGGACGCGCTCTCGCGCATCATCACGCCAAAAATGCACGATGCGCTGGGCCAGGCGTGGGTGGTGGACAATCGCGGCGGCGCCGCGGGCAACATCGCAGCGGAGACCGTCGCCAAAGCTGCGCCCGACGGCTACACCGCGCTCATGGGGTTTAGTACCGTGCTCACGGTAAATCCCAGCCTCTACAAGCTGCCCTATAGCGTGACGAAGGACCTGCAGCCGGTAACGCTGCTCGCCACCGCGCAGTACATACTCGTCATTCATCCGAGCGTTGCAGCGACCAACCTCAAGGACTTCATCGCGCTCGCCAAGCAAAAGCCCGGTTCGCTCAACTATGCGTCCGCCGGGGTTGGCAGTCCTCTCCATCTGGCGGCGGAGCTCTTCAAGAAACGCGCCGGCATCGATATGGCGCACCTTGCTTATAAGGGGGGCGGACCTGCGGCAGTTGCGGTACTGGCAGGCGAAGCGCAAGTGCTGTTTGCCAGCGTTGCTTCATCGATACCCCAGGTCAAAGCCGGTAAGCTGAAGGCGCTCGCCACCACCGGCACCAAGCGATCCAAAGTCGTGCCCGACTTGCCGACGATTGCGGAATCGGGTTTTCCCGGTTTTGACGTGAGCACCTGGTACGCACTGCTGGTGCCGGCCAGAACGTCGGCCGCTATCGTGAACAAGATCCGCGGCGCGGCGATAAAGGCGGTGGCATTGCCCGACGTGCAGGAGGCGATGTCGCGTCAGGGCCTCGACGTCGAAACCAGCACGCCGCAGGAACTCGCGGCCCGTATGAGCGCCGAAACCGCGGTGTGGGCGGGCGTAATCAAGGATGCGGGCATCAAGGCGGAGTAGGTTCCTTCGTCATTCCCGCGCAGGCGGGAATCCAGGCGATTTGTTCTAACGAGCCCGCTTTACCTGGATTCCGGCGTACGCCGGAATGACGAATATCTTTACGCCGAGTAAAGCTTGCGCAGCATCCGCACGTCGGGAATCTCGTCAAAATTCCACAGCGCGTCCAGCAGTGCGGCGCTTTTCTTCCTGCCGAGGATAGGCACGATCAGATCGAGCGCTTTTTCGTTTTCTTCCGCCGGCGTCAATGGATTTTCGGAGCTGCCCTTGGCCGCCATCGTCTGGTGATTGAGCACGCGGCCGTCTTTGAGGTGCACTTCCATAACGCAGCGCCAGCGCCGCTGCACGTCCGTCAGCGTTGGGTCGCCGACCGCTTCTATGCGTTTGCGCACTGCCAGCACCTTCGGGTCGCGCATGCGCCGGAAGCTGTGCGCGGACTTGAACGTGACGTTGCCGTCCACCAGCATGACCGCGAGCAAGTGCTGCACCGATATGTCGGGCGACGCGCGGTTGTTGACGATTTCGAGTTCCTTGTCGGGCATGCGCGCGATGATCTTCTCGACGTCCGCCGCCTTGATGCCGTGCTGCACGATGAGATCGCGCAGTACGTGCATCGGTCCCTGAATCGGGCCGCCGACCGGCCAGCGCTTGATGCCGGCGCGCATGATTTCATAATCGGTGCCCAACCCGTGCACCATGTCGTCGCGATCGACTTCCTCCGGCGCGAAGGTGAAAAAGAAATCGCGCTCGCCGGAAAAAATGTCTTCGACGCCCGTCCAGCCGTGCTTGACCATCAGCGCCGCCTGCGTGCCGTTGTGCGCGGGCATGCCGCCCATCGCATACGCTTTCTCGATGTGCTCCGGATCGCGGAACATCGTATAGAGGCCGGCGGTCTGCTGGCCCGCATACGAAAGCATGAAGCGGACTTTGCGCGCATTGAGCTTGAGCAGCGCGCCGGCCGCCGCTGCGGCGCCGAACACCTGGCCGGTCGCCGCGGCATGGTGGCCGGAGCGCAGGTACGGCATCGGTTTTAACGTGAGCAGCACGCGCGCGCAGATGTCGTAGCCGAGCACGATCGCGCGCAGGACGGCCTTGCCCGCAAGCCGGTTTTGCTCGCCGATCGCCAGCGCCGCGGGCACGACGCTGGTGCCGGGATGCGTGAGCGACGGCGGGTGGGTGTCGTCCGTTTCGTCGGCGTGACCGAACATGCCGTTGGCGAGCGCCGCATTCTGCGGCGTCGTGACCATGCGCGTGCCGATGATGCCGGCCGCGGGCTTGCCGCCGAGTGTCTTTGCGTACGCGATCGCTTTTTCGCCGGGTAACAGGCGCGAGCCCGAAATCATCGCGGCGAACGTATCGACCAGGTGAAGTTTGGCGCGGTCCGTCACTTCTTTCGGCAGCGGGCGCGCAGCGGCAGCGGCGATATGCGCGCTTAATTTTTGCATCATCGGGGATACGGTGTCGGTCGTCATGGGAATCAAATGTCGAGCGTGAGTGGAAGAACTGCGGAGCGTCAAATCATAACCGATCCCGCGCGCGACTGCGCCGCGCGGGTTTGCGATGCAGGAGGCGCGTCGTTATACTGGCGCGCACCAATTCATTCGCGAGGGACTTCATGGGCAGGCAATGGAATTACAAAGGCATCATCCCGGCACTTGCGCTGCCGCTGAAGGCCGATTACTCGGTCGACGAAGCCGATCTGCGCCGCCTGACGAGCTGGCTTGCCACGCATAAAGGCATTTCGGCGCTGATGACCAACGGCCACACCGGCGACGTGTTCAGCCTCACCTTGAAAGAACGCGTCGAAGTCACGCGCATCGTCGCGGACGAACTGAAGGGCAAGCTGCCGGTGATTTCGGCGGTGACTGCCGAGGGCATCCACGAAGCCGTCGAGCAGGCGCTGCTGCAGAAGGATGCGGGCGCGTCGGGTCTCGACATCATGCCGCCGCATCATTGGCTGCGTTTCGGCATGCGGCCCGGCCATGTCGTCGAATATTTCGCGGCGATCGGCGAAGCCTCCGGGCTCGATCTCGCCGTGCACGTTTATCCCGCGTGGTCCAAAGCGAGCTATACCTGCGAAGTGCTGGCGGATCTCGCGCGGCTGCCGTGGGTCAAGGTTTTCAAGGTGGGCACCCGCGAAATGAACAAGTACGCGCGCGATATCGAGGCGATACGCAAAGCGAATCCCGACGCCGCAGTGCTTACCTGCCACGACGAATACCTGCTCGCCTCAATGGTGCAGGGCGTCGACGGCGGGCTGCTCGGCTTTGCGTCGTTCATTCCCGAGCTGATACTCGAGCTCGTGAACGCGGTGCATGCCGGCGACTTGAAACGCGCGATGGATTGCCAGGCGCGCATCAACCCGCTGAAGGACATCGTCTACGGGATGGGCGAGCCGACCGGCGACGCGCATGCGCGCATGAAATACGCGATGGTGCTCGCGGGCCGTTTGAGTTCTCCCGTCGTGCGGCCCCCCACGCATCAACCCGACGAGGCGACGCGCAAGCAAATCGCCGATGTGCTGCGCGCCGCCGGCATGCTGCACAAGCAAGCGGCGTAGGCACTATGCGCATTGTTGTCGCCGCGATGCTGGTCGCGGCCTCGCTGGCGACTGCCCAGGAGTTTCCGGCGAAATCCATCCGTTTCGTGGTGCCCTACGCGCCGGGCGGCGCGTCCGACGTGACCGCGCGCCTGCTCGGCCAGAAAATGACCGAGGCGTGGGGCCAGACAGTAGCCGTCGATAATCGCGCGGGCGCCAACGGCATCGTCGCGCTCGAACTCGTCGCCAAGTCGCCGGCCGACGGTTATACGATATTAATGGCGAATCTCGGGCCTAACGCGATCAATCCCGCGGTCTACAGCAAGCTGCCGTACGATCCGGTCAAGGATTTCACGGCGGTCACATTGACGACGCTGGTGCCCAACATTCTTGTCGTGAATCCCTATCTGCCTGCACAGACGCTGAAAGAAATTTTCGCGCTCGCGCGCGCGAAACCAGAGCAGTTGAGCTATGGCACGGGCGGCTATGGCTCGTCGAATCATTTGTCGATGGAGCTCATGAAATCGATGACCGGTATTCGCATTACGCACGTGCCTTATAAGGGCGACGTGCCGGCGATGACCGATGCCATTGCCGGACAGATCGCGATGAGCGTGCCGACCGTGGTCGCGGCAACACCGTATGTAAAGTCCGGCAAGTTGCGCGCAATCGCCGTCACCAGCAAGAACCGCGTGCGCTCGCTGCCCGAGGTGCCGACGGTTGCCGAGTCCGCCGTGCCGGGGTTCGAATCGGTATCGTGGGGCGGTGTGATGGCGCCGGGCGGCACGCCGCCGGCGGTGGTCAACAAACTCAACGCCGAGATCGTCCGCATACTCAAACTGCCCGACATGCAGGAGCGCCTGCAGGCGCTCGGAGCAGAAGTCGTGGGCAGTTCGCCGGCCGAATTTTCTGCCTACCTCGCCTCCGAAATCGACCGCTGGAGCAAAGTCGCGAAAGCGGCGAACGTGAAACTGGACTGAAAAAAGCAGGATTGAGGATCGAGGAGCGAGGATTGAGTAGTTCTGCCTGAGTCCAGTTCTGAACCCTCAATCCCCAATCCTCATTCCTCAATCCTCAAATGATCATGAAAATCACCGCTATCCACGAAACCGTTGCGCCGATCAGCTCGGATATCCGCAACGCGTACATCGATTTTTCCAAAATGACCGCGAGCGTCGTCGCGGTGGTGACCGACGTCAAGCGCAACGGCAAACGCGTGGTCGGCTATGGCTTCAACTCGAACGGCCGTTACGCGCAGAGCGGCCTGTTACGCGAGCGTTTCATTCCGCGCATCATGGGCGCCGAGGCAAAATCGCTGCTCAACGACGCGGGTGACAACCTCGATCCGCATCGGATATGGGCATGCGCGATGGCGAACGAGAAGCCCGGCGGCCACGGCGAGCGCTCGGTCGCGGTCGGCGTGCTCGACATGGCGGTCTGGGACGCGGTCGCGAAAATCGAAGGCAAGCCGCTTTATCGGGTGCTCGGCGAGCGCTATCGCGGCGGCGATGTCGACGACAAGGTTTTCGTCTATGCGGCCGGCGGCTATTACTATCCGGGCAAGAACGTGCAGGCGCTGCAGGACGAGATGAAGAAGTACCTCGACCTCGGCTACTCCGTGGTCAAGATCAAGATCGGCGGCGAATCGCTCGCGGACGACTTGAGGCGCATCGAGGCCGTGATCAAGGTAGTCGGCTCCGGCAAGAACCTCGCAGTCGATGCGAATGGCCGCTTCGACCTGCAAACCGCGATCGAATACGCGCGCGCGCTCAAGCCGTACGGTTTGTTCTGGTACGAGGAAGCCGGCGATCCGCTCGATTACGCGCTGCAGGCGGAGCTTGCATACCATTACGACGGCCCGATGGCGACCGGGGAGAATCTCTTTTCGATGCAGGACGCGCGCAACCTGATCCGGCATGGCGGCATGCGCGCCGATCGCGACTGGCTGCAGTTCGATTGCGCGCTGTCGTACGGCCTCGTCGAATATTTGCGCACGATCGACATGTTGCGCCAGAACGCGTGGTCGACCGCGCCGCTGCGTGCCGCACGGCGGCCACCAGATGTCGCTCAATATCGCCGCGGGCCTCGGGCTCGGCGGCAACGAATCGTATCCTGACGTGTTCCAGCCGTTCGGCGGCTTTGCCGACGGCACGCCGGTGGTGAACAGCTACGTGACCATGCCTGAAGTGCCCGGCGTCGGGTTCGAGGCCAAAGAAAAATTGTACGCGGTCATGAAAAATCTGGCCGATGGCTGATTCAGCAGCACTGCTGAGAGCTGCGCTTCAGATCGCAGCGCTGGCAGCAATCCCCGCTATCGATGCCGGCGCACAATCCTTTCCCGTCAAACCGGTGCGCTTTGTCGTGCCGTTTGCCACTCGGCGGCGCCAGCGACATCGTCGCGCGTGCGGTCGGCATCAAGCTCGGCGAAATGTGGGGCCAGACGGTGGTGATCGACAATCGCGCCGGCGGCTCCGGCATGATAGGAACCGAGCTGGTGGCGCGCTCGACGCCCGACGGCTATACATTGCTCGTGGTCGAGCCGACTTTCGCCATTACACCCGGCTTGTTTACGAAGGTCCCGTTCGACGTGCAAAAGGATTTTGTACCAGTCGTGCAGGTCGGGCAGGGGCCGCAGGTGCTGGTCGTACACCCGTCGGTGCCCGTAAAAACGGTGAAAGAGCTGATCGCTCTCGCGAAAGCAAAACCGGGACAGCTCAATTTCGCGTCGCCGGGCACCGGGACTACCGGTCATCTGGGTCTCGAGCTCTTCAAGATGATGGCGCACGTGGACATGGTGCACATTCCTTATAAAGGCGCGGGGCCCGCGGTCGCCGATTTGCTGGGCGGCCAGGTGAGCGTTGCGGTCGTGAGCGTATCCTCGGCGCAGACCAATATCAAAGCAGGAAGGCTGCGTGCGCTAGGCGTCACCAGCGCGCAGCGCTTCAGCGGCGCGCCGGATATTCCGACTATCGCGGAGGCCGCGTTGCCGGGCTTCGATACCCTGCAATGGTGGGGTCTGGTGGCGCCGCGCGGCACGCCGGTTGACATCGTCAATAAAATTGCGTCCGATGCGAGTCGTCTTGTCGGCACGCCGGAGATGAGAGAGCGCATGCTGGCGCTTGGCGCGGAACCGGTCGTGAGCTCGCCCGAGCGTTTTGCGGCGTTCATCCGTGAAGAGATCGACAAATGGGGTAAACTCGTGCGCGCTTCCGGCGCCCGCGCCGACTAATTCAAGATGAAACGATGAGTACGAACCCGCAATCCAACCCGCACGCGGCGCGCGGCGAGAACGAACGCAAGATTCTGCAACGCACCTCCACGCCGCATATTTTCACGCCGATCACTTTTCGCTCGGTCACCGCGAAGAATCGCATCATGGTGTCGCCGATGTGCCAGTACTCGGCGGACGACGGGGTCGCCAACGACTGGCATTTCCAGAATCTTGCTTCGCGCGCCGTCGGCGGCGCCGGCATTGTGTTTACCGAAGTCGCGCACACCGAGCCGACCGGCCGCATCACGCCGTATTGCCTTGGTCTATGGAACGACACGCAGCGCGACGCGCTTGCGCGCATCGTGCGCTTCGTGAAATCGCAGGGCGCGGTCGCCGGCATTCAGCTCGGCCATGCGGGCCGCAAAGGTTCCACCGCCCGCCCGTGGGATGGCGGCAAGCCGATCGCGCCGGCGGATGGCGGCTGGGAAATCATCGCGCCATCCGCCATTGCGTTCGGCGAAGGATATGCAGTGCCGGTTGCAATGGACAAAGCAATGATCAACGAAACCATCGCGCAGTTCGTCGCGAACACCCGGCGGGCGCGGGAAGCCGGGTTCGATATGGTCGAAGTGCATGCGGCGCATGGTTACCTGATTCATGAATTCATGTCGCCGATCTCCAACCGGCGCACCGATGAATACGGCGGTTCATTCGAGAATCGCATCCGCTATCTGCTCGAGGTCGTCGACGCGGTGCGCTCGGAGTGGCCTGACGACAAGCCGCTGTTCGTGCGCATCTCGGCCACCGATTGGATCGACGGCGGCTGGGACCTGGACAGCAGCATCAAGCTGGCGCAGTTGCTGAAGGAAGGCGGCAAAGTCGATCTCGTCGATTGCTCGAGCGGTGGACTCTCGCCGCAACAGAAAATTACGCTGCATCCCGGCTACCAGGTGCCGTTCGCCGCGGCAATCCGCAGTCGCGCGCAGATCGCAACCGGTGCCGTGGGCTTGATCAATTCACCGGAACTGGCCGAGCAGATCGTGGCGAGCGGGCAGGCGGATGTGATCATCATGGCGCGCGCGATGCTGAACGATCCGTACTGGCCGTTGCATGCGGCGAAAGTCTTGAAGACGAAGATCGCGTGGCCGCCGCAGTACGAGCGCGGCGATATTTTCTAGCCGCGACTTACCGTCAGGCTGGCTGCGGCCGCGTCGCGCCGCACTTCCAGCATTCGGTGAACTGACCTTCGAGATTCTCTCCACAGTGCGCGCAGGTCCAGCGCTCGTCGCGGTGCCGGCGTGCGGCGCTGCCGCGCAGAAAATCGATCACCAGCCGGTCGGCATGCGCGGCCAGCGTATCGTCCATTACCCACACGGTCGGCAGCACGGGAAGTTCACCGTAGGCGCCGTAGAGCTGATCGCCCAGTACCGACGCGCGTATGCCCTCGGCCTCGAGCATGCCCTTTACGAGGTGAGCTTCGGTGGGGTGTTTTGCCGTGTGCACGCGTTTCATGCGCCCATTGTCCGGCGTGGGGCGGGTGTGTCAATGCGCACGGCGCGTGGAGATGCGGTGTTAAACTCCGATATGCGCGCCTCGCTTGTCTACGCGCGCACTTCGCCGATCGGACGTCATGTTTGAAAGCAAACGCCAGCAAGTCATTCCGCCGCATCATTTCGCCCGGCGGCTTGCGTGGTCTTTCGTCCTGTCCGGTGCCATCGCCGGCGCTGCGCTCGTAGTGGGCGTGGTCGGATTTCACTATATCGCCGACGTGCCGTGGATCGATGCGGTGCATAACTCGTCGATGATATTGGGCGGCATGGGGCCCGTCGCGGAGATGAAGACCGACGCGGCGAAATTGTTTTCATCCGCGTACGCGCTGTTCTGCGGGCTCGTTTTCATCACCGTGGTCGCCGTCACGCTCGCGCCGGTGTTGCATCGCGTGCTGCACAAGTTTCACATGGATGAAGCAGACCTGAAAAAGAAGAAGTAGCGATTAACCGGAGAATATAGTGGCAACTCTAAATATTTTTTGCGCCGGCGCGGCGCAGGCGGTCGTAACCGAGATGGCCGGAAAATTCCAGCGCGACAGCGGCAATTTTGTCGCGGCGAATTTTGGCGCGGTCGGCGCAATGAAGGCGCGCGTGGTGGCAGGCGAGGCGGCGGACGTGATCGTGCTGACCGGCGCCTTGATCGATGAATTGATCCAGCAGGGCCTGGTGGTCGCGGGCTCGCGCGTCGATCTCGGCAGAGTGGGGACGGGTGTCGCGGTACGCGCCGGCACGCCCATGCCGGACGTCAGCGACACGCGCGTGTTGCGCGGCAACCTGCTGGCAGCGAAGCGTATTCTGTTTCCGGACCCCGCGGTGGCGACGGCCGGCAAAGTCGTGATGAGTGCGCTCGACAAGCTCGGCATCACCGACGAGGTCAAGCCGCGCCTGCATTTCTTTCCAAACGGCTACGCGGCGATGGGCGATCTCGCGCAGAGCAGCGGGTTGCTGGAGATGGGCATTACGCAGATCACGGAAATCGTCGCCAACAAAGGCGTGAAGCTGGTCGGGCCCCTGCCCGCGGAAGTGCAGAACATCGCGGTTTATTCGGCGGGACTGGCGGCGCACTCGGCGCATCCGGAGCGCGCGAAGGAGTTGATCCGCCGGCTGACCGGGTTCAACGCGCAGCCGCTGTTGAGCGCCGCGGGCTTCGAAGTCGGCACCTAGCGGCGCCGCGCCGCCTACTTGGCGAGCCCGAGTTCGGTCAAGATCGCTTTCGCTTCGTCGTACTCTTTGCGCAGATAGGCTCCCGTTTCCTGCGAATTCTTGTAGCCGGCTTCCCAGCCCGTGGTCTCCACGAATTTCTTCCACTCCGCGGTCTGCGTGGTCCTGGCGAAAATTCCGTCCCAGTACGCAACCTGGGCGGGCGTCATGTTTTTGGGGCCGACGAACACATACCAGCCGTCGATGACCACGTTGTAACCCTGTTCGCGGAAAGTCGGTACGTCGGGCAGGCTGGCGGTGCGTTTTGCCGTGCTGACGCCCAGGATGCGCATCTTGCCCGCCTGATAGAACGGCACCGCGTTGTTGGTGGCCTGGGCCATCGCGTCGATATGCCCGCCCAGGAGATTGGTGGCCGACTCGGCGCCACCGCCAAAAACGAGGATCTTGAGTTTTTTGGGATCGACGCCTGCCGACTTCGCGAGCAGCGCGATGGTGAAATGATTGATCGCGCCCAGCGTGCTGCCGACGGATACGCTGAGCGAAGCCGGTTCCTTCTTGAGCTGGTCCATGAATTCGCGCAAATTTTTATAGGGCGATTCCGTTTTGACCGCCAGTCCGACCGGCTCGGTGCCGATGTAAGGCAGCACGGTCACATCGGCGAGACCCAACGGGCTGCGGCCGGTGATCTGGTTGGTGAGCAGCCCGGCTTGAGCGATGGCGATGACATGCGAATCGGGTTTTTGGCTGACGTAAGTGTAGGCGAGCGAACCGCCGCCGCCGACCTTGTTCACGACGACCGCTTCGAGCATGCGGTTTTCCGTCCAGATTTTCTGAATGACGCGCGCGGCCTTGTCGTTGCCGCCGCCGGCCGCGGCGAACACCACGAGTTCGACGGGGCGCTCAGGTTTCCAGGCTTGCGCCGCGGCTCCGGGCGCGCCGATCACACTAGCCATACAAACTGCCAGCGCGAGGTGTCGGACGGCGGCAGCGAGGGTTCCGATGAATTCGCTTAAATGGGGATGAATAGCACGGGGATGGATAGCCATGTAGAGAGTCCTCAGCAAACTTCATACCACTGCGACGCGCCGGCGGCGCACGATGCAATATCATGCCACCGCGCACCATCGTGCACCATGGACGTCCGCGCCGGCAGGTCCCGGCATTCAAACGGTGCGCGTGACGGTTCGCGTGCCCGCGGCGCCGACGGCCTCATGCTAGAGTTGGCGGGTTAAATCAGCAGGGAACCCCGGTGGAAGATTCGGAACTCGCTTATCTGTCCGCTGCGGAGCAGGGACGCCTGATCCGCAGCCGCAAACTGTCGCCGGTCGAGCTCGTGCAGCGCTCGCTGGCGCGCATCGAACGCTACGATCCGGTGCTGCGTGCCTATATCACCGTATGCGCGGAGGCGGCTCTGGCCGGCGGCGCGCGAAGCCGAAACCGAGATAGGCCGCGGCAGGTATCGCGGGCCATTGCACGGGCTTCCATTTGGCGTCAAGGACCAGCTGTGCACGCGCGGCATTAAAACTACGCTCGGCTCGCGGATCTTTGCAGACCACATACCGGATCACGACGCAACGGTCATCACGCGCTTGCGCGACGCGGGTGCCATCCTGATCGGCAAGGAAAACCTGCACGAGTTCGGCAAGGGCGGCACGCACGTGTTTTACCACGGCCAGCCGCGCAACCCCTGGGACATTGCGCGCACGCCGTCGAGCTCCTCGAGCGGTTCGGGCATCGCGCCGGCTGCCGGTTTCAGCTCGGGTTCGATCGGTGAAGATACCGGCGGCTCGATTCGCGGTCCCGCCGCGGCCAACGGTGTCGTCGGCCTGCGGCCGACGTTCGGTCGTGTAAGCCGCCACGGCGGACTCATGTATGCGTGGACGGCCGATACGCTGGGCCCGCTCACGCGCACGGTCGAGGACAACGCGCTTTTTCTGCAGGCGATTGCCGGATACGACGAGCGCGATCCGCTGACGAGCCGGCGCGAGGTGCCGGCTTATGGTGCCGCGCTCGGCAAAGACTTGAAAGGCATGCGGCTCGCGGTAGTCACGGAAATGACGTGGCCCGATGGCGTGCATCCTGAAGTGCGGGCGGCGATGGACAGCGCGATCGAGGTGCTGCGCTCGCTCGGCGCGACGGTCGGCGAAATTTCGCTGCCGTGGGCGAAGCATGCCATTCCGCTCGGGATGCTTACGTCCGACGCGGATGTCGCGTCGATGTATCTGCCGCTGCTGCGCAGCCGCTGGGCGGAATTCGATGCCGGCACGCGCAGCCGCATGGCGACCGCGGCGATGGTGCCGGCGGCGGTTTATTCACGCGCGATGCGGGCGCGTGCCGTGGTGCGCAACCAGATCCTTGCCGCATTCGACCGTTACGACGCGCTCCTGTGCCCGACGAGCCTCAAGCCGGCCGGCCTGATCGACGAAGCGCGCGAGGTCGTGCGCTCGGCGGAGGACATGGCGCAGCGCATAATTCTGCGGCGCATCAGCACGCACCCGTTTGGCGTGGCCAACGTGCCGACGCTCGCAGTGCCGGCCGGGTTCACGCAAGCGGGACTGCCGCTGTCTTTGCAAATTGCCGGCAAGCCGTTTGCCGAAGCGACGATCTATCGCGTCGGGCACGCGTACGAACAGGCGACGCCGTGGCATACGCGGCATCCGGCGCTGGCGGAAACCACGCGCGCGGCGCGTGTTGTCGAAAACGGGGTAACGTCATGAACCTGACGGCGCAACAGGCCCGTGAGATGGCGCACTTGATCGGGCTCGATATTCCCGAAGCGGATCTCGAAGTCGTCGCGTTGCGGCTGGCGTCGTTGCTGACCGCGATGGAAGCTATCGAGCGTGAACTGGGACCGCTGATGGATAAAACTGAGCCGATTCCGCCGGTGTTCCCGCAGGAGCCTGCGGACTAAACGAGCCACGGCGGGGGCGGGCCGGTGGCTGAGGTGAATATTTATACGCCCTTATGGTAGCACAGGCCGCTTGCGCGAGCGGCCGCAAAGGTGCGACTGTGCGCGTTGCAGAGACAAGGGGTTGCGCCGCCGGCGCGGCCGGCAGCGAATCAATTTATTTGAAGGAGGCGGCATGAACCGCATCGTGCATCTGGCATTGAAAGTAGAGGATCTCGAAAAAACCACCGAGTTCTACGAGAAGGTATTCGGCTTTCGCGAAGTCGAGACGCGCAAGACGCGCGATCACTTGTCGCGCCACCTGAGCGACGGCGCGATCGACTTTACGCTGATCCAGTACGACGCCGGCACCGAGTCGGCGGAATCGAAGGCGGCGGGCGAAGGGCCGTGCATCCATCACTTCGCGGTCGAGGTCGAGGATTTGAAGGTGTCCGAAGCGCAGATCCGCGCGTACGGCTGCGAGATCATCAGCGATCCGGGCGTGATCCCGATCAAGTTTCGCGCGCCGGGCGGCACGGTCGCCGAGCTCGTACCCGTTGGCCGCTATAAACAGCCGGCGTTCAAATGACAACGCGTATCCGGGCGGCGCAATGAAGGCGCCAGCCAGCGACACCAAATCCGTCAGCGAGCGCATCGTCGATTGCGCTGCGGGACTCACCGCGGACCAGATTCCGCCGGCGGTGCGCGCGCGCACCGAGGAGCTGCTGATCGACATCGCCGGCTTGTGCGTGGCGGCTCGCAACACGGATTACGTGAAGGCATTGATCGCGAGCGTCGATCGCGGCGGCGCGTGCAGCGCGCTGGGCCACGGGGGCGAATTCAGCGCCGAAGATGCCGCGATGATCAACGGCACCGCGGGCCATGGTGAAGATTTCGACGACACTTTCGAGGGCGGTCCGGTGCACAGCAGCACGGTTATCGTGCCGGCGGTGCTCGCAGCATGCGAGCGTTTCGGCCGCGGCGGCCGTGCCGCGCTGATGGGCATGACTGTCGGCATCGAAGCCATGTGCCGCCTAAGCATGGTGATTCCGAAAGCGATCCACAAGGCGGGCTTTCATCCGACCAGCGTGATCGGTGCGATGAGCGCCACGCTTGCCGTGTCGACGACGCTGGGGCTCAATCGCAGGCAGACCGTCGATGCGCTGGGCATTGCCGGCAGCATGGCAAGCGGCATCATCGAATATTTGGCGGAAGGCGCATGGACCAAGCGTCTGCATGCTGGATGGGCGGCGCGCATCGGGCTGCATGCCGCGCGCATTGCGCAGCATGGATTCCTCGGCCCGCGCACGGTATTCGAAGGTACGCATGGTTTCTTCTATGCATTCGCGCGCAATCCAGACGGTGACTACGACGTCGTGACACGCGATTTCGGCAAGGAATGGTTCATCGACAAGATCACGTTCAAGCCGTACGCGACGGGCACCATGAACCAGCCGTACATCGACTGCGCGCTGCGGCTCGCGCGCAAGGGGTTCACCGCCGACGACGTCGTCGATGTGTTGTGCGAAACGGCCGAGGGGTACGTGCATCGCCTGTGGGATCCGCTGGCTTCCAAGCAGAAGCCGGCCAACGATTACGCGGCGAAGTTCAGCGCGCCTTTCAACGTCGCGGTCGCGTTCGTCACCGGCAGCGCAGGGCTCGACGCGTTCAGCGAGAAAACCGTGCGCGATCCGCGCATCCTCGGTCTCGCCGGCAAGGTGCGGTACGTCGTCGATCCGAACAATCCGTACCCGAAAGCGTTCACCGGGCACGTCAAAATGACGCTGAAAGACGGGCGCGTGTTCGAGGAGCGCCAGCCGCATATCCGCGGCGGCCGGCACGATCCGCTGTCGCGTGAAGACATCGAGCGCAAATTCCGCGGCAACGTCGCCTACGGCGGCTGGACCGATGCGCGCGCCGATCAGTTTCTGCAATTCGCGAACAATGTTTTCAAAGGTAAGATAGACCTGACGCCATTCCGGGGTTAGCGCCGCGCCGGAGCGCGGTTCGTGCGGAAGGAGTGCCATGCAGAGCACGATGATGGATTTTCCGTTGACCCTCGCGCATGTGCTGACGCGCGCGGGGACGCTGTTCGGCGCCGCGGAAATCGTGTCGCGCCGGCCCGACAAGACGCTGCACCGTTACCACTATCGCGATTTTCACCGCCGCGCCCTGGCGCTGGGCGGCGCGCTGCAGGCGGCCGGCCTGAAGAAAGGCGAGCGCGTGGCGACGCTGATGTGGAACCACTACGCGCACCTCGAGGCGTACTTCGCGATTCCGTGTGCGGGTGGCGTGCTGCATACACTGAACCTGCGTTTGCATCCCGACGATATCGGCTATATCGCCGATCATGCCGGCGATCGTTTCCTGATTGTCGACGACGTGCTGTTGCCCCTGTATGAAAAGTTCAAGGACAAGGCGAAGTTCGAGCGCGTGATCGTGGTGCCGTTGACCGGCCAGCCGGTCGCCGCGGGCTTTGACAATTACGAGGGTTTCATCGCCGGCAACGCCGTTATGCAGGCGCCGGCATTGGATGAGTACGACGCCGCGGGCATGTGCTATACGTCCGGCACCACCGGCAAGCCCAAAGGCGTGGTCTATTCACATCGCGCGCTCGTGCTGCATTCGATGGCGTGCGCGATGGGCGACACCCTGGGTCTCAAGCAGGCGGATTCGGTGTGTCCCGTGGTACCGATGTTTCATGTCAACGCGTGGGGTCTGCCGTTCACCGGCGCGATGGTCGGCTGCAAGCTCGTGCTGCCGGGACCGCATCTCGATGCGCTGAGCCTGCTCGATTTGTATCAATCCGAAAAAGTCACATTCACCGCGGGCGTGCCGACCATCTGGATGGGTATTTTGCAGGCGCTCGAGAAAAACCCGGCGCAGTGGAAGTTGACGCCTGGCATGCGCATGGTCGTCGGCGGTGCCGCGGCCCCCGAGTCGATGATCCGTGCGTTCGACCGATTCGATCTCCACGTGCTGCACGCGTGGGGCATGACCGAAACGACGCCGCTGGGGACCACGGCGCATCTGAAACCCGCGCTGGCCGGATTGCCGGCGGACGAACGTTATGCCTATCGCTGCAAGCAGGGCTTGCCGGCGCCGTTTGTCGAAGTGCGTGCGATGACCGATACGGGCTGTGCACCGTGGGACGGCACGACCATGGGTGAGCTGCAGGTACGCGGGCCGTGGATAGCCGCGAGCTACTATAAGCTGGCGACCGAAGCCGACAAATGGACCGACGACGGCTGGTTTCGCACCGGCGACGTGGCGACGATAGACGCCGAAGGCTATGTCAAGATCACCGACCGCACCAAGGACCTGATCAAATCAGGCGGCGAATGGATCAGCTCGCTCGATCTGGAAAATGCGCTGACCGGCCATCCGGCCGTGCAGGAGGCCGCCGTCATCGGGATTGCGCATCCCAAATGGGACGAGCGTCCGCTCGCCGTGGTCATCTGCAAGGAGGGCAGGACGGTAAGCGAGCAGGAACTGAGGGATTATCTGGCTCCCCGATTCGCCAAGTTCTGCCTGCCCGAAGGCTATGCGTTCGTCAGCGAGATTCCGCGCACGTCCACCGGCAAGATGATGAAGGCGGCGCTGCGCGAGCAGTTTCGCGAGTGGCAATGGCCAACCAGCGCAAAGGCGCCGTAGTTCTCCGACCCGACTGCGCCGCATACTGCATGCATCCCTGATATGCAACGGTAATGGTGGATTTTTCGCCGCGGTTGGCGGATCATTGCCGCGCAATGACATTGGCAATCTGGGGACGGCGCCACCGTGATTGAGGAAGCGCAATACGAGAACGCGCTCGCGCTGAACTCGATGCTGCTCGAATATCGCCTGGAATCCGTGCTGGGCGCCGGCGGCTTCGGCACGACTTACCTTGGCTGGGACACCCATCTCGAAAAACATGTCGCGATCAAGGAGTATCTGCCGAGCGATCTCGCCGTGCGGGCGCTCGATTCAAGCGTAGTGCCGGTCAATACCGAAAGCGAATTCAACTACAAGTGGGGCCTGGATCGCTTCATCCAGGAGGCGCGCACGCTGGCGCGGTTCAGCCATCCGAACATCGTGCGCGTCAATCGGTTCTTCGAGGCCAACGGCACGAGTTACATGGTGATGGATTACGAGGCGGGCGAATCGCTGCACCAGTATTTGAAGCGCGTGCCCGTGCCGGATGAGACCGCGCTTAAAAAGATCATGATGCCGATACTCGATGGTCTCGAGGCAATTCACCAGGCCGGATTTTTGCATCGGGACATCAAGCCTTCGAACGTGTTTCTGCGCGAGAACGGCGCGCCGCTGCTGATCGACTTCGGTTCGGCGCGGATGTCGACCGGCCATATTTCGAAGAATCTGCGCTCGATCGTGTCTCCCGGTTATGCGCCTCTCGAGCAATACATGCGCGAAGGCCACCAAGGCCCGTGGTCCGATATTTATGCGCTGTCCGGCGTGCTTTACCGGGCAGTCACCGGCGGACACCCGCCGGATGCGGTCAAACGCATGAAGAACGATCAGGTGCCCGCCGCCCTGGCAGGCGCGCGAACCCGCTACGACGAGCGCTTTCTGCGCGCGATCGAATGGGGACTTAAGCTCAATGAGAAAGTACGGCCCCGCAGCGTCGCTGAATGGCGCGAGCTGTTCAGCGGACGCGCGCCGATGTCCGCGCTCAATCGCGGCGGCGTCGAGGAAATTCAGTTCACCGGCAAGGCGCCGCCGCCCGACCATCGCGCGCATCGTCCTGGCAAGACTGCGCGCTCGCGCTGGCTGCGGCGCGGCGCGTACGTGGTGGCGGTGGCGGCCTTACTGGCGTTTTGGTGGACGCATCAGGACGCGGAGCGTGCTGTCCACAAACTGAAGGCGCCGCCGGTCGCACCGAGCGTCAAAGGCGAGGCGGCCGAGGTGAGCGAAGCTGTCACGGCCGAACCGCCGGCGGCGCCGTCGTCGCCTCCAGCGGACAGTACGGGCCGTGACGCGCGTCCCGCGCAATGACCCGGGCCGGGCGCCAATGCTGGCGGCGAGCCGGACATCCCGCCCGCGCTTAAACAGGAATTTACCGCAGCCGACGCCAGCGGCGACGATTTCCTGTCGCCGGCAGAGGTGCGCGAGCGCTTCCCGGCGGTGGAAAGAAACTTCCCCGCCGTCGACGCGGACCGTGGCGGCCGTATGTCGCTCGACGAATTGTGGCAGTTTCGCCGCAAAACGTGCGCCGGCAAGACGCCGCGTTAGTCGCGACCCGGCCCCGCACCTTGTCCACGCCGTTGGTATAAATTCCGGCGTGCCGTATGCCGCTTGGATTTCCCTGCGAAATCAGCGATGATGCGCGCAGGGGCGGGACGAATGACACGGGTTGCCGGGTCAGCGGTGACTGATCGGCGAATCTATAAATGGTCGAAATACTGAATTACCGAAACGCGCTGCCGTCCGGCTCGATGTTGTTCGAGTACCGGCTGGAATCGGTACTCGGGTCGGGCGGTTTCGGCATGACCTACCTCGCCTACGACACCAACCTCGAACTCAAGGTAGCAATCAAGGAGTACCTGCCGGTAGAGCTCGCGGTGCGCGCGCTGGATGGCTGTATCGTTCCCGTCAGCACTGGCACCGAGTACAACTACAAGTGGGGCCTGGACCGCTTTCTGCAGGAAGCGCGCCTGCTCGCCAAGTTCAGCCACCCGAACATCGTCACCGTCGGCCGTTATTTCGAGGCCAACGGCACCGCCTACATGGTGATGAATTACGAGTCGGGCGTGTCGCTGAGCCAGATGTTGAAGCGCATTCCCGAGCCTGATGAGGAACTCCTGCTGCGCATCCTGCTGCCGCTGCTCGACGGCTTGCACGCGGTGCACATGGCGGGATTTCTGCATCGCGACATCAAGCCGTCGAACATATTCATTCGCGACACCGGCGTGCCCGTGCTGCTCGATTTTGGCGCCGCACGGCTGGCCATCGGCTCGTCGACCCACACCATAACGTCGATTTTGACCCCGGGTTATGCGCCGCTCGAGCAGTATTCCAAGGACGGGAACCAAGGCCCGTGGACGGACATTTACTCGCTGGCGGCGGTCTGTTATCGCGCGGTGATCGGGGACAATCCGCCCGACGTGGTTACGCGCCTGAAAGACGATGGTGTGTTCAACGTGCTGAGCGAAGCGCGCGCGCGGTTTTCGACGGGTTTTCTGCACGCGATCAACCGCGGCCTCGAAGTCGACGAGAAAAAGCGCCCGCAATCGGTGCCCGAGTGGAAGGCGATGTTCACGGGCGAAGCCTATATCGCACCGCCGCCGTCGCCGATCGGCTATGCGGTCGCCTCCACCAAAGACACCTCGCCGGAAGAGCCCGCCACGGTGCGCCGGGAACCGACACTCATGCTAGGCGGGCCGCTCAAGCTCACCCCCGCAATGATGAGCCAGTTGACGTGGATGGCGGCCGGCGCGCTGGTCTTGTTCGTCGCCATTGGCGGACCTCAGGTATATGACCGGCTTTCCGGCAACGAGGCAGCGCGCGCGGTCACGGCGAAGGCGGCGTCCGATAAGCCAGTCAAGCTGACACCGCGCGAGTTTTACGTGCTCGATCGCGATCGCAGCGGCTATCTCACGCTCGACGAAGTCAAAGGCGACGCGATGCTCGAGCAGAATTTCAACAAGATCGACAAAAACAACGACGGCCGCGTGTCGCTCGACGAATTTACGAGCTTTCCGTAACAATACCGGCGCGTCATTCCGGCGCGAGCAGAAATTCCTTCACCACGGCGATTTGATCGTCGGCCATCAGCATCGGCGCGTGACCGACGCCCGAAAATTCGACCAGCCTTGCGCGCGGTCCGCGTGTCTGCATCTCCTCGGCGGTAGTCCTGAGCAACAAATCGGAATCGGCGCCGCGCAGTATGAGCGTCGGGCAGGTGATGGTGTCCCAGTACGTCCACAGGTTAACGTCCTGCACCGGCCCTTTGCGAAAGGGCGCAGCCAGGTCGGGGTCGTAGCACATACCCCAGCTGCCATCGATATGTTGCCTGGCCCCGGTGACCGTCAGATGGTGCCATTGCGCATCGGTGAGCGGACCGAACGGCGCGGACACGGTCCGGATGTACGTTTCGAGCTCCGCCAGAGACTTGAACCGCGGATCCTTGCCGACATAGGTGCCGATGCGCTCGAGGGACGCTTTCGGGATCAGCGGGCCGACGTCGTTGACGATCAGCTTGCGGATCGGCGTATTGGGGCGCGATGCGAGCAGCATCCCGAGCATGCCCCCCATTGACGTGCCAACCCAGTAGAGGGAGCGCTCCCCGTGCTGCCTTATCAGAGAGTCGGCGAGTTTGCCGATCCAGCCGGCCGCGGCGGGCGCTGCAGAAACGCGCGCGATGAGCGCATTCATGTCGGCCATGTACTGCGGGTACGAGTAATCGTCCTTGTTGTAGAGCCAATTGCTGCGGCCGCGGCCCGCGACGTCGGGGCACACCACGCGAAACTCGGACTCGAGCGCCTGGGCGAGGAAATCGAAATCGCGGCAGTTGCGCGTCAAGCCGTGCACGCAGATGACGACGCGCTCGTTCGCTGGGTCGCCCCAGTCCGTGAAAAAAATCTTGTGAAACCCGTGGGCGGTCAGGCCGAGTAGATGGTCAGTGCGCATGTAGTGGGGCAGGGGGTGTTGGGCGGAACGGTAGTGTAGTGGCTTGCGCGCAAAGATTCTACCGTTCGGCCTCGCGCTGCGAAGCGCATCCGCCCCCGCTACAGCAGCGCGAACGTCGCGCCGGCGGCGACGAGGAAAATCGCAGCATGCGCCCACGCCCAGAGCGAATATTTAAAGCGCAATTTGGCGGGCGTATCGTTGGAGAGCAGAAAAAGCCGTCCGTCGGACGGCGCACGCAGGACGTTAGTACCCGCGCTCGAGCGAATTTCGCGGTGTTGCGCTTCGACTTCACGCACGGCCTGGCGTCGCGCGAGCTCCCATTCCTTTAAGTCGATCGCCCCGCTGCGATCGAGATCGAAGCGCTTGAGCAGCTCGGGCTGATTGTTTTTCCATTCGGTGAGCAGCGCGCTGACGTCGGCCGCGAGATCGAGGTCGCTGTGGGCGCCCCCGACAGTCACGAAGTCGCCGAGTGCGTAGACCTGTTCCCGCGGCAGCAGCAGCCATTCCCGGTAGCGATAACTGCCCTGCGTCCACGTGCGCTCGCGCGAGCACACGATTTCGGCGCCCTCGGGGTCGATCACGCAGTGGCCGCCTTTGTCGCGGATAACGAACGGGTCGTCGCTCGCGCCGGAGTCCTCCAACACCCACTCGTCTTTAGAGTTTTTTTCAAACACCTCGTATTGGTACCAGACGCAGGGCGTAAGCGAGAGCTTGGAGATGACCGGCGTGCCGCCTGGCATTTCGGCTATGCCGGCGATTTCCACATAGCCTTGCGCGGCGGTCGCGATGTTGGAAAGCGGCGTGTCCGCAATGTGGCGCAGCCGCCGGTAGTTGCCGATCCAGGCGGCGAAACTCACGAGCGACATGGCGCCCAGTGCGAACGGCCATACCGCGGCCGATTCCGCGTGGATCGCGCCATACAAAATCAATACGTGAATGCCACCCGTCAGCCAGTTGGCCGTATGGATGCGCAATTGACCGGCCACGCGCGAAACTTCAGCGCGCGATTACTTGAACATTTCCTTGACGTCGACGTCGGTCTTTTCGGCGGCGTCGAATTCGAGGAGCTGCGCCGGCTTGAAATTGAACATGCCCGCGACGATGGTGTCGGGGAACTGCTCGACGCGCACGTTGTTGATATTGACCGACTCGTTGTAAAACTCGCGGCGGTCGGCGATCGCGTTTTCCAGCCCGGTGATGCGCCCCTGCAGCTGCTGGAACGTCTGATTGGTTTTCAGATCCGGATATTGCTCGGCGAGCGCGAACAGGCTGCCTACGCTCGCGCGCAGGCCGGCTTCGGCGGCGCCCAGCGCGGGAATGTTTTGCGATTCGCGCGCCGAAAACACGCGCGAGCGCGCATCGATGACTTTCTGCAGGGTGTCCTGCTCGAATTTCATGTACTGCTTGCAGGTTTCGATGAGCTTCGGCAGCTCGTCGTGCCGCTGCTTG
Source organism: uncultured beta proteobacterium (assembly GCA_963804885.1). Lineage (GTDB taxonomy): Bacteria > Pseudomonadota > Gammaproteobacteria > Burkholderiales > SG8-41 > PALSA-1004. The sequence goes on from CAWDSF010000001.1 coordinate 169,373, forward strand.
AGCAGCACGTCGATGTTGGCCCAGGCCTTCGATACATTGTGCTTTACCTGGACGAGATTATTGTAAATCATGACGAGGTAAACCAGCGCCAGAACTGCCACCCCGACGACGACGATCGCGACGATGCCCATGCAGACTCTCCCTAGTCTCCCGCAATTGGCGGGCAGTATAGCATCGGCGGGTTCGGGCCTGCGCCGGCAGTTACCACGTGTACTGCACGGTATAGCGCAATGTGACTTCCGCGCCGGGATCGACTTTTACCGGGAAGTGAACCGTGCGCGCGTCCTGTTTTTCATAATCGTGCGTCTTAGCCGTGATCTGCCAGTTCACCCAGCGGTAAAGGTTTTCTTTGACAAGTACAGTCACGCGCTCCTTTTTCTGGTTGCGCAGTTTGACTTCGATCTCTTCCGACATGGTTTTGCGCGACGTGTCGACCTTGAAATCCACCTGGCGGCGTTCGCCGACTACGTCGAACGCCGAACCTAGCTTGACCAGCACCTTCTCATTGCGCGGCGTGTGGTCGATCACGTCCTCGCCAATGAATTCGAGCGTGCGGTCGGCCGGATCGAGCTTGCTCACGCGAATGCGGCCCGACGGCAGCGGCATGCCCATGTTGTGCTCGGCCGTGTTCTTGAATCCGAGATAGACGTCGACTTTCTTGTTGCTCTGCACGCCAAGATTACGGTCAGTGTGCGGGCTGGCCGAATAGCCGTAATAGCCGGGGGCGAGTCCGTAGTAGACCAGAGTCTTCTCGCACGGCACGCTGCGCGCGGCGGGAAAAAGCTCGATCTGCTTGGTCGAGTTGTCGGGCAGGGTGGTCGGCCGGCCCAGCGTGTACAGGTGATATTCGAAGAAAGACTTTTCCGCGAAACCCGCATCCCGCTCTTCGCGCGCCATTGATTTCGCCGCCATCAGCTGGTCCGCGCGCGGGTTGTTGCGCTGCACGCGCTGTACGTCGCCGGCAATCAGCTTCAATTTTGCGTTCGCATAGCTCGCGCCGGACTGATTGATGATGCTTACCCACGCGCCGATATCCAGTTTGCACGCGTTGGCATTTTTGCCGTCCGAGTAAGTAAGGTTGTAGTCCGACCACCAAGTCAGGCCGGCCGTCTGGTATGACACGCGCGTGCGATGATTGCCCGCCTGTTTCGCATTCATATTCCACACCAGCGTCGGTCGCGTAATCAGGCCGCCGGGCAGGCTCGGCAGCGTAATGCCGGCGTTGGTCGGCAGCAGCTGGATCGTGCCGTCCTCGCGCTTGAGCGTAATGCCGCCGGTCGTGGACAGCAGCGTGCCTTTGAACGACTCCACTGCGGTGCCGCGTACTTGATCGACTTTTATGGTCTGATCCACGTACTTTTGCAGCAGCTTGGCCTGGTCGACGAGATCGAACTGAAAGTTCTGCTCGAGCACGGTGGTGCCGGCGGGATCGGTCAGCGATTCGAACATCACGGTGGTCGGGTCGATGAAGGCTGCTACATCGGAGAAGCGCACGTTGTTGGGGCCGCGCGTGAGATTCAAGTCGCGCTGCTGACGCACGACCGCATAGCCGGGTATCCCCTGGCCGCGGCCGCCATTCCGATAGAAGTCGGGGGCCAGCGCACCCGGTTGTGCAGTGCTGTATATCGTGAGCGCGTCGCCGCCGGGTTCGCTGTCCGTGGCCGCCTGAGCGATGCCGATGGCAAGCGTGGCTGCGACCGGTAACGCGCCGAAATAGCTGATTTTTTTCACGTGATGCCTCCGTTTATTGAATCCAGGGTCAATGCTGCGGAGGCTTAAACGGTGGGGCTCGCGCAAAAGGGTTATCCGGGGCGCGCCGGCCACCGACGGGCGGTCGCCGACCGCACGCCGGCAGCGCTGAAAATTGTTGATTTAGACAGAAGAAATCTATAACCTAATCAATCCCATGCCGGCGTTCCTGCGGGCGTATCCTTTTAATTGTCAACAGAGGTAACGATGAGCGAAGCTAACCTTTCCAAGGACAAACTCGTGCAGGATTTTCGTGCCGTTGTTGCGGACGCCGAAGAATTGTTGAGGGCGACCGCCAGCCAAGCCGGCGAAAAAGTCGCCGTTGCGCGCGAACGCATACAGGACAGCCTGCACAATGCCAAAGTCAAACTGGCCGAAGCCGAAGACATCATCGTTCAGCGCAGCAGGCAGGCCGCTCGCGCCACGGATGATTTCGTGCGCGAAAACCCGTGGCAGTCGGTCGGCGCGGCAGCAGGTATCGGACTCGTAATCGGATTGCTGATCGGCCGCCGTTAATCGATGGCGGGCGCAGACTCCGCCGCCGGCGCCCGCACGGGCGGGCTGTTGACTTCACTCAAGCAACTCGTCGCCACGCTCGTGGCGGTCGTGCAGACGCGCCTGGAACTGCTCGCCAACGAGGTGCAGGCGGAAAAGTTGCGGCTCACGCAACTGTTGCTGCTCGGCATCTCGGCCTTATTTTTCCTTGCCTGCGCCGTATTGCTGCTGACGGTGCTCGTGGTCGTCGCGCTCTGGGACACCCATCGGCTGCTCGCCATCGGCGGTTTTGCGGCGCTCTATCTCGGCATGGGCGTCGGCTTCGCGCTGGCGGCACGCGCGCGTGCATCTGCGGGCACTCAACTGTTCGCGGCAAGTTTGGCCGAGTTCGAAAAAGACCGCGACAGATTATCGGCGTGAAGCGCGGCCATTCAATTTTCGGGTCAGGGGACCGCGCAGAGCTCATAGCGCGGTGCGCGGCGCAGCGCGCAGACTTGACCGTCATCCTGGACCAGCTCGCGGGCCCGCTGAAGATTGTCGACCGCGGAATTTCCTGCGCGCGTTATCTGCGCGACCGCCCGCTCGCGCTCGCGGCACTGGCAGCGCTCCTGACCGCCGCCCGCGGCCGCGGCGTGTGGAAATGGGCGCAGCGCGGTTTCGTCGCATGGCGCGCCTATCGCGCGCTTGCGAAATAATGAGCGTTGGCAACCGCATGAAAAACCTGTCGTTGATTTGCGTATTTCGCAGCGCCAGCGTTATGGCCTACCGCTCGGTTCCATTGGTCCGGAAGCCTCAACGCTGGTCATGCTGATGCGCGACCAGTTCGTGTGCCTCATTCTCGAGCATCCGGCGTTGAGCGTCGATATCCGGCTGAAGCGAGTGGCCATGATGAGCCGGAGCTTGAGCCAGACGAGCGAGCAGCTCGTCGATTACCTCCAGGATTAATCCGCGGCCGATGTGGTATCTGGTCGGTCTCATCTGGATCGCGGCGATGGTCTGGATCGTTGCCGCCTATACCCGCAAGCAGCGACAGCGCACCAGCGAACGCGCGTTACAAATGGAAAAGCTGGTTGCGGAGCTCAAAGCCAATCCACGGCGCATGGATGCGGACGACACCATACTCGAGCCCGCCGTCTCCGCTCCCGCGCCGGTCACAGCTTTCACCCGCAAGCCGCGCCTGTTACCGCAAAGCGCCGCTTTGCTTTATTACGTGTTCAGGACCGGGCTGCCCGACCATGAAATATTCGCGGGCGTGGCGCTGGAGGACGTGCTCGATGTCGCGGCGCCGGCGGGCCAGCACGAGCAATTGCTGCGCAAGATCGCCGGGCAGCGGCTCGATCTCGTCGTTTGCACCAAACAATTGGAAGTCGTCGCCGCGGTAATCGTATCTGCGGCTGCGGCGATGGCCGAGCGCGAGCAGTTCGCAACGCAATGCCTGCAGGCTGCGGGTATCCGCGTGGTGCGCGTCGACCCGGCGGCGCCGCCGCGCCATCAACATATTCATGCGCTGGTTTACGGCTAGCCGGCCTATGCACGCATGCGCCGGCATCAAGTACGGCGGGCGGAACCGGAGCCTGCGCCAGCATGAAGCATAGCTGGGATATTTTCTGTTCGGTCGTCGACAATTTTGGCGACATCGGCGTGTGCTGGCGCCTGGCGCGGCAGTTGACCTCCGAACTTAACCAGTCGGTGCGCTTGTGGGTCGATGATCTCGCGAGCTTCCAGCGGATTTGTCCCGCGGTCGACCCAACGCGCGAAACGCAGTGGTTGGGCGCGCTGGAGGTCCGGCATTGGAATACGCCGCTGCCGGCGGTCGAGCCGGCGGCGATCGTCGTCGAAGGATTTGGCGTCAGGCTCCCCGATGAATACGTCGCCGCGATGGCCGCGCGTCGGCCTCAGCCCGTGTGGATCAATCTCGAACATCTGAGCGCGGAGCCGTGGGTCGATGGCTGCCACGGCCTGCCGTCGCCGCATCCGACGCTGCCGCTCACCAAATATTTTTTCTTTCCGGGGTTCACGGCAGCGACCGGTGGGCTGCTGATCGAAAGCGCGCTGCGTCCGGCACGCGACGCGTTTCAATCCACTGCATCCGCGCGCGCCGCATTTTGGAATGCGCTCGGTGTGACGGCGGACGATGCGGCACTGCGTGTCTCGCTGTTTTGCTACGACAATGCCGCACTCGAAGCGCTCGTGGCGGCATGGTCGGCGGGCAGGTACCCCATCTTGTGCGCGGTGCCGCCGGGCACGGCGCAGGAGGGACTTGCGGCAGTCCTCGGCAGAGATCTCGCGCCGGGGACGCGCGTAGTGCGTGGGCAGTTGATGATAGCGGCAATCCCATTTCTGGAGCTCGATCACTTTGATCGCTTGTTGTGGGCGTGCGACATCAATTTTGTGCGCGGCGAGGACTCGTTCGTGCGCGCCCAGCTCGCTGCGCGGCCGCTCGTCTGGCAGGCCTATCTGCAGGCGAAGGAAGCTCACCTGGTCAAGCAGTCTGCGTTCATCGACCGCTATGTCGACGGCCTCGACGCCGCCACGGCGGCCGCAGTGCGCGCGATACACCTGGCCTGGAACCGACAGTCCTCGCAAATCAGCGAGTGCTGGGACCGCTTTATGGACGCCCGCAACGCGGTCGCCAGCCACGCCCGGGCCTGGACTGCCCGGCTTGAGCACGGCGGAAATCTGGCGCTCAGGCTGGCCGAATTCTGCCGGAATCGGCTAAAATAGCGGGCTTTTATGCTTACAGCAGCGGGAAAATCATGAAAATCGCACAGGAAATCAGGGCCGGCAACGTCATCATGCTCGGCAAAGACCCGATGGTCGTGCAGAAAGCTGAGTTCTCGAAGTCCGGACGCAACGCGTCGGTCGTCAAGATGAAAATGCGCAATCTGCTGACCGGTGCGCCGACGGAGAGCGTCTACCGCGCGGACGACAAGTTCGACATGGTCGTGCTCGAGCGCAAGGAAGTCACTTTTTCGTATTACGCCGATCCGATGTACGTGTTCATGGACAGCGAATACAACCAGCACGAAATCGAGAAGGACAACATGGGCGAGGCGCTCAACTATCTCGATGAGGGCATGCCGTGCGAAGTGGTGTTCTACAACGAGAAGGCCATTTCGGTCATCATCCCGCAATCGCTCGAGCGGGAGATCGAGTACACCGAGCCGGCCATCCGCGGCGACACGTCGGGCAAGGTCCTGAAGCCGGCGAAGCTCAAGACCGGGTTCATGGTGGCATCCACCTCGAATCGGCAAACATGCGGATGATCGTGCTGTTCGAAGGTCGCGACGCGGCAGGCAAGGGCGGAACCATCCGCCGGGTCACCCGCTTCATGAACGAGAAGCACTACCGGGTGGTTGCCTTGGGCAAGCCGACCGAGGAACAGCGCTCACAGTGGTACTTCCAGCGTTACGTGGCGCAGTTCCCCAGCGGCGGCGAGGTCGTGCTGTTCGACCGGAGCTGGTACAACCGGGCGATGGTCGAACCCGTCTTCGGGTTCTGCTCGGACCAGGAGTATGACAACTTCATGCGCGGGGTGACCGGCTTCGAGAAGGATCTGGTGCGACAGGGAACCGTCCTGGTCAAGCTGTACTTCAGTGTTACCAGGTCCGAGCAGGCGCGCCGTTTCGCGCGCAGGCACGATGACCCGCTGCGGCAATGGAAGCTCAGCGAGGTCGACATGCAGGCCCAGGACCGTTGGGACGACTTCACCGAGCGCAAGTACCAGATGCTCAAGCGCACCGGCACGCTCGCGGCTCCGTGGACGATCATTCGGTCCGGGGACAAGCAACGGGCCCGGCTGAATGCGATGAAGGTCATCCTCAACGCGGTCGACTATCCCGACCGCAATCTGGACCTCGCCTGGGTGCCCGATCGAAAGGTCGTCGTCACGGGCGCAGAGGAGATCGCCCTCATGGAAGCGGAGCGAATCCGCAAGGGCCGGTTCACCGGATGAGCGCGCAATCCCGAGCCAAGGCGCAGAAGCCGGGGCTCGTGCCCAGTCAGTCGACGCAGGCCGATGCCGGACGTCAGCAGCCGATGAGTGCTCCGGACTACGAGCACCATCTCGCCAAGCTGCAGAGAGAACTGGTCAAGCTGCAGGAATGGGTGGTTCACGAGCGTTTGCGTGTTTGTGTTCTCTTCGAGGGGCGCGACGCAGCCGGAAAGGGGGGCACCATCAAGCGCATCGTCGACCGCACCAACCCACGGGTGGTGCGCGTCGTGGCTCTCACCAAGCCCGATGAGCGGGAACGATCACAGTGGTACTTCCAGCGCTACGTGGCCGAGCTGCCGTCGGCCGGCGAGATCGTTCTGTTCGACCGGAGCTGGTACAACCGGGCGGGCGTCGAGCGGGTCATGGGCTTCTGCAGCGATGAGGAGTACGAGGAGTTCTTCCGGGCCACGCCCGCCTTCGAGGCCATGCTGATCCGGGCCGGGGTCATCCTCGTGAAGTACTGGTTCTCCGTCAGTGACGACGAGCAGGAGCGTCGCTTCCAGGAACGTATCCGCAACCCACGCAAACGCTGGAAGCTCAGCGAGATGGACCTGCAGTCCCGTGCCCGATGGGTCGACTACTCGCGAGCCAAGGACCGCATGTTCGAGCTCACCGACACGAAACTCTCCCCGTGGTGGGTCGTGCACGCGGACGACAAGCGCCGGGCCCGGCTCAACTGCATCAGCCACCTGCTCAGCCAGGTTCCCTACCAGGACCTGACCTCCGCACCGCTCGTTCTGCCACCGCGGCAGGCGGACGACTACGTGCGGCCGCCCGAGACCGAACTGACTTCGGTGCCGGAGATCTACTAACTGATCCTCGGCGACGTGACCGGATGGCCGCGGGTGTTCGGTCGGTGCTCTCTGCCGCCATGTCGGGTCCAACGGCGCCATCGGTGGGACCGAAGTCTCTGGGCGTACCGGGCGACGACGCGGGACGATGGGAGGTGGAAAGGGAGTGTCGAGGTGAACACGTCAACGACGCACCACCACGTATCCGTAGCTGTGCCCCACGGCCATGACCGACTGAGGAGACTGGGGCTGTCCCTGGTCGGCGGCATGTTCCTCGTCAGCGCCGGAATCCATATCGGAATCGTCGGCGCCGATGCCCAGCAGTACAGGCACTTCGCTGACGGGGCGATGCCATGGGTCCGAACGGCGTGGCGCGACGTGTTCATGGCGAACGCGAGCGCATGGGGATTGGCTGTCGCAGCGGGCGAACTCGTGATCGGCAGCGCCATCCTCGCCGGCGGCCGGTGGACGCGTCTCGGGTTGGTCGGCGCCATCGGCTTCCATGTCGCGCTCATGCTGTTCGGCTTCGGTTTCTGGGTCTGGAGCCTGCCGGTGCTCGCTCTGCTCGTCGCACTGTGGCGGCGACCCGAGACGGTCGAGGGCGTCGCCGCGACAGATCCACGCGTGCCGTCGGAAACTCGAATCGGCGGAGGCCCATCGTGACAATTGTTGCCCGGCTGACGGTGGCGACCCTGACGGCCACTGCCATGATCGCCTACCGGCGCTGGCACCTGACCTGGGGAGCGACGGCAGACGAGGTGACCGCGACCATGCCCGGAGACGAGCTCCTGCCAGTAGCGCAGTTCCAGGCCACCCGCGCGATCACCGTCGACGCGCCCCCGGAGGATGTGTGGCCGTGGCTCGTTCAGGTCGGGTTCGGTCGCGCCGGCTTCTACAGCTACGACCTGCTGGACAATCTCGGACGGGCCAGCGCGACCGCGCTGCTGCCTCTCTGGCAGCACCCGTGGCCTGGTGATGTAGCGGCGCCGATGACCCGACCAGCCACTGTTGAAACTGCCTTCGTCTTCGGCCCCATGGTTGAGAACGAGTACCTGGTCTGGTCGAAGCCGAATTCAACCTGGGCCTGGCAACTCATCCCCTTAGGGGGTCAGCGGACCCGCCTGGTGACCCGGCTCCGGCAGCGCTACCAGTTGACTTCAGAGCTGCCGATCACTGTCGCCCTCATGGAGCTGGCCGACTTCCCGATGATGCGCCAGATGCTGCGCGGCATCCGTTCGCGCGCCGAGAATACGGGCGAGTGAGCTAGGCGTGGACGCGGTTTTGCCTGTGGGATCGGGACTTTTGGCTCTGATGATGGCAACCAGCACACGAGATGCTTGAGATGGCGGGCCGTGCGCCCGATGACAGGGACGCGCCTCATGTCGATTGGACGGAGACCACAATGACTGTACGAGTGGGAATCAACGGCTTCGGCCGGGTCGGACGCAGCTTCTATCGGATCGCCCGGTCGCGCGACATCGAGGTGGTCGCCGTTAACGACCTGACAGACACGGCGACGCTTGCCCACCTGCTTGCGTACGACTCAACATTCGGACGTATGGACGCGACGGTCGCTGCTGAACCGGACGCGATCCTGGTCGACGGCCACCGAGTCGTTGTGACGGCGGAGAAGGATCCCGCCGCGCTGGACTGGGCTGCGCTAGGAGTCGACGTCGTCATCGAGTCGACCGGCCGGTTCCGTAGCCGCGATCAGGCGGCGCTTCACCTCAAGGCCGGGGCCCGCAAGGTGCTGATCTCAGCTCCGGGCAAGGAGGTCGATGTCACCGTGGTCCTTGGCGTCAACGAGGGGGACTACGACCCGCTCGAGCACGACATCATCTCCAACGCCTCCTGCACGACCAACTGTGTCGCGCCGATGGGAAAGGTGCTCCAGGATGCCTTCGGCATCGAGCGCGGCCTCATGACGACCATCCACGCGTACACGAACGACCAGGTAACGCTCGACTCCCCGCACAAAGACCTGCACCGGGCGCGCACAGCCGCCGTCAACATCATCCCGACATCGACGGGTGCTGCTCGTGCGGCCGGCATCGTTATCCCGGCTCTCAAGGGTCGGCTCGACGGTCTGGCCGTCCGAGTGCCGGTCGAGGACGGGTCATTGACAGATCTGACCGTTCTTCTCGACCGTGAGGTCACTGCCGATGAGGTCAACGCAGCGTTTCGCGACGCCGCCGAGCACGGGCTCGCCGGCATCCTGCGGTACAGCACGGAGCCTCTCGTCTCGCGCGACGTCATCGGCGACCCCGCGTCGTGCATCTTCGACTCGGGGCTGACGCTGGCATCTGGCCGGCTGGTAAAGGTCTTCGGCTGGTACGACAACGAGTGGGGCTACTCCACGCGGCTGGTCGACCTGACCGAACTGGTCGGCCGCTCGCTCTAGCCACAATGAGGACAGGACCAAAGTCCCAGACTCAACGGGCCGATGCCTCTGGGGTCGACAACTCCGCAGGGGGGAACCTGGTAGTGACACCGAGGTGATCTCGGCCACCTCGGCCATCCCGTCAGGAGGCTCGCGATGAGCGCCTACGATTCCAAGTGCATTGTCATTGGTGTGGACGGTTCACCGGGATCGCGCAACGCGGTCAGTTGGGGTCTTGGCAGGGCGGCTCGCCGGCAGGCTCCAGTGCGGTTGATCCGGGCTTTCGACCCCTCGATGCATGACGTCCGGATCGGGGGCTCGAGTGAGATCGGGGTGCTCGGTGACTCGTTCGACCACGTCCGTCAGCAGTTGGACGCGACTTACGAGGCGGCGCGTGTCGTGCACCCTGAGCTGACGATCATCCCCGAACTCGTCGACGACTCCGCTTCGTCCGCGCTCATCGAGGCCTCTCGCGACGCGGAGACCGTCGTCATCGGAGCACATGGCGCCGCCGGGTTCAGTAACCTCGTCGCCGGCTCCACCACCATGAACGTCGGCAGTCACGCCCACTGCACCGTTGTCGCAGTCCCGAACGACGAGAGTCAGGCACAGGAAGGAATCGGCATCATTGTCGGCGTAGACGGCAGCGAGATCTCTGAGACGGCCATCGCCTACGCCTTCCGCGAAGCCTCGGAGACCGCCCAGGTCCTGACCGCAGTGCACGCATGGACTGATCCCCTCACACCTGCCGCGCTCGGCACGGCGATCCCCGCCTTGTATGACCGGGAGTCCTATACGCGTGACCAGGAAATCCTGCTCGCGGAGTCTCTAGCTGGATGGGCGGAGAAATACCCCGACGTCAACGTCACCCGCAGTGTCATCCACGAACAACCCGTACAAGCACTTGCAAGGACGGCACACAATGCCCGACTTCTGGTCGTGGGCTGCCGCGGGCAGGGACGCCTGCGCTCCATGCTCCTAGGCTCCGTCAGCCATGGCGTGCTCCATCTCGCAGATTGCCCCGTCGCGGTCGTGCACGATCATTAAGGCCGTTCACGAGCGGTGAACCGCTCCATCACGCACGCTCAGTCATGCAGGTGGACGATGGCCACTGGCACGGACGCACGATGCAACAGGCCCTGGCTCACCGAGCCGAGGACCATGCCGCGCAGGACGCCGTGACCGTGGCATCCCACGACGAGAAGCTCGGCGTCGGCTGATGCCGCTGCCAGGGTTTTGATCGCGTGCCCCTCGATGACACGTGCGCGCACGTCGACCTCGGGGAACTTGTCTGCCCATCCGGCGAGCGACTCGACCAGCAAGGCATGCTTCTCGCGGGGATAGTCGACTGGGTCGTACATCGGGATCGTGCTGCCCAGGACGGACACGGTCATCGGGTCGGTCCAGGTGTGGACGACGGTCAGGGGTGCGCTCAGTTCGGCGGCCTGCTGGAACGCGAATCCGATGGCAGCCTCGGCAACCGGTGACCCATCGGTTCCGACGACGACGCCGTGTGCCGATGGTTGCGGGCTCGGCCTTCCCCGGACGGCCACCACCGTGCAGTGCGCCCGAGCCGCCACGCTGAGCGCTGTCGAGCCGGCCAACAGGGTGGACATCCGCGATTGCCCCCGCGACCCGATGACGACGGTCTCGGCGTTCCGTGACTCGTCGATCAACAGATCGTCGGGCAAGGCAGGCTCGAGGAGCGTACTGATCTGGAGATGAGGGTGGTCGTCCTTGCTGCGGTCTCTGGCGTCCTTCAGCTGCTGCTGCGCCAGCGCGTAGAGTCGCTGGGCGGCGTCTGCTCCACCACCTCCGACAAGCCGCAGGGTGTGCTGTGAAGGGTCGAAGGCCGCCACGATGCGCACCGGGGCCTTGTGGCGGTCCGCAAAGGCGAGTCCCCAGGTCAGGGCTGCTTCAGCGTCGGGCGAACCGTCGTAGCCGATGCTCACGGTCCGGTTCATGGCGACTCCTTCACTCCATTGGACGTCTTGCTGCGCGACCTGCTCAGGGCATGGTGTCCCGTTGGGGGGTGACTTTGGTCCCCGCTCGCAGGCATGAACCCTGCCAACCGGCGGCTGCGCGCGAGGGGGACGAGCGCACCCGCTCGTGGACTCCCATGAGTCGAAGTGCGCTACCAACATTGCCGGCACCGTGAATGAGCCAGAGCCAGCCCCCTTCGCGAGCCAGTCGTCGGTTGCCGTCGAGCAGCGCGAGCGCAAGGTGTGCGTCGACGTCGTCGAGATCACGCATGTCGATGATGACGTGATTCATTCCCGCTGTGGTTGCGGCGTCGAGCATCCGTCTTGTTGTGTCGGCGGACTCCCAGGTGACGTGCCCGCTGAGCTCGAGTTGGGCGAGCCCGAGATTCTTGATGATGGTCGATCGCACCTTCATGACTACCCCTCGGACGGGACCTCGCGGTTGATTCAGCATTTCCCGGGCCACGCCTGGGCCGCCAGGGCCAGAGGTCCCGGTGTCGCGTCGACGAGCACGGGGTCATGGACGACGGACAACTCCGAGCCGTCCACCGCAACCACGACACCCTGCCGTGGTGCCCCGTCATCTGCAGCGGCCGGCACGGCTATGACAGGGCAGTGCGACAGCGAGGCGACTCGCAGGGTCGTGGAGCCGACGGGGAGCTCGGTGCATCCGCCGGGACCGCGGGATCCGAGGACAACGAGGTCTGCGCCGCGGGATTCGTCGACGAGCACCCGTGCCGCGGATCCCGATTCGAGGCGGGTCCACACGTCTACGTCGGGATGAGTGACTCTCAGCAGTCGCACCGTCTCGTCGAGAAAACGCATCGCCGTGTCGAAAGGAGCATCTGATGCCTCCGCCGGCGACTCCTGAGGCGCGAGAATGGCAGGGTGCGATGCTTCGAAAGTGCGCACGAGCCGCAGCGGCACGCGCCGCCGCTGTGCGACCCCGACGGCGAACTCGAGAGCGGCCCGCCCGGGAGGGGACGGATCCAGGCCGACGACGACTGCTAGCGGCTGCGTGTCCACGACTCCTCCTGGTGCGACTTTCAGAGTGGTCTCAGCACACCCGCTGCGACCACGTGGCGGCAGGGCGGAAGGGAACCCGGGGACGGGACGAAGGTCCCGAAGTTGATAGACCAGCGACACTGCGCCGGAGTTCGCCTGCCCTTCTAGGCTCGAAAACGTAAGCGCCCGCTGTCCAAGGTGGTGTGCAAGAAGTCATGGCCGACGTCACGAACTCTGTTCCTTACCGGGGCCCGGTTCTGGTCGGCGTCGACGGCTCGGAGTGGAGCAACGACGCGGTGCGCTGGGCCGCCGACGAGGCGCGCCACCTCGACGTTCCGCTCCATATCGTGCACGCCTGGATGTGGCCGCTCTACCACGTCCAGCTCGGCCCGCCACCCGGCGCGCCGCCCGGAGCCGGCCTACGCGCCCAGGCGGAGCGGGTGCTCTCGGAGGCGGCGCAACTGGCGCGGGCAACATCGCCGGAGACGTCGGTCGAGCCGACGCTGGCCACCGGTCCTGCTGCCGCGGAACTGATCCAGTCTGCGGCTGACGCGCGGATGCTGGTCGTCGGTCATCGTGGGCTCGGCGGCTTCTCCGGCCTGCTGCTGGGATCGGTCGGTGTCACGGTGACGGCTCGGGCGCCGTGCCCGGTTGTCGTGGTCCGCGGCGAATGGGCACAGCGCAAGCACATCGTCGTCGGGATCGACGGCTCTCCCCAGTCCCACCTCGCCCTGGTCACCGCGTTCGGCGAGGCGGCGCGCCGCCAGGCCCCTCTGCTCGTGGTACATGCGTGGGCCATGCCGCTTCGCACGCAAGGAGACGACCGGGATTACGGGAGCGAGCTAACGCGCGGTGAACGGGAAGGGCGGCTGCTGGCAGAGCGGGAAGCATCGCGGGCAAGCGCAGGCTTTCCCAACGTCGTCTACGAGGTCACGGTGGGCGACCGGTCGGCCGGAGCCGAGCTGGTGGATGCCACACAGGACGCGCAGCTCGTGGTCGTCGGCTCGCGCGGGGTCGGGGCGTTTCGCGGGTTGCTGCTGGGCTCTACCGCGCACGCTCTGCTGCACCATGCAGCCTGCCCGGTGCTCGTGGTTCGAGATTGAGCCACCCTCGGTGTGCGGGACAGCCCGAGCCGAGGTGCTGTCCTCGTCCTCGTAGATGAAGAGCCCGGGATGCCATGTGTTGATCTCGGAACGGGGCCATCTCGACGTGGGAACAACGGCCCAATGATGCGGGACTTTCGCTTCTGACCTGTCTCGAGGCGCTGGGACAAACATGGGGTGCGGAAGGGAGTTCGCGATGGAGACTGTCGTCCGCGAGGGACCCGAGCCCTTGCTCGTTGCCGAGTCGGTTCAGAAGCACTATCGCAACGGTGAGGTGTCAGTGCACGCACTGATCGACCTCGACCTACAGGTGCAGGCCGGCGAGATGGTCGCCGTGATGGGGCCATCCGGCTCCGGCAAGACCACCCTGCTCAACTGCCTGTCCGGGCTCGACGACATCGACGCGGGGCGGGTCCTCGTCGGCGGCCGCGATCTGTTTGCGATGAATGATGCGGAACGCACGGAGCACAGGGCCAGGTCGATGGGTTTCGTCTTTCAGTCGTTCAACCTCATCCCCGTCTTCACCGCAGTCGAGAACGTCGAGCTTCCGCTGCTGCTGGTGGGTCACCGGGTCCGCGAAGCTCGTGAGCGTGCTCGCGAGATGCTCGCCGCCGTTGGGTTGGAACACCGATCCGACCATCTCCCCAACCAGATGTCCGGTGGCGAGCAGCAGCGCGTGACCATCGCCCGCGCGCTGGTCGCGCGCCCCGCAATTGTCTGGGCCGATGAACCGACCGGAAACCTGGACTCCACCATGGCCGGCCAGATCATCGAGCTGATTCAGCGGCTCAACCGGGACGAGGGACAGACGATCATCCTGGTGACCCACGATGACGCCATCGGGCGTTCGGTCCCTCGTCTGGTCGTCATGCGTGACGGCCGGCTGACCAGTGACGAGGTGCTCGCCGAAAGCATCGATCGCCCGGAGTTCGTGCCGGCGACGTAATACGAGGGGTGAGGACATGTATCCCGGGCTGGTCGAGCCCCTGCTGATCGTCTTGATGATCTGCGTTGCGGTCGTTGCCTTCCTGGTCATTGGTCGCCCGGTGCTGCGGAGACTGGCCGCGCGACAGCTCTCCCGTCGTCCTGCCGAGGCCTTCATCGTCATTGCGGGTGCATTGCTCGGGACGACGATGATCGTGGCGAGCCTCGTCGTGGGGGATTCCCTGGACCGCTCCGTCCGGCAGACGGCGTACGACGTCCTCGGGCCGATCGACGAGACCGTGCGCATCTCGTCGGGCGACATCGCCGAACAGGCGTTGGCCCGCCTCGACGGGCTGCGCAACCAGCCCGACGTCGACGGGACGCTCCTCGCGCGCCAGGACCTCGCGGCGGCGACTCACGGCAGCGGATCGGCGCTGGTCGCCGCGCCGCGGGTCGTGGTCACCGAGCTCGACTTCGGTCAGGCAGCACGGTTCGGGGGCATCGGTCAATCGGGGCTCGAGGTGCCCGACCCCGGGCCACGCAGAGTCGTCGTCAACAGCAATCTCGCCGACTCGCTGGGGATCACTGTTGGTGACCGGGTCACGTTCCACCTGTACTCCAAGCCACACGACTTCACCGTCTCGAGGATCGTTCCCTCCACCGGCGTGGCCGGCTCGGGTATCGGGGCGGCGCTGAACCGTGACGCCTTCTTCACACCGGGCGTGTTGACGTCGGCGGCCGCCGGGTCGGATGCGCAACCGTCCACGGTCGTGTTCGTCTCCAACAGGGGTGGCGTCGAATCCGGTGCCGACCTCACCCCCTCGGTCATCAGAACCATCCATACCTCGCTCGGCGACCTCGCCTCCAAGGGTGCGGTCGTCGCGCAGCCGAAGCAGGAGGTGCTCGACGCGGCGGCACGCACGGGGGATCAGCTCGGGTCGTTGTTCCTGTTCATCGCCAGCTTCAGCATCATCGCGGGCGTCATATTGCTCGTGAACGTGTTTGTCATGCTGGCGGATGAGCGCAGAGGACAGTTGGGGATGCTGCGTGCCATAGGGATGCGCAGGCGCCGGTTGACCGGCGAGTTCGCCATCGAGGGTGCGGCCTACGGTGCCGTCGCCGCCGTGCTCGGCATGGGCCTCGGTGTGCTGATTGCCCGTGCCGTTGTCGTGATCGCCGTCACGATCCTCAACGGGTTCGAACGGGGCGACAACAAGCTGGCGATCGTCTTCGCGACCCGGTGGGAGAGTCTGTTCAACGGAGTCGCTGCGGGTTTCATCATCGCGTTCCTCGCAGTCGTGCTCACCAGCATCCGCATCGCCCGCGGCAACATCATCGCGGCTATCCGCGACCTGCCGCCGAACACGGGTGGACGGCCACGTCGTCGGCTCACACTGGTGTCCGCGGTCGCGACCCTGTCGCTCATGGTTGCCGCAGTACCTGTGCTCGCAGCCAGCAACGGAGTCGGGACCTACCTGGTGCCGGCGCTGGCAGTGGTTGCGGCCATCCCGCTACTGCGGCTGGTCATTTCCCGACGGACTGCCATTACCGGGGTCGCCGGAGCCGTGTTGCTATGGGGGCTCACGGCGCACCTCGTACGCCCGCAGATGTACGACGACGCCACAAGTGCGCCTTACGTGGTCATGGGCACGATGCTCTCGTTTGCGGCTGTCGTTCTGATCACGCTGCACCAACGGTTGCTGCTGCGGCCAGCCCGACCGATCGTCGATCGACCGGGAGAGACTGGCCTGTTGGCCCGACTCGCGGTTACCTACCCCACGGCTCGCCCGTTCCGCACCGGCGCCACCCTCGGCATGTACTGCATCGTCGTGCTAGTCATCGTGCTCCTCGCGCAGATCTCGGCCGTGATCCATGCGGGCCTCGGCTCCGCGGTCAGGGACGCGTCCGCAGGTTGGACGATGCGGGCAGACTTCAACCCGAACACGCCGTTGCCCGATGTCGCGCGCGTGATGACCCATGCCGTCGACCGGAACGTCGTCGAGTCGGCCACTCTGACAACGGCTGCCGGATTCGGCACCGACCCGCTCGGCCGCCGGCCAGACCCGTTGCCGATCCTCGCTATCGGCTACCCCGGCCAGTTGGTGGGGAAGGCGCCGATCCTGCAGGACCGGCTGCCGGGGCTGGCAGACGACGCAGCAGCCTGGGAGCTGCCCCTTCGCGACCCCCGCTTCGTACTCGTCGACCAGTTCTACGGTTCACCCGGTGGTCCGCAGGGGAAGCCCCTTGCGCCGGGTGACCGGCTCACGCTCACCGATCCTCGGACCGGGGATTCCAGCATCCGGACGATCGCGGGAGTGCTCAAGGACGGGACCGCCTTCTATGGTGTCTCGCCGGGCGAGTTTCGCTTCCCTGTCCTGATGAGCCAGGTCTCGGCGAGAAACATGTTCGGCAGCGATGCACGGCCCTCGAGCGCTCTGCTGCGGACAGCCCCCGGCACCGACAGGCCCGCACTCGCAGCTCGCTTGCAGGGCAGCTACCTCGCCAACGGCCTCGTCATCACCGATGTCCCAGAGGCGGTTCGTGCCACCTATGCGGCGAACACGCAGATGTTCCGGTTGATGCAGGGTTACCTCGCCATGGGGCTGCTCGTGGCGATCACCGGTCTCGGCGTCGTGATGACCCGTTCGGTGCGTGAGCGCCGTCGGACCATCGGCGTCCTCCGCGCCCTGGGAGTGCAGTCGCGCACAATTCGACGGGCCTTCCTCACCGAGAGCTCGTTCATCGCGCTCGAGGGCGTGGCGGTCGGAACGCTGTTGGGCATCCTGACCACGTGGCTGCTTTATCGCAACAGCCCGGCCTTTGGCTCGCTCGATGTCGCGTTCCCGATCGCCTGGCCGGAGATCACTCTCACCGTCGGAGTGACGTTCGCTGCGTCGTTCCTTGCGACGCTGATCCCAGCGCGGCGGGCCGCCGCCGTCCGACCAGCTCTCGCTGTCCGGGTCACCGACTGACGACGGCGAGACCGCGCTTTCTTACGTCAGCGATCTGGCTCGCTGCTCAGTTGGCTTATGCCAGGGCCTTGGCCTTCATCTGGTCGAACTCCAGCGCAGTGATCGTCCCGGCGTCGAGTAGTGCCTTGGCAGACGCGATCTGGTCGGCGGCACTGGAACCGGCGGAGCTTCCGGCGACCGACTTGATGTACTCGTCCTGCTGGCGCCGCATATCCTCCTGGGCCGCGATGGTCCGCTCGGTCATCCCGTGACCCCGCGCGATCAGGTAGACGAGCATGCCCAGAACTGGAAGCACGATGATGAAAAACACCCAGATCGTCTTCGCGAACCCACCCAGGTCGCGGCTGCGGAACAAGTCGCCGAAGATCCACCAGAGGCACATGAACCATGCGAAGAAGATGAAGAACTCGAACAGCGCGAGCAGAAACGACCCGTTGTCGTCGAACATCTGACGTCCTCCAGAGAGTGGTGGTGCTGACGAGGTGGTCCAGGTCGGACGCCCTGAACATATCTGACCCCGCAGCGTGCTACCTCATTCCACCGTGTGTCAGCCGAGTCCGCCTCGTCCGGAGCGAATGAATCCAACGCGCGCGGAATGGAGGCCACGCATACGATGCGCGGCCGACGACCCTGGACCATTGTTCAGATCGGCCGCCCAGAAGTGGCCTCAATTCCTGCGACAGAGGAGATGGGATGGGCGACAACGCCGAGACCGCGGTTCTGGCTTGAGGCTGCGCCTGGATCATGCAGCAGCTGCTGCGCCAGCCCGAAGGAGTCATCTCCACCCGCATCGGATTCATGGGGGGCGAGAACGACAACCCGACTGAGGACAACGACGGCGGGCATGCCGAGGTCGTTGAAGTCATCTTCGATCCTGAGCGGCTCTCGTATCGAGGGCTACTGGAGGTGTTCTTCCAGGTTCACCGAGCCGACCTCGATGAAGGCATCGTTGGTTCGCTGTACCGCTCCGAGATCTTCTACACGAGCCCGGAGCAGCGGCTAGTGGCCGAGGAGCTGATCCGCGACGTTGACGCGTCGGGCCATTGGCCGGGTAAAACGGTGAATAACATCAGCGAGTCCGCGGTGTTCTGGGAGATGGGACCTGAGGACCAGGACTACTTCTTGCGGTTCCCGCACGGCTGCAAACCCCCGTTCCCTCGTCAGGACGAGAAGCCCGAGAACCTCCGCGCGTTCGCCTAGCCCCTGACGGGTGGGTGACCCTTCCTGGCTGATTGGCACGGTCCCACCGGGGTCCCGAAGACGACCCTGGCCCTTCGCCCGTGCGGACGAAAGGCCAGGTCAGAAGGGGTGCGCCGCGAGGGACTTGAACCCCCAACCCGCGGATTAAGAGTCGGATAACCGGCGTGTCGGACGGTGACGATTGATGCTCGCCGAGGCCATCTGTGCAGGTCAGCGGGCAACTCGGGGGTCGGACGGTGTTGGGCCCTGACGACAGATGTCGGACAGTCCGGCCCCACGCCGGCCCCACGATCTTGGTCGGCAACCGAGCGGGAGTTGCCCGCGGAGTTGCCCGCAGAGTTGCCCCACCATCCTGGCCAGTCGGGGGTCTTGACAGCCTTAAGCAGGCTGTTCAGGGGCCCGGCTTCTACCCTCTTGGACTGGCGCGGGCAACTGCTGTCCGGGGGCCCCTGCAACGACCTCTAGGGCGTGTTTCTCGGCGTTAGTTAGTGACGGCTACCGTCGATCATGCCGGCGCAAGGACATGCATCGCCATGGTTGTTCCTCCAACAGCCGTCCGCGTGACCAACGTCGATGGCGGGACAGGACCTCGTCCCACTCCTCGTGGGTCAGGTTCCGGCCGGCCATCTGGCACGCGAAGTCGATGGCCCGTTCGAGGTCGGTCTCCCACAGGTAGACGCGGCCGTCGTACGACGCGATGGCCACGTCGTGGCTGTCGGCGATGAACTGCGCGCCGGCCGGGACCGGCTTTCCCTGGTGGGGTGGGTGCACGGTGCCCAGCAGCTCCAGCGTCGTGGCGTCCCACAGGCTGACCCCGCCGTCCTCGGCGCCGGAGACCAGGAGCTCTCCGTCGTCGGAGTAGTTGAGCCAGCGCACCGCGGTGCCGAGGCTGCTGGATCGCCGCTGTTCGTCTCCGGTGGAGACGTCGATCGTGACGATCTGGCCGGTGCTCCCGGCCACGGCCACCGTCGAGCCGTCCGGAGAGGCAACGGATGCGTAGAGCGCCAGGTCCAGGTCCCCCTGCGCCAGGACTTCTCCGGTGTTCAGGTCGACCACCCACAGGTGCTCGGAGGAACCGTCATTGCCGTCGCGGTAGACCATCGCGGTGCTCCCGTCCCCGATCGGGGTGGAGTTGTCGCCGGCGAAGTCGAAGCCATCGCCGTCGGGAAGCAGGGACTCGGCGCCGAGGAGGCTGGACTTGTGGTCGGAGCTGCCCACCAGCAGGCGCTGGCCTCCGGCCACGTACGCCAGAGAATTGATGTCCTTGTCGAACAGCTCCTGCCTGCCGACGATCTTGCCCGTGGTGGAATCGAGGACCGTCACGACGCCGTTGTGCCGGCACGCATCGAGGACACACCAGCCGACGTACTGCCCGCCGTCGGGATGCCAGGTGCCGAAGGACCACGGAGGCAGCTGCGTCGGGAGTTGCGTGGGGGCCGTCGCCGCTCCGGTGGCGGTGTCGGGGCATCCGCCGGCTCAGGCGCTACCCAGATCGGCGGCATCGGTACTCCCTTCGCCGACCAGGAGATCTGCGACCGCGGAGTCGCGGAGGAGGTCTTTCCTCCGATGTTGATGACCGGCGATCTGAACGGATGCTGGTACACGGACTCCTTTACCGGCACTTCACACCCCAGCGGCACGTATCAGGAGACCGGCGCGGAGACGTTCATCGGCTGTCTCGCCGACGGGACGACTTGTGGAACATTTGGCACGACGTATCGGTTCTCGGCCAAGTACGCGCCCGACGGGTCGGAGATCTTCGGACGCTGCCAGCACCCGATCGTTTCCGGAAGTGGCACCGAGGACTTCGAGGGCGTGTCCGGTCGAGTCGACTTCAAGGACGACGTCGATGCCGGGCTGTTCAGGTACCGCGGCCACCTGAACGGGGTTGCGGGCTCGACGTCAAGCGCGACCGCATCAGCCACGACTGGTCAGGCGTCATCGGCCTGCTGAGCTCATCCCCCAACAACGGCCCGCGATCCGCGCGTCCACGCACCCTGGTCATCCAGCGCGGCGGCTTTGATAGCACGATCGATGCGCTGCATAGTCATGCATCGACGCCGTCACGTCCGAGCTGTCGGCGGCAACTGAATACAACCCACCGCCGATACCTGGTCAGTTTTCGGTTGCCGTTGACACGAGCGATCGAGATTGCCAGCTCTGAATGAGATTTGAGAGGCAACCGGTCGCTGACGCGATCGAGCTGATCCGGCTACCGAGCGCTGTGAAGGCCCCTCATGCGAAGTGAGGTAGTCCGGGTTCGAACTGGGCGCTGTCAGGATCCGTTGATGTAGGAAGTCCTGATGGACGAAAAGCGGTTGTGGTGGTTGGCTGCCTGGCAGTTGATTGGAACTGCCGCCGCCTGCCGACCTGACGGAAATCCCTTTGAATTCGACCTCGGTGTCGCCCGCTGGCATCGCTTACGACCGCGCCGGCCCGCGCGGTGACCTGCCCGGTGTCCTCATCCATGCAGGCATCGCCGATCGCCGCATGTGGGACCCGCAATGGTCGGCACTCACCGCCGTACGCGATGTTGTCAGACTGGACCTTCGTGGTTTCGGTGAGTCCACTGAACGCCCGCATGGGCAGCTTTCCCCAGTTGATGACGTGCTCGACACGTTGGCCGGCCTCGCTGTGGGCGCTGTCACTTGGTCGGTGCATCGTTCGGGGCGGGCGTAGCCGTCGAGGTGGCGCTCACCAGTCCCGAGCAGGTCGACTCCCTACTCCTGGCTGCGCCCGGTGGATCACTCATCGCCGAGGCCACCCCGGACTTGCGGGCGTTCATCGACGCCGAACGATCCGCAATGGCGCGAGACGACCTGCCCGAGGCGGTCGAAGCGAATCTGACCTGGTGGGTCGATGGTCCCCGGCGAGACGCCCGGGCGGTGGACCCGATGGTCCGTGATTCGGTTCGACGGATGCAGCGGCGGGCGTTCGAGCTCACTGCCGACTGGGATGACGTCGAGGAGAAGGAGCTCGATCCACCAGCGCTCGATCGGCTTGAGGAGATCCGCGTGCCCACACTTGTCTTGGTCGGTGCATACGATCTCGATGCGATCCAACAAACGGCAGGACGGGTGACAGAGGGAATCGCCGGCGCGCGTCGCGTCGACTGGCCGGACACCGCGCACCTACCGTCGATGGAGCGCCCCGCCGACTTCCTGGTCCTGCTACGCGACTGGTTGTCGTCCTGAGTGCGACTGGCTCCACATCCGGAACAAGTAGCCGCGCTGCGGGCGATCGGTAATGCGAAACCGACCAGGCCTAGGTAGAGTACGACCGTGCAGGTCAAACGAGATCCGCGGATGACCATCCCCACCCAGCTGGTGCTGCGCGCATTGCTGGACGAACCGACGCGTGAGCTCTACGGCGTCGAGATCGGTGACGAGGCCGGTCTGCCCAGCGGAACGGTGCACCCGATCCTGGCCCGGCTCGAGGGAGTCGGCTGGGTCGAGTCCCGGTGGGAGGACATCGACCCCCGCGTCGAAGGCCGCCCCGCCCGCCGCTACTACAAGCTCACCTCGACCGGCGTCCAAAACACCCGGCACGCACTCGCCAACGCCTACCAGGCGAAGCGCGGAACGGTCCGACCGATCCCGGTTCGGGACCAGCCATGAGCGACCCGAGCACGACCGGGCGCAGGACGCGACCCCAGCGGCGCGACCTGGCCGACTGCGCCCGTGCGGTCCGCGCACTGCACGCAAACGCCTCTGACCCGAGCATCATCGCCAGTCGTCCCACAGGGTTGCGAGCCGGCGCGCCAAGCCCTGAGCCTTGCTTGACATCTACCTAGGGCTAGATAGAGTACGAGCATGCCACTCAAGCATCCTGCGCGGATGACGTTCCCTACCCAGCTCGTCCTACGCGCGCTGCTCGAGGAACCGACCCGCGAGCTCTACGGCGTCGAGATCGGCGTCCGGGCCGGCCTGCGCAGCGGCGCCGTGCACCCGATCCTGGCCCGGCTCGAGGGAGTCCGCTGGGTCGAGTCCCGGTGGGAGGACATCGACCCGCGCGTCGAAGGGCGCCCCGCCCACCGCAACTACAAGCTCACTTCGACCGGCATCGAACACGCCCGTCAGGCTCTCGCTCATGCCTACCGGGGGAAGCGGGGAGCAGCCCAACCGATCCCGGTTCGTGACCAGTGATGAGCCGCCTTGTGACAGAGAGTGCGAACACGGCGACCTCGGCGGCAATCCTGCCGTCCGCGTTGGTGCGCGCGGCCGTTCACGCCTTGCCGCGCGGCGTCTCGCGAAACCGCTATCGCACCGAGTTCCTCGCCGAGCTGCACGGCATGCCGCGCGACCAGCAGATCAGACACGCCACCGGAGTACTGGCCCATGTCCTGTCACTGCGAACGGCCGTGACGACCGAATACCTGGCTGGAGGCGCAGACCTCATGACCACCAACGTGAAAGTCACCAAGCCACTGCTGTGCCGGCTGAACATTCACCACGACTGGCGAATCCGTGCCAACGAAGACGGCTCCCGATATCGCCAATGCGCTCGATGCGGCAAGTACGACGACAGGATCGAGGGCGACTTCAGTTCTGGCGCGATGGTCTTTGGTGGCATGTCAGGCTGGTAACTTCCCGCTTGATCTGGGGGAGCGAGCTGACGGATTCGGGTTCCTCCGGTCTTTGGACGATGGGTCACCCGGTGGAAGCCAGCCCTGAACGCATTCGGCGTCGCGTTCGCCGACCGCATGCAAGCAGCCGAGAACCTCTAAACATGAAACGCCGGTTACACTGTTCGTCGGACAGACCCTCCTTCCGCTGGCGCGGGCCCGACGCCATAAGGCGCCGCGGCGTCCAGAAGGAGCTGCATCAAGGCGACCGATTCGATGAGGCCATTGGCCTGCCACCAAGTTCCGGATGCCGCGATGAGGGTGCGTCTTTCCGCCGCGACTGAGGGGCTACCAGGTCAGCGGGTCGAGCCGGAGGTAGAAGTCTTGGCGCTCAGGGTCGATTGTCGTTCCATAGATCTCGGCGAACTCGTCGTGGGCTCGACGAGCCATCGCCTCATCGGACCACGTCTCACGCGCGGTGGCGAGTAGCAAAGAAATGTCACCGTAGGGATCTGCCGTTCCCAGTCGTCCGATGTCGATGAGTCCGCTGACCTTCCCGCTGGCGGGGTCGACAAGAATGTTGGGCAGACAGAGGTCGCCATGACACACCACCAGTTCCGCTCGCTCCTGGGCGAGACGAATCGGCAGTTCAGACTTGATCCCCTCCAAGATCTGACGCGGCGGAGTGCGCTGCAGCGCCGCGGGGAGAAACTCGACGACCACCCGCCCCTCCGCCACGCTGGCCTCGGCGAGAGACATCATCTGCTCGAGCCCGCGATCGAAGGGACATCGGTCGGTGGCGAGATCATGCAGGGCCCGGAGCATGGCCACAACGGATGGCCACGACCGACGAAGGGCTGGAGCATCGAGCTGACTCGCCGGCACCCCCGGCAGTGTTTGGGTCACCAGACAAGCACCGGCATCTGACTCGCGCCAGTCCAGCACCCGAGCACTCGGGATGGCCGTCCGATTGATCCAGACGCTGCGATCGCGCTCGGCGGCCAACTCCGTCAGCCGATCTGCCGACACGATCTTCGCGTAGCGCTGCTGGCCACGGTCGACAAAGACCGATGCTCCAGACTCCCCACCGGCGGCTGACTCCCACTCTCCCGAGCCTGCTGGAAGGAGCTCTGCGAAGCGGGAGGAACCTGCTGGCATTCATCCAGCATGACGCCTCCGGACCCAGTTGCGGAAACCTGCGTCACTTCGCCGCATGCATTGCTGGCCCGCACGAGTCTGGCTGGTTGTGCCGTCGGTCGTGGACAGGACGGGGCGGAGACTCCTGGGCTTCCGCAGGTTGACCCTGGTTGCTGCGAGGCAGGTGTGGTGGGTGCCGGCTTCGGTATCGTCGCTTGCCCGAGGCTCGGAGTCGATGTCGCGCTCACGAGTGGGGCGGTCGACCGCCTGCGGCGGAGAGGCCCCCGCGGCGCGAAGTTGCCGCCAGTTATCGTGCTGCGCTGACCAGAATCGAGAACCAGATATGACGATCAACAAGATCGACGACCTCCGCACCGCATTGCACCGGCGTCCTCGAGCGCCGCTGGCCCTGTTGCCCACGCCCACCCATCACCTCGACAACTTCCGGCGAGCGTTGGGCGGCCCCGAACTGTGGATCAAACGCGACGACCTCACCGGCCTGGAAGGCGGCGGAAACAAGACACGCAAACTCGAGTACCTCGTCGGCGACGCGCTCGCCACTGGCGCCGACATGCTCGTCACCGTCGGAGCGATCCAGTCCAACCACACCCGCCAGACCGCCGCAGCAGCAGCCCGGCACAACCTGAAGTGCGCACTCCTGCACTTCGGGTGGACTGAGGACGCCGGGCCGTCCTACCGGCAGACCGGCAACATCCTGCTCAGCAGTCTGATGGGTGCCGATCTCTACCTCGACGAGACCCCACGCCCCATCGAGGACCAGAGCCCACTGACCGACTTCGTCGAACAGCTCCGCGACGCCGGCCACGAGCCGTACCTCATCCCTGGCGGCGCATCCGAGCACCCCTTGGGAAGCCTCGGATACATGGAGTGCGCCGCCGAGATCGCTCAGTACGTCGAGGAGTCGGGGGTCAGCTTCGACCACATCGTCCACTGCACCGGCAGCAGCAGCACCCAGGCCGGACTGCTCGCGGGCTTCGCCCACATGGGCCAGTCGATCTCGATCATCGGTGTCGCCGACGACCACGAGACCGACATCAAGCGGGCGCGGGTACTCGAACTCGCGAACAACACCCTCCTCGAGCTCGGTGCAGCGGCCCGGGTGAGCGAGGACGACGTCGAGATCATTTCGGCCGACCAGAGCGACTATGGCAAGGCCGAACCGGAAACCTTCGACATCATCCGCAAACTCGCCTCCACCGAAGGCATCGTCGCTGACCCCGTCTACGAGGGCAAAGCCTTGCGCGGGCTCGACCACCTCATCCGCAGCAGCCGATTCGACAGCGACGCCAGAATCCTCCTCATGCACCTGGGCGGTACCCCCGCAGTGCATGCCTACAGCAACCAATTCGGAACGCCTACGTTCAAGCAACCAGGGCGCTGACCACTCGGCACATGTGCTGGGCGATCGATGGCCCGCTCTCCCCGATCGTCGACGACGATGTGGCGCTTGCCGTGGCAGGGTCACGACGACGCCCGATACGTCAACTCCGCCCAGATTGACGCACATTGAGAGCTACAACAATCCGATGGCTGGCTCTTGTAGCCGTTTGTGGGCGCTCGTGCGTATGGGCGATGGAGGGTGAGAAGAGAGCCGGCGTTGATACCTACTGCTCCCGCATCGTGGCGACACCGTTGAGTACGACCGTCAGTCCGGAGTCGAATTCTATGCCGTAGTTGTAGCCCGGCTGAAGAACGTGCTTGACGGTCATCTCGAAAAGGTAGGGGAACTTCGAAGCCGGAAACGTCTCCATGATGGCCGCGGTCATGGCTGCCAGTTCCGACTCGTTACGGAAGGGCAGGTTGACTTCTTGCAACACGAATCCGTGCACGTAGCTGTCGACCGTCGAGATCGCGTGAGCAGCCAATGGGACCGAAAACCCGCCCTCGCGGAAGCACCGGATCCCGGCTTCCAGCAACCCCAGGGTGGCCGGCCCCGGGCTCGTCCGTGAAGCCATCAAACTTACGGCCCAGCGGTGGCGGAGCAGGCCCGCCCGCGTGTGGTGTGCCCGCTGGCTGACGGCCTTCCGCCAGTCCGCCGACGGCTTCGGGAGCTCGATCTCGGCGGCGACGACCTCGACCAGCCCGTCGAGGATCTGATCCTTGCCATCGACATAGTGATACAGCGAAGCGGCTTCGACGCCTAGTTCGCGCGCCAGGCGGCGCATGGTGACGGCCTCAATGCCCTCGCTGTCCGCCACGGCCAGGGCTACCTCCAGTGTCCGCTCGCGGTTCACCGGTGCCCTGTTCGCCGCTTCAGCTGACCTACGGCCCACGATGTCTCTGCCTCTCGTTTCGCTGACCTATCGACAATCTAACAACGTTAGGATACAGTAAGGCCACCAATCTAACATCGTTAGGTAGATCGAAGCTCCTGACGCTACCGGAAGGGCAAGCCATGACCACCTTGAGCACCACGAGAGCCCCGCTGACCAGCACGGACAGCCCGATCTCCAGAAGGATGACCGCGACCACCGTCGGGGTTCTGTTCGTGGTTCAGATGATCACCGCCATGTTCGGCACGTCCCTGATGCAAGCATTCGTTGACGGCGACACCGACCGGGGCCCGTTGACCGTCGGCGTTCTCCTGATGATGTGTGCCGGGCTCGCTGTCGTCGCCATCGGCCTGCTGATGTATCCGGTCCTTAGAGACGTCAACCCACGCCTTGCCAAGTGGTACGCGGTGCTCAGGATCACCGAGTGCAGCGTCTCCGCAGCCTGCGGTGTCTACCTGCTGGCCCAATCGCAGGTCGTCCCTAACCACCTGCTGTGGGTCTACGTGCCAACCGGTGTTGGCGGCATCCTGTTCACTTACCTGCTCTTCGTCTCGCGGCTGGTCCCCCGGGCCATCGCCCTGCTTGGTCTCGTGGGATACGTCTCGCTCACCATCGGAGTACCGCTCGACCTTCTCGGTCTTCTCGACATGAGCAAGGGTGCCGGACTCCTCCTGCTCGTTCCCGGCGGGTTGTTTGAATTGTTCTTCCTCCCGATCTGGTTGATCACGAAGGGATTCAGTGCGCCACGCTCCTTCGAGGTACTCAACCCCCCGAGCGTTTGACGCCTGACAGACTGGCCGCGGACAGTTCTCCTCGACGACCGGATCGGATTCCACGGCAGCGGGATGGCTGCGATGCGAGTGTGCATCATTGCCGCGATAGACGCGGACATAGGTACGCCGCGCCACGGCGTTCGCCCACGTCCCATCGAGGGATCGATAGTGGTTCCGCCCTAGCTCGATCTCGGCCACCTCAGACTCTCCGCATGGCCTACAACCCGACTCGACTTTGGACCCCAGAGGACGTGCCCCCGGCCCCTACTTCTATGGGAGCAGACGGGTCTACCTGCCCGGTGAAGAGCTACTCACGGACGTGGTCAGCAACCTCGACGGCGAGGAGGACGAGCGGCAAATGCGCTTCGCGACGACCTCGGAAGAGCAAGCCCTGAAGTGGGCCCACGGTCGCGGGATACCTCATGGTGGCGACACCCTGAACGTCTACGAGCTCGACATGCGGAGCCCCGCGGTGGACGGGAACGCGCGCCGCCAGGGCGTGCCTCAGGACATCACCTCGGTGATGAGTCCACACGAGCGGCGATAGGGGCTAGCTGAACGGCGAGCAGGTCGCTAACGCAACGACACGGGCAGGCGGCCCCTAGCGGCAAGCCTCCGCAATGCCGCGTCCGATCGAACCCGGCTAGGTTGCGCACGTGGACTTCGATGTCGAGTTGGCCCGCCGGGACACACCCGGCGCCGAGAAGGTCGCACACCTAAACAACGCCGGCGCAGCCCTTCCACCGGTCCACGTCCTCGACGCCGTGATCGCTCACCTCAGGCTGGAGTCGGAGATGGGCGGGTACGAGGCCGCATCGGCCGCCCGAGAACAGGTTGAGCGCACCTACTCTGCCATCGCCGATTTGATCGGCGCCCAACCCGACGAGATCGCCGTCGTCGAGAACGCGACCCGAGCGTGGGACATGGCCTTCTACGGTATGACCTTCGCCGCGGGCGACCGCATCCTCACCGCACGGGCCGAGTACGCCAGCAACGTCATCGCGTTCCTCCAGGTCGCCGCCCGCACCGGCGCCGTCGTCGAGGTCATCGATGACGACCAGTCCGGCCAAGTCTCCATCGCCGACTTGCGTCAACGCCTTAGCACTGGCACTGGCCCGGTCAAGCTCGTCGCCATCACACATGTGCCAACCCAGGGCGGGCTGGTCAACCCTGCCGAGGAGATCGGCGCCGCCGCGCGGGAGGCTGGCGTCCCCTTCCTGCTCGACGCCTGCCAATCGGTCGGGCAGATGCCCATCGACGTCGAGCGCATCGGCTGCGACATGCTCACTGCGACCGGGCGCAAGTTCCTGCGGGGTCCTCGCGGCACCGGCTTCCTCTACGTCCGCCGCGAGCTCATCGACCAGCTCGAGCCGCCCTTCCTCGACCTCCACGCCGCCACCTGGACCGCCCCAGACCGGTACGAGATACGACCGGACGCCCGACGCTTCGAGAACTGGGAGACCAACTACGCGACCAAGGTCGGACTCGGCGTCGCCGTGGATTACGCGCTGTCGTGGGGAATGGAGCCCATCCAGGCCCGCATCACCGGCCTCGCCGACCGCCTGCGCGACCAGCTCTCGAGCCGGGACGGCATCAGGGTCCACGACCAAGGGGTGCGCCGCTGTGGAATTGTCACCTTCACCATCGATGGCGTACCCGCCGACGACGTCGAGGCCCGACTGCATGCGGAGGGCGTCAACGTCAGCGTCTCACTCGTCGAGTACGCCCGCCTCGACCTGCAGCACCGCGCCCTGCCCGACCTGGTCCGCGCCTCCATGCACTACTACAACACCGACGACGAGCTGGAACAGCTCATCGGCGCCTTACCGCCGCCGAGGTGAGCGTGGCCCTCGCAAGAATGTGCCCTCTCCGAGGGGCTGCGCCGCTGAAGCCCGTCCACTGCGAGACCGAGCGGTAGTGATGCCATGACGGGGCGGGGCCTCCCGCTCCCGTGGGTGCCCGACGGATTCTCGGGGTGCTCACTTATTGACCACGTGAGGGGAGGCCACCGTGAGTCGAGACTATTCCTCGGGCCAGCTTGTTGGAATCGATCTGCATCGCCGGCGCAGCGTGATCTGCCGGATGAGCGCTACGGGTGAGGTCCTCGAGTCGGTCCGGATCGAGAACGACCGCGTCACGCTGCTGCGCGAGGTCGCCAAGGCGGGTGCGGGTGCGCCGGTAGCGATCGAGGCGACCTACGGCTGGTACTGGGCGGTGGATGTGTTGCAGGAGCACGGGTTCGAGGTGCACCTGGCCCATCCGAAGGGACTCGCCAGCTTCCAGGACCGGCGGGTCAAGACCGACTGGGCCGACGCGAAGGAGCTGGTGGACCTGCTGCGGCTGGGCCGATCCCGGAGGCCTACATCGCCCCGGTCCAGCTGCGTGAACTGCGGGAGCTGGTGCGCCACCGGCACAAGCTCGTCCAGGTCCGGACCACCCAGAAAGCCAGCCTGCACGCGGTGCTCGGCAAGTGCGGGCAGATCCCGACCCTCGGTGACCTGTTCGGGCCGGGCGGCACCAAGCTGCTGGACTCCCTCGCGTTGCCCGAGCCGTATGCCTCGCGGGTGGCCTCCCAACGCCGGCTGCTGCTGATGCTGGACAACGAGATCGACCTGGTCGAGCACAGCATCCACCACCGCCTCAAGGACGCCCCGGCCTACCAGGCGTTGCTCAAGCTCAAGGGGATCGGGCCGACGTTCGCCGCGGTGTTCATCGCCGAGATCGGGGACGTGACCCGGTTCGGTTCACCCAAGCTGGCCTGCTGGGCGGGGCTGACCCCAAGGTTGTACTCCTCGGACACCAAGACCCGGCAGGGCCACATCTCCAAGCAGGGCTCAAGGCTGCTGCGCTGGGCCGCGATCGAAGCCTGCCAGCGCAGTTGTGAACCGTATGTGGCTAACCACAAGCAGCGGATCCGGGACCGGCGCGGGAAGACCGTCACCCAGATCTCGAAGGTCGCCGCGGCACGCAAGCTGCTCCACGTCGTCTACTACGTGCTGCGCGACGGGCACGCCCGTTGCCTACAGACCGCGCCGGCCGGATGATCCGACCGTCGCACCGGTGCGCGCGAACCGCTACTGGCATGACCCACCAGCAGGACCGGTCGCGGTCGAGGAAGTGATTGGTTCCGTGCACCACCGGGTGCCGCACAGCTTCATGCAGACCACCAGCGTCGCGAAGGAATGCCCGGCAACCACCGGCTGCCCCCACCACGACCAGCGGTACTGAAGCGAAGACACAACCCTACAGAGGAATGCCGACGCGGCCTCACGAATTCTGCGTCGACCCGGGACAGCGTCAACACCGGCTACGAGCTGCTGCACGTGCTCGGCAAGGGCGCCAAGCCCGCCGACATCCCACCCACCCACCCGGTGCTGCGGGCCGTGCGGGAAGCCATCAACGGCCACAGCACGGGGCCGATGCTGCGGACCCGAACCGGACGGCGGATGGACCGAGCCGGAGCCAGCCGTTCCCTCACCCGGGTCGCGCACGCCGCCGGTATCACCCGCCCGATTAGCCCGCACGGTCTTCGCCGCACCTTCTGTACCACCGGGCTGGTCGCCGGCATCGGCATCCGAGACATGTAATACGCGATGCGCCACGCCGACCCACGCACCACCATGCGCTACGACATATAGCCACGGCCAACCTCGACCGCCACGCCGCCCACGCCGTCGTCGCCTACCTGGCCGGCATGAGCACCGGATAACGAGGCGCCCTGCGAGGCACCGAACACAACCGGCATTGCCGAGCACTCGAAAGGCACGCCAATGCGCATGTGAGGAAGTCACTCACATGCCTATCTGCGGACTCGGTGGCGGTTAAGAGCCCCGATCGAACACCGGCCGTAGGACCGTGCGATGCCCTTACTCTTGGGGCGCCGTGCCTTCCGGCACGGGACGCGACTCGTCGGGCACTCCGTCGATACGCGTGCTGTCCCTGGTACTCGTGCTGTCGCTGGTACTCGTGCTCTCTTTGAGTTCCCCGGCCAGCTTAGACCGGTCGGTACCAGTGATCCTGGCACCCTTCTTGACTGAATCGGCCATCGTTGCCCGTTCGGTTCTGGCGGGTCGTTGGACCACGCCTCGCCCAAGTGTCCCACCGCTGAGTCCGAATCGACCCGGCCGGTGGCCGACCCCATTGGGTAACCGCACGCGATCGGAGACGGCGGCGAAGGGGTCGTACCTCCGGTCGAACGATCGCCACTCGCGGCGTCAGGCGTTTCGTGGGCACTGCGCGGCGTTCGCACATGCCGCGATGAATGCGCTCGGTAAGTGATGCCACGGATCAGCGGCTTTGGCCGGCCGAAATCCGATCGGTAGCCAGCTCCAACGCGGCCAGCGGCTGACGCCGGGCGCGCGGAACCGGCTACCGAGCTCAAACTGACGCGCATGCCGATGAGCGAAGCCCGGTCGGACTCACTCTTGGGGGCCGTCTCCCGTTCGAGCCAAGCGCTCGCGACTCAGATACCGAACCGGCTTGCCGAGCGACTCCGCGTAGGCAATCACCCGTCGGGTTGACTCACCTACGTAGCCGCCCGGATCCACGATGTACACCTCGTCAGCCATGCGAATCTTTTGGAAGTGCACGCCGCCGAGCCGCCCCCTCAGGTCCGAACTGTCGGCTGTCCAGTCGTAGTCCGGCAGCTCGGGGAGGCTGAACATTCCGAGGCTGATCACGACGCAACCTTCCATCGTGAGCCGCTGGTTGACCTCCGCGAACTCAGCCTCAAACTTGGTCGAGCCGCAGAGCGTGATGACCTTCGCCTCACCCTTGGCCGACTGGGGCGCATGCTGGTCCTCCATGAGGTTCATGATCGGTGAACGGCACGACGGGTCTATCGCCGCCCCCTGGACGTCCGCTCGAAGTAGCCGCGGTGAGTGACCGCTTGATGGCGGAGGCGGCCGCGAGCTGAGGTTCGGCAACGATCAGGAGGAGGGTGCAGCTAGGGCCAGCTGCTCTTCAGGTTCGAACGACGCGAGATCCAGGCAAGGGTCGCTGAGCAGCCAGACATTGTCTGAGTCGATGACCCGACGCTCCTGAAGCCGCGGTGGCTAGATCCATGACGAGTACTGTCGGCGTATGTATCGGATGCTCGTCATGTACCCAGCTTCGGCGGATCCCTTGCTGGTCGCCGACATCGTTGAGCGCACGGCTGTGGTGTTCAAGCAGCGATCTGGCTTCCACTCGGTCACCACGAGCGTCGATGCCTTGATGGGGCCGAGTGCGAGAGCCGGTGAGGTGAGCCGCATTCTGGAGGCGGACTTCGCCACTGTGGACGACGCACTGGCGGCGCTTCATGATGATGCCTTCCAGGAGGTCAAGTCGATCACGGAGTCACTCGGGACGACACTTTTTCTCTATGAGTTCTCCGACCTTTGAGCGGCGAGGAGAGCCGAACAACCGCCAGACGGCGGTCATCGGCTTTCGAGCTGAGCGAGCACCCGGGGACCTTCAGGGAGAAGTGGGCTCGCTGGCGGCACATGGCACGCTGCTCGAGCCTGGTGACGCCGTCGCAACCGCCGTCGCAGAGGACGTAGCGGTTGGGCTGGGAGTAGTGCAGAGCCTCAGTAGCATCGGTTAAGTTCGCCGGACCACCTCAACAAGCTGCGGGATTGGCGCGGGTCCTGCATTTTGCGCCACTACCCGCGACCGTTCTGCTGCCATTCCATGCCCTTGGTTGACGTGGGCGGCTTTCGAGGCACGTTGGGCTGGGGCAGGTGGCACCTTCCACAAGGTCGGTTGGAAGTGGCGAACGTCCCGAGCGTGCGGGACGCTGGAGACATGGTGCTTCGCTCTGGTCGGCTCGAGCAGGTCTTCGGCGTACACGTCGACGAGCTGACCGCCGAGGTCATGGCCTCCCTGGTCGCCAACGCGATCCCGGAGGCGTTCGACCTCGATTACAAACTGGCCCTATACGGCCGCGGGGACTCCGATCGACGGGGTCTCGCCACGGATGTCGCCGCACTCGCGAACACCGCGGGTGGAGTCCTCATCTTGGGCGTCCGAGCAGCGCCGCGACCCGCTGGCACCACAGAATCGATCAGTCTTCCGCATGCTCCTTGCGTCGGACCGAGCCGCGTTCGCGTAGCGGCATTTCGACGCGTTGGATCCTCGAGCCCAGGTTGCCGGTCAAGAGCGTCTCGACCGCCAGGCGTCCCATCTCGAACATGGGTAGCGCGATGCTGGTCAAGGATGGCCGCAGCCAGCTAGCCAGCTCGGAGTCGTCGAAGGAGACCACGGAGACGTCGTCGGGCACCCGGAGACCGAAGGCGGCGAGCGCCTGGTAAACGCCGAACGCGATCCGGTCGTTGAGACAGATGAGCGCTCTTGGCCGGCGCCGCTGGCCAGGTAGCGACGACGTGGCGTCGAATGCGGATTCGGGCCACCAGGTGCAGTTCACTTGTCCCTCGAGTTGGGTTCCTGCCTCGCCCAAGGCGGCGTGGATCCCGTCCATTCGCTCTCGTGCGGCGACCACGCGCGGCGGGGTTTCGCCAATGACGTGGATCCCAGATTGGTGACCTGCAGCAAGGAGCACTCGCGCGGCGGACCGGCCTCCGTCGTCGTCGTCGGGGACCACAGCGGGGATGTCCTCGACCGACCGGCAGTTCAGGAGCACTGTGGGGTGTTCGAGCAGCGCGGCTGGGAGTTCGACGTCGTCGCGTGAGGTGGTGGCATAGATGAAGCCGTCGACCTGGCGGGCAATGAGGTCCTCGATGAGGTTTTCCTCGACTGCGGGGTCCTGCTCGGTGTCAGAGATGAGCAGGTGATGCCGGTGGGCGGTTGCTGCCACCAGACTGCCCCGGATCATCTCTCCGCCGTACGAACCGGTGACGATGGTGTCAGCGATGAGCCCGATGGTCTGGGTCGACTGGGTGCGTAGGCTGCGCGCCATCAGGTTGGGGGGGTAGTCGAGTTCGCGTGCGGCGCGCAGAACCTTCAGCCGGGTGGGCTCGAGATGCGCATGTCGCGCCCGCTCAGCACGAACGACGCCGTGGTCGAGGAGACGCCAGCGCGTTGAGCCACGTCGCTGAGCCGCACGCGTCCCCGCTTGTTACCGCTCGACATCGAACCTTCGCTCCGAGGGATCCCCCGTTTTTTTGCCGTGCCCGGTCTGTTGGCTTGCCGGGACTCGGGGGAGTCGCTGGCCGCCTGATCTTCTCGCATCTTCGGCCCCTTGACGTGGCCGACACTCCCACACGCTTTAATCCAGCTAATTGGTTTTAGCAATTCGATTTAGCAGGGTACCAGCCTCATCAACCGCTGGGTGCACACATCCGATCACCCACCGAGATCCGCCCGCTGGCGGCACCGTTGAGGGAGTTTCACATGCAGAAAACAGGCTTCGCATACCCCAAGAGGCGCACAGGTGAATCGAGTCTGAGCTGCCGGACGCCGACGTCACGACGTCCGGCAGCCCGCCCGCCACCGGTCGATCGTTCCGGCCGACCTGCTTCGTCATGCCTTCGATCGCGAGCAACGCCGATTGACAGGAGTTCCTGCTCGACCGAGACCCCGTCCGAGTTCCCGTCCCTGAGCCGAAG
>CAWDSF010000002.1:0-533582 GCA_963804885.1 uncultured beta proteobacterium
GCCGAACCGCAACCGCGGCGTTACGGTGTGCTTCGACTGCCATACCGAGCAGCTCAACGAGTTCGCGCTCACCGAGCGCCACCGCCTCCGCGAGGGCGTGCTCGAGTGCACGTCGTGCCACGATCCGCACGCAGCTGCTGCGCGTAGCCTGCTCGGCGGATTCAAGCAGCAGGCCTGCATCGGCTGCCACGAGGACAAAGGCGGGCCGTTCGTGTTCGAGCATCCCGCGTCGCGCACGGAGGGCTGCACGGCGTGCCATAGCCCGCACGGCTCGCCGAACCGGCACCTGCTCGCGACGCAGCGCGTCGCGGAGCTCTGCTACAGCTGTCACGCCGAAGTGCCCCAGTTTCACTTGGGATTCAGCCCAGCCGGTCCCCCCGGTTCGGGCTCGACACGCAATGCACGAACTGCCACACGAGCATCCACGGCTCGAACTTCGACCGGCGCTTGATGAAGATCGCGCCCGCCACGCTGGCCCGAGACCTGCTCGCCGCAGCGGCGGCGGGCATGGCGCTCGTCGCGCCGTGCGCCGCGCAGAAGGGCGACGCGCCGTCCGGCGGCCCGTCGCCGCTCACGGTCGACGTGACGCTCGGCGCCCGCGGCGTCGACGTGACGGGCGACGAGACGCGTTATCGCCAAGACGCGAACCTCGACGACGGCGTGCGCGTGCTCGACTTCGGCTTGCACGACGTGCCCGCGGAGCGCGACAGCGCCGTCGACCGCATCGAGCTCGACGCGGCGAGCCTCGGCGGCGATCCCTACGAGCAGCTGCACCTCGAGGTGCGCAAGTACGGTGGCTACGAGCTCGACGTCGACCACCGCAAATCGCAGTACTTCTATGACGACACGATCGGCGCCGGGCCGCGCTGCAAAACATCACGAGCGCCACCGGCGGCGACTTCCACACGTTCGATTTCGAACGGGTGCGCGAGTCCGCGAAGCTCTCCCTCGAGCCGTCGACGCCCGCGACCAAGGTCAAGCTCGGCCTCGAGCGCCAGACGCGCGACGGCGGCAGCACCGTGCCGCGCGGGCTGCAGCGCGACCAGTTTGAGATCGAGCGCACGATCGACGAGACGCTGAACGCCTTCACGGCGGGCGTGGAGCACCGCTGGAACAAAGTCACGCTGCTCGTCGACGAGCGCGTGCAGACGTTCGACAACGCGATCGAGATGTTCCTGCTGAGCCTGTTGCTCGGCGAGAACGCGAGCGACCTGGCTACGTTGTCGCTGTTCACGCTCGATCAGTCCTCCGACTACCGCAGCCGCGGCCACACGGTTCGGCATGCCGCTCGACCCGCTGCAGCGCGTGCACCTGAACGTCGTTTGGCAGGGCGAGACGCTCGACCTCGACACGGCACCGCGGGGAGCGCCGCCGGCACCACGCCCACCGGCGCGCCGTTCGCGACGGCAGTCACGGGCGCGGGCCGAATCGACCGCGACATCGATCAGGCCGGCGTCGATTTCGGCGTGGCGGTGGGCGAGCACGTACGCGTGGTGGGGTGCTCCGTGACGGCGCGCTCGATCAGAGCGGTCGCCAGCTCTACGGCCCGACACGTCGAACGGGCGCTGGAGCATCGATACGACGGGCTACGAGGCGGGTGTCGAGCTGGTGCCGTTCGCGAGTCTTCCGTGATCTCCGCGGGCATGTCCAATGAGCGCCGCCGCGCGGACTACTTCCACGACCAGTCGGGCGACGCGGTCGCGGCGGCTGAGGCCACGACGCGGCGCGGCTACTTCACGCGCGTCGCGTTCGATCCGAGCCGCGCGCTCGAGATTAGCGCGAGCGTCGAGACCAACGACATCGACGCGCATTCGTTCACGCTGTCCTCTCCCACGGCCAGCCGCCGCTACAAGATCAAAATTCGACAGCGCTGGAACGGCGGCTGGTCTTTGTCGGGGAGCTATCGCCGCACCGACCTCGACAACTCCGGGCCTCCGGCTGGGCCGGTGACACAGGCGCGCTCGCGATGCGTGCCGATTTTCACAACGCGCGGCTGCAGCGTCGCTCGGCGCCGGCCGCGTGAACCTCGGTCGGCGCATCGATCAGACCGTGACGGGCGGCACGCGCACGGACTTCTTCGCGCTCGACTACGAGGCCGACGTCGATTCGCTCGACGCGTCAGCGAGCTGGCGTCTCAGACCGAAGCCGCACGCTCGGCGCCGATTTGCACGACTACCGCAATCGCGGCAGCTTTCCGACGCGCCGCGACGACCGGCGGGGCTTCGTTGCGATCGATCTCGGCGCGAGAACACGCACATCCGCGTCGCGTATCACTTCGCGCTACCGCGAAGACCGCTACGACGACTACAGCGCGACGCTCGCGGAGGTCGCGTTGCTCGCGAAGTGGTGATGCCCGGTCACTCGTCTCGACCGAGACGCGGCACTGCGCCGCCCGCGTGGAACGCGCAGCCGGATCGGTCGCGAGCAAGGAGCGCTCCGATCGACCTCGTTCCGATGGCGGGGAGCGACGCGATTCGACCTGCGGGCTCGAACGGATAAAATGCCCGCCCCCAAATCCTGAATGCCTCCCCCCTATCGTCTCCGTCGAGCGAGCTCGAGGGGCGTTTTTGGGTTTTGTTTCGCGAATCTTCCCATTTAGGACACTCCTCTTGCAACGGATGCACGACCTTTTCCGCCTCGACCACTCGCGATGAGTTCGCCACCGGCCGCGACGTCCGCGAACCCGTACCATCGCCGCCTCGGCGATTTCACGACCGATCCTCGCGTGCTCGTGATCTCCGCGATCGCCGTGATCGTCGCCACGGCCGGCGTCATCGCGGGCGTCGGCCTGATGGCGCTGATCCGGCTTGTCACGAATATCGCGTATTTCGGCGACTTCAGCCTCGCCGATCGCGCGCTCGCAGATTCGACGCTCGGCGCGTGGGTCATCGCGGTGCCGGTCGTCGGCGGCCTCATCGTCGGCCTCATGGCGCGCTACGGCAGCGAGAAGATCCGCGGCCACGGCATTCCCGAAGCCATCGAGGCGATTCTGTTCGGCAAGCAGCCGGATGTCGCCGAAGGTCGCGGTGCTGAAGCCGCTGTCGTCCGGCATCGCGATCGGCAGCGGCGGGCCGTTCGGCGCGGAAGGTCCGATCATCATGACGGGCGGCGCGATCGGGTCGCTGATCGCGCAGTGCTTCCACCTGACCGCGGCGGAGCGCAAGACGCTGCTCGTCGCGGGCGCGGCCGCCGGCATGACGGCGGTGTTCGGCACGCCGGTGGCGGCGGTGCTGCTCGCGGTCGAGCTGCTGCTGTTCGAGTGGCGGCCGCGCAGCTTCCTGCCGGTGGCGCTCGCGTGCGCGTCGTGGCGGGCTTCGTGCGGCCGCTGCTGCATCGGCGCCCGGCGCCGCTGTTCCCGCTCGGAACGGCCGCCGCCGGCGCTGTTGGCGCTGCGCGTCGTGCGTCGTCGCGGGTGCCCTGTGCGGCGTGCTGTCGGCGTCGCTGCTCACGCCGCTGCTCTACACGGTCGAGGACCTGTTCGCGAAGCTGCCGATCCACTGGATGTGGTGGCCGGCGCTCGGCGGCCTCGTCGTCGGCATCGGCGGTCTCGTCGAGCCGCGCGCGCTCGGCGTCGGCTACGACGTGATCGGCGACCTGCTGCACGGTCACATCGTGCTGGCGCGTCGCCGCGGCTGCTGCTCGTGAAGGCGGTCATCTGGGTCGTCGCGCTCGGCTCCGGCACCTCGGGCGGCGTGCTCGCGCCGCTCCTGATCATGGGCGGCGCGACTCGGCATCGTGCTCGCGCAAGTTCTGCCGGGCGCGCGACCCGGGTTCTGGGCGCTGGTCGGCATGGCCGCGACGCTGGGCGGCACGATGCGCGCGCCGCTCACGGCGATCGGTCTTCGCGGTCGAGCTCACGGGCGACACGCACGCGCTGCTGCCGCTGATCGCCGCGTGCGGCACGGCGCACGTCGTGACGGTGCTCTGCATGCGGCGCTCGATCCTCACGGAGAAGATCGCGCGCCGCGGCCATCATCTCGTGCGCGAGTATCACGTGGACCCGTTCGCGCTCACGCGCGCGCACGAAGTCATGTCGACCCCCGTCGAAAGCGTGCCCGCGACCATGACACTGCACGGCGCGGCGAAGCTGCTCACGAATCATGCGACCGCGCATCCGAGCTTCCCGGTCGTGACCGACGACGGCAAGGTGATCGGCATCGTGAATCCGCCCGCGGTGCTGCGCTGGCGGCGCACGGGCAAGCACCACCGGCGCACGACGCTCGGCGAGCTGCTTCAGGGCACGAGCGTGGTCGTGGCTTATCCGAACGAGTACCTCGAGCAGATCGCCGACCGCATGTCGACCGCGAACGTGGCCCACGTGCCGGTCGTGACGCCCGAAGAGGAACGGCTCGTCGGCTATATCAGCTGGCGCGACCTCATGCGCGTGCGTCTGAAGCAGCACGCTGACGAACGGCAGCGAACCGCGTTGCTGCCGCTGCGGCGAATCTTGCGGCAGACGTTCTCGAGCCGGCGCTCGCCGTCCTAGTGCTGCTGCGGCGCCGGCGCCGACGAACGTTGGCGGCTGCGCCTCGCTTCGACCACGCCGCCGCGGCGCGCCGTGCGCCGCGCGCCCTCACGCTGGGACGGCAGAACGCACCGAATGTCTGGCACACGCCTGCGCGGGATCGACAAGCGGGCCGTCAGTCCCGTCAAGAACGTCAAGCGGCTTGTCGACATTGCCAGAATCGACGGCCCGCTTGTCAATCCCGCGGACTTGGCTCAGTGGTGTCCTTCTTCCCTCTTTCACCCGCCGCCCCCGGCGCTCGTCGCAGTGTGGCGCGTCACCGGTGTTTCGAACGCCGCGCACACAAGGTGCCCGCGGCGGTCCAGCCCTTCGCCGCTTCAAGCGAGAGCCTCGAAAGCCGCGATGAAATCTCGTCCTTCAGCAAACGGGGCGTTTGAAAATAGGTAAACATGAGGCCGGTCGTCAGCGCGTCGAGGACTTTCACGAATTGCAGCGCCGGCATCGGCAACTCGCTCGCCGGCACGAGCTCCCCCCAGCCTTTCGCGATCGCTCGATAGAGCCTGGCATTCTCTCGATGCATGCGCTCTCGCATGTGCTCGTGAGTCAGCGCGTAGAGCTGAAACGATGCCACCGCGCCCGCTT
This sequence comes from uncultured beta proteobacterium, assembly GCA_963804885.1. Lineage (GTDB taxonomy): Bacteria > Pseudomonadota > Gammaproteobacteria > Burkholderiales > SG8-41 > PALSA-1004. Next base: position 5,108 of record CAWDSF010000002.1, read on the forward strand.
GGCTCGAGCGCTCGCGCGCGGCGCGCGCAACCGCTTTCCCCAGCGCGTGCAATTGCTGCTTTAGGCTCCCGTCTGCAATAAACTCCGGCACGATCGGCGTCCAGCGCGTTTCGACGAGCGCAAGAAACAGCTCCTCCTTGTCCTTGAAGTTGCCGTAGATGGCGCCGCGACTCATGCCCGCGCGTCGAGCGACGTCTTCCAACGTCGTGCGGTCGTAGCCCTTCTCGCCGATCACACCCGCGGCTGCGTCGATCAACGCGGCACGCGTGCGGGCGCGCTTACCGGGCCAGTTTCGCCGCGCCTGCACGGTTCGTCACTTGCTGGAGCTCCTCAGAAAAGATTCATCATTGTATTTTATACATCTCCGTATATTCTGTACGGACTACTGCGGCGAGCCGTCTCATGCGCTGGTACTTTCTCGTGGCGATTGCGATCGCCGTGACCTTGGCCCTCACCCGCGCGCTGCAGATGGTGGGAGCAACTCGCGACCGCCGCAACCATCCGCTACTCGGTCGACTCGTCGGCCGCGACGGTCGACGGTTCCACATCCGACTCGCTGGCTCGGCGGCGGGGGCTGCTGTCGTTATCGAGCAGGGCGCCGGCGGTTTCGGCGCGCTCTGGTGGCCACTGCAAGACGCGGTCGCCGCATTCGCAACCGTGGCGACTTACGATGGCTAGAGCTACGGCTGGAGCGATCTCGTCCACGCCCGCACCGTCGATTCGCGCGTCGAGGAGCTGCGCGAGATGCTCGAGTTTGCGGCGCTGCCGGGGCCCTACGTGCTCGTCGCGCACTCGTACGGCGGCCTCATCGTACGGCAATTCGCTCGCCGCTATCGCGACCGCGTCGCCGCTCTCGTGCTCGTCGACACACTTGAGGAGGGAAGCTATTTCCGACCCGACGTGCTGAAGCTCTACGCCCGCTTCTGCGGAATCTTGGCCGCGGTCGGCGCGCTGCAAGCGCTCGGGCTGCCGCGCCTCTGGCGCAGTCTTTTCCCCCGACGCCGACGCGCGCGCAGACTCGCGCCGCGCTGCGATGGCGGCACTGGGCCTTACGCCCGCCCTCTATCGCGGCATGCGCGACGACTTCCGCTCACTTGCACGGCTGCCTGCAGCCGATAGACAGCCGTGGGAGCCCGGCACCTTCGGCTCCTTGCCGCTCGTGGTCGTCACGCATGGCCAGCCGTTTCCGGGCCCGCTGGCCGTCGTCGAGCGTCACTGGGAAGCGGGCCAGAAGCGCCTCCTGGGACTATCGACGAATAGTCGGTACGTCGTCGCGCACAATAGTAATCACATGATCCAAGACGACGAGCCGGACGTCGTTATCGACGCGATCCGCTGGGCATGCGCGGCCGTCGACAGGCGACCGCTCGGCGAAGCCGTTTCCTGACTGCGGGCATCGCCTCTGTCGCGGCGGTGCTAAAGTGGCGGCGTCAACGAGGGGGGAATCATGCGCAAACGTTCGCAGTCAGCGAGCTCGATTGCCCGTTTCGCGGCCGCGCTCGCCGGCACGCTCTGGCTCTGCACGGCCTTCGCTCAACCTGCGGCCCGGGAGAATAGCGGCACCGCGCTCGGCGCATTGTCGCCCGAAAACTTCGCGAAGAAGCGCCCGGCCGCGGCATTCGATCTGACGGGCACCTGGCAGCACGAGCTGCGCGGTCCGCAGTCGTGGAAGTTCGTGCCGGACAAGTTCGAGCTCACGCCCGAAGCGCAAGTCCACTACGACGCCGGCGTCAAGGCGCTCGCGGAAGGCAAGGTCTATCGCGACGACATCGGCCAGTGCTGGCCGGCCGGCATGCCGTTGATCATGACGCGCGTTTGGCCCTTCGCCGTGCTGCAAGTGCCGACGGCGATCTACATGATCAGCGGCTTCATGAACAGCTTGCGGATCATTTACCTCGACGGCCGGCCGCATAGCGATCCCGACATCGTCGTGCCGAGCTTCAACGGCGAGTCGATTGGCCATTGGGACGGCGACGCGCTGGTCGTCGATACGAAGTATTTTCCGGGCCACCACCATTGGCTCGACCAAGGCGGCGCCAGCATTCCGGCCAGCGATCAGCTGCACATCGTCGAGCGCATGCGGCTCATCGAGAACCGCGAGACGCTCGAGATCGAGTACACGCTGACGGACCCGAAGAGCTGGAAGGGCGACTGGCACTTCACGAAGCGCTTCAACCGACTGCACGACACCGACATTACGGAGGTCGAGTGCACGCCGGACATCAATCAAAATCTGCCGGCGACGACGTCGTCGTCGTTGATACGTTGAGCGGAGGCCCCCGGCCATGACGATTCTGTCGCGCACGACACTGGTTGCGTTGCTGCTGACGACGGCCGCCGCGTCGGCGCACCACTCGCCGATCATCTTCGATCGCACGCGCAGTGTGACGATCGTCGGCGTCGTCACCGAGTTCAAGTGGAGCAGCCCGCACGCCTGGATCCGCCTGGACGTGAAAGACGAGCGCGGAAACGTCGCCAACTGGGGCGTCGAGATGAATCCCGCGAGCTTGCTCGCGAAGGAGGGCTGGCGCTCGACGACGATCAAGCCCGGCGACAAGGTGTCGATCGTCGTGCACCCGCTGCGCACGGACGAGCCCGGCGGTCAGTATGTCTCGATCAAGCTGCCGGACGGCCGCACGCTCGGCGAAAAACCCGACGGCGTGCTGTGAGCAGCCGTCGGGGAAACCGCACCAAACCGTGTGCTTCGCTTATTCGCCGCGCGGGCGTCGTTGCTCGCGCTCGTTGCCTGCTAGACGGTGATCCCGCGCGCGCGCGGCCGCACCGCTCGCGCCTCGGGCGATCGCGCCGCGATCGACGCTGCAGTCGCCGACCCGCGCCGCCCGGCCGAAGACCACGCGCGCGATGCGGCCAGCAAGCCCGCGGACGTGCTCGCGCTGCTCGGCGTGGCGCCGGACATGCGCGTGCTCGATGCTGAATGCCGCCGGCGGCTATTACTGCCGAGCTGCTCGCACGAATCGTCGGAGCCGCCGGTCACGTCATCGCGCACAATCATCCGGGCGCGCGCACGACGTTGCCGGCCAGTGGATTTCGAACGACGCTACGGCGGCGGCCGCCTGCCGAACGTCGAGCAGCTGTTCGTCCGCCATGCCGATCTCGCCCTGCCCGACGCGAGCTTGGACGTCGTGCTGATCTCCATGGTCTATCACGACCTGTACTGGGACGCGCCCGGTGTCGACTGGGGGCCTATCGACGCGCGCGCGCTGCTGCGCCCGCTGTATCGCGCGACGCGGCCCGGTGGCGTCGTCGGCGTGACCGATCACGCGGCAATCGCGGGCAGCGCTCCGGCCGTCTCCGCAAAAGCGCTGCACCGCATCGATCCAGCGATAGTGATCGCGGATTTCACGGCCGCCGGCTTCGTGCTCGACGCGCAAAGCGGCGTCTTGCGCAATGCCGACGACGACCATCTGCGCAGCGTTTTCGATCCCGCCATTCACGGCCGAACGGACCGCTTCGGGCTGCGCTTTCGCCGGCCACGATAAGCGCGGCCCCCACCGGCAGGGATGCGTGTGCGATCACGCGTCACAGGCGCGCACGTGCGACGAATCGCACGTTGGCACGGCGCCCGTGCCGCGTGACCGCTCACGCCTGCTCTGACTCGCGACGCGGGCTCGACTGCTGCATTGCGGCGGCTCACTCACGGCGAAGCTCTCGATACGTTGGATCGCGCACGGTGTGCGCGAAGTCCGAAATCGGGAGCAAGGTTCATGCCAATTGATCCGTGCTTGCGCAACCGTGGCGGGCCGGCCGTTTCGGCGGTCCGGCGCGCGCGCTCGCGAGCGAGGTGTCGGCAATCGCAGACGCGGCCGCGTGCCTGTGCGCGTAACAGATTGATTCAACCCGCCCGACGGCGGTCGGCGAATCGCGACGCCCTTTGCAGGTTCGTGAAGGTTTATGGAGCGAAATCGATCACGACCTCGGACTTCGTCGCGGCGCCGTGCACGCCATGCGCTCCGGGCTCGATCTCGCTCCACGCGAGCGCGAAACGGTCGCGCCAGGGCTTGATCGCGGGAATCAGCGAACCGGTCGCGTTCTGCGTCATGCGCGGCGGCGGCGCGAGCGGCGCCCCGTGCACGTCGAACGGCTCGAAGTACACCTCGTAGTTACCGGTCGAATCGTCGGACCACGCAAGCCCCAGCCGCTCGCCGTTCCAGGCGAGATACGCGCCGATGGACTGTCCCGGCGTGGTCGTCACTCGCTGCGCGCGCGCGGCCATTCGCTCGTCGAGCTCCGCGAGCGGGCCGACGGCGAGGTAGACCTCGCGGTTGCCGTCGCGCTCGTCGAACCACGTCAGCGCGACGCGATCACCCTCGATGGCGATGTCGGGATACTTCGATTTGAACCCGTCTTCCACGGTGAGCCGTCGCGCCGTGGCGCGGCCTCGGAGATGACCGCCACGTACAGCTCCTCGGTGCCGCCCTCTTCCGCAGCGTCGTAGACCACGTACGCGGCGCCGGCGTCGACGGCCGCATTGAGATTCCAGGTAGTTGCTCCGACCGCCGCCACTCGCACGGGACTTTGACGCATCGTGCCGTCGCGGTCCCACCAACCGGCCCACAAATACTCGCGGCCCGCGGAATCCATCTCTATCCAGGCGCAGAACAGCTCGCTACCGAGTCTGCGCACGACCGGGTTGCGGCTCTCGCCGCCGCCTGCCGCGAGCGCCGTTTCCCAGAAGCGCTCGTTGTGCGGACCCCATGCACCGAGCCGAGCGCGTCGCGCGCCGTGGGCGTCGGTTTCATACCAGGCGAGCACGACGTCGTTGCCAAGCTTCGCGGCGTCCGGCTCGTAGGATTGCCCCGCCGTCGTCGTGGCGCGAAAAGCCGGGCCGGATAGTCCGCCATCCCGGTCGAGCCGCCGCACGTAGATCTCGGCATTGCGATCGCGGGTGTCGTACCAGGCGACCGCGAGGCCGTCTTCGTCCGCGGCCAGGCTCACTTCGAACGCGCCAAAGCCGCTGTCGCTGACCTGACGCGGCGCATCGCATGCGCCGAGCGCCATCGCGATGCAGAAGATCGCGACGCCGCGACGCGGCGCCAGCTGCAGCGCCACGCGTATCGCTCGTGCCGCCGAGAGCGGCGCACGCCTCGCGCGCTCCATAACCGTCGCCGTAGCCCAATTGAGAGCGGCATGATGGGACGACGGGCGCCGGCACTGCCGTGACGGGCGTCCCAGCTGCTCGGCGCAGGATTCAGAAGCGCAGGCGAATGCCGGCGTACGCGGCTCGCGGCGCCGTGTTGAAACTGACGGCTTCGACGTAGCTCGCGTCGAGCGCATTCTCGAGCCGCGCGAAGACTTCGATGCGGCTCGAAGGCGCGAACGTCGCGGATACGTCGCAGACGTCATAGTCGGACAGGCGCACTCCGCCGATGTCGACGGCGTCGCGCGCGAACCGCACGTTCACGAGAACGCGCACCTTATCGTTGGCGACGTAGCGCATACCGAGCGAGCCGAAGCGCTTCGGACGCCGCAGGCGCGCGGCGTTCGCCGTATCCGCGGTGTCGTTCAAAGTCACATTCCCCAGCAGCCCGAAGCGGTCACCGAGCGGCTGCGTTGCGGCCAGCTCGACGCCCTTCGAACGGCTACGGCCACTCGACTGCAGGTAACCTGAAAACGAATCGAGGTCGAAGAAGATCTCGTCCGTTATCGATTGGTCGAACAGCGTGGCTTCGAGGTGCGCACCGCTCGCGGCGTAGTATTCGACGCCGAGGTCGTAGCCTTCGCTCTGCTCGGCCGCGAGCGCGAGCCCCGCGGCCGGCGGTGTCGCGAACGGCCCCGCGTCATACGCCATCTCGTACAAGCTCGGCGCCCGGAAGCCCGTGCCGTAGCTGACTCGGTACTTCAGAGAATTGCCGGCGCCGAGCTCGCGCAGCACGGCGACACTCACTCGACTGCTGGTATGCGAGCCGAAATCGTCGTTGTCGTCGTAGCGTGCCCCCGCCGAGACGAAGACGCTGGCTCCGACCTCGCGTTCGTATTCGACGTAGTAGCCGTTTTGATCGCGCCGCCGGCGATCGGGCGCGGCGACACGTTCGTTTTGCAGATCGACGCCGTACACGAGCGCCTCCGCTTCACGCGGTCGAAAGCTGCCCGTGTACTCGAACCGGCCGAGGCCGCCTTCGGAGGCGAACCCGCTCATGCCCTGCACTGCATTGCCGTGCGTCACGTCGAGATCGCTGTAGCCGAGCGCGTGCGTCGTCGTTGCGCCGCGGTATTCGGCCGACACTTTGTAGGTCGTTTGATCGGTCGTGGCGACGCAGTCGTGCACGAGAGCGAACGTGACGGGGTGGAAGCAGCCGTCGTACCTGGCCGTCGCATCTATGTTTCGAGCGACGACCTGCAAACGCCAGTCCTGGCCGAGGTTCAATCCCAATTTGGCATGCAGCGTCGTGTTATCGGCGCCATCGCGATCGCGCAGAGCGCGTATCGTCGGTCTGCGCGTTGAAGCCGTCGGTTCGATAGTCGGTGGCCGAAAGGAAATAGTCGCCGCGCGCATCGCCGGCCGAGGCGGCGGCGCTTACGCGACGAGTGCCGAGTGTGCCGCCCTCGACTGACACGCGCCCGCCGAACGGACCCTCGCCGCGGCCCGTGATGACGTTGACGACGCCGCCGGCATCCGCGCCGTAGATGAAGCCCTGCGGGCCGCGCAGTATTTCGACGCGCGCCAGGTCGTCGGTGGCGAGCAGGTTGTCGAAGCCCGGCCCGGCTTGCGTGCCGCTCGGATCGACGGCCTTGACACCGTCGACGATCAGTTGGGTGCGATAGCCTTCTTCGCCGCGAATCCGCAACACGGTCGCCTTGCCGACGCCGCCGAGATTCGTCACGGTCACGCCGGGCTGCGTGCGAAGCACGGCAGAGAGATCGTCGTAGCCGCGCAGCTCGATCTCTTGCGCATCGATGACGGATACCGCCGTGCCGATCTCGCGCTTCGGCACGGGGATGATCGAGCCCGTAACGACGATTTCCTCGGGCGCGGTCTGCGCCGGCTGAGCGCACAGCGCCGCTGCGACGCAAGCAGTCAAGATCGCCGCAGTGCAGACGTACGGCGACGGGATCGAGACGTGGAAGCGGTCGGCGCGAAGACGGGTCATGGGCTCTCCATCGGTTACTGCGTCCAGGTACGACGCGCGAGGAGCCCGAGGCCGCGGGGAAACGTCGAGACGACGCGACCACCGCACTGCCGGAAACCTTTTACGCGAAGATTCCTGCGTTCGTCTTCGAGAGGTGCTCGGACTTCGTGAGACTCGATCTCACGTCACCGTTGCGCGACAGTCCCGGATTCTCACCGGGTTCCCCTCTCGACACCGCCGTTCCGGCGGTGCCTACGAAGACGCGAGGCAATATAGCGGAGCGGTCGCGGCGCGGCAATCGCGCGCCAGGCGACGTTACAGCAGCATGTCGATCAGACGCAGCGCCTGCTCCGGCGCATCTTCGCGAGTCGTGAGCAGCTCGACGTGCGCGAGCGGAGGCGCCTGCGGATCGAGCAAGATTGCCCAGAATCCCGCGATCTCGTTCGGCACGAGCGAGTAGCGCAGATCGACGATGCGCGCCGGCGCGTCCGGATCGACTGCGACGAGGCCGTTCGCGATCGTCCGAAACCGCTCGACGTCGCGCGCCTGCTGGCTTCGCGGGTCGAGCCAGGGGAAGTCGCGCGCGAGGTCGAGCTTCGCGACGGCGCGCCCCGAGTAGGTGGTCGCCGCGAACGCCGTGCGCGCCGCGTCGACGTAATAGCGCCCGTCGAACTCGTAGATCGTCTTCCAGAGCAGCAGGCTCGAGAACGCCGGCAACGCGACCAGCCTTACAGGCTCGTGCCCGCGGCTCGCCGCGAGCGCGCCGGCGGCCCGCACGGCGCGCTGGTGCTGCACGACGCCGAGCGCGAGATACAGCGCGGCGAAAAGCAGCGCAGCGCGCGCCAAATCCGCGCGGCGCTTCCAACGCGCCGTGGCGGCCAGCGCAAGCACCGGCACCGTGAACAGCGGATCGAAGACGGCAATGACGTTCCAAGCGACACGCACGCTCGAGAACGGCCAAAAGAGCTGCGTGCCCCACGCGGTGCAAGCGTCGAGCAGCGAGTGGCTCGCGTAACCGAGCAGGCAACCCACGTAAGCCGCCGCGAGCGTGAGCCGTGCGCGGACGAAGCGCCAACACGCGGCGGTGCAAAGCGCGGCTCCGAGCGGCGCGAAGGCGAGCGAATGCGTGAATTGCCGATGTAGCTCGAGAACCAGCAGCGGATCGCTGGCCGATTGGATCAGCCCGTCGAGATCCGGTGCGACGGCGCCGACCACGCCGCAAATCGCGGCCGCGAAGATCTTGTCGGCAGCGGCGCGCGCCTGCGACCACGCGCCGCCGAACGCCGCATGGCTGATCGGATCCATGGTGTCAGTGTAGACGCCGAGGATCGCGCGTTCTTGCGGCTTACGAGCCGGTCGGCACGAAGCGCTGCACGCGCTTGCCGGTGTTGACCTCCGACGTGTAGACGTTGCCGTGCGAGTCGGTCGCGAGGTTGTGGACCCATTCGAACTCGCCGGCCTGTCGTCCACCTTGGCCGAACGACCCCGCGGTCTCGAGCGTGTCGCGATTCAAGATCCAGACCTTCTTGTTGTGGCCGTCTGCGACGAACAACCAGCGCTCGTCGGGCGACAGCGCGAGATCCCACGCGGCGCCCTGATCGAGCGTCCACGGCGCGATGTTCTTCTCCTTCACGAAGCTGCCGTCGTGATGAAACACCTGCACGCGATCCGCCGTGCGGTCCGCGACGTACACGAGGCCGTCGCGCGCGAGCACGACGGAATGCACGCGGCCCGTGAACGTCTTCGCGGGTTCCGCCTTGGGATCGTAGGCCGGCTGCGGCGAGTCGTCGGGCTTGTTGCCGTACGCGCCCCAATGGCGCTTGTAAGCGCCCGTCATCGAGTCGAACACGATCACGCGCCGGTTCAAATAGCCGTCGGCGACGTACACCTCGTGCGCGGCGGTGTCGACCGCGATGTCGGCCGGCCTTCCGAGCCGCTCGGGATCGTTGCTGCCGCCGGTCTCGTGCAGCTTGCCGATCGTCATGAGCCGCATGCCGGCCATCGAATATTTCATGACGATGTGGTCCGTGTCGCCGTTGCCGGCGAGCCAGACATTGTCGTCGGCGTCGACGTACACGCCGTGCTCGTTGGCCGGCCACGGGTCGCCCGCGGGCTCGACCCAGGCTTTCTTCTCCTGGCTCCACGTCGGCCCGCCCCACGCCTGCAGCAGTTTGCCGGCTTGATCGAACTCGAGCACGGACGGCGCGGGAACGCAGCAGTCGGCCGTCGGTGGGTTCTGCACGGCGGCCGCTTCGTGCGCCGTCAACGAACGCGGCCGGTGCACGATCCAAATGTGATCTTGCTTGTCGACCGCAATGCCGGCGACTTGGCCCAAGATCCACTTGTTCGGCAGCGGCTGCGGCCAAGAGGCATCGACGCGATAGACCGGCGGCCCGTTTGCCTCCGCGCCGGCGCCCGCTGCGACCGAAGACACCGGCGCCGCGTTAGGCGCGCTCTGCGTGGACGCTGTCCCTGCACCGGGCGGCGCAGGATCGGGCGAGCATGCGAGCAACAGTAAAGGAACCAACGCCGGCAGCGCGGCCAGTGAACGTCGTAGCGGCATCGTATTTCCCCCCGGACTCGACGCGCGCTCGATGTTACCTCACAAGTCGAGGAAACGGCGTAACGCGGCGGCGATCGCGACCTCGCCGCCCTCGAGATGAAAATGATGCCCGCCGGGCAGGCGCAGCACCTCGAGCGACCCGAACAGCTGTCGCGGCCTCGCGATACAAAGGCCAGTCCGCAAAGGGACCCTGCTCGGCCAGCGCAAGCCACGTGGGCGCTCACGCGCCGCGCGAACGCGCGCACGTGCTCGGCCGTGTAGCGCAGCTCCGATTGCCCCTTCAAGCGCTGATCGGCGTGCCATTGAAAGCCGCCGGCCACCTCGCGCAACGAGCGCCGCGCCAGAATCTCGGCCGCCGCGATCGAGATCTTCGTGAATCCAGCGGCGCGCTCGCGTATCGCCTTCGAGCGCTCCGCGAACACCCGGCCGCTCTTGCCGCGCAACGAGCGGCGCTCGAGCAGCGCCTGCGCGAGCTTCGCGGGCGCATCGGCGGCGTCGCCGACGAGCGGCATGCCGCCCTCCAGCAGCGCGAGCTTCGCGACGCGCTCGGGAAACGCACCCGCGAACAGCATTGCGATCGCGGCGCCGCGCGAGTGGCCGAGCAGATTGAAGGTCTGCCAACCGAGTTGATCGGCGACGTCGAGCACGTCCGCGACGTCTTGCCAGAGGTTGTACGAGGCGTCCGGCGAGCGCCAGCCGCTGAAACCATGACCGGCGAGATCGAGCGCCACGAGCTCGGCTCCGTCGAGCCGCGGCGCGAGCAGCTCGAAGCTCGCGGCGTTATCGAGCCAGCCGTGCAGCGCGAGCACGGGCCTGCCTGCAGGGCGGCCCCAAACCTCGGCCGCGAGCGTTAGCCCGGGCAAATCGAACTGCCGTGATTGCACGCGAGCGATGATAGCGCCGGCAGCGCTGCGATCAGCGGAATTGCGGCGGAATGCCGCCGCCGGAGCCCTGCTGGAACGGCGACGAAGATCCGAAGCGCTGCGTGATGAACTGCTGCAGCCGTTCCTGCTGCTCGAACAGGCTCGTGCTCGGCAGGAGCAGCACGCGGTCGCCGGGCTCGAGGCCTGCCACGACTTCGCTGTAATCGAGGTCCGTGAGACCGGTCTTGACGGCGACCGGCACGGGCTCGTTGTTGCGCAACGCGATGACCCAATAGTCGCCGCTGAATTGATAGTTCGCGGGTCTGGCCGCCGGGGCCGCAGCGCCGCCGCCCCCGGGTCCGGCGAAGGATCCGCCGCCGAAGTTGCCGCCGCCGGTCCGCCCCGCTCCGCCGGCGCCGCCCGCCGTGCGGCCGGCGCCACCGCCTGCGGCCGCGCGCGCGCCGCCGCCGCCGCCTGCACCTCCGCCGAAGCCTCCCGATTGCTGGAACACTTTGCGCAGCAACGCGCGCTCGTCTTCGCTCAACTCTTGGCCATCGCGCCGTTTCGCCATCAGCGCCTGAAATTTCGCGGCGTCGACGTCGGGAGGCAACTTGATCTCCCGGCCGCCGAGCGACACGGTGTTGCCGCCTTGCGCGCCCTTGCTGCCGGCCGGCCAGATCTGCTCGCGCAGATTCTTCTCGTCGACGCCGAGCATCTGCGCCGTCACGGGCACGTCGGTGTCCGCGCGCAGCGCAGCCGTCGGCACCGCGGCCACGGACTCGCGCTTCGCGATCTTGATTTGCACGTCGGCGTTCATGCCGGGCTTCAAAAGCCCGCCGGGATTGTCGAGCTTGATCAGCACCGCGAACAGCGTGACGTTCTGATCGACGATCGCCTGCGGCTCGATCTTCAGCACCTGGCCCTCGAACGGCTGATTCGGATACGCGGCGACCGTCACGCGCGTGGGCATGCCGGGCTGGATCTTGCCGATGTCCGTCTCGTCGACGCGCGTGCGCACCTGCACCGAGGTCAGGTCCGCCATTTTCATCAGCACCGTGCCGCCGCTGACGTTTTGCGTCGTCGACGCGATGACCGTCCCCGGCTCGACGGCCTTCTCGAGAATCGTTCCGGTCACGGGCGCGCGCACGTCCGTGTCGCCGAGCGTGATACGCGCGTTCTCGAGCGCGATCTGCGCGCTGACGACTTGGGCGTCGGCTTGCGCGAACTCGTAGCTGCGCCTTCTCGACGTCGGCCTGAGTCAGAGTCTGCGACTTGAACAATTGTTGCGCGCGATCGAGCTGCGTCTTCGCGATCGAGCGGCGCGCCTGCGCGGCCGCGAGGCCCGACTCCGACTCCGCCACTTTGTTGCGCGGCATGCGCTTGTCGATCTGCACGAGCAGGCTATCTGCCTGCACGACGTCGCCGACCTCGCCATGCACCGAAAGCACCTCGCCGGACGCAGGCTGGCGCGCTCCAAACACTTCCAGATAATCGAATTCGCCCGCTTTAAACGCTTCAGTCTGGGCGGTCGAGTCCTTGTAGATCTTGTACGTGATGCGGTCGAAGTTAAAGAGCCCGCGCCGCACGTTCAGATCGCGCGCCCAGTAGTTGGGATCGCGATCATAGGTGATGTCGCGGCCAAAATTCAGGCGCCCGACCTTGTACGGGCCGCTCACGATCGGGATATCCATCACGACCTTGTCGAACGGCTTGCCGGCGCCCCATGCGCGGCTGAATACCGGAATGCCGCCGACCATCAGCGGCAGCTCGAGGCTCACGCGCTTGAACTCGAAGCGCACCTGGCGCGGCGCGACCACCACGGCTTTCGAAACGTCGCCGAACGCCACGCGGTACTGCGGCGCGGCCTCTTTGCTGATCAGCGTGTCGAAACTGTGTTTCACGTCCGCGGCCATGACGGGCGTGCCGTCGTGAAAGCGGGCGAGCGGGTTGATGGTGAAGGTCACGGATAATTTGTCGGGGGCGACTTCGATGTCTTCCGCCAGCAGCCCATAAACCGTCGTCGGCTCGTCCATGGTGCCCGTCACCAGAGATTCGAACAGGAGGCTCGAGAGCCCCGGCGGCGCGGTTCCCTTCAGCGTGAACGGGTTGTACTTGTCGAAATTCGTGCTGCGCGTCGGCGGCACCAGCCGCAATTCGCCGCCTTTCGGCGCATTGGGATTTACCCACTCGAAATTTGCAAAGCCGGCCGGATATTTTGGCGTGCTGCCCAATGACAGCGCGTGCACCGCGTATGCGCTGTGGGAGCAACCGAATGCGAACAGCAGGCACGCGAGCGCGCAGACTCGCCGGCAAATCGGTTTTTCGAGCATGGCGCGAGTTTAACGAAAGAGCCGTCGCGCGTCACGGCTGGCGCATGCCCCGATTACCGGCCGGATAATATAGACTGCCATCCGTGTGTTTTCCGATATCCCGATGATCGCCGCGCCGGAGCCGAACACGGTTCGCAGATGGTGCTCCCGCCTGGCACGCGTTCTGCTGCTGTGCATGTTCGTCGCTGCCGCGCACGCTGCCGATCCGGCCAAGTCGCTGCGCGTCACGTTCATGGCTGCCGAAACCGGGTTCGACCCGGTCAAGACCTCCGACGTCTACTCGGGCACCGTGATCGAAGCGATCTTCGAGCCGCTGCTCACGTACGACTATCTCGCGCGCCCGGCGAAGCTGGTGCCGAACACGGCCGAAGCGCTGCCGCTCGTCGCCGACAGCGGCAGGACTTACACGTTCAGGCTGAAGAAGGGCATCTACTTTGCCGACGATCCGGCGTTCAAGGGCAAAGCCACGGGAGCTGACGGCGGAGGACTACGCGTATACGATCAAGCGCTATCTCGATCCGAAAAACCGCTCGCCGTATTCGTTTCTGTTCGAGGGCAAGATCGCCGGTCTCGACGAGCTCGCCGCGCAGGCGAAAAAGAGCGGCCGCTTCGACTACGACGGCGAAGAGTCGCGGGACTCGAAGTGCGCGACCGCTATACGCTGCGTCATCCGGCTCAAGGAGCCCGACTTCAACTTCGCGCACGTGCTCGCGTTTTCGCAGGTCGGCGCAGTCGCGCGCGAAGTGATCGAGGCCTACGGCGACGACATCAATTCGCATCCGGTCGGCACCGGCGCCTATCGGTTGAAGCGCTACGTGCGCTCGTCGAAAATCGTGCTGGAGGCGAATCCGCGCTATCGCGGGCACGACCTGGGACTTCGCCGCGGGGAACGATCCGCGCGACCGCGAAATCGTCGCGCAGATGAAAGGCAAGAAGCTGCCGCTGATCGGCACGGTCGAAATCAGCATCATGGAGGAGACGCAGAGCCGCTGGCTCGCGTTCGAACGGGGCGAGACCGATATCGAGTACCAGCTCGTGGGAAGTGGCGCCCAAATTCATGACCGCGGACGGCAGGCTCAGGCCCGAGTTCGTCAAGCGCGGCATCAAGCTCGACCGCAGCGTCGACCCGGAAATCATCTACATGCATTTCAACACCCAGGAGAAGATCGGCGGCGTGCCGAACCCGCTCGGCGGCTTCAGCAAAGAGAAAATCGCGCTGCGCCGCGCGATCGCGATGGCGTACCGCATCGACGACCAGCTGCGGATCATCCGCCAGGGCCAGGCGGTCAAGGCGGAATACCCGATCCCGCCCGGCGTCGCGGGCCACGACCCGAATTACAAGAGCAGCATCCGCTACGATCCGCGCGACCGCCAATGCGCTGCTCGACAAGCTTCGGTTATAAAAAAGGCGCGGACGGCTATCGCAACCTGCCGGACGGCAAGCCGCTCGTGCTGCAATACTGGTCGATACCGATCGAGCGCGACCGCCAGTTCGACGAGCTGCTGCAGCGCTCGCTCGATGCGATCGGCGTGCGCGTGGAAATCCGCAAGGAGCGGTTCGCCGAGCTGATCAAGCTCGACAAGCAATGCCGGCTCATGATGCGCAACAGCGCGTGGATCGCCGACTATCCGGACGGCGACAACTTCATGCAGCTCCTGTACGGACCGAACACCGGGCAGAGCAACGGCGCGTGCTACCGTCGCCGGAATTCGACCGCCTGTACGAGAAATCGAGGCTGCTGCCGGACGGCCCGGCGCGCAACAAGCTCTATCACGACATGACACGCCTGATGGAAGTGCATACCGTCGTGGATCCTCGAGGACAGCCGCTATCGCAACGTGCTGCTGCAGCCGCACGTGCTCGGCTACAAGAAGCACCCGGTGCATGCACGCCGAGTGGATGTATATGGATATCGCCGCGAAGCGCGGGAATTGACGGAGCGACGCGCATGCTTGCGTACGTAATCCGCCGCCTGTGGCAAATGGTGCCGACGCTGCTGGGCGTCGTGCTGCTCGTGTTCGGGCTGTTCAACTTCGTCGGCGGCGACCCCGCGTACCTGCTCGCCGGCAAGATTTCGAATCCCGAGCAAATCGAAAACATCCGGCGTCAGCTCGGCGTCGACCAGCCGTACTACGTGCAGCTGTGGATATTCCTGAAGCAGATCGCGACCGGCGACTTCGGCGTGAGCTGGGCGACCAACGAGCGCGTGTCGGAGATATTCGCGACCCGGCTCGGGCCGTCGCTGACCGTGCTGCTGCCGCTGCTCGTGATCGATACGCTGCTGGCGATGGCCGCGGCCATGCTCGTGGCTTATATGCGCGGCTCGTTGACCGACCGCTTCGTGATGATCGGCTGCACGGTCGGCCAGTCGGTCAGCATACTCGTGTACATCATCGTGCTGCAGTACGTGCTCGCGTACCAACTCGGCTGGTTTCCGGTCCAGGGTTGGGGCAACAACCTGGCCGAGAATCTCTTCCGGTTCAGCCTGCTGCCGATCATCGTCGGCGTGGTGGTGTCGCTCGCGCCGGACACGCGGCTGTACCGCAGCTTCTTTCTCGACGAAATCAACCAGGATTACGTGCGCACGGCGCGCGCGAAGGGCATGGGCGAGGGGCGCGTGATGTGGGTGCATGTGCTGCGCAACGCGTCCATTCCCATCATCACCAACGTGATGATCCAGCTGCCGGGGCTGCTCGCGGGCGCATTCCTGATCGAGCGCTTCTTCTCGATTCCGGGCATCGGGCGCGAAGTCATCCTGGCGGTCGAGCGCAGCGATTTTCCGGTGATCAAGGCGGTCACGATCTATGTCGCGATCGCGACCATGGTCATCAACCTGCTCGCGGACCTGCTCTACAAGGCGGTTGATCCGCGGGTGCAGCTCAAATGAGCGAACTGGCTATAGCAGGCCGCAACGTGCCGCGCGCCCGGTCGCCGGGCCTGTGGGTGCTCGCGTGGCGGCGTTTCGGCCGCGACCGGGTCGGCGTAGTGTCGCTCGCGGTGGTGGTCTTTTTCTGCGCACTGATGGTGGCTTCGGGACTGAATCTGCTCGCCGCTGACTGGGCGCAGGAAGCCGGCATCAACTATGCGCCGCCCACCTTCATGGGGCCGGACGCCGTAGAGGCGGAGGCGGTTACGCCGCCGGTGGCGCAACCCGCCGGCAGCGAACGCGCAGAGTCATCGGACATCGTCGATCCTTTGGCCGACGTGCTCGCCGAAATCAGGCGCGACCCTGCTGCGGTGGCGCCGCTCGGCGCCCAAAGCCGCGACGCTGCCGTTCGGCGGCGACAAGTGGGGCCGCGACGTGCTGAAGAAGGTGATCAAGGGCACCCAGACGTCGATGTTCGTCGGCATCGCGGCGGCATTGCTGACGACCCTGCTCGGCACCGTATTCGGCGCGCTTGCCGGGTATTACGGTCGCGCGGTCGACGATTTCTTCAACTGGTTCTACAGCATCTTTACTTCCGTGCCGTACCTGCTGCTCATACTCGCGATCGCCGCGGTGCTGAACCAGAAGGGCACGCTGACGGTGGTGCTCATCCTCGGCTTGACCGGCTGGCCGGGCATTTTCCGGCTGGTGCGCGCCGAGTATCTCAAGCACAAGGCGCGCGAATACATCCAGGCGGCCGATGCGATCGGCGCCTCGCACCGGCGGCGCATGTTCGTGCACATCCTGCCCAACGTGAGTCACGTGATACTCGTGCAGCTGTCGCTGCACGTGGTGCTCTTCATCAAGTCCGAAGTGATATTGAGCTTTCTCGGTTTCGGCGTCGGCGTCGACACCGTATCGTGGGGCAGCATGCTGAACGAGGCGCAAAGCGAGCTGATACTCGGCAAGTGGTGGCAGCTCGTCGCGGCGACAGCCGCGATGGCGGCGCTGGTCACGGCGTTCAGTCTTTTTACCGACGCGCTGCGCGACGCGCTCGATCCGAGGCTCAAATGAGCGCACCCGATAGCGGCCACAGCCTGCTGGGCGTGCGCAACCTGCGCGTCGATTTCCGCATCGACCAGGCAACCATCCTGCACGCGGTTAAAGGCGTCAGTTTCGACGTGCCCGCGAACAGCACGGTCGCGCTGGTCGGCGAATCGGGCAGCGGCAAATCGGTGACCGCGCTCGCGATGATGGGACTGCTGCCGAAGGAAAATTCGCGCGTCCATCCGGGCGGCGAGGTGCTTTATCGCGGGCGCAACCTGCTTGAAATCGCGCCGGCCGAAATGCGCGCGCTGCGCGGCGCCGACATTTCGATGATATTCCAGGAGCCGATGAGTTCGCTCAACCCGGTGTTCACGGTCGGCTTCCAGTTGCGCGAAGTGCTGGCCAAGCATCTGAGGCTCAATCCCCGGCAGGCGCGCGTGCGCGCGGCCGAATTGCTCGACGAGGTCGGGATTCCAACGCCAGCGGCGAAGCTCGATGCCTATCCGTTCGAGCTCTCCGGCGGCCAGCAGCAGCGCGTGATGATTGCGATGGCCATTGCGTGCGAACCGCGGCTCTTGATCGCCGACGAGCCGACGACCGCGCTCGACGTGACCATCCAGAAGCAGATCCTCGATCTGCTGGCCGCGCTGCAGCAGCGCCGCCACATGTCGATGTTGTTCATTACGCACGATCTCGCGGTGGTCGGCGCAATCGCCGATCGCGTGATCGTGATGCGCGATGGCGAAATCCGCGAGCAGGGCACCGCAACCCAGATCTTCGAGGCGCCGCGCGACGCGTATACCAAGGCGCTGCTGCTGTGCCGTCCGCAAATGGCGCAGCGCCCGCTGCGTCTGCCGGTGATCGACGATTTTCTGAAAAAGCCGGATGCGGCGGTCGCCGGGATGCCGCAACGCAGCCGCGGATTGCGCGGCGACGAAGCGAGCGTGCTCGAAGTGCGCCACCTGCGCAAAAGCTTCTACTCGCGCGCGGGACTTTTCGGCCGGACCGAGTTCAAGGCGGTCAAGGACGTCTCGTTCAAGCTCGCGCGCGGCAAGACGCTGGGCCTCGTCGGCGAATCCGGTTCCGGCAAGACGACGCTCGGGCTCGCGCTCATGCGCCTGCACGAAGACGCGGGCGGCGAGGTGCTGTTCGATGGGCGCGATCTCCTCGCGCTGTCGCCGGAACAGATGATGGCGTACAAGCGGCGCATCCAGATCGTGTTCCAGAACCCGTATGCGTCGCTCAATCCGCGGTTCACGGTCGGCCAGATCCTGATGGAGCCGATGCTGATCCACGGCATCGGCGCGGGCGACGGCGAGCGGCAGGAAATGGCGTACGCGTTGCTGCAGAAGGTCGGGCTGGGCGACTCTGCTTTCTTCAAATACCCGCACGAGTTTTCAGGCGGCCAGCGTCAGCGCATCGCGATCGCGCGCAGCCTCACGATGCAGCCCGAAGTGCTGATCTGCGACGAGCCGGTGTCCGCACTCGACGTGTCGGTGCAGGCACAGGTGCTGAACCTGCTGCAGGACCTGCAGGATGAGTTCGGCATCAGCTATATTTTCATTTCGCACGATCTGGCCGTGGTCAAATACATGGCCGACCAGGTGATGGTGATGAACGAGGGCGAGATCGTCGAGATTGCGGACTCGGACGAGATTTACCTGCGCCCGCGGCATCCCTATACGAAAAAACTGCTCGCCTCCATCCCGCAAGGCTGGCGCGGGACGGCGACCGGCGCGCGTTAGAGGTTATTGATCAGAGGTTAGCGCGGTTTTTTGCGCGACTATCTTTTCTTCGCGCCTTTGGCGGCAGTCGTCTTTTTGGCCGGCGCGGCGTGCCTGGCGGATTTGGGCGCGGCCTTGACCTTCGTGGTACCCGCTTTGTGCGCTGCGTGCTTCGATTTCTTCGGGCCTTTGGCGACAGTCACCGTCGGCGCGGGCAGGTCGGGCAGATAGGGTTTGGCGCTGGCGCCCGCCGGCACCAGGAGCGTCGTGCCGCTGCCCGCGCCGCGCTTGCCGCCAATGCCGTTGACATGCTTCAGTTGCGCGGCGCTCATGCCGTAGCGGGCCGCGACGCGCTCGACCGTTTCCCCCGGCTTCAATTTGTACGCCTGCCACGAAACCATCGGCTCGTCGTGGTTCTCCATGTTGGAGCGGAACGCGTCGGCCTTGTCGGCCGGCACGAGCAGGACTCGCTCGCCGTCGGCCTTGATCACGGGCCGGCTGTTGCCGGGATTCAACGACTGAAATTCTTCGATCGGCATGTCCGCGAGCTTGGCGGCAAGTTTGACGTCCATGTGCTTCGTAGTGGGCACGGCGACGAAGTACGGCTGGTTCGCCACATCCGCGAGATCGATGCCGAATTGAGTGGGATTGGCGACGATGTTTTTCACTGCCTGCAGCTTGGGCATGTAATAGCGCGTCTCCGCCGGCATCGTCAGGCTGCGGTAATCGGTGGGCAGCCCCTTCGCAACGTTGCGCGCGATCGAGCGCGAAACCGCGCCTTCGCCCCAGTTGTAGGCGGCGAGCGCGAGATCCCAGCTGCCGAACATTTCGTAAAGCTTCTCCAGGTAATCGAGCGCGGCGTTGGTTGCCGCCGTCACGTCGCGGCGGCCGTCGTACCAGAAATTCTGCTGCAGCCCGTACATTTTGCCGGTCGACGGTATGAACTGCCAGATGCCGGACGCGTGCGCGCGCGAGTACGCGACGGGGTTGTAGGCGCTTTCGATGATCGGCAGCAGCGCGATCTCGCTCGGCATGTTGCGTTTTTCGATCTGCTCGACGATGTAATAAAGGTAACGGCTGCTGCGCGCGACGACGCGCGAAATGTAATCGGGACGCTTGGCGAACCACTCTTCCTGCTCGCGCACGAGCGGGCTCGACATGTCCGGCAGGCCGAACCCGTTGCGGATGCGCTGCCACAGGCTGGTCGGCCTCAGCGTTAGATCCATCAGCGTGGGCGCGAACGGCGCCGGCGGGATTGTCGCGGGCGGCGTAACGGCGAGCGGCGCGGCGGGCGAACTCTCGGCCGGCGCTTCGGTTGCTTCGGATGTCTCGGCGGCGGTATCGCTGCTCGTCTGCTGCGCGGCGGGCGGCGCGCCGGCATCGGCATCGGCGGCGCTCAACAACGGGGCATAGGAAGCGAGGGCGAGTCCGGCGGCGAGCAGCAATGTTTTAACGAATGGCTGCATCAGTGACCAGTCCGGTTCTGATTGAAACGCGGCCATGTTACCTAACCGCCGCTCAGCCAGTCAAGGTAAATTCCCGAAAAAAATCAATGTGAAACGTACGAGTTTGACGTCCGGCTTAATGCGCCGAGACGTTTCTTTTTTTAATCAAAGTTAGATGCCTTTTGCAGTGTGCAATTTCACACAAAGCCGCGCTAAAAGTTGTTCTTCCATTCGCGCAGCGCGCCGAGCACGCTGACCGGATCGGCCAGCGGGCGGCCTGCGTGCCGGCTGGCCGCGGCTATCACGCCGGGCTCCTCGCAGCGCATGAACGGGTTCGCGCGCAATTCGCGCTCGAGCGTCGATGGCAGCGTCGGTTCGTCCTTCGCCCGCAAGGCGGCCGCGGTCTTTTCCCACGCCGCGAGTTCGGCATTGTCCGCCTCGACGGCGCGCGCGAACTTGATGTTGGACAGCGTGTACTCGTGGCCGCAGTAAACGCGGGCAGTCCCGGGAAGTTGGGCGAGCTTGGCGAGCGACGCGTGCATTTGCGCCGGCGTGCCCTCAAACAGGCGGCCGCACCCGCACGCAAACAGCGTATCGCCGCAAAACAGCATGCCGCCGCCATAAAACGCAATATGCGTGCGCGTGTGCGCGGGAATTTCGAACACCTGGAATTCGATTGCGAATCCCGGCAGCGTGAACTTGTCGCCTTCGCGCACGCGGTCGCTGACGGTGGGTATCCGGTCGTCATACGGGCCGTATACCGGCACCGGGTAATGCTCGAGCAGCTCGGCATTGCCGCCGACGTGATCGGCATGATGGTGGGTGTTGAGGATGGCGGTGAGATTCAGCTTGTGCGCGCGCAGGTAGGCGAGCACCGGACCCGCTTCGCCGGGATCGACGACGGCGGCATTGTTGCCCAGCCGCAGGGTCCACACGTAATTGTCCTGAAACGCGCGGACCGGATTAACGCTTAAGTCTTGCATGAAGGCAGCCTCGAGGAGTTTTGGTGCACAGCGCGTATCTTTGTTTTAAACTGACCGTATGTCAACGCCAACCAACCTGCAATCACCGGACGCGTGGCTTGCGACGCCGCTCGGACGCTATCTGCTTGACTGCGAGTTCAAATACATGGACGACGCGGTCGCGGACGTGTTCGGCTACAACGCGCTGCAGCTCGGGCTGCCCGAGCACGATTTCCTGCGGGCAAGCCGGATCCCGTTCAAATGCCACGTGGCGCCCAGCGGCCCGGTCGGCCTGCGCGCGCGCTTCCGCGATTTGCCGATCGCGAGCAACAGCGTGGACTTGCTGGTGTTGCCGCACGTGCTCGAATTCAGCATGAACCCTCACCAGATTCTGCGTGAAGTGCAGCGCGTGCTGATGCCGGAAGGGCACGCGGTCATTGCGTGCTTCAATCCGTGGAGCCTGTGGGGGATGCGCCGGCTATTCAACCGCACGCCCGAAGTGTATCCGTGGGATGCCCGGTTCATCACGCTGCCGCGGATCAAGGACTGGCTCGCGCTGCTCGAGCTGGAGATCGCCGCCGGCAAAATGGGCTGCTACGTGCCGCCGTTCGCCCAGGACAAATGGCTGCAGCGCTTTCGCTTCATGGAAGCCGCGGGCGATCGCTGGTGGCCGATCGCGGGCGGCGTGTACTTCCTGCACGTCATCAAGCGCGTGCGCGGCATGCGCGTCATCATGCCGAAGTGGCGCGAGGAGGCCGCGCGCCGCCCGAACCTTTCGGTGGTGCCGAAGACCCAGGACAATGACCGGCCGGCCGCGGCGCGCGAGCGCCCTGGCCTGCGCGTTGTGACTCGATGACCGGTGAAGTCGACGTTTTTACCGACGGCGCGTGCAAAGGCAACCCGGGAATCGGCGGCTGGGGCGTGCTGCTCCAGTATGGCGACCGCACGCGCGAGCTGTGCGGCGGCGAGGCGCACACCACCAACAACCGGATGGAATTGACGGCGGTGATACGCGCGCTCGAAGCGCTGAACCGCAAATGCCACGTGCGCCTGCACACCGATTCGAAATACGTGCAGCAGGGCATCACCGAATGGATCCACGCGTGGAAAAAACGCGGCTGGAAAACAACCGACAAGAAACCGGTTAAAAACGAGGATCTGTGGCGGCGGCTCGACGACCTCGCGCGCGAGCATGAAATCGAGTGGCTATGGGTGCGCGGCCATAACGGCCACGACGGCAACGAACGCGCAGATCAGTTGGCGAACCAGGGCTGCGCGTCCGTTGGACGCGAGAGCGAGAGAGGCGATGAGGGGTGAGGCGGAGCGCCAAGGCTTTTTCTCCTCAAGCCTCACGCCTCTACGCCTCGTCAGGAGCAATCATGCGCCAGATAATTCTCGACACTGAAACCACGGGTCTCGATCCCAAGCTCGGCCACCGCGTGATCGAGATCGCGGCGGTCGAGATCGTCGACCGCCGGCTCACCGGCAATCATTTTCACCGCTACGTGAATCCGGGGCGCGCGAGCGAAGACGGCGCGCTGCAGGTGCACGGGCTCACCGAGGAATTTCTGCGCGACAAGCCGAAATTCGGCGACATTGCGAAAGAGTTTATCGAGTTCGTCGCCGGCGCCGAGCTCATTATTCACAATGCGGCATTCGATTGCGCGTTTCTCGATTCCGAGCTCGCCTTGCTCGACCTGACCTGCATTGGCGAGCATTGTCCGCAGGTGCTCGACACATTGCGCATGGCGCGCGACCTGCACCCCGGCAAGAAGAACAACCTGAATTCGCTGTGCGAGCGCTATCAGATAGACAACTCGGCGCGCACGCTGCACGGCGCGCTGCTCGACGCCAATCTGCTCGCCGAAGTGTACCTGGCGATGACGCGCGGCCAGGATAGCCTGATCATCGATGTCGCGCCGACGCCCGCGGCGCAGGCGGAAACGCGCCGCGCGGCCGGCGAACTAAAGCTCGTGGTGCTGGCGGCGACGGCGGAAGAATTGGCCGAGCACGAGGCGCAACTCGCGGAAATCGACAAGGCAAGCCGCGGCGCCTGCCTGTGGAGCAAGCTCGCCGTCGCCTGAGTGCTGGATTCGGTTTAAATCTCTTCGCCGCGCGCGAGCTTCGCGCACACGGTAGTAATCAAACGGCGCGAAATGCTGATGCTCGGCGGCAATTGCGGCAGCTGCTCGGCGTCGAAAAAGCGCGCTTCCTCGATCTCGACGCCGTCAGGCCGGATTTCGCCGCCCGCATAGTCGGCGACGAACGCAACCATCAGCGAATGCGGAAACGGCCACGGCTGGCTGCCGAAGTAGCGGATGTTCTCGACCTCGACGCCGACTTCCTCGCGCGTCTCGCGCCGCACCGTGTCTTCGAGCATTTCGCCCGGTTCGACGAAGCCGGCGAGCGCGCTGTAGCGTCCCGGCGCCCATTCCTTCTTGCGCCCGAGCAGCACCTCGCGGCCGCGTTTGATCAATATCATGATCGCGGGCGACACCGGCGGATAGACCGTGAACCTGCATTGGGGGCACGCGCGCGCGCGCTCTTCGGTGCGCGCCACCATCGGCGTGCCGCAGCGGCTGCAGAACTGGTGATTGCGGTCCCATTCCATGATCTGATAGGCGCGGCCGGCCAGCACCGCGAGCGGCTCTTCGACCAGCGTGAAGACCGCGCGCAGGCCGTGCATCGCGTGGCCTTCCGGCAATTCGTTCGCGTGCTCGAGTTCCGTCACGTAGCAGTGTTCGCCGCCGTAGGTGCCGAGATACAGGCTGCGCACGGAGCTCACACCCAGATCGGCGACGTCGCGGCAGCGCGGCAGCCGCGCTTCATCGTCCGACTGCGCAATGAGCAGTTGCCCGCGATGAAAGGCGAACCACAACGCGGGTTCGGTGCGCTGCGCGGGCGGCGTGACGAGGGGTTGATATTCGTGGGACATGGTTTGCGACGCAATTCGTCTAAAGCACGATATTACTATGAGAGCACGCCGCCTGCGCTTGCACGGCGGGCGCCCCCGCGGAATTTCAGGCGCGATGTGCGCGGGACGGCGATATCGCGCTATGCTAGGACTTTGAACGCGGCGGCACGCGCTGCGCGTTCACCCAATCAGCGATTTCGACAGCGGAGAGTTTGCCGTGGCTAGCGGAAAAGACAGCGGGAGGAACGTGGACCTCGAAGCCGCCGGGCGGCTGGTGGCTGCGCTCGAGCAGGACCTGAAAAAACTGTCCGGCTCGTCGGCCGACATACAACGGCTGCGCGACGAGGTCGAAACGCTCAAGAACGTGCTCGCTTCGCCGTCGCCGCGGTCTCACTGGGTAGCTGAAGGGCTGCAAGGTGTCCGCGACGTGTTCGCGCGCGTCACCGACGAAGTGGTCGCCGACGGCGTGAAGGGCAGCCAGTACGTGGCGGAGATCGGCCGCATCCTGGGACTCTGAGTAGAGGCGGCAGTGATGCGGCGCGCGCTGGTTGTGTCGGCGGCTGTCGTCATCGCAGCTGCCTGCGTGCCGGCTGCGGCCGCCGACTCGCCACAGACAGAGTTCACGCGCGACGAAGTCAGGCGGATTTTGCGTCATGGGCCGTGGCCGCAGCCGTGGTCGCCCGATCCGAGCAACCGCGTCTCGGGCCGCGCCGCGGCAATTGCGTTCGGCGAGCGCCTGTTCTTCGACCGGCGCCTGTCGACCGATGGCGCGCGGTCGTGCGCGAGCTGCCATGTGCCCGCTAAAAGCTTCGCCGACGGACTCAAGCTCGGCATCGGCGTCGACGAGGTCGACCGCAACACACCGAGTGTCGTCAACGTGCGCTACAACCGCTGGTTCGGCTGGGACGGCGGCAACGACAACCTGTGGGCGCAAAGCCTGCGGCCGCTGCTCGATGCGCGCGAGTTCGGAATGACCGAGCGCGGTATTGCAGGATTAGTCCGGGCCGACGCGGAACTCGCGTGCGCTTACCGCCGGGCGTTCGGCGCGGCGCCACCGCCCGCCGACGACGAAGCGGTGGTCGTTGCGGTCGGCAAGGCGCTGGCAGCGTACCAGGAGACGCTGGTCAGCGGCCGCACGCCGTTCGACGACTTTCGCGACGCCCTTGCGCGCGGCGACCGGCGCGCGATGGCAAGTTATCCGGCGGATGCACGGCGCGGGCTGCGTATTTTCGTCGGCAAGGGCGCGTGCAGCGTCTGTCACTTCGGGCCCAATTTCACCAACGGCGAATTCCACGAAATCGGCATCCCCGTGCTGCGCAAGCTGGGCACCGTCGACTGGGGCCGCTACCAGGGCATCAAGATGCTGCAGGCGAGCCGCTTCAACCTCGAAGGGCCGTACAGCGACGACGCGCGACGCTCGACCGCGGTCGGCAGCCGCCACGTCGTGCTGGGACCGCAGAATTACGAGCAATTCAAGATTCCGTCGCTGCGCAATGTCGCGGCGACCGCACCGTACATGCACAACGGCCACCTCGCCACGCTGCGCGACGTGGTCAGGCATTATTCGGAGATCGATCTGGCGCTCATGCACCAGGTCCATTTGTACGACAACGACGGGGTGCCGCAGACGCTGCCGGTCGACCAGATACTGAAGCCGCTCAACCTGTCCGCGCAGGAGATCGACGACGTGGTGGCTTTTTTGAATACGCTGACGGAGAAATCTGCGGCCCCGTTACTGCGCAGGCGGACTGCAGCGGCCTGCCGCTGATCGGCCGCTCAATCGCCTGCCGACGTTCGCGTCACGCAGTCGCCGAAAAAATGGCTCTGGTGGGCCAGCGGTTCGCGCGGATTCGAGAACACGTCGGCGACGGCTTTGAGCAGATAGTCTTCGTCGGTCTGGTCCTGGACGAACCAGCGCAACGACGGCGGGAATGATTTGATCGCGGCGAGGTCGGCGATGGTCTGGGCGAGGAAACTCATGCCATCCATGCCGTTTTCCCGCGACAGCGCGGCGTTCTTGATGAAATCACTGCCTTCGCTGCACTCTTCCCGGCTCAGCGGATGGGCGGCCGCGGTGAAGCTCACCCACAGTGCGGTGGCTACGGCGCCCATGATTGCCCGACGCTGAGTAGCACGCTGGTTGTTATTCATGGGCAGCCGCCTTGTTATGCGTGGCAGAGACGGTCAAGTATGCGCGCCGAGACAGTTCCGGTAAGTGGCGGTCGTCCTAATATCCCGTAGGATATCCTCTCAAAAAGTCGTGCGTGCGCGGAACTTAATGCGCCGCCGTGAAACAAATCAATTTCATGCTTGCCGCGTCCCCCCAAAGTGCATTGTTCGAGCCGGCGCAGGACCTCCCGCACGGCCTCGTCTACCGGCCGGACTTTATAACCGCCGCGGAAGAAGCCGCGCTGCTCGCCGAATTCAGCAGGTTGCCGTTCAACGAAGCGCGCTTTCAGCAGTACACGGCGCGTCGCCGGGTCGTGCGCTTCGGCGAAGGCGAGTACCCCGCCAGCTACGGGCCTCAAGCGGAAGCGATCAATCCGCGGCGCCCCTTCCCCGATTTTCTGGCGCCGTTGCGGCGGCGCGTCGCGCACTGGCGCGGGGTTGCGGAAGCTGCTTTTCCCCACGCATTGATTACCGAATACCGGCCCGGCACGCCCATCGGCTGGCACAGCGACGCCCCGCATTTTGATATCGTGGTCGGCATTTCGCTGGCCGGCACAGCGCGCATGCGTTTTCGCCCGTATGCGATAAAGGACACGCGGGCGCGCCGCGCCGCCACCATCGAGCTCGAGCTCGCGCCGCGCTCCGCGTACGTGATGCAGGGCGATATCCGCTGGCAGTGGCAGCACCACATACCACCTACGCGGCAGCTACGCTATTCAATAACGTTCCGCACGTTGCGAGAGGGCGCCGGTCGCAAGCCGTTACAGCATTCACCGGCTGCCGCGGAGCACTGACGTGGCGTCCGGCAAAAGCAGGATCTCACTCGAGGAGATCCGCAAGAAATTTCTGATCCCGGGCAAACCGGTGTCATCGCATCTGTTGACGCGGCTGCGGCGCGATTCGCGCATCGGCGCGCAGCGCCTGTATGAAGCACTGACCGCGCGCTTCGAGCGTGAGCGGGACGAGCGCCTGCGGCTGGACGCGATGCTGAATTTCGAGCGCGTGCTGTGGAAATCCGGCGTGCGCGACATCGCCGGCGTCGACGAGGCGGGCGTGGGGCCGCTCGCGGGGCCGGTGGTCGCCGCCGCCGTGATGTTCACGGCCGACCCCGACATTTGCGGCATCGACGATTCGAAGCGCGTCGATGCGCCGACCCGCGAGCTGCTGGCCGCCGAGATTCGCGCGAAATCCGCGGGCATCGGCATCGGGATCGCGTCAGTCGGCGAGATCGACACGGTCAATATCTATCATGCGGCGCTGCTCGCGATGCGGCGCGCGGTCGAAGCGCTGCCGCGCCCGCCGCAGCACGTGCTCGTCGATGCGCGCACCGTGCCGGGCGTTACTGCGCCGCAGAACAGCTTCAACAAAGGCGACGGCATTAACTTCAGCATCGCCGCCGCGTCTATCATCGCCAAGACCGAGCGCGACCGCATGATGGAAGCGCTCGACCGCGAATACCCGGGCTACGGGTTCGCTACCCACAAAGGTTACGGCACGCCCGAGCACCGCGCGGCGCTCCAGCGGCTAGGGCCGTCGGACGTGCACCGCATGTCGTTCCCGGTCATACGCGAGTTGCGCGGGGAATGCTCGCCGCTCTTTTACGAGCTTCGCGTGCAGCTTTTTGCGGCGCGCACGCGCGACGCGCTCGCTGAGCTCGAAGCGGCGTTGCGCGCGCATGAAGCAAGCCTCGTCGAACAGGAATACCGCAAGCTGCGCATCCTGATTTTGCGGCGCTGGAAGCTCGTTGGTCAGCGCGTGTCCTAACGGGTCCTACGCGTAAATCCTCTTTCGGCGGCTGCTCGCCGCACCCTCGAACCGGTATGGTGAGTGCGTTGTCATGCCAAGGAGCGGCCATGCGGTTTGATCCGTTGTTCGATCCGTTCGTCGAGACCGGTTACCTGGGCTATTCGCTGCGCGGCGTCGCGCACCGCCAGCCGGACCGCACGTTCCGCGCGTCGCTCGAGATTCGCGATTACCGCTATGCGGCGGGCGACCTGCTTTACGAATCCCTGTTCTCGGAAACTTTCACCGCCGCCGACGCGGCGATTTCGCGGGCGATGGGGCGCGGCCAGCAGGTAGTCGACGATCTGTTGCAGTTGATGAGCGTCGACGAGGCCGTCGAAAGCTGACGATGGGAGCGCCAGGGGTGTCGGCGCAGACCCTACAGGCGAATCAGCGGCCACAGACTAGCCTGCGTGGCACCGCGTTCCGTAGCATCTTTTGAATATTCCGACGCTCACTTCCACATGTCCGCCACCGTCGCCGATTTTCTGGTCACGCGCCCGTCCGAGTGGGGCGTCAAGCGCGTATTCGGTTATCCGGGTGACGGCATCATGGGCGCGCTCGCGCGCGACAAATTCAAATTTCTGCAGGTCCGCCAAGGCGTCGCTCACGCAATGGTTCGCCTGACTGAAAAGCGTGGCCAGTCCGGCCGCTCATCTACTTAAAGGAGACAATCATGGCCAAATACGGCAAGAAAGCAGCAAGCAAGGTCAAACGCGCAATGCACGAACGCAAGCGCGGCGAGCTGAAAAGCGGCCGCTCGGGCAAAACCGTGAAGAGCCGCAAGCAGGCGATCGCGATCGGCCTCTCTGAGGCGCGGCGCGAAGGCGCCAAGGTGCCGCCGCCTAAACGCTCGTCCGGCAGCAAATCCCGGCGTAAATCGCGCTGATCATGGCCGCGCCGGCAACCGAGGCGGGGCCGCCCGTCGTCAATTTCACGGTGCGCGCCGACGGCGCGGGCTGCTGGCGCGTCTGCGAGCAGGGTTTCGAGAAAGCGCTCGCGGAATTCGCCGACGGCAAGATGGCCGAGCAGTACGCGATGCGGCTCGCCGAAAGCAAGCCCAACTGGAAAGTCGACGTGTACGACGCGGCGGGCGAACTGGTCGGCACCTACAACAGCGAAGACGATTCGATGCCGAAACCCGCGACCGACGCGCAGTCATAACGAGCTGACCATGCCAACCCGCAAAAACGTCCCCGCCGCGCGCCGCCGCCGCGCGCCGCAAATGACGCGCGAGCCCAAGCTGCCGTTCCCGAAGCAGCATCAGCAGGCGCCGGGGCTCGAGTCGCGTTTGAAGCCGAGGCCGCGCTTCAAGGCGTCGCGCTACCGGGCGGCCGGCAAGCTCAAAGGCAAAGTCGCGCTGATTACCGGCGGCGATTCGGGTATCGGCCGCGCGATCGCGGTGCTGTACGCGCGCGAAGGCGCGGATGTCGCGATTTCGTACCTGCCGCAGGAGCAGTCGGACGCGCAGGCGACGCGCCGCGCGGTGACGGCGCATGGCCGGCGCTGCCTGCTGCTGCCCGGCGATCTCACCGGACTAGGGATGTGCGATTACCTCGTGGAAGAGACGGTCAAGGCGTTCGGCAAGCTCGACATACTCGTGTCGAACGCCGCCCACCAGGCGCGCAAGAAAACGCTCGAAGACGTGACCGACCAGGAATTCGACCTGACGTTCCAGACCAACATCTATCCATATTTCCGTCTCGTACGAGCGGCGATGCGGCACATGAAGCCCGGCGGCGCGGTCATCGCGACGAGCTCGGAAACCTCGATATTCGGTTCCGAGCAGCTGCCCGATTACTCGTCGACCAAGGGCGCAATCAACGCGCTGACCAAGACCCTCGCGAGCCTGCTGATCGAGAAGGGCATCCGCGTCAATGCCGTCGCGCCGGGCCCGGTGTGGACGCCGCTCAATCCGTCGGATCCCGGCATGACGCCCGCCCGGGTCGCGCAATTCGGCAAGAACAATCCGATGGGGCGGCCGGCGCAGCCTGAGGAAATCGCGCCGGCCTACGTGTTTCTCGCCTCTGACGCGGACTCGTCGTACATCACCGGCACCGTCCTGCCCGTGATGGGCGGAGAAACCACCGGCGGATAGCCCATGTCATCGACATCGCAGGCGGTTCGCGGCGCGCGGCGTGGCGGTGCCCGCATGCCCGGCATCATTAGAACCGCGTTCCGGCTGCTGCGGGAAACCGTAAGCTCATGGAGCAACGATTACGCGCCGAGCATGGGCGCGGCACTTGCGTATTACACGCTGTTCTCGATTGCGCCGCTGCTGTTGATCGTGATTTCGATCGCGGGCATGGTATTCGGGCGCGAGGCAGCGCAGGGCGAGATCGTCGCGCAGCTTCAGGGCCTGATGGGAGAGGACGGCGCCCACGCCGTGCAGGGCCTGCTCGAAAGCGCGAGCAAGCCCGAGTCCAGCGCGCTCGCCAGCCTGGCAGGCTTCGCCCTGCTGCTCTTCGGTGCGACTACCGTGTTCGCGGAACTGCAGGACGCGTTCGACCGGATCTGGCGGGTGCCCGCGCGGCCGCGCGCGAACGGCCTGTGGACATTGGTGCGGGCGCGCATCCTGTCGTTCGGCATGATGCTGGGAATCGCGTTTCTGCTGATGGTGTCGCTGGTGTTCTCGGCCGTGATCTCCGCGCTCGGCAACTGGTGGGGGCCTTACTTCGGCATGGGTGAGGTCGTGCTGCAACTCGACCAATCTGCTGGTGAGCTTCGCGCTGATCACCGTGCTCTTTGCCCTGATCTACAAAATCCTGCCGCGCGCGCACGTCGAATGGCGCGACGTGTGGATAGGCTCGGCCGTCACGTCGCTGCTGTTCAGCATCGGCAAGCTGCTGATCGGCCTCTATATAGGAAAGAGCGCGGTGGCATCGGGGTTCGGCGCGGCGGGCTCGCTGATCGTGCTGCTGATCTGGGTTTACTATTCGGCGCAGATTTTTCTGCTCGGCGCGGAATTCACGTGGATATACGCGCACCACGCGGGCTCGCGCTGCGGCGAGGAGCGGCCGCAAAAGATCGCGCGCCCGGTCGACGCGCCGAAATGAGGGCCGCGGCGCGGCGCGAAACGGGCGCACAGCCGCGCAAGGCCGGCGTCATCGTGCTGCGACCGCACGATGGCGAATGGCGTTGCCTGCTGCTGCGCGCTTACCGCAACTGGGGATTTCCCAAAGGCGAAATCGAGCCCGGCGAGAGTGCGCTCGACGCGGCGGCGCGCGAGGTGCTCGAGGAGACGTCCGTTGGCGATCTCGATTTCTGTTGGGGCGAGACTTTCGTCGATACTGCGCCGCGCACCGGCCACAAAATCGCGCGCTACTACGTCGCGGTTTCCCCCGGGGCGCGCGTGTTTCTGCCGGTGAGCGCGGAACTCGGCCGGCCCGAGCACCACGAATTTCGCTGGGTCGGGTTTCCGGCCGCCAGAGCGCTGCTTGCGCCGGCGCTGCAGCCGGTAATCGCGTGGGCCGCGACTATTGCCGAGACGCCTCACCTGCCGGCGCGTCCGGTCAGCGCGGCGCCCGCGCGTCGCAGCGACGATGCGCCGTGAAAGTTCCCGGCATTCTTTGCAATTTGCGCGGAACCTTAATTACGCGCCGGCCGACCAATTAGTACCTGGCATCGAGGAGATTGACCCATGCGCATCCTGATCACCAATGACGATGGCGTTTACAGCCCGGGAATCCTGGCGCTCGCGCAGGAGGCCACCAAATTCGGCGAAGTGCGGATCGTCGCACCCGACGTCGAGCGCTCGTCCGCCGGCCAATCGATCACCGCGTCGCGGCCGCTGACCTACAAGCGCACGCCGATCAAGGATTTCGAAGCGTTCCGCGTGAACGGCACGCCGTCGGATTGCGTCGCGCTCGGCGCGCACAACTGGGAGAAAGTCGACGTCGTTTTATCGGGCATCAACCTCGGCAGCAATCTCGGCAATGCGATGTGGCACTCGGGCACGCTCGCCGCGGCCAAGCAGGCGGCCTTGTTCGGGCTCCGCGGTATCGCGTTGAGCACGCCATCCACGGAGACCGAGCCCAATTTCGCGATATTGAAACCATGGATCGCGATCGTGCTGAAGCTTGTGTTCGACATGCGCGATGCGTGCCTGCTCAACGTGAATCTGCCGACCGGCATGCCGCGCGGCATCATGTGGACGCGCCAGTCGGTGCGCCATTACGACGGCAAGGTCGTGCCGGGGAAAGACCCGATGGGGCGCAGCCATTTCTGGCATACCGTGATTCCGCTCGAGCGAGCGGAAGACGGCACGGACCGGCGCGCGGTGGAAGACGGTTATGTTTCGATCACGCCGTTGCGCCTCGACCTGACGGACCACGAGCAGCTCGCCAAGCTGAAAGGCGAATACCCGTTCGAAAATGTATTGTTCGGAACCTCAGCGCAGGCTCCCGCTATAACGACGTCATAACGCAATGCGACGCGCCCGCGTGAAATCGGCCAGCCTTGCCAGTGTCGGGTACGATGCGCGGCGCCACCGGCTCGAGGTCGAATTCAGGCAGGGCAATATTTACCGGTATCTCGATGTACCCGTGGCGGCCTATCGCGGTTTACTCGCCGCAAAATCGCTCGGCGCGCATCTCAATTGTCATATCAAGCCCGTTTATCGCTGCGAGCGCGTTCGCCGCCGGGTACGCGTGCCATTGTCGGCATTCGGATTACACGCTAATCGGACAGCGGACGATTAGAAAACCCGGGCAGTCCCGGCTACCCTAGCGCTTCGGCAACCAGCACGCTGGTTCGACCAGGAGGGCCACCCATGACGTTCGTAAGTTCAGGCACCGCTGCGGGCCGGGCGGCCGACGCGTCGCGCAGCGCGGCGACCGATGAATCGCGCGTCGCGCGCGAAGCGGGCCTCAGCTACGTGACCGATGCGCGGCCGGGCATCAAGCGTACCGGGATACCCGGAAAGTTCCGCTATCTCGATGCCGCGGGCAAGACGGTGCGCGACCGTGCCGTGCTCGAGCGCATACGCACGCTCGTCATTCCGCCGGCATGGACCGATGTGTGGATCTGCGCGTCCGCGAACGGCCATTTGCAGGCGACCGGCCGCGATGCGCGCGGGCGCAAGCAGTATCGCTATCATCCGCGGTGGCGCACGACGCGCGACGCCAACAAGTTCGAGCAGATGAAAGAGTTCGTGCACGCCTTGCCGGCAATCCGCAAAAAAGTGCGCGAGCATCTCAGGCTGCCGGGACTCCCGCGCGAAAAAATACTGGCGGCGATCGTGCGCCTGCTCGAGACGACCCTGATTCGCGTCGGCAATGAGAAGTACGCGCGCGACAACGGCTCGTACGGGCTGACGACCATGCGTAACCGCCACGTGCGCATCCGCGGCCAGCGGCTGCAGTTCGACTTTCGCGGCAAGAGCGGCCAGCAGCATCACATCGAGTTGAGCGACGCGCGGCTTGCCGCAATCGTGCGCCGCTGCCGCGAGCTGCCGGGCTACGACCTGTTCCAGTACCTCGACGAGCAGGGGCAGCCGCACATACTCACGTCGACGGACGTCAACGAATACTTAAGCTCGATCAGCGCGGGGGGCACGTATACGGCCAAGGACTTTCGCACCTGGGCCGGCACCGTGCTCGCCGCGCTGGCGCTGCAGGGGCAGGAGCCGCCGGCCGTGGAAAGTCACGCGAAAAAAAGCATCGCGGACGCCGTGCGCGTGGTGGCTGCGCGGCTCGGCAACACGCCGGCGATCTGCCGCAAGTGCTACGTGCATCCTGGCATCATCGATGCGTATCGCGAGGGCCGGCTCATGGCGCTGGGCGCGGCCACCGCATCCGACATCGCGCCGCCTGGCTTGTCGCGGCGCCAGGAACTCGCGCTGGCGCGGTTATTGGCGCGCGTCGCCCGGGTTCGCGCGCGCAAGAACGTTCGCCGGTGAGCGATGGCGTCGCGACCGCCACCGGGCAAGCGCGCACGCGCCGCGCCGGCCGGCGATCGCGCGCTCGAGGCGACCCGCCGCGAAGCTGCGGATTGCCGCGCATGTCCATTGTGGAAACCGGCGACCCAGACCGTCTTCGGCGAAGGGCCAGCGCGTGCGCGCATCATGTTGGTCGGCGAGCAGCCGGGCGACCAGGAGGACATCGCGGGGCGTCCTTTCGTCGGGCCCGCCGGCAAACTGCTCGACCGCGCGCTCGAAGAAGCGGGGATCGACCGGCGCCTCGTGTATGTCACCAACGCCGTCAAGCATTTCAAATTCGAGCTGCGCGGCAAGCGCCGCCTGCACAAGAAGCCGGCCGACGCGGAAATCGCCGCGTGCCTGCAATGGCTGCAGCGCGAACTCGAATTGGTGGCGCCGCAGCTCGTGATCGCGCTGGGCGCGTCGGCGTCGCGCGCGTTATTCGGCCGCGCGATGCCGATCGAGAAGAACCGCGGCAAAGTCATCGACTATGCGCCACACGGCAGGATCATGATCACGGTCCATCCATCGTTCCTGCTGCGCGTGCCGCCGGAAGACCGGGCGCGCGAATATGCGCGGTTCGTGAACGATTTGCGCGTTGCGGCACGCGCATTGAAGCGCGCCGCGGATTAATCGCCATCTACGCGCCGCGCGTTCCGTTGCGTGCGAGCAACCGGACGAGCGACTGCGCGTCGAAGGGTGCGTGGACTTTCGCATCGTTATCGAAATAGCAATAGACGTCGCGGCAGCGCGCGCGCGGCGCTGTGCCGTCGATGCGATGAGCATGCGGCGGCTCGCTGCCGCGATGCCACGCGTCGATGCGCTTGGCCCAACGCGCAAGCGCACGCGGCGTATACCCGCTGGTGTAGAGCTGCTCATCGCCGTGCAGGCGCAGGTATACAAAATCGGCCGTAACGTCTTCGCGATAGGGCCACCTTTTAGCAGTGTCGGCTACGACCAGCGCGACGCGATAGCGCCGCAGCAGCGCAATGAACGCCGGATCGAGAAAACTTTCGTGCCTGATCTCGACCGCGTGGCGCAGCGGCCGGTTGAGGTCGATCGCGAGGCGCGAACGCCCGTGCATGCGCGCTTCGCGCCCGCGCGCGAGCTTCAGTGCGGCAACCGTATCGTGCGGCAGCAAACTGAGAAAACGCTCGAACTTTATCGGCTCGAAACCGAGCTGCGGCGGCAACTGCCAGAGTATGGGCCCGAGCTTTTCGCGCAGGTTAAAGACGCCCGATGCGAAGAAATTGGCGAGCGGCTTCTCGACGGCGTTCAGCTTGCGGAAGTGCGTGATGTAGCGGTTGGCCTTGACGGCGAATACAAAGCCGGCGGGCGTCGCGTGATACCAGTCGAGCCAGCTCTGCGGCGCCTGCAGCGAATAGAACGAGCCATTCAGCTCGATGGTCGGGAACGTGCGCGCCGCATATTCGAGCTCGCGATCCTGCGCGAGCCCGCGCGGATAGAACACCCCACGCCACGGCGCGTAGCGCCAGCCCGAAATTCCGATGTGTATTGTCACGGCGCTGCCGTTTCCATTTCATCGCTTGGACCCTGCGACTGCGCAAGTGTTGCAGGCGGCTCCGGTAGGACGTGCGACGCAGGAGAATCGGAGGAGTACCTACATATCGCAGCCGCTGTTTCTGCAATCATGCCGGTGGAATCAGTGACGGAGCACCAACATGGCTAAATCCGGCGGCAAGGCACAGAAGAAAGTAAAGAAGGCGATGCATGAACGCAAGCGCGGCACTCTGAAAAGCGGCCGCTCCGGCAAAAAAGTCAAAAGCCGCAAGCAGGCGATTGCGATCGGCTTGTCTGAGGCGCGACGCGCCGGCGCCAAGCTACCGAAGAAGCGCAAATCCCGTTAACCCTCATGGTGGCTGTAGAGCAGACCGCCGGATAAACTGCCCATGGCCACCCAACGTCTCACGCTCATCCATAATCCCAACGCCGGCGACGACCGCCAGCCGACGGTGGGCCAGCTCCACGCGCTGCTGAAAGAAGCGGGCTACAAAGTCCGCTATCAATCGGCGAAAGAAGACGGTTGGGAAAAAGCGCTCAAGCGCCCCGCCGATGTCGTTGCCATTGCCGGCGGCGATGGCACGGTCACCAAGGTCGCCCGGCGCCTGATCGGCCGCGACGTCCCGATCGCGGTATTGCCGATGGGAACGGCCAACAATATCTCGAAGACGCTGGGCATCGCCGACATGCCGGTCACACAATTGATCCGGGCCTGGGAATCGGCGCGCCGCGTGACCTTCGACGCCGGAATCGCGCGCGGTCCGTGGGGCGAGCGCTTCTTTATCGAGGGTGCCGGGGCCGGCTTGCTGACGACCGCCATCCCTAAAGCCTCGAAAAGCAAAACCCTCGAGCAGTTGAAGGAAACCGATGCCAAGGTGTCGTACGCGCAGCAGATTTTTCACGAGCATCTCGCAGACGCGCCGGCGATGGACGTCAAGCTCAAGGTCGACGGCGAGGACATATCGGGCCGCTTTCTGCTGCTCGAAGTGCTGAACATCCAGTACATCGGCCCCAATCTTTTTCTCGCGCCGGATCTCGTGCGCAACGACGGCGAGTTCGACGTCGTGATGGTGCTGGAAAAGCACCGGGAAAAGCTGCGCAAACATATCAAGCAGTGGCAGGAGGGCAAGCTGCTGCCGCCGGAGTTCAAAACCCGCCGGGGCAAACGCATCGACATACGGTGGACCGGGTTTCCGCTCCACATCGACGACAAGTTATGGCCGGAGAAGGGCGCCAAAAAACCTAAGGTACCCCAGGACATCCAGTTCGAAGTCGAGGCGGAAGCGGTGCGCTTTCTGGTTCCCGCCGAAGTGCACGAAATGCAGGAGCTCGCGCGCAAGAACCGCGAGAAAGGCGTGCAGATCGCCGAGAAAAATGCCGCGCGCAAAAAAAAGGGCCGTGCGCGAAGAAGCCGGCGCTAAGCGCGCAGCAAATTTTCTGCAGAGCGCAGCATGGAGAAAGCCCTGTCGGTGTTTCTAAACCGCGATCTCGCCGGCACGCTGATCTGCGACGGTAACGGGCTGTCGTTTCGGTACGCACGACGCTGGCTCTCGAGCCCCGCATTTTTTCCGTTGTCAGTCACGTTGCCGCATGCGCCGCGTCTTTACGACCACCGGGTCGTTTATCCGTATTTCGAGAACCTGTTGCCGGAATCCGCGCTGCGTCGCGAGATCGCCAGGTTCCGTGGCATCGACAAAAACGACGTATTCGAGCTGCTTGAAAAAATAGCCGGCGACTGCGCGGGCGCGGTGTCTGTCGCACTGCCCGGTACGCTGCCTTCGCCGGACGCTGCGTATGTGCCACTGGGTCCGCGCGCGATCAAGGCGCTGCTCGCGAAATGTGAAAAGGTACCCTTGCTTACACCCGATCCGCGGCGGCGGGCGACGCTCGCCGGCTCCGCCCAAAAGACCACGGTGTGCCTGCGCCGCGGCAAAATATTGGGCGGCCAGGACAATGCGACGACCACGCATGTGCTGAAACCGGACTCGAAAACGCTGCCGCATTCGACCGCCAACGAAGCTTTTTGCATGAGCCTCGCGGCGCGCGCGGGGCTCCCCGTCGTCACGCCGAGGCTCATGCATTGCGGCCGACCGTTGTTTCTGATTGCGCGGTCCGATCGTCTGGTCGTCAACGGATGCATCCGGCGCCGGCACGAGATCGACTTCTGCCAGGCTGGCAACTTTACGTCTACCCGGAAGTATGAGAGTGACGGGGGACCCGGGCTGGCGCGCCTCTTCAGCCTTGCGGCACAGTTCGTGACGGGCTGGCCGCGCACGCGGCCCGCGCTGATTTCATGGGTGATTTTTAATTATCTGATCGGCAACCGCGATACGCACGCGAAAAACCTGTCGCTGACGATCGCCCGTGACCGCGTCAAGCTGGCGCCTTTTTACGATTTGCTAAGTACCGCGATCTATCCTGGCGGCGAAAAGGAGCTGTCGCTGAAAATTGGCGGACAAGCACGGGCGCACGCCGTCAGGCGCGAGCATTGGCGCCGTTTCGCGCGGGACATCGCGACCGAATGGCCGCTGGTCGAAAGACTGGCGCGGAACCTTGCTGCCGAACTGCCAGTGCACGCGCAGGAAGTTATCGCCAGAATGCGATTCGATCGCGAGGAGCAGCGCTGCGTCGAGAAGATCGTGCGTCTGATCGTGGTGCAATCACGTCATCTGGGGAACGTGCTCCGCT
This sequence comes from uncultured beta proteobacterium, assembly GCA_963804885.1. Classification (GTDB taxonomy): domain Bacteria; phylum Pseudomonadota; class Gammaproteobacteria; order Burkholderiales; family SG8-41; genus PALSA-1004. The sequence goes on from CAWDSF010000002.1 coordinate 42,988, forward strand.
CGTCCTGATTCCGCTATGCCGCGTGGTCCGGCCTAAGCGAAATCTTACAAAAGGTCTAGCGTTTGGCCGATAGAGCAGGGTGGCAATAAGCACGACCATTGCATCCAGCAAATCAGCAACCACCGAAAGACCCGCAAGTGAGCAAGGCGCAATCCAGGGCCGGCAAGACATTGAAGAGCAGGAGCCGCGTCACGGCGGTTTCGGCCAACGATGAGCAGCGCGGCAACGATCCGGCAGGAGAAGCGTCGCGTCGTGAACGCATCGCCGTCGCGGCTTATTACAACGCCGAGCGGCGTGGATTCGAAGGCAATAACGAACTCGACGACTGGTTGGATGCGGAAAAGTCGATCGACGGCGTTAGCGCTGCCGACGCGGCCGCCCAGCTTGATCCCGGCGCCGACGCGAATGAAGTCATCTATCCGGAAGACATCGACGAATGGGCCGAGCGGCTCGACGTCACGCGCGAGCAGCTGCGCGTGGCAATCCGCCAGGTGGGAACCAAAGTCGACGACGTTGCCCGCTTTCTCGGCAACCCGGATGTGCGTTGAATTCTGCCGCTCATGCACGTGGGTCGAGACTATCGGGCCTTAAGTCAAGCCAGATCGCTAAATTAGTTAAACCGAGCGCAGCCGCAAGGCGAATCGCTCCAGACGAGCACCGTTATCAAATCCGTAATTTCATCAATCTAAAAAGGAAATCACCATGCCATCCAAACGCGCATCATCGAAAAAAGGCAACGACGCCATTTCCATGCTCAAGGAAGACCACGACAAAGTGAAAAAGATGTTCAAGGATTTTGAGCGCATGCATGAAGCCGAGGAAGACCAGGAAGCCGAGCAGCTCGCGAAGCAGATATGTAACGAGCTGACGGTGCACGCGACAATCGAAGAGGAGATCTTCTATCCGGAAGTGCGCGGCGCCATCGACGACGAGGATCTCATGGACGAGGCCGAGGTCGAGCATGCGAGCGCGAAAGAGTTGATTGCGCAAATCGAATCCATGAGCAGTGGGGACGATAAATTCGCCGCCAAAGTCATGGTCCTGGGCGAGTACATCAACCACCACGTCAAGGAAGAGCAGGACGAAATGTTCCCGCAGGCGAGAAAGGCCAAGGTCGACCTCGCGGCGCTCGGCGAGCGCATGCTGGCGCGCAAGCAGGAACTTATGTCGCAAATGGGCATGGAACAGGAGGAGTCGGAGGACGAAGAAACCGACGAAGGCGGCCGTTCCCGCCAGTCGCGCAGCAGCCACGCGCGCACCTGAAAGGACGGGCGCATCGTATAGGCGTCTGGCACGGCTCGGAGGACGGTGCGTCGACTACGTTGCTGCTGCACATTTGACCGGGCTGGCCCATGAGCGAACTTAATGGCAACCCGTCATCAGAAGCGCGCGCGCACCGTCCTGTTGCTGGTGGATTTTATCAATCACTTCCACTTCCCGGGCGCGTCGAAACTCGCCCCGCGCGCCGTACGGGCGGCGCGCGCGACCGCGCGCATGAAAGCGGATCTGACGCGCAAGGGCTGCCCCTGCATTTACGCGAATGACAATTTCGGCGACTGGCGCACGGATTTTCCGGCGCTCGTCGCCGCTTCATTGAAGCGGGCCGACGCGAGCGGGCAGATCGCTGCCATCCTGAAGCCCGGCGAGCGCGACCTGTCGGTTCTCAAGCCGCGCCATTCCGCTTTTTACGGCACGCCGCTGGAATTTCTGCTCGAGGAACTCAAGGCGTCGACCTTGATCATCGCGGGCATCGCCGTCGACATGTGCGTGCTGGCGACCGCGCAGGATGCGCACATGCGCAAGTTCAAATTGCGGGTGCCGGCGAATTGCGTGGCCGGGTTCAACCGCGCGCAGGAAGTGTCCGCACTCGCCACGATGGCGCGCACGCTGTCCGCGGATATTGCGCAATACCGGAGCCGCTGACGTGGCGGCCGCGGACGAAGTCGAGCAGGAGTCGCTGAAGGACGAGATCGCCAACCTGATCGAGGAAGCCCGCATGGTGTTGCCGGGCATCCAGGCGCTATTCGGCTTTCAGCTCATTGCAGTCTTCAACGACGGCTTCAGGGATCTCGAGCCGGCCTGGCAATACACGCACCTCGCCGCCATTTCACTGGTGACCGCGGCGATCGCATTGATCATGACACCCGCTGCTTATCACCGCATTGCCGAACGAGGTGTAGTGTCGCGGCGCTTTTCAGAGCTTGGTTCGACGTTGATCGCCGTGGCGATGATTCCGTTTGCAGTTGGGATGTCGCTCGATCTCATGCTGATCACGCACGTGGTCACTGACAGCAGACCCGCAGCGACTGTCGCACTCGTTGTGGCGTTGGGGGCGTTCGTCACCGCATGGTTCGTAATTCCGCTGCGCGCAAGGCGCGAACATCGGCGCTCTTCGAAGCGCACGTAGCTCATTGATTCTCCAAGCGTCTGACGGCCTAATCCTACGGGCGAATCCGGATTCTGCCGATGTGAGTGACGTGATCAAGTTGGCAACATGGGTTCCACGCCTCGCTCTAACAGGGGGTTTTTTGTGGCGCCATTTTTCACAACCTTAGGAGTAGAAAAAATGAACTCATCTAAATTTCTAGTTTCGGCGATTGCCGCTGCGGCAGTCGCGGGCGTCGTTGGCCTCAGTTACGCGCAGACCAGCACTAACCCGAGCACCAGCTCGGGCGCCATCAGCGATACCGGCAAGGCCACCAAGCCGGCGGGCGCGAATGAAACGCCGGGCCCGAGCACGAATACGCAAACCGCCCCGAGCGGCAGCGGCGCGAACACCACGGGTTCAACCATGGACCGTAATGCGGCCGGCTCCTCGACCGCCACGCCGAGCAGCAGCCCGAGCCCGAGCGCAAGCACCACCACGCCGAGCAGCAGCCCGAGCTACAGCACCTCGACTGATACGCGGGCACCGCGCAGCTCGTCTTCGGCAAGCAGCATGCCGGACAGCGATCGCAACACCACGCGTGAGCGTACCGCACGCGCCGACCGCGGGTAAGTAGAAGTCGTAATTGCAGCAAAACTTGCCGCCGGCCGGGTGTGACCCCGCCGGCGGCAATGTTTGTGCAACTGAGAATGAAAAGATTTTTCGATCGTTTGCGCAACTCCGCCGGCCCTGATGTAGCCGCCGGGATTGGTGCCGGCTTGCTGGTTGCTTTGGTGGGCCTGCTCGTCGTGAAAATGCCGGCGGCCGAGTCGCGCGTCCTGGCTGTGACCGGCGAAGCCACGCCGCCCCTCCAAGCGCACCGCGTTGCTCCGCGTTTCGCGGACCTGCGCGGAGAGCGGGCCGCGGACGACGTGCTCTTCGTCGCCGACTGGGTAGCCGATTCGCGCGACGCGGCGGACCAGCCGTTCGTCATCATCGACAAGAAAGGCGCTCGCGTGTATGTATTCGACAGCGGGGCGCGTCTGCTGGGCGCGGCTCCCGTGCTGTTGGGCGCGGCGCCGGGTGACGACACTGTTCCCGGCATCGGCGACCGGCCGCTGTCCCAAGTGTTGCCGCACGAGCGTACGACGCCCGCTGGCCGCTTCGTCGGTGAACGGGGCCACAATGCGCGCGGCGAAGATGTCGTCTGGGTCGATTACGATGCGGCGGTATCGATGCACCGGGTACTCACCACGAATCCGCAGGAGCGGCGGCTCGAGCGCCTCGCGACGCCGACGGTCGACGATAATCGCGTTTCGTTCGGCTGCATCAACGTGCCCGTCGCCTTCTACGAGAAATTCCTGCGCCCGACGTTTGCCGAGCACACCGCGATAATCTACGTGCTGCCCGAATTCAAGTCGGCGCGGGAGGTATTCGCCGCATACGATGTCGCTGCGCGCTATGGTTTGAGCCGCACGCAAGTCCAGCGGGCGCCCGACAGCGACGCGCTGATGATGTTGCTGTTTGCGCTGCGCTCGAGTTAGGCAACACATTTCCCCAAGCAACCGGCCGAATGGAATCGCGTCGGGAGCTGCGAATTCAAAATCACGTCTAAGGAGTGGCGTCCCGTGCATGCAATTCTTCGCGAGGCAACGTATGCGACCGATACGCCCGTCCATGAAAGCCGGGAGTTCAAGGAGTTTCAGGCGCTGCACGCGCGCCAGCCCGGTTATGTCGGCAGCTATGTGATCGATGCCGGCGACGGCCGGCTTTTCACGGTGACTCTATGGGAATCGCCAACGCACGCCGCGGCGGCGCGTGCGGTGCTGGAGCCCGTCGTGCGCCGCGTGCTGCATCCGCTGATGAACGCGCCGTCCCGGCTGCTGGCCACCGGTCCCGTCGTGAGGCACGACGCGGCTGACGCGACGGCGGCGCCAAGCTGATTAGTCGATTCGCGAGCCAATACTTGTTTGTCGCTGGGAAGCGACAGGAGCGCGCCTCGATCGGAGCGCGCGATCTTAATAAGCCTCTGAATCGTCGTCGCAAGTTCTAACTGGCATGCGATTCGCTAGTAAATCACGTATCGGCGCCGCCCGGCGACGCTGATTTAATTTCGCAAGGAGACCACTCATGCATACCACCTTCAAACAACTGTCGGTAGTCGTAGCAATCTTCAGCGCGCTCGGCTTGAGCGCCTGCAACAAACCGGCACTGCAGAGCAGCGCGACCAGTGCCGGCGCGCCGGCAACGGCCGCGACATCGACGCCGCCCGCGGACAGCGCCGCCGTGGCAGCCGCGCGCGAGCCGCTCAAGGAAATGGTCACAGCCGCGCTGATCGCGGAACCCGGATTGGGTGCGATCGCTGTTGAAGTCAACCCGGCCAGCGGAACGGTGACGCTGACCGGAACGACGAACAACGAAGAAAATCGCACCAAGGCTTCGCAGATCGCGTTGAACGTGCCCGGCGTCAAGTCCGTCGAGAACAATCTCGTCGTCAAGGAAGTGACGTAGCGGGAAACTCGATTTCCGCTGCAGGGTGCCGATCATCGCGCGGGCTGCTGAAACCTTCGACGTGATTGTCATCGGCGCCGGCGCAGCAGGACTCGCCGCTGCCGGTCTGCTGGCGGAGGCGGCGACGATCGGTGTTGCTGATCGAAGCGCGCGAGCGCGTCGGCGGACGGTGCTGGACGCGCGCGGAGCCGGGCGTGGCGCTGCCGGTGGAAATGGGCGCAGAGTTTATTCACGGCTCGCCGGACGTTACGCTGGAAGGATTGCGGCGCGCCGGCCTGGTCGCGATCGACGCGGGCGGCGAGCACTGGTACAAGCAGGCTGGCGTCTTGACGCGCGGCAATGCATTTCGCCGCATACGGATGGCGATGCGCAGGCTGCCGCATCCCCAGCACGACGTTAGTTTTGCGACGCTGCTTGCGCGCGCGCCGCGGTCGGCACTGCCGGACGACGTGCGCACCGCGGCCCGCATCATGGTCGAAGGGTTTGACGCGGCAGATTCCAGGCGCATCAGCGCGCAGGCAGTGCGTGCAGAGTGGACGCACGCGGACGCGGCGAACGGCGCGCAGTCGCGGCCGCTCAATGGCTACGGCGCGTTGATGGCGGCGCTGGCCGGGAAGCTCGCGGGCGGTACATGCCGGTTGCGACTGCAAAGCGTGGTCAGCGCGGTCCACTGGCAACGCGGCCGCGTGCGCGTTGCGTATCGCGTGCTCGGCGAGCGCCGCATCGCGGCAGCGCCGACGCGTCATAGTGACGCTTCCACTGGGCGTTCTCCAGCACGCGACCACCGCGGCAGCCGACCTGAAATTTGTCCCCGCGCTAACGGCCAAGCGCGCAGCGCTAAAAGCCTGTCGGCCGGTACGGTCGTCAAAACCATACTGCAGTTTCACACGCCTTTTTGGGAGGTGCTGGCTGATGGACGTTATCGCGACGCGGCATTTTTTCATTCTCCGCGCACGCCGTTTCGCACGTTCTGGACCGCCGTGCCCGCGCGCATGCCTTTACTTACGGCCTGGGCCGGCGGCCCGCCGGCGGCGAGGCTGCTCCAGCTGACGCCCGCGCGCATGGTGGGCGCGGCGTTGCGCAGCGTGCAAAGTTTGTTCGGCCCGCGCATCGACGTTGCCGCCGAACTCGCGAACTGGTGGTGGCACGACTGGCAGAATGACCCATACACACGCGGCGCCTACAGTTACGTCAACGCGGGCGGCGAGGGTGCGCGCGAGCAGCTTGCCGAGCCGCTCGACGACACCTTGTTCTTCGCGGGAGAGGCCACCGATTACGCCGGCGAATCGGGAACGGTGGCGGCGGCGCTGGGCAGCGGGCTGCGCGCCGCGCGCGAAGTGCTCGACGCCTAGCGGTGTTAGCAGCTACGGCTGGACCAGCTCCGCGGTGGCGGGCAGGTGGTCGGACGCCATGCGCGAGAGCGGCGTCGAATGCACGCCGAAGCTGCGCAGGCAGTTGCGCGGCTCCGCCCAGATGCGATCGAGCGCGAACACCGGGCACCAGGCGGGAAACGTTGCGCGCGCCGGCGTTGCTTTGAAATGGCGATGCAGCCAGCGCAGCGGCCGGCCCCATAGGAACCACTCGTTGATGTCGCCCATCAGCACGCTGGTCAGCGGCCGGTCGCGCTCGAACGCCTGCAGCAAGCGCTGGATCTGCTCGCGCCGCTCCGCCGGCCGCAGCCCCAGGTGCGTCGCCACGATGCGCAGCGCGAAACCGCCCGGCATCGACTTCGACGTCCAGCGCGCCGCGCGGCTCGTAGCCCTTGATGCTCAAGTCGATGCGCCGCACCGACAGCACCGGAAAACGGACGAGCAGGCCGTTGCCGTATTCGGAATCGGGGCGCAGCAGCGTCGGCCCCGCGATTGCCTGCAGCCCGCTGCCGGCCTCGAGATAACCGAGCATGTCAAAGCCGCTGGTGCCGGATTCGACTTCCTGCAATGCCACGATGTCCGCATTCAATTCGGCGAGCACCTGCACGATGCGCCTGGGCACGCAGCGGCCATCGCGCCCGACGCCCCCGTGTATGTTGTACGACGCCAGTTTGATTGCGGGTGCGTTCAAGAGGCGCCGGTGGCCATTCGTTCGTGCGGGCGGACCCGGGTCCTATGCTCGTACACGCAGGATTCTCTGAGGACTGGCGAAGGCGGCAGCGGATTATTCGGGCGGCTTGCGTCCGAACAGGCCGATCGCGATGGCGAGCGCGAGGCAGATAGCGGCACAGTACCAGGCAATATTAGTCGCGGTTCCGGCGATGCCGCTCAAGCCCAGCACTGCGGCGATCATTGCCACCGCGAGGAAGGTTATCGCCCAGGAAGTCATGTGGTCCCGTGTGTGCCGGTGGGGTCAACAACGCATCGACAGAATACGCCTGATATGCCATAGGTATATCGGACGAAGGCGGTTTTCGCGTAGGACTTCGGGCAGAACGCGCGCCGCAAGCAGAGCCATTCACCATTAAAAAATTAAGGACAAGTCCTACACGACTTGCTCGCTGCACCTACATCGCCGGCGGCGGCTGAGTTAATGTTTTCACGTCGGCGGATGGTTTTTCGCTGGCCGGAGAGTCTTGCCGGAAATGGGGCGGGGCAATGCGGCGTACGCGCTGCACGACCTGGCCACCGCCGAGCTTCATTCCGCCAGGCCACGGTCGATCATCCGGACGCGGCTGCGGCGTTCAATAACCTGGCACAGGTGCTCGCTGAGCGCGGCAACCTCGACGAGGCGCTGCCGGCGGCCGAACGCGCAGTGAGTTTGGGCGGTCCGCTGCTGGTGACCACGCAGGCCACGTTGGCGGAAATCCGCAGCAAGACCGGGTCGGGACAATAGCAACGGGCGAACGCATGGGCGCAACCGCACACGCTGCCAACACTCAGGTAATGGTTGTTTCCTGACGCGGTTCGGTGGCGACAGCGCCTGGCGCGGGACGTGCGGCCGCCTCGCGCAATGTGTTCTGGCGCTCGCGCGCGCAGTTCAATTCGTAACGCGCGCGCGCTGAATACATGCGCATCGCGGCGACGAAACTGCCGGCCGGGCGCGGCCTCGGCGGGCGCTTTTACATCAGCGGCCGCTCTGCGTTTGGGCACAACCATTTTGTAGAACAACGCGAACGCGAGCACCACGAAGCCGCCGGGGAGCAGCACTACTGCGATGGGAAAGGCCCAGCGTTTGGTAGCCGCGTGCAGAAATTTGTATTTGATGGCCACAATGCATAGTAGAGAACGCGCCGCGCGTACGCAGTCGGTGGCACACCCATTGCAGGGTCGGATGGAGACTACGTCGCGGGCGGGCGCCGGCGCAGAATGTAATCGAGCCGATCGCGTTCGCGCGCGACTTTCTCCGAATACTCGTTGGCATCCTCTTCGGACGAAGCGCCCACGTACATCTGCAGCGCGTCAAAGAGGTCGCCGGTGTGACGCATGTACTCCTTGAGGATGCGCGCGCCGACAGTGATGTTGGGCTCCAGCTCGAACACTCTGTGCTCGCCGCCTACCGACGCGATTTTCTCGGCGTGAAAACGCGGGATCACCTGCATCAGGCCTTTCGCGCCCATCGTGCTCTCGGCGACCGGATTAAAGCGCGATTCGACCGAGATTATGGCGAGGATCAGTGCGGGATCGAGTTCGAGCCGGCGCCCGACCGCGTGCGCCTTCGACACGATGTCGGTGGCGACGACGGCTGAAATGCGGTAGCGCGCGGCGAGATATTCGCCGAGCCGGCGATACGCGTCGGCGCGCGGATCGCGCGCTTCGGTGTTTGCATGTTTCGCGCGGGCAAGCAATTCGGCGGTGACTTCGGGCGACTGCGCCATCACCGGCGGCGGCACGTCGATGCGGCCGCGCCACGCGATTGCTGCGAAGAGACCCGCGGCGAACAAAAACGTCACGGCCGCGCGGGCCACCAGGCGGGCACGCGAGGGCCGCACTGAAGCAGCAGGCCATTTCGTAGTCATGAATCCCTCCTGTTTAAAGAACTTCAGGGGCAAGCGCGCGCAAATTAATTTCGGATTTCTGGGGGCGCCAACGCCGGCGCGCGTAGGGTCAAAAATCAGCAACTAGCATGCCAGTGCGAACGCGTGAAGATTCAACGTCCCAAAATACGCAGCCGGCATTTTGGCGTAAGAATTACATTCGGCACAGAAAAATTTACCGGGCGCCGCGTGTTTGTCGCGCCGGCCTGCCGTGCATCCGTTAGCGCTATAGACATTTGCTAGAATCCGGACTTTCGTTCGCGCCGCCGGTTCGGTGGCAATTCCATGCGACCCGGCCCCGCTTATACGCTCGAAGTCAATCCGCGCCTGCCCGTTGAGCTTGCTCGGCTGCCGCAGCTCGCGGGCAATTTGTGGTACAGCTGGAACCGCGCCGCGCGCGAGCTCTTTGCGCGACTGCATCCCCAACTGTGGCAGCAAGTCGGGCACAGCCCGGCGATGGTGCTGCGCTACGTCGATGAGCACTGCCTCACGCGCGCGGCGCAGGATCCCGAATACATGCGCCGTTACTACGCGGTGCTCGACGCGTTCGATCGTTATCACTCGGACACCGCGCCGCGCATTGCGTCGGGACCATGGACCGCGTCCGGCCCGGTCGCTTACTTCTGCGCTGAGTTCGGCTTGCACGAAAGCCTGCCGATCTACTCCGGCGGCCTCGGCATCCTCGCGGGCGACCTCTGCAAGGCGGCGAGCGACATGCGGCTGCCGTTCGTCGGGGTGGGCCTGCTGTACCGGCAGGGATACTTCGCGCAGACCATCGACGCGCGACGGCGGCCAGGTCGCGACGTACAACGATATTCGACTTCACGCAGCTGCCGATCGGACCTCGTGATGAACGGCGACAAGAGCTGCGAGGTGAGCGTGGAGCTGCCGGGCCGCACGGTCGAGCTGCAAGGTCTGGCACGTGCAGGCAGGCCACGTGCATCTTTACCTGCTCGACACCGACCTGCCGCCCAACACCGGCGAGGATCGCGGCATCACTTACCGGCTCTACGGCGGCGATCGCGCGATCCGCGCTCGAGCAGGAAATCGTGCTCGGCATCGGCGGCGTGCGCGCGCTCGCCGCGCTGGGCATCAAGCCCACGTCTGGCACATGAACGAAGGCCATGCCGCGTTCCTGATCCTCGAGCGCATGCGCGCCTGGCCGCTCGCGCGATGCCGTATCGCGGTCGCGCTCGAAAGCGGTCGCGTCCAACACCGTCTTCACGACGCATACGTCGGTGCCCGCGGGCCACGACCATTTCGACGACGCGATGATGCAGCGTTACTTCGACGTTACTGCCGCGACACGGGCCTGGGCGCTGCGGAATTGCTGGCGCTCGGCCGCACGCGTCTCAGACCCAGACTTCAACATGACCGCGCTCGCCGTGCGCGGCTCGCGCTTTCATAACGGCGTGTCGCGCATCCACGGCGGCGTGTCGGCGCAGATGCTGCGCGAACTCTGGCCACAGATACCGCCGAGGAAAATCCGATCGATTACGTGACCAACGGCGTGCACGTGCCGACGTTTCTCGCGCCCGAGTGGGCGGGGACATTCGAGAGCTTGCTCGGCCCCGACTGGTTCGAGCGCATGCGCCATGGCGACGGCGCCGCGCAGCTGCTGGAGATGCCCGACGCCACGTTCTGGGCAGTCCATCAGCACCTCAAAGCCGCAGATGCTGGAGCTCCTGCGTCACCGCATTGCGCGCGCAGCACCTGCGCAACGGCGGCAGCGAGGCGCAGCTCGACGCATCTGCTGCGCCACGTCGATCCCGCCGACCCGCAACGTGCTCACCATCGGCTTCGCGCGCCGCTTCGCGACGTACAAGCGCGCCGACTCTCCTGTTCGAGGACCTCGAGCGGCTGCGGCAAGATCCTCGGCGATTCCGACGCGCCCGGTGGTATTCGTGTTCGCGGGCAAGGCACATCCGGCCGACGAGCCCGGCCAGGAGCATCATTCGCGAGATCACGCGCGTCGCACGCCTGCCGGAGTTCGAGGACAAGGTGTCTTATGCTCGAAGGCTACGACCTGCACGTCGCGCGCCGGCTGGTCAGCGGCGTCGACGTGTGGCTCAACAATCCCGTCTTCCCGCTCGAAGCTTCGGGCACTTCAGGCATGAAGGCGGGCATCAACGGCGTGATCAACCTGTCGGTGCTCGACGGCTGGTGGGACGAAGGCTACGAGCGGCGACAACGGCTGGGCGATCAACCACCGCAGCGACAGATCTCGATGCCGCGCGCCGCGACCTCGAGGAATGCGCGCTCGCTGTACGAGCTGCTGCAGGACCAGGTCATTCCGCTCTACTATGCGCGCGGCGAGGGCGGCTATTCCGCCGAATGGGTGCGCATGGCGAAGCAGCTCGATCGCGACGCTGCTGCCGCGCTTCAGCGCGACGCGCATGGTCGACGAGTACATCCGCAAGCTGTATCGGCCCGCCGTCAACCAGGTCAGCCGGTTCGCGCAAACAGGCCGCAGCGTCGCCGAGCTGGTCGAATGGAAAACGCGCGTGAGCGCCGCGTGGCCGAACGTGACGATCAGCAAGCCCGCCGGCTCGGCAGCGCGCATCGCGTACGGCGAAAAGATGCAGCTCGAGGTCACGGTGAAGCTCGCCGGACTCCAGCCGGAGGATGTGCAGGTCGAGTGCCTGCTCGAGCGGCAGCTCAAAATGACGCCGACCCGCGCGAGCAGCGCCTCGCCTTTACGCCGGCGGGCGCGCCCGAGAACGACGTCCAGCGCTACGTGCTGGAGGTCGCGCCGGAATTCTGCGGCAGCCTCGATTATTTCGTGCGCGTCTATCCGTGGCACGAGCTGCTTGCGCACCGCTTCGAGCTCGGCCTCATGCGGTGGGCATGAGCCTTTTAGGCTGCCGCTTTACGTCGCTGATGCGCCGGTAAATTTCGAGATAGCGCGCCGCGCTCGCCTGCCAGCCGAAGTCGCGGCGCATGCCGTTCAATTGCAGGCGCCGCCACGTCATGCGATCGGCGTACACGAGCAACGCGCGGTCGATCGCCGCCAGCAGCGCAGCGGCGCTCGCCTCGGCGTACACAAAGCCTGCGCCGTCCGGTTTTGCGGCATCCTGCACGGAATCCGCGAGCCCGCCCGTCGCGCGGACCACCGGCACCGTGCCGTAGCGCTGGCTGTACATCTGGTTCATGCCGCACGGCTCGAACCGCGACGGCATCAGGAAAATATCGGCGCCGGCTTCGAGCAGATGCGCGAACGGCTCGTCGAAATCCAGCGTGACCGCGACGTTGGCCGGATGCGCGGCGGCCAGCGTTGCAAGCTCGCGCTCGAATTGCGGGTCGCCACGCCCCAGCACCATGAGCTGGAGACCGCGCGCCGCCAGCGCGGGCACGATTTCGATCAGCCAGTCGATGCCTTTCTGCTCGGTCAGCCGCGTCACCGTTGCGAGCAGCGGCTGGTTGACCGTCGGCAAGCCCGCGCGCAACTGCACGCGCGCGCTTGTTGTGCGTTTTATCCGCCAGCGTCGAAGGGCCGTAATTACGCGCGAGATACGGGTCGCGCGCGGGTTCCACACGTCGGTGTCGATGCCGTTCAGAATTCCGCTCAGGTGCGCGCGTCGGTGCTGCAACAGCCCGTGCAGGCCGGCGCCATGCTCCTCGGCCTGGATTTCGGCGGCATAGGTCGGGCTCACCGTCGTGATCGCATCCGCGTACGCGATGCCGCCTTTCAGGAACGACAGTTGGCCGTAGTACTCGAGACCGTCGACGGTGAAGCTGGCCGCGGGCAGGCCGAGCGCGTCGATCGCCTGCGCCGGAAAGATGCCCTGGAACGCGAGGTTGTGGATCGTGAACACGGTCGCCGCGCGCGCACCCGGCATGTAACGCAGGTACGTGGGCGCGAGTCCCGTCTGCCAGTCGTTGCAGTGGATCACGTCGGGCGTCCAGTCCGGCAGCGCACCCATCGCCGCAAGCGCGGCGGCGCGGCTTAACAATCCAAAGCGCAATGCGTTGTCGGGCCAGTCGGCGCCCTCGGAATTTTGATAAGGGCCGCCGTTGCGCGCGTAAAACTGCGGGCATACCACCTGCATTGCCGGCACGCCGTTCGGCAGCCTGGTTTCGACGATCGCCGCGCGTGGAAAATTTCCCTGCGCGGGGAGCGTGCCGAGCGGGTGCGCCGGCGGCGCGGCCGCCGCGCCATACGCGGGAACGAGCACGCGCACGTCGGCGCCCAACGTGCGCAGCGCGGCGGGCAGTGCCGCGGACACATCGGCGAGCCCCCCGGTCTTGGAGAGCGGGGTGCATTCGGACGTGACGAACAAAATGCGTAATGGCGATGACGTCATGAGGCGCGCACGCTCACGCATAAATCGCGCCCGCGCCGAATGACGCGAGGCGCGCGCATGCCGATGGAAAAGGTGCGCATGCCGCGTATGAATTGCACGTGGCGTGGGTAATTTTTACAAGCCGCACCACGGGTGTGCGCGTGCCTACGAGGAAGCAACGTCCATAACCCCATCGAGACCGTGCGCGTTGCTGGCGCTCTTTTTGCTAACTGAATGCCGGTATGGATGCGATCCCCTCCGTCGCGGTTCCCGAACCGGGGTCCGACTCCACCCAAGACGTGCGCGCGACCGTGTGCGCGCATTACCTATGAACGATCTCGCCAGCCTGCAAACCGGTTACGGCGCGTACAAGCAGTACGCGTCCGACGATCCAACGATGGCGCAGCTCGCGCGCCAGACGCTCGCGCTCGTGCTCGCCGGGGGCCGCGGCGCGCGCCTCGGGCCGCTCACCGACTGGCGCGCCAAGCCCGCGGTGCCGTTCGGCGGCAAGTTCCGCATCATCGACTTCGCGCTTGTCGAACTGCGTGAACTCGGGCATCCGCCGCATCGGCATCTGCGACGCAGTACAAGGCGCACAGCCTGATCCACCACGTGCAGCGCGGCTGGTCGCTTCCTCGACGGCCGCTTCAACGAGTTCATCGAGCTGCTGCCCGCGCAGCAGCGCGATCACGGCCGACTGGTACCGCGGCACGGCGGACGCGGTGTACCAGAACCTCGACATCCTGCGCCGCCACGATCCGCGCATCGTGCTGGTGCTCGCCGGCGACCACGTCTACAAGATGGACTACGCGCGCATGCTCGACGAGCACGTCGCGCGCGGCGCCGACATGACGGTCGGCTGCGTCGAGGTGCCGCTCGCGGAGGCCGCGCAGCTCGGCGTGATGGAGGTCGACGAGAACTTCCGCGTCACGGGCTTCCAGGAGAAGCCCGCCGAGTCCGCGGCCGCTGCCGGGCCGCGCCGGACATGGCGCTCGGCAGCATGGGCATCTACGTGTTCAACGCGCCGTTCCTGTACGAGCAGCTGATCGGCGACGCGCGACGACGAGGACTCCGAGCCACGACTTCGGCCACGACATCATCCCGCACCTGGTCGCCGCGCGGCTACCGCGTGTACGCGCACCGCCTGCACGGACAGCTGCACGCAGCATGACCGACGGCCAGCCGTACTGGCGCGACGTCGGCACCATCGACGCGTACTGGGAAGCGAACCTCGAGCTCACGCACGTCACGCCCGCGCTCAACCTCTACGACCAGGCCTGGCCGATCTGGACCTACCAGGAGCAGCTGCCGCCGGCCAAGTTCGTGTTCGACATCGACGGCCGGCGCGGCGCCGCGATCGATTCGATGGTCTCGGGCGGCTGCATCATCAGCGGCTCGACGGTCACAACGCTCGCTCCTGTTCTCGAACGTGCGCGTGCACAGCTACTGCACGATCGAGCGAGTCGGTCATCCTGCCCGAGGTCGAGATCGGGCCGCGGCGCGGTGCTGCGCCGCGTGGTCGTCGACCAGGGCGCGCGCATCCCGCCCGGGCTGCAGCGTCGGCGTCGATCCCGAGGAAGACCGCAAGCGCTTCCACGTGACCGGACAAGGGCATCACCCTCATCACGCCGGAGATGCTCGGGCAGCAGCTGCATCACCTGCGCTAGCCGGTGGCGCGAGTCGGGAGATCTATCGAAAGTTCGCCGTCTATTACCATGCTGACCGAGCACGACATTTACCTGTTCAGGGAAGGCACGCACGCGGCGCCTGTACCGCGAGATGGGCTGCCACTTCTCGACGGCGACGGCGGCGCGCATTTCGCTGTGTGGGCGCCCAACGCGCGCGACGTCGCGGTGATCGGCGACTGGAACGGCTGGCAGCCGGACGCGGACCGGCTGGCGCCGCGCTGGGATGAATCGGGCATCTGGGAAGCGCGACGTCGGCGAACGTGACGCGCGGCCAGAGCTACAAGTTCCGCGATCACCACGCGCAACGGCCACGCGACGGACAAGGCCGACCCGTTCGCATTCTTCGGCGAGGTGCCGCCCGCCCGCGCTTCGCGCGCGTGGTCGCTCGATTACGAGTGGAACGACGGCGAGTGGATGCAGACGCGCGCCGCGCACAACGCGCCTGGACGCGCCGCTCTCGGTCTACGAAGTGCACCTGGGCTCGTGGCGCCGCGGCGAGCGACGACCGCATGCCGAGCTACCGCGAGATCGCGCCGCCGCTCGCCGAATACGCGGCGGGCATGGGCTTCACCCACGTCGAGCTGATGCCGATCACCGAGCATCCGTTCTACGGCTCGTGGGGCTACCAGACGACCGGCTACTTCGCGCCGAGCGCGCGCTACGGCACGCCGCAGGACTTCATGTACTTCGTCGACATGCTGCACCAGCACGGGCATCGGCGTGATCCTCGACTGGGTGCCGTCGCACTTCCCGGGCGACGATCACGGTCTCGCGCGCTTCGACGGCACGCACCTCTACGAGCACGCCGACCCGCGCCAGGGCTTCCATCCGGAGTGGAAGAGCAACATCTTCAACTACGGCCGCCACGAGGTGCGCGCGTTCCTCGCTGTCGAGCGCGCTGTTCTGGCTCGACAAGTACCACATCGACGGCCTGCGCGTCGACGCGGTCGCCTCGATGCTCTACCTCGACTACGCGCGCAAGCCGGGCGAGTGGATCCCGAACCAGTACGGCGGCAAGGAGAACCTGGAGGCGATCGAGTTCCTGCGCGACCTGAACACGGCGGTCGTACCGCGACATCCCGGACGTGCAGACGATCGCGGAGGAATCGACCGCGTGGCCGCAGGTCTCGCGCCCGGTGTACGCGGGCGGCCTGGGCTTCGGCATGAAGTGGAACATGGGCTGGATGCACGACACGCTCGACTACTTCGCGCACGATCCCGATCTATCGCCGCTACCACCACGACGAGCTCACGTTCTCGCTCTGGTACGCGTTCACCGAGAATTTCGTGCTGCCGCTCTCGCACGACGAAGTGGTGTACGGCAAGGCGTCGCTGATCGCGAAGATGCCCGGCGACCGGTGGCAGCAGTTCGCCAACCTGCGCCTGCTGTTCGGCTATATGTGGACGCACCCGGGCAAGAAGCTGCTCTTCATGGGCGGCGAGTTCGGCCAGCGGCGCGAGTGGAACCACGACAGCCGAGCTCGACTGGTGGATCTGCGAGCATCCGGAGCACGCGGGCGTGCAGCGCTGGGTCGCGCGACCTGAACCGCGTCTACCGCGCCGAGCCCGCGCTGCACGAGCTCGACTTCCGCGCGCGCCGGCTTCGAGTGGGTCGACAGCCACGACAGCGAGAGCGAGCGTCGTCAGCTTCCTGCGCAGTCCCAGCGAGCGGCGCGCCGGTGCTCGTCGTCGTGCAACTTCACGCCGGTCGTGCGCGAGCAGCTATCGCGTCGGCGTGCCGCGCGCCGGCTGCGTGGCGCGAGCTGCTCAACAGCGACGCCGGCGATCTACGGCGGCAGCGGCGTCGGCAACATGGGCGGCGCGCAGGCGGCGCCGCTCGCCGCGCACGGCCGGCCGCATTCGCTCACGCTGACGCTGCCGCCGCTCGCGATCGTCATGTTCAAAGCAGAGGGCGGCGCGTGAAGGCGGCGCGCAAACCCGCCAAGCGCTCGTTGAAGGCGCTGGGCATCGACACGCGCGTCGCCATCGAGAACGTGACGCCCATCGTCGACGGCGGCCGCTTCGCCGATCAAGCGCGTCGTGGGCGAGGACGATCACGGTGGAGGCCGACTGCTTCGCCGACGGCCACGACGTGCTCGCGTGCGTGCTGCGCTACCGCGCCGAGAGCGAAGAGAACTGGACCGAAGCGCCGATGATGGAGCGCTCGGCAACGACCTCTGGCGCGGCGCGTTCACCGTCGACCGCCTCGGCCACATGGCAATACGGCGTCATGGCGTGGGTCGATCCACTGCTCACGTGGCGGCACGAGTTCGCGCGCCGCGTCGATGCCGCCGACATCCGCGCTCGCCGCGCGCAGTCGGGCGCCGAACTGGTGGCCGCCGCGGCGCAGCGCGCGACCGACGAAGCGGCACGCACGCGCCTGCAGTCGTGGGCAAAGGCGCTGCGCGAGGGCCCGCCTGCGCGGCTGCGCGCAACCGGGCTCGACGACGCGCTCATGCGAGCTCGCGCGACGCCGCTACGCGCGAACGCTCCGGTGGCGTGCGCACGTCGCTCGACCTGCGCGTCGTCGTCGATCCCGAGCGCGCGCGCTTCAGCACGTGGTACGAGCTGTTCCCGCGCTCGGCCGCCGACGAGCCGGGCCGCCACGGCACGTTCGACGACGTGATGAAGCGCCTGCCGTACGTCGCGGCGCATGGGCTTCGACGTCCTGTACCTGCCGCCGATCCATCCGATCGGCCGCGAGCGGCGCAAGGGCCGCAACAACGCCGTCACGGCCAGCCGCGACGACGTCGGCAGCCCGTGGGCGATCGGCGCGGCGGAGGGCGGCCACACGGCGATCCTCGCCGGAGCTCGGCACGCTCGCCGACTTCCGGCACCTGGTCGAGGCCGCCCGCACGCACGGCATCGAGATCGCGCTCGACATCGCGTTCCAGTGCGCGCCCGATCATCCGTGCGTGAAGGAGCATCCGGAGTGGTTCCGCTGGCGCCCCGACGGCACCGTGCAGTACGCCGAGAACCCGCCGAAGAAATACCAGGACATCTATCCGTTCGACTTCGAGAGCGACGACTGGCAGGCGCTGTGGGAGGAGCTGCGGCGCGTGTTCGTGTTCTGGATCGACGCAGGGCGTGCGCATCTTCCGCGTCGACAACCCGCACACCAAGCCGTTCGCGCTTCTGGGAGTGGGTGATCGCCGAGTTGAAGCGCGAGCATCCCGACGTGATCTTCCTCTCCGAGGCGTTCACGCGCCCGCAGGTGATGCACCGCCTGGCGCAAGCTCGGGCTTCTCGCAGTCGTACACGTACTTCACGTGGCGCAACACCAGGCAGGAGCTCACCGAGTACTTCACCGAGCTCGCGCACGGGCCCGCGCGCGAGTACTTCCGCCCCAACTGCTGGCCGAACACGCCGGACATCCTGCCCGTATCAGCTGCAGCGGCGCCGGCCGCGCCGCGTTCACGCTGCGGCTCGCGCTGGCGGCGACGCTCGCCGCCAACTACGGCATCTACGGGCCGGCGTACGAGCTGCATGGAGAACTCGCCGCGCGAGCCGGGCAGCGAGGAATACCTCGACTCGGAGAAGTACGAGCTGCGCCACTGGGATCTCGCACGCGCCGACAGCCTGCGCCGCGTTCATCGCGCACGTCAACCAGATCCGCCGCGACAATCCCGCGCTGCAGTCGGACTGGAGCCTGCGTTTCATGCGCGTCGACAACGCCCAGCTCATCTGCTACTCGAAATCGCGCGCGCGACAACACGCATCCTGATCGTCGTGAACCTCGACCCGCGCCACGCGCAGGCGGGCTGGGTCGACGCTCGACCTGGCGGCGCTCGGCATCCCGGGCGACGGCGCGTACCAGGTCCACGACCTGCTGACCGGCGCGCGCTATACCTGGCAGGGCGCGCGCAACTTCGTGCGTGCTCGATCCGGCATGCGCGCCCGCGCACATCTTCCGCTTGCCGCCGCCAGTTGCGCCGACCGACTGCGCCCGTCCCGGTAGCGGAGCACTGCTGAGACGGATGCCCAGACGCGCGCCGACGTCGTGACAACGACGCAGCCCGAGCCGGCGACCGGCGATCCGCTCTGGTACAAGGACGCGGTCATCTACCAGCTGCACGTGAAGGCGTTCTTCGACTCGAACGACGACGGCATCGGCGACTTCCGCGGGCTGACCGACGAAGCTCGACTACATCCAGGACCTCGGCGTCAACACGATCTGGCTGCTGCCGTTCTATCCGTCGCCGCTGCGCGACGACGGCTACGACATCTCGGATTACCACAACGTCCATCCGCCCTACGGCACGCGTCGACGACTTCCGCGCGTTCGTGCGCGAGGCGCACCGGCGCGGGCTCAAGGTCATCACCGAGCTCGTCATCAACCACACCTCCGACCAGCACCCGTGGTTCCAGGCCGCGCGGCGCGCGCCGCCCGGCTCGCCCAAGCGCGACTTCTACGTGTGGAGCGACGACCCGAACGAAGTACGCCGGCACGCGCATCATCTTCACCGACACCGAGACGTCGAACTGGACGTGGGACCCGGTCGCGCAGGCGTACTACTGGCACCGCTTCTTCAGCCACCAGCCCGACCTGAACTTCGACAACCCGCAGGTGCTGAAGGCGGTGTTCCGCACGATGCGCTTCTGGCTCGACATGGGCGTCGACGGCTTCCGCCTCGACGCGATTCCCTACCTGGTCGAGCGCGACGGCACCAACAACGAGAACCTGCCCGAGACGCACGCGGTGATCAAGCAGATCCGCGCGCGCGCTCGACCGCCACTACAAGGGCCGCTGCTGCTCGCCGAGGCGAACCAGTGGCCCGAGGACGTGCGCCAGTACTTCGGCGACGGCGACGAATGCCACATGGCGTACCACTTCCCGCTGATGCCGCGCATCTACATGGCGATCGCGCAGGAGGACCGCTACCCGATCGTCGAGATCATGCAGCAGACGCCGGAGATCCCCGACAACTGCCAGTGGGCGATCTTCCTGCGCAACCACGACGAGCTGACGCTCGAGATGGTGACCGAGCAAGGAGCGCGACTACATGTACCAGCATGTACGCCGCCGACCCGCGCGCGCGCATCAACCTCGGCATCCGCCGGCGCCTCGCGCCGCTGATGGAGAACGACCCGGACCGCATCAAGCTGATGAACAGCCTGCTGCTGTCGATGCCCGGCTCGCCGATCATCTACTACGGCGACGAGATCGGCATGGGCGACAACATCTATCTCGGCGACCGCAACGGCGTGCGCACGCCGATGCAGTGGAGCCCCGACCGCAACGCCGGCTTCTCGCGCGCCGACCCGCAGCGCCTGTACCTGCCGCCGATCATGGATCCGATGTACGGCTACGAGGCGGTCAACGTCGAGGCGCAGCCGCGCGACCCGTCGTCGCTGCTGCAACTGGATGAAGCGCATGCTCGCCGTGCGCAAGGCGCAGCCAGCGCGTTCGGCCGCGGCAGGCTCATCGTTCCTGCGAGCCCGGCAACCGCAAGGTCCTCGCGTACCTGCGCGAGTACGACGACGAAGCGATCCTGTGCGTGGCCAACCTGTCGCGCGCGGCGCAGGCGGTCGAGCTCGACCTCTCGCGCTTCAAGGCGCGCGTGCCGGTCGAGCTGCTCGGCCGCACGCGCGTTCCCGCCGATCGGCGAGCTGCCGTACCTGCTGACGCTGCCGGCGCACGGCTTCTACTGGTTCCGGCTCGCCACCGACGTCGCCGCGCCGCGCTGGCACGAAGAGCATGCTGGCGGCCGAGGACTGCCCGATGCTCGTGCTGTTCGACGGCTGGAACAGCCTCTTCCGCGACCAGCGTGGTGCCGTGGCGCATCGGCATGGCCGAGAAGACGCGCGCGCAGTTCGAGACCGAGATGCTGCCGCGCCACATCGAGATGCAGCGCTGGTACGCGGCGCAAGGGCACCGCCGATCAAGCGCGCGCGCATCGTCGACCACGCGCGTGTGGGAGGAGGGCGGCCGGCAGCTGGCTGCTGCCGGTGCTCGAACTCGACGGTCCGCCCGACGACCCCGCGTACTTCCTGCCGCTGGCGCTCGCGCTGGGAAGACCGCGACGAGGAGCGCCTGCGCGCGCTGACCGCCGGCGGCCGTCGCCAAGGTGCGCCAGCAGGCCAACGTCGGCGTCATGGGCGACGCCTTCGCCGACGAGGCATTCTGCCGCGCGCTGGTCGAGGCGATCGGCGCGCGCCGGGAGATCGCGACCGCGCACGGCCGGCTGCGTGTTTCGCCCGACCGCGGCGTTTGCGCGAACTCGCCGGCGATGGACATCGCCGCGCTGCCGCGTCAGCCGGCAGCAGGCGCAAAGCAGCAACACGCTGGTGACACTTCGGCGAGCGGCTGCTTCCTCAAGGGCTATCGGCGCCTGCGCGCCGGCGTGAACCCCGAGCTCGAGATCGGCCGCTTCCTGACCGAGGTCGCGCACTTCCCGAACTGCGTGCCGCTCGCCGGCGCGCTCGAGTACGTGGGCGGCGACGGCGCCACGCTGACGCTCGCGCTGCTGCAGGCGTACGTCTCGAACCAGGGCGACGCGTGGGCGTACACGCTCGACTACCTCGAGCCGCTACCTCGAGGAGCGGCGCGTGAACGTCGCCGAAGCGCCGGTCGACGTGCACGGCGCGTACATGGCGCTGATCCGATTCTCGGCACCGCGCACCGCGGAGCTGCATCTCGCGCTCGCGCAGCACGGAGCCGACCCGGCGTTCGAGCCCGAAGCCGCTCACCGACGCCGATCTGACCGCCTGCCGCGAGCGAGTCGAAGGCGAAGCGCGCGAGACATTTCGCCTGCTCGAGGCGGGCCTCGCGCAGCTGCCTGAGCCCGCGCGGACGGTTGCCGGGCAGGCGCTCGCCGCGCGCGCGCGGCTCACGGCGCGCATCGCCGCGTTCATTCCGGCGCCGATGCGCGGCATCAAGACGCGCTTCCACGGCGACTTTCACCTGGGCCAGGTGCTGCTGACGAAGAACGACTTCCTGATCATCGACTTCGAGGGCGAGCCGGCGCGCCCGCTCGAGCGAACGGCGCGCGAAGCAGCCGCCCGCTGCGCGACGTCGCCGGCATGCTGCGCTCGTTCAACTACGCGCGCTGGACCGCGCTGCGCGGACTCGTCGCGGGGAGCGTCGACTTCGAGCGCGTCGCGCCGCTGGCGCGCGCGTGGGAGGCCGACGCGCGCAAGGCGTTCCTCGCCGCCTATAACGCGGCCGCCGGCGAAGTGCTGACGGGCGCACCGCTGCAGGCAGGGCAGGGGCTGCTCGGTCTCTTCGAGCTCGAGAAGGCGCTGTACGAGCTGCGCTACGAGCTCGCCAACCGGCCCGACTGGGTAGCCATTCCGCTGCACGGCATTCTCGAACTGCTGGACGCCGGCTGACGGCGCGCCCGCGGGCAATCAGGAGAAAATTATGGATAGCGTCTATACGTTCCTCGAGCCGGCGCGGGGATTCCTGAACGAGGTGTCGGCGTTTCTGCCGCGGCTGGCGCTCGCGCTGCTCACGGTAGCGGCGGGCTGGCTTCTGGCCAAGGCGGTGCGCTTCGCGGTCGAGCGCGGCCTGCGCGCGATCAACTTCAACGTGCTGACCGAGCGCGCGGGCATGGACGACTTCCTGCAGCAGGGCGGCACGCGCAGCGACACCACGACGCTGTTCGGCTTTCTCGCGTTCTGCCTGGTCGTCCTCGCGTCGCTGGTCGTCGCGTTCAACACGCTCGGCCTCACCTACGTCGACCGACCTGCTCGGCCGCGCTCGTGCTCTTCGTGCCCAAGCTGATGCTGGCGCTGCTTGATACTCACGCTCGGCGCCTACTTCGCGCGCTTCGTCGGACCACGCCGTGGCGAGCCTACTGCCGCGACATCGCACGTGCCGGACGCCGACTTTCTCGCCAAGCTCGCGCACTACGCGATCATGACGTTCGTCGTGCTGATCGCGCTCGACCAGATCAACATCGGCGGCGATCATCGTGCGCCAGACGTTCCTGATCATCCTGACCGGCGTCGTGCTCGCGATCGCGCTCGCGTTCGGTCTCGGCGGCCGCGACTGGGCCGCGGGCATGCTCGAGCACTGGTGGCCGCGCATCAAAAAAGATGGCGACCTCTGACTTAACGTGGCCGTGCGCCTGCGGGCGCGGCAGAAAACCGACTCGATGAAGAAAACCACCAGCCAGCCCGTCACCGCCGTCTGGCCCGGCAAACCCTATCCGCACGGCGCCACCTGGGACGGCCAGGGCGTCAATTTCGCGCTCTTCTCGGAGCATGCCGAGCGCGTGCGAGCTGTGCCTGTTCGACGACAGCGGCCGGCGCGAGCTCCAGCGCATCGATCTGCGCGAGCGCACCGACGCAGGTCTGGCACTGCTACCTGCCGAAGCGCGCCCCGGCATGCTCTACGGCTACCGCGTGCACGGGCCGTACCAGCCCGAGCACGGCCACCGCTTCAATCCGCACAAGCTGCTGATCGATCCGTACGCGCGCGAGATCAGCGGCGCGCTGCGCTGGAGCGACGCGCACTACGGCTACACGATCGGGCACAAGCGCGAAGACCTGTCGTTCGACCGCCGCGAGAGCGCGCGCGGCATGCCCAAGTGCCGCGTGGTCGACAGCGCGTTCAGCTGGGGCGACGACCGGCGGCCGCAGGTCCCGTGGCACGACACCGTCATCTACGAGATGCACGTGCGCGGCTACACGAAGCTGCATCCGGAGGTGCCGCCGGCCTTGCGCGGCACGTTCGCGGGCATGAGCTGCCCGCCGGTGATCGATCATCTGAAACGCCTGGGCGTGACGACGATCGAGCTGCTTGCCGGTCCACGCGTTCGTCGACGACCGCACGCTGGTCGAGCGCGGCCTGCGCAACTACTGGGGCTACAACACGATCGGCTTCTTCGCGCCCGAGCAGCGCTACTGCGCGTCCGACTGCGCCGCGGAATTCAAGACGATGGTGAAAGCGCTGCACTCGGCCGGCCTCGAGGTCGTGCTCGACGTCGTCTACAACCACACCGCCGAGGGCAACCAGCACGGCCCGACGCTGTCGTTTCGCGGCATCGACAACGCGGCGTATTACCGGCTGAACCCCGACGAGCCGCGCAACTACGTCGACTACACGGGCTGCGGCAACTCGCTCAACATGCTGCATCCGCGCGTGCTGCAGCTGGTGATGGATTCGCTGCGCTACTGGGTCGAGGAGATGCACGTCGACGGCTTTCGCTTCGATCTCGCGTCGACGCTCGGCCGCGAAGCGCACGGCTACGACCCGTCGGCTCGTTCTTCGACATCCTGCGCCAGGACCCGGTGCTGTCGCAGGTGAAGCTGATCGCCGAACCGTGGGACCTGGGCACGGGCGGCTACCAGGTCGGCAACTTTCCGCTCGGCTGGGCGCGAGTGGAACGACCAGTACCGCGACGTGATGCGCGCGTACTGGAAAGGCGACGGCGGGCTGATCGGCGACTTCGCGCGGCGGCTCACGGGCTCCAGCGACCTCTACGCGCACAGCGGCCGCGAGCCCTCCGCCAGCGTCAACTTCGTGACCGCGCACGACGGCTTCACGCTGCACGACCTCGTCTCCTACAACGACAAGCACAACGAGGCGAACGGCGAGGACAACCGCGACGGCAACGACAACAACCTCTCGTGGAACTGCGGCGTCGAGGGCGCGACCGACGATCCCGCGATCATCGCGCTGCGCGAACGACAGAAGCGCAACCTGCTCGCCACCCTGCTGCTGTCGCAGGGCGTGCCGATGCTGCAGGCCGGCGACGAGATCGGGCGCACGCAGCGCGGCAACAACAACGCCTACTGCCAGGACAACCAATCTCGTGGCTCGACTGGACCGACGACGAGCGCCGGCGGCGCCTCTACGAGTTCACCACGCGCATGATCGCGCTGCGCCGCGAGCATCCGATCTTCCGGCGCCGCGATTTCTTCACCGGCGAAGCCGCCGGCGGCAGCGCCACCAAGGACATCGTGTGGCTGAAGCCCGACGGCGTCGAGATGACGCCCGAGGAGTGGGACAAGGATTTCGCGCGCTGCCTCGGCGTTTATCTCGCCGGCGACGCGCTCGCGGAGACCGACCGCGTCGCGGCGGCCGGTGCGCGACGCGAGCTTCCTGATGCTCTTCAACGCGCATCACGATGCGATCGCGTTCAAGCTGCCGGCGCTCGGTCGCGGTGACCGCGTGGTACGCGCAGTTCGACACCGCGCTCGAAAACGGCACGCCGGCGGGCAGCACGACGCCGGCCGGCGCGGAATATCCGCTGCAGGGCCGCTCGCTCGTGCTGCTGGCGCAGGCGGCGCATCCGGCATGAAGCGCCGCCACGCGATGCCGTTCGGCGCCGAGCTCGACGATGGCGTCGGCGCGCTTCCGGCTGTGGGCGCCGGGGGCCGCGCACGTCGCGCTCGAACTTACGCACGAGCGCGGGCGCCACCTGCAGCCGCTGGCCGCGGAAGAGGGCGGCTGGTTCAGCGCAGCGGTGTCCAATCTCGCGGCCGGCGCGCGCTACCGCTACCGGATCGACGACCGCATCAGCGTGCCCGACCCGGCGTCGCGCTCCAATCCGGAGGACGTCCACGCCGCGAGCGCGGTCGTCGACCCGCTGGCCTTCGACTGGACCGACGACGTCGTGGCGCGGGCGCCCGTGGGACGAGGCGGTGGTCTACGAGCTGCACGTCGGCACGTTCACGCCCGAAGGCACGTTCGCCGCGGCGGTCGAGCGGCTGGACTACCTCGTGCGACCTGGGCGTCACCGCGATCGAGCTGATGCCGGTCGCGGATTTTCCGGGCAAGCGCAACTGGGGTTACGACGGCGTGCTGCCGTTCGCGCCCGACGCGAGCTACGGCACGCCCGAGGACCTGAAGCGCCTGGTCGTCGCCGCGCACGCGCGCGGGCTCATGGTGCTGCTCGACGTCGTCTACAACCACTTCGGCCCCGAAGGCAATTACCTGCCGGCGTACGCGCCGCAGTTCTTCAACGAGTCGCAGCAGACGCCGTGGGGCGCGGCGATCAACTTCGACGGCGCCGGTTCGCGCACCGTGCGCGACTTCTTCGTCCACAACGCGCTCTACTGGCTCGAGGAATTTCACTTCGACGGCCTGCGGCTCGACGCGGTGCACGCGATCGTCGACGCCAGCGAGCCGGACTTCGTGACCGAGATCGCGCGCGCGGTGCGCGCGGGACCGGGGCGCACGCGCCACGTGCACCTCGTGCTCGAGAACGACCGCAACGAGGCGCGCTACCTCGAGCGCGACGGCGCGCAGCGCGCGCTCGTCGCCAACGCGCAGTGGAACGACGATTTTCACCACGCGCTGCACGTGCTCGCGACCGGCGAGCGCGACGGCTACTACGCCGACTACGCGCAGCGCCCGCTGTGGCATCTCGGCCGCACGCTCGCCGAAGGTTTCGCTTACCAGGGCGAGGCGTCGGCCTTCCGCGGCGGCGAGCCGCGCGGCGAAGCGTCGACGCAGCTGCCGCCGACCGCCTTCGTGCTCTTTCCGCAAACCACGACCAGGTCGGCAACCGCGCGCTCGGCGAGCGCATCGGCGCGCTCGCGCACCCGCCGGCGTTGCGGCTCGGGGTGATGTGCTACCTGCTGCTGCGCCCCACGTGCCGATGCTGTTCATGGGCGAGGAATTCGCCGCGTCCACGCCGTTTCTGTTCTTCTGCGATTTCGGGCCCGAGCTCGCCGACGCCGTGCGCGACGGCCGCCGCCGCGAGTTCGCCGCGTTCGAAAAATTCGCCGGCGACGCCGCGCAGATGACGATTCCCGACCCCAACGCCGAGGCGACGTTTCACGAGTCGAAACTGCAGTGGGGTGAAGTCGCCGCGCCTGGCGGCGCCGAGTGGCACACGCTGTATAGCGACCTGCTCGAAATAAGGCGCGCACCAGCTCGTGCCTCATTTGCAAGGGCGGCGCCGGCGGCGCGCAGCTTTGCCGTCGAGGGCGCGAACCTCGCCGTCGACTGGACGCTGCCCGATCGGCACGCGGCTCGCCCTGCGCGCCAATTTCTCCGACCAGCCGTGGCGCATCCAGCCGGTGCCCGGCAGGATCATGCATGCGAGCGCCGGCGCCACTACCAAGCTGCTTCCCGCATGGGGCGGCATCTGGGTGCTGGAGGCGGCGCATGGGTGATCCGCGGCTCGCCGAACTTGCGCGCCGGCATGGAGTCGCAACCGCTTACGACGACGTCTGGGGCGAGCGGCACGAGGCCTCCGATGCGACGCTGCGCGCGCTGCTCGCGGCGATGCACGTCGATGCCACGGACGCGGCTCGAATCGAAGCGGCAATCGCCGGCCACGAGTACGCGCGCCGCGCGCAGACCTTGCCGGCCGCGGTCGTGGTGCGCGTCGCGGCGCTGGCCGACGGCATCCGCATCCAGCTGCCTGCCGCGCTCGCCGGGCACTCGCTGGCCTGGCGCATCACCGAGGAGAGCGGGCGCGTCCACAACGGCAGCTTCAATTTGCGCAACCTCGTTCCGCTCGAGACGTTCGACGTCGACGGCGAGGAAAGGCGCGCCGTGCAACTGCGCCTGCCGGCGACGCTGGCTCCCGGGCTATCACCGGCTGGAACTGCTCGAGGGCATAGAGCCGCTCGCGCACGCGACGCTGATCGTCGCGCCGGACCGCTGCTATCTGCCGGAAACCCTCGCGCAGGGCGGCCGCGCCTGGGGCGCCGCGCTGCAGCTGTATTCGCTGCGCTCCGCGCGCAACTGGGGCATCGGCGACTTCACCGATCTGCGCCATCGTGGTCGCGCAGTGGGGCGCGCGCGGCGCGGACATCGTCGGCGTCAATCCGCTGCATGCCTTGTTCCTGCACGATCCCGGCCACGCGAGCCCGTACAGCCCGTCGAGCCGGCTGTTCCTGAACGTGCTGTACATCGACGTCGAGGCAATCGCCGATTTCGCGGAATCAGAGGCCGCGCGCGAGGCCGCCGGCGCGCCGCAATTGCTGGTCGAATTGAAGCGCCTGCGCGCCGCCGAGCTCGTCGATTACGCGGGCGTCGCCGCGGCCAAGCGGCCGCTGCTCGAACTGCTGTACGAGCATTTTCGCGCGCAGCACCTGGCGCGCGACAGCGGGCGCGCGCGCGATTTCGCGCGTTCTGCGCGCAGCGCGGCGAGGCGCTGCGCCGCTACGCGCTGTTCGAGGCGCTGCAGGAGCATCTGCAACTGGCCGCGCCCGGGCAGTGGGGCTGGCAGCAATGGCCCGCCGAGTACCGCGATCCCGCCGGGCCCGCCGTGCTTGCGCTTCGCCGCGGTCCCACGCCGCACGCATCGAATTCTTCCAATACCTGCAGTGGCAGGCCGAGCTGCAGCTCGCAGCGCGTCGAGGAACGGTGCTTCGACGCGGGCCTCGCGATCGGCCTCTATACCGACCTCGCGGTCTCGGTCGACCCCGGCGGCGCCGATGCCTGGGCGAACCAGGACTTGTACGCGCTGGCCGCCAGCGTCGGCGCGCCGCCCGACGAGTTCAACCTGAACGGCCAGGACTGGGGCCTGCCGCCGCCGCTGCCCGCGCCTGCGCCGCGTCGGGGCTACGCGCCGCTTCATCGCGACGCTGCGCGCGAACATGGTGCACGCCGGCGCGCTGCGCATCGACCACGTGATGGGACTCGCGCGCCTGTACTGGGTGCCGGCGGGCATGGACGCCAGCGCGGGCGCCTACGTGCACTACCCGTTTGCCGAGCTGCTCGGCATCCTCGCGCTCGAGAGCCATCGCCACCGCTGCCTCGTGATCGGCGAGGACCTGGGCACGGTGCCCGACGAGCTGCGCGCGGGACTGGCGCAGGCCGGCGTGCTGTCGTACCGGCTGCTGATATTCGAGCACGACGCCGACGGCGACTTCAAGCCGCCGTCCGCGTATCCGCGCGCAGGCGCTGGCGGCGGTTACGACGCACGACCTGCCGACGCTCGCCGGCTGGTGGCGCGGCCGCGACCAGCAACTGCGCGCAGAACTCGGCCAGTTCCCGGATGCGGAGAAGCGCGACGCGCAGTTCGAGCGCGCGCGAACGCGAGCGCGCAGGCCTCGTGCGCGCGCTGAAGCGCGAGCGGCTGCTGCCGCCGGGCGTGAGTCCCGGTGCCGACCTGCCGCCCGAGTCCATGACCGCGCTGGGCGCAGGCACTGCACGCGTTCCTCGCGCGCACGCCGACGATGCGTGATGATCGTGCAGCTCGAGGACGTGCTCGGCAGTCGGCGAGCAGGCGAACCTGCCGGGCACCATCGACGAGCATCCGAACTGGCGGCGCAAGCTGCCGGTGACGCTCGAGCAGTGGGAGACGCGACGCGCGTTTTCGCCGCGCTCGTCGCGCAGGCTCGCGGCGCAGCGTCCGGCGCCGGCCACGCGGCCGCGCGCGCGCCGGCGCGCCGAGACGGCGCGCATTCCGCGCGCGACCTACCGCCTGCAGCTGCATCGCGGATTCACGTTTCGCGACGCGACCGCGATCGTGCCGTACCTCGCGCGAGCTCGGCGTCAGCCACGTCTACTGCTCGCCTTACCTGCGCGCGCGCCCCGGCAGCACGCACGGCTACGACATCGTCGACCACAGACGAGCTCAATCCCGAGATCGGCACGCGCGGAGGATTTCGACCGCGTTCACGGCGAGCGCTGGCCGAGCACGGCATGGGGCAGATGATCGACGTCGTGCCGAACCACATGGGCGTCATGGGCGCCGACAACGCGTGGTGGCTCGACGTGCTCGAGAACGGGCCGGCGTCGGCGTACGCGGATTTCTTCGACATCGACTGGCAGCCGGCGACCGCGCACCGCGCCAGGCCGGGTGCTGCTGCCGGTGCTCGGCGACCACTACGGCGCGGTGCTCGCGGCCGGCGAGCTCACGCTCGAGTTCGACGCCGGAGCAGGCGGTCGTTCAGCGTGCGCTACTACGAGCACCGCCTGCCGATCGATCCGCGCGAGTATCCGCGCATCCTCGCGCACGTCGCGCGCGCAGTCCGCGCACGGCGCCGCGCGCCGAACTGCAGAGGCTTGCCGATCAGCCTTCGGCGAGCTGCCCGCGCGCGACGAGTGCAGCGCGAGCGCGATCGCCGCGCGCGCGGCCGCCAAGGATGTGCACCAGCGGCGAGCTCGCGCGCCTCGTGCGCGAGCACGCGCCGATCGCCGCGGCGATCGCCGGCGCCGTGCGCGCGCTCAACGGCGAGCCCGGCGAACCCGCGAGCTTCGACGCGCCTGCACGAGCTGCTCGAAGCGCAGGCCTACCGGCTCGCGTTACTGGCGCGTCGCGTCCGGACGAGATCAACTACCGGCGCTTCTTCGACATCAACGACCTCGCCGCGCTGCGCATGGAAAACGAAGCGGTGTTCGAGGCGACGCACCGCATCATGTTCGAGCTGGCTGCGGGCGGGCAAGGTCGACGCGCTGCGCATCGACCACCCCGATGGCCTGTACGATCCCGCGCGCCTACTTCCGGCGGCTGCAGGACCGCTTCCGCCACCTGCGCGGGCCGGCCGCGTTCGAGCTGCCCGCCGACAGCCAGCGCGGCCGCTGTACGTGGTCACCGAGAAGATCGTCGCGCCGTTCGAGGACATGCCCGAGGTCGTGGGCGGTGCACGGCACGACCGGCTATCGCTTCGCCAACGTGGTGAACGGCCTCTTCGTCGACACCGCGGCCGAGCACGCGCGTGACGCGCACCTATCACAGCTTCATCGGCGACGACGCGGCGTTCGACGAGATCGCGCGTGCGCGGCAAGCACCTGATCCTGCGCAACGCGCTCGCGAGCGAGCTCACGGTGCTCGCCAACCGGCTCGCGCGCATCGCGCGCGCCGACCGCGACACGCGCGACTTACACCTTCAACACGCTGCGCCAGGCGCTCGCCGAGGTCATCGCGCGCTTTCCCGTCTACCGCACCTACATCGCACGACAAAGTCGCCGACGACCGACCGGCGCTACATCGAGTGGGCGGTCGGCGTCGCGCAAGCGCCACAGCCGCGCCGCCGACGTGAGCATGTTCGACTTCGTCAAATCGGTGCTGCTCGCCGAGCGCCACGCGCCGGACGCGCCGCCCGCGCTGCCGCGGCAATGCGCCACGTTCGCGCGCAAGTTCCAGCAGGTCACCGCGCCGGTGATGGCCAAGGGCGTGGAGGACACCGCGTTCTACATCTACAACCGGCTGGTGTCGCTCAACGACGTCGGCGGCGAGCCCGCGACGTTCGGCGTCACCGTCGAGCGCATTCCACGGCGCGAGCGCGGATCGCGCCAGCAACTGGCCGCACACGATGCTCGCGACCTCGACGCACGACAACAAGCGCACCGAGGACGTGCGCGCGCGCATCGACGTGCTGTCCGAGCTGCCCGCGCGTGGCGCCTGCAGCTGCGCCGGTGGGCCGCATGAACCGCAGCAAGAAGCGCGAAGTCGACGGCGCGCCGGCGCCGTCGCGCAACGACGAGTACCTGCTGTACCAGACGCTGATCGGAAGCTTTCCCGATGGGCGCCGCCGATGACGCCGCGGCAGCGTCTTATCGCAAGCGCATCGAGGCCTACATGCTGAAAGCCGTGCGCGAAGCCAAGGTGCACACGAGCTGGATCACGCACCACGACGAGTACGAAGCCGCCGTCGCGGATTTCGTGCGCGCGCTGCTGACGGGCGGCGAGCGCAATCTCTTCCTCGAGAACCTGCGCGCCACGATAGCAGCCGCTCGCGTGGCTGGGCATGCTGAACAGCCTGTCGATGATGCTGATCAAGTTCACCTCGCCCGGCGTGCCCGACTTCTACCAGGGCAACGAACTGTGGGATTTCTCGCTCGTCGATCCGGACAACCGCCGGCCGGTCGACTATGCCGCGCGCCGCCAGGCTTTAAGCGGGTTGAGCGAGCAGATGCGTCGCCGGGAGACGCTCGATACCCGCGCGCTCTTCGCCGATACGCTCAATGACGGGCGCGCGAAACTGTACGCGATCTGGCGCCTTCTGATGTTGCGGCGCGCGCGGCCGTCCGTATTCATGCACGGCGGATACACGCCGCTCACCGCGAGCGGCTTTCGCGCTGGCAATGTGATCGCATATGCGCGGCGCTATGCGGGCAGGGGCGTGATCACGATTGCGGGGCGCATGTTCGGCGCCATGGGTATCGCGCCGGGCGCTTTACCCTGCGGCGAGGCGATCTGGGAGGACACGAGCGTGGCCGTGCCGTTTCTCGCCGAAGGCACGCCGTTGCGGCACGTCCTGACCGGCGCGGCCGCGGCAGTCACCGCCGGCGGCATCCGCGTCGCCGCGGCGCATGCCGAATTTCCAGGGGCGGTGTTCGAGTACGAGCGCGGCGAAATCGGCGCCGCGTCAAAATGACGGGCGCAGGCGATAGCGCACCGACGCACGTGGGGTCAGCAGCGAGCACGGTGCCGGGTTGAACATAACCCGCGTGTCGTGCTGCACTTTGCGCAGCGCCGCCGCATATTGCTCGTTGAGCCGGCGGCGCAAAATGCCGTCGGCGCAGTGCTCGAGGTGCCACAGGCCGCAATCGTGCCAATGCGACGTATTGTTCCAGTCGGGACGGTCGAGGATCGGATACAGGCATATGCCTTCGATCGCCGCGCCCTCTCTGCGCAGGAGCGCGACTTCGCCGGCGACTTCGCGCATCCAGTTCGCGCGGCGCACGCCGGAATGGCCCGTTTCCGCAATGACCAACGGGCGCTGATAGCGCCGGCGCACGGTATCGAGCAGTTGCGACAGCGGGGCGCGGCGCGGATCGTCGAGCTGCCAGCTCAGCGGCCGCTGCGTGCCGAATTCCCACTGGTTGCCCCAGTAATAATTGATGCCGATGATATCGAGGTAGCGCGGACGGCCGCCGAGTTCCGGGCGCGCGCGGCCGCCCAAC
The DNA here is from genome assembly GCA_963804885.1 of uncultured beta proteobacterium. Taxonomy (GTDB): domain Bacteria; phylum Pseudomonadota; class Gammaproteobacteria; order Burkholderiales; family SG8-41; genus PALSA-1004. The sequence continues at coordinate 75,566 of CAWDSF010000002.1, forward strand.
ATGTCCCACGTTTCGAACTGCAGTTCGCGTTGCTGCTGGACGGCTGATGCAAGGTCCGGGCGGCCGGGCGGCGCGACGACGTGCATCAGCGGATCGGTGTTGAGAAAGCGCGCGCGCGGATCGACTTCGAGGATAGCCTCGCACGCGGCAATCGCCGCCCGCACGAGCTGGCACTTGAATTCGTCGCTGCGCCCCGCGATAGCCGCGTTGTGCATGCGCGATGCGCCGGCGGTTCCCGCCGCCCAGGTCAGGAAAGAGATCTCGCTGATCGGCGCATAGACCGGCACGCCATCGGTGAATTCACCGAGGTAGGCCGCGGCCGCGCGCGCATAGCGCGCGAAGCGCTCGACGAATTCCGCCGAGAACACATCGAGATCGGTCGGCCAGCCGTAATGGAACAGCGTCCAGACGACTTGCAAACCTTGCGCGCGCGCGGCGCGCGCGCGATTGCGCAGCGGCGTGAAATCGCATTTGCCGTGATGATCGAGCAGCCGCCAACCGGCGCTTTCGCGCACAGTGCGGATGTCGAAAGCCGCCAGCCGCGAATAATCCGCCGCGGCCTGCGCGCCGTGCTGCGTAATGTCGCACATCGAGAGCGGCTGACCGGAACCGTTGATGTGGTCCGCGCCTTCGTAACCCGCCATCCAGAACGATTTAAAGAGTTGCGCAGAAACGGCCGTGCTTCGCTGCAGGCGGCCCCGATCGCGGCTGCAGGAGGCTCGCCATGGCCGGTTCCGCGCGGGATGCAGCGCTGGCCGTTAGTGGACTGCTGTGTCATGTCGAGAAATCGCTGCATGCGGCCTGCTTAAAAAATCGGCCATGACGCGCGTACGCGTATCGATTCGCGTCGCGTGTCTGCCGTGGTTGAATGATTCCGTGCTTTCGGCGCTATTACCTCTCTATGCTGGTGGCCGGCGTTGCTTGAACCAGTCCGCGCTCGGAAAAAGGGTAGGCGGGGGAAAACTACCGGCCCCCGCCCAGCGCTCCGAAACTATCAGCAGCCAGCGGTCACAAGACGGTTAGAGAGATAGTCGCGAATGCGCGAGATCATTTAAGCAAATCGTGTAAGACACAACAATCGGCCTGTGTCCGACGGACGAGACCCTACTGAATTGTGGGAGTTCTCCTACCGCCGATTTAGCGCGCGCCTGACGTAAAGCCTGCGTACCGACAAGCATAATTCTGATGTATATCGCTTTTAATTTTTTCGCGGACGGGTCGGCGAATGTTGCAGTGTCTCTCCACCGCTGTATTTAGGCGCCGCGTGCGGGCGGCCGGGCAGCCGCCGCGCGGCAGCGTTACCGGGGTCGTGAGGCGGCGTGCAGACGACGCATGAGCCGGCGGTGCTCCCGATTGCGCGGTCGTCCCCGCGCTCAGCCCGGCGCGTGCTGGTGATCGACGTCGGCGGCTCGCACGTGAAATGCCTCGCGACCGGCGCGACGCAGCCGCGCGAATTCAAGTCGTGGCGCGATATGACGGCCGCGCAGATGGCGGCGCGCGTAATGGAACTCGTCCAAGGCTGGTCGTACGACGTAGTGACCATCGGCTACCCCGGCGCGGTGGACGACAACAAGCCGGCGCATGACCCGCATAATCTCGGCCCGGCATGGCGCGGCTTCGATTTCGAGCGCGTGTTCGCGCGGCCGGTCAAAGTGATCAACGATTCGGCGATGCAGGCGTACGGTGCCTACCGCGGCGGCAAGATGCTGTTTCTCGGCCTCGGGACGGGGCTGGGCAGCGCACTGATCGTCGACGGCATGCTGGTGCCGCTGGAGCTCGCCCACCTGCCGTACAAGAAGCACGACACCTACGAGGATCGCGTCGGCAAGCGCGGACTCGAACGCTTCGGCGAAAAAAAATGGCGGCGCGAGGTGCTGCACGTGATCGAGCTCTTCCGGCTCGCGTTGCTGCCTGAATACATCGTGCTTGGCGGCGGCAACGCGAAGCGCATCGAAAATCCCCCGCCAGAACGTCGGTCTGGTCGACAATGGCGCGGCGTTCACCGGTGGCTTTCGATCTGTGGGACCCTGAGTGGGTGCGCCCCGATGCGCCGCGCTTTTCGCGCGAGCGCGCGACCGCCGGCGAAAACACTCTCCGCAAGGACCGATCATGGATGACGCGCGCATACCTGCCACGCTCAACCCCGACCTGCTGCAGAAAATGCACGCTTACTGGCGCGCAGCCAATTACCTGTCGGTAGGCCAGATCTATCTGCTGGACAATCCGCTGCTCGAAGCGCCGCTCGAGCGCGCGCACATCAAGCCGCGCCTGCTCGGCCACTGGGGCACCACGCCGGGACTTAATTTCATCTACGTGCACCTGAACCGCGGGATCCGCGCGCACGACCTCGACATGATTTACATTATCGGCCCCGGTCACGGCGGGCCGGGCCTCGTCGCCAACACCTATCTCGAAGGGAGCTACACCGAGCGCTATCCCGAGATCAGCCGTGATCGCGCGGGCATCAAAAAACTGTTCCGGCAGTTTTCGTGGCCGTACGGCGTGCCGAGCCACGTCGCGCCCGAAATCCCGGGCTCGATCCACGAAGGCGGCGAGCTCGGCTATTCGCTCGCGCACGCGTACGGCGCGGCGTTCGACAATCCCGTCTTGATGGTCGCGTGCATCGTCGGCGACGGCGAGGCGGAAACCGGCGCGCTCGCCGCGAGCTGGCACTCGAACAAATTCCTCAATCCGGCGCGCGACGGCTGCGTGCTGCCGATCTTGCATCTGAACGGCTACAAGATCGCGAACCCGACGGTGCTTGCGCGCATCGGGCGCGACGAACTGATGGAGCTCATGCGCGGCTACGGCTATGCGCCGCTGCTGGTCGAGGGCAGCGATCCACTGCGCGTGCACCAGGCGTTCGCCGCCGCGCTCGATTCGGCGCTGGCTGCGATCCGCGATATACAAAGCAGCGCGCGCGCCGAGGCGCCGTCGCGTGTAGAGCGGCCGCGCTGGCCGATGATCATATTGCGCACGCCTAAGGGCTGGACTGGCCCTGCCATGGTCGACGGTGTCCCGGTCGAGGATACGTGGCGCTCGCACCAGGTGCCGATTGCGGAATTCAAGACTGCGGAACACGTGCAGCAGCTCGAAGCGTGGCTGCAAAGCTATCGCCCGCGCGAGCTCTTCGATGGCGACGGCCGCCTGCGCCGCGAGCTCGCCGCGCTGGCGCCGGAGGGCGCTCGCCGCATGGGCGCGAACCCGCACGCGAACGGCGGCGAGCTGCTCGTGCCGCTGGCGATGCCGGATTTTCGCGAGTATGCAATCGACATACAGGCGCCGGGTGCGGATAAGGCCGAAGCCACGCGCGTGCTCGGTGGATTTTTGCGCGACATCATGAAGGCGAGCGCCCCCGACCGCAATTTCCGCCTGTTCGGGCCGGACGAAACGGCATCCAACCGGCTGCAGGACGTGTACGCCGCGAGCAAAAAAGTCTGGCTCGCGGAAATGAAAGACGGCGATCCCGATTTGAGCGTCGACGGCCGCGTGATGGAAGTGCTGAGCGAGCATCTGTGCGAAGGCTGGCTCGAGGGCTATCTGCTGACCGGCCGGCACGGGTTGTTTTCGTGCTATGAAGCGTTCATCCACATCATCGATTCGATGTTCAACCAGCACGCGAAGTGGCTCAAAACCACGCGGCGCATACCGTGGCGCGTGCCGATCGCTTCGCTCAATTATCTCTTGACCTCGCACGTGTGGCGCCAGGACCACAACGGGTTCTCGCACCAGGATCCCGGCTTCATCGACCACGTGGCGAACAAGAAAGCCGAAGTCGTGCGCATCTATCTGCCGCCCGATGCGAATACGCTGCTCGCCGTCGCCGACCGCTGCCTGAAGAGCCGCAATTTCGTGAACGTGATCGTCGCGGGCAAGCAGCCCGAATGGCAGTGGCTCGACATCGAGGCGGCGGTGGCCCATTGCGAGGCGGGCATCGGCGTGTGGCCGTGGGCGAGCAACGATGCAGGCACGCCCGACGTGGTCATGGCGTGTGCGGGCGACGTGCCGACGCTCGAAACCCTGGCCGCGGTGACGCTGCTGCGCGAATATGTGCCCGACATTCGCGTGCGCGTGGTGAACGTCGTCGACCTGATGGCGCTGCAGCCGCCGTCCGAACATCCGCACGGCCTGGACGACGAACGCTTCGACCAGATATTCACGCGCGACAAGCCGATCATTTTCGCGTTCCACGGCTATCCGGGGATCATTCACCGCCTCACGTACCGGCGCGCCAACCACGCGAATCTGCACGTGCGCGGCTACAAGGAGGAGGGGACGACCACCACGCCGTTCGACATGGTGGTGTTGAACAACCTCGACCGTTATCAGCTGGCGTTCGACGCGATCCGCCGCATCCCGCGGCTACAGGGCGAGGTGCCGCAGGCGGCCGAGCGATACGCGCAGTCGATCGAGCGGCACCGCGAATACGTGGCCGCGCGCGGCGAAGACCTGCCGGAAATCCTAAACTGGCGCTGGCGCGCGTAAACTTAAGGGGAGCGGACTGACAGATCCGGAAAATCGCCGGGTCTAAAATTTTCATGCGAAGTCGAAGGCTATGTGTACTCGTTGGTGCGCTGGCGACCGCGTCGTTGCTCTGCATATCGGCAGCGCACGCAATGGCAGCGGACGACGAGGTCGAGGGTGCCGAAGCAGGCACGCTCGAATTTCGTCTGCAATCCGCAGCCGACGTGATCGTCGCAGCTGACTCGTCCTGGGGTGATGCACGCCCGCAAGACGTTCAGGCCGTGCTCTCGTCAGTCGCCACCGTGATGCTCAGGAATTTCCCGGGCAGGCGACTGCAGCCTATCGTGGTGGCGCATTCCGATCTCTATCCGATCACCTTATTCCGCCATTCCCCGAATGACGAATATCGCGTGTTTCTCACTGCAAAAGACCGCTACTGGGCCCGCTACGTCTACGAGTTCGCGCACGAACTGAGCCACATACTCAGTAACTACGACCAACGCAAGGACGCGGCGACAGGCTCGCAAAGCCAATGGTTCGAAGAGGCGCTTTGCGAAATCGCGTCGTTGTATGCGCTTAAGGAGTTGGCGGCAGAATGGGAGCATTCGCCGCCGTATCCCAATTGGGCGCCTTACGCGCAGGCGCTCGAAAGTTACGCCGAAAATATGCTGAAGGAAGCGCACCGTGCGCTTCCGTCTTCGATGTCGTTAGCCGCGTGGTTCAGGAACGCCGAAGCGCAGCTTCAGGCCAACCCCTACATGCGCAAATATAACGAAGTCGCGGCCAACGCGCTGCTGCCCTTATTCGAGCAAACGCCCGCCATTTGGAGAGCGGTCGGCTATCTGAATATTAGTTTGAGCGGTGGGAGTTTCAAGGACTACTTGTCTGCATGGCGCAATAATGTGCCTGATGAGTACAAGGCGCCCATAGCTCAAATCACGGCCTTGTTCGGGCTCTCATCGGATGAAAGCGCTGCATCGCTCTCTGAAGTATCAACATCCGCAGTATCGGCAGAGGTTGCCAACTACTGACGCGACGGGTTGGCTCACGCGAACCTGCGGCGGCTGCGGGGGAATGATTTCAGTGCGAGTCATCGGCGCGCGCCAGCCGGTCGGCCGCGGCGGGCCCCCACGTGCCGGCGGCGTAAGGATGCAGTTTGAATTTTCTGGCGAGCAGCGGTCCGAACAGCGTCCACGCGGCGATCGACTCGTCGGCGTGCACGAACAGCGTCTGGTCGCCTTCGATGATTTCGAGCAGCAGCGTCTCGTAGCCGGACGACAGCTCGCCGAACGCGTCGCGGTAGCGAAATTCCATGCGCCGCGTTTCGAGCGCGAATTGGTCGCCCGGGGTCTTGACGTCGAACGACAGCGCGAAACCTTCGTCGGGTTGAATCGAAATTCGCAGCGTGTTGCGGTGGGGCGGCGCGCCGCCGCTTAACTTGAACAGCGCGACTGGCGTGCGGTGGAAATTGATCGCGATGTCGGTCGCGCGCTGCGCGAGCCGCTTGCCGGTGCGCAGAAAAAAAGGCACGCCCTGCCAGCGCCAGTTGTCGATCAGCAAACGCACCGCCACAAACGTTTCGACCGGCGAGCGGCGCGCGACACCCGCTTCCTGGCGATAGCCGGGCACTTTGCGGCGGCCCTGCGCGCCTGCCGCGTACTGCCCGAATACCACCGATCTCGCGGTGAGCGGCGCGGCCGCGCGCAGCACCTTTATTTTTTCGAACCGGATACTGTCCGCTTCGAATGCCGCGGGCGGCTCCATCGCAGTCAGCGTGAGCAGTTGCGCCAGGTGGTTTTGCAGCATGTCGCGCACTGCGCCCGTCTGCTCGTAATATGCGCCGCGCTTTTCCACCCCGATGTCCTCGGCCACCGTGATGTGCACGCTTTGGACGTGCTCGCGATTCCAGACCGACTCGAACAGCGCATTGCCAAAGCGCAGCGCAAGCAGGTTCTGCACCGTGTCTTTGCCCAGATAGTGGTCGATGCGGTAGACCTGCTGCTCACGGAAATAGCGGTGCACGAGATCGTTCAATGCGCACGCGCTCGCCAGGTCGCGTCCGAACGGCTTTTCAATCACCAGCCGCGTCCAGCCCGCGCTGCGATTGAGTTGCGCGCTGCCGATCGCCTCGATAGTGGGGCCGAACGCCTGCGGCGGCAGCGCGAGGTAGAACACGCGCCTGCCCGGCAGGCCGTGCGCGCGCTCGATGGCGCCGATGCGCGCGCCGAGCGCGCGAAATCCTGCGCTGCTCTCGTCCTCGAGGCGGTGGAAGTGCAGGCAGCGGCTGCACCAGCGATGGCGTATGCGCGTCGTCTCGAAGCCTGCCTCGGCGAGGCTGGCGCGCGCCCATTCGCGGAACTTCGAGTCGTTCATGCCGGCGCCGCGCGCGACGCCGAGCACGTGGAAATTAGCGGGCAGGCGGCCGCTCTCGCTCAAGTGAAACAGCGCGGGCAGCAGTTTGCGCCGCATGAGATCGCCGGTCGCGCCGAATATGATGAACAGGCACGCCGCGTCGTCCTTCTCGGCGGGCAACCGGTTATTCCTTGCGCACCGCGTGCCCGCCGAACGCATTGCGCAACGACGCGAGCAGCTTGTCCGAAAAAGAGTCGGGATCGCGCGAGCGCAGGCGCGCGATCAGCGCGAGCGTAATGACCGGCGCCGCCACGTTAAGATCGATCGCCTCGGCGACCGTCCAGCGGCCTTCGCCGGAATCCTCGACGAACGGCGCGACGCCCTCGAGCGTCGGATTGCCGCGCAGCGCGGCGGCCGTCAGGTCGAGCAGCCACGAGCGCACGACGCTGCCCTGGCGCCAGATCTCGGCGACCTGATGCAGGTCCAGCGCGAATTCCTGCTTGTGCTGCATCAGCGCGAAGCCCTCCGCATAGGCCTGCATGAGCCCGTATTCGATTCCGTTGTGGACCATCTTGACGAAGTGGCCGGCGCCGCTCGGACCCACGTGTCCCCAGCCGGCAGCAGGATCGGGCGCCAGCGCTTCGAACAGGGGACGCAGCCGGTTGACCGCGCCGGTGTCGCCGCCGACCATCAGGCTGTAGCCTTCCTCCATGCCCCAGATGCCGCCGCTCGTGCCCACATCGAGGTAATCGATGCCGTGCTGCGCGAGCGCTTGCGCGCGGCGCTGGCTGTCCTTGTAATTGGAGTTGCCGCCGTCGATGAGCACGTCGTGCGGCGCGAGCAACGGCGTCAGCGTCGCGATCATGGCGTCGACCGGGGCGCCCGCCGGAATCATCATCCAGACCGTGCGCGGGCTGCGCAAATCCTTGATCAGCGCTTCGACCGAAGCGGCGGCGGTCAGGCCCTTTTTGGTGAATTCGGCGCGCGCGTCGCTGCCCGGGTCGTAACCGATTACCTGGTGGCCGCGGCGGGCGAGGCGCTGCGCCATGTTGCCGCCCATGCGGCCCAACCCCAGCATGCCGATTTTCATTGCTGTTCTTTCGCGGAATGTCAGGCCCGGCTATTCATGCCGCAACAGTGCGCGATTATGCGCGATTGGCGAGCTTGCTGCACTGGGGGAAAGTAACTGGTGAATGAAACATATTGCTGCGAGCGCCGGGCTGCCGATCGCATGGCCTTGCGCGGTCGCCGGAGTACCAGCAACGCGGGGCTCAGAGCTGCAGCGTCGCTTTGACGATGGCGAGGATCAGGCCGCCGGTCAGAACCGCGTAAAGCACCGCGCAGCAGAACGCGAACGCGCGCGCACCCTTGTCGAAGCGCGCAGCCGGGTAGTAGCGCACGTCCTCGGCGCTGCGATCGTAATCGGCGCCGCCGGCCGTGGAATCAGACAACCACATGGAAAATACGGCGCCGCTCGATGAAAGCGCCGATCCGCGATGCGCGACGGTCGCCGCTGGCGCCCGCGTAGTAGCTTTCGAGCTTGCCGGCGATGATCATCTGCTCGCCGCGAAATTCGCGCGCGGGATTGCGGGTGAGCCGGCCCCATAGCCGGCACAACCTGCCGCCGAATTGCTTGCAGCGGCCTTGCCACAGAGCCTGGGTGTTGTACATGTCGCGAACCTGAGATATGTCTCGGCGGGCAAGTTTGACGATGGCATGCCCCGCGCGGTAGTCGGCATCGTCCGATAGCCGCGTAGGATTACTCCTACAAACGGGGCGGCTGGGGTAGCCTAACCCCCTGCAGCAATGGACGATTGCTCGGCGCGATCCGATATGCGAAACGCGTTCTTGCCGGCACGCTTGGCGGCGTACAACGCCGTATCTGCGCTTTTCATCAGGACTTCCGCATCTTCGCCATGCACGGGATAGACCCCGACGCCGACGCTGGTCGTCACGACCAGATTGCGCCCTTCGATGAAATACGGCTCCGAAATGATTTCGACCACCTTGGCGGCTACGATGGCGACGTCGCGCGCATTGGCCACGTGCCACAGCGCGATCATGAACTCATCGCCGCCGACGCGCGCGACCGTGTCTTCTTCGCGCACCACCGATTCGAGGCGCCGCGCAACCTGCTTGAGCAATGCATCGCCGACACCGTGGCCCGAGGTGTCGTTGATCGCCTTGAAGCCGTCGAGATCGAGGTAAACGACCGCCATCGCGCTCTTGGTGCGGCGCGCATTGGCCATCGCCGCCGAAATGCGCTTGGTCAGCAGCCGCCGGTTGCCGAGCCCCGTCAGCGGATCCTGCTGCGCGAGGATTTCGAGCGAGTTCGCGGCCGAGCGCGCGTCTTCGTGCAGCAGCCTTATCTCCACCATGTTGCGGATGCGCGTGAGCACTTCTTCGACGTCGAAAGGCTTGCTGATGAAATCCCTGGCGCCGGCTTTTAACGCGTGCACTTTGTATGACGGCTCGGCCGTGATCGCCAGCACCGGCGCGTACCCCTCGGACTCGACCGCATTGAGCTCCTGCATGACCTGAAAGCCGCTTTTGCCGGGCATCTGCATGTCGAGCAGGATCAGCGTGTAACGGTGCGCCCGATGCAGCGCGCAAACCTGGAACGGATCGGTCGTATGGGTAACGTTCGTATAGCCGGCATCGCGGAGCATTGCGGCTAGCGCGCGCGCGCCAATCACCTGATCGTCGACGACCAGAATCCTGGCGTTTAGAATGTCGGTAGCGCTAATCATGGTGCCGATGCTGCGGTCATATCCGCTTTCGGGAGAGCGCTGGTCGTAACTGATGGATTGTTCGTGAAAGTGCACGCGCACGGAATGGGACAGGCGCTAATTGCTTTGTAGGACATAGTCCCACAGCGCACGCGAGCGTGACGTATTCCCGTGAAAACCCATTCATATCGCATTTTGATGCATAAAAACGGCGCACCGTGGTGCGCCGTTTTTGCAGGCATGCCGTGCGTCCCGCTTGGCAAGGGCTTTAGTAACGGTTCGGCACGCTCGACGTGTCGCTGCGGAAATCGCCGGCATCGCTGCGGCGCATCGGACGGTCGTGCCGCAGCGAGCGTTCATTCGCCGCCGAGTCGAACGTCTGGCAGCCCGGCTGGTTGTAGTGCTGCGCGCAATACATCGAATGGCCCATCACGCCGGCCGACTCGTTGGCCATCGCCGGGAACGACGGGTAGCGGCTCGAGAACGGATCGACCGATGCGGGCGTGTTGGTGGAGACAACAGGCGCATTGGTCGCTACCACGACGGTGTCTGTCGTGGTTACGCGCTCGACCGTGCGGTTCGAGTAGCGGTCGGATGCGCGGTCCGCGGAGCGGTCGCGATGATCGAACGTCCCGCAGCCGGCAAGTGCAACGGTGCCGGCGGCGAGCGAAAGGGTTATTGCTGATTTCAGAGTGATGTTCATGAGTTTCTCCTGTGTAAATGCCTGTTGATTGAGGTTGACTGCGATAGATCGGTGTACGCCTTGCCGCGGAGCGATCGCTTATGTCCGGTGCGACCCCGGCGGGTAGCAGGTCTCCGACTTCTCGCGTACGAACAACTGGTCATCCGCGTCGAACACAACCCGGCCCTCGTCGAGCGCTACGATCACGACCTGCTGGATCTGACCGATCGAAATCAGCCGGGGATCCGTAGTGCCGGTGATCTGGGTCGAGAGGACGCCGTCCCGCACCGTCCACCGGCCTTCGATGGCGGCGGCGGGCACCCGGCACTCGGCTGTCGCATAAATGAACAATAGTGTCGTGCCGTCATCGTGAAAGATCTGCCGCGACGGAATCGGATCGCTGCCGCTGTCGGGCGGTGAAACCCAACTGCCGACCAAGGCCAGCTTGAGATCGTTATCGGATACCTGGGCGGCAAACGCATTGGCCGCGAACAATAGGCCCGAGAGCAGGAGTGCTGCGATTCTGTGTAGTGCCATGTTCGCTCCTTCGCAACCAAAACGCGTTTTCCGCGCCGATGGAGAATCGTAGGCCTTCGAGCCGCCTGGGAATATCGGACGCGGGCGGTTTAACGGGTAGGAGGATGGGTCCGGCGCGTGCAGTCGCAACGCCGACGGAAGACAAAAGATACAACTGCTTAGTTGGCGGCTGGCGCCACGCGCCAGATGACGTTGCCAACGTCATCGGCGACGAGCAGCGCGCCGGCGCGGTCGATGGCGACACCAACCGGGCGGCCATAGGCTTTGCCGTCGGCGCTCACGAATCCCGTCAATATTTCCTCCGGCATGCCGGCGGGACGGCCGCTCGCAAACGGCACGAAGATCACGCGGTAGCCGCTGCGCGGATTGCGATTCCACGAGCCGTGCTGGCCGACGAACGCGCCGCCGTGATAGCGCGCCGGCAGTAATTTGCCCTGATAAAACGCGAGGCCCAGCGAAGCGGTGTGCGCGCCCAGCGCGTAGTCGGGCGCGAGCGCCTTCGCGACGAGCTCCGGATTTTGCGGCTTGACGCGCGTATCGACATGCTGCCCGTAATAGCTGTACGGCCAGCCATAGAACGCGCCTTCTTTAACGGACGTCATGTAATCGGGCACCAGATCGCTGCCCAATTCGTCGCGCTCGTTAACGGCTGTCCACAACGCGCCACTTTCGGGCTGCCACGCGAGACCGTTCGGATTGCGCAGCCCCGACGCGAATAAGCGCAAAGCGCCGGTGGCCGGGTCCACCTCGAGTATCGCCGCGCGGTTGCGCTCGTTGTCCATGCCGTTTTCCGCGATGTTGCTGTTCGAGCCGACGGTCACGTACAGCCGCTTGCCGTCCATGCTCGCAATCACGTTCTTCGTCCAGTGGTGATTGATCGGCCCCGCGGGCAGATCGACGACCTTGGCGCCGGGCCCGTCGAGCGCCGTCGCGCCGGGCGTGTACTTGAAGCGGCGTATCGCATCGGTGTCGGCGACGTAAAAGTCGGAGCCGACCAGTGTCATGCCGAATGGAGAATTCAGATCCTGCAGAAATACCGAGCGCGTTTCCGCGACGCCATCGCCGTCCGCGTCGCGCAACAACGTTATGCGGTTGGCGCTCGGCACGCCGGCGCCTGCGCGCTTCATCATGATGCCCATGATCCAGCCCTTGATGCCTTTGCGATCGGCGGGTCTGGGCGGCGCATTGGTTTCGGCGACCAGCACGTCGCCGTTCGGCAATACATAAATCCAGCGCGGATGCTCGAGTCCCGTGGCGTAGGCGTTGACTGCAAGCCCGGGCGCCGCCGCGGGTGCACTGCCGGCTGGCCAGCCCTGTATGGGCGCAACTTTGACCGTTGGTATCAGTGTGGGATTTGGCTCCGCAATGACCGGCTTCGGGCCCATGTCGCCGTCGCGCGCGAGCCGCGACGTATCGCCGCAGCCGCTCAGCATCGTAATGAGCAATGCGGACAACGTCAGCAAAGTTTTACGGATATGCATTGAAGCGATCGCCGGACGCAATATGCGTCCGGCGATCCTGGTGCTCTGGCGCAGTTACCGGGGACTATTGAACGCGGTCGCTCTTGCGGCCCGCCGGGCCCGGAGTCTCATTTGCTTGCTGCGGCATGGTGCCCGCACCGCTATAAGATGCGGAGCCCGTATTCGCCGGGCGCTGTTTCGTATCGGTCGCGGCCTTCGAATTCGAATCGTTCTTCGGGTTCATGCTGACGCAGTTACGGTCCGTCGGCACTTGCTTGCAATCGACCGGCCCGCCGCCGGCGTTGCCGGGAACGTCGGGCGCCTGCGCCGGGATCGATGACGCTGCGATGGCCGCCGCGGATACGGCGGACAACAATGCTGTCGACATGACAGATAGATAACGTTTCATTTGCGGTCTCCTTAGGTGTGGTCACGTACTGCTCACGGATATGGTGACACTCTCACCGCGCGCGCAGGAGCGGGCAAATGCTCATTCAGCTATAGGAATAGTCCGTCGGATATCCGCGCACTCATACGGAATGCGCGCCTGTCCATCGCTTGATGCGCGATGACGTCGCTCAGGATTTTCCCGAGTGGCGGGCCGCTTTGATGAACAGGATGAAAGCCGCCGGGAAGTGGACGGCGCCGAAGCCGATGATGAGCGCGAGCATCGCACGCGTTGGATCGCTCGCAAAGTTGACGGCGGCGACCCAGCCGAATGCGACGCCGACCGCGATCAGGATGGCGCGCGTGAGCACTGCGGAGGACGCGCTGGCGGTGAACTGCGAAATGTGCAGCTGCGCATAACCCGCGATGAGCAATGCGCTGATCGCGAGGAGAAACAGCGCAATGAGGCTCATAGTTGCGGACGACGCTCCACGGCCCCGGGCTTGGCGGTCTCCCAGAGCGTGCCGCATTTCGGGCAGGCGACCAGGCGCGAGGACAGCTTCAGCGCTTTCGTCGGCTTCCTTGAATTCAGCGGATGGCTGAAATCGACACTCTTACGCGCCTCCTTGCAGGCTTTGCACATGCGCGTCGACGACTTGTTCATTTGCATGGGAGTCAAACACTCATTAACAGGCAACGGAGCGGCGGGCTGGCGCAGAAATCTCACCCTGATTCCTGCCAGTGGCGGAACCACTGGGAGCGGTAACCGCATCACGCCGCCTTTTGTGGCTTGGCAGTCTGGGCGAACTGGGTGTTGCAGCTGGTGTGGCCACACCCGCAATACTCTTCCTCGCCGGCAAGCTTGCAGTAGTCGCTGCAATACTCGGTATTCTCGCTGACGAGGCACTGGCATCCGGGGTGGGCGCATTTGCGTACTTGCGAAAGCGGAGGCATGTTCTTCTCCGATGTCAGTTAAGCGGCGAACTCATGGTGCCGCCATTGTCGCCCCTGCGATATCGGACGCCCCTTAATTTGTTGTAGGCGATGTCTTACAAGCCGCGCACCTCGGGAAAAGACTGCGGCCTACAGTGAAATCAGGCGCACTCCGATGGCCCGTGGGCGCAGGAATCAGTACATTCGCGCGATGCCGGCGGCAGATACGGCCTAAACACCTGGAGATACACATGAAGAAGAAACCGATCCGCAAAAGCAGCCGCAAGAAAACCGGCATAACGCTCGCTGCCGGTCTCGCCCGCAGCCGGCCGCGGGATCGTGCCGCCGCCAAGTCCGGCATATCAAAACGTTCCGGCATCGGGGGCAACTCCCCGGCCGCAACCGACAACGCCGCGCGTGATTTTCCCGCTGCCGTGTATCAGGACGACCGCCGCAGTTAGTGCGCGACTGCGCGGATGTGACCGCGGAAGGAAGCCCGGGCTTCGTTTAGGTCAGGCTGTTTTCAGGCCGCGCCCGCGTGCGAGGACCGCGCGCAGCTCTTCGGGGTCCAGCGGTTTCAACATGTGATGGTCGAAGCCGGCTTCGCGCGTGCGCCGGCGGTCGTTGGAATCTCCCCAGCCAGTCTGCGCGATGATGCGGACATCTTTCAGCTGGGGATGCTTGCGCAACCGGCGCGCGACTTCATAGCCGCTGATGCCGGGCAGGCCCAAGTCGACCAGCACCACGTCGGGCTTGAACGTCGCGGCGATCTCGATGCCTGCCGTGCCTTCATTCGCGGTCGTTACTTCGTATCCCCACAGCGCGAGCAGCGCCGCCAGGGTTTGCGCCTGGTCGAGGTTGTCTTCAATTACCAGTATGCGGCAGGGTTTCGCCGCCGCCAGTGCCGCTCTTTTGATTTGCGACGTGGTGGGTTGTGCCGCGGCAGCGGCAAGCGGCAGGCGCACTATGAATTCGCTGCCCTGTCCCTCGCCGGCGCTTTTGGCCTCGATCTGCCCGCCGTGCATTTCGACGAGCGTGCGCGCGAGCGTGAGCCCGATACCGAGTCCGCCGCGCCGGCGATTTTCGAACGTGTCGCCCTGCGTAAAAAGCTCGAACACGTGGCCGAGCAGTTCCGGCGACATCCCGATGCCGTTGTCGCGCACGCTGATTTCCACCTGCTGCGGGTTGTTGACCATCATGCGGCAAGCGAGCTCGATGTAGCCGTTTTTCGGCGTGAATTTGGCTGCGTTGTTCAGAAGGTTGACCAGCACTTGCGTGAGCCGCAAAGGGTCCGCGTTCACATAGGCGGGCTCGGCGCAGAAATTAGTTTCGAAACGATGGCCCGACGCGTCGAGCGACGGACGGCTCGTTTCGACGGCCGCGCGCAGCACCGTGCTGATATCGAGGTGCTCGCGTCTTAGCTCGATCTTGCCCTGTGAAATGCGCGTCGCGTCGAGCAGGTCCTCGACGATGCGCGTGAGCTGCGCGAGCTGGCGGTCGAGCACGCCGAGCGCCTGCTCATGCTTGACTCCGCTCGATTCGGGCAGGCGCAGAATCTGCAGCACGTTTGCCATGGGCCCCAGCGGATTGCGCAGCTCGTGGCCGAGCATCGCGAGAAACTCGTTCTTGCGCTGGTCGGCGATCTTGAGCATGGACGCCTGTTGCTGCAGAAGGTCCGCATTGCGCTTGACGTCGTCGATGTCGACCAGCACGATGACGGCGCCGTCGATCCGGTTGCCCGCGCGGAACGGAAAAATGCGCAGCGAGTGCCAGCGATCGTCGCGGTCGCGCAGCTCCTCGTACAGCGGCTCCTGAGTTTCGATTACGCGGCGCACGAGGTCTTCCAGGTTTTGCACCGCTACCGCGGGCCGGATGTGGCCGATCGGACGGCCGATGTCGGATGGCAGCAGGTTCATCTTGATCGTCGCCGGCGGCGTATGGAACCGGATGCGCAGATCGGAGCCGACAGCCACCAGCGGAATGTTGGTGCTCGTGAGCAGATTGGAGAAGTCGTTATTGATCTGGGTGAGCTCGGCGTTGCGCGCATTCAACTGCTCGTTGACCGTGGTGAGCTCCTCATTGACCGACTGCAGCTCCTCCTTGGCGGTCTCGAGCTCTTCGTTGGTGCTTTGCAGCTCCTCGTTGGAGGACAGCACTTCCTCGTTGGCCGCGCGCAGTTCCTCGTTGGACGACTCGCGCTCATTGAGCAGCGATTGCAGGAACTCCTTGGTCGCCTCGTGCTCCTGCTGCAGGCGCTCCATTTCGGTTGCGTTGCCGTCGGAGGCCGTGGGCCGCTCCGACGGCCTGGACCACCAGCGACCGAGCCACGCTGAGAACTTCTGCGCCAGTCCGCCGTCAGCGCCGCGATAAAACGCACCGGGCGGCGGCGCCTCCGCATCGTGAAACAGCACGAGATAGCAGCGGTAACGCGCGCCTGCCACCGCGATCGGCGTAATTTCAAGGTCGACGCTGCGCGAAACGCCGCCGGCGCGGACATGCACATCGCGGCGCTCAACCGGGCCATTTGCCGCCTTGGCTTCGTTCAGCGCATTGCGCAACTCGAGAATCAACCCGTCCTGCGCAAGCTTGAGCAGGCTCGTCGTCGGCTGGCCCGCGGGAATTTCAAGGTAGCGCGCGGTGCGGCCGCGGAATTCCAGGATGTTGAGGTTCTCGTCGATCAGCACGCCGGGCGGCGCATAGCGCCCGAGCAGCAGGCGATTGGTCTCGGCGTGAAAATCACCGATCGATGGCGCGTGATCCTGCGCCGCGGGCGCAGCATCACGCATGCGCGAAAATGCGGCGCCCGGCAGCTGCGCGACGAACGGCGCCTCGGACCTCTTGACGTAAATCTTCGCGGCGCGATCGACGATGTCGAAGTAATTCCCGAGCTGGCCCACGGTCTCCGACGTCCCGAGCACGAGGTAGCCCGGCACGTTGAGCGCATAGTGAAAAATCGGCAGCACGCGCTGCTGCAGCGCGGGCGACATGTAAATGAGCACGTTGCGGCATGCGATCATGTCGACGTGGGAGAACGGCGGGTCGGCGGTGATGTTCTGCTGCGCGAACACGCAGATGTCGCGCACCGCTTTCTTGATCCGGTAACCGCGGTCGATCTTGTCGAAAAACCGCTCGAGGCGCGCGGGGGTAACCTCGGTTTCGATGCTCTCGGGGTACACGCCGGCGCGCGCTTTTGCGAGGATGTCCTCGCCGGAGAGATCGGTCGCGAAGATCTGCAGCGGCAGGTGCGCGCGGCCGTCGAGGCCTTCGAACAGCAGCATCGCAATCGAATAGGCTTCCTGGCCGGTCGAGCAGCCGGCCACCCACACCCGGACCGGCGCGCCCGCGGATTTTGCGTCGAAAATAGCGGGAATCACCGTGCGCTCCAGCGCTTCGAACAGCGCCGCGTCGCGAAAAAAACTGGTGACGTTGATCAGCAGATCCAGGTGCAGAGCCTTGACTTCGGCTTCGTCCTGCTTCAACTGGGCGAGGTATTTGTCGATCGAGTCATGGCCGAACAGCATCGCCCGCCGCAGTATGCGCCGCCGGATCGTCGTCTCGCGGTACATGCTGAAGTCGATGCCCGTGACGCTGCGCACGTACTTTATGACGTCGTCGTAGTCGCTTTCAGGGCTCTCGACAACCGTTTCCGGAGACGTCAGATAACGATGCTCGCCCAGCCGCATCAGGCGGCCCGCGATCTCGGCGGGCGGCAGGACGAAATCGATGCAGCCTCCCTGTGCCGCGGCGTGCGGCATGCTCGTTTGCCCGGCGGAAGCTTCGTCTTGCGCGATCGTGACACCGCCGGCCGCTTTGACTTCGCAGACGCCGAGCGCGCCGTCGGAGCCGCTGCCCGACAGGATCACCGCCACCGCGCGCGCCTGCATGTCGCGCGCCAGCGAGCGGAAAAACCGGTCGATCAGATATTCGGGACGGCCCGGGGACGCGCGGGGCGCGGTGACGAATTTACCCTCCGCAATCTCGAGCGCGACGTCCGATGGCATCACGTAGAAATGATTGGGGCGCAGTTCGTCGCCGTTGTGCGCCTCCTGCACCGGCATGCCGGTCGCACGGGAGAGGATGTGCGTAAGCTCGCTCGGATGGGCGGGATCGAGATGCTGGATGAGGACGAACGCCATGCCGGGCTCGGCCGGCAGTTCGGCCAGCAGCTGCTTGGTCGCCTCGAGCCCTCCGGCCGACGCGCCGACGCCTACTATGGGAAAGCTATTCGACAAGGGAAAGTCTCCGCCTTCCGCCATCACTGAGCTGCAAAAGGGGTCCAGCTAGCGGTTAATACTACGCCGTTTTTGCGTCCGGGGGGGGGGGGTTACAGCAGAGAGACGTAAAATCCGACGGTAAACTTTTCAACGATTTGATGAGTGCCGCTTTTTTTTAACCATCGTCAAGGCGTATTGCATTGCGTCAACACAATCAATCTTAGGAATGCGCGAACGCAGGCGGCGCGCCGGTACGTAATCAAACAGCGCTGTAGGACTAATCCTGCAAAGAGCGGGCGGGAGCGATTCCGAAATTATGCAATCCACATATTTCGCATGGCCTGCTTCAAATCGACGCGCGGCGTGGTCCCATCCTGCCCGCCCGCCGCGGACACCTCGGGCGGCGGCGATACTACCTCGAACGCCGCAATGTCCGACTCGGCGATGAAACGGCTGCGCGGCGCATATACGTGCTTGTCGGAGCCCGAGCGCTGGCCGCGGAGATAGTAACGCATGGGCTGCATCAGTACTAAATCGTCGCGCGCGCGCGTCATCGCCACGTACAGCAGGCGGCGCTCCTCCTCGATTTCCGCGCTCGTTTCGGTCGCGAGATCGGACGGTATGCAGCCGTCGACGACATTCAGCACGTAGACTGCGCGCCATTCCTGGCCTTTCGCCGAATGGATCGTCGACAGGATCAGCCAGTCTTCGTCCTTGAGCGGCGGGCCCGCTTCGGCGCCGACCGCTTCGGGCGGATCGAGCGCCAGGTCGGTGAGAAAAGCGACGCGTGACGGATGGCGGGTCGCGATGCGCTCGAGCTGGTCGAGGTCGCCCAGCCGCGTATGCGCGCTTTCGTAGCGCAGCGTAAGCAGCGGGTCGTACCAGCGCCTCAACCGCTCGATTTCCGCTTTCCATTCTCTGGAGGCCGCCAGCTCGCGCATGAGCGTGACGAGCGCCGGCCAGTGTTCCTGCGCGGCGGCGGGCGGCTTGTACGCCGCGAGCGCGGCAAAGTCCTGCCTGGCGCCGGCGAAAAGCTCGAGCCCGCGGCGCGCCGCCGCCGGACCGACGCCGGGCATCAGCTTCAGCACGCGCAGCGCGGCGACCTGGTCGCGCGGATTCTCCGCCCAGCGCAATATCGCGAGCACGTCTTTCACGTGTGCCGCTTCGAGAAACTTGAGCCCGCCGAATTTGACGAACGGAATGTTGCGCCGCGTGAGCTCGATCTCGAGATCGCCCGAGTGATGCGACGCGCGCATCAGCACCGCCTGCTCGCGCAATTCCATGCCCGTTTCGCGATTCGCCAGCACGCGCGCGACGACGAAATCCACCTGCGCGGCCTCGTCGCCGACCATCGCGATCAGCGGCCTGGCCGGTTCGCGGCGCTGCGAGTACAAGGTTTTCGCAAAGCCTTCGGTCGCGCGGCTGATCACGCCGTTGCACGCGTTGAGGATGGCCTGGGTCGAGCGGTAGTTTTGCTCGAGCTTGGTCGTGTGCGCGGGCGGATCGAACAACGCGGGAAACCCCAGGATGTTTTGCACCGTCGCCGAGCGGAACGAATAAATCGACTGCGCGTCGTCGCCGACTACGGTCAGGCCGCGACCGTCGGGCTTCAAGCCGAGCAGGATAGACGCCTGCAGTGCATTGGTGTCCTGGTATTCGTCCACCAGCACGTGGTCGAAGCGGCGCGCGACCATGCCCGCCAGCTCCGGCACTTCCATCATCTTCGCCCAGTACAGCAGCAGATCATCGTAATCGAGCGCGCCCTGCGTCTGCTTCGCTTCGACGTACGCGGCAAACAGCCGGATGAGCTCGTCTTCCCATTCCGCGCACCACGGGAAAGCCGTTGCCAGTGTTTTGCGCAGTGGCGTCTGCGCATTGACCGCATAGCTGTAGATCGCAAGGCAGGTCGATTTGCGCGGGAAACGCTTGCGCGCTTTGGCGCAGTTGAGATCGTCGCGCATCATATCGATCAGGTCTTCGGCGTCGCCGCGGTCGAGTATCGAAAACGACGGCGGCAGCCCGACCGCCTCCGCATGCAGGCGCAGCAGCCGCGCGCCCATCGCGTGAAAAGTGCCCGACCAGGCGATTGCGCCGGCGGGCGCTGCGGCGCGGTCTTTGCATGCCTGCGCGCAGATATGCTCGACGCGCCGCGTCATCTCGGCCGCCATGCGCCGCGCAAAGGTCATCAGCAGGATGCGCCGCGGATCGGCGCCGTTTAACACAAGGTGCGCGACGCGGTGCGTCAGCGTCTTGGTTTTGCCGGTGCCGGCGCCGGCGATGATCAACAGCGGCCCGCTGGCGTCCGCCGGCGCGGAGCCGGGGATGCCGTAGGTGGCCGCCACTCTTTGCGCGGCATTGAGTTCCGCGAGATACGGCGGCAGTTCGAGCTCGAGTGTGTCCATGGTCCTCCCGTTTAAATCATTCAAGCTGTCTCAAAAACAGGTTGGAACCACAGATAAACACAGATGAACACAGATGCTGCAAAAGACAAACAGCGTCACGAACTTAACGGAAGCTCACGACTTGTATTGCCGATCTGTCTATGACAAAAAGTGTTGGGGTCTATTTGTGTTCATCTGTGTTTATCTGTGTTCATCTGTGGTTAATGTTTTTTTGTCGTCAAGGCTCGCGCGGCGGCAGCCGCACGATGCGTCTTGGCGGCAGGCGGCGCAGCGTTTTCGCGAGGAAGCTGAACGTGCCGGGGTCGAAGTACTGCGGGCGGGTTTGCATGACCTCAAGAATTTCGTGCTCGCCATGCGCCGTGCCCACATAGCGCCAGTCGTCGAGCACGTGCAGATCGGACCGCTCGCGCACGCCGATCGGCCCCGCATACGGCCATTGCTCGACTCGCCACGGGCGCAGCGCGACGGCGGCTTTCGTCAGGTGTTTGAGCCGGTCGGCTTTGCGCACGCACCGGGCGGCTTCATGCGCCGCGCAACCCGTGCACGACGCCGCCGACGTGGCGGTTATGCCGAGCGCTGCATGGCAGAGATGCGCGTCCATCGCGAGCCGCTCCAGTGCGTTGCGCGCTTTGCGCGCGGAATCGAACAATCCGTAAAGGTCGGCGGCGCCGCGCGTGCCGTCGTCGAGCGCGACGAGCTCGACGCACGGATACGCATCCGGCCGCAGCCGCCACGAATACAATGCCGGCCTCGCCGGCGCCGGTGCGGCGGCTTCGGCCAGTGCGGCGCGCTGCAGCCACGCGCCGATCGCGCCGCGCGTCGTGCGCCAGGTGATGTTGCGCACGAGATGGGATATTGCCGCGGCCTTGGCCGAAGTGCGGTCGATGCGGAAATACTCGATCAGGTGACGCTGCAGATTCGCCGCTTTGCCGATATGCAGGATGGCGTTGTGCTCGCCGTGCAGCACGTAGACGCCGGGCGCTTCGGGCAGCCGGTCGATCAGCGACGGATCGAGATGCGCGGGCAGCACCGGCCCTTGCAAGAGCTCCGTAATGACGGCGGCCACGTGCTCCGGCGCATGCTGCGCTTTTATGACCTGCCAGAACTGCCACACCAGCCGCGCGTCGGGCAGTGCGCGATGGCGGACTTCCGCGCGCAGAGCGTGGCGCTGCATCAGCGTATCGAGATCGTGGCCTTCGAGCGCCGGATACAATTTGCGCGAGAGCATGACCGAGCACAGCACCGGCGGCTGGAATTCGATGCCGGCGCGCCGGAATTCCGCGCGCAGAAAGCCAAAATCGAAGCGCGCGTTGTGCGCAACGAACAAGCGACCGGCGAGGCGCGCCGCCAATTGCGCGGCGATTGCGCCGAAGCGCGGCGCGTCCGCGAGCTCGTGACTGGTGATGCCGTTATAGAAGCGCGAACGCTCAGTGAGGTCCCGGCCCGGATTGACCAGCGTCGTCCACTCTTCGACGCCGCCGGCGTCGACCGTCACGACGCCGATTTCGGTAATCCGGTCCGCGCCGGGGGACAGTCCCGAGGTTTCGAGATCGACGAAGGCAAGGCGGGACCCGAGGTGTTTCATGATCGCATGCTCGTATTGACCCGGAGAACGGTTGTTCTGTATTATCGAACAAACGTTCTTAAGTGTCCAACCATGCCGCGCCTGCCGCTCTCGGATCACGACTACCTCGCCAAGCTGCAGGATTACTACGCGCGCCACCAGGTGTTCCCGTCGTACGCCGCGATCGGCAAGATCGTGGGCTTGAAGTCGACGAGCTCGGTATCCGCGTTTCTCGAGCGTTTGAAGGCGGATGGCTACCTCGAAGCGAAGGACCGCCGGTTGCGGCCCGGCGCGCGTTTTTTTGAGCGGCCGCTGGTGCTGAGCCGCGTCGCCGCCGGGCTGCCGGCGATGGCGTTCGAGGCGCCGGCCGAAGGGCTGGCGATCGATGCGCATCTGGTCAGGCGTCCCTCGCGCACCTTCCTGATTACGGTCAAAGGCGATTCGATGACGGATGCAGGGCTGCTGCCGGGCGACACCATTGTGGTCGAGCGCGAGCACACGGCCAATGCGGGCGACATCGTCGTGGCGGTCGTGGATGGCGCTTATACCGTCAAGCGCCTCAAGCGCGAGAACCGCAAATTCGTGCTGGCGCCGGAGAACAAGGCCTATCCCGTGTTGCGGCCGGATCCGCTCGAGATAGTCGGCGTAGTCGTCGGGAGTTTCCGCCGTTATTGATTGGTGCTTCTGCGTTACGTCAGGGCGGTGCGCCCTTTGTAGATGACATCCTGCAGCCCGCGTACCAGTTCTTTGGCACGCTCGGCTTTGCGGAAATATTCTTCAGACTCGCTGGCGTTGCCTTCAGTGCGCCGGCGCGAGCCCATTTCCGCCAGCAGCATAGCGCCTTCTTCCAGCGCGGTGACCGTCTGCGCGAGCGTCTCTTCGCTGTTTTCCTGGATGCTCGAAAGCAGGGCTTCCTGAGTGTAGGCGTGGCCCGTATGGCAACGGAAACGCGTAATCGCGCCTTCCTCGATGCGGCCAAGCACGCCGTTGCATTCCGGGCATGCATACCGTGAAGCCTGCCCGAGCTCCAGCACGCCCGTGTCGAGCGGGTAATTGCCGGCCGCGATCGCGTGCTCAATTTCGACGCGCCGCAATTCGGCGGCCGGCCGCGGGTGTCGCTGCGATTGGTTGCTTGACCTTGGCCATCAGGACCTCCGGGATGCGCGACACGGGTTCGGTGTGGTCGATTTCGACGTTTTGCAGAGCGTTCAAGGGCATCGATGGATTGATAGCGTCCGCCGGAGCCTGCACGATGGTCGTGCCGCCCAGGCGTTTGATCGTCCACAGCCCCGAGGTGCCGTCGTTGAGCGCTCCGGACAGAACGACGCCGATCGCGCCGCTGTGATAGACATAAGCGGCGGAGCGGAACAGCGCGTCCACCGACGGGCGAAAGCGATTCTCTTTGGGGCCGCGCTTGACCGCGACGTGGGAATCTTCGATCAGCAGGTGGTGGTCGGGCGGCGCCACGTAGATGCCGGGGCTTGTTATCGCTTCGCCGTCGCGCGGGTGTCGCGCATGCAACTTGCCCGCGGCGTTCAGGATTTCCGGCAGGAAGCTCGGGTAGTCCGGCGCGATGTGCTGCACGACGAAAATCGGCGCCGCGAAATCGGCCGGCAGCTTCGAGACAAGCCGCCGCAGGGTCTCGATGCCTCCGGCAGAAGACCCGATCACAACGGCATACCGATGCTCGCTGCTCATACGCTTATTTTGCTCGCGGGCCTGATCGTTGTTTGTCAGCCTTTGGCCCCGCAACGTGTCGGAGTAATTCGCATATTTAAGACGCCTGCGTGCGTCTGGCCCTGCTGCGGTAGGTTGCTTCCTACGGGTAAAACCGTCGCGAGCCGATACCTAACGAATAGGCAGCACTTTATTATGACGATGCCATGCGCAACCGGGCATGGCGGCAGTTTTCCTGAAAGGAGATCGTCATGTTCAAAAAACTTATCGCGCAGTTGCTGGCCGTCGCGTTTGTGACGGGCCTCTTCGGGTCGCTCGCCGGATGCAATACGATGGAAGGTGCGGGCAAGGACATCGAAAAAGGCGGCCGGGCGCTTCAGGGCGAAGCGCGCGAGCATAAAAATTATTAGATAGTTGGCGTAGTGCTAACGAAATTCTGATTATGGCCGTTCGTCCCTGAGGTATCGAAGGATGACTGGCTGTGTTACGGAGTAAGGAGTTCGTGCTTCTATACATCAGCACGAACGGACGTAGTCAGAGCTCGCGCAAGCCGTCAGCCGGTGGCGGACGATTCGCGGCGGACGCGTGACTGCGTTATGTAATTTTTCAGCACGTCAATATCGACGGGTTTGACGGCGTGAAAGTCAAACCCGGCTTCGAGCGCTTTTCTCCGGGTGCCTTCCTGGCCCCAACCGGTCAGCGCAATCAACAGCACTGACTTGCCGCCGGGCGACTGGCGGATGCGGCGCGCTGCTTCGTAGCCGTCGACGCCGGGCATGGCCAGGTCCATCACGATGACGTCGGGCCCGAAACGCGCGGATTCACGGATTGCGTTCTCGCCGTTGTACGCGGTCGCGGCCATGTAATCGTGCGAGCGGAACAAGTTCAGCAGCATATCGGCGGCGTCGCGATTGTCGTCGACGATCAGCACGCGGGTCGACGGGGTGCGCGACAGCGCGGCGATGGGCCGCAATAGTTGCGGGACGTTGGTGCGCTCGGGATTTAGCGGCGGCATCGCGCGGAAACGTCAGCACGAATTCGCTGCCGTGGCCGAGGCCCTCGCTGTAAGCGCAGACCGTGCCGCCGTGCATTTCAATGAACTGCTTGGTGAGCGAGAGACCGATGCCGAGCCCCGCTTTGATCTGGGCTACGCCAACTTCGGCCTGGGCAAACAGATCGAATATGCGCGTGAGCGCCTGCGCCTCGATGCCGATGCCCGGGATCCTGGATGCGGACCGTGATGAAACCGTCGTCGATCAGCCGCCTGCAGCGAAATGCGACCGGGGCGCGGCGTGAATTTAATCGCATTCGCGAGCACGTTCGCCACCGCCTGCACCATGCGCGCGTGATCCGCCACCAGCGCGGCATCCTGGGGCAGGCTGACCGCGATCTGGTGGCCGGCATTGTCCGCGAGCGTCGCGCACATTTCGACCGCCTGGTTGACGACGGCCTCGAGGGTCGTCGGCGCGCGCTGCAGCTCGACCTTGCCGCGCGTGATGCGCGCGACGTCGAGCAGGTCGTCGACCAGCCGCGTCAAATGCGTAACCTGGCGCTCGACGACGCCGCAGATGCGGTTGATGTCGGCTGAGTCGGGATTCATGCGGCACAGGATGCCCGCCGCGGTGCGGATGGGTGCCAGCGGGTTGCGCAGCTCGTGGCCCAGGCTCGCGAGGAATTCGTCCTTGCGCTGCTCGGCTTCGCGCACGCCGTATTGCCGTTTGCGCGCGCGCAGCGCCGCGCCGGCCGCGCTGATGAGGGCGAGGGTGCGCACCGGGCGCTCCAGCACCGTCACATTGCCGAGCATCTGGACGGGATCGGTCAGCGCCGGCGAACTGGCGCCTGCCGATGTCAGCAGCAGGATAGGCAGGTCGGACCAGTTTGGCTGGTCGAAAATCCGCCGCGACAGGCGGTCGACGAAGTCCGGTGTGAGCGTCTCCTCCACGAGCAGCAGCGCGCCCAGGCCGTCGGTCATTTCGTGCAGCACTTGCTCGGTGTTCCGGCACGTAAAACACTGCATGCCCGCCGCCTGCAAAACTTTGTGCGTGAGCTCGGCGTCTTTGCCGGTCGGGGCAAAGACCAGGATGCGTTCCTCGCGGCTGGTGTCAGCCATTACGTTTTTCCACGCTGCCGCGGGCGCGCGGCTTGGCGGGCTGCGGTACGCCGGTGAGTATGCCGTGAAATTCGCGCAGCACCTCGCCGACTTCGATGCCATCCACGGAGAGCTGGAAGCCGCGCAACGTGCGCTCGTGGTAGCCGCCGCGCTTTTTGAATACCGCAATGGCCTGCTTTACTTCGCCGCCGGCTTCGAAATAGCGCAGCATGATGATGTTGTCGGCGAGGTAACTGGTGTCGAGCGTAGTGCTTGCCGCGGTGCCGAGCATGCCCTGCTGCACACCCACGAGCAGCGTCACCACGCCGCGCTGACCAAGGTAGGTAAGCAGCTCATGAAGGTGCGTCGTCAGCAGGCGCTCATCCGGCATCGCGTTCATGAAGCCATTCAGGCTGTCGATGACGATCACCGTCGCGCCGTCGGCTGCGCTTTGGCACACGGTGTGGACGAATTCGCCCGGCGAAAGTTCGGCGGGATCGACCTGCTGTATTGTCAGCGTGCCGGCATCCAAGTACTGGCGCACGTGCATGTGCAGAGATTCTGCGCGGTTGACCAGGTTGTTGACCGACTCCTCGAAGAGGAACATCGCGGCGCGCTCGCCGCGTGCCAGCGCGGCATGCACGAATTGCGTCGCCAGCGACGATTTTCCGGTGCCCGGCGGGCCGGCGAGCAGGGTGCTGGTCCCTTCCTCAATACCGCCGCCGAGTAGAGCGTCGAGCCGGGGCAGGCCGCTGGTCACCTGCGCGCGCTGTTCCATCACCCGCGATTGCGCGGCGATCAGACGCGGGTACACGACGATGCCGCCGCGCTCGATTTTGTAATAGTGATAGCCGCCGCGAAAATCGACGCCGCGGTACTTGACCACGCGGACGCGCCGGCGCTCGCTGCCGTATTCCTTGGTGTCCTGCTCGAACATCAACACGGCGTGCGCGATGCTGCGCACCTGCAGGTCGCCGTTCTTGGCAGTGCGGTCGTCGAGAAAGAACGCCGTGCATTGCTCGTTCGCGAAGAACTGCTTTAGCGCGAGAACCTGGCGGCGGTAGCGCAGCGGGTTTTCCGCGAGCAACTGCAGCTCGGACAGCGAATCGAGCACGACGCGCGCAGGCTTGCGCTCAGTGACTACGTTCAGAATTTTTTGTATGGTGTCGCCCATTTCGACTTCGGACGGGTGGAACATCGTGTATTGCTGGCTCGCATCGAGCAAACCCTCGTTGCCGATGACTTCGTGCACATGGATGCCGGCCAGCGACCAGCCGTGCGAGCGCGCGACCGCGCGCAACTCGACTTCCGATTCGGCCAGCGTGATGTATAAGACCGATTCGCCGCGCCTCGCACCTTCGGCCAGAAATTGCAATGCAGTGGTGGTTTTTCCGGTGCCGGGCTCGCCTTCGATCAAATACAGCCGCCCGGGCAACAGCCCGCCAGCCAGTATCACGTCGAGTCCCTCGATACCGGTCGAAAGAAGTTTATCCTGCTCGCTCATTGAATCACGGCTCGTTCTCCTCGCCCAACGCCGTAAAGTACGCACGCCCGACGCAGGTACGGAATCCAAAATGTGTCAAGAATTGCGCCAGCCGGCCCGAACGGGCATCCCGTCCGGTGAAGCCGGCGCCATCCGGCCCGGTCTCGCCACATCGCCGATGCGGCAAGACCGGGCCTGCACTGTCAGGGGTGTAGCCGTCTCACCCCGAGGATAGCGTTGCTGCCTTAAATAAAGCTTAGACCGGCGGGCGGCGGCCCATCACCATGAATACCAGCGCCAGCACGATACCGATTACCGCGCAGATCCACGCGAGGTTGCCGGCGGCGCCGGCGATGCCAGTGAAACCAAGGACTGCCGCGATCAGTGCAATTACAAAGAATGTTACGGCCCAGGAAATCATGTCCGTCTCCTTATCTTTAATGTGCGTGAAAAATTCACGACACTCGAAGCCGAACTCTACCTGTTTGATCAAGCAGCTTTTATCGGTGTAACCCTTAAGTGGATGTGGGGTTGTACCGACACTAGCGATCGTGCCGTATGTCACGCTTTGCTGCATCGAGTCATTTCGTCCTACACCACGAAACGGAATGCACTGATGGTGTTCATGGAAGCGCAAACGCACTATGACAGCGTATTAATTTCGAGTGGAGGTCGTCATGGGTAAGCGCGTTCAGCCGATAGTAACGATAGAAGAGCCGGATTTTCCCGAGGTCGGAAGCATAGGTTCGAAATTCGAGTTGCCTACCGACGATGAGTTCATGTGCTCGAGCGACGACGTGCGCCAAGAGTGGGCGATGCTGGGCGGCGGATATGAGCACCGGGTCGAATAAAGCTTCGGCGGCACGCGTACGTTTCGTCGCGCTGGGCGCGGTGTGCGCGCTGACGCTTGCCGCCGCAGTGCAGGCCAAGCTGCCGGCGCCGACTCCCGAGCAGATCGCCGCAGCGGAGGCCGCGGCCGAGAAAGCAAAAGCACAGGCGGCCGTCGAACAGGAAGCGCTGACGCGCGCCCAGGATCGCACCGTCTCTGTCTACCAGAGCGACCTCAAAAAACGCGGCATCACGCCGCCTACCCCGACGCCGGTCGGACCGACGCCGCAGGCTAACCTGCCCGCGAAGGCAGTTGAGCCGCCGCGCAGCGCGGGCCCGCGCGGCGGTACTACGCCAAGCGCTGAGGCGCACTCGGGCAACGCGCGCTGAGTCGCAACAGAATTTCGGCGCGGCTGTTTGGAGTCAAAGCCGCTGCTACGGCGAATTTTTTCGAGCGACAATCGCGAGAGCGTCGTCAGTTTTATCGTCGCAGTGCACCATCATTGACTTAAGGTCGTTGTAAGTTTTACAACCAACTTCGCGAACGTTGGGTGACTTTCTCCACGGAATTCGGTATAAAAATAGCGTTCCGAATTCCGTAAATCAAAAAACATTGGCGTGCGATCTAATGGCGCGGCGACGGCCGCTGCCGGGGATGGCTGTGCGACCGATGTACGCTTTATCGTGAGCAATGCATTTCACAAAAAGGGTGGGTTATGAATGCAAAAGCCGTCAATCCTTTGTTCGGCGTGCTGCAGACGCAGGACGACTCGCTGCTCGACGCCTGGATGAAGGCGCAAACGGGCTCGATGGCGTCGCGCAAAGATCTCATCAAGGAAAGTGAGCTGCGCGAGCAATCGCGCAAGTTCCTCGCGGCCTTGCGCGCCGCCGCCGAGAAAGGCGGCAGCACTGATATATACGGTGCGGCATGGGACGAGGCGCGCGATTTTCTCAAATCCATTTCGGCGTCGCGCGCCCAGCAGGGTTTCACGCCGACGGAAACCGCGATGTTCGTGTTCTCCCTCAAGGAACCGGTGTTCGAGCAGTTACGCAAGGATGTCGGCGACAACGCCAAGTCGCTCGCGTCGGAATTGTGGCAGGCGACGACGCTGTTCGACCGGCTCGGCCTGTATACGACGGAGGCGTATCAACAATCGCGCAACGATGTCATCGGCCGCCAGCAGTCTGAATTACTCGAATTGTCGACGCCGGTCGTGCAGCTCTGGGACGGCATACTCGCGCTCCCGCTGGTGGGCACGCTCGACAGCTCGCGCACCCAGGTCGTCATGGAAAGCTTGCTCCAGCGCATCGTCGACACCGGGTCCGAAATCGCGATCATCGACATCACGGGCGTGCCGACGGTGGATACGCTCGTCGCGCAGCATCTGATGAAGACGATTGCGGCAACGCGCCTGATGGGCGCGGACTGCATCATCAGCGGCATCCGCCCGCAGATTGCGCAGACCATCGTGCATCTCGGCGTCGATCTCGGCGAGGTGACCACCAAGGCGACGCTTGCCGATGCACTTGCAACTGCGTTGAAGCGCCTGCAGAAAACCGCCACGTCGTCCGCGACGTAAACGGGAAAGGCTGTATGGACCGCATTCCAATTTTGAAGATGGGACCATACCTGCTCGTCACCATCCAGGTGGACATGCACGACGAGCTCGCGCTGACGCTGCAGGACGATCTCACGAACCGGATCACGGCAACCCGCGCCAAAGGCGTGCTCATCGATATCTCGTCGCTCGACGTCGTCGATTCGTTCATCGGGCGCATGATCGCCAACATTTCCGCGATGGCGCGCGTGCTCGATGCGCGGACGGTCGTCGTCGGCATGCTGCCGTCAGTCGCGATCACGCTCGTCGAGCTCGGCCTGCACTTGGATGGCGTGCTGACGGCGCTTAACGTCGAGAAGGGTATGGCACTGCTGCAACGCGCCTAGAGTGCCTATTACGATGAAACACCGTTTCGTTGCAGCTCGAACTGATGACGGCCAGGCAGGACTGCCTGCCGGATCATGAGTATCACGACCATGAGCCTGAATGCTTCGGAGGACGTCGTGCGTATGCGGGCAGCAGTACGCCAGGCGGCAATCGCGCAGGGGCTGAGCCTCGTCGACCAGACGAAAATCGTCACTGCCGCCAGCGAGCTCGCGCGCAACGCGCTCGATTACGGCGGCGGCGGCGCGGTGGATATCGAGCTCGTGCAGAACGGCACGCGGCCCGGCGTGCGCCTGACTTTCGTCGACCGCGGGCCCGGCATTGCGGACATCGAGCAGGCGTTGAAGGACGGCTACACCACCGGCGGCGGGCTGGGACTGGGCCTCGGCGGCGCCAAGCGGCTGTCGAATGAATTCTCCATCGTGTCGCAGCGCCGGCGCCGGCACTCGCATCGTGATCGTGCGATGGCGCGGGTGAGGCAGATCAGCGTGATCGTCGAGGAGCGCAGCCAGGTTGCCGAAGTCCGGCGCGAAACTGCGGGGCTCGGCGCCGCACTGGGTTTCGATTCGCAGGCGCTCGGCAAGCTCGCCATCGCAGTAACCGAAACCGCGACGAATATCGTCAAGCACGCCGGCCGCGGCCGCATATTCGCGCGCGCGCTCGACGCCGAACCCCACGACGGGCTGGAAATCGTCGCCATCGACTGCGGCCCCGGCATGCCCAACATCGCAGCGGGCATGGCAGACGGCTACTCGACGTCGGGCACGCCCGGCAACGGCCTGGGTTCCATATCGCGCATGACTGCGGGCTTCGAAATTTATTCGCTGCCGGGCAGGGGAACGTGCCAGCGATTTGAGGTGTGGCCGGATGCGCGCCCGCGGCCCGTCGCTGCCGGTCGAGAGCGGCGTCATTACCGTTCCCAAAAGCGGCGAAACGGAAAACGGTGACACGTGCGCCGTCAGCTGGCACCAGTCGCGCTGCAACGTCATGATCACGGACGGCCTCGGACATGGCCCGGAGGCCGCGCAGGCCTCGCAGGCGGCAGCAGCAATATTGCTGGCGCGGCCGGAACGCGAGGCGGCGGACGCCATCGACGCGATCCATCGCGCGCTGGCCAGCACGCGCGGCGGCGCCGGCGCCGTGGCGACGTTGGACATCGGGGCGAGCGCGTTGAAATATTGCGGCATCGGCAACATTTCAGGCATCCTTCATGTCGACTACAAATCGCGCCACCTGATTTCCCACAACGGCACGCTCGGCCACAATGCGCGCAGGATCCAGCAGGTCGACTTCGATTTTCCGCAGGGAGCGCTGCTGATCATGTACAGCGACGGTCTTGCCACGCATTGGTCGCTCGACGATTATCCGGGGCTCGCGGGCCGCCATCCGGCGCTGATCGCGGCGGCGCTGTACCGCGATCACGACCGCGGCCGCGACGACGTCAGCGTCGTCGTCATGCGCAACACGGCAGCCTGATCATGGCCCGCGTCATTCTGAAACTGGCGAACACGACCGAGCACGACGTGGTGGCCGCGCGCCAGAACGCGCGCCAGATTTCCGCGGCGCTCGGCTACGACGCGCAGGACCAGACGCGCATCGCCACCGCGGTATCCGAGATTTCGCGCAATGCGTGCCGTTACGCGCGCCAGGGCGAAGTCGAATTTTCGGTCGAAGGCGACATCGCGCCGCAAATCCTGCTGATCCGCGTCACCGACAAAGGGCCGGGCATCCCGCATCTCGATGATGTCCTCGAAGGCCGCTACCGCTCGAAAACGGGCATGGGGATGGGGCTAGTCGGCGCGCGGCGGCTGATGGACCAGTGCGAAGTGCGCACCGGCACGGGCGGCACCGAAGTGCTGCTGAAAAAAATATTTCCGGCGCGGGGCGCGCGGATCGCGCCTGAAAAACTCGATGCGCTCGCGCACTCGATGGCGGCGCGTCCGGCGGCCTCGCCGTTCGAGGAGATCCAGCAACAGAACCGCGAACTGGTACACGCGCTGACCGAATTGCGCGAGCGTCAGGAAGAGCTGTCGCAGTTGAACAGCGAACTCGAAGACACGAACCGCGGCGTCGTCGCGCTGTATGCGGAACTCGACGAAAAAGCGGACCACCTGCGCCGCGCCGACGAAATGAAGTCGCGCTTTCTCTCGAACATGAGCCACGAATTCCGCACGCCGCTCAACTCGATCCGCGCGCTCTCGAAGATACTGCTCGCGCGGTCCGACGGCGCGCTCACTTCGGAGCAGGAAAAGCAGGTGCGGTTCATCGACAAGGCCGCCGACGACCTGCGCGAACTGGTCGACGACCTGCTTGATCTCGCGAAGATCGAGGCCGGCAAGATCGAAGTGCACCCGGTGGAGATTTCGGTGGTCACGCTCTTCAGCGCGCTGCGCGGCATGCTGCGCCCACTGCTGGTCGGCGAATCGGTGAACCTGAAGTTCGTCGAGCCGGGCGACATATCGCCGCTGTATACCGACGAAGGCAAGGTCTCGCAGATCCTGCGCAACTTCATTTCCAACGCGCTGAAATTCACCGAGCGCGGCGAAATTCGCGTTGCCGCGAGTTATGCGCCGGACAGCGGCATCGTGACCTTCTCGGTCACCGACACCGGCATCGGCATCCGCAAGGAAGACCAGGCGGCAATCTTCGAGGAATTCACCCAGATCCGCAATCCGCTGCAGGCGCGCGCCAAGGGCACCGGCCTGGGGCTGCCGCTGTGCCGCAAGCTTGCGCACCTCTTGGGCGGCAACATCGCGGTCGAGAGCGAGCCGGGCGCGGGGTCGACGTTTTCGGTCAGCATACCCGCGCAGTACACGCCCGCCGGTGCGCCGGTCAGCGCCGCTGCGCCGGCGGAACCGGTCGTCAATCCGCTCAAGATTCCGGTGCTGGTGGTCGAGGACGACGAGGCGGCGCAGATGTACTACGCGAAAATCCTGCGCGGCACGTGCTACGAAGTTTTTCCCGCGCGCAACCTGCGCGATGCGCGGCGCATCATGCAAACCGTGCGGCCCGCCGCCATCGTGCTGGATATCGTGTTGCGCGGCGAAGACAGCTGGCGCTGGCTGGGTGAGCTCAAAACCGCGCCGGCAACCCGCGCGATCCCGATCGTCGTCATTTCCACGGTCACCGACGCGGGCAAGGGGTATATGCTGGGCGCCGACGCATGTGTGGACAAGCCCGTCGACCGCGCAGAACTGATTGCGAGGCTCGACGAGTTCACGCGCCGGCGTGTATTGGTGGTCGAGGACGAGGCGCCGTTGCGGTATACAATGAAGCGGATACTGGAAAACCACTATGTCGTGATGGAAGCGGTCAACGGACAACAGGGGCTCTCAGGCGGCGGCAACGCTCGCGCCGTCGCTCATCGTGCTCGATCTGGGGCTGCCCGATATCAGCGGTGAAGAGGTGCTCGCGCAATTGCGCGCCAATCCGGCGCACCGCCGCAGCTGCCCGTGCTGATCGCGACTTCGCGCACTTTGACCAGCGCTGAACGCGCAGGCACTGCGGGTTCCCGTCGAAGCCGTCATGTCCAAGTCCGACCTCAACGAAGAGCTGCTCGCGGCGGTTGCCGGCGCGATCGCGCCGGCCGCCGTGTCGCGCAATCGCCATGAAGAAGCCGCGCGCGTACTGAATCTCGACGACAACGTGGCGGCGCGCTACCTGCGCTCGCGCTCGCTGATCCAGGAGGGCTTCGAGGTGATCGAGGCGGGCACCGGCGCCGAAGCCTTGCGCATCGTGCGCGAGCAAAGTCCGGACATCGCGCTGCTCGACGTGCAACTCCCCGACATGAGCGGCCTCGAAGTGTGCAGCCGCATCAAGTCCGATCCGGCGACGAGCGAAATTCCGGTGGTGCAGATCTCCGCGACCCACGTGACCGACGATGACAAGGCGGCGGGCATCGAGCACGGCGCGGACATCTATTTGACCGAGCCGACCGAACCCATAGTGCTGATCACCGTGATACGCACGCTGCTGCGGCTGCGCCAGAGCGAATCGCGGCTGCTCGCGAGCGAGGAGAGGTTCCGCGCGATCGTGAACCAGGCGACCGCCGGCATCGTGCAGACGGACTTGACCGGCGTCATCCTGCACGCCAACGAGCGCTTCTGCGATTTCGTGGGGCGCACCGTCGAAGAGCTGCAGGGCTTGAGCCTCTTCGACGTGACGCACCCGGAAGACGTCGAGCACTCCCGGATGCAGTTCAAGCGGCTGGTCACGGATGGCGCCCCATTCGACACCGACAAGCGTTACGTGCGCCAGGACAGCACGATAGTCTGGACCAGCAACTCGCTGTCGGTAGTGCGCGACAAGAACGGCATCGCGCAGCACGCGATTGCGATCGTGATCGACATCACCGAGCGCAAGCGCGGCGAGGATCGCGAACATTTCCTCGCCAAGGTTTCCGAGGGCCTGGCCGAGCTTACCGACCAGACCAGCACGCTGCAGAAGGTGACCAGCGCCGTCGTGCCCGCGATCGCGGACTGGTGCGCGGTCGACCTGATCGACGCGGACGGCACGCACAAGCGCATCGCGAGCTCCAACATCGATCCGCTCAAGGAGGATTTGCTGCATCCGCTCGGCGATGCGCAGGCGGATGCGGGCGAGGCCGTGGCGGCAAAAGTATTCGCCACCCGCCAGCCCGAGCTGATCCCGAATATCTGGGACGCGGCGCCGGGCGCGCGCCGCGGCGACGAAAGCAGGCTGCGCGCGCTGCGCGAATTCGGCCTGCGCTCGTATATCTGCGTGCCGCTGGTGTCGCGCGACCGCGTGCTGGGCACGCTTACGTTGGGCACCAGCTCGTCCGGGCGGCGCTATCAGGCGGGCGATCTCATCGTAGCGACCGAAGTCGGGCCGCCGCGTGTCGATCGCGGTCGAAAACGCCAACCTGTATTACGCAATACGCCAGTCCGCCAAGCGCAAGGACGAATTTCTTGCGACCCTCGCGCACGAGCTGCGCAATCCGCTCGCACCGTTGCGCAATTCACTGCAGATCATGCGCACCGCGGGCAACGACAAGGACGTCGTCGCGTACGCGCACGGCGTGATGGACCGCCAGGTGTCCCAGCTGCGGCGCCTCGTCGACGACCTGCTGGACGTGTCGCGGATCGACACCGGCAAGATCGAGTTGCGGCGCGAGCGCGTGCTCCTGTCGGCGGTCGTCAAAAACGCGCTCGAAGCGATCCGGCCGTCAATCGAAGGCAAGCACGAGCTTGCCGTCATGCTGCCGACCCAGGATATCTACCTCGACGTCGATCCCGCGCGCATGGCGCAGGTGATCACGAACCTGCTCGACAATGCCGACAAGTACACGCCGGTGGGCGGGCACATCTCGCTGTCCGCCACCGCGCATGACAACGAAATCTCGATCGTGGTCGCGGATACCGGCATCGGCATCCACGCCGAAATGCTGAACAACATTTTCGACATGTTCGTGCAGGGCGACAATTCGTTCGAGCGGCCGTACGGCGGCCTGGGCATCGGGCTCACGCTGGTCAAGCGGCTGGTCGAAATGCACGGCGGCAGCATCCGCGCGGAAAGCGCCGGTCCCGGCAAGGGCAGCAGCTTCATCGTGAGCATGCCGCCGGTTGCCAGGGGCAGCGATCTGCCGCCGTCGACGGGCGCGCGCGACGACAGCGCCGACGCCCACCCCGGCGTGAAACGCGTGATTCTGGTGGTCGACGACAACCGCGATTCCGCCAGCAGCCTGGGCTCGCTGCTCGAGCTGATGGGCCACCGCGCGCACGTCGCCTACGACGGTCCGCATGCGCTGGAGGCGGCGAAAAAATATCGCCCCGAAATTATTTTTCTGGATATCGGACTGCCGGGAATCAGCGGCTACGAAGTGGCGCGGCGCCTGCGCGAAGACGCCTCGAGCAAGCACGCGCGCATCGTCGCGTTGAGCGGCTACGGCACGGTCGAAGACCGCAAGCGCTCGCTGGCCGTCGGGTTCGACTCGCACGTCGTCAAGCCGATCGACATCGAGGAAATCAACCGGATACTGCGCCAGGCCGCGCACTAAAATCAGCAGTCGCGCGCACGTAGCGTTACGCGGAGTCCTAGGTCAGGTCGCCGACTCGGCTGCCGCGGTTTTCGTCTTTTCCTCGCCCCATTCCAGAACCTCGGTCTTGACGCGCGTTTTACCCTGGCGCTTGAATCCCAGCTCGATGGCCGCGCGCTCCGACAGGTCGATGATCACGCCTTTCGCGCGGTGCTCATGAACGGGCCCGCGGTCGTTGACGCGCACGTTGATCGCGCGCCCGTTGCGCAGGTTCGTCACGCGCAGCCGGGTGCCCATCGGATAGCTCGGATGCGCCGCCGAAATGTCGTTCTTGTCGAACTTTTCGCCGTCGGCGGTTGTTTTGCCCTGCAACCCCTTGCCGTAATACGAAGCGAGGCCAAAACGCGTCTGGCTCTGCTTTTGATTTGGCTCGGCACGCTGGCCCGATGCCGGCGGTTTGGCAAACGCGATCGAAACGAGCATCAGCGCCAGCAGGCAAAAGCCGATGATCTTGAGCACCTGAAACTCGCGAGCGTGCCGCGGCGCCGCAGGCTTAGCGCTGGATAGATGGCAGATCGACATCGCAGCCTCCAATTGGTGAAACCCCACTCCCGGAAGCTAGCCTACGTCGACCTGAATGTCGTGGCTGTCGGGCGGACCACGAACTTTCTGTAGGCAGGCCGGGGTCTGCGATTGCCCGAGGGGGGGCGGGAAGCTCCGCGTTGCGCCGACGCGCCCGTCAGCACAATGCCGACAGACACGCGTGCGCGCGCGCCGCAATAATGAAGACCGCTGTTTTCTCTGCTTCGCATGTCTATCTGTCCAGTCGACCTCGAGCGCTGCGACCGCCCCGAATGCACGGGCGGCCACTGCGAGCTCTCGGGCGAATTCAGGCTGGCGCCGTGCGCGGGCTGCGGTTATCTGATCATGCTGCGGGGCGCGGTTATCTGCGTCGACTGCGTCAGCGTCGAACTGGTTGAAGCCACGGAGGTCTGAAATGCCACGCTCAATATGGAAAGGCGCATTGTCCTTCGGTCTCGTCAATATTCCGGTCGAGGTCGTATCTGCCGAGGACCGCAAGGAGTTCAAGTTCTCGATGCTCGACAAGCGCGATTTTTCGCCGGTCGGCTACAAGCGCTACAGCAAGGAGTCCGGCAAGGAAGTCGAGTGGTCCGACGTGGTCAAAGGCTACGAGTACGA
The DNA here is from genome assembly GCA_963804885.1 of uncultured beta proteobacterium. GTDB lineage: Bacteria > Pseudomonadota > Gammaproteobacteria > Burkholderiales > SG8-41 > PALSA-1004. The sequence continues at coordinate 112,505 of CAWDSF010000002.1, forward strand.
AAAGGGCCAGTACGTGGTCTTGTCCGACGAGGACTTCAAGCGCGCGAACGTCAAGGCCTCGCGCACGATCGAAATCCAGGCGTTCGTTCCCGCCAAGGACGTGTCGCCGGAATTTTTCGAGACGCCTTACTATCTGATTCCGGGCGACCGCGGCGAAAAGGTCTACGCGCTATTGCGCGAGACGCTGCGCACGACCGGCCGCATCGCGGTTGCGCAGTTCGTGCTGCGCACCACGCCGCATCTCGTCGCCGTGCAGCCGGTCGGGCCCGCGCTGATGTTGCTCACGCTGCGCTACGCGGACGAGCTGCGCGCGGCCAAGGGCCTCGAGCTGCCGGCCGCGGGTTTGAAGGAGGCGCGCGTGACCGCCAAGGAAGTCGATCTCGCGAAACGCCTGATCGAGGACATGAGCGAAGAGTGGGACCCGTCGGCCTACAAGAACACCTATCACGAAGACCTGATGCATCGCATCGACGAGAAAGTGAAAAAAGGCGAAACGCACGAATTGACCAAGCCGAGCGACGACGATGCAGGCGAGCGGCGCACCGCCAAGGTGATCGACCTCGCCTCGTTGCTCAAGCAAAGCATCGACGGCAGCGCGCCGCGCCGCAGCGGCGCGCACCGGCGGCCCAAGGCGGGCACCAAGCCGCAGCTGCGCGTCGTCGAATCGCGCGGCCAGCGCCAGCCGGCGAAACGCAAGCGCGCTTAGCGGGAATCCATGGGGCTCGCCACTTACAACGCGAAGCGCAATTTCAAGATCACGCCGGAGCCGCCCGGCAAGCTTGGCACGACCAAGTCCGGCGCGCTGCGCTACCTGATCCAGAAACACGCGGCCAGCCACCTGCATTACGATTTCCGGCTCGAGCTCGACGGGGTGCTGCTTTCGTGGGCGGTGCCCAAGGGGCCCAGCCTCGATCCCGCGGACAAGCGCCTCGCGATGCACGTCGAGGACCACCCGCTCGAATACGGGAAATTCGAAGGCACGATCCCGCAGGGCCAGTATGGCGGCGGCACGGTGATGCTGTGGGACCAGGGCACGTGGAAGCCGGTCGGCGATCCGCACGCCGGCTACAAGAAAGGTCATCTTAAATTCGATCTGCACGGCGAGAAGCTCGCCGGCCGCTGGGCGCTCGTCAGGACGCGCGGCAGCAAATACGGCGGCAAAGCCGAAGCGTGGCTGCTGATCAAAGACACTGATGACGCCGCGAAGCGCGGCGACGCCGGGAAGATCGTCGAGCTTGCGCCGAACAGTGTGGTGTCAGGACGCAGCATCGAAGAAATTGCCGCCGCGCAGGACCGTGAATGGCATTCGAACCGCTCGGTCGGCGAGAACGTAAAGGCCGGCGCGATCGGCGGGCGCAAAAAAATCGGCACGCAGGCACGCGCGCCGTCGGCCAAAGGCAGGACCCGCGCCGCGGCGGCCGCGGCGAAGGTAGCGAAGGCGGCCACGGCCGCCAAGACCAATATAGCGGACGTCGCGCAACTCGACGGCGCCAAACGCGCCGCCATGCCCGCGCGCCTGGCACCGGCGTTGACCACGCTCGTGAAATCGGCGCCCGGCGGGAGCGATTGGATACACGAAGTCAAATACGACGGTTACCGCATGGTGTGCCGGCTCGAGAACGGCACGGTGCGAATTTATTCGCGCAACGGCAAGGACTGGACCGGCAAATTCCCCGCGCTCGTCGCCGACGTGAAGCGCCTCAAAGTCAAGTCCGCATGGCTCGACGGTGAAGTATGCGCGGTCGACGACAAAGGCCGCTCGAATTTTCAGACGCTGCAGAACGCGCTGGCCGACAGCGCCGGCGCGCAGCTCGTTTATTTCGTGTTCGATATCGTCTACGTCGACGGCTACGATTTGCGTGACGTGCCGCTCGTCGAGCGCAAGCGCGTGCTGCGCGGCGTCATCGACGATCGCGGGAAGCTGATCCGCTACAGCCCGGACGTGAGCGGCGCGGGCGCCGAAGTTTTCCGCCAGGCGTGCACCACCGGGCTCGAAGGCATGGTGTCCAAGCTTGCGGATTCGCCGTACGGCGCGGGCCTGCGCACCCGCAACTGGGTCAAGGTCAAATGCAGCCTGCGCCAGGAAATGGTCATCGGCGGCTTTACCGATCCGCAGAACAGCCGCACCGGCTTTGGCGCGCTGCTGCTGGGCTACTACGATCAGGGCGAGCTCAGATTTTCGGGCAAGGTCGGCACTGGCTTCGACGACCGCCTGCTCGACGACCTGCGCCGCAAGCTCGACAAGCTCGAGCAGAAAACGCCGCCGTTCGTAAATCCTCCGCGCGGCTATGCCGCGAAAGGCGCTCATTGGGTCGCGCCGAAACTCGTCGCGGAAATCGAATTCACCGAGTGGAGCGAAGGCGGCGCATTGCGCCATCCGTCGTTCGTCGGCCTGCGCGAGGACAAGCTCGCGTCCGACGTAGTGCGCGAGAAACCCGCGGCGATCGGTGAAACGCCCGGGAAATCGAGCGACGCCGGCGAGACACGCGAAAAACCGAATGCCGGAAAGCGGACGCGCGCGAAACCCGCCGCCGCAAAGCAGTCGCGCGCGCGCAAAACGGAGTCCGCCGAAAACGGCGACACGGTGGCGGGCGTAAAGCTCAGTCACCCCGACAAATTGCTTTTTCCCGAGGCGAAACTCTCGAAGCTCTCGCTGGCCCGGTATTACGAGGCAATCGCCGACTGGATCCTGCCGCTCATCAAGGACCGGCCGCTAAGCCTGGTGCGCTGTCCCGACGGCTGGAACAAGGAATGTTTTTTCCAGAAACGCGCCGACCGCAGCGTGCATCCGTCCGTCACGCGCGTCGACGTGCCGGTCTCCGAAGGGCGGGCAACCTATTTCGCGGCGAACTCGCTGCCCGCGCTGGTCGCGCTGGTGCAATGGGGCGTGATCGAATTGCATCCGTGGGGTTCGCGCGTGCCGGACCCCGAATTGCCCGACCAGCTCATATTCGATTTCGATCCGGCCGACGACGTGCCGTGGCGGCGCATCACGCAGGCCGCGAAGGACCTGCAGACGCTGCTGCAAAAGCTCGGCCTCACGGGATTTCTGAAAACGACCGGCGGCAAAGGCCTGCACGTCGTCGTGCCGATCGAGCCGACTCTCTCGTGGCCGCAGGCGAAGGAATTCACGCGCTCGATCGCGGAGATGTTCGTGCAGGCGTTTCCCGAGCGCTACGTCGCGACGGTGTCGAAAGCGAAACGCAAAGGCAGGATATTCATCGATTACCTGCGCAATTCGGAAGGCGCCACGGCGATCGCCGCGTATGGAATCCGCTCGCGCGAAAATGCGCCGGTGTCGACGCCTATTGCGTGGGAGGAGCTGTCGAAGGACGTGCGGTTTGATTATTTCAACGTCAAAACGGTGCCCGAGCGCCTGCGCCGCCTGCGGGTCGATCCATGGCGCGACTTCGACGCCAAGCGCCGCGAGATAACCGACGCTAAATTCAAGCAGGTTGGGGCATTGATGCGCAGCACTGCCAAGCGTGCAGCCTGAGCCGCCGTTGTTGTAGTCGGTGTCCTACAGGGCAAGTAGGTGCCAGCCGATATTAACCAGCCCTGTCTGCGTATTAGTATGACGTCGCCATATAAGCAAAAGTACGCGGTATCGGGGCATACGCGTGGACTTGATAAAAATCGAGGCCGCATGAAAAAAATCCTGTGGATCGCTACGCTGACGGCGGTGCTGGGCCTGACCGCCTTCACGAGCATTTCGAACTCCCGGGTCGCCGGTTCGGCGCAAATCGAAAACCGGCCTGCTGCGCCCCTGCCGGTGATAGCGCGGCGCGGCGCGGCACCTTCACCTGCAAACCTTTTCATGCGGTCGCCGCGTTACGGGTAACGGCGGTTGGCACGCCCAAGATATATACCGTGCGTTCTGACGGCACTCGCATGGGTTGCCGGTGTTTTAATATTTCCAGCTGGTGCGCACGCTGCGGACGAGCCCGCCGATGCGGCGGGGGATCTTCCGGCCCTGTGGAAATCGCACAAGCGCGCGGTTCAGGACTCGTGGCTTGCGGGCACTGACAGCGCTGGCGCCGGCACCGTCGCGACGACACCGGACTGGGGCGCGAAAAAAAGCTACCTGATCCCGGCGCTCGAAATTATCGGCTTCGCTGTCCTGCTGAACCAATACGACCGCCATCACTTTCCGTGCTGCGATTACAACAGCAATATCCACACGATCCGCGACAACCTGCGCGGCCCTTGGGTCGTGGACAGCGACGGCTTTACGGTCAATCAGATCGGCCATCCGTATCAGGGCTCGATGTATCACGGCTTCGCGCGCTCGGCGGGTCTCAGTTTTGGCGAGTCGCTAGGCTACACGTTCGCCGGTAGCGCATTCTGGGAAATCGCCGGCGAGCGCACGCCGCCCTCGAAAAACGACCAGGTCATGACCGGCATCGGCGGCAGTTTTCTCGGCGAGCCGCTGTTTCGCATCGCCAATCTGATACTCGAGAACAGCGACGGGCCGCCGCGCTTCTGGCGCGAACTCGCCGCGGCGGTGATTTCACCGCCGACCGGGTTCAACCGGCTCGCGTTCGGCGACCGTTTCAGCGGCATTTTCGACAGCCACAAGCCCGCGTACTACAGCCGTTTCCAGATCGGCGCGAGCTCGACGACGCAAGACACGCAGGGTGCTTCGAGCAGCACCACGCGCAACGAAGCGCTGGCCGACTTCGCGATCGACTACGGGCTGCCGGGCAAGCCGGGCTACGACTACGTGCGCGCTTTCGACTATTTCAACTTCCAGGTCATCGCATCGAGCGCGAACGGCGTGGAGAGCGTGAATTCGCGCGGGCTGCTCTTCGGCAAGTCGTACGAAGCGGGACCGAATTATCGCGGCGTGTTCGGGCTCTACGGCAGTTACGATTACCTCGCTCCGCAATACTTTCGCGTATCGAGCACCGCGCTCTCGCTCGGCACCACTGCGCAGTGGGATATGTCGCGCGACGTGAAGATGCAGGGCACCGCAACTCTGGGCCTCGGCTATACGGCGGTCGGCACGGTCAGCGACGCGACGAACCTCAACGACAACCATTACGGCGTATCGCCGCAAGGTCTGCTGGCGCTGCGCTTTATCTTCAAAGACCGCGCCGCGCTCGAGCTGAACGCCCGCGAATACTTCGTGAGCCGGCTCGGCGCCGGCGCCAATCAAGGCAACGACAATATCGTGCGCGGCGATGCGACTCTAACGATTCAAGTCCACAAGAAGCATGCGGTCGCGATCAAGTACCTGGTGACGCATCGCGATCAATCTCAGTTGGGCGCAATCAACAACCCGTCACAGACGCGCGGGACGTTCGGGATTTTCTACACGCTGCTCGGGCAGGACAAGTTCGGCGCCGTCAACTGGCGCGATTAAGAGCCCATAACATAGTGAAACGCGCGTGCGTTGCACGAATTGGCTGAGGGCAGAAGAGCCTGCGGCTAGTCATTCTAAGCAAGGACGATCAACGACGCCATGGGCCAAAACTCGTGCAGCCCGCGGGCTGCACGAGAATCGGCGATGGCCGCGTTGCTCGTCTTGGCATAGAACGACTATGCCACGGGCTCCTTGCCCTCACCAATTCGGTGCAGCGCACACGTGTTTCACTATGTTATGGGCTCTAACCTCTCGCCGCGGGTCCATCAACACACGCATGGCGTAGCGGCAGTTCCCGGCAGTTGATTCGCCGTCGCGGACTGCGCGGCAGCGGTCGCCGGCGGGCAGTTGCAAGTTGCGGGAGCCCCGGCGGTATTCGGCGACCCCGGCAGCCGGTTCGCCGGCGCTATGCTGGGACTTCCCGGGGTTACCGGCGATGGCAAGGTGGTGTTGCCGGGAAGGCCCGGGGCCGGTGTCGCAGGTCCCGGTATCGTGGGCCCGGCGTGCCCGGCGGTGTCATTACGCCCGGTTGTGTGCCTATCCCGCCGGCAGTGCCCTGCGGCCACGCGTGCGTGCTCAGTGCGAGCGGCATTGCCAATAAGATGCTGTGGATTAAATTTCTTTTGCGGTTATTCATGATGGTCTCCTGATAGGTTGTAAATGAATCAGCAAAAATACGGTTGATGCCGCCTGGTTGCCGGTCGACGAACGCACTGACGCGGTTTGCATCTAGGCGAAATTGTTCGAATGCCACCCTGGACCCGCGACGCCATCGAGAATTCCAAGCGGTACGTTGGCGTGCGGTTCGCGCAGGTGCACGCCGCCGCAGTATTCGCAGATCAGCGCCTGGCCCAGTGTTCGCTCAACGGCTTCGCGCGCGCGTGGCGACAAGCGCCCAAGCTCGCCTTGCGTCAATGGACGCTGATGCGCGCGGTCACGGCCGGGGCACGCGTACGGACACTCATCGAGCTGGGCTTGATTCTTTCGGGGCAGCATAAAAGTCGGGCCGCGCGATTTTTTGCAGATCGCGGTGGCGTCCGCGGCGGGCGGCAAGTGAAGTCACGATGAGCGCGACGCTCAAGAACAGCATGTTGAGGCCGACCAGCAGGCCGAGCGCCCAGGCGGCCGTCGCGGGCCAGCCGGCGAGGATGAGTCCGGCCAGCGCAAGATCGAGCATTCCGCTCGTCATCGGCCAGCCCCATTCATGGGCATAGTGGCGCAGGTCCAGCGCGAAATGGATTTTGCCCATGCCGTCGAGCACAAAAAACGCGAACAGCAGGCCGGTCAGCGCTTTTATGCCGGCGTGCGGCACGAGGAGCATGCCGGCGCCGATCACGATGGACATCAGCGCGGTCGCGAGATACCAGCCGAATCCGTAGCTATGCCTGGCGCGCATATGCACGACGGTGCGCCACACGCCGCCGAATAAAAGGAGCCAGCCGATGACGATGTCGATCGCGAGGGTCGTTATCACCGGCAGCGCGATCGCCAGCGTGCCAAGCAGCGCCAACATAATTCCCTGGGTCAGGATGCAGCGCCAGCGCGCGTGCAAGCAGCGTGCCGGTGTCGTGCACGAATAATTTAATCTCGCTTGCCGGGAGATCCATGGATCAGGTGCGCAAACTCCGGTGCGCCCCATGTAAAGTGACAGCGTTAATTCTTAGGGAGCGCAGCAGGCGGTGGTAGCCGGTTTTATCCGATGCTGATGTAGGAGTCCGTTGACGAACGCGCTCCTACAGCGGTTTCATTTTCCGGCTGACAGCCTCCATCCAGAGGCGCGCTTAATATCGTGGTGCCCAGGTGCGGCGGCGTGCTACGTGTATGCCATGTGCGCAGCGGGCGGCAACGATACCGAATCCCCGATGGAGGAGACCATGAACCTTGGCACCATACTTCTGATCGTGCTCGTGCTGGCACTCGTCGGCGCGATTCCGGCGTGGCCGTACAGCACCGGCTGGGGTTACTACCCGGCGGGTGGAGTGGGTCTGCTCGTCCTGATCGTGCTTATCCTGCTGATTATGGGCAAGATATAACGTTCGCGACGACCACCAGCGCAATCGCCAGCAACGGGTCGCCGCCTCAACGCGCGGTTTGCGGTGCGCTGAAACTCGTCTGAATCGGCAGCGGCGGCTTATACCAGGATTTGGACGCAAGGCCGTTCGCGAGCGGGGCGTCGGCGAGCACGCGCGGCGTCTCGAGCGGACCTGCCGTCGAAATGGCGAGATCCGTGCGTACCGGCAGCTCGACGCCGGCGGCCGGGTCTTCGAGCGCCTCTATCCTGACCTTGGGCATCGTCCACATTACCTTGCCGAAGATGGTCGCAAAGGCGACATCGCTGGCGTCGCGTCCCGTCGCGATGCGGATCAGTCCCGTCGTCGGGCACATGCCGGTCGGATCGAATATGTACCAGCGGCCTGCAAGGTACGCTTCCACGTAGGCATGAAAATCCGGCGGGCCGAACATCGGGTCGGCGCCGTAGTCGATGCTCGTCACGTAGCGTGCCGGAATGTTGAGCGCGCGGCACAGCGCGATCGTCAGATGGGCGAAGTCGCGGCACACCCCCACGCCGCTGTTGAACGTGTCCATCGCGCAATTGAACGGCGTGGTCGTGCCGACCTGGAAGCGCGTGCGGTTGCGCACCCATTCGCAGATCGCGACGACGCGCTCGTAACCCGGGCGCAGGTGACCGAACGCCTGCAGCGCAATCTGGAAGAACCGGTCCGACGGGCAATAGCGGGTGGGGTACAGGTACTGCAGCACGTCAACGGGCAGGTGCGTGACCGGATTTTCTGCGAGCTCGGACGGCGCGATCAGGAACGGATTGGTATCGACCCGCGCCGCATAGCTGATTTTGAGCGGACCGGGCTCTGCGTGCAGGCGCAGATGCTGGTTGCCGAAGCTGCGGCACGGCTCGACCATGAAACGCGTCGAGGGCTCGATGGCAAGCTGCACGCGGCTCACCTGCTGGCGCGGCGTCGTGGCGGCATGGATTTTGAAGCTGAATTCGGATGGTTCGAGCACCTGGTATTCAAGGTCGATGCCGATGTCGAGTCTGCTCATGATTTCCTGTGTGGTTGACTTATAAGGGATGCCGTAGAGAGGCGCGGCATCGATGGCGCTAGGTTAGCCGGAAGTAAATTTTTCCGAAGTCGGCGATGCTGCCCGTTATTTGTAAGTATGTACTTACGCAGAGGCATGTCCTCGCGCCGCTTTTTCAACGCTTAATGCTGCAAGGTTGTCCTACATGAAGTTCGTGTTCGCACTTACAGCCAGCGCTGATGCGCTCCGCTATCGTGATTTTGTCAGTAGAAAGCGAATTTTTTCGTACGTTAACTTCAATTCCGACGCATTAATTACCGGGAGATAGTGATGGAAAACAAAACCGCAGGTGGTTTTAACAGCTCGACTGCCTCCGCGGCAGACAATGCCATGAACAAAGCGGCATTGGGCGCGCATTCGGCGGTCGATAAGGCCGCGAGCCTGGCCGACGAAGCGTCGCGGAAGGCCAAACCGGCAATCGACAAGGTCGCCGGGTACGCGCACCAGGCAGTTGATCGCGCGGCCGGTGTGGCAGCGCCTGCTGCAGTTTGGCTCGACGAACATGGCCAGGACCTGAAAGCCTCGCAGGAAAAACTGGTCAACGCGAGCGTCGATTACATCAAAGCCAATCCGTGGAAAACGGTTGGCATTGCCGTGGTCGCGGGAGTGTTGCTCGGTCGCATCGTTCTGTAGTTACCGGGCCGGGTCGCGAAATGGACACAGCAGGCGGCTCTGGCCCCGACTTCGAAACGCGGCAGGCCTCGCCAGGCGGCGAGGCCGCTGCTGCGCGCGCGGAGGCCGCGCAGCGGGCGACGGAGGGTCCAAGCATCTCCGATAACCTGAACGCAGTTTATGCGTCCGCGCGCCAGGCGTTCGCGGATTTCGTCGAGCTCGTTACGCTCGAGCTCCACCGCGCGGGCATTACATTCATGTGGATGCTGGCGTGGAGCACGTTTGCCGTGCTCCTCGTCGTCACCGCGTGGCTTGGTCTGATGGCAGGCCTCGCGCTTTGGATAATTTCACACGGCTATGCCGCCGCGGGTGTCGTGCTCGGCATCGCGCTGGCCAATCTCATCGGCGGCGCCGCGATCATGTTGTGGTGCGTGAAATCGGGCAAGGATCTGCTGCTGCCGGCGACGCGCCGCCAGTTGCGAATTACTGCAGCGCAGACTGCGGCGGAGGCTAAGTCGCCATGACAGACACCCACCCGTTCCGAGATTCACCTGGCCGAAGCGCGGCTCGTACGCGTCTCGCGTGCGCACGCTGGAATCAGTCGCCGTGCTGCGCCAGTCGGTGCGTGACAAGCTCCAGTCGTTGCGCGACAAATTTGCGCGGCCCTCGACCGTCGTGCTCGCAGTTGGCGTCGGCATTTTCGTCGGTAAATTTTTGCTGCGCCGGCGGCGGCCGCGCAATGCCAATGCGCGCAACCAGCTCGCCGCGGGCGGAATCGTCGCGGGCGTGCTCTCGCGGATCGGCTGGAGGTTCGTCGCGCGCAGGCTGACGCGTTGGTGGTCTGCGAGCCGCCCATCGAAACCGGCACAGCCTGCACAACCGGCGTGGCCGTATGCCGCGTCTTCGCCTGCCTCGCGCGCGCCCGCGCGCAACGTCAGCAATACCCTGCACTGACCGGCGTCGCGCCGTTCTGCGCGGCGCGATGGCAGCGTTCAGCGGCCTGTGCTCACAGAGTTGATCGGGTGGTGCTCGGCGGCGGTGCTGCTGCTCACCATCGGGCGCCAGGTCCTCGCCCAGTGGCGGTCGGGCAGCACGCAGGGACTTTCCCGCTGGCTGTTCATCGGCCAGCTCGCGGCATCCACCGGCTTCATCATTTACAGCTGGCTGCTGCGCAACTGGGTTTTCGTCGTGACTAACGTGCTGATGCTCGCGACGGCGGCGATCGGCCAGTGGATTTTTCTGCGCAACGTGCGGCGCGAGGCGGCGCGAAAAAAATAACATCCGCATAACGAGTGACGACAAGCGAATTCGGCGCCTTCCTACAGCCGATTCGTCTTTTTCCTATTTGATTGCGCGCATCGATCGCACATCATGCGTCGAGAGCAAAACGCGCACGCGCGCAGCGCCAAATTCAAGACAGGGAAAAAATGAAATTCACAGATATCGTTCCAAAGGGAATTTTTGCGGGTTCCGGCGCTGAAGATGCGATTTCGATGCTGACGGCCGATCATGACAAAGTGCAGGCGCTGTTCGCGCAATTCGAAGAAATCAAGGATGTGACGGACGCCCGCGGCCTGCAGGAAAAGCAGCGCATCGTCGCTGCGGCCTGCGCCGAGCTCACGGTGCACACGCAGCTCGAGGAAGAAATATTCTATCCGGCCGTGCGCGGCATTATCGACGACGCCGACCTGATGAACGAAGCGCAGGTCGAGCACGACGGCGCCAAGGCGTTGATCGGGCAGCTAGGCGCTATGACGGCGAAGAATGAGATGTTCAACGCGAAATTCACAGTGCTGGCGGAATACGTCAAGCATCACATCAAGGAAGAGCAAACGGAAATGTTTCCGAAGGTCCGGCTGGCGGAATCTCGATCTGGTGCAGCTGGGCCAGCGCATGACGTCGCGCAAGCAGGAACTCGCGCAGCCTGCGCGGCCCGCCAAACGGCGCGCGCCCGTCAAGAAGCAACGCCCCGCCGCACATCGTAAATCCCGCACTGCGACGCAGCGCAAACCCGCCACTCGCCGCAGCGGCGCGTCGGCTAACTATAAAGGAACAGGACTATGGACACTTATTCTTCCCGCACTCAACCAAGCGGCGTCAGCGCCGTACCCAACGAAGCGAGCTGCGTCCGCCGTTTCATGGGCGGCGGTCCTTGCCGGCGCTTTCGTGGCGGCCGCTTTGACCGTCACGCTGGTCGCGCTCGGCACCGGCCTTGGATTGTCTTCGGTGTCGCCATGGTCAAATGCCGGCGCCTCGGCGAAGACGATCGGCGTGGCAACAATCGTCTGGTTGATCGTGATGCAGCTCGCCGCTTCCGCGACCGGCGGCTATCTCGCGGGGCGGCTACGCACTAAATGGGTGGACGTGCATACCGATGAAGTATTTTTCCGGGACACCGCACATGGCTTTCTCGCATGGGCCGTCGGCGTCGTGATCGGCGCCGCGTTCCTCGCATCGGCCGCGTCTTCGCTGCTGGGAACCGCAGTAGAAACCGCCGTACCGCCGCTGACCGCGGCAGCCGGTGGCGTCACAGCGGCGGCCGCAGGCACCGCCAATAACAACCGCGCTGGTGGTACCGACGACCGCTATTCGTATTACGTCGATACCATGATGCGCAGCACTCAGCCGGCGGCGGCCGCGACCGGCGGAACGAGCGGCGGCGACAGCAGCGCCTCGCGTGCCGAGGTCGGCCGCATCTTTGCCAATGGCATGCGGCAGCAAAACCTCGCACCCGCAGACCGGACGTATCTGGCCGGCGTTATCGCGGCCCGCAGTGGCGTTAGCCAGGCCGAAGCGGAACAGCGCGTCGACCAGGCTATGGCGCAGGCGAAAACCGCCGAGGCCGAAGCGAAACAGGCGGCCGATACGGCGCGCAAGGCAGCGGCTCACCTGTCGCTGTGGACGTTCCTGGCGTTCCTGATCGGCGCATTTTGCGCAAGCTACGCCGCCACCATCGGCGGACGTCAGCGCGATCGCGCAGTTGCCTGAAATTTCAATGGGTAATTACACAAAATCTAAATAATGGAGATTGATCATGCGCTCGATACTTTTATGGCTGTTGGGAATTCCGATTCCAATCATTATCCTCATCGCATTATTCACACATTAATGCAGGCCACTGATCTATTAGTTTTTTGACGTTTTCGGGGCCGCTTGGCGCAGGCAAAATGTCGTATTAGTCCTACACGAAAATCGGATTGGGACGGCTTTGATTGCTCGCGGTGTCACGGCAAACTTCGAGCGGGTGGCAGCTTGATAAGGCCGGAGTTATTTCGATGCGGCATCATATACGGGGACAACAATGAAATCGATCCTGGATAGTGCTTTTCGGTACACGCCCAGCGCTCAAACGGACCTGCGTAAAACGTTTGCGCGACTGCGCCGGGAGCAGCGGCAGGCCGACCTTATGCGCGTAAAGGCGATTGCGGCGAACGTCACGGTATTGCAGACCAAAGAGCCGCGCATGGGAGATTCCAAAAAGCTTTAAGCATCGGGCGAGGGAGTGGTCTGATGACCACTTCGTTCGCAGTATTGCCGGCATAGCCTATAAGGAAACGGCGGGCAAACCCCGCTTACTGCGCAGCGCCAGCGCATGCTCCTAGCGCATGCATCAATCCGATTCGATCAACCTGAAAAGATTGCGCGCACGTCGCACTTGAGGGTGTGTCGCGCGCGCGTCAACCTGCGCGCGCAGGTGACGATATCGCTGTTGTAGTATCCTGATACTCGCGTAGTCAGCACACGCGACCCGGCGTCCGCGCGCGTCCGGTAAAATTTACAATAACCAGCGAATCTGCCCGCAACGATGCCCTCGTTCTATTCCATCGCGCCGCGCTTGTCGTCGATCCGGCGCAACCTCATGCGCATCATCGTTGCAGCGCTGCTGCCCATGGGATTGTTCGCCGGCATATTGTTTTATTTCCTGTGGGACAGCCAGCAGAGCCAGCGTGAATACGAGCAACTCGCGCGCGTGCGCACGATGGCGGTGCTGGTCGAGAACGAACTCGACAATGTGATCGGACGCCTGCGCGTGATCGCCACCGACCCATTGGTCGACACCACCGATCTGCGTGCGCTCGATGCGCGCTGCCGGCTTTGGCTGGCGGCGAACGAAGACTGGGAGAACCTGTTGCTCATTTCGCGCGAGCAGCAGTTGATCAACGTGGCGGTGCCGTTTGGCACGCCATTGCCGAATCGCCGCCCTGTCGATTATCAGGACGCCGCATTCGCCACGCTGCGGCCCGCGGTCTCGGATCTTTTCACGAGCCGTGTGCGCGGCGGGGAAATCGTCAGCGTTGCGATGCCGGTGATAAGGGGCAACGACGCGGAGTATCTGCTGCTGGTGGGAATTAAACGCGAGGCCTTTAGCGCGGAACTGCGCAAGATGGTGCCGCCCGGCGGAGTTGCTTCAATTTACGACCGCAACATGCGCATCATCGCGCGCTCGCAGGCGGAGGAATCCAACGTCGGCACGCTGCCGGGAAAAACGTTGCTCGAAGCGATGCGCGGGGCGAAGCAGGGCGCAGTACGCACCAAGACGCGCGAGGGAGTTTCCGTATTCACGACGTGGACGACGCTCGACAACGGCTGGTGGATCGCCACCGGCACGCCGACCGCCGCGAGCGACCGCGCGCTGGCGCAATACGCGGGCCTGCTGGGAGTTACCTGGCTCGTCATGCTGCTCGCGGGGCTCATCATGGCGCGGCTTTTCTGTCAGCACATAGAGCGCGACATCGCGACCACCATAGAAGTTGCCAACGAGCTGGCGGGCGGGCGCCCGGCCGAATTTCCTAAATCAAGCATCCGCGAGCTTGCGAGCCTGTCGGATTCGATAGCCACGCTCTTCGCGCGCGAGCGCAAGGCGCGCGCCGAGTCCGACGCCGCTAACAGCGCGAAGGATGAGTTTCTCGCGATGCTCGGCCACGAGCTGCGCAATCCGATCGGCGCGATCGCCAACGCGGTGCACATCATGGAGGACGAGAACCGCTCGCCGACGCATGACGGCCTGGCGCGGCGCGTCGTCGTCAGGCAGACGGAAATCCTCAAGCGCATAATCGACGATCTGCTCGATATCGGCCGCGCGTTGACCGGCAAAATTGCGCTCGATATGCGGCCGCTCGAATTGTCCGCGTGTATTACGCGCGCGATCGAAACGCTCGCGGCAGCGGGTAAAACCGCGCGCCATCACATCGAGGTCCACGCGCAACCGGTGTGGATCCGGGGTGACGCGGCGCGCGTCGAGCAGGTGTTGACCAACCTCGTCGTGAACGCGATCAACCATACGCCGGCGAACGGCAACATCGACGTCAGCCTCGCGCGTGAAGGCAATGACGCCGTCATCACGGTGAACGACACCGGCATGGGCATCGTTGCAGAATCGCTGCCGAGGGTATTCGACCTCTTCTATCAGGAGGAGCGGCGCGGCGACCGGCCGCATGGCGGGCTCGGCATCGGGCTCACACTGGTGCGCCGGCTGGTGGAGATGCACGGCGGGACAATCGACGCGACCAGCGCCGGCACGGGCAAAGGCGCGACGTTTACCGCGCGCATCCCGGCCGCAGAGCCCCCGGGCGACGCTCCCGCCGCGGCGCCGGCGGCCAAACGCAGCGGTCCACGCAAAGTGCAGATCGTGGAAGACAATCTGGACGCGCGCGAAACGCTGCGCGCGGCACTGGAGCTCGATGGATGCGAGGTGAGGGCCGCGGCCGATGGTCCCGCGGGGCTCGCGGCGCTCAAAGAGTGGGAGCCCGACGCGGTGATCGTCGATATCGGTCTGCCGGGCATGGACGGCCACGCCGTCGCGCGCGCAATTCGCGCGCACGCAGGCGAGGATATTCAGTTGATCGCGCTGACCGGTTATGGCCTGGCCGAAGACGAGCAGGCCGCGCAAGCCGCGGGCTTCGATGCACACCTCGTCAAGCCGGCCGATATGACGCGATTGCGCGCACTGCTGCGCGAAGGCGCGGAAAACCGGCCTTAAGTTCGCTGATTTGCCGCACCAGACCTTCGCGCGTGCGGCAACGTCTATCTTAGCGCGGTGTCCGCAGGTGACGTGTCGGCCATCGACTGGCGCGTCTCATCCGTCGCAGACCACACGAAGACGCTGCGCTGGTGTTTCCCCGGACGAATGTCGACGGTCTGGCGCTTTACAACCCCGACGTGATCGGCTTCGATCTGGTAGGTGCCGGCCGGCAGCTTGGCGAGCAGGAACGGGCCGCTCGCGACCGCATCGAGCACGACGTTTCTGGCGCGATCCGTGATGCGCACCTTCACGTCCGCCAGGAATTCATCGCGCGGCGTCGCTTTCTGCACGAATTGCAGTTCGAGCGGATAGCCGGCGGCAGCGCTTTTCATGGCGGCCGCTTCATCTTCGCCAACACCGCCGGAAATATAACTGACATTACCCGCCGTTTCCTGCGCTGCCGCGGGGCTCGCAGCCTGGACGAACGGGGTGAAGAAGAGGGCAGCAGCCATTGCTGCCATGCTGAGTGTAGTGGGCTTCATATTCGGTCTCCTTGGTATGTACCGTGACCTTCGGTGAAGGTCCCTATCGACCCGCCTATTCTCCTCTCTGTGGCAGCGAGGAGGAATTGGATACCCGCCGACTTTGCCGTAGGAGCTTACCGACCCCGGCGCTTAAGCCGATGCCGGGCGTCGGACAATGCTTACGTCATGATGCGGCGTTCGCCGATACGTGAGCCGGTGCGCGCCAGCATATCTTATGCGTGGATCTTTTAACTCTTAACCGCATAGCCGCACGAGGAGCTGGACATGGGATTCGACCAAAAAGGTAACGTCATCCTGCGCGTTTGTCGCGCGCAAAATAACCGCTGGGACGTGAAAGAGCAGGGATTGGAGAAGCCGCTCGCGTCGTTCGATTCAGAAAGCGACGCCATCACTTATGCGAACGATCTCGCGAAGACGAAAGAAGGCACGCGGGTCGAGCTCGGAGGCTGACACCCGATTTCCGGCGGCCTCCCGGCCGCCGTTCTAATGCAATGCTGCGTGTTGCGTGGGTTCCGCTGGCGGCGTCTCGACGCGCGACTGATGCAACCTGAGATAAGTGTCAAACGACCGTTCCGGAGGGCCACCGGCCTGCTGCGCCGCGCGCGGCGCATTGTTGGCGTGCGCATTTTTACCGTGCGCGTCTTTCTCGTACGCATTGCGGCGCGGCGGCTTGGCGGCCGGCGCGGTTATCGCCTCGGGCGCCACGCTCACGTAGGTAAGCGCGAGCGTGTCGGCTTCCTGCAGGTGCGTGTCGCCGCGGCTGCCGGATATGTTCGCGTACGACATCGCGCACATCAGCAGGCCGGTTATGCAAATTGAGAGTTTTGTCTTGTCCATTGGTTGCTCCCCGTAACACGATCCAGACTGAAACAACTTCCAAACTAAACCGATTCCGGCGCGTCCACGCGGGCGCGGCCGGCCTTCAACAGCGAAACAAGGTTCAGGCAAATCAGGTGGGCGATACGCTGCTTCTCCCGGCGGGCCGACTTGCGGCGCATCTGGCGGCACAGCGCTCCGGCCACTTTGAGCTCCAGCGGCTGACGCCGGTGCGGCGCATGATCCGCGCGCGCGCCGGGCGGATTGCCGAACAGGTCAAATGATGTCGAATCCGCGAGTTCGGGAAGTGCATTCATGGCGCGCCTCTAGCGTTGATCAAGCGTTGGAGGGATTTTGCGTGCTGGGTAAATTGTGCAGCGCGTGACGACTGCTGAGTAGTCGAATCGCGCTGATAAACGGGTAGGAGGCAGACTACAGGCATTTAAGCCGAAGTCCTGCCGAACGTTCCGGGCGTTACGTCCCTCTAATCCACGTGTCCGGCGCATGTGTTGCAGTTAAATCCCCTGAGGAGGTCACATGATTTCTCCGACAAGATCCCTGCACCAGTCCGCTGCACAAGCGTCGGTGGCGGCGTTATTGACATTGGCATGCGTGGCTGCCGGGTGTTACGCCCCCCAGCAGTCGCAGGCAGATACGCGGGGAGCGGCGCCGCCGGCCAAGGAAGCTCCCCCGGCGAAGGATGCGCCGGGCGCCAAAGAGTCGGTGCGCGCGCCTGTGCAGCCGGTGCCAGCGGAATCGCGCACGCCGGAAGAAGCCGCCAAGCGTGCGGCCGATCCGAAGGATCCATCTGGTGCGTTGATCATCGAACCGCAGAAGTCACGCTAGAACAACCTGCCGCGCATGACGCAAATCAGCGGTGGCCTGGATTACGCGTTCACACTTCGGGTCATCAGCACGGTGTAAAACTGCGACCGTGAGACGCTGCGCCTGATCGATTCGACCGGCAGCGCCTGCAGCGAACCTACTGACGCTACTGACGATTACCCCGCCAAGGGATTGCTGCGGGAACGGATTCCTGGGAATGCCCGCGGACGGGCAAAAATATCATGTAAAAAAGCGCGCGCCGGGACCAGCGCCGCGACAGCACTGCGACGCTGGAACCCGATGCGAATTAATGGCGGTTGATTTCGTGGCCAACCACGCCGCCGACCGCGGCGCCGCCTACCGTGCCCAAGGCGCTGCCGCCCGTCAAGGCCGCGCCGCCCACCGCGCCGACGCCGGCTCCGATTGCCGTGTTGCGATCCTGGGTCGACATGCCGCTGCAGGCGCCTAAGCTTGCGGCGACGGAGACAATTGCAAGAGCTTTCACGAATGTGTTCATGTTTTCTCCTGGTTGTTCGCTGGTTGAAAGTCTGGATGCCGCGGCTGCGCCATCCATGCCGCCAGAATAGCGGCCCGCCGCGGGCCGCCACATCGGCGCGCGCCGCTTTTTCCTGTCAGCAGCGACTTTTGTAAGTGTCGGCTACCTACTGACCGTTTATAGGACCATTAACCCGCGGTGTCAGCGGGGCGGCCGGGCGCCTGCTCGCAGGTTCCGGCGAAATGCGGGTTGCGGGCCGTCGCCAACCGGTATCGCTCGAGCTCACCGGGATCGAATATTTGAATTCTCGATTTGCATTGCCACCCGGCGTGGTGATTTCTTCCACCAGCACCTGGCCGTTGAGGGGTGTCGCGCGCTCGATCGCCCACGCGCATGCCGCTTGAGGATCGGCGAATGACGCCAACGGTTCGTTGACATCCTCTGCCATGACACACCACTCCTGCTGATTCGAGCGTACCACGCTTAACACGACATTTGGTTTAAGTGCGTGCTCCATGTCGCTCCTTTGAATGCTGGTGCAGGGTCGCAATGTGCGGCCCTCACGCGGCCATAAAAATAGGGGCCGGCTCGCCTTGGCAGACGACGCCGACCCCATCTTGTCGCGGCGAATTTCAGGCGACGCCGCGTCGCGCAAGCACGTCTATTTACTTGGCTTGGACCTGGATGTCGTTCTTGACCGAGGTCACTCCTGAAACGTTCTTCGCGATGGAAACGGCCTTGTCGGCCTCGGCGCGGCTCTTGGCGTTACCGCTCAACTGCACTACGCCGTTGGCATCGGTATCCACTTTGATATGCGTCGCGCTGACTTCCTTGTCTTTCGCCATTTCCGCCTTGATCTTCGCCGTAATCACGGAATCCTTGACGAATTCTTTCGGCGAAGCGCGGTCCTTGTCCATGTCTTCGGCATGTACCGCGACCGGAGTCAGGGTTGTGCCGAGAATCAGACACGTTGCGCTAAGTAGCGTTTTCATAATCTGTCTCCTGTTAACGAGTTTTGAAACAAGACGCGCCATTACTGACGGGACATGCGGCGCGCTGTATCGCTGGTGTCATCGAACAAATCCTTGTTGCGAGACTCCCAGTCTTTCACCTGGCGTTCGGCTTCGTCTTTGGCGATCCCGTAGTTTTCCTGGATCTTGCCGACGAGCTGGTCGCGGCTGCCGGCGACTGTGTCCAGATGGTCGTCGGTCAGCTTGCCCCACTGTTGCTTGACCTTGCCTTTTACCTGCTTCCAGTTGCCTTCGATGCGATCCCAGTTCATTTGTGAATCCTTTCAGTTGTGATGCTGTTTTTGAGGGGGCGCTGTGAGGCACCCGAGCAATCGACCCGCTTTGAGATTAGTGCAGCACGGGTCTTGCATAACTTGATATTAGGACTCGCGTAATTTCTATAACATCGGCGCGCCGCTTATGGTGTTGTCGGCGCGTACCTACCAAATTCGGGGGCGGCGGCGCCGCGCGCCGCCGCCCCCGTCGTTGCGTTTATGACCAGTACGGCGTCACGTGATAGTAATCATGGATGCTGGTGGCCCAACGCTCGTCGGCCATCGAGGGCCAATGGTCCTTATCGAAACCGGGCGCCTCTTTCAAGCGCTCCACGTCGGTGTCGAGAATGAAGCAATGGTCTTCGGTATCCAGTTCCAGCGCGCTCCACGGGATGGCGAAAAGCTTGTCGCCCAGCCCGAGGAATCCGCCGAACGACAACACTGCATAGGCGATGCGCCCGCTCGGCACGTCGAGCATGATGTGCTCCAGCGTCCCCAGATCCTCGCCCGCCCGATTTTTCACCTTGTCGCCTTCAAGCGTGTCTGCCGCCATGATGCGCGGACCGGGCCCGCCTTCGCGATGCCAATAGTCTTCTCCGGAACGCAAGCGTCCTCGTTCTCTGGTGTGGGTGTCCATGTTGCGATCTCCTTAGTGAAAGAAATTGTCGCCGTTGCGTGCTGCCACGGCGTGATTTGAGTATCAGCCACTCGCAATGACTCTTAAGTCAGCGGCGTCTGTTTCCATTGTGGGAGAGTCCCTACGGCGATGCGCGACGTAAGACGCGCCCAACGGGACGCACGACTGGGCCAACCCGCGCACGCGAGTCGGAAAACAGGCGACAGCTTTGCAGTCGCCGTGAGGCGGAGACGAAATTACGGAGGAAAATTTATGAAATGGCTGGCCACGAGAATTCTGGCCGCAATGCGACGCGCGGGGCGGCGCGCTTATTTACATCCGCCCGAGGATTTGGCGGCCGCGCTCGGTGAGCGTCAGCCGGCTCGCGCGCAATTCAATCAGCCCCAGCTTGCCGAGTTTTTCGGTGGTTCTCATCGGCACCAGCACACGCGCCGGCGCGACGGTTTCCAGCTGATGCAGCCAGTGGATTTCTTCCGCTGTAAGCTCCGCGCTGTCGCGGCTGCGAGGCGGTGCACTTCCCGCGTTGGCAATCATGGTATCCGGCAAAGACTGCATGGACGTCACACTGCGGCGACGTGCTCGCTTACTGTGGACTTGAAGCCGCCGGGAACACTCGCGTCTGCGGCCTGTTCCACCCGAATGATCGCCAGCGATTCCACTTTGACCGCTCCGAGGGCCGCAACGACGCGGTCGATTGCGCTGTCCGTGACCATGCCCACCAGCGCGAACGCCATTTGCGGCTGGTCCGGCGGCTGCAGAATGGTAATTTGGGTAACGGCACCATAGGGGGCGCAGCTTCGCGACACGGCGTCAGCCAATTCAGCGTGCGACATTTTCGCGACGTTCATGTTCAGCATGGGTGCGCTCTCTCAGGAACCGGAAAATTCGGCGGCCTTCAGCGTGCGAGGATGCGCTTCACATCCGACAACACCGGCCCCACGACCTCGACAGTCTCGCGCAACTCGCGTTCCGTGACGCCCAGTTCCTGGGTCCAGTAACGCAATGCCCATGCCTCGTTGACGTCGACTATCCGGTTCCCGTCTTCAGGCCGCTTGCTGTGGTCGGTGATCATGCAGATGTTCCGGCAGAAAAATCGCGAGCAGTGAATGTCGCCGATTATCCCAATGACTCGAAAAACCGGAAGCAGACGGCATCTTTTTCGCGTGTAGGACACAACCGACGCGACGCTCTGCTGAAACTCCGAATGAGACCGGTTTGGCTTGTGTTGCAAATTGTCGACAGGTCTCGGTAAACAGCACCGTAGGAACAATCCGATTCGCCGGTAGGACATAGTCCTACTAACCGCTTAAATAATTGAATTAGTGTAGTTATTAATCAAACATCCGTACTTTTGCACGCTTGTTTGACGCAGGGCTATCACGCACTATTCGCCTCAGTGTCCGACAACGTTTTGGAGGCTCGCGCATGCACTGCGGGAGGTGGTTTCAGCGGTTCGCCAAAACGTTTTTGCGGGCAACAAAAGGGGGGGATGGCATGTTTGATTCAACTTCGCGAAGCGTAGTGCCGCGCGCACTCGCCACTCGCGCCAGCCATCGCGCGAAGCGCGAATCCGGCCCGTAGCGATCACGACGTCGCGACCGATTGAAACTCACGAGCATTCGCGCCAACAATAATTCCGGAGAAACTGCGATGGAACTACTCGACCGTTCGAAACTCCCCGAAATGCAAATGACCGCGCTGCTGGGCGCGTTGACCGCGTTGAAGCGCGGCGACAGCTCGGTGCGCCTGCCGCGCGACTGGACCGGGCTCGCAGGCAAGGTCGCGGAGACGTTCAACGACGTCGTCGAGTTGAACGAGCGCACCGCGGAAGAGCTGGTGCGCCTCTCCAGGACCGTCGGCAAGGCGGGCAAGCTGCGCCAGCGCGCGTCGCTCGGCGACGTGCGCGGGTTCTGGAAGGTCACCATCGATAACGTCAACGAATTGATCGACGACCTCGTGCATCCGACCAGCGAAACTGCGCGCGTGATCGGCGCCGTTGCGCAGGGCGATCTCTCGCAGACCATGGCGCTCGAAGTCGACGATCGTCCGCTCGAGGGCGAATTTCTGCGCACCGCGAAGACGATCAACAAGATGGTGGATCAGCTGGGCTCGTTCGCATCCGAAGTGACGCGCGTCGCGCGCGAGGTCGGCACCGAAGGCAAGCTGGGCGGCCAGGCGAAAGTGAAAGGCGTGGCCGGCACGTGGAAAGATTTGACGGACAGCGTGAACTCGATGGCGTTCAACCTGACCGCGCAGGTGCGCAACATCGCGGACGTGACCACCGCGGTGGCGAAGGGCGACCTTTCCAAGAAAATCACGGTCGACGTCAAAGGCGAATTCCTCGAATTGAAAAACACCATCAACACGATGGTGGACCAGCTGCGTTCGTTCGGCTCCGAGGTGACGCGGGTTGCGCGCGAGGTCGGCACGGAAGGGATGCTGGGCGGCCAGGCGCGCGTCGAAGGCGTGTCGGGCACGTGGAAAGACCTGACCGACTCGGTGAACTTCATGGCGTCGAACCTGACGTCGCAGGTGCGCAACATCGCGGACGTGACCACCGCCGTGGCGCGCGGCGACTTGTCGCGCAAGATCACGGTCGACGTCAAAGGTGAAATTCTCGAGGTGAAAAACACCGTCAACACGATGGTGGACCAGCTCTCTTCGTTCGCGGCGGAAGTGACTCGCGTCGCGCGCGAGGTCGGCACCGAAGGCCGTCTCGGCGGCCAGGCCGATGTGAAAGGCGTCGCCGGCACGTGGAAGGACTTGACGGACTCCGTGAACTTCATGGCGTCCAACCTCACGTCGCAGGTGCGCAATATCGCGGACGTGACCACCGCGGTGGCGAAAGGCGATCTTTCGAAGAAGATCACCGTCGACGTCAAAGGCGAGATTCTGGAATTGAAAAACACCATCAACACGATGGTGGACCAGCTGCGGTCGTTCGCGGCGGAGGTGACGCGCGTCGCGCGCGAGGTCGGCACCGAAGGCCGTCTCGGCGGCCAGGCGGATGTGCAGGGTGTGGCCGGCACGTGGAAAGACTTGACCGACAGCGTGAACTTCCTCGCTTCCAACCTGACTTCGCAGGTGCGCAACATCGCGGACGTGACCACGGCGGTGGCGAAAGGCGACCTTTCGAAGAAGATCACGGTCGACGTGAAAGGCGAGATTCTCGAGCTGAAAAACACTATTAACACGATGGTGGACCAGTTGAGCTCGTTCGCGGCGGAAGTGACGCGCGTCGCGCGCGAGGTCGGCACCGAAGGACGTTTGGGCGGCCAGGCGGACGTGCAGGGCGTTGCCGGTACCTGGAAAGATTTGACCGACTCGGTCAACTCGATGGCCTCGAACCTGACCGCGCAGGTGCGCAACATCGCGGACGTGACGACCGCCGTCGCGAAAGGCGACTTGTCGAAAAAGATTACGGTTGACGTCAAAGGCGAAATTCTCGAGCTGAAAGACACCATCAACACACTCGTCGACCAGCTGCGGTCGTTCGCGGCGGAAGTGACGCGCGTTGCGCGCGAGGTCGGCACCGACGGCCGTCTCGGCGGCCAGGCCGATGTGCAGGGTGTCGCCGGTACCTGGAAAGACTTGACGGACTCGGTCAACTCGATGGCCTCGAACCTGACCGCGCAGGTGCGCAACATCGCGGACGTGACCACCGCGGTGGCGAAAGGCGATCTCTCGAAGAAAATCACGGTGGACGTGCGCGGCGAAATTCTCGCGCTGAAAAACACCATCAACACGATGGTCGACCAGCTCTCGTCGTTCGCGGCGGAAGTGACGCGCGTCGCGCGCGAGGTCGGCACGGAAGGCAAGCTGGGCGGACAGGCGCAGGTGCAGGGTGTGTCGGGCACGTGGAAAGACCTGACCGACTCGGTGAACTTCATGGCCGGTAACCTGACCAGCCAGGTGCGCGGTATCGCGAAGGTCGTGACGGCGGTGGCGGACGGCGACCTGCAGCAAAAGCTGACGGTGGAAGCAAAAGGCGAAATCGCTGCGCTCGCCGACACCATCAACAGCATGATCGACACGCTCGCGACGTTCGCCGACCAGGTGACCGGCGTGGCGCGCGAGGTCGGCGTCGAAGGGAAACTCGGCGGCCAGGCCAAAGTGCCGGGCGCGTCGGGCACGTGGAAAGGTCTCACGGAAAACGTGAACCAGCTCGCGGAGAACCTGACGACGCAGGTGCGCGCGATCGCGGAGGTGGCGACCGCCGTGACCGAGGGCGACTTGACGCGGTCGATTACCGTGCAGGCGCAGGGCGAAGTCGCGGTGCTGAAAGACACGATCAACGAGATGATCCGCAATCTCGAAGACACCACGCACAAGAATACCGAGCAGGACTGGTTGAAAACGAACCTCGCGAAGTTCAGCCGCATGCTGCAGGGCCAGAAGGAGCTGAACCAGGTCGGCGCGCTGATCCTGTCGGAGCTGGCGCCGGTGGTCGCCGCGCAGCACGCGGTGTTCTACGTGCTCGATTCGCGCGACGAGTCCCCGCAACTGAGTCTGCTCGCAAGCTACGCGTCGCGCGGCGTCAGCGAGCACGGCAAGCGCCTCGATCTGGGCGAGGGCCTGCTCGGACAGTGCGCGCTCACCAAGGAAAAAATCCTGATCGAGAACGTGCCGGCCGATTACATACGCATCGGCTCGGGGCTGGGCGGCGCCACGCCGCGCAACGTGCTGGTGCTGCCGGTCGTGTTCGAAGGCCAGTTGAAGGGCGTGATCGAGCTCGCATCGTTCGAGGGCTTCAGCCACACCCACCAGGCGTTCCTCGAGCAGCTGATGGAAAGTATCGGCATCGTGATCAACACGATCGAAGCGAACATGCGCACGGAGGATTTGCTCAAGCAGTCGCAATCGCTGGCGCAGGAGCTCGGCAGCCGGCAGGAGGAGCTGCAACAGACCAACCAGGAATTGCAGGAGAAGGCCCAGCTGCTCGCGCACCAGAACCAGGAAGTCGAGCGCAAGAATTCAGAGGTGGAACAGGCGCGGCAGGCGCTCGAAGACAAGGCGCAGCAGCTGGCGCTTACCAGCAAGTACAAATCCGAGTTCCTCGCCAACATGTCGCACGAGCTGCGCACGCCGCTCAACAGCCTGCTGATTCTGTCGGACCAGCTGTGCGCGAACTCGGCGGGTAACCTCACGCCGAAGCAGGTCGAGTTCGCGAAGACGATCCACTCGTCGGGCAACGACCTGCTGATGCTGATCAACGACATTCTCGACCTGTCGAAGATCGAGTCGGGCACGGTGGTGGTCGACATCGGCGAGCTCCTGCTCGACGAGCTCGAGCGTTACGTCGAGCGCAATTTCCGCCACGTCGCCGAAGCGAAAGGCCTCGATTTCCTGATTCGCATGGACACGCGGCTGCCGAAATCGATGTTCACCGACGCCAAGCGCCTGCAGCAGATCATCAAGAACCTGCTGTCCAACGCATTCAAGTTCACGCATTCGGGCCAGGTCACGCTGACCATCGAGCCGGTGAGCGGCGGCTGGACGACCGAGCACGGCGAGCTCGACCGCTCCGGCGAGGTGCTCGCGTTTTCGGTCGCGGATACCGGCATCGGAATTTCCGGCGACAAGCAGCACATCATTTTCGAAGCGTTCCAGCAGGCCGACGGCAGCACCAGCCGCAAGTACGGCGGCACCGGCCTGGGCCTTGCAATCAGCCGCGAGCTCGCGCGCCTGCTGCAGGGTGAAATTCGCCTGGCGAGCAGCCCGACCCGCGGCAGCACGTTCACGCTCTTCGTGCCGCGCGTGTTCACGGCGGCGCGCTCGTCGCGCAAATTGCTCGGACCCGACGCGAACGCGCTCGCCAGCCAGGCGATCGAAACCGCGAAGTCGACCAGCGAACGCGCGGCCGCTGCCTTGCGCGGCACGGCAGCCGACAGCGAGGTGCCCGCCTTGTCGCTGGCGGATGCGGAACCGCCGGTCATGGTCAACGAGGTCGGCGACGACCGCGACACCATCGTCGCCGGCGACCGCGTGCTCCTGATCGTCGAAAACGATCTGGCGTTCTCGCGTTTCCTGCTCGACACTGCGCGCGAGAAGGGCTTCAAGGGGCTCGTCACTTCGCTGGGCGCCACCGCGCTGGCGCTGGCGCGCGAATACAAGCCGACCGCGATCACGCTCGACATTTTCCTGTCGGACATCGAAGGCTGGCGCGTGCTCGAGCGGCTGAAAAACGACATCGGCGCGCGGCACATCCCGATCTGCGTGATCTCGACCGATGAAGCGCGCGAGCGCGCATTGAGCTCGGGCGCGCTGCGCTTCGTCGCCAAGCCGATCCAGAGCAAGGGCGTGCTCGACGATCTGCTCGATCACCTGAATACTTACACGCGCACTGCGGCGCGCCACGTGCTCGTGGTCGAGCACGACGAGGCGCGGCTGAAGGGCATCATGGAATCCATCGATGGCGCCGAGGATCTGCGCATTACCAATGCGACCGATGGCGAAGGCGCGCTGCGCATGATGCGCGAACGGCGGCCCGACTGCATCGTGCTGAATCCCGGCATGCCGGGACTCGATCCCACGCGGCTGGTCGAGGAATCGCAGTCGCCGGACCTCGCAGTGCCCGTGCTCGTCTTCAGCGAAGAGCACGAAGCGCGCGGCGACGGGCCGTGGCAGCGGATCGCGAAAAATCCCGCCGTGCACTGGGTGCATTCGTACGAGCGGCTGCTCGACCAGAGCACGTTGTTCCTGCACCGCAACACGACGAAGCTGCCGAAAGCGCAGCGGCGCATGCTGGGCGACATGTACGAGTCGAACAAGCTGCTCGCCGGCAAGCGCGTGCTGATCGTCGACGATGACGTGCGCAATATTTTCGCGCTGACGTCGGTGCTCGAGCAGTACAACATGCTGATAGTCTCCGCCGACAACGGGCGCGATGCGATCCAGATGCTCGGCAACGGGCACGGTCGTCGACGCCGTGCTGATGGACATCATGATGCCGGAGATGGACGGCCTCGACACCACGCGCGAGATCCGGCGGATTCCGACGTGCAAGGACCTGCCGATCATCGCGGTGACGGCGAAGGCGATGAAAGGCGATCGCGACCGCTGCCTGGAAGCGGGCGCGTGGGATTACCTGTCCAAGCCCGTCGATACCGAGCAGTTGCTCGCCGTATTGCGCATGTGGCTGCAGCGCTAGCTCACCCTCTGAATGGCGAATCAATTGCCCGATCAGACTAACGCAGTGGGACTGCGAGCCGACCAGGAAGAGGCCGAGCAGGCCAAAATCCTGGTCGTCGACGATCGTCCCGAGAACCTGCTCGTGACGCGCACGATGCTCGACGAGCTCGGCCACCAGATCATCACCGTGCGTTCGGGCGACGAGGCGCTCAAGTACCTGCTCGAGCACGACGTCGCGGTGATCTTGCTCGACGTGAACATGCCCGGCATGGACGGCCTGGAGACCGCGACGTACATCCGGATGCGGCAGAAAACAGCGCATACGCCGATCATTTTCCTGACCGCGTACGTCGAGGAGATGCATACCGCGAAAGGCTATTCGCTCGGCGCGGTCGACTATATTCTGACGCCGGTCACGCCGGACATCCTGCGCACCAAGGTCAAGGTCTTCGTGCAGCTGCACCTGATGAACCGCCAGGCGGAGCGCCAGGCGGAGCAGCGGGTCGCGCTGGTGCGCGAGCAGGCGGCGCGCGCCGCGGCGGAGGAAGCCAAGCGGCGGTCGGTGTTTCTCGCCGATGCGAGCGATGTTCTCTCAAGCTCGCTCGACGTCACCGAAACGGGCAGCGCGCTCGCGAAGTTCGTCGTCCCGGTGCTGGGCGACTTGTGCGTCCTGATGCTCGCGGACGAGCAGGGCGAGCCGGCGCGCACGGCCATCGCATTTCAGAATGGCGCCCCGCAAGGCCGCCATAGCGCATGGGTCTCCGCGCTCGACTGCCCCGAGATCAACGCCGCGATGCAGAACGCGATGGCGTCGGGACGCATGTTCGTCGCGTCCGATCTGACGTCCGGAGCGACTCAGCTTACCGTCACCTATCCGAACGAAGCCGCGCCGTCCCAGCTCGCCCTCGGCTTTCGCCTGGGCTCGCTCGCCGTGCTGCCGCTGATAGCACGCGGACGCAAGCTCGGTGCGCTCGTGCTCGGCACGGGCGTGGACAATCGCCGGTTCGGGCCGGCCATGCTCGCGCTGGCGCAGGATCTCGCGACGCGCGCGGCGGTGTCGTTCGACAACTGCCTGCTCTACGCGAAGATCCAGGAAGGCGACCAGCGCAAAAACGAGTTTCTCGCGATGCTCGCGCACGAGCTGCGCAATCCGCTCGCGCCGATCCGCAATGCCGTGCAATTGCTGCGCTCGCCCGAGCGCACGCTGACCCAGCTCGACTGGGCGCTCTCCGTGCTCGACCGCCAGTCGCAGCAGCTGGTGAGGCTGGTGGACGACCTGCTCGACGTCGCGCGCATCACGCAGGGCCGCATCCTGCTCAAGCTCGAATCCGTCGACGTCGCGAAAGTGGTGGGCGTCGCCGTGGAAATGAGCCGGCCGCTGGTCAACGCGCGCGCCCACGAGCTCACGGTGTCCCTGCCGCCCGCGACGCTCGCCGTGCACGGAGATTTCTCGCGCGTCGCGCAGGTCCTCGCCAATCTGCTGAACAATGCGGCGAAATATACCGAGCCGAAGGGCAGGATTTCGCTCAAGGTCGAGGACGATGGCGCGGAAGTCGTGTTCCGCATTGCCGACTCCGGCATCGGCATTCCCCGGCACATGCTCGGCTCCATCTTCGAGCTCTTCACGCAGGCGGACCGCTCGCTCGACCGCACGCAGGGCGGGCTCGGCATCGGCCTCACGGTCGTGCGCCGCCTGGTCAGCATGCAGGGCGGCAGCGTGGTCGTGCACAGCGAAGGCATGAAGAAGGGCAGTGAATTCGTCGTGCGCCTGCCGCGGGTGCGGCGAATGCCGTCGCGTCGGCGCCGGCGGAAGCGGCACGCCGCGACGACACCGCTTACCGCGTGCTGATCGTCGACGATTACGCCGATGCCGCAATCAGCATGGCCGCGCTCCTGAAAGTCGATGGCCAGGACGTGCGGGTCGCGCACGACGGGCCCGCGGCGCTCGAAATGGCGCGCGACTTCAAACCGCGCATCGTGCTGCTCGACATCGGCCTGCCGGGCATGAATGGTTTCGAAGTCGCGCGCGCGCTGCGCGCCGAACCGACGACGCGCGATTGCCTGCTCGTCGCGGTCAGCGGCTATGGCCAGGCGGAAGATCAACGCCAATCGCAGGAAGCGGGCTTCGACCGTCACCTGGTCAAGCCGGTCGATCTCATGGTGCTGCAGGAAATTTTCGACAATCTCAAGCAGGCGCCGGCCCAGGCGTCGGGCGCCCGCGCGTGAGGCGCGAGCGCACTGTGCGGAACGGCCGTCCTCATGGATAAGGATCTGAGCCCGGAAGAGCTGGCATGGCTGCAGAAGCTGGATACGGACGAACCCGTCAAGCCGACATTGCCCGCGCCGTTGTCGGCGCGGCTCATTACCATGGGACTCGCGATCGAACTCGCCGAAGGCGGACTGCAACTGACTGATTTAGGCCGCGCACGCCTGCCGCGCAGATAGCGCAGTGCGGGCAGCCGCGCAGGTGCGCGGCTCGTGCCGCTGCGCCCCGAATTCGAGCGAGGAGTATTCTTCAAGGTATTGTGGCGGCAATGACGCAAGCGGGCAGAACCACGCGACGTAGAAGCTTCGCGCTCGCGCTGGCCGTACTGGGCCTGACATGGCTCGGCGGCTGGCCGTCGGATGGATTCGCGCAGGATAACGCCGCCGCTCGCGAACGCCGCGTCAAAGCCGCATTCATTTTCAAGTTCGCGGGCTTCGTCGAATGGCCGGAAACTGCGTTCCCGCAACCCTTCACCGCGGTCACCATCGCGGTAATCGGCGACGATGAGCTGGCGGCGGAGTTAAGCGCAATAACCGCGGGGCGCGCAGTCGAGGGGCGCCCGTTGACTATTCGCAAAACACGCAGCCTCGAAGCAGTCGCCGACGCACACATGGTATTCGTCGGGCGCGCGGAAATCGCGCGGTTGCCCCAGCTGGCGAAACTCGCGCGCGCCAGGCCGGTGCTGATTCTGACCGACGCTCCCAACGCGCTCGCCCAAGGCAGCATGATCAATTTCATGCTGGTCGAGCGCCGGGTCAAGTTCGAGATTCATCTCGAAGAAGCGGAGCGGCACGGGCTCAAGTTAAGTTCGCGCCTGCTGGCGGTCGCGCAATCCGTGCGGCGGGGGTCGCCGTGATGCCCGGCCTGCACATATTGCGCAACAGCTGGCTGCGCGGCGCGCGCTATTCGGTGCGCAAGAAGCTGATGTGGGTGGTCATGACGACCACGCTCGTCGCGCTGCTGATTGCGAGTGGCGCGATGGTTATTTACGAGCTGCGCACTTATCACGAGGCGCGCGTCAGCGACCTGGTTTCGCAGGCCGACCTGATCGGCCGCTCGAGCGCGGCCGCGCTGATGTTCGACGACCCGAAGACCGCGCAGGCCAATCTCGCGCTGCTCAAGGTCGCGCCGCGCATTGCCGCGGCCGCGATCTATACGCCGAAAGGCGCGCGCTTTGCGGCTTACGTGCGGGCCGACCTCGCCGACGTGAAATTTCCCGATTTGCCGCAGGCCGACGGTTACCACATCGAGGGCGACCAGATTACGGTGTTCCAGCAGATCGTCGATCACAACGAAGTCGTCGGCACGGTCTATCTGCGCGCACGCTACGAGCTCATCGACCGCTTGTTCAGCTACGTTACGATCCTCGGCGCCGTCATGGCGTTGAGCCTGTTCGGCGCGATGCTGATCACGGCGTGGCTGCCCGAGCTCGTGTCGCGGCCTATCCTCGAGATCACCGAAGTCGCGCGGCAGGTGATGGCGCGCCGCGATTTCTCGCTGCGGGTGCGGCGCACGACCGTGGACGAGATCGGCTACCTGGTCGACGCCTTCAACGACATGCTGGCTGAAATCGGCCGCCGCGCGCAGGCGCTCGAGGAATCGAACCGCGCGCTCCAGCAGGAAATGGCGGAGCGGCGCGGCGCCGAAAAAGCGCTGCTCGCCGCCGATCAGCGCAAGGACGAATTTCTCGCGACGCTGGCGCACGAGCTGCGCAATCCGCTGGCGCCGCTGCGCACCGCGCTCGAGCTGCTGCAGACTTCCGGCACCGATGCGGACACTTTGCGGTCCGCGCGCGAAGTGATGGAGCGCCAGCTGCGCCAACTGGTGCGGCTCGTCAACGACCTGCTCGACATCTCGCGCATCACGACCGGCAAGATGACGCTGAAAAAGGAGCCCATCCAGTTGGGCGACGTCGTCAAAAGCGCGGTCGAGGCCGCGCGCCCGCTGATCGAAACGCGCGGGCACCGGCTGGATGTCGTGCTGCCGCCGGCGCCCGTGACGTTGTTCGCCGATTTCACGCGGCTCGCGCAGGTCTTCCTGAATCTGCTCAACAACGCGGCGAAGTTCACCGATAACGGCGGCGCGATCAAGCTGACGGCGGAAGTGAAGGGCGGCGATCTGGTGGTCACGGTGGCCGACACCGGCATCGGCATCAGCGCGAAAATGCTGCCGGTCATTTTCGACATGTTTGCCCAGGCCGACCGCTCGCTCGAACGGGCGCAAGCGGGGCTCGGCGTCGGCCTCACGCTCGTCAAGCACCTGACCGAGCTGCACGGCGGCACGGTGGTCGCGCGCAGCGACGGCGTAGGGCGCGGCAGCCAATTCATCGTCAGGTTGCCGGTCATCGCCCGGCCCGAAGACCGCGCCGCTGCACCGGCGGCGCCGGGCGCCGCATCCGCCGTGCCCGCGCGCAGGATACTGATGGCGGACGATAACGAAGATTTCGTCGACAGCCTGGCCATGCTGTTGCGGGCCGGCGGCCACGAGGTAATGGTCGTGCACGATGGCTTGGCCGCGGTAGCCGCGGCGGCGGAGTTCAAGCCCGATTTCGCTTTTCTGGACATCGGTTTGCCGAAAATGAACGGGTATGAGCTCGCCCGTTGCCTGCGCGGCGCCCCAGCCACGGCCCATACGGTGCTGGTGGCGGTGACGGGCTGGGGCCAGCAGGAAGACATACGGCGCGCGCGCGAGGCCGGCTTCGCGATCCACTTGACCAAACCGGTCGAAGTCGATGCGATCGCGCAAATTTTGCAAAAGCCGCCGCCGGCATGATGACTTATCGCGTCCGCCGTTCATGGCAGCGCCGGAGGGTATAAAATTGCTGACACGTCCTGGTGATTCCATCAACATGCAACCTGACCCGTCACGTTCATCGCAGCCGGCGCAACCCTCCGCACGGGCGGGTGCGGAACATTATGCGTCCGGTGGCGCGCCGCGCGAAGGCAATCGCCCGCCCGATCTGCGCACCGCGGTGCATGACTTGCGCAACGTCGTTGCGCCGCTGCGCAATGCCGTGCAGCTGCTGCGCTTGCGCGGTAAATCGGATGGCGATCTCGCGCCCATCGCCGATATCATCGAGCGCCAGGTCAACGAGATGGTGCGCCTGCTCAATGCGCTCTCCGGCGACCACTCCGCTGAGCCTGCGGCCACGCCGCGCACCGAACCAAATGCGAGCGGCGCGACTGCCTGCAGGCGCATCCTGATCGTCGATGACAATGTCGCATTGCTCACGTCGTTGTCGAGCGTTCTGCGCGAAGCGGGGCACAACGTGAAGACCGCGGAGGATGGCGAGCAGGCGATTCCGCTGGCGGTAAGCTGGAATCCCGAATTCGTGCTGCTCGACGCGCATCTGCCCGGCATCAATGGTTTCGAGGTGGCGAAACGGTTGCGGGAGATGTATGCGCCGCAAGCGATGACATTGGTATTGATGAGCGGCTCAACCCTCGACGAGGCGACGGTGCGTGGCGCCGAACGCGCGGGCTTCGATCACTGCATCGACAAGATCCACAACTTCACTACGCTCGAGGGCTTGTTGCGCAGGCAGTGACAGAGCGGGGAACCCGGCGTCGCGCCATCTCGCGCGCCGCGGCAGTAAAACTTACATGTATGTGACGGTAACTCTTGCACCGCGATTTGGCATTGCGCGTGCGTGCTGACGCGTTTTCGGGCACTTCGACCCTGCAGGGGGCCGGATTTTTGAAGGCAGCGTCTGCTGCACGCTGCTGACAATCAAATTCGACCGCAAGTGGCGTTGGGCATGTCGTTTGCTTCTTTTAACAGGGCATCGCTACCTCAGGCGATGCTTTCCTCCCTAGCGGCGCTTGCCGCACCTGCCCGGTCCAGTCCCTAGGCTGGACCGGGGTTTTTTGTAAGCTGCAAAATCCCTGCCGGCACGGTCCATACGCGAGCTTCAGCAGCTCGAAAAAAAGCGCGCGCTCAAAGCGCGTGAAGCAGTGGGGGAACTTACGAAGGGACCTGCGGAGAAACTACCCGGCTTCGGGTCAGTGCACCGTCACCGGGTTGCGCAGCGCGCCGATGATTTCCGCCACGCGATGCAGCTCGGTGGCTTTATCGAAAAAATAATCCGTTCCCGCTGTCATCGCGCGATAGCGGAATTCGGGATAGTTGTAGTTCGTCAGGATGATCACCAAGGGCCGCACCTCGAGATCGATGTTGCGCAGGCGGCGTAGCACGTTGAGCCCGTTGCCTTCGCGCAACTGTATATCCAGCACGACGGCATCCGGCACGGAATCGATTATCCCGCTGACCGCCTCGTCCTCGGTGTCCGCCGAGCCGACGACGCGGCTGTTGCCGGTTTCTTCGAGGCTTTCGATTACTCGTTCGCGCAGGACCGGCGAGTCCTCAACGATATAAACTTTCAACGATTTGTCCACGCATTTACCTGACACAAGAAACCCGCGACACGCGCCACGGGGACCGTACGACGAGTTGATAGTGGACGAAAGCTACTCTGGTATCTATCGGCGGAGGACTCGTTGTTTAGTCGGTCTCATGCCTACACCGCACGGCGTAAGCTATTGAATGAGCCCGTGCTTGATCGCGTAGTACGTGATGTTCGCGTTGGTTTTCATGCCCATCTTCTCGAGTATGCGCGACCGGTAGGTGCTGACCGTTTTCACGCTCAGGAAAAGCTCGTCCGCGATCTCGGACACCGCCTGGCCGGCGGCCAATTTGCAGAACACCTGGAACTCGCGTTCCGAGAGCTCCGTGTGCAGCGCGTTCTGGCCGTCGCCGCTCAAGTCGCCTGCGAGCTGATCGCCGAGTGCCGGACTCACATAGCGGCGGCCTGACGCTACCGTTCGGATGGCGCCGACCAGCTGCTCGGGCGCGCATTCCTTGCACACGTAGCCGTTGGCGCCGGCCCGCAGCAGGTTGATCGCGTAATGATCTTCCGGGTGCATGGTGAGGATCAACACCGGCAGATCGGGCTTGCTGCGCTTGATTTGCTTCAACGTGTCGATCGCCGTTCATGTCGGGCATCGAAATGTCGAGCAGCACGACGTCCCAATCCGATTCGCGCACCATTTTCAGCGCGTCAGTGCCGGATCCGGCTTCGCCCGCAACGGTAAATTCCTTATATTCGGACAGCAGGTTTTTAAGGCCCGCTCTTACGATTTGATGGTCGTCCGCAACCAGGATGCGTGTCATAGGGTTCTCCACTTTCCGGGAAGGTTATTCGGCAGGCTCGTGGAATACGAGTACATTAACTGGAACACGCTTGAACAACAAGCAACCGCCATGCCCAGTGCCGGATTTCAACCGTTTTCGCCGGTCTTTCAACGCCAGACCCGCAAATGCCGGAAATAAAACGAAGTCCCGCGGTTCTGCCACCATAATTGGTGAAAAGTCGCGGGCATTTCGCGCTGCCCCGCGTCCGGTAATCGCCTGCGGGAATGTACTTCTTGCAATTTTCCGATACCCGATGTCGTCAGCGGCCCGCATCACGCTGCACAGTGCGCATCGCATTCGCCCCGGTACTCGTTAAGCCTGTTGTACAGGGTCTTCAAGCTGACGCCGAGGAGTTCAGCGGTTTCACGTTTGCGTCCGCGACAGTGTTCGAGGGTAGCGACGATGACTTCGCGCTCGATGTCCTGCAAGGGCGTGCCGACGGCGAACTGCAGCATGCCGGCGGCCGTGCTGGCGAGCGGCTTGTCGGCGCGCGGCAGGGCGGGTGCACGCGTGTCGAACGTTACTCTCAGTGTCCGCCATGATAAAGGCGCGCTGCACGGCGTTCTTCAGTTCGCGCACGTTGCCGGGCCAGTCATGATGCACGAGAAAGTCGCGCGCGGCGGCAGTAAACATCTTTTCGTTGCCACCGGCGGCATTCAATTCGTCGAGAAAATGTTGCGCGAGCAGCTCGATGTCGGCTTCGCGCGCGCGCAGCGGCGGCAGCGGCAGCGGGAATACCGCGAGCCGGTAGAGGAGATCTTCGCGCAGCAGTCCTTGGGCCACCGCGTGATTGGGGTCGCGATTGGTCGCTGCGATGATGCGCACGTTGACGCTTAACTCCTGTTCACCGCCCACGCGATAGAAGCGTCCGCTCTCGAGCGCGCGTAAGAGCTTGATCTGCAGCTCGACCGGCATTTCGGTGATCTCGTCGAGAAACAAGGTGCCGCCGGTCGCCCGCTCGAAGCAGCCGCGGTGCGAGCGGACCGCACCGGTGAAGGCGCCGCGTTCGTAGCCAAAGAGCTCCGCTTCGATCAGGTTGGCCGAAAACGCGCCGCAGTTAATGGCCACAAAGGCGCCGGCGCGACACGCGCTCTCGTCGTGTATTGCATTGGCAGCGAGTTCCTTGCCGGTGCCGCTTTCGCCGATGAGCAGCACGCTCGCATCGCTCGGGGCCACCTTGGAAATCATCTGGTAAACGATAGTCATCGCGGAAGACTGGCCGTACAGCTTGCCGAAATGGTGTGGCTCGCGCACGGCGGCGCGCGGAATGGTTTCTTCAGGTCCCAGCGTCGCGTAAAGCCGCGCTTTTGCAAACGCGTCATCGCAGCCTGGCCCCATCGCGCTCGTCGACAGATCTGTGCTCATGCTTGTCCTCTTGGGTTACGATGGGACTGTTTCACGACGTTTTGCCCATCCCGTTGTTCAACGTTTTTATGCAACACCGTGAGGTCATCCTACGGACAATCACCCGTAATCGACATCAGCGTAAGCCGCACGTTTTTGTAGGACTAATAGGGATTTATGTAGGAGTTTTCCTACATAGTGCGAGGGGCCAAATAGGGCCTGCCGTTCGTGAGGAGCTGGCAATTCACCCATTTCGGGCGTCGCAGCGGGTTTTATGTGCCCGGTCAGCAAGTTCTGGCGTGTCGCCAGCCTTCCCAATTTCCCTCGAATGCTGCATCGAAAGTGCACGGCCCGGGCACACCTGCACCTGCTAAGGGACTGACGTTGTTAAGCGTAGACGACGGCAGGATCGCATCCACGACGGCGGCCATTGGACGCTGCGGTTCAGTCGCAGCGACTGGAGGCAACGGGCGCAACGACTTCAGCCGTGCGAGCGTCGCGATACCGTATATCAGATTGAACATTATCAACGCATAGCAGGCGATCGCCCCGAGCATCAGCGCACGGCGGGTCGTGAGAGTCCGAATCCAGACGGGCAAACCGGCGGATATTCGCCGGCGAGTTGCGCTAGCTTGCGCGCCTGCGCTTATCTGCGCGGGAGAATCGACGATATGCAAGCGCATCGCAGGTGTTGGCCGCATGAGTCGCACATTGTGCGA
Source organism: uncultured beta proteobacterium (assembly GCA_963804885.1). Taxonomy (GTDB): domain Bacteria; phylum Pseudomonadota; class Gammaproteobacteria; order Burkholderiales; family SG8-41; genus PALSA-1004. The sequence goes on from CAWDSF010000002.1 coordinate 148,797, forward strand.
CGGAGGCATGACACGCGTGTTGGCCGCAGGAAAAAGATAAATCCGCGATGGCGAAGAAGCGGACTTATGCCGTCGCCGATGAGTGTCCGCTACCTTCAGCCGGCTCGCCAGGTCGACGACTAACGGGACGCGACCGGTATCCGTCGCACGGTCTTGCACTGCACGATCTTCGATGGGTGACATATCAGAGTTTCCTAGGGAGCAGAGTGTGAGATGCGCGTGCGCATTCACATTAAGGGATACCCCTCTGGTATTCGATAGGCGGAGTGCCATTTCGCGTGTCGTCCTTGGCCTACGCGAGTGCCTACGGCACAAAGTTTGCTAGCGGATACTAAGCATGAAGCCTGCCAAAACTCCGCGCAGAAATACTGAACCGGCGGTCGATCTTACGGCCAATGCGCGTTCCCGGAAATCGGGTCCGCGCCTGCCGCACGAGCGCGACGAGGAGGCCGGCGCCGCGATGGCGCCGCCACGCCCGAGGATCAAACGCGCGTACCAAGACCTGGCGAGCGGTCAAGTCGATACAGACTGCAGGAATACGGCGGCGCAAGTCATCAAGAAAAAATCTGCCGTGCCGGCGGGCGCAAAACGACGCAAACGCTAGGCTTCGCCAGCTTGCTTTTCACCGCGGGATTATTAGAGGACGGCCAGCGCGTGTCGCGTTGGTGCGAACCGCAGGAACGCGCCGCATCAGGCGCACGGCGCAGGAAAGGCGCCGGCGCGGATAGTCGCGCCGGCGGAGAACTTGCGGATTAACTTAGTTTCTTGGCGGCCGCGATGCCGAGTGCGAGAAACACCACGCAGAGTACGAGAAACAGAATGAAGAGGATCTTGGCAATGCCCGCAGCGCCGGCGGCTACACCGGTAAAGCCGAGCAGGCCTGCAATCAGCGAAATTACAAAAAATATGAGCGCCCATTTCAACATGTTGATCTCCTTGTAGCGACGTGCCCGGCGTCAGTCGGGAATTGCTATCGACTGGCCGCCGGCCGCGCGCAATGGGTTAAGTTTTGCCGAATTTTGCTTTGGCGTCTTTGACACAGCGGCTCTTGGCGTCGCCGCTCATCGAATCGCAGCGCTCGACCGCGACTTTGTACTGTGCGTCGCGCTTGTCTTCGGCCGCATCCTTCCGGGCTTCGTTTGCATCGCCGCGTGCCTCAGCAACCTTTTTGTCCGCTTTGGCATCGGCCGTGCCGGCTACTTTCTTCGCTTTCGCTTCCTTCATGCACACGTCCTTGGCGTTGCCGGCGAGATCGTCGCATTTTTCTTTGGCGACATCATATTCGGCATCCGCGCGGGTTTTGCGCGCCGCGGCGCGGGCTTTGTCGGTGTTTTTATAATCCGCTTCGGCATCCGCTTTCGCGATCTTCTGCTTGGCTTTTGCTTCCGCCATGCAAATATCTTTCGCATTGGCTTTGAGCGATTTGCACTGTTCCTTGTCGGCTTTAAACGTGGCATCGATCTGCTTGGTCGTCGACTTGTAGGAATCTTTCGTCATCGCCGCATAGCTGGGCGTCATCGCGGCCATCGCGGCCGTTACTGCAAGCGCCATCAAAAGTTTGTTCATTGCTGTTCTCCTCGATAAGTTGAACTACGCACGATCCAATTTGATCGGCGCCACGCAGTGTTGCGCCCGATCGCCTTGACCACAGATCAGCAACTGCCGTGCCAGCGGAAGATTCTTTTAGAAATAAACAGTTGTCGCGGCTATGGCGAGCGGCATTTGTAAAAAAGCGCCGTTGTCCTGCAAAAGTTGGGTCAGGGCGCCATCAACTTTGCAAGCGGCTGCAGGCCCGACGCGCGATCCGCGATCGCCTTAATCACCGCGAGCGCAGGCACGCCCAGCAGCATGCCCCATGCGCCCCACAGCCAGCCGAAAAACAGCAGGCCCGTAAGCGTCACCATCGAATTCATGCGCGTGCCGTTGCTGAGCATCACCGCGCTCAACCCGGACCCGATCAGCCCGCAAATCAGGAGCGAGCATCCAGCGAGCGTCAGCGCCTGCGAAACATCGCCGAGGTTGACGAGCCCGATGGCGCCGGCGGCGCCTGCGATCACCGCCGCGCCGATATAAGGAACGATATGCAATATGCCGGCGAGCGCACCCCACATCAGCGCGCGGTCGACACCCATTACCGCGAACAGGGCGGCAATCGCCAGCGCAATCAAAATGTTCGTGATCAGCATGACCATGAGCGCGCGCTGGATCTGGGCGTCTATCTCATCGAGCAACTCCACCGTAATCCGCCGCTGCGCCAGAGTAGGCCCGGCAATGCTGATGACCTTGCGCCTGAATGAGTCGCCGCCGGCGAGCAGGAAATAAGCAATCAAACCTCCCAGGCTCAGCTCGAGTGCTACGGCGACCGCACTGGAGGCCACGCCCAGCATCAGCTTCTCGACGGAAGCTACCGCCGGACCCTCGGGGCGGGTGGCAGGCGCGGCTTGCGGAGCTGGTGCGCCGGTCGCTTCGGCAGCCGCCTTGTCGAGCTCTTTGGCCGCGCGGTGGATTTGCGCGAGCGGCGTCGGCGTACGCGGGTCACCGACGAGATTGCGCAGCTTCTTCGCCGCCGCCGGTAGTTGCTGGGTGACTTCGATGGCGCCCTCGCGCAGCGAGTAAACCGCGCCGACTACCATTGCGCCGACGCAGCACATCGTCAGCGCGGCGCCGATCGCGCGCGGAATGCGCAGGCGGGCCAGCGCGGATACCCACGGACTGAATGCATAGCCGGTGAAAATCCCGAGCAGCAACGGCACGAAGAACGCCTCGCCCCACCGCAGCAGCGCAATGGTGACGCTCACCGCGATGATGACCAGGCAAATTCGAGTGATGTGCGGTCGAATTACGAGCGGCCGCGGCGCCGGCTTCGACTCGCCGTTGTTCGATGCCTTGAGCGGCGATTCAACCGCCGATGCGACAGTGGCCTGCTGCTGGGCCGCCGGTTGCGGCCGCGATTTAGCGCGCATGAGGCGCGCCCGCGGATGCGGTTGTGCTCGTCACCGGCGTGCCTCGCAAATGATTACTCGCGACAAAAAAATGGCGCCGCGCCCGACAGGCAGCGGCGCGGCGCCACGTTTACATTACTTGGCTTTTTCTGCGGCGCCCTGAATCTTCTCGCCGCCGCGTTCGACGTCCTTGCCGGCGCCTTCGATCGTGTTGCACGCCGTCAGCAGGAGGGCGGCCGCGGCGCAAGCCAGTGCAATAGCTTTGCGTATCATGATGGTTCCTTTCATGGAAAAATAATCGGATGTAACGCCAGAGAGAGTAAGCAGTTGTCGTGCCAACGTCTTCCCGCCGTCAATTCACCCATAGCGACGGTCGCGCGGCGACCTGCGCGTTGAACGCGGGTAAAAGCTACACGCACGCAGGTAGGTTTTTACTTAGGACGAATGCAGCGCGGGCGCGCGCGTGTCAGCGAGCGTCTGACGCTTCGCCGCGAGTTCGGCGAACGCTTCTTTTATTTTCGCGAAATCTTTGGTCTTGTCGAAAAAATAATCCGCGCCGAGCTCCATGCTGCGTGCACGATACGATGGGATCGCGTAATTCGTCAGCACGATTACAGCGGTGCCCGGCTTGCGGTGGCCGCGCAGATTGCGCAGCACGCCCAGCCCGGTGCCCTGCAGTAGCTGCAGATCGAGTATCAGCACGTCCCAATCGCCGCTGCGCAGCGCGGCGTCGGCGACCGCTTCAGTCTCCGCATGCCCGACCATGGAGATTTTTCCCCAGGTCGCGAACGCTTCGGACAGGCGATCGCGCAGGATCGCGGAATCTTCAACCAGGAAAATTTTGAGCGACGTGGAGTCTTTGCGCGCGGCCGCGCCAGGCGTCTTTTCGCTATCGCGGGGGCCAGCGCCGTCGAGTGGCGCGAAATGCGACGGTTGCTTGAACATGTTATCGGGATTCAGGGCATTCGCGCGATAGCTTGTCATAGTTGGCCTCGATTGATGGTGAAGACTGGCGTTGACGTATTAACAGCGGATTCGTTAGTGCGAAGGCGATGCGCGATCGGCCGCTTGCGGCACACGCTCACCCGGGTTGTCACTCACGAGATGCGGAGTGGCGCGCGGATCGAAGTCCTGCCACTTGCCGTTCTCCCATCGGCCCTGGGCCTGTTCGACCTGCTTGGCGCCGTGGGCGCGCATCACCGAGATAGCTTCATCGATGGCCGCTGCACTTATTGCGTTGACGGCGACCATTGCGCCGGCGTGCCGGACGGTTTCGGGCGCTTGCGGTGCTTCTTCCTCGCCGACTTTATTCAGCGCCCCGACCAGCGAGCCCGTATAGGCGCCGACGGCGGCGACGGTCGCGGCAATCGCCGGGCCGGCTTCAGTAGCCGCCATTGCTGCCGCGCCTGCCCCTAATCCAACGGTTGCGCCGATTACGGCGCCGGACAGTGCCCCGGAATGCGCGTGGCTCGCGCGGGCGTCCGCATCTTCATCTCCGCCCAGCGGATGTAAATCGTGCTGACCGGGCGCATTGAGCATGAACATGTCCACGTCGGCCGGCGCGAAATTTGCCCCTTTCAGCGCGGCTACGACGGATTCAGCTTCTGCCATCGTGGCGAATTCGCCCGCGATGATGGTGGCCATTGTGTCCTTCTCCTTTTGTTAGTACGCGCCGAAACGCCCGGAGCCGCATGGACGAGTCAAATCCAGCGGTCTGCCGCTTGTGCCCGGCCAAATATGCAAATTACGTACCCATGACCGGCGGCGTGCAGTCCGACGTCCCGGATTGTCGTCAGATCCCCATGAAACAAAGGCCCAGGGCGATTGCCAGTGTCTTTAAATGCCAGCCGACATCGTGCGCGGGAATCGGTAATTCGGAAATATTTTCAATGCAAAGCGGGCGTTTTTACTAATCATCATGGTAAACGCCGACACGCTCCTGATTCCAAATGCAAAAAAAAGTGGCATGCAAGTTGCAACACCGGTGACGTGCCTTGAAATGGGAAAACTGCAGATGAAAACTTTCAGTCATTCGAACTGCGCTCGAGTTTCGCGCAGCCGCCGTTCCGCCACCAGGGAGTAACCGATGGATACCGCCTTGCGAGTTCTGCCATACGAAGCCCGTTCGCTATCCGTAGTCGAGGGGCTGGCCGAGTATCCAATCGCCGCGCCGGACATGGGTGCCTTCGAGCATCATTGTCCAATGCAAAATCAGATCCTGGCGGCGCTGCCCGATGCCGACTATGAGCGCGTCCGCCCGTATCTCGATTTCGTCCAGTTGCCGCTGGGCATGATGTTGCACGAAACCGCCGGCCGTTCGAGCTTTGCGTATTTTCCGACTGCCGGGGTCGTGTCGCCGCTGTGCATGATGCAAAACGGCGCAGCCGCGGCCGTGGCCATCACTGGCAACGACGGCATGATAGGAACGTCGTTGTTCATGGGCCGGGGCGGCACGCCGGACCGCGCAGTGGTTCAAAGCCCGGGCCATGCCTACCGTCTGGGCGCCAATCGCCTGCGGCATGAATTCGACCGCGGCGGCTATTTCTGCAAGCTGCTCCTTCAGTACACGCATTCGCTGTACATGCAGATGGCGCAGACGGCGGTGTGCAATCGCTACCACTCGATCGAGCAGCAACTGTGCCGGTGGCTGCTCCTGATGCTGGATCGCATGCCGAGCAACGAACTGAGCCTGACGCATGAGTTGCTGTCGCGCATCCTCGGGGTGCGCCGCGAGGGCATCACGGACGCGGCCGGCAAGCTCCAGAAAGCCGGCGTCATCCGTTATCGACGCGGCCATATCACGGTGCTGGACGACCTCGAGTTGAAGGCGCGGGTCTGCGAATGCTACGCGGTGGTCAACGGCGAAACTGCGCGCACCGCCGTCAAAACCCGGCGCAACCCGAAGCTGCGGCTCCTGTAGCGCGCCGTCTCGTCTAAAAAGTCCGCGGTAGCTCCGGCCGGCGTCACTTCTCAGGCCGGCAGCTGCCGCGCGATCCATTCCGAAAAACCGGCGAATGTGGCCGCCCTGGCTGCATTGCCATCTTCATTGAAGGACTGTCATGACTCACACGCTGCCCGAATTGCCGTATCCGAAAGACGCTTTGCAACCGCATATTTCGAAGGAAACGCTTGAGTATCACCACGACAAACATCATCGCGCCTACGTCGAAAAATTGAACAACCTCATCAAAGGTACCGAGTTTGAGGAGCTATCCTTGCAGGAGATCGTCCTCAAGTCGTCCGGCGAGATATTCAATAACGCTGCACAGGCCTGGAACCACGATTTTTACTGGCACTGCATGTCGCCTGAGGGCGGCGGCGAGCCGCAGGGCGAACTCGCCAGCGCGATAAATTCCGCGTTCGGCTCGTTCGCGGGTTTCAAGGAAAAATTTTCCAAGCTCGCCGAGGGTACGTTCGGCTCGGGGTGGGCATGGCTGGTACGGAACAAAACGGGAAAGCTCGAGGTCATCAACACGAGCAATGCAGCAAATCCGCTGACCAAAGGTAAAACGCCGCTGCTCACCTGCGACGTATGGGAGCATGCTTATTACATCGACTATCGAAATGCCCGGCCCGATTACGTCAAGGCGTTCTGGAACGTCGTGAACTGGCAGTTCGCCGCGAGTAATCTGAAGTGAACGGCGTAGCTTTTACGCGCAATACATATAATCGCGCGTAAGCGGCGTGCCGAGCTTCCCGCTGGCGAGCCGCTTGCCCGCGAGCACCTGGTAGACCGAGACCCAGCCGCGCTCGAACGCGAGCGCGTAACCGGCCATGTAAATGCGCCAGATGCGGTACTTCTTTTCGCCGACCAGCGCGCGCGCGGCGGTCTTGTGGGCGTCCAGCCGCTCCACCCAATGCCACAGCGTTTTCGCGTAGTGCGGCCGCAGGCATTCGACGTCGAAGCATTCCAGCTCCGCGGTCGCCATCAACTCGATTTCTTTCGAGAGGTGGGGGATTTCGCCGCCCGGGAACACATAGCGGTCGATGAAATCGGCAACGTCGGGGCTCAACCCCCCCGAGTAAAGGCCGGCCGACGTGAGCCCGTGGTTCATGAGCATCCCGCCAGGTTTGAGCAGCCGGTTCAGCTTGCTGAAATAGGCGGGGAGATTTTTCTTGCCGACGTGCTCGAACATGCCGACGCTGGCGATCTTGTCGAACGGCTCGTCCTCGGGAAAGTCGCGATAGTCGAGCAGCCGCACTTCACAGCGGTCCGCGAGATGGCGGGCCTTGATTTGCGCGGTCACATAGGCGAATTGCTGCTCGCTCAATGTAATGCCCGTGGCCCGTGCGCCGTAGCGCTCGGCGGCGCGGAAAATAAGGCCGCCCCAGCCGCAGCCGACGTCGAGGAAGCGCTCGCCCTCCGCGAGATTGAGCTTGCGGCAGATGTGATCGAGCTTCTGCTGCTGCGCGAGATCGAGGCTGTCATCGGGGGTTTTGAAATACGCGCAGGAATAGACGCGCTGGCGGTCGAGCCACAACGCGAAAAATTCGTTTGACACGTCGTAATGATGGCTGATCGCGTTGCGATCGAAGCGGCGCGTGTGCGACCACCATTTCCAGTTGCCGCTGTCGCGCCTCTTCAAGTCGATCTGCTGGGGGCCGCACAACGATTCGGCAAAGCTCGCAAGATCGTGGATGTCGCAGTCGAGATCGATGTCGCCTTCGACGTACGCCTGCGCGATTTTCCCCAGCCCCGGACGAAACAGCGCTTTCAGCGCTTCCGGCCGGCGCAACGCGAGCGTGAATTTGGGCGAGTTACCCGAATCGACGCACTTACCGTTCCAGAACTCCACCCTTACGGGTAACCCGAGCATGCTCAGACGCTGCTCGAAAATGTTCAGCATTTGGGTTTGCAGCATGGCCTTCTTTCGCAGCGAGGTTCAGCGGCGACGCACACGCCCATGCGAGAGACGGCCGCGCAATAGAACATACAAACACGGGGGCAAATGCGCTATCGGTACACGGCGGAATTCTGCGTAGGACTCGTCCCCACCGCATGACCCCACGCATTTTCACTCACGCGCAGGTTTCCGCGTGTAAGGATTACCAGCTTCCGTAACTCTTACGCGCAAATTCGTCGCACTCGGTACGTCGCCGCGCCATGCATCGCTGGACCGGACTTTGCTGCCAGGGCTGGCATCAATCCTGCAAGCGTCTCATCTTTACGCTTAACGTTTTACCTGCCGAGATTGAACCGCGCGGCCGGGCGACAATCTCATGAGTGTTACTTCAACGAGGAACGGACATGCCTGAACAAACTGCGAATACCACGAAATCAGCGGGCTCTAACGACCAGGGGCAGCAATTCCTGACGGACATCAAGACGCTGCGCGAACGCGCGCGCCGCCATATCGAACAAGGCGCCGTGACGGCGAGCTACCAGGCGAACCGCGAGACCGTGCTGAAACTGTTGAATGAAGCGCTGGCTACGGAGCTCGTGTGCGTGCTGCGCTACAAGCGACACTATTTCATGGCGTCGGGGCCGGTTGCCGAGAGTGCTTCCGCGGAATTTCTCGAGCATGCGGGCGAAGAGCAGGAGCACGCGGACCGCATAGCGGAGCGCATCGTTCAACTCGGGGGCGAGCCGGAATTTTCGCCGGCGGGGATGCTCGACCGCAGCCATTCCGAATACATGCCGGGAACGTCATTGCTCGACATGATCCAGGAAGACCTGATCGCGGAGAGAATCGCGATCGACAGCTATCGCGAGATGATCCAGTACGTCGGCGAGAACGACTCGACCACCCGTCGCATGCTGGAAGAAATACTGGCGGTCGAGGAAAAGCACGCCGACGACATGGCGACTCTGCTCGAAGAGTTGCCCGCTGCCAGCGGCGGCCGGCGCCAGCAGTAACCCCCGCCGCGGCTAGCTGCCCCCGGCGGCTTTGGCCGTTTCGCGGAATGCGCGGGGCAGGGATGCTGTGACGACGGTGCCCCGGCCGGCAGCGCCGCGATCGATGGTGACAGTGCCGTCGAGAGCGGCCGCGCGTTCGCGCATGGTCAGCACGCCGAGTGTCGTCGGCAATCCCGCTAATGCCTCATTGCCGATCCCGACGCCATCGTCGCTGATCTGCAAAACGACGGTGCCGCGCTCGTCGCGCAGCGAAATGGTGATGAGCGACGCGCCGGCATGGTGGACGGCATTAGCCAGCGCTTCCTGATAAATCCGGAACAGCGCAATCGACGCCTGGCTGGTCAGCGGCGGAAGTTCGGCGGATAGATCCATTTCGATTGGCACGGCACAGGTCTTCTCGAACTCGGCTATGTGCGATTCGATCGCCAGACTCAGCCCCAGATTGTCCAGCGCGGCCGGGCGCAACGAATGAATGATGCCCCGCTTCATTTCAACCGTCGAAGCGAGCACTTCGATCGCGCGCGCCAGGCGGCTGGCGAGCGCCGGTTGGTCGGCGAGCCGCTGCTGCACCCAGAAGAGATCGAGGTTGACAGCGGTCAGCGTACTACCCAGGCCATCGTGCAGATTGCGCGCGATCCGCGCCTTCTCTTCTTCGCCGGCAGTCAGCAGGCGATGGGACAGCCGCGTCAACTCTTCGGTGCGTTCCTCCGCCTTTTTTGCCGGAGCAGAGCCGGATTGCGGCGGTGCAGCGACGGACTTGGCAGATTTGCCCGCCGACTTTTTGATTACGGCAGCGGCGAGCGCGCACACGGCGAGACCGATGGAGAATGGGGCGCGAAATATATTTCGTAAAGACATGGTTGACATAAGTAATCCGGCCCTATCGGCCGCAACTGGCATTATCCACCGTATTGGGGATAGCGAACCCATATATAAGCAGAGTCGGAATCGGGCTGCGAAGTTTCCGGGAGCATAAAGGCGTAGGTGCAAGACTACATTTGATTACCGCTCAGCCTATACACATCTGTAGGCCAACTTGCTAGTCTCGCTCGATGCTAAATCAGCCCACACCGCCCGCTGCCGACGTCCGGGCCGGGACGAGTCAGGACAACGGCATACGCGCGTGCCGCATGCTGGTCGTCGACGACAATCACGACGGCGCGGACCTGATGGCGGTGCTGCTGCGCCTGCAGGGTCACGAAGTGGAAGTCGCCCACGACGGTTACTGCGCGCTGGAAATCGCCGCCAGGTTCGAGCCTGAGGTGGTGCTGCTCGATATCGGGTTGCCGGGCCTCAATGGCTATGATGTCGCGAAGCAGTTGCGGCAGATGAACCATCAGCGGCCGCAATGCCTGATCGCCATGACCGGATACGGTAGCGACGAAGACCGCCAGCGCACCGAGGAAGCCGGCTTCGACCATCACATCGTAAAGCCGATCGAACCGGCCGAGCTCAACAAACTGCTGGCCCGGTCAATCGCGGCCATGGGCGGCTGATTTACCGTACACTGCGCGCACACTGCGGATAACTGCGGCAAATGACTGCGCAGGGAATTAGGGGAATAATCGGCGCACCGGGGTGTTTACCCGTGGCAGGCGCCGCCCGCCACGCAGTTTTAACCACGCCAGGAGGATCAATCATGCGTACATCCATTCGGGCCATGCTTTTCATCGTGCTGATGGTTGCCAGCACCGTTGCCGCCGTCGCGGCGCCGGCGGTCGGCGACACTTATGTGTACCGCGTCATCAACGCTTACAACAACGAAGTCCAGGGCCAGGTCACCTACCGCGTGGACAAAGTCGACGCGGGGCAGGTGACGTTGTCCGCGACGCCCGACCGGCCGGCGCTCGGCACGCCGCATACGGACATTCTGGCCAGCGATGCGAACTGGCTGCGCCATCCGCTCATCAATCACGATATGCCGGTCGAATATACGTTCTCGCCCCCGTTCCCGGCATATATGGCACCGCTCGACGCCGGAAAATCGTGGTCGACTCGCGTGAACGCGACCGACCCGGTCTCGGGCCGCCGTGCCAGCGTGCGCGTCGACGGCGACGTGGTAGGCAACGAACGCATCACCACGCCGGCGGGCGCGTTCGATACGATCAAGGTCAAGCGGCGGGTATACGCAGGCGATTGGTGGGACGCGTTCCGGAATGAAACGAACATCAACGAGACCGAATGGTTTGCGCCGGCGCTTGGGCGGCCCGTCAAAACGGATCGCCAGTCCGGCTACATCGACCAGCAGCGCTGTGCGACGCGCCTGGCGTGCACGCCGCAGCGCGGCGACTGGTTCGTGTATGAACTCGTGAGCCACGGCCGCTCATAAGAAACCGCGTCGGCGCGCGGTCTCGACGAGGCGCAAAGCGCTGGTGAGCGTCGAGGGCATTTGTTCAAGTTGTTTGGTGGGTCGTACTGGGATCGAACCAGTGGCCCCTGCCGTGTGAAGGCAGTGCTCTACCGCTGAGCTAACGACCCGTGGGACTTTCGCGCGGGGAACGGATATTACCATTTTCCGCATGCGCGCTCCAGACGGAGGCGCGGGTTACAATCGGACGCAATCATAGCAGGCCGGACTTGCGTGTTTGACGCGCCGCCGGACTGCTCAGAGCCGCATTCCGTAACCGCATGCTATTCCCGCCGCCATGAATGAAGTCCCGAACGCAGGCGTCACGCGCACGCTCGCGCGCTACGTCGTGGACGCGCAGCCCGCCGACATTCCCGACGCCGTCACGCGCGAGGCGCGCCGCGCGCTGCTGCACTGGATAGGGTGCTCGCTCGGCGGCTGCCGGCACGAAGCCGTCGAGGCGGCGCTCGCGACGTTCGGTGAATTTTCAGGGCCGCGCGAGGCGACCGTGCTCGGCCGCGGCGAACGCGTGGATGTCTTGCTCGCCGCGCTGCTGAACGGCATCAGCGCCGACGTGCTCGGCTTCAGCGACACCCATCTCAAGACTGTGATTCATGCGGGCGGCGTCATCGGGCCGGCGGTGCTCGCGCTTGCCGAGCGCACGCGGGTTTCCGGCCAGGACTTTTCTACACGCGTTCCTGCTCGGCATCGAAGTCGCCTGCCGCGTCGGCCTCGCCGTTTATCCGTGGCATTACGCGCGCGGCTGGCACATCACGGGCACGGCCGGTACTTTCGGCGCTGCCGCGGCGGCGGGCAAACTGCTGGGGTTGAACGAGCAACGCATGACATGGGCGCTCGGCATCGCGGCGACGCAGGCCGCGGGGTTGCGCGAAATGTTCGGCAGCATGTGCAAGAGCCTGCACGGCGGACGCGCGGCGCAGAACGGCTTGAGCGCAGCGCTGCTCGCGCGCAACGGTTTCACCAGCTCCGAGTGCGCGATCGAAGCGCCGCGCGGATTTGCCCACGTGCTGGGCGAGCAGCCCAATCTCGGCGCGATCACGACCGGCCTCGGCACGACTTTCGAAGTGCTGCAAAATACCTACAAGCCTTTTCCATGCGGCGTCGTGATTCATCCGGTGATCGACGGCTGCATAACGCTCAAAGCCGCGCATGCGTATCGACGCGCTAGCTATCGGGCGCATCGTGTTGCGCGTCAATCCGCTGGTGCTCGAGTTGTGCGGGCGCAAAACACCGGCGACGACGTCGGAAGCGAAGCTGAGCGTCTATCACTCGGCGGCTGCCGCGACGATTGCGGGGCGGATGACCGAGCAGGAATACGCGCCGGCCTGCTTTGCGGACCCGGCAATCGTGGCGTTGCGGGAGAAGGTGGCCGCGACCGCGGATGCCGCGATTCGCGAAGACGAAGCCGACGTCGTCATCGAGCTCGCCGACGGAACGTCGCTGCATCATCATGTAGACTACGTGACAGGCAGCACGCAGCGCCCGATGTCCGACGCGGACATCGAAACGAAATTTCGCGGGCTGGCCGCGCCCGTGCTGCCGGCCCCTGCAATCGAGCGATTGATCGCCGCGTGCCGGCAAATTACGCAGGCAGACGATGCGGCGGTGCTCGCGCGGCTGGCGCGCGCGCAGAAATAAAAATTGCGCACGGCGCTGCAGTAAGCCGCCATGATGACGAGGAGCGTATGCAGGTTCGCAGGCCTATCCTGATTTTTCTTACCGCCGTGTCGATGGCCGGTGCGGCGTTCGCGCACGCGCAAGGCTACCCGACAAAACCGATCCGCTTCGTGGTCGGTTTCACCGCCGGCGGCGCATCCGACATTACCGCGCGCATCGTCGGCCAGAAATTGACGGAGCATCTGGGGCAGCCGGTCATTATCGACAACCGCGCCGGCGCGAGCGGCACTATTGCGGGCGGTATCGTCGCCAAGGCGCCGCCCGACGGCTACACGCTGCTCGCCGGCGCGACGAGCATACTCGCGATCAATCCGGCGCTGTACGCGAAGCTCGACTACGCCTCGCCGCGCGATTTCACGCCGGTGTCGCAGACCGTGTCGATGCCGCAGTTGCTGGTCGTCCATCCGGCGGTTAAAGCAGCTACGTTGAAAGAGCTGCTCACATTGGCCAAGGCGCGGCCGGGCGAATTGAACTACTCGTCGTCGGGCACCGGCAGCTCGAGCCATCTTGCGATGGAGCTGCTTAAGTACATGACAGGCATCGATGTCGTGCACGTGCCGTTCAAGGGCAGCGGGCAGGCGATGCCGAATCTGCTGGCGGGCCAGGTGCAGCTGGTGTTCGACCCGATGCCGAGCTCGCTGCCGCACGTCAAAAGCGGCCGCCTGCGCGCGATCGCGATCTCGACGGCGGCGCGTTCGCCGGCGATTCCCGAGCTGCCGACCGTCGCCGAATCCGGCGTGCCCGGTTACGAGAGCAGCCTGTGGTACGGCGTGCTGCTGCCGGCACGCACGCCGCCGGCGATCGTCGCGAAACTCAATCAAACGGTCAATGCGATTTTGCGCGAAGCCGACGTCGGCGAGCGCTTTGCGGCGCTGGGCGCCGAGCCGCGCGGCGGCTCCAGCGCCGAGTTCGGCGAATACATCGGCACCGAAGTCATAAAATGGGGCAAGGTCATCAAGGCGGTCGGAATAAAAGCTGATTGAAGCGACGCCCGCAATCGATTCGATTAACCACCGGCAAGGAGACATGCAGTGAACAAAGAGCTGTACGAGCAGGGACAAAAAGTGCGCCGCGAAGTGCTTGGCGATGCGTACGTCGACGCGGCGGCGAAGACCACCACCGATTTCAACCGGCCATTTCAGGAGCTGATCGCGGAATACGTGTGGGGCACGCTCTGGAGCCGGACGGGAATCGACCGCCGCACGCGCGCGATGATCAACCTCGGCGTGCTGACCGCGATGGGCCGCACGGAGGAGATAAAGATCTATCTCGGGGCCGCGCAGAACGTCGGCGTCAGCCGGGATGACGTGCGCGAGGTGCTGATGCAGACGGCCATCTACTGCGGAATTCCCGCGGCGCTCGACAGCTTCCGTGTCGCGCAGAACTTCTTCAACGAGCAGGACGCGAAGAAAAGCTAAAGCCGGCCACAGATAAACACGGATAAACACAGATGATTCAAACAATGCATAGTGCAGCGACGATTCGGGCAATCGCCTGTATCTGCGTTTATCTGTGTTCATCTGTGGCTTATATGATTTGCGTTTTTGGCATTGCTTCCGCCTGTGCACGCGCAGCAATATCCCGCCAAGCCGATCAGGATCGTCGTCGGCTTCGCCGCGGGCGGCGCTTCCGACGTTACCGCGCGCATGCTGGCGCCGAAGATCACCGCGCTGCTCGGTCAGCCCGTGATCATCGAGAACCGCCTCGGCAGCGGCGGCGCGATCGCCACGGAATTCGTCGCGAAGTCGGCGCCCGACGGTTATTCAGTCCTGCTGATGCCGGCCGCGGATGCGGTGCAGCCCGCGGTGCGCCGCAAGCTGCCGTACGATCTCGAGCGTGATTTCCTGCCGGTTGGCCGCATCGTGCTGGGCCCGTGGGTCGTGGTCGTCAATCCATCGGTGCCCGCGCGCACGGCCCAGGAATTAATTGCGCTCGCGCGCGCCAATCCGGGCAAGCTCAACTACGCCTCGTCGGGCATCGGCAGCTCGGCGCACATCACGACCGAGCTTTTCAGCTCGATGGCGCGCATCAAGCTCGTGCATATTCCCTACAAAGGCGTGTCCGACGGCGTCGTCGCAACTGCGGTCGGCCAGGCGGACATGATATTCGCGAGCTACCCCGCGGCCCAGCCGCTGCTGCAGGTCAATAAAGTGCGGCCGCTCGCGGTCAGCATCAGCAAACGCTGGGTCATCATGCCGACTATCCCGACGCTGGCCGAAGCGGGATTGAAGGAGTTCGACCGGTCGGGCTGGTACGGCATGCTGGTGCCGGCGGGCACGCCGCGGGAAATCGTCGCGCGGCTGAATTCCGCGATCGTCGCCATCGTCAACACGCCCGAAATGGCCGACACGCTGCGCAAACAGGGGCTGGAACCCAACACGAGCACGCCGGAGGAATTCGGCGCGTTCATCCGCACCGAGGTCGCGCAGAACATCCGCATCGCCAAAGAGGCGGGCATCAACGTCGAATAAGAGGAAATCATGCTGCCACTGGATTCTTTGCCGGCGCCGGCTGCGCCGCCGGCCTCAACATTGCTCGCGGGCGTGACGGTCGTCGACCTGACGACGTCGATCGCGGGGCCTTACGCGACGATGCTGCTCGGCGACATGGGCGCGCGCGTGATCAAGGTCGAGCGCCCGGGCGCGGGCGACGATTGCCGCGCGTGGGGCCCGCCGTGGCTCGACGGCGAATCGCTGTGGTTCATGTCGGTCAACCGCAACAAGGAAAGCGTAACCCTCGACTACAGCAACGCCGCGGGCCGCAAAGTCCTGCACGACATGGTCAGGAAGGCCGACGTCGTCATCGTCAACCTCGTCGCGCGCGTGCAGCAAAAGCTCGGCATCGACTACGCAACGTTGAAGGCGATCAAGCCCGATCTCGTGTTCGTGTCGCTGACGGGCTTCGGGCTCACGGGCGCGCGCAAAGATTTCCCATGCTACGACCTGATCGCTGAAGGCTACAGCGGCGTGATGGACCTGACAGGCGAGGCAGAAAGCCCGCCGCAGAAAGTGGGCACGCCCGCCGCCGACCTGATTTCCGGCATGGACGCTGCGATGGCGACGCTCGCCGCACTGTTCGAGCGCGGCGAAATCGGGTAAAGGTCATCAGATCGACATCGCGATGGTGGACAGCATGACGCGCTTCATGTCGCCGCGCATCGTGCCGTACCTGGGCGCAGGCGAAATCCCGAAGCGTACCGGCGCCAGGGACAGCGTGATCGCGGTGTATCAGGCGTTCGATACGCAGGACAAGCCGCTGACGCTCGGGCTCGGCAACGATGCGATCTGGAAACGCTTCTGGCAGGCGGTGGGCCAGGCAGAAAAAGGCGAGGCCGCATGTCATGCCAGCAATGCCGACCGGCGCGCCGACCGCGTGGCCATCGTCGACGATATCCAGGCCATCCTGCGCACCAAGCCGCGCGATGAATGGCTGGCGATCTTCATGCAGGCCAAGGTTCCCGCCGGTCCGGTGAACAGCGTCGACGATATCGCGCGCGATCCGGAATTGCTTGCGCGCGGGTTGCTCTATACCGCGGAGACTGGCGGCCGGCGCGTGCCGCAGGTAGGCCTGGGCATCGGCATCGACGGCGCGAATGCAACATACCGCTCGCCGCCGCCGAAGCTCGGCGAGCATACGGCATCGATCCTGCGCGATTGGCTGGGTTACGACATGCAGGCGGTTGCGGCGCTGCGTTTGCAAAAACTAATTTAAGAAAGTATAGCCACAGAAAACACAGATAAACACAGATGACTGAAACACCGAAAATTTAGCCTGCGTTCGGGCTTTGGAATCATCTGCGTTTCTCTGTGATTATCTGTGGCTCAAATTGCTTTAGGGCTTGGAATAAGAGGAGAGCTTAATCAGATGGGCAAGCACATCGTATTCATCGGCGCCGGCGCGGTCGGCGGTTATGTCGGCGCGCATCTCGCGCGCGCGGGCGAAGACGTGGCGCTCGTCGATGCGTGGCCCGAGCACATCGAAGCGATCAAGCGCGATGGCATGCACCTCGGCGGCTCGCAGGGCGAGCACGTCGTGAAGGTGAAGGCGATGCACATGAGCGACGTGCAGAGCTTCGTCCGGAAGCCGGTCGACATTGCCATCATCTGCACGAAATCGTACGACACGGAATGGGCCGCGATGATGATCAAGCAGTACCTGACGCCGCAGGGCTATATCGTGTCGATGCAGAACGGCATCAACGAAGAGCGCATCGCGAGCGTCGCCGGCTGGGGCAAGACGGTCGGCTGCGCGCTCTCCACGATCAGCGTCAACTGCTTCAAGCCCGGCCACA
Organism: uncultured beta proteobacterium; assembly: GCA_963804885.1. Lineage (GTDB taxonomy): Bacteria > Pseudomonadota > Gammaproteobacteria > Burkholderiales > SG8-41 > PALSA-1004. The sequence continues at coordinate 165,932 of CAWDSF010000002.1, forward strand.
TCAGCCGTTACCAGCAGCCGGGCGGCGACCGTCACACCGTGTTCCGCGTCGGTGAAGTGCACGGGCGTATCACGCAGCGCGTGACTGAACTCGCCGCGATACTCAATCAGGTTGACACCGCGAAGCCGACCCAGAACCTGTGGGGCGAGCGGTGGACCAAGTTGACCGCGAACAGCATCACGCACGGCATCCTCGGCGCGACGGGTCTCGACAATCGCTCGGTGTACGTCGAGCGCGGCACCGCGCACAAGCTGGGCGTGAAGCTCGCCGCCGAATCGATCGCGGTCGGCCGCGCGCAGGGATTCGAGCTGGGAACCATCCTCGGCATCGCGCCGGATGACTGGTACGGCGCCGGTACCGGCGACGCGGCAGCGCTCAAAAAAGTCCAGGCAGGCCTGGCGGCGTGGATGGCGACGCTGCTCGAGCCGTCGCAATCATCGGTCGGGCGCGACGTCGCGCGCGGACGCCGCTCGGAGATCGATTTTACGAACGGGCTCGTTGCCGCCAAGGGCGCGGCAGTCGGCATGCCGGCGCCGACGCATGCGGCACTGACGGCGATCGTCAGGCGCATCGATACCGGTGAACTGAAGACCGATCCCAAAAATATCGAAGGCATCCTGTGACGGCACAACGCCTTCTGGCAGTAGGGCTTGCCGGTTGGCTGTGCTGTGCCGCGTCTGCGCATGCGCAAACCTATCCAACCAGGCCCATCCGCATGATTGTGCCGTTTGCGATTGGCGGCGGCACCGACATCGTCGCGCGCGCGGTTGCGCTAAAAATCGGCGATGCGTTCGGGCAATCGGTCGTGGTCGACAACAAGACCGGCGCGAACGGCAACATCGGAATGGAGCTTGCGGCAAAGGCGCCGCCCGATGGCTACACGATCATCATGACGTCGAGCGCGCTCGCGATCAATCCGAGCATGTACAAGGGCATGGGCTACGACGCGGTGAATGATTTTGCGCCGGTGTCGCTCGCCACGCTGATCCCGTTCATACTCGTCGCGAACTCGGCGCTGCCGGTCAACTCGGTCAAAGAGCTGGTCGCGCTCGCGCGCGCCCGCAAGAAAGAATTGAGCTACGCGTCCTCCGGCACGGGCAATGCGACGCATCTGTCGATGGCCCTGCTCGAGATGATGACGAAAATCGAGTTGAATCACGTTCCGTACAAAGGCACCGGCCAGGGCATCACCGACGTGATGGGCGGCCACGTGCCGCTGATGTTCGGCGCGCTGCCGTCGACATTGCCCGGCGTGAAGGCGGGGAAGCTCAAAATTCTGGCGATATCCAGCGCCAAACGCTCGCCGGTGCTGCCGGACGTGCCGACGGTGGCGGAAGCGGGCGTGCCCGGTTATGAATTGACGTCTTGGTATGGCGTGCTCGCGCCGGCCGGCACGCCGGCATCGGTCGTCAGCCAGCTGAACGGGGAAATCGTCAAGGCGCTGCATACGCCCGAAGTGAAAGCGCGCCTGACGGGCGAGGGCGCCGAGCCCGTCGGCGATACCGCCCAGCAATTCCAGGCTTTCATTCGCCGCGAGATCGAAAAATACGCGAAGATCGTCGCGGCGCTCGGCATCAGCGCCGGCAAGTAGCGAAGAATTCGCGCATACGGGATGGTTTAAAATGCGCGTATGGCCGGCGGACGCTGCGTGCCGGCGCCATTCCCATTTTTGAAAAGTGACTCCCGTCATGGCATTCGAAACCATCTTGTACAAGGAAGAAGGCCCGATCGGCTGGCTGACGCTCAATCGCCCGGACGACGGCAACATGTTCACCGCGCAGATGTGCCACGAGATCCGCGACTGCATCAACGACGTGCGGCGCGAGACGCGCACGCGCGTGCTGGTCATCACCGGCGCCGGCGACAAGTTCTTCTGCATCGGCGGCCGCAAGGACGGGCTCGAAGACAGCACGCTTTATGCGGGCATGCTGCCGACGCTGGAAATCTACGAAAGCATCGATCGCCTGCAGAAGCCGGTCATCGCGGCGGTCAACGGCTTCGCAGTCGGCGGCGGCCAGGTGCTGCAGGTGATGTGCGACATCACGATCGCCAAAGAAAGCGCGGTCTTCCGCCAGGTCGGCCCGATGATGGGCAGTTTCGACGCGGGCTACGGCACGTGGTATCTCGAAGACCTGGTCGGCAAGAAAAAAGCCAAGGAGATGTGGTTCGCGAATCCGAAACTGTCCGCGCGCGAAGCGCTCGAGATCGGGTTGATCAACAAGGTGGTGCCGGACGACAAGCTGATCGAAGAGACGCGAGCGATGGCAACCGCCATTTCGGAACGTGGTTCGTTTGCGCTCGCATCCTTGAAAGCGGCGTTCACCGCGCGCCACGGCGGCGTCGGCGGACTGGGTCGCATCTCGCACGATCTCCTGCTGCGGCTGTATCTCGACACTGACGAATCCAAGGAATTGGGCGCTTCCATGCGCGAGAAGCGCAAGCCGGATACGGACAAGTTTGGGCATTAGAGAACGTGCGGCGTCAGGACGATGAGGACTTAGGTCGGCTTAGGCGCTTACTCAATCCGGCGCATCCTAAAAAATGAGCAGACTACTCACGCTGCACGACCCGCAGACCGCGCGCGGATACTACGAGCAAGGCGTATGGCGCGACGACACGCTATATTCGCTGCTGCGCGAGCACGCGCGCGTGCGCCCCGATGCGTATGCATTGCGCGACAGCCGGCGGCGGCTCACGTGGTCGCAACTGGCGGTGTGGGTCGATGCGCTGGCGTCGGAATTGCACGCGGCGGGCTTGAAGCGCGGTCAGCGCGTGTCGGTCTGGCTGCCCAATCGCGTCGAAGCGGCGGTGGTGCTGCTCGCGTGCTCGCGCAACGGCTACGTGTGCAATCCTTCGCTGCACCAGAACTACACCGTTGCCGATATCGTGCAATTGCTCGATCGTATCCAGACGGCGGTGTTGTTCGCGCAGCCCGGATACGGCGCCGACGCGGACCGCGTCGATGTCTTCGCGGCAGCCGCGGCGCTGCCGGCAATGAAGCGCGTTTATCGATTGACGCCGCCCGGCGTCGAATCCGCGGAATCCGGCGCCCATGCGAAGTTTCCGGCGTTGGGAAGCGCTCCGGGGGCATTGCCCGAGCCCGATCTTAATCCCGACAAGATCACTTATCTGGCGTTCACGTCGGGCACCACGGGCATGCCGAAAGGCGTGCTGCATTCGGACAACACGCTGCTCGCGAACGGCCGCGCGATGGTCAGGGACTGGCATCACGACGACCAAACGATATTGTTCAGCCACAGCCCGCTGTCGCACCACATCGGCACGGTCGCCCTCGAGCAGAGCCTCGTCGCCGGCTTCGAAGTGGTGGTCAACGATCTGCCGGCCGGCAAGAAGCCGCTCGACTGGATCGTCGAGACGGGCGCCACGTACGTGATGGGCGTGCCGACGCATGCGATGGACATCCTCGCCGACATGAAATCGCGCGGTATGCAGAAGCTCGGCAAGGTCAGGATTTTCTACATGGCGGGCTCGATCATCCCGCCGCAGACGGCGAAATCGTTTCTCGACATGGGCATCAAGCCGCAGAACATCTACGGCATGACGGAAAACGGTTCGCACCAGTACACGCTGCCCGACGACGACGTCGAAGTGATCACGACGACCTGCGGGCGCGCGTGCCACGGCTACGAAACGCGGCTGTGGGACCAGGAAAACCCGGACATCGAAGCGAAACCCGGCGAGCTCGGTGAGATCGGCACGCGCGGCGCGCTGCTGACGCTCGGCTACTTCAACAACCAGAGCGCCACCGAGAATTCGTTCAACGCGAGCGGCTGGTTCCTCTCCGGCGACCTCGGGCGCCTCGACGCCAAGGGCAATCTGCAAATCGTCGGGCGCAAGAAAGACCTGATCATCCGCGGCGGCCACAACATCTACCCCGCGCACATCGAGAATCTGACGGTCAAGCATCCGGCGGTGTTGAAGGCCGCGGCTTTCCCGATCGCCGACGAGCGGCTTGGCGAGCGCGTGTGCCTGGCGATCATCGCGCGCGACGGCACGCGACTCGACGCCGCGCAAATGCTCGACCATCTCGGCGAGCACGGTTTGTCGAAGTACGACATGCCCGAATACTTCATCGCCATGGATGCGTTTCCGCAGACCGCGAGCGGCAAGATATTGAAGCGCGAGCTCGTTGAAATGGCGAAGATCGGAAAAATCCGCCCCATAGCGGTGCGCTGGATCAGCCCTGAAAAACGGAAAGCCTGAACTTGCCACAGAGGACACGGAGAACACAGAGCTTTAGAATACGAGGTCGTTTTCTTTGCGTCCCCCGTAATGTCTGTGGCTAAAAGATTCTATGGCAGTTGAACTCACCCGCGTTGAAGAATTCGCGCTGATCACGTTAAACCGGCCCGACGCATTGAACGCGCTATCGTTCGCGCTGATCGCTGATCTCGGCCGCGCATTCGACGAAGTGGCAAAGAGCGATGCGCGTGCCTTGCTGATCACCGGCGCCGGCACCAAAGCATTTTGCGCGGGCGCGGACATCAAGGAGCTGACCGGCCGCTCGCTGGTTGCGCAGAAAGAAGGCGCGGAGATGGGGCAGGCGGTGTTCGCGAAGCTCGACAAGCTGCCCATACCCTCCGTGGCGATTATCAACGGCTATGCGTTCGGCGGCGGACTTGAGTTGGCGCTCGCGTGCACGTTCCGCATCGCGACCAAAAACGCGAAGATGGGCCTGCCGGAAATCAAGCTCGGCCTGATTCCCGGCTACGGCGGCACGCAGCGCCTCCCGCGTGCGATCGGTGAGCCGCGCGCGCTTGAAATGATCATGACGGGACGCACGGTGGATGCGGAGGAGGCGGCGCGCATCGGGCTCGTGAACCGGCTCATCGAAGGCGACGCGGTCGCGCAGGGTATGGCGTATGCGCGCGAATTTTCGGGCTACAGCCTGCCCGTGCTCGGCTTCGCGCGCGAGGCGGTCAAGCGCGCGCTCGACAACCCGGTCGCGGAAGGCCTGCGCGTCGAAGCGAATCTCTCCACGCTCGCGTTCCAGACCGCAGATGCGGCCGAAGGCATGGACGCGTTCGCGGCGAAGCGCAAACCGCAGTTCAAAGACAAATGAAGCCGCAGATAAACGCTGATGAAAATCCAAATAATATGGTCCTGGCCTGGTTTTATCTGCGTTCATCCGCGTGTATCTGCGGCCATAAGAGTCTTGAGGTAGGGTGGAACAAGGCCAAAGTCATCGCAGTCACCGGCGCCAGCCGCGGCATCGGCGCGGCGATCGCCGTCGAACTCGCGCACCGCGGCTTCACCGTGGCCTGTCTCACGCGCAAAGGCAAGGGACCCGAAGTGCAGGGCGCCAAAGCGCTAGCAGGCCAATTCGTGGATGTTGCATGCGATGTCACCGACGAAGCCAGCCTCAAGGCCGCATTCGCCACGGTCGTCGAGCAAGCCGGCGCTTTGGACGGACTCGTCAACAACGCCGGCATCCATCTCGACGGCGCGAGCCACGAGCTCCCGACCGCGACGTACGAGAAAGTGATGACGACCAACGCGACTGCGGTTTACACCGCATGCCGCGAAGCCTATCCGCATCTCGTCAAGAGCGGCGGCGGTTGCATCGTCAACATCGGCTCGTTCTTCGACAAGATCGGCGTCAAGCGCAATCGTCGCCTACTGCGCATCGAAAGCGGCCGTCGGCGCGATCACGCGCTGCCTCGCCGTCGAATGGGCGAACCGAGGGCATTCGCGTGCTCGACGTCGCGCCCGGGCTACATCGTGACCGACCTCAATCGCGATGCGATGACGAGCGGGCCGCTCGCGCGATTACCTGAAGAAGCGCATACCGTCGGGCGCAACCGGGCAAGCCAGCGGACGTCGCCAGGCTGGTGGCGGCGATCTTCAGCGAGGACATCCCGTTTCTGACGGGCGAGACGATCTACATCGACGGCGCACAGGGGATCAGCCATTGAACGTCTTTAACCGCGTTAGATGCTTCGCTCAGAGCTTCCGCCCGACGAGGCGATGCTGTCGAGAGCGTGCGCAAGCTCGCGCGCGAGCGGATCGCGCCCCGCGCGGAACAGAGCGATCGCAGCGGCGAATTTCCGCGGGACAACGTGAAGGCGATCAACGCGCTCGGACTCAACGCGATGTTCATTCCCGAAGCGTACGGCGGCGCGCAGATGTCGTATGCGGCGTATCTCGAATGCGTGCGCGAGCTGTCGAAAGCGTGCGCGTCGACCGGCATCATCTGGGCCACCAACTTCCACGCGATCAAGCCGCTGATCGATTTCGGCACGGACGAGCAGAAAAAGCGGCTGCTGCCCGTTATGGCAAACGGCGGCATCGCGTCGCTGACGATCACCGAGCCGACTGCAGGGTCGGACGCGACCGGCATGAAGACCGAATTCCGGCCCGACGGCGACTCCATCGTCGTCAACGGCACCAAGACTTTCATCACCAACGGCGGCGCACGCCGATCTCTACATGCTGTTCGGCAAGTGGAGCGAAATCGCCGACAGCCAAGGGCGCGATCTCCGTGCTGGTGCTGGAAAAGGGCACGCCGGGACTCAAGGTCGTGCGCGAGGAAGACAAGATGGGCTTGCGCGCGTCGAGCACGGCCGCGCTCGCGTTCGACAACTGCCGCGTGCCGCGCGCGAACCTGCTCGGCAATCCCGGCGATGGCCTGAAGATCCTGCTCGCATCGCTCAACAAGTCGCGGCCGAGCGTCGCCGCGCACGCGCTCGGCATCGCGCGCGCCGCGTTCGAAGATGCGATCGGCTATATCAACGAGCGCCGCCAGTCCGGGCCGCAAGCATCGTCGAGTTCCAGGGCATCCAGTTCATGCTCGCCGACATGGCGACCGATCTCGCAATGTGCGAAGCGTGGCTGTGGCACGTCGCGCGCATGGTCGACGCGGGCGCCGCCGATTTCGGCGTCGAGGCGTCGATGCTCAAGATGCGCGCATCGGATCTCGCGATGCGCATCGCGACCGATGCGGTGCAGCTTTACGGCGGCTACGGCTACTGCAAGGATTATCGTGTCGAGCGCCTGATGCGCGACGCGAAGATCACCCAGATCTGGGAAGGCACGAACCAGATCCACCGGCAGTTGATCGGGCGCAGCTTCATTGCAGCGAAAGAGCGATCGACAGGCATAGAGATGACTGACATCAAGACCGTAGGCGTCGCCGGCAGCGGCACCATGGGCGCGGGCATCGCGATCGTCGCGGCGCGCGCGGGATTCAAGACGATCGTCTACGACACGCGCGCGGACGCGCTCGAGCGCGCGCGCAAGCAGACCGCCGGATTTTTCGCGAAATCGGTCGAGCGCAAGAAGCTGACGCAGGATGCAGGTCGACAAGATCATGGGCGGCCTTTCCGGCACGACCAAGATCGCCGACATGGCGGCCTGCGACATCGTGATCGAGGCCGTGTTCGAGAATCTCAAGGTCAAGCACGACCTGCTCGCGCAGCTCGAACAAGGTGTGCCCGCCGCACACGTTGTTCGCATCGAACACGTCGACGCTGTCGATCACCGAGATCGCCGCCGGATCGGGCCGCGACGAGCGCTTCGTCGGCATGCATTTTTGCCTGCCCGCGCAGCTGATGAAGCTGGTCGAGATGTCGCCGGGCATTCGCACGAGCGACGAATCGTTCGCGGCGGCGTGGGCGTTCTGCGAGGCCATGGGCCAGACACCGGTCAAGACCAAGGACAATCCCGGCTTCATCCTCAACTACTTCCTGGTGCCGTTCAACAACGACGCCATCCGCCTGGTCGAAGCCGGCGTCGCCGCGCCCGCCGACATCGACCGCGCGATCAAGACCGGGCTCGGCTATCCGATCGGACCGCTCGAGCTGCTCGATCTCGTCGGGCTGGACACGCATTTGCTGGTCGCGGAAGCGTTGTATGCGTCGACGCACGATCCGCGCGCGGCGCCGCCGGCACTCGTCAAGCGCATGATCGCGGCCGGTCAGCTGGGCCGCAAGACGGGGCAGGGATTCTATCACGTACGCGGGCAACGCGATGTTCGGGGGCATGAGGACGCTATGCAATACGCAATACTCGATACCGGAAACAGCCGCTCGTTTCCCGCGACCCACGCGCTGCTTGCCGACGCGGCCAAGGATCTCGAATGCGCGCGGGTCGTCATCGTCATCGGCGAGCACGCGGGCAGGCATGCGAAGTCGCTCACGAAGTGGAACGACAAGGCCGCGGTCCTGATCGAGCTCGGCACCGAGTCGCTCGGCGTGCATACGGGCGAGAGCCGCGCCGAGGAGGGCTCCAACGTGCTCGGTTTCGCGCGCTTCCGCCTGGGCAACGCCGAGCCGACCCACCTCGTCGAGCTCGTGCGCCAGCCGCGCACCGGCGAAGCCGCGCTCGCCGCGGCGAAGGAGGTCATTCGAAGGCGCGGGCCTGCAAGTCGCCGTGTGCGGCGATTTCGCCGGACGCATCATCGATCGCCTGGTGCGGCCTTATTACAATGCGGCGCTGCGGCGGCTCGATGAAGGGCTCGCCACCGCCGACGACCTCGACACGACGCTCAAGCTCGGCCTGGGCTATCCCGAAGGGCCCGATCTGCGCTGCTCGAGCGCACCGGGCTCGCGCATCATTACGACGTGACGCAGGCGCTGTACGAAGCGACCGGCGAGCAGCCCTACGCGCCCGCGCGCCGCGCGCGCGTCGCCAAATCGCGAATGGTCACCGTCAAGCTCGCATGAGCAAAGGCCCGCTCTCGGATGTGCGGGTGCTGGATTTCAGCACGCTGCTGCCGGGGCCGCTGGCGACGCTGCTGCTCGCCGAGGCGGGCGCCGAAGTCATCAAGATCGAGCGCCCCGGCCGCGGCGACGAGATGCGCTCGTATCAGCCGAAATTCGGCGCCGACAGCGTCAATTTCGCGCTGCTCAACCGCGGCAAGCGCTCGATCGCGATCGATCTCAAAGACCCGGCCGCCGTCGAAAAACTCAAGCCGCTGCTCGAATCCGCGGATGTCATAGTCGAGCAGTTCAGGCCCGGCGTCATGGACCGGTTGGGGCTCGGCTACGACGCGCTCTCCAAACTCAATCCGCGCATCATCTACTGCGCGATCACCGGTTACGGCCAGCATGGCCCGCGCGCGGACGTGGCGGCGCACGATCTGAACTACATCGCCGACGCTGGCATGCTGGCGCTCGCCGCGGGCAGCGACGGCGCACCGGTGCCGCCCCCTGCACTGATTGCCGATATCGGCGGCGGCACTTATCCCGCGGTCATCAATATCCTGCTCGCCTTGCGCGAACGCGACCGCACGGGCAAGGGCTGCAAGCTCGACATCGCGATGGGCGACAACCTCTTCACGTTCATGTACTGGGCAATGGGCAACGGCGAAATCGCCGGCGCTTGGCCGACCCCCGGCGGCGAGCTCGTGACCGGCGGCTCGCCGCGCTACAACATCTATCGGACGCGCGATAACAAATTCGTCGCGGCCGCGCCGCTCGAGCAGAAATTCTGGGAGAACTTCTGCGCGCTGATTGAACTGCCGGCTGACGTGCGCGACGACCGCGATGCCGCGAAAATCAAACGGGCGGTAGCCGAAAAAATAGCGGCAAAATCCGCCGACGAATGGCGCGCGCTGTTCGAGGGCAAAGATGTTTGCTGCAACATCATGGCGTCGATCGGGGATGCGTTGCGCGATGCCCATTTCATTTCCCGCGGCGTGTTTGCCGCCAAACTCACTGCGGATGGAAAGCAGATTACGGCGCTGCCAGTGCCGGTCGCGCCGCCATTTCGCGCGCAGCCGGATACCGCCGGTTATCCGGCGCTCGGCGAGGCGAATTCATTGCTCGAGCGTAAAGAGTAGCTACCGGATTGGTTGGTTATAGTAGAGTCGACTGCGGAACGGTCACGGATTTTTACTCCCAGGGAGATTTTTCATGCGCCACCTGCTCACGCTTCTATCAGGGATTGCGATGGCTTGCGGGACGTGCGCGGCGCTTGCCGCCGACGCGTCGTATCCCGCCAAGACCGTGCGCATCGTCGTGGCGTTCGCCGCGGGTGGCTCGACGGATCTGCTGGCACGCTCAGTCGCGCAGCGGCTCAACGAAGCGTGGAAGACGCCGGTGATCGTGGACAACCGCGCAGGCGGCGGCGGCATCGTGGGCTCCGATCACGTGGCGAAGTCGGCGCCCGATGGCTATACGCTGCTGCTCGGCACGAACACCACCAACGCGGTGGCGGCTTCGTTGTATGCGAAGCTGCCGTTCGATCCGCAGCGCGATTTTGCCGCGATCACCGAGATCGCGACCATTCCGCAGATGTTGTCGGTGCATCCTTCGCTTCCCGTGAAATCGGTGAAGGAGCTGGTCGCGCTCGCTAAGGCGCATCCGAAAGAGCTCAATTTCGGCACCGCCGGCACCGGCAGCACTTCGCATATGGCGATGGAGCTTTTCCAGTCGGTTGCGCAAATCAAGATGGTGCATGTGCCCTATAAGGGCACCGGGCCCGCGTTGATCGAATTGCTCGGCGGCCATCTCTCGCTGATGTTCGACGTCATCATGACTTCTCTGCCGCATGTTCAGGCCGGCAAGCTGCGCACGTTGGCGGTCAGCAGCCTCAAGCGCTCGCAGACGACGCCGCAGGTGCCGACCGTCGCCGAATCGGGTTATCCCGGTTTCGAGGCGATCGTCTGGTTCGGCCTGTTTGCTCCCGCCGGCACACCGCCTGACGTGATCCGCAAAGTGAATGAAGAAACTGCACGTGTCCTGAGCGCGCCGGCGATGCGCGAACTGCTGGCCGGTCAGGGCGCCGACATCGTCGCGAGCAGTCCGGCGGTTTTCACGACGCGGGTCCAGAGTGAAATCGTCAAATGGCGCAAGGTTATCCAGGACGCCGGCATCAAGCCTGAATAGGATATTTGAATCCCCGTGTATCGAATCGGTATCGACGTCGGCGGTACGTTCACTGACTTTACCTTGTTGCGCGAAGAGGACGGCCAGGTCAGCTATCACAAGGTGGCGTCTACGCCGCGTGACCCGTCGCAGGCCATCGAGCAGGGCATCGCCGATCTGCTCAGGATGCATACGATCGCGCCGGCGCAGGTCGGCCACGTCGGCCACGGCACGACGGTAGCCACGAACCTCGTCATCGAGCGGCGCGGCGCGCTCACCGGCCTGCTCACAACCAGGGGCTTTCGCGATGTGATCGAAATCGGCCGCCAGGTGCGGCCGCATCTGTTCGACTACAACGTCGTGAAGCCGCCACCGCTGGCCGCGCGCGAGCACCGGCACGAAATCAGCGAGCGGGTCGATGCGCACGGCGCCGTGATCGCGGCGCTCGACGAGCGAGAAGTCGAAGCCGCGGCGGAAAAATTGAAGGCCGCCGGCGTCAAATCCGTCGCCGTGTGTTTTCTGCACTCATATCGCAATCCGGCGCACGAGCAGGCGGCGCGCCGGATCGTCGAGCGCGTGCTGCCCGCCGCATATGTGAGCATTTCGAGCGACGTGCTGCCGGAATTTCGCGAATACGAGCGATGGTCGACGACTTTGCTCAACGCCGCGGTCGGCCCGCGCATGGAAACCTACCTCGAAGGTTTCCTGTCGCGCGTCAAGAACCTCGGCATCGCGGTCGAGCCGTTCACGATTCATTCGAACGGCGGCCTGATGTCGATGCGCGCGGTGCGCGCATACCCGGTGCGCACCTGCTTGTCGGGGCCGGCGGCCGGCGTGGTCGGCGCCGCTGAAATCGGCCGCGTCGCCGGGTTCGAGAACCTCGTCACCTTCGATGTCGGCGGCACCAGCACCGACGTGTCGCTCGTCTATCGCGGCAAGCCATTGTTCAGCTCGAGCCGGCTCGTGGCGGACTATCCGGTCAAGACGCCGATGATAGACATCCACGTGATCGGCGCCGGCGGCGGCAGCATCGCGTGGATGGACGACGCGGGCGCTTTGAAAGTGGGCCCGAAAAGCGCCGGCGCCGATCCCGGTCCTGCTGCGTACTCGCGCGGCGGCGTCGAGCCGACGATTACCGATGCGCAGATTACTTTGCATCGCTTAAACCCGGTGGCGCTGCTCGACGGGCGTCTCAAGGTCGACGAAAAATCTGCACGCGAGGTCATCGACAAAAAAGTGGCGCAGCCGCTCGGGCTCGCGCTGGAACAGGCCGCGGAGGGCGTAATTCGGATCGCGAACGCCAATATGAGCCGCGCGATCCGCTCGGTATCGACTGAGCGCGGCTACGATTTGTCGCGTTTCGCATTGTTCGCGTATGGCGGGGCCGGACCCCTGCATGCGATCGACGTCGCGATCGAGTGCGGCATTCCGACCGTGATCGTGCCGCAGGAACCCGGCACGCTGTGCGCGCGCGGCATGCTGCTGACCGACATCAGCTTCGATTTCGTGCGCAGCGAAATCGCGGAGGTCACGGCGGAGAGCTGGCGGCACGTGTGCAAGCTGTTCGCGGAAATGGAAACCGAAGCAGGCGCCTGGCTCGAGCGCGAGCGGGTGCCGCGCGCGGAGCAGTCGTTCCGCTATCACATCGATGCGCGCTACCAGGGGCAGAACTTCGAGGTGATGGTGCCGATGCCGCGCATTGCGGCCGATGGCATGGCGAGTTTCCTCCAGCAATATGCCGCCGCTCACCAGCGCGAATACGGCTACGACGTGCCGGGCCGCGCGGTCGAGATCGTGAATTGCCGTTTGCAGGCCGTCGGTGCCGTCGCCAAGGCGCCGCTGCGTGAGATCGCTACGGGCGGCAGCGTCAAGGATGCGGTCACAGCTCAGCGAAAAATCTATTTCGGTGTGAAGCATGGCTGGCTCGACACGCCCGTGCATGCGCGGGCGAAATTGCCGGCGGGTGCAAAGCTGGCGGGCCCCGCGCTGATCGAGGAAATGAGCTCGACCGTGCTGCTCGCGCCGGGACAGAGTGCCAGCGTCGATCGAATCGGCAACATCGTCATCAATACAGGACGCACCGCATGACCCGGACCGCACCCGAACCGCAGATTTTCGATCCGATCGCGATGGAGGTTTTCAGCAATCGGCTGCTGTCGATCACTGAAGACATGAACAACACGCTCGTGCGCTCCTCGTTCTCGACCAACATCAAGGAGCGGCGCGACTGCTCGGTCGGCTTGTTCGACGGGCGCGGCCGCTTGATCGCGCAGGGCACGCAGATTCCGCTGCATCTGGGCTCGCTCAACGGCGGCGTTGAGGCCGTGCTAAACGCGTGTCCGCTCGACAAAATACAGGACGGCGACGTCTTCCTGTGCAACGACCCTTATCTCGCGAACGGCACGCATCTGCCGGATATCAGCTGCGTGACGCCGGTGTTCATCGACGGCAAAGTCGAATTCTTCGCCGCCAACGTCGGCCATCATTCGGACGTCGGCGGCGCAGTGCCGGGCTCGATCGCCGGCGGCTCGCGCTCGATCTTCGAGGAAGGCATCCGCCTGCCGGTCATACGCATCGTGCGGGCGGGCGTGCTCGATGCCGAGATTCTGAATCTGATTGCGCACAACACGCGCGACCCCGAAGAGCGCGCGCTCGACCTGCGCGTGCAGGTCGCGACCAACGAGCGCGGCGCGCAGGCCGCGCGCGAGCTCGTGGCGCAGATGGGCATCGCGGCAGTGCACCAGTCGATCGACGACATCATCGCGTATACGCGGCGGCGCATCCGCAATCGCATCGCCGAGCTCAAGGCGGGCGAATACAGTTTTACCAACTATCTCGACGACGACGGCATGGGCGGGGAGCCGGTGCCGATCGCAGTGACGGTGCGCGTATCCGACGATGGCCTCTCGCTCGATTTCAGCGGCTCAGGCAAGGAGGCGCGCGGTGCGATGAACGTGCCGACCAACGCGTTGCATGCGATGCGTCTATTACTCGATCAAGGCCCTGCTCGATCCGGAGTTGCTACCGAATGCGGGCTTGTTCGACGCGGTGCACATCAGCGCGCCGCCGGGCACCATCGTCAACCCGAACCCGCCGGCGCCGTGCGGTGCGCGCTCGATCACGTGCCAGAAAGTCGCCGGCGCGATTTTCGGCGCATTCCGAGGCGCTGCTGCCGCCCGAGCGCGTGATGGCTTCGGGCAACGACGTGGTGCCGGCGATCGTTTTTTCCGGCGCGCTCACGCGGCGGCATGGGCATTACGTCTACCTCGAGACGCTGGGCGGCGGCAGCGGTGCGCGCTGCACGGCGGACGGCATGGACGCGGTGCACGTGCACATGACGAACACTTCGAACCTGCCCGCCGAAGCGCTCGAAAACGAATATCCGCTGATGGTCGACGAATATGCGCTGGTCGACGATTCGGGCGGCGCCGGCCAATACCGCGGCGGGCTCGGCATCGCGCGCCAGATCCGGGCCGTGGTGCCCGGCACGATCTTTTCGGTGCGCTCCGACAGCCACACGGTCGGCGTGCCGAGTGGCGTGTTCGGCGGCCTCGATGGCCGCCGCGCGAAGCTGATCCGCAACTATGGGCGGCCGGACCAGGAAGAGTTGTTTTCCAAAGTCGCGCGTGTCGAAATGAAAGTCGGCGACGCGATGCGCATCGAGACGCCCGGCGCCGGCGGATATGGCGAGCCGGCGGAGCGCTCGCTCGAAGCGATTGCCCGGGATTTACGCAATGGCACGGTAACGCGCGCAGCGGCCGAGCGGGATTACGGGGTCAAGCGTGTGAGGGCTGCGCTTAAAGTCGAGAAGTAATAAGTCATAAGTAAGTTCCCTCTCCCCCAAGTTTTGGGGGAGAGGGTTAGGGTGAGGGGATGAAAGCCTTAGCGCGAACGTTACGCCGGAACCAAACCGATGCCGAGCGCAAACTATGGTCGCGTATCCGAAATCGGCAATTATTAGGCTTTAAGTTCCGCCGTCAATTTCCGATAGCGCCATACATTGTTGATTTTGTCTGCGCAGAAGCTCGCCTGATCGTGGAGCTCGACGGAAGTCAGCATCGAACGGCTCAAGAATACGATCGGAAGCGATCGGAATACCTAATGCAATGCGGCTATAGAGTAATCAGATTCTGGGATAACGATGTGTTGCTGGCTACGGATGCAGTTTTGGAAAAAATATTAGAGGCGTTAAGCGCCCCTCACCCCAACCCTCTCCCCGCAAGCGGGGCGAGGGAGTAGTTAAGCCTCAAGTGCTGCTATCTCACCCAGCGTAATCGGCTTTACCGGCGACCGTATGCGGTAGTACCCGACCTCACCCGGCGAAATGCCACGGCATTCGGCGATCAACTCAACCACCGTCAGCCCGCACAAGCGTCCCTGGCACGGTCCCATGCCGCAGCGCGTAAACGATTTCATCTGATTCGGGCCAGGACAACCTTGCTCCGTGACGATGCGGCGAACTTCGCCCGCCCGGACTTCTTCGCAGCGGCACACGATCGTATCGGCGTCACGCGGCGCGACGACGTCCTGTGGGACGCGGTACAGCGTGTCGAGAAACGGCCGCGCACCGAGATGACGTCTCATTTGCGTGCGCAGCGGCTCCGCGTGGCGATCGCGCTCGTCGGCGGATATTTTTTGCAGTTCGCATGCCGCGCCCAGCGCCGCTAGGTGGCCGCTCAATTCCGCGGCCTGCGCGCCGATGATGCCGCCGTTGTCGCCGGCGATCTGGATGCCGGCGACCGAAGTGTTGCCCCAGGAGTCGAGGCGCGGGCGGAACGCGCGCTGCACGTCGTCCCACTCATGCGCGCAGCGCAGCGACAGCGCGAGATTCATGTTCGGCACTATGCCCTGATGCAGCAGCACGACGTCGGCGGCTACGCGCCGCGTTTCGCCGCGCCATTCGTATTGAAATTCGCGCACGCGCCCGTCGCCGTGGATTTGCAGGTCTTTGGCGCCGCTGTGGATCGCGACGCCGGCCTTGCGCAGATCGTCCAGCAGGTGCAGGCCTTTGCTGAAATAGCCGGGGGCTAAGAGGAAGGCGGGCAGATGGCGCAGGGCCGCCAGGCGATGAGGAGAAGTCTCGACCAGTGCGGCAGGCTTGATGCCTGCGCGCACGAGTTGCATCGCAATCAGAAACAGCAACGGACCGGAGCCGGCGAGCACGCAGCGCCCGTCGGGCACCGCGCCGGTGGACTTCAGCAGCGTTTGCGCTGCGCCGCACGTCATCACGCCCGGCAGCGTCCAGCCCGGTATCGGCACGGGCCGCTCCATCGCGCCGGTCGCGATCAAGATCCGCTTCGCCGCGAGGCGCGACGCGCCCGCGCTGCCGCGCGTGAATACGTTGCATTCGCCGTCGATCTGCCACACGGTCGTCTGCGGCAAATATTCCGCGCTGCTGGCGCGGAAACGTTTGACGAGGGTGCGTCCCGCCGCATAATCGTCGCCGAGCAACTGCAAATGCGCGGGGCGGCGCGCGCTGACGCTTTCGATGCCGCGATAAATCTGGCCGCCGGGTTCAGCCTGCTCGTCGATAACGGCGATCTTAAGTCCCAGCGAACTCCCGGTCGCCGCGGCAGCGAGGCCCGCGGGGCCGGCGCCAATGATGACGAGATCGAAAGCGGCGCTCATAGTTTCACCGCGACGCTGCCGAGTTGACGGTCGATGCGCATGCCTTCGACAACCGGGATGAGGCAGCTCTGCTGGTTGGGCACCCCGTCGATTGCGACCAGGCATTCGAAGCACACGCCCATCATGCAGTACGGCGCGCGTGGTGCGTTACTGACGGGCGTCGTGCGCGTGGGGAGCGCGTCGGTTAGCAACAGCGCCGCCGCGGCGGTGCAGCCCTGCGGCGCCTGAAACGGTGCGCCGTTGATGACGACGGTGACCGTCGCCGTGCCGGCGTCAGGCAGCGTTTTGAACATCAAATCCTCGCGGGCTAAATTCAGGCCATAACGGATAGTCGCAAATCGACACGTTTAACCCACTTAATTTATTGTTTAATAAGTGTTTAATGATAACACCCCCGTGCGTTTGGTATAGCTGATTCTGCCGCCGACCACGGCGCCAGCTACCGCTGAATACAGTGGCACGTGACGCGATGCATTAAGGACAAAACTCCCTCCTCGACATCTCCACCTCGATCTACAATCACCAATCCTATTGAATCATACGGATCATCCAAATGGCACTTGGCGTGGGGTTGATATGCGCGGTATGTGGTCAGTTGCTAGGACAAAAACGGCAACTCATATTCGGCACATGGTCAGCGGATTGCGACGTTTGCGGCACGACTCATCTGCTTGAGCAGACCACTCACGAGCCATCCACAGTCGCTGTGGAAGGCTTGATCTTTAGACCAGATCGGAATAACCACTAAGTCTTAATTGTCAACGGCATTCGTCGGACGAAAACGGCTTGTAGAGTTTACAAAAGCTACCATTTCGACGATCGAAACAGATGAAAAATATCTCAGCTTGGGTTATATTTTTCAGATGCAAAAAGAAAATAAAAAAACCGTCCTGATCGTCGACGATAACCGTGATGCGGCCGATACCTTAGCTATGCTCATAAGGATTGCCGGATGTGACCCGCTGGTTGCGTATGATACTGAATCGGGCATTGCGCTCGCTCATGAGCGGTTGCCAGATATCATTCTCCACGATATGAGCATGCCGATTGTTAATGGGTATGAAGCCGCGCGGCGCTTGCGCAGCAACGAAAAATTGGCGAAGACAACCTTGGTCGCGGTAACTGCATACGGTGTAACGGAAGACCGTAAGCGCGCAAAGATAGCTGGATTCGATATCCACATGGCCAAGCCCATAGACTTTGAAGCGTTAACGGAAGTGCTCGAGCGGTCAGGTCGCTCGAATTGAATTGTCCCTCAGCGACCCAATTCCCTTCAGAAATCGGTGTAACGCGCGTCCTGGGAAGTTAGGACGTGCGCTCGTAGGCGATTGATCGAATCTTGTGGCAGCGATCGATTTAATCGGTGGCGGTGTCCTGCGACGTGCACGCCATACTCTCATTGCCCCGTGTAAACGCAGTGGTACGACGTAAGGTAGGCCAATGGGAAGCGATGTAAAACCGCCCTAAAACCCGCATGAATACCGGGTCATGTGTTTTGAACATTGAACCGCTTGTTAGTGAAGCGCGCGAGTTCGGCCGGCAGCGAGCCCGCGGCGACGAATTCGGCGTAACGCAGCGCATGCGCGGCGGCGAGTGTCACGCCGCTGTGACAGGTGGCGACGAACGCGCCCGGAAAATCGGCGGACTGTTCGTAGATCGGCAGACCATCGGGCGCCATCACGCGCAGCGCGCCCCAATGGCGCACGATGCGCACGTCGCGCAGGAAAGGGAACATTTTGATCGCGCGCGCGGCGAGAAATTGCTGCACGTCGGGCGTCGTCGCATCGTTGAATCCGACTTCTTCGCGCGATTCGCCGATCAGCAACCCGCCTTCGGCCATCTGCCGCACCCAGATCGTCAGCATGCTCAACACCGGCTTTACGCGCTCGGTGACGAAAATCTGGCCCTTGACCGGCTCCACTGGCACGTTGAGCCCGACGAGCGCGCCCAACGCTTTGTTGCCGAGCCCGGCTGCCAGCACGAGCTTGGGCGCGTTGAACGTAGTGCCGCCGGCCGTCACGGTGAAATCATGCGGCGCTGCTTTGAGCGCGCCGACCCGGCTGTTCGGAAAATATTGTCCGCCGCGCTTGAGAAACGCGGAGTGCAGGCTGCGCAGCAGATAAAGCGGATTGGCCGCGCCGTCGTAGGGCGTATAGCTCGCGCCTGCGACTTCAGGACCGATTTCGGGCATCAGCTTTTTCAGCTGCGCGTGATCGAGCATTTCGTACTCGAAGCGGGTCTCGCCGGACTCGAGATGCAGCTGCTCCATCTGCTTTCTGCGTTCGGCGAAGTCCTTCTCGGTGATGCAGATGTGGACGCCGCCGCGGTGCTCGTGCGCCACGTCGACGCCGGTCTCGTTTTTGAGCTCGACCGCGAAGTCGTCCCACAGGGTGGAAGACTGACGCGTCCAGCGCTGGTACTCGGGTACACCGATTCCTTTGCTCTGCACCCATACGAGGCCGAAATTGCCGCGCGATGCGCGATAAGCGATGTCGCCTTCGTCCAGCAGCGCGACCTTGAGCCCGCGGCGCGTGAGCCCGTAAGCGACCGCCGAGCCGACGAGACCGCCGCCGATGACCAGACTATCGAAACGAGGCATGGAGAGGAGATGAAGCGGGCGCTGCGCGCGTAGGCAAATAACACAACATGTGTCCCGGATTTTGCCATAATTAAACTCTATGAGCAGTTCGAACACAGACAAGGTTTTCGCGGGCTCGGTACCCAAGATCTACGACGAATACCTGGTCCCGCTGATCTTCGAGCCCTACGCGGTGGATCTCGCGCAGCGGTTGGTTGCGCGGCCGCTAGGCCGCGTGCTGGAAATAGCGGCGGGCACCGGCGTGGTGACGCGGGCCCTCGCTTACGCGTTGCCTGCAAACGTCAGCATCGTTGCTACTGACCTCAATCAGGCGATGCTCGACCAGGCGGCAGCCATCGGAACGAAGCGCGCCGTAGAGTGGCGGCAGGCCGATGCGATGCAGCTGCCGTTCGAAGACAACGCATACGACGCCGTCGTCTGCCAGTTCGGCGTCATGTTCTTTCCCGACAAAGCCAAAGCATTCGCGGAGGCGCGGCGCGTGTTGAAGCCAGGCGGCGTTTTTATTTTCAATGCGTGGGACCGGATCGAGGAAAACGAATTCGCGGACGTCGTCACGACGGCGCTCGCAGCGGTTTTCCCCGCCGATCCGCCGCGTTTCCTCGCCCGCACGCCGCATGGCTATCACGATCCGCGTACCATCGAAGCGGATCTGGTGAAGGGCGGATTCAGCGCTGCACCGCGTATCGATACCGATCGCGGCGCGCAGCCGCGCGGCATCCGCGCGGATACCGGCGATCGCTTATTGCGAGGGCACGCCGCTCAGGAACGAGATCGAAGCGCGCGATGCGGGGCGGCTCGGGGAAGCGACCGAAATCGCTGCGGACGCAGTCGCCCGCCGGTTCGGCCGCGACGCGGTGGATGGCAAGATCCAGGCGCACGTCGTCACCGTAGAACGTTGATCAAATTGCGCACCGCCGGCTCTGATGCTGGCGGAATGCGCCGATAAAATTCCGGACGGGCGCCGGTGGCTTAAAATAGCCGCCATTCCACTCGGGGAAGCGCATGAAAAAAATCACCATCATCGGCGCCGGCATCGTCGGCATCGCCACCGCGGCTTATCTGCGCCGCGATGGTCACGAGGTCACCGTGATCGACCGGCTGCCGCCCGGCGAGTACACCTCGTTCGGCAATGCCGGAATACTGTCGCCGGGATCGTGCGTGCCGATTGCGATGCCCGGCATCATGTCGAAAGTCCCCGGCTATCTGACCGACCCGATGGGGCCGCTCAAAGTGCGCTGGTCGTATTTTCCGCAGGCGCTGCCGTGGTTGTTCCGCTTCGTCACCAGCACCGCGCGGCGGAACGTCGAGAAAACCGCGGATGCGCTGATCAGCCTGTTGAGCCAGACTTTCGATGCGCACGGGCCGCTCGCGCAACACGCGGGCTGCAGCGACATCATCCGCAAGACCGGTTACATCGTCGTTTACGATACCGATCGCGCGTACCGCAACGACGCGCTCGCCTGGAAGCTGCGGCGCGACCGCGGCGTAATCTGCGAGGAAATCGATGCAGCCGGGATCGCGAGGCTGGTGCCGGCCCTTGCGCGCAATTACGAGCGGGGCGTCTATCTGCCGGAGCAGGGCTACGTGACCAATCCGGAACGACTTACCAAGACCTACGCGCAGCAGTTCCAGAAGGACGGCGGCGTGATTCTGCAGCGCGACGTGTTCGACATCGAGCTCGGACCGAACGGCCCGCGCGCGCTGCTGACCGACGTCGGGCGCATGGACGTCGACACGCTCGTCCTGTGCGCCGGCGTGCACTCGGGAAAATTCAGCGCGAAGCTAGGGGACACGGTGCCGCTCGAAGCCGAGCGCGGCTATCACGTCACGTTCTCCGACCCGGGACTCGAACTGCCGATGCCGGTCGCCTCGGCGCAGAATAAATTGTTCGTCACGCCGATGGAAATGGGCACGCGCATTGCCGGGCAGACCGAATTCGCCGGCATCGAGGCGCCGCCCGATTACGGCCGCGCCGACGTGCTGGCCCGGCATATGAAGAGCATGTTTCCGCAAGTGCGCGACGTCGAAACTACGCGCTGGATGGGCCGGCGGCCGTCGATGCCGGATTCGCGCCCGGTGATCGGCCGCGCGACGAAGTACGCGAACACGTATTACGCGTTCGGTCACGGTCACATCGGTCTCGTCGGCAGTGCGCCGACGGGACGCATCATCGCCGACCTCGTCGCGGGGCGCACGCCGAACATCGACATTGCGCCGTTCCGGGTCGACCGGTTTTAGGTCCGACTATGCGAAGGACGGTTTGCGCGATCGCGGCGGGCATATTGGCGATGACGCTCGCCGCCAGCGCGTGTGCGCAGACGTGGCCCGCGAAGACCGTGCGCATTATCGTGCCGTTCGCGCCGGGCGGCAGTTCCGACCTCTTGGGCCGCATCGTCGCGATCAAGTTGACCGAGAGTCTCGGCCAGTCGTTCGTGGTGGAGAACCGCTCCGGTGCCGGGGGTGTGATCGGGTCGGACCTGGTCGCGAAGAGCGCGCCTGATGGTTACACGCTGGTGGTTTCCGCCATTGCCTCGCATGTGATTGCGCCAGCGCTCGCAGCGTCGAAATTCCCGTTCGATCCAGTCAAGGATTTCAGCCACATCGCGCTGTTCGGCGGACCGCCCTCGGTGTTCGCTGTGCACCCTTCGTTGCCGGCGAAAACGCTGAAGGAATTTGTCGTGCTCGCCAAGGCGAAGCCCGGCGCGATGAGCTACGGTTCGCCCGGCAACGGCACGCTCGGCCACCTGATCGCGGAGATGTTCAAGCAAATGGCCGGCATCAGCATTGCGCACGTTCCGTACAAAGGCGCGAGCGGCGCGGTGACCGATCTGATTGCCGGACACATCGAAGTGGTATCGACCACGCTGGCGACGGCGGGCACGCAGATACGCAGCGGCCGCGTGCGCGGCCTCGCGGTGAGCTCGGCGGCGCGAATACCCGAATACGCGGATGTGCCGACATTCCGCGAAGCCGGTTATCGCGATCTCGTCGCCGTCATCTGGTTCTCGCTGTCCGGGCCGGCGGGCATGCCCAAAGAGGTCGTTGCCAAACTGAACGCGGAAGTGCGCCGCATCCTGCAGCTCCCCGACGTGCGCGAGCGCCTGCGTCCCGAAGGCATCGAACCCGGAACGCTCGACGCGGCGGCGTTCACTGAATTCGTCGCCGCGGAAATTACGCGCTGGGCGCCGCTCGTGCGTGCATCCGGCGCGCGCGTCGATTAAGATTCTGCATGGTCACCCACGAACAGAACGAAATTCTCACGCGCACTGGTCCCGGCACGTTGATGGGAGACCTGTTCCGGCGCTACTGGCTGCCGGCGCTTCACGCTGCCGAACTGCCCGAACCCGACTGCGCGCCGGTGCGCGTCAAGCTGCTCGGCGAGCAATTGATCGCGTTTCGCGATACGCAAAACCGGCTGGGCCTGATCGACGAGTTCTGCGCGCATCGCGGCGTGTCGTTATGGTTCGGCCGCAATGAGGAGTGCGGGCTGCGCTGCCCGTACCACGGCTGGAAGTACGACGTCACCGGCCGTTGCGTGGACCTGCCATCCGAAGGCGCCGACGGGCCGATGAAAAAACGCATCCAGCTGAAATCGTACCCGTGCATCGAGGCGGGCGGCGTGATCTGGACGTACATGGGCCCGCCGGAGCTCAAGCCCGCACCGCCCGCGCTCGAATGGGTGAGCGTGCCGGCTGAGCGGCGCTTCGTCACCAAGCGGCTGCAGGAGTGCAATTACCTGCAGGCGCTGGAGGGCGGCATCGATTCGTCGCACGTAAGCTTTCTGCACGGCGGCGCGCTCAAAAACGATCCGCTGTTCGTCGGCAGCAAGGGCAACGAGTACAACGACCGCGACCGCATGCCGCAATTCGACGTCGTCGAATTCGAGGGCGGCCTGCTGATCGGCGCGCGCCGCAATGCCGCGAACGACCGCTATTACTGGCGCATCACGCCGTGGATCATGCCGACGCACACCATCATTCCGCCGCGCGCCGGCCATCCATTGGGCGCGCACGTGTGGGTGCCGATCGACGACGAGAACAACTGGGCATGGAGCATCAACTATCACCCGAAGCGCGCGTTGACCGAAGCCGAACTGGCGGCGATGAAGAGCGGGCAGGGCATCCACAATAAATACGTGCCCGGCACCTTTGTGCCGCTCGCCAACAAACGCAACGATTACCTGATGGACCGCGCCGCGCAGAAAGCGGGCCAGCATTACTCGGGCGTCGAGGGCATCGCGATGCAGGATGCGTCGCTGCAGGAGTCGATGGGCCCGATTCAGGACCGCACGCGCGAGAACTTGTGCCCAACCGATCGCGGCATCGTGATGACGCGGCGCTTGCTGCTCGAAGCGGCCGAAGCGAACCGCGCCGGCGGACGCATCCCCGCTCTCGATCCTGCAGAGCAGCGCGTGCGCTCGTGCGCAATCGAGCTCGCGCGCGACCAGCACTTCAAGGATCATGCGCGGCACGGATTGTTCGCGCCGCTGGATACGGATCCGGTTACAGTCTAGGCACGTCATCCTCGCGCAGGCGGGGATCCAGAAAATCCTGAATCTAACCGCCTGGATTCCCGCCTGCGCGGGAATGACGAAATCCTACTGCCACGGCATCAGCGACGCGTGAATCACGTCCGGCACGCCATGCCCGCCTACCGAACGGATCGCGAGATCGACGTCTTTCAGGCCGAAACGGTGGGTGGTGACTTTCTCCAGCGGGAAGCGGTGCGACGCAAGCTGCGCCAAAGCGAGTTCGCAGGACTTGTAGCTGTGGCCGCGCGCGCTCTTGATGGTGACGAATTTAACCGTGACTTTTTCGAGCGGGAAATTCGGAAATTCCTTCATTTCGCCCTGCACGACGATGGTGCCGCCCTTGCGCTTTAGCGCATCGACGCCGAGCAGTATCGGCAGCGTGCCGGCGCCGGCGGTGCAGTCGAGCGCGACGTCGACGCCGCGGCCGCCGGTAATTGCCATGATGCGGGCGAGCGGGTCTTCCTTGCTCACGTCGATCACGTAATCGGCGCCCAATTCTTTCGCGACCTTCAGGCGCGCGCCGTCTTTGGCCGTGCCGGTGACGATGACCAGAGACGCTCCTGCCTGTTTGCAGATGACGGTCTGCGAAAGTCCCTGCTGGCCGGGGCCCTGGATGAGGACCGTCGAGTCGTAGCCGACGCCGCCGTCGAAGAGCGACCATTCGACGCCGTTCGCCATCGGCGTCACGAGCCCCGCCAGTTCGGGCGTGACGTTAGGCGGCACGCGGTGCACGACGGAGTTCCACGGCAGGTATACGTACTGCGCAAACCCGCCCCACAAATGCGGCGCTTTCTCGGCGGAGGTGTAGCCGTAGCGGATGCCGTCCGGATTGGTGCGCCAGTCGGTGTTTTCGCAGTGGCGATACTGGCCGAGGTGGCACCATTCGCACTTGCCGCACATCACGTAGTGCTCGACGAACACGAGGTCGCCTTCCTTGAAGCCCTTGCGCCGCGTGAACTCGCGGCCCGCTTTGGCGATGGTGCCGATGTTCTCGTGCCCCATGATCACCGGCGCGCTGGACGGCGGCGTTTTGTACAGCTTGACGTCGGTGCCGCAAATGCCCGCGACTTCCATCTTCATCAGCGCGGCATCGTCCGCAATATCCGGCATCGGAAATTCGCGGATCTCGATCTTGCCTGGGCCTGTTCTTACGGCCGCCTGAACTTTTTCCACCGGCGTTTCTCCCGTTCATGCTGTGCGCCGGATTTTCGCATGTATCGCGCGCGTGCTCCAATCCGGCTATCATCGACAACGCAAACGCGCATTGAATTCCCGAAGGACCCATCATGGCGAATGAATCCGCCGGCCCTGTTGCCGCGGAAATTATCGCGGATCTTGCCGCGGCGAGCCGCATCCTGGCCGCGCAGGGCGTCGTCGATGGCTTCGGTCACGTCTCGCTGCGCCATCCCGGCGCGCCCGATCGCTACCTGATGGCACGCTCGCTGGCGCCGGCGCTGGTAACGCCCGAGGACATCATCGAGTACGACCTCGACAGCAATCCGTGCAACGCGAACGGGCGCGCAAGTTTTCTCGAGCGCTTCATCCACGGCGAGATTTACAAGGCGCGCGCCGACATTCATTCCATCGTGCACAGCCATTCGCCGTCGGTCGTGCCGTTCGGGCTCGTCGATGTGGCCATGCAGGCCATGTTTCACAATGCGGCCTTCATCGCCGCGGGCGTGCCGGTGTTCGACATCCGTGACAAGTTCGGCGCCACCAACATGCTGGTTGGCGACGCGCAGAAGGGCGTCGCGCTGGCCGAAGTCATGGGCAGGCAGGACCTCGTGCTCATGCGCGCGCACGGCAGCGTCGCCTGCGGACCAACGCTGCAAACCGCGGTTTTTCGCGCCGTCTACACCGAGGTCAACGCGCGCATACAGCACTGGACCATGGCGCTCAAGCCCGGTGCGCCGATCGCCGCGCTCGACCGCGATGAAGGCCGGCTTGCCGACGTCGTGAACCAGACGGCCGGCATGCGCGCGTGGGAGCTGTGGCGCGCTGAAGTACGGGCCGTGGTCAACTGGTAAGCATCAGCGAAGGAGCATTGCCATGTCAGCAGACGAATTGAAGCAGCAACTGGTCGACTGCATCCGCATGCTGGAGCAGTCGGATATCATCGACTACAACGGCCACTGCAGCATTCGCCTCGACGACGGCCGCATCCTGATCAACATCGGCTCGTGCCAGCGCAGCCGGCTCACGGTCGACGACATCTGCACGATCGATCTCGAGGCGAACCAGCTTGAAGGCAAGGGCAATGCGCCGCTCGAGCGTCATTTGCATTGCGGCATTTACCGCGTGCGCCCCGACGTCAAAGCCATCGTGCATGCGCATCCGAAGTGGTCCACGTTCCTCACCATGGTCGGCGAGAGCTACAAGCCGGTGTATGCGCAAGGGTCGCTCGTCCATCCGATGCCGCTGCTCGATTCGCCGAACTCGATCAACAACCGCGCGATGGCCGACCGGCTCGCGGCGACGCTCGGCGACCGGCCCGCCGCGCTGATGAAAGCGCACGGCGGGGTGACGGTCGGCAAGGACATCGTGGAGGCCTTCGTGCTCGCGAACTACATGGAAGAAAACGCGTACCGCCAGTACATGGCTTTGCAGATCGGCAAGCCCTACGTTTTCAGCGACGAAGAAATCGCGATGTGCCGCGAGAAGCTATGGAACGCGACGCTGTTCAAGCGCACGTGGGATCATTTCCGCGCCAAGCTCGATTGACTAGATCGTTTTCTCCAACAGCGCTCTCAACTCGGCCGTAACCTGCGGCTCGATTCCGAACCACGCCTTCCACGCCGGCCGGCCCTGATGCAACAGCATGCCCAGGCCGTTGACGGTCGCGTTGCCGCGGGCGCGCGCCGCGGCGAGCAACGGCGTCTCGAGCGGAATGTAAATGATGTCGGCGGCAAGCGCGGTCTTCGGCAGCTTGTCGAGCTTGAGATCGAGCGCGGGCTGGCCGACCATGCCGCAGCTCGTCGTGTTGACGACCATCGCCGCGCCGTCCAGAGCGTCGTGGCGCTGCTCCCACGGCAGCGCCTTCAAGCGGGCCGCCGAAATCATTCGCGATTTCCTGCGCGCGCGCGAGTGAACGATTGACGACCCGGATCTCGCGCGCGCCTTCCTGCGCGAGGCCGTAGCACACGGCGCGCGCGCCGCCGCCGGCGCCGATCACGACGACCGGACCCGCATCCGCGCGCCAGCCGGGCTGCGAGTGCCGCAAATTCTGAATGAAGCCATAGCAATCGTTGTTGGTTCCGGCGAGCGAGCCGTCGGGCCGCGCGATCACGCAACTGATCGCGCCGATCTTTTTTGCGAGCGCATCGACTTCGTCGACGACAGCCATCGCGGCCTGCTTGTGCGGGAGCGTGAGGTTGCAACCGGCGAAGCCCAGCGGATGCAGTGCGCGCAGCGCCGCGGCGAGTGTCGCGGGCGCGATTGCGAGCGGCACGTAGGTTCCGGCAAGGCCATGCTGCTTGAACCAGTAGTTGTGCAGCAGCGGCGAGCGCGAATGCATGACGGGCCAGCCCATGACGCCCGCGAGCAGGAAACGGTCCGGATTTGCCATCGGGGTATTTTCGCATGCCTCGCTTACCGCGTTGACAGCCATGCGGATCCAGCGTGATGATGAGCGTGCCCGGACAGCGGGCGGAGGAGGGCGCAGCATGAATGTCGGGGTGAAAACACGACCGAAAGTCGCGACCATGAACGCGGTGCACGATCTGCCGGTGCTGGTCGCGCGCGACCGCGGATTTTTCAAAGACGAGGGGCTCGATATCGAGTTCGTGACGACGCCGGGCATGGCGCAGGTCACCACCTCGCACTCCGTGAAGTTCGATTCCGTATTCGACCGCCCGCTCGATTCCGTCTACAACGACGGCGGCATCGATCAATACCGCATGTGCGAGTGGGGCATCATGAAGCGCGCGGTGGAGGCCGAGCGCAGCGGGCTGCGGCGGCGCAAGATCGTCGCGCTGGGCGCTGCCATGTCGTCGTTCGCTATCGTGGTCGCCGCCGATTCAAAAATCTACGAGCCCGAGATGCTGAAGGACAAGGCGGTCGCGGTCACGCCGAACAACGGCTCGCATTTTACGACGCTGAAGCTGATGGAAGGTTTTCTCGCGCTCGAGCACATCAAGACGACGACCGCGGGTTCGATGCCCCAGCGCATCGAGGCATTGAAACAGGGCAAGGTCGCCGCGGTAAGCCTGATGGAGCCGTGGATCAGTGTCGCGCAGAAGATGGGGCTGCGCATCCTGATCGAGTCGCACTCGACGCGCAGCGAAGCGGCCGGCGACGATCTCGACGGCAAAACGCTTGCCGCGATGTTCCGTGCGCAGGCGCGCGCAGTCGAAGAAATCGAACGGGATCCGACGCCGTATGTTCATTACTTCATCCGCGAGACCGGCGGCCTGCTGGAGCCCCACGAATTCCAGACCTGGCGTCTTTTGCACGCTGCGCCGCAGCCGTATACCCGCGAGCGGTTCGACGATACGTATGACTGGACCGTGAAGTGGAACATGACGGTGCCCGGCGCGACTTACGAGAGCATAGTCGACAATCGCGCCTGGCAGTAGCGGGAACGGCGCGCTTATCTGACGCCGGCACCGCAACATCGGCCGCGTGCCGTAGGTGTCCATGCCACTGAGCCATGCCGAAAGAGCGTGATATCTACCTTGGGTGTAAAGTAAGTGTGTGTCGCGCGGGACGAGTGCAAAGTCCGCCGACGCGTGGCAATCGATCAAACGATTCCTGGGGGGTGGTCATGTATCCGTCGTCGCTTGCCCACCGCGCTATTTTCGCGGTCACCGCCCTGTGCGCAATCGTGGCTCCGCTTGCGGTTCAGGCGCAAGCATTTCCCGCGAAGCCGGTGCGCATCGTCGTGCCGTTTCCGGCCGGCGGGTCGTTCGACGTCACTGCGCGAATTCTCGCGCAGCGCATGCAGGCGGCGTTCGGACAAAACGTGGTGGTCGAAAACCGCCCCGGCGGCGGTACCGTCATCGGCACCGAGTATGTCTTTCGCCAACCTGCAGACGGATATTCGGTCTTGATGATAGGACCGAGCTTCACTTCGCACGCGGTGTTGCGCAGCCGTCTGCCGTTCGACACCGACCGCGACTTCAAGGCCGTGAGCCAGGTGATCGGGCTCACCATGGGGGTCGCGGTCAACGCGTCGCTGCCGGCGAAAAACATGCGCGAGTTCATCGAAAAGTTCTTATCGTCAAAGAGGAGGTGTGCCATGAAAATCCATCATCGCGAAGAATCGACCGTCTCCACCCTGCGCATGCTTGCGGCGGGTCTTGCACTATGCGCATCCGGCTTCGCATTCTCGCAGGTCGGCTTTCCGCCGCCGCCGCCCAAGGTGAGTCCGGCCGCGGGTGTGATCGACATGCACGTGCACCCGGACCCCGACGTGTTCGGGCGCTCGTTGACCGACGTCGAGATGGCGACCATCGCGCGGCGCAAAGGCATGCGCGGCATCGTCCTGAAGAACCACGTCGTTACCACCGCCGACCGCGCGGCGCTCGCGATGCAGCAAGTGCCTGGCATCGACGTGTGGGGCGGCATCGTGCTCAATAGCTCGGTCGGCGGCATCAATCCGGCGGCGGTCGAATGGATGCACCGCATGTCGGGCGGCCGCGGGAAAATGGTATGGCTGCCGACGTTCGATTCGGACAAGCACGTCAAGACGCTGGTCGATAAAAGCAAATCCGGCTTGCTGGTGGCGCCCAACGGCCAGGTCACGCCGCAGATGGAAGAGGTGCTCAAGATCATCGCGCGCGAGAATCTCGTGCTGGCAACCGGCCATGTGCATGCGGAAGAAGTCGTCGCGGTGACCAAGCGCGCGCGCGAGCTCGGCGTAAAAAATATTCTCGTCACCCACGGCTTGACCAACATTCCGGGGCTGTCTACCGAGCAGGCGAAGCAGGTTGCGCAGATGGGCGGCTATATCGAAATCTGCTACCTGCAGTTCCTGACCGGCCCGACCGCGCAGTATCAGTGGATGACGCATTGGGACCGTGTCGATGCGAAGGCGGTTGCGCAGGCCGTGAAGGACATCGGCGCCGACCACCTGGTGCTGTCGACCGACCTCGGCCAGCAGGGCATGATGACGCCGCCGGATGGCGTCGAAAACCAGGTGGCCGCCGTGCGCGCAGCCGGCGTGTCGCAGGCGGACATCGACAAGATGATGAAGCGCAACCCGGCACGCCTGCTGGGGCTGGCGGATTAAGCCGTTGCACCGGCCGGCAGCGGACTTCGGAAATCCTCAGCGAAAAAAATACCCGTGCGGCCCTAAGGCCCCACGGGTAAAGCTCCGGGCACGTGAGGAGGAATGATTGCGCCGGAGTAGTGCAGGCGCTCCGCGCTATTTTCGCTGGTCGGCCGCACGGAACGCTGCGCTCCAATGGATTTGCTGACGACAGCGTCAGCTATTGCGGCGGGCGGCGCAATAAGGCGCAAGGCTTAGGCCGGAAGGTGTAACCACTGCGTCGTTGAGGCGATGCAATTCGCGGCCCCGCCGGAAAACGGAATCAGTCGGCGCGCGCGCCCGAGTCGCGCACAATCTTGCGCCAGCGCGGGACTTCGGCTTTGATCAGGCTCGCGAACGCTTCGGGCGTGCTGGCGCCGAGATCCACGCCCTGCACGACGAAGCGCTCGTTCATTTCCGGCAGCGCGACCACGCGCGCGACCTCGCGGTTCCACTTGGCGACGATCGCCGGCGGCAGATGCGCAGGACCGAGTATGCCGTACCACGGCGTGACATCGTAACCGGGCACGCCGGACTCGGCGATCGTCGGCAGCTCAGGCATTTGCGGCGAGCGCCTGGCGGTGGATACCGCGAGCACGCGCAGCCGGCCGTTTCGCACGTGCGGCATGGACGTCAAGAGGTTGCTGAACATCATGTGCGCTTCGCCGCCCACGAGGGCGGTCAGTGCCGCCGCATTGCCTTTGTACGGAATGTGCACGATGTTTACGTGCGCGAGACTTTTCAGGACTTCGCCGGCGAGATGCGTCGGCCCGCCGCTGCCGGCCGAAGCCAGATTCAGGGCGCCCGGCTTGGTTTTGGCGAGTGCGATTAGTTCCTGCACGGACTTGGCGGCGACGCCGGGATAGATGACGAGCGCCAGAGGATAGGTGGCGACGAGCGTAATCGGCGTGAAATCGCGGACCGGGTCGAAATTCACCTGCGGATAAAGGCTCACGTTGATCGCGTGGGTGCCGACGTGCCCTATCATCACCGTGTAGCCATCGGGCGCCGATCTGGCGACGGTCTCGGTGCCGATGTTGCCGCCGGCGCCGCTGCGATTATCGACGACGACCTGCTGGCCCCACGCCGCGCCGACTTTTTCGCCGATCGCGCGCGACATGATGTCGGTCGGGCCGCCGGGTGCGAAAGGGACGATGTAGTGAATGGGTTTGCTCGGATATGGTGTGGATTTGCTATCGGCAACGCGATAAAACCCGGCGGCCGGTCCCGACTCGCGGACGTTCACATCCCGCAAGCGGGAACCCTGCTCACTGCTCGTGTGAGCTCCGCCTTGCGCGAAGGGCACGATGTAGTGAATCGGTTTTGACGGGTAACCGGTGGCGGGTTCCGCCGCGCCCGCACACGCAGGCAGCAGGACGCTCAATGCGATGCAGACGCGGATGCTCAAGCCTGTGCCACCGCTCCCGACCACGGCGACATTACATCCGCGATCCCCTGATGCTCGCCGGTTGCCGGGTCGCGCAACACGGCGCTCGGGCACGCGAAGTTGGTCGGGTAGACGACGAGCTCCGTGAGATTGACGGAGAACTTCGCCGCGAGCGCTTGCTGCACCTCCGGCGGCTGGCGCGGATCCACGCCCACGGTTTCGCCGCCGCTCGCATCGATGCGCGGCTGGTGGAACGCGTCTTCCAGCGTCATGCCGTGATCGATCAGGAACGACGAGATCTGCATGACGGCCGGCATGATCTTGCGCCCGCCCGATGCGCCGATCGAGAACCAGCCGTGTTCGCCGCGCCGCGCGATCAGCGGGCACATATTGGTCAGCGGACGTTTCGCCGGCGCAAAATAATTCGGCGATTCCGGCCGCGGATCGAACCACATCATGCCGTTGTTCATCAATACGCCTGACGTGGGCAATACGACGCGGCTGCCGAATACGGACAGCAGGGTCTGCGTATGCGCGACCATGTTGCCCTCGCGGTCGATGACGTTGAAGTGCGTCGTGCAGCCGGGGTTCTTGCTGTCATCGGTTTCGCCCATGGTGGCGAGCCGCTCCGCATACGCTTCGCGCAATGCCTGCGCGTAAGCGACGAAAGCGGCGGAACCGGGCCCGCCCGCGGGAAACTGCCGGCTCTGGAGCGATTTCAAGACCTGGGCGATGCTCGGGCCGGCGGTGAGGCCGCCAGCCAGCGCGATGCGCGCGCCGCGATAGTCGATTTCCAGCGGCGCGACGATGCGTGCATGATAGTTTTTGAGATCGTGCGCATCGATGATGCCGCCGAGCGCGCCAATGTCCTTGACGATGGACGCCGCGACTTCACCTTCGTAATAGTCGCGCGGGCCGTTGCGCTGTAACTTGCGCAGGGTGTCGGCAAGGCCTTTCAATTTCAGGCGGCCGAGCGGATTGCCGGCGGGAGTCACGGGCGGATAGCCGCCGGGCAGCCACACGTCGCGCGTGCTCGGATAGCGCGTGAGCTCTTTCGCCATCGTCGCGACCTTCAGGGTCAGATACCAGTCCATCGCCATGCCCTGGTCGGCGAGTTCGATTGCCGGCGCAATGACGTCGGCGAAAGACTTGGAGCCGAACTTCGCGAGCGCGGTCGCCAGCCCGTCGATATGCCCGGGGACCGCGATGGAATTCGGCCCGTGCACGTTGCGGTCGTCCTTGACGGTCGGCCAGGTGAAAAGGTCGGTGGTGAATCCGCCCGTCAGCGGGAAGTCGGCGGGATCGAGCTTATGCGGCGAGATCGGGCCGAAATCGACGACGTGGACTTTCTTCTCTTTCGCCATATAGACGAGCATGAAGCCGACGCCGCCCAGGCCGCTGTTCCACGGCTCGACGGTAGCGAGCGCGAGGCCGGTGGCGACGGCCGCATCGACGGCGTTGCCGCCCGCGTTGAGTATCCTGACGCCGGCTTCGCCGGCGATTTTATTTTGCGTGGCGACGACGCCGCCCCGCGAGCGCGCAAGCGGCTTGCGCACGCCCCAGTTCTGGACGAGATGTTCGGACATGAGTTTCTTCAGGTGATAGGCGCGGTGGGAATCAGAATCGCATGATAGCGAATCGGCGCACGCCGTGCTTGGCGAGCGCGCAAAACGCGCTGCTATAATCGAGCGCAAAATTCATCCCGAGCTTTACGTAACGTTGTTACGTCGCTCGACCCTCACCCCCGGCCCCTCTCCCAAAAGGCGAGGGGAGCGTCGAGCGAATCCGGATTTTCATCCGGTTTAGTTAATCGTAGATTGGAGCGCGCCTTGCCCAAGCACATCGTCTGTCTGACGTTCGATTTCGACGGGATTTCGGGCTTCATCGCGCGCGGCGCCGTGACCCCAACGCCGGTTTCACGCGGCGAGTTCGGTCCGCGCGTGGGCGCGCCGCGCCTGCTCGCGCTGCTCAGGAAATACCGGATCAAGTCGAGCTGGTACGTGCCGGGCCACACCATAGAAACCTTTCCCGACGCGGTGCGGTCCGTCGTCGAGCACGGGCACGAAATCGGGCATCACGGCTGGCGGCATATTTCGCCCGTTGCCTTGTCGCGCGCGGAAGAAGAAGCCGAGCTCGTGCGCGGCAACGAAGCGATCAAGCGGATTTCCGGCGAATACGCGCGCGGCTACCGCTCGCCGGGCTGGGATTTAAGCCCGCATTCGGTCGATTTGTTCCTGCAGCACGGTTTTACGTACGACTCGAGCATGATGGGCAACGACTACGTGCCGTACTATGCGCGCAGCGGCGACGTGATGGAACTCGAGCAGCCCGCGAAGTTCGGTCGCGCGACCTCGCTTGTGCAGATGCCGATCAGCTGGACGACCGACGACTCGCCGCACTTCGAATACATGCGCACCGGCAACGCGATCCGGCCCGGCCTTATGAATGCAGGGCTCGTGCTGGACAACTGGGTTGCCGATTTCCTGTACATGAAAAAAGCTGTGGAGTGGGGCGTGTTGACATTTACGTGCCATCCGTTCATCAGCGGCCGCGGCCACCGCATTATGATGCTCGAGCAGTTGATCGAAAAACTGAAAGACAACGGCGCCGTGTTTCAGCGCGTAGACGACACGGTGGAAGAGTTCAAGCGGCGCGCGTGACCGCGTCGAATCCCCGACTCACGACACTGTCGGCCGAGACCATCCGCAAGCAGGGCGAAAAAGCGCCGTTGCTCAATCGCACGCCGCCCACGTCGCTCAAAGAATAGCGGGCACCCTTTTTCGGCGCTCGCGCATCACGTGAGCGTGACGGTAGCGTTGCGTTTCGCCGACTCCAGCACCGCTTCCAGCACCTCAACGCCGTGCGCTTCATCGCCTCCCGCCACGGCGAGCCGTTTTTTCGCGTTGATCGCGTCGGCAAAATGTTCGAGTTCCGCGCGCTCGGTGGACAGCGCGGGAAATGCGACGGTCTGCGGTTTGCGGTGCACATTGAGGTTAGCGCGATCGACAAGGCACACGCGCATCTGCCACGTCGTCAGGTGCTCGACGTCGCCGACCTCGACCCAGCCTTTTTCGCCGAATACCTGCATGCGCCACGTTTCGGCGGTCGCGATGAAAGTGCCCAGATAGCCGGTCGCGCCGTTCTTGAACCGGAACAGCATCGACGTCGTATCGTCGATGCCGTAATCGAGCACGCGGCGCAGGCTTTGCGCATGCACCGTGTCGATATGCCCCGCGAGATACAGCATCGCATCGACGACGTGCACGCCGCGCCCCGTCATGCCGCCAGCGGGGCCTTCTTCCGGATTCAGGCGCCAGTGATCGGGCCCGAAACGATAGACGCTCGGGCCGCAGAAATTGCCTTCGATGTGCAGCAGCTTGCCCAGGCGCCCGTCGGCAAGCATGCGCTTGATTTCCTGCAGCGCCGGCTGAAAGCGCCAGTTGAAGCCGACCGCGAGCGTCACTTTATGCTTCGCGCACACGTCGATGATCGCGTCGCCGTCCTGCTTGTTCAGCGCCAGGGGCTTCTCGGTAAAGACATGCTTGCCGGCTTGCGCCGCGGCGCTGATGATTTCGACGCGCTGCGTGTGCGGCGTCGCCACGATGATCGCGTCGATTTGCGGATCGGCGAGCACTTTTTCATACGAGTCGTAGAGCGGGAAACCCTGCTGCTTCGCGTAGTCGGCGGCTTTCGAAACCGTGCGCGTCGCGCCGGCGACGACGCGGATCTTGTCGCTCTTGCCCTGGATGCTGTTGACGAGGTTTTGTCCCCAGCGGCCGAGGCCGACGATTGCTGCGTTGATCACGTGCGCCCTTTCGATTCGGATTTGTCGTATTGCGATTAGGGCGTTATTCTAATCGAGCTTTAAATAACTTCGTTACTTCGCTCGCTCCCTCACCCCCATCCCCTCTCCCGGAGGGCGAGGGGTGCGTCGAGCGAAACCGGATTGACTTCCGGTTTCGTAATTGCCAACAATGGATGCCCGCGAATAAAAACGCGCATAAAGCGCATGACGGGTTGGAGGAGGAGAGTCCCTAACATGGTGAAACACGTGTGCGTTGCAGCCAGAATTGGTGAGGGCAAGGCGCCCGGTGAAGGCAATAGTCGTTCTATTGCCAAGACGAGCAACGCGGCCATCGCCGATTCTGGCTGCAACCCTTCGGGCTGGCACGAGTTTTGGCCCATGGCGTTGTCGAAAGGTCCCTTGCTTAGAATGACTAAGCCGCGAGACTTTCTTCTAGCCCTGAGCCAAAATCGTGACAGCGCATCACGCGTTTCACCATGTTAGGGACTCTAGGTTGACACAAGACCGCTACCGCGAAATCTGCGACGCCTTTCACTGGCAGGTGCCGGTGCGCTTCAATATCGCGCGGGAATGTTGCGGCCGCTGGGCACGGGAAGGTGAGCGTCACGCGCTATATTACGAGGACGACGCGGGGCGCACCGCCGCGTACACGTACCGGGAGCTGCAGCAGCAGGCGAACCGGCTCTCGAATGCGCTGGCTGCGTTAGGCGTCAAGCGTGGCGACCGCGTGGCGATCGTGCTGCCGCAGCGTCCCGAGACCGCGGTCGCGCACATTGCGTGTTACCAGATGGGTGCGGTCGCCATGCCGCTTTCGGTGCTGTTCGGTCCTGATGCGCTCGAATACCGGTTGCAGAACAGCGAAGCCGTCGTCGCTTTGGGCGAAGAGGCGTCGTTGCCGAATCTCGCGCAGGTACGCGCTCAGTGCCCGCACCTGCAGCACATCATCGGTATCGGCGACGCGCGCGAAGCCAACGTTCACGCGTGGAATGTGTTGCTTGACAAGGCGGCGTCGCAATTCGAGTGCGTCGACACTGAAGCCGAGGATCCCGCCATATTGATCTTTACGAGCGGCACGACGGGCCCGCCCAAGGGGTCGCTCGCGGCGCACCGTTCGCTGCTCGGGAATTTGCCGGGCTTCCAGCATTCTCAGGACATGTTTCCGCAAGCGGGCGACGTGTTCTGGTCGCCCGCGGACTGGGCGTGGACGGGCGGCCTGATGGACGTGCTGCTGCCTACTTTGTATTTCGGCCAGCCGGTTCTGGGATTTCGCGGGCGCTTCGATCCCGACAAGGCGTTCTACCTGATGCAGAGGTACGCGGTCACCAACACGTTCCTGTTTCCGACCGCGCTCAAGATGATGATGAAGACGGTGGCGTCGCCGCGCCAAAAGTACAAACTCGCTCTGCGCAGCATCATGAGCGCCGGTGAGGCGCTCGGCGAGACGGTGTTCGCATGGTGCCGTGATTCGCTCGGCGTCACCGTCAACGAGATGTTCGGGCAGACCGAAATCAATTACATCGTCGGCAATTCGCATGCGTTGTGGCCGGCCAAGCCCGGCTCCATGGGCCGGCCGTATCCCGGGCACCGCGTTGCTGTGATCGACGACGATGGCAACGTGCTGCCGGCGGGAGAGATCGGCGACGTGGCGGTCAACCGCAATTGGCGCGTCGGCGAGAAAGATCCGGTGTTTTTTCTCGGCTACTGGAAAAACGACGATGCCACGCGCGCCAAGTACACCGGCGACTGGTGCCGCACCGGCGATCTCGCCAAAGCCGACGGCGACGGCGATCTCTGGTATCAGGGCCGCGCCGATGACGTGTTCAAGAGCGCGAGCTACCGCATCGGGCCGTCCGAAATCGAGAACTGCCTGGTCAAGCATCCGGCGGTGGCGAACGCGGCGGTGGTGCCGAGCCCCGACGCCGAGCGCGGCAACATCGTCAAGGCGTTTATCGTGCTGACGGCAGGTTTTGCGCCGTCGAAAGATCTCGAAGTCGAAATCCAGGAGCACGTGCGCGGCAAGCTGGCGCCGTACGAATACCCGAAGGAGATCGAATTCATCGACGCGCTGCCGATGACGACGACGGGCAAGGTGCAGCGGCGGGTATTAAGGCTGCGCGAAGCCGAGCGCAAGCGGTCCGCAGTCAAAACGTAACGATCGAGGAGAAACAGCATGCGAAGAGTGTCATGGCGGTGGCTGGGCGGTTTGACAGGCGCGATGTTCGCGGTATCGGCTGTGGCGCAAAATTTTCCCGAGAAGGCGATCACGCTGGTCGTTCCCTATAGCGCGGGCGGTACCACCGACGTGGCGATGCGCGCGCTGGCGGAAGCGACTTCCAAGCAGCTGGGGCAGCGAGTCATCGTCGACAATCGTACGGGCGTTGCGGGCACCCTGGGGCCTGCATCCATCGTCAACACCCGGCCGGACGGCTATGTGATCGCACAAATGCCGATCACCGTATTTCGCGTTCCCTACATGCAGAAAGGCAGCTTCGACCCGTTGAACGACTTCACGTGGATCATTCACGTCTCGGGCTATACGTTCGGGGTGGCGGTGCGCGCGGACTCGCCGTGGAAGACGTGGCAGGAGTTCATTGCCTACGCCAAGGCGAATCCGGGCAAGGTTTCCTATTCGACGCCGGGCCACGGCACCAGTCTGCATATTACGATGGAGGAAATTGCCCAGCGTGAAGGCATCCAGTGGCTGCAGGTGCCGTACAAGGGCGCGGCGGATGCGCTCATCGCGTTGCGCGGCGGACACGTCACCGCGATGGCGGATTCGTCGACGTGGGGCGAGATGGTCGATGCGGGCCAGGTGCGCCTGCTCGTTACGTGGGGAGAGAATCGCACGCGGCGCTGGCCGAACGTGCCGACACTGAAAGACCTGGGCTACGGCATTGTCTCCAATTCGCCGTACGGCATCGCCGGCCCCAAAGGCATGGACCCGAAAGTCGTGAAAATCCTGCACGACGCGATCAGGAAGGCGATGGACGATCCCGCCTACCAGAAAGTGCTCGAGCGGCTCGACCAGGACAACGTTTACAAGAGCAGCGAGGATTATGCGAAGTTCGCGAAGCAGGTCAACGACGAGCAGAGAGCTATCATCGAGCGCATGGGATTGAAGATGTAGCGCTCGTCGCCGGACAACGCAGATGATCATTTTGCGCTTTCGAGGGCGTTCGCGGCTTGCGCAATAGCATGGCTGGCATGCGTGAGCGATGCTCGCGCGCAGACGGCGGAGGCTTTTCCCGAGCGCCCGATCACGTTGATCTGCCCGTGGACGCCGGGCGGCAACACCGACATCGCGTTGCGCGCGCTCGCGGACGTTGCCGCGCGCCAACTCGGCAAGCGCATCATCATCGACAACCGGCCCGGCGCCGGCGGCGCGCTCGGACCGCAAAACATGGCCGCAGGCGCCAAGCCTGACGGCTATACGCTGTCGCAAATTCCGCTCGGCGTCTTTCGCCTGCCGCATATGGTGAAAACGACGTTCGATCCGCTCGCCGATCTGACGTGGATCCTCAACGTGGCCGGCTATGAATTCGGCGTCAGCGTGCGCGCCGACTCGCCATGGAAGACGTGGGACGAGTTTATCGCCTACGCTAAAGCGAATCCGGGCAAGGTGAGTTTCGCGAGTCCCGGCATCGGCACGAGCCTGCACCTGACGATGGAGGATTTGTCAGGCCGCCTCGGCATCCAGTGGCTGCACGTGCCATACAAAGGCAGCGCCGATGCCGTTACCGCGCTGCGCGGCGGGCAGGTGATGGCGCAGGCCGGCTCGCCGCCGTGGGAACTCGTCGAAGCGGGACAGGCGCGTCCGCTCGTGATGTGGGGCGACAACCGCACGCCGCGCGCGCCCACCGTGCCGACGCTCAAGGAACTCTACGGGATCGTCGCCAATTCGCCGTGGGGCATTGCGGGACCCAAGGGCATGGATCCCAAGGTCGTCCGCATTTTGCACGACGCGTTCCGGCGCGCGATGGATGATCCGGTTTTCACCAGGGCGCTGGACCGCGTCGGCATGGCGCCCTACTACATGGGTGGCGACGATTACCTGCAGTGGGCGCGGCGGGCGGCGGAAGAAGAGAAACGTGCGGTGGAGCGGTTAGGGCTTAAACCCTGATTTCGTCATGCCGGCGCAGGCCGAAACGACGCAACGCTACTGAGCCGGCGCCGCAACCGTTGCATCGCGCAGGCCCGCCTGCTCGATTTCGCGCGCAACAAGTCCCGAGGCTTTAACGTCCTCGACGAAATCCTTCAGATACGCGAGACCCGCCGGGCGCCCTTTGGACATGCCGATTGCCTGCCGGATCGACATGAAACGGCCGTCGAGCGCGCGTGCGCCGGGCAATCTCGCGACAGCGTCATCGACGCGCTGCTTGACGCCGGCGAGGGCGTCGACTTTGCCGGCGACGAATTCATCGGCGGAACCCTGCGTCGTATTCGCGCGCACGAGTTGCGCGTTTTTCAACGTGCGGGTCAGAAACAAATCGTAATTGCTGCGCGCGACGACTGAAATGCGCACGCCGCTGCGATCGATTTCGTCCATCGTGCGAATTTTCGAGCCGGGCGGCACCGCATACAGTGCCCGCGATCTCGGCATAAGGCGCCGTGAAGTCGATGACGGCCGCGCGCACGGGCTCGATCGCGACAAACACGACGTCGATCGCGCCGGCCTGCATTGCGTCGACCGCGTTTCTTGCCTGCTCGAAGACGACGTATTCGACCGGCACATCAAGTCGCCGACCGAGTTCCCGCGCGATGTTGACGGCAATGCCGCGCGGGCTGCCGGTTGCCGGATCGCGCGTCGCAATCACGCCGTTGCCCAGGTTGATGCCCGCGCGCAGCTTGCCGGTGGGCGCGAGATCGGCGCGCGCAGTGGCAGTGGGGGCTGGCGGCGCGGACGCGCATGCGGCCAAAAAACAAAGAGCGGCGAGCGCGGCGAAACGCGTCATTGCAGACTTCGCACGTTCATTTGTGTGTCATGGGCTCGTCGAGGAACAACTGCACTTCGCGAAACAGCTGCATGCGGTTTTTTTCCATTATCACCGAGTGCGTGCCGTCGCCAATGACGACGAGCCGTTTGTATGGTGCGGAGGTCAAGCGTTCGAAATAGCCGCGTGCCATGTACGGCGGCGTGTCGGAATCCTGCTCGGCGACTACGATCAGCGTCGGCACTTTCACTTTCGCAGGATCGTACTGCATCTTGCCGGCGCCGAAAAAGTCGCGTGTGTCCTGGGTCGAGCCGTTTGGCGCGCGAATGACCGGCGGATTCTGCCTGGCGCCCCAGGGATCGGTGGCGAATGTCGCCTCAGCCCACGCGTTGAACCAGGCGTCGGGCATGAGATCGAGATGTTTCCCCGGCGGCAACCCGAACGCTTTGCGCTCTTTCGCCTGCGCAACCGTCACCATGCGGTAAGCACCCAGCTTGGCGGCGCCCGAATCGGTCAGCGATTTGCCTCCCTCACGCATCCACCCCGTCGCATAGAGCCCGAGCTTGTTCACTTTTTCGTTGTTGTTGATCGTGTAGTGCGACATGATGCGCGTACCCCACGACCAGCCGAGCAGGTTGATCTTGTCGACGCCGCGCCGCTGGCGGATGAAATCGACCGCTGCGCCGACATCTTTCGCGGCGACGTCGGTGCGCACGATAGGCGCGTTATTTGCGGCCGGTTGGTCCATTTCCGGCGGGCGCGTCGAGCGGCTGAAGCCGCGCACGTCGACCAGGTAAACGTCGTAGCCGCGGCTCGCGATGTATTCCATCCACGAAATGCCGTCGAGCTTGAGATCGAACGACGTTTCGGCCGGATAGGTCGCGCCGTGCACGAACAGCACGATGTTGTCCTTGGTGAACTGGGTCATGCCTTCCGGTCGCTTGTTGCGCACGTAAAGCTGGATGCCCGGATCGACCGCCGGAACCATGAATTCTTCGGTAACGAGCTTGACGTTCTCGGCTGCCGGCATCGTGGTGCATCCTGTCGTTACAAGCGTTGAAAAAACGAATGCGACGGCAGCAATTCCGCCGCCAATTGGCAATCTCATGTTGTCTCCCCCGGATAGATGCGTCGAAAACATTATCGGGCGTTTGCCCGCGTTGCCGCAACAGCAGGTGCTGCGCGTCACTCCGCCACGATCTTGCGGTCTGCGACGATTTGCTTCCACTGCGCGAGTTCCTGCTGCATCCGGCCGCTGAACGCCGTCGGCGTCATCGCCAGCGGCAGCATGCCGTCGGGGTCGAACAGCGTCTTCAACTCGGGCGATGCGGAAATCTCGGTGATCTCGCGATTGAGGCGCTCGATCAGGCGCGGCGATGTGCCGGCAGGCGCGAACACGGCCACCCACGTTTCGCTGACAAATCCGGGCAGCGTGGCATTGAGCGGGGCCACGCCGGGAAATGACGGATGCGGCTGCCTCGACGTGACCGCGAGCAGGCGCACCTTCTCGCTTTTCAGGAAGGGCGACAACGAGCCGTAACTCGATTTCATGACCTGGATCTGGCCGCCCGCCAGATCGATGGCGGCGAGCGCGGCACCCTTATAAGGCACATGCCGCATCTGGATGCCAGCGGCCGCGCACATTCTTTCGGTCACCATGTGGCCGATCGAGCCGACGCCGGCGGACCCATAGGTGATCTCGCCGGGCTTGGCGCGCGCGGCGGCAATCAGCTCGGCAACCGACTTGTAAGGTGTTGCCGCCGACACCGCGAGTATCGACGGGTTCTGGCCTACGGTGGCGACCGGCGCGAACGATGTCAGCACGTCGTACGGCAGCCGCTCGTGCGTGGCGGCGGTCGTCAGGAAAGTGGACGACGTGAGCAGCAGGATGGATCCATCCCGCGGCGATTTCGCCACCATATCCGCGCCGACCACACCGGCGGCGCCGGGCTTGTTCTCCACGATCACCGAATTGTCGAGGCGTTTCGCGAGCGGCCCCGCGAGCGCTCGCGCGATCGCGTCGTTGCTGGCGCCCGGCGAGAACGGCACGACGATCCTGATCAGCTTGGGCGCCGCGTCCTGCGCCGTTGCCGCGATCGGCACGCCCAGCAGCATGCAGGTATACAGGACGATCCGGCAGGCTACGCGTGGCATGTCGCTCTCCAGGGCAGGCGGGGGCGTCAGCGTAGCGCGCTTTGCCGGCGTGCGTCCATCCGCATGCGGCGGCCCCCGGGGTTTGACGGTTAATGTTTCATAAGATACCATAATGAAATAAATATTTCATCAAGCCTGCTGCCTGGTTTATTTTTTCCGATGAGCGCTGCCACGCCGCTGATTCGCCGCCTCAATGACGGGGCCGATGCGTTCTCGAAGAACCAGCGGGTGCTCGCGCGTTACGTGCTGGCCAACTACCAGTCGGTCGCGTTTGCCACGGTCGCGCAGCTCGCGACGCAGTCGGGCGTCAGCGAGGCGACCGTCGTGCGCTTCGCCAAGGCCCTCGACTTTCCCGGCTATCCCGGACTGCAGAAGGAGATTCGCCGACTCGTGCGCGCCGAGCTGCGCGGCGTCGAGCGTTTCAAGCTGGGAACCGCCCACAAGGACAAGGCGCCCGCGCGCACGCCGCTCGACCGCATCACCGAAAAAGAGCGCGAGAACATTGCGGCGCTCTACGACTCCTACGATCCGCATGCGTTCGCCAAAGCGCTCTCGATGCTGCGGTCGGCGCCCGAAGTGGTGGTCGTGGGCACGCGCAGCACGGCGCCGCTGGCAAATCACCTGTGGTTCGCGCTCACCAAGATCGCGGTCAACGCGACGCTCGTGACAACGATTTCGTCGGAGACGTACGACTACTTAAGCCGCGTCGACAAGCGCGCGTGCGTGGTGGTGATCGGGTTTCCGCGCTACCTGCGCGAGCAGGTCAGGGTGCTGGAATTCGCCAGGAGCCGGCGGCTCGCGACGCTGACGGTCACGGACAGCACCTTTTCACCGCTGCGCGGCCACGTGAGCCTGTACGCGCCGGCCGAGTCCGCGTCGTTCGTCGCGTTTCACTGCGCGCCGCTGGTGCTGCTCAATGCGCTCGTGCACGAGCTGAGCGTCGCGGACGAGAAGAAAACGCTCGCGGCGCTCGACCGCTTCGAGTCGGTTGCCGAAAGCCAGGAATATTTCTTAAAGGAATGAAAGCGCAATGACCACCGCACGCGGCAAAAAAGATACGCTCAAAGTGCTGATATCGACCGGCCACCTCGGCACCGCGCCGTCGAATCCCGAGAGTTTCCGTCTCGGCATGGCGGCCCATCCGGACTACGTCGTCGCCGACGGCGGCAGCTCGGATCCGGGCCCCGTCTATCTCGGCGAGGACACCACGCTCGGTCACTTCGCGCGCGAAGAGCTCG
This sequence comes from uncultured beta proteobacterium, assembly GCA_963804885.1. Taxonomy (GTDB): domain Bacteria; phylum Pseudomonadota; class Gammaproteobacteria; order Burkholderiales; family SG8-41; genus PALSA-1004. The sequence continues at coordinate 209,281 of CAWDSF010000002.1, forward strand.
AGCTCTTCCTGACCGAATCGCGCAAGCAGGGCATTCCGCTCGTGATCGGCTCCGCGGGCGACACCGGCAGCAACCGCGGCGTCGACGAGTTCGTGGGCATCATCAAGGAGCTCGCGCAGGAGCACCGGATTCCCAAGTTCAAAATCGGCTACTTCTATTCCGAAATCCCGAAGGACTTTCTCAAGCGAAAAATCGCGGACGGCAAAGAGCTGACCGGGCTGGGCGGATTTCCGAACCTGACCGCGGAGGAAATCGACCAGGCGACGCGCGTCGTCGCGGTGGCCGGCGCGGATCCGTTCCTGAAGCTCCTGGACATGGGCGCCGACGTGATCATCGCGGGCCGCTGCGGCGACATCAATTTCACCGCGGGCCCGTGCATACACCACGGCTTTCCCGAGGCGCTTGCCTATCACATGGGCAAGATGATCGAGTGCGCGTCGCTGGTCGCCGAGCCATTCATGGGCAAGGAAACGATCATCGGCACGATCTCGCAGGACGACATCAAGATCACGCCATACCACCCGCAGCAGCGCTGCACGATCGCGTCGGTCGCCGGCCATTCGATGTACGAGCGCGAGACGCCTTATTACGAGCACACGCTCGGTGGCACGCTCGACATGAGCGCCTGCCGTTACGAGCAGTTCGATGAGCGCACGGCGCGCATCACGGGCGCGAAGTGGGTGCCGGCGAAAGAACTGCGCGTGAAAATCGAGGGCGCCAAGAAGATCGGCGAGCGCTACATGGGTTTCGTCGGCTTGCGGGATCCGCACATCGTGCGCAACGTCGATGCGGCGATCGAATGGTGCAAGACCGCGGTCGCCAAACGTTTCGGCAAGGAACAGTACGAGCTTTACTTCCACGTGTTCGGCAAGAACGGCGTGCTGAAGGAACTCGAGCCCGTGCGGGAGACGCAAGCGCACGAGCTCGGCATCGTCGTCGAGGGCCTCGCGGCGACCGACGAGCTCGCCGCGAAGATCACCGACTTCGCGGTGCGCATGTTCTTTCTCGTGCGCATTCCGGGCGTCAAGGGCACGGCGGGCGCTGCTGCGACGACCAAGAAAACGATGAAGTCGTCGCCGGGCTACATGTGGAACATCAATCACACCGTGCCGATCGACGACCCGATGGAACTCTTTCCGGTACACATGACCGAGGGGGGCGTATGACGAGCATCGCCCCGATGCCGGCCTTCCCCCGCGTGCGGGGGAAGCAGTCAACTGACAGGAGTCGCTCACTATGACCAAGCTAATCGACCTCGCATCGACCATCCGCAGCAAGAACGCGGGCGTCAACCAGATCACGTTCGACATCATTTTTTCGGACCCCGCCAAATATCAGCGCGTGCTCAAAAGCAAGGCGATCACGAAAGAAAGCGTGGCGAAGCTGTTTCGGATTCCGCTGTCGCGCATCTCGGACTTCGTCACGTTCAGTCCTGCCAACGCGATCAAGTTCACGCTTTACCGGCTGCGGCCTAGCGGCAGCCCGGGCGATTGGGACATTCTCGGCTGCCAGCAGTACGGACCGCTGCTGGAGGTGGAAATTCCGGACTAAGAGTACCTATTAGATTCTGAATGATCGCGCAGGCGTTTGGCCAAGTCCGCGCCGGGCACCGTCTGCCCCAGGAGGAATATCTGCATGTGATCGCAGTTGAGGTGCGCCAGTACGCGCATGATGTCTGCGTTTTCGAAGCGCTCCGCGACGCCCGACGGCTGGAAATTATGAGCGAGTTGACGGACGCTGATGCAGGACTTCGTGGTTGCCGCGCGCGGGGTCGCTTACAATACGCGTTTTGCGCGCGAAAATGATGGTTAGAACCCGCTTTGCTCCCAGCCCGACCGGCTATTTGCACATCGGCGGCGCACGCACCGCGCTGTTTTGCTGGGCTTACGCAAAAAAGCACGGCGGCACTTTCATCCTGCGAGTCGAAGACACGGACGTCGAGCGCTCGACGGAGCAGTCCGTTAAGGCAATTCTCGATGCGATGGACTGGCTCGGGCTCAATTGCGACGAAGGTCCGTTTTTTCAGATGGAGCGGCTCGATCGTTACAAGGCAGTCGCTCAGCAGTTGCTCGACAGTGGCCATGCGTACCACTGTTATTGCTCGAAGGAAGAGCTTGAAGCGATGCGCGAAGCGCAGCGTGCACGCGGGGAAAAGCCGCGCTACGACGGACGCTGGCGCGATTCGAAAGAGACGCCCCCCGCGGGCGTTACACCGGTGCTGCGCTTCAAAACACCGCTCACTGGCGACGTGACCTGGGACGACCAGGTCAAAGGGCCGATCACCGTAGCGAACCAGGAACTCGACGATCTCGTGATCGTACGCGGCGACGGCGTGCCGACCTACAACTTCGGCGTCGTCGTCGACGACATCGACATGAACATCACGCACGTGATACGCGGCGACGACCACGTCAACAACACGCCGCGCCAGATCAACATTTACAAGGCGCTCGGCGCGACGCTGCCCAAGTTCGCACACGTGCCGATGATCCTGGGCGGCGACGGCGAGCGCCTGTCAAAGCGGCACGGCGCCGTCAGCGTGATGCAATATCGCGACGACGGTTATCTGCCTGAGGCGCTGCTGAATTACCTCGCGCGTCTCGGTTGGTCGCACGGCGATGCGGAGAAGTTTTCGCGCGAAGAACTCGTCGAATGGTTCGATCTCGCGCACATCAGCAAGTCCCCGGCGCGCTTCAACGGCGAAAAGCTTGCATGGCTCAACCAGCAATACATCAAAGAAGCGGATTTCAAGCGGCTCGCCGAGCTGACTGAGCCGTTTCTGATTGCCGACGGGTGCAAAGTCGCGGATGGCCCGCCGCTCGCGAGCGTCGTCGCATTGCTTAAGGACCGCGCCAATACGGTGCGCGAGCTGGCTGATGCCGCGGTGATTTTCTATCGTTCGCTTGAGCCGTCGGCAGCGTTGCGCGAGCAGCACTACAGCGCGGCAATCAAGCCCGCGCTCGCCGACTTGCACGAGCGATTGAAGGTCATAGGGTGGAACCGCCCGGCCATCAACGACGCGATCAAGGGCGTCGTCGCGGCCCACGGACTCAAGATGCCCAAGCTCGCGATGCCGCTGCGCGTGATGGTCACCGGCGAATCGCAAACGCCGTCGATCGATGCGACGCTCGAACTGATCGGCCACGATCGCGTGCTGGAGCGCATGGAGGCGCAGCTAAAGCACTTCCCGGGCTGATTCGAGCTACAGCGCCGTTCTGAAGGTCAGGTTGTAGCGGCAGTGACCGGTCAAGGGGTCGTCGCCATCCGCCAGCGGCGCCACGCCGTGGTAGGCGAGACGCGTCGGGCCGCCCCACACTGCCACGTCGCCGCTCTCCAGGCGCATGCGCTGCGGCCGGTCTTTGCGCCGCAAGCCGCCGAACAGGAACACCGCCGGCAACCCGAGCGACACCGATACGATGGGAGCCGTGTAATCTCGCTCATTTTTGTCCTGGTGCAGAGTCAGGCGTGCGCCGGGGTCGTAGCGATTGATGAGACAGGCATCGGGCTCGAAATTGCCGAATCCGCCGGCGGACGCGGCGCGCCGCGCGAGGTCGCTGAAAATCCCGGGCATAGCCGGCCACGGTTTCCCCGTCAGCGGGTCGCGGGCATCGTAGCGGTAGCCGCTGCGGTCGGTGACCCAGCCGGCAGCACCGCAGTTGGTCATCGCCACCGACATGCGGTAACCGCCGGGCGTGATCATGTGGCGCAACGGCGCCGCGGCGACAACGTCTTCGATCGCTTGCAGGAGGGGAGGCGCCGCGCCCACGGCAAATCCGTGCAATAGCGTCGCGCCTTCGGCGATCGCGTGCGCGTTCTGCGCATACGATTCGGTAAATAGATCGCGCCTGACGGCGCCGGGGCTCGCGCTCATTTCGCGTCGTGAAAAATAATTCCCAGCGTGTGGCGATGGCCCGACCGCAGCCGGCTAACGCCGTGGCGCATGTTGACGCGGTAGATGCCGCGTGTGCCCTGCACGGGCCGATGGTGCACCGGGAAAATCACACCGTCGCCCTGCGCGAGCGGCACCACTTCGGCGCGCGACTGCATGCGCGGCCGCTGCTCGGTCAGCACAAATTCGCCGCCCGTGAAATCGCGTTCCGGCGCCGAGAGGAGGAACGCGACTTGAAGTGGAAACACGTGCTCGCCGTAGAGGTCCTGATGCAGGCAGTTGTAGTCTCCGGTCTCGTACTTGAGGATCAACGGCGTCGGCCGCGTCTGGCCGGCGCGATGGCAGCGAGCCAGATAATCGGCATGGTTCTCCGGATAACGCGTGTCGACGTTCATCTTTGCATTCCACGCGATTTGCGATGCGAGGCGAGCCCCGGATACAGCGCAGCGCGCAGAGTCGCGACCAGCGTCGGGCAGGGGATAAGCGAAATACTTGTATTCGCCGCGTCCGTAGCCGTGGCGCGCCATCACGATCCGGCTGCGGAACAATTTTTCTGTGGCGTAGAGGGCCTCAACGGACTTGCATTCGGCCGAGAGCGAGCAGTCGCAGGCACGATGGCGCAGCCGTGAGCGTCGAGATCGCTGGCGATACGCTGCCAGTCGAGTGCCGCAACTCGTTTCTCGACGCCGGGTGTGCGGGTGATCCGGCGCGTGGCGACGCTCACGATTTCGCTTCGCGTGCGAGCAGCTCGCGCTTGCGCGCAACGCCCCAGCGGTAGCCCGACAACGCGCCGTCGGTGCGCACGACGCGGTGGCATGGAATCGCAACTGCGATCGCATTCGACGCGCATGCACTCGCCACCGCGCGCACCGATTGCGGCGCACCGATGCGGCGGGCGACTTCCGTGTAACTTGCTGTCGAGCCCGCGGGTATTTTGCGCAGCGCCTCCCACACTCGCTGCTGGAACGCCGTGCCTTGCACGTCGAGCGGCAGGTCGAGACCGAGTTGCGGCGCTTCGACGAAACCGACGACCTGGGCCATCCACTGCTCGAACTCGGAGTCGCCGCCGATGAGCTTCGCCTTGGGGAAGCGCTCCTGCAGATCGCGCACCAGCGCGTCGGGATCGTCGCCGAGCGATATCGCACAGATGCCCTGGTCAGTTGCCGCGACGAGGATAGAGCCTAACGAGCATTCGCCGACCGCGAACCGGATCGAGGTTCCACTGCCGCCGGCGCGAAAACGCGTCGGCGTCATTCCCAGTACCGCTGACGAATTCGCGTAGAAACGGCCCGCGGAGTTGAAGCCCGCATCGTAAATTGCATCAGTGACGGTTGCGCTGTCCGGCAGGCTCTGGCGCACGCGCTGCGTGCGATGCGCCGCGGCGTACGCTTTGGGCGTGACGCCCGTCGCGGCCTTGAACACGCGATGAAAATGAAACGGGCTCATGCCGGCCGCGTTGGCGAGGGTTGCGAGATCGGGCAATTCATCCGCCGTCTCGATCAGGCGGCAGGCTTTCGCCACGGCCGCGGCGTGCTTGACGCCGAGCGGGGCCTCGTTCGGCCGGCAACGCTTGCAGGGACGGAACCCCGCCTCTTCGGCTGCTGCGCAGGACTCATGGAACGAGACGTTTTCGCGCAGTGCATGCCGCGACGGACACGACGGCCGGCAATAAACGCCGGTCGTGCGCACCGAATAGTAGAATTTTCCGTCCGCGCGCGGATCGCGGCGCATGACCGCCGCCCAGCGCTCTTCGTCGGTCGAAAAAAGGGGGAGAGTTGTTTCGTTGCGGGTTGCCACTGAATTCATGATAGCGCTCCTTGGTCGAAATTGGCGCACCGGTACGGCACGCGATGACGCATCTTCGCGGAGTCCGCGCGGCGCGACACCCCGGCTCTTGCTTTCAAATTCCCGCGTCGCCGTATATGTGCGCATCTCCGTGCAATTAAAGGGCTTTTCCCATGCCGGCTTTCTTTACAGGGGAGGGCACCGCCGGTATAATCCGCGGTCTTTCGTGGGGGTATAGCTCAGCTGGGAGAGCGCTTGCATGGCATGCAAGAGGTCAGCGGTTCGATCCCGCTTACCTCCACCAGCACTACCGTTTCATCTGCAAGTCCTGATTGTCCCCATCGTCTAGAGGCCTAGGACATCGCCCTTTCACGGCGGTAACGCGAGTTCGAATCTCGCTGGGGACGCCACCCTTGCGCTGGTTAAGGCTCGTCGTCGAGAGCAGCGCGCCCAAGCGCGTTGCGCCTTTGAGCAAATAACCCCGTTCCGGGGATGAACAGAATCGGTTTATCGGCTCGGCAAGCAGCGTCTCAGCGCTTCTCGACGCATGCAGGGAGTTACGAGCTGAGCAAGTCGCGCCAGTTCGCGACCGTGCGGTTAACTCTCGCCGAGCCGCGCGCTGCCCAGCTGATCGAGGGGCGGCTGCTGCAATCGCGCAAGCTCGCGCTCGACGCGGCATTAACCGGCTCATGGCACTTTGTCGAGCAAGGGAACCAGAATCTCGAGTCGCCCGTTTCGAGACGAATGGGCATCTTTCAATCGCTCGCGCTCGAGCTCAGCGACTGCCAACTCGGCGGGCACCTGCGCGCGGTGCCGGCTCGCCTAGGTGCGCCTCGAGTTCGCTCAATCGGTTGCTTTAGCCGCACGACGCATGTACGCGCCTGGTCGTTTAGCATTGGCGCTCGAGAGCGCCCAAAGCTCGAGTACAACTAAACTGCTGCATTTGTAGGCGCGGGTTCACGCAGGAGAGAACCGCGATGACTGCGAAAATTACGATGTAAGCAGGGCTCCGTCGCCGTGGGCGCCGCTGCCGTGATGAAGCTCGACCCCATCAGTCGATGACCCAAGCCACCCGCATCCTCGCGAGTCCCGCTTAGCGGGAATTGGACGACCGTGCCGGGACTAGCCCGCCATGCAGTATTGGCCCCATTCCTGCTCAAAATACTGCTGGCGTTCGGACGCATTGCAGCGGCATGGACGCTTCCCAAAGTTTATTGGATCGAGATCGAGAAGGTTGGGGCGTCGTACGCACTAACCGTTTTTTCGGCTTGCTTGACGGAGTATTTCTTCGCAATTGCTTCATCGCGCGTCGGTCTTCCTGCGTACCGTAGAGGGATGTAGGCCCGTAATAGCGCTCGTTGCGTGGCTCGCGGAAATAGCGTCGGTGCCCACGAGCCGCTTACCGCCGCTACCGACCTCGGGCTTGGGCGGGCAGAAGCCACCAAAAACCTCGCCAACGGATCGCAGTAACGCGGTCGCCGTTAAGCGACTTCGCGATGCGCCGCGAACCATATCCCGCCGCGAGCATGCGAGAGATGCCGCGAATCGAAGATCCGCTCGTCCGTGCTTGATCTCGTAATCAGTGTAAAGACGATTGGCTATCAGCTCGCCATTTGCCCGCGACGGGAGCACTTGAGGGTAAACCATGGCTGCACCCTGTCTGGATTGTAAGACTTTTCAGCGCGTTGGCATTAGCAACTATTCGCGAACCCTCGCTCGCTTGATGCGTCGTGCGGCGACGATCTGGCCCGTGCACGCCGAAGTACTGAGGATCTTGCCGCGAAGCCGAGCGTCACCTTGCGTTTACCGCCAGTAGTACCAAAGCGTCTACGGACCCGACCCAATGATCTGCTTTCTCGACGCGTCGAATGGTCCGAGTTAGGAATCATAGCGCGATTGGTCGCCACAATGAGCACTACGGACGCGAGCCCGCGTTCATCGGTGTGCCTGCGCGGGTGACTTGTTCGTCTTGAACTTCAGAGCCCTGCTGAGCAACCTGTCAGGAATGCCGGGCGACGATCTTCGCGCCAGCGCACGTTGTCGTCGACGTAAGACTCGACCATTTGCCGACGGCGCGCGTCTTTATCCGTTCGAGTAGTCTTCGGCGAGTGTCGCCTTCGTAGCGCGGCCGATCGAGAGTGACGGATACGACCGACAACCGTGCGCCGGCTGCCAGCGCTCGCGCCGCCTATTCGAAAACGGCTGCCCGCATCGTTTAGTGGTTTCGTACCATGGCTGGATTAGTCCAAACGGACCATTGCCATGCCACTGGAATGGTTGCATCCTTTTTTGTTCCGAGTTACGGTAGAGGCATTGTTATGACAAGGCTTTTAGTGGTGGACGACCACCAGATCGTGAGGGCGGGGCTGAAATCGCTGCTTTCCGACTATAAGGAATTCACCGTCGGCGGCGAAGCCGGATCGGGCATTGACGCCGTCAGGATGGTGCGAGAATCGAATTGGGACGCCGTTCTGCTGGACATCTCGATGCCCGACATGAATGGCATTGAAGCACTGACGCAAATCAAGCGATTGAAACCGGCACTGCCGGTGCTCATTCTGACCATGCATCCGGAAGACCAATACGCAATCAACCTGTTGCGCGCCGGAGCCAGCGGATATCTGTGCAAGCATTGCACGCCCGAAGCATTTATCAGCGCCCTCCGGACAGTGCTATCCGGCCGCCGCTACATAAGTCCGGCGCTCGGCGATCAACTCGCGGGAGAGCTTGAGGGTGAAGAGCCTAAAGCGCCGCACACGGACCTGTCGGACCGGGAGTTCCAGGTGTTTTGCAAGCTCGCGAACGGTCAGGCGGTGTCCGAAGTCGCGGACGAACTGTTCCTGAGCGTAAAGACCATCAGCACGTACCGTGCGCGCATCCTCGAGAAGATGCACATCAAATCCAACGCGCATATCACCTACTACGCGATCAAGCACGGCTTAATACAGTAGTCCGGCAATTCGCAGAGTTAACCGGTGGCGCCGCTGCCCTCTTTTTGCGAAGTCGCGTCAAGTATAGGATCGCTCGCCAAGACGACACGAGCTCGATCATTCAGGACTTACCAATTACGGTACGGGACCTTAGATGCGGTGACGCCGTGATCTGCGCACTCTTCCATTTTGTTGCGGGCTAAGAGCAGTTTTACGGCTTGCGTCGCCAATGATTGATGCTGAGTGGGTCCGACCACGACGCGGCTGGGGCAGAATAGTTCGTTGGCGGATCTGTCGAGAGAGATTTGCAGATAAGGAACGATAGTCGACGTACCGGTTCGGAACTTCATGTGCTCCGCTATCGTTGTAATCGGCCGGGAAATCAGACGCCATTCTTGTTCATGGTGATAGCTCCGATCCTTTAATAAAGGCGCCAAGTGATGCATGTACCCTGCCATCAGGGCGCCGAGCTTGGCCTGCCAGTCTACGCCGTGGGCGCGAAAGAATTCCGACTCGCGCACGACGCTTTCAACCAAAGCCTCCACCATTTGTTGCTGTTCCTCGGGATCGTAAACGCACGGGCGCAGGTTGAGATCGTTGAGTTTGCAGATTTTGCGCAATGTGTCGCGCGATATGCCGACCGCAAAGCCGCTATGTGGGCCGCAATAGGAGCGCCACTGGGAAAGGGAATCCTCGACTTCGGACAGTGAAAATACACAAACGAACATATCTTCGACGACCGACAATCCTTCTTTCATTGCGTCCAATGCCGGTATGCGCGATTTGTTTTTGGGGCGTATTAGCGCGATATGTCGGAGTACCAGGTCCAGGGCATGCTGATATTCGCTCGTGTCATTCAGAAATCGGGTATGGGTTGCCCAGATTGTCCGCGATTCAATGATGCCCAGCAGCCCGGCTTGCGTCGTGTAGTGGTACAACACCTCCGGTGGAATTTGCGAAGTCACTATGGCTGTCGAAGTGTTGTTTGGTTTCGTCAAATTGGCAATCGCGCATGATTGCCGCCGCACTTAGCGGCCCGTTATTATAAATATTTGAATCGTAACGAGTTCGGCTCATGTCGCCAGTTCACGCCTTGGTTCCGTAGGTACAACATCGATAATCGCGTAAGTCTATTCTGACACTAGACCGAGGTCGGCTCGTTTGAAGTGCATAGAGGTGCGTTTCGCTCAAACGGTACGTGCAAAGTCTACGCAGGGCGATTTTTGCTTCACGAGCGTGTCATTGGCGCGAGCTATGACCCTCCGAAAACAGCTCGGCTTAGCGCGCCTCATGGATGGTGACCGGTGTTGGCTATCAGGCAGCAGGTTAGAACCCGCGAAAGCGATAAAGGCGCCGATTTATTGCCGCGGAGAAATATAGGTACTTTCCTACAAAAAAATAGGCATTTTCCCGCAAGAGCGTCGGACATCTTGGTAGCACTATTTGACTGCGCCCAAAGTTTGGAGGCGCGCGAGTCAGGACGATCTTAAATCTCTATGCAAACTTCCGAACAAAACGATTTCTTGGTGTGCGCTGAACAACGCCAGAAGGTCGACCTATAAACCGAAACAGAGATACGCATTAGCAAAGCACATTCGACGCGTCATCAACTTTCTTAAAGGAGCACTCACGATGAAATGTCTTTCTTCCATGGTTCGCTTACTGGTACTGGCCCTCTCGCTGTCTGCCGGTCACGCGTTGGCGAATATCACGTACACGTTTTCCGGCGCGACCTTCAGCGATGGCGGCACACTCAATGGTACGTTCACCACTAACGACCCAAGAACCTCGCTACTCGATTACAACATCACGACGTCAGCGGGGGCTGGTGGTCTCGGCTTCAATTACACTACTGCGAATTCCGTCAGCACTGCCGACTTCGCTGCCCTTTATCATTGTGCTAGACGCACCGAGCTTAGCGAACCCGACTAATATCCTTGAAGTGACATTTACCGGTGGCCTGACCGCCAGCTGGCGCGCCGATCACGATTGGCCAATTCGATAGCTTTGAGCAGCACACCATCGCCACCACGACCACCGCACGACAAATCACTGCGGGGTCCGTCGTCGCGGGGGTTGCTGGCGTGCCCGAACCTGAAACCTACGCGATGCTGCTCGCCGGTCTTGGCCTGCTCGGTTTTATCGCGCGTCGCAGGAAAGCAGCGTAATCCGAACGATCAGACGCACGCCGGCCCGCCTTGGCGGTGTCAGCAAGTCGCTCAAGCATTTAATCCACTTCAGCACCAATTGCGCAGACCCCGCTTCGGCGGGGTTTTTTTTGATGACTCACCAATCGTTGTGCGTCGCGTAAGGTCGACGTAAGCATAGTTAGTTTATTCTGGGCACGTAAACGGGGAGGCGCCGTTGTCCGGAATATCCTGGATTCAGTGCAGTCAGATCCTGGCCGAACTATCGGGCGAGGAGCGGCGCGCTGTTAAGCGGGTCGCCGCCGGCAAGTTGCGTGCGGTTCCTGCGCCGCTAATGAACAAACTCAGGTCGCAGCGCCTGGTCCAGTTCGATGGTCGAACGTGGGTGCTGACGGACGAGGGGCGCGTGATTTCGTTCTGGTGTTAGCCGCTTTCAATTGCGGACACGCGTCTGGATTATTCGGTCTCGGAAAAACGGCTGGACTGACGCGGAGCTAATCGCGCTTAACGACGACCATCGCACCCGATACGAAGAAGCGATCCCCTTCCGCGTGTTGCGTCAGCTTATTGGTCAAGCCGCAAGATACGCAATGCGCTATCCACTGGCCGCTGCCCAATTGCTGAGGCTTCGCTTTGAGTTCCTGGCTACATCCGTAACATTCCATGAGTTCTGCCATTGCGCCGGCGGCAGGCTTTGACTCGGATGATTTTTCGGGCCGATTAATTTCCATCGCGATATGCTGCGCCGCACGCGTCGAGCAACGCCATAGGAGACTTTCCTGTACATACGTAAGGCGGACACCGACTTATTTCCTGCCTTAGGCAATTTGTAGCTCAAGTTGGGATGCATCGTTAGAACGAGTTCTGCGCTCGTGATGTTGTTCACGGTAATGTTTACATCCCACCGTCGCAGTCCCGTATAAAAAGCGCGGGCGCAAAAAAAGCCACCCCTGGGTGGCTTTTTTTAGAGATGAATCGGAAATTCCTGGCCCGGTCCACTCGACGTCAAAGAGAGACTTGGCTAGACGGCAGTCCGGCCGCGCACCATGTGATAGATGACGAGAAGCATGATGGCGCCTATCAGCGAACCCAAGAAACCTGCGGGTTCACCCGCGTGATACAAGCCCAGTGCCTGACCTCCGTACGTGGCGAGCAAAGAACCTGCAATACCAATCAACGCCGTGATGAAAAATCCCGCCGGATCACGTCCCGGAGTTATTACCTTGGCCAGCAATCCCACTATGAAACCAATCAATATCGTCCAGATAATGCTCATCGCGGCGACCTCCATTGAGTTTAGACGGTGCCCAACTGTACGCAAAGCCGTCTGAGCTTGTATGTAGTCGAGCGCTGTTTGTCGGGTGGGATAATTCCCACGCGAACCTCAAGAGCTACGAGGCTACGGTCAAGCCTGATGTCGGAAAACCTGAGAAGCCTGGCGATGAGTCGCTACGAGCGCCGCGACTATTTGCTGCAGCGCAGTCTTGATCGCAGCATCGCCTAGGCCGTATTGCTCAAGATCCATGGTGGAGAAGGGCACTTCGCGCGTGTCGATGCCGTCGAATGCATAGCGCATATATTGCGTTTCGCCGGCAACCAGGCGATCGGCCTGGTTCCAGACGGGCCCGGCAACGAAGTACAGCCGGGCCTCGCGTGCGGCTTGGATGAAAAATTCAATCAGATCGCTTGCGCCCAGTAGTGCCGGTGATGACAAGGTGCAGTTCTCCTGATTGATCCCAACCTGGCATCTATTCTAGCGATCACGGTTTTGATTTCAAGAGAGCAGGCCAAAAATTTCAGCGCAAAATTTACAATGCGCTTGAATAGTTGCTTTGCCTCACGCCGCAAACCGTGACCGTCCTACATCCGATCGCTGAGGCTGACCGATACACCCACCACGCGTTGCCGCCGACAATGCGCATGTCATGTGTCCTGGGACAGGAGCATCGTATGGATACCATGGTTAATGCGTGCAAAGCGTGGGGAGCGTGGAGAAACGTGCGCAAGGATCTGCTGCCGCGGACGCTCGAAGATCTCGATATCGTTTTCAATCTGTGTGCGCGGCGGGCCAGCGATCGCACGCTGACGGTCAACCAGCTCATTGCCAACTGCCTCGGATCGCGCAATACGGTGCTAAGGCGCCTGCGTGCGCTGATCGATGCCGGCTTCGTGTCGATCAGGGCTTCCGTCGCCGACCGGCGCCTGCGCGAGCTGGCGTTGACAAAAAAAGGGGAGCGGTTCGTGCGCAAAGGCACCTCCAGCTTGCGCACTCTGGCTGCTGCCGTGCGCGCACGCCGGTAAAAGCGCGAACGCAAAGAGTTTGTTGGAGCGGCACGCGTGCATCGCGGCTGCCGCACTTTAGCGCGCAACATTCGCGCGCAAAAATACCGGCGCGCGACAAACCGCACGCTGTTGGCATTGCGGTTTCGTTTATAATTCCAGCCGGTCAGAACCAGCGGCCGGACTGCAATTCCAACGATCTCAGCGGGTCTTGATGCGCCGTTTTACCTTACGCACGAACCAGGTTCTGCTCGTCATCGGCACCGCGTTGCCGTTGATCGTCCTCGCCGTGTGGCTGTCGACGACGCTGATCGATTACAACCAGAAAACCTTGGCCGCCGGCGCTATCAACCGGGTGCGTGCATTCATGAGCGCCGTCGATGCAGAGCTAAGAGGCGGGATCGCGCTGCTGCAGGCGCTCGCGGTGTCCGAGCGCCTGGGATCCGACGACCTGCGCGGCTTTCATCGCGAGGCCACGCGTTTTCTGAAGTTTCAGCCGCGCATCGACAGCATCAGGGTTGCGTTGCCGGACGGCCAGATTGTGATGAACACTTCCGTGCCGTTCGGCCAGCGCCTCCCCGGCACATACGACCGTAAAACGTTCGACAAAGTACTTGCAACGCAAGCACCCGTGACGGGCGATCTCGTGCTCAACCCTTCCGGTACTTACACGATCAATATCCGCGTGCCCGTGTTGCGCAATGACAAGATTGTGTACGTCCTGAGCGCCAGCATCAATCCGGAGACGTTCGCGCGACTGATCGATCAGCAGCAGCTTCAGCAGGGCTGGGTGAGCGGACTGGTCGACAGCGAGGGCCGGTTTGTCGCGCGCAAACCTTCGCGCCCGCCCGGCGACCTTGCCTCTAAAGGTTTCATGACCGCGGTGGCAGAGGCGGACGAAGGTTGGTACAGAGGCCGCACGGTCGAGGGCCTGGACACGTTTACCGCCCATCTCAAGTCCGACTTCAGCCGCTGGAGTGTGGGATTGGGAATTCCGGCCGGGGAGGCGTACGCTGCGGCGTCCAAAGCTGGCTGGCTCATGGCCATCGGCTTCATTGCGTCGCTCGGACTCGCGTTCGCCTTCGCATACTGGATGGGGCGGCGGATTTCGTCGCCGATCAGTTCGCTCGCCGCCGCCGCGCGTTCTCTGGGCGAGGCAAGCGCCCCGCCGTTGCCGACCGACAGCGATATCACCGAAGTCGCCGACCTGGCAAGCACGTTGAAAGAAGCGGCGCTCGCCGTGCGCGAGCGCCATCAGCTCCTCGAGCGCGAGAAAGCATCGCTGCAGGCGACCGACCGCGCGAAAGACGAGTTTCTTGCGATGTTGAGCCATGAATTGCGCAACCCGCTCGCGGTCTTGACGACTTCCGTGCACATTTTGCGCATCGCGAAACCCGGCGACGAGCTCACGATCAAGGCGCAAGCGGTGATCGAGCGGCAGTTAAAGCAGATGACGCGATTGATCGAGGACCTGCTGGACGTCAGCCGCGTAACCATGGGCAAGGCGTCGCTGCGACGGGAGGTGTTCGATCTCGCGGATCTCGTCACGCGGGTGATCGCGGCCTGGCGTCCCGCCGCGCACGGCGACGGCCGCAAGGTTGCGCTCACAGCGCACCAGGTCTGGATTAACGCCGATCGCTCGCGCATCGAGCAGGTGTTGATCAACCTCCTCGACAACGCGCAGAAATTTTCCCCGCAGGATAAGCAGATCAGGGTCAGCGTGGCACGCGTGAACGACGAGGCGGTGCTGACTGTGGCCGACGAGGGCGAAGGCATCGATCCCGGGATGCTCGAGCGCGTGTTCGGTCTCTTCGTGCAGGGTCCGCAAGGCCCGGATCGCGCGCGCGGCGGCATGGGTGTGGGTCTGGCGCTGGTCAAGCGCCTGACCGAACTGCACGACGGGACAGTGCGCGCATCGAGTGGCGGGCCCGGCACGGGTGCTGCATTCACGGTCAGCTTCGCCGCCGTCGCCAGGCCGGTGGATGAACCCGCGGCGTTGACGGGCCCGCGCAATCCAAATGCCAAGCGCATACTCGTCATCGAAGACAACCCTGACGGCCGCGAAATGTTGCGCGCTTCGCTCGCCCTGGACGGCCACGAGGTGCATATCGCGGCGGACGGGATGACGGGCATCAACCTGTACGCGAGTTGCGATCCGGACATCGTTCTCATCGATATCGGGCTGCCGGATATCGACGGCTACGAAGTCGCGCAAAGACTGCGGGCGGATAAAAAACGGCGCCACGTGGCGCTCATCGCCATGACCGGCTACGGCCAGTTGCAGGACGAACGCCTGGCGGCCGACGCCGGCTTCGATTTGCATTTGATCAAGCCGGTGACGGCGGAGCAATTAAGGCAGGCGTTGGAAGTGCTCGAAGGCGTTAGTTAAGCAGAGCGCATTGCTCGTCGCATCGCCGGATGAGGAGGAATGAATGGGCACAGGAATCCACCGCAACACGGCGCTCGCCGCGGCGCTTCTGTTGCTCGGCTCGACCGCGGCAGTCGCGCAGACGGCAGCGCCCGGGGCCGGGCGTTCGTATCCGGTCAAGCCGATCCGGTTGATTCTTCCATTTCCGGCCGGCGCGTCGAGCGACATCGTGGGGCGCCTGCTCGCGCAGAAAGTTTCCATGCCGCTCGGCGAGCAGGTGGTGGCCGACAACCGGGCGGGGGCCGGTGGCAATCTGGGCCTGGGGATAGCGGCGAAGGCCGCGCCCGATGGCTATACGATCGTGCTCGCCACCGCGAGCATCGCGGTCAGTCCGGCGCTCTATGCGAACCTCGGCTACGATCCCGTCAACGATCTCACGCCGGTGGCGCGGCTGACTTCGATCCCGAACATCCTGGTCGTGCACCCGTCGGTGCCCGCCAAAACGCTGCGGCAGTTCATCAATCTCGCGCGCGCGCGTCCGGGCAAACTCAATTTCGGTTCCGGCGGCGCGGGCACGACCAATCACCTTGCCAACGAATTGCTCAAGCACCTGGAAAAGATCGATATCGTGCACGTGCCTTATAAAGGCGTCACGGTCGCGATGTCCGCGATGATCGGCGGCGAAGTGGACGAAGTGGTCATGCCGGTGACGGCGGCGATCCCGCAGATCCGTGCCGGCAAGGTGCGCGCGCTGGCCGTGCTGTCCGAGCAGCGCATCCCGACTCTGCCCGAAGTGCCCACGGGCACCGAAGCCGGCGTGCCGGGCTTTACGATGTCCGTGTGGTACGGCATGTTCGCGCCCGCCGGGACGCCGCGCGATATCGTGTCGCGCTTGAGCCGTGAGCTGGTGAAAGTGCTCGAGGCGCCCGACGTGCGCGACCAGCTCGCCGCCCAGGGCGTCGATCCGTGGCCCGGCACGCCCGAGCAGTTGGGCGAACTGTTGCGCGCCGACATGGAGCGCTACGCCGTGATCGTGCGCAGCGCGGGACTGCCGCGGCAGTAATGCACACTCGGGCACGGCTCCGCCGTAAGCATGGCGACAGAGATGTGAAAATATGTAACTTTGCTTGGCGCTGAAACTGACGCGCGTATCGTCGGCCTTGTGGCGATGGCTTCACCTTCGCTGATTGAACAAGGACTCCGACATGATTACCAAAAGCGGATTGGCGATTTTCGCCGCGTGCATTGCAACGGCAGGTTTTGCACCGGCGGCCGAGGCGGGTTTGTTCTCGGCGACGGGCGAGGTGATCGCGGTAGCGGCAGACGACGTTTATGTGGGCGAAGCCGAAGGCCATCTCGACGGCTCCGGCACCGTGGTCCTGCGCTCGCAAAAAAATCCGGCGCTCAAATGCGTGGGCGATTTCACATCAAACGCGGAAAAGGGCGGCTCCGGACAACTGCAATGCAGCGACAACACGACCGGCAGATTTCATTTCAAGCGCCTGTCCGTGTACAAAGGCTACGGCGTGGCAAGCTTCAGCTGGGGCGACATGAACTTCGCCTACGGGTTCAAGCCCGAAGAAGCCGCGCCGTACCTGCGGCTGCCGCAAAACAAGAAGCTCGCGCGCAACGGCACGGAAATCGCGCTGGTCGATCGCTAGATCGGGCTTTCGTTCAGGCCATCGCGGGCCGGTGCAATAGCGGCGTCTCGCGGGTAAACACGCGCCGCCCGCGCTTATAGCCCATCAACGGCGCCGCGACCGTTGCGATGACTTCGTCCGGTGTTTTTGCATTCCACACGACGAGGTCCGCCGGATTGCCGACGGCGATGCCGTAGTCTTGCCTGCCCAGGATGCGCGCCGGCCGCGCGGAGATCATCGCAAAGCATTCGGCGAGGTCGTGCGCGGTGCCGCGCTGCACGACGTTGGCGTACAGGTTCGCGATGCGCACCAGCGAGCAGTCGCCATACGGCGTGAACGGATTCAATACATTGTTGGTCGAGATTGCGCAGTTCGCGCCCTGTGCGATCAGGGCATTCGCATCGGCGATGCCGCGGATCACGCTGTGCTCGAGATGGCGCCCGCTGGTGAAGAGATCCGTCGTGGGCAGCACCGCGACCGCCACGCCGGATTTCGCGAGCCGTTGTCCCAGCGCCTCGAGTTCCTTCGTCGGCAGGCACGAGTATTTGTTGCCGTGGCCGATCGCCACGCGCCCGCCCCAGCCCATCTCGTCGGCGAGATCGCAGACCTGATGAATATCCATGTCGTGCGTCGTGTAGCCGCCGTCGAGATGGATGTCGACGTCGACGTCGAATTCCTTGCCGAGCGCGAAAATGCGCCGGATCTGCGCCGGCCCGTCGGTGTCGTAGCGCGGGGCGCCGCCGACTGCATGCGCGCCGCGCTTCAACGCCTCGCGCACGATGGCCTCCGCGCCCGGCACGTTGGTCCAGCCTTCCTGCAGAAACACGCACAATTGCAGATCCATGCCCCACGCGTAATCTTTCGCGAGGCGCTCGATCGCATCGAAGCCGCGCAGGCCGACGTTGGGATCCACTTCGATGTGGGTGCGCATGTGGCCGATCCCGTTCAACAAACACTGCTCGAGCGTCGCGCGCGCGCGCGCGTAAACATCCTCGACGGTGAACGTGTGCTTTACCGCGGCGGTGCGTGCCATGTAGTCGGTTGCGCGGCGGTCCGCGAGCGGCGCGACACGGTCCAGAATGCGCGATTTGTCCAGATGGAAATGACACTCCACCAGCGCCGGCGACACGAATTGCCCGCCGGCGTTCGCGCTCTCGCCATCGGCCGCGATGTGCGGGGCGATGGCGGCGATGCGTCCATCGGCGACCGCGATATCGACGGTTGAACCATCGCTGTTGGCGAGCCGCGCATTGCGTAGAACGAGATCGAAAGCCACTTTCAGACTCCTTCGCATGGTTTGAACGGAAGTTTACTTCAGCCGCACTGTTTCAGCGCCGTGCCGTCCGTTTGGGGGCGTGTATGGCGCGGGCGCAGGCATTCGGCTATGGTAGCGGGCGTAGTTCCAAAACGGTTTGAATCGGGGAGCGGGAATGAGCAAATGGTTCGCACCAGCAGTCATCATGGGCTTCGCGTTCGCCGCGGCTGGCGCCATGGCGCAAACCTATCCGACTAAGACGGTTCGCATCATCGTCCCCTTTCCGCCGGTCGGTGCGGCGGATCTGCTCTCGCGCACACTCGCGCAGAAGCTCACCGAGGCGTGGGGCCAGACGGTGATCGTGGACAATCGCCCCGGCGTCGGCGGCAATTTCGGCGTCGAGATGGCCGCCAAGTCCGCGCCCGACGGCTACACGACGGTGATGGCCGCCGTGACGACCAACGCCATCGGCATGGCCACTTACACGAAGCTCGGCTACGATCTCGAGCGCGATCTGGCGCCCGTCGTGCTCGCCGGCAACGTGCCGCACATTCTGGTCATTCACCCGTCGCTGCCGGCGAAAAATGTGAAGGAAGTTATCGCGCTCGGCAAGGCTCGTCCCGGGCGAGCTCGCGTTTGCTTCGCAGGGGCAGGGCACGCTGTCGCATCTCGAGCAGGAGATGCTGAAGCAGATGGGCGGCTTTACGGCGCTGCACGTGCCGTATAAAGGCAGCGCGCCGGGACTCTCCGATCTGATTCCCGGCAACGTGCAGCTGTTCTTCGACAGCATCCCGTCCTCGCTGCCGCACGTGAAGAGCGGACGGCTGCGCGCGATCGGCGTCGCGTCGAGCAAGCGCTCGCCCGTGCTGCCGGAGGTGCCCGCCATCAACGAGTCGCTCAAGGGATTCGAGGCCGACAGCTGGTTCGGCATCATGGTGCCCGCCGGCACGCCGCGCGAGATCATCGTGAAATTCAACGCCGAGGCGCAGAAAGCGCTCGCGACGCAGGACGTCAAGGACCGGCTGCTCTCGCAAGGCGGCGTCGCCGGCGGCGGCCCGCCGGAGGCGCTGGCTGAGCGCGTCAAGGCCGACATCGCGAAGTGGGGCAAGGTCGTGCGCACGGCGGGCGTGAAGATCGAATAAAGATTCGAAGCCAAATTCGCCGAGGAACATCACGTGGTCGACATCAAGGCATTTCCCTATCTGTGCTTCGTCAGGTTCGACCTCACGAGCAAGGAGTTCGATCGCCAGTTCAATATCCACTACGACGCGCATATCCAGGAGCTGGCGGACAAGCCGGGTTATTCCACGGCGTGGCGCACGCAGGAACTGCGCGGCAGCGCCAACGAAGGCGTGATGGAACAGGAATACCAGCAGGTCTATTCCATCAACGATCCGGCGCTCTTCAAGTCGTTCCCGCAAAATCCGCCGCCGCCCGTGACCGAAAACGAGCCCTGGCGCCGCGATATCGGAAATTGGGGCAGGGTGTTTTACCGCGTGCTGTCGCTGGTCGAGAAAGATGACCGCGCCGGCCGCTGCTGGGCGCGGTGCGAATTCAATGCGGCGGCCGAAAATAAATTTCAGTCTGCAGTCGCGCAGCACTTGAAGCACGTGATGGAACTGCCCGGCATCCACCGCGCGTGGCAATTGCAGCACGCCCCTCATCGCGCCCAGATCGGTCCCGATCCCGCCGGCAATTACATGAATCTGTACGAAGCCGATGCCCCCGAGAATCTGTTCGACCCGAGCTTGGGCGAAGACCGCCGGCCGTTGCAGGCCGGACAGGAATTTGCCGGCCGGCATTTTGCGCGGTTGTTGCTGAAGGCGGAGCCGCGGCGCTGAGAGCGCGGCGTTCATTACAGAAAAAGGATCGGCATGACACCATCGAGCATTCGAATGCGGCATGGCGCGCGGCGCGCGGCAACGCTTGCCGTCCTCGCATTGGCAATCGTTCCGAATGCGCGCGCTTACGCTGCCGATGCGACTGCATCGCGATTAAGCAAATCCGACGACTATCCGCACAAATCCATCCGCGTCATCGATCCGTTTCCCGCTGCTGGCGCCGGCGACATCATTGCGCGCACGGTCGGCCAGAAATTCGCCGAACGCAACGGGCAGGCGTTTGTGGTCGACAATCGGCCCGGTGCCGGCGGCAACGTCGCCGCGGAACTGGCGGCCAAAGCGACGCCCGACGGCTATACGCTGTTCGACGTTATCGTGTATTCGCTGGCGCCGAGCGTAAGCCTTTACAAATCGGGCGTTGATCCGATGAAGGACTTTGCGTACATCACGTTGCTGGCCGGCGGATCCTTCGTCATCGTCGCTTATCCAGCGTTCCCCGCGAAAACCATTCCCGAACTGGTAGCGCTCGCCAAATCACAGCCGGGAAAAATCGGTTATGGCTCGTCGGGCGTGGGCGGCCCCGTGCATATTGCCGGTGAACTCTTCAAAAGCCGCGCGGGCATCAATCTGCTGCACGTGCCGTATAAAGGCGCCGCGCCGATCATGACGGCGGTCGCGAGCGGCGAAGTGCAAATCGGCCTTCCCAGCGTTGCCGGCGCACTGCCGCTGATCAAGGCCGGACGCGTCGTTTCCATCGCGGTTCTGGGCGCGCAGCGCACCAGGACGCTGCCGAATGTTCCTACCATCGCCGAGTCCGGTTACCCGGGTTACGATTTCACGCCGTGGTACGGGATAGCGGCGCCGGCGGGCACGCCCAACGCCATCGTGCGCGGGTTGAACGTCGAGCTCGGGAAAATTGTTCAGCTGCCGGAGGTGCAGGCGGCGCTCGCGGCCCAGGGACTGGACGCAACCGCGAGCACGCCCGAGCGGCTGCGCGACATCGTGCGCGAAGCGATTGCGACTTGCGCGAAAATTATCAAGGACGTCGGCATCAAAATCGAGTAGTGTTCCGGGTCGGCAGGCCAACCGATTCGCTGAGAGCACGTTCGCCATTAACAAGGAGGAGATCACCATGAAACGACATATTGCAGGCGCGGCGGGATTGTTGATTGTCGCGTTGACTGTTTTCGGTTGCGGGCATCTGCCGACTGCAGGCTGGGTCACGCTGATCGACGGCGACAAAGGCATGGAAAACTGGAACGTCACGGGCGGCGCCAACTGGAGGGCCGCGGATGGCTCAATCCAGGCGGACAAGAGCACTACCCAGGGTGCCAGTATCCTGGTCTCGAAGAAATCCTTTAAGGACCTGGAACTGTATGCGGAATTCTGGGCGTCCGACGACACCAACAGCGGCATCTACATACGCGCCATGAATCCCGCCGCCATCAGTACCGCGTCAGGCGCCTATGAAGCGCAGATCTGGGACAAGAACCCGAACCCGGCGTACAGCACGGGCAGCCTCGTTAACGTCGCCGTGGTGAACCCGATATACAAGGCGGGCGGCCGGTGGAACACCTTCGAGATCTACGCCAAGGGGCCGCAGATTATCCTGAAGCTGAACGGCGTGGTCACCGTCGTTGCGCAGGACGGCAGGTTCCCGGAAGGACGGATCGGTCTTCAGTTCAACGGCGGCCCGATCAAGTTCCGCAAGTTACTCGTCAGAGAGATTTAGAAAGCGCGACCAGGTCGCGCTGCGTGCTCAGTCGATGCGCACGCCGGAATCCTGCACGACCTTCGCGTATTTCTTGATCTCGGCTTTGACGTAGTCGCCGTACGCCTCCGGTGACGGCGCCGGAAACGGAAAAATGCCGAGCACTGCCAGCCGCTCTTTGACGTCGGGCAGGTCGAGAATGCGATTCATCTCGGCGTGCAGTTTGACGACGATAGGCTTCGGCGTTCCGCGCGGCGCCATGAATCCGTACCAGTTGTCGACCGCGAAGCCGGGCACGCCGGCCTCCGCTACCGTCGGCACGTCCGCGAACTGCGCGACGCGTTTGGCCGAGGTCACCGCCAGCGCGCGGATCCTGCCCGCTTTAACGTGAGTGAGGGAGGTGGAAACCGTGGCGAATATCAGCTGGATATTGCCGCCGAGCAGGTCGACCATCGCCGGCGCGCCGCCTTTATAGGGCACATGCTGCATTTTCACGCCGGCGAGCGTTTCGAACAGCGCGCCCGCGAGGTGATCGGCGAAGCCGACCCCGGACGACCCGTAGTTCAGCTTGCCGGGATTGGCCTTGGCATAGGCGATCAGTTCCTTGACCGAATGCGCGGGCAGCGACGGATATACCACGAGCATGTTAAGCGCGGTCACGGCGCGCGCGATCGGCGCGAAATCGTTGACCGGATCGTACGGCAGCTTGCTGTAAAGGCTCGGGTTGACCGCCACGGGCCCGATGGTTCCTTCGACGATGGTGTAACCGTCAGGGCTTGCGTGTGCGGCAATGTCCATGCCGACGATGCCGTTGCCGCCGGGCCGGTTGTCGACGACGACCTGCTGGCCCCACGCCTCGGAAAGTTTCTGCCCGACCGCCCGCGCCGTGATGTCGGCGCCGCCGCCGGGTGCGACCGTGATGATGATGCGAATCGGTTTGTTCGGATAGACATCCGCGGCGTGCGCGCAGCACGCTGCACAACATGTCATAACAGCCAGCCAGGTACGCATGACTTTCCTTTTCGCGAGACGCCGACTGGAACTATACTGGAAGGCGTCGTAAAAACCATCCGCAACCGCCAACGAACTACCATGCCTCTGAACGTCGCTCAGACAGTCTTGCTCGCCGTATATCTTGCCTTCGTCGCTTGCGAAGCCCCGGCCCAAACCTATCCCGCGAAACCCATCCGCATCATCGTCGGCGCCGGTTCCGGCGGCGGTGTGGATACGATCTCGCGTCTCGTCGGCCAGCAGTTCGACCAGAGCTGGCGCCAGCAGGTGGTCGTCGAAAACAAGCCCGGGGCCGGCGGTGCGGTCGCGAGCGATCAGGTCGCGAAGTCGCCGCCGGACGGCTATACGCTGCTCACCATGAGCATTTCGTACGCCGTGATCCCGGCGTCGCACAAGAATCTCGGTTACGACCCGATTCGCGATTTCACGCCGGTCGCGGTGCTCGTGAACAGTCCCAACATTCTGGTCGTGCATCCGTCGCTGCCGGTGAAGTCGGTGAAGGACCTGATCGCACTGGCGAAAGCGCATCCCGGCCAGCTCACGTACGCGTCGTCCGGCAATGGCGGTGCGGCGAACCTCACGCTCGAAGCATTCAAGCTCGCGACCGGCACCGACATCGTGCACATTCCTTATAAGGGCACCGCGCCGGGTGTGATCGATACGATCGCAGGCCGTATTTCGCTGACCGCGTGTGCAATCGTGTCGGGGCTCGATTACGCTCGGCAGGGTAAGCTGCGCGCGCTGGCGACGGTCGGGGCCAGGCGTGCGGGCGCTGCACCGGAATTGCCGACGGTGGCCGAAGCGGGCGTGCCCGGTTATGCGGTCGATGTTTGGTACGCAATGTTCGCGCCCGCCGCCGTCCCGGCTCCGGTGCTCGCCAAGCTCAATGGTGAGATTATCAAAGTCCTTTACACGCCGGAAATGAAGGCGCGCCTCGCCGCGATCGGCCTCGAGCCTGCGGCCGAGTCGCTGACCGCCACTAACGCCTATATCAAATCAGAGGTCGCAAAATGGATGAAGGTCGTCACCGCCGCGAAAATTACGGCGGAGTAGCGATGAACAGTTTCGCGCGCGCGGTTCCTGAAATGCTCGCGGGAAAGTTCACGCCGCGCGAGTTGCTCGAGCGCTGCCTCGAACGCATTGCGGCGCGCGAAAGCGAAGTCAAAGCGTTCGTCGTGTTGAACCTCGAAGCCGCGCGCACTGCCGCCGATGCGGCGACTGCGCGCTATCGCGCGGGCAAGCCGCTGTCGAGCGTCGACGGCTGCCCGGTCGGCATCAAGGACATCATGGATACCTGCGATTTGCCGACGCAGATGGGCAGCCCCGCATTCAAAGGATGGCAGCCGGCCTACGATGCAGCGTGCGTGCAGTCTTTGCGCCAGGGCGGCGCGGTGATCGTCGGCAAAACGGTGACCACGGCCTTCGCGTGCGGCGCCACCAATGTCACGCGCAATCCGCACGACATTGCGCGCACGCCGGGCGGTTCATCGAGCGGCTCGGCAGCAGCGGTCGGCGCGGGCATGCTGCCCGTCGCGCTCGGCACGCAGACCCAGGGTTCGGTGCTGCGGCCCGCCGCGTACTGCGGCGCTTTCGGCTTCAAGCCGACGCATGGCGTGCTGCCAATGCAGGGCGTGCATCCGATTACGCTGACGCACGATCACCTGGGTGTGATCGGCGCGACGCTGGCCGACGTGTGGCGCATCGCTTCGCATATTTCGCTCACTCAGGGCAGCCCGGGTTATGCGCCGCTCGACGGCGCGGCCGCGGTGCCGCCGGCAGCGCGCAAGCCGCGCCGGTTGATTCGCCTGCACATGAACGCCTGGGACACGGAAGTCGACCCGGCTACGCGCAATGCGTTCGAGGAATTGATCGATAAGTTGAAAGAGGAAGGCATCGAGATCGTCGATCGCACTTCGAGCAAGGAAGTCGGCGAATTCGAGCGCGCGCTGGACGGCGGTTATGTCGAGCGCTCGGTCGAGCTGACGACTTACGAAATGAAATGGCCGTATGAGCAGTACGTGCGGAAATTCGGCGACCTGCTCGAAAAGCGCGTGCTCGACCGCATGGTGAAGGCGGCGACAATGACGCCCGAGCACTATGCGGGCCTGCTTGCCGGGCGGCTCGCCATGCGCGAGCAGGCGCACCGGACATTGGCCGGCAGCGACGGCTTCATTACGCTTACCGCACCGGGACCGGCGCCCGTCGCGCGCGATCACACGGGCAGCCGCGCCTACCAGATTTACGCGACGTTCATGGGCATTCCGGCGTTCAGCCTGCCGCTGCTCACGGTCGACGGCATGCCGCTGGGCGTTCAGTTGATCGGCGGGGCCGGTGCCGATGGCGCGTTGGCGGCGACTGCAAACTGGCTCGCGGACACGTTGGCGTTGAACTCGCCCGCTTGAACTCGCTTGTATTCAACGGCAACTTATAGCGCTGATCACCCGGAACATTTCATACGTCAAGCGGGTGGAAGCCCGCACGTATGCGACGCAGTTGGCAGGCGAGTAGCCACAAAGCAAACGCGTGTAATTCTTACCCCGCGCGCGCCCGACTAAAGGATTGACGGACGCGAATCGCGATGGGTATATTGTTTCCCCCCTAATCTTTCTCCCGGAGGCCTTATGTCTTTACGCATCAACGATACCGCACCGAATTTCAAGGCCAAAACGACGCAGGGCGAAATCGATTTCCACGAGTGGATCGGCGACAAGTGGGCGATCCTGTTTTCGCATCCCAAGGATTTCACGCCGGTGTGCACGACCGAGCTCGGCTACATGGCGAAGATCGAGCCGGAATTCACCAAGCGCAACGCCAAGCTGATCGGACTCTCGATCGACCCGGTCGAGAACCACAGCAAATGGGCCGTCGACATCGAAGAGACCCAGGGCGCCAAGGTCAAGTATCCGATGATAGGCGACACCGATCTCAAGGTGGCCAAGCTCTACAACATGCTGCCGGCCGAGGAAGTCGCGTCCGATGGGCGCACCGCGGCGACGAATGCGACCGTGCGCTCGGTGTTCATCATCGGGCCGGACAAGAAGATCAAGCTGATGCTGACTTACCCGATGACCACCGGCCGCAACTTCGATGAAATCCTGCGCGTGCTCGACTCGATGCAGCTCACCGCGAAGCACAAGGTCGCGACACCGGTAAACTGGAAAGACGGCGACGACGTGATCATCGCGGGCTCGGTGTCCGACGACGACGCGAAGAAATTGTTCCCCGGCGGCTGGAAATCGCCGAAGCCTTACTTGCGCGTGGTCAAGCAGCCGCGCTGAAGCCAGCGTACAAAAAAAGCGCGCGGTTCACCGAACCGCGCGTTTTTTATTGCGCCGCGCTTATTTGAGCGTGCTGGCGATCTGCCGGATTTCCGCCGGCGTATGCTCGCCGCCAAGCGGTGTTCCCGGAATCAGATATTTGCCCATCGTCGCAAGTGAGCCGACCATGACGGGCTCATAGCCAATTTCTTTTATGAGCGCAGAAGCGATTTCGATCGCTTTCGGATCGTCGCCTGCGATTGGCATCCCCACTTTGCCGGGGTTTTTCGACGCTTCGCCCATCCGCGCGTAACCGATCGCGTTGAACGCGCGCACGATGCGCGCGCCCGGCAGAAATTCCTGCGAGGAGATGCCGGCGCCTTTCTCGCGCGCCGCCACCGCCATGTCGCCGTCGCGCGCAACGATCGGATTGGACGTATCGATCACGATTTTGCCCTTGATCAGGTCGCCCAGGTCGCGGCCGACCGACGGCAGCGCCGCGTACGGCACCGAAATCAGCACCACATCGCCGAAGGCGGCGGCTTCGCGCGGCGTGCCGGCTTTGGCGTTCGGCCCGAGGCTGGCGGCGAGTTTCTTGTCGGCTTCGAGATCGAGCGACGAGAACATGACTTCGTGTCCGGCCTTGGCCCAGACTCCGCCCACCGTGCCGCCGACGCGGCCCGAGCCGACGACGCCGATTTTGACTTTGCCGTCAGTTGCACCCGCTGCGCGCCCGGCGACGGGCAGGCTGCCGAACGCGAGCGCGACTGCGGCGGCGCCCGCGGCCTTGAGAAATTCGCGGCGTTGGTAAGTCGTATGCTTCATCATGCATCTCCTCAAAATGGTCGGGGCGTGTCGCACGGCCGTCGCATGCGCGGCGCTGAAAGTGCGACGAGGGAATATACAGTAGCCGCGCGCCTCGCATTACGCAAGTCGCAATCGCACCCTGCCCGGACTGCAGGACGGCAGCCGGTGTGAAACAATGGCGGCCGGTAACTTGTACAAATTTTTTCGAAAACGGGATCAGCAGACATGGGATGGATGGAAGAGTTGCTCGGCACGGTGCCCGCCGCCGCGAAATACCGCGCCGAACTTGAAACGCTGGTGCGGGAAAACGCGCGGCTGCGCAGTGAAAACGCCGAGCTGAAGAACGAGCTTGCGCAGTACATCGAGCAGTGGGAAACCCTCGACGGCGACGCAGTCCGCACACTGCAATATCTGGCGCAAGGCGCCTATGCCAGCGCCGACGCGATTGCGCGCACGCACAACATGAATTTCCAGATCGCCGAAATGTACCTGCAATTTCTGGTGACCCACGCGTATGTCGCGGCGCCCGGCGCCACGGCCCAAAGCGGGTATGACCTGACGCCTAAGGGCCGGCGCTATCTGGCGCCGTGATGGATGGCGCAACCTTGCAGGCGGGCGCAGTCACGCTCGTCACGTGCGTGAAAAATCCGGTGAAGCTCGCCAAGGTGGTCATGGAGCGCACGCCGCACGTAATGCTGGCGGGTGCCGGCGCCGAGGCGGTGGCGCGCGCACACGAGCTCGAGATCGTCGAGCCGGAATATTTCTTCACGCAGCGGCGGTGGGACGCGCTGCAACGGATGAAAAGCGCGCAGACCCTCGCGCGGCAGGCCACCGTGGCAGAATCCGACAAGCACGGAACCGTCGGCGCGGTCGCGCTCGATTGCGCGGGCAATCTTGCAGCGGCGACTTCCACGGGCGGCCGCACGAACAAGCTGCCGGGGCGCGTGGGCGACTCGCCCATCATCGGCGCAGGCACTTATGCCAACAACGCGACGGCGGCGGTGTCGGCGACCGGCGAAGGGGAGTATTTTATGCGGGAGGTCGCGGCGCACACGCTGTCGGCGCTGATGGAATTCAAGGGCTGGAGCGTCGAACAGGCGGCGGAACACGTGATACTCGAGCGCTTGCGGGCTCTAGGCGGAAGCGGCGGCCTGATCGCGCTCGACCGCAAGGGCAACATCTCGATGCCGTTTTCCACCCCCGGCATGTACCGCGGCTGCATGAAAGTGGGCGGCGCGCCCGAAATCGGTATATTCAGGGATAACTGACCTTCGGCCCGCGTTGGTGCCGGCAACCTACCAGAGGAAATCTTTCGTGAACGAAGTCGAACTTGCAGCAAGATCCAGCGCCACCGCGCGCACGGCCGGTGTTACGACCGACTGGCGCGAAGTGCGCGCGCGTTATCCGATGGTAGGGCGCTCGACGTTTCTCAACATCACGTCGGGGACGCCGCTGTCGAATGCGGCGAAGGCCGCGGTCGACAAGCTGATCGAGGCGCAATGGGCCGGCACCGGCACGCGCGACGAGCGCTACGCAATGATGGATTCGGCGCGCGGGCGCTTTGCACAGCTGATTCACGCGCGCGCGGACGCGACCGCGGCTTCCTGACATAGGCGGGTTGTGCGGCGGATTGACGCTCGTCGGTTCGCCCGCCGCGCTGGCGGCAAAGTCCGACAACACGCTGGTGGTGGCGTTTCCGCGCGAAGTGACGACGCTCGACGGGTTGTACTCGCGCAGTCGCGAGAATGACGTGCTGGGCCTCTTGACGGACGACGCGCTGTATTACGTCGATCCGCAGACCTTGAAAGCCGTCCCGCTCGCCGCAAAAGCGCACAAGTTCGTCAACGACACGACGCTCGACGTCGAATTGCGGGAAGGCATCAAGTTTCACGACGGCAGCGAAATGACCGCCGAAGACGTCGCGTATTCTTTCAACTGGATCGTGAGCCCGGAAAGCAAGACGCTGTTTTCCGCGCGCATCGGGCACTGGCTGAAAAATGCGGAAGTGCGCGGCAAATATCTCGTGCGCTTCAACATGAAGCAGCCCAATGCGCTGGTGTTCTACGATTTCACCTATTATTCCAAGATCCGCAAGAAGGGCACCTATCACAAGGCGGACGGCAGCCTGGACCCGAATGCCGCCACTCGCGCGATCAACAGCACCGGACCGTACCGCGTCACCGAGTTCACCGCCGATCGCATCACCCTGCAGCGCTTCAAGGACTACCGCGGCGACAGCGCAAAAGGCCGCCCGCCGATGGAGCGCATCATCATCCGCAGCATTCCGGACCAGAGCACGCAGGCCGCGGAGCTCATGAGCGGCGGGGTGCACTGGACCTTCAACATACCGACCGAGCTTGCCGAGGACGCCGCCCGCGGCGGCCGCGTGCGCCTCGTGCACGGGCCGTCGATGCGCGTGGAATTTCTGGTGCTCGACGCCGCCGGCATGGTGCAGCCGAAGGGGCCGCTCATGAAGAAGGCGGTGCGCCAGGCTCTCAACCACGCGATCGACCGCGCGGCGATCGTGAAGAACCTCGTCAAAGGCACGTCGCAGGTTCTTGTACTCCGCGTGCAACCCGGTGCAGTTCGGGTGCGCGCAGGACGTGAAGAAATACGACTACAATCCGGCGCTCGCCAAAAAGCTGCTCGCTGAGGCCGGTTATCCGAATGGTTTCGATCTCGAGCTGTGGTCGGACCGCGAGCGCCCGGTCAACGAAGCGATCGTGCATCAATTGAACCAGGTCGGCGTGCGCGCGACGCTGCGCTTCGTGAAGCCGCCGGTGCTGGTAAAGGCCCGTAACGAAAAGCAGGTGCCCGCCTATTACGGCTCGATCGGGTCGTTCAGCATTCCGGATGCCGGCGCGATCGTGCCCGATCATTTTCTGCCGGAATCCGACCGCAATTTTTCGCAGGACCCCGCGGTCGCGAAACTCGTCGATGCGGCGAATTCGACTTACGATCCGGCCAAGCGCCAGCAGTTTTTCCGCGACGCGCTGCGCCGCATCGCCGAAGAAGCTTACTGGGTGCCGATCCTGACTTTCTCGGCCAACTATCTCGCCTCGAACGACGTCGAGTTCGAGCCGTGGAAGGACGGCATGGAACGGCTCTTTCAGATCCGGTGGAAATACCTGAGTCCCGGGCAGGCGCTGCGCGCGCGCATGCTTGCGCACAAAGGCCTGTGCATCGGGCTCGCGATCATCGTCGCCGGGATTCTGCTCGCGCTGCTGGCGCCGTTGATCGCGCCGCACGACCCATACGCGCAGGACCTGGCGCGGCGACTGTTGCCGCCGGTGTGGGACGCGCGGGGCACGTGGCAGAACCTGCTCGGCACCGATCATCTCGGGCGCGACTACCTGAGCCGGCTCCTGT
The DNA here is from genome assembly GCA_963804885.1 of uncultured beta proteobacterium. Classification (GTDB taxonomy): domain Bacteria; phylum Pseudomonadota; class Gammaproteobacteria; order Burkholderiales; family SG8-41; genus PALSA-1004. The sequence continues at coordinate 239,571 of CAWDSF010000002.1, forward strand.
ACGGCTCGCGCATTTCGATCGTGATCGGCGTCGCTGCCGCCTCGATCGGTTGCCTGATCGGCGTCACGCTCGGCATGTGCGCCGGCTATTTCGGCGGCCGCGTCGACGAGGCCGTGAGTTATCTGCTCACGTGCCAGCTCGCGTTGCCGAGCCTGCTGCTCGCGATGTCGCTGGTGTTCCTGATCGGGCCTTCGCTCTTCGTCGTGATCGGTGTCATCGGCGTGCTGCACTGGACGTATTTCCTGGTGGTAACGCGCGCGGCGACGATGCAGATACGGCAGCTCGATTACATCAGCGCCGCCCGCGCGCTGGGCAGCAGCCGCTGGCAGGTGATGACGCACGAGATCCTGCCGAATGTGCTAAGCCCGATCATTGTCATCTTCACGCTCGAAGTCGGCATCGCGATACTCGCCGAAGCGTCGCTGTCGTTTCTGGGCGTGGGGCTGCAGGCGCCGACGCCGTCTTGGGGACTGATGATCGCCGAAGGCAAAAATTCGATGTTCCTGCGGCCGTGGCTGGTGATCGCGCCGGGCGCGGCGTTGTTTCTGCTCGTGATCGCGACCAATCTAATGGGCGATGGCGTGCGCGACGTGACAGCGCCGGAGAACCGCAACTGATGGCCACCGCGCACACGCCGCTGTTCAGCGTCGAGCATCTGCGCGTCGATATCCCGACCGCGGCCGGGACGCTGCACGCCGTGCGTGACGTCAGCTTCACGCTGGAGCCAGGCAAGATACTCGGCATAGTGGGTGAGTCGGGCGCGGCGCACAATCTGGGCATCGTCGCGCGCATCGCCGATACGGTCGCGATCATGTATGCAGGTGAAATTGTCGAACGCGCGCCGACCGCGCAGCTGTTCGCCGACCCGCAACACCCGTACACGCGGCGGCTGCTCGGCTGCCTGCCGCAGACGCGACGGCACGGTACCCGGCACGCGCCTCACGACCATCCCCGGCATCGTGCCATCGTTGATCGGCGACATACCGGGCTGCGCCTATGCGAGCCGCTGCCAGGAGGCCGTGGCTGAATGCGCGGTGGCGCCGGCGCCGTCAAGGCAGCATGGTGCGCAACATGATTACCGTTGCATCCATCCGGGCGGGCTGCGCGTGCCCGGTCGGGAGCTCAGTGCACGGCCGGTGTTTCTGCCGCCGCCGGTAGAAGCTGCGCCGCGGGCGCCCCTGCTCGCCGTGCGCGACGTCCATTGCAGTTTCGATGTCGGACGCGGCATGTTGCGCGCAAAACGCCGGCTGCACGCGGTGCGGGGCGTGAGCTTCGATCTGCGCCGGGGCGAAATCCTGGCGGTCGTCGGCGAATCGGGTTGCGGCAAATCGACGCTGGCGCGGATTCTGCTAGGGTTGCAGGGCGCAGACGCGGGAACGGTGTCGCTCGCAGGCACGCCGTTATCGCAAATCGGAACAAAAGTGCTCGCGCGGCGCGTGCAGCCGGTTTTTCAGGATCCTTATTCGTCGTTGAATCCGCGCCAGACGCTGGTGGAAATTGTGCGCCGTCCGCTCGATCTGCACGCGGTCGGCGATCCTGCCGCGCGCGCCGGCCAGGTGCATGAAATCATGGCGCTCACCGGGCTTGCGGAGCGGCTCGTGCACCGCTATCCCAACCAGATTTCGGGCGGGCAGCGCCAGCGCGTCGCGATCGCACGCGCCATTATCATGCGTCCCGAGATCGTGATCTGCGACGAGCCGACGTCTGCGCTCGACGTTTCAGTGCAGGCGCAGATTCTGAACCTGCTGCTCGACCTGCGCGAGCAGTTCGGCTTGACTTATCTCTTCATCACGCACGACCTCTCGGTGGTGCGGCACATCGCCGATCGCGTGGCGGTCATGTATCTCGGCGAAATCGTCGAAATCGGCGATGCGCGCGCGATATTCGAAGCGCCGCGCCATCCGTATACGCGGGCGTTGCTCGATTCGGTGATGACCGTGAACCCGGCCGCCGGCGTACCGGACACGCGCATCGGCCACAGTTACCCGAATCCGCTCGAGATTCCCTCCGGCTGCGCATTTCATCCGCGGTGTCCGCACGCAATGCCGGTCTGTTCAAGCGTCGCGCCGGCGGTCAGCGAAACGCCGCATGCGCTGGTGCGTTGTCATCTGTACACCGACGCGCTCGCTGAGAGCGCGTGACGTAATTCGGGTTCCGGGCGTGCGGGGCGAATTCTCGGTAAGATAATTCGTCGCTCATCCGTGGCTAGACCTCTCTCATGGAACTCAAGTGGCTGGAGGATTTTGTCTGTCTGTCGAACACCGGCAGTTTCTGGAAGGCCTCCGAGGAGCGGCACGTTTCGCAGCCGGCATTCAGCCGCCGCATCCGCGCGCTTGAAAACTGGGCCGGCGTTACGCTGATCGACCGCTCTTCATATCCGGTCACGCTCACGTTGTACGGCCGCCACTTTCTGCAGTACGCTCAGGAAACGCTTAAAACCTCGCGCGGCATCCGCGAAGAGTTCCGCCTGGTTTCCGCCGCAGCGGAGAATGAAATCCGCATCGCCACCCTGCACACGTTGTCCATTTATCTGTTGCCGCGCCTTATCGGCGCGCTGATCGCGCAGCGTCCGGACGCGAAAGCCGTGGTGATACCCAGCGTGCAGGGCGTCGAGCTCCATTTCGATGCGCTTGCCAACGGGGTCGTGGACATACTCCTGACTTACGGCGACCGGGCGATCACCGCCAACCTTGCCCAGCTTGACGAGTTCGAGGAGAAGCTCATTGGCGAAGATGAGTTCATTCCGGTCGCGTCGGCTGCGTTTGCGCAGCGCCAGTTGCAAAAGGCGAACCGCGTGGTCGGCTGATTCGTCATAATGCCGGTGATGCTGGACTGGGCCGAATACACGAAATTCTTTCTTGCACTGATCGTAATCGTGAACCCGGTCGGGGCGGTGCCGCTGTTCGTGAGCATGACGGAGCAGCACACGCGAGACGAAAAACAGCGCATCGCCAGGGTGGCAAGCAGCGCGGTGGCTGTGGTGCTGATACTCGCCGCGGTCGGCGGCCAGCCGCTGCTGGCATTCTTCGGCATTACGATCGCCTCGTTCAAAGTCGGCGGCGCGATCCTGATCCTGCTGCTCGCCATCTCGATGATGCACGCGACGCCGACCGGCGAGAAGCAGACGCCGGAGGAGGCGCGCGAAGCCGCGGACAAGGAGAGCATCGCCGTAGTTCCGCTCGCCATTCCGCTGCTGGCGGGGCCGGGCGCAATCTCGACCACCATTATTTACTGCGACGGGCCGTTCGTCGCTGAGCCATATCGCGGTCATCATCGCGTGCTGCCTGCTGGTCGCGCTTACAACCTGGCTTGCGCTGCGCGCGGCGACGCCGGTCAGCCAGTGGCTCGGCAAAACCGGCGTGAACATCGCGATTCGCATCATGGGCCTGTTGCTCGCGGCGGTCGCGGTCGAGATTTTCACGAGCGGGATTCTGGTATTGCTGCCGGGATTGAGATAATGCGCCGCATGGTGAGCGCACTTTTCTGTCTGGTCGGCAGTTGCCGGATTTGTTTCTGAGCTGCGGCAGCCGTTTGCGCGCAGGATTTGCCGGCGAAGCCGGTGCGGCTGCTGGTGCCGTCGGTGGCCGGCGGGCCGTCGGATTTCGCCGCCCGCCTGATCGCGCCGAGGCTGGGCGTCGCGCTCGACCGCAATGTGATCGTCGATGCGCGCGCCAGCGTGAACGGCATAGTCGCAACCGAAATCGCCGCGCATGCCGCGCCCGACGGTTCCACGCTCGCCATCGGCAACAACGGCACGCATGTCATCAATGCCGGCCTGTACCGCAAGCTGCCCTACGATCCGGTGCGGGACTTCGCGCCGGTCAGCAAGTTGATCAGCGCCGGCACCGTGCTCGTCGCCCATCCCCGGCTGGAGGCAAATTCGTTCAGGGAGTTCATCGCGGCGGCGAAACGGGAGCCCGGCAAGTACAACATTGCCGTGGCCGGCGCGAACGGCGCGATTACGACCGAGGTGTTGAAATCCGCCACCGGCATCAATCTCAACAATGTTCCATACAAGGGCAGCGCGCCGTCGGAATTCGCCGTGGTGTCGGGCGAGGTGTCGGTCGCGATGTTGTCGCTGCCGGTTGCGGCGCCCTACGTGAAGAGCGGCAAAATGAAGGCGCTGGGAATCTCCACGCTGAAAAGGTCTCCGCTGTTGCCCGACGTCCCGACCATCGACGAAGCGGGCGTTGCCGGATTCGAGTTCGGCAACTGGCACGGCCTGTTTGCGCCCGCCGGCACGCCGGAGCGCTTCGTGCGCAGACTGCACGCGCAGATCGTGCGCATATTCGACGATCGGGAAATCAGGGACCTCGTCCAGGCGCGCGGCAGCGAAATCATTGCGAGCTCTCCCGAAGAATTCGCCGCATCGCTCAGGCACGATATTCAGCGCTATCGCGGGATCATGCTGGCGGCGGGAATACAGCCGCAATGAAGTAAAATGCGGCGGTAATCCCCTCGTGTCCATTGCAGCCGCACCGTCGCACAAGACGGGTCGCGGCGGTCCATCCTGCCTGAGCTGATGCCGCTTTATCTGACTTTCACGTTCGCGTTTCTCGGGTTCACCTGCATCTCGGCGGCGCGCGTGATCCTGTCGCTGTTCGCACTCGATCTGGGCGCGCAGCCGTTCGCGGTCGGCGTGCTGGTCGCGATGTTTTATGCGTTCCCGTTGTTGTTCTCGTGGCCGATCGGCGCGTTATCGGATCGCGTGAAGCCGCAATGGCCCCTGCTGTTCGGGGCGGTGTGCGGCGCCATCGGCATGGCGATCCCGTATTTCGTGCATACGATGGCTGCGCTCTACGTCGCGGCGGCGTTAAGCGGACTCGCGCTCGCGATCCTGCACGTGCTCGCGCAGAATCTGGTCGGCCTCATGAGCAAGCCCGCCGAACGTGCGCGCAACTTCAGCAATTTCAGCATGATCGGCGCCTCGACCAATTTCGTCGGCCCCCTGATTGCCGGCCTCGCTATCGATCACACGAATTACGCGACCGCATGCCTGTTCGTCGTCGCAATCTGGGTCATTTCCGGCGTCCTGATACTGGCGCGCGGCAAAGTGCTGCCCGCCAGCAAGCGCCCCACCGGACCGCCGACGCACATACTCGACTCGCTGAGAGATCGCAAGATATGGCGTACGCTCGCGACGAGCAGCCTTGCGCAGCTCGGCACCGACCTGTTCCAGTTTTACCTGCCGATCCACGGCCATGCTGCGGGACTGTCGGCGACCGCGATCGGCGCAGTGCTGGCGGCGTTCGCGGTGGCGTCGTTCGCCGTGCGCAGCGTATTGACGCGGCTCGTCACGCGATTCGGCGAAGAACGGCTGCTCGCGTACTCGTTTTATCTGGGCGCCCTGGGTTTCGTGCTGGTGCCGTTCTGCCACAGTGCGCTGCCGCTCGCGGTGGTATCGTTCATTTTCGGCTGCGGCATGGGCTGCGGCCAGCCGATCACCCTGATGCTGATGTTCAGTCAGTCGCCGCAGGGACGCACGGGCGAGACGCTCGGCCTGCGTCTCACGGTCAACAACCTGATGCGCGTGCTGGGCCCCGCGGTTTTCGGTTCGGTGGGATCGGCGTTCGGCCTGATCGCGGTCTTCGTGATCAACGGGCTCGTGATGGCAGCCGGCGGCGTGATGGCGCTGCCACCCAAAAAACGCCGCCACGGTCCATGATGTCGCAATGGTTGCAATGGTCGCAGTAGGCAGCGGGCTTGCGTTAAACGAGGTGTCCATGTTCACGCGAATTCTGAAATCAGGAATGGCCTGCGCGGGTGCGACGCTGGTCTTCGCCACCGCGCAAGCGCAAGGTTATCCCCAAAAACCGATCCGGCTCATCCTGCCGGTGCCGCCCGGCGGCGTCGCCGACGTGATCGCGCGGCCGCTCGCGCAAAAGCTCACGCAGTCGCTCGGCCACTCCGTGGTGATCGACAACCGGCCCGGCGCAACAGGCGCGATCGGCCTTCAGCTCGTGGCCAAGGCCGTGCCGGATGGTTACACGTTGTTATGGGGCTCGACTAACACCCTGTGCATGGGCACGGTGCTCTACGCGAAGACGCCGCCGATCGACGACTACGCCGCCATCACGCCGGTGATTATTTTTCACAACGTGCTGGTCGTGAATCCCGCGGTGCCGGTGAAATCGGTGGCCGAATTGATCGACTTTGCGAAGGCGCGGCCCGAAGAGCTCAAGTTCGCATCGTCGGGCGACGGCAGCACCAACCATCTGACTGCCGCGTTGTTCCAGACGCTGACCAAAACGAAGATCACGCACGTGCCGTACAAAGGCGGCGGGCCGGCGCTGATCGACGTGCTCGGCGGCCACGTGCAGGCGATGTTCGCGACGGTGCCGTCGGCGGTCGCCTATATAAAGGACGGCAGGTTGAAAGCGCTGGTCGTGACCAGCGAAAAACGCGAAGCCGCGTTGCCGGCCGTGCCCGCGGCAGCCGAGTCAGGGCTGCCGGGACTGATCGTATCGACCTGGAACGGCGTGCTCGCGCCGGCGGCGACGCCACGCACGATCGTCGCCAGGCTGAATGCCGAAATCAAGAAAATCGTGCACACGCCTGAGATGGTCGAGCGCTATGCCGCGCAGGCGGCGGAGGTATATACGACGACCCCGGAACAGTTCGCAACCATAGTCCGCAATGACTTCGCCAAGTGGAGTAAGGTCGCTAAAGAGATCGGTCTGCGGGGGAATTGATCTCCCTCAAAACCGAATTATCAGATCGTCATGCCGGCGAATATCTAGTTCGCCTTGATACCCTGTTTCTTGATCAAGTTGCCCCACTTGGTGCGCTCGGCCGCCAGAAAAGCGCGAAACTCCGTCGCCGAGCCGCCGATGATATCGGCGCCGAACTCCGCCATCTGTTTTTTGTATTCAGGGTCGCTCAAAGTTTCATTGATCGCGCGATTGAGCGTGGCCACCATGGTCGCGGGCGTTTTCGCGGGCACGAGCACACCGTGCGCGATGACGGATTCGAAGCCGCGCAGGCCGCCTTCCTGAAACGTCGCGATGTCCGGCAGCACCGCCGAGCGCTGCCGGCTGGCGATCGCGATTGCCCGCACGCGCCCGCCGCGGATGTGGCCGATCGCGGTTGCCGTCGCATCGAATAGCAGCTGCACTTCGCCGCCGATCAAAGCGGTGACTGCCGGCGCGCCGCCGCGATACGGCACGTGGCGGATGTCGATGCCCGCGGCGTCGATGAGCAACTCGCCCGCGAGGTGGATCGACGTGCCGGCGCCGCCCGAAGCAAAGTTGAGCGTGCCCGGTTTCGCTTTGGCGAGCGCGATCAGTTCCGGCAGCGTCGCCGGGACCTGAGTCAGATTCGCGAGCAGCACGTGCGGCATTTTGCTCAGCAGCACGACTGGCGTGAAGTCGCGGTCCGCATTGAACGGCAGCTTCGGATACAGGAGAGGATTCACGGCGAGCACCGGGTGCGCGGCGAACAGCAGCGAGTAACCATTGGGCGTCGCGTCGGCAATCGCGGATGCCGCGACGTTGCCCGCGCCGCCTGACAGGTTCTGCACGACGACCGGCTGCTTCCACATTCTGCTCAAGCGTTCGGCCAGGCGCCGCGCGTTGACGTCGGCAGCACCCCCCGGCGGCGTTGCGGCCACGATGCGCACCGGCTGGGTCGGAAAATCCTGCGCGTGCGCCGCAAATGAAATGCACGCAGCGGTCGCGACCAATAAGCGAAACGAAATTCGGTGAAGGATTAGGGCTGACATGGATGATGCGCGAGCCGGCGCCACGTGCACGGGGCTTGCCACTTTGGTTTAGTATCGGGTTTCACTTTACCAGAATCATGAGAGAGGTAGACGCATGGATCTGCAACTGAAAGGACGCACCGCGATCGTGACCGGCGCAAGCCAGGGACTCGGCCGCGCGATCGCCATCGGACTCGCGGCGGAGGGCGTGCAGGTTGCGGCGGTCGCGCGCCGCATCAATCTGCTCGAAGAGTTGTCCGCCGAAATCGTCAAGGCCGGCGGCGAGAAACCCACTCTGATACAAGCGGACCTCTATCCCGACGATGCGGCCGACCGCATCGCCGAAAGCGCGCTGAAGGCGCTGGGCCGCGTCGATATCCTCGCGAACGCGGCGGGCGGCAGCCGGCCGCTGCCGCTCGGCGCATCGAAAGCAGAGTGGCTGGAAGGGCTCACGCTGAATTTCTTTCGCTTGCGCGAACTGACCGAGGCGGTGATGCCTAGCATGCAGAAGCACGGCTATGGCCGCGTGATCAATCTGACCGGCACGCGCGAGCCGCGCAATCTGAATGCGGCGCACGCAGCAAAAGCGGCGGTGCACGTATGGTCCAAGGGACTGTCGAAAGTCGTCGCCAAGGACGGCGTCACCGTCAATTGCATCCAGCCGGGTAAACTCCGCAGCGAGCAGATCGACAAGCGCTGGCCGACCGCCGAAGCAAGGAAGGAATGGGCGAAAAAGGAAGTGCCGATGGAGCGCATGGGCGAGCCGCATGAGCTCGCCGACCTCGCGGTATTTCTCGCATCGCCGCGCGCGAGCTACATCACCGGCAATATCGTCGCGTTCGACGGCGGCGCGCGGTTCTTTGCGTTCTAGCGGATCGTCCGCTATGCCCCGGCGCGCGCGGCTGCGGCCGGCCGCCTGAAGGATACAGTGGCCACTTTCGTCAAAGACCGGCTCGCCGAACTCGTGCACGGCATTCGTTACCGCGACTTGCCGCCGGAAGTCGTCGCCGCGGGCAAGCGCGTGATACTCGATACGCTCGCCTGCGCGGCCGGTGCGCTGCGCAGCGAGCCCGCGGCAATAGTGAAGAGCGTTGCCCGCGGGCTCGGCGGCAACGCGGAGGCGACGACGATCGGCGACGGCGGCAGGACCTCATGCGCGCTCGCGACGCTCGTCAACGGCACGCTGATCCGGTATCTCGACAACAACGATTATTACTTTGGCTTCGACTCCGCGCATCCGAGCGGCAATCTTGCGCCGGCGCTCGCGGTCGCGGAGAAGTGCGGCCGCACCGGCGCCGATGTGATCGTGGCGCTCGTCGCGGCGTATGAAATTCAACTGCGCCTGTGCGACGTCGTCGCGGCATCCGGCATTTCCGGGCGCGGCTGGCATCCCGGCACCGATATGCAATTCTCGAGCGCCGCGCTCGCGGCGCGCCTCCTGAGCGACGATCCGCGCGTGACCGCCCACGCCATCGCGATCGCCGGCAGCCACAACAATACGCTCGCGCAATCCCAGCGCGGGCATATCCCGATGATGAAGGCGACGGCCGAGGCGACCATCGCGAAAGGCGGCGTCGAGGCCGCGCTGCTGGCCGCGGCGGGACTCACCGGGCCCGACGAAATTTTCGAGGGTGCGGCAGGCTGGGCGGGCACGGTTGCGGGTGAAGTGGATTTCACCGCGCTGACGGCGCCGGTCGGCGAGCGCTATCGCATACTCGATACCTGTCTCAAGCCTTACGCGGCGGTTGCCGGCGCGATGGCGCCGATCCGCGCCGCGCTCGATCTCGTCACGCGCGAGCGGCTGGTAACGGCGGATATCGACAGCGTGGTCGTCAAGCTGCACGCGCAGGCCGTCAGGAAAGCCTCGGATCCGCGCAAGAACTATCCGCGCGACAAGGAAACCGCGGACCACAGTTATCACTACTGCGTGGCGGCCGCTTTGCTTGACGGCGCGTGCGGGCCTGCGCAATTTACCGACGAGCGCATCGCCGCCGCCGACATCCGCGACCTGATTGCGAAGACCAGGCTCGAGCCGGATGAGGAACTGACCGCGCTGTGGCCGAAATCGTCCGGCGGTGGCGTAGTCGTCACGATGCGCGATGGCCGCGAACTTGCGCGCATGCACAAATATCCGCCCGGCCATCCCCAGAATCCGCTGAGCGACGCCGAAATCGCGGACAAGTTTCTCGAGCTGGCGGATGGCGTGCTGACGCGCGAGCACGCCCAGCGCGTCATCGCTGAGGTGGCAACGTTCGAAAAGTGCGAAAACGTAGGGGAAGTGCTGTCATATATGATCGCGGTATGATGCCGGGCGGCTCAAAATACAATAAAGCAATCAAACGAGGAGGTCGGGTTATGCAATCGGTTACGCGATATTTCGTTGCACTGGCGGCAGTGTGCGTGCCGGCGCTTGGCGCCGCGCAAACTTATCCCACGAAGTCGGTCCTGATGATCATGCCGCTGCAAGCCGGCAGCTCGGTCGACGTCGGTATGCGCATCGTCACGCAGAAAATGGCGGAGAGCATGGGCCAGCAGATCGTGATCGACAACCAGCCCGGGGCTGCGGGTTTGATCGGCACCGAGCGTTTCATGCGGTCGACCCCGGACGGCTACACGCTCGCGACGCTCAACGACAGCATCTTGACGATGATCCCGAACCTCTACAAGAAAGTCGCCTACGACCCGCTCAAAAGTTTTGCGCCGGTGAGCCTGGTAGCGTTCAATACGTGGCTGCTCGTCAACCATCCGTCGCTGCCGGTCAAATCGGCGCGCGAACTGGTGGCGCTCGCGAAGGCGCGGCCCGGCGAAATCAATTACGCGTCCGGCGGCCAAGGCAGCCCGCAGCACATCGCGATGGCGATGTTCGAGGCGGCGACCGGCGCCAAAATGACGCACGTCCCCTATAAAGGCACGACGCAGGCGACGCTCGACGTGATCAGCGGGCATATTCCCGTGATGTTCTCGGCGACGTCGCTCGTGATCGAGCAAGTCCGCGAGGGAAAAATCCGCGCGCTGGCGGCCGGCGGCGCCCGGCGGCTGGCTTTGCTGCCGAACGTGCCGACGATTGCCGAGTCCGGCGTGCCGGGTTTCGATTTCAACACGTGGATGTCGATATTCGCGCCGTTGAACACGCCGAAGGAAGTCGTCGCGCGGCTCAATGCCGAAATTCTCAAGGCGCTCGCGCTGCCGGACGTGAAAGAGCGGCTGGTTTCGATCGGTTTTGAAATCGACGGCTCGCCGCCGGAAAAACTCGCGGCGGTCACCAAGGCGCGGCTCGAGCAGATGCAGAAGATCATCAAGGATGCGGGCATCGTCATCCAGTGAAATTGCCGCAGGAATTGCCGCGTGAGTGAAACAGCGGTACCGACGATTGCGGTCTTCACGAAGAATCGCACCAACCCCGCTTACGCGGCGGCGCGCCTCGGCGCCGATCGTACTGCGCAGCGCATGGGGGCGCGTACCGTGCACTACGTTCCGCACCAGCCGGATGACGCGGCGGAGCAGATTGCACTGATTGACGAGGCGCTCGCCGCGCGGCCTGCCGCGTGTGCGCTGGTGCCCGCGCATCCGACCGCGGTCAACCCGGCGATCCGCAAGATTCACGCCGCCGGCGTGCCCATCGTCGGTTTCGTCAATCCCTTTACCGAGCCGCAGTACATCGTGAGTTTCGTGGGCTCCGAGGATTATCCGCTCGCGTTCGAAATGGGCGTTTATCTGGGCGAGCATTTGCAGCGGCGCGGCGATATCGTGATCGTCGAAGGTCCGCCGGAGTCCGTCAGCAGCCGTGAGCGCACGCGCGGTTTTCGCGACGCGGTCAAAACTTTTCCGGGCATGCGTGTGGTAACGACAATTTGCGGCAACTACCAGCGTGACGATACGCTGCACGCGGGCGACGCGTTGCTGAGGTCGGCAGTGCGCTTCGATGCAATATTGGCGGCCAACGACGTGATGGCGCTCGCGATGCTCGAAGTGCTCGCCGCCGCGGGTCTCCCCCGTATCGTGACCGGCATCAACGCGGTGCCGGACGCGATTGCGGCGATCAAGCAGGGCAAATTGCTCGCGACCGCGGATTTCGACGCGATGAAAATGGGCTGCCTTGCGACCGAGGCGGCGATACGCCACTTGCGCGGCGAGCGCGTGCCGGGCGAAATTCTGTTGCCGGTGCAAGTCGTCGACCGCACCAACTATGCGACGATGGGATAAACCGTTCGCGGAACGCGAGTGCCCGCGCTGGGAAGACATTGTTTGACTGCGTAGCACTAATCTCACCTTCTTCAAGGGGAAGCGTGGGATGGGGATGGGTTTGTTTAACTCCATGGTTGACACATCCCCACCTCGCTCCTGCCCTTTAAGGGAGGTTGAGGAAAGCGTGACCGCTTAAGTCGATGGCTGAGGGTTTCGCATCAAGCTGCTAGAATCGCAATACGTTTGCAGCGCCAGCACTTACGGAGAGAACGCATGGACACCACGACACCGGCCGCACCGACCAAAACCACCAGTTCCGGGCCCAAGCGCACGACTTACAAAGGCGCCGAGATCATGGTCGAGTATCTGATCAAGGAAAAGGTGCCGTACCTGTTCGGCGTGTGCGGCCACGGCAACATCGGTTTTCTCGACGCGGCATGCAGCGCGGCCGATCGCATCCGGACGATTTCGGTGCATCACGAGCAGGCCGCGGGTTACATGGCCGATGCATACTACAAGGTCAAGCATCAGCCGGTTGCCACCTATACGTCGTGCGGTCCCGGTTCGTGCAATATGCCGGTGGCGCTCGCGGGCGCGATGATGGACTCGTCGGCGTTTCTCGCCATCACCGGCAACGTGCCGACGACGCAGTTCAACCGCATGCCGTTCCAGGAAACAGGCCGCTATTTCCAGGGCGACTTTCCGTCCGTGATCAGGCCGCTGGTCAAGAAAAGTTTCCAGCCGACGCGCGTCGAAATGCTACCGCTCGCAATGAAGCAGGCGTTCGGGTTGCTGCGCACCGGCCGGCCGGGGCCGGTCAATATCGACGTGCCGCTCAATATTTTCCAGGAGTCCGCCGACGTCGAGGTACCGGATCCCGATCCGCTGGTCATGCAGCGTGCGCCGGGCGACCTTAACGCGCTCGATCAGGCGCTCGATCTGCTGCTTGCGGCGAAACGCCCGGTCATCCTGATCGGGCAGGGCGGTCTCATCGGCGAAGCGACGGAAGTCCTGCTCGAATTTCTGAAAGTGATGCGCATCCCCGTGATCACCAGCCCCAACGGCAAAGGCACGCTCGACGAAACGCACGAGCTGTCGTTCGGCCCGATGGGCCGCAACGGCCCCTATGCGGCGAACGAGGGCACGCGCAACGCCGACGTGATTCTCGGGCTGGGCTGCAGTTTCGACGACCGCGCGACGAGCGCGTGGATCAGCGGCTACACGCTGACGATCCCGCCGACCAAGCTGATCCAGATCGACAACGACCCGTCCGAGATCGGGCGCAACTACCCGGCGCATCTCGGTATCCTGGGCGACGTGCGCGCGAGCCTCGAAGTGCTGGTGCGCCGCGCGCACGAAAAAATCAAGGCCGCGCCCAAGCGCTACGACGACTGGGTCGGCAAGTTGAACGAGTGCAAAAAAATCTGGGACGATTACCAGCGTCCATTCGAAGGGTCCGACCAGTCGCCGCTCAGGCCCGAGCGTTTGCTCAAAGGGCTGTCGAACGTGATTCCGGAAAACGCGATATTCGCGACCGACGTCGGCGTGCATCACAACTGGGTCGTGCAATTGTGGAAAGCGCGGCGCGCGCGCCATTTGCTGCAATCATGGGGTTTCGCCTCGATGGGTTTCGCGACCTGCGGCATCCTCGGCGCCAAGCTCGCGCAACCGGAAAGCCCCGCGATCGCGGTGGTCGGTGACGGCTCGTTCCTGATGACACCGCACATCCTGCTGACCGCCAAGGAATACGACATTCCGGCGGTCTGGGTCGTGTGGAACAACTACGGCTACTGCTCGATCCGCGACATGCAGTTGGGCATGTTCGGCCAGGAGCTCGCGACGAGCTTCCAGATCGACAAGACCAAGCAGCTCTTCAGCACCGATTTTGTGATGCTCGCCAAGTCGATGGGAGTCGATGCCGCGCGCGTGGACCGTGCCAACGATCTCGAGGGTGTGCTCGAAACTGCAATCAAGGCTAATCGTCCGTACCTCGTGGAAGTGCCGGTCGACCGCGAGATCCGGCCGGTTGGAACGGGTACGTGGCAACTGCCGCCATTCCCGCACGCCGAGCCCAATTTCAGAAAGCTTGCAGGTCTCGAAGGCAAATAAAACCCGTGGCAAACAAAACCATAAAATCCATTGCGAAGGAGACTTTCATGCGGGAGACACTCAAGCGCGCGGCCGTCCTGTCGATATTGCTGGTGGCGGGTTGCGCCTATACGCCAACTGACGTTTCGGAGCTGCAGTTGACGGCGCGCGACGGTGGCATGGTGTATTACGCGGCACTCCGGCGTGATAGTCCGGCCGTCGTCACCATCACGGGGGAGATCGACCGGCGCGTCTACACCGGTAAGCTGGAACTGACGGATGCCAACGCGACGTTCGGGTTGTACCAGCTATATGGCCCGCGCGATGCGGTCCCGGCCACTGCGGCCACTCTCGCCCGCACGAATTTCATGAAGGCGATCCTGTCGTCGAGCGACCACCGCCTCCTGACTTGCGACTTTACGGACTTTGGCGGCAAAAGCGCGGCGGGTCTGTGCGTCGACGATACGAAACGCGTTTACGACGTCATCTTCACCGGCCCGCGACTGCTTATTCCGGCTTGATGCCGGCGGCTTTGACGACCTTGCCCCAGCGCGCGAGCTCGCTGTTGAGGTGAGACTCGAAGTCGCGCGGCGACGTGGTCGTAATTTCCAGCGCGAGGTTCGCGAATTTTGCGCGCACGTCGGGCGCCTGCATCGCGCCGATCACCGCTTTATGCAACTTCGCCAGTAGCTCGGGCGGCAGGCGCGCCGGCGCGAATACGCCGAACCAGTTCGTCACTATCATGCCGCTCACGCCGCTCTCCTCGAAAGTCGGCACTTCCGGCAGCGCGCTCGTGCGCTTTGCGCTCGAGACGCCGAGCGCGCGCAGACGCCCGCCCCGTACATGCGGCGCCGCTCCCGGCGTGGTGGGAAACGCCGCTTGCACCTGGCCGCCGATCACGTCGGTCTGGGCGATCGCGATGCTTTTGTACGGCACATGCACGATGTTCACGTGCGTGGCGAGTTTGAAAAGCTCGCCGGTCAGATGGGTGATCGACCCGGTGCCGCCTGAGCCGTAATTGAGCTTGCCAGGCTGCGCGCTTGCCGCGGCGATGAACTCGGCCAGCGTCTGAGCCGGAAGTCCCGGATTGATCACGAGCACCTGCGGCGCCGTGGCGAGCAGTGTGATGGGCGTAAAGTCTTTGATTGGATCGTAGGGCACGTGACGCAGCACGTGCACGTTAATCGTGTGCGGCGAATCGCCGATTAGCAGCGTATAGCCGTCGGGCGATGCTTTGGCCACGAGATCGCGGCCGAGCGAGCCCGACGCGCCGGGCCGGTTGTCGATTACGAACTGCTGGCCGAGCGTTTCACCGAGCTTCTGGCCGACGATGCGTGCGACCGTGTCGCTTGATCCGCCCGGCGAATAAGGCACGATCACGCGGATGGGGCGCGTTGGGTAGTTCGTGTCCGCGCTATTTGCGGGGGCAGTCGCGGCGATTAACGAGAACGAGCAGGCAAGAGCAAGGCCGGTGAACCTGTCCGAACGCATCGATTCAGTCTCCCTTGACGCCGGCCGCTTTGACAACCTTCGCCCACTTCGCGATTTCCGCGCGCAGGAACTTGCGGAATTCTTCCGGCGCCATGTGCTCGGCATCGACGCCTTCCTGCGAAAGCTGCTCGCGCGTGGCGGGAATCGCGACGATTTTCTTCAATTCGTCGCTGATGCGGGTCACGACTTCACGCGGCAGCTTGGGCGGGCCCCAGACGCCGTACCACAATACGGCTTCGTAGCCCGGCACCGTTTCGGCGATAGCCGGAATGTCCGGCACGCCGGGCAGGCGCTTGGGCGTCGTCACGCCGAGGCCTTTGAGGCGGCCGCTGCGCACGAACGGCAGTTCCGAAGCGATACCGCCCATCAACAGCTGGACCTGGCCGCCGAGCAGATCCGCCATCGCCGGGCCGGTGCCTTTATATGGCACGTGCACCATGTCCGTCTGCGTCATCATCTTGAAGAGTTCCGTCGCGAGATGCGTGAAGCCGCCGACGCCGGTCGAACCGTAGTTGAGTTTGCCGGGGCTCGCCTTGGCGAGCGCGATCAGTTCCTGCGTCGTCTTGACCGGCACGCCCGGATAGACGGCGAGCAGGTCGGCGCTCATGCCGACGAGACCGATCGGCGAAATGCCGTCGACCGGATCGAACGACAGCTTGTACAAGCTGGGATTGACCGCGTAACTGCCCGATACGAGGATGATCGTGTAACCATCGGGCGCCGCGCGCGCCGCGAGGTCGGCGCCGAGCACGCCGCCGGCGCCGCCGCGATTATCGACGACGACCTGCTGGCCGAGTCCTTCCGTGAGTTTCTGCGCAATGCGGCGCGCGACGATGTCCGTGCCGCCGCCGGGCGCGAACGGCACGATCATGCGCAGCGGCTTGTCCGGATACTTTTGCGCGCAGGCAACGGTGGGACAGGCAGCGAGTGCAGCCGTGCAGAATAAAATCCCGTAACGCATGTGATATCTCCTCGATTGCCGCGTGCCGGTCGATAGACGGCGGCTCTTTTTTGCTGCCGGTGATTGTGGAGCAGCACGCGCGTTTAATCCAGCTTCGCGCCCGACTCCTTGACGATTTTCGCCCATTTAACGATTTCGTCGCGCACGTACTGGGCGAACGCGGCAGGTGTCTTGACCGCGGGCTCGGCGCCGAGCGCGTTCAGCCGCTCCGTCAGCTCGGGTGCGGTAATCGCCGCGCCGATTTCGCTGTTGAGCCGCGCGACGATTTCTTTCGGCAGCGCCGCGGGTCCGAATACGCCGTACCACGAGGTGACGTCGAAACCCGGCAGGCCGGCTTCGGCAACGGTGGGCAACTGCGGCAACAGCGGCGAGCGTGTCGTGCCCGTCAACGCAATCGCGCGCAGCTTGCCCGACTGCACGTGCGGCATCGCGACGGGCAGGCCCATCGATGCGAGCTGCAACTGGCCGGCCAGCAGGTCGCCGACGACTTGCCCGGCGCCCTTGTACGGAATGTGCGTCATTTTCACGCCGGCCATCGTGTCGAAGAGCTCGAGCGCCAGATGATTCGGCGAGCCGTTGCCGGCGGAGCCGAAATTCAGCTGGCCGGGCCGCGCGCGGGCGAGCGCGATCAATTCCTTCACCGACTTCGCGGGCAACGACGGATGCAGCACGAGAACGCTCGGAAACGACGCGACTTCCGCAATGGCCGTCAGGTCCTTCACCATGTCGTAGCCGAGCTTCGTATACAGGCTTGCGCCGATCGCATGCGGCACGCCACCCATCAGCAAGGTGTAGCCGTCCGGCGCCGCTTTCGCGACCTGCTCGGCGCCGATATTGCCGCCTGCGCCGACGCGGTTTTCCACGACGACCGGCTGGCCCATGCGCTCGCTTACTTTCTGGCCGACGATGCGCGCGAGCACGTCGGTCGCGCCGCCCGGCGAGAACGGCGCAACGAGCCGGATCGACTTGGCCGGATAATCCTGTGCGCACACGGTGGATGCCGCGCCGATGGCAGACGCGAGCAGACAGGATGCGGCGGCGACGTTCATTAATCCTCCGGCAGATATGCGTGAATCAGCGCGAGCCAATTGTGCCCAATCGCCGCGTGAATTGACACTGCCCTCAATCGGGTAAAATTCACGGGCATTTTTTCAGCGCGGCACGCCGGGCGCGCGCAGCGAAAGACGCCAGTGAAAATCAAGCATATCGAACCCATCGCGGTGAGCCTGCCGCTCACGAAGCCCGTCAAGATGGCGGGCGTGGAATTGACCACCGCGGACAATCTCGTCGTGCGCATCGAGTCCGACGGCGGCATCGTCGGCTGGGGCGAATCGGCGTCCGCGCCGATCATGACCGGTGAAACGGTCGAGAGCATGGTGGCAGCGGTGCGCCATCTCGCGCCTTACGTCGCGGGCCGCGCCGCGGACGATTTCGCGGGCGCGTCGTCGGTCATGAACTTGTGGATGTACGGCAACCAGGCGGCAAAAGGCGCGATCGAAATGGCGATGCACGATCTTGTCGGCCGCGCTACGGGTCAACCCGTGCACGCGCTGCTCGGCGGCAAACGTCGCGAGCGGGTCTCAACGCTGTGGATGATCAGCGGCGGCGACGCCGAGGCGGACGTTCGCGAAGCAAAGGAACTGCTGGCTGCGGGCTACGTCGCGTACAAAGTCAAAGTCGGCGTGAATTCGCCGGAGATTGACGCCGAACGCACGCGCCGCGTGTGCGAAACGCTGGGACCCGGATTTCTGATCTCGGCCGACGCGAACCAGGGCTGGACCACCGACGAGGGCGAGCGTTACGTGCACGGCGTCGCCGCTACGCTGCTCGATTTTTTCGAGCAGCCCGTGCGCCAGGACGATCTCGCCGGCATGGCACGCATTGCCGCGGCGAGCCGCGTGCCCATTTGCGCTGACGAAGGCATCCATTCGCTCGACCATATCCGGCGCCATCATGCGGCTGGCGCGGCGCGCGGTGTCAGCCTGAAGTCGATTAAGCTCGGCGGTCTGCGCGGCGTGATGGACGCCGGGAAGTTGTGCGCGGAGCTCGGCATGGAAGTCAACGTCGCGTGCAAGACCGCGGAATCGAGCATCGCATCCGCGGCGGCTGTGCATCTCGCGGCGGCGCTGCCGTCGAACAACTGGAGTTTGAATATTTCGAGCCCGTATCTCGCGCAGGATCTGACCGCGCAGCCGCTCAAGGTCGAGCGTGGTCACGTTATGGTTCCGGACGCTCCCGGTCTCGGCATCGAGGTCGACGAAGCGCGCGTGCGCCGTTTTCAGCGCCGCCTGTAACGCGAATATAAGCACGCGTAAAAAGGAGAGTCAGCGGTGGTCAATGCGGCAATAATCGGTTTGGGGTGGTGGGGCAAAAACATCGTCAACGCGGTGCAGGGCAAAAGCACGCAGTTGAAATTCGTGCGGGGAGTAACCAAGGAAATCGCCGAGACGCAGGCATTTGCCGCCCAGCACGGCATTCCGCTCAGCAGCGAAGTGGACGAGGTGCTGGCTGATCCGAAAGTCGAGGCCGTCGTGCTGGCGACGCCGCATTCTTTGCATGCCGAACAGATCGTCGCCGCGGCCCACGCCGGCAAGCACGTGTTTTGCGAGAAACCGCTGTCGTTGAAGCGCGCTGATGCGGAGCGCGCGGTCAAGGCGTGTCTCGATGCGAAACGCGTGATCGGCGTCGGCCAGAACAAGCGCTTCTGGCCTTCAATGACCGCGCTGCGCGAGGTCGTCGCCGGCGGCACTCTAGGCAAGGTAATGCACATCGAAGGGCATTACAGCAATGAGAATTCGAGCAACTTCTTTGCGGGCTGGCGCGATGATCCCACCGAAACACCCGGGGCGGGAATGACGGGCACCGGCATACACATACTCGACGCGTTCGTCGCCATGGCCGGCCCGGTCGCGCGAGTCAGCGCGCAGTTCGCATCCATGCGCGGCGGTCACGATCCGCGCGACACGATCTCGGTGCTATTCCATTTCAAAAACGGCATCAGCGGCACGCTGGGCGCGGTGCGTCCTTCGCCGTTCTACTGGCGCGTGCACGCGTTCGGCGATCGCGGTTCGGCCGAAGCGCTCGGTGAAACGGAAACGATCGTGCGGCGCTCGGGGGCTCAACTCGAGCGGCGCACGTACACCGCAATCGATTCGCTGCGCGCGGAATTCGACGCGTTCGCGACGGCGGTAGCAGGCGGCGCGCCGTATCCGATAACTCCCGCCGAAATGACCGCGACGATAGCGGCGTTCGAAGCAATCACGGAGTCGCTCGTCAGCGGTAAATCGGTAGAAATTGCCTAGAGCATTGCGTTTGCCGGCATTGTTTCCGGTAATTTGTCACGGATGCTGCGGAAACTTTCGTAGGATGCCGTTGACGTTGACATAGTGCGCTAATAGACTGGGCCTCCCTGGTTCTTCGTCTCACTCACTGCATTTCAGGCGCGCCTCCGAATTAGCGGGGCGCCCGGGTGTCTCACTCACCCCACAAATGCGGACCAGGGCTAACGCGCTGCTGGAGGGCCGCTCGTGATTCGTTGCCTCATCGGAGTATTACTACTGTGTTCCGCATCGGCCGCGTTTGCGGACCCGATCCTGCTCCTATTGTTGCGCATGGTGCGCGATAAGGCCGTGTCGGCTTCGATCGAGGCCAGCGTCGATAATATGCGGCAGCAAAACAAAACGATGCCGTCGCCCGCGTACGGGTTTGCACTGCCGACGCCGGCCATTCCGCGCGGCAACGAAGAGCAGCAACTGCGCGCGCTCCTGGATGACAATTTTCTGCATCTGACGTCGAGCCAGCGCGACGAGGTGTATGCAAACATGCGCAAGATCCTGAACGACCCGCAGCATGCGCGCGACAAGTCGCAAATGCTCGCCGAATTCGGAATGACGGCGCGCGCGGTAAGAGAATCGTACCGCGGGCTCGACATGCTCGGGCAGGACGAGAAACGCTTGCTCCTGACCCGAGCGAGAGAGGAATATCGACGCATGCCGGACGACGAGCGCCGGCAACTGCTCGATATTCTGCAATCCGGATCACTGCCGATCCCGCGCGATTTGCGCGACAGCATGCTCGCCGAATTCAGCCGCGTGACGCCGGGCGATTCCGGCGCCGAACGACGGCGCGAGTAATCCCACTGCGTCCACGGCCGCCCGCCGGCCGCTACTCTTCTTCACTCGACGTGTGCCGCCGGCTCCGGGGCGGGCACACCCGCGCATGACGATGTAAAATCGTAAATAGTCGTCAAACCCGCGGGCATCAAGGTAGACTAGCCGTTGCAAGTCTCATTTCAAGCGTAAATTCCAGCCCATGAGTCATTCCCACACGGCGCAACGCCGCGAAGACCTGCGTTTAATCACCGGCCGCGGCCGCTATACGGCCGACGTCAATCTGCCCGGCCAGCTGCATGCGGCGTTCCTGCGCGCCGATCGCGCGCACGCGCAAATCGTTTCGATCGACACCGCGCCGGCGCTCGCGCGTCCGGGGGTCGTCGCCGTCTTGACGGGCGCCGATGCGCTCGCCGCGCAATACACGCAGTTTCCCAACCTGATGGCGTTCACGGGGCGCAACGGCGCGCAGATCCTGAAGCCCGAGCGGCCCGTGCTGGCGACAACCGCGGTGCGCTACGTTGGCGAAACCGTGGCGATGGTCGTGGCGGAGTCGGCACTCGCGGCGCAGGACGCGCTCGATGCCATCGTGGTCGATTACCGCGATCTGGGCGCCGTGGCCACGGTCGAAGATGCGCTGGCTGCCGGCGCGCCGCAACTGCATGCGAACATTCCCGGCAATTTGTGCTTCGAATGGGAAACCGGCGATGCGGCGGCGGTCGAGCAGGCGTTCGCCAAAGCCGCGCACGTCACGCGCCTCAAAGTGATCACGACGCGCGTTGCGCCGAGCCCGATGGAGCCGCGCGGCAACTTGGTGAGCTATGACGCCGCGAGCGAGAGTTACGATATCTATACGCCGTCGCAGGGCATGGTCATGCTGCGCAAGCAGATCTCGACGCTGTCGGGCGTGCCCGAAGCGAAACTGCGCGTGCATACGCGCGACGTCGGCGGCAGCTTCGGGCAACGCAGCGGCGTCTACCCCGAGCACGGCGCGCTGATGATCGCGGCGAAGCGGCTCGGCCGGCCGGTGAAATGGGTCGGCTCGCGCGCGGAAGGGTTCATGTCGGACGCGCATGGGCGCGGTCTCGGGATCGCCGGCGAGCTCGCGCTCGATCGCGACGGCAAATTCCTCGCCGCCCGCTACGAATTCCTGTGCGACATGGGCGCCTACCTGACGCCGACCGGCTCGATCAGCCATTTGCGCAATCCGGCGACGCTGATGACTGGCGTCTACAAGACGCCGGCGTTATACGGCAGCTTCAAGGTGGTGCTCACCAACACGGTGCCGATCGCGGCTTATCGCGGCGCGGGCCGTCCCGACATCGCGTACGCGGTCGAGCGCCTCGTCGATCGCGCGGCCGACGAGCTGAAAATAGAGCGCAGCGAAATCAGGCGCCGCAATTTCATCCCACCGGACGCGTTTCCGTACAAGACGCCGACCGTCGGCGTGTACGAGCCGTCGGATTTCGCGGGATGTCTCGACCAGGCATTGAAAACGGCCGACTGGCAGGGATTCGAAGCGCGGCGTGCCGAGGCAAAGCAGCGTGGCAAGCTGCGCGGCATGGGGCTCTCGACGATCATCGAAGCGACCGGCGCCGGCGTGTTTCCGAAAGACCAGGTAGCGATCGAAGTGGACGGCGAAGGCAAGCTCACCGTGTATACGGTCAGCCTGTCGTCGGGGCAGGGGCATGAAACGACGTTCACGTCCGTGGTCGCCGATACGCTCGGTTTGCCGCACGAGGCGGTGACGTTGCGCGAATGCGATCCGGCCCACGATCTCGTCGGCAATCATACCGGCGGCTCGCGCTCGATGGCGGGTGTCGGCAGCGTATGCAAGGTCGCGGCGGACAAGTTGATCGAGCAGGCCAAGCCGCTGGCTGCGGAAGAGCTGGAGCTCGAGCCGTCGCAGGTCGATTATGCCGGCGGCGCGTTCAAATCGCGTGATAGCGAAAAGTCGATCAGCTTCGTGCAGCTCGCGAAGAAGCTCGCGGGCCGCCAGCCGCATCCGATGAACACGCTCGCGGAAGCGACGGTCGGCTCGACCTGGCCTAATGGCTGCCACATTGCGGAAGTAGAAATCGATCCGGATACCGGCGTGACCGAAATCGCGTCGTATGTTGCCGTCGACGATTGCGGCGTTGTCATCAATCACTCGATAGTCGAAGGCCAGGTCCACGGCGGCGTTACGCAGGGCGCCGGCCAGATGTTTCAGGAAGAAGTCGTTTACGATCGCGGCAGTGGACAGTTGTTGACCGGCAGCTTCATGGACTATTGCATGCCGCGCGCCGGACTTGTGCGCGACATCGACGTCGGCGATCATCCGCTGCCGAGCAAGCTCAATGCAATCGGCGCGAAGGGCGTGGGAGAATCGGGCTGCACGGCGTCGCTGCCGGCGCTTGCCAACGCGATGACCGACGCATTGCGGCCCGCGGGCGTCGGGCACCTGGACATGCCGTACACGCCGAGCAAGGTCTGGCATTCAATCCAGGCCGCCAAATCGAAATCGCGCACGCAGAACGGATAGGGAGTCGCATGTTTGAATTCAATTATGTAAAAGCCAAGTCGCTGACCGAAGCGCAGACGTTCGTCGCCGCGCATCCCGAGGCTAAACTGCTGTCGGGCGGCATGACGCTGATCCCGACGTTGAAGCAGCGGCTCGCGCAGCCGTCGCATCTGGTCGACATCGGCGGCCTGCCGGAATTGCGCGGCATCGAAGTCAAAGGCACGCAACTCGTCATTGGCGCGGCGACCCCGCACTACGAGGTTGCCTCGTCACCGGTCGTCAAGAAGGCGCTGCCCGCACTGGCGGCGCTCGCCAACCAGATCGGCGATCCGCAGGTCCGTAATCGCGGCACGCTCGGCGGCTCAGTGGCCAACAACGATCCCGCAGCCGATTATCCGGCGGCGGTGCTGGCGCTCGATGCGACCGTGGTCACGAACAAGCGTGAAATCGCGGCGGGCGACTTTTTTCAGGGCATGTTCGCCACCGCGCTCGAAGATGGTGAAATCGTCGTGCGCGTGCGCTTCAATATCCCGAAGCGCGCCGCGTACGAGAAATTCCCGCATCCGGCCTCGGGTTATGCGATGGCCGGCGTGTTCGTCGCCGAAGGCGCGGCGGGGCTGCGTGTTGCGGTCACGGGCGCCGCGTCCGGCGTGTTCCGGTGGGCGGAAGCGGAGCAGGCGCTGACCAAAAAACTGAGCGCGGATGCGCTCGAAGGCCTGCCGCTCGACGAGACCAACATGAACGAAGATATTCATGCAACGCGCGAGTACCGTGCAAATCTCGCCCGCGTAATGGCCAAACGCGCGCTCAAGAAAATGCTGGCGGAAAAATAAAACCGTTCGCCCTGAAGTATCGAAGGGTCTACGGCCATTCACGGTTCGACACTACGAACGGCTTTAACCGAAATGCGAGAAGGACATGACGAAAATCGAATTCACCGTTAACGGCACCAAACAATCGCGCGACGTGGAAGACCGCGCGCTGCTCGTCGATGTGCTGCGCGACCAGCTGCAGCTGACCGGCACGCACATCGGGTGCGATACGAGCCAGTGCGGCTGCTGCACGGTCCACGTCAACGGGCGCGCCGTCAAGTCGTGCACGATGCTGGCGGTGCAGGCGGGCGGCGCCGACATCGTCACGATCGAAGGCCTCGCGAAGGGCGACAAACTGCACCCCGTGCAGCAGGCTTTCACCGATTGCCACGCGCTGCAGTGCGGTTTTTGCACACCGGGCATGATCATGGCGATCACCGCGTTGTTGAAGGACAATCCGCAGCCGACGGACGAAGAGATCTATCACGGGCTCGAGGGCAATCTCTGCCGCTGCACGGGCTACATCAATATCGTGAAAGCCGTGAAGCGCAGCGCGGAGTTGATGAAATAACTCCGTGGCGGCAGGCGCGATGCAGACCGTTTACCGTCAATTCACGTTCGCCCTGCTGAGCGCGCTGCTCGCGACATGCGCCTTCGCCGCGTCGCCGCCCGCGTGCAAAGGCCTGCTCGACCACAATTTCCCTGCTCTCATGACCGGCAACCCGCAATCGCTGTGCGACTACGCGGGCAAGGTCGTGCTCGTGGTGAATACCGCGAGCCAGTGCGGTTACACGCCGCAATATGAGGGCCTCGAAGCGCTCTATAAGCGCTACCAGAAGCGCGGGCTCGTCGTCGTCGGCTTTCCCTCGAACGATTTTGGCGGCCAGGAACCGGGCAGCAACCGGGAGGTGGCGCAGTTCTGCCAGATGAACTACGGCGTGAGTTTTCCGATGTTCGAAAAGACGGTAGTCGCGGGGCCGCAGGCCAATTCCGTTCTATGCGGCGCTCGCGCAACGCGGCGGCGGCGCGCCGCGGTGGAACTTCCATAAATACCTGATCGACCGCAGCGGCAATCGCGTGCTGGCGTTCGACAGCACCACGACGCCCGGCGATGCGCGGTTCGTGCGCGAAATCGAGCGCCTGCTCGCCGAACCGCCCGTTTCGCCGGCCTCCTGAAATGCAAAACCCGGCTCACGCCGGGTCGACAACTGCGCGCGTTCGAGGCGCGCAGTCACTTTGACACTTTATTCGCTGCTCTCGCGCCGGAACAGATTTCCGGCGGGGCTGCCTTCAACCTTTAGTGGTTGTGCAGCAGCTTGCCGTCAGCGCGGGAGCGGGTAAACAGGCGGCGAACCGCTGCTGCTGCCCACATGATGGCATCGGTGATTGCGTCCGCATCGCGCAGTGCGTTCACCGCGACGGCGCGCTGGATCGCATTGACCGGCGCCAACTTAACCCGTGCATAAAGGTCTGATTTTGAAGCCTTTTCGCTATAGTTCGTCATTTCCATCTCCTTTATTCTTGAGTTACTAAAACTATCTTCAGACAGACCTGTCGGTCGTTTCTGAATGCTACGAACAGCATGATAGACCTAGCGAAGTACAATTTGTTGCATCGCAACACATGATATATTGTAACTTGGCACATTAGAAAAACTAATCTATCTCTATGACAGAACGGTTACCGCCGCTCAATTCGCTCAAAGCGCTTGAATCGGCTGCCCGCCAGTTAAGCTTCAAGCGGGCGGCGGAAGAATTGAACGTGACGCCCGCCGCGATCAGCCATCAGATCAAGGCGCTCGAGGATTATCTGGGCGTAGCCCTGTTTCGCCGCGTGGGCAGGGGCCTCGAATTGACGGCGGCGGCCAAGGCGGCATTGCCGCGGCTGAGCGAGGGTTTCGACGTGCTCAGTGACGCCGTCGCGCGCATGCGGCCGCGGCCCGACACCGGGCAACTGACCGTCAGCGTCGCGCCGTCGTTTGCGACGCGGTGGCTGATGCCGCGCCTGCACGGATTCTTTGCGGCACAGCCGGACGTCGATGTGCGCATCACGGCGCGCACGCGGCTGGTGAACCGGCGCGGCCACGACAACGAAGTCGAGCGCGCGACGGTCGAGAACTGGCTCGAGGATTCCGACGTGGCCATTCTGTATGGGCACGGCGAGTACACCGATTACCGCTTCGACAAACTGTTTCCGCTGACGCTCGCGCCGATCTGCAGCCCGCAGCTCGTGCACGGCGAAAATCCGCTGCGCGAGCCCCAGGACCTGCAGTTTCATCTGCTCGTGCACGACGACACCGGCACCCTGTACGACGGCGTTTCGTTCTGGGACACGTGGCTCAAGGCCGCCGGCGTCGAAGGCGTGGACACCAGCCGCGGTTCGCATTTCAGCCAGCCGGTGTTGGCACTCGAAGCAGCGAGCGACGCGCTGGGCGTCGCCGCCACGTTTCCCGTGCTCGCCGCTGCCGAACTCGCGGTCGGGCGTTTGATTCTGCCGTTCGAACTGCAAGTGCCGCTGCAGTCGGCGTATTACCTCGTGTGTCCGGAAGCATCGCTGCGCCGCCCCGCGGTCGCGGCGTTTCGCGACTGGCTGCTCGTTCAGGCCAAACAGCAGGCCGCGTATTGACGCCGGGTGCCGCGTGTCCGGCTATCGGGCATAATCTTGGCGCTGGCGCGGGTCATCGATCCGGTTCGCGATAGCCGGTTTTTCCCGGGCGCACGGTGCCCGCAGCGAGGGCCAACGAAATGAAAAACAGCAAATCGTCAGACCAGAAAATAATCGACCTCGTGAAAGCATCGCCCGCCGCGCGCGTGAAAGTCGCGGTCACCGACATCGATGGCGTGCTGCGCGGCAAATACCTGCACAAGGAAAAATTCCTGTCCGCCGTCGACAGCGGGTTCGGCTTTTGCAACGTCGTGTTCGGCTGGGACATGGGCGATCAATGCTATGACAACGCGACGTGGACCGGCTGGCACACCGGTTTCCCCGATGCGCTGGCGCAAATCGATCTCGCGACCAGCCGCCGCGTGCCATGGGACGACGACGTGCCGTTTTTTCTCGCGGATTTCGTCGACGGCAAAGGCGGGCCGTCGCCCGTGTGTCCACGCCAGCTGCTGAAAAAAGTCCTTGCGCGCGGCGCCCGGCAGGGTTTCAAAGTGCTCGCCGGCGTCGAATACGAGTGGTTCAACTTTCGCGAAACGCCGCAAACCCTGGCGGCCAAAAATTACACGCAGCCCGAACCTATAACGCCCGGCATGTTCGGCTACTCGCTGCTGCGCGCCGGCCAGAACCAGCCGTTCTTCAAGGCGCTGATGGAGGAGATGCCGCGGTTCGGCATCCCGATCGAAGGCCTGCACACGGAAACCGGCCCCGGCGTCTACGAGGCGGCCATCCTGTATTCGGAAGCGCTCGAAGCCGCCGACCGCGCGGTGCTGTTCAAGACCGGCGCCAAGGAAATCGGCCAGCGCTTCGGCATCATGCCGAGTTTCATGGCCAAGTGGAACGCGCAATATCCCGGCTGCAGCGGACACGTCCATCAGAGCCTGTGGGACGGCAAGCGCAACGTATTCCATGATGCCAAATCGCCGCGCCGAATGAGCAAGCTCTTCGAGAGCTATCTCGCGGGCCAGCTGCATTGCCTGCAGGACATCCAGGTGTTTTTCGCGCCTACGGTCAATAGCTACAAGCGGCTGGTCGATGGATTCTGGGCGCCGGTGAAGGCGACGTGGGGCATGGACAATCGCACCGCGAGCTTGCGCGTGATCGCCGGTTCGGAAAAGTCGACGCGCATCGAGACGCGCTGCCCCGGGGCCGACACCAATCCCTACCTCGCAGTCGCCGCGTGCGTGGCCGCCGGCCTGTACGGAATTGAAAAAGGCCTGAAGCTGACGACCGCGCCGCTGGAGGGCGACAGCGCGAAAGCGTCCCGTATCCCGCGCCTGCCGCGCAACCTGATGGAAGCCACGGCCAACCTCAAGAAGTCGAAGATCGCGCGCGAACTGTTTGGCGAAACGTTTGTCGATCATTACGTCGCGACGCGCGAATGGGAATGGCGCCAGTTCCAGGATGCGGTCACCGATTGGGAAGTGAAGCGCTATTTCGAAATTATCTGAGCCGGGCCGCATGAGCATCCATCGTTTCGCTTTTCCCACCGATATTCATTTCGGCCCCGGCGCGCGGCGCGAGGCCGCCGCGTACCTCGCGGCGCAGGGCTGCAAGCGGCCGCTGATCGTCACGGACAAGGGCATCGCGGCGCTGCCGCTGCTCGGCGAATTCAAGTCGACGCTGCACGGCCTCGCGGTGGAAGTTTTCGCGGGCGTGGCGGGCAATCCGGTTACAAGCCAGGTCGATGCCGGCGTTGCCGCGTTCAAGAAACATGGCGCAGATGCGGTGATCGGTTTGGGCGGCGGCGCGGCGCTCGACGTCGCGAAAGCGGTCGCGTTGATGGCCGTCCATCCCGGCAGCGTGCTCGAATACGCGTGGGACCATCCGCAGGTGCGGCCGATCGAGCGCGAGCTGCCGTGTTTCATTGCACTGCCGACGACCGCGGGCACCGGCAGCGAAGTCGGGCGCTCGAGCGTGATTTCCGACGATACGACGCATATCAAGAAAATAATTTTCTCAGCGAAGCTGCTCGCGAAAGCCGTGTTCGCCGATCCGGAGCTGACGCTTGACTTGCCGCCGAACGTAACGGCGGCCACGGGCATGGACGCGCTCACGCACAACGTCGAATCGTATATCGCCAAAGGCTACCACCCGATGTGCGACGGCATCGCGCTCGAAGGCGTGCGCATCGCAGCGCGCGCGCTGCCAATTGCGGTGCGCGAGCCGCGCAACCTGCAGGCGCGCGCGGACATGCTGATGGCGTCGATGATGGGCGCGGTCGCGTTCCAGAAAGATCTGGGCGCCACGCACTCGTGCGCGCATGCGTTGTCGACCGTCGCCGATCTGCATCACGGACTGGCGAACGGCATCATGATCGATTACGTGATGCGGTTTAATCAGGCGGTGGAAGTCGAGCGTTTTGCGCTGATGGCGCAGGCGGTGGGTGTTGCGCAGAATTCAGCGGCCGCGAGCGCGGATGCGTTCGTCGCCTGGCTGACCGCGCTCAAGCGCGAGGTCGGTATCCCGGCCAAACTCGGCGCAGTAAAAGTGACCCGGCAGCACCTGCCTAAGCTGCTCGACGTTGCAGTCGAAGATATCTGCCACAAGACCAACCCGCGTCCGTGCACGCGCGAGGATTTCGAGCGAATTTTCACGGAGGCGATATGATGCGCGGCCGCACGTTGAAGATCGGCATTTCGGCGCGGGTCTTCTATCCCGAGCCGAAGAGCGTGGGTATTTATACCAAGACGCTGCAATACCTCGAGGAGTCGGTGGCGCATTGGGTGATGTCGCGCGACGTGCTCGTCTTCATGGTGCCGCTCGTCGACAAGGACGGCCTGATCCATCGCAGCAACATCCGGCTGTCGGATTACGCGAAGCACCTGGATGGGCTGGTGCTGCAGGGCGGCGCCGACATCGCGCCCGAAAGCTACGGCGAAACGGCGCTCAACCCGGAGTGGGCGGGCGATCGCGTGCGCGATGTCTACGAAATGGAGCTGCTCCACGAATTCGTCGAGGCCGGCAAGCCCGTGCTCGGCATCTGCCGCGGCGCGCAGATGATCAACGTCGCGTTCGGCGGCACGCTGTACCAGGACATCAACAGCCTGGTTCCCGACACGTTCGCGCACCGCAACGCCGAGACGTACGACAAGAACTATCACGGCATCACGATCGAGCCCGACAGCGGGCTCGCGCGCCTGTATCCGGGAAAAAGCGGCGGCAAGGTCAATTCGATCCACCACCAGTCGGTGAAAACCCTGGGCCGCGATCTCGTGATCGAGGCGTGGTCGGAAACCGACCGCATGATAGAGGCGATCCGCTGGAAGGGCCGCGGCTACGTGCTGGGCATCCAGTGGCATCCCGAATTTCTGCTGCCCGGCGACCAGGCGATGCTCGACCCGACGCCTATCCTCGATGAATTCCTCGCCGCCGTGCGCAAGAAAACCTGACGCCGCGTCTTTGGCAGCACGACCCGCATCATGCTGAAAATCGTCAATCCGGCTACCCAGTCGCTGCTCGCCAAAATTCCGGCCGATACGGCGGCGAGCGTCAAGCGTAAATATCGGCTCGCGCGCGCCGCGCAGCCCGCATGGGCGCGGCTGCGGCCGATCGAGCGCATCGACGCGATGACGCGGTTCCGCGAGCAGCTCGTCGCGCGGCGCGAGGATCTCGCGAATATCCTCACCGCCGAGGTCGGCAAGCCGATCGCGCAGTCGCGCAACGAATTGACGGGCGTGCTCGCGCGCATCGATTTCTTCATAAATAACACGACGAAAATACTGAAGGATGAAATCGTATTTGCCGATCGCGGCGAGAAACTCGAGGAAAAAATCAGTTTCGAGCCGCTCGGCGTCGTCGCCAACATTTCGGCGTGGAACTATCCGTACTTCGTGGGCGCGAACGTGTTCGTGCCGGCGCTGCTGACCGGGAACGCGGTGCTGTACAAGCCGTCCGAGTTTGCGACGCTGACCGGACTGGAGATAGCAAAGTTGCTGCACGCAGCGGGCGTGCCGGCCGACGTGTTCGCGCCGGTGATCGGCGGCGGCGAAGTCGGTGCGCTGCTCGCACGCCAACCCGTCGACGGGATTTTCTTTACCGGTTCGTACGCGACTGGCGCCAAAATCGCGGCGACTGCCGGCAGGCGCATGATCAAGGTCCAGCTCGAGCTCGGCGGCAAGGACCCGGTGTACGTGTGCGACGACGTCGACATCGGAGTGGCGGCCTCGTCGATCGCCGATGGGGCGTTTTACAACACCGGCCAGAGCTGCTGCGCGGTCGAGCGCGTTTACGTGCACGAGCGGATCTACGACGACTTCGTCGAGGCATTCGTCGCGGCCGTGCGCGGCTTCAAAGTTGGCGATCCGCGCGACGAGACAACTTATATCGGCCCGTTGACGCGCAAGGCGCAACTCGCGGTGCTCAAGCGCCAGGTTGCCGACGCCAGGAAAAACGGCGCACGCCTGGTCGCCGGAGGCAAACCGCTCGCGCGCAAAGGCTATTTCGCGCCGACCGTGCTATCGCACGCCAATCACCGGATGGAGCTCATGCGCGAAGAGAGTTTCGGCCCGGTGATCGGCATCCAGAAAGTCAGCGACGACGCCGAAGCGCTGCGCCTGATGAACGATACCGAATACGGATTGACCGCCGGGGTTTACACGCCCGACCGCGGGCGCGCTGAAAAAATACTCGCGCAGGTGAAATCGGGCTCCGTGTACTGGAACTGCTGCGACCGCGTGAGCCCGCGGCTGCCGTGGTCGGGCACCGGCCACTCCGGTGTCGGGCTCACGCTATCCACTTACGGCATTCAGACATTCCTGCGGCCGAAGGCATGGCATTTGCGTGCGGTTTGAAACTTCGCGCCTCGGCTTAGGCACTTTCCGTTTATCTTTCGACCACTAATCACCGCAGTCTCACCGGAATACACCCATGGAACTACTCGCTGACCCGCAGGCGTGGATCGCGCTGGCGACCCTGACGGCACTCGAAATAGTGCTCGGCGTCGATAACATTATTTTCATCACTATCCTGGTCGGCCGGCTGCCGGCGGCCCAGCGCAACCGCGCGCGCGTAATCGGGCTGGGCCTGGCGATGGGCACGCGCATCCTGCTGCTGCTGTCGCTGGCCTGGATCATGACGCTGACCGATCCGCTGTTCACGGTGCTCGGCCAGGATATCTCGGGCCGCGATTTGATCCTCATCGGCGGGGGCATGTTCCTGCTGTGGAAAAGCGTGCACGAGATTCATAACTCGCTCGAAGGCGAGGTGGAAGCACACGACGTCGCCGCGCAGGCGACGTTCGGCGCGGTGTTGCTGCAGATTGCGATCATCGACATCGTGTTTTCGTTCGACTCGGTCATTACCGCGGTCGGTATGGTCGACGAGCTCCCCGTGATGATCGCCGCAATCGTGATCGCGGTGGGCGTCATGATGTTTGCCGCGAAGGCGATCGGCGACTTCGTCGACCGTCGGCCGACGATCAAGATGCTCGCGCTGTCGTTTCTGACGATGGTCGGCATGGCGCTGATGGCCGAAGGGCTGGGCTTCCACGTGCCCAAGGGCTATATCTATTTTGCGATGGCATTCTCCATCGCGGTGGAGATGCTCAATCTCAAGCTGCGCTCGCGCATGCAGCGCGCACCGCTGCGCCTGCGCAAGAAACTCGAAGGATGATTCGCGCTGACAGGCGGCACGGATTCCAGCGATGAGCGACCGCGTAATCAGCGAGCTGCTGCGCGCCGCCCATCAGTTCGATCCGGCCGCTCACGTGCCTTTCCTGTGCGCGCATGCGCGCGTGGGCTGGCTGCGCAAGGCGCACGCGCAACGCCTGCTCGAGTGGCCGGACGTTTTCAAACGCGACGCGCGCGGCGTGCGCATCGCAGAACACCTGACTGAGCCGGCAGCCCGCACTGCTGAGATCGGCCGCGTGATCTCTCGCCTGCACGAAGAGGGCACGATCGCCGGCTGGCGCAATGAACTGTATGCAGTGACGACCGCTTTCGATGCGTCGCCGCTATTTCACATCGAGCGTGCCGCCGCGCGGTTTTTCGGCACGACAACGTACGCCGCGCACGCCAACGGCTATGGCGGCGGCGGGATGTGGCTCGCGCGCCGGGCGCGCACCAAGCCGATCGATCCGGGCCTGCTCGACAACCTGGTCGGCGGCGGCATGTGCGCGGGCGTCGAGCCGCTGGCAACGATCGTGCGCGAAGCATGGGAAGAGGCGGGCGTGCCTGAAGCGGTCGCCCGGCAGGCACGCCAGGCGGCGACGCTCGAAATTCTGCGCGAAGTGCCCGAAGGTGTGCAGTCGGAAACTCTTTTCGCGTTCGATCTCGAACTGCCAGACGACTTCGAGCCGCGCAACCAGGATGGTGAAGTCGCGGAATTCCGGTGCGTTGCGTTGCGCGACGTACGCGAACTCGCGGACGGCCGCCGCATGACGCTCGATGCAAGCCTCGTCGCATGGAACTTTCTCGCACGGCACGCGCTCTGACAGTGCATCTGTTCGCGCAATGTTAAAATGACATATCGATTCGAATAATAAAATCGAAGTCCGAGGAGAAGCAGCAATGAAGCATCGAATGATGAAGTTACTGGCGGCCCCGTTCGCGCTCGCGAACGTTTGCGCGCCTGCGATGGCTGCGCAGGCCGCCGATCCCGCCGCCAATTTTCCGAGCAAGCCGATCCGCTTTATCGTGCCTTTCGCCCCGGGCGCCGGCACGGATACCACCGCACGCACGATCGCCCAGAAGCTCAGCGAAAAATGGGGCCAGCAGGTGGTCGCGGACAATCGCACCGGCGCGGGCGGCGCGATCGGCGTCGATTTCGCGGCGAAAGCGCTGCCGGACGGCTATACGATATGCCTGATTTCGGCGTCGAATTCAGTCAATTCCGCCACCAACTCCACGCTGCCCTACGATCTGGTCAAAGACCTGCAGGGAATTACCCAGGCGACCTCGCTGTTTTATGTTCTGTACATCCATCCGTCGGTGCCCGCGAAATCGATCACGGAATTGATCACCTACGCGAAATCCAATCCGGGCAAGCTCAACTTCGGGTCGTCCGGCAGCAACACGCTGCAGCATTTCGCCGGCGAACTCCTGAACCATATGGCCGGCACCAAGATCGTGCATATCCCGTACAAGGGCACGGCCGCGGTGATCCCGGCGATGATGGCGGGCGAAGTCCAGGTCGGTTTCGGTTCGCTGATCGGCACCCGTCCGCAGATGCAGGCGGGCCGGCTGCGCGGCCTTGCGATCACGGCAGCGAAGCGCTCGCCGTCGATCGATCTGCCCACGGTCGCCGAGTCGGGCGTGCCGGGCTACGAGGTCGACCAATGGTATGGCGTGATAACGTCGGCGCGCGTGCCGCAATCGATTGTCAAGAAACTGAATGCGGCCATGGTCGAAGGCTTGCAGCAGCCCGACGTCGCCGCGCGCCTGGCCGGTGACGGCTCGATTCCGGTCGGCAGCTCGCCCGCGCAATTCAATGCGTTCATCAAGTCCGAAATCGCGAAATGGAAACGGCTCGTGAAGGAAGCGAATCTCGGCATCGAGAAATAATGCCGTCGCCGCGCAAGCGATGACGAGCGTCGATCAGTCCTCGTGCGCGAGCATGCGGATAATGTAACCGCCGGATTTGTCGTCGCGCTCGAGTTTCAGCATGTGCCTTGCCTGGGCCTCTTCGAGCAGCGCGTTGAACGAGCGAAAGCCGTAGTACGGCTCGTTGAAGCCCGGCTTGCGGCGCTTCAACGCCTGCTTGACCATCGAGCCCCAGATCTTCCCGTCTTCGCCGCGTTCGGTGCCGAGCGCCTCGATGGTTTCGAGCGTGAGATCGAGCGCCTCCTGCTTTTTATCGTCGTCGGATTTCTTCGGCGCGTCGGCGGGCGCAGCACCAGCACTCGCACTCGTATCCGCTTTGGGCGCGGCTTTTTTGGGCGCCGTGCGGCGGCGCGCGGGTTTCTCGCGCACGAGATCGTCGTAAAAAATGAATTCGTCGCAGTTCGCGATCAAGAGGTCCGAGGTCGAGTTCTTGACGCCAACGCCGATGACCGTTTTGTCGTTCTCGCGCAGCTTGGAGACGAGCGGCGAGAAGTCCGAATCGCCGCTGATGATCACGAACGTGTCGACGTGCGACTTCGTGTAGCAGAGGTCGAGCGCGTCGACCACCATCCGGATATCGGCGGAATTCTTGCCCGACATGCGCACGTGAGGAATTTCGATCAATTCGAACGACGCTTCGTGCATCGCGCCCTTGAAGCCCTTGTAGCGGTCCCAGTCGCAATAGGCTTTCTTGACGACGATGCTGCCTTTGAGCAGCAGGCGCTCGAGCACCTTGTCGATGTCGAACTTTGCATACTTGGCGTCGGCGACGCCGAGCGCGACGTTCTCGAAATCGCAGAAGAGCGCCATGTTGGTGATGTCGGCTGGTGCAGCCATTATTGCTCCGTTGGTATGACGCCGGCGGCATAGATTGCCGTCGGTGCTGAGGTCATTGTACGCGCCGGCGGCGTGCTTGTCGCCGCGCGTCCGCATCAGGTCTGCGCCTTGACGTCGAGCTGATGGCCCTTGCGGCCGCCGCCGACCATCGCGACCTCCGGTATCGTGCCCGCGACCAGCAATTTCGCCATGTCGATCGTGCGCTCGACGAGCGCCCGCGCGCCGTCGTGCAGCTCTTTGCTTTCCTCGACGTAGCGCGTGTTGTTTTCCATGTCTTCCGCGCTCCAGCCGCGCGAGTGCGCGATGTACGGAAACTGCGGGAACTGGCAGCCGACCTCGGCGAAGAAACCGAGCATCTGCCCGGCGACCGCCTG
Source organism: uncultured beta proteobacterium (assembly GCA_963804885.1). Lineage (GTDB taxonomy): Bacteria > Pseudomonadota > Gammaproteobacteria > Burkholderiales > SG8-41 > PALSA-1004. Next base: position 274,832 of record CAWDSF010000002.1, read on the forward strand.
CACGTTGTCCTGGCCGCCGGTAATGATGAAGGCCGTGGCCTTGTTCTTCAGCAGCTGGCGGTCGGCGATGGTTTCCTGGTTCTGGATGCAGTTCATGCGCTCGACCATCTTGAAATAGAGGCTGCTCGCGGCGCCCCAGCGGATCGGCGTGGTGACGAGGATCACGTCGGCCCAGTGCACGAAAGCTTCGTAGACACGGTCGAGCTCGTCGGCCGGGTCCATCTGGGTGATCGAGCACGGCCAGGTGCAGGCCCGCGCGCTTTTCGAGTAATAGCCTTCGCAGTGGCGGAAGTTCAGCTTGCGCAGGTAAATGATATCGGCCTCGCAGCCGCGCGTTTTCGCGTGAGCGATGGCGGTCTCGAGCAATGCGTCGGAGGTGCTGTAGCGCGGATGGTCGGGATGCATCACGGTGGTCGAGATGCCGACGACGCGGATCGGCCCCGGCGCGCGCTTCACGTCGCGCGCGAGCGGATGCGGCGGGTGCGGCTTGCGCGTGCGCGGGGTTGCCGACGCGACGTCGACGAGCACGCGGCCATTCTCGACCTTGACCGCAAAGGCGGGCACCGCGTCCTCTTCGAATCCGGGCTCGCCCAGGCCCGTGCGGTGATGGAACTTCCAGAAATGCCACGGGCACGTAACGTAATCGCCGTCGAGCGTGCCGTCGCCGAGCGGCCCGCCGACGTGGTTGCAGACGCCGGAGATCGCGCTGAATTCTCCGCCGCGAAACGACAGCGCGATGCGCGCGCGCCGCGCGACTATGGGCTGCAGCTCGCGCTTCGCGAGCTCGTCGGCGGCGCCGACGTCTATCCAGTCAGGTTGGGCCATGCGGACTCCATTAACGACGTTGCGGACCAGGGCATGCCGCTGCGCTGCGCGAACTACGCGGGAGCAGCGAGCGGCACCGCCAAGAATACGCCGAACTCGGCTGCGATATTGCAGCTCACGCGCGCGTGCACCTTGCCCTGCTCGTCGTAGAAGCTTGCGCGCGCGGCGAGCGGAAAAATCGCTTCGTGCCATACGTTCGGATGAATGTAGAGGCCCTGGCCGCCGTCGACGTAAAACGCGACGAAGTCGGCGGGCTTCACGTCGTCGCCCGGGCAGCGCAAGCGGGCAGACGAACGCTTCGCCGTTCAACGGGAAAAACAGCTGGCCGCCGTCGGGATGGTAATTCGCGTGCCACAGCAGTACGCGCGAGTGTTGCGTCGCTCCAGACGGATTCGCGGCGCCCGGATTCTGCGACCAGCCGAGCAGGTAATGCGAGCCCACAGCCTGGTTCTTGCCGTAGAGCACGTCACCTTCCCACCAGAAATCGAACTGCCCGTGCGTCGTCCCGCCTTCGTTGCCGGTGCCGGGATCGCATTGCCGCCAGCCGGCGACCGGCCAAGTCACGATTTCGATCGGATAATCGCGCCGGTCGTCGACGAGCCTGCCGTAGCCTTTGAGCGATTGGGCGGTTGCGCGCACGAGCGGTACTGAATGCCAAGGCAGCTCGCGCGGCACGTTCGGCGCGAGATACTCGGCGGCGGCAATCGCGTTGGTTTGCGGTCGCATGCGTGCGGTCATATCGCTAGCTCAGGCGACGGCGCGCGTTTTCGCGGCGGGCTTCAATTGCGTGATGCCCATTTCCCTGACAATGGCGGCGATGGCGGCGACGGCCTGCTTCATCTCGGCCTCGCCGATTGCGCCGATGCAGCCGACGCGGAAAGTCTCGACTTGCGTGAGCTTGCCCGGGTACAGCGTAAAGCCGCGGCTGCGCACCTTGTCGTAGAACGCGTTGAAATCATAGCGGGGATCGGCCGGCGCGTGCCACGTCGTGATGATGGGCGCCTGGATCGCGCGCGGCAAAAACGACACGAAGCCAAGTTTCTCCAGGCCCTCGATCAGCGTTGCGCAGTTCTGGCGATAGCGCGCGCCGCGTCCCGCCACGCCGCCCTGCGCCTGGAACTGCTTCAGCGCTTCGGCGAGCGCCGCCACGACCGTAGTGGGCGGGGTAAAGCGCCATTGCTTCGTCCGCTGATAGGCCTGCCATTGATCGTACAGATCGAGCGAAAGCGAATGGCAATTGCCTTTACATTGCTCGAGTGCGGCTTTGCGCAGGATCGCGAAACCCATGCCGGGCACGCTCTCCAGGCACTTGCCCGAGGCGGCGACCACGCCGTCGAAACGCAGCTTGCGCGCATCGATGTCGAGCGCGCCGAACGAGCTCATCGCGTCGATGAAGAGCCCGCGCTGGTGTCTGGCGACGACCGCGGCGATCTCTTCCAGCGGATTCAATATCCCCGTGCTGGTTTCGCAATGCACGATCGACACGTGCGTGAGCGAAGGGTCGGCGGCGAGCGCTTCGTCGACCATCTTGGCGGTGGTCGGCTCGTCCTCGGCACTCTGACAGTATTTTGTGCCGGCGCTGGATGATTTCGCAGATCCTGGCGATGCGCTTGCCGTACTCGCCGTTGATGCAGACGAGGATATGGCCGCTTTTCGGCACCAGCGTGCCGAGCGCCGCCTCGACTGAAAACGTGCCGCTGCCCTGCATCAGCACGCACGCGTGGTCGTCGCCGCCGTGCACGATGTCGTTTAGCTGCGTCACCAGGCCGGCGGTCATTTCGATGAACGCAATATCGCGCGAGCCGTAGTCGCGCAGCTGCGCCTGCTTGGTCTGCAGCGTCGTGGTCAGTGGTCCGGGGGTGAGCAGTATCGGGTCTTTGGCCTTCATGACGGTTCCTTACGCCTGGGTGGCCGGCTTGCGCCAGGCCTGGGTTTTGACTTCGAGAAAACGGTTCAGCAAATAGTACAGGAAGCACGCGGCGGACGACGTGAGCACGATCAGCGTCGCCATCGCCGTCGCCGGCCCGATTTCGCCGGCTTCGTCGAGGTTGAGAATCGCGATCGCCGCAAGCATCGTGTCGGGCGAATAAAGAAAGACGACCGCGGAAATCGTCGTCATCGCGTTGACGAAGAAATAGCGGCTGATCTCCAGGATCGCGGGCAGGCAAACCGGCACGGTCACCACGAAGAACGTCTTGAAGAACGGCACTTTCAGCGATGCGGACACGGCTTCGAACTCGTTGTCGATTTGCTTTAGCGCGGTGAGCGCGGTCAGATGGCTGGACGAGTAATAGTGCACGACGGTCGAAATCACGAGGATCGCCATCGTATGATAAATCCCGTTGAGCGGATTCGCGGGGTGGTTGAAAAAGAAGATGAAGCCCAGGCCCAGCACAAGCCCGGGCACGCCCATCGGCAGCACGGCGAACATGCGCAACACCGGTCGCACCCAATCCATGCCGCGCGTTTTTTCGAGCAGGTACGCGCACACGAAAACGAACACAGTGCCGCCGGTCGCGCACCACAGCGCCATCTTGATGCTGTTGACGTAGGCGTCGAGGATGCCGGCCTCGACCAGCCCCATGCGGTAGTGATTGAGGCTCAAAGAGAGATCGTATGGCCACAGCTTGACGAACGACGCCCACACTGCCATGCCGAGCACCGCGAGCATCAGCGCCGCGATGAGCCAGCAGAACGCGGCCATCGCCGCGTCGAAGCCGCGCGCGCGCTTGGGCGAGTAGGGCACCGAGCGGGAAGTCAGCTGCGCCATCTGCCGGCGCTGCACGAGCAGGTCGACGATATAGGTAATGAACACGGGCACTAGCAGCATGATGCCGACCACCGCGCCCTTGGCGAAATCCTGCTGGCCGATGACGAGCTTGAAGATATCGGTGGCCATCACGTTGAAGCTGCCGCCGATCACTTTCGGCACGCCGAAATCGGAGATCGCGTAAGTGAACACCACCATCGCCGCGCTGATGAGGCCGTATTTCGCCGCCGGCAGCGTGATCGTGAAGAATTTGCGCAGCGTGCGCGTGCCCATCGAATCGGCCGCTTCGTACAGCCGCGCGTCGGTCAGCGACAGTGCGGTGATCAGGATCATCAGCGCGTGCGGAAAAGTCGCGTAGACCAAAGACAGCACGATGCCGCGCGCGCCGTAAATCTGCGTTTCGCCCATCCATGACTTGAAGGCGCCCTGATTGCCGAACCAGTAGATGAACGAGATGGCCGACAGCAGCGAAGGCGCGAGCAGCGGAATCAGCGCGATGTTGCGCAGCAGCGTCTTGAACCGCATGCAGCTGCGCGTGAGCGCATAGGCGAACGTAAAAGCGGCAGGCACCGTGATCAGCATGACGAGCCCGGATACCCACACGCTGTTCCAGATCGACTGCGCGAGCGCGGGCGTCTCGAAGTAGGCGGCGAAATGCGCGAGGCCCACGAAATTGCCGTCGGTATCCTCGACACTTTTTGCCATGATCATGAAGATCGGCGCGAACAGCGCGATGCCGAGCACCGCGCCCATTGCCAGCAGCAACAGATGCCCGATGCGCTCGGTCCAGTGCACGCGCTGCGTGACGGCGCGCGGCGCCGCGACGGGGGAAAGCACCGCGCTCATTTATTTAGGACGCACCGGCATGACGGTCAGGCATTTCGCGGAAATATCCGGATGCTCGAGGCGGGCAGGGTCACCCGCACCGGCCGGCCGCGCTCGATGCGGAACGTTTCCATGTCGCGCGGCGAAAAGTCGGCGATTACGAGTTGCGTGGCGATGCCGTCGACGCGGATGCCTAGCCGGCACAGCGCACCGAGAAACTCGATGTTTTCGATGCGGCCCGCGAACGAGTCCGGCGCAGGATTCTCGGCGCCGCTCACGACCACGTCCTCAGGACGCAAAAAGACGGTCACCGGGGCGCCGCTGCGGAAATTCACCGGCGTGCCGTTCGTATGCAGCCGCATGCCGCCGATATCGAGCGCCGAGTCGTCGCGCACTACCGCGGCGAGCATGTTGGTCTTGCCGACGAAATCGGCGACGAACGCGGACGCCGGCTCGCTATAGATTTCGCGCGGCGTGCCGACCTGCTCGATCAGTCCCTGGTTCATGACCACCACGCGGTCGGCGATCGACAGCGCTTCCTCCTGGTCGTGGGTGACCAGAATGGTGGTCACCCCGAGGCGCTGCTGCAGCAGGCGGATTTCGCCACGCAAGCGCACGCGCACCTGCGCGTCGAGCGCGGACAAAGGCTCGTCGAGCAGCAGCAGCCCCGGCGACGTCGCGAGCGCGCGCGCGAGCGCGATACGCTGCTGCTGGCCGCCCGACAACTGTCCTGGATATTTCCCGCCGCTGTCGGCGAGCCCGATTAACGTCAGCAATTCGGCGACGCGCGCGCGCACCTGCGCCTTCGGCAGCCGCCGGTTCACCAGCCCGTACGCGACGTTGTCGTAGATCGTCAGGTTCGGAAACAGCGCGTAAGACTGGAAGACGATGCCGTAGTCGCGCATCATGGGCGGCAGCCGCGAGATGTCGCGGTCGTTTTGCAGGATGGTGCCGCTGGTCTGCACTTCGAGCCCGGCGATGATGCGCAGCAGCGTGGTCTTGCCGCAGCCCGAGGGACCGAGAAAGCACACGAGCTCGCCCTTCTCGATGGCGAGACTTACGTCGTTCAGCGCGGTGAAATCGCCAAATTTCTTGACGACGCGTTCGATGCGCAGGGCGGCGGTGCTGTTGTCGGTCATGGAAGCGGGATTACTCAAAAAAACTGGCGCCGGGGAACGCTCGTTCCGCGACGCCAGTGATTGCTTGCGCGATCAGCCTACTTCTCGACCTTGGCCGCGTAGCGCTTCTGCCATTCGGTCAGGATCTTGTCGCGGTTCTTGGCCGCCCACGCGAAATCGTTCTTGACCATCAGCTGCTCGTAATTGTCCGGAATATTCGGCTGCGGCTTGGCGATGCCCGGCATCGCGACGACCTGCCACCAGCCTGCGTAGAGCTCGTTCGCTTCTTTGCTCGCGATCCAGTCGAGCAGTTTTTTCGCCGCTTCGAGCTTCTTGGTGGTCTTGACGATGCCGGTGGCCTCGATGTCCCAGCCGAGCCCTTCGCTCGGGAACACCAGCATCACCGGCGCGCCGGATTTTTTGACCTGCTGCGCGCGGTATTCGAACGAAATGCCCACCACGAATTCGCCGGCGCCGGACTGGCGGCAGGGCTTGGAGCCGGAATGAGTGTACTGCGCGATGTTCTCGTGCAGCGCATCCATGTACTTCCAGCCTTCCTTCTCGCCCCATAGCTGGAGCCACGCGGTCGCGTCGAGAAAGCCGGTGCCCGACGACGGCGGCGCGGGCATCGTAATCTGGCCTTTGTAAACCGCTTTGGTCAGGTCCTTCCAGCTTTCCGGCCGCGGAATCCCACGCTTGGCGGCTTCGACCACGTTGAAGCAGACGGTCGCGCCCCACGCGTCCATCCCGACCCACGCGGGCACCGGTTTCGGATCGCTGTACTTGCGCGTGAGTTTTTCAAAGCCTTTGGGCTTGTAGGGCAGCAGCAACCCTTGCTGGTCGAACACCATCATGCTGGTCGCGGCGACGCCCATGATGACGTCGGCCTGCGGGTTGGCTTTTTCCGCGAGCACTTTCGCGGTGATGACGCCGGTGGAATCGCGCACCCATTTCAGTTCGATGTTCGGCTCGCTCTTGTTGAAGCTGTCGGCATAGGCTTTCAGCTGGTCGGTTTCGAGCGCGGTGTAGACGAGCAGCTGGGTTTTCTGGGCGAAGGCGGCGCCGCCGGCAGCGGCCAGGACCAGCGCGCCAAGCGCGGCAACGATGACTTTATAAATTTTATGCATGTGGAGCTCCCTGAAGTGGTGGTGCAGAACCATTATGCGGTAAAGCCTGCGGCGCGGTAATCCCAAGAATAAGGCCGGGACGATGACGATCTTGTGTCGGTCTACATCCCAGATTGTAGACAATCTACAAAGGCGACGTTAAGATGTCAAGCCATGACCACCCTGAATCTGCGCAAGCCGACGGCGAGCCCGCTTGAAATCCTGCAAAACCAGTCGCTGACGATGCTGGTGCAGAACGAGATCGAACGCATGATCGTCGGTGGTGAGCTCGGCGCCGGCGCCAAACTTTCGGAAAACTCGATTGCGATGCGGTTGGGGGTCTCGCGCGGGCCGGTGCGCGAAGCGCTGCGCGGGCTGGAGCAAACCGGTCTCGTGAGAGTCGAGAAAAACCGCGGCGTGTTCGTGCGCCAGTTGTCGCTTGACGAGGCCGACGAAATTTACGAGTTGCGTGCGACTTTCGACCAGATGGCCGGCCGCAAGCTCGCCGCCAGCATCACCGCCGAGCAATTGAAGGAGCTGCGCGCGCTGATCGAGCGCATGGCCAAGGCGGCTGCGCGCGACGATCTGGATGCCTATCATCCGCTCAACCTGGCTTTTCACGACGCGCTGGTCGAGTATGCGGGCAACAAGAAAATGCTGCATACCTACCGGCGCCTGGTCAATGAGCTGAATCTGTTCCGCCGCCACACGCTGGCGCAGCGCGACCGTCTGCCGACGTCGACGCGCGAGCACCGCAGGATCGTCGATGCAATCGCTGCGCGCGAGCCTGACACTGCGGGGCGGCTGCTCTTCGATCACGTAATGGCCAGCCGCGAACGCATGCATTCGACGTACGCGTCCGCCGGCAGCGACGTCGTGCCATTGGCGAAGGCGCGGGCGGGCAAAAGCAAATAAGAACGATGCCCCGCTCAGGCGGGAGTGTCGTCAAAGTGCAATACGACGGTAGTACGTTGGCGGGTTTTAGATCCGTTTAACCAAAGGAGGATTTATGTTTACGTTGCTCGCGAAATGCATGCGTGTCAGTGGTTGGTTTGGTGCGGCGCTGCTGGGTGCGCTGACCGTCGGAATATCCGCGGGAGCGTACGCGCAGGCCTGCGAAAATCCCAATGTGTTGCGATTCTCGATTATCCCGACGCAGGAATCGATCCGCGAGCTCACACTGTATAAACCGGTGCTCGACCAGATTTCCAAGAATACCGGCAAGAAAATCGAGTTTTACATGCCGACGTCTTACTCGTCGGTGGTCGAAGCGCTGCTCGGCAAGTGGGTGGACGTCGCCGTGCTGGGACCCGAGTCGTACCTGATTGCCAAGACCAAGGGCGCGCAAATCGACGTGTTCGCGACCTATTACAAAAAGAAGGACGGCATCCAGGAGGCCGGGCCGGGCTTCAAGTCCATCCTGATTACCCACAAGGGCTCCAAGTTCACGAGCATAGATTCAGTCAAGGGCTCGGTGATGCTGCTGGTCGATCCGGCAAGCACGTCGGGCGCGCTGATTCCGGAATCGGTGTTTTCAAAGGTCGTCAAAATGCCGCTCAAGCAATACTTCGGACGCGTGGCGTTTTCGGGCGGGCACGATCTTTCGACGCTGGCCGTCGCGAGCGGCAAGGCTGATTCCGCTTTTGTGGCGACGCACCGCTTCATGAACACCATCACATCGGGCAAGGCCAAGCTCGAAGACTTTAATATCCTGTGGACGTCACCGCTGATTCCGCAGGACCCGTTCGTTTATCGCTCCACGCTGTGTCCCGATCTTAAGCAAAAGATCGCGCAGACCTTTCTCGATCTCGACAAGAACCCCGACGGGCAGAAATATCTCGCCAACGTGGATTCGGAAAAATTCGTGATGATGAAGGATTCCGACTACGACGTGATACGCGAAGCGGGCGGCGGTAAATGAAACCCGAATCGGCCATTCAGACCGGGTTCGCGCAAGTCAGGCACAGCCAGGCGGATGGCCAATCGGCAGTGCCGCGTGCGGGAACGGCGCTGGAAGTTAAAGACCTTCACGCCGGTTATGCCGGCCGCGAGATACTGAAAGGCATCAGCTTCAGCGTGGCGGCCGATGATTTTTTCGCGATCATCGGCCCCAGCGGCGCCGGCAAATCGACGCTGATCCGCTGCGTGAACCGGCTGGTCGAACCGACGTCCGGCGCGGTCATCATCAACGGCCGGGACATCCTGCAAGTCAGTCAAAGCGAACTGCGCGGCGTGCGGCGCAATATCGGCATGATTTTCCAGGAGTTCAACCTGATCGAGCGCCTGTCGGTGATCGACAACGTGCTGACCGGCAGGCTCGGCTACACGGGGACCGTGCGCAGCTTGTTTCGCATGTACACCAAGGACGACATCAAGCACGCGCTGATGCTGCTCGACCGCGTGGGTCTCTCCGAGCACATCGATAAGCGCGCCGATCGGCTGTCGGGCGGGCAGCGCCAGCGCGTGGGCATCGCGCGCGCGCTGATCCAGAATCCGAAGCTGCTGCTGGTCGACGAACCGACCTCGAGCCTCGACCCCAAGATTTCGCGCGAGGTGATGGGGCTCATCAAGGAAATCGGCCTCGAGTTCGGCATTCCGATCCTGTGCAACATTCACGACGTCGAGCTGGCGTGCGAATTTTGCACGCGCGTGATCGGCCTGCAGGACGGCATGAAGAAATTCGAGGGCAGCCCGCGCGAACTCGACAAGGCCGCGCTGCAGGATATCTACTCGATGGAAGTGCTGTGAGTGTAATAGCCATGGATGCGCGCGTCGCGCAGGTCGCCGTCTGGCGGCGGCGCACGCGCGCCACGCGCTACACCGCGTATTTTGCGGTGGCCGTGGCCGTGGCCTGGAGCATAGAGGCAATCGTCATCGCGGATACCGACTGGAGCCGCATTTTCACCGGCACGCTGCTGCAGACCCTGCGCGGCTTCATCGATCTCGACTTCAGCATCCTGCCGGCTCTTGTCGAGCCGACGATAGAAACGGTACTGATGGCGACGCTCGCGACGCTGGCCGGCCTCGTACTGGCGATACCGGTGGCGTGGCTCGGCGCTTCCAACATCACGCCGCTGGGCTCGTTTTCGTACGGCATAGGCCGCACGCTGATGACGCTGTCGCGCTCGGTGCACGAAATCGTCTGGGCGCTCATTTTCGTGTCCGCGGTGGGCCTGGGCGCGCTTGCCGGCGTGCTCGCCATGGCTGTGCGCTCGGTCGGCTTCATTTCCAAGACCATTGCCGAAGCGATCGAGGACGTGGATCCCAAGCCGATCGAGGCGATGCGTGCGGTCGGCGGCACCAAGTTCCAGATCCTGCTGTTCGGCATACTGCCGCAGATCACACCGGTGTTTATCGGCAACATGATATTCGAGTGGGACATCAATATCCGCCGCTCGACCATCATGGGACTGGTCGGCGCCGGCGGACTGGGGCTCGCGCTTTTCCGCCAGATGGCGATGTCCAATTACGGCGGCATCGCCACTGTCGTGCTGGTCGTGCTGGCGCTTATCATTCTCGCTGAAATCTTCTCGTACTATGCCCGCCGAGCCGTTATCTAGTTACGCAGCGATGCCGGGGGCTGCCGGGCCCGCGCCGCGCTCCGCCGTGCCGCTGACATGGAGCCGTTTTCGCTATCCGCAGAGCCTGTATAAGTACGGCGCGGTGCTGGCCACCCTCGCATTCATAGCCTACGCGCTCGACTATCTGAAAATCGAAGTGGACCGGTTGCCCGGTTTGCTCGGCCGGGTGTGGGAAACGCTGTCGACGCGCTATTACCCGCCGAATGTCGGCCACGTCCTGCAACCGGACTATCTGCGTTCGGTGGTCGAAACGCTGCAGATGTCCTATCTCGCGACCGTGGTAGGGCTGGCGATTGCCGTGCCGCTCGCGTGGTTCGCGTCGTTCAACATGACACCGAGCCGGCGTTTCGCGTATCCGTTAGCGCGGCTCATCATCATGGGCGCGCGCTCGGTGCATGAAATGATCTGGACCATCCTGCTGGTTGCCATACTCGGCTTCGGCATGCTGCCGGGCGCGATTGCTCTCACGCTCTACTGCATCGGTTTCGCGGGCAAGCTTTTTTCCGAGGCGGTCGAGGCCATCGAGCCCGGACAGGTGGAGGCGATACGCGCGACCGGCGCCAATAACACGCAGGTGTTCGTCTACGCGGTGCTGCCGCAGGTGCGCGTGGCGTGGACCGGGATTTCGATTTACACGTGGGACGTGCTGTTTCGCGCCGCGACGGTGGTCGGCTTTTTCGGGGCCGGCGGCATGGGCTGGTTTTTGCGCGAAAGCGTGCAGCGCGTGGCGTCGCGGGACGTGGCGGCGATTCTGCTGTCGATCATACTGGTGGTGATTATTTCGGAATTGGTTTCGGCATGGCTGCGCACGCGCGTCGCCAAAGCGATTGCCTAGGCGCAGCGCACGGATTTTTTTAACGATTTGAATTCTGATCAGGAAACGATATGGCTGAAATGAAAAACGCGCCGATCAACGTCAACGGGCGAACTTACCGCTGGATGGACCGGCCGCTGGTCGTGGTGTGCGTCGACGGCTGCGAGCCGGACTACATCACGCAGGCGATGCAGGCAGGGGTCGCGCCTTATCTGCGCGAACTCTGCGAGAAAGGCACTTCGCTGCTCGGCGACGCGGTGGTGCCGAGCTTCACCAATCCGAACAACCTGTCGATCGTCACCGGCACGCCGCCGGCGGTGCACGGGATCTGCGGCAATTACTTCTACGATCGCGACGCCGACAAGGAAGTGATGATGAACGACCCGCAATATCTGCGCGCGGGCACCATCATCGCAAAATTCTCGCAGGCGGGCGCCAAGGTCGCGGTCGTCACGGCCAAGGACAAGTTGAGGACGCTGCTCGGCCACCAGGTGAAGGACGGCATTTGTTTTTCGGCGGAAAAGGCCAACGACACCAGCAAAGCGAATAACGGCATCGACGACGCACTGGGTTTCGTCGGCCTGCCGCTGCCGTCGGTCTACAGCGCGCATCTGTCGGAGTTCGTGTTTGCCGCCGGCGTCAAGCTGCTGGAGACCCGCAAGCCTGACCTCATCTACCTGTCGACCACCGATTACGTGCAGCACAAGGACGCACCCGGGACGCCCGGCGCCAATGAGTTCTACAAAATGATGGACGGCTACCTGAAAAAGCTCGACCAGCTCGGCGCGACCGTGGCGCTCACCGCCGATCACGGCATGAACGCCAAGACGGACGCCAAGGGCGACCCCAACGTCATCTACCTCCAGGACACGCTGGACCAGTGGCTGGGCAAGGATGTGGCGCGCGTGATTCTGCCGATCACCGATCCGTATGTCGTGCATCACGGAGCGCTCGGTTCGTTCGCGACCGCGTACCTGCCGGCGGGCGCCAAGATCGGCGAGATAGTCGCGCGCATCGCGGCATTGCCCGGCATCGAAGTCGTTTACGACCGCGCGAGCGGTTGCCGCCGTTTCGAATTGCCCGAGGATCGCATGGGCGACATCATTATCGTATCGGAACGCCTGACCGTGCTCGGCACCAGCCGCGAGCGCCATGATTTGTCGGGACTCAACGTGCCGCTGCGCTCGCACGGCGGAATCTCCGAGCAGACCGTGCCCCTGTTGTTCAACCGCCGCGCGAACGGCATCGATCGCTCGCGCCGGCTGCGCAATTTCGATGTTTTCGATATCGCGCTCAATCACCTTCAGTAAGGAGCAAACCATGGCTACTGCAACTCAACGCAAACCCGCAGCCGACGTCAAACACGAGGGCATGCGCATCGGCGGCGAAAAAGTCCTGCGCGACCGCGTGATCGAAGTCTTCAATCCCTATACGGAACAGGTCATCGCGACCGTGCCGAAAGCGACGATCGACGATATCAAGCGCGCGTTCGCGATCGCCAATGGCTACAAGGCGAAGCTCACGCGCTACGAGCGCGCCAACATCATGCGCAAGGCCGCCGCGTTGCTCGACGCGCGCAAGCAGCAGGTTGCCGACCTCATCAGCGCCGAGTCGGGGCTGTGCCAGAAGGATGCGCTGTACGAAGCCGGCCGCGTGGCCGACGTGCTGCTCTACGGCGCGACCGAGACGTTGAAGGATGACGGCCAGATTTACTCCTGCGACCTGACGCCGCACGGCAAGCAGCGCCGCGTCTACACGCAGCGCGACCCCTTGCTGGGCGCGATCTCCGCCATCACGCCTTTCAATCATCCGATGAACCAGGTGGCGCACAAGGTGGTGCCGTCGATCGCGACGAACAACCGCATGGTGCTGAAGCCTTCGGAGAAGGTGCCGCTGTCGGCGCTGTACTTCGCCGACGCGCTGTACGAAGCCGGCCTGCCGCCGGAGATGCTGCAGGTGGTGACCGGCGACCCCAAAGAGATCGCCGATGAGCTGATCACCAACGAGCACGTGGATCTGGTTACGTTTACGGGCGGTGTCGCGATCGGGAAGTACATCGCCGCCAGGGCCGGTTACCGCCGCATGGTGCTGGAGCTGGGCGGCAACGATCCGATTATCGTGATGGAAGATGCCGACCTCGAAGAGGCGGCGACGCTCGCCGCGGGCGGTTCGTACAAGAATTCCGGCCAGCGCTGCACCGCGGTGAAGCGCATCCTGGTGCAGGAGTCCATCGCGGCGAAGTTCGTGGACCTGCTGGTCGCCAAGACGCAGGCGTGGAGCTACGGCGATCCGATGGACGGCAAGGTCGAGATGGGCACGGTGATCGACGAAGAGGCGGCGAAGCTGTTCGAGGCGCGCGTCAACGAAGCCGTCAGCCAGGGCGCGAAGGTGCTGGTGGGCAACCAGCGTCGCGGCGCGCTGTATTCACCGACGGTGGTCGACCAGGTGCGCTCCGAAATGACGCTCGTGAAGCAGGAGACCTTCGGCCCGGTGTCGCCGGTGATTCGCTTCAAGAATATCGACGAGGCCATTCGCGTCTCCAATTCCACCGCCTATGGCCTGTCGTCCGCCGTGTGCACGAACCGGCTCGACTACATCGCGCGTTTCGTCTCGGAGCTCAACGTCGGCTCGGTCAATGTGCGTGAAGTGCCGGGCTACCGGCTGGAGCTGACGCCGTTCGGCGGCATCAAGGATTCGGGCCTCGGTTACAAGGAAGGCGTGCAGGAGGCGATCAAGAGCTTCACCAACGTCAAGACTTACTCGTTGCCCTGGGTCTGATGGTTTGCCGGCGGGAACTGGAGGACAGATAGTTGCAGGCACTGCTTAATCTGCTGGCCGGCGTCGCCCTGCTGGTTTGGGGCACCCACCTCGTGCGCACCGGCATCATGCGCACCTGGGGTGGGGAACTGCGCCGGGTGCTCAGCGCCAGCATCAGCAACCGCTTTCACGCGCTGCTCGCCGGCATCGGCGTGACGGGGCTTTTGCAGAGCAGCACGGCGACGACGCTGATCACGACCTCCTTCGTTGGCCAGGGCCTGATCGCGACCGCTCCGGCACTCGCCATCATGCTGGGTGCCGACGTCGGCACCAGCCTTGTCGTGCAACTGCTGTCGATAAATCTGTCGTGGCTGTGGCCGCTGCTTATTTTTACCGGCGTCGTGGTCTACCTGTCGCGCGAGAACACTGCGGCGGGCCGCGTCGGCCGGATTCTGCTCGGGTTCGGGCTCATTCTGCTGGCCTTGCAGTTGATCGTGCTGGCTACCAAGCCGTTGACGGAGACCGCGAGCGTGAAGGTGCTGTTCGCGTCGCTCACCGGCGATGTCCTGCTCGACGTGTTGATTGCAGCGGGGCTGACCCTGCTGTGCTACTCGAGTCTGGCGGTCGTGCTCCTGATCGCTACCCTGACGTCCGCGGCGATGATATCCGCGGAAGTTGCGCTCGGGTTGGTGCTCGGCGCCAATCTCGGCAGCGGCCTGCTTGCCATCCTCGTGACCATGAACTCGACACCGGAGGCGCGCCGCGTCGCGGTCGGCAATTTCTTTTTCAAGCTGACCGGCTGCGTGCTGGTGCTGCCGTTTTTGCATCTTATCGGCGGCTGGCTCGCAGCGTTCGATCCCGATGCGCAGCGCCAGGTCGTCAATTTTCATCTCGCGTTCAACGTGGCGATCGCGTTGACGTTCATCGGGTTCACCGACCAGTTTGCGCGTCTCGCGGAAAGCATGTTGCCATCGGCGCCCGAGTACGACAGCCCGGCCAAGCCGCGTTACCTCGATCCGGTGGCGCTCGAGACGCCAGCGCTCGCCATTTCATGCGCGGCGCGCGAAGCGCTGCGCCTGGGCGACATGATCGAGCGAATGCTGCGCAGCACGCTGACCGTTTTGCGCACCAACGATCTGAAGCTCGCCGGCGAACTTCACCGGATGGATGACGACGTCGACGATCTGTACACCGCGATCAAGCTTTACCTCACACAAATGAGCCGCGATGCGCTCGAGGAGAAAGATTCCCGGCGTTGGGCGGACATCATTTCATTTACGATCAATCTGGAGCACGTCGGCGACATCATCGACAAGAACCTGGTGGAAATCGCCGAGAAAAAGATCCGCAAGCACCAGGAGTTTTCCGCGGCCGGCATGCAGGAAATCTGCGAACTGCACGCGCGCGTGCTCGCCAACCTGCAGCTCGGGCTCAACGTCTTTATCAATTCGGACCTGCGGAGCGCGCAACGGCTGCTCGCCGAGAAAGAGGCGTTCCGCAATCTGGAGCGCGCTTATGCCGACAGCCACCTGCAGCGTTTGGTGGAGCAGAAACTCTCGAGCATCGAGACGAGCGCGCTGCATCTCGACATCATCCGCGATCTGAAGCGCATCAATTCGCACATCTGCTCGATCGCCTATCCGATACTCGAATCGGCGGGCGCGCTGGCGCCATCGCGGCTGCGCGAGACGCGGCACGGCGCCGCCGTTCCCAAAGCGAGTCCCGAACTGAAATGACATTCGACGAAATCAAGGCGCTGTTCGAGGCCAGGGGCGGCTGCCAGGTACAGCGGCGAACCGGTAACCCAGCTCGAGCACGCATTGCAAAGCGCGCAGTTCGCCGAGGTGGCCGGCGCGAGCGATGAACTGATAACAGCATGTCTCTTGCACGACGTCGGCCATATGGCGAACGATCAGGGCGAAACGCCGACCCTGCGCGGCGTCGACGACAGGCACCAGTTCCATGGCGTGAGTGCGTTGAAGCGCCTGTTCGGCCCGGCGGTCCTTACGCCGATCCGGCTGCACGTCGACGCCAAGCGCTATCTTTGCGCCACGGACGCCGGCTACTGGGCGAGCCTGTCGGAAGATTCGAAGCGCAGCCTCGAATTGCAGGGCGGCACGTACAGCGCTGCAGACGCGGCGGAATTTATTGCCCAGCCGTATGCGCAGGACGCGGTGACACTGCGCCGCTGGGACGACCTGGCGAAAGTGGCGGGCAGGAAAACGCCCGATCTCGCGCACTTTCTGGAAATTGCCGTGCGCTGCGCGGCGTGACTATGTCTATGTGTAAGGAGTTGTCCTGATGTGGCGATACCATAATCCGGTCGAGGTTCATTTCGGCGCCGGCGTGCTCGACCAGTTGCCGCGCGTGCTCGGCGCGCGCAAGGCGGTGCTGGTTACATTTCCCGAAGCGGCCGGCTTCGGTCTCACCAAGCGCGTGCAGGACCTGCTCGGCGCATCGCTGATCGGCGTGATCAGCGATACCCAGCCCAATCCGGATGTCTCCAACCTCACTACGATGTACGAACGCTTCTGGCGCGACTATTCCGATTGCGACGTCGTAATCGGCATCGGCGGCGGCAGTACGCTCGATACCGCCAAGGCGCTGATGATAGGCACGGCCAGCGGCAAGCTCGACGACCTTGTCGCGTTGCTCGCGAAAGGTACGGCGTTCACGCCGGCGCGCGTCAAGCGCTTGATCGCAATCCCGACCACCGCGGGCACCGGTAGCGAAGTGACGCCGTACGCGACGATCTGGGACGCGGCACCCGGGCGGCAGAAAAAATATTCGCTGATGCTGAAGGAAACGTGGGCCGAAGCGGCGATCGTCGATCCCGAGCTCACGCTCTCGCTGCCGCCGACCGTCACGCTGCACAGCGCCCTCGATGCGTTGTCGCACAGCCTCGAGGCAATCTGGAACGTGAATGCGAATCCGGTGTCCGACGTGCTCGCCGTCGCTGCGGCGCGCGAGATACTCGCCAAGCTGCCGCCATTGATGGCGCGCCCCGGCGATCTCGAGTTGCGCACCCGGGTTGCGTGGGCGGCGCTCACCGCGGGCCTCGCATTTTCCAATACGAAGACCGCGCTCGCGCATTCGATATCGTACGAAATGACGCTGAAGCACGGCCTGCCTCACGGCCTCGCGTGCTCGTTCACGCTGCCGATGGTGCTTGCGCGCGCCGTCGGCCGCAGCCCGGCGCGCGATGCGGTGCTCGCCCGGATTTTCGACTGCCCGCTGACGCAGGCCGAGCGGGTGCTGCACGATTTCCTCGAAGGCCTCGGCGTCAGCACGCGCTTCGAGAGCTACGGCGTGGCTGCCGGCGAGCCCGAACGCATGGTGCGCGACGCGCTGGAAGGCGTGCGCGGCAAGAACTTTATCGGCGCTGCAGCGTAGGTGGTTCTCCCGCTCGACGTCACGCTGCTGGTGCTGCTGGCGGCGTTGATGCACGCGTCCTGGAACGCGCTCGCCAAGTCCGCTCCAACAAGCTGCTCGACATCACGGCGATGGCGCTCGCCGGCGGCATGGTGTGCGCGCTCGCGCTGCCGTTTCTGCCGCTGCCCGAACCCGAAGCGTGGCCGTGGCTCGCCGCGTCCCTGCTGCTGCACTTTCTTTATTTCATGGCGCTGGTGGGCGCCTATAACAGCGCCGACTTGTCGCACGCTTACCCGTTGATGCGCGGCGTCGCACCGCTGCTCGTCGCATTGTTCGGTGTCGTGTTGCTCGACGATCACCTGACGGCCTCGATGTGGGCGGGTATCGCGCTGATCAGCACCGGCATTCTGTTGCCGTTCTGGCTCGGCTCGAGGAGCGGGCAAGACCTGCTGAAAAGCTCGTCGTTCGCGCTGGCCAACGCGGTCATCATCGGCGCGCTTATACGCTGGTCGACGGCTTCGGCACGCGCCTCTCGGCGCATCCGTTGAGCTATTGCCTGTGGCTGTTTCTGCTCGATCCGCTGCCCATCCTCGCCGATCGCCCTCGCACGCCACGGCGGCGGCGTATGGCGGCATTTGCAGCAGCGATGGCTGACATGCACGGCAGGGGGCGTGCTGACCGTGTGCGCCTATGGGATAGTGCTGTGGGCAATGACGCGCGCGCCGATAGCGGCGGTTTCCGCATTGCGAGAGACTTCGGTGATTTTCGCAGCCGTGATCGGCGCCGTGTTCCTGCACGAAGGTTTCGGCAAGCTGCGCATCGCCGGCGCCGTGCTCGTGGTAGGCGGCATCGCCGCGCTCAGGCTGTAGCGGCCGCGCCGTGCTTGCGCGCGATCTGCCGATCGTCGATCGGGAGATTGAGGATCGCGGCCAGCACGCCCATGCCTATCGTCAGCAGCCACATCAGCCGGTACGAGCCGGTCGCGTCGAACAGATAGCCCGCGATGCCGACGCCGAAAAAGCTGCCGATCTGGTGAAACAGGAAGGCGATTCCTGACAGCGTCGACAGGTAGCGCACGCCGAAGACCTGCGCGATGAGCCCGCTCGTGAGCGGCACCGTGCCGAGCCACAGAAAGCCGATTACCGCGCCGAACACGTAGACGCTCCACGGCGTGAGCGGCACGGAGATGAAGATCGCGATGGCGACGGCGCGCGTGAAGTACAGCGCGCTGAGCAGATATTTCTTGGTGTAGCGCCCGCCGAGCCAGCCCCAGAAATAGCTGCCGAAAATGTTGAAGAGCCCGATCATCGCGAGCGCGACCATGCCGGTCTCCGGCGTCATGTGCTGGTCGACCATGTACGCCGGGAAGTGGATCGAAATGAACATGAGCTGAAAGCCGCATACGGTGTACGCGATGCACAGCAGCCAGAAACCGCCGTGGCCGAGCGCTTCGCGCAACGCTTCGGGGATCGACTGCTTGAACTGCCCGGCCGGCGGCGCGGTACGTTTTTCCGCGAGCGCTGCCGAGAGCGGGAGGATCAACAGGATGGTCAGCGCGAGCGTGAGCATCGCGTTGTGCCAGCCGATGTGCGTGATCAGCGTCTGTCCGTACGGCAGCATCACGAACTGCCCGAACGAGCCGGCGGCACCGGCGAGCCCCAGCGCCGACGCTGCGTTTCTCGACTGGGAATGCGCGCCCGATCACGCCGTAGACGATGCTGAAGCCGCTACACGACAGCGCGATGCCGACGACGATGCCTGCGCTCACGCCGAATTCGATGCCGCTCGTCGAAAACGCCATCATGACGAGCCCGATTGCATAGAGCAGCGCGCCCGCTGCCATCACGCGGCCGGCGCCGTACTTGTCGGCGATCATGCCGGTGAACGGCGTCGCGATGCCGTAAAGCAGATTCTGGATCGCAATGGCGAACGAGAACGTCTGCCGGCCCCAGCCGAGATCGACCGTCATCGGCTGCAGAAACAAGCCGAACGAATGGCGCGTGCCGAGCGCGATGGTGAGCGCCAGGCCGCCGCAGATCAGGATGACGGCGGGCGTGCGCCAGTTTCTGGAGGTAATGGAAGACACGTAAGCCGCGATTGTAGCTTATCGAAACCGCGAAAATTACGTCTTCAGCGTGAACGGATTGAAATCCGTGTTGCGATCGTAATAGTCTTCGTGCTCGGCGCGCTTTAGCCAGCCGACGATTTTGTAGGTGACCGGCGTGAACACGATTTCGACGCCGACCTTGACGACGAACTGCGACAGCATCACGAGCGGCAGCTTGTCGTTCGGGATGATCCCGCTGTCGTAGAACGCGAGCGGATAGAACAGCAGCGAGTCGACGCCTTCGCCGAATATCGTGGACCCGATGGTGCGCGTCCACAGCCAGCGGCCGGCGGTGGCGATTTTCATTTTGGCGAGCACGAAGGAATTGACGAATTCGCCGCACACAAATGCGACCAGCGACGCGATCGCGATGCGCCACGTCGAGCCGAAGGCGATTTCATAGGCGCCCTGGTTGTTCCAGAACGGGGCCGGCGGCAGCTTGACGATGACCCACGCCATGATCGCCGCGAACGCGAGCGCGGCAAATCCCGTCCAGATCACGCGGCGCGAGCGCGCGTAGCCGTAGACTTCGGTCAGGATATCGCCGAACACGTACGAGATCGGGAAGAACAGCACGCCGGCGCCGAAGGTCAGCGTGCCCAGCAGCGGCGCGTCGATTTGCGCGATCTTGGCAGGCCCGATCAGGTTCGAGCACACGAGCACCGTGACGAACGCGGCCATCACCAACTCGTAATAGCGGTACGTGCGGGGCTGGGACATGAAGCGCAGTCGGTGAGTGGGGAAGGCCGTATTAAGCCATATTCATCCGCATGCGCAAAATCGCTGTACTCCATTCACGGCCGCGCGGCGTTTAACCTGTGACTATCCGGGGTATCAGGAAAAACCATGAGCAACATTCTTCGCAGGCGCATCGCATTCGCGGGATTGATGGGGACGGCAATCGCGGCCGCCACGCTGCTGGGCGGTTGTGCCGGGCTGCCGCTGGGCATGCAGCCGCCGACCGTTACGATCGCCGATCTGGGCATGGGCAATGCGGGACTCTTCGAGCAGCAGTTCAATCTGCGGCTGCGCATCCAGAATCCGAATCCCGACGAATTCAAAGTCGACGGCATTGCGTTCGACCTCGACATCAATGGCCAGCCGTTCGCCAAGGGCGTGGGCAACCAGCCGGTCACGGTGCCGCGTTACGGTTCCGCGTTCATGCCGGTCGAGGCCGTCAGCACGCTCGGCGGGTCATTGTCGTTCCTGATCCGGCAATTCGGCCGCCTGATCGAGGGCAATCGGGCTGTCCTGAAATACCGGATACGCGGCGTGTTGAGCGTCACGGGCGGACCGCGCGTGCCGTTCGAGGAAACCGGCGAATTCGACTTCGGCGCGCTCGTTCCCAGGCTTTAGCCCGGCCGGCGGCCGCGTCGGCGAGGGGCGCCGTGCTAAACTTGCCGGCGTCAATTTCCCCTGCGTTCCCCTGCGCCCCATGCCAGCCGACGACATCGTTGAAATCAAGGATCTGCGCTTCGCTTACGCCGATCGTCCGCTGCTCAAAGGCATCAACCTCACGATACCGCGCGGCAAAGTCGTCGGCATCATGGGCGCGAGCGGATCCGGCAAGTCGACGCTGATGCGGCTGATCGGGGGCCAGCTCGTGCCCTCGGGCGGCTACGTGAAGGTCGACGGCCAGGTCGTGCACGAGCTTGGGCGCGAAGAGCTCTACCAGCTGCGCCGCAAGATGGGCATGCAATTCCAGGCCGGCGGTCTCTTCACGGACTTGTCAGTCTATGAAAATATCGCGTTCCAGATGCGCGAGCACACCAATCTGCCCGAATGCATGATTCGCGATCTCGTACTGCTGAAGCTTGCCGCGGTCGGCCTGCGCGGCGCTTCGAGCCTGATGCCCGCGGAGCTGTCGGGCGGAATGTCGCGGCGCGTGGGCCTCGCGCGCGCGATCGCGCTCGACCCGATGCTCATCATGTACGACGAGCCGTTTGCGGGCCTCGATCCGATTTCGTGCAGCGTGGTAGGCAATCTGATCCGCCGGCTGAACGACGCGCTCGGCGCGACGTCCATCGTGGTGTCGTACGATTCCGCGGAGTCGATGCGCGTCATCGATTATCTGTACCTGATCTCGGACGGGGTGGTGGCCGCGCACGGCCCCGCCGCGGAGATGAAAGTCTCGCAGGATCCGTTCGTGCGCCAGTTCCTGGATGGCGCGCCGGATGGCCCGGTGCCGTTCCATTATCCGAACGAGCCCTATCAGGCGGCTTTGGGACTGACTGCCTGAAGATAGGCGAGAAGGCGACTTCTCCCTGTCTCCTATCCCCTCACGCGTCTCCTCAGGTTCAGTGCTTCATCTCCGAAGGAATCTGCGGCAGCGGCCCGGTGCGCAGATTCAGCATGTGGCGCTCGCGCACCAGCGTCATCGTGACCGCGACGAACAGCCCGAACAGCACGATGACGGTGTAGATCGAGAAATTGAACTTGATCAGCAGCGAGTAGACGCCGAGCATCGTCAGGATGGAGAGGTTTTCGTTGAAGTTCTGCACGGCGATCGAATGGCCGGCGCCCATCAGGATGTGGCCGCGATGCTGCAGAGCGCGTTCATCGGCACCACGAAAAATCCGGCGAGCGCGCCGATCACGGTCATTACCACCATCGCCATATAGACGTCGCGCACGAATATCATGCTGATCGTGATGAGTCCCATCGCGATGCCTACCGGCAGTACGTTGACTGCGCGGTGCAGCGGCACGATCTTCGCGGCGACGATGGCGCCGACCGCGATGCCCACCGCCGTGATGCCCTGCATGATCGTCGATTGCGCGAGCGTGTAACCGAGGGCCACTTCGGCCCATTTGAGCACGATGAACTGGAGCGTCGCGCCGGCGCCCCAGAATAGCGTGGTCGTCGCGAGCGAGATCTGGCCGAGCTTGTCGGACCACAGCAAGCGCAGGCAGTGCGCGAAATCGGTGACCAGGTAAAAAGGGTTCTTGCGCGCCGGTTTGTGATCGACGCCGGTTTTCGGCACGTAGAGGTTGAATATCGCGGCGATGATGTAGAGCGCGATGATCAGGGTGATCGCGATTTCCGGCGCGGTGTCGATCCCGGTGTCGATCTGGGGAATGTCGATGCGCAGCAGCTGCGTGGACAGTTTCTCGCTGATCAGCGCGCCGCCCAGCAGCGTGCCCAGAATGATCGAGCCCACCGTCAGCCCTTCGATCCAGCCGTTGGCGACAACGAGTTTCGGATGCGGCAGGTATTCGGTCAGGATGCCGTACTTCGCCGGCGAATACGCGGCTGCGCCGAGCCCGACCACGCCGTATGCAATCAGCGGATGCACGCCGAACAGCATCATCGAGCAGCCGACGACCTTGACGGTGTTCGACACGAACATCACCTGGCCCTTGGGCATCGCGTCGGCGAACGCGCCGACGAACGGCGCCAGCACGACGTACGACACGGTGAAGAATAGCTTCAGCATCGGCGTCAGCCATGCCGGCGAATCGAGCAATGCAAGTGTCGCGATCGCGGCCACGAGCAGAGCGTTGTCGGCCAGCGACGAGAAAAACTGCGCCGCCATGATGATGAAAAAACCGAACGGCATGAAGGGGATGCGGGCCCTCTTATAGGAGGCGAACTTTATACCATAGTTTAAGCGCGCGGGCGTCTCTGCGAGCCGTTACGCGCCATGACTTATGTCAATAATTGTGGTTGAATATCCGTCAGGTTCCGGACAAGCGAGAGGAGAGAAGAGAGAGGCGGGAAAATCGACGAGGACGGTGCCGTTCCGCTTCTCGCCTTGCGCCTGTCACCTCTCACGCGTACGCGTATGGCCGATCGCAGACTGCAGGTCTTTCATACCGTCGCCAGGCAATTGAGCTTCACCAAGGCGGCCGAGCAGCTTTTCATGACGCAGCCGGCGGTAACGTTTCAGGTCAAGCAGCTCGAAGAGCATTTCAGCGCGCGCCTCTTCGAGCGCAGCCACGGCAAGATCGCGTTGACGCCAGCGGGCGAGCTCGTGCTCGATTACGCCGAGCGCATACTCGGGCTCTCGGCCGAGCTCGACAAGCGCGTGAGCGAGCTCACCGGCGCGGTCAGCGGCCCGCTGCTGCTCGGCTGCAGCATGACCATCGCGGAATTCATCCTGCCGCGCGTGCTCGGCGAATTCAAGGCGCGCCATCCGCAGGTGCAGACGCACATGACGGTTGCGAACTCCGAAACCATCGAGCATCGCGTTGCCGACCACACGCTCGATCTCGGGCTCATCGAGTCGCCGGCGCATTTGCCGGGTCTGCATACCGAAGTGTGCTGCGACGACGAGCTCGTGCTGATTTGCGCGCCCGGCTACAAGCTCGCACGCTCGGCTAGCGTGACGGCAGCGCAGATCGCGGGCGAGCCTTATATCAGCCGCGAAAGCGGCTCCGGCACGCGCCAGTTCGCCGACAATTATTTTCGCGAGGCGGGCATCGCGCCGGAGGACCTCAACATCGTGATGGAGCTCGGCAGTCCCGAGGCGATCAAAGGCGTGGTCGAAACCGGCATTGGTGTAGCAATTATGTCGAGCGCGACGGTCGCCAAAGAACTCAGGCTGGGGTCGCTCGTCGCGCGGCCGCTCGAGCCCAAACTCATACGCACGCTGTCGCTCGTCTACCCGCGCGAGAAATTCCGCTCGCGGCTGTTGTCGACGTTCGTCGAATTCGCGACCGACAAAATGCGCGCGATGGCGGAAAAGCAGGATTGAGGAGCGAGGATTGAGGATTGAGGGCTAAGGATTTAGTTCTGCTTCGCTTGGAGTTTCTCAATCCTCAATCCTCAATCCTAGAACCATGCGCCCCATCAAGGCCCTGATCAGCAGCGCGGCGCTGCGGCACAACCTCGGCGTGGTGCGCAGCTCTGCGCCGCGTTCGCGCGTGTTCGCGGTGATCAAGGCCAACGCGTACGGCCACGGTCTGCTGCGTGCAGCGCGCGCATTCGAGTCGGCGGATGGCCTCGCGCTGCTAGAAATCGAGGCTGCCGTACGGCTGCGCGAAAGCGGCTATGTGCGGCGCCTCGCCCTGCTCGAAGGCTTATTCGAGACGTCGGAGCTCGCAGTCGCGGCGCAGCACGACCTGACCATTGTCGTGCACAGCGAGGAGCAGCTGCGCATGCTCGACGCCGCGCCCGCCGGCGCGCGGCTGGACGTAATGCTGAAGGTCAATACCGGCATGAACCGGCTCGGCTTAGAAGCGCGCGAAGCCATCGTGGCACGCGATAGCCTCATCCGCCACCGCGCAGTGAAGCAGCTCACGCTGATGACGCATTTTGCGACCGCCGACGACGCGCGTGGCGTCGCCTGGCAGATGGAAACGTTTGAATCGGTGGCGGCGGGCCAGACGCTCGAGCGCTCGGTCGCGAATTCGGCGGCGATCCTGCGATATCCGCACACGCACGGCGACTGGGTGCGACCCGGCATCATGCTCTACGGCGGCACGCCGTTTGCCGATACGCCGGCGGCCGCGCTGGGGCTACTGCCGGCTATGACACTCGCAAGTGAAATCATTTCGGTCCGGGAAGTGCAGCCGGGGGAGCGCATTGGTTACTCAGGGACATATGAGGCCGCCAAGCCAATTCGGGTCGGCACGATTGCCTGCGGTTATGCCGACGGTTATCCGCGGCACGCGCCAACCGGCACGCCGGTACTCGTGGATGGCGTGCGCACGAGGACACTCGGCCGCGTGTCGATGGACATGCTGACGATCGATCTTTCGGGGATACCCGCCGCGCGTGTCGGCACCCCGGCAGTACTGTGGGGGGAGGGCTTGCCGGCGGATGAGGTGGCGTTCGCGGCCGGCACCGTCAGTTATGAGCTGATGTGCGCGCTGGCGCCGCGCGTGCCGGTGATTGAAACATGAGCCGCCGTGATCAGCCAGTGGCCATGAAAAGCATCATCGGCGGGTGTATCATCCCGACATGAGCAGCCAGCACCAGGCGCACGCAACGGCGTCCGTCCCGCACCAGCTTTGGCCGTACCGGCGCTCTCCCGCGCTGCGTTACGGAGTCGCGGTGCTGGCCGTGCTTGCCGCATTCACGATTCGTTACGCGATTTACGGCGATCTGCAAAATCGCCTCGTCTTCACATTTTTCGTGCCCGCCGCGATCGTGGCGGTGTGGTACGGCGGGATCGGCCCCGGTATCGTGGCGACCGTGCTGGGTCTTTTGCTCGGCGATTACTTTTTCATGATGTCGCGCAAGGCGCTGTGGCCGCTCGGCAATCGCGAATCGCTCGCGGTCGGCGTGTACGTGGTGACGACGCTGTTATGCGTGATCCTGTGCGAACGGCTGCATCGCCGCATCCGCCAGTTCGAGCGCGCGCTCGACAACGTGCGGCATCACGGCACGGCGAAGCTGTGCCCGGAGGCGGCCGAATTCGCCGAATACCTGGTGCGTTATTACGCGCAGCCCAGCCATCACCATTACGACTATCCGAGCTGGCCGTACCGCCATCCATTCGCGAAGCGTTACGCCATCGCAATCGCGCTGGTCGCGCTGGCGTTCGTGCTGCGCTACTGGCTGTTCGGCCAGGACTCGCGCTTTCCGTTTCTGTTCTTCGTGCCCGCGGCCATGGTCGCGGTATGGTACGGCGGCATGATGCCCGGGCTCGTGGCCGCCGCCGCCGGCTTGATGCTTGGCGACTATTTCTTCCTGACCAACCATGAAGCGCTGGGCACGGTGCTCGAATCCGAGCGCGTGCAGATCGGCATGTTTGCGGTAACCACGACGGTGTGCGTGATCCTGTTCGAGAACCTGCACGAGCGGATCCGCCGCCTCGAGCACGCGTTCGATCGCGCGACCCATCACCATCCCCACGCCGCGGCATCGACTGCGGCCGTGGCGCCGGCGCACTCGACGGCGCATTGATATTGCGCGTGCAGCCGGCGCCTCGCGCCGCATGCCGCGTCACCCGCATGGCCAAAGCAAAATCGATCTACACGTGCACCGAATGCGGCGGCCAGGCGGTCAAGTGGCAGGGCCAATGTCCGCATTGCACCGCGTGGAATACGCTGGTCGAAACGGTCGCGGAGACCGCGGCCGCCGGCAGTAACCGCTTCACCGCGCTCGCCGGCAAAGGCAAGCTGCAGCGCTTGAGCGAAGTCGAGGCGCACGAAGAAAGCCGCGTGCCCACCGGCGTGTCCGAATTCGATCGCGTGCTCGGCGGCGGGCTCGTGCCCGGCGCGGTCGTGCTGATCGGCGGCGATCCGGGCATCGGCAAATCGACGCTGATGCTGCAGGCGCTGTGCGCGGTCGGCGCCCACCACAAGGTGCTGTACGTGAGCGGCGAGGAATCGTCGCAGCAGATCGCGCTGCGCGCCAAGCGGCTCGCGCTCGATGCGTCGGTGCTGCACCAGATCGCCGAAATCGGGCTCGAAAAAATCCAGCACGTGCTGCAGACCGAAAAGCCGGCGGTCGCGGTCATCGATTCGATCCAGACGCTATACTCAGATGCGCTGCAGTCGGCGCCGGGCTCGGTCGCGCAGGTGCGCGAATGCGCGGCGCAGCTTACCCGTCTCGCCAAGTCGAGCGGCATCACCGTGATCCTCGTCGGGCACGTGACGAAAGAGGGCGCGCTTGCGGGCCCGCGCGTGTTGGAGCACATCGTCGACACCGTGCTTTATTTCGAAGGCGATACGCATTCGAGCTTCCGGTTGATCCGCGCGGTGAAGAACCGCTTCGGCGCCGTGAACGAGCTCGGCGTGTTTGCGATGACGGAAAAGGGCCTCAAAGGCGTAGCGAACCCGTCGGCAATGTTTTTGTCGCAGCATGCGGAGCCGGTCGCGGGCTCGTGCGTGCTGGTCACGCAGGAAGGCACGCGGCCGTTGCTGGTCGAAATCCAGGCGCTGGTCGACGACGCGCACGCGCCCAACCCGCGCCGGCTCGGCGTCGGGCTCGAGCAGAACCGGCTCGCGCTGCTGCTGGCGGTGCTGCACCGGCACGCGGGCATCGCGTGCCACGACCAGGACGTGTTCATCAATGCCGTCGGCGGCATGAAAATTACCGAGCCGGCGGCGGACCTCGCCGTCACGATGGCGATAGTCTCGTCGCTGACCAATCGCGCGCTGCCGGCGCGGCTGGTGGTATTCGGCGAAGTCGGCCTCGCCGGCGAAGTGCGGCCGGTGCAGCGCGGACAGGAGCGGCTGAGGGAAGCCGCCAAGCTCGGCTTCACCCACGCGCTGATCCCGGAGGCCAACCAGCCGAAGCAGGCGATTGCCGGCCTTACCGTGATTGCCGTGCGGCGCGTGGCGGATGCGGTGGCGCAAATGCGCGACGGGTTTGGAACTTAAATACGGGCTCTTGCGCGCGGTTGCCAAGGGCGGCGGCTCCTTGTAGAGTCGCGCCCAATGCCGCACGCTAGCGGTGGAATTGATTCGATAATATGCGGTCGAAGCAGGTCTAGCAGCGGCGCGTGCCCATATGCCAGGGATGCGCGCATGGAGGACAAGAGTGCCTAACCTAATGAAACGCGTGTGCGTTGCAGCCAGAATTGGTGATGGCAAGGCGCCCGGTGAAGCGAATACTCAATGTATTCGCAAGACGAGCAACGCGGCGTCGCGTGGAGGGCGGAGCAGGTTCCAAGCGTTGTGTGCTTGGATGCGACCCCGGAGCGCGACAAGAAGCGCACCCAATCCACGCGATGCACGCCCACCTTCGCGGTCGCATCCCCGCAAGCGGGGCCCCTGCTCCACGCTGCGGTGCGCCGCCGATTCTGGCTGCAACCCTTCGGGCTGGCACGAGTTTTGGCCTGTAGCTCCCGGATCTCGGCGAAAGGATTCTGTCTTTGGGGCGGAGACGGGAGCCGTGCGGCGCATCGCGATCACGGGAGCCACGTCACCGTTCCCGCAAACGGGCCTGCGGCTAACGAGTCACGGCGCCGCGTCGTCGAAAGCCCCTTGCTTAGAATGACTAAGCCGCGGGACTTTCTTCTAGCCCTGAGCCAAAATCGTGACAGCGCATCGCGTGTTTCATTAGGTTAGGCACTCTAATGTCAGGCAGCAACCCTTACAACACGGCGCTCGACAAGAATGCGGCGAACTACACGCCGCTGTCGCCGCTGTCGCTGATCGCGCGCACCGCTTACGTTTATCCGCAGCGCGTCGCGGTAATCCATGGCGCCACGCGCCTCACCTGGTCCGAAGTTTATGCGCGCTGCCGCCGCCTGGGTTCGGCGCTGCGTCGCCATGGCATCGGTACCGGCGACACCGTCGCTGCGATGCTGCCGAACATTCCCGCGATGTACGAAGCGCATTTCGGCGTCGCGATGGCCGGCGGGGTATTGAATACGCTCAATACGCGGCTTGATGCCGACGCGATTGCCTTCATGCTCGATCATGGTGAAGCCAAGGTGCTGCTCACCGACCGCGAGTTTTCGGCCACCGTCGCGCCGGCACTGGCGAAGGTCAAGCGCAAGCCGCTCGTAATCGACGTCGACGATCCGGCCTTCAGCGGCGGCGAGTTGCTGGGCGCGATCACGTACGAGGACTTCATTGCCGGCGGCGATCCGCAGTTCGCGTGGTCGTTGCCGGGCGATGAGTGGGACGCGATTTCGCTCAACTACACGTCGGGTACGACCGGCAACCCGAAAGGCGTCGTCTATCACCACCGCGGCGCCTACCTGAACGCCATTTCCAACATCGTGAGCTGGGGCATGCCGCCGCACGCGGTGTATCTGTGGACGCTGCCGATGTTCCACTGCAACGGCTGGTGCTTCCCGTGGACGATGGCCGCGAACGCAGGCACCAACGTCTGTCTGCGCAAGGTCGACGCGCAAGCGATCTTCGACCTGATCCGCGCGCACGGCGTTACGCATTATTGCGGCGCGCCCATCGTGCACAACACGCTCATCAACGCGCCGGCCGAATGGAAAGCCGGCATCGCGCACACCGTGAATTGCCTGGTCGCCGGCGCGGCGCCGCCCAGTGCGGTGATCGAAGGCATGCAGAAGATGGGCTTCAACATCACGCATGTGTACGGCTTGACCGAAACGTACGGTCCGGCCGCGGTCTGCGCGAAGCAGCCGGAGTGGGATGAACTGCCGCTCGACGAGCAGGTCAGGCTCAACGGGCGCCAGGGCGTGTGGTACCACCTGCAGGACGGCATGACGGTGATGAATCCGGCCACCATGCAGGACGTGCCGCGCGACGGTGAGACGATCGGCGAAATCATGTTTCGCGGCAACATCACGATGAAGGGCTACCTCAAAAACCCGTCGGCCACGCAGGAGGCGTTTGCGGGCGGCTGGTTTCACAGCGGCGATCTGGCCGTGATGCACGCCGACGGCTATGTGAAGATCAAGGACCGCTCGAAAGACGTGATCATCTCGGGCGGCGAGAACATTTCGTCGCTCGAAGTCGAAGACGTGCTGTGCCGGCATCCCGCGGTGCTGATGGCGGCAGTCGTCGCGCGGCCGGACCCGAAATGGGGCGAGGCGCCGTGCGCTTTCATCGAGCTCAAAACGGGCGCGAATCCGACCGCCCAGGAGATCATCGAGTTCTGCCGCACCAATATGGCGCGCTTCAAGGTGCCGAAAACTGTCATATTCGGCGTGCTGCCGAAGACTTCCACGGGTAAAATTCAAAAATTCGTATTGCGCGAGCAGGCCAAATCGGCCTCGGCGATAGAATAAAACGAGGCCGGCGACGGACTGCCCATGAGCGACGAATACATACTCGAAACGCGCAACCTCGTTAAGGAGTTCAAGGGTTTCGTCGCCGTCAACGACGTGAGCCTGAAAGTGAAGCGCGGCAGCATCCATGCGCTGATCGGCCCCAACGGCGCGGGCAAGACCACGTGCTTCAACCTGCTCACGAAGTTTCTCGAGCCCACGCGCGGCAGCATCCACTTCAACGGCGTCGACATTACGCGCGAGAAGCCGGCGCAGATCGCGCGCCGCGGCATCATCCGCTCGTTCCAGATCTCGGCGGTGTTCCCGCATCTGACGGTGCTCGAAAACGTGCGCATCGGTTTGCAGCGCAAGCTCGGCACTTCGTTTCACTTTTGGAAGTCCGCGCGCACGCTCGACACGCTCAATGCGCGCGCGATGGAGCTGCTCGACGCGGTCGACCTCGCGTCGTTCGCCGATATGGTAACGGTCGAACTGCCGTACGGCCGCAAGCGTGCGCTGGAAATTGCAACGACCCTCACGCTCGATCCGGAACTGATGCTGCTCGACGAGCCGACGCAGGGCATGGGTCACGAGGACGTCGGGCGCGTCGTCGAACTGATACGCAAGGTCGCGGCCGGCCGCACCATCATGATGGTCGAGCACAACCTGAACGTCGTCGCCAATCTTTCGCACACGATCACGGTGCTCGCGCGCGGCGCGATCCTTGCCGAGGGCCCGTATGCCGAGGTCTCAAAGAACCCACGCGTGCTCGAAGCGTACGTAGGCACGCCCGAAGAAGCAGCGGCATGACGAGCGCGTTCCAGCCGACGTTCGAGCTGTTGCGCGTGACGGACCTGCACGCGTTCTATGGCGAATCGCACATCCTGCATGGCATCGACTTCGTAGTGAACCGCGGCGAAGTCGTGACGCTGCTCGGACGCAACGGCGCTGGACGCACCACCACGCTGCGCGCGATTCTCGGGCTCACGGGCAAGCGCGAGGGCTCGATCATGATCAACGGCCGCGAGGCGATCGCGATGGCGACCCACGAAATTGCACATCTCGGCGTCGGCTATTGTCCGGAAGAACGCGGCATCTTCGCGAGCCTGTCGGCCGAGGAAAACCTGCTGCTGCCGCCGGCGGTGGGGAGCGGCGGCATGAGCGTCGATGAGATCTACACGATGTTCCCGAATCTGAAGGAGCGCCGTACGAGCCCCGGCATGCGGTTGTCCGGCGGCGAACAGCAAATGCTTGCAATCGCGCGCATCCTGCGCACCGGCGCCAAGCTGCTATTGCTCGACGAAATCAGCGAGGGACTGGCACCGGTCATCGTGCAGACGCTCGGCCGCGTCATCCGCACGCTGAAGGAGCGAGGTTACACGATCATCATGGTGGAGCAGAATTTCCGGTTTGCGGCGCCCCTCGCCGACCGGCATTACGTTATCGAGCATGGCCGCATAGTTGAAACGGTTACAATGGCCGAGCTCGATACAAAAATGGATAAGCTGCACGTATTACTTGGAATCTAATCCTGAGTGGAGGAGTCGAAAATGAAACGTAAATTGATCGCAGTTCTGGTCGGCGTGGCGCTCGGCGTCGCGCCGATGACGCCGGCATTCTCCCAGCAGAAGGGCGCGAGCGGCTACAAGCTGTCGGACGGCGTCGTCAAGATCGGCGTGCTGACCGATCTGTCGGGACTGTATTCGGATCTCTCGGGCGCCGGCGCGGTGCTGGCCGTGAAAATGGCGATCGACGATTTCAAGGCGATGGAAAAGGGCAAAGCGTTTCCGATCGAGCTGGTGTCGGCCGACCACCAGAACAAGGGCGACGTGGCATCGAACAAGGCGCGCGAGTGGTTCGAGCGCGACCAGGTCGACATGATCACCGATCTCGTCACGACGTCGACCGCGCTGGCGGTGATGCCGTTGGCGAAAGAAAAGAACCGCATCACGATCGTTAACGGCGCGGCTTCCACGCCGATTACCGGTAGCAAGCAATGCACCGACACCAACGTCCACTACACGTACGACACTTATGCGCTGGCCAACGGCACCGGCAAGGCGGTAGTCAAGCAGGGCGGCGACACCTGGTTCTTTCTGACCGCCGACTACGCGTTCGGCCATGCACTGGAGAAGGACACTACCGCAACCGTACTGGCCAACGGCGGCAAAGTGTTGGGCTCGGTCCGTCATCCATTCCCGGCGACCGATTTGTCGTCGTTTCTGTTGAAAGCGCAGTCTTCAGGGGCGAAAGTCATCGGGCTGGCGAACGCCGGCACGGACACGACCAACTCCATCAAGCAGGCGGCCGAATTCGGCATCACGCCCAAGCAGTCGCTGGCGGGGTTGCTGATGTTCATCACGGATGTGCACAGCCTCGGGCTGAAAGCGACGCAGGGCATGTACCTGACGGAGGGCTTTTACTGGGACTTCAACGACGAGACCCGCGCCTGGTCGAAACGCTTCTTCGAGCTGCACAAACGCATGCCCACGATGGTGCAGGCCGGGGACTACTCTTCGACCATGCATTATCTGAAAGCGGTAAAAGCGGCCGGCACCGACGAGGCAGGGGCGGTGATGAAAAAGATGAAGGAAATGCCGATCAACGATTTCTTTGCCAAGAATGGACGAATCCGCGCCGACGGCCGCCACGTGCACGATTTTTATCTGCTGCAGGTGAAAAAGCCGGAGGAATCGAAGTATCCGTGGGATTACTACCACGTGCGCCAGGTGATCCCCGCCAACGATGTAGTGATGCCCGTCGCGCAAAGCGAGTGCCCGTTGCTCAAGAAATAAGAATGAAGCCGGAAGCCGGGAGGATGAAGGTGCAAAAGCGTTCGCGTACAGCGGCGATTGTTTCCGTCATCTCTCGTCCTTCGGCCTTTCAAGTCGGCGGTTGCGCCAATGTTTGAGGCGCTCGGCATCACGCCGCAGGCGCTCTACAGCCAGCTGCTGGTCGGGCTGATCAACGGCTCGTTCTACGCCGTGTTGAGCCTCGGCCTGGCGGTCATTTTCGGCATGCTCAACATCATCAATTTTTCCCACGGCGCGCAATACATGATGGGCGCGTTCCTGGCATGGCTCGGGCTCACCCAGCTCGCGGGGTGGACCGGCATTCCGGCGCTGCAGGTCAGCTACTGGGCCGCGCTGGTGCTGGCGCCGCTGATCGTCGGCGCGTTGGGAATGATAATTGAGCGCACCATGCTGTCGCGTCTCTACAAGCTCGATCATTTGTACGGATTGCTGCTGACGTTCGGACTGGCGTTGATCATCGAAGGCCTGTTCCGCTACGCCTACGGAGTGTCCGGCCAGCAGTACGAAATACCCGAGGCGCTGCAGGGCGCGATCAATCTCGGGTTCATGTATCTGCCGAAATACCGCGCGTGGGTGATCGTCGCGTCGCTCGCGGTGTGTTTTGCCACGTGGTACGTGATCGAGCGCACCAAGCTCGGGTCGTATCTGCGTGCCGGTACCGAAAATCCGCGACTCGTGCAGGCATTCGGCGTCAACGTGCCGCTGATGATCACGCTCACGTACGGATTCGGCGTCGCGCTCGCGGCGTTCGCCGGCGTGCTGGCAGCGCCTATTTTCACTGTCGGTCCGCTGATGGGCGCGGACCTGATCATCGTCGTGTTCGCCGTCGTGGTGATCGGCGGCATGGGATCCATCCTTGGCTCGATCGTCACCGGCCTGGGCCTCGGCCTGATTGAAGGCCTGACCAAGGTGTTCTATTCGGAAGCCTCGGCGGTCGTGATTTTCGTGATCATGGTCATCGTGCTGCTCGTCAGGCCGGCGGGACTGTTCGGGCGGGAGCGCTGATCGCGTGAACAGGACGACGCTCGGTTTCGTCGCGCTGGTCATCGCCGGTGCGGTCGCGCCGCTGCTCGGCGTCTACCCGACTTTCCTCATGAAGTGCTGGGCGTTCGCGCTGTTCGCCTGCGCGTTCAACCTGTTGCTCGGTTTCACGGGACTGCTGTCGTTCGGCCACGCCGCGTTTTTCGGCGCCGCCGCGTATGTTGCCGGTTACTCGATCAAGGAATGGGGCGTCACGCCGGAGGTCGGCATACTTTCAGGCATGGTGTTCGCGGCGTTGCTGGGCTGGGTCTTCGGTAGTCTCGCCATTCGCCGCGCCGGTATTTACTTTGCGATGATTACGCTCGCGCTCGCGCAGATGCTGTATTTCGTGCTGCTGCAGATGAAATTCCTGGGCGGCGAAGATGGCCTGCAGGGCGTGCCGCGCGGCAAGCTGTTCGGCTTCATCGATCTGGCGGACAGCATGAACTCTGTATTACGTGGTGTTCGGAATTTTCCTGGCCGGATTCTTCCTCATCTACCGCACGATCAATTCGCCGTTTGGGCAGGTGCTGAAATCAATCCGCGAGAACGAGCCGCGCGCGATCTCGCTCGGTTACGACGTCGCACGCTACAAACTACTCGCGTTCATACTCTCCGCGGGGCTGGCGGGACTTGCGGGCGCAACCAAAACCGTCGTATTCCAGCTCGCGTCGTTGACCGATGCGCATTGGCATACGTCGGGCGAGGTCGTGCTGATGACGCTGCTCGGCGGCCTGGGCACCGTGTTCGGGCCGGTGGTCGGCGCGTTCGTAATTGTCGGGTTGCAGAACCAGCTCGCAGACAAGGTCGGATCATGGGTGCAGGTGATCATGGGCGTGATTTTCGTGATCTGCGTGCTCGCGTTTCGCCGCGGCATCGTCGGCGAGCTGATGGCCTTGTTCAAGAAATCGCGCACTTAGCTGCCGCGTCTATTCGCACATAATCGTGGCGCAGGCAGCAGCCGATAATCCCCACACTCGCGGGGTCGCGGAGTTCGTAGCGTCGCTCCGCTACGATGCAATTCCGGCGGATGTCCGGCACCGCATCAAGTTACTCATGCTCGATGCAATCGGCTGCGGGCTGTATGCCGCCGACCTGGAATGGAGCCGCATACTGCAAAACACGCTCGGCAGGCTCGACACAACCCGCGCGTGCTCGGTGTGGGGCACCGCGCTCAAGCTGTCCGCGCCGCATGCCGCGCTCGTCAATGGCAGCCAGGTGCAGGGTTTCGAGCTCGACGACGTGCACAAGGTCGGCGTGCTGCATACGGGTTGCCTCGTCGTGCCGCCGTTGATCGCGCTCGCGGAAACGCGGCCGGGCATGAGCGGCCGCGAATTCCTGACGGCGGCGATCGCCGGCTACGAAATCGGGCCGCGCGTCGGCATCTGCATGGGGCCGGAGCATATCGCGCAAGGCTGGCATTCGGGCGCGACGGTCGGTGTGTACGCATCCGCCTCGGCTGCCGCGCGCGCAATGAAACTCGACGCGGACAAGACCGTGCATGCATTGGGCATCGCCGGCACGCAGTCGTGCGGCTTGATGGCCGCGCAGTTCGGCTCGATGGTCAAACGCATGCACGCCGGCCGCGCCGCGCAAAGCGGTCTGTACGCGGCTGAGCTCGCCGACGCGGGCTTTACCGGAATACTCAACGTGTTCGAAAGCGAATACGGCGGCTTCTGCACGACGTTCTCGCGCTCGACCGACCGCTTCAAGCTCGCGGAATTGACGGCCGGCTTCGGCAGCGTGTGGCAGACGATGAACGTGGCGTTGAAATTCTATTCGTGCGTCGGCAGCAATCATTCAACGCTCGACGCGATTCAGGAATTGCAGGCCGCGCATCCATTTCGCGCGCACGACGTCGAAAAAATCGTCGTGCACGGCTCGCAGGTCACCGTCGAGCACGTCGGCTGGAAATACGTGCCGCAGGGTTTCACCGCGGCGCAGCTCAACTTGTCGTACTGCGTCGCGACGCTGCTGCTCGACGGCGAGGTGTTCGTCGACCAATTTACTGAAGCCAAGCTGACAGACCCCGCGCGCCTGGCGCTCGCGGCCAGGGTCAGCGTGCTTCACGACCCCGCGATTACCGCGCGGGGACCGAAATTCCGCCAGATGGTGCGCGTGCAAATCCTGCTCAAGGACGGCACGCAGCTCGAGCGCACGCGTGAAGTCTCGCGCGCGAAGGAAACCTTCGCCCCGGACGAGATGGTGGTGAAGAAATTCGAGACGCTCGCGGCGCACGTGCTGCCGCCGGCGCAATTGCGCGAGCTGGCCGACACGGTGCTCGATCTGGAGAAGCTCGACGACGCATCGCGCCTCGCGCGGCTACTTGCCGTATAAGCGAATGCGTGCCCGGAGGTCGGGCGGCCGGTTCGGGTCCTGCCGGCTCAGTCTATTTTCAGATTTGCCGCCTTCGCGACCCGTCCCCATTTCTCGATCTCCGCGCGGATGTACGCGCCGAACTGCTCGGGCGTAGAAGGCGCGGGGTCCAGTCCCTGATCGATGAAACGTTCGCGCACCTCGGTGTACGCGAGGGTTTTCGTCAGTGCATTCGCCAGTTTTGCGACTGCGGCGGGGGGCGTTCCGGTCGGCACCAGCAAACCCTGCCAGCCGCTCGCCTCGAAGTTTTTAAGGCCTGCTTCTTCGAAAGTCGGCACGTTGGGCAGCGCGCTGAGGCGCTCGGTTCGGGTGACCGCAATCGCTCTTAACCGGCCTGCCTTGACATACGGCATGGTGACCGATGGCGCATCCATGATCAGGTCGACCTGGCCGCCCATCAGGTCGGTCACCGCCGGACCGCTGCCTTTGTAGGGCACCAGCAAAAGGTCGATGCCGGCGCGCGCTTTCAGCAATTCGGCCGAAAAGTGCGCGGTGGAGCCCTGCCCGGCAATGGCGATGGTCAGCTTGCCGGAATGATTTTTGGCAAACGCGATGAATTCCCGCAGTGACTTTGCCGGCACCGATGGATGCAGCACGAGGAGTTGCGAGCTCGAAGCGATCTGGCCGATCGCGGCGAAGTCTTTCAGCGCGTCGTAAGGAAGCTTCGGATAGACCACCGGGTAAAGCGCCATCGTGCCGGTGTTGCCGAGAAACAGGGTGTAGCCGTCGCCAGGCTGCCGGGCCGCATACTCGGCGCCGACGATGCCCGCCGCGCCGCCCCGATTGTCGACGACGATCGTCGCGCCCAGCGCTTCGCTTAACCTCGGTTGTATGGTGCGGGCGAGAAAATCGAGGTTGCCGCCGGGGGGAAATGGCACCACGAACTTGATCGGTCGGCTCGGATAGGCCTGGGCGCTCGCGCCTGCGGCGAAAGCAATTCCCGCAATGAGCATAACCGCGCGTATGCGTGTCCTCATGGCATCACCTCCTTTTGAAAGATCATAAACCGGATCGGGCCGTACAGACGCACCATCGTGTAATCCGGTAAAATCGAGGCCTTTCCGCGGCGCCCGGCCGCACATTCCAAGCGAGGGGTAGTAATGAAGGTCCTGGTGGCAATCAAGCGCGTCGTCGATCCCAATATCAAGGTGCGCGTCAAAGCCGACGGCACGGGTGTCGAGACGGCCAACGTGAAAATGGCGATGAATCCGTTCTGCGAAATCGCGGTCGAGCAGGCCGTGCGCATGAAAGAGGCGGGCACGGTCAGCGAAATCCTGGTCGTGTCGATCGGCGTTCCGCAATCGCAAGAAACCTTGCGCACGGCGCTCGCGATGGGGGCGGACCGCGCGATACTCGTCGAAGTCGCCCACGAAGTGCAGCCGCTCGCCGTGGCCAAGGTGCTGAAAGCGATCGTGGACAAGGAGCAGCCCGGCCTCGTGATCATGGGCAAGCAGGCGATCGACGACGACTGCAACCAGTCCGGCCAGATGCTGTCCGCGCTGCTGGGCTGGCCGCAGGCCACCTTCATCTCCAAGATCGAGATTGCCGGCGACCGCGCCGATATCACGCGCGAAGTCGACGGCGGCCTCGAGAACATCAGCGTGAAGATGCCCGCCGTAGTCACCGCCGACTTGCGCCTGAACGAGCCGCGCTACGTGACGCTGCCCAATATCATGAAGGCGAAAAAGAAACCGCTCGAGAACATCAAGCCCGATGCGCTGGGCGTCGACGTCACGCCGCGGCTGACGACGCTCAAAGTCGAAGAGCCGCCGAAGCGCGGTGCGGGCGTGAAAGTGGCGGACGTGGCAGAACTCGTGAGTAAACTCAAGAACGAAGCGAAGGTGATTTAAGCCCTCGCAAATCGCGCCTACATTGCCCTGGCTTCGTTATAAATCGCTTGCAAATGCTCATTGACTATCGTGTCAACTCTGCTTCGCAAGCGATTTACGCCTCACCAGGACAACGTATCCATCAATTTTCAAGGGCTTAAACAGGAGTATCGGAAATGGCAATTCTTGTAATTGCAGAACACGACAACAAGCAATTGAAGACGGGTGTCGCCAATACCATTGCGGCGGCGGCGAAAATCGGCGCCGACATCAGCGTGCTGGTTGCCGGCGGCGGTTGCGCCGAAGCGGCGGCTGCCGCGGCGAAAATCGCGGGCGTCACCAAGGTGCTCGTCGCCGATGCGCCGCAATATGCGGATCCGCTCGCCGAGAACCTGGCGGCGCTCGTGCTGTCGATCGCAAAAAACTACACGCACATTCTGGCGCCGGCCACCGGCTTCGGCAAAAACTTCATGCCGCGCGTGGCGGCATTGCTCGACGTTGCGCAGGTTTCGGACATCAGCTCGGTGGTGTCGCCCGACACTTTCGTGCGCCCGACTTACGCGGGCAATGTGCTGACGACCGTTCAGTCCAAAGACCCGATCAAGGTCATCACCGTGCGCATCACGGGGTTCGACGCCGCTGGTGCCGCCGCGAGCGCGGCGCCGATCGAAAACGTCGCGGCGGTTGCCGATACCGGGCTTTCGCAGTTCAAAGGCCACGAACTCACCAAGTCGAGCCGGCCGGAGTTGACCGCGGCGCGCATCATCGTGTCCGGCGGGCGCGGCATGGGCAACGGCGAGAATTTCAAGTTGCTCGAAGCATTGGCCGACAAGCTCGGCGCGGCGGTCGGTGCGTCGCGCGCCGCAGTCGACTCGGGATTCGTGCCGAACGATTATCAGGTCGGCCAGACGGGCAAGATCGTCGCCCCCGAGTTGTATGTCGCGGTCGGTATTTCCGGCGCGATCCAGCATCTCGCCGGCATGAAGGACAGCAAGGTGATCGTCGCCATCAACAAGGACGCGGAAGCACCGATTTTCCAGGTCGCGAATTACTGGCTGGTCGAGGATTTGTTCAAGGCTGTGCCTGAGCTCACGGCTGCGCTGTGAGCGGTGAAGGGAGAGGCGAGAAGCGTGAGGCGTTAGGGTTAGGTGTGAGGCGTTAGGGGGTAAACACTTCTCGCCTCACGCCTAACGCCTCACCGTCCGACGAAGGAGGGCTGATGTCAACCTACACCGCGCCGTTGCAGGACATGCAGTTCGTGATCAAGGAACTGGTGGGGCTCGCCGATATCACTGCGATGCCCGATTGCGCGGAGGTGACCGGGGATCTCGTCGACGCAGTCCTCGACGAAGCGGCGAAATTCGCTACAGGCGTGCTCGATCCGCTCAATCACACGGGGGACAAAACCGGCGCCAGGTTTGCCGACGGCAGCGTGACCACCCCACCCGGATTCAAAGAAGCGTACCGCCAGTTCATCGCCGGCGGCTGGAACGGGCTGTCCGGGGAAGCCGCTTACGGCGGCCAGGGCCTGCCGCACGTCGTCTCGATGCCGGTGCAGGAAATGTGGAACAGCGCCAACATGGCGTTCTGCCTGTGCCCGATGCTCACTTCCGGCGTGCTCGAGGCGATGAAGCTGAAAGGCACGCCCGAGCAAAAAGAAAAATTCCTGCACAAGCTCACCGCCGGCGAGTGGACCGGCACGATGAATCTCACCGAACCGCAGGCCGGATCCGATCTTTCGGCGGTGCGCACGCGCGCGGTGCCCGAGGGCGATCATTACCGGCTGCACGGCACCAAGATTTTCATCACGTGGGGCGAGCACGACATGGCCGCGAATATCGTGCATCTCGTGCTCGCGCGCACGCCCGACGCGCCGGAAGGCGTGAAAGGCATTTCGCTCTTCATCGTGCCGAAGTTCCTGGTCAACGACGACGGCAGCTTAGGCTCCCGCAACGACGTGAAATGCGTGTCGATCGAGCACAAGATGGGCATCAACGCGAGCCCAACGTGCGTGCTCGCGTACGGCGACGGCAAGGGCGCGCTCGGCTACCTGGTCGGCGAAGAGAACCGCGGCCTCGAATACATGTTCATCATGATGAACCATGCGCGTCTGGGCGTCGGCCTCGAAGGTGTCGCGCTGGCGGAGCGCGCCTATCAGCACGCGCGCGAATATGCGAAGACGCGCGTGCAGGGTCGCGCGATCGGCCAGAAAAGCGGCGACCGAGTGACCATCATCCATCATCCCGACGTGAAGCGCATGCTGCTCACGATGAAGGCGCAGACCGAAGCGATGCGCGCGCTCGCCTACAGCGCGTCGGCTGCGCTCGACAAAGCCAACCATCACCCCGACGAGCGCGAGCGCCGCACCCATCAGGCGCTGGTGGACTTTCTGATCCCGATCGTCAAAGGCTGGTGCACGGAGCAGGGCGTGGAAATCGCGTCGGTCGGCGTGCAGATTCACGGCGGCATGGGCTTTATCGAGGAAACCGGCGCCGCGCAGTATCTGCGCGACGCGCGCATCACCACGATTTACGAAGGCACGACCGGCATCCAGGCGGCCGATCTCGTCGGGCGCAAAGTCGGCTTTGAAAAAGGGGCTACTGCCTTCGCGATTATCGAGGTCATGCGCAAGATCGATCCCAAGCTCGCCACCAGCGGCAACCCGGACGTGAGCGCGGCGCGCGAAAATCTGCTGCACGCGATCGACGGCCTCGCTGCCGCCACGCAATGGGTCGTCGATACCTTCCCGCACAATCCTCAAGCGGTGGCAGCAGTGTCGGTGCCGTTTCTCAAGTTATGGGGCACGGTGGGGGGCGGGTGGCTGATGGCGCGCGCGGCGCTGATCGCGGACGCGAAAGCCGGCACCGACGGCGACACGGATTTCTATCGCGCCAAGATCGTGACTGCGCGATTCTATGCGGAACATATCCTGCCGCAGGCCGCCGGTCTGACAAGCGCGGTTACGGGCG
Source organism: uncultured beta proteobacterium (assembly GCA_963804885.1). Classification (GTDB taxonomy): domain Bacteria; phylum Pseudomonadota; class Gammaproteobacteria; order Burkholderiales; family SG8-41; genus PALSA-1004. Next base: position 315,705 of record CAWDSF010000002.1, read on the forward strand.
GATCGTCGAGCGTGCTCGCGCTGACCGAAGCGCAGTTCTAGCCGCGGCATTCCCGCGGCACCGGAATATCCCGGAGCGAAGCTCTCCGGGGGTATGTTCCTACACCCGATTCATCCTTACGCCGATGTTGAAGCGCTTCGCCACTTGATTAGAGTTACTCCTGTGTAATTGGGCGGACACGTCAACCATTCATGCGGAGCTAACGACATGAGTATTTTTGGCAAGATTCTGAGCAAGATTTTCCCCTCGAATCATCCCGCGGTAACGCAGGCTACCGCGCCTGCTGCGCCTGCGGCGTCGACTTCAGCCGCAGCACCGGCCAGTCCGGCCGCTGCGGCACCGCCCGTCGACGTTGAATCCGTGTTGAATGACATGGCGAAGAAAAATCCGGAGAAGCTCAACTGGCGCACTTCGATCGTGGATCTCATGAAGCTGGTTGGCATGGATAGCAGCCTGTCGGCGAGAAAAGAACTCGCGCAGGAGCTCAATTACACCGGCAACACGAACGACTCGGCCAGCATGAACATGTGGCTGCACAAGCAGGTGATGCGCAAGATCGCCGAAAACGGCGGCAAGCTGCCGGCCGACATGAAGGATTAACGCAACGCCATATAAGAACCCGCGCGGAAATGCGCGCGGTTAAATCTCAAGCTCGCTGGCTTTGCGCCCGCCTCACCGCGGCGGGGGTGGCGGTGGGCTGCCCGGCGGTGGCGGCGGGGGCGGCGACGCAGGCCTGCTTGCTGCTTCCGGCGTCGACGATACAAAATTTCCGCTCACTGGCACTTTGTGCCCCTTCGCGTACATGCATTGCGTGTATGCAATGTCGTAGCGGTACTGCAGGTTGCGCCCTGACTGGTCTGCCGCGCCAGTGCCGACGAGTGCTCCCCCCGCCAGGCCGACGCCCGCGCCGACTGCTGCGCCCTGACCGCCGTTGATTGCAGCGCCCGCGGCTGCGCCGATCAAAGTGCCGATGGCGGCGCTTTTGACGCCGCTGTCCGCGGCTGCGCTCTCAGGCGTGTTGCCGCCGATCTGCGCATACGAATACTGCCGGCAGTCAGTGTCGTCGAAACGGAACTGCTCGAAGCTCTTGCCGGTGCCCGGGAGCACCATGGTGCCGGGACCCGTCGGCATCGACACGCATGATGCGAGCGCGAGCAGCGAGCAGACGGGCAAAGACTTAACCAATCCGTTCATGCGTAGGTGCTTTCGGATTTATTGCGCCGGCGTCGGGGCAACCTGCTGCCACCCGCCTGAACATTCTTTGACGTAGGGATAGTACCCGTTCGACGAGCTGCAGTAATACCAATAACCCGACGGCAGCGAGTTGCCGCCGCCGCTTTCCGTGGCGCCCAGTTCGATGTAAGTCGTCGGGGCGCTCGCCGCCGGCGGGTAATAGTACGGATAGTAGTACGGCGGATAGTAATAGCCCGGGTACGGGGGGTAGTAATAGTAGGGATACCACCCCGCGCCGAAGAAGACCCCGACGCTCGTGTGCGAGTGATTGTGGCCGTGCCCGTGACCGCCGCCGTGGCCACCGTTGTGACCGCCGCTCCGTCCGCCACCGCCGCCGCGCGCCGCCTCAACGTGCATAGTGAGCGCCGCGCTCAATGTAAGTGCGGTCAACCCAACCAGAAGCTTCGAAATTCTTACGCTCATGGTGCTTTCCGCCTGTTTGGCGCAGCGCTTTTGGAATTTCGTATCTCACACCCTTTTCGATAAAAATTCAAGAGCAAAGTTTCGACTGTTACAACCTCGAGTCAGCATTGTCCGACACGTCAGTCGATTTTTGCGTCGGCGATCGCTACGACTTCGGCGAATTTTTTAATCTCCGCGCGCAGGAACGTGCGCAACTGCTCGGGACTCGACGGCTCCGGCGGCGCGCCCATCTTGAGCAGCGTGTCGGCAACCTGCGGGCTCTTCAGCGCTTCCACGGTGGCGGCGTGCAGGCGCGATACGATCGCGTGCGGCGTGCCGGTCGGGACGACGAGGCAATACCATGACGTAACGTCGATCGGCAGCCCGGACTCGATGAACGTCGGCACGTCGGGCATGACCGGCGTGCGCGTCACTCCCGACGTCGCCAGCACGCGCAGGCGGCCGGCCTGCGCGAGGGCGAGCACGGCGGGCGGACCGGACAGCATGATGCTGACGTCGCCGGACAGAAAGGCAGTGAGTGCCGGCCCCGAACCTTTGAACGGAATATGCGTGAGCTGGATGCCCGCGCGCTTCTTCAGCAGCTCAGCGACGAGATGACCTGTCGTGCCGCTGCCTGCCGAGCCATAGTTGAGCCGGCTCTTCGGATCTTTCGCGAGATCGATCAACTGCCGGATGGTGGCCACCGGCAACATCGGATGTACCGACAGTACCTGTGGCACCCGGGTGATCAGCGAAATCGGCGCGAAATCTTTCAATGGATCGTACGGCAGCTTGCTCCCGTACAGCGATACGTTGATTGCCATCGGCGATACCACGCCGAGCAGCAGCGTATAGCCGTCGGGCAACGCGTTCGCAGCGGTCGCCGTGCCCACCGTGCCGCCCGCGCCGCCGCGGCTGTCGACGACGACGCTCTGGCCCAGGCTTTCCGACAGCTTCAATGCAAGCACGCGCGCGATGGGTTCGGCCGTGCCGCCGGGCGCGGTCGGGTTGATGAAGCGGATTGGCCGAGTCGGATAAACGTCCGCGCCCACCGCTGGTGCGAGCGCGAGCGGCGCGCACGCGAGGAGCCCGCAGCACGTCGCGATTTTCAATTCGCCGCCGCGTGGTCCTTGATCGAGACGCGCCAGTGGATGCGGTCTTCTTCGGGCGGATAGTCGCCCGCCGCCTTGTGATACGAGCAGCGGTTGTCCCAGATCACGATATCGCCTTTTTGCCATTGGTGGCGGTACTGATCGGGCGGCTGCGCCATGAAGGCCGTCATCTCGTCGACGATCGCGTCGCTTTCGCTCGCGGTCAGGCCCTCAATGCTCAGGATCTTGTTCTGATCGAAGTAGAGCAGCTTGCGGCCGGTCTCCGGGTGCACACGGATAAGGGGATGCCGCACGGGCGGCACTTTGCGGTCTTCTTCGTTCAGCAGCGCATCCATCTTCTTGCGCCCGCCGTATTTGAACAAGCCGTACAACCCTTCGAGGCGGTCTTTGAGACGCTGCGGGAGTTGCTCGTATGCGGCATACGCGCTGGAAAAATGCGTGTCGCCGCCCTTGCTCGGGATCGCGATCGCGTAGAGCTGCGTGGCCTTGAACGGCACTTCCTCGTACGAGCCGTCGGTGTGAAAGCCTTCGGCGCCGCGCTTGTAGATATTCCGGTCGAGCGTGCCGTCGGGACGAAACTTGTTCGCGCCGAGCAGCGTGATCTCCGGACAGTCGGGATGGCGCGTGACCTTGGACGGATGCGGCGAGACGGTGCCGAAGCGGCGGCTGTACGCGAGAAAATCGGCAAGCTCCAGTTGCTGGCCGCGCACGCAAATGACATTGCAATCGAGCCAGGTCTGATAAATCTTCGCGAACGTCGCGTCGTCCATGGTTTTGACGTCGACGCCGGTAATCAGCGCGCCGATCGGCCCCATGTGGCGGATTTCCATGCGGTTATTCCTCCTTGCCGGTCATGTTGCCACGGAAGATAGGGCGGGGCAATTCGCGCGGCGTTGCTGTCATCGGCGTGCAACTTAGAGTGCCTAACATGATGAAACGCGTGATGCGCTGCTCAAGCTCAACGAGAGCACGATTTGTCGCCGATTGCAGACAGAAAACGAACCATGGGGTCATTTTAAAATGAATGAACTTTGGCGCTGCGCCCTTTTCAAACTGCTTTCGTATCCAGGCAGCGAAAGCGGGGATTTCCGTACAGCAAAAATCGCACCCGCCTCGTCGATAATTTACTTATTGCACTGCAAAAGAGACCGCCCGCCAAAAACAAGACGCCGAGCTATTGTGGAGTAACCGTTCCAGTAGCATAGTGGATATCGCCGGTTGAAGTTCGTCGCTTTCTGAGACATTCACGAGGGTTTCGTAGCGTCTATCGTTTCGGCACGGTCCATTTCCCGCCAACACCTGTCATCTCGAGAGGACTTGTCTTGCCAATTTCAGGGAGAACCATCGCCATGTTTACCGACGTCATACGTACCGCTGAAACCGAGCATGAGATTTTCTTTTTATTGACCTCTTATGCCGAGGCGGTACGTTACGACCGCCCGATCCAGCCGCTGCCCGAAGCTATTACGCGCCTGCCCGTCCGCGGCGTGGCCGACGTGTGGGAGCGTTTCGATCAACTGGTGCCTGAACTCGATGCCGCGTCGAAGCGGCTCGACGACAGGGCCGTGGCGCTCATCAAGCAGGCGCTGCACACCTATGGAACGGCGCTGGGCCGGCTGCAGGTGCTCGATAAAGAAAAGCCGGCAAGCGCAGAGACGCAAGCGGGGGCCGAGATCGCCGGCCGCGCGCGCGAGCCGCTGGAAATATTGCTGGTGGAAGACAATCCGGCGGACGTGCGCATGACGCGCGAAGCGCTCGAAGTGGCCGGGGTGCGGCACCAGCTGCACGTCGTCAATGACGGTGTCGATGCGCTTTCGTATCTCTGCCGCACGATCAGAGCGGAAGACGCGCCTAAACCGGACGTCGTTCTGCTCGACCTCAACATTCCGCGCTTGAGCGGGCACGAGGTGCTCGGCGAGATCAAGCGCCGCGACGATCTGAAGAACATTCCCGTGGTCGTCCTGACATGCTCGAATGCGGACCGGGACATGCTGAAAAGTTTCGGCATGCAGGCCGACCGTTACGTGACCAAGCCGGCGGGCCTGCAGGCGTTCGTCTGGGAGATGAAAAAAATCGAAGCGCTCGGCGGCGCCGCCAAGGAGCACTCAGCCTAGCTGCTCGTCGTTACGTGCGCTCCTCAAAGCCTCGCAAAGCATCGAGGGTCTTCTCCCAGGCTGCCTGAAATTCCTGGCTGGCATTCCCGCCCGGGCCGCCGACGCGCCACAGCACCCAGTGTCGATTGACGGGCGCAAACGGAATCGCGATAGCTTTATTTCCAGTCACGTCGGCCCAGGTTTGGGTGCGCGCATGGTAAGTAAGGCCAACCAGGTACTGTTTCCCGTGGTCCGGCCCGATCGAGGTACATATGCGAAATCACGTTGCTCCTGTTCGGAGCGGGCCGCAGCTCGACACCCTTGGATTGTAAATAGGCCAACAGCGCGGCGCGCTCCTTGGCCGTGGCAGCGTTTTCTTCCGGGAGTGCGGCGGCGGAGCATAAGTTCATACAAGCGAGCGCCGCGATGAACGCGCAGATAAAAGAATTTCTGCCAGTCATCGGATTGAGCTTCGGCGGTTGCTTAGGAGGAAGCGCAGCAGCTCCTTCGCGCAGCGGTCGGGAACTTCATCCGTGATGTTGTGCGGCATGCCTTCGTAGACCACGAATTCGCAATCGGGGATCTGGCGCTCGATCAACCGGTATTCGTCGACCGACAGAATAGGGTCCGCGCCGGGCACGACGACCAGCACCGGGCAGCGTATCCGGCCCAGGTCGGGCACGAGATCGATTTGCACCATCATCGGCACGAAGCGCACGAGCGTTTCGACGTCGGTGCGGGCGGACTCTTCGATGAACCAGTCGACAAAACCCGGTTCCACGCGATCGATCGCGATGCGGTCGGCAATGGTTTCACGCAGAAATCCCGCGATGCCTTTGCCGCGGATGCTTTTGAGCCAGCCGGTGCGGTCGGTTTTGCTGTTCTTCATGCCGGGTACCGCCGCGAAGCTTGCCAGCGATTTGACGCGCTGCGGATAACGGATCGCGACGCCCTGCGCGATGATGCCGCCCGCCGACGAGCCTGCCAAATGAGCGGATTCGATGCGGAGGTGATCGAGCAATTCAATGACGTCCCGTTCTAGGCGCTCGAATTCAAGAAGCTGGTCGCCGGCCGGCGCAGCGGAGTCTCCGTGGCCGCGCATGTCCATGCGCACGACGCGAAAATCCCGCGCGAGATGCGGCACCCACGCATAAAAGCGCCGCGAGCTGCCCATCGCCGCATGCAGCATGACGAGCGTATCCTTGCGCGCCCAGGGATCGGTGTAGTCGTCGACGGCGTAGCGCAGGTTCAGGCCGTCGCTGGTGGTGAAAGTTTCCATAGTCCCGGGTTACTTCTGGCGCATCGCGTCTTTGATCAACTTGCCCGAAACGGCGATGTCGGACTTGATGAACGCGGCAAATTCTTCCGGCGAGCTGCCGACGATCTCGGCGCCGGAGTTGAAGAATTTTTCCTTGATGTCGGCGGTGTTGAGGATCTTCACGATCTCGTGATTGAGCCGGTTGACGATGGCCGTGGGCGTTCCCATCGGCGCCCACATGCCGAAGACGCCGTACGATTCATAGCCTTTGAGCCCCGAGGCTGCGGCGACGGTCGGCAATCCGGGCGCGAGCGCGGACGGGCGGGCAGTGGTTACCGCCAGTGCGCGCAATTTCCCCGCCTTTATTTGCGGCGCCACGGATATGAAGCTGGGAAACATGAGATCGGCCTCGCCGCCAATCACGCCGAGCAGCGCCGGCCCCGTTCCTTTGTATGGTACATGGACGATATTGACGTTGGCCATGTTCTTGAACAGTTCCGCGGCGATAAACACTGCGCCGCCGTTCGTGCCGGGAGACGCGTAGTTCAGCACGCCCGGTTTTGCTTTCGCCAGTGCGATCAGCTCTTTCACGGATTTGACCGGCATCGACGGATGCACGACGAGCACATTGGGCGAACTCGCGATCAGGGTGATGGGCGCGAGGTCGCGCACGGGGTCCCACGCCAGGTTTTCCAGCAGGAACTGCGTGATCCAGACCGGGCTTCCCCAGCAGAGCAGCGTGTAGCCGTCAGCCGGTGATTTGATGACGATCTCGGCCGCGGTGTTGCCGCGGTTATCGACGATCACCTGTTGCGCGAAGCTGCGGGTGAGCGCCTGCGAAATCAGGCGCGCGGCGAAGTCGCTGCCGCTGCCGGCCGGGGTGGTGATTACGCGCACTACCCGATCGGGGTAATTTTGCGCGAAGGCCGGAGTTGCGCCGGTGACCAGGCTGCCAGCTATTAGCGTGCATGCCGCAGCGCGAGCGGCCACGCGGAGTGCCGCAACTAATCCCGGCGCCGCCAATTGCTACAGCTTTGAAGCAATGTGAAGCAGCTCAAGCCGGTTCATTTATTCCTGGGCCTTCGCGCACTTGTTGTCCGATGGAGCCTCGCATCCGCCGAGACATTTAACGGCGCCCGTGTAATCGGTTTCCGCCCCGCCGCCCACCTGATTCGAGCAACGTACATTGCCGGCCCGATCGCGGCGACATTGGCCGTTCCCGCACACCACTTGCCCGCTGTTGTCCCTGACTGCGCCGCCGCCGGGATGCTGCGAGCAAAAAACCACGCCGTTGCGATCCCTCGTGCAATCGGCAAGCGCGTAGCCGAGGCCTAAGGTAACTTCGAGCAGCAGGACGACGAGAATGCGGAAAAACAGGTTCATGGCAGGCTCCTATGTGAGTGGCGGACACTGCGCGACATCGTGCATTTCCTCGAGCGCTTAATGCATGAGGCGGCGCTTGACCGCAATCATACATTGCTCGCGCCGGTCGGTTCATCCGTGCCGCGCGTCCGGATTAGAGTCGAGTTCCAATTCTGGGCACCCCGTCCGTAACAACAAGTGGTTGGTAACCTTTAAGTGACATAGTCTGAGATCATCAATACAGCTGATGGCGCGAACACGGTATAGCCGCCCCAGCGGGGCGCGTGTATGCTGATGTGCGCGAATGAGGCCGCGTTCTAGCGACCTGTTCGCGGCGAGAGGGATGACGAGATGAATGCGTGGCTGATCGTGCTGGCGATGTTTGCCGCCGCCTGGGTTTGTGCCTATCGCCGCTATAGCGCGCTCGGCTGGACGGCAGTCATCGGTGTTGGCATCGCCGCGTTGACTTTCGCCGGAAATATTTCCCAGCCGCTGATCATCGCTTTGTGGGTCGCGTTCGCGATCGGCGCGCTGCTCTTCAATCGCTCGCCGATCCGGCGCACGGTCGTAGGCGCGCCGCTGCTCGCGTTGTTCCGCAAGATCCTGCCGCACGTTTCGCAAACCGAGCAGGAAGCGCTCGATGCCGGCACCGTGTGGTGGGACGGCGATTTGTTCAGCGGCAATCCCGACTGGAACAAGCTGCTTGCGTTTCCCAAGCCGACGCTGAGTGCCGAGGAGAGGGCGTTCGTCGACGGCACCGTCGACGAAGTGTGCGCGATGCTCGACGACTGGAAAATCACGCACGAGCTGCTCGATCTGCCGCCGCACGTCTGGCAATTCATCAAGGACAAGGGTTTTCTCGGCATGATCATCCCGAAGCAATTCGGGGGACTCGGCTTTTCGGCGCTCGCGCATTCCGAGGTGGTGACCAAGCTCACGACGCGCAGCGGCACGGCGGCGGTATCGGTGATGGTGCCGAACTCACTCGGGCCCGCGGAACTGCTGCTGCACTACGGCACCGACTCGCAGAAAAACTATTATCTGCCGCGGCTCGCGAAAGGCCTCGAGATGCCGTGCTTTGCGCTGACGAGCCCCGAAGCGGGCTCCGACGCCGGCGGCATTCCGGATTTCGGCATCGTGTGCCGCGCCGAGTGGGAGGGCAAGCCTGACGTGCTGGGCATCCGGCTCACGTGGGAGAAGCGCTATATCACGCTGGGGCCGATCGCGACGCTGCTGGGACTCGCGTTCCGCCTTTACGATCCCGCGCATATTCTCGGCAAGCATGACGACGTGGGCATCACGCTCGCGCTGATACCGACGAAGACGCCGGGCGTGCAGATCGGGCGCCGCCATTTGCCGCTCAACGCGGTCTTCATGAACGGCCCGAACTGGGGCAAAGACGTATTCATTCCGATGGATTACGTGATCGGCGGCGTCGATTACGTGGGTCAGGGTTGGAAGATGCTGATGAACTGTCTTGCCGCCGGGCGCTCGATTTCTCTGCCGGGCAACGGCACCGGCATGGCGAAATTGTGTGCGCTGACGACCGGCGCGTACGGACGCGTGCGCACGCAGTTCAAAATGCCGGTCGGCCATTTCGAAGGCGTCGAGGAAGCGATCGCGCGCATCGGCGGCCACGCTTATCTGATGGAAGCCGCGCGCGTGATGACCGCGGGTGCGATCGACCTCGGCGAGAAACCGTCGGTCGTGTCCGCCATCGTCAAATACCATCTGACCGAGCTCGCGCGCATCGTGATGAACGATGCGATGGACGTGCATGGCGGCAAGGGCATATGCATGGGACCGGGCAACTATCTCGCGCGCGGTTACCAGAGCGTGCCGATCGCAATCACCGTCGAGGGCGCGAACATACTCACGCGTTCGATGATCATTTTCGGGCAGGGCGCGATTCGCGGCCATCCGTACGTGCTGAAGGAAATCGCGGCGACCCAGGAAGCCGACCATCGCAAGGCGCTGGTTGATTTCGATTCCGCATTTTTCGGGCACGTCGCGTTCGTGGTGTCCAACTTCGCGCGCACGCTGTGGATGGGCCTCACGCGCGCCGTATTCGCCGGCGCGCCCGGCGATTCGCATACACATCGTTACTATCAGAAGCTCACGCGACTTTCGAGCGGCTTCGCGCTGCTGTCGGACGCCGCGATGTTCGTGCTCGGCGGCTCGCTCAAGCGGCGCGAGCGGCTGTCCGCGCGCCTGGGCGACATTCTGAGCTGGCTGTACCTCGCGTCGGCCGTGCTGAAACGTTATGAAGACAGCGGGCGTCCCGCGGACGACCTGCCGCTCGTGCATTGGGCGATGCAGGATGCACTGCACAAGATCCAGCACGCGGTTTACGGCCTGCTCGAAAATCTGCCGAACCGGTTCGTCGCCGTCGTCCTGCGGTTCGTCGTATTTCCCGTATGGCCGCGAGTTCGAGCTGCCGCGCGACGCCATCGGGCACGCAGTAGTGAACACGCTGCTCGAGCCCGGGCCCGCGCGCGAACGGCTGACCGCCGGCGTCTTCATACCGAAGACCGAGGAAGAGCCGGTCGGCGCGCTCGAAGCAGCGCTGCGCGCAGTGATCGCGGCCGAACCCGTGGAAGCGAAAATGCGCGCCGCGACCAAAGCGGGCGCGCTCACTGGCCGCTTCGCCGACGAGATCGCGGAGCAGGCCGTCGCCAAAGGCGTTATTACGGCGGCCGAGTCGCGCCTGCTCGATCGCGCGCATGAGCTGCGGCGCAAAGTCATCATGGTCGATGATTTCCCGCGCGATCTCGGCAAATCTGAAATATTCCAGACCACGCAACCGGTGACCTTCGAGACGCTGCGGGGAGCGTTGCAACACAAATAAGCCGCCGATACAAATCAAATGCGAGCCACAGAGGACACAGAGAACACCAAGACATGCAAAAGAGCGAGAATTGCTCCTCTGACTCATGATTTTTGTTTCCTCTGCGAACTCTGTGCCCTCTGTGGCAAATTTTTTCTGAAGTTTTAATATGACTTCTGGAACTCTGGCGTACGCAGTAGCCGACGGCGTGGCGACGATCACGCTCAATCGCCCGCAGGTCATGAATGCGCTCAATGCGGACATGATCATGCGTCTGCGCGAGGTGTGCGAGAAAGCGCGCGACGATCAGGCGGTGCGCGTCGTCGTGCTGCGCGGCAACGGCCCGGCATTTCTGGCGGGCGGCGACGTCGCGCTGTTTCATGCCAATCTGCCGACCCTGCCTGCGATGGTCGAGAAGCTTGCCGGCGAACTCCATCATGCGATCGTCGCGTTGCGCGAGATGCCCAAGCCGGTGCTCGCATCGGTGCACGGCGCGGTCGCTGGCGCGGGCGTGAGCCTGCTCGCCGCGGCCGATCTCGCGATCGCTGCTGCCGACACCAAATTCACGCTTGCGTATAGCAAGATCGCGACCAGTCCCGACGGCGGCAGCACTTATTTTCTGCCGCGCATCGTCGGCACGCGCAAGGCGCTCGAACTGATGATGCTGTCGGATGCATTCGACGCGCCGACGGCGCTCGATCTCGGGCTCGTCAACTGGGTCGTGCCGGCCGCGGAACTCGCAGCGGCGACCGCCAAGCTCGTACAGCGGCTCGTGAGAGGCCCGACCGTTGCGTACGGCGAAACCAAAGCGCTGGTCAATCGCACGTTCGAGCGCGCGCTGACTGGCCAACTGGCCGCAGAGGCGCAGGCGTTCGTGCGCTGCGCTGCGACGCGGGATCTCGCCGAGGGTGTCACCGCGTTCGTCGAGAAACGCAAGCCGGACTTCGAGGGACACTGAAGCCGGCGCGCTGGACGACGTTGGCAAAGCAGGAGGGCATATGTCGCTGAAAGGCAAAACCATCTTCATCACGGGTGCCAGCCGCGGCATCGGCCGCGAGATTGCGCTCAAATGCGCGCGCGACGGCGCAAACATCGTGATAACCGCGAAGACCGTCGAGCCGCACGCCAAGTTGTCCGGCACGATACACACGGTCGCCGCCGAGGTCGAAGCGGCGGGCGGGCACGCGCTCGCCGCGCAGCTCGACGTGCGCGAGGAGAGTTCGGTGGCCGCAGCGGTCGAAATCGCGGTTGCAAGATTTGGTGGCATCGACGTCCTGGTCAACAACGCGAGCGCGATCATGCTGACCGGCACGCTGCAGACACCGATGAAGCGCTTCGACCTGATGTTCGGCGTCAACGTGCGCGGCACGTTTGCGTCCTCGCAGGCGTGCATTCCGCACCTCATGAAGGCGCCAAACCCGCACATCCTGAACCTGTCGCCGCCGCTCAACCTCGACGCCAAATGGTTCAAGAATCACACCGCTTACACGATGTCGAAATATGGCATGAGCATGTGCACGCTCGGCATGTCGGCGGAGCTGGCCGCGAGCGGCATCGCGGTCAACTCGTTGTGGCCGCGCACCACGATCGCGACGGCGGCCATCGAAATGAACTTTCCGCCGGAAATCATGCGCGCGAGCCGCAAGCCCGCCATCATGGCCGACGCGGCGCACGCGATATTCAACCGCGATAGCCGCCGCCACACTGGCAATTTCTACATTGATGAGGCAGTATTGCGCGAAGAAGGCATTGCCGATTTTGCGCAGTATGCGGTGGCGCCGGGAACGCCGCTGTATCCGGACCTGTTCCTGGACTGAAATTGCGGCGCGATGCGTGAAAAAAGACTGATAAGACTGTAAACCGAGGAGCAGTCATGACAGCAGCGGCGGGCCCGACGACACCTATATCTGCAGCTGAGGCGGTGACGCTGGATGGACTGTTTCGCGAGCGCGTCGCGCGCACGCCCGAGGCGGTCGCCTACCGCGATTACAACCAGCAGCACGCGAACTGGCGCGACTACACCTGGGCGCAGATCGACCGGCAGGTCGCGCGCTGGCAGGCTGCTCTCGAGCGCGACGGCCTGAAAGCCGGCGACCGCGTCGGGGTGATGCTGCGCAATTCGACCGGAGTGGGTGATTTTCGACCAGGCCGCGATGGGATTGGGCCTGGTCGTCGTGCCGCTCTACACGCAGGATCGCTGCGACAACGTCGCTTACATTCTGAACGATGCGAACTGCAAGGTGCTGCTGTTGGGCACCAACGAGCAGTGGAAAGCGTTCGCCACCGTGCGCGATCAGCTCAGCGGTCTCGTGCGCATACTCACGGTGGAGGCGCAATCGGCGGCCACCGACGAGCCGCGGCTCAAATCGGTCGAGCAATGGCTGCCGGACGACGGCGGCGCGACGCGTCATATCCCGCGCGATCCCGCCGTGCTGGCCACCATTGTTTACACGTCGGGCACCACCGGGCGGCCCAAGGGCGTAATGCTGAGCCATCGCAATATCCTGACCAACGCCGAGGCGTGCCTCAAGGTCGTGCCGGTGACGTCGACTGATGTGCTGCTCTCGTTCCTGCCGTTGTCGCACACGTTCGAGCGCACCTGCGGCTATTACCTCACCGTCATGTGCGGCGGCACGACGGTGTACGCGCGCTCGGTTCAGCAGTTGGGCGAAGATCTGCAGACGATCCATCCGACCATGCTGATTTCGGTGCCGCGCATTTACGAGCGCGTGTACACCGCCATCAAGTCCAAGCTCGACGACGGCTCACCGCTGAAGAAAAAGCTGTTCAAGCTCGCGGTCGACGTCGGCTGGGCGCGTTTCGAGCACCAGCAGGGACGCGCCGGCTGGACGCCGCGTCTTCTGCTGTGGCCGTTGCTGAATGCGCTGGTCGCCAGGAAGATCATGGCGCGGCTGGGCGGCAACCTGAAAGCCGCGTTCGCCGGCGGGGCCGCGCTGGCGCCGGACGTGTCGCGCGTATTCATCGGGCTTGGCCTGCCGATCATCCAGGGTTACGGCCTGACGGAGACGAGTCCCGTCGCGTGCGCGAACAGCCTCGACGACAACGTGCCGGCGAGCGTCGGCAAGGCGGTGCCGGGCGTCGAGATCAAGATCGGCGACAAGAACGCGCTGATGATCAAGGGCCCGAACGTCATGCTCGGCTACTGGAACAACGAGGAGGCGACGCGCGCGATGGTAGGCGCCGACGGCTGGCTTAATTCGGGCGACACCGCGCGCATCGACGCCAGCGGCCACGTGTTCATCACGGGCCGGCTCAAGGAAATCATCGTCATGTCGAACGGCGAGAAAATTCCGCCGGTCGACATCGAAGCCGCGATCTCGCGCGATACGCTGTTCGAACAGGTGATGCTGATCGGCGAAGGCAAGCCGTACTTGAGCGTGCTGACCAATCTGAATCACGAGCAATGGAAAAAGCTCGCGGCCGAGAAAGGTTACGCGGCCGACGCCAGCGCCGTGCACGACCCGGCGGTCGAAAAATTTCTGCTCGCTCGCATCGCGGCGCAAATGAAGGAATTTCCCGGCTACGCCCAGGTGCGCCGCATTCGCGCGGAGCTCGATCCCTGGACGGTCGAAAACGGCCTGCTCACGCCGACGCTCAAGCTGCGGCGCAGCCGCGTGGTGGACAAATTCCAGGCCGAACTCGACCAGATGTATTCGGGGCATTAAGCTGGGAGAGGCGATAGGCGTGAGGCGTTAGCCGTCACGTATCGAGATTTCGAGGTGCACTGATGACCGACCAACAGCCCACCGTACTTCCGGCCGACAAAGAGCCGACGCTCCGCGTCGTCCCGATGCCGGCGGACTCCAACTCCAGCGGCGACATATTCGGCGGCTGGGTGATGTCGCAAGTCGACATCGCGGGCAGTATCCCGGCGATCCGGCACGCACGCGGCCGGGTCGCGACCGTCGCGGTCAACTCGTTCGTATTCAGGCAGCCGGTGATGGTGGGCGATCTCGTGAGCTTCTATGCCGAAGTCGTCAAAGTCGGGCGGACGTCGATCACCGTCAGCGTCGAAGTCTACGTCCAGCGCAATCCCGAGAAGGTAGAGACGGTAAAGGTTACCGAGGCGACGCTGACTTATGTCGCGGTGGACAAGCAGGGCCGGCCGCGTGTGGTATCGGTGCAACACTAGTTGCAAATCGCGGCGTAAAAAGAGGCCGAATCAGTAAGATACGGCTATAGTGGGCCTGTCGAGAGTAGGCATTCTGACCTTATAGTCGGAGGAGGATTATGAACACCACATAATCGCATCGCGCGCGCCGCGGTAGCCGCGGCTCTGGCAGGTATGACATCGGCAAGCTATGCCGGCGGCTTCGGTATTGCGACCCAGAACGGCAGCGGCACCGGCAACGCATTTGCCGGGCGGCGCGGCGGTGGCGGAGGACGCCAGCACGGTCTGGTACAACCCCGCCGGAATGACGGCATTGCCCGGCACCACCAATTTCGCGATTTCCACCCAGATCCTGAAGCCGTCGTTCAAGTTCCAGAACACCGGCTCGACCCTGCCGCCCGGCACCGGCGAGGGCGGCGATGGCGGCGACTGGACGTACATTCCGCAGGGTTTCGTCACCCACAAGCTCAGCGACAAGTGGAGCATCGGCGCGGCGCTCAACACGCCGTTCGGCCTGAAGACCCAGTACGACGCCGGCTGGCGCGGACAGGCGATCGCGCTGACATCGGAACTCAAGACGTTCAATTTCAATCGTGAGCGGCGCCTACAAGCTCAACGACATGTGGTCGATCGGCGCCGGCGTCAATTTCCTGAAAGCTCGAGTTGAAGTTCAACAGCCAGATCGCGATCGGCGTTCGTCGAACCGAACCTGAGCGACAACGGAGTCGGCTACAACGTCGGCGTGCTGTTCCAGCCGACGCAGAACACCCGCGTCGGCGCGCACTACCGCTCGGCGATCAACCTGCAGGCCACCGGCACCTCTGGTCGCGCCGGCGCCGATCGGCGGCACCGGTGCAGCCACCGCGGGACTGAGCACTCCCGACACATTCTCCCTGAGCGCGCTGCATCGCGATCACGCCGCAGTGGGACATCATGGGCGACGTCACGTGGACGGGCTGGAGCCATCTCGAGCGATTGACGGTCGTGCGCACGAGCGGGGTCGCCACGGGGACGACGCCGGTGTCATTGACGTTCAACTGGAGCGATACGTGGCGCACGTCGCTCGGCGTCAACTACAAGCCGAACGCGACGTGGAAGTTTCGCGGCGGGCGTCGCTTATGACAAGACGCCGACCAACGATACCGACCGCACTGCGCGCCTGCCGGACCAGGACCGCACCTGGCTCGCGCTGGGCGCGCAAATGAAAGTCAGCAAGGCCGGCACCGTGGACGTCGGCTACGCGCACGAATTCATCAAGGACGCGTCCGTCAACAACGTGGCGCCCGTCACCGGCCTGCGGCTCATCGGCACCTTCAAGAACCAGGTCGACATTCTGTCCATCCAGTATTCGCATTCGTTCTAGCGAAAATTAACGGTTAGTCGCCGGCACCCGCCCGGCGGCTTTCCGGCTGTCCGTCCGTCCGGCGTGTTAAAATTCACACCCCGCTGGAGGGGTCCCGGATGCAATCGAATCAACCATTTATCGTGCGCAAGGCAGCCGTCCTCGGTGCCGGCGTCATGGGCGCGCAAATTGCCGCGCATCTGGTCAACGCCAATGTCGAAGCCGCTGCTGTTCGAATTGCCCGCGAAAGACGGCGATCCGAACGGCAATGTGCTGAAGGCGATCGACAACCTTAAAAAGCTCGAGCCCAGCCCGCTGGCGGTGGCGCGCAAGGCGGCGCTGATCCAGCCCGCCAATTACGACCAGCACCTCGATCTGCTCAAGGAATGCGACGTGGTGATCGAGGCGATCTCCGAGCGCATGGACTGGAAGACCGATCTCTATCGCAAAGTGGCGCCGCATCTCGGCGAGCACGCGATATTCGCGAGCAACACGTCCGGCCTGTCGATCAACACGCTGGCGCAGGCGTTTCCGGAAAGCCTGCGGCACCGGTTCTGCGGCGTGCATTTCTTCAATCCGCCGCGCTACATGCATCTCGTCGAGCTGATCGCCTGCGACGCGCACCGATCCCTCGCTGCTCGACGACCTCGAAAAATTCCTGGTCACCACGCTCGGCAAAGGCGTGATCCGCGCCAAGGACACGCCCAACTTCATCGCCAACCGCGTCGGCGTGTTCTCGATGCTGGCGACGATCCACCACGCGCAGCAATTCGGTCTCGGCTTCGATGTCGTCGACGCGCTGACCGGCCCGCTGATCGGGCGCCCGAAGAGCGCCACGTTCCGCACCGCCGACGTGGTCGGGCTCGACACCTTTGCGCACGTCGTGAAGACGATGGCCGACACGCTGCCCAACGATCCGTGGCACAAGTATTACGCGATTCCCGACTGGCTCAAGAAGCTGATCGACTCCGGCGCGCTTGGCCAGAAGACCCGGCGCGGCGTTTATCAGAAAGTCGGCAAGGACATCCAGGTGCTGGATGTCGCGGCGGGCAATTACCGTGTCGCGGGCGGCAAGGCCGACGAGCAG
The DNA here is from genome assembly GCA_963804885.1 of uncultured beta proteobacterium. Lineage (GTDB taxonomy): Bacteria > Pseudomonadota > Gammaproteobacteria > Burkholderiales > SG8-41 > PALSA-1004. Next base: position 332,553 of record CAWDSF010000002.1, read on the forward strand.
ATCGTCGAGATCCTCAAGAACAAGAATCCGGCGGAGAAATTCGCGCAGCTCCACGCGTCAACGCATCCGCAGGCGCAGTTCCTGTGGTCGATATTCCGCGACACGTTCCAGTATTGCGCCGTGCATCTCGCGGAAATCGCCAACAATGCGCGCGACCTCGACCTCGCGATCCGCTGGGGTTTCGGCTGGAACCAGGGGCCGTTCGAGATCTGGCAGGCGGCGGGCTGGCGCGAAGTCGCGCAGTGGATCGCCGACGACATCGCGGCCGGCAAGACGATGACGACGGCGCCGCTGCCGGCGTGGGTCACCGAGCCGCCGCGCACCGGCGTGCATGCGCCGGACGGCTCGTACTCGCCGGTCACGAAAACGAACGTGCCGCGCTCGACGCTGCCCGTATACCAGCGCCAGTTGTTCCCGGATCGCGCTGATCGGCGAGTCCGTGCAATACGGGCACACCATATTCGAGACCGACGGCGTGCGCTGCTGGCATACCGGCGACGACATCGCGATCGTCAGCTTCAAGAGCCGCATGCATGCGATCGGCGATGACGTTCTGGACGGCGTGCTGCAGGCAATCGACGAGGCCGAGCGCGAATTACGCGGCGCTCGTGATCTGGCAGACCGAGCCGCCGTTTTCGGTCGGCGCCAACCTCAAGAAAACGCCGTCGGGCGGCGGCCAGTCATCCAAGCCGTCGGCTGCCGGCGCACTGTTCAAGAAATTCAAGCGCGCGGCGGAATCCGCGGTGTTGAAGGCCGCCCGCACGTTGAACGTGGCCGACCAGCTGATGGCGGGCAAGCTCGCCGAAGTCGAGCACCTGGTCGAGCAGTTCCAGTTCACGACCCAGCAGCTGCGTTATTCGATGGTGCCGACCGTCGCCGCGGTGGACGGGTTTGCGTTCGGCGGCGGCTGCGAATTCGTCATGCACTGCGATCGCGCGGTGGCGACGCTGGAAAGCTATATCGGGCTCGTCGAAGTCGGCGTGGGCCTGCTGCCCGCAGGCGGCGGCTGCAAGGAATTTGCGCTGCGCGCCGCGCAGGACGCGAAAGGCGGCGATGCGTTTCCGTTCCTGCGCCGGTATTTCGAAGCGGTGGCGACGGCGCAGGTCGGCCGCAGCGCCGAGCACGCGCGCGAAATCGGTTACTTGCGGCCGGCCGACCGCATCGTGATGAACCGCTTCGAGCTGCTCGCGATTGCCAAGGCGGAGGCCCGCACGCTGGCCGAAGCCGGCTATCGGCCGCCTTTGAAGCCGCGCGACATTCCGGTGCTCGGGCGCTCGGCGGCAGCGACCATCAAGGCGTACATCGCCAACATGCACGCGGGCAAGTTCATCTCGGAACACGATTATCTGATCGGCAGCAAGATCGCCGAAGTGATGTGCGGCGGCGACCTCGACGCGGGCAGCCTCGTCGACGAGCAATGGTTCCTCGATCTCGAGCGCCGGCATTTCATGGAATTGCTGGCGACCGAGAAAACGCAGGCGCGCATCGAGCAGATGCTCAAAACGGGCAAACCCCTTAGAAATTAGGATTGAAGATCGAGGATCGAGCCATCTCAATCCTCAATCCTGCATTTTCTGGAGTAATGCGATGACCAAACAAGTTCAGGACGCATACATCGTTGCCGCCACGCGCACGCCCGTCGGCAAGGCGCCGCGCGGCATGTTCAAAAATACGCGGCCCGACGACATGCTCGCGTACGTGCTGAAATCGGTGCTCGCGCAATGCCCGGGCCTCGACACCGGCATCATCGACGACGTGATCGTCGGCTGCGCGATGCCGGAAGCCGAGCAGGGCATGAACGTCGCGCGCATCGGCCTGCTGCTGGCGGGTTTCCCGAACACGGTGTCGGGCATGACGATCAACCGGTTTTGCTCGTCCGGCGTGCAGGCCGTGGCGCTGGCCGCCGACCGCATCCGGTTAGGCGAGGCCGACGTCATGATAGCGGCCGGCACCGAGAGCATGAGCATGGTACCGATGGGCGGCAACAAGCCGTCGTTCAGCCCCGCGATTTTCGACAAGAATGAAAATATCGCGATCGGCTACGGGATGGGCATCACCGCGGAAAACGTCGCGCAGCAATGGAACATCACGCGCGAGCAGCAGGACATGTTCGCCGCCGAAAGTCACCGGCGCGCGCTGCGCGCGACTGATGCCGGCGAATTCAAGGCTGAGATCACGCCTTACGACATCGTCGACCGCCAGCCCGATCTCGTTACGCGCGAAATTGCGGTCAGGCACCGCACCGCGACCAGCGACGAAGGGCCGCGCCGGGATACGTCTCCCGAGGGCCTCGCGAAGCTGCGGCCGGTGTTCGCCGCGAAGGGCAGCGTGACCGCCGGCAACAGCTCGCAAATGTCCGATGGCGCGGCGGCGGTGGTGCTGATGAGCGAGGCAGCGATGCAACGCTTCAATCTTGCTCCGCTCGGGCGTTTCATGGGCTACGCGGTGGCCGGCGTGCCGCCGGAAATCATGGGCATCGGGCCGGTGAAGGCAATTCCCAAGGTACTGCAGCAGGTCGGGCTCAAGCTCGACGACATCGACTGGTTCGAGCTGAACGAAGCGTTCGCCGCGCAGTCGCTTGCGGTGATCAAGGACCTGGGCCTCGATCCGGCGAAGGTCAATCCGCTCGGCGGCGCGATCGCGCTAGGGCATCCGCTCGGCGCCACCGGCGCGGTGCGCGCGGCGACTCTGATGCACGGCCTGCGCCGGCAGCAGAAGAAATACGGGATGATTACCATGTGCATCGGCACGGGCATGGGCGCCGCCGGCGTGTTCGAGGCGCTCTGATACACTCTCGGCTAATGCTACCGACCGGACCGCTGATGAAAATAATGCTCGCCTTGCTGTATCTCGCCGTCGCGACCGGCATTTCCACGGCGCGCGCCGCCGACGTCGACGGCGTGAAGATCGAGGACAAGGTGGTGCTGGCGAACGGGGTCCCGGAACTGGTGTTGAACGGCGCCGGCATCCGCCACAAGTTCGCCTTTTTCAAGGTTTATATCGGCAGCCTGTATCTAACGCAAAAGAAAAACGACAACGAGGCAATCTTTGCCGACACCGGTCCCAAGCGCGTCTCGATGCACATTCTGTCGAGCGAAGTGACCGCGCAGGACCTGATCTCGTCGATGAACAACGCGCTCGCTAATAACCTGTCGCCGCACGAGCTGGCGCTGATCGAAAAGCGAATCCGCGACTTGAACACGATGATGAGCTCGCTCAAAGCGATCAACAAGGGCAGCGTCGTGCATCTCGATTACCTGCCGGACGTGGGCACGCGCGTGATCGTTGACGGCCAGGAGCGCATCACGATCCCGGGCGAGGACTTTTTCCGCGCCATGCTGCATATATGGATCGGCAACAAGCCGGTCGACGGGCGGCTGCGCGACGCGATGCTCGGCAAAGGCTCAGGCGGCAAGCTCTTCTAGAAGCATCCTGGCCACCCCGTTCGTGCTGATGTATTGAAGCACGGACAAGGTCTCGAACCGGAGCGGCGTTCACCCTTCGATACCTCAGGCGAACGTGTGAAGACGGGGCACAGCGCCTCTCAAGCCTGCTAGAATCGCGGCTTTTCGCCCGCCAGACTTTATGATTCTTTACGCCACCGCCATTTTTCTCGGCGCGTTTCTGCTGTTTCTGGTGCAGCCGATCATCGCGAAGCAGATCCTGCCGTGGTTTGGCGGCTCCGCCGCGGTCTGGGCGACCTGCATGGTGTTCTTCCAGATGGTGCTGCTGGTCGGCTACGCCTACGCCGACTTCACGACGCGGCGCCTGACGCCCAAACGGCAGGCCATATTGCACGTGACGCTGCTCGTGCTGAGCCTCCTGGTCCTGCCGATTACGCCGGACGTCGCCTGGAAGCCGCAGGGCGAGGAAAACCCGAGCTGGCGCATTCTGGGACTGCTGACGCTGACGATCGGGCTGCCCTATTTCATTCTGTCGACGACGAGCCCGTTGTTGCAGGCGTGGTTCGCGCGCCGCTTCCACATCGTTCCGTACCGGCTGTTCGCGCTGTCTAACCTCGCTTCGCTGCTCGCGCTGCTCGCGTACCCCGTGGCGGTCGAGCCGTGGGTGACCACCTATATCCAATCGATTGCATGGTCCGTGTGCTACGCGCTGTTCGTCGCGCTGTGCGCTTATGCGGCGATATCGAGCGCGCGCGCGGAGACGCTGGCCGCTGCCGCGCCCGTCGCGGAAACGGTCACCGAACCGCCGCCGCGGCCGCTGCGCCAGCTCACATGGCTGATGCTCGCCGCGATGGCGTCGTTCCTGCTGCTCGCATTCACCAATCACATCTGCCAGAACGTCGCGTCGCTGCCATTCCTGTGGATACTGCCGCTGTCGCTGTACCTGGCGACGTTCATCCTGTGCTTCGACCATCCGCGCTGGTACCGCCGCAACGTCTTTTTGCTGCTGGCCGCGGTGCTGCTGCCGTTGATGGCGTGGTATTCGGACTCGCTCAACCTGAAGCTGGTCGTGCCGATGTACCTCGCGGGACTCTTCGTGTGCTGCATGTTCTGCCATGGCGAACTGACGCTGCTGAAGCCCGCGCCGCGCTACCTGACGCGCTACTACCTGATGATCTCGCTCGGCGGCGCGATCGGCGGCCTGCTCGTCGGTCTCGTCGCGCCGTATGTGCTGACCGGCTATTTCGAGCTCGCGATCGGGCTCATCGCGTGCGCGTTGCTGCTGCTCTACCGCACGTTCCGCATGGCGTGGTGGGCGATGCTGGTGTCCGCCGGCGTGGTCGGCGCCACGGCATATGGCGCCGGCAAAGCGGTGGATTACCAGATCGCCAATTCGCGGATCATGATGCGCAACTTCTATAGTGTGCTGAAAACGCGCGAGACCGAGGAGCCGACGCCGTTTCGCTCGCTCGTGCACGGCGGCATCATGCATGGCGGGCAACTGATGAGCCCGCAATACCGGCTGCGCCCGAGCAGCTACTTCGGCACCAGCAGCGGCTATGGGCGCATGTTCGCGAGCCTGCCGGACACGCCGCGCAAGGTGGGGGTAATCGGCCTGGGCGCCGGTTCGATCATCGCCTACGCGCGCAAGGGCGACACGTTCCGGTTCTACGAGATCAACCCGCAGGTGGTCGACGTCGCGAACCGCGAATTTACGTTCATGCAGGACACGCCGGCCAAGATCGAGGTCGTGCTCGGCGATGGCCGCTTGAGCCTCGAGCGCGAACCGAGCCAGCAGTTCGACGTGCTGGCGATGGACGCGTTCTCGGGCGACTCGATCCCGATGCACCTGCTCACGCGGCAGGCGATGGAAATCTACCTGCGCCACCTGAAGCCCGGCGGCGTGCTCGCATTCCAGGCGACCAATCGTTTCATCAACATCGCGCCCATCGTCGCGAGCCTCGCCGCGGAGTTCGGCCTGGCGGCGGTGTTGGTTACCGATTTTCCCGAGAACGAAGAAGGCCCCAACTACTGGACCGCGAGCACCGACCAGGTGCTGGTGACGACCAACCGCAAGCTGCTCGAAGCGGATCCGATCCACAGCGTCGCGACGGAAATTCCCGTACCGCCGGGCTTCCGCGTGTGGACGGACGACTTCAATAATCTGCTGCGCGTTCTTAAATAAGCGGCAAAGTCAACGCGGCAAATTCGCCTGCCCAAAAAGTATGCAATCTGTTTAACGCCGAGGCGCAGTCTGCGTATGCGGCATTCAAACAGGAGTTTTGCACAACGTTATCCACAGATTCTGTGGATGTTTTTATTTATGTTGCAGTGCGCTGCGTGCGCCGCGCGAAATAAGCTTAGTAATTTGATTGACAAGCGGTTTATTGTTTTCTAGCATCGCCCCTCCAAGCCGTTCAGCAGCGCCGCCAGGGTGTGGTTTCGCGCGCTGCCGGCGCAAACACACGGAGTAGTTGCGCAATGCGCGAGTGGCGGCGCCCGATAAGCGCGGGATGGTGGTTGGCGTGCGCCCTGCTGGTGCCTTTTTTGGAACTTGCAGCCGCCGCGGAGCCCACCGACAAGTTCGACAACTTCCGCATGCGCGAAGGTGTCCCGACCCAGCTGAAACAGGTCGCGCCTGACCTCTATTTCCTCTACGACGACCTGTCCTCGAACTCCGGCTTCCTGGTGACGCCCGAGGGCGTGCTCGTTATCGACACGCGCCAGCATCCCGCGCACGGCCGCGATCTCATCGAGCGCATCCGCAAAATCACCGATAAGCCGATCAAGTGGGTGATCAACACCCACGCGCATGGCGATCACTATTACGGCAACCCGGCGTTCAAAGCGGCCGGCGCGACCATCATCGCGCACCGCGACGTCGTCGCCGGCATGGTCAAGAACGAGCAGCTCGAACTCAAGCGCCGGCTCGCTTTTTTCAAATCGCTCAACCTCGACCCGGCGGAAGTGAAAACGGTGCTGCCCGACGTCACGTTCGATTCGCGGCTGACGCTTACGCTAGGCGGGCGAACCGTCGAGATCATGTATCTCGGACCCGGCCAGAATCCCGGCGACACGCTGGTCTATTTTCCGCATGCACGCGCGCTGTATGTCGGCGGCCCGTTCGCGAAGAACAACTGGTCGAACATGTCCTTCACGCCGTCGATGGACGGCTGGATCGCGCTGCTGCAGCGGATCGCCGCGATGGAGAACGTCGATCTCTTCCTGCCGGGCCACGGCGACGTGGGCGGGCGTGAAGACGTCCTTGCCGAAGCGCGGCTGCTCTCGGAGGTGCAGGCCGGTGTGAAGGCGGCGATCGCGGCCGGCAAGACCCGCGAAGAGATCGTAAAGACCCTGCGGTTTCCGCAGTTCGCCCAGCTTCGCAACTACGATCGCATTGACGTGTTCCTCGAAGCGCTCTACCACCTCTATACGACCGGCAAGCCGCTGTTTCCGTATCCATGAAAAAAGATTTGCCGACCGTCCGTTTCGCCGTAATTTCCGAGGGCGTCTACTCATGGCCGCTGTACGTCGCGGAGGCGCACGGGCTGTTCGCGCGCGAAGGCGTGCATGTCGAAATCACCGTCACCGGCTCGTCGACGCAGCAGCTGGCGATGCTCACGAGCGGCGAATACGACATCGGTATGCAGCAGTCGGATCACGTCGTGCGTGGCGTCGAACGCGGCTGCGACCTGTTTATTTTCATGGCGCAGGCGCTCGCGCCAGAGCTGACACTAGTGGCGGCGCCAGCGATCCGGTCTTTCGGCGATCTCAAAGGCCGCGACATCGCCGTCGATGGCGCGCGCACCGGTTATGCGCTGCTCCTGCGCAAGCTATTGGCGGACAAGGGGCTGGCTGACGGGGATTACACGTTCAGGGAAATCGGCGGCTCGCAGGAGCGGTTCGACGCGCTGAAATCGGGCGCGGCGGTGGCGAGCCTGCTCAATCCGCCGTTCGATCGCAATCTGCTCGCCGCGGGGTTTGTGAGCCTGGGCACGACCGGCGAATACTTTCCGACTTATCCGGGCTCGATCGCCGCGGCGCGCCGCAGCTGGGCGGCCGGCAACGAGCAGGCGTTGCTCGGGTATATACGCGCATTCGATGCGGCTTATGCGTGGCTCAAGGACACGCGCAACAAGGAGGACGCAATACGCCTCTTGCCCGCGCGGCTCAACATCGATCGCGCGACCGCGTCGCGCGCCTACGACCAGATCGCCGGCCAGCCGCTGCCGCAAATTACCGCGGATGGTTTGCGCCAGGTAATCGACATAGTATGGGCGTCGGAAGGTCTGCCTGAGCCGCACGGCAAGCCGGAGAATTACCTCGATTTGTCCTATCTCAACAAAGCCCGCGAAACACGCTGATATGCTCGCCCGACGCCATGCATGACGCCACCCCACCGAGGCACGATGCGCTCGTCGCCTCGGCGATCCATCACTGGGCGCCGCGGTTCGTCACGAACGGCGTGCCGCTGACAGACTTTCAGGAAGTCACCGCCGGGATCTCGCGCTGGGCCGACTGGTGCCGCGCGTGGAGCGCGCGCGCCGCGGTGCACGAGAGCATCGGCCGCCAGGCGCTCGCCGACGGCTTCAACCTGTCGGCGGGACAGCACCTGACCACGGCGGCCGTGTGCTATCACTTCGCGAAATTCGTGTTCGTGCTCGACGTGAACGAGATGCGCGCGGCGCATATGAAAGCGGTCGAGTGCCGCAAGCTCGCGCTGCCGCACCTGCGTCCGCCGGGCGAGTACGTGCGCATACCGTTCGACGGCAAATCATTCGCCGGCGTGCTGCGCCGTCCCGCGGGCGTGGCGCGGCCGCCGATCGTCGTCATGTGCATGGGCCTCGACTCGGCGAAAGAGGAAATGGACAGCTACGAGTCGCTGTTTCTCGCGCGCGGCCTGGCGACCCTGAGCTTCGACGGCCCGGGGCAGGGCGAATCGGAATACGACATCGCGATCCGCGGCGATTATGAAGTTGCCGTCAAAGCAGTCGTTGACTGGGTGGAAAAGCGCCCGGACGTCGATGGCGCCCGCCTAGGCCTGTGGGGCGTGAGCCTCGGCGGTTATTACGCGCCGCGCGCTGCGGCGTTCGAGAAGCGCATCCGGGCCTGCATTGCGTTGTCCGGTCCTTATGACCTTGGTTCCGCGTGGGACGGTTTGCCTGAGCTGACGCGCGAAACGTTCCGCACGCGCGCGCACTGCGCGACGCAGGACGCCGCGCGCAAAGTCGCCGCCACATTGAGTCTCGCCGGGGTGGCCGATAAGATTACGTGCCCGCTGTACATCGTGACCGGCAAGCTCGACCGCGTCGTGCCGTGGCAGGACGCCGAGCGCCTCGCGCGTGAAGCGCGCGGGCCGGTCGAGCTCGTCGTGATCGCCGACGGCAATCATGTCGCCAACAACCGCGCTTACAAGTATCGCGCCCAGTCGGCCGACTGGATGGCGCGGCAACTGGCGCAAGCGTGACGGCCATTGCGTGATAACCGCGCGCTGCGGCGCGCGCGGCGTTGTGAATAACGAAGGAGGAGTAATGATGCACCGGCTACCGATGCTGCTGATGTTGATGGTTTGCGCGGCTGGCACTGCGGTTTTTGCGGCCGAAACTTATCCGACCAAGCCGATCCGGATGGTAGTGCCGTTTCCGCCGGGCGCCGCGAGCGACTTCCTCGCGCGGACACTCGGCCAGAAACTGAACGAGCAGTACGGCCAGCAGATCGTCATCGATAACCGCCCCGGCGCCGGCGGCGTCGTGGGCAGCACGCTGGTCGCCAAGAGCGCCGCCGACGGCTACACGCTGGGTATGGTCGGCCAGCCGCATTTGATGCAGCCGCTGCTGCAGAAAGAGCCGCCGTACCGGCCGCTCGACGATATCGTCTGCGTGACGCAGGTCGCGTCGCTGCCGAATGTGCTCGTGGTGTCGCCGCAATTGCCGGTCAAATCCGTGAGCGACGTGATTGCGCTCGCGAAATCGAAGCCCGGCCAGTTGAATTTCGGCTCGGCAGGTATCGGCAGCTCATCGCATATCGCGGGCGAAGCGTTCAAGGCTGCCGCGGGCATCGACATCGTCCACGTCCCGTTCAAGCTGCTGCCCGATATTTTTGCCGAGATGCTGGCGGGCCGCGTGCAGCTCTACATGTTTCCGCTGCCGGCCGTCATGCCGATGTTGAAGGACAGCAAGCTGCACGTGGTCGCGGTGGGCACGCCGCAGCCGACGCCATCGCTCCCCGGGGTGCCGACGATGGCGGAATCCGGCCTGCCCGGGTTCCAGAGCGAAAGCTGGTTCGGCATCGTCGCGCCGGCCGGTCTGCCGCGTGGAATCGTCATGCAGCTCAACCGCGATATCGCCAGGCAGCTCGCGACGCCCGAGATCAAGGAGCGTTTCCTGCGGCAGGGCGCGGTGCCCGCGTACGGCGCGCCCGAAGACTTCAGGAAACTGATGCAGGCGGATTACGTCAAATACCAGAAGCTGGTCAAGGATGCCGGCATCTCGAACAAGTAACCACGAGGAGAACACGATGTTGAAGACGAACCTGACGACGGCGCTCGCGTGCGCATTGCTGACGATCGCGGCCCCGGGCAGCGCGCAGGAGCAATTTCCCTCGAAGCCGATCCGCATGCTGGTGCCGTTCTCGGCCGGCAGCGCGACGGATTTCTTCGCGCGCCTGCTCGGCGCGAAAATGACCGAGCACTGGGGGCAGCAGGTCGTCATCGACAACCGGCCGAGCGCGGGCGGCGTGATCGCGTCCGAAACCCTGCTGGCTGCACCGCCTGACGGCTACACGCTGATGCTCGTATCGGTCGGGCATGCGGTCAATGCGTCGCTGTACACCAAGCTGCCGTATGACACGGTAAAGGATTTTGCCGGCATCACGCTCGTGGCCGATACGCCCACGGTGCTGGTCGTAACACCGTCGCTCGGACTCAAAACGGTCAAGGACCTGGTCGATCTCGCCAAGAGCAAGCCCGGGCAGATCAACTATGCGTCGGCGGGGATCGGCAGCGGCGCGCACATGAATGCGGAGCAGTTCAAGCTCGCCACCGGCATTAACGTGGTTCACGTGCCGTTCAAAGGCACGCCCGAAGCGCTGACCAATGTCATCGGCGGCAGCGTCAGCTTTTTCTTCTCGCCGATCACCGGCGCGGTCACGCTAGTCAAAGGCGGCAAGATCACCGCGCTCGCGGTCTCGACGAAAGAGCGCTCGCCCGTGCTGCCCGACCTGCCGAGCGCCACTGAAGTGGGTGTGCCCGGCTTCGAGTTCAACCTGTGGACGGGACTGCTGGGCCCGGCGAAGATGCCGAAAGACGTGAAGGACAAGCTCAACAAGGAGGCGGTGGGCATACTCTCGGCGCCCGATGTGAAAGAGCGGATGCTGACGCAGGGCGCGACGCCGCATCCGATGTCGCCGGCGCAGTTCGACGCGTTCATCAAGTCCGAAGTCGAGCGCCTGGCCAAGGTTGTCAAAGCGTCGGGCGCGAAAGCCGATTGAAAATGGAAACTGCAGGTGCGGCTAAGGATAAGCGCGTCGAAATCGCCTTGCGCGCTTGGGCGCCGCGTTTTGTCGCGAGCGGCGTGCCGCTCGCGGATTTCGAGGAAGTGACCGGCGGCATTACGCGCTGGGACGAATGGTGCGCGGCGTGGTCGGCGCGCGCCGCGGTGCACGAGGAAATCGGGCGCAAGGCGCTGGCCGACGGCTATTTCATCAGCGCGGCCGGGCACCTCACGCGCGCGGCGTTGTGCTATCACTTCGGCAAATTCATGTTCGTGCACGATCTCGCGCAAATGAAAGCGGCGCACGCGAAAACCGTCGAGTGCCGCAACCTCGCGCTGCCGCATCTGAATCCGCCGGGCGAGCGCGTCGCGATCCCGTACGAGGGCAAGACGCTGTACGGCGTGCTGCGCAAGCCGGCGGGTGTCGCGAAGCCGCCCGTCGTCATCCTCTGCGTGGGGCTCGACTCCACTAAGGAGGAGATGGATTTCTACGAGACGCTGCTGCTCGATCGCGGGATGGCGACGCTGCCGTTCGATGGGCCGGGGCAGGGCGAGGCCGAGTACACGATCCCGATCCGCGGCGACTTCGAAGTGCCGGTCAAAGCGGTCGTCGACTTCATCGAGACGCGCAGCGACCTCGATGCCTCGCGCGTCGGCGTGATGGGCGTATCGCTCGGCGGCTACTATGCGGCGCGCGCTGCCGCGTTCGAGAAGCGCCTCAAGGCCTGCGTGTCGCTGTCGGGGCCGTACAGCTGGGTCGAAGTGTTCGATGCGCGCAACGAGTTGTCGCGCGAAGCGTTCAAGGTGCGCAGTCACGCGAAGACGATGGAAGAGGCGCGCAAAGTCGCGCAGACGCTGACGCTCGAGGGCGCGGCAAAAAATATAACTTGTCCACTGTACGTCGTCGGCGGCGAGCTCGATCATCTGACGCCGCCGCACAACGCCGAGCGCATCGCGGCCGAAGCGTCGGGCCCGACGGTGCTCAACATCGTCAAAGGCGGCAACCACGTCGTCAACAACCGCCGCTACATGTATCAGACGCAGATGGCCGACTGGCTGGCTCAGCAGCTCGGGCTGCCGAAATCATGAGCGACATGAGCGAAGCTATATCCGCGGTTTTCCGCGGCCGAATTCGCCCGCCGGCACGCAGCGGCGCGCGCGCTGATGAAGGCCGAGGGCGTGGATGCGCTCGTGGTTTACGGCGATTCCGGCGTATCGCGGCACAATCATGCCGACATTCATTACCTGTCCGGCTTCCTCGGCAACCGCAACAATTACGTCGTGATGACGGCCGCGCAAGAGCCGGTCATTTTCGTGCAGTCGTTCAATCACGTGCCGAACGCACGCGAAGCCTCCGCCATCCGCACGGAGTGGGGCGGCGCGAGTTCAGCGGCGACGATCGCGGGTTATCTCAACGACGCCGCGCTCGGCAAAGCGACGCTCGGTTACGTCGGCGACGTGCCGGTGCAGAGCTATCTCGCGTGGCAGCGCGCGCTCGCCGGCTGGCAGTTCAAGGACGTGACGCGTGCTTTTCGCCGCCTGCGGCTCGTGAAGAGCGCGGAAGAAATCGACTGGCTCAAAAAAGGCGCCGCACTGACCGATGCCGCGCTGCAAAGCCTGATCGAAAACGTGAAACCCGGCATGCGCGAGTACGAGCTCGGCGCAATCGTCGAATCGACCGCATTGCACGGCGGCGGCCTGCCGCATCTTTGTTATCTGTCGTCGGGCGCGCAGGTAGGCGCCGGTGCGTGCGTGCCGCGCCAGAACCTGTCGAACCGCGTGATCGAGCGCGGCGACGTGATCAACACCGAGATCAGCGTGAGCCACTGGGGCTATTCGGGCCAGATGCACCGGCCGATATTCGTCGGTGCCGAGCCGGTGGATCTGTATCGCAAACTGTGGGACACGACGCTCGAAGCTTACGAGCGCTGCGTCAAGGCGCTACGCGCGGGCGCGACGAGCGAGGACGTGCTCGATGCCGGCGACGTGATCGCCGAGCGCGGCTTCACGATCAACGACGGCTTTCTGCACGGCTTCGGCATCGGCCTGCTGCCGCCTTCCATCGGTACGCGCGAGTCGACCGGCCGCCGCGGCGAGCTCGGTCCAAAGTTCACGTTCGAGGAAAACATGTGCGTCGTCGTGCAGCCGAACGTCGTTACGCACGACGAGAGCGCCGGTTTGCAGCTCGGCAACCTGTTCCGTATCACGCGCGACGGCGCCGAATGCCTGCACCGCCTGCCTTTGCAGTACTACGTTACCCGCTAGGATCACTCATGAAGAAAGTTTTCTGCGTTCTCGCCGGCATGCTCGCATTGCCTGCTGCGTTGCAGGCGGCGCCGGCCACCGACACCGCGTCTGCTTATCCGAACCGGCCGGTGCGTTTGATCACCGGCTCGCCGGGCAGCACGTCCGACATCAGCGCGCGCTTCATCGCGCAGAAACTGAGCGAGCTGTGGCGCCAGCAGGTCGTCGTCGACAATCGCCCTGGCGCGGGCGGCATGATAGGCGCTGAAATCGCCGCGAAATCGGCGCCCGACGGCTACACGCTGATGCAGGGCCACATCGGCACGCATGCGAGTCCGCAGTTTCTGTACAAACATCTCGGCTACGATCCGGTGAAGGACTTCGTGCCGATCGCGCTCGTGTCGAACTCGGGCATTGCGCTGGCCATTCATTCGTCCGTGCCCGCGAACAATCTGAAGGAATTCATTGCGTACGCAAAAGCGAAACCGGGCGGCGTGAATTACGGCTCGGCGGGCGGCGGCACCAGCAGCCAGCTTTCGGGTGAACTGTTCAATCAGATGACGGGCGCGAAACTCGTGCATATACCGTATAAAGGCGCAGGTTTTGCACTGACGGCGCTGGTCGGGGGTGAAACGCAGGCTGCTTTCCTGTCCACGACGACCATCAGCTCGCAGTCGAAATCCGGCCGCGTCAAGCCGCTGGCGGTGTTGAGCAAGAAGCGGTTCGAGGCGGCGCCCGATATTCCGAGCATCGTCGAAGCGGGCTATCCGGGCATCGAGTCGAGCGTATGGTTCGGCTTGTTCGCGCCGGCGAACACGCCACCCGCGATCGTCGCGAAAATCAATCGCGACGCGGTCGCGAGCTTGCAGACGCCCGAAGCCAAGGCGCTGCTGCTCGCGCAGGGCGCGGAAACCATTGCGACGACGCCCGCCGAATTCAGGGCTTTCCTGCACGCGGAAATCGCGAAATGGAGCAAAGTCATCAAGGAAGCCGGCATCAAAGCGGAATGACGCGCAGCTCGCGCAAAAGGTATATCCATGGATAAGAAGCACATATCGAGGCGTGATTTCATGGCGCTCGCGGGGACTGCGGGAGCAGCCGCCCTGGCCGGGCCCGAACTGATCGGCAGCGCGCTCGCGAATCGTCATCCGCATCCACGGCCGACGAGCCTCAAATATCTCGACCGCAACATGTACCGCAAAAACACGAACGTGCTTGCGCACTTCGACGCGGGCGAGGAACGCGGCGCCAAAATGCAGATGATGGCGATCGGCGATCGTCGCTATCTTTTCAACCGCGGCGACGTGATCGATGTCAGCGAGCCGCTGCATCCGAAGATGTTCAACAAGAAAGGCTACGTCGGAAACCAGGTTCAGGTCGCTTATAACCGCAAGCTTGGCAAGTGGATCATGATGACGGGCGCGGGCGTCGCGGGCACGTTCTCCACGCCGAAAGCGCCGCACGGCAAGTACGACGAGCCGGCGATGATCCAGCAGAACATCAACCAGAAGGGCTTGCGCGGCGTCCGGTTTTACGACGTGAGCGATCCCGCAAAGATCGTGCCGTTGGCGCACTGGAGCTGCGATCAGGGCGATCCGAAGCGCGAAGTGCAAACCGGCTCCGGCACGCACCGCAGCTATTACGACGGCGGCCAGTACGCTTATCTCGACACGGCGCCCGATAACAGCTTCACGCACATGGAAAGCTCGGTGCGCTACTACTGCAACGGCATGCAGATCATCGACGTCAGCGACCCGTCCGCACCCAAATTCGTGGCGAACTGGTGGGTGCCGGGACAGCGCGAAGGCGAGGAGGAAGCGCAGAAAAAATGGCGCGAGTACGGCGACAAGGAGTCGTGGACGACGTTGCACGGTCCGATGTACGTGCCGAAAAAAGTCGAGGACGGCGGGCGCTATGGTTACAGCGCCTGGGGTGCATTCGGCATGATGATTCACGACCTCTCGGACATTCGCAAACCGCAAGTGATCGGGCGCTTCTATCCGAAAATGGAATTGGGCTCGCTGCCGTTTCACACCATTGACATCGCCCGGCTCGATCGCGGGTTCGTTATCACTAATCCGGAAGTCCTGAATCCGGATTGCAATGAGCCGTATCAGCCGCTCTATGTGCTCGACGTCAAGGACGTAACCAAGCCGCGGGCGCTCGCGAAGCTTCCCGTGCCGGTGCCGCCGCCGGACGCGCCATATCGGACTTTCTGTGACAAGCGCGGCCGCTTCGGCCCGCATAACCCGCCACATATGAAGGCGCCGGGCAAGCCCGATTCGAACTTCACCGCCTACGCGTTTTTTAATGCGGGGCTGCAGATGTTCGACATCAGCGATCCGGCGCGGCCGCGCAACATCGGTTACTTCATTCCGCCGCAGCCCGGGAGCCTCGATGACTATCTCTCGTATCCGCGCGATACCGATGCAGTGTTCGTCGAATGGGACCGTAAACTCATGTGGGTGGGTGCCGGCACGGGCCTCTATCTGATTTCGGCGCCCGCACTGGGAAAACCGGTGTTGGAGCCGATGCCGGTCGCCGAATGGTCACTGCCGGGGCTCAACGCCGGACATGCGTGAACAACGGCAACAGTTTCGATAACGAATCAACAGCCGCGGCTGCACGGTGTCGTTATAATCCGGATTCTTCGCGCTGTCCGTCGGCCAGCCTACCCATCTGCAAACACGCAATCGCCAGAATTTTCGGAGCACGGCAATGGCAAGCAAAAGCAAAAAACCCGCGCGCACGCTCGTCAAATCGTCGGGCATCGATCCCGATAAGGGTGTCAGCAGTGCGCCGGACGGCTTGTTCAATCCGGCCAACCCGCGTCATCGCTGGGACCGGCCGCTGCAGGCGCCGGGCCGCATGCAGGTCGATTTCGAGGAGCGCGTCGATTTCCGGCGGCTGCACGAATACCGGCTCGCGCGCACGCGCAATGCGCTCGCGAAATCGAAGCTCGGCGCGCTGCTCGTGTTCGACCAGTACAACATGCGCTACATCTCGAGCACGGTCATCGGCGAATGGGCGCGCGACAAGCTCACTCGCTGGTCGCTCCTGACCGGCAACGGCGAACCGTGGGTGTGGGATTTCGGCTCGGCTGCGCGCCATCACAAATTGTATGCGCCGTGGCTGCCGACCAATCATTGCCTCGCGGGCAACGTCGGCTTGCGCGGTGCGATCAACCCGCGCGTGGGACTCTTCGAAGAAGCGGCGAAAGAAATCTACGACATCCTCGTGCAGGAAGGCGTTGCCGACATGCCGCTCGGCATCGACGTCGTCGAGCCGCCGTTCCTGTTCGCGCTGCAGAAGCTGGGCATCAAGGTGCAGGACGGCCAGCAGGTCATGCTCGAAGCGCGCGAAATCAAGAGCCACGACGAGATCACGCTGCTCAACATGGCGGCGGCCATGGGCGATGGCGTCTACCAGGACATCTTCGAGGCCTTGAAGCCGGGCGTGCGCGAAAACGAAATCGTCGCGCTCGCGACCAAGCGCTTGTACGAGATGGGCTCGGACTGCGTCGAGGCGATCAACGCGATCGCCGGCGAGCGCTGCAGCCCGCATCCGCACAATTTCACCGACCGCATGATCCGCCCCGGCGACCAGGCTTACTTCGACATCATCCAGTCGTACATGGGCTACAAGACCTGCTACTACCGCACGTTCACCGTCGGCAGTGCGACCGCGGCCCAGCACGACGCCTACAAGAAAGCGCGGCAGTGGATGGACGGCGCGATCAGCATGCTGAAACCGGGCGTCAGCACCGACCAGGTCGCGAAAATGTTCCCGAAGTCGACCGAGATCGGCTTCGAGACGGAGATGTCGGCGTTCGGCCTCAATTTCTGCCACGGCCTGGGTCTCGGCCTGCACGAGCGGCCGCTGGTGTCGCGCTTGAATTCCCTGAAGGATCCGTACGAATTGAAAGCCGGCATGGTGTTCGCGGTCGAGACTTTCTGCCCGGCGACCGACGGCGTGTCGGCGGCGCGCATCGAGGAAGAGGTCGTGCTGACGCCCAACGGCGCCAAGATCATCACGCTGTTCCCCGCGCAGGAATTGCCGATAGCTAATAAGTACTGAAGAGCATAAGGCGTGAGGCGTTAGGTGTGAGGCGGAAAGCAGTTGCCTGAATCGCCTAACGCCTACGCTACGCTTCACCATGGAAAAGATTATGGCCACATCAGCTAGTCGAAAGAAACCCTCACCACCCGCAATCGAGATCGGCCGCGAGACGAAGAGCGAGCTTTATCGCCTGCAGCTCGAGCTGCGCTACTGCGAGAAGCGCGCCTACGATCTCTTTCTGCAGAACCTGATCAAGGGCACGAGCCACTTGTCGCTCGGCCAGGAAGCGATCGCCGCTGCGTTCGGCGTCGCGATGCGTCCCGACGACTGGACGTTCTGCACGTATCGCGGCCACGCGCATACGCTCGCGCGCGGCGCGTCGATGGAGGGCGTGCTCGGCGAACTGATGGGCCGCCAATGCGGATTGCTCGGCGGCAAGGGCGGCTCGATGCACTTAACCGACGTCGCCAAAGGCGCGATGGGCTCGTACGCGATCATCGGCGCGCATTTGCCGGTGGCGGCGGGCGCCGCGTGGTCGGCGCAGTATCGCGGCACCGAGCAGGTCTCGGTGTGTTTCTTCGGCGACGGCACCACCAACATCGGCGCGTTTCACGAAGCGCTGAATTTCGCGGCAGTGTGGAAATTGCCGGTGGTGTACGTGTGCGAGAACAATCTCTACATGGAATACACGCCGATTTCGGCGGTGACCGCGGTCGAGCATCCGGCGGCCGACCGCGCGTCCGCGTACGGACTACCGTCGATAGTCGTCGACGGCAACGACGCCGACGCGGTTTACAAGGTCGCGAGCGATGCACTCGCCAAGGCGCGCGCGGGCGGCGGCCCGTCGCTGATCGAAGCGATGACGTACCGCCACAGCGGCCACTCGCGCGCCGATCCGGGCAAGTACCGGCCGGAAGGGGAACTTGAGAAGTGGCTGCTGCGCGACCCGCTCATCATGTACCGCGACCGTCTGCTCAAAGAAGGTTTCAACGAGCCGACGCTGAAGGACATGGAAGCAACTGCAATGGGCAAGGTGGATGCGGCCACCACGACCGCGAAAGCATCGCCGCTGCCGTCGCTCGACGACATCGAGAAGAACGTGTGGGCGGACGGGGGTTCAGCATGGCGGAACTGACTTATCGCGACGCCGTGGCCGCGGGCATCGCGCAGGAGATGGAGCGCGACGAGCGCGTGGTGTTCCTCGGCGAAGACGTCGCGGACGCGGGCGGCGTTTTCAAGGCGACGGTTGGCCTGCTCGACAAGTTCGGGCCCAAGCGCGTGCGCGACTGTCCGATCTCGGAGCAGGCGATATTGGGCGCGGCAATGGGCGCGGCGATGACGGGCTTGCGGCCGATCGCCGAAATCATGTTCTCGGATTTTCTCGCAGTGTGCTGGGATATCGTCGCGAATGAAATCGCGAAGTCGCGCTACATGACCAACGGCCAGATTTCGTTGCCGCTCGTGATCCGCACGGCCAACGGCGCGGGCTCGCGCTTCGGCGCGCAGCATTCGCAGGCCGTGGAAAACTGGGCAATGATGATCCCCGGCATCAAGGTCGTGGCGCCGGCGTTCCCGGCTGACGTCAAAGGACTGCTGGCGGCGGCGGTGCGCGATCCCGATCCGGTATTGTTCTTCGAGCAGAAATCGCTGTATCCGATGAAGGGCGAAGTGCCCGACGGCGAATACGTCGATCAGCTCGGCAAGGCCAAGGTGCTGCGCAGCGGCAAGGACTGCACGATAGTCGCGCTTGCCTCGATGGTGCACAAGGCGATGGACGCCGCAGCGGCGCTGGAGAAGGAGCACGGCATCGCGTGCACGGTGATCGATCTGCGTTCGCTGGTCCCGCTCGACACCCAAACCATCCTCGCCGAGGTCGGCAAGACGGGCCGTCTCTTCACGGTCGAGGAAAACCCGCGCCTGTGCGGGTGGGGCGCCGAAATCGTGTCGATCGTCGCCGAGGAATGTTTCTGGAACCTGGACGCGCCGATCATGCGCATCACGACGCCGCACGTGCCGCTGCCGTCGGCCGATCTGCTCGAAGACAATACGATTCCGTCGGTCGCGCGCATCGTGCGCGAAATTCGCGAGAAGATGGGTTGATGTAAGCCGGGGGAGCAACGATGAAACGCGAATTCCATCTTGCAGCGCTGTTCGTCCTGTCCGTATTGAGCGCCGGAGCGTTCGCCGCCGCCGCCGATACGATCTTGACCAACGGCAAAGTGGTTACTGTCGACGACAGCTTCAGCATCGCGCAGGCCGTTGCGATCAAGGACGGGCGCATCGTCGCCGTCGGCAAGACCGCGGACATTGCAAAGCTCGCCGACGCCGGCACGAAGACCATCGACCTCAAAGGCCGGACCGTCATTCCGGGGCTGATCGACAACCATGCGCACTTCGTGCGCGTCGCCGAAAAATGGCATTCGGAGATGCGGCTCGACGGCATCACGTCGCGCCAGCAGGTCGTGAAAATGCTGCAGGAGCGCGTGCGTGCCGCGAAGCCGGGCGACTGGATCGTTGCGCTCGGCGGCTGGTCCGAAGAGCAGTTCACCGACGATCCGCGCGGTTTCCCGCTGGCGGAACTCGACCGGATTGCGCCGAACAATCCGGTGGCACTGCAGGCCATCTACCGCCAGACCTGGCTCAATACCGCTGCGCTGAAGGCGGCGAAGATCGACGCGACGACACCGAATCCGCCGGGCGGCACGATAGAGAAGGACGCAGCGGGCGCTCTGACGGGGCGCGTCACCGGCGCCGGTGGCGTGGCGTTCGTGGCGGCGAAGGTGCCGCTGGCGGACAAGGCGCAATGGCGGCAGAATGCGCGCGAGGTCGTCGCCTTCTTAAATTCGGTCGGCATGACCGCGTGGATGGATGCCGGCGGCCGCGGCATGAGCGACGAGCATTACGAACCCTATCGCGAGCTCGCGGATCGCGGCGAGCTCAACATTCGCATTTACTGGCAGATCATGCGCCAGCCGTCTACGCCGCAGGAAGTCGACAAGATCGTGACGGAAATCCCGACGTTCAAGCCGTTCCAGGGCTCGGACTACTTCGACAACGTCGGTTATGGAGAATCTGTTTACAACGGCGTATACACGACGCTGCTCGCCCCGCAGGGCAACACGAAGCCGGACGACATGGCGCAGTGGGAGCGCCTCGTGCGCGCATTGGCGCAGCAGGGACTTTACGTGAACGCGCACGTCGAGATGGAGAACTCGATCGATGCGTTCCTCACGCTCTATGAGAAGGTCAATCGCGAAAAGCCGATCAAGGGTCTGCGCTGGGCTTATTCGCACGTCGACCAGGTCACGCCCGCGCAAATCGAGCGCATGAAGCGGCTCGGTATGTCGGCGCAGATTCACACGCGGCCGCTGATCCAGGGCGCGCTGATGCACAAGTCGCACGGCGATCGCGCGTGGGACATGCCGCCGATGCGGCTGGTGCGCGACAGCGGGATTCCGTGGGGCCTGGGTTCCGACGCGACCGCGGTCACGACGTCGAATCCGTTTTACAACCTGTGGTTCGCGGTCACCGGCAAAATGATCGGCGGCCAGCAGGTCAACCGGCAGACCCTCACGCGCGAAGAAGCCTTGATCGCGCATACCCGCAACAATGCCTACATCGTGTTCCAGGACGGCAATCTCGGTATGCTGACGCCCGGCCGCTATGCTGACTTAGTGGTGCTCGACCGCGATTACTTCAAGGTGCCGGCCGACGAGATCAAGGACATCAAGCCGGTGATGACGATGGTCGGCGGCAAAATCGTGTTCGAGTCCACGCGCAAGTAGTTTCAGGAGATTTTGATGGATGTCATCATGCCGCAGCTCGGCGAGACGGTCACCGAGGGTGTGGTCACCAAGTGGCACAAGAAAGTCGGCGACGCGGTGAAGGCCGACGAGATGCTGTTCGACGTCGAAACGGACAAGGTCAGCACCGAGATACCGGCGCCGGTCGCCGGTATCATCGCCGAAATACTCGTGCAGGAAGGCGTGACGGCCAAAGTCGGCGCGGCGCTCGCGGTCATTAAAGAGAGCGGGGCTGCAGCTGCCGCGCCAGTCGCGGCGAAACCGGCTGCCAGCGCAGCAGCAGCGCCCGTCGCGGCCGCGTCCGTCCCGCGCGTCGCTCCAGCGAAAGCGGGCGAGCGCCTGTCGCCAGTGGTGCGCCGTTTGCTCGCCGAGCACCAATTGAATCCGGCTGACATCAAAGGCACCGGCCAGGACGGGCGCATCACGCGCGAAGACGTGGCGGGCTTCATTGCGCAGCGCAGCGCACGCGGCGAAGGCGTGGTCAGGACGGAGACACCGGCCGCTTACGCAGTTGAAGGGCAGACGCGCAAGCCCCTCAATAGCATCCGCAAGCGCACCGCCGAACATCTCGCGAGATCGTGGGCGACGGTGCCGCACGTGCTGCAGGCGGTCGAAGTCGACTTCATGCGTGTCGAAGACGCGCGAAATGCCGCTGGCTCCGCATGGAAAACGCGTGAAGGATTTGCGCTCACTTATCTGCCGTTCATCGCGAGCGCGGTGGCGGCGGCGCTCGTCAAATTTCCGCTGCTCAACGCGAGCCTCGACGGCGACGATCTCGTGCTGCACCGTCAAATCAATATCGGCATCGCCGTCGACCTGAACTTCGAAGGTCTGGTCGTGCCGGTGCTCAAGGACGCGGCGAACAAATCGCTGCCGCAGCTTGCGCGCGAGATCAACGATCTGGCGCGGCGCGCGCGCGACAACCGCCTGAAACCCGACGACATGACGCAGGCCACCTATACGATCTCCAACAATGGGGCGTTCGGCACGCTTATGACGGCGGCCATCATCAGCCCGCCGCAAGTTGCCATCCTGTCGACCGACGGCGTGAAGAAGAAGCCGGTGGTCGTCGAGAGCGCCGGCGGCGACAGCGTCGCGATCCGGCCGGTCGGCGTGCTGGCACAATCGTTCGATCATCGCGCGGTGGACGGCGCGTATTCGGCGGCGTTCCTGCGCGAAGTGAAGACCGCGCTCGAAACGCGCGACTGGACGCAGGCGCTCAAATCATGAGAGGCGGGAGGCGAGAGGCGAGAGGCGAACTCAAGACCAAAGCAGTGTTCGATGCTGGCGCAGGGCTGCTCGCGTCCACGCATGGTGCTGCGCGCAAAGCACCGGCCCGCGCGATCTCGCCGAATTGAAGCAGGAGACGCAGCGCCGCGCCGACCGCAGCCTGCCGCCGGTTTCCGGCGTCAGGCCGGACGACGTGCGCGAAGCGATGTCCAACCTGAACAGCCTCGAGCCCGATGCATGGGCCGCGGCGTTCAGCCGCATCGGCGACCGCTATATGGATAAGGCGAAGTCGCAGCAGGCCGCGGCACCGCGCGAAGCTGCGGAAAGCTACAAGCATGCGTGGGAGACCTATAACTTCGCGCGCTGGCCGGTCGAGAATTCGGCGGGCAAGAAGCAGGCGTATGTGAAAGCGCTCGAAGCGTTTGCGGCCTACGGCAAATTGATCGAGCCGCCGCTCGAAATCGTGCGCATCCCGTTCGAAGGCAAAGAGATCGTCGGCTATCTGCGCCTGCCGCCGAACGTGCGGCCGGCGCCGCTGCTGATCGGCATCAGCGGACTCGACACGCGCAAGGAAGACGTCGCCGCGAACAGCGACGGCCTGATCCGGCGCGGCATCGCGGTATTGGCTCTCGACATGCCCGGCACCGGGCAGGCGCCGCTCAAAGTCGACGTCGGCGCCGAGCGCATGTATTCGCGCGCGCTCGATTACCTGCAGACGCGGCCGGAGATCGACGCCAAACGCATCGTGGTGCGCGGGCAGAGCTGGAGCGGCTATTGGGCCGCCAAGCTCGCGTATACCGAGCGCGAGCGCCTGCGCGGCGCGGTGGTGCACGGTGTGGGCATCCACGGCTACTTTCAGCCCGAGTTTCAGAAGAAAGGGCTGACCACGCGCGAATACCTGTTCGATCTCTTTCCCGCGCGCTCCGCGGTTTACGAAGCCAAGACGATGGACGAGTTCCTCGCCTACGGGCCGCGCCTGTCGCTGCTCGAAGGCGGCTTTCTGGACAAGCCGTCGGCGCCCATGCTGCTCGTCAACGGCGAAAAGGACACCCAGCAGCCGATCGCGGATTTGTATTTGATGATGAAGCACGGCGACCCCAAGGACGCATGGGTCAATCCGGCCGGCGGCCACATGGGCCGCTCCGAGCAGTGGCCGCAGCGTATGATCCTCGACCGTGTCGTGATGCCGTGGATCGAGCGCGCGCTCGCCGCACCGGCGCAGAAATGACCAGCGCGAAAAGCTATTAGCCACAGAGGACACAGAGGTCACAGAGGAAAAGCCAGAAGCAATGGGAGAGATTCCCAAGTTCTTGAATTTCTCTGTGTTCTCTGTGCCCTCTGTGGCGAATGATCTTTTTAAAAGTTTTTTAGGAAAGAAATAAATGGCAACTGCAAACATGAAGCAACACAAACTCGGCTGGATCGGCATCGGGCGCATGGGCTACGCGATGGCGCAGCGCCTCGCGCAGGCCGGCTGCGACATCGCGGTCTGGAACCGCACCCAGTCCAAGGCCGAGCCGCTCAAGCAATACGGCGCGAAGGTCGTCGCGACTCTGCCCGATCTCGCCGCGTGCGACATCGTTTTCACGATGGTGTCGACCGGCAAGGACGTCAAGGAAGTTCTGTTCGGCGCCAACGGGATCATGGCGAAAGGGAAGAAGCCGAAAATCGTCGTCGACAGCACGTCGATTTCGCTCGAAGAGTCGGCGGAAATCCGCGAGAAGCTGGCGAAGGAGGGGGTGAAGTTCCTGGCCGCGCCGGTGTCCGGCAACGCGAAGGTCATCAAAGCCGGCAAATTGACGGTGGTGGCATCGGGCCCGAAAGACGCATTCGACGCGGTCGCGCCGTACCTGGAGGCAATCGGCCAGGGCGTGAGCTACGTCGGCGACGGCGAGCTGTCGCGCATCGCCAAGATCTGCCACAACGTGATGCTCGGCGTGGTGATCCAGAACCTGTGCGAAATCACGGTGCTCGCCGAGAAGGCCGGCATGCAGCGCCACGCGTTCCTCGATTTCCTGAACAAGAGCGTGATGGGCTCGATGTTCACGCGCTACAAGACGCCGGCGCTCGCGAACCTGGACTTTCACGTGACGTTTACGCCGGAATTGCTGCGGAAGGACATGGACCTGGGCCTGAATGCGGGCAAGACGCGCGGCGTGCCGATGCCAACGACTGCGACCGCGCGCGACCAGGTGCAGAAGCTGATCGACGGCGGCTACGACCAGGATTTCTCGCAGCTGTTGCTGTTGCAGGCGAAAGCGTCGGGCGTCGAGCTCAAGCCGGAAAACGTCGAATTGAGCGACGGCTTGTCGTAAGCTGTTTACATTTCAGGGACCCCACAATGAAAATGACGAGCATGTTCGCCGCCGCGCTGCTGGCGGTAAGTGCGGTCGCGGCCGACGCGCAGAATTTCCCGACCAAGCCGGTGCACATGTACATCGGCTTTCCGGCCGGCACCTCGACGGACATCCTGGCGCGCGTGTTGGCGCAAAGGCTCGGCGATATGTGGGGCCAGAACGTGGTGTCGGACAATCGGGCCGGCGCCGGCAGTTCGATCGCCGCCACTGCGGTCGCGAAATCGACGCCCGACGGCTACACGCTGCTGTTCAACTCGTCCGCGCAGAGCATCAATCCGGCGCTCTACGCCAAGCTGCCGTACGACACGCTCAAGGATTTCGTCGAGATTGCGATGGTCGCGTCGCAACCGAATATTCTGGTGGTCAATCCCTCGTCGAGCATCAAGTCGGTTGCCGACCTGATCGCGGAAGCCAAGGCGAAGCCGGGCCAGATCAACTTCGGTTCCGCGGGTGTAGGCACCGGCACGCATCTGAACCTCGAAAAATTCAAGCTGATGACGGGTGCGAACGTCACGCACGTTCCCTATAAAGGCACGCCGGAAGTAGTCACCGACATCATCGGCGGGCGCACGACCGCGTACTTCGCGCCGATCACCGCTGCGCTGCCGTTCGTGCAGAGCGGCAAGCTGCGCGCGCTCGCAGTCAGCGGCGCCAAGCGTTCAGCCCAGGTGCCGGACGTCCCGACCGTCGCCGAGGCGGGGGTCAAGGGATTCGAGTTCCTGCTCTGGTTCGGCGTGTGGGGGCCGAGCGGCATGCCGGCGAATCTTGTCAGCAAGATCGCAAGCGACATCAACAAGGTGCTCGCCAGCGCCGAGTTGCGCGAGCAGTATGCCAAGATGAGCACCGAACCGCTGCCGATGACCACCGCCGAGTTCGCGAAGTTCGTGCGCAAGGAGATCGACGAAAACGGCCGCATCATCAGGGCTGCGGGCATCCAGCCGCAATGAAACACCGGCAACTGGGCGCGAGCGGCCCGCGCGTATCCGCGATAGGGCTGGGCCGCGGCAGCCAGGCGGTGAAGCCCGGCGACCCGCTCGAAAAGGAATTCAACGAGACGATCCGGCGCGCGATCGACGTCGGCATCACGTTGTTCGACAGTTCCGATCTTTACTGGAATACGCGCCACGAAGTGCTGCTGGGGCGCGCGATCCAGGGCCGCCGCCACAAAGTGCTGATCACCACCAAGTTCGGCAATATCGATTTGCCCGACGGCAAGAAGGGCACGAACGGCAAGCCCGACTACGTGTTCTCCTCGTGCGAGGCGAGCTTGAAGCGGCTGGGCGTCGACTGCATCGACATCTACTTCATGCACCGCGTGGATCCCGCGACGCCGATCGAGGACACCGTCGGCGCGATGTCGCGGCTCGTCGAGCAGGGCAAGGTGCGCTACATCGGGTTGTGCGAGGCGGGGCCGCAGACGCTGCGCCGCGCGCACAAAGTGCATCCGCTGGCGGCGCTGCAGACCGAATACTCGCTGTGGGCGCGCGACTGCGAAGCAGAGATCCTGCCGGCGTGCCGCGAGTTGGGCATCGCGTACATGGCGTATGCGCCGCTCGGACGCGGGCTGCTCACCGGGTCGATCAAGACCGTCGCCGACCTGCCGGAGAGCGATCGCCGGCGCCGGCATCCGCGTTTTCAGCCGGAGAATCTCGCGCGCAATGCCGAGCTCGTCGCGCAGCTAGAGGCGATGGCGAAGAAGAATCACATTAAGCCCGCGCAGCTCGCGCTCGCGTGGTTGCTCGCGCAGGGCGACGACATCGTGCCGATACCCGGCACGAATCACGTGCGCAATCTGGACATGAACGTCGCCGCCGTCGATATCGTGCTTGCAAAAGCCGACGTGGACGAGCTCTCGCGAATATTCGCGCCGGGCGCCGGGGCCGGCTTGCGCTATTCCGAAACCGCGCTCAAAGGCATGGGCATTTAACTGTTGGCTTTCGATCGGGACCAGGAATGGCAAAACTGAAACGGCCTCCGCGCAAATCCTTGCGCAATGCGCACGTGCGCAAGCATTCGGTGCGGCGACGCGCGCCGCCCAAGCCGCCGGCGCCGGAGTTTCTGTCGCTGCAGGAAATCGTGGCCGCCGCCCGCCGCAATATGTCGGTCGATCTCTGGAACCACCTGGTCGGCGGCGCCGATTCGGAAACGACGTTAAAGCGCAATCGCCAGGCGCTCGACAGTCTCGCGTTGCGCCAGCGCGTGCTGGTGGACGTGCGCAAGATCGATATCACCACGACGCTGCTCGGCAGGAGCATGTCGAGCCCGGTGTTTCTCGCACCGGTCGGCGGGCTGGTGGGTTTTCTGAATCCCGAGCAGGGCGCCATTCCCGTGGCGCGCGCTGCGGTCGCCCATGGCACTGCCGCGTTCATCAGCACGGCGGCCAAGCCGGGTTTCGAGGCTGCTGCGGCAGCTGTCAATGAACCGCTGATTTTTCAGCTTTACGTGCGCGCGGATCGCAAATGGGTCGAGGACATCCTCGATCGCGTGAAAGCGGCCGGCTATCGCGCGCTGTGCGTATGCGTGGACCGCAATTATTACGGCCGCCGCGAGCGCGACATCATCAGCCGCGCCGCCGTGCGCGAGGGCTTCGGCGACCCGTCGTTCCAGATGGGGCTGCAATGGAGCGATCTCGTGTGGATGAAAGAGCGCATCAAGCTGCCACTGATCGTGAAAGGCGTCGCCACCGCGGAAGACGCGCGCCTGTCGGTGGAGCACGGCGCGGATGTCGTCTATGTGTCCAACCACGGCGGACGCCAGCTCGATCACGCGCAAGGCACGATCGAAGTGCTGCCCGAAGTCGTCGAAGCGGTCGCGGGCCGCGCCGAAATATTGTGGGACGGCGGCGTGCTGCGCGGCACGGACGTCATCAAGGCGATTTCGCTCGGCGCGCGCGCGGTCGGTGTCGGCAAGCTGCTCGGCTGGTCGCTCGCCGCCGGCGGCGAAGCGGGCGTCAAACGCATGCTCGAACTGATGGACGTCGAAATCCGCACGGCGATGGGGTTGATGGGAGTCACGTCGCTCGCGCAGCTGAATCCGTCGTGGGTGCGCGCCGCGCAGCCAACCGGTCCCGCCAGCGTCACGAGCGCGTATCCGTGGTTCGAAGGCAAGCTATAGAAAACGATTACCCATGTCCGAATTGAATACGTTGAATCTCGAGCCGCGGCTCGAGGCGATCATGCAGCAGGAGTACCCGCGCTTCTCGGACGCCGAGTACGCGCGGCGGCACAAGCTGCTCGATGGCGTGATGCAGAAAGCCGGCGTCGATCACCTGCTGGTGGTGACCGACCACCGCGTCGGCAACGCGCCGCAATGGGTCACGTCGTGGCCGGGCACGGTCGAAGCTGTACGTCGTGTTCAAGCCCGGCGTGAAAATGACGATGTTCATGGAGTGGTACAACCACTTCCCGCTCGGCAAAAAAATCGCGCGCGACGTCGACGTGCAGTGGGGCGAGCACCAGGGCATCCAGAAAACGATCGCCGAACTGAAACGCCGCGGCGCGAAGCGCGTCGGCGTGATGGGGCCGCTGGTCGTGTCGAAGTGGCGCATGCTCGAGCAGCATTTCGAAATGGTCGGACTCGACGCCGAATACATTCGCCTGCGCACCATCAAGTCCGAAGAAGAGCTCGACTGGCTGCGCATCGGCGCGGCGTTGTCGGATGCGGGGCTCGCGGCGCTGGTCAACGGCACGCGCATCGGCATGACCGAGCGCGAGCTCGGCAACATGATCGAACGCGCGTGGGTCGGCCACGGCGGCACCACGATGATCCATTACGTCGGCCGCACTTCGATGGCCAATCCGCAGATTTTCGTGCCGCCGCAGCACCATTCACCGAAAAAAGTGGAAAAAGGCGACGTGATTTTCTGCGAGCTGTCGGCGTTCTGGTGGGATTACGCAGGCCAGGTGCTGCGCACGATGACGGTGGACGCCGAGCCGACGCCGCTCTATCGCGACCTGTATCAGACCGCCGAAGCGGCGTTCGATGCGGTGACGAAGGTGGTCCGCCACGGCACGACCATGCAGGAAATCGTCGACGCCACCGGCGTGATCGAAGCGGCCGGATTCTCGGTGTGCGACGACCTGATGCACGGTTTCGGCGGCGGTTACTTCCAGCCCATCGTCGGCCCGAAGAGCCGGCCCGCGGGCCCGCTGCCCAATATGACGCTCGAAGAAAACATGACGGTCGTCGTGCAGCCCAATGTAATTACTACCGACCCCGACGAAAGCAAACGCGCCGGCGTGCAGGTGGGCGAATTGATTCGCGTGACCAAGACCGGTTTCGAACGGCTGCACAAGGCGGAGCGCAAATTGTTTCGGGTCGGTTAGCCAACATTCGAGCGTGCTCCGAACGCAAGGTGTTAAAGTCGGTGAACGCACGAATCTTATGACATAGGCACGCGAATGACAGACCGGCGAAGGTTCATCGCAGGCGTGACCGCCGCTATAGTGTCTGCGCCGATCGTCGCCCAGGATGCGCCGGCTGGAAAACGCTACCGGATCGGTTTTCTGTGGGACAGTCCGGACGTTTTTCCCGACGCGCTCGATGCTTTCCGTCGGAAGCTGCGCGAACTGGGCTATGTGGAAGGCCGCAACCTTGTCATCGAGTTCAGATGGGCCGAAGGCAAGCCGGCGCGCATGCGTGAGCTCGCTGACGAGTTGGTCCGCCTCAAGGTGGATGTCATCGTTGCGCCGAGTTCTATCTACACCGATGCGGCCAAGCGGGCGACCGCAAAAATTCCTATCGTATTCATGAGCCATGCGGATCCACTCGGGAGCGGCCACATCAGCGCACTCGGGCGGCCGGGAGGCAACGTCACGGGGCTATCGCTGATGATGACCGAGACGAACGTCAAAGGACTTGAAATATTTAAGGAGGCAATCCCCGGTCTTTTGCGGATTGCCGTTATCTGGGATCCGGCGACGCCATCGCACGCGCCAGGCCTGAAAGCCGTCGAAGCCGCAGGGCCGTCGCTGGGGCTGAGCGTTCAGTCAGTGGCCGTACGGAGCGCCACGGAGTACGAAAACGCGTTTGCGGCCATCGTCCGGGAACGCAGCAATGGTGTGCTCGTGCTATCGACGCCGTTTTTTATTGCCGATGCAAAGCGGCTCGCGGACTTGGCGGCTGCGCACAAGCTGCCCACGTTGTTTGGCCCGAAGCACCACGTCATTGTCGGCGGGCTCATGAGTTACTCGCCCGATCGCGCAGATCTGTGGCGTCGCGGTGCAGTGTATGTGGATAAGATTCTGAAAGGCGCTAATCCGGCCGAATTGCCGGTGCAGCAACCGACGAAGTTCGAACTGGCTATCAATCTGAAAACCGCTAAGGCGCTTGGCATCAAGATTCCCACCTCTGTTTTGCTACGCGCTGACGAGGTGATCAAATGAAGCGTGTTACCGGAGATCGTCATGCCGGATTGTGTCGCCGCGTTGGAGCGGACGCGCCGCGCCGCTCGACGCTACGGAAACTGTTGCTTGCTCTCGGAGCGGGCCTGCTTGTCGCGCCGTTCGGCGTCGAAGCGCAGCAGTTGGGAAAGGTCCATCGCATCGGTCTGTTGCGCGTCGGACCGCCGCCGCCAACCTTCATCGAGCCCTTTCGGGAGGGACTGCGCGAGCTGGGGTACATCGACGGGAAAAACATCATCATCGAGTATCGGCGTGGCGCAGAGTGTCGCGCAGCTCCCCGACGTTGCAGCTGAGCTGATCCGCTTGAAGGTGGACATACTCGTGGCCTCCGGAACACCATCTGTCCTGCCGGCGAGGAACGCCACGAGCACGATCCCGGTGGTCTTCGTGGCCGCCATCGATCCTGTCGCAACCGGAGTGGTCGCGAGTCTCGCGCGGCCGGGCGGAAATGTCACCGGAGTGACCGCCGTCCACACGGATGTTATAGGGAAGCGCCTGCAGCTCCTGAAAGAGCTGCTTCCCAAAGCCTCCAGGATCGCCTTCCTGGTGCGCGCCGCCAGTCCGCCGACCGCCCAGTACTTGAAGGAGGCCGAGCTTGCCGCGCGAGTCCTGGGAATGCGACTGCAGATCCTGACCGTACAGGACCTGGGCGATCTCGAAGGAGCATTCAGCTCGGCACAAGGTGCGAGCGCGCTCCTCCAGGTGGATGACGCCATGCTCACAGCCCAGCGAGTCCGGATTGCGGACGTTGCGCTGAAGAATCGCCTGCCGACAATGTCCGGGCTCAGCGAAACCGTGGAGGCCGGCGGGCTCATGTCCTATGGACCGCACTATGGAGACCTTTACCGGCTTGCCGCTACGCAGGTGAGCAAGATCCTGAAGGGCGCCAAGCCCGCTGAACTTCCCGTGGAGCAACCAACGAAGTTCGAGCTGGTCATCAATCTGAAGACCGCCAAAGCGCTCGGCATCACGGTTCCCCGCTCGATTCTGGTGCAGGCGACCAAGGTCATCGAGTAAGGCGCGAAGCCGGGCAGCGAACCGCCGGTCTCGCGATGTTGGATTAGAATAGTTCGACCCGCGAGGAATACAAAAACCAATCCCGCTGTTATTGCTGAGTACGTCCAAGGAGGGACCATGTCCCAGATGATCAAGACGTCGCTGACCGTCAACGGCAAGCGCCAGACAGTCACCGCGCTGCCCGATACGCCGCTCTTGTGGGTGCTGCGCGAGGATTTGAAGCTGACCGGCACCAAATTCGGCTGCGGCGCGGGCCAATGCGGCGCGTGCATGGTGCATGTGGACGGCAAATCGGTGTTTTCGTGCCTTCTTGCCCGTCAGTCAGTTGAGCGGCCGCAGCATCACGACGATTGAAGGCCTCTCCGCCGACAGCAGCCACAAACTGCAGAAAGCCTGGCTCGCCGAGCAGGTGCCGCAATGCGGCTACTGCCAGTCCGGGCAGATCATGCGCGCCGCCGATCTGCTGAAGTCGAATCCGCGTCCGACGCGCGAGCAGATCGTCGAGCACATGAGCACGAACATCTGCCGTTGCGGAACGTATACGCGGATCGTGAAGGCGGTTGAGCGTGCTTCGCGTGAGGCCTAAACATGCAAAAACAACTCGTCAAAGCTTCCCTGGATTCCGGTTTGCACCGGAATGACGATCACGTTGATTTGAATCGCCGCCGTTTCATGACGGGCGCGGCGGGACTCACGTTCGGCGTTGCCATCGGTGTCCCGTCGCTGTTCGACGCGACGAGCGCAAACGCCGCCGGCAAGGACGTCGTAATGAGTCCTTATGTGACGATCTCGACCGACGGTACGATTGCCATCATGTCGCCCGCTGCGGAAATGGGGCAGGGCTCTCTTACGTCGCTGCCCTTGATTCTGGCGGAAGAACTCGACGCCGACTGGAGCAAGGTTCGCATCGTGCCGGCGCCGCCGATCGAAAAACTTTACGGCAATCCGGGCTTCGGCGGGCTCATGTATACCGCCGGAAGTTTCGCGGTGAACGGATATTTCACGCCGCTGCGCACGTTCGGCGCGCAGGTGCGGCAAGTGCTGCTCGACACTACGGCGCGGCGCTGGAACGTTCCGGTTGGGGAACTGACGACCGGCCCGAGCATGGTAATCCACGAGAAGTCCGGGCGCCGCATTTCGTACGGCGAGCTCGCGGAATTTGTCGAAGTGCCTGCGGTCGCGCCGAAGATCGAAGCATCGCAGCTCAAGAAGACGAAAGACTTCCGCCTGATCGGCAAAGACGTTCCGCGCGTTGAGCTTCCGGGCAAAGTAAACGGGACAGCGCCGTACAGCATCGACGCCCAGGTGCCCGGCATGGTGTACGCGGCAGTCCTGCGTGCGCCGGTCGAAGGCGGCGCACCGGACCGCGTTGACGATAGCGGCACGCGCGCGATCGAAGGGATAATCGGCACGGTCCAGCTTCCGTACGGCGTCGGCGTGATCGCCGAGACGCCGTGGGCCGCATTCAAGGGCAAAAATGCGCTAAAGGTGACGTGGGCGCGTGGCGGTAAAGCATGGGGCCATTCGACCGAGCAGGGCCTGCGCGCTTTCACCGCGATCGCGCGCGACGAATCGCGCAGCGGCGTGGCGTGGGAGAAGGTCGGGGATGCACCCGCCGCGATGAAGCAAGCTGCGAATGTGTACGAAGCCGAGTACACGTGCGATTACGCGTATCACGCCCAGATGGAGCCATTGAATTCCGTCGCTGCGGTTTCGCCGAATGCGGACGCCGTCGAAATCTGGTGCGGCACGCAAAGTCAGAGTATGGCGGTCACCGCCGCGGCGAACGCGCTCGGTATTCCGGTCGAGCGCGTTAAATTCAACGGCTCGCTGCTCGGCGGCGGATTCGGGCGGCGCGGCCATCGCGACGAGGAATTCGTCGTCGAGTCGGTGTTGCTGTCCAAGGCGACGAAACGGCCGGTCAAGGTCTTGTGGACGCGCGAAGACGACGTGCGCAACGGCCGCTTCCGTCCGCTGTACGTGCAGCGCCTCAAGGCGGGTTTCGACGCGCAGGGCAAGCTCGTCGCCTGGCATCACCGGATCGTTTGCGACCAGGTGCTCGCATTCCAGGACCCCGTGCGCCACAAGCTCGTCAAAGGCAGCGACGGCATCGCGCTGCGCGGCGGCGAATTGAAAACCTACGATACGATTCCGAACCGCTTTGCCGAAGGCATGCTCGAAGACACGGGCATCCGCACTTCATCGCTGCGCGCAATCGGGGTGGGGCCGACCAAGTTTGCGGTGGAGGCCTTCCTCGACGAAATCGCCACCCGCCGCAGCCTCGATCCGATCGCGCTGCGGCTCGAGCTTTTGAAGAACCAGCCGCGGGCGCGCGCCGTCGTCGAAGAAGTCGCGCGCATGGCCGAATGGAACAAGCCGCGGCCCGCGGGGCGCGCGCTCGGTTTTGCGTACATCGATTACACGGGCTCGCAGCTGGGCGGCATCGCCGAAGTCTCGCTCGATAAAAAGAGCGGCGTCATCCGCGTGCATAAATTCTGGTGCACGATCGACTGCGGTATCGCCATCCAGCCGGATAACGTGATTGCTCAGACCGAAGGCTCGATCGTCTACGGTCTCGGGCTTGCGTTGACCGAGCGCATCACGTTCAAGGACGGCGCGATCGAGCAGTCGAACTTCAACAATTATCCGGTGCCGCGCATGCGCGATGTGCCGGAAATGTTTGTTAAAGTCATGCCGACGGACAACCATCCGACTGGCGCGGGGCAGATGTCCACGCCGCTCGTCGCGCCGGCGATCGCGGCCGCGGTGTACAAGCTGACCGGCGCGCGGTTGCGCCATCTGCCGATGACGCCGGAAAAAGTCAAAGTCGCGCTCGCCGAAGCCGACAGCAAGTTGGCGTAAGTTGAAGTGCCGGGCAATTCATTAAACAACTCGAGGGGAACAGGCAATGGAACGCAAGAAAGCAAGTGATTTTCCACAGGAAGTGCTGAACCTTTTCGACGGCTACGTGCACGGGCGCATGAGCCGCCGCGATTTTCTCGACAATGCCAGCAAATATGCGGTGGGCGGCTTTACCGCCGCCGCGATGCTCGAATCGCTGCGCCCGAATTTCGCGTGGGCGCAGCAGGTGCCGAAAAACGATTCGCGCCTCAAAACGGAAACCCTGACGTATCCGTCGCCAAACGGTTCGGGTACGATGAAGGGCTATATGGCAAAGCCCGCGAATGCGACGGGCAAACTGCCGGGCGTGATCGTCATTCATGAGAACCGCGGACTCAATCCTTATATCGAAGACGTCACCCGCCGCGTAGCGCTGTTGAATTACGTCGCGTTCGCACCCGATGCGCTGACCCCCCTCGGCGGATATCCGGGGGACGAAGAGAAGGCCGTGAAAGAATTCGCCACGCTCGATGCCAAGAAGCGCACCGAGGATCTCGTGACCGGCGCCGAGTTTCTGAAGGCGCGGCCCGAATGCACGGGCAAGATCGGCGCGGTGGGATTCTGTTTCGGCGGCGGCATCGTCAACATGTTTGCCGTGCGCATGCCCGACCTCGCAGCATCGGTGCCTTTTTACGGCGCGCAGCCGGCGGCGGAGGACGTCGCAAAGATCAAGGCGCCGCTGCTGATTCATTACGCCGGGCTCGACGAGCGCATCAATGCCGGCTGGCCCGCGTACGAAGCGGCGCTGAAGGCCAACAAGGTGCGCTACGAAGCGTTCATCTATCCGAACGTGAACCACGGCTTCCACAACGACACGACGCCGCGCTACGACGAAGCGGCGGCCAAGCTCGCGTGGCAGCGCACGGTGGACTTCTTCGCCAAGAACCTGCGCGGTTGAGCCGCGTACTCGTGCGCGAATGGTGCGCCGCCGCGGCGATGCTTGCCGCGGCGGCGCCGCTTTTCGCGCAAACGTTTCCCGATCGTCCGCTGCGCATCGTCGTTGCCTTCTCCACGGGGACCGCGGCGGACATCGTCGCGCGGCAGATTGCGTTGAAGCTGACCGATAGTCTCGGCAAGCAGGTCGTCGTCGAAAACCGCGACGGCGCCGCCGGCACGATAGGCGCCGGCCTTGTC
Organism: uncultured beta proteobacterium; assembly: GCA_963804885.1. Classification (GTDB taxonomy): domain Bacteria; phylum Pseudomonadota; class Gammaproteobacteria; order Burkholderiales; family SG8-41; genus PALSA-1004. The sequence goes on from CAWDSF010000002.1 coordinate 367,594, forward strand.
GCCCGCGCGACGCCCGACGGCCACACGATGCTGATTGCGTCGCCGTCTATCATCGTGAGTCCGCTGCTGATCAAGGATTTGTCGTACGACGTCGCGCGCGATTTTTCGCCGGTCGCGTTGATGGCGATGTTTCCGACGGTGCTCGTCGTGGGCACGCAGACCAAGGCGGCGACGGTTAAAGAACTGCTCGATCTCGCAAAGGCTCAGCCCGGCAAGCTCAACTATGCGAACGCGGGCCGCGGCACCGCGAGCCATCTGAGCGCGGAACTCATGCGCTCGATGACCGGCGTGAACATCGTCGAAGTCGCTTATCGCGCCACCTCGCAGGCGCTGAACGACACGATCTCCGGTGAAGTCGCGATGTATTTCCCTAATCTCGCCTCGGCGCTGCCGTCGATCCGAAGCGGACGGTTAAGAGCGCTGGCGGTCACCAGCGCCCAGCGCTCGCAGGCGGCGCCCGACATTCCCGCGCTCGCGGAGACCCTGCCGGGATACGAAGCGGCGAGTTGGTACGGTATAGTCGTCCCGACCCGCACACCTGCCGCGGTGATCGCCCGCCTGCATGCCGAGATCGCCAAGGCCCTGCTGGAACCCGACGTCAAGCAGCGTTTTCTGAATTTGGGCGGCGACATCGTTTCCGGCGGCCCCGATGATCTGGCGAAAGCCATGCGCGGCGGCACGGAGAAGTGGGGCAGGCTGGTCAAAGAAATCGACTCGCAGCGAAAATAATTCAACCGTTGTTTATTCGGAGGAAGTCACATGGCCGTCGGCCCGCACAAAATCGAATACGAAGTGATCAAGGGCTGGGAGCAGATGCCCGACGGCTGGAGTTTCTTCGAAGTCGCGGGTGTCGCGTGCGATTCAAAGGACCACGTCTACGTGTTCAACCGCGGCAAGTATCCGATGATCATTTTCGACAAGGAGGGCAAGTTCCTCAATGCGTGGGGCGAGGGCATGTTCAAAAGCCCGCACGGCATCTTCATCGACCACAAAGATAACGTGTGGCTCGCCGACGACAAGGACCACACGGTCCACAAGTTCACGACCGACGGCAAGAAGCTCATGACGCTCGGCGAATCGGGCAAGGCCGCCGACACCGGCTACAAAATCGGCGTGAGCCCGGTCAAGCATGCGGCGGGGCCTTTTCACCGCGTTACGAACGTCGCGGTGCTGCCCAATGGCGACATGTACATCGCCGACGGCTACGGCAACGCGCGCGTGCACAAGTTTTCAAAGGAGGGGAAGTTGCTCTTCTCGTGGGGCGAGGTCGGGAGCGGACCGGGCCAGTTCATCCTGCCGCACGGCATCGCGGTGGACAGCGCGGGTCTCGTGTATGTGGCCGATCGCGAAAATTCGCGCGTGCAGATCTTCAAGCCCGACGGCGAATATCTACGCGAGTGGGGATTCCTCAACCGCCCGTACGACATCTTCATCGACGACCAGGACATGCTGCACATCGCCGAGGGCGGGTTCCACAACTACATGATGAAGCGCTCGGAAGGTCCGCTGCCCGCGCACGACCAGACGATGATCTACCCGCCGTGCGGTCATTCGCCGATCGCGCGTGTGACCGTGTGCGATCCGGATGCCAACATCTATGCGCAGGTCGGAGGCGAGAACCCTGTGCTGCCCGGCAACTTCGTCGCGCCCCACGGCATCTGGGCCGACAAGAAGGGGGATTTCTACGTCGGCGAAGTGATCGTCAACGCGGGCGCGGTCAAGCGCATGGCGCCATTAAAGCCGGCGGGGTTTCAGAAGTTTCGCAGAAGGACAGGGTGACAGGGCTGGAACCGATAGTCAGGAGTCCGGCTTGCATATCAGTCACGCGGAGGGCTCACTAAGCCGCTTTCGAAAGTAGTCCCGCCAGGAAGCGGGCAGGGCAGGATGCGCACTCGCGCGCTCCAGGAGGACCTGGTCCGATGCATCCGTGGAATAAAGCGTGACCACGTCGGCGATCGTCAGGCCTCCGTCGTCGTGCGCTATCTGCTCGATGACATCTCCGGCGCCGACCTCCCCTTCGCGTTCCACCGCGAAGTAAAAACCGCTTCTTCCGCTCCGCAAGAACCGCTTTACGATGTCAACCCGCCCGAAGCGTATCGCGAGCTTGTAGCATGGCATGCGGGGTTGAGTGACGATCAGCTCCACGGTGCCCACACGATAGCGATCGCCAATGCAGACTTTGTCCTCGAGCATTCCCTCGGTCGTGAGGTTTTCGCCGAACGCGCCCCAGTTCAGCTCCGCCGCTTGCAGCTCCTTTTGCCAAAAAGCATAGTGCTCCATCGGATATGCGTATACAGCCTTCAACGGCCCGCCGTGGACCGATAGGTCTGATTGCCTGTCGCCTTGCAGGTTCTCGCGCGCGACTTTGATGCGTCCCGGCACAGGCGTCTTAAAGATCGAGGTCTCAACGCGTTGCCCGCGCCATTCAACCTCGCGTGGCTCTCCTACGCTGACGGCTATAAGTTTCATCGGTAATCAGGATCAAACGGCTGGACTCGATTAAGTCCGCACTGTAACAAAAATAATCGAGCATTGTCCTCGATAGCGGTTAATCCGGTTTGCGCGGAACGCGGGGCGCCCTGAACCCGCCTGAAACTGCATCGTTGAAGTTCGCGCAGACCGTTTCGCATTTCTCGCGGCGGTGCGATTCGAAGAGATCGATACGCGAGCCGTCTTTGAGGCGCGTCCGTGCGTAAAAATACGGGTCGCCTTCGCTGTCGCGGGATTCCACGACCTGAGCGCTTGTCAATTCGCCATACGACACATCGTGCTGTTTGCGGCTAAAGGGATAGCGGTGAACGATGCGCACAGTCCCTGGTTGAACGACCACTGTCACGCACGGCCGGCCCGCGGCAAACATTGAAAAGCCGAGGCCCGCGATCCAGAAGACGCCCATGATCACGGCCTGCCAGAAGCCGTGTGACTTCGAAGCTGAAAGGTCGCGAAACAAAACCCAGGTCATCAGGGCCACGAAGGTCATGAAGACCGCCATGAAGCCCCAGAGGAATGCGGCTTTGTAGTTACGAAAGATCAATCGATCACGTAAAAAAGCGGAGTGTTGCGCCTACGGCTTTTCCACGAGCCTGAACACCGTCACCTTGTGGTTGCCACCAAGCGCGCGCTCCTTCACCGTCGCACGGATGATTCCGTAGATGACGCCCGGCTGCGAGCGGTCCCAGGCGATGCCCTGGCCCCGGATGTTCATTGGAATGACGTCCACAAGTTCGAGAACTGAGCCGGCTTTCGGCAACCGCATGCGATAGAGCTCCGCCGGGATCGTGGCCAGTGAGGTAGAGGTATCCGTCCGGCCCCCATGAGCCCCCGGAGTTGCTCATGTCCTCGAAGCGGTCGAGGATCGCTTTGGGCAGCGTCCACGACTGCAGTGGCCGGAAGTCCTTCGTAAACTTCACCATCACGGTGTTAGCCTTGTGTCCGTACGGCGTCTTGCCCGGTCCAAACAGGCGGTCGTAATTCGCGAAGGTCATCCACCAGTGACTGTCGTGCCAGTCCACCCATGTAAGCGAGCCCCACTGGATACCGAAGCTATGGGTGCCGATGTGCTCCATGGTCTCGGCATCGAAGATTTCCAATGAGCTCGTCATCGGCCATTCCGGGTAATTGGAGTGAGCCGCGTAGAGCTTGCCGTCCATAAGCATCGCGCTGTCGAGGTGCACGATGGGGCCGCTTTTGGCGCCCTGCCACTTTTTCAGAAGCTTGCCGGTCTTCTTGTCGTACTTGCCGATAATGTAGTTGTCGACGGCATAGAAGTGACGGGCGTCCACGCCCACCCCTTGGTTTGCTTCCGGCACTGTGAACTCCCCGATCTGCTCGAGCACCGGCGCTGCGCCGGATTTGGACGTGGCCCCAAGCATGACAAGCGCTGCCAGTACGTATGCTGCTGTCTTAATCATTATTTGCATCCGCGATGCGGGGCACAGTCGTTGGGTGAGGATCATCGACAAAATTCCCGTGCAAAACTTAGTCGCCGAATTCTATCTGACCAAGGTAAAAAAGTCGCTTTCAACCGGCCCAGACAATGCGAGTTAGGGCATATACGGCCGCGAGAATTCTTAAATGCACCTTGGCATTTGCAGCTCGAGAGGCGGCTTACTTCTTATTCAGCAGTTTTAACAGCTCGCCCGCCGCCGCCGGCGCGTGTTCCTTCGCGCCATTGATGAAGAACATGAAGACATCGCGCGGCTGCTTTTTGGCAGGCGTTTTATCAATATGGGGCAGGCCAGCCGGTTCACCGCCTTGTGCCCACGTTTGGGCGTGCTTGGCCCACGACGTGAGCGCTTTGCGCGTGTAGCCGGTGGGAACTTTGGCATCGGCTTTCATGAGCCGCGCGTAAACGAAATCGCTCGTGAGGTCGGCGAACGATTGATACTCGTCGGAATCGTCGAAAACGACCGCCGCGCCATGAGCACGCGCGAGAGAGATGAATTCGGGATTGGCGAAACTCGGATGCCGCACTTCGAGCGCATGTCTCAGGCGGATGCCGCCGGCCCTGGCCGGCAACAGTTTAAGGAAGCGCTCGAAATCCTCCGGATCGAATTTCTTGGTCGGGCCGAACTGCCAGAGCAGGGGCCCTAACTTGTCGCCGAGCTCGGCCAAGCCGCTGTTCACGAAGCGCTCGATCGCTTCGCCGGCCTCGGCAAGAACCCGACGCACGGTTATGTAGCGCAGCACTTTGACGGTGAAAATGAAATCGTCGGGCGTCTCGTCGCGCCATTTGGCGAAACTGGCGGGCGTCGGCGTGCGGTAAAAAGTGCCGTTGATCTCGATCGCCGTGACGTGCCGGCTCGCGTATTCGAGCTCGCGCTTCTGCGTGAGGTCGGCCGGATAAAAGTTGTCGCGCCACGGCTCGTAAGTCCAGCCGCCGATACCCACGCGGATCTCACCTTGCTTAGCCATACGTTCCTGCCTGCGGAACATCCCGCTGCATTTCCGGTCTGTCAGTCATGTCGGTTCCGGTCATCTATGTCGGTTGTGCGGGGTGGAGTCTGCCGCCTCACGAAAAGCACCGCTTCCCCGATCGATGGCTCGCATCTCGCGCGGTATGCGGGCTGCTTTTCCGCCGTCGAAATCAATTCGTCTTTCTATCAGGTCCATCGTCCGGAAACCTACGCGCGCTGGGCCGCGAGCGTGCCTGCGGGGTTTCGGTTTTCGGTCAAATTTCCAAAAGTCATTACGCACGAGCGCCGTCTCAAAAATGTCAGGAAAATGCTGACGCCATTCATCGAGTCGGTCACCGAGCTCGGCGACAAACTCGGCGCTTTGCTGCTGCAATTGCCGCCGAGCTTCGAATTCGAGCGGCGGCGTGCGACTGCGTTTTTCAAATTGCTGCGCAGCATGCATATGGGCACCGTGGTATTGGAGCCGCGCCATGCGACATGGTTCCATGCCAAAGCGGTGGACCTCTGCAAAGCGTTCGGCATTGGCTACGTGGTGGCCGATCCCGCGCCGGTCGAAGGCGCCGATGCGCTGGAGGCGTGGACCGACATCGTTTACTTTCGCCTGCACGGCTCGCCGCGCATGTATTTCTCGTCGTACTCGGCAGAGTATCTCGCATCGCTGGCGGCCAGGCTCGACGAGGTCGCGGCGCGCGGACTTCCGGTGTGGTGCATATTCGACAATACGGGCATGGGAACCGCTACCGGCAATGCGTGCGACCTGGTGGATAATCTCGCGGCCCGATTGAAGCTTCGCGGCAAGGCGCGCCGCAAAGTTACCCGCAAACGGAAATAAAAAAGGGGCTCGCATGCGAGCCCCTTTATAAGTCCTGCCTATTGCGTTACTGCACGGGCGAGAATTTCGCCGGCATCACGATCTTGTTTTCCTGCATCACGTACGGAATGCTCTTGCCGCCGGTTTTGGCGGCGACTGCCGACGGCGGCCAGATGCCCGCGTCTTTGGCCTTGTCGCGCGTGTTGTTGCGCGCATCGAGCGTCGGATACGACCAGATGTGCAGCCATTTGTTCAGGCCGCCGAGTTCCGAGTAGCCGCAGAAGACGAGCGGGCTCAGCTTGATGCGATCGGGCAGGGCTTTGCCCCAGTTTTCCAGCACGTTAGGCAGCGCGCCGGGCGCGTAGGTGTAGGTGCGCATTTCGAAGTAGGGGCCGCCCTTGCCAGGCTTGATTTCGGGCGAGAACGGCGCGGGAATGAAAATGTCGCTGCGCTGCGCGGTCAGGAATTCGCCGGTTTTCGGCGGCCAGGTCTTGTCGGCGATCGCGGCGGCGCGGATGCGTGCACGCTCTTCGAGGTCCTTGTACGGCCAGATATGGATGATCTGATTGAGCGGGCCGATCTCGGTATGGAAGAACGCCGCGAGCAGCGAATGTTTCTTGCGGTGCTCGTAGGCTTCGGCAAAGCGTTTTTCGACTTCCGGGAGCGAGCCGGGCTTGATGTCGTAAGTTCTGATTTCGTAAATCATAATTAATCCTCTGGTTGTAAATGCAGGTTTCGGGATGCGCAGCTTTTATGCGCCGGCGCCTCGACATGGCCGCCTGCGCTCGCAATTCCGGTTCGCGGGATATTATTGCGCGACTCGTTTACGGGGCTGAGGGTCTCATCCTAGCATTTTCGGAAGGTCCTAACATGTCCGGCACGACCCATGCGGGCAGCATATAGGCGAGCGACGTTGCATGGCCATCTGAGTTGGTGAGGACACCTGGTTCGGCTATCATTCGCCCATGCATGTTTCGCAAGGTTCGCCGGCGGACTCGCAGTACGTCCGGCGCCTGGTCGTGCTGTTCGGCCTCGCCTATTTCGCGCAGGGGCTCGGTCAGGCGGGCGGCCTTATCAGCCAGCCGCTCAACTATTATCTGAAGGCGGGCCTCGGCCTCAATCCCGCGCAAGCTTCTGAGTACCTGGCTATCCTGACTCTGCCGTGGGTGATCAAGCCGCTTTACGGGCTGGTCAGCGATTATCTTCCGTTATTCGGCTACCGCCGCAAAACCTGGCTGATCCTGGTCAACAGTGTGGCCGCGCTGGGCTTCCTGTGGCTGTCCGGGCTCACTGAAGTCGGCACCATCATTGCCGCGCTTACGCTCACCGCCTTCGGAATCGCGTCGTCCGACGTTATCATCGACGCGCTCGTAGTCGAAAACGGCGCGCGCACGGGCATGCTCGCGCGCTTCCAGGGCGTGCAGTGGCTCTGGTTCAAAATCGCCGCCATCGCCACCGCGCTCGCCGGCGGATATCTGGCGTCTGCACTCGAGCCGGCGAGCGCATTGCACGCCGCGGCCACGATTACGATGCTGGCGCCAGTCGCCGTCATAATCGTGAGCTACCTGGTGATACGCGAGGAGCGCGCTTCGATCAGCTTGCAGGAATTCCGAGAGACTTCCAGAAGCCTGCTCGAGGCGCTGGGGTCGCCGACGCTGCGCATAGCCGCGGCGTTTCTGGCTTTATGGTGCTTCAGCCCGGCATTCAATACACCGCTCTATTACCACATGGTGGACACTCTCGGATTCGAGCAGAGCTATATCGGCAAGCTCAACGCACTGACTGCGGTCGGCGGGGTGATCGGCGCGTATGTTTTTCTGCGCGTATTCGCCGACAAGAGCGTGGTCTATCGGGTTGTCTTCAGCCTCTGTGCCGGCATCGTCGGCGTGCTGTCGTATCTCGCACTCGCTCACCCGCACGACTACTCCGCGGCTATCGCCATTCCACTGAATGTATTCGTCGGCATGGTCGCGCAGATCGGCACGCTGACGATACTCACCATGGCTGCCAGTGTTTGTCCGCCGAAGGCCGCGGGCTTCGCGTTTGCAGTCCTGATGTCGCTATACAACGGGATGGAGCAGTTTTCCGCCATCATCGGCTCGCAGCTATACGAGCGCGTCTTTGAGCGTCAGCTGGGGCCGCTGCTGTGGGTCGCGGCGCTTTCGTTCGCATTGTGTTTCGCGCTGGTGCCGCTGTTGCGACGGCTTGAGACGGATCCTAGCGGCTTATCGCCGCATCCGGCGCATTGAATATGACCATAGGCTCGGCTATCACGGACAGGCTGATCACCGTATAGGCGACCATCAGCAGCGTGAGCGGGACGGTTGCCAGAGCGGCTTCGCGGCGTGTGCCGAATTCGCGCAGCGCCAGCCGGTGCGCGAGCCAGACTGCAATCACATGGCCTGCGACAATCGCTGCAATCGCGATGTACCACGTCAATCGCGCATCGATGAGCCCGATATCCGGACGGAAATTTGCCGTGCCGAACAGATTCCACTTGAGTCCCAGCGGGTCGGAAGCGAGCGCGATGAGCTGCTGGCCCTGCACGAGCAGGTTCGCGCAGTTGTGCGCGATGTTGTACGCGATCGCTATCGGCACCAGCGTAAACGCGAACAGACGGGCAATCTGCCCGATCGGAGTGGTTTCCGCACGAGCATCGCGGTGACTGCGCACGTCGCCAAGTACGCGGCGAGAAACATAAGCCACACGCCGATCAGGCCCGCTGCGCCCATGCGATAACCGTCGGGATCGACGAGGAACGGCGCCACACGCCTGATATGAGTTTGCGCGAGCCACCACACCTGCCCGCTCAGGAGGCCGTCGAACAGCACGGTCGACAGCATTGCCATCACGAAACACACCATGGCGGTGGAACCGGCGTGTTCAGCGATCAGCCCGCGGCCGGGCGCGCGCAGCGTGAGACTGCGCGGGTCGTGGCCCGCCGCTAGCGGCGCAAAGCGGCCGAGCGTCGCGAAGTAAATCGCAAAGACGTCGGCATTGCGCTGCCAGGTGTCGGCGCCGAAACACACCATGCCCAGCAACGTGACGGCTGACCACGCCAGCGCCACGCAGGCGAGCCGGTACGGAACCGCGGCTTGCGGATAGGCGACTTCGAACCAGCTGAGCCCCAATAGCAACACGACCGCCGGCCACGCGCCGAGTGCGGCGGGGTAGCGCCAGCCCAGTGTGAGCCCGCGAGTCGCGCCCATGCGCCGCGCGAGCCAGTCGAGCACGTCATAGAGCGTGCGCCACGGATCGAGCGCCGGCCAGATGTTGCCGACGCACGCGACGATCAACGACAGCCCCACCCACCAGATAATCCACACCATCGTCGGCGCGAAATTCATGAGCGGGTCGGCAGTGCCGTACAGGCCGGCGACGATGGTCAGCGCGAACAGCAGGAAGTCCGAGTGCGCGACTCGTGATGCGCAGCGCCGGCAGCAGCGCGCCGAGGTAGACGCGTTTCGCCCGTGGCGCAGCGGTTTCCGCTGTGTGCTCGACGACGACCTGCGCGACGACAAACGACAGCACGACCACCGCCGCCGCGCCGGTCGCGAAATACGAGAGCGGCGCCGGCAGATCGTAGCGCTCCTCGAATGCATGTGCGTACGCGAGCGCGGGTGAGCCGAGTGCTGCGTACAGGACAAGTCGAAAAAGACTCCCTCGCCCCGCGATAGTGGGGAGAGGGTGGGGGTGAGGGGAAGCGGTATGATTCTTCTTGATCATGTTTATAAGAATTTTGAGTCGCCCCTCACCCTAACCCTCTCCCCGCAGGCGGGGAGAGGGGATGTAGAACATTCATTTCGGCCGGACTTCGAGCGTCGCCAGCGGCGGGCCGCGGTGACGCGATCCGCCGGTGGGGTTTTCGCCCGCGGGATGCCATTCAAACGGATAGCGGCCAGTCGCATACGCGGTGAACGCAAGTTCGGCAGTTTGTCCGGGAGCAAGCTTGGCGGACTCGCGGTAGCCATGAAGATGCAGCTCGCCCGGCGCGTCGCTGGTGATGCGCAAGCGCAGGGCGTCGCCTTTCTCCACCTTGAGCAACCGCTGCTGCGCTGGCACCGAGCCCTTGACGATCGCGAGCTCGAACGATTTTTCCGGCACGTCGGCGGCGCGCGCGCTGCCGATCGCGCAAACAGCGATGATGAGCAGCAGAAGGCGTGAGATTCCCATGCGAAGAGCGACCCCGGAAGTGCGCGCCAGCCGCGCGGATAGCAGACGTTGGCGGCTGGTTCGATGCCGTGGAATATGCCAGAATCGACCCCGCAATCATAGTGCGGGCCGGTCCGCTTCGACCACGGACGCACAATCACCTCGGGGGAGATCAATGCAACGTTATCGAAAGCTGTTCCATCACGCTGTACCTGCGTTAGCCTGCGCGTCGGCGCTGATTGCGGGTCAGGTCGCGGCCGCGGATGCGCCCTACGTGCACCCGGCTTCGCGCAAGGTTGAATCCAAGAACATGCGGCTCGTCGGTTACAACGACCTGCAGGCGCGCAGCGCCTATCAGCCGGTCATTCATCATCAGGGCGACCGCTATATCGCCTACGTCGGCCACCATGGCGGCTCGCGCGAAATTCCCCAGCCGTTGAATCCGCTGACGAAGCAGAATGAAAACAACGGCACGTCGGTCGTCGACGTGACGGATCCGAAGCATCCCAAGTACCTCACGCATATTCCCGGCGAGCCCGGCATGAACGAGCAGGGCGGCGCGCAGATGGTGCGCATCTGCGACGGCAAGAAGCTGCCGAAGGGCGATCCCGCCAAGGTGTATATGCTGCGCACGGGCGGCACGACGTCGCAGGAAATCTGGGACGTCACGAACCCCGAGCGCCCGAGCCTGATCACGACGGTGGTTGCCGGATTGAAGGATACGCACAAGAACTGGTGGGAATGCGATACCGGCATCGCCTACCTGATTTCCGACGGACGTCCCGAGAAGTGGCGCACCAAGCGCATGACGAAAATCTACGATCTCTCCGATCCCGCGCATCCGAAATTCATTCGCAACTTCGCGCTGGTCGGCCAACAACCCGGCTCGGCGGGCGAGAACGTCCCCGAGGACACGCACGGCCCGATCGTGCTCGGCAACCGCGTGTATTTCGGCTACGGCACGCTCTTGAGCGGCGTGATCCAGATCGTCGACCGCGACAAACTGCTGAAGGGCAATCCCGCATCGAGCGATCCGTTCGCACCGACCGCGGAGAATCTGCTCTATCCGCAAATCAGCCGCCTCGACATGTATCCGACGATAGGCGCCCATACCACGTACCCGATCATGGGCATGGACGTGCCGGCGTTCGAGAAATTCCACACCAAGACGGGGGATTTTCGCAGCGGCAAACCCGCCAAGCGCGATTTCCTGCTGGTGGTCAACGAATCGACCCAAAATGAATGTCATGAGGACTATCACATGATGTTCATGGTGGACATCACCGACGAAACGAAGCCGTACAGCGTGTCCAACTTCTACGTGCCCGAGAAAAGCGGCAACTTCTGCGCGCGCGGCGGGCGCTTCGGCACGCACTCGTCGCACGAGGACATGGGACCGATCTACTACAAGAAGCTCGTGTTCATCTCGTGGTTCAACGCAGGCTTGCGCGTCGTGGACATCCGCGACCCGTTCACGCCGCGCGAAGTCGCTTACTACATTCCCGCGATCACCAAGAATACGGCGCGGCGCTGCTTAAGGGTCAACGGTGTGGACAGCTGCAAGATCGCGATCCAGACCAACAATGCGGAAGTCGACGACCGCGGCTACATCTATGCAGTCGACCGCGCCAACACCGGCATGCACATCCTCGAGCTAACGGGACCGGCGCGCAAGATCGCGAACTCAAGTAATAGTCCCTTCTGGAGAAAAAAAGGCGCGACCTGTGTCGCGCCTTTATTGTTTTTAGCCCGTCATTCTGGCGAACGCCAGTATCCCCTTCCCTCGGGAAGGTAGGATGGGGCCAATTTCAATCGCCTGGATACCGGCGTGCGCCGGAATGACGTCTAACTTATTTGCCGAGCCCCAGACGCTTGGCGACTTCCGTGTAGGCCTTGGTGCGCTCGCTCATGAACGCTCCATCCTGTCGACGCCCACGTTGACGAGTTCGAAACCGCTCTTGAACGCCAGCTCCTTCATCTCCGGATCGTTGTTGAGCGACGCCCACAGATCCGACATGCGCTTGCGCGCTTCGGGTGAAGTCGATTTCGGCATGCCGATGCCGCGAAAAGCGCCATCGACCCAGTCGAAGCCGAGTTCCTTGAAGGTCGGCACGTCGGGCAGCAGCGGATGGCGCTTGTCCATGGCCACGGCGAGGGCGCGCACCCGGTCCTTGGTGTTGATCGCGAACGCGGTATACGACATCGCACCGGTCACCTGCTGGCCGATCACCGCCGGCGTCAGATCGCCCGTGCCTTTGTACGGCACGTAGGTGGTCTGGATGCCGGCCACCGCCTGCAGTTTTTCATGCGCAGCGTGGTTGGCCGAGTTGGTTCCCGAGCCGCCCAGGGTGAGTTTTCCCGGTTGCGCCTTCGCCATCCTGACAAGGTCGGCGAAGGTCTTGATCGGGCTGTCGTTGGAGACGACGATGGCGTCCGGCGTGAAGTGAAACCAGTAGACCGGCGTGATGTCTTCGGTCTTGTATTGCACCTGGCCTTCGAGCGGTTGCAGCACGATGTGCGGCAGGTTGACGCCGACAATGTTCAGCCCATCGTTGGGCAGGCCGTTCATCTGCGACCACATGAGGCCGCCGCCGGCGCCGGGCTTGTACTGAATGATGGTTTCGATCGCCGGGCATTTCTTTTTCAGCACGAGCTGCTGGTGGCGCGCCGAAATGTCGGATTCGCCGCCGGCGGGGAACGCCTGATAGTAGTTGAGATTCTTGTCGGGACACGGCTGGGCCGAGGCCGTCGTGCTGAATGCGGCGGCGGCGAACGCGAGTGCGATGGCGCTGAACTTCATGCATCCTCCAGTGGCGGATTATGTTTTAACTACCGCCGCACGATATCAGCGCCGGCGCGCGAGCGCAACGTTGTGCCGGTACAGTTACAATCCGCGCATGGCGCAACGCAAGTCAGCAAACGAACGCTGCGACGTGGCAATGCTCGTCGATGCGGAAAACGGGGAACGCAACAAGAGCGGGCGCTTCGTGCTCGACCGCGCGAGCATGGAAGAGCATGTGTACAACGCGCTGCGGCCGCGCTACCGGCGCACCGCCGTCGTGCCGTTCGGTCCCGACGTCGGCGCCACGCTCGCCGAATTGAAAAAGCTCAAGCCGCGCATGGTGTTCAATCTGACCGAATGGGTCGACGGCGACCGCAAGCTCGACCATGCAATCGCGGGCCTGCTCGACATCATGAAGCTGCGCTATACGGGCACCGGCTCCACCGGCTTGCAGATCTGCCGCGATAAGGCGCTCTCGAAATATCTGGTCGCCTCGGCCGGCGTCGATGTGCCGTCCTCATTCACTCTGGATGTCGGCGAGCGTATCGAAAACCCGGGGTTGCCGTTCCCGCTGCTCGTCAAGCCGCAGTTCGGTGACGGCTCCGACGAGATCGGCAAAAATTCGCTGGTGCGCACGATGCGCGAGCTGCGCGAGCGCGTGAAGGCAATCCGCTCGCGCTTGAAGGAGCCCGTGCTGTGCGAAGAATTCATTCCCGGCCGCGATATCTACGTCGGCGTCCTCGGCAACGAGCCGCGCGTGCTGGCGCCGACCGAAATGGTGGTGGGCAGCAAAAAAGCCTCGGCGCCGAAATTTGCCACCTACCGGCTGAAGAACGACGGCGCCTACCGCACCAAGTGGCGCGTCTGCTATCGGCTCGCGCAATTGCCGCCGCGCGTGCTGAAGCAGGTGAAAGACTACGGCGCAAAGACTTTTCGCGCGTTGAGCCTGCGCGATTATGCGCGGCTGGATTTTCGCCTGACCGATGCGGGCCGTCTCGTGTTCATCGAGGCGAATCCGAACTCGGACCTGACGCCCAATACCCTCGGCCGCAACCTCTGTTTCGTCGGCATCGACTACCATAACCTGATCCCGCGCATCGTCGAGACCGCGCGCAAACGCTATCGGGGGCGCACGGGCCGCACAAATGTATTTTGACCTTCGGCTCTGGCGCATGACCGCGGGCCTGCGCGGACGCATCGTTCTCGCCGTCGCTCTTGGATTGGCCGCCCTGTTTACAGGCATTGCGCGTTTTGCCTTCCTGGGCATATTGCTGGCATTGGTATTCCGCCAGGCGCCGTACCGTGAACTGCTGCTGCCGATGGCCGGCGTTGCCGTCGCGATCATTCTGCGCGCCATGCTCGAGCAGGCGCGGACGATGCTCGCGCATCGCACCGCGGCGCGTGTGCAGGAAACCCTGCGCGGCCGTCTCTACGACAAGATCGTCGGACTGGGGCCGAGCTGGTTCGCCGGCGAGCGCACCGGCGGCATGATGCTGTCGATGGTCGACGGCGTCGAGCAACTGCAGACTTTTTTCGGCCAGTACCTGCCGCAACTGCTCATCTCCGCCTGCGCGCCATTCGCCATCTTCGCCTTCATGGCGTGGTGGGATCTGCCGGTTGCGGGCGTCATGCTCGCCGGCGCATTGTTCGCATTGGTATTGCCGTCGCTGGTGCATCGACAGAATCGGCGCGCGGCGATTGCGCGGCAGCAGGCATTCAAAGCGTACGGAGAAGAGTTTCTCGACGCGATGCAGGGCTTGCCTACGCTCAAGGCGTTTGGCCAGGGTCCGGCGTACGGGCGGAGACTGGCGGTAAAGGCAAGAGCGCTTTCGGATGGCACTTTCTGGGTGCTTGCGGTCAGCATATTGACGCGCGGCATTACCGATCTGGGCATGGCGCTCGGCGCGGCGCTCGCCCTCGCATTGGGGGCATATCGCGTCACGCATGGGCTGATGAGTATTGAGTCGCTGCTGATCGTGCTGATGGCCGGCACGGAGATCTTTCGCCCGTTGCGTGACTTGCGCGCGGTGCTGCATCAGGGCATGGCAGGACAATCGGCAGCGGAAGGCATTCTTGCATTGCTCGGCGCGCAAGGCGCTGCGCCGACGGGCGGTGCGACGGTCGTTGTATCTCACCCGCAGCCTGCAATCGCATTCGAGGATGTCAGTTTTGCCTATCCGGGCGGCCGCGGTGCGGCGCTGGAAGGCCTGAACTTTTCGCTGGCTCCCGGCGAGCGGGTGGGCGTCGTCGGCACGAGCGGTGCGGGAAAATCCTCGGTCGTGCGCATGCTGCTGCGCTTCTACGATCCTCAAAGCGGGGCCGTGCGCATCGGCGGGCGGGATCTGCGCGAACTCGATCCCGAACATGTGCGCAGCCAGATCGCGGTCGTGGCGCAGGACACCTATTTGTTCTACGGCACCGTCGAGGACAATTTGCGACTCGGCCGCCAGGACGCGAGCGAGCAGGAAGTCGTGGCCGCGGCGCGCGCCGCGAATGCGCACGATTTCATTCAGTCGCTGCCTGCTGGCTACAAGACATTGATCGGTGAACGCGGCACGCGCCTGTCCGGCGGCCAGCGCCAGCGCATCGCGATTGCACGGGCGTTGTTGCGCGACGCGCCGATCCTGATTCTCGACGAAGCGTTGTCGTCGGTTGACGCGGAGAACGAAGCCGTGATCCAGGAGGCGCTCGATCGTCTCGTGCAGGGGCGGACGACATTGATCCTCGCGCACCGTCTTTCAAGCGTGATTGCAGCGGACAGAATTATCGTGCTGGAAGGCGGACGTGTCGTTGAAAGCGGCCGCCACGACGAGCTTATACATCGCGATGGACCGTATCGCCGTCTGATGGGCACGCAGGCGATGGCCGGGCAGGGGGATGTGCCGAACGCCGCGAGTTCAATACATGAGGTGACCGTGACGGAAGCCGGAGGTGCTGCCACGCCTGCCGATGAAACCGGGGTCAAAGTCCGAGATATCAGCGCTGGACGCGGTGACGGTCGGCTGGCGGGAAACTATTTCAACCCTCATGCGCTTTATCCGGCCCTGGCGGCCGCAACTGGCGGTGACCGTCAGTTTGCGGGGTCGGCCGGGTCGCCGCGTTTATCGGTGTGGGCGTTGTGGGTGCATTGGTCATTGCCGCGGTTGTTAAGGGTTCGTCGCTGCAGGTGCTGGTGCCAATCTTGCTCATCGTAGCGCCGCTCGCGGGATTGCTGCATTGGCTGGAGTCGTGGCTGGCGCACGATATGGCTTATCGCCTGCTGGCGGAATTGCGCATAGATCTTTTCGTCAAACTCGAAGCGCTGACGCCGGCGTACCTGCTCGAACGCCGTTCCGGCGACCTGGTCGCGCTGGCGACGCAGGATGTCGAGACAGTCGAATATTTTTATGCGCATACGGTGGCGCCAGCGTGTGTAGCCGTGTTGGTTCCGGGCGCGGTGCTGGCGACGCTGAGTTTGACCGCATGGCCGCTCGCGTTGGCACTGCTGCCATTTTTGGCGTACGCCGGTTTCACGCCTTTTATCGATCGCCGCAACATTGATCGCATGGGTTCGCAGGCGCGGCAAGCTTTGGGCGAACTCGGAGCGCATGTCACCGAGACGATCCAGGGATTGTCGGAGTTGATCGCATTTCAGGCAACAACGCGGCGGCGCGCGGAGTTCATGGCGCTCGCGCGGCGATACCAACAAGTGCGACTTGCGCTGCTCGACGATCTTGCGCGACAGAATGAAAAACTGGAACTTGCAACAGGACTGGGTGCACTGGCAATCGCCGCGCTGGGCGCGCACCTTGCCGCCACCGGCTCTATCGCCCCGACCTTGCTGCCACTGCTGATCCTGATCTCCACAGCGGCGTTCCTGCCGGTATCGGAGATTGCCCAGGTCGGCCGCCAACTCGCGGACACCATTGCCTCGACTCGCCGTTTGCATGTCGTGCACGCGGAACCGGTGCGCATCGTCGACGGTCCGCTGGAAGCCGTTGTGCCCCGGCTTGGTTCTGCGCTGCAGTTCGACTGCGTTCGCTTCAGTTACCCGGGGCGATCCATTCCCGCGTTGTCGAACGTGTCGTTCGAGGTGGCCGCCGGCTCTACAGTGGCGTTGGTCGGGCCATCCGGAGCCGGTAAAACCACCATCGCCAATCTTCTTTTGCGATTCTGGGACCCCGATGCAGGAGCGGTGCGCCTTGACGGTGTCGATCTACGACAGGTGACACTCGATGGGCTGAGACTGCGCATCGCACTGGTGGCGCAGGACACATATTTATTCAACGACACACTGGAAGCCAATGTCCGGATCGCGCGACCGGACTCATCCGGGCCCGCCCTCCAGCGGGCGTTGGAGCAGGCGGCATTGACGGATTTTGTCGCCAGCCTGCCGGAGGGGTTACAAACGCGCGTTGGCGAACGCGGCGTTCAACTTTCCGGCGGCCAGCGTCAGCGTATCGCGATTGCGCGGGCATTCCTGAAAGATGCGCCTATCCTGGTTCTCGACGAGGCGACCTCGCATCTCGATACGGTCAGCGAAGAACGGGTCCGCACTGCGCTCGACGCTTTGATGGTCGATCGCACCACGATCGTAATCGCGCACCGTTTGTCCACGATACGAGCAGCCGACATGATCCTGGTAATGGATGCAGGACAGGTGCTTGAAAGCGGCACGCATTCCGACTTGCTGGCGCGGCGCGGTAGCTATGCCCGTCTGGTCGAACGCCAAATGGCAGGGATGCAATGGCAGGGCGCGGGGTTACCGCAGGAAAGTCCTGCGCGCGTTGAATAACCTGATCCCGCACATCGTTGAAACCGCGCGCAAGCGCTACCGCACGCGGTGAAAATTTCCGGCAGTGCTGCGCATGACCGCGCGCCCGTGCGCTTTCTTGGCAGTCGCGGGACGTTACCCTACAATCCACGCATGCTCATGAGCCGTGTCCCGCGCACAAACCGGAGATCTGTAATTTCACGCCGCCGGTCCGTCGCGCATGTTCGGTAAGTTTTTGCGCGGTGCGTTCGCGTCCGCACCCGAGGGTGAGTTCTGGGAGGAGAAGGCGCGCTCCGGACCCGCGTTGCTCAGCATCTGCATTCCCACGTTTCAGCGCGCGACTATCCTGCGGCGCACGCTCGAGCACCTCGCGGCGAGCGATGGCACCGAATGGGAGATCGCGATCTCCGACAATGCATCCGCCGACGACACCGAAGCGGTCGTGAAAAGCTTTCGCGGCAGGTTCCGTGGCTTGCGTTACGCGCGGCAGGCGACGAACCGCGGCGCCGGCGCCAACAGCGATACCTGCATGCGGCTCGGCACCGGCAAGTATCTCTACCTGTTGTGCGACGACGACCGCATCCTGCCCGACGGCATAGCCGTCGCGCTCGCAGCGCTCGAAGCCGATCCCGGCGTGGCGGCGGTATTCGGCGGCCATCAGGAGTGGGATCCTGTTGCCGACCGGGTGCTCGGCACCCTGCCGCTGACCGAGCGCAAGTTGCGTTTTGCCGCCGGTGCGCGCAGCGAGATTTTTGCCGCGGTGCAAATGCTCTGGTGCCCGGTGATCCGGCGCGAAGTCTTCCAGCGCCACTGCTACTACGATGCCAACACGTTCGGCTACTGGCGGCTCGTGTCGCAGATCCTCGCGCAGGGCGCGATCGAGCTCGTGCCCGAGTGCCTCTACCAGCACGCGCACACCGTGCCGCGCATGGAATTCGAGCTTACCGAAAGCTGGTATCACGACGCTTACCGCGCCGATCATGAAATTTTCCTGTACGACGCGGGCTCGCGCGATTTGTCCAAGACCGCACAAACGGTTGCGGAATGCACGGTCAAAGCCTATCGCGACGGCGCGCGCTACGCGAAACTGAAACTCGATCCGCTGCGCGAGCGGTTTTTTCTGCATCGGGCGGCCGCGTACGGCATTGTCGGCGAGGAGCGCCTGCGCGAGTGGGAGAAGTCGAGCCTGCTCCGTGCGGCGTTGACCCAGGTCGCGAATTCCATCGGCGGGCTGCCGGGCGTGCGGTCGGTGGTCGTGGAAGCGGGGGCGATGAGCGGACCGTGCTGCGAAACGTTGCGCGAAATTGTCGGCGCCGTTGCGATCGAATCCATGGCGACGGAGGAATTCATCGCGCTGCCTGGCACGCCGGAGCGTTTTTTCCTCGCGATGGATTGGGCGACGTTGCAGGGCAGGGCGCAACGCCATCCGCCGCAGCCGGAGCGCGCGGCGGCATTGACCGATCTCGCGGCAAGCCTGCGATTAACGCAGACGCCGCTCGCTCAACTCGGCTGGCTGCAGTAGCGCGCCGATCAGCGCACGGTCTTTTCGATCCACCGCCTGAGCAGCGCGGCGATCTCCAGGTTGTTTTTCTCGAGCATCATCATGTGCCCGTTGCCGTGGATGCCGACGTCGGGCAAGCGCGTGAACGTGTGCTTGACGCCGGCGTCCGCCAGATATTTCGACGTGCAATGATCGTACGGCGCATGGTATGAGGCCTCGCTGACCACGATCAGCATAGGCACGCGCTTCAGGTTGACGAGCTGCCGCGCGGGCGCTTCCGGCAGCCAGCAGCGGACGAGATCGGGGCCATCGGCATTCGCTTGCCTCGCCATGCGCAAGTCCTTGGGATCGGCCGCCGGCGGATCGTACGCGAGCGGCAGCCGCGTGATGCCCCACGCGCGCCCGAGCGCCGCATCCTTGAACCATTCCGGCGCACCGACGACGCTGTTCTCATGGAACGGCGGGCCGTTGGGCTCGATCGCGACGACGGCTTTCACGAGATTCGGGCGGGCGTCGGCGATTTCCCAGCCGAACGGCCCGGATTGCGAATGCGTGAGCAGGATCGCCGGGCCGATTTTATCGAGCAGCGCCGCGCCGGCGTTGCGGTTCAGTTCCTCGAGCGCGGTCAGGTTCGACATGTCCTCGACCTGCGACGCAAAAAACTGGTCAAACGTCGGATCGCCGGCGACGCCTTTGCCCGGCCATTGGGTATGCAGCGCCGCTTGCGGATAACGCTTCGCCAGCTCGGGCGCGGTGAAGCGCTCGGACATCGCGGTCGCGTTGGGCCGGCGCGTCGGTCCGTAGGTGTCGGTGAAATAACCGGAGCGCGCGCGTCCGGGCTGGTCGACCACGTACACGGCATAACCCTGCCGCACGAAGTAGTCGGCCCAGCCCATGCGTCCGTCGGGCGTGCCGAGGAAATTGGTGCCGGTCTGACCGCCGCCATGCCACATGACGACCGGGTAGCGGTGCTTGCGCTGTTGCGGAATTTGATACTGCACGTACATCTGTCCCGTCATGATCTGGCCATCCTTCGCGGCCGCATATTGGCCGGCGACGAAGAAATATCCCTGGTCGGCGATGGTCAGCGGTGCGGGCTTGGCGGCGGGCTGCGCGGTTTGCGCGGCGGATGGGAGCCCAAGCAAAAGGAGCAGGGCCAGGCGCAAGGTTTTGTTCATCAACATCCTCCGAAAATAGTTGCTGCCTGCAACGCACAGCGGCTCGACGTCCTACCCGATTAATACTCTCTGAACATCCGGCGGATCTCGGCGAGATCGCGCGTGCGGGTGAGCGCGAGCATCAGCAGGACGCGGGCTTTTTGCGGGTTCAGATTGTCGGCAGGAACCATGAGCTCGGCGTCGTATTCCTTGCGCGGAATCACGCGGCCGTTGCCGGTGCGGTTGGAGCGCACGACCACCGGGCGCGTTTCCAGCGGCCCCAGGGCCTTGATGGCTGCGCGTTCGGGGTCCGACATGCCGCCCGCGCCCGTGCCGGCGACCACGATCCCGCGCGCGCCGCCCGCACCTAATGCCTTGACCATGTCGACGCCCGGTTCGGCATAGGCGTAGAGAATCTCGACCTTGGGCAGGCTGCTGAGCGTGCTCACGTCGAATTCCGACCGCGAGGTGTGGCGCTTGGTCGAGGCGCGATAGAACGTCACTTCGTCCGAGTCGACGTAACCCAGATAACCGAGCTCGCCGGAGCGAAAAGCCTCCACGCGATAGGTATTGGACTTGGTGACGTCGCGCGCACCGTTGATTTCTTCGTTCATCACGACGAGCACGCCTTTGCCGCGCGCCACTGCTGCGCCCGCCACGCGTATGGCGTTCAGCAGATTGAGCGGCCCATCGGCGCTGATTGCGGTCGCCGGACGTTGCGAGCCGACCAGCACGACGGGTTTGTCGTGCTTGACCGTGAGGTTGAGGAAGTACGCGGTTTCCTCCAGCGTATTGGTGCCGTGCGTGATGACGATGCCGGCCACTTGCGGGTCTTCGCTGAAAATCGCGTTGATGCGTGCCGCGAGCTTCAGCCAGACGCCGGGATTCATGTTGGTGCTGCCGATGTTGGCGATCTGCTCGACGCGCACGCGCGCGTAGCTCTTGATTTCCGGCACCGCGTCGACCAGTTCGGAGCCGAGTATCGAGCCCGACTTGTATTCCGTCAGGCTCGTCGTCGAGCCGCCGCGGCCGGCAATGGTGCCGCCGGTGGAAAGCACTACGACCAGCGGCAGATCGGCAGGCGCTGTCGCCTGTGCCAGCGCCGGCGCCTGGGCGGCAATCAACGATGCGACGGCAGCGCAAAGCGCGAGCGTCAAGCGCAGCGCGCTGATACTGAATTGCCACGGACGAACGATAGAGTTCATTGCATTTCCTCCTTATTACTGCGCGGAAATCTTCGCTTCCTTCACCACGCGCGCAAACTTCGCGATTTCGGACTTCAGGTATTCGCCGTACTGCTCGGGCGTGCCGCCGACGATGACGGCGCCGACCGCAGCGCTTTTTTCCTGGATGTCCGGCAGCTTCATGATCGCGTTCAGCTCGCTGTTGAGCTTGGTGATGATTTCCTTCGGCGTGCCGGCCGGAGCGGCGACCGCCGACCATGAAGAGTTGTCGTAGCCTTTGACGCCCGCTTCATTGATGCTCGGCAGCTCGGGCAGCGCCTGCATGCGGTTCAGGCTGGTCACCGCCAGCGCGCGCACCTGGCCCGCCTTGATGAAGGGGACGGTCGATATCGCGTTGTTGAACAGCACCTGGATCTGGCCCGCGATCACATCGGTCAGCGACGGCGCGGAACTCTTGTACGGGATGTGCACCATCTCGGTCTTGGTCATCAGGCAGAACAATGCGCCGGAGATGTGGCCGAAGCCGCCGACACCCGACGAGCCGTAATCGAGCTTGCCGGGTTTCGACTTCGCGAGCGCGATCAGCTCTTTCACGTTCCTGACCGGCACCGACGGATGCACGATGAGCACGCCCGGCGACGTCGACACCTGCATGATGGGCGCGAAATCCTTGACCGGGTCGAACGGCATGTTCTTATACAGGCTGGGATTCACTGCCCATGTGCCGACGGTCGCGATCACGATCGTATAGCCGTCGGGCGGCGCTTTCGCCGTCAGTTCGAGGCCGATGTTGCCGTTGGCGCCGCCGCGGTTGTCGATGATGAATTGCTGGCCCAGCCGCTGGCCGAGCTTTTCGCCGAGCATGCGGCCCTGGATGTCGGTCGGCCCGCCTGCTACGAAGGGAACGACAAAACGTACCGGCTTGGTCGGGTACTGCTGGGCAGCGGCTGCGGCGGCGAGCGCAGTGAGTGCGCCCGCCGTGGTCAAACGTAATGCGAAGTTCATTGAAGCTCCTCGGGTATTTTATTTATATGCGTGCTGAATTACTACGCGTGCAGCAGCTGCTTGAGACGGGCCACCGCCGAGTAGGGACTCGTGAAGACGCTGCGGCCGCGCCGCGCGGGAATGCGCTCGGCGGCGCTGGCCATCGAGAACTGGCAGAGCAGCAGCGCGTCGCAGTCGCTGAATTCCTCGGCCGCCGCGGCGATTTGCTTGTCGTGACCGGCATCGTCGCCGCCCTGCAGAGCGGTCAACGCGGCCGGCACGGCCTTCGTCGATATTTTGAGGTTGGTCTTGCGCACGACTGCCATTTGCTCGAGCTCGGCGCGCATCGAGGGCAGGCTGGGCTCGAACGTGGCGAGCAGCGCGATGCGCGGTCCGGTCGCGATTGCCTCTTCCATCATCGCTTCGTTGGGTTTCAGCACCGGGATCTTAACCGCGCCGCGCGCAACCTCGATCGCGGCGCCGAACGCGGAACACGTGAACAGGATCGCATCGGCGCCGCCCGCCTCGACGTACTTGGCGAGCACGCAGAAGCGGTCGATCATCGCCTGGTTGAGCTCGCCGGCGGCGGCCAGGTCGGCGGACAGCGAATCGTCGAGCAGGTTGGTGACTCGCGCCTGCGGCCACAGCCGCTTGAACGTGCTGCAGATCGGGTCGATGGCGACGGGAGTCGCGTGTATCAATGCTATGCGGGGATGGGTTTTCATGGGGCGCTATTTTACCTGCTGCAGGTGATTGCGTGCTCGCGGCAGGGCGCACGCCGTGTTTGCCTTGACACGCCGGTGCACGCGACTTACGTTACGCGGGCCGTACACGGATACACATAAACCGAAGCGAGGAGAAAACAATGAAAGTCACGCTGCGCCTGATCGCCGTTCTGCTGCTTGCGGGCGCGGCCGCGCCGGGGTGGGCGCAAGGCTACCCGAACAAACCCGTACGTATTCTCGTCGGCTACGCGCCAGGCGGCGGCACCGACATCATGGCGCGCGCGATCGGCGCCAAGCTGACCGACACCCTGAAACAGCAGTTCGTGATCGAAAACCGGCCGGGCGCGAATGCCAACATCGCGGCGAAGCTCGCGGCGGATGCGCCGGCGGACGGCTACACGATATTGTTCATGTCGGTCGCGCACATCATGAGCAAGCCCGTCTACAAGAACCTGGGCTACGACATCGAGCGCGACTTCGTGCCGATCACCGTGGTCACCAATGTGCCGAACGTGCTGTGCCTGCATCCTTCGCTGCCCGTGAAAAACGTAAAAGAATTGATTGCGCTCGCGAAAGCCAAGCCCGGCACGCTCACGTACGCGACCTCGGGCGTCGGCAGTCCCGAGCATTTCGCCGGCGAGATGTTCAAGATGATGACGGGCACCGACATGCTGCCGATCCCCTACAAGGGAGGGGCGCCGCTGGCGGTCGATCTGGTCGGCGGCCAGGTCATGCTTGCGTTCAATACGGCGCCGCCGATCATGCCGCATATCCAGTCGGGCCGCGTGCGCGCGATCGCGGTGACCATGGACAAGCGCGTCGGCGCCTTGCCCA
The DNA here is from genome assembly GCA_963804885.1 of uncultured beta proteobacterium. Taxonomy (GTDB): domain Bacteria; phylum Pseudomonadota; class Gammaproteobacteria; order Burkholderiales; family SG8-41; genus PALSA-1004. The sequence continues at coordinate 391,393 of CAWDSF010000002.1, forward strand.
ACGTGCCGACCATCGCGGAATCCGGCGTACCGGGTACCAGATGAGCACGTGGTACGGCGCGGTGATCCAGGCGAAAACGCCGCGCGAGATCGTGGTGAAACTCAATCAGGAAATGATCAAGGCGCTCGCGTTGCCCGACATCAAGGAACGCATGGCGGGATTGGGCGCCGACGTGGTCGGCAACACCCCCGAAGAAGCCGCCGCGCTGATCAAGCTCGAGGTGGCGAAATACACCAAGGTCGCGAACGCCGCCCACATCAGCGCCGACTAGTCCCGCGAATGGCGGCGAAGCTACGCGTCGGCCTGATCGGCGCCGGCGATATCTCGCAATATCATCTTGCCGCGTGGCAAAAAGCGGAGCACGCGGTGGTCGTCGCCGTGTGCGACCGCGATGCGAAGCGTGCCCGCGCGCGCGCCAGCGAGTTCGGGATTCCCGTCGTGTATGCGGACGCCGCAACGATGTTTGCCGCGGAAAAACTCGACGCGGTCGATATTGCAACGTGGCGTGAAACGCACGTGGAACTCACGCGGCTAGCCGCCGCGCGCGGCGTTCACGTGCTGTGCCAGAAACCTCTGGCGCCTACGTTGGCTGAAGCGGAATCGCTCGCTGCGGAAGTCGCGGGCCGTATCCGCCTGATGGTCAACGAGAACCGCCGCTTCGCGCCGCATTTCCGCGCGATCCGCCGCTGGATCGACGAGGGACGCGTCGGTCCGGTGCGGCAGTGCGTGTCGACCATGCATCGCTCGGGCTTCATCAAGGATGCGAACGGGCGGCGGCCGGCCGTCGAGCGCGCGCCGTTCATGGCGCGCGAGCCGCGGCTGATGATCGCCGAAACGCTGATTCACCAGCTCGACGTATTGCGATTCCTGCTGGGCGATATGACGATGATCGCGGCGCGCACGTTGCGCACCGAACCCGACATGCCCGGCGAGACGCTGGCGACGCTGATGCTCGAAACGGGCGCGGGTGCTCCGGTAGTGATTGCCGGCAGTTTCGTCGCACCCGGTTTCGGCACGGCGGTATCTGACCGCATCGAAATCATCGGCACGCACGCGAGCGTGATCCTGGACGGACAGGGTATCGAGTTGCGCGGAGCGGCGACGGAACGCATCGCGGTCGATTACGGCGCCGCGTACCAGGCGTGCTTCGACGCCGGTATAGCGCATTTTGTCGAACGGTTAAGGGCGAATCTGCCGTTCGAGACCGGTCCTGACGATAATCTTAAGACATTGAAACTGGTCGAGGACGCGTATGCGCTTGCCGCGCGCGGTCAGAGCGCGAACTTCTTGTCGTAAGACTCGAGGATCTTCTTGTACGCGCCGTCTTTATGCATGGCCGCGAGCGCGTCCTGCAGCGCCTTGATGGTAGCTTCAGAGAGGCTCGGATGGCAGGCGAGCCACAGCGGTTCTTCGCGGATCTTCAACACCAGCTTCACGTCTTTGACGTTGCTTTTCGCAGTGATGAATTTTTGCGCGTAGATGCCGGTGACCCACAAGTCGACCGCATCGAGCTTTTTGCGATCGAGGGTCAGCATGCCCGGAACCATCTTGTCTTCGTTCACGGTGACGATATTGGTCACTGCGTTGTCCCTCAGCCAGAGGACTTTGGCGTCGTTGGTGACGCCGCCGATGCGGTAGGGCCGCGCATCCGCGAGCTTGGCGATCGGATCCTTGAAGCCGGTCTTGGCGTAGAGGCCCCACTCGTTGGTGGCCAGCGGCCCGACCCATTTGAAAATGCGCTCGCGGTTTTCGAGACGCGCCGTTGAGAACAGGCAGGTTTCGACCTTCATCTGCGTCTGGTCGTAGGCCTGCGGCCACGGCATGATCGCGAACGTCATCGGCACGTTGGCGCGGCGGCCCATCTCCACCACTATCTCAGTCGAGACGCCCACGAGCGCCTTATTATCCATATAGTTATAAGGCGGGTATTCTTCCGTCAACATTTGCAGCGCCTGCGCGGGCACGGCGGCAAAACCGGACAGCAGCATCAGCAGGCAAAGAACGCGCGGCATTTTTGTCGTGGACATGTAGCCTCCCTGTTTATCGGCGAACGGCCACATATTAGCGAACCGCGGGTGGGCGCGCCAGCGACATAGTGCCTATCAAGCAAGCTCTAACCAGGTTTCGTCATTCCGGCGTACGCCGGAATCCAGTTCCAGCGCCTGGATGCCGGCCTGCGCCGGCATGACGAAGTAGACTCATTCAGAGTCCCTGATTATTTCGACTCGCCCTCGACGTAACGATACATTTCCGTGTGATCGGAGGTGAACCCCAGGTCCTTCTCCATCTTGTTCCAGATATCGGTGCACGGCTCCGCCAGCAGGCTCGAAGTACCCGTCGTCTTCACGACTTCGAGCGCGGTGCGCACGTCTTTCGCCATCAGTCCGGTAAAAAATCCCGCGCCGTAAGTGCCGGACAGCATGTGCTGCTTGAATTTGTTTTTGGTTGTGTTGTTCATGCCGCTCGACGCATTGAGGATGTCGACGATGACGCCGGGATCGAGACCGAAACGCTTGCCTGCCACGACCGCTTCGCACGCGGCGACGAGGCCTGCAGCTGACACATAATTGTTGAGCGCCTTGATCGCGTGGCCCGAGCCCAGCGGCCCCGCGTGAAATATCTGGTTGCCGACTTTCTCGAACAGCGGCTTCATCTGCGCGAACACGGCCGCATCGCCGCCGACCATGATGGCGAGCGTTGCGGCGGTCGCACCCTTGACGCCGTTCGAGACGGGCGCGTCGATGAGCTTGATGCCGCGCTTTTCCAGCAGCGCGCCGAGCTCGCGCGTGCCGACCGGCGAGGACGAGCTCATGTCGATCATGAGCGCGCCGGGCTTGAGAGTGGCGGCGATGCAATCCTTGAAGCTGTCGGCCTCGCCGCACACCGCTTTGCGCACGATCTTGCCGTCGGGCAGCATGGTGATGACCGTGCCGCACATCGAGCCGACCGCGGCCAGGCTGTCGGCGACCTCGATTTCGAGCGTCGATGCGAGCGACTGCGTGCGCTTCACGTCGGTATCGTAGGCTACGAGCTTATAGCCCGCTTTGGCGAGATTGGTCGCCATCGGTGTGCCCATTGCGCCAATGCCGACGAAACCGATTTTTCCTGAAATTGAAGTCATGAATGAAATCCCAAAGGTTTTGCGGTTAAAGAGTCACGCGCAATCAGCTGCCGCCGATCGGCAGGTCGATGCCGATGTTTTTTTCGCGCGCGACGCCGAGGATGTAATGCCCGGTATAGATGTCCTGGATGCCCATGCCGTGCGATTCGTACAGCGTGATCTCGTCGCGCGAGCGGCGTCCCGCGAAGTGCCCGGCGATCAGCTCGCCGAGTTCGGGCAGCGCGTCCCAGTCGAGCTTGCCGCTCTCGACCAGCGGCAGCAGGTCGCCGGATTCGTTGCGTGCGGTGCCGCGCGAGTCGACGACGACGCGCGAGCGCTTGATCGCCAGCTCGTCCAGCTCGCGGCGCGTGAGCGCATTCGATCCCGCGGCGTTGATGTGCTGGCCCGGCTCGAGCCATTCACCGAGCAGAACCGGGTTCGATGCTTTGGTGATGACATTGATTATGTCGACGCCGCGCACGGCTTCGGGCGCGCTTGTAACGGGTTCCATCTTTATGCCAAGCCGGGCGCTCATCGTGGTACAAAAATCCCGTGCTTTCTCGGTTTTGCGGCTGTAAACCTTGGCGGAGGCGATCTTGCGCACCGCGCACACGGCTTCGAGCTGGCCGACCGCCTGTTTGCCGGCGCCTATCATGCCGACAGTCGTGGCGTTTTCGCGCGCCATGTATTTCGTCGCGACGCCGCTCGCCGCGCCCGTGCGCACCATGCCGAGATGGCTCGCCTCTATCATCGCGACCAGGTTGCCGGTGTCGGTATCGAGCAGATGCACGTGATAGCGCGAGCCTTTGCCCGGATTCGAGTAATACGCCTTGTAGCCGATCAGCTTCAGCTCCGGCGCCGCGGCCTGCAGGATGTGCTGGGTGCCGGCGGGAGAGCGCGTGCGCACGCGCGGCACGTCGATCGCGCGGCCCTCGGCACGCGCTTTAAGCGCGGTCTCGACGAGCTCGACCGTTTTCGACATCGTCAGGATTTGGGCGACTTCGGCTTCGTTGATGTAGCGGACCATTTTTTAAGTGAGGAGTGAGAGTTGAAGGAGCGTGAGGCGTGAGGCGGAAAGTGAAAGGAGAAAGCCGAAGTGCGGAAAGCGCTAGTCCGCCTCACCCTTCACGCTTAACGCCTCACGCTTTTTGGTTCTTCAGCGCTTCCGCGCGAATAGCCGACAACGTCGTGCGCGGCGATATGGCATCCGAATCGATGCGTAATTCGAGCAGGGCGGCGGTCTTGGCATTCCACGCGCGCTCGAACGCCGCTTCAAAGTCGGCGGTTTTCTCGACGATCTCGCCATGCAGCCCGTAGGCGCGCGCGAGCGCGGCAAAGTCGGGATTGGAGAGGCTCGTCCCGCTCACGCGGCCCGGATAATGTTTTTCCTGGTGCATGCGAATCGTGCCGTACATGCCGTTGTTGACCACAATGAAAATGACTTTCGCGCCGTACTGCGCGGCGGTCGCGAGCTCCTGGCCGTTCATCAGGAAGTCACCGTCGCCCGCAAACGCGATGACCGGGCGGTCAGGGTGCACGAGTTTCGCCGCAACGCCGGCCGGCACGCCGTAACCCATTGCGCCGCTGGTGGGCCCGAGCTGAGTGCGAAAGCCCGTGTATTGATAAAAGCGATGCGCCCACAGCGTGAAATTGCCGGCGCCGTTGGTCAGGATAGCTTCGGGCGGCAGGCGCTTTTTCAAATACAGAATGACTTCGCTCATGTTGAGCGAACCCGGCACCTTGACCGGCTTCTGCCACGCTTCGTATTCCCCGCGCGCCGCTTGTGTCGACTCGACCCACCGCGCCTGAACCGGCGTCAGTGCGCGCGCCGCCGATGCAAATTCCGGCATGCCCGAGTTGATCAGCAGGTCCGCTTGATAGACGCGGCCCAGTTCCTCAACGCCGGTATGCACGTGCACGAATTTCTGCTTCGGGCGCGGGATGTCGATGAGCGTGTAGTTGATCGTCGTCCATTCGCCGAGGCGTGGCCCGATTGCGACCAGCAGGTCGGCGTTGCGAATACGCTGCTCGATTGCGGGGTTCATGCCCACCGCAACGTCGCCCACATAATTCGGATGGCGGTTGTCGAAGAGATCCTGGCAGCGATAGGTGCACGCGACCGGTAGTGCATTCGCCTGCGCAAATGCCTGCATGTCGTCGCAAGCTGCTTTGTCCCAGCCGCCGCCGCCCAGCATCACGAACGGGCGCTCCGCTTGCGCAATCATCTCGCGCAGCTTCTGCATATCGCCGGCGCCGGGATGCGCGGCGACGCGCTGGTAGCGTGCCGTGTCGGCGACCGTCGCGCGCGCGGTCTGCATGTCTTCGGGCAGCGCCAGCACCACCGGCCCGGGCCGGCCCGACACCGCGAGGTGGAACGCATGGCTGACCATTTCGGGCACGCGGTCGGCGCGGTCGATCTGCGCGACCCATTTCGACATCTGCCCGTACATGCGGCGGTAATCGATTTCCTGGAAGGATTCGCGCTCGGTGTACTCGCTGTCGATCTGGCCGATGAACAGAATCAGCGGCGTCGAATCCTGGAATGCAGTGTGCAGGCCGATGCTCGCGTTGGTCGCGCCCGGACCGCGCGTGACGAAGCAGATGCCGGGACGGCCCGTGAGCTTGCCGTAGGCTTCCGCCATGTTCGAGGCGCCGCCTTCCTGGCGGCAGATCACGAATTTGATCTCGTCGCTCGAGTCGTACAAAGCGTCGAGCACCGACAGATAGCTTTCGCCCGGCACGCCGAAGGCCATGTCGACGCCGTGCACTTTGAGCGCGTCGACTAACAGCTGTCCGCCGGTGCGGGCGAGGGTGGGATCAGCAGGTTTCATACAGAGAACTCCGGGGCATTGTCGTTGTAAGGTGCAGGGGACGTATTGTAGCGTCTGCCGCGACGGCGCACACGGCGGTCGCGATATACTGCGCAGGAACTCACCACTGGAGCATGTCGTGAATCCAGCCGGCCTGACGTATCTGGAATGGTTCTACAACAGGAATGTGTGGAAGGACCTGCACTATCGCGGCGTGCGCACGCTGAAGCTGCCGCTCGATATGTGGAATTATCAGGAAATCATTTTCCAGAACAACCTGCATTGGGTGATCGAGACGGGCACCCGACATGGCGGCTCCGCTTTGTTTTTCGCGGACCTGCTGACCGCAGGCAAGCGCGAGGGCGCAGTCATCACGATCGATGTCACGCATGAGGCGCTCGACCCCGCCGTAACCCACCATCCGGGGATTCGTTTTTTGCTGGGCGACAGCGCGGGCGAGCCAATAATCAAGCAGGCGATGGCTATGGTGCCGGCGCAGCGTCAGGGCGGTTTACTCCTGATACTCGATTCCGATCACGCGGCCGCTCATGTATTCAGAGAGCTCGCTGCCTGGGTGCCCCTGTTAAGGCAAGGCGATTATGTCGTCGTCGAGGACACCATAGTGAACGGCCACCCGGTTCGCCCCGAATTCGGGCCCGGCCCGATGGAAGCGATCAAGACGTACGTGGAGAGATTTCCGGGCAAGTTGATCAAGGATGAGGCACGCGAAGCGAAATTCGGCTGCACGTTCGCCGCGAACGGCTTTTACAAGGTGGCTTGACCACCGTCGCCGCCAGAGACGGCAAAAAACGAGGAGACGTAATGACGAGAAGACTTGCGACGCGCTATGCAGTTGCGCTGCTCGCCGCGTTCGCGGCAGGCGCGGGCGCGCAGCCTTACCCGAATAAACCGATACGCGTGATCAACCCGGCGGCGCCCGGCGGCAACAGCGATATCGTGTTCAGGGTGATCGCGCCGAAAATGGGCGAGATCGTCGGGCAGCAGTTTGTGCTCGACTATCGCGCGGGTGCGGGCGGCGTGATTGGCGCGGACATGACGGCGAAGAGCCCGCCGGACGGTTACACGACGGCGATCGTCGCGGCGAGTTTCTTTTTCAACCCGGCGCTAATCAAGAATCTGCCGTACGACACGGTCAAGGACTTCACTCCGCTCGGCCTCGTCGTCGACATTCCGGCTGTAGTGGTCGTGCATCCTTCATTGCCGGTGAAAAGCGTCAAAGAGCTGATCGCGCTGGCGCGCACGCGGCCGGGCCAGATTTTTTATTCGAGCGCGGGGCCCGGTACCGTTGGCCACCTTGCCGGCGAGTTGCTCAATTCGCAGGCGAACATCAAGCTCGTGCACGTCCCTTATAAGGGGGTGGCGCCTGCGACGGTCGATGCAATCGCGGGCCATGTGCAAATGACAATCGCGAGCATACCGGTGGTGATCGAGAACGTGCGCGCGGGACGGTTGCGCATACTCGCGCAATGCGGTGAGACGCGCTCGCCGACGCTGCCCGACGTGCCGACGATGCAGGAAGCCGGCGTGCCGGGCTTCGTCGTGAGCAGCGGCTTCAGCTGGGTCGGGCCCGCGAACATGCCGAAGCCGATCGTGGAAAAACTCAATGGCGCCCTCGTGAAGGCGGTCAACGATCCAGTCATTCGCAAGCAACTTCTCGACCGCGGCGCCGATCCGATCGGCAACTCACCCGAGCAGCACGCGGCGCTCATCAAGACCGAGATCGAGAAGTGGCAGCGCGTTGCGAAGCAGGCGGGGATTAGTCCCGAGTGACGCTGACGTAAGTAGCGATCATCGCAAGTGCGATGGGGAGACGCAGGACTTGCGTGTCACTCCAGTTTAAGTCCGGTTTGCTTAATCACGAGTTTCCAGTTTTCGATCTCGGCTGCGAGCTGGCGCTTGAAGTCCTCCGGCGAGCCCTGCGCGATGTCCAGCGCCTGGGCGGCGAAGCGGTCGCCGATATCCGGGCTCGCCAGCGCTCTGCGCAATTCACGGTGGAGCAGGCTGACGGTTTCGCGCGGGGTTCCTTTCGGCGCGAAAACCCCGTACCACGCAGCGGCGGTGAAGTCCTTCAAGCCTGATTCGTTGAAGGTCGGCACATCAGGCAGCTGACGCAGCCGCGCCGTCGCCGCCACGCCGAGGCCCTTGATCCTGCCGGACTGCACCAGCGGTATGCAGGGAGCCGCCGAGTTCATGTTCAACTGAATCTGTCCGGCTACGAGATCGGCCAGTGCCGCGCCGCTGCCTTTGTAGGGCACGTGGGTGAGCGTCATGCCGGTTTGCATGCGCAGCCGCTCGTAAGTGAAATGCGGCACGCTCGCGAGGCCGCTCGACCCGATCGCATAACTGGCAGTCTGGGTTCGGGGCAGCGCGAGCAGTTCGCGTAAATTGTTGGCGGGCATCGCCATCGCGCCGACCAGCATCTGCGGCGCCGAGCCGATTAACGCGATGGTTTCGAAATCCTTCAGCGGATCGTATTTCGCGTCCTTGAAGACGAGCGGATTGACGTTGAACGCGTTGTCGGTCCACAAAAGCGTATAGCCGTCGGGCTGCGCGTTGAGGACGATCTGCGTGCCGATGATGCTGGCGGCGCCGGCACGGTTGTCGACCACGAATGTCTGGCCGAGCGCCGCAGCGAGCTTTTGCGTCACGACGCGGGACGTGAAGTCGACGCCGCCGCCGGGGGCATAGGGTGCGATGACGCGCACCGGGCGGGCGGGATAATCGGCGGCCGCACACAGAGTTGCGACGACCAGGGTGACGCTGCCGGCCAGCGTGCCTGCCGTTCGAGACGCGAATGCATACATCGCCGCGGTCCTTTCTGCGTGTTCGATTCAGGGGCGGACTGTAATGGTCGGGCCGGAGAGCGTCAACCACGGACATGCGGAAAATGGTCGTGTCCGGCGCGCAGCAGGATAAAATAAACAACGTGAAAAATTTAATTGCCGCCACGCTCGTTTGCTTTTGCAGCGTGCTTCTTTCGTTCGCCGTCAGCGCGTTCGCCCAGCAATATCCCGCTAAGCCGGTCCGCATTATTGTCCCCGCCGCACCCGGCGGCGGTACCGATCTCATCGGCAGGGTGTTCGCGCAAAAATTCTCGAAGGTATTCGCGCAATCGTTTGTGGTCGATAACAGGGGCGGCGCAGGAACGACGCTCGGCACCGATCTCGTCGCCAAGTCACCGCCGGACGGCCATACGCTGCTGCTCACCCACGTGAGCCTTTCGTTTAACGCGAGCTATTACCGGAGGCTGCCGTACGATGCGGTGAAGGACTTCGCGCCGATCGCGCTCGTCGCGTCGCAGCCATATATTGTAGTGGTGCATCCGTCACTGCCGGTGAAAAATATCGGCGAGCTCGTTGCGCTCGCGCGCAGTCGTCCGGGTTCGATATCGTATGCATCCGGCGGGGCGGGCAGCGGTCCCTTCATGGCGGCGGAACAGTTCAAGATTCTGACGCGCATCGATCTCGTGCACGTGCCGTACCGCGGCTCCGGGCTGGCATTTACCGACGTGATCAGCGGTCAGGTGCCGGTAATGTTCGCCACCGTATCGCTTGCGTTGCCGCACGTCAGGGCCGGGCGCGTGCGCGCGCTGGCTTCGAGCGCCGCGCGGCGGCTCGCCGCGATGCCCGAGCTGCCGACCATCGCGGAGGGTGGCGTGCGCGAATACGATTTTTCTACCTGGTACGGCCTGCTCGCGCCTGCCGGCACGCCGCGCGCGACAGTCACGCGGCTCAGCGACGAGGCGGCGAAAATTCTCGAGGAGCCCGATACACGCGAGCGTTTCGCCGGCGACGGGATCGAGCCGCTCAAATCATCGCCCGACGAATTCGGCGCGTTTCTCGCGCGCGATATCGAGCGCTGGTCGAAAGTCGTCAAAGCCACCGGCTTGCACGCCGATTGATCCGCGCCTAGTCAATTGACATAAGCGGCGCGTCACCGCCACTTTCCGCGCGGCGGTGTGTGCGGCAGCGAACAGAGGCTGCGCGCGCCTGCGCGTAGCATGGCGTTCATCACGCGGGATTACGTTGTCTTGTTTTCCGCGCCTGCGTCGGCAGTGGAGCGGAGGCCCGTTCCATTGGAAAGTAAAAAAAGCGTGAGCACCCGAGGAGATTGGTCATGAATATCGTCAATGCGCGGTCTTCGTACCGGAGCACGCAGGCAAAATCTTTCCGCCAATGGCTCGCTGCGCTGTTGTGCGCCGCTGCTGCACTGACGTGGGCCGGTGGCGCATACGCCGATCCGCCCGCGCGCGTCGCGCGCCTTGCTTATATCAATGGCGCCGTGAGCTTCTCGCCCGCCGGCGAGGACATCTGGGTGGAAGCCGCGATCAATCGCCCGCTTATTACCGGCGACCGGCTGTGGGTGGACAACGGCTCGCGCGCCGAACTGCAGGTTGGTTCGGCGGTGTTTTATCTCGGCGCGGGAACCAGCGTGAGCCTGCTCAATCTCGATAACCGCGCAGTGCAACTCGAAGTGACGCAGGGCTCGATCATTTCCCGCGTGCGCCGGTTCGGGCCGCGCGATCTCATTGAATTCGATACGCCGAATCTCGCGTTTTCCGTGCGCCGGCCCGGCGTCTATCGCATCGACGTCGATGCGGCCGACGATTCGACGGCCGTGGCGGCGCGCAATGGCCAGGCGGACGTGTATGGCGACGGCGCCGCGTATCGAGTGAACGCCGGCCAGGCTTTCCGCTTTTACGGATCCGACCTGCGCGACTACGATAACCTCGAGGCCGCGGCGGGCGACGACTTCGAGCGCTGGTCCGATACGCGCTATCGGCGCACCGTCAATTCTGCGTCGGCGCGCTATGTTTCGCGCGACGTGATCGGCTATGAGGATCTCGACGAGTACGGCACGTGGCGCTCGTCGCCCGAATACGGCAGCGTGTGGTACCCCGATCGGGCTCCCGCGGGCTGGGCGCCGTATCGCGACGGACACTGGGCGTGGGTGGAACCGTGGGGCTGGACATGGATCGACGATGCGCCGTTTGGTTTTGCCGTTTCGCATTACGGGCGCTGGGCGAATATCGGCAACCGCTGGGGATGGGTGCCGGGCCCGTCGAGTGCGCAGCCCGTGTACGCGCCTGCACTCGTCGCCTTCATCGGCGGTGTAGTGGCCGGCGCGGCGCTTTCGAACCGCAATACCGGCAACGTCGGCTGGTTTCCGCTCGGTCCGCGCGATGTCTATCGGCCGGCGTATCCGGTGAGCCGCACCTACTTCAGCAACGTCAATACCAGCAACACGACCGTCAATAAAACGACGATCATCAACGTCTACAACAACCAGCGCACGACCAACGTCACGTATGTGAACCAGCGTGTTCCCGGCGCGGTCGTCGCCGTTCCCGCCGCGGCGTTCGCGCAATCGCGTCATGCCGGCAAGTCGCGCGTCGAAATGTCGCGCGACGCGGCGGCGAGGGCCCCGGTAACGCCGGTCGCTGCGATCGCGCCCGTCCAGGCCAGCGTGCAAGGCGGAGCGTCCGCCGGACGCAGGCCGCCGTCGGAAGCGCGCAATCGTCCCGTCGTGGCAAAGGAGCGTCCGCCTGCAGCGCCTGCGCCGTTTGCCGCGCGCGAACGCGGACTCGCAGCACAACCCGGCAGGCCGCTCGATGCCGCCGCACTTTCGGCGGTTAAACCCGCGGCGCCGGCGACTGCGCCGTCGGTGAAGGTCGTCGCTCCCTCGCAGCAACCGCAAGCTGCGCCGCCGCCGAAGCCGGCGGTTGCCCAGGATGCGCCGCGTCGACGCGATAGGCAGCGCGATACGCGACCCGCCGGCCCGCAGGGAGGCGAAGTTACGAAAGGATCGCCGCCGCCCGCCCCGCAAAAAGGTTCGCCGCCGCCGGAAGCACCGAAGAGTGCACCGCCGCCTGAGCCGCCGAAAGGACAGCCGCCCGCGCCGACGCCGGCGGAACCACCGCGCAGCGACGCGCAAAAGGGCAGGCCGTTCGACGGCAAAGGGCAGCGCCCACCCGAAACTCCGAAGGGCGCGCCGCCCGCCGAAGCCGCCCAAGGGCCAGCAACGCGGCGACGTGCAAAAGGGCTCGCCATTCGAGGGCCGCGGACCACGCTCGCCCGACGCGCAGAAGGGACCGCAACCGCCGGCTGCTGCTCCGCCGCCGCCGGTGAGCGCGCCGCGTCCACCGGAAGCGCCGGCAGTTGCACCGCCGCCCGCGCAGCCAGTTCCGCAACCGCCCGCGATCGTGACGCCGCCGCCGGCGCCCAAGGCCGCGCCGCCTGAGCCGTCCAAAGCCCCGCCGCCGGAAGCGCAGAAAGCGCCTTCACCGCCGCCGGATACCGGGCGTCGCCGCGACGAACGCAGACAGCAACCGCGGGAAGAGCGTAAGGCCGACCAGCCTGCAGCGATTGCACCGCGGCCACCGGAAGCGCCAAAAGCACCGGCGGAGCCGCCCAAAGCGCAGCCGGAACCGCCAAAGCGCCGCCCCCGCCACCCGTTGCGCCGAAGCCGCCGCCCGCGCCAGCACCGGTTGCGCCGAAACCGCCACCGCCGACCGCCACCGGTCACGGCACCGCCGGCAGCACCGAAGCCGCCACCGGCACCACCGCCGGCTGCGCCGCCACCGCCGCCGAAGCCGCCAGCACCGCCGCCCGAAGCGCAAAAGGCGCCAGCGCCGAAGCCCGACGCCGGCAAAGCGCCGGACAAAGGCGAGCGCAGGAAAGACGACAAGAAGGACGACAAGTAAGAATAGCCGCAGCGAACTGACGCGCGCCGCCGGATCTTAAAACCGGCGGCGCGTTTGCGTTACGGATGCGCGTCTGGCTCGGCGTCTATCATTAATGCGTCGTTGAAGCGGTTGAAAAATCCGCACAGCGCGATGCGCAGCGTGAGCTCGACGATCTGCGCCTCGCTGAAATGCGCGCGCAGGCGCTCGAACATTCGGTCGCGGATGCGCTGCGGCGTGTTGGTGACTTGTATCGTGTATTCGACCACCAGCTTGTCGACGTCGTCGAACTCCGGATGGTTTTCGTAATCGAGCACGCGGTCGACGCCCTCCGACGACAGGCCTTCGATCGTCAGCAGCGGCTTGTGATGCGCGACGCAGTAATGGCATTCGTTGAGCTTCGAGACCGCGACTATCGCGAGCTCGATGTAGCGATAGGGGACGTTTTTCTGCTCGCGAAGCTCGAGCAGCATGCCCATCAGGTGCTTGACCGTACACCGGCACGTGCGCGAATACGCCGACCTGGTTGCGGAACGGCCCGTAGCCGTTCGCGAATTTCTCGTACGTCGCACGCACGTCGGCGGGAACCTGCTCGGGCGGAACGTCGCTCACTCGTGCCATGAATATTTCCTGAGGATTATTTGCCGGCGAGCCACTCGGCGTAGACCTCGTCGTTGTGCTCGCCCAATTCCGGCGGATGGCGGTAGACGCTGAATTCGTAGCCGGAGATTTTCATCGGGAACGCGACGGTTTTCGTCTGCTTGCCGTTCGGCAGCGTCATGTCGCGCACGAGGTTGTTGAATTGCACGTGCGGGTCGTTGAGTATTTCCGGATACGTGTTGATCGGCGCGCACGGCACGCCGCGGCGGTCGAGCTCGGCGAGCCACTCGGCTTTGGTGCGCGTGGAGAATACCGGCTGAAGTATTTGCTCAAGCGCTTGCTGATTTTTCGCGCGCAGGGTGTTGGTCGCGAAGCGCGGGTCGTCCTTCAACTGCGCCATGCCAACCGCTTCGCACACGTCTATCCACAATTTGTCGTTGCCGGCCGCGATCATGAACGGCGCATCGCTCGCCTGATAACCCTGATACGGCGCCGAGCGCGGATGCGCCGACCCGAGACGCCGCGGCGTTTTGCCGGTGCCGAAATATTCGCTCGTCTGCAGCGCGGCGATACCGAGCAGGCCGGCGAGCATCGAGCAGTCGATGAACGCGCCGCGACCGGTCTGCTTCGCCTGCAAGATAGCGGCAGTCACGCAAAAGGCGCCGTACAGGCCCGCGCCGAAATCGCCGACGGGCACGCCGGCTTTCACCGGAGAACCATCGCTTTCGCCGGTTACGCTCATGAGTCCGCTCATGCCCTGTACGGTCGCGTCGAACGCGCCTTTCGATGCATAGGGACCGGTGTGGCCGTACCCGTTGATCGAGCAGTAAACGAGTTTCGGCGAGACCGCGCTCAGCGTTTTATAGCCGAGCCCCAGGCGGTCGAGCACGCCGGGGCGGAAATTCTCGATGATCGCATCGGCCTGCTCGCATAACTTGCGCAGGCGCGCGACCTGCGCCGCATCTTTGAGGTCGACCGCGATGCTTCTTTTATTCCGATTGACCGACGCAAAATTCTCGCTGTAGTCGGGACCGTCGGGTCCCGCGCTCATCGGCGGCCAGCGGCGCATGTCGTCGCCGCCGTCGGGCTTCTCGACCTTGACGACGTCCGCGCCGAGATCAGCGAGCAGCGAACCGGCGAACGGGCCGGCGGCGATCTGGCCGAACTCGAGGATTCTAAGGCCGGCCAGCGGGCCGTTCGCGGAGGGTGGGCTCATCGTAGATCCGTGGCAGCAGGGAAGCGGCTATTTTATCGAGCTTTACCTGCTATCGCTCGATCCCTCACCCCCAACCCCTCTCCCGGAGGGGCGAGGGGCGCGTCGAGCGAAACCGGATGGCGATCCAGTTTCGTATTTTTGGTTCGCTGCGCACCGTCGCGCGGTCATTACGTATCCTTATATGGCGGATAACCAATCTCGTTCGCGGCGCGCTTGGCGTTGGGGTATCTTGACGGTTGAGGCGGCGCTCCCATGAGAGGGCCGCATTGCAACAGGAGGATTTCATGATAGCCAACAGTTTTGTGACCAACGCCTGGTACGTCGCCGGCATGGCGCCGGAATTCGAGACCAACCAATTGCACGGCATGGTGATCGCCAAGAAGCCGATCGTGATCTGGCGCACGGACGAAGGCAAAGTCGTCGCGTTCGACGACCGCTGCGTGCACAAGCGTATGCCGCTGTCGTGCGGCAAGATCCTCGCCAACGGCACGCTCGAATGCGCGTACCACGGCTTCACCTACGACGGCAACGGCAAGTGCGTGGCGATACCGTCGCAGATGGACGTGCCGATTCCGTCGCGCGCCAAGTTGAAGCCGTTTCCGGTCATCGAGCAGGACGGCGTCGTGTGGGTATGGCCGGGCGACCCCGACAAGATGGGCAAGGCGCGGCCGCCGCGCACGCCGGAGTTCGTCAGCGACGAATGGGACAATTACACCTGCCCGCCGATCCACGTGCCCGCGAATTACCTGCTGCTGATCGAGAACCTGCTCGACATCACGCACTTCTACCCGCTGCACGACGGCAACATCGGCGATCTTGCCAACAGCAAAATCCCGATCGAGTTCATCGAGCAGGAAGTCGACGGCAATCCGTCGCTGAAGACCGTGCGCGACGTGAAGAACTACAAGCATCCGCCTTTTTTAGTCGACTGGTTTGGTTACGACGTTGTCGATCGCATACACACGCACCAGATGTCGAATCCGGGGCTCACGCGCGTGCGGCTGCGTTGCGCGCCGCCGGGCCAGCTCGATACTGCGGCCGAGCGCGGCTACATCCTGCATCACTCGCACACGCCGATCGACGAGGTGAGCCACATCTGGCGCTGGACCATTACGGTGCCGAAAGGGCAGAAGGGTCTGGATCCGAGCCAAGACGACGATGGAACTCATGAAGGAAATGTTCCCCATAGTGGTCGACCAGGACCGGTGGGCGCTCGAGCGACAGCAGAAGATGTTTGCGTTCGCGGAGGACGGGTATTCGGAAGTGCACCTGCGCTCGGACAAGTCGATCCTGATCGTGCGCAAGATTCTGCACGCGCTGGAAACCGGCGCGACCAAGGATCCGAACAAGTCGTGGCTCGCCGCCTGACGTAGCTCGTGCTTGAGATTGGTGCGCGCCGGGGCCGCGCGCACAATTCGGGGGCCGACATCCATCGCGATGTTTGGCCCCTGTTGCATTGCTCCGCTCGAATAACTGTTTGAAATTGCGCGCCTGCGTCACGCGGCTGACGTTCAGTGCTGCCGCGGCACAGGACTTGCTTCGCGTCCTGCGAGACATTGACGCAGACGGTGAAGACTATGCAGCAGGAGAATCCTGCCGCGATGCTCACGCATCGCATCGACGGCAAGCAGGCGTGGGTGAAATCGAGCCTGCAGGAGTGCGACTGGCTCTTCAGGCTTGACGACGCATGCGTGCGGGAGTTGGCGGCGGCAGTCGAAGACATGCGCGCCTATCCGCTGCCGCTGCTGTTGCTGACTCCCGACATGTTCGAGCTGTCGGCGTGCCGTGCGCTCGCAGTCCGCGTGCGCAGTGCCTTGAAGGAGGGCGTGTCATTCGCGGTGGTCGACCGTATTCCGCTGGATGGCACAACGCCCGACGAAGCGAAAGCGCTGTACTGGTTGTTCTCGTCGATGATTGCGCGCCCGGTCGCGCAGAAGCTCGATGGCACAATGATCTACGACGTGCACGATACCGGGATGCAGGCGCTGCCCGGCTCCGGGGTGCGTCCCGACAAGACCAATGTCGATCTCACGTTTCACAACGACAACGCGTACAACCAGACGATGCCGGAAATCGTCGGCCTGTTTTGCCTGCGCCAGGCGCAGTCCGGCGGCTTGAGCCGTGCGATCAGTTTCCAGACGGCGCACAACTGCCTGCTCGCCGACTATCGCGATTTGCTGCCGCGGTTTTATCAGCCGTTTCCGTTCGACCGGCAGAAAGAGCATTTTCCGGGCGAGCATCCGATTTTTTCCGCGCCGATGTTCGAGTACGATGGCCGCCTGCGCGCGCGGCTGGCGCCCTATCAGGTCAGGAACGCGTTTGCGATGCGCGGCGAACCGGTCGATACGTTGACCGCGGCGGCGACCGCCGCGCTCGACGAAGTCTTTTCCCGTCCCGAGCTGATCGCAGAGCACTACATGCAGCCGGGCCAGATTCAATACGTGAACAATCGCGAGATCGGGCATAGCCGCACCGCGTTTACCGATCACGCCGAGCCTGAGCTCAGACGTTATCTGGTGCGGTTATGGCTGCGCGACGCGGGCCATCGGGGTTACCGCGGCTAGAGTTTTTGCAGTGCAAAAAATGCCGTCGCATCGGCGCGAAGGTCGTTTGCCGATGAGGCGCACGGGTGTTAGATTCGGTTGCGTGCCATGCGGATAACCCGCGCGGACGCGACCAATCCGATGGAAATCTATCAAATACGCACGTTCGTGACGGTTGCCGAGCATGGCAACCTGACCAAGGCTGCATTGCTGCTGCACGTCACCCAGCCCGCGGTCAGCGGTCATCTGAAGTCGCTCGAAGAAACGCTGAATCTCAAGCTGTTCGAGCGCAGCGCGAGCGGTGTAACGCTGACGAAGGCGGGGCAGACGCTGCTGCCGAAAGCCAAGGCGATACTGGCGGTCGTCGGCGATTTTCGCAACCATGCGCACGGCCTGCAGGGCCAGCTCGCGGGCAAGGCCAGCGTCGGCACCATCCTCGATCCTTCGTTCATCCGGCTCGGGCAGTTCATGAGTGCGGTGCTCGATCGCTACCCGTGGCTCGAAATCCAGTTGCAGCACGGCATCTCGACGTGGGCGATCGAAAACGTGAGCAACGCGGTGCTCGACGCGGCGTTCTGCATGGGACGCGTGACGTTGCCGCACGTGCAGGCGGTGCAGTTGACCGAGATGGCCTACCGCGTCGTCGCGCCGCCCGCCTGGAAGCCCAAAATAGAGAATGCGGACTGGGCTGACATCGCTGCATTGCCGTGGATACGCGCACCGAAAATGTCGCCGCACCTGCAGATGGTGAACGAGATGTTCGCGCACCATAAACTCGAGCCGTTCAAGGTGGTAGAGGCCGACCAGGAGCAGACGATCCGCACGCTGATTACCGCGGGTGTCGGGCTGGGGCTCATGCGCGAGGACATGGCGTTCGCCGCGCAAAGCGCGGGCGAAGTCTGCGTGTGGCGCAAGGCGCGACCGACCACGGCGCTGTCGTTCATTTATCTGCGCGAACGCGCGAGCGATCCGGTGATCGCGGCAATGGAAAACGTCGTGCGCAAAATATGGCTCGACGGCGGCGTGCGGGAAAGCACCGATGTGGCGTGGACTCCCTGAGCGCCCCATAAACGATAGTGATAACGGACATCATGAAAAGTTTTTTCCACCGTCCACGGTATTGCGGTTAAGCTGAAAAAGCAGCCTTTTTACAACTAAGCAGAGTACGGGTGGACGTCGTTACGCGGCGCCGTAACCTTGCAGATTCAGGATTTCCCGCCGTTTATGCTAAGCGCGCACAACGTTTCGAAATCCTTCGGCGGCTTCCAGGCCTTGAACGGCTGCAGCATCGAAATCGGCGCGCAAAGCATTACCGGCATCATCGGCCCAAACGGCGCCGGCAAATCGACCCTTTTCAATATCTTCGGCGGACTGTTCGCGCCGGACTCCGGCACGCTCGCGTTCGACGGCCATGACATCGGCGGACGGCGTCCCGACCAGCTTGCGCGGCTGGGACTCGTGCGCACGTTCCAGATTTCGCGCGAGCTCGGTGAGCTCACCGTACTCGAAAACATGCTGCTCGCGGCGCCTGCGCAGGGCGGCGAGCACGTATGGCGCAACTTTTTCGCGCCGCGCGCGGTGCGCGCCGAGCAGGAGGAAGCAATCGGCCGCGCACGCGGTTTGCTCGAGCAGGTCAGCCTGTGGCCGCTCGCCAACGAGCCGGCCAGGAACCTGTCGGGCGGGCAGAAGAAGCTGCTCGAAATTTCGCGCGCGTTGATGCTGGCACCCAAGCTGATCCTGCTCGACGAGCCGACGGCCGGGGTCAGCCCGCTGATGAGCAAGACGCTCGGCGAAGTGATCGCCAAATTGCGCGCAGGCGGTCTGACGCTCGTCATCATCGAGCACGACATGGACGTGATCGCCGAGCTCTGCAGCCCGATCTATGTGCTCGCCGAAGGGCGCACGCTGATGTCGGGCACGTACAACGAAGTCGTGTCGAATCGCGACGTGATGCACGCGTATCTGGGAAAAGTCGCATGAGCGACATCCTCACGGTTTCCGGACTCCACGCGGGCTACGGCGCAGGCGACATCCTCAAAGGCATAGACGCCGCATTGCCGGAAGGCAAGATCATCACCGTCATCGGTCCGAATGGCTCGGGCAAATCGACGCTGATCAAGACGCTGGCCGGTCTCCTGCCCGTGCGCCAGGGCGAGATCGTGCTCGCCGGCGCGCGTCTCAACGAGATGAGCGCGCCCAAGCGCGTGATGGCCGGCATGTCGTATGTGCCGCAGGAATACAACGTGTTCCGCAACCTGACCGTGCTCGAGAACCTGCAGATTGCGCGCGAGTTTATGAGCGGCGGGCGCGCGCCGAAAAAGAACGGCAAAGTTATCGACGACGAGCTGCTCGCGCTGTTCCCCGAGCTGCCCGGCAAATTCCGCGCGCTCGCCGGCAACCTCTCGGGCGGCCAGCGCCAGATGCTCGCATTCGCCTGCGCGCTCACGGTGCAGCCCAAAGTGCTGATGCTCGACGAGCCGTCGGCCGGCCTGTCGCCCAAATACATGGCGGACATTTTCGCCACCGTGCAGCAGGTGAATGCGCGCGGCGTGTCGATTTTCATGATCGAGCAGAACGCGACCGAGGCGCTGCGAATTTCCGACACCTGCCTCGTGATGGCGAACGGCCGCGTGCGCCTGTGCGCGGCCGCCGGCGAAGTGCTCGGCATGCAGGACCTGCATAGCCTGTATCTCGGCGATGCGCGCGAACAGGCGGCGCTCGTTTGATGCTGCAGACTGCTTTCAACGGCTTTGTCACCGGCATCATCGTCACCCTGCCGGCGCTCGCGATCACTCTGCTGTTCGGCGTGCTGAAATTTCCCAACTTCGCGGTCGGCGCAATGATGACGCTCGCTGCTTATCTCGTCTTCGCGCTGAACGTGCAGCTCGGCTGGCCGCTGGTGGTGGCGACGGCGGTGGCGGCGGTGGCGTTTGGCGGGTTTCTGATCGTGGTCGACTACCTGACTTTCAAGCCGCTGCGCGAGCGCGGGTCGATCACGCTGATGGTCGCTTCGCTGGGCTTGGGCTTCGTGCTCGAAAATATCGCACGCCTGGGCTACGGCAACACCGCGCGCAGTTTTGCGATCGAGCTCGCGCGGCCGTTCCGGTTTTTGGACATACGCATGAACCGCGAGCAGATGATCATTATCGGTGTTTCGACGCTCGCGATGGTCGCGATGTACGTGCTGCTCACGCGAATGCCGATCGGCCGCGCGATGCGCGCCGTGTCGGACAATCCGGCGCTGGCACTCGTGCGCGGCATCGAGAGTCCGCGCATCATTCGCTGGACGTGGTTCATCGCCGGCATGCTGCTCGCGATCGGCGGCGTGCTGATCGGCATGGACCGCGCGCTCGAGCCGCCGATGGGGTCGAGCTATCTGATCGCAGTGTTCGCGGCGGCGATCCTCGGCGGTCTCGGCAGCCCGCTCGGCGCGTTCGTCGGCGCGCTGATCATCGGCATCGTCAGCGAACTGTCGACATTGGTGATTCCACCCAATTACCGGATCGGCATTCCGCTGTGCGTGATCGCGCTGATCCTCGTCTTCCGCCCGCAGGGGCTGTTCGGACAGCCGTACATCCGAAAATGAAACGACCATGATCTCGTTCCTGATCCTGATCTCGATCGTTGTCTGTTTCTCGGCGATACTCGCGCTCGCGCTGAATTTCCAGTGGGGCGTTGGCGGCATGGTCAATTTCGGGCTCGCCGGACTCTACGCGCTGGGCGCCTATGCCTGCGCGTTGTTGATGCTGAAAGCCGGCATGAATACGTTTTTCGCGACCATCGGCGCGATGGTCATCGTGGCCGTCGTGTGCGGTGTCGTCGCCTTCGTGACGCTGCGCGTGACGGAAGAGGATTACTTCGCGATCGTTACGCTGGGCGTCGGTGAAATGCTGCGCCTGGTCGCGCTGAACGAAGACTGGCTGACCAAGGGCGCGCTCGGCCTGACGGGCATACCGCGGCCGCTCGGCGACCTCGTGCCGCCCGAGCACTATCAGTACTTCATGCTGGGACTCTCGGTGGCGCTGTTGCTGGGCACGCTGTGGTTTCTGAATGCAATCGCGCGCTCGCCGTTCGGCCGCGTGATGCGCGCGGTGCGTGAAGACGACGTGGTCGCCGCGACGCTCGGCAAGCACGTGCTGTGGGCGCGGGTGCGCATTTTCGCGATCGGCGGCGCGTTCATCGGGCTGGCCGGCTCGCTGCACGCGTTTTATTACCAGTACATCGATCCGACGCAGTTCTCGAACATTGTGATCGCCTACGCGTTCATGGCGGTGATCGCAGGCGGGCGCGGCGCGCATCGCGGCACGATCTGGGGCGCGGCGGTCGTCATGCTGCTGCTCGAAGGCTCGCGGTTCGTGAAGGACCTGATCCCAGGCATCGATTCCGATCAGCTCGCCGCAATCCGCATCATTATCATCGGCGTGGGCCTCATCATGCTGCTCATCTACAAGCCGCAGGGATTCCTGCGCGAATACCGGTTGCAGGTCGATTTGAAGTAGGATTCTTCTTAGCGGTCAGGCCATCCACCAGGAGACGTCACATGCAGAAGTTTACCCGCCGTAAAGTTCTCAAAACGCTGGGTGCCGCCGCGGTCACACCGTTCGCCGCGCCGTTCCTGAATCTTGCGCACGCGCAGGGCGCAACCATCCCGATCGGTGTCGCGCTGCCGATGACCGGCAACGCAGGTGCGTACGGGCCCGACATGGCGGAAGCCGCCAAGCGCACGGTCGCGAAAATCAACAGCGGCGGCGGCATCCTCGGCGGGCGCCGGCTCGAGCTCTTCATCGAGGACTCGGAATCGAGCGCGTCGGTGGCGGCGAACCTGTCGCAGAAGTTCATCAACGTGCATAAGTGCCAGTCGCTCGTCGGCTATTGGGGCACGCCCGAAGGCATGTCGTCGCGCCCGATCGCGATTCAGAACAAGGCGGTGCTGATGGTGTCCTCCGCGGCCAACGCGATTACCGAGGGCGATACGCAGGGTTACGTGTGGCGCTTCCAGATGAAAGCGACCGATTGGGGCATCGTGATCGGCCGCGCAGTGCAGCGCCTGGGCTACAAGAGCATCGGCATCATGGGCCTGCAGAACGCGTTCGTGCTGCCGATCATGAAAGGCGTCGAGGAGAGCGTGAAAGCTGCCGGCCGCACGATCACCGATTCGCTGATCTACAACCCCGAGCAGCCGTCGTATCGCGCCGAAGTCGAGCGCATCTTCGGCAAGAAGCCGGAGGCCGTGTGCTGCTTTGGCCTCCTGCCGGACTTCGTCTCGATCATAAAGGAAGTCTACCGCGGTGGGTTCGATAGCAAGGTCGTGGCGCTGACGATCATGGCGGACGCCGAAGGCAAGTTCGTCGAGGCGGTCGGCGCGCAGGTCGCGGAAGGCATTCGTCACTTCCAGCCGATGCCCGACACGAGCGCACCCGCGTATAAGAAATTCACCAAGCTGATGGGCGCGCCCGAGGACAAGCTGTTCCTGTTCCCGCCGAACACGCACGACCAGATTGCGGTCGTCGCGATGGCGATGGAAAAAGCGAAAAGTCCGATCGCGGCCGACTGGTCGAAGCAGATCATTCCGGTGTGTAACGGGCCCGGCGAAAGCGTGGATGACGTAGTCGATGCGCTGAAACTCATACGCGCCGGCAAAGCGATCAATTTCGCCGGCGCGGGCTCGACGTGCGAATTCACGCCGAACGGCGATCAGCTCGGGCGCGGCATGGGCCAGTGGATCATCAAGGGCGGCAAGAGCGTGTTCGTCGAATACGCGAAACCGTAAGAGCAGATGCGTTTAACGGCCGGCGTGCGGCATCGCCGCCGCGCGCCATATTCTGAAGCGAGTTAAATTTCGAGAGGAGAAACAACCATGAGCAGCGTCAAGATACATCCAGCGGTTGACGGGGGATTGAAACCCGCGGCAGCAGGCTTTGCCGGCGGGACGCTAGTGTGCGATTGCGCGCAGAACAAGGTCGAGGTAACGATCAAAGGCCAGTGCGCGCACAACCATGTGTGCGGCTGCACGAAGTGCTGGAAGCCCAAAGGGGCGCTCTTCTCGCAGGTTGCCGTCGTCGGGCGCGACAACCTCAACGTGAAGGCGAACGGGAACAAGCTTGCGGTGGTCGATCCCAAGGCCACTATTCAAAGGCATGCCTGCAAGGAGTGCGGCGTCCACATGTATGGCCGCATCGAGAACAAAGGCCATCCGCTGTACGGATTCGATTTCATACACACCGAGCGGTCGAAAGAGGCGGGTTGGGCGCCGCCGGAGTTTGCGGCTTTCGTGTCGTCGATCATCGAGTCCGGCGCAGATCCCGCCAACATGGGGGCCGTGCGCGCAAGGCTTAAAGAACTCAAGCTGGAGCCATACGACTGCCTGTCGCCGCCGCTGATGGATGCCATTGCGACGCACATGGCGAAGGCCGCCGGCGCATTGCACAAGTAGTGGACGGCCCGCGCCAGGTGTGGGCTGCGGCGCGCAGCTAGGCCGTGGGCGCCGCGCCTTCCAGGTAGTACTTGAGAGGCGCGGGTGTGAGCTCGATGATGCAACGGTAGAGCTCGCGGTATTCGTCGGCGAGCGCCGCGCCGAACAGCGGATCGGTATTGTCGCCGAAAGCGCTGGCGACGCGCTGCCAGTCGTCGGCCGTCAGATGCACCAGAGCGAGCGGCAGCAATTGCTTTTCCTCCTTGCGCATGTGGTCCCAATAAAATTCCGCGAAGTCGTCGACTGCCGTGGCAAGCTGATTCAGCCCGTTCACCGCGTCAAAGGTGAAGGCGTGAAACGCGCCGCGCAGGGCCGCGATCATCGGTTCGCCGTGCGCATGATCGCGCTCGAGCCGGTCGATCAATTGCAGTGCCGCCGGCGAATTGCGCATTAGCGCCGGGAACAGCACCTGATCTTCCTTGGGGTGATGCAGGCGGTCGGGCACGTTCTCGATGTAGCGCAGCATCGCATCGAACAATTCAAAGTTGCGGTCGCCGCCCGCGTCACGCACGCGGGAGATCCACGCCTGCATCGCGCCAAGCACGCATGCCAGCGCGCGGTGTTCGTCTTTGATCAGCGCGATCGCGCGGTCGGCGGCGGGCAGCGGTGCGTTCGTATCTGTCATGGGGGCACTCCGGACGATAGTCTGCGTCAGCATGCCAGCCTCGGGCGGAGGACGGATTGATCCACGTCAAGGGCGGCGCGGTCGGGACTGAGCTTTCCAGTAGAATGGCAAAGCATTTCGCGCATGGAGAATCCATGATCCACGCAAGAACCCTGGCGGCGTCGCTGCTCATCGCAGTCGCGACCGTCACCACAGCATCCGCGCAGAACGCCGCGCGCAATTATCCCGACCGGCCGATCCGGATCATCGTCACATTTCCGCCCGGCGGCCCTACCGACATCATTGCGCGCGCAGTCGGGCAGAAACTCGCAGAAGCCTGGGGGCAGCCCGTCGTGATCGATAACCGCGCCGGCGCCGGCGGCAATATCGGCACCGATCTCGCCGCCAAATCAGCCGCCGACGGCTACACGCTGCTGCTGTCGAACTTCGGCCCGCTGGCGATCAGCCCGTTCGTGTATTCGAAATTGCCGTACGACCCGGTCAAAGATCTAACGCCGATCACGATGGCCGCGACGAGCTGGTTTTTTCTGGTCACGAATCCCGCGCTGCCCGCCACGTCGGTCAAAGAGCTGATTGCGCTCGCCAAAGCCAAACCCGGCCAGCTCGCGTTTGCGTCGGCCGGCAACGCGAGCCCGAGCCATCTCGCTTCCGCGCTGTTTCAGTCGAGCGCCGGCATTCGGTTGATCCATGTACCGTACAAAGGCGGCGCGCCTTCGGTCAGCGCGGTGATCGGCGGGGAGGTCCAGATGGCAATCGAAAGCCCGCCGCCTATCGTGCCGCAGGTGAAAGCCGGGAAGTTGCGCGCACTCGGCGCGGCGCGGTCGACCCGTTCTCCGCTGCTGCCCGACGTGCCGACCGTCGGCGAAGCCGGGCTGCCGGGCTTCGAAGTCGGCTCGTGGTACGGCTTTCACGCGCCGGCCGGTACGCCCAAGCCCGTAATCGACAAGCTGCATGCGGAAATGGTGAAAGCGATGAACACGCCGGAACTGCGCGAGCGTTTCGCTGCGGTGGGCGCGGACACCGTGGCCAACACGCCGGCGCAATACGGCGCGTTCGTCGAGGCCGAATTGAAGAAATGGGGCGCGGTAATCAAGGCGATGGGCGTCAAAGCCGATTGAGCGCAATTTCGCGTCATTGAATCCGATTCAAATCGAAAGGAACCCGCAGTGTCCGACCGTACCCGACCGAAATATCTGACAACGCTGGCGCAATTCGCCGCCGGCACGCAATTGAGCGGCATCAGCGAAGCGGCGCGCACGCGTGCGCGCTGGGTGATCGCAGATTCGATTCCAGTGATGGCTGCCGGCATGCAGGAGCCGGAAATGAAAGCGTTCGTGACGCGCCAGCTCGCGAATGCGGCGCCGGGCAATGCATGGGTGATAGGCGCGGGCAAGCGCGCGGGGCTGCTCGATGCGGCGCTGCTTAACGGCACGGCCGGCACCTGGCTCGAGCTCGACGAAGGCAATCTGTTTGCGAAAGGTCATCCCGGCATCCAGGTCGTGCCGGCGGCCGTTGCGCTCGCGCAGGAAAGCGGCTGCAGCGGCGCGGAACTGGTACGCGCGGTCGCGCTCGGCTACGAGGTGTCGGCGCGCATTACGCGCGCGGCCCAGATGCGGCTCGCGTTCCACCCGCATGGCACATATGGCGTCATCGGCGCGGCGATTGCAGCCGCAGTGCTGAAACGTTTTAACGCGGCGCAAACGCTCGAGCTCCTCAATTGCGCGTCGACCATGGGAATGGCCACGAGCCGCCAGACACTGCTCGACGGCGCGACCGTGCGCAATATTTTCACCGGCCATTCGGGATTCATGGGCCTCACGGCGGCGCGGCTCGTCGAATGCGGTTTTACCGGCGAAATCGACAGCGTGGGTAACGTGTACGGCAAAGGTGTCTACTCGGACAAATTCGATCCGGACCTCGCCGTCGCCGGGCTCGGCACGGACTGGCTGATCACGCAAAGCTATTTCAAGCTGCACCCGATCGGCCGCTACGGCCACTCCGCCGTCGATGCGCTCGAGGACCTGCTCGCGAAAGTGCCGGGCGGGCGGCTGCCGATCGATGCGATAGAGCGCATCGAAGTCAGGGCCTATATGCTCGCGGCGAGCCTTGCCGGCAAAAATATCGTATCGAGTTTCGGCGCGCGGTTTTCGGTGCCGTTCGCGCTCGCAAGCATCCTCTATCACGGCCGGTCCGGGCTCAAAAGTTTCGACGATACAGCCGTCGCCAATCGCGAAGTGCAGGCGCTCGTGCAGCGCGTCGATCTTCAGGAAGACAAGGCGTTCACCGCGCGCTTCCCGAAGGAGCAGCCGGTCACGGTCCGCATCGTGATGCGCGACGGCACTGCCCACGAAGGCAATTGCGTCATCACGAAAGGGGAGGCGGCCAAACCGCACACGGAGGCCGAGTTGACCGGCAAATTTTTCGAGCTAGGCGAGCCGGTGTGGGGCCGGCCGGTCACGCAAAAGCTTTACGATGGCCTGATGAAGCTCGAGGGCATCGCCGACTTCCGCGTATTCGCAGACGGTTTCTCGCTGTAGTTTCGAGCTGTTCAATACCATGAAGGTACTGGTGACCGGCGGCGCGGGCTATGTCGGCATGAACGTCGTCGAGGCGCTGCTCGCGCGCCGGACCGAGGTGGCGCTGCTCGACGCCGGGGAACTGACTGCGCCGATCGCCGCGGCGCTGGCGCCGCATGGCGCGCTGGTGGACGTCATCCTGGCGGACATCCGCGATGCGGCGCAAGTCGAGCGCGCGTTCGCCGGGCGGCGCATCGACGGCGTCATTCACTGCGCCGCCGTCACGGCCGGCGCGGAACGGGAAGCGCGCGAGCCCGCCTCGAGCGTCGAGGTCAATCAGCTCGGCACGCTCAATCTCCTGACTGCGGCGCGCAATCATGGCGTGCGGCGCTTCGTCTATACGAGCTCGGCGGCCGTGTATGGCGAATCGCTGTACCGCTTGTCGCGTATATACGAGGACAGCTCGCCGGTGTCGCCGGTTTCGCTGTACGGGATAACGAAGTACGCGGCAGAGCGCACGTGCGTGCGGCTGCGCGAGCTGTGGCGATTGGATGTCGTGTGCGCGCGCCTGGGAACGCTGGTCGGGCCGTGGGAACGCGCGACCGGCGTGCGCGATAATTTCGGCACGCATTCCCAACTCGCGCGGCACGCGTTGCGCGGGGAAACCGCCGTATTGCCCCAACACGCCGTGCGGCGCGACTGGATATACAGCCGCGATGTGGCCGTCGGCCTGATCCTGCTGCTCGACGCGGAGTCGACGCGGCATGCGGTTTACAACCTGAGCGCGGGCGGCGACTGGGGTCCGGTTCAGGAATGGTGCGCCCGATTAAGGGCTGCGTATCCGCGCTTCGACTATCGGATCGCGGCCAGCGGGGAAGTGCCCAATATCGGCTACACCGATCGCGACCGTTGCCCGCTCGACATCGGCCGCATGGTCAGCGAATTCGGTTTCAGCCCGCGCGCGACGGACGCCGGCTTCGATGATTATCTCGACTGGCTGCAGAGTACGCCCGGCGCCATCGCCTGAATTAGTCAGCGGAAACGGAACCAGCCGCCAGTGCCGCGCTCGACGCGCGCGATAAGATTCGCGAGCGCCGCGCCATGCACGAGACGGATCGATTTCTGCGTCGCCAGTTCACGCGCGTTTGCCGTAAAATCGCCGGCGGCGACATAAATGCATTCCGCGGCGTCCTGCGCCTTTTTCGCTTCCAGCAGGTCGCGCAGCGGCCCGACGCCGGTTTGCGCGACCTTCCAGCGCTTGCAGCTGACGATCGTGGTGCGCCCCGCCTTGTCGAGCTTGAGATCGACGGCGCCTTTGAAGACCTCGGTGACCGCGTAGCCGTCACGCCGAAATGCCTCGCTAATCACCGCGGAAAAATTTTCCCACGGCATACCGCGCACTCGCTCGAGCGTCGCCGCCACGTTGCTTGCACCGGGCGAGCGCATCTGCCGCCAGCCCGCATAGCACGCTATGCCTAGAAAGGGGATCGCGAGCGCTGCCGCTATCATGCCCGGCAAGAAGAGCTGCGCGCTGCCGAACAGCGCGCCGGCGACCAATACGCTCAGCCACCACGGTTGGCGCGACAGGATAGCGAACAGCGACTGCTTGCTGGCCATATTAGAATGTGTCATTCAGAAAAAGAATCCGGATTATATGAGCGACACCGCCGCACCGCCATTAAAAGGTATCAAAGTCATCGAGCTTGGCACCCTGATCGCCGGGCCTTTCTGCACCCGCATCCTCGGCGAATTCGGCGCCGAGGTGATCAAGATCGAAGCGCCCGATGGCGGCGACCAGCTGCGCGAATGGCGCAAGATGTACGAGGGCACATCGCTGTGGTGGTACGTGCAGGCGCGCAACAAGAAGTCGGTGACGGTCAACATGCGCATGCCTGAAGGGCAGGAGATAGTGCGCAAGTTGTGCGCCGAAGCGGATATTGTCGTCGAGAACTTCCGGCCGGGCGCGCTCGAGAAATGGAACCTCGGGTTCGACGACCTCGCCAAAATCAATCCGCGGCTCGTCATGGTGCGATTGTCTGGCTATGGGCAGACCGGGCCTTACCGCGACCGGCCGGGCTTCGGCGTAATCGGCGAATCGATGGGCGGCATGCGCTACGTGACCGGCTATGCGGACCGGCCGCCGGTGCGCCTGGGCATTTCGATCGGCGATTCGATCGCAGCGCTCTACGGCGTGATTGGCGCGATGATGGCACTGCACCATCGCAACGTGAACGGCGGGCGCGGCCAGGTCGTCGACGTCGCGCTGTACGAAGCGGTCTTCAGCATGATGGAAAGCCTGGTGCCGGAATTCGACGTGTTGGGCTTCATGCGCGAGCGAGCCGGCAATGCGCTGCCCGGCATTGTGCCGTCGAACACGTATCCGACGCGCGACGGCAAGTTCGTGATCGTCGGCGCCAACAACGATGCGATATTCAAACGCATGATGACCGCGATCGGGCGCGCCGATCTCGCCGACGATGCAACGCTCGCGACCAATGCGGGCCGCGTGCCGCGCACGGCGGAACTCGACGGCGCGATCGCCGACTGGACGCGACGGCACGATCTCGATTTCGTGCTTGCCGCGCTCGAAGCAGCGCAGGTCCCGTCGGGCAAGGTGTTCGATGTCGCTGACATCGTGAAAGACGCGCATTACATCGCACGCGGTATGCTCGAGCAGCATCAGTTGCCCGACGGCAAGCCCGTCAAGCTGCCGGGCATCGTGCCGAAACTGTCCGCAACGCCCGGCGCGACGAAGTGGATAGGGCCGAAGCTTGGCGAGCACACGGACGAAATACTCGCGGCGCTCGGTTACGATATTGCGAGCCGGCGCGATTTCAAGGCACGTGGCGTGATATGACTGCGATGATTGCTGCTTGACACTGAATGTGCCGCATGTGAGCATCGCTCGCAAAATTACGAACCCCGCTGGAGAAGCCATGCGTACTGCCATCAACTTTTTTGCCGCGCTGCTGCTCGTCTTTGGAATCGCGCCGTGCGGTGCGTACGCGCAGGCGCTCGAAAAGCCGAAGATCACGATCGCGGTCGGCGGCAAGAATCTTTTTTACTATCTGCCGCTGACGATCGCCGAAAAGCGCGGCTATTTCAAGGACGAGGGTCTCACCGTCGAAATCGTCGATTTTCCAGGCGGCGCGAAGGCGCTGCAGGCAATGGTCGGTAGCAGCGCGGACATCGTGTCGGGCGCCTACGAACACACGATCAACATGCAGGCGAAAGGCATCAACATCGTCGCCATCGCGCTCGAGGGCCGTTATTCCGGGATCGTGCTGGGCGTGCATAAAAACAAAGTCGCGCAATACAAATCGCCAAAAGACATGAAGGGCTGGAAAATCGGCGTCACCGCGCCGGGCTCGAGCACCAACATGATGGTCAGCAGCCTGCTCGCGAAAGACGGGCTCAAGCCCGACGCCGTTTCCATCATCGGCGTCGGCGCCACTGCCGGCGCGGTCGCGGCGATGCGCAAGGGTGAACTCGACGGCATCTCGAATCTCGATCCCGTGATCGCGCGTCTCGAGGCGTCCGGCGACATCGCTCCCGTGATCGACACGCGCACCGCAAAGGGCATGAAAGAGGTTTATGGCGGCGCCTATCACGCGGGCTGCATTTATGCGCCGGTGGACTGGGTAAAGAAGAACCCGAATACGGCTCAGGCAGTGGTCAACGCGATCGTGCGCGCCGACCTGTGGCTGCAGAAAGCGCGCCCCGAGGAAGTGGTCGCGAGCGTGCCGGCCGAATATTACGGCGACGATCCGACGATGTACAAGGTCGCACTGCTGAAGAACATGGAAGGCTATTCGCCGGACGGGCTCTTCTCGATGGAGGGCGCGAAGAACGTCTACAAGGTATTAAATTCGTTTGAGCCGACCGTGCAGGCCGCGAAGATCGATCTCGAGAAGACGTTCGACAACAGCTTCGCGCAGAAAGCGCTGAAGAAATATCGCAAGTAGCGCCGTGTCAGCCCCCGCGCTCGCGCTGTCCAATATCACGGTGACGTTCGTCGCCGCCGATGCAGGGGGCAAAACTTACACTGCGGTGAGCGATACGACTCTGACCGTCGGTGCCGGGGAATTCGTGTCAGTCGTCGGGCCGACCGGATGCGGAAAATCCACCCTCCTCAACGTGGCAGCCGGACTGCTCGAAGCATCGGCGGGCGAAGTGCGTGCGCTCGGCGAGACTTTGACCGGCATCAACGGCGAAGCCGGCTACATGTTTCAGTCGGACGCGCTGCTGCCGTGGTTGTCGGCGTTCGATAACGTCGCGCTCGGCCTGCGTTATCGCGGTGTCGCCGAAACCACGATCCGCGAGCGGGTTGATGCGTGGCTTGTGCGCGTGGGGCTTGCCGCGCATGGCAACCGCTATCCCCATCAACTGTCCGGCGGCATGAAAAAGCGCGTGGCGCTCGCGCAGATGCTGATACTCGACCCGAAAATACTGCTGATGGACGAGCCGTTTTCGGCGCTCGACGTGCAGACGCGCCAGCTGATGGAAAACGAATTGCTCGAGTTGTGGTCGGCCGACCGAAAATCGGTGGTGTTCATCACCCACGACCTCGAAGAGGCGATCGCGCTGTCCGATCGCGTGGTGGTTTTGTCGGCAGGGCCGGCGACGCGCCCGATCGGCGAGTTCGCAATCGACCTGCCGCGTCCGCGCGACGTGGCGGAGATCCGCATGACGCCGCGTTTTGTGCAGCTGCATGCGGAAATCTGGCGCACGATGAAAGACGAAGTCTTGAAGGGTTATGCGCAGGGCCAGCGCGCATGAAGCGGGTCATGCACAAAGTCCACGCAATCGAGCCGCGCCATGCGTAAGCCGCTCCCCGCGAGCCGGCTCGCGCTCTTCCATGCGCTGTTGCTCGGCGCCGTGTTCGCATTCTGGTACGTGATGACCGAGCCGGGCCTGATTCCGCCGTTTTTTTTCGAGGACGCAAACCAGGCCAAGTTTTTTTTCGGTCAGCCGGTGCAGGTGCTGGCGCGCATCTGGGAGTGGTTCGCCGGCGGCAAGATATATCTGCACCTGTGGATCACTCTGGTCGAAACCATGCTCGCTTTCGTCATCGGCACCCTGCTCGGTTTGGGCGTCGGGCTGTGGCTCGCATTGTCGCCGACGGCGTCCGCGCTGGCCGACCCCTACATCAAGGCCATGAACGCGATGCCGCGCGTGATACTCGCGCCGATCTTCGCGGTATGGTTCGGCCTCGGCATCCTGTCCAAAGTCGCGCTTGGCGTCACGCTGGTGTTCTTCATCGTGTTCTTCAATGTCTACCAGGGCGTCAAAGAGGTGAGCCCGGTCGTGCTCAACAATGCGCGCATGCTCGGTGCGGGCTCGCGACAGTTGTTGCGCACGGTGTACGTGCCGTCGGCGATGTCGTGGGTGTTTTCGAGCCTGCACACGTCGGTGGGCATGGCTTTCGTGGGCGCTGTCGTGGGCGAATACCTCGGCTCGGCGCGCGGCGTCGGCTACCTGATTCTGCAGGCCGAAGGCGCGTTCGATATCAACACGGTGTTCGCCGGCATACTCGTCCTGACCGCGTTCGCACTGGCGCTCGACGCGCTGGTGTCGTTCGCCGAGCGGCGCCTGCTGGTCTGGCGCCCCGCGCAGGGCGAGACGGAAAGGCTCTAGGTTCGATCCGGGTCTTTGCTATGATGCCTTAACGCACATGGTGGCGAGGCTCAGATGATCATCCGCGACATCCTGAACATGAAAGGCGGCGCCATTTTTAGCGCGCCGCCGGACAGCCGGCTCGCGAAGGCGGTCGGCATGATGGTCAAAAACGATATCGGCTCGCTGGTGGTGATGGAAGGCGGGCGCATGACCGGCATGCTGACGTTTCGCGAAGTGCTGAAAGCGCTCGATGCGCAGGGCGGTAATCTCGCCGATCTGCGCCTTCGCGACATCATGGTCGGCGATCCGGTGTGCGGCAGCCCCGGCGATACGCTCGATGAGGTGCGCGAAGTCATGACGAAAAACCATGTTCGCTACCTGCCCGTTACCGAAGAAGACCGGTTGCTCGGCGTAATCTCGTTTCACGACATCGCCAAAGCGGTGATCAAGGAAACCAGTTTCGAAAATCGCCTGCTCAAACGCTATATCAAGAGCCGGCCGGAGACCGATGAGCAGTAGCCTTAGCGGGAAGCGGTTCGCGGCGGCGCTCGCACTTGTGACCAAATGCCTATAGGGGTTATGCGCGCCCGTCTATATTTGTGTGCGAAAATCCCGTTGTCAATAACGCATATTGCAAGAAAAGGGGCGCGGTGATGGCATTGTTCGGCGGCGCTAAGCCGGATCATCCGATGGCGGACATGAAGCAGGCGCGCGACCTGATCGCGGAATTTGCTGCGCATGACGCCAACAAAGCGCTCGACGAGGTCACGTTCTGGCTCGATTCGGTAAACCGCACCGACGGCTTGAAGCTCGACTACCGGTTCGAGCTGTACGATGCGCTCGATCAGGCAGCCAGGATGCATCAGCGCAAGCTCGCTCACGATTACCTCGCTACCGATCGCCAGGAAAAGTTCCGCGAGAGCAAGCTGTGGCATTCGCTATTCGATTTCTGGAAGACGCTCGGGGCGTGCTACAACCAGTGCGTTGAGCAGTTTCAGGCAGGCACCGGCGGCGCGAGCGCGCTGAAAAAAGATTTGCCGGTCGCGGTCGCCCGCGCGCTGCGCTGTCTCACCTTGCAGTTGAAATGGAGCGCGCTGCGCTATGGGCCGATCGACGACCGCGTCTGGAGCGAACTCGGGCGCCTCTACCTGTTTGCCGAGTCGCGCCGCATGGCGACTACGCCGGTCGATATCTATCCGGGTGCGCATGGTCAGGTCACGGTAGAACAGGAATTCCTAAAGGCGTTAATGCTTGGTGTCTCGTCGACGGATAAACTGACGCCGCTCAAGCAGGAAATTGCAGAGCGCATCGTGGCGCATTTCGGCGCGCTTTACAAAATGCAGGGCAAGTCCGCGGTCGAGGGCAATTACTACTTCGATCTGGCGATGCGCAAGCCGCCGGCGCGGGTGATGAAAGGTTTAACGTCGGGCCCCACCAACCGTTATTTCGGTCCGGGCGAGGCACTGCCTGCGCTGCGCGCGATGATCGAGGACATCAAGAAAAAGCAGGCGGTGCCGCCGGACGTCAATCTCGGCGGCTCCTACGAGCCTCAACTCGTCCGGTCGGTGATGGCGCATCTCGCGATGTGCTGGTCGGACAAGCCGCCCGCACGCAGTTCGGAGCGCCGCAAAATCGCCAGCCGGCTGACGGTCGTGCACGGCATGGACGACATCCTGCGCTGCGTCACGCCGCGGGATATCGACTTTACACTTGATTACCAGGCCAAGGCCGCGGGCGAGAGCTGGATCGTCGAAAACATCAGCGACGGGGGCTTTGGCGCGATCGTGCCGCCCGTGAGAGGCGACTGGCTCAGGGTCGGCAGCCTGCTCGGCTTGCTCAGGGAAACATCGAAATACTGGGGTGTGGGCGTGGTGCGGCGGCTCACGTGCGACGAATTTCAGCAGCGCCGGGTCGGAATTCAGCTTTTATCGAAAGCGATCATCCCGGTGCGCCTGTCGCCTGCCGGCGATGTGTCGTCGATCAATGTCATGCACGACCGCGATTCGGCGGTACTGTTGTCGACGGCGCCGGACAAGAACGGCGACGTCGCGTTGTTGCTCAAGGCGGGCAGCTACACTATGACGCAGCTACTTGAGATGAACGTGAGCGGCCAGCGGTACTATCTGATGCCGCGCCGACTGATTGAAGGCGGGGACGACTTCGACTGGGGCCAATTCAAGGTGATGCAAAACATCTAGGCAGGGTGGCTGCTACGCGCTTAACACGCGCGACAGCCAGGCGCTCACAGCACCGACTTCCTCCGCACAGACGGAATGCTGCATCGGATATTCCTGCCATTCGACGCGGTAGCCCGCCGCGGTCAATTTGGCGACCGAAGCCGTTGCCATCGCAAGCGGAATGACCGGATCGTGCGTGCCGTGCGCATAAAAAATGGGGACGTCGCGGTTGGCTGCGGAAGCTTCGGCCTCCAGGCGGTCGGGAATAGGCAGATAAGTCGATAACGCCATGATGCCGGCGAGCCGGTGCGGATAACGCACGCCGGTTTGCAGCGCAATCGCGCCGCCCTGGGAGAACCCGGCAATTACGATTCGGCGTGCGGGAATGCCGTGCGAAATTTCGCGCTCGATCAACTGACCTACGCTTGCTTGCGACGCGCGCACGCCGGTCTCATCCGCACGGCGCGTGTTGCCCTCGAGATCGCCGAAGCTCACGTCGTACCATGCGCGCATCACGTGGCCATTGTTGATCGTGACCGCCATCATTGGCGCATGCGGAAAAACAAAGCGTATCGCGGGCGCGCCGGCAAGCCGCAGCTCAGGCACGATGGGTGCAAAATCGTTGCCATCGGCGCCCAGGCCGTGCAGCCATATAACGGCGGCCGCGGGATTCGGTGCCGTTTCGATTTCGATAGCTTCGAGTAGGTCGCTCATGATGTGAACTTCGTTAGGAGGGAGGGGGAGGGCTTGGCATGCAGGATCTGGAGCTTTTACTCCTCACCCTCATGCCTGACGCGTTACTTCGGCCGAATGGCCGACTTCGGGCGGAACACCTTGATGATATTTTCGTGGGTCTCGATATACGGGCCGCCGATCAGGTCGATGCAATAGGGCACCGCGGCAAACACGCCATCCAGCGTCTCTTTGATCGCTTTGGGCTGGCCGGGCAGATTCAGAATCAGCGCCTGCTTTCTGATGACGCCGGCCTGGCGCGACAGGATTGCGGTCGGCACGTACTTGAGGCTGACCTGCCGCATCTGCTCGCCGAACCCGGGCATGACCTTATCGGCGACGGCCAGGGTCGCTTCCGGCGTCACATCGCGCGGCGCCGGCCCGGTGCCGCCGGTCGTCAGCACGAGATGGCAGCGGTCCACGTCGACGAGCTCGCGCAGCGTCTGCTCGATCACCGCTTGCTCGTCGGGAATCAGCCGCGTCACCATTTTCCACGGGGTAGCCAGGGCAGCTCCGAACCATTCCTGGAGGGCGGGCAGGCCCTTGTCTTCGTAAACGCCGCTCGACGCGCGGTCGCTGATCGAAACGAGGCCGATCAATAGTTCGTCAGTCATGGCGTGATTATATCGTCAGGCGTGAAGGATGAAGCGTGAGGCGTGAGGCGTGGCGACGTTAGGTGTAAGGCGTAAGGCAAGAGGCGTTTCCGCCTCACCCCTCCCCCTACGCCTCACGTTTTTGCAGCGACAATGTCGCGTAGCGCGCGGAACAGCTCGCGGAAATTCTTGGGCGTGCGGTTGAGCGCGCGATCGCGCTTGATGCTCGCGATCAGCGACCGCAGATGCTGAAGGTCGCAGCCCGCATATTCGGCGGCAAACAGCGTCAACGCGGTATCGTCGGCCAGCAGGCGCTCGCGCCAGCGCTCGACCAGGCGCTGCTGCGCGGTGCCCGCCCGCGCGACGCCGCTCCATTCGTCGAGCTTCGCGCGGATCGGCGCCGGGTCGATTTCGCGCATGAGCTTGCCGATGAACTGCATCTGACGGCGGCGCCCTTCGAAGTCCCGGATGCGCTGCGCGTCGGTGATCGCTTCGTGCAAGCGCTCCGGCAGCTCGATTTGCGCGAGCTGATCGGCGTTAAGCATGACCAGTTCCGTCCCGAGGTCCTGCAACGCGGCCATGTCGCGTTTGCGCTGCGATTTGCTCGGGCGTTCAGGCTCTTCACGATCGTCGATCACGCTATTCATGCTGGTATGATAACGGCTTTTGGGAAAGCTCCGCCGATGTCCACCGCCGTTCAACCGCGCGCGTCGTCCATCCAGTTTGCCAACGACGCGGCGAGCCTCAAGACTATCGTCGCCGATGTGCTCAAGTATGCGCGCGAGCACGGTGCTACCGCCTGCGAAGCCGAAGTGTCGGAGGGCCTGGGCCAGACCGTCACGGTGCGCCAGGGCGAAGTCGAGACCATCGAATACAATCGCGACAAAAGCATGGGCATTTCGGTTTACATCGGTCAGCGCCGCGGCCATGCGAGCACGTCGGATTTTTCGCTCAAAGCCGTGCGCGCCACGGCGGATGCCGCATTGTCGATCGCGAAATTCACTGCGAGCGACGAATTCGCGGGCCTGGCAGACGAACGGCTGCTGGCTCGCGAAATACCGGATCTTGACCTGTACCATCCGTGGGAGCTGCCGGTCGAGCGCGCGATCGAGCTCGCGTGCGCCTGCGAGGACGCGGCGTTCGCCGTCGACAAGCGCATTGCCAATTCGGAAGGCGCGACGGTGTCGCTGCAGCAGTCGCATTTCGCGTACGGCAATTCGCTCGGCTTTCTCGCCGGCTACCCGAGCTCGCGCCACTGGATAAGCTGCGCGGTCATCGCGGGCAAAGGCGACGCGATGCAGCGCGACGACTGGTATACGTCGGCGCGCGAGCCGGCCATGCTCGACGCGCCCGAACACGTCGGCAGGACGGCCGGCACGCGGGCGCTCGCGCGTCTGGGCGCGAAGAAAATTGCCACCGCGCAGGTGCCGGTGCTGTTCGAAGCGCCGGTCGCGGCGTCGTTGCTCGGCCATTTCGTTTCCGCCGTCAGCGGCGGCAGCCTCTATCGCAAATCGTCGTTTCTCGTCGACAGCCTCGGCCGGCAAGTCTTCTCGCCGCTGGTCGAGATCACCGAGGATCCGCTGATTGTCAAAGGCGAAGCCAGCAGCCCGTTCGATGAGGAAGGGGTCGCCACGCGCCGCCGCATGGTGGTCGAAGCGGGCGTAGTGCGCGGGTATTTTCTCGGCAGCTATTCGGGACGCAAGCTCGGCATGCCAACCACCGGCAATGCCGGCGGCACGCACAACCTCATTCTCAAAGACACTGGCCAGGATATGCCGCAGCTCTTGAAACAGATGGGTCGCGGCCTGCTGGTGACCGAGATGCTCGGTTCCGGCATTAATATGGTGACCGGCGACTATTCGCGCGGCGCGGCCGGTTTCTGGGTCGAAAACGGCGAAATTGCGTATCCCGTGCAGGAGATTACCGTCGCCGGCAACCTGAAGGACATGTTTCTCGGCGTGGTCGCCGCGGGGACGGACATCGTCAAGCGCGGCTCGAAGCAGTGCGGATCGATACTGATAGAGCGCATGACCGTCGCCGGGGATTGACCGCGCGCGGCGGCTGCTGTCCAATACATCCGGCCGCTCGGTAATGCGGGCAATTCGACCCGCGGATGCACTTAAAAATATAACGGAGGAGTTGAAAAATGAAACGTCGTTCATTTCTGAAGAAAGCGGCAGTCGGGACTGGCCGCGGGAACGGTGGCCGCCCCGGCAATCGCGCAGTCCCAACCCACCGTCAGCTGGCGGCTCGCGTCGAGTTTCCCGAAAAGTCTGGACACCATCTTCGGCGCGGCCGAAGTGATCTCCAAGCGGGTGGCGGCAGCGACCAACGGCAAGTTCACCATCAAAGTGTTTGCGGGCGGCGAAATCGTACCGCCGTTCTCGGTGGTGGACGCGGTGCAGAATGCCACCGTCGAATGCTGCCATACCGCGCCCTACTATTTCTTCGGCAAGGACCCGACGTTCGCATTCGCCTGCGCGATTCCGTTCGGCATGAACGCGCGCCAGCAGAATGCATGGATGTATCACGGCGGCGGCGCCGATCTGATGCGCGACTTTTTCAAGGAATACAACATCATCAATTTCCCGGCCGGCAATACCGGCGCGCAGATGGGCGGCTGGTTCCGCAAAGAGATCAAGACGGTCAACGATCTCAAAGGCCTGAAAATGCGCATCGGCGGCACCGCCGGCCTGCCGCTGGCCAAGCTGGGCGTCGTGCCGCAGCAGATTCCTGGTGGCGACATTTATCCGGCGCTCGAAAAAGGCACGATCGACGCCGCGGAATGGGTCGGTCCGTACGACGATGAAAAGCTCGGTTTCTACAAGGTCGCGAAGAATTACTACTACCCCGGCTGGTGGGAGGGCGGTCCCGAACTCGACCTGTTCGTCAACATCAAGGCGTGGGAAGCGCTGCCCAAGGACTACCAGGCGATCCTCGAAGGGGCGTGCTACGAGGCCAATGTCGACATGGTGGCCAAGTACGATGCGTTGAATCCCGCCGCGTTGAAGCGCCTGATCGCCAACGGCGTCAAGCTGCAGCCGTTCTCGAACGACATCATGGTCGCGTGCTACAAGGCGGTGCAGGAAGTCTATGAAGAAATCGCCGGCAAGAACGCGAAGTTCAAAAAAGTGTACGAGCCGTGGAAAAAATTCCGCGAGGAGCAGGTCTCGTGGTTCCAGGTCTCGGAGAACCGGTTCGACAACTTCATGATCACTGCACTGCGCCAGTCGCAGCAGCGCGGAGCGGGTAAAAAGTAGCTGGTGCTTGTTTCAATAAAAAACCCCGCCGCAGCGGGGTTTTTTATTGGCGGCGGTTCGAATCGGCTATTTCCCGGGTTCTGGCTTGCCGGATGCGCGGTCGAAGGCTTTTTGCGCGTCTTCCTGCTCGGAATCGGTTTTTTCCCCGGTGCCCGGCGTCGTGGTGGATTCCTCCGCGGGCACTTCGATCTGGATCTTGTTGGTATCGATTGTCGCCTTCTTCGCAAGCCCACCGGTGACGATACCCGGGAAAGCGATGATCAGCGCCACCATCAGAACCTGGATCAGCACGAACGGCACCGCGCCCCAATAAATCTGCCCCGTGGTGACTTTCGCGATAGGCCGGCCCGTCGCCTTGTCCGTGTAATCCTTGGTCGGCGCAACGCTGCGCAGGTAAAACAGCGCGAAGCCAAACGGCGGATGCATGAACGACGTCTGCATGTTGACGCCGAGCAGCACGCCGAACCAGATCAGATCGATACCGAGCTTGTCCGCGACCGGCCCGATCAGCGGCACGACGATAAATGCGAGTTCGAAAAAGTCGAGGAAGAAGGCCAGGAAGAAAATCAGGAGATTGACGGCAATCAGAAATCCGAGCTGTCCGCCGGGCAGGTTGGTCAGCAGGTGCTCTACCCACAAATGGCCGTCGACACCGTAGAACGTCAGGCTGAAAACGCGCGCGCCGATCAGAATGAAGACGACGAATGCCGTCAGCTTGGCCGTCGCGTCCATCGCCTGGCGCAGCAGACCGAACGACAGGCGGCGGCGCCCGATCGCCATTGCCAGCGCCCCGGTCGCGCCCATGGCGCCGCCTTCGGTCGGCGTCGCGACGCCGAGGAAAATCGTGCCGAGCACGAGAAAGATCAGCGCGAGCGGCGGTATCAGCACGAAGGTCACGCGCTCGGCGATCCGTGACAGCATGCCAAGCTTGAGCAGGTGGTTCAGCACGGCGGCTGAAAATGCGACAGCGACGCCAACGGAAGTTGCCACGACCAATACTTCGTCGATCGGCGCATCAGGCGGGTAACGATATTTCGCGAACCCGACCGCCGCCGCAATAGCGATCACGAACAGCACGATCAGCGAGGGCGTGCCGCTGCCGCCGTTCGGCTCGCGAAAAGTGCGCGCTTCCAGCGGCAGCGCCGGTGCCCATTGCGGCCTCAGCATGGTGACCCCGACGGCATAGACGGCATACAGACCCGCGAGCGCAAGCCCCGGGATGAACGCTCCGGCATACATGTCGCCGACCGAGCGGCCGAGCTGGTCGGCCATGATGATGAGCACGAGCGACGGCGGAATGATCTGCGCGAGCGTTCCCGAGGCGGCGATCACGCCGGTCGCGAAGCGGCGGTCATAGCCGTAACGCAGCATGATGGGCAGCGAGATCAGCCCCATCGAGATGACTGACGCCGCGACTACGCCGGTCGTCGCCGCGAGCAGGGCGCCGACGAATATGACGGCGAACGCGAGACCGCCGCGCATCGGCCCGAACAACTGGCCGATCGTATCGAGCAGATCCTCGGCCATGCCGCTGCGCTCGAGTATCAGTCCCATGAAGGTGAAGAACGGCACCGCCAGCAGCGTATCGTTCGACATCACGCCCCAGATGCGTTCGGGCAGCGCCTGAAACAGCGACTGCTGCAACAGGCCCAGCTGAATGCCGAGCAGACCGAACGCGATGCCGACCGCGGCGAGCGAGAAAGCGACCGGATAGCCGAGCAGCAGCACGACGATCAGCGCGGTGAACATCAGCGGCGCCATGTTGCTGGTGACGAATTCGATCATGCCGATTCCCCCCGCTGCCGCCGGATTTCCGCGGCGAGAAGCTCCTCGGCGCTTGGTTCTTCGTGCTTCTCTGTCGGGTCGGGGATCATGCCGCGCAGGAAAGCGATGCGCTTGATCAACTCCGAGATGCCTTGCAGCACCAGCAGCAAAAATCCGATCGGCACCATAAGCCGCGCAGGCCAGATGATGAGGCCCCCCGCGTTGGTCGATACCTCGTGGCGCTGGTAGGCATCGACGAACACCGGCCACGAAAGCCATAAGATCGTAAGCGCCATCGGCATGAGGAACAAGAGCGTACCCAGGATATCGATCCATGCCTGCGCGCGCCGCGACAGTCGGCCAGTCACGACGTCAATGCGGATGTGCTGGTTGTGCAGCAGCGTATAGCCCGCGCAGAAGAGGAACACGGCCGAAAACAGGTACCACTGGATTTCGAGCCACGCGTTGGAGCTCATGTTGAAGGTATAGCGAATGGTCGCGTTGCCGGCGCTTACCAGCACGGCGACCAGTACCAGCCAGTAGGTCAGGCGGCCGACAACTTCGTTGAGCGCGTCGATCAGACGCGATAGCGTCAGTAGAATTTTCACTGCGGCTCTCCCCCTAACGCGCGTTGCCGTATCGGCGCTAATCATACGCAACATCGCGGCCCGTGCGCAAAAGTGCGTCGCGACCGTCACGGGGCGGTGGGATGGCGCGACGGTACTGTACGGGCGCCGCGCTGACCGGTCCGATAGCGGTAATTAACCATGGTAAAATCAACAATTTAGAATCGAAAAGACCAACATGTATTCAAGGCGCGACACTATCGCCGGGTTCGATCCGGAGCTGACATGGGCGCTCGAGCGGGAGACCCAGCGGCAGGAAGACCACATCGAACTGATCGCGTCCGAGAATTACGCCAGCCCGCGCGTGCTGGAGGCGCAGGGTTCGGTCCTGACCAACAAATACGCCGAAGGCTATCCCGGCAAGCGCTATTACGGCGGTTGCCAATACGTGGACGTCGCCGAACAGCTCGCGATCGACCGCGCGTGCGAACTCTTCGGCGCGGAATATGCAAACGTGCAGCCGCACTCGGGGTCGCAGGCGAATTTCGCCGTCTATTCCTCGGTCCTGCATGCGGGCGACACCATCCTGGGCATGTCGCTTGCGCACGGCGGCCATCTGACGCACGGCGCCACGGTCAACATCAGCGGCA
This sequence comes from uncultured beta proteobacterium, assembly GCA_963804885.1. GTDB lineage: Bacteria > Pseudomonadota > Gammaproteobacteria > Burkholderiales > SG8-41 > PALSA-1004. The sequence continues at coordinate 433,339 of CAWDSF010000002.1, forward strand.
AGCTTTACCATGCGTTGACGTACGGTCTCGATCCGAAAACGGAAGTGATCGACTACGCGCAGGTCGACGAGCTCGCGCGCATGCACCAGCCGAAGATGATCGTCGCAGGTGCCTCCGCCTATTCGCTCGCGATCGACTGGCAGCGCTTTCGCGAAATCGCGGACGGCGTCGGCGCGCTGCTGATGGCGGACGTTGCGCATTACGCGGGCCTGATCGCGGCGGGTGTTTATCCGAGCCCGGTCGGCATCGCGGACTTCGTCACGACGACCACGCACAAGACTTTGCGCGGACCGCGCGGCGGCCTGATACTCGCCGGCGGCGAATACGCAAAGCAGCTCAACGCCGCGATCTTTCCCGGCAGCCAGGGCGGCCCGCTGATGCACGTGATAGCCGCCAAGGCGGTCGCGTTCAAGGAAGCGCTGAGTCCCGGCTTCAAGGAATACCAGTCGCAAGTGATCGTGAATGCGAAGACAATGGCGGCGCAGTTGCAGCAGCGCGGCTGCCGCATCGTCTCGGGCCGCACGGATTGCCATCTGTTCCTCGTCGATCTCACGGCGAAACACGTGACGGGCAAAGACGCGGAAGATGCGCTGGGCCGCGCGCACATCACGATCAACAAGAACTCGATTCCCAACGATCCGCAAAAGCCGGCGGTCACGAGCGGCATCCGGCTCGGTTCGCCGGCGATCACCACCCGCGGCTTCGGCATCGCGGAAACGCGCGAGCTCGCCAACCTGATCGCGGACGTGCTCGATGCGCCGCAGGACGAGAAGGTGATCGAGCGCGCGGGCGCCGGGGCGAGGGCGTTGTGCGCGAAATTTCCCGTTTATGGAAACTGATAGAGGCGAGGAATGAGGAACGAGGATCGAGGATTGAGGGAAAACAAGCGCGACCGCGCCTTGACTCAATCCTCGATCCTCAATCCTCAATCCTGAAACGATGCATTGCCCTTTCTGCAAAGCGCCCGACACCCAGGTTATCGATTCGCGCGTGAACGACGACGGCGACAGCATTCGCCGCCGGCGGCGCTGCGCGGTGTGCAACAAGCGCTTCACGACTTACGAAACGGTCGAGCTGCGCATGCCTCAACTCGTCAAGCAGGACGGCAGCCGCACGGAGTTCGACCTCGACAAGCTGCGCACCGGTTTCATGCGCGCGCTGCACAAGCGGCCGGTGCCCACGCCGCTGGTCGACGACGCGGTGGCCACGGTCACCCAGCAGGTGCTGGCGCTCGGCGAGCGCGAGATCGAGTCGCGCCGCGTCGGCGAGATGGTGATGAAGGAGCTCTACAAGCTCGACAAGGTCGCGTACATCCGTTTCGCGTCGGTGTATAAAAGCTTCCAGGACGTCGACGATTTCCAGGACGCCATCAAGGAAGTGCAGAAGCCCGTAGGCAAAAGCAAGTAACGCGACGATGAGCGGGGCAGCCGACAATGACTTCATGGCGCGCGCGCTGCAACTCGCGGAGCGCGGGCTGTACACGACGACGCCCAATCCGCGCGTCGGCTGCGTGATCGTGCGCGGCGGCGCGGTGGTGGGCGAAGGCTGGCACGAGCGCGCCGGCGGGCCGCATGCTGAAGTCGTCGCATTGCAGGCGGCGGGTGAGCGCGCGCGCGGCGCGACGGCCTACGTGACGCTGGAGCCCTGCCACCATCAAGGGCGCACGCCGCCGTGCGACGAGGCTTTGATCGCAGCCGGCGTGGCGCGCGTCGTCGCGGCGATGCTGGACCCCGATCCGCGCACCGCCGGGCAGGGTCTGGCGCGGCTCGCGCAGGCGGGTGTCAATGTCGAAACGGGCGTCATGGAAAATGACGCGCGTGCCTTGAATCGCGGCTTTACTTCGCGCGTCACGCGCGGGCGGCCATGGACGCGCCTGAAAATTGCGGCGAGCCTCGACGGGAAAACCGCATTGCTCAACGGCAAAAGCCAGTGGATCACGGGGGAAGCCGCCCGCAACGACGGGCATCACTGGCGCGCGCGCGCCTGCGCGGTCTTGACCGGCATCGGCACGGTGCGCGACGATGACCCGCAATTGACGGTGCGCGCGGTAACGACGCCGCGCCAGCCGCTGCGCGTGGTGATCGACAGCCGGCTCGAATTGCCGCTCACCGCGCGCATCCTCGAGGGCGGTGGCGTGTTGATCGCGTGCGCCGTCATGGACGAGGCGAAGGCGGCGAAATTAAAGGAGCCAGGGCGCCGAAATCGTCGTGTTGCCCAACGCCGCCGGCAAGGTTGAGCTGCCCGCACTGATGCAGGAGCTCGGCCGGCGCGGCATTAACGAATTGCACGTCGAAGCGGGCCACAAGTTGAACGGATCGTTGATAAACGAGCATTGCGTGGACGAATTGCTGCTCTACTTAGCACCTGGACTCCTCGGCGAGCGCGCGCGCGGCATGGCCGACCTGCCCGAGCTCACCGATCTCGCTGACCGGCGCGAGCTAAGGATAGACGAAGTGCGCATGGTGGGCGGCGATATCCGGATCCGTGCCGGTTGGAAAGCGGGCTGAACACATGTTTACCGGAATAATTCAGGCAATCGGCCGCGTGCGGAAGGTGACGCCGGTGCACGGCGGCGTGCGCATGACCGTCGATGCCGGCGCGCTGCCGCTCGCGGACGTCAAAATCGGCGACAGCATCGCGATCGACGGCGCGTGCCTGACGGTGGTGGCGCTGGCCGGACAGGAGCTTGAGTTCGACCTGTCGCAGGAAACGTTGTCCTGCACGGCAGGCCTCACTGCGGGCGCGGCCGTGAATCTGGAAAAAGCGCTGCGGCTGGCCGACCGCATAGACGGGCATCTGGTTGCCGGCCACGTCGACGGCGTCGGCACGGTGGTGAGATTCGAGCGCGGCCGGCGAAAACCGCCGGCTGGTAATCGATACGCCGCGCGAACTCGCCAGGTACATCGCGCGCAAAGGCTCGGTTGCCGTGAATGGCGTAAGCTTGACGGTCAATGCGGTGCACGGCACGCAGTTCGAAGTGAACCTGATCCCGCATACGCTCGCCGCGACGACTTTCCACGCGCTCGCGGCGCGAATGCAAGTCAACATCGAAGTGGATACGCTCGCGCGCTACGCCGAGCGCCTGAGCGAATTCAAGGACTCGAGCACCTGATGGATGTGAGCCGCCAATGGCAGTGAGCCCGACCACCGACATCATCGCCGACCTGAGTGCCGGCAAAATGGTGATCCTCGTCGACGAGGAAGACCGCGAGAACGAGGGCGATCTCGTGCTGGCGGCGGATTTCGTCACGCCGGAGGCGATCAACTTCATGGCGCGCTACGGGCGCGGGCTCATCTGCCTGACGCTCACGGAGCAGAAATGCCGCAGCCTGAATCTCGCGCCCATGGTCGCCACCAACAATGCGCCGCTGGGCACCAATTTCACGGTGTCGATCGAAGCGGCGGAAGGTGTCACGACCGGCATTTCCGCCGCTGACCGCGCGCGCACCGTGCAGGCCGCAGTGCGCGCGGACGCGAGCCCCGCCGACATCGTGCAGCCCGGGCATATTTTTCCGCTGCTGGCGCAAAACGGCGGCGTGCTCGTGCGCGCCGGGCATACCGAAGCGGGCTGCGACCTCGCGGCGCTCGCCGGCGCAACGCCCGCCGCGGTGATCTGCGAGATACTGAAGGACAACGGCGAGATGGCGCGCCTGCCGGATTTGATCGAGTTCGGGCGCGCGCACAATCTCAAGATCGGCACGATCACCGATCTGATCCATCACCGCAGCCGCACCGAGTCGCTCGTCAGCCGGTTGTCGGAACGCGATATCGAAACGGTGCACGGCAAGTTCCGGCTGATCGTGTATAGCGACAAGATCGGGCAGGCGACGCATCTCGCGCTGGTGAAGGGCAAGATCACGCCCGACCGCGAAGTGCTGGTGCGCGTGCACGAGCCGCTGTCGGTGATCGACCTGCTCGACGTCAAGAGCGCGAGCCATTCGTGGAATTTCAATCAGGCGCTCGCCGCGATCAGCCGTGCCGAGAGCGGCGTGATCGTGCTCCTGCACCGGCCCGAGTCGGCCGCCGATCTTGTCGAGCGTGCATTGCCGGGTGCGATCGCGACGACGCAGAAAAATGCGCTGCGCAATTACGGCATCGGCGCGCAGATATTGCGCGATTTGAAGGTCGCCAAAATGCGTTTGCTCGCGAAGCAACGTAGAATGCCGAGCATGGCGGGATTCGATTTGCAGGTCACCGGCTATCTGCAGCCGGACGAAGCGGCAAAATAAGGCGTTCGCATGACCCAATACGACGGAATGGACGAAATCGAAGCCGGCACCGAAGGCGGAGGCCTGCATATCGGCATCGTCGTCGCGCGCTTCAACGCAGATATCGGCGACGGTTTGCTCGCGAGCTGCACGGCGGAACTCACCAGGCTGGGCGTCGCGGCCGGCGACGTGACGATTGTCAGCGTGCCCGGCGCGCTGGAAGCGCCGCTTGCGTTGCAGCAAATGGCGGTATCCGACAATTTCGACGCGCTGATCGCGCTGGGCGCCGTCATTCGCGGCGAAACGTACCATTTCGAGATCGTTGCCAACGAATCGGCGCGCGGCATCATGTCGGTGCAGCTCGATACCGGCATACCGGTCGCCAACGGCATCCTGACCACCGAGAACGACGACCAGGCGACCGCGCGCATGGCGCAAAAAGGCGCCGACTGCGCCGCCGTCGCCGTCGAAATGGCGAACCTGCTGCGCGAACTCGAACGCAAATGACCGCCATTCCCGCGCCCACGGTGCGCAAGACGAGCCGCCGGCGCTCGCGCGAATTCGCGATGCAGGGCCTCTACCAATGGCAGCTCGCGGGCACCGACGCCGCGACCATCGAAAGCCAGATGGCGAAGGCCAAGGGCTTCGACAAGATCGACCGCCCGTATTTTTCGTCGCTGCTCGAGGGCGCGATACGCGAGTCCGAACGGCTCGCCGAGGCGTTGCAGCCTTTTCTCGACCGCAAGTGCGCGGAGCTCTCACCGATCGAGCGCGCGATCCTGTTTATCGCCGCGTACGAGCTCGAGAACCAGGCCGATATCCCGTACCGCGTGGTGATCAACGAAGCGGTCGAGCTCGCCAAGAGCTATGGCGGCACCGACGGCTTTAAGTACGTGAACGGCGTGCTCGACAAGCTGGCGGCCGACAAGCGCCCGCTCGAAATAGTCGGCAGATAGGCGCAGATAGTTTTGGCTACGGAGCCGTCGATGGACGAAAAACTCAAACGCAAGATCATGCTGTTTTACGCGGGCGGCATCATCAACGCCCTGCTGGGCCTCTACGTGCTGATCGAAGGCCTGTCGTTTCTGCCCGCCGATACCGCGCGCACGCTGGCGATCATATTTTTCGTGTTCGCGGCGGTCGATTTCTACCTGCCGTATTCGCTGAAGCAGCGGTGGCTCGCGAACAATCGCGGCAAGCAGGACCAAGGCAACGACCCCGTGCAACGGTCCTAGCGCCGGCGCCCCCCGGAATTTCCGCGTGGCCACGTCTGAATTCGATCTGATCGCGCGCTACTTCACCCATCGCGCGCGCCATACGGTGCTCGGCGTCGGCGACGACGCGGCGCTGGTCCGAATTAAAGCGCGGCCACGAGCTCGTGATATCCGCCGACATGCTGGTCGCAGGCCGGCATTTTTTTCGCGATGCAAATCCGCGGCAGCTCGGCCACAAGGCGCTCGCCGTCAACCTGTCGGACCTGGCGGCGATGGGTGCCACGCCGCGCTGGGCCACGCTGGCGCTCGCATTGCCGCAGGCCGACGCGCGCTGGGTGAGCGAGTTTTCGCGCGGCTTCATGGCGCTCGCGCGCCGCTTCGACGTCGACCTGATCGGCGGCGACACCACGCGCGGGCCGCTCAACATTTGCGTGCAGATCATGGGCGAAGTGCCGCGCGGCAAAGCGCTGCGGCGCGACGGCGCGCGCGCGGGCGACGACCTTATGGGTGTCGGGGGCGCTGGGCGATGCCGCTTTCGCGCTCGCCGCGCTCAAGCGGCGGATTCGGCTCAAGCCGGCCGAATTGCGGCAGTGCGCCGCGCGCCTGCACGCGCCTACAGCCGCGCGTGAATCTCGGGCTGGCTTTGCGGGGCATGGCGCACAGCGCGATCGACATTTCGGATGGGCTGCTCGCGGACCTTGACCACGTGCTCGTAGCGTCGGGCGTCGCCGCGGAAATCGAACTTGCGGCCCTGCCGGCATCTCCCGCGCTGAGCCGGCATCTGGATAACGCCATTGCCTGGAGTGCATTGCTGGCGGGCGGCGATGATTATGAACTGTGCTTCAGCGCGCCGCGCGCGGCGCGCGAACGGATTGCGCGTGCCGGCAGCCGCGCGCGCGTGCGGGTGACCCGGATCGGCAGCGTGCGCGCGGTTCGCAAGGGGACGCCGCGACTGCTCGTGCGCGCGCCCGACGGCGCTGCACTGCGCGTGGTGCGCGGGGGCTACGATCATTTCGCCTGAAGCCGCCCGGGCGCCGTCGTGGCGCTTTATGTGGCGGCAGCCGGCGCACATCATCGCCCTGGGTGCGGGCGCGGGTCTCGCGCCGGCTGCCCCGGGAACCGTCGGGACGCTGCTCGCGTTTCCGCTGTATTGGCTGCTGGCGGCTTTCAGCACTTCCACAATGGCGCTTATATTGCTTGGCGCCGCGTTTCTACTCGGCATCTGGGCGTGTGGCGCAACCGGCCGCGCATTGGGCGTTGCCGATCACGGCGCGATGGTGTGGGACGAAATCGTCGCGTTCGCGGTCGTGCTGGTGTTTACCCCGTCCGGCTGGGAGTGGCAGCTCGGCGCATTTCTGCTGTTCCGGTTCTTCGACATCGTGAAGCCGCCGCCGATCCGTTATTTTGACCGGCGCCTGAAAAACGGCTTCGGCGTGATGTTCGACGACCTGCTCGCGGCGGGTTATACGCTGCTCGTCCTGGCAGTGGCCCAGCGTTTGCTCGGGCCGGCTTCGGCATGAAAGTCGCGTGGCTCGTCCGCGTTCCAATCGGAGAGCGCGATGGGCAGCTGTATTCGCCGCTGGCCGGCGTGCGCATGCGCACGATCGTGCCGATGCTGGAACTGCAGCGCCGCGGCCACGCTGCGTCCATCGTGCAACTGCCGGATACGGGCGTGCCCGCGGCCGCGGCGCTCGCCGCGCTCGAATCCAGCGACGCGGTATTTTTTGGTCCCGTGCTGCCCGCACCGGGCCTATCGATCGACGATGCGGCCGCCGGCGTGCTTGCGTTGCTCGAGCACTTGCGTGCCCGCGGCATTACCACGCTGGCCGACATTCACGACGATCACTTCGAAGTGCCGGGGCGCATCCAGTACTTCACCGGTCTCGTGCGCAAAGCGGACGCGGTCTTCGCCAATTCGGACGCGATGGCGAATCTGGTCGCCAATTACACACACCGTCCGGTGCAGGTCATCGGCGATCCGTACGAGGGGCCGCGCGGCGAGCCGCGCTTCGCTCCCTTGGCAGGCAGTAACTGGCTCGACCGTCTGTTGCCGTGGCGCGCCAGCCGGCTCGAGCTTGCCTGGTTCGGGCATCAATCCAACCTGCAGCCGGTCTACGCGCTGGCGCAGGCGATCGTCGACGCGCGCCTGCGCTGGCCGGTCGAACTCGAAGTCGTGTCGCGCGACGGCTTCGGCGCGCGCGAGTTCTGCGAAATCTTCAGCCATCATCACGGCCGCAGATGCCGCGCCCGGTTCGTCGAGTGGTCGCCTGAATCTACGCAGCGCGCGCTGCACGAGTGCGACCTCGCCGTGCTGCCGGGCGATGCGGCGCTCCGGAAAACGCCGCTCAAGAGCGCCAATCGCGTCGCTGAAATCCTGCGCGCCGGACGTTACGCGCTCGCTTATCCCATTCCGTCTTATGCGCAGTTTGCCGGCCATGCAGGGATAGCGGAAGATATCGTCGGCGGCATCGACTGGGCGATGGATCATCGCGCCGAAGTGTTAAACCGCATACGCACGGGCCAGGCTTACGTGGAGCAGACGTTTTCTCCGGAGGTCGTGGGCGGACTGTGGCTGGCCGCGTTGCAAGGCATCCTCGGTTCGCGCGTCAGTGCTTCCGATCAATAAAGAAGGCATCAACGATGGATAAAGAGCTATATGAACTCGCCGCGCAAGTCGGCGCTGCGCTCAAGGCCCGCAGGCTCACGCTCGCGACCGCGGAATCATGCACGGGCGGATGGATAGGTGAAGCCGTAACGGCGGTGCCCGGCAGTTCGGAATGGTACGAGCGTGGGTTCATCACCTATACCAACGTCGCGAAACGCGAAATGCTCGGCGTCGCGGCGGCCACGCTGGACCGGTTCGGCGCGGTGTCGCCGGAAACGGTGAAGCAGATGGTGACCGGCGCGCTCGCCAACAGTCACGCGCAAATCGCCATCGCGGTGAGCGGCGTTGCCGGCCCCTCGGGCGGCACGCCCGCCAAACCCGTCGGCACGGTGTGCATCGCGTGGGGTAAGCGCGGCGGTGAGCCCGTTGCCGAGACGCGCCTGTTTCCCGGCGACCGCGAAGCCGTGCGCCGGCAATCGGTCGAATGCGGACTGAGCGGACTACTCAAGCTCGTCGAGCAGGAAGTAGTACCAAAGGCATAGTCGTCATCCTCAACGTGCGCCTGGCGTTATCAGCAGCATGAGGCGCCGATGCACGCAAGTTTCAACGACGCAATGGCCTCATGCGGAGGTGACGGCGGCATGCAATGCGCGCGGAGCCGGGGTCAGAGTGTGCGATAATTCGGGAGGCTCAAATGGGACAAATCATGGACGAAAATAAGTCAAAAGCACTCGCAGCAGCGCTGTCGCAAATCGAAAAGCAGTTCGGCAAAGGCTCCATCATGCGGTTGGGTGAAGCCGACGTCGCGAAGGACATAGCCTCGGTATCGACCGGTTCGCTCGGGCTGGATATCGCGCTCGGCATAGGCGGATTTCCGCGCGGCCGCGTGATCGAAATCTACGGGCCCGAGTCGTCGGGCAAGACGACGCTCACGCTCTCTGTGATCGCGCAGATGCAGAAAGTGGGCGGCACCGCGGCGTTCATCGACGCGGAGCACGCGCTCGATCCGCAGTACGCGCAAAAGCTCGGTGTAAACGTGCAGGAGCTCTTGATTTCTCAGCCGGACAATGGCGAGCAGGCGCTGGAAATTGCCGACATGCTGGTGCGCTCGGGCTCGGTCGACGTCGTGGTCGTCGACTCGGTGGCGGCGTTGACGCCCAAGGCCGAAATCGAAGGCGAGATGGGCGAGCCGCAAATGGGCCTGCAGGCGCGGCTGATGTCGCAGGCGCTGCGCAAACTGACCGGCAACATCAAGCGCTCGAACACGATGGTCATCTTCATCAACCAGATCCGCATGAAGATCGGCGTCATGTTCGGCAACCCGGAAACGACGACCGGCGGCAACGCGTTGAAGTTCTATGCGTCGGTGCGCATCGACATCCGGCGCACCGGCGCCATCAAGAAGGGCGACGAAGTCATCGGCTCGGAAACGCGCGCCAAAGTGGTCAAGAACAAGGTCGCGCCGCCCTTTAAACAGGCGAACTTCGACATCCTCTATGGCGAGGGCATTTCGCGCGAAGGCGAAATCATCGAGCTCGGCGTGCTGCACAATATCGTCGACAAATCGGGCGCGTGGTACACCTACGGCAAGGAGCGCATCGGCCAGGGCAAGGACAACACGCGCGATTACTTGAAGGAACACCCCGAGATGGCGGAGGAGATCGAAGCGAAGATCCGTGCCGCGATAGGCGTCGGTGGCGGACCCAAGCTCGCCGAACCGGCCGTCGCCGAAAAGTAAGCCGGCGCGCAGCCTGCGCGCGCGGGCGCTCGCGGCGCTCGCCCGCCGCGAGTACTCGCGGCGCGAACTCGCGGCGAAACTTCAAGCCGTTCACCGAAGATCCCGCCGAGATACCCGAGCTGCTCGATGATTTCGAGCGCCGCGGGTGGCTGTCGGAAGCGCGCGTGGTCGAGCAGGTGCTGGCGACGCGGCGGCGCCGTTTCGGCTCTCAGCGCATTACCCACGAGCTGCGCGAGAAAGGCATCTCGGAAGCGGCGATCGGCGGCGCGCAGGAACACCTGAAGGAAAGTGAAATCGAGGCGGCGCGCGCGGTCTGGCAGCGCAAATTCAAGACGCCTCCGGCGGACGCCCGCGAGCGCGCGCGTCACATGCGGTTTCTGCAGGGGCGGGGTTTCAGTCTCGACACCATACTGCGCCTGCTGCGCGACGCCGACGATTGAGCGACGCCGGCGCTGGTTCGCGCTATTCGAACAGCGCGTGTATCCGCTGCGGCTCGTTCGCAACCAGGTTCAGCGCGGCCGGCTTGCCGGCGTCGAGCGCCGCGTAATCGAGCGCCAGGAATTCTTCGACTATGGCGTCCTCGCGTTCGGCCAGTACGCGCGAGGCGGGATCAAGATTGCGGATGACGGTGAGGCCGGTCGGCATCGCGGCGATCGTGTGGATGGCCAGATCGGGCCGGTATTTTTTGAGGACGAGCACGAGCCGCCAGATGTCGCCGCTCCAGAAATGCGTGGTGCGCTCGCGCGTCGCGGTCTCGCGATTGAGCGGGTAGGTATCATGCACGAGCACGGTGGAGGCGCGCGTGGACAGCCGCTCGATCGCGATGAAGTCGCGCAACGCAAATTCGAACAAGTGCATGCCGTCGATGAACGCGAGATCGACCGGCAGCCCGCCCAGCTCGCGCGCGACGTCGATCTGGGCGAAGAAGTCGTCGCTTTCGAGCGCATAGATGCGGGCGTTCGGGCCCGGCGGATTTCTGGGTTGCGGCGCCGGGTCGACTCCCAGCGCGCGCGTGGCGGGGTCCGCCAATTCGAGCGTCGCGCCGTTGGCGACGCCAATTTCCAGGTAGGTGCGCGGTTTGAGCTGGCGATGGATGGCCGCGAGCGCGTGCAGGTAGTTGGGCCCCGGCAGTGCGAGCTGCGCCAGTCGATTGTGCTCCTGCCGCAGCTCCGCTTGCGCCGCTTCCGTGAGCGCGTCAGCCGGCGTGGCGCCGCGCGGCAAAAAGTTTTTTAGGAGTTTGAGCAGCATGTCGAGCGGCGATGATACTCGCGTCACCGGGCGCCGCAAAATCCGCGGCCCGTGTTGCATCCAGAGACGTTTCCGTACAAAATCAGTCACTTTGCGCTGCGGCGCCCCCCTCAGAATCGAATCACCGGCATGAAATCCAGCGAAATTCGCCAGCAGTTCCTCGATTACTTCAAATCCAAGGGTCATGCGATCGTGCCGTCGAGCCCGCTCGTGCCCGGCAACGATCCGACGCTGCTGTTCACCAATGCGGGCATGGTGCAGTTCAAGGACGTGTTCCTCGGCCACGAGCAGCGCCCGTACAAGCGCGCCACGACGTCCCAGCGCTGCGTGCGCGCCGGCGGCAAGCACAACGACCTGGAAAACGTCGGCTACACCGCGCGCCACCACACGTTTTTCGAGATGCTCGGCAATTTTTCAGCTTCGGCGACTATTTCAAGCGCGACGCGATCCATTTCGCGTGGGAGTTGCTGACGTCGGTCTACAAGCTGCCCAAGGACAAGCTGTGGGTGACGGTCTACGAGACCGACGACGAGGCCTACGACCTGTGGGCGAACGAGATCAAGGTGCCCGCGCGACCGCATCACGCGCATCGGCGACAAGCCCGGCGGCGGTATCCGACAACTTCTGGCAGATGGGCGAAACCGGTCCCTGCGGGCCGTGCAGCGAGATTTTTTACGATCACGGGCCGGAAATCCCCGGCGGTCCGCCCGGCACGCCGGAGGCCGACGGCGACCGCTACATCGAAATCTGGAACCTCGTGTTCATGCAGTTCAACCGCGACGACGCCGGCAAGCTGCATCCGCTGCCCAAGCCGTCCGTCGATACCGGGATGGGACTCGAGCGCATCGCGGCGGTATTGCAGCACGTGCATTCGAATTACGAAATCGATCTATTCCAGGATCTGATCAAGGCGGCGGCGCGCGAAACCAAATGCGAAAGACCTCGCGAACAATTCGCTCAAAGTCATCGCCGACCATATCCGCGCGTGCGCATTCCTGATCGTCGACGGCGTCATCCCGGGCAACGAAGGGCGCGGCTACGTGCTGCGCCGCATCATGCGCCGCGCGATCCGCCACGGCTACAAGCTCGGGCAGAAGCAGCCGTTCTTTTATAAGCTGGTGCCGGATCTCGTCAAGGCGATGGGTGACGCGTATCCGGAACTGGCCAAAGCCGGCGAGCGCGTCGCACAGGTGCTGAAGCAGGAAGAGGAGCGGTTTGCCGAAACGCTCGAAAACGGCATGGCCGTGCTCGAAAGCGCGCTGCAATCCGAAGACAAAATGCTGGATGGCGACACGGTGTTCCGGCTCTACGACACCTACGGCTTCCCGCTCGATTTGACCGCCGACATCGCGCGCGAGCGCAACATCACCGTCGATTTTGCGGGCTTCGAGGCGGCCATGGGCATGCAGCGCGAACGCGCGCGCGCCGCCTCCAAGTTCGGCACCCAGAGCGCCGTCGAATACAGCGGGCAGAAAACCGAGTTCCACGGCTACGAAAAGTTGACGCTCGACCGCCAAGGTCGTCGCGATATACAAGGGCGGCGCCGCAGTGCCCGCGATCGAAGCCGGCGATACGGCGGTGGTCGTGCTCGACAAGACGCCTTTCTACGCGGAGTCGGGCGGGCAGGTCGGCGACCGCGGCCAGCTGGTGGCGAGCCGCGGCACCTTTCATGTCAGCGATACGCAAAAAATCCAGGCCGAAGTGTTCGGCCATCACGGCGTGCTGCATACCGGCGTGCTGGCCGTCGGCGACGCCGTGGAAGCGAAAGTCGATACGGCGGCGCGCTCGCGCGCCGCCTACAACCATTCGGCGACGCACTTGATGCACGCGGCGCTGCGCAAGGTATTGGGGCCGCACGTGCAGCAGAAGGGCTCGCTGGTCGATGCCGACCGGACGCGCTTCGATTACTCGCACAACGAGCCGCTGACCGCGGCGCAGATCCGCGAAATCGAGAAGCTCGTCAACCAGGAAATCCGGCGCAACGCGGCGGTCGAGGCGCGCATCATGAAATACGACGACGCGATCAAGACCGGCGCGATGGCGCTGTTCGGCGAAAAATACGGCGATGAAGTCCGCGTGCTGACGATGGGCGATTTTTCGACCGAGCTGTGCGGCGGCACTCACGTCGCGCACACGGGCGAGATCGGCTTTTTCAAGGTCGTCTCGGAATCCGGCATTGCCGCCGGCGTGCGCCGCATCGAAGCCGTGACGGCGGAAGGCGCGCTCGCGTGGGTGCAGCAACAGGAAGCGAGCCTGCAGCAGGCGGCCGGCGCGTTGAAAGCGCCGGTGCAGGAAGTCACGCAGAAAATAAACCAGATCGTCGACAACGTGAAAAGCCTGGAGAAGGAGCTCGCGCGGCTGAAGTCCAAGCTCGCATCGTCGCAGGGCGACGATATCGCGTCGCAGGCAGTCGATGTCAAAGGCGCCAAAGTGCTGGCGGCCACGCTGGACGGCGCGGACTCGAAGGCGTTGCGCGAAGCGATGGACAAGTTGAAGGACAAGCTCAAATCCTGCGCGGTGGTGCTGGCGGCGGTCGATGGCGGGAAAGTCGCCTTGATTGCCGGCGTCAGCGCGGACCTGACCGCGAAGGTCAAGGCCGGGGAGCTCGTCAATTTCGTCGCCCAGCAGGTCGGCGGCAAGGGCGGCGGACGGGCGGATATGGCGCAGGCGGGCGGCACCGATCCGTCGAAGCTGCCGCAAGCGCTCGCGTCGGTTCAAAGCTGGGTCGAGCAGAAGCTCTGATGTTCAGGCCCGAGATCACGCCGGAGGTCATGAACCAGCGTGGCCTCGGGTATCTGCCGGGCTTGGTCGGCGTAGAGATTGTCAGCATTACGGCCGAAGGCGTTAGCGGACGCCTGCCGGTGCGTCCCGACCTGGTCGCGCCCAACGGTTATTTGCACGCGGCTTCAGTCATCGCGCTCGCCGATACGCTGGCCGGCTACGGCACCATCGCCAATCTGCCGGAAGGCGCGAAATCGTTCACTACGGTCGAGCTGAAATCCAATTTTCTCGGCACGGCACGCAGCGGTGCGATCGCCGGTATCGCAACACCGGCGCATCTCGGGCGCATGACGCAGATCTGGGATGCGGTCGTCACGGATGACAAGAACCGCAAGATCGCGCTGTTCCGCTGCACCCAGATGATTCTTTACGACCGGAAATAACTAAAACGGCAGCTTCGCGTCCGGCTTGGCGGCGAGCAGCACGCGCCGGAAATCCTCCTGGATGCGCTTCAACGCGGCGGCGTTGTCCGCTTCAAACCGCAGCACGATCACCGGGGTCGTATTCGACGACCGCGCAAGCCCGAAACCATCCGGATACTCCACGCGCAAGCCGTCGATCGTGATGACGTCTTTGGCGCCTTCGAAGCGCGCCGTCTTCTGCAGCTGGGCGATCAGCGCGTAATTTTCGCCCTCGGTGAGCTTGATCTGGAGTTCGGGCGTGCTGATCGCGTCCGGCAGCGCCTGCAGAACGGCGCTCGGGTCGGCCGCGCGGCTCAGGATTTCCAGCAGGCGCGCGCCTGCGTACAGGCCGTCGTCGAATCCGTACCAGCGTTCCTTGAAAAACACGTGCCCGCTCATTTCACCGGCGAGCAGCGCGCCCGTTTCCTTCAACTTGGCTTTGATGAACGAGTGGCCGGTTTTCCACAAGAGCGGTTTGCCGCCGTTGCGCTCGATCCACGGCTTGAGATTGCGCGTGGATTTCACGTCGTAGATGACGGTCGCACCCGGATTGCGCGCCAGCACGTCGGCCGCAAACAGCATGAGCTGGCGGTCGGAGTAAATGATGTCGCCGCGCTTCGTCACCACGCCGAGGCGGTCGCCGTCGCCGTCGAACGCGAGACCGATCTCCGCGTCGGAGCTGCGCAGCGTCGCAATCAGGTCGTTGAGATTTTCCGGCACGGACGGATCCGGATGGTGATTCGGAAAGTTGCCGTCGACCTCGCAGAAAAGCTCGATCACTTCGCAGCCGAGCTGGCGATACAAGGCCGGCGCGGTGGCGCCGGCGACGCCATTGCCGCAGTCGACCGCGATCTTCAGCGGCCGCGCGAGCTTGATGTCGCCGGTAATGCGCGCAAGATATTGCGCGGCAATGCTGTCCTGGCGATAGCTGCCGGCGCCGCTCGCGAGCTTGCCGGCGACAGCGCGCGCGCGCAGCGCCTGGATGGCCTCGCCCGCCAGGGTTTCCCCGTCGAGCACGATTTTCAGGCCGTTGTAATCGGGCGGATTGTGCGAGCCCGTCAGCATGACGCCGGACTGCGTATCGAAATGGTGGGCCGCGAAATACAGCATCGGTGTCGCGACCTGGCCGACATCGATGACGTCGACGCCGGCTGAGCGCAACCCTTCGGCGAGCGCGGCGGACAGTTCGGGACCGGAGAGGCGACCGTCGCGGCCGATCACGATCGCGCGGCGGCCGCGCTCGATCAATTCGCTGCCGATCGAGCGGCCGATGGTTACAACGACGGCCGGCGTAAGCGTTTTGCCGACGATGCCGCGAATGTCATAGGCTTTGAAGATTTCGGGGGGCAGCGGGTTCATGCGTGGTGACTTTGTAGGGTCGACATTAAAAAATTATCTCATGTGAGTCCGGCGTTGCCGTGAAAAAAATTCAAAATGCGCTGCGGCAGCCAATCAAGCCGTCCCGGAAACGCTCCCGTTACGAAACCCACATGGCCGCCTGTCGCAGGGAATTCGACCGTGACGGCGGGGGATAGTTCGTCCGCGCGCGGCAGCGCGGCTGCGGGCAGAAAAGGATCGTTGCGCGCGTTGATCATGAGTGTGGGCACGCCGATGTCGCGCAGCAGCGGCTTGGCGCTCGCGCGCGTCCAGTAATCGTCGGTGTCGCGGTAGCCGTGCAGCGGCGCAGTGACGACATCGTCGAAGTCGCGCAGCGTGCGCGCGGCCAGCATGCGCTCGCGGTCGCACAGCTCGGGAAAATGCGCGAGCTTGGCGAGCGTCTTGCGCCGCATCGTGGTGAGGAAATTGCGCGTATAGACGAGGTTGAAACCGCGCCCCAGCGCATCTCCCGAGGCCATCAGGTCGACCGGCGCAGAAACAGCTGCGGCCGCATCGACCACTGCGGCAGCCGCTGCGCGTTGCTCGCCCAGCCACTTGAGCAACGCATTGCCGCCGAGCGATATGCCGGCTGCGCATAGGCGGGCGGCCGGATGGTCGCGCTTCAGGCGCCGCAATATCCAGTCGATTTCGCCGCTGTCGCCGGAATGGTACGCGCGCGGCAGGCGATTCAACTCGCCGCCGCAACCGCGGAAGTGCACGACGACGCCGTGCCAGCCGCGTTCCAGCGTCGCCGCCATCAGCGCCCGCGCATACTGGCTGCGCGAGCCGCCTTCGAGGCCGTGGAAGAGCACGACCAGCGGCGTGCGCAGTGGCGGCCGTGGCGGCCCGTCCGGCCCAGTCGAGTTCGATGAAATCGCCGTCCGGCGTATCCCAGCGCGTGCGGACGAACGCCACGTGCGCGCGCGGTGCGAGCAGCGCTGCGTACAGGGTTTGCAAATGACCGCCCGGCAACCAGGCCGGCGCGCGATAGGGTGACATGCGGTTACGCGCGCGCTGCGTCCATAAAAAAGCGGGCCCGGTTAAGGCGCCCGCTGATTGAGTGCGCTGCCTGAAATATCAGTCGCGATAAGAAGGATCGATTTTGTCGAGCTTGCGCAGCAGCGCCGGCCATTCGATCAGGCCCCAGCGGCGGCGCACGCCCGGTTTGAAGCCATCGTAGGTTTCGTTGACGACTTCGGCGGGCGGCAGGCGGATTTCGGTGTTGCACGAGAGTGTGGTGACCTGCAGCTGGCACGCGCGTTCGAGCCGGAACATGTTGTTGAATGATTCCGGAATCGACGGGCCGACGGTCAAGAGACCGTGGTTGCGCAGGATCATCGCTTCGCGTTCGCCCAGATCGGCGACGAGGCGCGCGCGCTCGTCGAGATTCAACGCGGGGCCTTCGTAGTCGTGATAGGCGATGTCGCCGAAGCGCATCGCCGATTGCGCGAGCGGCAGCAATCCCGTTTTCATCGCCGACACCGCCATGCCGGCGAGCGTATGCGTGTGAATCACGCAATCGACGTCATGCCGCGCGGCGTGCACCGCGCTGTGGATCACGTAGCCCGCCTGGTTGATGCCGTAGTCGGTCGCGTTGAAGAGGATATTGCCGTCGACGTCGATCTTGATCATGGAGGACGCGGTCATTTCCTCGTAGAGCATGCCGTAGGGATTGATCAGGAACTGGTTTTCGGTGCCCGGCACGCGCGCGGAAATGTGATTGGCGATCATTTCCGTCATGCCGAACACGTGCATGAGCCGGTAGCACGCCGCGAGATTGACGCGGGTTTCCCACTCTTCCTTGCTGACCTGTTCGCGCACCGCTTGTGACTTCTTGATCTGCGTGACTGGCATGGCGTTTCTCCTCAATTCACTGCAATTAAAATAAAGGCGACGGGGCTATTTGACGCATGCGGCGGCGCCGGTGCCGGCCAGTTTGCCGAACACCGAACCCGATACCAAGCCGCTGCCGCCGGCATAGTTGTGATAGAACAAGCCGCCGACGAGTTCCCCGGCGGCGAACAATCCGGGCATGGGCTTGCCCGCGACGTCCTCGACCTGGCCGTTCGCGGGATCGATCTTGACGCCGCCGAACGTGAAGGTCACGCCGCAGGTAATTGCATAGGCTTCGTACGGCGGCGTGTCGAGCACGTTCGCCCAGTTCGTTTTCGGCACCGTAAGGCCGACGGTGCCGCGGCCGTCCTTGATCGCGGGATTGAACGGCACGTCGGTCTGCACCGCCTTGTTGTAGGCCTTGAGTGTTTCCAGGCAACGCTTCGGGTCGACGCCTTCCAGCTTGGTGACGAGATCCTCGAGCGTGTTGGCGGTGACTTTCGTCATCTGCTTGATCCGGTACTCGTCGCGCAGCATGTGCAGGAGTTTCTTGTCGAAGATCTGCCACGCGAACATGTTCGGCTGGTCCATGATCACCTTGCCGTACTTGGCGTAGGTGTAGTTGCGGAAATCCGCGCCCTCGTCGACGAAGCGCTCGCCGTTCGCGTTGACCATGACGCCCAGCGGATAGCTGTGCTTCTGGAAATTATCGCCGACCGCGAGATCGCCGAACGGCGGTGCGTTCTGGTCCCAGCCCACGGCATGGCAGCCCGACCAGTGGCCGAACGGCAGCGCGCCGGCTTCGAGGGCCGAGCGAATGCCGACGCCGGTGTTGTAGCGCGTGCCGCGCACTTTGGCGAGGTCCCAGTTAGGTCCGAGATAGCGCGCGCGCATTTCCGCGTTCGACTCGAAACCGCCGCAGGCGAGCACGACCGCCTTCGCACGGATCTCAACCGTGCGCCCCTGGCTTTTCGCGCGCACGCCTTTGACGCCGCTGTCGTCGGTGATGAGGCCGATCGCCGGCGTCTCGTAATGAATCGGAATGCCTTCGCGCTCGCATGCTTTGTGCTCGAGCTCGATCAGGCCCGGGCCGCCGCCCCAGGTTTCGCACGCGAGGCCGCCCCAGAACTTGAATTTGCCGTCGACCTTGAACGCCTGCCGCCCGTACGGCGCCTGAAACTTAACGCCCTTCTTGCGCATCCACACCATCGTTTCGAAACTGCGCCTGACAAGGATTTCGCAGAGGTCGGGATCGGTGCGGTAATTGGTGATGCGGCCCATGTCGTCGAAGTACTGGTCTTCGGTGTAAGTGCCGTAATCGCAGGTCTTGCGCTCGTCGTCCGTGATGTCGAACAACTGGGCCAGATCGTCCGGACCGTTGAACACAATGCGCACCGCGCCCGCGGTGTAGCGGCTGTTGCCGCCGCAATCGTCGAGCGGCGCCGCCTCGAGCATGATCACCTTGGCGCCGGATTCGCGCGCCGCGAGCGCCGCGCAGCATGCCGCATTGCCAGCGCCGATTACGATGATGTCCGGATTGCCAAAATCAACAGTGCTCATTGCTTACCTCGAAGTGAATTACCGATTGAATTCCGGGGCGAAAGACCGGGTTGCGCTTGCCGCGTGCCGCGCTGGATGCACGGGTATTACGCCGGTTGGTTTCGTTCAGAACGGGACGGCCCGATTATACCGTCAGCGCGTGTTTAATGCAGCGTCTTGGGCGCGCGCTTATCGGTGTTCTCGGGCGTGGCGGGTGCCGGGGACGCGTGGTGCACGACCATGCGCCAGCCGTTCTCGGTGCGCATGTAGACGTTGGTCGCGATGACCGGCTGACGCGTGCGCGCTTCGCCGGCCGACGTGATTTGCTCGTACACGCTGTGCACGACCAGCGTCATGCCGTTGAGCGACTGCTGGTTGCGCAGGCGAAACCGCAGCGTCTGGCCGGCGGCGAATATCTGGCGCCACGCTTCGCGTATCTGCTCCGTCCCGGTCAGGCGCTGGCCGCCGGGATGCACGCAGACGATATCGTCGTCATCCGCCCACACGCCCATCATCGCATCGAGGTCGCCTTTTTCGAAGGCTTCGTAAAATGCCGCCTCGGCCTCCTGCGGCGTAGTGAACAGATCGCGCTTCATGGCCGTCGAATTTTAGCAAAATCGATCTGGTCCCAGACGAGGTCGGGTTTCAGTTGCAGCATGCAGTTGAAGTGGCCGAGCGGGCATACGCGCTGGAAGCACGGACTGCAGGGCAGGCCGAGCCGGACGATGCGAGCCTGCGCCGATGCCGGCGGGGTAAAGGCCGGGCTGCTCGAGCCAAAAATCGCGACGAGCGGTTTGTCCAGCGCGGCGGCGATATGCATCAACCCTGAATCGTTGCTGACGACGAGCGACGCGCACGACATGACATCGATGGCTTCCGCGAGCGTCGTGCGGCCGCTCAAATTGACGCAGGGACGCTCGGAGAGGCGCACGATATCGTCGCCGATCGCCGCATCGTTAGCGGAACCCGCAAGCCACACGGCGTAGCCGGCATCAGTGAGGCGGCGCGCAAGTTCTGCAAAATATTCCGCGGGCCAGCGCTTGGCGGGACCGTATTCGGCGCCGTGGCACAGCACGGCGACGGGGCGTTCCAGTGGCAGGCCAAGACGCGCCAGGGTGGCGTCGCGTTGCGCATTGTCGATCGCCAGCCGCGGCGGCGGCAGCGGGCGCGACAGGTCCTGCCCGCGCGGCTCGGCGAGCGCGGCAAAGCGCTCGACCATCAACGGCAGGGCCGTTTCATCGAGCCGGCGCGCGTCGTTGAGCACACCGCGGCGCGCTTCGCCGACGTATCCGGTGCGCAGGGGTATGCCGGCGAGCCACGGAATCAGCGCGGACTTGAACGAATTGGGCAGCACGATCGCCTGATCGTAGCGGCGCGCCGCGAGCTCACGCGCGAGCCGGTAACGCCGCAGCAGCGCGAGTTCGCCATGCCCGAACGGGCTTGCGATGACGGACCGCACCTCGGGCATGCGCGAGAACAGCGCGTGCGTCCACGGCGGCGCGAGCACGTCGAGTTCGAGTTGAGGATGGCGGGCGTGCAGCCGCGCGAACAACGGCTGAGCGAGTACCGCGTCGCCGACCCAGGACGGGGCTACGACGAGGATTTTTGGCATAAGGACGAAGGATAAAGGATGGAGGATGAAAAAAACGCCGCACGCTGCATGCTGTTCTTTCCTTCCGTCTTTATCCTTGCGCCTTCATCCTTGCGCTTTAGTGGCCGGCGACGGCCCCGCCCTTGAGCGTATATTGCGTGCCGCAGTACGGGCACAGCGCGGTGCCGGTCTTTTCGATGGGCAGGAAAACCCGCGGATGCGCGTTCCACAGCACCATCTCCGGCGTCGGGCAGTGCAGCGGCAGCTCGGCCGCGGTGATCTCGATGTGGCGCTGCTTGTTTTCGGTCTGGGTCATGGCGCTCACGCGGCGACCGGTGCTAACCAGTCGCGATACTTGTCGTTCCTGCCGTTGACGATATCGAAGAATGCCTTTTGCAGTTTTGCGGTGATGGGGCCCGTCTTGCCCGAGCCGATCACGCGGCTGTCGACTTCACGGATCGGCGTGACTTCCGCCGCCGTGCCGGTAAAAAACGCTTCATCCGCAATGTAGAGATCGTCGCGTGTGATGCGGCGTGCGGTCACGGTATAACCCATCTCCTCGGCGAGATCGATGATCGACCGGCGCGTAATTCCGATCAGCGCGCTCGTCAGTTCCGGCTCGTAAATCTTGCCGTCCTTGACCATGAACAGGTTTTCACCCGAGCCTTCGGCCACGAAGCCGTCGACGTCGAGCAGCAATCCTTCGTCGTAGCCGTGCTCGGTTGCCTCGAGATTCGCCAATATCGAATTGGCATACGTGCCCGAGTATTTCGCGCGGCACATCGAAACGTTCACGTGATGGCGCGCAAACGACGACGTTTTGACGCGGATGCCTTTCTCGAGCGCTTCCGGTCCCAGATAAGCGCCCCACGGCCACGCGGCGATGGCGACGTGCACCGTCGCGCCCTTTGGCGAGACGCCCATTTTTTCGGAGCCGTAAAACGCGATCGGCCGGATGTAGCACGATTCGAGCTTGTTGGCGCGCACCACTTCCTTGTGCGCCGCCATGATGGTCTCGCGGTCGTACGGGAGCTTCATCATGTAGATGTGGGCGGAGTTGAAGAGCCGCTCGGTGTGCTCCTGCAAGCGGAAAATCGCGGTGCCCCGGCTCGTATGGTAGGCGCGCAACCCTTCGAAAACGGCGAGCCCGTAGTGCAGTGAATGGGTCAGCACGTGCGTGTTCGCGTCGCGCCAGGGCACCAGCTTGCCGTCATACCAGATGTGCCCGTCGCGATCAGCCATCGACATATTTATGCTCCATGCAAAGGGCGCATTTTAGCCAACTTGCGCCATCCCCGCGAGCGTCACGGACGACGCGCGCATGCGCGTTGGCGGCGCGCTCTGCCGAGGCATTAAAAGGCAACTTTCCTTGACCGAAAAATTGATTGATGTGAATATCAGAATTATCAATCAAAAGTGGCGCGCAACAAACCAGTCACGCACGTAATCGGACGCGCATAAGCCACTGGATCATAACGATAAAGCGGAGTTTTCCAGGAATGCCGAATCCCCTCAGCGCGACGCTCAGCAAATTAAGCCGTCGCGTTATCAACGAGAGCGACACGGATGAGCAGAAGCTGCAGAAAACGCTGCTGATCTTTGCGTGCGGCCTGATGGGATTCGCGGCGATGCTGTGGCTCGTGATTTACCACGCGATGGGCATCCGGTATTCCGCCACTGTGCCGCTGATTTATCTCGGGGTCTCGGCTGCGACGCTCGCGATCTATCTGTGGAATCTCAATTTCGATTTCTTCCGCTTTGCACAGACCAGCCTGTACCTGTTCGTGCCGTTCATCATGCAATGGTCGATCGGCAGCTATGTCACTTCATCGGGCGTCATGCTGTGGGCGCTGCTGGCGCCGATCGGCGTGATGGTCTTTCAGGGGCCGAAGGAATCGGTGCCGTGGTTCTTTGCCTATCTCGTTATGACGGCGGTATCGGGATTTTTCGATTACTACCTCGCCTACGGAACCGAAAAGACGACCGGCATGCCGCTGCAGACGATCGCGGTGTTCTTCGTGCTCAATTTTGCCGCGATGTCGACCATCGTCTACCTGCTGGTCGTTTATTTCGTGCGCCAGAAAGACCGCCTCAAGGAGGCGCTCGACCGCCAGCACAGTTTGCTGCAAGTCGAGCAGGACCGCTCGGAGCGGCTGCTGCTCAACGTGCTGCCGCCGCACATCGCCGAACGCCTGAAGCGCGATCCGAGCGTAATCGCCGACGGCATCGCCGATTGCACGGTGATGTTCGCCGATCTGACGGATTTCACGCGGCTCACCGAGGAATTGCCGCCGCGCGACATGGTCGCGATGCTCAACGAAGTATTTTCCTGGTTCGATGCGCTGGCCGAAAAGTACGACGTCGAGAAAATCAAGACGATAGGCGACGCCTACATGGTTGCCGGCGGACTGCTCGAGCATGACGCCCGGTATACGGAGGCCATCGTCAACATGGCGCTCGATGCGCGCGACAAGCTCGCCGAGCTCAAAACAGGCGCCGGCGACTCGCTCGGCATCCACATCGGCATCGCCAGCGGCCCGGTGGTAGCCGGCGTGATCGGCGTCAAAAAGTTCATTTACGATTTGTGGGGGAACGCCGTCAATCAGGCGGCGCGCCTGACCTCGGAGGCAGCTTCGGGCGGCATTCTGGTCGATGCCATGACGTATCGCCGGCTGCGCGGACTATACGAGTTCGAGGGCCCCGAACCGCTGATCGTCAAAGGCCAGCGTCAGATTATCGCGTATCGTCTGATTGCGCGGCTGCCGGAAGTTGCGGCAACGCAGGCCGAAGTCGCGTAAAACCGATCCGCGGCTTTTATCGCGGTGCGGGCGCCGCTCCCAGCACGACATCCCACAATTTTTTTACCGCGGCGATTTCCGGCGCGAGCATTGCACGATCGACGCGCGCGTACTTGTCCCCCTGCAGGCGCAATGCGTGCTGCAGCTGGCGGAACCGCCGGTACGCATCGTGCACCGCCAGCGCGGTGTCGCCGGGGATCAGCTCGAGACGCGCCGCGAGCTTGAGCAGCGCCAGGTTGCCGATGTTCGCAATCAGCTCGGGATGGCGGTGCGAGTGGCCCAGAATCAGGTACTGAACGATGAACTCGACGTCGATCAGGCCGCCGCGGTCGTGCTTGATGTCGAAGCGCCCGCTCGGATTGGGGTGGGCGGCGAGCATGGTGTCGCGCATCTTGACGACTTCATCGCGCAGCGCCGGCAGCGCGCGCGGCCGGCGCAGCACCTCGGCGCGGATCTCTTCGAACCGGCGCGCAATGCCGGCATCGCCGGCGACGCCGCGCGCACGCGTCAGTGCCTGGTGCTCCCACACCCACGCGTGAGTGCGCTGATAATCGGCGAATCCTTCGAACGGGCTGACCAGCAGCCCGCTCGCGCCGTCGGGACGCAGGCGCAGGTCGGTTTCGTACAGCGCGCCGGCCGCGGTCATGCTTGTCAGCCAGTGATTGATGCGCTGCGCGAGCCGTGCGTAATTTTCCGGCGCCTCGGGCGCCGGATCGTCGTAAAGAAAAATAAGGTCCAGGTCCGACGCGTAGCCGAGCTCTTTGCCGCCGAGCTTGCCGTAAGCAATGATCGCGAACGCCGGCTCGTCGCGATGACGCGTGCGCAAGCCCCGCCATACGACGCGCAGCACTTCGGCCAGGATTACGTCGGCGAGTTCGCTCAGGTGGTCGGACAGTTTTTCCAGCGGCAGCTCGCCCGCCAGGTCCTGCGCGAGCAGGTGCAGGGTCTGCGCATGCTTGAAATGGCGCAGCGCGTTCATTTGCGCTTCGCTGTCGTCGCCAGCCTGGTCAAGCCGGTTGCGCAACTGCGCGCGCAGTTGCGGCCAGGCGGGCGGCGTGTGCAGCGTGCGCGCATCAAGCAGCTCGTCGAGCAGGATCGGGTAGCGGGCGAGATATTGCGCGGCCCACGGGCTGGCGCTTGCAAGGCGCGCGCCGCGCTCGATTGTTTGCGGATACTGGAGCAGCAGCGCGAGATAGGCTTCGCGCCGGCTGATGCTCTCAAGCAGCGTCAGCATGCGCTCGAGCGTCGCGTCGGGATTGGGCAGCCTGGCAACCTCGGCGATCACGCGCGGCACGAGTTGCCGCATCCGTGCGTGGCTCGCCTGCGGCATCTGACGTACGCGGCTGCTGTCGCGCAGCGCGGCGATGCGCTCCAGCGCCCGCGCGGGCTCGGCAAATCCGAGTTCGCGCAACATCTTCTGCGGCGCGTCCGTGCCCGCGCCGTCCCACAGCACCTCGAGCGGATGCGCGTCCGGCCCGGACGTCGCGAAAATATTTTCGAAATGCTGCGTGACGCGGCTGCGATGCTGCTCGAGTTCGGCGCGCAGCTGCGCGAAATCGGCGTGACCCGTGGCGGCAGCGATCAGAGCTTGATCGTCGTCACTCGTCGGCAGCGCCTGGGTCTGCCTGTCGTCGAGATACTGGAGCCGGTGCTCGAGATTTCGCAGGAAAACGTACGCGGCGGTGAGCTCGCTTACTGCCGCCGCCGGCAGGAGGTTGCGCTCGGCCAGCAACGGCAGCACGGCGAGCGTGGGCGGCTGGCGCAGCGGGGCATCGTGACCGCCGCGGACCAGTTGAAACAGTTGCACGATAAATTCGATTTCGCGGATGCCGCCGGGGCCGAGCTTGACGTTGTCGAGTATGTCGCGCCGCTCGACTTCGCGCCGGATCTCCGCGTGCAGGCCGCGCATGGATTCGAACGCGCTGTAGTCGAGATGGCGGCGGAAGACGAACGGACGCACGAGATCGGCGAGTTCCTGCGCGCGGTCGCCGCACACGACGCGCGCCTTGATCCATGCGTAGCGTTCCCATTCGCGCCCCTGGGTGATGAAATAGTTTTCGAGCATGCCGAAGCTCACGGCGAGCGGTCCGTCGCTGCCGAGCGGCCGCAACCGCATGTCGACTCTGAATACGTAGCCATCGGCGGTCATCTCGTTGAGCAGTGCGATCAGGCGGCGCGCGAAGCGGATGAAATATTCATGATTGCTCAATGGGCGCGGGCCGCGCGTCTCGCCGTCCTCCGGATACACGAACACCAAGTCGATGTCGGACGAGACATTGAGTTCCTCGCCGCCTAACTTGCCCATCGCGACGACATGCAGGACCTGCACGCTGCCGTCATTGGCCGCCGTCGGTTCGCCGTGAAGTAGCGCGAATTCGCGTTTCAGATGGTCCACCGCAACCGTGAGAGCGATGTCGGCGAGCGTCGTTATCGTCGCCATGACTTCGTCGAGCGTCGCCAGCCCGTTTAAGTCGCGGGCGATCAGGCGCAGCATGACGCGCTTGCGCAAATCGCGCAGCGCGCGCATCAGCGACGCGTCGTCGGTCGCGCCGGCGGCGGCGAGCCGCCTGCGCATTTCGTCGGCCCCGAATGGCGTCGCGATCGCTGTCGCCGGCATGAGCCCGGGCTCGGCGGCAAGCAGGCGCCGCGCATAGCGGGACAAAGCGATGGTGCGAGCGACTAACGCGTCATCGTTTGCGCGTGCGAGGGCGCTAGGTATAGTCACACCGTTCGGGTTACAATTAGTTTTGAAATCATTGCCTTGCATTTTATGACTTTTAACTGAGATCGTGCCGGCTAAATCCATTTTCCGGATGCTGCACGTCAGCTCGCTCTGGTGTTATCGCGCGATAACCTGGGCAATACTGGGCTGCGCATTTGCTTTTGCGCTCGTCATATTACTGGTGCGTTTCTGGGTGCTGCCCCATATGGGCGACTACCGGGAACCGATCGCAAAACAGCTGAGCGAGGCGACGCGTCAGAAGGTGACCATCGGCAAGCTGGACGGCCGCTGGAGCGGGCTCAATCTGCAATTGACGCTGGGCGACGTCCTCGTGTACGACAGCGCGAACCGGCCTGCGCTGACTTTGCAGCGCGTCGACAGCACGTTGTCATGGTGGTCGCTGGTGCTCGGCGAGCCGCGGTTCGATTCGATCGAGATCCGGCGCCCGCAATTGGATGTGAGGCGCGACGCGCGCGGGGTTTTTTCCGTCGCCGGCATCGAGCTCAACGCGAACACCGACGGCGGCGGGATTTCGGACTGGCTGCTGCGCCAGAACGAGATCAGCATTCGGGACGCGTCGATTACGTGGAACGACGAGCTGCGCGCGGCGCCTCAATTAGCGCTCGAGCACGTGGATTTTCGCTTCGAGAACGACGGCAACCACCATCGTTTTGGTCTGCGCGCGGTACCGCCGGCCGCGCTGGCGACGCCGCTGGACGTGCGCGGCGATTTCACCGGCAGAACGGTCACGGCGCTCGCCCAGTGGAACGGCCAGGTGTTCGCCCAGCTCGAATACACGGACATCGCCGCATGGCGCGCGTGGGTGACGTTTCCCGTCTATTTTCCGCATGGCGTGGGCGCAGTGCGCGCGTGGGTGGGCCTGAAAGACGGCGAAGTTGCGCAAATTACGGCTGACGTTCAGTTGTCCCAGGTCACGACCCGGCTGGGCGCCGAATTACCGGATCTCGACCTCGCGGAGCTCAAAGGCCGCGTGGGCTGGAAGCTGCTCGAGGACGGCTATGAAGTTTCGACGACGCGGCTTAGCCTGTCCACTCACGAGCACAACCTGCAGCCGACCGATTTCCTGCTGCGCTATCACCGCGCAAGCGGCAAGCGCGCGCCGCACGGCGAATTGCAGGCAAACGCGCTCGACGTCGAACCGCTGATCGCGCTGGCCGACCATTTGCCGTTCGAAGCCGAAGTGCGTAAGGAATTCGAGGCGTACGCGCCGCGCGGCAGCTTCTACGACGTGGCGGTCAAATGGACCGGCAGCTGGCCGCGCCCGGAGCAATATGGCGTGAAGGCGCGGTTCACCAATCTGGGCCTCAATGCTGTGGGCAGGCTGCCCGGGCTCGCCGGCGTAAGCGGCAGTATCGATGGCACCGAGCGTGGCGGGACGCTGATGTTGAGCACGCAGAACACAGCGGTGGATTTCCCGCTGGTATTCGAGGAAAAGTTTCGCTTCGACACGTTCACGGCCCAAGCCGGCTGGCAACGCACGGGCGAGCAATACGAAATCCGGCTTAACGACATTTCATTCGCGAACCGCGACATGGCCGCCAGCGTATCGGG
Source organism: uncultured beta proteobacterium (assembly GCA_963804885.1). Taxonomy (GTDB): domain Bacteria; phylum Pseudomonadota; class Gammaproteobacteria; order Burkholderiales; family SG8-41; genus PALSA-1004. The sequence goes on from CAWDSF010000002.1 coordinate 460,966, forward strand.
CGTATACCAGACTGTGGCCGGCGGCCGCGGCGTGATCGATTTGACCGCGCATGCTACGCGCGCCGATGTCCGCAGCGTCGGCCGTTACGTGCCATTACAGGTCGGCGACCGCGGGCGCCAGTGGATGGCCACGGCGTTTCTCGGGGGCACGTCGAACGACGTCAAACTGCGCTTGAAGGGCAACCTGAACGAATTTCCGTTCCCCGAAGGCAAGGGCGGCACGTTTCAGGTGACGGCACACGTGCTGGACGGCGTGCTGGATTATGCGAACGGCTGGCCCAAAATCGAGAATATCGATGGCGAACTGACTTTTCGCGGCCGCCGCATGGACATAGCGGTCCGCGACGGCGCGATTTTGGGCGCCAAGATCGCCCGCGTGCACGCGGAGATTCCCGACCTCATGAATCCCGAGCGCGTGGTCGTGGTCACTGGCGAAGCGGAAGGCCCCACGAGCGAATTCCTGAGTTTTATCGAGAAAAGCCCGGTCGCCGACTCGATCGATCATTTCACCGAGCGTTTCCGCGCGGAAGGGCGCGGCAAGCTCGCATTGAAGCTCAACATACCGCTCGCCAATCCGAAAAGCACCCGGGTAGCCGGAGACTTTCAGTTTTTGAACAACCGGGTTGAAAGCGAGGAGCTGTTCTTCCCGTTCGAGCAGGTCAACGGGCACATCGAATTTACCGAGGCGTCCGTGCGGATGCCGGCGACGACGATGGTGATACTCGGCGGTCCGGCCACGTTGAACGGCAGCACGCAAAAAGACGGCGTTGTGCGATTCAACCTGGCGGGGCGCGCCAACATGGACAATTTCCGCCGCGTGGCCACGCTGCCGTTCGTGCAGACACTGCATGGCTCGACCGACTGGAAAAGCAGCGTGGCCGTGCGCAAACGCGTGGTCGACATGGTGTTCGAGTCGACGTTGCAGGGCATAGCCTCGGACCTGCCGGCCCCGCTGGCCAAGACGGCGCCGGAAACCTTGCCCTTCAAGCTGGAACGCAATGTCACCGGCCCGCAGCAGGATCGCATCGCGTTCGGCATCGGCAACGTAGTGTCGGTGCAGTTGTTGCGGCGCAAGGACAGCATCGACGCAGTCATCGAGCGTGGCCTCATCCATCTGGGCGGGGGGCCGGCCGGCGAACCCGAGCGCAAGGGACTGTGGGTCACTGGCGGCCTGAAAGGCCTCGATCTCGATCAATGGCTGCTCTTGATGAAGTCGTCGGGCGGCGATGCGGGACGCGCTCAACTCGCGGGACTCGACGTCAAGTTCGGGACGCTCGACGTGCTGGGCCGGCGCTTCAATGAGCTCGCGATAAACGGTACCGTGCAGACGGGCGTGTGGCAGACCACGCTCGCCGGTCGCGAGCTCGTAGGCGAAGTGAACTACCGTTCGCAAGGCAAGGGCAAAGTAACCGCGCGCATGAAGACCCTGACGATTCCGGCGCTGACGCCCGACCGCCCGCCGGTGGTAGCGGACAAAGACCAGCCGCAGGAACTGCCGGCGCTCGACATCAAAGCCGACAATTTCCAGGTGCGGCAGGCGAACATGGGCAAGCTCGAGCTCACGGCGGTACCCGACGGGCGCGACTGGAAGCTCGAGCGGCTGCACATAACGAGCCCGGAAGCGACATTGCACATCGAAGGCATCTGGCAGGGCTGGCTCACACAGCCGCGCACGATGGTTAACGTCCGGCTCGACGTCAATGACATCGGCAAGTTCCTCGTGCGCATGGGCCAGCCCGAAGGCGTGCGCCGCGGCACGGCGAAACTCGAGGGGCCTCTCGCGTGGAACGGCAATCCAAGCGAGCTCGACTATGCGACGCTGTCGGGCAACTTCGTGCTCGAGGCGAATAAGGGCCAGTTCATCAAGCTCGACCCGGGCATCGGCAAGCTCCTGGGCGTGCTGAGCCTGCAGTCATTGCCGCGGCGGCTGTCGCTGGATTTTCGCGACATCTTCAGCGAAGGCCTTGCCTTCGACGAAATCGTCGGTACCGTGAAAGTCAACCGCGGCATTGCCAACACCGAGAACTTCCGCATCCAGGGGCCCGCCGTGCGCATCCAGATGACTGGCGACGTTGATCTCGCGCGCGAAACGCAGAAATTGCGCGTAAAAGTGTTTCCGAGCATGAGCGACAGCCTGTCCGTGGCCGGCGCGCTGATCGGCGGGCCGATCGCCGGCATCGCCACGTTCGTCGCGCAAAAACTGTTGAAGGACCCGATCGACAAGATGGCCGCGTACGAATACGACGTCACGGGCACCTGGGCCGATCCGCAGGTCGCGAAGGTCGAGTCGTCGCCTGGCAGGAACGCGATCGTTCCCGGTTCGGAGCGCAGCGATTGAAGCGTCTAGCGGCGGGGTTGTGCCTGATCGCGGCCGCACTGAGTGCGGCCGCCGATGATGTATTTTCCGTGGCGCCGGACTTGTGGGACCGGCCGCGCAGTGCGCGCGCGGTGCTCGACCAGCCCGCGGTCCGCAAAGCGCTGGACCAGTATCTCGCGCGGCCGGCGGCCCGGCTCGTCATCCATCACGGTTATGGCCAGGAAGCGCTGCTGCAGGCCGAGGAATTGCGCATGTGGCTGATGGCGCTCGCGATCGACGGTGCGCGCGTGTCGCTGATCAATGACGTCAAGCCGCAGGAACCCTTGAAAATTGAAGTGACCCAATGAGCGAAAAAAACGCCTCGTCATTCGGCCGCGCACGGCCGCAATCGAAGCCGGCAGGCAAGGCCGAGCCCGCCGCGGTGGTGCGCGTCGCCGCCGTCCAGCTCGCCTCCGGACCCAGCGTCGCGGCCAACCTGAACGAAGCGCGGCGGCTGATCGCGATGGCAGCGAAGCAGGGCGCGAAGCTGGTCGCGTTGCCCGAATATTTCGCGATCATGGGCATGCAGGACACCGACAAGGTCAAGGTCCGCGAAGCCGAGGGCACGGGCCCGATCCAGCAGTTTCTGGCGGAGACGGCGAAAAAACACAAGATCTGGCTGGTCGGCGGCTCGGTTCCGCTGATGTCGGGCGATCCCAACCGCGTGCGCAACAGCTCGCTCGTGTACGACGACAAGGGCAAGCTCGTCGCGCGCTACGACAAGATCCATCTGTTCGGTTTCGAGATGGGCAAGGAACACTATTCCGAGCAGCGCACGATCGAGCCGGGCAGCGAGGTCAAGGTCATCGATTCGCCATTCGGCCGCCTCGGGCTGTCGATTTGCTACGACCTGCGCTTTCCCGAGCTCTACCGCGCGATGAAAGACGTCGATATCATTCTCGTGCCGTCCGCCTTCACCGAGACCACCGGTAAAGCGCACTGGGAAACGCTGATACGCGCGCGTGCGATCGAGAACCTCGCCTACGTGATCGCGCCCGCGCAGGGCGGCTACCATCTGAACGGCCGCGAAACGCACGGCGACAGCATGATCGTCGATCCGTGGGGTGTCGTGCTCGATCGCCTGCCGCGCGGCTCCGGCGTCGTGATCGCCGGCATCAATCCCGAATACGTGCAACGGCTGCGCAAAAGCCTGCCGGCGCTCGCGCACCGGACGCTGCATCACGTGTAGCATGCCAAGCAGGCGGCGGGCTTGAATCGAGCGCCTGCCGCCACGATCTATCAATAGTACTTGCCACCGGATGACCTGATGACCCGCAAAACCAAAACCCGCGGCCCCGAGCTCGAGGCCGCATTCAATACCGCGCAGGCGACGCTGCTCGCGCCGTACTCGCTCGACGACACCGCGCTGGAGCAGGTGTTCGGCCAGATTCTCTCGCACAAAGTCGACTACGCCGATCTGTATTTCCAGTACAGCCGCAGCGAGGGCTGGAGCCTCGAAGAGGGCATCGTCAAATCCGGCAGCTTCAACATCGACCAGGGCGTGGGCGTGCGCGCAGTGGCCGGTGAGAAAACCGCGTTCGCGTATTCGGACGATATCAGCCTGACGGCGCTCACGGCGGCCGCGCAGGCGACCCGCGCGATCGCGCGCCAGGGCGCCGAGACCAGGACCCAGGTGGCGCGGCGCAGCGACGGGCGCCAGCTTTATCTGCCGCACGATCCGCTCGCGAGCCTTGCCGACGAGGCCAAGGTCGCGTTGCTCGAGAAGATCGAGCGTTATGCGCGCAGTCTCGATCCGCGCGTGACCCAGGTGATGGCGCATCTCGGCGGCGAATACGAAGTCGTGCTGGTCAGCGCGCAGCGACGGCGTGACCGCCGCCGACGTGCGGCCGCTCGTGCGCATTTCGGTGCAGGTGATCGTCGAGCAGGACGGCCGCCGCGAGCAGGGCAGCGGCGGCGGCGGCGGGCGCTTCGATTACGCATACTTCACCGATGCCATCGTCGAGGACTACGCGCGCAAGGCGGTCGAGCAGGCGCTGATGAATCTCGACGCGCGGCCCGCTCCGGCCGGGTCCATGACGGTCGTGCTCGGACCGGGCTGGCCGGGCATCCTGCTGCACGAAGCGATCGGGCACGGGCTGGAGGGCGATTTCAATCGCAAGGGCAGCTCCGCATTCAGCGGGCGCATCGGCGAGCGCGTCGCAGCGCCGGGCGTGACGGTGGTCGACGACGGCACCATCGCGCAACGCCGCGGCTCGCTCAACATCGACGACGAAGGCAACCCGACGCAGCGCAACGTGCTGATCGAGGACGGCGTGTTGAAAGGCTACATGCAGGACAGCCTGAACGCGCGCCTGATGGGAGTTGCCGCGACCGGCAACGGGCGGCGCGAATCGTTCGCGCACATCCCGATGCCGCGCATGACGAACACCTATATGCTCAACGGCGACAAGGACCCGCAGGAGATCATCGCAGTCGGTCCAGCACGGGCTCTACGCGGTGAATTTCGGCGGCGGGCAGGTCGATATCACGAGCGGCAAGTTCGTGTTCTCGGCGTCGGAAGCGTACATGATCGAAAACGGCAAGGTCACCTATCCGGTCAAAGGCGCGACGCTGATCGGCAACGGGCCGGACGTGCTGACGCGCGTCGCGATGATCGGCAATGACATGGCGCTCGATACCGGCGTCGGCACGTGCGGCAAGGAAGGGCAGAGCGTGCCGGTCGGCGTCGGCCAGCCGACCTTGAGGATCGACGGACTGACGGTCGGCGGTACTGCGTAGCCAGCGTCGAATGCGCAAACTGGCCGATCTCGAGCGCGAACGCGCTGCGCGACCCGCTGACGACGACGAGCCGCCGGCGCTGCCCGCGGGCGCTAAAAACTACATCACGCCGGCCGGGTATGCGCGGCTAAAACGAGAATTGCAGTCGCTGCTCGACAAGGAGCGACCCGAGCTCGTCAAGGTCATTGCGTGGGCGGCCTCCAACGGCGACCGCTCCGAAAACGCCGATTACATCTACGGCAAACGGCGGCTGCGCGAAATCGACCGCCGGATCCGCTTTCTGACCAAGCGGCTCGAGATCGCCGAAGTGATCGACCCGGCACGGCCGGGAGTCGAGCAGGTGTTTTTCGGCGCGACGGTCACCTACTGCGACAGCCAGGGAGTGGAGCGCACCGTCAGCATCGTCGGCCAGGACGAGGTCGATCCGTCGCGCCATCGCATCAGCTGGATTTCGCCGGTGGCGCGCGCGCTCACCAAAGCGCGCGAAGGCGACGTCGTGAAGCTGCGCACGCCGGCCGGCATCGAAGAAGTCGAGCTTCTCGCGTTGCGCTACGTCGAGCTGCCGGAATGAGCGTGCTGACGAAATTCGTCGGCAGCCTGTTGCGCCCGCGCGCGGGCGCTGAGCCACCGGCCGCCGGTGCGACGGGCGAAGAACTCCTGCAACAGGCCGGTGCAGCCGCCCAGAGCGGTCGGCTGGAGGTCGCGCTCGCGCTTTATCGGGAATGCCTGCGCGCACATCCGCGCTCGCTCGATGCGTGCCTCGGCGCCGCCGGCGTGCTGGTCGATCTGTGGTCAATCGACGAAGCCGTTGCTGCGTATGAAGAGGCGCTGGCCATCGCGCCAACCGCCGGTCCGGTCTTCTCCGCGCTGCTGTTCCACCGGCATTACCTCGCGCCAGTCGATGCGCGGCGGCTGTTCGAGCTGCACCGCGCGTACGGCGAGATGATGCGCAACGCGTGGCCGGAGCGGGCCGGCGATCAGACGCGGCCCGCGGATTCGCAGCGGCGCTTGCGCATCGGTTACGTGTCGCCGAACCTGTCGCGGCATTCGGTCGGCTATTTCATCGAGCCCGTGCTGCGCAACCACGACCGCAGCTCGTTCGAAGTGTTCTGCTATTACAACCATGCGTTGGCGGACGACGTAACGCGCCGCATGCGCGAGGCGGCGGATGGGTGGCGAGAGGTGGCCGCGATCGACGACGACGCCGTCGCGCGGATGGTGCGCGAGGATCGCATCGACATTCTGATCGATCTCGCGGGCCATTCGAAAGGCAACCGGCTGGGCGTCTTCGCACGACGCGCGGCGCCGGTGCAGCTGACCTGGCTCGGGTACCCGGATACGACCGGACTCGCCGCGATCGACAGTCGAATTACCGATCACACGGCCGATCCCTCGCCGGGGGCCGAGCAACGCCATTCCGAACGACTGCTGCGCATAGAAAGTGGTTTTCTCAGCTACCTGCCGCCAGCCGACGCGCCGCTGGTCAAGCCGCGCGCGCCGGGAGCGGCCGTGGTGTTCTCGTCGTTCAACAGCCTGGCCAAAGTCAATGCGGAGTAGCCTGCGGCTGTGGGGGCGCATCCTTGCCGGCGTGCCGGGTTCGCGCCTCGTGCTCAAATCGTCGGTGCTGGGTTTTCCGGACACGGTCGACCGGTTGCTCGACGCTTTCGAGCGCGCCGGCATCGATCCCGCGCAAGTGGACTTACAGGGTTGGATCAGCGAACGGCAACAGCATCTTGAGGCTTATCACGACGTCGATATCGCGCTCGACACGTTTCCGTACAACGGAACGACGACCACCTGCGAGGCGTTGTGGATGGGCGTGCCGGTGATCACGCGAGCAGGTGAAGTGCATATGTCGCGCGTCGGCGCATCGATCCTGCATTGCGTGGGCTTAGACGAGTTGATCGCGCAGGACGACGAGCAGTACGTGCGCCGCGCGATCGAGCTCGCCCGCGACGCCGGCGCGCGCGCCGCGCTGCGCGCGCAAATGCGCGCACGCCTGGCGGCGTCGCCGCTGCTCGATCATGCGGGATTCACCCGCCAGCTCGAGGCGCAGTTCCGGCATGCCTGGCACGCGTGGTGCGAGCGCCGGCAAGCCTCGTCGCCCGGCAGTTAGAATAAACGGGCGTCAGGCGCCGGCGGGCTTGCGCGCGCTCAGATTGAGGCTGATGCGCCGGCCCCTGAAAACGATCGCGCTCGAATCGTCGAACACGCCGAAATCGTCGGCGCGGACCACGTCGGTGAAACCCGCCGCCTGCAGGAAATCGCGCAGAAACTCCTCATTGAGCCCGACCTTGTGAAAGTCCGCGGGGTTCGCCTGCCCGCCGAACATCATGCGCATGACGTGCACGCGTTCTTCAAAGCTCAGCGCGGCATCGGCGAACAGCGGGCACAGGACGTCGAGATCGGGGACGCTCGCGCGCAGGCGGCCGCCGGGAACGAGCACGCGGTGGAATTCGCGCAAGGTGCGCGGCAGCTCGTCCACGTAACCGAGATGCTCGAGCACGTGTGACGCATAAATTTCGGCAACGCTGCCGCTGGCGAAGCGCGAAAGGTCGGTACAGTCGCCGACGAAGTCGACGTGAGAACCGGGCCGCACGTCGAAAATCTTCCAGTCCGGATGAGCGACCTGCCCGCCGACATGCAGGCGCAGCGGCGCCGAATCGGCCCCGCTGCGCGGAAGAATCCAGCTTCTGATGAGCGAAAAGACCATCCTGGCGATTGTCGTTCGGCAGACGAGGCAGCGCGCTAGCCGCTCTTGCCGGTCACGTCCTCCAGGTAGCCTTCGCACCGCCGGCCTTCGGGATTCGCGCGCAACCGGTACACGCGATTCGCGGCAAGCGTGGCGCGCAGGGCGCTATCGTAAGTAAAGAAGCGGTGATTCACGTAGATGCCGCAGGATATGATCAGGTCGCGATCGCCGGGCTCGAGGCGCGCGATGTTTTCGCCGAACGACATTTTCCGGCCATCGGCAAATGCGACGAATAGACGCGTCACGCGGGTTGTCCATTCGGCGGAAAGGGAAGCGCGTGCATTTTCTGCCGCAGTATTGCCCCAGCCGATTATGATCGCGCGTCCCGGCTCGGGCGCCGCGGTGATGGCGTCCGGATTGATCGGTGCCGGCGCGCAGGCGCTCAAAGTGACGCATACGGCGCCGAGCACCAATGACCTGAAGCGGCTCAGCATAACTTCCGCGGAGCAATTCCGCTTTCAACGTAATCCGTCATCGCTTACTCCGGCGCATGCAAGGTGGGTAAATCCCGCGGTCGAGGCAGCCGCGATTACACCATCGATTTGCTCGCGCTGTCATCTCTCCTGCGCCGCCCGACTATCGTCGGCGCCGTTCGGCCGGCGGTCTTGAGTTATACTATTTGGTTGATGGAATCAGAGCGGGTCATATGCAAAGAACCGACGACTTAAGGGTCAAAGAGATCAAAGAACTCGTGCCCCCTTCGCACGTGTTGCGCGAATTTGCGCTGTCCGAGAAGGCCGCGCAGGCGACATTCGACGCGCGCCAGGGCATCCACCGTATCCTGCACGGGGCCGACGATCGCCTGCTGGTGATCATGGGGCCGTGCTCGATACACGACGTGAAAGCCGCCAAGGAATATGCCGGCAGGCTGAAGGAGATGAAGTCCCGCCTCGCCGATGATCTGCTGGTCGTCATGCGCGTGTATTTCGAAAAACCGCGCACCACGGTGGGTTGGAAGGGCCTCATCAACGACCCCAACCTCGACGGCAGCTTCAGCATCAACGAGGGCATCCGCATTGCGCGCGAACTGCTGCTCGAGCTGAACGAAATGGGCGTGCCGGCAGGCTGCGAGTTTCTCGACATGATCACTCCACAGTACATCGCCGACCTGGTTTCCTGGGGCGCGATCGGGGCCCGCACGACCGAGAGCCAGATCCATCGCGAACTCGCGTCAGGGCTGTCGTGCCCGGTCGGGTTCAAGAACGGCACCGACGGCAACATCAAGATCGCGGTCGACGCAATCCGCGCCGCGCAGGCGCCGCATCACTTCCTGTCGGTGACCAAGGCGGGGCACTCCGCGATCGTTTCGACCGCGGGCAACGAGGACTGCCACATCATTCTGCGCGGCGGCAAGGCGCCAAATTTCGACGCGGCGAGCGTCGATGCAGCGGCCAAAGGGCTCGCCGAAGCCGGTCTCGCCCAGCGCCTGATGATCGATTTCAGCCATGCGAACTCGAGCAAGAATGCGCAGAAGCAGGTCGAGGTCGGCGCCGATGTCGCGCGCCAGCTCGCCGCCGGCGAGGACCGCATTTTCGGCATCATGGTCGAGAGTCACCTGAAAGCCGGGCGGCAGGATCTCGTGCCGGGCAAGCCGCTCGTCTACGGGCAAAGCATCACCGATGGCTGCATCAGCTGGGAGGACAGCCAGAAGCTGCTCGAGACGCTCGCCGATGGCGTGCGCCGGCGGCGTATCAAGCTGATGGAAACCGAGCAATAGCCGGAACGGCGCCAACGTAACGCAGTGGAGCATGCATGGCGGAAATTGCGAATGCGGGAGGCGATCGCGAGCCGCTCGCCGCGCTCGAGGACCTGGGCCGCGGCGCGGCATTTGCGGATCAGATATTCAGCCTGGTCGGCCGCTCGCAGTTTTTCGCCGAATTCAACCGTGACGACGTCGACCTGCTCGCGGGCTACATGCGCATCTACCATGCGGAACCCGGGCAGGTGATCATTCGCGAGGGCGACATCGGCGACTATATGCTGCTGATGATCCGCGGCGAAGTCGACATCTACAAGCAAAACCTGATGGGCGAGAAGCAGCTGCTGACGTCGGTGATGCCCGGCATGACGCTCGGCGAAATGTCGATGATAGACGGCGAGCCGCGCTTTGCGACCTGCGTGGCGCTCAAAGAAACCACGTTCGGGATGCTCACCCGCGAAGACATGGGCACGATCATTCTCGAGAAACCCAGTCTGGGCGCGAAGATTCTGATCAAGCTCGTCACCATGCTGTCGCAGCGGCTGCGCCACACCAGCGCGACGCTGCTGCAGTATATGGGCAGCCGTTAACAGTATCCGTGCTGGACAGCCGCCGTTGAGACTACGCAGCGCGCGGCGGCTCCTCATTCTGGCGGGCAGCCTCGTTGCCGGCATCGCCGCCGCCGACGGTGTCAGCAGCGTCGACGACCGCGGTGTGCGGGTCGCGCTCGCCGCCCCGGCGCGCCACATCGTAGCGCTCGCCCCGTCGATAACCGAGCTGGTCTACGCGGCGGGCGCCGGCGCGAAGCTGATCGGGGTGCCGCGCTTCAGCGACTATCCGGCGGCCGCACAATCGATCGCGCAAATCGGCGACGCGACCCGCATCGATCTCGAGCGCGTGCTGAGCCTCAAGCCCGACTTGATCATCGCCTGGAAGACCGGCAACCACGCCGCCGATTTCGAGCGCCTGGAAAAGCTCGGTTTCCCCGTTTTCGTCGCCGAGCCCGGAACGCTGGCGGCGATCCCGCGGCTGGTGCGCGCGATAGCGTCCCTCGCCGGCACGACCGACGCCGCCGCGGCGGGCGCCGCAGATTTCGAACAGGGCATCGCGGCGCTCGGCGCGCGCTATCGCACGCGCAGTCCGGTCAGGGTGTTCTACGAGATATGGCACGCGCCGCTGATGACGGTCAGCGGTCACCATATGATCAGCGACGTAATCTCGCTGTGCGGTGGCGTCAATGTGTTTGCCGCAACGCCGGTGCTGACGCCGGTCGTTTCGCTCGAAAGCGTGATCGCAGCGCGGCCCGAAGTCGTGCTCGGCGGCAGTTCGGCTACCACGCCCGCGGAGTTCGCCGAGCCATGGAGTCACGACGCGCGGTATGCGGGACTGCGCAACGTGCGCGCGCTCTACGTCGATCCCGATTTGATCCAACGCCAGACACCTCGCGTGTTGGACGGCGCGCGTAGCGTCTGCGAACAGCTTGAAAGCGTGCGCTCGACCCGAAGTATCCGGTGAGTTGGCGCGCCGCGGCGGCGGGCGCGAATCAGCCGCGGTTCTTGCCCTGCTGCCAGTAAACGTCGTCGCGACCCGCGTGGCGATTGAGCTTGCGTGAAATCACGAAGAGCAGGTCGGAGAGGCGATTCAGATATTGAAACAGCGGCGGCGCCACCGTTTCCGCCTTGGCCAGCGCAACCACTGCGCGCTCGGCGCGCCGGCAGACGGTGCGTCCGACATGCGCAAGGCTCGCCCCGCGCGAGCCGCCGGGCAATATGAAATCCTTGAGCGCCGGCAGGTCCGCATTGAATGCGTCGAGCGCCTGCTCGAGCCGCTGGCTGTGCGCCTCGCTCATCAGCGCGTGACCGGGCACGCTCAGTTCGCCGCCGAGATCGAAGAGATCGTGCTGCACGCCGTCAAGACAGGCGCGAATAGCGGCGGGCAGGTCTTCGCACAGCAGCACGCCGATCACGCTGTTCAGTTCGTCGACGGCGCCGATGGCTTCGATGCGCGGCGCATCCTTCGCGACGCGTGAGCCGTCGGCAAGGCCCGTGGTGCCGGCATCGCCGGTACGCGTGTAGATTTTGGTGAGACGGTTACCCATACCGGGCAAGATTAGGTGAATTGACGCGCTGGCGCAACCGCGGCACAGGCTGCTTTAAGCGTGCCGCGCGTACGCATGACGGGCGCAGCCGTTACAATGCGGTTGCCGCGCCGGCTGCAATTCGGCGTGTCGCAAAATAATCGCAATGAAAAAAAATTACGCCAGGAGCTGGACCAAAGGGTTGCCAGGCGCTGCCATCGTAGCGGCCGCGGCACTTTCATCGACGGGCGCATGGGCCGTGGGCGGTGACGTGGCCGCGACGGCGTGGTGGGTGTGGCCGCTTTCCCTGCTCGTCATCTGCTTCGTGCTCGGCATGATCGCGGTGCCGGCGGGCGTCGGCGGCGGCGTGTTGTTCGTGCCGATCGTCAGCGGCTTTCTGCCGTTTCACCTCGATTTCGTGCGCGGCGCCGGGCTGCTCGTCGCGCTTGCCAGCGCGGTGGCGGCGGCGCCCGGATTGCTGCGCGCCGGACTTGCGGACCTGCGACTGGCGCTGCCGCTCGCCTTGCTCGCGTCTGCGAGCTCGATAGCGGGCGCGCTCGTCGGTCTCGCCTTGCCGGCGGCCGTTGTGCAAACCGCGCTCGGCGTGACGATATTGGGCATCGTCGCGCTGATGTGGCTCGCGAAGAAGTCGGAGTTTCCAGAAGTCGGTTCAAGCGACCGGCTGGCGGCGGCATTGAGCATCCACGGCGTTTTTTACGATGCCGTGCACCGGCGGGAAATCGCATGGCAGGTCCACCGCACACCGCTCGGGCTCGTGCTGTTTGTCGGCATCGGCGTGCTCGCGGGCTTGTTCGGGCTCGGCGCGGGCTGGGCGAACGTGCCGGCATTGAACCTTGTGATGGGCGTGCCGCTACGTCTGTCGGCGGGCAGCAGCGGTTTCATCCTGTCGATCGTCGATTCGTCCGCGGTGTGGGTATATATCAACAAGGGCGCGGTGCTCGCAATCATTGCCGCGCCTTCCGTGATCGGCATGATGCTGGGCGCTTTCATCGGCGCGCGCCTGCTCACCATCATCAAGGCGTCGTCGATTCGCAAGTTGGTCATCGTCATGTTGCTCGCGGCGGGGGTGCGCGCGCTGGCGAAAGGCCTTGGGATATGGACATGACGACATGGCCGTAAAAGGCGTGGCCGCGACAAACGGCGGCAGCTCACGGCGCACGTATGCGTCTCCAGAGCAATTGCGCTACGCGCGCGTGCTCGACGCGGGCATGCGGTTCGGCCTGGGCGTGCTCGTGTGCGGGTTCATCGTGTACGTGACGGGTCTCGTGCCTGCGCGTGTGCCGCTCGCGCAAATGCCGGAGTTGTGGACGCTCTCGGCGCCGGAGTACCTGCGCGCTACCGGCACGCCGGAGGGCTGGGGCTGGCTCGGCATGCTGGGCAACGGCGAGACGCTGCCGCTCGTTGGTATTGCAATATTGTCCGGCATTTCCGGTTTGTGTTTCGTCGTGCTGCTGCCGCTCTACGCTGCGCGCCGCGACTGGATTTACGGCGTCATCGCGGTGCTCGAAATCGCAGTGCTGACGCTGGCGGCCTCAGGCGTTCTGACGGTCGGACATTGAAATTCGCTGCCGCGCGGTCGCGCTGAAGGCGGCGCAATACGGAAGTTTTCCGGTATAATCACGCGAGTTTTTTTGCTGACCAGGGACGACACCAGAATGAAAATGATGAACGCTATCGTGGCAGGCGCGGCGCTGCTGGTGTTGGCCGTACCAGCACTGGCAGCCGACGGCGATGCTGCGGCTGGCAAACAGAAAACCGCATTGTGCGAGGGCTGTCACGGCATTCCCGGCTACAAGACGGCCTATCCGGCAGTGTATCCGGTGCCCAAGCTCGGGGGGCAGCACGCCTCTTATCTCGTCAAAGCGCTGCAGGCCTACAAGTCCGGCGAGCGCAGCCATCCGACGATGCGCGCAATTGCAGCCGGCCTCACCGACAAGGACATGGCGGATGTCGCCGCCTATTACGCGGCGAGCGACGTGAAGACTGCGGGGAAATGAGATGACGACCATGACGAAGCTTTTGGTTATTGCGGCGGCGCTGGCGGTGGGCGCGGTCGCGCATGCGGGCGATCCGGCAGCGGGCAAGGAAAAAGCCAAGGTTTGCGCGGCATGCCACGGCGAGAACGGCATCAGCCAGGCGCCCGACTTTCCGAAGCTCGCAGGCCAGTACAACGACTACCTCGTGCGCGTAATGAACGATTACAAAACCGGCGCGCGCAAGAACCCGATCATGGCAGGGCAGGTTGCGAACCTCAAAAAAGAAGACATCGCCGACCTCTCGGCGTATTTCGCGAGCCAGCAGGCGCTCGTGATGAAGTACTAGCAGCACGGCATTGCACGTAGAGCCGGATGGCGCGGGCCATCCGGCTTTTTTTGCGCCGGACTTTTACGCGCGGATTTTTTTATCGACGCAGGCGAGGTAGGCCGCCGCATCGGGCGGGGCGCCCGTGCGCTGGGCCTGCCAGATCGTTTCGCCCAGGCATTCGAGCACTGCGTGCTTGGCGTCGTGCTCCGAATCCGCAGCTGCGCGCAGCTGCTCGTATTTCGCGCGCAGCCCGGGCGGCTGGTCGATCGAGAGCTGCTCCTCGACGGCCAGGTGCAGCGACAGATGCAGGAACGGGTTGATGCCGCCTGCCGCCGGCGTGTAATCGCGGTCGAGATTGCGGTCCGTATCCTCGAGCAGCGCATGATATTCGGGATGCAGGCTGATTACCGCGAGCGCAATCTGCTCGAGCGCACTGAGCGCTTCGCCGGCCCGGTATTTTTTCCAGGTGTCGAAAAAGAACTGGCGCGCCTGATCGCGTGACGGGGCGAACATATATGTGCGCTAGGGATGCAGGCTGACCGGCGCGACCAGCCTGGTCTTGTGCCTGTATTCGCACAGATCGTTGATGAGGCAGCGTGGACAATCGGGTTTGCGCGCCGTGCACACATAGCGTCCGTGCAGGATCAGCCAGTGGTGGGCGTGCAGCTTGAATTCGTCGGGCACGAGCTTCATCAATTTCTTTTCCACCGTCGCCACGTCCTTGCCGGGTGCGAGCCCCGTCCGGTTCGACACCCGAAAGATATGCGTGTCGACAGCGATCGTCGCCTGGCCGAAGGCGATGTTCAGCACGACATTGGCGGTTTTGCGTCCCACGCCCGGCAGTCGCTCGAGCTCTTCGCGCGTAACCGGGACTTCGCCGCCATGCTGGTCGAGCAGCAACCGGCAGGTGGCGAGGATATTTTTGGCTTTGGTTCGATAAAGCCCGATGCGCTTGATATAATTTTCGAGTCCTGCCGGGCCCAGTTTTAATAGGGCGGCCGGCGTATTGGCCGCCGCGTACAGCTCGCGCGTGGCAAGATTGACGCTCTTGTCGGTTGCCTGTGCCGACAGCACTACGGCGATCAACAATTCGAACGCATTGCGGTATTCGAGCTCGCCGCGGGGTTCGGGATTGGCGGCGCGCAGGCGCTCGAAAATTGCCGTGCGTTTGGCGGAATTCATGCTGTGATCTTTATTGGCAGTGCGCACTGTCCGAATTCGTCAGCCGCCTGCACTGTGTTGAAATGCGCGGTATGACGCTTGAATGCGCACGCGGATTGCCCGGTTGCAGGTGCCCACAATGTCACACACGATGCTGCTAGGACCGTTCGGAGAGGCCGGTATGGCGATAGCAGCTGCAATAAGTCACGCGACCGCGCCTGTGGCATGCTAATTGCAACCAGCACAGTCAGGAGCGGCCGCTTAAGCATGCGGCTGCAAGAAGAAAGCGGGATGATGGATAGCCGGACGCGCGGAAATTCTGAACTCGGTTCGTATTTCGTGAACCAGCATCGCGGACAATGGGTCGCGCTGGGATCGGCATTGCTGCTGCTGGTCGGCGCGATCGATTTTGCCACCGGCATGAAGCTGCGCCTGACCGAGTTGTACCTGGTGGCGCTGCTGGTGCTCACGTGGGGAATGGGGCGGCTGTTCGGTCTTTTGATGGCGGTGCTCGCGTGCACGTCGTGGGCCTATATCGAGGCGACGGGCGGCGCCTACATCGACAATCCGCGGGCGGTGTTCTGGAACTGGAGCGCCGCGCTGTTCAGTTTCATCGTGATGGTCGTCGCGCTGACGGAATTGAGGCGGGCACTGGAGGACGCGCATTTTCAGTCGCGCAAAGATACGCTGACCGGACTCGTCAACAAGGGCGGTTTTTACCAGGTCGTCAGCGCGGAAATCGAGGTGTGCCGGCGCTATAAGCGCACGCTGTCGATCGCCTATATCGATTGTGACAACTTCAAGGTCGTCAACGACAAGTTCGGCCATCACGTCGGCGACGAATTGCTGCGCGTTATCTCGAAGACGATGCTGCGCAAGCTGCGGTCGTCTGATTTGCCGGGCCGCCTGGGCGGCGATGAATTCGCGGTGATGCTGCCCGAGACGAATGCGGAAGCGTGCCGCATGGTGATTGAAATGCTGCAGCAGCGGCTGCTGCATGAAATGAAAGCTCATAACTGGCCGGTGACGTTCAGCATCGGCATCGCGACCTTCCTGCGCATGCCGGCGTCGATCGAAGACATGATCCGCCAGGCCGACAAGCTCATGTACGCGGTCAAGAACAGCAGCAAGGGCGCGATCAAGCAGGAAGTGTTTCACGGCTGAGCGCGCCGGCTATTTGCGCGGCGTTCCGCGCAGTGCGAGGCGCTCGCGGGCGCGCGCGACTGCGCGCTCGACCACCTGCCGGTTGACGTCGGCATTGGCGCCGCCGGCCCGGCGGTTCTTCTTTAGCAGGCCGGTCAAACGCTCGTTGTGCCGCTCGAAACGCAGGCGCGCCTGGATCGCCGCATCGCGGCGCTCGCCGCACGTCGGCACTGCGCCGGTCGGTTGCAGGTCGATGCAATCGACGGGGCACGGCGCGATGCACAATTCACACCCCGTGCACGCATGCGCAAGTACGGTATGCATCTGTTTTGACGCGCCGACGATCGCATCGACCGGACACGCTTCGATGCACAGCGTGCAACCGATGCACCGCGACTCGTCGATGATGGCCACTGCCGGCGGCCTGGGCTCGCCGAACCGGCGATCGAGAGGTAAATAATCAACGCCCGCCAAGGTGGCTAGTTCGCGCGCGCCGTCATCGCCGCCGGGCGGGCATTGGTTGATGCCGGCCCGGCCCCCCGCGATGGCCTCGGCATAAGGACGGCAACCGGCATAGCCGCATTGACGGCATTGCGTCTGGGGTAGCAGCGCATCAAGACGCGCCGCCAGCTCTTGCGGCGCGCGCGTCAAGCGGGCGCGTCGGGCAAATCCGGCAACGGCTGCCAGTTGCCGTCGATCAAGCCCTGCATGGGCTGGAACTTGATTTTGTATGCCATCTTGCGGCTTTGCGCGATCCAGTAGCCGAGGTACAGGTACGGCAGATCGTTCTGCACGCAGCGCTCGATCTGCCACAGGATATTGTAAGTGCCGTAGCTCGCGGCCTCGATTTCAGGATCGAAAAACGTATAGACCGAGGACAGCCCGTCTTCGAGCTCGTCCAGTATGCTGACCATGCGCAGCACGCCGTCCTCGCGAAATTCGACGAGCCGCGAATCGACATTGCTCTGGAGCAAAAAATGGCGGTATTGCTCGCGGCTGTCCTGGTCCATGCCGCCGCCCGCATGGCGCATCGCCTGGTAGCGCAGGTACAGCGCATAGTGCTCGTGGCTGTATTTGAGCTCGAGCAGGGTCGCGGTCAGGCCCGCGTGCTTTTTGCGGATGCGCCGCTGTGTGCGGTTGGGCAGGAAATTCCCGGCCACCACCCGCACCGGCACGCACGCACGGCAATGATCGCAGTAGGGCCGGTATGTGAACGCGCCGGAGCGGCGAAAACCCGCTTTGACCAACTCGCTGTAGACGGGCGCGTCGATCAGGTGGCTTGGCGTCGCCACCTGCGAGCGCGCCATGCGCTCGGGCAGGTAACTGCACGGATAAGGCGCCGTCGCGTAGAACTGCAGCACCGACAGCGGCAGGTCAGTCAATAAGGTCAAGGTCTAAGGTCCATCGGCCGGGTTCACGCGAATAGTTTACCAACTCCTGCAGATTACGCATAAAGTCGGCGCGCGGGACCTCGCGCGCTCCCAGCGACGCCAGATGCGGGGTATGCATTTGACAGTCGATCATGCCGAAGTTCCAGCGCGCGAGCTGGCGCGTGAGATGCACGAGCGCGATTTTCGACGCGTCGGGCGCGCGCGTGAACATCGATTCGCCGTAAAACATGCGGCCGAGCGCGACGCCATACAGGCCGCCCGCAAGTTCGCCGTCGATCCAGGTCTCGATGGAATGCGCGTATCCAAGCTCGTGCAGCGCGCAATACGCGGCAATCATTTCGGCGCTGATCCAGGTGCCGTCCTGCGCGGCGCGCGGTTCCGCGCATGCGCCGATCACGCGGCGAAAAGCGGTGTCGGCGCGCACCTCGTAGGCGCGATTGCGCAACACCTTCGCGAGCGAGCGCACCACCTTGAGCTCGCGCGGAAACAAGACCATGCGCGGATCCGGACTCCACCAGAGCAGCGGCTGGCCCGGACTGAACCACGGGAATATGCCGTGACGATACGCGTCGAGCAGAAACGCGGTCGACAACTCGCCGCCGGCGGCAAGCAGGCCGTTGGGCTCGGCGAGTGCTTCGGTGAGAGGCGGAAAAGGATCGCCGGAATGCAGCCAACGGATCATGCGGCGATTTTACTCAGCAGCAGTGCGCCGCGTGAGCAGCGTGCCATCTAATGCGGTAACGGCGAGAGAGGGAGTCAGGAGCGGAAAGTGACGCCGGCGTGAGTTATTCGCCGGCGTTGTGGAGTGCGGCTATTCGATGGAGCCGCAGGCGATGCGGTCTTTGCCTTGCTGAACGACCACGGCTTTACCCAGCAGCCCGCCGGAATTTTTGCTGACCGATGTGCCGGTGACCGTATATCTCGCCACGGCCTTGCCGTATTCGTCCGGCTGCAGCGGTCCGAGCTCGCGCTCGAATATGCCGGCGCTCGCGGCGTCGGCCGCGCTGCAATCGCCTTTCTCGTAAATGCGTAGCGTGATCAGGCCGGACGGCACTGCGGCGAGCTCGGCATTGACGCGGACCGCGTTGCCGGTTTCGGCGAGCGTCACATTGCCGTGGACCTGGCTGCCGCTCGCCGGCCGCATGACGGCGTTGGCGGTCGGGCCGGTGGCCTGCTCCGGTGCCGACGCGCAGGCCGCGAGCAACAACGTGCAGGAAAGAACTGCCAGCGATGATTTCATTTGAGGCTCCTCCTTGTGGAACTATGTCCGCGTCGCGTCTGCGGTAGCCACGACCGTGGCTTGCAGCGTGCGTGGATTTGTTTGTTTATGCTGCCCGCGGTGTTCGCTACTGTCAATCGTTCGCGTGCCGCGATGGCGCGTGTTCGCGCTTATTCAATCACCCCGCAACCGAAGCGGCCCCCCGCGTTGCCGGTCGGATCGGTCTTGAGATCGTCGGCGTTCGCATGCACGATCAAACCGCGGCCGATGATGCCATCGGGACCTTTGCTGACCGAGATGCCATCGACCGTCAGCGCCAGTGTTGCCTTGCCGTATTCGTTCGCCGTGAGGTTGCCGAGGTCGCCCGCGTGGCGGTCCGGCGTGTCCGGCGCGCCGTGCTTTTTCGCGAGCGGATTGAAGTGGCCGCCGGTGCTCATGCCATCGGCGGCGCTGCAGTCGCCTTTTTCGTGGATGTGAAATCCGTGCGCGCCGGGCGTCAGTCCCGCGATCTCCGCGGTCACGCGCACCCGGTTGCCGACTTGCGTAAATTTGGCTTCGCCGTGGACCTGCGAGCCGCTGGCCGGTCGCACGACGGCCGTGGCGCTCGGGCCGTCAGGCGCGACCGTTGCGCAAGCCGTCGTCAATAACGCACAGCCTGCCGCCGTCAAGATGCTTTTCATGTTGCCCTTCCTCCTGAAGATTGCCGCGCGGATTGTCGTTGTGGCACGGCGGGTTCATCGTCCCCGATTAGACCTGGCCTGTCAACATTGCACCTGCTGACGGCAGTAACTTTGCAGTTCGGTGACGACCGCGCTGCCCGCTACCGGCTGGCGCGCGCGCTTGTCGCCGTATTCGAGCGCAAGCTTGAATTCGTACTTCGCGAAGAACGCTTCGTACACTTCGCCGCCCAGCGTGCCCACCGCGTAAAGGTGATCGGTGGCCTTGTCGTGCTCGAGCAGAACTGCCGACAGCGGCTGCGGTGCCGGCCCGCCGAGCACGCGCGCGCCGGTGGCGGGATCGTATTCACTGTGTTCCGAGCAGCAGTGAATGACGTTGTTGTGCGTGATCTTCGCCGGGCCCGCGGCGGTGCGATAGCTGATGAAGCTGATCTGGCGCGTCGGATAGGACAGGCGGTGGGCGCAGATTGCCGAATAGCTGACGATCGCATTGCGCGGGCCGACGCCGCCCGGCCATTCGTAATCGGTGCCCGTTTCGGTTTTGAGCGTGACCGCCTGCTGCGTCGGTTTGCCGAGATTGAGCAGGAAGCACGGCGTGGCGGCGAACGGGTAGTGAAAGATGTAATTGCGGTTGATCGCCAGCGCCGAGGCGCGCAGCGGCTGCTGTGACTGATCGACGAGCCGGGTGCGCGCGTAGAAGCGCGGCCGCAGGTTGGCGGCGTGGGCAACGTTGAGGCCCAGCGTGGCGCCGGCCGCGCAAATGCCGATGAAGTCGCGCCGCTGCATGCCGGTTCAGGCAGCGCTCGCCCGCCGCGCGCCTGCGCTTGCCGGTTCGAGCGCGAACGCGCGTTCCATCTCGCGCCGGAAGTTCGCCGCCTCGCTGTCGATGGCCGCGACGTCGGACCACTTGACGGTTACGCCTTTGGCAACGGCGTGCTTGACCGCCACGCCGTGAGCGAGTCCCAGCGGCAGTCCGCCGCAGGCCAGCGAATCGGCGGCCGGCATGAGTTTGCCGAAAACGGTGTAGCCGCCTTCGCCATCGAGCATCTCGCCGGCCTTGAGATCGCGCTTGGCGGTGGCGACCACGTCGCCGCGAAATCCGGTGGGCGCGCCGGTCGCTTCGCGGCGTAAGCCGGCCGACGCGACGCTGATCCCGAGTTCCAGCCCGATCAAATGGTACGGTTTATACATCGCTGAATAGTTGCCGGTGGCGTCCGTGAGCAGTCCGTACTCGTGAAAGCAGCGCCGCACGTAGTCGCTGTCGGCCGCGAAGCTCACGTAGACGCCCCAGCGTAAATCGCGGAATACCGGACGGCCGTCACGCTCGAGGCTCGATATCACTTCGACCTGGCCCGCGTGATGCAGCAGACCGCCCGTATCGCGCGGGCGCATGCAGCGCGGCAGATCGTCGACTCCGCACGGCGGAAATTCGAGGCCTTGCGGCGCGGGCGTGAGCCCCGTCGCGTTGGCGACTGCTGCCATCTCGATCGCGGACTTGGTGCCATCGAGAAACGAGTTGAACATCTGCGCGTTAAAGTCGCCGCCCGCGACCATTTCGGGCGTGAAGCCGTAATGGCCCCACACGGTCGCCGGCGTCGATTCGTGATACGTGGGCAGATACTTCGTGCCTTTGCCGGCGGCCACGACCTCGAAGCCGGCCGCGCGCGCCCAGTCGACCATTTCACAGATCAGCGCCGGCTGGTCGCCGTAGGCGAGCGAATAGACGACGCCTGCCTGCGCCGCGCGCCGCGCGAGCAGGGGGCCGGCGAGCGCATCGGCTTCGACGTTGACCATCACGATGTGCTTGCCGTGCTCGCAGCACGCGAGCGCATGGCGGATGCCGGCGGCCGGATTGCCCGTCGCATCGATCGCGATTTCGATTGCGTCGGAGCTGATTACCGCGAGCGCGTCGTCGGTGACGAAGGTGGTGCCGTCTTTGTGCGCGGCGGCGAGCGATGCGGCGGCGTACTGGCCGGCCGGCCAGCCGACGCGCTGCAGGCTCTCCCGTGCGCGCGGCGGCGCGAGATCGCATACCGCGACGAGATGCAGGCCGGGGGTGCGCCGAACCTGCGACAGAAACATCGAGCCGAATTTGCCGGCGCCGATCAGCGCGACGCGCAGCGGTTGGTGGTCGGCGGCGCGCTGCAGCAGCAGGCGGTGCAGATTCATTCGTTCACCTCGAGGGCCGGGACTTGAAAAGTTACCACAGCACGCAGAATTCGGACAGGTTCGCCGCCGCGCGGGCGCCGCGCTAGCGGCAATCGTCGGCGAGCGCTTGAGGTGCGCGGTCGAGATAAAACAGGATTGGAATCAGGAGCACCGTCGATAGCAGCATGAAATGCGGACCGAAGAGCCAGAAGACGAGCGGCACCGCAACGTAATACGCGCGCATGCCCACCGCGTAAAAGGCGCCCGCACGGTTCAGATGCAGCGCCACGTGCGGCGGCGTGAACGCGTGGTGATGAGCCGTCACCGGCACGTTGATCATGTAGCCGACGTGATGAAACAGCCGGATCGCCTGGGCGAAGCTGAAAAACGCGACCAGCATGTCGAGCAGCAGAGCCAGGAGTTTCGCCAGCCAGAGGTCCGCGCGCGCTGCGCCGAACAGATCGAGCGAGTGCCAGGTTGTGCCGAGATGCTCGCCCTGGCCGCTCAGCGTAAGCACGCCGATGATCAGCAGTACCGCGGTCGACGACAGAAAAGTCGCTCCCATGATCGAATTGCGCAGAGTCTGCACCGCCAGCACGTCCTTATTGCCGGCCGTCATCACGGATTCCACCCACTCGGCGCGCGCGAGCGCATTGACCGCCTGTATCGTATAGAGCGGATCGCGGCGAAGCTTTACGCGCAGAAACACGTGATAAATAACGAGCAGCAGCAGGCTCGCGCCGGCGCCCGTTAAATCGTTGCCGAATATATTCATCGCGATATTTCCTCCATCGCTCAGGTTTCGAGCAGCTTCAGCCGTTGGACTTTGCCCGACGGGCCCTTCGGCAGTGAGTCGACCAGCTTGATGAGCTTGGGCGTTTTGTAGCGGCCGAGCTCCTGTTGCGAAAAACTGTAAAGCTCGGTGAGCGAGCAGCTTGCGCCGGGCTTGAGCACTACGCACGCCATGATCTCCTGGCCGTAGTGCGGGTCGGGCATGCCGACCGCGGCGGCCTCGAGCACCGCGGGGTGCTTGAGCAGCGCCTCGTCGATTTCGCGCGGCGCGATGTTTTCGCCGCCTTTGATGATGAGTTCCTTGATACGGCCGGTGACGAAGACGAAACCATCGGCGTCCATATAACCCAGATCGCCGGTATGCATCCAGCCGTCGGGCCGCAATGTCTTCGCCGTGGTCTCAGGATCCTTGTAATAGCCTTTCATCACGTTGTCGCCGCGCACCATCAGTTCGCCGACCTGTCCGGCCGGCAGATCCCGGCCCGTCGCCGGGTCGATGACCTTGCCTTCGTTGCCGAATGCGCAGCCCGGGCTGCCGATCTTGCGCTGTGCGCGCTCGTACGGATTGGTGAAGCAGGGCGCGTTGGTCTCGGTCATGCCGAACGTCTCGATGATGCTGATGCCGAATTTTTCCTCGAACGCACGGTGCAGTTCGGGAGGCAGCGGCGCCGACGCGGAGCGGCAGAATTTGATGGCGGATACGTCGAGCCCGCGTGCGCGCGGATCGGGCGCGTTCAGCAGGTAGGCAATGATGGTCGGCACGACATTGATCCACGTGCAGCGTTGAGCGGCCACCGTTTCCCAGTAATTCGTTACGCTGAACCGATGCGGCATGACCACGGACCCGCCATGCACGAGAGGCGCCACCGCGGTCACGATCTGGCCGTTGATGTGATAAAGCGGCAGCGAGCACATCACGCGGTCGCCGGAGTCAAATGATGGGCCTGGCTCGTGAACTCGCCGCCGGCGGCAACGCTCTTGTGCGAGAGCACCACGCCTTTGGGCTTGCCCGTCGTGCCGGACGTGTACATCAGCAACGCGTCATCGTCCTCCGTGACCGGCGGCAGCGCCGGCTGCGACGGCGACGCAATGCCGGCGATCGCGGTTGCGTCCGGATCGATCACGACGACTTTGACCTCGCGTGCGATGTCCTTGAGCGCGGCGTGCAGGCGCGCGGCGAGCTCGGCGCTGGTGAACACGAGCCGGGTATCGGAATGCTCGAGCACGTACGCGAGCTGCGACGGCTGCGCGAGCAGGTTCAGCGGCGCAACCGTGAAGCCCGCATACATGACGCCGATCAGCAGACGCGCGGTCTGATATCCGTTGTGCAGCATGAGCGCGACCTTGTCGCCTTTCGCGAGCCCCTGCGCGGCGAGGTAGCGGCCAAGCTCGATCGAATCGGCCTGGAGTTGCGCGTAGCTGAGCACGCGATTCGTTTCCGGCGCGATCAGATAGGGCGCGGCGGGCTGCGCCCGCGCCTGCAGGTCGACGTAGTGCCGGATCGTGCGCGTGTTCAAGCGAGGCTCAAGAATTGCGCTGGCGCGTCGACTGCCAGCGCGGCAGCTGGTCAAACATTATGTTTCTTGCGATAGGCGCCGAAGATGTCGTCCGGGCTCGGCTCGCGCGCGGGTATCGTGCGCACGATGCGCGTGATGTTGAGGAAATGCTTGTAGTGCAGGTTTTCCGAGAAACTGTTGCCGCCCCAGGTGCCGCAGCCCATCGACAGCGAGAACGGCAGCCCGTTGTCGAAGCTGCCGCCGGTGGCGAACGTGTGCGCCTGCTTGACGATCACGCGGCATACGGTCATTTCGAGACCCAGGCGCCGGATGTGCGCGTCGTTCTCGCTGTAGATGCCGCACGAGTGGCCATTGCCCATGTAGGCGTAGATGTTCCTGAGGGTGTCGAACGCGTGCTCGAAATTGTCCGCGCGGTAGACCGTAAGGACGGGCGCCAGCTTCTCGCCGGAGAACGGATAGTCGGGGCCGGCGCCGGTTTCTTCCACTAGCAGGCACTTGGCCGTTGCAAGCTCGGGGCGGGTAAGTCCCGCGATCGCGCAAATCCGGCCAACGGCCTGCGCAGTCACCGCGGACGACAGGTGGCCGCCCGGAAACATCGCTTTCTGCAGCGTTGCCTTTTCGGCCGCGCTCAGCAGCACGCCGCCTTGCCTCGCGAGCGCCGCCAGCATCGCGTCGTATACGGCGGCATGGATGATCACGCTGTTCTCGGACGAGCAGCTCGTTGCGTTGTCGAAAATCTTCGACGCCATGATTTTTTTCGCGGCGTCGTCGACGTCCGCGCTGTCATCGACGATCACCGCGACGTTGCCGGCGCCGACGCCGAGCGCGGGCTTGCCGCTCGAATAACCGGCGCGCACGTTGGCGCGGGAGCCGGTCACGACGACGAGGTCCGCCTGGTGCATGAGCTCGGTCGACGACTCTTTGGTCACCGGCGCGGGCAGCATCTGCACGAGATCGCGCGGCGCGCCGACGCGCGCGAGTTCCGCATGTATGTAGCCGACCAGCGCGGCGCAGGTCGTGTAGCCTTTCGGCGACGGCGACAGAATCACCGCATTGCCGCACTTCAGCGCATTGATGATGTTGTTGGCGGGGGTGGCGCCGGGATTGGTCGACGGCACGACGGCCGCGACGACGCCCACCGGGCGGGCGATCTCCGTGATGCCGGTGTCCGCGTGTTCCGCGATTACGCCGGTGGTCTTCGCATCTTTGAGATCGCGCATGAGCCCGAGCGTCTTGCGGTGATTCTTGACGATCTTGTCGGCGACGTTGCCCAGCCCGGTGTCCTTGACCGCCAGTTCGGCAAGCGCGCGGTTGCGCGCGGGTTCCATGATTGCCCACGCTGCCGCGGTGGCGACTTCATCGAGCTGCGCCTGTGAATACTGCTGAAATGCCGCCTGCGCGGCGCGCGCGCGCTTCATCAGCGCAGCAACGACGGCGTGCGCGGGCGACGATTCAATTGCAATCTGGGAGCGGGCAGTCATAAACTCTCCGGTCATGCGCGCATCCGCGTGCGCGCGGGCCTGCTTCGACAATGCAAATGATAGCGTACCGCACGCCCTCCAGAGACTTCCTGGGTGCGCGTCACGCGATTGCCGTTCAAAAAAAGGACACGATGAAAACCATTTCGATTCCCGCGTTCGGCGGGCCCGAGCAGTTGCAGCTGCTCGAATTGCCGCAGCCGCGACCGGCGGCGGGCGAAGTGCTGGTCAAGCTCGAGTACGCCGGACTCAATTTCATCGACGTCTATATGCGCAGCGGCAACTACGCGCGCTCGCAAACCTATAAGACGCCGTTGCCGATGACGCTCGGCATGGAAGGCGCCGGCACGGTCGCTGAAACGGGACCCGGCGTGAGCGATTTCAAAGTTGGCGATCGGGTCGCCTATTGCATAGTGCGCGGCAGCTATGCGGAATTTGCGGTGGTGCCGGCAGCAAAGCTGGTGCGGGTGCCCGCTGCAGTGCCGCTCGAAATCGCGACTTCATTGATGCTGCAGGGGTGCACCGCGCATTACCTGTCGCATTCGGCTTACGAATTGGAGCCCGGCAGTTCGTGTCTCGTCCATGCAGCGGCCGGCGGCGTGGGCCAGCTGCTCACGCAGCTCGCGAAGTTGCGGGGCGCCACGGTACTGGCGACGGCGGGAAGCGCGGAAAAAGCGGCAATTGCCAAAGCGTGCGGGGCGGACCATGTGATTGCGTATCGCGAGACCGATTTTCGCGAGGCGGTTATGAGTTTAACCGGCGGGCAGGGCGTCGACGTCGTGTACGACGCCGTTGGCAAGGACACCATCCACCAGAGCATCCGCAGCCTGAAAAAGCGCGGGCTGTGCATCAATTATGGCGGCGCCTCGGGACTCGTCGCGACGGTCGAGCCGCTCGAGCTGGCGGAAGCGGGGTCGGTTTTTTTCACGCGTCCGCATCTCGCCGACTACATTGCGACCGCCGCGGAGTTGCGCGCGCGCACCGACGATCTTTTCCGCTACTACGGCGAAGGCAGGTTGAAGCCCGCGATCGATCGCGTGTTCGCGCTCGGAGAAGCCGGCGACGCGCACCGCTATCTCGAAGGCCGCAATTCGCGCGGCAAAATATTGCTGAAGATATGACGGCGCCGCGCGCGCAGCCGCGTTTTTTTGAAAGCGCTGCGCTTAAAATGCTAAACTCGACGGCGCAAAAATCTGCGCTGCCGGGAAACAAAAAATGAACGAAAAGAAACACGTCAAGTTTCAGGGCCGGCTGGTCATCGTGGGCTTCGGTTCGGTCGGGCAGGGGACGTTGCCGCTGCTTCTGCGCCATATCGACATGCCGCTCGAGCGCATCCGCATCGTGACCGGCGACACGCGCGGCGTCGAGGAGGCCAAGCATTTCGGCGTCAGGTTCACCGTCAAGCCGCTCACGCGCGAGAATTACCGCGCCGTGCTCGAGCCGCTGGTTAAAAAAGGCGATTTCCTGCTCAACCTGTCGGTCGAAGTGTCGAGCGTCGAGCTCATCGAATTTTGTTTCAAGCGCGATGTCATGTATCTCGATACCTGCATAGAGCCGTGGCTGGGCGGTTATACGGACACGCACGTGTCGGCGTCGCGCCGCTCCAACTACGGCTTGCGCGAAGAAGTCATGAAGCTGCGCACCAAGCATCCGGACGGCGGCCCGACCGTCATACCGACGCACGGCGCGAATCCCGGACTGATTTCACACTGGGTCAAGCAGGCATTGATCAATCTGTCGCGCGACATCCGCAAGCGCGCCGCCAAGCCCGAGTCGAAAGCCGATTGGGCGCGGCTCGCGATGGAGCTCGGCGTCAAGGTCATCCATTGCTCCGAGCGCGATACCCAGGTGGCCAATCCCGGCAAGCGCCGTCTCGAGTTCGTCAACACCTGGTCGGTCGACGGTTTCGTCGGCGAAGGCTCGCAGCCGTGCGAACTCGGCTGGGGCTCGCACGAAAAGCATTTTCCGCGCGATGCCAAGCAGCACAAGTTCGGCGGCAAGGCGGCGATATACCTGACGCGTCCCGGCGCCTCCGTGCGCGTGCGCACGTGGACGCCGGTCGAAGGCAACTTTCACGGTTTCCTGATTACGCATGGCGAAGCCATTTCGATTTCGGATTACTACACGGTGCGCGCCGGCAAGAAAGTCGTGTATCGCCCGACCTGCCATTACGCGTATCACCCGTGCGACAACACGATACTTTCGCTGCACGAGTACGCGGGCAAGAACTGGGCGCTGCCCGAGAACAAGCGCATCCTGATGGACGAGATTTACGACGGCACCGACGAGCTTGGCGCGCTGCTGATGGGGCACAAGAAAGGCGCGTACTGGTATGGGTCGCGGCTCTCCATTCACGAGGCGCGCAAGCTGGCGCCGTACAACAACGCGACCAGCCTGCAGGTTGCCGCCGGCGTGATGGCAGGGGTGGTCTGGGCGATGGAGAATCCGCAGCGCGGCGTGTGCGATCCGGACGATCTCGACTTCCAGCGCGTGCTCGAAATCGCCAATCCCTATCTCGGCAACGTCGTCGGCACTTACACCGAATGGACGCCGCTCAACGACCGCGGGAAGCTATTTCCCGAGGACGTCGATCAGGGCGATCCCTGGCAGTTCAAAAACTTTCGGGTGATGTAGCGCTGTTTACGTTGCGCGCCGGGGCTTCGCCTTGCCCTTGATCTGCGTGCGATACATGAGCCGCCGCGCCGCCGCGTCGAACGGGTCGCGCCGGTGCATCGTGGTGCGGTTATCCCACATCAGCACGTCGCCGATCCGCCAACGGTGGGCAAATGCGAATTCCGGCCGCGCGGCGTGCGCCCACAGTTCATCCAGCAGCGCTTCCGATTCGGCGAGCGGCATCCCGACGATGTATGCATTGCGCCGGCGTCCCAGATACAGCGTGTGCTGTCCGCTCGGCGGATGCACGCAGATGATCGGATGCGGCGTGCCGACCGAATTTTTCGGATCGCTCGAATCCTTGAGGCCCGCGCGCAAATAACCGCCCGAATTGTAAGTGCCGTCATGCTTGATGCTGCGCCCGGCGACCGCGGTTCGCAATGCGGACGGCAGTGAAGCGCACGCAGCTATCATGCCGCATAGCCAGGTGTCGCCGCCGGCCGGAGGAATCTCCACCGCGTACAGCAACGAGGCATCCGGCGGCTCGGGCAAATACGACATGTCGGTGTGCCATACGGCTTCGCCGGCGCCCAGACTGCCGATGGGCGTGCCATCGGCGCCGATGATGTTGGAGACTACGTAAATTTCAGGATAGCCGTCGACGAATTTCTTGCCGTTCTCGTTGACGGGCGGCGGATCGAGCTCGCCGAACCGGCGGCTGAAATCGAGCAATGCGTCATGGTCGAGTTGCTGGCCGCGGAACAGTAGCGCCGAATGGCGCACCCACGCGGCTTCAATGGTGGCGAACTGCGCATCGTTGACACTTGCCAGATCGACTCCGCGAATTTCGGCACCGACCGCGGCGGTCAGCGGGAGAACTTCGACTGCGGAATTGCCGCCCTGCTGCGCAGAGCTGCCTGCCATCGCTGTGGCCATATTGCTTCTCCGATTACGTACGTGTCCAATGCTATCAGAAGTCGCGCGCGCCGTTACTTGTCGCCTTACTCAAGCGAATTCAAACCGCTCAAGCGTGCAGCGTGCGAGCGCATCGCGGTCGAGCATGGGACGAAAGTCCGGATCGAGCACAATCGCGCCGCGCTCGAATTTGAGCGGGCTGGTAAGCAGCGGCGCAACCGGCTTCAGGAACCCGTTCATTTCGCCGGCATTATTGATGCGGCCGCGCGCGATGCAGGCTTCCATCCAGCAGCCGATTTCGCACGCAACGCCGTTGCCGAGCACGGGTTCCATGCCGCAGTCGCGTATCGTGTCGATCGCCGCGGCGAGGCGGTCCAGGCCGCCCAGCTTCATCAGCTTGACTTTGATGTAGCGGGCAGCATTGAGATCGGCGGCGCGGCGGATGTCGTCAAGACCGTAAATGGATTCGTCGAGCATCATCGGCACCGGTGCAATGCGCGCGACGGCGCACGCGGAGTCCCAGTCGCCGGCCGCGCACGGTTGCTCGAAGAGTTCGATGCCCTGCGGATCGAGCGCCGCGACGAAACGGCACGCGTCGTCGCGCGTATAACCCTGGTTGGCGTCGAGGCGGATGCGGCCGCGGCCACCGATGACCCGCTGCACGCGCTTGACCATCGCGGCGTCGGCGCAGGGCATCGAATCCGACTTTGACCTTGAGCGTCGTGAAGCCTTGCGCGAACAGTTGCAGCGCTTCTGCTTCGATCGCGGCGGTCTCGGTCGCATGCAATAGTCCCAGCACCGGTGCCCGGGTCAGTTGGCTCACTGCCAGCAGCGGATGGTTCGCCGCCATTTCCAGTGCAGTCTTGAATGCCGTGGCGGTAAACGGCGCAGTCGTGTAATGCGCTTCAAGGCGCCGCTCGATGTCGTCGATCTCGCGCCCCGCGTACTCGCTCGCGAGCGTTTGTGCGAGCGTCCAGCCGCCCGCTATCGTTTCATCGGTGTAGCCGGTCAGGTAAGTCGCTTCGCCGAGCCCTTGGTGCCCGTCCGCATCGCGCAATTCCACCACTACGGTGTCGAATGCATGCACGGGCCCGAACGACAGCCGGTACGGCGTGGAGAGCGGCACGCTCAGGCGATAAATCGCAAATTCTTTGATCTTCATCGTGCGGCAACTCCGAGCAGGCGCCAAGTACGGCGCGCTGCCTATAATATAGTGCTTCACCTATAACGCAGCGACAGGCCACTTGCCATGCACGATGATGCACACGACGGAATCGATCAGCCGTCGGCCTGGGTACAGCGCTGGGCCGAACACATTCCGGCCGCAGGCCGGGTGCTCGACGTGGCGTGCGGCAGCGGCCGCCACGCGCGGTGGCTGGCCGCGCGCGGGCATCGCGTCGAAGCGGTCGATCGGGACAAAGACGCGTTGCGCAGTCTCGCCGGCATTCGTAACGTGACGACCCGCGAGGCGGATCTCGAGGGTGCCGCGTGGCCTTATTCCGGCGAGCAGTTCGACGCGATAGTCGTCGTCAACTATCTGCACCGTCCGCTCCTGCCGTTGCTGTTGTCAGCGCTCGCGCCGCGCGGCGTCCTGATTTACGAAACGTTTGCCGTCGGCAACGAGCGCTATGGCAGGCCGCGCAATCCCGACTTTCTGCTGAAACCGGGCGAGCTGTTACAAATTGCGCACGGCCACCTCGAAGTCTTCGCCTACGAAAATCTCAAGCTCGATGCGCCGCGACCGGCAGTCGTGCAGCGCATCTGCGCCGTGAAAGGCGCGAGCGCGCATTAAACGTCGAATTTTTCGCCGCCGGCTGCAACTTTTTGCCGGCTCACGCGTTCGTAAGTGGGAGGGGACAAGTGCCCGCTTTGGACTGCGACGACGATCATGAACCCGGACAGCAACGACCAGCCGCCACCGCTCGCCTACGCGGACGAGGTGTTGTGCGCGAACTGGCATCCGCTGGTGCTGATGCTTGCCGAGCCGTTGACGCGCGTGCGCAAAACTGCGCTCGACGCAGTCGAAGCCGAAGATTTGCTCGCCCGCCTATATTCCTGCCAGCAGGCTTAGGACCGCGCCGGCTGCTCGATTGCCAGATGGTTGCCAAGTCCGGCGCCGGGGGTTCGAGCGCCGCGCGGCAGTCAGTTCCAAGCTTGTTCAGGGCGCCGCGCGAATGGGGTAGAATCCCCCGCTAAATCGCGCCGCAGTCGAGGCTGAGGCATGGCGATAACTTCAGGAATATCAGAAACATGGCACAGCTTAACGGCAGTATGGTCGCGATCGTCACGCCGATGCACGAAGACGGCGGTCTGGATCTTGACGCGTTCCGCAAACTGATCGACTGGCATATCCAGGAAGGCACCGACGGGATCGTCGTCGTCGGCACGACCGGCGAATCGCCCACGGTCGATTTCGACGAGCATCACCGGCTGATTAAGACTGCGGTCGAGCACGCGCGCAAGCGGGTGCCGATAATCGCCGGCACGGGTGCCAATTCGACGCGCGAGGCGATCGAGTTGTCGGCCTATGCGAAGCAGTCCGGCGCCGACGCGAGCCTCTCCGTCGTGCCCTATTACAACAAGCCCACGCAGGAGGGCCTTTACCGGCATTTCCGCGCGATCGCCGAAGCGGTCGATATTCCGCAGATTGTCTACAACGTGCCCGGGCGCACCGTGGCGGACCTGCAGACCGAGACCATGGTGCGGCTGGCCGAGTTGCCTAACATCATTGGCTTGAAGGATGCGACGGCGAACCTCGAGCGCGGCGCGGAGCTGTTGCGCCAGTTGCCGCCGCGTGTCGCGGTCTACAGCGGCGACGATGCGACTGGTCTCGCGTTGATGCTGCTCGGCGGCCGCGGCGTCATTTCGGTGACCGCCAATGTCGCGCCCCGGCTGATGCACGAAATGTGCGTCGCGGCGCTCAAGCCCGAGCCGGCGCGCGCGCGTGAGCTCAACAATCGGTTGATGGGATTGCATCGCCACCTGTTTGTCGAGGCGAATCCGATCCCGGTCAAATGGGCGGTGGCGAGCATGAAGCTCATGCAGCACGGCATCCGGCTGCCGCTGACGCCGCTGTCCGCGAATTATCACGAGGTCGTGCGCGGCGCCATGGCGCAGGCCGGCATCAATGCCTGAAGAAGCTGCAATGAGCCTGTTGCCGCGTTGTAAAACCGCGCTCACGCTGGTCTTGGCGGTCGTGCTCGCTGCGTGCAGTGCGTTGCCCAAGCTCGAGAGCGACAGCGTCGAATACAAGTCCGCGTCGAAAAGCCGGCTGCCGGATTTGCGCGTGCCGCCCGATCTCACGAAGCCGACCACCGATGATCGCTATGCGGTGCCGGACACGAAGGGCGGCGCGCTGTTGTCCGATTACGACAAAGAGCGCAAGGCAGCCCCTGATCCCGCCAAGACCGCGGTGCTGCCGGCGCAAACCAATGCGCACGTCGAGCGCTCCGGAAATACACGCTGGCTCGTCGTGCAGGGCGAGCCGGATGCCGTGTGGAACGTGGTCCGGGAGTTCTGGATGGAGGTGGGGTTCGTGATCGCGAGCGAAAACCCTGAAGCGGGCGTGATGGAAACGGACTATGCCGAGAGCCGCGCGAAGCTCGATGCCGGCGTAGTGCGCAACTTTCTCGGCCGCATTCTCGACAGCATCTCATCGACCGCCGAGCGCGATAAATTCCGCACCCGTCTGGAGCGCGGCACCGAGCCCGGCACGACCGAAATCTACGTGAGCCATCGCGGGATGGAAGAGGTGTACATCAACGAGGGCCGCAGCGACACGCGCTGGCAGCCGCGTCCGCCGGACCCCGATCTCGAAGCGGAGATGCTGCGGCGGCTGATGGCGCGCTTCGGCGTCCAGCAGGAGCGCGCGAAGACCGAGATCGCGCAGGCGAAGCCGCAGGGCCCCGCGCGCGCGACGCTCATCAAAGGCCAGGCCGGCGGCAGCATGCTTTCGGTGAACGACCAGTTCGATCGTGCGTGGCGGCGCATCGGCCTGGCACTCGATCGCGTCGGGTTTACAGTCGAAGACCGCGACCGCTCGAAAGGCATTTATTTCGTGCGCTACGTCGATCCGGATGCCGATAACAAAAGCACCCAGCCCAAGGGCGGCTTCCTGTCGAAGCTCAATCCCTTCAGCAAGGGCGAGAAGCCGGTGTCGAAAGAGCAGTTTCGTATTCAGGTCAAAGACGCGAACGCGATCAGTGAAGTCAGCGTGCTCAACAAAGACGGCGGCGAAGAAAAATCGGACACGGCGAATCGCATTCTCACGCTGCTCTACGAGCAACTCAAGTGAGGAGAGAGGCGTGAGGAGCGAGGGGTCCAACGCCCGAACTCTCGATCCGGCGCCCTCCGGTCCACCTCACTCCTCTTCACCACTCACGTATTACCGCTCGTGATGCGTTTCGCGTCATTAGGCAGCGGCAGCGAAGGCAATGGTCTCCTGCTTGAAGTCGGCGCGACGCGCGTACTTGCGGACTGCGGATTCGCGCTCGAGCGAAACCGTGGCTCGCCTCACGCGCCTGGGCGTAACAGCGGATTCGCTCGATGCCATCCTGATTACCCACGAGCACGACGATCACGTCGGCGGCGCCGCCCGGCTGGCACGCAAATTCAATATCCCGGTGTGGGTCACGCACGGTACTTTGCAGGCGGCGGGCAAGGCGCTCGCCGCGGTCGAGGAGGTCAGAATTTTCGATTGCCATCAGCGCTTCGCGGTGGGCGACATCGAGATCGAGCCGTACACGGTGCCGCACGACGCGCGCGAGCCTTCGCAATTCGTTTTCAGCGACGGCGCATGCCGGGTCGGCTTGTTGACCGATGCCGGATCGCTGACCGCCCACATGCAGTCCGTGCTGAGCGGTCTCGACGCGTTGATACTCGAGTGCAACCACGATCTCGATATGTTGTGGGACAGCGGCTATCCGCAGCGCCTCAAAGAGCGCATCGCCGGCAAATTCGGGCACCTCGACAATCACACGGCGGCGGAGCTGCTGACCTTGATCGATTGCCGCCGGTTGAAGCATCTGGTGGCGGCGCACCTGAGCAAGCAAAACAATACGCCCGAACTGGCGCGCGCGGCGCTGGCGCGGGGGCTCAACTGCGAGCTCGAGTGGGTGGGCGTGGCTACCCAGAGCGACGGCTTTGCCTGGCGCGAGGTGGGCTGATCAGCGGAGCCGGGATGGTTTAAACGAAATGCGGGCGAAAAAAAGCCGGCTCAAGAGCCGGCTTTTTTACGCAGCAATGACGATTAACCCGGTTGCTTCGGATCTTTCTTGGTATCGCCGGTCGGCGCGGCGGGCGTCGACTTGGCGTCGTCAGCCTTCGGCGCGTCCGCTTTCATGGCGTCCGCCGGGGCGCGGCGCCGGTGCAGGTGCAGGTGCCGGTGCCGGCGTGGCGGCGGGCGCGGGAGCGGGTGCTGGTTGTTTGGGGGCGGGCGCGGGTTTTTCGCCGCAGGCGGTCAAGCCGACCGCCAGTAACGCGGCAATCAGAAACGAACGATTCATGGTTTTTCCTTTAACTTGAGAATGGATACGATAGATAGTTAGGAGATTTGGCATGACCTGGTAATGCCGGGCCAACCAAGTCACGAATTGTAGCCTTATTCACCTGTCATTTCCAGCGCAGGCACGCTATAAACCGATGGTCGTCGCCGCCACGGCCGGCGCCGAGGCTGCCCAGATTTCGTCGAAGCGCTTGATCAATAAACTGGTCGCCGCCACGTCGCCGATTGTGGCTTCGCCACGGATGTCGGTGTAATGAAACCGGCGCACGAAGCGGGTGTCGTCCGCCACGGCGAATGGATCGTACACGCGCCGTGCTGCCTGCAGGGTCTGATGGATGGCGATTCCGTGGCTGAAGCGCTTGAGCAGCATCATGAGCCGCGGGCAGTCGCGCACGATGTGCGTGGTTTCGTGCAATACGATCCTGACGCGGTTGGTCCGCCGCGCGAGCAAAAACTGCGCGAGCAGCTCGTGGCGCCCCGGAGAGTTGAAGTTGCGCCCGATGCTTTTGTCGAATATGCGCACCGTGTGGGTCGCGTTCGCAAGCAGCTCGTCGAGGGCCGCGTCGTAGGCGGCGAGCCCTTCGAGCTTGCGTTCGCCGGGCATGCGGTCTGGCGGTACTGGCAGCATCTGACGGTTGTGATCGGCTGATTTCGGAGTCCGTAGTCGCGCGCATTCCATGCGCTTCGGGTATTAACTGCCTAATTCAATATAGCCCGCCCGGTACCATTCGTAAAGCAACGCACGCGTCGCGGCATTGATGCGCGTCAGTGCCGGCAATCCGCGCGTGTCGGCAAGGCGGTGCAATACCGCCGCGGAAGCGGCGGGAGTCACTGCGGTTTCGCTATTGATGAATATTTTTTTGCCGGACGTCAGCATGCGGGTCGGCAGCGCGAGGCGCACGCCGCGGGCATGCGCGAGCGCCGCAAAGCGCGGCGCCGAAATGCGGCGGGCGCTTCGAAACACCGCGCCCGGACGCGGTTCGGTCAAATACTCGCCGACGCAGCGCTCGATATCCGCCGTAGTCCATTTTAGCGATGCAAGCATCGTTTCGATTTTATGCAGCATGTCAGGACCGATTGCGCCGGCGCGTCGCTGGGGTTTCAACCGGGGATCACGATAGATTTGATCCGCCCGCGGTTGATCGCGCAAAAAATCGAGGAAGCGCTCAATAATCTCCTGGCGGCCGGGAGCGCGAAAACCGACCGACCATGTGATGCAGTCGTCAAGCGCGACGCCGTGGTGCGCATACCGTGGCGGCAGGTACAGCACGTCGCCGGCCTCTACTGTCCATTCCCGTTGCGCGCGGAAGCGGCGCAGTATTTTCAACGGGGCACCCGGCACGAGCTCCAGGTCACGCTGGGCGCTGATCTGCCAGCGGCGCGTGCCTGCGCCCTGCACGAGCGCGACGTCGTAGCTGTCGAAATGGGGTCCGACGCTGCCGCCCGGCGCTGCATAGCTCACCATCACATCGTCATGCCGCGCGTACGGGATGAAATCGAAAGCCTGCTGCAGTTCGCGCGCACAGGGCAGAACGGATTCAAGCCCGTTTACGAGCAGCGTCCACTCGCGCGGCGGCAGGTGCATGAGGTCGCGCCGGCGAAAAGGGCCGTGCTCGACGCGCCATGACTTGCGCGCGCCCGTCACCAGGCGGGACTCGACGTCGTCGCGGCAAGCGAGTTCGAAAATTTGCGCGCGCGCGAGCACGTTGGCGAAGCGCGGCAACGCGCCGCGCGCGAACAGCGGTTTTTTTTGCCAGTATCGCGCGAGGAACGTACGCGCGTCCGGTAGACTGCTCGTCATCATTCGATTATAACGTGCTGATTACAATTGTTCGCGGTGGGATGATGCGGCGGACCGCGCAGCGCGCGCGGTGAATTATTAATCGTGACGTCCACCGTATTGACAGAGGCGGTACTTTGCTACAATAAATCCGTGACTATGCAGACTGAATGCGGAGCGCTGAAGTTGCAGGCCGGTCAGGCGGCCCCGGGTTTCGATTTGCCTGACGCCGAAATGGAAGCGGTCAGCCTCGCCGGTTTTCACAAGCAGAAAACCGTCGTGCTTTATTTTTATCCGCGCGACGACACCCCGGGTTGCACGCTCGAGGCGATCGAGTTCAGCGATCTGCAGGAGGACTTCGCGCGTCTTAACGCAGTCGTCATCGGCGTCAGCATGGACGATTGCCTGAGCCACAGCGCTTTTCTGGACAAGCACGGTCTCGCGGTGCAGTTGCTGGCGGACGTCGACGGCGAGGTTTGCACTAATTACGGTGTGTTGCAGGAAAAAGAACACGAAGGCAGGAAGAAGACCTGCATCCAGAGGTCGACTTTCATCATAGGCAAGGACGGCATGTTGAAGCATGTGCTGTACGGGGTGAGCCCGCGCGGCCATGCGGCGCAAGTGCTGGAACTCATAAAAGGCTTGGGAAAATGCAAGTAGCGCAGGACACGGTGGTATCGCTGAATTACGAGTTGTTGAATTCCGAGGGAGAGCTGATCGAGAAAACCGAGGAGCCGATCGAGTATCTGCACGGCGGCTACGACGGAATTTTTTCGCGCGTCGAGGAGGCTTTGAGCGGCAAGGCTGCCGGCGAGTCCTGCGACGTCTATCTGCAGCCGATCGACGCCTTCGGCGAATATGACGAGAAGCTCGTGCAAATCGAGCCGCGCGCGAAGTTTCCGCCCAAGATCGAAGTCGGCATGCGCTTTGAAGGCGAGGCGGGCGAGTCCGGCCAGACGCTCGTCTATACCGTGACCGATATCGCCGACGACAAAGTGGTCGTCGACGGCAACCATCCGCTGGCCGGCATGGCGCTGCGCTTCCTTTGCACGGTCAACGCCGTGCGCGCGG
Organism: uncultured beta proteobacterium; assembly: GCA_963804885.1. Lineage (GTDB taxonomy): Bacteria > Pseudomonadota > Gammaproteobacteria > Burkholderiales > SG8-41 > PALSA-1004. The sequence goes on from CAWDSF010000002.1 coordinate 498,322, forward strand.
CGACCGCGGAAGAGCTCGAGCATGGGCACGTGCATGGCGCCCATGGCCATCACCATCACTAGCGTTGCGGTCGGCTGACGCGCTTGGCGCGCTCAGTCCTGCAGCAGCTTCTTCAACGCGTAGAGCGTTTCCAGCGCCTGCTTCGGCGTTAAAGCGTCAGGATCGAGCGCGCGCAACGTCGCCACGAGCTCGGGGTCAATTGCCGGCGCGGCGTCCGGAGCGACAGGTGCGGCAAACAGATCGGGTTGACGGCCGCGGGCCGCGCCATCCTGCTCGAGCTCATGCAGATGTTTTTTCGCCGCGCGGATGACCCCGGCGGGCACTCCCGCGAGTTGCGCGACCTGCAGGCCGTAGCTCTGGTTGGCGGGCCCGTCCTCCACGCTGTGCAGAAATACGATCCGATCCTTGTGCTCGACCGCGTCGAGATGCACGTTGGCGAGCTGCTTGAATTCCTGCGCGAGGCGCGTCAACTCGAAATAATGCGTCGCAAACAACGTGAGGCTCTTGTTGGTGTCGAGCAGATGTCGCGCAATCGCCCACGCCAGCGCGAGACCGTCGAACGTCGAAGTGCCGCGCCCTATTTCGTCCATCAACACGAGGCTCGCAGCGGTCGCATGGTGCAGGATGTAGGCGGCCTCGGTCATTTCGACCATGAAGGTCGAGCGTCCGCCGGCAAGATCGTCGGCGGCGCCGATGCGCGTGAAGATCTGGTCGAGCGCGCCGATTTTCGCGCGGCGCGCCGGCACGAACGAGCCGCAGTGCGCAAGCAGCGCGATCAGCGCAACCTGCCGCATATAAGTGGATTTGCCGCCCATGTTGGGGCCGGTGACGAGCAGCATCTGGCGCGCCGCGTTAAGCCGCGCGTCGTTCGCAATGAAGTTGTCCACCTGCGCCTCGACGACCGGATGGCGACCGCCGTCGATCTCGATCACGGGCTCGGCGGCGAGCTCGGGCGCGGTGAAGTCGAGCACGTGCGCGCGCTCCGCGAAGGTCGCCAGTAAGTCGATCTCGGCCAGCGCGCCGGCGACGCGCTGCAGCGCGGGAATGTCCGGCGCGAGGCGGTCGAGCAATTGGTCGTAGAGCAGCTTCTCGCGCGCGAGCGCGCGCTCCTGCGCGGACAACGCCTTGTCCTCGAATGCCTTGAGTTCGGGCGTGATGTAGCGCTCGGCGTTTTTTAGCGTCTGGCGGCGCCGGTAATCGTCGGGGACTTTCTCGGACTGCGCGCGCGTGACTTCGATGTAAAAGCCGTGCACGCGGTTGTATTCGACCTTGAGATTGGCGATACCGCTGCGCGCGCGCTCGCGCGCTTCGAGATCGAGCAGGAACTGGCCGCAGTTGCGGTCGAGCGCGCGCAGTTCGTCGAGCTCCGCATCGAATCCGTCGGCGATCACGCCGCCTTCGCGCACGATCGCCGCCGGCTCGGCGAGGATCGCCTGGGCACAACAGCGTGCCGACCGACTCGAGCGGCTGCACGCCCACGGCGAGCTCGCGCAGGCGCGGGCTATCCAGCGCCGCGAGCTGCGCGCTGAGCGCGGGCAGCCGCGCCAGCGTGTCGCGCAATCCGGAGAGATCGCGCGGGCGCGCGCTCTTCAACGCGATGCGCGCGGTGATGCGCTCGACGTCGACGCACGCCTTTAGCTCGTCGCGCAGCGCGGTGCACTTGGCCGCGCGGTCGGCCGCCAGCACCGCAACGGCGTCGAGACGCTCGCCGATCGGCCGGTGATCGCGCAGCGGATGGTGCAGCGTATGGCGCAGCAACCGGCTGCCCATGCTGGTGGCGCACGTGTCGAGCAGCGACAGCAGCGTCGGCGCGGGCTCGCCGCGGATGGTTTCGGAAATTTCGAGATTGCGGCGCGTTGCGGGATCGATCGACAGATACGCCGAGGCATGTTCGAACGCGAGCCCCGTGACATGGGCAATCGAATTGCCCTGCGTTGCGCGCGCGTATTCGATCAGCGCGCCCGCGGCGCAGGTTGCGGCGGTCATGCCGGTGAGCCCGAACGCCGACAGATCGTGGGTATCGAACTGGCGGCGCAACGCGCGCGTCGCGGCTTCGATCTCGAACTGCCACTCCGGCAGGCGCCGCACAGCGTAAGTCGCATTGGTCGCCAGGTCGAAGCTGGCCGACTCCGCGATCAGTATCTCGGCGGGTCTCAGCCGCTCGAGTTCGGCGGAGAGAGTGTCCGCTTTGACCTCGGTTGCCCGGAAGCGTCCCGCCGCGAGCGCGAGCCACGCGATGCCGACGCGATTTTGCTGCGGCCACAGCGCGAGCAGCAGGTTGTCGCGCTTGTCGTCGAGCAGCGCCGAATCGGTCAGCGTGCCGGGCGTGACTATGCGCAGTACCTTGCGCTCGACCGGCCCTTTGGACGCGGCGGGATCGCCGATCTGCTCGCAAATCGCCACCGACTCGCCGAGCTTGACCAGCTTCGCTAAGTATTGCTCGACCGCGTGGTAGGGCACCCCGGCCATTTTGATCGGGTCGCCGTTCGACGCGCCGCGGCTGGTCAGCGTGATATCGAGCAGGCGCGCCGCTTTTTCGGCGTCGCCGAAAAACAGCTCGTAGAAATCCCCCATGCGGTAAAACAGGAGCATGTCAGGATGATTCGCCTTGATGCTCAGGTACTGCTGCATCATCGGCGTGTGTGAGGAGAGTGCGGCTTTCCCTGAGTTTTTTCTCCGCGACTGATTTCCGTGTCATCCATGCGACCGGATTATATTAGAGTGCCCTGCATCGGTGTGAATACGGGCAACGCGGATATAGGGAACGTTGCGGCAGCATGCGCGACCCGCGCCAGCGAAGTCGGCGGCATAGAAGAGGGGGTAGTAAAACGTTCGCGCGGCGCCAGTTCAACAGCATCCCTCGACGGCACGCGGTTATCTACGGCTATTCAAGTTTTCGAGCGCACGGTTTCGGGGACTTTCAATCCGCGCGGCCGGCGCGTCCACCGCCGCGAATCGTCAGGCGCGCGGGGACCCGTGGCGGTTAATGCGGGGGGATTTCAATAAGCGTTGTCGCCTTTAAGGACAACCCAAACGGTCTTGGCGATGATATAAAGATCGAGCCGCAACGACCAGTTCCGCAGGTACTCGAGGTCGTGGTCTATGCGCCCCTTCATCTTTTGCAGCGTCTCTGTCTCCCCGCGATAGCCGTTCACCTGCGCCCAGCCCGTGATCCCCGGTGGAACCTTGTGCCGCAGCATATATCCCTTGATCAATTTGCGGTAAGTCTCGTTGTGGGCAACGGCGTGCGGTCTGGGGCCGACTATGCTCATGCGGCCCTGCAGAACGTTGAAGAACTGAGGTAACTCGTCCAGCGACGTTTTGCGCAAGAATGCACCGATAGATGTCATTCGCCCGTCATTCTTCCGTGCCTGCCGGATGGTGTCGCCATCGTCCATCACCGTCATCGACCGAAATTTATAGACGATGATCTCTTGGCCATCGAGGCCGTAACGCCGCTGCCTGAAAATCGCCGGACCGGGCGACGTCAGCTTGACGCACAGCGCAATTAGGATGAGCACCGGGGAAATCAGCATCAAAATCATCAGCGCAAGGACAATATCGGAACTCCGCTTGATTACGCCGTTAATGCCGGTGAATGGCGTTTCGCATACGGCCACTACGGGAATTCCGCCGACGGAGTCCATGCGTCCCTGAATGAGATCGGTGACGAACGTATCGGGAACGAAATAAATTGATGTTGTCGTATCGCGCAGTGCATCGAGTAGATTCAGTATGCGCTGCTGCGAAGCCATTGGCAGGGAGAGATAGATCACGTCAACCTGATGTTGCTTGACGTATGTGGCTAAATCCGCAAGCTTGCCCAATATTGGATATTCGTCCATATACTTCAGGCGCTCGGGTGAGCGATCATCGAAGAATCCCGATATTCGTACATTGGCGTAAATATCGCCGGCGAGGCTCCGGGCAAGGTCGATACCCTGCTCGTTCATACCCGCCAATACAACGCATCGCGCCGGGCCTTGAAGCTCGCGGATCATCGGAGCGGCCGCTTTCAGCGCGAAATGTGCCCCACTCATGCTCACAAATGCCACCCACCACCAGGTCAGCAGAAAGTCAGGATCGAATTCCGTCAAATAACGGCTCGCGTAGCCGAAGACGAAGAGCAATCCCGATAACGTCAGCCAGCCCAGCGCGATGTGCCTCAGTGCACGCCACGCGGGCATGGTCAGCCGGGTAGTGCCGGGGAACGTCAAGGAAAACACAATCAGGGAAAGAATTACATCTTTTGGAGTCAGGTGTCCCTCGATCCAAAATGCCACCGCCCATTGCGAGAACACCAGGACCAGCGGGTCAAGCAAGATCTCGATCAGATTGAGAATTTGATCGCGCCCGACGGAGATCCGCGTGGAATTGGGGAAGGTAAAAGACATCGCTCGCTGTGACATAAATAAATCGGATGTAGATTGTGAGCAAGAATATTTTCAGTGATCTTGCAAAAACGTCCTGTTCACGGTTGTCACAATACCATTGTCCGCAAAATCAAAACTGCGCGAAAGGCGACATGTCGGCAGGGGCCGATTGGCCCGATCCGATAATCGAGCGACTTGTGAATTTCATTCGCATGACGGGGATGGTCCGCTGTTTTTAGCTGATCGAGTTTGGGCAAATCCCGACCCTGCCGCCCGCCGCGGCCGTTCATGACGATGCGGCGTTATCCCGGCGGTACTTCGCCGCAGCTTCGGTCCGGTTGGTCGCGTCAAGCTTGCGGAAAATCCGCCCCGCATGGTTTTTCACCGTAAACGAGCTGATGTCGAGAATCGCAGCAATTTCAGTGTTGGTTTTTCCTTCGGCGATCAGGCCTACGATTTCCTGCTCGCGTGCGCTCAGGTTATCGGATTTTCGTTGCGCTTTTTTACCGCCGACAAGACGGGCAAACTTCAGCGCAGCCACTTTTCGAAATGCCGCATCGATCTGTGCAATCACTGAATCAACCAGAGCGAAGAAGTGTTCGGCGTTTTGCTCCTTCTGTATTGACACCGGATTCAGCGCGACATACAGGCTGTCGAGATTGTCCCGTTCGTTGCGTACGCCATGCACCAGCACCGATCGCATGAGCCGAAGCGCCGTGTTTATTGCGCAATCGTTGGCGGCACAACTGCAGATGCTTGGGTTGCAGGCGTTAAAAACGATTTCTTCAGCGTTTGTGTTATCCAGCAACATAGGCCGCCGCCCGCCGTCGACCCAGCGCGCATGCAGGTTTTTGAGCACATGCTCCATGCCGCATTCACGAATTTTCCCGGTGCGCACTCCCGGGATGGCGGAAATCACGTCGAGAGTCGGTTTCGCACCGAGAAAATCACCCCATGCGGAAATCAGTATCTGGTGAGGGATAAAGTGCTGCACTTCATTTTGGAGCAGGAGAAAAAGCTCATAATGGCGCGTAATTTTGGCGGCAGCTTCCACGATATCCAGGAAGTTTTTGCGTTCCTTCGCCGTTATTACGGAGGCGTCCGGGATGGCTCCAGCCAGCTTGCGACCTGTGGCGCCCAACCGCAGACGGTGTCCCGGACTGTTGGAAACCAAAATTGACACTGGCTCTCCGTTATTCTCGCGTGCTGCGATCAATGTGCGTTGACTATTGTTTTTAAAGTCCACTGCCATTCTGTCCCCTAGCGCGTCAACAAATACATCTAATCCTCGCCAAACTGGGGCGAAATTCTGTGCGGAGAATCATTTACGTGCATTTCTTGCCGCTCCTGACAGAAGCATTTTCGACGAGTTGAATGGGTCTCGGCATAGCTGCTTGAGCATTAACACACAGTCATTTTTGGTAGCCAATAAGGATAGTTCGCTAGGGCGCACACTTATAGTGAACTAGTTCCTTGTTTTGTCGCTTTCCACGCGATGAGAAAGAATTTGATTGGCATAAAATGCAAAAAGCATAATGACAACAAGCATGAAAAGTGCCAACGTAACCCCGAAGCCGCGAGACCGGGTGGGCCGTGGGCCGCCCGTAGGTTAACGTCCTACATAAATGGCGTTAAAGTCCTACGTTAAGGGCCTCTGGCTTGGATTTCCGGTTACGCGCCCGGTGGTTCGAATTCAATTTTGACGAAAGTAAACAATCATCTATCGTCAAACTGCAGATTTTTCTTTAAACTGCGTTGCTGGACAAATGAGGATGCACGGCTGAGTTGCGGCTGCGGGTTGTAGCGAACGGAAGGGGACGGGCGGCGAATGTTTCGCATGCCACCCTCTGATAATAAATCGACAACATAATGGAAAATTCGTCAACGTCTTCCGCGTTGGTCAGCCCTGCGGCTGCCAGAATCATTCCGTTCGCCGTGTTTATCGGCTTCATCGCGCTGCAGTCCGCAGCGGGTGAGCGGTTGCTGTCGATGGGAATGGATACGGGCTGGTTCTATCCGGCCAGAACCATCGTGGTCGCGCTCCTGCTGCTTGCGTTCTGGCGGCACTACTCGGAGTTGCATGATTTTGCCGGCGTCACCGGCCAGCGGATATTGGTCGCGTTTGCCGCAGGCGTCGGCGTATTTCTCCTCTGGATCAATCTCGATTTCCCGTGGGCGGCATTGGGCAAGCCGTCCGCGTTCGATCCCACTCTGCCTGATGGTTCCGGTCTCGCCTGGGGATTCGTGGGCTTCCGGTTGCTCGGCCTGGCCGTGGTCGTTCCGGTCATGGAGGAACTGTTCTGGCGTTCTTTCCTGCTGCGCTGGGTCGACAGGCACGATTTTCTCGCCTGCGATCCGCGCAAAGTCAGCCTGCGTGCAGTGATACTGTGCGCGTTGCTCTTCGCTTCCGAGCACAATTTATGGCTTGCCGGCTTGCTCGCCGGACTGGTTTATAGCCTTGTCTACATGCGCGGCGGCAATCTCTGGCTGCCGATCATCAGTCACGCCACCACCAATGCTGTGCTTGGATGGTGGATTCTGACGAACAAACAATGGCAGTTCTGGTGAGATCACCCGAATCGATATCCGCATCGCCTTGCATCGCCAGGCGCGGGCTCGTACCGGCCATCGTATGTGCAGTGGCGGCGGCTTTTCTTGCGCAGTCAGCGGTTGCCGACGAGGGCGACACGCTGAACGTGACGGCCGGCGTGACTCGCACGTACAACGACAACGTGTTCAGCGTTCCGGACACTAGCCCTAAACAATCTGACTTCAGCAACGTTTACACGGTCGGAGTGCGTATCGACAAGCCCTATTCACTGCAGCGTTTCCAGTTAAGCGCGACCAATAGCAGGACGCGTTACGACACTCTGCCTAATCTCGATTTTGACTCGCGCAATTATCGCGCTGCATGGCTTTGGGCTCTGACACCCCACTTAACGGGCACGCTGAGCGACGACAGAGCGCAGAGCCAAATTCCCTTCTCCCTGATCGGGGGCACCCAAACGAATGTGAGCACGAGCGAGAGTCGCAATTTCACTCTGGACGGATGGGTGGGCGGCGCGTGGCACGTGATTGCAGGTTACGGGACGACCACCTCGACGACCACCCAGGCGATTTTGTCCACACCGGCTACCACCAGTCACAACTACGACGCCGGGCTTCGCTACGTGGCAAGGTCTGGCAATTCGATCACCTTCCTGCAGCGCTGGATACCAACCGACAACACCAATGTTTCGCTCGACCCGACCAACTTGATCGATACCCAATACACTGACAGGGAAAGCGATTTGAGCGTGACCTGGAGACCGACAGGAAAATCGAATTTTGATGCCGGTGTGACTTATAAAACGCGCGATAACCTGCACTTCTCCCAGCGCAATTTTTCCGGCACCGCCGCAAGGCTTATTTACAGTCTGGACACCGACCGGCAAGCTGTCGATCAACGTTAGCGCTATACGTACCATATTGCCCTATGCGGCGTTCGGCAACACGCTTGAAAATTCCACCTATGTCGTGAACCAAACCTTGACGCTGGGGGCCGGCTGGAGCATAAGCGGCAAGACTTCCGCAAGTTTGAGTTTTTCTCGTACGCACAGCGATTACCGCGGACCGGTGTTTGCCGTGACTTCCCCGGCGCGCGTCGATGATCTCAACGTCGCGCAAGCCGGGCTCAGTTGGAGTCGCCGACCGTTGGATATCCCTGAATGCCAGCGTGGTCCGAACCGATCGTTCCAGCAATATCGCCAGCTTCCAATTTACCGGCAACACGTGCGCAGATCAGCGCGGCGCTAAGATTCTGATTTTTTCAAACGACGATCGACCCTATGTCAAACATAAACCGATACAAGTACCCAAATGCAAGGTGGTTGCCGGCCTCGAGTGTTTTACGTCGTCCGGTCGCCGTCGCAGTCCGCGATTTGGGTTCTGACCGGGCGCAGTTATTAGTCAATTCAGACTATTCGATGCGCTATCGGGAGGCGCCTGGTTCCAACGAAGCGTGAAGTTGTGGTTATTCGTATAGCCACTTTTGTGCGAAACTGGATGTTTTTAGCGAGTTGCATGAATATTTTACAATTTGAACTTAACGCAAATTCGGGTATCTCAAGCACAATGAAATTTTCTAATTCCACTGGCATCTTTTCCATAATGGTTGCGCTCGCATTCGTCGCCGGGTGCGGGCAGAAGGACAAGAGACGGAGAGAGAAAAAGGCGGCGGCCACGCAAGTTGCGGCCAAGGTTAATTCCACCGAGATCACCATCTCGCAAATCAATACCGCGCTCTCCCGCAATCCGAACATTGCCCCCGAAGCTGCGGAGCGCGCCAAGCGCGAGATTCTGAACAGGCTTATCGACGCGGAACTTGCGAAAGAGGAGGCCGTCGCAAAAAAGCTTGATCGCTCGCCGAACGTGGTGCAGGCTTTGGAGGCTGCCAAGACGGAAATTCTGGCGCGCGCTTATGTCGAACAGGTGGCTGCGGCGCAGCCCAAACCGACTGGGGAGGAGATCAAGAAATATTTTTTGGAGCACCCTGAATTATTCAATCAGCGGCGTATTTTCAATATCGAGGAGCTTACCGTCCAGGCACAAGAAGGTCTCGCCGACAAATTGCGCGAGCAGGCTGCGAAAGCCCGCTCGCTGCAGGATATCGCCGCCTGGCTGAAATCGCAGGGAATCCAGTTCGCTGCCAATAGCGGAGTGCGTGCCGCGGAGCAGCTTCCGCTCGCCTATCTGCCACAGATCCAGGCGATGAAGGACGGAGAAATGCGGGTATTTGAAACGGGCACTCTTCAGGTGCTTCGCATTGCGGCGAGCAAAGCCGCACCCGTTACCGAGGAACAAGCAACTCCGCGCATCCAGCAATTTCTGTTCAGCCAGCGGTCAACCGAAGCGGTCGTCAAGGACATGAAGCAGTTGAAGGACAAGGCGAAGATAGAATACGTGGGTGAATTCGCCACCAGCGCCGCCGAAGCCCAGGCGAAAGCGAAGGCGGCGGCCGAGGCGAAGGCGAATGCGAAGGCCGAGGCGAAGGCAAAGGCGGCGGCCGAAGCCCAGGCCAAGGAAGACCAGATTGCCAAGGCAAGACGGGACGCGGAAGCCACGAGCAAAGCCGAGGCAGAAGCGCGGGAGAAAGACGAGGAGGCGGCGCGCGCGAGAAGGGCCGCCGAAGCCAAAGCGCGGGAGGCCGAGTCGAAGAAGGCCGAGCAATCGAAATCGGCGAAACCGCTGACGCCGGAACTCGAAAAAGGTGTGCGCGGCATTATCCAGTGAGCGCGCCAAAATTCTCTGCTTACGATGGAATAAAACTATGAACTCAAATCGCTTGTTTCGCACGCTGTTATTGATCGTTGCCCTTGCGTGGGGTCTTTGCGCCAATGCGCAGACCAATCAGCCCGAATATGAGATTGGCAGGGGCGACAACATCCGGATCGTCGTATTCCAGAACCCGGACCTTACCGTGGAAACTCGCGTCACCGAAAATGGCACGATCAGCTATCCGCTGGTCGGCACGGTAAAAGTCGGCGGCCTGACGATTCCCGCTGCCGAGCAGGCAATTGCCAAGGCTTTAAGCGCCGGCGGCTTTATCCAGAAGCCGCAGGTGAACATCTCGCTGCTGAAAAATCTCGGCAATCAGGTCTCGGTTCTCGGCTGGGTACAACGCCCGGGGCGTTATCCGCTGGAGACCTTCAACACGAAAATCTCCGAAATGATGGCCATTGCCGGCGGCGTCATAACCGGTAGTGTTGAGACGCCCGGCGGCGCCGATATCATAATTCTCACCGGCACGCGCGACGGCAAGCCGTTCCGCAAGGAAATCGATATTCCCGGCATGTTCCTCGACGACAAACTTGAGAATGATATCGTGGTGGCCGGTGGCGATGTGATCTACGTAAACAACCACGCGATGTACTACATTTACGGCGAAGTGCAGCGCCCTGGTTTCCATCGCATCGAGCGCGGCATGACGGTGCGGCAAGCCATCGCCCAGAGCAGCGGTCCCACCCTGCGCGGCACCGAACGTCGCCTGCGCGTGTATCGCCGCAATGCCGACGGCAAAATCGAAATGTCGGTCCCCGTACTGGACGATCTGGTGCGGCCGGACGACGTGCTTTACGTCAACGAAAGCCTGTTCTGAGGATGATTAGATGAATCCGCTGCAGATACTTCTTATTCTCCGGGCGCATTACAAGATTGCGCTTGCCGTGGCGCTTGCCACGATTGCAATCGCGCTGGCGGTGACGTTGCTCCTGCCAAAAAGATATACAGCCGCGACTTCAGTGCTCGTGGACGTCAAGTCTCCCGACCCGATAGTCGCCATGATGTTGCCCTCCAGTCTGGCGACCCAGGTTGACATCATCAACAGTCAACGCGTGGCGCTGAGGGTCGTCAGGACGTTGGGACTCGTCGACGCGCCAGGAGTGCGCGACCAGTGGGCAAGCGCTACCGATGGCAGAGGCACGCCGGAGACGTGGCTTGCGGATCTACTGTTGAGAGGACTCGCGGTCGCTCCTTCACGCGACAGTAACATCGTTAATATCGCGTATACGGGCACCGACCCAGCGTTTGTCGCGGCCGTGGCGAACGGCTTTGCGCAGGCCTACATGGACGTCACCATCGAATTGAAGGTCGATCCCGCCCGTCAGTATGCGCGCTGGTTCGGTGACCAGGGGAAGCTACTGCGCGAGAATCTCGAAAAAGCCCAAACCAAGCTGTCCCAGTTTCAGCAGCAGAAAGGCATAGTCGCGCGAGAAGAACAAATGGATATCGAAACGTCGAGATTAACCGACCTTTCTTCGCAGCTCGTCAGGGCTCAAGCGGAAACGAACGATGCCCGCATCAAGCAGCAATCGGGCCGCGCCGGCGACAGGTTGCCCGAGGTCTCGGCGGACTCGGTAGTCAGCGGCCTTAGAAACGAAATCGTCAGGATGGAAGCCAAGCTGCAGGATCTTAACCTCGGCAAAAATCATCCGCAGTATTTGCGGATGCAAACGGAAGTTGCTGAGCTCAAGAAGCAACTCGCGAATGAAATGGCGCGGGTCACCAACAGTTTTTCCGCGACAAGCACTGTCGGCGGCAGCAGGGAATCCGTGCTCAGGGCAGCGATCGAGGCGCAGAAGAAGAAGTTGCTCGAGAATCAGAGGCATGCGAGACGAGTTGGCGGTGCTCCAGCGCGACGTCGACGCCGCAAAAAATGCGTACGATGCGGTCATCAAGCGATACACCGAATCAGATCTCGCCAGTCAGGCCACCCAGGCCAACGTTTCGGTACTGACCCAGGCGCTTGCGCCGCTCGAACCGTCGTTTCCGAAACCGCTGGGCAAAACTATGTTGATGGCGATCGCGGCTGGAATTCTGCTCGGTGCCGGTGCGGCGTTCCTGCTCGAGATGCTCGACCGGCGTATCCGCACGACCGACGATCTCGTTGAAGTGCTGAAACTTCCCGTATTGGGTGTAATTGCGCGCGCCAGGGAGCCACGCCGCCTTGGCTTATGGCGTCATCACACACCTTTATTGGCGAAGTAGGGAACAATTATGAAGCAGAGCAATGTTGTTGCCGCCCCGAGCGCGAATATTTCGCTCAAGCGCGGAGATCGTTCGATCGGCGCTATTCTGATCGATGCTGGCCGGCTCAAGGTGGAGGCGGCCGAGTCCATTCTGCGCCTGCAGCGGGAGCAGGGCCTGCGCTTCGGCGACGCCGCCATCCAACTCGGCCTCCTGACCAAGGAGGACATCGACTTCGCAATCGCACGCCAGTTCGATTATCCGTACCTGCTGCGCGGCCAAAGCGCTGTCAGCGAAGACCTCGTTGCCGCCTATGCCCCATTCACTCCCCAGGTCGAAGCGCTGCGCGCACTGCGCAGCCAGCTCATGTTGCGATGGTTCGACGCTGATGTCTCCCATAAGGCCCTTGCCGTCGTCAGCGCGGAGCGAAAGGAAGGCCGCAGTTTCATCGCCGCCAACCTCGCCATCGTGTTCTCGCAGCTCGGCGAGCACACGCTGCTCGTCGATGCCGATATGCGCAATCCTTCCCAGCACCAGTACTTCGCCCTGGACAATCGTGCCGGTCTTTCGGCGGTGCTGACCGGCCGCGGCGGTCCGGAGACAATCCAGCGAATTCCCGCACTGCGGGATCTTTCCGTTTTGCCCGCCGGCGCACAGCCGCCCAATCCGGCGGAACTGCTGGCGCGGCCGGAGTTTGCGCAGCTCCTGAGGGATTTGGCGAACGAGTTCGACATTCTCATCCTCGATACCCCGGCGGCGGCCGACACCGCCGACGCTCAAGCCATTACCATGCGCGCAGGCGGCGGGCTGATTGTGGCGCGCAAAAACGGCACACGCGCTTCGCGCGTACGCAGCATTGCCGAGCACGCGATCGAGACAAACGCCACGATCGTCGGCACTGTGCTTAATGATTTTTAAAAGCGTACGAAAGGATAAGCGAGTGAGTGACGTGAATGGGAAGGACCGAGGTGAGAGGTGATGAGTAAGAGTGAAGTAGTGAACGAGTAAAGGACTTACCCATTACTCCATTACCGCATCACTGCTTACACTCATCATTCGCCATTCTGCTCACCTTCACCGTTTTTATAGATGTCTTCCATTCTGAACGCCAGGTCACCCCAAGCCGTCGCGCAGTTCGACTGGTTACCAGTCGCTGCGGGGCTACTGGTCCTCTACGTGCCAGTCTTCTACAAGGCAGCCACGGGATACTGGCAGAACGACGAGCACGCTCACGCCCCCATCATTTTGGCGGTTATCCTGTGGCTGATTTGGACAAATCGGGCGGCGCTTTTTGCTGCACCCTTCCAACCCGCTCCGGCGTCGGGCATCGCACTGCTCGTGTTCGGCCTGTTGCTTTATGTCGTCGGCCGTTCCTTTGGAATCGCCCTGTTCGAAATCGGTGCTCTGGCGCCCATTTTCGCCGGCGCCGTGCTGGCCATGCGCGGCTGGAAGGTCTTGCGGGTTTTCTGGTTTCCGATTTTTTTTGTTGCTTTTATGGTTCCGCTGCCGGGAACCTTTACCGATGCGCTGACAGGCCCGCTCAAGCAACTCGTCTCCGCGATCGCCGAGCAGGTTCTTTACTCCGCCGGCTATCCCATCGCGCGCAACGGGGTCACGCTGACCATCGGTCAATACCAGCTTCTGGTAGCCGACGCCTGCTCGGGGCTGAATACCATGTTCAGCCTTTCCGCACTGGGCATGCTCTTCATGTACGTGATGGCGCGCGCCCAGTTGGTTGCACAACGTCATCATGCTGGTCAGTATTCTGCCGATTGCCTTTGTCGCCAACGTTATTCGCGTTCTCGTGTTGATACTGATCACCTACCACTTCGGCGACGAGGCCGGGCAGGGATACCTGCATGGCTCCGCGGGGATCGTGTTGCTGATGGTGGCGCTGATAGCCTTGCTGGGTCTCGACAGCATTCTCGCGCGAGTTATCAAGCCGCGAGCAGCGAGTAATCGGTGATGAGAAATCAGTGAGCTCACTGCTCACTGCTCACTATTCACCATTTACCGTTCATGCACGAAAACATGTCTTAGCATCTAAAAGCACTGGTCGTCATTCTCGTTCTGGCGACCGTCGTATTCGCATTCGCCAAGGCGCCTGCCTGCGCGGTGGCGTCCACCGCCGGCGATTTCAAGCGCCGGCGGAACCTGTGGTTCGCCATCACGCTCGTCGGCTTTTCTCGCCCACAATTTCTGGGTCTATCATCATCGTCGCGGCCGCGCTGCTTCTGTTTCGCCCTGCCGCGCGAGCAAAACAAGCTCGCCATGTTCTTCTTTCTGCTGTTTGCCGTGCCGACGTTTCAGGCACGAGATCACCGGTCTCGGCATCATCGGCATTTTTTTGCCATCGATTACTTCCGTCTTCTTACCCTGACGGTCCTATTGCCGGCATATCTGTATCTGCGCAAGCAGCCGGAGGTCGATCGTTTCGGCCGATTGCTTCCCGACAAGTTTATCGCGGGCTACCTCATTCTTCAATTTGGTGCTGATGCTGGCGGCCACGCACCTTCACCAACACTCTGCGGTACGGTGCGTTTTACGCTTTCATCGATATTTTTCTGCCCTATTACGTGGCCAGCCGCTCGCTGAAAAATCTTCCGGCGTTCCGTGATGCGCTGATGGCGTTCGTGATGGCCGCGCTGGTGCTCGCCGCGATCGGCGCCGTCGAGAATGCAAGGCACTGGTTGCTCTACAGAACCGTGGATGAAATGCTGGGTGGGGGGACATGGGGTTATGGGGACTACCAGGAGAGAGGGCAGGGCGCTCTGCGTGCGATGGGGTCTACCGGGCATCCTGTTGTCTTAGGCTACGTCATGGCTGTTGCCGCGGGGTTCTTGCTTTATCTGAGAAAATCGGTCTCCAATCACACGGCGTGGCGTCTTGGGCTGGTCTTGCTCATCGTGGGACTGATAGCGACTTTGTCCCGCGGCCCCTGGGTGGGCGCCGCTGCGATGTTGCTGGTATTCATCGCGACCGGCCCATCGCCGGGAAAGGGTTTTGTAAAACTCGGGCTGGTCGGCATAACAATCCTCCCCGTGGTGCTGGTAACTCCTTTAGGTGAAAGGATTATCGAACTGCTGCCTTTTGTCGGAAAATTCGACGAAGGGACCATAGACTACCGGCAGGATTTTACGAGAATAAGCATTGAATTTATCCTCGCGAACCCCGTTTTCGGCGGCCAATTATGTCTATGTAGCGCGGGAGATGGAGGCCCTGTATCCGGGAGGGGGAGGAGCGGGAGGCTTTGTCGATACCCTCAATGTCTTCCTGACGGTCGGCCTGGGAAGCGGGTTGGTCGGGATGTCTCTTTTTACGGGCGCCTTTATCGCCTCTGCTGTCGGCATTTTTAACGGCATGAGAAACCAAGCCGACAGGAACGGGGAGCTTTACCTTCTGGGCCGGGCGTTGTTTTCCACGCTGCTTGGAATAATGGTCATTCTCTGCACGGTTAGCCCCATCCTGTTCATACCAGTGGTCTATTGGTCGGTGATCGGCCTCGGCGTTTCTTACGCGCGCATGCTCGCACTTGAAAAGGTTCCTGCACAGGCGGCTGAGGCTGCAAGGTCCTCCCGTTTTCAGCCAACAGCGATTAAGAGTTTTTAATGAGTGAGGGGTAAAGAGTTTTTTGCCCATTGCTCATTGCCATTCACCATTTACCGTTATCAATTCACCGCTCACCATTCACTCGCAGTCAATGTTTGCCACCTAAGCCACCGCGCTCGTCCGCTTCATTTCGTTGGTAACTTAATGGCTGATGCTAAAATAATGCCACTGGCACCTCAATAAAGCATGTTCAGCGACGCGGCGCCAATGTCTACTCCCAAGCAAACGAAGCTCAAACAGCGGGTGCTTCGCGCCGGCGGCTGGACCGTGGCCGGTTTTGGCTTGAGCCAGGTAATTCGCTTCGGCAGCAATCTCTTGATGACGCGGCTGTTGGTGCCGGAAATGTTCGGTGTGATGGCCATCGCACAGATGGTCATGTATGGGCTGGCGCTGTTTTCAGACGTCGGGCTGCGGCAAAATATCGTGCAGAGCAAGCGCGGCAGCGATGCCGCGTTTTTGAATACGGCCTGGGTGATTCAGATCCTGCGTGGCGTGGTGATCTGGTTATTCGCACTGTTGGTGAGTCTGTTTGTCGTCCTGGCCAATCATGTTGGCGTTGCGCCGTTGAACAGCGTGTATGCGAACCCAAGCCTGCCATATGTGATTGCAATTGTGTCGTTCAGCACCGTAATCTCCGGCTTCGCTTCGACCAAGCTGTTCGAGGCCAGCCGAAATCTCGCGCTTGGCCGGGTCACGCAGATCGAAATCGGCAGCCAGGTGGCCGGGGTGCTGTGCATGATAGGCTGGGTAGCCGTTGACCGTTCGATCTGGGCCCTTGTGGCAGGAGGCCTTTGCTCCGTATTGGTGAGTTCGATCCTGAGCCATGTCTGGCTGCCAGGCGTTGCCAATCGCTGGCAGTGGGACGATAAGGCTTGCCGCGAGATTATTCATTTTGGAAAATGGATATTCCTGTCGTCGATAATCGGATTCTTCGTCAACAGCGGGGATCGTGTGCTTCTCGGAGGATTGGTCAGTGCCTCCACGTTAGGTGTTTATGTAATCGCGTACCTGATTGTTAGTTCAGTCGAAAATGTGTTGACGAAGATCATCGGCAACGTGTCGTTTCCCGTCCTCAGCGAGGTCGTCCGCGAGCGGCCGGCCGCTCTGAAGGCAACTTATTACCGATTTCACTTCATCATCGCCTCGTTCACGTATTTTTGCGCGGGCATCCTGATGATTTCCGGGCATGTGCTGATTGGATTGCTTTATGATAGACGTTACAGCGATGCCGGCTGGATGATGGAAATTCTCGCCGCGGCGCTCCTGACGGTTCCGTTCGAAATCGCAATCCAATGCTTCCAGGCGCTTGGAATGCCGAAACTTCTTTCGAATATTATCGCGATTCGTCTGGCCACCCTGTTTCTCATAACACCCATCGGGTTTCATTTTTTCGGCGTGCCGGGAGCGCTGTGGGGAATCGCATTGAGCAGTTATTCAGGCCTGCCACCGAGTATTTTCTACATGGCAAAATACGGTTTGCTCGATATAAGGAAAGAGTTATTGCTGCTCCCCATTATTCTGGTCGGCATGATCATGGGGAAAGCGTTCAACTTGACGGTCGGTTACTGACAGCGCGCTTTCACCCATTGCATACCAGCACTGCACTCTCTTCGTCTCCACATTGATGTCACAAAAGTGTTTGATAATTAAGAATTGGAAATTGGACTAACAAAATGACACGACATTGGCTCGAGAACCACTGCCCGGCATTAGTTGACCTTGACGTTACCGCAAATACGGCTTCAAATACATCCTTGATTGTTCTTGACGTGGTCCAATGGTCGAACGGCTTTCAATAAGTGATAATTCCCTGTTCGCGGGCTACGCGGAGAATATCCAACAAAGTGAATTTGCGCTGGCCTATTGCCAAGGAAAACGTGTCCTCGATGCGGGCTGTGGTAGCGGGTACGGCTCATATTTTCTGGCGTCCAATGGGGCAATGTCGGTGCTGGCCGTTGACATTTCCGACGAGGCGATCATCGAGGCAACGCGAAGTTACCAGCTAGCCAATCTCCATTTCGAGCGTCGCGACTTGCAGACCCTGAAGGATGAAGCGCTGAGTGCGCAATTCGACGTGGTGGTCAATTTCGGAGTTCTCGCACATCTGCCCGATCCTGAGAAGTTCATTCGTGGAGTGACGACGGTGCTTGGAACAGGGCGGCACGCTGGTCACAAGCACGCCGAACGGTGAATTGGTCGACACCGACCAGTTCGGCCGACCCTTATATCAGTATCAATACAAGGCATACATGCCGGGTGACTTCAGGTCGTTTCTGTCCGCTCATTTCAGAGAGGTCTCAATATACGGGCACTGGCTCACCCATCAAGGCAGGCTGCGAAAGATGAGGGCGCGCGAGTTGTTCGAGCAGCTCTGCGAGGCATACTACAACCCCATGTCCAGGGTCGGGCGCGCGATCAAGCGAATGGCTGGCAAGAAGGCGGCCGGACCTCCCACCTTCTTCGGAGCCGCGGACTCGTATGCCGGAGATTATGTGATCTTGCCCTTGGGGGCCGGCGGATTACGCTGGCCCCCGGCGACGCTGATTGCCGTTTGCAAGACGTAATTACAGACCTTTAGTCTATATAGGTAAGGATGGTTAGCACGACATGTCAGGAGCTATGACGTTGTCTTGGTCTCTAGCTCAGAACTGTCCGTTTACGGGGACAACGTCAAAAGCCTGAGATGTCTGCTTGTTAACAAAATCACTACAACAAATTTTTTTTGAAGGTAAATTTCAAATATCTTTAGCTCGATTCAAGAAGCAGTCGAGTTCTATTGGTCTATCGCACCAGGCTAATTCATTGATGCTGAATCCAAGTGGTCTTCGCCCGCCGTTGAACTCGCGGCTAACACGAATAGGGCGCGGGATAATCCGCCGACTTCAGTTCGTTCGCGCAATGATTGGCCTGCCCGGACGACTGGCGAGCTGGCTGGTGAGTCGCCGTATTCAGCGGAACAATATTAATCAGATCAGGTGCGGGACCCGGAAGAAACTGGTGATCTTCCTCATTCCGGGAATACAACGAGTAGTTGGTGGTATGCTTCAGGTATTTTCTCTACATCGACTCACCCGAGAGTTCTTCAAGGGTACTGAAGTCGACTCACTCATATGCTGGCTTCCTGGCGAGGGCTGGGCTGATCATCGATACGACGGATTCAACAACGATGTGACGGTTTTCCCGCTCAAGATGGTCTTGAAGTCGTGCGCCCCTAATTGTGAATTGATGATCCATTTGCCAGAATTTGCAGCGGAGCGTTTTTGCAATAGCTTCGGATGGGATCGGCTCACGAGTCTTCGGGAAAGTAACAGCCTAAGAATAAATATCTTGCAGCAGAATTCTGAGACTATGCCAAGCCCCTCATTTATAAAGCAGTTATTGGCCATATTTTCAGATTTAAGTTCAACTGTGTGCAATTCTGCTTGGGTCACGGTAGGAGAACGGCGGCGTCTTGGTATCCGATTGCACTTTCTACCCACTTGGTATTACCCGGACGACGCACCTTGGCAGCCCTATGAGTCAAAGGAGAACCTATTGATCGTCTCCCCAGACCCTAACCCTAATAGGGATCTCATTATTGGAGCGATTCGCAACGCATTACCAAGCCTGCGTATTCAAGTCATCTGGGGGTTGAAGGACGAGCAATATCTCGAGCTGGAGCGTGCGGCAAAATGGTCCATCACTTTTGGTGAGGGGTTGGATGGCTACTTTTATGGGCCCATGCTCCGTGGCGGGGTGGCATTTGCGGTTCGTAACGCCACATTCGACCTACCCGGCCTTGAGGAAAAAACGACAATTTACCCCAGCTACGAAGTGATGGCCAATCGAATTGTTGAAGACATCAAAGCGCTTGATTCGAAGGTGGTTTACGAAGCCTACAATAAGTCCGTGCGCGGACCGCTTAAAAATGAGTTCGGGCGCGACCGTACTGACACAGGCACTTGCTGCTTTCTATCGTGGTGAGTGGACCCTTCCTTAGTTTTACTGTGTTATAAAATCAACACCCGTTTAACGGGATACTTCTGATGCGGGATATACAAGAGGCTCAATTGTCGGTCGTGATCGTGAATTCGCGCCGGAGTTTGCTGCCAGTAATGAAGGCGACAATGACGGTCATTTTCCGGAATTGTATGCGCTCGAAGCGCGCAACTTGTAATGTAATCTAACAGATGACCATGAAAATCCCGTTCAACAAACCGACCGCGGTCGGCACTGAGCTGGCCAATATCGCCGACGCGCTCGCGCGCGGCCATCTGTCGGGTGACGGCTATTACACAAAGCGCTGTCACCAGTGGCTCGAACAGCGGCTGGGCTGCAAGCGCGCGCTGCTGACGCATTCGTGCACCGGCGCGCTCGACATGGCCGCCATCCTGTGCGATCTCGCGCCGGGCGACGAAGTCATCATGCCGTCCTATACCTTTGTTTCGACGGCGAACGCGTTTGCCCTGCGCGGCGCCGTTCCGGTATTTGTCGATGTGCGCGCAGACACGCTCAATATTGATGAAAGTCTGATCGAAGCCGCCATCACGCCACGCACGCGGGCGATCGCGGTGGTGCATTACGCCGGCCTCGCGTGCGAGATGGACACCGTTATGGCGATCGCGCAGCGTCATAATCTGCTCGTTGTCGAAGACGCCGCGCAGGCGCTGCTCTCGACCTACAAAGGCCGGAATTTGGGCACCATCGGACACTTTGGCTGCTTCAGCTTTCACGAAACCAAGAACGTCCTGAGCGGCGAAGGCGGGGCGCTGCTGGTCAACGACGAGCGTTTCATCGAGCGCGCCGAAATCGTGCGCGAGAAAGGCACCAATCGCAGCCGCTTCCTGCGCGGGGAGGTCGACAAATATACCTGGGTCGACCTTGGCTCTTCGTATCTGCCGAGCGAATTGATCGCGGCGTTTCTCGATGCGCAGCTCGCGCATGCCGAGGAAGTTATCGCGCGGCGGCGCGCGATCTGTGCGCGCTACCGCGCCGGACTCGCCGAGCTCGCGGCCTCGGACGCAATCGAACTGCCCGCCGAGGCGCCGGCCGACCGCGCTGCCAACGGCCACATTTTTTATGTCCTTACCGACACGCTCGCGACGCGCATGGGTCTGGCGGCGCACCTCAAGGCGCACGACATGCTGTCGGTTTCGCATTACGTGCCGCTGCATTCGTCGCCGGGAGGGCGGAAGTTCGGCAGGGCGAGCGGCAGTTTTAGGGTGACCGACGATATCAGCGACCGCTTGCTGCGGCTGCCAAATTATTACGACATCACGGACGCGCAGGTCGACGCAGTAGTCGACGCAGTCAAGAGTTACTTCAATGTGCATGGCGCGCGATGAGATTGGTAACGGACTACTGTTCGCGCCGAAGCGCTGCTTCGTCGTCGTCGACGTTCTCGAAGGATGCCGGGACGAGCACGTGTATCTCCGCTGCGAACAGCTGTTCCTGTGTCTGCGCGGGTCGTGGTCCGCGTGGTCGACGATGTTCCGATCGAAAAGAGGACTCTCAATGCGATGTCTGGGTCACGGCCAGCCGCAGCGAGGGCTTCAATCTGACCGCGATAGGCGATGGCTTGTCGTACTCCGGTCGTGTCGACCCGTGCCGGCTGACCTGAGGAGGCGATTGTGCGCGGGTACAACGGCATTTTGGTCAACGTCGATGACGTCGATGCGCTCGCAGACGGGGTTTCGCAGATACTGCGACTCGACGACGCGGAATGGAGGGCAATGTCGTCACACGCGTATGCTACGGTGGCGTCGTGTTCGTGGGAATCATCTGCACTGCAGTTCGAGGCGGCGCTGGAAAATGCATGCCGGAGGGCGCGGCGTGGCGAGATCAATGGCTTACCGTCCAGTTGAAAGCGCCGAATTTGGATAGCGGATGGATCGGACCAATACAAAGTTCCCCTGGCCTCTCGCGTATTCCCCGCGCTTGCAAGCTTGATTGTTCACGGATGATGGCATGCGCGCGAGACGCATTGCTAAATCCTGCCCGGAAATCCCCTCCCTGGGACGGGACATTTGTTTACGAAGAATTATTGGACCTCGAAAAGTGCGGATATCCTCAGGGGCTCGGTCAGGCCAATTTTGCGCCTGCGTGACAGGTGGCGCAAGCGTCGAGTTCCATTATGAAAACAGGTAATGAATACGTGCTGATTTCCCCATGTCGCAACGAGGCGGCATACATGCGGGAAACGCTGGATACCGTGATCGCGCAGTCGATTCGTCCGGCGAAGTGGGTTATTGTCGACGATGGCTCGACAGACGAAACACCGCAAATATTGGCGGAGTACGCAAGGCGGCATGACTGGATCCAAATCGTTACCAGACGTGATCGGGGAAAGCGCGCGGTCGGTCCCGGCGTCATCGAGGCATTCTATGCAGGATACGAATCGATCAACCCGGATGATTACGATTTTCTCTGCAAGCTTGATCTTGATTTGCGTTTGCCGCCGCGATATTTCGAGATCCTGATGGAGCGGATGACGGCGGATCCGCGCATTGCGACATGTAGCGGAAAATCGTATATCGATAACGGCGGCGGTCTTGTTTTTGAAAGACATAGCGACGACACTTCGCTCGGCATGACAAAGTTCTACCGTGTTTCATGTTTCAAAGCGATCGGCGGGTTCGTCCGCGAGGTGATGTGGGACGGTATCGATTGTCATCTCTGCCGGATGAAGGGGTGGATCGCGTGCAGCTGGGATGAGCCGGAGCTGCGTTTTGTCCACCTTCGTCCGATGGGGTCCAGCCAGCAAAGTATTTACACCGGACGGATGCGTCACGGTTTTGGCCAGTATTTCATGGGAACCGGAATTTTCTACATGTTCGCCAGTGCGATCAGCCGTCTGAACCAGAAACCCTATGTATTAGGTAGTCTGGCCATGTTATGGGGCTGGCTGGCGAGTGCCCTGCAGGGGAAGCCAAGATTTGATGAGCCGGGGTTTCGACAGTTTCTCCGCCGTTATCAGTGGCGCGCGCTCATTGTGGGCAAGAAAAGAGCGGTTGATGAGATCCATCGGGAGAGCGGCGATGCTCATTGAATTCGCCAGCGAAGAGGGTATGCCAGAGATTGGTAATCTTGCGATTTATCTCAAAGCGCAGCGCCTGCGACTTGGATATAATCCGCGCTCGGCGCGGTTTCGCCCGTGCGGCTACTCGAAGAGGCAATGAGTCCAATGATTCGAGCTGGCTTGATCGGCGTGGGCAAGATGGGGATTTCTCACTATGCGATCCTCGGCGCGCATCCGCGACGTCGAGATGGCCGCCATCTGCGACAGCGCTGCGTATATGACGTCGGCGTTGCGCAAGTACACGGGCGTCGAGACGTTCAAGGACTACCGAAAGATGATCGACGCCGCGAAGCTCGACTGCGTCTTCGTGGCGACGCCGACGTCGATCTCACTTCGAAGCGGCCATCCTACGCGCTCGAGCACGGGCTGCACGTGTTCGTCGAGAAGCCGCTTTGCCTCGATCCAGTCGCGAGAGCAAGCGGCTTGCCGATCTGGCGAAGGCGAAGAACGCGCGCCAACCAGGTCGGCTACCACAATCGGTTCATCGGCACGTTCCGCGAGACCGCGGCGGCTCGTGCAGCGCGGGCGCGCTCGGCGACGTGTACCACATCAGCGGAACGCGCCTTCGGGCAGGTGGTGATTCGCCCGAAGAGCGGCAGCACCTGGCGCTCGAAGAAGGCCGAGGGCGGCGGCTGCCTCCACGACTACGCCTCGCACGTGGTCGACCTCATGAACTTCATCGTGGGCCCGCCGGAGGAGGTTCTCGGCGCGCATGCGCCGCATTTACTCGAAGGACGTCGAGGACGCGGTGTACGCCACGTTCCGTTACCCAAGCGGCGCGAGCGGCAACCTGGAGACCAACTGGAGCGACGAGACCTACCGGAAGATGAGCACTACGCATCACGGTGTACGGAACCAAGGGGAAGATCGTCGTCGACCGACAGGAGTGCAAGGTCTACCTGCGTCAGGGGGCCGAGTTCGAAGCGTATCCGGCCGGCTGGACCACCCGCTACATCACCGATCTGCAGGCGCCGGTGGCGTTCTACCTGCGCGGCGAGGAATACTCCGCCCAGATCGACGCGTTCGTGGACGCGGTCGAGCGCGGGACGGCCGAGCACGAGAACTCGTTCGCCAGTGCCTACGAAACCGATCGCGTGATCGATCTGATCATGCAAGGCCGGGCAGGATCGGGGGCTAGTCATGGAACGCATCCTTTTTGGCGACAACCAGTTCTTCGGCGTCAATCACATGTCCGAGGAGAAGGCGCGCGCGCAGGCTGTGCAGTTCAAGGACACCGCGGCGATCATGCGCGTTCTCGACTACGCCTACGACATGCGGCATCAAGGTGTTCATGTGCACGACCCACGATCGCGTCGGCGACGTCGCCGACATCGTGCGCGCGAACCCGCAGCGTTACGCGGACTTCCAGTTCTATCCCTGCATGCCCTACGCGCACAAATACGCCAACTCGGTGGGCGAGGTAGGGATCGTCGAGACGCATCCGACGATTCGCGCCCGGCAACCTTGTGGAGACGCTATCCAGGGCGCCATCTCCGCGGTCACCCAGGACATCTACCAGCTGATGAAGACTGCTCGTCGACGCCGAGATGAAGCGCTTCGTCGGGCCTGAAGACGCCGATCGTCTTCCTGCAGAACGTGGTCACCGACCTGCTGCTCGGCCTGAAGCTCAACGATATCTTTCGCCGTCTTCGCAGAACACGTCGACGAAGAAGTACGACGCCGAAGCCGGGCTTCATCACCATGAACCTGCCGCTGCTCGTCGACGCGCTCGAGAAGGTCGGCATCAAGAATCCGATCGTGTGCGCCAACATCAACAAGATCGGGTTCCGGATGTCGGGCGGCGTCGACGCCTACCGGGAGCTGCTCGCGATCCGGACGCTGCCGGACGATCGCGATGTCGGTCTTCGCCTCGGGCGCCATTCCGCCGAAGGAGGCCATCGAGTGGGTGTGCGGCCTGCGAGGGGCTGCATTCGATCGTGTTCGGCGCTTCCTCGCCGGGCAACATCCGGCAGAGCAAGGAGCTGATCGAGCAGGCTGGGGCCTGCAGGGCCGCTGCGTGAGATGGTTCCGCGACGAGCGCCACATCCGAATGACGCGAGGACTGACATGAAGCACCAGCGCGTGAGGCTGCTGAACGTCGACGTCGACGACATCACGATGGACGAGCTCGTCGACTCGTTCCGCGAGGGACTGTCTGCTGACCCTCCACGTCGACATGATCATGAAGCTCCAGCAGGACCGCGAGTTCTACGAGATTCTGCCGCAGTTCGACGTGGTCACCTGCGACAGCCAGATCCTCATCGCCGCGGCGAAGCTGCTCGGCACGCCGTTGCAAGGAGCGCGTCTCGGGCTCGGATTTCTTCCCGCGCTTCTACATGAAGCACAAGGACGATCCCGAGCATCACCGTGTTCATCTGCGGCGGCGGCCCGGGCGTCGCCGAGATCGCGCGCAAGAACGTCAATGCAGAAGGTGGGCCGGGAGATGATCGTCGGGACCGACTCGCCACCGCTCGACTACGACAAGCAGGCCGGGCGAGATCGACCGGATGATCGCCAGGATCAACGAATCAAGAGCGAGCGTGCTCCTGGTTGGGCTCGGCGCCGGACGGCAGGAGAAGTTCATCGTCAGCTACCGCGACCGCTTCCCGCACGTGAAGACGTTCCTGCCGCTTGGCGGCACGATCGACTACGAGGCCGGCACGCTGGCGCGCCCGCCCTCGTGGATCACGGACGCCGGCTTCGAGTGGCTCTACCGCGTCGTGCGCGAGCCGCGCCAGCGCTGGCACCGCTACTTCGTGCACCAGCCGCCGGTGCTTTACCACCTCGCCCAGCAGAAGGTAGGCCTCTACAGAAATCCCTTTGCTCCCGGACAAAGCGACACCTAGAGTGCCACGTTTCGCGCGATAGCGCGCTGGCGGCAGGCTTCCCAGCGCGTGTGGGAAGGAATTTCGTTGTAACGACGCAGCCAATCGTCGGTGATCTCCCGGACGTCCCCGATTGATTCAAAGATGTAGGCGTCAAGCACTTCATTGCGATACGTCCGATTAAAACGCTCGATGAATGCGTTCTGATCCGGTTTCCCGGGCTGAATGAATCGCAGGGTAATGCTGTGGTCTTTGCACCACTGCGTGAAGGCGAAGCTCGTGAGCTCGGGGCCGTTGTCGCAGCGGATCGCTTTCGGGTGGCCGTGAATTTCAATGAGCTGCTCCAGGAATCGAATGACCCGGCCCGCCGGGAGACTCGTCGCCACGTCAATGCCGAGCGCGCCGCGGTTGGCTTCGTCGAGCACGTTCAAGGTGCGCACGGCACGGCCGCTGTAAAGACTGTCAAACATGAAGTCGAGCGCCCGCACGGCGTTTACCATCGGCACGACTAGCATCGACTGGCGTTCCCGCTTGGGCAGCCGCTTCTTTGCGCGACGTTGCTGATTTAGACGCATCTGGCAATATACCCGATGAACTCGCTTGTGATTCCACGGCCGGCCGCTTCCCATCGTCATGGACTGCTCTATGCCGCTATCAAACCGCCCGGATTCCACTTACGGGGAAAGTTGTCGAAACATACTGAGCTACTTCTCCTCTCACCGCCAAAGAGGTGTGTATTTCCCAGCAAAGCTACTACGATGGCGTAAGGAAACGAGCGGTTCTCACTGAAGGCATCAAACTTGCCGATTCGATGAGCAATGCCGTTACCGGGCAGACTGACGTCAGAATTAGAAACGCTCCGCCATGAAGTCGTAGTGATCAGCAATGGTAAGTTTCTGACGTTCACGGGAACGCTGACGATCCTCGTGGTCGAGCACATGACAAACGTAGATTGCTGGGTACCATGAAGCGGCTAACCGCGGTCGTGGTCCCGGGAGGCTCATATCGCGGCTGATCTTTCGAAATTCGCGTTCTATGTTGAACTCTTTTATGGCTGCGAGTTCTCCGGCCCATTCGTTTGCGAAAAAGAAGTTCACGTCATCAAAATACATGCTGATCGCGGGGTTGTACTTTTCTGATCGACCGGTCAGGCATTGGAGTGCAGCCTTAGTTGCCGTGTAGATGTCCACATCGATTGAAATAAATCCGATGGGTGCTGCCTCATCAATGGTTTCGGTGAAAGAGCCGATCGTGTCCGAAATGTCCCCCCAGATTATTTCAGCGCGGCCGCTAATTTTGCGGACTAGAGCGTCGCGGTCTTCCATAGCAAAATCGCCGGAACGCCACAGTTCCGGATGGTCTTTGTACCCCTCGACCGGAGGTAAGCCCTTGCCGGTATCGAATCCCACGATGCGAAGCGTGACCCCAGTCTCCTTTTGGATAAGGGGGCCACGTCAATCATGTTCAGAAGTCCGGCACCACTTGCGACACCGAACTCAATCACTGTCGGTCGACTTTTTTCCAAAATATTTCGCAACATCGGCGGCACGGAGCATGCCGTAGACATAGTTGGCCCTCTGAATCAAACCGTAATTCTCCCGTGTCCGGAAATTTTCGAAGCGTCGTACCGAGGAGTCTTCCCCGAACGCTTTGCTCCACAACTTCCGTCCCAACCGGTTAGCGATATTGGCCATCAATGCATTCCTCAAAGGTCTGTGTTGATTGTCTAAGGATACAGCTAGTTAACATTCTGGTGATAGCGCTGAGAGGACGTTGAGGTAGGCGGAACCACTACATACATTTTTCGCACTCGATTGCCTCGAACGCCGACGTCGCACTCCTACTACAAATCGATTTGAAAATTCTTGAATAGGCCATCACGACGTCCCGTAAAGTCCGATCGCGTATGGTTGCTAAGTCTAATGTTTAGCCTACTGCACTTAGCTCTAATCAATGGAACAGGTATTTTTTGAGATTACGCGTCACGATCGGCGGCAAGAGGTCTCTGGCGACATTGGCCATGCGTTGCTTAAGATTGAGCTTTAATTCTTCGTTCGTCCGCGGCACAAATATTGTCGAATGCGATGCGCCCGAAATTTCCTCCACAGGCTCATCTCCTCGGTGTCGCCGCCGCCGCTGAAGTCGCCGGCCGAGAACAGGTCGATGCCGGTGACCTTGAGCTTGGTCGAGGTCTGCGAGCCGAGGTAGCGGCCGATGCCGAACTCGCCGAGGTGGGTCGCGCACACCTTGGCCTGCTCGAACAGCGGCGCGACCAGGCCGTAGGCGATGCCGCGGTGCGCGGCGCACTCGCCGACGGCGTAGATGCGGCCGTCGGTGATCGTCTGCATGGTGTCGTCGACGACGATGCCGCGGTTGCAGTGCAGGCCGATCTTCTCGGCGAGCTCGACGTTCGGGCGGATGCCCGCCGCCATGACGACGAGGTCGGCCGGCTCCTCGCTGCCGTCCTTGAAGCGCACCGCCTTGACCCGTCCGCCGGCATCACCGCGAAGCGCCTCGGTCTGCGCGCCGATCCGGAACTTCAGGCCGCGGCGACTCGAGCGACTTCTGCAGCATCCCGCCGGCGACCTCGTCGAGCTGGCGCTCCATCAGCCAGGGCATCAGGTGGACGACGGTCGACCGACATGCCGCGCAGCATCAGCCCGTTGGCCGCCTCGAGGCCGAGCAGGCCGCCGCCGATCACGACCGCGTGCTTGTGCGTCTTCGCCGCCTCGATCATCGCGTTGGTGTCGGCGATGTCGCGGTAGGCGATGACGCCGTCGAGCTCCTTGCCCGGCAGCGGCGGAATGAACGGGTTCGAGCCGGTCGCGATCAGGAGCCGGTCGTACGGCGCTTCGGTGCCGTCCTCGGCGACGGCGACCGCCGGCGCCGCTGGACGTCGACCACCTTCTTGCCGAGGTGCAGCGTGATGCCGTGCTCGGCATACCACTCGACCGGGTTGAGGACGATGTCGGCGAGCGTCTGCTCTCCGGCGAGCACCGGCGAGAGCAGGATGCGGTTGTAGTTCGGGTGCGGCTCGGCGCCGAACACGGTGATGTCGTACAGGTCGGGCGCGATCTTCAGCAGCTCCTCGAGCGTGCGCACGCCGGCCATGCCGTTGCCGATCATCACGAGATTCATCTTCTTCATGCAGGCGTCCCTAGGGTTCTAGGGCCGCGCGGCGCGGGTGGTGGTGCGCTCCTTGCATCGCTGCCCGCATGGACCGCACCGCACCGGGGCGGCGGCGCGACCCGAGATGACCACCGCGCTGGTCGTCGAGGGCTCGCCGCCGGCCGACGTCGACCTCGCCGCGGACCTGGCGGCGGCCGGCGTTCGCGTTCTCGCCGCGACGCCGCGCGACGATCTGGTGCGCGAGGCGGTGCGCACCGCGCCGGACGTCGTCGTCTGCCACGAGGTCTCGCCCGACGAGACGCTGTTCGCCGCTTTCGCGCTGCTCGCCGAGACCGCGCCCTGCCCGGTCGTCGTGTTCACCCACGACCCCGAGGCGGCGAAGATCGAGCGTGCGCTGGCCGCCGGCATCCACTCGTACGTCGTCAACGGCTACTCGGCCGAGCGGCTGCGCGCCGTGCTCCACGTCGCCCGCTCGCGCTTCGAGCACGAGCACCGCGTGCGCGGCGAGCTCGCCGAGGTGACGCGCCGCTTCGACGAGCGAAAGCTCGTCGATCGCGCCAAGGGCATCCTGATGCGGGCGCGCCAGGTCTCGGAGGAGGAAGCGTTCGCTGTCCTGCGCACCGCCTCGATGCACAGCAACCAGCGCGTCGGCCAGGTCTCGCGCCAGGTGATCGCCGCGGCCCACTACGCCGACGCCGTCAACCGGGCCGGCAAGCTGCGCATGCTGTCGCAGCGGCTCGTCAAGGCGTGCGCGCTGCGCCTCCTCGACCGCGGCGCGACGGCGCACGCCGAGCAGGTCGACGACGCGACGCGGCAGATCGACGCCAACATCGCCGCGCTCGCGAGGAGCCTGTCGAAGCCGACCTTCGGCGACCTGTTCGACGCCGTCTCGCCGCGTGGGCCGCGGTGCAGCCGCTCGCCGCGCCCGCGCTCGCCGCCGGCGGGCTGGCCGCGCTCGACGCCGCGGCCGAGCGGCTGCTGCGACGAGGCCGAGAAGCTGACGCGCGGGCTCGAGACCGCGGGGCTGGTGACGACGCTGCACGTCATCAACGTCTCCGGGCGCCAGCGCATGCTGTCGCAGCGCCACGCCAAGGAGGCGCTGCTCGGCCTGGTCCTCGACGGCGACGCGGCCCGCGCGGCACGCGCCGAGCTGGCGCGGACCGCCGAGACCTTCGAGCAGGCGCTCGCCCACCTGCGCTCGATCCCGCTCAGCACCGGCGAGATCCGCGCCCTGCTCGACCGAGGCCGAGCGGCTCTGGAAGGAGGTCACGGGGACGCGCGCGCCAGGTCGGCCAGCGCGAGCGGCGCGCGCGCCCTCGACGCGCGCGAGCGAGACGCTCCTCGCGGTGTTCGAGCAGCTCACCGACCGCTACGAGCGCAGCATGCAGGTGCTGATGGGCTGAGGGTGCGGATGCGGGGCGCATCTGCGGCGCGCGCTCAGAGAGTACCACGCCGCGGCGACCGACGAGCCGGCCGCTCGTGGATCACCGGCATCGCCACCAGCGACGCCAGCCCGAGCTCGGCGGCGTGCGCGCCCCAGCCGTCCGGCTCGGCGGCGGCGTTGTCGCTCACCGCCGGCACGCCGGTGAGAAGGACCTTGCCGATCGTTCCCTGGCCGCGGTCGAGCGCCAGGTGGGCCGGCGCGGCGGCGATCGCTCCGCCCGCTTCGCAGAAGCCGCCGTGCAGATGCAGGCGCTCGCGCGCCGCGTCGGGCTGCCAGACCTCGAAGCGGCGCGCGATCGGCGTGCCGAGCGCCGAGAGGAAAGCGAGGACGTAGGCCGCGTCGCCCGGCACCGGGCACGGGATCGCGAAGCCGCGGTTGATGCCGACCTTTTGCGCCGTGTCCGCGCGCAGGAACCGCGCCGCCTTGCCGAGGTCCTCGAAGAACACGGGCAGGCCCGACTCCCAGGCGATTCCGGGCAATCCGGTGCCGCGGCGAAAGCTGGTCCGGCGCGAGATGTATTCGAAGGTCTCGGCGGTCGTGCCGTAGTAGCCGTCGTCGAGCGTCATGTCGGCCGACTCGCCGGGTTGGTTGCACCAGAGCTCGATCGCGCCGGCATGGGCCGCGTCGTCGCCGCAGAAGACGACCAGCACCGAAGTCAGAAAGTCGCCGGCGAAGATCGGCAAGGCGATGCCGCAGGTGATGCCCTCGGCGTGAGCCGCAGCCGTGCGGCGGAAGTACGAGCCTTCGAACACCTTGAGGACGAGCGGCCGGCCCTGCTCCCACGCTTGCCCGGGAAGGCCCTCGCCGCGGCCGAAGCAGAGACCCCGGCTGATCGCGGCGAAGCGCGTCGCCTCGCCGTACAGGCCGCCGCCGAACTCGAGCATCGTCCGGTCGTTGCTCGGCACCCAGACCTCGCAGGCGCGGATGAACGTTTTCATGCCGCGGGCGGACTCGACGTGCCCATGGCGGGTGTAGAGGAAGTCGAGCACGGCCTTGCGAAAGTGCGTGTAGTGGCTGTCCTCGACCAGGCCGACACGGTCGCGCGGCCGCGCCAGGTCGACGCGCAGGATCTCGCCGATCGTCGCTGCCGGGCCGTTGGTCATCATGACGATGCGGTCCGACAGCAGCACCGCCTCGTCGACGTCGTGCGTCACCATCACGACGGTGCTGCCGCTTCGGGCGACGATCTCGAGCAGCTCGTCCTGCAGGCGCGCCCGTGTCAGCGCGTCGAGCGCGCCGAACGGCTCGTCGAGGAGCAGCACCTTCGGCTCCATCGCCAGCGCACGGGCGATGCCGACGCGCTGCTTCATCCCGCCCGAGATCTCGTGCGGCCGCTTTGCTGCGGCGTGGCCCATGTTGACGAGCTCGAGCGCCGCCTGGGTGCGTTCCCTCAGCTGCTCCTGCTTCGTTCGCGGCGAAGACGCGCTCGACCGCGAGATGGACGTTCTCGAAGCAGGTGAGCCACGGCAGCAGCGAGTGGTTCTGGAACACGACCGCGCGCTCCGGGCCGGGGAGGCGATCTCGCGCTCGTCGCAGATCAGGACGCCGCTCGTCGGCCGCGTCAGCCCGGCGATCAGGTTGAGCAAGCGTCGACTTGCCGCAGCCCGAATGGCCGATCAGCGTGACGAACTCGCCGCGCTCTACCTTGAGGTCGATCTCGCGCAGTGCGTGAAAGCGACCCTTCCTGGTCGAGAAGACCATCTCGACGTCTTGTACTTCGATGAAGCTGCTCATGCCCTGGTCTCCGGTCAGGCGTCGTCGTAGCTGAAGCGCTTGGCGATCGCGATCAAGCGTCCACTCGAGGACCAGGCCGACGACGCCGATCACGAGGATCGCGATCAGGATGTGCTTGACGTTGAGGTTGTTCCACTCGTCCCAGACCCAGAAGCCGATGCCGACGCCGCCGGTCAGCATCTCGGCGGCGACGATCACCAGCCAGGCGGTGCCGACCGAGAGGCGAACACCGGTCAGCATGTAGGGCAGCACGGCGGGAAAGAGGATCCGCGTGATGACCTTCCACTCCGACAGGTTGAGCACCCGGGCGACGTTGAGGTAGTCGACCGGCACGCGCTGCACGCCGACGGCGGTGTTGATGATCATCGGCCAGATCGAGCAGATGAAGATGGTCCAGATCGCCGCCGGGTTCGCCGCCTTGAAGACCAGCAGACCGATCGGCAGCCAGGCGAGCGGCGAGACCGGCCGCAGCAGGCTGATCAGCGGCGCGGTCATGTGGTTGATGACCTCGAAGCGGCCGATCAGGAAGCCGAGCGGGATGCCGACCGCCGCGGCCAGGCCGAAGCCGATCGCGACGCGATAGAGCGAGAACAGGATGTTCCAGCCGATGCCCTGGTCGTTCGGGCCGTTGCGGTAGAACGGGTCGGAGAACACCTTGACCGCTTCGGTGAAGGTCGCCCCCGGCGTCGGGAAGGTCGTGCTGGTGCGCGTGAGCACGCCCCAGATCGCGATCAGCAGGGCGATGCCGAGGAGCGGCGGCACGACCTTCAGCGCGAGCCCGCGCCAGTCGTAGCGCGGATCGCGCGGGCGCGGCCTCGGCGACGAGGAACGATCGGCGCCCGGCGGCGCCGCGACGGAGCGACCCGCGGCGCGCTTGCGCCTCGGCGCTGCGCGTGTCGAGCGAGGAGTGGAAGACGGCGCTGACCATCTCAGGCTACCGACGCCTTGATGGCGAAGCTGTCGGCGTACTTCTTCGGCTCCTTGCCGTCCCAGACGACGCCGTCCATCAGCTTGCTGGTGCGCATCGGCTCCTTCGGCACGTTGATCTTGAGCGCGCCGGCGGCCTGCTTGTAGAGCTCGATCTGGTTCACCTGCTTGGCGACGGCGAGGTAGTCGGGGTGCTCCTTGAGCAGGCCCCAGCGCTTGTGCTGGGTCAGGAACCACATGCCGTCGGACAGATACGGAAAGTTGACCGCGCCGTCGTTGAAGAACTTCATGTAGTTCGGGTCGTCCCAGGTCTTGCCGATGCCGTTCGTGTAGCGGCCCAGGATGCGCTGGTTGATCGCGTCGACGCCGGTGTTGACGTAGCTCTTCTCGGCGATCGTCTCGGCCATCTTCATCTTGTTCTGCAGGCCGGTATCGATCCAGCGGCTCGCCTCGAGCACGGCCATCATCACGGCACGGCAGGTGTTCGGGTACTTCTTGACGAAGTCGGCGGTGGTGCCGAGCGTCTTCTCGGGATGGTCCTTCCAGATGTCCTGCGTCGTGATCGCGGTGACGCCGATGCCGTCGAGGATGGCGCGCGAGCCCCACGGCTCGCCGACGCAGAAGCCGTCCATGTTGCCGACGCGCATGTTGGCGACCATCTGCGGCGGCGGCACGGTGATGAGCTTGGCGCCTGACAGCGGGTTGATCCCCGAGGCGGCGAGCCAGTAGTGGATCCACATCGCGTGGGTGCCGGTCGGGAAGGTGCCGGCGAAGGTGTACTCGCGCTTCTCCTTGGCCATCACCTTGGCGAGCGCCGGGCCATCGACCGCGCCCTTGTCGGCGAGCGCCTTGGAGATCGTGATCGCCTGGCCGTTGTTGTTGAGGCTCATCAGGACGGCCATGTCCTTCTTCGGCCCGCCGTGCCGAGATGCACGCCGTAGATCAGGCCGTAGAGGACGTGCGCCATGTCGAGCTCGCCGTTGACGAGCTTGTCGCGCACGCCGGCCCACGACGCTTCCTTGGTCGGAACGATCTTGACGCCGTACTTCTTGTCGAAGCCGAGCACCGACGCCATCACCACCGACGCGCAGTCGGTGAGCGGGATGAAGCCGATCCTCACTTCCTCCTTCTCCGGCTTGTCGGAGCCCTGCGCCCAGACGGCCGTGCGCAGGCCGGCGGACGAGGCCGGCGGCCGCCGCGGCGACAGCCCCCCTGGATCAGGGTGCGGCGAGCGGAGTCGATCTTGGCAACGGAGTCGGGTCGGTGTGATCAGTGCTCATGGAAACCTCGGAATGCGAATGAAAGGGCCGCGGCGGGCGCACGACTCCACGAAGCGCGAGGCGGGACGTGGACAGTGCGGAGAAGGCGGGCCTGGCGGGTGCGTCCCAAAGCGCGCCGCCCATTCGAGGGAGCACCGCGCGGGAGGCGCCGGGCGATCGGACCTGCCGGCACTGGCAGGGGCGATCTCGAAGGCCATCGCGACCTTCAGCCCACCTCTCGCCATCGACGTGCGCGCGAATTCGGCGCTGCCGCACTGGCGCTGTGCATTGGGCGCGGTGGGATTTCGCAATGCGACGCATCCGCGTGTCGCGCGGCGAGTCGCTGGACCGGGCACCGGGAATGCGGCAAGAATCGACCCTCGCCTTGCGTCGGAGGATAGCGATGGCCCTGCCCCACGCCCACCTGCTCGACATCATCGACATCGGGCCGCTCGGGTCGGCGCTGCGCGACGCCGTCAGCACCAGCCTGATCAAGACCGATCGCGTCCAGCTCCTGCAGCTGGTGCTGCCGGCGCGGCGCAACCTGCCCCAGCACCACGTCGGCGACGAGTGCACGATCCACTGCCTGGAAGGCGACGTCGAGGTCGAGACGCCGGCCGGCGTGCGCCGCCTCGGCCCGGGTCAGCTCGTCGTTCTGCCGGCGGGCCATCCGTATTCGCTCGGCGCGCGCATCGATTCGGCGGTGCTGATGACGCTGCTGCTCGCCACGGCGACGCCGGCGACAGCGGCGGTCGCGACGCCGCCTGAGCCGCCAAAAAATTCCGGCGCCGTCCACCCTGGGGGGACGAAGGAGCGGGCACGCCAGTCGCCCGGGCTCGGCACCTGAACTCTTGCGAGACCTCATGACCTCACGTCGCCTCACCATCCTCCTCGCACGCTCGCCGTGGCGGCGCTCGGCGCCTGCTCGTCGACGAGCAGCACGCGCGGCTCGTCGGGCTACTCCAGCGGCATGGCCGAGCCCGATACCGCTGTCGTCCTGCTCCCCACGAGGGCGCCGCCGACCAGATGCGCGCCGGCTGCTGGGCCTCGTTCTACGAGAGGCGCAATTTCATCGGCGACTCGCTGACCCTGATCGGGCCGGTCGAGCTGCAGACGCTGGACCAAGGCAGCGCGCGCCAGCTGAAGCGCGACATCAAGAGCATCGTCACCGGGCCGCGCGCGACACTCGTCGTGACGAGAAGCAGACGCTCTCGGCGCGCTCGGTCGGCTTCCCGCCGAACACGCGCGAAGGCGGCCTGGCCGAGAAGCTCGGCGACGGCGGCCGGATCGGTCGCTGCCAACGACCTGCAACTGATCCGACGCCCCGGCGAAGGGGGCGACATCCAGGGGCGACGGCGTGCCGATTTCGAAGCGCCTGTGATCGACGGGGAGATCAGCGCG
>CAWDSF010000003.1:0-99517 GCA_963804885.1 uncultured beta proteobacterium
TAATGACATAGGAATGAACTTGCAAGGCATGATCGGCAAACTGTAAAGATTTCCGACTGGTTTCTTCTCGACGCAGCGCCGGCAGTTTGCCGAGTTGACGCGGAAATACAGGTTGCTTTCCATCCTTGCAATGCGTGAGCTTGTTGAGGCTGGCGGGCTGATGAGCTACGGTCAGAATGTCTCAGATAATTTCAGACATGCGGCGACGTATGTGGACAAAATTTTTAAAGGCGCCAAAGCTGGCGATCTGCCGATTGAACAATCCACGGTATTTGAGCATTACATCAATCGCAAAACGGCACGCGCATTGGGACTGACAATTCCGTCCTCGCTTTTGATCAGTACCGATAAGGTGATCGAGTAAGGCGGCGAATTACCGGTTTCGGGAAATCGGAATGACCGCTTCGGTCGGAAGCAGTCAGTCATGAATGTCGGCTCTCCGCAAAAGCTCCGCGGGGGAGCAAACGTGTCATATAACAACTGATGTTCGCCAACTTTGACAGGTACGGGCGCTGAACTGGCGAAGTTGAAGTTCGTGGTTTGCGCATCGCCGCTGTTTGGTTCACTGGCGAGCCGATCTACCACATCTATTTTTTAAGCCCTTCGAAGGCGGAAACTCTTGGCATGGGCTAGAACATGGGTAGAATACGTGTCCACCGTAAATATTAGTAGTAATAACAATATCTTAGTTAGCTTAGGGGCCGGACACACCTTCCGCCAGTCAAGCAAACAAACGTCCCGACAGCGTTGCAGGAAACAGAAGGCCGCTTAAGTTAAATCGGCGCCACTAACAAAAAACCCCGCTTTAGCGGGGTCGTTTACGGCGCTGCAGGAGTGCCGGTGCGATCCGAAGAAGCATCGTGCGCCCGCCGGAAATGCGGCTAGCAGAAAAATGCCATCGCGCGCCCGTCGGCGGTGAGCGCATAGGACTTGCCATCCCACGCGATCAATTCGTGCTTTCTCAAGACTACCAGCGCGTCCACGGGGACCGAATCGTCAGTGCCCTTGGTGAGTGCCCGTATTGCAGCGCGTTCGGCCGAAGACAATTGTCTAAAGACCTTGCTGCACTTAGCCCACCGGGGAGGATGTTCCATGGCAATAATTCTACTTTCCGCCGTGAGCCGCCTTATAGGAAAAATATCACACTGACGCTCTCGCCTACTTTAAGGCGCACTCACCGATTGGCTTGCGATTGCTCGGCACGCGGGTACCAAAGATTATCAGGGTCGATTTCATCTTTCAGGTGTTGACGGACCGCATCGACCAGGGGGCCGACTTGCTCGATCGCGGCCCGTAATTGTTGAATGCTCACGCCAAGCTGTTTAGCCCAATGCCTGACCTCGTAAATCTCATCCACGTTTATACGGAGGTTCCCACGCAGCGGAGTTGAATATTCCGGTTTCATTGCCTTATCGGGATTCGAGCGTAAAAATATTCACGTTATTCATTTTTGTTCGGCGGTGAGTTTTCTGTTCAGGCGCTGCTCGCGGCGCAGCTTCGCGAATGTCTTGCGCAAGTCGGTCTTGCTGCTGGGGGTATAGACGAACGAACGATCCAGAATTGATTTCTTTGGGCCCTCATTCAAGCGCAACTTGCCGGGCCAATGCGGCCGCATGCGGCGATTGCGCCGCCGATCCAGCCATTCGGCGAGCGCCGGCAGCATCAGAAAAGAGCCGGGTAGTGCGAGTACCATCAAATACGGGCTGATGCTGGATAAGCGGCGCAGATGTATTTTCAGCTCCTGCTTGTCCTCGGGCGTCCACGATTGATCATTGCGTGGCTTCATCAGGAGCGGCATCAATCCCTTGACCTGCAGGATCTCGTGAAGCAAATGTTTTTTCTCGCGCCCGGTGAGGTTGCGAATTGACCGATACGCGACGACGCTGGCGCTGCGAAACTTAGCAATGTGAGCCGAATTGTGCATATTCAGGGTTAGTTTTGCCGGGCGCGGATTGGTTACTTTACGCGACGATGCAGCCCGAGTCCGTGACAAATCACTCATATCACTTACACTTATCGAGGCTATCGACCTGATTCGCGTAGGACTCGGCAATTTGGTGAGGACGTCCGCGCAATTTTTCACCCCGTTATAACCTGACAGGGCGATAAACGACCGGTACTAGGAGGCATTAGTTTCGGGTTCAGCCGGGTGCAGCTTCTCCGTTCGACTGTCATGCAACCCGCCGTCACATCGTCAGCGGAAGATGCGGCGTCTGCACATGCTCGAGACAATCGCGGTTTAAGTCGGAAATACTGCAGCAGCCGAGATAGGCCAGCGTGCGGCTGATTTCCTCGCGATACAAATTGATCACGCGCGCGGCGCCGGCTTCGCCGCCGACCGTCGTGCCCCACAGGGTGGCGCGTCCGACCATCACCAGCTTGGCGCCGATGGCGAGCGCCTTCACGACGTCGCTGCCGCGGCGAAATCCACTGTCGACGATCACCGTCGTGCGGCTGCCCACCGCATCGACGATAGGCGCCAGCGCTTCGATTGGCGCCATCGAGCTGTCGAAGTTACGCCCGCCGTGATTGGACACGATGATGCCGTCGGCGCCGTGGGCGATCGCCCGCTCGGCGTCGCGCGGCGTGAGGATGCCTTTCACGAGCAGCTTGCCCGGCCACATGTCGCGCAGCACGCTGAGATCGTCCCACGACAGCGAATCGTTCTTGGTCTTGCGTTCGGCGTTGGAAACATGGGTGAATTTTTCGGTCATGCCTTCCGGATAATTGGCGCGGGTCGGCATGCCGCCCGACATCCAGTAACGCATGATTACGTTGAGCAGCCAGCCCGGTCGCGCCAGCACCGGCAGCGTATTCTTCGCGGTATAGCGGAATGGGACGGTGTAGCCGTTGCGGACGTTGTATTCGCGGTTGGTACCGACCGGCCCGTCCACCGTCACAACGAGCGCCTCGAACCCGGCATTCTTTGCGCGCTCGACGAGCACGTGCGACATGCGCACGTCCGACCACATGTAGAGCTGGAACCAGAGGGTGCCACCGACGAGCTTCGCGACGTCTTCCATGCTGGTCTGCGAGCCGGTTGCGAGCGTGAAAGGAATGTTCGCCGCTTTCGCCGCGCGAGCGAGCTCGAGCTCGCCCTTGTAGTAGAGCATGCCAGCGGGGCCCGTAGGTGCAATGCCCAGCGGCATGCCGTGCTTCTTGCCGAAAAGCGTGATTTCCTGGCTGCGCTTCGAGACGTTGACCAGCACCTGCGTCTTCAGCTTGATACGCTCGAACGCTGCGCGGTTGTTGCGTAAGGCCACTTCGTCCTCGGTGCCGCGGTCGACGAACTCGAATAGCCAGCTTGGCAGGCGCTTCTTCGCCATTTCACGCATGTCGTGATTGTTGAGGGCGTCGTTTACATTTCCGTTAGACATTGCTCTCCCTTTCTAAAACACCATTCATTGAATGCGGATGTACTTATCGACGCAGCAGTGCGACGCAGCAGTTACTCGTCGAACCGGTATATATAGGTTTGAACGCGAGCGTATCACCGTCCATTAGTTCCAGAAAGATATAAAATGGAATGAACTAATTACTGATGGAATGCACGCGCGGCTGCGCCGCCGTTCGAATAAAGTTCATGAGCGTATCCCGTGAATTCCACGTAATCGTTATCGACTTGCGGCGGTGCCAGCCCGTACGATTTCTACATCACCTTCATCCCATTGACTGGAGAATGAATCCGCATGACACACGCTTACCGCTATCTGACTGAACCGGAAGTCCGCTTCATAGACGCCGCGGTTTCGCGGCTGATCCCCGCCGATGATCTCGGACCGGGGGCCAAAGAAGCCGACGTGACTTACTACATCGATGGTCAGCTCGCCGGCACATGGGGCGTGCACGGGCGCCAATACCGCTCGGGGCCGTGGCTCGACGGTACGCCCGAGCAGGGTTTCCAGTCGCGGTTTACGCCGCAGGAGATTTACCGCATCGCCATACGCGAGATCAACACCTACTGTCTCGCTACCCATGAGAAGCCATTCGAGCAACTGCCGGCGGAAAAGCAGGATCACCTTCTCAAGGCGCTCGAGAAAGACCAGGCCGAGCTGCCTTCGTTGTCGTCGAAGCTATTTTTCGATCTGCTCTGGCGCAACACCGAGGAAGGTTTCTTTGCCGATCCGATGTATGGCGGCAACCGCGGCAAGGCGGGATGGACGCTGCTGGGATTTCCCGGCGTACCCTCCGGCGCGTACCGCGAACACCTCGACAATTCCGAACCGTATAACGCCGTGCCGGTCAGCATTCTGGACGTCCAGCGCGGCGAAGCACAGGTCGACGCGGAAGGCTTCGTGAAGCACGTCATGTTGAAACGGGAAGGGGGGAAATAACGTGACCGCGACAAAAATGAAACCGGTCGACGTAGTCATAGTCGGCAGCGGCGTCGTGGGCTCTATCATGGCTATGGAGCTGGCAAATGCCGGCTTGCAGGTGGTCTGCCTCGAACGCGGCCGGATGGTCGACCTGCAGACTGAATTCGCCAAACCGTTCGTGTACGACGAGCTCAAGTTCGACCGTCACAGCGACATTTTCCAGAACCTCTCGCGCGAGACGATCACATTTCGCAACAACGCGAGCCAGACCGCGCTGCCGATGCGCGAGCTGGGCTCCTTCAAGCCGGGCGAGATGGTCGGCGGCACCGCGGCGCACTGGGGCGGCAATGCGCGCCGCTTTCTCCCGCACGATTTCGAACTACGCTCGAAAATCACCGAACGCTATGGCGAGGCTTTCTTTCGCCAAAGGACAGTACGATCCAGGATTGGGGCGTGACGTGGGACGAGATCGAGCCGTATTACGACCAGTTCGAGAACATTTACGGCGTCGGCGGCAAGGCCGGTAATCTTGAGGGCGAAATTCAGCCGGGCGGCAATCCGCATGAGGGACCACGGTCTCGCGAGTTTCCGAATCCCCCGACGCGCCGCACTCCGCACGGCGAAATCTTTGCGAAAGCCGCAAGCGAGCTTGGCTACGTCCCCTTCCAGGGACCTGCTGCGGCCATGACGCGCGACTACAAAAATCTCTACAAGGTGATGATGCTCGAGTGCCACCGGGGCGGTTTCTGCAGCAGCCACGTGTGCGCGCAGGGCGCCAAGGCGAATCCGCTTTCCGCAGTGCTTCCCGCGCTGTACAAGCAGAAGACGTTCGAGCTCCGTGCGCTGTGCAACGTCATCAAGGTCAACACCGATTCGACCGGCAAGCAGGCAACGGGCGTCACCTACATCGATGCGCGCGGCCGCGAAATCGAGCAGCCGGCGGGCATAGTAGTGCTGGCGTCGTACTGCTTCAACAACACGCGGCTTTTGCTGCTCTCCGGCATCGGCAAGCCGTACGATCCGCAGACCGGTCGCGGCGTCGTCGGGCGCAACTACTCTTATCAGACCGGCGGCCGGGTGCACGTCTTCTTCGATGACCGCGAGTTCAATCCTTTTATCGGCGGCGGGCAGGTGAACACGTCGATCGACGAGTTGAACGGCGACGTGATCGACCGCGCGAATCTCGGCTTCGTCGGCGGCGCGTACGTCAATTGTACGAACCCCGGAGCGTCGCCGATCAAGTCCAAACATGTCCCGCACGGAACGCCGCGCTGGGGGGCGGAGTGGAAGAAAGCGGTCGCGCACAATTACCGGCGCACGCTGGGCATCCACGTGCACGGCTCATGCATGAGCTATCGCGACCGTTACCTTGATCTCGATCCGACCTACAAGGATGCGAACGGCCTGCCGCTCCTTCGCATGACGTTCGACTTTCACGATAATGAAGTCAAGATGCTGAAGTGGGTGCAAGAGAAGTGCATCGAAATCGCGAAAGCCATGCAGCCGGCCAGCTACCACGCGGCGGCCATACGCGCGAAGTACAGCATCGTTCCTTACCAAAGCACGCATAACGTCGGCGGCGCAGTAATGGGCACGGATCCTGCGACTAGCGTGGTGAACAAGTACCTCCAGTCCTGGGACGTGCCGAATCTGTTCGTGGTAGGCGGTAGTGCGTTCCCGCAGAACGCAGCGCAGGGACCGACCGCAACCATCGGGGCGCTCGCGTGCTGGTCCGCGGATGCCATAAAAGAGAGCTACCTGAAAAGACCCGGACCCATGATGTGAACCCCGGATTGCCGCATCGTTTCCTGCGACGCGAAGGGCGACCGATGCTAATATCATGGCGAAATTACGTTGATTGATCCATGGTCATCTGTTTGCCAGTGGCGCTTTCACTCGTGGAAACGGTTTGAATACAATCTGGCTCGACCTGTCGCTTGCCTATCGCAATATCGTGCGCCAACGGCGCCGCAGCGCAGTAGCGATAGGCGCCATATCTTTTGGCATCACTGCGCTCATAGTCGCCAGCGGTTTCATCGAGTGGATTTTCATGGATTTCCGTGAGTCCACGATAAACGCCCAGCTCGGGCACCTCCAGATCGTCAAGCCCGGTTATCACGATTCAGGCAAGGCGGATCCCTACGCATTTCTGCTGCCGAATGAAGTGCCGCAGCTTGGAGATGCGGGCAACGCGGGCACCATTAAAGTCGTTGCCCCGCGGTTGTCGTTCTCAGGACTGATCAGCCACGGGGATGCAACATTGTCGTTTATCGGTGAGGGCGTTGAACCGCGACGCGGAAGCAGCGTTTGGCAACGGCTTGCAAATCTCGTCCGGCAGCAATCTGGCGGCTGACGATCGCAAATCCGTGATCGTGGGCGAGGGCCTGGCGCGCAATCTGGGCGTAACCGTAGGCGACACTGTGGTGCTTCTGGCCAACACCGCAACCGGGCGGCACCAACGCAGTCGAACTCTCCGTGCGCGGTCTTTTCTCGACGGTTACCAAAGCGTATGACGACGCTGCCTTGCGCATCCCCATCGAGACTGCGCGCACTTTGTTG
Organism: uncultured beta proteobacterium; assembly: GCA_963804885.1. Lineage (GTDB taxonomy): Bacteria > Pseudomonadota > Gammaproteobacteria > Burkholderiales > SG8-41 > PALSA-1004. The sequence continues at coordinate 6,876 of CAWDSF010000003.1, forward strand.
CGCAGTAACGGCTCGCATGTCTGGATTGTGTTGCTGAACAAGACTGCGGATACCGATCGCGTCATGGCGAGCCTGCAGGCCCGGCTGGGCAACCAGGGAATGGAAGTCGTGCCGTGGTATCAGCTGGCAGAGTTTTATAACAAAACCGCGCAGCTCTTCACCAAGCAGATCCAGGGCATCAAGTTGATTATCGCCATGATCATTCTGCTGAGCATTTCGAACACCATGACCATGACGGTAATCGAGAGGATCGGGGAGATTGGCACCGCAATGGCTCTCGGGGTGCGACGTAGCGGCATTTTGCGCATGTTCCTCAGCGAGGGCCTGCTTCTGGGTTGTTTTGGCGGCGTGGTGGGCGTGCTCACGGGCGTCGGCATGGCCGCATTGATCTCGTCCATCGGCGTGCCGATGCCGGCGCCGCCCGGAATGGCGCATGGCTACATTGGCGAAGTGCTCGTGACGCCCCGTATCGCCGTTGAAGCGCTGCTTGCTTGCCATCGCGACTACGTTGCTCGCGAGCATTTATCCCGCCTGGAAGGCTTCCCGCCAGGCAATCGTCGATGCTTTGCGCTTCAATCGTTAAATAGATATGACGAGCCTTTTCAAGCTGGCATTACGCAATGTCGTGCGGCAGAAAATGCATACCGCCATGACGCTGGCGGCCATCGTGTTCGGTGTCGCAGGTCTCGTGCTCGCAGGCGGCTGGGTGAACGATATTTTTCTCCAATTAAGCGAGGCGTTCATTCATTCACAGTCGGGACACGCGCAGTTATATAAACAAGGCTACTACTCAGCAGGCTCACGCAGTCCCGAAAAGTATTTGATCGGCAATCCGGACGAGGTGAAAGAGCGCATTCGCCGCATCCCCGGCATTGAAGACACGATGGCCCGGCTTAACTTCTCGGGCCTGCTCAATACGGGCCGCAGCGACTTGCCAATACTCGGCGAGGGCGTAGAGCCTGACCGGGAGGCGAAATTAGGCAGTTCCGTTACCTTTACGCAAGGCCGCCAGCTCACCGACAAGGATGCGTTCGGTATCGTGGTCGGCCATGGCGTGGCGAAGGCGCTGAAACTGAAAATCGGCGACCGCGTGACGATACTCGCGAACGCGCTCGAGGGTGCGTTGAACAGTCTCGATTTCGAAGTGGTGGGCATCTTCCAGAGTTTCTCCGCCGACTACGATGCGCGCTCCGTGAGAATCCCGCTGGATGCGGCCAGAGAACTGCTTGGCACCAAAGACGCTAATGCAATCGTCGTAACGCTCAAAGATACGGCCGACACGGAACGGTTTACAAATTTGCTGAAGACCGAGTTCTCACCGCAGGGCCTGGAGGTCAAAACGTGGATCGAGCTCAACGATTTTTACGAAAAGACGGTCGAGCTCTACCGGCGCCAGTTCGGCTTTCTTCAGTTGATCGTTCTCATCATGGTGCTGCTCAGCGTAACCAACAGCGTCAACATGAGCGTATTCGAGCGGGTTGGAGAATTCGGGACGATGATGGCATTGGGAAACCGGAGCCAGAATGTGTTTCGACTTATCGTCACCGAAAGCCTGATTCTCGGCTGTGTCGGCGGTTTGCTCGGCGCCGGCGTCGGGATGGCGTTGGCGCTGGTAATTTCAGCGATTGGTATTCCGATGCCACCGCCGCCTAATGCGAACTTTGGCTACACCGCCCGCGTGCAAATCGTTCCGGTCTGGATTTTCGGGGCGTTCGCAATCGGTTTTGTTGCAACGGTCCTGGCTTCCTTGCTGCCGGGCAGGCGCGTATCGCGAATCGATGTAGTGGAGGCTTTGAAACACAACATCTGAACCCGGAATGCCGGGCACCCGGCTGGCCAGCCGTGCCGGTCAAAAGGAATATCGCACTTCGCTGTAGATGCGGTCTTTATCCTGATAGCGGCCGAATACGCCCAGCGGCGGACCGCTGAAAATGTCCACCCCCATCAGCAGGCGCCAGTTCTTTTCGAATTTCCAGGCAAGCCGGGTTCTGACCATCGAGTCGTTGCGATTCAGGCTGCGGACGAAAAGTGCCCGGGCCTCCCACTTTGCCGAGAGCGGAGTTTCCACCAGAACGCTGGCGCCCGACTCATACCTGTCCTCCAGGATGTCGGCGCTATGGTTGGTGAATATTCTCTGGAAAAACTGCAGATTCAAGCGGGTTTCCTTGAATACGTTCAGGTCCGCTCCAATTGCGTAGTCGACGGTACGTTGACCCACAAGGCCATTGGGTTGCGTAAGCGTCGTTGTTCCAAACTGGCGTCCATCCGTATATACAGCTTCGGCCTTCAGGACGAAGCGGCCGAGGTCCTTTGCTACCGTGCCGCCGAACTGATTGATCGAATCGTGGCGCGCCTGGTAGGTAAAGACCGGGACGGGCGCCGCACTGACGCTGCGGTAGTAAGTGGGATTGACATCGAGGCTGTGATAGTAAAACCCGGCCATGTCCCAGCCATTTTTAAGCGCCGTCAACCGTAAGCCGTAATTGCTGTTCGAAAGGTTTCGGGTCGGGATCTGCTCACCTAAAAAGTTGGTGCCGCCGGGCCCCGGAATCGGGGTTACGAAAAATTCGGCGCCCGGTTTGCCGATATTGTCGAAACTCGGCACGGGAATCCAGATAGCTTCTGCCTTGTAATCCCCCTTGAAGTATTCAGCGCGCGCTGCCCACTGGGGAATACGAATCGTTTCGAGGTCGGGCTCGGGCAGGATGAATTCGCGAAAGTCGCGCGCCGAAACCACGTCGGCAATGAAAAGCCCGACCATTTCGCCCCACACGATGTGTTGGCGGCCCAACCGCATTTCGAGATTTCCCGCCGTAATGTCGAGATAATTCTCGCGCAGCATGAAGTCATATCGCTGGTCGTGCCGCACTTCCGAATTGTAGAAGCCCGACCGGTCGTACGCCGCATCGTATTCGGCGCGCGCGCCAATTTTCCATTTGACATTGCTGTTGAACTCGCCCCGACGCCCGACTTCCGCGCGCAACCGGGCGTTCGACCAGTGTTCCGGGCTCTTATAGTCACGCGCGAGTTCCGCTGCGATGTAGCCAGTCCAGCCCGGAGACGTTGCAGCCGGGGGCTTCTCGGCTCCGGCGGCGCCCGGTATATCGCCAAACAACGCGTCTTTCGAATCCGCTTTTGGCGCCTGGGCCTTCTCGGCTCCGCTGGCGGCCGGTACATCGCCAAACAAGGCGTCTTTCGAATCTGCTTTGGGGGCTTGGGCAATCGATGGGCGCGCAGTGGGCTCTGCAGCAGCCAGCGGGACCGCGAGCAGCACCACACCCAAGCTGCCCGCCATGCTTAAAGTCGTTAAGGTTTTGAACCTCATGACGTGTCCCTGCTTGCCCCTTTTTCTTAGTCGATTGATTCTAAGATAAAGGTAGGACAAAAATCAAACAAAGTCAATGGTTTATGGGATACTCCTCGACAACTGCTAAGGATTTGTTGCCAATTCGCCGAATTAGTCGATCAAGCGATGGCAACCGGCACTTAACGGCAGGTGGAAGCTAACGTTCCGATTGCCGGCTAATTACTCCGCTGCTGGCCGTCCGGCGGTCGGTCCGGCCAACCCTCAATACTGATACCGTGCGCGCGCGCCTGCGCGATCAAATCGTGTGCTTCGATGTAGAAGGGATCGCGCGCGTCGATTTTCTTCTGGATGAAATCTGTCACGTCCCCGATGTCGGGATCGCACACGTTTACCACCCAGTCACCGGCCTCGGTGTAGATATGCCATGGACACGACATGTAAGCATCGTGGTTTTCGATGTACAGGAATTTCGTGAAGATTTGCCGGATGATCACCGCCGACCGGCTTTCGGTCTTGACGCCGGCCATTGCGATCGCGCCGTCCTCGATGCGCACGAGGCGATCGGCAAGCGTCATGACCCGCTTGTCGTGGGTCGAAAAGATAAAGGTGGTTTTATACTCCCGGTTGATCTCTTTCATTAAATACAGAATGCTTTCGCCCGTCTTGTGATCCAGATTGGCGGTCGGCTCGTCGGCCAAAATCATTTTTGGCTCGGTCGCGAGCGCGCGGGCGATTGCCACGCGTTGCCGCTGCCCGCCGCTCAGTTGATTGGGACGGCGATCCGCAAGCTTGGATAGCCCGACGATATCCAGGTATTTCCTGACCCGCGCCTGGCGCTGCGCGTTGCTGAGCTCCTTGAATTGCAACAGCGGGTATTCGACGTTTTCCCCTGCCGCGAGCACGGGCAGCAGGTTAAAAGTCTGGAAAATGAACCCGATTGTCCGGGCGCGAAGGTCTGCCAGCTCATCGGGGTTTTTCCCGGTGACATCCTGTCCATCGATGAGGATGCGGCCACTCGAGGGCGTATCGATGCAGCCGATGAGATTCAGCAGCGTGGATTTACCGCTGCCGGAAGGGCCGGCAATGGCGAGAAAAGCGCCGTCTTCGATTTCCAGATTGATGTCGGTCAACGCCTGGACATGCTCTTGTCCGAGCGTATAGTCTTTGCAAACGCCTTCAATTTTGATTAAGTTCATGGACGTGGCCTGCCGTGTTCCGCACGTCGCAGGCGGGAATAGTTTCTACGCCAGGGAGGGAAATGTCGAGTAGAAGATTCATGTCGTTCGTCTGGACAGGTGCCTTATGCTGCATCGTTCTGTGCGCGCGGCCGTGCTTCGCGGCGACACCGGAAGTCGAGTCAGCCCAGTCTATTCTGGAGCGTGCCGATCAGATAAGGTTTCCTCGCCACGGCTTTCAGGTCGACGTCAGCATCCGCTCGACCGCCCCCGACAGGCAAATCGAAAGTCGCAAGTACCGTATTCTCACTAAAGGAAACGAGAACACCGTCGTCATGATTACCGAGCCGGCGGCGGAGAAAGGCCAGATGATGCTCATGAAAGCGCGGGATCTCTGGATTTTCGTGCCCAGCGTTTCCCAGCCGGTGCGGCTGTCGCTCGGCCAGAGGCTGACCGGCCAGGTCGCCAACGGCGACCTCGCGAGATCGAACTTCACCGGCGATTACACGCCGCAAATTTTGCGCACCGATACGATCGACGGGGAGAATTACAAGGTTCTCGAGTTGAACGCGGTTGATCGCAGTGTTACGTATTCCAAAGTGATTTACTGGGTGAACCAGGCTAATTTCCGTCCTTATAAAGCGGAGTTCTATTCATTGTCCAACCGGTTGCTCAAGACTTGCCGGTATGAGGCGTATCAGGAGCAGGCAGGCGCTATGCGACCGACACGCCTCGTCATGGAAGATGCGCTGCGCAAAGGGGAGGAATCGGTGCTGGAGTATTCGGCGATGCAGCTGCGCGATCTTCCGGACAGGGTCTTTACGAAAGATTATCTGAACCGGCTGCAATAATTTACGAGGATTTGCCGCGTAATGTGGATGTCACACCTTCCGCCGGGCAAACTCCATCTATTGCGAAATTCTTGATTCCAACCGGAGAACTGTCATGGCACGACTCACTTCCATAACCAGCAAGAACCAGGTGGCGCCGGAGCACCAGGCTGTTTTCGACGCCATAGTCGCGAGCCGCGGCGCAGTGCAAGGCCCGTTCACCATGCTGCTGCACTGCCCGAAGCTTGCCGAACACTTTGTGCACCTGGGCGGCTACGTGCGCTTCGAGGGCTCGCTCGACATGCGCGCGCGCGTGCTTGCTGCGATGACGGTCGCGCGCGAGTTCGACACGCTCTACGTCTGGGGCGCGCAAACCGGGTCGGCCCGGCGGCAGAAGGTGCCCGAGTCGACCATCACCGCGATCCGCGAGAAGAACTCGCACGGTGTGCCGGCCGAGGACGCGCAGATCATCGAATTCACGCGTGAGCTGATCCGCAAGCATCGCGTCAGCGATGAAAGCGTGAAGGCGCTGCATGCGCGCTTCGGCAACGAGGGCATGATCGAGTTCACCGGCGCAATCGGTTACTACAGCATGCTGTGCATGATGGCGAATGCCGTCGAGCTCGAAGCCGGGCCGGGTGCGGAAGTGTTGAAGGTGTAGCTTTTTCTCAGCACGCGCGGCGCCGTGGATCGTTCGCTCACGCGTGTATCCAGAACGCGCTTTCCGCAAACTCCGCGCCACGCCACCAGTCGGCTTTGCCCTTGCCATAACGAAAGTTCCGGGTGCCGGCCTGGCTCTGCAAAGCCATGGTGACGTCGCCTGCGGCGTCGCGTTTGGCACGCTCGTCATTGGTTTCAGGCACGACGACTACGATGTGCCCCGAGCGCCCCTCGTCTTTCCGCCGCGCCACGATCAAGCCGACGGCGCCCTGGTTTACCGTGGTCTGAAGCTTGGTCAGCGTTCCCGTTTGACGCCAGCCGAACAGCGGACCGAAGTCGCGCAGCCATCTGAAGAGATCGTTGGCCCGCATCTCGACGATCGTTTCGCCGATCAACGGCTGCACTGTCACGCCGGCAGTGAGCGATAGCAGGGCTTTGGCAGTCCACCACACACGCGGCAGGTAAACGCCGGCCAGATGACAAAAGTCGTGGCTGTAAACATTGCAGAACGTCACGCCCGCGCGCGGTCGATAGCGCTTGTGAGTGGTGCGATCCACCGCCAGCCAGTCGACGATGTCGGCCAGCTCCGCGCGCAATTCTTCCGGCGTCGCGCCTTGCCGCTTGGGCTGGCCCGTCTCGTTGAGCGAATGCGCGGTCGCCATCTCAGTGCGCTTGGTGAAAGTCTTCGGTTTCCTCGGCATCAGCACTGCGACGATGCCGGACGAGGGCGGCGCCGGCGCCGGTTCGACGACGGGGATCTGGGTGGCTTCGGGGGCGGATACCAGAAACTTGGTCGAAGCAAAGCCGCGCAGCAGGGCGCCTGCCAGGCTCGTCTCGACCTCGATGAAGGCGTTCGAGCTTTTGCCGGTCACGGCCCGCACGACGTGTCCGTCCGGCAAATTGCCGATTACGTTCGCCTGAGGCGGTGAGCTGACCTTCGGCTCACTGCGCAGGCGCAACGTGCCTTCACGGGTGTCGACCCGGAAGAAGTCGCCGGTCGCGATGACCTCGCTGGGCGCGGGTACGATTGCCTGTCCGGTCTCGGGTGGGTTCAACGGCGCAACGCTGCCGGGCGCTGCAACGGTGTGCGCGAGCTGAATGAAATCGAAAATCGCTTCGCCGTAGTACCGGGTGCCATTGAAGTGGCCCTGCTTCAGGCCCTTCTGCGGATTGAAGCGGCCCGTGTTGTAGGCGATGCCGACGGCCGCCAGCTCCAGGTCGGAAAGCGACGCGCGCTTGTCGTAGCCGAGCTTCTTGAGGGCGCGCTTTAATTCGATGACACACTTTGCCAGGGTGCGGTCAAAGCGCTCGTAGTCTTTCTGCAGAAAGTAGGCGGGGTCTTCGCGGAAGAACTGCAGATCGAGCTGAAACAAACCGAAGCCGTGGCAGAACTTGTCCGGTCTCGCCGCTATGCGCGAATAAGCCGGAATATGCGCGGCCATGTTGACGAGGGCTTCGTGGGCGATCGCGAACATTTCGTCGCCGCGCGCCTGGGACAACAGATCGGCTTTGGTGGTCGGGAAAGCACTGCGCCCCTTGTCGGCATCCAGCGTGTCGCCCACGCACAAGGCCAGGATCTGCGCGGTCGTCAGCGATTTGCGCCGCAGCACCGGCCATAATTCGCCGGTTTCCTGGCACGCGATCGCCGTGATGAAATCCACCGTCAGCGGCGTGTTCGACAGGGCAGGCTCAATCTGCGATTGGAACTCGGTTTTAAACCACAATATGTCGGCGCTGGTAGGCATGTCTCATTCCTGGAATCGTCATTTTGCCCGCGTCAGCGACAGCGAGTCAGCGGCTGACGAGTTCGCCTCCTTTACCTTCCCGCTCATGGCGCGCAGATCGGACGACAACGCGAGCGTTCCCTCGAAGCGGTGCGGGGCGCCGAAGACGGTGTCGAGAAAAAACGTCACCTGATTCCCGTCCACGGCGCCGGCGCCGCGCTTCCACACCTGTTTTGAATCGTAATGCGTCTCTTCGATCTTCAGCTCACGGCCGTTTTGCTGCACCATCCAGAAACTTCCGTTCGGCAGCATCCATTGTCCGGATAGCTCGGGCGGCCGATTGAGCGCGACGTACCCGGCGGCGCCCGCGATAGCCGCGAGCAGGGCGGCGCCGCCGATCAGCACGTACGCACGCTTATGCGGCGACTTGACTCCAGTCAATGTGCGCACTACTTGCGCGAGCCGCTGTACGTCGTATTCCCAGCGGGTATCGGACAGTTCCAACGCCTGGATGCGCGCGAGCGGTTTGAGATCGGCGGGCAGGTCGCTTTCGGCCGGCATCGCTGTCCCTTCCACGAGCACCGGTATCACGTGCGTTTTGGCGCGCAATCCCGCGGCGACTTCCAGCCGGACGAAGTCGTCCGGATCGTTCAGCCGCATGCCGCCATTTGCGTTGCGCTCGGCGAGCCACGTATTGCCGATGAGCACCGCCAGCACGTCGCAGCGGGCGATCGCGGCATCGATGGTCTGCATGAAGTTGCTGCCGGGCACGATGGTCTCGACATCCTGAAAAACGCTGCCCTTGCCGAAGTGTCTTTCAAGCGAATCCGCCAGCCGGCCCGCATAGCCGCCCGTATCGGCGCGGCGATAACTGAGAAAGATGCTGGGCATGCTAAGCGCCCGCGCTGCTGGCCGCTGGCGACAATGAAAATTGCGCGAGCAGCAGTTTCAGCAGTCCATTGATGTCGACGCTTTTTTGCGCGCGCGTGTGCACAAGGCGGACTTCGGGCGCAGCTATTCGCCGGTTCGGCGAGTCCTGGCGCACCTGCTGCCATGCATCCTGCAGCGCGCGTTCCAGAAATGCGTGGTCGGTACTATCGTCGATCAGGAATACGATGCGGTCGAGAGGTACCGAAACCAGCAGCTGTTCGAGTTCGTACAGGCAGCCCTGGTTGGAAGGGGAGAAGCTGCGCAAGTCCATCAGGATCGCATCGGCGCCTGCGGCGAGGGATCGCATCGCATATTGCCAGGTATCGGCGTAGCAGAAAAACTCGTTGACCCGATACCGGCCGTCGGGATCGGTGCCGCTGTGCCTCGCTTCAAGGCGTCGTTGCACATCGGCGTCGCTGCGCACGAAACGGCGCGACAGGCGGCCGCCGAGAAATTCGAGGAACTCGTGCGGCTCGACCGTCGACTCGACAAGATCGGGGCCGGCAATCATCGAGATGCTGCCGGCGCGTAGCCAGCGCTTCGATAATGCATCGTACAGACGCTCGCTTTTCCCCCCGAGCGCGAAGACCCGCAACAATAACAGCGTAGGGCTACGGGCGCCGGAATCGCCGGGGCGGATCAGGATGAATCCCACCGTCGTAACCACTTTATACGCGGCGAAAGCGACGAGCCCGGTAAAAACATAAATCCAGCCCTCAATAGCCATGGAGACCGACTGCTCAATGCCGAAAAAAAGCCACATCGCATCCATGGTCAGCGATTGGTCGCTCAAGCGGCGCCGTTCATAGCGCCGGCCCAGCCATTTGAGCAGCCACCAGCCCGCCACCGCGAATATCGCAAATCCCAAAAGCATGAGCGCGAAGAATGTTTCAGTGCCGCCAAGATTGAACAGCGAGCCTACGGACACGGCGGCGCGCAGGCCGGCGTCCCCTCCCGCAGCGACGACATTGATCAATACTATGGAGCCGGCTACGGCAATCGTCATGAACACGAGGACCATCGGGCCGACGGCCCGCACGCCCCGGCGCAGGAAGGCGAGCAGCAGGAGCGTGGCGGGCGCCTCGGTAATCAGCCAGAAGAGGACGAGCTGGCCGACAGTAAGCTCATCGTTGCGCACGAGCGCGAAGATTCCTGCCGCGGACAGCAGCGCCAGATAAACAACGCCGATGGCGACCTGCTGCCCGCGGTTGACTGCTGCGACCATGCCTACCGCCAGCGCGATTGGCCATGCAAAACACGCGAGCCACCAAAAGACACGCGTAAGCACGATGCCGTCGGCTGCGGTAAACACCAGCCACGCGCCGGTCATCACCAGCGCGTAGGCCAACCCCGCCACGACATAGACGGTCGTTGCCGACGCAAGCGATGCAAGCGCACGCTGATAAGCCGGCGGGCTGCTCGCGGCATCAAGGCTGGCTGCGTCTATGCGCTGTACTTGCAGCGTGCTGCCGGTGATGGACGGCTGCGCAGCGCGCACCGCTTGCGCCGGCGTCGTGCCCGCCTGCTCCGCCATCGCGCGCAGCACTGCCCGCCGGTACCAACGCAACAGTAATGCCGATACCGGCGCTGTAAGCACGGCGCTTGCGATCAGCACCATCGGCAACATGCCGGTGGTGATCAACCTTGCGTCGGTGGCGACAGCGCTCACAAGACTCGCCGGCGGGCGCCAACCGCTGCGGTCGCGGCCGGCGCTACATACATCAGCCATGAGCCCGCTGCTTGATGGTCTGCTGCAGCAGGATATTCGTGTCCAGGGTGGACACGCGCCCCGAACGTTTGCGCACTGCGTCCATCATATGGTCGGTGCCGCCGGGCTTGCCGCTTTTTTCACCGTTCCATAGCGCGATGAAGCGCACCTGGTCGGGACCCCACGCCAACGCCGTGTACAGCAGCCACAGGTTCGCGCGTTCGTACGGATCGCGGTTCGGCGGCGTCGGCCCCAGCTCGGCGGGCATCACGCGTATTCTAGTTCTGGCCGCCGATTTGACCTTGTAATACTTGTCGACCCATTGCTCGCCGGCAAACGCGACGGACCGCTCGATGAACTCGGGTTCATCGAAAGGCAGCAGCAGTTCGAGCCACATTCCGCGGTCGAGTGCCGCCTGAGCGAACAGCAGGTCGCCGCCGCATGCGCCTTCGCTTAACGCAAGATCGCGGTCTCCCGCTTCCAGTTCGGCGAGCTTCTTGGCGATCGCGGCCGCCGCCAGTTCGGTCATGTCCTGGGGAAAGCGCTCCGACGCGCGTCCTGCTTCGTCGATCATATGGCCGCTGAAGAGAAACGTTTTTTCGGGCCGCCACGGCGGATTCAGCGAACTCAATGCCCGCGTGACCAGCGTCGAAGCCGCCTGCACCGGCTCCGGGCGGAAACCAAGCACGGTGAGCAGATCGAGCTGCTGCCAGGTGGAATTGAGCGCAAACCAGTCTTTCTCGGCGGCGGCAATCGCGTACGAATAGGCTTTTTCGACCGCCGGCTTGTCGCCTAACAGCAGCTCGAGATCGGCCAGCGTTACGCGCGCCCAGTAATCTTTTGACTGAGGAGTTTCTTTCGCGAGCGCGCAGCGCGCCGACCAGCGCACGCCGCCCTCGATTTCCGCTCGCAACTTGTCGCGCTCGTCAGCCCCGGTCAAATCGCGGGCGACGTGGAGCAGGGTCGCCGCATTGATGCCCGTGTAACAGTGACGGGGATCCATGCGGAAGCCCGACGCATAAGCGTCTATCGCTTCATTGAGCTGCCCGGCTTCCAGTTCGGCGTCGTGCCTCATGCTTGCCGGCGCGGCGTCCGGCTTGCGCCAACTGCTCTCCCATAAATCTTTCGCCACCCGGCCCAGGAGACCGCACGTTTCCGCATCGTCGGGACAATCGCGGGCCACGGATTGGAGCCACTCTTTGGCTTCGTCGTAGCGTTCCAGGCGGCCGAGCAAGATGCCTTTCTCCTGGCGGGCGGTCAGATGCGCGGGATCGAGCGCGAGCGCTTTCTCAACCTGCTCGAGCGCGAACGCAGGCTGGTTCAACTGGCGCAACGTTCTGGCGGCAATCAGGTGCGCTTCCTGGCGCAGCGCCTGCGCCGGCGCTTCTTCAGCCAGCACCAGCACATCGGACGGACGTTGCTTGCGGCGTGCGGTCGCCAGGCGCTGAGCCCATGCTTCCTGCTGTTCCCATACTTCCTGCACGCCGCCGACCCGCAGCGTTTTCCAGTTGGGCTCCTGCAGGTAGGGCAGCAGCTGATAGACCGGGCTGCTTTTGCGGCCGTGCCACGCCGCGATGGTTTCGCGCACCATGGTGGCCAGCGCCGCTCTGTCCTGCTGCCAGCAGAGCGGCGTCGGGCGCGCCGTCCTTCATGTGGTAGCGCAGCTTGCGATCCGTATAGACGTCGAAGGGCATGGGGCCCTGGCGGCACGCGATGGAGATGACGCCGCGCGCGCGCAGCGCATGGCGCACGCCGAGCTCGTACCAGACGTTCGGGTTGTCGACGGAAAGATCCGCGATCACGACATCGGCGAGCAGCAGCTCCTGGAACATGTCGGTGCGGATATCGCCCGCGCGCTGTTCTTCGTCGGCGCGGAATACCACGAGGCCTTCGCCTTCGATCGCCGGGCGTATGAGTTCCGCATACACGCGATTGAAGTCGACGCCGTCCTTGATTCCGAAAGGCATCGCGACGAAAACATGCAGCGGCATAGGCGGGTCCTCGTGTGCTGTGACGCCGACCGCGCGGGCTGCCTAAGGCTGCAGGAAATTCTTGAAGTGCTCAGCCTTTACCTTGGCCTTCGCGACGGCTGCTCCGACCAATCTCAAATCGTCCTTGTGGGCGACCGAGTCCATCTTCTGCACGGCTTCCGGCGCAACCTTGTCCAGCCCCAGGCCCTGCAATCCCGGGTGGGTCAGCTCGGCGTTATAGCGCACGTAAGTGAAAAGCTTGCGCTCGTGCGGGCCGGCCTTGCCTATCATGTCGCCGATCTCGCGGTCGAGCGGGTCGCCGGCGAGACATTGGCCGAACACCCGGCACAGAAAATCCTGCTCGTTCAACGCCGCGAACATGAGTGCCGACGGAATCGTGGTGGCATTGAAGAGCAGATTCATGTCGTCAGGCTGGAGCGTGCCATCGGGCCGCGGACTCGTTCCCGTGCCGATCGAGACGATCAGCATGTCCTCCGGCGCAGACGTTTTCCAGCATAGGTTGTAGGGCTCGGTGGTCGCCATCAGGAAGAGCTGAAACGCGGGATTGTTATACGTGGTGACTCCGCCGTCGACGAAGATGAAGTTGTTCTTGCCGATCGCAATCTGCTCCGGCGGGAAAAAAGTCGGCGCCGCCGTGCTGGCCCGCACCAGTTGCCACAACGGCAAAGCGAGATTGCAGTCCGTGCGCTGGCGATCGTTGTATTTGGCCTGCGGATTGTTGCAGATGGTCCACGGCGAATCGGTCGTCGCGTTGCGCATGACCATCATGAGCAGCGTCTTCAGCCCGGCAGAGCCCAGCGCCGGCTCGTTCGTTTTGGTTTCGCCGGTCGTCGCCTGAAACTCGCTGCGCAGCTTGAGCGCGAGCGGCTCGTCTTCGAATTTATATTTGAGCCGGTTGAAGATCGAGGTCTTGGAAAACATGAGCTCGGCGCTGTCGAGGTAAAACTGCCGGATCTTGCTCACGCGCATGCCCAGGCAAAGGCAGGCGGCGATAACCGCGCCGGTGCTCGTGCCGGCGACGTAGTCGAAGTAATCGGCGAGCACGAACTTGTCGTCCTTGCCGAGCGCCTGCTGCAGCACGCGCTCCAGCTCGCCGAGGACTTCGATGGTGATGAGGCCGCGAATGCCGCCGCCATCGAGGGCCAGCAATTTATAGGGCGGCTTCTTGTGCAACCGCTTCGTGACTTGAGATGACTCGTCGACCATGGGAATCCTGGCTTGAACGGAAGTTTGTGCGTGAAATCCACGCTCCGAAATCATCAACCATCGAATCGTGATGCGCGAGGTCTACGGTATTATGTATTTTGTGTTGCGTAGGACGCAAGCGTGAAGAGCGGATCCATGCAATCGCATTACGATCTTGTCATTGAGAAGCACGTGAACGCCGCGCGCTGCTTGATCGTCGTGTCGATACCGAACCGCAGTCGCAGCCGAAGCGATTGCCTCGTTCCCTTTTTGATCGACGATGCGCCGATCCCGCTCGAGCTCAAGCGGATTCAAACCGCGCTGATGCAGCGCTGGAACGGCGCTGCTATCCAGGGCTGCGGGGTCCGTCGCTCGTTGAGGGAGGTCGCTTGGGCGCCGGCGGCGGCGCGGGTCCGGTCGCGCGGCGGGTCACGGTGCGGCTGCGAAGGCGGGACTATGATGTTGAAATTAGGTCGAGGGCCAGTCGGTGTCAAGAGCCGCCTCAAAGCGTCATCCGCCCACGCGGTTGCTGCCTGCGCATTCACATACTGCGGCGGCTGCGGCGTCTCCCCGCTTTTCACCTGAAAAATGTTGTTCTCCGGCAATTCCTGGGGCGCCCAGCGCCTGGCGGGATCTTCGCACAACACCCTGCCACGGCGCACGATGACTGACGTGTTGCCGATATCCGCGCGGTCAGCGACTGGCGAGCGCCGTACGCTGTATTCCGTGCCTTTGACGGAGGCCGACAGCTCGTCAGTCGTCACCTGTCCGCCGCCGCGCTGGGCGATCTGGCTGATGCGCGCAAAAACTTCGCCCAGAAAAAGTTTGATCGAGCCGAGCTGAACGCGCGTGTTGTCGCGCAACGCGACCACATTGTCGTCGCCGTAGTCGATTACGGCGTAGCCGGCGGCGGTCTGCACGATGTCGCCGATCTGCAGCTCCATGCCGGACCGGTATGGCACGTCGACCTGCGATGCGACGCTCTATTCGCACGCCGGGATCCGCATAGAGCAGAGGAACGGCGGGCCTGCTGTCGGTACCTGCACTCGTGCAGAAGGGGCCGAAGCAAAAGGTCCCGGCGGCGTTGCTTAGCGAGGCGCTGAACGTCAGCAGCGCCGCCAGAAACCATCCAAGAGTGCCTAACATGATGCAACGCACACGTGTCTCATCACGTTAGACACTCTGAGCTGTCGCGCGTTTTTCAAGTACCCACCTCCGTTCAAGCATCGCGAGCACCCACCACGTCATGACGAACGCAGCAATATGGTACAACCCGTCGGCAATCAATTCCAGCTTAGCGTAAAGAATAACGGCGACTATCAGATACAGCAGGCAGGCGCCGGCGAGCACGACGATATCCCAGCGGCGCGGTCTATCCAGGCGCCACAGGCGATAAGCGGCAGCAAAGGCAATCATCAACAGCGCCATCAACCATTGCGCCGCGAACGGCATCGCGCGTATCGCCTGATCGTTGAGCAGCGCGTTGACGACGTCAGCGTGAAACTCGAAGCCGTAGCGCTGGCCGCTGATGTCCATGCGGGTGGCGAGCGCGTCCAGCGGGTGTTCCGCGCCGATCAGGACGCGCTTGCCGGCAAACACGCGCGGATCGACGGCGCCTGTCAGTACTGCCGGGAGGGCGTAGCGGCGCGTCGGCTCGCGCAGCCGTTCGCGGTGCGAGAGGCGCATGATGATTCTTGCCGCGTCCGTGCCGGCGGCGCGGGCGGGGCAATCCGCGTCGGCCAGTTCGATGCGTTGGAGAAAGGAGAAGCGGACCCATTGGCCGGCGCCCGACGCAAGGCGTATCTGCAGCGCTTCCACTTGCGGCGGCGGCCGGTCGACGCTGGCGGGCGCGAATGCCGCCTCCAGCGGGAACGACCCGTATACGCGGTCGGCGCTGATCAGCGCGACGGTACCGAAAACCGCTTCATCCAGCTTGGTGCCGACACAGGTCAGGCCCACGTGAGCAGCCTTCGCCAGCGCAGGCGGCATTGCCGGTTCGCTGCCCGCGAGTTCCTGAAACCCGAACACCACGGCGGTTCCCCGTTCGCGCGCCGCGTTGATGCTGCGGGCGAGCTCGCCATCGAATTCGCTGGGGTCCTCCACGCGGATGTCGAAAGCGACCGTTTTGGCGCCCGCCCGCGCCAGAATGTCGATCAGCTTCGCATATTCGCTTCGACGCGACGGCGCCAGCCCGTTGGTTTCCTCGCGGTTCGGCTGGATGCCGATCAGCGCAAGCTCGGCATTCAGCGGCACTTCGAAAATAATGTCGCCCAGCAGCATCGTGAAGCTCGCGGTACGCGTGTCCAGGCCGAGCAGATCGAAGACATTCGCCCACGCCAGCGAGATTACGAGCGCTGCCACCAGCGCCGTAACGACCAGAGCCGCCTTGCCCATGTCCACGAACCGCCTGAACGCGGCCGCGATACCGATGATGGGGCCTTCGCGTCCCGCGGCTTCGATCAGCGTCTCCACGTCCTTGTCGAATTTGGCATGGCTGACCGTCTGCGCCTGCAGGCCGGCGAGGGCAGCCAGATCAGCCGGCAGGTCCCGCGTATCCGGCAGCGCTGCGCCTTCCACCAGCACTGGAATCACTTTTTTGCGGCGCTTCAATGCCTCGCGGATTTCCCAGCGGACGAAATCCTCGGGATTGTCGAGCCGCCGGCTGCCGTCACCGGCTGCCGCGGCGAGCCAGCGAGGGCCGATCACGGCGAGCATCGCGTCGCAGCGTGTCACGCGCTGCCTGAGAACTTCCTTCCAGTCGTCGCCAAGCTCAATCTGCTCGACGTCCATGAAAACGTTGCCGCGGCCGAACCAGTTTGTCAGCTGCTCGTGAATGAGCCGCGCGCTGGCGGGTGCGTCGTCGCGGCGATAGCTGATAAAAATTGTCGGCATGGAAGCCCGTAAGCGACAAAGACGTCCTGCAATTTATAACACGGGCATCTCGAAAACTGCGTTGTCATTTTTACCGATGCGCCAGATTTTGTAAGACGGCTCGCGGGAGACGGCACGCCCGCAAGCCGCGGGAATCGACAGGCGGTGTCGCGCTCGGCGCGCGCAATTTTCATGTAAACGGGTTGACTGCGCGTGCTCGGCTCGCAGATACTATGATTATGAAAAGGCTCATCTAAATTTTCAATTGAAGGCGCGAAAGAAAATGCGAAGAGCGATCATGATCCGAAATATCTGCTTGACGGCCGGCATGGCGCTACTCGCCGGGCTGATCTTCACCAGCTGCTCCAGCCAGACCCAAACTACGGAAGTGCTCGACGAGGCGAAGCGCGCGGGACGCGACGTAGCGTCGTTTCAGCACGCGGCGGAGGACTACTTCCGCGACATGGACGGCGGGCTTGCGCTCACGGTGGAGGAAATCAAAGGCCGCAATATGTGGAATGTCTGGAGCGGCGGCAACGATCGTCTCTGGAACGCCATGTCGGAGTACACGTTCGGTGCATTCGACCTGCTGAAGATCATCAGCTCTCACCCCAGCCTCGGTTACTCGCGGACCAACCGCTGGAGTTACCTCGGTCTCGTCAACGAACCCTGCTTCGAGCCCGCGAAGGGTCCTGACGCGAATCGCCGCGGTCTATGGCTCGATGTGCGCGGCAAGGATTGCGCGGCCGATCCGTTTGAAAACGAGAGCAAGTACCCCGGCGTGCTGATCGGCGCAAGGGGCAAGCCGCTGGGCGATGGCACGACTTTGCCGGCGGGGTCGTTCTACGGCTATGCGACGGGCGTCATGGGCCTGCGCCTGTTTCCAAATCCGGACTTCGACGAAAAAGCCGCAAAGGCGTGGGACCCGGAGCGCTACTACACGGATCCCAGCTACTACAATCGCAAGGACCTGGTGCGGCCCTACCGCGTCGGCATGTCGTGCGGGTTTTGCCACATCGGTCCAAGCCCGGTCAATCCGCCGACCGATCCCGAGAATCCACAGTTTGCGAACCTGAGCTCGTCGGTGGGCGCCCAGTACATGTGGGTGGA
Organism: uncultured beta proteobacterium; assembly: GCA_963804885.1. Classification (GTDB taxonomy): domain Bacteria; phylum Pseudomonadota; class Gammaproteobacteria; order Burkholderiales; family SG8-41; genus PALSA-1004. Next base: position 24,367 of record CAWDSF010000003.1, read on the forward strand.
CCGTCTGTTCATTTTCAATTCGAACAAGCCGGAAGGCCGCACCAATTTCATGTACCAGCTCGCGCACACGTTCCGGCCGGGCGCGATGGACACCTCGCTCATTTCGACGGACGGCATCAACAATCCGCGCACGATGAACGCGCTTTACAACGTTCTCGCGCGCATGGAAATGGCCAAGCGGATCGGGCTGGAAAAGCTGACTGGCGGCGAACTCAATAACAAGCAGTTCAACGACTTTGTCACCAGCGGCCCGCTGCTCGATTTCTTCTCGAAGAAGGACGGCACGGTACTGACGCCGCACGTGCTCAAAGACGGCGCCGATTCGGTCGGCCTGCTGGGTGCGCTCAATCGCGTCTACCTGAATATCGGTCTCTACAGCGAAGAGTGGTTGCGGCATTTCAATCCCGTGGTCGGCGGCAAGGACATTACGCCGATTCCAATTGCCACCGCGCAAAAGAACTCGACCTACTGGCAGGCGACCGAAGCAGGGACGCCGAATACCGCATTGTTCTTTCTCAAGGCGGCGCAGCCCGACCGGCTGAAGTCCGCACCCGGCGGCGACAAATATCTCACCGAGGATGCCGCGACCCTGGAGCAGGGCAAGAACGTGTTCGCCGACACCTGCGCGCGCTGCCATTCGAGCAAAGGGCCCATGCCGCCGGCCGAGGTCAAGTTCACGCCGCAGTGCCAGGGCGCCGGCTACCTAACTTGCTTCCAGCGCTATTGGGCGTGGACGCAGACCGACGGCTACAAGACGGAGATGCGCAAGGTCGTGCAGGCGCCCGATTTCCTCGAAGGGAATTATCTCTCCAGCGATGCGCGCATCCCTGCCACGCTGCTGCGCACTAACGTATGCAGTCCGCTGGCGACCAACGCGCTCAGCGGCAATATCTGGGACAATTTCTCGGCGCAGTCGTACAAGCAGTTGCCATCCGTGGGCACGGTAACCCTGAGCGATCCTTACACGGGCGCGCCGGTACCCTATGCGATGCCGGCGGGCGGGCGCGGCTACACGCGCGTGCCGTCGCTGATCAGCCTCTGGTCGACGGGGCCGTACCTGCTCAACAACTCGGTCGGCCCGTTCGACATCAGCCCGTCGGTCGACGCGCGCATGAAAGTTTTCGCGGCGTCCATCGAGCAGATGCTGTGGCCTGAAAAGCGCGAGCGCGACGCGGTGCTGGGCGACAAAGTTCCGGGCACCATCGACCGCACGACCGAGCGCAGCAACGTGACCATTCCGGTGGGTTACGTCCCGGAAGCGTTGCAGCCTCTGCAGAGCAGGCTGCATCGCTGGTTGCCGTGGCTCGTCGCCCAGGGCGGCGACATCGTGCTGGGACCAATTCCCAAGGGCGTGCCCGTCAATCTGCTTGCCAACCTGAAATTGCGCGCCGAGAGCGACGACCTCGGCGACAAGGCGGCCCATGTCCGCAACGTCGGCGATCTGGTGGTCAAGCTCAAGGCGGACCTGCTGACGCTGCCCGCAGGCGCGAGCGATGATGAGTTGCGCGCGAAGTTCGAGAATCTGCGGCAGCCGATGATCAAGCTGAGCAAATGTCCCGACTTCGTCGTCAATCGCGGCCACTATTTCGGCACCGCTCAGTTCAACCAGCAGGAAGGCTTGAGTAAAGACGAGCAATCCTTCGGGCGCGAGCCCGAGTTGAGCGATGCGGATAAGCGCGCCCTGATCGCTTTCTTGAAGACGTTCTGATTCCGCCCCCCCGCGCTTAATGGCAGGCGAAGAGCGACCGGCATGGGATTACGTCATTGTCGGGTCAGGCGCGGGAGGAGGCACCCTGGCGGCTCGCCTCGTGGAATCCGGCATGCGGGTATTCCTGCTCGAGGCCGGCGGCGATCCGTTGAGGACTTCAGCTGACGGGTTGCCGGAGGACTACGAAGTGCCGGCCTTCCATGCCTGCGGCTTGCGAGAACCCTGCAATGAGCTGGGGTTTCAAAGTCCGCCACTACGTCGACGAGCAGCGGCAGGCGCGCGACCCCAAGTACGAGCAGGGGCAGGGCGTGCTCTATCCGCGGGCGGCCGCGCTCGGCGGATGCACCGCTCACAACGCGATGATTTTCATCTGGCCGCACGATTCGGACTGGAATCACATTGCGCAGGTCACCGGCGATCGCTCGTGGCGCGCGTCGCGCATGCGCCGTTATGCCAAAAGGGTGGAAGCCTGCCATCACCGGCCGTGGTGGCGCGCGCTGCATCGCATAGGTCTCGATTTTTCCGGACATGGCTGGAATGGCTGGCTCAGCACGGAGCGCGCGCGGCCGCACGAGGCTTTTGCCGATGACGAGCTGCTGGGCACGGTGCTCGGTACTGCGCACACTTATGCGAGCAGCCTGCCGCTGCCGGTCGCACGGACATTGCGCTGGTTCTGGACTCGCGGCGATCCCAATGCGCGCAGCTGGCGGCGGCGCAGCTACGAGGGCATTTGCTATACCCCGACATCCACCAATGGTCATCGCCGCACCGGTACCCGCGAGCGACTGCTGCAGGCCGCCGCGGAGCATCCCGGCGCGCTGCACATCGAACTCGATGCCCTGGCCACTCGCGTCATTTTTGCTGAGGACGGCGGCGCGGCAGGCGTCGAGTACCTGAAGGGCGAGCATTTGTATCGCGCGCATGCGCAGCCGAACGCGCGGGCCGGCGAAGTGCGGCAGGTTCACGCGCGGCGCGAGGTCATCCTGTGCGGCGGCGCCTTCAATACGCCTCAGTTGCTGATGCTGTCTGGCATAGGCCCGGCGCAGGAGTTGCAGCGGCATGGCATACCAGTGCGCGTAGATTTGCCCGGTGTCGGTCGCAACCTGCAAGACCGCTATGAAGTCGCGGTGACGCATCGCATGCGGCGGCCGTGGAAAGTTCTGGAGGGCGCGCGGTTCGTACGCAACGATCCGCTGTGGCGGCTGTGGCAGGAATCGCGTTCAGGCATGTATGCGTCCAACGGCGCCGCGTTGGCGATTGCATGCCGCTCAGCGCCGGAGAAGCCGGAGCCGGATATTTTCTGCATGGCGCTGCTGGCGCGGTTCGAGGGTTATTTCAACGGCTTTTCGAAGCTGATCAGCGCGCACCAGGATTATCTGACGTGGGCATTGCTGAAGGCGCACACCAAAAACCGCGCCGGCGCGGTCACTTTGCGCTCAGCCGACCCGCTCGACACGCCGCAGGTGAACTTCAAATATTTCGAGGATGGCAGCGACGCAGCGGGGGAGGACCTGCAGGCGGTGATCGCAGGCATCAGGTTCGTGCGCCGGATGACGGCGCCGTTGATCGCCGACGGATTGATTGCCGAAGAGAAGATGCCGGGAAGCGGTGTGCAGACCGACGCCGAAATAGCCGACTATGTGCGCAACACCGCGTGGGGTCACCACGCGTCGTGCTCGTGCCCCATCGGCCCGGCCGGCGAAAACGGCGTGCTCGACGGCAATTTTTCCGTCCACGGCGTGCGCCGCCTGCGGGTGGTCGATGCTTCCGTGTTTCCGCGCATACCGGGTTTTTTTATCGCCAGTGCGGTTTATATGATCGGCGAGAAAGCGGCGGACGTGATTTTGCAGGACGCAGCAACTTTGCGCAGCTGAACGGAACTTGCAGGGTCTATCGCATCAATAACGGGCTATTCACACAGGAGATGCACATGGAATACAACGCAGAAAAACTGATGACAATGACGCAGGAAGCGCTCGACGATCTCTTCAAGGCCAGCCCGGCCGGCGAGATTCCGAATGGTCCGGCCAAGGGTACGGCGATCATTGCGCCCGGCACCGCCTACACGGCCAACGTTGCCGAAATGATCAGTCACTTCGGCTGGCAGGGCAAGGTGTTCGATGCGCAGAAGGGCGTGCTGAAGAATAGAATCCTCGCGTTCGGGCTGGAGGCCATCGTCGCCAAGGTTTATAAGGGCAAGAGCTGGCTCGACGACAAGGAATGCATCGTGCTCGATTACTCCGAAACGTCGCTGATCGCGCAATGGGTTCGCGATGAAATCCGGCAGATCGGGCCGGGCTTCTACCTCGGCAAGGTGTACTTTGGAAAAAAACGGCTGATCGACTTCTGCCTGCAGTTCTAAGTCGTGACGCCGCAAGCGCAATTCATGGTGGTAGCGTCGATCGCGCCCGGGCAGGAGCCGGGCCTGCGCACGCTGCTTGACACCATGAATGCGCAGCCTGGAATGGCAGATCGGGCCAATGCACTGCTGCCGTTCGGCGCATTCGATCGACTGCACTTCGCCCGCTTCGTGATACTGGAGGATGCGACGCTGGGAGACATCGCCCTGCTTGGCTTGCCGGTGCCCAGTCCGCCCAAACACCTCGTGTTCATGGGGGACTGCGACGGACCGTCGAGCGAACTGCTCGTCGATCTTTCGCGGCGCGCGGAAGCGGGGCTGCGAAAAATTTTTGCGCACTGCGCTGACTTTGATGCCCAAAGCGACGTCCTGGACTGGATGAACGCGCATGAAGTGCCCGTAGCCGTGAACTATGTGAACTGGCTCGGCCGCACGGTGGTTCAGATTAAAGAAGAGAGCGCGCTGCAGCGCGCGCTGGCCGTTCGGGTGCCGAGAAACGCGGCAGGGCAGGCGGCGGACATACAGCGGATCAGGCGGGATCTCATTGCGTACGTCGATGCGGAGGTGCGCGCCGGCCGGCTGACGTTGACGCCGCCCGAGCCCACGCCGCTCGGATGGAAAATCGCCAAGCTGTGCCATGCCATCGCGATTCCCGTGGCCGGGGTGATCGCATTGCCCTTGTTCATCGTGCTGACGCCGTTCGTCATCATCATGTTGCGGCGACGCGAAAAGACCGACCCGGAAATCTGCCCGCGCCCTGATCCGGCGGCGTTGCAGACTTTGCGCGAGCTCGAAGATCGCGATGTGACGAATCAGTTTTCCGCGCTGGGCTCCGTGAAGCCGGGTCTCTTTCGCCGCTGGCTGTTGATCTTCGTGCTGCTGTTGACCGATTATGCCTGCCGGCACATTTTCAATCGCGGACACCTGGGGCGCGTGCAGACCATACACTTCGCGCGCTGGGTATTCGTCGACAACAAGTCGCGCATGGTCTTTGCGAGCAATTACGACGGCAGCCACGAGGCTTACATGGACGACTTCGTCAACAAAGTCGCGTGGGGCCTGAACCTGACGTTCAGCCACGGCATAGGCTGGCCGCGCACCGAGTGGCTGATCAAGCGCGGCGCACGCCATGAGAAGAACTTCAAGTATTTTCAGCGCCGCCACCAGATACCGAGCCAGGTTTGGTACAAAGCGTACCCGGGCCTTACGCTGACCGATCTCGCGCGCAATCAGCGCATACGCGAAGGGCTCGAACGCGCTTCGATGTCCGACGCGCAGGCGCTCGCCTGGTTGAGGCTGCTATGAACGCGCGGACAGGTGAAGTTGAAAACGCCGGCAAGCCGGAGTGGGAGGACATGCAGGTGCTGCTGCGATTCGGCCTGGGGCACCTGACGCACGCGAGCTTCCTGTTGCTGCGCGTCAGGAATCGCGATGCCGCGCGCGCGTGGCTGGCGGCGGCGCCGGTGACGAATGCCGTCGCTACCGATCCGCCGCCCATGACCGCGCTGCAGGTCGCGCTCACCAGCGAGGGGCTGCATGCCTTGGGCGTGGCGCCCGACATTGTCGACGGCTTCTCGAACGAGTATGTGAACGGCATGAGCGGCGACGCCGGCCGCTCGCGGCGGCTGGGTGACGTCGCCGCGAGCGATCCGCGCAACTGGGGCTGGGGCGTCAGGGATCAGGTGCCGCATGTAATGCTGATGTTGTATGCGGCGCCGGGCCTGCTCGAAGGCTTCGAGCAGAGCATCAAATCGCAACTGGGTGCGGGCTTCGAAGAGGTGCGTCGTCTCCCGACGTCTGAACTGCGCAGCAAAGAACCGTTCGGCTTCGAAGACGGTCTCTCTCAACCGAGGGTCGATTGGGAGCGCGCGCGGCCGGTCAGAGACGAAGAGCAGTACGCCTATACCAACCTGGCGTGCCTGGGGGAGTTCCTGCTCGGCTATCCGAATGAATATGGAGCGTATACGGACCGGCCACTGCTCGATCCGCAACGAAGTGGCGCAGCGATGCTGCCGCGCGCCGAGGACGCAGCCGACAAGGCCGACTTGGGGCGCAATGGCACCTACCTCGTGATGCGCCAGTTGCGGCAGGACATACGCGGGTTCTGGCGCCACCTCGATCGGGAAGCCGGCGGCGACGCCGAATTGCGTGAACGCCTTGCGGCCGCCATGGTTGGCAGAACGCTCGACGGTGAACCGCTGGTCGGACGCACGAAGGAGGCGATTGCGGGGAACGCCACAGGTGCCAAGGGCGATCTCAATGCATTTACTTTCGAATCGGATCCGCACGGCGTGCATTGCCCGCTCGGCGCGCATGTGCGCCGGAGCAATCCGCGCAACGCGGATCTTCCACCGGGAAAATCCGGCCTGATCTCGCGCCTGATTCGCACGCTGGGTTTCGATGCTGCCGCACTCGGCAACGATCTGGTTGCTTCGACGCGCTTTCACCGGTTGGTGCGGCGCGGGCGCGCGTATGGCGCCCGCATAACGCCGGCAGAAGCATTGTCCGGCGCGCCGGCGGACGACGAATCGGGTCTGCACTTTGTCTGTCTCAACGCCAACATCGGCCGTCAGTTCGAGTTCGTGCAGGCCGCCTGGATCGCCGGAACGAAATTCGCCGGCATGGCCGGCGAAGGCGATCCGTTGCTCGGGCATCGCCAGCCCGCGCTGGACGGATGCCCGACCGACGTATTTTCGATTCCCCAGTCCCACGGACCCGATCGGCGACTGACCGCGTTGCCGGCATTCGTGACCGTGCGCGGCGGCGCCTATTTCTTTTTGCCCGGCATCCGCGCTTTACGCTATCTGGCTACCGCGTAGCGCGCCACCTTAAGAGAGGTCAGCATGGATTCAAACACGAGCCGTCCGGTGCCGCGTGCCAATACGGGCTCGGCATTGCTGAACTGGATCAGCAATACGTCTATGTTCCTGGTGCAAATGGAGCGGCGCATCGATCCGTTCATTCGACCGCTTTTCGATCCGGTGCTGCGTGAGCCGCTCGCGCGCCTGACCACTGCGCTCATCAACTGGCAACGCAAGGACGAAGGTCTGAAGATTGCCGAGGAGCGGCCGCTGCCCAACGAAGAGGCCAACCTGGAAGCCATCATCACGACCTTCAAGCAGCAGATGAGCGGGCTGTGGAAACCCGGCGGCTTCGAGCGCGGCGGCAATACCAAGACGCAGGGCATCGTGCGCGCCGAGCTGATCGTTCACGACGATTTGCCGCCGCAGCTTCGCAAAGGAATTTTCGCCGTGCGCCGCTCTTATCCGGCGTGGGTGCGTTTTTCCGGGCCCGGCCCGTATGTCACGCCGGACATCGACGACGTCGGATTCATGAGCATCAGCGTCAAGTTGATGGACGTGCCGGGACCCAAGCTCATGGACGAGGAAAAATTCACGCAGGACATGTTCGGCGTGTCGCCGCCGACCTTTGTCACGCCGGACACCTACGCGAACGCGCACTTGCAGGAATGGAGCCTCAAGAACGCGTCGATTTTCCATTTCGTCAACTTCAAGCGCCCGCACGTGGCCGACCTGATCATGCAGGGCTTGTACATCAAGACTCAGAGCAGCCCGTTCGAAGCGCCGTATTTCAGCTGCGTTCCGTACCTGATGGGGGAAGGGCAGGCCATGATGTATTCGTTCTGGCCGGTGTCGAAAAAGAAAACCCCGATTCCGCGCCTGCCATTGCGGCCGCCCGACGACTACCTGCGCAATGCGATGGTCGCCGCGCTCGACCAGGGCGACGTGGAGCTCGACGTGCGCGTGCAGCTGCAAACCGATCCGCATTTGATGCCGATCGAGCACGCCGGCGTGCTGTGGCCGGAGCGATTGTCGCCGCGGGTGTCGGTGGCGACGCTGCGCATTCCAAAGCAGAAATTCAACTCGCCCGAGCAGATCGCGTTTGCACGGCGCCTGTCGTATAACCCGTGGCATTGCATCGCGGAACATCGCCCGCTGGGCAATCAGAGTCGCGCGCGCCGGCGCATGTATTACGAGCTATCGAAGTTCCGGCATGATATGAACAAGGTGCCGCACTACGAGCCCGACGGCTCAGAGACGTTTCCGTAACCGTCGCGCGAGGCTGAATACAGCGCCGGGCTCAGACGCGAGCACCGGTAGCCTGCTCGGGTGGCGCACCGTACTTCGCGTCGAATTCCTGCGCATCGAGCCGGGCGAATTTTACGGTATCGTACAACCCGATAAACCACGGAATCGCCGTCCAGAAAAAGGCGAGGTACCTGCAAGCCGCGCCGCCGGTCGCCCAGGTAAAAATACTGCAGGGCGAAAAATCCGCCGAACATCGCAAGCAGCACTGCCATCGTCTGGCTGTTGCGCGATTCCCATGGCAGCTGCAGTGAGGCAAACACGCGCCGCATAGCCGCTTGAATCGAATCTCGATACGGCCGCATGAGCCCAATCACCAGCCCCGTCCAGCTTACCTTGAGGCCAATCGGTTCCTCCCGCGGTTGCAGCGACTCATCGAACGAGATGATCCTGCCGTGCATGCATACTTGCCGATGGAAATCAGCTTTATATAAACCGGCGTGTCGGCGGCCGTAGTTGACTTGATGACCGGGCCGAACCGCTGCTCGAGATATTGGTCGAAGAACGCAGTTTTTTTGGCGTCGCCGAGGCTCACAAACAGAATCTGTCGGCGCGGCACCCGGGCAATCGTCTGCTCGATCTCCCACTGCAGGTTGGGCGTGGAACCCGTGCGTATGACCACGAGGCGCGACCGCGCGATCATTTCGGTAACCTTGGCCTTCCAGTCCGCATCGCTCACGTATAGCCTGGCCGCGCCCAGCTCCGGCAGCGGCTCGCCCGGCTTGCCGATCGCGATCACCGGCCCCACGCGATTCAGAATTTCCGCGAGTTCCTGCTCCGGGCTGAACGTCACCATGTAGCCGAAGAGTACGTTGCTCACCTTGCTCCAGAATCCGGCCGGCCGCAGCACAAGTTCGCTGTCGGCTTCAAAAGAGCGAAGGTAGACGACCGGCGGACGCGTATCGCGCGCCAGCAGTTGCTCGGCCGACACCACGTCATACTTCCAGCCGGTGCGCAGAAACTTAAAGCCGAGGTGAGCTGATACGAGAAAAGCCGCCAGACTGGGAAATTCTATCCACCATATATCCTCTACGAACTTGAATGCAGGCATGTCCATGAGGCCGACGTACGCGAAACACACAATAATCAGCGTGAATCCGAGGAGCTTCTGCCATGCGCCCCGACGCGCCTTCGCGCTCGTGAGCAGTGGAACAGCTTTGAGGCCGGCAAGCAGGACAATAAGACCGCCCGCCGCAACGTGCGCAACGACCACCCATGCAACTGCAACCATCGAAACGTAGGGCGGTGTTGCGGTTAAGAGACTTGCTGCCGTCACCCATCGCGTCACCGAGGATTGCAAACCCGGCTACGCCAAGCGCCATCAGCGACCATTTTTACCGCGGTCATCTTTAACCGCCGAGCGTCTACAGCTGATTAATCGGATCGCGGGCAATTGTCTATTGGTGCTATCATTACTCATGAACTCCGTAGCTGTTTGATTGCGGCAATCGTCGGCTCGAGCAATCGGGACAAACGGTCGTGCTGTATATCGGCACGCAACGACTCGTAGTGCGCGAGCGCAGCGTCTTTCTCGCCGGCCGCCTGCTCCAGGGACGCCATGAAGAAACGCCACAGGTTGCGGCGATCTTCGCGAACCTGGTTTTCGGGATAGAGCCAGCTAAAAGTCGCCGGGGCGTCGGGATCGCGCATGCCCGCCATGAAACTCGTGCGCCGGCTCCCCGGCATCAGGCCCGCGTAGTACACATAGGTCCATATGCGTTCGCGTAAACGCTCATCGATTTGCTCGCCGGCTTTTCGCATCTCGCCCGCGACGCGCGCCGCTTCGATTTCTGTGGAGCTCTCCATACTGTTCAGCAGCGCGGCAAACTGAAGGTCCCGTACATAAGGGCGCTCGCGACTGCTCGCGAGCGCGCTGGCGAAGTGTTGTTTGGCGCTTTCGAGCGTGCCGCCTTTGAACAGGATGTTGTGTCCCCACATCGCGTGGGCGTAGACGTTCGACGCTTCCTCGCCGAGCGCTTTCTGATAAGACGCTTGCGGATCCTGGCCGCCGGCGCCTTCGCGGTTTCGCAGAAAGTTCGCCCAGCCCATATGGGCGTAGAGGTCGGCCGCGCGTTGTCCCTTTGCGTTGGTGGCGCCCTCTGCGAGCACCGGCAGGACTCGATTCACGATGTCGGTAAAGGTTTCTTTCCCCTCGCGCACACGTATTTCGCGCAGCCATCGCATGCCGCAATCTTCACGTGCCTGGCGCAGGGAGAGCTGATCCGGATAGCGGGTGATGGCTTCGTCGTAGCGTTGCCAGGCCAGCGCGTGGTCCTTCGATTCGCACAGCTGCTGCGCGGTGGCGGCCAATGTCGCCGCCTCTGCCTGGGCCAAACGCTGCTTTTGCCACTGTGAGTAGCCGGCCAGTCCGAGTCCCACGGCAAGGGCGATGCCGGCGAGCAATGCCAGCGCGCGCCACGCACGCACGGGTTGCCGCGCAGTGTCGATCGCCGCGACGGTTTCCGCGACCACGTCGCCCTGCGGTTCCAGTATCGTCACCGCGCGCAGATACGCCGGGATCGCTTCTTTCGGAGTCGGCGCCACCTTGACCGGAAGCACGTGGCCGCCCGGATGACGCCAGCGCGCTTTCGCGATACTCATTTCCGCGAGCGCATAACTGCCCGGCGCCACGCTTTCCGGACTGATCAGAAACAGCAGCAGGTCACACTGGTCGATGCCCTCGCGCAGCCTCTCGTCAAACGGTTTGCCCGGCTGTAATTCGGAACGATCGACAAACACTTCGTGGCGGCCATCGGCTTCCAGCGCGAGCTGGATGCGCTCGCAGATGTCGCGGTACTTGGAAGAATACGAGATGAAAATCCGCACTATGGTCTCCGTCGCCGTCGGTGCACGGCAAATCTACGCGTCTTTTCTTCCGTGGAATTTAGCTGCCGACCGGCGGGCGGTCAACGTTTGCGCGGCTTCAACCAGGCCGGATTGCGCCGCGAGAACCGCGTCGAAGGTTGCGTAGTGAACGTCATTTCATTCAAGTTGAGCGTCGTGTCGCCGCGAATCGCAATTGTAAAAACTACAAAATGCCGGCGTGTCCCTGCGCACGATGCGCGCCGTGCACCGTCCGCGAGTATCGGCCGGCCGCCTATGTCATCGATGTTACGATAGTCCGTGCCGGATCATTGCCCGCCGCTGCCGGCACTCGATAAAAATTCGCGACCAGTTTCTTCCCATCCCCTCAAAGAAGAACCGCCGTATCGAATGAAGCTGAAGGCTCTCGCGCTGGATCTCGTCATAGGGCTGGGCGCTGCAGCATTGGCTTTGCTGTTGCGCTCGGGTCTCGATCCGTTTCTGGGCAACCGTTACCCGTTCGCGTCCGGCTACCTGTTTATTGCAATGACGGTATGGTATTTCGGGTGGCGCGCGGCCGCCGTCATGACGCTGCTCTTTTATCCGCTGGGGAATTTATTTTTCGTCGATCCCCGCGGCACTTTCAGCCTGATGGTGCGCGCCGATATCGTGGGATTCACGATCAACATGATATCGTCGGCGATCCTCATTTTCCTGGGCCACAAAGCCAGGGAGACTACGCAGGAGCTTACCCGGGTCAATGCGGTGCTCGATGCCGCGAATAAAGAACTCTCGGAAAATGCGCGGCGCAAGGACGAATTTCTTGCCGTGCTTTCGCATGAGCTGCGCAACCCGCTCGCGCCCATACTGATCGCGAGTTCGATGCTGGAGCGCCCTGGTCTATCCGAGATTGCTGCCGCTGACGCGGTCCGGGTCCTCAACCGTCAGAGCCGTCAGATGAGCGGGCTGCTCGACGACCTGCTCGATTTATCCCGCATCGCAAAGGGAAGGATAGAGCTCAAGCGCAGCGCCGCCGACCTGACGAAGTGCGTTGACGATGCAATACAGAGCCACCGCGCGCTGATACTGAAAAAACAACAGACGTTGAGCCTGGACCTTCCAGACGCCGCGGTCGTTCGCAACGTGGACGCGCGCCGGTTTACGCAGATCGTGGCCAACATCGTCGGCAATGCGACCCGGCATTCGCAGGAGCACGCCGAGATCCGGGTGAGCCTCATCGTGACGAGCAAGGAAATACTCGTGTCGGTCAAGGACAACGGCCCGGGCATAGAAGAAGCGCGGCTGCTGCACCTGTTCGATTCATTCCATGCCGGGCATCCCATGGAGCGACGCACGGAAGGCCTGGGAATCGGTCTTTCGCTGACCAGGAGCCTGGTCGAATTGCACGGCGGAACGATACGCGTTTTCAGTGCAGGCGCCGGTTGCGGCAGCGAATTTACCGTCAGCATCCCGACCGAGGGCGTTAAAAACCTGCCGGATGCCGAGCCGCCCGCTGCTGCATGGGCAGCTGGCAGTCCGCCCCGAGACGCACGCGCAGGTTAATAGATAGAGGTCCTGAGACCGGGCTGACTCGAAGCTCAGCCTTTAACGCACACCACCTGCTTTAACGTGTGCACGACTTCGACCAGATCGGATTGCGCAGCCATTACCGCGTCGATGTCCTTGTACGCCGCGGGCGTTTCGTCGATGACGCCGGCGTCTTTGCGGCACTCGACCCCCTCGGTCGCCAACGCATGGTCGTGCACGGTGAAGCTCTTCTTTGCCTGCGTTCGCGACATCTTGCGGCCGGCGCCGTGCGAGCACGAATGGAAGCTTTCCGGATTCCCCTTGCCGCGCACGATGTACGACCGCGCCCCCATGCTGCCGGGAATGATGCCGAGCTCGCCCTCGCGCGCCCTCACGGCGCCTTTGCGGGTCAGCCACACATTTTTGCCGAAGTGATACTCGCGCTCGACGTAGTTGTGGTGACAGTTGATCGCCTCGGTGCGGTCGCGGAACGGCGGCAGGTGGCGATGCAGCACGATCAATATCCGCCGCATCATTTCATCACGGTTGGCGCGCGCGTAGCCTTGCGCCCAGCCGACGGCTTTGACGTAGTCGTCAAAATGCGCGGTGCCTTCGGGGAAATAGGCGAGGTCCCGGTCGGGCAGGTTGATGAAATGCGTGCGCATGTCTTCGCGCGCGAGCTCGACGAAATACGTGCCGATGACGTTGCCGATGCCGCGGCTGCCGGAATGCAGCATCACCCACAGCTCGCCGGCCTCGTCGATGCAGAGCTCGATGAAATGGTTGCCGCCGCCGAGCGAGCCGAATTGCGAGGAGATGATCTTGTCGGTCGAATCCTTGCGGCGCGCGAATGCTTTAGGATGCTTCGCCTGCAGCCATTTGAACGATTCGTACAGTTGCGCCGCCGCGCGCTCGTTCTGCTGCGCCGGCGCGTGCTTCTCGAAACCGGTCGGGACGGTGTGCTCGATTTCCGAGCGAACGCGCGCGAGATTCGCCGGCAGATGCTCGGCGCGCGCGCCGTCCAGGCGCACGGCCATCATGCCGCACCCGATATCGACGCCGACCGCCGCCGGTATGACCGCACCGTCGGTGGCGATTACGCTGCCCACGGTGGCACCCATGCCCCAATGCACGTCCGGCATGGCCGCGACGTGCCGGTAGATAAAAGGCAGTTCGGACAGGTTGAATAGCTGCTGGCGCGCCGCATCTTCGATGGGCACGCCTTTCGTCCAGGCCTTGATCGGCTTGCCGGTGTCGCTCTGGAAAACGTCGTAGCTCATGCGGCGTCCTGAAAAGAGGCGGCATTTTGCTCTTGAAAGCATAGAGTGGCAACGAGCAGCCGTAGTTCGACGGCGGGTCGTCGAGGCATGCGACGATGGCACCCGGGCGTTTATCCGGATTCGAGCGAACTCGGACAGGATGTTTCTTGTCAACCTCTTGTGCGGGAGTTACAAATTGTCGTGGCACGTACCCATGGGCTCGAGGAGACAGCGATGAATCAACCAGCCAAGCCGGTCATGCTGGCGGTCCCGGTAAACCACGGCGACCATTTCACGGGTTCGCATACGGCCAGGGTCACAGTGGTCGAGTATGGCGACTTCGAATGCCCGTCGTGCGCGCAAGCCTATCCGGCGGTGAAAATAATGCTCAAGCACTTCGGCGACGAGCTGCGCTTTGTATACCGGCACTTTCCGCAGCGCGAAGTGCACCCGCATGCCGAACTCGCGGCCGAGGTGGCTGAAGCGGCGGGCGCGCAGCATAAATTCTGGCCCATGCACGCTCTCTTGTTCGAGAATCAGCTGCATCTGAAAGCCAACAGCCTGCGCCAGTACGCCGCCAAGGCGGAGCTTGATCTCGAGCGCTATGACTACGAAATGGGCGACCACGTATATCTGCAGCGGGTGCAGGAACACCTCGCGGGCGGGAGCAGAAGCGGGGTCCGCGCCACCCCCACATTCTTCGTCAACGGAGTCGTGCAGGACGTTTCGTTCGGCCTCGAACGCTTGCAAACCGCCATCGACGCCGCGTTGCGCGCCTAATCGGGAGTTGTTGATTCGCCTGAGCGCGATCGCCGGCAAACGGGCTTGACCTGATATATGGCGCTCGTCATTCAGGAACCGTGCAACGAGGCGGTCATACGCGCGGGACGCACGACGGTTCCCTGTTCGCGCGCAGCCGGGCCGTGGATACTTGCCGCCACGATCCTCGGATCCAGCATGGCATTCATCGACGCCAGTGTTGCCAATCTTGCGCTGCCGGCGCTCCAAGCGGAGTTTAATGCGACCGTCGTGGACTTGCAGTGGGTGATCGAGGCCTACGCATTGTTTCTTGCCGCGCTGTTGCTGATGGGAGGAGCGCTCGGCGATCGCTACGGTCGCAAGCGCATGTATGCCGCCGGCGTCGCGCTCTTTGCGCTGGCTTCCATCTGGTGTGGCCTGGCATCCAATATTCAACAGCTCATCATCGCGCGCGGCGTCCAGGGCGTGGGCGCCGCGCTGCTCGTGCCGGGCAGTCTCGCCATCATCAGCGCGGCTTTCGCGGAAAACGAAAGGGGAGCAGCGATAGGCACATGGTCGGGTTTCAGCGCACTCACGTCGGCAGTTGGTCCTGTAATCGGCGGGGCAATGATCGAACACCTTTCCTGGCGAGCAGTATTCTTCGTGAATGTTCCGCTGGCCATCAGTGTGCTTTATCTGGTGTACCGGCATGTGCCGGAAAGCAGTGAAGGGACGAATTCCCGCGGACTGGATAAATGGGGCGCAACGCTCGCGACCCTGGGCCTGGGCGCGGTGGTCTATGGATTGATCGAATCCAGCTTTAGTACGCTGGGAGATCCGGCCGTTACAGTCGCTTTGGCGGCCGGTGTCATCCTGCTGGTAATTTTTGTGTTCGTGGAAATGCGCGTCGGCAATCCGATGTTGCCGCTCGCGTTGTTTCGCTCGAGAAATTTCAGCGGAGCGAATCTGCTGACTCTGTTCTTATATGCCGCGCTGAGCGGAGCGTTGTTCTTTTTCCCGCTGAACCTGATCCAGTTACAGGAATACTCAGCCACGGCGGCGGGCGCGGCTATGCTGCCGTTGGTCATCATCATGTTTTCGTTGTCGCGCTGGTCCGGCGGCCTGCTCGTGCGCTACGGAGCGAGGCTCCCGCTCGTGGTGGGGCCCATTATCGTTGCGGCAGGTTTTGTCCTTTTCACTTTGCCGGGCGTCGGCGGCAGTTATTGGCGGACTTTTTTTCCGGCGATCGTCGTGCTTGGATTCGGCCTGGCGATCAGCGTCGCGCCGTTAACGACAACAGTCATGAATGCGGTGGGCAAAACCCATGCGGGCGTTGCATCCGGCATCAATAATGCAGTAGCCCGAATTGCGGCGCTTCTCGCTATCGCAGTGCTCGGCCTGGTCATGTTGCATACGTTCAACCGCGCCCTGGATCGCCAGCTGGCGACTGTGCAGATCTCTGCTGAAGCCAAACAGAGCGTGGACGATCAGCGGATCAAACTGGCCGGTATGACGATTCCCGCAGGCGAGGACGCCGTAACGCGAACTGCGTTGAAAGATGCGGTGAACGGTGCCTTCATTGCCGCATTCAGGCAGGTCATGAGCATTGCAGCCTTGCTGGCATTTTTCAGCGCGGTGGCTGCGTGGCTCACGATTCGCGACAAAACATAATATCGTTGCCGGCGGCTGATCGTTCTAAGCGGTTACAAACAAGGGCAACGTGTCATAGGCGAGCCTGTATACGGCGGCACCTGCGTCGAATCGCATGGGCAGGTTTTCAGTTCGACCTGTGGCGGCGGCGCGACCGGCTGCATCGGAACTGCCGGAATGATTTGCGTGCGCGGAGCGGGTGGTGTTGCGGGTGGCGTGACCACCCCGGGAACATCCGGGTTCGCCCCCATGGGCGCCGAACCTATGCCGTTCGGGGTAACAACGGGTTGCTGCGGCAGCGCTTGAGCGGGTGCCGAAGCGCTCAGGCAAACCCCGATGGCCAAGGCGGCCAGATTGTTAAGCATGCGGAGGTCCATGTGAGCTCCTTTTTTGCGCTATTGCAAAAATAATGACCAGCCCGCGAGGGTCAGTGACAGCGGTCGTCGGCCCATTTTTATATAGGAAACGTCCGTCAGACGCGCACGCCGGCACTGCGCGCTTATGGCGTACCGCGGCGGGTGTCATCTATTTGATCTGTATCAAGCATTCGGCGTGATCCGGCCCTTATCATGCGGGCCTAACCAAAATGCGGACACGCATGACGGCCGACCGGGGAACTCACGTAATTTCGCTGAGCGCAGACTGCTATCACTGCGGATTGCCGGTGCCGCGCGGATTCGCGCTGAGCGTGGCGATCGATGACGTCGAACGGGCGATGTGCTGTGCCGGCTGCCAGGCCGTAGCGCAGACGATAGTCGACCACGGCTTGACGGCTTACTACCGGCAGCGCAGCGCGCTGCCGCTGCGCGAAGACACCGTCCCCGCGGCCGTGCGCGAGCTGGCCGCGTATGAAATCGCCGAAGTCGAATCCGAAGTTGCGCGTGAAGACGGCGAACATGCGCGCGAAGCAACGTTAATGCTCGAGGGCATCACTTGCGCTGCCTGCGTGTGGCTGATCGAGCAGCGCGCAAGCCGCCTGCCCGGGGTGCTGGCGGTTGAAATCAATTATGCGACGCACCGCGCGCGCGTGCGCTGGGATACGCGGCAAACGCGCCTGGCCGCCATCCTGGGTGCGATCGCCGCACTCGGCTACCGCGCCTGTCCATACGACAGCGCGCGCGCCGAACAGGCGCGGCGCGGGGAACGCGACCGCGCGCTGTGGCGGTTGTTCGTCGCGGGGTTCGGCATGATGCAGGTCATGATGTATCTCGTCCCGGTGTACGTGACGAATGGCGATATGACGGCGGACATCGAACAGTTGATGCGCATCGCGAGCCTGATATTGACGCTGCCGGTCGTGCTGTATGCGGCCGCGCCGTTTTTCACCGGCGCGTGGCGCGATTTGCGCGCGCTGCAACCCGGCATGGACGTGCCGGTGGCGCTCGGCATTGCCGCGGCGTTTGCAGCCAGCGTCGTCGCGACGCTGACGGGCAGCGGCGAGGTGTATTTCGACTCCGTCACGATGTTCGTGTTTCTGCTGCTCGCCGCGCGTTATCTCGAGATGACGGCGCGCATGCGTGCCGTAACCGCGCAGGAGGAACTTGCGCGGCCGGCGCCCGCGATCGCCGAGCGCTACACCGCGTGGCCCGCGGCAGACTCGGCGATGGTGGCGGCGGCGAGCCTGCGCCGGGGTGATTACGTGCGGGTGCGCCCGGGCGCGGCCGTCCCCGCGGACGGTGTCGTCGTGGCCGGCGAAAGCGAACTCGACGAGCGGCTGCTGACCGGCGAATCCCGTCCGCAGCCGAAACGGACTGGGCGATCAGGTGATCGGCAGCTCGTTCAATCTCGGAAGTCCGCTTATCCTGCGGGTGACGCGGGTGGGGCAGGACACCATGCTCGCCGGAATACTGCGGCTGCTGGATCGCGCAGCGGCGCAGCGGCCGCGCATCGCGCGCAGCGCCGACCGCGTAGCGCAGTATTTCGTGCTCGCACTGCTCGCGATCGCGGCCGCGGTCGCGGCAACCTGGTACCACGTCGATCCGTCCCGCGCGCTGTGGATCACGGTCGCGGTTCTGGTTGTCAGTTGTCCCTGTGCGCTGTCGCTCGCCACGCCGGCTGCGCTTGCCGCGGCGACCGGAGCGTTGCATCAGCAGGGCGTGCTGGTCACGCGCGGCGATGCGATCGAAAACCTGGCGCGTGCAACCGACTTCGTCTTCGACAAGACCGGCACGCTCACCACCGGTGCGCTGCGCTTGATAGGCGTGGTGCCGCTTGGCACCGGCGAGCTCAAGCGCAGCCGTGACGAATGCCTCGTGCTCGCCGCCGGGCTGGAGGCCGGATCGAACCATCCGATCGCGCGCGCACTCGCCGCCGCCGCGCCGGCGGGCATTATGTGTACCGAAGCTTCGACCCGCGTCGTTCCGGGAATGGGCGTCGAAGGCAAGCTGGACGGCATCCGTTTTCGCATCGGCAGCGCCCCGTTCGTTGCCGAGCTGCATGGTCACGCTATGCCGGCCGAGCTCGAGTTTGTCACCGACGACGTGACCATGGTGGCGCTTGGCGACGAGCACGGCTGGATAGCTTTGTTCACATTCGCGGATCCGCTGCGCGAGCACGCGCGCCACGTGATGGACGAACTCACTGCGCTCGGCAAAACCGTGCATCTGCTGTCCGGTGACCGTCCGCGCATCGTCGCGCACGTCGCGCGCAAGCTCGGCATTGCCGCGCAGCTCGGCGGCGTTACGCCGGAGGCCAAGGTCGCCTACGTGCAGCGGCTGCAGGCGGATGGCGCGGTCGTGGCAATGACAGGCGACGGCGTCAACGACGCGGCGGGCCTCGCCGTTGCCGACGTGGCGATCGCGATGGGCAGCGGCGCCGAAGTGACTTGCGGCAACAGCGACGTCATCCTGCTGTCGAATCGCCTCGACACGCTGCTTGAAGCCGTGCGGCAGGCGCGCGCAAGCCTGCTCGTCATTCGCCAGAACCTGGCGTGGGCATTCGCTTATAACGTGGTCGCGGTGCCGCTCGCCGCCTGCGGATACGTGTCGCCATTAGTGGCAGGCATCGGGATGGCGGCGAGTTCAACGGTGGTGGTAACCAATGCGCTGCGGTTGTGGCGACGTGCGCCGTCGCCGCAGGCTGCACCGGCGCGCATGCTCGCGCCAGCAGGATAAACATGGATATCGTCTACCTGTTGATTCCACTGAGCCTCGTGCTGGTTTTTTTGATCGGCGCAGTGTTCTGGTGGGCAGTGCGCCGCGGTCAGTTCGACGATCTGGAAGGACCGGCGTACCGCATCCTGATGGACGACGAAATCACTGCCAAAAAATAACGCGCTCGCCGCTCGCGCGGCGCGCCGTCACGCGGCGATCGACGCGGCGGGCGTCCCGCCCCGCAGCAAGGCCGGATCGAGAATCGTGATCTGGCGTCCCTCGACCAGGATCGCGCCGGTGACGATCAGGTCGTGCAGCATGCGCGAGAAATATTCCGGTGTGAGGCCGAGCCTCGAGGCGATGATGCTTTTCTTCGCCGGCAGCGCGAACGGATGCGCGCGCGCGGCATTGGCCGCGGCAATCCGCAACAGATAATTGGCGACGCGCTGGCGGCCCGAATGCAGTGAGTAGGCTTCGATGTCTTCGGTGAGGTTGACGATGCCGCGGCTCAATGCCGTGGCGACCTGCAGGCCGAGCTGCGGATGTTCGCCGGCGCAATCGAGCAGCGCCGCGCGCGGCACCATGATGAGCAGGCTGTCGACCAGCGCGTCGGCGGCGACATTCTGGGTTGCATCGAGGATCGCCGCGGCGAGGCCGAAGTGGCCGCCGGGGCCGGTCAGGTCGATGACTTTGCTGTCCGTCGCACCCGCGCCGACGCTCAGCATGACGCGGCCGGTAACGACGATGAATACGCCGGGGCAGCGTTGCCCTGCATCGTAGATCCGCGCGCCGCGCCGCACGTTGAGTGCTTTCGCGCGGTCGACGAGCGGCGCCAGCGCAGCCGGCGGCAGCGAGCGAAAGAGGACGCAACGCGCGAGCGTCGCTTTGATATCACCGGCGGGTCTGATCACGGTCCCCCTTATCCCAATGGTGCGACGCGCAGACGCCGCGTTTTTCGGTTCGTCCATAGCATCGAGTAGACCGCCGTTCGGGTGATGACGAGTTGATATAGATCAAAAAGAAGCGCCGCGGCGCCCATTAATATCCGCCGAACGTCATGCGTGGAGCGGTGTTAATGAGTGCACAGGATAGCTACAACTACCAGGTCGTGCGGCAGTTTTCGATCATGACAGTGGTATGGGGCGTGGTCGGCATGCTGGTCGGGGTCATCATCGCCGCCCAGCTCGTGTGGCCCGAACTCAACGTCGCACCCTGGCTCTCGTACGGCCGGCTGCGCCCGCTGCACACCAACGCGGTGATTTTCGCGTTCGGCGGCTGCGCGCTGTTCGCGACGTCCTATTATGTGGTCCAGCGCACCTCCCACGTGCGCCTGTTCAGCACGGCGCTCGCGTCCTTTACGTTCTGGGGCTGGCAGGCGGTGATCGTGCTGGCCGCGATCACGCTGCCGCTCGGCTACACCAGCGGCAAGGAATACGCCGAGCTCGAATGGCCGATCGATATCCTGATCACGCTGGTGTGGGTGTCTTACGCGGTGGTTTTTTTCGGAACCCTGGCGACCCGCCGCATCAGGCATATCTATGTCGCGAACTGGTTTTTCGGCGCCTTCATCCTGACGGTTGCGCTGCTGCATCTCGTCAACAGCGCGGAAATTCCGGTGACGATGTGGAAATCGTATTCCGCCTACGCCGGCGTGCAGGACGCGATGGTGCAGTGGTGGTACGGCCACAACGCCGTGGGCTTTTTCCTGACCGCGGGTTTCCTCGGCATCATGTATTACTTTATCCCGAAGCAGGCCGGGCGGCCCGTGTACTCGGTACCGGCTGTCGGTCGTGCACTTCTGGGCGCTGATCTTTACCTATATGTGGGCAGGCCCGCACCACCTGCATTACACCGCGCTGCCGGACTGGGCACAGTCCATCGGCATGCTTTTTTCGCTGATCCTGCTGGCGCCCTCGTGGGGCGGCATGATCAACGGCATGATGACTTTGTCGGGTGCGTGGCACAAATTGCGCACCGATCCGATCCTGAAGTTCCTTGTGACTTCGCTGTCGTTCTACGGCATGTCGACGTTCGAAGGGCCGATGATGTCGATCAAGACCGTCAATGCGCTGTCGCATTACACGGACTGGACGGTCGGCCACGTGCATGCCGGCGCGCTCGGCTGGGTCGCGATGGTGTCGATCGGCGCGATGTATTACCTGATTCCGCGCATGTTCGGCCGCCTGGAAATGTACAGCGTCAGGCTGATCGACCTGCATTTCTGGGTGTCGACGATCGGCGTCGTGCTCTACATTTCGGCGATGTGGATAGCCGGCGTGATGCAGGGCCTGATGTGGCGCGCGGTCAATGCGGACGGCACGCTCACCTACAGCTTCGCCGAAGGGGTCAAGGCGACCTATCCGTACTACACCGTACGCCTGTTCGGCGGCCTCGTGTTCTTCTGCGGCATGCTGATCATGGTCTACAACGTCTGGAGAACCATTGCCGGCAGCCGTGCGGTCAACGACGCGCGAATTCCCGCCGCCGCGCTGGCGCACGCGTAATCCCGGAGCTTATTTCATGAGCAATCGACACGACATCATCGAGCAAAACACGGGACTTCTGATCGCCCTCATCATCCTGGTGGTCGCGGTGGGCGGTCTGGTCGAAATCGTGCCGCTGTATTTTCAGCGCTCGACGACCGCGCCGGTCGCGGGTCTCAAGCCGCTGCCCGCGCTGCAACTGGCCGGCCGCGACGTTTACATCCGCGAGGGTTGCAACAACTGCCACTCGCAGATGATCAGGCCGTTCCGCGCCGAGACCGAGCGTTATGGCCATTATTCGGTCGCCGGCGAATTCGTCTACGACCATCCGTTCCTGTGGGGCTCCAAGCGCACCGGCCCGGACCTCGCGCGCGTCGGCGGGCGCTATTCCGACGAGTGGCATCGCGCGCATCTCAACAATCCGCGCGAGGTGGTGCCGGAATCGAACATGCCCGCTTACACATGGCTCGCCCGCACGCCGGTGGATGCGGAAGTGCTGCCGGCGAAAATGCGCGCGTTGCGCACCGTCGGCGTGCCGTACACCGACGAGGACATTGCTTCCGCGGCGGGTGCTGCCAAAGGCAAGAACGAAATGGACGCGACAATCGCGTATTTGCAGGGGCTGGGCCTCGTATTGAGGAACGTGCGATGAGTGCGCTCGATTACATCACGCTCAGCACTTTGATGACGGTGGTAATGATGATTGTATTCGTGACTATCGTCGCGTGGGCATACAGCGGCAAGCGCCGCGCGCAGTTCGATGAGGCCGCCCGCGTGCCGTTCGAGGACGGCGACGCACCCGGTGGCGAAGATTCCAACGGCACGGTCAGGGAGAAATCATGAGCGATTTTTCAAGCGACTTCGGCGCTTTCTATGTCGGGATCATTACGATCGTCAGCATGCTTTCGTGCGCCATATTGCGCTACAACCGCGCCGTGTCGACCGTTCCAGCCGCCACGGTTAAGGACGAGCGATGAGCGACTTTTCAAGCGAATTCTGGCCCTACTATGTCGGAATCATCACGCTCGTCAGCATCGCTGCGTGCGCCATCCTGCTGTACAACTGCACCACCAAGCCGGCCGCCAAAGGCGAGCAGGTGGATACCACCGGCCACCTGTGGGACGAAGACCTGGCCGAATGGAACAACCCGCTGCCGCGCTGGTGGATGTGGATGTTCTACATCACGATCGTGTTCTCGCTGTTTTATCTGGTGCTTTATCCCGGCCTTGGCAATTTCGCCGGCGTGCTTGGCTGGAGTTCGCAGGGCCAGTACGACGACGAGCAGAAAGAGGCGGCCGCGCTCTACGGGCCGCTCTTCACCAAATACCTCGAGCAGGATCTCAAGCTGGTAGCGGCTGATCCGGCCGCGACTGAAATGGGCCAGCGCCTGTTTCTCACCAATTGTTCGCAATGCCATGGCTCCGATGCGCGTGGCGGGAAAGGCTTTCCCAATCTGACCGACAATGACTGGCTCTATGGCGGCGAACCTGAGGTGATCAAGACCTCGATCGCCAATGGCCGCAATGGCGTGATGCCGCCGCTGGGCGCCGCGGTCGGGGGCGCCGATGCCGTCAAAGATGTGGCGAACTATGTATTGAGCCTGTCCGGGCGCACTCATGACGAGTTGCGCGCAGCGCGCGGCAAAACGAAATTCAGCACCATCTGTATAGCCTGTCATGGTCCCGACGGGAAGGGCAATCAGGTCGTAGGGGCGCCCAACCTGACCGACAATATCTGGCTCTACGGCGGCAACGAGGCGGACATCATTCGCATGGTCACCAACGGCGAAGGCGCGTCGAGTTCGTCCGGCGGCACGAGCGGGATGCCGGCGCATAAGGATAAGCTCGACGAAGCGAAAATCCATCTGCTGGCGGCATACGTCTATTCGCTGTCGCATCCGGCTACCAGGTAAATCGCAGGCGGCGGCTTGAGTCAGCCCTTTCCCAAGCTGGCGCCGGTCGGCTCGCCGGTCGACCTCGATCTCTACGAGGTCCGGCGCACGATCCATCCGCGCTCGGTGCACGGCTGGTTCGCGAACTGGCGCATTGCACTGGTGGTGCTTACCCAGCTCGTTTTTTACGGCACGGCATGGCTCACGTGGAACGGGCGCCAGGCGGTGCTGTTCGACCTGGCTCAGCGCAAGTTCTATATTTTCGGCCTGGTGTTCTGGCCGCAGGATTTCATTTTTCTCACCGTGCTGCTGATCATATCGGCGCTGACTTTGTTTCTGTTCACGGCCGTCGCCGGGCGCTTGTGGTGCGGGTATGCATGCCCGCAAACCGTTTACACGGAAATTTTCATGTGGATAGAGCGCGTGATAGAAGGCGATCGCGTGCAGCGCATGAAGCTCGACCGCGTGCGGGTCGGTGTGGACAAGTTCGCCAAAAAATTCGGCAAGCATTTCATCTGGATCGTGCTCGCGTTGTGGACCGGCTTCACATTCGTCGGCTATTTCTCGCCGATCCGCGGGTTGGCGGCAGAGGTCGTGCAAATTCAGCTCGGGCCGTGGGAAACGTTCTGGATCGCGTTCTACGGTTTCGCGACCTACGGCAACGCCGGCTGGATGCGCGAGCAGGTGTGCAAGCATATGTGCCCGTATGCGCGCTTTCAGAGCGTGATGTTCGATTCGGACACGCTGATCATCACCTACGATGCGCAGCGCGGCGAGCCCCGCGGCTCGCGCAGCAGATCCGCGGATTACCGCAAAGCCGGACTCGGTTCGTGTGTGGATTGCGGCATCTGCGTGCAGGCGTGCCCGACCGGCATCGACATCCGCGACGGGTTACAGTACGAATGCATTGGCTGCGCCGCCTGCATCGACGGCTGCGACCAGGTGATGGACAAGCTGGGCTACCCGCGCGGGTTGATCCGTTACGCGACCGAAAACGCGGTGCACGGCAAATACCAGGACCGCGACATCCTGCGCCATGTGCTGCGCCCGCGTACACTGGTTTACAGCGCGATCCTGCTCGCCGCGATCACCGCGTTCGTGGCGCTTCTGTACCAGCGCGTGCCGCTCAAGGTCGACGTGTTGCGCGACCGCACCACGCTCGTGCGCGAGCTCTCCGATGGCCGGCTCGAAAACGTTTACCGGCTGCAAATCATGAACACGACGGAGGCCCCGCGCCAGTTTACGGTGAGTGCGGCCGGCATCGATGACCTGGAACTCGTCGCCACGTTGCCCGTAAGCATCCCGGCCTCGGCTGCGGTCACGCTGCCCGTGACGCTGCGCGCCGATCCGGCGAAAACCACCGCCGGCTCGCACCCTGTCCAGTTTCACGTCGAGGACAGTGCGGACGCGCGGGTGCACGCCGACGAGAAATCCATATTCCGCATACCTGAAAGCTTTCCTAAGAGGTGAACGATGAGCACGCTGACCGACAACTTGCTGGCGAAAGCCTGGTATCGCGAACCGTGGCCATGGCTCCTCATGGCGGGGCCGGCGATCGTGATCGTCGCCGGTTTTTATACGCTGTGGCTCGCCGTGCGCTCGGACGACGGGCTGGTCGCCGACGACTACTACAAGCGCGGGCTTGCCATCAACCAGACACTATTGCGCGCGCAGCGCGCGGAGCAACTGACGCTGGCCGCGCGCGTCGAGCCAGGCGTGGATGGCGGTCAGGTGCGCGTGACCGTTACCGGCGGCGCCGCGCTGCCCCCGGCGCTGCGCTTGCGGCTCGTACATCCGACGCAGGCAGTGGCCGATCAGTTGATCGAGCTGCACGCCGTGTTGCCGGGGGTATACGAAGGCATGCGGGTTGCCGCCCCTGCGGGGAGACGGGTGATGATGCTGGAGGACGCTGCGCGCACCTGGCGCCTCGCCGGCGAAGCCGCCAACAGCGCACAAGCGGTCGTGCTGACCCCGCAGTAGCGCGCCCTGTTCGCAGCCTACGATGAGGAGTTAACCATGCAACGCGCAATCTGGGTGTTATGGCCGTCGTTCATCGTCGGCGGCATTGCGGAAGCCGTGTTTTTCACGCTGTTCGACCCGACGTCCCTGCACTTGTTCGGCGAACCGCTGGCGCTGAGCCGCACCGCCACCTACACGATCGGCTTTTTCGGCTTCTGGGCGCTGGCCGCCGGCTCGAGCGCGTTTACGTGTTTCCTGCAGCGGCCGGCGGCGGATATCAACAATTTTTGTCCGTTGAAGCCGCCTGAGCGTCCCGTAGGCTGTCCCAGGCGCGATACCAGCGAAGGCTGCTGCGATTGAGCTTAAGACGGTTTTTTGATTAGACTGGATGCGGCAGCATCCGCCAGACAACCGACAGAGGAAGCCGTGAAGATAGCGTTTATCGTGCACATCGAGTATCACACCGAGCGCGTGCTTGAAATATTCAAAGCCGTCGACATCGATTACTACACGCGGTGGGAGCAGGCGAAGGGCAAGGGCCACGGCACCGACCCGCACCTGGGCGGCGGGGGTTTCCCGAGCACCAATTCAGTCGTGATGGTCGCGTTCGAGGACGAGCGGCCGCTCGCCAGGCTGATCGACGCCATCACCGCCGCGAACGCGGAAATCACGCGCGCGGCAGATCACATCCGGCTTTTCCAGTTGCCGCTCGATCGGATCGTCTAGCCGTAACCGCACGGAACTCCCGGCCGCCGAAAGCTCGCTGGCGATCAGCGTGGTGCGCTTGTGGCCCTGAATATTTTCATCAGCCTGGCACGGGGCTGCAAAAGATCCGCCAGGGTTTGCCCGTCGAGCACCTTCAGGAAAGCGTCCAGCGCGCGCGCAAGCGTGAACTGCAAAGTGCAGGCCGGCACGATGGGGCATCCCGGCTCGCTATCCTGGAAACACTCGACCAGCGCCAGGTCATCCTCGGTCACGCGCACGACCGCGCCGACGTTGATTTCATCCGGCGCGCGGGCGAGTTGGAGCCCGCCGCCCTTGCCGCGCGTGGTTTCGATATAGCCATGCCTGGCGAGGCGGTGGACGACTTTCATCAAATGGTTTTCCGATATGCGATAGGCGGCCGCGATATCGCCGATCGTCGCAAGCCGCTCTTCATCGCGGTGCGCGCCCAGGTAGATGAGCACGCGCAGTGAGTAATCGGTAAATATAGTCAGACGCATACTCGTTTCCCGGCGTTAAGTGCTTCCGCCCGTTGATAAATAAAAAATCGTTCCCGGCGACTAACGACGATCTTAAAGCAATGTTTTATAAGATGGACGAGAAATACATCTTCAGTTGATCTACATCAAATAGGCTTCGCGCCAGCTGCCTAAACTGCTTCCGTAAGATTAAGCAAAACGGGAGGCAGGCATGGCATCGCGGACATACAAAGCGTGGTCGGTCGTAACCGCCAGCACGACCGCATTTACGGTTTGTTTCATGGTGTGGATGATGTTCGCGGTCATCGGCATCCCGATCAAGCAGAACCTGGGGCTCAACGAGACCCAGTTCGGCATCCTCGTCGCGCTCCCGGTGCTGACCGGCTCGCTGATCCGGCTGCCGCTCGGCATGTGGACCGACCGCTACGGCGGGCGCATCGTGTTTTTCATCCTGATGCTGTCGACAGTGATCCCGATCTGGCTGATCGGGTACGCGACCGAATTCTGGCATTTCCTTGTGACGGGCCTGTTCGTCGGTGTGGCGGGCGGCTCGTTCTCCGTGGGGATCGCGTACTGCGCACGCTGGTTTCCCAAGCATCGGCAGGGACTCGCGATGGGCATCTTCGGCGCCGGCAATACCGGCGCGGCGGTCAACAAGTTCGTCGCGCCGAGCATCGTCGTGGCCTTCGGCTGGACGATGGTGCCGCAGGTGTACGCGGTGCTGATGCTGATCACCGCCATCGCATTTTGGTTCTTCACCTATACCGACGAGGACCATGCGACGGGCGAATCGCACATCACCGTGCGCGAACAGCTCCAGGTGTTGAAGGACCCGAAGGTGTGGCGCTACAGCCAGTACTACTCGATCGTGTTCGGCGGCTATGTCGCGCTGTCGCTGTGGATGACCAAGTACTACATCTCCGAATACGGTTTCGACATCCGGTCAGCTGCGCTGCTCGCGGCGGCGTTCAGCATTCCCGGCGGCGTGTTGCGCGCGGTCGGCGGCTGGTTCTCGGACAAGTACGGCGCGCACACGGTGACCTGGTGGGTGTTGTGGGTAGGCCTCGTCTGCCTCTTTTTCCTGTCCTATCCGCAGACCGAGTTCACGATCCAGACCGTGACGGGGCCGAAGACATTTCATCTCGGGCTCGATGCGACCGTCTTTACCGTGATCATGTTCACGATGGGCATTGCGTTCGCGATCGGCAAGGCCTCCGTCTTCAAGTACATCTCCGACGATTACCCGAAAAACATCGGCGTGATCTCGGGCGTCGTCGGCCTCGCCGGCGGCATGGGCGGCTTCATCCTGCCGATCATGTTCGGCGCGCTGGTGGATCTGACCGGCGTGCGCTCGTCCGCGTTCATGCTGATGTTCGGCATCGTCTGGGTTTCGCTGATGTGGATGTACTTGACCGAAGTGCGTCCGTTCGGCGCGGAGTTGCGTCGCCGGCATCCCGAGCCGTCGCATTTCGGCGGCGCCGAGGCGGCCGTCCGGCCTTAGACGTATCACTTAATCGAGGATCATCATGACGACTACCACTCTCGCGGCAGAACGCGTGACCTCCACCGCCGGCGGCGCCGACATCGCCGACTGGCGTCCCGAGGACGAGACGTTCTGGGAGACGCACCGGCAAGCGCATCGCCTACCGCAATCTCGTGGATCTCGGTGCCGGCGCTGCTGTGCGGCTTCGCCGTCTGGGGCATGTGGGGAATCATCACGGTGCAGATGCTGAACCTGGGCTTTCCGTTCACCCAGGCCGAGCTGTTCACGCTGACGGCGATCGCCGGCATCTCCGGCGCGACGATGCGCATTCCGGCGTCGTTCCTGATCCGCCTGGCCGGCGGCCGCAACACGATCTTCCTGACCACCGCGATGCTGCTGGCGCCGGCGATCGGCACCGGCATCGTGCTGCAGCACAAGGACTGGCCGCTGTGGGCGTTCCAGCTGATGGCGCTGTGGTCGGGCGTGGGCGGCGGCAACTTCGCCAGCTCGATGTCGAACATCAGCACGTTCTTTCCGAAGCGGCTGCAGGGCACGGCGCTCGGCCTCAACGCCGGCCTCGGCAACTTCGGCGTGACCACGATGCAGATCGTCATTCCGCTGGTGATGACGGTGGGCATCTTCGGCGCGCTTCGGCGGCGAGCCGATGACGCTGGTGAAGGACAGCGGGTGGATCTTCGGCAAGATCGCCGCGGGCACGCCGACCTGGATCCAGAACGCCGGCTTCGCCTGGGTGCTGTCGCTGGTGCCGCTGTCGATCCTGTGCTGGTTCGGCATGAACAACCTGAAGACGGTCTCGCCGGACACCGGCAATCCGATCGTCGCGTTCGCCAAGATCACCTAGCTGTACACGCTGGCGTTCATACCGTCGATCCTCGGCCTGTACCTGTACCTGCCGAAGCCGACCGGTCTCGGCCTCATCAGCATGTGGGTCGCGATTCCGCTCGACATCGATCGCGCGCGCTGCTGGTGATGAGGCTCGCGGCCTTCGGCCCGATGAAGGAGGGCGTCGCCAAGCAGTTCGAGATCTTCCGCAACAAGCACACGTGGTCGATGACGGCGCTCTACATCGTGACCTTCGGCTCGTTCATCGGCTTCTCGATGGCGCTGCCGCTGTCGATGAAGGTGATCTTCGGCGTGAGCCACGTGCCCGACGCGAACGGCGTGATGCAGCACACGCTGAACAACCCGAACGCGCCGACGCGTCCTGGCCTACGCCTGGATCGGTCCCTTCGTCGGCGCGGCCGTGCGGCCGCTCGGCGGCTGGATCTCCGACAAGGTCGGCGGCTCGATCGTCACGCAGATCATCTCGGCGGTGATGGTGGTCGCGTCGGTCGCGGTGGGCTACGTGATGATGCAGGCGTACGCACTCGGCCACGCCCGGAGCAGTACTTCCCGCCGTTCCTGCGGCCTGTTCATGCGTGCTGTTCTTCGCCAGCGGCATCGGCAACGGCTCGACGTTCCGCACCATCGGCGTGATCTTCGACCGCACGCAGGCCGGCCCGGTGCTGGGCTGGACCTCGGCGATCGCCGCCTACGGCGCCTTCGTCGCGCCGATCGTGATCGGCGACCAGATCAAGGCCGGCACGCCGCAGATCGCGATGTACGGATTCGCGGTGTTCTACGCGCTCTGCCTGGTCCTCAACTGGTGGTTCTACCTGCGCGCGCAACGCGTACGTGAAGAACCCGTGAGCCACGAAATCCCGGAGAACCGTTCATGAGCCATTTCCTCGATCGCCTCAACTACTTCTCGCAACCCGAAGGAAACGTTCTCCGACGGCCACGGCGTCGCCACCGGCGAGGACCGCACGTGGGAAGACGCCTACCGCAACCGCTGGGCGCACGACAAGATCGTGCGCTCGACGCACGGCGTCAACTGCACCGGTTCGTGCTCGTGGAAGATCTACGTCAAGGGCGGCATCGTCACGTGGGAGACGCAGCAGACCGACTACCCGCGCACGCGCTGGGACATGCCCAACCACGAGCCGCGCGGCTGCGCGCGCGGCGCGAGCTACAGCTGGTATCTGTACAGCGCGAATCGCGTCAAGTATCCGATGGTGCGCGGCCGCCTGCTCAAGCAGCTGGCGCGAGGCGCGGCTCGACGCACGACCCGGTCGACGCCTGGGCGTCGATCGTCGAGAACGACGCCAAGCGCCGCGACTACCAGAGCGTGCGCGGCCTCGGCGGCTTCGTGCGCTCGAGCTGGGACGAGGTCAACGAGATCGTCGCCGCGGCCAACGTCTACACGATCAAGAAGCACGGCCCGGACCGCGTGATCGGCTTCTCGCCGATCCCGGCGATGTCGATGGTGAGCTACGCCGCGGGCATCGCGCTACCTGAGCCTGATCGGCGGCGTCTGCATGAGCTTCTACGACTGGTACTGCGACCTGCCGCCGTCGAGCCCGCAGGTCTGGGGCGAGCAGACCGACGTGCCCGAGTCGGCCGACTGGTTCAACTCGAGCTTCATCATCGCCTGGGGCTCCAACGTGCCGCAGACGCGCACGCCCGACGCGCACTTCTTCACCGAGGTGCGCTACAAGGGCACCAAGACCGTCGCGGTGACGCCCGACTACTCCGAGGTCGCCAAGCTCGCCGACATCTGGATGCACCCGAAGCAGGGCACCGACGCCGCGGTGGCGATGGCGATGGGCCACGTGATCCTGAAGGAGTTCTATTTTCCCGACAAGGGCGAACGCAGCGCCTACTTCGACGACTACGTGCGCCGCTACACCGACATGCCGATGCTGGTGATGCTGAAGGAGCACACGCTGCCGGGCGGCGAGACGATCATGGTGCCCGACCGCTACGTGCGCGCGTCGGATTTCAACGGCAAGCTCGGCCAGGCCAACAATCCGGAGTGGAAGACGGTCGCCTTCGACGAAGCCGGCAAGGTCGTGCTGCCGCAACGGCGCCATCGGCTTCCGCTGGGGTCCCGACGGCCGCGCCGACCAGGGCCAGTGGAACCTCGAGGCGAAGGAAGCGCAGCACGGCAGCGACGTCAAGCTCAAGCTGTCGGTGCTCGAAGGCGATGCGCCCGAGCGGCGATACCGCGAAGGTCGGCTTCCCGTATTTCGGCGGCATCGAGAGCGCGCACTTTCCGAACAACGTACTGAAGGCGAGAACGCGACGTGCTGGTGCGCACCGTGCCCGGTGCAGCGCATCGCGCTCGGCAAGGCGGGCGAAACGCGAGGCGCTGGTGGCCACCGTGTTCGATCTGCAGGTCGCGAACTACGGCGTCGCACGCGGCCTGCCCGGCGAGCTCGCCGCGAAGAGCTTCGACGACGACACGCCGTACACGCCGGCCTGGCAGGAGCGCATCACCGGCACGCCGCGCGCGCAGGTGATCACGGTGGCGCGCCAGTTCGCCGAGAACGCGCACAAGACGCACGGCAAGTCGATGGTGATCATCGGCGCGGCGATGAACCACTGGTACCACAGCGACATGAACTACCGCGGCATCATCAACATGCTGATGATGTGCGGCTGCATCGGCAAGAGCGGCGGCGGCTGGGCGCATTACGTCGGCCAGGAGAAGCTGCGGCCGCAGACCGGCTGGACGGCGCTCGCGTTCGCGCTCGACTGGATCCGCCCGCCGCGCCAGATGAACAGCACGAGCTTCTTCTACGCGCACACCGACCAGTGGCGCTACGAGAAGCTCGGCGATGGAGGAAGTGATCTCGCCGCTCGCCGACAAGAAGCTCTACGGCGGCAGCATGATCGACTACAACGTGCGCGCCGAGCGCATGGGCTGGCTGCCCTCGCGCGCCGCAGCTGCAGACCAATCCGCTGCAGGTGGTGCGCGACGCGCAGGCCGCCGGCGTCGACCCGAAGGATTACGCGGTCAAGGCGCTGAAGGACGGCTCGCTGAAGATGAGCTGCACGACCCCGATCATCCCGACAACTGGCCGCGCAACATGTTCGTGTGGCGCTCCAACCTGCTCGGCTCGATCGGGCAAGGGCCACGAGTATTTCCTGAAGCACCTGCTCGGCACCAGCAACGGCGTGCAGGGCAAGGACCTCGGGCGCGCGAGGAAGCGAAGCCCGACCGAAGTGGTCTGGCACGACAAGGCGCCCGAAGGCAAGCTCGATCTGCTGGTCACGCTCGACTTCCGCATGAGCACGACCTGCCTGTACACGCGACATCGTGCTGCCGACCGCGACCTGGTACGAGAAGAACGATCTCAACACCAGCGACATGCATCCGTTCATCCATCCGCTGTCGACCGCGGTCGACCCGGCGTGGCAATCGCGCAGCGACTGGGACATCTACAAGGGCTTCGCGAAGAAGTTCAGCGAAGTCTGCGTCGGCCATCTCGGCGTGGAGCACGAGATGGTGCTGACGCCGCTGATGCACGACAGCCCGGCCGAGCTGGCGCAGCCGTTCGACGTGAAGGACTGGAAGCGCGGCGAGTGCGAGCTGATTCCCGGCAAGACCGCGCCGCAGATCGCGGTCGTCGAGCGCGACTACCCGAACGTCTACAAGCGCTTCACCGCGCTCGGGCCCGCTGATGGACAAGGTCGGCAACGGCGGCAAGGGCATCGGCTGGAACACGCAGACCGAAGTGAAGCAGCTCGGCGAGCTCAACGGCCTCGTCACCGCGGAAGGCGCGACCCAGCGGCATGCCGAAGATCGAGACCGACATCGACGCCTGCGAAGTGATCCTGCAGCTCGCGCCCGAGACCAACGGCCACGTCGCGGTCAAGGCGTGGGAGGCGCTGGCGCAAGCAGACCGGCCGCGAGCACACGCACCTCGCGATGCACCGCGAGGACGAGAAGATCCGCTTCCGCGACATCCAGGCGCAGCCGCGCAAGATCATCAGCTCGCCGACGTGGAGCGGCATCGAGAGCGAGACCGTCTCGTACAACGCCGGCTACACCAACGTGCACGAGCTGATCCCGTGGCGCACGCTGACCGGGCGCCAGCAGTTCTACATGGACCATCCGTGGATGCGCGCGTTCGGCGAGGGCTTCTCGAGCTACCGCCCGCCGGTGGATCTGAAGACGACCGCCGGCATCCACGGCATGCAGAGCCCAACGGCAATCCGGAGATCCTGCTCAACTTCATCACGCCGCACCAGAAGTGGGGCATCCACTCGACCTACACCGACAACCTGATGATGCTCACGCTGAGCCGCGGCGGGCCGATGCGTCTGGCTCAGCGAGGACGACGCGAAGCGCGCCGGCATCGTCGACAACGACTGGATCGAGCTCTTCAACGTCAACGGCGCGATCGCGGCGCGCGCGGTGGTGAGCCAGCGCGTCAATCCCGGCATGGTGATGATGTACCACGCGCAGGAAAAGATCGTGAACACGCCGGGCTCGGAGATCACCGGCGCGCGCGGCGGCATCCACAACTCGGTGACGCGCATCGTGCTGAAGCCGACGCACATGATCGGCGGCTACGCGCAGTTCAGCTACGGCTTCAACTACTACGGGACGATCGGCACCAATCGCGACGAGTTCGTCGTGGTGCGCAAGATGAACAAGGTCGACTGGCTCGACACGCCGGTGGCCGACGAACTCGTTCGAGCCCGGTGCAGGCGCAAGGAGAAGTCGCATGAAGATCCGCGCGCAAATCGGCATGGTGCTGAACCTCGACAAGTGCATCGGCTGCCACACCTGCTCGGTCACCTGCAAGAACGTCTGGACCAGCCGGCCCGGCATGGAGTACGCGTGGTTCAACAACGTCGAGACCAAGCCCGGCATCGGCTATCCGAAGGAATGGGAGAACCAGGACAAGTGGAACGGCGGCTGGGTGCGCAAGGCCAACGGCAGCGATCGAGCCGCGCCAGGGCGCGAAGTGGAAGCTGCTGATGCGCATCTTCGCCAACCCGAACCTGCCGCGAGATCGACGACTACTACGAGCCGTTCACCTTCGACTACGACCATCTGCAATCGGCGCCCGAGATGAAGGCGACGCCGACCGCGCGTCCGCGCAGCCTGATCACCGGCAAGCAGATGGACAAGATCGTCTGGGGCCCGAACTGGGAAGAGATCCTCGGCGGCGAATTCGCCAAGCGCAGCAAGGACAGGAACTTCGACGACATCCAGAAGGACATCTACGGCCAGTTCGAGAACACGTTCATGATGTACCTGCCGCGGCTGTGCGAGCACTGCCTCAATCCGGCGTGCGTCGCGAGCTGCCCGTCGGGCTCGATCTACAAGCGCGAGGAAGACGGCATCGTGCTGATCGACCAGGACAAGTGCCGCGGCTGGCGCATGTGCGTGAGCGGCTGCCCGTACAAGAAGATCTACTACAACTGGAAGAGCGGCAAGGCCGAGAAGTGCATCTTCTGCTATCCGCGCATCGAAGCCGGGCCAGCCGACCGTGTGCTCCGAGACCTGCGTCGGCCGCATCCGCTATCTCGGCGTGCTGCTGTACGACGCCGACCGCATCCAGGAGGCGGCGAGCGTCGAGCACGACCGCGACCTGTACCAGGCGCAGCTCGACATCTTCCTCGACCCGAACGATCCGAAGGTGATCGAGCAGGCGCGCGTCGACGGCATTCCCGACAACTGGATGGAAGCGGCGCGCAACAGCCCGGTCTACAAGATGGCGGTGGAATGGAAGGTGGCGCTGCCGCTGCATCCCGAGTACCGCACGCTGCCGATGGTCTGGTACGTGCCGCCGCTGTCGCCGATCAGCGCCGCGGCCAACGCCGGCCACGTCGGCACCAACGGCGAGATTCCGGACGTCAACCAGCTGCGCATTCCGGTCAAGTACCTCGCCAACCTGCTGACCGCCGGCGACACGGCGCCGGTGGTGCGCGCACTCGAACGCATGCTCGCGATGCGCGCCTACCAGCGCGACAAGCACGTCGACAAGCGCATCAACACCGACGTGCTGAAGCAGGTCGGCATCACGCAGGCCGAGGTCGAGGACATGTATCACGTGATGGCGATCGCCAACTACGAGGACCGCTTCGTGATCCCGAGCACGCACCGCGAGTACGCCGAGAACACGTTCAACGTGCGCGGCGGCTGCGGCTTCTCGTTCGGCAACGGCTGCTCCGAAGGCACCAGCGAGACGAGCCTCTTCGGCAGCGAGAAGAAACGCACCATTCCCATCAAGGCGGAGGTCTGATCATGCCGGGACGCTCGAAACCTGCAACGACTTCCGCCGAGCACTGCGCGTGCTGGCCGCGCTGCTGAGCTATCCCGACGCCGAGATGCGCGGCCATCTGCCCGAGATGCGCGACGTCCTGCGCAGCGAAGCCGTCGCTGCTCGATCGCGCGCCTGGCCGAACTCGACGCGCTGATCGACTCGCTCGCGCGCGCCGACCCGCTCGACGTCGAGGCCGACTACGTCGAGCTGTTCGACCGCGGCCGCGCGCACCTCGCTGCACCTGTTCGAGCACGTGCACGGCGACTCGCGCGACCGCGGTCCGGCGATGATCGATCTCGCGCAGACCTACGAAAAGGCCGGCCTGTTCCTGGCGCCGAGGCGAGCTGCCCGATTACCTGCCGGTCGTGCTCGAGTTCGTGTCGACGCAGCCGCCGCGCGAGGCGCGCGCCTTCCTGGCCGAGATGGCGCACATCTTCAACGCGATCTTCAGCGCGCTGCAGCGAGCGCGCAAGCGCCTACGCCAGCGTGCTCGGCGCGCTGCTGGAACTGGCCGGCGAGAAGGCGCAGCCGGTCGCAGCTGGCGGCCGAACGAGCCGCTCGACGAAGCTGGGCCGAGCCGCCGGTGTTCGACGGTTGCTCGACCAAGGGCCAGGCGAGGCCCGGCCAGCCGCAACCGATCCACATCGTCCGCAAGGACCGCCCGTCCAAGGAGTCGCGCGCATGAACGATCGATCTGCACGGCTTTCGTGTTCGGCGTCTATCCGTACATCTGCCTGACGGTGTTCCTCGCTCGGCAGCCTGATCCGCTTCGACCGCGACCAGTACACGTGGAAGAGCGATTCGTCGCAGATGCTGCGCACCGGCACGCTGCGCTGGGGCAGCAATCTGTTCCACGTCGGCATCCTGTTCCTGTTCTTCGGCCACCTGCTGGGCCTGCTGACGCCGCACTGCGTTCTACGGCCACTTCATCGAAGCGCCGGCGACAAGCAGATGCTCGCCATCTGGTCGGGCGGCGTCGTCGGCGTTGCTCTGCTTCGTCGGCCTGACGATGCTGCTCTATCGCCGCATGTTCGATCCGCGCATCCGCTGCACGCAGCCATCGCACCGACATCGCGATCCTGATCATCCTGTGGGTGCAGCTGGTGGTCGGCCTGATCACGTTGCCGTTCTCGTGGGCCCATTCCGATGGCAGCGTGATGCTGATCCTCGCCGACTGGGCGCAGCGCATCGTCACGTTGCGCGCCGGTCGACGCCGAGGCGCTGGTCGCGCTGCCGTGGCCTTACCAGTTCCACCTCGTGCTCGGCATGACGATCTTCCTGCTGTTCCCGTTCAGCCGGCTGGTGCACGTGTGGAGCGGCTTCGCGTCGGTCGGTTACCTGTTCCGGCCGTACCAGGTCGTGCGCAGCCGCCGCCTGAACCTGCCTGCCGGCCACAATCAGCCGCGCGCGCCGGCGTCTGAGACTCGGAGCCTGATCCATGTCCATCGAATCCTTCGCTGCCCAACGCCGTGGCGCGCATCAACGGCGTGGCGTTGCATGCCGCCGGCGAAGCACTGTCGCCGGAAGAACTGCGCCAGCGCGCGTGCACCGAGTTGCTGCGCCAGGCCGCGCAGTCTGCGGGGCTGCTCGCCGCGAGCGACGCGCCATCCGCCGATGGCGTGATCAGCGAAGCGGCAACCGCCGCGATCGATGCGCTGCTCGAGCAGAACCTGAACGTTCCCGAACCCTCGGACGAAGCGTGCCGCCGCCACTACGCGGCGCACAAGAGCTGCCTATCGCACCGGCGAGCGCGTGCGCGTGCGGCACATCCTGTTCGCCGTGACGCCGGGCGTCGACGTGGTGGCGCTGCGCAAGCGCGCCGAGACCGCGTCTTGCTCGACGTGCGCTGCCACGACGGCAAGGCCGTCGACGCTTTCGCCGAGGCGGCGCGCAAGTTGTCCAACTGCCCGAGCGGCGAGCAGGGCGGCGATCTGGGCTGGCTGGTCAATACCGACTGCGCGCCGGAGTTCGCGCGCGAGCTGTTCGGTCACATCGAGGTCGGCGTGCTGCCGCGCCTCGTGCACAGCCGCTTCGGCCTGCACGTGGTCGAAGTGCTGGAGCGCGAGCCCGGCAAGCTGCAGCCTTTCGAGACGCGTGCACGGCGCGGTGGCGATGGCGCTGCGCCAGCAGACGTTCGTCACGGCGTTGCGCCAATACCTGAGCCTGCTCGCCGGCGCGGCCACCGTCGAAGGCGTCGACCTCGATGCCGCCGACACGCCGCTGGTGCAATGACCATGAACATCGCGAATTTTGACGATCTCGTCCGCGCCGCCCGTGCGCAGACCCGAGCCGCAGCGCTTGCTGTTTGTATTTGCCAACGCGGAAATGCCGGAGGATGGCACGCCCGAGCAGCGCGCGAATTTCGAGGCCGGACAGGGCGGTGCGCTCGTGCCGCTGATGTCCGTGGATAAAATTCCGGACGAGCTCGGTACCTTTGCCGAACTCGTGGCGGAATCGCGGCAGTTCGCGCCCGATTGGGCCGTCGTGTTTGTGACCGCGCTTTCCGGGAAAAATGGATGCGCGCCGACCAGCGCGGAGGCTGATGGCTCACTGCAACGCATGATCGAATCGATCAAGACCGGCGCGTTCGGCGCGTTTCTGCCCTTCGACACCCGCGGCGAGCCCGTGGTGTTCGACTAAAGCGGATGAGCGGCGGCGGAGAGATCGACGGATGCAATGAGCGAACACATCACGGCGTGGGAATGCATAGGCTGCGGCCGCATCGAAGGCGCGCGGCCCTGCGTCGGGATCTGCCAGGATCGCAAGGTCGAGTTCGTGTATGCCGATGAACACGCGACAGCGCTTGCGCAGTTGCAGCGCATGACTGCGCTGGTGCAACAGCTCGCCTGGACCCATCCGCACGACGGAGAGTGGGAGAAATCGTTCCGCGCATTGCAGGAGCGCGCACGCCGCATGCTGGCGACCGCGGACGCTCTTGCCGCGGTGGCTGAATGACCGCGCAACCGCCGGTGAATAAATTCGCGTTGTGGAACCTCGGTTTTCGGCCGTTCTACCTGCTCGCCAGTCTGTTCAGCGCGATTAGCGTCCTGCTGTGGGCAGCGCAATTCTCGGGCTACCTGCCTGCCGCGTACCTGCAGGGACCGGTATGGCACGGCCATGAAATGCTGTTCGGCTACGCGATCGCGGTGATCGCGGGTTTTCTGCTGACTGCCGTGCGCGCTTGGACCAATCAGCCAACTGCCAGCGGCGGGGCGTTGATGGCGCTGGCGGCGTTGTGGATAGCCGGCCGGGTGCTGGTGCTCACGCCGTACGCGATGCCGGCTGCGGTTATAAACGCAGCTTTTCCGGCCGCGCTTGCCGTGGCGATCGGCGTTCCGCTATATCGGGCGCACAACGTGCGCAACTATTTCTTCGTCGGTCTTTTGCTGTTGATGAGCGCGCTGGTGCTGGCGGTCCATCTTGCGTTGCAAGGACGTGTCGAGCTGCCGTCGCATCTCGGGCTGCAGCTCGCGCTCGACGTGATTCTCTTCATCATGGCCGTCATGGGCGGCCGCGTGACGCCGATGTTCACCAACAACGGCGTGCCCGGAGCGAACGCTACGCGGCATCCGCTGGTGGAGAAGTTCGCGCTGGGGTCTGTCATCCTGTTATTCGCCGCCGACTCGCTGCAATTGCCGCAGTCGGTTATCGCCGCGATCGCGCTCGCGGGCGCGTTGGCGCACGGCGCACGCCTGTATCTGTGGAAACCTTGGCGCACGCTGAGCACGCCGCTCGTGTGGATACTGCACGCGGCATATGCATGGATCGTCATCCATCTTGCGTTGCGCGGGCTGACTGCGCTGGACCTCGTGGCCGCGTCATACGCCACCCATGCGCTCACCATAGGCGCGATCGGCGGGATGACCCTTGGCATGATGACGCGCACGGCCCGCGGGCATACCGGGCGTCCGCTGGTAACGGACCGCTTTGAAATTGCGATGTTCGTGCTGATCCAGTTCGCAGCGGTTGCCCGCGTATTCTGCGGCATCGCGTCGCCTGCCCTCTATATGCTGACCGTTCAGCTCTCCGGCCTGCTGTGGTCGGCGGCATTCGGACTTTATGCGATACGATACTGGCCCGTGCTGACGCGCGCCCGTCTCGACGGCAAGCCGGGGTAGACGGGGCGGGAGCCGCTTCGAAATGGATTACGCCTCTCTCAAGATCGTTCATGTGAGTTGCGTAGCGGCGAGTTACGCGCTCTTCGTCGTGCGCGGCATATGGATGATGCGCGAATCCTCGCATCTGCAGCAGCGCTGGGTGAAAATCG
The DNA here is from genome assembly GCA_963804885.1 of uncultured beta proteobacterium. Taxonomy (GTDB): domain Bacteria; phylum Pseudomonadota; class Gammaproteobacteria; order Burkholderiales; family SG8-41; genus PALSA-1004. The sequence goes on from CAWDSF010000003.1 coordinate 64,017, forward strand.
TGCCGCATCTCGTCGACACGTTATTGCTGGCGAGCGCCGTCGCGCTCGCGGTCATGAGCCATCAGTATCCGCTTGCCAACGGCTGGCTAACCGCCAAGGTGGCCGGGCTTCTGATCTACATCGGGCTCGGAACGGTAGCGTTGAAGCGGGGGAAAACGCGGCGCGTGCGCGTCACGGCATGGCTCGCCGCGCAGGCCGTGTTCTTTTATATCGTCGCGGTCGCGCTCACGCGCCAACCGTTGCCGTGGCCGGCATAGCGGCAGGCATTTTGCCGGTCAGAAAATAATCGATGAGTTCCGCGACCGGCCGGATTTCGGCGCCGAACGGCAGCCGTTCGCTGCCGCGGAAAAACAAGCCTTTCTTGACGTCGCCTTTCAACGCATAGGCGAGGCGGGTGTCGATGCAGAACTGGCCGATGCTGCCGATGCCGTCGCGCAGGCCGCATACCGACAGGCAGTTAAGTCCCGGCACGCACCGCGCGGGGTCCGCCTTGGCGTGCGACTGCAAGGCTTTTTCGCGGCGCAGATAATTCTTCAGCCACGGCGTCAGCACCGCGCGCGCCGGCAGGCCGGCCACACTCATGAAGGTGACGATGTCCGCGGGTTGTGCGTCCGCCAGGACTTTCTTGAAATTCGGATGTGCGTCGCCTTCGACCGTAACGGCGAATGGCGTGCCGATCTGCACTGCGGAGGCGCCGAGCGCCAGCAGCGCGCGCACCTCGTCATGAGTCTTGATCCCGCCCGCCATGATCAGCGGAATGCGTTCGCGCTCCAGCCCGAGATCGCGCATCAATTCGAACACGCCGGTGAGCACGGGCTCGAAGTCGAAGCGCGGATCGTCGATGTCCTCGGGACGTGTCGCGCCGAGGTGTCCGCCCGCATAGCGCGGATGCTCGATCACGATGGCGTCAGGCAGCCGCTTCTTGCGCAGCCACTTCTTGAGCACGATGCCGGTGCCGCGCACGTCCGACAATATCGGCACGAGAGCGACGTCGGGGAAATCCTGCGTGAGTTCCGGCAGGTCGAACGGCAGGCCCGCGCCCATCACGATCGCGTGGGCGCCGCTTTCACAGCTCTGCCGCACGTATGCCGGATACTGGGAGACTGCCTTCATCACGTTGACCGCGAGCGCGCCGTGACCCGCGGCCAGTTCGAGCGCCATGCGGACCTCGCGGTCGAGCGCGATCAGATTGAGCTTGTCGAGCTGATCCTTGTCGGTGCAGCCCTGCGCGCGTTCGAGCAGATCGGGATGGTGGTGACGCAGGTCGACGCTGGAAATCGTTCCGACCGCACCCAGGCCAGCGACAGTGCCCGCGAGGCGATGCGCCGAAATACCCACGCCCATGCCGCCCTGCACGATAGGCAACAGGCTGCGCGCACCCAGCTTCCAGCGTGGCAATGCCGGTTCAGGCGTGCCGTGCAACGTGCCGTCAATTTCGGTCATGCAAATTCCGACCTGATGCAAGGCGCGCTAACCATAAGCGATGCAGTTTTCGCAAACGGTGCCGCGCACGTCTTTTTTGAGGTGGGCCGCGCGCAAGCCGACGAACGCGTCCGAATTCCACGCGTCCATGAACGAGACCTTGTTCAGATCGCCCATCGTCCAGTTCGCCGTGGCGTCGAAGCAGCATGCCGACAAGCGGCCTTCCGCGGTGACGTGGCCTTCGGTGAATGCGGACCAGCACGGCAGCGGTTCACGCAGCGCGCCGATGCGTCCCTGGTTGCCGGCAGTAGGGCGGTAGCCGAGATCGTGCTCGCGCTGCGTGGCGAATGCGCCCATCGAATACAGCGGCAACCAATAGTGCTGGTCGACATATGGGCGCACGCGCTCGTCGAGCAGAGCTTCCATTTTTTGCTGCTGGGCGCCGTCGTACTTGATCGACGACGCGTAAAGGCCGGTTTTGTAGCCGCCGCGCTTGCGCACCTCCCATCCGGATTTGACGTTGTCGAGCGCGGTGTGAAACAGCTTGCCCGCCACGCCCATGATTTTTTCGAACTGCGCCTCATCGGCAGCATTCATCGACCATTTCAGGGAATCGAGCCCCGCTTTCATGCATTCCGCGACCGCTTCTGGAAACGCCATCGAAGCGTTGGAGGTCAGAAAGACATAGGGCATTGCAAGTTCGCGTTTCAGATAGTCGATGCAGTCGACCAGCAGGCGCGGATTCATAAACGATTCGCCGAGATAAAAAACGCCGACCTCCTCGACGCCGGCCTCGCGCATTTCGCGCGTCACGCGCTTGAATAGCCCGAAATCCATGTCCCATTTAGGCTGCACTTCGCGCGTGCGCAGCGCGCAAAATCCGCAGCGGTAGTTGCAGCGCGGCGAGATCTCGATCTTGACGCTTTTCGGCGCCGGTAATTTGGCGTGCTGGTATGCGGGCGGAATCCTGGTGACGTTATCGATGCGGTCGGTGATGGATCCCATGTAGGCCTTTCCGGCTGCGCGCCGTGGAGTCGAGTGCATCACGTTAATGGAGGTGGCGCCGACCCGTATTGATGTGGGTCAAGAGGGGGCGCATAAGGCGTGCTTTAATGCGGGGAAGCCCCTGTCCGATTCCGGCCATCTGCAGGAGGAGGCGAGGTTCGCGAACCGGCAGGGATTTTCCGCCTTCAACACGCGCCAATGGTTGCGCTTTTTGTTGCAGGTGCGTTCACGCCCATCAATATCGTTCGTCCAGCCACGGGCGAAGTTATATCGAATCGGATATTTGGATGCCGCTTCTGCTCGACCGAGGTCAACCAGGCTCTCGCCCGCCGGGCTACTCAAAGGTTCCGTTACAGCATTCACGATCGCATTTCAATTGCCGACGCTGTGCCATCGTTAGGCGGTCATACGCCGCGCAACCGAGCTGAATTTTACGCCCGATGCGCCGTATCGCTGTTACGAACCCTCCGAGTCCCGCCGAAGCGGGGAATATGCCGGGTTTTTACTTGGAAACCTCACTGTAATTACAGTTCCATCGTCGTCATGCAAGGCTTCAAGCCTGATGGTGGCGTTGTGCTGGTCGGCGATCTCTTTGACGATAGCCAGACCGAGGCCGCTGCCCCGCGATTCGCTGCCCGGAATACGGTAGTAGGGTTCGAACACTCGTTCTCGCAGTTCCGGGGGAATCACTCGGCCGTGATTGGCGACGGACAGCACGACGCTATCGCCCTCTTGACTGATGCGCACGTCGACCTGGCTCGAACGCGGCGAGTAGCGAGACGCATTGTCGAGCAAATTGCGAATTAAGCGCTCGATTTTTGTCGGCTCGCCGACGATAGTGGAGTCCAGGCCCTCAGAATCAGAAATGATGCGGACGGTCTGAGATCGCTGGCGCCGCAACGGGTCGAGGCTCGCAATCGTTTCGGCCACGGCTTCCGATAGGTGAATCTTTGTGCGCGCTTCAGAATTGTGTGGATCTTGGGCGCGACTATAGGCCAGCATCTGCTCAGCCAAATTCGTCGTCCGCTCTAGTCCCTGCTGCAGTTGAATCATCGAGCGTGTCCGCTCGACGTCGGACGTCGCGCGTGCCACATTATCCGCGTGAATCTTGAGTGCGCTCAGGGGGGTGCGCAACTCGTGCGCGGCAGCATCGATAAACCTGCGCTCATGCTCAAATGCGAGATTCGTTCTCGCAAGAAGGTCGTTCAATGCGCCAACCACTGGCACCATTTCTTTCGGGACGTGGCTTACTTGAAGCGGGCCGAGCGCATTGGGTTCACGCCTCTTAATCGCCGCTGCGAGCTCATGGAGAGGAGATAGTCCGTAGACGACCAGCACATTGACGGCGACCAATAGCAATAAAGCCCCACCGATTAAAGGTGCCATCAGGGCCGCGCCGAGATTTTCGATCAACTCTTCACGCACCTCCGTATTTTCTGCGACCTGAACCCAGCTGTTGCCTGATTTCAGCACGAACACTGCCCATAGCCGACCTTGGACATTCTGTTTGCTAAATCCCTCGCGATTCGGGCTTAACGGTTGCGCGGGCGCAGAGGCGGAGCGTACGAGTAACGTACCGTCGTCGCGCCACACCTGGAACGCAATTTTGGTTTCGTATCGATGCCCCACGCGCGATTCTTCGTCTTCGTGAAGGCCTTCTAGCTCCTTCGGAAGCGAGATCACCAGCGGGCTAGCGATGGTCGCGTGGTCGACCTGTTTAGCCACCAAGGCCTCAATGACGCGCGCCGAGGTCGCCAATCGAGCTCCGAAGAGCTCTTCGGCTTCATGCTGGCTGACGAGATAGCTTGCCCCAGCGGCAATCCCCAGTATCACCACGAGCGTCATCAAAATGGCGATCAACAGCCGCGTGCGTATGGATTTCGCTGCTGTCACGCGCTATGACCTTCGCGGCGATGACCGCTCAGAGAAACGTATGGATGCGGTATCCAATGCCACGCACAGTCTTGATGACTTCTGGATAGAGCTTGCGCCGTAGATGATGTACATGAACATCGATGGTATTACTTTCGACATCTCCCTCCCAGCCATAGATCGATTGCTCGAGCTGACCGCGACTGAAGGTTTGATTGGGATTTTCCACCAGCTTCTTGAGCAGCATGAACTCGCGACGCTGCAGATCCACCGCCGTGCCATCACAGGTAACCGTATTATTGGCTAAATTTAACAGCAATTTGCCATGCTTAACCTCGTTCGTCGCGGTGCCGCTGCGGCGCCGCTCAAGTGCGTGAACGCGGGCCAGCAACTCTTCGAGATCGAATGGTTTTACCAAATAATCGTCGGCTCCCGCGTTCAAGCCGACGACGCGATCACGCGCGGTATCGCGCGCGCTTAGAATGAGTACAGGGAGTTTGGTCGGCACGTTCGCGCAACTGTTTCAGGACTTCTATGCCGTCGCGATCGGGTAGACCGAGATCCAGAATAATAAGGTCGAACGTGGTGCTGATAGCTGCGCTCAGGGCAGAACCGGCATCGCGCACCCATGCGTGCGCGTAATTCGCCCGCTCCAGCGCATCGCTGAGTCCCGATCCCAACAGCTCATCATCTTCGACCAGTAGAATTCTCATTGCTTTGGCCGGTGTCTGATACTTGATGCGTTCCCATTCTTGACGAATGCGAGCCACGTCTTCGTCAATTCCGGCCCATGCGTTGAGCGCTGCGAACAACATTACGGCAATGAATGGCGTGCCTTTCATAAAATCCTCTTTTTTCGATCGATGCTATGTTCGGATAGAGCCGGGCATGTATCTCTTGATCGTCGTCAATTTTCCGGCAATGGCGTTGTCGACAAGTTGTGGTAACACTTGGTTGAGTAAAACGTGAAAGCGCTGCGTTAAGCCGAGTTTGCGTTCCCAGCCATTGCCTTCCACGAAGTCCACGAGTAGACGCGCGACTGTTTCGGGAGCGTCCTCCGCATTCTTCAATTCCTTGTTCATAGCGACTACCGCCGGCGTATTCAATGCCGTGCGGGTCGAGCGGGGGGCAAAATACCGCACCGATATGCGGGTGTCCGCGAGTTCACGGCGCAGCGCTTGGGAGAAGCCGCGTAGACCGAATTTTGTTGCGCAATAGGCAGCGTATCCCGGAAAGCCCAGGTAACCCAGGATCGAACCTACATTGATGATCTGCGCGTGCGAAGCGCATCTGAGTAGGGGCAGTAGTTTATGGGTGAGCTGGAGAGGCGACAGTAAATTTACGGTGAGCAAGCGTTCGATAGCCTCGGGGCTCTGAGATTCGAATTCGTGAAATTCGTTGATGCCGGCATTGTTGATTAGCAGGTTGAGAGGGGCGGAGAATGAGCGGGCAGCGTCGAGTATTTTTTGTCTCGTCACGGCATCGCTCAGATCACCCGTTACGAGCTCGACAATGACCAGTGGATGGTGCGTCCCAACGTTGTCTTTCAGCGCTTGCAGTTTGGCCAAATCCTGGCCGACCAGGACCATGCTGGAGCTGCGTGCAGCAAGAGCAATGGCCATTGCGCTTCCGAGTCCGCCGCTGGCGCCTGTCAGCACGAGGTGATGGGCTGATTCGATCACGCGGCCTCCCTCGAGCCTAGGGCCTCGTCATATTGCGGCAGCGAACGAAAAATCTCGCCGTAGAGGCGATAGATTGCAACCGCACAGCCGACAATCGCCGCCTGGTCCTGGGAATCGTCGAGTTTGTTCACAAGGCTTTTGAATAGACCGACGTGCTCGACGTCGATACTTCCGTGTGAACTCAAATATGTGAAGGCAGTGGACGGCAGTTGAAGCGCCGTGCCGATCGCGGTGGCGGCGTTGGTCGCAATTGCCACACTGGTGCCTTCCAGGACGTGGATCATGCCGAAGAATCCTACGGGATTACGGCGGTCGATTTGATGGTAGGCATAGGCGATCATCATCTGTGTTGCGAAATTCGGTTGGCCATGGCGTACGGCATTCGCGTCGCCGCCGCACGCAGCGATGTCTGACAATATCCATTCGTCGTGGCCCAGCTCCTCCTTAATGTAATCGGCAATCGAAGTGCGCAGCCATTCGAGCCGGTCGGGAAGGCGGCTGCCACACGCCATCAACAGCGGCACCGTGTGTCGAACGTGGTGATACGCCTGCGTTAGAAAGGCGAGGTACTGCGATTTCAAGATGCGCCCCTGCAGGGCATCCACAATGATAGGCGTGGTCAACAGCCGGAAGCGCGCCGCCGCTGTCTCCAACTCGAGGCGTTCAAAAAAGGTCATGAGGGTGGCTTTCAGTCATGTAAAGTTGATTCAGCTGCGGTCCGTATCGAGACCAAACGGCATCTCTGCGGATGCGGCCATTCGCTGTGGCGAGCGCGTTGCCTTCGGTAAAAGGTTCGGATGCCCGTATCCAGCCCCGAATGTGCGCGTAGGCGGGCAACTGGCGATTTGCTTCCATTACGGCTCGCTCCAGTGTGTCATTGTTGGCGCCCGGAGCGGAGACGAGCACCGCGACCAAGTGGGGACGTGCTTCGCCAAAAACGGTGGCTTGGGCTATCGATCGGCTTTCGAGCAGGAGGTGTTCCGGCCACTCCGGCGACACATTGCGGCCGTAGCTCGTGATCAGGATGTTTTTCTTACGTCCGGTAACCGAGACAAAGCCATCCGCATCGTAAGTGCCAAGATCTCCAGTGCTCAACCACATATCGTTCCCGTCCTGGGGCGAGCCGAGGTACCCGCAGAAGCGGCGCCCGGCGACCTGCAGCTCCCCATCCTCGGCGATGCGCACTTGTACGCCGGGAAGCGCGCGGCCTACGCTCCCGGGCTTGTCCGCGCCCGGCCGATTTAGCGTGACTACAGAGGCACACTCCGAGAGACCGTAGCCTTCGTACACCGGCACTCCCAGGGCACGTGCCCGGTGGATCAACCAAACCGGCGTTCGTGCGCCGCCAACCGCTACGAACTTTAATGAGCGAATGTGCCGAGCGGCGCCGGCTCCGCGCTCAAGCCGGGAGACGAGTGCCTGCAGCATCTGGGGAAGGAGGATGACGCTGTCAGGAGCAAAGTGGTCAATGGCCCGCAAGCAGCGCTCCGCGTCGAAACGGCTGGCGCCTGCCAGCCCAACGGTAGCGAGCGGTGGACAGATACAAGTGGCACCGATCAACAACCCCGCGTACAGGCCCGCGACGTTTTCAAGCAGGACGGGCAGTGGCAGCAGACTTAAGTGGCGTGCGATGCCCAGCGGCGCGATTTCTGCGGCAAGCGCTCGTGCAGTAGCGAGCTGCTGATCAGCGGTCAGGCATACGCCTTTCGGGCAACCCGTCGTTCCGGAAGTGAAGGTGATTTTTTGGATTGCCTCACTGGACGGAGAACTCCCGGGGTGGATGTCGTCGCTGCGCTCGAAGGTGAGCAGACCCGAAGGGTTGGGGCTTTGGCGCTCAAATCCCAATGCGCGGGCACGCTGCGCATCGGCACAGAACAGAAGCTCGATTCCCGTGAGAGCGACGATATGGCGAAGCTGCGAAGGGGTGAAGAAATCCGGCAACGGCACTAAAGCTATCGCAGTACCGTGCGTTGCCAGATCGACTGCTACCCAATCAAGTGAGTTGTCTGCGAGCAGCCCGACAACACGTGGCGGTGTTTTGCGTTCCTGCAAATCACACGTTATCGCGCGAACCTGGGATACCAGGTCTGCACCGGACCATGGGGCAGATCGAGAATCTTCCAGCACTACGCGCGACGTATCGGGAATCCACGAAGGAACGCGCATCGGTCGCAATAGCGTCAAATTGTGACCGCCGGATCGACAGGCAAGTTAATGCCCATTGCCTGAGCGACGCTTGGAAACGAGATGCACAAAACCCAGAGGGATGTTGGCAGTCATCACGTGCGGATCGGTGTCGTAGTAACTGCCCCATCGGGTGCCTCTGTCCGGTAGGCGCGTCGCATCCGCTCGCGCGAGGACGATCGTGGGGATTTCAAGCCGGGTGAACGAATTGAGCAGAGACCGCGTGGACGTAAATACTACCCAGGTCCGCTCCACCTGATTAAGTAAGGCGGTCATGCAGATAATGACGCGCCGAGCGGCGCCCGGCTCCGTTGCCGCGAGGTTGCCCACTTCTACTATTTGGTCGCGCGAACGGGCGTTCCAGCGCGACGATGAAGGAATCGCCGGTGGCGAGCCGTATTGATGTGGGTCAAGAGCGGGCGCATGCGGCATGTTTTAATGTATGTGAAGCTTCTGAAAACACAGCATAGTCAGGCAATCATGGACATCCGGTTTCTCGGCGCGACAGGCACGGTCACCGGCTCGAAATACCTCGTGAGCGCGGGCGGCAGGCAAATCCTGATCGACTGCGGGCTCTTTCAGGGCTTGAAGCAGTTGCGGCTCAAAAATTGGGCGCGTCTGCCCGTGGACCCGCGCGAAATCGACGCCGTGATCCTTACGCACGCGCACATCGACCACAGCGGATATCTGCCTTTACTCATCAAGAACGGTTTTCGCGGCAAAGTCTGGTGCAGCGGCGGCACCCGTGACTTGTGCGAAGTGCTGCTGCCCGATTCCGGTCATCTGCAGGAGGAGGAGGCGAGATATGCGAACCGGCAGGGATTTTCCAAACATCATCCGGCGCTGCCGCTGTACACGCGCGCCGACGCCGAACAGGCGCTGCGCGCCCTGCGGGCGGTCGAATTCGGACGCCAGCTTCGATCTCGGCGGCGGAAATACGCTTCACGTTGTCGCCATCCGGCCACATCCTCGGCTCGTCGTTCGTTTCGCTGCGCGCGGAACGGCCGCTCGATCGTGTTCTCCGGCGACCTCGGGCGCCCGCACGATCCGATCATGCGCGACCCCGCGGCGCTCGAGCAGGCGGACTATCTCGTCGTCGAATCGACGTACGGCGATCGCCTGCATACGCGCGAGCGATCCGTGCGGTCCAGCTCGCCGCAGGTGCTCAACCGCACGTTTGCGCGCGGCGGCGTGGTGGTGATACCGGCGTTCGCGGTCGGACCGCACGCAGACGCTGATGTACTACATCGCGCAACTCAAGGCGGCGGGCAAGATACCCGCAGGATGTCCCGGTGTACCTGAACAGCCCGATGGCGGTGAACGTGACGCGGATTTTCCACGAGCACGCAGGCCGAGCACCGGCTCACGCCGGACGAATGCGATGCGATGTGCGGCGCCGCGCGGATCGTCAACAGCGTCGAGGAATCGGAACGGCTCAACACGCTGAGCGGGCCGATGGTCATCATCTCCGCGAGCGGGATGGCGACCGGCGGCCGCGTCGTGCATCATCTGAAGGCGTTCGCGCCCGACCCGCGCAACACGATCCTGTTTGCGGGATTCCAGGCGGCCGGCACGCGCGGTGCGGCGATGGTCGCGGGCGCCGAATCGGTCAAGATACACGGCGCCTATGTGCCGGTGCGGGCGGAGGTTGCATTGCTCGACAACATGTCGGCGCACGCCGATTACGCGGAAACGCTCGACTGGCTCGCGCATTTCCGCGCGCCGCCGCGCATGACGTTCATCACGCACGGCGAACCGGTCGCGGCGGACGCGCTGCGCCTGCGCATCCAGGAACGCTTCGGCTGGGATTGCCAGGTGCCGGAATATCTGGAGACAGTCGGAGCTGGCGATAATGAGCAGCGTCCGACGCATCGCAGGACGCTGCCGAACGTCTCGCGCGACGGCCACTCGAAGTTCTGCGGGCCTCACGCAGGCCGAGGCCGATGCGCGGCTGGCACGTGAAGGCTATAACGAGCTGCCGGCCGCGAAGCCGCGCGGACTGCTGGTGATCGTGCTCGAAGTCATACGCGAGCCGATGTTCCTGCTGCTGGTCGCCGCGAGCACGATTTATCTGGTGTTCGGTGATGTGCGCGAAGCCATCGTCCTGCTCGCGTCCATCCTGGTGGTGATGGGCATCACGATCTATCAGTCGCGCAAAACCGAAAGCGCGCTGGAAGCCCTGCGCGACCTGTCGAGCCCGCGCGCGCTCGTGCTGCGCGACGGAGTGCTGAAACGGATTGCCGGCCGCGAAGTCGTGCGCGGCGACGTAATGATGCTGAAAGAAGGCGACCGCGTCCCGGCGGATGCCCGGCTTGTTTCTGCGAACGATTTGCGTGCGGACGAATCGTTGCTGACAGGAGAGTCGGTTCCGGTCGACAAGACAGCCGCCGAAGGAGAAATGCCCGCGGCACGGCCGGGCGGCGACGGTCTGCCGTTTGTGTATGCCGGCACGATGCTCGTCCAGGGGCAGGGCAGCGCGGAAGTCGTGGCGATCGGCGCACAAACCGAGTTCGGTCGCATCGGCAAGGCTTTGCAATCGATCGATTCGACGCCGACGCGGCTTCAACTCGAGACCGGTGTGGTGGTGCGCCGGTTGGCGGCGGGCGGCCTGCTGTTGTGTGCGCTGGTCGTATTGATCTATGGACTGACACGCGGCGACTGGCTGGCCGGCTTTCTGGCCGGCGTGACTCTTGCCATGGCTATCCTGCCTGAGGAGTTTCCGGTCGTGCTCACAGTATTTCTGGCGCTGGGCGCGTGGCGCATATCGCGTCACGGCGTGCTGACGCGCCACATGCCTGCAATCGAGACACTGGGTTCGGCCACCGTGCTGTGCGTCGACAAGACGGGCACCCTGACGCTCAATGAGATGACGGTGAAACGACTCGTGGCGGGCGACGAGCAGGTACGATGTCGAACTGGAGACAGACAGCGCCGCGTCGGAGCGGCTGCGCGAAGTAGTTGATTTCGGCATGCTGGCAAGCGAAGCGCGGCCGGTTGACCCGATGGAGAAGGCCATCGTCGCTCTCGGCGAGCGCCTCAATCCAGGAAAAAACACCGGCCGGCAGCATTGGCTGCTCGTCAAAGAATATCCTCTGACGACTGCATTGCTGGCGCACGCGCACGGCTGGAATACGGGCGTGGCCGGTGACCCCTGTGTCGTCGCGATAAAAGGTGCGCCGGAAGCGGTGGCGGGCTTGTGCCGATTGAACGAAGCGGATCGAACTACGCTGCAGCTACAGATCGCGCGCATGGCCGGAGATGGATTGCGGGTGTTGGGCGTCGCGCGCGCGGCATTCCGCGGCGACGCGTGGCCGGCTTCACCCGCGCAGTTCGAGTTCGCGTGGTTAGGCCTGATCGGCCTCGCCGATCCGGTGCGGCCCACAGTTGCCGCAGCGGTGCGCGAATGCCAGGGGGCCGGCATCCGGGTCGTCATGATCACCGGCGATTACCCGGTGACTGCGCGCGCGATCGGGCGCCAGGTCGGCCTCGAAAACGACATCACGATTACCGGCCCCGAACTGCAGTCGATGAATGACGCGGAGTTAAGATCGCGCATCCAGACGGCCAGTGTCTTCGCACGCGTCATTCCAGAGCAGAAATTGCGCCTGATCGAGGCGTTCAAGGCTAATGGCGACATCGTCGCGATGACCGGCGACGGCGTGAATGACGCGCCGGCGTTGAAGGCGGCGGATATCGGTATCGCGATGGGCGGGCGCGGCACGGACGTCGCGCGTGAAGCGTCGTCGCTGGTGCTCTTGAACGACGACTTCGACTCGATCGTGCAGGCCGTGCGCCTGGGCCGCCGGATTTACCGCAATATCTCCAATGCGATGTCGTATCTGATTGCGGTGCACATTCCAACCGCCGGCATGGCGTTCCTGCCGTTGTTATTCGGCTGGCCGATGGCGTTTTTTCCGGTGCATATCGTATTCTTCGAATTCGTGATCGATCCTGCGTGCTCGATCGCGTTCGAGGCCGAGCCGAGCGAGGACTCCGCGATGCGCCGTCCGCCGCGTGCGGTCGACGCGCAGTTGTTCGATTATTCGACGGTCTTTCTGAACGTGCTGCAGGGGGCCGGCGTGCTGGCCGCGGTTGCCGCGGTGTACGGGTACTCGCTCGCGCACGGGAGTGAGCACGAGGCGCGCGCGATGGCGTTTGCCACGATCATTTTCGGCAATGCCGCCCTGATACTCGTCAATCGTTCGCGCGAGAATCCGCTGGTGAAAACTTTTTCCAACCGCAATCCGGCCCTATGGTCAGTGATCGCCGGCGCGCTCGCGGCAATGGGGCTGGTGTTATACGTGCCGTACCTGCGCGAGCTCTTCCAGGTCGCGGCGCTCGGCCCCGCGCAGGTCGTCACCGCGCTGTTCGCGGCCGCTATCGGCGTGGCATGGTTTGAGTGCTATAAGGTGTTTCGCGCGCAAGCGGGCAGTCCCGCGCCTCGAACCTGACGTATGTCTGTCGAAAATTCCGTAACTGGCGCCTCCTGCGCCGACGCCTGGTGGCTCGCGCCGCCGATAATCACGGCCGCGGCGCGGGCGGCCGGTCTGTCGGGGGCCGAGGCAACCGCCCGGCTGACGCGCAGCGGCCCCAACGTATTCCGCGACCATACCGAACGCGCGCTGCTCGTCCAGTTCATCCTGCGCTTCAAAAATCCGCTGGTCATCATTCTCCTGCTGGCGAGCGCGATTTCCGCATTTACGGGCGAAGTCGCCAACTTTGTCATCATCTCGCTCATCGTCGTCCTGAGCGTGACCCTCGATTTCGTGCAGGAGTATCGCGCCGGCAAGGCGGCTGAGAAATTGCGTCTCGCCGTGTCGGTGCGGACCACCGTGGTGCGCGACGGCAAAAACCACGACATCCCAGTCGCGGACGTGGTGCCGGGCGACATCGTCGTGCTATCCGCGGGCGACCTGGTGCCGGCTGATGGCGTGGTGCTGGAAGCGCGCGATTTCTTCGTCAAGCAGGCGCTGCTGACCGGCGAGGCGTATCCGGTCGAGAAGAAATCCGCCGTGCCGTCCGCCGATGCGACGGATCTGCAGGACGCCGCCAACGCCGTTTTCGCCGGCACGTCGGTTATCAGCGGGAGCGCGCGGGTGCTCACGATCAAGACGGGCACCGCGACCGCAATCGGCGCCATAGTGGACACCATCAGCCGGCAGGCGCCGCCGACCGCGTTCGAAACCGGCACGCGCCGGTTCGGCATGCTGATCATGCGGCTCACGGTGCTGCTCGTGCTGTTCGTGCTGTTGGTGAACGCACTGTTCCACAAGCCGTGGCTCGATTCCTTCCTGTTCGCGGTGGCGCTGGCGGTCGGTCTCACGCCCGAGCTGCTGCCGATGGTGGTGTCGGTCACGCTGTCGCGCGGCGCGTTGCGCATGGCGGAGAAGCGCGTGATCGTCAAGCGCCTCGCGGCGATCCAGAACCTGGGCTCGATGGATGTGCTGTGCACGGACAAGACCGGCACGCTGACCGAGGCGAAGATCCGCCTGGAACAACATGTCGACACGCAGGGGCGCCCGAGCGAGCGGGTGCTGGAGCTCGCGTATCTCAACAGCTTTTTCGAGACCGGACTCAAGAGCCCGCTCGACGAGGCGATCCTCGAGCACCAGAATATCGACGTCAGCGCGTGGAAAAAAATCGACGAGGTGCCGTTCGACTTCGAGCGCCGCCGCGTGTCGGTGCTGCTCGACCACGGAACGACCCGTTTGCTGGTGGTCAAGGGCGCGCCCGATGACATCACCGCGCTTTGCACGCTGTGCGAGGCGGGGACGGCGGACCGGCACTGCGCGGTGGACGACGCCGAGCTCGCGCGCATACGCGCGCAATATCACGACCTGGAAAAGGAGGGCTTTCGGGTTCTGGGCATCGCGTGGCGTCACGTGCCGCTCGATCATCCGCACGCGGTCGTCAGCGACGAGACGGAGCTCGTGCTTCGCGGGCTTCGCGGCTTTCCTCGATCCGCCTAAGGCCAGCGCCGGCGCGGCGCTTGCCGCGCTCGCCGCAAGCGGCGTTGCCGTCAAGATCGTGACCGGCGACAGCGAACTCGTGACGCAGCATATCTGCGCAGAGCTCAAGATTCCCGTCATCGGCGTGATCACGGGCAGGGAAATCGCGCAAATGGACGATCTGGCGCTGCGCGCGAGGGTGCGAAACGGTCAATCTGTTCTGCCGCGTCAATCCGGCCGCAGAAGAAGCGCGTGATCCTCGCCCTGAGAGCGCGCGGCCACGTCGTCGGCTATCTCGGCGACGGCATCAACGATGCGCCGTCATTGCACGCCGCCGACGTCGGCATTTCGGTCGAGACGGCGGTGGACGTCGCCAAGGAGGCGGCGGACATCATCCTGCTCGAGCACGGATCTCAACGGTACTCCACGAGGGCGTGCGTCGAAGGCCGCCGCACGTTCGCCAACATCATGAAGTACATCATGATGGGCACGAGCTCCAACTTCGGCAACATGTTCAGCATGGCGGGCGCGTCGCTGTTTCTGCCCTTTCTGCCGATGCTGCCGACGCAGATCCTGCTCAACAACATCCTGTACGACATCTCCGAGATCGCCGATCCCGCTCGACAAGGTCGATGCCGAGGAGCTCGGCAGTCCGCGCGTGCTCGACATGAACTTCATCCGCAACTTCATGCTCGTGATCGGGCCGATCAGCTCGCTGTTCGATTTCCTGACTTTTTACGTGCTGCTCGCGGTGCTGAAGGCCGACGAGATGCTGTTCCAGACCGGCTGGTTCGTCGAGTCGCTGACCACCCAGGTGCTCGTGATCTTCGTCATTCGCACGCGCGGCAATCCGTTCAAGAGCCGCGCGCATCCGGTATTGATTGCGACATCGCTCGCGGTAGTGGCACTCGCAGCGGTAATCCCGTTTACGCCGGCGGGGGCCTATTTCGGGTTTGTGCCGCCGCCCGCGGGGTTCTACGCAATCCTGGCTTTGATGGTGGTTGCCTATCTCCTGATCGTGGAATTGGCGAAGCGCTATTTTTACCGGCGCTTTCACTACCAGGCAGGTTAAGCCTGCCCGAAATCGCCAGCGTATTGCTAATAAAAGTGTGAATTCGGCCGAGCGGGCTATTTTTTCCGGCGCATCCGCGGCGCGGGTGACCTGACCATCAGCACGGGCACCGGCGAATGGCGCAGCACGCCTTCCGCGTCGCTGCCGAGCACCAGGCGGTTGAAGCCGCGCCGGCCGTGCGTGCCCATGACGATGAGGTCCGCCTTCCATTTCTTCGCCTCGCGGACGATCACCTCCGCGACGCGGTCGCCCACCGTCTCGAACGTCGTCGCTTCCGCTTTGAGGTCATGCTTCTTGACGAGCGCGAGGGCATTGTTGATTGCCTTTTTGCCTGATTCGCGCAAGGCGTCGATCATGTCGTCGGCAATGATCAGTCCTTCAAAGTTCTGGGCGATGATGAATCCGTCGATGACGCTGATCAGTTTGAGGCGCGCGCGCTGGTCGATCGCAATCCGGATTGCTTCCTGCAATCCCAGAGTCGAAGTGTGACTGCCGTCCACGGGAACCAGAATTCGTTGATACATGGCGACTCCTATATGCGTTTGGCACGAGGGAGGGCTCGCCCGCCGCTCGATCGAAAACAATTCCGACGATCTATTTAACACCCGCCGGACCACCGCTTCGTTTGACCCAAGTCAAGACCGTCGCTGCGGCGAGGAGCAGAGTTTCATTAACCTATGGGTTGAGGCGCGGCTATGTACGAGTCGGCCGGACGACCGGGCAGCCGAACTGAATCGACGATCGGGAAAGGGCAGCTATGAAAACGTTTACGACGTCCCAGCTGGCCGGCGTGGCCGCGGCAATCGACGCGCGGGACCGCGAATTGCGCGACGAGCTTGAGCAGTTCGGCAACGAAAAATACCTCGATCTCGCAGGGTCGGTGCACGACACGGGCGACGAAGCAGTCGCCTCAGAGTTGATCGACATGGAACGCGCGCTGATCCAGCGGCACCTCGCCGAATTGCGTGAGATCGACGTCGCACGCAGGCGGCTGGCCGCGGGCACGATCGACACGTGCGAAGACTGCGGCGAGGAGATCGGGTATAAACGGTTGATGGCAAGCCCGGCAGCGGTGCGTTGTATAGGTTGCCAGGGCAGATTCGAAAAAAATCGCCTACATGAAGCGCGCCCGAACATGTAACTCTCCGCATGCGGCGGGTTGTGCAAATGGAGTCATTAGTAACAGCTCTCATCCCGCGTGTGAGAATTCCGCATGACGTCAGCCCCCGCGCCGCATCATCGCATCGAGTTGCATTTGCGCGAACTCGGGCAATTGTTCAATTCAATGGACCCGACGCCGTTTCACCACAAAGACCTCGATCCGGATGCCGAGGAGTTCATCAGGAACTGGGCGCTGGGATTCCGGTCTGATAGCCGGTTTCAGATTGCTATCCACCTGGAAAAGGCGCCGCCGGACCGTGACCCTTCGGTCATGATCACCGAAGCGATCCATAATTATTTCGACTATGAGGCCGAACTCGTCCGCCAGGAGCTCGCGCGCTTACTGTTACAGGGTCGTATCAGTCTCGCCATCGGCTTGGCTTTTCTCGCGTCGTGCCTGTTGCTCGCCGATACGCTTGGTAAAGTGGCGACGGCCGGGACCTTCCTTACCATCGTGCGCGAGAGCCTGACGATAGGCGGCTGGGTCGCGTTGTGGCGTCCGCTGGAGATTTTTCTGTACGACTGGTGGCCGCTCGTGCGGCGGCGCCGCATCTTCCGCAACCTCGCGCGTGCACATGTTCGCGTCACCACTGGCTAGTCGGCCGCGCGCGCGAGGTGCCGTAGGTCGGGGCGCAGTCGTCTCTGCGCGCCTGCGGCCAACTCCAGCGACATTCGGGGCCGGTGGAGATATGCCAAGGAAATATATTATTGATGTTGGGACTTACTAGAAAATTGCCGTCACCGTCCCGCGGCATTCTTCATGGCGGCCGGACGCTTTGAATCAATTCGAGCAGCCACTCCTGTTCGTCCGGCACCGGCTTAGTCTGCTTGCCGTCATGCGCGGCCTCGGCGGTGGCGCCACAACGCCCGGTAATCCGTTCAATGCCGATACGGTAATAAATCGGCACCTGCGGCGCGGCGGCGCCTGGCATCGTTTTCGTGCCGGCGTGCTCCCACCACATCGCCCTTTTCTGCAACAGCGTGAACGCGAGCGTGCGTTCTTCCCGAAATTTGGGCGTGTCGGTCAGCTCTTCATAGCGGCCGAACACGACCACGGTCGCCCAATATTCGCGCCTCATCTGGTCGGCTTCGATGCAGACCAGCGGGTTGTCGCGCATCCAGGCGATCTTTTGCCCGGGCAGCGAAAAGCTGTAGAGCGAGTGATCGTGGTAGGCGAAATTGACGGGAACGATGTACGACTGCTTGTCGCGAACGCATGCCAATCTCCCGAGGTGCGTGTGGGCGAGCACCTTCAGGCTGGCGTGGGTCGACAGTTCGTGATTCCACATATTGCTTCACCGCGCCCCGCAACAGCGGCAGGCGACCGCGCTCCGGCCAGTCACGCCAGCGGCGGCGCGCGGAACCGTTGAAGCACTATTGCACTTTGACGCTGCGCCGCTTTGACGCCTCCGCTTTGCCGATCGTGACTTCAAGCATGCCATCGGTCAGGGCCGCACTGACTTTGGATGCGTCAACGGCCACGGGCAGCGTGACGCTGCGCGCAAAGGACGTGCGCGAGATCTCATGGCGGAAATAGTCACCGCTTTCCTTCTTGTCTTCGCGCTTGGTGTCGCCCTTGATCGTCAGCACATTGTCGCTGATCAAAACTTTCAGATCCTCCTTGTTGACGCCTGGAATTTCGGCGCGGACCAGCAGATGATCATCGTGGTCCAGCACGTCGACGGAAGGCATCCGCGCTTCCGCCGAGCCCATGAGGTCGCCCCACACGGGAGCTTCCCACTTGAAAGGCTTGGGCCAGTTGCGGCCGAGCATGCGGTCGAAAAACCGTTCGAACTCTTCGTACGGGCGCATCCATAAATTGGACGCGGGTTTGTCGGTCATTTGAGGTTTGGTGTCTACACTGACTTCCTGTCTGGTTGGGGCTGCCATGATTCAATCTCCTGTTGCAAGGTTAACTGAAACTCATCTCGCGCGGCCAAGGACCGTGCCGACCTTCTGCCCAGTACTTACCGCTCTGCAAGCTGAGGGTATAACCGCGCTGGCTGCGGCGTGTTGATCAGCGTCAAACATTCAACCAGAATTGGCGACGACATATCGACAATGCACGTGCAGCTTGACCATCGTCAAAACCACGGCTGTATCCGTCGGTGATAATAAAAATGTTTAATCCTCGAGCGAAAATGCAATGGACGCGTATTGGTGGGGACCGCACATGTTCGCGTGGATGTGGATCTTCCCGTTGAGTTTTCTGGCGATCTGCCTGATCTTTCTGTTTGCCTATTTATGCCGATTTCCGGGGGCGCTTGGCGGGCGCCGGAATCGCCGCGAGCTTAGCGAAGCAGTGCGGGAAATCCTCAACCGGCGTTTCGCAAGCGGAGAAATCGATGCGGTGCAATACGAGGAAATGAAACGCGTATTGCTGAAATGAACCGGGAGCGACGCCGGTTGCTGGCGAAGTCATCCCTGCTATGGAGAAATGCTATGAAAAAAACCTGGTTTCTGCTGTGCGTATTTATATTTGGCATTACAACGGCGGCCGCGCAGAACGTTAAGTTCGTATCGGGCGGCGTCAGCGATGATTCGGCGGAACGCATGGCGGCGCTCGGCAAGGAATTTAACCTCAAATTGCTGTTTGCAGCGAAGGATGGTCATTACCTCGCGGACGTCGCGGTATCGATCAGCGATGCAGGCAATCGGAAAATTCTCGATACGGTATCTGAAGGACCGTTCCTGCTGGCGCAATTGCCACCCGGCAAATACGCAATCAGCGCGACTTATGCCGGAGCGGCGCAAACACGCAACACGACGATAGCAGCCACGGGACGGCGCGAGCTGATCTTCCGCTGGGAAGAGCAGGCGGAGTCACCGGCGGCCGTGGAAAACGCGAAGCCGTAGCGACGGCGGAAGCAATTCACAATAGGAGAGTTTTATGAACTGGGACCGCATTGAAGGTAATTGGAAACACTTTAAAGACGTGATCAAGCAGCAGTGGGACAAGCTGACCGACCAACATCTGGATGAAATTTCCGGAAAACGCGACAAGCTGGTTGGCAAGATCCAGCAATGCTACGACATCACCAAGGCCGAGGCCGATCGTCAGGTCCAGGACTGGGAAGTCAAAAATCACGACGTATTTGCAGAGACTTCGGTAGAAGTGAAAAAGCACACGGGCATTGCACGACAGTGATCTCGCTTACATCGCGTCCGGCCGGGCGGTCTCGCGCGCGAGGTCAGTGCGAAACTGCTCGAGTTTCACGTGGTATTCCGCCGGATCGCCGTAATCCAGAAACCGCACATAGCGCGCGTGCGTGCCGAGTACCTTGTGGGCGTGCTTGATCGGGCAGAAATACTGCTCGGTGCGGGCGCTGATCTCGCCCGCATAGGCGATCAGGCCATTGGCGTAAGCGCAAAACGTGCAATGGAAGCGCTCGTAGAAGTTCAGATAGCCTAAATACTGGCGGTCGATCACGATGTAGTCGGAGCGTTTGACTTTTGAGATGCCATAGATCGGAAAACACATGGCCTGGTAAAGCGAAACGCCCAGATCCAGTATGAGCAGGGGCACGGCCATGCCGTAGATAACGGGTGCGGTCAGGAAATTCTGTGGGCGGTCGGTGACGATCCAGCGGAATATCTCGCGTTTCAACCGCTCATGCCTGGCCTTCATATTGCGCTCGAACTCAACGCGCTTGCCATTGATCTGGAAAAACATGCGCGTCTCCTGCCCATGCAGCGCGGTGCGCAGCTCGTCTTCAAGGACGGTGATCTGGCCGAGCAGTTGCCGGATTTTGTCGTTCACGCGAACTCCGCAGAAAAGTCCGCGCTGCCTCAGCCGCGGTAACGGCGCCCATTAGACGCTACAAACGCGTCCTTACATAGGAAAACCTGTCGCGGAGATCGTCTTTGGCGGCGCTGCCGCACGTTGTAGCCGTGACCGGCAACGGCGTGAACGATGCGCCCGCGCTGAAACGCGCCGATATCGGCATCGCGATGGCGATTATCGGCACCGACGTTGCGAAGGAAGCGGCGGACATGATCCTGCTCGACGACAACTTCGTAAGCATCGTCGCGGCAATCGAAGAGGGGCGCGCGGTATTTGACAACATCCGGAAATTTCTCACCTACATCCTGTCGTCCAACATACCAGAACTGGTGCCTTACCTCGCTTACGCGCTTACGCCGATTCCGCTGCCGCTCACGATCATGCAGATACTTGCGGTAGATCTTGGCACCGACATGCTGCCGGCGCTGGCGCTCGGCGCGGAACGGCCCGCACCTGGCGGGATGACGCGGCCGCCGCGACCGCGCAGCGAACGGCTGCTGACCTCGCAATTGCTGATGCGTGCATATTTGTTCCTTGGCGTGCTGGAGGCCGCAGCGGCAATGGCGGCATTCTTTTTCGTACTGATGCGCGGCGGCTGGCATTACGGTGAGCCGTTGGCGGCCACGGCGGAACTTTATCTCACCGCGACCACCGCGTGCTTCGCCGCGATCGTCGTGATGCAGGTCGTGAATGTTTTCGTGTGCCGCGACGCGCGCCGCTCGGTTTTTACATCCGGGATATTCGGCAACCGGCTGTTGCTGTGGGGAATCGCGTTCGAGGTGGTTCTCGCTGCGGCAATCGTTTACACGCCGCCCGGCCAGGAGATATTCGGTACTGCGCCGCTCGATGTCGGAATCTGGCTTTTCATGCTGCCGTTCGCGCTGGTATTGCTGCTGCTTGAAGAGGCGCGTAAGTGGGTGGTGCGCCGCCGGATCGCGGCGGAGAGCTAGGCGGCTGGTGGCGCTTTCGGCTGGCGCAGCCGGCGCTCTACTTGATCGCATAGGTTTTGTCGGGTCGCGGTATTTCCATCCTGCGCGAAGACTGCGTCGTGCAATTCTTCGCTGGACAGCGCATCGCCCTCGCGGATTTGCGCTTCGAGTACCTGTAGCGTGGCGTCGGACGCATCGGCGCCGCCCGCCGCCCGTGCCAGCAGGCGGGTGCGCAATTCGGCCGGCGTGGCCTCAACGTGCACAATGGCGAACGGCACGCCAAGCGCGATTGCAAGCGCGTGGAACGCCGCCCGATGGGCGGTCCTGAGAAACGTTGCGTCGACGATCACCGGATAACCCGCCTGGACGACGTTTTTGGCGTGCGTCAACAACTGCGCATAGGTGCGTGAAGTTTCATCTTCCGTGTAGATGCCGGCGCCGTTTGCGGCGGTAGCCCGTGCCAGTGCAACCAGTCCATGCAGGCGCTTGCGTTCGACGTCGGATCGCACGAGGACGGCGCCAAGCGACGCGAGAAGCTGTCGCGCCAGTGTCGTTTTTCCTGATCCGGAGTATCCGTGCGTGATGACTACCGCGCCGCGCGATTCCCGCGCATACGCTGCGGCGACGGCGATATACCGTTGATACCCGGCGACCGCCTGCGTCTTAAGTTTGGGCGTAAGTCCCGGTTGCCGCGAGCGCAGCAGATTGACCTTCGCCCGGACGACCGCTCGATACACGAGGTAAAAGGGCAGGAGCCCGATTCCCGCGTAATCGCCGCCCGCTTCGAGATAAGCACTGAGAAAAACGAAAGCCAGATCGCGGCGGCCGTGCGCTTCCAAGTCCATCATCAGAAATGCCACTTCGCTCAGCGTGTCGATCCAGCGCAATGAGGGACAGAATTCGATGCCGTCGAACGGGACGGCGGTGCCGTCGAGCAATACGATATTGCCCAAATGGAGGTCGCCGTGACATTCGCGCACGCAGCCTTGCGCCTGGCGTTGCGCGAATTGCGCCTCACCGTGCTTGAACTCGCGCCGCGTCCAGGCGCGGATTGCGTTCAGTGCGGCGATCTCCGCGGGCGCATCGAACAGCGGCAGCATCTGTTCAAAGTTTTCGACGGCCGGCGCCAGTATCGATGCGCCGACGTCTAAGCCGGCCACAGGCGCCTGTGGCGGAAGCTCGCTATGGAACCTCGCAATTTTGCGCGCCAGCTGTTCGATGATTGCGGTGCCGACTTCGTCGCGGGCGAGCACATTGTCGAGCAGAGCCGGTTGTTCGAACTCTTTCATTTTGACCGCGTATTCGAGCGGCGGGCCCTCGCCGCCCATCAGCGGGCGCTGACCGGTACCGGTAATCGGTACAACTGCCAAGTAAAGCTCGGGTGCCAGTCTGCGGTTGAGCCGCAGCTCCTCCTCGCAGTAGTGTTTGCGCGCCTCGAGGGTCGTAAAGTCGAGAAAGCCGAGATTGACCGGCTTTTTTATCTTGTACGCGTAACTGCCGGTCAGCAGCACCCAGGAAATATGCGTTTCCAACAGCTCGACGCGGCGAACCGGATGAGGATAGCGCGCAGGGTCGCTGAGAGCCGTCAACAGCGGCGTGACATTTCCGTCCACGAGTTCACCCGGCTTTGCTGCGCGCTCGAACCGGAGCGCGACGGGGCTAGCGTCGGCCGATCAGCAGGCCGATGAGCAACCCGACACCGACGGCGACGCCTACCGCGGCCAACGGATTTTCTTGCACGTACGCTTCGCCGGTGTTAACGGCAGCCTTTGCATTGTTCGTAATTGTTGCCTGCGCCTGCACCAGCCGCGGTTTTGCGTCCGCGAGGGACCGCTGCAGCTTGTCGCGCACTGCGGCGAATTTCTCGCCGGTTTGGGACGCTGTCAATTTCACCAGTTCTTCGGCATCGGCTGCCAAAACCCTGAGGTCGGTCACCAGTTTCGTTGTTGCTTGAGTCATTTTGCGCTCCTGTGTGTCGAATGAACTTGAAAACGTTGATCTATCAGCCCCTTTGCCACGCGGCGACTCTGCTTTTGGCTGGGGCATGGCCGCTATTCATTATTGCAACTTTAGGCGGGGTCCGTCACGCGGAACTTGATGTAGATCATCAAACCATTAACCGGCACGACCATAATTGGAACTGAGACAACCATATTGCCGCGGATAGAAGCCGAGGATGAAAATGACCTTTGAAGACGGCAACGTCGAACGATCTCATGCGCAAAACCTTGACCGCATGCTGCATGCGGCTATCGGACGCATTACAAGCGGACTTTCCCCGGCCTCTCTGATCGCAGCCTACATGGATTGGTTTACCCACCTGTCGATGTCACCGGGGAAGCGCCAGCGACTGCTCGAAAAAGCCGTCCGCAAGTACAGCCGCTTGCTGATTTATGCGCAGTCCGCGGCTGGACCGCAGCACAAATGCGTCCCATGCATAGAGCCATTGCCGCAAGACCGGCGTTTTGCGCATCCGGACTGGCAGCGCTGGCCATTCAATTTGTTTTATCAATCGTTTCTGCTGACACAGCAGTGGTGGTTCAACGCGACCACCGATGTGCGCGGCGTGACGCCGCATCACGAGCAGGTCGTGACTTTCGGCGCGCGCCAGCTGCTCGACATGGTGTCGCCGTCCAATTTTCCGTGGACTAATCCGGAGGTATTAGGCGAGACATGCCGGACCGCGGGTGCGAATCTTTGGCAGGGCGGGCTCAACCTGCTGCACGATTGGCAACGCCAGGCCGTCAGCACGCAACCTAATGGCGCGGAAGCTTTTCAGGTGGGCCGCGACGTTGCGGCTACTCTCGGCAAGGTCGTCTTTCGCAATAGTCTAATGGAACTGCTGCAATATTCGCCAGTCACCGCCGAAGTCCGCCCGGAGCCGGTGCTGATCGTGCCGTCGTGGATCATGAAATATTACATTCTCGACTTGTCGCCGTACAATTCGCTCGTCAATTACCTTGTCCGCCAAGGACATACCGTGTTCATGATTTCATGGAAAAACCCCGGCGCGGACGATCGCGATACAGGCATGCGCGAATATCTGAAGGCGGGAATCATGGCCGCGCTTGATAGCATTGGCCGCATTGCACCGCAGCGCAAAATTCACGGCGCAGGCTATTGCCTTGGCGGCACGCTCTTGTCGATTGCGGCGGCCGCCATGGCACGCGATAGCGACGACCGCCTCGCCAGCGTCACGCTGCTCGCCGCGGAAACGGATTTCACGCAACCCGGCGAACTCTCACTCTTCATCGACGAGAGCCAGATCGCCTATATCGAAGACCTCATGCGGGACCAGGGGTTTCTCGATGGCAAACAGATGGCCGGCACGTTCGCATTGCTCAATTCGAGGGACCTCGTATGGTCGCGCATGGTGCACGACTACCTGATGGGCAAGCGTCAGCCGGTTACCGACCTGATGGCATGGAACGCGGATGCGACGCGGCTGCCGTGCCGCATGCACAGTGAATACCTGCGCAGCCTCTATCTTAAGAACGACCTCGCGGAAGGGCGATTTGAGGTCGATGGCAAGTCGGTGGCGTTGACCGACGTCCGGGTTCCGCTGTTTGTCGTGAGCACCGAGCGCGATCACGTTTCGCCATGGCGTTCTGTTTACAAAATCCACTTGCTGACCGACACGGAAGTTACCTTTCTGCTTACGAGTGGCGGACATAATGCGGGCATCGTGTCGGAGCCCGGTCATCGTAACCGCAGTTATCGGATTGCCAAACATACGCATGGCGACAAATTTAGCGATCCCGATACATGGTATTCGACTGCACCACGCGAAGAGGGATCCTGGTGGCCCGCCTGGCAAAGCTGGCTGGCCGAACGGTCAGGGCCGTCGATACCGCCGCCGCAGGTTGCGGTCGCACTGGAGGACGCGCCCGGCAAATATGTGCTTGCGCGCTGAGGACGGATGCGCGCACAATTCCGTGACAGCCACTGTGCCGTTGACGTGGATCAATAGAGGTGCATTCGCCGCGCCTATCATTGATTTGGACGCAACTGAAAGGTGGATGTCAATGCAAACCCAACTGAAAATCACCCTGCAGGACCTTGAACATTCCGCTGCACTGGATGCGCGGATCCGCGCCAAGGTCGCCAAACTGGAACAGGCTTTCCCGCGTCTAATCGGTTGCCATGTCGTCGTGTCCGAGCCGCATCGCCATCGGCAGAATCCGCGGTCGTTTGCGATAACGCTAAATATTGCTTTTCCAGGCGGGGAAGTCGTCGTGACGCGCGACGACCGGGACGATGCCTATGTGCTTGTGCGCGAAGCATTCGACGCCGCGGAACGTGATTTGGAAAAATCATTAGGCCGCCGCGCCGCACGCGGCGAACCTCATCATGGATTGGCGCCGCAAGGTGCTCGCAAATGAGGAGTTCGATCATCAATGACCATTAGGCGATAGTAGCCGATGGAACGCAAAACCAATGGAGGTCGCCATGAAAGCAAAAAAGACGAGGAAGCAGACGCCCGCGATTGAAATCACCGCGGAAGAACGTTATCACCTGATCAACGATGCCGCGTATTTTCGTTCGTTGCAGCATCGAGGCGAAACCAGGCACGCTGAGGATCAGGCGGAGTCCTGGTGCGAGGTGGAGTCCGAAATCGACGGAGTGCTGAAACAGCATCATGCGAAGCCTTAGCTTCGCGTTTGCCATCGCGACCCTGGCGATCGTCTGCCAGCCGGCCGCGCTCGGCGCCGATGCCGAGCGCGGCCGTGCACTGTATGAAAATCACTGCGTGGCGTGCCATACCAGCAAGGTGCACCGACGCGAGCCGCGGGTGGCGGCGGATAGCGCGCAACTCTACAAGATCGTGGATAACTGGCAGGCGGAGCGGGGGTTGCGCTGGTCGCGCGAAGAAACTGACGACGTTGTCTCCTACCTCAGACTCACGCAGTACAATTTCTGACCGGAACCGTTTAACGGTAAACGAGCACCGGTACTTTGGTGTTCAGCACATGACCGCCACGTCGCATTGCAATTTCTTCGCGAAGTTGACGGTCCCGGCGTCGGCAGGTTCGCGGGGCGCTGGTTTCCGTTTGCGGGATGCGCCGGGTTCAGGCGGCTTGGCCCAGCATCGCGCGGATGCGCTCGATAGCCTTGATTTCGATGTCCTTGCCGTGGACCGAGATCATGCCTTCGTTCTGGAAGTGCGAGAACGCGCGGCTGACGGTTTCGAGCTTGAGTCCCAGGTAGCTGCCGATTTCCTCGCGCGTCATGCGCAGGATGAACTGGGTCGAGGAGTATCCCCGCGCGACGAAGCGTTGCGACAGGTTCAGCAGGAACGCCGCCAGGCGCTCTTCCGCGCGCATGCTCCCGAGCAGCAGCATCACGCCGTAGTCGCGCGTGATTTCGCGGCTCATGATGCGATGAAAATGCTGCTGCAGCGCCGGGATGTCGCGGCCGAGGCGCTCGAGCTCGCCGAACGGGATTTCGCAGACTTCGCTGTCTTCGAGCGCGATCGCATCGCACATGTGGTTGCCGGAGCCGATCGCATCCATACCCAGCAACTCGCCCATCATATGGAAGCCCGCTACCTGCTCGCGGCCGTCGTCGTGCAGCACGCAGCTTTTGAGAAAGCCGGTGCGCACCGCGTAGATCGACTGCAAAGCGCTGCCCGTGCGGTATAAGTAATCGCCGCGCTTCAACGGGCGCTTGCGGTTGATGATGGAGTTTAACTGGTCGATTTCGCGCAGCGCCAGCCCGGCCGGGATGCACAGCTCGCGCAACCCGCAGGTCTGGCACGTGGCGGAAGCCTGGCCGCGATGCGCGCAGCCATCGATGGAATGCGGGACATTATTCAAGTTCGGGCGTCCCGGAAAAGCGCGTAAGACCGCAGTAGTTTGCATGTCATCTCCCTTTTTGATCTTCATAGAAATTCCGTTCACCTTCAGTGCAGTGCGCCCAATCCGGCAATGATTTCCTTGACCTTGTCGAACTCGGTCGATTTATCGAGGAAATGCGCCGCGCCGTTTTGCAGGCAGATCTTGCGGTATTGCGGATCCGAGTGATTGGTCAGCATGATGAAGACGATCTGCGGCGCGACCGGGCAGATCCGGCGCAGCACTTCGATGCCGGTGCCGCCATCGAGGTGCAAGTCCAGCACCACCGAGTCCGGCTGTGTGCGCAGAATGCCGTCGATCGCCGACGCGGGCGAACCGGCTTCACCGACGACGGTGACGCCCGTCAGACCGCCCAGCATCTCGGACAGGCGTGCGCGTATCGGCGCCGAATCTTCGACGAGAAATACGTTGGTGCGGGCGGCTGATGCGTTATCCATGGCTCGCAGTATCCGCGAACCGCTCCGTCGCGAATATCGGCGACGGATGATTTAAGGCATCAGGAGAGTCTTAGCGGCGGGGTAGGAATATTCCTAGTGGCGTCTCAGCAGGACTGGTCGGGATCGTCGACGAGACGGTTGTTGATCGCGTAGCGGATCAGTTCGGAATGGTTGGCCATGTTCATTTTTTGCATGATGTGCGTCTTGTGGGTGCTGACCGTTTTGACCGACAGGTTCAGGCGGTCGGCGATGTCGGTGATGCTTTTGCCGCCGACCAGCAGCTCGAACACCTGGTATTCGCGATCCGAAAGCGCCGCGTGGCGCGGGCCGCTCGTGTCGGCCATCGCGCCCAATGCGAACTGTTCGGCCACCTCCGGGGTGATATAGGCCCCGCCCGCCGCGACCTTGCGGATTGCCGCGACCAGCAGATCGGATGCGCTTTCCTTCGTCAGGTAGCCGGCGGCACCCGCCTTAAGGGCGCGCACCGCGTATTGCTCCTCCTCGTGCATGCTGAGGATGAGTATGCGCAGCTTCGGCTTTTCGCCGTGCACCTGCTTGATCAGTTCGATGCCGCTCTTGCCCGGCATCGACATGTCGAGCAGCAGCACGTCGAAGTCGAATTCGCGCACGCGCTGCATGACTTCGCCGCCGTTCTTCGCTTCGGCGATCACCGTGAGATCGCCCGCCGCGGCCAGCACCTGTTTCAAGCCTTCGCGGACGATCGTGTGATCATCGGCAATAACAATGCGGGTCATGCGGTCGGGGCCCCTTGCGGCAAAGGAATTCGCACCTCGATGGTAGCGCCTTTGCCGGGCGCGGTGTCCACTGCGATTTCGCCGTCGAGCAGGTAGACGCGTTCGCGCATTCCGACCAGGCCGAACGAGTTAGGCTTGCGCGGGTCGGCGGGCGCAAAGCCGCAACCGTTGTCGCGCACGCGCAGGGTAATTTCGCCGGCGGAGCCGTCGAGCGTTATATCGACGTTCGATGCGTGTGCGTGACGCGCGACGTTGGTGAGCGACTCCTGCATGATGCGGAAGATCGCCGTCGCATGCGGATCCTGCAGGTCGAGGTCAGGCGGATCTGCGGTAAAGCGGCAATGGATGCCATGGCGTTGAATGAAGTTGTTCACCAGCCATTCCGCGGCGGGCAAGAGGCCGAGATCGTCGAGCATCAGCGGCCGCAAGTCGGATGAGATGCGGCGCGTGGCCTTGACCGTTCCGTCCAGCATTTCCTGCATCGATTCGAGCTTGGCAACGAGCGGTTGCTGTTCCGCGGGAACACGCTCCTTGAGCCACGTTACATCCATCTTGAGCGCCGTCAGCGATTGCGCGAGCTCGTCGTGCAATTCCCGTGCGACCCGGCTTTTTTCCTGTTCGCGCACCGAGCTCGCGGCCGCCGCGAGCTCGCGCAATTCTTCTTTCGAGCGGCGCAATGCCGAATCCGCGAGCACGCGGTCCGTGATATCGCGCAGGATAACGGTGAAGTAGGCGCTGCCGTGCTCGCTGTGCCTGGAAATCGAAGCCTCGATCGGGAATTCTTCGCCGTTGCGGCGCAGCCCGGCGACAACGCGCTGGGCACTCATGCGGCGCGATTCAACGCCAGCCTCGCCGAACCGCCTGATATGCGCCGAATGGGTCGCGCGGAAACGCTCCGGTATGAACCAGGCGAGCGGCGCGCCGAGCGCCTCGCTGCGCGGGCAGCCGAATACCGCTTCGGCCGCGGCATTGAACAGCACGATATGTTCGCTGTCGTCGACGGTAATAATCGCGTCCATCGCCGAATCGAGAATACCGCGCAGGCGCGACTCGTTGCGGGCCAAAAGCTCTTCCACGCGCGAGCTTTCGGTGACGTCGCGCAGGATTACGGTAAAGAATTTGCGCCCGTTCTCGGCATGCTGCGAGATTGAAGCCTCGAGCGGAAATTCCTGCTCGTTGGCGCGCAAGCCCAGTAGCACCGTCTTGTCGCCCATGCGTCGCGAGGTAACGCCCGTCGCGGCGAAGCGCGCAATGTGGCCCACATGGGCTGGCCGCAGACGCGCGGGAATCAGTCTCTCGAGCGGTTGTCCGAGCATCGCATCGCGCGGCCACCCGAAAACCTTTTCGGCCGCGGCATTGAACAGCACGATGCGTTGTTGCTCATCGACCGTGACGATTGCATCCATTGCCGAATCGACGACGCTGTCGACTTTGGCGACGACGTTTTGCAGCGCGAGGTCGGCCGCGCGGCGCTGCATGGTTTGCAGATAAAAGAGGACGAGGGCGAGCACCATTACCGCGGTGCCCAGCGCGGTGGCGACAAGGCGCATCGATTCGGCATGCCAGCCCGCGTGCGCGGCGACCATGGCAAGCATCGCGCCCAGGGCGCCGACGGCGAGCAGCGGTCCGAAAACGATCAGCGTACGACCGCTGGCGCGGCGGGGCAGGCTGAGCATGGGCATGAGGTCAGAGCCGCTCTGCGGCGGCACGTTTTGGATTGCATTGATTCTATACGGCTTTTGATCTACATCAAACCAGCCGGAGCAAACTCTCCGATACTGGCGCGAACAGTTACTGGTAATCGCGCCTCACATGAGTGCAACCCTTTTGGATACCGTGCATTGCACTGCGCCGCTCGCGCCCGCCGTCGAAATCGATCTCGACCTGATCAGGCGCTTCGACCAGCATGGCCCGCGCTACACGTCGTATCCGACCGCCGACCGCTTTGTCGAATCGTTCGATGCAGCTGCGTACGAGTCGTGGCTCGCCCGCCGCAACGTCGGCCTGGTCCGGCGTCCGCTCGAACTGTACATTCACATGCCATTCTGCAGCACGCTGTGCTTTTATTGCGGCTGCAACAAGATTATCACGCGCGACAAGTCGAAGGGCGTCGAGTATCTCAAATATCTGAATGAAGAGATCGCGCTGCAGGTCAACGGACTCGGCGAAGACACGCGGGTCGCGCACATGCACTGGGGCGGCGGCACGCCGAATTTTTTCAGCCTCGAACAGGTCGGCCAGCTCATGCAGCAGCTGCGCGGCCATTTCGACTTCGCCGCGCAGGGCGAGTATTCGATCGAGATCGACCCGCGCGCGGTGGACGGCGCGTATATCGCCGGCCTGCGCGAGGCCGGCTTCAATCGCCTGAGCATCGGCGTGCAGGACTTCGACCCGGATGTGCAGCGCGCGGTGCATCGCATCCAGAGCGAGGCGCAGACGCTGGAAATAATCGGGGCGGCGCGCACTACCGGTTTTCATTCGATCAACATCGATTTGATCTACGGCCTGCCCAAACAGTCGCTCGTCAGTTTCGAACGCACGCTGGAGCGCGTCATCGCCGCGGAGCCCGACCGGATTGCCGTCTACAACTACGCGCATCTGCCCGCACTCTTCACGCCGCAACGCCGCATCCAGGAAGCGGATCTGCCCGCGCCCGAAACCCGCCTGAAACTGCTCGCGCTCGCGATCCGCCGGTTGAGCGCCGCGGGTTATCAGTACATCGGCATGGATCACTTTGCAAAGCAGGGGGATTCCCTCGCGGTGGCCCAGCGCAACGGCTTGCTGCACCGGAATTTCCAGGGCTACTCGACCCACGCCGACTGCGATTTGATCGGCCTGGGCGTCAGCTCGATCGGCAACGTCGGGCCGACGTACAGCCAGAATTTCCGCACGCTCGCCGAGTATTACAGCAGCCTCGAGCGCAATACGCTGCCGATCATGCGCGGCATCGAGCTGTCGGCTGACGATCTGCTGCGGCGCGCGGTGATCGGCGCGCTGATGTGCCATTTCAGGCTGGCCAAGGAATCGTTCGCGACGTCGTACCTGATCGATTTCGACCGGTATTTTGCGACCGAGCTCGCGGAGCTGGGCGAGTTCGCGAAACTCGGGCTGGTCGAATTCGAAAACGGATTCATCACCGTCACCCCGCGCGGCCGCCTGCTGGTGCGCAACGTGGCCATGGTATTCGACCGTTATTACCGTCAGGACCGCGAGCGCCGGCGTTATTCCCGCGTGATATGAGCGCGCTGCTGGAGCTTGCGCTGGCCGCGGCTTTCATCGGCGGACTTGCCGGCGGCGTGCATTGCGCGGGCATGTGCGGCGGCATCGTGCATGCCCTTTGTTGCGCGCCGGGCACCGGCGCGCGGCGTCTTCACTATCTGCTCGCTTATAACGCGGCGCGCATTGCAAGTTATGCGTGCGCCGGCGCGCTCGCCGGTGCGCTGGGGCAGGCAGGTCTGCTCACGCGGGCGGCGCCCATATTGCAGCCGGTATTGTTTGCGCTGGCGAGCCTGATGCTCGTGGCGCTGGGCTTATATCTTGCCGGCGTCCTGCCGCTGATGACGCGAATCGAGGCGGTGGGCACGCGATTGTGGCGGGCGGTACAGCCGTGGACGCGCGCGCTGCTGCCGGTCAACTCGCTGCCCCGCGCGTTCGGGCTGGGCGCGTTGTGGGGCTGGCTGCCGTGCGGCATGGTGTATGCGGTGCTGCTGACTGCGCTTGCGCTGGGCAACTGGTGGCAGGGCGCGGCAGTGATGCTGGCGTTCGGCGCAGGCACGCTGCCGAATCTGCTTGGCATCGGCTTGTTGTCGAAGCAGGTGGCGCGACTGCGCGGTGCCGGAATTGCGCGCGCGTGCGCCGGCGGCGCGGTGACGATGTTCGGTATCTACAGCCTGACCGGCGTCTTTCATCCGGCCGCGCTGGCGGGCGATGGTTTGCTGTGTCACGTGCTGCCGGGGCTCGACGGCTGGCTGCGCTGAAAACCCGCATCCGGCGTCACCTCGCTGATAGTTGACCCAGGTCAAGAACGCGTCCGCGCGCGGTGCTACTCTGGCCATGAAATCTTTTTTCATTACTTGCCCGGGAGTCAGCAATGTATAAACACATCTTAGTGCCCACCGATGGTTCGAAGCTGTCCGCCAAGGCGGTGAAGCAAGCCGAGCAATTCGCGAAGTCCGTCGGCGCGAAAATGACGGCCCTGCATGTGTCGCAGGAATATCGCGCGCTAATGGACGAGGGCTTTGCGCTACCTGCGTTCAATACCTTCAAGAAGCGTTTCGACGAACAGAACGCTAAACGCTCCAACGCTTTGCTCGACGGCGTGAAGACCAGCGCCGACAAGGCCGGCGTGCAGTGCGATTGCGTTGCAGTGGTAAACGATTTGCCTTACGACGCGATCATCAAGCAGGCGCACAAACGGAAGTGCGACCTGATCATGATGGCGTCGCACGGCCGCCGCGGCCTGTCGAGCCTGTTGCTGGGCAGCGAGACATCAAAAGTGCTCACGCACTCCAACATCCCCGTGCTGGTAGTCCGTTGACGGCGGCGCCAAAAAAAACCGCGACCGAAGTCGCGGTTTTCAAAAAGTTGAGGCCCGATAAGGGAGGTCTCGGACTCCAACGCGGGTCTTACTGTTACTGAACAGGAAAACTGCAACCCGAGCGTAGCTTAAGCCGGGTTCAGCGGGAATCGTAGCCACGCGTACGGGTTTGCACGTGTAGGACAACCGCACAGGCAGCAACGCGAGGGCTGAAAAATCAAGGTTTTACCGCTCCGCGCGCAAGGCGTCGGCCCAGCAGTTGGGGGTTTCGTAAATCCGGACTTGCTCGACGTGCAGGCGCTCGCCATACGCAGCAGCGAACGCCGGCGCCAGAATGCGCAAGGCCGTAGCCGCGAGATGTTCGGCCGTCGGCGGCGCTTCGAAAGTCACGGTGCGATGGCCGGGCAGGGTGGCGAGAAAATCGAGCACTACCCGGTCCCTGGCGTAAGCGAGAAAAGCGTGGTCCCAAGGCGCCACGATATGGTGCTGAACCAGCGCTTTGATCCCGCCGAAATCGGCGACCATGCCCTGTTCAGGGTCGCGGTCGTCGACGATTACATCGCCACTGACGGTTACCTCAATGGCATAGCGATGCCCGTGCAGATGGCGGCACTGACTCTCGTGATGGGGAATGCGGTGACCGGCGTCGAATTCGAGCCTGCGGGTGATGCGCATGGGGAGCGGACGCGGGCGGAGAAGCGCGCGATTATAGCATCGCGCGTCGGCCGCACCGGCCGGTCACCCCGGGGTCAGCGCGATGCGCGGCCGCCGCCGCCCTTGTCCTTGCCGCCGCCGCGGATTTGGCTCTTCAGGCGGGTGTAAAGCTGCGGATTGGTGTTGCGCAAATGGCTGGCGATAGCAAAATGCTCGCCGCGCGCGCGCGACAGGTCGATACCTTCAATGTGCACGAGGCGCACGAGCTCGACGACCGGGCGGGGCATGTTGCGGCCGCTCTCATAGCGGGAGCCGCCGCTTTGCGTTACACCGACTGCCGACCAGAATTGCTGCTGATTGAGCCCGAGGCGCTGGCGCAGATGGCGGGGTTTTGTGGTTTTGGATGATCGTGCCATTGCAGTTCCTTGTGTAAATGCGGATTATTCAGTTGACATATGAAATATGAAAAGGTTGCATGCGCGGACGCGTATCGTGCCAATCCCGCAACGACGCTGTACCGGCTCGTTTTTTATGAGGAAATACGATAAAATTCAAGGCTTTTTAAGCCTGCAAGCGCGTCCATGGGATTAATCGTCCAAAAATACGGCGGCACTTCGGTCGGCAGTCCGGAGCGCATAAAAAATGTCGCCCGCCGCGTCGCGCGGTGGCACCGCGATGGACATCAGGTCGTCGTGGTGGTTTCCGCGATGAGCGGCGAAACCAACCGGCTGATCGCGCTCGCCAAAGAAATCCAGGCGCATCCCGACCCGCGCGAGCTCGATGTGATGGTATCGACGGGCGAGCAGGTCACGATTGCCTTGCTGTCGATGGCGCTGCTCGACCTGGGGTTGAAGGCGCGCAGCTATACGGGCAGGCAGGTGCGGATACTGACCGACAGCGCTTACACCAAGGCGCGCATCGTCAAGATCGATGAGGAGCGCATACGAGCGGATTTGAGCGATGGTTATGTCATCGTGGTGGCCGGTTTCCAGGGCGAAGACGAGGGCGGCAACATCACGACCCTGGGC
This sequence comes from uncultured beta proteobacterium, assembly GCA_963804885.1. Classification (GTDB taxonomy): domain Bacteria; phylum Pseudomonadota; class Gammaproteobacteria; order Burkholderiales; family SG8-41; genus PALSA-1004. The sequence goes on from CAWDSF010000003.1 coordinate 98,342, forward strand.
CGCGGCGGTTCCGATACGACCGGGGTGGCGCTGGCGGCGGCGCTCAAGGCCGAAGAATGCCAGATTTACACCGATGTCGACGGCGTCTACACGACCGACCCGCGCATCGTGCCCGAAGCGCGCCGGCTCAATACCGTTACGTTCGAGGAAATGCTCGAGATGGCGAGCCTGGGCTCGAAAGTGCTGCAAATCCGCTCGGTCGAATTCGCGGGCAAGTATCGGGTCAAGTTGCGCGTGCTGTCCTCGTTCGAAGAAACGGGCGAGGGGACATTGATTACGTTTGAGGAAGACGACAAGATGGAACAGGCCACTATCTCGGGTATCGCGTTCAACCGCGACGAAGCCAAAATAACGATCCTCGGCGTGCCGGACCGCCCCGGCATCGCGTACCAGATTCTCGGTCCCGTCGGCGACGCCAACATCGACGTCGACATGATCGTGCAGAACGTCGGTCACGACGGGCTCACGGACTTCTCGTTCACCGTGCACCGCAACGACTACAAAAGAGTGCTCGACATCCTGAAGCCGGTGGCCGCGCACATCAAGGCGCGCGAAGTGCAGGGCGGCGACAAGATCGCCAAAGTATCCATCGTCGGCGTCGGCATGCGCTCGCACGCGGGCATTGCCAGCACCGCCTTCCGTACCCTCGCCGAGGAAGGCATCAACATCCAGATGATCTCCACGTCGGAGATCAAGGTCAGCGTCGTGATCGACGAGAAATACATGGAGCTCGCCGTGCGCGTGCTGCACAAAGCGTTCGGTTTGGACCAGCAGCCGTAGTCGGGCGTGTGATATCCTTGGTGCGGTTTCGTGGTGGTGTATTTCAGCCAGTTGGCGAATCACGAAAGCACCTTGCAAGGTCGACGCAGGTTGCAACGGCGATACAGTAGAGTGGTCACGGCGCCAGCCGTCGTTAAATCCGGCGCCCGCGCCTTCGACCGCTCGGTAAGGTGATTTCAAGAACGCAGTCGCAATTATTAAGTAATGAGCATCAAACCGGAGAGATGGCCGAGCGGTCGAAGGCGCGCCCCTGCTAAGGGCGTATAGGACAAAATCCTATCGAGGGTTCGAATCCCTCTCTCTCCGCCAGTCAAAGTTCGTTGCACCCATATCCCTTCAGGCCGCTCTGCTGCCCGCACACCTGCTGGTGCCCGCAAAATGCGCCAATCCGAGTGG
>CAWDSF010000004.1:0-447607 GCA_963804885.1 uncultured beta proteobacterium
CACGCTGACCGAAGGCAAACCGCGCCTAACGAACATCATTCCAGCAGCACCCTTTTCCGAGCAGGAGCTGCTGACGGCGGCTGCTGCCGTCGAAGCGCACAGCGAACACCCGCTCGCGGCCGCGATTGTATCTGGTGCCACTGAGCGCGGCATTGACCCGGTGAGCGTTGAGAATTTCGAATCGACTACTGGAGGCGGTGTCAGTGGCGAAGTTGACGGTCGCCATGTTCTGATTGGCAAGTCCGCTTTCTTAAGACGCGCGGCGTGAGCGGTCTCGAACAGCTCGAATCAAAAGCAGCGGAGCTTCAACAACAAGGCCACGGCGCCATGTTCGTGGCCATCGACGGCCAAACCGTTGGTGTTGTCGCCGTCTCCGATCCGATCAAAGGATCGACCGCCGGAGCGATCGACCATCTGCATCAGCTCGGGATCAAAGTGATCATGCTTACTGGCGACAACGAGCGCACCGCACGCGCCGTCGCGCAGAACCTCGGCATCGATCGAAGTCGAAGCTGGTGTCGAGCCGCAGCACAAAAACGAGCGCGTCCGCAAATTGCGGGAGCGAGGGCACGTCGTCGCGATGGCGGGCGACGGCATTAATGACGCGCCTGCGCTGGCCGCGCCGATGTCGGTATTGCCATGGGCACCGGCACGGACGTAGCGATGGAAAGCGCCGGCATCACGTTGCTCAAAGGCGACCTGCGCGGCATCGAGAAAACCATCCGGCTCAGCCGCGCGATGATGGGCAACATCCGTCAGAATCTCTTCTTCGCCTTTATCTACAACGCTGCAGGAATTCCGATTGCTGCCGGGCTCCTCTATCCGTTCTTCGGCATCCTACTCAGCCCAATGATCGCCGGCGCGGCGATGTCCCTCTCATCTGTTAGCGTGATTGGCAACGCGTTGCGCTTGCGCACGCTCAACTGGAAGATTGACCGCAACGCAGCGCGCACGAGCTGAATTGCGCCGCCGCGACCGCTTCGTGAAACATAATAATAAGCTATGCGTTTGATCGAATCAAGTGTTATTCGAATCACGGCTACTGCATAGAGTTGCATCGGCGGGACGTATAACCCTCTCGTCTAAAAACAACATGCAAACTGCAACATTGAAAAGTTCGGACGTAGCGCGGAACGCTCAAGTGGTTCGCATATGGCGGCATCCGACAGAGAACCGGCTGGCGCGGCCACGCGTTGTGCGGTCTGCAGCGAGGCTCAGACCCGCGAGCAAATGGACTGTCGTCGCAGCATTTATTCTTGCCGTGGTGTTGCACGTCGGCCCTGTCGTGTGGGTTGAGACGCAGCAGGAAAGCCGTCGGTCGCAGCCGCGGTGCCTGCTCTCATCCATCCGATGGAGAAGGCTATCTTGGAAAAAGGCGCCGAAACTGGTGCCGCGGTCGGCGGCGAAGGAACGGTCGCTGCCGATTGATGCTCCACCCCGCCTGTTCGCGCGGGTGGAGTTTATCGATCCGGCCGTCGAGAAAGTCTCTTTCCCGGAGGGGAATAGACCCGAGCCTGCCGCGCCTTGCCACCCTGAAATCAATCGCTGGATCGCTCGCTGGGAAAATGAAGGCGGTGGCGTTAGGCTTCGACGAAGCGACGATGTAACCATTCTTCTCAATGCATGAGGCGCATAATTCAAATTCTGGTAATCTAAGTTACGCACGATGGCCAGGGCGATTCATCCTGACGTTCGAATAGGTCATGTTCACTTAAAGGTCGCTAATCTCGAGCGCGCGCTTGTCTTTTATCGCGATGTCCTCGGATTCGAACTAACGCAGCGTTATGGCGACGAAGCGGCATTCTTATCCGCGGGCGGTTACCATCATCACATCGGCTTGAATACTTGGGAGAGTGCCGGCGGCAAACCGCCGCCTTCTGGCTCGACCGGACTATATCATCTTGCGATCGCGTATCCGACGCGCGCCGAACTCACGGATGCGTTGCGACGAGTTCTTCGCGCCGGCATTCCGCTCGAAGGTGCTTCCAACCATGGTGTGAGCGAAGCGATTTATCTTCGCGACCCGGACGGCAACGGCGTGGCAGCAGAGCTTTCCTGGGATCGGCCGCGTGATCAGCCTGGCCACGCACACCCAACCGGCGATCTCGCGATGGTAACCGAGCCACTCAACCTGGATGATCTTCTTTCTTGAAAGAATATGGATCATTCGCGCGTCACTTTTTTGCTTTTGCAATCATTTCCACGGGTATCTGACTGAGTTTCTGATAAAGCCAGCTTGCGGCGCAAAGGCCACCAATCATAAAGATATATTTCCATCGGCCGCCACATCGCGACCCACCCAGCGATCGTCAGACTCTCGCGCACAATACGGGCCCAGGTCCCTGCGAGATCGCCGAGCAAGAGCTTGGTTGTAACCAGACAAGCGGCGAGGAACAACAATCCTATAAGCAGGCTGGTTCGGCTCGTCTCATCAGACACCGAAAGGCGAGATGATTAAGATTAGCTCGGTAGGCAAAGTAGTTGTGGATATGTTTCGCACCAGATCTGTGGGATCTTCTGCAGGCCATTCTTGCAGATAAATCCGCAGCGTTAACGCTTGGTCCGGCGGTCCTCCTTTCCGACGAGAAGACGATAAATTCTTCGACATCATCATTAAGATCTTTGTTCTCAAGCGGGGATGGATCCATCGAGTTGAAAAGCTGGCTCATATCGCGCAGCTCAAGCTCGATGATCCGTGAATGCTTTTGCTCGAGCGACGTGTTACCGGGTGAAAGAGAGTGCATGGCGCTCAACGGGGGCTCGATTTTGACGGGATCGGCGCTGCTAATCAACTATCTCGAAATCTGGAGTCTTTGCGTTACTCGCCTTATGGATGTGATCAGTGAAGTCTGTCGCTCGATGACGGATTTCGCAGTTCTCATGTCGCGCGACTGTGACTGGGTTGGCAATCAGGCAAATAACTCCGATAGCGTGCTCAGTGATAGCCGCGACCACCGGATTCTTCAGGCGCCGCTCAATGGTGATTGCGTAGAAGTCGCTCGCACACTCTTTCACCTTGGCGATGGCTCTAAGCCTGAAGTGCTCCAACGCGACCTTGTCGACTACGGAGTGCACCATGGTAAAACCGAGCCCGTGTGATGCCGCCACTTTCATGAGCCCAGCATCCTCGAATTCGGCAACTATCCGGCCGGATACCCTTCGCGTAAAACCATTTCTCGAGCGGCTCGCGCATTCCCATATTCTCACTCGGTAACAATGCCGGGGCCTGATGCAGAGACTTGGGAAAATTGCGCCGGAGTTTTTTCGCAATTTGTGATACGGCACAAAAGGTAATGCCGGAGCGGCCGAGTCGGTGATTGAATGTCTTCGCCTTCAGGCTGCTTGATGCTGGCTCGTCAGCCAGCACGAGGTCGAGCCGGTGCGCCTGCAATTGATTGACCAGCGGTCCAAGCTCCGCCTGACGACACACAACATGGACGGGTTGGGAAAAATAAAACGCAGGCTCCAGAATTTGAAATCCGATAAACTTTGAAAGCGCGTCGGTCATTCCAACATTTAATCGCAGAGCGCGGCCGCCGGGCCGCTGTTTCACGGCGCTCATCAACTCACGCCCAGCGGAAAAGATTTCGTCTGCGTACGTGAGCACCAAGTGACCCATTTCAGTAAGTACCGAGATTGCGGCCGCTCCGCTTAAAAAGCTTTTCGCCGAGCGAGTCTTCCAAGAGCCCGAGTTGAGCGCTGATCGACGGCTGCGACACGTGAAGTTCGTCGGCCGCTTTTCGTACGCCTCCTTTTCTGGCGACGGTCCAGAAGTAGCGCAGATGATGAAAATTCAACCATTCCACGCCACCAACAATATATAATTAAAACCTAACGGTCTAATCGAATATGAATCTTCGTCGTTTACGGCGCGAGCAATAGATTGTTGGCCTCGACCTAAATCAACCCATGATTGCACTGCTCACATACCCGACACGCATCGAGGCCGCAGGTTTTCAGAAACGAACGGAAAACGATTCGTTCTCTCATCGGGTTTGGGTACTACATGGCGTCATCGCAGATCCAGCTTCTGAGGCTGGCGATGTGAAAAACGCGAAGCTATCTCTGCTGCGCATACTCAGGAAACCGAGAGTCTTCGAACGAGCAATACCTCGGCCGTTTCAACGGAACATCGAAAAGGAAAGCAACGTGGCGCGATCAAGGTCCCTCGCGACGAGCGCATCATCGAACCTTGAGGAGGCAATATGAGACGAACTGAAATTCATCTTTCAGAGCCGTTCGAAGAGGTTCTGGCAAGTGTGCTCAGGCTCCCGAGATGCACGCTCGCAGAAATTGACGAAGTCCGGCTTGCAGGCGCCGCCGATTCAGAATTGCGCAAAAGCGCCAAGTGCGACGCTGAAGTTAAAAAAGCCCTACGTTCTCTGTATGAAGCGGCACACGGCCGGCACGTTGAAACGCAAATTGGCTTTGTGACGATCGCTCCACCGGTCGCTGGTTTTCTAAAAGAGACGCCATATTCCATCACTACACAGTACAATTTTTTCTGGAAGCGTTCACGAGAGTTCTCGCTGGAGCTTCGCCTCGCAAAGATCGAACGAATGGTTCGTGGACGTCACGCGGCAAACTCGTCACGGGTCGCCGCGGAATAAACGCGCCCCGCCGCCACAAAGAAGAGAAAACCGAAATGTTTTCCTCTGCCCAACATCGTCACGATTGACGAGCAACCACTCACTAACGCGCCCATGACTAACTTGCCCATTCATATCACGACTCATCACCTCAGCATGAGCAATGCACTGCGGCGATTTGCGCGAGAAAAGATTAGCTCAGTGTCTCGGTTCGCGAACGATGCGCTCGCAGCCGATGTTGTGTTGCGTCGGCATGCGGGCGTAAGAGAGCGCTTTTCAGCAAGTGCGCGCCTCGCACTGCCAGGACGCGACATTCATGGCCGTGCCGTTGCCAGCAACCTATATGTGGCAATCGGAAAACTCGTAGGCAAACTGGCGCGTCTCTCCCGTAAACGAAAGACGCGGCTTGCAAAAACATTCGAGCATCCGGGACGGAGCGAGACTTCCGCCGAACGGACCGTACCGCCGCATCCGCAAAACGTGTTGCCTGAGCCATCAGATACTCGGGGACGATCTCGCACTCACGAAGGTGGTCAGGAAATGCGAGTATTCCCCTTTCGACGCAAAGGCGCCTTTGCAGCTTCGCCTATATCCATCGGTCGAGGGATTCGGCTATGAAAACATCAGTTCTGCTGGTTATGCCCGGCTACTCGCGCGATGGGACGGCTTTCTCTTGTTGTCACTCGTTGGTTTCAGATAGCCGGTCGGGCGCTTGACTCGGACAAGGACTTAATCCGCTGCGCTGCTTTTCTAGTCTAATCGGTACATAGTTAAATCCTATCGGTTCGTTCTATTCTAAGTCTTAGCCAAGCCTAGATTCCCGCCGAAAGTGTTAACACAAAACAACCACTAAGAATTCAAATGAACGCAATCATTGAGTTTATTCTTTACGCTATCGGCATCCTTATGCTGCTTTTGGTCCCCGTTGCGCTGATCGCGGGCGGTTTAGCGTCACGCTCTGTCGTTATTTCCTCTGATCTTGGCAACGATCATGGCGAGGCTGACGAAGCCAATCAGAACGCTGTTCCGGCTTTTACGGGCCACTCGAATGAGCAATCGAGAACCGTCGCATCAACATCCGCTTCGCGCCGCGCATGATACCGATAAACGATATTTTTGATTTTCTAATTGTGGCCGGCGTGCTCACTCTTGCTGTGCTGGCAGCGGTCGCTCGGACACGAATCTTTCGATCCGATGAGGGAGTCAAAATTCGCCCTTCCGATTGGCTTGTACTCTCAGATTCACCGCCAAGTCTGCGCGGGGTGGCTCCAAGGTGATACCAGCCGCCATTATCCAACATCGGCACGCTGCGGGATCCATCTTTGGCACATCTTGCGCCAGCAGAGCCGGTTCAACGGCAGATGAGAGTTCCAACAAAGGTAACAAAACAAAAATGAACAACGAAAACGACATCATCGTCACCGCTTCGGACTATGCTGAACTTAGTTCAGTGATCACCTTGACTGGCAAGGTGTCACAGCGAGTAAAATGGGAGCTGAGGCTGCTGGAGAACGAACTTAAGCGCGCGCGAATCGTGGCTCCCGAAGAGGTCCCACCCGATGTCATCACAATCAATACTCGCGCCGAATTCCTTGATCTTGAAACCGGTGAACGCATGGAATTCACGGTCGTGTTGCCGACTGACGCGAACATCAACGACGGAAAGATTTCTGTCCTCGCGCCTCTAGGGACTGCAATGCTTGGCTACCGCGTTGGCGATGAGTTCGTGTGGCATGTTCCGCACGGTTTGCGCCGCTTGAAGGTCATCAACCTGCATTTCCAGCCTGAGGCGAGTCTTAAAAAAGCAGCTTGAGCCCACGATTGTATCAATCTTGTTGTTTCCAGTCGCGGTCGTTCTCGCAAATTTCTAACACATAAACGCGTCCAGACTTCGCAATTTCGAGCCTTTCCTTTCGAATGCGGATCATCCGGCGACCGTAGCCGCTTCCATGCTGCCCCTCTCGTTCTCCAGCAAGGAGTTGGGTGAAATAGGATAATACTGTGGGAATGATCTTATCACAGTTTAAGTCAAAGGATTCAGCCGGGCTATCGCGCCAGCGTTCCGCGGGTGGAGAGTAATGCGCAAGGGATTCGCGATTGTGAAAGCAATCGGCGCTACGCATCCATAGAATCCGGCAAGAGTCATTCCATGGTTCACTTTCGTCGTCGGCTTAAACGATGTCGAACGGCGAACTCGTCGTTTTTCGGAGCCAGGTGATCCACGTCGTTTCAAGTCGCGGAGTTCGCTCCGCGTCACGATTCGCTTACATAGCGTAGTATATCGAAACGATCTAATCTGAGTCTTAGTCACAACATCGGCCGGACAATAAACTAGTGCCATGACCAAACCAAAAACAAACCAAAAACAAAAACACGAGAACCTTCCCATGCTTAAGCTCATTGCACTTACGATTACCACCGCCGCTCTAGCGGCGTTCACAACTGTTCACGCCCAGACCGCGCCCGCAGCCGCCCCGCCTAATGATGCCCAGATCGCCCAGATCGTGCTCACGGCCGACACGGTTGACGTGGATTACGGCAAATTGGCCGTGAAAAAGACAAAGAACGCGGAAGTGAAAGCTTTCGCTGAGACCATGATTCGCGATCACACTGCGGTGAACGACAAGGCGGCTGCGCTCGCCAAAAAACTCAACCTGACGCCGGAAGCGAGCGACACCAGCAAGAGCCTGAAATCGGATGGCGACAAAATGCTGGCGAAGCTAAAGGGAATGCACGGCGCTGAGTTCGATAAGGCTTACATCGACAATGAAGTCACTTATCACACATCAGTCATTGGTGCTCTCAACACGGTCCTGCTGCCAAACGCCAAGAACGCGGAACTGAAGGCGCTCCTAGAAAGCGGCAAACCGATCTTCGAATCTCATCTGGAGCACGCGAAGACCCTTCAGAAATCGCTGAACAAATAAATGCGAGACCGCAGCATGAGCCTTGCCCCGCATCCCGAGTTCGTTCCATTGAGATCGGACTTCGGGCCTGCGGGGCTTCTCCGAATGAACCAGCCCACCTCGCAGCGGGACCGCCAGGGGGTCGATTACGGAGAAGAGCAAAATGTGCAAAAGCTGCACGCCGCCGTTCGGCGTGAGAAAGGTGACGGACGCGTTACGATCAAGCCCTTCTCGCTCTGGATTCTGGTCATTTGCGGGTTCGTCTTCTTCTTTGCAGGATTTTTTTCGGCCCGCCACGGCGCCGACTTTACCGCCACGAACGTGAATCGGGGCAACCCACCGTCAGCCCAGTCGACTCTGCAAGCTGTTCAAACGGGCACTGCTCCTGCGAGCGCCGTTCAGAGCACGGTCGCAGACGCCAACGCGCCGGTGGTCGCGCATGTGGCCATGAAAAACATGAAATTTTCTCCTGGGACAATTGAAATTAAAAAAGGAGATACCCTGGAATGGAAAAATGATGATATCACGCCGCATACGGCCACGTCGGCCACGTTCGATTCTGGGTCAATCGCTTCTGATGCCGCCTGGCGACATACCTTCACGGAGGCAGGAAATTTTCCCTATACGTGTACATTTCACCCGATCATGAAAGGCACGATCATCGTGAAGTAGACCCAGCTTTCGGCCCGTAAAGGACGCTCCAACCCAAGAGCACGCGATTGCATTTTCGCGGCGAGACTTGGCGCTCGTCGTGTATGCTCAAGCGCAACGGACAAGTCGCGAGTCGCGACGATCAACTCAGCTTATTCGATTTCGCGCGAACCCGTGAGCAAACAAATCTATCTGACTCAATACGGACTAATGGCCGAACGCCATTGGCGGAGTTCCGGCCGAAGATGGTTCGAGAACTGGAGGCGAAGGGTCAACTGATGGAAGCGTTGTTCGAAGCGCAGGAGCGAACAATCGGAGAAATGGAAGCTTTGACGAGGCAATTGGAAACGGCGCAGAAGCTGACTCCCCAACAGGCGCACGATCGCGCCTGGGAGATGATTCGCCAGAAATACATTCTCCTGACGCCGGAAGAGAATCTCTAAACGCGAACAATTATCGCATCCGTCCAGAGGATGCGCTCGGGCGAGGTTCGCTGAAACAAAAATGCCGAGACAATTTCGCGGCCATCGAGCTTGTGCACAGGATCGACGCGGAACGCCGCGAAGCGACCGAAGATGAAAAGCGCGTCCTCGTTAGATATGTTGGCTGGGGCGGCATTCCTCAGGTATTTGCTGATCCCGCAGCGAGCGAATGGAATCTAGAAGCCACACGCCTCAAAGAGCTACTCACGCCCGAGGAATACAAATTCGCTCGCGCTTCCACGCTTAACGCGCACTACACTTCGGCGACCGTTATCTCCACGATATACGATGCCGTCCAACGGGTCGGATTTGAATATGGCCGCATGCTCGAACCCGCTGCCGGCATCGGCCATTTCTTCGGGCTGATGCCTCCCGAAATGCAGGCGCGTTCACATTTGATTGGCGTCGAGGTTGATCCGGTGAGCGCAAGCATCGCGCGCAAGTTGTATCCGGGCGCGGACATCCGCACGCAAGGCTTCGAAGCCGAAACATTGCCGAATGACTGGTTCGACCTTGCGGTCTCAAACGTGCCGTTCGGCGACTACAAGTTGCATGATCCGGAGTTCAATGATCACAATTTTCTGATTCACGATTATTTCTTCGCGAAAGCGATCACGAAGGTGCACTCTGGCGGATTGATCGTGTTCGTCACTTCAAAGGGAACGCTGGACAAAACGAACTCGCATTTCCGCGCTCATCTCGGAGACAAAGTGGATTTCCTTGGCGCAATCCGGCTCCCGAATACTGCGTTCAAGCAAAACGCCAATACCGAGGTGACGAGCGACATCGTGTTTCTCCGCAGGCTGCAAAACGGAGAGAAGCCGAGCGGACCTGCTTGGAAGGATTCGGCGGACCACGTGAATCACGAAGGCGCAAGCTTTCGCATCAACGAATACTTCGTCAGCAACCCGCACATGATGCTCGGCCACATGGCCAACGCTGGCACGATGTACCGCAGCAATGAGCCGGCGCTTGTTCCTGATGGACGTGATCTCGCCAGCGCGTTGCGCGATGCAATCGCTGAATTGCCGGAGGGAATCTACCGCGCGGTAGAAACCAACCTCGCGACGCGAGTCGCCGCTGAACCGATCATCGTGCCAGATGATGTGAAGGAAAACGCCTTCACATTACACGACGGCGCAATCGTGATCCGCACCGGCGCCACGCTCACGCCAGTTCTGAATCTGCCGGATGAGACGGCGCGCCGAATTCGCGGACTGATAAAGGTACGCTCGGCTGTGCGCGAAGTTCTGCGCACGCAATTGGCGGATTTGGGCGACGAAGAAATCGTCGATGCCAGGCGCCAACTCAATTTTGCTTATGACTCATTCGTTGCGCGCTTCGGCCCGATTAACCAAAACGTTAATCGCCGCGCGTTTCGTGGCGACCCTGATCTGCCGCTTCTCTGCTCACTGGAGGATTACAATTCCGACACAAATCGCGCGACGAAGACCGCGATCTTTCACGAGCGAACCATTCAAAAAGCGCGGCGCCCGCACGCGGCACAGTCGCCGCACGACGCGCTTTTATTTTCGCTCAATGAGAAGGGCCGCGTCGATTTCGATTACATGCAGACGCTGCTCGGTCGCCGGGCGGACGAATTTCTGCCCGAGATGAAAGGTCTCATCTTTCGCAACCCCGAAACCGAGCAGTGGGAAACTGAAGATCAATACTTGTCGGGTGACGTTCGCACGAAGCTTGCAAAAGCGCGTGAGACAGCTCTGGCAGACCCACGCTACATCGAGAACCTCACAGCGCTGGAATCCGTTCAGCCCGAAGATCTCACTGCTTCCGAGATCGACGCCCGTCTTGGCGCGGTTTGGATTCCGCCGGGCGACGTCCAGGAATTCGCGAAGTCACTGCTCGACAACGAAGGGATCACTGTCTTGCATGCGGCAACGCTAGGAACTTGGTTCGTGCGAGGTGACTTCGACGCGCGCGGCACCGTCACGAACACGACCGAGTGGGGAACAATGCGATACTCCGCCTTGGAGCTGATCCAGGACGCGCTCAATCTCAAAACGCCCACTGTTTATGACCACGATCGCAAGACCGATTCGCTCGTGATCAACGCACAAGAAACCGAAGCTGCGCGCGACAAATTGGAGAAGATCAAAGACCGCTTCAAAACCTGGATCTGGGAAGACGACGGACGACGGGAGCGGCTTTGCCGAGAGTTAATGACGAGTTCAATTCCGTACATTTTGCGTGTTTTTAATGGCAGCCATCTGACCCTGCCATCGAGCAGCCAGCAAATCACGTTGCACGCGCATCAAAAGAATGCCGTCTGGAGAATCGTCCAGAGCGATAACACGTTGCTCGCGCACGTCGTTGGCGCGGGCAAGACGTACACGATGGTCGCAGCCGGAATCGAGCTGAAGCGGCTCGGGCTGGCGACGAAACCGATGTTCGTCGTGCCCAATCACATGCTCGCGCAGTTCTCTTCGGAACTGCTCGCTCTCTATCCCACCGCGAACATTCTCGTTGCAGGCAAAGAAGATTTCGACGCGAGCAAACGCGCACGCCTCTTCAGCCGCATCGCTACCGGCAATTGGGACGCGGTGATCGTCACACATTCGAGCTTTGAGAAAATTCCAGTGTCGCTTGCCACTCGCAGAAACTTCATTGCCGCGCAAATCGACGAAATCGAAACCGCCATCCGGGAAGAGCGCGCTGATCGCGGCACGCGACTCGTGAAAGAATTGGAGCGCGTAAAGAAACGACTTACCGCAAAGCTGGAAGCGCTCTCGGCCACCGAGAAAAAAGACAACACGCTCACATTCGAAGAGCTTGGGATTGATCGCCTGTTCATCGACGAGGCGCAGCGATTCAAGAATCTGTTTTACGTCACCAAAATGACGCGCGTCGCAGGTCTGCCGCAGACCGCCTCTGAACGCGCGTTCGATCTCTTCCTCAAGGTCCAGCATATCCAATCGCGAAACAAAGGAGGCGGTGTCGTCTTCGCCACCGGCACGCCGATTTCAAATACGATGGCTGAGATGTTCACGATGCAGCGTTACCTGCAAATGAATACGCTGCGGCGCAGTTCGGTCCAGCATTTCGATTCGTGGGCAGGAACATTCGGTGAAACTGTGACTTCGATGGAGCTAAGCCCCGACGGAAGCGGCTACCGGTTGCAAAGCCGTTTCGCGCGGTTCGTTAATGTTCCCGAATTGATGCAACAGTTTCGCCAAGTCGCTGACGTGCAAACAGGCGAAATGCTCAAATTGCCTGTGCCGAAGCTTGAGCAAGGCCGAGCAATAACGATCAGCGCGCCGTGCAGCCCCGAGCTGAAGCGCTTCGTCGATCAACTCGTTAAGCGCACCGAAAGAATCAAAAGCGGTCAAGTCGATCCTCGTGACGACAACATGCTCAAGATTACGACCGAAGGCCGCAAGGCGGCGCTCGATCTCCGGCTTGTGCTTCCCCATGTCCGCGACAATCCAGATTCCAAGACGAACAAGGCTGTCGAGAAGATTCACGGCATCTGGGAGCAATCGGCGCCGACGAAGGGTGCGCAGCTTGTCTTTTGTGATCTTTCCACTCCGCAGGCCAAGGGTCACTGGTTCTCTGTCTATAATGACGTGCGCGAAAAGCTCATCGCGCGCGGTATCCCTGCGGATCAGATCGCGTTCGCGCAGGACGCCACCGACGATGCATCCAAAGCGATACTCTTCAAATCAGTGCGCGAGGGGAGAGTCCGTGTTCTTCTCGGCAGCACAGCGAAGATGGGTGAAGGCACGAATGTCCAAACGCGCCTCGTCGCGCTGCATCATCTCGACGCGCCCTGGCGACCGGCGGACATCGAGCAGCGAGAGGGTCGAATCCTGCGGCAAGGTAACCAAAACGAGTACGTAAAGATTTTCCGCTACGTCACCGAAGGCAGTTTTGACGCCTACATGTGGCAAACGCTCGAAACCAAATGCCGTTTCATTGCCCAGGTGATGACGGGTGACGCCACCGTTCGTCGCGCCGAGGATGTCGATTCAACAGCGCTGACCTACGCTGAGGTGAAAGCGATCGCATCAGGCAATCCGCTTGTGATCGAGAAGGCCAGGATTGACGCCGAGGTTATGCGCTTGACGCGGTTGAAGAAACAACACGCGGAAAGCCTGTATCAAATGCGCTACCAGATTCGGCGAATTAACGACAATGCCGCGATGCTGGAACGCGAAATCGCGAATATTCGAGACGACCTGCGCACGCGGGCGAGCACGCGCGGCGACAACTTCGTGATGGCTGTGAAGAACGAGACGTTCACAGATCGTATCAAGGCAGGTCGCGCCCTGATATTTCTCGCCGCAGCGCTGGAGCCATTCGAATCGACAAAGCCAATCGGCAATATCGGCGGTTTCCCAATCTCTATCGAGAAGTTCGATGAACGCGCAACGATCCTGATCAACGGCAAACACAGCTACCGCGCGAACGTCAGCGACAGTCCTGCCGGAACAATTGCTTCTCTGGAACACGCGCTGGACAGCATTGAAGATCGATTGCGCGAACGCGAAACAAGTCTCACACAATCCCGCCGTCAGATTGTCGATCTAACGAACCAGCTCGACCAACCTTTCGAACACGAAGAGAAGCTCGCCGCAGCGACGAAACGTCAGCAAGAGATCGTCGGTGCGCTCGACATCACAAAGAACCAGGCTTCCGCAGCCGTTGACGAAGGACCGGAGCGAGTCGCCACTGTAATGGAGCAAACGGCTTCGCAGAATGAGCGCTTCGCGAACAGAGCCGTCGCGTTAACGCGATAAGAATTGGCTCCCAATTCCGCAAAGACATTGAACTTCTTCGTTGCGACTTCCGCTTCACGGCTTCTCACTGCGAAGCTCAAAGACTTCGCTCCCCTTCCCGGAGATGCAGTCATCGCGCATTGTTCCCTTGGCCTCTGCTCCGGCAGGCTGCGCGGTGCCGTATTCCACAACGCACGATCACTGCGGTGCGCTCAAAGGGTTTTCGCGAAAATCTCTAGATCCTGTCGGGGATCACATCGCCGTCACAGACCCGGCCTACGGCTTCGCCCTCGGAGACTGTGCTTGCCCCTCTTTCCCGCACAGACTCCGAGTTTCGTTTGTGGGGGAATGTGATCATCTGCGCCGTCCTCTCTGTGCTCTCGGCCGTTCCGATCCCACACTCCCACTCGGAAAGCCGGACGCCCCGCTGCGGGTGCGCAGATCATCACGAATTAGAGCTCATCGCCGAGGCCTAGCACGGCCGCAAAGCCAACTCATTTTCGCAAACGACGAATTCGAATTTGCGCGAGCGAATGTCGCCGAGCAGAGCGTCAGCAACAGCACCGCGCAGATGTTTCTCAATAGTATCGCGCAACGGACGCGCGCCGAGTCGCAGATGAAAGCCGCGTTGCATCAGGAATGAAACGACGGAATGACCGAGCGTGAGGTCGAAGCCTTTGTCGCGAAGAAAGGACAATTCACGCGCGATGTGCAGACGCGCGATTTCCATTTGCACGTCATAGCTTAAACGATTGAAGACCAGCTTCTCGGTGATTCGCGCGTAGAGTTCAGGACGCAGAGTGCGCTGCGCTTTCGCCAGCACATGACGCTCCATCGTCGCAAACGATGAATGCTGAAGATTGATAATTTCAGCCGCAGCGATGTTTGACGTGAAAACGATGTAGAATCCGCTCAAGTCCAAGGTTTCTCCGCTCGCCATCGTGACGCGGGCGGCATCGAGCATTTGTAGAAAGACATCGAGCACGCGTGGATGCGACTTCTCGATTTCATCGAACAGCAATGTGCCGGTGGCGGACTTGGCGAGCGCTATACCGAGAAGTCCGATCTCGCCAACACGACCACCGAGCAACACGCCAAGACTTTCTTGCGTTTGATACTCGGACATATCGAATCGGAATAGTTTGTCTTTGCCTAACAAGTAATCAGTAAACGCGAGCGACAGTTCCGTTTTGCCAACACCAGTCGGCCCGAGAAACAGGAAGCTACCTCGCGGACGATTTGGCGTCGTTAGGCCAAGTTCGCCCCGGTGAAGCGCCGACACGACTCGTGGAATCACATGATTCTGTCCCCGAATTCGATCTCTTAGATAAGATTGAAGTTGGCGCAGACGTTCGAGTCGATCCGCTGAAAGCGAGTTCATTTCTCAAACGCTCTCATGGATGTGCCTGTCACTTCGCTCCGAGACCGGAGCAGCATGCGTTTATGTGCGCGGTAAAACGTCGCTCACATGAAAACCAAACTTTTCGCAGCGAACTTCATTCCAATTCTGGCGCAAGCCTCTTCCGGCGACCTCGCGGGTGGCGCGAGCAAGGCCTTGGGCATCGTGATGCTCATTGGCTTCATCTTCGGGACCATTTGTGTAGTCGGCGGCGGGTTTGCCATTCGACGCGGTGATACCGATGCTGGGAAACTATCGATCATTGGCGGTCTGATCATTGCGGGCGCGCCGGTCATCGTGAAAGCGCTTTTCACCGCTTTCGGAATCGACAGCTCCACGGTCGATGTCGGCGTCATTTCAATGAGCGCTGCCGCGAAATACGAGCTGCGCTTTACTGAGACGAACAGCGCGGACGACTCCGCCGGCAAAACATGGGGACTGGAGGGCAATCTCTTCTGGTTCGTGGTCGGCGGAGCGTTTGTGTCAGTAGTAACGCTGCTTCTTCTTTTCAGTGTCTGGCATTGGAATCTGCTCAGTGCAGTCGTGCCAGCGGCAATCCCACTCGGATTGGCGTTGCTCTACGCGCTCGCGTTTCGCCAGGGCAAGCCATCGGGGTACGACATCGATCTTTTCGAACTCTGGCTGAAAGGATCGGGCTTCGGTCCTGAAATCCTACGCGTCAAAGCACCACCACCACCCTTCTCTTCGAACGACGATGTTTGAAACTGCACCGAACGGCTACTTCATCCGCGATCTGATCGTCCTTCACGGACTTCGCAAAGGATGCTATGTCTCAAAAGGCTTCATCATCGAACCGCCCGATCTCAGTGCTGCCGCACCCGAGCATCTTAATGCATTTCAAGATCAACTCGCCTTGGTGCTTGCTTGTCTGCACGACAAGTTGCGACTGCAAGTGCAATGGTTTTGCGACTCCGATTACCGTGCTGACTTACTGCGGTATAACGAGCAAACAAAAGTCGCGACCAATGTTTGGACGCGGCGCTGCCGCAACGAGCGTTTCAGTCGTTACTGGCAGGCCATGATCGATCGCCGGCTGCGTCGACAACGCCTTGTCCTCTTCTTTTCACGAAAGATCGAGACTTCGCCTTCGATCATCGCGACGGCCGCTCGCCAGCACTCGCAATATGACGCATTGCTCCAGCAAATGACAACGGAGTTCGAGCACCTCCAGCAGATCCTCACCAACATTCTTTCTGGCGCGCGCATAACGCCGATGAATGACGCTGATCATTACCGTCACTTCACAACCTTCTTGAATCCATCGCTTAGCTCGCGCTTTGAATACGACACACTCGAAACATTCGATTCTCAGTTATCCATTCAGCAAAACTGCTGGCACAGCGAAGCCCAGGGGATCGCCGATACATCCGGCTTTTGGATGGACGGCTTTTACCACTCTCTGCTCGTGGTAAGTCGCTGGCCCAAGCTCACCCATCCCGGGCTTGTGCATCGTCTCACCGGACTGCAACTGCTCGACTACAACATCACGGTGAACATCGAATCATTATCTGCTCGCGCAGAAATTGGACGCGAAGAGAAAGCGCACGACCGGCTCGCCGGGGACTTCGCCAGCGAAAAGCGGCTGTCCTTGCTCACAGCAATGGAAAAGAAGGCAAAGAAGATCGCAGCCTTGATGCAAGGACACACCTTGCCGTTCAACGTCGAATACATCATTCGTGCGTGGGATCAGACGCGAGAAGGCCTCGCAGTAAAAACGGCCGCAATCAAAAACGCAATCAACGGGATGAATGGCGCGCAGTATCTCGCCTGTGCGCTGCCTACCACGGCTCGGAAACTCTTTTACCAAAGCTGGCCTGGCTGTCCGTGGGGCCGCTATTCACATCGGAAGCTTTATGCTGAAACACGTTATCTCGCGGATGTGCTTCCGTTCAGTGCCACTTTCACCGGCCATCTCGATCAGGCAGAAGCGATCTACGAAGGTACTCAGCGGAATCTTGTTGGCATAACGACCTTTTCGGGTTCGCAGGGAAACGAAACGCCGCAACACGCTGTGCTGTTAGGTATGAGCGGCGCTGGTAAGAGTGTCACTGTCTGCGATCTGCTTTCCCAGACGGAAGCTTTCTATGACTACACCGTTATTATCGAAGAAGGATTGTCCTACGAGATCTACACGCGGACGGTAGAGCCGACCGCCCGGCCAATCATTATTCAGCCTGATGGCGACCTGACGATCAATTATCTGGATACGCACGGTCTGCCACTAACGGCGGAGCATCTCGCCTCCGCCATGGCTCTTGTCGCAAAGATTGCTGGCGTTAGCATAGACGAAGACAAACAGTTGGCGCGCGAAGCACAGATCGCGAAATACCTCATGTTGCTTTACGGCGACATATTCGAGGAATGGAGCCGACGAAACGCCGACCGTCTTCTCGACGTTGCTCGCCATGCCTGCTTACTTGCGAAGCTAAAGCGCACTCGGCCCGGTTCCACGATGATCGATACCTTTGTCGATTTTCGTGATCGTCAGCGAAGTCATCCTGATCAAGCAACCGCGCGACTGAGTGAAATCAGCGAGGAAGAAGCGCTGCGTTTCCTGAAGGAGCCCGATACCCGGCGAGAAGTGCGCAATCTCGCCTTTGCTTACTTCACTCCCAAGGAATATCCGACGCATCGAATGCTTCAGGAGTTGCTTCAGCTCGATGCATCCGATGATGCAGCCGGCGATCTCGCGACGCGCTTGTTGCCGTGGTGCGCCGACGGCAACTATGGCTGCCTGCTTGATGGCACGAGTAACATTTCGCTGACTGGCAAGATTGCCCATTTCGAACTCGGATACATTCCCGAATCCGCAAAGTTGCTGCGGGCCGTCGCGGGATTTTTAATCACCAATTACACGCGGCAACACATCATCACGATGCCGCGCCGATTGCGGAAGCGGAACGTCTATGAAGAAGTCGCGCGCCTGCTCGATATTCCAGGCGGCGAACAAATCGTAAAAGAGAGCTACGCGCAGATGCGGAAGTTCAATTGCTGGAACATCTCCATCGTTCAGCAATACGGCCGCTTCAAAGAAAGCCGCATTCGCTCCGCAGTGTTCGGCAATTCCCGGCAATTCTTTCTCATGCGCCAGAACGATCGCGCCGATCTCGACGACATGGCAGCCGACATCGGCCTGACTGAACTGACCAAACACGCGATCCTCTCTTATCCGCTCCCGGACCAGCAGAAGGGCGAAAAGTTTGCCGCCTTCACTTACCTGCACAACGACGCGCAGAACCCAATCTGCGGCACCGCGCACAACGTCGCCTCACCGGAAATGCTCTACATCAGCGGCAGCAGCGGTGCGCAGTTCGACGAACGCGCGCAAGCGTTACGCGGATCTGACGACGTTGCTATCAGCCGTTGCGCATGCCACTGAAAAGCAGCACTCACCATAACTGGCTCTGTCGCATGAGCTATCTGAATATTATAGAGCTAAGCTAACAGGCGGCATAGCTTATCGACGCGAAGCAAGCGGACGACTCGTAATGTGACTTGTGTGACGATTACGGCGTTATTGAGTTAGTTCGCAAGCTCAATGGTCACCTTTACCGAGCCGGACACGTTGAACGCTTCTACTCCAGCTTCAATTTTCGCAACCGGTATAACTCCCGGGGAAGGTATCGTCTCATTATCCTGGCGGTAGTAAACGGCTAACTGGTGATCCGGTGACCAATAAACGATATCGCCAATCTGATAGCTATGCGTCCTGGGACCTTTTTCCGAAATCGCTCTCGGTAAATCACCGTACTTCTCGCGCCCGAATAGATCGTTCATCGAAACCTTCAATGGGAGAAGGGAAACGAAATCCTGCGCGGTTGGATTGTCGGCTAGAGTGGCAGTCAGAGTCCTGCCGGAAATTTTAATGTTGATTTTCATGTTGTGGCTCGTTTCGGAAGAAGCTCGGCTCAGAATTCGAAGGAGTCTCGCCCTTACTTGTGCTAATCGCTGTCAGGCTCATTGCCAACGTGAGGGCAGAGACGAGCAATGTTTTTCGAGTAAAGCTCGCAAAGGTCGATGCGTTCATTGTTCTACTTGGTTGCGTTAGGAGTTACTCATCCTCACTGCACCGTCTGGCCACCGTCGACGACCAATGCATGGCCGATGACGAAGCGCGCCGCATCCGAACACAGCCAGAGGACCGCGGCGGCAATCTCCTCAGGCCGTCCCATCCTTCCGACTGGTTCCTCGGAGATCACTTTCGCGCGGCCTTCGGGCGTGCCGCCGGTGAAGCGATCCATCATCGGCGTCGCGATGTAGCCGGGACAGACGGCGTTGATGCGGATGTTTTGGGCAGCGTAGTCGAGCGCGGCCGCGCGGGTGAGGCCGATGACGCCGTGTTTCGCAGCGGTGTACGCCGGGCTGCCCTTGATGCCGATGATCCCTGCCCCCGAGGAGGTGTTGACGATCGCGCCACCTCCCTGCTTGAGGATCAGCGGAATCTCGTGCTTCATGCACAGGAAGACGCCGCGCAGGTCGATGTCGATGATCCGGTTCCACTCCTCCTCGTCGTAGTCGGCGGTCGGCGCCGGCTTCTTCGGCTCGATGCCGGCGTTGTTGAAGGCGAAGTCCAGCCGGCCAAAGGCTTCGATTGTCTTGTTTAGTGCCGTCTGCACGTCGTCGCTCCGTGATACGTCGCACTTAACCGCAAGTGCTCGCCCACTTTCTTCCTCGATCAATCGCGCCGTTTCCTGGTTGCCTTTTTCTGAAACATCAGCAACCGCCACGCTCGCGCCGGCGCGTGCAAACGCCAGCGCCGTCGCACGGCCAATGCCGCTAGCGCCTCCGGTAATAAAGGCTACTTTGCCTGCGAAGGCTTTATCCTTATTTGTCATTTCCTGCTCCTTTCAGATGCTCCGTGAAAAAGGACGTGAGCTTGTCGAAGGGGATAAGCTGCACCCGGTCGTAAAGGTCAACGTGTCCAGCGCCAGGAACGATGAGCAGTTCCTTTGGCTCACCGGCAAGCCTGTATGCCTCTTCACTAAACTCTCTGGAATGAGCGGTCTCACCCGCGATGAAAAGCATGGGACGAGGAGAAATCGTCTCTATGTCTGAGAGCGGGTAGAAATTCATGAACTTGACGTTACTGCTGAGCGTCGGGTGCGTGGTGAGCTTCGGCGAGCTGCCCTTGGGCGTGAATTCACCTCGCGGGGTGCGGTAGAAGTCATAAAACTCACGCTGAATGGGGTCGGTGTTTTCATTCAGTTCATGGCACGTTCCGCTGGTGTATTTAGTCTCACCGCCAGTAAACTCTACATAGCGCTGCTCGGCTGCCTCTTTGATGATTTGTTTTCGCTGTTCGAGCGTCCGGGAATGCTTGAGCCCATTACGGCTGACACCGCCCATATCATACATGCTGACGGTCGCGATGGCTTTCATTCGCGGGTCGATCTTGGCCGCGCTGATGACAAAGCCCCCGCTGCCGCAAATCCCAAGAACACCAATCCGATCTCTGTCGACAAAGGGTCGGGTGCCCAGGAAATCTACCGCAGCACTAAAATCCTCAGCATAAACATCCGGCAATACAGCGTTGCGAGGCTGCCCTTCGCTCTCTCCCCAGAAAGACAAATCCAAGGATAAAGTAACGAATCCCTGCTCAGCCAATTTTTGGGCATACAGATTCGCACTCTGTTCCTTCACTGCACCCATCGGGTGCCCGACAACTATCGCGGGACTTTTTGAGTTCTGATTTAGATTCTTGGGAATGAAAAGATTCCCCGCCACGGTCATATTGTATTGATTCTTAAAGGCGACCTTTTGCGCAGTCACCTTATCGCTTTTGTAAAAGTTATCCGCCCCATTGGACATGTCGGCAGCCATGGCGGAGAACGGGCTGGCCACAAGTGCCAGCGACATAATGAGGTTTTTCATCGGGTATTCCTTCGTTTAAGTTTTGTAGGTTACAGACGACGGTAGTCTCCGCCCTCAGGCGCTGTCCATCTCGCGCGATCCTGCGCCGCCTGTTCCAATCTTGCGGGAAAAGTGCGTCTGCCTTCTACAAGGCACTGCGAAACTCCGTCGGCGTCACACCCGCGACTTTCCGGAAGACTTTCGCGAAATGGCTCGGGTTCGAGTAGCCCACTTCGATCCCGATGTCGATGAGGCTCCGGGAGGTTTCGCGGATGAGCTGTTGAGCATAGGTGATCCGCTCCCGGGTGACGAATTGCAGCGGCGTCATCCCCGTGGCTTGCTTGAACACACGGGAAAAATGGAACGGACTCAAGTCCACCAGTTCGGCCAATCGCTCGACCGAAATTTCCTCCGCGAGATGCTCGCGCACGTAGTCCTCCACTTTGCGTAGCTGCCAGATGGGCAGACCGCTGTGGAAATCGGGCTTCTCCGCAGCGGCGGCGATGTATTTCTCAGCGAGATAGGTAGCGAATAGCCGCGTCAGGTCCGCAACGCGTCCGCACTTTCCCGGCGTCCGCGCCGAGAGCATCTCGGCACACGCAAAGCACAGATGCGCGAGAGCTTCGTCGCGTCCGGCAAAGTCGATCACTTCCACCTGATCGCTCTTACCTGGATATGCCATCTCCAAAGCCGCAAGGAATTGATCTACGGCGATGTGGATCTGGATGATTTCGAGTTGCTGTCCCACAGGCGCAGTGTGGGACACTTCGTAAGGCGTCTTTGAGCGGGTGACAAAGATGTGGCCGCGCCCAATCTGTCGTGTCAGCCACGCCCCGCCGATCTCGCGTTCCCGGAACTCGGCCGAGCCTGCGAGGCTGCAGGAGATCAACGGTTCAGGCGTAGCAGGCACGAGGAAGCGGTCCACCACACGCGGAAATCGGTAGCGCCGCACGAAAAGCCCCTTCCATTGCAGCGAAGCGCTATCCGCCAGAACCTCGCCGGCGGCATACCGGGGAAACGCTGCCGCAGTTGTTCGCTCGGGCGTTTTCACAACGTGAATTTCAAAGCCACTCTGTATGATTGGCCACCATTTTCTCGTTTGTGACACGTGATCGGAAACGTATCCGAAAGTAGCTCTCGGTATAGAGCACCGGTGTTTAGCATTCCGGTAATGATGTCGCGTAATGAAAAACGCGACCATTCTTCTTTCACTTTTCGCTGGCGCATTGCTGCGCGAGCTGCGCGGGCGTTAGTCCGACGCGAATTATCGGCGACACCGTCGGCGCAGCCGGCGGTGCGTTAATCGGCAACAAACTTAGCAACGGTAATCCTTTGATCACCGCTGCCAGCGCTGGAGGCGGCGTGCTTCTTAGCGAGTCGCTCCAAGCCGGGAGCAAGGCCTCCGCGAACAAGGCATACGATGCTGGTTATGAAAAGGCACGAAGCGATTCCGCCAAGCAGCAGTTCCAGACTCTCATTGATCGACAACGCACCGGACCACAGCTCGACGATCGAGCGCACGTTCGACTCCTCGAAGTTCCTTTACCGGAACGGCAGGAGAACGGCGTCATCTTCGCGCCGAGCACGGCGACTATTCGGATTCAGGAGTAAGGCGATGAGACTAACAAAGTATCTTGTCTCAATTGCTCTCTATTTGAGCGCTGCGCCGCTTGTCACGGCGCAAGTCGTTGTCATTGATCCGACCGCTATCGCCCACAACCAAGCAAACCACATCGTCGATCTCGCGAAATACGTCGAGATGGTGAACAACCAGCTCAAGCAGATCACGACTATGACGCAGGAGCTTCAGCAAGTGACTGCGTACGTCAAAGCGTTCGGCGATCCATCCAGTCTTCTCAATATCACCGGCGCGAATCAGCTAATCAACAGCCTCAGGCAAACTGGCGTTGGTGAAACAATCGGTCAGCTGCAACAAGCCGCTAATGGGATTCAAGCGCTCCAATATAGGGCCAACGGCTTATACACGAATCTAGGATCGACATTTACAACGCCTGGCGGAGTTCAGTTGCCGCGAGCAGAAGAATTGTATCGCAAGTATGGCGCGATCCAGCAGAGCTCCCAAAACTTTCAGGGGGTTACTAATGACGTGCTGGCGCGCCGCGCGAACCTGCGCAACCAGATCGCCTCTACAACGACTCAGTTACAAGCCGCAACCACCGATGCGGAAACGCAGAAGCTGACAGGCGTACTTGTAGGATACAACGCCGAGCTGGCGACAGTCGATCACGAGATTGATAACGCCGCTGGACAAGTTTTGACCCAGGACGCCGAAAACCGCGCTGACAAAGAGCGCGACGATCAAGCGCGTCGTGAGGAGCGGCAGGCACAGACCGAAGAGAGCTTTCGCCGCTACGGTGAAGTGTTCCAACTCGAAACGACGCCACCCACCTTCCCGGATGGTCGCTAACACGACGCCTAACGAGTAATGAACAATTTCGATACGCTGTTTCCAAATTTCTTAAGTCAGTGCGCGGAAATGAATCGCGTGCTGACACCCATCGCGTTCGTGCTCCTTGCGGTCGGAATTGTTTCATCGACGGTTACGGGCCACCGCAGCCCTAGCGCTTATTTGCGCACGATTGGACGCACCTTCGCTTTCGCGGCGGTGCTGGCTTATCTGCCGACTTGGAACAACGAGATTGCGAGCGTTGTCGATACAACGGTTAAACAAACCCTGAGAGCCGATCCGGCCGGTGTTTACGCTCAGTATCAAAAAGCTCTCGCCGTAAGCAAAGGCACAAGCGGCACCGGGACCGGCTCGAAATCCTGGTGGGACTTGCTTGATGCCCAGTCGATCTTCGAGCATCTAATTTCAGCAGCCCTGTGGCTGCTTGGCTTCCTGGCCAGCGTCATCGTCTTCTACGCCTATCTGGTTCAGAAGTTCATTCTCTATGTAGGCTTTGCGCTGGCTCCGATTTTTATCGGCTTCCTCGCTGTGCGGACACTGCATTCGATCGGCGTGGCGTTTCTACTCGGCTATGCCGGTGTTCTTTGCTGGCCAATTGGGTGGGGTGCAGCTTCCCTTCTTACTTCCGGCCTGATCGGTTTCATGACCGATCAAAGCTTCTTAGCTTCCGGCGGTTTCACCGGCGGAGCTGGATATGGTCTTCAAAATCTACTGGGCCTCGGTGCACTAGCGCTTTGGCTCATCTCCAGCACCATCGCCGCGCCGATTATCATTCAGAAGGCTATCTCACACGGCACTCAGGTCGGACAAGCCTTGTTCGCGACAACTGCAACCGCAGGGATAGCTGGACTTACTGCGGGCGTGGGAGCAGCGACAACATTTGGCGCTGCAGGAGGCTTGGCTGGTTTCGTCGGTGGGACCGCTGGGGGAGGAACCGCCGCACTGATCGGAGCCGCCGAAGCTTCTGCCAGCGGCAGCTCCTATTCGCCAGCTGGCAATCTGATTGGTTCGTTAGGTAGTTCGCGGCTTGCGTCGCGTCCGCGGCGCAAGCCAAAGAAGAACGATCCTACTGGCGACGACTTTGTTCGTGAACTCCTGATGCGTTCTCGCAACTAGTTATGGAAACAATCTCTTCTGATCTAAGATCGACAACTCCTCAATCGCAGCGCGCGCAAAATGTCCGCCGTGCTGACCCGATTCGCGTCCTTATCGACAAAGACCGGCTCGCACGATTTTGGTTCCTGGCTGTTATCACGGTTCTAGTTGGTGCGGCTGTCGAACGTATCCATCTCGCGCGCACATTGAAGGAACGCGAGCGCGTCGTCATTGTCGATCCAGCCGGAACGTTTTTCGTCTCTCCGCTCCTTCAATTTCAGGAAGCGAAGCAGTTGCATGCCGAACAAAGCACGCTGGCTGCAGTTGCCTTCCTGGAACGCAATCCAAAGGGCTTCGATCATCCAGAGCTGCTCAAGCAGATGTTTCTCAAACATGCGCACGAGAAGGCGCATGGAGAATGGACGTCTGAAGAATCGGAGTTCAAAGCGAAGCAGCTGCATCAGAAAGCTGAGATCGCAAAGATCGACATTCTCCAAACACGCAGTGACGCTGTTCTTACTCAGGTAAGCGGACAACTTATTCGCAGCGGCATTTTTCAGGAGCGCGCCTTCAGCGAGGCCGTGCCTTTCACGCTCAAGCTCAAGATGCTTCGCAATCCAAATATGGTCGAGAACGGTCGCTTCCCGACCGCTATCCAGGATTTCAAATATGAACCCACTCGTTAGGCTACTCACACTTACCTTTCCAATCACAGTCGCACTCGCGGGCGCGAACGAATCGCGTGTGCAGGATTTTCCACTAAACGATCACACGGTTTACACCGTTCCTGTCTCCGCGACACGCGTGACTACAGTGAGCTTCCCGTCACCGATCGCAGCAATTGATGGGGCGCTCTTGACACTGGACGGAAAGACCCCGGGTCTATTTCAGATCGCGCATACTAAAGGCACTGCCTACTTCTCTTTGCGCGCTCTAGCCAAGGATGCGACGACAAACCTGAACGTGCGATGGAACAATCGCACTTATGCTTTCGAACTTCACGAAAGCGCAGAACCAATCTACTCGGTCGTGCTGCAAAGCCCGCCTGATAAAACGAAGCGAGTCACAGGTCCACTGACACCGCCACGATTGCTGGGACTACTCGATAAGGTTAAGGCCTTCCCACTGCTTCAAGCCAACCAGCCCGATGCGCTTACTGGACTTGAGTATCGCGACCTTCGCGCGCAACCGCTCTTGAGCGACTGCGGCGATTACGAAGTAAAACTAACGGAAGCATTTCGATACCCGGACGAAGACACACTTGTCTTTCATATCCTGATAACCAACCGCAGCGATAAACCGCTCGACCATTCCCCAGAACAACTCCAGGTGCGTGTTGGCGACCGTGTCTTTACGCCATCACTAACAGACTTGGTGAGCGCGATTCCACCGCGCGAATCGACTCTCGGTTACGTTGTGGTAAGCGGCGGGCCTGCTGGTCGAAACGATCTTTCACTCAAGAACGACTTCACTTTCGTGCTCACGCGACGGGATAGCTCTCCCGAAACCGCTTTGCCTGACGGAAAAGATGTCGAACCAACACCTATTCCACAATGAGTCCCCGACGCTTCCTCAACTTCTTTCGCTCGCCAACCGGTGCGCTCACGCTGTTTCTCATCGGGCTGGTTATCATTCTGCTTCTGGTTAATAGCCGCCGCCCTTCCCACGTGGCCTCGTTGGTGACGCGGAAGACTTCGACTAAGGCAACAGCAAACAACCAACAGCTACCAGAAACGATCAGGCGGGACATGGTTCCCTTCGATCCTCAGAGCGGCGAACCAAAATCTGCTCCCACGCCGCAGCCGAAATCACAAAACACACCGCCTCAGCTGCCGCTACTCAATCTTGTCGCCGAAACTCCCGCGCTCCCAACCAAGGAGGGTAAAAAGTTCAGCGAAAACTTCGCGCCCTACGGCCGGCTTGTTCCGTGCGAGCTCGTCATCACCGTCGATTCATCTTCAATTCGAACGCCGATCGTCGGTTTAGTAACCGAAGATATCTTTCATCATGGGCAGCTGATCATTCCAGCGGGGACCGAGGTGCATGGCGCCGCGCAAGTGGATCGCGCGCGCGAGCGTATCGCGAGCAATGGACGCTGGACACTAGTCTGGCAAGACGGCCAGGAACTTAATGTTTCCGGTCTTGCCCTGGATCGTGAGCAAGACGCTGACACGGGAACTTGGGGAATCACCGACGGTAGCGCAGGATTGCGCGGAAAGCTGCTCAAGACCGACAATCTTGCGGAAGTAAAATTATTCGTCGCGTCCTTGCTGAGTGGGGCTGCCTCAGCTTTCACCGAAACACGAACATCGGCCTTCGGCACTTTTGCAATTCCCAGCTTGCAGAATGCGCCGCTCATGGGCGCGCAGAGTGTCCTCGACAGGTACGCCCAACAAATCCTGCAAACCATCGAACGAGATGGCTTCTACGTCCGAGTCCCAGCAGGAAAGCAATTCTATCTCTACATCACACAAACTGTGGATGAAAAAGACGCCAAGATCGGCGGAACGCTCACCGCTTCACTGCAACCGATAGCTTCACCTTCGCCTTCGGCGATACCGGAATCACCGCCACTTATCCCGACCGATCTGGAACACTCTCTGGTCCCCGAGTTGCCACCGAACTCAAAGCCTCAGTCCGCCTTTGCACCATGAAAAACCTACTTCTAATTCCAATCATCTTTCTATCAGCCTGCTCATCAACTCACCAACACCCTCTGGCGTTGCGTGCCACGCCGGTTGGCCGGTCCGTCAACTCCAGTGGTCTAAGGACCGAAGATCAACTCAGAGAGTACCGACTCGGTCGCTACGTTGACGCACGTGATCCGCTTGTGATGCACGAAGGCCATCCGGTCTACCGCGTCGAGACGAGCGCGCACTGGGATCTTCGACCGAACGACAAGTCATCCCTGCCGCGGCGAGACATCGTGCAATCGCCGAGCGTTTCCGCCAACGACGCCGTTGTTGCCGAGGTCAACAAGCAGCGCGCCGCCACTCAGGCATTCACTGAGCAGACCGCGACGCTCAATCAACGCTTAAACGAGCTAGGCGAAGCTGTCGCCCAGACAAAGGAAGTGGCCCAACAGAACCTGGCGTTGAAGCGGGACGTAACAGCTCTGCGAGAGCAACTGGACACTCTTGAGGCACAGCTTCGAGGCCGAAAGTCTGAAAAACCGTCCCCGTCTTCATCACCAAACGACAACTGGTGAGCGCTTCCTTATGAAACCTACTGATAACCAACCAATCATCGTCAGCGTGCCTGAAACGACGGTCTCGCGATACTTGGAGGCGAGCGAAGACGTTGAGCAGATGCTCGGTGCTTCGCCCGGACCCGAGTTTCTTATGAGCCTGGCTGTCGAGCACGAGGACGCCTCGGAGCTAGTCGATCTCTATTGCGGCGAGATCGTCCACGCTCTTCGTCAAACAACCGCCGCTACTCACTAATATATATGAGCCTGAAAAGATCAGATAAGAACACCAATGGGAACCGGCTCCGCCGGCCACGGATGCGGCCGACCAGATATCCCGAAGTACCGCGACAACGTCGAGATCAACGCCAAGATCGATGCTTACATTCAAGCTAATCCGAAGGAATGGGCGTACATTCAAGGACTGCCACGCGAACGCCTGGAGCGGATGCTTGTCTTGCAGAATGTCAACAAGATCGAGCGCCGCGCACGAATTCGCGCCAGTGTGACCAAGCAACTCGAGGCCAACCCCGAGTTGAAGGAAGCTTATCGCAAACTGGTCAAGAATCTGCCCGCTGAACAGCAAGAGCGAGCGATGATGTCGATCGCCGCGCGGACGCTACGCACCATTACGCCGCGTCAGCAACAAAGCCAGGGCGCGCGAGTTTAACGAAACGCGCTGCCAAACGCGAAGACTCCGGGCTTGCTCCGGCTGCGTGCGCCTGCGCGCACCCGGAGACTTCGCGGGCGTGTTTCCGGAGTCGATGATGTCGCTGCTGCGCAGCCACATCGGTGCGCGATCAGCCGCGGTCGATTCATCAGCATTTCGCCTTCCGCGCTAAAGTGCGCCTTGATCTTTTCTGCTGATCACGCTGAACCGACTCTCGATTATATCGCTCGCTACGCGCCGTAAAGGTATTGCTCGCTCCGCTGTGCTCCACCTTGACTGTGCTCGCTCCGCGCGGGGAGCGATCGTTATCGGTTCCGGTGGGACGTTGCGTTTCGTTTCCAAAAACGATCGATTTACGAGGTCACATTCACGACCGACGAGTAAAAACGTCGTCGTTCTGGCACAAATTCCAATGCACAAGCGTCCGTTCGATCGTGATTCGGCTTAACTTTGCTGACGGAAACACGAGCAACTCCTTACTTTTCGGTCATAACGTTATGAGTTGAAGATCGATCTGCTGGCAGCAATGACAAAACTAGGCGTGTCTCCGCCTGCCGAAAAGTAAAGAGTCGGTTCGGTTCGTTCCCATTTTTCCCTAGTTTTGCGCCCGCAGCCCAGCCGGATAGGGCAGCTGATTGTAATTCAAAGAGGGCTTTTTGCGCAGTTTTTCAGGATGTTGCGCAGCGTGTTTTTCAGAGTTGGCCAGAGGCAAGGTGGTTCGCACTGCGTTGCGCAGGATTGCACGGTTGTGCAGCCAAAAATTCTTAGACCGTAGAAGCGACCGTGAAAAATTCAGGATGCTCGCGTGCGCGTTACACCGGACATTCACCGAGCAGGTTCCCTCGCGCGCGCGCGTTACGCGGGACATTCACTACCGGCAATTTCGAGTAAGGTTGGCGAGGAGCGAGAAAGTTGACCACGGACGAAGCGATGAGCCCAGAACCCTCAGTGATCCTTCTCACTGGCGCCACTGGGTATATCGGCGGACGCCTGTTGCGGCTGTTAGAGAAGGAGGGGTATCGCGTTCGCGGCCTAGCCAGGCGGCCGGAAGTTCTTAGGCAGAAGGCCGACGCCTCAACGGAAGTGGTCGCGGGCGACCTCCTTGATCGCTCAAGCCTCGACACCGCGCTGCGCGGGGTTGATGCCGCCTACTATCTAGTGCACTCGATGGGCTCGGACGGCTCTTTCGAGGAAGCTGACCGGACTGCCGCCAGCAACTTCGGCCAGGCAGCGAAGGGCGCAGGGGTGAGACGCATCATCTACTTGGGAGGACTGGGCAGCGACGAAGAAGGACTCTCGCCGCACCTCCGCAGCCGGCACGAGGTGGGACGAATCCTGCGCGAATCTGGCGTGCCGGTACTCGAGTTTCGCGCGTCCGTCGTGATCGGCTCGGGAAGCCTGTCATTCGAGATGATCCGGTCGCTGGTGGAGCGGCTCCCGATCATGATCACTCCCAAGTGGGTCA
Organism: uncultured beta proteobacterium; assembly: GCA_963804885.1. Taxonomy (GTDB): domain Bacteria; phylum Pseudomonadota; class Gammaproteobacteria; order Burkholderiales; family SG8-41; genus PALSA-1004. The sequence goes on from CAWDSF010000004.1 coordinate 29,480, forward strand.
GGGTAATGGCGCAGCCAATCGCGATCGACGACCTGCTGGAATATTTATTGGCCGCGCTTCGCCTGCCTATCTCTCAGTACGCTGTCTACGAGATCGGTGGGACGGACCAGGTATCCTACGCGGACATCATGCGCGAGTACGCGCGGCAACGCGGGTTGCGACGCTATATGCTCCCGGTGCCCGTACTCACACCCTATCTATCCAGCCTGTGGCTCGGGCTGGTCACGCCGTTGTACGCCCGCGTGGGACGCAAGCTCATCGAAAGCGTCATCCACCCCACGGTAGTCCGCGACGCCGCCGCGCTCAGGACGTTCGCCCTTCGTCCGGTGGGAATTGAGGAGGCCATCCGCCGAGCCCTTGCTCGCGAAGAGCGGGAGTTCGCGGAGACGCGTTGGTCCGATGCTCTCTCATCGGCTGGTGAGCCCCGGTCGTGGGGCGGAGTACGCTTCGGCACGCGTCTCGTGGATTCGCGGACCGTGAGCGTCGATGTACCGGCCGCAGATGCCTTCGCGCCGATTCAGTCCATTGGCGGAGCTACCGGGTGGTACCGATGGAATTGGCTGTGGCGATTGCGAGGGTTCCTCGACCTGTTAGCCGGTGGGGCAGGCATGCGGCGAGGGCGGCCGCATCCCACGCTGCTCCACGTCGGCGACACCGTTGACTTCTGGCGCGTCGAGGTGGTCGAGCCCAATCGCCGACTGCGGCTCGTCGCGGAAATGAAGCTGCCCGGACGAGCTTGGCTTGAGTTCGAGGTCACGGGCGATGGCTTGTTGACCACGATCAGGCAGACCGCAATCTTCGACCCAGTGGGATGGGTTGGTCTTAGCTACTGGTACGTGCTCTTCCCACTGCACCGGTTGGTATTCGCCGGTATGCTGCGGGGAATCGCGCGAGCAGCTTTGCATAAGAAGAGTAACTGTCGATGACACGTCTCTCGACAATCAGGCAGGTCATTGGCCTTGCTGGCTGGCTTCTTCTCTCGTTTGCGGCGGCTGGTGTCGGTGCCGTGGCTTCCGTCAGGGCCGGTATTTTTTATCAACAACTCTTACGTCCAGAGTGGGCTCCACCTGCATGGGTTTTTGGTCCAGTGTGGAGCGTCCTATATTTACTCATGGGAATCGCTGCCTGGCTTGTATGGAGACAACGCGGATTTCGTGAATCCGGTATGGCGCTTTGGCTATTTATCGCTCAACTGGCGGCTAACGCTCTTTGGAGCTGGTTATTCTTTTCCTGGCATAACGGAGCGTGGGCCTTTTATGAGATTCTTATTCTCTGGGTTTTACTACTATGCACCGTTGCCGCGTTCTGGCACGCGCGCAGCTTGGCTGGTGCTCTGCTGCTGCCTTATCTGACATGGGTGACATTTGCCACCGCCTTGTGCTTCGCCATCTGGAGATTGAATTTAGTGGCATTGGGAGGATAAATAGCATCTTCTTCCGACGAGAAGACGCCGCTCGATATGCTCGGCCTAGGAACCCTTCGTCGATCTGATTTCCGATGCGCTGCCATTCGGCCGGACTGTGGCACGGCGGGCATTGCGCTGGAAGAAGTTAGTTCTTTGTTCTGCTGATTTTACTGTCGCCGGTAATGCACGAAACTAAAGGGAATTTCATGAAAGCAATCACTTCCAACGACCCGGTCTGGCGATCGCAAATAGATCGCACGCAAGCTGCGCACGGAAATCATCTGGATGCGAGCATGCGGAAGAGGAGAGGGAGGAGGAGACGCCGATGGACACAGTTGGTTCGTGTCGTGTATCCCGCCGCTGGCGGGCGAATCGCGCTTCGGACAGAAGAAAATTGGGATTCCAATGTCGACGCTCATTCTACAGCGCAGGACGGCTGCATATCTGAGTTTCAGATCGAAACCCAGCGACCATATTTTTATTTCAAACCGGTTCTGCTCCGCGATGGAGCCACAATGTGGTCCCGGAAAGATTTCTTGGCTGTTGCCACATCAGGCGCGGCGTTGGAGATCTATCCTTATTTTCGCGAGGATACGCGTTTCAGCGTCTCTGAATTGATGGAGCCACTCGGCAGCCCCTCGGGCGCTCAAAATCGCTTTCGCGTCTTCCTTCCCCCGAGTTACGACGAGAATACGCTGAAGAAATATCCAGTGCTCTACATGCATGATGGGCACAATCTTTTCTTCAAGGAAGAGGCGTTCGTTGGGAAGACATGGAAGACAGACGAAGTGCTCCAGATGCTCGATAACATGAATGCAACCGAAGGAGTGATCGTCGTTGGGATCTATCCGAACGACCGCATGAAAGAATACACTTTGCCCGGCTACGAGGACTACGGCCGTTTCCTCGTCGAAACCCTTAAACCGGCAATCGACGCGAATTACCGGACGCTGGCCGGGCCGACAAATACGGCAGTGATGGGCTCATCTCTCGGCGGCGTCGTTTCCTTTTATCTCGGATGGCAATGGCCGCAGGTCTTCGGGAAAGTTGCCTGCCTGTCGAGTACATTCACTGAACGGGACGATTTGCTGGAGCGCATTTCGGCAGAGCCAAAACGGCCACTCCGAATTTATCTGGATAGCGGCTGGCCAGGCGACAACTACGAAGCCACCCGCAGCATGCGAGATCAACTCATCTGGAAAGGATACCGTCCCGGCTCCGAGCTGTTCTACCTGGCATTTCCCGAAGCGAAACACGACGAGAATGCATGGGCGGCGAGAAGTCCCATCCCCTTCCAGTTCCTTTTCGGGAAGCTGCCTGTTTTCTCAAAACCAACCCATCCAAGAGAGCGGTTGACATTTCCACACATGCCCGATCCCAGGAGAGGTCTTCCCAGTCAGTGACGTCACCTGATGATCAACAGACACGCTGCAATCAAAGTAAAAAACGGTGCTAAATCAAGCCTGTATACGTGCCTGAATTTTGCTGATGCGGCACGAGTCGCCGAGCGGTGAACAATTCCACACGCGCGCGCGACTCGCTTGTTTTCACGGTCACTTCTACGGCGCGCCAACTCTTGGCTGCAAAACCGCACAATTCTGCGCAACGCAGCGCGAATCAGAAATCGCTCAGACACCTAGCGTCCGCACGGTACGGCAGCCACGGACAAAGAGCGCAAAAACTCTTTCTTGAATCAGAAATCCGTTGCTTTGTCCAGCTGAAGTACGGAAGCCAACCTTACGGAGAGAGGTGCTTGGACCGACGGACTTTTTACTTTTCGGCAGACGGAGACATGCCCGGTTTCGTCAATGCTGCCAGAAGCGCGTTCTTCAACTCGTAACATTTTGGTCGTTTTGTAAAGAACTGGGTGGCTGCAATGCAGTCCAGCGGCGCAGCCGCGTCTGTGCGCAACTAGTAGCTGCTGATTCGTCGCCGTTCGCTCTCCGCGCTAAACTGCGCCTTGATCTTTTATTCTGATCGACTTGAACCGACTCTCGATTTTACCGCTCGCTGCGCGCCGTAAAGGTATTGCTCGCTGCGCTGCGCTCCACCTTGACTGTGCTCGCTCCGCGCGAAGAGGTGCGTATCGGTTCGCGTTGAAAAGAAATTGTATGCGCAGGCATCTTCGCGCTTCCTGGCGAAAATGAGATTCGCCGCAGCTCCTTCACGATGCGGGCTTTCACTCGTTCGAGCTCTTGCTCTGGAATCGGCCGGCCTTCTGCTTCTTCAATCAGGTGGTCGAGCAGGATCTTTCGTCTGCGGCCTTTGCGGCGGTCGGCGAGAGTTTTCCGGGTGAGTTTGCGCTGAAGCTTTGATCGGCAGTCGGCCGTGATCGACGAATGCGGTCCGCTAACGAGCAGGTCGTAACGAATCAGCCCGGTGATATACGCAGAGAGCGAGCGATAGCCCAACTCTTTCCAACGCACGTCCACAAGCCTCCAAATTTCGAAGGGGAATGTGACGCGCTCCGCCACGGCGCTCAGTGGCGGCAATGGCAAATCGTGCCGACTGGCAGCCGCGATGCTCTGAAGACGGTGAATGCGATCAACCAGTTGCACCAGCAGTCCTTTACGCGGCTGGCCAGGCCGATATCGAGCGACGAGTTCCCGATCAACGGCATCCTGTGCCGGCTGTGTGTCGCGCGCGATCTCGAGCGTGATGGAATGTTTCGCGTCTGAGCGGAGATCATAGCAAACCAGCTCCACAGCGTAGGGAGTGAAAATGCTGTGCCCAAATTCCGCGCATCGCTGTTTCACGGTCGGGGCAAGCAAACCGGGGATCGTAATGCTTTTGCGAACCCCTTTTGGCATATACACCTCCGAGCCGATCATTGTTGCTTGAATCCTGGATGCTTGGCAAGCCATCCGTCGAGCCGCTGCAACGTGCATTTTCCGAGCGAAAACGGCGAGTCGGCGGCATTCTTGATCTGCGACATCGCTGTGCGTCCGATGCCCGAAAGCACGCATAACTCGCTGCTGTTGAATTGACGATGCGGAAATTTTGCGGCCAGGAATAGCAGCGCCGCGATCGTCGTTGCGCTGAAAGAGCACTCCTGCTCTGCCTGGGCGACTGTTTTGTTTGATGTCTGTTTTGCCATGATTTGCTCCCTTTGTTTTTACATTTCGGAGGATACGTTCATCTGAACGTCTGAGCAATATTTCGTCCATGGCCACTTCGCCGTAGGAGAGAATTTTTTGGCCTCTCGGAGCCGCCATTTGCGAGACCTGTCAAAATTTTTCGTAGATCAGAGGAGGACGGCAAAATCACTGCCGAGAACACTGGAGAAAGAACAAGCCAGCGTTGGCCCGATCAGAAAAAAACCGGGTGTAGAGCGTTCGTGTCGCGCGAGCACTGGAGCAAGTGCGCCAGAGCAAGCGCGGCAAGAAACCTCAACTCACACTGTTTATGACCGAAACTCAATTGAAGAAACTAGTAAACGAAGCCGTATCGCTTCATCGTGCCCTCACTACCTACAGCGAACGCCTAAAAGCGCTGAAGGCTGATCTGATTCGTGAAGCTCAACGTCACAAGGAAGACTTCACGATTACTGACGGAGGCGGTTCGCGCTGGACCGCTTGCGGGACTGACGGTTGCATCGCGCGGGTCAATTTTCCCGCCGCCGCCCTCGTGTCGCTTATCAACACCGAGGATGAGACCTTCGACAAGATTCTCGCTCTCGCTGGCGAATCTCTCGACGAACTTTTCGAGTCGCGCCATTACTTGAAACCGATCGCGGATTTTCGCGACGAAGTAGCAGCTGCACTGCCGAGACGCGCAGCGACTCAACTCATCGAGCTTTGTCAGGTCGAATGCTCGCCACGGGTGAGCTTTGAAACCGCGGAGACGAAAACCAAAGAGCGCTAAGGAGGAGACCGGGACATGCGCTACAAAAACAATATCGGCCCACAAGTACGACGCCGACGCTACGCTCTCGGCTGGTCGCAGTCGATTCTCGCCGCAAAATTGCAGATCGCCGGGTTCGACATCAGTCGAAGCGGTGTTTCGAAGATCGAAGCGCGTCTTTCCTACGTGGATGACAAGGCACTTCTCTATTTAGCAGAAGTGCTAAAGGTACAGGTTGCAGGAACTCTTTCCGACCCGACCACCTGGCAATCGAATCTACGATTTCATCGAGAAACTGGAAACGACGCGATTTTGACCTGCATCGTTCCATGGTGAAATGGCGGACGCGCCAGATTTCCAGTCGCCAGATCCGGCGCGGACGAGCGCATAAGGATCGCGCCTTTGTGCTATTCACTAATCATGGCGGTCGCCAAGAGTCGAGTGACCTCTTCGCACTGATTCGAATCTCGACTTTTTATTCATTACGAGGGTTCTTGGAGCATCTCGACATTGAACGACTGGAAGCGCGCATCGCCCAACAGTTCAGCACCGCTCTGGCCGTCGCCGCGAGCTGGGCACTTGCGACATTTGTTTTCAAGCTCAGCTATGCTGCGACTCTTCTTCCATTGCTGATCGCTACCGCATCGGCAACTACTGTAACGGTATTGATCGGGTTGCTAACCAGTCGCGGGGTTTCCAGCCAGCCTCCCCTTGAGGTGCTCCGGGCGGAAGTGGGATAGTCTCCCGTTCTAGCGTGCATCGGACATGCCGGATCGCGGATTTTGGTAGTGGGTCGGTTTGGATTACACTTGCCATCCTCGCGGCATTACTGCTCGAAACGCCGCACGGCGGTGTGTCGCTCGCCGATCTCGCAGCCATTTTCACTGTTTTGCGTATCGTTGCGGGAAATCAGATTCGCACCGCGTTGCTCCAGATTGCGCTGTTTACAGCAAAAATCATGCAGATCGTAGAAGACGAGCGTGAATGCTGAGGCACGCGCTCGCGCGAGCGTCACGCGTCAAATTTCAGCGCCAAATTGGTGCTGGCCACATCGACACTGCCTGGACCAAGCACACCGAATAGCTAGCGCTTATGAGGGACGCGACAGGTCACGCTTGTGCCCCGACCTTTTGTCGATTCCACCCTAAGCGTCCCACCGATGGCATTCGCGCGATACTCCATCATGAGCGTTCCCAGGCCGCGCTGGGCCCGGCGTTTGCGTTGACCATCATCGTTCACCGTCAGCACGATCGCACCGTTGCTGCGCTTCAAACAAACCGTGATCTGGCTGGCCTCGGCGTGCTTCATGGAGTTCGTCAGCGCTTCCTGCGCGATGCGATATAGGTTGACCGCCACGTTTTGATCGATTCGCAAAGAGCGGGGGCAGTCGCAGCGGCAACTCACATCACCACTCATGCGCGAGCAAAGTTCCCTCAGGGCAGATGGCAGTCCCGAAGCGGCGATCTCGATCGGGTGCAGCCCGCGCGCCAACTCACGCGCCATCTGGGCGTTGGCATTCACTGTGTCCGCTGCTTCGACAAGAGTATCGGCTGCCACTCTACTTTGGCCCTCGATCGCTCGGGCGCGCGATTTCAATAGAAACGCCGTCCCCGTCAATTCCTGGCAAAGGCTGTCGTGCAGATCCTGACTGATACGGGCCCGCTCCTGCTCGGTGATGCGTAGAATTTGTTTTTCCAACATCTGCCGCTGTTCCATCGCCTGGCGCAACTTCGCATTCGTGCGCTCCAATTCCGCCGTGCGCTCTTGGACCCGCCGCTCCAGCTCATTGTGTGCACGCTGCAGTTGCTCTTCCGCCTCATGCTGTTGGGTTGCGTCACGAGCGATTTTCGCAAAACCGCGCAGCGCACCAGTTTTCTCGTCATCGAGCCGCCGCATCATGCCGTCCATCCAGATTCGCGTGCCGTTCTTGCGAATGTGCCAGCGCCGATCGCTTGCGCAGCCTTCTCGCAGCGCCGTCTCGATTTCCTTTTCCTCCTGCTCGTTTTCGCGATCTTCCGGCGTGAACACAATCTCACCCGATTCGCCAACAGCTTCGGCAGCGCTCCAGCCGAATACGCGCTCCGCGCCGGCGCTCCAATAAACGATCTCGTTGCTCGGGTTCACCATAAAGATGGCGTAATCGCGCGCGCCATCGACCATCAATCGATAGCGTTCTTCGCTTTCCCGCCGCCCCGACTCGGCTTGTTTCAAATCGTGGACATCCGTTGCGGATCCGACCCACCCGATGATGCGATTGTTATCGCGCACCGGTACATTCCGCCCGATGAACCAGCGATATTCTCCGGCTGCGTTACGCAGCCGGTATTCGCATTCAAACACTTCGCCAGTCTCGAGCGCGCCCTGCCACCGTTCTTTTGAAACCGGCGCGTCGTCGGGATGAATGACGGCCTGCCAGCCGGGCCCGGCCGATTGTTCGTAATTGAGCCCGGTATATTCATACCAGCGGCGATTAAAGTCGCTCGCAGTCCCATCAACATTGTTTGTCCAGACGATCTGCGGAATGGCATCGATTAGACGGTGGACCGACTCCTCGCTGTCGCGCAGGTTTTCTTCCGCGTGTTGTTGTTCAGTGATGTCGATCGCCATGCCGACAATGAAGTGGCGTTCATCGCACAAAGTGCCCGGCGTCATCGCGGGAGTTTCGGCTGGCTCCTGTGGCGCGTCGTCGGATGGCGGATCGTCGTCGGGCATTCGGCTGGTCTCTTGAAAATTTCGGAGCAACAACGACGCAAACGCCGGGCGCGTGTCACCCTCTGGCTTAGGTTAACAATTGCAACAACACGACCGCTTTGGCGGGCACAGCAAGATCCTGGCCGACGATAAACTCACGTAAAGCGACCGTCAGCCACTGGCGCGATGACGTCGCCTCTTCAATCGTGATGTGAGTCGATTCGTCTTTTACTTTCAAGCTATAGCGGATGATTTCGACATCTGATCGGTTCTTTTTCGCCTACTAATTCGAGCCGGACGCGAACTCGTTTCTTTTTTGTGTCAATCGAAAGTTCCGTCATTTCACCTATGCCGCGCAATTTGGTGTTAATCGCCAACCGCGTCGTAAAACCAAGAGTTGCGTCTTTCGAACGACGCAGAAAAGTTTGAATGCCTTTCGTAGAAAGAACTCCACTTGCCTGGGCTGTCGCGTACCTTGGACGGTTATACAGCTTTCCGTTTCGATGTCCGTCCGCAGTCGCCAATCGTTGGGTGTGCGCCCTTGGAAAAAGGGGCGTCCGATAATATCGCTTTCACCAACCTTAATCTTCGCCTCTTTTGCAATTCGCCAGCGGCCGAGCGCGCGCCGTCAATCGTCTACGACGATTTCTTCCTCGTTCGTCTTCGCCGTTTCTGCGAACGTTTTGTTCTGGTCTGCTTTTCGGTTCCACCAATTTGCTGCAAGAACCCGCCAAAATTAAATCCAAATAGTTCCGTTATCTTGGCATTGAGGTCGGGCAAAACCAGGCGGTGGCCCAGTTGAGATAGGTCATTTACGACAGTGTCAGCAAAGTTAGCAAACTGTGAGCCTTTCTTGCCTTGGGCGAGCTTGTGGGAGTAACCGACAGCATAGCCAACGGCAAATCCTGCGGAGAGTGCCCCAACGGTCCAGACAACTGGCTCTTTTTGGAATTCTTCCCGATAATCGAGTACGTTCGAAACCGTTTTTTTAACGGCCTGGATCTTTTGTTCTGCTGTGTCTTGTATCTGTTCAACGGTATCTCTGAGTGAATCACGCGTCTGTCTAATTTGCCGTTGAAGCCCTTTCTTATGTGCGTCCTGTGATGTTGTTTGTTCTATCATAATATTTTTCCTCCTTCTTGTTGAATCCCAAATAACCAACTACACTTTTTCCTGCAGCCACTGCTTATCGCGCTTGAGTTCAAGCGCACTCCTCTCCGGAATAATCCTCTGCTTTGCAAGGCGGCGTTTTGCCACCAGAATAACGATGGCCCCGATAACCAAATACAATAACGCTGTAATGATAAAGCCAAGCCCGTAGCGAACGGCTTGGCTCAAGTCTGCGCTATCGAATAGCATAGAGACGAAGAATGCAATCCCTGCATTTAGAAGGGCAAAGCCAATTACTCCTACAACCGCCCCACCCACGATCAACGAAGCCCCACCCGCATAGGAGGTCATCTCCTCCTTCAATTCCGTTTTTAAGAGCTCCAGTTTAGCGCCAAAGAGCTCAGTCAAATCGTCCGTCAAACGGCTAAATAGCGTTGTCAGACTCTGGTCTGGCCTTTCGAATGCCCGATTGGCTGTGCTTTCTTTAGGCATTTTTGCTACAATTAGCTGTGTTAGTTCTTATTTGCGCTCCGGCGAGCGATTCTCTGTTACTAGAAATAATTACGCGCCCCGCAATTAATTAAGTCGGCGGGAGTCGCCTTCCGCCGCTAGTTAATTCAAGGCAACCGGCCTTATCGTCCCCCTGTCGGAGCTGATGCTTCGCTCACGGTGCTGATATCCTCAGCTCCAGCACTTTTGAAAACCTCCTTCGCCCGATCAACGTCCTCGCTTTCATCCGTGTGCACGGCAATCAGGTAATTCCCCTTTTTTAACTTCTCTTCGTAACGCTTTGCTTCGATCTCCGGAATGCCGAGACCAATCAAACCGCCCACGACACCGCCGGTCGCAGCTCCAATCGCCGCGCCACTAAGCGCCGCCATAATTGGACCTGCGGCGATAAATGGACCGACGCCGGGAATTGCCAAAGCGCCAATTCCTGCGAGCAACCCGAGCACGCCACCAGTAGCGCCACCGGTAGCTGCACCGGTCGTTGCGCCCTCCGGCGCCTTTGTCGCTTTAACGTGACCAACGTCACGTGTGCCGCCTGTGTCAGGCATTAGCAACTGAAATTTCTGAGGTCTCGAAACCTTGTGCTTGGAGCTGCTCGACAATTCGCTCGGCTTGGCCGTGTGTAGTTGCAATACCGAATACTGATTTAGACATAATGATTTTCTTTCGTTTGTATGGGTTGTTTTTTAGTGGTGTGAGTTGTTTTTGTTTGTTAGTTCGATCCTTTAACGTCCAGTTGATCGACGATCTTGGCGCCGCCAGCCGCTGATCTTGCAAGCTGATCAATTTTTGCCTTTTCTTGCGCATTCTTAACGGGTCCGCGGAGTGTAACTTGGCCGTTGTCCGTAATGATTTTGATATTCTTCGCAGTCATTGAAAGCTCGCCGTCTTTCACTAGCGCCTGCCGGATGGCCTGTGTGATCTTTAAATCCGCAGAACTGTTTGACTGATCGCCAGATGTCTGGGTCTCACCAGAGCGATCCCGCTCGTTTGTTGCTGTGTTATCGGGTTTCGTCTTGTCGTCGGCTGCTATTGCAGCTAAGCTAACTGCGCAGAGACAAGCTAAGATTAGTGAAGTTCGTTTCATAAGCCTCATCGATTTGGACCGGCGTCTGCCAACTCCGTTTCACTGACCGCTTCCGGATTGACGATAGTTTCAGCTAATTGGTTTAGAATCTCATTTGTTTCAGATTCTTCATCGAGCGTAGATTGCAGAAGCTTCGCCTCTTCATCCCTACCCAGAAGGTTCGCGAAGGTGCGAACACTGCCGTAGCTCGCGATCTCGTAATGTTCGACTTTCTGCGCGGCAACGATCATGCCGGCATCAAGGACGGAGTCTTCACCGTCTTCTTTCAAGATTTCCGATCCTTCCTCGATGAGTCCCTTCATTCCATGGCAGGTCTTACCTGTAGGACTTTCGTCAAGCTGCTCAAACAGCTGTTCGAGCCTTGCAACATGTCCTGTCGTTTGTTCCCAATGCTTTTCAAAAGCCTCTTTCAATTCGGGGGATGAGGCCCCTTTTGCCATCTTCGGCAACGCCTTGAGTAATTGATTTTCGGCGCTGTAAAGATCGCGTAGTTCGTTGATGTAAAGTTGTTCCAATGTATCTAACTTCATGTTCCCTTTCTTTTGATTGTTGTTCTCGCTATTCCGGCTGCATTCTTTTAGCGGCGCGTCTGAGGGGTTCGCAAATCGACCTCCCACAGGTCGCGTAATTCTGAAAACCTATCCGATAACCCTACAGAGTCGTATGACTTAAAGCGAAATCTTCCTAGGGATGTCTACGTCAAATGCGACTTCAATCGTAGTTACTTTGCTTTAAGTTATGGCCAGGTTTCTCTCCGCGAAGCTTCGCCCGGGTCGCATACAACTGTCGCGATTAGAGCTATTTCCTACGATTTTAGTTAGCGCGGCAATCCTCGTCGACAAGACACACCTGAGACAAAGTCCTATACCCACGCGACCACAGTTCTAGGAGGCGCCAGTGTTCCTAGTGTTAAACAAGACACCAGGATGGCGCACATGGGAGCGGAGGAACCCGCGTTGCCGTAAAGTTCTGACGTGCTAGTGGTATGTCGGGTCGACAAATTCCCATCGCTCTTGATATGGCTATGCTTTCCAAGCTTTGGTATTTTCGTCTCCTCGATGATCGTGGACGGCGGCATGCTTTAGCTGATATCGCCGTTGCATTGCTGAAAAGTGACTATCCCGTTGTCACGGACTTGCTCTATCGGAATTCGGAAAGCGAACAGATGATGTTACCGTGGCGCGCGGTTAAGGGCATTGACTGGCATCACGCTCAAATCAACGTCAGCAGCTTCGACTCTGCGCAATCGGTAACCAAGGAGTCATTACGAAGCGTGGTCCTGCTAACACGAGACGTGATTGACGCACTTGTGCTCGATTTGCATAATCGTCGGGCCACCCGCGCGAATGATCTCTGGCTCGAGGAAGAGAATGGCAAACTATTGCTGAAAGCTGCCGACATAAGTTCGTTGGCGATCCTACGTAGGCTAAGCCGTGGAATGTTTGGCAGCGGACCAAGTCGCGCCGCCTACGACTGGAAATATATCGAGTTCCTGCGCGGCGACCCCCATGCAGTAAAGGACGGTGCCGGTTACCATATGCGGATCAAAAGATTACCGCCCGGGGAGATCGCCGGTCTAAGCAGTTCACTGCCATACCTTCATGCGGCGGAACTTCTCACTCTGCTTCCCGACGAAATTGCGGCTGATACGCTGACGGCGATGCTGCCAGATAGACAAGTTCAAGTGTTCGGTGAGCTTGAAGACGAGCAGGCCATTCGCCTTTTAGCAAGAATGAGGGCTAATGACGCGGTGAATCTCTTACGGCGCTTAACGGTCGAGTCAACGAAAAGCCTTCTCGAGCGCTTACCTAAAGCGCGGAGCGAGACCGTCGCCGCAATGCGTTCCGGGTGCCAGTATGCCTGCGGCGCCGACAGCAGCAACCGATTGACGGAGACAGTTACGTACGTGCCGGGCTGGACGGGACGCACGTTTGAGAAGAAGGTCCGAACCTGATCCTCGTAGCCCGTGGCGAGAAACTCCGTGACCGCCTGCTCGTCGCGCTGCGCACGAAACCCGGGGAACTCCCAGCAGCTGTTTAATTTCCGAAACGACGACCACGAGCTCGCCGCTCTGCCAGACGAAGAGCGGTTTCATTCCGAGCCTGTCGCGGCACACGACGGCGGTCCGCGTCTGCACGTCGAGGAGGACCAATCCCCACATGCCGCGCAGGCGTTCAAAAGACTGCGGCCCCCATTCTGCAAACGCGGCGAGAATGACCTCGCTGTCGCTCGCCGTCCGGAAGGCATGGCCACGTCGCTCCAGTTCGGTGCGCAGCTCGCGGTAGTTGTAGACCTCGCCGTTGTAGGTGAGCCAGTAGCGGCCGCGATACGGCATCGGCTGCGCGGCCCGCTCGCTCAGGTCGAGGATGGAGAGGCGCCGATGCGCCAGAGCCACGTCCCAGCCGTTGATGCGGCCATCATGGACGACATGGGCACCGGAGAATCCTACGCGCCCGAAACCGTCAGGGCCGCGATGCGCCGCGCGGTCCGCCATATCGTCGACGAGCGACAGCGGGACCGCGAGATCCGCGCGCTTGAAGAGCGCCACTATCGCGCACACGCGGTGGCAGCCCTTTCGTCGCGCATCGCGGAACAGATTTCGTCGAGCAGCGCGGTGACGGCGCCTTCGACCGTGAAATGAGCACGCGCCCGTTCCTGGCCGGCCAGCGCGAGGTGAACGCGGCGGTCTGCGTGGGCGGCAAGAGACGTCAATGCTTCAGCAATGGCGCGGGCATCCTGTTGCGGCACGATGATTCCGCCACCACTTTCCAGCAGTTCAGGAATGCCGCCGGTGTCGGTCGCCACGACCGGAATGCCTGCCGCCATCGCCTCGATCAGGAAGACCGGAATTCCTTCCCGTTCCCCGCCCCATTCGAGGCTGGGCAACAATGCCACGTCCCAGCGATGGCGGCCCAGATCTGTCAGAAAGTGCTCATGATCAATCAGCCCTGGAAATCGCACGCTGTCGGTGATCCCGAGCGAGGCCGCATACATCTCGAGCGCCGCCCGGAGTGGACCGTGCCCCGCACAATCCAGTAACACATCGATGCCGGACGCCTTGAGGTGGGCGATCGCCTGGATCGCATAGCGATGGCCCTTCATCTCATCGAACCGTGCACCGATGATGACTTTCAACACTCGATCCGGAACGCCCCCCGTTTCCAGTCGGACCACGTGCGGCGCCACACCCATGTGGATGATGCGCAGCTTGTGCTCACCGGCCGGCCCGTATGTCGCGAGCTCCTGTGCGCCGCGACGATCGATGGCACGGCCGAACGTCGCGCTCCGCAGCTTGCAATCGATCAGATTGTTGTCGGTAATGTCCCATCGGTGCGCGGTAAAGCTCCACGGAATTCCGGAGAGCCGCGACGCAATCAATGCCACCGTTGCGCTCGTCGACGCGAAGTGGGCGTGGATGTGATCGATGCGCTGCGTTCTCGACAGCCCCGCGAGCCAGAGTCCTTTGGGGAGCACTGCCAGATTCTTTAGAAGAACGCCTGCGCTTCGGCTCGCCAGGAGCAGGCGTGCCGTGCGCACGGATGCCACGGGAGCACGCCACACCTCCGCGATGGCGCCGGCGATGATTGGCCACGACAGCATCGGTTCGGCAACGGTCGTCAGCTGAAGCGCATCACTATGAGGAATGCTGCGCTGCGGCCGCACCGGGACTACGGTGACATGATGTCCCCGCTTTTGAATCTCGACGATTTCCGGAACGATGAACGCTTCGTCCGGCCCGAAGGGCGTCGCCACGGTCACGTAGACAAGACGCATTGACCTAGATCTTCGCCGTCAGCATCTGCCCGGCGGCATGATGGTGAAGGACGGAGCGGTAAATGGCGCAGTTGGCGTCGATGACCGTATCGAGCGAGAACTTCTCAGCGGCGATGACCTGGCCGCGGCTGCCCATCGCCTTGCGCAGTGGCCCATCGTTGATGAGCGTGGCCATCGCCTGCGCCAGCGCCGCGCTGTCGCGTGGCAGAACGATCAGCCCGTTCTCGCCATGACAGATGATTTCGCTGGAGCCACAGGCCTCGGTGCCGATGATCGGTCGCCCCGCGGCCGCCGCTTCGATGAGGATGCGCGGAATGCCCTCGCCGTAGTACCGACGGCAGACAGACGACGTGACTGGCGGCGATGAGCCCGGACATGTCATCGCGCCACCCAAGCCACTCGACGTCGCCAGTCTCACACCAGTTGTGCAGTGTCTCCAGCGGGATGGCCGACGGATGCCCGCGGTCAGGTTCTCCGGCCAGCACGAAACGCGCCGCGACGCCACGCCGACGTAGAATGCCGGCGGCCGCAACGAATTCCGCAACCCCTTTCTCCCACAGCAGGCGAGACGCCAGAAGAACGACGGGTGGGCCATCCCGCTCCGGCTGCGGCCTGAAGACCGAGAGGTCGACGCCAGATCCGCTGATGACAACGGCACGATCCGCGGGGACGACGTGTTCATCAACGAGACGGCTCCTGTCATTGTGGTTCTGAAAAACCGCGACATGATTGCGGTGACGGAAACAGACGCGCAGCGCCGTTCGGGTCAACGCGCGCAGCAGTCGAACCGTGACGGTCTGTTGCGTGAACAGATATCCCAGTCCGGTGAATGTGCTCACGGCACCCGGCACGTTACAGAGCCGCGTAGCCAGCCCGCCGTACAAAGCAGGCTTGAGGCAGAAATTGTGGACCAACGCCGGGCGCACCCGCCGAAAGACGTGGAGCAACGTGACGAGCGTACGGAGTTCGTCGTAGGGCCGCAGGCTCATGCGACGGATATGAAACCGGTGAACGGTGAGCCCGTGTCCGGTGATCGCCTCAACCCCGTCTTCCCCCGGCAATGCCACGTGGACATCGAATCCGGAGTTGCGAAGCCTTGAGGCGAGCGGCAGCCGGTACTGAATGAAATCACCGACCTGGTTGTCGACGAACAGGACCCGCGGTGCGGAATCGATGGTCAACACGCCGCGCCCGTGGGTCAGTGCCGCGGCTCCTGCTCGGAGGACGTGCCTTTGAGAACCGACAGCAGCCGGTTGGCCGAGGCGAACGCGAGATTGGACAGCGCGACGGTCAGCGGCGTTTCGTACCATCTCGCCAGACCCAGCTTCAGTTCCTGCCGACGATACGACGCCAGCTTGTGCGCGGCATCATAGTAGACGTCCCACTTCTCCATGAAGGCATCGTTGCGCGCCTTCCAGGCGGACGCATCCCAGCGCCGCTTGCAGAGAGGAATATCGCGGAGCTCCAGCGGAGGAGGTGCCGCGTACGTCGCTACGGCGCGCGGCTCGAGAAAGACCGACAGTCCGCGTTTGCGCAAGGTCAGCCCTAGATCGACGTCGAACGGTTCCACATCGTCGAACAGCACATCGCCGTCGAGAAGGTGCCGATCGATCAGGACGCAATGCGACTCGGGATAGCCGATCGGCTTGCGGCGGATGTCGCCGTAGAGGATGCGGTGACGCAGTTCGCGCCGGCCGGCGACGTCCAGCTCCTCGAACGTGCAACCGGCCGCGTGCAGACCGCGATACCAGAAGATCAGCGGCATCACCGCCGCCGCGCGCTGTTCGCGCATGCATTCCAGCATGGGAGCGAGCCAGTTATCGTGCATCATCGTGTCGTTCTCGAGCACGACACAATAGCGACTGCGCGCCTGCGCCAGTCCGAGGTTCCGCGCCTCGGCCTGCGTGAGATGGCGATTTTCGAGCAACAAGCTGACATTCCCCTTCGTCGCCTGCACCCGTCGAAGATGCTCTTCGGTGGCGCGGTCGACTGCGCCGGCCACAACGAACAGGCTGCAGGGGAGGTGCGTGTGGTGGTACACGGCATCGAGACAGCGCGCGAACGTGCTGAACCGGTCGCGCGTGACGACGATGACGTCGACCGCCTCGGTGGACGAAGGACTCCGCATGTGTCAGCGGGAACCAAGCAAGTTGACCGCCTGATATCGTTTTCGCGGCGGTTGCAGTTTTCGGCGTAAATCAGCCGATTCTGCATCAATCCGCCTCGTTGCTGCGCGAGAAGGCCGGCAAAGTCCCTCGAGGCGCAGCCTTTCTTCGCTTCAGCCACGGCCTCGGTTCGGCGGTATGCGCGGCGGCTGAGAGAGGCGTGACCGACGGCTGACCGTGCAGCACGCGAGTGGTGGGAATATTAGGATGCCGCTGCCGTTCAGATGCGCTTACCCGACGACTACGTCGCACCTGCCAGGCTGCTGGCGATGTCCGTGCTGGTCACCGGCCTGCCGCTCGCCGCGCTCGGGTGGCTGGGACATCGTGTCATCGAGCAGGATCGAGCCCTTGAAACGCAACGGCAGGCGGAGCGGCTGGAAAACACCGCCAACCGGCTGACCGAAGCGGCGGCTGTTCCTCAGAGCGACCTGCCGCCAGGCACCGCATCGCTGGTCTTCGACGCCCGCGGGTCATCCGCCGCGCTGGCGTCGCGCTTCCGCACTATCCGGCGGTGATCAATCGCAAACCTTTCGTCGTCATCTCAGGACTGCCGGGCAGCGGCAAGACCACCCTGGGCCGCCGACTGGCGCCTGCGCTCAAGCTGCCGCTCATCGACAAGGACGAGATCCTCGATCGGCTGTTCGAGGCGAAGGGCACCGGCGACGTCGCCTGGCGGCGATCGCTCAGTCGGGAGAGCGATGCGATCCTTCAGGACGAAGCGATTCGTTCGAACGGCGCCATCCTGGTTTCGTTCTGGCACGTGCCGGGGATGCCCTCCGACTCCGGGACTCCGACTGACTGGCTGAACGCGCCTTCACACCTGGTGATGAACGTTCACTGCACGTGTGAACCGGAGCTTGCGGCCAGCCGCTTCGTCCAAAGACAGCGCGACCCCGGGCACCTCGACACCGACGCATCACTCGCGGAAGTCCTCGCACGCCTGCGAACGCTCGCGCTGCTGCCACCGCTCGCTGTGGGCCAGCGAATCGAAGTGGACGCATCGAGCGAATCGGACCTGACTGATGTCGTTCGGACGATCCGTGGCGCACTGAACCTCCTCACGTGATCCGCGCGTGACCATTTCGATGTGCACGTGCAGGTCCGTGCAACGACGTGTCTTGATTTTGCCGCGTGCGTCATCGTGCGGCGACTCGCAAGTGGTCGAGGCCGACGACGAATGGCGCGTTGGAGGACGACTTCCCTTTCGAAGGCAGACTCGATCTGCACTCATGAAACAGCGGCAGTGAACGATCCCGTGGCGCGACTGTTGCCAGTCGTCGGCATTCGAGGCTCACTGCATGCTCTCTACGACGCCCTCGTCGTCGATCACCGATCGCACCGACTCTTCCCGCTCCTCACCGACCGGCGCCACAGCGCAGAGCAAACAACTGCGCACGTTTTCGCTGCTGGCGCTCGCGCTCCTCATCGCGACAGTCGTCGCGCTGGACTACTGGTGGCTCGGCGCCAACACACTGCCGCCGCACTGGGACACAGCCAATCACATGATGTCGGCGCTGAGGTATCACGACGTGCTGGCGCAGTGCGCGGCCGATGCCGGCCTCACGCTCCCTACGGCAAAACACTGTATCGGAGAGCTCGTCTACGTTGATCGGAACGTCTATCCGCCGCTGTTTCCATTCATCGGCGGCGTGGTGATCTTCCTCGCCGGCAACTCCATCACTGCCTTGGCGATGACCAATCTCCCCTTTGTCGTCATTCTCGTGATGGCGATGTATGTGCTGGGCCGAACGCTGCACAGCCGCCTTGCGGGCGTGCTCGCAGCGCTGCTCATCATCTCGTGCCCGCTGGTCTTCCAGATGTCGCGCGAGTTCATGCTCGACTTCGCCACGCTCGCGATGGCTGCTGCGGCCGGCGCGTGCCTCGTGCTGTCGGATCGATTCAGGCGGGCGGACATGACGCTGCTCTTCGGCATCACGCTCGCGCTCGGCGCGCTCACGAAGTTCACCGTCCTTTCATATCTCTTCGTTCCCTCCGTGTACGTCTTTGCACGTCTGCTCATCGATGGCGCCAGAGGACGCATCGAGGCGCGCGAGTCGAGGCGGCGACTGGCGGTGCTCAGCGTCTCGCTCGCAATCGGCGTCGCCATCGCGGCGCTATGGTACGGACCGAACCGCGAGGGGTTCCTCGGAAATCTGCGTCAGGTTGCCGCTATCGACGTGCTGGGGACCGGACCGTTCTCCATCGCCTCACTGACCTACTACCCGAAGGCGCTCGTGCACACGCAGATGGGTCCACCGCTGTTCCTGGTGTTCCTGTTCGGCTTGTGGCGCTTTGCCGCGCGGGTGATTCCCGAGCACCGGAATCTGCTGCTTGCCTGGATTGTCGGCATATATGCGATTCAGACACCCGTTGCCAACAAGGGTCCGCACAACGACATCGGCATCCTCATTCCGATTGCGCTCGTCGCCGCCATCGGCATCGCCAGCCTCACGCGGCGACGGCCGCTCGCCGTTGTCACCGTCTCGGCACTGGCAGTGCTGCAACTGGCCATCCTCACGCTCCCCGCTCAGGAACTGGGCGCCCGCGTTGGCACGTTCGGATGGGAGGGTGTCGTCACGCCCTTCCCGCGCGCAGAAGACTGGAAAATTGAGAGGGTCCTCACCAATCTCGCCAGCGAGCCGGGACGCGTCGCCGTGGCCAGCGACCATCTTTTCGTCAACGGCACCACTGTGCAGTTCTTCGCGATGAAGGATCAGCTGCCGTTCACCGTCACGCCCTGCTGGCGTCTCGGAACACCGTTCGACTTTTCGAAGGCAGACATCGTCATCGCGAAATCGGACGACGCCTGGATCAAGAGAAAGGGCGAAGGCTGTTTTGGCGGCACACATGGTCATGACGAATACGCGGAGGTGCTGCACAAGCTCCAAACACATGCGGGCGGCTTCGTTCTGCGCGAATCGATACCGCTGCCGGACGGGACGTCGCTGCTCGTCTTCACGACCGAACAGCTCGACCGGCACGCACAGGCATCGCAACAGACGCCCCATCTCTGATCGTTCCCACCGGCCGAGACCGCCGCGGTTCTATCCGCGGCGGTTTTCCTCTGCTCGCCTCCCCCACCTGAAGCGTTATAGACAGGGCACGCACATCCTGATACAAGACGGCGAGCCAAGCTCACTGCGGAAAAGGAGCCCACCATGAAGACGGTCGGAGTCGCGGCATTCGCGCCCTGGTGCTGACGGCAGGCGTTGTGTGGACGACGTCGTCCACACGAACGGAACCTGGCCGATCAAATCGCGCAACGTCGCCCCCGCGGACTGACGCGACACATTCGATTTGCGCACGGACTGGAGTGGACATGCTCACGTTCCTTCTTCTCCCAGTGTTATTGGCGGCGGGTCAACAGGCGCCGACCACCGCCGCCCTCGCCGCAAAGCTGCAGCAACTCGAGGACAAGGCGGAGATCCAGCAGCTGCTGCTCGACTACGGCCGCCACCTCGACGCGCGTGACTTCGCTGCCTACGGCCGGCTGTTCGCCAAGGATGGCGAATGGGTTGGCGGCTTCGGCACGGCGACGGGCGGACCGGCCGGCATCCAGGCTTTCATGGAGAAGTCCATGGGAACGGCCCCCAACACCGCTCACAACTATCACCTGCTCTCAAACTTCGTGATCACGGTGAACGGTGACACCGCCACTGCCTGGTCACGCTGGCAGTTCGTTGTTCCAGGGGCCTCCGGCGCAACCATCTCCCAGGCTGGTCGCTACGACGACACGCTGGTGCGCGAGAACGGACGGTGGCGCATCAAACGGCGCGAGGCATCGAACGATACGACCCCTCCGGCGCGTGGCGGCGGAGCTCCAGCACGCGGAGGCGCGGGCGCGGCTCCGGCTCGCGGAGGTGGGGCTCCGGCGAGCGGGGACGGAGGCGCCGGTCGCTGATGCAGAGAGCCGGGGCGAAAGACCCGGCCCACATCCCCAGCCACCCTTGCCACATGCGTCCTGCACCGAGTTGCAAGAGTCGGTGAGGAGTTCTAGCCGGCCCCGACGGGAAGCCGCGGCAGGAAGCGTCCGGTCGCGGCTTGTATCGTCGCGTATTCGACGGCGACCGGGCTCTCGCGAACTTCCCCTCCTCGAATCGCACCAGCCACTCGGAAGTACGCGGTGGCGAGCACCAGGATCGACGCCGCCCCAGACGCTCGGCCACATCACGACTGTGGCAATCTCGGCGAGGAGGTAACTGAGATAGAACGGATTCCGGACGTAGGCGTACGGACCGGACCGGTGCACGAACTGCGGCCGGTCGTCGTAGCCGGCGAGACGAGAACACGGCGTCCGCGTATCGACATCGCGGCCCAGTGAAACACCACGAGCGACAGGGCCAGTCCGGCGATGCCAAGCAGCTGGACCCAGCGCGCCGGAGTGCTCGCGACGCTCTCGCTGACCAGCGTGCCCCAGATCGACAGCGCAATGCCGAGTCCACGCGCATCGACCGCCGCCCGCGTCGCTGACGTGAACAGCAGCGTGGCACCTACGACCATCCAGAAAAAGACGAGTCGGCGGCAGCAGCTGAAGAACTGGCGGTGAGGCTGAGCACGGCCGGTTAGACGCGACCGTTCGTGCGCCTGTTCAACGGGCCGGCGCCGGCGCCTGTGCCGGGCGCGGCTGCCTCGGACGAATCTCCGCGAAGTAGTTCGTCACCTGGTCCGGATCGTAGAGCCATGTGGTCACCAGCCCCGGAAGCGTCTCGCCGAGCGGCTGCTCCACCGGAATCGCCCGCTGCTGCGCCAGCGCCCAGATCGGATCGACCGGCTTGACGACGTACTGGATGCCGGAGAGCTGCGGGTTGACCGGCTTCGGCCCCGGCGTCGCCCACACGCTGATCGTCGTCGAGCCGTGGCGGAAGGGATACTTCGTCACGCCGAGCACCGGGTCCTTCACCGCCGGCAGTTCTTCGAGACCGACGAAGCGTGCGATAGAACGCGCGGCTCTTCTCGAGATCGTTGGCCGCGATGCCGATCTCGAGACGGCCGTACGCTTCCTTCGGCTGCGTTCGGCGCAATCACGAGCTGCACCCACTCGCCGTCCGGATCGGCGACGAGCGCGCTGCGCATGCCGTCGATGGTCTTGAAGGCCGGCGCCGCAAATCCGTGGTCGGCGAAGCGCTTCGTCAGCACCGCTTCGTCCGGAAACCACATCGTCCAGAGGCGCACGCCGGCGGCGTCGTTGATCGCGCCGCGCGTGAACTTCGCGTTCGCTGACGCTTTCGTGAACTTGAGCTGCGAGGGACCGACCTGGTAGCGCGAGACGCCGCCGACGGCGCCGATGTCGCCGAATCCGAGCACCTGGCCGTAGAACTCGAGCGTCTTGACGCCGTCGCCGCTGAACCGGCGGAAGACGTTCGCCGACTTCTCGGCGAAGTACGGCGCCGCCGTAGAGGCGGGCGCAGTGTTCCCTGGAGCGGTCGCTGCCGGAGCGCTCGCGGCCGCAGTCGGCGACGCCGCTGCTGCTACGGGCGACTGGGCCTGCACGCTCGCGGATACCAAACCGGCGAAGAGCGATGCAGCGCCGAAGGAGGCAATCGTGCGTGGGATATGAATCATGGCGTCACGACTATACAGCGGGGAGTGGCCGAGACGAGCCGCGTTCGGAGCGAACCGAAACGCCGGGACGCACCCCCCGGGCCCACATTCTGAGCGCCCCGACCGGGGATATCATCGGCAGGACCGTTGGGAACGGACGCGTTGAAACCGAGGCGGCGACAAACGCCTCATTGTTGAGGGGACTCGAATGAAGATACGGGCGATTGTATTGATGGTGGCGGTGCTCGCGGCAGGCGCTGCGATGCGCGCGCAGGAGCCAGTCGTCGGGGTGAAGGACCCCGAGTCACTGTTCAAGGATCCGGACCCAAAGCTCAACAGAAACAAACAGGCGGCGCTCCACATCATGCGCGAGCTGCTGCAATGCAACCAGTGGGACCGTGCCGGTGAATGGCTGACGAAGGCCTATCATCAGCACAATCCCAACGCCGCCTCCGGGCTCGACGGCGTCGTCACCTACTTCACCAAGGTGATGAACCGCAAACGCGTGGACAACTGCGGCAAACTGACGACGGAGGTCGTCGCGGTGATGGCGGACGACGACTATGTCACCGTCCTCATTCCGCGCAAGTACCGATGACCCGCGGACGCCGGGCAAGCAGTACGCGACGTCGTGGTTCGACACCTGGCGTTTCGTCGACGGCAAAGCGGACGAACACTGGGACCCCGCCATGATCACTGCTCCGGCTAAATAAGAGCTGGGGTCAGGTCTTGAATCAGTAGTTTTTTCACGACCTGACCCCACGCATCGCACCGCATTCATCACCCACAGGCAGCGAGCGGCGCTTCAACCTTCCCTGTCCACACCGGCATCGTCTGTCCTGCAGCCGGTCGTCCCTCGAGCACGATGCGCGCCGCGCTGGCTGTGGTCGGGTCGAGCCCGTTGTAGCTCACTGTCGATACGAAGTCCTTGAGCGGAAGCTCGACGTCGTGCGTCGCACCCGCGGCGAGCGGGACGATCCATGCGGGTCCCTTGGCGGTCGCGTACTTCGGATTCACGTAGACGTGCACTTCGTCGGCTCCTGTGGCCGCCCGAATGGTGATGGCCACCACCGAGGTGACGACGTGTGTCTGGCCGTTCGCCGCGTTGAACCCGAGAACGACGGCTGTCGGCTTCGCGCTCTTGTTGGCGATCTGGAGCCGCACCATCGGCGTCTGCCCCTGCGCATCGCACGACGCGGTGAGCGTCAGCGGTCCAGGCGCAGGTGCGGCCGGCGGTGCCTGCGCGGCGACCGCCGACGATGTGGCGACAGCAAGCAACACGATGAGGCGCACCATGAGCGAATTTTATGGGGTCAGGTCTTGAATCAATAGTTTTTTCATGACCTGGCACCCGGCAATATCGAATATCGCGCTCGAGCTCCATCGCCCCACACCCGACGTCCGGTCGCGCGACGTTTCGATAGTCCATATCGCGCGCAGGTTCCAGCACGCCGCCACATGGCACTGACCGCGACGCGCCAACGGCTGCCGCGATGCAGTTTTTTGAACCGACCGCGATCCACAGGCGCGGTGAACGCGCGCCACAAGAATGAAACCGCATCTGCGTCCCGGCGACGCTCGCCTGGCCCGGCACGTGAATGGTGCGAGGCATGGCACGTCCGCTGCGGATACAGGCTGCAGGATTGACGTACCACGTCATCACGCGTGGTATCCGGCGCGCGAGCATTTTCGTCGACGACGACGATCGGCGACGCTTTCTGCAGCTGCTCGCGTCCGTCGTGCAGCGATTTGCCCTGCGCTGTCACGCCTACTGTCAGATGACGAACCACTACCACATCGCGCTGACGACGACCGACGCCAACCTGTCGCGGGCGGTGCGGCAGCTCAATGGCGAGTATGCGCAATGGTGGAACTGGCGGCACGAGCGCGTGGGCCATGTGTTCCAGTCACGGTTCAACGCGCAAATCGTTCAGAACGATGGCCATCTGCTCAACGTGTGTCGCTACATCGTGCTGAATCCCGTTCGCGCGGGTATCGTCTCGTCGGCGGACGAATGGCCGTGGAGCAGCTATCGCGCGACGGCAGGCATGGACGCGCCACCCGGGTTTCTGGACGCCGATTTGTTGCTGGAGATTGTGGCGCGGGGTGCGCCGACCGAAGGGTCGCTTCGGTTCCGGCAAGCGGTCCTGGAGGCGGAAGCGCACTCGCTGGAGTTGCCGCGGGCGGCCATCCTGGGCGATGACCTGTTCGTCGCGCAGCTTCAGGCGTTCCGCAAGTGCACCGACCGCGAAGTCCCGCGCCACCAGGGGCGCCGCGCATTGAAGGCGATCTTCGAGGGTGCCGTCACACGTGCCGCGCGGAACGACGCCGTCCGAGTCGCGATTGGCGAGCGCTATGCTCTAGCTGACATCGCGCGGTATCTGGAGGTGCACCCAGGTACGGTCAGTAAGATTGTGGCGGGACAGGTGCCAGGTCATGAAAAAACTAGCGATTCAAGACCTGACCCCAGTTCTGGCAGTGCTAATCCCGCCGCCCGCCGAGCAGGCCGGCGCGATTCAGGTAGTACAACAGCGTGAGCAGGGTCGTGATGGCTGCCGCCACGTAGGTGAGCGCCGCTGCGTTCAGCACCTTGTTCACACCGACGCTTTCCTCCTGCGTCACGATCCCATGCTGGACGACGAGCGCCTTCGCGCGGCGTGAGGCATCGAACTCGACAGGCAGCGTCACCACCTGGAAGAGCAGCACGGCCGAAAACAGGACCGCGCCGATCAGCACCATGTTGGACGACTGGAACATCAGACCGCCCACCATCACCATGTAGCCGATGCTCGACCCGATGTTGGCCGTCGGCACCAGTGCCGAGCGCACCCACAGTGGAGCATAGTGCCGGGCGTGTTGAATGGCATGTCCCGCTTCGTGCGTCGCGACACCCAGCGCCGCGACAGACGTCGAGTCATAGACCGGCTCCGACAGCGCCAGCTTCTTCGTGAGCGGATTGTAGTGGTCGGAGAGCGTGCCGTTCGCCCGCACGATCTCCACGTCGGTGATCCCGGCACCGCGCAGCAGTTCGGATGCTGCCTGGGCGCCCGTCAACCCGCGCCGCGAGCGCACGGCCGAGTACTTGTTGAACGTGCTCTTCACCCGGAAGCTCGCCCACAACGAGAGCGCAAGTCCCGGAAGGATGAACACGAAATACATCGGATCGAAAAACATCGTCACTACTCCTGCACGACGAGCCGTGCCTCTTCATCTTCGCGGATGCCACCCCCGGCATCACCTCAGTAGAACACCCGAGGTGCGGAGCATCACTCCATTCGACGCCCGGCGACGCGCGTCCGTTCCCGACCCACGCTGCTGGCGGCGCCGATTTCGGGCGATTTCAGCCGATCCCGCTATTTCCCCGGCTCGAGCCGGAGAAGGGCGCCATCACCTTCAGCCGTCAGCAGATACAGACTGCCGTCCGGCCCCTGCCGGACATCCCTGATGCGCTGTGCCAGATCGCGCAGCATCCCTTCCCGGTGCAGCTCTTCCCACTTGTCGTTGAAGTCGAAGCGCTCGAGATGCCCGGACCTCGGCACTTCGCCTTGCCGCATCCCGCCGACAAACAGGTTGTTCTTCCACTCCGGAAATCTGTCGCCCGTGTAGAACACCATCCCGGACGGCGCAATCGCCGGTACCCAATACGCCATCGGAGGCTCCATGTTTTCACGGTATGGGTTCACGCTCACCCTGGGGCCCATATAGAACCGTCCGTTGCCGACGACGGGCCAGCCGTAGTTCCGGCCAGGAAGCAGCTCGTTGACCTCGTCACCGCCGTTCGGGCCGTTTTCCACCGACCAGATCGGCACCGGTCCCCGGATTCATCGCGAGACCGAGAATGTTGCGATGACCGAGCGTGTAGATCTCCGGCCGGTAGCCCGCCCTGCCCACGAACGGATTGTCCGGCGGCACAGTCCCATCGTCCTTGAGGCGAACCGTCTTGCCCGCCAGGTCCATCGGGTCCTGTGGCGGCATCTTCTCCGGATTCGGATTGCCGTCGTTGGCCTGCGGTGGATCTCCGTAACCAACGGACATGACCAGCGTACCGTCGCGCATGAACAGGATGCGTGACGCGTTGCCGTTGGCCACGGCGCTGAAGATGTCCTTCACATCGACCAGCTTCGTTCCATCCCAGCGACCACGCGCCAACGTGATTACACCTGGAGGACCACCGCGGCCACCGCGGCCCTGCCCGGCTGGCGGCGCAGCCGCTGTCGGAGTCGCCGCCGCCGGTCGCTTGTGATACGTCACGTATACCAGCTTGTTGTCGGCGAACTTCGGATGAAGCTGGATGTCCATCAGCCCAGCAAGGCCCGCCGCCTGAATGTCGGTCGGCAGTCCCGCAACCGGAGTCGGATCGAGGACGCCGTTGCGGATCATCCGCAGCTTTCCGCTGCGCTCGGTGACGAGAATCGCCGGACCGCCGCTGCCCTCCGGCAGGAACACCATGCTCCACGGCTGGTTCAGCCCCTTGGTCACCGTTATCTTCACCGGCCGTACAAGACCCGTGTCGACCATCAACTGCCCGTCGGTCAGCGTGGGCGAGTTCCAGGTGATCGGCGGCGGGGCGCCACCCCCTCCGCGCGCCGCACCTGCCGCAGGGCCTCCCGGCCCACCTTGTCCGCGCCCGGCGTCTGCTGGCGTGCCCTGTCCCCGTCCCGTGCCAGGAGGAGCGCCTTGCTGCGCCGCAAGAAGGGTCACCGTCACCAGCACTCCGCAGGCGCTCAGAATGAATGTCCGCATGAAGCACGCTCCCGCGCAGGGTTATATGCCAGCCGTCCCGAGAGGGTTGGCGGCGGCGCCCAGTATACGGCGGGCAACAGCTGGCATGGTCCGCGGGCGCCGGTTGCGGTATAACCTGCAGCTGACACTCATCTGGTGCAGGTGCAGCGCCGGTCACGCGTGCCCCGCGCACCGCCCCGGTTACGGTCCGCAAGGAGATTCACAGTGAAGCCATTCATTTCCGGTGTGACGTTGTTCATTCTGGCGATTGCCTCGTCTCCTGTCGGCCTGTCAGCCCAGGGCGCTGCGCCGGCTCCCGTCCAGGGCGGCGCCCGAGGTGCCATACCGGGAGGTCCCGGCGGGCCTGGCGGGCCTGGCGGGCCCGGCGGCGCTGGGCGCGGCGGATTCGCGCCGGTCCAAATCGGTCCTCCTGCTCCCGTGCCGGATGCGGTGGCCATTCCGCGCCCGACACCAGCCGAACTGGAACAGGTGAACGCGGCGCTGAAGCAGTTGATCGCCAGCGACAAGTCGGCGTCGCAGCCGCTGCTGAAGAAATTCGAATCGTTGATGATGCTGCAGCCGGCACGTCCCAACACGGCGGCCACGTTCACGCAGACGAACCAGCGCATGGGTGCCCGGCACGAGGGATTCGTCGCCACCGCCAAGCAGGGCAACATCGACCTGCTGCTCCATGGCGATTCGATCACCGACTGGTGGCTCCAGGACGCGAACAAGCCGGTGTTCGACAAGTACTTCGGCAAGTACAAGACGGCGAACTTCGCCATCGCTGGTGACACAACGCAGGGCGTGCTGTGGGGATTGCGTAACGGCGAGGGTCAGGGCTTCCAGCCGAAGGCTGTGATGCTGATGATCGGCACGAACAACACCGGCAACAACACCGCACCCGAGATTGCCGAGGGCGTAGGCGCCATCGTCCTGGAGATGCGCAAGGACTTCCCCAACGCGAAGATCCTGCTGCTGGCCATCTTCCCGCGCAGCGTGCCGGGCGATGCGGTGCGCGACAAGATCGCCGAGATCAACAAGATCGTCTCGAAGCTGGACGACGGGAAGAACGTCTTCTACATGGACATCGGCAGCAAGTTCCTCGATGAGAAAGGCGTGTTCCTCCCGGACTCGTTCCGCCCGGACAACCTGCATCCGGCAGCGAAGGGGTATGAGATCTGGGGCGAGGCCGTCAGCGCGAAGATCGCCGACATGATGAAGTAGCGAACGCATGGGCGGGCCCGTGCAGGACCCGCCCTCGTCGTTCGGTCAGTTCGTGAGATTCTTCGCGATTGCTTCTATCTCGGTCAGTCTCGCGTATCCGTCCGCTGTGCCGGTGATCACAAGCCGAAGCTTCTGCGTCATCACCGGAGTGAACTTCACGTTGCGCCACACCAGCGTGTTGTCAACCACTGACGCATCAGGGATCTGCACCCACCCGCCGTTACTCCAATATTGCAAGGTGAAATCGGTGACGCCATATCGTCTGAACGTTTGCGTCGGAGTTGGGGCGCTCGGATTGACGTAGTCGTCCTGCACGCTGAAGACGTTCACCTCTCCGATGTAGTAAGTGCCGGCGAAGCTGATCTCCACCGCATTCGACTGGCTCTCACTGGTGGTAATTGCACTGTTCCAGAACCCCGGACCGGCGCGATTGCCATCGTTCACGAAGGTGGGCGTGAAATCGGAGGAATAGAAGGACGACGCGTGCACTGCCGCCCCGGCCGATTCGAGGGCCACGTTGGTTCCCGGCGGAGGCTGATTGAAGAAGCCTCCCGCATGCGCGGTGAGCGCCTCGATCTCAGTCGCACGGCTGTAGCCATCGGCGTTCCCGGTGATCACCAGCCGGATCTTCTGCGTCGTCACCGGAGAGAACGTAATCGATCGCCAGACGAGCGAGTTCGCCGTCACACTCGCGCCCGGAATCGGAACCCAGGCCGCGCCTGTCCATCGTTGGATCTCGAAATCGGTGAGGCCGTAAGACGAGAACGTCTGGTCGTCTGTCGGCGACGATGGATTGTTGTAATTGTCCTGCACGCTGAAGACATTCACCTGGCCTATCGTGAAGGGCCTGCTGAACTCAATCTCCACGGCATCAGGGGTGCTGCCGAACGTCGCGTCGTTCCAGAAACCCTTCCCGGCGCGGTCGCCATCGTTGACAAACGATGGAGCGAAGTCGCTCGAATAGGAAGACGACGCCTGCACCTTTGCACCAACCGCTGCCGCAGCGACGTTCGTCCCTGGCGGAGGCGCTGGGAGCGGCAATCCGCTTGAAAACGGCTCCGAATCCCACGCCTCCACTTCGGCGAGGCGGCTGTAGCCATCCACGGAACTATTCATCACAATGCGAATGCCGCTCGTCATGAGGGCCGCCGCCTGGATCGGACGCCACACCAACCGGTTGCCTTCGACTCTGCCGAGCGAACCGGGAAGTGGAAGCCACTCGGGGAGGGAAAGGAGCCGGTACTGCACCTCGAAATCGGTCACACCATAGAGTGAGAACAACTGCGTCGTCGTCGGCTCGGACGGGTCCGCATAGTTGTCCTGCACCATGAAGATATTGATCAGCCCAAGGGCGACAGTCCTAGGGAAAATCAGCTCGACTGTGTCTGGGGATTGTCCCAGCGTCGCATCGTTCCAGAATCGTCTTCCGGTCCTGTCACCATCGGTGATGTACGACACGTCGAAATCATCAGAGTACGTCAGATGAGGCGCGAACAACCGTGCCGAAACTCGGGAGAGCCACGTTACGTGTCGTGACGCTGATAGGAGAAGGCGGGTCACCCGTTGCGACGTTGATGCTGGCTGATGCCGTCACCCCGTTGCTGTCGGTAACCGTCGCGGTCACGATCTCGGTGTCGCGAAGTTGCGCATTGATGCGCGATCCGGTGCCGGTCACGTTGTTCTGTGATGAAGTCCAACGAACACGGCTGCTCACATCGCCTTCGGTCGCGCTCCAGGCTGAAGCCACGAACGTCGCCGTCTCGCCATTGATGTATCTGAACCCGTTGCCAGGAGGGCTGGCAGTGATGGTGATGGTGGGCAGGGCGCTGCCCGGCCAGGTCAGCGTCCAGAGCAACGGGATGCGCCGATTGTTGTTGGCTGCATCAACGGCAGATCCGATGATTCGCCCCGAGGCATTGCTGTTCTCTGCCAACGTCCGAAGACCGTTGTATGTACCGAGATTGATGCTCACGAACGGGTTCAGCCAGAACGCGGCGCGTTGCAACTGGTTCGTGCTGTCGATCGTATAGCCTGCCACCTGCCCCGCACTGTTCACCGTCTGCGCCCACGAACGCCAGCTCGCCGGAATGCCAGTCGGATGCGGCAGCTCGCGCCAGCCGCGGTCCGGAGTGTAGAGCATGGCGCGCGCGTTCAACTGCGACGTCATCTCGCCGAAGTCGTTGAGGCTCGTCACCAGGTCCCACCCGTCGGTGACGGCCAGAAATCCGGTCAGCGGCGACCAGGAACCGACTTTGTCGAACAACGAGGGAGTCAACGGACGGGCGGCGACCTGCGACCGGTTGTTCAGAACCCGGGCACCTGCGAACGCAAACAGAAACACATCGCTCGGAGCGGGTGAGACAGCGCCACCCAGGAGTTTGAGACCGCGCGTGGAGCTCGTGATCTGCCCGACGACCTCATCCCGATCGTTGAGATCAGTAGCTGACTGCAATCCTGCGAGCGAGTTCTCGAGACCGTTTATCAGGAGATAGGGACCCTGCGACGAGTTGCAAAGCACGTGGCCCCGATTGTTGAGCGCCACGCATGCCGTGGTCGTGGACCGCGTAACGATCTGGACGATGTTGCCGTTCGTCCAGAGATAGGCGCCGGTGAACAGCGACGTGCCGGTCCCGACGCAGTTCACGAGCACGTCGCCGCGCTCGTTGATGTCCGCCGCATCGCACGATGACGAGGATGGGGATGGAAATGCTGTTACGGTGATTTGCGGCGTCTGAGCGAGCGCTGGAGACGTCAGCGCGACGAGGGCCAGCACCAGGGAAGAGACATGAATGGCGAAACGCATACAAGGTCTCCAGGGGAAGGGCCGGAGCGAGTACTGCGTCTTACGTCAGAGCACGAACGACACTCCCGGCCAGCCTCCCGGCCCGCGCTCAGGGCTGCACGGGAGGTGCGGCGCCTTGGGGCTGAGGCGCAGCCGGAGCGGGCGCTGCACCCGGGGCCGGCGCCGCGCCACGGCCGCCACGACCACCGCCGCGGCCCGCGCCGCCACCCGGAGCCGGCAACGCGAAGGCCACGAGCTGACCGGCCGGCTGTCCGCCGACCGCCAGCACGATGAACTGACGGTTCTGGTACATGTAGGTCATCGGCACGCCGCTCGACGTCGCGGGCATCGTGACTTCGGCGATGTTCTCGCCGGTCTTCTTGTCGTAGGCGTGCAGCAGCGGACGTCCGCCGGACCCTTCGGTGCCGAAGAGCAGCGTCTTCGTCACCATCAGTCCGGACTGCGACGGGATGCCGGTCGGCGGGACGTCGTTCAGTCCGAGCTTCGCGAAGATGTCCTTGATGTTCTGCGGTGTCGCGGCGCCATTCGGCACCTGCCAGGCGATCTCGCCCTTGTTCATGTCATAGGCGGTGATGCGGCCGTAGGGCGGCTTCGATCAGCGGCAGTCCCTGGACGTTCGGCACGCTGCCGCCTCGGCCCGAGGTGTACGCGGCCTTGGTTGGATCGGCTGGGTCGGTCTTCACCACGCCGGCCACGAACGGACGGGTGACCGAGCCGACGTAGACGAAGCCGGTCTCCGCATCGGCTGCGCCGGTGTTCCAGTTCGCACCGCCGCCGAAGCCGGGCGCCACGATCGTGCCCTTGTTGCCATTCGGCACGACGAGTGACGGCGGCGCGAAGGGGCCACCCAGCTCGTAGCTCTCGATCGCCTTGAGCGCATCCTGACGCAGCGCCGGCGTGAAAGTCGATCAGGTCGTTCTGCTTGACGCCGACGACGTCGAACGGCTGCGGCTTCGACGGAATCGGCTGCGTCGGAGCCGTCCACTCGCGTCGGCACCTCGGTCTGCGCCACCGGCACGTCGGGAATCGGCCACACCGGCTGACCGTTGGTGCGATCGAAGACCCACGCATACGCCATCTTTCCCATCTGCACGACGGCCTTGATCGGCTTTGCCGTTGACGGTGACGTCGACCAGGATCGGATGGACCGGCATGTCGTAGTCCCAGATGTCATGCCGAATGAGCTGCTTGAACCAGATCATCTTGCCGGTCTTGATATCGAGGCAGACGATCGAGTCTGAATAGAGGTTGTCGCCGGGACGATGGCCGCCGTAGCCGTCGTTGGTGGGCGATTCGGTGGCGATGTAGACGTATCCCAGCTCCTCGTCGGCCGACATCGGACCCCACGCACCGGCGTTGCCGGTGTAGTCGGCCGATCCGTTCTGCCACGTCTCGTACCCGCGCTCGCCCTTGCGCGGGATCGTGTGGAAGACCCACAGCTTCTTGCCGGTGCGGACATCGAACGCCAGGATGTCGCCCTTGACGTTCTCCTTGTTCGGGCTGGTGCCGCCCTGCGTCAGCGCGGGTCCGATGACGATCACGTCGTTGGCGATCACCGGCGCGGAGCTGTTGCCGATCTTGCCGAGCGGATCGATGCTGCCGGTGATGTCCAGCTGCGTGAACAGATCGACGATGCCGTCCGGTGCCGAAGCCGGGAACCGGGAGCACCGGTCTTCGCGTCGAGCGCCACCAGCTGGAAGCCGGGAGTCACGGTGATGATTCGCGCGTCCTTGCCGTCGGTCCAGTAGGTGACGCCACGTCCGACCTTGCGCGGCGCCTGATCGAAGCGTGCGCCCTCGTCCGGTCGCCACATCCACAGCGTTTCGCCGGTGCCGGGGTTGACGGCGATCACGTTCCGGCGCTGGCCGACGGTGAAGTACAGCATCCCGTTGGCCATGATCGGCGTCGTCTCGCTGGTGCCGCCGCCGAAGTTGTCGAACCGCCAGGACCAGGCGACCTGGAGGTTCTTGACGTTGTCGCGGGTGATCTGGTCGTGCGGCGCGTACCGTGTGCTGCCGGTATCGCCCGAATACGCCCGCCACTCGCCGGTCTGCGTCCCCTTCTGGGCGTGGCCCGGAAACGAAGAGACGCATCAGCGCCACCAGCACACCGCGCAACCCAGCCACCGCTGCAGACGCGACATCCCACCCTCCTAGCGGGCGGGATCTTACCTGGGGTCAGGTCTTGAATCTGCGGTTTTTTCACGACCTGCCCCCTGCCCACAAGCACGATCAGGAGCCAGGTCGTGAAAAAACCACCGATTCAAGACCTGACCCCATTCCCTTTCGCCAGTCGCAGGAGGCGGCCGCGGCGGAGGCGGTCCATCTCAACGCGCGTGTCCTCGAGCAGGCGCGCGAATGCAAGGCCGTACAGGAATCCGGCGTCGAACTCCGCCACGCCAGGATGACCGAAGGCGTCCGGATCCGCATTGCGGAGCGCTTCACCCACGGCGTCGATCAGCATCTGCCGCTCAACCGCAATCAGCGAACCGAGGTTCGCCAGTTCGTCTTCGGGTAACGGTTCGGCCCCCTGGTCGGCGGCCTTCCTGGTCAGCCGCGCCAGTTCCGCGGCGTGATGATTGGCTTTGTCCTCGACGCTGCTCATGGTGCTCCGGCAGGAGGCGGGTTTGCCTCGCCCCTATCAAACCACTTCCGACCGCCGCCCGCCACTACTACCAAGAGGCGACCGGAAATGGCTGTTCGTGCCTTCATATGACGCAACAGCCTCCGCAGCGCCGGCGTCAGCGTGGTGACGCTCAGCGCGAGGCCACCGAGACTCAGCACAATCACGACAATGTCCCAGAGCGGCCGTTTGTAGTACAGGAACGGAAAATCGAGGCTGTGCAGCCCCTGATAGAGCCAGCGTCGCAGACGGGTGATGCTCTCGGAACGCTGCACCACCGCTCCCCGTGTCGGGTCGAGATAGAGCCACGTCTGCTGGGGGTCTGCGTAGCGCACGCGCAGTACCGGAAGCGTCCGCGCACCATTCGCGTTGTAGTAGTAGCCGTCGTATTCCTCGCAGCCACACCGCGTCGGCGACGGGAACTCCGGGCATCGTCGCGCGTGCGAGCTCCGGCATCGACTCACGCGGGAAGCTGGCGAACGAGCCGCGCGCCGGTTCGCATGACTGAGACGTAACGCCTCGCATCCGGAGGACGCGTTGCGCGCGGCAACAGGCTCGGACTCCGCCACGCGTCGGCCTCCTCGCAGCGTGGGCGCCTGCTGGGCAACCCAGAACGTCTCTCCCTGGAACTGCATCGTGTCGAGCATCTTCGGCACGAACGTTTTCGCCAGCTCCGCCTGCGCGCCACGCAGCTGTTCGAGCGTGATAGTCGCTCGAGATCGACTCTGCCCGTCGCGCCGTCACGCGCCTGCCGGCCACGCCCGCCGGTCGGCTGGAACCAGTTGAACGGCCCCATCGAGAGCAGGCCGCTGTAGACCCACGTCAGCGTCACGACGCCGAAGAAGAGACCGGCGTAGTGATGCCACTTCATCATGCCGACATAAGGCGAATGCGCCGGCACGCGTCGAATCCGGAATCGTGCTGCCGGCGAAAACCGCAGCAGACCCCAGAGGAGGCCCGTTGCGCACATCAGACAGCCAATGAGCGAGGACCAGATGACGAACTCGGTCCACACCGAGCCGTGCCGCCGCAGCGGCGTGAAGTACACCCAGTGAATGACCGGACCGAGATAGCCCCAGAAGCGCTCACGGCTGGTGGTGCGCAGGGCGACCTCGCCGGTGACATCCGACACGTACAGCTTCGTGTCCAGCGGCATCGTCGAGCGAGAACCGATGGATCGGCATGCTCCCGCCCGACTGCAACGTCCACTGATCGGGATCGGTCATCAACCCGTCGTTGTGAAACGGTTCCGGTGTACGACGGCTCGAAGCGCCGTGCGGCCTCGAGCGCGGTTTCTTCGGCGAGGCCGTGGAACCGCTCGCCGGTATCGGCAAAGACGATGGCCGGCCGCGCATTCCGTTCGCGTCTGCCGCCGCCACTGAACCGGTACACCGGCCGGTCCTGCAGCATCGACACCTGCACGCCTCTGGCAGCGACGCCCGCGCGAGCCGCCGCCTCCCCGGGCGTCAGAGTCGCGGTCGACAGGTCGAGCGCCGGCGCCCGCGCCAGCGTCTCTTCGTCGGCGAGCTCCGGCATGCGGGCATACATCATGACGATGCCCGAGAAGAACCAGGCGATGAACAGCGCGCAGCCGGCAATCCCGAGCCACCGGTGCGTGTAGACGAGCACGGCGCGCCAGTCGAGCAGGCGCCTGAGCGACTTCAGTGCCATGACCTGACTCCCCCGGCGCGAACTATCGAAGTCCCACGCGAACCGTGCCCATGACTCTCCGGCCCTCGCCGGGATACCAGAGGCTGTTGCCACGCGTGGACGCCAGATACTCCGTATCCATCAGGTTGTTCAGGCTGAGGGTGAAGGAGAGCTGCTTGTATCGGTACAGGGCCGCCACGTTGAACAGCGAGTAGCTCTCGAAATAGGAGGTGTTCGCGTCGGTCAGGTATTGGTCGCCAAGCGTCCGGCCGGACACCGAGACGGTCACGCCCTTCTGCCACGTGTGCGCGGCCTGGTAGCTGAACGTGTTGGCCGGCACGCGCGGCCGGGTCTTGCCCGACAGCACCGTTTGCACGCCGCTGGTCGTGTTCGTCGTCACGTAGTCCACATACTTCGCGTCGGTGTAGCCGTAGCCGACGTTGAACGACCACGACGACCATCCACCGTTGATCTCGGTTTCGAATCCCTTCGAAAGGATCTGACCGGCCTGATCCCACCAGCCGCCCGGCAGTGCCAACGCCACGTTGCGGCGATCGATGCGGAATGCCGCGGCATTCGCATACATGTGGCTGCCGAGGAAGTAGACGCGCTGCCCGATCTCCCACTGACCGCCGATCTCCGGCTTGAGCTCGGTGCCATCCGGCTGCAGAGTCGTGTTCGGCTTGAACGACGTCGCGTATTGGCCGTACACGTCGAAGTGCTCGCTCGCACGGTAGACGCTGCCGAGGCGCCAGGTAGGACGTGTTGACTTGGTGTTGCCCACGGTACCGGGCGTGACCACGCCGTTGGCGACCGGATCGTTGTGCGTCTCGCTGCGAGTCCAGTCCCCGCGGAACCCGCCGATCGCCGTGACTCTCGAGCCGAGCTGGACGTGGTCCTGCGCGTAGAAACCCTTCCGTGTCGCGCTGCAGGTGGTCGTAGCGCGAGATGGTGAAGTCGGTCCACGTCTGATGCGTCTCGACGGGGTCGTAGAGATTGATGCGCGTCGTCGTGATGTTCGCGTTGTTACTGCGCGTCGTGCGGCTGTGATAGTCCTGGTGATCCCAGCCGACGAGAAAGTTGTGCGGCACACCGAACTTCAGTGAGCCATTCAACTCGGCCTGGTTCGTCCACGGGCGTCGCTTGTGCTTGAAATACAGGAACGTGCGGCTCACATCCGTGGTGCCGTTGACGATGCTCATCGACTCGGCCACCCAGTATTCGTCGTCGAAGGCACGCGGCGCATAGATGTCGCGGAAGCCGAAGTTGTTGCCCAGCTGACGCGAGTACTGCACACGGACGTTGTGATCGTCAGAGATCGCGAAGTCCTGCGGCGTGTTGTAGCGCCGGTCGCGCGGGACATCCGGCAGCTGCTGGACACCGTCGACCGTGACGATCGGAATGCCGCTGTCGCCGCTCACGTCGTTGCGATTGAACGAGTAGCGGACCTCGACCTGATCGTTGCGGGAGATCTTCCACGACACCGTCGGCGTGACGTTGACCTTCTTCCACGGGTCGTGTCGGAAGTCATCCGAGTTGTCCATGCCGAAGTCGAGACGATAGAGAAGCTTGTCGCTGCCCAGGCGCCCGCTGGCACCGGCATTCAGCCGGACGGTGTTCCAGC
This sequence comes from uncultured beta proteobacterium, assembly GCA_963804885.1. Lineage (GTDB taxonomy): Bacteria > Pseudomonadota > Gammaproteobacteria > Burkholderiales > SG8-41 > PALSA-1004. The sequence goes on from CAWDSF010000004.1 coordinate 66,254, forward strand.
TGCCGACGCTGAGCGCCGAGTCGTACATGGTGTAGCTGGTCGGCTTCTTCAGCACGATGTTGACGGCACTGCCGATGGCTTCGTTGCCGCTGAGGACAGCCGACGGCCCCTTCAGGACCTCGATGCGTTCAACGTTCGAGAGCTGTGACCTGACACGGTTTCCCTCGTTCCTGATGCCGTCGACCATCTGCGCATCGTTGGTGAACCCGCGGAAGGTGTAGGACTCGTAAACGCCATACTGCTGCGAAGCGCTCACATTGGGTACGTTGTTGAGCGCCTCAACCAGATCGTTCACGGCGAACGTCTCGAGGAAATTCTTGTTCACCGTGCTGACGTTCATCGGTTGATCCCGGAGCGGCACGGCGGACTTGGTCAGCGAGCTGTCGGCCGTCTGTCCGATGACCCGGACCTCCTCGTTGAGTCCAGCCACCTGCATGACCACTGGCACCAATGAACTGCCCGCGGCCACGGTCACTTCGGTAATCGAGGCCAGGAAGCCAGGCGATTCGACGTGCAGCGAATAGCGTCCCGCCGGGATGCTGTCGAAGGTGAACTTGCCATCCTTTTCGGTACGTGTGGTCCGCGCGGAAGAGAGCAGTGCGCCCGAGAGCCGGACGTCGGCGCCGCCGATGGCGCCATCCTGCGTATCGGTGACGCGACCCGTGAGGGTCTGCGCTCCCGCGGCAGTGGGGATGAAAAGCGATACCAGAATCCAGACAAGACACGACCACTGCCTGCGCATCACGCCACCTCTGTGAATAAAGCAGGCAGTTTCTATGAGGGCCGTCGTGCCTACAACTGAAGAGTTCCTGACGAATTCTGAAGTCCATTCTGAATGAACGTTCAGAACACGACCTCAACCGGCTGAGTTGGGCGTACAATTGTGCAGTGTTCACCCACCGCTGCCTTTCCGTTCGCGGAGCGGTCGTCGCCGCCGCACTCGCTGCTGCCGTCCTGAGTGCGCGCTGCTCGACATCCAGCACCTCGTCCACCGAGCCGGGCGGCGGCCGGTGCAGCCCGACTCTCTCGCCGCCCTCGGCCGCCGTCGGCATTTCCGGTGGCCCGGTCGGCTTCTCGTTCACCACGACTCCAGACTGCGAATGGACACCGAAGGTCACCACAGGGGCGACGTGGCTCGTCGATCTCGCGCCCGTATCCGGGCAGGGCTCGGGCCAGGTTTCACTCCGCGCCACCGCGAACACCGGTCCTGAGCGAACCGGCACGGTCGCCATTTTCGGCCGGACGTTCACTGTGACGCAGGCGAGTGGGTGCACCTACGGAATCAGTCCGGTCTCGCAGCAGCTTGGCAGCCCTGGCGGCCCGGGTACAGTGGCAGTCACCTCGGAAGCAGGCTGCGCCTGGACGGCGACCAGCAACGCATCGTTTGTCTCTGTGACGGAGGGGGCGGCGGGCACCGGACCGGGGATGGTGACCCTGAACACCCAGGCCAATGTGGGACCTGAACGCAGCGGGACCGTCACCATCGGCGGACGCGTGTTCACCGTCACTCAGGCGTCCGGCTGCACCTTCTCGCTCTCACCAGCGTCGCGGACGTTTACAGGCGGCGGCGGGTCTGATTCGGTTTCGGTCACAACAGCACCGGGTTGTACCTGGTCGGCGCAGGTCGCCGCAGATTCATTGGCGTGGATGGCCATCACGGCAGGCGGCACCGGCGTCGGCAACGGCGCAGTGCAATACATCGTGGCGCCGATCTTCTTCGGTTCGCGAACGGGAAGCATCACCATTGCGGGTCAGACGTTCACCGTCATCCAGCAATAACGCCTGCATCGGCCGGCCCATCCTCATCTGCCAGGCGCCGGGGCTGCCTGGATCAGGACGAGAAAGAGATTGTCGGGATCGCGGACGATGCCCACCTTCAGAGTCGAATTGCCGGCGGGAAGATCGAGAGGCTTTCCACCGGTGGAAATGAAGGCTCCGCCAGCCCTGGTCACCGCCGCGCTCACCTTCTCGACATCGGCGACGCGCAGCTGAATGCGGGTCGACCCTGGATCCTGAATGGCCGCGCGTTTCGTCTGGCGGTCTACACCTTTGAAGTCGATAAGGGTGAACTCGAGACCCGAGGTCGGCACGTCGAGCGCCGCGACCCGGTATTCCCCGGCGGTCAAACCGAGCACATCCAGCACCGCGGCGTCGTTGCGATACGCCCCTGCGGCGCCGGTCGCGTGAAAACCGAGCGCATCGCGGTAGAGACGCAGTGAGCGCTCGACGTCGCGGACGGTGAAGCGCACCCGCACGCCGACGACGTTCGTCTTTGCGGCGGCCTGCGACTCCGACAGCTGTTCCGGCTGAACGATCTCGACGAAGTGGCCGGCTGGATCCTGCACGACGACCATCCGTGCCTGCTGCGTGCCGATCGAGAGCTTCACGGGCGCGCCGCTGCGCGTCACCACTGGCGCGCCGAGGCTCTTCACGCGCGCGAAGGTCGCGTCGAGATCGCGAACGGTGGCAACGAGCGTGATGGCCCCTGGATCCTGCACGCGACGCGAGACAGCATGGCCGTTCGCATTCGAGACTTCGATAATCTCGACCCCGCCGGCAATCGGAACGGCCCGTCCAATCTGCCAGCGGAGACGCGCGTCGGGCAGACCGAACATCGCGCGCAGCTGCGGCTGCGTCTCTGCGTTCGACGGCGCGCCCTGAATGTCGAAGCCGAGTCCGTCGCGGTAGAACGTGACCGCTTTGTCGAGATCCGCGACGATGGGGCTGAAGTAGTTGCCGGAGCCGACGACGAGCCCGGTCGGCGCGGGGCCCGCGGGCGTGGCCGTCTGTTGTTGCGCATGTGGCGCAACGGCGGCGACGACGCACAGCGCGAAGACGACCGGAGATGGGGTCAGGTCTTGAATCCGCAGTTTTTTCATGACCTGGCCCTTACCCAGGGGTACCCAGGGGCCAGGTCGTGAAAAAACTGCGGATTCAAGACCTGACCCCGGTTCTATTGCGCGCCGCGGCCGCGGCCGGCGCCTTGCGGAGCAGCCGTTGGACCCTGCGGTCCGAACAGCGGCGTGTAGTCGCGGTTGTTCTCGCAGACGAACTCGAGAATCTTATTGACGCCGGCACGGGTGTCGCCAGCGAACGTGCGCGACGCACGCCACTGACCGGTCGCCTTCTCCGGATCCTCGTAGATGATCTCGTAGAAGATGTCCTTGGCGTTGGTGCGCGTCAGCCGTTCGATGGTGTGAAAGCGCTCGCTCGGTTCCTGAATTCCACCAATCGAGTGCCTGCCGTTGTAGCCAATGGTGTCGATGACCAGGGTGTCGCCATCCCACTTTCCAACCGAATCGCCCATCCACGTCGGGTCGTCCGTCGCGTCAGCACGATGCGGCTGATCAATCGGAATGATCCGGAAGGTACCGGGATACTCGTTGATGAGGATCACGTAGTTCTTGTTCTGGAAGATCTGGAACGGATACGGGACGCCGAACGCCGAATCAGCCGGGAGCGGCAGACAATCAGACGTTCCACCGGTCGGACTTGGCGTGGCCTGATTGTTCACGCCCGGTTTCAGCGTGGGCCGTGCCGGAAGATCGGCATAGGGCGACGCCGGCTGCGCAGGGGCCGCCGCGTTCGCGCCGCCGCGCCCGCCGCGGCCGCCGCCACCAAGGCTCGCCATCCCGGTGAAACCGTAGATGCCGGAGAAATCGGGCTTCCCGTCAACGCGCGGAATCGGACGTGACGCGTCGTCTCCCGCCGCGCCGGCCGACGCGGCCGCCGCGGTAGTCCCGGCGACGCTGACGGTCAGCGATTTCGTCACGCTCCCCATGGTGAGCGTGTAGGTGGTCGTCGCTTTCGGCGTGAGCTTCGCCGTTCCTCGAGGCGGAACCGGGCCGACCCCGTTGTCGATCGTCGGCGTCCCCGCCTCGGTCGCCCACGACAGGACGATCGATTCGCCCGGCTTGATCGAGGCCGGTGTCGCCTCGAAGCGGATGATGCGCGGTGTGAGCGGGGCGCGGGCGGCTCGTCCCGGCTGTCCGGCGGCGCCGCCCTGCGGAGCCGGCGCGCCTGGTCTGCGGACCGCCGGCGGGCGCCTGCGCGAACGCCACACACACCCAGACTGTCAGAACCGTTGCAATGGTGCCTGCGTGTTTCATGTTGTTCATTCCAGCCCGGATGGTTACGAGGCAATCTCGCGGCCGTCCGCGAGCGTCATGCGGCTGGCAATCATCGCGGGATCACCGCTCTTGGCGTACGCGCCGGTCGCCGTGACCATGTCGCCCGGCTTCAGCGTTTTCGCCGTCCAGCCGTACGAGCGCAGGTGGTTGAGGCTCATCAGCTCGCAGTCCCAGACCACCGTCGCGCCCTTGTCGTCCTTCGTCTCGATGTAGACGTGCGCGTGCGGATTCGTCCACTGGAACTTGACGACCGTGCCGCTGATCGTCCGCGATCCGGTGTACATCGCCGTCGAATGATGAGCCCTGAGCGGCACCGCCGCAGTCGCCAAGGCGCAGACCAGAAGAAGCGCCGCTATCCGTCCCATATCAAGTCCTCCGCAAGAATTAGAGCTACTTCGGCGCCTCTGGCGATGTCACGCGGCGACCTTCCATGAGGCGCGCATGGTGCACGCGTTGTTTGAATCGCCACCCCTGTGGCGTCCGGACGTATGTGTCTTCGTAGTACCCATCATGCTCGATCTTGTTCGGATCGCCGCCAAGGCCGATCATGAGCATGTCCACCGTCCCGGTGGCGCCTTCCGGCGTGGGGGTGATGATGTGATTCACGTAAAGGTGCCGGACGCCCTGGACGATCCAGCCGACGTTCTTGCACCCGCGCGAGCCGCCCCCCGAGACCTCGGCCAGCCGCTCGCGTCCCTGAATTTTCGCGCCCGGTTTCCCGTTCACCTCCGGGATGAACGCACCGTCTGCGGTGAAGAGGTCGGCATAGTCGTAGCCGTTGTTCGAGCAGGTGTCGATGGCCCGCGCATATCTGGCCACCAGCTGCTGAATCTGGAAGTAATCGAGCGCCGTCAGCTCCTGCGGCTTCGCCGAAAGGGTCTGCGCCGCCATGGACGGCGCGATCGTGACGCAAAGGGCAGCGAGCATGGCTGCTGCGATGCGGTTCCGCATGCGCGAATTCTACTGGGGTCAGGTCTTGAATCCGCAGGTTTTTCATGACCTGGCACCCCGCCCCGGTCGCCTCCTGATGACTGGGGCGAAGGCGGGGAGCCAGGTCGTGAAAAAACTGCGGATTCAAGACCTGACCCCAGTTCTCAATCAGTGAACACGGTCAGCTTGCGGAACTCAATCAGCCACTTGCCGTTGCGCTTGACGAGGTGATCCTCGGAACGCCCCATTGCGGCCGCGACCATCGCCCCGTCCTTGTCGCGACGCACGGTCTGCCAGTACGACTGGTGCAGCGCCTCGCCTGGTTTCGGAAACGTAATGCGCACGTTGCTGATGACGTGGTACAGATTCGCGGTCGGCTGCCCCTTCGCCTTCGCCTCGTCACGGCGCCGGATGAGTCCGGTCACAATCTGCCGGATCGCCTCGTGCCCCTTGCTGATGCTGCCGTTCGAATCGATGACGGCGTCGTCGGTGAACACCGCGACGTAGCCATCGGCATCGAATGAATCAACGGTCCACACATAGCGCGCCATCACATCCTCTACGGCAACGCGGTCTTCGTACGTCCCGAGATTGCCCTGGGCGGTGATGAGAGCGGGCGCGATGAGTACACCAATCAACGCAGCGTGAGGCAGTCGCATGGCTCGTCTCCTCCAGTTGCACCGTCGCAGATTCACAGCTGTGGCGGATTCGCCAGCCGTGGCGGCTCATCATCCCATCAGCCGCCTGCCCCGGCAACGTCTCGTTGGGCCCGGCGAGACCTCCGCTCAGGTCACACGGCTCGCGCCAGCCATCCGGCAGTATCCTCATGTCAGCACCGTGTGATCGCCGACGTCCCGGCAGCAGCCAGGTGCCACTCGCGGAGGTTCGCGTGAACGTCGAACAGGCCTTGCGCCCGCGGCTTTCTGCGATTGCGACAGCGTCAGCGCTCTTCTGCATCAGCCTTGTGTCGCCGCTCGCCGCCGCCGAACGCTGGAGCATCGGACTCACGGCCAACGACGCCCCCATCGAGGCGCTCGTCGGTGATCGGGGGCTCCGCGTCCGCACCGACGGTGCTGATCGTCGGAGGGCTGCAGGGACCAGACGCGAGCGTGGACGACGATCGACGCGAGGTGGACGCGTTCGAGAAGCTGCCGCCGGCACGCCGCGCCTTCCGCCTCATCGCGATTCCTCTGGCGAATCCCGACGCGCGGATGCTGCAGTTTCCACCGACCGGCACAGCCTACAAAGAGAACGCCGAGTCGCATGTGCTGTGGCGCTGGATCGGCATCCACGCACCGGACCTCGTCGTCGTCGTCGAGCAGCGGCGACGCGCCGCTCGCGACCGCGCTCTCTCAGAATGCCGCGGGACTCGTCGGTAGAATCCCCAGCCGGACGGTGCCGATCCAGCCTGGCATCCTGCAGATCGCTGTCCGACACCGATCCCGCTTTCCGAAGCGCACCGTGAGCTCGATCGGCGGCGCAATCGATCGCCGCGCGCGATGGCCGACGAGCTCGCCAGGATCTACGGCCACGACTTCAATCAGCCCACCTACATTCAGGCGATGGCCCTCATCGCCCAGTTGCGCCTTGGCAACGCTGCGGACGTGCTGCGATTTGCCGAACCGTACCTGAACGGCTCGCGCGATCCGTTTGCGATGCCCTCGCAGAGTGCGCTGGCAGCGCACCTGCTGTTCTATGAGATCGCGAGACGCACCGGCGACGCGCGGGCCAGCGACGCTCGTGCTGCGCGCCGCGAACAGCGGATTCACGGACGACTGGCGCCATGCGCGAGTTCATGCCGCTCCATGGCGGGTGGAGCGACTCGGTGTTCATGGACATCCCTATTCTCGCCATGGCCGGCGCGCTGTCCGGCGATCGGAAGTACTTCGACATGGCCGCACGTCACTCTGCCTTCATGCAGACGATCGTCCGCCGGCCAGACGGTCTCTATCGTCATCAGGCCTCGTCGGACGCCGCCTGGGGACGCGGCAACGGCTTCCCGGCCCTGGGCATGGCGTTGACGCTCAGCACGTTCCCGAAGGACCACGCCGAGTACCCGACGCTGCTCGCGTCGTTTCAACGGCACATGAAGACGCTCGCTGCGCTTCAGGACGAGAACGGCATGTTCCGCGAGGTCATCGACCATCCGGGTGCCTACCCGGAATACTCGGGCACCACGATGATTGCGACGGCGATGCTGCGCGGCATCCGCAAAGGGTGGCTCGACGCCGCGACCTATCAGCCGATCGTCGATCGTGCGTGGCAGGCCGTGGTCCTCTGCGCACGGCATCCGACGGACGGCTGTTCGACGTCGCCGAAAGCACGGGCACACGCGGCCTCACCCAGAAGGATTACCTGCGGCGTGCCGCCATTCTCGACCTCGACGCGCGCGGCGGCGCATTCGCGATGCTCCTGGCTACGGAGCTGGCGGGCCTGGCCGGCGACGACTGAATGCGGGCCTGGGGCTCGCCTTCTGCAAGCCCGCCGTGGAAGCACAGGGTTTCAGTTGACGGCGCCGCGTAGTGTGGCAGCCATCACGCGCCGATGACGCGCACGGGCAATTTCGCAGGACCGTGACCGATCGTCGTGATCCACGGCTCTGGAGCACCGGCGGCTTCGAAACGCCTGATTCTCCGCGTCATCGCTCCGAACATGGCATCGGCTTCGAGCTGGGCGAGCGTCTTGCCGACGCACATGTGCACGCCGGCGCCCCAGCCCACCTGTCCGCGGACATTGCGGCTGATGTCGAACTGTTCCGGATCGGACCACTGCCGCGGATCGCGATTGGCTGCCGCGAAGAGCAGCCCGCAGCGGGTACCGGCCGGAATCTCGCAACCGTCGATCTCGACGTCGCGCGTGGCGATGCGCCCGGCCATGCGTGAGGGCGAGTCCCAGCGAAGACTCTCGTCGAACGCCACACGGGTCATGGACGGGTCGCGTCGCAAGCGTCTCGTACTGGTCGGGAAACAGACAGAACGCGCGAATGGCGGTGCCCAGCGTCATCACCGTCGTGTCCGCTGCGGCCGACAGCAGGATCTGGACGAGGAGCTTGGCTTCCACCTGCGTGATCTCACCGCGATCGGCTGCGTGAAACATCGCCATTCCGAGACCGTCGGGATCCAGGTTCTCGCGGTTGCAGCACTCCTCCACCCACGCCAGCACCGGCTCACTGCCGACCATCGCCTCCGCGGAAGAGGTCGTTCATCGGACCCATGGTCGCCCAGACCATGTGACCGAACGCTTCCATGTGCTCACGGCCGCGCTCCGGCAAGTCCGAGCAGATCGGGAAGCACCTTGTAGACGAACGGCCGGCAGATCGTCGCAACGGCGTCGATCGGCTCGTCGCCCGAGTCGAGCACGCGATGGATGACGAGTCTCGGCGTCCGCGGCGAAGGCCGCGGCCATGTGCTTCAGCGCCTTCGGCGACAGCGCGTTGGCGATGACGAGCCGCACTTCCGTGTGACGGGGCGGGTCGTCGGTGAGCAGGATCTCCGGCCGCACGGACGCTGGGTCGTGCCAGGGGCGTGACGTGCTGGAGAACGTGCGCCAGTCGGACAGCGCCGCCGAGACGTCGTTGAAGCGTCCCATCACGACGATGTCTTCGCGGGCCAGTCGAACGACCGGCGCGAGCTCGCGCACGCGATCGTCGACGGCGCGGGCGTTGCGCACCGATTCGCGGCTGAAGAGGTCGTCGTCAATGACGGGAATCGCGTCTGCCACGTGCCCCCTCCGATCCGCCGAGTGTAGCCCGGGCCGGCCAGGCCTTTCAGAACTTCTCGTAGTACGCGGCGGTCCTCGGACTGCTCGCGCCCGACTCTTCGACAACCAGCGTCTGGCCGGCAAGGTAATAGAGCCTGCGGAGCGGCTGGCTTCTGCCGTCGGACGGTGGTGCTCGCACCATCGAACCGATAGGTTTGCGCCACGTTGGGCGACGCACCGCCGAGATTGGCAGCAGCCGTAGCCAGCTCCTCCCGAGCGGTGCGACGGTGCGAACCGTCGAACCTCGAACCTCGAACCTCGAACCGCTTTGTGCGATCATCAGGCGTCATGTTCAACATTTCTTCGAGAGACCTTCTCAGTGCGGCACTGCTCGTCGCGTTGATCATCGCCGCCGTTCTCGCCCAGACCAACGCCGGCCAGCAGAAGCCCGAACCCAGCCTGCCGTTCACGATGACCCAGGTGGCGACGTTCCAGTTGCCGTGGCGGCTGGCGTTTCTTGCCCGACGGACGCATGCTGATTACCGAGAAGGTCGGCCCGGTGTGGCTGGTCACGCAGCAGGGCATGAAGATGCCGGTCGACAAGGTGCCCGCCGTTCTCTACCAGGGACAGGGCGGCATGCTCGGGCGTGTTCGTGTCGCCACGCTACGCGACCGATCGCAGCGTCTACCTCACCTATTCGGAGCCGGGTGACGCGCCGGGCATATCGGGCCTCGCGCTCGCACGCGCGAAGCTGAACGATCGGCGACGAGCCGCGCGAGCCTCGACGGACTCGAGGTCCTCTGGCGTGACATGCCCAAGGGTCGCGGCGGCCAGTTCGGCGCGCAGTCGCCTTCTCTCCCGATGGGCAGTTCCTGTTCCTGACGGTCGGCGATCGGCAGCGCATGACGCCGGCCCAGGATCCGAACACCGAGGTCGGCAAGATTCTGCGACTCACGCTCGACGGCAAACCGGCGCCCGGGAATCCGATGGCCGGCCAGACCGGCGCGACGAGCAGGCCGCTGATCGATCCGCCGCGCAACACCGAACTGGCGCAAGACCGCCGCGGTGATCAGCACCTACACGCTGACGACCCCGAACCTGGCACCCGCGGAAACGTGGTCGACGTGGCCATCGGACGCCCTACGGTCTGGCCTTCGGACCCGATGGACGTCTGTGGGAAGTGGAGCACGGGCCGCGAGGCGGCGACGAGCTGAATCTGATCGAGCCGGGGAAGAACTACGGCTGGCCGCTCGTGTCTTACGCCACCAATTACGACGGCGTGCCGATCCCCAGTCCTGACACGCGACCGGATCTGACCAAGCCGGTGATCTACTGGACGCCGATCATCGCGCCGGGCAACATCACGTTCTACAACGGCGCGCTGTTTCCGCAGTGGAAAGGCTCCGCACTGATCGGCGGGATGAGCACGCAGACGCATCAACCGCATCACGTTCGACGGCAAAGGCGGCGCGACGCCGGCCGAACGCTGGAGTGTCGGCCACAGATCCGCGACATGGAGGTGGGTCCGGACGGCGCGCTGTGGGTGCTCGAGGATGCGAATCCCGGCGGCCTCTATCGCGTCACACCGAAGTAGGGCTCACTCGCTCTGCAACGGCTCATCCTCAGGGCGGGAACGCCAGAGCACCAGCACCCTTCCCACGTTCTGGACGGCGGCCGAGCCGGTCTTGTCGCAGATGTCCTGCGTCAGTGCTTCGCGATCGGCACGATCGGCGCCGGCCAGTTTCACTTTGATGAGCCCGTGTGCGGTGAGCGCACGATCGACTTCTGCAAGCACGGTCGCTGACAGTCCGGCCTGGCCGACAAATACCACCGGTTCGAGCGCGTGCGCGCGTCGCTTCAGGTGTGAACGTTGACGAGGCGTGAGCGAGGGCGGCATCCGACCTGATTCCTTGTGTGAATTGTGAATACTGAATTGTGCATTGGATTCGGCGCCAGGTGAGGATCGCAGTCGACTTGGGATACATTTGCGCTTTGTTCCTCGCCACCAACCAGGAGAATGGCAAATGGCGCGACTTACGAGACGGGGATTCGTCGCAGACGTCCGGCGTGATAGCAGCGGCACCGGCGCTGACAGCTGCTCACGCCGCTGGTGGCACCGGCGCAGGGACCGGCACCAGACACCGGCAATCTGAAGGTCGAGAAGGACATCGTGTTCGGCAAGGGCGGCACCATGGACCTCAAGCTCGACGTCTATCGGCCGCCCGACGGCGTCACCTCGAAACGCACGGCCATCATCCATCTGTTCGGGGGCGGATTCTTCAGCGGCAACAAGACCGCCGGCTACATCATCAACGACGCCAAGGCGCTCGGCGCCGACGCGGCTACACGAGCGTCTCGGCGAACTACCGGCTGCAGACTCAGGGCTCATGGCCGTCGCAGATTCACGACGTCAAGGCGGCGATCCGCTGGACGCGTGCGAATGCGGCGAAGATCGGCGTCGAGGCCAACCGCATCGTGATTGCTGGCTACTCGGCCGGCGGCATGCTGTCGCTGCTGGCCGCAGGCACGAATGGCAAGCCGGAGTTCGAAGGCGAGGTTGGCACGCCCGGCGTGAGCTCCGACGTCAACGCCAGCATCGGCGTCTATCCGCTGGCCAGTGCGCAGACGGCCGGCGGGCTTTTCCCGCAGGGTCAGGCCACGCCGGAGAACATCGCCGCGGCGTCACCGACGACCTACATCAGCAAGAGCTTTGCGCCGACGATCTTCATTCACGGCACGAACGACAGCACGGTGCCGGTGGCGTCGAGCGTCGACTTCTTCACGAAGCTGCATGCGCTCGGCGTCCCGTCGACGTTGACGCTGATCCAGGGCGCCGATCACGCCTTCGACAACGGCGCGCCGGACGCGGTGGACGCTGATGGCCCATTCGATCGATCTCTTCCTCGATCGCCTGCTCATCAATCCGAAGCCGTATCCGTCGTTCGGTGGCGGTGGTCGCGGCCGTGGCGGCCCGGTGGACGCGGCGGCGGTGGCGGGCGCGGGCCGGGTGGCCCGGGCGGGCCAGGCGCTCCTGGTGGTGCACCGCCTGCTGGCCGGCAGTAGGCGTCACTACATCGCGACACCAAGGCGCTGAGGCACCGCGATCCCCGGGGATCGCCGGTGCGTCAACGCTTTACGCCCGGAGTTCACCTGTGTTGAGCATGACGAACCCGGATTCCGGTGCCCGGATCGCGCTGCGAGGGCCGCGGGGGCCGCATGACGCTCGCTCCGTGAGCTCGCGGATCCCCACCGCCTTCTCGCGCGATCAGGCGATCCCCCTCGGTCACCTCCATACGGCTTCGTCATGCTCAACACAGGTGAACTCCGCTATAGATCCCCGCGTTATGCGGACGCCGAGTCAGTTATGAAACGACGAACGCTGGTCCTCCTCTCACTGATCGCCGCCCTGGGCATCGGCACTCCGCACCGTTCAGATGCGGCGCAGCAGCCGCCACCACCTGCGCTGCAGGATGGTCAGCTGATTCCGCTGTGGGCCGGCCCGGCGCCCGGCGCGCTCGGGACCGACGAAGCGGATATTCCTGCAGTGACGGTCTTTCTGCCACGGCAGATGACGCCGGGCACACCCGCTGTGATCGTCTGCCCCGGCGGCGGTTACACCCGATTCGCGACCAATCATGAGGGACGGCAGGTCGCCGGCTTCCTCAACTCGCTCGGCGTCGCAGCATTCGGTACTGCGATCGAGGCTCGGACCGCGTTATCACCATCCCGTGGAGCTCGGCGATGTGCAGCGTGCGATCAGGCTGGTGCGGGCACGCGCCGCGTCGTGGAGCATCGATGCGGCACGAATCGGTGTCATGGGATTCTCGGCAGGCGGTCATCTCGCAATGACAGCAAGCACGATCGTCGCTGCGGGGAATGCCGGCGCGTCCGATCCAGTTGAGCGCGTCAGCAGCCGTCCCGATTTCGCAGTGCTGGGCTATCCGGTGATCACGATGGCTGAAACCTGGACTCACCAGGGCTCGAAGACGGCGCTCCTCGGTGAGAATGCGGATGCGGGAGTCGCCGCACAGCTCTCTGGCGAGCGGGCGGTGACGAAAGACACCCCGCCCACGTTCCTGTTTCATACCAACGCCGATACGACGGTGCCGCCCGAGAACAGCGTCTATTACTACCTGGCGCTTCGCCGTGCAGGAGTACCGGCGGAAATGCACATCTTCCAGAACGGCGCACATGGCGTCGGACTGGCAAATGACGACAATGCGCTGTCGGAGTGGTCGACGCTGCTCGCCAACTGGTTACGCGTGCGCAACATCATCGGGGTCAGGTCTTGAATCCGTAGTTTTTTCACGACCTGGCACCGATGCCCTGGCCACCTGATGACTCGGCGCAGGCGGGTGCCAGGTCGTGAAAAAACTACGGATTCAAGACCTGACCCCGTCCGCTACTTGACCGGCGCCGACGTGGCCGGGCCCATCCCGACGATCTCGAGGATGCATTCCGTATCCTTGGCGCCGTCGTAATGCACTTCCTTCGCGTAGTGCGTGACGAAGCTGCCCGCCGTCACCGGCTTCATGCCGTCGGGGTCGTAATTGGTACCCGTGTTGACCCACCATGTACCTGACAGCACAGTGATGTAACGATCGTTGGGATGGGAGTGCGGCCGGCTGTTGTTGTGCGGCAGCCACTTCTGCAGGACCACATAGAGTCCCGGCTTGGCGGGATCGCCGACGAGCACGGCGCTCTCCGCTCCTCCGTTTTTGACCCACTTGATGTCGGCGGGCAGCTGAATCGAGATCGCCTTCGGATCGAGCTGCCCGGCAGCGCGCGATGCCCCGGGGGCGGTGGTCAGCAGCGCCGCGACCGCGAACACGAAGACAGCCGCTCTCACCATCCGACCATGACGCGAGTTCGCTGTGCGATCCATGCCTGGGCTCCTTTCGGGGGATCCTACTCCCGTACCCATGAACTGGGTATGGCGGACGGACAGCCGGAACGGTACAGTCCGCATCATGGCGTCCTCATTGAAACTTGTGCGTGTATCGGCCAGCGTCTGCGTGCTGTGTGCGGTCGGTGCTGCCGCGCTGTCTGCCGTCCTGGCGCAATCGCCCTCCCCGGTACAGGCCACGAAGACCGCGACGCACACGACGTGGAGCAGTTATCTCGGTGCCGCCGATTCCTCGCAGTTCTCGGCACTCAAACAGATCGATACGTCGAACGTCTCGAAGCTTCAGGTCGCCTGGTCGTTTCCTTCCGGACGACGCAGTTTCATGTTCGGCCCGCTCATGGCGGACGGTCGCCTCTTCGTCCTGGCAGGGGCCAATGATCTCGTCGCGCTCGATGCCGCCAACGGTGCACAGGTATGGACCCGGCCCAATGCCAACGCCGTCGGGACCCGTGGCCTGAACTACTGGCGCAGCGCCGACGGGCGCGATCAGCGGCTGCTCTACATCACGGGAGGGTTCCTGACTGCCGCCGACGCACGTACGGGACAGACGATCGAGACGTTCGGCGAGAAAGGTCGCGTCGATCTCCGCGCCGGACTTGCCTCCAGCGGCCGTTCGATCGAAGGGCTCAACCCGTTGCAGACCAGCAATCCCGGGCGCGTGTTCGAAGACCTGATCATCATCAGCCTGCCGGCGCAGGCCTCGGGGTACGAGTCCAACCCTGGCGACATTCACGCCTATGACATCCGGACAGGGGCGCTGCGATGGGTGTTCCATTCGCTGCCGAAGAATGGCGAACCGGGCGCCGAGACGTGGCCGCCGAACTCACGTGACACGCACGGCGGTGTCCACAACTGGAGCGAGCTGACTGTCGACGAGACCCGGGGCATCGCCTACATCCCGTTCGGCACGGGGAGGTTCGATTTCTACGGTGGCAACCGGCCCGGCCAGAACCTGTTCGCCAACAGTCTCGTGGCACTCGACGCGCGCACCGGACGACGGCTGTGGCACTACCAGATCGTCCATCACGATGTATGGGACTACGACCTCCCGGCCGCGCCGAAACTGCTGACGATTCGACAGAACGGGCGCCCGCGCGATGTGGTCGCACAGCCGACGAAGCACGGGTTCCTCTTCGTCTTCGACCGCGTCACCGGCGAGCCCATCTGGCCAATCGAGGAGCGACCGGTACCGCAGTCGGACGCGCCAGGCGAGCGCACGTCACCGACGCAGCCGTTCCCGACCAGGCCGGCGCCGTTCGCGCGCCAGTCGTTCACGGAGAAGGACATCAATCCGTACCTGCCCGCGGACGAGCGGCAGGCGATACGCGATCGTCTTCTGAGTTATCGCAACGAGGGACTGTTCACGCCGCCAAGCCTTCGCGGTTCGATAGAAATGCCGGGCCACATTGGCGGTACCAACTGGGGCGGCTCGGCTGCCGATCCGGACAGCGGCGAGTTATACGTGCGCTCCGCCGCACTGCCGACACTGCTCCGGCTCCTGCTGCCGGGCGGGGGCGCGCCGGGCACGTCGCGCACGGGGCCGGCGACGATCGTCTCACGTGAGGAGGAAGCGCAGCTCATTCGTCAGGGCAACGAGCTGCTGGCCAAAGGGCCCGTGCGATTCACGTCGCCCTACGACTTCATGTTCACGAGCACATATCTGGCGCCGATTGGACCACCCTGGTCGGAGATCGTGGCCTACGACCTCAATACCGGCGACATCAAGTGGCGCATTCCACATGGTCGCGTCGCCGCGCCTGCAGATCTCGGCATTCCGGCGGACAGCGGCGCCCACGGTCCTCGTGGCGGACTGCTGGCTACGGCGGGCGGACTTCTGTTTGCCTCGTCGGGATCGGATAAAACCATGCGCGCGTACGACCGCAAGACCGGGAAGCTCGTGTGGACCTATGCGCTTCCTGCGTCAGCTGATGGCGTGCCGGCGTCCTACGAAATCGGTGGACGTCAGTTCATCGTCGTGCCGGTCGCCGGCCAGCATGGATGGAATGCACCGCGGTTCCCGACGTTACCTGCTCCGCCGGACGGGGCGTACATCGCGTTCGCTCTTCCGAAGTGATGGCGACCACGAACGCGCCGCTGTCGTGGGAAACCTACTTCCCCTTCTCGGCAGCGCGCGATGCACTGAGGATATTGCGCATCGAGTTGTTGCCTTCGTGGCACGCGTATTCGAATATCGAATCGTCTGGCTGCCTGGCCAGCGTCAGCGCCGCCGTCCACGGCTTCGTCCACACCGTCGGATCGTCCACCGTGACCTCGTAGGCGATGGCCTCCTTGTCGCGCGTGAAACGCTCGATGAGGTGCAGTGTGTCGCGTGAGCCACGGAAGTTCGTTCGGTTGCTGAAGTTGGTCGTATCGACGACCAGCGTGCTGCCCTCCCAGTGCGCACGCGCATCGCCGTTGTAGCCACGCACCGCCGAACCGGCGTGCGGGCTGCCGCTGATGGGAATCACGCGGGTGTCGTGAATCATTTCGTAGGTAATTGCCACGGCGCCGGGTGACTGCACGATGCGCAGGTTGGCGTTGTAGACCGTCGGGAACGTGGCGCCGGGCACACCACGGCTGATGCAGCGCTCCCAGAGACTGAGATCCTCCGGTCCGTTGATGACGGCCGTCGCACCAAAGGCGCCAAGCCCCGCGAAAGTACCGGCACCGCCGCTACCGCGGCCGCGACCGGTACTCTGCCGCGGCGCCGCCGGTGGCAGCCTGCCGTCCGGCGGATCGATCACGAGCGACGTCCGTCGCGACACCTTGCCTCGTTCCAGCCAGTGCGGCGGCGGCGAAGTGGCCGAGCCGACTGCGCCTGCATTCGATCGATCCGCAGTCTCGAGATCGAAGTCTGCACCGTCAGAGGCGATCTGTTTCCCGGCTTGTGTCTGACGCTGTGCGAACTCGGCGTCGGTGAGGAATCGGCGCTCGCCGTACTGCGCCTGCCGTTCGAACGGCACACTCAGCTCGGCCTCGCTGCTGAAGGTGCCCTGCAGATCGGGGTCGCCCCATGGCGTCCTCGGCACCGTCGGGCCTTGCGCGGATGTCACTGTGGCCACCAGTACCGGCGAGCGCTCCGCTCAATGCGGGCACACCACTCGTCCTCATCTCCGACCTCCACTCTCTCGAGTCAAGACCGCCGCGTCGAACCTCGAACCGTCGCACCCCCGAACCGTCGAACCTCGAACCCACCTCCGCGCTGCGCGCTACGGCGGGGCAAGCCCTCGAACCTCGAACCACTACTCGGCTGTGTAGGTGAAGAAGCCGATCATCATCTCTTCCCACGTCTGGTCGCCCCATCGCACCGTCGCGGCCGGATCCGGGTTGTAGCGGTTGGCGGCGGAGTTGTCGTAATGGGCGCGCACCGCCAGCTTCGACCCCTTGGGCAACGTGAGCGGTTTCGCGAGCCAGTAGTCGGTCTGCCACCCGAAGTCGAACTTCGGCACGCGCAGGACCACTTCGCTGCGGCCATCCGGATAGGTGGCAGTGAAGGTCATGTCCTTGCCGCGGAGATGCATATGCGGATGCATGCTCCACACCTTGACATCCTGATTGAACGTCGCCTCGGCCGCGACTTCGTGATTCGCGGCGCCAGCCGGAATGGCGAACAACGGATTGGTGACCATGCCCGTCCGGACTTCGCGCGCCGGTGGCTCCTTCGCGAAGATCAACCCGATGCGCGACCTGTCGGCTCCGGCCGTTCCATTCGTCGTGTAGTGCACCTGGAACACCAGCGATGCCCCCTTCGGAATGCGCTTGGCCATTCCAGGCAGGAAGCTCGGTGCATCCTCGCCGACCGCCCAGTTCACCAGCATCTGATCGCCAGTGCGTGCCACAGGTGACTGAGCGGCCGCCGCGCGCGGTGTTGCCGTCTGAGGCGCGGCGAGGCGCAGTGCCAGTGGCGTCACAGCGCCAGTCGGCGCCGCTGACGCCATAATCGGGCGGTTGGTCATCACCGATGGACGCGCGGCCGGATTTGGATCCTTCACGTAGACGATGATGTGATGGACGTGGGTGCGATCGCCGGCGCGCACTTCGCCCGCCTGCATCCACCGATCCTCGGTGAAGTTGGTCGCCACCTCGAAGTACTGGTATTCGATCTCGCCTTTGGCAGGTATCTGATACGTGGTCGGCATCTCGAACACGACGTCGGGCGTGCCGATCTGCCAGCCTTCGGGAAACTTCGGCACCGGAGGCATCCGCTTGGGATCGCCTTCCGGCGCGCCCCCGCTCGCCCACTTCACGATAGTGTCGATCTCCGCCTGCGTCAGGCTCTGCTCGTTGCGGAACGTGCCGTACTGGCGATCCGCATGCCACGGCGGCATCGCGCGTGACAGCACCTTGTCGCGAATGGCGCTGGCCCACGGCCGCGCGTCCTTGTAAGTGATGAGTGACATCGGGGCCACCTCGCCAGGCCGGTGGCAGGAGACGCACCTGGCGTACATGATGGGGGCCACGTCCGCACTGAACGTCGGCGCGACTGCTGTCGCAGATGCGGCCTGCGGTGGTGCACCGAGCATCGGCGTCGAGGTCATCCCGGCCCACACCACACCGGCGATCCCGACGAACAGGACACGGGTCGCAAGTCTCTTCAATGCCATGGCGAGATCCTTCTGTCTATTTCGCACTCTAGTCCGCACCTATTCAACGCCGAAGGCGAGCAGTACGTTGCCAGGCCGTCCACCGAACGCACCATAGCCCGAGTTCACGTAGACCATACCACCAGCGACGACCGGACCGGGACCAATGAGCGACGCGCCTTTCGCCGGCACGCCGTTCACCGTCGCGAAGTCCTTGTTCGTGTCGAATGCCCACACCACCTTGCCGGAATTCGTCTCGTAGACACGCAGCGCGCCATCGACCGAGCCCGAGAAGACCAGGCCCGGAATGACGGTCACGGCGGCTGGCTGTGCGCCGTTGCAGCTGCGAACGGCGCCGCACACGGCCGCCGGCGGCGGGGTGAACCAGACGCGTTCACCTGTCGCGAGCCGCACGGCATGGAGACCACCAGGCTTCTGCGTCAGGACGTCGGACACCGCGAAGTAGGCGTTCTCCCCATCGACCGCGGCGCCCCACTCGATGCCACCGAGGACAGTACCCTGCCCGGCGCGATACTGCCAGACCATCTCACCATCACGCGCTGGATCGAGCGCGAAGGCCATCCCGGACTTTTGTCCGATCACGATCAGGTCGCGGCCGCCGCCCTGCGTCAGGATCGGCGGGCTGCCGAAATCGAAGTCGGGTCCGTTGGTGTCGGGACAGTTCGGATTGCGCGCGCGACAGTTGCTCACGTAGACGTCGCCAGGCGTGACCTGACGCATCCAGCGAATCGCACCCGTCTCGAGATCGAGTGCAACGACTGCGTCGCTCGACGTGGGCGCCGGTGCACTGTAGGCATTGCCCGTCGCCACGTAGAGACGCTTGCGTGCTTCGTCTACCGTCGGTGCGGACCAGATTGCCGATCCCGACGGCCCCCACAGCGCCGCACCGGCAGTGCTCGTGCCGCGACGTTGCAGCGGCTCCGTGATCATCGGCGTCTTCCAGATGACGCGCCCGGTTGCTGCATCGAGCGCACTCACGCTGCCGCGAAAACTGCAGCACTCGTAAAACGGATCGGCGCCCTGCGATTCTTCGTAGGACGACACCGGCACATACAGGCGACCCGCGTGCAGCGCCGGCGAGCCGGTGATTCTTGCCAGCGGATGATCGTCAACCTTCCGTGTCCAGAAGACGCGCCCGCTCTCGGCGTTCAGCGCATACACGTTGGCAGCGGTGTCAGCGAAATAGAGGAGCGGTGCGGCAACCACGATCGCGGTACGCACGCCGCCGGACGCACTGAAGGTCCAATGGATGCAGCCGCTCTTCGCATCGAGCGAATAGACAGTGCCGTTCTGACTGCCGACATAGACCCGGCCGGCGGCCACGGTCGGGGATGACCATGCTACCGAGGCGTCAGGAAAACCGAGCGCCCACTTCAGCGTGAGTCGGGGAACATCGGCCGCGGACAGACCGGCCATCTCACGCGGCTGAAACCGGGTGTTGGTGATGGTCGGACTCCATCCGGACCATCCGGCCGCGCCGGTCACGCCGGTCGCCGTTGGCGTCGCTGCGGTGCACTTTCCGGTTTCGCCGCCGGTGACATCACTGCCGATCGTTTTTCCCGTAACGAACTCCGCGACCGCGCGTCGTTCAGGACCACTGAGACGTGAACCCTGCGCGCGCATCGCGCCGTTCAACAGGCTTTCGATGACCGCCTGCGGCGCGCGAGCCTTGAGCGCTTCGGCACCCGGAGCACGAGAATCGGCAGCACCGCTATGGCACGATGCGCAGCTCTGCTTGAAGACCTGTTCGCCGTCGGCAACTTGTGCCCACACGTCTCCCGCACCGCTCGGCCCGAGCAGCACGAGGATCAGGGCGATCGACGCAGCAGGGATGCGAGACGTACGGGCTGGAGTCTAGCACCGGGCGGCCCGGCTGGGCGCTTTGACGGAATTTCGCCCGAATGGGAGGATAGGGCCGGTTGTCATGAAGTCCTTGCGCGCGGCCGCGCTCATCGCACTCGCTATCGCCACCACGGTCGTGGGGGCGCAGCAGCCGCGCAGCCGGCAGGCTCTGGCACCGTCGCTGCCGCCGGTCTCGATGACCTGCATCCACCATCCTGACGTCATCGAGTCGAAGCCCGGGACCTGCCCCTACTGCAAACTGCCGCTGGTCCCCGTGCGTCTCGATTCGGCCTGGATGTGTCCGGTGCACACCACAGTGACAGAGTCGTCTGCCGGCAAATGCCGGATGTGCGGCCGACAACTCGTCCCGGTGACGGTCTCGCTTACCTGGACGTGCACCGCCGATCGCGGCGTGGAGCACCTCGAGCCCGGCAGCTGTTCAGACGGATCGTCTCGGGTCGCGCACCGGACGCTGCGTCCGCACGGCAATCACAACCCCCAGCATGGCGGCCAGTTCTTCATGGCGCCCGACAACTGGCATCACGTCGAGGGCGTGCATCCGTCTGCCCGTCTGTTCAGGCTGTTCGTGTACGACGACTACGGACGTCCGCTTCCTGCTGCGAAGCTCAAGGACGTCAACGCGCGTGTGGTCACGAAGGAGACGTTCGATCCTGCCACGCGCAGGACCATCGAACAGACGGCGGTCGACCTCAAGGCTGTGCGCAACCGCTCTTATCTGGAAGCGCGAATCGATCAGGCGGCGCTCCCTGCGGAAATGGCCGCGAAAGTGCGATTCGCGCCCGACCAGCCCGAGTATCGCTTCGACTTCACGTTCGTCGCACTCTCGAAGGAGCCCGCTGCCCCGGCAGCTCGGCCATCATCCCCCCAACCGCTCTCCACGTCTGCAGCACCAGTGCCCGCAAGCGATGCGCCCGCCACGTCGCCGGCCATCGATCCACTTACACCAGCGCCGATCCCCACGTCGATGAGCGGCATGCTGGAGAGACTCGGCCTGCGACAGAAACAGGTTGGCGAGCTGATCGCGCGCGGCGACTTTGCCGCGGTCTGGGTGCCGGCCTTCGAAGCCAGGGACATCGCCATCGCTCTCGAGCCGCACCTTGCACATATCGCATCCGATCGCCGTGAGGCGGCCGAGCCGGCGCTCGCACGGGTCGTCCGAACCGCCTGGCTGCTCGATGCGGCGGGCGACGTCGGCAATCGCGCGCAGCTCGACACCATCTATGGGGCGTTCAACGCCGCCGTGAGTGAGGTCCTCAGCGCGTTTGGTGACGTCAGATGACACGCCGTGCGTCGCATGTGATCGCGGCGCTGGCCGCGGTCGGTCTCGTGGTGACCGTCACACCCGGAGACGCGCACAAGCCGATCACGTCACCGTACAGCTACAACGACGACGTCTTTCCAATCCTGCGGGAGCGCTGCGGGCGTTGCCACGTGAGCGGCGGGGTTGCGCCGATGTCGCTGATGACGCACGCCGACGCAGTCGCGTGGGGTGAATCGATTCGCATCGAGCTGCTCGCCGGGCACATGCCGCCGGGCGGCGTCGACAGCGCGCCCTCCCGGTTTCGTAACGTCCCCGGCCTCTCGCCGCGGGAGATGAATCTGCTGCTCACCTGGGGAACCGGCGGTACTCCAGTCGGAAATGCCGACAAGGAGCCGAAGCCGGTCACCCGTGAGAGCGCGTGGCCGCTTGGAGCTCCGGACCGCACATGGCCTCTGACGTCGGAAGCGGTGCTCGATGCCGACACCCACGAGCGCAGCGTCGAAACCATCATCCCGACCGGACTGACCGAACGTCGATGGGTACGAGCGGTCGATCTGCTGCCAGGCAATGCGTCAGTGGTCCGCGCCGCCACGATCGCCGTGCGGTCCACGGCGCCGGCGGTCGCGAGCGCGGGTGTCGCTGTCGAGCGCACGCTCGCTCTCTGGTTGCCTGGCGAGGATCCGATTGCACTCGATGCGGGATTCGGCTTCGAGCTGCCGGTATCCGCGGAGCTCGTCGTGCGCGTGCTCTACCGGAAGACGTGGGAATACGAGCGGAAGGAGCTGCGCGATCGGAGCACGATTGGCCTCTACTTCGGTGGAGCGTCAGCCACAGCGGTTCAGGCGCTGCAGCTGACAGCCGACCAGGCGACCGGTACGAAAGCGACGGCGACCACTGACCGGGTCACGTTCCGCCGTACATTGAGCGAAGACGCGCGGGCGATTGCCATCTATCCCGAGGTCGGTTTGAACAGCGCTGCCGTGAAGGCTGTCGCTACGCGGCCCGACGGCGCACGCGTGGATCTGATCGCCTTTCACCCGCGGCCGGACTGGGTGCGGCGCTACTGGTTCCGCGAGCCGATTGCCCTGCCACGCGGAACGACGATTGACGTCACCGCCGCTTTCGACGACGACGCCTCCCTGCTGCCGTTGAACGTGTCCCCGGCCACCGCTCCGCGTCCGGATCTGTCATCCATGCGATTGACGTTGAACGTCGTCCACTGAGCCGTCGAACCCTAACCGTCGCACCTTCGAACCCTCGAACCTCGAACCTCGAACCGCGCTATCGGTTTGGCCGTGAGTCGTTGCCTGCCGTCGCTTCGATGGCAATCGGCCCGATAAGTGTCGTGCCTGCGGCGCCGCCCGGCGGTGCTCCGGTGACGCCACGCCCCCCGGCTTCCACCGGTGTTTCGAACACCGCCCGCAGCTCGTTGGCGACAACGCGCGCCGTCACCCACTTGTCGAATGGCAGCGAGGCTGAATCGCCCCACCCGTCGTGCAGGATCTTGAAGTGGAGCGTGTCACCCCGGATCTCGAAGTCGTCCAGCGCCGCCAGCGTGAACGGATTGTCGCAGCGCCCGCACACCATGCCGCGAAGCCCGTTTCCGACGCGGCGGAAGATGAAGTACTGCTTGATGACACCGGTACCGAATCCGATCCACGCGCCCACCAGATCGTTCGGCGTCAGCGGGTTCTTCCACGGTCCGGGCTGCTGCCATCCGCGGCCGCCACCGGCACCGCCGCCAGGAGCGCCGCCGCCAGCGGCTGCAGCCGGCGCACCCGCACCACGCGTGCCTGCTGCCGGAGGACCGGCGCCAGGGGTCGGAGCCGCCGGTGGAAGTGCGGCCGGAGGCGCGCCCACGCCGCGAGCAGGACCACCGCCACGTCCGCCAAGCGGCGCAACCATGGCCAGCGTTCCCGTGGCATCAGGCAGCCACGCCACGGGAACCGGCAGCGGGTCCGGCCCGCGCGAGTCGCGATAGAGGGTCCGCTGGAACTTGCCGCCCTTCGGCGCGCCGCTCGTGCCGGTCACCACCAGCTTGTCACCTTCGATCTTCGCGCTCGCCTTGTCCTGATACTCGGTGCGGCCGTCGGCGCGCACGTGCGTCACGACGAAGGTGATGCCGTCGGCGTTGAACGTACCGTCGATGAACGCCAGCGTGGTGGCGTCGCTGCAGCGAGTGCAGTAGATTCCCCGCACCCGTTCCCCGCGAATGGAGAACTCATAGGTGTGCGGATCGGCGTCCTCGGTCCGCCATCCTCCGCGATAGCGGTCGGCGTTCTGCGCAGCGGCGGCCTGCGCTCCGGCGAGGAGCATGACGAGGACGAGCAGCATTTTCATTGGGAGTGTTGTACTCAGACCGGTTCCGCGGCGTCAATTGCCCCCCTCACTCTCCGACCACACAGCGACAGCACGACCCGCAGTGTTGGGAGTAGGATCGGGTCGGTCGCGACGTCCTGGAGGTAGACCGATGCGCAGCTTTCTCGTAACTCTCGTCAGCGTGGCGCTGTACGGCGGGATGACGACACCGGCCGCGGCTCAGGACTACTACGGCGACATTCGTCCCGTGCTCGTCCGTCATTGCTCCACCTGCCATACCTCCGGCGGTATCGGCTGGTCGATGGACGATCCGGAGCAGACGTACGCGCGACGCCAGGTCATCGCCAACGCGATCGTCACGCGACAGATGCCACCCTGGCTCGCCGAACCCGGCCATCAGAAGTACGTGGACGACCCGTCGCTGGCGCCAGAGGAGCTGCAGCTGGTGGAACGTTGGCGCGCTGGCGGATTCCTCAAGGGCGAGCCCAAAGATCTCCAGCCGGCCGGCGCCGGCGCAGCCACTCACCTGCATGGCGGCTTCAAGTCCGACGTGTCGGTCCCCGTGCTTCCCGGCGACACCTACCTGCCGAACCAGACACGATCGGACGACTACCGCTGCTTCGTCGTCGACTGGCCCGCAGACCGGCCGACATACATCACAGGATTCCGTGCGGTACCCGGCAACCGGCTCGTCGCACATCACCTGGTCGTGTACGCCATCACCCCGGAGATGGTGAAACGCTTCCGCGAACTGGACGAGGCCGAGGAGGGTCCTGGCTACCAGTGCTTCGGCGGTGCGGTACCGGATCGTCTGGGCCGCGCGGCCGATCGCAGCGCATACGAGGCGCGCTATCCGAACGGCACGGCGGAGCTCAATGTCGGAAGCTTCTGGCTGGCGCACTGGGCGCCAGGGATGGACGGCCACGAGTTTCCGAAAGGCACCGGCATCCGCATTCCACAGGGCTCCGGCCTGGTCGTGCAGATGCATTACTACGGCGGCACGGCACCCGGACAGCGTGATGCGGGTACGCGGATGGAGTTCGAGGTCGCCGACTCCGTGGAGCGGCCAGCGCTTCACTTCTCGCAAACGCAAACCGCCTGGCTGAACGGCGAGCGCAATCGTTCGATGGTGGTTCCGCCAGGCGGGACGGCCACCTACCAGGTCGGCAACACCCTCGGCGAGCTGCTGCCTCGCATCGCGCGCATCACCGGCGTCGACCTGTCACGCATCCGCGCGCTCGAAGTCCATTCGGTGAACCTGCACATGCACGCCATCGGACAGTCAGGCGAAATCCGTCTGCGTGATCGCACCAATCGCACGGATACGCTGCTGTCCGTCCCGCGCTGGGATCTGCGATGGCAGCGCGACTTCACGCTCGAGCAGCCGAGGATCTTCTCGCGAGACGAGCTGGCTGGCACCGTGCTGAGCGTGCAGTGCACCTATCGCAATCCGAAGGACCGCCCGGTGTACGGCGGTTACGGATCGGATGAAGAGATGTGCTTCAACTTCTCGTACATCGCTGTCGAGACGAAGTAGTTCGTCACATCGGAGGCAGGATCGATCATGTCGAATGCGAAGTGGCTGGCGGCGATGGTCGTCGCATGCACCGTGGCGTTCCTGGCAGGACGCGGACAATTCGCCGGACTCATCGCACCGGCGCAGGCACAGACGCAGGCGCCCGCGTTGACGGCGCTCGATTACCAGGAGATCACACAGCTGATCAACCGTTACGCCTACGGCATCGACACGTGTGCGAACAACGGTTACGAGTACGCCGACGTCTTCACCCCGGATGGCGTGTTCATCGACAGGAATTCAGACGCCGGCTTCAAGGCCGGCGGCCGTGTGCTGGCGTCCGGACGCGAAGCGCTCGCCGCGCTCGTCGGTGGTGGCTCGCGCGGCTGCAGGACGAAGCAGGTGTGGACCGACTGGAGCCACCTGATGCTGAACCATCAGATCACTCCGACGGCGACAGGCGCCACGGGTCGGGTCTACCTCGTACAGATGGGGATGACAGGACCGGGAACCATAGCGCGGCACGGCGGCTATGAGGACGTGTACGTGAAAACCCCGGCCGGATGGCGCATCAAGTCGCGAACCCACGTCCGCGACAAGGCCTGGCACGCGCCGACGCTGCAGACGCCAGACCTGAACTAATTCAGTGCGTCCAATTCAGAAGACAGAATTCAAAAAAAAGCCCTCGGTGCCTCGGCGCCTCGGTGTCGTTGCCATTGCCTGTGTCTGGCGTCAAACCGAAGCCGCAAGCCCGCTTCAACTTTGGCTGACAAAGAACACCATCAACTCCTTCGTGATCTTCGTGGTTCAAGGCCGTGTCATGGCTCAGGGTTTTTTTACCTCGTAATTTGGCCACCCAGACGGCGTATTCGCTGGCATGATGTCGATGAACGCTTCCACGGCGTGGATCTGCCCGCCGTAAATCTTGAAAGCTTCGAACGTCGTCAGCGCATTGCCGGGGCCATAGCTCTTCGTGTCGCCGAAATCGAGACGCAACAGTACGAGGCCGAGCTCCTCGTCCACGGCAGCGAGCCGATACGTCACGTCCGGATGCGGCATGACGCGCCCCGTGCGGATGTTCTCGCCGCCCGCCCTGGCGCCGGGGCCAGCACTGTTGACTCCATTCTCGATGCGATAGGCATCAGGTGCGAACGGAGCGTTGACCGCGTCGAAGTTACCACCCACCTTCAGGCCGGCAGGATAGAACTCGGCAATCCGAATCAACTCGGCGCGCGACATTTTCTGTGAGGCGTCCGGCACCACGTTCATCGCCGGATGCGCCGTCGTCAGCTTGTCGATGTCGAAGAGCGCGCCCTCTGCTTTGTTGCGAGTGACCATCGTCTCGATCTCGGTGACCGTCCGGTTCTCGATCTTCAGCCGCAGGGCCAGCATTACCGGGCTGCCGTTCTCCTCGACGATGACGTGCGAGGCCGCCATGCCATCGCGGACGTCGAGGAAGTCCTGCCGGTAAGGGCGGAGCTTCGACGCGCCCTTCCACAACCCTTCTCCGAGTGGCAGGGTCTTCGTGTCCTCGGTGAAGCGAGCGGTGGCTGCGGTGGGAACGGCCGCCGGATTGTGGCTGACCATCGCATTCAGATACTGCGTGATGAATCCGCGAAGGCATTCGCGGTCGCAGGAGCCGGCGGCGCCGCGCCCGCCTCTGGTCTGTGCCTCCGCAGACGCGGTGACAAGAATCAACAAACACGCCAGAGCAATCGCGCGGCTCATGATGTCCTCCGTAACGGCGTTGAGCCGCTTCCGCTTCGACAGTGGTGATTACCGTGCGCGATCGGCGCCGTTGACCTTCTCGAACACGCGCTCAGGTGCCGGCAGCCCCTTCTCCTTTGCCTCTGCGGCCGCCTTCTCGTACGCACGCTCGGCGCTGAGGGTGTTGCGCATCGCGTTGTTGCCTTCGTGACACGCGTACTCGTAGACCTCGTAGTTGTCCTGCTGCGTGATCGTCATCCGCATCGTCCACGGCCTGGTGAACGTCTCCGGGTCCTCGACGCGCACGACGTAATCGATCATCTCCGGGTCGATGCGGGTGAACCGCTCGGTCAGGTGCAGCTGCGTGCTGTGGCGTGCGCCGCCGATGGCGGTGCGATCCGAGAAGTTGCGCGACTCGACGACCAGCGTGTCGCCCTCCCAGTAACCCCTGGCGTCGCCCATGAACTGCTGGATGTCGTTGCCGAGCGGCGGACGGTTGCCGAGCAGGATGACACGGGTATCGTGCACCATCTCGTAGGTGATGGTGACCGCATCAGGCGACTGCACGATGCGCACGCCGTTGCCGTAGACGGCGGGCGTGATCGACCCGACGACACCTCGCGTGATGCAGCGATCGTAGAGCGAGAAATCCTGCACCTTCTCCCAGGGACCGTTGCCAAAGGTGCCGCTCGGCGAGCGACGGGCGCGGGCCGCCGGAACGGTGGCCGGGACGCGACCATCGGGCGGATCGATCACCATCGAGGTGTATCCGAATTCGCGCGTGCCTTCTTCGTTCCGGAACGTCCCGGTGCGCGCGTCATCGACGTCGCGTGCGCGTTCGCGCTGCTTGGAACGGGCCGCGAACTCGTCATCCGTCAGGTACTCGCGCGTACCGTACGTGGCCTGCCGCGACATCGGCACGCCTTTCATGTCATCGCTGGTCCAGACACCCTGCAGGTCGGGGTGCCCCCACGACGTCCGCGGCGCCTTCCAGTTGGGATTGGAGCGAATGGCAGCCCCGGCCTCTGCTGAGCCTTTCGGCGGCAGCTGAGGCGCGGTCGGTGCTGCAGCGGCCGGTGCCGATGCGGTGGGCCGGGCCGCCGGCTGCTGCGCGGCGGTTGAGACTGAACACGCGAGATACGCACTGACGCCAAGCGCCATGCCCATCGCCACACGCTTCGGGGCCGTCGATAACATCATGAGTCCACCTTCCCGCCTGAGAAAACGTATCAAGACGCCGGGAGGTACCACAACGGTTCGGCCCCTGTATGTACCCTGTCCATAGGGATTTCCCCACCTCTGGCGCGAGTGCCATGTCGTGAAAAAACCACTGATTCAAGACCTGACCCCAAATATGCTGTACGTATGGCCGCACACAGATATCGCAGGAGCGCACGGTCGGCGCTGAGCACGGGCGCGCTGGTCGTCCTCACTACCGCGCTGCTCGCGCAGGCGGGACCTCCAGTGCCTGGAGCTACAGGCGTGATCGTGCCGGAGGGAGGCGGCGACGGGGCCACCGATGCGATCGGCGCAGGCACGCGCCACGTGATCGACGCAGTGAAAGGCGTCGTCGGGGGAAAAGGCGAGAAGGAAAAGCGCAGCGAGGTCGACGCGTTCGCCGCGCTCAAGCTCGGGACGAAGGTCGGCCTTCGCTATTCGGAGACGAAGGACACGGAGGGAACGGTCATCGAGCTCGATCGTCAGACTGGCGTGATTGTCGTTCGCCTCGCGGACAAGACGACGGACAGGCTGCAACTCGAGGAACGCGCCCGGCGCAAGGCGGATGGCAAGACGCCCGCACCGTCGGAAGCTATCGAGACGGTAGCGGTGTCCTACCCCGATGCGAACGGCGAAAAGCTCTCGCAGAACTACCGGAGAGTTCCGTAGGATCAGCGTCCCTGAGGCGGGACGGTCTTCGTGATCCGATACAGGCGGCTGGCGGTGCGAATGAAGAGACTGCCACGCGCGATCGCCGGCGTCGCCAGCGTCATCTCGTTCAGCGTGTTCGTGCGCAGCACTTTGAACTCCGGCCCCGCCTGCATCACGAACGTCTCGCCATCCTCACTCATCGCGAAGATCCTGCCGTTGTAGGCCCACGGAGACGACGTGAACCCAGTCGCGCTCGCCGTGACGCGCTGACGGCCATAGATCTCTCGGCCCGTGCGCGCGTCGTGCGCCGTCATGAAACCGCGATCGAGCAGCGTGTAGTAGATGTCCCCATGCACGAGCGGCGTGGGGTTGTACGGCGCGCCGGTCGGCAGCGACCAGACGATGAACTCATTCGACGTCTGTCCGGCCGTCAGCGAGATATTGCCGGCGGCGCCGGGCTTGATTGCGTAGGCCGGGCGCGCGGCATCCGCGACATAACCAGAGCTGAGAAACAGAAGGCCGTGCCTCGTGAACGGTGTCGGAATGGTGATCGTCGACATGCCGGTCAGTTCCCACAGCAGCACCCCATCGGTGCTGTAGGAACGGACCCGATCGGATCCTGCCGTGACGATCTCGGTGCGCCGCTCGTTTTCCCAGACGAAGGGGGTCGACCAGTTCGTCCCCTCGGTCCTGTTGACCCGCCAGATCTCCCGCCCGGTTCGCTTGTCGAACGCGGCAAGGAACGACTGGTCGTCGTTGTCGTTGACGATGTAGATGCGATCGCCGTGAAGAGCCGGCGACGAGGCTGCGCCCCAGTTGTTCCGCGTCTTGAACGGTCCCATCGTCTTCGACCAGACGGGAGATCCGTTCATGTCGAAAGCGAAGAGGCCGAGATTGCCGAAGTAGACGTAGAGACGCTCGCCGTCTGTGACCGGCGTCTCGGACGCGTAGCTGTTCTTGAGATGCTTCGGCTAGTACTGGAGGCGCGTCGCTGACGCTGCGCTGCCACCGTACCTTGCCGGTGTCGAAGTCGACGTCGGAAACGGTCCACCGGTGCGGTGCCTTCGATGCCGCCCAGTCACCGAGGTAGAAGCCAGGCCTTGGCGCTTCTTGTGGAACGGAGCTGACTACACTGGTGACGAACACGTGGCTGCCCGACACCACCGGCGAGCCCCAGCCGAGACCGGGCAGGTCGAGTGCCCATCGGACGTTCTCAGTGGCGCTCCAACTCTCGGGAAGGTCGGGATGATCGACCCCGACGCCGGCCATGCTGCCACGGAACTGCGGCCAGTCTTCGGCAGTCAGCGGGACGGATGCGAGCACGGCCGCAAGGCCGCACACGGCAGTGTGATGGGCGTAACGCATGGCGCTAACTTTACCGCGAGAAGCGCGAGCGCCGGGTCTGAAGACCCGGCCTACGTCAGGAGGCATTGCGAACGCCGGGTCTGAAGACCCGGCCTACGTCAGCGGCGGGCCAGGGTCTGACCCGTGTCGGCCGAACGGGGATACCGGTAGAAATGACTGATGTCGTCCACCGTGCGGCGGATGACGGCAAGGCCGCGCTGCTGGATGTCGCCCGTGACCGGGATCGCCTCCCCCGGCTTCGCATCGCTTCCGATGGTGAAGGCCATCTCCCGCATCGCGATCGCATCGAATACGTAGTAGCGGCGTCCGCCATCGAGCAGCGCACCGTACACGGCGCCATAACTCGCCGCGACCATCCGATCCCGTGACGGTGGCACAGATACGCCCGGCTGGTGCGCGAGCGACTCGCCGAAGAACTCGGCCGGCGCGTGTGGCTCCTGTCCGAGCAGGCGATACAGCGTGGGCGTGATGTCGGTGGTGAAGGCTGCGCGCTGCTCGTCCCATGACCACTGCGACCGCAGTTTCGCCGGCACGTGCACGATCAGCGGCACACGGACAATCTCCGGATGCAGCGAATAGGCGTGCCCCATGCGCCCGTCCTCGCCAAGCGAGTCGCCGTGATCGGACGTCAGGACGATGATGCTGTCGTCGTAGAGACCGCGCGTCTTGAGATCGCTCACGAACTCGCCCAGACAGGCATCGAGTCGCTTGACGCGTGACGCGACCGGCGCGTAGAAGCCGTTGTACGGCTGTCCGTCGATCGATGAGGCACCTTCTCTGGCGACCACCGACACATGCACATCCTGCGGCAGCGAATAGACGAACACCGGCGCGTCCGGTACAGCGCTGTCCAGTCGTGAGCGGATGTCGGCAAGGGTTCGGCACATCCGGAAGTCTTTGATGGCCACGCCGCGGTCCAGACGCTCGCGGCTCTCGGAGGCGGGCAGGATCACCTCCATGATGTTGTCCATCCCGATCCACTGTGTGTAGCGCTCGTGGGCCAGCAGCTTGGCCAGGCTGTTCATCGGCGCGAACGGCGTCACGTACTGCTTGTGCAGGATCTGCCCGCCCACCCACAGCGACGGCACGGAAAGGCCGGTCGCGCCGGTACTGCGTGAACGCGTTGCGGAACACCACACTGTCGCTCGCCAGCGCGGCGATTGACGGGGTGAACGTCACCTTCGGGTTGTACGGCGACACGTAGTCGCGCCTCAGGCTGTCGACCACGAAGACGAAGATATGGGGCCGCGGCGCCACCGGCTCCTCGGACAGCGTCGACAGATTCACCTCGACCGGCTCAACCGCCGTGCCGCGCGAGATGTTCGTGCGCGCGTGCAGCAGGTCGACGATATCGGCGCCGACAACCGGCTGCGTCGAGCCGGCCAGCGCTTCGCTGAGCCAGCGTCCGCCGGGATCGCTCGCTGCGGACATCTTCACGGGTGCCGCCGAGAGCAGCCAAAGGTGCCCGACGAGGACCGCGGCGGCAGTGGCGAACGAGAGTCCCGCAGCTGCCAACTTGATGCGGCGCGTCACCGCCACAGCGCCGGCAAGCGCCAGCATCCAGGTGATCACCACCCCGGTTCGCGCGAGGGCGAAATTCCAGTCGGCGGTCCGGCTTGCCGCGCTGACGCCGGCGGCGAAGGCCGTGAGCACGAGCACCCACAGCGCGAATCCCCACCAGCGTTCCGCGAGCTTCGGCGTGAGCGCCGCGAACGCGTCAGCCACACCATCACCGCGCGTGGTGACGTCCTGTGCGCCACGTGCGATCACTGCGAAAGCGACGGCGGCTCCCAGAGCGGATGCAATCGCCGCTGCGGCAGCGCCACGAAGCGAGATCGAGGCGAGAACGACGAAATAGAGAAATGCGGCCAGCGCCGCCGCCATCACAACGCCGGTCAGCACGCGCTCGAGCATGACGCGTCGGGCCGTCCATACATCGGAAAGCGCCCGGACGACAGCCAGACAGAGAAACGCAGCGGCTCCGAGCAGCAGGTGCAACCGCAGACTCTGTGCACCGCTGAACAGCACCGCCGCGCCGCTCCCTGCGTGTGCCATGCTGCCAACCCGGTCGGCGACGGCACCGGCAACGACGAAAGCCGCCAGCATTTGCGCCACGGCCGCACTCGTCGCAGCAAGCAGACAAGCACTCAGGTCGGCAAGCGAGTGATCGGCTGGACTGTCGGATCCTGACGGCGACGCAGATGCTGACGGGCGCCATTCGGCGACCGCCAGTACGACCATCGCTGAAAGCCCAACCGCGACAATCGTGAGCGATGTCGTGGCCGTTTGCGCACCTGAAAGCGGCGCAGTGAGCGCGATCAGCGCGACGCCAGCCGTGGAAGTCACTATCGCGGCGATGACCCGGCGCGTGCGCTCGCGCAGGAGCCGCATGCCGGCCCATGGTGCCACCATCGCGACGCCAACAGCGACGTGCCACTCAGCGAAGAACGCCAGCGGCGCGAACAGCCGTGGGGCGAGAAACTGCTCCTGGATGAATGACTGCGAGGCGAGCACGCCATAAAAGGCCGTGAGCACCCAGTAGAGCGCGGCAAGGAGGAAGGCGAACCCTTGAAACATCATCGCGTCACCGTAGAGTCGCCGTAGGGCTGGTCCTCTCGGACCCGCCAGTCCGTTCGATCCACACTGCCACTTCGGCGTGCCGCTCGGGTGCGAGCTGGAGGAAGCGCTCGAACTGCTGACGGGCCACGCCTGTCTGGCCATCGGCGAAGTTGCGAATGCCGAGCAGCAGGTAGAGGTCCGGATACTCCGGCGACAGTGCGACGGCTTTCTCCAGGAGGCGGCGTGCGTCAGCAGCGCGTCCAACTGTCTGGTACGC
The DNA here is from genome assembly GCA_963804885.1 of uncultured beta proteobacterium. GTDB lineage: Bacteria > Pseudomonadota > Gammaproteobacteria > Burkholderiales > SG8-41 > PALSA-1004. The sequence continues at coordinate 99,260 of CAWDSF010000004.1, forward strand.
GCGTCCGACGAACAGCAGTGCGTCAGGATTCTCAGGCTCGACCTCGAGGCATCGCTCGAACGCGCCGAGTGCACCCACCCTGTCGTGTGCTGCTTCGTACGCCTGTCCCATCATCGGACACGCTTCGGCTGGCGTCGGTGAGACGGCGAAGACGCCTTCCCAGCTGCGGGCCTCGTCGGCTCGGTTCCCGAGCTTGTTGTGGATGTTGGCGAGACGCTCGAAGTACATCGCCTGTGACGGCATCTTGCGGGTCAACCGCCGGGTCGGCTCGAGCGCATCGGCGTAGCGGTGAGCCGAGTACGCTACCTCGCTCGCGTCGATGTCACGCCGGATGGCGTCATCCGACAGCGTCGCCGCGGCGACTGGCGCTGCCGCTTCAGAAAGGAGCGTTCCGGCAAACAGGTAATGCTGATAAGCCGCCAGCAACGCAGCGGCGCACACGAGACGGAAGACGGGTTTCATCTCAGAAGCGATATGCCGCCCCGGCGGACAGCGTGGTCTGCCACAGCGTGGAGCGAAGCACCCGCTCCTGCCGGCTCGCACTCGACGTGATGAGCAACCGCATCCGATCGGTCAGCTCGACGTCGGCCTGCCCACGGATCGTGTTCGAGTGAAGCGGAATCACGTCGCCCAACCCGCGCGGCTCTTCGCGGCTGAATCCCTGACTGATCGTCAGTCCGAGGAAGCTGCGGCCGGTCGAGCCAACGTAGCGTCGCGACTCGGCGTGAAACGACCACGAGTCTCCAACAGACGAGGGAACGAAGAACGTCCGCCCCATCACCGCCCACTGGCCGACGTACTGCGTCAGTGTTGCCACGTAGATCGATACGGGTTCAGCAAAGACGAGACGCCGGTATCCACCTGAAACCTCCAGCCCGTGCCCCACGCTCTGATAGAGGTCGAACGCCGCTCGGTAGGTTGGATACAGGTCCTTCTTCGTTCCGGTACCGACGCCGAGGTAGGCGTACGTTCCGGCGCGAAACGTCGGGTAGGCCTCCACTTCGACGAGTTGATCGGTGTAGCCGAAGCGGGTCGCGTTCGTGCCTCGCACGATGACGCTGCCGACAGGCGTTTCGCGTCCAAGCGAGAGCGCCTCCTCGTGCCAGCGACTTGTGCCGTCATTGAACGCGTCGACCGAGTACCAGGTCGTCGCCGTCCACGGGCGCGACCGCGAGTCCAGCCGCTGCCGTATCAGCTTTGCCTGCGGGTTGCCGGGATCGCGCGCCAGGATCTGCGTCGACAGGGCGCGTGCGTCCGCCGTCTGGCCGGACCAGGTACTCGACGTTCATGAGCGCAACCTTCGCATCGCCGTAGTCAGGCGAGGTTGCGAGCACTCGCTGCAACTGGGTACGCGCCTGGGCGAACTTGCCGTCCCACGAGAGCATCAGCCCGTAGGTGAGCCGGGCATCCACGTCCTGTGGCGAGTCTGCCAGGTGATCCTCGAGCAGCATCAGCGCTTCTGCGCGCCGACCTTCCGCGGACGCCGCGCGGGCGCGGCTGATGACGTCGTCCTGCGCGGACGCGCGTCCCGTGGTGAGCGCACACACCAGCAGAACACAGCCCACGAACCGCACGGTGTTTACCCGCGCGACGGAATCAGCAATGGCGAGTTTCATGATGTCTCTCGATCCAGCGTTCGACCTCGTCATACGCGCGGCGCAGCTCGTCGAGCGTCGCACGGGGAATCTCGCGCTCCGACAATGTCATGTCCTGGACGGTTTTCCAGAGCCGCTCGAATGTCGGAAGACCCAGCGTGCGGGCACCGCCGAGCAGACGATGGGCGTCGTAGCGCATCGTCTCGAGGTTGCCAGTCCCGATCGTCTCGAGCGCCCTGGTCACGCCGGTCAGGTATTCAGATGCGAGCTCGAGCGTCAGCTCGATCCCGACATCGGCGACGAGGTCGTCGATGCCGCCGCCAGTCGACGTCCTGAGCACCGGAATGCTTTCGCCGCTGCTCGTATCGTGAACGTGCGTCCGCGCGTAGCGATTGAGAATCTCGGCGAGCACGTGCGTGCGGACCGGCTTCTCGAGCACTTCGTCCATGCCGGCCAGACGGCAGCGCTGTTGCCACTCGCGCCCGGCCTCGGCAGTGACCGCCACGATCACTGGATAGCAGCTGCCGCTCCTGATGCGTCGAATTTCCGCCGTCGCGATCAGGCCGTTCATCGTCGGCATCTGGCAGTCCATGAGGACAAGGTGGTAGTCGCCCTGCCTGACGGCGGCAACCGCTTCGGCGCCGTTTTCCGCGGTATCCACCGGATAGCCGAGGCGCTCGACCTGCAGGCGCGTCACTTTGAGGTTGGCTGGATCGTCGTCGGCAATGAGCACACGACCAGCCGTCGCCATCCGCTGCTCGTCAGCCAGCCGGTGACGCGTAACGAGCGGCGTTACTGCATCGACGTGCTCGGGATGTCCAGCTGCGCCGCTGTAGGCAGACCGGATGCCGAAGGACCGCACGCACGCACTGATTCAGCTCGCCCCGTCGGAACGGCCGCGGCAGGTATGCGCTGTATCCAGCCTCGCGCACGGCCCGTGCGTGGCCGCGCATGCCGGAGATGGGTGCGAGAACGAGCGGCACGCGCGCGAGACGGACATCGCCGCCGATGCGTGCTGCGATGTCGAGCTCTCCTTCCGACTCCAGCACGTGTCCGACGAGGACCACCGCCGGCAGTCGGCCCGACGCATCCGCCGCACGCAGCGTGTCGAACAGACCGGTCGCCGGTCCCGAACCCGCCACGCCATTCCGCTCGGTCAGAGAGCGCCATGAGCAGCTCGCGTCGCGACAGCGGATCGTCGTCCGCGACGTAGACGCGCAGCGCCGTCGCATCGAGCTCGCGAAGATGCCGATCGAAGGAGGACGTCGCCTCACGGACACTGATGGAAAAGGTGAAGACCGCAGCCACCATTCGCGCCGGCCTTGCACGCCAGCCGGCCGCCCATCAGCTCGACGAGCTGTTTCGAAATCGCGAGTCCGAGGCCGGCGCCCGGTTTCCGGGAACCGCCGTCCGGGGTCAGTCGCGAGAACGGCTTGAAGAGCCGCGCTCTGGCGGCGGACGATACCCCGGGGCCAGTATCGGCGACGGAAATCCGCAGCTCGCAATGGGCCGGCTGGGCCGGCTTGCCTTTCGTGCGCAACGCTTTCGTGCTGACGTCGAATCGAGACGTTGCCGGCATCCGTGAACTTGACAGCGTTGGCAACAAGGTTCGCGAGCACCTGCCGGACCCGCCCCGGATCACCAAGCAGAGCCGAGCAGGTGACGTCGCTCGTGTCCACACGAAGCTCGAGTCCCTTCGTCCAGGCTTCCGCGCCAAACTGCCGCGCCACGCCATGCGCAAGCGCGATCACGTCGAACTCCTGCGGCTCGAGGCGCATGGCACCGGCATCGAGCCGCGAGAGATCGAGCACGTCGTTGACCACATCGAGCAGCGAGTCGACTCCCGCGCGGAGCGCATCCGCCAGCGATCGCTGTTCGTCCGTCAGTTCGGTCGCCGAGCAGCAACGATGCATAGCCGACGACGCCGTGCAACGGCGTGCGGATTTCGTGGCTGGCATGAGACAGGAACTCACGGGCTCGCCTGGCCTTCTCGAGCGCACGCGTCCGTTCGGCACGCAGCGCGCGCATCTCCCGGGCCGGGGTGGTAGCCGGATCCAAGGGGACGTCTGCCGGGTCCAAGGGGACGTCTGCCAGGCCAATGGCCCGGCCTACGGCTGATGGCCTGCGCTTCGCCGGGACCCGCCCGCGGCTGATGGCCTGCGTTTCACCGGCGTGCACTCATTGTCTGGACCTGGGACACGGGCAGCTCGCTCGTCCACGCACCCGTGCGCTGCATCTCACCCCACGTCTGCCGCGTGCCGACCATCCACTGCACGAGACCGATCAGCCGCCAGTAGGCGGTGAGCTGGCGATAGCCAAGGTTCTCGACGATGGCCGCCGCCACGAGCGCGACAATCTGTTTCGGACGCGGGTAGGTGTGATACGAGGTCTCGTCGAGCAGACAGCGAACTGGCCGAGAGCAGAGTGCCGAAGCCGATGCTGACAAGCAGGAACGCGAGAGCAATCTCCATGTCGACGCGACCAAGCAGGTAGCCGCCGATGAAATACACCCATCCAAGGCACTCGACGATGGGGCTGAGACACTCGAAGAGCAGCGTGAACGGGAACGACACCCAGCCTGCCCAGCCACCGCGCCGGCTGAAGAGCAGCTCGCGATTCAGCCACAGGCTTTCGCAGAGGCCGCGCTGCCAGCGAATGCGCTGGCTGCGCAGCGCTGACAGGCGTCTCGGGCGCCTCGGTCCAGCAGATCGGCTCCGGCGCGAACGTGATGCTGTAGGGACGGCCTTCGCGGCTGAGGACCCGGTGCAGCCGGACGACCAGCTCCATGTCCTCGCCGATGGTGCTGTGACGATAGCCGCCGACTTCGATCACGGTTTCCTTGTGGAAGACGCCGAACGCACCCGAGATCACGAGCACGCCGTTCACCGGGTTCCAGCCCAGACGGCCGAAGAGAAACGCGCGGCAGTACTCGACCACCTGCAGGAGCGACAACGGACGCCTCGGCAGCGCCGGTCCGCACGATCCAGCCGTTGACGACGTCGCAGCCGTTGGCGATGCGGATGATGCCGCCGGTCGCCACCGTGTGTGGATTGTCGAGAAAGGCCTTGGTGACGTGCTGAAGGCTGTCGGGGCGCAGCACGCCGTCCGCGTCGAGCGCGCAGAACAGCGGATACTGCGCGGTGTTGATTCCGGCGTTCAGCGCATCAGCCTTGCCGCCGTTCTCCTTGTCGATGACCTTCAGCTCAGGGTGGGACGGCGATCGGTAGACGCCCCGTATCGTCTTGGTCTGCAGCTGGCGTCGGATGACTTCGGGAAACGGCTGCAGGTCGAAGGCCGTCCTTGAGGACGTCCAGCGTCCTGTCGTTGGACCCGTCGTTGACGACGACGATTTCGAAGCGCGCGTAGTTCAACTGGCAGCAGCGACCGCACCGTGGCGGCGACGGTGGCTTCCTCGTTGTACGCCGGAATGATCAGCGAGACCGGCAGCTCGAGGTTCGAGTAGCGGTTGTGCAGCACCGAGAGCGTCTGACGCTGCCGGTGCCGCCGCAGCACCGCGAACGACACCAGGTCGAGCGCGAAGTACGCCACGTTGAGGACGAGCAGGTAGGTCAGGCCCACCCACTCGAAGACGCGCCAGAGGGAGACGGACTTCGATCATGCGCTTGCCTCGGCGAGCACGTGGACGAGCATGTCGCGCGCGAAGGCATCGTCGTGCTGCGTGCTCAGGCGCCGCAGCACGGAGAGCTCGACGCCGGGCAGCGCACAGAGGGCCTTGGCGGCCCGGTAGCGCACCCACCATTCGGGATCGGAGAGGAGCGGCAGCGATCGCCTTGACGTCGGCGGTCGAGCCGAGACGCCCCAGCACGTTGACCGCCTGCACGCGCACCTGCCACGCCGGGTGTCGCAGGTATTCACGAACCGTATCGAGGTGGTCGACGTCGGCGAACGACGCGCAGGCAGGCGGCCACGCACTCGACGTTGCGGGTGCGTCCGATGATCGTCCGGACCACCGGGACCGCGTCGCCGACGTGGGCCACGGTGAAGTACTGCACGAGCCGATGCGCGCTGATCGGGCGGAAGCGCGAGCGCCGCCTCGGTCAGCGGCCTCGAGACGATGTCGGCGCCAAGGTCCGAGAGCATGCCGAGCACGTAGTTGCGCGACCAGTCGTCGCGACTCGCCGCAAGCGGCAGGATGACCGGCAGCGCGGCCACGTGATCGATACGGGTCAGGGCGCGCGCCGCCGCCAGCGACAGGAGACCGTCCTCGTCGGACGTCATCTGCACCAGCACGTCCCACGAGTCGTGGTCGCGCAGGTGACCGAGCGTCGACACCGCGAGCAGCCGGTCCGACAGGCGGCCGGCTCTCGAGCAACCGATGCGGCAATGGCTTCGATGCCGACACGCCGGCCGACATCATTGAGGTGCTTCTTGATGTCGCCGACGAACGACTCCTGCAGCTGGTTCCAGAGCGTGAGGAACGGGACGATGTCGCGCTGCCGCAGTTCCGGAAGCGGCGCGTCCGGACGACGTCGGCTTCCGCCACCAGCAGCGCCAGCCACTCGCTGCTCGATGCGCTCGCGCCGCCGGGCCTTGGCGGAGTTGGTGAAGCGGACGATGAACAGCTGCAGCACGACCAGCCAGGTAGAGCGCGGTGAGCACGACGCCAATCAGAAGGATGCGCTGCAGAGTCATGATCGGTCGTTGGCAGGGCAGTGGTCGCGAGCTCCACGGTCCCTCAGGCGGCCGCGCGCCGTACCTCGGCCAGCCGGCGGACACGGGCCACGAATTCCTCAGGTCTGAATGGCTTCACGACGTAGTCGTTGACGCCGGAGTCGAAGGCACGAAGGATGTCGCTCTCCTGCGACTTCGAGGTGAGCACGATGACCGGCACGTCCTCCCAGCCAGGCGTGTTCCGGATCTGCGACATCAGCTCGAAGCCGCTGACATACGGCAGCATCACGTCGAGCACGACGACGGCCGGCCGGCGATCACTGGCGAGCATCTGCTGCGCGCGCAGTCCGTCAGCCACGTGCTGGACGCGTGTAGCCGCGCCTGGTCAGCAGGTGGGCGACCAGCCGCGACACGACCAGGATCGTCCTCGACGACAAGCACCTCCTGCGGGTGGCGACTCTCAGGCGAGGAGGTGTGAGGCGTAGCCGTGGCGGTCACGGCGGGTGAGAGCGTTTCGGTGATACCCGGCTTCATCACCAGTTGAATCGACGTGACGAAGCAATTCTTCAGGACTTCACAGGATGGCCTGCGGACGCACGCGATGTCCGGTGCTGGCTTCGATGCAGCATGCGCGGCCCCCGGGGAGATTGCCGGGTTCGCGAGCCGGAATCGGATTCGCGTGGCCGGACCACGCTGCGGTGCCGTCGTCGACCGCGTGTACGCGATCTCCGTGAGCTCGCGTCAAGCCCACGGGCTCCTCGCGTGGTCGAGCGAGGTCCGTCGGCCTGACGCTCATACGATTCCGACCCACGAACCCGGCAATCCCCCCGTTGGTATTCCCGGGCCTGTGACGACGTCGGAGCGATCTACTCCCACGCGAGCGCCTTGCGCCTCGCCCAGTACACGTCGGGCGGCTCGGCGATCCGCGGCCAGTCGTCGCCTGCTGTTCTGACGACGTCCACTGCGCGGAGATTGCTGGCCAGCTGTTCGGTGGTTACCGCGCCGGACAACACGACGTCCACCCAGGAATGCGACAACGCCGCCGCAATCGCAATGACATCACTCGACGTCCCGTGCGCTTCGGCATGCGCCTTCAGCGGCGAGAGGCTCTCCGCCTCGGGCCAATCGGTAAGACGCCCGTTCGCCACCGCCTCTTTGATGACGACGCCCAGTCCGCCCGCGTGGGCGTCGGCGAGCGCCGGTCCAGCCGACGGCTCGAGCAGGTTCCAGGTGGCCTGAACGACCTGGAACAGGTTCTCGTGCCTGGCGTTCACATCCAGCGCCTTCCGGATGACCTGGGGCTGTTCCGGGCCAGTCGCACTGATACCGATGCGCAGGCCCTCTTCGCGCAGGCGCAGAAGCTCGTCGAGCACCCGGTCGTCGTCGAGAACACCACTCTCGAGCGTGGCGGAATGGATCTGATACAGGCAGAGTGCGTCGCCAAGAAGCGCCCGGCTCTCGACGATCTGTCTGCGAAGCGTCTCGACTGACAGGTCCTTCACTTCGTGGACCGGAGCATCGAGGCGCCAGCCACCGACATACGCATAGCCCCACTTCGAGCCGATGGCCGGTGTGTCGCGCGGCTGCCGCGTGCGCAGCCACGATCCGAGAAACCTCTCTGCCAAACCGTACGACCGTGCGGCATCGACGTATCGAATGCCTGCCGCATACGCGGCGTCGAGCATCTCGTGACAGCGGCGCTCCATCACGCCTTCGCTGCGATCGGGCCCGTAGTCCTGCTCGCGCCCGAGCGTGATGTACGCCGGCCGGCCGAGCGCAGCCAGCCCGAGGCCGACGCGCGTCACGGTCAGGCCGGTCGCACCGAGGGGGCGAACGGCGAGCGCACTCATGTCACCGTTATTCTGACGCAGGCGTCTCCGTCCGCGGCTCCGGACGCGCCCTCGGCCATTCGAGGCGCGACCTGGACGCCGCGGGTTCAGCGGGTCAGCGCGCCTCAGTCACCCGGGCATCGCCGCGCCGATCGATCTCCGACCAGATCCGTGCCGCACGCGTGGTGTCGCCACCGCCGGCATGCAGGTAAGCGAGGCGCAGTCGCGCGGCGAGATTGTCCGGCGTTTTCGCGAGTGCCTCTTCGCTCGCCTCGATGAGTCGGGGAGCCGCGCCCGTCTTCCACGCCAGCGCCGCGTACTTCTCCCCTACCCACCAGTCGCGGAAGAACGAGACGTCGCGTGGTCCGGCAAGTGTGTGGCACCCCGAGCAGCGGTTGAAACCGCCGCCGAACTCGACGAACTCGCCGTACCACTTCAACGCGTCGCTGTCGTGCCCCGCACCCTCGCTGGCTCGGGCGAATGCACGGAACTGATTCCGCGATGCATGATCAGTCAACGTCGGCCGGGGCAACCGAGCGAGCTCCGTCAGTGCGCGCTCGCCTTCCTGCCGCGCTTCGTCGGCAAGCCCCATGTCGCGCAACAGACTGGCGAGCTGCGCTCGCGCGTAGACCGGCTCCTGCAGCAGCGGACGGCCTTCGTCCGCACTGGTCAGTGAGGTGCGGATGTCCGTGACGAAGTCGGTGAGCAGCAGCCGACGGCACAGGGTGCGGACGCGCTCGTCGGTGGAGGACTCGAGGGTACGTCGCACGAGCGGTTCGGCGTAGCGTCCCTGCTCGCGGAGTGTCGTGAATGAGGTTTCACGCACTCGCGAGTCCGGCGACGCCAGCCCGGTGATCGCCCGTTCCACGGCGTGCTCGCGGTCAGGCGTGAGCAGCTCTATTCTGCCGACCATGACCCGCACGATCTTTTCAGGTTGAGGCCTGATCGTCATTGGAATGAAGCGATCCGTCCATGATTGCGGCAGGACGAACAGCACGCGGATGCCGTCGGTGGTGAAATAGCTGGTCCGCCAGGTGTTGGTCATGGCCCGCGCCTCCTTCTCGTAGAGGCCGCTGTCGACGAGCCGCTTCGAGAGGTCTTCAGCGACTGCGTCGGCGAAGCGTTCGACCGGCAGGGCGCCGTCCAGTTCTGGCAGGACACGATCGATCTGGTCGCCGCACTGCAGTGAAGGCAGATACCGGTAGGCGCCCTGACCCTTCTCGACGCGAAGCAGATAGATGTGCCGCAGGCCCCCCGAAAGGTCAGCGCCGCACTGCAGCTGGCCGCTCTTCGTCGTACTCACGCTCAGTGGCAGACCCGCTTCGCCGAGTCCGCGATAGAAGATGAAGCGCTCGCGCTCCTTCGGCTGGTTAGCCGACGTCGTGGTCACGAACGCCGCATCGACGTCGCGCGTGAAGTTCCACAGCGCGTCGCGGGACGTCACCGGCAGTGTTGCGGTTGACGGCGAGGGATCGACGTCCACAGTCCAGGCGATCCGGCCATGCCCGGGACGCAGCAGTGACGCGGTCTGCACGTACGACGGCCCCACATAGTCGGCTTGCGGATACCACTGCGTCCAGACGCCCTTGGGAAATCCGACTTCGACGCTGACGCGCTTCGCCGTGTCCGTATAGAAGTAGATGACCGGCGTTTCACCTTTGAGGTTCGAGGTGCGCATGCTCAATTCGTCACGGCTTCTCGCGTGCACGAAGCCTGGCAGCGCATGCTCCTCGTGATACATGCCGTCCAGGGTGACGCCGTCGGAACCGTTCATCGCGAGGAAGGTGCCCCATTCGTGGACGATGAGCCCGCCGCGCGGCGAGCTGCTCTGTGCCAGGGCCAGTGTTCCTGCCGCCAGCGAGCCGACACAACCGGCTATCAACAGCTTCCTCATCGGTCCCTCCTGAGGAGCGACAGTAGCACCCTGTTTTCAGCCGGAATAATTGTTTCGAATTGGCGGCATCACCTGAATTGTTGTTTTGAAGGAGCAAACTCGGGGTTCGGGATTCGGGATTCGGGGTTCGGGGTTCGGGATTCGGGGTTCGCCTTGCATCTGCACGGTGAATAGTCGCCACCCGCAAGCAGGAATCCATGGCGTACACCGTCGGAGCCGATGTAATCACCGACGATCTGTCCGCGGCCGTTGACGCCACGCGCGGCCGTGTCGCTGCTGCCTGACCGTCGAGCGACGAAAACCGCCCACCGCTCAGAAGAAAGCCGTGACGCCCGCTCGCGCCATCGGGCCCGTATGCTTCGACGATACTCAGGGTCGTCCTGAGCCAGTCGCAGGACGAACCGGTCGACGGGCGAACCCCGAACCCCGAATCCCGAACCCCGAATCCCGACTCCCGATTCCGAGCCCTACGGCAGCGCGAACACGTTGATCGTGCCGGCGGCGGCCTGCACGACGTACTGCTTGCCGTTCCTGCGCCTGGTAGGTCATCGGCGGTGCCGAGCCCGTGGCGTTCAGGCGCGTCACGAACAGTTCCTTCCCGGTCTTCGAGTCGATGGCGCGGAACCGCGCGTCAGACGTCGTGCCGATGAAGACAAGCCCGCCGGCCGTGGCAATCGGTCCTGCGGATCCGCCGCGCCCGGTGTTCTGCTTCTCCGGCGGCAAGCCGTCGGTCACGCCGAGCGGAATCTGCCACGCGAACTCTCCGGTTGCGACGTTCACCGCCGTGAGACGTCCCCACGGCGGACGCTGGCAGGGCCCCTGCGGCAAGCCTGGGCCCATCGATGCGGCAAAGCCTGAATACGGGCCTGGCTCCGGTGATGCTGCCGCGATCGTACGGCTGCGGCGAGCCATTGCCGCTGCCGTAGTTGCCGCCGTCACGCTTCTTCTCGATCCAGCCGGTCAGCGCCGCGTCCTGCGTGAACGCGAAGATGTAGCCGAGCGACGGATCGCCAGCCGGACCTCCCCAGTTGGTGCCACCATTGCCGGGGAACTGAATGGTGCTCTTCGGCGGCGCACCGTCCTCGTGGAACAGGAACGGCGTGAACGGACCGGCGTTGTAGAACCCGCCCGCCTTCTCGTAGAGCGCAAGACAGGCCTTCTCGTGCTCCGGCGTCGTGTCGGCGGCCGTCACGAGATCTTCTTTCTTGAAGTCGACGCGCGCCAGCGCAGCGGGCTTCACCGGGAACGGCTGCGTCGGCGAATACCACTCGCCCGGCACATTGCCCTTCGGCACCGGACGCTCCTCGACGCCGAAGATCGGCTTGCCGTTCGTGCGGTCGAGCAGGAACATCCAGGCGGTCTTGCTGATCAGACCGAGCGCCGGAACGCCTGCGACCGTTGACGGTGACATCGAGCAGCGTCGGCGGCGACGGCTGATCGGAATCCCACAGATCGTGATGCACCGACTGGAAGTGCCACAGATACTTCCCGGTGTTCACGTTGAGCGCGACCACGGAGTTGCCATAGAGATTCGTCGCCGGGTCGATCGCCGCCCCAGTAGTTGCCGGCCGGGCTGCCGAAGACGGTGTAGAGAATCTCCCGCTGTTCGTCGAGCGTGAAGTACCAGCCCCAGTGATTCACGCCCTGGCGATTCTTCCATCCATCGTCCAGCCACGTCTTGTGGTTCGGATCGCCGGGCTGCGCGACCGAGGCAAACGTCCAGAGCTTTGCGCCGGTGCGCGCGTCGAATGCGCGCGTGTCGCCAGGCATCGGCCCCAGCGTCACCTCACCGTTGTTCGAGCCGACGATGACGATGTTCTTGTAGACGAGAGGGACACCACCCCAGGGCACGCCGAGCTCGGCGTAGCCGTTGGTGCCGAACGACGTGTCGAGCATCGCCGTTGGTCGCATTGAGCGCAACCAGACGCTGACCGACCACCATCAGGATGCGGGGCGGCATCGTGCCGTCACCTGGCCAGTACGCCACACCGCGGCTGGATGGCGCGCCGCCGGGACCGTCAGCGGTTGGAACGGCACCGCGACCACGACCGGCACCGGCTGGTGCCGCGCCACGTCCGCCACCACCGTTGCCGCGCGCCGCCGGCGCCGCGGCTGCGCCCACCATCCTGTTCCTTCGCCGCACGCCTGCGCAGCGGCACTCGTGCCGTTGCCGCACCGCCGCGCGCCCCGCCCACCGCCTCCTCCTCCACCTGCTGCCGGCTGCGGCACCGTATCGCCAGATCAGCTCACCAGTCGCGCCGTCGAGCGCCACGACACCGCCAGGCGTCGACGCGTACATCACGCCGTTGACGACGATGGGCGTCTGCTGCGTACCGACGCCCTGAAACGTCCACGCCTGTACGAGCTTCGAGACGTTGGCCGTGTTGATCTGCGTGAGCTTCGAGTATTTCGTTCCACGCGAAGTCGCCGGCATAGCGCGGCCAGTCACTGTCCGTGAATGCCGGCGCCGTACCTCTTTGTTGAGCAACGAGATGACTGCCGATTGTTGCAAGAGCCGTAATGAGTACGACCAGGAATGACACCTGATAGACGCGCCACGTCCGCATCGCAGGACCTCGTATTCATGAACACGGTGAAAGCCGGCAGCCCATCGGCAAGGACCGCCCGGCGCGAGCAGCTTACTTCAGGACCGAAGTCCGCTTCCTCATCAGAACGGGGCATGGGATTCGGGATCTGCATCGCCCGAAGCGTCGGCTCAAGAGCAAACACACAGAGGCACAGAGGCACCGAGGATGTAGGGAGCAGTGGGGGTTCTTTCCTGGCGGAGTTCAGAGAATTCTTCCTTGCCCTGGAACGCCTGCTTCAGGTCCGAGCATTACCTGGCGTCGCGGACCGCTCGCCCATCGCGCACTTCCGGCATGGGATAGGCGTGCCGATGAATGACGCCCGCCCTTCCGGCGTGAGCACCCACGGACGCACCTGCCACGGAGGCTCATGGCGCATGTGCTGCTGGTGTCCGCATTCCAATTCGGCCACCCAGAGCCCCTGGTCGTCCTGGTGAAAACCAACGATGCGACGGTCCATAGGTTCGAATAGTTGCTTCGCGCTCAATTCTACTGAACGGGCGTCTGCTGAATTTCTTGCGCCGATTGGCAGACTCGTCCGGGGCGGCCCGTCGGACGTCTGAAAGCATGATGCAAGAAATCAAGGTACGCCCGTTCATTACAGTGGAACACCGCACGCCGCGGCGGTGTCTGACCACCCGAGGCCGAGTGCGGACGTTCAGTTCCGAAAGGAGATCGTCGTGCGAAAGGCAGTCGTGATCGTGTGCGCGCTGATGGCAGCGACGCCCGTGCTCTGGGCGCAGCAGCCGCTGCGCGGTGACTCGCGTTCTGCTCTACAAGAACGGCATGGCCTACATCGTGCGGACGGGTCAGCTGACGGCGCCGGTCAGTCTGACGTTCCATCCCGAGGACATGAACGACATTCTCAAGTCGTTCTCGGCGTGGAATCCCGACACCGGCGCCTTGTATTCGGTCGGCTACACCGCAGGCATCCCCTCGAGTCATCTGCTCTCGCGTTACCCGTTCGACATCACCGACCCCGGGACGGGACTGGGCAGCGTTCCTCGTTCAGGTGAAAGGCGCCGACGTCCGGCTGGACCACGAGCGGCAAGAGCATCGAAGGGAAGCTGCTGGCGGTGCAGCAGACCGACCGCGTCACCGCACCGCAGACGTCGGCGCTCGGACTATCGCCTCACGCTCCTGCTGAAGGACGCGTCGCTGCAGACAATCTGGTTGAGCGACGTGCGCGTCGGTGGAGTTCGTCGATCCGCAGTTGCGGGAGCAGCTCCGGTCGTATCTGGAAGTGCTTGCTGCCGGCCGTCAGGATGTGACGCGGGAGATCAGCGTGTATCCGGTTCCGGCACCAGGACCGATTCAGGTCGCGTACCTCCAGCAGTTCCCGCTGTGGAAGACGAGTTACCGCATCGACCTCGGGCGAAGCGAGGGGCGCGTTCAAGGCTGGGCGCAGATCGACAATCCCACCGGCGAAGCGTGGGAGAACGTCACGGTGTCACTGCTCTCCGGTGCGCCGGTGTCGTTCCAGATGAATCTCTACGACCCGCTCTACACCACGCGCGCCACGGTGCCGGTTCCTGGAGGCCAGGTGGCCGCGCCACGCCAGTACGAATCGGCCGTGGCCACCGAAGCGCCGACTGCGCTGCAAGGAACGGACAGGGTCAGGGCCAGGGGCTTGCGGAGTCATCCGCGCAGGCAACGTTCCGTTCGGGAGGAGTCGCAGGAGGCGTTCCGGGCGGCGGGGGCGGGGGCGTTGGCGCTGGCAGAGGTCGAAGCGTCGGCGCTGATGCGGCAGCGCCACCCCCGCCAACGGTGAGCAGCCGCCAGACAGCAACAGCAATTCGCCCCCGACTCTCCAGTATTCCAGCAGGCGGAGGCGTCGCGCGTCGTCGACTTCTACGAATACAAGTTCCCGTTCCCCGTGCGGATCGCCAGCCGGCAGAGCGCCTTGCTGCCGTTCCTGCAGAAGACGATGCCGATCGAGCGGCTGTCGATCTTCAACGCGCGCACCGACCGCAACAATCCACGGCTCGGCGCTCGCGTCGAGAACAACACTGATATCCCGTTCGAGCCAGGACCGGTGACGTTCTTCCAGGACACTCGCTACGCGGGCGAAGCGGTACTCGACTACCTGCCGCGCGGGGAAAAGTCGCTGGTCAGCTTCGGTGTCGACTACGACATCCAGCTCGCCAGCAAGCAGGCGTCGCAGCCGGAGACAACCGCGCGAGTCACGATCAGCAAAGGCATCGCCGTCGTATTCATGGAGTCGATTGCCACCACGACCTATGAGATCCGGAACAAGGGAAACGAAGCAAAGTCGCTGATCATCGAGCATCCCCGCATCAACAACAGGACGCTGAAGGGTCTGTCGCCATTCGAGACGACGGATGGTTTCTACCGGTTCCGGGTCGCGTTGACACCCGCGCAGTCGACGACCCTCGAGGTGCCGGAGGTAGTCGCACGGCAGACCAATGTGACGCTGTCGACGCTGACCCGTCCGCAGCTCACGCTTTTCGCCGGGAAGGAAACGCCCGCACAGGTACGCGAGAAGCTCGGGCAGATCGTCGATCTCCAGGAACAGATCGCCACACTGCGCGCTGAGGCGCAGTCGACGCAGGCGACCATCGATTCGACGTATCGCGATCAGGAACGGCTGCGGGAGAACCTCAAGGCGTTGAAGAACGGCGTCGAGGAACAGCAGCTGAGGAGCCGGTATCTGGGACAGCTCCGGAAGCAGGAAGACGAGATTGATGCGTCACAGAAGCATGTGGCGTCGGTCAACACGCAGATGGTCGCAGCGCAGGCCAAGCTCTCGGATCTGATCTCGACGCTCGCGTACGGAAACTGACGGCTGCCGCCACCCAAGGTCGCAATGGCACCTCCGTTATTCGGGGGCCGCCACGGTATTCCGGACGGAGGGCGTCACGCGAGTCGTGCGACTGGTCATGTCTCCACACCCGGTGACGGTCTGATGCGTCATCGAATCTGCGGCTTCTGCCATGGACTGCTGGAGATCTGATGCGGCGCTTGCGGACCGCTGCGGGCATCGCGTTCCCGAGCCGTGGGCCGGTTTCGGCGCCGCTGCCGGGCACGGTTGGTGCACGTTGAGGTTGATCGCTACGGGCGCCCCGCCCATCTCGATGGAGGAACATCGTGCGTAAGATTCTCGCGTCCGTCGCCGTCGTCTGCCTTCTGAGCCTCGCTGTGGCGACTGCCCAGCAGGCGAAGCCGGCCGGCACTACCTCGAAAGCGGCACCCGCTGCAGCACCGGCTTCGACGCCAACCGTCGACGACGTTCTGCGCGCGGTGCGCGCCGATCTGCAGGGGTCACGCGCCGACATCATCGCCAAGAACATGTCGTTGACGGCAGCAGAGGCCGCCAAGTTCTGGCCGCTGTTCGAGAAGTACCAGGCGGAACAGAACGTCATCATGGACGAGCAGCTGAAAGGCATTCAGAAGTACGTCGACAGCTACAACACGCTGGACGATGCCGGTGCGCTTTCGCTGATGAACGCCCACCTGGACAGAGACATGAAGATGAACGCGCTGCGCCTGCGATGGCTTGCCGAATTCCAGAAAGTCCTGCCGGTGAAGCAGGCCGCGCGCGTGATGCAGATCGACCGGCGCCTGTCGATGGTGCACCAGATCGAGTTCTCGGCACGCCTCCCTCTGATCCACTGAGCCCAATGAGCTTCCGGCCCGTGCCCTCTCGCACGGGCCATTCGTCTTCCCTGCCCACTCGCATTTCCCCATCGTCGTTGAACGCGACTGCTCCGGCTCGAAGCGCGGCGGCTGCGAGTTGCCGCGCCCAGATCGGGTAGCGCCGCACGTTGACTCCGACGCGCGACTCCGATATCAAGATCCAGGTGTGGATGCCACCCCTCTGCGCCGTATCAGCGCCATGAGGGCCTCGGCAGGACTGGAGAGGGAATCATGAAGAGACGCATCATTCTCAGTGCCGTACTGATCGTCGGATCGCTGTCGGCCGCTGCGGCGGGCTTGCAACAGCAGGCCGCCGCCGGACAGCAGGCGCCGCGCGACATCCAGACCGACAAGCTCAGTGACAACCTGTACGTGATGAAAGGCGGCGGTGGAAACAGCGCCGTGTTCATCACCGCAGGCGGTGTGGTCGTTGTCGATACCAAGAATCCGGGCTGGGGTCAGCCGCTGCTCGACGCCATCCGGAAGGTGACCGACAAGCCAGTCACCACGATCATCAATACCCATACGCACGGCGATCACGTCAGCGGCAACGTCGAGTTCCCGGCGACCGTCGACGTCGTCACGCACGAGAACACCAAGGCGAACATGCAGGCGATGCGACCGGCATCATTCGTCGCGCCGGCGGCCGGCGGACCTCCCCCGAACATCTTCACGGAGAACAAAGGCCGGGGGATGGCCAAGCGCACGTATAAAGATTCGATGACGCTGGGCCAGGGCGCCGAGCGTATCGAGCTGCACTACTTCGGTCGCGCGCATACCAGCGGCGACAGCTTCGTCGTCTTCCCCGCACTGCGCATCATGCACGCTGGAGACGTGTTTCCCAACAAGGGGACACCCGGGATGGACTCGAACAATGGCGGCAGCGGCGTAGACTACGCCAGCACGGTGACGAAGGCCGCAGATTTCGCCGACAAGAACAACATCGACCGAATCATCAACGGGCACAACGACACGCCGTCCACCCGTGCTGACCTGCGCGAGTACAGCCGTTTCGTACGCGAGTATGTGACTTACGCGCAGGCTCAGAAGAAGGCCGGCAAGAGCGTGGACGACGCCATCAGTGGCTGGAAAGTGCCGGCGACCTACGCGGGATACAACACGACCGCCAATGCCGTGCGCGACAAAGCGAATTTCGAGCTGATCTACCGGGAGACGAAATAGTGCCGATGACTTTCTCGCGACGAGACCTGCTGCATACTGCCGCCCTGGCCACGGCTGGATTGACGCTCACCCCACGCAGCGGCGCTGCGACGGCGTTCGCGGGCAACGCGCGAGACGATTCTCAAACGGCAGCCGCACAGGGAACTCCCGCTGCCACCCCTGCGGCCGGCGGGGACACGACGCGCTTTTTTCCCGGATTCAAGCCGTTCAAGGTGCAGACGTCCGGCGCCATGATCAATGGCGTCGTCGGTGGCTCGGGGCCGCCGATTCTGCTGCTGCACGGCGCGCCGCAGAGTCATGTGTCCTGGCGGCTGGTTGCACCGAAGCTAGCTGCGTCACGCACCGTCATCGTCCCGGACCTGCGCGGTTACGGCGACAGCAGCAAGCCGGCGGACGTTCCCGACCACAGCAACTACTCCAAGCGGGCGATGGCACTCGATCAGATCGAAGTGATGAAGCACTTCGGCTTCGAGCGCTTCCCGGTCATCGGGCAGGATCGCGGCGGACGCGTGACGCACCGCCTGGTGCTCGATCATCCTGACGCGATCACGCAGGCGGCGGTGCTCGACATCGTTCCCACTCACTATCTCTACACGCATGTCACGCTGCAGTTCGCTCAGGCATATCCGCACTGGTTCTCGTATCTGCGTGCGGCACCGGTGCCGGAGAACGAGCTGAAAGCCACCAACGATCAGCAGCTGGCACGCGCGACCAGCGAGATCCAGCGCGAGTATCTGCGGACCATGACCGACCTGGCGACGATCCACGGCATGTGCGAGGACTACCGTGCAAGCGCGTCGATCGATCTGAAGTACGACGAAGCCGACCTGAAAAAGAAGATTACCTGTCCGCTGCGCGTGCTCTGGGCTGAAAAGGGTTCCATGGGCCAGCTCTACGACGTGCTGGGTATCTGGAAGCAGCGCGGAACGAAGGTCACCGGCAGGCCGCTGCCTGGCGGACACAATTTGCAGGAGGACGTGCCCGACATGGTGCTCGCGGAGATCCAGGCACTGCTGAAGGCGTAAGGCAATCAGACCAGAGCAACGTCCGAGCTCGACAGGAACGGCGCGAGTGAAGCAGTAAGATCGCACGCGAAGATGTGGCAAGAACGCGAGCGATGGCGCGATCGAGTACGCCTCGTTGTCTTCGTGATGGCTGTTTCGGCGCTCCTCACCGCCTGGTGGCGCCTCGACAACGACCCGCGAAGGTCGTCTCCGCTGCTGTTCCCCTTGGGCGTGTGGCTCGGCCAGACACCGCCGGCGACATCCCGCCCCGCGCCGACCTTGCCGGCGACGGATCCGAACAACGCACGAGGCGGGGCGGTGAATGACGCGCCCACCAGTGTGGGAACGACCGGACGAAGTATCGGCGCCCGGAACCCGGATTACCGCCTGGGTCCGCCCGTTGAATCGAGCCCGACGGGCACAGCCCCACGGCCGGCGTACGTCGCCGAGCCCAGAGATCTCCCACGTCGCAAACCTGCAGACAAGCCACCATCGCAGCCGGCTCCCTGCGGTCCCCGTGAGGGGACTCCGCCGGACGTGAGCGACGCCGCACCGGAGGGACGTAAGGGTGTGCCTCCATGCGAAGACGACCATCCGATCGAACCGACGTCGGGCAGGTCTGATAGCGCTCCGCCGTCCCGCTGATCTGGTTCATCTCGAGCCCAGCCCCGTTCAAGGTCGCGCGCAGTCGCTTTAGGCACCTCTCGCTCCGAAAGTGGCGGCCCCCTCGTGCCGATAACCAGGCAGTCAGCACCCTCTCATTCACACGGGATGTCGATGCCGATATTCGTCCGCACCTTGACGGTCGTTTCGTGTCTGGCCTTGGCGCATCCGACGCTGCTCGGCGCTCAGCCAGGCGAAGAGCAGGCAACGCTTTCGGTGATCAGTGCGGTTCCTCCGGCCGACGGCGTCAATTTCAGCGTCGGTGCGCCGGTTGTACTGATGCGTGGCAGCTTCCGCGAGGCGCTCAGAAGCAGCGGTACGTCGCTCGCCGATTGGACCGCGGCATGCAAGGCCGCGGAGTTGCTCTGTCCGAAGGGACTGCAAGCCGCCGAGCCGCTGGTCGTGAGTGCGCAGATGCTCGACGAACACGCGAGCGCGTCATTCGATGGGGTTGCACCCGGACGGTACCATCTCTTCGGACTCGGCGTAGCGTCGAGCGGACCGGTGGTGTGGGATCTCAAAGTCGACCTGCAACCTGGCAGCAACGTGTTGCAGCTGGACGAACACAACGTCGCACCGGTGACCACGATGACCGCGTCGGCGCCGAGTTTACCTACAACTTCTCGACGGTCGGATACCAGCGCAGAGCGACTCGGCCGACGATGTTTGCTCTGGGGACCAGGCCCCAGTGCCGGCTGTCCGAGCTGTTGTTCCGGCGATCGCCAAGGACGTAATACTGGCCTTCCGGGATCATAATCGGCCCGTGTGTGTCGTGACTGCGGCCGTCTGAGGCGACGTAGCGTTCGTCCAGCGGCAGGTCGTTCACGAACACGCGACCATCTTCCACTCGCACCGAGTCGCCGCCGGCGCCAATTACACGCTTGACGAAAGCCCTGGACGGGTCAGGCGGGTAGCGCAGCATCACGATGTCGCCGCGTCGAGGAGATGACCACCTATACGACCAGCCGTTGACGAGGACGCGGTCCTGATTCCGGAGCGTCGGCGCCATCGCCTCGCCCTCGATTCGAGCCATGACGAAGCCGAACCAGGGGCCGACAACAATCGTGACCAGCCAGCAGAGTGCCGCAACCACCAACGCGGTTACGAGGGAACGCCGCATCGCATCACCTCCGCCAATGGACCGCGGAAGTATAGACGCGCGGCGCTCAGAGTGTCTTCAGGTACTCGATGAGAGCGCCGGTTGTCATCGCTCGCAATGAAACGCCAGAAGTCTGGGCTGACCGACACGCTCGCGATCGAGCATGCGTGCTGACATGACTTCGAAGATGCGAGGCCGCGCGGTCGATGAACCCCGGCGAGACCAGCTCGAACAACCGAGCGCACGCAACTCGAACACGCCCGGTCTCGGTCCCCGCTCCGAAATAAACGATGCCATCGATTTCCGCCGTGTGGGAGGCGTTCGATGGCCAGCGGAGGTGAGTCCTCGATGGAAACCTCGCCCTGCCTTAACAGCATGGCGGTCCATGCGGTGCCGGCAAGCAGCCGATGCGCCGCCGCTGATTCAGGGTCGGCGTCGGTGGCACGACGAAACGCCGCCATCGCCTCGGTCCGATCGAGGTTGTAGCCGAGCTCCAGCCCCCTGCTGCACCATTCCGCAGCGGCGGTGCCATTGTGAGGCTCGACCTGCCTGGGGCGGACGTCGCCAAGACCTGCACTGGCCCAGAACACCGCTGCGACCGCAACCCATTGACGCATGCGAATGATGGCGAGAGCGAGGATAGCCATGGCGCCGCGTCGAGTCCTGAGCCTGGGCTGAAAAGCGCTGAATCGCGCGCGGCCTGGGGGTGTCGAGGTAGGATCCTGCGTCGTTCTTTTCAGATGGAGAAATCGATGAGGTCTTCGATCTTTGTCGCGGGAGCCGCCGCGCTCGTCACCGCCAGCGTGCTGCTCGCACAACAGAACTCCACTGCGCCACAGCCGAAACCCGAGGCGCTTCCGGCAATTGCACCCGCGCAGCCCAAATTCGGACGAACGGTTCCCCGTCCCGACGGCATGCTGCCGAAAGTCCCGGACGGTTTCACCGTGTCGGTGTATGCGGAACTGCCGACGCCACGCATGATGGTGTACGCGCCCAACGGCGACCTGTTCGTCAGCTCGCCCGCGAACAACAGCATCACCGTGCTTCGCGACTCGAACAATGACGGGGTCGTCGACGAGCGAAGCGTCTTCGCCCAGGGCACGCCGCCCGCCGCCCGTGCCGGTGGTGGGGGCGGTGGTTTCGGCGGAGGCGGCGGAGGTGGCGCACGTCGTGGTGGCGGTCCGCCACCCGCTCCGCCTGCGGCACCCGCCGCAGCGGCTGTGAATCCGACGGTCAACGGCCCGTTGCTCGGGGCCACCGCGCCGGCCTGCACGCCTCCTCCTGATTTTGTTCAGAAGGGTCCAGGGCAGGTGGCCGCGCCGTTCGGACTCGCGTTCAACAACGGATTTCTGTACGTCGGAAACACCAGCTCGCTCGTCCGCTTCAAGTACGCCAACGGCGATGTCAAAGCTCAGGGCGAGCCCGAGAAGCTGATGGATCTGCCGGCCGGCGGCCACTCGACACGCAATGTCGTCTTCAACCGCGCCGGCACGAAGATGTACGTCGCGGTGGGATCGAGCTCGAACAACAATGCCGGCGAGGACTGCCGTCGCGCCGCGATTCTCGAATTCAATCCGGACGGCTCCGGCTATCGCGTCTTCGCCTCGGGCATCCGCAACCCGGTGGGACTCACCTGGCAGCCCGACACGAACACGTTGTGGACGGCGATGAACGAGCGCGACAACCTCGGTGACGATCTCGTCCCGGACTACGCGACCTCGGTGAAGGACGGCGGGTTCTACGGCTGGCCGTACTCCTACATCGGCAGGAACTACGATCCGCGCTATGTCAACGCGTTTCCCGATCTCGTCAATCGGGCGATCGTGCCGGACGTGCTGCTGCCGGCTCACGCGGCGGCCCTCGGCATCACGTTCTACGACGGAACACAGTTCCCGCAGCGGTACCGCAACGGCGCGTTCGTCGCGTTGCATGGCTCGTGGAACCGCTCGGTGGCCAGTGGCTATAAGGTCGTCTTCTTTCCGATGACGAACGGCCGCCCCGGGCCGATCGAAGACTTCGTCAGCGGCATGCTTGCCAGCAACGGCGCGAACGGTTCGGCCATCGAAGCGTGGGGCCGGCCGGTGGGTGTCACCGTCGCACGTGACGGTTCGCTGCTCGTCTCGGACGATGGCTCGAACGTGATCTGGAAGGTGAGTGCGAGGAAGTAGATCACCCGTTTAGGGGAGGCGGCGGAGGCGAATGCACGACCTGCATTCGCCTCGTCACCGTCGCGAATTGAGTATCATCAACGGCGCCATGCCCTCACCCGCCAAGTCCGCACCGCTGCGCCATCTCGCCGCCGACAGCACTGACATTCCCGAGAACGGACGCCTGGTCGTCGACGTCGGCGACACGACGATCGGCATCTTCCGCGTCGGCGGCCGGCTGCTCGCCTACGAAAACAGCTGTCCGCACATGGGCGGGCCGGTCTGCCAGGGACTGGTCATTCCCGCGGTGCGCGAGGTGCTGGACGAGCAGCAGGTCTCGACGCGGCTACGCGTTCGACGAGTCGGAGATGCGCATCGTCTGCCCATGGCACGGCTACGAGTTCGCGATCGAAACGGGATCGCATCCGGGAAGCCGTCGATCCGCCTGACGCCGGTTCCGGTGGACGAGGAAGACGGCCGGGTCTATGTCGTCGTCTGACGCTCGCGCGACGAACGCCGGCGGACCTGAAGGTCCGCCTCACGACGGCCGGGCGACGACGTGACGGGCGTCGTGTCGACGCTGGAGCAGCTGGCCGAACGCGACGCGCTGTCGCCTGAACAGGTGCGCGCGGTCGTGAGTGCGGCCACGCAGGCTCTACGCCGCCGCGTCGCTCGCGGCGGGTCACGAGCTGCCACCTGTGGGCCCGGACGTCTCGACCACCGACGCGGTGACACTCGCGTGTGCGCTTGTGCGGTCGCAGGATCTGACACCGTTCGAGATGGCGGTGTGGTTCTCCGCGGTCCGCGGCGAGTGAAACGCGCGCGAGCGCGAGGTTCGAGCCATGTCCGAGACGATTGAAACACCAGCGGTCAGGGTGCGCGACACGCAGCAGATCACGACGCGCACCGATTCGCGCGAGATCCTCGCGAACGCCCGGCGCGACATCGAACGCTTCAAGCTGAACGACTACTTCATCGTCGACGTCGATTCGCACCACGTCGAGTTCGACTCGTGGGCGGAGGTGCTGGATCACATCGAGGATCCGGTGCTGCGGCGCAACGGCAAGACTGATGGCGGCGATCAGTGGCCGAACGCGGCGCAACATCGCGCTCAGCAATCACCCGCCGGGCCTGACGTTCCAGGACGTCCACGGACGTATCCCGCACCAGATCCAGCTCGCCGAAGACGTGGATACGTCGGACGGACAGCATCGCGACCTCACGCTGATGCGACGCGCCATCGAGACGATGGGGATCGACGTGCAGATCGTCTTTCCGCAGCCGATGCTGGAGATCGGGCTGCACCCGTCGGCGGAAATCGAGACGCAGCTCGATCTTCGCCTACAACCGCTGGTTCACCAGCCGCATCCTCGCGCACGAGCCGCGCATCAAGTCGATGCTGGCGCTGCCGTTCGGCAACGCCGAGGCGTGCCTGCGCACGATCGACGAGTTCGCGGGGAAGCCGGGCGTGATCGGCTTCCTCGATCACCGGACAGCGGCAGGTCGGGCATCTACAGTGCGCAGTACATGCCCGTCTATCGGGCGCTCGAAGAGCGCGGGCTGCCGCTCGGATTCCACGCCGGGCCCGACTACAGCATCGGCCGGCTGCTGAATCGCTTCGTGTCGGTGCACTCGCTGTCGTTCGTCACCTGCAACATGATCCACCTGACCAACTGGATCATGAACGGCCTGAACGAGCGGTTCCCGAAGCTGAAGGTGATCTGGATCGAGAGCGGCCTGGCGTGGCTGCCGTTCATGATGCAGCGGCTCGATCACGAGTATCTGATGCGCCAGTCGGACGCGCCGCTGCTCAAGAGGCTGCCGAGCGAATACATGCAGGAGATGTATTACACGTCGCAGCCGATGGAGCGGACGAACACTGAAGCTGCTGCAGGCCACGCTCGAGGCGATCCATGCCGAGACGCAGCTGCTGTACGCGTCGGACTGGCCGCACTGGGACTTCGACGTGCCGGGCAAGGTGGCAGGCTGCCGTTCCTGAGTGAGCAGGCGAAGCGGAACATTCTCGGCGAGAACGCTCGGAGGCTCTTCAAGCTGTAGGAGGCATGATGGATTTCTTATCGCGGTGGCGTATCCAGATCGGACTTGCGCTGGCGGTCGTGCCGGCGATGTTCCTCTTCGTCTCGACCTCTGCGCAGCAGCCGCCGTCTGCGCAGCAGCCGGCGGCTCCAGCGGCCGGAGCGCGAGCAGGCCAGCCAACAACGACCGCCAACATGACCGGCCAGGGCGGATTCGTGGACAGCGCGGACCTGATGGTGAGGCGCATCAAGTTCGAGGCGGGCGCGCGCACCTACTGGCACACCCATAATCAGCATCAGATCATCGCGGCAGAGTCGGGGGAGGGCGCGTACCAGATGAAAGGCGAGCCACCCAAGACCTTCAAGCCGGGTGAGGCGGTGTGGCTCAAGGCCAACGTTCCCCACTGGCACGGCGCGGCACCGAAAACCGGTGTCGTACAGTCCACCATGTACGGCGGCACCATCCAATGGGGCATGGCGGTGACAGAGGACGAATACCTCGGCAAGGCGAAGTGACCTCTCGCCGGGGCGGAAGCCCCGGCACCAGCCGCACAGGACACACGACTCAATGAGCTACAGGAATCTCGAAGAGAAGCTGCGCGCCACCGGCGACATTGTCGGCATGCTGCGCAATGCGCAGACACCGCCGTACATCTATCCCGTGGTGCCGCCGGAGTACTCGAACTGGCGGGACGAGCAGCAGGCGTGGCAGAAGAGCTGCGTGTTCTTCAACCAGAGCTATCACATGATGGAGGCCTATCTCGAAGGCCCGGACACGGTGAAGCTTCTCACCCGGCTGGGCGTGAACTCGATGGCGAGCTTCACGCCCAACAAGGCCAAGCAGTACGTCGCCTGCAACGAGAACGGCCACGTCATCGGCGACGGGGTGCTGTTTCATCTCGAAGCGAACTGCGTCAGCTTCGTCGGCCGCCCGCCGGTGAGCAACTGGATCGAGTACCACGCGGCCACCGGTGAGGCTACGACGTCACGTTCGAACGTGACGAGCGTGCCCTCGAGCGGATCAGACGCGGTCTGCCACCGATGCACCGCATGTATCGCTTTCAGGTGCAGGGGCCGCTGGCCCCTGACGTGATGGCGAAGGCTACCGGCCGGCCGGTGCCTGAGATCAAGTTTTTTCAGATGGGCGATTTCTTCATCGGTGGCCGCCGCGTGCGCGCCTTGCGCCATGGAATGGTCGGACAGCCCGGGTGGGAACTGATGGGGCCGTGGGCGGAGGGCGACGACATTCGCGCGGCGATTCTCGAGGCCGGTGAAGAATTCGGTATCCGTGCCGCGGGCGGTCGCACCTATTCGAGCAACACGGTCGAATCCGGCTGGATCCCGTCGCCGCTGCCGGCCGTGTACACCGGCAACGACATGCAGGCGTTTCGCGAGTGGCTGCCGGCGGACGCCTACGAAGCGGTGACGTCGATCGGTGGCAGCTTCGTGTCGAACCGGATCGAGGACTACTACCTCACACCCTCAGACCTCGGCTACGGCTCGCTGGTGAAGTTCGACCACGACTTCATTGGCCGCCCGGCGCTCGAGGGCGACGCTGGCCAGGAGCGGCGCCGCAAGGTGACGCTGGTGTGGAATGCCGACGACGTGACGCGCGCGATGGGCGGAATGGTCACCGACGAGGCTGGCCGCGCGCCGAAGTACATCGACATGCCCTGCGCGGTGTACTCCACCTACCCGTACGATCGCGTGATGAAGGACGGCCGCACCGTCGGCATTTCCACCTGGTCCGGATACAGCTCGAACGAGCGGTCGATGCTGTCGCTGGCCATGGTCGATGTCGCCGACGCGACGACTGGAACCGAGCTCACGCTCATCTGGGGCGAGGAGAACGGTGGCACCCGTAAGGTGACCGTGGAGCGGCACCGGCAGATCGAGCTGCGCGCGACCGTCGCGCCGGCGCCGTTCGCCAGGCGGGCGCGTGAGAACTACCGCGCCGCGGCCGTCTCCTAGCGCGCACATTCCGACGGAACGCGTTCAGCCGTTTCTGCTCTGGACATTCGGGCCCCTCATTCGCCGCCGGGATGGCGGTGGCCTTCACGGCCCTGCGTCGAGGCTCGTGCATTGCGCTCGTCTGATCGTGCACGGCTGGAAGCGGCGGCATTCTCATCGGGAATCCCTCTGGCACAACAGGTTGACGGCGCCCTCGCGCCACCCACCGTGGGGTGTCCCACCGGATGTCGTGGCGCCGGTGATCACGCCCGCCGGATCGAGTCAGCTGGAAAAGAGAGACGCGAAGTGCAGGACAACGCCACACGGGTCGGCATCAATTTCAGAACCCGGGGCGCCGTCAAACTGTTCGCCGGCACGAGGCGGGATTACATCTCGTTCAGAGCGCCAATCAGTTCAACTTGTCCGCAAACGGGCCAGGCGACTTCGGCGTGATACGGACCGAAACCAATCGCCCCGTTCACTGCCCGCCTTGGTTTCGTCGGCATCGACTTTGGACCGGCAGGCCGCGTCGCCATCGGAAGGCAGACCGCGGTCCATTACGACATCACCAGCTACACGACCGACCGGTTCAACGTGTTTGGCGACAGGGAACGTCACGCTGTTCAAGATTCTTGAAGTCGGGTTCCCTGGTGAGCGGCCTCAATGGCGACGCCGAATACACGGCCGTTGGCGCTCGCGTCGATTGGAGGGTTCACGATTGGATTCCGTTACGACTTTCTGTGCCGTACCAGTCACCAGTAGCAGCTGTTTGGTGCGTCGCATGCTGGGTGTCTCTGGAACGGAGGTTGCTGTTCCAAGTCAAGCCGCCGTTCACGGCGGTGGCCGATCGCCTGATCGAATCAGCCTCGACACACGGAAATTGAGATGAGTTATGGCTCCGGCGCGGAGGCTCGGCTGTGAGCGAGATCGCTCGAATGCGGAACACCGCGGCCTGGCGCTCCACTTTACTGAGCGTGCTGCGGTCGTTCAACCGCCACGGGGTCTGGAAAATCCTGATCGCTATCGTGGCGATCTGGATCGTCAGCGGCACAGCACTCTACTTCGCGGAGCGCGGCACGAATCCGGAGTTCGCGACGTGGCGCGAGTCGCTCTGGAACGTCTGGGTTACCCTGTTCAGCGGCCTCAACAACGCCCCCGACACGCCTGTCGGGCGGCTCGTGGTTTCCCTCGTGCTTGTCATCGGTGTCGCGTTGGCCGGTTTGTTCACGGCCAGCGTGGCGTCCATCCTGGTCGAACGCGCACTAAGGAGTCGTGAGGTGACTAATCTTGAAATGTCTGGCCATCTGGTGCTGTGCAACTGGACCCCGCGAGCACTGGACTGGATACGCGAAGTGCACAGCGGTATCGTGACCGACAAGCGGCCAGTCGTGATCGTTCACGACACACCGGACGAAGTCGTGCTGCCTGACAAACAGGATGACCCCGCCTTCAACGACGTCTATATCGTCAAAGGCGACCCGGCCAACGAAGTGATCCTGCGCCGCGCCAAGGTGGCGCAGGCACATTCAGTCGTCATCCTGGCGGATGACCGCGAGAACCAGCACGCCGACGGAAAAACGATCGTGTGCTGCATTGCCGTCAGGAACGGTTGCGCGGAAGGGCGGCAGCCAAACATCGTGGCCGAGTGCCAGGATCCGAAATACCGGCAGCACATGCGCAAGGCGGGTGCTGATGAAGTGATCTCGGCCGCCGACTTCGGGTTGCGGCTGATGGCGCGTGCCTCGCTCTTTCATGGCATGACGCGCGTGTATCAGGAACTGCTGTCTGTCAGGCGCGACGCCAACGAGATGTACCTGGTCCCGGTACCCGCCCCCCTCGTCGGGATGGACTTCGTTGCAGCAGCAACCGTGTTCCTGCCCGAACGCACGAATATGAAGGCGTGCCTGCTGATCGGGCTCTATCGCGGTGACACCATGATGCTCAACCCGGTTGACGGCGAGGCGGGCCCGCTGCACGAAGGCGATCAGCTGATCCTGCTCAGCCAGTTGCTTCCCGATCTTTCGCAGCTGCGGCTGCAGGCCAGCGTATAGCCACGCATCCTGCTACGCGCCTAATCAAATAAGGACGCGGTGGGCTGGCGTTGAGTCTGCGCGGATTCCGCCTCCGGCTCCGACGCTCCTCCAAGTCCCTGCAGATCCGGAGTGCGGGCAAGCGCCAGATCCTCTGCAAACGGAAACATCCGCTGTACAGTGCGATCGAGCAGCTGCCATTCCTGGCGTAGCGCCGGGAGACGTGCTTCCGGCAGGACCTCCATCAGGCTCTCGATCATGGCGCGCAGACGACGCACCACCTGGAGACTGCCGCCACCGCAGTGGCGGATCTCGCCGAAGGCCAGCTGCACGAAATCGTTCCAGTCCGGTGTCCGAAAGAGCACGCGGCGCCGCCCCTGGTCATCCCACACCGAGTCAACACGCAGTTCGCGCATACCGACGGTCCGCAGCAATGGCTGCAGTGTATCGATGGCGATGACCGCTGTCGTCGGGTCGTTGATCGCCGGGGACAGGGCCTTGATCGCGATATCCACGATGACGCGAAACGCAAAGGTGGAGTCCTGCTCGAGCGTTCGCTCCAGCCCGAATGCCACGTACCCCTGCAATTGACGGTCGTTCATGGCGACAGTTCCACCGTGCTGCCGGAGCAGCGGCTCGCCGGTAGATACGAAATCACCGACGTGCGGGACCAGTTCGATCACGGCGTCGGCCCGTTTGGCCGCGGCTGCCAGTGCCTTCAGATTGACCGCGATGACAACGG
This sequence comes from uncultured beta proteobacterium, assembly GCA_963804885.1. Lineage (GTDB taxonomy): Bacteria > Pseudomonadota > Gammaproteobacteria > Burkholderiales > SG8-41 > PALSA-1004. The sequence continues at coordinate 128,305 of CAWDSF010000004.1, forward strand.
CGGATGCGCCGCGGTGGACAATCGTGCGTGCAGGGTGGCCGGCCTCGGTGGGGAGTGGCACATCGGGTGATGCCGCGGCAATCGGATCAGGATAGACATCATCGATGACGGTGAGCCCGTCCCTGGCGATTCGCGTCAGGATGGTGACGGGACGCAGCAGTCGCGCGGCATGGTCGATGAGAAACATGAACACGATCACGCTGGTCAGCGCCAGCACTCCCATGATGCTGATCAGCGACTGCGGAATCGTGTCGATGCGGGACTTTATGGCGACCGCAAGGAGCAGCACGTAGGCGAACAGGCCGACTGCCCAACGGAGCCCGTTGTCGCGCAGCAGCATGGTGGCAATGATGCGGGGACTCGACTGACCGCCGGCGACCTGGATGGCGACAATCATCGAGCCGAACGTAAAGACGATGAATGCCGTCGCCGAGGCGATCACGTAGTCGGCGATCGCGATAGCGCCCTCCCGGCCGTATACGAAGCCGGGAATCGACCCGAAATCGAGCTGCTGTACAAACGCAATTCGAAATGTCGCCTGCTCGAGGGCGAGCGCAATGACCGGAGCCGTCCACACGGCCGAACGAAGGTAGCTCCTGACTCTGTACCAGCGACCCCACGTCAATTGCTGTACCTCCGCGCCATGTGGTGTTCGCGAACGCGTTCATGTCGCTCACATCACCGACGATCGTGTGAACGTCGCGGGGCATCGAACGTGCCATGTTGGTGCAACCAGCAATTGCGGTCGCACACAGGCTAAAGCGAGCCATCGGGGTCACGGCATATCGTGGATTCCGGCACACGCACCCGCGCGCGTGGAGAACCGCATGGCGACCGGCAAGCTCAGGTTCATGGCATGACGTAAGCTCACTGGGAGCACAGGTGGCGGAGCGTGGCGATGGAGAGAGCGGCCCGATCGAGAGACGGCCAGCAGCGTAACCAGCGAATAGTGCTGGCGGTGATGCTCGGGGCCGTTGTCAGTGCGGTCGCGTGCGGCGCCCCGGAGCTCAGGCCAGAGCCAGACGTGCTGGAAGTGGCCTCACCAGAGTTGCTCGAACGCATGCGGGCCACCCCGCACGACTACTTCCGATTCATCAATTACGAATGGACGGCGCGGGTGTGCGAGCTCTTCGCTCCGGACATTGCACGTCTGCCGCCGGTGCAACTCCACGGTGATGCACATGTCGAACAGTACGCCTTCACCAGTCACGAGTGGGGGCTCGACGACTTCGACGACTCCACGCGAGGCCCGGCGCTGGTCGACATCGTCAGGTTTCTGGGCTCGATCGAGCTTGTGGCGCAGCAACGTGACTGGGGTCGCGAGCGCAATCGTCTGCTCGATCGGTTCTTTACCGGTTACCGCCACGGCTTGTCGGCCCCATCCGAGCGCCCCTCTCAGCCCGACATCGTCCGTCGATTGCTCGGCGAGAACCCTCCGGTATCCAACGAGGTGTTTCTCGATACGGCTGAACGCCTGATGTCGCGCTCGGACGAGGACCCGATGACCGGTGTGGCCGCCGGCATCAGGGAGTTTGCGAAGATCGTCCGACGTGAGCGCCCTGAGTTCCCTGCGGAATACTTCGAGGTCATTCGTTCCGGTTGGTTACGCATCGGCGTTGGCAGCGCAACGAGCAGGAAGGTACTGATACGAATCAGAGGAGCTTCCAGCGATCCGGCTGACGATGTGCTGCTCGAGGCGAAGGCGGTGCGCCCGCTCGAGGGTCTGAACTGCCTGGAGGTACCGAAGAGGCAACCCGCGTTCCGCATCGTTGCCGGCAGCCATCAGCTGGGCCGACTCAGACACGACATCCTTGCTGCCGGTCCTGAAGTGGCAGTGCCTGAAGCGACCATTCAGGGGCAGCACCTGCGGAACTGGTGGGTCCACAGCTGGGAACCGTCGTACCGCGAGATCGCGATCGACCAGTTGCGTACGGTCGACGATCTGTCGGAGCTCGTCTACGATTCCGCCGTACAACTCGGCGCCGGCAGTGTTCAACGATCCGACGGAGGGATCGACGGCGACGTCCAGCGTGACGCGCTGGCGTCGTTAGCCGCGCTCGAACCGCGTCTTCGTCAGGTGGCGGACTCACTCGTGGAGGAGCTGTTGAGAGGCTGGCACCGATTCAGACGCGACTAGCCATTAGAGAACGGATGAAGCCTTATCAGCAGTCGGACACCAGCAATCACATCTGGGGTCACCTACTCGTTGCCACCCAGACCAACGAGCCGCTTCACACGAAACCAGTGCCGACGCAGCCTCCAGAATTTGCTGGTTTCCATGGCTGCCGCACGGCTCGTGGCCTCTGCCAGCTGCTGTCGCAGCGCGTGAATTTCAGCGGCAGGCGAATAGTCATCGCCGTCGGAACGCGCGAACGCCCGCGCCCGCTCCTGTGACTCGAAACGATGGATGTACTCCCGATAGGTCAGCGGGGCGTCCGTCGGCCATTGCGCCTGTTCCGCGAGCAGATCGAGCATGCCCTCCACGTCGCACACAGCAGCCAGCCGATCGCGGAAGCGAATCGCCACTTCTGCCGCACAGTCCGGAAGGTCAAACGCTGCGAAGAGACACACGAGATTGGCGAGCTTCGGCACCGGGAGACCGGCGGCCATCGCGCTGTACTCGGCGCTGGCCAGATCCCGGACGTACAGCGCATCCCCCTGCAAGGGCCGTCCGAACTCCGTCGCAAACGGAAGATCGCGCAATTCCTTGCCTGGCAACGACGCCATCGAATAGCGTCGAACGGTCAGGTCGAAGAGCTCGAATCCTCTCGCCTTCATGAACCGATCGATGTTGTGAAAGGTGTGATCCGTAGCGGAATCGGTACCGAAAAAGTTGACCTCGATGCTCAGGCCGAGCACGCTCAAGCCATCCAGCGCGGTGTCGAACGAATTGAGAATCTCGAAGTCCGCTCCATCGACGTCGATCTTGACGAAGTCGACGCTGGTGATTCCCTGCTCCTCGCAGTATCGTGGCACGACAATCCGCTGGTCTGCCGGCGGCACCAACGACACGTCATCGGCCTCAGTCATCTCCGGCGCCGATCCCGGCTCCGGCTCCGGCTCCCGCTCCGGCTCCTTCCGCAGTTCGGTCGACCTCACCGCACTCAGCCGGTCCCACGGGTTTCGTCCCCAATAGTCGCGCCCGTTCCTGCTGCACGCGAAAGGATGGTCGTCCGGAATACTGGCGAGCCCCGCGAGGTAGGTCACGCCAGCATGCGTCTCGTCGCGTTGCAGCCGCTCGATCTCCGCCGCATTTGGATCGAGTGCGAACGCTCGCAGTCGCGGGCCGAATTGCCTCCAGACGGGGTTGATCCCGCCTTCACAGCCGATGTCGACGAGCATGAACGGGCTGTCTGGCAGATGCCGCGAGACATAGGCGATGACGGGTGCGTGCTTCGATGCGCCTTCCATCAGACGAGCGGAGTATGACGTACTCCGACAAGGCGTCGATGTCACAGGTGGTGACCTATCGTGGTGACCTATAATCGCCGGCGCCACACCTTGACCTCTTCTCCACTCCTCGGAGACCTTCGATGACTACACCGGCCATGCCGTCACCTGAGTTGTACTTCCACACGATCTTCGCCTATCAGCAATCGGCGGCGCTGAAATCCGCGCTCGATCTCGAGTTGTTCACGGCGATTGGCGACGGTGCTGCCACCGTGGCGGAGATCGCCGCCGCCTGCGACGTGCCCGAACGCGGCGTGCGCATCCTGTGCGATTACCTCACCACGCTGGAGTTGCTGACGAAGACGGACGGCCGTTACAGCCTGCCACCGGTGAGTGCGGCCTTCCTCTCCACGCGATCGCCGGCATACATCGGAGGCACCGCGGACTTTCTCTACTCGCCGCAGCTGGTGGAGAACTTCGCCGGACTCACCGACACGATCCGTCGTGGCACTGCCGGCCCCGGGGTGCTGGAAGACGATCATCCGGTCTGGGTGGACTTCGCCCGCGCAATGATGCCGATGATGATGCCCGCCGCCCACGGCATCGCCGAACGTATGCGGCTCGATGATGCCGGTCCCCTGCGTGTCCTGGACATCGCCGCCGGTCATGGGATCTTCGGTATCGTCATCGCGCAGCGGAATCCGCAGGCGACCATCGTCGGACTGGACTGGGGCGCCGTGCTGGATGTCGCCCTTGAGAACGCCGCAGCGATGGGCGTCGCCGACCGGTACACGACCTTGCCGGGCAGTGCCCTCGACGTCGACTACGGCACAGACTTCGACGTCGTGCTGCTGCCGAACTTCCTGCATCATTTCGATCGCGAGACGAACGTGACGCTGCTGCGTAAAGTGGCCGCGGCCCTGCGACCGGGAGGTCGCGTGGCGATTCTCGAGTTCGTGCCGGACGAGAGCCGTGTCTCGCCGTCGATTCCGGCTCGCTTCGCACTGGTGATGATGTCGAACACGCCCGCCGGCGACGCCTATACCGAGTCTGAGTTGCAGAGCATGCTGCACGAAGCGGGATTCACGTCGCTCACCACGCACAGCCTCGAGACGCCGCAGAAGCTGATTGTTGGGGTCAGGTCTTGAATCCGCAGTTTTTTCACGACCTGGCACCTGCAACCAGAGCGCGCGAAGGTTGAAGGCTCTTTTCAGGTGCCAGGTCGTGAAAAAACTGCGGATTCAAGACCTGACCCCACCGTAAACGCCACACGCACGTCAGCCGTAGGGACTCGCAAGATGACCATCTCATTTCCGTTCAGAACGTTCGTCGCCGCCACCGCAGTTTGCGCAGCGGTCACAGTCGCCGCTCAGCAGGCACCGGCGCCAGCCGGCGCACCGGCACCCGCGCAGACAGGGCCGCAACCGTACTCCGTCGGCAACCGCCTCGGGATGCCAATCAATCCGGCGCCAGACGGTGCCTTCAACCCGATGTCGTCGAACGTCAAGGTCTACGGCGCGATCTACTCCGCCGAGAGCTGCTCGTACGACCCGACGCGCAAGGTGATCGTGGTGCCGAACCGCGGCGTCGCCCAGAACGTGCAGGTGAACAACGCCTGGATCTCGTTCATCAACTCCGACGGCTCCGTCCACACCGCTCGCTGGGTCGGCATCCAGAACCCGGGCGATCAGCGGAGCAACATGACGACACCACTGGTGCTGAACGAGCCGCTGGGCAGCGACATCATGGGCGGCGTGCTCTACCTCGCCGATCGCGACGGCGGCACCAGCGCAACGGATCCGGTCATCTCGGTCATCCGCAAGTTCAACCTGCAGACCGGTGCGCCCGCCGGCCAGGTCCGCGTCGAGAAATCAAATGGCTTCAACGATATCGAAGTCGCTGACGACGGTACGATCTACGCGACGCAGACGGGCGGCGCCACCGACGCCAATACCTGGCAGGTGTGGAAGATTACGCCCGCCGGCGAATCGTCGGTGTTCATCCAAGGTGCCCCGCTGCGGCAGCCGAATGGCATCGCCTTCGATCCGCAGGGCAACATTGTCGTGGTCAACATCGGCAACAACGAGGTGCAGACGTTCGGCAAGGACGGCAAACTGGTGAAGACCGAGAACGCGGTCCAGCCTGGCAACGACGGCCTCGTGATCATGAAGGACGGGACCAAATACGTGAGCAGCGTCCAGCAGGGGGGCGTCTCGCGCATCCGCCCGAATGCCAAGGCCGAGCTGATCGCGCAGAATATTCCCAACCCGGCGTCGATGTGCTACGACGAAGGGGCCAATCAGCTGGTGATCCCGATGAACGCCAACAACGCGCTGGCCTTCATCCCGCTGAAGAAGTAGGCCGGGTCCCCTTGGACCCGGCGAACACTAGCCTCGGTCCCCTTGGACCCGGCGTAACGGCCCTGGACCCGGCAAACGCCATGAAACACACCCTCCTCACCGCATTCCTTGTGGCGCTCGCTGGCGCTGCGGCGCTCAGTCAGACCACCAATCCGATTCCGGCGCCGATCGAAAAGCGCGGTATCGCCGTCGAGATCAAGGATCTGACGCGGCTGCCCGATACGCGCAGCATGCTGGCCGCCGGGCAGGATGTGAACCCTGCCGGCTGGGCTCGCATCAACGTCGTGCGCGACCTGCCGGACGGCCGCCGCTTCGTGAACGACTCGCGCGGCCTCCTCTACCTCCTCGACGCGAACAACCGGCCGCAGGTGTATCTCAACTTCGCGGCGATGTTCCCCTACGCGTTCTACAACCGGCTCGCCAGCGGGCTGATCGGCTTCGACTTCCATCCTGAATTCGCCAGGAACGGGCTGTTCTACACCGCGCACGCCGAGCGCGCCCCTGATAATCCCGCCACGCCGAACTTCATTCCGCCGGGCTACACGGCGAAGGACGTCACCTACCACAATGTGATTTCAGAGTGGCACGTCGATGATCCCGCGGCCAGCGCGTTCAAGGGCACGCGCCGCGAGATCCTGCGCGTGGCGCACATGGTGCAGAACCTGACGCACCCGGTCAGCACCGTGGAATTCAATCCGACCGCGAAGCCGGGCTCAGCGGATTACGGTCTGCTCTACACGAGCGGCAGCGACCTCGGATTCAGCAACGGCGGAGGTCCCAACGCCAACAACCCAGGCCAGACCCAGCGCCTCGACTCGCTCATCACGGCTATTCTTCGCATCGATCCGCGGCCGCCCTCAGTAACCAGGGGAACGAAGGGACTGGGCGATTACACGATTCCCGCCGCCAACAAGTTCGCCGCTGACAACGATCCGAAGACGCTCGGCGAGATCTACGCCTACGGCTTCCGCAATGCCCACCGCTTCGCCTGGGATCCGACCGACGGAACGATGTTCGCCTTCGACATCGGGATGAACAACATCGAGGAGGTCAACATCGTCCGCAACGGCGAGAACTATGGCTGGATGAAGCGAGAAGGGATCTGGGAGAACGGCATCACCCGTGCGGGTGGCGCGCTCGACCAGCTCATTCCGCTGCCGGCGGACATCCTCGACGGCAAGACGAAGGACGGCTTCACCTATCCTGTTGCGATGTACGACCACGACGAGGGCGTGGCCATCAGCGGCGGCTACGTCTATCGCGGCCGCATTGCGGCCCTGCGCGGCAAGGTGGTATTCGGCGACATCCAGCGCGGGCGCATCTTCGTCGCCGACATCGACGCGCTCAAGAAGGCCGACGATGGCGTGCCGCGGACGGTGGCGCCGATCGAGGAAGTGCAACTCTTCACCCGCGACGCCAAAGGGGTCCGCACCGACGTCACCTTCCAGGAGCTCGTGGACAAAATGATGGGAACGAAGCTGTCGCGTGCGGACCTGCACATCGGCCGCACCTTCGACGGCGAGCTCTACCTGACGTCACGCCAGGACGGCATGATCCGCATGCTGGTGCCCTGAAGCAGCCTCCTCGACGGCAGCTCGACTGAGCCCGCGTTTCCTCTTATGCGCATCCCTGGTCTCCACTTGGCGACCTCACATCGCATACAGATGCGCCGATGACATCCCATGCGGCGTGGCGAGTGCGGCTCGGCGCATGGCTGTGGGTCGCGGCCGTTCAGTTCTACATCGCGCAGCCGCTGGTGGCGATCGCGTGGACGGCACCGTACTCGCTGACGCAGAACTACATCAGCGATCTGGGCAATACCGAGTGCGCACAGGCTGTCGCCGGGACCCGGTCGGTCTGTTCGCCCTGGCACGGCCTCATGAACGTAAGCTTCGTCCTTGTTGGCATCACCATGGCGGCAGGAGCGATTTTCGCGTGGCCTGCCTTCCTGCCCGGAGTCGCGCGCTCGAGCGCTACCGTGGTGTTCGTGATCGCAGGCGTCGGCGGAATGCTGGTGGGGCTGCACCCGGAGAACGAGGCAACGGAATATCACTACGCCGGGGCCGCTGTGAACTTCATCGCCGGCAACATTGCCCTCATTCTGTATGGCCTTGCCACATCGTCACGCGATGGAACATTCCGCGTCGTCACCATCGTGGCAGGTGGCGTCGGTCTCGTCTCAACCTTTCTGCTGGCGAACGGCCAGTTCGCGGCGCTCGGTGCCGGTGGAATCGAGCGCGTCGCCGGCTATCCGATATCACTCTGGCAGATTGGCGCCGGCGCACACCTTCTGCGTAGACGCATCGCCGCGGGCTCGCACGGAAAGTCGATCGGGCGCAGCAAGCGCGGAGTCCTGCTGACATCACGCAGCGTCCCAATCGGTCGCAGCGATCACGGCGATTTCATGACACCGAAACTTTGACGGCAAAGGTCGACTAGCGCGGCGGGCCGCTTGCATCAAGGGACCACGCATGTCGACCGTATGCGTACTCGAACTCGCCATCTGCTGCTCGTACCGATCGCCGTTTTTCTCGCGGCGCTGACCGGCTCCGCCGGAGGTTGCGGCTCGACAAATCGTCCCCAGGAGCCAGCGTCAGCTCACACTGCTGGAACGCCGGGTCAGAATCCGGCAGGCGACGAGTCGGGCGACTGGACTCGCCCAGCCAAGGACTACGCCAGCACCCGCTTCAGCGGCCTCGACCAGATCACGACGCAATCGGCATCTCAGCTCGGCGTGAAGAGCACGTTCTCGACCGGCTTCGTGCGCGGGCACGAAGCGGCTCCCCTCGTGGTCAACAACACGCTGTATCTGGTCACGCCGTTTCCGAACGTGATGTATGCGCTTGACCTGTCCCAGCCGGGGCTGCCGCTGAAGTGGAGGTACAACCCGAAGCCGATCGGTGCCGCACAGGGCGTGGCGTGCTGCGATGTCGTGAATCGTGGCGCGGTGTACGACAACGGAACGATCTTCTTCAACACGCTCGACAACCGGACAGTGGCGCTCGATGCCGAGACCGGAAAGGAACGCTGGGTCTCGACCCTCGGTGACGTCAACAAGGGCGAGACGATGACCATGGCCCCGCTGGTCGTAAAGGGCAAGGTCATCGTCGGCAACAGCGGCGGTGAGCTCGGTGTCCGCGGCTGGCTGACGGCGCTCGATGCGGCATCGGGCCAGATCGCCTGGCGCGCATTCGCCACCGGGCCCGATCGCGACGTGCTCATCGGGGCACGTTTCAAGCCTTTCTACGACAAAGATCGCGGACAGGACCTCGGCATCCACACCTGGCCGGGCGAAGCATGGAAACAGGGCGGCGCCTCTGCCTGGGGATGGATCTCGTACGACCCGGCTCTCAATCTGATCTACTACGGCACGTCGAATCCGGGACCATGGAATTCCGAGCAGCGCCCCGGCGACAACAAGTGGTCTGCAGGCATTTTTGCCCGGGATCCCGATACAGGTGAGGCTGTCTGGTACTACCAGGTCAGCCCGCACGACCTCTGGGACTACGACGCGATCAACGAATCGATCCTGGTCGATCTTCCGCTCGGCGGATCGACCCGCCGCGTGCTCCTGCGCCCCGAGCGCGACGGCTATGTCTATGTGATCGACCGCGCCACCGGGGAGGTGGTGTCCGCCGATCCGTTCGTGCACGTGACGTCCACCAAGGGCATCGATCTGAAAACCGGACGTCCGATCGAAAACGAGGAGAAGCACCCGTCGGTCGGCCGGGTGATTCGCGACATCTGTCCCGCTGCGCCCGGCGGCAAGGATTGGCAGCCGAGCGCGTACTCACCGCGCACCGGCTATCTCTATATCCCCGCGAACAATCTGTGCATGGACTACGAGGGAGTCGAGGCGAGCTACATCGCCGGTACACCCTACGTCGGCGCGAACGTGCGGATGTACGCAGGTCCGGGAGGCAACCGCGGCGAGTTCATCGCCTGGGATCCGGTGGCGCGCAAGAAGGTGTGGTCGATCAAGGAGCGCTTCCCGATTTGGAGCGGCGTGGTGGTCACCGCCGGAGACGTCGCGTTCTACGGCACGATGGAAGGCTGGTTCAAAGCGGTGAATGCGCGTACGGGACAGGTGCTGTGGCAGTTCAAGACCGGCTCGGGAATCATCGGTCAGCCGATCACCTACCGCGGTCCTGACGGCAAGCAGTACCTCGCTGTCCTCTCGGGCGTCGGCGGATGGCCTGGTGCGGTCGTGTCCGGCAATCTCGATGTGCGCGATGGGACGGCAGCACTCGGGTTCGTCAACGCGATGACCGATCTGCCCGCCGCCACTTCTCCCGGAGGCACGTTTTACGTGTTCGGCCTGCCATGACCCACCGCCCGACGCTGCCACTCGCCTGCGTGCTGCTCGGAGTGAGCGTGATCCTCCGGGCCACCGCCACGTCGCCGTTGCGCGTCTGCAGCGATCCGAACAATCTGCCGTTCTCGAACGCACGCGGCGAGGGGTTCGAGAACGTCCTTGCCGAGCGGCTCGCCCGGGATCTCGGGACTCGGGTCGAGTACACCTGGTGGGCGCAGCGGCGTGGCTTCCTTCGCAACACCTTGAACGCGGGCGTCTGCGACGTCGTGATGGGATACACGCAGGGCGCTGACGGTGTGACGACCACGCACCCGTACTACCGGTCGACTTATGTCTTCGTCACCCGGCGCGCACGGGGCCTGCACATCCGTTCGTTCGACGATCCGCTGCTTCGCACGCTCCGTATCGGCGTGCAGCTCGTTGGTGACGATGGGATGAATTCTCCGCCGGCGCACGCCCTCAGCCGTCGCGGCATTGTCAGCAATCTGGTCGGCTTTACCGTGTACGGCAACTATCACGACGACAGCCCGCCTTCGGCCATCGTTACCGCCGTCGCGCGCGGCGACATCGACGTGGCCGCGGTATGGGGACCACTGGCCGGCTACCTGTCGAAACGCTCTTCGGAACCGCTCGACGTGACGCCGGTGCTGCCGAGACAGGACGGCGCGATGCCGCAGGCATTCTCAATCGCGATGGCCGTCCGCCGGCAGGACACCGCTCGCGCTGCGCGGCTGAATCGCTTCATCGCCGAGCATCAGCCCGAAATCGACGCGGTGCTGGCGCGCTACGGCGTCCCCAGGGTGCAGTCGTGAAGGGCCTGGCCTGCACCGCAGCGTGTGTGCTTGTGTTCTGCAGCACGGCCTGCGAGCGTGAGCGGCGCCCGTTCGCAGGTCCGGCAGAGGCGACAGGGCGAGCGCAGAAGGCGGCGATGACGGGGCTCTATGCTGGCGCTCCGCCGCCACCGCCCGCCCCGGCCAGTCCCTTTCAGCACAACGCCTATGCGATCGGTGAGGGCAAGCGTCTCTACTCCGCATACAACTGCGTGGGCTGTCACTCCCACGGCGGCGGCGGCATGGGACCGGCGCTGATGGACGACCAGTGGATCTACGGCAGCCGGCCCGACAACATCTTCAACACGATCGTCGAAGGGCGCCCCAACGGGATGCCGTCGTGGCGCAACAAGATCACTGATGAACAGGTGTGGCAGCTGGTCGCTTACGTGCAATCGATGAACGGCCTGGCTCCCATAGACGCGTTGCCGGGGCGGGATGACCACCTCAAGTCAGCAACCCCTGAGAACGCGCGGCCGGCCGCGACGCCGGTGCAGACCGGGAAGCCATGACCGTCCGGACCGCTCGCTGGATCCTGCTGCCCGGAACGATCGCGGCCGGGGCATGCGGCGGCAATCAGTCGATGTTCAACCCGCAGGGGCCGGCGGCACGCAGCATCGCCAACCTTGGCTGGTGGCTGATGGCACTATCGACAGCCATCTGGGTGGCGGTGATGATTGCGCTGGCGGTGGCCCTGCTGCGGCGCCGCCAGGAGAGCGATCAGTCGCCGGCGACGACCTCCCGTCTCGCACGCAACGTCACGATTGCGTCAATCGGCACGGTGCTGGTGCTGGTCTCGCTCGCGGTGATGACCTTCGCCGCCGACCGCGGCTTGAACACGCCGAGCGGACGCGGAGCAATCACCGTCGACGTCATCGGGCATCAGTGGTGGTGGGAGTTCCAATATCGCGGCGCCTCGCCGGATCGGTTTGTGACCAGCCCGAACGAGCTGCACATCCCTGTCGGCGTGCCGGTCGTCCTTCGCGCGACCTCGCGCGACGTGATTCACAGCTTCTGGGTGCCGAACCTGCACGGCAAGCGCGACCTGATTCCAGGCGAAGTGACCAGCACCTGGATTCAGGCCGATCAGGCCGGGGTGTATCGCGGCCAGTGCGCTGAGTTCTGCGGCCACCAGCACGCCAGAATGGCGTTCCTCGTCGTCGCCGAGCCTGCTGACAGATTCCAGCAATGGATCCAGGGACAGCGACAGCCGGCCGTCGAACCGCCGGCCGACGCCTCGGGTGACGAGCTGCGCCGCGGGCGCGACGTCTTCCTGCAGGGGCCGTGCGGCACCTGCCACACCATTCGCGGCACCGATGCCGGTGCGCGCGTCGGACCGGAGCTCACCCACGTCGGCAGCCGGATGACGCTTGCAGCGGGCACGTTGCCGAATACCGGTGAGCATCTGGCGCAGTGGGTGGTCAACGCGCAGGCGTTCAAGCCGGGCAGCCGGATGCCTCCGATCGCGCTCCAGGCGGCGGAGCTCGAGCCGCTGCTCGCCTATCTGCGGAGCCTGCGGTGAGTACCGGCGCCGAACGATATCAGGGCCCCGTCGAGCGTTACGAGCCGATCCCGTCCGGCGAGGCGGAGGCGCGCCTGCGACGGGAGCTCGAGCGCGCATGGTACGTGCCACGCGGCGTGATCGGACGTCTCACCGTGGTGGATCACCGGACGATCGGCTTGCGCTACATCACCACCGCGTTCGTGTTCTTCATCCTCGCCGGCATCCTGGCAGTGGCGATGCGGCTGCAGCTCGCCTTTCCCGACAATCACCTGCTCGGGCCCGACCTCTACAACCAGTTCTTTACCGTGCACGGCACGGCGATGATGTTCCTGTTCGCGGTGCCGGTGATGGAAGCGATGGGCGTCTACCTGGTGCCGCTCATGGTTGGCGCGCGCAACATCGCCTTTCCGCGACTGAACGCCTACAGCTATTACGTCTTCCTCTTCGGCGGGGTCATGCTGTTCACGGCGCTCCTCGTCAACTCCGGGCCGGACGCGGGGTGGTTCGCCTATGTGCCGCTGTCAGGGCCGGACTACGGGCCAGGCAAGCGCTCGGACTTCTGGGCCCAGCTGATCACGTTCACCGAAGTCGCGGGGCTGGCGGTGGCCGTCGAAATCGTCGTCACCGTTTTCAAGCTGCGCGCACCAGGGATGTCGATCAACCGCATCCCGCTGTTCGTCTGGGCGATGCTCGTCACCTCGTTCATGGTCATCTTCGCGATGCCGTCGGTGGTGACATCGAGCACCTTCCTCGCTGCTCGACCGGCTGGTCGGCACTCACTTCTACAACCCTGCCGAAGGCGGCGACGCGCTGCTCTGGCAGCATCTGTTCTGGTTCTTCGGACACCCCGAGGTCTACATCATCTTTGTGCCGGCGCTCGGGATGGTCTCGGCGATCATCACCACCTTCACCCAGCGTCCCATTTTCGGCTACACGCCGCTGGTGGTGTCGGTCGTGGCGACCGGGTTTCTGGGCTTCGCCGTCTGGGTACACCACATGTTCGCGACGGGGCTGCCGCAGCTCGGTCTGTCGTACTTCACGGCGGCGAGCATGGTGATCTCGATCCCGACAGGTGTGCAGATCTTCTGCTGGATTGCATCGTTGTGGCGCGGACGGCCCCGGTTCGCGACGCCGCTGCTGTTCGTGCTCGGGTTCTTCGCCATCTTCGTGCTCGGCGGCCTGTCGGGCGTCACCCTGGCGGTCATCCCGTTCGACTTGCAGGTGCACGACACCTTCTATGTCGTCGCCCACTTCCATTACGTCCTCATCGGCGGAGCGGTATTCCCTCTCATCGGCGCCATCTACTACTGGTTTCCGAAGATGACCGGGCGCCTGATGAGCGAGCGGCTCGGCCGCTGGAACTTCTGGATGCTCTTCGTCGGCTTCAACGTCACGTTCTTTCCCATGCATCTCCTCGGGTTCCTCGGCATGCCGCGCCGCGTCTACACGTATCCGGCGTCGATGGGCTGGGGAACGCTGAATCTACTCGCGAGTGGCGGCGCTGTGCTGCTGGCGCTCGGCGGGCTGATGCTCGTCGTCAACGTCGTCCGCAGCCGTCTGTGGGGCACGTTGGCCGGCGACAATCCCTGGAACGCGGACACCCTCGAATGGGGTACGTCGTCGCCACCACCGGTCTACAACTTCCTGCACGTTCCGATTGTCGAAGGACCAAACGCGCTGTGGGATCGCAGCGCCGAGCAGCCGGTCGTCACCGGAATCCGCAGCGACTGCCGCGAGGTGCTGGTCACCGACGTGATGGACGCCGAACCGGCGCACAAGACGGTGTTTCCGGAGCCGACCATCTGGCCGTTCCTGTGTGCGGTCGTCACCAGCGCGTTCTTCGTCGGTTCGATCTTCACACCGTGGGCGCTGCCTGTGGCGATCGTGCCGCTGGCCATCACGCTGATCGGATGGTTCTGGCCGAAGGGCGATCGCACCGAGCAGGCAGAAGAACGGAGCAGCCGTCTCGAGGAAGCGCGCGCATGAGTACGCAGCGACGGACGCTCGACGTCTCCGCAATGCCGAACCACGCGTTCGGACACCAGGGTCTGATCTGGTGGGGCACGGTCGGTTTCATGGTGATCGAAGGATCGATGTTCGTGATCGTTCTGATCGCCTACTTCTACCTGCGTCTGAAGGTCAGCGCGTGGCCGCCAAGCCTGCCCGATCCTGACTACCTTTACGGCACCGCCAATCTCGCCCTGGCCGCCATCGGCTGCATTCCTGCGGCACTGGCCAAGCGCGCGGCCGAGCAGTTCGACCTGCGGAAGGTTCGCGTGTGGCTGGGGGTGCTGACGTTGCTCGCTATTGGCAACCTGCTGTTGCGCGCCTTCGAGTTCCCCGCCCTCAACTGTCGCTGGGACGACAGTGCCTACGGGTCGATTACCTGGCTGCTGCTGGGCCTTCATACGACACACCTGGCAACTGACGTCGTCGACTCCGGCGTGCTGCTCGCATTGGTGATGGCGCACTCGGTCACTGAGCCGCGGTTCGTCGACGTGAGCGAGAACTCGCTTTACTGGTACTTCATCGTCCTCTGGTGGGTGCCGGTGTATCTCACCCTTTATTTCGCACCACGGTGGCTGTAATGGGCGGTCACGAAGCGCGGACGTACTGGGAAGACCGCGGCCTGCTGCTGCTGTGGATCGGTGTGCTCAGTGGGCCGGCGGCGTGGGCGCTGAATCAGCTGATCGGATATGCGCTGGTCAAGCCCGTGTGCGGGGGGAGCCATGCAGGCCCCACGTTGGCGCTGGTCTCGGCGGGTGCTCTTGCGCTTGTCGTGATCGGGGGCGCGATCTCGTGGTCATGCCTGGCCAGGCTGAAGAATGCCAATTTAGAGGGCGCCGGCCAGGAAGATCGCAGCTATTTCATGGCAGTGGGAGGACTCGCCCTCAACGTGCTGATCGGCCTGCTCGTGCTCACGGCAGCAACATCCACTTTCCTTCTGAGCCCATGCGAGTAAGAACGTCCGCGACGCTGCTGACCGTGCTCATGGCGATGACCTCGGTGCTCGCCCACGACGGCGAGCCGCACAACTGGAACTCCCCCGGTGCGCTCTCCGCGTGGGATCTCGCCGCACTGTCGCTGCTCGCCCTGAGCGGCGTCCTCTACGTACGTGGCACGCGGCGGTTGCGGCACCGCCGCGCGGTGCATCCGCTACGCGAGCGGGTTGCCTTTGCAGCCGGCTGGACCGTGCTGGTAGTGGCCATCCTTCCACCGATCGACGCGCTGGCCATCCAGCTGTTTTCGATCCACATGATTCAGCACGAGTTGATGATGCTGATCGGTGCACCACTGGTGATTGCAGGACGTCCACTGTCCACGTGCCTGTGGGGCGTGCCGGATGGGTGGCGTCCGCGGATAGCCGCAGCGTTGCAGACGAAGGCCGTTGGCAGCACCTGGCGCTGGGCCAGTGCCCCGCTGATCGCATGGGCGCTGCACGGCATCACGATCTGGGTCTGGCACATTCCGGCGCTCTACGATGCGGCAACCGGCAACGAAGCCATTCACGCCGTGCAGCACGCCATGTTCGTGAGTTCCGCCGCTCTGTTCTGGTGGGGGCTGCTGGGCGGACGTTACGGGCGCGCCGGTTATGGCGCCGCGGTGTTCTACGTCTTCACGACGGTGGTCCACACCGGATTGCTGGGCGCCATCATGACGCTGTCGCCGGTGCCGCTGTATCCGCTCTATATCACCCGGGCCGCAGCGCGCGGGATCGATCCGCTCTCGGATCAGGAGCTTGCCGGGCTGCTGATGTGGATCCCGGCCGGAATCATCCTGACCGTGCTCGGCATCGCACTGTTTGCTGCCTGGCTCGGAGAAGCGGAGCGTCGGCAACGGCAGATCGGGCGTGGTCGTCGCCCGCTTCCCCTCACCGTTCACGAACGGCTGTCAGACGCTCCGCGGGAACGCTGAGGAAAACCGCCGCCTCAGGACAGCGAGCCCTGGCGGCAATCCGAGCCGGGACCTGACGACTTCCGGCGTAAGCCCAGTCGTCTGTCTGCCATTGGCTGGAGCCACCTCAACACGGCGCTCAGGGCGCCGAAGGCACCGGTCGAACTCCGTCTTGTCGAGCTGGCGGTTACGATCCGGAGAGGCGCCTGCGCGCGTTCGAGCAGTTCCCGCCGGATCTTGGTTTTTTGCCCCGCTCCTTGCAGGACGGCGCGGCAGGGAGGTATCCGTATGCGTATGCAGAACGTGATTGCTGTTGTGGCGGCTGTTCTGCTGACGCTGTCACAGAACTCGGCGCGCGCACAGCGCTCGGCGTCGACGCCGCGTCAGGCGTCACCGCAAGGGCAGCGCAGCGCGTCGCCGCAAGCGCAGCGCGCCGCGTCGGCGCCAGACGCTGACGTATCGCTGCCCTCCGGAAACGTGGAGCATGGGCGCTATCTGGTCGAGCGGGTGGCGATGTGCGTCGAATGCCACTCGGGACGCGATGGTAACGGCAACATCCTTCAACACGAGAAGTATTTGGGGGGTAACATCCCCTTCGCGCCGCCATGGCCGAACGACTGGGCATCGCGGGCGCCGCGCAACAGAGGGCTGGTTGGCTACGACGACAAAGCGGCGCTGCGGCTGCTGACTCAGGGAGCCATCGGCCGCGATGGGCACCAGCTTCGACCACCGATGCCACGTTTTCACATGACTCCGCAGGATGCTGCCGATGTCATCGCGTTCCTCCGCTCTCTGTATTGAAGGTGGGCACCATGAAGAACCTGCTCATGTCCGCCGTCGTTGTCCTGACGTTCGTGCGCGCCATTGCCCCACTCGCCGCCCATCACTCCTGGCCGGTCAGCATGGAGAAGCTCGTCACGGTCAAAGGCACGGTGAAACAGATCGAATGGATGAATCCCCATCCGATGTTCACCATCGAGGTGCGAGCCGACGACGGCAAGACGGAGCAATGGCTGATCGGCGGGCCGGCCATTACCCGGATGGAGGCGAACGGGTGGACGAGAACCACCATCAAGCCTGGCGACGTGGTCACCGGCACCGGCTACCAGTTCGCAGACGGACAGAAAATCATTCGCCTCGAACGCGTCGTCTTGCCGGATGGACGGGAGATGCGCGTATACGGGCGGTAACCAGCGTTCGCCGCGACGCTCACATTGGAAATTCGTTGAGCGGGGTCCTCAGGTATCTATAATCCCCCGCATGAGCAGACGCCACACACAAACAGCCATCGTCGTCGGTGCTCTTTTGATCGTCGCCATGCCCCGTTTTGCGCCGGACTTCGCCGCCCAGGCCAAACCAGTGCCGATCGACTGCGACAGGGGCTGTCTCGAAGGGCTCATGGAGCAGTACCTGGCGGCCCTGGTCGCGCACGATCCCAAGCGTCTGCCGCTTTCGGCAGACGTCAAGTACACCGAACAGGAACAGGTGATGGAGGTCGGCGACGGGTTCTGGAAGACGGTGACCGGCTCGTGGCAGCTACAACCACCACTTCGCCGATCCGGTTGCCGGCCAGGCCGGGTGGATGGGGACGATGCGCGAGAAGGGCGGCGTCCTGTTGATGTCGGTGCGGCTGCGCGTGCAGCTCGGACGCATCACCGAAATCGAGACGTCGTTTTTCCGCGCCGGCGGCGGCGGCCCCAACAACATCGCGGCGATGGACAAGACGCGACAGCCGGAGGCGCTCTGGCTGCAGCCGATTCCACCGGCGCAGCGCGCGTCACGTCAGCAGCTCATCACCATCGCCAACGCCTACTTCGAGGCGGTGCAGAAGAACGACGGCAAGGGCTTCTACCCGTTCACCGACGATTGCGACCGCCTCGAGAACGGCTCACACACGACCAACGTCGCCGGGCTCGAAGCCGACCACGCCCGAACTTCAACTACATGGGCAGCGACTGCAAGACGCAGCTCGAGAGCGGCTATCTCGGCATCGTCAACAACGTCCATCACCGGCGGTTTCCGCTCGTCGACGAGGAACGCGGGGTCGTCTGGGCGAACTGCGTGTTCGACATGGACGGCACCGTCAGCCAGATCAAGCTGACCAACGGCGAGGTCGCCGACATGAGCAGCTTTGCCGGCCGCGCCTCGAGCATCCACGTCACCGAGGTGTTCCGGATCGAGAACAACCTGATTCGCCGCGTCGAGATGATCGGCACGAGCGTGCCGTATCACTTCAACTCGTCGTGGGGACCTGGGCTGAGCGGCAAGTAAATTCGTGGTTCGCGCGACTCGACGAATCAACGAAGTTTCACGCTGCGCACGAGCCTGTCGCCGACGCTATCGCCATCCAACAACACGGGCCCGCCCTGTTTCATGTCCCCGACGGCGTGCTCGTTGGTCCCCACGCTGTCGAGACTGACCCATTCATCGCGGAAGACGAACAGATAGCGGGCGATGTCGTCTCCCTGTCCGAGATACCCCATGCCGGGACGATAGACGCGATGCTCGCCGGCCACTCCCTGGAGAACCGTTATCCCGTTCCGTTCGGAGGTGCGAGCCGGCGCACAAGGTACCCCCGCGTCGGCCTTCGCACATCCCGGATCGCCGACCAGCCACGCGCCACTCGGCCCTCGCAGGAACCAGTAGGGCTCAGTCCCTGACGGGTCGCCGTCCGTCGAACGAGATCCATGCTTGGCTGGAAATCGTCCGCGCTCGAATGTCAGCACCGCGCCACCGAGCGCGAGAGCCGCCACTGACGGACACTCGATGTTCACATCGTCATCATCGCTGGTCAGCACCCAGTTCGCCGGATAGTCGAACGTGATCGGCCACTGTGGCGAGCTGAACGTGCGCCACTCGCCGGCACCGTCGCACGACGTCCGTGGAACGATGCTGAAGACGATAGCCTCGCTGTTCCCTGTCGCGGAGCGGAACGTTCCCTTGATGACTGAAGTGCTTTCACGCTGAAGCTGCCAGACGCTGCTGTCAGTGTCTGCACCCGGCTCCTTCAATTGGGCGCCGCAGCCGTCTTCACTCAGGTGGCCCTGAACGCCAATAGGTATGTCAGCAAGTGGTTGCTTCCCCCGCTCATCGGGGAACACCACGATGCCCGATATTTCGTTCGGCGCTCCGCTCGCGGTCCGTGTGTCGAAGTACGCCTGACTCTGACGTTCGCCAACGGTGCCTCGAAGCTCGACGCCGTTGTGCCACATGGCGCCGCAGTCCTCGGGAGTTGGAGGTGGACCTACTGGACCGAGCACGCTCGTCGGCCGGCTGCCTGGCGACATCGTGCCGACGCACGAGGGCCGTTGCAAGCGCCACAAAGACGACGACTGCGGCGCAGGAAAGGATGATTCGCAGACGTGTCATGTCAGCGGATGAGGGAACGCAGTATAGATGTTTCGGCCGAACGCTGTTTGTCTTCGACGCGTCACACCTTCGTCATCAGACCCCTGTCGACAATGAATGGCGACGGACGGCGTACGTCGCCTGCCGCGCATTTGAAGGGGGACGGGGGTGCTATTCCGGACGCTGGCCGCACATCCACTTCGAGGTGTATCCCTCGCTGTCCTCGTCGAGCAGCGTCGCCAACAAAGTGGCGACGTCGCAGATTGCGCTGCCGAAGACGGCGTGCGACGAGGTCTACGCGACGAGCGGCTATGAGTCGAGCGTGACCAACCTGTCGCGGATCACGCTGGCCAGCGACAACGTGTTCAGCGACGGCGCCGCGCTCGAGCTGGCGACCGTATCGGGCAGTGTGAGCGGTGGTCTGACCGCCGCGCTGACGGTGGCGATCTAATCCCGAAGTTCACCTCCAAAGAGGCGAACTCCTGTCCAGGGACAGAACAAATGCAACCACACCGCGGCGCCGAGGAGATGAGATCGCTTGACAGCTCGCATGGTTAGATACACAATGTAGTTGTAATCATGCTGGGCGAGTTCGAGTACCCGATCCTCTCCGCCGCCGCACGGCTCAAAGACAACGCTTACGGTGTCAGCATTCGCAAGGCCGTCGACGAGGCTACCGGCAGTCAGTGTTCGATCGGCGCGCTGTACACGACCTTGGATCGGCTCGAGCGCAAGGGGTTGCTGAAGACATGGATGAGCGAGCCCACTCCCGAACGCGGTGGGCGGCCCAAGCGGATGGTGCACGTCACCGCAAGCGGCCTCCGCGAGGCAACCGCGTTCTATGACGCCATCGTGCGCGCCAGCCACGGCGTGGCCTGGGCCAGGAAATGAAGCCGTTGTCCTTCCACCGCGGACGCGCGCGACTGCTGGATGCGCTGTCGCACGCGCTGGAACCGGAGCAGCGTGATGCCGTCCTTGGCGACCTCACCGAGGTGGGCGCAGGCGATTGGGCCACCTTGAAAGGGGTAGTCAGTCTGATCGCACGACAACAGGCACGCCTGTGGCTCGATTGGCGCCCCTGGCTGGCGACCGTCACGCTGGTGCTGCCGCTCTCACTGCTCGTGAGCCGCCTGTCGCGTCACTGGGCGGAGGGGACGGCCCTCTATCTGACGACCCTTGCGAGCGGTGCGTCACTCGACAGTCTCGATGCGTCGGTGTGGAGCGTCGGTGGCGACGTGTCGCTGTCGATGGTGACGACGTGGGTCGGGCAGAATGTGGCCACGCTGTGTGTCTGGTCGTTCGCGGGCGGATGGGCGCTGGCCGCGCTGGCCGGCCAGGCTGTGTGGATCGTGACCGTGCTGTTCTATTTCGGCGCTATTGTGGCCACGATGACTGGCGGAGCGATGGCGCTTCCCGCCGATCCCGCCCGCACGCCTTCGTATGAGCTGTACGCGCCGTTGGTTGTGGCGGTGCAGTTCGCCCTGTGTATCGTTGCGCCTGCACTGTGGGGCATCGCTCGCCGTCGCCGGACCGCACGCGTGTCGCCAGCGGCGATGCTGCTCTGCCTCGTCATCGTGCTGCTGACGGCCTTTCGCACGCCCGTCATGCTGCAGACTGCACTGGCCGTCAATTGGCCATTTCTGCGTCCGTCACCTGATCCGTTCCTGCCAGCATTGCTTGCATGCCTCGCAGGGTGGCCGATCGGCTACATGGTTGTGGCGACGATCAGGACGAGGCTCATGCCTCCTTCGATTTCTCGTCCTTCGGCAGCTCACCGTTGAACATCCAGTAGATGCCGAAGCGGTCGATCAGCGTACCGAACCGCGCTCCCCAGAAGGTGTCGGTGAGCGGCATCGTCACCTGACCACCCTCAGCAAGCGCGGTGAACTTACGCGCCATGTCATCGAGATCGCCGCTGAAGTGCAGTGCGACCTGCGTAGTGTCACCTGCGGTGACGAACGACCCCGGGGGCCCGTCACTGATCATGATCTTGCCGCCGCCGACCTGAAGCGTGGCATGCATCACGCGATTCGCGTGCTCAGGCGCAACGGGCATCTCCTTCACGTCACCGAAGCGCATCACCATTTCCGTTCTGGCGTCGAGCGTACGCTCGTAGTGTGCGATCGCCTCAGCGGCTGTGCCATCGAAGTTGAGATAGGGGTTCAGGCTGTTGATCGACATCGATTGCTCCATGAGGCGCCACGCGCGTGACCCTCAAGCATGAACGACAATGACGGCCGTGTTCATCATCGAGCTTGTCTACAGGGCGGCCTTGAAAGAGATCGACGCGCACATGCGCGCACACATGCGCTTCGTGAACGCTTATTATGCGTCCGGCCACTTCATCGTGTCCGGCCGCAAGGTGCCTCGTGACGGCGGCATCATCGTGGCTGTCGGAAAGAGCCGCGACGAAATCGAGACGATCGCGAGCCAGGATCCGTTCGTCACCAAGGGACTGGCCGAGGTACGGATCACCGAGTTCCGCGCCAGCCAGCGCGCGAAGAATATCCAGGCGCGCATCGAAGGCGACGGGTGAGCCTATCGATGATTCCACCCGAGCCCGACGCTGAGCGCCGCCGAAGGGATGTAGCGCTTCGCCGCTGTCGCAGCCTCGACGACACGTGAAGGCGCCGTGCGGGAAGTCGTTTCCGAGCGGGCATAGAACACCGGCAGTCCGATGTCGGCCTGGACGAACACGCGCATGGGACTCCGGCGCGCGAGCTCATATCCGGCGGTGACCTCTCCCTGCAGTCCTGACCCGTGCCATCCCGACACATAGGTCGTCAGAGCCTGCTCGTTGCGGCGCTCCGCATCGACGCTCCCCCAGCTGAGGCCGCCCCCGAAATAGGCGGACCGATTCGCTCCGGGACTCACGAAGCGCAGTCCCTGCAGCCTCAGGAGCGATCCGGCAAACGCCGCATCACCGTACGGGCTGGCGCCGACGACGAAGTTGAGGAACGACACGTCGAGCGCGAACGAATCGAGCTCGCCGCGGTAACCAACGCCGATTGCCGGCGCACCGTGCGGCCGGTCAGCAAACACGCCTCCGTAGCCGAGACGCGCATAGCCGAATGAGTGAATCTCCTGCGCGCTTGCCGGCGCCGCCAGGGCGAGGATCGTCAGAAACGCGAGCCATGTCCGCATGGGTGCCTCCATGCGTCATGGTCGTCGGCGACCGACCGGGAAGTCCTGATGGGAGTCTGAAGAATGCTGAAGAACTCACCGGGGTTCGGGGTTCGGGATTCGGGGTTCGGGATTCGCGCTATCCTGTGTGACTGCGAGGCTCACACACGGGCATGCATGCATCCATGCGGCCGGTGGCACTCGTCGCCGGCCTCTTCTTCTGTCAGCTGAACGCAACCGCACAGGCACCGGCACCGGCGCCCGCACCGGTCGACTCCCGGCTTGAGCGGCTGGTCTCCGCGATCTCCGGAAGCCAGACTCCGCGACCTCGTCACCACGCTCGCCGGATTCGGAACGCGCAACACGCTCTCGAGCACGACCTCGCCCACACGCGGGATCGGCGCGGCTCGCCAATGGATCTTCGATGAGCTCCGCCGTACCAGCCCGAAGCTCCAGGTCTCGTTCGACACGCATCGACTGGCAAAGGACGGACGCATCACCCGCAACACTGAGCTGCGGAACGTGCTCGCCGTCCTCCCCGGAAAGAGCCAGCGACGAATCTATCTCACGGCCCATTACGACACCGTCAACATCGGCGGCACCGGACAGATTGGTGCCAACGCCAGGCCGTCGGGTCAGCGGACCGCCGACCCCCAGCGTCGCGCCGACCAGGACTACGACGTCGCCGCGCCGGGCGCGAACGACAACGGCAGCGGCACGGCGCTGACAATCGAGCTGGCGCGCGTGCTCGCAACCAGCGGCCTGGAGTTCGACGCCACGCTCGTCTTCGCGCTGTGGGCCGGAGAGGAGCAGGGACTGGTCGGATCACGCGCGTACGTCCAGCGTCTCGTCGCTGCGAAAACGGTCGTCGTCGATGCCGCCGTCAACAACGACATCGTCGGCAACTCGCAGGGCGGCGGCGGAGCGGTAGACGGCAGATCGGTGCGACTGTATTCGGAAGGTCCCGAAGACTCCCGGTCCCGTGCGCTGGCACGATACATCCGGCGTGTGGCCGGTGTTTATCTCCCGGATCACGAGGTCCGCCTGATGGCGCGGGCCGATCGCTTTTCGCGCAGCAGCGACCACAGCTCGTTCAGCGAACGTGGCTACCCTGCGGTTGCGTTCCGCGAGGCCGTGGAGAACTTCGCCGGGCAACATTCCGCCCTCGACACCGTCGACGGCGTCGACATCGGCTACCTCGCGCAGAACGCCCGCGTGAACATCGTCAGTCTGGCGGCGCTCGCCCTCGCGCCTCCGGCTCCGGACGTCAACAACGAGCGTGGCCAGCCGATGCTCGGCCGTCAGCCATCGGGCTACGATGCTCACCTCCAGTGGACGCTTTCGCCGGGCGCCTCCGGATATCGGATTTATTGGCGCAAGGCGTGGGGCAACGACTGGACTGATTCGCGTCTGCTCGACAGCCGGACAGAGATATCGCTGCCGGGTCTGTCCATCGACGACTGGATCTTCGGGGTCGCTGCGATCGGCCCCGACGGTCATGAGAGCCTCGTCAGCTCCTACGTCGAGAAACGGGCACCGCGTCCGGACGTGAAGCTACGGTAGGTCGCGTGTCGTCGAGCGGGACGAACGGGGAGTCCGCGAGTGAAGCGCCCGCAGGACCTGGCCGAGCAGAGCCTCCGCCTCGAATGGTTTTCGGAGAAACGCAGTCGCGCCGAGCGACCTCGCCTCGTGTTCCAGTCGCGGGTCGGTCGATCCGCTCATTGCGATGATCGGTATCGCTCTTCCGGTCGCGGTGAGCTGCTTCTGCAACTCGTGACCGCTCATCCCGAGAAGCTGAACATCCAGAATCACGCACCCCACCGCGACCGCCGCCCCCGGTCGAGGAACGCTTCAGCAGAAGCAAACGTCATCACACGCAGCCCGTTCAGGCAAGAGGACGCGTTCGATCGATCGCCGGATGCTGGCGTCGTCGTCGATCACGACGACGGCGGCGACGACGCTGTTCATGACGGCGCGCGTTCTGTCGCGCTCCAGGGCGTCGGCTACACGCGAGCGGTGCTGCAGCACGACGATGTGCTCGCTTCTGGTCCGTTCGTCAGGCGTCTCGCTGACGATGCCGGCAGCCCGGACGTCGGTGTGGTGGCGACACACGGCCCGAAGCATGCGCGCATCGACGTCGTTGTCGAAGCTCTCGAGCGAGTACGCGCACAGGATCGAGACCGGCCTTTCGTGCATCAGGCGCTCGCCGAACTGTTCGAGTCTCGAGAGCCCCGTCGTGGTTGCCGGCGGCGCACAGCACGTCTGCCATCTCGCCATAGACGCGGATGGCGCCCCCGGCACCAGGTCTCAAATCCTCCCAGAGTGGCGCCAACGCCTTATCGAACCGGACCGGATCCGGTGTGCGTCCATTCATGAAGCCATCGAGGGCGAGCGGCTGCGTCGACGAATCTGATGCCGTCGATCGAATCCGACATGCCGCCGCGTGAAGAGACCAGTGCCGCCGTCACTGCGTCGAACGTCGCGCGTCTGGCGATCATCACGCAGGGCTGCCGCTCGTCGAGCGCACGGTCGAAAAAGTTCTCTACCGCGCGGTGCAGAAACCGCTTGCGGTCGTAGAACTGGGCCGCGTGCTGACGTTCAGTCATTGGGCCTGTTCCCGACTGATCGAGCGCGGCAGCGCCTGGGCCTGCGAGTCGGTCAGGGCCAGCGGAAACGCTGCAGAGAACGTCATCCCTCCCTCAAGGTTGCGGCTGGCCGACAGCGTTCCGCCGTGGGCGGTCATGATCTGCCGGCAGATCCACAGATCCAAGGCCGATGCCTTCGCGTTTCGTCGTGCGGAACGGCTCGAAGAGATTGGCCAGCGCCTCGTCTGTGAGGCCGGCACCCCAGTCGGAGACCTCGACGACGGCTGTCGATGTCGCGTCGTGACGTGCGCAGCCGCACCGACGGCGGGGCGTCTCGCACTCCTGCACCACGTCGAAGGCGTTCATCAGCAGATTGAGTGCGACCTGCTGCACCTGGACACTGATCCCCAGCGACGATCTCTGCGGTCGGTGCCAGCTCGGTCACCAGCGAGAGACGCCTGGCGGCGACATGGCCTTCGACGAGCTTGAGGACGGTTACGATGATGACATTCAGCTCGAGTCGCTCGCGCTGTGCGTCTCCTTTCTTGAGGAGGGATCGCATACGCCAGACGACATCGCCGGCGCGGCGGCTGTCGGACAAGCACGTCTTCGACGATCTCGCTGCACGACACCGACCTGCACGGAAGGCGCCTTCAGCAGATCGAGCGCCACGCGGGCATTGCTCATGATCGCGGTCAGCGGCTGGTTGATCTCGTGAGCGAGCGATCCGGTCAGCGCATCGAGCATGATCACGCGGCCGCGGTGCGCAAATTCCCATCGGAGCGGCGCCGCTTCGGCTTCGGCCCGCACGCGATCGGTGACATCGATGGAGGCGGAGAGGACACAAGGTTCGCCGTGAAAGAGAATGATATCGGCCGAGTAGATGGCCGTTGCCTCGGCGCCGGTTTTGGTGCGATACCGCATTTCGCGGCTGACCACCGCATGGCCGTTGCGTATGTCGTCAGCAATCGCGGACAGGTCGGCCGCGTCCATCCACAAGCCGATCTCTTCCCGCGTGCGGCCGACGACGTCGTCGCGGGAATAGCCGGTCTGGCGCTCGAAGCTCTGATTGACATCCTGAAACCGGCCATCAGAGGCGCGCACGATGGCCATCGCGCACGGATTGAAGTTGAACGCCGTGGCGAAGTTGACGCGCTCCGACTCCGTCATCTTGGTGTGCGCCCAGCGCAGCTCGTCGGCAAGCACCTTGATGCCGAAGGCGATGGCGTCGAGCTCGTCGTGCAGCGAAGACATCTCGAGTGCCTGGTGCTCACCTGCGGCGAGCCGTTCGAGCTGCTCGATAAACCGCATGACGCGGGCACGTTCGAACGTCAGTGCGTGTGTCTGCCGTCACCGCAGATGGCCTCTCAGCCATTCGAGGGCGCTGGCTTCGCTGGTAAAGAGCTGCGTCGGAATACCGGGTCGCGCAACCCGGAGGTAGACGTTCCCGATCATCCGGCCAAGCGGGCTCGATTCAATCAGGAGCGCCAGCGCCGTGAAGCCTTCGACAAGCGGCTGTCCCGAATAGACGTGTCGCGTCTCGGCATCGAGCGGCGGGCATCTGGTGATGTCGACCAGCATCGGGCGACGCACGCCTTTCGTCTCGCTCAACGCGATGCTCAAATTTTCGCGGGCGTCTAACGGACGCTGCTGCGCACCGTCGCGGATGCGCACCAGCATGACGCCGCTCTCGAGCGTGATCCGGGCGGTTGCCGTATCAGCCATGCAGAAATGTGGAGGTCGAGCGTCAGAGTACCACGGTTCACACTGGACGCAGCTTCGGCCGATAGTCCGGACGTGCAGGCTGCGCGCCTCCTCTTGGTGGCCCTTCTCGCCTGGTGGACCATCGGTTTCGCGGCCCACCCGTTGGACGCCCTGTACATCGGATCATCATTCCTGCATTTGATCGACCTCGTCTTCCACGAAGCCGGCCACATCGTGTTCGCTCCGTTCGGCACCTTCATGACGTCGCTCGGCGGCTCACTGCTGCAGGTGCTCATTCCAGTCGTCTGCGTGATTTCGTTCATCAGGCGCGACGACTGGTTCGCGGGCGCGGTGTGTATCTGGTGGGCCGGTCAGAATCTGATTGACCTGGCTCCGTACATTGCCGATGCGCGCGCGCTGCGGCTGGTGCTGCTCGGTGGACACACCGGTGCGGAGGTCGAGGGACACGACTGGGAGGCCATCCTGACGTCACTCGGGTGGCTCGGTTACGACCGCGCGCTGGGGTCTACCGCACACTGGGTCGGCGTGCTCGCCATGGTGGGCGCGATCGCAGTGGCCGCAGCGATGGCGCTCGGCGCATGGGCCAAAGCACCCGCATCTGTGGACTGAACCATATCCAGCGGCGAGGCGCCTCGCACTCGGGATTCTGCGACGCGCGCGAGCCGGTGACGTCGCAGATTTCGCAATCTCCTTCCTGGGATTCGCGTTTCCCTCCGAACCATCGGCGCGACGTTTGATGGCTCGGTAGCTGCAGCCGCCCGGCGGCGGGAATGGCGCTATGCTTGGTCTCATGCGCGCCGACGTCGAAAAGCGACGATTCACAGCGGACGAGTACTACGCGATGGCGCGCGCAGGAGTCTTCACCGATAGCGACCGCGTCGAGCTGATCGAAGGCGAAATCCAGACGATGACACCGATCGGGCCACTGCATGCGGTGGCTGTCGATCGGGCCGCGTACGCGCTGATGCGCGGTGTGCAACAGGGCGCCGTTGTCCGCGTACAGGGACCGATCAGGCTCAATGCTCTCAACGAGCCACAGCCTGATATCGCTCTGCTCTCCCCACCTGCCGACTTCTACCGGAACGCGCACCCGCGACCCGAGGACGTTCTGCTCGTCGTCGAAATTGCAGAGAGCTCTCTTCGCTACGACCGTGAGGTGAAGGCTACCCTCTACGCCCGTCACGGCATTGTCGAGTACTGGCTGGTGGATCTCACGAGCGGCACCATCACCTCTTACACCTCGGCGTCCATCGAAGGCTACCGGCAGACGGTGAAGCGAGCCTGCGGCGAATCACTCGCGCCGACATCGCTGCCCTGCTGTTCCATCTGCGTCGACGACCTGCTCTGACCTGACCGTCATGGTCGCCCCGCTTCTGCTGTTACTGCTCGTCTTCGTTGCCGTCTCGCTCCTGACTGCCTCGCGGGCACGACAGCAGTTGCTGGAGCGCGTGCGGACAGAATGGGCCCAGCCTCGCGAACGCGAGCGGCAGATGGACCTCATCGTCGATTTTTTCCGGTCGCACGATGCGCCAGGTTCAAGCCTCGACGACCGCACCTGGAACGACCTCCTTCTCGACGATGTCTTCTGCTATCTCGATCGGACGGAGAGTGGCTACGGCCAGCAGCTGCTCTATCGCCGCCTGCGATCGGCGCCATCGCCGCGCGCCCTCGGCGCGTTCGACGCGCTCGTCATGCGCGTCACCGACGACACCACGCTGCGCGAACGCGTCCAGATCGCGCTCGCTCGCCTTTCCGATCCGACGACCGCCTACGTCCATCGTCTCACGCGGACGGATGCGCTCGTGCAGTCGCCTCAGCACGCACTTCTGCCAGTCTGGACCGCCACCGTCGCGGTCACGCTTCTGCTCGGAATCGTCTGGCACGGCCTTCTGCTGATCGTGCCGCTCGCGTTCGTCACGAATATGGTGATCCGCGGGATGACCGAGCGGCGAGTGAGCGCGGAGGCCGCACGATTCCGGCTGGTCGGCGTGCTGCTGTCGTCGGCGCGTGTCCTTCTCGCCGCCGGCTCTCCTGCAACAGCACCGCTCACCGGAACGCTGGAGGCCGACCTCGCCGCGCTTCGCCGGCTCGGCACCATGGCGCGCTGGGTGACTCGCCCGGGCGCCACTGCCGCCGGTGAGCTGGCCGGCGTCGTGCTCGAGTATCTGAACATCCTCTTTCTGATGGATGCGAATGCGCTGTTCTTTGCCGGCCGTGAGCTGCGCGCTCGAGCACCGCAGCTGCTGAAGGTCATCGAAGCGGTCGGCGAGATCGACGCAGCCGTCGCCATTGCGTCATTCCGCGCGGAGACAACTGCGTGGACGCGGCCGCATTTCGTCGAACCGCATGGCCGTGCCACGTTCACCGGACTGCGGCATCCGATGCTCGAGGACCCCGTCCCGAACTCGATCGCTGTGGCGCCGCCGTACGGCGTCCTCATCACCGGTTCCAACATGTCCGGAAAGTCGACCTTCCTGCGGACGGTTGGTATCAACGTCGTCCTCGCACAGACGATCAACATGTGTCTGGCGGAATCGTACGCAGCGCCCGTCTATCACGTGCGCAGCTGCATCGGCCGTTCAGACGACCTGCTCGCCGGCAAGAGCTACTACCTGGTGGAAGTGGAGTCGGTGCTGGCCCTGGTGCGGGCCAGCGAACAGACACAGCCGCATCTCTTCATCTTCGACGAGCTGTTTCGCGGAACGAACGCGGTGGAGCGAATCGCCGCCGCTGACGCCGTGCTGGCGTCTCTCGTCACACCAGGGAAACATCACGTGGTGCTCGCCGCTACGCATGACGGCGAGCTCGTCGATCTTCTGCAGGACCGCTACGTCGTCTATCACCTCGGAGACGCCATCAGCGAGGATGGACTGACCTTCGACTATCGCCTGACGGAGGGACCGGCCACGAGTCGTAACGCCATCGCGCTGCTGCGCCTCAACGGAGCACCGGAGTCACTCGTCCTGCGAGCGATGACGAGAGCCGAGATGCTCGATCGTCAACGACAGAGCGTCACGGTGGCGGAGCCGATTCAACCGGTGTCTGGGGTCAGGTCTTGAATCCGCACTTTTTTCATGACCTGGCACCGGCGCTGCTCCTGTCATGGGGCCTGAGGGACGGGGGCCAGGTCATGAAAAAAGTACGGATTCAAGACCTGACCCCAGTTCCTGTTCGGTCCTCCCCCCTCCAGCGTTAAACAGAGTATTCGACAGTCGATCGACTGAAGCCGCGCACGAAACGCGCCTGGACGTCTGCTCAGCCGACCCGACGGTTTCCGATCAACAGACTCACGAGGCTCGCATGCCTTCGGAGGCCTCAATGCCGGCAATTGAAATCAGCCGCTCCATGCTCGTCAATCACGGGCTCAGTGCCGTTTCTGAAATGGCCCGTCTCACTGAGGACGCGGACGGCGCTGCCCTCTCGTCCGTCGACGCAGTCGCCTCGTTCAAGCGACTGGTCAGCGATTCGCTCTCCGTGGTCGATGTCGACCTCGTCGCCACCATCACCGCGTTCAACTCGCCGCTCGACATGGCCACCTACTTCATCAATGCGAAGTACGCCGACCTTGGCGGTTCTTCAGGAATGCTCGGCACCACGACCAGCGCCATCGTCGCGAGTCCCGGCGGCGCCGGGTTCGTGCGCACTTTCCAGCACGGTGCCATCTACTTTCACCCTCAGGTTGGTGCGCACGAACTGCATGGGCCGGTTCGCGTTCGATGGCAGGAGCTCGGCGGCGACAAGGGCTTCCTCGGATTCCCCACAAGCGACGTAACCCCAGGCACCGACGTACGGTCCGAAGGCGTCTTTGCGCACTTTCAAGGCGGATCCATCTACTGGGCTCCGCTGTCTCGGGTATCGGGAACACTGGCGGAGACGGTGGCGACCGGCACACTGACCGCCACGATGATCACCCCTGCAGCGGGCTCGTCGGCCTCACCGATCACCAGTGCCGCAACGTCCATTGCCCGCCCGGGCGCAGTTGCGGCGACGACGCTTCCCGTCGCCGTCACGAGCGCGGTGACGACACGACCGCCGGCGACGACTGTGACCGCTGCCACCGGCACCACCAGGATAGACACCGTCGCCGGTGCCGGTATCGAGATCGGCATCATCAAGCCGGTCGTCGAGAGCAGCGCAGGCGCGTTCGAAGTGCACGGCGCGATCCGAGAGAAGTACCTCGCACTCGGCGCCGAAGCGAGCATCCTCGGATATCCACGGACCGACGAAACGGCGACGCCTGGACGGCATCGGCCGATACAACCACTTTCAAGGCGGATCCATTTACTGGACGCCGGCAACCTATGCGCATGAGGTGCACGGACTCATCCGGGATCGCTGGGCCAGCCAGGGCTGGGAGCGAAATCCGCAACTCGGCTATCCGATCAGCGACGAGATGATCCCGGATCTGCGCATCGGGCATCGCCGGCCGGAGGCGCGAAAGAAGCCCATCGTCTCGCTGCCGAGCGACGTGATCAAGTTGCCGGCGGAGGCCGCCCTCGCCGGATTCCCCAGCACGGTCGTCAACACACCGCTCACTCCAGCGCGACTGTCAGAGGCGACCGCGACGCCGCTCAAACCGACGGCCGCAACAGCAGCGACGGTGTTGCCGACCGCCGGCAGCGCCCTCGGAAGGCTGTCGGACAGGACGGACACGACCATCGTGACAGGCACGGTGATACTTGATCCGTCTCTGGTCGGCGTCATGATCAACACACCGGCCTCGACGGCCGCGGACGCGCGAAGCGTCAACCGGTTCGGCGACTTCGAAAACGGTGTGTTGTTCTGGTTCCGTGGCGCGACAGGTGCCTCCACACTCACCCCGCTCGCGACGTTCAGCGATGGCACCTCAACGTCCTATTCAGGAGCAGACATCGCAACCGCAACGATTGCGAAGATCGGCCGCACCACGTTCGAGGGCAACAACGCGCGCGTGTCGGCCGTGAACTTCGTTGGAACGACGGCCTACTCGTTCGACGGTGCTCAAACCCACAATCGTCGCCATCGGATGCAGGTGGTCATCGCAGGCACCGAAGGAGTACCTGTCACGGCGACCATCGAACTTCAGGTGGAGGCGTGGTTCGACGCCTCGAAGCGGCAGATTGCGCTTACGCCCACGGACTGGACTCTCACGCAGGCCAGTTCCGGCTCCTACGCAGAAAACGTCCGTGCCATCCTTCGCGCCAAGCTGGACCCGATTCTCTGGACCAGCTACGAGCTGATTACCCTGCCCGATACCGACGGCGGTTCACCCATCGCCGTGCTGTCGGTCAAGACCCTCGGCAACGGTGCTGTCGCAGTCTTCATCGAGCCGCATCACAACCCTGCGCTCGGCACCATCTCCGGAATTGCCACCGGGGTTCTCTCGGGTGTCGTTCTGTCTCAACCCAACTGAAAGGAACCGCCAATGCCAGGCCCACAAGACAGTTTCAACCCCGTGGCGATCACGGGTCTCCGCCCGGCCACCAGCGTTGCGGTGCCCTCTGCGATCCCCGCCGCTCGCCTGACCGCACTCAGCTCCGGCGACCAGACGCAGATCGAGCGAGAGCTCGCACTGCGTCCTGTCGCGGTCCAGAACTTCTCGGACACCTACAACGAAGTTCGCAAGGAAAGCGCCGCGAAGGCCACCACCTTCTCCGTCGCGTTCTCGCGGACGCTGCAGACCAACGATCAGGCAGGCCAGTTCTTCGAGCAGATCGCACTCGTGCCGCAGGCCGACCGCATCTCGATCATCGAGGCGCATAAAGCCGCCGGCATGGGTGAAACGGTCGTCCACGGCGTCGGGCTGGTTCCAGCAGCCCACGGCCGCGCCATCATGAGCGACTTCCTGTTCCGCTCGGGACAGATCGACGAGCAGGCTTTCGCATCGGTCATGGATTACATCGCGCTCGCCGGCAGCGTGATTACAAAGCGCGGACTGCAGGTGCCGCCCGCCGATGCTCCGCACGACGGATTGTTCGACTTTATCGAGGACATCGGCAACGCCATCGTCGGTGCGGTCAAGGCTGTCGTCGACGCGGTCGTGAACGTCGCCGGTGGCATTGTCGAAGGATTGAAGCAGATTGCCAGCTGGGCCGTCAGCAAGGTGAAGGATCTGGTCGAGGGGCTGCTCGCCGCCGGTCGCGCGCTGGCCGATATCGTGTCAGCCGCGATGCAGGCCAGCGTGGCCGCGCTGCAGAAGATCCTGCAGGGCATCATCGCCACCGGCCGGACGATTGCCTCGGTCTTCCAGTCGATCGTCACCTTCACGGTGCAGCAGATCGGCAACGTCGTCAACGCGCTGATTGCCATCGGCCATACCGTCGTCACGGTGTTTGCGCAACTCGCGCAGGTGACCTTCGACGTGCTGAAGAAGTTCGTCCAGGCCATGGTGCAAATCGGCAAGAGCGCTGCCGAAATGCTCGGCGCCGCGTTTCAATTCGGAGCGCGGCTGCTGGGCGACGCGGTCAGGGCGCTCGTGGCCATCGGGACGGCAGTAGCCAACATCGTCGTGGCCGCGATCACGCACCCCGATCAGTTGCTTGACGCGGTGATGACATCGCTGCGCGATCTCGGTCGCAACCTCGGGGACATCGTTCGCGACGTCGCGGCCCAGGGGCTGCAGTTCATCCGTCGTACGGTGGCGTCGATCGGACGAATCGGTGGTGCTCTCATCCAGTTCGCGTCGTTCGTCGCCTCGGCGGCGGTCGCTGCGGTGCGCGAGCTGGTGCAGGGGCTCCTCGACATCGGACGCACCGTCGGCGACATGATCGCCGCCATCGCACGCACCGCGGTCGATCTGGTGCGCAAGCTGGTGGAGGCTGCCTTCGCGCTCGGGCAGTCGCTGGTGCAGTTGGTGCGCGGGCTCGGGGCGCTCGTCGGCGACCTGCTTTCGGCAACGGTCAAGGCGATCTTCGCTCTTGGCAAGACGGCCGCCGAGCTGCTGCGCGCAACGATGGCTGCGTCGTTCGACCTGGCACGCCGCATCGTCAAGGCCGCCGTGGACGCCGGAGTCGCGGTGGTGCAGTTGCTCGGAACGGCGCTGCAGCAGGGCATCGAGATTCTGCGGCGGACGCTGCACGCGCTGCTGCAGAACTTCGGCCCGATCGGCGATGTCGTCGATTGGGTGCTGGCGCAGGTCGAGGACGTCTCGGCGCTGGCGTGGCGCTCCCTGGTCGAGAGCATGCAGATTATCGGTCGCTCCATCAACGAAGTGCTCGCCTACGCCAAGAGCAAGTCCGAGCAGCTGCTGCGACGTGTGGTGGCGGCCCTCGAGGCTGCCGGCATGGTCGTCAGCCGTGTCATCGAATGGGCAGTGACGGCAGGCGATCGGGCGCTGGCGATCGTCGGCGAGGTGCTGGTGAAGGCCGGCAACACGGTGGACGGTATTCTGCTGTGGCTTGGGCGCACGGTCGTTGATAAGTGGCACGCGATCATCAACGGCATGCTCAACGCCGGTGCCGCCGTCGCCGACTTCGTGACCTGGATGGCGGACCGCGGTATTCAGATCGTCAAGGGCGTCACCGCCGAACTGCTGGCGTTCGGCGTGTCGGTGGCATCGCTGGTCGCCGACATGATCGTGCATCCTGGCAACGGACTACGCGATCTGATGCGCGCCTTCGACGAGCTCGGACGGACCTTGAACGAGCTCGTGCAGGTAGCGATCGTTCAGCCGACCGAAGACCTCGCCCGCCGGGCACTGCAGGCGTTGAGAGACATCGGCAAAACCGCCGTGCAGATCCTGACGGCAGCGATCGAGCTGCCCTTGAGCCAGATCGCGTTGCTGGTCGCGATCATTCTCGAATGGTTCCCCGGTACCTATCGCTCGCTCACCGCAATCGAGCGGACCGAAGCGGAAGGCGTCTTCGGAAGCTCGATCAATCTCGACAAGGTCCAGCTCGCAGTGAAGTCGCTGCCGGTGGACCTCATCGAGAAGCTGAATGGTGGCCGCACCTTCACCACCATGTATCTGATCAACTTCGCATCGTGGGACAAGATCACCATCGACACCCTGATCCACGAGCTCACGCACGTGTGGCAGGGCGTACAAGAGGGTCCGGTCTACATGGTCGAGGCGCTCGAGGCACAGCTGATCGGCGCCGGGTACAACTACGGCTACAACGAGACGACGGAGGGCCACGACTTCGGTGTCGGCGGCGAGGACGATCTGGCGGCTGCGGGAGGCGACTTCTCGCGGTTCAATCCGGAGCAGCAGGCGCAGATCATCATGCACTATCACGCCCGCAAGGTGGACACGCCGTCGCCGCGCGACGTGACCGCCTGGCAGCCATACGCCAATGTCGTCTTCGCCTGACACCCACGCCGTGTGGGCCGCCGTCGCGCCGGAGGCGCTCCTCGAGGTGCTCGTCCCACTGCGGGACGAGCACCTTCACCACGGGCCCGCAACGCTCATTGCAGGCACCGCGGCCGATCTCGACGACATCGCTGGCCAGCTGCCCGGCGGCAGCACGCTGCTCGTGGTCGAGGACCCGGCAGTGCCCAGCCAGCGGCATCTGCGTACGTCGCCCTTCGCCCGCAGTTCGCAGGCTGACGATGTCGTGCTTGGATGGGTCAGACTCGACGAGCAGACTCTCGCGGGTTATGTGAAACGGACAGTCGCCTTACTTCGGCGCACCCCGCAACCCGAGTTACCGCTGGTGCTCCTCGGCCCTCGCGAGCAGCGCTATGTGGACCTGCTCGATGAGGTGGACCACACGGCCCGATGTTCGTCAGCGCTGGTGCCGTTTCATTGGGGTGCCGAACGTCTCGGACGATGGGGGGTGGTGAAGGCACTTCGCCACGGACCCGGGTTCGTCCTGTTCACCGGTCACGGCAACGCGGGCGGATGGTTCGCGTATGGGGGAGTGACGGGTCACAGCTTCACCGCTGGAGGCAATTGGGCAGACGAGGAGACCACGGCGGTGATGTTGTCATTGGCCTGTCGCACCGGACAGCCGTGTGCGCAAGCCGCGGGCGAATCGGTCGAGCGGCCTGGCGTCGCCGACTGCGTCATCAGGGACGGCATCGCCGGCGTGGTCGTGGCGGCGCTGGGCGATCCACTGCACGCGGACAATCGAGCGCTGGCCACAACCCTCGTCCGGGTGCTCGAGGACGGTCACCGGTCGTGTGGCGACCTGCTCGACGCACTCCGCAGAGGGGGCGCATCGCTCGAAGGATACGCCGTCGTCGGCGATCCCGCGCTGCGGGCGGTGTCAGCGGCCGGAGCCATGGGCCGGTGCCGTGCCGTCTTCGCACCGGCTCCGGACGCGGTACTCGGCGCGAACTGACGGATGTAGGGCGGGTCCTCTCGGACCCGCCCTGATTGCAAAGCCTTATTCCCAGCCTGTCGGCGAGTTCAAAGTGGTCGTGATGCCGACGGCTTCGATCTCGTGAATCTGCCCGCCCCAGATCTTGAAGATGTGCAGCGCCGGCATGTCGAAGGCGCGCTGGTTGCTCATGTCCGAGATTTCCCGGCCCGGATTGCCGGTGATCCTGAACTGCTTCTGCGTCATCGGATGACGGAAGTGCGAGAGGCCGACCGCAAGTCCGGTGACCTCGTCTGCGATGAGCACCCGTCGATTGTCGATGGTGGTGATGTACTGGAACGTCCCCACGTCGAGCTGTGTGGCGCAGTCCAGCAGGCCCAGCAATGTCGGCGGACGCGCCGCCACTGGTGGTGCTCCACCGCCAGGCGCTGCTCCCGGTGCCCCGCCTCCGCCTGGTGTTCCACCCGCAGGAGGACCACCGGAGGGCGCCGTCTTCATACCGTTCTCGTGACGCTCGCAGTCGGACGCGAACGGCGCGAGGTGGCCGTTATTGTTGTCGAGGGCGTCGTAGTACGACTTCGCGATGTGAATCAGACGGCCTCGCGAGTCGGCCCACTCGTAGGGCACTTCCATCGGAATCGGCGCGCGCACAGTCTGCAGGTTCGGGTTGTTGCCGGCTGCAACCAGATGCTCGGCCTCGGAGATCTTGCCGTCCGTGATCTTCAGGCGGAAGCCGACCAGCGACGGCCGGCCTTCGCTCAGAAGTACCACGACCCCGCCGATCTGCTGCGACACCGGATCGGGAACGACGATCTTGAACGCCGTCGGCGCAGACGAGGTCGTCTTCCATAGACCTTCGCCCGGCGCCAGCCGCTTCACGTTTTCGACGAATTTGATGTCGGCAGCCAGCGGCACCTTCTTCGGGTCGTGTGCCAGCAGGGCAGCGAAATAGTCGTCGGCGAGCTTGATGAGCGCGGCGCGATCGAGGTTGGTGGCCGCGCCAGTCACCCCTGCCATCGTGACCAGCGCCACGGCGCCGAACACGACTACGAGCTTCGTCGTCTTCATGTTCACGACTCTCCTGGATCAGATTGACCGGCGCCGGCATTCTACGCCGGTGGCACGTGTCAGCCTACAGCTCAAACGTAGCGCGCCAACGTAGGGCGGGTCCCCTTGGACCGCCGACAAAGAAGGAAATGGGTAACGAATGGGCTCTACTTCGACATGAGCAGGAGTGTCACCCTGGAAGGCGGGTGCTTCGATCGCCGCCCGCGTCTATCTTCCACGGAATCCGCTCTATGTGAACGACAAGCAGACGGTCCTGCTGACAAAACCTGATGATCCCCAAACGTCATCGCGCATTGTGGCAGGCGGTCAGGTCCGGTTCGCCAACGGTGACGTCATGAATTTTGGTGGCGCACCAAATTTCTAACGAGGCTTTATGCCTCGTCAAAACACGACTTCACTCAGCGCGCCGGATCGCCTGCCAGTCGATGATGCGATAGCGCCGATCGCATATGCAGTAGCATCCGCTCTGCATGACATACGCATCGCTCTCAGGCAGGAGTGCGCTCGTCACTGGCGGCGGACGCGGAATCGGTAAGGCGATCGCATTGGCGCTGGCCGATGAGGGGTGTGACGTCACGGTGAACTACGTCACCCGTGAGGCCGACGCGCAGGCGACGGCCGATCTCATTCGGGCGCGAGGCAGACGCGCACTCGTCGTTCAGGCGGACGTTTCCAGAAGCGCGGACGTCGCCGCTCTCGTGGCGGCGGTCGAAGCCGGTCTCGGCCACGTGGACATCCTCGTGAACAACGCCGGCCGTGTCACGGTCGAGACCATCGATCAGATGTCCGAGGCGAGCTGGAACGAGAGCATTCAGGTGAATCTGTCGTCGGTCTTCCTCATGACACAGGCCGTGTTACCAGGCATGCGCGCGCGCCAGTGGGGCCGCATCATCAACCTGACCTCGGTCGCGGCGCAGGCCGGCAGCCTGCTGGCGGTGCACTACGCGGCGGCAAAGGCAGGGGTGATTGCGGCCACCAAGAGCTACGCGAGGATGCTGGCGAAGGAAGGGGTGACCGTCAACGCCATCGCACCGGCGCTCATCGCCACGGAGATGGTGGCGTCGAATCCACACGTGAAGCCAGACATCATTCCGGTCGGCCGCTTCGGTCGCGTCGAGGAGTGCGGCGACGTGGCCGTGCTCCTGGCAGGGAACGCGTACATCACGGGCCAGACCATCAGCGTGAACGGCGGGTTGTATCTCAGTTCGTGACCAGGACTCCTACGTCAGTTGGCCGCTGCTCTCAGCGTCCACCGGTAGCCGTAGACAAAGCCAGCCAATGCCGCAATCAGCGAGAGCGGCGAAGGGATCGCCATGGAGGCACCTGCAATGCCGCCACCTTCGCTGGCGTTCCCGGCCAGGCTGATCGTCTGACGCTTCTGATGCCGCCTTCAAACGCGGTCCTCAAGAACGGGTTATCAACCAGACAGGCACAAAGGACCGGGAGTTTCTGGTGGTCGGCAGTGCCGGGCCCCACCAGCTATCACCTCTACGTCGTCGGAGCGTCGGCGTCTCGCGCGATAGTCGACAACATGGCCGTAACGGTACCGGCGCTCGTTCTGAGCGGAAGCTACATAGCCGAGCAGAGTCGGCGTGCATGGAATGGCGTGTGCGCGCGAAGGTCGGCGAGGTGTGGCGCGAGTGGAGCCCCGAACAGACCTTCGCCGTCGAGCCACTTGATGCTGCCTGCGATTGAGAGCGCCGTGCCGTTACCTGTCTACTTCGAGTGCTGATCGCGAAATCCTGGCACGAAGCAGTTGTGGATGCCGTAGTCGCCCCAGCTCTGTTCCCGCCCATCGGGCATCGTCAGCAGCTCCGCGGTGATGAGTCGTCCGGCCAGGCTGGCCGTCGTGGAGTCCGGACTCGTAATCTGCCACATCAGCGGTTCCTTCGGTACGTATCCGCAGACGCCGATGACGTCTCCGGGCTTGAGGATCTTCTCCAGTCCCTGCCTCCGGAGTTGCACCACCGATGGCCCCTCGACCGCCCACCGCCGGACGATCTGTCCGTCGGCGTTCTTCTCCTCCACGTAGATGATGCTGTGAGGATTGATCAGGTGCATCTGAACGATCGTGCCCTTGAAGCGCACAGCGTTCTGGTCATGATTGGCGAGCGAATGATGCGCCGATAACGAAGCGGCCGATTCAACCAACAGAAGAGCGCCGAACAATCCACTTATCAGCCTGTTCATGTGAACCCTCGGCGAAGCTTCAACCCTCAGCAGGTGTGAAGCATAGGCCAGCCTCATTACCGCATTGTTACGGTGTCCGGGCGACGAACCAAGAACGACACCCAGGTCCGGGGTACGAGCGATAATCGCCTTGGAGCCATGGCCGACTTCGCCACCACAGTCGCACAACTGACGCTTGCCGGCCGCCGTCTGGACGCACGCGGCTGGGTGCTCGGCACCAGTGGGAATCTGAGCGTCGTGCTGGAGCGTAATCCGTTGAGGCTCGCCATCACGCGGAGCGGAGCCGCGAAAGGCGACCTCACGCCGGGCGCCATCATCGAAGTCGATGAAACAGGTGCCGCCAACAGTGCGGCGACTGGACGGCCGTCGGCAGAAACGCTTCTCCACGTCGTCATCGCCCGTGCCCGTGGCGCCGGGGCCGTCCTGCACACGCACTCGATCTGGGGCACCGTCCTTTCGGACCGCTTCGCCGCTGCGGAGGGCCTGCCGATCCAGGGCTACGAAATGCTCAAAGGACTCGAAGGCGTGTCGACGCACGAGCACCGCGAATGGATCCCGATTCTGAAGAACGATCAGGATATGCATCGCTTGTCCGACAGGGTCGAGCAGACGCTCGCGGAGCATCCGGCCTGCCATGCGTTCCTCCTGCGCAGGCACGGCCTCTATACGTGGGGTGACACGTTGCCGCAGGCCGTTCGTCACGTCGAGATCGTCGAGTTCCTGCTCGAAGCCGTGGGCCGATCGGGCAGCCTTCACGAGGTGTAGTCATGGCCGTGATCAGGATCGCTGATAACAACAAGACGTGGCGGGTCCAAGGAGACCCGCCCTGCGGAGACGACCACCATCACCGAACCGGCCCTCGTCACCGAGTTCCTCGGTCGCCACCAGATCGAGTACGAAGAGTGGACGCCGGATCGGCCGCTGTCAGCCAGCAGCACCGCCGACGAAGTGCTGGCGGCGTACGCCACCGAAGTCAATGCGCTCAAGGCGCGTGGCGGCTATCAGACCGCCGACGTCATCGACGTACAGCCACAGACCCCGAATCTTGACACGATGCTCGCAAAGTTCAGCCGCGAGCACTGGCACGACGAAGACGAGGTCAGGTTCATCGTCGAAGGCCGCGGACTGTTTCATGTGCATGGACAGGACGATACGGTGTTTGCCATCGAGGTGACGGCGGGCGATCTGATTCGCGTCCCGCGCGGGACGCGGCACTGGTTCGATCTCTGTGGCGAACGCCGTATCCGGGCCATCCGGCTGTTTCAGGATGCATCGGGCTGGACGCCCCACTACACGGACAGCGGCCTCGATCGCGGGTTCGAGCCGATCTGCTTCGGCCCGACCTACCTCGCCTCCCGAACCGTCGCGTGAGCCCGCTTCCCCGCGGCGTGCGCGCCGTGCTCCTCGACATCGAGGGCACGACGACGCCCCTGTCATTCGTCACGCAGGTGCTCTTCCCATACGCACGCGCGCATCTACGCTCGTATCTGGAACAGCACGCAAACGCGGACGCACAGACGTCGCTTCTCGAGCGTCTGAAAGACGGGCATGACTCCGCCGCGCAACGCGGCGACAACCCGCCGCCGTGGACAGACGCTGCACCTGCACACCGCGTCGCGTCGGCGGCCGCATTCGCTGAATGGCTGATGGATCGCGACAGCAAGTGCACGCCGCTGAAGGACCTTCAAGGATTGATCTGGGAAGACGGCTATCGGAATGGTGCACTCACCGGCCAGGTCTTTCCAGACGTGGCTCCGGCGCTCGGTCGCTGGCGGACTCAGGGAATCTCGGCGTCGATCTACTCATCAGGGAGCGTGCTGGCGCAGCAACTGCTCTTCCGCCACTCGTCAGACGGCGACCTGACACGGCTGCTGCATGCCTACTTCGATACCCGCGTCGGCACCAAAGAAGACGCAACCAGCTATCAGTCGATCGCGAGCCATCTGAATGTGCCGGCCGCGACGGTACTGTTCCTGTCCGACGTGTCGCGTGAGCTCGACGCGGCCCGGCAAGCAGGGATGGATGTTCGCCTCGTGATGCGGCCGGGCAATGCCGCGGTCCCTGACCAGCCGGGTTACCTGCGCGTTAACAGTTTCGAAGGGCTCTGAGACGCCGTGGGCGGCCGCGCCGTGATGCCACTCAGCGAATCTGTCGTGCTTCCATGGCGACGAGCGTGGGCCGGCCACCCGCGCGATCGATCCGATAGGTCACGCGTACGCGCGAGGACGGACAGCACTCCGGGTCGGATGGTGTGAACCGCGCGAACTCGGCGGTCAACGCATCCGCAGCCGTGATGCGGACGGCCCCCACTGCCCCATCACGTCCCACGGTCATCACGCTCGGAGAAATCGTGCCGGCGAACGTACGCCCAACGAAGACGAACAAGTTGAAGGCCGAAGGTTCACAGCCTGCCCCTGCAGCGTTCATCCCGCCGATGACTTCCAGATCGTCTCGCACGATTTCGCGATCGATGTGGAGAAAAGGCACCCACCCCGCCTTGTTCACTGCGTCAGCAGCCGCAGACGTGCCCACCGCGTTCGATTTGCATCGTCGCGAGAGCGCGTCGTGAGTCTCTCCGCCGGACGGCCGCGGCGGAATGCTGCCGCCAGCGTCGTTCCATTTCGCCAACGCACGCTCGAGCCAGGTCGCCGACGTTTGCGCAGACAGGTGAGCGGTGGCCAGCATCAGCACGGCAAGCAGGACTGCGACCGGGTTTTTCAACGCCTTCGCCAGTTCCCGGAGCTTCTGGCGCTCGCCCATCGTGATGATCACATCACCTGACTCCAGCCGGAGGTCGGCCTGCGGATTGAACTGCATCGCTCCGCTTTCACGGCGCACCGCCAGCACGATCGCACCATAGGTTCGCCCGAGGTGCGCCTCGGCCAGCGTCTTCGATGCGAGCGCGCTTCCTGGAGCGACCGGCATCTGTTCGATTTCGAGCTCGAGATCCGTCCGGCCGAAGGCCGACGCCACATCAAGGAAGTTCACCACGTGGGGTCTCATCAGCGATTGCGCGAGCCGATGACCGA
Organism: uncultured beta proteobacterium; assembly: GCA_963804885.1. GTDB lineage: Bacteria > Pseudomonadota > Gammaproteobacteria > Burkholderiales > SG8-41 > PALSA-1004. The sequence goes on from CAWDSF010000004.1 coordinate 170,908, forward strand.
TGTAGCTGTACGGCGTGAGCACGGTCGTGGCTCCGGCGCGCCGCAGCTTTTCCTCCGCCTGCTCGTCGCTGGCGCGCACGGCGATCTGCAGCGTCGGGTTGAGCACTTTGGCCGACAGCGTCACATAGACGTTTTCGGCATCGCTGGCGATTGCCGACACGAGCCCGGCCGCGCTATCGATTCGCGCCCGGCGGAGTGTCTCATCGTTCGATGCATCAGCCATCATCGTAAGAACGCCGATCCCCTCGCCCCATTTCAACCGCGCCGGATCGTTGTCGATCAGTACCACCTTCGCACCGCTGCGTAACAGTTCGAGCACGACACTGCGACCCACGCGCCCGGCGCCGCAGACGATGTAGTGCCCTGTGATCTGTTGAAGCATGCGATTTCTCCGTCGTCCCCCGAAGTAGTCGACCAGTTCCAGGCGCAGCAGCGCATCTCCGACGACCGCGATCGACAGGAACACCGTCGCCACTCCGCCGAGCATCACGAATGCCGCAAACACCCGGCCGCTGTGGGAAAGCGGATGCACCTCGCCGTAGCCGACCGTCGTCAGTGTCATCAGCGTCATGTAGAACGCGTCGAACGGCGGCCATCCTTCGATAACTGAGAAACCGATCGTGCCGATGCCCAGAGCCACGGAAATCGCGCCACTGACGATCAGGAATCGCCATCTGAGGATCGCCGCCGTGTGCTCGGTCGCCAAGCCGCGTGATGGCAGACTCATCTTGCCGTTTCCCAAGGTATCCTACCGCTCAATGCCAGAACGTCGTGCGCCAGACCGTCGTGCGTTTCTCACCTTCCTCGCCGGCAGCCCGCTGCTGGCGGCGTTTCCGTCGCTGGCCAACGCGCTGCAGCAGGGAGGACTCGAACAGGCCGCGCATGCGCTCGACGTCTTCGACTTCGAAGCGGCAGCGCAGAAGGCTCGTGCCTCCCGCTCACTGGGGATACCTGATGAGCGGCGTGGATGGCGAGGCGACGCTGCGGGCGAATCGCGACGGCTTCGATCGGTACCAGTTGCGGGCACGGCGCTTCGTCGACGTGAGCAGGATCGATCTGTCCGTCACGTTGTTCGGACAGACCTACAGTTCGCCGATCGTCCTCTGCCCCATTGGCAGCGCCGGCGCGTTTCATGCCGACGGCGAGAAGGCCGCTGCCGCCGCTGCCAAGGCGCGCAATCAGCTCATCATGATGTCGACGCAGGCCACCTTCGGAGTCGAGGACATCACGCAAGGCGCGAGGCGGAGCGATCTGGTATCAGCTCTACACGACGAGCAGCTTCGACGTGACCAGGAAGCTCGTTGCGCGCGCGGAAGCGGCGGGCTGTCCGGCGGTGGCGGTCACCATCGACACGCCGAACGGTCGAAACACGGTGACGGCCACGCGTCTGGCGCGTACTGACACTCGGCAGTGCTCGGCCTGTCACAGCGACGCGACCGGCGACCGCATGAACCCGCGACGCGGCGGCGTGCTGAGCACGAAGCCGATGTTCTCGGGCCTGGACGTGCAGGGAGTCGGCCTGACATCACCCTCGTTGACGTGGGATTTCGTCAAGCGGCTCAAGGACATCACCAGGATGAAGGTGCTGCTGAAGGGACTCGAGAGCGGAGACGACGCCGCGCTGGCAGTCAAGAATGGCGCCGATGGCATCGTCATCTCGAACCATGGCGGCCGCGCGACCGAAACGGGTCGAGGCACGATCGAGTGCGTCGCCGAAGTGGCTGCCGTGGTCAAAGGACGTGTGCCGATTCTGGTCGATGGCGGATTCCGTCGCGGCACCGACGTCTTCAAGGCGCTGGCGCTCGGTGCGAGTGCGGTCGGCGTCGGCCGTCCCTATGTCTGGGGCCTGGCCGCGTTCGGCCAGCAGGGGGTCGAGCGTGTGCTCGAGATCCTCGACAACGAGCTGCGGCTGGCAATGATCGGGTGCGGCACGCCGAACGTTCGGGACATCGGCAGCGCGTCGATCATCGACAAGCGCCGCGTGTAGCGACCCACAGTTGTTTCTGGAGCGAGCGATGAGCGAAGCTGCCGCTGCGGTCGACCTGCGGAGCGACACGGTCACGCGTCCGACCCCGACCATGCGCCGCGCCATGGCCGAAGCGGTGGTCGGCGACGACGTGTTCGGCGACGACCCGACCGTGAAGGCGCTCGAACGCCGTGCGGCCGATCTGGCCGGCAAGGAAGCGGGCCTCTACGTCCCGAGCGGGACGATGGGCAATCAGCTCGCCGTGGCTGCGCAGACCGCGCCTGGCGACGAGGTGCTCGTCGAAGCCGACAGCCATATCTTCAAGTACGAGCAGGGGGGCATCGCCGTCAACTCCGGCTGCCTGGCCAACATCGTTCACGGCCGTGGCGGTGTGCTTGAGGCGGACGCGTTGATATCAGCTGTTCGAGAGGAGGACGACCACAACGCGCGACTGACGCTCGTCTGTGCCGAGAACACGCACAACCGGGCAGGAGGAACGATCGCGCCGCTCGCTACGCTCGCAGAACTGAGCACGGCAGCCTGGTCACGAGAAGTGCGCGTTCACCTCGATGGGGCCCGGCTGTGGAACGCGAGCGTGGCGACTGGCATTCCGATCCGCGCGTGGGCGGCGTGCGCCGACACGGTGATGATGTGCTTTTCGAAGGGCCTGGGCGCCCCCGTTGGCTCGATTCTCGTCGGCTCTGGCGAGGTGATTCAGCGAGCCCGTCGAATTCGCAAGCGCTGGGGTGGTGGCATGCGGCAGGTCGGCATTCTCGCGGCAGCGTGTCTGCACGCGCTCGACTGCCACGTCGATCGTCTCGCGGAGGATCACGCGCGCGCACGGCGGCTCGCGGGCGGCTTCCGGCAGGTGCATGGGTTAAGCGCGCCGGATCCCGAAACGAACATCGTCCTCGTCGATATCGACAATCCGGCAGTTGACCCCGGGGCGCTCGTCAGCTCGCTGGATTCCCGCGGCGTGAGGCTGCTGCAGTTCGGTTCCAGACGGCTGCGGGCGGTCGTGCACCTGGACGTGGATGACGAAGGCATCGAGCGTGCGATCCACGCCATGCGTGCTGCGACCGCAGATTAGTCCAACGATGAAGACGTTCCATTACGAGCATCGCGACCAGCCTCTGCTGCCCCGTGCGCATTTCGTGCACCGGATCCTCGTGCACTTCGCGTTTGCGATTGCGCTCGTGGCGGAGTCACTGGTCATCGGCATGGTTGGCTACGTGTACTTCGAGCAGATGTCGTGGATCGACGCGTTCGTGAACGCGGCCATGCTGCTCGGCGGGATGGGGCCAGTGAATCCGCTGACGACGACCGCCGGCAAGCTCTTCGCGGGCTGCTATGCCCTGTTCGCCGGCCTTGTCTTTCTCATCGTTGCCGGCGTCATCCTTGGCCCGGTGTTTCATCGCGTTCTGCACCGGTTCCATCTGGACGAGCGCAGCCTGACGCCGACGCTCCGTGGAGGCGAGTCAGCAGATCATCGCGGCTACTTCAGCGGGTCAGGCGTCTCAATCCCTCGGTGAGCTCGATCGTCGTGCCCCATGGATCGGTCAGTGTGGCGGTGGCGAGGCCATCGGCACTGCGGGCATACGGTGTCTCGAATGCCACCCCCATCGACTGCAGGCGTTTACAGAATGCTTCCAGGCCAGTGACCTCGAAGCCGATGTGATCGAGCATCCGTCCCTTCGTCGGCGCTGTGGGCATCGGCGCGGCACTGATGTTGACGTTCATGCCCGGCAGGTCCACCGCCTCGTAGTTGCTCCGCTTGCCGGGCACGCCTCCGAACATCCGCGTATACCACGCCTTCGCCTCTGCGACCTTACCCTCCGGCACGTTCAAATGCATGTGGTGGAAAGCGATCGGCACGCCGACCGGCCGATTGTGACGCGCCGCCACCGGATCGGGCGGGCCGCTGTCCTGCGTGAACGTCAGGTTCAGCGCTGCGTCCTCGAACAGCTCGATGCGCTCACCTTCGGGCGTGTTCGTATTTCCCACGCCGGGAAACCTGTCGAGCCGCTGCACCTTCACCCCGCGCGCTTCGAGTTCCGCGAACGTCGGCACGCGAAACGCCACGTGATTCACCACCGAGCCTTCGCTGCGGCCAACGGATTCCCGGGCCGTGAGGAACACGAGCGCGCCGTTGACCATGACTACGGCTTCACGCGGAAGTCTGGACACGACGACAGCATCGGGCCGTCCTGCGAGCATCGTCCAGAATCGCACGTGCTCTTCGACGTTCTTCACGGAGTAATGCACGTGCCCCATCGACACGCCAGCCGCATTCGGCGGGGCGAGCTGCGCGTGCGCTGGCGCTGCCAGCATGACGGAGATCAGCACCACCGCTGCACCGGTTGCCGCGTTCCTAACCACTGACGGCCTGCGATCCCCGGAACTGCTGCATGGCTTCGTAGATCGCGCGTCGCACGCGATTCATCGCGCCAAGCGGACGATGTGGTGGGAGCGAATGCCACGGGTTGAATGATGTGCGCTCACACACGTGCTCCCGGCCGGGCACGTCGATCGATTGACGCGGAATCCGCACTTCAGCCACGCGCACGTACGGCGAGTCGCGCTCGCTCCACTCCTCGCTCGCATCCTCGATGGGCATCGTCCGGGCGTCACGCTGAAACTGCACACAGAAGTCGAACGCGGCGTGCTCCGTCGAGAGCCGCCTACGCAGCGCGTCCTGCAGATACGTGTCGGTCAGGGTCGGTTGGCGATGATGTGCGCTCGACTGCGGACGGACGATGTATTTGACCGCGCGGCCATCGCCGAACAGGTAGGGTGTCGTGCTCCAGTACGGAATGTCGAGGTGACTGGATGGCTGCTGTCGTGACGCGAAGGCGATGCGGGCGGCGCGGGGGTGCGTGAGGAAGTAGCTCGCACGCCGCCAGCCGCCGGCTTCATTGGCCCGCAGCAGCTCGAGGAACTCGCGCGGACCAGGCACCATCATCACCGGATGGCTGTTGAGCACGAAGTCCTGCTCGTCGACGCCCGGCGACAGGTTCTCGGCTCCGACACCACGCACTTTGATCGACATTCCACGTACATCTTTCTCACGATCGGATGCGGAAGAGGCGTTCGCGAAACGGATCCAGGCGCTGTAACTGCGCGGTTGCTGAAACAATCCGACCTTGAGTTCATCCGCCAGGCCGGTAGCTACAGTGAATTCGGCGTCGACACAGCCGGATGCACGAGCCTGGTTGAACCGGCGGATCGTCCCGGTGGGATGACGAGCCGCGCTGGCCGCTTTCAGGAACGCAATGAAATCGGCCGTGACGGATTGTTCGTCGTGCGCGATCGTCTCGCGCGCGAGATCCACTGTCGAACCTGGCATGCCGTTACCTCGGGCGACGCGCCGGCATCATACACCTGCGGCGTCCGCCTTCGCGGTGACCTGCTTTCAGGGGACGGGGCGGCGCGTTCATCAGGACGCTGATCTCGGTGGCAGGCGCCTCATCACGTCCGCGAGGTGCTCGGCAATCAGGGCGATATCCCCTTTCAAGTCCTCGTGAAGGACGAGGGCGAAGCGCTTCGACTCCTCGAACTTCTCCCACATCTCCGCTCGATAAGCCTCGAGATCCTGTTTGGTAGCGAAGCCCTTCAGGTCTTCCTTCGTGGCAAAGGCCTTCAGGTCTTCCTTCGTGGCAAAGCCCTTCAGGTCCTCCTTGGTGGCAAAGGTCTTCAGGTCCTCCTTCGTGGCGAGTGTTGGCAGAATCTGCTCGACCGACGATATCCGATGCTCGATATTTTTCACCATGGTCATCACGTTCACCGGAGGCATCGCTCGAGAACCTCAATGATGTCCGCACCGGCGAAGCACCGGATCGTAGCATCGTCGCCCTCGTCGGCAAATCGCGGGCCAGTACAGCTCGCAAGTCCGCTTTGATTCAGGTGGTGGAGTCGGGAACACTGCTCCCGGCGGCGCGGGCAGGCCCTCAGAATTCGAGCTGCGCTCCGAGCTCGACGACGCGGTCGGGGGGCAGGCGGAAATAGTTCGTGGCGGTCATCGCGTTCTTCGACATGGTGACGAACAGCTTTTCGCGCCACAGCGCCATGTGCTTGACCCGCTTCACCGGAATCAACGTTTCACGGCCGAGGAAATAGGTGACCTTCTGCGGGTCGATCTGCAGCCGTGGATCGCTGATCTGCCGCAGCGCGCTCGGAATGTTGGGTTCCTCCATGAAGCCGAAACGTGACCGTGGCACGCCAGAGCCCGTCGCTGACAGTGGTTCCACCTGAATCCGCTCGCGCTCTTCCACGCGCGGCGTCTGGTGGGTCCGGGCGGTGAGGAGCACGATCCGTTCGTGCAACACGTGATTGTGCTTGAGGTTGTGCACCAGCGCCGCAGGCGTTCCTGCGGCATTGCCGCTCATGAAGACTGCCGTTCCGGGCACTCGAATGGGTGGATCGCGGCGGATCGCCGCGATGAACTCGTCGATCGGACGCGCGCTGGAGATCAGCAGTCCGGCCAGGGCGCGCCGTCCCGTCTTCCACGTGGTCATCAGCGTGAAGATGAACGACCGCGACCAGAATCGGGAACCAGCCGCCGTGCGGAATCTTCACCAGATTCGCGCCAAGGAACGCCAGATCGATGGCCAGGAACAGGCCGCCGATCGCGGCGGTCTTCATCAGGCTCCACTGCCATCGCTCGCGCGCCACCACCAGAAACATCAGCGACGTGATCGTCATCGTCGAGATCACGGCGATACCGTAGGCCGCGGCAAGATTCGATGACGACCTGAACCCGATGACCAGCAGGATGCAGGCAATCATCAGCGCCCAGTTGACCCCCGGCATGTAGATCTGTCCCGACTCGGTGGACGAGGTGTGTGCGGTCGTCAGCCGGGGAAGAAAGCCGAACTGCACCGCCTGCTTGGTGATCGAGAACGCCCCGGAGATGACTGCCTGCGACGCGATGATCGTGGCCATCGTCGCCAGTGCGACGAGCGGCAACACGGCCCATTCCGGAGCGAGCAGGTAGAACGGATTCGAGGCGGTCGTCGCGTCGGTGATGAGCAAAGCGCCCTGTCCGTAGTAGTTGAGCAGCAGCGCGGGCAGGACGATCGTGAACCACGGCGACGCGTATCGGCCGCCGGCCGAAGTGTCCAAGGTCGACATACAACGACTCGCCGCCGGTGATCACCAGTACCACCGTCCCCAGGATCAGATAACCCTGCGTGCCGTTACGGAGGAAGAACTGGACGGCGTACCACGGATTGATGGCGGCCAGTACCGAAGGATGCGCAACGATTTGCACCACCCCCAACAGCCCCAGAACCACGAACCAGAGCAACGTGACCGGGCCGAAGATCATGCCGACACGTCCGGTGCCGTGGCTCTGAATCAGGAACAGACCGATGAGGATGACGATGGTGGCTGGCAGCACGTAGGGCGTCGAAGAACGGCGTGACCAGTTGCAGACCTTCGACAGCGCTCAACACCGAGATGGCCGGTGTGATCATGCCGTCACCGTAGAGCAGGGCGGCGCCGAAGATACCGAGGAGCACCAGCGGCCAACGCTCCGTGCGGCTGACGATCTTGATTGGCGTGGCCAACGAGGTCAGGGCGAGGATCCCGCCCTCACGCTGGTTGTCGGCGCGCAGAACGAAGCTGAGGTACTTTCCGGAAATGACGACGATCAGCGACCAGAACACCAGCGACAGCACGCCGAACACATTGGCGCGGGTAGGCTCGATGGCATGTGGCCCGTGGAAGCATTCGCGGAAGGCGTACAGCGGCGACGTGCCGATGTCACCGTAGACGACCCCGAGCGCGACCAGGGACAACGTGAGCAGGTACCGGCCGCGCGGAGACTCTGCTTGGTGCGGGTCGGATGGGGTATGGACCTCTACGTAGCCGGCAGGTGGAGTGGGCACCGTGATCAGATGTCCGCTGGGCTGTGCGGGTTCTGGATCATACCGGAATTGGAGCGGTTGAAGGGAGCCGGGTTTATTGCGGGAGGTGCAGCGGCTTGACTCCCTCCAGACAGATCTCGTCAATCAGATCGCTGTCGACCACGATTGTCTGGCGGAGACGAACGGTCCACGGTCTCGTGTAGGCCTTCGGATCGTCCACGGTGAAGTCGATCTCGAGCGTGCCGTAGTCGGGCCGGCGCAGACGCTCTGTGAGCGTCGCCGCAGAGGTCAGCGGACTGCCAGCCATGTCGAGCCACAGGTCGTCGCGCAGGCCGACCGTCCGGATCACCAGCACATCACCCTCCCACTCGGCCGTCGAGTAGCCGTTCCACGACGGCTGCGGATCGACGGGCAGTGGGCGGCCGTCCATGTATATCAATCTGTACGCGGTGTTGTACTCGTTGAGCATCACCAGCATGTCCGGCGTCTGCAGCAGGCGCAGATAGTGCGGCAGCGTGTACATCCGCGGCGGATTCGACGGCAGGCAGCTCACGTGCGGGTCGTCCTTGGAATTGTCCGCGCTGCGCTGCTTCACCGCGGCGGCGGCCCACGGCTGATACGGCAGGCCGCCCTTCAGATCGGCGTCGATATGGTACGCCCACGCCGAGAGCGGCATCTTCTCGAGACAGTCGCTGCCGTCGCGCAACAGCGGCGGACACGGCAGGTGGTTGTCAGCGAGCCAGATGCCTGAGAGGTCAGGCTTGCCATTCGCGGCCTTCGGCGCCGGCGCGGCCACGTTCACGGATCCGTTGGGCAGGCGCGGCACGTTGGGTGTCGGATGCTTGAACCATTGACCCGACACGTCGGTGCTCAGGAACGCCACGACGACCACTGCGATAATCCCCGCCGCGCCTTTCTGCAGCACGGCAACATCCTCTCACAAACAACCGTGGGCAAAGGGCGGGGCGGCGTCAAACAGGCGGCGCGCGCGTGGCATACTTCGCGGAGTTGCAAGGAGGACCGATGACGACATTGCCGCTGCACGGCCGGCCGGTGTGGGCCGAACTGCTGACCACTGACATCAGCGCCGCCAAGGACTTCTATGCCGCCGTGATCGGATGGACCTACAAGCCGATGGATGGCGCGGCCCAGCCGTACGACATCGTTCACCGGCCAGATGGACCATCGATGGGAGGCGTCATGACCGTTCCTCCCGGGATGAACTTTCCGCCGCACTGGGAGATGTACATCGCCGTCGAGAATCTCGACGAGACGATGGCGAAGACAGAGCGGCTGGGCGGCCGTTCGCTGTCTGGTGTCATCAGTGTGCCTGGTGTCGGCCGCCTGAGCACGATGCTCGACCCGCAGGGCGGTCTCTTCGCGATCATTCAGCCCGAACCACGCGAACAGTCACCGGAAGTCGAAGCGGTCGTCGGCGACGTCGCCTGGCGCGAGCTCTACACCACCGACGTGGCGGCGGCAAAGCCGTTCTACTTCGATCTCTTTGGCTGGAAGGAAACAGGCGCCCTCGACATGGGGCCGATCGGCACCTATTACATGTTCGGCCGGGCGTTTCCGCTCGGCGGCATGATGAACAAGACGCCAGACATGGCGCAGCTGCCCACAGCGTGGGGACTTTACTTCCGCGTGGCGAACGCGGATGACGGGGCGGGCAGGGTCAAGGCCAACGGGGGCACGGTGTTGAACGGCCCGATGGAGGTACCGGGTGGCGACCGCATCGTGAATTGTCTCGATCCGCAGGGCGCGGCGTTCTCACTGCATCAGAGGGCGTAAACAGATACGCCTGACTACTTCGCGGGGGTGCCCTCGGCGGGTTTCGTCTCCTTCTTGCGCCCGCCGAGGAGCCCGCGCAGTGCATCTTCGAGCTGACGGGTCGTGTCCGGCTTCGCCGCATCGGGCTTGGCGGCATCCGGCTTCGGTGCATCCGGTTTGCCTTCGGCGCCCTTGGCCTCGGCCGGTGCTGCGGCCGGCTTCCCGGTGATCGCCCCCACGATTGCACCGATGCCCTTCGTGGAACCGCCGCCTAATCCTGGCAGCAGGCTCCGCACCTTCATTTCCGCGATCGTCTGAGCGTCCGGCGCGAAGCGCGGACGTGTCGCCGTCCCGGTAACGAGCATCGGGACCACCAGCTCACCTCGTTCGTTGGCGAGAGCCGTGGTCATCAAGCCGCCTACCTTCGAGCCGCCCACCTTCTGCGTCGCCTCGCTCGACAGCAGTGCGGTCGTTCGCAGGTTCAGACTCTGATCCGCCAGGCCGATGGTACCGACGGCAGCAATGGTGGCTCCCTCAATTGCCGCAGCGAGATTCTCCGTACGGGCCACGCCCGACTTGACGTCGAAGGACCCCGTCAGCCTGGCGATGCGCGTGGTCCGCTCGGCGGCCGCCTGCCCCGTGACGAATCGCGCGATGTTGCCAATCTCCTGTCTGAGATCGACGTTGGCGATACGTCCATCCGACAGATTGATCGCCATCGTGCCGTCGAGCGAACGGGTAATCGCATCGGCGGTCTCGCCGGAGAACGACATCTTGAGATCGCCGCCGAGACTTCCGAACAGCACGTTCTTGAGACTGGTGAACGACGACAGCAGTTGGTTGGAGTCCACCTGCTCGACCGTACTGGCGATCGCCACTGAGGTCGTCGCCTGCCGCGTATCCAACGTCACGCTGCCGCGATGACGGCCTCCGAAGAGCCTGGCGGCAAGTGGATTCAACCGGATCACTCCCTTATCCAGCGTCAGCGTCGTCTCGACGTTCTCCAGCACGAGCTGGTCGCTGGTCATGGTGTTCACCTTCAGGCGTCCGCTGCCGCTCGTCCGCCGCAGCAGACTGTCGCCTGATGGCGGCGGCGCCGGCCTGGACGGCGACGCTGTCGACGGAGGCGGCCCGGGGACGACGAGCGCCTGAAGCTCGCGCACGTCCACACGGTCGGCAGCGATCTCGAAATCGACGACCGGCGCCGCCAGTTGGCGTACGGACGCGCGACCGTTGACGTTGGTCTTGCCGATCCCTGCGGCCAGGCTGTCGAGGGTAAACGCGTCGCCGGAGAAACTGGCGTTGGCATTGGCAATCCGCAGCGGCTGGGTAAGCGACGGCGACTTGATCGACGCATTCGTCAGCGACCCACGTCCGGAGTAGGTGAGCGCGTCCAACGGACCGGCGGCACGGGCATCGATCGTCAGCGTCCCGCTGCCGGTCGTACCATCGTCGGCGCCGACGCCCCACGCACGTGCCATGTTCAGCACCTGCCCGAGATCGGCGCCGTTCGCGCGGACGTGGCCATCGATCACCGGGCGCTTCGACGTGTACTCACGGACCACCGCTCCAACCAGCAGAGAGGTTCCAGCGCTGCTGATGGTGAAGTCGTTGGCGCGGACCTCGCCGGGACTGAGCGTCAGCTCGATGGCATCACTGCGGACCGGCTGCGGCACGGCACCGCCGGCGATATTCACGCCGCGCAGGCGAACGAATCCTTCGAGGGCTGGCGTCGGCAGCGCACCGCGAGCCTGCACGTCGGCCGAGGCCCGGCCCTCCACTTTCATGTCCTTTCCGAACGCGACTCCGAAGGCCGAGGCCAGTCGTGCCACATCAGTCAATGAGGTGTCGGGCGCGGTGAGGTGCACATCGACCGTGGACGGTTCCTGTTTGAGGTTCATCGTCCCGGTGATCGAGAGCGGTGTGGCTCCCAATTTGAGTGACAGCATTCGAATCGTCGCGATGGAGGTCGGAACGGCGTGCGTCACGTCGAAATCCATCGTGATCGGATAACCGATCGAGACGCCACGCACTGTGGTGTCGGCCAGGGCGAGCGCGCCGCGCAGCGACAGCTGGCCGTCGCGGTTCACCACATCGGCCTTGCCAGTCATGGTGGCGTCAGTGCCTTCCAGCGCTGCCAGGTCGAGGAATCGCTGCGTGCCGGCGATCGATGCCTGTTGCAGCTCCGCAACCCCGGTGAACGGCGTCGTTGCGATCGCCTCCTGCTGCAGCGGCCCCGCGCGCCCGGTCAAACTCACGCGCTGGGTTCCGCTGCCCGGCAGCGTGATCGCCAGGGCGAGATCGAACGGCCGCTTCGGCCCGAAGTCGTTCAACCGCACGTCGATGTGCGTATACACGGCACGAACAGGTCCACCTGGCGCACCGAGTCTGCTCACGCCGACCTGACCGCCAGCAATTGTCAGCCGGCCAAGAACCGGCGTGGAGGACGAAGACGATGAGCTCGAGCGTCCGAGGGTGGCGAAATTCCATTCACCGTCGCTGTTCTGCGCCAGCTCGATGGCCGGGGCACGCAACTCCACAGCCTCGAGCTCGAAGGCACCACGAAACAGCGGCAGGAGTCGCGGCTTGACGTAGAGCTCGCGCACCTTCGCAAACACGCGGCCCGTGGGAAACGCCGGCGACTCACTGATGGTCAATTCCTCGACGCGCACCCCGACCGGCCACAGGCTGACGCCAAGCCGGCCGAGCGTCACGGGACGATTCAGCGCCTCCTGGAGACGCGACGCGATCTGGCCGCGATACTGGTTGAGATCCACCAGCCACACGGCCGCAAGCGCCACCGCAGCAACCAGCGCTGCTGCTGCGCCACCAATCAGAGCGATTCGTTTCGCGCGCATCGAGACTTCCATTCCGCTTCACCACCCGAAGCTGTCGTACACACAGCCAATGTCGTTATACCTCCGATTCGCCGGCGTGTGCGGACCCGTGTGCCCTGACCATCCATACCAAGAGGGACGGATCAGCTATGCTTCGCGCGTGCCTGAACCGATCGTCGCCTTCCGTCGGTCCGAACGGCGCAGGCAAGACCACCACCATCTCGACGATTCTCGGCTTCCTCCGCCCGAACAGCGGACACGTGCACCTGTTTGGCGCACCGCCAGGCCCGGCAGTGTTACGGCAGGTTGGCTATCAGCCGGAATCTTCCACACCTATCCGTACTACTCGGTGCGGGAGGCGCTGCTGTTCTACGGCCGCCTTTCTGGCATGACCGGCGCCGCAATGGACGCGGCCATTCCGCCGTTGCTCGAGCGCCTGGCGCTCGGCGATACCGGCAAGCGCGCGGTACGCAGCTTCTCGAAAGGGATGACGCAGCGCCCTGGGTCGGCGTCGTGTTCTTTTCGCTCGTGTCACTGGTCATCGGCCTCGTGTTCGCATCCGGCCTGGCGTGGTATATGGGCATCGCCATCGACGGCAACCGCGCCGCAATGGCGCTGGCGGAAACGACGGCAGGCGTGATGCTGTTCGCGGCGCTGGGCGTGGCGCTCGGTGCCAACGCGTCGGTGGCCCTCGCCGCCGGCGTCACGGTATTGCTCGCGTTCCTGCCGCCGATCGTGAACGCCCTGCGCAACGACAGCCATCCCTGGCAGCATTACCCGGGCCTGGCGCTGCATTATGTGACGCCGCCAGGCTACACGAGCCATTACGCAGGAATGACGTGGGCCGATCCGCCGGCAGTGCCGATCCGCGGACCGCTCCGGCAGTTTCAGATCCAGCGGCCGGTCATCGACTATGGCGCCGCGACGAAGCGCCTGTCATTGAACCTGGCCTACGGCGCGGTCTACTTCCTGATTGGTGTGGTGGTCTTCACTCGCAAGGACGCCAAGTTCGCGTAGTTCCGGCGGGTGCCAGGTCGTGAAAAAACCACGGATTCAAGACCTGACCCCAGAGAGTAGCTTCCCGTAGCCTGGCGCCGCACCGGAGAGGCCGACGAGCCGCGCACCGGCCCACAAACCGTGCGGCATGCTTGAAATCACCGGAACGCCCGTCCGCGCTTCGAGCGGAGCAATGATCTCCAGCGTCCTGAAACCACCGCACGAGACGAGGAGAGAGTCGGCATCCGGCGCTGACCTGCGCACCCGTTCGCCGAAGTCGATCAGATCCTGCTGCGTCACGCGATCGACGTCGGCTATCGCCTCGATGCCCATGCCGGTGACGACTGCGGCGGTGAGCCCGTGCTCCTTGAGGAATACCCGCAGCCGCTCGTTGACTTCGTCGTTGTAGGCCGTGGCCACGGCCACCTTCTTGGCGCCGACAGCTTTCAACCCCTCGATGACTCCGTTGCTCATCGTCGTCGCGCGCAGGCCAGATGCCTCGGTGACGATCGTACGAAGGCGCTGGTTGTAGGCCTCGCCCTTGTAAAACGTCAGCGACGTCCCGGTGAGCTCAATCGCCTCGGCACCTGCTGCGGCCAGTTTCTTCGCCGCGGCAGGGATGCGCTCCATCACCGCGTCGAATCCCTCAGGCGTCATCTTCTCGACGCCGAGACCGGTGACGACGAACTTCAGGCGGTTGCCGTACATCGCCACGCCTTCTTCCGGGACGCCGCGGTCGGCGGGCGGGAAGATCAGACCGAGCACGGGCACTTTCTCAGCGGCTCTGGCTGGCGGCGTGCCACACCGGGCCGCTGCGACACCCAGGGCCGACGCAGCAAGAAAGTCGCGGCGATTCATCCGCATCGCTCCACCTTTCGTTCTTGGAACCCGTGGCAATCTTACTCTCCAACCCGCGAACTTGGACGACTCACCCAACTGTGAGAGACTTCGGGCCGGGTTCTCACTGAACATTTCTGCCGCCGGCGTGCAGGTAAAGGCGAGGCCTCTTCACCTGTTTGTGGTGTTGCTATGGTGACGATCGAAGCCCGCCCGTATAGCGCGGACATGACCGCGGATGAGCGTGACAGCCTCCTCTCGCGGGTCTTTGTCGTTGAGCCCGGGATTGTCTTCTACCGGGAAATTCCACTGCAGTCGGTGGAAAGCATCGACCTCATGCTCGGCCGCCTCTACGAGCTCGGATCTCAGTGGCCGACGTTCATCGAAGTCCTTGACCTGTCGAAGGTCGAGCGGCCTTCGCCCGCGGTGCGCGCCCGCCTCCGCCGGTGGATGCTGCGGCTGGCGCCGAACCTGGCGCATATGTGCATCATCATCGAGAAGAATTTCGTCATGCGTGCGGTGGCCCGATTCGTGGCGTATTCGATGAACATCACCGCGCTCTCCTTCCACGAAACGGAGGCAGAGGCACTTGATGCCGCCAGGCGGCTACCCCACTGATCCGAAGACCGGCATCGTTGGCGATATCCTGCGACACCTCGCCGATATCGGCGCCGGGCGCATCAGCATCACCGACACGGATCTGGTCGAGGCCCCGTCCGACCTCATGCGGGAAGTGCTGGTGGGACTGCTGACGCTGCACGAGGATCTGCAGCACGAGCGCGGGTTGCGGGCGGTCGCCGAGCAGCAGTCGGACCGGCTCGTCGCCGACCTCCGTGCAGCGGTGGCCGCGCGCGACGAGTTCCTCTCGGTCGCCTCGCACGAGTTGCGGACACCGCTCAGCACGCTCAAGCTGCAGACGACCACCCTGGCGCGACAGCTCGCGCAGTCGGTGGCCAGCGGGAGGGCAGCGATCTCCGGCGATACGTCACGGTCATCGAACGACAGGTCGCCAGGCTCGAGAAGCTTACGGCGGATCTCCTCGACGTGAGCCGCATCACCTCCGGACACCTCGAGCTCCGTCGCGAGCCGGTCGATCTGGTGGCCCTCGTTCGCGAGATCGTGAACCGGTTCCACCCCGATCCAGCGGGAGCGGCCGCGGCGATCCGTTTGAAAGCGACCCGGTGGTCGTCGGCGAGTGGGACCCCTCCCGTGTGGATCAAGTCGCGTCGAATCTCGTGACAAACGCCATCCGTTACGGCAAAGGGACACCGGTCCGTGTCTCGGTTCGCGCCGCCGACGGCACCGCCCATCTGGTCGTCCGGGACGGAGGCATCGGCATTGCGGCCGACCAGAAGGCCCGGATCTTCGAGCGGTTCGAAAGGGCTGTCTCCTCAGCGAATTACAGCGGCCTCGGACTGGGACTCTGGATTGCGAAGCGCGTCGTCGACGCGCACGGGGGGGCCATCGCCGTCGAGAGCGAGCTCGGCGAGGGAGCGACGTTCACGGTGACCCTGCCGCTCACGGCCGGCAGCTCCGCACGGACCTGCGGCATGAAAGCGCGGATCGCCGTCATCGAAGACGACGTCGATCTGCGGACTGCCATCTGCCTGATGCTCGACTACGAAGGATACGAGGTCTACGACATCGGCAACGCCAGGGACGCCGATCCTCCGCATCGAGAACGGACTTCCGGTGGACGTCATCCTGCTCGATTTGATGATGCCGATCATGAACGGCTGGGAGTTCTGCGAGCGGCGTGCGACGTCGCCTGCACTGGCGAGTATTCCTGTGATCGTCATGACCGCGAGGCAGTCGGTGACGCCGCCGCCCGGCATCAGCGACATCCTGTTGAAGCCGTTCGATCCCGACAACCTCGCCGCGGCAATCGCGAGAGCGCTGACGCCGACCGGCTGACGCCGACGGACTGTAGCAGCCCGGGTGCAACTCCCCGCGCTGCCAGCCAGTTCGGCTATAGAATCTCAGCCAACATGACCGACCCGCGCGACATCATCGCCAAGTCTCCGATGAGCACCATGCAGGTGCTCATCGTCGGAATCACCATCGCCCTCAACGCGCTCGACGGCTTCGACGTGCTGTCGATCAGCTTCGCGTCTCCCGGCATCGCCGCGGAGTGGAAGATCAATCGCGCCGCGCTCGGCTTCGTGCTGTCGATGGAACTGATCGGCATGGCGCTCGGCTCGATCTTCCTCGGCAGCCTCGCCGACAAGATCGGCCGCCGGCCGACGGTGCTCGGCTGTCTCGTCGTGATGGCGACCGGCATGGTCATGGTCACGACGTCGACCGGATATCTCGGCGGCCTGGTGACGCCGCTGTTTGCGCTGTTCGGCGTGCACGTCGACGCGCGCCTGGCCGACCTGTCGGTGTGGCGGATCGTCACCGGCCTGGGCATCGGCGGCATGCTCGCCGCGATCAACGCCGTCGTGGCGGAGTTCTCGAACACGCGCCGCCGGGACCTGAACGTCGCGATCATGTCGATCGGCTATCCGGTCGGCGCCGCGCTCGGCGGCTTCATCACGTCGACGGGGCTGAGCTCGCGCGAGTGGCGCTCGGTGTTCTACTTCGGCGCGGCCGTGACGGTGACCATGATCCCGATCGTGTTCTTCCTGATGCCCGAGTCGGTGCACTGGCTCGCGCGCAAGCAGCCGGCCGGGCGCGCTCGACAGGATCAATCAGACGCTCAGGCGGCTCGGTCATCAGACGATCGCGGCGTTGCCGACGGTGTCGGCGGACACGCGCAAGCGATCGACCGAGGACATCTTCAAGCCCGGGCTGCTGGCCACGACCGTGATCGTGACGGCGGCGTACTTCTTCCACATCACGACGTTCTATTACATCGTCAAGTGGGTGCCGAAGATCGTCGTCGACATGGGCTTCGCGCCCTCGTCTGCCGGTTACGTCTTGAGCTGGCTGAACGTCGGCGGCGCGACCGGCGGCACGGTCCTCGGCCTGCTGTCGATGCGCTACAGCGTCAAGGGGCTCACGATCGGCGTGATGTTGCTGTCGACGATCGCGGTGACCTTGTTCGGCCGTGCGCCGGCGGATCTCATGCAGCTGACGCTGATCTGCATGGTGGCCGGCTTCTGCACGAACGCGTCCATCACCGGGATGTACGCCATCTTCGCGAAGGCGTTCCCGACGCACGTGCGCGCGTCCGGCACCGGCTTCGCCGTCGGCGTCGGACGCGGCGGCTCGGTGCTCGCGCCGATCATCGCCGGCTTCCTGTTCACGGCCGGCTACAGCCTGCCGACTGTCTCGTTGCTCATGGGCCTCGGCTCACTGCTGGCGGCGGGCGTGCTGCTGAATCTGAAGGTCGAGGAAGGCAAGTAGCAGCTAGGCGCCCGACGCGCGCGGCATGACGTCGAGCTCCACATGTCCGACCCACTTGTCGGGCGGCCTGAAATAGCGGCCGAAGTGCGCCGCAACGTCTTCGAGCGAATAGGACGTCCCTTCGCTCTGCACCCGGGTCGACCCCAACGGGTCGGCCGCGAGCGGATACGTGACCTGGCTGAACGCTTCCCCGGACCAGCGGTACGCGAGTGAGGTCGAAGTGCATCAACGCGAGATGCGCCGCGTCGGCGTGCGCGGAGTTGGCGGCAAAGGTCACCGCACCAAGGCTCCTCGGCTCAGGGGCGAGCGGCCGATTTCGCTCCCCCGCCACGATGCCATCGGTCACACTGAAGATCCTGCGCTGCTGCGTCTCGTGCATCCGCCCTGACACATCGCCGTACAGCAGGATGCGATTGAGGTCGAGCACCATGCGCCAGGTGGTGTCGTTCCCCCACCACTTTCCTTCGAGGTCGCCACCGTGAATGTGGTTGAACAGCCCCGCTGCCTTCAAGGCCATCACGTAACCCGGCTTGTTGATGCGCCGGTTCGCGGCATCGAGGAACCGCTCGCTCAGCCGCTTGAACGGTTTGACTCCTTCATAACAGTCGCCGCCCAGCCCTGACCCCCCTACCCGGTGATGCGGCAGGTAGTTCTTGTCGCCGTTCATGCCGACCAGATTCTTGAGTGCCGCTGTAATCCCACCCTTGGCATGCGCCTTCAGCTTGGGCAGGTTGAGGATCACGTCCACCTCGAACGGTTCTTTACAGAGCAGATACCGGTGGACGCCGGGCGCCTGAATGGGCGCCATGTCATCGGGGTTGTAGCTGGTGTTGCGAAACTGGCCGGAACGTTCGGTGATCGGCTCGAGCACACTCGCCGAACCGAGGTCGAACTCGACGAAGCGCTCGCGGTCGCGGAGGCCATCCCGGGCGACGAGCTTCGATCCCTGGTAGGTGGAAACCGTGTTCCTGAAATCGAGCACGTCCAGGTGCGAACGGCCAGCTGCCGCAACCGCCCTGGCCCGCCACGCCGCAGGAACCAGTCGCCCGAAATCGGCGCTCTGAATCGGCGCATCGGCAATGAGAATCCGTCCCGCATTCGCTGCCGCCACCTCAGCGACGACCGCGAGGATGAACTCCGGGTGCGTGACCATGCAGTCCATGGTCGCGCCGCTCATGTTGTAGTGAAGCACCCAGTTGGGCTTCAGGAGCACGGACGCGCCCG
This sequence comes from uncultured beta proteobacterium, assembly GCA_963804885.1. Lineage (GTDB taxonomy): Bacteria > Pseudomonadota > Gammaproteobacteria > Burkholderiales > SG8-41 > PALSA-1004. The sequence continues at coordinate 189,756 of CAWDSF010000004.1, forward strand.
GCTCGACAATGTCTTTGAGCGGTGCATTCGGATCGTTCGCACCGAGCCCGAATTCGCACATCGCCGAACGCACCAGCCGGCGAAGCTGCTCGTGATCCGAGTAGGACGGCGCCTTCGCCGGGCTCATGGCAAGGCCCACGCGCGACTCGTTCACTGCCGTCCCTCTTCCGACACGACCATCGACAGGTCCCTTCCGTTACCGCTTCCCGGACATCGAGTCCGCTCCAGGAAGTATAAACGGCCGTCCCCAGCGGCTGCCGGAGCTCTTCTTCACGCGCCTGCCCGCCGCTGCCCCTGAAGCTGGCTCGCGTTGTTTCAGCGCGCGCGCGGTGGTGAATTGTCGTTGCCGCCGGTACTGCGCGAAGTAGTTGCTGATCTTGTCGGGATCGAACAGCCACACCGTGCGCATCTGTCCCGGTGCAGACAGCGGACGGTCGATGCTGGCGCTCCTCGCCACGGCCACGTCGTTGACGCCCGACACATTCCAGACGATGTACTGCATGCCGCCCGTCTGAGAATCGGTAGCCGCGCCCGCCTTCGCCTGCCAGAGGCGGAACGTCACCGATCCATGTCGGAACCCGTGCATCGTCGTCCCCAGCAACGGATTCTGCATCGGCTCAAGAGCCTCGAGCCCCATCACGTCGCGATAGAACGCACGGCTGCGAGCGAGATCTGCCACGGCCAGACCGATCTCGAAACGAGCAAGTGCATCCGGGGACGCCCCGGGGACGATCACGAGCTCGACCCAATGTCCGGCTGGATCCTGTAGCAACGCGGCGCGTGTCGCGCCGGGGCGTCCCGTCGCCTGCTGGAAGCGGGGCGCCTGATATCCGCGATCGACGAACCGTTTCGTGAGAGCCGCTTCGTCGGCATAGAAGAACGTCAGGAGCCGCATGCCGACGACATCGCCGGCCGCGGCGGCGTTCGATGGCCCCATCTCGGTCGGGAACAGCTTCACTTCGGACGCACCGACCGGGTATCGGATCATCTGCCCTCCGCCTGGCGCGGTGGCAGGCAGAACGGGAAGCGCGAGCACCGTCGCGTAGAACTCCTCGACCTTCGTTCGGCGATCGGCAGGAAACCTGCGGAACACATTAATCTCGCCGACCTCAGAGCGAGCCATGCCGGCCTGCCACAGGTAGGGACGGATCGTCTGCTGTGTAACGACCGCGGCTGACGTCCCGAGCAGTGCGATGAGCACGATTGCAATCCTGAATCTCACGACATCCTCTCCTCAGCCTGCGCTTGTCCGCCGTAGCCCGGCGAAGGCGGAAGCGGATTGTACGCGCAATGGATCGGCGCGGCGTGGCGAGGCGCGTCAGATCATCGGCGAGCGGGCCGGAGCGACGAGTCAACCTCACTGGTAGCGGCAGCGCCCGCGCGGCCGGAGGCGTGGACGGCCAGCAGGTGCTCGATCAGCCGCTGCGTGTCGACGCCCTTGACGAAGAAACCCGCTGCCCCGGCATGCTCGATGGCATCCGCAGCCGGGCTGCGCGGCTGCATCGACACACCCAGAATCCGGATGTCGGGGAGTTCTGCGCGGATGCGCCGCGTCGCTTCGATGCCGTCCATGTGCGGCATCGAGATGTCCATGAGAATCACGTCAGGACGCAGCGTGTGCGCGTGAGCGATCGCCTCAAAGCCGTTCGAGGCGTCGCCGACGACCAGGAACTGCGGCCGCTGGTTGAGGATATTCCGCAGCGTGCCGCGCACCGCCGCGTGATCGTCGACGATAAGAATCCTGAGGGCGTCCGCCGACATGCCACCGTGCTCCCCTGACTCGGCGACGGCGAACGCTGCTGGCGGCGGGACGGCCGGCTCGCCGAAGGCGCTGCTGGGCGCGTCGCCGCGCGGCGCGATGAGCCGGACGCGTGTGCCCTTGCCTGGGGCGCTGTCGATGTCGAAACTGCCACCGAGCAACGTGAGCCGCTCGCGAATGCTGAACAGCCCCCAGCCGATCTGGCCAGCACTCGAGCGGTAGTCAAGTCCGGCTGGATCGAACCCGATCGCCTTCATCTGACACCACGATGCACAGCTGGTCGTCGGGGTCGAGCGTCAGCTCCAGCGTGATGCGGTCCGCCCGCGCATGTTTGACCGCATTGAACAGAAGCTCCCGGACCGACTCGAACAGCAGCGTGCGGACGTCTCGCCGCGACGGAATCGCCCCGCGGGTCGGCGATGAATCGCACGTCAATCTTGTACTTGTCGCGGGTCCAGTCCGCCAGCCACGACAGCGCCGAGGGCAGGCCTGACCGCTGCAGCACGGGAGGAAAGAGCTCGAAGCTCAGGGACCGCGCGGCTGCGATGGCTTCGTCGAGATGATGCTTGGCCTCCGACAGCCGTTCGCTCGGCGCGGCGCCGCCCTTGCTGTCATGCCGCAGCTGCTCCTCGAGATTGAGGACGGCGATGACCAGCAGCTGTTGAAGGCCGTCGTGCAGCGTTTTGGCAATCTGCTCGCGCGCGTGCTGCTCGGCCAGAGTGAGATCCGAGGCCATGCGGCTCAGTTGCGTGGTGTCGAGTCGCTCAAGTGCCGACGCGGCGCGCTGGCGATCGGTGATGTCGGTGACGAACGCGAAGGCGCGCCCGCCGCCTGGTGTCCGGACGTGATTCAGGCTGACTTCGATGGGAAATGAAGATCCGTCCTTCCGCATGCCGACGAGATTGAGCCCACCTCCCATCAGGCGAGCACGCGGCGCGGCCAGGTATCCGGTCCGATGCCGCACGTGGGCGTCACGGAACGATGGCGGCAGCAGCTGCTCGATGGGCTGGCCGATCAACTCACCCACCGCCCAGCCAAACATCGCCTCGAGGGCACGATTGGCTGTGACGATCACACCGTCCGCATCCACCGACACGATGCCCTGCGTGGCGGTTTCGAGCAGCGTGCGCAGCGCCCGATCGTGTTCCTCGTCGCGGAGCGCCCGCAGCGCCACCTCCGTCTCGTAGTGCCGGGTGAAATCGAGATCGAGACCCGTGAGCCGCGTGACGTTGCCGTCGGCATCACGATCGACGCGTCCCCGGCTCTGGATCCACGCCACCGTCCCATCGCGACGCACGATCCGATAGGTAATCTCCCACGAATCGTTGGTGCCCGACGTCCACATCTCCTCGCGAAGTGCGAGCAACCTCGGGCGATCTTCTTCGTGCACGCGCGTCACCCACGCGTCTGGCGTCGCCGGTTCGTCGGGCCCAAACCCGTACAGGGCGCGGAACCGCTGGTCCCAGTCGACCTGATTGCTCCCTGCGACCCACGTCCATGAGCCGCCGGCCGATGCTTCGAGGGCGATGCGGAGCCGCTGTTCCTGCTCGCGAAGCGCCGCCTCCGCTCGTACACGCTCGACGACCTCACGCTCCAGCGTGCGGTTCAATTCGGCGAGCGCCCGGGAGTGTCGGAACAAGTCGAGGAAGACAGCGACCTTCGAACGGAGGACGTCGGCATTCACCGGCGTGCTCAGGTAGTCGACGGCGCCGACACCGTACCCCTGAAGCGCATCGCTTTCGTCAACCATGTGCGCCGTCAGGAACAGCAGCGGGACGTCTTGCGATCGCTTGCGCTGCTTGATCGGCTTCGCCAGATCAATGCCGTTCATTCCGGGCATTCGGATGTCGAGGACGATGGCGGCGAAGTCGTGCTTGAGCAGGCACAGGAGCGCCTGGTCGGCCGACTCTGCGCGTACGGTCTCGCACCCGAGCGGCTTCAGCATCACCTCGAGCGCATTCAGGTTGCGCGCGTGGTCGTCGACGATGAGCACCTTGGGCTGATCTGTCGTCACTGGCTTCGTGATAAACGCGGTGCCATCTTACCGTCTATGGACACGGGCGCCGACCCGATGGGCACCCTCCGTCTCGCGATATTCTCGGCCGATCCATGAAGCCACGCTTCACGCGATAGGCCACGAGCGTGCAGGCGCGGGTGACCCGCGAGCGAAGCGAATATACTGCGATTTCAACTGGTTGACAGGAGAGTTCATGGTCCGCGCAGCGCGTCTGATGCGGATCACCGGCGGAACGTCAATCAGTTGAAGCTCGCCGGGTCCAAATCGATCCTGGCGTTGTCGAGAACATTCCACTCGTCGATGACCGCATCATGTCCCGATGACCACCGGCAGCGTGCGCTCAACGTACCCCGATCGCTGCGAGCTGGCTGCGAATCTTGCGTGCGTGGCGAGGCGACACCCGCGCGCCAGGGGAGGTCGCCGGAGGAGAGGCGTAGTGCGTCTGGATGGCGGCGCGCAGCGGAGGCGGTACGAGCAGCGTCTCGTTGTCGGCCAGTCGTGACAGCAGCTGATCGAAGGTTTCGTCCGCCAGCGGATTCACACCGGTCCGCGGCAAGGCGCCGGTATCGAGGTCCGTATCCCGCAGACTCAACCGCCCGTTCCTCGTATCCGAGAGCCAGCCGGCGTACTGCGCGTGCGCGCGACGAAAGCTGTCCACGAACATCTGCTCCGTCTCCGGCGTCAGCGGCTGGAACGCCAGCGGCTTGAACGGACCGAACTTCGGCACGAACTTGAAGATTGCCACGATCGATGCGCGCAAGCACACCCGGCTTGCGGTAGGTCGTCCCGAAGTGCTCGCGATACTGCGCTGCAGTCATCGAGAAGACCACGTCACCTTGGGAGGCCGTCGGGTTGGCCGCGAGAATCTCTTTCTGTTTCGACGTCCATGCTTCACGCGTGATCTGCGGAATGGTCTCACTGGCCGCATGGCGGAACGTGCCGATGGCGAGGTCCGCATCACCGAACACCTGCTGGAGCTCGAGGCCGTACACCGACCGGAACGCCCGCTCCAGGAGCGGCGTGGCTACCTGAAATCCAATCAACTCCTGATACGCGTCGGACGCGAAGGTGCCGCGCCCGACTTCGGTGACGTCGAACGCGAACTCGACCATCACGTGACGTGCCGGAGACTCTGCATACAGTACGGCGGGACCGTACTTCGCGGCGAGCTTCGGATACATCAACGGGACGACGCGGTTGACGGCGACCGGATGACCGGCATTGTCGCTGGAATAGTGCGCGAGGGCTCCCAGTGCAAAGGCGTACTCATCGACGTCGCGAGCATCGGTCGCGAGCGTCTCGACGAAAGCGCCGGCGCGGACGTAGTGCACCAGGTTTGAGAAGAAGTGGCTTCCGAACGGGTAGTAGCCAAGATCCTGGATGAGCGACCCGCCATAGGCGTAGGCACGGGCGGCGCGGATCTGGGCCGGTGTGGCACCGGGGAACCGCCGCTTCAGTGTCGGCACAATCTGAGCGTCCCAGGCGACATCGACCATTGCTTCGTGCGCAAGCACGGAGTAGCCGTACGTTGCGCCGGGAAGCCCGATCAACATCCCCAGCATGCCAGACACCACCACGACAATGGCAGCGCGTCGCATCACCTGAGCACTATCAAACGGCGTGCCGACCCTATAATCCGCCGATGTCTTTCAACACCCTCGGGGCCCCGACAAATCGCAGATGGCGACACCTGTCGGCGGTCTATTTGGCCGCCGTGCTGCTGGCGGCATGCGGTCAGGTGAGATCGAACGAATCTGCGGCCGGCGCCATCACCAACAGCTGCGATCGGGCCTGTCTCGACGGTATGGTGAACCGGTATCTCGACGCGCTGGTCGCGCACGACCCGGCGAAGATTCCGACCACCCCGAACGTCCGTTTCGTCGAGAACGGCGTGGCGCTGCCGCTCGGCTCGGCGCTGTGGAAGACCGCCAGCGGACGCGGCACCTACAGGCACTACTTCGCCGACGTCGCCGCCGGACAGGCCGGCTTCATCGGCACCATGCGCGAGCACGGCAAGGGACTGATTCTCGTGCTGCGTCTCGCCGTCGACGAGCAGACGGATCGCGGAGATCGAACAGCTGGCCATCCGCACCGGCCAGGTGGACGAATACGAAAAGCTCACGCCGGATCCGCTGTGGACCAGCGCCGTCCCCGAGGCGGCACGCAGCTCACGCGCGGAACTGATGGCGCTGGCCGATCGCTACTACACCGGCATGCAGCGGAACGATCCGAAGGGCGATTACTCGTTCTTCCACAAGGGGTGCAACCGCGTCGAGCACGGTCGTCAGACCACCAACATGCCGCCGTCGAACTACGGGCACTCCGACATTCCCGAACTTCGTGACCATGGGGTGCGAAGCGCAGTTCCAGACCGGCTTTCTCGGTTTCGTCACCGGCATCCGCAATCGCCGGTATGCCGGTGATCGACGAGGAGCGGCAGGCGGTGCTCGCCTTCGCCTTCTTCGATCACGACGGCAGCATCCGCTCGATTCCGCTCTCCACCGGTCAGACGTTCAAGGTCCCGCCCTACTTCTCGATCGCCGCGCACGTTGAGCATTGCCGAAGGGTTCAAGGTGGCCGACAGGAAGCTGCGCCTCATCGAGGCGGCGCTCACCGAGTCGCCGTACGGCATGAAGTCGGTGCTCGACACATCCGCCGCCGGCGCCGGCTCGCGTGGCGCCGACGCAGGCCTGCGACCAGGCGTGCGCGCGTTCGCTCGTCGACCGCGCTGCTCGCCGCGATGATCGCGCGCGATCCGTCGAAGGCGCCCCTGGCCTCCGGCGTGCGCTACACGGAAAACGGTCAACCGCTGGCCGATCGGCGAGGGTCTGTGGAAGACACTGACCGCGCGCGGCTCGTACAACATCTATCTCGCCGCGGCGGCGGATGCCGACCCGGCGTTCTTCGGCAGCATCGTCGAGACCGACATTCCCGGGCAGCTGAGCCTGCGACTGCGTCAGCAGGATGGACGCATCACCGAGATCGAGGCGCTGGTCGTCCGTCAGGAGATTGCCATGCTCGGCAAGCTCATTGGCACCGGCACGCTGTTCGCGCCGCCGCAGCTGGCCGACTTCGACTCGACGCGGTTCAGGTCGCCGGTGCCGGCGCTGCGCACGCCGGTCGCAGGTGCCGGGCGAACGTCTGTCAGCCAGCTGCGCGATCTTGCCGCGTCGTACGCCAAAGCCATGTATTCCGGGTCGCCGGCACCCGGCTTTTCCGACATGTGCTCGGCCCGCGAGAACGGCGTCCCGTCTGCCAACAACAAGACGGTCAAGCCGCTTACCGGCTCGCAGCCGCCATTCCATCCGTTTCAAGGCAGTTGCGCGCAGAGCATCGACGGCGGCTTCTATGCGAAGGTCGGCACGCTCCGAAAGAGCCGAATCCTTGCCGCCGACGACGTGCAGGGTCTGGTGCTGATGTCCAACGTCATCGATCACCACGGCGACGTCGCGATGATGATGCCGAATGGCGGCCGCATGGTCGCCGTGCCCGAGGCGTTTCGTACGCCCAACACGTACTTCCAGACGACGCTGTTGAAAATACGAGACGGACGCATCGAGCACATCGAAACGATCACGCGACCGGTCTTCCTCGGCATGGACGACGGCTGGACCGATTAGCGGTCAACGGCAGGTGCCGACGTCCTCATGCAGCCTCTTCTCGAAGTAGTCCTTCAACCCGTCGTTCCAGGGTAAGTAGCCGAAGCTCTTCCACTCCTTCCACGCCGCGCACGCCGTCCAGTGCTGATCGAGAACCCGATACAGCGCGATAATCAGCCCTGTTCTGTCCTTGCCGAGACGACAGTGGACATAGATGGGCTGCAAAGACGGATCGTTCATGTCGTGGAGCGCCTGATCGACCTCCGGATCCTTGGGTTCCATCCAAAGCGTCGGCATGCCGGCATGGCGGTAGAGGAATCCCTGTGCGTCTGCCTTCTTGTGCTGACCCTTCTCCTGCCACTTTAGATACTTGCGCAGGTTGAGCGTGGTCCTGATGCCCTGGCTCTTGAGGTACTGGAAATCCTCCTCATCGCCAGGTTGGATCCCGCGATAGATTTTTCCAGCCACCACTTCGACGAATTTCCGCTGGAACTTGCTGACGCTGTCATGAGCCGAGGCCGAGGCGGCGCTCAGTTGCAGCACCAGCCCGAGAGCCGCCGTCGAAGCGAGCACTCTCCCGGCGAATGTGAGCCGTTTCCTCGTGTTCATGGGCACCGCCCTCTCTACGAGATTCTGCTCAGCAAGGACAGTGCCTACAGTGCTTGAGTTCGGGTTCGGGATTCGGGATTCGGGGTTGGGGCCCGAATGCCCAATGACGGCCAACCGGGTCCACTGTCAGGCTCGCACCATCCCGCACTTCTCGCACGTCCAATCGAACCCCGGTCGCAGGCTGTTCTGACGCACGGGACAGGAGGACGATGCCGCGACAAGACGTTCTCGACCGATTCTCGCCGCCCGGCGCCCAAGGTCAACGAGAGAGTCGGGACGTAGCTGCCACAATCAGAATGGCAAACGCCGCGACAAAGGTCACCGGCATGAACCCGGCCGTCCGCCGCACCGTGAACACCGGTTCGATCAGTTCACCGCGATCGCCGCAGTGCCACCGACGATAAAAGCCGAGAGGCAGGACGGGGTTGTGGCGCTTCGGAGATCGACGTACCATGGCCCGCCAACGATGGCAGATGTCGTTCTCAGTTACGCGCGTGACAACCGCGAGCAGGCGGAGTCGCTGGCCCATGCCCTCGAGGTCGACTACCGCTTCTATGTCCCGACCAGCGCCCGCCGGGCAGTGCTGCGCATCATCCACGACGATCAAACGGTGGAGATTCCGCTGGATTTGACTGTGACCGGGCGGTGACCGTGAGGAGGTGTATGCGCGTGCGAGACCGCGGAAGAGGAGCGTCGGCCTCCGTCTCCGCCTGGATGATGCCGGTGTTCACGGCGCTTGTGACGTGCACGCTGGCCGTTGCCACCCTCACCGCGCAGAACTGGCCGCAGTGGCGTGGACCCTCGAGTTACGGCGTTTCCGCAGAACCGAGCCTCCCGACAACGTGGAGCGCCGACGCGCAACCTCGTGTGGCGGACGCCGCTGGCCGGCCCGGCATTCCTCGCCGATTGTCTGGGGCGATCACGTTATCGTCACGTCCCAGGTCGGCGACCTCGCGCTGGCCGGCGGGTTCGGCGCGCATCCGCAACTCGCGCGCGACGACGGAGCACTGGCCGGGCAGGAGAACCCAATCGGCGGGCGGCGCATCGCGTCGGGTAAACGCGGTGGCGACATCTGGCTTGTCGTCGAAGCGTTCCGGCGGACGACCGGCGAACGACTCTGGGAGGTCCGGGTCAAAGCAACCGGTACGCTGCCCGAGGTTCACGAAAAACACAACCTGGCGACGCCCACTCCCGTCACTGACGGCGAGCACGTGTTTGCGTGGTTCGGCAACGGGCAGGTCATCGCACTCGACATGGCGGGCCGCCTCGTCTGGTCGCGCCATCTGGGGCTCGAGGTCCCGCTATTCGAAACACAGTGGGGCCATGGCAGTTCGCCGATGCCGCGATGAAGATTTCCTCGTTAACTTTGCGCAGATTCATGTGCGGGCCGCTTCGTAGACCGTTTTCGAACTCAACGCAAAAATGGACAGGAATTTGCCGCCGCGCTGGATAAAATCCTGATTTTTTGCAAGCACCCTCTGCTCACTTTCGGGGTTCAAAGACAGCAGGCACAAGTCGATGGTCGCCAGTGCCGCGGAACCCTGGATGGCCAGACGCGAACCCGGCATGAGCAGATTCTGTTTATGCGGATTGTCGTCGATGACGCACTCGACCAGCTTTTCAAGCCCGAACAGGTTGACGAATTTTGCGGCGAGATGACCGGCGCCGAAAACGGCGACGCGTTTCCCCGCCTGCTTCCACGCGCCAAATAGCGATTTCAGTTGCGCGCGCAGCTCGGGATATCGGCGGGCGAACGCCTGTCCGTCCGCGCGCAATGCATCGAGCGTTTCGCTAATACGGCCGCTAGTGGCGGATGACCGTTCGTTTTTGACGACGCCGATCAGGGAATCTTCCAGCGGATAAGGGTAGACGATGACTTCCCGCATGCCCAAGCCGGCGTTTGAGATGAGCGCTTCGAGCGTTTGCGCGCAAAAATACGTGATGTGTTCTTCCCAGATGAAGCTGTAGTCGCAGGCTCTGATAAATTTAACGCTGTCCGGCATTTCGAACAACAGATACCCATCGGGTTTGACCAGCGAGCTCACCGTTCTCAGGAATGCCAAGGGATTGTGAGCATGCTCCAACACATGCCGCACTAACAACAGGTCCGCCTGACCGTGTTTTGTCACAAGCCGGGACGCCGTCGCATCGTCCAACGCTGCCTGAATCGATTCAAGTCCCGCGCAGGGGTCCTGCAAACCAAGATCGGCGCGGGCGTCGATTCGATACGTGTTCGCATAGCCGAGCTTGGCCAGACGTGCGAGAGTCGAGTCATCTTTGTAAGTGAGGCCGGCGATGCGCGAGCTGGTAGTTATACCCGGCAACTGACGCAGACGGGCGACCAAATCATCGAGGTGCCCCTCAGGCTCGTTATAGGTCAACCAATCGAATTGCGACTTTGCCATCGTTGGCTGCATAGGGCTGATCAATTGAACCAGACCGCACGCTGTGCACTGGCCGACCACGAGCGGATGAGTCTCGGCACGCGGCAGGTCTGGACGCTCGAACCGGTTGCTCGGTGGTTGGGGTCCAAAATCGACGAGCATTTCGACCGCGTGCTCGCCGCAGCTTAAACATCGATGGGATGCCATCGACCCCTAATCTCCAGCCATGCGAATGAGGCATCTTCCCGCGAGCGTGCCGTCGCGCATCTTTCGGATCGCGGTATTGATCTCGTCGAGCGGGAAACTGTCCGTAACCAGTTCTTTCAACTTGATGCGGCCGCTACGGTACATCGAGTGGTAGCGCGGAATGTCTTCGTGGGGTATTGCCTCACCGCCGTGGGAGCCTTTGATCTCTTTGCCAAAGTGCAAAGGCAATGAATGTATCGAAATATTCTGATCTTTTCTGGGAACGCCCACCAACGTGACGCGACCTTGGGGCTTGGTGATCTGGTAGCCTAATTCGATGACGGCGGGCACGCCGGTGTTGTCGACAAACACGTCTACACCTGCCGGACCGGCAATCTCGAGTACGGCCTGCTGTGCGTCGGTTTTCGCCGCGTTAATCAAGTGTGTCGCCCCCATAGACTTTGCGAGCTTCAGCTTATTGTCATGCAGATCGACTGCGATGACCGGATGGGCACCGGCGAGAGCAGCAGCCTGCACGATGTTCAAGCCAACGCCTCCGGCGCCGTAAACGACCACCGACTCGCCGATCTTTACCTTGGCGTTGTTCACTACAACTCCGAACCCGGTGGTCACGGCGCAACCGAATAATGCCGCCACATCCATGTCGCTATCCGCAGGGATGGGCGTCACCCGATTCTCGGCGACGATCGCATATTCATTGAATGTGGTGATCCATCCCGCGTTGACGACTTTGCCGTTCCATTGGTATTGCGGTGGAGATGCTTCGATGCCAAGTCCTTTGCGCCAATGCAGCACCACCTTGTCGCCGGTCTTGACGTGCCTCACCGCCGGACCTATCTCGACCACTGTCCCCGATCCCTCATGGCCCAGCAAATGCGGCAAGAATTTGTCTGCGCCTTTTGCGCCGTCGATTTCCCCCAATTGGGAACCGCAGATTCCGCTGCAATGTACTTTGACCAGCACCTGACCGGGAAGCAGCGCGGAGGGGAGGGCCACGTCAGCGATGACCAACGGCTCGCGTTGTCCGACTAGAACTGCAGCTTTCATGGTCGTCGGCATCGTCATAATCTGCATTTCACTCAAAGTAGATAAACGAGTAGTCGCCGGTATACCCGGTTTGCTTAAACCACCAGGCCCACTCTTCGGGTGTGTTGAAGGCTTCGCACGTTACTTGCCAATATAGAAGATTCGCCTTCTCGACTTCATTGCGGTACGACTCGACGCAAATATACTTGTTCTTTTTTCCGACCCGCTCGATTTCGCGCAACGCCGGGTCGAGATCGTAGCTATGGAGGTTGTGCAGGGTGTTGAGGGAATACACGAGATCGAAATGGTGGTCGGGAAAGGGCAAAACATTGGCGTTGCCGACCTGGAGGCGGTCCTTGATTTCTTCCTTGGCATTGGCGATTGCGTACGTGGATATATCGATTCCATACAGCTCGACGCCCGGCACGACCTTGGTGAAGTCGTATAGCAAGAAACCTTTGCCGCACCCGACATCGAGGATTTTGTCGCCGGCTTTGATGCCGTAATGGTCGACCATCGCTTTGGCGACCTTTTCCCACCGGCCTTCCATGTAGCGATAGCCGCCGTAATTAATGCGGCGATCCCCATCCCAATAGTCGAAATCCCACTTTTTGGCGCGCTCCGCAGCTTTGGCTTTCGGAAAATTGGGGTCGTTGACGCGCGCGAGATAGTCGCGCGTCGTGCTTTTGTGGACGACCGACATGAAATCGATATATGCCATGTGTGCTCTTTTTTAGCCTGTCGAAGGTGAAGCTGCGAACGTCCGGTATATCACTCGATATGGATGGACTCGAAAAGCGCCGTTGCCTTTTCAAGCTGGATGCGCTTGCGCTCAAGTTCATCGAATGCCGGATCTGCAAATCTCCGGCGCCGCGCGGAATCGGTCAGAAAATCATTCAGGATGATGCAGCACCATTTAAACTGGAATACCGGAAACAGCAGCTCGGCTCGCGCAATCAACGTCTGCGGCCTCGCGTAAAAGCTCATGGCGTCGGCAAGAAAATGATCGCGGAATCGATGATCGACTGAGATGGCCGGATGACTGAAGAAGTCGCCAGCCATTTTAGCGGGATCGTCCCAGCCTGCATACTCGAAATCGAGAAAACAGATGTCGCCGGAAGGCCTGCGCAGCGCATTATGAAAGCCAAAATCCGACGGCGAGATGCAGCGTTGGTCATCCGGCAAGCGCATGTCGACTTTTATACCGCGCTTCGATGCCACACCTGCGATTGCCGACTTCAGCAGTGCCCAGCGGGCTCTCAACTTGATTACGAATGCACCGGCTTCGCGGTCAATGGGGTTTTCCGGCGCAATGTTCAGCAGACGTTCAATCCGGCCGTCGACCATGGCCAAATGATCGTTGATGGTGAAGCAGGCCTCGGATGCATTCGGCAGCGACGCCGCGTGCGGCCGCGCATCGCGCCGATTGAGGGCAAGAAAAAACCCCACGGCTTCGTCAACTTCGCGTCGCGTTATTTGGTCCGCGCTGATTCGCTCACCTTCGATGTGCTCGTATAAAGCCAGGTGCTGCGCCCGATCGCATGAAATCGGCGTAGGCACGCAGGTAATAGCCACGCGGTTGGCGTATGTGAGAAACCCGAATTCAGTGCCCAAACGGTCGCGCTTGTCGGAGGCATGACTGAAATACCACTTGGCAATAACCTTGCGGGCTCCGGCAGCGACCAGGAAAACACGGTTATTGCCCCCGGCGCCGCAGGGAACCAGCTCAAAATCCTGAGGCCCGCCGCCATCACGCGCAAGCAGATCGCCGATCTGGGTTTTCAGTGGCTCGCTGAGCATCAGCCTTCCAGTGTTTTCTGGAAATCTTTCCAACTATGAACGGTGTCGATACCTGAAATCGGCGGGTGGTGCGCATCCGGATCGAAAAGAAACCGCCGAGTCGACGCGGGAAATCTTTCCGCCAGAAAAATCTCCGGCAAATCGTCGATAAAACAATCGCACGCAAGCTCGTGAATGCGCCGGATTTTGGCGTCTTTGGTCAGCTCGAAATATACCTGCGCCGGATCAATCAATCGATCACCGTCGTTGACCAGATGATGGTCGACCCATTCGCGTGCCGCGCGGTGTAAATCGTATTGCGGTCCGATAAAGGGATGGCGTGTCTTGTGGCTGACGATCGCGAGATCAAGTTTCCGGGTTCGCGCCCAACTGAAGAATTCCAGCGCCCCCGGGTACATCGCCGCCTCATCCATCCGAGCACCGTATACATAACCCTGCATTTCGGTCCAGACGTCTTCCTGGTCGATCCCGCGCAGATGATTGCGCACCGCGAGCTTGGTGACGGCCAAATTCGGCGGAATTACACCCTGCTCGTGCGCAACTTTGTAAAACAACGCATCGTAGCTGACGATCGTATTGTCGAAATCGATGCCAATGCGCACAGCCGGTCTCCGCCGCGCGGCTATCAGTGGGCGCGGGCGCTGCGCAACTTTGCCTGGACTTGGTGGGCAATATTGTCGGCGGTCAATCCGAATTTCTTGCGGGCGTATTCAGTCGAGCCGACTTCGTGCATGAATGCATCGTCCGTGCCGAATGCAATCAGTCCGGCGCGTAGCCGCTCCTGGCGGGCGAGCCATTCGGCAATTGCGCCTCCCAAGCCGCCGATGCGGCCATGCTCCTCGGCGACGGCAACCAGCGGGAATTCCCTGAATACTTCCGATAAGGTCTGCTCGTCGAGCGGTTTCACGGTATGGAAGCTTTCAACCCGGGCGGTGATTCCCTGGCCGGCCAGCAGCTTTGCTGCCTGCATCATTACGGGCAACATGACTCCGGCGCTGATCAGACATACGTCCTTGCCGGGCTGCATCGTTATTGATTTACCGATAGTGAATTCCGGTTCGCGCGTATGTACCAGCGGGTCGCCCTTCTTCCCGATGCGCATGTAGGCCGGGCCCTTCAGGCGCAATGCGGCGCGCAAGGCCAGTCGCAGTTCGACGGTGTCGCCGGGAGCCAGTACCGTCATGTTCGGCAGCGTCCGCAAGATCGCCATGTCTTCGCATGAATGGTGGGTCGGGCCCAGTTCAGCGTAAGACATACCGGAACCTGTACCGACGATTACTACAGGCGCTTCGTGATAGCACGCATCGACCCTGATCTGTTCGAAACAACGCGTGGTGGTGAACGGCGCGATGGTGTAAATCACGGGACGCAGCCCGCACAGAGCCATGCCGGCGGCGACGCTCATCATGTTCGCCTCAGCGACGCCACAGTTGAAGAAACGCCCCGCTGCGCCGTCTTTGAATTTATCGAAAAGCTTGTTGCCAATGTCGCCCGACAGCAGAACGATCTTCGGATCGACGGCGCCCAGTTTCGTGATCTCATCTGCGAATGCATTTCTCATGCCGCGACTCCGAGTTCCTTCTTCGACGCCAGTACTTCGTCGGCGGTCGGAATGCGGTAATGCCAGTTGTTATCGTCCTCCATAAAGGACACGCCCTTACCTTTGACCGTGTGCGCGACGATAGCCACCGGCTTTCCGCTGCCGTCGGGCACATTGCTCAGCAGCTTGATCAGTCCGGCCATATCATGGCCGTCGACTTCATACGCGCTCCAGCCGAAGGCACGCCATTTATCCACGAGCGGATTGAGTGCGAGGATCTCCTCGCTGCGCCCGGTGGCTTGCCATTTATTGAAATCGATAATGGCCACGAGGCGTTCGACCTTCTGAGCGGCGGCGAGCATCGCGGCTTCCCATATCGAACCTTCGTTGCATTCGCCGTCGGACAGCAGCGCAATGACGTTGTAGTCCTGCGCCTGAATGCGCGCGGACAGTGCCATGCCCAACCCCATCGGCATGCCATGGCCCAGCGAGCCGGTCGCCGCCTCGATGCCCGGCAAGTGGGACGGAGTCGGCGGATGCTCGGCGAAAAGACCACCGTCCTCGCCGTAAGTCGCGAGCATCGCTTCCGGGTAAAAGCCCTTGAGCGCCAGCACCTGAAAAAGCGCGGCAGCTCCATGACCTTTGCTAAGGATGAAACGGTCACGATCCGGGTCTTGCGGGCGCTGCCGGGTCGATACGCAACGTGTGAAAATATGCCGCGACCAAAATGTCCGTGCACGACAGGCAGGAGCCGAGATGCGGAGTCTGCGTCTTGTGCGAGTTTTCGATGATGCGCGCGCGAATCTGGGCCGCGAGCCGCTTAAGTTCGTCGATATTCAAGTGTGTCGCCTTTGTTTCGTCATACGGATAATCGGCGCGAATGCTACGGCTTGTGCTGGTAATCGTAAGGTTGGCGCTTGAGGTCTGCGAAATTGGATTTTACCCACGCTATGCACTCGTCGAGCCCCTGGTCCAGCGAAATTCTATCCTGCCAACCCAGGTTCTTGCGCAGCTTCGTGCTATCGAGCATATAAGCGGCATCCTTGCCCAGGCGTTCGCCGACAATCTCGACGCAGTCTTCAAATTTTGCGCCCAACTTTGTCACGATGGTAGCAACCAGCTCCCTGACAGTGACGATTTGATTGGTGGAGATGTGATAAGTCTCGCCGGGTGGCGCGCTTTTGGCGATGCGCCAAGTCGCATCCGATACATCCCGCATGTGGATAAAAGACCGCTTCGAAAGACCGCCACCATGGAGTTGCAGCTTGCGGCCCAGCATCACGTATAGAATCGTACGCGGAATAATCCGATAGAGCTGCTGGCCGGGACCGTAGACATTTGCTGCTCGGGTAAAAACCACTGGAAATTTATAAGCGTCGAAATACGTTCGCAAACTCATGTCGCCGGCAGCGCGCGAAACGGCATAAGGCGTGCTCGGATTGAAAGGCGTGTCTTCCCGGATGAATCCGTCGGTACTGCCGTAGACCTCGGGTGTCGTGACATGCACATATTTCGCGAGGAAATTGCAGGCGCGCAGCCGCTCATGGAGCCTGACCGCACTTACGACATTCGTCATGAACCAATGATCCGGGTTCTTCCAGCTCTCTCCGACCATGCTTTGCGCCGCGAAGTTGACGACGTAATGCGGCCGCGCCTCATTTATCAAATCCGTCAGCGGATCGAGGTCGTGATTGAGATCAAACTGATGAAACTGGAAGTGAGCGTCTCTACCCGACCACCTGTATGGCAAGAATGCGCGATGGGCCTCGGGCGACCGGCTGCAACCAATTACCGGTATATCAAGGCGCAGCAGGTAATCGATAAAGCTCGCACCGGAGAACGAATTGCTGCCGATTACGAGAACCTTTTCAGCGTCCGCCAAGCGCGTTATTCCTGGTGAGGCTGGTTCTGATACAGCCATTGCATGATCATATGACCGGCGATCAATTGCAGGTCTTCACTGATCTGCATGTCGTCCACGGGAAAATGGATGGCAACGTCGGCCATCGCTTTGGCTTTGCCGCCTGTGTAGCCGAGTATCGCGTAGGTTCGCAGCCCGGTAGTTTTTGCCTGCGCAAGCGCTTTGAGTATATTCGGCGAATTTCCGCTGCCGGACAGCACGATGAGCACGTCGCCGGGACGCCCCTGCACTGCAAGTTGGAGGGAAAATATTTCGTCATACCCTTCATCGTTTGCAAGGCATGTCAGCACCGACGAATTGGCCGGCAATGCGTTCACGCGCAGGCCCGAACCGCGGGTTTTGGAAATACCATAGAGAAAATCGTTGGCCAGATGCATGGCGTTGCCCGCGCTACCGCCATTGCCGCATATGAATACCTGGCGGCCATTGCGCCAGCAATCATGCAGTTCTTCAGCCAGTCGGCTCACCGCGGACCAGTCCGCCGTTTGCAGCGCCATCTGCAGGCGGCTCGAATAGTCGGAACACGCAGTAACAGGGCCCGGGGTCGGCGCATTCATTTGACGATCTCTTTCTGCATCCATTTCAGATTGTGGAACTTCTCATCGTCCTTTAGTTCACCCGAATTGTATTTCTGGATAATTTCCCTGATCGCGTCATCTACCGTTTTTTTGGGGCGAAATCCGGTAGCCAATAATCGGTCGGAGTTGACCCGGTAGGAACGCGGATCGTTCGATTCTGTCACCACGATTTCAGCCTCTACCTGTTGTGCCACTCTTTCCGCAATATCCAGGATCGATATGTTCTCGAAGCCCGCGTTATACACGCCAGTGTGCTCGGGATGGTCGAGCATGAATAGATAGGCGTTCGTGATGTCCTCCATGTGGATATTCGGACGCGTCTGCTTGCCGCCGAAAACAGTGATGCGGCGTTTAGTCAGAGCTTGCATAGTGAGCATGTTGACGGACACATCAAGACGCATGCGGGGCGAATACCCGCACACGGTCGCGGGACGTATCATTTGTACGGTCATATCGTCGCGATAACTCCACAATACGCGCTCTGCGACCATTTTCGTCTTGTTATATTCGGAGATGGGTTTCAGCTCCAGGTCTTCGGTGACCTCAGGCTCGTCTTTGACGCCATAGACGCTGCCGGAAGACGCGTAAATAAACCGTTTCACCCCTTTCCGGACCGCTTTATCGGCAAGCTGCATGGTCGCGAGCGCGCTGATCTCCCACGTAAGCTTCGGGTCAAGATCGCCGCACGGGTCGTTCGCGACGGACGAAAGATGGATGATCGCATCAACACCATCAAGGTTTATCGTGTCGATATCCCGGACATCGCCCTGTACCACGGTCAGCCTGGGATCCGGCTTCAGAAAATTGCCAAACCACATGATGTCGAACGCAACTACGTCGTGCCCTGCGGCCAGCAATTTGGGCACGAGAACGGTACCCTTATATCCGCAGGCACCCGTTACAAATACTTTCATTCCTGCTTTACTCCTCAAAACTAATTTTGTAAAACTTGCAAATGTCTCACACGCATGTGGCAATTGACTTCGCGGAAGAATCTTTCTCACATTAAAAGCTTGAATGTCGGGGCGGGAACCCATCATGTGGGCCGAATCCTGAGCCCCAGATTGTCAGGCGCACGAATTCCAACTGGGTTTTCAGGTCCAATACATACACGGAAAGAGGACGAATTTTACCATATCGCCAAATTTCCCAGCAAAACGCTATACAACCCTGTATCAAAGCGGAAGCTTGGGGTTGCCATCATCCGAAGCTTATGACGCTGGCAAGTTCCGTGGATATGGAAGCAAAATTCGCTATCGAATTAGCCTCGTATAAATACTCAAGTGAAACGCAGGTTGTTATATACTTGTGATCGCCGTAACTTGACCATCTCCAATGGATTACCTGCAGTCCGAACAAACAATGTTATCCGAGATTAAACGTCTGGCTGGCGAGTCGGCCAAGATCGTTTTTGTCTCGGGCAACTTCAATATAGTCCACCCAGGGCACCTGCGATTACTGCAATTTGCCGCTGAGTGCGGCAATTTTCTGGTGGTCGGCGTAAGTGGGGAGGGCGCTGATGGCGCGACGCTGGCGGAAAACTTGCGGCTTGAAGGCGTAAAGGCAATATCCTTTGTAAATTACGCATTTATTCTGCGTGAGCGCCCCGAAATTTTTGTCGCTCGCTTGCGTCCGGCCGTCGTGGTCAAGGGAAAGGAACATGAAGGCCGGGACAATCCGGAGCAGCCGGTGGTGGATGGTTATGGAGGTAAGCTGCTTTTCAGTTCCGGCGAGGTGCGTTTTTCCTCCCTGGAGTTGTTGCGCAAGGAATATCTCGAAACCAACTTTTCTACGATTAAAAAACCGGTAGATTTTACCGAGCGCCACCAGTTTACAGTCGGAGGCCTTAAGCCCCAGCTCCATCGCTTCAATGGTATGCGCGTTATGGTCATCGGCGATCTGATTGTTGACGAATACATCAACTGCGATGCACTCGGAATGTCGCAGGAAGATCCCACCCTCGTGGTTACTCCGATCGAAAGCAAGCAGTTCGTGGGCGGCGCCGGGATCGTTGCTGCCCATGCCCACGGGCTCGGGGCTGACGCCTGTTATTTGACGGTGGCTGGCACGGATGTGGCAGCAACATTTGCCACGGAGACGCTGATGTCTCACGGCGTAGACAGCATGATTGTCGCTGACGACAGCCGGCCAACGACCCTGAAACGGCGTTATCGCGCGGCCGGGAAAACGCTTCTTCGCGTAAGCTATTTGCGGCAGCACGACATCCGCCCCGATATCGCATCCAAGATCAAAGAGGCGGTTGAAAAGCGCATCCGCAAAACCGATTTGATCATTTTTGCCGACTTCAATTATGGTTGTATGCCGCAGGCGCTCGTTGATCATATTATTGAGCTCGGTAACCGCCATGGCGTTCCAATGGCAGCAGACAGCCAGGCTTCTTCGCAAATGAGCAACGTGTCGCGATTCCGGGGCATGAAGCTGATTACGCCCACGGAAAGGGAGGCACGACTTGCGTTGCGCGACTCCAACTCGGGTCTGGCTGTAGTCGCGGAAGCGCTACGTGAACAGGCACAGGCGGAGAATGTAATAGTAACGCTTGGGACCGAGGGAATTCTGCTCCACGCCAAAAACTCTGAGGAATGGATCACGGACCGGTTGCCGGCCTTCAACACCGCGCCAAAAGATCCGGCGGGTGCGGGCGATTGCCTCTTGACTTGCACCGCGATGGCGCTGTGTTCGGGAATGGATATCTGGCAAAGCGTGTATTTGGGTTCAATCGCGGCGGCTTGCCAGGTCGCCCGCGTCGGAAATACTCCATTGACGCAAGTGGAATTGATTTCCGAAATAGATTATCGCTAGCGCATGCGGGCTTTACTGCTTGCGGCTGGACTCGGCACCAGGCTGCGGCCGTTGACCGACAAAATACCCAAGTGTCTGGTCCCAATTCATGGGAAGCCGCTGTTGGATTACTGGCTGGACCTGTTGTTAGGTTCAGGTATCGAACGCGTGCTGGTAAACACTCATTACTTGCCCGATGCGGTAAGGGAGTTTGTCGCGTTTTCGCCGTGGCAGGCGCGTATATCGCTCGTACACGAACAACAACTGCTGGGCACGGCCGGCACAATACTTCATAACAGCGCCTATTTTAAAGAGGGCGCCTTCCTCGTAGCACATGCGGACAATCTGACCCGATTTGACGTCAATTCGTTTTTGGAGCGGCACAAGCAACGGCCCGCTGGCGTAGAGATCACGATGATGACATTCGATACGGATGCCCCTCAAACCTGCGGCATCGTCGAAGAAGACGAACGCGGCATAGTACGAGGCTTCTATGAAAAGGTCAGCAATCCGCCGGGCTCCCGGGCGAACGCGGCGGTGTATATTATTGAGCCAGGCGTAGTGGGATTTCTGGCATCTTTAGGCAAAGATGTTGTCGACCTGAGCACGGAAGTCATTCCGCAATTCATCGGGCGGATTTGTACATTTCATAATACGGGCTACCATCGCGATATTGGTACGCCTGAGAGCTTGCTCAAAGCGGAAGTGGAATTCCAGCCCTAGGTCATCGCGGTGGTCGGCCGTAACATAGCCTCGGTTCAGACTTTCTCAGGATAGGTGTCATCGGGGTCGGGGTCGGATATCTCCTGTTCCCAGAACAGAGTGGTGAGATCGCCGGCGCCGATATTGGTGACGTCGTAGGTATGCAATGTAGGCAGATCCACGAACTGGGGGTGATCACTCGAAACGCGGAATTCCGTGACGGGGTGTTCCAACAAGCGCCGGACGCGAATCAAGGCATCTCCGCCGATGACCAACAGGCGCTCGAGTTTTCGGCGGTGATAATGATGGCCACGAGTCATGCCGGGCCTGGTAGTGAACAGAGTGCAGTGGCCGCCGCGCAGTGTTTTCAATATTTGTAAAGACGTTCCGTTTTCATCGCGCGTGAGATTGACGGGAACTGGATAGCGTTGCGGAAAAAGATACCACCTGAAGCAGTTGAACAATTCGAATTCAAGCGAAGACGCCAGTTCAGGTATCACACCCTCATTGCTTTGGACCGCCATCTTCTGAAGTGTGGAAAGAAGCTCCGAAACCCGGATGGGCGCTCCGTGCAGCCGGATCTCTCCACCCGTAGACTCGCGGATCACGGTACAAATGTGCTCGGCGAGTCGCTGCACGTGCAGCAACTCCAACTGGCGATCCTCAATAATGCGCGGCGATTCGCCGTTTGCGAGCTGATGGCAGAAGGTCGCCACCGCTGAATTGTAAAAAGGCCGGCTACCCTCACCGAAAACGTGCGGCAATATCAGGCTCGTGAACAGAGCATTGGATTTCGCCGCCCATGCGGTAAATTTCTCCGCGGCGATCCGTTTGGATTCGCCATACGGAGATTTAACGGTGTGATGCGTCGTATTGGCAAATAAAATGTGCGGTCTCGAACCGGCTTTCTCACAAGCGGTGACGAGTTGTTCGGCGAGTGAGATATTGGTCTCTCGCAGGGCGCGCTCGTCGCCCCGATTGGCTCCCGCTAAATGTACGATCGCATGAACCCCGCCGGCGAAATCCTGTAAGCCTTTGGGACTGGCAAAAGCCTGCCGGCTTACCGGAATCACTGTTATATCGCTGTCGCTGTGCAGAAAAGCACGCAGATGCCAGCCGATAAAGCCATCTGCGCCGGTAATGCCGATGCGGATCAACGTTATTTACCGAATTATTGGAGCGATGATAGTGCTTCTCGCGAGGCGTCGGACTTCACCGAGTCCCGAATCACGTTTTGACCGTCTTCGTTTGAATAAGCCACAACTTTCTCCAAAACATTGCGGCACTGCGCGGTTCGCGTGCGGAATGATCATTCTACCCCAGGCGATACCAAGAGCGCGATATGCAAACGGTTGTATTCAAGTCACCAGGACTGTATCCGAATATAGCGAAACCACGCGCTTCGTAAACTCATCCCACGAATAGCGCGCCGCGCGCGCCCGCGCCGCCGCGCGCAGGCGGCTCATCGCCGCTTCGTCGGTGAGCACGGCGGCGATTTCGCGTGCCATGGACGCGCTGTCGAACGCATCGAAATAGCGAATCGCGTCGCCGCCGAATTCAGGCATCGGGTCATGAGTTCCCGCGAGCACAGGCGCGCCGTATGCCATGGCCTCGAGCAGGATGTTCGGACTGTTTTCGATCAGCGACGGGAACACGAACAAGCTCGCGTGCGCGTAAAGCGGCGCCAGCTCTGCAGCGCTGAGCCCCGGAATGATGCGCACCTGCTTCGCGATACCCAGGCGCCCGATCGCCGCCTCGATCGACTGGAAGTAATCGCGGTCATGCGGTACACCGACCAGGACCAGCGCATGACTCTCGCGGAAGACAGAGGGCAATTGCGCGTACGCTTCGACCAGACGGATAAAATTTTTGTAGGGGTAAAAATGGGACACGTATAACAGGTACTGTGCCGGTATCGAATATCGTTCGCGTAGCACCACAAGCGCCGCTGCGGAAGCGTCCGTGCTGGCGATCTCGACGCCATTCGGGATGACGGAAATCTGCGCGGGCGGTATGCCGTTATCGGTCAGCACGGTGCGGCATGCTTCCGATAACGCGATTACGCGATCGGCGCGTCGCGTCGCCGACAGGATGGTGCGCCGCAAGGCCAGGAGACGCAGGCGCGGCCACATTTTGGTTTCAGCGTCCAATGCGGCCTGCGAGAACGGCGCAAGATTGGAGACGCCGACGACCGAGCGCACGCCGCGCGGCAACGTCCACGGCAGGTAATGCGAAAACGAAATGTAAGTGTCGATGCGATGCCGCTTGATGAGCGCGGGCAGCCGCAGGTTCAGCCACGCCATGCGGCGCAGTGCGCGCAGCCGGCCGGGTGTCGACGTCAGGTTGACGACGTTCAGGTCCGGACGCTGCGCGCATGAGCCGAGCGCTTCGTTTTCCTGCAGCAGCCA
This sequence comes from uncultured beta proteobacterium, assembly GCA_963804885.1. Lineage (GTDB taxonomy): Bacteria > Pseudomonadota > Gammaproteobacteria > Burkholderiales > SG8-41 > PALSA-1004. The sequence continues at coordinate 213,105 of CAWDSF010000004.1, forward strand.
GATTTCGGAATCGGCATCATACCGGCGCAACCGCGCGAGGAATGCGCGCGCGCGGGTAAGCTGGCCGCCCGTCGAGGCGGCGAGCAGGTCAATGACGATGCGTCGGGTTGCCATGCGCGTGCGCGTGCCATTTTTCGAACATCAACATCGCCCACAGTATGCTTTCGTGATTGCGCCGGTTTGTCGCGTGCTCGTTCAACAGGCGCTGCACGGTCGGCGCATGCATGAAACCGCTTTGTGCCAAATAGCCGTCGCGCAACTGCTGCTCGAGCGGCGCGCGCAATTCCGAGCGCAGCCACGCACGGATCGGCACGGTAAAGCCATGCTTGGGGCGTTCGAACAAGCTGGCCGGCAAATGGCGCGCGAGCAGCTTGCGCAGCAGATGCTTGCCGCCTTGCCCGCCCGCCCGCAATGCGAGCGGCAGCGAGCGCACGTATTCGACGACGCGGTAATCGAGAAACGGCGTGCGCGCTTCGAGCCCGTAAGCCATCGATGCGCGATCGACTTTGACCAGGATGTCGTCGGGCAGATAGGTGCGCAGATCGAGATCCATGTAACGGCCGGTCAATTCGCCGCTGCCGCCTTCGGCCAGCCGTTGCGCGAAGAATTCACCGGCACGGGTTTTGTATTGCGGCATGAGGTCGCCGTACTCGCCGGTTTTGAGCGGGCCGCGCATGTAGGCGAACAACGACGGCGTGTCGGCTTGGGCGAGCGCGCGCAGGCCCATCGCGACGCGATGACCCGGCACCCGGGCGGCGGCACTGCCGAGTAGCGTTCGCACGGGCGCGGCGAGTTGGCGCAGCGGTTCGAGCCGGCGCAAATAGCTGTAATACGGATAGCCGCCGAAAGAGTTCGTCGCCGCCATCGCCGGAGAGCGCGACGGTCACGTGTTGGCGCGTCATGTGCGCGAGCGCCAGCGTCGGGATCGCCGACGCGTCGGCAAACGGCTCGTCGTAATGATGCGGCACCGTGTCGGCGAGGTCGAGCAGATCGGCAGGGGTCAGCACGAGCTGCGTATGTTCGGTGCCGAGATGGCGCGAAATTTCGCTGCGCGTATTGCGACTCGTCGTGCGCACGCTCGGTGAAGCCGATCGTAAAAGTCTTCACATTTGGTGTCAGCGAACGCATGAGCGCAACGACGAGGCTCGAATCGATGCCGCCGCTCAAGAAGGCGCCCACGGGCACGTCGCTGATCAGGCGGTACTGGATGCTCGACCGCAGCAGGCCTTCGAGCCGGTCGAGCGCTTCGGCTTCTCCGGCCTGCATGATTTGCGCGGCCGGCTGCCAATAAACAGTTTCCCGAACATCGCCGGTTGCAGAGACTTCGAGCCAGGTGCCAGGACGGACCTTATGAATGTTGCGATAGATCGACAGCGGCGCCGGAACGTACAACATCTGGAAATAAAGCTCCAGCGCGTTCGCGTCGATTTCAAGCGGCACATCGGCGAATGCCGCAAATGCCTTGAGCGTCGAAGCGAACACCAGCTTGTCGGCGAACTGTGCGCAGTAAAGCGGCTTGACGCCGATGCGGTCGCGCGCGAGATACAGCTTTTTCTGCGCGCCGTCCCACAGCGCGAACGCGAACATGCCGTTGAACCGTTGCACGCATGCGATGCCCCACTGGCGGTACGCGGCCAGCATCACCTCGGTGTCGCTGGTGGTCCTGAACGGGTGCCCGAGCGCGGCGAGCTCGTCGCGCAGTTCCTTGAAATTGAAAACCTCGCCGTTGTACGTGATCCACACGTTGCCGCCGGCATCGTCCATCGGCTGATGGCCGCCGGGCGACAGGTCGAGAATGGCGAGCCGCCGGTGCGCAAGTCCTACGGCGCCGTCGAGCCAGGTGCCGGCATCGTCGGGGCCCCGGTTGGCGAGCGCGTCGCGGGCCGCATCGAGTTCGGCACCGAGCACTGGTGCGCCGTTGAAGTTGAGCCGGCCGACGATGCCGCACATGCGGTCAGCCTGCTTTCAGGGAGGAATTCAGCCGCGCGACCGCGGCTGTCGCCGCCTCGACGTACAGCGTTTCCTCGGGCCGGTTGTCGAGATGGACGAGGTCGGCGTCCGGCCTTCGCGGTACGCGCAGCGTTGCACATCGACGAAGCCCGCTGTGAGCTCGGCTGCCAGCAGCTCGAAGTCGGTACATGTATTTGTGGCGGGCGAGGAAACTGGCACGGTCTTCGACGAAGAAATAGTTTTCCAGCATCGCGCGCTTGTCGCTACTCGCATATAGCGCGACGGCGTGAGCGAGATCCGGCACGCAGATCCTGACGATGCCGCCCGGTTTCAGCGCGCGCCGCGATTCGCGCAGCACGCGCCGCGCCTCATCCTTGAACAGGTGCTCGAGAAAGTGCGACGAGAGACGAAGTCGCCGTGTTGTCGGCGAACGGCAGACCGTAAGCGGCATCGTGATGCACGAAGCGGTGCTGCTCGAGCAGCTCGAGCAGTATTCGTCGCTTGAGTAATACTGGCTCGCGCCCGACAGCCGGCACAGCACGCGATGCGCGGGCCGCGGCGAGGCGGCCGACCATCGCGTTCGAAGCTCGCATCGACGTTGATCCAGCCTTCATGCACGGCGAGCCCGCAGCCGAGATTGATCTTGACGAGGCCGTCGCGCGGGTCGGGCGCGACCGCGATGCGCCGGTGCTGCTTGAGCCAGCACAGCGTCGCCGTCGCGCTGTCGATGATGTTTCTGAGCGTGCTCATGCGCCGGTCGCCGGCCCAGTGTGATGCATGACCGGCACGCCGATCTTGACGGGATAAGCGACCTTGCAGGCCGAGCACTTGTAGTTATCGCCCGCGTTTGCGATTGCGTTGGCGTGGCAGGTCGGGCAGCGCAGCAGCGGAATCAGATCGAGCGCACGATTGCGCTTATGCTGTGACAGCAGATTGCGCAATGCGTTAAGGATGGTGCCTTTCACGCCGGCACTCCCCGCCGCGCCGTGCGCCGCATCCGTCGCCGTGCCGGGGCCTGCCAGTCGGCGGCGTCGCGCGGAATCACGATCGTGAACTCGATGCGGGTCTTCCGAGAGTGGCGCACGTGAAATTCGAACGGATGGCGCGGTATCAGTTGAGCCGCGATCAATGGTTTCGCTGCATGCTGTAGAAGCTCCACCACGGGCTCGTCGGCGCGCCACGCTGTCTTTTTGCGGATCACGAGCCGGCCGTCGCGGTCGTGACTTCAAGGCGGTGGTCGCGTGACGGATCGACGCGCTCCATGAAGGCGTCGGGCGTTTCGATGTAGCCCGGCGCGCGCCACGCGCTGCAGTTCGGCGAGAAAGCGCTCGGGGCGCGCCGAGTGTTCGAGCACGTGCGACGCGATCATGAAATCGAACGCGTGATCGTGGAACGGCAGGTCTTCGACGAATCCAAGCACGAGCGGGCGGTCGGCGATCAGCGGTGCCCAGTGCCGCTCGCGCGTCTCCTCGTAAGCATCGAGCAACACATCGGCCCTTGCATACGGATTGCCGCCAGAGCCGACTTCGAGCACGAGCGCATCCGGGGCGACCGGGCAGCGGCAGGCGGCGCAATGCCCACGCGATGGAATCCATGCCGATGCCGCGGGCAAAACCGCATCAGGCCGGACTCGGACCAAGCATGCGCCGCCGCTCGCTCCGCTTCGAATTCCTCCAGACACTGCAGCAGACCGCGCATGCGCGAAATTACGTCATGGCCGTCCGCCCAGACCCGCATTTTGCTCTCCCGCTGCGACCTGCGCTCGCAATGCGTCGTCGTTCATGTATACGCTTCAGCTTCTCCGCGAATTCGCTCGGCATCGCGGAAAAAATCTGCTTCGCGCCCGGGCGCGAACAATGTCGCTGCGTCGTCCGAATATTCGCACAGCATCAAGGTTTCGGTAGCGGGGTTTTCAAAGCAGCGCCGCGTAGAACGTGTCGCGATTGAGCCGCGAGAAGAAGCATAGCGCGACTTTCGCGCCGCACAGCGCCTTGTTGTGAATCTCGTCCTACACGAGTTGAACCGGAGCCTGGTCCTTGAGCCAGCGCGAGCGCGCGATGGTGGTATCCATCATAACCAGGGCCAAATAACCGCAGCGTGTAACCTGGTGTACCACCTCTTCCAGATATCGAGCCGGCCATCGGCCTCGTAATGCCCGACTAATACTACGTCGCCCTCAATTTTGCGCGGTCGGCTTCGGCCAATTTCACCGGATGATCGCGCTCAGGCACGACGATGACCGCAGCAGACGCACACAGCGCGCGCCGCGCGCCGCTAATTCTGCTACGTCGCGGCGGTGTAGGTCAGCGTCACATCGTAAAGCGGCAGGCAGTTGAGAAAGTGCCGCCACAACATGCGCGGTCGCCCAGGTCCGAACGGGTCGTCGTCGTCGTAGCCGGCGACGATCGCGGTGGCAGCAGCGCTCTTCATTCGCGCACGGGCTCCGGTCTGACGTGCGCGCCGTGGTAAAATAAACACGAGGCCTCGGGCCGCACTCCGCGGCGGTGCGCACGAGGTCGCGATTGAGGCGCCTGATCAGCGGTTCGGCCAGGAGCTTGTTTTGCACTCACGCACTGAGACGGGCGGCGCCGGCGCGGGCTTAAAGTACTGATGCCACGCGAAACGATGCGGTTGGTGGCCCAATGCGATAAAGGCACGATAAATGGCTTCCTCGTGCAGCTTCCGAATGCCAGTCGCCCGCGATCAGGATGTTCAAGCCGGCCGGCCCTTGTAGACATCTCCGATCGCCGGCGTATAGCCGAGGCGCTTCTTGACGAACAACACGATGCGTTCGATCGCGCGCGGGCCCAGTATCACCAGTCCGAAAAAATACAGGTGAAACGGCAGCACGCGGTCGAAACCGAGCCGGCCGAGCGCGCGGTAGTAGCGCCAGAACACGGCGAGCGGCTTGTCGTGCTGTATCGAGAGGACCGGGTACGAATAGTTGCCGATGTCGCGCAGGATGCGGTCGTAAATCTGCACGCCTTCCGTCTGCTCGACGTCGCGCGCGATTTCAAGCATGCCGCGCATGAAATGCAGCGAGGATTCCGGCGTGTGCTCGCGCGGGACGAAATTCCGCCGCGCTCCGCCGCGGCATTGCCGAATTCCGGCACGCCCCATTGCGATACAGCGTGAGGATTTGTGGCAGATACACGCAATCGTGCCGCACGCAGTATGCCGGCGACGAGGGTACAGTTGGTAGAGCAGGATGCCGTCGTAACGGTCGGTCGCGATCGCCTGCGCCGCCGGCGGTTCACCACCATGCCGGAGATCACCACCGAGCGCCTGAATACGGTCCCGATTGAGTCGGCGCCCGCCGGAAAAAGAAATCGCGGTCGAAATAGCGGTATTCCTGGACGATGCGCGCCTGGATCGTCGTCGAATGACGCGTAGCTGCGCAATACGACGCCGACGTTGGCGTGCGTCTCGACCGCCTTGGCCATGCGCCTAGCGCGCCCGGACATAACAGATCGTCGTTGCCCATGAACATGCAGTATTCGCCGTCGCGCATCGACCACCCGCCGCAGGTTGCCGTCGTAGCCGAGCGTCGTCTCGTTCTCGACTGTAGCGAATGTAGCCGGTGGCGCGCCGCATAATCGGCCGCGATCGGCGCGATGTCCGCGCGCTGCGCTGACTTGTCTTCGGCAGATGACGATTTCAAGTTGCGGTAGTCCTGCGTCAGGATCGAGTCGAGCAGCAGCCCCAGCAGACTTGCGCGGTGTCCGCGAGGATGCAGACGGACAGCAGCGGCTTCATGCGAGGGCAGCGCTGACGATTCCCGGCGGCAACGGCCAGCATGATGAGCGCAAATAGCCGCGCGCCATTTGCGCGCCCCGCATGCAGGCCGCGGATCAGCGAGTCGACTTCGCCGCGCTCGATGAAGTCCGGCAACGCGCGCAATCGTTCATGCAACTGTGCGGCCGGTTCCGCGCGCAACCAATCATCGAGCGGAATGGAAAAACCCTGTTTGCGGTTGAAATCGAGCGAGTGGGGCAACATGATTTTGGTCAGCCTTTTCTGCAATCTGCGCGTATCGGAGCCGCGGCACCTTCCACTGGTCGGGAACGCTGGAAAAGCAAAATTCTACCAAACGGTAGTCCAGGAAAGGCGATCGCACCTCGATGCGTGCGCCATGCTCGCGCGGTCGACCTTGACCAGAAAGTCGTCGGGCAGAATGCTGCCGAAGTGGGTACGCGTCATGCGGTCGACAGGCGTGGTGCGGCCGCGTAGAGATCCGACAACCATTTTCCGGCGCATCGAGATCGTGGCCGAGCGATGCGGCGTAGTCGCTACTGAGTATGCGTTGACGCAATTCAACATCGAAATAGGGCGAACCCCAGATCATTCTGCTTGAGCGGTCCGTCACGCAGAGAAGCGACGGCGGTTGCGTCCCGGCACGCCGGCGGGCAGTCGCGCCGCGATCGATGCGGTCAGACGCAACAGCGCCGTCGGCAGCATGCCGAGACGCGCTTGATCTGCGAGTGCGGCCGGATAGTCGTTGTATCCGCCGAATATTTCGTCGCCGCCGTCCCCGCCCAAGGCGACCGTGACATGCTGGCGCGTGAGCCGCGATACAACGAACGTCGGTAGCAAAGAAGAGTCCGCAAGGGGTTCATCGACGAACGGTGCGAACTCATCGATGATGCGCAGCGACGGTTGATCGAGATCGAGCCGGTGATGCTCGGTGCCGAAATGGGCTGCGACTGCTTGCGCGTGCCGCGATTCGTCGAGCGCGGACCCGGGTAGCGCAATGGTGAACGTCTGGACCGGTTTCGGCGACGCGCGCGCGGCCGCCGCCACCACTAGACTCGAGTCCAGCCCGCCGCTCAGTAGAACGCCGAGCGGGACATCCGCAATCAACCGCAGCCGCACGGAGTTCCAGCAGCAGCTTCTGCGCTTCGTCAACGAGATTCGTGCTCTCGGCATTTGCATCCGCGCGCAAGCGTGGCAATTCCCAATAACGCCATGTGCTTAACCTGAGCGTGGATATATCGAGCCGCGCTGCATGGCCTGCGGGCAGTTTTTGCACGTTGTCACAGAGCGACAAATCGCCAGGTATGTAGCCCAGAGCGAGATAGAAGTTGATCGCGCGCGCGCTGATACCCTTACGCGTAGCGATCGCTTTCAATTCGGAGCCGAACTCAAATCCGTCCGCGCCGACGGTGTAGTAAAGAGGCTTCTTGCCGGCGCGATCGCGTGCAAGAAACAGCGTTGCGGGCTCGCTGCCCGCTCCGCGATCGTAAATTGCAAACGAAAACATGCCGTTGAAACGGTTCAGGCACTGCTCGCCCCACATTGCATACGCGGCGAGGATGACTTCAGTATCGCTGTCGCTATGAAAAGCGCATCCAAGCTGCGCGAGTTCGCTGCGCAGTTCGCGAAAGTTGTAAATCTCGCCGTTGAAAACAATCGCGAGGCGGCCATCGGCTGAGAGCATGGGCTGATGGCCGGCAGGCGTGAGGTCGATGACGGCGAGCCGCCGGTGCGCCAGGCCGACACGCCCGCAATCAGAAATCCACGTGCCGGCGTCGTCGGGCCCGCGATGTGCGAGGAGATCGCGCCGGCGTTCGAGCCAGCCGCGATCTACCGCCTGATCGAGCTGAACGACCCCGTAGATTTCCGCACATGGTCAGCCGCCAGCCGCGATTGTGCGCATGACGTCGGAAAAGCGTTTGTCCCAAGTGTGATCGCGCGCGGCGCGCGCGCCGCCGGCGCCGGCGATCGACTCGCGCTCGGCGTCGTGGTCGAGATAATGGCGGACTTTTTCCACGCAATCGGCGACATCGCGATAAGTCGCGATTTCTCGCCCGACTTCGAACAGGGAATGAAGGTCGGGATTGTCGTGTGTCAGATACAGGCTGCCCGACATCGGCGCGTCGAAGTCGCGCAGTTTGAGCGCGTAAAAATCGCGGCAGTGTCCGATCGTCCCGACGCCGAGAACGATTTTGGATTGTGCGAACAGTGCGGGCACATCTGCGGTCGCGATACGGCCGCGTTCCCAGCCGTCGCCGAACGCGGTGACCTGGATCCCTGCTTGCCGGATGGCGTTGACGATTTCCTTCCGGATGCCATAGCAGCCGCCGACGAAACTCACGTCATGGCTTTTCGGCAATTGCGGCATGGGGTAGAAGATCGCGGGGTCGCTCGCTTCGGGAAAAAACAGCGCGGGGCACCCTTCTTTTTCATACCACTCGACGCATTCGGGTGCGGCGGTCAGCGCAAGGTCGATAAACGGAATCAGTCCACGAGTCCCGCTCCATTGACCAGCTATTTTTTTGCCCCAGTATTGGTGGCGGTCGTCCATTGAAATGCTGACGATAAGAGTGCCGTAAGTTTGCTTGATGCGATTGAGTACTTGCGGATCGATCACGCTTCCCCATGTTTGCGCGATCAGAACGTTCGGCGTTTCGCCCGCCGCGGCTGCGGCAGTGATCAGTTCCCACAGCCGCTCTGTGTTCGCACGCCTGCGCACTTCGCCGCTACGCGGGTCGTTCTGTCCATAGCTGCCATCAGCGCGTGTGAAATATCGCAAATGCCCACAGTCCTCCAGCGCCTGCAGTATGCCGCTGCGGTCTTGATCCTCATCGGTGCCCAGGAAAAAGATTCGCAAGGGATGATCGGTGCGATGCGCCCGGAGCCGCGGCAGTTCGTGCGGCGTGCGCAAAGTCGTAATGCGAGCATAACTTGAAACCGTGCGCTCATACAGCCGCTTGGTCCCACGCGCCTTGATTGCCGCGTTAATGGCAAGCAGGAGGGGTACTTTCTTTAACGCGCTTATGATACGCACGATAAAATTGCGCGAGGTCGAATATCGGATAGATGAATTCTCACGGGGTATGACCTGCACCGGACACAGGACGTATGGCCAATTGTTTGAGCATGGCTTGGGCTACAAGGTCATTGCCGTGCGGCAGTAAATGGAACATGTCCCTGTAAACCTCGCCATCCATCTGATCGAACATCCCGGATAGATCCGCCCCGCGCCGTGCCGGGTCTTCCTGCAGGAAGCGGAGGAAATGCTGACGGATTATGGGATAACCCACGAGAAATACCCGCGCCATCAGGGTGTCCGGGAATGACTCGATGAGTTGAAGTTCCCGCGTACTCACCGATGCCCGGGTATAAAGCACCGGTTGGAAGAAATACCAAACAGCAAACCCCCGTTCGCGACCGAGTTTTTCGATTCGTTTGAGATTTTCGATATATTCATTCGCTGCGCGAATAGTCCATGTCCGAATGGCGTCGTCAATCCGTTCCGTAGAAACCTCCGGTTGGTCGCGCACCATCTTCACGATGTTCGATTTGCGCGCGATTTTCTGGAGCAGACTTTCCTCCTTCTGAAAAACGCGCGTAAGCGGGACACCCCTTATACCGTAATACACCTTAATCGCGAGCTCATTTACGCCGCCATAAACGACCACCATTGCGGGAAGGCGGAGGCCGCTTTCATACTCGATCCGTTCCCGTTCCTGGTTTGAGTGTTGCGCATTGACGCCGAGATTAACAATCGCCGGCTGCGTCCCCAAAATCGATTTCCAGCGTGCAGCGAGGCGCGAGGGTAGCGTTTGGGCATCGATGGTGTCGCCGTTGAAAACGGTCGACCCTCCAATCACATATACCGGCGGCGCCGAAACGCGCGAGGAGTCCTGGACGGTGCGACGAAAACCATCGACGCAGTTGAAGAATCGGCCCTCGAAGTTTTCAGGCACTAAAAACGTTCGGCCTGGAAAGGGCATGAACTTCGCTTGGCCTATGCTTGGGGCAAACCGCAATCGCTCTTCATAAATCGGGCCGTCCGCGGCAAGGACGCCGGTACCCGCAAGCAAGCCAGCTTCTTCGGGCACCAAAGCGGGATGCGTGCGTTGTCGGTAACGAGCCAACGTATCATCACCCTTAATGGTCCAGGAAACTTCTTTTTTCGATGGCTCAAACAGTTTGCCTGCCAGCCAGTCCACGGCGACTACCAGAATCAGGGCTGCGAGTGCTGAACTGGCGATTGCTACAGCCGAAAAAAGAGTTTCTTTATGGGGCATTCGGTAACATTCGCACTTACCGCGAAAAAGAAATCGACCAATCCGGGAAGACTACATCCCAGTATACGGAATTTGCGTCGCCCCTATCGGATATCCCCCGCTCCTGCCGACGATACTGCGCAAGCAACGTGCATATCATAGGCTGCTGTATTGGAAACCAAAGTGATAGCGCGTAGATATTACGTAACCGCGCGGCACTTGCGAACACGCGTCTTGGCATGATTAACGTGACGAAGCCGACGCGCTGTCGGCGTTAGACAATATGAGCTGTGCAAGCCATTGAGCGATGATGCGATTGCCAATGCTGTTGACGTGCGCCATATCGAGAAAAATGCTTTCCCGCTTGTCGCGAAACAAGGCGGTCGCGTCGTAGGCTTGCACACCTTTTGCGCGCAATTCCGGAACGACGCTGCGCAACGCCTTGTAACCTTCGGCAAAGGCGGCGTGCACCTGCGGCAACGCACGCTCGGCCTGCGTTTTTATCTCGCCGAGATCGTCCGCCGGATACGTATAAGTCGTCGAGTAGAACTGCGGTTGCAGCAGCGCGTAAAACCGGAACCCATATTTGAGCGAACTCGCATGCATTCCCATTACGTTCCCGGCATAGACGTCCGCCGTCGCCTGAGCGAGTCCCGCCACTTTCGCCGGATCATGCAAGTGCCCGGGCACGGTGCGCGACTTTTCGACTACAGCCTGCGTGCGCAAGGCCCGATAAATATTCAGCGGCAGCACGGACTTCAACCACTCCTTCGCGTGATTTCGTTGTTCGCCGGAGAACATAATCCCAGAGGGGTTTCCGAAGTACACGCCCTGATTCACATCGTTGATGCCGTCGAGGGATAGCACAACATCCGGGCGCAGACCTTTTCCTAGTTCGTAGTCCAGACGTTCACGTTCCTGCGTCGTGTTGACGGACGAGACGCCGGCGTTCAATACGTAATATGGCTGGCTTCCGCGCTCGGCCAGCAATTTCGCGAGTTGACTCGCGACAGTCAGATCGTCGGGCACCTCGGAGTCGTAGACCGTCGAGCCGCCGAGGAGCAGCACGATGCATGTGCCCTTGCGCGCCGGCGCGGGATTGATGGTTCGCCGGTACGGCAGGTTCGTCGGCGGCAACACGTCCACGTTGAAGTGCCTGCCGTGATACTCACGGGGCACGACGAGGCGCGTGCCGGAGATCGTGTCCCAGCCGCCCGGCTGCGTATAGCTTTCAGCGAGAAACGCTTCGGAAAAATAAGGTTCTTTCGCATAAGCGGATGCGGTGAGCCGCTCCGGGTTAGCGGCGTAAGGCTTGAGCGGCGAAAGTCTGCCATAACCCCAGTCGACGATCGCATATAGCGCGAGGGTGATCGCACCGACGACCGCCGCGCTACGAATGCGATTCACTGCTTAACCTGACGCTAGTCGGCGTCGAAGGCATTTTCGTAATTTTGTTTGAGCGCCGGGTCCTGGTCTTCTTTGCGCAGGAAACAGTTGCCGATCGCGAGTGCTTCGATTTCGGTGCCCATGAAACAGCGAAATGCATCTTCCGGCGTGCAGACGATGGGCTCGCCACGCACATTGAAACTCGTGTTGACGACGACCGGACAGCCGGTGCGTGACTTGAACGCCGAAATTAACGCGTGAAAACGCGGATTCGTCTCATGGTGAACTGTCTGGATGCGCGCCGAATAGTCGACATGTGTCACCGCCGGTATATCCGAGCGCGGCACGTTCAGTTTTTCAATGCCGAACAGCTGCTGCTCAGCCGCGGTCATCTGCCGACGTCGCGACTCCACCACATCGGCGACAATCAGCATGTAGGGGCTGTCGTCGTCGAGCTCGAACCACGCATTTACGTCTTCGCGCAGCACTGAAGGCGCGAAAGGACGAAAGGACTCGCGATATTTGACTTTGAGGTTGAGCACCGATTGCATGGCCGGCGATCGCGCGTCACCGAGGATGGAGCGCGCACCAAGTGCACGAGGGCCAAATTCCATGCGGCCCTGGAACCAGCCGAGCGCCTTGCCCGCCGCGAGCGCGTCGGCGCTTGTGTTTGTCAGCGCCGCGTCATCGAGCACCGTATAGCGGGCACTGCAGTCGGTGAGGCGAGCCTCGATTTCAGCCTGGCTATACTCGGGTCCGAGATACGAGCCGCGCATAAGGTCACGGCCATCGATGGTCGGCGCTCGCGGCTGTTTAAGAAAAATATGATGCGCGGCGAGTGCGGCGCCGAGTGCACCACCGGCATCGCCGGCTGCCGGCTGGATCCAGACGCGCTCGAACTTGCCGTCGCGCAGAACCTTACCGTTGGCGACGCAGTTGAGGGCAACCCCTCCGGCCAAACACAAATTGCGTAAACCGGTTTCCGCGGCGATCGAACGCGTGAGGCGCAGCATCACTTCATCGGTGACCGCCTGGATCGAAGCGGCAAGATCCATTTCGCGCTGGGTCAGCAGGCTCTCGGCTGGGCGGGGCGGTCCTCCGAACAGCGCGTGAAACTTCGCGCTCGTCATCGTGAGCCCTGTGCAGTAGTTGAAGTAACTCATGTCAAGCCGGAACGAGCCATCCGCTTTGAGATCGACGACGTTGTCTAGAATCAGCTGCGTGTAGCGGGGTTCGCCATAAGGCGCGAGCCCCATGACTTTGTATTCGCCGGAATTGACCTTGAAACCGGTGTAGTAGGTCAACGCCGAGTAGAGCAGTCCCAACGAATGCGGGAAGTGTATTTCGCGGGCGATTTCAAGGTTCGCGTCGCGCCCGATGGCCAGTGACGTGGTCGTCCATTCGCCGACGCCGTCGAGCGTCAGCACCGCAGCTTCGCGAAACGGCGACGCGAAAAATGCGCTGGCCGCGTGGCTCAGATGATGTTCGCTGAAGAGCAGGCGCGCGTCCCAGTCGATGTCCTTGTCGTAGGCGCGCAATTCTTTGCCCAGCAGGTCTCGCAGATAAAGTTTCTCACGCAACCAGATCGGGATCGCCATGCGGAACGATTCGAAACCACGCGGCGCGAACGCCATGTAGGTTTCCAGCAGCCGCTCGAATTTAAGGAAAGGCTTGTCGTAGAACGTGACGTGGTCGACGCGCGCGGCGTCGATGTCCCCCTGCTTCAGGCAGTAGGCAACGGCATCCCGCGGAAAACGCGAGTCGTGTTTCTTGCGGGAGAACCGCTCTTCCTGCGCGGCCGCGACGATTTTTCCGTCGCACAACAACGCCGCTGCACTGTCGTGATAGAAAGCGGAGATCCCGAGGATATACACCGCTGAGCGTCAGAACAGCGTGTAAATGAATGGCGCGATAGCCGATCCTTTGGCAAGCACGATCAGGGCGCCGACAATCAGCATGACGAACATCACGGGAAGCAGCCAGTATTTCTTGCGTGCCCGCATGAATGCCCACAGTTCCTTGATCAAGCGCAACTGGCAGGTCCTAGAACTGGTTCTTCATGCTGTCGGGAGCGGGCCCGGGCGGCGTACGCTCGATCCAATAGCTCTTCGCCTGCGGATCCCGCTTCAAACGCAGGAAGTCTTTGCCGAAGAGCCGCATCACCAGGCCCGTCGGCATGATCGCCAGATAGAACACGAGCGCCAGCGCAACCGGGCTGACGATATGGTGAAGCAGCATGCCGACGCGTTGCCATAGCCGGTTCGGCCATTCGAGCAGACCCGGGACGACGAATGCAAGGCCGCCGAAAGCTATCGCAATGAACACAGCCCACAGTCGCACCGGTGCGCCGGACCACAGGGGCCACAACGCCACGATCATAAAAACGCCTGCGAAGACCAGCCCAAAAGAACGATTCGACGAGCGCTTGGTATCGTCTTCGCGTTCCAGATTTTCGTGTGTGGCCCGCATGCACTTCCCGTCGTAAATCAGCAACACATTCTACTATATCGGGTCCGTCGAGGCGCGGCTGCGTGTTCAGCGGCGAAGTGAATTCGGCGCTTCATTTGAACTCGCCCAGCCGGCCGCGCGGCGCAAACAGCAGATCTTTGTAGCGCGCATTGGCAGTGGCCAGCGAGCCGGTCCACAGGTAAAGCGAACCCGGCCCGTCTGACACGACGACGCGATAACCGCGTTGCTCGAATTCGCGTCCGGCGGCAAGCGCGGAAGTCGAGCCCGCCTCAAGCAGCACGACCGGCTGGGATTTTTCGAGCAGCCTCCGCAGACCCGCGACTACGGCGTGCTCGAAATTCTCGGCGTCGATCTTGATGAAATCGGGAGTCAGACCGCGTTCGTGTGCGAAGGCGTCGAGTCTCACAGCCGCCACCTTGTGATGCTGGACATCGTTAGCGTTCAGAAAGCCGGGCATGCGTGATTCGGCGGCGAGCGTGTTCCACGCGCTGTACTTGAGCCCGAAGTCGGCGATCTCGATTTCCGCGGCGACATCACCTGCCGCGTTGTTGACCGGCTCGATGCGGTCGCTGCGCCGCGCATTTGTTTCGAGAATCGCAAATGTCGAAGGTGTGGGCTCGAACGCAATCACCCGGCCTTGCGGGCCGGCGAGATGCGCGAACAGCAGCGCGAAATAGCCGAAATGCGCGCCGACGTCGAACACTGTGTCGCCCGCGCGCACCGATCTGAGCGCCATCCACGTGACGGTCGGATCGAACATCCCATAGGTGTAAATCGCCTCCGAGATCACTTCGGGCAGCACGACTGTCATGTCGGCGCCGAAAAATAGCCGCGTCGTGCGCGGGCTCGTCTGTGAATTTCCACGCGCGAGCCAGCGTGCGATGAATTTGCCGACGCCGGGGTCCAGCAGCTTTAACGCCGGCGTGCGTTTGAGCCGTGAAACGGCCGCATTGAACTGTTGTTCGATGCTAGTCATGCACGCCGCGCGATCGCGGCTCGAACGATTGAAACGGGAGCGGTGCAATTCGACACGGCAGGATTTTAACCGACCCCCTTCCGGCTGTCCGGTATGGCCCGGGATAGCCGGTTTACTTTGTCGCTGCGGGCACGGGGCAGCGCAGCGGGGCTTGCCCCTTGAGGGCGGCACCGATCGCAGCTGCCACGCAGCGGTTGCCGGCGACATTCAGATGGCCGTCATGCGGCAAGTAGAGTCCGGCATTGCCGAACGCATGCATGTCGACGACGCGATAGCGGGTCGATAGGCGCTCGCGCAGGAGTTGCATGTACTTTTCGTAGGCCCCGCCATATTCACGCTGAAAGAACGACGCTGCCGGCAGCAGAACGACGATTTTGTCCGCAGCGGGCGAGACGTCGGCGATGGCCTCCAGCAGCGCGGCGCCCTTGGCGACGGTTTCATCGTTGATCTGCGCCATCCGGAGAAATTCGTCGCCGTCGACGTTCGCTGGGGACACATTGCGCATCTGCGCTGCCATCGCCGGGTCACCTTGGGCGAAAAACTCACTCCAATCGTCGTAGAATTTCATGCGCCGCTCGAAGTCATGCGGGAACAGTGCGTTCTTGAACAATTTCGCGCGTGCGCTGGCGACGATATAGCACACGTGCTGCAGCGCCAGGAACGACCGCCAGGTGTAAGGCTCGGCAGCACCTGCGAACGACGCCGACAACAGCTCGAAAATGTTCTTGCCGGCAAGCCCCTGGAAATCGTTGCCGACGAATAATCCAATCACCAGCGCGCGCGATCTCAGTCCCCAGGCAGCAAGCATTTTGGACTTCTGCAGATACTGCGGCGGGTTGGTGGCGGGCTCCGCGGCGACGAACACGCGCAGTCCGCCTGCGGTCAGCAGGCCTGTTATCGTCTGGTTCTCCTCGACGCCGGTGCCGAACAGGAAAGAGTCGCCGATCAGCAGAGCATCGTACGTGACGTCCGGGTCGAAGTCGGGCCCGCGCAGCCCGATATTGTTGTAGTGGTAGCTGACGGCATAATCGGATGTCGTGTGGCGCTGGGTAGAGTGCGGCGGCACCGGGCTCAGCGCGATCGACTTCTCGAGTATTAACCCCATCGCTGCTTCCCCCACGTACAGGGCTACGACCACCCATAGGGTCCAGACCCACAACAGCGTGCGGATCATGATGCGCTCAGCCTGCCGCTTTCTGAAAAACGAACATGCCGAGGCCGCAGTCGAGGCCGGCTCCCTCCTCGCGGATATCGGCGGCGGCGGGATCGATTCTTTCACGCAGCGTGCCGTGCGCGTCCACCAGCGAGAATTCGGCGAGCGTCAGGCCGCGAAAGATATCGATCACCTCGGCAATCCCGAACACGCGCTGGCCGTTGAACTGCACGCGCGGCCGCCCCACCGGCGTCGAAATGTAGGCGCGCCCTCCCGCCTTTAGCACTCGCACGATTTCGCGTGCCGCGCGTTCCGGCCCTCGCGGATCAATAGGATCACCATAACGGCCAAGGCCGATATGCTCAATCACGTGCAGGCACGACAGCGATTGCACGGCGTCGTCGGAGAAAGGCAGTTCGACAATCGAGCCGCGAAGCCCCGTGTAATTCGGAAGGTCGAGTTCCAGAGGTCTAATATCCACGAATGTCACCTTCGTGATGCAAGTCAGCAGTCCGACGAAATTCACCTCGGACCCGATATCGACGTGAGAATCGACAGCGCCGTCCTTGATGTGGCGAAACGCCCAGATCGCCTGGTGGAAGTAATGCGTGTCGATGCCGGACGTCGTTATGCGGTCGAAGAGGCAGGGATAGACGTCGCCCATCCTGGCGTGCCCGCCCTTTTTATTGAATTGGCGATATTCTGCGATAAATCTCGGGTACCGCAATAGCGCTAAAGGATGGAAGCCGGCCACGATCGGGCTAACCGACCGAAGAAGCGCCAATATCGCCTGCTTGAGCCTCGGTCGCGATTTTACGAATTGCTTGAGTGACGCCAGCATTGTTGATGGCTATTTCAATGAATCGATCGTGAGCCGAGCAGTCACAAACTTGGCCGCATCGTAGACGTTCGAAATGCACCTTGGCTCGCATCGATAGTTTCGACTGCCAACGCACCGGTCGAGCGGCCGAGCCGGTAACTCCAACCTTGCAGCACTCGCCGGATACCGACGGGAACGAAATCCTGCACCGCCCATTGCACGACGCTTGACTGTAGCCAACCATGCGGGCGACACCCTCGCGGCTGGATTGGCCTGCATGTAATCCCGCAATGCGCTTGCAGCGCCGCGCGGCGCTGGTCACGATTGGCGAGCGATCGTCGCGTGCCGGTAGGAATGCAGCATCACGGAGCGAAAATCGACGAGTGTAAGTACATCGTCCGGCCAGCCGGCGGCGGCCAGCGCCTTGACCGCCGAGTCGACGATATAAGGTCCGGCGAGCAGCACATCCGGCAGCCCCGGGGTCAGCGTCTCATCCTGGAACTTGCTCATGTGCTCTTTGGCGACGGTGCCTTCGGGATCGTTGAAGGAGTTGCCGCCGGTGCTTTGTCCGGAAACGCCGGCGATCAGCATGATGCGGTTGGATACGTATATTTGGGACAACGACCCACCCATCAGAAATGCGGCGTAAACGTCGGGCTGGAACGACGCAAAGATGCGTCCGCTGCGCGCGCGCACGCGGTCGATGGCATCGCGTTTGCAGAACGAATTCAGAAAGCAGGGCAGGCGACCGTAGTGCAGGTTGCGCAGTGCGTCTTTGACGAGTTGCGCGCTTTCTTCCAGCGCTCGGGGAAAATGAACCGCGGAATTCTGAGCGTCGTTCCGCGTCTGCGGATCGGGCGAGTTCGGCCAGTTGTAATACGCGCCCTGGAAAGTGACGGCTTCGGCGCTTCGTGCGCTGGATGATTTCGAAGACGTTGCTGAGGGTATCGAGCAAATAGCCGTCGTCGGTGCATACCACGCCCACGTAGTCGCCGCACGCCTGGGCGACCGCGAATTCCCAGCTTTCCGTCATCGACAAATAGCGCTCGGTCCTGTACATAACGCACGCGCGGCGAGTCGATACGCGCGACCACCGCGCGAATGTCGTCGCTCGACGCATTGTCGCTGACGATGATTTCGAAATCCTGCCCGTGCCTAGTCGGAAGGTCCTGCTCGATGCAGGTCTTCAACGTGTAAAACAGCTCTTCCCCGCGGTTACGCGTCGGGATGACGATCGAAAAAAACGGTGCACTCATACGCGAAGAAGTCCGGTCAGGATTTTAGAACGGCGCTCAGCCTGACGGCGGCGTTAAACGTATAACCACGGATGGCAGGGGAGATCATTGCACACGCTAACGCGATGAGCACGCCCAGCGCCCGCCAGCGCGGTGACCGTGGCGGCGGTGCCGAGTCCCGGCGGGAAAAAAGCGCGTGCGATCGCACCTATGCTCAGCGCCGTTGCCAGCGGCAAAGCAAAATCCTGGATTGCCCAGCGCCATTTTTCTTTGACCAGGAGACGGCGGTGCAGCAGATGAATGCCCACGAGCAAATTGCAGGCGTTCATCCCTACCCAGACAGTCGCAGCGCCTGCCGCGCCGTAATGCACGGCTGCGTAGTAGATCGCCGGCACCAGCAGTACCTACATTCACCAGCGTCATCCAGAAGCCAAGCCGAACCCAGCCGTAAGCAAGCTGCAAGGCATAGGGAATGTTCAGCGATGCGTTGATAATCGCCCCTGCCGTAATCAGCGTCACCAGCAGCGCACTGTGCTCGGCGACCGCCGGATTTCGCGTCCACGCAAACAGTATTTCCGGGGCGAAAAACATGATTACCGTCGCGAAAGGCAACATGGCGACGCTGATCAGCTGCGATGAAACGTGATAAAGGTCGGCGAGGCGTGCTTCGTCGCGTTGCGCCACCAGGCGCGACATCCGCGGAAAGACCGCCGCAAAAATCGGCGCCACCGGGATGGTCGCGGCCGACGCGACGACGCCGGCCAGCGTGTAAAAGCCGAAGGTTTCGAGCGGCAGCAACGCGCTGAGCACGACCTTATCGAGCTGGGTGAGAATCAGCGAAAATACGGAAATCCCGGTTACGCCCGCCGCGAACCCACCGATTTCCATGATGAGTCCCGCGCGGAATACCGGGGCGCCCGCAGCCGGCAGCGCGCGCCACAGCGCGATTGCGCTCCATGCGGTCTGCAGAATGCTCGCGACGATCTGCCAGACGAAAAACGCTTCGATCGTTGGCGCAACCAGCCACAGCACCAGCACCGCGCCAGTCCCGCGCACGGTGGACATGGCTGCCATGATCTGGTTGAGCTTGACTTGGCGTTCGAGGCCCAGGAGGCCGCCCGAGTACAGCGACATCGGCCATTGAAAGGCCAGCGCGATGCCCATCAGCCGTACTGCCTGTTCGATCGTGTCTGGCGCGAGCGTGGGCGACTTCACCCAGTGATGCGCGATCGCAGGGGCGGCCAGAAAGACCGTCACGCCGATTATCAGCGCAAGCAGCCAATAGACGGCTTCGAGCGTGCGCACGAGATCGCGGGCGTCCTGCGCATGAGTGCGATTGGCAGCGCGCCTTGCCAACTCCCGATTGAGTGTGGTGCCTATGCCCAGATCGAGCAACGAGGCGATAGCGAACAAAGTCAATGAAAAGCCGACCAGCGCATAGCCTTCGACGCCGATGTAGCGCAGATAAAACGGCACGAACGCGAGCGCCATCAGCGCCGACCAGCCCCTGCCCAACAGGTTGGCGATGACGTTCTGTTTAAGTGTCGAGATTGCCCAAAAACTCGCTGCCGGTTTGTCCGTATCCGCCACAGCTCAGCCCGGAAAACTCGTCACGCCCGCGATCACGCGCTCGACGAACTCCGGTTTCATGTTGGAATGCAGCGGCAGCGTGAGCACTTCGGCGGCGACTTTGTCGGTGACGGTCATGTCGCTGCGCCGGCACTGCGCGAAGTAGGTGTGCTTATGCACGGGGATGAAATGGATGCCGACGTCGACCGCCAGGTTTCTGCAGGTGGGCGATCAGCGCGTCGCGGCGGCCATCGAGCACGCGCAGGCTGTAAATGAACGGCGACACATCGGAGAAATCGGTCTGCGGGATCTTGAGGCCAGGTTTTTTGCGGAACGCCTCGTTGTAAGCACGGCACACGCGCTGCCGGCTCGCCATGAACTCTTCCACGCGCTTAATTTGCGAGACGCCGACGCTCGCCATGATGTTCGTGAGATGGTAGCGGAAGCCTTCGCTGACGACGTCGTAATCCCACGCGCGGCGGTTTTTGTAGCGTTCCGTGGTGTCCTTGTCCACCCCCAGCAGTCTTAGGCGCTGCAGGTTCGAAAATTCCTGAGCGTTGTCGACGATTACGCAGCCGCCGTCGATCGAGGTCACGATTTTCACGGGGTCGAAGCTGAAGCACGTGATATCGCCATAACTGCCGAGCTTGCGGCCACCGATGGCCGTGCCGAATCCGTGCATCGAGTCCTCGATCACGCGCAGGTTGTGTTTTTTCGCGAGACTGAATACGCCGGCCTGATCGCACGGGAGACCGGCGAAATGCAGCGGGATGATCGCTTTCGTCTTTTTGGTGATGAGCGGCTCCGCCTTCGCGCAGTCGATGCCGAGGTTGTCGTCGCGGATATCGCACATCACCACTTCGGCGCCCGCCATGCGGATCGCCTGATGGTCGGCCACATAGTTGAACGACGGGCGTGATGACTTCATCGCCGGGCTTGACGCCTGCCGCGACGAGCGCAATGTGCAGCGCCGAGGTGCCCGTATTGGTGGCGATGACCTGGCGATCGGTAAGGCCGAGAAATGCGCTGATGCGGTCCTCGAATTCCTTGGTCGTCGCGCCCATGCCGATCCAGCCGACATCGAGCGCATCGGTCAGGTGCTTTAAGGTATCGATGCCGGTGCACGGCGCGAAAACCGGGATGCGTTCCATCGCGTTCAGTCCTTCACGCATTTCAGATAACCATCGGGCGCTACCGTGATCAGCAGCTTGTGCTCAATATCCTTGTCGATTGCGAATCGGTCGCCGCGCTTGAGGAATTCGTGAACAGCGGTCTTTGGATTGTTGCCTTGCCCCCATGGCCGGTTCTGGACGAGGTCGTCCGGCATGTCGTCCAGCAGGGTATCGAACACCACCAGATAGCAATCTTTCGTCACGAACGGCGCGTAGAGCTCGAGTTCCTTCAGCACGTGCTCGTGGGTATGGTTGGAGTCGAGCACCACCATCACGCGCTTGCCGCCCGCGACGTGCTTGCGGGCTTCGGCGACGGCTGGCGCGTCGACCGACGAGCCCTGGAACAGGCGTATGCGTTTGGCCATCGGGTGCTTTTCGATTTCCGCGCGATTGTGCGCGCGGATGTCGATGTCGATGCCGAGCACGATGCCGTCGCCGCCCATCAGCTCCAGCAACGATGCGTAGTAAATCAGCGACCCGCCGTGCGCGACGCCGGTCTCGATGATGAGGTCGGGCCGCGTGCGCCAGATTATTTCCTGCAGCGCGATCATGTCCTGCGGCGTCTGGATAATCGGCCGGCCGAGCCACGAGAAGTTGTAGGTATATTTGTGGCGGGTGATTCGCGGACCCAGATGCGCGACAGCGCCTGGACGTCGCAGTCCGCGGCCAGGCCCTCGATATTGGCTTCGACTTCCCGCGCAAAGCGCTCGATTTCGTTCATGCGAATTGTTTCCAGTTTACGGTCTGCGAATGGATGTAATCGAGGCCGGCGCGCCCGGTATTGGCGATCAGGTCGAGAACGGACACGTGCGGGTTGAACGCGCCGTGCAATTGCGGATAGGGAGTTCGGCGGTAGTCCATGTATTCGACGCGCACGCCGGCGCGCTCGAACGCTTCGTGTTCGAGGTAATTGCGCGCGCCATGGCCCGTAACATAAATGGTGCCGCCGAACTTCTTGACGATCTCCAGCACGCGAGCGCTGCCAGCGCCACCGATACCAAGCTCGGGCGAACGCACGAAGCGCCGGCCCCGCGCCAGACCGAAATAGGTGAGTACCGCTTCCAGACTGCGTATTGCAACGTCGGCCAGGCGCGTCGTTTTCTCCGCGTAAACCGACTCGACCAGACCGAGCGCCTCGCGGATATAGGGCGCGCCACGCAACGCCTGGGCCAGAAAATCCAGATGGCCCTTGCGCCAGTCCTTGGCCTCGTTGACTTCCACTTCGTCGATATTCTGGCCGAGCTTCAGGTTTTTGAGCGGCACGGTGAGCCAGTGAAATCCGTCGGCGGTTTTGATTTGCACCCGATTCACGAAACTGCCCTTGGAAAATTGCACGTCAGTGTAATGCACATACACGTCGGCGAGGCGGATTTGCTCGAACATGCCCACCCACGGAAACAGCATGGGTTGGGATATGACAACTCGGCATTCGACGGCGGCCGTCATTGCCGCGACCGCGCGGGATTGCCGGCGAGCGTTACGTTGTCGCCCCAAGTGCCGAAGACGACGGAGTTCGGTGCCACCGTGCAGCAGTCGCCCAGCACCGCGCCGGGCATGATGACGCTGCCGGCACCCAGCCAACACCCCCTGCCGATGGCGACGGGCGCGTATTTGAGCACGGTTTCGGGCACGAGCTTGTCTGAGGCCGGGTCGCCGTCCTGCGTGGTGACCACGACGCGCGGCCCGAAATGCGTGAAATCGCCGATCGTGAGCCCGCCCTCGCCGAGCAGCATGCCGCCGGCGCCGATCGCCACAAAATCGCCGATCACCACGAGGTTGCCGCCACGAGAACCGTAGAGGTAGACGCCGGATTGCAGCGTGCAATGGCGGCCGATCGCGACGGAATCGACGTACTTGACGGTCACCGCTCGCTCGATTAGCACGTCGTGGCGCAACGCAAGCAGGAACAACTGGCGACATAGCCGCCAGCGGTGGCGAAGGTTCTTGAATATCATGCCTGCCCGGTCAGTTCGCGCAACGTGAGACAAATCAGCGGCAGGCTGATCAGCTGCTCGATCTGATCTTCGCCAAAGCGCACGCCGAACTCCTCTTCGAGCGCGATCACGAGATTCATATGGCGCATCGAGTCCCACGCTTCTATCGTGCCGGGCGCCGCGTTGGCGCCTATATCCCCAGCGTCAACGCCGAACACCATCGCCATCACTTGTTTAACCCGGTCTTCCATGCTGCTCCTCGATTCTCACGTAATCGACGCCGCTCGGGTGGTAACCGGCCAGCGCCAGCGTATAGGCGGTGCGCGACAGGTCTGCCGACGCGCGCGCAAAGCCGAGTGTGTCGTAAAACGATTCGACCTGCGCGTTTTTTGCGGTCTTCAGATATTCCGCCTCGATGCGTGTGATGCCGCGCTGGCGCAGCAGCTCCACCAGGCGGTCGAAGAACGCTTTTTCCACGCCGCGCCCGAGTACGCGGCAGCTCATGAGCAGCGTGTCGAGCCGCGCGGTCGCCGGCCCTGTACCCGGCACGGCGATCGCGAGGCCGGTGACCCCGTAGTCCCCGAACTTGTCCTTTACGCGGAACGCCAGCACCGTGTACATGCGGATCGGTCAGCATCGCGCGAACTTCCGTCTCGGTATAGCGGCGCGTCGTCAGGTTAAACTGGTTGGTCTTTTGCGTCATCTGGGCGATGCGCGGTGCAAGCGTCGAGTCGCCGGCGTGTATCGTGATCGCGAGTTCGAGCGAGCGCAGGTAATCGTCGAGCGACGCATATTTTGCGGCGCCCGCCTTGCGCGCGGCCTCCTGCCGGTACATTGCGGTTTTGCCTGCATCCTCGGTCGTTTTCGTCAAGGTGAAAAACAGGGCCTGCGCATCGCGCATCACGCCGGGATAGCGATGACGGTCGGGAGGCACCGCGATCAGCGTGATGCCGGGCAGCTGTTCGCGCACGAAGTCGAGCTCGAATGCCGAGTCATCGACGAGCACGAGGCTGTCCAGTCCGAGATTGAGCTCGGTCGCGATTTCGCGCAGATTCGCGACCTTGTCGTTCCAGTTTACTCGCTTGATGGCAAAATCGGCGTCGCGCAGAACCATGTCCGGATGGTCCGCCAATACGTGATCGACATCCTCCGGATTATTCTTGCTGCAAAGTGCGAGCAGCACGCCGCGCCGGCGCAGGTCGAGCGCGAGGCGCTGGACATCGGCAAACGGCGCGCCGTCGCGCGTTTCATCGCTCATGCGTATGCCGCTCTCGCCGTCTTCGCCGAGGATGCCGTTCCACAACGTGTTGTCGCAGTCGAAAACGAGTACCTTCTTAGCGAGCCCCGCAGCCGCCAGTATCGCGGGTGCGATATCTTCCGCGTAGCGATACAGCAAGACCCGCGAGTACGGCGCGCTGGATGAGTAAAAATAGCGGCTGTCGAATGCCTGCGCGATCCCGGCCTGCGCGATCACGCGATCGAGCGCGGCGACCACCAGATTAGCCTGTGTTTTCGTGTGCAAATGTGTGTTCAGTGCGTCGCAGATTGAGTCGAGCGCGCCCGACCGCAACGCAGCGCTCGCGAAGAGCAACGGGGAATAGCTGTTCCAGATTACGAGCGGCGCTTTTGCCAGGTTGTCGAGCACGAGGTCGATTTCGGCGCGTGCACGCTCGATGACAGCTGCGATCTCGCTGCTATCCAGTAGCGGAGCGCGCGTCTGCAGATTCGGCGCCAAGTTCGCAGCTTCCATCATCACGATCACCGCTCGTGCATCGGCGGTCTCCGTACTGCCTTGCACGATTTTGTCGTCATGACCGAATTCGACGTCGGTGTTAAGTCCGCGCTTGCGCAGCGTCAGCTGAGGCCTTCTTTAAGGCGTTCACGACGACGTTCGACAAAACGCGAATCCGGTGGGAAGCGCCGCCGAGCTGACGGCCAAGATCGCGGTAAGCTGAGCTCGTTCATAGAGGGAAATTGCCCGCCGGTTATGGACGCCTACCTGCAACACGAGTTTTTGCAGACCGAGAACCGCGCTGGCATAGTTTTCAATCATTGCCAATGCCTCATCGGCTGCACCTGAACCGCGCGCATCTGGTGCGAGGCAGATTCCCATTTCCGCGCGGCGGTGTAATGTGTCAATCCGCACGAGCTGAATGAAGCCAATTGCTTTGTCGTCGCGGGCCCGGGCCACTACAAAAAAAGCCCCCTCGGGGTCAGTTTGAGCGCCGGGTTAACCATGCCTTTACGCGAGCGCGGCTGTTGGGACGAGGTACCGCCATAAGTGCCAATTGCAATCCCAAGTCGTTGCGCAGCGCACTCAACAGTGGCACATCGGCTGCCTTCGACGGGCGAAGTTTGATGAGCGTCCCGGTCAACATATCTGCCGTTAAAGGAAAAAATAATTAAGGTGGAATTGCCGCCATGCACTAATGTCAGAGACTATAGCGCGCGCATCCCGAGGGTTCAGTCCGACGAACACTGTGTTGATCGCCGGGTCGAGCGTCGCGGGTGCGACGATCGGTTTGCCCAATATCTCGCGGCCCTGCAAATGAGTGTTTTGATCAATAAAGCACTCTATCCTGTCCGGTTCCTTTAATGCGGATGCAACGAAGTTGCCGTAAAACCCGGCGCCGTATATCGCGCATCGGGCAGTCGGCGGCAGCGCCGCCTCGAAGGCGCGGACGCGAGTTGCCGCATCGCCCCAGAAAGCTGCCATTGCCGCGGTTTGCGAGCGCAGGGTGTCTACCGGTGCGCACTCGCACGGTGTCGTCGCCGGCTGCGCGCGCTTGCGCGCGACCACGACAAAGGCCGCGTCGTGCGATTTCGCGTCCACTTCGATTGCCTCGAATCCAGCCAGTTCCAGCATGGTCCGCAGCGACGATTCGGAAAAATGATTGATGTGGTCAGCTACCACGAAATCGGCCACGTTCGCGTAAGTATCAGGCACGACGAAATAAAAAGTGCCGCCGGGTTTGAGCACCCGACGAACCGTGCGCAAGAAATCCCGTGGATCACGCACGTGTTCGAGCGCGTAGAACGACAGCACGATGTCGATAGTCGCGTCCCACACGGCAGGCACCCGGTGGGTGGCCCAATGTCCCGCGGCGATGAAGCGTTGCCACGCCGGCACGTATTTGTCGGTGACATCGAATGCATACGGGACGATATCAGTATGCGCCGTCGCAACTTTGCGCAGGGTCGCCGCTTTCGCACAGCCATAGTCCAGTACGCGGTGGCCGGCGCCGAAGTGCAGTTTTCGCAACAGTACATTAGCCTGGTGCTCGGCACGGTAGACCGGACGGCCGTCAATCACTTTGTATAGTTGGTCGTCATCTTCGCTTGCGAAGTTGATTTCATACTCAGTCGCGTAATAGGCGTCGAGGTTGGGCAGTTCGGTCGTCTGCAAATGGCCGCAAGCGCCGCAAAAAAATACTTCGGTGCGGCCGGGAATGATCTTGTTCATTGTCGTTATCGACGCGTTATTGGCGGAGCGGTAAACCGGCTGGCCGAGCGGTGAGGCACATATATTGCATTGTCCCGGTGCCATGTTCAGTCTACGAAATTTTTCGGGAACAACGTGTCGATTTCGGTTCCTGCCGTCACGGAGGGTTTCCAGCCAAGCTTGCGGCCCGTCGGCTCGCGGAAATTGAAGAGACGAAACTGCATCGACCAGCGCGAGCGTTCCGATACATTGAAACCCGATTGATGCAGCGTCAGATAATCCAGTATCAGCAGGTCGCCCGGCCGTGTTAGCGGCGCAGCCGTGGTGTACCGGCGCACCACTGCCGCTTCGTCCGCGAGACCGATACGGTAGGCGCCCGACTTGTTCGCGTATTTGCCGCCTTTGCGGTATACGCATAGACCATCGCGATGCGAGCCGACGCAGACTTCCACCGGCCCCATGTTTTCCCGGATTTCAGCGAGCGGGCTCCAGTAGACGAGGCCGTCGAGGCTTTGCGGCTGGTACAGAAACTCCTGGTGCCATTGCGACCGGAATTGCTCCTCGTGCGGATTGTCGATGCGGATGCCGAAGCTCGCCGCGCCGATGCCGACCAGATCGGTTTCGCGGACAGCAGCGAACAGGC
Source organism: uncultured beta proteobacterium (assembly GCA_963804885.1). Taxonomy (GTDB): domain Bacteria; phylum Pseudomonadota; class Gammaproteobacteria; order Burkholderiales; family SG8-41; genus PALSA-1004. The sequence continues at coordinate 239,866 of CAWDSF010000004.1, forward strand.
GCTCGTTTTTATCGCTCGCGAGCAAACGTAGAAATGCGGGAATCAATTTTGCCGCGTCGTAAACCGCGCTGCCGACACCGCGATCACCGGCGATCAGCGCGTTGTAGCCGGCATCGAACGTTTCCGGCGCGAATGGCGGACGCTTGAGCGGCAGCCCGTGATTTTCGGCGACAAGCCCAATGATTTGATACAAGGCCTGCTGGATCGGCCGGATCTCCGAATCGAGGTCGTAAAAGCCCGGCAGCAGCAGAAATCCCTGTTGGTTGAACGTTTTGCGCTGTTCGGCGGTAAGGCTGATGTCGGGCGGCTGAGCCATTCGCGGTCAGGCATCGAGACGGGGCAGAGCGCGATCGCGCGCGTTCATGATCGGCTCCGCAAGCGGCCACTCGATGCCGAGTTTCGGATCGTTCCAATGTATGCCTGCGGAACTGCCGGCGACGTACGCAGCGCTCATCAAGTAGGCAATCTCGGTATTGTCGACGAGCGACTGAAAACCATGTGCGAAACCCTCTGGCACGAACAGCATTTTGCGGCTGTCGGCGGTCAATTCGGCCGCGACCCAATGTGCATAAGTCGGTGAGCCGGGCCGCAGATCGACGATCACGTCGTATATGGCGCCCATCGTGCAGCGAACGAGTTTTGCTGCTGCATGCGGTTTCAATTCATAGTGCATGCCGCGCAGCGTGCCTTTACGCTTATTGAATGAAATGTTGCTTTGCACGCATTCGAACGCGATGCCGTGTTTCTTGAATTCCCGATCGCAGTACGTGCGGGCAAAGAAACCGCGCTCATCATCCAGTCGTTCCGGTTCGATGATGTAGGCGCCCTGCAGCCTGGTTTTCTGGAATATCACGATACACGTCAGATGCCGCTAGCACACCGTCGGGCGCGGCATCGGGACCACGAATTGTCCGCCCCAGTCGCGGATGCCGGCCATTTGGCCAATTATCTCATCCTTGATGTTCCACGGCAGGATCAAAACGTAATCGGGCTTGCGCTCGAATATCCGGTCAGGATGCATGACGGGGATCCGCGTGCCCGGCAGCAGCAACCCCTGCTTGTGCGGACTGCGGTCCACCGTGAATTCGATGAAGTCCGTGCGTATCCCGCAGTAATTGAGCAGGGTATTTGCCTTCGCAGGCGCGCCGTAGCCGACGACGCTTTTGCCCGCATCTTTCGCGTCGAGCAGAAAATGCAGCAGCGCGCGCTTCGTGGTTTTGACCTGTTCGGCGAAAGCGGCGTAGGTCGCTGCCTTGTCGAGCCCCGCGGTTCGCTCGCAATCGAGCATTTTCTGCACTCGCGGCGTCGGTCGCCGTGCGGCATCGGGTGAGGCGTACACGCGCAGCGACCCGCCGTGTGTCGACAATTCCTCGACGTCGAAAACGGTCATGCCATGTTTGGCCAGCACGCGCAACGCGGTGCCAAACGAAAAATACGAAAAATGTTCGTGATAGATCGTATCGAACTGGTTGTTCTGCATCAGTTGCAGCAGGTGCGGAAACTCGAGCGAGAGCACGCCGGCGGGTTTGAGCAGCGTATGCAGGCCGGCCGCAAAGTCGTTGAGGTCCGGCACGTGCGCGAATACGTTGTTGCCGATCAAGAGGTCGGCGCGCTTGCCGTCAGCGGCGAGCTTCTGCGCCGATTGGACACCCAGAAACTCGGTGACGGTCGGAATGCCTTTCGCGAGCGCTGCCGCGGCGACGTTTTGCGCGGGCTCGATGCCGAGCACCGGGATTCCCGCCTGCTTGAAATACTGGAGCAGGTAGCCGTCATTGCTTGCCGCTTCGATGACGAGGCTGTTCGCGTTCAAACCGAATTCGCGCACCGCATACTCGGCGAACTCGCGCGAATGAACGAGCCACGTGTCCGAGTACGAGGAAAAATAAACGTAATCGCTGAATATGTTTGCCGGCGTTTCGAACTGCTCAAGCTGGACCAGGAAGCAGTTCGTGCACACATAGGTATGCAGCGGATAAAACGGCTCCATGCGATGCGCGTCCCCGGGCTTGATGAACGCGTTGGACAGCGGCGACATGCCCAGATCGCAGAACGTGCGGGCTAGCGGCGTATGCAAAAACGGCAGGCGGCGGTCATGTGATGGCAAGCCCGCTATAACGCTCGAGTTGCATCTCACTCACGCGCCGCAAGTCGGCACCGTCGCGCCACGCGCGATACCACTCGATCGTCCAATCGATTGCCTGCGCGATGTCGAGCCGCGGCTGCCAACCCAGGCGTGATCGCGCCTTGCCCGCATCTATGCCCAGATACTGCGCCTCGTGAGGATGCACGCCGGGAGCAGGCTCCCAGCGCGCGCCGCCGCCCCACTTTTTGGCGACCGCTTCGATCACGTTTGCGACAGTCATGATCTGGTCCGCAGTCGGACCGAAATTCCATGGTTCCGCATGGCTCGCAGGCGTCGTGAAGAGTTTTTCCGCGAGCAGCAGATAGCCCGTGAGCGGCTCCAGCACATGCTGCCACGGCCGCGTCGCGTGCGGGTAACGCAGTTGGATGGGGCGTTCAGCGCCGAATGCGCGAATCGCGTCCGGGATCAGCCGGTCGGCGCTCCAGTCGCCGCCGCCGATGACGTTGCCGGCACGCGCCGTCGCAATGGCGGTGGACTCGCCACCGGAAAAAAATGAGTCGCGGTATGCGGCCGCCACCAGTTCCGCGCAGGCCTTGCTGTTCGAGTAAGGATCGTGGCCGCCGAGCCGGTCGCTCTCGCGGAACTCGCGTTGCGCGCCGGTGTTTTCGTAGCATTTGTCGCTGGTGACGATCATGACGGCCCGTACTCCGGAGTGTTTGCGAGTGGCTTCGAGCACGTTGACAGTGCCCATGACGTTCGTCGAATACGTGGCGACCGGATCGGCATAGGACGGCCGCACGAGCGATTGAGCGGCCATGTGGATGATGATCTCTGGATCGGCCTGCCTGACCGCTGCCGTCAGCGCTGCGAGGTCGCGCACATCGCCGACGTTTGACGTCATTCCCTGGGCGACGAGCGCCGCATCGAAAAAACTCGGGTCGGTCGGTGGCGGCAGCGCATAGCCGGTCACCCTGGCGCCGAGCGTTTGGAGCCACAGGGACAACCATCCGCCCTTGAATCCGGTGTGGCCCGTGACCAGGACTTTTTTCCCCTGCCAGAAGCGCGGGTTCACGTCCAGATTTTCCACGGCGCCTTGCCGGAACTCCACAAGTCCTCGAGACCGTACTTGTCGCGCATCGTGTCCATCGGCTGCCAAAAACCGTTGTGGTGATAGGCGGCAAGCTGGCCCTCGCGCGCGAGGCGCGGCAGCACGCCCGCTTCCCAGCTCGTGGTGTCGTCTTCGATGTAATCGATCACCTTCGGCGAGAGGACGAAAAATCCGCCGTTAGTCCAGCTGCCGTCGCCGCGCGGTTTTTCCTCAAAGCTGACCACGCGCGAGCGGTCGAGATTCAGGATGCCGAAACGCCCCGCCGGTTGTACCGGCCGCCACCACCGCGAGCACCTTTTCGCGCTCGAACAACTCCACAGTTTTGCGCACGTCGATGTCGCTGACGCCGTCGCCGTATGTGAAACAGAACGGCTCGTCGTCGAGATACGACGCCACGCGCTTGAGCCGCCCGCCGGTCCGCGAATCGTCGCCCGTGTCGACCAGGGTTACGCGCCAGGGCTCGGCGCTCGCCTGGTGAACCTGCATTTTGTTGTTGGCCATGTCGAACGTCACGTCCGACATGTGCAGAAAGTAATTCGCGAAGTACTCCTTGATGATGTAGCCCTTGTAGCCGCAGCACACGATGAAATCGTTGATGCCGTGGGCCGAATAAATTTTCATGATGTGCCACAGCATCGGCTTGCCGCCGATTTCTATCATGGGCTTGGGCTTCAAGTGGGACTCTTCGCTGATGCGCGTGCCCAATCCACCGGCGAGTATCACGGCTTTCACGATGGCTGTCCCTTTCCTGGCGCGGTAGCGGCAGTTTTGCGACGATGTGCAGCGGCATATTCCGCGAATACTGCCGTGATCCCTTCGCGCAGCGCGATGCGGGCGTTCCAGCCGAGCGCCGCCAGGCGCGAGCTGTCGAGCAGCTTGCGCGGCGTGCCGTCCGGCTTGCTGGAGTCGTAAACGAGACGGCCGCGGTAACCGGCGATTTCCGCAATGAGCATGGCAAGCTCGCGAATGCTGATTTCCCGGCCGGCGCCAATGTTCACGAATTCGCCGAGGTCCGCCGCACGATGACGTTCCATCAGGTGGATGCAGGCATCGGCAAGGTCGTCGCTGTGCAGGAATTCGCGCAGCGGTTCGCCGCTCCCCCAGAGCACGATCTCCTGGCTGTCGCGTTCCTTGGCCTCATGAACCTTGCGGATCAATGCGGGCAGCACGTGCGAGGTTTCGGGATCAAAATTGTCCCCCGGACCGTACAGATTCGTCGGCATGACGCACAGGTACTCCGTGCCGTGCTCGCGGTTATAGGCGGCGCACATTTTGAGCCCGGCGATTTTTGCGATCGCGTAGGGTTCGTTGGTAGGCTCGAGCGTGCCGGTGAGCAGATACTCTTCCTTCATCGGTTGCGGCGCGAGTTTCGGGTAAATGCAGCTGGAGCCGAGAAACAACAGTTTGTCGACCCCGTGGCGATGGCTCGCGTCGATCACATTGACCTCGATCGCGAGGTTGTCGTAAATAAATCGCGCGGGATAGTTCGCATTGGCGGTAATGCCGCCGACGCGTCCAGCGGCCAGGAACACGTGGCGCGGCTTTTCGCGCGCAAAAAAAGCCTCCACCGCAGCCTGATTGGTGAGATCGAGCTCGGAATGCGGGCGCGATACCAGATTGCGATAGCCGCCCCGCTCGAGGCGGCGCATTAACGCGGAACCGACCAGACCGCGATGGCCTGCGACATAGATTTTGTCGCTCTTGTTCACGCGTCGGTTATTCGTGATAGTCGTACGCGCTGTAACCGTGGCGCTTGACGAGCTCGTCGCGCTCGGCGGCTTTGAGGTCTTCGCGCATCATTTCGGCGACCAGCGACTTGAACGACGTGCGCGGCTTCCAGCCGAGTTTGCGGCGCGCCTTGCGCGCGTCGCCGAGCAGCGAATCGACTTCGGTCGGCCGGAAGTAACGCGGATCGATGCGCACGACGGTCTGCCCGCGCGCCGGCGCGCTGCCTTTCCCGCGCGGACCCGTGTCGACGACCGCCACTTCTTTGACGCCTTTGCCGCGCCAGCGCAGCTTGACCCCGATTTCGGTCGCGGCCGCGTTTACGAAATCGCGCACGCTGTACTGCACGCCGCTCGCAATCACGAAATCCTCGGGCTTGTCCTGCTGCAGCATGAGCCACTGGGCCTCGACGTAATCGCGCGCGTGTCCCCAGTCGCGCTTGGCATCGAGGTTGCCGAGATACACGCAATCCTGCAGCCCGAGCTTGATGCGGGCGAGCGCGCGCGTGATCTTGCGCGTCACGAACGTTTCCCCGCGCACCGGCGACTCGTGATTGAACAGGATGCCGTTGCACGCGAACATGCCGTACGCTTCGCGATAATTGACCGTGATCCAGTACGAATAAAGCTTGGCGACCGCGTACGGCGAGCGCGGATAGAAAGGCGTCGTTTCGTGTTGCGGCGAATCTTTCGTCTTGCCGAACAATTCCGACGTGGAGGCCTGGTAGAAACGGGTTTTAGCGCCGAGCTTCAATATGCGAATTGCTTCGAGCACGCGCAACGCGCCCAGCGCATCCGAGTTTGCGGTGTATTCGGGCTCCTCGAACGACACCGCAACGTGGCTTTGCGCGGCCAGGTTATAAATCTCATCCGGCTGCACGTGCTGAATCACGCGCATCAGCGCGGACGAATCGGTCATGTCGCCATAATGCAGAATCAGGCGCCGGTGCGTTTCGTGAGGATCCTGATACAGATGGTCGATGCGATCGGTGTTGAACAGCGAGGAACGCCGCTTGATACCGTGCACTTCGTAGCCTTTGCCGAGCAGAAACTCGGCAAGGTAGGCGCCGTCCTGACCGGTAATGCCGGTGATCAACGCTGTTTTTTTCATCCGCCCAGGCCGCTGTATTGATAGCGGATTGATTATACTTGGAAAGGCTTGCGCTCATAAGTAGAGAGCGTCGCGCGCCGGCGCTGAACAGCAGTCCGGTGCTGAATCGATTACAGTCGCCAGACGTGCAGACCGGCCTCTTCCAGCGCGCACCGATCGAGCGCCGATTTGACGTCCGCGATGCCGCCGCCGGGTACTACCTTCGCGACGTAATCCTCCAGCGGATGGCGCGCCAGCGCTTCATGCACCACGCACAGTGCGAGCGCATCGGCACGCGGCAGTTCATTCCAGGACAACAAGCGAATACCGTATTCGCGCTGCGCTTCGTCTGCGTCGGCGAGCGGATCGTGAACGAATACTTCGCACCCGAGCCGCTGCAATTCCGTCACCACGTCGGCCACTTTGGAATTACGCAGGTCGGGACAGTTTTCCTTGAACGTGAGGCCCAGCACGTTGACCTTCGCGCCGCGCACCGCGCGGCCGGCGCGCGTCAACAGTTCGGTGATTTGGCCGGCAACGTATGCGCCCATGCCGTCATTGATGCGGCGCCCGGCGAGTATGACCTGCGGGTGGTAGCCGACCATCTCTGCTTTGTAGGTGAGGTAATAGGGATCGACGCCGATACAGTGTCCGCCGACGAGACCCGGCCGGAACGGCAGAAAATTCCATTTGGTGCCGGCCGCCTGCAGGACTTCGAGCGTATCGAGTCCAAGGCGCTCGAATATCACGGCCAGCTCGTTCATCAACGCGATGTTGAGATCGCGCTGTGTGTTTTCGATCACTTTGGCCGCCTCCGCCACCCGTATCGACGACGCGCGGTGAATGCCGGCGCCGACCACGGCACCGTATAACGCGGCAACCTTCTCCAGCGTGTCCGTGTCGTCGCCGGCCACCACTTTGACGATGGTGGTGAGCGTGTGCGCCGCATCGCCGGGATTGATGCGCTCGGGCGAGTAGCCGACGTGGAAATCGCGTTTCCATTGCAGGCCGGAACATTGTTCGAGTATGGGCACGCAGATTTCTTCCGTGGCGCCCGGATAAACCGTCGACTCAAAAACGACGACGGCGCCGCGCCGCATGTGTTTGCCGACGGTCTCGCTGGCGCCGCGCAGCGGCCCGAAATCGGGTTGGTGCGCGCTGTCGACGGGAGTCGGCACGGCGACGATTATGCGGTCCGCCTCGCTGAGCTGTTTCGGATCGGCCGTGTACTCAAGACGGATCGCGGTGCGCAATTCGTCGCCCGAAAGCTGGCGATTGGGATCGACGCCGGCGCGATAACTTGCAACCTTGGTTTGCGCGAGGTCATAACCGATCGTGCGGAAGTGGCGACCGAACGCGACGGCGAGCGGCAGTCCGACGTAACCGAGACCGACGATGGCAACGGTTGTCATGCGGCGCCGGTGACCAGTATTTTCATCGCGGACAATGTTATGCGAGCTGTGCCGCAAGTAATAGAGTTGCTTCGCCGGTATTCTATGCGTAAAGCCCGGCTGCGTGTAGGCTTACGGCATTAGGGACGCGCAGTTACCGATGCTGATAATGAAAAAGATCCTGCTGATCAAAACATCCTCCCTGGGCGACGTCATACATGCATTGCCGGCCGTAACTGATTTGACCGTTGCAGGCATGGCGGCGCACGTCGACTGGGTAGTCGAAGAGTCGCTCGTGCCGATCGTGAAACTGCATCCGGGCGTGGCCGATGTGATACCCGTGGCGATGCGGCGCTGGCGGCGCGCATGGTGGCGCCATGCGATTCGCGACGAGATCAGCGTGTGCCGGCGCCGCCTGCGGGCGCAGACTTACGACGCGATCATCGACGCGCAGGGCTTGCTCAAGAGTGCCTTGATCGCGCGCGCTGCACGCGGTGTGCGACACGGGCTCGATTTTCATAGTGCCCGCGAGCCGCTTGCACCGTTCTATCATCATGTCTACCGTATCCCGTGGGACGTGCATGCGGTCGAAAGGACGCGGCTGCTTTTTGCGCGCGCAGTCGGCTACGCGGTGCCGCCAATTTGCGACTACGGCATACACGCGTCGCCGCGCCGATTCGATTGGCTGGCGACCGGCAAATATGCGGTGCTGCTGCACGCGTCGAGCGGCGATTACAAGTTATGGGACGAGCAGCACTGGAATTTGCTGGGCGATGCGCTGAACGCCGCCGGTATTGCGTGCGTATTGCCGTTTGGCAGCGCGCCAGAACAGGAACGCAGCGCGCGAATTGCGGGCAAGTTGCGTTCCGCCGTAGTGCCGCCGGCGTTGGGCCTCGATGAACTTGCCGGCTTGTTGGCGGGGGCCAGGACCGTCGTCGGTATCGATACCGGCCTCACGCATCTGGCGGCGGCGCTCGCGGTACCGACCGTGGGTATATACAACGCCACCGATCCTGCCGCGACCGGAATTTATGGCTGCGCGCGCGCGGTCAATCTGGGCGGCATCGGAGGCGCGCCGACCGCGCAGCAGGTAATTGCCGCAGTGGAAAAAATCGTCGCATGAGCGCGTCCCGGTTCGTTTACACGCTGTTGCTCTACGCGCTTCTGCCGCGCGCGCTCGTGCACTTATGGTGGCGCGCGCGGCGGCAGCCCGCGTACCGCGAGCATATCGGCGAGCGTTTCGGCCGTTACGCCGCTCCTGCACGTGCGCCATTGATCTGGGTGCATGCGGTGTCGGTCGGTGAAACGCGCGCCGCCGCGCCGCTGATACGCGAGTTGCAGCACCGCTATCCGGGCCACCGCGTACTGCTGACGCACATGACGCCGACCGGCCGCGACACGGGCCACGCACTGTTTGGCGACGGGGTGGAGCGATGTTATCTGCCTTATGATTTTCCGTTTGCCGTCGCGCGTTTTCTCGATCATTACCAGCCGGTGTGCGGGATCCTGCTCGAAACGGAGATCTGGCCCAACCTGATCCATGCGTGTCATGCGCGCAAAATTCCGGTCTATCTCGCGAACGCACGGATGTCGGAGAAATCCCGCCGCCGATACGCGCGCTTTCCCGCGTTTGCCGCAGCCTGTCTCAACGAGCTGACCGGTATTGCGGCGCAGAGCCGCGACGATGCCGGGCGCCTGCAGGGCCTCGGCGCGCTGGCCGTCGCCGTAACGGGCAATCTCAAATTTGATATCACGCCGGATCCCGCCCTCGTCGCGCTCGGCACGGGCTGGCGCACGCACTGGGGCCGCGCGCGGCCGGTGCTGCTCTGCGCGAGCACGCGCGATGGCGAGGAGGAACTGTTGCTGGCAGCAGTGCAGCGGCTCGACGTGCGGGACCTATTGGTCCTGATCGTGCCGCGCCATCCGCAACGCTTCGACGCGGTGGCGGCGCTTATCGAGCACGCCGGGATCGCTTATCAGCGGCGCAGCGCGGGTAAGCCGGTCGCGGCAACGACGCGCATCGTGCTGGGCGACAGCATGGGCGAGATGTTCGCGTACTACGCGGCGAGCGACGTGGCGATCATCGGCGGCAGCCTGCTGCCGTACGGTGCGCAGAACCCGATCGAAGCCTGCGCGGCAGGCTGCCCCGTTATCGTCGGTCCGCACACATACAATTTCGCCGAGGTCGTGCAGCTCGCGGTCGATGCGGGCGCGGCCGTGCGCGTCGACGATGCGCCGGCGGCGGTAGCAGCCGCACGCGAATTACTGCTCGATCCGGCGCGCGCGCAACAGATGGGCGCCGCGGGAGTTGCTTTTACGCGCGAGCACCGCGGCGCCGCGCAAAGGATCGTCGACCTCGTGAAGTTCTGAGTGCGTCCGGCGCGCCTCGCGCTCAGCCGCAATTGCAATAAAACGAATGCTCGGTGATCACCACGTCGACGCGCTGATCGTTGGCGTCGAGCGGAACCGCGTCGCGAATCTGCAGCGCGAAGCTGGCGGCGACCAGCGGGGGCCGGCTCGCGAAGCGGGGAATCAGGCGATCGTAGAACCCGCCGCCATAACCCAGCCGATCGCACTGCGGCGTAAACGCCACGCCCGGCAGCAGGACGAAGTCGATGCGGGCGAGATCCGCCGGCGGACACTCCGCGCGCGGCTCGCGTATGCCCCACGTGCCGGTTTGCAAATCTCTGTCGGGATTCTCGACGTAATGCAATTCGAGGCGGCGGGTGTTGCGGTCGACGCGCGGCAGGCACAATTGCCTGCCGGACGCGAGCGCGTCCGTCACGAGCGCCGCCGTGTCGAATTCGCTGCCGAAGCTCATGTAGGCGAGCACGCAGCTCGCCTGGCGATAGGCGTCGAGGGCGAGCAATTGCGGCGTGATGCGGGCGCTCAATTCGCGCCGGGTCGCCGGCGGCAGCGCGTCGCGCGCGGCGATGAGTTGCCGGCGCAGCGCAGCCTTGGGAGTGGTATCCGCCGCTACTTTTCCAGCCACTGGTTCACGTAGGCGAGATCTTCGTCGCTCAATGTGCCCGCTGCTGCTTTGAGCTTGAGCACGTTGATCGCATAGGTGTAGATCGCCTGCGCGTAGTCGCGGCGCGCGCTGATCAACTGCTGCGTGGCATTCAGCACGTCGACCTGGGTCCGCACGCCGACTTCCTGCCCGAGTTTGGTCGAATCGAGCGAGCTTTGACTCGAGACGAGCGCGGTTTCCAACGCCTTGATCTGCGCGGTGCCGCTCGTCACGCCCAAAAATGCCGTGCGCGTGTTGAGCGCTACCGTGCGTTTGGTGTTCTCCAGATCCTGCTTGGCCTTGTCCTGGCTGGCTAACGCCTCGCGCACCTTGGAATTGACGAGTCCGCCCTGGTAGAGGGGCACTGCGAGTTGCACGCCGATGTAGCGGATAGACGTATCGTAACCGGGCCCGATCTGAAATCCCGCGCCTTGTGCCGAATCGTTGTAGGTGGCGACCGCATCGAGCGTCGGCAGGTGTCCGCCGCGATTCTTGGAGACGTCCTGCGCGGCGATGTCGAGATTAGCCTGTGCAATCCTCACCTGCAGGCTGGTCGAGGTGCCATTTTCCACCCAGTTGTCCATGTTGTTCGGCACCGGGAGTTGCGCGGTGAAACCGGTGCCAATTTTCGCGATCTCCGGGGCAGTGCGGCCAATGATCTGGCGCAGCGTCTGTTTCTTGATTTCGAGATCGTTCTGCGCGGCGATTTCCTGCGAGACTGCGAGGTCATGCCGCGCCTGCGCGTCGTTGGCGTCCGTGATTGTGGCGGTACCGACTTCAAAGTTGCGTTTCGCCTGCGCCAGTTGCTCGGCGAACGCGGTTTTCTGGGCCGCGGCGAGCAATACGTTGTTTTCTGCGAGCAGAATGTCGAAGTACGCTTGCGCAACGCGGAGTATCAGGTCCTGGTTCGCCTGCAGAAAAGTCGCTTCCGCCTGCGAGACCTGGTTTTTCGCCTGTTCGTAAGTAATCCAGTTCTGGTAGCGAAAGAGCGGCTGCGTCGCGGTCACGGTCACCGAATTGGAGTTATACGTGGAATTGCCGCCGACCAGACCGGGTGCCGGCGGGCGAAAGGAGATGTTGCGGTCGTTGTACTGCGTGTTCGCCTGCACGGTCACCGCCGGCAGCAACCCGGACAAACCCTGCGGCAGTTTTTCCTGGCCGGCCATGTAGCTCGCGCGCGCCGCGGCGTAGACTGCGTCGGCGGTCTGCGCTTCGCGATATACCGACAACAAATCGGCCGCCACTGCAGCGTGCATCGCACCGAATAAGGCGAGGCCAAGGAACGGTAAACGCCAGTGGTGCGCTCGCATACGCTTAATAGCGCGCCATGGCGGGGTCGACCTGCTCGGCCCACGCCGCGATGCCACCGGTCAGGTTGTAGAGACGGTTGAGTCCTTTGCTTTGCAGATAGTCGGCGACCTGCAGGCTGCGCATGCCGTGGTGGCATAGCACCACGATGTCGCGATCGTGCGGCAGTTCATTCCAGCGTGACGGAATTTCCTGCATCGGCAGCAATCGTGCTTGCGCTAGTTGGCAGATCACGGTGTTCCCACGGTTCGCGCACGTCGAGAATCAGCGGCGCGGCACGGCCGCCATCGGCCAGCCATTCGTGCAATGCCGTCACCGGCAATTGCTCGATCAAAAGACGAACCTTTCCGGTTGCGGCGCATTCTTCAACGCCGGAATGCAGGTCTCGAACAGCGCGACAGTCGCCACCGCGCCTTCACCCGTATAAGTCGTCAGCAAAGCTTCCATCACGGGCGCTTCGCCGACCACCGCCAACAGCCGTCCGCCGGGCTTCAGGCTGCGCTGAAATTCTTCTGCGAGCACCGGTTCCGAGCCGGTCAGCACGATCACGTCGTAAGGCGCCTGTTTGGACCAACCCCGCGCGCCGTCACCGACTTCGAGCGTGACGTTCGTGATGCCGTGAGCGGCAAGCCGCGCAGCGGCCGCCGCGCTCAACGCGGGATTGATTTCGACGCTGGTCACATGCGCGCCGCGTTTGGCCAGCAGCGCCGTCAGGTAACCGCTGCCGGTGCCGATTTCGAGGATGCGGTCGGTGGGTTTGATGGCGAGTTCCTGCACCATGCGCGCTTCGAGTTTCGGCGCGAGCATGCGTTCGCCGGAATGCGCGTTATCCGTCAACGGAATTTCCATGTCGACGAAGGCCAGGCTGCGGTACTGCGGGGGCACGAAATCTTCCCGCCGCACCGTGAACAGCAGGTCGAGCACCTGCTGATCGAGCACTTCCCACGTGCGGATCTGCTGCTCGACCATGTTGTAGCGCGCGCGTTCGACGTCCATTCCAGCGTTCATAAGGGGGAGAGAAAACCGGGTTGTTATACGGGGAATCGGACTTGCAATTATCACATAAATCCAGTAGTTTGAACGTCACACGTTGGGGGTCCTGGCGGGCTTGAACGCCGGGTGAGAAAAACCCTTCGAACCTGATGCGGATAATGCCGCCGCAGGGAAGCGTGGCGCATTTTCCGCAGCGGCGCCGCTCCTCCCTGTTCACCGAGGAGCGCACGATGAACGCAAATCCTAAATTCCTAAGCGCCACGGCCCACGTCGACGAGGCCGCGGTCAAATCGCTGCCCAATTCGCGCAAGGTTTACGTCGAGGGCTCGCGGCCCGATATCAAAGTGCCGATGCGCGAAATAAGCCAGTCGGACACCCCGGCCGAAATGGGCGCGGAAAAGAATCCCCCGATTTATGTTTACGACACGTCGGGCCCGTACACCGATCCGGCGGCGCACATCGACATTCGTTCCGGGCTCGCGCCGGTGCGCGAAAAATGGATAACCGAGCGCAACGACACCGAGTGGTTGCCCGATCTCACCTCGGCGTACGGCCGCAGCCGCGCCGCCGATCCTAAGCTCGCGGAACTGCGCTTCAATCTCAAGCGCCATCCGCGGCGCGCGAAGGCCGGGATGAATGTCTCGCAGATGCATTACGCGCGCAAGGGCATCATCACGCCCGAAATGGAATACATCGCGATCCGCGAAACGCAGCGGCGCGAAGGCCTGCCCGAGCTCATCACGCGCCAGCACCCGGGCCAGAGTTTCGGCGCGGCGATTCCCGCGGTGATGACGCCTGAATTCGTGCGCGACGAAGTCGCGCGCGGCCGCGCGATCATTCCGGCGAACATCAATCATCCGGAAACGGAGCCGATGATCATCGGGCGCAACTTCCTCGTGAAGATCAACGCCAATATCGGCAACTCGGCGCTGTCGAGCTCGATCGCCGAGGAAGTCGAGAAGATGACGTGGTCGACGCGCTGGGGCGGGGACACCGTGATGGATCTGTCGACCGGCAAGAACATCCACGAGACGCGCGAATGGATCATCCGCAATTCGCCGGTGCCGATTGGCACGGTGCCGATTTACCAGGCGCTCGAGAAAGTCGACGGCAAGGCCGAGGAGCTCACGTGGGAAATGTTCCGCGACACGCTGATCGAGCAGGCCGAGCAGGGCGTCGACTATTTCACCATCCATGCGGGCGTGCGGCTTGCGTACATACCGATGACCGCCAAGCGCATGACGGGCATCGTGTCGCGCGGCGGCTCGATCATGGCGAAATGGTGTCTCGCCCATCACAAGGAATCGTTTCTCTACACGCGATTCGAAGAGATTTGCGAAATCATGAAAGCGTACGACGTCTCGTTTTCGCTCGGCGACGGCCTGCGGCCGGGGTCGGGCTTCGACGCCAACGACGAAGCGCAGCTCGCTGAATTGAAGACGCTCGGCGAGCTGACCGACGTCGCGTGGAAACACGACGTGCAGGTCATGATCGAGGGCCCCGGTCACGTGCCTATGCATCTCATCAAAGAGAACATGGACCTGCAGCTGAAGTACTGCAAGGAAGCGCCGTTCTACACGCTCGGACCGCTGACGACCGACATTGCGCCCGGCTACGACCACATCACGAGCGCGATCGGCGCGGCGATGATCGGCTGGTACGGCACCGCGATGCTGTGCTACGTGACGCCGAAAGAGCATCTCGGGTTGCCCGACAAGAACGACGTCAAGGACGGCATCATGGCGTACAAGATTGCCGCACACGCCGCCGATCTCGCGAAGGGTCATCCGGGCGCGCAGATCCGCGACAATGCACTGTCGAAAGCGCGCTTCGAGTTTCGCTGGGACGATCAGTTCAATCTCGGCCTCGATCCGGACAAGGCCAAGGAATTCCACGACGAAACGCTGCCGCAGGAAGGGGCGAAGCTCGCGCATTTCTGCTCGATGTGCGGGCCGCATTTCTGCTCGATGAAAATCACCCAGGACGTGCGCGACTACGCGGCGAAACAGGGTGTCGACGAAGAAGCGGCATTGCAGAAGGGCATGGACGAGAAGTCGATCGAGTTCGTGAAGAAGGGCGCGGAGATTTATTCCAAAGCCTGACGGCGCATCGACGAACCCAGAAAACGGCCGCGCAAGCGGCCGTTTTTATTTGGCGTCGGCTAGTCTCGATTGCGACGACGATGTTCGACGTCACCCATTCTTTGAGACTCAGCGCGAGATTGAATCCGGCATCGACACCGAGCGCCGAATCCAGTGCGGCGCCGAACATGGCGCCGCACTGCACGGATTCGAGAAATTGCGCTTTCGCCGGCGTGATCCTGGCGACTGTCCCGCGAAACTGCGGGCGGTGGATGAGGCAGGATTCGCCGCCGCTGTCGAGTTCGACCGCAATTTCGCCCTCGATAATCGTCCTGATGCACTTCCCAGATGCGAAATAGCGGATAAGCGGACTCCACGAGCGCGACCGCCGGATGCAGCTTCACGGCCAGCCGCGAATAGTCGTTTTGCGGAAGACGGGTCAGCGCATCGAGCGCGAGCGGCGGATGATCGGCCGCGTAATGCGCTTGATGCACGAGCCACTCGAGGCGCGCGACGTCGGCCAGATACGGCAGCTCGCGCGCGGGCGCAAACGCCGGCAGGAAATCCGCGAGATGCCCGCCCAGTTCGTTGAGGTCGCCGCTCGCGGACGGGTGCGCAGCGCAATACGCGTGCGCGAGGCCCGCAAAAAATTCATCGCCGACGAGCTTGCGGACGATCGGGTAGATGGCAGCGAGCGCGCCGACGGCGTTGGCGGCGATGTTGGCGCGATACACCGCGAGGCGCCGCCGCGCGAGTACGGCATCGCCGGCGATGAGCGGCACCGCATGTTTATCGTGCGCGCGATCGGCCATCGCCGCGCTGAATAGTGCCTGCAGCTTGGCCAGTTCAGGCATGAACGGCGTCCAGCAGGGTTTCGGCTTTGCGCGCTTCGCCAAGCAGCACGTCGAGGTCCGGAATTCGCGTATCCCATTCGATCAGCGTGCGCACGCGGCCCAGCCGCGCCAGCGCGGCTTCGTACAACGACCAAACAGGGTCGGTGACGTGCGAGCCGTGATCGTCGATCAGGCACAATTCGGTGCGTGCGTGGCCGGCGAGATGGATTTCTTTTACGCATTGCGCCGGCAGCGCGGCGAGCGCAGCGTGCGGATCGAAGCCGTGATTCACGGCGTTCACGTACAGATTGTTGATATCGAGCAAAATCCCGCAACCGCTGCGGCGCGCGACTTCCGCCGCGAATTCGAGTTCGGGCATTGCCGAATCGCGATACTGCAGATAACTGGAAACGTTTTCGACCAGTATCGGGCGCCCCAACGCCGTCTGCACCTGCTCGACGCGCTCGACCATCAGGCTCAGCGCTTCTTCCGTGTAAGGCAAAGGCAGCAGATCGTTGAAATGATGCCGGCCCCACGCGCCCCAGCACAAATGTTCGGAAACGAGCAGCGGATCGACGCGCTCGACCAGCTGCTTCAGCTTGGCGAGATGACGTTCGCGCAGCCCATCCGCCGAGCCCAGCGACAAGCCGACGCCGTGCAAACTCAGCGGATATTCGCGCCGCACGTGCTCGAGCACGTGCAGGTCGTAGCCGCCGGCGCCGAAATAATTTTCGCTGTGCACTTCGAGCCAGCCGACATCAGGCCGCCCTTCCAAAAAGGAAGGATAGTGTGTGGCGCGCAGGCCTATTCCGGCGAGCGGATGAGTTGGGGACAGCTCGGACATCGCGGTTCGAATCGATCGGCTTAACGTGCGCTCGGAACTTACGCTCTATATGACCTTATGCTACCAGTTGCGTTGCATCGCGCGGCGCGAAAGCCGCGCGATTGAAGATACAATAACGCGATGGACTTCATGCTGTGGATCAAGGTCGTCATACTCGGCGCCGTCGAGGGTTTCACCGAGTTTCTGCCGGTGTCGAGCACGGGGCATCTGATCGTCGTCGGGCAGTTGCTCGGCTTCAACGACGAGAAAGGCAAGATATTCGAACTCGTGATCCAGACCGGCGCGATGCTGGCGATCGTCTGGGAATACCGAGTCAAATTCGCCGGCCTGCTGAGCGGCATTACCCACGACCGTAAAGCGCAGCAGTTCGTGTTGAATCTCGCGATCGCGTTCATGCCCGCGGCAGTGCTCGGCCTGCTGCTCGGCAAATACATCAAGGCGGCGCTCTTCAAGCCTGTGCCTGTCGCCATTGCCTTCATCGTCGGCGGCCTGATCATATTGTGGGCCGAGCGGCGCACGCATGCGATTACCGTGGAGTCGGTCGACGACATGACGTGGCGCGATGCGCTGAAGGTCGGTTGCGCCCAGGCGTTTGCACTGATCCCCGGAACCTCGCGCTCGGGCGCCACGATCATCGGCGGACTGCTGTTCGGCCTGTCGCGGCGGGCCGCCACCGAATTCTCGTTTTTCCTGGCGGTGCCGACGCTGATCGCCGCCGGCGCGTACGATCTCATCAAGAATCGCGCGCTGTTCGATGCGTCGGATATCGGCATCTTCGCGGTCGGCATGGCGGTGTCGTTCATCTGCGCGTTTGCCTGCGTGCGCTGGCTGCTGCGCTATATCGCGAACCATGATTTCACGCCGTTCGCCTGGTACCGTATCGTGTTCGGCTTGATCGTGCTCGGCACCGGTTATTTCGGCCTCGTGAGCTGGCACGCCTGAGCGTGCGCTGTCGCGGCGGCAACGCGCCGCGAGTGCCGGCTGAGCGAACTTCGTATCAGCTTTGCGACCACGGCAGGCCGCGCGCGCGCCAGCCGCCCGTCGTGTTGCGGTGGCCGCCCGCGTCGCGATCGCCTTCGAATCCCTCGAGTACGTTGTACGCGTCGCGATAACCGGCTTGCGCCGCCGCTGCCGCCGTTTCATGCGACCGGCCGCCGCTGCGGCACAGGAACATCACGACTGCGTCGGCGGGTACTTGTTGTTTGAGCTGATCGACGAATTGCGGGTTGGGCCGCATGCCCGGATAACTTTTCCACTCGATTTCGACGCTGCCCGGCACGCGGCCGACGAAGTCGAGTTCGGCGCGGCTGCGCACGTCGACGAGCTTGGCGCCGGTTTGGTTTTGCAGGATGGCGTGGGCTTCGGCGGGCAGCAGCGAGCCCTCATAAGGCAGCCCTTGCGCGCGCGCGCGCTCACGGGCGGCCTTGAAAATTGCTTCGATGTCGGCCATCGGGGACTCCAAATATCGATTTAAACCAAAATTTTACTCCTGTGCCCAAATGGCGCAATTCGCACTCATCTGGTGCGAATATTCGCGTTTCGCACAGTATCGGTGCAAATCGGGTTCTAATGCTGCCACTTTTGAGTTGTGGCACAATGTTTCCCCGGTTTTTGGCATGGCATATTTCGTGCTGAATCTGGCACTCCGGAATGCTCCGTTTTCGATAAACACGCTCAAGTAAGGGAGAACGCAATGGCGGTAGCCGATGTAATGAAGATGGTCAAAGACAACGAAGTCAAGTTTGTCGATTTCAGATTTACGGACACGCGCGGCAAAGAGCAGCACGTGTCGGTTCCCACCAAGGCGTTCACCGAAGAAAAATTCACCGACGGCCATGCGTTTGACGGCTCCTCGATTGCGGGCTGGAAAGGCATCGAAGCCTCGGACATGTTGCTGATGCCGGATCCCGATTCGGCGCGCATGGATCCCTTCACCGACGAGCCGGTGCTCAATATCTCGTGCGACGTGATCGAGCCGTCGGACGGCAAAGGTTACGACCGCGACCCGCGCTCGATCGCCAAGCGCGGCGAGGCCTATCTGAAGTCCACCGGTCTGGGCGACACCGCCTACTTCGGCCCCGAACCCGAATTTTTCATCTTCGACTCCGTCACCTGGAACGTCGACATGTCGGGCTCGTCGGTCAAGATCAAATCCGAAGAAGCGCCGTGGACGTCGGGTGAAGAACTCGAAGGCGGCAACATGGGCCACCGCGCCCCGGTCAAGGGCGGCTATTTCCCCGTGCCGCCGATGGACACGCTGCAGGATATTCGCAACGCGATGTGCATTGCGCTCGAGCAGCAGGGCGTCGAAGTCGAGGTGCATCACCATGAAGTCGCGGCGCCGGGCCAGTGCGAAATCGGCACCAAGTTCGAGCGACTCGTGAAGCGCGCGGACTGGAATCAGATCTTGAAGTACACGGTGCAGATGGTAGCGTCCTCCTATGGCAAAACGGCGACTTTCATGCCGAAACCGGTGGTCGGCGACAACGGCTCGGGCATGCACGTGCACCAGTCGATCTGGAAGGGCGGGCAGAACATGTTCGCCGGCAACGGCTATGCGGGCCTGTCCGAATTCGCGCTGTTCTATATCGGCGGCATCATCAAGCACGCGAAGGCTCTGAACGCGATCACCAACCCCGGCACGAATTCGTACAAGCGGCTGGTGCCCGGCTTCGAAGCGCCGATCAATCTCGCCTACTCGGCGCGCAACCGCTCCGCGTCCTGCCGCATTCCCTACGTCACGAATCCGAAAGCGCGCCGCGTCGAAGTTCGCTTCCCGGATCCGACCGCGAATCCGTACCTCGCGTTTACGGCGATGATGATGGCGGGCCTGGACGGCGTGCAGAACAAGCTTCATCCGGGCGACCCGATCGACAAGAACCTGTACGATCTGCCGCCGTCGCAGGCGAAGAAGGTGCCGAACGTTTGCTCGTCGCTCGATATGGCGCTCGAGCATCTCGACAAGGATCGCGGCTTCCTGACGGCCGGCGGCGTGTTCTCCGACGACATGCTCGACGCCTACATTGCGCTCAAGATGGAAGAGGTCACGCGCTTCCGCATGACCACGCATCCGGTCGAATTCGACATGTATTACAGCTTGTAAGCCCGGTTTGCCGCGGCTTTTGAGTGAACAGGGCGGATTTCCCGCCCTGTTTTTTTTCGCCCGATGACGGTCATGTTGCATTGTAACTTTATCTTTTCTGACATAGACTTAGAGCGGATACTTAATTTTGTGGTGTCAACCGCAAAAGGTATCGACCGTTGCAGTAGACGGCTACCCGGGGACCGCTATGAGAATGTGTTGGTTAGGACTACTCGTCTTAACGCCTGCGCTGGCGCACGCGGATATGTGGAAATGCGTCGATACCGACGGAACCGTGCGTTACACCAATGTCAAAGGCGACGCGAAGGGCTGCAAGGGCCTGACGCTGGAGCCGATAAACACCGCGCCGCCGCCTCCGCGCGCGGCCCAGCAGAAGCCGGCCAATTTTCCGAGCGTGGACAACGATACGCAGCGCCAGCGCGACGCCGGCCGGCGCAAGATACTCGAGCAGGAACTGTCGCAGGAGCAGCAGCAGCTCGAAACTGCGAAAAAGCAGCTGGCCGAACAAAAGGACGTGCGCTTAGGCACCGAGAAAAACTACGCGCGTGTCGAGGAACGGTTAAAGCCGTACGAAGACAGGGTCAAGCTGCACGAAGTCAATGTCGAGAGCCTCAGGAAAGAGCTCTCCAACGTCAAATAATCGCGGCAGCCTGCGGCCGTTCGATTACGCGGATTCAGTCGCTGGCGCGCCCGCGCAGCGTATGCACGCCAGGATACTGCGGGTGGTCTGATTCTTGCTCCCTCTTCTCTTTCGATAGCTGACCATGGCGGTTGCCGCATTAGCAGGGCTGGATCTACTCGCGACGGCGATCGTGATCGTCGACCGCGAGCTCGTCGTGCGCTACGCCAATCCCGCCGCCGAAAACCTATTTGAACTGAGCAGCAAGAGCCTCGTGGGCAATACCATCACAGAAACATTCGAACACGACCGCGTGCTGGGCGCCGCGATCGACTACGCGCGCACAAACAACTGCAGCTATACCGAGCACGATTTGAAAATCGGCGTGCCCGGCCACGCGAAGCTGCACTTGAGCTGCACGCTGTCGCCGATTGAAATCGAAAGCTGGGTCGCCGGCTGGCAGGGTTTGCTGCTCGAGTTTCGCCACATCGAGCAGCAAATCAAGATCGCGCGCGAAGAGCGCTTGCACGATCAGAGCCAGGCCAATCGCGAATTGATCCGCAATCTCGCGCACGAAATCAAGAATCCGCTGGGCGGCATCCGCGGCGCAGCACAGCTGCTCGACCACGAGCTCGAGCGCCCGGGCCTGCACGAATACACGCAGGTGATCATGAAGGAAGCCGACCGCCTGCAGTCGCTGATGGACCGCCTGTTGACGCCGCACCGGCTGCCGCAGCCGGCGCCGCTCAATATCCACGAAGTGCTCGAGCGCGTGCGCAGCCTGATTCTCGCCGAATATCCGCGCGGTATTGCGATCAGCCGCGACTACGACACCAGCGTGCCGCTCTTGAAAGGCGACAAGGAGCAGATGATCCAGATCGTGCTCAATATCGCGCGCAACGCCGCACAGGCGATGAAAGGCGACGGCCACCTCACCTTGAAGACGCGCATCGCGCGCCAGGTCACGCTGTCGCGCAAACGCTACCGGCACGCGCTGGTCGTCGAGATCACCGACACCGGCCCGGGCATACCCGAAGACATGCGGGAAAAGGTGTTTTACCCGCTGGTCTCGGGCCGCGAGGGCGGCAGCGGGCTGGGACTGACGCTCGCCCAGACCTTCGTCACCCAGCATGGCGGCACGATAACTTTTGAAAGTCAGCCGGGCAACACCACGTTCACGTTACTGCTGCCCATCAACAACAGCGAGATTGCGAAATCATGAAACCGGTGTGGATTATTGACGACGACCGCTCGATACGCTGGGTGTTCGAAAAGGCGCTCACGCGCGAGAACATTGCGTTCAAGACGTTCTCGTCCGCCGACGAGGCGTTAGGCGCGCTCGGCAGCGAGACGCCGCAACTGGTGGTCAGCGATATCCGGATGCCCGGCGAGTCGGGTCTCGAATTATTGCAGCAGGCGAAGCAGCGTTTTCCGCACATGCCCGTCATCATCATGACCGCGTATTCGGATCTGGAGAGCGCGGTCGCGGCGTTTCAGGGCGGTGCGTACGAATATCTGCCGAAGCCGTTCGACGTCGATCATGCCGTTGAGCTTATCCGGCGCGCGATGGAAGAGAGCACGCGCCAGGACGAGGTGATCGAGCCGCCCAGCGTGGAGCCCGAGATCCTGGGCCAGGCGCCCGCGATGCAGGAGGTG
Source organism: uncultured beta proteobacterium (assembly GCA_963804885.1). Lineage (GTDB taxonomy): Bacteria > Pseudomonadota > Gammaproteobacteria > Burkholderiales > SG8-41 > PALSA-1004. The sequence goes on from CAWDSF010000004.1 coordinate 261,709, forward strand.
TTCCGCGCGATCGGCCGTCTTGCGCAATCCCATGCAACCGTGTTGATCACGGGCGAATCGGGAACCGGCAAGGAACTCGTCGCCAGCGCTTTGCATCGCCACAGCCCGCGCGCCGCCAAACCTTTCATCGCGATCAATACGGCCGCCATTCCCAAGGACTTGCTCGAGTCGGAACTCTTCGGCCACGAGCGCGGCGCGTTCACCGGCGCGCAGACGATGCGGCGCGGGCGCTTCGAGCAGGCCGATGGCGGCACCCTGTTTCTCGATGAAATCGGCGACATGCCGGCGGACTTGCAGACGCGCCTGCTGCGCGTGCTGTCGGACGGGCAGTTCTATCGCGTCGGCGGCCACCAGCCGATCAAGGCCAACGTGCGCGTGATCGCGGCGACCCATCAGGATCTCGAAGTGCGGGTCAAGCAGGGCCTGTTTCGCGAGGATCTGTTTCACCGCCTCAACGTAATCCGGCTCAGGTTGCCGCCGCTGCGCGAGCGGCGCGAAGACATCCCGTTGCTCGCGAAACATTTTCTCGCCAAGAGCGCGCGCGAGCTCGGGGTCGAGGCCAAGCGCCTCTCTGATGCGGCATTGAAATTCTTGAGCGCGCAGGATTTTCCCGGCAACGTGCGCCAGATCGAGAATCTGTGCCATTGGCTGACCGTGATGGCGCCGGGCGTCAATGTCGACGTCAACGATCTGCCGTCGGAACTGCGCGTCGAAGCGGGCGCGGCGGCCGGCGAAAACTGGATCGCGGCGCTCGAACGCGAAGTCACCAATTCGTTGAACCGCGGTGAATCCGCTTTGATGGATGTGCTGGGGCCGCAATTCGAAAAGGCGCTGATCACGCGCGCGCTCGCGCACACGGGCGGCCGGCGCATCGAAGCATCCCAGCTCTTGGGTCTGGGCCGCAACACGTTGACCCGCAAGATTCAGGAACTCGGGCTCGACGCCGGCAAGGGCAGCGACGACTGACGCGGGTCGCGACGCAATTCCGCGCCGCAAGGCCTAAGTCGTCGCGAAATCCGCGATGGCCGGCGCGTGATCCGACGGCCGCTCGTTCTTGCGCGGTTCGATGTCGATCGACGAGCTGCGGCACGCGTCAGCCAGCCGCCGGCTCAAGAGTATATGGTCGATGCGCAAGCCCATCTTGCGCTTGAAAGCGTTCACCCGATAATCCCACCACGTAAACGATGCGGGCGCCTGCTCGAACAGGCGAAAACTATCCTTGAGTCCCAGCGCGAGCAGGTCCTGAAACGCCTGGCGTTCCGGCGCGCTGAACAACACCTGGCCTTCCCATGCCTTGGGATCGTAAACGTCGCGCTCATCGGGGGCAATGTTGAAATCGCCGACCACCACCAGCCGGTCGTTGGCGGCCAGCTCGGCGGCAAGCCACTGGTTGATGCGCGCAAGCCAGTCGAGCTTGTAGCGATATTTGTCCGACTCGACGCTTTGGCCGTTCGGCACATACAGGCACACGACGCGGATACCGTCGATCGTCGCCGCGAGCACGCGTTTTTGCGGATCGTCAAAACCGGGTACCAGCATCAGTGCAGCCGTCGCCGGCGCCTTGCTCAGGATAGCGACGCCATTATAGGTTTTCTGCCCGCAATACTGGACTTCGTAGCCGGCGGCGCGGATCTCCTCGACCGGAAATTTCGGGTCTTCGAGTTTGGTCTCCTGCAGGCACAACGCGTCAGGCTGGTGGAGCTTCAGCCACTCCAGCACCTGGGGCAGGCGGACTTTGAGCGAGTTGACGTTCCAGGTCGCTACCCGCATTTACTTGGCCGGCGCCGGCGCCGGTGTGTTTGCCGGCGGCTTGCCGGCAGGCTTGGTGCCCGGCACCGCGCTGCTCGGATAGCCGGCGGCGTCGAGTGTGGTATCCCATTCGGAAGCCAGATAACCCTGGAGGTTTTTAAGCTGTCCCACCACGAGGAAAGGCACTTGCGGATTGCCGCTCGTCAATTTCTTGAACTGCTCGAAGTCCGGCGGCGAGAGGTTGGACGGATCTTTCTCCGCGTAGGGCACGCCGCGCTTGTCCAGATGCGCGCGCGCAGTCTTGCACAGCTCGCCGCACGCCGGCGTCGCGTAAAAGCGTGACGGGAAAGTTCTTGGCCGCGAGCTGCTCGCTGTAGGGTGCTTCGCTTGCCGTTGCCTTGCCGGTATCGCCGAGCTTTTTCGGCTCGACCTTGCGGATATTCGGCGGCGGCGGATAGGGCGTGTAATTGACCACGCCTTTTTCGTCGGTCCACCGGTACATTTCCGCGCCGTGGGCGAGCGCGGCCACTGCGATCAAGAGCACAAACGCCGGGAATCTCATGATGTGGTCTCCGAATCGAAAATGCCGGCACTTTTATAGCACAACCGCCGCGATCGGGGATAGGCAGCGGATCACGCGGCCGCGGTCATCCCGTTGTGCCTGAGCAATGCGTCGATGCTCGGCGGGCGGCCGCGAAACGCGACGAACGATTCGAGCGCGGGCCGGCTGCCGCCAACGGCGAGTATTTCGTCACGAAAACGCTGTCCGGTTTCCGCATCGAACACGCCGCGCTCTTCAAAGAGACTGAACGCGTCCGCGGACAACACCTCCGCCCACTTGTAGCTGTAGTAGCCGGCCGCGTACCCGCCCGCGAAAATATGCGTGAAGCTTTGCGGAAAGCGGTTGAACGCAGGCGGCACGAGCACCGCCACCTGCCGGCGCACGTCGTCGAGCAACGCTTGCGCGGTAACGTCGCCCTGCGGATCGAAATCGAAATGCAGATGCAGATCGAACAGCGAGAATTCGATTTGCCGCACCATCTGCATGCCGCTCTGGAAATTCTTGGCGGCCAGCATTTTGTCGAATAGCGCGCGTGGCAGCGGCGCCCCGGTATCCACATGATGCGTGAGCGGCACGAGCGCGTCCCATTCCCAGCAGAAATTTTCCATGAACTGGCTCGGCAGTTCGACCGCATCCCATTCGACGCCGTTGATGCCCGCCACGCCGAGCTCCTCGACGCGCGTGAGCAAATGGTGCAGCCCATGGCCGAATTCGTGAAAGAGGGTGATCACTTCGTCGTGCGTGAAAAGCGCGGGCCGCTTTTTGCCGTCGACTTCGCCGACCGGCGCCGCGAAATTACAATTGAGATAGGCGACCGGTGTCTGGATGCCGCCGGCTATGCGCTTGCGCGTGATCGCATCGTCCATCCACGCGCCGCCGCGCTTCGACGGCCGCGCGTACAGGTCGAGATAAAACTGGCCGACCAGGTTGCGCGCGCGATCGCGTATGCTGAAAAAGCGCACGTCGGGATGCCATTTGGGCGCCTCGGCGGGCTCGATAGTGAGACCGTACAGCGTTTCGACCACGCGGAACATGCCGGGCAGCACGGTGGTCTCCGGAAAATACTGCTTCACTTCCTGGTCGGAAAACGCATAGCGCTCGATGCGCAGCTTCTCCGACGCGTAGGAAAGGTCCCATGCCTGCAGATCCGCGAGCTTCAACTCGTCGCGCGCGTATTGCTTCAATTCGGCGAGGTCGCGCTGCGCGAACGGCTTCGCCTTCGCCGCCAGGTCGCCCAGGAATTGCAGCACCTGCTGCGGCGATTCGGCCATCTTCGGCTCGAGCGAATATTCGGCGAAGCTCGCAAAACCGAGCAGTTGCGCAAGTTCGCGCCGGAGCGCGACGATTTCCCTGATCAGGCCGGTGTTGTCCCATTCGGGCTTGCCGAATTCGGCGGCGCGCGTCGCGTAGGCGCGATAAAGCGTCTCGCGCAGGCTGCGGTTATCCGCATATTGCATGACCGGCATGAAGGAGGGCGCATGCAGCGTGAATTTCCAGCCGGGTTTCCCGTCGGCGGCCGCGGCATCACGCGCGGTCTCCAGCACATCGGCGGGTATGCCGGTGAGCGCATCGGCGGATTCGACGTAATGCGCATATGCGTTCGTTGCATCGAGCACGTTGTCCGAGAAGCGCGACGTCAGCGCGGACAGCTTCTCGCGCACCTCGGTGAACCGCTGCTTTTTGTCGGCAGGCAATTCGGCGCCGCCCAGGCGAAAGTCGCGCAGCTCGTGTTCGATGACCGCGCGTTGCGCGCCAGTGAGCGTCGCCATCACGGGCGAGGCTGCGAGCTGCCGGAACTTCGCGAACAAGCGCTGGTTCTGGCCGTACTCGGTATAAAACTGCGTGACCTTGGGCAGGTTCGCGTTGTAGACCTCGCGCAGCTCGGGACTGTTCATCACGGCGTTCATATGCCCGACCTGACCCCACGCGCGGTTCAGCTTTTCGGTCGTATCGTAAAGCGGCATGACGAAATTTTCCCAAGCGGGCGCGGTGTCGGCGGCAACCAGCCGCTCGATTACGGCACGGCCGGCGGCGAGCAACTCGTCGACCGCGGGCGTCACGTAGTCGGGCTTGAACGCGTCAAACCGGGGCAGGCCGGAAAAATCGAGGAGTGGATTCATAGGGGGGATTCAGCTTTCAGATAGGTCGGGATATTACAACGTGCACGGTTGGACGCCGCGCGCGCGTCAAGGTTCAGCCGCTCTAGCCGGCTTCGTAGACTACCTGGCCGTCGACCAGCGTGTAGCCCACCTTGCCCTTGACTTCGATGCCCGTATACGGGGTGTTCTTGCCCTGGCTTTTGAGCGCCGCCGGCTCGATTTTCCAGTAGCGCGCGGGATCGAATACGCACAGGTCGGCGCTCGCGCCCGGCTTGATCGCACCGGCGCTCACGCCGAGTATGCGCGCCGGCTCCGACGTAATCCGCGCGAGTCCCTGAACGAGCGGCAGGCGGGTTTCCTCGATCCACTTGAGCGTGAGCGGCAGCAGCAACTCGACACCCGTCGCGCCGCTTTCCGCCTCGCCGAACGGCAGCTGCTTGGCGTCCTCGTCGACCGGCGTGTGATCCGAGCACAGTGCATCGACCGTGCCGTCGCTCAATGCCGCGCGCAAGCCATCGCGGTCGCGCTGGCTGCGCAGCGGCGGCGTCAGGTGGCAATTCGGGTCGAAATAGCCGATGTCCATTTCGGACAGGTGCGCGTGGTGTATCGCGATGTCGCAGCTCACCTTCAACCCGCGCGCTTTCGCCTGGCGCACCATGTCGACGCCTTCCGCGCTCGACATCCGGCATAAATGGATGCGCGCGCCGGTTTCGCGCGCGAGCAGCAGGATGGTCGACAGCGCGATCGTTTCCGCGCACACGGGAATCGCGGCGAGGCCCAGGCGCGTCGCGACCTGGCCGTCGTGCGCGACACCGCCGCGCGCGAGACCCGGATCCTGCGGCCGCAACCACACCGGAAAGTCGAACGTCGCCGCGTACTGCAAGTGCGCGCAGCAATAACTGCGTATCCGACAGCGGCGCATCCGCGTGCGAGAACGCCACGCAGCCCGCGTCGGTGCAGCTCGGCCATTTCCGTCAGCCGCGAGCCTTTCAGGCCCTGACGGTCAACGCACCGACTGGATAGACGTGCGACTGATTGAGATTGCGCGCGCGAAACTTGAGCATTTCGACGAGGCCCGGCTCGTCGAGCGGCGGATCGGTATCGGGCGGACACGCGAGGCTCGTGACCCCGCCGGCGGCGGCGGCCTGCATTTCCGATTCCAGCGTCGCCATGTATTCGAAGCCCGGCTCGCGCAGGCGCACGGCGAGATCGACGAGGCCCGGACACACGACGAGGCCGCTCGCATCGATGGTGCGGTTGGCGGTGTAGCCGGCGGGCGCGCTGCCCAGCGCGACGATTTTGCCGGCGGCGATGAAGACGTCCTGCTTGGCGTCGGTGCCGCTCGCGGGATCGATCAGGCGGCCGTTCTTGATGTGGATTTTCATGTCAATTGCCGGCCAGGATGCTCATGACCGCCATGCGGATCGCGATGCCGAACGTGACCTGCGGCAGGATCACCGACTGGCTGCCGTCGGCGACGGTGGAATCGATTTCGACGCCGCGGTTCATCGGGCCCGGATGGAGCACGATCGCATCCGGTTTGGCGAGCGCCAGTTTTTCCGCGGTCAGCCCGTAGAACTTGAAGAACTCCTGCGGCGAGGGCAGGAACGACCCCTGCATGCGCTCGTTCTGCAGGCGCAGCATCATGACCACGTCGACGTCTTTCAGGCCTTTGGCGCATGTCGTGGTAACACGTGCACGCCCAGGTTGTCGACGTTCATCGGCAACAGCGTTTTGCGGCCCGATCACGCGCAGCTCCGGCACGCCTAACGTCGTCAACGCGTGGATCTGCGAACGCGCCACGCGCGAATGCAGGATGTCGCCGACGATCGCCACCTTCAGCTTGGTGAAGTCCTGCTTGTAGTGGCGGATCGTGAACATGTCGAGCAAGCCCTGCGTCGGGTGCGCGTGGCGGCCGTCGCCGGCATTGACGACGTGAATGTCTTCGCTCACGTGGCGCGCGATCAGATGCGGCGCGCCGCTCTGGCTGTGGCGCACGATGAACATGTCGGCCTGCATCGCGGCTAAGTTCGCGACCGTGTCGAGCACCGACTCGCCCTTGGTCTGCGACGACACATTGATCGCGAGATTGATCACGTCCGCCGACAGCCGCTTGGCGGCGATTTCAAATGTCGTGCGCGTGCGCGTCGATCGGCTCGAAAAAGAGATTGAATATCGCCTTCCCGCGCAGCAGCGGCACCTTTTTCACTTCGCGCTGGGTCACGCCGACGAATGACTCCGCCGTGTCGAGGATCTGGCGCAGGATCTCGCCGGGCAGGCCTTCGATCGAGAGCAGGTGATGCAGCTCGCCGTTCTTGTTGAGCTGGGGATTGGTGGTGAGGAACATCCGTGCCGTCGCTGATAGGGTCAGTCGGTGCTCAGCGCGAGGCTCAAACGCCCCTGCGCATCGCGTTTTAGTTCCACGCTCTGCTTCACGTCGATTGTCGCGCCGACAAACTGCGCGGCGATCGGCAGCTCGCGCCCGCCGCGGTCGACGAGCGAGGCCAAGCGTATGCGCGCCGGCCGGCCGTAATCGAAGAGCTCGTTCATCGCGGCGCGGATCGTGCGGCCCGTGTACAGCACGTCATCGACCAGAATCAGGTCGCGGCCTTCGACTTCGAACGGAATGTCCGAGGGTGCTACTTTGCGCTTCAGGCCCTTGTGCTGAAAGTCGTCGCGGTAGAACGACACGTCGAGCGTGCCGAACGGCACTTCGAGCTTCAACGCGGCGTGCAGCCGCTCGGCGAGCCAGGCGCCGCCGGTGACGATGCCGATCAAGCCGGTTTCCGGCGTGACCTGCGGGCGCATTTGCGCAATCAACGCCGTCAGCAGCTGCTCGGCGTCGGGCAGCGGCTTGACGCTCATTGCTGTGCCTGCGCCATGTGGATGCGGCGCGCGCGCTCGTCGAGATAGGCCTGCAGGATGTGAAGTGCGGCAACCTGGTCGATGACGGGCTTGCGCTTGCTGGCGGCGACGCCGGCTTCAGCCAGGCTCATGTCGGCGGCGGCGGAGCTTAACCGCTCATCGACGAGCTCGACGGGCAAATTGAAGCGGCCGTTGAGTTCGCGCGCGAACTTGCGCGCAAGCCGCGAGATTTCGTGCTCGGTGCCGTCGAGGTGGGCGGGCAGGCCCACGACCAGCAGCGCGGGCCGCCATTCCTGGATCAGCGCCGCGATCGCCGCATAACGGCTTTTCTTGTCGGCGGCTTCGATGGTCGCCAACGGGTGCGCGATGCCGACCGACGTGTCGCCCACGGCCGCGCCGACGCGCGCTTCGCCGAAATCGAATGCCATCACGGTGGTGCCGTGCATCGCCTGTTGTTGCGCGCGCAGCGCATCCGCCTGCTGGGCGGGCGGCTGCGGCTCACGCATGACCGGATTGTTCCGACAGGGTCGCGTAGTCGACGCCGAGCATTTCCATTGCGCGCGGCAGGCGCTGCGCGGGCGGCAGGTCGAAAATCACGTCATCGCGCGCTTCGACCGTCAGCCACGCGTTTTGGGCGAGCTCATGCTCGAGCTGGCCCGGCGCCCAACCTGCGTAGCCGAGCGTGACCAGCATCTGGCGCGGGCCTTCGCCGCGCGCGACCGCCTGCAGAATATCCTTGGACGTCGTGAGGCCGATTTCCGAGCTGATCGACAGCGTCGACTGCCAGTTACCCAGCGGGCCGTGCAGGACGAAACCACGGTCTGTCTGTACGGGGCCGCCGTAGTGCACGGGGATCGAGTCGCACTGCGCCGAGGTCGCGGGAATGCTGACCTGGTCGAGCAGCTTGGCGAGCGTCATGTCGATCGGGCGGTTGATGACCAGGCCCAGCGCGCCCTGCTCGTTATGCTCGCAAATGTAGGTGAGGGTCCGGGAAAAATGCGGATCTGCCATGTTGGGCATGGCGATCAGGAAGTGGTGCGTGAGATTCACCGATTGCATTGTGAAAAATCTTGTTCCGCAGCCTCGTGCCGGACAATGAGAGCGGCGCTATTGTAAACGCGCAGGCGTCCGTTCACAATCGTTTCCTCCCCGCCGGCGCGTGCCGGACGCCTCGCGGAACGCAACGCAAGTGACCTACGATATCTCGGTGGTGTGGTTCCGGCGCGATTTGCGCTGTTTCGATCACGCCGCGCTGCACGCGGCCCTGACGCAAAGCCGGCGCGTCCACTGCGCGTTCGTATTCGACCGCGAAATCCTCGATGGCCTCGCCCGCCGCGACGACCGCCGCGTCGAGTTCATCTGGCACAGCGTGCGCGAGTTGCAGCAGGAGCTCGCACGGCGCGGCGGCGGCCTCACGGTGCTCCACGGCCGCGCGCGCGAGGCCATCCCCGCGCTGGCGGCGCGGCTCAACGCCGCTGCCGTATTCGCCAATCACGATTACGAGCCGGCCTCGATCGACCGCGATCAGGCAGTGAAGGCCGCGCTCGCTCGCGCAGAAGTCGCGTTCATCACCTGCAAAGACCAGGTGATATTCGAAAAGGACGAAGTGCTGACGCAGGACGGCCGTCCGTTCAGCGTTTTTACGGCCTACAAGAACGCGTGGCTAAAACGTCTGGACGGCTTCTTTCTGCAGGCCTACCCCGTGGAAAAATATTTCGACCGGTTCGCGCCCGACCGCGCCGGGCCGATGCCGACGCTGGACGAGCTGGGATTCGCGCCGACCAACCTGCTCGCGCTGGGCGTCGTTCCCGGCATGACGGGCGCCGCCCGATTGTTCGCCGGCTTCAAGCAGCGCATGGCCGAGTATCACGAGCGGCGGGATTTCCCGGCGCTGCGCGGCCCGTCTTATCTTTCCGTGCATTTGCGGTTCGGCACGATTTCGATCCGTGCGCTCGCGCGCGCGGCCTGGCAGGCTGCGAACCGCGGCGCGGCGGTGTGGCTCTCCGAGCTTATCTGGCGCGATTTCTATTTCATGATTCTGTATCACCACCCGCGCGTGGTGGCACACGCGTTTCGTCCCGAGTACGACGCAATTGCGTTCCCCAACGATCCCGCGTTGTTCGGCGCATGGTGCGAGGCGCGCACCGGCTACCCGCTCGTCGACGCGGCGATGCGCCAGTTGAACGCGACCGGCTACATGCATAACCGGCTGCGCATGGTCGCCGCTTCTTTCCTCGTGAAAGACCTGCACGTCGACTGGCGCCGCGGTGCGCAGTATTTCGCCGACCGGCTGATCGATTTCGATCTCGCGGCCAACAACGGCGGCTGGCAATGGGCGGCGTCGACCGGCTGCGATGCACAGCCGTACTTCCGCATTTTCAATCCCGTCACGCAATCGCAGAAGTTCGATGCCGACGGGAAGTTCATCCGCAAATACGTGCCGGAGCTCAAGGGCTGCGACGCCCGGTCCATACACGCGCCGTGGCTGATGAATGGCGCGCAACAAGCGCAGGCGGGGATAGTCATCGGTCGCGATTATCCGACACCAATCGTCGATCACGCCGTCGCGCGGCGGGTCACGTTAGAGCTTTATGCGCGCGCGAAAAATCCGTGAGCAGCGCGGTTTGCGATGCGGTGACTAATCAACGGCGCCAGAATGCCGGCATGAATATGACCAGCAGCGCGAAGAGCTCGAGCCGCCCGAGCAGCATCGCGATCGTGCAGACCCAGGTCTGGAAATCCGTCAGCACCGCGTAATTCGTCGCCGGCCCGACCTGGTTCAACCCGGGCCCGGTATTGTTGATACTCGCGATCACCGCAGAGAACGCGCTGATCGCATCGAGCCCCGTCGCCAGCAGCAGAAACGTCATCACGATGATGCAGGCGCCGTACATCGACATGAACGCCAGCACCGCGAACACGATCTGATTGGGCACCACCGTGCCGGCAAGTTTGACCGGCACCTGCGCGTTCGGATGCACGAGCTTGACGAGCTCGCGCATCCCCTGTCTTACCAGCACCAGCGCGCGAATCATCTTGATGCCGCCGCCGGTCGAGCCCGAGCACGACACGAAGCAGCACAGAAAAAGCATCCACAGCGGCGCAAAAACGGGCCACAGGTTGTAGTCGGTATTCGCATAACCGGTCGTCGTCGCAATCGATACGGTATTGAAGCTCGCATAGCGCAACGCCGTCATGAATTCCGGATAAACGCCGCTTGCCCACAGGTACCAGGCGAGCATCACGCAGCTTCCCAGCGTGATCAGCAGAAAAAAGCCCGCCTCCGGATCCGCTTTGTAGGGCCGCAGGCCGCGCTCGCGGCAGGCCTGGAAATGCGTGGCGAAATTGATGGCCGCGACCAGCATGAACACGATGCTCACGGCCTCGATCACCGGCGAATTAAAAAATCCGAAACTCGCGTCGTGGGTGGAAAAGCCGCCGAGCCCCATGGTGCTGAACGCGTGGGTGATCGCGTCGAACCAGTTCATGCCGGCGACCCGGTAGGCGACGATGCACGCGAGCGTGATGCCCGCATAAACGAGCCACAAACCCTTGGCCGTTTCCGTAATCCGCGGCGTCAGCTTGGCGTCCTTCATCGGCCCCGGGGTTTCCGCTTTGTAAAGCTGCATGCCGCCGACGCCCAGCAGCGGCAGTATCGCCACGGCGAGCACGATCAGGCCCATGCCGCCGAGCCACACCAGCTCGCAGCGCCAGAAGTTGATCGACGGCGGCAACGCGTCGAGGTTGTCGAGCACCGTCGAGCCCGTCGTGGTGATGCCCGACACCGTCTCGAAATAAGCGTCCGTGAAGCTGAGTCCGGGCAGATGGAACAGCAAGGGCAAGGTCGCGAATGCCGGCAGGATAGTCCACACCAGGAAGACCAGCAGAAACCCGTCGCGCGGCTGCAGTTCGCGTTTGCGGTGCATCGTCGTCACGCGCATCAGCACGCCGGCGACGAAGGTGATCACGATCGACTGGTGGTAATTGAGCAGCGCCGCGTCGTCGCCGATATACGCGACGATCATCGGCGCCGCCATCGTCAGGCTGAAGATCATGACGATCGTGCTGTACACATTGACGACGGGCGCAATGCGCAGGACGGCGGCGGGTATGATCATGACGGGCTCAAGCGGCGGTGCGGCAGCGCGGTCAGAGGAAGCCGACGTCGACCTGGAAAAGCCTCTCGACTTTCGACACCATGTGCTTGTTGACCACGAATACGATCACGTGGTCGTCGGACTCGATCACGGTGTCGTGGTGCGCGATGATCACCTGCACGTCGCCCGTCATCGCGCCCGGCTCGGCGTGGCCGTCGGCCGGCCGCTCGTGGCGGCGCACGATGGCGCCGATGGTGGCGCCCTTCGGCAGATTGATCTCTTCGACGCGGCGGCCGACGACGCGCGAGGACTTGTAGTCGCCGTGGGCGATCAATTCGAGCGCTTCGGCGGCGCCCCGCCGCAGGCTGTGGACCGCCACGCAGTCGCCGCGGCGCACGCGCGCGAGCAGCGTGCCGATGACGGCCTGCGCCGGTGAAATCGCGATGTCGATCTGGCCGGCCTGCAGCAGGTTCACATACGCGGTGCGGTTGATCAAGGCGACCACTTTGCGCGCGCCCATGCGCTTGGCGAGCAGCGCCGACATGATGTTGTTCTCGTCGTCGTTGGTTACCGCGCAATAAAGATCCATGTCGCCGACATTTTCCGATTCGAGCAGCTCCTCGTCGGTGACGTCGCCCGCCAGCACCAGCGCGCGTCGCAGTTCGGCCGCCAGCTTTTCCGCATTGGGCTTACTGTGCTCGATAACCTTGACCTGGTAGTTGCTTTCCAGCGCGAGCGCCAGGCGGCGCCCGATATTGCCGCCGCCGCCTATCATCACGCGCCGGATCGGCTTGTCCATGCGGCGCAGTTCGCGCATCGCGCCGCGGATGTTCTCCGTCGCCGCGATGAAAAACACTTCGTCGCCAGCCTCGATCACCGTATGGCCTTCGGGCACGATCGGCGTGTCCTGGCGGAAGATCGCCGCGACGCGCGTCTCGATGTTGGGCATGTGGCGGCGGATATCCATCAGTTCATGGCCGACCATAGGGCCGCCATGAAACGCGCGCACCGCGACGAGGCTCACCTTGCCGCCCGCGAATTCGAGCACCTGCAGCGCTTCGGGAAACTCGATCAGCTTGACAATGTAATCGGTGATGATCTGCTCGGGGCAGATCGCATGATCGACCGCGAGGCAGTCGGGCCCGAAGATCTCCGGATGCGACAGATAGTCAGCCGCGCGGATGCGCGCAATGCGGGTGGGCGTATTGAAGAGTTTCGCGGCGAGCTTGCACGCCACGAGATTCGTTTCGTCGCTGCGCGTTACCGCGAAAATGAGGTCGGCGTCGGCCGCGCCCGCCTGGGTCAGCACCAGCGGGTGCGCGGCGTTTCCGGTGACGGTGCGCAAATCGAGCCGGTCCTGCAGCACTTTCAGCCGCGCCGGCTCGGTGTCGACGACGGTGATGTCATTGGCTTCCGAACACAGGGCCTCGGCGACGGAGCTGCCGACCTGTCCCGCGCCGAGTATGATGATTTTCAATCGCGTCTCAACCAGCTTCGCTTGAAGAATGCGCGATTCTAGTCTTGTTTCAGGGGCGGGTAAAACGGCGGAGCGCGTGGATCGCTATGGCATAATCGGCGGCATGCGGCGCGCGGTTCCCCAATACACGCGCATTTATGCGCCTGACGCGCTCGCGCCGGGTGCGCTCCTGACCCTGCGCGAGACGGCAGCCCACCATTTGACGCGCGTGCTGCGCGCGGCGGTCGGCGATCAACTCATAGTCTTCAACGACGGCGTCGAATTCAGCGCGGTAATCGCGCGCATCGACAAGCACGGCGTCGCGGTCAAGCTCGAGCGCGGCGCGCCGGTCGACCGCGAAAATCCGCTTCACTGCATGCTGGCGCAGGCGATTTCGAGCGGCGAGCGCATGGACATGACGCTGCAGAAGGCGGCGGAGCTCGGCGTACAGAACGTGCAGCCGCTGTACAGCGAACGCAGCATCGTGCGGCTCGATGCCGAGCGCGCCGTCAAAAGAGTCGAGCACTGGCGGCAGGTCATGGTATCGGCATGCGAGCAATCCGGCCGCAACGTTGTTCCCGGGGTCGCGGCGCCGCAACCGGTGATCGAATGGCTCGGCGCGCTGCCCGCGCCGCATGCTGATGAGCTGCGCATCATGCTGTCGCCGCATGCCGGGCAGCGGCTCGCCGAACTCGCGCGGCCGGCGCGCGTCGTGCTGATGACGGGGCCGGAGGGCGGTTTCACCGAGGTCGAATCGACCTTCGCGCAGCAACGCGGTTTCATCGAGTTGAAGCTCGGACCGCGTGTGTTGCGCACCGAAACGGCTGCGCTCGCGGCGCTCGCCGCATTGAACACGCTGTGGGGCGATTTCTGACGCGACCGCGCAGGCGCCAGCCGCGCTTCCGAGGCCGCTGCAGGCGCTTTCCTTGGCGCGCGTTCTCGCATAACATGCCGTTCAATTACAAAGGCATCGACACATTTTCATGGCGCTTTCCACCTCCGCCGATTTCGTCAAATGGTTCCGTTCCGCCGCGCCGTACATACACGCGTTCGGCGGCCGCACGTTCGTCATCGCGTTCGGCGGCGAGGTCGTCGCGGATGCGCGGTTTCTCGCGCTCATTCATGATCTGAATTTGCTGGCCAGCCTGGGCGTGCGCCTGGTGCTGGTGCATGGCGCGCGGCCGCAAATCGAGGCGCGCCTGAAGGAATTGAAGCACCGCACGCGTTTCGTGCGGGGCTTGCGGATCACCGACGAAGTCGCTTTGTCGTGTGCGAAAGATGCGAGCGGCCGCATGCGCATAGAGATCGAGGCGCTGTTGTCGATTGCATTGGCCAATTCGCCGATGGCGGGCTCCGATATCCGGGTGGCGAGCGGTAATTTCGTGACCGCCAAGCCGATCGGGATCGTCGAGGGTGTCGATCTCGTGCATACGGGCGAAGTGCGCAAGATCGATGTCAAAGGCATATGCGACCGCCTCGATCACAACGAGCTCGTGCTGTTGTCGCCGCTCGGCTATTCGCCGACCGGCGAGATTTTCAATCTGGCGCTCGAGGACGTCGCGATGTCGGCCGCGGTCGCGCTGGAAGCCGAAAAACTGATTTTCCTGATGGACACGCCGGGCGTCGTTACCGGCAAGCGCGCGGAATTGAAGCACGAGCTGACCTGCACCCAGGCCGAAAAGCTGCTCGCGCGCCCAGGCGCGTTGTCCGGTGACGTGACGTTGTACCTGCCGCGCGCGGTCAGCGCGTGCCGCGCCGGCGTGAAGCGCGCCCATTTGCTGTCGCGCCATGCGGACGGCGCGCTGCTACTCGAATTCTTCACGCGCCGCGGCGTCGGGACCATGCTCACGCAGGATCCGCTGGAGAAGCTGCGGCCGGCGCGCATCGAAGACATTGGCGGGGTGTTAAGGCTGCTCGAACCGCTCGAGGCGGACGGCACGCTGGTCAAGCGCGGACGCGATCTCCTGGAAATGGAAATCGAACGTTTCTTCGTCCTCGAGCACGATCGCGAGATCATCGGGTGCGCGGCGCTGTATCAGTACGAGAACGGCATGGCCGAACTGGCGGGCCTGGCCGTGCATCCGGACCACCGCCGCCTGGGCGCCGGCGAGCGCCTGCTGCAGGCGATCGAGGCGCGCGCCAAGCTGCGCAAGGTCAAGCGGCTCTTCGTGCTGACGACCCGCACCGCGCACTGGTTCATCGAGCGCGGATTCGTGCAGGCGCCGGTGGCTGAGTTACCGCACCGCAAACAGGGCTTGTACAATTATCAGCGGCGTTCGCAGGTGCTGATCAAACGGCTATAACCGGCGCGGCCGTCGCGCCTGTAGGGAGGGCCATGACGCAGTCGATCACGGCGAAAGCACAGGCGCAGCGCAGGCGCGCGCCAGAGCACGCTTGAAAGCGCTGCATATCACGTCATTGCGCGCCAAGCTTTTTCTGGCCGCGATAGCCGTGCAGGTGCTGATGCTCGTCGCGCTGACGACGCAAAGCCTCGACTTCCTGAACGCGAAGCTTGAGGAGCGCGCGCAGTTAAGGCTCGACGAGGAAAAAAGCCTGCTCGTAACGTCGCTCACCGATCCGCTGAAGCGGCGCGACTTCGCGGCAATCGAGCGCGTGCTCTCATCGGTGCGCAGCGCCGAGGGCATTGCGTACGTGATCCTGCTCGACAATAGCGGCAAGGCGATCGCGAGCAGCGGCTGGGATGCAGCAATGGCACTGCCGTCGCCCGGCGCCGCGCTGCACGGCGATGCGGGCGCGCGGCGCGGCCGCTTCGACACCGAGGTCGTGATCCAGTCGCAGGGGCAGGCGCTGGGCACACTGCGCTTCGGCGTGTCGACGACATTCATGCAGCGCGCGCGCAGCGAATTGATCCACGAAACGCTGGTGACCGGCGGGGTGGCGCTGATCATCTCGGGACTGCTGATGGCGATGGTCAGCTATTGGCTCACGCGCAACCTGCGGCAGCTGACCACCGCGAGCGAGCGCCTGGCGGCCGGCGATTTTACGGTGCACCTGCCGGTCGGCAGCGACGATGAGATCGGCAAGCTGACGGCGAGCTTCAACGCGATGGCCGGCGCCTTGCGCGATCGCATGGACGCGCTCGCGCATAACGAAGCCAAGTTTCACGCGATTGCGGATTACTCGTACGACGTCGAATTGTGGATAGGCACCGAGGGGCGGCTCGTCTGGATCAATCCGCGCGTGCACGAGATGTTCGGCTATACGCCCGAAGAATGTCTCGCGATGGACAATTTCCCGGCGGCGCTGGTCGATCCTGCCGATGTCGTGCGCACGATCCGCCAGATCCGGCAGGCGCTGCGCGGCAATGCCGGCCAGGATTTCGAATTCCGCGCGCGGCGCAAGGATGGCACGCTTCTGTGGGGCGCGGCCGACTGGCGGCCGATCTACGGCAGCGATCGCGAATACCTGGGCATCCGCATCAGCATCCGCGACGTGAGCCAGCGGCGCGAGACCGAACAGCGGCTCGCCGCCACCGTCGGCGAGCTGCGTGAAGCGCAGGCCGTGCAGCAGGATTATCTGAAGCGTGCGCAGGACGAGCACGCGCGGCTCTCCGCGCTGCTTTCCGCGATGGAATTCGGCATCCTGTTCGTGAATACCGAAAATCGCGTCGTCTACACGAATCCGGCATTCAACCGCCTGTGGCGGATCGGCGAGGCGGGACAGCTCCTCGGGCAGGACCCGCTGGCCGTGCTCGAAAAGTCGGCGTCGGTGCTCGCGCGCCCCGAGGAGCAGGTACCACATCTGTTCAGGTTGCGCGGTGGCGGCGAGGCCCCCGGCGCGTTCGAAATCCAGCTTGCCGACGGCCGCCTCATCACCCAGCAATGCTATCCGGTCGACGGCGCCAACGGCGGCGCGGTCGGCCACATCTGGATATTCGAAGACGTCACGCGCGAGCGCGAGACTGCCGAGCAGCTCGTCTATCTCGCCGAACGCGACGCCCTGACCGGGCTTTACAACCGGCATCGCTTCAACGAGGAATTGGCGCGCCTGATCGCGGATGCGCAGCGCGGCGGCACCCGGCTCGCGCTGCTGTATTTCGATCTCGACGAGTTCAAGTACATCAACGACACGTTCGGGCACCGCGCGGGCGACGCGATGCTGATCCGCGTCGCCGGCGACGTCGCGAGCCAGGTCAGGCGCAACGAAATTTTCAGCCGCCTGGGCGGCGACGAATTCGCGATCCTGGTGCCCGACGCGACCGACAACATCCTGAGCGTGCTGGCCGAGCGCATAGTGCGCACGATTGCACTCATCAAGTTCCAGTTCGAGACGCAGGCGCTGCGGCTCACGACGAGCCTGGGCATCGCGATATTTCCCGATCACAGCGGCACCGTCGAGGAATTGATTGCGCACGCGGACGCCGCCATGTACCAGGCCAAAGACGCCGGCAAAAACGCCTGGCGCTTCTACCGGCGCGACCTCGACGATTCGCGCGCGATGGTGGCGCGGCTGTCGTGGAACGACCGCATTGCGCACGCGCTCGAGCACAACCTGTTCAGGCTTTATTTCCAGGGCATATTCGACACGGCGGACAACGCGCTTGTGCATTACGAGGTATTGATCCGCATGCTCGACCCGGACGATCCGACCCAGATCCTGATGCCGGGCCAGTTCATTCCTTACGCGGAGAAAAGCGGCAAGATCCTGGACATCGACCGCTGGGTTATCCGGCAGAGCATCGAGCTTTTGGCCGACGCCAACATGCCGTCGCTCGCGATCAACATTTCCGGCCGCTCGTTCGACGAGCCGACGCTGCCGCAATACATCGCCGAGCAGCTCAAGCGCTGCGGGGTCGCGCCGCGCCGCCTGTTGGTCGAGCTCACGGAGACTTCCGCGGTGTCCGACCTGCATGACGCGCGCCGTTTCATCGAAGCGCTGCGCCAGACCGGCTGCCGCACCTGTCTCGACGACTTCGGCACGGGCTTTTCGTCGTTCGGTTACCTAAAGCATCTGCAGGCCGACGCCGTCAAGATTGACGGCCTCTTCATACGCGATCTGCCAAACGATTTCGACAACCAGATTTTCGTCAAAGCGATCGTCGCCGTCGCACGCGGCATGGGCAAGCACACGATCGCCGAATGCGTCGAAGACGAGCCGACGCTCATTATGCTCAAGAGCTTCGGCATCGACGCCGTGCAGGGTTTCCACCTCGAGCGGCCGCATCCCGAGCCGACGTATCCGGGACGCGTCGCGGTCGCGACGTTACCCGGAACGGCCGGCAATACCTGATAAACTTCGCGGATAAATCAGCGCGCGCGCCGGTCATCTGGCCGCCAGCCGCAGCTGCAGCGTGGAGTATCCGTTATGACCCGAATGGTGAAGTGCGTAAAGCTCGGCCGCGAAGCCGAGGGACTCGACTTTCCGCCGTATCCCGGCGAGCTCGGCAAGAAAATTTTCGAGAGCGTGTCGAAAGAGGCGTGGAAGCAGTGGCTCGAGCACCAGAAAATGCTGGTCAACGAGAACCGCCTGAATCTCGCGGACAAAAAGGCGCGCGAGTACCTCGTGCAGCAGATGGACAAGCACTTTTTCGGCGGCGGTGCCGACGCCGCCCAAGGCTACGTGCCGCCTGCCGGGAAGTAGGCTCTTGGAGCTGATTCTTTGGCGGCATGCGGATGCTGAGGACGGCATACACGACGCCGAACGCAAGCTGACCGCCAAGGGCGTCAAGCAGGCAGCTCGCATGGCCAAGTGGCTGCGCGCCCGAATTCCCGACTCTGCAATCGTTCTCGTAAGCCCCGCCAAGCGCGCACAGCAGACCGCGCAAGCATTGACCTCGGATTTCAAAACCGTCGCCGAACTGGGGCTGGCTGCGTCAGCGGAAGGCGTGTTGCGCGCCGCCGGGTGGCCGGGCCGCGAGGGTTGCGTCGTCGTCGTCGTCGGGCACCAGCCGACGCTCGGCGAAACGGCCGCGCTCGCGCTGACCGGCAAGAAGGAGCCGTGGAACGTCAAGAAAGGGGCGGTGCTGTGGTTCGTGCGCCGCGACGATGAAGAGCCCGCGCGCACCCAATTGCGGGCGGCGATTTCGCCAGACCTGCTTTAACTCCCTGAGACAGCGCGCCGCCGTTGCGGCAACGCGCCTAGCGCGTCAGGGTCTGCACGCCGTTGTCGCCACCCAGCAGCAGCACGTCGGCCCCGCGCCGCGCAAATAATCCGTTGGCGACCACGCCGGCGATCTGATTGAGCGTGCTCTCGAGCTCGAGCGGCTTCATGATCTGCAGGTTGTGCACGTCGAGTATCACGTTGCCGTTGTCGGTGGTGAAACCCTGGCGCAGCGCCGGTTGGCCGCCGAGCTTGACGATTTCGCGCGCGACGTACGACCGCGCCATCGGTATCACCTCGATCGGCAGCGGAAACTTGCCGAGTATGTCGACCAGTTTCGACTGGTCGGCGATGCAGACGAACTTGCGCGCGACGGCGGCGACGATTTTCTCCCGCGTCAGCGCGCCGCCGCCGCCCTTGATCATCGCGAGATGGTGCGTGATTTCGTCCGCGCCGTCGACGTACACGGGCAGGTCGGACACGTCGTTGAGTTGCATGACCTCGATGCCGAGCTTCTTTAAACGCTGGGCCGAGGCGTCGGAACTCGCGACCGCGCCGTCGATCCGGTGCTTGATTTTGCCGAGCTCGTCGATGAAGCAATTCGCGGTCGACCCGGTTCCCACCCCGATTACGCCGCCGGTGGGCACGTGTTCGATCGCGGCGCGGGCGACTGCCTGCTTGAGTTCGTCCTGGGTCATGCGGCTATGGTAGTCGGTGCCGTCCGATTAGTAAAATCGCGGCCGGCCGGCAGTGCGCACACCGTTTTTGGTACCCCCCATACCCCCGGGGTCCCGAAAATGGCCAAGCGCGCAATATCCTGCTAACCTTGGCGCCTTTTTACGACCTGCCGGCCGCCCATGAAGATCGACTATCTCGAGCGCATCCTCACCGCGCGCGTGTATGACGTAGCCATCGAGACGCCGCTCGAGCGCGCGCCCAGCCTGTCGGCGCGGTTGAACAACACCCTGTTGCTCAAGCGTGAGGACATGCAATCGGTGTTCTCGTTCAAGCTGCGCGGCGCGTACAACAAAATGTCACATCTGCCCGCGGCGGCGCTCGCGCGCGGCGTGATCGCCGCCTCCGCCGGCAACCATGCGCAGGGGGTCGCGCTCGCGGCGCAGCGGCTCAAATGCAAAGCGACCATCGTGATGCCCGTGACGACCCCGCAGATCAAGGTCGCGGCGGTCGCCGCGCGCGGCGCCAAAGTCATACTGCACGGCGACACCTACGACGAAGCGTATGCGCACTCGCGCCAACTCGCGAAGAGCCGTCACCTGACGTTCGTGCATCCGTACGACGATCCGGATGTGATTGCCGGACAGGGGACCATCGCGATGGAAATCCTGCGCCAGACACAGCGCGAGATCGATGCCATTTTCGTGGCGATCGGCGGTGGCGGCCTGATTTCGGGCATTGCGTCGTACGTCAAGCGACTGCGTCCCCACGTCAAAATCATCGGCGTGGAACCAGTCGACGCGGACGCGATGTATCAGTCGTTGAAGGCGGGCCGGCGCGTCAAGCTGGATCACGTCGGGCTGTTCGCCGATGGCGTCGCCGTCCGGCAGGTCGGCGTCGAGCCGTTCCGCATTTGCCGCGAACTCGTCGACGAGGTGATCCGCGTCGATACGGCCGCCACCTGCGCGGCGATCAAGGACGTCTTCGAGGACACGCGTGCGGTGCTCGAACCGGCGGGCGCGCTCGCGATTGCCGGCGCCAAGGCGTGGGTCGAGCGCAAAGGCGTGCGCGGCAAGACTCTCGTCGCGGTGGCTTGCGGCGCCAACATGAATTTCGATCGCCTGCGCTTCGTCGCCGAAGAGGCCGAGCTCGGCGAAAAGCGCGAAGCCGTGCTGGCGGTGACGATACCGGAAACCCCCGGCAGCTTCCGCAAATTTTGCAGCCTGCTTGGGGGCTCGCAACGTGACCGAGTTCAATTACCGCTTCGGTGATGCGCGGGTCGCGCACGTCTTTGTCGGCGTGCAGGTGCATAACCGCGACGAATCCGCGCGGCTGGTGCGCCAGCTGCGGCGCCACGGGCTCGAGGCGCTCGACTTCAGCAACAACGATCTTGCGAAGTCGCATGTTCGGCACATGGTCGGCGGCCACGCGCCGGGGGTCGATCACGAAATCCTGTATAGCTTCGAGTTCCCCGAGCGACCCGGCGCGCTGGTCAAGTTTCTCGAGAGCATGCGGCATAGCTGGAACATCAGTCTCTTTCATTACCGCAATCACGGCGCCGACTACGGACGCGTGCTGGTCGGCATGCAGGTGCCGCCCGGCGACCAGCGTGCGTTGAAAGCGTTTCTCGCCAAGCTCGGCTACCCGTACGTGAACGAGACGCGCAATCCGGCGTATCGCTTGTTCTTCGCGTAACGCGTGGTAGCGGGCGCACGCGTGGCAAACTTCACGCGGGCTACACCCGTCCTACAAAAAACGGCGGGCACTAGGAGTGCCTAACATAATGAAACACGTGTGCGTTGCAGCCAGAATTGGTGAGGGCAAGGCGCCCGGTGAAGGCAATAGTCGTTCTATTGCCAAGACGAGCAACGCGGCCATCGCCGATTCTGGCTGCAACCCTTCGGGCTGGCACGAGTTTTGGCTCATGGCGTTGTCGAAAGCCCCTTGCTTAGAATGACTAAGCCGCAGGACTTTCTTCTAGCCCTGAGCCAAAATCGTGACAGCGCATCGCGGGTTTCATTATGTTAGGCACTCCTGAGCAGACTTCGCGCAAAAAAGCCGTAGAATCGCGGGCATGAACGACTGGCTGAAATCGCTCGCGCCGCGTTGCCTGCTCGTCTGCGCGCTGGCAGCTGCGGGTGCCGCGCAGTCTGCATCGCAGGACGACGACTTTCTGGCCGCGCGCGAGGCGTTTCGCGCCGGCGACGCAGTGAGACTCGAGCGCTATGCGAAATCGCTGAGCGGTTATACGCTCGAGCCGTACATAACGTACTGGCGGTTCCGGCTGCGGCTCGACGAAGCATCGCCTTCCGATATCCGCGCGATGCTCGCGCGTCTGCAGGACGCTCCCGTGGTGAACAGCCTGCGTACCGATTGGTCGAAGCAGCTGGCGGTCAAGCAGCAGTGGGAACTCTTCGACACCGAATACCCGCTGCTCGAAGGCACCGATGCCGAACTCCTGTGCTATTCGCTGCAAAGCCGGCTGCGCGCGGGCGGGAACGAAGCCCTGAACTACGCGCGCACGCTATGGTTCAGCGGCCGCGACCAGCCTGAAAGCTGCACGCCGCTGTTCGATGCCTTGGCGGCCAATGGCCAATTGAGCGCCGAGGATGTGTGGACGCGGATCAGGCTCGCGCTCGAAGCCGGCAACACCGGCGTGGCGCGGCGCGCAGCCGAGTACCTGGCGCAGAAGGAGCCGGCCGAAACGCAGGCGTGGCCTGGCATCGCCGTCAATCCGCAGGCGTATCTGGAGCGCAAGAACTTGAATCTCAAGACGCGCGCCGGGCGCGAATCGGTGATGTACGCGGTGCAACGTCTCGCCCGCACCGCGCCGCCCCTGGCCGCCCAGCAGTGGGCGAAGCTCGGCGAGCGCTTCAGCGACAGCGAGCGCGGCTATGTGTGGGGCCTGATCGCCTTCCAAGGTGCGCAGCGCCACGATCCGAGCGCCCTCGCGTGGTATGGGAAAGCCGGCGACATGACCGACGCCCAGCTCGCCTGGAAGGTGCGCATCGCGTTGCGCGCGAAAAGCTGGCCGGACGTGCTCGCCGCGATCGACGCGATGTCGCCCAAGGAGAGCCAGGACGCGGCGTGGCGCTACTGGAAGGCGCGCGCGTACAAGGTGCTTGG
Organism: uncultured beta proteobacterium; assembly: GCA_963804885.1. Taxonomy (GTDB): domain Bacteria; phylum Pseudomonadota; class Gammaproteobacteria; order Burkholderiales; family SG8-41; genus PALSA-1004. The sequence goes on from CAWDSF010000004.1 coordinate 284,398, forward strand.
GCGGGTCGACGAGGCGCAGGCGATCCTGACGCCGCTCGCCGGCGAGTTTTCGTTCTATGGCCAGCTCGCGGCCGAAGACCTGGGCGGCCGCGGCCGCACGCCCGCCGCGTCGTACAAGCCCGCGCGCGAAGAGGTGCAGGCCATGGCGAAAGTGCCCGGATTCCAGCGTGCGCTGACCTTTTACCGGCTGAATCTGCGCTTCGAGGGCAACCGCGAATGGAACTGGACGATCCGCGAATACGACGACAAGCAGCTCTTGGCCGCCGCCGAATTTGCGCGCAAGAGCGAAATCTACGACCGCGCGATCAATACCGCCGACCGCACGCGCGAACTGCACGACTTCAGCATGCGCTATCTGGCGCCGTACCGCGACGTGATGAAAAGCTACGTGAGCCAGCAGCAGCTCGACGAGGCGTTCGTCTACGGCTTGATCCGCCAGGAAAGCCGCTTCATCGCCGACGTCAAATCGAGCGCCGGCGCGGTGGGCCTCATGCAGCTGATGCCCGCGACCGCGCGCTGGGCCGCGCAGAAAGTCGGCCTCAAGAATTACCAGGGCGGGGCGCAGACCGCCAACGTCGAAACCAACCTGAACCTCGGCACCTGGTATCTGCGGCACGTGCTCGACACGCTGGACAGCCATCCGGTGCTGGCGTCGGCGGCCTATAATGCCGGACCGGGCCGCGCGCGCGCGTGGCGCGCGAGCGAGCCGATGGATGCAGCGATTTATGCCGAATCGATCCCGTTCAACGAAACCCGCGATTACGTGAAGAAGGTCATGAGCAACGCCAGCTATTACAGCCAGCAGTTCGGGCATGCGGTGCTGTCGCTCAAGGACCGCATCGGCGTGATCGCGCCGCGTTCGCGCGCGATGGAAAAAGCGTTGGACGAGCCGGGCGGGTAGGGATAAGCAGGAAAAGCGGCACGCACCAAGGGGCGGCGGGGAAATATGGAATTGACGCGGGTATGCGTGATAGGCGGCAGCGGATATGTCGGTCGCCATGTCGTCCAGTCTTTGAGCGCGGGGCGCTACCTCGTGACGGTGCCGACGCGCGATCGCGAGCGCGCCAAGCCGCTGATCCTCCTGCCGACGGTCGACGTGATTGCCGCCGACGTGCACGATCCCGCAGCGCTCGCGCGGCTCACGCGCGGCATGGATGCGGTCATCAATCTGGTCGGCGTGTTGCACGATGGCCGCGGCACGCGCAGCTTCGACGAGGCGCACGTAGGCCTCACGCGCAAGATCATCGCGGCCTGCGAGCAGACCGGCGTGCGCCGCTACGTGCACATGAGCGCGCTGGGCGCGGACGTCAACGGCCCGAGCCGCTACCAGCGCACGAAAGGCGCCGCCGAAGCGCTGGTGCGCGCATCCAGCCTTAACTGGACGATGTTCCGGCCATCGGTCATTTTCGGTCGCGAAGACCGCTTCCTCAACATGTTCGCGGATTTGCTGAAGCTGCTGCCCATCGTGTTTCTCGGCCGGCCTGACGCGCGATTTCAGCCGGTCTATGTCGAAGACGTCGCCGCGGCGATGGTGGCAAGCCTCGACGATCTTGACGCCCAGGGTCAAACTTATGAGTTGTGCGGCCCGCGCGTGTACAAGCTGCGCGAACTCGTTACGCTGGTTGGCGAGCTGACCGGCCATCGCCGGCCGGTCATCGGCCTGGGCGATACCCTGTCGTACTTGCAGGCGCTGGTGCTCGAATTTCTGCCCGGGCATCTGCTCACGCGCGACAATTACCGTTCGATGCAGGTCGACAACGTTTGCGACGCGCCATTTCCTTTCGGCATCTCGCCGAAGGCGCTCGAGGCCGAGGCGCCGACCTGGCTCGCTGCCGCGTCGCCGCGCGCGCGTTATCGCGCCTACCGCGGGCAGGCGCGCCGCGCCTCATAACGGCGCGGCCGTTCATGGCTCGATACACGCTCGTCATCGGCAATAAAGCGTACTCGTCATGGTCCCTGCGGCCGTGGCTGCTGATGAAGCACGCGGGCATCGCATTCGAGGAAGTCAGAATCCCGCTTTACCAGGACGCCCACGCGGCCAAAATCCGCAAGTATTCGCCGGCCGGCAAGGTGCCCGTCCTGATCGACGGTGGAGTAACCCTGTGGGAATCGCTCGCGATTTGCGAGTACCTGGCCGAGCGCCATCCGGATAAGCGGCTCTGGGCGGAAGACGCCACGGCACGTGCGCACGGCCGCGCGATCAGCGCGGAAATGCATGCCGGGTTCGCCGCGTTGCGCGGCAATATGACCATGAACGTGCGCCGCGTGCTGCCGCGTAAAGAGGTGAGCGCCGAAGTGGCCGCGGACATCGCGCGCATCGAGGCGATCTGGAGTGAAAGCCTGCGCCGTTACGGCGGGCCGTTTTTGCTGGGCGCATTCAGCGTCGCCGACGCCATGTTTGCGCCGGTCGCGACGCGCTTTAAGACGTATGCAGTCGCGCTGTCCGCGGCGTCGCAGCAGTACGCGGACCGGCTGCTCGCATTGCCCGCAATGCAGGATTGGTACGCAGCCGCCGCGGCCGAGACCGAAGTGCTGCCGCAATTCGAGCCGCCGGCTTAAAGCGCATGAAAATCTATGCGGTCGGCGGTTCCGTTCGCGACGAATTGCTCGGTCTGCCAGTGACCGATCGCGATTACGTCGTGGTCGGCGCTACGCCCGCGGAAATGGTCAAGCTGGGCTATAAGCCGGTCGGCCGGGATTTCCCGGTGTTTTTGCATCCAAAAACGAAAGAGGAATACGCGCTCGCGCGCACCGAACGCAAGACCGCGCGCGGTTATCACGGCTTCGAGTTTCATGCCGCGCCCGACGTCACGCTCGAAGACGACCTCGCGCGCCGCGATCTCACGATCAACGCGATCGCGCGCGACGACGCCGGCACTCTGATCGATCCATTCGGCGGCGCGGCCGATCTGAAAGCGCGCGTCCTGCGCCACGTCGGACCGGCGTTTGCCGAAGATCCCGTGCGCATCCTGCGCGTGGCGCGGTTTGCCGCGCGTTTCGGTTTCTCGATCGCGCCCGCCACGCTGCAGCAGATGCGCGCCATGGTCGCGCATGGCGAGGCCGACGCCCTGGTCGCCGAGCGCGTCTGGCAGGAACTCGCCCGGGGGCTGATGGAGCAAAGGCCAGCGCGCATGTTCGAGGTGCTCGCGGAGTGCGGCGCCGCCGCAGTTGTCCTGCCGGAGCTGGCAGGACTTACCGCAGGTGTCGCGGGCGCCCGCCGGCTCGCGGTATTGGATGCAGCGGCCGAGCGCGGCCTTGGTCTTGCGGAGCGCTTTGCGCTGATCGCGATGCACGCGGAGGAACGCGCGATCGAGGCGTTGTGCGAGCGTTTGCGCGTGCCGCAGGATAGTCGCGAACTTGCGCTCCTGGCCGCGCGCTACTGCGCTGACGTGCGCAAGGCCGACAAGTTGCCGGTGGATGCGCTGCTGTGGCTCTTACAGGCGGCGGACGCGTTGCGCCGGCCGGAGCGTTTTGCGCAATTGCTTAACGTGTGTGCGGTAGCGGCAGACAAACCGGCGAACGAGCCGGCAGTCGCGAGACTGCGCAATGCGCTGGCGGCCGCGCACGCGGTCGATGCCGGCGCGGTCGCCAAGGGCTGCTCCGACCCGGCGCAGATCAAGGAGCGGGTCGCGCAGGCGCGCATCGATGCCATTACGAAGGCGGTGCAATCGAAGTAGCCGCCGGAGCGGCGCGTTTCAACCCAGGGAGAACCCATGCTGGATCTTTATACGTGGACCACGCCGAACGGGCGCAAGGTTTCCATCATGCTCGAGGAACTCGGCCTGCCGTACCGCGTGCACGCGATCAACATCGGGCAGAACGACCAGTTCAAGCCCGAGTTTGTCGCAATCAGTCCGAACAGCAAGATCCCGGCGCTCGTGGACCCGGACGGTCCTGACGGCAAGCCGTACGCGATGATGGAATCGGGCGCGATCCTGATTTATCTCGCGGACAAAACCGGCCGGCTGCTGCCGAAGTCCGACCGCCTGAAATACGACGCGCTGCAGTGGCTGATGTTCCAGATGGGCGGCGTGGGCCCGATGTTCGGCCAGGTGCATCATTTTCTGCGCGCAGCGAAAGAGCCGGTGCCGTATGCGATCGAGCGTTACACCAAAGAAAAAGACCGCCTCTATGGCGTGCTCGATCAACGATTGGCCGCACATGAGTATCTCGCCGACGAGTATTCGATCGCCGATATCGCGACGTATCCGTGGGTCGCGCGCTACGAGTGGCACAAGACAAACCTCGCGGATTTTCCGCATGTGAAGCGCTGGTTCGATGCGCTCTCGGCGCGGCCCGCGGTGCAGCGCGGAATGAAAGTGCCGGCGGGCTAGGGCGGCAGAAGACTGCTTCAGCGCGCGCGGGCGTGGCGCTGCAGATAGCGCGTGATGTCGGCGGTGTCGAGCTCGGGTTTGGTGCGCAGTATCGGGTCCCCGGTCACGCGGTTTGCCCACGCCATGTTGCGGCGCATGCGCTCGACGACTGCCGGCCATTCCGACGCAGTGTGACGCCGCGGATCGGGCAGCACGTGGCATTGCGCACACGCGATGCTGTAGCGGCGGCCCGAGTCGGTGTTGAGATCGGAATATCGGCCGCGATTTAACTCGCGTTGCGCATGTTTTTGCAGGTAGCGCAGCAAAGTGTCCTGCTCGTTCGCGCTCGGCACTTTGACGTCCGCCATCAGGTCCTGCATCAATTTTCCGAGATTGCCTTGACCTTCCATCCGCCACACCATGCGCGCGACGACGCTCTTCCAGCGCGGTGCGTCATGCATGGCGGGATTGACCAGGTGATGACACTGCACGCAGTACGCGACGACGAGCCGCGCACCGGCGGTGTCCGCCTCGGGCAGCTGCTGCGGTGTGAGCGAGGGCGGCAGTATGCGTTCGAGCATCGCGCCATGCGGGCTGTGCTCCCAGCGGTAAGCTGCCCGCGCGATCGTGTCGTCGGCAGCAGGCGCCGGCGCGCCGAACGTCAGCACGGCGAACGTGACTAAAAGTTTAAGTCCGCGTGATGTCATGATGGCCCGGCCGTGCATCAAAGCTGGCCGCTCTTGTCGCCGCGCGCAAATCCGGCGAGCGGCGCGGCGTAGCCGCGGCCCAGCGCGATGACCTTGAACAATTCGCCCATTTCGGCGGGGCTCATCAGCTTTTGCGCCTGTGCTGCCTGCGGCAGGTAAGCGGCGGCATTTTCAGCGGGCGTCGCGGCGAGCACGTCGGTAATCCCGCAGTTGATCAGAAACTGCGCCTGGTTGGCGTAGCCGAGCAAATCGAGCCCGGCGCGCGCGGCGGCGGCCGCCAATGCGCTGAAATCGACGTGCGCGGTGATGTCCTGCAAGCCGGCGAGACACAGCGGGTCGTCGTGCGCATGCTGACGGTAATGGCACATCAACGTGCCGGTGCTGCGCTGCGCATGATAGTACTCGCGCGCAGGAAAGCCGTAATCGATGAACAGCGCGACGCCGCGCTCGAGGGCCGCAGCGAGTGTGGCGACGAACGACTGCGCGGCCAGATTTATTTCGGTGATATACCCGGGCGGCAGAGCGAGCGCCTGAGCGGCGGCCAGCAAAGCGCCGGTGGCGGGTCGTGATTGCCATTGAAATTCGCCGCCGGCGAGCGTGACGCCGCGCTCTGCGACGCCGCCGGCGCTGACTTCGATGATATGCACAGGCATCGCGTCGAGCACTTCGTTGCCGAGCACCAGCGCCGTCAGCGATGCAGGCAGGGTGTCTAACCATTCGACGCGGCCGGCGAGATGAGGAACGTCGCGCCGCAGGAGGTCACGTTGCCGCGCGCGCAAGTCCGCGCTGGTTTCGAGGATTAAGTAACGTTGCGGCAAACTTCCCAAAATTTCGAGTTCCGCGAGCAGGTCACGCGCGAGGCGCCCGTCGCCGGCGCCGAGCTCGACGAGGTCTGGAATGCCGGCGTGCAGAATCTGCGCAGCCTGGCGCGCGAGCGTGCGGCCGAATACCCGGCCCAGAGCGGGCGCGGTGACGAAATCGCCGGCCGTGCCGAACTTGGTCGAGCCCGCGCTGTAATAGCCAAGCCCCGGCGCATGCAACGCGAGCTCCATGTAGCGCGCAAAGCTCAGCCAGCCGCCGGCAGCGGCGATTTCGCGCGCGATCCGTTCGGTGAGCCGCGCGCTGTGGGCGAGGGCGTCGGCGGACGGCGCAGGAAGTTTCTGTAAATGGGCTGGCAGCAAGCGGCGTGTCCCCGGTTTTCGCCACTTTAGAGGAAGGCCTGATTAAATGAAAACAAATCAGGGCTTCCCGTACAATATGCGCCATGGAAACCGCTGGGACACTCACGGGCAAAACCGCGCTGGTCACGGGCGGCGCCAAGCGCGTCGGCGCGGCGATTTGCCGGCGCCTGCACGCCGCGGGCGCGAGCCTGATGATCCATCATCGCGCGTCGATTGCCGAAGCCCGCGCGTTGCAGCACGAATTGAACGCACGCCGTGCGGAATCGGTGGCCCTGATCCAGGCCGATCTTCTGAGCGCCGCAAGCCTGCCCGATCTGGTCAAAACGACGATCAAGCAGTTCGGTCATCTCGATATTCTCGTCAACAACGCATCGAGCTTTTTCGCGACCGCGATCGGCGAGATCACCGACAAGGAGTGGGACGATCTCATAGGCACCAATTTGAAGGCGCCGTTGTTCCTGTCGCAGGCAGCCGCGGTCGAATTGCGCAAGCGCCACGGCTGCATCGTCAACATCGTCGACATCCATGCCGAACTGCCGATGAAGAATTACGTCGTCTACACGGTCGCGAAGGGCGGGCTGCTCGCGCTGACGCGCTCGCTCGCACGCGAGCTGGGCCCGGAAGTGCGCGTGAACGGGGTCGCGCCCGGCACCATCCTGTGGCCGGAGGACGATGCGTGGTCCGACGAGCTGTCGCGCCAGCGCATCGTGAACCAGACCGCGTTGAAACGCGCCGGCGAGCCCGACGACATCGCGAAGGCGGTCGAATTTCTGGTCGCCGACGCGCCCTACGTGACCGGCCAGGTGATTGCCGTCGACGGCGGCCGGAGCATCACGCTATGAACGCGTCCCGTCCCTCATCCCCGACCCTTCTCCCGGAGGGAGAAGGGAGCAGTTCGCTTCCCTCGCCCTCCGGGAGAGGGATTGAGGGTGAGGGCAACATTCTCGGTCCAAAGCATCTGTACGAAGCGAACAAGCTCGCCAAGCGCCTGCGCCGCCTGGTCGGGCCAGGCGATCGCCGACTACGCGATGATCGAGGCCGGCGACCAGGTCATGGTGTGCCTGTCCGGCGGCAAGGACAGCTACGCGATGCTCGACGTGCTGCTGCGCCTGCGCGAGCAGGCGCCGGTGCGACTTCGAGCTCGTCGCCGTGAACCTCGACCAGCGCCATCCCGGGTTTCCCGCGCACGTGCTGCCCGATTATCTGAAGGCGCTCGGCGTGCCGTTTCGCATCGAGGTGCAGGACACGTACAGCGTCGTGAAGCGCGTGATCCCCGACGGCAAGACCATGTGCGGGCTGTGCTCGCGGCTGCGCCGCGGCGTGCTCTACCGCGTCGCCAAGCGAGCTCGGGGCGACCAAGATCGCGCTCGGCCATCATCGCGACGACATCCTCGAGACGTTTTTCCTCAACCTCTTCTACGGCGGCAAGCTGAAGGCGATGCCGCCCAAGCTGGTGTCGCGACGACGGCGAGCACGTCGTGATCCGCCCGCTCGCCTACGTCGAGGAACGCGACCTCGCGGCATACGCTGCGGCTGAAGCAATTCCCGATCATCCCGTGCGACCTGTGCGGCTCGCAGGACGACGCTGCAGCGCAAGCAGGTGAAGGAGATGATGCGCGACTGGGAGAAACGTTTCCCGGGCCGCGTCGAATCGATCTTTCGCAGCCTGCAGATGTGCGCCCTTCGCACCTGCTGGACCGCGGACTGTTCGATTTCGCAGCCGTTGCTGCCACCGGCACGGCCGTCGAAGACGGCGACAAAGCGTTTGATCCACAAGGGGAATTCACTACTTTCGCCGATCCAGAGTAGGCGCTAACTTTACGAAGTTTCGCGTCCAAAGCCGATATTGTCAAAATAATTTTGTCATGGTAAATTCTCGGCCGGAGAACAACCATGAACTGCGCCGACCGTCTCGTCGCGCTGTTCGGCACCCAGGCCGAGGTGGCGCGCCAATTCCGCCTCGACCGCGCCGTCGTGAACAACTGGGTGAAATCCGGCTACGTGCCGGCGCGCTGGGCGATGGAAGTCGAGAACGCGAGCCAGGGCCAGATCACGGCCGCCGAAGTCCTAAACGAAGCCACCGCCAGAAAACCGCTCCGGATGAAATCGCGTCCGGACGACGACAGCCTGTTCGGATCGTCACTTACAGGGAACGACAACATGAACGCAGTTCGCGCCAGCCAAACGCATCAACTCCTTCCATCCGCCGCAGCGCACGCTGATGGGGCCCGGGCCCGACCGAGATCCATCCGCGCGTGCTCACGACCATGAGCCAGCCGGCGATCGGCTATCTCGACCCGGTGTTCGTCGAGATGATGGAGGAGCTGAAGTCGCTGCTGCGCTACGTCGTACCAGACCAAGAACGCGCTCACGTTCCCGATCTCGGGCCCGGGCTCGGTCGGCATGGAGTACTGCTTCGTGAACCTGGTGGCGCCCGGCGACAAGGTCATCGTGTGCCGCAACGGCGTGTTCGGCGGCCGCATGATCGAGAACGTCGAGCGCTGCGGCGGCACGCGCGATCGTCGTCGACGACGAGTGGGGCAAGCCGGTCGATCCGCAGAAGGTCGAGGACGCGTTCAAGAAGAATCCCGGACGCGCAGCATCCTCGCGTTCGTGCACGCGGAGACCTCGACCGGCGCGCAGTCGGACGCGAAGACGCTCGTCGAGATCGCGCACAAGCACGACGCGCTCGTGATCGTCGACGCCGTGACCTCGCTCGGCGGCACGCCGGTGCTGGTCGACGAGTGGGAAATCGACGCGATCTATTCGGCGAGCCAGAAATGCCTGTCGTGCACGCCGGGCCTGTCGCCGGTGTCGTTCTCCGAGCGCGTGGTCGACGACGTGAAGTCGCGCAAGGACAAGATCCACAGCTGGTTCATGGACATGAACCTGCTGCTCGGCTACTGGGGCGCCACCGACGCGCACCTACCACCACACGGCGCCGACCAACTCGCTCTTCGCGCTGCACGAGGCGCTGCTGCTCATCACGCGAGGAAGGCCTCGAGAACTGCTGGGCGCGCCACCAGCGCCATCACCTCGCGCTGAAGGCCGGCCTCGAGGCGATGGGCCTCAAGTTCCTGGTCGAGGAGAAGTACCAGCTGCCGCAGATGAACGCGGTGCGCTGCCCCGAGGGCGTCGACGAGGCGGAGGTGCAGCAAGACGCTGCTCAACGAGTTCAGCCTCGAGATCGGCGCGGGTCTGGGGCCGCTCGCGGGCAAGATCTGGCGCTTCGGCCTGATGGGCTACTCGTGCCGCCCCGACAACGTGATGCTGTGCCTGTCGGCGCTGGGCTCGGTGCTTGCCGACATGGGCCTGCCGATCCACGTCGGCGATGCGGAAGCCGCGGCGCACGGCGCCTACGCGGCGATGCACGCGACCGCTGCCAAGGTCAAAAAGAAACCCGTGGCGCAAGCGGCCTGATCCCGTATGCCGGCGTAATACCGGCCTAGCCGGCGGCGGCCACATGCTATATTTATTGCAGTGGCTACCGCGTCCCAGCGCTTCGCAATCATGTTTGCCGACGTCAGCGGCAGCACCAGCCTGTACGAAAAGCTCGGCGATCAGCGCGCGCTCGCCGCTATCGAAGTCGTATTGTCGGAATTGCGCAAGTCGACCGGCCTGCAGGACGGTCGCGTCGTCAAGACCATCGGCGACGAAGTCATGGCGGTATTTCCTTCCGTCGATGCCGCCATGCAGGCCGCCTGCGATATGCAAACGCGGGTCGCGGCCATTCCCCAGGTAAACAACGCGCGCCTGGCGATCCGCATCGGCTTTCACTACGGCCCCGCGATTGAAGACAAGGGCGATTTTTTCGGCGATGCGGTGAACACCGCCGCGCGCATGGCCGGGCTCGCCAAGGGCGGGCAGATTATCACCAGCGGGCAGAGCGTGGACGCGCTGGCGCCGCTGCTCCAGGCATCCACCCGTGAAATCGACGCGTTTCACGTCAAGGGAAAGCAGGATGAAATCCGCATTTTCGAGGTCATCTGGCACGACAGTGCCGACCTGACTGCGATGGCGGAGCGCGAACTGCCGCCGACTACGGCACAACCCGTGCTGACCTTGACCTACGGCGCGCTGACGCTCACGCTCGGCGCCGAGCAGAAATCGGCGTCGCTCGGGCGCGATGCCGGCAATGAACTCGTGGTGCCGGACAAGATGGCCTCGCGCGTGCACTGCAAAATCGAATTGCGCCGCGGCAATTTTTTTCTGGTCGACCAGAGCACGAATGGCACTTACGTGACCGTCGGGGCCGACGCCGAAATCCTGCTAAAGCGCGAGCAGATCATGCTGCGCGGCCGCGGCATTATCTGCCTCGGCCACACGGCATCGTCCAGCGATGCCGAGCTCGTTTCGTTTGCGAGCGCCTGAACGCCGGCGGCTAGATCGTCAGCTTACTGATCGCCGCGGGATCCCGCAGTATCGACTTTTGGCGCGCGGGCGGGGCCGCATACAGCGAGGCGGGCGGATAGCTGTCCAGCCGCGTGAGCACCGACTTGTCGCTGCAAGCCGGCTCGAACGTCACTGTCACCTGTTCGCCGCTGGTGGCGCCGAGGTTGAAGCATACCTTGCCGAATTTGGCGTTGAGCGGCTTCAATACAGTGTTCGCGATGAGATCGGTCAGGGGTCCCGAGCCGCCCGCCAGTTGCAGGTCGTAGAGGGCGGGGGCGCCGGCACGGCGCGCGATGCCGATCACCGATTGCAGGCCGACCAGCTCGCGGGCAATGCCGGCTTCGACCGCGGCATCGGGCAAGCCCTCGATTTTCAGCGCGACGTTCTGTCCGCTCGCATTGAAGTGCCGCACGAAAAATTCGCGCGAGAATTCGTCGGCGATTTTGCCGCCGATCGCCGCCAGCGCCTGCTCTTCGGTCGACCATGACCCTGCGGCGACCGGCAGCTTGTTGTTGTAATAAATTTCTTCACCGCTTTGCTTGTCGATGCACTTGACCGTCCATGAGGTCAGCATGTACTTGTCGACCGTGATGCCGGACGCCGCGAGCCTGGCCGACAGCTTCTTCAACTTGGCTTCGCCGATCACGGCAAAGTCGGCACCCTTGCCGGGCGCGGCGCCGGAGCGCGCGTCATCGGACCAGATGCGGAAGCCGAACGATTTAATGCGTTCCTTGAGCAGGTTTTCGGCGACCTGCGAATTTTGCGAAGCGGCCGCGTCGCCTTCGCCGCGCACGTTGATGGCGACCGAGATTTTCGGGTCGCCATTGGTGCGGATGAATTCGACCCGCTCGTCGCGCGACATCTGGTTGAGCGATTTTTGCACGTCGCGCACGCGCACCGCGGCCTGGGTGGTCACGTACATGAGGCCGTTCTTGCCGAGCTCGGGCGCGCCTTCCTGCACGATACTCGCGATATAGCTGCCGCTCTTCGACAGCAACTTGTCGCGCAGCAGGTCGTAATTCTTGGCAAATGATGCGCGGTCCAGGTAGAGCGCGATCGCTTTTTCGACGAGCTGGCTTTTGGAGTCCGCGCGCAGGTCGGCGGTGAGCAGCGACTTGTCGCCCTGGTACTTTTGATCGTTGGGGTCGGCAAGCCCCACGGCGCTGATAATCATAGTGCCGGGTTCGACCGGCGGCAGTGCCGCAGCAGGCGCCGGCGCGGCGACCGGTGCGGCCGCCGGTGCACTCGCGACCGCGGCAGTCGTCTCGCGCGCTTTGCCTGGCTGCAGCAAAAAGTAACTCGCGACGCCCGCGATGGCGATTGCGCCAACCGTCGCCGCAATTGCGACCAGCGGCGTTTTGCGTGCGGGCGGCGATTCGTTGGTCGCCGCAGGTGGCGGCGCACCCGAGGCCGCGGCGGATTCCACCTGCATTTTCATCCCGGCGCGCAGATCGGCAGTCTTTTCGACGCGGGCGTCGCCCGCGATATTGACTACTGTGTTGTCGCTGGAGGCCGCGGCGACAGGAGGCAAGCCGGGCGCGGCTACGCCCGTGGCAGCGAGCCGGATCGCCTCGGCGAATTCGCCCGCGGTTTTGAAGCGGTCGTCCGGCCGCTTCGCGATCGCTTTGGCGATGACAGCGTCGAAGGGCTTCGGTACCTGCACGTTGAGCCGCGACGGCGGCGGCGGATCGACGCTCAGCACTTTGTGCATGATCGTCGTCGCGGTGCCGGAGAACGGCTTCTCGCCGGTCAGAAATTCGTAGAGCACCACGCCGGCCGAAAAAATGTCCGTGCGGCGATCGACCGTCTGTCCCATGAACTGCTCGGGCGACATGTACGCGGGCGTGCCGAGCACGGAACCGGCCTGCGTATATTGCGACGACTCGATGCGCGCGATGCCGAAGTCGGCAACTTTGACCTGGCCGTTGGGCCGGATGATGATGTTGGCCGGCTTGATGTCGCGGTGAACGACGCCGTAATTGTGGGAATAATCGAGCGCACCGAGCAATTCGCCCATGATGCGCGAGACTTCTTCTATCGGAAAACGCTCGTTCTGCGCAAAATGGTTCTTCAGTTCGCGCCCGATCACGAACTCCATCGCGATAAACGTGATATCGCCGTCCTCGCCGAAATCATAGATGGCGACGATGTTCGGATGATTAAGCCGCCCCGCGGCTTTGGCCTCGCGCTGAAAGCGCGTGATCATTTCGGCCGCGCCGTCGCCTTCGAGCTGGTCGCGGCGGATCGTTTTCAACGCGACCGTGCGCTCGATGCTCGGGTCGAAAGCCTCGTAAACGACCCCCATCGCGCCGCGGCCGAGCTCGCGCAGGATTTCGTATTTACCCAGCTTCCGTGGGGCTTCGCTCATGGCGTGTTGGGCGGCGTAAGCGATCGAGGCCGGCGCTGATTATTTATACTTGCTGTCGATTTCCCACACCGTCTTTTGAATCAGACGCTGGACCATCGTGTCCAGGGAGACGCCGCCTTGCTCGGATGACGACGCGCCGAGCACGGAGGTCGCAGTGGTGCCGACCTCCATCTTTTCCTCGGTGTAGCCCTGCGCGACCTGCTCGGTGGTTTCGGCATTCATGATCTTGTAGCGCATGCCGATTATCCACACGCCGCTCGTGTCCTGGGTCTTGACCGAGCCGACCGCGGTGCCGCCGATCGCAGCACCTTGCCCGCCCAAGAGGCCGATCATGCGGCCGACGGTTCTGCCATCGAAGCCTTTTTGCGCTGCCGCCACCTGCTCGGTTTTCAGAATGTCGAATTTGACTACCCATTTCGTGGTCTTGAGTTTGCCGCGGCCAAGCACTTTGCGCGCTTGATCCGGATCGCCCAGGTTGTAGGCCAGGGTGAATTCGTTGAGCAGCGGGCCGAGATTGGTGCGCTCGAGCACCTGGAAGTTCGCCTTGGATAGTTCGACCTCGGCGAAGTCGGCGATATTATTGGACCCGAATTTTTGCACGAAGGTGGCGTTGTTGCTTTTGATTTCACCGGGAATCACGATGAGCGGCGGCCCGGCTTTGCTGGCGTTCGAATACTCAACCGGTTTATAAACCGCCCGATCCGCTGCTTCGTTGGCTGTTTGTGAAGTCGACGTCGACGGAGAAGGACTGCTCTCGGCGCCCCAGCGCGGCTGCGCGTGGCTGGCAGCACCGGATAGCGCGAGCAGACGCGCCCGCAGCGAGACTCAGCATGGTTCTGGCAAGGTTGAAGTTCATGGCGATTCTCCTTCTGAAAAATAAAACGGTGCTTTAGGCGGCGACGATGCCGTCACTTCTTGCGTTTCGGTTCGGCCGCTGGCTTGGGCGCAACGCCCTTGGTGCAGTAATCGCTGTAAAGCGTGGCCACCACTTCATCGGCCTGCTCGTTGATCAGACGGGCAGCGGCGGAGCGGATATCGCTGCCGGAGAAGGAGCCGCCCTGCGCGGTCGCATCGGAAATCATGCGGCCGGTGTTATCGGCGAGTGAAAAGCCGAGATTCACCGTCACCTCGTTCACGCGGATGATCGGATTGACGCCCGCCTGCGCGGTAATCAACCCGCGCAGCACAAAATTCGCGCCAAGCCGGCGCGAGGCAGACAGCGCGGCATCGGGATTGCCTTTGAAATAGGCGTCGATCTCCGCCTGTGCGATCTGCTTCTTGATTTCTTCCGGCGTGTACGTCTTGAGCCCCAGCGCGCGCAGCCGCTGGTTGATCACCTGAAAGTGCGGACCGTAATTGTCCTGGTTGGCCAGGATGCCGCCGCCGATCTGTTGCTCGCCGATGATCAGCATGATCTTCTTGTCTTTGAGCTGCTCCATGCAAGGCGTCGACAGGCGCTCGGCGATCGCCTGCTGGCGCGCTTCTTCCTTGGCCTTCGCCGTATTGTCTTCCTGAGAAAACTTGAAACCCTGCGCATGGCTGGCGCCGGCGTTCCAGAACGCGGCCAAAGCGACGACCAGAGCAAGACCAGTTTTCATCGACATTCCACGCTGGTTGGCCGGACGGGGGAGTTTGCGGAAAACAGAGTGTAAGCAAATGACAGTGACAAATCCAGACCGGATGGCGCGGATCGTGAAATTCATCACCCAGCGCGGGTAGACGCCCTGAATGTACCTACAAACCGGGCCGATTTGGTCGCGATTCGAGCCGCCACCGGGACATTTGTAACGGCCGGCTCGCGCCGGGCGGGCTACGCGACCGTCACGCCTTTCCAGAATGCAATATAACCCTTGATGTTGTCGGCGGCGGTTTTGGTCGCGGGGTAATACCATGCCGCGTCTTTATTGACCTCGCCATTGACGACGACATCGTAGTAACTGGCGGTGCCCTTCCATCCGCACACGGTATGCGTCGGGCTGTCGCGCAGGAACTCGCGTTTCACGGCGTCGGCGGGAAAATACTCGTTGCCTTCGACGGTTACGCAGCGATCGCTCTCTGCGATCACGACGCCGTTCCAGCTTGCACGCTTCATGGCTTGGCGCGAACCTGCGCAAAGACTTCGGTGGTGACGACGGCCGGCGGCGCGTAGAAACTCACGATGGCGTGCCCAGCGCCGGCAGCGCTTACAGCCCGAGCCGCTGCCAGATCGTGGTCGTGAGCCCGGCCTGGTTCAGCGAATAAAAGTGCAGACCCGGCGCGCCGCGTTGCAAGAGGTCGTCGCACAACGCGGTCACCACATCGAGCCCGAACGCGCGGATCGACGCCGTGTCGTCGCCGTACCCTTCGAGCTTTTTGCGCATCCAGCGCGGAATCTCAGCGCCGCACGCGTCGGAGAAGCGCGCGAGCTGCGAAAAGCGCCCGATCGGCATGATGCCCGGCACGATCGGGATGTCGATACCCATTGCTTCGCAATCGTCGACGAACCGATAGTAGGCATCCGCGTTGTAGAAATACTGCGTGATCGCCGAATCGGCGCCGGCGTCCACTTTGCGCTTGAACGCGGCGAGATCGTCCTGCGCGTTTTGCGCCTGCGGATGAGTCTCGGGATAGGCGGCGACTTCGACCATGAAATGCTTGCCGAATTCGTCGCGGATGAATTCGACGAGCTCGTTCGCATAGCGGAATTCGCCGGCCGCGGCGAGACCCGACGGCAGGTCGCCGCGCAGCGCCACCAGGTGCTTGATGCCGTGATCCTTGTAGCGCTGGAGCCATTCGCGGATGCTTTCGCGCGTCGAGGCGACGCACGAGATATGCGGCGCGGCGGCATGACCCATGGCGCGGATATCGAGCACGGTCCCGAGCGTGCGCTCGCGCGTCGAGCCGCCCGCGCCGTACGTGACCGAAAAGAATTTCGGATTGAGCTGCGCGAGCTGCTTGGTCGTTGCGCGCAGCTTCTCCTGGCCTTCCGGCGTATTCGGCGGAAAGAATTCGAAGCTGTACGTGCGCGGATGCTTTTTCTGGGATTCCAAGTCGCTGTCAGGCGGATGAATCCGGAACCGGTAGCGTCCGATCCATCCTCGCGCCTGCCTCCTCAGTATCTATAGTGGTCAGCTTTGTATGGCCCGTCAACCGGCACGCTCAGATAGTGCGACTGCGTTTCGGAGAGCACCGTCAGGTTGACGCCGAGCTTTTTCAGGTGCAAACGCGCCACTTTCTCGTCGAGCTGCTTGGGCAGCGTGTACACCTTGTTTTCGTACTTGCTTCCGTTCACGAAGAGCTCGATCTGCGCGAGCGTCTGGTTGGTGAACGAATTGGACATCACGAACGACGGGTGCCCGGTGCCGCAGCCCAGGTTCACGAGGCGGCCTTCGGCGAGCACGATCAGGCGCTTGCCGTCCGGAAATACGACGTGGTCGACCTGCGGCTTGATGTTGTCCCAGGTGTATTGCTTGAGGCTCGCGATTTCGATTTCGGAATCGAAATGGCCGATGTTGCACACGATCGCGTTGTGCTTCATGCGCTTCATGTGATCGTGCGTGATCACGGAGAGGTTGCCGGTGGCGGTCACGAAAATGTCGGCCTTGTCGGCGGCGTAGTCCATGGTCACCACGCGGAAGCCTTCCATCGCCGCCTGCAGCGCGCAGATCGGATCGATTTCGGTGACCCACACCTGCGCCGACAATGCGCGCAGCGCTTCAGCGCTGCCTTTGCCGACATCGCCGTAGCCCGCGACGACCGCGACCTTGCCGGCGATCATCACGTCAGTTGCGCGTTTGATGGCGTCGACCAGCGATTCGCGGCAGCCGTAGAGGTTGTCGAATTTCGATTTGGTCACCGAGTCGTTGACGTTGATCGCGGGGAACGGCAGCCGGCCTTCTTTTTCCATCTGGTAGAGCCGGTGCACGCCGGTGGTGGTCTCTTCGGTGACGCCTTTGATGTTCTTCTCGATTTTCGAGTAAAAGCCCGGCTTGGCCTTGAGGGTTTTGCGCATCGCCGCGAACAGCACGCGCTCTTCCTCGTTGGTGCCTTCGGGCGGCTGGGTGCCGGCCTTCTCGTGCTGCGCGCCGAGCGTCACGAGCAGGGTCGCGTCGCCGCCGTCGTCGAGGATCATGTTGGGCGTGCCGCCGTCCGACCACTCGAGGATGCGGTGGGTGTAATCCCAGTAATCCTCGAGGGATTCACCTTTGTACGCGAACACCGGAATGCCGCTCGCGGCAATCGCGGCGGCCGCATGGTCCTGCGTCGAGAAAATGTTGCACGATGCCCAGCGGATGTCGGCGCCCAGTGCCGCGAGGGTTTCGATCAGCACCGCGGTCTGGATGGTCATGTGCAGCGAGCCCGCGATGCGCGCGCCTTTTAGCGGCTGCTTGCCCTTGAACTCCTCGCGCACCGCCATCAAGCCCGGCATTTCGGTCTCGGCGATCGCGATTTCCTTGCGGCCGAACCCGGCCAGCGCCAGGTCGGCGACTTTGTAATCGGTGAAATTTTTTTGCGTAGCGGCGTTCATCACGCGCTCCTTTCCTGAAGGACAGAAAAAAGTTCGTGAGCGCCGTTGCGGATTTGGATACCCGAGCCTGGCGGACGCATGAACAGCGGCCGTCGCAACGCTCCTCGGGAGGGGGCGGATTGTAGCGCAAATCGGCGCCGTTTGTCAGCAGCCCGCGCTTGCAAAACATACAAAAAAACGCCGACGTCAGCCGGCGTTTCCTCAGAGCAAATCTTTAATCTGTTATTCCAGCGAATCCCGCTTATTTTGCGTCGGCCTTGAGCGCTGCGGCCTTATCGGTCGCTTCCCACGAGAACTCAGGCTCGTCGCGCCCGAAGTGGCCATAGGCCGCGGTCTTCAGATAGATCGGCCGCAACAGATTCAACGCCTGGATGATGCCTTTCGGCCGCAGGTCGAAATGCTTTTCGACGAGCTTGCCGATTTTCTCGTCGGCGATCGTGCCGGTGCCGAACGTATCGACCAGCACGCTGACCGGGCGCGCGACGCCGATCGCATACGCGACCTGCACTTCGCACTTTTTCGCCAGGCCGGCCGCGACGATGTTTTTCGCGACGTGGCGCGCCGCATACGCGGCCGAGCGGTCGACTTTCGACGGATCCTTGCCGGAGAATGCGCCGCCGCCGTGGCGCGAATAGCCGCCGTAGGTGTCGACGATGATTTTGCGTCCCGTGAGACCGGTATCGCCGAGCGGCCCGCCGATCACGAAGCGGCCGGTCGGGTTGATCAAATACTTGGTGTCGCTCTTCAGCATGTGCTTCGGGAATATCGGCTTGACGATTTCCTCGATCACGGCTTCCTTGATCTGCTCGTGCGTGACGTCGGGGTCGTGCTGCGTCGAGATTACGACCGTCTCGATCTGCGTGGGCTTGCCGTCGAGGTAGCGCACCGTGACCTGCGATTTTGCATCTGGCCGCAGCCACGGCAGCCGCCCGTCGCGGCGCAACTCGCCATGGCGCTCCATCAGGCGGTGCGAATAGTAAATCGGCACCGGCATCAGTTGGGGGGTTTCATCGCACGCGAAGCCGTACATCAATCCCTGGTCGCCGGCGCCCTGGTCGAGATCGAGCCCCTTGCCTTCATCGACGCCCTGCGCGATGTCGACCGATTGCGCGTCATACGCAGTCAAGACCGCGCAGCTGCGATAATCGAACCCGATCGACGAGTCGTCATAACCAATGCGCTTGATGATGTCGCGCGCGATTTCGCTGTAATTGACCTTGGCGCTCGTCGTGATCTGGCCGGCCATCACAACCAGCCCTGTCGCGACCAGCGTTTCGGCGGCGACCCTGCCGTTTTTGTCCTGGGCTAAGATAGCGTCGAGAACGGCATCGGAAATCTGGTCCGCGACTTTGTCGGGATGGCCTTCGGACACCGATTCGGAAGTAAACAGGAAATCGCTCATTGTGCGTGGTCGATAAAATGATGAAGGCGCGGATTATAACAAAATAAGTTAGCCGCCCAATACTGTCCCCACTTTAATCAGTTGGCATCCTACAGTGCACGTTTTGCATAATTTACAGAGTTTACAAAGTCCCGCCGCCGGCGCGCGATGATGAGGCTCGGTCTCGCGCTGATCTGGTTGCTGCATTTCCTGCCGCTAAACGCTCTGGCGCGCGTCGGCACGTGCCTGGGCGCGGTGCTCTATGCGCTTGCACGCGCGCGGCGTGAAGTCGTCCTCACGAATTTGCGCTTATGTTTTCCCGAGTTGGACGAACCTCGGCGCCGCGACCTTGCGCGCGCGCATTTCCGAGCTTTCGCGCGCAGCCTGCTCGAGCACGGGATCTTGTGGTGGGGTTCGAAGTCCGACGTCCAAAGACTTGTGCGCCTCGAGGGGCTCGAACACTGGCGCGGCATATCGGATCGGCCGGTGATTTTGTTGGCGCCGCATTTCATCGGCCTCGACGCGGGCGGCATCCGGCTCACTTGCGAGGGTCACCGCATCAATTCGGTCTACAGCCGCCAGAAAAGCGCGGCCGTCGATGCCATTTTCATACACGGCCGCACCCGTTTCGGGCAGACGACGCTGTTCGCGCGCCAGGACGGCATCCGGCCTATGATCAAATCGCTAAAGAGCGGCGAGCCGGTTTACTACCTGCCGGACATGGATCTGGGCGCGCGCGACTCGGTGTTCGCGCCATTTTTCGGCGTGCCCGCGGCCACGATCACCGGACTGTCGCGCATCGCCGCGCTGGCCGGCGCGGTGATCGTGCCGTGCGTGACGCGCCAGCTGCCGGGCGGCGCCGGCTATGTCGTCACGCTGTACCCGGCGTGGCCGGACTTTCCGAGCGGCGATCTCACGGCGGACGCGCAGCGCCTGAACGCGTTCATCGAGGCGCGCGTGCGCGAAATGCCCGAACAATATTACTGGCTGCATAAACGGTTCAAGACGCGGCCCGCGGGCGAGGCAAGTCCATATGAAACGGCGAGGGGTGAGGCGTGAGGAGTGAGGCGCCTGTACGGATCACCGCGTTGACGGTGGCGGATATCGATGCCGTGTGCGCGCTCGCCGCGGAAATCTGGCGCGCGCATTATCCCGCCATCATCAGCGCGGCGCAGATAGAATACATGCTGGCGCAGCGCTATAACCCTGTCGTCGTGCGCGAAGAACTCGCGCGCGGCGATTTGTGGTGGGACAAGCTGCTCGTGAATGGACGCATGGTGGGTTTTGCCTCTTATTTTTTGCTGCGCGATACGGGCGCGATGAAGCTCGACAAGCTGTATGTGCATCCTGCCCATCAGCGCAACGGTTACGGCCGCATGCTCGTCGACCGCGCCGTGACGATGGCGCGCGCCTGCGGCTGCGATGCGCTCGTGCTGGCCGTCAACAAACATAACGCCGCGGCGATTGCCGCCTACGCCAAGCACGGTTTCGCGGTCGTCGATTCGGTGGTCAAAGACATCGGCGGCGGATTCGTGATGGACGATTACGTCATGCGCCTCGATGTTTGAAAATCCCGGCCAGGCGGAGCGCTGCGTCGCGTGGAGGGCGGAGCAGGTTCCAAGCGCTTCTTGCTTGGATGCGACCCCGTAGCGCGACATGAAGCGCACCGATTCCACGCGATTCACACGCACCTACGCGGTCGCATCCCCGCAAGCGGGGCCCCTGCTCCACGCTACGGTGCGCCTGTTAAAGCGCGTGAAGAACATCGCGGTGGTCGGCCTGTCGCCGAATCCGCGGCGGCCCAGCCACGCGATCGCCGCTGGCATGCAGACTTTCGGCTTCAATATCATTCCGGTGCGTCCCGCCGTGCGGGAAGTCCTCGGGCACAAGGCCTACGGCCGTCTGACCGAAGTCGACATGCCCATCGATCTCGTCAATGTGTTTCGCGCCGCAAAATTTGTCGATGCCGTCGTCGATGACTGCATCGCGCTCGGATTGAAGGCGCTGTGGATACAGGAAGGCATCGTGAACGAGCCCGCGGCCTTGCGCGCGCGGGCGGCCGGCATGACGGTCGTCATGGACCGCTGCATCTACCGTGATTACCGCCGCGAATGCGCCTGAAATTCACCAAGATGCACGGTCTGGGCAACGACTTCGTCGTGCTCGATGCAACCCGCGCCCCGCTGGCGCTCGATCGCGACCAACTGCGCTTCTTAGCCGACCGGCATTTCGGTATCGGCTGCGATCAGATTCTGCAAGTCGAGCCGCCACGCTCGCCGGACACGGATTTTTACTACCGCATTTTCAACGCGGACGGCGGCGAGGTCGAGCAGTGCGGCAACGGCGCGCGCTGCTTCGTGCGCTTCGTGCGCGAACAGGGCCTCACGGACAAGACCGAGATTCGCGTCGGCACGCAGTCGGGCGTGATCGTGCCGAAGCTCGAAGCCGACGGCCGCGTCACCGTCGACATGGGCGTGCCGCAGTTCGAGCCGGCGCGCATCCCGTTTCTTGCGGAACGCCGCGCGCTTACTTATCAACTCGAAGTCGGCGGCGCCGCGATCGAAATCAGCGCGTTGTCGATGGGCAATCCGCACGCCGTGCAGCTGGTCAAAGACGTCGACGCCGCGCCGGTGCGGACCCAGGGGCCCGCGATCGAGGCGCATGCGCGCTTTCCGCAGCGCGTGAACGCGGGCTATATGCAGATCATCGATCGCGGACGCATCAAGCTGCGCGTTTACGAACGCGGCGCCGGCGAAACGCTCGCCTGCGGCACGGGCGCGTGCGCCGCGGTCGTCGCCGGCATCCAGCGCGATTTGCTCGACCCTCGCGTGGTGGTCACTACGCGCGGCGGCGACCTCGGTATATCATGGCAGGGTGAGGGCAAACCCGTGCTGATGACCGGTCCGGCGGTCACCGTTTTCAGCGGCGAGGTTGAGCTATAAGCAACGCGACATATAAGAAGCGGATTTGTACAAAAAAGCGGTAAAAAAAGCAGCATTACAAAAGGCAGATACATGACACCCGACGCGGTCGTTAATTACCTGAAGCAGCATCCCGAGTTTTTCGAAGAGCAAGCCGACTTTCTGGCGACGATCATGATTCCGCATCCGCACGGCGGCCGCGCGATTCCGATCAGCGAGCGCCAGATCCTGACCCTGCGCGACAAAAGCAAGCAGCTCGAGGACAAGCTGCGCGAGCTGATCGTGTTCGGCGAGCAGAACGACGCGATCGGCGAGAAAGTGCACCGCCTTACGCTCGCGCTGGTGGCCGCGCGCGATATCGAAGCCGTGGTCACCGCGCTCCACTTCAACCTGCGCGAAGATTTTGCCGTGCCGCATACCGTGTTGCGGCTGTGGCCGGATGCCGCGCACCCGGATCTTCCCGAGTTCGCGCCCGTCAGCCCGGCGGCGCGCGATTTCGCCGAAAGTCTCGCCAATCCGTATTGCAGCGCCCATCCGATGGTCGATACCGCCGAATGGTTCGGCGAAGCAGCTGCGCATCTGCGCTCGTTTGCGTATGTCGCGCTCAAGAATGGGCCGGCGTTCGGATTGCTCGCAATGGCGAGCGAAGACGCGCAGCGCTTTTATCCCGAAATGGGCACGCTGTACCTGAAGCGGTTGGGCGAAGTGACGGCGGCGGCGTTGACCGGCTATCTGAAGTGACGCACTGTCCGCGAGGAGCGAGGCGTGAGGGGTGAGGCGGGCAAAGCGAACCCGCCGGCCGGGCACCAACTCCTCGCTGATTTCCTCGGCCATCTCGCGAACGAACGGCGCTTAAGCCGCAATACCATCCTGAATTACGAGCGCGACGTCGCCGCGCTGCTCGAACTTGCGGCGGCGACGCCGCTCTCAAAACTGCAGATACACCATCTGCGCCGCTTCATCGCGCAACTGCACGCGCGCGGCCTCGACGGGCGCTCGCTCGCGCGCATGCTGTCGGCGTGGCGCGGCTTTTACCGCTATCTCGCGCGCGATCACGGTTATTCGAGCAACCCGTGCGTCGGGCTGCGCGCGCCCAAGGCCAAGAAATCCCTGCCGCAGGCGCTGTCGCCCGACGAGGCGGGGCGCCTGATGGAAATCCCGGATGACGACCGGCTCGCGACGCGCGACAAGGCGATCTACGAACTTTTTTATTCGTCGGGGCTGCGTCTCGCGGAGCTCACGAGCCTCGCGCCGGCGGACATCAATTTCAGCGATGCCACCGTGCGCGTGACCGGCAAGGGCGCGAAAACGCGCGTCGTGCCGGTCGGCAGCCAGGCGCTCGCGGCGCTCAAAAAATGGCTGGGCAAGCGCGCACTGCTCGTCAAGGAAGGTACCGAAGCGTTGTTCGTGAATCGCAATGGCACGCGCCTGACCGCGCGCGCCATCCAGTACCGGATGAAGCAATGGGCGTTGAAGCTGGGTCTCGCCGCCAACGTGCATCCGCACGTGCTGCGCCATTCGTTCGCCTCGCACGTGCTGCAATCGAGTGGCGACTTGCGTGCAGTGCAGGAAATGCTGGGCCACGCCAGCATTTCGACGACGCAGGTGTATACCCATCTCGACTTTCAGCAGTTGGCCAAGGTCTACGACGCGGCGCATCCGCGCGCGAAGCGAAAAACGTAAGAGCGTAAGGCATGAGGCCGCAACCGCGCGCTTGCACACTTAGCGCCTTGGCAACCGAATGATTAAACTGATACTCAAGCCCGGCCGCGAAAAGTCATTGAAGCGCCGCCACCCGTGGGTGTTTTCGGGCGCGGTGGGCAAGCTTACCGGCGAACCCGCAGTCCGGCGACACCATCGAAGTCCACAGCAGCGACGGCGAATTTCTCGCGATGGCCGCGTGCAATCCGCAGTCGAACATCGTCGCGCGCGTGTGGGACTGGGAGCAGCGCGCCATCGACGCGGCGTTTTTCCACGAACGTGTCGAGCGCGCGGTTGCGCTGCGCGCGCATCTTTTGCCCACCAGCGATACGGTGCGGCTCGTCCATGCGGAATCGGACGGCCTGCCCGGCGTCGTGATCGACCGCTACGGCGAAACGGTGGTGCTGCAATTGTCGAGCGCGGGCGCGATGCGCTGGCGCGACGCGCTCGCCGACGCCGTGATGCAGGCCGTCAAACCCCACACGCTATACGAACGGTCGGATGCCGACGTGCTCGCGCTCGAAGGACTGCAGGTAAGCGTCGGTCTCTTGCGCGGAACGGCGCCGGCGTCGCCGCTGCTCGTGTACGAAATGGGCGCGATGTTCGAAGTCGACGTGCCTCACGGCCACAAAACCGGTTTCTATCTCGACCAGCGCACGAATCGCGCGCGCGTGCGCGAGCTCGCGGAAAAGCGCGAGGTGCTCGATTGTTTCGCCTACACCGGCGGCTTTACGGTCAACGCGCTGGCCGGCGGCGCGGCCAAGGTCACCGCGATCGACAGCTCGGGGCCGGCGCTCGAGCTCTTGCAGCGCAACGTCGCGCTCAACAAGCTGCCCGCATGCGAGTGCATCGAAGGCGACGTGTTCCAGCTGTTGCGCAAGCTGCGCGACCGCGCGCGCAGCTTCGATCTGATCGTGCTCGACCCGCCGAAATTCGCGCCGACCGCCGCGCATGCGGAAAAAGCGTCGCGCGCGTACAAGGACATCAACCTGCTCGCGTTCAAGCTGCTGCGTCCGGGCGGCTTGCTGTTCACGTTCTCGTGCTCGGGCGGCGTGTCGCGCGAACTCTTCCAGAAAATCGTGGCGGGTGCAGCACTCGACGCGGGCGTCGACGCGCAGATCGTCGAACACCTGAGCGCCGGCGCCGACCACCCGGTGGCGCTCAACTTCCCGGAAGGCGATTACCTGAAAGGTCTGATCTGCCGCGTGCCGGGATAAGCGGCGCGCTTATCCATTCATCCTCTTGCCTTCATCTTTGCGCGGCGGCACCGGATCCACGCCGCCCGGATGCAACGGATGGCAGCGGCCGAGCCGCCGCACCGCAAGCCAAGTGCCGCGCAGCGGGCCATGCGTGTCGATCGCCTCGGCCGCGTAAGCGGAACAGCTCGGATAAAAGCGGCACTGACCGCCGAAAAACGGGCTCAGGCACCATTGATAGAGTTTGATCAGGAAAAGCAGGAATTGCTTCATTGCGGCGGGGTTTACAGTGTGCCGACGAGTATAAGCCCGTCCCACTGCGGCTACCGCGCGGGGTTTTGCAAAGTCCCCAGGCGTTGTGTTAATTTGGTGCCCGTCCCCACCGCAGGCGTTTTCTGATGATCCTGAAACGCGGCTTGATGCAGATTGTGCTGGCAGCCCTGCTGCTGGCCGCGCAGCACGGCGCGCTCACGCATCAATTGCGGCACTGGCAGGACCGCCTGCCCGCGCAGCTTCAGCAGCAGGACGACAAGCAGAAGGCGGCGCACAGCGGGCTGTGCGACTTCCACGTTTCGTTTGCGCAAATTCTCGGCGCGGTCAACTGCGCGCAAGTGCCGCTGCGCCTGGCGGCCAACGCCGTCGAGCATCACGGCAATCATTTTCCTCCGGCATTTCCCGCCGACCTCGTCGTTCCCGCCTCGCGCGGCCCGCCTATCCTCCTCTGACACACCTACGGGACCGCTGCCGGTAAGCAGCCGTCGTGTTTTGTGGTGACTGAAGGAGGACTCCCGTGTTCAAACGTAATTTGACCGCTTGCGCGGTCGCATTGGCATTCGCAGGGCCCGCACTGGCGCAGGATTCGGAGCTCGGAAAAATCCGCGAGGAAATAAAGCAGATGAAGGATGCGTACGAAAAACGCATTCAGGAGCTCGAGAAGCGCCTGTCGGAGGCGGAGTCCAAGGCGGGCAAGGCCGAAGCCGCGGCGACCAAGGCGCAATCCACCGCCAGCAAGGCCGAGGAAAGTTCGGCCAAAGCCGAAACGACAGCGACGGCCGCCGCCAGCCGCAACAGCGAGAGCGCATTCAATCCCGCGATATCGCTGATCCTGCAGGGCACGTACGCGAACACGTCGCAGGATCCCAACACGTATCAGATCACCGGCTTCGTGCCCTCGGGCGGCGAGGTGGGACCGCCCAAGCGCAGCTTCGGTCTGGGCGAAACCGAGCTCAACATTTCCGCCAACATCGATCCGTATTTCCGCGGCGTCGCAATCGCTTCGCTCGCGCCGGAGGGTGGGGTGACAGTCGAGGAGGCGTACTTTCAGACGCTCGCGTTGCCGCGCGGTTTTACGCTCAAAGGGGGGCGCTTTTTTTCCGGCATCGGCTATCTGAACGAGCAGCATCAGCATGCGTGGGACTTTCAGGACGCGCCGCTCGTATACAAGGCCTTCCTGGGCAACCAGTTAAAGCAGGACGGGCTGCAGCTGAAGTGGATCGCGCCCACCGATCTCTTGATCGAGCTCGGTGCCGAGGCGAGTTCCGGCGACCAGTTTCCGGGCAGCGACCGCAACAAGAACGGTATCGGCGGCAGCGCGGTGTTCGCGAACATCGGCGGCGATATCGGCGCGAGCACGGCGTGGCGCGTCGGCGCTTCCTACCTGAGCGCTTCACCGAACGGCCGCAGCTACCAGGACGTCGATGCGCTCGGCGGCCCGACTACGAATACGTTTACCGGCAATGCCAAGCTGGCGGGCGTGAACGGCGTGATCAAGTGGGCGCCGAACGGCAATGCGACATACTACAACTTCAAACTGCAGGGCGAATACTTCCGCTTGAAGCAGAACGGCGCTTTTGTTTACAACGATGCCGCGGGCAGCAACGTCTTCGGCCAGGTCGCGGGCAGCCTGGACACCTCGCAATCGGGCTGGTACACGCAGGCCGCGTGGCAGTTCCATCCGCAATGGCGCGTCGGCTATCGCTACGACCGGTTGAACTACAGCACGTTGAACAACAGCATCGTTACCAGCGGACTCGGGCCGACCGCCGCCGATTTTCCGGTGCTCGCCAATCACAGCCCGACGCGCAACACGCTGATGTTCGATTGGAGCCCGACCGAGTTCAGCCGCATTCGGCTGCAATACGCGTCGGACAAATCGCGGCTCGGGCTCACCGACAATCAGTTGTTCGTGCAATACATCTACAGCATGGGCGCGCATGGCGCGCACAAGTTCTAGAGCGATGCGGAGAATATGACATGGGCACCTGGCTGAAATTTTGTATTGCCGGCATTGCATTGATAGCCGCGGCGCCAGCAGGCGCTGCGCTCAACATCTTCGCGTGCACGCCCGAATGGGGGTCGTTGAGCAAAGAAATTGGCGGCGACAAGGCCAACGTCTACGTCGCAACGACCGCGCTGCAGGATCCGCATCGCGTGGAGGCGCGGCCCAGCCTGATCGCGCGCGCACGCAGCGCCGACCTCGTGGTCTGCACCGGCGCCCAGCTCGAAATCGGCTGGCTGCCGCTCGTGCTCACCCAGGCGGGCAACGGGAAAATCCAGGTCGGCCAGCCCGGTTATTTCGAGGCGTCGCGGTTCGTGACCATGCTCGAGGTGCCGACCTCGGTCGACCGTTCGCAGGGCGACGTGCATCCCGGCGGCAATCCGCACGTCCATCTCGATCCGCGCAATATCGCCAAGATCGCGGCCGCGCTCGGCGAGCGCATGGCGCAGCTCGACGCGGCAGAAGCCGGCAACTATCGCGCGCGCACCAAGGCGTTTCTCGACCGCTGGAGCGAGGCGACCGCACGCTGGGAGAAGGAAGGCGCGCCACTCAAGGGCATGGCGGTGGTCGGTTACCACAAGAACATGACGTATCTGAACGCTTGGCTCGGCATACGCGAAATCGGCAGCCTGGAACCCAAGCCGGGATTGCCGCCGACTACCGCGCACATGAGCGAGCTGCTCGCGCGGCTGGCCAAGGAACCGGCGAAGGCGGTCGTGCGCTCCGCCTACAACGATCCGCGCGCGGCGGAATGGCTGTCGGGCAACGCCAAAATTCCCGTCGTCACTTTGCCGTTCACCGTCGGCGGGACAGAGAAGGCGAAGGATCTGTACGGATTGTTCGACGACACGCTCGCGCGTCTCCTGGCGGTGGCCAAATGAATCAGGCCGCGCTCGACTTGAGCATATTGTGGCCCGCGTTGATCGCGGGGGTGCTCGTGACGGTAACTCACGTGCCGCTCGGCATCCAGGTGCTCTCGCGCGGCATCGTGTTCATCGACCTGGCAATTGCGCAGATCGCGGGTCTCGGCGTGATTTGCGCGGACTGGCTTGGATTCGAGCCGCAGGGCTGGGCGGTCCAGGTTTCGGCATTGCTCGC
The DNA here is from genome assembly GCA_963804885.1 of uncultured beta proteobacterium. Classification (GTDB taxonomy): domain Bacteria; phylum Pseudomonadota; class Gammaproteobacteria; order Burkholderiales; family SG8-41; genus PALSA-1004. The sequence goes on from CAWDSF010000004.1 coordinate 312,441, forward strand.
GGCGTGCGCGGGCGCGCTGCTGCTCACATGGACGGACAAGCACTGGCCTGACGTGCAGGAGGCGTTGATCGGCGCCACTTTCATACTCGCGGCGAGCGGCGCGTTGATCGTGCTCGCGAGCAATCCGCATGGCGCAGAACATCTGAAGGAGCTGCTGGTCGGCCAGATATTGTGGGTCGACCCGGCGCGCCTGCCGCTCGTCGCCGGCGCGTATGCGCTCATTCTGCTCGTGTGGTTCGCGTTCGGCGAACGGCTCGGCCGCGTGGGCTTTTACTTATTGTTTGCATGCGCGGTTACCGTGTCGGTCCAGTTGGTCGGCTTGTACCTGGTATTCACGACGCTGATCGTGCCGGCGCTGGCGACCCGCCGCATCGTGCGGCGGCGGCTGCCGGTGGCGTATGCGTTGAGTGCCGCCGGCTATGCGCTGGGGCTGGTAACATCGGCGCTGACGGATTGGCCGTCGGGGCCGGCGATCGTATGGGTGATGTCGGCGCTCGCCGTGCTGTTATTTGCGGTCGGGCCACGCGCGCGGCAATTCCGGTAAGCGCCGGCGCGGCGACGCGCCGTTCGCTTAAAGCTTAAACTGCCACAAGGCCTCGCCAGGTTCGCATGCATTCGCATTCCCACGCGCACGACCACACCCATTCGCACGGCGGCGACGCGCGCGGCGCCCGACTGGGCCGCGCGTTCGCTGCCGGCATTGCCTTGAACGTGGCCTTCGTGATCGCCGAAGTCATCCTCGGCCTCATGGCGAATTCGCTCGCGCTGGTCGCGGACGCGATGCACAACCTTTCCGACGTCGTCGGCCTGGTGCTCGCATGGGGCGCCTCGGCGCTGGCGCTGCGGCCGCCGTCGGCGCGTTTCACCTACGGATTCCGCGGCTCGACCATTCTGGCCGCGCTCGCCAACGCAATGCTGTTGCTCGTCGTGACCGGCGGGATCGCATGGGAAGCGCTGCACCGGCTCAAAAATCCCGGCATCGTCAACGAAACACTGATGATCTGGGTGGCGATCGCAGGCATCGTCATCAACGGCGTCACCGCGTGGTTTTTCATGGCGGACCGCAAGAGCGACCTCAACGTGCGCGGCGCTTATTTGCACATGGCGGCGGACGCCGGCGTGTCGGCGGGCGTAGCGCTGGCCGGTGCCGGCATGCTGCTCACGGGTTGGCTGTGGCTCGATCCCGCCGTGAGCCTCGTGATCGTGGCGACAATATTCGTCGGCACGTGGGGGCTGCTGCGCGATTCGGTAAAACTTGCATTGCATGCGGCGCCCGAGAGCGTCGATCCCGCCGAGGTCCGCGGCTATTTGTGCGCACTCAAAGGTGTCGCCGAAGTGCACGATCTGCATATCTGGGGCATGAGCACGACGGAAACCGCGTTGACCGCGCATCTGGTGATGCCCGCCGGCCATCCGGGCGACGACTTTATCGCCCATGTGGTGCACGACATCGAGCACCGCTTTCGGATCGGGCATGTCACGCTACAAATCGAGATGGGAACTTCGGCTAATCCCTGCGCTCTAGCTCCAGACCACGTGGTGTGATTGAATTTAACCTCAGCGTCGCCATATAGCCTCAAAACCCAACCCGCGTGTCCGGCGCAACCTGGCAATCCAACCCCGTAGTCCAACCCCGCAGTTCAACTGGTTACCGAGTCTCCCATGGAGCAATTTCACGGCACTACGATCGTATCGGCGCGGCGCGGCGCGCGCGTGGCGCTGGGTGGCGACGGCCAGGTCACCCTGGGCAACATCGTCGTCAAAGCGAGTGCGCGCAAAGTCCGGCGCCTGTTCGCCGACAAGATACTCGCGGGATTCGCGGGCGGGACCGCGGACGCGTTTACGCTGTTCGAGCGGTTCGAAGCCAAGCTCGAAAAGCATCAGGGCAACCTGCTGCGCTCGGCGGTCGAACTGGCGAAAGACTGGCGCACCGACCGCATGCTGCGCCGGCTCGAAGCGATGCTCGTCGTGTGCGACGCGCAAAGTTCGCTGATTATTTCCGGCAACGGCGACGTACTCGAACCGGAGCAGGGTCTCGTCGCGATCGGCAGCGGCGGGCCGTATGCGCAGGCGGCGGCGCGCGCGCTGCTCGATCACACGCAGATGCCGCCCGAAGAAGTGGTCAAGCAAGCGCTGGTGATCGCGGGTGACCTGTGCATCTACACCAATCAGCAGCACGTAATCGAAGTTCTCGAATAAAGGTTCAAGCGTGAGTCAGATGACGCCGCAGGAAATCGTCCACGAGCTGGACAAGCACATCATCGGTCAGGACGCCGCCAAGCGCGCGGTCGCGATCGCGCTGCGTAATCGCTGGCGCCGGCAGCAGGTCGCGGAGCCGCTGCGCCACGAGATCACGCCCAAGAACATACTGATGATAGGGCCCACCGGCGTGGGCAAGACGGAGATTGCGCGCCGGCTCGCGCGGCTTGCCGAGGCGCCGTTCATCAAGGTCGAGGCGACCAAGTTCACCGAAGTAGGCTACGTCGGCCGCGACGTCGACACCATAATTCGCGACTTGGCGGAGACCGCGGTAAAGCAGGTACGCGAGCAGGCGACGCGCAAAGTGCGGCACCAGGCGGCCGACCAGGCCGAAGAGCGCGTGCTCGACGTGCTGCTGCCGCCGGCGCGCGACGGCGCCACTGCGTTGAGCGACGCCGATAACGCAACGCGCCAGAAATTCCGCAAGCGCCTGCGCGAGGGCGAGCTCGACGACCGCGAAATCGAAATCGAAGTGGCCGCGCAGCAGCCGCACATGGAGATATTCGCGCCGCCCGGCATGGAGGACCTGACCTCGCAAATCCAGGGCATGTTCCAGAATCTGGGGACTCAGCGGCGCAAGACGCGCAAGCTGAAAATTCGCGAGGCGATGAAGCTGCTGGCCGAGGAAGAGGCCGCGAAACTCGTCAACGACGAAGATCTCAAATTGCGCGCGGTCGCCAACGTCGAGCAGAACGGCATCGTGTTTCTCGACGAGATCGACAAGATTACGAGCCGCGGCGAAACGTCGGGCGCCGAAGTTTCGCGCCAGGGTGTGCAGCGCGATTTGCTGCCGCTGGTGGAAGGCACCACCGTGTCGACCAAGTACGGCATGATCAAGACCGACCACATCCTGTTCATCGCGAGCGGCGCGTTTCATCTGGCGAAGCCGTCGGACCTCATCCCCGAATTGCAGGGCCGCTTTCCGATCCGCGTCGAGCTCGCGAGCCTGTCGGTCACCGATTTCGAGCAGATCCTGACCAATACCGACGCGTGCCTGACGCGCCAGTACGAAGCGCTGCTGGCCACCGAAGGCGTGAAAATCGAGTTTCAGCCGAGCGCGATCAAGCGGCTGGCCGAAATCGCATGGCAGGTCAACGAGAAGACGGAGAACATCGGTGCGCGCCGCCTCTATACCGTGATGGAAAAGCTGCTCGAGGAAATTTCCTACGATGCGGCGCGCCACGCCGGCGCGGCGGTCGCGGTCGATGCCGCTTACGTCGACAGCCGCTTAAAGGGGCTGGCGCAAAGCGAGGACCTCGCGCGCTACGTGCTCTGACGCCGGGCTTGGCGCCGGCGTCGATTGACCGCGCGCGCTCACTCGTCCTATAGTGAGCGCCTCATGAAACGCCGCTTCGTCGCCTGGCTCGCCGTTTTCGGCATCGCGTTCAACGCGTTGTGGCCGCTGCTCGCGAACGCGGCGCCGGTCGATTTGCAGATGACGATCTGCACGACCGACAAATCAGCGCAGGCCGCGCAATCGGCGCCCGCAAAACGAATTCCCGCCAGCAGCTCCCTGCCGCATTGCCCGTTTTGTCTCGGCGTCAGCGACGCCACGCCGGGAGTCGCCAGTGCGGACGCGGTTTTTTACGAGCGCGTCGTCACGCTGCTGGCGGCAGCCATTGCCGGGACTTCCGGCGCTGCATCTTTTACCCATCCTTCCGCCGCACCCCGCGGTCCGCCCGCGCTTCCCTGATCTGAACTAGCCGGCCGCATTCCGTGCGCGGAATCAGCGGCCGCGTTTCCCGCCGCTTTAGTGCGGCACAGGTTTCGAGGGAGCCAAGTGAGAAATACCGGCCTTAGTGCGCGCGGCGCAAATTCAGGCATCAGACAGGGCACGCGCGTGTTCGTCGCGGCGGTGCTCGCCTGCGCCGCGCCCGCCGCCTGGCCGCAATCCGTCCCGCCGGTTACCACGCTGCCCGAAGTATCGATATCGGAGCCGCCGACGGTCGCGCAGAAATACCAGCTGCCCGCGACTACGGAAAGCGTCACTGCGGCGCAAATGGCGGAGACGATCAACGTGATGAACACCGAGGATGCCCTCAAATATCTGCCGAGCCTGATCGTGCGCAAACGCAACTTCGGCGACCAGCAATCGCCGCTCGCGACCCGCACGTCGGGTCTCGGACAAAGCGCGCGCAGCCTGATTTACGCCGATGGCTTCCTGCTCTCATCGCTGATCGGCAACAACAACAGCAGCGCGTCGCCGCGCTGGGCGCTGGTCGCGCCGGAAGAGATCGAGCGCATCGACGTAATGTACGGACCGTTCTCCGCTGCGTATCCGGGCAATTCGATGGGTGCGGTGGTCGAGATCACGACCCGCATGCCGGACAAATTCGAGGCGGGCGCCAAAGCGCAGGCCGCGACGCAGAATTTCCGCTTGTACGGCACGGACAACAATTACCAGGCGCAACAAGCGAGCGCGCTCGTCGGCAATCGCACGGGCGCGCTCGCGTGGTGGTTGAGCGCCGACCACCTGCACAGCCAGACCCAGCCGCTGAACATCATCACCGCGTTGCGGCCCGCCGCGCCGAGCGCCGCGGGCGCGCCCACGACCGGCGCCTTCATGGATTTCAACCGGCTTGGCCAACCGATTGCGGTGCTCGGCGCCGGCGGCATCGAGCGCAAGGACCAGGACAATCGCGAAAGCGAAGGTCGCGTTCGATTTCGCGCCCGGCTGGCGCGGCACGTACACGCTCGGTTATTTTCAAAACACGGCGCGGGCGAGGTGTCGATACCTATTTGCGCGACGCGTCGGGCACTCCGGTGTATTCGGGGGCGAGCCTCAATATCGGCGGCTACAACTACAACCTCGGCGCCGGCGCGTTCTCCAACGCCAACGGTCTTTATAACGTCGACCAGCAACACATCGCGCAAAGCGTGGCGTTGAGGTCGAATACCCAGCGCGAGTGGGATTGGGAGGCCGTCGTCAGCAATATGCGCTACGGGCTGGACACGACGCGCATATCCGTCAACCGCGCTGCCCGCGGCCGCCGGTGGCGGCGCCGGCACGCATACAGGCGCTCGATGGCACCGGCTGGTCGACGTTCGATCTCAAGGGCATCTGGCGACCGCAGGGCGTCAAGGGCGCGCATCACGTGAGTTTCGGCGTGCATGCCGACCGCTACAAGCTGAATAATGTGACCTCGGCTACTACCGACTGGATTTCCGGCGCCGCCGCCGCGACGACCGCGTTGTCGCTCGGCAAGACGAGCACCGATGCGATATGGATCCAGGATGCGTGGCGCTTCGCGCCGCGTTTCAAGCTGACGCTCGGCGCGCGGCAGGAAGCCTGGCGCGCTTACGACGGTCTCAATTTTTCGGCGGCGCCGGCGTCGAACGTGAGCCAGCCCGGGATGAGCGCCGCGAAGTTTTCGCCGAAGGCGGCGCTCGCGTGGGATGCCAGCACGGATTGGCGCGTGACGGCGTCGTACGGCACCGCGTACCGGTTTCCGACCGTCACCGAGTTGTACCAGGCGGTGACGGTCGCGGGCGTGATCTTTACGCCCAACCCCAATTTGCGGCCCGAGCGCGCGTATTCCGGCGAACTGGCGCTCGAGCGCGTGATCGCGAACGGCCGGGTGCGCGTGTCGCTGTTTCAGGAAAATCTCGCCGACGCGCTGATCGCGCAGAATTCGACCATACCCGGCACCAATACGATCGGCTCGTCGACGCAGAACATCGACCGCATCCGCTCGCGCGGCGTCGAGATCGTCGCGGAAAAAACCGATGCGCTGGTGCGCGGGCTCGATTTGTCCGGCAGCGTGACCTTCGTCGATTCGCGCATCCTCGCCGATCCCGCGTTCAGGAACGCGGCGGGCGTGCTGACCGACGTCACCGGCAATTACACGCCGAACATTCCACGCCTTAAATCGACCGCGGTCGCGACCTACCGGCACGACGAGCACTGGTCGGGCACGCTGGCGGCGCGCTATAGCGCCCGCGCGTGGGCGACGCTCGACAACACGGACATCAATCCGAACACCTACCAGGGGTTCGCCCAGTACTTCGTCATGGACACGCGCGTGCGCTATCAGTTCAGCAAGCAATGGAGCGCCGCGCTCGGCGTCGAAAATTTGAACAACCGGAAATATTTTCTGTTTCACCCGTTTCCGCAGCGCACGGCCATCGCGGAGCTGAAGTTCACGCCGTAAGCGCGAACCAGGGAGGCGTAGCGTTTAGCGGGTAAGCACGACCGCTTTGATGCCGAGCGCCTGGCTCAACTTCTCGGCGGTCGCGCGCGCGTCGGTCTGGCTCGCATACGGTCCCGCATGCACGCGAAAGAGACCGTCCTTCGGATAAACGTGCAGCACGGGCGCGAGCCAGTCGACCTGGGTTTTGAGCCGCGCGAGATAACTTTCCGCGTTGTCCGGCGAGCCGAACGCGCCGAGCTGCAGGAAGAGACCTTTCTGCTCGGCGGTCACCGCCACCACCGGCGTGGCGCTGTCCACGGGTGAGAGGGGCGTTGCGCTCTGAGCAGAGGCTGGGGCGGCGCTCTCGGCCGTCAGCGGCACTGCCACCGGTGCGGGAGCTGCCGCTAAAGGCGTCGCGACCGGCGCCCCTGGCGCTGGAGTGGGCGCAATCGCCACCGTCGGCGCAGTCGGCGTGCCGGCATCGACGATGATCGTTTCGACTTCGACCAGCGCTTTGCCGCCGCCCAGCACGCCGAGCTTATAGGCGGCCGTGTACGACAAGTCGATCAGGCGATCCGAATGAAACGGCCCGCGGTCGTTGATGCGCACGACTACCGACTTGTTGTTGGCGAGATTGGTCACGCGCGCGTAAGCTCGGGAATTGGCAATACCGTGTGAGCGGCCGTCATCCCGTACATGTCGTAGATTTCGCCCGATGAGGTCGGCTGGCCGTGATAGCGGCGCCCGTACCAGCTGGCGACGCCGCGCGCCTTGTACGGTGCGATCTGCGTCATCGGCGTGTAGCTCTGTCCCATGACGGAATAAGGCCGCATCGCGCCGCGCGCGAGCGGCTCGCGCTTGGGCACCGCGTCCGGCACCTGCTCGAGATTCGGCGGCGGATTGTCGCCGGGCCCGTCGTTCAGATAGTAGCCGCCGCCGCGCGATGTCGGCGGCTTGGCCGCCGCCGTGCCGTCGGGTGAGCGCGCGACCGTCGGCGGTTCGTCGCGGGTGCCCATGCCGCCGCAGCCTGCGAGCGTCATTGCAGCGCATGCCGCAAATACGCGGAGAGCCGAGAGGAGATAGGCGACAGGCGTATTGCGTCGCGTGCTTGCGATGCAGCGAAAAACTTTTCCCGCCTGTCGCCTGTCGCTTGTCGCCTGTCGCTTCACGATTGCACCAGCTTCTTGTGGGTTTCTATGCTCATCAGTATGCCCAGTCCCAGGCAAATCGTAACCAGGGAAGTGCCGCCGTAACTCACGAGCGGCAGCGGCACGCCCACCACCGGCAGGATGCCGCTGACCATGCCCATGTTGACGAACGCGTACGTGAAGAATGTAAGCGTGATGGCGCCGCCGAAGAGGCGCGTGAACAGCGTCGGCGCGTTGGCGGTGATGACGATGCCGCGGCCGATCACGAGCAGGAACAGCAAGAGCAGCGTCGCGTTGCCGAATAGTCCCCACTCTTCTGAGAACACGGCGAAAATGAAATCGGTCGTGCGCTCGGGTATGAAATCGAGGTGGGTCTGGGTGCCCTGCAGCCAGCCTTTGCCGACGAGCCCGCCGGAGCCCACCGCGATCGTCGATTGGATGGTGTGATAGCCGGTGCCGAGCGGATCCTGCGTCGGGTCTATGAGCGTCAGGATGCGCTGGCGCTGGTAGTCGTGCATCATGCCCCAGACGAATGGCAGGCAGGCGGCGCCGGCGATGCCGAATCCGATGATGATCCGCCACGACAGGCCCGGCCAGGAAAAGCACGTAGGCGCCGGCGGCGGAAATCAGCAACGCGGTGCCGAGGTCGGGCTGGCGCACGATCAACCCGATCGGCACGATCAGGAGCAGCGCCGCGATAATGTAGTTTTTCAGCTTGAGCGTTGCTTCGTAGCGGTCGAAATACCAGGCCAGCATCAGCGGCACCGCGATTTTCATGAGCTCGGACGGCTGAATGCGCGTAACGCCGATGTAGAGCCAGCGCCGTGCGCCATTGACGATTTCCCCGAACAGCGCAACGCACACGAGCAGCAGCACGCCGAACACGTAAAGCGGCAGCGCGATGCGCCGCAGGAAATGCGGCGGCACGTTCGCGAATATGTACATAACGCCGAGCGCGACCATGATGTTGGCGACCTGGCTCGAGATGCGCGGTACGCTCTGGTTGGAGCCGCTGAATATCGTGGCGAGACCGACGCCCATCAACAGCAGCAGCACCACGAGCAACTGGGTGTCGAGGTGGGCGGTGAGCAGCCGCGTCAAACGCCTAATCACGGGCACCGGCCGCTCCTTCGTCGGGTTTGAGCGGGGTCGGCTGCTTGCCGAGCAGATAGTAATCGAACACCTTCCGCGCAATGGGGGCGGCGGCGCGCGCGCCGAAACCGGCGTTTTCCACCAGCACGGCGAGCGCCAGTTTCGGTTGGTCGGCCGGCGCATAGGCGATGAACAGCGCATGGTCGCGGTGGCGCTCCAACACGCGGCTCTCGATGTATTTTTCGCCCTGCTTGATCGCGACGACCTGGGCAGTCCCGGTCTTGCCGGCGCTTACGTACGGCGTTCCCGCGAACGCGCGCGCGCCGGTGCCCTCTTTGTTGACGCCGACCAGCGCTTTCTTGACCACCGCCAGATGCTCGGGCTGCAACTGCAGCGTGCGCATGGGCTGGGGCTCGACCACCGTGCGTTTGCGGGTCACGATGTCTTCGACGTAGTTGACGATATGCGGCCGGAACATCACGCCGTCGTTGGCGATGGTCGCGATCGCCTGCGCGAGCTGCAGCGGCGTATAGGAATTGTAGCCCTGGCCGATGCCGACGCTGATGGTTTCACCCGCGTACCATTTTTGCTTGTAGCGGTCCATTTTCCATTTTGACGACGGCAGTATGCCCCGCGATTCACCGGTGATGTCGATACCGGTGCGGCTGCCGAAGCCGAACTGCGCCATGAAGTTGGCGATGTTGTCGATGCCGAGGTCGTTGGCGAGCACGTAATAATAGGTGTCGCACGAGACCACGATCGATTTGTACATATCGACCATGCCATGGCCGCCGACCTTGTCGTCGCGGAAGAAGTGGCCGCCGAAGTTGAAGCCGCCGGGATCGCTGATCACCTGTTCCGGCCGCCGCTTGCCCAGAGTGAGCGCTGCGAGCGCCATGAAGGGCTTGAAGGTGGAGCCCGGCGGATAAGTGCCGGCGAGCGCGCGATTGACCATCGGGCGGTCGATCGATTCGTTGAGCTCTTTCCAGTTCACGGGATCGATGCCGTCGACGAACAGGTTGGGATCGAAGCCGGGCTTGGAGACGAACGCCAGCACGCCGCCGGTGGCCGGATCGATCGCGACGAGCGCGCCGCGAAAGTCGCCGAACGCGCGATAGATGACTTCCTGCAGGCCGGCATCGAGATTGAGCACGAGGTTGTTGCCGGAGGTCGGCGCGGAGCGCGACAGCGTGCGCACGGCGCGGCCCGCCGCGTCGACCTCGACCTCTTCGACGCCCGTGGTGCCGTGCAGGTGCGTCTCGTAGCTTTGCTCGAGGCCTACTTTGCCGATGTAGTCGGTGCCACGGTAGTTGGCTTCGATGCCCTTGGCTTCGAGTTGTTCGAGCTCGTGCGTGTTGATGCGCCCGATGTGGCCGACGACGTGCGAAAACAATTCGGCCTGCGGATACTGGCGAAACAGCCGCGCGTTGATCTCGACGCCCGGAAAGCGGTAGCGGTGGGCGGCGAACTTCGCGATCTCCTCGTCCGAGAGCCGGGTGCGGATCGGCAGGCTTTCGAAGCTCTTGCTCTCGTCCATGAGCTTGCGGAAGCGGCGGCGGTCGCGGGGCGTTATTTCGACGACGGTCGAGAGGTCATCGATCAATGCCTCGACGTCGGTGATTTTGCGCGGCGTGATTTCGAGCGTGTACGCCGAATAGTTGCTCGCGAGGAGCACGCCGTTGCGGTCGACAATGATCCCGCGGTTGGGCACGATCGGCACGATCGAGATGCGATTCGCTTCGGCGAGCGTCGTGTAGTAGTCGTGCTGCACGACCTGCAGGTAGAAAAAGCGCACGAACAGCAGCGTAAACATGCACAGCACGAAAATGGACGCGATCGCGAGGCGCACGCGAAAGTGATGGATTTCGAGCCGCGAATTCCTGAGCTCGACGCCGGGATTGATCGTAAGTTCAGACACGGTCGGGATCGGGCGTCGGCCGCTGCGGCAGCTTGAACATGTAAGTGAGCACTGGCCACATTACGGCAGCCACCAGACTGCCGGCGAAGTAGCTCCAGCCGGGAAACGCGGCGCCCGCGAACATGCGCACGCCGAGCACGATCAGATCGTTGAGCAGGAGCAGCACGACCACGTGGAGTATCTGGTCGCGCAGCGTGAACATCAGCACGCGCCGGTGCAGGACGATGCCGGCGTACGCGAGCACCGAGTAGGCGAGCGCATGCTGGCCGAAGAGACTGCCCTCCGCGACGTCCATCACGAGACCGAGCAGCCAGGCGGATGTGAAACCGACTTTGCGCGGCTGCTGGATGCACCAATAGAGCAGCACCAGCGCGACGAAGTCTGGTTTAAGGAACACCCACCAGCCCGACCAGGGCAAGAAGTTGACGAGCAGCGCCAGCACAAACGTGAAGATGATGAACGTGCCCCTGACCGGCAGCAGGATTTCATGCAAGGTGGAATCGCGCGCCTGCATCAGGACCCCCTGCGCGGTTTTTTCGCGCGCGGCGCAGCCTTCGTTTCTTCGGCGGGGCGCTCGGGCAGCTGGTTTTCCCAGTTCAGCACCAGCACCTGGCTGTGGCTCGTCACGCCGGCGAGCGGCTTGCAGCTGATGCGCGCGAACAAATAGGCCGCGTTGCGCTCGACGTTAGTAACCTCGGCGACCGGCAGGCCCGGCGGATAGACGCCGTCGATTCCGGACGTCACCAACTGGTCGCCGTTCTGGAAATCCGCATTGAGCGGAATGAATTTCAACTCGAGCTGGCCGTCGTTGCCGGTGCCGCCCAGAACCGCGCGCAGACCGTTGCGCAGGCTTTGCACGGGCACGGCCTGGTCCTTGTCTGTTATCAGCGTGACTTCCGACAACCAAGGATAGATACGCGTCACCTGGCCGACGACGCCTATCTGGTCGATCACTGGCTGGCCCGGCTTCACGCCGTGCTGCTGGCCTTTGTCGACCACGATCTTGCGCGTGAAAAGGTCGCGCCCCGCGTACAGCACCTCGGCGAATATCGTGCTTTCGGGGAAGCGCTGCCGCGCACCGAGCAACTCGCGCAAATGCGCGTTTTCAGCCGACAGCGCCGCATATTTTCTGAGGATCGCCGCCTCACTGAGGCTTTGCGCGGAGAGCTTGGCGTTTTCCGTGCGCAGCGCGCTCTGCGTCACGAAAAATTCGCCGACCGTATCGAGCAGCGCGCGCGGCGCGGCGGCGAGCCGCTGCAACGGATAAATCACCACCGACACGGCTTTGCGGATGCCTTCGAGATAGCCGTAGCGCGCATCGGAGATCAGGAAGGCGACCGACATCAGCGAACATAGCAGCAGACGGACTAGAGGGGTGGGACCGCGTCTGAAAAAGGGCGGCGGTGAATGTTCCATTACCGAAGCAGCGGCAGGCGGGCCAGGGAGCGGGCGTCAGCGCGGTGGGTCACGGTCGCCGCGCGGTCCACGTGTCATTCCTTGCGCGGATCAGTCATCAGTGAAGATGCTGACGAGTTTTTCCATTTTCTCGAGCGCCATGCCGGAGCCGCGCACCACACAGGTCAGCGGATCTTCGGCGACTATCACCGGCAGGCCGGTTTCTTCCATCAGCAGGCGGTCGATGTCGCGCAAGAGCGCGCCCCCGCCCGTCAGGACCATGCCTTTCTCCGCGATGTCCGCGGCGAGCTCGGGCGGCGTCTGCTCGAGCGCCGACTTGACCGCGCTCACGATGCTGTTGAGCGGCTCGGTCAGCGCTTCGAGAATTTCGTTCGAGGAAATGGTGAAGCTGCGCGGTATGCCCTCGGCCAGGTTGCGGCCCTTGACTTCCTTTTCGCGCACTTCCGAGCCCGGAAACGCCGAGCCGATTTCTTTCTTGATCTGCTCCGCGGTGGTCTCGCCGATCAGCATGCCGTAGTTGCGGCGGATGTAATTGATGATTGCTTCGTCGAACTTGTCGCCGCCGACGCGCACGGAGCCCTTGTACACGAGGCCGCCCAGCGAAATCACGCCGACTTCGGTGGTGCCGCCGCCGATGTCAACCACCATCGAGCCGGTCGCCTCGCCGACCGGCATGTCGGCGCCGATGGCCGCGGCCATCGGCTCTTCGATCAGATACACGCGCGAAGCGCCGGCGCCGATCGCGGATTCACGAATCGCGCGGCGTTCGACTTGCGTCGAGCCGCAAGGCACGCAAATGATGATGCGCGGACTCGGCGAGAACAGCCGCGAATCGTGCACTTTTTTGATGAAGTGCTTGAGCATCTGCTCGGTCACGGTGAAGTCGGCAATCACGCCGTCTTTCATCGGGCGTATCGCGGTGATGTTGCCCGGCGTGCGGCCCAGCATCGCCTTGGCGGCGAGGCCTACTTCCTGAATGACTTTTTTGCCGTTGGGGCCGCCTTCCTGGCGGATCGCGACTACCGACGGTTCGTCGAGCACGATTCCCTTCCCGCGCACATAGATTAGGGTGTTGGCCGTGCCGAGATCAATCGCCAGGTCGTTGTTGAAGTAGCCGCTCAAAAAACCGAACATAACTGGTTCCGAAGAAAGGAAAAAATGCTCTAAATTCGCGTTGTATAATACCTGATTACGAGCAAATTTTTAAGCAAAAAAGCGCGCTGCCCATGGCTCTCACGCTGGACGACGTAAATCGCATCGCACAACTGGCCCGTATCGAAGTCGCACCCGACGAGGCCGGCGAAGTCCTGAGCCGCATGACTGGAATTTTCCGGTTGATCGAAGAGATGCAGGCCGTCGACACCACGGGCGTCGAACCGATGTCGCACGCGCAGGATGTGACATTGCGCTTGCGCGATGACCGAGTGACCGAACACGACCAGCACCAATTATTCCAATCGATAGCGCCGCAAGTCGAGGACGGTCTTTACCTGGTGCCCAGGGTCATCGAGTGACCGCTACGCAATTGGCATACGCACGCTGCCGGCGCGCGTGCCGGTGCCCGCTCAAATGCTGAATTACACGCTTAAAGAACTCGCTGCGGAGCTCGCCGCCAAGCGCGCGTCCAGCGTCGAAGTAACTCAGTTTTTTCTCAATAGAATCAATAGCCTGGGTAAAACGCTCAACGCGTTTATCAGCGTCGACAACGAGCGCAGCCTGGCCGGCGCACGCGCCGCCGACGCGCTGCGCGCGAAAGGCCTCGCCGGCCCGCTGACGGGCATCCCGATCGCCCATAAAGACATCTTTTGCGCGCAAGGCTGGCTCACGACTTGCGCGTCAAAAATACTATCGAACTTCGTGGCGCCGTACGACGCGCATGCGATCGAGCTCTTCAATCGCGCAGGCGCGGTGATCGCGGGCAAGACCAATATGGACGAATTCGCGATGGGTTCGTCGAACGAGACCTCGTATTACGGACCGGTAAAAAATCCCTGGGATGCTCTCGCGGTGCCCGGCGGCAGCTCGGGCGGCTCGGCGGCGGCCGTCGCCGCGCGCCTCGCGCCGGCAGCGACCGGCACGGACACCGGCGGTTCGATTCGCCAGCCGGCGGCGCTGTCGGGCGTCTGCGGCTTGAAACCGACATATGGCGTGGTGTCGCGTTACGGCATGATCGCGTTCGCTTCGAGCCTCGATCAGGCGGGCCCGTTCGCGAAGACGAGCGAAGATCTCGCGCTGATGATGAACGTGATGGCGGGCTTCGACGCGCGCGATTCGACGAGCCTCGAGCGCGCGCGCGAGGATTACACGCGCGATCTCGCCCGGCCCGTGCGCGGCCTGCGCATCGGCTTGCCGGCGGAGTTTTTCGCCGCCGGCATGGCGCCCGACGTCGCGAAGGCGGTCGACGACGCGGTCGCCGAATTCCGCAAGCTCGGCTGTGAAACCGTCGAAGTGTCGCTGCCGAACATGAAGCTGTCGGTGCCGGTGTATTACGTGCTGGCGCCCGCGGAAGCGTCGAGCAATCTGTCGCGGTTCGACGGGGTGCGCTACGGCTATCGCGCGCCCGAGTACGGCGATCTTGCCGACATGTACAAAAAGACGCGTGGCCAGGGCTTCGGCGCGGAGGTCAAACGCCGCATCCTGATCGGCACTTACGTGCTGTCGCACGGCTATTACGACGCCTACTATCTGAAGGCGCAGAAGCTGCGTCGCCTGATCGCGCAGGATTTCGTCGAGGCGTTCAAGAAATGCGACGTGATCATGGGGCCAACCACGCCGACGACGGCTTTCAATCTCGGCGAGAAGGCCGGCGATCCGGTGCAGATGTACTTGTCCGACATTTATACGATCGCGGTCAATCTTGCGGGACTGCCGGGCATGTCGATACCTTGCGGCTTTGGCCAGGGAACGAAAGGGGAGGGTAATGCTCTCCCCTTAAACCCGTCTAACCGTCCGGTCGGTTTGCAGATCATCGGCAATTATTTCGACGAGGCGCGCATGCTCAACGTCGCGCATCAGTACCAACAGGCGACGGACTGGCATTTGCGCATGCCGCCGGCAATCGCATGAAGTGGGAAGTCGTCATCGGGCTGGAAACCCACGCGCAACTCTCGACGCAGTCCAAAATATTTTCCGGCGCGTCCACGGCGTTCGGCGCGACTCCCAATTCGCAGGCGAGCGCAGTCGACATCGCGCTGCCGGGCGTACTGCCGGTGCTGAACCGCGGCGCGGTGGAGCGCGCGATCCGTTTCGGGCTGGCGGTCAACGGCAGGATCAGCCGCCGCTCGGTATTCGCGCGCAAGAATTACTTCTATCCCGACCTGCCCAAGGGCTATCAGATCAGCCAGTACGAGCTGCCGATCGTCGTCGGCGGCGCGGTCGACATCGTCGTCGGCGAGCAGCCGAAAACCGTCCGCCTCACGCGCGCCCATCTCGAGGAGGACGCCGGCAAGTCGCTGCACGAAGATTTCGCGGGCATGAGCGGCATCGATCTCAACCGCGCCGGCACGCCGCTGCTCGAGATCGTGACCGAGCCCGACCTGCGTTCGGCGGAGGAAGCGGTCGCCTACGCGAAAACGCTGCACACGCTTGTGCGCTGGATCGGGATTTGCGACGGCAACATGCAGGAAGGCTCGTTCCGCTGCGACGCCAACGTTTCGGTGCGCCCGGCGGGTACCGACAAGCTCGGCACACGCTGCGAGATCAAGAACCTCAACTCCTTCCGCTTCATGGAGCAGGCGATCAATTTCGAAGTGCGCCGCCAGATCGACATTATCGAGGATGGCGGCAGGATCATCCAGGAGACGCGGCTCTACGATCCTGACAAGGACGAGACGCGGCCGATGCGGTCGAAGGAAGACGCGATGGACTATCGCTACTTTCCCGATCCGGATCTGCTGCCGCTCGAAGTCAGGCGGGAATGGATTGACGAGATCAAGCGATCGATGCCTGAGCTACCCGCGGCCAAGTTTCACAAGTTGACCGTCGGCCTCGGGCTGGCGCCCGCGACCGCAGCGGTAATTACCGGGAGTCTCGACATGGCGCAATTCTTTCGAGACGGCGGTCGAAGGCGCGAGCGCAGAAGTCACCCGCCAGTGTCGCCAACTGGATTGCCGGCACGCTGAACGCGGCCTCAATCAATCCGGCCTCGCGGTCGCCCTCAGCAAGATCAACCCGCAGCAGTTGCGTGGGCTGATCGAGCGGATCGCGGACAGCACGATCTCCGGCAAGATTGCGAAAGACGTGTTCGATGCGATGTGGGCGGGCGAAGGCGACGCGGATTCGATCATCGCCGCGAAGGGGCTTAAACAGATTTCCGACAGCGGCGAAATCGAAAAAATCATCGACGGCGTGCTCGCGGCCAACGCGCAGCAGGTCACCGATTATCGCAGCGGGAAGGAGAAGGCCTTCAACTCGCTGGTCGGGCAGGTCATGAAGGCGTCAAAAGGCAAAGCCAATCCAGCGCAGGTGAACGCGCTTCTGAAGCAAAAGCTCGGCGCGCGCTAAAACTATTTTTTGGCGGCGGCCGCGCTGGTGGTAGCGGCAGGCGCGGGTGAAGCCGCCGGTTTGGTGGTCGCGGCAGCAGGTCCGGGCGCAGGCGCCGGGGTCGCAGGCGGCGCCGTGCCGGTCAGTTCGGCGAAGCGCTTCTTCATGTCGTCGTACTGCTGATTGAGATCGACAATTTCCTTGCGCTTTTGCGCGATCTGCGCCTGGATTTTGATTTTCGCCGCCTCGGAGCGCTCGAGTTCTTCCTGGATCGGCACCGGTGCCGGCTTGTTTTCTTTCTTGTATTGCTCGATGCGATTGCGCGCGTCGGCCTGGCGGTCGTTCGCGTTTTTCAAGTTGGTCAGCTGCGCCTCGATGTTCGATTCGATCAGCTGGATGTCGCGATTGCGCTTGAGATCGATTTCCTTGACCGTGGTGAACGTGTCAAGCAGCGCCTTATCGCGGCGTTTCTGCTCGGCTGCCACTTGATTTTCCGCGGCCTTGCGATCGGCTTCTGCCTGGGCCGCTTTTTTCTGCTCGGGCGTCGGGGCGGGCTCTGAAGCGTTTACAGTAACGCCGCGCTTGTTAAGTTCCCTGATTGCGTTGTCCTGGTATTCAGGCGGCACTTTGTCACCGCACCCGATGGTCTTGCCCGCCTTATCTTTCCAGCACACGATTTTGCCCGTCGCCTGCGCGTGGGCGAGTGCAAACGGGATCAGCAGGCCGATCAGGGCCAGCGCGCGCAGGTTATGCATAGTCTTTAACGCCATATTGTTCTCGATATTTGGTAACGGCGGTGAGGTTCGCGGACATCCTGCCGTCCGCTTCCAGAAAAGCGACCAGGTCGTCCAGGCGGGCAATGCTGATCACGGGCATGCCGTAATAACGCTCGACTTCCTGCACGGCTGACAGTGTGCCCGTGCCGCGCTCCATGCGATCGAGCGCGATGGCAACGCCGCAGGGCACCGCCTGCGCCGCTTTGATGATGTCGACCGATTGGCGCACCGAAGTGCCGGCGGATATCACGTCGTCGATAATCAACACCCGGCCCGCGAGCGGCGCGCCGACCGTGAGGCCGCCTTCGCCATGGTCTTTTTCTTCCTTGCGGTTAAAGCTGTAGCGCACGCTGCGTCCTTCGTCGGCGAGGGCAATCGCGACGGCCGCGACGAGCGGGATGCCTTTATAGGCTGGGCCGAACAGCATGTCGAAGCCGACGCCGGACGCGAGGATGGCTTTCGCGTAAAATTGCGCGAGCTGCTTGAGCGATGGACCGTCAAAAAAGAGGCCGGCATCGAAAAAGTACGGCGACAGGCGGCCAGCCTTGGTTTTGAATTCACCAAAATTGAGTACTTTTTTCGCCACCACGAAGCGGATGAATTCGTATCTGAAATTGTCCGCCATGAAATTCCCGCGAGCATCATTATTTAACGCTACATAACATTATGTTACGCGTAATCACCCTGAACCTCAACGGCATCCGCTCGGCAAGCGCCAAAGGATTCCTGAAATGGCTCGCGCGCCAGAAGGCCGACGTCGTCTGCGTGCAGGAATTAAAAGCGCAGGCCGCGGATATGACCGCGGAGATGCTCGCGCCCAAAGGCTTCCATGGGTTTTTCCATTACGCCGAGAAGAAAGGCTACAGCGGCGTCGGCCTTTACTCGAAGCGGCAGCCTGATTGCGTGAGTGAGGGCATCGGCGTGCGCGAATTCGACGCGGAAGGCCGTTACGTGCGCGCGGACTTCGGCAAGCTGTCGGTGATATCGATTTATCTGCCGTCGGGTTCAAGCGGCGAACACCGGCAGCAGTCGAAGTTTCGCTTCATGGCGGCGTTCTATCCGTATCTCGACAAGCTCGTGCGCGAAGGCCGCGAATTGATCCTGTGCGGCGACTGGAACATCGCGCACAAGGAAATCGATTTGAAGAACTGGCGCGGCAACCGCAAAAATTCGGGCTTCCTGCCTGAAGAGCGCGAGTGGCTCACGCGCATTTTCGACGAGCTCAAATACGTCGACGTTTTCCGCTGCATCGACCAGCGGCCCGATCAATATACGTGGTGGTCGAACCGCGGGCAGGCATGGGCGAAGAACGTCGGCTGGCGGATCGATTACCAGATCGCGACTCCCGTAATTGCGGCGTGCGCGCGCAAGGTAAAGATTTACCTCGACAACCGGTTTTCCGACCACGCGCCGTTGACGGTCGACTACGACTATTCACCATGATGAAACTTTTTCCGCTGAGGTCCTTATGAGTTCACGTCCCGCTGCTGAAATCGGCACGCCGCTGGCCGAGGTCGACACGCCCTGTCTCATGCTCGAGCTCGATGCGTTCGAGCGCAATTTGCAACGCCTGCCCGATTCGCTGCAGGGCCGCAACATCCGCCTGCGGCCGCACGCGAAAAGCCACAAGTGCCCAGAGATCGCGCTGCGCCAGATAGCGCTGGGCGCCGCCGGCGTCTGCGTGCAGAAGGCCAGCGAGGCCGCGGTGATGGTCGAGGGCGGCGTCAAGGATGTGCTGATCGCCAACGAAGTCGTCGGCGCGCCCAAAGTAAAGCTCGTCGCCGAGCTCAATCGCCGCGCGCACGTCGCGGTCTGCGCCGATAACGCCGGCAATGTCGCCGCGCTCGATGCGGCGGCGCGTGCGGCCGGCGTAAAAGTCGATGTGCTGGTCGAAATCGACGTCGGCGCGGGCCGTTGCGGCGTGCAGCCAGGCGCGCCCGCGGTCAGTCTCGCGAAACAGATTGCGGCCTGCGCCAATCTGCGGTTCGCCGGTCTGCAGGCGTATCAAGGCTCGGCGCAGCACATTCGCAAAGTCGACGAGCGGCGTGAAGCCATCACGCGCGCGGTCGCGCATGTGCAGTCGACGACGCGTTTGTTAAACGCAGCGGGCATTGCCTGCAATTACGTGACGGGTGCGGGCACCGGCAGCTATATGTTCGAGGCGGCGAGCAGCGTCTATCACGAGCTGCAGGCAGGCTCGTACATATTTATGGACGCCGACTACGCGAAAAACGAATGGACAGAGAGCGGCATCCCGCAGTTCGAGCACAGCCTTTTTGTGTGGACGACGGTAATGAGCGCGCCGTCGCCGCAACGCGTGGTCGTCGACGCCGGACTTAAGGCGTCGAGCATCGATTCGGGCATGCCGCGCGTCGCCGACTATGCGGACGTCGAATATGGGAAAGCGTCGGACGAGCACGGCGTGCTGCAGATTTCGGGCGCGACGCGCTTCGCGGTCGGCGACAAGCTGAAGCTCATTCCCGGCCATTGCGATCCGACCGTCAACCTCTACGATAATTTCGTCTGCATGCGCAACGGCCGCGTCGAAGCGCTGTGGCCAATCTCCGCGCGCGGCGCGTTGTTGTAGCGTGCGTCGCGGCGCTTCCCGCGGCGGTCAGAACGGATTGATCGTTTTCTGCTTAGTGTAATGAATGTAGCCGAGGCTGGCGCCCGCGCGCAGGCCGACGCCGAGCCGGATCGGCGCGAGCACGATTTTGTCCCGTCGCTGGAGCCTGCGGACTGCGGCTCGAGGAGAATGAAATGAAATGGTTAAAGCGCATCGGTATTGCCCTGGTCGTGCTGCTTGTGATTGCGGCGGCGATCCCGTTCTTCGTCAAGCTCGATGATTTCATCCCTCGTATCGAACGCGAGGCGTCCGCGAAGCTGAAGGAGCCCGTCACCGTCAAGAGTCTGAAATTCTCCATGCTGCCGGTGCCCCATATTACGGTCGACGGCATCAGCGTCGGCAAGACGCAGGACGTAACACTCGGCACCGTTACCGTCACTCCAGCCCTGCTTTCGCTGCTCTCCGCGACCAAGGTTATCCGGTCGATCGAATTGAAGTCGCTGGTCCTCACCCAAAAAGCGCTGGATAAAATACCGGTCTGGAGCAAAACCGAGCGCACCGATGCCTCGCCGCTCATCAGAATCGAAAGCATTCGCCTCGACGATGCGCTGATTAAACTCGACAAGAACAGCTTCGGTCCGTTCGACGCGCGCGTGACGCTCGACAGCCAAGGCGAGCCGCTCGAGGCTTTGATCACGACGCAGGACGGCAAGTTGAAAGCGTCCATCAAACCGGACAAGTCGAATTATCTGATCGACGCTGCCGCCAAAGGATGGAAGCCGCCCGTCGGGCCGCCGATCGAATTCGACGAACTCATCATCAAGGGCGTGGCGACGCTCAACAATGCCGACTTCAGCCAGATTGCAGCCAAGCTGTACGGCGGCACGGTGAATGGCAAGGGCACCGCCGCCTGGCAAAAAGGGCTGCAGGTCAAGGGCAACTTCGATATCAACCAGGTGGAATTGAAGTCGCTGGTGCCGCTCGTGTCGCCTGGTACGAAAATGAGCGGGCGGCTCAGCGCGAAGCCGGTGTTTTCCGCGTCGGCTGCCGATGCGGCGCAGATCATGAACGTGCTGCACCTGGAAACCCCGTTCAACGTCCAGAACGGAATCCTACATGGAATCGACATTCAGAAGGCGGCTACCAACCTGCTCACCAAGGGCCCCACCGGCGGCGAGACGCATTTCGACCAGTTGTCGGGACACGTGGTCAGGGACCGTGGCGCGCACAAATTCACCGATCTCAAGATTGCTTCCGGCGCGCTCGCCGCGGACGGCGCCGTCAATATTTCAGCGAAACAGGAGCTGTCGGGGCGCGTCAATGCGCAAGTCAAGGCGGTGGGCACCAGCGCGAATATTCCGCTCAATGTCGCGGGCACCGTTCAGTCGCCGCTGCTTTACCCGACCGGCGGCACCCTGACTGGCGCTGCGATCGGCACGGTGCTGGCGCCGGGCGTAGGGACCGGCGTCGGCGCAAAAATGGGCCAGGCGATCGAGGGCCTCTTCAACAAGAAAAAGTAAACGTCATCGCTTCACGCCGCTTGCGTGGCCGGATCGCGCGCAGGTCGGTCGCCATTCCACGGCGCGACTTTGGGCAGCAGCAGCATGCCCGGCAGTGCGAGCAGCGTGCACAAAAAGAAAAAATTGAGCCACCCGACCTGCTCGACGAGCACGCCGGTCACCGAGTTGATGACTACGCGTGGCGCCGCGGCCAGGCTCGTAAACAGCGCAAACTGGGTCGCGGTATACAGCGGGTGGGTGGCGCGCGCGATGTAGGCGACGAATGCGACGGTGCCCAGGCCGACGCCGAGCGCCTCGAAGC
Organism: uncultured beta proteobacterium; assembly: GCA_963804885.1. Classification (GTDB taxonomy): domain Bacteria; phylum Pseudomonadota; class Gammaproteobacteria; order Burkholderiales; family SG8-41; genus PALSA-1004. The sequence continues at coordinate 334,049 of CAWDSF010000004.1, forward strand.
TGATCGCGGCGGCGAGCATCACGCGGTCGCGCGGAAATTCGGTCAATAGCGCAAATCCCAGGATCGATACGACCTGCACCACCCCGAACAGCCACAGCGCGCGGTTGATGCCGAGCTTCAGCATCCACAGGCCGCCCAGCAATCCGCCGATTACGCTGGGCCACAATCCCGCGTGCTTCGCGATGAGGCCGATCTCGGTTTTGGTGAAGCCCATGTCGAGATAAAACGGCGTCGCCAGTGCCGTAGCCATGCTGTCGCCGAGCTTATACAACACCATGAAGGTCAGCATCAGCAGCGCCGAGCGCACGCCGGCGCGCGATATGAACTCGCGGAACGGCTCGACGACGGCAGCGCGCAGCGTGCGCGGCAGCGCGCCGGCGAGCCTGGGTTCATCCACCGCGAGCGTCATCGCGATACCCGGCAGCATGAATAGCGCGGTAATCACGAAGACGCTGCTCCACGGCAGGATGTCCGCCAGGATCAACGACAGCGAGCCCGGCACGAGGCCGGCGATGCGGTACGCATTGACGTGAATCGAATTGCCCAGGCCCAGCTCGACGTCGGCGAGGATCTCGCGCCGGTAGGCGTCGAGCACGATGTCCTGCGTGGCACTCAAAAAAGCCACCGTCACCGCGAGCAGCGCGATCGTCAGCAGGTCTATCTGGGGGTCGAGTGCGCCGAACATGGGCAGTGCGACCACGAGCCCGATCTGGGAGACGAGCATCCAGCCGCGCCGGCGGCCGAAGGCAGGCAGCGCGTAGCGATCGAGCAGCGGCGACCACAGGAATTTCCAGTTGTAGGGGAACTGCATCAGCGCAAACAGACCGATCGCGCGCAAGTCCACATGCTCGGAGCGCAGCCATGCCGGCAGCAGCGACAGCAGGATGTAGAGCGGCAAGCCGGAACTGAAACCGGTGAACACGCATATCAGCATGCGCCGGTTAAAGAGCGCGGCGCGCCAGCCGGGGGCAGGAACGGGTTCGGCCATGCTTTTCAAGCGCGCTCGAAACGGTACACTGCGAGGGCGCCGAACAAGTTGGGCATCAACGTGACCGCGCTGCCGTTCGTGATCACGATTCGCTCGCGGATGCGCACGCCGTGATCTCGGCAGAAATTTTCGAAGTCGTCCATCGTGCACAGGTGAATATTCGGCGTGTCGAACCACGCGTAGGGCAGGTTGCTCGACATCGGCATGTGCCCGGACATGACCTGCAGCCGGTTGCGCCAGTACCCGAAATTGGGAAAAGTGACGATGCCCTCGCGGCCCACGCGCAGCATCTCACTGATCACGCGCTCGCTGCTGCGCACCGCCTGCAGCGTTTGCGACAGGATCACGTAATCGAACGAATCGTCCGCGAACCCGGACAGCCCGCGCTCCATATCGCCCTGGACCACGTTGACGCCGTTGTTGACGCAAGCCAGCACGCCCGCATCGTCGATTTCGACGCCATAGCCGATGCTGTCGCGCTGCTCGGCGAGAAAGCGCAGCAGAGAGCCGTCGCCGCAGCCCAGATCGAGCACGCGCGCGCCGGGCTTGATCCAGTTGGCGATCGCCGCAAAGTCCGCGCGCTGCATGGCGTTAGTGTTCATTTGGCGAGCTCCGCGCCGATGCGGTCGAAGTAGGCCGCCACCAGGCCATGGTAACGCGCGTCGTCGAGCAAAAAGGCGTCGTGGCCGTGCGGCGCGTCGATTTCGGCGTAGGTGACGTTGCGGCGGTTGTCGAGCAACGCTTTGATGATTTCGCGCGAGCGCTCGGGAGAAAAACGCCAGTCGGTGGTGAACGAGACGACCAGGAAACTGGCCGTCGCCGGTTCGAGGGCGAGGCTCAGATTGCCGCCATGCGCGGCGGCCGGATCGAAGTAATCGAGCGCCTTGGTGATGCGCAGGTACGTGTTGGCATCGAAATAATCCGAGAACTTATCGGCCTGGTGGCTCAAGTACGATTCGATTTCGAACTCGACGCCGAACGTGTAGTTGAGCCGGCCGTGGCGCAGCTGGCGACCGAACTTGCTCGCCATCTCGTCGTCCGACAGGTATGTGATGTGGCCGACCATGCGCGCGACGCGCAGCCCGCGCGTCGGCCGCGTCGCGTGTTCATAGTAATGGCCACCGTGAAAATCCGGGTCGGTGATGATCGCCTGGCGGGCCACCTCGTTGAACGCGATGTTCTGCGCGGACAGGTTGGGCGCGCAGGCGATGACGAGCGCGTGGCCGAGGCGCTCCGGATACTGGATCGTCCACGACAGCGCCTGCATCGCGCCCAGGCTGCCGCCCATGACCGCGGCGAAACGCGCGGATGCCGAGCTGATCGGCAAGGCGCGCCTGGGTGGTTACCCAGTCCTCGACCGTGACGAGCGGAAAATCAGCACCCCATGGTTTGCCCGTCGCGGGGTTGATGGACGAGGGGCCGGTCGAGCCGAAGCAGCCGCCCAGGTTATTGACGCCGATCACGCAGAACCGGTTGGTGTCGAGCGGCTTGCCCGGGCCGATGATGTTGTCCCACCAGCCGACATTCGCCGGATCGTCGGCGTAATAGCCGGCGACGTGATGCGACGCGTTCAGCGCATGGCACACCAGCACCGCGTTGGATTTGTCGGCATTCAGCTCGCCGTACGTTTCGTACGCGAGTTCATAGCCGGCGAGCGTCGCCCCGCACTTTAATGCGAGCGGCGCGGTAAACTTCGCGCTGCGCGGCGTCACCGCCCCGACCGAATGTGGATCTCTGGTGTCGTTCATAAAAAAACCCGGTCTGCTTGCGTCAGCCCGGGTTGTCTTTCTCTTTAGCCGGATTTATTAGGCGCCCGCAAGCTGAACTCAAATCGGCGCACAAAAACTGTGCCCAACGTTACCGCGCCATGGCCGCGGTTGTCAATTGCCTGCGCGCGGCATGACAACCGCCGTGCCGCGGTTGCTTTTTGCAGTGAAATACGCTTTGATGCGGCAGACCCGTCACGCGACCGCCTGAAGCGATGTTCATCAAACTACTGAAGTCGATGTTTAGCGCGCGGGACGGCACTACGGACGGCGACGGCGACCGCGACTTTCCGGCCGAACGCCTGCGCATCGTGCGCAAGGCGCACGAAAAAGCGCCGCGGGAAGAGCACCTCGGCATCCTGTTCGACGACATGCACATCGGGCCGCACGGAATCGCCGCGCTGGCCGAAGCTTGCGTACGCGAATCGGGCGCGAGCAGCCCGCCGCTCAAGGCATTTCACCGGCCGCTCGCATCCTATTTTCTCGCGCGCTATTTCCTGTACTCGCTGGCGCTGGACGGCGCACGCGCCGAATGCGGCGTGTTTACCGGCGCCAGCGCCTTGCTCATGTGCAAAGCGGCGTGCACGCAACGCCCGCAATACGACGGCGCCGGCCTGCATCTGATCGACAGCTTTGCGGGAATCAGTTCGCCGCAGGAGGAAGACCTGGTCGCGGTGCGTGCCAAGGATGGCCGCGGTGTGGTGATGAAGCCCGGGTTCAGTGGCGGGACGTTCGCGTCCCCGCTGGAATTCGTGCGGCACACGGTGCGCGAATTTCCGGCCGTCGCGATACATGCCGGCTGGATCCCGCAGGTTTTCTCTGACCTGCCGCAAACGCGCTGGAGCTTCGTTCATCTCGATGTCGATTTGTATGAACCGACGCTCGCCTGCCTCGAGTATTTTTATTCGCGCCTGGTCGATGGCGGCGTGATCATATGCGACGATTACGGCGCGCCGCTGTTCCCCGGTGCCCATCGCGCGTGGGATGAGTTTTGCGCGCGCCACGACGTCCCGTTTATCGTGCTCGACACCGGGCAGTCGGTGATATTGAAGCAGGTTGTCGCCGCTTAGGCGGCGCCGGCGTCCGGCAGCTTGCGCGAGCGGCGCGGCAGGACGACGCCGCCGCGAGCAGCCGCGCGGCCGTACTCGCGCATCCTGGCGATGATTAGATCGCGCGTGGGCGCAGCTAGGATGGCCGCTTCCTGCGCGAACCGCTCGCGGACGATGCGATGGGGGAAGCGCCCGCCGCCGACCAGAATCGGTGTTCGACTCAGCGGGCCGTCGTCACCGGCATCGATCCGGGTGTGCGAGCAGCCGTGCTCCCGATGCCACGACAACGCGCGCTCGCGCCCGCGCACGTCGTAACATAACTGGAAGCTGACGAGCGCGCCGTCCGGCGCATGCCACGTGTAGAGATCGAAAAACTCGTTCTGATACCAGCGACGTTTGAGGCCGGGCTTGTCCTGCCGGACGTGCGGTATTTCGCGCAGCAAATCAGCCTCGCCAATGCGCTATACGCAGGCTAGCGGTTATGCGCCGGTCGCGCATCGCTCACTCGTTAAGCCGTGCCAGCATTGCGCGCATCCGGTCGGGATCTTCGGCGCGCAGCATCCTGCTCACCTGCGGCACGATATCGCGCAGCTTCGACTTCAGCACGCATTGCTTGACCTCGAGCAGGCGCGCCGGATGCATCGAGAGCTGGCGCAGCCCGAACCCGAGCAAGAGGCGCGTGAGCTGCACGTCGCCGGCCATTTCACCGCACAACGCGATCGGTTTGCCAGCCTTGTTGCACGTCTTGATGATGTGCGCGACCAGATTCAGCACCGCCGGGTGCAAAGGGTCGTAGAGGTGCGAGACGGTGTCGTCGGTGCGGTCAATTGCGAGCGTGTATTGAATCAGGTCGTTGGTGCCGATCGACAGGAAATCGAGCTTGTTGATGAAAGTATTGATGGCGAGCGCGGCCGCCGGGATTTCGATCATGCCGCCGACTTCGACCGTGCGGTCGAACGGAATGAACCGGTCTTCGAGAATTTTCTTCGCCTGCGCGACGTGGACCAGCGTTTGCGCGATTTCCGGCGCGCTCATCAGCATCGGAATCAGTATTTTCAGCTTGCCGTAATGCGACGCGCGCAGCATCGCGCGCAGCTGCACGAGGAACATCTGCGGCTCGGTCAGCGACAGCCGGATCGCGCGCAGGCCCAGCGCCGGGTTGGTGCCCGTCGAAACCGCGCCGTTGATTTGCTTGTCCGCGCCGAGGTCGTAGGTGCGGATAGTGACCGGCAGCCCGTCCATTTCGCGCACGACCCGCCGATACGCTTCGAATTGCTCGTCCTCGTCCGGCAGGTTATCGCGGTTCAGAAACAGGAACTCGGTGCGGAAGAGCCCGATGCCCGTCGCGCCGTTCTCGCGCGCGCCCGCGATGTCATCCGGCAGCTCGATGTTGGCGTGCAGTTCGACCTCGACCTCGTCGAGCGTGGTCGCGCGGGTGTCGCGCAGCCGCTTCAACTTTCGCCGCTCGAGCTCCCACTGGTGCTGGCGAAGCTTGTACTCGGCGAGTGCCTGCGGGTCCGGATCGACGATGATCACGCCCTGCGTGCCGTCGACAATCAGAAGCTCGTTTTCGCGGATCAGCTGGCGTGCGTGGTGCAGTGCCACGATCGATGGAATATTGAGGCTGCGCGCCACGATCGCGGTGTGCGACGTGGTGCCGCCCAGATCGGTGATGAAGCTCGCGAACTGGTGCTGCTTGAACTGAATCACATCCGCCGGCGACAGGTCGTGCGCGACCATGATGAGATTCTGCTCGTCGCCGGCGTGCGCGGGCGGTGCATAACCGGGCTGGCCGAACAGCACCTTCATCAGGCGCTCGACGACCTGGATCACGTCGGCCTTGCGCTCGCGCAGATAGCCGTCTTCGATCTGGTCGAACTGATCGAGCAGCGCGTCCATCTGCACCTTGAGCGCCCATTCGGCGTTGCACTGCTCGGTCTCGATGATCTCGCGCGGCGTTTTCGAGAGCGTCGCATCGTTGAGGATCATCAGGTGCAGGTTCAGGAACGCGTCGAATTCCTGGGGTGCGTTGGTCGGAATCTGGGTGCGCAGCTCCTCGAGTTCGGCGCGCACCGTCGCGAGCGCCGTGTCGAAACGCGCCACTTCCTCGCCGACCTGGTGCGCGGGCACCGCGTAATGCGCGACTTCGAGCCTGGCATGCGACACCAGATGCGCGTGTCCGATGGCGATCCCGCCGGACACCGGAATGCCGTGCATGGTAAAGCTCATGATGAATCGAGGATTGAGGATCGAGGATTGAGGATGCAGGGTTTTGTCATGCTTGACTCAATCCTGAATCCTCGATCCTCAATCCTGTTTCACTCGCCTTCTCCGAAACAGTCCGCGATCAGGCCGGTGAGCGCCGCCATCGCGGCTTCCTCGTCGGGCCCGTCGGTCTCGATGTTAATGGTCGTGCCTTTGGCGGCGGCCAGCATCATCACGCCCATGATGCTTTTGGCGTTGACTTTTTTGCCGTTGCGCGCGACCGATATGTTGCTCGCGAACTGCCCCGCGAGCTGCGTCAGCTTGGCCGACGCGCGTGCGTGCAGGCCGAGCTTGTTGATGATTTCAGCTTCCCGTTGCAGCATTGTGCAGTTTGAAAATGGGCACGCGGATTACACCTTCGCAGCCGCCGCTGATCGCCTTGGTCACTATGGTCTGCAGGTCGCGATCGCGGTAGGTGAGCACGCGGATCAGCATCGGCAGGCTCACGCCGGCCACCGCTTCGATCTTGCCGGGCGCCACTAGCTTGGACGCGAGGTTGCTGGGCGTGCCGCCGTACATGTCCGACAGGATGAGCACGCCCGCGCCGTCATCGAGCTCTTTGGTCAGCGCGCGCGCCTGCGGCAGCAGCAAGGCGGGATCGTCCTGGGCGGTCACGCCGAGCTGCTTTAGCCGCGGCGGCCGCTTGTTCAGCACGTGGCTCGCGCAATGAATCAGGCTTTCGCCGAGCGTGCCGTGAGTGAGGATCAATATACCTATCATGCGATTAAGAAAGAGTGGCCGGGACAGGCGAAATTATACTACTCCGGCCTCGCGCACCGGCGGCGCGAGGGCCTGGCGCTCAATGCTCGACCGCGCGCTCCAGTGCATCCAGCATCATGCCGGCGACATTGAAACCGGTCTGCTCGGTAATTTCCTGAAAACAGGTCGGGCTCGTCACGTTGACTTCGGTCAGGTAGTCGCCGATCACGTCGAGCCCCACCAGCAATAGGCCCTGCGCAAACAATAGCGGCGCCAGCGTCTCGGCGATTTCGCGATCGCGCGCGGTCAGCTCACGCGCCACGCCGGTGCCGCCGGCGGCGAGATTGCCGCGGGTTTCACCGGCTTTCGGTATGCGCGCGAGCACGAACGGCACCGGTTTGCCGCCAATCAGCAGCACGCGCTTGTCGCCGTCGACGATCGCGGGAATATAGCGTTGCGCCATGATGGTGCGCCGCCCGTAATGCGTGACGGTCTCGACGATAACGTTCAGATTGGGGTCTTTCGCGTGCACGCGGAACACCGACGTGCCGCCCATGCCGTCGAGCGGCTTCAGAATGATATCGTCGTGGGCGACGAGGAACTCGTGGATCAGGTGCGCATGGCGCGTGACCAGCGTCGGTGCGGTGAACTGCGGAAAGCGCGCAATGGTCAGCTTTTCGTTGCAGTCGCGGATGGCGCGCGGATTGTTGAAAATGCGCGCGCCCTGCTCCTGCGCGAGTTCGAGCAGATAGGTGCTGTATACGTACTCCATGTCGAACGGCGGGTCTTTGCGCATCACGACCGCGTCGAAGTCCTTCAATGCGATGACCTCGGTTGCATCGGTGCGGTACCACGCATGCGGATCGCCGGTCAGGTGCAGTCGCTGGGCGTGACCCGTGACGACGCCCGAAGTCCACACCACATCCTCCTGCTGCATCGTGTAAAGGTCGTGCTGGCGCGCCGCCGCCTCGCGCATCATCGCGAAGGTTGAATCCTTGTAGATCTTGAAGTCGTCGAGCGGATCGACGATGAACGCGAGCTTCATGCGGGCGCAGCGCGCACTTCAGCCTTCGACCGCGCGCGGGGGAGCCATTTCGCGCGCCGCGTACGCCTGCTCGGTCTGCTCGAGCTCGAGCGCGGCGGCGACGAGCGCTAGACGCGCGATCACGCCGTACGCGTAGAAGCGATTCGGCGGGCAGTCGGGATCGTCGAGGTCGGGCGAGTAGCACGGCTTCTCGAACGCGAGCGGGACAAACTGCATGCCCGGCGCATTCAGGTTCTGGTCGTGGCCGCGGCTCGCGTGCACGCGATAGAAGCCGCCGACGACGAAGTGATCGATCATGTAGACGACCGGTTCGGCGACTGCGCCGTTGACCTCCTCGAAGCTGTAGACACCTTCCTGCACGAGCACTTCGTGCACTTCGCAGGCCTTCCTTGACCACCGCCATCTTGTTGCGCTGCTTGCGGTTGAGCCCGCGCACTTCGGCCGGATCTTTGACCGTCATGATGCCCATGCCGTAGGTGCCGGCATCGGCTTTGACGATCACGAACGGCTCCTGCTTGATCCCGTATTCGGCGTACTTGGCGCGGATATCCGTGAGAATTTCCGACACGTACCCTTCGAGGCATTCCTCGCCCTTGCGCTCGTGAAAATTGATCTTGCCGCATTTCTCGAAATACGGGTTGATCATCCACGGGTCGATGCCCAGGACCTGCGCGAACTCGGTGGCGACGTCGTTGTAGACGGCGAAATGGTTCGATTTGCGGCGCATGTACCAGCCCGCATGCAGCGGCGGCAGCACGATCTGCTCGAGATTTTTCAGGATCGTCGGGCAGGCCCGCCGACAGGTCGTTGTTGAGCAGGATGGCGCAGGGATCGAAGCCGTCGATCGACAGGCGGTTGCCGTTGCGCTCGATCGGTTCGAGCGTCAGCTTGCTGCCGTCGGGGAGCACGATGTCGGCCGGCGCGGTGACTTCGGGCAGCAGCGTGCCGATGCGCACGATCAGGCCGGCGTGGCGCAGGATGGTTTGCAGCGCCGCGACGTTCTGCAGATAAAACGTGTTGCGCGTGTGGTTCTCGGGTATCAGCAGCACGCCGCGCGCGTCCGGGCAGATTTTTTCGATCGCCGCCATCGTCGCCTGCACGCATAGCGCATTGAATTCCGGATTCAGGTTGTTGAATCCGCCCGGATAGAGGTTGGTGTCGACCGGCGCCAGCTTGAAGCCGCTGTTGCGCAAATCGACCGACGCGTAGAACGGCGTCGTGTGCTCCTGCCACTGGTTGCGAAACCAGTGCTCGATGTCGGGCATGCTCGTCAGTATGCTGCGCTCGAGATCGAGCAACGGTCCGGTCAGGGCCGTGGTCAGGTGCGGAACAGTGGTCATGTCAGCTCGCAGCAGTGCCGGGCGGCTATTGTAACAAACCGGCCTGTCGCGGCGCGCCCTCCCAGGGTCCGTGTAACGGGCGCAGGCAACGGCGTGCTGCAGCGCGGTCAGGCAAAAAAATGGGCGCCCGCAGGCGCCCATTGATTTCACCGACTTGCTATTTACATGTGATACGCAGACTCGCCGTGCTCGTTGATGTCCAGGCCTTCGCGCTCGACTTCTTCGGTGGCGCGCAGGCCGACAATGATGTCCGCAATCTTGAAGGCAATGAATGCCACGACCGCCGTCCAGATCACGGTCACGCCGACAGCTTTCGCCTGGATCAACAACTGATCCATGATCGGATTGGAACCGACCTTCGCGGTGACCCAGTCGGTGACCAGGCCCGGTCCGCCGAGTTCCTGCGAATTGAACACGCCCGTGGCGAGCGCGCCGAAGATACCGCCCAACGCGTGCACGCCGAACACGTCCAGCGCATCGTCCGCACCCAGCATCTTCTTCAGGCCGTTGACGCCCCACAGGCACAGCGGGCCGACGATCAGGCCGATTGCGAATGCACCCGGAATGCCGACGTTGCCGGCGGCGGGCGTGATGGCGACGAGCCCTGCCACCGCGCCGGACGCAGCACCCAGCATCGACGGCTTACCTTTGAACATCCACTCGGCAAACATCCATGACAGCACGGCGCAGGCAGTGGCCAGGAACGTGTTCATGAAGGCGAGTGCGGCGGAGCCGTTCGCTTCGAGCGCGGAGCCCGCGTTGAAGCCGAACCAGCCGAACCACAGCATCGCAGCGCCGATCATGGTCATCGTCAGGTTGTGCGGCGACATCGCTTCTTTGCCGTAGCCGATGCGCTTGCCGACCATGTAAGCGCCGACCAAACCGGCGACGCCGGCGTTGATGTGGACCACCGTGCCGCCCGCGAAGTCGAGCGCGCCCCATTGCCAGATCAGGCCGGCTTTGTTGTTCAGCTCATCGACCAGCTTCGGATCGGTGTAGGCATCCGGTCCCATCCAGAACCAGACCATGTGGGCCATCGGCGCGTAGGCGAACGTGAACCACAGCACCATGAAAATCAGCACGGCGGAGAATTTCATCCGTTCCGCGACCGCGCCCAGGATCAGGCAGCATGTGATGGCGGCGAACGTTGCCTGGAATGCGACGAACACCAGCTCGTACATCGGCGTGGCCTTGCTGAACGTTGCGCCCATCGCGAACTCGCCCTTCATCGAGTCGAACGTGCCTTTCAGGAACAGCCGGTCGAATCCGCCGAAAAATGCGTTGCCTTCCGTGAAGGCGAGGCTGTATCCGTATACGCACCAGATTACGACGATCAGGGAAAACGTGACGAACACCTGCATCAGCATCGAAAGCATGTTCTTGCTGCGCACGAGACCGCCATAAAACAGCGCGAGCGCAGGCACGCTCATCAGCAGCACGAGCGCGGTCGACGTCAGCATCCACGCGGTGTCGCCCTTGTTGGGCGTCGGTGCGGGCGCGGCGGTTGCCGCAGCCGGCGCGGGCGCTGTAGTAGCCGCCGCCGGGGTCGCCGCTGCAGGCGCTTCGGCGGCAGGCGCGTCCGCCGCCAGCGCCAAAACGGGCAGCGCGGTGCCGAAACAGAAGGCGCCGGCGAGCGCGAGTACAGATAAGAAACGTTTCATTTTTTGGTTCCCCCTTATAGCGCGTCCGCGCCGGTCTCGCCGGTGCGTATGCGGTAAACCTGTTCAAGTTCGAACACGAAAATTTTGCCGTCGCCGATCTTGCCGGTATTGGCGGATTTTTCGATTGCCTCGACCACCTGGTCGAGCATCTCGCTCTTGATCGCGGCTTCGATTTTCACTTTAGGCAGGAAATCCACCACGTATTCGGCGCCGCGATAGAGTTCGGTGTGACCTTTTTGCCGGCCAAAGCCTTTGACCTCAGTGACGGTGATGCCCTGGACGCCGATCGCGGACAGTGCCTCCCTCACTTCGTCAAGCTTGAACGGCTTGATGATTGCTGTGACTAGTTTCATGGTGGTTCCCCAGAAAGGGGGCGGGCAATGCCCGCCCCGCGTTGCAGTGCTTAGAAAGTTTTTTGCAGAAAGACCACGCCGGTGCCGTCCGAAATGGCTTTCGGATAAGGGCCGGCCGGCGCATCGCCGCGGCCGTTATAGCCGAGCCCGTTGGCGCTGCTGGTATTCGTGTAATAGGCGCCCACTGTCACGGCATTAAGAACCTTCGACAGCTTGCCCAGGTCGTAGGTAACGCCGAGCTTGTAGTCGTCGTAGGTGTAAATGCTGTCGTTCGAGCCGAGCGCTGCGGTGCGGTAGTCGGTGCCGTCGTACTTCTGCCGGCCGTAGTGCCCGATCAGCGTCAAACCTGTTTCGCCGACCGGATAGGCTGCCGACAGATCCAGGTAGTAGGTGCCTTGCGCGTCAAGTACGGCAAACGCCTTGTTGCTAACCACGTACGAAGCCTTGAACGTGAGCCACTTCCAGCCCAGCGCGCCATAAACTTCCGAAGTGTCGCCCTTGGCGCCGTTTGCCAGCGTATTGACGTTACCCGGGTAGAAGTACTGGAGGAAGCCAACGTCCCACGTGAAATCCGACTTTCCAAAATTCCCTTTGACGCCGACGTACAGGTCGCTCTCGAGGCTCGAGCTCGTGTACTGGCCGCCGTCGGTGAGCCACGAAATGTTGGAATTCCACGAGCCGACGTAGACGGCGGCAGGTCCGAAATTGTAGGCGTAATCGAAACCGCCTTGGATCGCCGGGCGGGCGTTGGTCTGGCTCAGCCCGCGAAATATGTATTGGCTGAAGAGGCCGACGTTGGCGGTAAACGTGTGCGGTGAAGCTTCTTCCGCAGCAGGCGCAGGCGTCGGCGCGGCCTGCGCAAACGCAAAGCCCGGAAGCGCGAGAGCTGCAGCAAACGCGCCGGCTTTGAGTGCTTTCTTGAGCATGATGATCCCTTTCATTTGTTAACAAATTGTAGTGTTACCGGACGCCTCTCAGCAGGTATCGTGCCAATCATTAAGCAATTGAATAATAGACAAAAACTAGCTAGGTGGCGGTAGGGCGAAAGGCGTTTCCCGCACTGAGTTGAGGCGTGGCCATAATTCGCGCACCAGTGTGGTGCAGGCCTCTTTTGAGGCGGCTTTCCCCGTTGCTCAGCGCGCGGCATGGCGAAGGTGCTTTGCGCGCTTGGCGAGCCGTTAATCTAGAATCGATAAAACATTTTTCAGGAGCAGCCGCATGCTGAACCAATCACTCATCGACGAACTCAACGCCAAAGTCCGGGAATTGCTCGCGAAGACGCCCGCGCGCGATCTCGAAACCAATATGCGCGCCATGCTGGCTTCCACCTTTGCGCGGCTCGATCTGGTCACGCGCCACGAGTTCGATATCCAGACCGAGGTGTTGGCGCGCACGCGCGAGAAGCTGGTGGAACTCGAAGCAAAGCTCGCCGCACTCGAGAAAAAAGCCTGAGTCCCGACGACGCACGGCGTTCGCAATTGCGCATAAGTGAGCGCATGCTCGCGGCGCAACGCTGCTATGACCTAAGGCCTAGTTACGGCCGACGGCGCTCAAGCGTTATCCGGTTATCCCAACTGCAAACCCGGGTGTCGCGCCGGGCGCCAAATGTCGCTTGCCGTGCTCTACAGCCGTTCGCTCGCTGGAATGGACGCGCCGCTCGTCACGGTCGAGGCCCACTTGGCGAATGGGTTGCCGAGCTTCACCATCGTCGGGCTGCCTGAAGCGGAAGTTAAGGAAGCCAAAGACCGGGTGCGCGCAGCGCTGCAAAACGCGCGCTTCGAATTCCCGGCGCGGCGCATCACGGTCAACCTGGCGCCGGCCGATCTGCCGAAAGAGAGCGGCCGCTTCGATCTGCCGATCGCTTTGGGCATTCTCGCCGCTTCCGGTCAGCTCCCGGCCGATGGTCTTGCCGGTTACGAATTCGCGGGTGAGCTGGCACTGACCGGCGAACTGCGCCCGATCCGCGGCACGCTGGCGATGATGTACGGCGCCAGCCGCGACCAGCGCGCGTTCGTCGTCCCGCACGAGAACGCACCCGAAGCGGCGCTCGTCGAGGGCGCCCGCGTGTACGCCGCGCGCAGCCTGCTCGAAGTTTGCGCGCATCTCGCGGGCCGCGAATTGCTCGCGCTATGCCGCGATGTGCCGGTGATCGCCGCTGAGCCCCTCGCGGATCTCGCCGACGTGAAGGGACAGGCGCACGCGAAACGCGCGTTGGAGGTCGCGGCGGCCGGCGAACACAGCCTGATCATGGTCGGTCCGCCGGGCGCGGGTAAAACGATGCTGGCAACGCGGCTGTCGGGGATACTGCCGCCGATGACGCAGGACGAAGCCCTGCGTGCGGCGGCAATCCAGTCGCTCGGCAGCGCGGGCTTCGATCTGCGCAACTGGCGGCGGCGGCCGTTTCGCGCGCCGCATCACACGGCGTCGGGCGTCGCGCTCGTCGGCGGCGGCGGCAATCCGCGGCCGGGTGAAATTTCGCTCGCGATGCATGGCGTGCTGTTCTTGGATGAGTTGCCGGAATTCCACCGCAGCGTGCTCGAAGTGCTGCGCCAGCCGCTCGAATCGGGCCGCGTGACCGTCTCGCGCGCCGCCCGCCAGGCGGAATTTCCCGCGGAGTTTCAATTAATCGCGGCGATGAATCCGTGCCCGTGCGGCTACCTCGGGCATTTCAATGCTAAATGCCGGTGCACGCCCGACCAGGTGGCGCGCTATCGTGGCCGGATTTCCGGGCCGTTGATCGATCGTATCGACTTGCAGATCGAAGTGCCGGCCGTCGCCGAGCAGGATCTGGTGCGGACTGCCGGCGGCGAGCCAAGCGAGATCGTGCGCGCGCGCGTCGGCGCCGCCGCGAGCCGCCAGCGCCTGCGCCAGGGAAAACCGAACGCGAGATTATCGACGCGTGAAATCGATCAAATCTGTGCGCCCGATGCAGCGGGCGCCGCATTGCTCAAGCAGGCCATCAGCCGGCTAGGTCTCACCGCGCGCGCTTATCATCGCGTGCTGAAGATTGCGCGCACGATTGCCGACCTCGCAGAGCAGGATCTGATTACTAGTGCGCACGTCGCCGAGGCGATTCAATTCCGGCGGTTTGATCGCGGCTAGAGCGCGGCAGCGCGCGACTATAATCGGCAGATGAAGCCGCGCCGATTGCACGTCCATTCCTGCTTCCATCCGCGCCCCGCATGACGCAACAACAGGCTGACCGCGCGACGCTCGTGCTCGCGGCGATGCTCGCGGGCCTCGCCACCCTGGGGCCGTTTTCCATCGATACCTACATGCCGTCGTTCCCGGCGATGGAACGCTCGCTCAATGCGTCGACCCTCGAAATCCAGCAAACGCTGCCGGCGTACCTGCTGCCGTTTGCGTGCATGATGTTGTTTCACGGCGCGCTGACCGATTCGTTCGGGCGGCGGCCGGTGATACTTTACGGGCTGCTTGTCTTTACTGCCGCGTCGATCGGCTGCGCGCTATCGCAAACTCTGCCGCAACTCCTGGTATTTCGCGCGTTGCAGGGCATGTGTGCGGGCACCGGCATGGTGGCCGGGCGCGCGATGATCCGAGACATCTATCCCGGCCACCAGGCGCAGCGCGTAATGTCGATGGTGACCATGATCTTTGGCCTGGCGCCGGCGGTGGCACCCATCCTTGGCGGCTGGCTCGAGGTCTGGTTCGGCTGGCGCTCGATTTTCGTGTTCCTTGCGCTCTTCGCGGGGTCGCTGTTCGCCGCCTGTCATTACCGGCTGGCCGAATCTTTGCCGCCGTCGAAGCGTCAGCCGTTTGCGGTGCGGCCGCTGCTCGCCAATTACTGCAAACTGTTCAGCAGCGTGCGCTTTGGCTTGCTGTCGTCGGCGATCGCGCTGAATTTCGCGGCCTTTTTTCTGTACATCGCGTCCGCGCCGGCAGTGATATACCGGCTGCTCGGCCTCAATGAAAACCAGTTCGCGTGGCTGTTCGTGCCCGGAATTTCAGGGGTGATTGCCGGCGCTTATTTATCCGGACGCATGGCCGGCAAGGTGACGCCGCGCCGCACCGTGCGCTATGGCTACACCGTCATGCTGGCCGCCGCGACGTTCAACGTCGTTTATCATCTCACCTATCCGCCGGCCTTGCCGTGGACCGTGCTGCCGATCATGCTTTATACCATTGGCATGGCAATGGTCGCGCCCAGCCTAACCTTGCTGCTATTGGATTTGTTTCCGGACAATCGCGGACTAAGCGCGTCGTTGCAGGCCGCGCAGCAGAGCTTTTTTTCGGGGCTCGCGGCGGGGTTGCTGTCACCCTATTTGTCGGGCACCGCGCTCGGTCTCTCGCTCGGCATGGCGACTCTGCTCGCGAGCGGCTACGCATGCTGGTATATATTTGCGCACATGCCAAACAGGGAATTTCGCCCGTGAACGAGCTGACGAGCTGGAACGAGGAAAAACGCGCCGCTTATCTGTACCGCGTGGTCGCCGCGTGCGAAGCCGGAACGCCGCGGGAAAAGCTTTTCCGCGGCCTCGCGCGCGAAGCCGAAGGTCAGGCCGCGATCTGGGAGAAGAAGGCTACGGCCGCGGGCGAGACGATCCCGCCGTTTACGCCGGATGTGCGTTCGCGCGTGGTCGCCGGGCTCGTACGGCGGCACGGGCCGCGCCGCCTGCGCACCGTCCTCGCGGCGATGAAAGTGCGCGGCATGTCGGTTTACGCGAACGGCGGCGGACAGGTCGCGCCGCATCAACTCGACGCCGCCGGCCACCATAGCGCACTCTCGGGCGGCGGCAACCTGCGCGCGGCCGTATTCGGCGTCAACGATGGTTTGATTTCGAACGCGAGCCTGATCCTCGGCGTGGCCGGCGCCAATGCGGAAAATGCGACGATATTATTGACCGGTGCCGCTGGCCTGGTGGCCGGCGCGTTTTCGATGGCGGCCGGCGAGTACGTATCAGTCCGTTCGCAGCGCGAAATGTACGAGTATCAAATTGGCCTCGAGCGCGACGAGCTCGCCGAATACCCCGAGGAAGAAGCACAGGAACTTGCGCTGATTTATGAAGCCCGCGGCGTCGCGCCGGAGGAAGCGCTGCGCATGGCGCAACAAATCATCGCCGACCCCGAACGCGCGCTCGATACGCTGGCGCGCGAAGAACTCGGCCTGAATCCCGAGGACCTCGGCTCGCCGTGGGGCGCGGCGCTGTCATCGTTTTTCTCGTTCGGCGTGGGCGGGCTGATTCCTCTGCTGCCGTTTTTTTTCGGTCTCGGCAAATCGAGCCTGATCGCGGTCATCGTGCTCACGGCCATCGCGCTGTTCGCGGTCGGCGCCACGCTGTCGCTGTTTACCGGACGCAACGCATGGTTGAGCGGCGCGCGCATGCTGGCGATCGGCGCGACCGCCGGCGGCGTAACTTATTTCATCGGCAGCCGGTTGGGCGTGAGTCTCGCCTGACAGTCAGCATCGAGGATTGAGAGCGAGGATCGAGAGAAGGCATTTATTAACCTTGCCTGATTTCGAAGTCGTGCGTAATGACGGCAGTTTTCGCGAGCATGATGGACGCGGAGCAATATTTCTCGGCCGACAGATGAATTGCGCGCTCGACCTGCGGCGGTTTCAAATCCTTGCCCGTGACCACAAAATGAAAATGAATGCGCGTGAACACTTTCGGGTCGTCCGCCGCGCGGTCCGAGTCGATGTCGACCGTGCAGTCGCTGATCGCCGCGCGCGATTTTTTCAATATATGGACGACATCATATGCGGTGCAGGCCCCGGTGCCGATCAGCACCGTTTCCATCGGCCGCATCCCGATGTTGCGGCCGCCGCCTTCCGGCGCGCCGTCCATCACGATGGCGTGACCGCTGCCGGATTCGCCGACGAAGCACACGTCTTCCACCCATTTTATTCTGGCTTTCATCACTATCCTTGCTGTCAGAACGATTTGAGACGATACCAAATTGATCCCTAATACTTCACGGCAAAACCGCGCGCTTAAGCTTAAGCCGTCGGCGTCGGGGACGAAGTCCGCGAGACGCAGGTTGCGCAGCGTAGCGAAACGCGTCGGCGCGGGAACGACGGTAAAGCCGGCGCGCTCGAAGGCGGCCTGCGCGCGCGGCATGTGCCAGGCGTGAGTTACCAGGTAAATGCGGTCGATGCCGGCGCGGGCGAGGATGGCACGGCTAAATAGCGCGTTTTCCAGCGTGTTGTCGGAAACATCCTCGCTCCAGGCGACCGGTATGCGCCACTCGGTCTCGAGCACCGCGCGCATTTGCGCCGCTTCGGCCGTTGCACGGTGGCGCGGATTGCCGCCGGACACCAGGATCGGCTTGTTGCTGCGCTTGTGCAGCGCGGCCGCGTACCGCAGGCGTTCGAGCGACGCGCCGCTCACCGTATCGCCGCCATATTCGGGCGCGTCCGCATAACTGCCGCCGCCCAGCACGACGATGGCGTCGGCCGGCTGCTGTAAAGGATCGGCGAACGGCGCTTCCAAAGTCGCTACCAGCAGCGATCCGACGACCGGAATCGACAAGAGCAGCATGAGGACAGCGCCGCCGGCAATCAGCGCGCGTCCGGCTCGCGGCCTGGCCCGCAGCGCATACCAGCCCGCCAATACGAGCAGCAGGGGAAAGAGCGGCGGCAGCAGCCAGGCGGCGACGAGGGTCGCGGTCATCGCGGTCCGGGGCGGGCGACGGCGCGCGCCCGCGCCGAAGAGGCCAAAAGGACGGTGGCCAAGGGTATCAGCGCGACCGGCGGCGGTTTGACAGCAAAATGACTTTTACCATATAATCCAAAGCTTTCTGTCGTTTCCAAACGGCGGGCCTACCCACCTAGCAAGGCAGCGCTTCAGATATGAAAACATTTACGGCGAAAGCCCACGAAGTCAAACACGACTGGTACGTGGTCGATGCCCAGGACAAAGTGCTCGGCCGGCTCGCCGCGACGCTCGCGCATCGGTTGCGTGGCAAGCACAAACCCGAATTCACTCCGCACGTCGATGTCGGCGATTATATCGTGGTCGTCAACGTCGATAAGTTGCGCGTGACCGGCAGCAAGGCGCGCACCAAGCTCTATCACCGCCACAGCACGTACCCGGGCGGTATTTACACCACCAACTTCTCCAAGCTGCAGGCGAAACACCCGCGGCGCGTGCTCGAAATGGCGGTCAAAGGCATGTTGCCCAAAGGGCCGCTCGGCTACGCGATGCTGAAGAAACTCAAAGTCTATGCGGGAACCACTCATCCGCACGCGGCGCAATTGCCGAAAACTCTCGAAATAAGGGCCTGATCCCATGGCAGCCAAGCAAGCGCAATTCAATTACGGCACCGGCCGCCGCAAGAGCGCCGTGGCGCGCGTCTTCATCAAGCCGGGCAAGGGCGACATCATCGTCAACGACAAGCCGGTCGACGTGTTTTTCTCGCGCGAAACCGGCCGCATGATCGTGCGCCAACCGCTGGTCCTGACCGACAAGCTCAACGCGTTCGACATCATGGTCAACGTGGATGGCGGCGGCGAATCCGGCCAGGCGGGTGCAGTGCGCCACGGCATCACGCGCGCATTGATCGAATACGACGCGGCTTTGAAGCCGGTGCTCAAGAAAGCCGGGCTCGTCACGCGCGACGCGCGCGAAGTCGAGCGCAAGAAAGTCGGCCTGCACAAGGCGCGACGCCGCAAGCAATTCTCGAAACGCTAACCTTCGGGTATCGGCAGAAAAAGCCGCCTTAAGGGCGGCTTTTTCATTCGTAACTTACAATAGGCGCGGGTTTTCTCCTCGCGTAGGTGGCGGCCATGGCAGGCAAGAAACTTAAGATCGGAATCGTCGGCGGCACCGGCTATACCGGTGTCGAGTTGTTGCGTTTGCTCGCGCAACATCCGCACTGCGAACTGAAGATCATTACGTCGCGCCAGGAGGCGGGCACGCCCGTCGCGGGCATGTTTCCGAATTTGCGCGGCTACGTCGACCTCGATTTCACCGCGCCGTCAGATGACGCGCTCAAAGCGTGCGACATTGTCTTTTTCGCGACACCCAACGGCGTCGCGATGCAGCAGGCGCGCACGTTGTTCGACGCCGGCGTCAGGATCATCGACATCGCGGCGGATTTCCGTATCAAGGACATCGCCGTGTGGGAGAAATGGTACGGGACCAAGCACGCGTGTCCCGAGCTCGTCGCGCAGGCGGTGTACGGATTGCCCGAGATCAATCGCGAGGAGATCAAGCGCGCGCGCATCGTGGCCAACCCCGGTTGTTACCCGACGGCGGTGCAGCTCGGATTTTTGCCGCTCGTGAAAAGCGGTTGCGCCGACCTCGAGCACTTGATCGCCGATGCGAAGTCCGGCGTGAGCGGCGCCGGCCGCAAGGCGGAGGTGCACACGCTGTTCGCCGAAGCGGCGGATAACTTCAAGGCGTACGGCGTGCCCGGGCATCGTCATCATCCCGAGATCTCGCAGGGATTGGACTTGATGGCGGGACGCGCGACGCGACTGGTGTTCGTGCCGCATCTGACGCCGCTGATCCGCGGCATCCACGCCACGCTGTACGTGCAGCTCACGCGCGATGTCGAGCTCCAGCAATTGTACGAGCAGCAGTATGCAAACGAGCCGTTTGTCGACGTGATGCCGGCAGGCGCTCATCCTGAAACGCGGTCGGTGCGCGGATCGAATATGTGCCGCATCGCCGTGCATCGGCCCGGCGGCGGGGACATCGCGGTGGTGCTGTCGGTGATCGACAATCTGACCAAGGGCGCGGCCGGGCAGGCGGTGCAGAACATGAATTTGATGTGCGGCCTGCCGGAGACGACCGGCCTGGAGCAAGTCGCATTAATGCCTTGATCAAAAGGCTCAAGCGGATGTTTGGTATTTCGGCGCCGCACATGGCAGTGCGCGCCGCGATGCCCTGGTATTTGCGCTGGTTGGGGCTGCTCGTTCTGGCTTTGGTCGTGCTTTTGCTGGCCCGCGCGACCTACGACTTCGGCAAGAAATTCGCGGGCTTCGACCAAAGCGAGGCCGATCGTGAGGTGCAGCGACTGGGCGAAATCAACGCGAAAATCCGCCAGGAAATCGCGGGTATACGCGGTGAGCTTGCGCTAAGCGAGCGCCAACTCCACATGGAACGTGCAACCCATACCGACTTAATCAAGCAAATGAAGACTTTGACCGCCGAAAACGCCGGACTCAAAGAGGATCTCGCTTTTTTTCAGACGCTGATGCCCTCGGGCGGCAAAGACGGCGGGGTGGCAGTCAATCGCTTCCTGGTGCAAAATGACGTCCTGCCCGGCGAGTACCGCTACCGCCTGCTGCTGACCCAAACCGGTCAGCGCAATAAAGACTTCCAAGGCACGTTACAGTTCGTCGTTAATTTGCAGCAGCAGGACAAAAAAGTCGTCCTGACCCTGCCCGCTGAAGGCGACCAGGCGGACAAGGCATTCAAAGTGAATTTTCGCTTTTATCAGCGCGTCGAAGGCACGTTTCGAATCGATGCCGATGCTGTGGTCAAGAGCATGCAGGTCCGGGTATTCGAAAACGGCAGCAAGGAGCCTAAGCTGACTCAAGCCGTGAATGCGTCATGACAGGAGGTATGACCATGTTCGGAAACAGCAAAAGCAACAAGCCACAGAATCGCATCGATTGCCTGATCGGCGCGGGCACCACGATCGAGGGCAGCATCACGTTTGGCGGCGGTTTGCGAGTCGACGGTCGCGTGCGCGGCAACGTAATTGCGGCGGACGATAAACCGGGCACTCTCGTGTTGTCGGAGCAGGCGCATATCGAGGGCGAAATACGCGTTTCGCATGCCGTGATCAACGGGACCGTCGTCGGCCCTGTGCACGCGAGCGAATACGCGGAACTACAGCCTAAGGCGAATGTCACAGGTGACGTATACTATCGGACGCTGGAGATTCAGCTCGGCGCGGTGGTGCAGGGACGTTTCGTCTATCAACCCGAGGGCAAGTCCGACAAGGTCGTGCAGTTAAAGCCGGCCACGGGCGAGTGAAGCGCAACGGCGCCCAGTAGTTGTATCGAAGCAATCGGAATTTAGGAGTACTGAACATGAATGCAATTACGGAAATGCCCGCCCCGTTGGTCTTTACGGACAACGCGGCAGCCAAGGTCAAGCAGCTGATCGACGAGGAAGGCAATCTCGATCTCAAATTGCGCGTGTTCGTCACCGGCGGCGGCTGCTCGGGATTTCAGTATGGTTTCACTTTCGACGAAGCCGTCAGCGATGACGACACGACCATGCAGAAAAACGGCGTCACGCTCTTGATCGATCCGATGAGCCTGCAGTATCTGGGCGGCGCCGAAATCGATTACCAGGAAGGCGTCGAGGGCGCGCAGTTCGTGATCAAGAATCCGAATGCCACCAGCACTTGCGGCTGCGGGTCGTCGTTTTCGGCCTGACCCGGCTTGCTGCGTAACCAGGGGCGCCTGCGGCGCCCTTTTTTATTTCACGCGCGATAAAGCGCACCGAGCACGCGTGGGCCGCGCGCGCCGGTAACGGCGGGCAGATTGCCGGGCCGCGCGTTGAGCGTCTGGCAGGCCAGCCACGCGAACGCGAGCGCCTCGACATGTTCGGCGTTCACCCCCAGCGCATCGGTCAGGTCCACTCGCCGTGGCGCGAGCAGTCGAGCGAGCAGTCCGACCAGCGCGCGATTGCGCGCGCCGCCGCCGCACAGGTAGACGGCCGCCGCATTTGCGCAGAATCCGCCGATCGCATCGGCGATCGAGCGGGCCGTCAGCGCGAGCAGCGTCGCTTGCACGTCTGCCGGCTGCTCCGAACCGCGCAAGCGTTGCTCAAGCCACGCCAGGTTGAACGTCTCGCGCCCCGTGCTTTTCGGCGGCGCGCGGCGAAAATACGCGTCGGCTTCGAGACTCGCGAGCAAGGCCGGGAATGACTTTGCCGGTGTCAGCCCACGCACCGTCGCGGTCGAACGGTTGCTTCTGATGACGTTGCGTCCACGCGTCGAGGAGCAGGTTGCCGGGCCCGCAATCGAAACCCGTGACGTCGACGCTCGCCGGCAGGTCCGTCAGATTGGCGATGCCGCCGATATTTACGATGACGCGATGCTCTTTTGACTGCGCAAACACTGCGCGGTGGAACGCGGGCACCAACGGCGCGCCCTGGCCGCCGGCCGCGACGTCCCGGCTGCGAAAATCGCAAACTACGTTGATGCTGGTAAGTTCGGCGAGCAGCGAGCCGTTGACGAGCTGCAGCGTGTACCCGTCGGCAGGCTGGTGGCGCACGGTCTGGCCGTGACAGCCGATGGCTGCAATGGCGCTCGCATTAACTGAAGCTTGGGCGAGCAATGCCTGCACGACGGCAGCATACCCCCGCGAGAGTTCATTTGCCGCGAGCGCTGAGCGTTGCAGTTCGTGGTTGCCGGAATGATTGAGCGCCGCGAGTTCCGTCCGAAGCGTCGGGGTGAAGGGCTGATGCGCGTGGGCGAGCAGTCGCGGCGCACCCGGCGCAAAGTCGGCGATTACGCCATCGATCCCGTCGAGGCTGGTGCCGGACATCAGCCCGATGTAACAATCGGGCATTGAGCTTAGTCGAGTCGGGCGAGGTTGGTGGTACGCAGCAGATCCAGCCGCTCGGTATACAGCTTGGCGGTTTGCTCGAACTTCGGCTTCATTTCGGGCGAGATCGGCAGGGCTGCCGGCATTGCAACGCGCAGCGGGTTCTGGTGCACGTCGTTGATGCGGAATTCGTAATGCAGATGAGGGCCGGTCGCCAGGCCGGTGGCGCCGACGAAACCGATGACTTCGCCCTGCATCACGCGCTTGCCTTTGTGCAGCCCCTTGGCGATGCCGGACAGGTGACCATACCAGGTCGTGAACTTGGATTGGTGGCGCAGAACCACGACGTTGCCGTAACCGCCTTGGCGCCCCGCGATGTCGACGACGCCGTCCGCGGTTGCTTTCACGCGCGTGCCGGTGGGCGCGCCGTAGTCGATGCCTTTGTGTGCGCGCCACGTTTGCAGCACCGGGTGAAAGCGCGCGGTGCTGAACCCGGACGTGATGCGCGAAAATTCGAGCGGCGAGCGCAGAAACTGCTTGCGCAGATTCTTGCCGTCCGCGGTGTAATAGCCGCCCTCGTTTTCGGCGTAATTGAAGTACACCGCGGTGTAAGCTTTGCCTTGATTCACGAACTCGGCGGCGAGCACGCGTCCGGACTTGACCGGTTCGCCGCGATCGTAGAACACTTCATAGACGACGCTGAAGCGGTCGCCTTTGCGCAAGTCGCGGTGAAAGTCGATGTCGGTCGAGAATATTTCCGCGATCTGCGTCGCGATCGTGTCAGGCAGCCCGGCCGCATCGGTCGCGCCGAACAGCGAATTCCGGATTTCGGCCGACTTCATCAACACCCGCCGCTCGAGGTCGACCGCTTCCTGTTTGACGACGAAATTATCCGCGGCGCGATCGATCGACACCAGGTTGCTGCCGCTCAAATAACGCAGGCTCAGCAACTTGCCTTCGGAAGTGGCGGTTGCGCGCACGACTTTGCCTGGAATCAATTGATAAAGCGCCTTCGCCTGCGCGTTATTGCGCAGCACCTGGGTCGCTGCGGGATCGTCGATCTGCAACCGCGCGAGCAGTGACGCCGACCGTGTCGCCGCGCTGAATGCGTTCCTCGCGCGCGAAGCCGGCTTCGCGGTCGGCGACGGGCGCCAAAGTCGGCAGCGTCAGCTCTTCGACGACGTTATTGAACGTAACTTTATCGACCAGCGTGTCCGGCGCGATGCCGAACGCGGCGACGACGCTGAAGCAGGGCACCGCAATCGCGGCCGCGGCAAGCCGGTGGCGCGGCGAAAGTTTGCCTATCAAACGTCTAATTTTATGGGTTAAAATCATGCTTTTAGCATATTATCTTAACGCTCCCTTAGAGCGACGCGGCAAGCTTAGCAGAATTATACGGACGCGCAACCCTCAAATTTCACA
This sequence comes from uncultured beta proteobacterium, assembly GCA_963804885.1. Classification (GTDB taxonomy): domain Bacteria; phylum Pseudomonadota; class Gammaproteobacteria; order Burkholderiales; family SG8-41; genus PALSA-1004. The sequence goes on from CAWDSF010000004.1 coordinate 358,110, forward strand.
TCGTGAAAATAGTCACACTGGGTCCCACATGGCCTCATTGACCGATCAGCTCGATACCATCAAGCGCGGCAGCGATGAACTATTGGTCGAAGCCGAGCTCGTCGAACGGCTGCAAAGCCGGCCGGCCGCTGCGCGTCAAAGCCGGCTTCGACCCGACCGCGCCGGATCTGCACCTCGGCCACACGGTGCTGATCAACAAGCTGCGCCAATTGCAGGATCTGGGTCATCACGTCGTGTTCCTGATCGGCGACTTCACCGGCATGATCGGCGACCCCACCGGCAAGAACGCCACGCGCCCGCCGCTGACCCGCGAGGAGATCGCGCGCCAACGCGCAGACCTATACCGCGCAGGTGTTCAAGATTCTCGACCGCGGCAAGACCGAGGTCGCTTTCAATCCGAGTGGATGGACAAGCTCGAGCGCCGCCGACATGATCAAGCTCGCCGCCACGCACACCGTCGCGCGCATGCTCGAGCGCGACGATTTCGGCAAGCGCTACAAGGCGAACCAGCCGATCGCGATCCACGAATTCCTCTATCCGCTGGTGCAGGGCTACGACTCGGTCGCGCTCAAGGCCGACGTCGAGCTCGGCGGCACCGACCAGAAGTTCAATCTGCTGATGGGCCGCGAGCTGCAGAAGCATTACGGCCAGCCGCCGCAGATGCATCCTCACCATGCCGCTGCTCGAGGGCCTCGACGGCGTCAACAAGATGTCGAAATCGCTCGGCAACTACATCGGCATCAACGAACCGCCCGAACGAAATGTTCGGCAAGCTGATGTCGATTTCGGACGACCTGATGTGGCGTTACATCGAGCTCCTGTCGTTTGCGCCGCTCGCGAACGTCAGGCAATGGAAGAAGGAAACGGAAACCGGCCGCAATCCGCGCGACATCAAGGTGGCTTTCGCCCAGGAAATCGTCACGCGCTTTCATACGCCGGCCGCGGCGGCAAGCGCGCTCGCGGATTTCGAAACGCGCTTCAAGCAGGGCGAGATACCCGCCGACATCGCCGGAAGTGCAGGTGAGCGCCGGCGCCGATGGCATCGGGATCGCGCAACCTGCTTAAAGCGGCCGCCCTCACGGCGAGCACGTCGGAAGCGCTGCGCATGATTGCGCAGGGCGGCGTCAAGATCGACGGCGAAAAAGTCACCGATAAAGCGCTGAAGCTCACCGCTGGCACGACCGCGGTGGTGCAGGTGGGCAAGCGCAAATTCGCGCGCGTGACCCTGGTTTAAATCGCGGTTCGTTCAGGCGCGATAACGCCGCACGAACTTGCGGTCGATGTAATCCTTCCAGCGCCAGACCCACGCGCCTTCCAGCGCGTAGCGGCCGTACGATCGCGACCGCGTAGCGGTTTCCCGTGCTGATCAACGCCAACGCACGCTGCTGCGGGCGGTACCTGGCCAAGCGCTCTCCGGCCAGCGCGCGGCGTAGATTTTCCGCGAGCACCGGCCCCTGGCGGACCGCGTAGACGCCCGACTTCGGATACCGGTGTCCATCGATGGTCGCGCAATCGCCCGCCGCGAAAATTTCCGGATTCGACACGGATGCCAGCCGCTCGTCGATGCGGATAAAGCCCCGCGCGTCGAGCGCGAGCTCCGTATCCGCGAGCCACGATGGCGCGCCGGCTCCCGTCGCCCAGACGGTGGCGTCGCTCGCGATGACGTCGGCGGCGTCGCCCAAAATCGCTTTCGTGGTTTCGACGCGCGTTACCCTGGAATTTAGATAGACGGCGATACCGCGTTGCGCCAGCGCGCGTTCAAGCGCCGTGCGCGTTTGACGGTTGTGATCGGGCAACAGGCATTGCGCATCAGTGACGACCGCGAAGTCGATTGCATGCGGCATGGTTGCCTGGGCCAAACGGTGGTGCATCGCCAGCGCGAGTTCCACGCCGGCGGCCCCGCCGCCGATGACGACGACTTTGCGCAATGCCCCCGCTTGGGCAGCGGCGATCAAGCGGTCCCAGCGTTGCGCGAAAACGGTGAATGGTTTGGCGGCAACCGCGTGCTCGGCGGCGCCGGGAGTCCCCGCCGTCGGCGGCGTCGAGCCGACGTCGAGCGACGCGATATCGTAGTCGAGCAGCGTGCCGTCGCTCAGCGCAATTTGCCGGCGCGCAATGTCCATGCCGTTCGCACGCAACGGCAAAAACCGAACGCCGCACCGCAGCGCCAAACGCGCGAGATCGACATGGCAGTCGTTAAAAGTGTAATGGCCCGCGATAAGTCCGGGCAGCATGCCGGAATAGGTTGCGAACTGCGCCGGGTCGACGAGCGAGATTTCAGCATTGCCAATCCGATTCGCGCCGAACCGGCGCACGACTTCAAGGTGGCTGTGCCCGCCCCCGAGCAGGACTACACGCTTCACGACCGGGTGACGGGCGGCCTATTCGGGCGCCTTGCCCCACAACTGCTTCAGGCGCGCATCGCGGCCGCAGCCGCTGCGGTAATACTTATAGCGCAGCGGATTCTTGAGATAAAAATCCTGGTGATAGTCTTCGGCGGGATAAAACTCGCTGGCGCGCGTGATTTCGGTGACAATCGCGGCGCTGAACGGCTTGTTGCGGTCGAGCGTCGCTTTGGAGGCTTCGGCCAGACGCTTCTGTTCGTCGTCGGTATAAAAAATCCCGCTGCGGTATTGCGAGCCGTGATCGCAGAACTGCTGGTCTTTGACCGTGGGATCGATGTTGTGCCAGAACACGTCGAGCAGTTTCTCGTACGTCACTTTTTTCGGATCGTAGACGACCTGGACCGCCTCGGTGTGGCCGGTACGGCCCGAGGACACTTCCTCGTACGTCGGATTTTTCTTCTGGCCGCCGATGTATCCCGACGTGGTGGAAACCACGCCCGGCAGCACGTCGAACGGATGTTCCATGCACCAGAAGCAGCCGCCCGCGAAGATGGCTTTGGCGGTTGCGGCACCAGCGGCAGGCTTCGTCGTTTGCGCGTTCGCGGCGATCGCGGTCAGCAGCAGCGACGCGCACAGCGCGAGCAATACATTGCGTAAGGTCAGCATGATCCTCATCTCCTCAAATTGACTGCGGGCAGCCCGGCAGGTTCCGCTTAGTCGCCGCAGTCGGCCCATCCTTGCATGCCGCATAATATCAGTGTCGTGTCAGGAAACCGCCGCCGCGCGGACTAACCGGCGTGCGCATCAACTCGCTTGGAATGAGCTCGCAATGACTATTGCACAACCGCCTGCCGGCGCCGAAGTCGCAACCCTCGGCGGCGGCTGCTTCTGGTGCATCGAAGCCGTGTTCGACAGCCTCAAAGGCGTGAGCTCGGTCGAGTCCGGCTATACGGGCGGCAACACCGTCAATCCGACGTACCAGCAGATTTGCAACGGCGACACGGGCCATGCCGAAGTGGTGCGCGTGACGTTCGACCCCGCCGTGATTTCGTTTCGCGAGATTCTCGCGGTGTTCTTCGCCATCCACGATCCGACGACGCTGAACCGTCAGGGCAACGACGTGGGCACGCAATATCGGTCCGCGATTTTCTATCACACGGCCGCCCAGAAAGAGGCCGCCGAAAAATTCATTGCCGGGATGACCGCCGGAAAACTTTTCAGCGGCAGGATCGTCACTGAAGTCGTGCCGGCGCCGACGTTTTACGTAGCCGAGGATTATCACCAGGAATATTTCGCGAACAATGACAGCCAGCCGTACTGCCAGGCCGTCGTCGCGCCGAAGGTCGCCAAGTTCAGAAAGAAGTTCGCGGACCGCTTAAAGCCGTAAATCCTGCGGCCCGACCGTTTCGCTTGCGGCGGGCCGGTTGACCTGGCGCCCGGCTCCAGCGGCGCCAGACCGCGTCACGAAGCTGTAACAATCGATGCTTATGATGGCGCCCATTCCGCAGGTTCGCCCTGCACACCTGATCTGGAGCGCTCGTCATGAAATCCGCATCTGTTCAACGCTTGCTGGCAACCGCCGCGATAGCCTGGGGTTTGGCTTCCGCGGTGCCTGCCGGCGCCGCCAACATCACCGGCGCCGGCGCGACGTTCCCGTATCCGATTTATTCGAAGTGGGCGGAAGCCTATCGCGCGAAAACCGGAGTGGGGCTTAACTATCAATCGATAGGCTCGGGCGGCGGCATTAAGCAGATTCTCGCCAAAACCGTCGATTTTGGCGCATCGGACGCGCCGCTCGAGCCCGCCCAGCTCGAGAAAGACGGTCTCGTGCAGTTTCCGATGGTGATGGGCGGCGTCGTGCCGGTCGTCAATATCGAGGGCATCAAACCGGGGGCGCTGCGGTTGAGCGGTGCCGTGCTCGCGGATATATATCTCGGCAAAATCAGCAAGTGGAACGCGCCGGCAATCGCCGCGCTCAACCCGGGCGTAAAGCTGCCAGATCAGGACATCACGGTCGTCGCGCGCTCGGACGGTTCCGGCACGACGTTTATCTTTACCAACTACCTGTCCAAGCTCAGCGCGGAATGGAAAGACAAGGCCGGCAACAACACGTCGGTCAAATGGCCCGCCGGCGTCTCCGGCAAGGGCAACGAAGGCGTCGCGGCCTACGTGCAGCGCCTGCCGGGTTCGATCGGCTATGTCGAATATGCGTACGCGTTGCAGAACAAGATGGCGTACGCGTTGCTGCAGAACAAAGACGGCAACTTCGTTGCGCCCGATGACAAGACGTTCCGTGCCGCCGCAGCGAACGCGCAGTGGGACAAGGCCCCCGGCTTTTATCTGCTGTTGACCGATCAGCCCGGCAAAGAAAGCTGGCCGATCACGGGCGCGACGTTCATCCTGATGCACAAGAAACAGGACAAGCCCGAGAATGCGGCAATCGCGCTCAAGTTTTTCGACTGGGCGTATGAAGCCGGCGACAAGCTCGCACTCGATCTCGACTACGTGCCGATGCCCGACAGCGTCGTGAAGCTAGTTAAGGCCGAGTGGAAAAAGATCCAGGACGCGTCTGGCAAACCGGTCGCATTCTGAGCGTTCCGAGGAATACTCACACGGGTCTAGCGCGAGAGGCTGCGGCCTCTCGCGCCATTTTTCACGGATAGCCATGCCTCCCAACGAGATCGCGGCGATCGGCTCGAAGTACGGGGCCGGCGCGCATTCTGCCTATAATCTACGGCCCAAGCCGGTGCAGAGGCTCGTCTGGATGGATGCGCTTTTCAAAAACCTGACGCGGTTTTTCGCGTTTTTCGTTTTCTCGATACTCGCGGCGATCCTGATATCGCTGCTCGTGCACAGCCAGATCGCGCTGTCCAAATACGGCTTTAATTTCCTGTTCGATCCCGAGTGGGACCCGGTCGCCGAGAAATTCGGCGCGCTGATCCCGATCTACGGCACGCTGGTGAGTTCCGCGATCGCGATGATTATCGGCATTCCCGTGAGCTTCGGCATCGCGTTGTTTTTGACCGAGCTCTCGCCGACGTGGCTCAAGCGACCGCTCGGTACCGCGATCGAAATGCTGGCGGCGATTCCGAGCATCATCTACGGCATGTGGGGGCTCTTCGTCTTCGCGCCGTTGTTCGCCGAGCACGTGCAGCCCGTGCTGATCAAGACGTTAGGCCCGTTGCCGATTTTCGGGCCACTGTTCAAGGGCCCGGCGATGGGCATCGGCATGCTGACGGCCGGCATCATACTGGCCGTCATGGTGATTCCGTTCATCACGGCCGTGATGCGTGACGTGTTCGAGCTCGTGCCGCCGATGCTCAAAGAATCGGCTTATGGGCTGGGCGCCACGACGTGGGAAGTCGTGTGGCGGATCGTTCTGCCTTATACGAAGATCGGCGTCGTCGGCGGCGTGATGCTGGGACTCGGCCGCGCGCTCGGTGAAACCATGGCTGTCACCTTTGTCATCGGCAATGCGCACCGCCTGAGCACCTCGTTGCTCGCGCCCGGCAACAGCATCGCGTCGTCCCTCGCCAACGAATTCACCGAAGCGGTCGGCGACCTGCATTCCGCCGCGCTGATCGAGCTCGGGTTGATCCTGTTTCTGATTACGACCATCGTGCTCGCGCTGTCGAAGACGATGCTCCTGCAGCTCGCGAAGCGGGAAGGCACGCAGACCTAGTCATGTCGAACGCAATTTCACCCGCCAACCGGACTTATCAGCGCCGGCGCAGAGTCAACGCGCTGATGCTGTTCATTTCGGGCCTCACGATGGTGTTCGGCCTCTTCTGGCTGGCGTGGATACTGATCACGCTGTTTTACGAGGGGTTCGGCGCGCTGAGCGTGTCGTTGTTCACGCAAACGACTCCGCCGCCCGGCAGCGCCGGCGGCCTGCTCAACGCAATCGTCGGCAGCATCCTGATGGCCGCGACGGCAACGATGCTCGGCACGCCGATTGGAATTCTCGCGGGAACCTATCTCGCGGAGTTCGGCCGGCGCGGCTGGCTCGCGCCGGCCACGCGGTTCATCAACGACATCCTGCTGTCCGCGCCGTCGATCGTCATTGGACTCTTCATTTATTCAGTCTACGTCGCCAACGTCAGGCACTTCGCGGGCTGGGGCGGCACGCTCGCGCTGGCGCTGATCGTCATCCCGGTGGTCGTGCGCACCACCGACGACATGCTGAAGCTGGTGCCCGACAGCCTGCGCGAGGCGGCTGTCGCGCTCGGGGCGCCGACCTGGAAAATGATCGTCTTCGTGTCGTACCGCGCGGCGCGTGCCGGCATCATCACCGGCATCCTGCTGGCGGTCGCGCGGATCAGCGGCGAAACCGCGCCGCTGCTCTTCACCGCTTTGAACAATCAGTTCTGGTCGCTCAACATGAACGAGCCGATGGCGAACCTGCCGGTCGTCATCTTCCAGTTCGCGATGAGCCCGTACCCCGACTGGCACCGGCTTGCGTGGGGCGGCGCGATCCTGATTACTCTGGGTGTGCTCGCGCTCAACATTATCGCGCGCACGCTGTTCCGCCGCTAAACCAGCAACGACCGGACCTGACTCCATGAGCGAAACCTTGAATTTTGACAATCCGAAGCTGCAGGTCAACGCGCTCGATTTTTATTACGGCAAGTACCAGGCGATCAAGCAGGTGTCGCTCGATATTCCGGCCAATAAGGTCACGGCGTTCATCGGGCCTTCGGGTTGCGGCAAGTCGACTTTGCTGCGCACGTTCAACCGTCTGTACGAGCTGTATCCGGACCAGCGCGCGGAAGGCGAAATCCGGCTCGACGGCAACAACATTCTCGACAAGACGCAGGACATCACGCTCTTGCGCGCGAAAGTCGGCATGGTGTTTCAGAAGCCGACGCCGTTTCCGATGTCGATTTACGAAAACATCGCGTTTGGCGTGCGGCTCTACGAAGATTTGAGCCGCGGCGAAATGGACGAGCGCGTCGAATGGGCGCTGACCAAAGCCGCGTTATGGAAGGAAGTGAAGGACAAATTGAACCAGAGCGGCACCAGCCTCTCTGGCGGCCAGCAGCAACGCCTCTGCATCGCGCGCGGCATCGCGATCAAGCCCGAAGTGCTGCTGCTCGACGAGCCGTGCTCAGCGCTCGACCCGATTTCCACGTCGCGCATCGAAGAGCTCATGGATGAACTCAAGGCCGACTACACGGTCGTGATAGTCACGCACAACATGCAGCAGGCCGCGCGCGTGTCGGATTACACTGCCTATATGTACTTGGGCGAATTGATCGAATTCGGGGCTACGGACACCATCTTCATCAAGCCGGCGCGCAAGGAAACCGAGGATTACATAACCGGACGTTTCGGCTGAAGCCGTCACAGGAGCATGCGATCATGACCGATCATTCCTCGAAACAATACGACATCGAGCTCGAGACGCTGCGCTCGCGCGTGCTCGAGATGGGTGGGCTCGTCGAGGCCCAGATCCGCGCGGCAATCGACGGGTTGACGTCCGGCGACGTGCCCGCGTTAGACGCCGTAATCGCCGACGACCATCGCGTCAATGCGCTCGAAGTGAACATCGACACCGAATCGAGCCACCTCATCGCGCGCCGGCAGCCCGCCGCCGGCGATTTGCGCCTGGTGCTCGCCATCATCAAGATCGTGACGGATCTCGAGCGCATCGGCGACGAAGCAGCCAAAATCGCGCGCATGGGCAAGCAGAGCTATGCACGCGCGCGGATGCCGAGCACGCCGATCGCGGCGGTCAAGCATGTCGGCGATATCGCGCTGGGCATGCTGCGCAAGGCGCTCGACGCGCTCGCCCGGCTCGATCCGGTCGCGGCGGCGTCGATTGTGCGCGAGGATTTCGCGATCGATGAGGAATTTCGCGCGATCGTGCGCCAGCTGATCACGTTCATGATGGAAGACCCGCGCACGATTTCGCAGTCGCTCGAGATCCTGTGGATCGCGAAAGCGATCGAGCGTATCGGCGACCATGCGAAAAACATGGCCGAGCAGGTGATTTACATCGTCAAGGGCACCGACGTGCGCCATACCACGGTCGAAGAACTCGAGCGCGAGGCGCTGGGTTGAAGCGCGGGACCGCATGAGCAGCGATATTCTGGTGGTCGAAGACGAACCCGCGATCCAGGAACTGATCGCCGTCAATCTCGAGCATGCGGGGCACCGCGTGCAGCGCGCGGGCACCGCGGCGGAAGCCGACGCCCTGATCCGCGAGATCAAGCCCGACCTCATACTGCTCGACTGGATGCTGCCCGACGTGGCGGGCACCGTGCTCGCGCGCAAGCTGCGCGCCGACGCGCGCAGCAAGGACATCCCGATCATCATGCTGACCGCGCGCGCGCAGGAGCAGGACAAGATCGAAGGCCTCGATGCCGGCGCCGATGATTACATCACCAAGCCCTTCTCGCCGAAGGAGTTGATGGCGCGCATCAAGGCGGTCCTGCGCCGCCGCGCGCCGCAGCTGACCGACGACCTGATCGAGATCGGCGACTTGAGCCTCGATCCGGCGGCGCATCGCGTAAACGGCGCGGGCAGGCAGCTCGCGCTCGGGCCGACCGAGTTCAAGCTCCTGCACTTCTTCATGACGCATCCCGAACGCGTTTACAGCCGCATGCAGTTGCTCGACCAGGTGTGGGGCGATCACGTGTTCGTCGAGGAGCGCACGGTCGACGTGCATATCCGCCGCCTGCGCCAGGCGCTGGAACCGACGGGACACGACGGCCTGATCGAAACCGTGCGCGGCGCCGGTTATCGCCTGCACGGTTGAGCAAAGTTCCGCGCTGATGCGGCCGCCAACCATCGCCATCATGGCTTGCGTGCGATAATCGTCCGCATCTACTGCCCGGTTTGAACCTGTGGATAGACTAGTCCTGCGTACTGTCGCCGCCGTGGCGCTCCTCGCGCTGGCGGCATGGATCGTCCATCACGCGTTCGGCGCGACCGCCGGCTGGGGTGTTTTTACGTTCGGCATCGCAGCCTTGCTGCTGCACCATATCCGGCACGCGGAGAAGCTGACACGCTGGCTGAAATCGCCGGTTGCCGGCAAGGTGCCGGTCGGCCGCGGCGCGTGGGATTACATTTTTTCGCTGCTGTACCGCTTCGAGCGCGTGCAGACCCGCCAGCAGCAGCAGCTCGCGCGGATGCTCGTGCGCTTTCGCCAGGCCGCGCGCGCGCATCCGGACGGCGTGTGATCCTCGATGCCGACAACCGGATCGAATGGTGCAACGACACCGCCGAGTCCCACTTCGATCTCGACGTCGAGATCGACGTGGGCCAGCCGGTGATCAATCTCATGCGCCAGCCGGAATTCGTTGCTTATGTCGAATCCGGCGATTATTCGCAGCCGCTGGAACTGCGCTCCACCCGCGGCGGCGGCGCGGTGTTTTCCGTGCAGATCATCCCCTATGGCGACGCGCAGAAGCTTTTGTTGTCGCGCGACGTCACGCGGCTCGACAAGCTGGAAACGATGCGCCGCGATTTCGTCGCCAACGTGTCGCACGAACTGCGCACGCCGCTCACGGTGCTGTCGGGCTTTCTGGAGACGATCAAGGAACTGCAGCTCGATCCCCAGCGCTCGCGCGACTACCTCAATCTAATGGCCGAGCAGAGTAAACGCATGGAGCGCATCGTCGACGATCTGCTGACGCTGTCGACGCTCGAATCGGCGCCGAACCCGTCCCTGGACGAGCGCGTATCCGTGGTGCCGCTGCTCGAGCGCCTGCGCATCGACGGCGTCGCGCTGAGCGGCGGCAAGCATCGCATCGTGGTTGACGCCGAATTTGACACAAAAGCCGGCTTCGATTTGCTCGGCGCGGACAGCGAAATCGCGAGCGCATTCGGCAATCTGGTCACCAACGCGATCCGCTACACATCGGACGGCGGCGAAGTGCGCATCACGTGGCGCGCGAGCGCCGACGAGGCCGAATTTGCCGTGAGCGACTCCGGCATCGGCATTGCGCCCGAGCATATTCCGCGTTTGACCGAGCGCTTCTATCGCGTCGATCGCGGCCGCTCGCGCGCGACCGGCGGCACCGGTCTCGGCCTGGCGATCGTCAAGCACGTGTTGAGCCGGCACCAGGCAACACTCGACATCACAAGCGAAGCGGGCAGGGGCAGTCGCTTCGCCGTGCGCTTCCCGGCACGCCGCATCGTGCCGGCGGCGGCGCCGGCGAACGCCGAATCCCGCGCCTGAGATTTCTCCCGTAAGCCTTCAGGCTGGTGCAGCCGCATTGTCGTTGACTTGTCGCTTATATTTCGATATTATTCGAAATATGAAATCGTCTGAAATCGTAAAAGCGCTCGCGGCACTTGCTCAGGAATCGCGTCTCGCGATCTACCGCCTGCTCGTCGAACGCGGTCCGACCGGAGTTTCGGCGGGGGAGATCGGCGCGGAATTGAAAGTCGTCCCGGCAACGCTCTCCTTTCACTTGAAGGAATTGAGTCATGCGGGCCTGATTACATCGCGCCAGGAAGGCCGGTATATCTATTACTCCGCTAATTTCGACGAAATGAACGCGTTAGTCGGCTACCTCACCGATAACTGTTGCGCCCGCGACGGCGTCACCTGCGGACCACGTGCAACGTGTGCAGCCGAAGCCACTTCTGCAAAGAAATCCAATCTCAAATCCCAACGAAAAGGGGCCAAAACATGAAACGCTTTCATATCCATGTCGCCGTCGACGACCTTGCCGCCAATATCGGCTTTTATTCCGGGTGTGTTCGGTCAGCAGCCTGCGGTCGTCAAGGAAGATTATGCGAAATGGATGCTCGACGATCCGCGCATCAATTTCGCGATTTCCAATCGCGGTCTGAAGGCCGGTGTCGATCACCTTGGCATTCAGGTCGACAGCGACGAAGAACTGGCCGTGTTACGGGACCAAGTTCGTAAGGCGGACATTGCCGCACGCGATCAGCCCGACGCAGCTTGCTGTTACGCCAATTCGAATAAATATTGGATCACCGATCCGCAAGGGATCGCGTGGGAGACCTATCACACGTTGGGGAGCATTCCCACCTTCGGACAGGACGCCAAACGGCGACCAAAACCGGCGGCAGCGCCGTCGCCAGCGCCTGTTGCGCGCCGGTCACGAAAGCGGATGAGACCGGATACTGCGCGTTCGACCTGCTGCTGAAGAAATACCGTGATCGATCGCGCCTACAACGTTCTTTTTCTCTGCACCCATAACTCGGCGCGCAGCCTGATGGCCGAGGCTATAGTCAACAATCCCGCGGTGAGCCGGGGCAGGTTCAAGGGATTCAGCGCGGGCAGCCATCCCTCTGGCAAGCCCAATCCGTTTGCGCTCGAGCGCATCCAAACCGTCGGCTTGCCGATCGACGGGCTGCGCAGCAAGGATTGGGACGAATTCGCGAAACCCAGCGCGCCGAAAATGGATTTCGTATTCACCGTGTGCGACAACGCGGCGAACGAAGTGTGTCCCGTGTGGCCCGGGCAGCCGATGACCGCGCACTGGGGCTTGCCCGATCCCGCAGCGGTCGTGGGCAGCGACGACGAGAAACGGCGCGCGTTTGCGGAAGCCTTTCGCCACCTGTCCAACCGCATCAATCTGTTTGCGAACCTGTCGCTGGAAAAACTCGACAAATTGAGCCTGCAGAAAAAACTCGACGATATCGGCAAGACACCGAACGAAGCCGACGCGAAATGAGCGACGGTTCTGCAGTCACCGCGTCATGAGTGCTGTAAGCAAAAAACTTTCGTTTCTGGACCGGTATCTGACGGTCTGGATCTTCGCTGCTATGGCGTTAGGGGTAGGCCTCGGCTTTGCGGTGCCGGGCATCGAGGATTTCATCAACAGCTTCCAGGTCGGAACAACCAATATTCCCATTGCAGTGGGGCTGATCCTGATGATGTACCCGCCGTTTGCCAAGGTGCGCTACGAAGAACTGCCCGACGTATTTCGCGACAGGAAGGTGTTGGGACTCTCGCTGGTGCAGAACTGGGTCGTCGGCCCGCTCCTGATGTTCGCGCTGGCGGTGATCTTCCTTCACGACAAGCCGGAATACATGGTGGGGCTTATCATGATCGGCCTGGCCCGTTGTATTGCCATGGTGATCGTCTGGAACGAGATCGCCAGGGGTTCGACCGAGTACGCCGCCGGTCTGGTCGCCTTCAACTCGATCTTTCAGGTGCTGTTTTTCAGCGTTTACGCCTGGCTGTTCATCACGGTGCTGCCGCCGCTCTTCGGGCTATCCGGCTCCGTTGTCGATATCTCGATCGGGCAGATTGCCGAGAGCGTCTTCATCTATCTGGGCATCCCGTGCATTGCCGGCGTGCTGACCCGCGTGATCATGCTGCGCTACGTCACAAAAGATTGGTACCACTCGCAATTTGTGCCGAAGATCGGACCGATCACGCTGATCGCGCTGCTCTTCACGATCGTGGTCATGTTCAGCCTGAAGGGCAAGCTGATCGTCAGCATCCCGCTCGATGTGGTGCGCATCGCCATTCCGCTGCTGATTTATTTCGTCGTGATGTTTGTCATCTCGTTTTTCATGAGCAAGCGCCTGGGCGCGAGTTACGAGAAGTGCGCCACGCTTTCTTTCACCGCGGCCAGCAACAACTTCGAGCTGGCAATCGCCGTGGCCGTGGCCGTTTACGGCATCAATTCGGGCGCTGCGTTTGCGGCTGTCATCGGGCCGCTCGTCGAGGTGCCGGTCATGATCGGCCTCGTGAATGTCGCGCTCTGGTTGCAGAGAAAGTATTTTATTCCAACGCCGGCACTGTCGCCGGTTCGGTAAGAAAGAAAACTTTCTCTACGAGCAAGCGGTAAGCGGGCCTGACGCGGCAGCGTCCTGCGACTGGCGGGAGTCACCGATCGCTTCGTCAAAATGGAAATGCACAAGGCCGCGGGGTGAGATGTGAGCGAGTAACTCGCCCTTTCTGACGGCGCGTATAGGCGCGTAAAAACACGTGGCAACGGCGGGATGAATTGCCTATACTTAAGGCATCTTGAGATCGCGTATTCCAAGTATGCATTCCATCGTCTACCGCCTGTTTGTCGGCGGGGACAGCTAGCCGAAATGGCGGTTTACTCCACACTCGCCGCAGTCGATCTCGGTTCCAACTCCTTCCACCTGCAGGTTGCGCGCGTCGTCGGTGACCAGCTCTACCCGCTTGATTCCCTGCGCGAGCCGATCCGCCTCGGCGCCGGCCTAAACCGCGAGAAACGCCTCGACGAAGATTCGCAGGCGCGCGCGCTCGAATGCCTGAAGCGCTTCGGCGAGCGCCTGCGCGGTTTCGATCCGCATGGCGTGCGTGCCGTCGGCACCAACACGCTGCGCGTGGCCAAGAATGCGTCCGCATTTTTGAAACAGGCTGAAGCGGCGCTCGGTTTCCCGATCGAAGTCGTCGCCGGCCGCGAGGAAGCGCGCCTCATCTATGTCGGGGTCGCGCACAGTCTGCCCATGTCCAAGGACAAGCGCCTGGTCGTCGACATCGGCGGCGGCTCGACCGAATTCATCATCGGCCGCGCGTTGAAGCCGCTGCGCCTCGACAGCCTTTACATGGGCTGCGTCAGCTACAGCCTCAAGTATTTCCCCGATGGCAAGGTCAGCAAGGGTGCGATGAAGCAGGCCGAGCTCGCGGCGCGCCATGAATTGCAGACCATGGTCGCGGGGTTTTCGAAGGGCCATTGGAAGGACGCGGTGGGCTCGTCGGGCAGCGCGCGCGCACTGTCCGAGATCCTGCAACTGAACGGCTACTCCGAGAGCGGCATCACGCCGGAGGGTCTCGAGCGCCTGCGCTCTGCGCTGATCAAGGCCGGCGACGTCGATCGGCTCGATCTCGCCGGCTTGCGCAGCGACCGCCTGCCCGTGCTGCCCGGCGGGCTCGCAATCATGAGCGCGGCATTGTCGGAACTCGGCATCGAGTCCATGCAGGTGGCCAGCGGCTCGATGCGCCAGGGCATCCTTTACGACCTGTTGGGGCGTTTCCAGCACCACGACATGCGCGACATCACGGTGTCGCAGTTCATGCAGCGGTATCACGTCGACTCCAAGCAGGCGCGTCGCGTCGCGAGTCTCGCGCTGACCCTCTACCGGCGCTTCACCGCCGGCGACGATGCCAGCGACGACGCGGCGCCCCACTACATCGGCTGGGCCGCCAAGCTGCACGAAATCGGCATCTCGGTCGCCTACAGCGGCTATCACAAGCATTCCGCCTACATCGTGGAGCACGCCGACATGCCGGGCTTCTCGAAAATGGAGCAGGTCCGGCTCGCCACGCTCGTGCTCGCGCATCGCCGCTCGCTGAAGAAAATCTTCACGCACGACGTCGAGATCGTCGACTGGCGCATGGTGATGGGCCTGCGGCTGGCCGCGCTGATCTACCGCAGCCGCGCCGACCTCCAACTGCCGGCGATCGAGGCTCGGATCCACGGCAACACGCTGCGGCTCGGCATCGCGCTCGACTGGCTCGCCGCCAATCCGCTGACGGTAACCGCGCTGCACGAGGAAATCGACGAATGGGACGCCGCGGGTTTCAAGCTCGACATCAAGTCGCTGCGCGAGCTCGAAGCGGGCGTCGAAGCGCAGGCCGCCTGATCAACTATCGTTAGTCCCAGAACGGCTCGGCGGCGCGAAAATCCTTCCACATGCGCTTGAGATAGCGCGTTCCGGCATCTTCCATGCCGGCGCGCCAGCCGAGCATGATGCCACGCGCTTCGTCGATCGCGGCGCCGGTCAAGCTGCGGCTCGCCTGCTCCGCCAACGCCGTCATTTTCACCGCATCGTTATAGGAGCCGAGTGCATCCTGCAGCCGCGCGAGCGCCCCGCGGTAATCGCGCGCCGTTTTTTCGTCGAACAGCGGCGCAAAAAACTCCGTCGCATAGCGCAGCTTTTTGGCGCTGATGCGCAGCCGATGCAGATCCGGCGGCGCCAGGTGCGCGAACTTGCGGCCGCGCTTGCGCACGCGCTTCAACGCAGCGGCGAGGGTTTCGCGCGCAAATTCGTCCGCCGGGCGGTTGAGGTCGGCGCGTTGCTCGTCGGTGAGCGCCGCGAGCCACGCTTCGGCCGCGGTCCATGCGCCGAACTTGAGCAGCAACCCTTGGCCGCGCACCGATGCGACCGCCCGCCGCGCACGGCGATTGGCGCCAGCGCGTTTGCGCTCTGCAGCCTGCACGACGGCGGCGAGACCCGCGTGCCCGGCATGGCGGGCGACGACCGGCGGCAGCGTTTCGGTACCAAACACGTCCCAGTCGCGCGTGACGCCCAGAATCCGCGCAAGCCAACGCGTTTCTTCGACGAGCGGCGCGATAACGGCGGCCGGAAACAGCGGCGCAAACGTGCTGAACACCGAACGCAGCCGCCGCAACGCAACGCGCATCTGGTGCAGGTACTCGGGGTCACCGCCTTCCAGCATGCCGCGCTGGTTCGCCGTGTAGTGCGCAAGACAGCCGAGTTATCAGCGTCCGGAATACGTCGTTCGTGCGCATGCCGGCGGCGACCAGCGAGCGCCGGCTCTTGAGCGGTTTTGCCGGCGTGCGCAGGTGCAAGGCTATGCCGCGCTCGAGCTTCGAGCGGTCTTCGACCAGCAGCGGGATTGTTTCGAGCAGCTGGAGGGCGATGTCATAGGCGTGACCGGGCGCGCCGTCTTTCATTTCAAGCTCGATTTCGCACAACGAAAGAGTCGCGTCGCCGCTTTTTAGCTCGCCGCGGTCGATGCAGAACTCGATCGCCACGCCGCCGGCGGGCGTCAGCTCGCTGCTGGTGCGCGTAAATTCGGTGACGACGACGGGCTGCAATCGTTCGCGCAGTTCAGGCGGCGAAAAAAATACCGCGGCTTCGCTCGTTTGAATGCCCTCGAAGTCCGGGAACGGCGCGGCCAGCGGCGTTTCGAATTCGTGCCGCTGGTGCAGTCCGGCGGTGACTGCGCCGCCGCTTTTTACCGTCTGCAGCCATTGTCTGCCGCTGCGGCGCACGCGCAGGCTGACGCCGGCCTGCCACAGGTCGAGGTCGGGCGTGTCGTAATAGACGCTGTAGAGTTTGCGCGTTACGCGCTTCGCGGCGCGCTTTAGGAGCGGGTGCGCCGCGAGCCGCGCGAGATACCGGGGCTCGATCTGGAGTTTAAGTTCGATTTCGAGTGACATGATGCCCGGAATTAAGCCAAGCGCGGAGCGGAACCGCCGCCGAGAAGATCAGTCCCCGTTGCGCGGCGATTTCCCGGCAAGCGTTTCGAGCAAATGGGTTTGCGCGTGCTTCGCTTTGCCGCGACTCGGATTACGGTGTTTATAGCGGCCGTCCGCGCCCATCTCCCACACGTCGGCGTCGGATTCCAGAAACGGTCTCAGCCCTTCGCGAATCACGCGCTTCTTTAGCTTTTTGTCGAGTATTGGAAAGCACACCTCGATGCGCCGGAAAAAATTGCGATCCATCCAGTCCGCGCTCGACAGGTAAACGTCTTCGGCGCCGCCGTTATGGAAATAAAAGACGCGGGAGTGCTGGAGAAAGCGGCCGAGTACCGAGCGCACGCGGATGTTGTCGGACACGCCGGCAATGCCCGGGCGCAGGGCGCAGACGCCGCGCACGATCAGATCGATTTTGACGCCGGCCTGGGACGCCTCGTAGAGAGCGGCGATGATCTCCGGTTCGAGCAGCGCATTCATCTTGGCGATGATGCGCGCTTTTTTTCCCTCGCGCGCGTTCTTCGCTTCGGTCTGGATTGCTTTCAGGGTGCGCTGGTGCAACGTAAACGGCGACTGGAGAAGGTGCTTCAGCTTGAGCGCCTTGCCAAGTCCAGTGAGCTGCATGAATACCTCGCTTACGTCGGCGCCGAGCTCGTCGTTGCACGTGAACAGGCCAAAATCCGTGTAAAGCCGCGCGGTTCGCGCATGGTAGTTGCCGGTCGCGAGATGCACATAGCGCCGCAGATGGTCGCCTTCGCGCCGCACGACCAGCGCCATCTTCGCATGCGTCTTGTGACCGACGACACCGTACACGACGTGAGCGCCGACGTCCTCGAGGCGTTGCGCCCAGTTGATGTTGGCTTCTTCGTCGAAGCGCGCCATCAGCTCGACCACTACCGTCACCGCCTTGCCGTTGCGCGCCGCATGGATGAGCAGGTCCATCATTTCCGACTGCGCGCCGGTGCGGTACACGGTTTGCTTGATCGCGACCACTTGTGGATCGTTGGAGGCTTCCTTGAGAAAATTCACGACCGGCGCAAATGACTGGTACGGCTGGTGCAGCAAAATGTCGCCCTTGCGGATGGCGTCGAAAATATTCTGCCCCTTCGCGAGCTCGCGCGGCATTGCGGGTTCGAACTGCGGGAACTTCAAGTCGGGCCGGTCGACCTGCTCCGGGATCTGCATCAGGCGCACCATGTTGACCGGGCCGTTGACCTGGTAGAGATCGTCGTGCGTGAGGCCGAACTGCTGCAGCAGCGCGTCGATCATGCCCGGGGAGCACAGGTCGGTGACCTCCAGGCGCACGCTGTCGCCGAATTGCCGCTGCGACAGCTCTCCCTGCAGCGCTTTGCGCAGGCTTTTCAACTCGCGCAACTCCTCCTCGTCGATATAGAGATCGCTGTTGCGCGTGAGCTGAAACTGATAGCAGCCGAGCACCGCCATGCCGGGAAACAGTTCCGCGACGTGCGCGTGCAGGATCGACGACAGGAAGACGAAGCCGTGCTCGCAACCGGCGATTGCGCGCGGCATCGGGATCACGCGCGGCAGCACGCGCGGCGCCTGTACGATCGCCATGCTGGACTTGCGGCCGAATGCATCCTTGCCTTCGAGCTCGATCACGAAATTGAGGCTTTTGTTGAGCAGCTTCGGAAACGGGTGTACGGGATCGAGCCCCAGCGGCGTCAGCACCGGCATCAATTCGCGAAAGAAATATTCTTTCACCCATTCCTTCTGCGCCGCGTTCCACTTGCTGCGGCGCAGAAAGCGGATGCCCTCGGCCGCGAGCTGCGGAAACACTTGCTCGTTGAGCACCTGGTACTGGCGCGCTACGAGTTCCTGCGCTTTCGCGGTGACCTGGCGAAACACTTCGCGCAAAGGAATGCCGTCGGGACCGGCGGGCGCGTCGGCGGCGATTTCTTCCTTGAGGCCCGCTACCCGGATCTCGAAGAATTCGTCGAGATTGCTGTCGACGATGCACAGGAAACGCAGGCGCTCGAGCGCGGGGACGCTGCGGTCTTCGGCCAGGGCGAGCACCCGGCGGTTGAATTCGAGCTGTCCGAGTTCGCGATTGAGGTAAAGCTCGGGCGGAACGTGTTGCTTGGCCATCGGAGGAGTTTGGGTTTTTCGGGTGAAGGCAGGCCCTGCAGCCTATGCAGCCGGCGCGGTCCGGACACAGTGAGGCAACAGGTCAAAGGAAAAATTCCCTTGCCGCCAATTATCCCAGACTGCCGGACCGACGTTGCAAATTCTTGACACGCGTGCGGCGCCCGCCGGGACCTGGCCGAAAGGTAAAATGACCACACCGTTTCCCGCGTCTTTCCCCCGACCGCCGCATGGCAGACGTCATCGACTACGAATTCGGCATCAGCGCGATCGATTCGGGCTATCAGCGAGCGCGCCTCGATGCGATCCACCTGATAGTCGAGAACGGCCGCGCCGCGATTGTCGACACCGGCGTGAACAGCTCGGTGCCTCACGTGCTTGCGGCATTGCGCGCGAAAGGCATCGCGCCCGCGCAAGTCGATTACGTGGTGTTGACGCATATCCATCTCGACCACGCCGGCGGCGCCGGATTGTTGCTGAGCCAGCTGCCCAACGCGATGCTGACCGTGCATCCGCGCGGCGCGCGTCACATTATCGACCCCGCGAAACTGATTGCGAGCACCGAGGCCGTGTACGGGGCAGACGCAATGGCGCGGACTTACGGCCGCATCGTGCCGGTGCCGCGCGAGCGCGTGATCGAAACGCCGCACGGCGCTTCAATCAGCCTGAACGGCCGCGAACTCGCTTTTTACGATACGCCGGGACATGCGCGTCATCATGTGTGCGTGCTCGACGCGAAATCCGGGCATCTGTTCGCGGGCGATACCTTCGGGCTCTCGTACCGCGAACTCGATGACGCCGGCCGCCAGTTTGTTTTTCCGACGTCGAGCCCCACGCAATTCGATCCGGCGGCCGCGCATCGCTCGCTCGACCTGATTGCAGGATTGCGGCCCGGCGCGATTTACGTGACGCACTATAGCCAACTACGCAGCAATGCGCGCGAGCTCGGACGGCTGACCGATGATATGCATCGTCTGATCGCCGCGCATGAAGAACTCGCGCGCGCGGCGCGCGGTGCGGGCAGCGAACGGCACGCGCGGCTCACCAGCGGCGTGACCGCGATCGTGTTGAACGAGGCGCGGCGTTACGGCTGGGCGTTACCCGAGGAACGCGTGCTCGACGTTTTCGCCGGCGACATCGAGCTCAATGCGCAGGGGCTCGCAATCTGGGCCGACGGTCTGGCGCCCGCATAAGGCGAGCTTCGCGGTGTCACGCCGCAGTGGTAGCCGGCAGCAAAGACAGTGCTGCCTCATAGCTCGAAATGACCGTGTCGCGGGCGGACACGGTGACGTTGAGATCGGACAGCAAGCCGTCGTGCAGCCCGTAAATCCAGCCGTGCACGCTCACGTCCTGCGCGCGCTCCCACGCGTCGCGCAGGATCGAGGTCTCGCAGACGTTGACCACCTGCTCGACCACGTTCAGTTCGCACAGGCGCGCGCTGCGGCCGGCTAAGTCCGTGGCCGGCGGTAACCGGCGCTCGTGTTTTTCGCGCACGTCCTGCACGTGGCGCAGCCAGTTGTCGCTCAAGCCCAGGCGGTCGCCGCGCACGATCGCCTCCACGCCGCTGCAACCGTAATGTCCGCACACGATGATATGGCGGACCTTGAGCACCTCGACGGCGAACTGAATCACCGACAGGCAATTCAAATCCGTGTGCACGACGACGTTGGCGACGTTGCGGTGCACGAACAATTCGCCCGGCAGCAGGTCGACGATTTCATTCGCGGGCACGCGGCTGTCGGAGCAGCCTATCCACAGATACTCGGGCGATTGCTGGCGCGACAGCTTCAGAAAAAATTCGGGATCCTGGCGCTGGATGCGCGCGGCCCACGCGCGGTTGTTCGCAAATAATTGGCTGAGATTTTTCATCGGGGAATAGCGCCGGCCAATTCCGCCGGCATGGTGTCGCAACCCCAATTTTACCGGTTTGTGCGCGCATCGCGTGGCCGCTGGTCGTTCACGAGTGAGCGCGCTTGCTTCCGATCGCCGCCGGTTGTGGCCGGACCGGGATTGTGTAACGCTGTCGACTTGCGCTGCGCGCGAACCGAGATTGAAGGAGGGGCGGGATGGATCTGGGTGTGCTGCCGACCGCCGCGCAGGCGCTGGGCCTTATTGCCGCGGGAGTGCTGGGCGCGCTGATCGGTTACGAGCGTCAAATCCGCGGCCATCCGGCGGGCCTGCATACCAACGCGCTGGTCGCGCTGGGTTCCGCCGCGTTTGTAATCGCGAGCGTGCTCGTCGGCGATGCTTCGGGCCCCGCGCGAGTGGCGGGGCAGGTGGTCACGGGCGTCGGATTTCTATGTGCCGGCGTCATAATGCATCAGGGCGTCACGGTGCGCGGCATCAACACGGCGGCCACGGTATGGTGCGCCTCCGCAGTCGGGGTGCTCGCCGGCTTCGGCCAGATCTGGTGGGCCAGCCTCGTTACGCTCTTCATTGTGATTGCAAATTTCACGCTGCACTATATCGAGCATCACATCATCAAGGCGCAGCGCGCGAAGCCGCACGCGGCAGACGGCAGCCGCATCGATTCGGGCGGCGACCGGATTTAAGGCGGGTTGTAAATGCTACATGCGCGACCTTGTGGTTGTTCACCTGACGCAGAATGAGCGAGCGTCCGACACCTGCGCAAATAGTCGGGTGTTAGGATTTCCTTCCCCGCGCGACCAAGCAAATCACGATCCGCTTTGAGGAGATTCGTATGCAGCCGCAGGTGAGCAAACCCCACGAGCGCACTCAGCGCGACGGATTCGAGCTTCAGACTGCGCTCGCCGCGCAGTTCATGCGCACCCGCGCCCAGACCGAACGGCTCGCGCAGCCGTTGTCGGCCGAAGACTGCGCGCTGCAATCGATGCCCGATGCATCGCCGGTCAAATGGCACCTCGCGCACACGACGTGGTTTTTTGAAACGTTCGTGCTCGAGCAGGCGATTCCCGGGTATCAGCCGTTCGCGCCGCAGTTTCGCGTGCTCTTCAACTCCTACTATGTGGCCGTCGGTGCGCGTCACCCGCGCCCGGAGCGCGGCATGCTGTCGCGGCCGTCGCTCGATGAAGTGCGCGCGTACCGCCGCCATGTCGATGCTCACGTCGTGCAGCTGCTGCAATCCGGCGCGGTCGATGCGCAATGGCTCGAACTGCTCGAGCTCGGCATCAACCACGAGCAGCAGCACCAGGAATTGATCGTCACGGACCTGAAGCACCTGCTCGCGAAGAATCCACTGCAGCCTGCGTACGTGCCGGCGGGCGCGCCGTCCGTCGTAAATGTGCCGCCCCTCGCGTGGCTCTCCCTTCCTGATGGCATACGCCAGATCGGGCATGCGGGCAGCGGGTTTCGTTTTGATAACGAGGAGCCGCGCCACCGCGTGTTTCTCGATGCGTGTGAAATCGCGTCGCGGCCCGTGACCGTCGGGGAATATGCCAATTTCATAGCGGATGGCGGCTATCGGCGGGCCGAGCTGTGGCTGTCCGAAGGCTGGGACGTCTGCAATGCCCAGGGCTGGACCGCACCTATGTACTGGTCGGCGGATCGACTGCCCGGGACGGTCTTCACGCTGCACGGCACGCAAGCGCTCAATGCATCCGAGCCGGTCTGTCACGTGAGCTTTTTCGAGGCCGACGCCTATGCACGGTGGGCCGGCGCACGGTTGCCGACAGAAGCGGAATGGGAAACCTTTGCCGCTGGCCAGCCGGTCGCCGGCAACTTTCTCGAGGGCGAAGCCTTTCACCCTGCGCCCGCCGGCCCCGCGGACGACGGCGCGCTGCAGGTATTCGGCGACGTATGGGAATGGACGCGCAGTTCCTACGAGCCCTATCCCGGCTACCGCGCCGCACCCGGCGCGGTGGGCGAATACAACGGGAAATTCATGTCTAATCAATACGTGTTGCGCGGGGGATCGTGTGCCACTCCCGCCTCGCACATCCGCGCCAGCTATCGAAATTTCTTCCCGGCCGCCGCGCGCTGGCAGTTCAGCGGCGTGCGCCTTGCGCGCGATATCCGCTGATAAATACACCGCGCAAGCGGCCGGCGCCCCCGCCCATGACTGTGGGATGCGCCCGTTTTCAGCAGTCTGCCGCGCATTGATTCCCCGCTGTGCGATGCCCCGCTGACCGCCGTCAGCCCGCTCGGCACCGGCGCTGACGCCCTCACGAGCGGCTTGTTTTCCCTATGAAAAACGCAAACGCATACCTTAACAGTCGGCGCTTTGCCATTGAGGCTTTGAAGAATTTTGATTGGCATCGCGCCTGCTCCGAGGTCAAGCGCATGACGCGTTGCGACCGCGCACCAGGCAATTCGACCATGCACAGCGGCATGGAAAACGCAGCGCCACCGGGCAATGACGGGCGAACTTCATGCGGCGCGACAGGCCTATTTTCTCTCTAAGATTGCACCACGGACGCAAAACTTGGATTACAATCCGCACAACCCAATTTGTTTGGGTGATATCCCAGTCTTCACTGTCAAGGAGAACAGACGATGGCCGCAAAGAAAAAAGCTAGCAAAAAGCCCGCGAAGAAAAAATCTGCACGTAAACCCAGCGCAGCGTTCATGAAGCCGATGCAGATTTCGGCAGCATTGAGCCCGGTGATCGGCTCCGGCCCCTACCCGCGCACTGAAGTCACCAAGAAATTGTGGGCATACATCAAGAAGCATGGTCTGCAGGATTCGAAGAACCGCCGCAACATCAATGCGGACGACAAGCTCAAAGAAGTATTCGGCGGCAAGAAGCAGGTGTCGATGTTCGACATGACCAAACTGGTCAGCAAGCACCTGAAGTAAGCGCCGGATCAGGTTATTGTGAACGGCCGGTGCCGCAATGCGGTGCCGGCCGTTTTATTTGTACGCGCGGAAATTCAGCGCGCGGGGGCGTCCGGATTGCGCACGATACAGCCGGCGCCGACGAGCAATACCGCCATGGTCCAGAATACGGGCGTCATACCGAGCGCGGCGCCGAGCGCGCCGAACAGCAAGGGAATCGCGGTCTGGCTGATGTTGATCAGCAGGGTGCGCACGGCGATCGCCTCGGCGCCGCGTCCCGGCGGCGCCTTGTTATAGAGCAGCGACATGATCATCGGCTGCGCGCCGCCCAGTCCCGCGCCCAGAAAGAATGCGAGCGCGATCAGGACCGGCACCGTCGTCACCAGCGGGAAAATAAAGAGCGCAACGCCGGTCGCGATCATCGCGCCGATCAGCATCTGCCATTCGCCGATGCGGTGGATCACGAGCGGCATCGCGAGGCGCACCACGAATACCGCGCCGCCGAACGCGCCCAGGATCAGGCCGATCGTCGACGCCGACAGGTTGATATTGTGGCCATGGATAGGCACCACGAATGAAAACAGGTCCCACACCATGGACAGGAGACCGCTCACGATGAAGACGCGCCGCATGGTCCGGCTCTTCAGAAGGTCGGTCAGCCGGCGCTGCTTGGCGCCATGCGCGTCCGCGGGTTGCGGCGGCACTTCGATGCGCCTCGCCATCAGCGCGACCCAAGTGGCGAGCGCAAAACACGCGAGCAGCAGCATCGTCCAGCGGTAACCGATCGCGTCGATCGCGAAGCCGGCGACCATCGGCCCCAGAAAACCCGACGTCGAGAAGCTGAGCGCGAGCCAGCTGAAATTTTTCGCGCGATCGGCCGGCTGGCCGACCACCGCCGCGAGATAGTTGACCGCGATGTGGTACACGATGAAGCCGGAACCCGCGAGGCAGCTCGTGACGAACAGCGCCGGCAGCGTCGGCGAGACCACCGTGACGACGATGCCGGCGAACAGCGCCGCCGCGCCGACGAGCATCGGCTTGCGCACGCCGATGCGGTCGATCAGGCGGCCCACGGCGATCGAAAAGGTCATCGGCAGGAACGCGAGCAGCGACAGCAGGATGCCCACGGTGAAAGGCGACGCCTGCAGGTTGAGGGCCAACAGCGATAGCGTCACGCGCGCGCCCGCATACGCGAGGTGCAGCGTGATCGTGAAAGGCAGGACGTAGGCGAGTGTCACTTAGATTGCCTGGCAACACCGAAAGAAAGCGCGATTTTACCTTGGGTTGCTGCGTGCGCCGCGGTTTAAGGGGCCCTGCGCACGCGTAACGAGGCTTCTTCGGTATACTCGTACGCGCATCTTCGTCCGAACTCTGCTGCGACTGCACCGCCATGGAAGTGAAAAAACTCACCGCCGCCATCGGCGCCGAAATTCACGGCGTCGATCTCGCGCAAACGATCACGCCGGATACCGTCCGGGAAATTCGCCAGGCGTGGCTCGAGCATTGCGTGATTTTTTTTCGCGAGCAGGCGCTCGACGACGCGCAGTTCCTCGCGTTTGCGCAAGCGCTCGGCGTGCCGGTCGAATATCCGTTCATCAAAGGCCTGCCCGGGCATCCGTGCATTACGCCGGTGGTCAAGCTCGAGCACGAACGCCATAATTTCGGCGGCATCTGGCATTCCGACACGACTTATCTCGAGGCGCCGCCGATGGGCACGCTGCTGCTCGCGCGCGAAGTGCCGCCGGCCGGCGGCGACACGCTGTTCGCCAATCAGTATCTCGCGTACGAAACCCTGTCCGCCGGCCTGCAGCAAACGCTCGCTGATTTGATCGGCGTCGCGAGCTCGGCCAAAGCCGATGTCACGCGGACGCGCGAAGACCGCTTGAAAACCGATGGGCGCGACGATGCGCGCAAAGAATACAGCGCCGAGCATCCGGTCGTGCGCACGCATCCCGAAACCGGCCGCAAAGCACTCTATGTCAATGTGGGCCATACGGTGCGCTTCAAAGGCTGGACCGAAGCGGAGAGCGCGCCCCTGTTGAATTTTCTGTTTCAGCACCAGATCCAGGCCGAGTTCACGTGCCGCTTCAACTGGCGCGTGGGCTCGATGGCGCTGTGGGACAATCGCTGCGCCCAGCATTATCCGGTCAACGATTATCACGGCCACCGGCGCGTGATGCACCGGATTACACTCGCCGGCGATACGCCGCGCTGACAGGAGGAGCAATGTTCATCCCGACCCCGCTGCGCTGCGCGGTGTTTGCGGTCGCGGCGGTCGTGACTGGCGCTGCCCTGGCGCAGGCGTACCCGTCGCGGCCGATCCGCTTCGTCGTGCCCCAGACGCCCGGCGGCGCTTCGGATGCGCTCGCACGGGTAACGGGGCTCAAGCTCGGCGACCGCTGGGCCCAGCAGTTCGTGATCGACAATCGCGGCGGCGCGGGCGGGAATATAGGTACAGATACGGTCGCCAAGAGCGCGCCGGACGGCTACACGTGGCTGCTCGCCTACGTCGGCACGCACGCAATCAACGCCGCGCTCTACAAGAAGCTGCCGTTCGATCCCGATCGCGACTTCGCCCCCGTGGCAACTCTTGCGACGCTGCCGTTCGTGGTTATCGTCAACAACAATCTGCCCGTGAAAAATGTGCAGGAGCTGATCGCGCTCGCCAAAACGAAGCCGGGAGGGCTCTCGTACGGCTCGGCCGGCAGCGGTTCGGTCAATCATCTGCTCGGCGTGATGCTGAATTCACTTGGCGGCGTCAATATCGTGCACGTGCCGTATCGTGGCGCCGCCGCCGCATTGACCGATACCATGAGCGGACAGGTGCAGATGTACTACGCGAGCATGCCGTCGGTCGTGCAGCACGTGCGCGCCGGCGCCGTGCGCGCGATCGCGGTCACCAGCGCGGCGCGCTCCGATGCGTTGAAGGATGTCCCGACCGTCGCGGAATCGGGATTTCCCGGTTTCGACGTGAATCCATGGTTCGGCATCCTCGTGCCCGCGGGCACGCCGGCGGCGGTCATCGGCAAGATCAATGGCGACGTCAACCAGATGCTCGCGCAGAAGGACGTGATAGACCGCTTCACGAATCTGGGCGCGGTGCCGTTTGCGACGACCCCCGCGCAGTTTTCGCGCATCGCGCACGACGACATCGTGAAATGGGCGAAAGTCGTCAGGGAATCCGGCGCGACAGTGGATTGAGCAACTATTCCGGCGCCGGCTGATCGCGTTTCCACGCGACGAGCGCGACGCCCGCGCACGTGATCGCGATCCCCAGAACGGAAACGATGCTCGGCACGACTTTGAACAGCGCGAACTCGAGCACCACCGCAAATACCGGCGTCAGATAGAAGAGGCTCGTCACGCGCGTCGCTTCGCCGTGGCGCATCAGCGTGTGCAGTGCGCTCACGGCGAGGATGGATGCACAGATGACGAGGAAGATGATCGCCGCGAAGAGCGGCCACGCGAACGTGATGCGGAAGCCTTCAACGAACCAGGCGAGCGGCGCGAGCACCATTGCGGAAGCGGCAAACTGCAGCAGCGACGCCGTGCGCAGATCGACGTGCTGACAGAAAACGCGCTGATAGAGCGTGCCGGCGGTAACTGCGAGCAGGGCAATGATAACCGCGCACAGGCTGCCGATGGTCATTTCGCGGATGTCGATCTTGTGCCAGACGACCAGCACGACGCCGGCGAAGCCAACCGCGATGCCGAGCCACTGACGGGGCGACAGTCGCTCGCCCATCCAGCGCGACGCGACCAGCGCGGTCAACAGAGGTTGCACGGTGAGCAGCACTGCCGTGATGCCGGCCGATACGCCCAAGTACTGCGTGTAGTGGCTGCCGCCGAGATGAATTGCGTGCATCAGTAGGCCAGCGACGATCACGTGGCCGAATTCGGTACGCGATGCGGGCCAGCGCGCGCGCATGATCAGCACGATGGGGATCATGCACGCGATGCCGAAAATGAAGCGCGCCGTCAGAAACGTGAAGGGCGGGGCATACAGCATGCCGATTTTCGACGCGAGAAAACCCGAGCCCCAGATGGCGACGAAGTACCACGCGAGAAACGAATCGAACCAGCGGCGGCGGGAAACGGCGGCAGTCATGCGGGCGGAACGATGCAGAACTATGCAGACGGAATCGCGAGTATAACCCGCGGAAAATCGGCGCCGGCGCGCGCCAAACCGGCTAAACTATCGCCCTGCACCAATCGGGACCGGGCGCGAGCGCGCCGCGGCCCGCCCGCCACCGATCCGGAGGTACGATGTTTGCACGCCTGATGCCGCGCCAGGGCAAGTTCTTCGATTTGTTCAACGAGCATGCCGAGCAGATCGTGCTCGGCAGCCACGAGCTGGCCGCGCTGATGGCGAGCCGCGACGATCTCGAACGCCGTACCTACAACATCGAATCGATCGAGAAGCGCGCCGACAAGATCACGCGCACGACGATCGAGCTCGTGCACAAAACCTTCATCACGCCGATCGACCGCGAAGACATCCACCAGCTCATCAGCAAGATGGACGACATCCTCGACCTCATCGAGGACTCGGCGCAGCTCATGTTCTTGTACGACGTGCGCGATCCCACGCCCGAGGCGAAAAAGCTCGCGGACATTTGCGTCGCCTGCTGCGAAAAAGTGAAATCCGCCGTGTCGCTGCTGTCCAGCATGGACAACGCGCCCGCCATCATGGCGCTCTGCAACGACATCGACCGGCTCGAGTCCGAGGCCGACCACGTGATGCGCGGGGCGATCGCGCGGCTCTTCCGCGAAGAGCCGGATGTGCGCGAGCTGATCAAGCTGCGGACGGTTTACGAGCATCTGGAGACCGTAACCGACCGTTGCGAAGACGTCGCCAACATCATCCAGGGCATCGTGATCGAAAATTCATGAGCGGCGGGGTTCGGCGGGTGAAGGCGGCGGGGCGCGCCGCATGAGTTTCGAGGTACTCGTCCTGCTGGTGCTGGTCGCGCTTGCGTTCGACTTCATGAACGGCTTCCATGACGCCGCCAACGCTATCGCCACCATCGTGTCGACGCGCGTTCTGCGGCCGCAATGGGCCGTCGCCTGGGCCGCTTTTTTCAACCTCGCGGCGTTCGTGGTGTTCGGCGTAGCCGTGGCCTCGACGATCGGCAAGGGCATCATCGATCCCAAGATCGTCGATCATTACGTGATTTTCGGCGCGCTGATCGGCGCGATCACGTGGAACATTATCACGTGGTATTACGGCATACCGTCGAGTTCGTCGCATGCGCTGATCGGCGGCCTGGCCGGCGCGGCGGTCGCAAAGGGCGGCGTGCATACGCTCGATCGGCGAGCGGGTTTCTGAAGGCGGCGGCGGCGATCGTGTTGTCGCCCGCGCTCGGCTTCGTACTCGGCGTCGCGCTGATGTTGGCGGTGTCGTGGATGTGGCGGCGCTCGACGCCGCGCCGCGTCGATCGCTGGTTCCGGCGGCTGCAACTCGTGTCGGCGGCGCTCTACAGTCTCGGGCACGGCGGCAACGACGCGCAGAAAACCATGGGCATCATCTGGATGCTGCTGATCACTGCGGGAAATATCGGGCAGCACGATCCCCTGCCGCTCTGGGTAGTGTTCGCGTGCTATGGCACGATCGCGTTGGGCACTTTGTTCGGCGGCTGGCGCATCGTCAAGACCATGGGCCAGCGCATCACGCGCTTAAAGCCGGTCAGCGGCTTTTGCGCGGAGACCGGCGGGGCAATCACCTTGTTTCTGGCCACCGGGCTCGGCGTGCCGGTTTCGACCACGCACACGATTACCGGCGCCATAGTGGGCGTCGGCTCGGTGCAAAAGCTGTCAGCGGTGCGGTGGGGGGTTGCCGGCAATATCGTGTGGGCGTGGATTTTCACGATCCCGTGCTCGGCGTTCGTCGCGGCAGTCGCGTGGTGGCTGGCGCAACACTACTTCTAAACTGCCAGGCCGCCGCGGGGTTCACACGGCGGCCTGCTTTCCTGCAGCGAAAGCCTATTGCGTGCCGGTGCGGCCGGCCGAAGACACGTGCTGGATGCGCAGTGACTTCTCGTCCTCTCCGAGTTTCTTGATGTCGCCGCTGATCTCGCCGCCTTCCTCGATCACCAGCTTGCCGTAGCGGATTTTGCCGGTGACCTGGCCCGTCGCGTGGATGGTCAGGCATTTCCGGACCGTGAGCTCGCCCGAAAATCCGCCGTGGATTTCGGCGATGTCGATGCCGGCGGTGCCGGAGAACGTGCCGTTCTCCGCGATTTGTATCATCCGGCTGTCCATCGTCGCCTCAACATGACCTTCGACGACCAGGGTGTCGCAGTCGGTGATCTCGACGCCCTTCAGCTTGATGTTGGGGCCGACGATGAGCTGGCTGCCCTGAGTATCGGCTTTGCCGGCAACGGGCTTCGTCACGGGTCGGCGCGAGTCGTCGACCGAGGGCGTATTGACCGCGCCGGGTGAGCGCGAGCCGGGCGCGGTACTGGCGACGGCGGCTGCGGCGGTACTCGGTACATCCGGCTTCTTATCCGGGGTGCGGCCGAAAAAAGTGTCGCGTTGTAGCATGACTTCCTCCACTGAAGATTGAAAATTCGAAATCGCTAGCCATGGATTTGAGTGCCATGCCATCGATAACTTGGTGGGCGTTCGCAACTTGCGTGCCTGTCAGTGTGACGGCAGAAGGGCGTAAGAGTTCGTGCTACAAAACAAAAAGTTACGCGAATACTGAATGACTTAGGGCGGAGCCATGTAGGACGCAAGTGTCGCCGCGTCACGACGCCATTCGGCGCGCATTCGGCAATCCGCTGTATTACAAGGATATGACTTGTCGGCAGTCGGCGACAGCGCTGTAGGGCGTCGATACGTTTTTTACTGCTAACCCGCCAAAAATCTAAGCGTTGCGCAATAAAACGCGGCCCGGTCGCGCGCCAGTCGATTTTCCATCGCGCCAGATGACGCCACCGTTGACGATCACGGTGCCGATGCCGCGCGCCGGCAGTGTCGAGTGCTGAAAGTCCGCCGTGTCGATTACGGTGTCGGCGTTGAAGAGCGTGATGTCGGCGTAGGCGCCCGCTTTCAGCACGCCGCGCCCCTTGAGCCCGAACTTGCCGGCAGTGAGTCCCGTCATCTTGTAAACCGCGGTTTCGAGCGGAAATAACTTCAACTCGCGCGAGTAGTGGCCGAGCACCCGCGGAAAAGTGCCCCACAGGCGCGGGTGCGGCTTGGTGTCGTGCGGCAGCCCGTCGGAACCGATCATGGTGTCCTCGAACGCGAGGATGCGCTGGACGTCGTGCTCGTCGAGCATGAAGTAAATCGCGCCGGCAGGCTTGATTTTCTCGACGGCCTCGGCCTGCGTCATGCCGAGCCGGCGCGCGACCTCGTCGAGATCCACGCCCGCGAACTCGGGATGCGGCTTGGACCACGTGACGATAATGCGCGACGACTGCTCGAGCCGGTCGTAGCGCAACACGGTCGACGAGGCGATGTACGGGTAGCAGTCCAGCCCCATCGGCTGGGTCTGCATGCGCGCGGCAATCAGCTTCAGGGTTTCGGTCGAGCGGCCGTGGTTGCGGGTGCCGACCGTCTTATGGTGCGAAATCACGACCGGCACTTTGAGGGTGCGGCCGATCAGGCAGGTTTCCTCGATCGACTCGATGACGTGGTCGTCCTCGTTGCGCATGTGCGTGACGTAGAGTCCGTCGAATTCGGACAGCGGCCGGCAGATCTCGATGATTTCCTCCGTCGGCGCGCACGCCGCCGGCGGGTACGCGGTGCCGGTGGAGACTCCGATCGCGCCGGACGCCAGCGATTCGTGCGCCATCGCGCGCATTTTTGCGATCTCGGCCGGGGTCGCCGCGCGGTCGAGCCGGTCCATTGCCGCGACGCGGAACGTCGTGTGGCCGACCAGGCACGTCGCGTTGATTGCCGCGGGATGGGCTGCCAGCTCTTCGCGGTAGGCGCGGAAGGTCGGAAACTTGAACCAGTCGCCGCTGCCGTCGAGCAGGTCGAGCGGCGGCGTGGCCGAGCCGTTGGCGGGCGAGTGCGCGAGGCTGATCCCGCAATTGCCGGCGACCACGGTCGTGACGCCCTGGCTCGCTTTCGGCGCCATGTCCGGATTGGACAAGAGCATGCGATCGTCGTGGGTGTGCGCGTCGATGAAACCGGGCGCCGCGATCAGGCCGGAGCCGTCGATTTCGGTATCGGCGCTCGCTCGGTCGAGCGCGCCGATCTTGACGATCTTGTCGCCGCGCACGCCGATCTCGCCGCGATAGCGCGGCGCGCGCGTGCCGTCGATGATCGTCGCGTTGCGGACGATCAGGTCGTAAGTGTTCATTCGCGGCCATGTCGGTCAGTCCAGCTTCGCGCCGGATTTTTTGACCACGTCCGCCCATTTCGCCGTCTCTTTTTTGACGAAGGCAGCGAACGCTTCGGGTGTACCGCCGACCGGCTCCGCTTCAATAGCTGCATAGCGTTCCTTGAGAGTGGGTGCTCGCAATGCCTGGTTGATTTCGGCGTTGAGTTTCTTCACGATCGCGGGCGAAGTGCCCACCGGCACCACGATGCCGCCCCACGCATTGGTCTCGTAGCCCGGCACGCCGGCCTCCGCGATCGTCGGGATGTCGGGGAAAATCGGCGAGCGTTTCAGGCTGCTGACGCCGATGCCGCGCACTTTGCCCGACCTTACGTGCGGCGAGATCGAAGTCAGATTATCGAACATCAGCTGCACCTGGCCGCCGATCAAATCCGAGATTCCCTGCGGGCTGCCCTTGTAGGGCACGTGCACGATCTGGGTATTGGTCATGATTTTGAAAAGCTCGCCGCCGAGATGGCCGGTGGTGCCATTGCCGCCCGACGCGTTCGTCAGCTTCCCCGGGTTCTGGCGCGCGTAATCGATTAGCTCCTTGACCGATTTCACCGGCAGGGAGTTGGTTACCGCGAGCATGTTGTAGGTCGACAGGAACTGGCCGGCCAGCACGAGATCCTTGTCGGGATCGTATGGCTGCTGCCCTTTGGGCAGCAGCGTTTTATTGATGGCGAGCGACACCACGTTGGCGTACCCGATCGTATAACCGTCGGGATTGGCGCGCACGATCATCTCGGTGCCGATGGTGTATGCGCCGCCGGGCCGGTTGTCGACGACGACTTGCTGGCCCATCTGTTTCGCGAGCTCGACGACGAGGATGCGGGTCACCACGTCGGGCGAGCCGCCGGCCTGCGATGGAATGATCAGGCGGATCGGCCGCTCGGGATAGTCGGCGCTCGCGATACCGGTGAGAAGCGCCGACACGATGGCGAGCGCCATACGCAGGCGAAACGGGCGTGCGGACATGGGGTTCCTTCCCTGTTGGAGTGGCAGGCTGCGCTACTGCGGGCCTTACCGGAATTTTCGGCCACTTGGCGGGCAGGGTCAAACCCCGCGCGCCGCAGTCCTGCTCACGGCAGCCACCGCGAAAAACCCTGCAGCGCGAGCCCGGCGCCTGCGGCATGCTGATGGTCGAGCGCTGCGCGCTGCGCGACCATGCGGATCAGAAACGCGCCGAAATCCGGATTCTGATAAAAAAGCTCGAGTATCCGGTTCTTGCTGATCACGCCCAGCTCGACGTCCGTCACGCACACCGCGGTGTCGGCGCGCAGATGCTCGTGCGAGAAAATCCCCATCACGCCGATCATCTGCCCTTCGGGCACGACGATGTTCTTGAGCAGCAGGCGCGCCGAACCGCGGAACAGGTAGTAAACGCAGTCGGCGCTGTCGCCTTTGGTAAACACGCGTTCGCCTTTGCGCGCGTGACCCGCTGCATGTAGGGCACGATCAATTCAGGCGCCCGCAGGCCGCTTTGCGCGCTCGCGCGCACTTTGCGGATCAGCTGCCCGACTTCGATCAGGCGCCAGATATTCAGCGGCAGCAGCAGCGTATGCAGCACCAGGATAGGCAGCAGGCCGGCGAGCGCGCTGTAGGCGATGTAAACAATGTTGCTGGCAATCGCGACCAGGCGCAGCGGAATCATGGTCTTCAGATAAAAGGTGCTGAAGACCAACACGCCGCCGACATAACCCAGGACTTCAAGCGTGGTCATGACTTTTCCACGGCCGAAAACCCGCCGGCTTTTCCGCCGTCCGCACCATTAACGCGCTGCAATATCGCCGCGTCAGAGAGACCCTGCACCGAAACGTGACTGAGACTCATGCGGGGAATGTTGCAAGGACGATGCCAGATTAGTTCTGGTCTTTAATTCAATGGCTTAATGTTTAGTTCCGAGCCGGAAAATTATAATTTCGCACCGCGGCTGTTCGTTGATTGTTGCGATGCACCAATAATGGCCGATTCACCGACGAAATTATTTTGTGCAACAAAGACATTGCGCTCGCAGTTGGTGCAACACACGAGTTGCGAAACTAGCCCGGCAAGGAGGGTGCAAAGCGGCCAGCGACCGCCGAAGAACGGCGGCGCTTAAGGCGCGAGACGCTCGATCTTCCAGCTCTCACCAACTCGCGTATAGAGCACGCGATCGTGCAGCCGGTTGGGCCGGCCCTGCCAGAATTCGAGCGACGAAGGCTGCACGCGATAGCCGCCCCACTGCGGCGGACGCACGGGTGCGGCGCCATGCGATTTTTCCGCCGCCGCAAAACTTTTTTCGAGCGCCGCGCGGTCAGGCACGACCTCGCTTTGGGGTGAGGCGATCGCGGCGTGCCGGCTGCCGAGCGGGCGGCTGGCGAAGTAATCGTCGGATTCGCGCGTCGACACTTTCTCGACGTGGCCCTCAATGCGCACCTCGCGTTCGAGCTCGACCCAGTGGAAAAGCAGCGCCGCGACCGGATTCGCCGCGAGATCCACGCCTTTGCGCGATGCATAGTTGGTGAAGAACACGAAACCGCGCGCATCGACGCCTTTCAGGAGCACGATGCGGGCCGACGGCTGACCTGCTGCCGACACGGTCGCGAGCGTCATCGAGTTCAGCATCGGCATCTTCGCGGCGACGGCTTCATCGAACCAGCGATTGAATTGCACCAGCGGATCGCGCGCGACGTCGTGCTCGTCCAGACTTTCGCGCATGTATTCCTGGCGCAGATCGGCGATTTTCATGAGTTTTACCGGGAGAGCAACGGCGCTATTTTAGCCGCACTGCGGGGAGCGGGCGCGGCGCCTGGCTCAGATGAGCGCGTGCGCGCCGAAGAGGCGGTGATGAAACACGAGCAGGACTGCATACAAGACGAGTCCCAGCGCAATTTTCCACCAGCCGATTTCGCCGAGGCGAAACCGGTTGCGGCCAGCGGCGATTGCCGCGAACGGCACGTTCGACGTGACCGCGGCAAAGCGACGCCAATTGTCGCCGAGCGTGGCGGCTTTGCGCCGGTCGATGAGCCACGTGCCGGACACTGCAAGAACGACGAACGTGCCGAAAAAGATCGCGGCCGCCGCATCGCCGCGCGCCACGATATGACTTAAGGCCCACAACGCGAAACCCCACATCAGCGGATGGCGCGTGATGCGCAGTATGCCGCGCGCGGGATCGGCGGATTTGAGCAGGCGTTCACGCCCGACCAGCGTCGGATTCGGCGTCGCCAGCGCGCACACGATCAACACCAGCGCGAACGGCATCACGATGAGCGGCACCGGCCGCAGCGCCACCGCGTACCACAGGTTCACGAACGGCGCGTGATAGAACGCCCAGATCATCCAGCCGAGCGTCGCGAAGGCGATCAGCGAATAAAGCGCGAGGTAGGCCTTGCCCATGGTTGAAACCAGCACGTCGCGCAGCGGCGTGCTGGCGACGTAATGGGTGGCGAGAAACGCCAGCGAGGCGACGATCAGGTGGGTCAGCGGATTCATGGCGCGCTTTCCTCTATGCGCACGGCATGTGCCTTGCGTCGCCACTATCTTAACGCGGACGAGCCGCGTCGGCTGCCCTGTCGAGCAATGCCCCTCGCCTGGCGTGCGAGGGGCATGCGGGTCATTTAACTTCGAACTCGCCGACGAACACCGTTTCCTGGCGGCCTTTGAGGCGCAGCGTAATGCTTTGCTCGCTCTGCTCGGCGGTGCCGAAGCGGGTCGCGAGCTTGACCTGCAGCGTGGTCGGCCCGGTCACCGCCTGGCGGCGGTCGCCGTAATACTGCGCCTCGACTTTGTATTTGCCCGGCTTCGCGCGCTTCAACAGAGTACTCCTCAGGGCCGTAGCCGCCGGTGAAGTCGAGCGACATGCGGCCGCCCTGGTAGGTCAGCCGGTGCCCGTAGAACGCCTTTTCGCCGTTCGGATCCGTGACCCATAAATCGATATCGGTGTTGTCGGCGTCCCACGTCAGCACGACGCGCAGGTCGAGCGGCAGATTTTTGACGAGACGCGGATCGATGCGGCTCACGTCGAGGTTCGCCCCGCTTGTCGCGATGACCGCGTTCAATTCCGCGAGCGTGATGATCTCAACGTCGGGGAAGCGTCCATGCCACGGTTTCACTACGACTTCGTACAGCGTGTCGATCGCCGGCTGGTATTGGCGGTCGGCCGCAAGTGCCAGGCCCAGGTCGCGGTACGATTGCGGCTCTTCGGGCGAGAGTTCGAGCACTTTGCGGAACACCGGGATGGCGAGCGCCGCTGCGCGCGCCTGCAGCAGGCGGTAACCGAGTATGCGCAGGATGTGCCGGTTCTCCAGGTCCATCTCGGCGAGATTGGTCAGCACGCGCACGGCGAGCGCCGGCTGCTGCTTGTCGAACAGGATGTCCGCGGCGTCGAGAAAAAACGCGGTGCTGTTCAGATAGCCGGGCCGCTCGTCGAGATAGACGCGGTAAACATTGTCACCCGCCGCGGCGCGCATGCGCGTCGCGTACGGCGCGTCCGGTTCCCATTTTTTAAGCTGGATAGTCGCGCTCAGGGCGCTGCGTCCATCGGCGTCGGCTTCGTTCTTCGCCAGGAGGCGGCCCATAACGTTGCCCGCTTCAGCCTGGCGCAGCTGCCGGTTTCGCTTCGGGGCGTGCCGCGGGCGCGGACGCGGGGGGCGCCTGGTTGCGCTCCCTCGAGTCGAGCCGATCCTGCATCAATCCGGACACGCCTTCGGCCGGCTTCAGCGCTTTCTGCGGCGCCGGCTTGTCGCCCTGCGGAAACTCGCGATTCCACCAGGTGATCTTCTCCTGGAAACGGCGCACGACGTTCTCGAGATGCGCATTGCGATCGTTGGCGCTGCGCTGCACCGCGGCCGTGCGCAATCTTGCAAAGTCGGCGGCAAGTTCGGGCGGCGGCGTAATTTCGTAGCGCGCGTAGTCTTCGACGCGCTCGAGCACGATCAGCGACGTATCGCGCGTGACGAGGCTGAACGCCCGGCCGAGGCGGCGAATTTCGGCGCGGTTCAAGTCGTACTGCGCTTCGAGCGCCTCGATCCTGAAGCGCGCCCACAGCGGCGCGACGAGCATGAACGGCGTCGCGCCGGCGCGCACCGGCAGTTCGAGCGTGACCGGCTCGGCGCCCGGATGCGCAATCGTGATGCGCACGCGCGTCGCGGCTTCGGTCATTTGCCCGGCCAGCTCGATGCGGCCATCGCGCGGATACGGCGAGCGCATCACGACGTCGCGCGCGCCATCGGCGCTGACCGCGGTCACGCGCGTCGTTGCCTGCAGCAGTTTGCGGGCGGCTTCCGAGGCGGAGTCGGCGGTGAGGTCGATGAACCGGCCGCCGCTTTTTTCGGCGACGTGCGTCAACAGCACCGGATCGCTGCGATTCGCCGCGGACACGCTGTAGAGCGGCACGCGCGGCGCCGTGAACGGTTGTGCGCCGAAGTTGGAGAGCCCGTCGCTGAACAGCAGATATTCGCCCACCGTGGAATCGGCCGTAAACGCGCCGAGGTTGGTCGCACCGTCGTACGCGGTCGCTTCGAGCGCTGCGCGCAACGCGCCCCAGTCGCCGCCGATCACGCTGAATGTTTGCGCGGCTTCCGCGCTGTCGCGGATGCGCGTGAGCTTGACCTCGCCGTTCTGCAGGCGGCGGAAATAAGCGTCGAGCAGCGCGAACTCGCGCCCGTGGTCGCGGGCGGCACCCGAGCCCGAGCTGTCCCAGATCAAGCCGATCGTGCGCGGCAGCGTGCGCGACGCGTTGCGCGAGGGAACCGGCAATTCCGCATAGAAATACGTTTTTGCATCGAACATCTGCGTATAAGCCTGCGGGCCCGCTGCGGGCGGGATAGCGAGTTCGAGCACGCCGCGGCCGGCGTAGCGGTCGCGCGCCACTTGCGCGTGATAACCGTGGGCGCCGGCTTTGAAACTCAATTCGTCGAGCTGGCCGCGCGATTTGAGCGGCGCGCCGGAAGCGCCCGCGACGTTGACATCGAGCCGGAAATTATCGAGCGTATCCGCGTATTCGAGCGGCAGGCGATAGACCAGGCGGCCGGCGCGCTTGCGCAGCGTTTCCGCGTAGCGGATCAGCACCTGCCGCGTGCCCTGCGCGGGAATCGGATACACGCGCAGCTTGAAGTTGTTGCCCTGCGTGATTTGCAAGCAGGCCGGGGTCGACCTGGCCGCGCGTGATGTCCTCGAACACGGCCTGGCCGCGCGCCTTGTCGACGGGCACGGCTTCGCGCATGCGCCCGTTCACGTCGAGCGCGAAGCCCGAGCACGTTCTGGCCGGCGAGCAGCGGGAATTGCAGCTCGCCTTCGAGCACGCGGCGGTTCGGATTATGAAACGTGAGCGCGATCTCGGTCACCGCGAGATTGCCGCTGACTTCGGTGTGCACCGCGACCTGCTGCAGGCGCACCGGGGTATCTCCAGGCGCGGCAATGACGAGCTGCGGCCGCGCGATGCGCTCGACCGTGACAGGCGCCAGATTTTGCGCGCCGGCCGCCGCCGCCCAGCCTAATCCCGCAAGCAACCAATAAGTTAACCGTTTCCCCGCACTTTGCATGACCGTCTCCCGTTAATGACAACGTGCTGCTGCAAACGGAAGGCGGCCCCGAAAGGGGTTAAAGCGGGATTACGGCGGGAGAGTTACTTCTGCAGACAGTCGTCGGGCAGGCACTCGATCGGCGTGAAATCGCGGTGCGCGATGTATTCGGGGCGGTGAAAACGGCGGATATGGTTTTGACACGAGTTGAGGCTCAAGTACACGATCGTGCGGTTCCACGGCGTCATGTTGCTGCCGGATGCATGCACCAGATTGCAATGAAAGATCATCATCGAACCGGCCGGTCCCTTGGGCGAGATGATGCCGCCTTCGGCAACGAGCCGCGTGATGGTTTCGTTGTCTATGGTCCACAGCGGATAACTCGTGGTCGACAGGTCGTGGCCGGCCTGCTGGCGGCCTTTCTTGTGCGAGCGCGGAATGAACATCAGCGGGCCGTTGAACTCGTTGACGTCCTCGAGGAATACCGCGACGTTCATCGCGCGCGCCTCGGGCATGTCGTCGTCGTTGAACCACGTGCCGTAGTCCTGGTGCCATTGCCACACGTCGCCGTCGAACGCGGCCTTGCCGTTGATCTTGAACTGGTGGATGTAAACGTCGTCGCCGAGGATCTGCTGCGCGGGTTCGATCAGCCGCGGGTGGCGGCCGAGCCGCCGATAGGCGTCGTTATAGGTATGCGCCGCGAAATTGGTGCGCACGGCAGTGCTGCCTTTTTCGCGCACGTTCTCGGGCCGCTGCTCGGCGTAGAGCTTCGGCACTTCAGCGTTAAGAATGCCGATCTCGGCGGGCGTGAAAAGTCCCGGGAAAAACAGATACCCCTCGCGCTGGTACTCGTCGACTTGTGCAGGCGTCAGTTGCATGAGCGGTCACTCTGAACTTGTCGCTACGAGCTTATCATTCGCGCGCGTCAACGTCATCGGGTGCCGCGCGCCGGCGGCGCAACCAGAGGAGTGCGGCCGCAAGCAGCAGGACCGCCGCCGCAAGCCCGCCCCATACGGCTGCGCTGATGGCCGCGATCCCCGTCGACGGTGGTGCGCCGCCTGCTTGCTGCCATTCTTTTACCCACGCGGCGGGCTCGCGCGGCGGCGGATCGTCGGCGAGCCACGTGAGTGCTACCGGCACTGCGTAGTCGTTGATTTTCGCGCCGCTGCGCGCATCGGTGACGTGCAGGCGCAGCTCGTCGATGCGCGTGGGCCGCTCGCTCCAGTAGAAGAGGCTGACGACACCGGTGCCGCCCGGCCGGCACCATGGCGGGCGCGCCCGTGCCGCCGTCGTCAATGACTATCTTGCCCTGGAACCATGCGCTGACCGTCACCGCGGCCGGCGCTGCGCCCGTCACTGCGAAGCGCACGTAAAACGGCTGCTGGCGCGCGAGCAGCGCATCGGGCGCCGGGTCGGTTGCAAGAACCTTGAGCTCCGCCGCGGGTTCAGCGTGCGCGCAGGCGACGCCTGTCCACAGCGCCGCGCCGATCGCGTAGCGGAGAAGTGCGGCCAGCATGGTCAGCGGCTCACCTGGTTGCGGCCTTTGTCCTTGGCCCGATAAAGCGCCTGGTCCGCCGCCTTGATGACATCGTCGGGGGTCGCGTGGTGCGGCGGGCATTTCCAAGGATAGCACCCAGGTCTGATTGCAGGCAGCGCGGAAGTCGCGCAGTAACGGCATCAGCGCTCAAGACCAGTGGCTTGAACTACCTGCCGCGGCGGCAATCCTATTAACACGCAATGCTGCAACTCGCGCGGCGTGCCGGTGCCGGCCCTGACCGCGCCCATCTGACTGACAAGGAAGCTCAAATGAAACTTTATTATTCGCCCGCCGCGTGCTCGCTCTCGACCCATATCATTCTGCGCGAAGGAGGTTATGAGTTCGATCTCGAGAAAGTCGATCTGCGCAGCAAGCGGACCGCCGCCGGCAAGGACTTTACGCAGATCAATCCGAAAGGCTACGTGCCGGTGCTCGAGCTCGACGACGGCCAGCTGCTGACCGAGAACATTGCGATCGACGAGTTCCTCGCGGATCACAAAGCAGAGTCGGCACTCGCGCCCAGGAGCGGCACCTTCGAGCGCTACCGCCTGGTCGAATGGCTCGCGTTCATCAGCACCGAAGTCCACAAGCAGTTCGGCCCGTTGTTCAAGCCCGACACGCCCGAGGCGACCCAGCAGGCGCAAAAAGATCAGCTCGCGAAGCGTTTCGATTACGTCGCCGGGCAGCTGAAGGGCAAGCAATACCTGATGGGCGAGTTCACGGTCGCCGACGCTTACCTGTTCACGGTGCTGCGCTGGACCGAGCACGTGAAGATCGACATGAGCCGCTGGCCGGTGCTGCAGACTTACATGACGCGCGTCGAAGCGCGCCCGCAGGTGCAGGCGGCGCTCAAAGCCGAAGGGCTCGTCAAATAGATCCCGTTCGGCCGGGCGAAAGCGCGCATACTCGCCGCTTCGCCCAATCTTGCTCACCATGCCAAAACCATTGCCGCCGAAACCGCCCACGCCTTCAGCGCCCGCTGCACGCGCAGCGCCCAAGAGCAGGAATCCGTTCGCGCTGAATCCGAACTTCAACCAGCAAACCCGCAAGCTGCTGGGCAAGCACTACCGCGCGAAGTTCGGCGTGAAGTGACGGCGTTGGCGCGGCGGCCGAAAGGGCCGGCGCGCGCTGTTATGATGGCGCTCCCCGCCCATCAGGTTTCGTTGTCTTCGTGCTCGCTTACCGCCATCTGTTCCATGCCGGCAACTTCGCCGACGTATTCAAGCACGCGCTGCTGGCCCAGCTCGTGCTCGGGCTCGCGAAAAAAGACAAGCCGTTCTTCTGCCTCGACACGCATGCGGGCATAGGCCGCTACGATCTCACGCACGATTGGGCGCGCAAAAACGCCGAATACAAAACCGGCATCGCCCTGGTGTGGCCGCGCGCCGATGCGCCGCCCGAGATGGCGCCGTACCTGGACGCGGTGCGCGCGGAAAACCCCGGCGGCAAGCTCGTTTTTTATCCGGGTTCGCCGTGCATCGTCCGCCGCTACCTGCGCGCGCACGACCGCCTGGCGCTTACCGAACTCAACAAACGGGATTTCGATACGCTCGCGGCGCTGTTCGCCGACGACCGCCAGGTGCAGGTGCGGCTGCTCGACGGCTACCAGGCGCTCAAGGCTTTCCTGCCGCCGGTCGAGCGGCGCGGCCTCGTGTTCGTCGATTCATCGTTCGACCGTGCGCAGGAGTTCAAGCGCCTGACCGATGGATTCGTCGAAGGGCACCGCAAGTTCGCGACCGGGGTCTACGCGTTGTGGTATCCGCTGATGGATGCGCTCGCGATGCAGGGCTTCGAGCGCCGCGTCGTCGCGACCGGCGTGCGCAAAATCTTGCAGCTCGAGCTCGCGGTGCGCAATGTCGGCGTCAGCGGCAGCGTGCGCGGGTGCGGGATGCTGGTCGTGAATCCGCCGTTCGGGTTCGAGGCGGCGGCGCGCAGGATACTTGCGTGGTTGTGGCCGGTGCTGGCGCAGGACGGCGAGGGCGGCGAACGCGCGCGCTGGCTCGTGCCCGAATAACCGGGTGGCTTACCTTACGTAGCTTGTATTGGTCGCGCTCGCATCCGCCTTGGCGCGGGAGGCCGGACCCTCAGGGCCGCAGAAGCTGACAACGCCGTCGCCGCTCACCGTCGGGTCAACCTTGCCCTCGCGCGCAAGCTCCGCATTCAGCCGGGTGATGTTTTGTCTTTTCTGGATTAGCTGACGCCGCAACTGCTCTTCGTCCATCCGCTTGACTTCCTCCCAGCGTCCTTCGCGCGCGAGTTGCTCGCGCAGCTGGCTTTCCTGCCGGCGTTGCAGCATTTCGGCAACGCCTCCGGCTGACGTTACCGGCGGGTCGGTGGCGGCCAGTGCCGCGTTCATCGAACCCAGCAATAGAAGCGCGCCTGTCAGTAGTCGCATGATGGCCTCCATGTGAAGCTTTGCCTTCTTATAGTGCGTCAACCCGATGGTAAGACAGCCGAATTGAAAATGGCGAGCGGAATCATCCAACTTCCGGGCAATAAGTCACATTCGTTGCTGCTTAATGGTGATTTTTGGTCGTCCGATTGCGGCGGAACACTGCGTCAAAGTGCGGTGGCGATCATCGCCGTGAGCTGCGCGGGCGTCACGATGCCAAACGGTGCGCGCCTGATTTTGCGGCGGGCGAGCACCAGCAATTCGCGGTCCTTGGTAATCAGAAAATCCGCGCCGCACGCGCGTGCGAGCTCGAGAAATTTCTGGTCGTCGGGGTCGCGGCACACCGGCAGCGGGTCGCGATGATCCGCGGAAGCGCCGGCGCGGCGTGCAACGCGTGTGCACTCCGCCATGCACGCGGCCTGGGCAGTGGCGTCCAGGATTTCTTTGCGCAGCGGATACCCGAGCACCGCTGCCAATTCGGCTGCGCACGCGTCATCGATAAATATTTCCGCGCGCGCAGCGGCGGCCGCCGCCTTCAACGGCGCGATTCCGGCGTCATCGAACACGAGCCAGTCGAGCCAGATGTTGGTATCGAGTACGAGCCGCAGAGGCATACGCGTTCGCGTGCTATGGCGCGGTGGTTTTGCGCGCGAGCATGGCATGCTCAACCTGGTGCATGACCAGGTCCGCCGCCGTTTTGACCAGCACGACCGCAACCCCGAACGCCGACGAGGTGTCGAGTGCGGGGATAAGCGCCGCGATAACGAGACCGGCGGCAAGTGCGGTCATCACCAGGGACATGCGCACATAGGGCCAGAAAAGCAGCACGAACAGGTTGGCATTTTCATACTCGCGGCGCACCAGGTAGTTCATGACGAACGAAATGCCGTGACTGATAAACAGCACCACGATGCCAATTGCCACGCCGCCCGCCACGGCGCGCAGCCCATGCCATATATCGCGCGCTCCCGCATCGTGCGCCTGCCCGAGAAAGGCGGGTACTGCGGCGACGAGCAGGCCCGTGGCGAGCGCGAAGCCGCCGAATTTCACGACGAAAAAGCCGAGCACAAGCACGAGCAGGAACAGGCGGGTCAGAAAGTCTCCCGCATCTATCGATTTGCCGAACGGATGGCCGGCCAGCCCGACCATGATCATCTTGGCCACGTTGTACCCGCCGATGATCAAGGCCTCGCACCAGTAGACGATGATGATTTCGTAGAAGCCCCAACCTCGATACAACGTGACCGCCGCCACGACGAGATTCGCCGCGATCAGCGCAGTTGCCGGCAAACGCATCCACGGCAGCGACGGGACGGGAATCAAGAGTTGTGTCGCGGACCGCGCGGGGGTGGCAGAGCCGGCGCGGCCGTTACGCCGCGGCGCGCGCGGGACGCAAATCCGCGACGCCGTCGGCGTCGGTCGCCGAGATCGTCGTGCGCACCATGTGGCGTGGATGCAGATTGTCAGGCCACGGCCGGCCGCGGTGCAGGGTCGCGCGGTTGTCCCACATGACGACGTCGCCCACCTGCCAGCGATGCAGATAAGTGAATTCGGGCCGG
The DNA here is from genome assembly GCA_963804885.1 of uncultured beta proteobacterium. Classification (GTDB taxonomy): domain Bacteria; phylum Pseudomonadota; class Gammaproteobacteria; order Burkholderiales; family SG8-41; genus PALSA-1004. Next base: position 401,768 of record CAWDSF010000004.1, read on the forward strand.
GTTGCTGCGGCGATCAGCCGGTCGACCCGCGCGAGCGCTTCGTCTTGCGGCATGCCCTCGATGCCGCAGGTGTGCGACGCTACATACAAAGCGGCGCGGCCATTGACCGGATTGACCCAGCGCATGCGCCAGCACACGGGCGGCATCGTCGTCCGCTCGCGCTCGGAGGCGAGCTGCGGCGCGATCTTGCCGCGCGAATGCGCGTAGTCGTGCCATGCATAAGACTGCGACAACTCGCTGCGCTCGGTTTCCGACAAGCGGGCCCACGCGTGCCGCATCGACGCGAATTCCGTTTCGCCGCCGTGCGGCGGAATTAGGCGCGCGGACAGCACCGACGCAAGCGCCGGCGGCACTTTGAATGAGCTGTCGGTGTGCCACAGCTGATTCGCGCGCGCCCGCAGTGCTTCCTTGTGATCGGGCGGCACGAGCTGGCCCGTCGCACGGTCGATGTTGGTCAGGATGGAAAACGGCGTGCCTTCGCCGAGCGACGCGGCCTTGGCGATTTCGAGCGGTCCGAACCGCTGCGAATAGGCGACCTGCAATTCATCGGTGATCGGCTGGCGGCGAAACAGCAGCACCGAATGTTCTTCGAATGCAGCGCGCACCGCGGCATAGACGTCGTCGTGTGCCGCCACGTCGGCGAGACCCGCGCCGCGAACTTCGGCGCAGAAACCCGGTCCCAATGGTATTACTTCCATCATCTTCTCCTCGCGGCCGGGACGCCGGCCCGCCGCCACGCTCGCATGTTGCTGCTTCGTCCAGTATATCGCCGCGCCGCCGTTGCTGTCGCTGCGCGCGCGGATTTCCTGCTAGCATGGACGCGACACTCGAATAACGGGAGAGATGCGCATGCGAATTCATGCGGCGACGGTCGTCATGGCGGTAGTCGTACTGGGATTGTCCGCGGGCGCCCTCGCGCAGCAGAAATTTCCCGCGAAGTCCGTGCGCCTCGTGCTGCCGTTCGCGGCAGGCAGCGCGGTCGATCTGCTCGCGCGGCTCTATGCGCAACGCATGACGGAGAGCTGGGGCCAGCAGATCGTGGTCGACAACCGCACGGGTGCGAACGGGATCATCGGCATGGAAGCGATTGCGCGCTCGGCGCCCGACGGCTACACGATCGGCATGGCCAACATCGCGACGCTCGCGGTGAACCCCAGCCTCTATCCGAAGATTTCATACGACTCGCTGCGCGATTTCACGCCGGTGTCGCTCACCGCGACGATCGGCAACTGCCTCGTCGTGCATCCGTCGTTTCCCGTGAAGTCGGTCAAGGAGCTCGTCGCGCTCGCGAAGCAGCGTCCCGGCGAGTTGAACTATGCATCGGGCGGCATCGGCAGCGCGCAGCACATTCCGATGGAGCTCCTGCAGGCGATGACCGGCATGAAGCTCGTGCACGTCGTCTACAAAGGCATCACGCCCGCGTTCAACGATCTCGTCGCGGGCCAGGTGCCGATCGCGTTCACCGGTCTCGCGCAATCGCTGCCCTACCATCGCAGCGGACGGCTGCGCATGCTCGGCACGACAGGCGTCAAGCGCACCGCCGCCACGGCCGACGTGCCGACGATCGCCGAGCAGAATCTGCCTGGCTACGAAGCCGATTCGTGGACCGGGGTCGTGCTGCCGAAGGGCGTGCCCGCCGAAGTGGTTGCGCAGATCCAGGCGGAAATCGTGCGCGTGACCAACCTCGCGGACACGCGCGAGCGCCTGATCGCCGCGGGCTTCGAGCCGGTCGGCAGCACGGGCGACGCGTTTGCCGCGCTGATCAGGAACGACAGCGCGCGGCTCGGCAAAGTGATCCGCGACGCGGGCATCCGCGCGGAGTGACCGGGGCCGGATAAGCGTATGGGCATCGATGTCGTACAAGTCACGCGCGCGCTCGATTACGCCGCGAAGAAGCACGTGAGCCAGCGCCGCAAGGGTGAGGCGCAGGAGCCGTACATCAACCATCTTGCCGAGGTCGCGTTCCTGCTCGCCGAAGCGACGGGCGGCAGCGACGGCAACCTGGTCATCGCGGGACTCCTGCACGACTGCATCGAAGACCAGGGCGTGTCTTATGAAGAGCTGGTCGAGCTTTTCGGCGCCGATGTGGCGGAACTCGTGCGCGACGTGACCGACGACAAGACGCTGCTCAAGGCCGAGCGCAAGCGGCTGCAGGTCGAGGAAGCGCCGCACAAGTCCGACCGTGCGAAAATGCTGAAGATCGCGGACAAGACATCCAACCTGCGCGCGATGGCGGTGAGCCCGCCTTCCGGCTGGAACGAGCAGCGCAAGCGCGATTACTTCGCGTGGGCGCTCGCCGTCGTCGCCGGCTGCCGCGGCGTGAATTCTTTTCTCGAAGCGAAATTCGACGAAGCGTATCGAAACGGGCAGTTATAACAATCACACAGGAATCACTATGTATCCAAACACCCTGCTCTACATCGATGGCCGCTGGTGCGCCGCCGCTTCCGGCCGCACGCTGCCGGTCGTCAATCCTGCCGATCACAAGGAAATCGGCACCGTCGCGTACGCCGAAAAGGCCGATCTCGACCGCGCGCTGGAAGCCGCCGAAAAGGGCTTCAAAGCCTGGCGCAAGGTCTCGGCGTTCGAGCGCTGCAAGATCATGCGCAAGGCGGCGGATATTTTGCGCGAGCGCGTCGAGACGGTTGCCAGCTGCATGACTTTCGAGCAGGGCAAGCCTATTGCGGAAGCGAAGCAGGAAGCGCTGGCGGGCGCCGACGTGATCGACTGGTTTGCGGAAGAAGGCAAGCGCGCTTATGGGCGCGTGATTCCCGCGCGCGCAGAGGGTGTCTATCAACTGGTAGTTAAAGAACCGGTGGGACCGGTGGCCGCTTTTACGCCGTGGAATTTTCCGATCAACCAGGCGGTGCGGAAATTGTCGGCCGCGCTCGCCACCGGCTGCTCGGTTATCTTGAAGGCGCCGGAGGAAACACCCGCCTCGCCGGCCGAACTGGTGCGCGCGTTCGCGGATGCCGGCGTGCCCGCGGGCGTCATCAATTTGGTTTACGGCAGCCCGGCGGACATTTCGAGCTACCTGATTCCGCACCCGACGATCCGCAAGATCACGTTTACCGGTTCCACGCCGGTCGGCAAGCAGCTCGCCGCGCTGGCGGGCAGCCACATGAAGCGGGTGACGATGGAACTCGGCGGGCACGCGCCGGTGATTATTTTCGACGACGCCGATATCGAGCTGGCGGCGAAGACGATGACGTTCATGAAATTCCGCAACGCCGGCCAGGTGTGCGTGTCGCCGACCCGCTTCCTGGTGCAGGAAGGCGTGTACAAGCAGTTCGTCGAAAAATTTGTGGAGGGCGCGAAGGCGGTCAAGGTCGGCGACGGGTTCGACCCGGCAACGCGCATGGCGACCCTCGCTAATCCGCGCCGGCAAAGCGCGATGGTGACGAACGTCGAGGACGCGAAGAAACACGGCGGCAAGGTTGCGACCGGCGGTTATCCGATCGGCGAGAAAGGCAATTTCTTCGAGCCGACGGTCGTCACCGAGTTGCCGACGGACGCCATGTCGATGAACACCGAGCCCTTCGGCCCGCTGGCGATCATCAACCCGTTTAAAACCTTCGACGACGCGGTGGTCGAGGCGAACCGGCTGCCGTACGGGCTCGCCGCTTATGCGTGGACCAAGTCAGCCAAGACGGCGAACGCCATTGCGGCGCAGGTGGAAACGGGCATGATGACGATCAACCATCTCGGTCTGGCACTCCCCGAGGTGCCCTTCGGCGGCGTCAAGGATTCGGGCTACGGCTCCGAAGGCGGCTCGGAAGCGATCGAGCCGTACCTGGTTTCGAAGTTCGTCACGCAGGCGGGATTGTAATTAGAAGCCATCTAAAAAATCCGTTCGCCCTGATGTATAGAAGGGCGAATGGATTTACAGCTTCGCGGAAACGCGGCCGTTCATGCTTGCTCAGCACGAACGGCCTTTACGGGTTTTTGAGATGGCTTCTAGCGGCTTCGCAACGCGGCCGCGCGCCACCTGGCTTTCCGGCGGGCTGGACGAAGACAGCGCGATGGCGGTATGTTGCGCTCTCTGGGGCCGTAAAGCCGACGGAGGAACGCCGTGTCGCACATACTGTATCGGGAAAATCTCAACCGCACGCTGCCGGTCGCCGTCGCGGGCGACGGCCCTTATCTGATCGACGCCGCGGGCAAGCGCTATATCGATGCGTCCGCCGGCGCCGCGGTATCGTGCCTGGGCCATAGCAACGAAGCCGTGCGCGCGGCGATTCGCGAGCAATCCGACCGGCTCGCCTTCGCGCACTCGCGCTTCTTCACGACCGAAGCAGCCGAAAAGCTTGCCGACGACCTCGTGGCGGGCGCGCCCGGCGAACTTTCCAAAGTCTGGCTCACCTGCGGCGGGTCCGAGTCCGTGGAAGCAGCGCTGAAGCTCACGCGCCAGTATTTTGTCGAGAGCGGCCAGGCGCAAAGAAAATTCGTGATTGCGCGCCGTCAGGGCTATCACGGCAACACATTCGGCGCGCTGTCCGCGAGCGGCAACATCTGGCGCCGCCGCCAGTTCGAGCCGGTATTGATCGATTCGATCCAGCATATTGCGCCGTGCTACGCGTACCGCGACAAAGCCGCCGCTGAAACGGCGGAGGCGTACGGGCTGCGCATGGCAAACGAGCTCGAAGCGAAAATCATCGAGCTCGGCACCGACAAGGTCGCCGCGTTCATTGCCGAGACGGTCGTCGGCGCGACGCTCGGCGCGGTTGCCGCGGCACCCGGCTACTTCAAGCGCATCCGCGAAATCTGCGACCGCTACGGCGTGCTGCTGATCCTCGACGAAGTGATGTGCGGCATGGGCCGCACCGGCACGCGCTATGCGTGCGAGCAGGAAGGCATCGCACCCGACATGCTGACGGTCGCGAAGGGGCTCGGCGCCGGCTACCAGCCGATCGGCGCGCTGCTCGTCGGCGAAAAAATTCACCGCGCGATCGAGCGCGGCGGCAATGTCGTGATGCACGGCCACACGTTCACCGGCCATCCGGTCGCCTGCGCCGCGGCGCTCGCGACGCAAAACGAAATCCGTAAGCACGATCTGCTCGCGAACGTGGTGCGCCAGGGCAAAGCGCTCGCCGCGGCCCTCACCGACCGCTTCGGCAATCATCCAAACGTCGGCGACATCCGCGGCCGCGGCCTTTTCATGGCGCTCGAATTCGTCGCCGACCGCCGCACCAAAGCGCCGTTCGATCCCGCGCTCAAGATCAACGCGAAGATCAAAGAGGTCGGCATGGAAAACGGGCTTATCTGTTATCCGGCGGGCGGGCTCGTCGACGGCAGGAGCGGCGACCACGTGATGATCGCGCCGCCGTTCATCGTCGAGGCTCAGCACATCGCGGAAATCGTCGACAAGCTCGGCCGCACGGTGGACGCAGTGCTGCGCGACGCGATGAAGAAAGCGGCCTGACTGCCGCGCAGCCGCTGTTCCCGCTAGGGAATTTTCAACGGCAGGAACACCGCGGTCGCCAGGCTTTGGATCACTTTGACGATGGTGCGGTTTTCCTTGTCGGCGATGATTTTCGACAGGGTGTCGAGGCTGCCGATGATCTTGCCGAATTCGCGCTCGAACGACAGGTTGCGCAGCGGCCCCGCGGTTTCGTTCGACAGCAGGAAAAATTCGCCTTGCGCCGCGCGGGTATTCGATAGTTTCCACACCGCGATTTCGACGTTGCGCGCTGCGTTGTAGAGCCGCTGCGGGTCGAGATCGTCGAGCACGAAGAACTCGGTCTTGTCGTTGAACGCGATCTGCATCATGCTGCCCAGCCCCGCGACGAACGCGAGCACGCGGTCGCCGGTGTAGTCATCGCGAAACGCGAGCATGATCGCATCAGCGCCGCGTTTGCCCTGGAGCTCGGCGAATTTCCACTCGTGCCGGCCCTCGAAAATTCGCGCAACGCCGATGTCGACGGTCGCCGCGCCGCTTTTTTTGAGCTCGCGCGGGTTGCGCCGATAGAGCTTTTCCGCGAGCAGCTTGAGATTGTTGAAAATTTCGCGCTGATGCGCTTCGGCAACGCGGTCGATGTCGGATTTCGCAAGTTGCGAGGGGCCGAATCCGCCGCCGGACCTGGGTGGCGTCGTGCCCTGCTGCGCGCAGGCCGCGAGCAGCGTGACCGTGACAAGCATCAGCAAGCGCCGGAACATGCGGGCATCATAGCGCGAAGCGCGGCCCCGGCGCGCGGTCAGCAACGTTTCGGGATGCCGTCCGGCGAGCCGAGCACGAAAATTTTCGGCTGTTTCATAACAGCGAGCATCACGCGATTGCCGGCCGCCATCTTGCGCCGCCATTCGTCCGCGCAGTACACGCTCGGATTGATCGCGCGCTTCAGGTATTTCGAGGCCGCGATGAAATTCGGAATCACGTCCGTGTAATCGATCGCACGGCCGATGATCATGATCTCGATATCGCCACTGCCTTTGGCCAATACTTTGGCGACCGGGCCATAGATGAAAGCGACGTCGATTTTGGCGGCGACCGGCTCGAGCGCCGCGCGCAGGATATCGGTCACGGTCGGCGCGGCATCGCCGTCGTCGCCGTCGCGGCCGGCATCGTCATCGTATGGCGGTTCTTTCAGCATGATGCGTTTGCGCGTGATCAGGCGCCGGCCAGCGGATGCTCGGCGAGCGTGCGCCAGTCGGCGACGGGCACGCTTTGCGTCGAATTGACGAGGTAAAGCGCGCGCACTTCGAACGCGACGTCGAGCTTGCCGCCCGCGGCGGCCGCGAGTTTCTTCCTGGCGGCTTCATCGACCTTGCCGTAGAGCAGGCTCAAGTGGGGCTCGTACGGCGGCGGCGGGTTCATTTCGAACGCGTCGTAGGCAGCGCGCTGCGCGGCAGCGAGGTCGCCGTTGGCTTCGACGACCGCATACAGCGCGCGAAAATACTCGTCGCGCGACTCGATTTTGCCGAGCTTGATGCGCAGCGGCTGCACGCGCGACGCGAGATGCTTCAGCTTGAGTTCGGCGCTCGCGCGAGTGGTTTCGGCGCCCGTCAGCAGCGTGACGTGCGGCGTCACCTGCGGCCCGCCGTGTTCCTTGTGGAGCGCGCGGATTACTTTATTGATGCGCTCGAGCGCTTCGCCGGCCGGCTTGAGCCAGACCGAAGCGCGGATGACTTCGCTGGTGTCGGTGTGTGCCATGCATGCTCTCCGTCGTTCGTAACAGCAAGATACCGTACATCGGTGCGCGATGGTGTCGGCGGCTCTCCGATATCGTTAGCGCGGAAACCATGGGCCTAACGCTTGAATATCGATTTCGGCAGCAGCATGTGCACGCCCTTGGTGCTGTCGACGACCTGCGTGACATGCAGGTCGCCCTGCGCGCTCAGCAGCATGAACGCGTCGTCGCGCGACAGGCCCTTGGTCTCGACGATGAAGTTGAGCATTTCGCGGATCGCGATTTTCGCGGCCTGGTTCAGGTCTTCGTGCAGGCCGATCGACATGTAATGCGTCGGCGTTTCCCCGCGCGGCCACAGGATGCGCTTGCCCTTGTGCAGGATGATCTGGATTTCGCCCTTCAACGACGACTCGACCGCCGAGAGGCCGACTTCGCCGCCGCCTTGCGCCGCGTGCCCGTCGCCGATCGACACATTGCCGCCGGGCACGTGCACCGGAAGGTAGAGCGTGGTGCCCGCGACGAAGTCGTGATTGTCCATGTTGCCGCCGTGCACGTTGGGGATGCTTGCATTGATGCGGCCGAGCGCCGTCGGGGGTGCGACGCCGATGTCGCCCCAGAAAGGCCGCATCGGAATTTCTATCCCCGGCGCGAACGGTATGGTTTTCCGGTCGAGGTCCATCCAGATCACCTTGTCGCGCGAGTACGGGAAATCTTCCGGCAGCGAGCTGCGGTTCGGGCGGAAGCTCATCGCGGCGAGCGGCAGCCACACTTCGATCGAGCGCAGCCGGATTTCGAGCGTGTCGCCGGGCTCCGCACCTTTGACCGCGATCGGCCCGTTCAGCGACTGGTCGCCGCGCGCGTCGTCTTTCACGCCTTCATAGGCCGCGTAAAGCTCGGCGGGAATCTTGTCCTTGGGCACGCCCAGGCCTTCGTAATATTTCGGGTTGCCCGTCGCGGTCCACAACTTCACGATGTCGCCCGACTCGATCTGCAGCACGGGCTTCAACGTGCCGTCGAAAAAGCCGCGGTGCACGGTGGCCGGCGACGCTTTGAGTTCATGCACCGTTTGCGCGTTGCAGATGCCCGCAAGCATGCCCAGCGCAACCAGCGCAGCGCCGAGCGTGTTCAATAGATTTCGCATGGCCGATCTCCCTGTTTTTTCATTGCGCGGCAAAACGCGCGCGAGTGGAAGTGCTAGCCTACCGCATTTTTCGCGTTGCGCCACGAGCACCGGCAGAGGCGCCACCGATTCGCCGGCCGGGCGCAATTGCCAAGATTTCCGAACTGAACCATACTCGATTCGATGAACCCCACTCCTGGTTTTTGCCTCGCGGCAACCATCGCCGCGGCGCTGGTATTCTCAAATGCACATGCGCAACCGTATCCCCAGCGTCCCGTCCGCATCGTCGTCAATGTGACGGCCGGCGGCGGCGTCGACGCAGTCGCGCGCATCGCCGCCCAGCACTACACGCAGATCTGGGGCCAGCCGTTCGTCGTCGACAATCGCGTCGGCGCCGGCGGCAGCATAGGCGTCGAGCTCGTCACCAAGGCCGCGCCCGACGGTTACACGCTGCTCGTGACGAGCAGCGGCGTCGTCACCAATGCGGCAATCCGTCCTCAAGGCTACGATCCGGTGCGCGACCTGCAGCCGATCAGCCGGCTCACGTCGAATCCCTACATCGTGATCCTCACGCCGTCGCTGCCGGTTTCGAATATCAAGGAATTGATCGCGCTCGCGAAAACGAAGTCGGGCGGAGTGAGTTTCGCGTCGGCCGGCATCGGCAGCATCGTGCATATGGGGGCGGAGCTGATCGCCGTGATGGCGGGCGTGCCGATGACGCACATTCCATATAAAGGTGTGGCCGATGCGTATCCCGCGGTCGCCACGGGGCAGGCCGACTGGATGATAGGCAGCCCGATCTCCGCGCTGCCGCTGATCCGCGCGGGGCGCCTCAAAGCCATCGCGGTCACGAGCAAAGTCCGCGCGAAAGCGCTGCCCGACGTGCCGACGGTCGCCGAGAGCGGCCTTCCAGGCTACGACGTCGTGGCGTGGTTTGGCATGCTGGCGCCCGCGCGCACGCCGCCGGCGATCGTCGCGAAGCTGAGCGAGGAAGCGCGCCGCTCGCTGCAGACGCCCGAAGTCGCGCGCCGCATGGAAATCGAAGGCACCGACACCGTCGGCAACACGCCGCAGGAATTCGCGAAGGAAGTGAAGATCGAGTACGACAAGTGGCTCGCGCTCGTGAAGAAAACGGGGATGAAGTTCTAATATGGGGCTCCGTAAGTTATTCCCTCAGAGTACGGCCGCAGCTGTTTGCGTTGCGCTTTTGCTCTTCGGTGTGGGCGCAAGTAGGACCACACTCGCGCAACCCGACTATCCGAGCCGGCCGATCCGCTTTCTCGTCGGCGTCGTGCCGGGCGGCGCGGCGGACACGCTCGCGCGCGCAGTCGGCCAGCGCTACTCGATGGCCTTCAATCAACAGGTCATCGTCGACAACCGGCCCGGCGCGAATCAAACGATCGCCGCCGACTTGACCGCGAAAGCCCAGCCCGACGGCTATACGATCGTGATCGTCGCCGCGGGACATGCGATCAGCCCGGCGCTCTACAAGCTGCCGTACGACGCGCAAAAGGATTTTTCCGCGATTGGCTTCATCGCAGCAGTGCCTAACGTGCTGGTTGTGAACCCGTCGCTCAACGTGCGCACGGCGAAGGATTTCATCGCGCTCGCGCGTGCAAAGCCGGGCGCGTTCGCCTACGGCTCTTCCGGCATCGGCTCGGCCAGTCATCTCGCGACCGAGCTGTTTCAGATGATGACGAAGCTGAACCTCGTGCACGTTCCCTACAAGGGCCAGAGCCTCGCCATGGTCGACCTGCTTTCGGGCCAGCTGCAGTTTGGCTTTCCGTCGGTGCCGGCGTCGATCCAGCACATCAAGTCGGGCAAGATGGTCGCGCTCGGCGTAGCCTCCAAAGACCGCTCGTCTGCGCTTCCCGACGTGCCGCCGCTCATTGAGGCCGTGCCGGGCTACGAAGTGAGCGGCTGGTACGGCATTCTCGGACCGGCGAAACTGTCGCCCGCGGTCGTCGCGAAGCTCAACGGGGAACTCAATCGCATGCTGAAAGACCCGGCGACGCGCGAAATACTCTCGCGCGAAGGCGCCGACCCGCTGCCGGGCACGCCGGACGTATTCACGAAAACGATCGCCGCCGACGTCGTGAAGTGGGCGAAGGTGGTGAAGGCGGCGGGGTTGAAAGTCGAATAACAGGTTTCGTCATTCCCGCGCAAGCGGGTATCCCCTTCCCCTGAGGGGAAGGTAGGATGGGGGCAGACATCTGGATACCGGCGTACGCCGGTATGACGATCTAAATTTTTGTAAAGGAACTACCGTGGGCAGACTCGAAGGCAAAGTAGCATTTCTGACAGGCGCGGGCGCCGGCATCGCGAAAGCGGCCGCGCTTAGCTTTGTGCGCGAAGGCGCGAAAGTCGCGATCATCGAGCTCAACAAGGAAACCGGCGCCGCCGCCGAGAAAGACGTGCGCGCCGCGGGCGGCGATGCAATCTTCATCGAGACCGACGTAACGAACGTCGACAGCGTGAAGCGCGCGGTCGACGCGACGGTCGCGAAGTTCGGCAAGCTCGACGTGCTGCTGAATTGCGCGGGCGGCTCGCTGCAGGAAGACGTGCCCGTGCACGAAATGGATCTCGACGTGTGGCACCGCACCGTCGCGCTGAACCTGCTGCATCCGTTCCTGACCTGCCGCCACGCGATCCCGCACATGATGAAGGCGGGCGGCGGCTCCATCATCAACATGACGTCGCACCTCGGGCTCATGGGCTCGATCAAGCCCGCGTATGCGGCGACCAAAGGCGGCATCATCGCGTTCACCAAGACGCTTGCCGCGCAGTACGCGGACCACGGCATCCGCGCCAACGGCATCGCGCCCGGCTCGGTGCGCACCGAGCGCCAGATCAAGCGCTACGAAAACAAGGAATGGATGATGGCCGAAAAACTCTCGCCGGCCGCGCGCGCGAGGGAGATCACCAAAAAACTCTATCCGTTCGCGTCCGGCGATCCCGGCGACATCGCCGCCATCGCGGTGTTTCTCGCGTCCGACGAATCGCGCATGCTGACGGGCACAACGATCGCGGCCGACGGCGGGCGCTCGTCCTATCTCAAAGTCTTCACGGGCGACGAATGATGCGCGGCGCGTCGCCGCGCGGCTGACCGGTCGGACAGAGAACCATAGATGACCGGAATACTGCTGTCCCGCGGGTTTGTCGCTACGTACGGCAAGCTGCTGAACGAGTCCGCGCAGCGCGCCGGGCTCACGCTCGAGATCGTGCATCTGCCCGACGATCCGCAGCGCACGCCTCGCATCCGCCGACCTCGCGCGCATCGAAGTGACGATGCTCACGCGCGACATCCGTTTTTCCGACCACTACAAGACGTACGGCGACACGCTGCTCGCGGCGAGCAATCTCAAGCTCGCGCATTTCGACAGCACGGCGATCGAGCAGCATCCGTTCGTCGCGCCGCTCGCCAAGCGCGGCGTCAAGCTGACCACCGCGACCGGCAGCAATGGCGTGCCCGTCGCGCAGACCGCGATTACGACATTGCTCATGATGAGCCGCGGGCTGCCGCACTTCATCGACGCGCAGCGGCGCAAAAGCTGGGAGCCGGTGCGCGCGTCGGCGCAGCCGCCCGATCTGCAGGGGCAAACCATCGTCATCGTCGGCATGGGCACGATAGGCGCGACGGTCGCGCGTTTCGCGCAAACGCTCGGCATGCATGTGATCGGCATCCGGCGCAAACCGCGCGCGGCCGACGACCCGGTCGACGAAATGCATACGCTCGCGGACTTGCCCAAACTATTGCCGCGCTGCGACTGGCTCGTGCTCGCGTGCCCGCTGGTGCCCGAAACGCGCGGGCTCGTCAATGCGCAGTCGCTCGCACTGATGAAAAAGTCCGCGGGCCTCATCAACGTCGCGCGCGGCGCGCTGTGCGATGAGGAAGCGCTGATCGCCGCGCTGCGCAGCGGGCAGATCCGTTGCGCGCATCTCGACGTGTACGCAACCGAGCCGCTGCCGGTTGCGTCGCCGTTGTGGGAGATGCCGAACGTGATCATGACGCCGCACAGCGCGGGCGCATCGGCCGGCAACGAATTGCGCAGCGTGCGCATTTTTCTGGACAATCTCGAGCGCTGGGCACGCGGCGAGCCGCTGCTCAATTTGCAGTAGACTTGCAACATAAAACTTGAAATAACTTCGTCATACCGGCGCAAGCCGGTATCCAGCGGTCGTATGGCCATCCTACCTTCCCCGAGGGAAGGGGATACCGGCGTACGCCGGAATGACGGCATATCCATAAATCAAAATCCGAGGAGAGTTCGTGAGCCATCAATTCCGTATCGTCATCGCAGGTCTTGTCTCCGCGTTGTCGGCACGCCTGCGCTTGCGCGCAGAAAGAGCGTTACCCCGATAAACCCATCCGCCTGATCATTCCCTTCGCGCCCGGTGGCGGGATCGACACCATCGGCCGCATCATGGCGCAGAAACTCACCGACGGTTTCGGCCAGTCGGTGGTCGTCGACAACCGCGCCGGCGCCGGCGGCAAGATCGGCATCGAAACGGCGCTCACGTCGGCGCCCGACGGCTACACGATGCTGTTCATCTCGGGCGGCTATTGCGCGAACGCCGCGATCTACAAGCTGCCGTACGATCCGATCGCGGATGTGGCGCCGGTCGCGATGATCGGCGAATCCGGCTATCTGATCGCGTTGAACCCGGGGGTGCCCGCGAAAAATACTGCCGAGTTGATCGCGCTCGCGAAAGCCAAGCCGCGCAGCCTCAACTACGGCACGTCGGGCGTCGGCGGCCTCACGCACCTCGCGACCGAGCTGTTCGACCTGATGGCGGGCACGCAAATGACGCATGTGCCGTACAAGGGCTCCGGCCCCGCGCTCACGGATCTGCTCGGCGGGCAAATCCAGGTCAGCTTCGCGGCGATTCCGGTGACGATGCCGCACGTGAAGACCGGCCGGCTGCGCGCGGTTGCCGTGACGACCGCGAAGCGCGTCGCCGCGATTCCGGACATGCCGACCATCGCCGAAACGCTGCCCGGCTACGAAACCATCCTGTGGTACGGCGTGCTCGGTCCCAAAGGACTGCCCCGCGAAGTGCTCGCGCGCTGGAGCAAGGAGGTGTCGGCCGTGCTCACCAATCCCGACATGAAGGAGCGCATCGCCGCGGAGGGTTTCGAAATCGGCGCCACGAGCTCCGCGCGCCTGCAGGAGGTGATGAAGCGCGACATCGCCAAGTGGACCAAGGTGGTGAAGACCGCCAACATCCGTGTCGCGCAATAATGCCGTTTGAAACTGAAACAGCTATCGTTAGAGAATGGTCCAACAAAACCACGTTCGTCGTTCCCGCGCAGGCGGGAACCCAGGAAAATCAAATGCGTCTGGATGCCCGCCTGCGCGGGCATGACGACTAATTGGCCACCTTTAAGCAATAGTCACCCGCCGCACACTCATCGCCGGAGATCGCCGTATCATGAAAATAAAATCGATCAAGGCCCACGCGCTGTCCGTGCCGCTCAAATATACGTACGCGGTCGCGACGGAGCCGTTCACCGTCGCGACGCAGATCATCGTCGAAGTGACGACCGACGACGGCCTGATCGGACTCGGCACGATCCACGGTCGCGCGGCCAAGCCGGTGGTCGAGGCGGTGGAGAAGCTCAGCCACATCCTGATCGGCATGGACGCGCACGCGCACGAGGCGATCTGGGCGAAGATATTCGCGCTGACCAACGACGGCGCCAAAATCTACAAGGACGGCGACACCGCGAGCATGGGTTTTCGCACCGCGCAGCGCCAGCCGATCATGGCGGCGCAGGCCGGCATCGACATCGCGTTGTGGGACCTGAAAGGCAAGGCGTGCAATCTGCCGGTGTGGCGTTTGCTCGGTGCGGGCACCAAGGAGATTCACGCCTATGCGAGCGGCGGCTATTACCGGGCGGACAAGCCGGCCGAGATCATCGCCGATGAAATGGCCGCCTATATCGAGCAGGGTTTTACCGCCGTCAAGATGAAGACCGGCGGGCTGCCGCTCGCGCAGGACGTCGACCGCGTGCGCCGCGCGCGCGAAGCGATCGGCGATAAGACTCAACTGCTGATCGACGCCAGCCGCTCGTATTCGCTGATGCAGGCGGTCGATGCGATCCACGCGTTCGAGCCCTACAACGTGTTCTGGTACGAAGAGCCGCTGCATTGGTACGACGCGATCCGCGGCATGGCGAAGCTCACGCAGCACACCAATATCCCGCTGACCTGCGGCGAGAGCGAAAGCCACTTGTGGGCGTGCCGCGACTTGGTCGATCTCGGCCTCGTGCGGTATCTGAATTTCGACTGCACGCGCGCCGGCGGCGTCACCGAATGGCTGCGCATCGCGAGCTACTCGCATGCGCACGGCGTGCTGATGACCACGCATCACGATCCGCAAATCCAGGGCCATCTCGCGGCCGCGGTGCCGAACGGCTACTGCGTCGAAGTGTTCGCCGACGAAGACCGCGATCCGCTGTGGAACAACCTTTTCTCGCAGCGCGCGCAAATGCAAGGCAGCAAGCTCGTATTGAACGACGAGCCCGGCTTCGGTTATGCGATCAACTGGGATTTCGTCAACAAATATCGCGTTTAGAAACGTAGGAGACAGACATGGAAACGAAAATTCGCAAAATCGGCATCACCAGCATCGGCGACATGGGCGGCCAGGTCGCGGTGCGCCTGAAAACGTGCGGCTATGAAATCTTTACCTCGCTCGAAGGGCGCAGCAAACGCACGGTTGCGCTCTCTGCCAAGGCCGGCGTCACGGATTGCGGCTCGGTCGAGAAGCTGGTTGCGACGGTCGACGTCATCATCTCGGTGCTGGATCCCGCGCATGCGGTGACCAAAGCGCGCGAAGTCGCAGCCGCCATCAAGGCGACCGGCAAGAAAATAATCTTCGTCAACGGCAATGCCGTCGCGCCGCGCACCGCGCTCGAAATCGACGGCATCATCCGCGCGGCGGGTGGCGCCTGCGTCGACGGCAGCATCCTGCGCGTGACGACGAAGCAAGGCAAATCGGAATTGCGGCTGTACGTGTCGGGGCCGGAAGCGTCGGTGCTCACGCAGATCAACGACGAGATACTCAAGATCCGCGTGGTCGGCGAAAAGATCGGCAACGCGTCCGCGCTGAAGATGTGCTACGGCGCATTCACGAAAGGTGCGCTGGCGCTCGGCGTGGAACTCCTGCTCGCGAGCCACAAACTCGGTGTTGCCGACGAGCTCGCGGCGGAATTCGAAGACACGCAGCCCGAGGTCTACAAGTGGATCCTTGGCCGCACCGTCGGCATGGCGCCGAAAGCCTATCGCTACGTGCCCGAAATGCTCGAAGTCGCGACCACGTTCGAAGACGCCGGCATGACGCGGCGCATGTTGGAGGGCGCGGCCGACATGTTCGAGATGCTCGCCAAGACGCCGCTCGCCGCGGAGACGCCCGAAGAGTCGAAGGAGCGCGGCCGCACCGGCAAGCAAATCGTGCAGGCGCTGGCGGAAGGCAAAGCGTAGCAGTTGAAAAAGGCCACGGGACTGGCCTGAAGACCCGCCCGCCGGCGCCGCAGTGCGAAGTCAGATTGGTTGCCCCAAGCCCGAAATTCCGATATTATAACGTTCGTTATAACGCAAGAATTGACGGAGTCGTGCCATGTTCACTCTGAAACTCACGCAGATCGGCAATTCCCTCGGACTCATTCTTCCGAAGGAAGTCCTCGCGCGCCTAAAGCTGGAAAAAGGCGACGAAATCTTTATTACCGAAGCGGCGGAAGGTTATCGCATCACTCCGCATAATCCCGCGTTTGAAGCGCAAATGAAAGCAGCGCGCAAGATCATGAAACGTCGCCGCGCAGTACTGCGCCAACTCGCGAAGTGAAAAAATGGATCTGGATTGATTCGTCGGTCATTCCGGCAATTCACGACGAGCAAATTGCCGAGCATGGCGGGTCGTCGGGTCTGCGCGATCCCGCGTTGCTGGAATCCGCACTTGCGAGGCCGCTGAATCTCGCTGCATACGGTAAACCGGATCATGCCGACCTGGCGGCATGCTACGGCGTCGGCATTGCCAAGAACCATCCGTTCCTCGACGGCAATAAACGAACCGCGTTCGTAGCCGTCGAATTGTTTTTGATGCTGAACGGTTGGCAGCTTATTGCACCCGATACCGATGCGGTCCTTACCATGCTCTCGGTAGCTGCGGGCAAGACCGATGAAGCCGCGTTTGCAGAGTGGATCCGCGTCCATACGGAGAAACTGGAACTCTGAACTAGCGGTTTCGAAAGCGAAACGCTTGCCTTTTCACACGCCTCACGTCCGCCGGACGCCCCGTTCTTCCGCGCACTTCCAAGAACACCGCACGCCACCCCGATTTGTGGCACTGTACCGCTTCCGGTGCAGTAAACGGGTGGCGGATCATGCGGGCGCTTGCGTTATGGCTGATTTGCTGGACGTCGCTGGCTGTCGCGCAGCCGGCAGCCCCCGTTGTGGTCCTCACTCTGAACGGCGCGGTCGGGCCCGCCAGCACCGACTATCTGCAGCGCGGTCTCGACAAAGCCGCTGAGTCGAACGCCCAGCTCGTCGTGCTCAAAATGGATACGCCCGGCGGCCTCGACACCTCGATGCGCGGGCTCATCAAGCACATACTCGCTTCGCCGGTTCCGGTCGCAAGCTACGTGGCGCCCACCGGCGCGCGCGCCGCGAGCGCCGGCACCTACATCATGTACGCGAGCCATATCGCGGCGATGGCGCCGGCCACCAACCTGGGTGCGGCGACGCCGGTTGCGATCGGCGGCCCGGGCGAGCCCGCATCGCCGGCGCGCGGCGAGGGCAAGGGCAAAGGTAAAGCGGCCGACAAGGATGCTGAGCCTCAATCGCTCATGTCGACGATGACGCGCAAGCAGACCAACGATGCCGCCGCCTACATTCGCGGGCTCGCGCAACTGCGCGGGCGCAATGCCGACTGGGCCGAGCAAGCCGTGCGCGACGCGGTGAGCCTTTCCGCGCAGGACGCGCTCAAAATTAAGGTCATCGACCTGATCGCCGCGGACGTGCCGCAACTCTTGAAAGAGCTCGACGGCCGCAAGGCTTCAGGTGCTTGGAACGGAGCGGCGGCTCGCTACGGCGGGCGCCGAGATTATCGAGTATTCGCCCGACTGGCGCGCGCGCTTCCTGGCCGTCATCACCGATCCGAGCATCGCCTACCTGCTGCTCATGATCGGTTTCTACGGCCTGCTGTTCGAGTTCTACAGCCCGGGCCTTGTGGCGCCGGGCGTGATCGGCGGGATTTGCCTGGTGCTTGGGCTCTTCGCCTTGCAGTTGCTGCCGGTCAATTACGCCGGCCTCGTGCTGATTGCGCTCGGCGTGGGCCTGATGGTCGCGGAGCATTTCGTGCCGGGCTTCGGCATCCTCGGCATGGGCGGCCTTACGGCCTTCGTGGTCGGCTCGGTTATGCTGATCGACACCGATATTCCCGGCTACCGCATTCCGTGGCCGCTGATCGGCGCGGTCACGGCGGCGAGCGCGGCGTTTCTGTTCATCGTGCTGCGTCTCGCGCTGCAATCGCGTCGGCGGCCGCCAGTGAGCGGCCGCGAGCAAATGATCAATGCGACCGGCGAGGTTCTCGATACTCCCGGCGGCGCCCGGTATGCGCGCGTGCACGGCGAGCGGTGGAAGGTCCGCGCGAATGTCCCGCTCGACCCCGGGCAACAGGTGCGCGTGATCGGCATCGACGGACTGGTGCTCATGGTCGAGCCCCTCTCACAAGGAGATAAAAATGTCGTACTTTGATTTGAGCTGGCTCGGCGGCGGCGCTGTTCTGGTTGTGCTCGCAGTGGTTTTTCTGGCCAACGCCATCCGCATTTTTCGCGAATATGAGCGCGGCGTCGTCTTCACTCTCGGGCGTTTCTGGCAGGTCAAAGGGCCGGGACTCGTCATCATCATTCCGATCATCCAGCAGGCGGTGCGCGTCGATTTGCGTACGGTGGTGCTCGAAGTGCCGACGCAGGACGTGATCTCGCGCGACAACGTGTCGGTGAAAGTCAGCGCGGTGGTCTACCTGCGTGTCATCGATCCGCAAAAAGCGATCATCCAGGTCGTCGATTATCTGAACGCCACCAGCCAACTCGCGCAGACCATGCTGCGCTCGGTTCTGGGCAAGCACCTGCTCGACGAGATGCTCGCCGAACGCGAGAAACTTAATCTCGACATCCAGCAGGCGCTCGACGCGCAGACCGACTCGTGGGGGATCAAGGTCGCGAATGTGGAGATCAAGCAGGTCGATCTCACCGAATCGATGATCCGCGCCATCGCGCGCCAGGCCGAAGCGGAACGCGAGCGGCGCGCCAAGGTGATCCACGCTGAAGGCGAACTGCAGGCTTCCGAAAAGTTGTTCCAGGCGGCGAAAATACTTGCGCAGGAACCGCAGGCCATCCAGCTGCGCTACCTCGAAACGCTGACCGTCATCGGCGCCGACAAGAACACGACCATCGTGTTCCCGCTGCCGCTCGATCTCTTGAAGCCGTTCCTCGCAAGAGGGACAGCCTGATCTTCGAAGGGACGGGAATTCGATTAAAGCCTTTGGGCGCCCTGCTTTTTTTCATGCGCGATCATTTGGTTTTCCGCGAAGTCACCACGTTATAAGGAGCGCGTTCCTCGCGCATCACCCGGCGCAACGTGCTTTCCAGCGTCTCGTGCTCGATAGCTTGCTTTAGTGCCGTGTTGATGAGCGTCTGATAACCGCGCGCACCGGCGCGTGCCTTGAAGTATTCGACGATGGCCGTATCCAGGTACATCGTGAGGCGCTGCTTTCCGCGCGGCACTTCTTTACCCGCAACGCGCATGACGCCATGCGCAACCATCTCCGAGGTGACCTCGGGTATATCCGATAAATCGATGTCCGCATCGCGCATCGCCTTGATGCGCGACCAATCCGTCTTCGAGGCGGGTGCGCGTTTAGAGGTTCTGGAAGTACGGGTTTGAGGGCTTCATGTGCCGGATGCGATCAAGTCGTCGCGAGGTCGAGTCGATCGCGCCAGTATGATGGTCGTCGTGCGAATGCGATCGCATACGAATGCTGGTCCGCGTGATCATAACGGCGTACGGATGACGTAATCGACAGCGCCGGATGTTTTGCTAAGGGATGCCAGCGTCAGGAAATCGACGAATACGTTCGATCGTGCAATGTCTCGGGCATGGTCGCCTTGCGCATCGAAATAATGCGGAGTTCTCGTGCAGTCTCGGTGTGGGCCATCACCACGGTGATGTCTTTCAACATGCCCAGGGTCGTAAAGCGCTGTTCGCTGTAATCAAATCGCTTGTCTTCGAAGGTACAGGTGATACCTGAAAATACCTGCGCCGCGTCTGCAAAATCGAATCCATGCTTTCTTAAATTCGTGCGGCGCTTGGATTTGTCCCACACAATCTTCACATTTGGATTATGCATAATTATATGCATATTGGCAATCGCTGACGAAACCGCCACATTCCCCATGCTAGAGTAGTTGTGCCGCACCGCCTTGCGCAGGGCGGCCACACTTTTAAGCACGGAGGAGACCATGCAGCGCGCAGCGGCCTACGATTACTCTGGCATTTTTCGCCTCGCTTATCGGCCTGCCTGCAATCGCCGCCGCGCCCGCCGACGCGTATCCGAACAAAACCATCCGCTACGTGATTCCGTTTCCGCCCGGGGGCATCACCGACCTGATGGCGCGCACGATCGCGCAGAAAACCTCCGACGCATGGAAGCAGTCGGTCGTGATCGACAACCGGCCCGGCGCCAACGCGCTGCTGGGCGCCGACCTCGTCGCGAAATCGACGCCCGACGGCTACACCTGGCTCGGCATGACGATCACGCACACGGTGAACGCGACGCTCATTCCGAACCCGCCGTACAATTTTGCGAAGGACCTCACCGCGGTCACCGTGCTGGGCTCGTTGCCGCTCGTGATGGTCGTGCCGCAAAGCCTGCCGGTGAAATCGCTCGCGGAGCTGACCGCGCTGAGCCGCACGCGTTCGCTCAACGGCGGGTCGAGCGGCAACGGCACGCCGCAGCACCTCGCGTTCGAGCTCTACCGCCAGCTCTCCGGCGCGAACGCGCAGCACATTCCGTTCAAGGGCGGCGGCCCGTCGACGATCGCGCTGCTCGGCGGCCATCTCGATTTCATCACGACCGGTTTGCCGGAATGCCTGCCGCACATCAAGTCGGGCCGGCTGCGTCCGCTGGCCGTCGCGGGCGCTTCGCGCCTGCCGCCGATTCCGGACGTTCCGACCACCGCCGAACTGGGCATACCGGCGCTCGCCATCACGAGCTGGACGGGACTCATGGTGCCGTCCGCCACGCCCGGCCACATCGTCGCGCGCATCAACGCCGAAGTCGTCAACGTGCTGAAGCAGCCGGACACCGCCGAGCGCGTGCGCGAGCAGGGCTTCGACGTGGTTGCGAGCTCACCTGCCGACGCGCAGGCTTTCATGGCCGCCGAAGTCGCGCGCTGGGGCAAGCTCGTGCGCGAGGCGAACATCAAGGCCGATTGAATTCAGGTATCGTGTGGCGACCTTTCAAAACCCGACCATGCTCCAATGCCCATGCTGAGGCCTGAAATGCGTTGTCGCGCCGTGTTCGCTTTGCTGTTTACGATCTGTGCCGGCTGCGCCTTCGCGCAAACGCCCTATCCGGTCAAGCCGGTCCGCTTCATCGTGCCGTTTCCGGCGGGCTCGGGCACCGACATCATCGCGCGCCTGGTCGCGATCAAGTTGAGCGACAGCCTCAAGCAGCAGGTGGTGATCGACAACCGGCCGGGGGCGAGCACGATCATCGGCACCGAGATCGTCGCGAAGGCGCCGCCCGACGGCTACACGATCATCATCGCGTCGAACAATCACGCGATCAATTCCGCGCTGTTCGCCAAGCTGCCGTTCGATCCGGTGAAGGATTTCGCGGCGGTCGGCCAGCTCGCGCTGCTGCCGTTCATCCTCGTCGTGCACCCTTCGACGCCGGTCAAAAGCGTGAAAGACCTGATCGCGCTCGCTCGCGCGAATCCGGGCAAACTCACTTACGCGTCGACCGGCAACGGCACGCCGCCGCACGTGGCGGGCGAGCTCTTGAAGCAGCTCACCAACATCGACATCGTGCACGTGCCGTACAAAGGCAGCGCCGCGGCGCTGACCGACGTCGTCGCCGGCCAGGTGCCGTTCATGTTCGTCAACACGCTGTCTTCGGTGCAATACGTGCGCGCCGGCCGGTTGCGCGCGATCGCGGTCGGCACGAAGAAACGCATTTCGATCATGCCCGAGCTGCCGACGCTGATCGAATCCGGCGTGCCGAATTTTGATGTCGCGCTGTGGGCGGGCGTGCTCACGACGGCGGGTACTCCGCCGGACATCATCACGAAACTGAACCGCGAGATCGTCGCCGTGCTCGCGCAGCCGGACGTCAAGGAGAAACTAATGGCCGAAGGCGCGGAGGTAATGCCGAGCACGCCGGAGGAATTCGGCGCGTTGATCGTTTCGGAGATCGAGCGCCTGGGCAAGATCGCGCGCGCGGCGAAGATGCGGGTGGATTAGGAGCCTGCCCGGCCCGTCATTCTGGCGCAAGCCAGTATCCCCTTCCCCGGGGAAGGTAGGATGGGGTCAATTCAACCCCCTGGATTCCGGCATGCGCCGGAATGACGAGGAGGTGAGTAGGCAGGTTGAATTAAAATCTCCTGGATTCCGGCGTGCGCCGGAATGACGAAGTAACGAGATGCGGAACAAATAAGTGGCATCGCCCGGCCCGTCATTCTGGCGCAAGCCAGAATCCAGAGTTGTTTAACGATTCCCTGGATATCGGCATGCGACGGAATGACGAGGAAAAGCAATAATCAGGGAATGAAGAAGCGAGAATTAAGGATCAGTTAAATGAAATCCCAAACCAAACTCAAAGCCCAATCCGAATTGACGCCGTCCGCGGTCGTCGCCAACAGCACCACGCGCGTGGCTGAAGCGCTTGCCACTTTTTCGACCGGGCTGTCATTCAAAGATCTGCCGGCGGAAGCGATTCAGGCGGCGAAACGCTCGGTCCTCGACACGCTCGCGGTGAGTGTCGCGGGCTCCGGATGACCTCCTGGTTTTTTGTCGGTTGCGGTAAACTGATTTTGCCTCCTGTTTCGTTCCGACGCCCGCGCGATTGCACTCACTGCAAAGGAGCAAACTCATGCTAACGATCACTCTGGCCTTCCGCATTTCGCGTGCAGTCATCGCAGCGCTGGTTACTTCGTTGATCGCCGGCGGCGCGCTCGCGGCCGACCTCGAATTCGGCGAGCCCGGCGAGCCGATCAAGCTCGTCGTCGGCCATCCGTCGCATTACGCGGCGACGTGGTCGGTGCACGTGCTCCATGGCAAAGAGCTGTGGAAAAAATATCTGCCGCCCGGCTCGACGGTCGAATATCAAACGGGGCTTGCGGGCGCGGTCATCGTCAACAACGTGCTCGCCGGCAAGCAATACATCGGCTACCTCGGCGACATCCCCGCGATCGTCGCCACCACCGAGACGGAGACCGCCGATATCCGCATCGTGTCCGCGCTGGGCCTCGGCTACGATCAATGCAACGTGTTCCTCGCGCGCGCCGATGCGCCGCAGTTCAAGGATGCCAACGAGGCGGCCAAGTGGCTCGGCGGCAAGAGGTCGCGATTCCGAAAGGCAGCTGCGCCGACCGCTTCGCCGACGTGATCTTCCGCAAGGGCAACGTGCAGCCGGCTGCCTATCTCAACCAGAATATCGAAGTCGTCACCAGCGGCTTTCGCGCGGGCAAGCTCGACGCCACCGTGATCTGGGAGCCGGTCGCCTCGCGGCTCGCGAAAGACGGCCTCGCGCGGCGCATTCTCTCCGGCGCCAACTTCAATGAAATGGACGGCTCGTTCCTCGTCATGCGCGCCGAGCTCATCAAGCAGCGTCCCGACGTCGTCAAGGCCTGGCTCAACGCCGAGCTCGATGCCCAGCTTTACATGGCCGATCCGAAAAACGCCGCGGACGTGATCCGCATGGTCGAGGGTACCACGACGGGCATGAACGATGAGCATTTGTGGGCGGCGCTCTACGGCATGTATCCCGACGACCAGGGCGGCAGCAAGAAGCGCCTGCTGTTCCCGTTCACGATCGATGCCGACAGCCGCGAGCTCATCAACAAGGCCGTCGCGTTCCTCTATTCGATCAAGGGCATCAGCAGCGATAAGTTGCGCGCGGAAGCCGTGATGCCCGATTTCGCGCAACAGGTGCTGACGGAACGCAAACTCAAATCGCCCGTCGGCTTCGTCGCCGCTCTGCCCGACCGCAAGTAATATCTCCTCGCTTGCGCAGCGACAGCTTTCGTGGAGTTGCGAGTGAACTGGCGGCTCGCGTATCTGGGTATTTATCTTTTCATACCACGCACGGATTTACGGTCATGATCACCGCGCGTCAAACGAACTCGTTACGCGGCTGCCGATCACGCGTGCGTTGCAGAGGTGATCGCGCGGGTGAAGGCAAAGTCGTTATCTGCCATGACGCTTCGGATGGTTGAGTACAAGCCCGCATTGAGAGGCATTGCACCAACCCTCCGTGGTGCACGGCGGTATGGAGCAGAGGTCGAGGGGCACTCTCAGCACGACCTAGTCTCTGTCGGCCACGTGGAATGGTCTTGCGCACATACGCCGAGCGGCGCCTTGGCCGGTTGCGTATTTGCCTTGGTCGCGACGGTCTTCAGCGTGAGCTTGACGTTCTTAGGCGTAAGCACGACGGTATTGTTTCCGTCCTTCTTGCACACTGCGTCGTCGGGCGCGGGTCGCGCCACCTTTATCGGCGATTGATAAAAGACGAGGACCTCATCCTTCACCTTGTTGATGACTTCCGCAATCGGCACCGTCTCGGGCGTCCTTAACGGCAGCCGATCGCAACCCGCAATGGCAAGCAGCAGCGAAACGGCGATCAACGCTCTCTGGTTTGGCATATGCCCTCCCTGGAAAGTTGAGAGAATAGAATAGCATTCTGAATGCTGTTTTTCTGTAGGTCAAAAGTGCTAGCGGCCTTACGCGTTCCGCCCACGCCGGGGGGTCTCATTGCACACGCCCACTGGAATGTATATACTCGTTGTATCTATTTTACGAGGCACCATATGAAAACGGCTAAGGTATTCAAGCATGGAAACAGCCAGGCGGTACGCCACTGCCACAAGGAGTTCCGGTTTGATGAAGACGAAGTGCTGATCAAGCGTTCCGGGGAAGGGGTGTTGCTGCTCCCTCGGAAGCTCACATACGCGCGCGTCATGGCTGCGGTCGGCCAGTTCCAGGGCAAGATCGAGCGGCGCCAGCCGAAAGACCAAAAGCGGGCGTGGCGATGATCTGGATGTTGGACACCAACATTCTGTTATTCACGAATCGCAAACCGGGCTTCGAAAAAATTGCGCGACGCATGTCCGGTCGTACGCCCGGCGAAGACCGGT
The DNA here is from genome assembly GCA_963804885.1 of uncultured beta proteobacterium. Taxonomy (GTDB): domain Bacteria; phylum Pseudomonadota; class Gammaproteobacteria; order Burkholderiales; family SG8-41; genus PALSA-1004. The sequence continues at coordinate 426,435 of CAWDSF010000004.1, forward strand.
TGTCGGCTATCACGCTGGCCGAGCTGGAGATTGGCATCGCGCGGGGCGAATTCCGCGCGCAAAACGAGGCGGCCCTGGACGGCTTGCTCGAATTTCTGCAGGTCGATGATTTCCCCGCTGGTGCGGCCGGCGACTTCGGAGAGATCAAAGCTACATTGCTGTCAGGAGGCAAACCAATTGGCCCTTACGATCTTCTCATCGCCGCACATGCCCGCCACGTTAAGGCTGTCCTGGTGACCAATAACGAGCGCGAGTTCCGCCGTGTGCCCGGTCTTTCGGCACAAAACTGGGTGAAGGCCTGAAGCGCCCGATTCAGCACCCGTCACTCGTCAGTCGTATCCCGCCTGACAGATACCCGGTACAGTTGTGGAGCGGAAGCCAAATCAAGATTGAAATTCAACATCCCGCGTACGCCGTTGCTCGCACCTCTACGTTGCTCGCTTTTAGGACCCCTTGAGAGCCGCCGAGTAACACAGGCGAGTTCGGTGCTGGCTGCGACCCGGTGCCGCGAAGCGTCGGTGCGGGAGCAGCATTTGAAGCTCCGTAGGCCCTGTCAGAACGCAGCCACCGGCGCTCCTTCCCGCTCCACTCTGCGAGAGTCCGAGTCCGGAGCGCGGTCGAGGACCTGTCTGAGCTCGCCCGCTTCATGTGTTTTCTCTTACTCCGAGAGCGAGTTCCACAGCCCCCGAACTCGTCGAGTAACACAGGGAACGCGCAGGCGCGGTGAACCAGGGGCGGCGGCGCATTACGTACTAACGAAAATGGGGGTGAATGCGAGCGACGGGGCTGTAAATAATCCATTTGCATGCGCCGCGTGGCGTCCCTACCCGCTCCACTCTTCGAGAGTCCGAGTCCGGGCCGCTCCTTCCACTTTGGTTACTTTGCTTGGCCGCGCAAGAAAAGTGACCAGCCCCGGGTCTGCCACCCGGAGAATGAAAAGAATAAAAGCAGGAGTCCACGGCTTCCCTGGATTCTGGCTTTCGCCAGAATGACGGGCAAAGAAAGTGAATAGCCCCCGGTCTGCCACCGGGACCACAATCTCCCCCATAATATCTCCCGTCCCATCGGCCCTCCAGCGCCGGGCGACGACATCCAGGAGGAGCACATGAAGCGCATTTCGTTTGCGGGAACTGGCCTCAAAAATCCGTTCGCCCTGATGTATAGAAGGGCGAGCGGGCGCCGCGGCGTTGAGCAACCGCGGCCCTTCATGCTTCGATACCTCAGCACGAATGGCCTTAAATCGGCTGCTCACTTACTTACTGGTTCTATTTTTGCGGCGGCTTTTATGTTCTTCGCCGCGCACGCGGCGGCCGCCGAGATAAGCGAGGTCAAGGTGGCGCGGCAGTTCGGCATCTCGTTCCTGCCGATGCTCGTCATGCAGGAGAAGAAGCTGTTCGAGAAGCACGCGAAGGCGGCCGGCCTCGATGCGACTGCGACCTACATGCAGCTGTCGGGCGGTACGACGATGAACGACTCGCTGCTGTCGAAGTCGATCGAGGTCGCGTCGGGCGGCGTCGCCGCCGTTCGCGGTCTTCTGGGCGCGCACGCGCGGCACGAACAACGAAGTGAAGGCGATGACCGCCAAGAACTGCGCGCCGATCCTGCTGCTCACGCGCGAGCCGCGCATCAAGTCGATCGGCGACTTCACCGAGAAGGACAAGATCGCGATGCCGGCGACCAAGGTCTCCGGCCCGGCGATCGTTCTGCAGATGGCCACGGAGAAGGAGTTCGGCAAGGGCACGGCGTTCAAGTACGACAGCCTGCAGGTCGCGTTGCCGACACCGGACGCGCACGAAGGCGCTGATGTCCGGCGCGACCGAGATCAACAACCAGTTCTCCGAGCCGCCGTTCCAGTACACCGCGCTCAAGAAGCCCGGCATTCGCCGCATCCTGAAGTCGTACGACGTGCTCGGCGGCAAGACGACGTACAACCTCGTGTGGACGACGAGGCAACTTCCACGACGAGAACCCGAAGACCTACAAGGCTTTCCTCGCCGCGTTCAGCGAGGCGATGCAGGACATCAATGCGGACAAGCGCGGGGCCGCAGAGATCTACGTGCGCATCACCAAGGAAAAGATGTCACGCCGACGAAGTTCTCGAGCTCATCAGCGATCCGGACATCGAGTTCACCATGACCCCGCAGAACATGATGAAGATCGTCGACTTCATGGCCGAAGTCGGTCACATCAAGGTAAGCCCGCGTCCTGGAAGGACATGTTCTTTCCGGAGGTGCATAACCTCCCGGGGAGTTAAATTCCACCACTGGCGCAGCGCATTCTCATCCGCCCTTTGGCGCGAAGCAAATCCCCTCGGGAGTTAAGGGGAGGGCCGGAGGAGGGTATGGGCAATATGCCATTTTGGTGCATTCTGGTGCAATATGGTGTAACCTACAAAAATGTCAGTCACCGAGAAAACCGTTCGTCAAAGCGTAACCCTCCCGGCGCGCGTTGCCCGCCGGGTGAAATCGCTGGCGAAGACCACCAGCACGAGCGCCAACCGCGTTATTGTCGATCTCATCGAGTCCGGCATTGAGGCGCGCGAACAGGAGAAAAAACGCTTCTTCGAGTTAGCAGACCGCTTGGCGCATTCCAGTGATGCCGCAGAGCAAAAACGCCTCAAAGCCGAACTCGCCCGTCTGACCTTCGGCGAGTAATGCCCCGCATCCAGTGGACCGGGCTTCCTCCCGCGCTCCGCGATCACCTGTTTGACCGGCTGCGCGAGCGCAAGATCACCGCGGAAGACCTCTACCAGCTCAAAGCGTGGCGAGAGTCAGAACCTGAAGCGCCAGACGGGCTTTGGTACAAGGACTTTGGTTCGTTCAAGATCTGCGGAGAGGGAAAATACCCCAAGACCTTTTTGCTCGCGGGCCAGCCTGCCAAAGGGCAGAAGCTCTAATCGTCCTCGCGCTCCCACTCGTCACCCGTCGCGCTCGTTATCCACTCACCACGCCACCCACCACCTTCGTCATTCCGGCCTCTGAGCCGGAATCCAGTCGGTTGGAATGCCCTGGATTGCGGCGTACGCCACAATGACGAAACCTACAAACGCTTCAGGAGCGTTCGGAATGCACCGGCCCTCCCCACGCACCACTCACTGCCCACCGCTCACCTGTCACTCCTATCGCCTCGCCCCAAGCGCATAATATTCCGCGAGGAGGCCGACATGAAATCCAAACTAGTTTTGCTATTGCTCTTATTCGCCGCCTTCGCCCACGCGGAAACCGGCGAAGTGCGCATCGCGCGCCAATTCGGCATCACGTTCCTGCCGCTCATGGTCATGGAGCAGCAGAAGCTCGTCGAGAAGCACGCGAAGGCGGCGGGCATCGGCGATGTCAGCGTTAAACATTTCATCGCCGGCACGCCGGCCGCGATCAACGACGCGATTCTTTCGGGTGCGGCGCACTTCGTCGCGGTCGGCCCGCCGTCGTTCGCGGCACTGTGGGCGCGCAGCCGCGGCACGCCGTCCGAGCCGCTCGCCGTGGCGAACGTTTCCTACATCAACATGACGATGGTTTCGCGCGATCCGCGCATCAAATCGATCCGCGATCTCAGCGACAAGACGCGCATTGCGATGACCTCGCCCAAGGTGTCGCTGCCGGCGATCATCCTGCAGATTGCCGCCGCGAAGGAATACGGTATTGAGAACTACACGCGCTTCGATGCGCTCGGCGTCGGCATGCCGCACCCGGACGCGATGACCGCGCTTTTGAGCGGTGCCCAGCCGGAGATCTGCTGTCACTTCGGCTCACCGCCCTACCAGACGATAGAGCTGCAGCAACCCGGCATGCACGCCGTCACGTCGATCAACGAAGTGATGGGCGGGCCGACCAGCGGCACCCTGCTTTTTACCACTTTGAAGTTCCGGACCGAGAATCCCAAGCTTTTCGGCGCGGTATTTGCCGGGCTGCGGGAGGCGATCGAGTTCATCAACACCAACAAGCGCGCCGCCGCCGACATTTACCTGCAGCTCTCGAAAGAGAAAAGCAAACCCGAAGACATCGTCGCGCAGCTGAACGACCCGGCGCTGCGCTACGACCTGACGCCGCTCAACGTGATGAAGTATTTCGACTTCATGCACAGCGTCGGCACCATCAAGGTGAAGCCGGCGTCGTGGAAAGAAATTTTCGCGCCGGAGGCGCATGCCCTCGCGGGGAGTTGAAGGCGGTTTCAGTTTCGCCGGCGTGGAGCGGCGAGTTCATCGCGCGTTGCCGCTTGTGACTCGCCGCACCGAACATTCGCTCGGCGTGGAAGTCTCGGACGTGATGGGCGCAAGCGGAAAGAGCGAAGCGATGTTATCGCGGGCAGAAGGCGCGGGCACCGCTTCAGCGCGTGAATTCCTGCCATATCGTTGCGCCATATCACGATGCGCTATCGTGTACGCGGACCAATGATCGTCAGCGGTCGGACGCCAGTGCAGCCGAATCGATATGCCGCGGCGACGGCGCGCCGCGCCTGATCTTCGGAAATTCAGACGCGCTCGCAACGGCGCGATGCTGAACTACGCGATCGAAACTGACCTGATCTGCAGGTTCCACGCGGCGAATCGTCTTAAAGCGCTGTGCGCGACCGCACGGGCCAACGCATCGGATAAGGTACAACGATCCATCGTCGCGGTCGCGATGCATCACGGACCGCCAGCGCGGAAAACCAGCCGTGCGATGTGCCGCTCAAGGACGATTTCAACAGCTATGGGCGAAGCTGGAAGAATGTTCGTGCCCAGGTACGTGCCGCTGGCGGAATCCTGGTCGGGATACGATAAGGCCGGTGCGCGGCCGGTCCACGGCAGCAATCGCATGAGATCTCCGGAGTGGCAAACCGAATCAGTCTGCGCGCGGCCGGGGCCTGCGCCGCGAGGATCTCTACTGGGCGCGAGGCGATGTCGCGCAGTACGCGATGCACGATCAATATCATTGATCGAAAGACATTGCAACGCCGTCCGTTTGCCAGCTGGGAAAACCTGAGCCATTGCAAGCGCCGATCGTCGCAAAGTGTCTGGTCACGGCGTCATCCCGCGCGAGCCCGTCTGGCTTTCCCGGGGAGGCCGGTGGGGCCAGTCAACCCGTCCGGCCGTTTTCACCTTATCTCAGTCACCCTATCATCACCCTCATTCGTCACCCGTACCTCGTCACCCTCACCTCGTCACCCTCACTCGTCACCTTCACCCGGACCCCCCATGGACACCACTCAACCCGATAACGAGAAACTCTCCGTAGTCGCGCGCGGCGCCACGCGCACCTTGTCCGAATTCGTCGCCGGCCTCAAGTTCAGCGATCTGCCGAAGGAGGTCGTCGCGCATACGAAGCTGCTCGCGCTCGATGCGATCGGCTGTTCGCTTTACGGCGCGACGCTGCCGTGGACGCGCCGTTTGATCGAGGTGATCCGCGAAGAAGGCGGGGCTCCCCGCGCGACCGTGTTCGGCGCCGGCTTCCGCACCTCGGCAACGCAGGCGGCGCTCGCCAACAGCACGGCCGCCCATGCGTTCGAATGTGACGACATGCACAAGGCTTCGCTGTTTCATCCGAGCTCCATCGGCGTGCCCGTCGCGCTCGCGTGTGCCGAATCCGAAGGCGGACGCACGGGCCGCGATGTGATCACGGCATTGGTCGCCGGCTACGAGGTGGGGCCGCGCGTCGGCATGGCGGGGACCATGGGCCTCTTCTTCCGCGGCTGGCATCCGCAAGGCACGTCCGGAACCTTCACCGCCGGTGCGACGGCCGCGCGCATGCTGGGGCTCAATGCGGACCAGACCCAGGACGCCATCGGCATCGCCGGAACGCAGGCCGCCGGTCTCATGTCCGCGCAGGAAGGCGCGATGGTCAAGCGCATGCACTCCGGCCGCGCGGCGCAAAGCGGCGTCCTGGGCGGGCTGCTCGCGCGCAAAGGCTTTACCGGCATCAAGGAGATAATCGAGGCGGATTTCGGCGGCTTCCTCTCCACGCTGAGCGCAAAGCACGACCCGGCGAAGCTGACTCAAGGGCTCGGCACGGAATGGGAGACGCTGATCATCGGCTTCAAGCCGTTCTCCACGGTGGCGAGCATCCAGGCCGCGCTCGACGCGCTGCGCCAGATCATGCAAAAGAATGGTTTGAAGGCCGACGATCTCGCGTCGATCGAAGCGCGCGTGGCCACGATGTGCCACGTGCACGCCGCGTGGGAATACAAGGCGCAGGGCGTCACCGCGGCGCAGATGAACATCTTCTTCGGGCTCGCCGCCATCGCGGTGGATGGCGAAGCATTCATCCACCAGTATCGCGAGGACAGGTTGAGCGATCCGCGCCTGCTCGACGTGATCCGGCGCACGACCTGCGTGATCGATCCGGAGATCGACGCGATGGGCCCGCTCTTCCGCCATTCCGCGCGCGTCGTGGTCAAGACGCGGGACGGGCGCAGCTTCACGCTGGAAATGCTGCATCGGCTCGGCAGCCCCGAGAATCCGCTCACCGCGCAGCAGGTGTACGACAAGTTCCGCCTGCTCGCCGGCTACAGCCTGCCGGCAGACAAGGTCGAAGCCGCGATTGCGATGGTGCAGGACCTCGACAAGCTCGATGACGTGACCCGCCTCACGGCGATCCTCGCGACGGCGACTTCAAAGAAATGAGCCGCAGATGAACGCAGATAAACGCCGATGAAATCAAAAGCATTTATCAGCCACAGATAAACACGGATAAAGGGGCAGGGGTGAGGGGTGCAGATTAACGCTCACGGATGAACACAGATAAGCACAGAAAAACTCCCTCGCCCAATTTTCAGCTTCATCGCGCGCGGCGCGATGCTAAACGTTCTCTTCCCTCGCTTGTGGGAGAGAGACGGGGGTGGAGAGGGCGGGGGTGAGGGGTGCAGTTGAACTACAGCCAAGATAAACATTGATAACGGACAAATCCTGTAAATAAAGCTTCAAGTCTTATCTGTGTTCATCTGCGTTTATCTGTGGCTCAAACCTGCTTTGTCGTTTCATTAGTGTTCGCGGGCGCAGCCATCTGCAACGTCGCCGCCGCGGCAGAAGCGCCGGCGGTTTACCCGACCAAGCCGATCCGCCTGCTCGTCCCGTATCCGCCCGGCGGCAGCACCGATCCGATCGTGCGCATCGTCGGCCAGCGCATGGGCGAAGCGCTTGGGCAGCAGCTCGTCGTGGACAATCGCGGCGGCGCCAGCGGCAACATCGCCAACGAGACCACCGCCAGGGCCAGCCCCGACGGCTACACGGCCTTGCTCGGCACGGTGAGCACCATCAGCATCAATGCAACGCTGTTTCCGAATCTTTCCTACGATCCGATCAAGGATCTCGCACCGGTTTCGCTGATCGTGTCGGGCTTCTATTTGCTCGTCGTGCACCCGACGTTTGCCGCAGGCTCGGTGCAGGAGCTCGTGAGCCTCGCGCGTTCGATGAATGGCAAGCTCGTCTATGCCTCGGGCGGCACGGGCAGCGCGCCCCACCTCGCGATGGAGCTCCTCGCGCAGGTCGCGAAAATCGAACTCACGCACGTGCCTTACAAAGGCACCGGCCCCGCGCTGAACGATCTCGTCGGCGGACACGTGCCGGTGCTTTTCGGCAGCATGGCGTCTAGTCGTGCCGTTGATGAAGGCGGGCCGGGTGAAAGTCCTCGCTACCACGGCGGCGAAACGCACCAGCGGCCTGCCGAGCGTGCCGACGATTGCCGAAGCGGGCTATCCGGGCTACGAAGTCGATGCCTGGTACGGTCTCTTCGTGCCGGCGAAGACGCCCGCGCCTGTCGTGAACACACTGCACCGCGAAGTCGTCAATGCGCTGCAGAACCCGGACGTGCGATCGCGCCTGAGCGGGCTGGGACTCGAGCCGGTGGGCAACTCGCCCGCCGAGTTTGCTGCGATCGTCAAGAAAGACCTCGAGCGCTGGGCCGCCGTTATCAAGCGTGGAAATATTCGCGCGCAGTAGTTTTCAGCGACGACGACTGCGGTGCAGCTACATATCGTCACGCCGTACCTTTTACCGCACTGGGACCTGGAAGGCCGCGCAAGGCTTAACTGCGCTGCGAACCGATCTCCTGTTTGCGGCGCTCGCCGACGAGCTGATCATCACGTTGGCCCGGCTTTTGGAACGATACGAGCGCATGGTTCGCAAAGTATGGGTGTGCAGCCCTCCGATTGTCCGCAATGCGGCGCAACGCTGGACATGGGTTACGCGCAGGTCAGTAGTGGGATGGCGTGACGGTATCGCGCCTACGTGGAAGAACAGTCGCCCAAAGATCGTGGACGCTATGAATTTGACGAGAATGATTTCCCTCTGCTGAGGCGCGGCTTGTGGTCAGACGATGCGCCTGTGCCGCCGTGGGAGTGGCGGCGGGAGCAACGTCGTTAAAGTGTGACGTATTGCCGTTAATGCAGCCAAATGACGCGAGTAGTCAAACAAATGGCACGGGAGGTATCGGCTTTAACGAAGGCAAACGAACACCGCTGGAAGGCAAGACTATTGAATTAGATGGCCGGGTATTTGATAACTCGCAGAGTTCAATGGATCGATTTACTTGCTGGCACTTGCGGAGGGGCGCGATGCGATGATCTTGCATCCAGACCGTGAAGATGAAGGTCGCGACCATTTTTGAAGAGAATTTTCAGCGACGTTACTTGGAGCAGATGGTTGGATGAAGGAATTTCAGATGAAGGAGTGGTGGTCGAGCAATTCTCTCGCATTGCGAAAGGAGGGATTTTAAGAAGAGTTCGGGCGTAGTGTTGAATACTGTCATAGACCAAGTCCAGTTTTAGCAATGTTACGAGATTGCCAATGGAAGGGGGTTATCGGTCCGACTCGGACAATCTCTTAGAAGACCTTTACGGTACCAAGCAGTGCGGCAATCTTGAAATGACGATAGAGCAGTAGCCGTTGGTTTTTGCAGCGACGAATGCTCTCTTACGCTTGGCACCATGCGTCTGCCGACTCTGCTCGAAGTCTGACGGATCGCAAGAGCTCATGCCCGACCTGGATGACTGGGCCAGAGGAAAGGACGCTAAGGCGAATTTAGATGACGGTTTCGAAATGGAGGTATCGCAAAGAGAATTGGTGAAAAATTCCCACAGCGTGCATTGAAGACATTGATCGACATGCGTAGCAACTCAGCGGTTAAAAGCGCTATCGTGGTTACTCGCGAATGGACGGCTGGCATAGTTGACAACTGCCCTAAAGCGTGCGGTATGTATCACGAGAAAATCGGAATGTTGAACGACAAAAGGGACGAACTGATTTTCAAGGTTCGGCAATGGAACGGTTATGCGTTACTGCCGATTTGAGGACTTTGAGTCAGAAAATGGTGTTCCCTCTTGGCGACCCGATTATCCGATCATTATTCACCCTCTTCGATGGCTTTAACGTCTGGTCAATGAAACAAAAAATACGCTGTTGTCGACTTCCTGAGGGCGAGTTCGAGACGGACTAATCCAATCGCGAAGCGCTCGAAACCACCGACCTGATATATGGAGGCGACTTTGCTGGGATCGATCGGTTCGAAAGCAACTTGGAGACTGCGCGGGCGACGATCGCCCACAGATTCCGCTAACTAGGCATCGCCTATCGAGTTTCGGCAGCTCAACGAGATGCATTGAATCCTAGCATGCACGCGAGCTTCAAGGAATCTTGTTCTGCGACGGGTGCAGGGCAGACTGCAGGCGCTTACGGATCGATTCGGCTTTAGTGAGAGGTCGAAAAGGTTGTTTGGCTCGTGATTGCGGTTTCTTATCAACGGCTCGCGGACCGATGGATTGAGGAGCATCACAGCCTTAAGCTACGCTATCCGTTGTTAAACTGCTGGGCGTCGCCGAGGCAAGCAACAACTTGCGGGCGACTAATAAATGCAGTTAAAGAGTTGGCAGGCTCCTAAATCCCCCGGGGCTGCGTAGCCGCAACGGCCAAATCACGGGGGTTTAGGAGTCTTGGCGGATGTCATGGTGAAGCATGTGAAGTCCGGTCTGTCCACGCCGCTTCGACGCAATAGGCCGAGCCGGTCCCTGTCCCTGACGCGCCAATGACGATAGTTCGTATGCAATCGCCGGCAATCGTTACGCCGGAAGTTCGAATCTCGGCTTTTCGAGTATGCGCGATGAGGCCAATCAAAATAGCGCGGCCGCGGTGTTAGCGGATTGCCTTACCTGGCAACTGGCTCTCTACATTGTCCATTACGGGGCAGTCTCCTGCAGCCATATTCTCAAGAGCCTTGGTTCGCACGTGGCTGAGATTCATGAGTATGAGATGGCACAAGCCGACGCCAATGCGGCTAAGAAGCGGGGGGCGCAAACACATTAGATTGCTTCACAAGTTCTCCGTCGTGATTTAGCCCCACTTGCCGCGACGCTAAACAAGAAAGCTAAACGGGGCGTTCTCTAACAAGGAGACGTCATGAGCAACAACATTATTAAATTTGTAACAAGCGACAAGCGCCCGCTGGAAGCAGCAGCCATCGAAGCAGGTGAGGTTTTTCTGCTTCCGGCTGATCAGCACCGTGTAATCGATGCCTACTTCGCAGGCGAGACGGATCAAAGTACCGAACTGTCGTTGGCTTGCGATCGCTTAGGAGTTCCTGCGGATGTCAACTGCTCGCGCCTGGCAGCCGGCGCCGGGCAGATCTTGATCCAGGGAATTCAAGAGGAATTGCCGCAATGGAGCACTTCCAAAGCTGACGGGCGCATCGTGTTCGGGCGCAAGCTGCGCGACTGTTCCAAGCGTGCACGTCTCGCCTTGGCGCCAGTTTATTTGTTCACGATCAATTGGGCCGATTCCGGCCCTGGCTTCTCGTGGCCCGAGACTTACACGCTCGTGTATGTCCCGTGGCACGAGCGATTTGTAGTGATCGCATCGCAGGACGGCGACGATGTATGGGGCTGCAGCGATCAGGCGATCGGGCACTTCTCGCGCAAGGAAAGACGGCTCGTCGGTGCGAGGAAAATTATCAGCAATCACTGGCGCGCCATGAGCGATGACGGCCAATCGCCGTGGGCGTACCTGTTCAACACAGGTTTGGTGGACACAGAGACAGCCGAGCGATGGCGCAAGCAGGTGTGGCCGCGCGGTGAGGAGGGCTACAGGTAAGTGAACCATCGCCGTGAGAGAGACTCCGCATGGGCGGAGTTCTCTCGATTACTTCCCTTCGTCGGACGTTCGATCGTTTCTGGATTCCGGCTCGGAGGCCGGAATGACGAACGGGAACAACATTTAGGCCAAGGTTGTGCGGCACGCTGATCGCCATGGGGAAATATGAATATTCAGCCGAGCTCGGGCTAGTGCACGGTTTGAGCGCGCGGCAGGGGTGACACAAGCCGAGCGTGAATGGTAACGTGTGTCGCAAAACCAATCCGCACACGAGGAGTCAAACAGTGGCTTCATTGGACATACACGCGGGCGGCAAGGAGATTCCGCTGCCGGCGGACTTTCGCTGGCCCGGTGGCAAACGCATAGCGGTTTTTTTTCGCGTGTCGTTCGAGTGGTGGTCCGACGACAAGTGGCCCGGCATCGGGCCCATGGGCAATCCGCTGAAAGCCGGCGTGCCGGACTTGAACGCGATCGGCTGGGCCGAGTACGGGCATAGACGCGGCATCCACCGCGCGCTGGAAGTGCTCGCACGCCAGCACGTGAAGGCGACCGTCAACGTGAGCGGCATCCTCGCCGAGCGCCACCCGGAAATCGTGAAGAAGATTTTCGACGCGGGGCACGACGTCGTGGCGCACTCTTACGCGATGGACATCATCCACGCGTACCTGAACGAGGAAGAGGAGCGCGCGAACATACAGCGCACGACGGAGCTCCTGCAGAAGGCCACCGGCGTCAAGCCCACCGGCTGGATCAGCCCGCGCAGCACGCCCGGCGTGCGCACGCCGCGGCTCTTGCTCGAGGCGGGCTACGACTGGCACGGCGACACGCTGAACGACGACTTGCCCTACCTCGTGCAGTTCGGCTCGAAATCCATCGTCGCGTTTCCGAACAACACCGAAGTGAACGACCTGCCGCTCTACATGAAGCACGGCAACTCGCCGCGCATGATGGTCGAGATTTTCGAGGACTGGCTCGACTGCGCGCGCAAGCGCGAGACCGGCGCGGTGAGGATGGACCCGGCGATCCACTCGCACGTGTTCACGCGCCAGCCGGGCCTCGGCATGTACGAGCGGATCATGGAGATCGCGCGCGCCGCGCCCGACATCTGGATCGGCACGCGTGCGCAGGCGGTGGCCCATGTCCGCAGCATCCTCAAGGAGTAAGCCTGGCATGACGCGGTCGCGCGCAATCCGCATTTCGGCCCTGTTGTTTGCCGCGGCAGCCTGTGCGCTGCCGGCGCACGCCCAGAAATATCCCGCGAAGCCGATCAGGATCATCGTGCCGTTCGCGCCCGGCGGCCCCAACGACATCCTCGCGCGGCTGGTCGGCCAGCGGCTCGCCGAGGCGTGGGGCCAGCAGGTCATCGTCGACAACCGGCCCGGCGGCAGCACGATGATAGGTAGCGACCTCGCGGCGAAGGCCGCGCCCGACGGCTACACGCTGCTGATGGTATCGACGAGCACCGCGGTCAATCCAAGCCTGCAGGCGAAAGTGCCCTATGACACGCTGCGCGATTTCGCACCGGTCATTCAACTCGTCTCGTCGCCCAACGTGCTGGTCACGAATCCGTCGCTGCCAGTCAGGAGCGTGCGCGAGCTGGTGGCGCTCGCCCGCGCGCGCCCCAACGAGATTGCCTACGGCTCCGGCGGCGTCGGCACGGCCACTCACCTGGGCGGCGCGCTGCTGTGCCTGCTCGCGAAGGTGAGCATGACGCACGTTCCCTACAAGGGTGACGCGCCTGCGTCGATCGATCTCATCGGCGGGCAGATCGCGTGGATGTTCGGCACCATCCTGCCCGTCATGCCGCACATCAAGGCGGGCAAGATGCGCGCGATCGCGGTCAGCAGCACGACACGGGCGCCTAGCCTGCCCGACGTGCCGGCGGTGGCGGAGACGCTGCCGCAGTTCGAAGCGACGTCGTGGTACGGCATCTTCACGCAGGCGGCGGTGCCGGCGGACATCGTCGCCCAGCTGAACGGCGAGCTCGCCCGCATCATCACCGCGCCGGAGATGCGCGAGCGCCTCGCGCGCGACGGCACCGAATCGGTCGGCAACACGCCGGAGCAGTTCGCCGCCTACTTCAAGGCCAGCATGGCTAAGTGGGCGCGCGTCATCCGGGAAGCCAACATCAGGATCGAATAAACGCAGGAGAGCGCGCGTGGTCGACAGAGCCAAAAAAATCGCAGCGGACAAAGCGAAGAGTGCTGCCGCTCATCAGCAAGGACGAGGTGACGCGCATCGCGTGCGATCTCGTCGACATCCCGAGCCCCACCGGCTCCGAGCAGGCGTGCGCCGACTACATCATCGCGCGCTACCGCGCGGCGGGCATCAAGGTGCTGCCGCAGACGTTCGAGGACGGGCGGTCGAACGCGATCGGCATCATCAAGGGCAAGGGCGCGGGCCCGACCCTGATGCTCAACGGCCACATGGACACCTCGTTCGTCGGCAACGAGGAGCATCTGCCGCGGCTGCCGGGATTCCTGCCGAAGGCGGTGATCGACGGCGAGTGGATCTACGGCCTGGGCGTCTACAACATGAAGGCGTCGCTCGCGGCATTCCTGCACGCCGCGGAGACGATCAAGCGCGCCGGCATCGAGCTCGAAGGCGATCTCGTCATCGCGTGCGTCGCGGGCGAGATCGAGAAGTCGCAGGTGGACAAGTACCAGGGCCCGATCTATCGCGGCGGCGGCTGCGGCACGTGGTACGCGATCACTCACGGCGCGGTCGCCGATCTCGCCGTCGTCGGCGAGCCCTCCGCGCTCACGCTGGGGCGCGCGCATGGCGGCTACGTGTGGACCAAGATCACGCTCTTCGGCGACCCGATGCACACCGCGTACGGCACGCCGGAGAAGAACACGATCAACAACATGCTGAAGGTCGCCAACGCGATCCAGCAGTGGGGCAACGAGTACCAGGAGCGCCGCTCGGTATACGGCATGAAGGCGAACGTCACGCTCTCGGCGATCGAGGGCGGCTGGCCGTTCCGCTGCTCGCGCGTGCCGATCTTCTGCACGCTCTATGTCGATACGCGGCTGCTGCCGGGCCATGAGCCGCTCGAAGTGCAGCGCGAGATCGAGGCGCTGCTCGAAGGCCTGCGCGGCCGGACAAGGACCTCGCCGCGCTGCGCTACGACACCTCGATCTTCATGAACCAGTGGGCGTCCGAATGCGCGCCGGAGGAGTACATCTGGAAAGCCGTGGCGCAAGCGCATGAGGAAGTGTTCGGGTCGGCAGTCGAAATCTCCGCGCGGCCGCCGGCGTCGGATGCCGGCGAACTCGTCGCGCACGGCATCCCGAGCCTGAATTACGGCGTTTCGGGTCGCATGCGCGCACGCACTTCAGACATACGCAACTACGGGAAGACCGACTGGAGCCCGTCGGAGGGCGAGCACGCGTCGATCGAGGACCTCTACACAGGCACCAAGGTCTACGCCAGCCTGATCCTCGAAGTCTGCAACCGCACGCGCGAAGAGCTCGGCATCAAGCCGCGCGATGAGAAGCATGCGCATTGAAATCCGCGGACGGCACGCAGCTTTTTTGCTGACCTAGATTCATCACTGCTATGAGAAAAATCAAGCGGCGTTTGTTTATCCGCGGCATCGCCGCCGGCGCAGCCGGCGGATTGACGGCCTGGATTCAGCCACGCGCTTGCGGCAGACTCCAAATCGCTACCACAGGGCATCATCGAATCGAGGGGCGAAGTGTCGGTGAACGGCAAGCCCGCCACCAAGGGCTCGCCGGTCGCGCGGGCGATGTCGTCGAAACCGGAAAGGGCGCACGTGCGGTCTACCTGATCGACGACAATGTTTTTTTGCAGCGGCAGAACAGCCGCGTCGAATTCGGCAATTCGGTCGAGACGTTCCTGCGCATCGTGACGGGCGGTTTGCTCGGCGTTTTCGGCAAAGGCGGCCGGGAGCTGACCACGCCGGTGGGCACGATCAGAGACGCTCGGGGGTCAGGTCTAGTGATGTAGCATCAGATCAACTGTAACGCCCCGCTCATGCAGCGCACAACTCTTAGGTTCACTGAAGTCCGATTAAACGCCGGTTTAAACCCGCTCAAGTTTGAATTCGCCGGCACCGCGTCTTGCATCGCGGCCGGGCGGGATGCCACCGCGCACGGCGCCGCTGGCGCAGTTGCCGAAGCGTGATTCGAAGCAGGGCGGCAGTTCGCGGCTGTTCGGCGCGGCGACCCACAGGCGCAGCAGATGACGGCGCCGTTCGAGTTCGTCGTGATCTTCGAAGTTGGTGCGTGCGTGCAGCACGCAATAGTTGTTCACGAGCTGGAAATCGCCGGGCTCCATGGTGAACGAAAGTGCCATGCCGGGTTCGTTCGCGATCGCATCGAAGAGATCGAGCGCCTCGATTTGGCGCGGCGTCAGACGCGGGACTTCTGGAAAGCGCTGTGCCGATTCGATGTAGCCGCGGATGTAGCGCGCCGTCACCAGGCCTTGGTGATAGCTTAGCACCGGCATCGCGTAGTACGGCGAATCGCCTTCTTCTTCGCGGCCGCGCTCGCCGCGGCGGTCGATGTAGAAAGGGCGATACAACTCTGCGAGCAGATCGGGCCGGCGGCGCTGGATTTCATTCTGGATCGCGGTCACGCTGACAAGGCGCGACAGCCCGCCGGACTTCGCGGCCTTGAGGCACATGAGCAGGATGAGGTCGCTCTGGTCATTGTGAAAAATCAGCTCGGCGGTGGTCTGGTATGCGCGCACGTTGGTCTTATTGATGTCGAGGCCCAGATTGCGCACGTGCCCGAGCAGATGGCCGTCGGCGTTCTGCGAGAGCGGAATGCCGAGGTGCAGACCCAGCCCCCAGAAAATGATTTCAGCTTCGGCCTCGGTGTATTTTTCGATCGGAAAACCGCGCATCAGAAAAAAGCCGCGGCCGTGCTCGAGCTCTTCGAGCATCTCGTTAAGCTGCGCCGCAAACTTCGGCAGCGGAAAATCCTCCTGCGCGATGGCGGGCGGCGCGCGCTTCCTCGCTTGTACGTCGCGGAGGGCGCGGTCGATTTCAGCGAGTGCCTCTTGCGGGAAGCGGAAAATCCACGCGTCGGAATTCTGCAGCTCCGCGCCGCGCCACAACCCGGGACTGGTGGCGAGCGGGGCGGCGGGCATGGCCGGTGCGGAAGTTTCCATGGTGGGATCGCGCGAGAAATCGGGATGGTTAGTCTCGCGCGGGCGTGCAGCGGTGTCAATCGCGGCGCGCCGCAGCCGGCAGCGAACCCGCGCCTTGACCGGCCGTGCGCGCACCCCAACAATACGCGGGTTGATTGTTCAACCTGTTGTCGATGGAGAGAGGATTCCTCATGGGTAACCCGGCCCTTGGCGCGCTCGTCCGCATGTTGTGCGCATCGCTGCTTGCGGTCGCGCCTACGCCCGCCGCGCACGCGCAGCGCTATCCGGACAAGCCGGTGTTGCTGGTCTCTCCGTACGGTGCAGGCGGCAACGCGGATCTCGCCGCGCGCGCGCTCGCGCTGGTGGCGCCGAAATACCTGGGCCAGCAGATCGTCGTCATCAACCGGCTGGGCGCAGGCGGCATAGTCGGCTCGCAGTACGTGCTCGACGCGGCGAAGGACGGCTACACGCTGCTCGCCGCGCGCGTCGGCTCGCAGGCGGTGTCGCCGGCACTCGATCCTGCGACGCCGTACAAGTGGGACAGCTTCACCATGATCGGCATGCTCGAGATCGATCCGTACGTGTGCGTGGTGAGCGGAAAATCCGCGATCAAGACGGTGCAGGACCTGGTCGACGCGGTCAAGGCGCGGCCCGGCAAGATGAACTACGCGTCGACCGGCAACGCGGACGCGAGCGTGGTGTTCCCGGTGAAAATTTTTCTGAACGCCGGGCTCAAGGCCGACGTCGCGGTGAAGATCCCATACAAGGGCACGCCGGACACGATCGCCGCCGTCATGGGCGGGCACGTGGAGTTCACGTGCAACGGCCTCGGCCCTTTCGCGGGCGGCATCAAGTCGGGCGACTTGCGGGCGCTCGTGGTGTCCACGCGCGCGCGCGTGCCGGAGGCGCCCGACGTGCCGACCGCGCGAGAAGTGGGCATGCCGAACCTGGAACTCGTGTCGGGCTGGACTGCGCTATATGGCCCCGCGGGTTTGCCGAAAAGCGTGATCGACGCGTGGGCGTCGGTGCTCGCGAAAGTGAAGGACGATCCCGACTGGACTAAGCAGGTGCGCCTACGCGGCTCTGTACCGAGCATCATGACGCCCGCGGACACGCGCAGCTTCGTCGAATTGCAGTACAACACCTATCGCGCGCTCGCCGCGCAGATCGGCATTGCGCAATAGCGCGGGCGCTTGCACGGCAAGGGCGAATGACTTCCATGACAAAAATCGTACGACGTCAGTTCATTCGCGGAATGGCCGCCGGTGCAGCCGGCGGCCTGACGGCATGGATTCACCACGCGCTCGCGGCAGACCCCAAATCGCTGCCGCAAGGCATCGTCGAATCGAGGGGCGACGTGCTGGTGAACGGCAAGCCCGCCACCAAGGGCTCGCCGGTCGCGCCGGGCGATGTCGTCGAAACCGGCAAGGGCGCACGTGCGGTCTACCTGATCGACGACAATGTTTTTTTGCAGCGGCAGAACAGCCGCGTCGAATTCGGCAATTCGGTCGAGACGTTCCTGCGCATCGTGACGGGCGGTTTGCTCTCGGTCTTCGGCAAAGGCAACAGCCGCAAGCTTACGACGCCGACGGCCGCGATCGGCATTCGCGGCACCGGCTGCTATATCGAGACCGACGAGAAGAAAACTTATTTTTGCCTGTGCTTCGGCGCCGTAGATCTCCAGCCGGTCAATGGGCAGCCTTCCACGTTCGAGACCACGCACCACGAGAAGCCGCTCTGGATCGAGGACGGCAAGACGAGGTCGGCGAGGGTCGTCAATCACACTGACGCGGAAGTCATCATGCTCGAAGCGCTGGCGGGGAGGCCGTCGCCGTTTCCGGCGGGTAGTGGCGGGAGGTATTAGAATCTCCGGGAGGCGAGACGGGGCTGGTTAGGAGTGAGGCGGGAGGCACGCATCATTCAGTCGCCTGGTTTCCGCGGCCAAGAGGCAGGAAAGAAGAGGCCGCCGCTGGTTCACCGCTCCTGCGCGTTCCCTGCGATACTCGAGAATTCGGGGGCTTGGAATTCGCTCGCGGGGCCGGAATGACGAGCTAGATCTCCGTCATTGTGGCGTCGCCGAACCAGACTTCATGCTGATTCCGGCTCGGGGGCCGAATGCGGGCACCGTATTTCCTCCTTCATTGTGGCGTACGCCGCAATTCAGAAATTCAATCTCCTGGATTCCGGCTCGGGGGCCGGAATGACGGGCTAGTGCTATTTCCTCCTTCATTGTGGCGTACGCCGCAATTCAGAAATTCAATCTCCTGGATTCCGGCTCGGGGGCCGGAATGACGAGCTGGTGGCGGGCCTGCTCGCCGATTCGTTAATTTCCGATCAGGATGCGAAAGCGTTTGCGGCCGCGCACGCGGTATACGGAAAAATCCCGTTGGTCGATGGTGGCAATTGCCGTCACGCCCGTGCGTTCTGCGAGGGCGATGAGGGTGGCATCGGCGTAGTCGCAAGGCAGATTCGCATACTTGGCAATGATATCGGCGAGCGCGGCGTAATCGGTGACGGGCTCGACCCGCAACAGTTCCGCCGAGCGAGCGCGCCCGAACCAGATGAGCGCCGCCCGCTGATGAGCAGGACTTGCGGATAGCACGTAAGCGGTTTCTGTGATGACGGCTTCCGTGCGTCAGCAATTGGCCGCGAAATCGCTGAAACCAGTCAACCGCCGGCTGATGATATCGATCGTCGCGATTGATAAGCGCGACAACCGCACCGGTGTCAACGAGCGCGCGAACCACGGAACGCTTTGCGGGCGAGCTCTCGCACGTTGCTTGACTGCACTTTTTTCGCGCCGCGCGGCGGGATCAGGTCCGCCGCTAAAGAATAGGGGCTGGCGCCGCCCGCCTCCTGATCCAGATAATGATCGAGCGCGCGGGTTACAACCTGAGTGCGCGTGACACCGCGCTTAACGCAATAATCCGCGAGCTTCTGCTCGATCGCCGGGGGAATACGGGCATTGATGATATCGCTCATTTTGTGGATCTCCACATGTCGTATTACAACTGCGAACCATTGTAACACGAATTGCATAAAGTTTGGTCCCCCTCGCGTGCTTCGCTGTTTGCGAAGCGGGCTCTCCCTTTTTGCCGGGGGGGGGGACTAAAGATGGGGGCAACAGGGGAGGGAACGTTCAGCAATTCGCTTTTGTCGAATTGGATGCTAGGCCTCACCGGGATGACTAAATCTTTGTTTCCCGATTACGCCTGCCGCCTTGATTACCTTCGCCCGCATGGAATTAACTTCCAACCCTTTGGTTTCTTTTGGAGCCGTGCAACGGACATCGGGTGTGCACGGCCGCAGCCAGCCGTGCCCGGTCCAATACCATCGTGCTTCGAATTCGGATCGACGTTCGCAATGTAAACATGGCAATCTTCCTGGATCCGGCTATTGTTAAGCGCCGGTTCGGTAGAGCCTCCTGTATCGGGAGCAATTGGGACGGGACCTACCTCTATTTCGCGATATTCGACGACAACATAGAATTCGCTTGCCCTGGCCGGCGACTTTGAGTTTTGCTTCTGAGCAGCAGCAAAATTTCGTTGCCGGCGCAGTCGATTGCGATTCCGGGAGAAACATGCACGACGTTGCCCTTGTCGACAGAGACCTCCAGTCCATTCACGACTCCCCAACCGTGTAGATGCCGGTTGTGAAGGCGATGTTTCTCGATGAAGTAATTTTGTTCCGTCTTGAAGTCGTCCTCGCCCAGGACTTGCCCGAAAAAATAACTGACGCGCTGTAACTTGCCGGAATCGTTCATGGTTGACCTCGAAGGGTGAGTGGTGAACGGTGAGGAAAATCTGACTACTACTCTACCTTAGAGCCAACGCTTTCATTACGCGCGTCCACTAAGGCATTCCTGGATTCCGGCTCTGCGCCCCCATCCTCAATCCTTCCCCCGCTGGCAGGGGAAGGAAGCGTCCAGCAATTCGCGGCCGCGAATCGAATGCTGAAAGCTGGGTCTGGAATGACGAGCTCCGTCATTGTGGCGTAGGCCGCAATCCAGAACGTGCAATCACCTGGATTCCGGCTCGGGGGCCGGAATGACGAGCTAGTGGATCCCGGCTCGAAGGTCGGAATGATGAGCTCCGTCATTGCGGCGTAGGCCGCAATCCAGAACATTCGATCTCCTGGATTCCGGCTCGGGGGCCGGAATGACGAGCTCCGTCATTGTGGGTGATGCTGAAATTTGCTAGAAGGTTCAATCACCTGGATTCCGGCTCGGAGGCCGGAATGACGAGCGTTGCGATTCCCCCTTCATTCCTGCCGCACTTGATTGCCCCTCAGCCTAGCCTTGGTCGTTCACGGGAATCGGAATTATTTGCCTGTCATTGATTAGTCCTACAGGAGCGGGATGCATTTAATGTTCCCGCGTGTGGCGCGGCAACACGCATTGATAATAAAATCGTCGAGGTCTGTGGGGGAGATAAAAATGAAGCCGGGTGTTGCCAATGCCGCCTGGGGGCGGATCACGCTGTACTTCATGGGCGGCGCTGCTCGCGTCGGCCGTGGCGATCTGGATCGACATGCGGGGCACGATCGCGGCGGGCAATTTCATGCCGCACGGCGTGTGCTACGTGTGGAACCCCTCGCTGATCGGCCTGCATCTCGTGTCCGACACGCTGATCGGGATTGCTTACTTTCTGATTTCCGTCACGCTGGTTTACTTCATCCGCAAGCGGCGCGACATGCCGTTCAACTGGATCTTTTTGCTGTTCGGCCTCTTCATCGTCGCGTGCGGCGCGACGCACTGGATGGAGGTGTGGACGCTGTGGGGAGCCGCGAGCACCGGCTCGCGGGCGCGGTGAAAGCGATTACGGCCGCCGCTTCGGTGCCGACTGCGATTGCGCTGAATGCTGGTTCCGCAGGCGCTGGCCATCCCGAGCACGGAGAGCTCGCCGCGGCGAAAGTGGCGCTCGAGGCGGAAGTGGCGGAACGCCGCCGCATCGAAGCGGAGCTGCGCGAGGCGAAGGCGACGCTGAAGGCGCTGTAGAGTGAC
>CAWDSF010000005.1:0-394899 GCA_963804885.1 uncultured beta proteobacterium
GGCAGCGCTCGAGATATCGTCGCGGATCATCTTCGCCCGCGCCAAACCGCGGCACCGCATCGAAAAACGTCAACGGACGGTACGCCATGGGGTCGTACGCCGTGCCTGTAGCCGCAGCGCCCCCGCCCTTGCTTCTTGTGTCGTTCGCAACGCTTAGCATCTCATCGCCTCCAGGTTAGCCTTTCGCCCCAATTCATTTCAATCCACCTTGATCTTCGCCAAGCGTACCACCTTTGCGTACTTCGCAATCTCCGCTCTTATGAAATCAGCGAACCCCTGCGGCGTTGAAGTCTCAACATCCAAACCGAGCCCCGCGAGTTTCTGCCGTACGTCTGCCTGCTTGAGTGTCGAGACGAGTTCAGCATTGAGCTTGGCGATCACGGGCGCTGGCGTGCCGGCGGGCGCCAGCAGCCCATACCATCCGGTAACTACGAAACCGGGCAACCCGGCTTCAGTGACCGTGGGCAATCCGGGCATTGCCGCCACACGTTGCACCGTTGTCACGGCGAGTGCCCTTAGCCTATTGGCCTTCACGTGCGGCATCACCGATGGCGAACTCGAGAAGATGAGGTGGACCTCGCCTACGATGAGATCGACGAGCGACGGGGCCGCGCCCTTATACGGCACATGGACTATGTCGACCTGCGCCATTGTCTTGAACATTTCCCCGCCGAGATGGGCCAGGCTGCCACTGCCGGAAGAAGCGAAGTTGAGCGTGCCGGGCGCCGACCGCGCCAGAGCGATCAGCTCTTTCACCGATTTGGCGGGAATCGAAGGGTGCACCACTAGCACGTGCGGCTGCAGAACGACCAGACTGACCGGTGCGAAGTCGCGTATGGAATCGTACGGAAGATTGCCATATAAACTGGGATTTATGGCAAGCGTGCCGCTACCGTTGAAAAGCAGGGTGTAGCCGTCCGTTGCCGAGCGCGCCACGATCTCGGTGCCTACGTTGCCATTCGCGCCGGCGCGGTTGTCGATCAGGACCTGCTGACCCAGCGCCTCCCCGAGGGCCGGTGCGAAGATGCGGGCGATTACGTCCGATCCGCCGCTTGGCGGGAACGGTACGATAACGCGGACGACCTTGGCCGGATAGGTTTGCGCCGCCACCTCACACGCAATGGATGAGACGATCAGGATGAAGCGTAGCTCGCAGACGCAACGCCGGCTACGCATCAATAGGAACTGACTCGAATTTTTGCGCACCACAATATCGTTCGGTATTTTTAAACAGTCGGGTAATTCGATCGCTTTTTTACTTCAAGATGACTAATGCATCTACTGCCACGACTCCATTTCCTCGAGGACGCATTCAAAATTGGGGCGACGCGACGGCCTAGTCAAGAAACAGGGCCTTGGCACTGTCGTCGTGCACTTAAATGCATTAGCGGTTTCGAAATGCTGTGCGCCTTAATCACGATTGCCCATTTTAAGGTCTATTGCCCCGCTCTCAATTCATCGTCGGAATACGTTGCCGTCCGTTCACGTTTAGCAAGGCGGAATCACAAATGTTCCGCCTGACGATGTCATGACGCTCAGGTGTGCCGGAGGTCATGAAACCGGACATCTTTTATCCAAAGGTTTTATTCGGTGGGGATTCCTGCGGCTTTAACTATTCTGGTATATCGCTCGATCTCGCTTTTTAGGTATTTAGAAAATTCATCTGGTGTGCTGGCTTCAGGGTCGAAGCCCTGACTCAATAGCGATTCGCGTATGTCTTTAACACTCAATATCCGGACTATTTCGCGATTGAGTTTTTCGATAATCGATGGAGGCGTTCCGGCAGGAACGACAACTCCAAACCAGATTGACAATTCATATCCGGGGACTCCTGCCTCCATCATTGTAGGCAGCTCAGGGGCTGGGAGTGCTTAGTTAGGGGTACGGTATGCTCAAGTGGCGAGGTTAAGGGCGGGCGGTTATGTTTTGCGGCCGCCAAGCGTCAGGCATACCAGTTCGTCCACCGCAGGCGCCTTGTCGAGGCCCGCGATCGCGGCAACAAGGCGCTCATACTGCCCGACTTCGATCGGCAACGCGGGAATGAAGCGGCGCAGTTGCTCTGCGTCCTTCGCAAAGTCCCACATGAGTTCGCGGCCGTGGTATTCGCCGGTCACATGGTGGCCATCCTTCAGCCTGAACGTGATGCGCGGCGCAAAACATTCCCGGCCCACTTCGCCGATCACCTCCACCCGCTTCTGCAGCGCGGACACCTGCGCTTTCATCGACGCATCTGCGCGCGCGCCGATGTGGTGAGGGTCTGTACTCTTCGATGACCGGATAGTCGCCGTTGACCGCGGTGTAAGCGAGCATATAGGTCGTGCGCCCGAACGGGTTGCCGTCGAGGCTGTTCGAGCGCGGGAAGCGCGGCGAGGGATACAGGGTTTCGAGGTAGTTCATCTCGAGCGTAATGTGGTCTATCGTGTCAACCTTGATGCCGTGCTGCGTGATGAGATCGTGAGTCAGCCACACGACGGGCTGGTTGAAGCCCGGCGTCGGGTAAATCTTGAATTTGACGTCCAGCACTTCCCAATGTTTGCCGAGATCGACGACGACGTCTTCAAGACGGGCCTTGGGCGGACCGGTGAAGGTATAGCTCAGATCGCCTTTATTATTGCCGGTGAATGCATTGTAGAAGCCGCCGTCACCCTCGAGCGCCGTCGGCGCGCCCTGGAAACCCTGCGCCGCCAGCGTTGCCGCCCACATTCCGTTGCGCGCGGCCTGCGCCTCGGCGAAATCGGCGTCCATTACGCCGGTACGCTGTCCCTCGATCAGGCTACCGGCGAAACTGGCCGCGAGCGCAATCGCGCTCACCGTTTGCGCGTCGTCGAGTCGCATTAGCTTCGCCACCGTCGCGGCGCAGCCGAGAATTCCATACGTCGGGCTGGAGCGATAACCGCGCGCCTGGGTCGACGGGATGAAGTCGCGCGCAACCCGGCATTGCACTTCGTAGCCCGCGACGATGGCTGTCAGCAGTTCCTGCCCGTTCCTGCCTTCGCCCTCCGCCGTCGCTATTCCGGCGGGAATGATGAGCACGCCCGGATGCGTCAGCATGTGATACGAGTCGCATTGATTGTTCACCGCAATCGCGACGCCGTTCGCGAACACCGCGCCGACCCTGGTCACGCGACTGCCGTCTACCCACAGTGTTGCGCCCTGGCCGCGCCCTACCTGCCGTTTGCCGAGGCCCTCGTGCTCGTTGACGGCGGTCCGTGCCGAGCGCACGCGCGGAGCTCTCGAGCACGCAAGAGCGACGGTTACGCTGTGATTGATGAGTGCCTTGCCTTTGTCGACGACGTTGGGCGGGAGGTCTTCGAAACGCAACCGGGCAACGAACTCCCCGAGCTGCACGGCAAGCGGTTTATCCAGCATCCTGCACTTCTCCTGTGAATTGGATGGCCATGTCAGCTCTTCTACCTCGTTTCACGACACCCGGCAACCGCACGCGGGCCGCCGGCCGCCGCTCCGGGCGTGAACGCCCTTGATTTAATGCGTGCGCTCTGTGACTATCCAATTTTCACGCGCGAGCCTGCCAGTGCCACCAACCTACGGACTGCTCATCGCAGGGTTCGATTACTCGACGATCGCCGAGGATGAATTCAACGCCTGGTACGATACCGAACACATCCCGGAGCGCATGGCCGTCAAAGGCTTCATCAATGCGCAGCGCTGGATAGGCGTGGACGATCCGAAGTTCGCGCTCGCGACTTACGACCTCGAAAGTGTGCGCGTTCTCGAAGATCCCGCCTACACGATCCGCAAGGCTGAGGGCCGGACTCCGTGGTCGAGGCGCATCGGCAGCAAGACGAAACTGCTGGTCCGCCTTGTCGCCGAGCAGCTAATGCCGGGCCGGCACGCGGCGCCCGATACGGCAGGCGGCCTCCTGATGGTCGCGTTCAACGTGAGGCCGGAGGCAGAAGCAGATTTTAACGCGTGGTCCGATAAGGAGCATCTGCCCGCGCTCGCGAGGGTTCCTGGCGTGCTGTGCGCGCGGCGATTCAAAGCGGTCGAAGGCGGGCCGAAGGACATTGCTATCTATCACCTCACCGATCCCGCGGTCCAGGCATCGGCGGCGTGGCAGGCTGCCATCAATACGCCGTGGTCTGCGCGGATACGGCCGCAGACGAATGACCGGATCCGCTACGTGCTCCGTCGTTACCACCCGCAACCATAGCGATTGACATCGTGAGAACGCAGTGCATGCGCATCCTGTGGGCATTGGCGCTCTTGTCCGCCGCGCCGGCTTTCTGTGCCGACGTTTATCCGAGCAAGCCCGTGCGCGTCATCGTGCCGTTCGCCCCCGGCGGCACGCTTGATTTGACTGGTCGCGTCATCTCGCAGCAGCTCTCCGAACAGCTGGGGAAGAACTTCGTCGTCGATAATCGCACGGGAGCCACCGGCATTATCGGCTATGGGATCGTCGCCAAAGCGGCCCCCGACGGCTACACGCTCACAATGATCGACACGGGGTTTTCAATCGTGCCTAGCATCAAGAAGTCGCTTCCGTACGATATCGTCAAAGACTTCACCCCGATCACGCAGGTAATAGGCGTGCCCCGCACGTTGGTCGTCCATCCCTCGATCAAGGCCGCTACGTTGAGGGAATTTATCGCGCTCGCGCAGGCGAACCCGGGCAAGTACAACTACGGTTCTGGCGGGGCCGGCGGCATCAATCACCTCTCCGGCGAGCTATTCAACCGCGCGGCGAAAGTCGACATCGCGCACATTCCTTTCAAGGGCGCGGGCGAAGCGACCGCAGCCGTCGTCGCTGGGCAAGTCGACATGGTCATAGCGGCGAGCCCCGGCGTCGTTGCGTTCGTCAACAGCGGCAAGCTGCGCGCACTTGCGGTGACTACCGCGGGCAACAAGCGCTACTCAGCGATGCCCGAGGTACCCTCGATGAGCGAAGCCGGGGTTCCCGGCATGGAACTCATCACTTGGTTCGGCTTGGCGGGACCCGGCGGCCTGCCGCGGGAAATTGCGAACAAGCTCCATGCCGAAGTGGTCAAGGCGCTGGCCGTCGCGGCCGTCAAGGAACGCTTTGCGGGCTCGGAGCTCGTCGGCAGCAGCCCCGCGGAGTTTGCGAAAGTACTGCATGACGACATCCGTCTGTGGGCCGGCATCGTCAAAGCGGCAGGCGTGAAGCCAGAGTGATCCAGCTGCTCTGTTACCGCGCTTCACGATGCGCAGTGACCGTGGAACGATCGATCGCATAGCCCCCGCTCTGCGTGGAGGAGAAGGAGTCGAGACGTGTAGATACCCATGCCTTGAAGGGGAGGCTGTTGACCATGCAACCGAGTTATATGGGTAACACCGACTGAATCAACAATGTGGCGTCAAGCCGCTATGATTCGGTTACCGCTTGGTCATAGTATCTAATTCTTGCCTGCACGTCGGCGCATCACTGCTTTGGCTTCCGTTTTTGCCAGGCAAGTGCGCCTGCAATAAAGAGTAGGCAGGCGAATATCGACCAAAGCGCAGCCACGCCCATCGGGCCAAAATGTGCGTACACATAGGACTCAATGAAAGCGAGAATGCGTGGCTCAAGAGCAACAATTCGGTTAGTCCGCTTCGGTCGCGAGCGAACGTTTCGGCGCTCAATATTTAGGACGCTAATTGATGCTCGTAGTATGGGCGGCTGCGCTCGTCAAGCAATCGTGACGATTCCGACGTGGCCCGACCCGCAGGATTGAGCCAGCTACCCAGTCTCCTAGTTTCTGAGCTTGAGGGTAACTCGTAGATTCGCTTCGAAGTCCCTCTGTAGCAGTTCCAGGTGCGTGCAAGACGCTTCATGGCGTTTGCGCGTTTTATTCGCGTAGAGGATCGAGCGATAGTGAATTCATTACCGCCAGCGTCCATGGACGGGCTGTGGCTGGGCCATATAGTCGCCAATATGAAATCCGGAACGATTCCAAGCCGCCGGTAAGAACACACTGTCGCAGCCGATAAATTGCCGATATTTCGGACCATCCCTCGGCAATTGGATGCATGGCAGTTACAACGCATCTCCCAACCATCGTCGGCCCCCAACAGCGTGGAATAGTCATGCGTGACCTCCTCGCCCGCCGCAATCGAGGCGATCGCTTTCAAAATGAGCCGGCGGCCATTCTTGATGATGCCGCTATTCGGATTGCATGAGTGGTTCGCGTATTGACCGATCTCGCCGTCCGGATCGAGGTAATGTTCTTCATCGTAACGGAAGCAGTTCCCGGCCAACCGGGAATCGATCTTCCAATAACGCCACACCTCGCCGGCGGTAACGATCTTGCCCTTGATCTCAACGATCGTCGCTCCCTGTCGGATAGGTTTCGCGGTCACGATGCCGAGTCCGTTGCGAACGCGCTTTACCGTGAGTGATAGGCAGGATGCCATTTGGTCAGTTGTGCAGAATGGAAGTGTTCTATTTCTTTTCGAGGAGCCGCGTCGCTTCCTTGCGAATTGGAAGAAGATTATTCGCTATTTTCGTAGGAGGCCAGGTAACGACACTTCGATGCAACTTGGTTACGGATTCGACCGTCTGCACCTTATTACTGTATGACTTAACCCGCCGGGCGAAGCGACACATAGGTCTTGTAGGGTGGCTTTAGCGAGTCGGCTCGCGCGAAGGCCATTCGTCGGCTGGCGCGCGTTCGCCTTTGCGGCCTTCCCGCACGCTGAACCGAACCTCGGCAAAGGCGCCCGTCGGCTTGTAGCACAGTTGGAGCTTATGTGTTCCCACTCGCGGCTTCATGAGGCCGCTGATCGCACCTGTTCCGACCTTACGGTCGCCAATCCACCACGTGAGCTCTTCACTCAGACGTACCCGGTCGTCGCGCTCACGGTCGACGACATGACCCTCGAACTCGAGCGGCTGTCCAGCCACAAGTTCGGTGCTAGGCTGCGGCTTGACGATCGTGATTTCTGGACCGAGGAGCGGTAGCTCGAATGGCTCAGTTGTTACGCAAGTAGCGCGAAGGCCATCACTGTAGGCTAGGGTAAAACGACCATCAGGCCCACCAGGCAACCGCATGGTGTCAACGCGAAGGCTTGGCGCCGGCTCGAACTGACCGAGGATGGCGCCACCGCTCTCCCCACAGGTAGGTAACCTGCAAGTAGCCGCCCTGGGGCCGGGGCGGCGAATATCGAACTGAAACGGAGCGCCCGCAACGCGCTTGATCGGCCGGGTGAACTCGACCTTGAGCTTTGGCGCTTCACCAATGGCGTCTTCCCATATCGGCCCTAACTCATCGGCAACGCGCACGCGCACTGCTTGCGACCTTAGGGCAATGTAGCCGCGAAGGTCCGAGTACATTGTGGGAGGGTCATCACACACGGGCGGCTCGGCGAGCAAAACGCCTTCGCCGCAAGTTCTTCCGGCGTCGTCCGCGAGCTCGAGGAAGTACCTTCTCAGCATTCCTCGCGGCGGCTTCTGCACCCGCCTCGTCGAGTAGACGGTGCTGCAGCTAAAAGTTCCTGTGTGAGCAAGCCTGCCTCGCACTGCGAGCACTTCTACCTCGATTTCGCGCGCCTCCACAGTTCACGCTCCAATTTCGTTGAACAAGCGTTCCATCGATCCGGATCGGTCCAGCGGGCTGTGCCGCAGTAAGTCATGATGTCGAACAATGTGTTCGCGTTCGTTATGGTCCTGTTATTTACGGTGTCGAACGGTTAGTCGATAAGCGAACCTTTGTTGCTCAGGGTGTTCTCTGGATCGGCCGTTGGTTCCACGGCCGCAGTAAGCGTCCCGCACTTCGAGAAAAGATGCTTTTGGTTGTAGCAATGGCCGATCTTGTACAGTAGTTGTCGCAAGTGTGTCGTTGACGACCGCCCGCCGCCCGGCCGACGTGCTAGTCCACCTTTGTTTCCTGCCATCACCTATAAAGAGGTATTCGCTGTCGGGAAAACAATACGTGCCCGACGAGCCGATTTCCGATTCGTTTATTTCGACTTCGATACATTCGTGCAGTCGACCTAGCTGGGCAAGCACATCCCGTTTGTGCGGATCGAACTGTTGGCTAGCAGGTGTTCCCAGAGGTGCCGCCGAGACGACCACTCCTCTACGTGCTGCGCAAACACCATTGTGGTGTCGAGAGTGTGGCATCGGCAAGCTGTTACGCAGAATCGTTTGGCAATTGGCAACCGTTGACGTAGTGCCGTCCGTTGTCCAGTTCACTTGGACAAATCGAACATAACGCTGCCTGACTCGAAATGCACGCGCGGTCCGTTTGCGAACACGGTGTCTTGATGTCCAGTAAATTAGCCAAGAACGTCATCAAACGCATCCACCCGCACCTCGACGCGAATGTCGATGTCTCCCCTGCAGAGGAAAGTCGGCAAGATGAAGTTCAACGTATCATTTGTATTAGTTCGCTGAGGGGCGGCTACGACGGTTATCGAAGCGCCAGGATTCGGTAACGGCGGTGTGCTCGGTGAGTTGCCATCTCGATCGGCGTTGCATTGGCCCAAGACGATGTGCTTGCGTCCTTAACTTGGACGCGGCCGTAGACGTCGGGCATCTGATCCGCACCCCAACCATTCAACCCGTGACGCACGGTAACCCTCACCACCGTGGCTTCTCGGAGACCAGGCGAACGGTGTTGTTCGTATTCTGTATACCTTGTGTGACCTCCATCCCTTGAACGGAGAGGTAAGGCCTTTGCGAAGCGATGACTACAACGTCGGCGGTTCCCCTTGCAAGCGCCTCGGGCAGTTAGCCGATAGGCGAAGCGGTCGGGGCCGGTGTGGCCTGCATAGCCGAGACCTCGCATCCCGTTTTTCGGCAGATTAGTTAACGGTGTAGCCGGTAGCGGTCCCGTGGCGCTCAATCGTTGGATCTTTGATGTCAATTGCGTTGCTCACGTCCCACGCGAGGACCAGAAAGGTCTGGGGGTCGGCGACTTCGAGCGTGTTGCCATCGACGGTAAAACTCTTGATTAGCGCTGAGCCCAATTGGCCGTAGTTGACGCTTGTAATCGGCGGGCACGTGTGCCACGGTTCTTCGGCGTCGGGAGGAGCTATGCGCGCACAGCCTGCGACGACCGCCACGATCGGCAGGCTCGCATTGATAGCTGACCACGTCGTCACGTTCCACGTAGGTGCGGTCGCAAAAACCGATGGCGGACGACGTAATGCCGGCCGGCAATACCACTGATACGCGTGTCGCTCCAATTCCATGGATTCACGGGGAATGGCCGGCACACGTCGTTCACCGCCAGCACGAGGTCGACGTTGGCTGGCTTCGGTGAACCAAAGCCATGACCATGGATGATGAGCGTGCCGCCCGCGCAAGGGTTCGCTGTCTCAATGCTAGTAATGTTGTCGGCCCAAACTTCGCGCACCGGCGGTTGTGGCGGCGGGTTGTTGCGCCAAAAAGCACCGTCGCGAGGAGGCACCTGCGGGTCGCGGTCGAGGATCGGGCCCTTGTAAATCGGCTTGTGGTCCCAAACCCAATGGCGCCTCTCGAAAATTACGTTGCACGATATCCCGAGCCGGGACGCCCTGGAATTGCCGGGGGTTCCCAAGGTGGTTGTATATCGTCTGGCAGGCTGGAATGAGGCCGGGGTCGAAGCCGGGGCCAAGGCCCGGGCCACCGGCCATCGGGCGCAGCATTGGCACAGTCGGTCGTAACATGCGGACAGAGTGACCCGTGAAGGTTTCCGGGGCTATATCGACAAGCCAATTCCACGCCTCAACAAAGCCAGCCTGCCCCCCGCTCGTCAGCGCATTCGCAAGTCGTTCCGCCGCTGTCGCGTAAGCGGCAATGCCCACCACAATCTCTAACGCGCCGGGGCAGCTCGGCTCGAGCTTCCGTGCGGCGAGCGCCAGTCGCAGCAGCGCATCGGGGTGGAGCGTGACGGAATCGGGGGCCTACTCCTCGTCCGGCGCAGCCGGCTGACAGCGGCAGTCGGTGACGTGGCTTTGCTCAGAAGCGCTTCTCCGGTCTCGCGAGCGGTGGGCAAGAGCCGTCGAAGGTCGGTGAGTCGTTGCAACAACGTGGCGCGGGCGCCACCGTCGCCCCGAACAACCGCTTCTGCATGGCGGTCGAGCTCGGCTAGCAACAGGTAGGGGGCAGCGAGCTCGTAGATCCGTTGGCGGAGGGCGTCGTCGCGCTCCTCCCACCTTCGTTGACGACCAGTGCAAGCGCGTCCGCGACGTCTGCCAACGCGTCCCATTGCACGGAGCGATGCTTTTCGTTCGATGGGGTCTCGTGCTCCAAAGACATCCGTCCTCCCAACCGGTATCAACTAATCCATTGCATTGTTGCGCTGAGCATCGGGCGTTGAATCAGCGTTTGTCTGATTCTGCGGTAGGCGAATGACTACACTCAAGCGGGCGCGTTGCGGTGCGTCGCGCCGTAGCATTCCGAAATCTATCTTTTTGATAGATTTTCAGGACGTGCAATTTATTTCGACGAATAAGCGATTGACACCGCTATGCGAGTGGATGAAAGTTTTCTTGTCTCAGCTTCGCGTAAGGTTTAGATCCGTTTTCGAAAATATTTCGAAATCCTCTATCTCGTTCCGTGACATCGCTTGTATGTGCGGTTGGCAGCAAAAAAACCTTGCTGATGACTTCGACCGTTTCTACCGGCAGTCATTTCTTTTAGGAGGCTTGCATGAAATTCGAATCGTGTTTGAAAGTGGGCGCCGCCCCACTCGCATTCACTTGCGGCAGGCATGCTATGTCAACGTCACTAGGCTACAGCGTATCCGGTGCCAGATTGAGAAGAGGAGGAGGAAAGATGGCAATGTACAAGACAGTCTTAATCAGGGTGTTCGCCGCCGTGCTCTGCCTCGGCCTGACTGCCCAGTCGCTGTTTGCGCGGCCAGTGAAACATGGCGCGATGGACATTTGCGCCACGGTCGACCACGGGACGGTCAGCACGGTGGATGGAACCGAAGTCTGTTGCGCGCATGAAATCAATTCGGACGCCGGCCCAACGGGCCCCTTGTACTGTGTGCAATGCGATCCGCCGGGAAGCAACAACTGCGAGACGTGGATTGCGTCCAAGGCGCCCAGCGATCGGTTAGTTAGCATCATCCAAGCTGGGATCCTCGTGGAGCGGGAAAGGGCGGAGCAGCGAAGGATACGAAAGACCTGATCCGGGCCCTTACCGAGGTGGACAACCTACAGACCAGGATTAACGCGGGAATTTGCTCCCCGCCGGTCAAATAGCTCGCGATTCGCCGCACTACGAACCGGCCATTTTTGGTTTTAGCCGTCACCAGCCCCTGTCGCATCAGGGTGCTTTCGTAGCCGCTCTTGGCCGCGCGATAATGTAGCGCTCGATTGGCAGAGCTTGTAGTGCCGGCTAAGATCGGAACCTGACAAGGGGGGCGTCAAACTAATTCGGTCGGATCAAGGAGGACGCATGTCTGCATCTATCAAGACCACAAATTCGAATATAGCAATTCAGCGGGTGTCCTCCGCAAAAATAGATGGCACGGCGACTTTAATGGGCGCCCTGCCCTGGCCGATCACGCTACAGGGGAAACCATCGAGTACTCGTGATGTAGTCCGCCGAGAATCGATTTAGAGCGTACAGCAACGCCCTCCCCCAACCAATGGCGGAAGTTAGACTTTCTTACGGTCACTACCGCTGTGTGTGGCGGACCCGGCACGCCAGGACCCAAACTGCTGTGCGGCCTTCCATAGTTGTAATGCTCCACCCAGGATTTCAGTATGGCACGCAGGTGCGCCTCAGACATCGGGATCAGCCAGTCAAGGCACTCGCGGCGTATCGTGCCGATTACTCGTTCGCAGATCGCATTCGCCTTCGGCGACCGCGGTGGCGATTTCAGCACGTTCAACCCCAGCGCCTTGATCGATTCATCAAGATGTTTCGCGAAGATGCTGTCCCGATCGTGAATCAGGTAATCGTAGTAATCGTCAAAGCCAACAACTTCTCGCAACTGCTGTAAGGTCCAATCAGCGTTCGGGTGCGCCGTGACATCGACCCGCACCAGTCGGCGACTACCATGCTCGATAACCACGAAAACATACAGCAGGCGGAAGGTCGCGGTTACCGCAACAAAGAAGTCGCATGCCAGAATCGCTTTCGCGTGATTCTTCAAGAACGTTGCCCACCGTTGGTCGCCTCGTGGTCGACCTGCCGGTGGCTTCGGCATGTACTTCCGCACCGTCCGTGGCGAAACTCGGATACCCAATTTAACCAGCAACTCGCTGGCAATTCGTTCCTCACCCCAGAGCGAATTCTCCATGGCCATCCGGCGAATCAGGGCTCGTAGCTCCGGCGGTATCGGCGGCCGCCCCGACCTGCACTTCCACCGCCAGAAGATCCGCCAGCCAAGTCGGTGCCAGCGAACAATAGTCGACGGGCGGACTATTACTATCGCATCGCGCAAATTGAAGAGTCTGGAGAACACTGAAAGGCAGACGCGAGTGGCGTGATCCACTCTTCGGGGCTTGATACCCCGCTCAAGATACCGGGCGAGTTGCCTGCGAAGAACCAGGTTTTCGGCACGAATCGCACCAGAAGTGCGAAAGAACAGAACTCCCAGCTTCAGGATGTCTGCAAGTATTTCGACGATTGCTTCCGCCAACGCCAGCATGCGTCAATCATGCCAGATGCGGTTCGCGTTTGCAGCCCTCGCGACGCCCCTGCAATTCACGACACGAATTATTGCGGAGTACAGGTGGACGATTATGTGCTCGTCGAAACTGTTCAAAACGCTGTTGAAAAAGACCGCAAAAATCACACAAAGCGAGTCGAGCTTGCTGAAATCCTAAAGCGATTGGCAATGGTGTCGGCACGCGAATTTGAAGTCCTATGCCATGTCGTTACGGGTAGACTAAACAAGCAGATTGCATTCGATCTTGGGATAACGGAGAAGACCGTCAAGGTGCACCGAAGTCGTGTTATGCAGAGAATTGGGGTGAGCTCGGTTGCAGCGTTGGTAAGGCTCGACGTCCAACTGGGATTCGCGTCCACGCGGCGCTATGCCGATAAGGTGATCGAATAAAACGCAAGTGACCGCATTGAAGGAACTTGAATGTCTCCTTCGGGTCGGGAGCACGCATTCGTTTAATGAAAAGCTGCCATTCGACCTAACTTCGTGGGCTATGGCCGGTCACGGATCCGGGACCAATGCAGCCGCCGCAAAGAGCCAACTCAAGCAGGAAGCCGAGCGCTGGCGCAAAATAGTTCCGAGCCTGGGGATCAAGCCGGAATAACTGATGATCCTGCCGACGATCAGATCGTCGCGGTCATGATGCTGGGCGGGCGGTTCCGTCAGACATCGAATCCATCGAGATCAGGCCGGTATTCGTTCATGAAGGTCGGCTATCGAGGGCGGAGCGGACACTCTGCGCCGCAACTGTCCTTGCTCGCCAGCGTCTCTTCATGGCCGACTTGAGCCAGATGATCGAAGATCGAAAATTATCGAAAAGCGGACACCCCTTAGCCAGACCGCGTCAAGCGCGTTAGTCAATCCGTCGCTGCGTTAGTCGCCAATCATTCACGCCAATCAGCACTCTCGCCAGCCAATCGCCGGTCACTCTATCGGCGTGATGTTGGCGTCCTTGATGACCTTTGTCCATTGCGCAATCTCATTGCGCATGATCTGCCTGAAACCGTCGGGCGTGCTGGTCGCCGCCTCGATGCCGACGGTCTCGAGCTTCGCTTCGACTTCGGACAGCGCGCCGATGGCGGCAGTCTCGACGTTAAGCCGGCGAACGATTGCCGCAGGCGTGCCGAGTGGCGCGAGCAGTCCATAACGTCCGGTGACATCGAATTTTGCGACGCCGGATTCTTCGACAGTTGGCACTTCGGGCAATACTTTCGCCCGCCTTGCGCCGGCGACCGCAATTGCGCGCAGGCGGCTGGACTTTATCATCGGTATCGCGCCTGCGATGCTGGAAAAACCCACCTGAATCTCGCCGCCGGTCAGCGCCACGACCAGTGGCCCCGCGCCTTTGTATGGGACATGAATCAGTTCCATGCCCGTCGCGCCGCGCAACAATTCCATCGCCAGATGAAGCGGAGTCGCGATTCCGCCCGAACCGTAACGCAACTCGCGTGGCCTTGCCTTTGCGTGGGCGACAAGTTCGGCGACGGTACGTACCGGCACCGACGGGTGCACTACCAGCACAAAGGCGCCGGTCGCCAGCAGCCCCACATAAGAGAAATCATTAAGCAGGTTGTAGTCGAGATGAGCATAGAGACTGGGCGCCGGCGCCAACGTCGAGGTCAACGCGATGAACAACGTATAGCCGTCGGGTGTCGCCTTCGCCGCGATGGCAGCACCCAGATTGCTGCCCGCGCCAGGCCGATTGTCGACAATCAGCGGCTGGCCGATGCGTTCGGCGAGGCGTTCACCGAATACGCGGGCGATAAACGTTGTCGCGCCTCCCGGTGGAAATCCATCAATGATGCGGATGGGTTTCGCCGGATACGCCTGCGCAAAACTCTCGGCTGCACCCGACTCTATGACCATGGCAGACGCCGCCACGATACACAGTGCGCTTTTCATATACATTCGCCGTACATTCCCTCCTCCTCACAGCTTAAAATATTGCGTATCGCAAACACTCAGTTGCGCCGGCTATCGCAATATCGAACGACTATTCGGCGTGCAGGCCGGCCGCTTTGACCACCTTCGCCCATTTGTCGAGTTCCTCTTTCGAGATTACCGCGAACTCGGATGGGCTATTGCCTATCGAATCCCAACCCTGCACACCTAGCTTCTGCTGGATGTCCGCCAGCCGCAGCGCACGCACAAATTCGACTTGAATTTTGCCGACGATGTCGATGGGCATTTTCGCCGGCCCATAGAGACCGTACCAGGTTCCCGCTTCGAACCCCGGATATCCGGATTCCGCAATGGTGGGATACTCTGGCGCTACGGCCAAGCGTTTGACGCCCGTGACCGCGAGACCGCGCAGCTTGCCCGCCTGCGTGTATGGCAGCGTGTTCACGGGATTATTGAACATGGCGATCACCTGCCCGCCCAGCAAATCGGTGGTCGCCGGCGCGGAACCTTTGTAGGGCACGTTCACGTAATTAATGCCCGCGTAGATCTTGAAGAGTTCCGCGGCCAGATGCCCCGGCGTGCCGGATCCGGCGTTGGCAAACGGCAGCTGCCCGGGGCGCGCCTTTGCCAGCGCCACGAATTGCCTGACCGACGTTACCGGCAGCGACGGATGGACCACGAATACGTGCATGTAGGAAGCTACCTGCGTGATCGGCGTGAAATCCTTGATCGGATCGTACGGCAGCGACGCGTACATACTCGCGTTAATTACGTGGCTAGATGCATTGAGCAGCAACGTGTAGCCATCAGCCGCGGATTTCGCCACAACATCGGCACCAATATTGCCCGCGGCACCCCCGCGATTTTCGATCACGACCGGTTGCCCCCAGCGCTCCGCGAGTTTCTCGGCGAGCAGGCGTCCCAATACATCCGACGGGCCGCCCGGCGGGAACGGGATAATCAGGCGCACTGGTTTAACGGGGAAATTCTGCGCCACGGCAGTTACAGCAAGCGCACCCAATATCAACATGCTGACGAACGTCGACACCCTGACAGCTCTCACTATGGCCTCCGCGGCAATTGGACACGACCCCACAGGAAGAATACGGGACGGTGTACCCGAAATCAATGCCGCCCGCGCGCATTCGATTGAAACCCTGCGCGAGCGCGAGTGATTGACACCCTGCGCGAGCGCGAGTTATCGTCACCCATGATTAGGCTGGCGCACGAATACGCGGCCAGCCGCAGCTTCCATTCCAAACTGACAACCCTGACCACATTGCCTCACGCGCGCATGACGACAGAACATGAATTCGCGCCGGGACAGGTGTTTACCAGTCCGTCTAAAACTCTCACCGATGCGCACTTTCTCTTTTTCTCGGGGCTGACCGGCGACAACCACCCGATACACTATGATGTCGAGTACGCAAAAGCGACGCGCTTCGGCAAGCCGCTTGCTCATGGATTGCTGCTCGCCTCGCTGACCGCTCTGGGCGCGTCCGAAGCGAGCCAGCGCCTTAACGGATTCGTCTTCAGAGAGCAAGGTTGCCACTTTCTCAAACCGGTGACGGTGGGCGACACGATACATCCACGCAGTGTCGTCGAAAGCATCTGGAACGAAGGCAAGCGGCGCTTCATCCGTTTTGCGACGACGCTAACCAATCAGCACGGCGAAGCGGTTGTCGAAGGCTTCCACATCTACCAGATACTTGACCACGGAAAGGATGCGGGAAAACGCGATGGACAACAAACGTGAAGTGATCGCGGCCGGCGGCGCATGGCCGGAACGCTACACCTACGGCCCCGCGCTGCGCGTCGGCGATACGCTATATATTTCCGGCACCACCGGCACCGATGATGCCGGCGTCATCACGGCACCCGGCGACATTGTCGAGCAGACGCGCCAGATATTCCGTAAATTCGAGCGCCTGCTCAACGCTGCCGGCGGCTCGTGCGCGGACATCGTGCAGACCACCGACTACATCACGACGACCGAACGCTACAAGGAAACTGCGGCCGTGCGCCGCGAATTTCTGAAGGGCGCGCAGCCGACCGCGACCGGCGTGATCGTGGCCGGACTGCTGCGACAGCACGCGTTAATCGAAATTAATGCGGTCGCCGTATTGAGGATATGATCCGCATGTCGATGTACTGGGAGGAGTTCGAAGTCGGCCGCCGTTACCCGACCTACGGCCGCACGGTGACCGAGGGCGATCTGTCGCTGTTCTGCGCGTTCGTCGGCTATCATGTGCCTTTGTTCATCGATGAAGAGTACGCGAAGACAACGCCTTACGGCGGGCGCATTGCTCCCAGCGCGTTCACCATGTCGATTTCCACCGCGATGACCGAAGGTCTGTTCCGCCACAGCGTGGTCGCTCTCCTTTCGGTCGACAACGGACGCTTTCTCGCGCCGGTTCGGGCAGGCGACACGATACGCACCGAAGTCGAGGTCCTCTCGATGCGTGAAACGCGTAACGCCGCCAACGGATTGGCGGTGTTCCGCGACCACGTGCTGAACCAGCGCAACGAGACCGTGCTGACCATCGACAAAACCGTGCTCCTCAAGCGTCGCGCGCCCGCATGAACTTGCATACCCCGCTCTGCGACCTGTTCGGAATCGAATATCCGATTTTTGCCGCCGGCATGGGTGGCGTAACGATGGCTCCGCTCGCGGGTGCGATCTCCGCGGCGGGCGGCATGGGCGTGCTCGGCGCTACCTTTTGCACGCCGGACGAGCTGCGCGACGAGATTGCCGCTGTACGCAAAATCACTGACCGGCCGTTCGGTGTGGACCTGCTTATTCCGGGCGACATACCGCCGGACCTGTCGGCGCGGGAGATACCGCAGTTTCCCGAGCACCTGCGCGACCTGCTGCCCGAAGTCGCCGGCCTGACTGGAAAACCGCCGCCACCGTTAACGCTAGAACTCGCGCGCGCCCAGCTCGAAGTCACTCTCGATGCGAAAGTGCCTATGCTGGTTTCAGCGCTCGGCACGCCCGCGTGGCTGGTCGATGAATGTCATCGCGCGGGCACCAAGGTCATGTCGATTGTTGGCAGCGTGCGTCAGGCGCGGCGGCTAGCGAAGCTGGGCGTGGATGCGGTAATCGCGCAAGGCTCGGAAGCGGGCGGCCATGTCGGCACCATCACGACCGTGGTGCTCGTGCCGGGCGTGGTCGATGTGGTAAACGTTCCTGTGCTTGCCGCAGGCGGCATTGTCGACGGCCGGGGCATCGCTGCGGCGTTCATGCTCGGCGCGCAGGGCGCTTGGATCGGCACGCGCTTCATTGCCACCGTCGAAGCCACCGCGCACCCTAACCACAAGCAACGCATCGTCGACGCCGACGAAGACGGCACCGTCGTTTCGCGCTCGTACACGGGCAAACCTAGCCGGGTGCTGCGCAACACCTACACCGACCGCTGGAAGGGCCACGAGCAGGAGATCATGCCGATGCCATGGCAGCGCATCTGGGTCGAGGAATTGGTGGCCCCGGCCAAGGCCGCCGGCCGCGTGGACATCGCGAATTTTCCGACCGGTCAGGGCATCGGCGCCATTCGCGACATTCCGCCCGCAGCCGCGCTCTTCGCACGCCTGGTGGAAGAAACCAAAGTCGCGCTGCGCCGGTGAACGATCTCACGCGCCAGCCGCTTGCCGAAATACGGCGCGTGCAAAACACGCTGCTCGCGCGCCAGATTGAGTTATGCGCGCGCGGCCACGATTACTACCGCCGGTGCTGGGCCAAAGCTGGCATCGACGCATCGACGATACGCACCATCGACGATCTCGCCGCGCTGCCGCTGACGCCCAAACGCGACCTGATGGCCGACCCCGAGGCGTTTCGCTTGCGCTGCGCCGATTTGCCGCTGCACGAGCGCGCGCTGTGGGAAGTCAATTACACGTCCGGCAGCAGCGGGGACCCGACGCCGCTTTATGTGACCACGCACGATTATCACGCCTACCTGCTGCAAGCGCGGCGCGTCGGCGAAATCGCCGGCATCACCGACCGCGACATTTTCGCCAATCTGTTTCCGCTCACACCGGCGGCGATGGGTTCGTTCTCGCGCTCTGCGCCCAATGCGTATGCTTCGGGCGCCGCCGTCGTTGGAGCGCTGACGGGCGCGCCGCACGGCGACTTCGGCGTGCATCGATCGGTAGACGATGCCGTGCACATGGTCGAGCGCCACCGCGCGACCATACTGTGGGGCGTGACGAGTTTCGTGCGCCGCGTGATCCTCCGCGCCGCCGAATTGAAAGCCGACTTTCGCAGCGTGCGCATGTGCGGTGTCACCGGTGAAGCAAGCTCGCCTGCAATGCGCGAAGACATGCGCGAACATTTGCGCAAGCTGGGGGTGGCGCGTCCAATCATTTTCGATCGCTATGGCTCGACCGAATCGGGCGGACTCGCGCAATGCCGTGAAGACGGCGACTGGCACAACCCCGCGCCAGAAGTCATCTTCCATGAAGTTGTCGATCCGGATACCGGGCGCCGCCTGCCCGACGGCGAACGCGGCGCGCTCGCGATCACCCACCTCAACCGCCGCGGCACTACGCTGATCCGCTATCTCGTCGGTGATATCGCGAGCGTCACGCACGAAATCTGCCCGCATTGCGGCCGTAGCGGCGACCGCGTCGTGCCACCCATCGTGCGGACCAAGGACCTGCTGAAAGTCAAAGGCATGCTCATCAATCCCGCTGCACTCATGGAAGCTGTGCGCACCGTGGCGGGTGTCGAGGAGTACCAGATCGTAATCGCTAAGCAGGGCAACAATGATGCATTCTCGATGGACGAGATGATCGTGCGAGTGGCCAGCACTCGCACCGACCTCGACGCGCTGGCCGCCGAGGTGGTCGCGGCGGCACAGCGCGCGGTGCAAGTTCGCCCGCGCATCGAATTCGCCGCCGCCCGAGAGATTTACGATCCCGCCGCGCAAACCAAGGCCGTGCGTCTCATCGACAGCCGATGAAATTCCGCTTCAGCGACGAACAGGAAATGCTGAGGCGCACGGTGCGCGTCTTTGCTGCGCGCGAATTGGGCACGGACTATATGCGCGAAATCGACGCGGCGGCGCGCGCAGCCCACGCCGAACTGCTGCCGAAAATGGCGGCAATCGGATTCACAGCAGTAACCGTGCCGGCCGAATATGGCGGCGTCGGCGGCGGAGCACTAGACGCGGCGGTGCTGCTGGAAGAACTCGGCCGAACATCGCTGACCGCTGCGTCCATCCTGAATTCCGCAATCGGCGCGGGCTGCGCGGCGATCTGCGATTTCGGCAGCGACGCCCAGAGACGCGAGTGGCTGCCGCTATTACTGCGCGGAGAAATCTGGTTTGCCTGCGCGCTCGCGCCAGCCTTCTCGTGCGGCGAAATGAACGAAATCGCGCCGCGCGCAATCGCCGACGGGGATCACTACGTCATCGACGGCGGCAAAAACCATGCACTTGGCGCCGCGGGTGCGCACCGAGTCATTGTGGCCGCACATATCGGACCTGCCGCTATCGGCCT
Organism: uncultured beta proteobacterium; assembly: GCA_963804885.1. GTDB lineage: Bacteria > Pseudomonadota > Gammaproteobacteria > Burkholderiales > SG8-41 > PALSA-1004. The sequence continues at coordinate 19,968 of CAWDSF010000005.1, forward strand.
GTTTGCGCTTGATCCGCAAACGCCTGGCCTTTCGATGCGAGAGCGGGAATCCCTCGGCATGCGCGGCGCCGGCGGACTCTACGAACTGAACTACAACAAGGCGCGTGCACCGTGCAGTGCGTTGCTCAATTCGCGCGCCGGCGGCCGGCAGGCGATTGAAGCCCTGCTGGATCGCGACGGTATTTTTCAGGCGGCATACTGCATCGGCTGCGCGCAGCAGGTCGTCGACGACGCCGTGCGCTATGCGGGCGAACGCGAGCAGTTCGGCCAGCCGATAGGGAAGTTTCAGGCAATCGCGCATCTGCTCGCCGACTTACAGGTGCAGGTCGATGCCGCACGCTGGCTGATGTATCGCGCGGCGTCGGCGATTGACGGCGGCCAGTCCGGCAGCAAGGAAGCGGCGATGGCCGATCTCGCGTGCACCGACGCATTGCAGCACGCAACGTCGCAATGCATGCGAGTGTACGGTGGCTACGGCCTTACGATGGAGTTCGACATTCAGCGCCATTTTCGCGACGCACGCATGTGCGTCCGCAACATCGGCGAGCGTCATTTCAGGCGCCATCAAATAGCGCATGCGATGGAGCTGCACGGCGGCGCTGGATAGCAAAAGCCATGGACCGCACGAGCATTCAGTCGCTGCCGTTTCACGCAATCAACACGGTAAGCGAATGAGCCTGGACTTTAGCTACACGCCTGCGCAGGAGAAACTCCGCGCTGCTGCACGCGAATTCTCCAACCGTGAACTCAGGCGCGAGTTCCTGCGCGAAATCGACGCGAGCGGACGCGCGCCTCACGAACTGCTGCCGAAGATGGCCGCATTGGGCTTCACCGGGCTGCCCGTGCCCATCGAGTACGGCGGCACAGGCGGCAGCGCCACCGACGTCGCCGTCCTGCTCGAAGAAATCGGCCGCGCCTCGGTATCGGTCGCCTCGCTGTTGAACCGCGCGCTCGGTTGGGGCACCGAAGCAATTTTGCGGTTCGGCACCGATGATCAAAAGCGCCATTATCTGTCGCGTGTGTGCACGGGCGACATGATCTTCGCGTTTTCGCACACGGAACCGGATGCAGGGTCGGACGCAGCAGCCATACGTACGCGCGCAGTCGCCGACGGCGACGACTACGTGATCACCGGCACGAAGATGTTCACCACCGGCGCGAGAGAGTGCCCGTGTCTGATCGTGAGCGCGCGTACCGATACGGCTGCTCCCCAACGCAGGGGCCTTAGCGTTTTTCTCGTCGATGCCGCCGCGCACGGCATCACATGCAACCGCATCGAAAAGCTGGGCATGCGCGGCGCGGGCGGTCTGTATGAAGTCGAATACAAGAATGTGCGAGTACCGTGCTCAGCGCTGCTTGGACAACTGCACGGCGGATGGCAAGTGATCACCGGCACGCTGGAACGCGCGCGGCTCGCGCAAGCGGCCTACTGCGTGGGTGCCGCGCAACGCGCCATCGACGACGCGGTGCAACACGTCGACAACCACCGGCAGCGCGGCCAGACTATCGACGGCAACGCTATAATCGCGCGCCTGCTCGTCGATCTGCAAGGGCGCGTCGATGGTGCGCGGCTGCTGCTTTATCGCGCGGCGTCGCTCGTGGATGAAGCGGTGGCCTGCGTGCGGGAGGCCTCGATCGCCAATCTCCACGCGACAGAAACGCTCGTCAAAGTAACCGAGGATGTCATGCAGACCATGGGTACCGACGGATATACGCGGGAATTCGACATCGAGCGCACGCTGCGCGATGCGCGGCTCTTCATCATCGGCGACGGTTCGAGCCAGATCCAGCGCAACCTGATCGCGCGGCATATGGGCTTGTAACCCGGGGTAGCTCCGATAGAGTTCCCGTCCGGGCGCGACGGGCTTTGACGAGGTCCGTACTCCGCAAATATTAACGCCGCGGCGACTTTGGCCGCCCTGGTCGATCACGTAACTAAAGGGCGCAAAGCGAATGCTCGTTGTGCAATCCTCCAGGCACGGCGTTCGAGTGTACAGCAATGCCCTCCCCCATCCGATGGCAGAAGTCCGATCGTCGCAATCACGCCACTATCGTGATCCCGTGCTCAAGCTTTAAGCGTTCGCCGCGCGTCACGCGTCCGCAGCGAGACTTAACCGTTAATGTCATTCGCGTCGAAGTGCTCACAACGTGCACCTGCCAGGCGCCCGGAATCGGCGGTCGCACGCCGCGTTCCGTATCGTTGTAACTGTTCAAAGCTGCAACGAATTTGTTTGGTGGCCACCTCAATTTGGCGGCTAACTCGGCCGGTGGCAGCCAGGCAGTCGTAGGACTGGACAAGGTCGCACATGCGTTATGGCAGGCCGCGGCGCGCGCGGAATTTTTTTTACCCTAGCAGTGCACACCCGTCCGAATGGTTAATAACATGGGTAGCGGTCCAAGCAATTAATTCTTCATAGGGAATTTGTCGGAACACTATCGGCTCTTCATGGCTTACCGCCCTCACTTCAAGGCGGAGCATCGCTCCGCCTGAATGACTCGTTAAGCGGTTAATGATTTTCGATATCTGAAATCCAATCACTAGCCTTCCCTACTTCCTTCCCACATACCACATCGCCTCTTGCGCCCGCCAACTTTTTAGGATTACTTAACGTCCGCTATTCGGCCTGAGCGGACGCTGGCGTTCAGCGCCAACTCGGTCAGCAATGCGCCGGCTACCCGCCATTCGTCTTAAAGATCGGTTGAATGACAGCTTTTCAATCCGGCGAACGCGTATCCCCGACCCAGAGCGGTCCTTGGCGGCTAGCTATTTGCTTTACAGTAGGATCCTTTAGGTTTAAAAGATTGCCATGCGCGTTTTCGAATTGATTGCGGGAGGGGAAGCTCGGACTCGCCCCGTCAGGTCAAGTCTAGACTCGCCGCCGATCCGGATGAAACGCACGACCTTGTCGAAGAAAAATGCGATGGCGGCCGCGCGCACGCGCTCGAAACGAAGCTATGCGCAATCTGCGATCCCGAATCGGTCGATGCGCGCGCCAAAGCCGATCAGCGCAGGATGGCTGAATTCCGGGGCGGCCCCGAAAAGCTGCGCGGCGCCGAGCAGATTTTTTTACGCCCGCGCCCGGGGTGTCGAGCGCGGAAGCCTGGGCGATTCCTAAATAAGGGCGCTCTCGGTCATCAGGTTCCGGCGAACTCGCGCGCAGCATCGCAGAAAAATTCGTCGAGCGTGACCCGCCTCTTGATCAGCCCCTGCTCGAACGCCCAGCCGATCTGCGCCTCGAGCGTCACACGATTCGCTTCTAATCCATACGGCCAGAAATTTTCGCCGAGCACGTGCCGCGTTTCAGCGAGATGCGCGGGTGCCCACGGCAGCATCGTCATTGGCGCCTGCTCGATTTCGAGATCGCGGATGGCGCTCGCCTTGGCAGCGCAGAACGCGCGGTACAGCGCAGAAGCAAGCGTAGGATGGCGCTCGATCAACGACCGGCGCACCGCGACCACGTGCATGATGGGAAAGATGCCGGTATCGGCAAAGTAGCGCGCCTCGTCGTTCCGCCAATCCGGGAACAAACGCCCGACGCCCGGCGCGCCGAGACAACGCGGCGGCGAGTAAGCGAGCAAACCGTCGATCGCACCGGCCGCGAGTTGATCTGCGAGCAGTGCATCGCCGGCCAACGCGATGTCGATACCGGCAATCGCCGGCGCCTTTATTTCCGTGCTCGTGCGCTCGCGCGCGTCGACATCGCCCACCCGCCAGCGTATGCGCCCAAGGTCGACACCGTAGTAGCTTTGCAGGACGCCGCGCGCCACGAGCGATACGGTGTTCGTGTATTCACGCAAGCCCACGATTTCTTCCTCGAGATCTTTGGGCCCGCGGATACCGCGATCAGTGCGGACAAACAGCGCTTGGTGGCGGAAACAGCGCGTCGGGAAAATCGGCAGCGCGACGTACGGGCTGTGTGCGCGTGCAGCGGCGATCAAGTAGTTGCAAAACGAGAGTTCGGTGACGTCGAATTCGGCGCTCGCGAAAGCGCGGCTGAACAGACTCTCGAGCTCGCCCGTGGTCCAGGCCACGTCGAATCCATCGACACGGACGCGGCCATCGAGCAGGGGCTGGGTGCGATCGAAGTTGCCGACCGCTGCGGTAATGCGGGGAAGTGTCAAGCTACTAAGAGAATTGCGGACTGAACAGCCTACGGATGCACGTCAACCGTGCGCCCGCAGTACCGCGGTGCCAATCATGCTGTCGCGCGTGACCAGCGCGGCGAGCTGGGCCTCGGTCAGACTGTCGGAACCTGCCGGCCGCATGGGCAGCACGAGATAACGCAAGTCCGCCGTCGAATCATGCACGCGCACGGCGACACGTTCCGGCAGTTCGAGGCCGAACTCACGCAGCACCGCGCGCGGCTCGCGCACGGCGCGCGAGCGATAGGCGCGGCTTTTGTACCACGCGGGCGGCAAGCCCAGCAGCATGCGCGGGTAGCACGAGCACAGCGTGCAAACGACCATGTTGTGCACGTCCGGCGTGTTTTCGACGACGGTGAGAGTCACGTCGTAGAGGGCCATTTCGAATCCCATGCCGGCGCACGCGGTCGTCGCGTCCTCGCAGCAGCAAGGCCTTGAATTCCGGATTGGTCCATGCGCGCGCGACGACGCGCGCGCCGCCTTCAGGCGAGCGGCTTTCGATGTCCTGGACAAGCTGGCGTATTTCATCGGCGGTCGTCACGCCTTGCGCAATTAACAATTCGCGCACTGCGATTTCGAGCTTGCGGTAGTACGTGAGCGAGTCGTCGTGGTCCGCCTGCGGCGGATGCTGATGGCGTCCGCCCGGCTCGTGATGGTGGTGGTCGTGATGGTCACTCATCGTGATGCTTCCGGCCGCAGCCAGTGCTCATACAGGTCGATGTCCAGCGTATCGCCGGCAGCCCCCGCGTAATCCGGCCACACCTGGGATTGCACGAAGCGCACGCGATACAACGCGCGCACAGGCTGGCCGCTGCGGCCATAAGCGAGTTCCTCCGGATTTTTGAAAAACCCCACAAAGCGCTCGATTGTGCCCGTCTTGCCGCGGATGTAATGCGGTGTGCGAATATGCCCCGGCGAATCCACCTGGCGCACCAGCACGCGCTCGCCGGCAATGTATGCGGGGGCGCTCGACGTTGCCGCATTCGCGGTCGCGTTCATTGCAGCGAGTCCTTGCGGTCGTCATTCAAGGCAGCGGGTCCTTGCGCTCGCCGATCTCGGCCATCTTCGCGGCCAGCGCTTCGACGCTGATGACGCCCTTCAGTATCAAGTTGTTCGAAATGGCGAGGATGCGCCGCTCGGCGTAGTTCAGGCTGTGATAAACCTCGCCGCCAAGGGACTCAAGCCCGCGGCGATTTTCGTCGACGCGCAGGATTTTCCTGCGCGTGAGCATGACGAGCAGCGCCTCGACGCGCTTTTCCCACAGCTGCAGCTCGTGCTCTTCCTTCGGTACGGGGCCGGCAGCAGCGCCGCCAAGATCGTGATAGCCTTGCATAGGGTAAGGTTGCGTGCCCGATTTGCGTGAACGATAGTCGGGTTCGATATTAGCGAACGTTCCGGCCAGGGTCAATGTAACCCTTGCGAGCACGGAATTTGCGTCGGGGTGGGGAGACGCTGCCTCGCGGAGGTTCGATGAACTGTGTTATGCACCAGGAACGGATGAAAGCGCACCATGCCGCACCAGAATGATTTTTATCGTACGCGAATATTTTTCCGCTGGCTGAAACTCGCGACACTCGCCCTGCCGGCCGCCGCGATGGCCGCCGACGTGACGTTCGACTATCCCAACAAGCCGATACGCATCGTCATCGGTTTCGGCGCCGGCAGCACGGTCGACATCTCGGCTCGCGTCATCGGCAGGGGACTTTCCGAAAGCTGGAAGCAGCAGGTCATCCCGGACAACCGCCCCAGCGCAGGGGGCATCCTCGCCGCGCAGCTCGTCGCGGGCGCAAACCCCGACGGCTACACCCTACTGTCGGTGTCCGCGTCGCACGCTGTCGCGCCTGCGATGTACAGCAAGCTGCCTTATGATACCGCGAAGGACTTCGCCGGCATTACGACGACTGTGAGCGTTCCTGCGGTCCTGGTCGTCGCACCGGGGCTGGGCGTCAGGAACGTGAAGGACCTGATCGCGATGGCCAGGGCGAAGCCCGGGCAGATCACGTTCTCGTCCGCGGGGATCGGCAGTGCGACCCACTTCTCGGCCGAGCTTTTCGTGAGCCTCGCCGGGCTCAACGTCGTTCACGTGCCGTACAAGTCGGTGCCTGAGCAGATCACCGAGGTGATGGTCGGGCGCGTGCAGTTCACGCTGGCGCCGGCTTCCAACGCAGTGCCTTTCATCAAGGACGGCAAGCTGCTGGCGCTCGCGGTTTCACCTGCGAAGCGTGTCGCGGTGCTGCCTGACGTGCCGACGCTGATGGAGGCGGGTGTGACCGGTTATCAATGGCAGACGTGGTTCGGCCTGCTCGCGCCGGCGAAGACTCCGCGGCCGATCGTGGCCAAGCTCAACCAGGAAGTCTCTCGCATCCTCAACCTTGCGGACTCGAAAGAGCGCTGGAACGCCATCGGGGCCGAGCCGGTGCCGATCGCGCCAGAAGCGTTCGACAAATACGTCGCGGAGCAGATCTCGCTTTTCACCAAGCTCGCCAAAGCGGCCAATATCAAGGCGGACTAGGATCGACGCCGCTTCGTTGGACGCAGCTTAGCTGCGTCTGCGTGGGTTAAAGGCGCGCTTTTGCGGCTATTGGCCGCTACATACGAACGCCGTTTATACCACCGCGATGCCCTGGATCTCGATGACGCACCCGGGCCGCGCGAAGTTCGAAACGGTCACCAGTGCGCTGCCGGGATAGCGCCCGTCGATGAAGTGCTCGCTGCGTATCTGCACGAAGCGATCGCCGTTGCGCGGGTCGTTGATGAACACCGTCATCGTGACCAGATTCGCGAGGGTACCTCCGGCGCGCGCGAGCGTGCGGTCGATCAGCGCGAATATCGTTCGCGCCTGCGCTTCGAAATTGCCAGTGATGTCGCGGCCTTCGAGGTCGACGAGCGTGGTCTGGCCCGCGAGCCATACGGTGCGGCCGCCTTCGGTGATCACCGCGGGGCAGAACGAGCGTGCTTTCTGCCACTCGGTGCCTTCGAGGTGCTCGACTTTCGCAGGCGGGCGGTCGACTGAGGATTTTGTCATGCGATTCTCCTGATGCTATTCTTGGGCCCAAAGCTTACCGCACGCGGCAGCATAATCAACTTTCCAGGACACGGCGAGACACAATGAGAATCCGACAGTTTGCAGCACTGGTGATTTCGACAGCGCTTCCAGGTACTCGCGCACGCGCACCACCCCTCGGGCGGCGCGACGCCCGCGACTGCGCTCGATGGCCTGCTCTCCGGCTTCGGGCACCCGGTGATCGGCCTCGACCACCTGCTCTTCGTTCTTGCGATCGGCGCCGCGTGCTATTACTTCGGCCAGCGCGCCGGTGCGGTCGCCGCGTTCCTGCTCGCCGCGCTCGGCGGCACCGTCCTTCATCTATGGAAAACCACGCTGACGTATCCCGATGCGTGGGTCGCGGTGACGCTGATCGGGCTCGGGGTGCTGTTGATCAATGCAAGTCCCGTCCTCAGGAGCAAGACGGCGATCGGGCTGCTGGCGCTGGCGGGCCTCGCGCATGGCTACGCCTACGGCGAGGCGATCGTCGGCGCTGAGCCGACGCCGATCTCGCCTATCTCATCGGGCTGACCGCAGTGCAGGGGGCGGTGGTGCTCGCAGGTTACGCGCTCGCCCGGATGGCCGACCACAGGCGACCGAACCTGCAAACGGCGCGCGTGATCGGCGGCACGCTCTCGGTCGCGGGCCTCGGCTTTTCTCGCGGTCTCCCTGTCGGGTTGAAGAATGGACGCGGCGTCGGTCACCGGCATCCTGAGCTACCTGCGGATCGACGCGGCGCTGGCGACTTCGGGCCAGCCTTCGGTCGATGAACTCGCGGCCATCGCCTCGGACGGCACCGAGGTTGTCATTAACCTCGCGCTGCACGACGACCCGCGATATGCGCTCCCTGACGAAGCAGGGCACTGTCGCCGCGCTCGGCATGACTTACGTCCATATCCCGGTCAGGTTCGACGCGCCGAACGAGGCCGAGCTGGTCGCTTTCTTCGACGCGATGGAGGGGCATCGCGGAAAAAAGCTGCTGGTGCACTGCGCCGCGAACAAGCGGGTGACGGCGTTCCTCGGCCTGTATCGCGTCATGCGCGAAGACTGGGACCGAGGCCGCGCGTTCGCGCCGATGCGCAAGATCTGGGAGCCGAACCCCGCGTGGGCGGCTTTCATCGAGGCGATGCTGGCGAAGCACGCGCAGCGACCTGGATGATCAACGCGAAATGAACGGCATCGCCGTGCGGCGTTTATCATTCCGCGCTTCGCATTCGACATTTCGCATTTGAAATTCATCGCCCATCTCGACATGGACGCATTCTACGCATCGGTCGAGCTCCTGCGTTAGCCCCAGCTTCGCGGCAGGCCGGTCGTCATCGGCGGGCGGCGGCGCATCGTCGACGAGCGCTCTACCGGCGCGATTCCCACCCTGCGGGAGTACTCGGGCCGCGGCGTGATCACGACCGCCGCCTACGAAGCTCTACCAAATAGGCGGCCGTCTCCGCCATGCGCCGCGCGCCGCCGACGGGCAGAAGTTGCGCCGCTTGCAGGAAAACGCCCCAGCTTCTCGTGCGCGCAGTTTCCTCCCAAGACCGCAAGAACACTCGATTGCCTATTTGTTCTACTCGATTTTATTGCGGTGTCATGTTGAGTGCGCCACAGGGAAATGGTGACTTACTGACACCGATCGGGCTTGGCGAGACGGGCGGCTTCGGGTCGGATCCGGCCGCAGTGAAAGTGGAAACCTGCCGTTCGGCACGAATTTTCTGACCAGCGTCGGTAACCGTCGCATTGCGGACCAAGTTGGCGCTGAACGCCACCGTCCGTTCAGGCCGAGGTGCGGACGGTCGCGGCAGTTCACTTGTACAGCGGCATTTCGGCCATAGCAGCCGCTCATGATTGACTCAAGTGGTAGTTGGTGCTTCGGATTTGAGTCCGGCCCCGTGGACGCTCGCGCATCCACCGAGTAAGGGGACAACTAAGGTCAAACTAAGCAGGATTAAGCGCATAGAATGTACCTGCTGATCAGTTCCCGCGCACGAAAGAGACGACAGTCAGTGGTCGCGTTATTAACCGTTTAGTCGCCACCGTAGTCGATAAAGCCTTTATTGATGTCCACTATCTTCCGGGCTCCTCTGCGGAATAAGGCGCGCGCGTGACTATGTTGCCGATCATGGTGACACGGCAGCGGTCAACGACTCATTGCACCATAGGACACGGCTGACGGTCTGTTCGGCGGCCACCGGATAACCGGCCGACAGACGGCCGGGCAGCGGGCGACAACACCTTAATGGCTTCGTCTCGCCAGCCGCCCATAGCCGCGAAGTATTGGACTTGGTCGCCCATCATCAACCAGTTGCGCTTAAGTAGCTCGACACCTTGTCCGATTGGGCTATCGCCCTGCGACACTGCAACATGGTACGGGCCCATGAGCCGGGTAGGTAGCGGCCTGCGCCAGCGCGCTCGATGCGCCGACCAAGGCGAATCGCCGCGAGGTAGACGCGTATCGTCATCAGCCTTCTCAACACTGTGCGAGACAGTGAGATTGGCGGACCCGCGGGTATTTCGGTGCAAGCGACGATCGAACGTCAAATTAAATGTGGCTGCGCTTGGACCTTAGCGGAGGGTATGACACCTGCATACGATACATAGACTATGTGCGGACTTTTCCGAACCGGGCGCTCAAAGTTAACCACGCCGTGGAACCGTTTGGATCCAGCGAAATCCCTCTATATGCGTCCCTAGCTTACATAAAACTTTCAAGCACAAATAAATGGTGTCCCGCTTACAAATTCTAATCGTTAATTCTTACTTCCAAATAGTCATTGGACTATGGCAGGTGTGCCGCTGCGCGGACATGCTTATTTCCCCCGAGGACCCCTAGAGGGGGGGATTGCCCTCCATACATTGGAGAGTTTCATGAGTTGTACTAGTCGCAACTTGAACTGAAACGAACCAATTTTTCAATTCGGTCCGCAATCTTTTCCTAGGAGGGGATGCACCATGAAATATCGACACACTGCAATTGCAGCACTGATGCTCGGGATGACCGCGGGTCCCGCGCTCGCGCAATATTCGCTCGTCACCACGATCCAGATTCCGGCCAGTCCAGACAACACTAACCCCGTCAATGCCGGCGGCAGATTTACATCGTACGATATCGCCTTTTCTGATCCGACCACGCGGCTGATCTATTTGGCCGACCGGTCAAATGCATCCGTTGATATTTTTTCCGCCATCACCAACACCTATGTCGGACGCCTTGGCGGCGCGGGGGGCGTTTTCACCGGTCAAGCTGCTACCACTGCCACATCCGGGCCGGATGGCGTCGTTGTCATACCGGGCCAACAAGTCTGGGCCGGCGACGGCAACAGCACTGCACGGGTCTTCAATATTCCAAGCGGAACGCAACCAGCCTATTCTCCGATCGCAACTGGTCCGGTCAGCGCACAACGGGTCGACGAGATGATATACGACCCCAATAGCCACCAGATCTTAGCCGCAAACAATGCCGCTGCGCCTGCCCCATTTTTGTCACTCATTAACGCGACGACCGGCGCCGTGACGAGGACCATCACGTTTAACGGGCTGAATGGCACACCCAATGCGACGAACGGAATCGAACAACCCGCCTACGATTCATTCACGAACAGGTTCTATGTATCAGTGCCGCAAATCAATGGCTCGGGCCCGGGTGGCGTGGCGCAACTGGATACCGCCGGTAATGTGACACACTTTTTCGATTTCGCGACGTTGAGTGGGGGCACTCTTAGCGCCTGCGGTCCGACTGGACTAGCAGCTGGCGCAGGCGGTAATTTGATCGTGGGTTGCGGTGACGGCGGCAGCTCGGTCATTCTTCATGCCGCCGCCAACTCGATCGCAGTGATTAACGGGGTAGGCGGCGAAGATCAGGTCTGGTATGACCCGGTAAGAAAGCGCTACTTCCTCTCTGCGCGTAACAACCCCGGTGGTCCAATACTCGGCATCATTGACGCACAATCTGAAACGTTGCTGCAAACTCTCGCCTCATCATCTGGCGCTCATTCAGTGACGGTAGATGAGGTCTCCGGTGAGGTCTTCATGGCGTTCGGCGGGAACCTGGGTGCTGTGACCAATTCGGTGTGCCCTGATGGTTGCATGGCCGTATTCGGGCTGGCTGCTGCTGTACCCGAACCTGATAGCTACGCGATGATGTTCGCCGGCTTGGGACTCATGGGTCTGGCAGCCACTCGCAGAAAGCGGAAATCCGACCCGGACTGATCGAACAACTTCGTAGGTACGCAGGGAAAGGTGTTTTGAATTTCGTATTCTCTCTCACTGTGGAGGTCCGCGATGTCGTTCCCCTCTCGTTGTTTGACCGCATTACTGGCGATTCTTGCAATCTCGCCCGCCTGCGCCGATCCGTACTTCTTCAGCACCGGCAATCCCGACGGCCTGATCGCCACCGCGTCGCGTCCCGACGGCCCCGGCCGGCCGGAAATCGAATCGGCCGACGACTTCGTCCTGACCCAGAACACGCTCATCACCGGCGGCTCGTTCACCGGCCTGCTGACCGGCGGCGCCTCGTTGACGTCGATCAGCGAAGTCGTGGTCGAGATCTACCGCGTCTTCCCGCTCGATTCGGACGTCGGCCGCACCTCGGGTCCGCCGACCTTCTCGACCGCGCAGGTACCGACGCGCGTCAACTCGCCGTCCGACGAAGCGTTCGCGACGCGCTCGTCCACCGCGTCGGAGCTGGTGTTCGTGGCCGCGTCCGTGCAAGCATCGTTCACTGCCAACAACTCGGTTCTCAACGGCATCCACCCGATGCCCGGCCAGTTCACCGGCGGCGACGGCGCGGTGACGGGCCAGGAGGTCCGCTTCAACCTCTCGTTCTCGAGCGCGCTCAACCTGCCCGCCGACCACTACTTCTTCGTCCCGCAAGTTCAGTTGACGACCGGCGAGTTCTATTGGTTGTCGGCACCGCGGCCGATCGTGCCCCCGGGCGTGCCTTTCCCGGCCGGGTCAACCGACCTGCAGAGCTGGATTCGCAATGCCGCCCTCGATCCCGACTGGCTGCGCGTCGGCACCGACATCACCCACCAGGGCCCGTTCAACGCCGTGTTCTCGCTCACCGGCGACACGGTCGCGGCGGTGCCCGAGCCCGAGACCTATTCGATGCTGCTCGCCGGTCTTGGCCTGCTCGGATTCGTAGCGCGTCGGCGCAAGAGCTGAAAGCAGATCCATGTTGCTGGGAAAGCGGACTTCGGTCCGCTTTTTCATTGCCATTGACCGCGGCAGTGGTGCGTTGCGACCCCTGCTCGGGCAACCGTTTGCGGCAGGTAAGAATCCGCGCGGGCTTGCCATCGACAGGCGTGAAAGGTTCCTCTACTGCACAAACTACCGTTCGAACAGCGTCTCGGCGTACGGAATCGATCGGGTCACGGGGCGCTTAACGCAATCCCAGGATCGCCCTACAGGTACTGGCGACGGACCTTTTGGTGTTGCGGTATTTTGAACCACACTGTGTGTAGTCCAGATGCTACGAAAAATAGTGTTCGCACTCCTCCTTACGAGAACGCAGTCGCTGCCGCTGCGCGCGGATGAGGTCATTGAATGATCGCTCGGGCGGACAAGATCACTGCCGTGACGGCGCCGATCGTCGAGACCGATTTGAATGACCGATTTCGAGCCGCGCGTATGTCGGCTTCGGGTCGGAAGCAACCAGTGGTGATCGTCAGCTAACGGCCGGAGCTGTTCTTCGTGAGTTCCAAAGAGCAGCCATTCAAATGGCTGCTTCGCTCTGAAACCAACTGGCTCGCCTACGAGAGCAGCTCGACCAATGTTGCCGTTGGTGTCCAGAACTGGGTCCACCTACTATCGGCAGTTAACCAGACAGTCGTCTATGCATACTTCACGAATGGCCGCTTTTTTCCGCCATCAATCGGCTACATCCGACCCAATATAGTCGCCGGTCAAATTGTCGGCGCACGTTCAGCGGGCCAAACGATAACTCTGGCGCTTAGCCGATCATGCGACGAATATAGCGATTGACAGCGGATGCGTAGAGCGGAGTATGGCGGCTACTTCTTCGCGCAGGCAACCTGCCACAGTTCTCCCGAATAGTCACTGGTAGGCGCAGATACCCAAGCGCCGGGTTTGTTGCCGGAGCCAGCGACAGATCCTTTGCCCATATGCCCAGAAAACCCGGCAGTAGCCAAGCATTCTCCTGCGAGCGTGTTTGCAGTCGTATTCATAGTGATTTTTTACTGACAAGAACGGCTTGCCGTCGATTAGTTGCGCGGTCTTGAAGTCCCACATCTCCCACATCCTCACCAGGTCGCCAGACCTTTGCTTAGTGACGGGATCGGAATATATGTCCAGGCCGCCGTAGGCTGGTAGGCTACCAAGCTCTACCCACTTTGCATTCGCGGTAGCAGCACTTGCGTCAAACTGGGCTGCCGGTGGCTGCGCACCTCGCTGCCCCATCTGTGGGGTGCCCCCCTGATAGGCTGGTGCGGGCGTTTGGCCCATCGGCGTATTCAAACGCCTCGATTCTTCCTGTTGCCGGCGCGCGTTCTCATTCATGAGCTGCTGCTGGCGCTGCTGCTCCTGGCGCTGCTGCTCCTGCTGCTGCCTATACTCGCGTTGCTGCCGCTCATACTCCATTTGTTGCGGCGTTTGCGCGTAAGCATATTGCGGCACGCTAGCGAGGACCGCTAGCAACATCCTTGCCGTAATCACGGCTGATTGAGAGGCCATGTTCATCGCAGTCTCCTGTCAAAGGTGAGTAAATGGTCCGCGGCAAACCACGATCTCATGCGCCATTGCACGCGCATCGACGATGCGAGCCGCGGCGCAAAGTCTGGCGGCAGACCAGGAAAGTATATCTATATCCCTGAAATATCACCGCCCCAGCCGAATATTCCAGGCTGAGTTGACAAGCTTTGAGTGCAAAAAGTATGTCAACCTTTCGCACGAATCGAATAGCCGTTCCTCAATAACTGCGCCGAGCGACTGCTCCACGCTGTCACCTGTCGTTGAACCTCTGACGGCGTGGTTGGCAGCAATGGGTCGGAAGCGGTTATCGATGAATGCCGGCTCCGCAGCCAATAGCGGTCATTCGTGCCAGGGCTAGGAATTTGCCGAAAACGGGCGGAGAATCGGCCTTAACATGACAAGAATATGACAATCCCATGTTATCAAGCGCGGCAATGTTATCAAGCACCGGCACCCTGTTATCAAGCAAAACGACACTGTTATCCAGCATGGCACTGTTATCAAGCATGCCCTGCCGTCTAATAAGAAGTTAGAGCGCATGTGAAGGAGACGTTATGCCTAATGCAGCGATAGAGGTCCGCCGGCAGTATTCGCGCGAGGAAGAGATAGGCATCATCAATGCGGTCCACGACGCGATGATTGAGGGATTGAAGATTCCGGTGTGGGACAAAACCGTCCGCCTCGTCGTTCACGAACCGCACAGGTTCGCGACCCCGCCGGATATTGGCGATCGATACACGCTTGTGAACATTGACCTCTTCACCGGGCGATCCTTCGAGGCAAAGAAGGCGCTCTATCGGGCGCTTGTGAAGAATCTCGAGCCATTCGGAATCCCTCCTAACCACGTCAAGGTATGTCTGCGCGAAATTCCGCGTGAGAATTGGGGTATACGGGGTGGCTTTCCGGCCTCTGAATTGGAGCTAGGGTACGAAGTCAATGTGTAGGCCTGTTGCAATGCGCTCTATCCCGTCATTGCGGTGGACGCGCCGCGAGCGGCGCGCCCTTGAATTCCGACGTTAGAGCGCAAAGGTATGGCGGTCACCGTACGTCCGGCAACGGAAGATGATGCGCCAGGCGCATGTGAGGTCTTGCGACGTTCCATCCGCGAACTGTGCATCGTAGATCATCGTAACGACGCGGAGATCCTTGCTGCGTGGCTCAAGAACAAGACGCCAGAGAACGTTCGCGCTTGGATTGTTTCTGCGGAAAATTTCTGTGTGGTCGCAGGTCATGGAACCGAGGTGTGTGCTGTTGCCTTACTTCATCGCGACGGAGAGGTCAGGGCATGCTATCTGGTCCCGGAAGTCCGCTTTCTGGGTATTGGAAAGCTCATGTTACGAGCCCTCGAACAACAGGCTCGTCGTTGGGGTCTAGATAAAGTGTTTCTCACCAGCACTTTGACGGCCAAACCGTTCTACGAGCGCAACGGTTATGTTTCGAATGGCGGGCCCACTTTGGTCCACGGGGTGCAGAATGCATTTCCCATGGCGAAGGCCATTGCGCTCTAACCGCACAGTCGAGAGGGACGCGCGCAAAAGCGGCGCGCGCCCCTCACTGTGAACGTTGAATGTCCGCTTTCGGGAAATCGACTGACCGCTTTGGGTCGACTCCGGCCAGTCGCGCTTCCTGATACCTGCCGTTCACGCTTCCCGAAACCTGACATTGGCCGTCAGATCAAATTTTGACTACTCCAAGATAAATTCCTTTTGATCTTGCCTTTACTTGGCGTCCTTCGCATCCTTCGCGGTTCAGAATTTTTTCTTTTTCCTCAGCGTCGTCCGCGCGCTTCAGCGGCAAAATCTCAACTAATCGACCTTAGCGCCCGAAGCCTTCGCGATCGGGCCCCACTTCTCGTATTCGGCTTTGACGAAAGCGGCGAACTCCGCGGGCGTGCTCGGGATCGGCTCGGCGCCGCGCCCGACCAGTGTCTGCCGCAGCGCCGGATCGTTGAGCGTCTTGTTGAAAGCGTCGTTCAGTTTCGCGATGACGTCCGGCGGCGTCTTGGCCGGAACCTGAATCCCGTACCAGTTGACGGCTTCCACTTTCGGCAATCCCTGCTCGATCATCGTCGGCACATCGGGGAACAGCGGCGAGCGTTTGGGCGCCGCGAGCGCCAGCGCGCGCAGGCGGCCGCTTTGAATGTGCGGCTGCAAGACCGGCAAATCCGCGATCACGCCCTGCACCTGGCCGCCGACCGCGTTCGAGACAGCGGGCGCCGCGCCGTTGAACGGCACGTGCAGCATGTTGACGTTCGCCTGCTGCTTGAAAAGTTCCAGCGCGAGGTGCGGCAATCCTCCGCTGCCGGTCGACGCGATCGAAATCTGGCCCGGTCGCGCTTTCGCCAGCGCGATCATTTCTTTCACGGTCTTGACCGGCAATGACGGATGCACGACGAGCAACTCGCCGGTTTGAGTCACCAGCGTCACGCACACGAGGTCGCGCTGCGCGTCGTACGGCATCTTCGGGTAGATGTGCGGGCTGATGGTGGCGGTGCCGGTGCTGATCAACATCATCGTGTAGCCATCGGGCGCGGCCTTGGCGACCGCTTCACCGCCGATCAGGCCGTTGGCGCCGCCGCGGTTGTCGACGATGACCTGCTGGCCAAGCGCTTCGCCGAGCTTCGGCGACATCAAGCGCGCGACGATGTCAATCGGGCCGCCCGCGGGAAATCCGATGATCATGCGCACGGGTTTGGCGGGAAAGTTTTGGGCCGAAACGAGCTGGGCGAAACCCAGCGCGATCAAGGCGAGAACGGTGCGCGGCGACGGCTGCATGTTTATCCTCCGGAAGGTAACCGCGTCAGCAGCGTTAGGAGCCGCGCGATCGATTGAGTTTGGCAGCGATTGTGCGGCAAGGTCAGCGGAAACTCAACCATGCGCACGGACGCGCGCAGGCGTAACATGCGTGTCGAGCGCCACTACCTGACGACGTGCGTATGCCCCTGATTTACGAAACGCCGAACTTCACCATCAGCACGCCCGACCAGCCGCACGTCTCGCGCGGTGACGGCGGGCATATGATCATCAATCCGAAGGTGACGGTCGAAGACCGCACGCATCTCTCTCGCGCGCTCGCCATCGAACTGATGAAGCTCACGATGGTCGCGGGCGAAGCGATGAAAACCGTCATGACACGCAACGGCATCGACATCGGCAGGATCAACTACCAGGACAACGGCAACTGGCGCCACGAACTCCATATACATTTGTACGGCCGCGCGCGCGGGGCGACGCTGCAGACCTACGGCCACCCGCTGGCGCTGCCGCCGACTGCGCAGGCGTTCAAGGAACAGATGGGCAACCTCGAGCCGCTGCGTCAGGACGATATTGCCGAGCCTCAAAGCGGAGATCGCGCGTTTGCTTGCAACGGACAAATACCGCGACTTTTAATAGAAAATACAAAACCCGTAGCCGCAGATACACGCGGATAAACGCAGATAGTTCAAAGTCCTTTTTAAGCGGCAACGTCGATCCTGATGCGGTTCAATACCGGATCATTTTGTTGTCTGCTTTAAATTGCTGTGTATCTGCGTGTATCTGCGGCTGAACATTTAGTCCTCACTCCGCTTTCGCGCCCGACGACTTCACGACGGCGCCCCACTTCGCGATTTCGCGCGGCATCAGCCGCGTGAGCTCGTCCGGCGTGCCGGCGACGACATCGACGCCCATTTCGGCGAGCCGGCGCGTGATTTCCGGCGTGCGCAATGCCTTGGCAAATCCATCGTGTATGCGCAGCACGACATCGCGCGGAATGCCGGCAGGCCCCATGAGCGCATACCACCCGCTCGACTCGAACCCTTTGATCGTTTCCGCAACGGTCGCGACATTGGGCAGCGCGGTTGCGCGCTTCGCGCCGCAGACGGCAATCGCGCGCAGCCGGCCCGCCTGAATGAACGGTAGCGCGGCGAGCAGCGTGTTGACCTGGAATTGCACGTGGCCGGCCACTGTGTCGTTCAACGCCTGGCCCGCGCCTTTGTACGGAATATTGAGCACGTCGATCTTCGCCATCGTCTTGAGCATCTCGACGGCGAGGTAGGCCGAATTGCCGCCGGCGGTCCCCGCGGTCAACTGGCCCGGACGCGCCTTGGCGAGCGCAATGAATTCCTTGACGTTGGTGGCGGGCAGCGACGGATGCACGACCAGCACCGTCTGCGTCAGCGCGAGCTGGCTGATCATCGTGAAATCGTTGATCGGATCGAACGGCAGCTTGGGAAACAGGCCGGGATTGATCGCGTGCGGCGTCGTTGCGATCAGCACGGTGTAGCCGTCGGGTGCCGAGCGCGCGACGATCTCGGTGCCGATATTCGTGAATGCGCCGCCGCGGTTGTCGACGATGATGGTCTGCCCGAAGAGCTCGGTGAGCCGCGGGCTCAGGAGCCGCGCAAGGATGTCGGTGCCGCCGCCCGGGACCGCGGGCACGACGATGCGGATGGGTTTGGCAGGATAGGTCTGGGCCGGCGCCGTTGCAGCGAATACGAGCATCGCGGCCAGCAGAATTGCGTGCTTCAGGTGATTCAATGGCTTCCCCGGGAGAAATTGCGCCGCTGATAAGCGCACGCTGACAAATTTGAGGCCTGCGATTGTGCTGGATGTGCGGCACGAACTCAACCCGCGTCCCCCGCGCCCGGCGTTCTGCGATAAAATCACCGCCTGTCACGCACGCGCAGACGGGCGGGACAGCCTAGAGAACAGTCAGCTCGTGCATGCTCCGCACTCGCCCGCTCCCGCGGCCGCGAACCTGCAAGTCCTGCCCTGACCGCTTTGTGATTACCCCCTTCCAAGACGGGTTCAACCAGGAGGCCTGAAAAACGTGGAACACGATGTCATCGTAGTAGGCAAAGGCAACGCGGCGCTGTGCGCAGCGCTCTCCGCGCAGGAAAACGGCGCCAAAGTTCTGATCCTCGAAGCGGCCTCCGAAGACGAGCACGGCGGCAACAGCCGCTTCGCCGGCGGCGTGATGCGCTTCGCGTACGAAAGCCTCGAAGATCTGCGGCGCGTCACCGACATCACCGACGAGGAAGCCGCCAACAGCGATTTCGGCACCAACACCACCGACGAATTCTTCGACGTGCTGTTCCGGCTCACCAGTTTCCGCACCGATCCCGATCTTTCCGAAATCCTGGTCACGCAAAGCCTCGAGACCATGGCGTGGCTGCGCACCAAGGGCGCCAAGTTCATCCTGAACCACGGCCGGCAGTCGGGCATGGTCAACGGCAAGCGCGTGTACTTCGGCAACATGCCGATCGAAGTCAACGGCGGCGGCGCCGGCCTCGTCGATTATCTCGACAAGGCGGCGCTGAAGAACGGCATTACGATTCAATACGACACGCGCGTATCGTCGCTGATATTCGACGGCGCACGCGTATCCGGCGTGCGCGCGCAGCACAAAGGCAAGCCGGTCGAATTGCGCGCGAAATCGGTGGTGCTCGCGTGCGGCGGCTTCGAGGCGAACCCCGAAATGCGCACGCGCTACCTCGGCCCGGGCTGGGAACTCTGCAAAGTGCGCGGCTCGCGCTTCAACCAGGGCGACGGACTCAACATGGCGCTCGACATCGGCGCAGCACCCTACGGCAACTGGTCGGGCTGTCATGCCACCGGCTGGGATCGCAATGCGCCCGAGTTCGGCGACGTGACGGTCGGCGATCAGTTCCAGAAGCACAGCTACATCTTCGGCCTGTTGATCAACGCCGACGGCAAGCGCTTCGTCGACGAAGGCGCCGATTTTCATTCGTTCACTTACGCGAAATACGGCGGCGCAGTGCTGCAGCAGCCGGCGCAGTTCGCATGGCAGGTGTTCGATTCCAAGGTCAGCAAACTGCTTGCGCTCCGAATACCGGATCAAGTTCATGACCAAGGTCAGCGCCAATACGCTCGAAGAGCTCGCGACCAAGCTCGAAGGCGTGAACCCCGACGGTTTTTTGAAAACCGTGCGCGAGTACAACGCGGCCGTGAAAAAAGACGTGCCGTTCAACCACGTGATCAAGGACGGCAAGGGCACCACCGGCATCGAGCCGCCGAAGTCGAACTGGGCGCAGGCGCTCGACACGCCGCCTTACGACGGCTACTGCGACCACGTGCGGCATTACGTTCACGTTCGGCGGCCTGCGCATCGACAAGGAAACCGGCCAGGTGCTCAACGTCCACTTCCATCCGATCCCCGGACTCTATTGCGCGGGCGAGATGGTCGGCGGGCTTTTCTACTTCAACTATCCGAGCGGCACCGGTCTCGTGTCGGGCGCGGTGTTCGGCCGCCTCGCGGGCCGCGGCGCTGCACTCGCAGCGAAGCAGGCTTAAACAGATCTTTAACTGGAGCAACAGACCTTGTCACAGCAACAAACCGATACCGCCCTGCTCCTTCTTGACCTGCAGAACGAAATGGTCGATCCCAAGGGATATTTCGGCGCAATGGGGCTCGCCAAAGCCGCTGCCGACGGGAACGTGCTCGGCAACGCGCGCAAAGTGCTCGATGCCGCGCGTAAAGCCGGTATCGCCGTCGTGTTCGTGCGGTTGGGCTTTCGCGCCGACTATGCGGACAGCCTGAGCGTGGCGCCGCGTGTCGCGAAATTCAAAGCCGCGAAAGCCGTGATCCTCGGCAACTGGGGCACCGAATTCCCGGCGGACCTGCAGCCGCTGCCCGAGGAAATGGTGATCACCAAGCAGGGCGCGAATCCGTTTTTCAACACCGGCCTGCTGACCTGGCTCATGCGGCGCGGCATCAGGAAGCTCGCGCTGTGCGGCGTCGCCACCAACAATGCGGTCGAAGTCTCAGCGCGCTTCGCCGACGATGCGGGCTTCGCCTCCACTGTAATCGAAGACTGCTGTGCCGCCGGCAACCCCGAAATGCACCGTTTCGCGATCGACAAGATATTGCCGCAATTCGCCGAAATCAAAACCGCGGACGCCTGGGTCAAGCAACTCAGCGCCTAGCCACCGCGGCAGCGGCCGACCATGTCCACTACACTGCCCGCGCCCGACCTCGCGACGTTCTTCAACCCGGCGTCGCTCGCCTTCGTCGGCGCCACCGAGGACATATCCAAATTCGGCGGCCGCGTCATGCGCGCGGTGCTCGAGTTCGGCTACAAAGGGCGTGTCTACCCGGTCAATCCGCGCTATGCGACGCTGCTCGGCCAGCCCTGCTATCCGAGCGTAAGCGCGCTGCCAGAGGCGCCCGATCACGTCGGCATCGTGATCGCCGCCCATCGCGTGCTCGACACGCTGAAGCAATGTGCCGACAGGGGCGCGCGCTTCGCCACCATCTTCACCTCGAACTTCAGCGAAACCGGCGAAGCGTCCGGCCGCGCATTGCAGGACGAAATCGTCGCGTTCGCGCGCGCCAACGGCATCCGTTTGCTCGGGCCCAATTGCAACGGCTTCATCAATTTCGTCGATGCGTTCGCGTTCGCGTCGACCGCCGCGATCAAGGGCCCGCGCAAGCCGGCCGGCGACGTCGGCCTCGTGTGCCACAGCGGCGGTCTGGGCCAGATGAACATTATGTGGCGCGCGCAGGAGGCCGGGCTCGGCATCACGTACGAAGTGAGCTGCGGCAACGAGGCCGATCTCGACGCGATGGACTTCATGCGCTTCATGATCGACGACGAACGCACCCGCGTGATCATGGTTGCCGTCGAGACGATTCGCGACGGGCGAAAGTTCGCGGAAGTCGCGCGGCACGCCGCCGACCGCGAAAAGCCGATCGTGATGCTGAAATTCGGCCGCACCGACGCCGGCCGGCGCGCGGCGGCATCGCATACCGGCGCGCTCACCGGCGCCGACGAAGTGCACGATGCGGCATTCCGCCAATACGGCGTGCTGCGCGTCACGGACTGCAACGAACTGTACGAAGTCGCGAAGCTTTTGCGCCGGCGCAAATGGCCGCGCGGCAACCGCGCCGCCGCGCTCTCCGGTTCCGGCGGCCACTCGGTGTTGATGGCCGACCTCGGCGCGGCCAACGGTATCGACTGGGTTCCCTATCAGGACCAGACCGTTAACGGGCTGCGCGAACTGATGCCGGACTTCGCCGGCGTATCCAATCCGACCGATCTCACTTCGGCGCTGACAGGTTCAAAGCATCTGTTCGAGGACGCGCTCAACGTCGTAGCACTGGATGAAGGCGTCGACGTGCTGATCCCGGTGCTCGTGGCGCCGACGGTGCCCGCAATCGAAACCGTCGTCAAACTCGCCGACAATACCGACAAGGCGGTCGCCGTCTTGTGGACCGGGTATTGCCCGACCGACCCGCTGGTCGTCGCGTCTACGCTCGTCGCACGCGGTCTGCCCGTCTATCGCGATGCGCTGACATGCCTGAAGGCGGTGCGCGCAGCGATGACTTACGGCGAATTTTTGCGCGCGCATAAGCGAGCCGCGTCCGAGCCGCCCGTGCGGCCCGCCGGCATCGACGTCGCGCAAGCTAAGGAATTGATTGCCGCCGGCGCCGGCAACATGACGGAACGCCAGTCGAAGGAAGTGCTTGCCGCCTACGGGCTGCACATCACGCAAGAGCGGCTCGCGACCAATACACAGAACGCGGCGAGCAGCGCGCGCGACATCGGCAAACCGGTCGCTTTAAAAATCGAGTCGCCGGACATTCCACATAAAACTGAAGCCAATGCGATTCGGCTCAATCGTAACCGGCGATGCGGAGGTGGCGCGCGCGTTCGACGAAGTCATGGCGGCGGCGCGCCGGTACCAACCGGAAGCCCGGCTCGACGGCGTGCTCGTGCAGGAAATGGCGCCGGGCGGCGTCGAAGTCATGCTCGGCGTCGCGAGCGATCCCACGTTCGGCGTTGTCGTGGTCGCCGCTCTCGGCGGCATCCACGTCGAAGTGCTGCGCGACGTCGCCTACCGCATTCCGCCGCTCACGGCCGCGGACGCGCACGCGATGCTGCGCGAATTGCGCGCTTATCCGATCTTCGGCGGCGTGCGCGGCGCGCGACCGCGCGACCTCGACGCGTTGTGCGACACTATCGTGCGGCTGTCGTGGCTGGCGCACGACCACGCCGATACCGTAGCCGAAATCGACATCAATCCCTTGACCGTGCTCGAGCCCGGCGCGGGCGTGCGCGTCGTCGACGCGCTCATCATCCGTAAGCAGGAGCCCACAACATGACCACCGATCAAGCCGAACTGCTCGTCACCCACCAGGATGGCGTGATGTGGCTCACGTTCAACCGGCCGAACAAGGCCAATGCATTGTCGCTGCCGGTGCTGGCCGGAATTCAACCGGGCGCTAAAAGAAGCCGCCACGCGCGACGACGTGCGCGCGGTGGTTATCACCGGCGCGGGCGAACGGAATTTTTCCGCAGGCGCCGACCTGTCGAGTCCGCCCGGCGACGCCGCCGCCCACCAAGCGAAGCGTCGCACGGAATTTTCCGCCGCGCTCACGGCGCTCGTCGATTTCCGCAAGCCCATAGTCGCCGCCGTCAACGGCTCGGCGTGTGGCGCCGGCATGATGATTCCGTTGCTGTGCGACGCGGTCATCGCAGCCGACACTGCGCGCTTCTCTTTGCCGGAGATCAACAAGGGCCTGCCCGCGCTGCCCGGCGTGGCGATCGTCAAGGACCGCTTCGGCAGCGCGCTCGCCGCGGATCTCGTGTTGAGCGGGCGCTGGATGCCGGCCGCCGAGGCGCACACGCGCGGCGTCGTGCGCGAAGTCGTGACGGCAGCCAACTTGCAAGCCGCGGCGCAGCAAGCGGCGCTGGCGCTCGGCGCTTTCGATGCCGCCGCCTACGCCGCGGACAAGGCGCTGCTCAATCGCACGCTCAAAGCCGATCTTGCCGCATCGATCGCGACCTCCGCCGAATTTCACGGACACAAGCACTGAAGGACATGGCGGCCCAAACTGAAGCGGCGGTACTCACGGACGCGCAGCGGCGCGGTAGCGTGGCTCACGCTCAACCGCCCGCAGGCGATGAACTCGATCAACGAGGAGGTGCGCACGCAGCTGCCCGCGGCGTTGCGCGCGGCCGATGCCGACCCCGCAGTGCGCGTAATCGTGATCAAAGGCGCCGGCGAGCGCGCGTTCTGTGCGGGCGCCGACATCAAGGGCTTTACCGAAGCCCCCACGCCCGCAAAATTTCGCCAGGCGCGATTGCAGGGCCACTGGATAGACGCGTTCGATGCAACGAAGAAGCCGCTCATCGCGTCGATCCACGGTTACTGTCTCGGCGGCGGGCTCGAAATAGCGCTCGGGTGCGACATCCGCATTGCCGCGGACGATGCGACGTTCGCGCTGCCCGAAGTCAGCCGCGGCACGCTGCCGGGAGCCGGCGGCACCCAGCGTCTGTCGCGCATGATCGGCATGGGGCGCGCGCTCGACATGCTGTTGTCCGCCGAACGCATCGACGCGGCCGAGGCCATGCGCATCGGCCTGATCACGCGCCTGACCACTCGCGCGCAATTGCCCGCACAGACGCAAACGCTCGCGGAACACATCGCCGGCCATGCGCCGCTCGCGGTCGTGTTCGCGAAGGAAGCGATGCGCAAAGGCACCGCAGCGGATTTTGCGGCCGGCATGAAATACGAGGCCGATTTGCTCGCACTGCTGCTCGACACCGAAGATCGCAAGGAAGCAGGCCGCGCGTTCCGCGACAAGCGCAAGCCGGAGTTCAAAGGCCGATGAAACGCGCCGCGTTATGCGCACTGGTGCTCGCCCTGGGTACTGGCGCCGCCGCGTTCGCACAGACGTATCCCGACAAACCGGTACGCATGATCGTGCCGTTTTCCGCGGGCGGCCCCGCCGACGTGCTCGGCCGCCTGATCGCGGAGAAACTCACGCGCAGCCTTGGCCAGACCGTCGTCGTCATCAACAAGGACGGCGCCGGCACCATACTCGGCGTCGACATGGCGGCCAAGGCCACTCCCGACGGATACACGCTGCTGCTCGGCAACGTCGCAATGGTCATCAACTCGAGCGCGGGCAAGCGCCTGCCGTACAACCTGCAGCGCGATCTCGTGCCCGTCTCGCTCGCGTTCACGCAGCCGCTCATTCTCGTCATCAATCCATCGCTGCCGATCGCGAACCTCAAGGAATTCATCGCGTATGCGAAGGCCAATCCCGGCAAGCTCAAGTACGGCTCGTCGGGCATTGGCACGTCGATCCACCTGACCTCGGAGCTCTTCCGCAACGCGGCCGGCGTCGATCTCACGCATATTCCGTATAAGGGCGCCGCGCCCGCGCTGACCGATTTGCTCGGCGGCCAGATCGATCTCATGTTCCCGGGCATCACGCCCGTTGTCGCGCACGTGAAAAGCGGCAAGCTGCGCGCGCTCGGGCTCACGAGCCTCAAGCGTTCGCCGGCGCTGCCCGACCTGCCGACGATGCACGAGCTCGGCGTCGCGAATTTCCAGTCGATCGGCTGGTACGGCGTGCTCGTTCCGACCGGCACGCCGAAGCCGATCGTCGCGCGCCTGAACCGCGAGCTCGTCGCCGCGCTCGGCCAGCCGGACCTGAGGGAACGGCTCGCGAGCCAGGGCGGCGACGCCGTATCGTCGACGCCGGAACAATTCGCCGCTTTCATCGCGGACGAGCTGAAGAAATGGACGAACGTCATCCGCACCGCCAACATCCAGGTCGAATGACCGCAAACGCACTAAAATTCACACCTCTTTTTCAACATTTTTTGCAGGAGCACTAACCGATGTCCGCCCACGAATCCAGCAACGACAACCGTTACACCCGCGGCATCGCCGAATTCGTATCCAGGCTGCGCTACGAAGACATTCCCGCCAACGTGCTGACGCGCATCAAGCTCTTGATGCTCGATTCGCTCGGCTGCGCGCTCTACGGCGCCGATCTCGAATGGACGCGCATCATGCAGCGGCGGCTCGGCGAGCTCGACACCACGCAGGCGTGCGCGGTGTGGGGCACGCAAGCAAAAAATCTCGGCGCCGCACGCTGCTCTCATCAACGGCACGCAGGTGCAGGGTTTCGAGCTCGACGACGTGCATCGCCAGGGCGTGCTGCACGTCGGCGCGGTGGTGCTGCCCGCGCTGATCTCGATCACCGAAATGCGGCCCGGCATGAGCGGCAAGGAATTTCTCGCGTCCGCGGTCGCGGGCTACGAGATCGGGCCGCGCGTCGGCATCTGCATGGGCCCCGAGCACATCGCGCAGGGCTGGCATTCGGGCGCGACGCTCGGCGTGTTCTCCGCCGCGGCCGGCGCCGCGCGCGGATTGAAACTCGACGTCGACAAGACCGTGCACGCACTGGGCATCGCCGGCACGCAGGCCGCGGGCTTGATGGCTGCGCAATACGGCGCGATGGTCAAGCGCATGCACGCCGGCCGCTCGTCGCAAAGCGGTCTCTATGGCGCGCTGCTCGCCGACGCGGGCTTCACCGGCATCGTCAACGTGCTCGAGAGCGAATACGGCGGGTTCTGCACCACGTTCTCGCGCTCGACCGACCGCTTCAAGCTCGACGAGCTCATCAAGGACTTCGGCAAGGTCTGGCAGACGATGGGCGTCGCGCTCAAGTTCTATTCGTGCGTCGGCAGCAACCACACGACGCTCGACGCGATCCGCCTCATGCAGCAGGAGCGTCCGTTCGGCGCCGACGACGTGAAAAGCATCGTCGTGCACGGCTCGCAGGTCACGATGGACCACGTCGGCTGGAAATACGTGCCGCAGGGGCTCACGTCCGCGCAGCTGAACCTGCCCTACTGCGTCGCCACGTGGCTGCTCGACGGCGATTGCTTCGTCAACCAGTTCACCGAGGACAAGGTCGCCGACCCGCTGCGCATGAAGCACGCCGAGAAGGTGTCGGTTAAGCACGACGACGCAATCACCGCCAAGGGCTCCAAGTTCCGCCACATGGTGCGCGTCGAAGTGTTCCTGAACGACGGCAAGCGCATGGAGCGCACCGTCGAAGCCGGCCGCGGCAATGAAAACAATTTCGCGTCCGAGGCCGAGGTGTGCGAGAAGTTCGAGAAGCTCGCGGCGGCTGCGCTGCCCAAGCCGCAGATCGAGAAACTGCGCGACGCGATGCTGAAGCTCGAAACGCTCAAGGATGCCACTGAGATTGCGCGTCTGCTGGCCAAAGCTTAGCGCCGGCACGCTATGCTGAAGCGACTATCCTGGCTGTTCGCCGTGACACTGTGCGCGGCGCCAGTTCATGCGCAAGAGTATCCAACCCGGCCGATACGCCTGATCGTGCCGCTCGCGCCCGCCGGCGGCATGGACACCATCGCGCGCGGCATCGCGCAGAAGCTGACCGAGAGCCTCGGCCAGTCGGTGGTGGTGGACAACCGCAGCGGCGGCGGCGGCGTGATCGGCGTCGAGACCGTCGCGCATTCGACGCCCGACGGCTATACGCTGCTGATGATGAGCGCGACGGCACTGATTTATCCGCTCATGTACAAGGCGAAATACGACATCGCGCGCGACTTTGCGCCGATCGTGCAGGTCACCACCCAGCCGTACGTGATCGTGGTCAATCCCACCGTGCCGGTCAAATCCGTCGCGGAACTGATCGCTTACGCGAAAGCGAATCCCAACAAGCTCAACTTCGCCTCATCCGGCAACGGCAGCCTGATCCACCTGATGACCGAGCTGTTCAAATCCTCGACCGGCGCGCAAATGACGCATGTGCCGTACCGCGGCATAGGCGCCGCGTACCCCGACCTGCTCGGCGGCCAGATCCAGCTCATATTCGCGAGCAGCATCTCCGCGATGCAACTCATCCACGCCGGCAGGCTGCGGGCGCTCGCCGTCACGGGCGCGAAGCGGGCGAAAGCGCTGCCGGAACTGCCGACGGTGATCGAAGCAGGCGTGCCGGGCTTCGTCGTCAACCAGTGGTACGCGTTGCTCTCCTCGACGGGCACGCCGCGCGCGATCATCGAACGCCTGAACCGCGACACTAACAAGGCGCTTACTTATCCGGACGTCATCGCGCGCTTCACCGCCGACGGCGCCGAAGCCGCGGGCGGCACTCCGCAGATGCTCGCCGCCCACATCAAGGGCGAGCGCGAGAAGTGGGCGAAGGTCATCAAGGACGCCGGCATTCGCGGCGATTGAGCCGATCACCCTCGTGCCGCAGTCACTCACTGAATTTCTCGCGCAGCACGAAAAAGCCCGCGGCACGGCGACCGCGATCGTCTACGCCGACAAGCCGGTTACCTATGCAGCACTCGGCGCTGAAAGCCGCCGCGTGGCGCACGCACTTGCCGACTTGGGCGTAACAGCCGGCGACCGCGTGGCGCTGTGGCTGCCCAATGTGCCTGCATGGCTCGCCTGCTTCTTCGCCTGCGCGCAACTGGGCGCAATCGCGGTCACGGTCAACACGCGCTTCAGGAGCAATGAAGTCGCCGACATCGTTGGCCGCGCCGGCGCGAAGGTGCTCGTGTTCTGGCCCGGCTTCCGGCATATCGACTTCGCCGGCATTCTGCGCGATGTGCCGTCTGACGCGCTTGCGAACTTGCAGACCTTCGTCGCGTACGACGAATCAGACGACGAGCCTGCGCTCGCTCCCCTGCTCGGCCGGCCGGTTGTGAGTTATCGCCAGATCGCGCGCTCTCCCGAGTTGACCGCCAATCACGCGCGCCCCGATGCGGGCTGCATCATCTTCACGACCTCCGGCACGACGCGCGCGCCCAAGTTCGTGCTCCATAACCAGGCATCGATCACGCGCCACGCGGTGGACATGGCGCGCGGCTTCGGCATCGATGCGGAAGACGCGAAGACATTGTTGACGGTGCCGCTATGCGGCGTGTTCGGCTTATGCAACGCGACGGCGACGCTCGCCGCCGGACGTCCGCTCGTGATGTTGTCGACGTTCGAAGCGCAGGCGGCGGCAAAGGCCATACACGCGCACCGCATTACGCATTTCGCGGCCGTCGGCGACATCGTCGCGCAAATGCTCGCAACAAGCACCGAGCCGATCCCCTATCCGAGCGTCCGCATGGTCATCGGCGCGCGCACCGGTCAGGCGGCGCCCGCGCAGGCGCGCGGATTGCGCCTGGTCGGGGTCTACGGCATGAGTGAGGTGCAGGGCATGCTGTCGCTGCGCGGCCTCGACGAGCCGCCGGAGACGCGTGAGCTTGGAGGCGGCACGCTGGTTGCCCCGGAAGGTCGCGTACGGGCGCGCGATCCGGCAACCGGCGAAATCCTTCCGAACGGAACAAGCGGCGAACTTGAATTCAAAGTCCCGAGCGTGATGGCGGGTTACTACGGCGACGCAGCGGCGACGGCCGCGGCGTTCACGCCAGACGGCTTTCTTAAAAGCGGCGACCTCGGCTACACGACAGCGGAGAACGCCTATGTCTTTCAATCGCGCATGGGTGACGTGCTGCGCCTCGCGGGCTTCCTCGTCAATCCGCTCGAAATCGAAGCGGTGCTCGATGCCCACCCTGCGGTGAGCGCAAGCCAGGTCGTTGGCATCGACGGGCCGCGCGGCACCCGCCCGGTCGCGTTCGTGATTGCGCGCGACGGCACCGGGTTCGACGCGGCGGCCATCATCGCGCATTGCGCGCAGCGCATTGCCAAGTACAAGGTGCCGGATGCGATACTGCCGATAGACGCGTTTCCGTTTACGCCAAGCGCCAACGGCAACAAGGTGCAAAAAGCGAAATTGCGCGAAATCGCGCACGCGGCGCTCAATCGCTGACTGGAGGAGGCATCATGCGCTTCAAGGCTCGAAGACTGCTCGTCAACCTGGCGGCGGTTGCTGCGCTCGCGCCTGGCGCATTGCTGCACGCGCAATCGTTTCCCGCGAAACCGGTGCGCATCATCGTGCCCTTCCCTGCCGGCGGCCCGTCGGATTTGCTGACGCGCATGATGGCGCCGAAACTCACCGAAATCTGGAGCCAGCAGATCACGGTCGACAATCGCCCCGGCGCCGGCACCATCATCGGCACCGAAATCGGCGCGAAAGCGCCGCCGGATGGCTATACGATCGCCCTGGTGTCCACCGGACACGCGACGAATCCGGGCCTGCATTCGAAATTGCCGTACGACACGCTGGCCGATTTCGCGCCCGTCACGCTCGGCACGACGCTGCCGATGATCATCGTCGCGCATCCGTCGTTCGCCGCGCATTCGTTCAGGGAATTCATCGCGCTCGCCAAAGCGCGGCCCGGTGAAATCGGCTTCGCCACCTCGGGCAACGGCACCACCGGGCATCTCGGCGGCGAATTGCTGAAGTCCGTCGCTCGCATCAATCTGGTGCACATTCCGTACAAAGGCAGTGCACCCGCGATAGCCGACGTGCTGGGCGGACAGGTGGCAACCACGTTCGACGGGCTTCCCGCGGCACTGCCGCACGTGCAAGCGGGCAAGCTTAATGCTTTCGCAGTCATGAGCACCGAACGCTCGCCGCTGCTGCCCAACGTAGCGACGGTTGCGGAATCGGGTTATCCGGGCTACTCCGCCGATTCGTGGTTCGGGTTCGTCGTGCCGGCGAAAACACCGGCCGCCGTCGTCAGGCAGCTCAATGCCGACATGGTCAAGGTCGTTAAAATGCCTGAGATCCGCGACCGCTTGATTGCGATGGGCTACCGGCCAATCGCAAACACGCCGGACGAATTCGATACGTTCATACGAGCAGAGATTGCGAAATGGGCAAAAGTGATCAAGGATTCGGGAGCAAGGCTGGATTGATATGAGAGAAGACGCCCGCAACGCAGCAAATCACGTCAACGAGCAGCGCTTGTGGCAGCGTCACGCCGAGATGGCGCAGATCGGCGCGATTCCGGGCAATGGCGTAAATCGCGCCGCCCTGTCGAAAGAAGACATCGTCGCGCGGAAATTGTTGCTGGCGTGGGCGGCGAAGCGCAATTACTCGGTCAGCGCCGACGGGATCGGCAATCTGTTCTTGCGGCGTGCTGGCACGGACGCGAATGCGGCGCCGATCATGACCGGCAGCCATATGGACTCGCAGCCGCGCGGCGGACGCTTCGACGGCATTTACGGCGTGCTCGCGGGATTCGAGGCGCTCGAAGCGATGGACGAAGCCGGTGTCGTCACGCGCCGACCTATAGAAGTCGTCGCGTGGACGAACGAAGAAGGCGGCCGCTTCGCGCCGTGCACGATGGGCTCGATGGTGTTCACCGGCGCGCGGCCATTGGCCGACGTGCTCGAAGTGACCGACAACGAAGGCGTAAAACTGAAAGACGCGCTCGCGCAAACACTCGCGGCGACGCCCGAAGCGAAGCCGCGCGAATTCAAGTCGCCGGCCGCCGGTTACATCGAAGCGCATATCGAGCAGGGTCCGCTGCTCGAAAACGCACGCAAGACGATCGGCATCGTCACCGGCATCCAGGGCCTGCGCTGGTTCAACGTCGAAGTCTCCGGCAAGACCGACCACGCGGGCACGACGCCGCTCGCATTGCGCAAGGACGCGGTGCGCGACAGCATCGCGATCATCAACGCGCTGACCGAACTTACGCACGACCCGAAGGACGTCACGCGCTTCACCGTCGGCCGCATGCTGGTGACGCCGAATTCGCCGAACTCGGTGGCGAGCCACGTGCTGTTCTCGGTCGATATCCGCCACCCCGATCCGCAAGTCGTCGCCCGGCTTGGCGCTGCGGTCGAACCGCTCGCACGCAAGGCCGCTAAATTCTGCGACGTCAAAGTGACGCCGACGCTGCACGACGATCCCTGCGTGTTCGACGCGGAGGTCGCCGGCGCAATCGAAACCGCCGCGCAAACTCTCGACCTGCCGCATATGCGGCTGTCGTCGGGCGCGAGCCACGATGCGATGTACATGGCGCGCGTGTGCCCGACGGCGATGATATTCGTGCCGTGCGAGAAAGGCATCTCGCACAATGAAGCGGAAAACGCGACGCCCGGGGATCTCGCCGCCGGCGCGCGCGTACTGACCGCGGCGCTGATAACATTGGCGAATCGTTAAACGTCTGAATAACAACCAACTGAGGACTCTAATGACTTTCGATCTGCTGATCAGGAACGGCACCCTAGTCGACGGCACGGGCGCCGCGAAATTTTCCGGCGACGTGGGAATCACCGCCGGCCGCATCACCGACATCGGGACAATTCCCGCTGCGGCAACCGCGAAGCAAGTCATCGACGCGCAGGGCAAGATCGTCTGCCCCGGCTTCATCGATCCGCACACGCATTACGATCCGCAGATCACGTGGGACAGCGTGCTCTCCAGCTCGTCGGAGCACGGGATCACCACCATCGTGATGGGCAATTGCGGCGTCGGCGTCGCGCCGTGCCGGCCGGCCGACCGCGACCTGATGATCCAGGACCTCGTCAACGTCGAAAGCATGTCGCAGGAAGTGCTGCGCGCCGGGATCAAGTGGGACT
Organism: uncultured beta proteobacterium; assembly: GCA_963804885.1. Taxonomy (GTDB): domain Bacteria; phylum Pseudomonadota; class Gammaproteobacteria; order Burkholderiales; family SG8-41; genus PALSA-1004. The sequence goes on from CAWDSF010000005.1 coordinate 52,119, forward strand.
GGGAAACATTTCCGCAATACATGGATTCGGCGGCGAAGAACGCCAGCGCGGTCAATCGCGCGTTCATGGTGCCGCTCGCGCCGCTGCGCACGTACGTGATGGGCGAGGCTGCGTCCGACCGCGCCGCCGATAAAAACGAAACCGAAAAGATGGCCGGCATGCTCCGCGAGGCGATCGATGCCGGCGCGTGGGGCTACTCCACGACCGCGATCCTGTCGCACGTCGGGCATCACGGCAAGCCGCTATCGGCGCGTCTCGCGAGCCGCGACGAACTGGCGGCCTATTCGCAGGTTCTCAAGAAGGCCGGCCGCGGCATCATCGAGCTCGCGCTGACCAAGCGCTTCGCGACCCTCGCCGACGACGAGTACGCGCTGCTCGAGCACCTGCTCGATCACAGCGGCAGGCCGGTGACGTGGCTATCGCTGCACAACCTGCTCGAAAAGCCCGACGGCGTGCCCGAAGTGCTCGCCAAGGCAGATCCGCTGATCCGCCGCGGCGGCCTGCCGCAGATCCTGACCCGCCCGCTCATTTCAGAGCTGTCGCTGCGGACACCGTTTCAGTTCGCGGAAGTCCAGGCCGCCAAGCCGATCTTCAATCAGACGGTCGAGAAGCAAATGGAGCTCTACGGCGACCGCGCATTCCGCGATGCGTTTCGCGCGGAGCTGAAGCTCGGCCGCAAGTTCACGAACCAGGCGCAGAACGTCGGCGTGTTCAAGACTTCGAATCCTTCGCTCAAAGGCTATGAGGGCAAAACCATCGGCGAAGTGGCGCAGGAGCGCAAATGCGATCCGCTCGATTGCCTGTTCGACTTCGCGGTCGAAGACAAGCTCGCCACCAAGTTCGTGCTGCCGCGCGCCAACACCAACCCCGAGCGCATTCCGGACCTGCTGCGCGACTCCGAGCGCACGCTCGTCGGGCTGTCCGATGGCGGCGCGCACGTCGACATGTTCTGCGAAGCGGGCTACACGACGTACATGCTCGGCCACTGGGTGCGCGAAAAGAAAGCGCTGACGATGGAGCACGCGATCAAGCGCATGACTGCGGAGCCCGCGGATTTCTTCGGCATCAAGGACCGCGGCCGGCTGAAGAAGGGTCTCGCGGCGGACATCGTGGTATTCGATCCCGCGAAAGTGAATTCGCCAACGCGCGGCACGCTGGTGCACGATCTGCCCGCGGGCGGCGCACGCCTTTACGCAAAAGCCGAAGGCGTGACCAAGGTCATCGTCAACGGCCAGGTGATGTTCGACCAGGGCAGGCACACCGGTGCACTGCCCGGGCACGTGCTGCGCTCGGCCTGAACCGCGTGCCGTTCATGCAACGGAACCAGACCGCGCTGGCGGCCTGCCTGCTGTTTTGCGCGGCGTGCGCGCACGCCGCATCCGCAGGCTGGCAGCCCGACAAGAATCTCGGCATCGTCGTCGCTGCCACGCCCGGCGGCGGCTACGACAACCTCGCGCGGCCGATGCAGCGCATCCTGCAGGAGCGCAAGCTGGTCGACCCTGCAGTCGTGCTCGTGCACAAGCCCGGCGCCGGCGGGGCGCTCGGCTGGGCCTATCTCAACCAACGCACGAACGACGGCCACATAATCTCGATCATCTCGGGCACGATCCTGGGCGCCCAGATCATGGGCCAGAGCCAGTTGAAATACACCGATTTCACGACGCTGCCGATGATGTTCAACGAATACATCGGCTTTCACGTGAAGGCTGATTCGCCGATCAGGGACGGCCGCGATCTCGTCGAGCGCCTGAAGAAGGACCCGAACTCGCTCAGTTTTTCCCCTGGCACGAGCATAGGCACCCTGCCGCATGTCGCGTTCGCGCTGGTGCTTAAAAAAGCCGGCTTCACCCACGACATGCGCAAGATGAAAGTCGTCGCGTTCAACTCGACCGGCGAGTCGGCGATCGCGGTCGCCGGCGGTCATATCGACCTGCTGGTCACGCGCCCGTCCAATGTCGCCGAGCTCGTCAAAGGCGGCCGCCTGCGCACGCTCGCGGTCAGCTCGCCCACACGCATGCCGTCGAATCCCGACGTGCCGACGTGGAAAGAGCTCGGCATCGATGCGGTCTACGGCAACTGGTTCGGCACCATCGGGCCGCGCGGCATGACGCCGCAGCAGGTCGCGTGGTGGGACGACACGCTCGCGCGCCTGACGCGCCATGAAGACTGGCGCCGCGAGCTCGAGCGCAACATGTGGAGCGATTTCTATCTGTCGAGCAAGGATGCGCGCCGGTTTCTCGACCAGCAGAACGTCGAACTGCGCGCGCTGATGACGGACATCGGCCTCGCGAAACAATAATGCATCGCGTGCCGATCATCGCGGGCGCGGCCTGCAGCATGTTGTTATTGGCAGGCACTACGGCCGCGCAGGGTTATCCGGCGAAACCGGTCCGGCTGATCGTGCCCTTCCCCGCAGGCGGTCCCGCCGACACCGTGTCGCGCGTGATCGGGCCGCGGCTCGCCGACAATCTCGGCCAGCAGGTCGTCATCGACAATCGCGTTGGCGCGAATGGCAACATGGGCGCGGAAGTCACCGCCAAGGCGCCGGCGGACGGTTATACGCTGATGATGGTCGTGTCGAGCTTCGTGACGAATCCCGCGCTGTATCCGAACCTGCCGTTCGACCCGCTGCGCGATTTCACGCCAGTGTCGCTACTGACTTCGGCGCCGCTGGTCCTCGTCGTGCACCCGTCGCTGCCGGTGAAGTCGGTGCGCGAGCTGATCGCGCTCGCCAAAGCGCGCCCCGGCGAGCTCAACTATGCCGCCGCCGGCAACGGCGCGGGCGGTCATCTCGCGATGGAGCTCTTCAAAGGCATGGCCGGCATCAACATGGTGACCATCATTTACAAGGGCGGCGCCCAGGCGGTCACCGACGTGATCGGCGGCCAGGTGCAGCTCACCGTCAACAATCCGATCGTAGTGCTGCCGCATGTAAAGTCCGGACGGCTGCGCGCGCTGGCTGTCACCAGCGCGCAGCGTCTGGCTGCAGCCCCGGAACTGCCGACCATCGCCGAATCGGGCGTGCCCGGATTCGAGGCAAGCCTGTGGTACGGCATCGTCACGCCTGCAGGGCTGCCGGCCCCGCTGACCGGCCGTCTGAATGCCGAGTTTTTGAAAGCGCTGCAACATCCGGACACGCGCGAGCGCCTCGGGCTCGACGGCGTGCGCATCATAGGCAGCACGCCGGAGCAATTCGGCGAACATTTGCGCCATGAATCGGTCAAGTGGACTAAAGTCGTGCGCGACGCGCGCATCAAGCTCGAATAACCGTCACTATGGAGAATGCAATGACGACAACCGTCTGTGATCTGGCAGACAAATCCTGCAAGCCGTGCGAAGGCGGCGTGCCGCCGCTTGACGACGCGCAGGTGCGCGACATGCTCAAGCAACTCGACGGCTGGACGCTGACGGGCAATGTAATCAGCAAGACCTATTCGTTCAAGAACTATTACCAGACGATGGCGTTCGTCAACGCGACCGCATGGATCTCCAACCGCGAGAACCATCATCCCGATCTCGCGGTCGGGTACAACACGTGCCGGGTCGACTACACGACGCACGCGATCAAGGGGCTGTCCGAGAACGACTTTATTTGCGCCGCCAAGATCGACCGGCTGTTCAGCGACTAGGCGAAAAAACAATGACTCATGACCTCTTGATCAAAAACGGCACCATCGTCGACGGCACCGGCGCCGCGCAGTTCCGGGGCGACATCGCCGTCAGCGGCGGGCGCATCACGGGCGTGGGCAAAGTCGACGGCGGCGCCGCGGAAGTGATAGACGCGGACGGGCTCATCGTCGCGCCGGGATTCGTCGATCCGCATACGCACTACGACGCGCAGATTTCCTGGGACCCGCTGCTCAACGCGTCGTCCGAGCATGGCGTGACCACCGTGGTGATGGGCAATTGCGGCGTCGGCGTCGCACCGTGCCGCCCGACAGACCACGATCTGCTCATCGAGGACCTCATCAACGTCGAAGGCATGTCGCAGTCGGTGCTGGCGGAGGGCATCCGCTGGAACTGGGAATCGTTCGGCGACTACCTGGAAATGGCCAAAGGGCAGCAGTCCGCGGTGAACCGCGCATTCATGGTGCCGCTGTCGCCGCTACGCACTTACGTGATGGGTTCCGACGCGGGCACGCGCGGCGCGACCGCCGACGAAACCACGCAGATGGCGAAGCACATCGAGGCAGCGATGGCGGCGGGAGCGTCAGGCTTCAGCACGTCGAACAACCGCTCGCAAATCGGCTACCAGGGCAAGCCGTTCGCCGCGCGGCTCACGAGCCGCGACGAGTATGCGGCGTATTGCGGCGTGTTGAAGCGCGCCGGCCGCGGCGTGATCCAGATCGCGGTGACCAACCGCTTCGCGACGCTCGCGGACGACGAATACGAGCTGCTCGATTTCCTGCTGACGCACAGCGGACGGCCCGTCACCTGGATTTCGCTCCTGAACGATCCCAACAAGCCCAACGGCTGCCGCGAGGTGCTCGACAAAGTCGATCCGCTGATCAAGCGCGGCTGCGCTGCCGCAGATGCTCATACGCTCGATGCTGCGCGAGTTCACGCTGAAGATCCCCTACGCGTTCACCGAGTTCAAGTCAGCGGCACGCGTGTTCAACCGCCCGGTCGAGGAGCAGAAAAAAGTCTACGCGGACCCGGCATTCCGCGCGGCGTTCAAAGCGGAGCTCGCCGAGGGCCGGCGCTTCACCGGCCAGCCGCCCAAAGTAATTATCTGCAAGATGGGCAACCCGGCGCTGCGCCACTATGAAACGCGCAAGGTCGGTGAAATTGCGGCCGAGCGCAATGCGGACCCGGTCGACACGCTGTTCGACATCGCGCTCGAGGACGACCTGAATACGCTCGTTGCCTACGAGCGCGGCAACAGCGACCGCGCGCAGATCGCCGACATGCTGCGCGATCCGCGCTCGATGATCGGGCTCTCCGACGGCGGCGCGCACGTGGACATGCTGTACGAAGCGGGCTACCCGACCTACCTGCTTTCACACTGGGTGCGCGAAAAACAGGTGCTGACACTGGAACAGGCGGTGCGGCGCATCACGTCCGAGCCCGCCGACTTCTTCGGCCTGCACGATCGCGGACGCATCGCCGCGGGCAAGGCCGGCGACTTTGTGCTGTTCGACGAAGCCGGCGATCGGCTCGCCCGAGCGCGGCTCGTTCATTTACGATCTGCCGACCGGCGCCGGCCGGCTGCATGCGAAGGCGCAGGGCATCGCGCGCATCGTCGTCAACGGCCGCACGCTGTACCGCGACGGCAAGCCCACCGGAGATTTGCCGGGCCGCGTCGTAAGTTCCGCATAACTCGGGCGATGCGCTTGCGTTGCCTTGCCAGCGCGTTGGGCATAACTGCCCTTGTATGCGCCGCTGCGGCGCTCGCTCAGCCCTACCCTAACCGGCCGATCCGCTTCGTCGTGCCATTCGGTCCCGGCGGCGCGACCGACATCGTCGCGCGCTCGCTGAGCCGGCAGCTGGCCGATGCGTGGGGCCAATCTATCGTCGTCGACAACCGCGGCGGCGCGGGCGGCCTCATAGGCTCGGACCTCGTCGCCAAGGCCGCGCCGGACGGCTACACGCTGCTGCTCGCGACGGCTGCCAACGCGGCGAACGTCGTGTTCGAGCCCAAAATGCCGTTCGACCTGCAGCGCGATTTCGCGCCGGTCATCCACGTCGTCAACGTGCCTTTCGTGCTGACGGTGCATCCCAAAGTCCCCGCCGCGACGATGAAAGAACTCATCGCATTTGCGAAGGCGCAGCCGGGGCAGTTGAACTACGGCAGCATCGGCGTGGGCACGTCCAACCAGCTGATGATGGAAATGGTGAAGAGCATGTCGCGCACGGACATCGTCCATGTCCCGTACAAAGGCGTGGGGCCGGCATTGGTCGACTTGATGGCCGGGCGGCTCAGCACCATGCTGTTCTCGGTCGGCGCGGCGCTGCCTTATCTCAACGACGGGCGCATTAAAGCGATTGCCGTGACCTCGGCACAGCGCATCCCCACGATGCCGGACGTGCCCGCGATCAGCGAGACGTTGCCCGGCTACGACATGACGCCGTGGTACGGCGTGCTCGCGCCCGCCTCGACGCCGCGTCCGGTGATCGACAAGCTGAACGCCGAAATTGTCCGCATCCTGAAGCTGCCTGAAATCCAGGAAAGCTACGCGCGCCAGGGCTTCGTGCCCGTGGGCTCGACGCCGCAACAGTTCGCCATCCATATCGGCGGCATGATCGCCAAGTACCGCCGCGTCGTGAAGGATGCCGGCATCAAGGTCGAATGAACCGCGGTCCGTGTTAAAATCGTGACCTCCTGACCAGCGGGCTCTCATGGCGCTCTCCTCCCTTACCGCACTGTCACCTCTCGACGGGCGCTACAGCAGCAAGGTCGAACCCCTGCGGCAGTATTTCAGCGAGCTCGCGCTCATCCGCTACCGCATGCTGATCGAAATCGAGTGGCTGCAGGCGCTGGCCGCCGAGCCTGCGCTCGCGGAAGTCCCGGAATTCTCCGCGGCGACCGTGAAGGAGCTCGACGCCATCGTCACCGGGTTTTCGGAGCCCGACGGCGCCGCGGTGAAAACCATCGAGGCGCGCACCAACCACGACGTCAAGGCGATCGAGTATTTCCTGAAGGAACGCCTCGCGGGCAACGCCGAGATCGCCAAAGTTGCCGAGTTCATCCATTTCGCGTGCACTTCCGAAGACGTCAACAACCTGTGCCACGCGCTGATGCTGAAGGCCGCGCGCGACGACGTCATGCTGCCGGCGCTCGACCGGATCATCGAGCGCCTGACGGCAATGGCGCACGATCTCGCCGACGCGGCCATGCTCGCGCATACGCACGGCCAGCCGGCGAGCCCCACCACGCTCGGCAAGGAAATGGCCAATGTCGTCGCGCGCCTGAAACGCGCGCGCCAACGCATCGCCGGCGTCAAGCTGCTCGGAAAAATCAACGGCGCCGTCGGCAACTACAACGCGCACATGGTCGCCTACCCGGAAATCGACTGGGAGAAGTTCGCGCGCAGTTTCGTCGAAAACCTCGGCCTCGAGTTCAATCCGTACACGATCCAGATCGAGCCGCATGACGCGATCGCGGAACTTTTCGACGCGTACGCGCGCGCGAACACGATCATGCTCGACCTCGACCGCGACATCTGGGGTTATATCTCGCTCGGTTACTTCACGCAGAAGACGAAGGCCGGCGAAGTCGGCTCCTCCACCATGCCGCACAAGGTCAACCCGATCGACTTCGAGAATTCGGAAGGCAATTTCGGCATTGCCAACGCGCTGCTGCGCCACATGAGCGAGAAGCTGCCGGTGTCGCGCTGGCAGCGCGATCTCACCGACTCGACCGTCCTGCGCAATATGGGCACGGCGCTCGGCTATACGCTGCTCGCGTACGATTCGCTGCTGAAGGGTCTGGGCAAGCTCGAAGCCAATTACACGATGCTCTCGTCCGATCTCGACGCGAACTGGGACGTGCTCGCCGAGCCGGTGCAGACCGTATTGCGGCGCTACGGCGTGTCCGGCGCTTATGAGCTGCTGAAAGACCTGACGCGCGGCAAAGGCGGCATCACGCGCGAATCGCTGCACGAGTTCATCAAGACGCTGGCCATTCCGGACGCTGCAAAGAACAGCCTGCTGGAGCTGCGGCCCGCGACCTACGTCGGCAAAGCGATCGAGCTCGCGAAAAAGATCTAGTTTTACCGCGCGGGCGCGTTTGTCCTGCGCGAAAGTCGCTGCACGTTTCGCTGGACTCGCGACATATAACGAGGGAGGAGCCATGGACACACCGTCACGCAAGCCGGACGCCGCCGCGCAATTGCCCGCAACTGCGGGCGCAACAGTCGATCGCCGAAAATTTCTGACCCACGGCATTACTGCTGCCGGGGCCGCCGTTGCCGGCATCGCACTGCCCGCCCGCGCCGCCGAGCCGATCGGCAAGGATTTCCCCGCGTGGGCGACGACGATGGGCAAGCCGCTCAGCACCTACGGCCAGCCGTCGCGCTTCGAGGAGCCGGTCAAGCGCTACACCGGCAGCGCGTATGGCACGCTCGCCCCCGGAACAGGCACCGCGCGCACGCCGCTCGAAAAGCTCGAAGGCGTGATCACGCCCAACGGCCTGCATTACGATCGCAGCCACAATGGCACGCCCGAGATCGATCCCGCGAAGCACAAGCTGCTGATCCACGGCCTCGTCAAGCGCCCGCTGACGTTTTCGATCGCGGACTTGTCGCGCTACCCGATGGTGAGCCGCATCTGCTTTATCGAATGCGCCGGCAACAGCAGCGCCACCGCGATTTCACCCGAGCCGCCGCAGGGCTCCGCCGGGCTCGTGCACGGCCTCGTCTCGTGCGCTGACTGGACCGGTGTTCCGCTCGCGCTGCTGCTCGATGAAGCCGGGGTCGATCCGGCGGGCAAGTGGCTGCTGGCGGAAGGCGCCGATTCCGCCGCCATGAGCCGCAGCGTGCCGATGGAGAAAGCGTACGACGACGCAATCGTCGCGCTGTATCAGAACGGGGAGCGCCTGCGGCCGGAGAACGGCTATCCGGTGCGCCTGCTGCTGCCGGGCTGGGAAGGCAACATGAGCGTCAAGTGGCTGAGCCGCATCAAGGTTACCGACGGGCCGACGCACACCAAGGACGAAACGTCCAAGTATTCGGACCCGATGCCCGATGGCAAGGCCCGCCAGTTCACCTTCGAGCAGGGCGTGAAATCGCTGATCACGCGGCCGTCCGCGGGGATGACGATGAACGGGGCGGGGCTGTATGAAATTTCGGGGCTCGCGTGGAGCGGCGCGGGCCGCATCTCGCGTGTCGAGGTCTCGCTCGATGGGGGCGCCACGTGGCGCGATGCCGCACTGCAGGGGCAGGCATTGCCGAAAAGCCTCGTGCGTTTCCGTTTGCCATGGGACTGGAACGGGCAACCGGCGCAATTGCAAAGCCGCGCGATCGACGAGAAAGGCAACGTGCAGCCGACGCGCAAAGCCTATAAAGCCGAAAACGCGGTCGACGGGCGCTTTCATAACAATATGATAACCACCTGGAGCATCGGTGCCGACGGGAGCGTGAAAAATGTTTACGTTTAAGCCGCTCGCTGTCTCTATCGCAGTGGCCGCACTGCTCGCCGCGTGTGCCACGCAAACGACCGACACCGTCGTGCCCACGCGCGGGCCGAACCTCGGCCGCACGCCGACGCCGCAGGAAATCCGCGCGGCCGACATCAGCATCCCGCCCTCGGGCGCGGGCCTGCCCGCCGGCAGCGGCGATGCGAAAGCTGGCGCGCAGGTCTACGCGTCGAAGTGCCTCGCGTGCCACGGCGAAAAAGGCGCGGGCAAACCGGCCGATGCGCTGGTCGGCGGAATCGGCAGCCTTGCGACACCGAAGCCGCTGCGCACGGTCGGCAGCTACTGGCCGTATGCGACGACATTGTTCGACTACACGCGCCGCGCGATGCCGCTGCAGAACCCCAAGACGCTGACCGACGATGAAGTGTATGCGGTGTCCGCGTACATCCTGTTCTTGAACGGCATCATCGCGGAAAACGCGCCGATGAACGCGCAGACGCTGCCGCTGGTGAAGATGCCGAACCGCGACGGGTTCGTCGACTACTCGCGGAAGTAAATCGCACTAAAAAACACGTTTCCTCCCCCTCGACGGGGGAGGCCTAAGGTGGGGGTGAGTCCGTGTTGCGCACATAGTGCCGACGCCGTCACCCCCATCCTGACCTTCCCTCATCAAGGGGGAAGGGATAACGTTACTTGGCTCGCCCGTCGATGCGCAGCAGCGAAACGATCTCCGAAACGTCGTCAAGCTCGTCGAGCTGCCAGCACATTTTCAGCAGCCGTGAGGCGCGCCGCGCGGACACCAATCCGTTGTTCAGGCCTTTGAATTTTCTTTCAATGTCCTTGTCGCTCGCCGGGTTGCGGATATGGCCGAGCGGATGGTCGACGCTGCTCGTTTTGCGCGTACCGTTCTTGAGCCTCACTTCGAGCCGGCAGGGCACGCTCTGCGGCTGCATCTTGTCGAGTTCCTTGTCGTAGATGACTTCGACTTTCTGGATCAGCGCGCGCAGCCGCGGGTCGAACAGGCGCTCCTGCGAATAGGTGGCTGCATCGACCCAGCCGTAGAGCAGCGCGGCGCTGACCAGAAACGGAATGCTGTGGTCGGCGGTCTCGCGCGTGGTCGGGTTCCATTTCTCGGGCTCGCTGCCGATTTCGCTCCACGCAAACCAGTAAGTGGTGACGACGATGGCCTCGACTTCCTGCGGCTCGATCCCTTCCCGGATCGCGAGCATCGCCTCGATCGGCGACTGGCCATGGTATTCGCACGGATAAATTTTCAACTGGCTGTCGGCGACGCGAAAATGCCCGTGCGCGACCGGGCAGCGCGGGCCAGTCGAATTTCCCCGCGGCGTTCCACAGGCCCTGCTCGCCTTCGAAGACGGTCGTCGGTCCGGTCATGCCGGCTGCCGCCAGGTCGACCGCGAAAACTGCATTGCGGCACGCGTTGCCGCCGGCGCAGCCTTTCCACATCGTGAGCTGGCCGCGCCGCACCACTTCGAGCGCCATGTTGGGCGTCAGCACGAGCGCCAGCGCATTCGCGGTTCGCTCATGATCCAGCCCCATGATCTTCGCAATGCCTGCCGCCGCGGCCAGCGCGGTATACACGACGTGGTCCCAGCCGCGATTGCGGATACGGTTGCCCGCGAAAAATCCGAGATAGAGCTCGTAGACGATGATCGAAGCGAGCAAAAAGGTTTTGCCGTCGGTCTTGTGATGATCGGTGACTGCGAGCAATGCGGCGAACGCATCGCTCGGATGCCCGCCGCCGCTGCCGGTCGCATCGTTGAGATCGAGATAGCGGATCATCACGCCGTTGGCGAACGCGGCGAGCTCGGGCGTCGTGCGGTCGAGCGTGCCGAACACGCGCGCCGTCTTTTTACTGCTGGCCTTGCCGGCGACGGCGCGCGCGATGACGCAGGGCTCCGCGTTGTAGCCTCCGATGGCGCACGCAAGGCTGTCGATAAAGCGGCGCTTGCATTCGTGTATCGCTTCGGGCGTCAGGTCGGCGTACGCGAGCTGATGAGTGAAATCGGTGAGCTTCTGCAGCGTGGCATCCACGGCAGCGGCCTTTACGCGCGAAAGCGCAGCAGCGCGTCCGCGGCGACCACGCCGCGGCCGGCCGGCCGCACCAGCAGCGGATTGATGTCCATCTCCTCGAGCGTGTTGCGCAACTGCCAGGCGAGCTGCGAAACCGCGACCAGCGCGTGTGCGAGCGCGCCGACGTCGCCGGCCGGCTTGCCGCGCACACCGGACAGGATAGCCGCGGCGCGCAGCTCGGCGATCATTTCGCGCGCGGTTTCGATGCCGAACGGCGCGAGCCGGTAAGTCACATCCTTGAGTGTTTCGGCAAAGATTCCGCCGAGCCCGAACGCCACCACTGGACCGAATACGGAATCGTTGACGACGCCGACGATCGTCTCGATGCCGTCGCTGATCATTTCCGATACGAGCAGGCCGTCGAGCTTGGCCGCCGGCGCGGCAAGCTCAACGCGCGAAAGCATCACCCGAACTTCGACCGCGAGATCTTCCGCGTTGCGAATGTTGAGTTGAACGCCGCCAGACTCGGACTTGTGCGGAATGTCGCGCGAGACGATTTTTAGCGCGACCGGAAAAGTCACGCCGTCGACATCCGCCGCTTTGAGCGGCGCGGCCGGCAGCAGGCGGTCAGTCGTCACCGGCACGTTCCACGCCTTCAGGAGCGCCTTGCCTTCGTACTCGCTCATGGTGCCCGGTGCGTAGCGCGTTGCCGGCCGCGGATTGGCGGGCTCCGCGACACCCGCGCGGTTGCGGCGGCGCGCGTTCTGGTAGTCCGACAGCACCTGCATCGCCTTGGCGACGCGCGTCGGCGATGGCAGGATCGGGATGCCGGCCGCCTCCAATGCATCCATCGCGCCGCCCGTGGTTTCTCTCGGCACCGACAGGAAAGTGAAAATCGGCTTGCGGTGCTTCTGCACCGCCTCGACCAGTGCATTGGCGCCGTTGCGCGCATGCTCGCCGGTCGTCGTCGCAAACAGCACGCCCAACTGGTGCACGGCCGGATCCGCGAGCACCGCGTCGACTGCCGCGCGGAATCGCGGCGCGTTCGCGTTCGTGATGAAGCCCGCCGCGTAATCGATCGGGTTCTCGAGCGACGCGGTATTGGGCAGCAGTTTTTGCAGCGCCGCGTGCGTGGCCGGCGCCAATACCGAGAGGCTCAGGCGACACTGGTCGGCGGCGTCGGAAAAAACCACGGCCGACCCGCCCGACCCGCCCATGATCGCCACGTCGTCGCCCGCCGGGCGGTCCGCATACGCGAGCAGGCACTGGATGCTGTCGATCGCTTCTTCCATTTCCTGCGCTTCCACCACGCCGCATTGGCGAAACGCCGCGCGGTAGATGTCGTACGAGCCCGTCATGTTCGCCGTGTGCGACGCCGCCGCCTTCACGCCTTGCCGCGTGTTGCCCGCTTTCCAGACGACGATGGGCTTGCCCGCGGCGAGCGCGCGCTGCGCGGCCGCCACGAAACGGCGCCCGTCGCTGATGCCTTCCATATACATGAGGATGAGCCGCGTGCCGGGATCGTCGATCATCGCCTCGACGAGCTCGGGCGCGGTCAAATCGCTTTCGCTGCCGCTCGCGACGACCTGCCGGAAGCCGATACCGGCGGCGGCGCAGCGCACCACCAGGCTGTTGCCGAAGCCGCCGCTCTGGATCACGGCTGACACCGGGCCCGGCGTCAACACCGGCGGCCGCGCGAGGCTGCCGAACGCCGCGTACGCGTTCGCATGCACGTTCACGAGGCCGAGACAATTGGGACCGATGATGCGCACGCCATGCGCGCGCGCCGCGTTCAGCATGCGCCGTTCACGGTCCTGGCCCTCGGGCCCTGCTTCGCGGAAGCCGCCGCCGAACACCACGACGAAGCGCACGCCATGCCGCCCGCATTCGGCCACCATGTCGGGCACCAAGTCGGCCGGCAGCGCGATCACCGCGATATCGCACGGCGTGGGCACGTCCTTGATCGATGCGTAACAGCGCAGACCCGCGAGCTCGGGATACTTCGGGTTCACCGGATACACGCCGCCGTCGAAACCGCGCTCCTGCAGCGCGCGCACGGTCTGCGCGCCGGGACGGTTCGGCTCGGGGCTGGCGCCGACGACCGCGATCGAGCGCGGGTTGAAAAGAAATTCGAAGTCGCTCACTCTTTATTGGTCCTTGATCAGCGGCGTGCGCCGTTCGCGCCACGCATCGTGGCTTTCTTTTTTGTCTGCGGTGCCCTCGAGCGTCGTAAAGCGATAGAGGTCCATCAACGCGGCATCCGTCAGATTCGGCATGTTCATGCCCTGGTTCAGCGATTCCTTGGTCAACCGGCTCGCGAGCGGCGGGTACCCGGCAATCTGCCCCGCGACTTCCATCGCTTTGGCCATCAGTTCCGCGTGCGGCACGACCCATTGCGCGAGGCCGATGCGGCCCGCCTCGTCCGCTTTCAGCGGAAAGCCCATGCCCAGGCGCATCGCGTTGCCCTTGCCGACCCAGCGCGCGAGCCGCACCAGCGCCGCCTGCGCCGGAATGATGCCGAGCTTGACCTGCGTCAGCCGCCATTCGGCGCGCTCGGAGGCGACGATCAAGTCGCAGCACCAGGTGACGATCGCGCCGATGCCGATCGCATAGCCGTTGACCGCTCCGATCAGCGGCTTCGGAAAATCATCGATGGCACGGAACGCATGAAAGCGCCGGTTCGGCAGGTTGCGGATGAAATCGCCGACCGAGTTCAGCACGTGCGTGTTCGGATCTTTCAGGTTGGCGCCCGCGCAGAATGCGCCGCCCGCCTCGTCGCCGGTCATGATCGCGCAGCGAATCGCGGGATCCTCCTCCAGCGTGCGCAGTCCATCGCGCAATTCGGCGTAAAAATCCTCGCACCACGCGTTGCGGGCTTCGGGCCGGCTCAACGTCAGCACGCCGACCTGTCCGCGTTTCTCACAAATGATGGGCATACGATCCTTCTATTGGAAATCGTGCAGGGTTTGCGCTCAATCCGCGCGCATGCCGACAGCCTTGATGACTTTGCTGTTCTGCGCGAGCTCGCGCCTGATCAGCTCGCCGAACTCTTTGGGCGAGCTGCCGACGACATCGGTGCCCGCCGCCATAAACCGTTCCTGCGCGTATGGCGTCTTGAGCATTTCGCCGACCTGCCTGTAGAGCTTGTCGATGATCGCCGGCGGCGTCCCGGCCGGCGCAATCAGGCCCTGCCATGGCGCGGTGTTGAAGTCCTTGATGCCGGCCTCCGCGAGTGTGGGCACCTCAGGCAGATAAGGCACGCGGTCCTTGCCGGATGTGCCGAGCACCCTCACCTTGCCGCCCTTGATATAGGGCATCACCGTCGGCGGCGTCGTGAATATGAGCTGCACTTCGCCCGACACCATCGCGGTCAGCGCGGGCGCGCCGCCTTTGAACGGCACTGACACCATTTGTGTGTTGGTGAGAATCTTGAAGAGCTCGGCAGCCAGCGCGCCGGAACTGCTGGGAGTGGCCAGCGCGACGTTGAGCTCGTTCGGCTTCGCCTTGGCGAGCGCGATCAGTTCCTGCACGGTGTTCGCCTTGACCGACGAATTGACCGCGAGCAGCAAGGGCTGCGAACCTGCCATCGTGACGGGCGCGAAGTCCTTATAGACGTCGTACGGCACCTTGCGATAGATGAACGGCACTATCGTGTGCGCGGCATAGGTGAACAGCAGCGTATAGCCGTCGGGCTGGGAATGCGCGACGATTTCGTTGCCGAGTATGCCGCCCGCGCCCGCGCGGTTGTCGATCACGATGGTCGCGCCCATGCCTTCGGCTACTTTGCTCATCACGATGCGCGCAATGATGTCGGTGCCGCCGCCGGCGGCGACCGGCACGATCACGCGGATCGGCTTGTCCGGATAATTACCCGTTGACTGTGCAGCGGCCAGCGCGGCGCACGAGCACAGTGCGATGCCCGTCATGGAATTGAAAATGCGCTGCATTGCTGCTCCTCCGAATCGATGGCTGCAGGTTACCGCTATGCGCTGTGGATGATATCGGCGCAGGCCCGGGCGGCCGGACCTCATTGCCCGCGCAATTGCTGTTTTACGAAATAATGCGGTGGCGCGGATTGCTGCAGGGGCGGGACGTTTTCTTCAAGGCCTCGAATGTAGCATATTGTCCGGCCGCGTTGCAGCACGCTCATGCATCAGCCGGCCGCAGCGCGAGCCGCGCGAGCACGTCGCGCCCGACGTCTTTCGCGCGGTCCAGATTCCGCAACGCTTCGAGCGCGGCCTCGCACTGCGCCGGGTCGCCGCATTGCGCGAAGAGCTCGCGAAACTTCGCCTCGACTTCCGCATCCGTCAGCGGATTCTTCGCATGTCCTTTCGGATAGCGAACTTCGTGCGTCAAGGTTGCGCCCGATGTCAGGCGCACGTCGAGCCGGCTGCCGGACGATTCCGGATACTGCGCGGACAACCCTGCATCTTCGGTCACGGTGACTTTTTTCATCAATGCGCCGACCGTCGGATCGCCCAAACGTGCTGACGCGAATGACTTGGCAGTCACCTCACCATCGAGCAGCGCGATGGCGACGACGTAAGGAAGGCTGTGATCGGCGGTTTCGCGCGTTGCCGGGGCCCAGCGCGATGGATCGTTGCCCATCATGTGCACCGCCGTACGATAACCCGCGACGTCGATGCCGGCGACGTCCGCCAGTTTCACGCGCGCGCGCAGCACGAGCGCAGCCTCGACTGCGGATTGGCCGTGATAGCACACCGGCAATCGCTTGATGTGCGTTTGGCCGATCATGTGCGGCACAGCGGGAATCGCGGGCAACGGCCATTCGAAGCGGCCGACGATGTCCCACAGCCCGCCCTCGCCTTCGAATACCGCGGTCGGACCGGTAAAACCTTCGTGCGCGAGCATCGCCGCAAAGACCGCATTGCGCGATGCATTGGCGCCCGCGCAGCCTTTCCAGCTGCTCAAATCGCCGCGTCGCGTCTGCGTCAGCGCCATGTTCGGCGCGAGCGCCAGCGACACTGCGTTCGCCATCTGCGCGCGCGTGAGTTTCATCAGGCGGCCAACGCCAAGCACGCAGCCCAGCACGCTGTATACCGGCTGATCCCAGCCTTTGGAGTTGATGTCGATCGCGTCCATGAAGCTGCAATAGACGTCGTAGGCGAGCGTGATCGCACCGAGCACCGATTCGCCGTCTGCGCCGATGTGGTCGGCGACGGCCAGTATGCCCGACGTCATGTCGCTCGGATGCCCGCGGCTCTTGCTCAAGTACGTGTCGCTCAGGTCGAGATAGCGCAGCATTACGCCGTTCGCGAAGGCCGCGGCTTCCGCCGACGTGCGCAGGCTGCTGCCCCAGATTCCGGCTTCAGGCGTGCCTGCGTAGCGTCGCGCGATCTGGCGCGCCATCCTGCTCAGCGGCTCGTCGTATGCACCCAGTGCGCTCGCTATCGTGTCGATCACGTGCTGCTTGCACGCGTGCAGGGTATCGGCAGGCAGCGCGG
This sequence comes from uncultured beta proteobacterium, assembly GCA_963804885.1. Classification (GTDB taxonomy): domain Bacteria; phylum Pseudomonadota; class Gammaproteobacteria; order Burkholderiales; family SG8-41; genus PALSA-1004. Next base: position 68,694 of record CAWDSF010000005.1, read on the forward strand.
AAAATTCAGGCCGCAAAGCGAAATCCACCAGCCGTTCGGTCGTCGCATCCATGGTCAGGGCCGGTAGCCGAACGACGGCGGCTCCGCGGGGATCGTGCCCGCGCACACCGCGGCGAACTCGCATAAGAGGCGGCGCGTATCGCGCGGATCGATGATCTCGTCGAAGTTGTACGCCTCGGCCGTGCGGAACGGCGAACAGACCCGCGCCAGCCGCGCTTCGATTTCCGCCAGTTTGGCGGCGGGGTCCGGCGCGCCCGCCAGTTCCGAGCGATACGACGCCTCCAATCCGCCCGCGATCGGCATCGAGCCCCAGTTGGCGGACGGCCACGCGTAACGCGTCGAATAGCGCGCATTGTTGGCGTGCGCGCCGCCGCCGATGCCGAAGCACTTGCGCACGATGACCGCGCACCACGGCACCGTCGAGCCGATGATCGCAGCAATGGCTTCGGCCGCGTAGCGCATGGTGCCCTGCTGCTCGGCCGCCAGCCCGACCATGAAGCCGGGCACGTCGACGAGATGCACGACGGGAAAATGAAACGTCTGCGCGAGATCGACGAAGCGGCGGATCTTGCGCGCGGCGTCGGCCGTCCACGCGCCGCCGTAGTGATAAGGATCGCTCGCCAGCAGCGCAACGGGCCAGCCGTCGAAGCGCGCGTAGCCCGTGATTACGGGCCGTCCCCAGCGGCGGCCGGTTTCGAAGAACGTGCCGCGGTCGGCGATCTCGTCGATGATGCCGCGCATCTTGTAGACCTGGCGCTCGTCGCGCGGAATCACGTCGATGAGGCTGTCGACTTTGCGGTTGACGTCGTCGCCGGTCTCGATGCGTGCCGGTAGCTCAAAGACCGAGCGCGGCATATACGAGAGAAAGCGGCGCGTGCGCGCGAACGCGTCGGCTTCGCTGTCCACCTCATCGTCGACCGTGCCGTTGCGCGTATGGATTTCGCTGCCGCCCAGTTCGTTCTTTTCGTATTGCGGGCCGAGCCGGTTCACGACCGGCGGACCGGCGATGAACATCTGCGAGGTGTCTTTCACCATGATCGAGTAATGGCTGGTCGCGACGCGCGCAGCGCCGAAGCCGGCAGTCGATCCCAGCGCCAGGCCGACGACCGGCACCCGATTCAGATTTTCGAGCGCGATGCCCCAACCGTAAAGCGACGGACATTTCGCGTAGCCGTCGACTTCGAGCGCGCGCACCGAGCCGCCGCCGCCCGTGCCGTCGCACAGGCGCACGATCGGCAGCCGCAGATCGCGCGCCATCATCTCGGCGCGGACCATCTTGTCGCGCAAGCCGCCCTCGGCCGAGCCGCCGCGCACGGTGAAGTCGTCGCCGGCGACCACGACCGGCTTGCCGTCGAGCGTGCCGCGCCCCATCACGAGCTGGGCCGGCGTGAACGCGGTGATGTTGCCCGCATCGTCGTAGCCGGCCTTGCCGGCGATGCTGCCGACTTCGCGGAACGAGCCCGGGTCCAGCAGTGCGTCGATTCTTTCGCGCACGGTCAATTTGCCGCCGTCCTTGTGGCGCTGCACGCGCTCGGCGCCGCCGAGCTCCTGCGCGAGCGCCTGGCGCCGCCGCAATTCTTCGAGTTCCTTATTCCAGCTCATTGCCAACTCATCGCTCTGTCTCTTTATCGCGCGCGCATCATTCCGGCTTGATGCCCGCCGACTTGATCACCTTCGCCCATTTCGGCAGCTCGGCGCGCACGAGTTCGCCGAGCTCCTGCGGCGTGCTCGGCGTCGCGTCGAGGCCCTGCGCCTCCATCACGGCCTTGGTATCGGGGTTCGCAAGACCCTGCCGCACGAGCTGGTTGAGGCGGGTGACGATCGCGGCGGGCGTGCCGGCAGGCGCGAACAGCGCGTTCCACGCCGTGATTTCGTAGCCTGGCACGCCCGACTCGGCGATCGTCGGCGTATCGGGCACGAAGGCGGAGCGCCTGGCACCCGAGACGCCGAGCAGAATCAGTTTTTTCGTCTGCACGTGCGGCAGCACCGAAGTGCTGCCGAACATGAGTGCCACCTGCCCGCCCACCAGATCGATGATCGACGGTCCGCTGCCTTTATACGGAACGTGGATCATCTTCACGCCCGCCATCGACTTGAAGAGTTCGCCCGCAAGGTGCGTGCCGCTGCCCACCCCCACCGACGCATAAGTGAGCTGGTCGGGCTTGGCTTTGGCGAGCGCGATCAATTGCTGCACCGAGCGCGCCTGCGTCGACGGATGCACGACGAGGAAAAACATGTACGAGGAGATCTTCGAGATCGGCTCGAAATCCTTGACCGGATCGTACGGGACCTGCTTCTGCAGGCTCGGATTGATGACCATGCTGCTCTGCATCGCGAGCAGCGTATAACCATCCGGCGGCGCCTTGGCGACGAGTTCCACGCCGAGGTTGCCGCCCGCGCCGGGCCGGTTGTCCACGAAGACAGATTGACCGAGTTCGGTCGTCATCGTCCGCGCGAGCGCGCGCGAGACGAGATCGAGCGAACCGCCGGGGCTGAATGGGTTGACCATGCGCACGGTTTTCGTCGGATAGGCCTGGGCGTGCGCGCTTGCCGGTGCGCTGCTCCAAGCAGCATGCAGCCGGCCAACGACCATGGTTTTTTATTTTTCATTGCTGCTCCTCACGATCAGCGCATCGACGACACGGCAGCCGGCGCCGCTTTGCATGACGACCAGCGGATTGATGTCGACTTCGGCGATTTCATCCCTGAAGTCGTGCGCGAACCACGACAGCCGCACGATCAGGTCGCACAGAGATTCGATGTCGCGCGGCGACATGCCGCGCACGCCGTCGAGCACTTTCCGCCCGCGCAATTCGTCCGACCATCGCGCGCGCGTCTGCCGGCGTGACCGGCGCGACCCGATAGGCTACGTCGCGCAGCACCTCGATATGGATGCCGCCCAGGCCGACGGCGACGACGGGACCGAACACCGGATCGCGAATGACGCCGAGCATCATCTCGACACCCTGCGGCACCATCTCCTGCACGAGCACGCCGTTGATGCGCGCGTTCGGCGCGTGACGCGCGGCGGCGTCCGTCACCTGTGCGTAGCCTGCCCGCACCGCCTCGTCGCCCTGCAAACCGAGCTTGATCGCGCCGGCATCGGTCTTGTGCGGAATGTCGGCGGAATCGATCTTCAGCGCGACGCGGCCGGCGATTTCGCGCGCGCGTGCAACCGCCTCATCGGCGTTGCGCGCCAGCGATTCGCGGGTGACCGGAAATCCATATTCGGCGAGCACGTGCTTGGCTTCGCGCTCGGTCAGCGCGGCGGTTTGGGCACCAAGTTTTGCGCGCGCCGCCGGCAGCGAAATGCCCGCGGGGCGTTGCGGACGGTCCGTGCCTTGCCGGTACGCGGCAACGCGTTGCCCGAAATCCGCGGCGTCGCGAATCGCGCGCAGGCAGGGCAGCGCATCGCGATAGACGGGAACGCCGGCCGCGACCAGTTCCTCCGCGGTCGGCTGCGTATCGTCAGTGCACGCGCCGACCCAGATCATGGCCGCCGGCTTGGCGCAGTTGCGCACGAACTCGACGCCGGTTTCAATCTGCGCGCGCGTGACGAACGCGAATATCGGCGCGACCGCGTCGATGTTCGGATCGTCGACGATCGCATTGAGCGCGCGGCTGAACATCGCCGGCTCGCCGGTCGCGAGCGACGTCAGGTCGCTCGGATTCAGGATCTTGCTGCCGTATCCGGGCAACAAGCCCGTCAGCACGGCTTGGGTCTGCGGCGCGTATTCGGCCCATTCGATGCCCTGGTCGGCGCCCATGTCCGCGAGATGCACGATATTGCCGCCCGTGGCCGCGACCGATGCGGTGCGCCGGCCTTTGGGCCAGCGCCGCTTGCGCAGCAGGATCGCCGTTTCATACAGCTCGTTGCAGGTGTTCACGCCTATCAGCCCGTACTGCCGGAAAGCGGCTTGATAGATATCGTCGACGCCCGCGATGGCGCCCGTGTGCGAAGACGCCGCGCGGCTGCCCGCTTCGGTGCGTCCCAGCTTCAGCACCACGATCGGCTTCTCGCGCTCGAGCGCTTCGCGCGCAACCGCCTCGAGCTTGGCGCCGTCCTTGAAGCCCTCGATCGCCATCAGGATGATGTCGGTCGTATCGGAGCGCAGCATGAAACGCGCGAAGTCGAGCGTGTCGAGGTCGGCTTCGTTGCCGCAGCTCGCCTCATAGCTCACGCCGAGCCCCGCCATTTGGGCGCGCCACATCACGGTGATCTGGCCGAGGCCGCCGCTGTGGCTAATCACCCCGACGTTGCCCGCGGCGCCGCGCGCGCGGCCGATCGCGCCGGTCGACGTCATCGCGAAGCTGTCGATGAAATTAATCACGCCGTTGCAGTTCGGCCCCATGATGCGCATGCCCGACGCGCGCGCGAACGCGATCAGGCGTGCCTGGCGCTCGCGGCCCTCGGGGGTCGCGGTCTCCGCGAATCCCGCGGTGTAAACGGTCGCGAACGGCACGCGGCGCGCGGCGCAGTCCGCCAGGATGTCGAACACGCGCTCGGTCGCGACGATGATGCCGACGTGGTCGGGCGTCTCCGGCAATTCCTTGATGCCCGGATAGCACGCGAGGCCGTAGATTTCCTTGAGTCGCGGATTGACCGGATAGACTTTGCCCGCATAGCCGAAATTGAGCATCGCGCGGAACACGCGGCCGCCGAAATTCGTCGGATGGTCGGTGGCGCCGACCAGCGCGACCGAGCGCGGCGCGAACAGGCGCGTGAGGTCGGTTTCTATCGCCGGGGGGATTCCGTTATCCACTGATACGTTCACCGGCGTCAGGCTGCGAGTCCGCTCGCTGTGCCGACCATGGTTTTTTCGCCGCGCTGGCTTACGCACCAGAACTCGACGGTGACCCGCGTATGGGGACCTTCCGCTTCCTTGCTTTTGACCGCGCCGTGCATGGTCAGCGTGTCGCCCGCGAGCACCGGCTTGATGAACGACGCGTTGATTTTGCCGCCGCGCACGAATCCCTCGCCCAGAAAATCCACCATCATCTGCGACACGTAGGCGGTCGACATCAGGCCCTGCGCGAGCGGCGCCGCAAAGCCTTTTTTCTTCGCCCACTCGGCGTCGGTGTGGATGGATTTCGGGCGCACGCCCGAATAGCAATCGATCTGCCGCTGCGCGATCGGCTTCACGCGCGGCGCGAGCTCATGCCCGATCTCGATAGAATCCGCCGCTTTAAGCCCCATGAGTCTCACCTTTGAAAATATTCTGCGTGAACTGGCCGCGCACGAGCACGGCGCCGGACTCCTCGTCCTTCGTCGCGAACTCGGTCACCATGTAATAGCGACCGCGCTTTTCGAACTTGTCGATGACCTTGCCGTACGAGCGCACGCGCATGCCCGCCCGGATTGGCTCCAGGAACTCGAACTGGATCTTGGCGTGCAAGCCCGCCGGAATGATGTAGCGGCTGTGGCGCATCATCAGCGCCTGGTTGCCCAGCAGCACCGGGTGCGCGATCGGCCCGCCGTACGGCGACTCGTCGAAATACCACGGATGGTGATCGTCGACCGCATAGGCAAACGTTTCGACGTCCTCCGGCTTGATCAGAAAATCGTCGGAGCGGAACTCCTCGCCGACCTGCACCACGTCATACGAAATTGTCTTGAACTCGACCATGCTGGCCTTAGTAGGACATGAATTGACCACCGTTGAGATGGATCACCTGCCCCGAGATATAAGAGCCGCTGTCGCCGGCCAGGTACACGCAGGCCATCGCGATATCGTCGACGCGGCCGATTTTCTTCATCGGAATCTGGCCCAACCGCATTTCGAGCCAGTTCTTCGGATACTGGCTCCAGTCGCGCGTGGTTTCGATCGAGCCGGGCGACACCGTGTTGGCGGTGATGCCGTCGGCCGCGAACTCGATGGCCACCGCCTTCGAGAACGCGTGCACTCCCGCCTTGCACACCATGTTGTGCGCGCGGCCGGGAATGTGCCCCTGAAAACCGTCTTCGCCGGAGATATGGATGATACGTCCCCATTTCGACTTCTGCATGCCGGGCAGCACCGCGCGCGCGAGGTAGAACGCGGAACTCAGGTTCGACTTAAGTATCCGGTCCCAGTCGTCGAGCGTGATCTCGTAAAACATCTGATGCAGCCTGAGCGAAACGTTGGAGACCGCGATGTCAACGCCGCCGAATTTATCCTGAGCCTTCTTCACCATGTCCGCAACGGCTGCCGCGTCGCTGACGTCCGCCAGGCAGGCCATCGCCTTGCCGCCGAAGCCTTCGATCTCCTTGACGACATTGTCGATGGCTTCCTGCTTGCGATGGCCATTGACCACGACATTGGCGCCGGCGCGCGCGAAATGCAGCGCGATCGATTTGCCGATATTCTGGCCCGAGCCGGTGACGATGGCCGTGCGCCCCGCGAGCGGCTTGGCCGGGTCGACGTTCTTTTCAGTAGTAACAGACATTGTTGCCTCCTCGATAACACTGCCGGACGGCGCGCCCGTCAGCCGGCCGCCGGCGTCGCGCCGACGAACACCATCAGCGCTTCGTTTTGCCGAATTTTTCGCGCAAAAAAGCGATGATGGCCGGCATGATGGAAATTACGATCACGCCGAGTATGAACGCGGTCAGGTTGTTCTTGACGAACGGGATGTTGCCGAAATAATAGCCGCCGTATACGAAAAACGAAATCCACAGCACGCTGCCGCCGAAGCTGTACATGACGAAGTGGAGGTAGCGCATGCGGCCGATGCCCGCCACGAACGGTGCGAACGTGCGGACTATGGGCATGAAGCGCGCGAGGACGATAGTCTTGCCGCCGTGCTTTTCGTAGAACTTCTGCGTGCGGTGCAGGTGCGCGGGATTGAGCAGACGCGAGCGCTGGCGCTTGAACACGCGCGGGCCGACGAAATGGCCGATCCAGTAGTTCGTGTTGTCGCCGCTGAACGCCGCCACGACCAGCAGCGCGAAGAGCGCGTGCACGTCCATCGCGCCGGTCGCCGCCATGGTACCGGCGACGAACAGCAGGGAATCGCCGGGTAGAAACGGAGTTATGACGAGCCCGGTTTCGCAATAGATGATCAGGAACAGGATCGCGTAAATCCACGTGCCGTAGTTCTGGATCAGCACGGCCAGGTGCTGGTCCAGATGCAGGACCAGATCGACAAACTGCGCGAGCAACTCCACGGCGGTTCTGGCTGGCCTGCTTCGGCGCGGCTAAATCGCCGCGCCGATTTCGGTCTTCTTCTCGGGCTTGACCAGGTCTTTGCGCGAGACGCCGAGCCACATCACGATCGGGCTCGCGACCAGCACTGACGAATAAATACCGAAGCAGATGCCGATGGTCAGCGCCAACGCGAAGTAATGCAGCGTCTCGCCGCCGAATATGAGCATGGACGTCACCATCAACTGGGTACAACCGTGGGTGATGATGGTGCGCGAAATCGTGCGCGTGATCGCATTGTCGATCACCGTCGTCACGCTGGCGCTGCGCATGCGGCGGAAATTCTCGCGGATCCGGTCGAACACGACGACCGATTCGTTGACCGAATAGCCGAGAATCGCGAGCACCGCGGCGAGCACAGTCAGCGAGAATTCCCACTGAAATATCGAGAAGAAGCCGAGAATGATCACCACGTCGTGCAGGTTGGCGACGATCGCCGCCAGGCCGAATTTCCACTCGAAGCGCAGCGCGAGGTAGGCGACGATGCCGATCGACACGAAGAGCAGCGCGAGCCCGCCGTTCTCGACGAGCTCCTTGCCCACCTGCGGGCCGACGAATTCGACGCGGCGCACCTCTGCCGTCGGGTCTTCCTTGCGCAATTCGTCGCGCACCAGCTCCGACAGCTTGGCGCTGGTCTGGCCGGGCTTCACTGGCATCCGGATCAGCACGTCGAGCGAGGTGCCGAAATTCTGCACCGCGGCGTCCGCGAAGCCGAGCCTGGTCATCGTCTCGCGTATCTTGTTGACGTCCGGCGCGTGCGCGTAATGCACTTCCATCACCGTGCCGCCGGTGAAGTCGACACCGAAGTTGAGTCCCTTGGTCGCGAGCGAGCCGACCGCGATGATGAACGTGATGACCGAAATCACGTTGAACACCAGCGCGTGGCGCATGAACGGGATGTCGTGTTTTATTCTGAAAAATTCCATGTCTGCTCCTGGCCTGGTTGGCGACGGTCGGCTGTCGCCTAGGCCTTAGATCCCGCGCGTTTTTCGGCGCCCGCTTTCCACACCTGGCCGATGGGAACGCTCTCCAGGCGCCGGCGGCTGCCGTAGATAAGGTTGACGATGCTGCGCGATACCATCACCGCGCTGAATATCGAGGTCAGAATGCCCAGGCACAGCACGACCGCGAAACCTTTGACCGGGCCCGAGCCGAAGGCGAACAGCGCAAGACCGCCGATCAGCGTCGTGATGTTGGAATCGAGAATGGTGCCCCACGCGCGCTCGTAGCCGGCATGGATCGCCGCCTGCGGCGTGTTGCCGTTGCGCAACTCCTCGCGGATCCGCTCGTTGATCAGCACGTTGGCGTCGATCGCCATGCCGACCGTCAGCGCGATGCCGGCCATGCCGGGCAGCGTCAGGGTCGCCTGCAGCATCGACAGCAGAGAGACCAGGAACAGCACGTTGAAAGCGAGCGCCACGACCGAAATGACGCCGAACATCTGGTAGTACGCGATCATGAAAATCGCGATCGCGGTGAACCCGATCCACGTCGAATGAAAACCGATCTTGATGTTGTCGGCGCCGAGGCTCGGGCCCACCGTGCGCTCTTCGATGATGTCCATCGGCGCCGCGAGCGAGCCCGCGCGCAGGAGCAGCGCGAGATCGTTTGCTTCGCGCGTCGACATGCGGCCGGAGATCTGGAAGCGCGCGCCAAGCTCGGACTGGATCACGGGCGCGGTGATGACTTCGGGCTTGCCCTTTTCGATCAGCAGCACCGCCATGCGCCGCTTGACCGCTTCGCGAGTGACGTCGCGCATGATGCGCGCGCCCTGGCCGTCCAGCTCGACGCTGACGATGGGCTCGTTGTTCTGCTGGTCGAAGCTCGGCGCCGCATTGGTGAGCCGCTCGCCGGTGATGATCACGTTTTTCGACAGCAGCAGCGGCTCGGTCGTCTTGCCGCGTTTCTCTATGAACAACTCGGTGCCGAACGGCACGTTGCCTTTCAATGCGTCGTCGATCTTCTGCGGATCGTAGTCGCGGCCCGACGGGTCGCTCGCGTGCGCTTCGACCAGCCGCAATTCGAGACTGGCGGTGCGGCCGAGCAGTTCCTTGGCGCGCGCGGTGTCCTGCACGCCGGGCAGCTGCACGACGATGCGATCGGCGCCCTGCTGCTGGATGATAGGCTCCGCGACGCCGAGCTCGTTCACGCGGTTCCTCAGCGTGGCGATGTTCTGCTGGAGTGCCAGGTCCTGCGTGCGCTTTTCTTCTTCCGGCTTGAGTGTGGCGACCAGGCGAAATTCGCCGCCCTGCTCCTGCTCGCTTAGCCCAAGCTCCGGATTGGCGGTTTCGATTTCCTTGCGCGCCTTGCTGCGCGTATCGGCATCGCGGAACTTGATCAGCAGATTCTGGCCTTCACGCCCGATGCTGCCGTACGAGATGCGCTTGTCGCGCAGGAGACCGCGGATGTTGCTGCCGACGCCGTCGAGCTTCTTGGTCAGCGCCGAGGCCATGTCGACCTGCAGCAGGAAGTGCACGCCGCCTCTTAGATCCAGGCCGAGATACATCGGCAGCGCGCCGATCGCCGTCAGGAAGCGCGGGCTGCGTGAAACCAGGTTCAGCGCCACCACGAAATCCTCGCCGAGCACCTTCTGCACTGCGTCTTTGGCTTTAAGCTGCGTGTCGGTGTCGGCGAACCGGACTTTGAGACTCGCAGGCTCCAGAAAGATGCCGTCGTTCGTGATGCTCGCTGCTTTGAGCGCCGCCTCGACGCGCTGCTGCAGGTCGGTATCGACCTTTTGCGTCGACTTCGCGGGCGACACCTGGATGGCGGGCACTTCGCCGAAAAAATTCGGCAGAGTGTAGACGACCCCGATCAGCAGCGCGAAGCCGATCAGCAGATTGATCCACAGCGGGTAGCGGTTCATGGCTGCGCCGCAAGGACCAAGCAAAGAGGGGTGAGGCGTTGCGCGGCGTAATCGCCGTGAATTTGCATCTCTCGCCTGTCGCCTGTCGTTCCCCGCATCATTCCGCGCCCTTGACCGTGCCCTTGGGCAGCACGAGCTGCACGGCGGGACGCTGCACGCGAATCTCGACGCCGTTGGCGATTTCGATCGTCACGTAATTGTCGGCGACCTTCGTCACCTTGCCGAGCACGCCGCCGGCGGCGACGACTTCGTCGCCCTTCTGCAGCGCGTCGACCATCGCCTTGTGCTCTTTCGCGCGTTTCATCTGCGGCCTGATCATCACGAAATACAGCACGACGAACATCAGGATGATCGGCAGCATCGACATCAGGTCGGCGCCGCCCGGTGCGGCCGCTTGGGCCCAGGCTTCGGTGATAAACACGTTAAGTACTCCTCACGCGCGACGGCGGAATCGCCGCGACCGGTAAAAAGGTGCGTATTCTAGCATGCAGGAAGCCCCCTTCATCATCGCGTTTCATGATGCTGAAGGCTCGGCGCGCGCCGCCCTGAACGCGCCGGCGAACTCGGCCAGCCGGCCCTGCTCGATTGCGCCGCGCAAGCCCTGCATCAGCTCGAGATAGTAATGAAGGTTGTGCCAGGTATTGAGTCGGGCGCCGAGGATTTCGTTCACTTTCTGCAGGTGGTGCAGATAAGAGCGCGTGAAATTGCGGCAGGTGTAGCAGCCGCACGCCTCGTCGAGCGGCCGCACGTCGTCGCGGTATTGCGCGTTTCGCAACTTGATGGTGCCCTGCCGCGTGTAGATCCAGCCGTTGCGCGCATTGCGCGTCGGCAGCACGCAATCGAACATGTCGATGCCTTGCTCGACCGCGGCGACGATGTCTTCCGGCGTGCCCACACCCATCAGGTAGCGCGGCTTGCTGGCGGGCAGCCGCGGCGCGGTGTGCGCGAGTATGCGTTCCATGTCGTCCTTCGGCTCGCCGACCGACAGGCCGCCGATTGCGTAGCCGTCGAAGCCGATGTCGGTGAGGCCCTGCAGCGAGCGGTCGCGCAGATGCTCATGCATGCCGCCCTGCACGATGCCGAACAGTGCGTTCGGATTGCCCTCGAACTCGCGCTTCGACCGTTCCGCCCACCGCAGCGACAGCTCCATGGACACGGTCGCCGCGGTGACATCGGCGGGATACGGCGTGCATTCGTCGAACACCATCACGATGTCGCTGTTCAGCACGCGCTGGATGCGCATCGATTCTTCCGGGGTGAGAAAACACGCGTCGCCGTTGACCGGCGACTGGAACTTGACGCCTTCCTCGCTGATTTTTCGCATGGCGCCCAGGCTGAATACCTGGAAGCCGCCCGAATCGGTGAGGATGGGGCCCGGCCAGCCCATGAAACGATGCAGCCCGCCATGCGCGGCGATGACGTCTAGCCCCGGCCGCAGCCACAGGTGAAACGTGTTGCCGAGCACGATGTGGGCGCCGATCTCCTTGAGTTCCGCCGGGCTCATCGCTTTGACCGTGCCGTACGTGCCGACCGGCATGAAGGCCGGCGTTTCGACGCTGCCGTGGGCGAGCTCGAGCGTGCCGCGTCGCGCCGCGCCATCGTTGGCGGTGACGTTGAACTTCATCGCATCAGCGCGGCGAGCGTGCGCCGCATGTCATCCGGCATCGGCATGGGCCGGAAGGTCGCGCGATCGCAGCACACATGCACAAAATGACCTTGCGCGGCGGCGAGCTCGTCGTCGTTGCGGAAAACGCCGATTTCAAAGCGCACGCTGCTCGCGCCCAGGTGCGCCACGCGTAGTCCGCAGTGCACGACGTCGGGAAATGACAGCGGGCTGAAATACTCGCAGCCGGTATCGACGACCAGGCAGACGGGCCCTGTGTCCATGCGCAGCACACCCTCACGCAGCATGTATTCGTTCACCGCGGTGTCGAAAAATGAATAGTAATTGACGTTGTTGACGTGGTTGTACGCGTCGTTATCGAGCCAGCGCGTGGTAATCGCAACAAAATGCGGATAGTGCTGGCGGGTGTTTGGCTGGGTTTTGCTCATGCAGGCTGGGCTACGCTCGATGCGGCGGCGGGTGCGAGGGCAGGAACGGGCGGGTATTATCGCTGCACCGACGCAGCCGCGCCAGAGCGGCGTGCGTTTCTCCGGGAGAAAACTGCAATGCCAGAATCATTTACCGTGCGGCCCGCCGCGCGCGCCGACGTCGCCGCGATACTCGCCATGATCCGCGAGCTCGCCGAATACGAGCACCTCACCCATCTGTGCACCGCCACCGCGGCGCAGCTCGAGCAGGAATTGTTCGGCGCGGACGCCACCGCCGAAGCGCTGATCGCGGTGAGCGGCGACGAGCCGGCCGGCTACGCGATCTACTTCCACAATTTGTCGACGTTCCTCGGCCGCAAAGGACTATATCTCGAGGACCTTTACGTGCGTCCCGCGCACCGTCATCACGGTTGCGGACGCGCCCTGCTGATCGCCGTCGCGCGCATTGCGGCCGAGCGCAACTGCGCGCGCTTCGAATGGATGGCGCTCGACTGGAACACGCCGGCGATCGATTTCTACGAAAAGCTCGGCGCGGCGCAAATGAAAGAATGGCGTTTGCTGCGCGTAACGGGTGATGCGTTGCGCAAGCTCGCGGAATTTAGTTAAATGGTGAACGCCGCCACTCAGAAATTACGCGGGCTGCGGGATGCGCGAGGCTTGCTCGTCCATTGGCTTTCGAAAAATTGCTCCGCCGCTCCAACTACGAATCCCAGCGCGAACGCCGCCAACAGCCGCGTGTACGGCGACGGGTTCGGCGAGTGAACAGTCATCGCGGTGGGTGCCGGCCGGCTTAAACTAGGGAGCTCGTCGAGAGCCGCTGCTGTTGCAACGGCAATATCGCGTTCGCCGTGTGACGCGTGGGCGCTTCCCGGCTTGCGCGCGTCCGCAGTCTTTTGCGGACTGCGCTGCCCCGAGTAGGCAACAGTGAACTCGGCACCCAGGAGGAAGATCTGGGTCGAGTAGTAAATCCAGAGCATGAGCACCACGAATGGGCCCGCGGCCCCGAACGACGTGGCGACCGAGCTTTTACCGATGTAGAGGCCGATCAAGAATTTGCCGATCTCGAACAAGCAGGGCTGTAATCGCCGCGCCGACCCAGACATCGCCCCATTTGGTCTTGGCGTTCGGCAGCACTTTGTAGATCATCGCGAACAGCACCGTGATGACCGCGAAGGAAACCAGAAAAGTCATTACCTGCAGCACCGCTTCCATGCTTGCAAACATTGCGTTGCCGATCGCCGCTACTGCCGCACTCAAAGCAAGCGATACGGCAAGCAGAAACCCAATGAACAAAACCATGCCGAAAGACAACAGGCGTGATCGGATCAGGTTGACGATGCCGCTGCCCACGCGCGGCGGGGCCTTCCAGATGCGGTCGAGATCGTCCTGCAATTCCACGAAAGCAGTCGTCGCGCCGAGCAGCAGTGCGCCGATGCCGACGATCAGGCCCACCACTCCACTGCCAAAATCGCTGGTGCTTTCGAGTATGTCGTTGATCGCTGTCCCGCCGGTTTCGCCAAGCAGCCCGCCGAGCTGACCGACGATCGCTTCCTGCGCAGCGTCACGACCGAAAAATAGCCCCGCGACCGCAATCGCGATTATGAGCAATGGTGCAATTGAAAAAGCGGTGTAGTACGCGAGCGCCGCTCCCATGCTGGGCGCACGGTCGTCAAGCCACCCATTAATGGCTTGCTTGAATGACCCCCAGAATCGGTTGATTGAAATCACGGCGCCTGCATGCCAATGGGAACAATGCAAAAACACTACAGGGCCGCATCAGCGCCGGCGTATCGGGCGTTCGCTTATTGCAGTGTAGGCATGGTCCGACCTGGCATTGCCGCGGAAGCGGTCTGCGCTCCGCCTTTATTGCCCTGCGCGCTCGATCAACATCGCATCGCCGTAGCTGAAAAAGCGGTAGCGCCGGGCCACCGCGTGCGCATATGCGCGCTGGATGTTCTCCGCGCGCGCAAATGCCGAAACCAGCATCAGCAGCGTCGAACGCGGCAGATGAAAATTCGTGAGCAGCCGGTCGACGATCCGGAAGCGGTAGCCGGGCAGGATAAACAGCCGCGTTTCGGCGCTGCCCGCTTGCAAATCGCCGGCCGCGGCTGCCGCTTCAAGCGCGCGCAGACTCGTCGTGCCCACCGCGACTACCCTGCCGCCTGCCGCACGCGCCGCGGCGATTGCATCCACCGTCGCTTGCGGCAACGCATACCATTCGGCGTGCATCGTGTGCTCGTCCAGATTTTCCACCCGCACCGGCTGGAAAGTGCCGGCGCCGACGTGCAGCGTGACCCACGCAAGCGTCACGCCATTCGCCTTCAGCGTCGCGAGCATCGTCTCGTCGAAATGCAGGCCTGCAGTCGGCGCCGCTACCGCGCCCGGAGTTCGCGCGTAGACCGTCTGGTAACGCGCGTCGTCATCGGTATCGGCCGCATGCGTGATGTAGGGCGGCAGCGGCGCGCTGCCCGCCCGCTCGAGCAGCGCGAACACGTCCGTGCAGTCGAGAAACCGGAGCTCGAAAAATTCGCCCGCGCGGCCGAGCACCTGCGCGATCGCGCCGTGAGACAGCAGCAAACGTGACCCCGCGCGCGGCGTCTTGCTCGCGCGCACCTGTGCGAGCGCGCGCTCATGGTCGAGCACGCGCTCGACCAGCACCTCGACCTGGCCGCCGGTCTCTTTGCGTCCGGTCAGCCGCGCTTTGATCACGCGCGTGTCGTTCATCACCAGCACGTCGCCCGCCTTGAGCAAATCCGGCAGTTCGCGAAACTGCCGGTCGGCGAGGTCGCCGCTTCGCCCGTCGAGATGCAGCAGGCGGCTCGCGGCGCGTTCAACCGCGGGATGTTGTGCGATCAGCGCCGGCGGCAGTTCGTAATCGAAATCGGAGAGTTTCAAAGCGTTGCCACGGCGGACGCGGAGGAATCAGGATAAAGCAAACATGCCGGCGCGTTGTTGTAATTATCGCGCTCTTTGACTTGGGGTCTCTGATGGTGCCGGGAGAGCGAATTGAACCGTGGCATCGCTATGATAGTCCCCGAGCTTGCATGGGAAGCCCGCATTGCCGCTTGAAATCACCTCTCGAATCTACCATAAAGCCGCGTAGATTCGCGTCAGAAACCGTTATGCAGTGCGCTGCGCGCGCGTAAGCGGCCCCCATAGCGGAAAGCGGGTTGACGCGCTTTGTGGATGGAATTTCCCGCGCGGGTTGCCGAACGCCACATATGCGGCCATGCTCGACGACATCATGTCCAAAAGTTAAACTCGACAACATGAAGGCTTTATTGCAACAACTCGGCCAACTCGCTCGAATGCACAGCGAGCGCGGCTTTTCCGATCAAAACTTGGAAGCCGCACGACGCCGAATTCTCGAAGGCGCTCCCGATCATTTCATCGACGGACTACGACGCCTCGTAGGCCAGAATCTAAAAGGCGAAATGCCTGACGCCGCGTTTGAGCAAGACCTGGAAGCCCTTCTCGCAAGAAGACCGGCACCGCCGTTCATTCCCTAGGCGTGCCGGGTGACCAGCACGCTCGCTGGAATAGTCCCCGAGCTTGCATGGGAATCTCGAATCGCCGCTTAGGTAATAGACTACCGACATCCCATACATGTATGATGTGCTAGCGCGACGCAATAAGCATCAGCCTGGTCTCCAGTGACACGGCCCGGCGTCGCCGGTTACTTGTCGATCTTGGTGATCTTGTTGCCCTGAATTCCGAGGCCGGCCATCAACCCCTTCTGGCTGAAGATGAACGCGTAGATGTCGTCTTTCGCGGACGTCGTCGTCGTCGATTTCGCCTTGCCCTCGTCCATGACGACCACGGTCGGGCCCACGCCCACCTCGAAGCCCTCGGCATTGCCGAGCTGCGAGAGCGCGCCTTCGTTCATGAAGAACATCGCGTAGCCATACTGCTGCGCGCCTATCTGCAGTCCGGACGAAATGCCCGCGGTGCTGTCGTACCCGGCAGCCTTCCCGCCCTTGAGCAGCGCACCCTCGCCGTATTGTCCGCCAATTCCCAGTCCGGCCTTCGTGATGCTCGGAAAGACCAGGACGGCGACCGCTTTTCCTCCGAGCTCCTTGGCCTTGGGTACTTTGGCGTAGAGCTGGCTGAGGGCCGCCCGCGAGTCGCTGCTCAACTTGGCCGCCGAGCCGCCCTTGCCGTCGTCCGCCGCAATCGAAGCAGTAGCTACGAGCGCCATCAGGGCGCCAGCCAGAATACCGGTCCATTTTTTCGCGTGCATGCTTGTGCTCCTTCTCGGTTTGCTACGTGCTGTATCCCGGAAATTTCCGGGGGCTGGTAACGACCTCATGTCGGCTCCCTGGTCGTCAATACGGGGGATTGACCACGATGTACTACACTGCCCGGGCGGACATGGACGTCGCGCGCCCGTAGGGACACCCAAATTATTCTCCAAAACCACTCCGCCGGGCTATTGGACTTTAGTCCCAGAAAGCGGTGTTCTCGTACTGCATCGGAGCCCCCGCCTCATCGGGTACTGCCACGCAATGCAGAAAACTAATGGTGTGCACCCCGGCCACGAGCGCAAGCCGAGCCCACCCATTGGCTCTGGCCAAGACCCATACATTCGAGTATCAAGCCACCTGATACAGATCCACCCGCCGCGCCGGCGACGGGGCGGCGGCTGGGCGCCCTTCGCGTTACCTGTTATCGGGGCTGATGAAATGCGCCGTCTGCGGGAACAATATGATTATCGAATCGCATGGCGTCGGAAATAAAAAGAACCCGCGTCGAATGCACCGGTATGTGTGCGGGTTTAATCATAATCGCGGTGCGAGCGCTTGCAGCAATGCGCACAAGATCAAAATGCAGACGCTCGACGCGCACGCACTTGACGCAATCGAGCAGAAGGTTCTCCGGCCCGACGTCTTGCTCAAAGCAGCGCGACGGGCGTCGGCGATGATTCGCAAGCGCTCGGGGGAGCAACCCGATCTGGACGCACGGTTGCGCAAGGAGCTGGCGAAAACCGAACGCGAGCACGACCGGCTGGTCGAAGCGGTAGCGAACGGTGCCGGCGAATCAAGCGCTCTGCTCGCTGCATTGGGCGAACGTGAGACGCGCATCAAAGCGATAAGCAGCGAACTCGCCCGATGCTGCGCTGCGGCATTGCCCGACAACGCGCTGAGCAATAAGCGTCTCGAAAAAGAACTCCTCGCTCTCGCTCAGCGTTGGCGCGAGTGGTTCCTATCGAATCAGGTTGAGCGTGCGCGTGCAGCGATTCGAGCGCTCATGGTCGAGCCGATAGTCTTCGAGCCCCATAGCGCAGGGTACACGCTCAGGGGGCGCTCGAAAATAGGCGCGCTCTTCGAAGCGCAAGAGGGACTATCGCAACGCTGGTGCCGGGAGGGGGAATCGAACCCCCACACCATTGCTGGCGCGGGATTTTGAGTCCCGTGCGTCTACCAATTCCGCCATCCCGGCAATAAGGTGCGGCTTGAACGGCAAACAACCTGTCCGTTCGAACCTGCATACCTGAAACGGCGGCTTCGCCGTCCGTATCCAGGCAGGATTATCGCGCATTTCCCCCGCGCCCCACAACCTGCGCGGCGTCATAGCCCGCTGCTGCGTATACCCTAGCGCCGTCCAATCACCAGCATCGCGACGACGCAGTTCCTGCGCCGCGGCATCAATCTAGGAGCTTCGCGCTGAATTATTTCTTTTCGCCCGCAACCACGTAAGCCCATAGCGCATCGATCTCTTCGGGTTTGAGCAGGCTTTCCCACGGCGGCATGCTGTTTTTGCCTTTGGCTACCGAGTTGCGAAAGCGGCCATCCTGATCTTTGGGAAACGTCATGAGATCGAATGCGCCCTCGGGATTTTTCATGCGCACGCCATGGCACGGCGAACAGTGTCGCGCGTACGTATCCGCGCCCTGCTTGATTTGCTCCGCGGGAAAATCCTGCGCGTGTGCGCTCAATGCAAGCGCCATCACCATTCCCGCCACACTCGTTTGGAGTTCTGTTTTTTTCATGAAATAGTTGCAAAAAATAATCTGCCCTGGTCAAAAAAAATCCCACCGGCCTTGACCGGTGGGATCGTCGTGAAGCTAACCGGTCTCGCGCCTAGTCCATCAGCGCAAACGTCCACACCGTGCCGGCGGGCAGTACTTTGCCCGCGGTTTCGCGCCTCGCCGATGTGCCGCCACCCAGACCCGAGAATACGGAGACGTATTGCTTGCCTTTGTACGTGTAGGTGATGGGCTGCGAGTTCACACCCGACGGCGTCTTGAATTGCCACAGCACCTTGCCGGTGGCTTCATCCAGCGCCGCGAAGTCGCCCGCAGTGTTGCCGGTAAATACCAGGCCGCCCGCGGTGACCATCGCGCCCGACCAGCTCGGCAGGTCCATCAGCGGCGTGCGCCAGGCGGGCTTGCCGGTCATCGGTAGCACCGCACCCCAGTAGCCCCACGGTTTGGTCGTGTCGCGATCCTTGGTGGTGTTGGTGACGCCCATATAACGCTCACCCGGCTTGTACTCCGGCAGGTCCTTGTTCAACTGGTAAATCGCGGTTTCCTCGAGCATCGAGAAATAGAGCTCGCTCCGTGGCGGGATTGAAGGCCATCGGCATCCAGTTCTTGCCGCCGGTCCAGCGCGGCTCGATCTCAACCTGTTCGCCCGCGCGCAGGCGCTTCGCGACGTCGGTCTCAACTACGCGGCCCGTCTTGAGATCCACGCCGGTCGCCCAGTTGGTCTTCACATACGGGTTGCCGGCGAGCACTTGGCCGGTGGCGCGGTCGAGCACGTACATCAGGCCGTTGCGGTCAGCATGCATCAGGACCTTACGCTTCTGGCCGTTGATGGTGAGATCGCCCAGCACGTTTTCATTGTTGCCGTCGAAGTCATAAGTTTCTGCCGGCGTCCATTGGTAGTGCCATGCGATTTCGCCGGTCTTCGGACGGATAGCGATCACCGAAGCCACCCACAGGTTGTCGCCGGGACGCGCTTTCCAGGTCCACGGGCCGCCGTTGCTGGTGCCCCAGTAGGACAGATCAAGTTCCGGATCGTACGAGCCGGTAATCCACGTCGAGGCACCGCCGCGCTTGTACGAATCGTCCTGCGGCCAGGTCGAATAAGCTTTTTCCGTCGGATCCGGTGTGGTGTGGCGACGCCATATTTCTTTGCCGGTTTGCGCGTCGAGGCCCACCACGAAGCCACGCACGCCGAACTCGCCGCCGGTCATGCCGCTCATCACGACGCCGTTAACCACGCTGGGTGCGCTGGTGATGGAATAACCTTCCTTCCATTCAGCGATCTTGGATTTCCACACCTGTTTGCCGGTCTTGGCGTCCAGCGCATAGACGTGCGCATCGAGCGCGGCTACGTACACCTTGCCGTCAAACAGCGCGACCCCGCGGTTGTTCAGGCCGCAGCACACCACGCGCGGCACGGCGGGATCCCATTCGATGTCGTAATTCCACAATTGGCGACCCGTGCCGATGTCGATAGCGATCACGCGCTTGACGTTGGCTGCATACATCACGCCGTTGTAAACAAACGGCTGTCCTTGCTCGCCATATTCGTTGCCGAGCGAGGCGCTCCACACCGGCACCAGCCGCTTGACGGTATTTTTGTTGATTTGATCCAGCTTGCTGTAACGCTGCTGGTGATACCCCATGCCATAGGTCAGTACATTGTCGGTGCTGCCGCCGTTGCCGTCCCTGGTAAGTTCCTGCTGCGTCTGTGCCTGCACGCCGGCTCCCAGCATCGCACAATGCCATTCCCACCAAAACTTTTTTCATAACTCCCCCGGCTCGATTGGATGCGCGTGGCATCTCATGTGCGCTACGCGGTTCGCGATACGCTGTAGAAGACCAGCGATGTTTATAGTGTAGACACTTTTCCCGCTTTGCGCCTAGTTCCCGCCGCCTCGCGGTATGACGTTCATAGGGCTTAGGAAAAGACCGCGACGACGGCTCCAAAATCAATCGGTTCCCGGCCTTTCCCGCCGGACTCAATACTCGCCGCGCGAAGCTGGGCGCCGAAGCGGGCGGCGCAGGGGATGGAATTGGAGCTCGCGGCGGAGTAATTTCGACCTGCGGCTTGTTTCCGCTCCTGTTCCACTCCGGTTTGTAGCCGTCGGTGAGCGTGTAGAGGAACTCCACGATGTCGTCGATTTCCCCGTTCGTAAGTTGCGGGCGCTGTTGCGGGCGGCGCTGATAGGGCGGCGTGTCGACGTCGACGTTGGCATGATACTGGGCCGGCAGATCGTCGAATTTTTTGCCCTCGGGAAACCACCGCGCCGGATCGGTATCGCGCGTGGCGTAGAACGCCACCGCGTCGCGCAGATTGTCGAAAAAACCGTTGTGCATGTACGGCGCGGTGATCGTGATATTGCGCAATGTCGGCGTTTTAAAGAAGCCGCAGGTTGCGGGGTCTGTCACGGTCGGCTTGGCAGTTGTCACCGGCAGCTTGAACACCGACACCGGCACGCGCTCGCACAACCCGAGGTCGAACAACGCCGCGTCGGAATTTTTCGGGATGCGCGTGCTGCGCGGCAGCCCCAGCGCGCGGAAGCTAAAGTCGGTGAACAGCGATTTCTGCGGATCGCGCGACGCGACGTCGACGCTATGGCAATGCGCGCAGTTGCCTTTTTGCGGCTGGATAAATAGACTCAAGCCGCGCTGTTCCTGCGCGGTGAACTTCGCCTGCCCGCGCATCACATGATCGAATTTCGAGGTAAACGGCTGGAACACACGCGTGCGCTCAAAGGCGGCGATCGAGGCCGCCACCGCGTCGAGCGCGGCCTCTGGATTGTTGAAAATGGTTTCGCCCCACAGTTTACGAAAGGCGTCGGCGTACGCGGCTTTTGCGACCTTGGCAATCAGCGCGGGTATATCGGCGTTATTCATTTCCACCGGGTTGAACAACGGCTGCTTGGCCTGTTCTTCCAGCGTGTCGGCACGGCCGTCCCAAAAATGACCGCCCGCCGGCACGCGCTTGCCGTCCCTTTCAATGCTGCCAAAGCGCGGCGCCGTCGCGAGGTACATCACGGTAGGCGCGTCGCGCGTGCCGAACTGGTCGGACCGGCTACCCTGCGCCACCCCGATCAGCGTGTTGTTGTTGCCGGTAAAGCCGCGCCGGGGATCGTGGCACGAGGCGCAGGCCGTGCCTGCCGGTTCCGACAGGTTGCTGTCGAAAAACAGGCGCAGGCCGAGCTGCTCGCGCGGCGTCAGGGAAGACTGATCGATGGCGGCGGCGAGCGACAGGATAAACGGGTCCTGCGTCCGCGCCGGGAGCGCGAGCAGGAGAAAAAGGATGCCAGCCAAAACTCGAGCTGCCAGCGCGAGTTTCGAAAGCCGTCGCCGAGTGCATTGAAACATGGTGGCCAATGCGCAAGTTATGCCCGGCACAAATTATATCCACAGAAGGCGGCCTGGCGACCTCCGATCTTATCCACGTTTTCTAAACCAGCTTGCGCGCCACGAGTTCCGCCTTGGCATAGGCATAAAAGACCGGCGCAGCGATCACGCCCGGCAGGCCGAACGCGGCCTCCATGACGAGCATCGCGAGCAGCAGTTCCCACGCCGCGGCGTTGATTCGGGACCCGACGATACGGGCGTTGATGAAATACTCGAGCTTGTGCACCACGATCAGGAACAGCATCGAACCGACCGCGATCGGCAGTGAATAACTCAGGCTGATGACTACGATCACGGTGTTGGAAACGAGATTGCCGATGATAGGCAGCAAACCCACGACGAATGTCACCGCGATCATGGTTTTCCTCAGCGGCAGGTCGACACCGAGAGCCGGCAGCACGCCCAGCAGGTAGACTGCGGTCAGTGCAGTATTAAGCGCCGAGATCCGGATCTGCGCGAGCACAACGCGGCTGAACGAGTCCTCAACCAGCCCGAGACAGCGCTTCAACGCGCGAGCGAGCGGACCTCCATCGCCGGAATGCGCGACTTCGCGCACCGCCACCAGCGCGCCTATCACCATGCCGATCAGCGCATAGGCAAGCCCGCGGCCGACTTCACCGCCCGCCTTTCTGAGCTCCGCCGCGTGATCGCGCAGCCACTGGGCCACGCTGTCTTTCAGCGCGTCTGCGTCCGCCGGCAGGTTGTCCTGCACCCACGTTGGCATCGTCCCGCGCGCCCCGTCAATTATGTCCGCCATCTTCTGCAGCAAGTGCGCGACATGCACGCCTTCGCCGCGATAAAACGCGGTCACTCCGCCGATGAGAACGACGGCGAGCGAGAGCACGATCGCGGTGAGCACGATCACGACCACAACTCTGGCGCGTGCGGGATTGCCCTTGAGCCCGAACACGCGCGGCGCGAGCAGATGCACCAACGCATGCACGAGCAGGCCCGCGAAGAGCGCCGGCAACAAATGCAGCAGAATGGCAAGCACCAGCCCGATCGCCATCAGGACTACCGCAGCGATGTCCGCGCGCGATCCGATAACATTCTGACTCATGGCATCACCATGACCGGTTTGCCTACCATGCGCCGCTCCTCCAGAGCCGCATGTGCATCGGCGACATTGTCGAGCGTGTAGCGCCCTGCGATCTCAATCTGCAGGCTGCCGTCGAGCAGCGCCGCGAATATCTCGTCGGCGCGCCGGCGCGTGGTCGCGGCGTCGGGCAGGTGGTCGGCCAGCCGCGGCCGCGTGAGAAACAGCGAGCCTGCTTCGCCGAGCTCGATCGGGTCCAGGTCGCGCACCGATCCCGACACGCTGCCGTAAGCGACGACGAGCCCGCGCTTGCGCGTCGCGCGAAAACTGTCGCGCAAGGTGGCTTTGCCGATCGAGTCGAAGACGACGTCGACGCCGCGGCCCTGCGTCGCCGCGCGTATCGCGTCGGCGAAGCCGCCGTTGTCGTAGAGCACCGCGAGATCGGCGCCGCGTTCGCGCGCGACTTGAGCTTTCGCCTGCGTGCTCGTCGTCGCAAAGACGGTGGCGCCCAGCCGCTTCGCGAGCTGGATCAGAATCTGGCCGATGCCGCCGGACGCCGCATGCACGAGGCAGGTGACGCCCGGCCCCAGGTGTCCGACGTCGTGGGCGAGATAGTGCGCGGTGAATCCGTGAAACACGGACGCAGCCGCCATCTCCAGCGGCAAGGCGTCGGGCACCTTGACGACGCGCGAAGCCGGCACTGCCGCATATTCGGCGTAACTGCCCCATGTGATGCAATAAGCGACCCGGTCGCCCGGCTTGAAATCAGCGACGCCGGGACCGGTGCCGACTACCTCGCCCGCGCCCTCCATGCCGAGCGTGCACGGCAGGCCGACTTTGTACGTTTGCGATTGCGCGTACTTGCCTTCGCGCGTGTGGATGTCCATGAAGTTGATGCCCGCATGGGTGATGCGGATCAATACTTCGCCGGGCGCGGGCTGCGGCACTGCGATGTCGCGGCGAATCAGGACTTCGGGCCCGCCGTAGCGGTCGATCTGGATGCTTTTCAATTGGCAGCGGAGTTTTGCGGCGAGGAGAAAAGTCTACAGCATTCCGCGGACTTACCGTCGCGGGTTAGAATCGGCGCACCCAAGTTATAAGTTGATACGTCGAGGAGATATTCATGTTGTCATGCCGTCGCCTGCTGCGATTCACTAGCGCAGCCGCCGCTGCCCTGCTCGCCACCGCGGGCAGCGCGCAGGACCAGTATCCGAACCAGCAAATCAAGATCATCGTCCCGTTTTCGGCGGGCGGCGGCACCGACCTCACGGCGCGGCTGATCGGCGAGCAGATGCGCAGGACGTTCAACCAGCAGGTGGTCGTCGACAACCGCGTGGGCGGCAGCGGAATGATAGGCACCAATGCAGTCGCCAAAGCGCCGCCCGACGGTTACACGCTGCTGCTGGCGTCGGGCGAAATGGCGATCAATCCGCACCTCTTTCCGAAAATTCCCTACGACACCGACAAAGATCTGACGCCGCTGTCGAACGGCGTCAAGGTGCCGAACGTGCTGACGGTCAACACCGACGTGCCGGCGAAGAACATCCAGGAGCTGATCGCGTACGCCAAAGCGAATCCCGGAAAACTCTCTTATGCGTCGAGCGGCATCGGCAACGCGCAGCACCTGACCGGCGAAATGCTGAACAAGATGGCGGGTATTTCCGTCCAGCACGTGCCGTTCAAAGGCGCGTCGCAGCAGCTCGCCGACACGGCGGGCAAGCATGTGACTTACACGTTCGCGAGCATCGGCGCGTCGCTGCCGTTCATCCAGAGCGGACGCCTGCGGCCGATCGCGGTGACCTCGCTCACACGCGCCTCGGTTTTGCCCGATGTGCCCGCGATCGCGGAATACAAGCCGCTCTCGACTTTCGAGCTCGTCAATTTCTTCGGCATGTACGCGCCGTCCGGCACGCCGGATCCAATCATCCGCAAGCTCAACGGCGCGATCGTGCAGGCGCTGAAGACGCCGGAACTTGCCGCCAAACTGAAAGAGCTCGGCTTCGAGCCGGCGCCGACCACACCCGAGCAGTTCCGCGATTTTCTACGTGCGGAATCGGCGAAATTCGCGAAAATTATCGTCGACGCAGACGTAAAGGTGGATCAGTAGCGGACTGGGCCGCAGCCGAAGGATTCGATGCCGCATTTGTCATCGACATGGTCGAAGTGTTAAAAATAAAACACGCGTTCATCGAAACTTGCTGAGTTTCGGGCGCTCATACAGGCTCAGGACGTGTTTATGCTGATCGGCGTACCCAAAGAAATCAAAGTCCACGAATACCGCGTCGGCATGACGCCGTCGTCGGTGCGCGAAGCCGTCGTGCACGGGCATGCCGTCATCGTGGAGACGCGGGCCGGCGCCGGCATCGGCGCCAGCGACGATGATTACCGCAACGCGGGTGCCCAGGTGGCGGACACCGCCGCCGAAGTTTTTGCGCGCGCCGACTTGATCGTCAAAGTCAAAGAGCCGCAGCCGGCCGAGCGCAAGATGCTGCGCGCAAACCAGGTGTTGTTCACCTATCTGCATCTGGCGGCCGATCGCGCGCAGGCGCAGGACCTGCTTGCGAGCGGCGCGGTCTGCATTGCATACGAGACGGTCACCTCCCCCGCCGGCGGGCTGCCGCTGCTCGCGCCGATGAGCGAAGTGGCCGGCCGCCTCGCGATCCAGGCCGGCGCGCACTGCCTCGAAAAAAGCGCCGGCGGCATGGGGATGCTGCTGGGCGGCGTGCCGGGTGTCGCGCCCGCGCGCATCGTGATTCTCGGCGCGGGCGTGGTCGGCACCAACGCGGCGCAGATGGCGGTCGGCACCGGCGCGCAGGTCGTCGTCATCGACAAGTCGATCGACGCCTTGCGGCGCATCGACGCGCTGTTCAACGGCCGCGCGCTGACCGTGTACAGCAACCGCGACAATATCGAGCGCGAAGTGCGGCGCGCCGATCTCGTGATCAGCGGCGTGCTGATTCCCGGCGCCGCGGCGCCCAAGCTCATCACCAAAGACATGCTCGCGAAAATGAAACCGGGCTCGGTGATCGTCGACGTTGCGATCGACCAGGGCGGCAGCACGGAAACCAGCCGGCCGACGACGCACGCGGACCCGACTTACGTCGTCGATGGCGTCGTGCATTACATGGTCGCCAACATGCCGGGTGCGGTTCCGCGCACTTCAACCTATGCATTGAACAATGCGACGCTGCCGTTCACGCTTGCGCTCGCCGACAAGGGCTGGCGCGACGCAGTGCGCAACGATCCGCATCTGAAACACGGGCTGAACATCGTCGACGGCAGGATTACGCACCAGGCAGTCGCCGATGCGCTGGGCCTCGACTATACGGCGGCTGACACGCTGCTTAGTTGACGAGCTGCGCCGCTGCGGCGGCTAATCGGGTTTGACGCCCGCCTCGCGGATTACCTTGCCCCACACTTCGCGCTCGCGCGCGAGCAGTTTCTTCAAATCGTCGGGCGGTCCCGACAGGGGTTCCGCACCCTGCGCGAGCAGACGCTCGCGCACGTCCGGCTGCTGCATGACGCTCGAGATTTCGGCGTTGAGTTTCTTCACGATGTGAGCCGGCGTGCCGGCGGCGGCGAGCACGCCGAACCAGCCGCCCGACTGGAATCCAGGCACGCCGGATTCGGCGATCGTCGGCAGTTCCGGCACCACCACCGAGCGTTTCGCGCTGGTCACCGCGAGGCCGCGCAGCGCGCCGCTTTTCATGTACGGCACCACGATTAGCACGTTATCGATCGCCGCCTGCAGCCGTCCGCCAAGCAGGTCCGGCAGCAGCACGCCGGTGCCTTTGTACGGCACGTACAGCATGTCGATGCCCGTCATGCGTTTCAGCAGCTCACCGGACAGCCGCTGCACCGATCCGGGCGTCGAGCCCGCGAAGTTGAGTTGTCCCGGCCGCGTTTTCGCGTAGGCGATGAATTCGGGCATCGAGGTCACCGGTACCGACGGATGCACGACGAAGACATAGGGCGATGTCGCGAACAATGCGATCGGCACGAAATCGCGCGCGGTGTCGAACGGGACTTTCGCGTAGAGACTCGAGATGATCCCGAACGAGCCGCCCGCCATGAGGAGCGTGTAGCCGTCGGGCTGAGATTTCGCGACGATGTCGGCGCCGATAATGCCGCTCGCGCCCGGACGATTGTCGAACACGACCTGCTGGCCAAAACGCTCGCCCAATTTTGCCGCGAGGAGCCGCCCCATCAAATCCGTCGAGCCGCCGGCCGGCAGGCCGACGATCATACGGATCGGGCGCTGCGGATACTCCTGGGCTGATGCGGACGCTGCCGCGATCGCGGCAAGTTCGCACACCATCACCGCTGTCCAGCGCAAATCAGGTTTCATGCGGCTCCTCCCGCGGCGGCTTGCGCGCCGGGCCTACTGTTTCTTGGCGCTGGCGCCGGCGGCGAGCAGTTTGTTCTTTTTCAGATTGCGCAACTCGGCCTGCCGGCGCTGAAAACACGCGAGGCATATCCAGCGCGTGGTGCCGATTTTGCGAAACTCGCCAGTCGTCCAGTGGCTGCCGGTGCTGCAGAAGCGTTTTTTGACTTCAGCGGTCGGGGGTTTCGCTTCAGGGGTCTTGGCTGCGGGGGTTTTAGCTTCCATAGCGCTAATAGTAACAGGCAATGGGCCTGCCTTCATCTGTGACCGCGGATATCGTCAGATGTTCGCTTCGATGTTGTCGATGAGCCGCGTCTTGCCGAGCCGTGCCGCCGCCAGCACTACCAGCCGGCGCTCGCCGTTGCGCGGCGGCTGCAGATCGCTTTGGCGGCGCACCGCGATGTAGTCGGGTTTCCAGCCGTGATGCGCGAGCCCGGCCATGACATCGAGCTCGATGCGCTGGTAATCGCGCGCGCCGTTCATGAGCTCGTCACGCGCGTGGCATAGCTGCTGGTAAAGCCGCGGCGCCTCGCCGCGCTCCTCGGGGGTCAGATAAGCATTGCGCGACGACAGCGCGAGGCCGTCTTCCGCGCGCACCGTCTCAGCCAAAATGATGTCGATCGGGAGTGCCAGCTGACGGACCATATTGGTGAGCACCAGGCACTGCTGGTAATCCTTCTTGCCGAAGATCGCGGAATGCGGCGATACCATGTTGAAGAGCTTCAGCACGACGGTCGAAACGCCGCTGAAATGGCCGGGACGCACCGCACCGTCGAGTATGTGCTGCAGGTCGGACGGCTCGACCACGTAGGTTTGCGGCTCGGGATAGATTTCCTTCTCGTCCGGCGCGAAGACGACGTCGACGCCGGCCGCGCGCAGCTTTTCGCAATCCGCCTCGAGCGTGCGCGGATAGCGCTCGAAATCCTCGCGCGGGCCGAACTGCAGGCGATTGACGAAGATGCTGACCACCGTGCACGCGGCGCGCGGCTTCGCGATGTTGATGAGCTGGATATGCCCGGCGTGCAGATTGCCCATCGTCGGCACGAACACGTTGTTCGGCTCGCGCTGCAGGCGCTCGCGCAAAGCGGCGACGGAATGGATGACGTCCATGCTGAAAGCAGGACCGAGGAACCGGCCCGGATCAAGGGACGGCTATTCTAAACCAAACTTCGAAGCCTCTCATGCCACTGGCTGCCACGCGCAGGGCTAGTACGAATGCTCGGCGGCGGGAAAGGTCTTGGCTTTGACTTCCTTGACGTACGTCTCGACGGCCGCCTGGACGCTGCCCGCCCCCGCCAGATAATTCTTGACGAAGCGGGCTTTCTTGCCGGGAAAAATATCGAGCATGTCGTGCAGCACGAGCACCTGCCCCGAGCAATCGACGCCCGCGCCGATGCCTATCGTCGGAATGCGCAGCGCGGCGGTGACGTCGCGCGCGACCGCGGAGGGCATCAACTCGAGCACGAGCATGCCGGCGCCCGCATCCTGCACCATCTTCGCTTCCGCGATCAGGCGCTGCGCCGCGGAGTCGGTCTTGCCCTGGATGCGATAACCGCCGAGCGTATTGACCGATTGCGGCGTAAGCCCGAGGTGGCCGCACACGGGTATGCCGCGCGACGTCAGAAAATTAATCGTTTCCACCATGGTCTCGCCGCCTTCGAGCTTGACCATTTGAGCGCCGGCGGCCATCAACTGCGCCGCATTTCTGAACGCTTCGGCCGGGCTCACCTGAAAGCTGCCGAATGGCATGTCGGCGATGATCCACGCGCGCTTGCTGCCGCGCGCCACGCAGGCCGTGTGGTAGGCGACGTCAGCGAGCGTCACCGGCAGCGTCGAGTCGTGACCCTGCAGCACCATGCCGAGCGAATCCCCGATCAGCAGCGTGTCGACGCCGGCGGCGTCGAGCACCGCCGCGAAGCTCGCGTCGTAGCACGTGAGCATCGTGATCTTGTCGCCGTCCGCGACCATCTTGTTGAGCACCGTCAGGTTGATTCTCATCGCTTTCCTCATTCACCGAGGTTGAAGAACTCGCGCGCGCCGCGCATCGCCGCTATGCGCTGCAACAATAAATCGAAATCGGCCGGCGTGTCGACAAAATTCAGATGCTCGGAATTCACGATGAGCACGGGCGCGGCATCATACTGGTAGAAGAAACGCGCGTAGGTTTCAGCCAGCCGCAGCAGATAATCCTCCGAGATCGCGCGCTCGTAGTTGACGGCCCGGCGCTTCACGCGCTCGATCAGGGTCTCGGTCGAGGCCTGCAGGTAGATCACGAGATCGGGCACCGCGGCCTGCGGCTTCATCTGCGCGTATATCTGCTGGTAAAGGCTCAATTCGTCGTCGTTCAGCGTGAGGCGCGCGAACAACGGGTCCTTGTCGAGCATGAAATCGGCGACCGTCGCGCGCCGGAACAAGTCGGCCTGCGACAAAGCCCTGATCTGCTGGATACGCTGGAACAGGAAAAACAATTGCGTCGGCAGCGCGTAACGGGCCTGGTCTTCGTAAAAGCCCGGCAGGAACGGATTGGCCGCGGGATCCTCGAGCAGCGGCGTGCTGCCGCTCTTCTCCGCGAGCAGGCGCGCGAGGCTGGTCTTGCCGGCGCCGATCGGCCCCTCGACGACGATATACCGGTACTTGTCCGGCAGTGACGTCATGCCGCACCCGCCGCGAGCCGCGTGACGCCCTGGGGGTCGAGGCCGCGCAGCAATTCGCTGACGCGGCCGTGCCCGGGTATTTCACACAGCGGTGCGATCTCGGCGAGCGGCGCCAGCACGAACGCGCGCTCGTGCATGCGCGGATGCGGAATGGTGAGCCCGGATTCATTCACCTCAACATCGTCGTAGAGCAGCACGTCGAGATCGAGCGTGCGCGGCGCATTCGCAAACTGGCGCACGCGGCCGTGGTTCAATTCGATCGCCAGCAGCGCATCGAGCAGTTCGCGCGGGCTCAGTTCGGTGTCGACCGCCGCCACTGCATTGATGAAATCAGGCTGGTCCGCATAACCGACCGGTGCGGTGCGGTAAAGGGACGATTGCATCAGAAGTTGCGTGTCAGGCAACGTCGCTAGCGCGGCGAGGCCCGCCCGCACCTGCACGACGGGGTCTTCGAGATTGGCCCCGAGCGCGATGTAGGCAGTGACCGGCGTCATCAGCCGCCGGATTCGGTGGCCGCCGCAGCGGGCTTTTTCTTGCGCCGGGGCCGGCGCCGCTTCTTGCTCGCACCGGCGGTGTCTTTGATCAGCATGCCGGCACGCGTCGGCTCGTCCGCATGCTGGAACTTCTCCCACCACGCCCCCAGCTCGGGGTCGATCTCGCGGCTCGCGCAGCGCAACAGCAGGAAATCGAAGCCGGCGCGAAACCGCGGATGATCGAGCAGCTGCCACGGCCGGCGCCCGGCGCGGTTCAGAAAGCGCGCCTGCAATGCCCAGATGTCTTTCATGTCGGCGCCATAGCGGCGCGGAATGGCGAGCTTCTCCGCCTGCACCTGCAGCACCTGGTCCATCGCGTGGAACAGCGCGGGCATCGTATGCATGCCGCGCTTTTCTGCCGTCTTCCACGCCGCGAGCACCTCGTGCCATAGCAGCGATGCGAACAGGAAACCAGGCGATACGGTCTTGCCTTCGTTGATGCGCTTGTCCGTATTTTCGAGCGCTGCCATCACGAAGCGCTCACCCAGCGGCTGCTCCAGTATCACGTCGAGCAGCGGCAGCACGCCGTGGTGCAACCCTTCCTTGCGCAGGCGCCGCACTCCTTCCGCGACGTGCCCGGACAGGAGCAGCTTCATCATCTCGTCGAACACGCGCGCTTTGGGCACGTTGAGCAAGAGGCCTGCGAGCTCGCGGATGGGCTTACGCGTGCGCGTTTCGATTTCGAGGCCGCGCGCCGCTGCGAGCCGCACCGCGCGCAGCATGCGTATCGGGTCCTCGCGATAGCGCTGCGCGGGATCGCCGATCATGCGCAGCTTCTTTGCTTTGATGTCGGCGACGCCGTCGTGATAGTCGATGACCTCGCCGCGCACTGGATCGTAAAACATCGCATTGACGGTAAAGTCGCGGCGGCGCGCGTCGTCTTCCATGCTGCCGAACACGTTGTCGCGCAGGATGCGCCCGTGCTCGTCGGTCGAATGGTCGCCGGCGTCGGTCGCTTCGACACCGGCCACGCCGCGAAACGTGGAAACCTCTATCGTCTCCGCGCCGCACATCACATGCACGAGCCGGAAGCGCCGGCCGATGATGCGCGAGCGGCGGAAAATCGCGCGCACTTCCTCGGGCGTCGCGCCGGTGGCGACGTCATAATCCTTGGGGATGCCGCCAAGCAGCAGGTCGCGCACCGCGCCGCCGACGACATACGCGGGATGGCCGCGCTGCTGCAGCAGCTCGCAGGTCTTCAGTGCACAGCGGCTGACGTGATCGCTCGCGATGCGATGCGTTTTGAACGGTATGACCTTGGGCTGCGCGGACTTGAACAGCTTGCCCGAAAACACCCTGCCGAGAAAACGCCGGATCATTAAATCTCTGGCCCTGTAAGTCTAAGAGTGCCTGAAAAACAAATTGAGCGGCGCACCGCCAAGTGCGTCCGCTCGAATTTGTGCGCCGCTAATTATATAACGGGTATGAAATGGACATCCGCGCCATCGCCGAACGCGCGGATGCCGCAACCATAGAGTTCCGCCAGCCATTGCGTCCGCAGCAGCTCCGCCGCGGAGCCGGCCGCATATCTGCCATCGCCGTACAGCATCAATATGCGGTCGCAGCGCCCGGCAAACGTCAGATCGTGCAGCACGAGGGCGGCCGCCGCACCCGCCTCGCGCGTCGCCTGGCGCAGCAAGTCCAGCGTTTGCAGCTGATGGCGCAAATCGAGGTGCTGCAACGGCTCATCGAGCAGCATGAGCGGCGGATTCTGCGCCCACAACTGCGCAAGCCGCGCGCGCTGGCGCTCGCCGCCCGACAACGTGACGTAGGCTTGCGCTGCAAGCGGCGCGAGATCGAATGCGCCGAGTGCGCGCTCGACCGCGGCCTCGTCGTCCGCGTGCCAGCCGAACAGCGAGCGCGCGTGCGGATAACGGCCGAGCATCACGTAATCGCGCACACTGCCCCAGAATTCCTGGTCCTCGCGCTGCAGCAGGATGCCCAGACTGCGGCCAAGTTCGCGCCGCGAGAAATCCGCGAGCGGACGGTCGTCGATCAATATGCTGCCGGCCGCGGGCTGGGTGAGACCGGCGAGGCTGTGGAGCAACGTCGTCTTGCCGCTCCCGTTGCAACCCAGCACGCCCCACAGTTCGCCTGGTGCTAATTCCAGCGCGAGGTCGCGGCACAACACGCGCGCGCCGATTGCAATCGTGAGCCCCTGCGCGCGCAGCTTCATGGCCGGCGCGACAACAGGAACAACAACGCGGGCACGCCCAGCAACGCGGTGAATACGCCCACCGGCAACTGTTGCGGCGCCCATACGGTGCGCGCGAACGTGTCGGCCAAGGTCACGAAGCTGCCGCCGACCAATGCGGACGCCGGCAATAACCAGCGATGGTCGTTGATGCCCGTGAGGCGCAGCGCGTGCGGCACCATGATGCCGACGAACCCGATGCTGCCGCCGAGCAGCACCGCGGCGACCGTCGCGAGAGCAGCGCCGAAATAGAGCGCCGCTTGCAGGCCGCCGACTGCGACGCCCAGCGCGCGCGCCTTCAACGCGCCCAGCGCAAGCGCGTTGAGGCTACCCGACCATATCGTGAAGGCGGCAACCACCAGCGCCAGCACGAGCCACGCCGTGCCGCTCGCATCCGCGTGCGACAGATCGCCCATCAGCCAGAACAGCATGCCGCGCAACTGCGCCTGCGGCGCCACCGTCAGCAAGAGGCTGATCACTGCGGTGAAACCCGCGGACAATACGACGCCGGTCAACAGGAGCCGATGCAGGTTCCAGTCGCCCGCGCGAAACGACAGCGCAAACACGATCGCGATGGCGCCAAGCGCACCGGCCAATGCCGCAACGTTGCTGCCGGCCACGCCTATCCCGAGCAACACCGCACCGAGCGCGCCGAGCGCCGCGCCGCCCGAAATGCCGAGAATGTAGGGATCGGCGAGCGGATTTCTGAGCAATACCTGCAGCAGCACGCCGGAAGTTGCGAGCAAGCCTCCGCACGCGAATGCGGCGAGCACGCGCGGCAGGCGCAATTGCCAGATTACGTCGTCGACCACGCCCGGGACGGGCCTGACCAGCGCGTCGAACACCTGGCCGGTCGTGAGCGACAAGCTGCCGAAGAGCAAAGCGATGAATACGCTGCCCGCCGCGATCAGCGCCAGCAGCACGATCAGCGGCACGCGCGACATTCAGGCGAGACTCAAAATCGTCCAGCCATGGCGCCCGGCATGCGCGCGCAGGGTTTCATCGGGATCGACCGCAATGGGCTCGGTGACGCGCTCGAGCAGCGGCAGGTCGTTGAGCGAATCGCTGTAAAAGCGGCTATGCGCGAACGATTTCAGCGTTTGTCCGCGCGCCGCGAGCCACTGGTCGAGGCAGGCTATCTTGCCTTCGCGAAAGCACGGCGTGCCGATAACTTCGCCGGTGAATTCACCGCCGACGTGCGCCGGCTCGGTCGCTATCAGGTGCGCGATGCCGAATTCACGCGCGATCGGCGCGGTCACGAAGCTGTTGGTCGCGGTGACGATCGCGCACAGATCGCCGCGATGGCGCTCGATCAATTCGCGCGCGCGCGGGCGCATGATAGGCAGAATTTTTTTCTGCATGAATTCGGCGTGCCAATCGTCGAGCACGCGGCGCGGGTGGCGCGCGAGCGGCTTCAGCTGGAAATCGAGAAAAGCGTGAATGTCGAGCGTGCCGTCCTTGTACTGCTCGTAAAATTCGTTGTTGCGCGCTTCGTAGACTTCGCGGTCGAGCACGCCCTGCTCGATCAGGAACTGCGCCCATTCGAAATCGCTGTCGCCGGACAGCAGCGTGTTGTCGAGATCGAACAGCGTGAGATTCAAGCGCGAAACCTTTCGATTATGCGTTCAGCAGTTCGCGCAGCAGCGGCAGCGTAATCGCGCGCCGGCTGGCGAGCGAATAGCGGTCGAGCGCGTCGAGCAAGGCAAGCAGCGACGGCAGGTCGCGCTGCACGTGGCGCAGCAGATAGGCGACCACCTCCGAAGATAATTCGAAACCGCGCGCCTGCGCGTGGCGCCGCAGCGCCGCGACCTTCTCCTCTTCATTGAGCCCATGCACGCGGTACACGAGGCCTGCCCCCAGCCGCGTCATCAAGTCGGCGCGCAAGGCGAGCTGCGGGGGCGCCGCATTGCCGCTCGCGAGTAACGTGCCGTTCCCGGCCTTGATACGGTTGTGCAGATTGAAGAGTGCAATCTGCGCCTGCGGGTCCAACAGATGCACGTCATCGACCGCGAAAAATGCACCATCGGGTGCATCGTCGGCCGCGGCGAACTCGCGCGCGCCGGACTCGAAGAACGTCGCCGGCTTGTCCGCAGCCCGCGCGGCGGCGACCGCCGCGCGCAGCAGATGGCTGCGGCCACTGCCCGGCGCGCCCCACATATAAATGAACTGCTCGCTGCTCGCGCCGTGTGCCGTCGCATAGAGTGCGGCGACGAGTTCCTCGTTGCGGCCGGGCACGAAATTGTCGAGCGTGGGCGCCGGCGGCCGTGCGATATCGAGCACGAGTTGCTTCATGCGCGGCGCTTTGCAAGGGAGCGGTATAGGGTCATTTCGGGTAAAATCCGGGGCGCACCGGACATGAAGCACGGCATACAGCACACGGGAGCGTTATCTTACCCGACCCATCCGCTGTTTACGACCCGCGAGAGCGCACCTTGAGCACATCTGACGCATCCAAATCCCTGACTTATCGCGACGCGGGCGTCGACATCGACGCCGGCGATCAACTCGTCGAGAACATCAAGCCGCATGCCAGAAAAACGATGCGCCCCGAAGTGCTCGCGGGCATCGGCGGCTTCGGCGCGCTGTGCGCCATCCCCGCGAAATATCGCGAACCGGTACTGGTGTCGGGTACCGACGGCGTCGGCACCAAGCTCAAAGTCGCGTTCGAACTCAATCGGCATTCGACGATCGGCATCGATCTGGTCGCGATGAGCGTCAACGACATTCTCGTGCAGGGCGCGGAGCCGCTGTTTTTCCTCGACTACTTTGCGTGCGGCAAACTCGACGTCGCGACCGCCACCGAAGTCGTGAAGGGCATCGCCGACGGCTGCGCGCAGGCTGGTTGCGCATTGATCGGCGGCGAGACCGCGGAAATGCCCGGCATGTATCCGCCCGGCGAATACGATCTCGCCGGCTTTGCCGTCGGCGTCGTGGAAAAGAGCAAAATCATCGACGGCAAAAGCATTGCTGCCGGCGATGCGGTGATCGGGCTCGCGTCGAGCGGTGCGCATTCGAACGGCTATTCGCTGATCCGCCGCATCATTGCGCAGAAGAAAATCGACCTTTCGATGCAGCTCGACGGCAAACCGTTGAGCGACGCGATACTCGCGCCGACCCGCATTTACGTGAAACCGGTCCTGCAACTGATGGCGCGCGTGCCGGTCAAAGGTTTAGCGCACATCACGGGCGGCGGCATCGTCGACAACGTGCCGCGCATTCTGCCGGAGCAGCTGACCGCGCGGCTCACGCGCAAAAGCTGGCCGCAATCGGCGCTCTTCGCCTGGCTGCAGCGCGAAGGCAACGTAGCCGACGACGAAATGCTGCGCGTGTTCAATTGCGGCATCGGCATGGTCATCGTCGTCGCGGCGCCGCACGCGAAGGAAGCGATCGACGTGCTGCGCGCCGCGCGGCGAAACGGCATGGCAGGTGGGTACTATCGACCAACGCACAAAGGACGAGGCGCAAACCATCGTCGCATGAAAAAAATCGTCATTCTGATCTCGGGGCGCGGCAGCAACATGCAGGCGATCCTCGAGGCGCGGCTGCCGCTTCAGGTCGCGGCGGTGATCAGCAACGACCCGCGCGCCGGCGGACTCGCGACAGCACAGAAACACGGCATCGCCACCCGCGTCGTCGACCACCGGCCGCATCGCGACCGCGCCGCGTTCGACAGCGCATTGAGCGCGGAAATCGACGCGCTCGCGCCGGACCTCGTGGTGCTCGCGGGCTTCATGCGCATCCTGACCGACGCGTTCGTCAACCACTACCGCGGCCGGCTGATCAATATTCATCCGTCGCTGCTGCCCGCATTTACCGGTTTGCATACGCACCGGCGCGCGCTCGAAGCCGGCGTCAGGGTGCACGGCTGCACGGTGCATTTCGTGACACCTGAGCTCGATCACGGGCCGATCGTGATCCAGGCTGCAGTTCCTGTTTGCGACGGCGACAGCGAAGACAGCCTTGCCGCGCGCGTGCTCGCCGAGGAGCACCGCATCTATCCGCAGGCACTGCGCTGGTTCTGCGACGACCGCCTCGCGATCACGCCGGAGGGCATCGTTAAAGTGCACGCCGCGCGCGGCGCGAGCGGCGCCCTCGTCTCTCCGGCCGGCGACGCATGAAACTGCGCACGCTGTTTGGCCTGGTCGCGCTGGCGGCATGCGGCGCGGCAACTGCCGCGACAGCACCGTCCGCGGTCAAAGCGGGCTACGACGTCTACAAGGATGGCCTGCACATCGCGAGCGTCGACGAGAGCTACGAAAAAACCGGCGACCAATACAATATTGTCAGCGACAGCAATCCGGCGGGACTGCTCGCGCTGTTCGTGCGTACCAAAATCAAGGTGCAGAGCAGCGGCAGCGTCACCGCCGCAGGTCTGCAGCCCGATAAGCTCGATTACGGCCGGCTCGACGACGCGAGCAAGAACGTAAGCGCCGCCTTCGACTGGAGCGCGCGCGAACTCAACCTCACGTACGACGGCAAAAGCGAAACGCTGCCGCTGGTGCCCGGCATCCAGGACCGCCTCTCGGTCATGTACCAGTTCATGTTCCTGGCGCCGGAGAAAGTCCGGGCGCTCGAGTTCCCGATGACCAACGGCAAGAAGATCGAGAATTACCGCTATGAGCTCGCCGGCACGGAGGTCCTCGATACACCGCTCGGCAAATTGAAAACACTGCATCTCGTCAAGCATCGCGACCCCGGCGAAAACGGCACGGAAGTGTGGCTCGCGGCCGACCGCCGGATGTTTCCGGTCAAGCTCCTGATCCTGGAAAACGACGGCTCGAAATACGAGCAGGTCATCACGCGGCTCGACATCAAATGAAGTTGTATCGATGACCGACGACGAGGCTCATGCGCAAGCTCGGCTACTTCGTAGGGTTGTCGGTGCTGACGCACTTGTGGCTCATGTACGGCGTGCCGATCGAGATGCCGCGCTTCGAAGCGCCGCCGCGCGTGCTCGAAGCGCGCCTCCAGCCCGCGCCGCCGTTGCCGCCGGTAGTGCCGCGTGCGGAACCCGTCCCGGCGCATCCCGCGCCAAAACATGCTGCGCCGGTACACCGGCCGTCGGCTCCGCCCGTCATGACCTCGCAGTCGCCGTCCGCCGGACCGCCGATATACGCGCCCGAACCGCCGGTTGTCGCCGCTCCGGTCGAAACCGCGCCGGCTGAAATTCCCGTCGCCGTAGCGCCAGTCGTGCCGGAAGTCAAACCGGTCACGACGCCACCCGCCCCGTCGCTCGCGCGGCGGCTGCCGCACAAGGGCGAGATTGCCTATGCGTTGTATTTGGGCAACGACCGTTTCAACGTCGGGCGCACGCTGCAAAGCTGGGAAATCAGCGGCGACCGTTACCGGCTCGCGAGCGTGTCTGAAACTACGGGACTCGCGTCGCTGTTCAGCCGCCAGCGCATGGCGTACGAAAGCCAGGGCCGCCTGACGCCCGCGGGCCTGCAACCCGACCGCTTCACGACCGAGAGGGTCCGCTCCGGCAAAAGCGAAAAAGCCGCCGCCGATTTCAACTGGGCGGGGGCGTCCGCCGCCATCGGCAATCCGTCACGCAGCGTCGCGTTGCCGGCCGGCGCGCAGGACATCGTGAGCTTCATGTACCAACTGGGGCTGGCGCCGTTGACGCCGGGCCGCATCGAGCTGCCGATCACCAACGGCTGGAAGCTCGAGCGTTACGAGCTCGAAATCGGCAGTGAAGAACTGCTCGAAACGCCGTTCGGCCCCGTGCGCGCGGTGCCGGTCAAGCAGGTGCGGCGCGCCGGGCAGGAAACCATCGAGCTGTGGCTCGCGCCCGCCTACCGCTGGCTGCCCGTGCGCATCCGTTTTTTCAACCGCGAGGGCGAGCCCTCCGGCGAGCAGCTCGTCACCGAGATTCGCGTCAGCGAAGATTGATTCAACTTCGCGCCTGATCAGCGCCGCAGGTCCCATTCAAGTCAGGCCACCTTTTGCCCTCCGCATCCCGCAAGCCCCACACCAAAAAAAACGCCGTGCAGTCCAATTCCGCGTTGCAGCTGCTGCCCGCGGCGGAGGCTGCGCTCGCGCGGATTCTGCCAATGACCCAGCCGGCCGACGCAGAGCTGCACCGCTTTTTCCGCGCGCATCCTGACCTCGGCAAGCAAGACCGGCAGTTCATCGCCGAAACGGTGTTCGGTATTTTGCGCCGGCGCATCGGGTTCGAATTTCACACCGGCGCCGCCACGCCGCGCCGCCTGCTGCTCGCTTACCTGAATCGCGTGCAGGGCATGAGCCTGCGCCAGCTCGAGCCGCTGATCGGCAAGGACGACGCGCAGTGGGCGGCCGGGCTGAAAGCGCGGCCCGAAACCGATGCGCCGCTTTACGTCAAAGCCGAATTGCCGGAATGGCTGACCACGATGCTCTTGCAAGACATGGCGGGCGACGAGATTCTTGCGCTCGGCCGCGCGTTGCAGCAACCGGCGCCGCTCGACCTGCGCGTGAATGCGCTGACTGCCGATCGCGACAAGGTGATGCAGCAGCTCGCGATAGAAGGCCTCAAAGTTCAGCCGACGCCCTATTCGCCGCTCGGCATCCGTATCGACGGCAATCCCGCGCTGGGCCGCAACGCGCTCTTCACCAGCGGGCGCATCGAAATCCAGGACGAAGGCAGCCAGCTCCTCGCCTATCTCGTGGCGCCGAAACGGCGCGAAATGGTCGTCGATTTTTGCGCGGGCGCCGGCGGCAAGACGCTCGCGCTCGGCGCATTAATGCAATCGCAGGGCAGGCTCTACGCGTTCGACGTGAGCGAGTCGCGTCTGAACAAGATGAAGCCGCGGCTTGCGCGCTCGGGCCTGTCGAACGTGCACCCGCAGCTGCTCGTCAACGAGAACGACATCAAGGTGAAGCGCCTGGCCGGCAAGATCGACCGCGTGCTGGTCGACGCGCCGTGCAGCGGTTTCGGCACGTTGCGGCGCAATCCCGACCTCAAATGGCGGCAGACTGAAAGCGGCATCGCAGAGCTCGCCGCCAAGCAGTCGCGCATACTCGCGGCGGCGGCGGCGCTGGTCAAACCCGGCGGCCGCGTGGTTTATGCGACGTGCAGCTTCGTGCGCGCCGAAAACCAGGACGTCGTGGCGGCGTTTCTCGCCGCTCATCCGCAATTCACGCTGTTGCCGGCCAACCAGGCCCTCGCGCAAACCCGCATCCCGCTCGATACCGGCGATTTTCTGCAACTGTATCCGCACCGCCACGGCTGCGACGGCTTCTTTGCCGCGGTACTCGAGCGCGCCTCGTAGAAATTTCCCCACTAGTCCCCACGACCGTCAACGCGCACCGCGCATTGCCGTTGAGTAGGCATGTCGATGCGAATGCTGACCGCCGTGTTGTCTTGGCTCGCCGCGGGTGCTGCGAGTGCGTTTCAGCCCGCGCTTCCGGTGGTGCCGTTTGCGGCCACCGGCACCGTGCAATATGCTTTCACCCATGACGATCACGCGGATGAAATGATCATCGCCGCGGTCGAGGCCGCGCGCCACCAGGTGTTAGTGCAGGCCTATAGCGTGACGCATCGACGCATCGCGGACGCGCTCGTCCGCGCGCGAAATCGCGGCGTCGAAGTCGCTGTGATCGCGGACGACGGGCAGTCGCGCAACAATCCCGCCATGATTCGCGAGCTCGCGCGCGCGGGCGTGCCTTTGCTGTTCGATGCCCGCCACGCCGCCGCGCACAACAAGATCATCGTCATCGACGCGGGCCGCGCTGACTGCGCCGTGGTCACGGGCAGCTTTAATTTCACTTATGCAGCCCAGCATCGCAACGCGGAAAATGTGCTCATCCTGCGCGCCAACCCGCCGTTGTGCGATGCGTACTTCAACAATTGGCGCCGCCACCAGCTGCATTCGCAGGCGCCTGCGCGCACGAGATGAACCATGACGCCGTGCTAGAATAATTTTCAGCATGACGACACCCTCCTCCACGTGACGGATCCCTTCGCGCCGCTGCTGCGTTCGTTGTGGACCGACCTGCAGGATCAACGCATTCTGTGGCAGGTCGCCACCATTGTCGTAAGCCTGTCGATCGCCGCGGCGTTCTCTTTTCTCGTGCGGCCGCGCCTGCGCGGAATCGGCGGCACCCGGCTGGAATTCGGGCTCGGCAGTCTGCGCCGGCTGGTCCTGCCGCTTTCGGCGCTCGTGCTGGTGTTGGCGGGGCGCGCGGTGCTAGTGCATTTTCAGCACAACGTCAGTCTGCTCAACCTGGCGATTCCGCTGCTGACGGCGATGGCCATCATCACTTTCGTCGTTCATTTGCAGCGGCTCGTGTTTGCGCCGGGCAGCCTGCTGGCGACCTTCGAGCGCACCATCGTCTGGATCGTGTGGATCGGTTTCGCGATTTACGTCCTGGGGCTCGCGCCCGAGATCCTCGAATATTTCGACAGCGTCGGCTTCAGGTTCGGCGGCCACCGGATATCTCTGCTGTTGATTGCGCAAGCGGTGATCTGGGTCATGATCGCACTGCTCCTCGCGTTGTGGGTCGGGCGCCTGCTCGAAGATCGCCTGATGTCCGCGCAGGGCATGGACATGACACTGCGGGTCATGCTGACGAAGCTCATGCGCGCGCTGCTCGTTTTGGTCGCGGTGCTCATAGTGCTGCCGCTCGTCGGCATCGACCTGACGGCGTTGTCGGTATTCGGCGGCGCGCTCGGCGTGGGCCTGGGCTTCGGGCTGCAGAAAATCGCCAGCAATTACATCAGCGGCTTCATCATCCTGCTCGACCGCTCGGTGACGATAGGCGATCTTGTTACGATCGAGAAACATACCGGCAGGCTGTCCAAGATGACCGCGCGCTATGTCGTGGTGCGCGCGCTGGACGGGACCGAAGCGATCATTCCGAATGAGACCGTAATCACCTCGGCGGTCATCAACCAGTCGTATACGGATCGCAAGGTTGCCATTGCAATGAGCGTGCAGGTTAGCTACGAGTCGGATCTGGACCTCGCTATGCAGATCCTGGGCGAAGTTGCGAAACGGCATCCGCGCGTATTGCCCGAGCCGGTACCCGCAGTGCAGATCAAGGCGTTTGCCGACAACGGCATCGATCTGGAACTCGCCGCCTGGGTCGAAGATCCGGAGCAGGGCAAGACAAATCTTCGCTCCGAGATCTATTACGGAATCTGGCAGGAATTCAAGGCGCGCGGCGTCGTAATTCCGTACCCGCAACGCGAGGTGAGGCTGGTTGGCGGCGCGCCCGCCGAGAAAGAGAAATAAGAGATAAGAAACATCACCCTACTGCTGGGTACGAGCGGCCCGGTTTAGTTCAATTTGCGACACCAAAATAGTCCTTTCCTAGCTGGGGTTATTTAAGTAAACTCGGCCCCACTTCTAATTACTTTGGATCTAACTTAACTCTATGTTTTCAGGCATTTTAA
Source organism: uncultured beta proteobacterium (assembly GCA_963804885.1). Classification (GTDB taxonomy): domain Bacteria; phylum Pseudomonadota; class Gammaproteobacteria; order Burkholderiales; family SG8-41; genus PALSA-1004. The sequence goes on from CAWDSF010000005.1 coordinate 110,349, forward strand.
GTCTTCCCTGGTGGGGCTACGTCGTCGTCGCGCTGGTATTCACCCATATCACCATCGCGGCGGTGACCATTTATCTGCATCGGCACTCGGCTCACCGCGCGCTCGATTTGCACCCCATCGTCAGCCATTTTTTCCGGCTATGGCTGTGGCTGACTACCGGCATGGAAACCAAGCAGTGGACCGCGGTCCATCGCAAGCACCACGCGCGCTGCGAAACGGTCGACGATCCGCACAGCCCCGTCGTGCTCGGCATCGAAAAAGTAATGTGGCAGGGCGCCGACTTGTACAAACTCGAATCCAAGAATGCCGAAACGCTCGAAAGATTCGGCCAGGGTACACCTGACGACTGGATGGAGCGCAATATTTATTCGTCGCACTCGGTCGCCGGCATCGCCACGATGATGGTGATCAACCTCGCGCTGTTCGGCTTCATCGGCTTAACGATCTGGGCCGTGCAGATGATGTGGATTCCATTTTTCGCCGCGGGCGTAATCAACGGCATCGGCCACTATTGGGGCTATCGCAGTTTCCAGGCCGAAGACGCGAGCCGCAACATCGTGCCGTGGGGCATCCTCATCGGCGGCGAAGAGCTGCACAACAATCACCACGCCTACCCTTCTTCCGCGCAGCTCTCGAACAAATGGTGGGAGTTCGATATTGGCTGGATGTACATCCGCATCATGGAGACGCTCGGCTTGGCCAAAGTCAAGAAAGTGGCGCCCAAGGTCATGCTGGCCACCGACAAGACTCAATGCGACCAGGACACGCTGCACGCGGTAATCATGAGCCGCTACGATGTGCTGGCCCGCTACGCACGCTCGCTCAAGCAGACCTGCGCCGAAGAAATCGCGCACCTGAAAGCGCGCGCCGTGCGCGTCGACCGCTCGATGGTCAAGCGCTGGTTGCACAACGACCAGAAAAAATTCTCCGAGCTCGAATTGGAGCGCATGAAAGAAGTGCTGAGCAACAGCAAGACGCTGCACACCGTCTATTCGATGCGCCAGGAGCTGACCACGCTGTGGCAGCGTTCGACGGCCAACAAAGAGCAGCTCGTGCGTCAGCTCGAAGACTGGTGCCACCGCGCCGAAGCGAGCGGCATCATCGCGCTGCGCGACTTCTCGCTGCGCCTGCGCCGTTACCAGCTGGCGCGCGCCTAGTCCGCGCTCTTCAGGACAGAAAAAAGCCCGCGCAAGCGGGCTTTTTTTTGAGTCTGGATCTTGACTTGCGTCAGGATGACCGCTTTGCCGCGATCACTTTATCTTGGTTTCTTTGTAGATTACGTGCTTGCGGGCAACCGGATCGAATTTCTTGATCTCGAGCTTGTCCGGCGTGGTGCGCTTGTTCTTGTTGGTCGTATAGAAATGGCCGGTGCCGGCCGTCGATTCGAGTTTGATTTTTTCACGCATGACTGTCTCCGTTAAATCGCCACGCCGCGCGCGCGCATTTCCGCGATCACGACGTCGATGCCCTTCTTGTCGATCGTGCGCAGGCCGTGCTGCGAAACGCGCATGCGGACCCAGCGGTTCTCGCTCTCGACCCAGAAGCGGCGGCTTTGCAGGTTCGGCAGAAAGCGGCGGCGCGTCTTGTTGTTCGCGTGCGAAACGTGATTGCCCAGTTGCGGTTTCTTGCCTGTGATGTCACATACGCGTGCCATGGTGCAGCTCCAAGAATTCGGAAGAGGCGCGATTCTACACTATTTTTGCGGATTGCCCAACCCCAATTTAGGCTTGAGCCCATGCGGAATCAATAACTTAGCCAAGCCGTAGCCGATTCGACGACCCGGCCACTCAGTCGAGCTTTGCGCCCGCCGTTTTGGCTACCTGCGCCCACTTCGCGACTTCGGACTTGATGTGTGCGGCGTACTGGTCCGGGGTTGACAGCACCGGATCGAACGCAAGCTGATTGAGCCGTTCGCGGCCCGCAGGCGCGCTCATGCCTTTCACGATTTCCGCGTTGACGCGAGTGACGATCTCGCGCGGCAGGTTCGCCGGCGCGTTGACACCGACCCACGAACTCACGTCGAAACCCTTGAGACCCGATTCGTCGATCGTCGGCAGTTCGGGCGCGGCACTGGAGCGCTTGATGCTGGTGACCGCGATGCCGCGCAGCTTGCCCGACTTCACGTGCGGCAGCGCGGTCGGCTGATTCGAGAAGGTCATGCTGACCTGGCCCGCGATGGCGTCGGTGATCGCCGGCGCGCCGCCTTTGTAGGGCACGTGCACGAGATCCACGTGCGCCAGCGACTTGAAGAGCTCACCCGACATGTGATCGGAAGAACCGCTGCCGGACGACGAGAAAGAAAGCTTGCCCGGATTCGCTTTCGCCAGTGCGATAAGTTCTTTCACCGTTTTTATGGGCAATGATGGATGCACAACGAGGACATTGGGGACCTGCGCGATCTGAATGATCGCGGTGAAATCGCGCACAGGATCGTACGGAATCTTCGAATAGATCGCCGGATTGATCGACAGCGAGCCGATACCGCCCATCAACAGGGTATACCCATCCGGCGCGGCTTTCGCCACCAGGTCGGTGCCGATCACGCCGTTCGCGCCGGGGCGATTGTCGACGATCACCTGCTGACCGAAGGCAGCGGTCAGCTGCTCGGCGACTACGCGTCCGATGATGTCGGTGCTGCCGCCCGCGGGAAACGGCACGATGATGCGCACGGTTTTGACGGGATAGTTCTGCGCGTGAACAGACGCAACGATGAACGCGGCGAACACGGCGGCGATGACGACAGCGATCTTTGGCATTTGTTCTCCGGATGTTATATGAGCACCCGCCGCAGGTTTCCCCGCGGCGGGATTGATGCAACCAGCCGAACGCGCGTTACTTGATCCGGTCCTGGATCTTGGCGATCGCATCGCGGGCGCACGCTTCGTCGAACTGACCGCCCGGAGCGCCGCTCACGCCGATCGCGCCGATTGGCTGACCACCCGCCTTGATCGTAACTCCGCCAACTCCATAAGTGACATTGGGCAGTTGCGTAAACGGAACCGCCGACGGCGCGGCCTTGGCCATGCGGTCGGCGACTTCCTTCGTGCTGCCCTCATTGCGTCCCAGCGTAATCGAGGCCGCCGAGTAAGCCTTGTAATAGGCGTTGTCCTGCGAGTGGATCGGCGCGCCGTCGCCGCGCAGCACGGCCTGGCGCACGCCGTCGAGATTGACGACCACCGCCCACACCTTGTGGCCCTGCTTCGCGCAAGTGGCGACCGTCTCGCCCACCAGCTCGTTCGCGAGCGCAGCCGACAATTGGGGCCTGTTGACCATCCCCTGGGACAGAGCTTGAGTCGGAGCAGCACCTGCGACAACCATTAGAGCCAACGCAACACGTTGATATTTTTTTGAAACCGGCAACATTGGACACCTCCTTTTTGGTAGGTCAAAAATGCCACGCCACAATACTATAGATTCGAGGTTTTCCTGACAAGAGCGGGAAATGGATGATGCTTAGGACCGTCGCCCCCCTGATCGCACCGTGTTCGGTGCGTAGGCAGACTTTTTTCGAATTTCAGGCGTGAGGGCTGATCACAACTTGTGATCACCTTGTCATAACAACCCTCTTTCCGCAAACGAAAGCACGCCGCTGCCCGCAACAATAAAGTGGTCGAGCACGCGCACGTCGACGAGTGCCAGCGACTGTTTCAACGCCTGGGTCAGCGTCTCATCGGCATGACTCGGCTCGGCTACGCCCGATGGATGGTTGTGCGCGAAGATGACCGCGCCAGCGTTGTGATGCAGCGCACGCTTGACGACTTCGCGCGGATAGACGCTCGTCTGCGTCAGCGTGCCGCGAAACAATTCCTCGCTGCCGATCACGCGGTTTTGCGCGTCGAGAAACAAAACGACAAAGACTTCGTGCGGCAGCGCCTGCAGTTTCATGCGCAGATAGTCGCGCACCGCCGACGGGGAATTGAGCGCGTTGCCGGTTGAGAGTTTTTCCTTCAATGCGCGGCGCGCGATTTCGAGCACCGCCTTCAACTGCGCGTACTTGGCCGGCCCCATGCCCGGCAGTTCGCAAATCTCGCGCTCGCTGCCCGTGCACAGCGCGGACAACGAGCCGGATTGCTGCAGCAGTTCGCGCGCGAGATCGACCGCGCTTTTGCCGTTGATGCCCGTGCGCAGGAAAATCGCCAGCAGTTCGGCGTCCGACAGTGCGTCCGCGCCTTTGCTCAACAATTTCTCGCGCGGCCGGTCGTCGACCGGCCAGTCCGTGATCGCCATTTCGTTCTCCCAACGTTGACCCGACCATGATTTCAACGCCGCATGCTGCCGCTGGTGGATAGAACTAAAGTCATAGCCGGATTTCGAGCCGCGCGCCGCGCCGGTTTGTGCGTCGCGGAATATGGTTTACACTCTTGCGCTCGTCATACGGAAACGGCTGAATCGATAGTGAAAACGGGCCAAAAGCGGATAGTGCTCGGCGTGACCGGCGGCATCGCGGCTTACAAGGCGGCGGAACTCGTGCGCCTGCTCGTCAAAGACGGCACCGAGGTGCAGGTCGTAATGACCGAAGCCGCGTGCGGTTTCATCACGCCGGCGACGATGCAGGCCCTGTCCGGCCGCCCCGTGTTCACCGACATGTGGGACGGCCGCATCGCGGACAACATGGCGCATATCGAATTGTCGCGCGGCGCGGACGCGATCGTCGTCGTGCCCGCAACGGCCGACTTTCTGGCCAAGGTCGCCAACGGGCTCGCCGACGATCTGCTCTCGACGCTGTGCATCGCGCGCGAGTGTCCGTTGCTGGCGGCGCCCGCGATGAACAGGCAGATGTGGCAGAACAAGGCGACCCAGCGCAACGTCAAGCAGCTTGGCGCGGACGGCGTCGTCATACTCGGCCCGGCGAGCGGCGACCAGGCGTGCGGCGAAGTCGGCATGGGGCGCATGCTCGAGGCGCAGGAGATATACGACGCAGTCATTTCATTCCTGCAACCGAAGCTGCTCGCGGGCAAAAATATTCTGATTACCGCGGGGCCGACATTCGAAGCGATCGATCCCGTGCGCGGCATTACCAATCGCAGCTCGGGCAAGATGGGCTATTCGATCGCGCGCGCGGCGCTCGACGCCGGCGCGCAGGTCACGCTGGTCAGCGGGCCGGTGGCGCTCGAAGCGCCGGCTTCGGCGCGCGTCGAGCAAGTCGAGAGCGCTGTGCAGATGTTCGAAGCCGTTAAAAAGCACGCGAAGGCAGCGGACATTTTTATCGCAGTCGCCGCGGTTGCCGACTATCACGCCGCCAAAACGAGCAAGCAAAAAATCAAGCGCACCGATGCCGACCTGAGCCTGACGCTGGTGCCCAATCCGGACATACTCGCGTGGGTCGCCGCCCTGCCGAAGCCGCCGTTCTGCGTCGGCTTCGCCGCCGAGAGCCAGAACCTGCGCACGTTCGCCGATGCCAAGCGCCGCAAAAAGAAAGTCCCGCTGATGGTCGCCAACCTGGCGCAGGACGCGATCGGCGCCGACGACAACGAAATCACCCTGCTCGACGACACGCGGCATCCACACGCTGCCGCGCGCGCCGAAGCCGGAAGTCGCCCGCCAGCTCGTGGCTTACATCGCGAAACTCCAGCAGGCGAAGAAAAACAAAAAAGCCTAGCCGGAATCGTGCACGGCAACGCGGTGGATCCATGAAAAAACTCGACGTCAAAATCCTCGACGTGCGCATGCGCGATCAATTGCCGCATTACGCGACGGGCGGGTCGGCAGGGCTCGACCTGCGCGCGTGCCTCGACCAGCCGCTCACCCTCGAACCGGGCCAGACTGAACTGATTCCGACCGGCATCGCGATTCATCTCGCCGATCCCGGTCTCGCGGCGGTGATCCTGCCGCGGTCGGGTCTCGGCCACAAGCATGGCATCGTGCTCGGCAACCTCGTCGGGCTCATCGATTCCGATTATCAGGGACAGATTTTCGTTTCGACGTGGAACCGCGGCAACGCGGCGTTCGTGATCAACCCGATGGAGCGGCTCGCTCAGCTCGTGGTCGTGCCGGTCGTGCAGGTCGAGTTGAACGTGGTCGATGATTTCGAATCGAGCTCGCGCGGCGCCGGCGGCTTCGGCAGCACTGGCAAGCACTGATCCGACGATGACCGACCCCGCAATCATCCTGTTCGCTCACGGCGCACGCGATCCCGAGTGGGCGCAGCCGTTCAGGAAAATCAAGCGCGCGCTCGAAGCCCGGCGCCCCGGCGTCACCGTCGAACTGGCATTCCTGGAGCTCATGGAGCCCGGACTGCCGGACGCCGTGGCGAAATTGGCGCTGGCCAGTCACCGGTCCATCACCGTAGCGCCGCTGTTCATGGCCCAGGGCGGGCATCTCAAGAACGACCTGCCGAAAATCCTTGACGCGCTGCGTGCCGAGCACCCCGGCGTGAAAATCGAGCTGTTGCCCGCGATAGGCGACGTCGACGCGATACTCGAGGCGATTGCCGGCTGGCTGGTCGGCGCAACGGCCCGTTGATGCGTTATAGGCTCAACCGATGAATGCCATCCGAAATGTCCTGCTGATTGCGCTGCTCACGCTGTGCGGCACGCCGCTTTACGCGCAGCAGCCGCTGCCGGAGGTCACTCTTTCGATCAAGGGCCACAAGCTCACCGCTGAAGTCGCCGCCAACGACAATTCGCGCACGGTCGGGCTCATGCACCGGCGCATGATGCCGGAGAACCGCGGCATGCTGTTCGTTTTTACGCACACCCAGCCGCAGAGCTTCTGGATGATGAACACCCATATTCCGCTGAGCATTGCGTTCATCGACGAGCAGGGCGTCATCGTCAATATCGACGACATGAAACCGCTCACGACCGACCCTCATCCGTCGGCCAAGCCGGCCAAATACGCGCTGGAGATGAACCAAGGCTGGTTCGGAAAACGCGGCATCAAGGCCGGCGTCCGGGTCGACGGTCTTAAAGAAGCGCCTGCGGCTCAATAAAAGCAGCCGCGCCGCCGGCACAATAAAAAAGCGCGCGGGGTCTCCGCGCGCTTTTTCGTGAGCGCGGGCGAGCGGCCCGCGCCGGAGTTCTACATCCCGCCGTGCGACTGCGCGACCATGCAGTACAGCATCGCGATCGAGAGCATCGTGTTGATCCGCGAAGTCATGCCGGCCATTTTCGCGGCCGCGGCCTTCTCTTCCGGCGATACCGTCACGATACCGAGCGCTTTTTTCTGGTTCGGCCAGATGATCATCCAGACGTTGAACGCCATGATGAGGCCCAGCCACATGCCAATGCCGATTGCGTGCACGCCTTTCGTCAGCGTCAGCGCCTGCCACGAGATAGTGGTTCATATACGCGAGCAGCAGGCCCAGGATCACCGTGGCCAGCGCGGACCAGCGGAACCAGAACAGCGCCGCCGGCGCGATCACCTTGCTGATCGCCGGTTTTTGCTCGTCGGGAATCTTGGGCATCGACGGCGTCTGCACGAAGTTGAAGTACCAGAGCAGCCCTATCCACATCACGCCCGCCATCACGTGCAGCCAGCGCACGATGAATAGATCGCCGCCGCGCATGCCGCCGTCCGTCAACCCGCCGACCGCGAGCACGATGACGATCAATAAGACCACGCCTGCCGTTATGGTTCTGCCGAGTGACGAGAAAAAAGCGCCCATGGCTCCGCTCCTTTGAAATGATTTGAATTGTTGGGACTACCTACGCGCAAATACTAGCACAATGCCAGCAGCATCGCTGCATCAACGGGCTTCGATTGGGTCTATCCGCGATGGCGCAATGGTTATTGCACCGGCGCGCGCGGGGTTCACTTCAGCTTGAATAGCAAAATTGCAATTACGATCGTCAGGACAAAACAAACGCACTGCCAGAACACCAGCGGATTGCGTTCGGCCAGCGCCGGGCCTTTCTCGTTCATCAGCTCTTTGTTCGGATGACGCAGGTCGTAGATGAATTCGGAGAGTTCAGCGTAGCGCTGGAGCGGATCGGGGTGCACCGCCTTTCTCAATACCAGATCGATCCACGCGGGTATGTCCCGATGCTCGTCGAGCGACGAGCGGTAGCGCAATTTGCGCTGAGCGGCCCGGGTCCTGGCCCTGGCGGCCTCTGCTCCGTAAGGAAGCTTGCCGGTCAGCATCTGGCACGCGATCACTCCCAGGGAAAAGATATCGGAGCGCATGGAGCCGGGCTCGCCCAGGAAATACTCCGGCGCGGTGTATTGCACGGTGCCGAGCGGGTGCGTACGCTCGGCGGGCGCCGCCATTTCCGCCACCCCCGCAACGCGGGTCGAGCCGAAATCGATGATTTTCACGGTACCCGTGATGTCGATCATGATGTTTTCCGGCCGCAGGTCCTGGTGCAGCATTTCCATCCGGTGGAAAGCCTGCAGGCCCTTGCCGATTTGCTCGACTATCCGCCGCACCGCTTCGAGCTCCGGCTTGGGATTGTCGATCATCCATTGCGTCAGCGTCTGGCCATCGACGAATTCGGTAACGATATACAGGTAATTGCGCTGGCGGCTCTGCAGGCAGGGCGTCAGCAGTGCGGCGCTCGTAACGCGCGGGGGACCAGTGACTTGCAACAAGACCGCGCCGTCCTCGACCTTGACGGCATAGGATCGCGTACAGCCCTTGTCGGGCGCCACCGCCTGCCCGTCGTCGAGCCCGATGTTCCAGCCATGCAGCGGACACGCGACCTTGCGGCCGAATACGATGCCCTGCGATAACGGGCCGCCTTTGTGCGGACATTTGTCGGCGAGCGCAAACACTTCGTCATCCGCATTGCGAAATACCGCGATGTCGCCATGCGCACTTTTCACGACACGCGCGCCCAGTGGCGGAATTTCGGCGAGCGCACAAACCTTGTGCCAATCCTGCGCTGGGTCCTGCGTCATTTCACGTGTTCCTTCGCCGTGGACGTACAACGGAATTTCCGCGAGCTTTGCCGCGGCTTGCCCGGATGGGTTCATGCCGCTCAAGCCTCGAGCATTTCGAATTCGCGCGCCGCTTTGCCTTCCGCGCGCTCGCGCCACGGATCGGGCTCGCCCTGCAGGGCGAAACGCAGGCGCGCGTACAGAGCCTTGCGGTTTTCCGCGTCTTCGACGACGCGCTGCTTGACGTAATCGAGCCCGACGCGCGCAACGTAATGCACCGTGCGGTCGAGATAGCGGCCCTCTTCGCGGTACAACTGCAGGAATGCACCCGCGTACTCGAGCACTTCCTCGTGCGTCTTCACTTTGCACAGGAACTGCGCGACTTCCGCCTTGATCCCGCCGTTGCCCGCGACGTAGATTTCCCAGCCCGATTCGACGCCGATCACGCCGACGTCCTTGATGGTGGCCTCGGCGCAATTGCGCGGGCAGCCCGAGACCGCGAGCTTGACCTTGTGCGGTGCGTACATGCGCCACAGGTCCTTCTCGAGCTCGATGCCCATGTTGGTCGAATCCTGCACGCCAAAGCGGCACCATTCGGAGCCCACGCAGGTTTTGACCGTGCGCAGTGCTTTCGCATAAGCGTGGCCCGACGGCATGTCGAGGTCGCGCCATACGCCCGGCAGGTCTTCCTTCTTGATGCCGAGCAGGTCCATGCGCTGGCCGCCGGTGACTTTGACCGTCGGGATTTTGTATTTGTCGACGACGTCGGCGATGCGCCGCAATTCCGCCGCGTTGGTCGTGCCGCCCCACATGCGCGGCACCACGGAATACGTGCCGTCTTTCTGGATGTTGGCGTGCGCGCGCTCGTTGATGAAGCGCGATTGCGGATCGTCCGCGGCCTCGTGCGGCCACGTCGACAGCAGGTAGTAATTGAGCGCGGGCCGGCACGTCGCGCAGCCGTTGGGCGTGCCCCACTCCATGAACTGCATGACCGCGGGTATCGCCAGCAAATGCTGCTCGCGGATCGTGCGCCGCACTTCCTCGTGTGTATGCTCGGTGCAGCCGCACACGGGCTTGTTCTTGGTTTGCGCGGGTTGGTACGCGCCGCCGACCGTGGACGCGAGTATCTGCTCGACCAGTCCCGTGCACGAGCCGCACGAGCTCGAGGCCTTGGTGTGCTTGCGCACGTCGTCGAGCGTGAAGAGCCCCTGCTCCTTGATCGCCTTGACGATGGTGCCTTTGCACACGCCATTGCAGCCGCAGACCTCCATCGTGTCGGCCATCGCGGCGGCCTTGTTCTGCCCCTGGTGGCCGCTGTTGCCCAGATGCGACTGGCCGAACATCAGGTGGTCGCGGATTTCGTGGATGTCCTGCTTGTCGCGCAGCAGCTGAAAATAGTACGCGCCGTCGACCGTGTCGCCATAAAGCACGCTGCCGATCACGCGGTTGTCGCGCAGCACGAGCCGCTTGTACACGCCGCCGACGGAGTCGTGCAGCACGATCTCCTCGGTGTCCGCGCCGCCCGAAAAATCGCCGGCGGAAAAAAGATCGATGCCCGTCACCTTGAGCTTGGTCGACAGCACCGAACCCTGGTAGCGGCCGATGCCGAAATGCGCAAGATGGTTCGCGCATACTTTCGCCATGTCGAAGAGCGGCGCGACCAGGCCGTAGGCGATGCCGCGATGGGCGACGCATTCGCCGACCGCGTAAATTTTCGGATCGTAGGTCTGCATCGTGTCGCTGACGACGATGCCGCGATTGCAGTACAGCCCGGCCGTTTCGGCGAGTTCGGTATTCGGGCGTATGCCCACCGCCATCACGACGAGGTCCGCCGGCACTTCGGTGCCGTCCTTGAAGCGCACGCTCTTGACGCGGCCGCTCTTGCCGTCGGCGCTGTCGCCGACGATTTCCGCCGTCTGCGTCTTGAGCATGAAATTGAGGCCTTTGGCTTCCAGCGACTGCTGGAGCATGCCCGCGGCGGTGCGATCGAGCTGGCGCTCCATCAGCCATTCCATCAGGTGCACGACGGTCACGTTCATGCCGCGCAGCTTCAAGCCGTTGGCCGCCTCGAGACCCAGCAGGCCGCCGCCGATCACTACGGCGTGCTTGAAGCGGGACGCCGCTTCGATCATCAAATTGGTGTCCTGGATATCGCGGTACGAAATCACGCCGTCGAGCTTGACGCCGGGCACCGGCAATATGAATGGGTTAGACCCGGTCGCCAGCAGCAGACGGTCGTATTCGGCTTCCGTGCCGTCGGCGGCCACCACCTTTTTGGCGACGCGATCGATCTTGACGATTTTCTTGTTGAGATGCAGCGTGATGTTGTTGGCCGCGTACCAGTCGAGATCGTTCAGCATGATCTCTTTCAGCGTCATCTCGCCCGCCAGCACCGGCGACAGCAGGATGCGGTTGTAATTGGCGTGCGGCTCGGCGCCGAACACGGTGATGTCGTAGAGGTCAGGCGAGATCTTGATCAACTCTTCGAGCGTGCGCACGCCCGCCATGCCGTTGCCTATCATGACGAGTTTCATTTTTTGCATGACTGTTCTCCGGTTGGCTTCATGCCGTGCGCAACTGAACGCCGGCGATTTCGGTCGCGCGCGCAAGGCCGACGACTTCGCCGATCACGATCAGCGACGGGCTGCCCAGTGCGGCGGCGCGCGCGGCATCCGCCAGCGTCGCGAGCGTTGCGATTACGTGCCGCTGCAAATTGCGTCGTGCCGTTCTGAATGGCGGCCGCCGGCGTCGTCGCCGGCATACCCGCCGCCTGCAGCGCCGCGGTGATCTCAACGACCCGCTGCATGCCCATATAAATAACGAGCGTCGTGTCAGTGCGCGCCAGCGCGGCCCAGTCGGGGCCGCTGCCATCGCGCGTGTGCCCGGTCACGAAGGTGACGCCGCGCGCGAGCCCGCGATGCGTGACAGGTATGCCCAATGCGGCGGGCACGCCAATGCCGGCGGTGATGCCCGGTATGACTTCGCACTCGATACCGGCCTTGGCAAGCGCCAGCGCCTCTTCGCCGCCGCGGCCGAACACGAACGGATCGCCGCCCTTGATGCGCGCGACGATGTTGCCGTGCACAGCGAGGCGCACCATCAGCCGCTCGATGAAAGCTTGCGGCGTCGATTTGCAGCCGCCGCGCTTGCCGACTTCGATCACTCGCGCGCCCGGCGCGTATTCGAGCACGCCGCGGTCGACCAGATCGTCGAGCATCACGACGTCGGCGCGCGCGAGCGCTTTCACCGCCTTGAGCGTGAGCAGTTCCGGATCTCCGGGCCCCGCGCCGACCAAGTAAACTTTGCCGGGCTTCATGTGGCCGCCGCCTCTTTCATCGTGGCCGCGAGCACGGTGTAGGTTGCAACCCACGCCTGCTTTACTTCATCGGTAAAACCCGCACCGAGCCCCTGGCCCAAAGTCCACAGTAATGCGCCAGCAACGGTGTCGTAATCCTTGTCCTTCACTCCATATTTGCCATGCCGGCGCCCGAGGTCCTGCACCGCCGGCACGATTCTGTCGAGCTTGTCGAGCGACATGACGGCAGTCGTGATCATCGTCATCAGCTTCTTGCCCTGCGCTTTCATGTCGCCCTTGAACAACGGCTTGAGTGCGGGATCCATCTCGAACAGCTTTCCATAGAAAAGCTCGGCGGCCGTATCGCTGATCGGCATCACTTTCTGCCAGCTGGCCGTCACCAGAGAAATCTGTTGCGGGGTCATGATGGCGTCACGCCGCCGGACGCAATTGCTTTTGGTACAGGAATTCGAGCACGCGGCCGCGCAACTGGTGATAGCGGTGATCGTTGACGAGCGCCAGCCGCTGGCGCGGGCGCGCGAGATCGACCTCGACAATGTCGCCGACCGTCGCCGCCGGGCCGTTGGTCATCATGACGATGCGGTCGGACAGCAGCACGGCTTCGTCGACGTCGTGGGTCACCATCAACACGGTGCTGCCGGTCTTGGCGACGATTTTTAAGAGCTCGTCCTGCAGGTGCGCGCGGGTCAGCGCATCGAGCGCGCCGAACGGCTCATCGAGCAGCAGCACCTTGGGTTCCATCGACAGCGCGCGCGCGATGCCGACGCGCTGCTTCATGCCGCCCGAAATTTCGTTCGGCCGCTTGTCGGCGGCATGGCCTAATTGCACCAGCTCGAGCGCCTTCAAGGTGCGCGCCTTCAACTGGGCCTTCGACTCGCTCGCGCCGAATACGCGCTCGACCGCGAGGTGAACGTTCTGCGCGCACGTCAGCCACGGCAGCAGCGAATGGTTCTGAAACACCACCCCGCGATCGGGCCCGGGGCCGGCAATCTCGCGTCCCGCGCACAGCAGCACGCCGCTGGTGGGCTGCAGCAACCCGGCAACCATGTTGAGCAGCGTCGACTTGCCGCAGCCCGAGTGGCCGATCAGCGTCACGAATTCGCCCTCGCGCAGCGACACGTTGATGTCTTTCAACGCGATGAAGCTGCCCTGCTTCGTCTTGAACGCCATGTTCGCCTGCTCGACCGATACGAATTTATCCATGGTGGTCTCCGGTTAGCGGTATTCAAAGCGGCGCGCGAGCAGCATCAGCGCCTGCTCGAGCAAGAGCCCGACGATGCCGACGGTGAAAATCGCGATGATGATGTGCTCGACGTTGAGGTTGTTCCATTCGTCCCACACCCAGAACCCGATGCCGACGCCGCCGGTCAGCATTTCCGCGGCGACGATGACGAGCCACGCGACGCCGATCGCCAGGCGTATGCCGGTCAGCATGAAAGGCAATACCGCGGGAAAAAGAATGCGGGTGAATACCTTCCACTCGGAGAGGTTCAACACCTTCGCGACGTTCAGATAATCCTGCGGCACTTCGCGCACGCCGGCGGCGGTGTTGATGATCATCGGCCAGATGCTCGAGATGAATATGACCCAGATCGCGGCCGGATTCGCGGCCTTGAACACGAGCAGCCCGATCGGCAGCCACGCGAGCGGCGATACCGGCCTCAACAGGCTGACGATCGGCGAGGTCATGTTGGAGAGGAACCTGAAGCGGCCGATCATGAAACCCAGCGGAATGCCGATCAGCGCGGCGAGCCCGAAGCCGATGCCGACGCGCCCGAGCGAGTTCAGGATGTTCCAGCCTATGCCCTGATCGTTCGGGCCTTTGCGATAAAAGGGGTCGCCGAAGACCTGCACCGCGGAATGCCAGGTTTTGACCGGACCCGGCAGCGTACTGCTTTGCGAGATGATTGCCCACGCCACGACAAACAACGCGAGGCCGAACACGACGGGAATCAATTGCCGGAAAAATTCCGCGATCTCGTCGCCGTAACGTTCGACCAGCGGTGTATGCCGGCGCATCGGCGGCGGCAGTGCCACCGCTTCGGCCGGTTCCGCCGCCGCGGGTACGACGGCCGGCGCCATCACCGGCACCGGTGCCGGCGTCTCCATTGTGAACTTTCCGTGCGTCAGGATTGCAGCACTCATGCGCTTCTCCTTGAGAGGTCACGAACCATGTCACGCCACCTTGATCTTGAAGCCGCCCGCGTATTTCTTGGGTTCCTTGCCGTCCCAGACGACGCCGTCGATCAGCTTCGAGGTGCGGAAGTCCGACTTCGGCAACTGGCGTCTTGGTCGCGGCTGCCGCTTCCTTGTAGATGTCGATGCGGTTGACCTTCTTCGCGACGGCGAGGTAATCGGGCTCCTCTTTGAGCAGGCCCCAGCGCCGGTGCTGCGTCATGAACCACATGCCGTCGGACAGGTACGGGTAGTTCACCGTGCCCTCGTTGGAAAATTTCATGTAGTCCGGCTCGTCCCATTTTTTGCCGATGCCGTTGTCGTAGCGGCCGAGCATACGGGCGAGGATCACATCGGAATCGGTGTTCACGTACGACTTGTCGGCGACGGTCTGCGCGGTTTTCTGGCGGTTCGACAACGAAGAGTCGATCCAGCGCCCGGCATCGAGTATCGCCGCGGTCATCGCGCGCGCGGTGTTCGGGTATTTAGCGACGAATTCCGCGGTGGTGCCCAGCGTCTTCTCGGGATGATCTTTCCAGATCGCCTGCGTGGTCTCGACCGTGAAGCCGATGCCGTCGACGATCGCGCGGTTGCCCCACGGCTCGCCGACGCAGAACCCGTCCATGTTGCCGACGCGCATGTTGGCGACCATCTGCGGCGGCGGCACCGTGATGATCTTGGCGTCGGTGAACGGATTGATGCCGTTCGCTGCGAGCCAGTAATAAATCCACATCGCGTGCGTGCCGGTCGGGAACGTCTGCGCGAACGTGTATTCGCGCTTTTCCTTGTCCATCAGCACCTTCAGCGACGCGCCGTCCTTGACGCCTTTGTCGTTGAGTTTTTTCGCGAGCGTGATCGCCTGGCCGTTGTGGTTGAGGTTCATCAGGATCGCCATGTCCTTCTTCGGGCCGCCGATACCCATCTGCACGCCGTAGATGAGCCCGTAGAGCACGTGCGCCGCGTCGAGTTCGCCGTTGACGAGCTTGTCGCGCACCGAGGCCCATGAGGCTTCCTTACTCGGCACGATCTTGATGCCGTATTTCTTGTCGAATTCCATTACCGAGGCCATCACGACCGACGCGCAGTCCGTCAGCGGAATGAAGCCGATTTTCAATTCGGTTTTCTCCGGCGCATCGGAGCCCGCGGCCCAAGCGCCCTGGCGTATGGCATCCGGTACGAGGCTCATGAGTGCGGCGCCGGTGAGCGCGCCACCGCGACGCAGGAATTTGCGGCGCTCGTCGCTGGGCGCTTGCGCAATGACCGTCTCAGTTCCATTTTTTACCTCGTCGCTCATGATTTGCTCCTGTCGTCAGTTTTAAAGCCGTCGCGGCCCGGTAATGCCGCCAAAAAAAGCGTCCATTTTTCCGCGGGCTTAATTCCCCCGAAAAAATGGACGCCGTTGTCCAGGTTCGGCATTGCATTCGTCGTTGAATGCAACGCGTCGCGCTTGGTTATGAGCAAGCGCCGTGCCACTGACCTGTAAATGCGGTAACTGTTTGAATTTACATAATTAGCGTGTCGAGTAGCGCGGAGGAGGCGGCGGTGATTTTCGCACTGTTGCGGTGCACCATCGAGGCGTGATGCATCAATTTGAGCGGCGGTTTTACGAAATAAGGCCGGCGACCGCGATCAATTGGCGGGACACTTCGGCGAGCCGCGCGTTGCTCTCCATCGCCTGCTTGCGCAGCGCGCGATAAGCCTCGTCCTCGGACAGATTGCGGCTTTTCATCAGGATGCCCTTCGCTTTTTCGATCACCTTGCGATCGGCGAGCTTCTCCTCGATGTCGTCGAGTTCGCGCTTCAACGCGTGGAACTGCTCGAAGCGAGCGACCGCGGCGTCGATGATCGGGCCGATGCGCTCGCCGGACATGCCATCGACCACGTACGCGCTCACGCCGGCCAGCGTGGCGGCGCGGATTTTTTCGCTGTCGCCGTCGTGGGTAAACATGACGACGGGACGCGGGTCGTCGCGCGTGACCACGCACAGATTTTCAAGCGTGTCGCGATCGGGGGAGTCGGTATCGATGATCACGATGTCCGGTTTCAGCGCGGCCACCTGGCGATGCAGGTCGAAAGTGGACGGCACATAGGCGATGACTTCGTAGCCTGCGCGCGTCAGCGCCTGCTGTAGCACTTCCGCGCGTTCGACCACCTCGTCGACGATCATGACTTTCAGCATGGCGATCCGCTTGTGAACCGATCCGCCGCGCGCATCAGCATCAGGCCGCGGCGAGACTGCCGGTCTCAACGGCCACGATGGCTTTGGCCTGATTCATGTCGGAGGTGTAACCGCTCGCGTACAGGCAGCATGCCAGCTGGTTCACGATCGGCAGCGGCACCGGCGCCTCACCGATCAACGTGCCCTTGATCCACGCGGCCGTGGTCACCGCGTCGATCGCGGCGGGCAGCGTCGGAATGCTTTTGAGCGGACCGGCTTCCGCTTCGAACAGGATCTGGCCAGCCGCGTCTTTGAAGTACTCAATGCGCGGACGGCGCTTCGGATTCGCGAATGCTTCGCCCTCCGTGCTGCGCAACAGCAGCGCGTGCGCGCTGGTCGCGAGCAGGAACTCGCGCATCAACTCCAGGTACGGCGGATGCGACACGCTGACGATGCGCAGGCTTTCGGTTTCGAACGGGTCCAGCAGCTTCGCCAGCGAATGCGCGCTCGAGCGCACGCCCAGGCGTCCGCGCAGGCTCAGCAGATCCGTCAGGCCTGGCGCGAGCACCGCTGTCGGCACGAACGCGATGCTGCCCTGATCGAGCGCCTCCTGCGCCTGGGCGAGTGTCGCGCTCGGCATCACGCCAAGCTCGCGCAGGATGTACGCGGTCGCGATGCGGCCGTTGCCCGTCAGCGGCCCATGAATCAGCACGGGGACGCCGAAACGCTGCAGCAGCAGCGCGAGCAAAGGCAGCAGGTTGGGCTGATGGCGCGCACCGTTATAGCTCGGCAGCACGATCGGCTTGGCCTTGCCCGACGGCGCGCGCAGGCGAAAGAGGCGCTCGCTGAGCGCGCTGTAGAAACCGAGCAATTCGGGCAGCGATTCGGACTTGACGCGCAATGCGATGAGGATGGCGCCGAGCTCGAGCTCGGGCACGCCGCCATCGAGCATTGCGCCAAAGAGCTGGTGCGCGTCCTGCTCGGACAAGTCGCCGGCGCTGTTGGCGCCGCGGCCGATATCCTTGATGTAGTTTGCGAAATTCATGACTGCGGGTTCAGGAGTTGAGGATACGTGATTGGAGAATTTGGGCAGAGCCGGGAACCTGCGCGCCGGCAGCGGCTGCACCTGCAGCGCGCTGCAGGGCTGCACTTTGCACCATGCGCTTCAGTTCAGGCAGGCAGGAACCGCATTCGGTTCCGCATTTGAGCCGGCCCTGCAGTTGTCCGAGATCGGCGCCGGCCGCCAGCACGCTGGTGATTTCGACCGCCGACACGTCAAAACAGTTGCACACGACGGCCCCGCGGTTGAAGCTGCCGCGCGGCGGCGCCGCGACAGGCGCGAGGATCCAGGCGCGCATTGCGTCGGCCGAGGCGCCCTGCATCATCATGTTCTTCAGCCAGTCCTGCGCCGCAGTCTCGCCGGCAAGGCATACGCTTTTCACGATGCCGTCTTCGATGCGTGCGGCTTTCTCGACACGCCGCCGCGCATCGACGTAGCGCATCGTGCGCCGGATGTCCTGCAAATCGAGCAGCCGGTCGAGCGTGGCGAGCACGGGTTCGGCAATCGGCGCGGCCGCGTAGCCGCGCATGACGACAACCACGTCGTCGCGCCCGCTCAGCGTGAGCGTCGCGTAATCGAAGCTCTCCAGCAGCGGCTGCAGCTCGTCGCGCAGCGCCTGCGCGCCGGCGCTTTCGTTGGCGGCGAAGCGGCACATCGCGACCACGCGGTGAGGCAACGCGATCTTTTCGACTTCGATCGCCGCGTGCTTCAGTTCCGGCTGCTTCGAATAGGGATCGAACGCGGGCACGGTCAGTGCGTTGACGCCGCCGCCACGCATGAACTGGCTGCCCCAGTGCATCGGCATGAAGACCTGGGCGGCGCGGATTTCCTCCGACGCGACGACTCGCACCGTGAGCTCGCCCCGCCGACTTTTGAGCCGCGCGATGTCGCCGTCCTTTAACCCGCGGCGCTCCATGTCGCGCGCATGCATCGCGAGCCACGGCTCTTCGACATGGTTGAAGAGCCGTGCAACGGTGCCCGTGCGGCTCATCGCGTGCCATTGGTCGCGCAGGCGGCCGGTGTTGAGCGCGAGCGGATAGCGCGCATCGACTTTTTCGGCGGCGGGTTGATACGTGGCGGCGACGAAGCGCGCGCGGCCGTCCGCGGTCGGAAACACGCCATCCGCGTAAAGGCGCTTGCGGCCTTCCGCAGCACCTTCGGGCATCGGCCACTGCTGCGGGCCGGCGGTCTCGAGGATCGCGTACGACAGGCCCGTGATGTCGAGGTCGCGCCCGCGCGTGCTCGCGCGATGCTCGTTGAAAATCTGCTCGGGCGCGGTGTACGCAAACATGCGCGGCGCATGAGAACGCTCGAGGCTCGCGCCCAGGCGCAAGGCGAAATCGGCGGCGATCGCCCAGTCGGCGCTGCGTCTCGCCCGGCGCGGCAACGGCGGCGCGAACGCGCGTAATGCGGCGCTCGGAGTTGGTGACGGTGCCTTCTTTTTCGCCCCAGGTCGTCGCGGGCAACAGCAAATCCGCATAGGCCACGGTGTCGGTATTGCGATAAGCCTCCTGCACCACGACGAATTCGGCGCGCGCGAGCGCCGCGCGCACGCGGTTCACGTCCGGCATCGACTGCGCCGGATTCGTGCAGGCTATCCACACCGCTTTGATGTCGCCGCGCTCGATGGCGTCGAACATTTCCACTGCCGTCTTGCCGGGTTGCGCGGGCACCGAATCGATACCCCACAACTGCGCGACTTCGGCGCGGTGCACGGGATTGGCGAGGTCGCGATGCGCCGACAGCAGATTCGCCATGCCGCCGACTTCGCGCCCGCCCATCGCGTTGGGCTGGCCGGTGAGCGACAACGGGCCGGCGCCCGGTTTGCCGATCTGCGCGGTCGCGAGATGCAGGTTGATCAACGCAGCGTTGTTGTGCGTGCCGTGCGTCGACTGGTTCAGCCCCTGGCAATACATCGACAGCGTCGCGCGCGATGCGCCGAACCACTTCGCCGCCTGCACGATGTCAGCGGCCGGCACGCCGCAGATGGCGGCCGCGGCCTGCGGCGTGTATTCGCGCACCGCGTCTTTCAACGCGTCGAAGCCGGCGGTGTGGGCGCGGATGTAATCGATATTGCACAGGCCCTCCCACAGCATCACGTGCAGCATCGCGTTGTACAGCGCTACGTCGGTGCCGGGCAGTATGGGCAAAAACAAGTCGGCGGCCGCCGCGGTATCCGTGCGCCGCGGATCGACGACGATGAGCCGCAGCGCCGGATTGCGCGCTTTCGCATCTTCGAGGCGGCGGAACAATATCGGATGCGCGAACGCGGTGTTCGAGCCGGCGATGAATATGCACTCGGCGTGGTCGATGTCCTCGTAGCACGCGGGCGGCGCATCCGCGCCGAGCGTCGCCTTGTAGCCGGCGACCGCCGATGACATGCACAGCCGTGAATTGGTGTCGACGTTGTTGGTGCCGATCAGGCCCTTCGCGAGCTTGTTGAAAACGTAGTAATCCTCGGTCAGCAGCTGGCCCGAAATGTAAAAAGCGACGCTGTCGGGGCCGTGCTCGCGGATGATCGCGGCGAATTTAGCGGCGGCGAAGTCGAGCGCGCCGTCCCAGCTCACGCGCTCGCGCGCTTGGCTGCGCGAGCGCCGCAACTCCGGATGCAGCGCGCGCGCGGTCGCGCCGGCGGTGAGATGCAGCGTCGAGCCCTTGGTGCACAGGCGGCCGAAGTTCGCCGGATGCTTGGGATCGCCGCGCACGCCGGTAATCCGCTCACCGTCGGTTTCGATGATGACCCCGCAGCCGACGCCGCAATAACAACAGGTGGAGGGTACTTCTCGCATGGAAACACCTTAGCAACCGACGTGCCAGTAAGGTATTTCCTTTAAATCATGATGATAAATTGTTAATCCGGCTGTAATACTTGATTTGCGCCTGCTCGCAGTGCGCACGCGCCTCATGTTGGTGCGCCGGGGAAGTTTCCGGGCATTGTTCACGCAACGGAAAATCCGGGCACGGGGCCAATTCCAACGGCATGCCACGGGCCCGCTAAAAGGCCGTCGCGCCGGCAAAAAAAGGCCTCCGGGAAAAAATGAATTTTGCCGGAGGCCTGGACCCGCTAATTTTCTTCAGGGAGGAAAAGAATGAGCAGGTACCGGTTCGTATTATCCACGCGCCGCCGCCCACTTCTGTGCGATACCGAACATAACGGCAACCGGCATATGAGTCGCTCGCGGGCGCGATTCAGCCCGGCTGAACGGCTAACCGCTTACAGGCGATAAATGCGGCCGCCGTCTACGCGCACGCGGTCGCCCGTGCGCAGGTCTCTGATGTCGTCCTGGCGGATGACTTCGGTGGCGCCGTTCTCATAGCGCACGGTGACGCGGAAGGTTTCGTTCGCACCGCGAGCACGCTTCTGCACCTCGCTGCCGGCCACCGCGCCGCCGACGCCACCGACGATGGTGGCCGCCGTCTGCCCGCTGCCGCCGCCGATCTGGTGACCAACCAAACCGCCCGCAATGCCGCCGATGATGGTGCCGGCGAGGTTGTTGCTGTCGCCTTTGCGCACGATTTCAATGCGGTCGACGACGGCCTGCCGGTACGCCGCCGTGTTGTGTGACGACGATGACGAGTACGGCTGCTCCGCACATCCGGACAGCAGGATCGCCAGCCCGGCGAGGCCCATTCCCAGGATTCGATAAATTTTCATTTGGTGCACTCCTCTGATCGCTACGTTCAAGGTTTCCGTCAACCGCAAAAAATGCGGCCGATAGTGTATATCGCAGTACAACATTCCGCGCCGCTACTTCTTCGCCTCGTCGCTGCTCGTGACCGCGCGCACGCCGGCACGCGCGACGTCGACTGCGCCGCCCACGACATTCGCGCCTATCTTGACGACCGTAGCGGCGACGGAAACGGCGGCGTCCGTAACGGCAACCACCGCACAGCCGCCCGTCAGCAGCGCGATGATCACACTCGCCATCGCAATCGCGGGACGCGCCCGCGCTCCCTTTCGCTGTATCGTCAGCAGCCATTACGGGAACGTGATCGGCACCGTGATGTTGATGCCGCTGGGCGCCGGCGGTGCGTATACGACCGGCGGCGCCACGTAGACCGGCGCAGCCACGACGTAACCGCGCGGGGCACGTTCATAGACGCGATAGTCGTGGTGACGCGCATAGTCGTGGCGGCGTTCGCGCGCAATGCGCTCGCGCTCACGGTGCAGATCGTGCCGGTAGTCGCGGTGGTCGTGGCGATAGTCGCGGTAATCGCGATCGTGTTGCGCGGACGCGATCGGGGCGAATGCCACCAGCGCGGCGGCTAAGGACAAAGCGGGGAAGTAACGGATAAGCATGAGCGGTCTCCTGGTCGGCGTGGATGCTGCGATGCCACCGACGTTACGCGCCCGGGTCGCGCTGCGCCCAGCAGACTTACAAGGAATTACACCGACTTACAAATCGTCACAATTTTTTTAGTCGCCGCGGATGCCCGCCGCCCTGATCACTTTGCCGATCCTCGCGACTTCCGCCTGCACGCTGGCGCTTAATTGACCGGGCGTGCTCGCGGCGGCGTCCATGCCGGCAGCGGCAAACCTTTCCTGGATGTCCGCGCGCGCGAGAAATTGTGCAATTACCGTGTTGAGCCTGACGATGATCGCAGGCGGCGTGCCCGCCGGCGCGAAAACGCCGTAGATAGCAAGCGATTCGTAACCGGGCAGCGTAGCCGCGATGGCGGGCAATCCCGGAAACAACGCCGATGGCGCGGCACTGGTAACCGCGAGGGCTTTGACGCGGCCGGCCCTGACATGCGGCGTCGCCGCTCCGGCCGATGGAAACATCAGCTGCAGTTCGCCGGCGATCAGTGCGGTGAGCGCGGGACCTGCGCCCTTGTAGTTGACGCGCACGATATCGATTTGCGCCATCGTCCTGAACATTTCCGCGGCAAGATGGTTCGACGCACCGGTGCCCGAAGAACCGTAGTTCAGTCCGCCCGGCTTCGTTTTGGCGAGGGCGATAAGTTCGGCGACGGACTTCGCCGGCAACGCGGAATTGACGACCAGCACATTCACCGCGCGCGCGACCGCGCTGACCGGCGTGAAATCGCGCAGCATATCGTAGGGCGTTGCCTGAATCAGCGGCGCCGTCCACAACGCGTTGTTGTAGAACAGCAGCGTGTAGCCGTTAGGCGCCGCTTTCGCCACGATTTCAGCGGGCACGACGCCGCTCGGCCGGTTTTCGATCACGACCTGTTGCCCGAGCGCGAGCGTCAGGCCCTGCGCGACGATACGGGCCGGCACGTCGTTGCCGCCGCCTGCTTCGGACGTGACGATGCGCAAAGGCTTCACCGGATACTCCGCGGCGTTCGCGCCGGCAACGCCGCTCAATAGCATGGCGGCGGGCAACCAGCCGATATTACGCAACGCAGTTCGCGCAAGATTCATCAGCGCAGTCTACCCCGCAGTACTTCCTTTTAGCGCGCCGCGAATTCACGCTAGCGATGTCGCACACGCTCGCTTGACGCGAACGCGGGCAACGCCGAAACTTGTGACCACAATCAATCCGGTCCCGCCATGCAGCAGGGCCGTCTCACTCGAGAGTTCGCCGTTGTCGCGCTCGCACATCACGCTTTGCTCCGTCATCTTGCTCGCGGCCTGTCTGCCTGCGCATGCGCAATCGTATCCCGCCAAGCCGATCCGCATGATCGTCGGCTTTGCCCCCGGCGGCGGCACTGACGTCACCGCGCGCGTAATTGCTTCACCTTTGGCGGAGCGTCTCGGCCAGCGCGTCGTCGTCGACAATCGGCCCGGTGCCGACGGGGTCGTCGGCGGCGATATCGTCGCCAAGTCGCCGCCCGACGGCTATACGATATTGATGGTGAACTCGGGGCACACGGTCAATCCCGGCGTCTTCAAGAAACTGCCTTACGACACGCTGCGCGATTTCGCGCCGGTTACGCTCGTCGCAATGATCGCTAACCTGCTCGTCGTGCATCCATCCCTGCCCGCCAAGTCGCTGGCCGAATTCGTGCGTCTCGCCAAAAGCCGCCCCGGCATGATCAACTACGCGTCCGGCGGCTACGGCTCGAGCGGGCATCTCGCGATCGAGCTCTTCAGGAAATTCACGCATGTCGAGCTCGTCCACGTGCCATACAAAAGCGGCGGCCTCGTCGCCACCGCGCTGCTCGCGGGCGAAGTCGACGTCTCGTTCAACACGATACCGTCGCTGATCACTTACGTGAAAGCGGGACGCCTGCGCACACTCGGCGTATCGACACCCCAGCGCTCGTTGAGCCTGCCCGAAGTGCCGACTATCGCCGAGCAAGGCTATCCGGGGTTTTCGGCGAGCGGCCTGGCCGGCATCGTGGCGCCGGCGGGGACGCCGCCCGATGCCGTCGATAAAATCCAGAAGGAGGTCGCCGTTCTTCTGAAGCAGCCGGCACTCGTCGAGCGATTCGTGACTCTCGGACTCGAGCCGGTCGGCAACACGCCGGCCGAATTCGACAAATTCATTCGCGCCGACCTGGACAAGTGGACCCAGCTCACGCGCGAGCTCAAGATCACTCTGCAGTAAGGAGCGTATTACATGGAAAAGCTCGCAGTCGTAAGCCCGCTCGGGCTCGCGGTCGTCAAAGCCGGCGGCAGCGCGCCGCGCCTCGATACGCTCGCCGGCAAAACCATCGGCGAAGTGTGGAACGGCGTATTCAAGGGCAATTTCACCTTTCCCGTCGTGCGCAAGCTGCTGCAGCAAAAATATCCGGACCTGAAAATAATTCCGTACACGGAATTTCCGCACGCGCCGCACAGCGACAATCCCGCGCGCCAGCAGGAGCTCGCGAATGAAGTCATCGCTATCGCGCAGCGACACGGCTGCGATGCGCTGATCACCGGCAACGGCGCCTGAGGCAACTGCGCTCCGGCCGCGGCGCGGCCGGCTACGGCGGCAGAGAAGGCCGGGCTGCCGACGGTCGTCGTCACGACGTCCGGCTTTTCGGTGCTTGCTCGCTTCACGGGCAAGGCCGGCGGCGTCGACGATCTCCACATCGCCGAATACCCGGGGCCACTCGGCATACACGAAGCGCAGGAAATCGAAAATAACATCGCGCAAGTGCTCGTCGAGCGCATCGTTGCGGGGCTGACCGCGACCACCGGGGGCGCCGCAACCAAACGCGCTGCAGCACAAGATCCGCGCGCCATCGTTTTCACCGGCACGGCGGAAGAAGTCGATCGCTATTTTCTCGCACAGGAATGGAGCGACGGGTTGCCGGTCGTCGCACCCACGCTCGAAAGGGTCGCAAGTTTCCTCCGCTATACCGACCGCGCTCACGACGAAGAGATCGCGATCCTGCCGTCGGCCAATCTGCGGGCGACACCGTGGAATATTGCGGTCAACGGCGTGATGGCGGGCTTGCGACCAGTACACATGCCATTGCTGATTGCAGCAGTCGAAGCGCTCGCCGATCCTGAGTGCCGGCTGGCAAGCATCGGCAGCTCGTCGGGAATTTTTCCGTACGTGCTCGTCAACGGGCCGCTGGCAAAAGCGCTCGGCTTCGAGAATGACGCGCAACTCGTTTCACGCGGCGCCAACCCGGCGCTGGGGCGCGCGGTTGGACTCATCGTCAAAAATATCGCGGGTTTTCGTCCCGGCGCGAGCTATATGGGGACGTTCGGGTATCCGCTGGCCATTGCGCTCGCCGAAAACGAGACGGCGTCGCCGTGGGAACCGTTCCATGTGAGCCGCGGTTTTGCGCCCGCGCAGAGCACCGTGACGATAGGCGTCACCAATAACTGGGGGCCAGCGCCCGCCGCGTACAGCGCACAAGGACAAAGCGGCGCGCAAAGCGCGCTCGAATTGATTGCCAAGGAAATCAAGAGCTCGACGCGGCTATTTAATTTCCCGGCCCGCGGCGCCGATGCGGAACGCGTAATGCTCACCATCCTGATGTCGCCGTCGATCGCGCAGTCGCTCGCCGACGCTGGCTATTCAAAGCAGGACATCAAGAACCACCTTTACGAACATACGCGCATGTCGCTGCGCGAATTCGACTGGGTGCTCAAGTACACGACGATCTCCGGCCAATCGGCGCGCGAGCGCGTAGCGGAAGGCGTATTTCCGCCGGAGTTTGCAGGCGCGCCCGACGACAGCGTGCGCGTGCTGTCGAGTCCCGACATACTGCACATCGTCGTGTGCGGCGACCCGCACCGCAATCGCGTGATGGTGCTCGAAGGCGGCCATACGTATCCGGTCACGAAGCCGGTCGTGCTACCCGCGAAGTGGGACGAGCTATTGAAAGAATCAGCGAAAAGCTAGCGTCCGTCCGACAATGCGTTCGCCCTGATGTATAGAAGGGCGAAGAGGTCCGACCGAAGCAACGTCGGCCATTCATGCTTCGATACCTTGTATGGTGTTTCTGCGTTCTCTGAGCGATGCTGGGGGGACGCTGGGGTGGAGGGACGTTCGATTTGATCTGCCAGCAGAGGCTGGACAGACCTGCTGAGAACTCTCCCACCCCGTCTCCCAACGTCGATGAGGAATCTAGCGGCAGCGCTTGTAACGCCGACCGCCGATTTGAACGCAAGTTTACGTGATAGACGAGCCACCCCAGCGCCGTTCACCTTACACCTGACGGAGGTTGATATGCAATCGAAGCTGACGTTCGGCATGGATATCGGGAAGAACGAGGTGGTGGTCGCTTGTCATGAAGGCGCTTTCGCGATACTCAAGATGGCCAACGCAGTCGCCGGGCTAAGGCGTTGGCTCGGCAGCGTGCCGGCGGGCAGCCGTTTGGGCCTGGAGGCGACGGGGGGCTACCACGAACCGGTGGCGGAACTCGCGTACTCGTTGGGATTTACCGTTTACATACTCAATCCCAAGGACGTGCACTTCTACGCGCGTGCATTGGGGGCGCGTGGCAAGACCGACCGGCTGGATGCACAGATCATTGCCGCTTACGTGGCCGAACACTGCGCGCGTCTGCATCCGTTCGCGCCTCTGAGCGCCGACGAGAAGCTGCTGCGCGAGCTCGCCCGCCGGCGCGCCACGCTGGTCAACGCCAAGAGCATGCTCCAACAATCCTTGCGTGTATTGCCCGGCTTCGAACGCGAAGGACGCGAGCTGTTGCGCGCCATGGGCAGCTTTGCTGACCGGCTCGAGCGCAAGCTCGCCCAGATCGCCGCGCGTTCCAGCGAACGCGCAACGCTCGTCAAGCGGCTGCAGACGATCGATGGCGTGGGCACGCTCACCAGCATCCGCTGCGCAACGCTCTTCACCCGCGTGCCCTTGCACAGTAGTGATGCGGCAGTCGCCTTCTTTGGGCTCGATCCTCGACCCAACGATTCCGGCCAGCACCGCGGCCGCCGGCGTTTGAGCAAGCGTGGTCCGAGCGAGGATCGCCGTCTGCTCTACAATGCCGCCATGTCCGCCATCCGCACGCCCACCTGGCGGCCACTCTATCAGCATCTGCGTAGCCGCGGACTGGCCTCCACCGAGGCCATCATCATCATTGCCCGCCGGATAGTCAGAATTGCCTTCGCCATGTATCGAAATCATTCGAACTTCAACCCTCGGTTAGTGCCGCGACCATATTGCCCCGCTTGACACCAACCATAGAATCTCAGCACGAACGGCCTTCGCCAATCAATCGGCCTTGATGCCGGCGTCGCGCGCGACCGCGCTCCATTTCTTTAATTCGCTCGCGAGATAGGCGGCGAACCGCTCGGGACTGCCGCCCATCGTCTCGATGCCGGACTCGGCGAAGCGGGTCTGCAGCGCCGGGGTCATCAGCGCACGGTTCACTTCTTCGTTGATTTTCCTGACGACCGCCGCCGGCGTGCCGGCCGGCGCCCACAGCCCGTACCAGTTATCGAATTCGTAGCCGGGCACGCCCGCTTCGGCGATCGTCGGCAGATCCGGCACTATTTTCGCGCGATGCACGCCCGTCACGGCGAGCGCGCGCACGCGGCCCGCCTTGACCGCGGGCAGCAGCGACGCCACGTTGGCGATCTGCAGGTGAATCTCACCGGAGATGACCGCGGTGGTGACGGGGCCGGTTCCCTTATAGGGCACGTGCACGAGTTTGATTTTGGCGAGAGACCGAAACAACTCGACCGCAAAATGCCCGACCGAGCCATTGCCGCCGGAGCCGTAGCGGAGTTCGTCGGGCCTGGCTTTCGCGAGCGCGATCAGCTCCGCGACCGAGCGCGCCGGCACGCTGGGGTTAACGACGAGACAATCGGTCTGGGTGACGGTCACCACGACCGGCGTGAAATCTTTTTCCGGATCGTACGGGAGCCGGGAATTAATCGCCGGGATGAAAGCGAAATTGGCGGTCGTCATCAAGAGCGTGTAGCCGTCCGGCGCCGCCTTCGCGACGAGGTTAGTGCCTATCGTCGTCGCGCCGCCGCTGTTGTTTTCCACGATGACGGACTGGCCCCACGCTTCGCCCGCCTTCTGCGCAATCAGGCGCGCCACGAGATCGGTGCCGCCGCCCGGCGCGCTCGGGACGATCAGGCGCACCGGCTTGCGCGGATAGTCGGCCTGCGCGTAAACCGCCGCCGGCCATGCGGCATAGCCGGCGAGCAGTCCGCACAACAGAGCTGGCTTGGTTAATGAACGAATCACGTCTCCCCCGCCCGTCTCTATAACATGCGTTTTACGGCGCGCGCAAACGACCGCGGTGCCGCGTTTGCCAATCGCGCGCAAAAAGCAGACCATTCCGAAAACCGCTTGAGCGCCGGCGCGTGAAACAGCCGGGCGCATTCCACGCTGTGCCCCATCCAGAGGAGAACCACCATGCTGACCAAACGCCTCGCTGAATTCGTCGTCGACACCCGCACCACGGATATCCCCGCAACGGTACTCGCGGGCTCGCGTTATGCATTGATCGACACGCTCGGTTGCGCTCTCGCCGGCACGCTGGAGCCCGCGGCCGAACTCGCGGCGCAGTGGGCGCAGGAAATGGGCGCGCCGGGCAAGGCCACGATATGGGGCCGCAATCTCACCACTTCGGCGGCCGAAGCAGCGTTCGCGAACGGCATCGCCGGCCACGCGCTCGACTTCGACGACAGCCTGCCGAGCCTGCGCGGCCACCCGAGCACCACGATGGGCCCTGCCGCGCTCGCCGTCGGCGAAGTCGCTGGATCGTCGGGTGCCGACGTGCTCGCGGCGTTCGCGCTCGGGCTGGAAGTCGCGGGCAAAATCGGCCGCGCGCTCGGCCCCGGACATTACGTGCGCGGCTGGCACACGACGGCGACCGGCGGCATTTTTTCCGCGACCACCACGGCGGCACGCTTGTGGGGGCTCAATACACGGCAACTGCAAGCGGCGTGGGGAATCGCGGCATCGCAGGTGGGGGGACTCGTGCGCAATTTCGGCACGATGACCAAGCCATTTCACGCGGGCCATGCGGCGCGCAGCGGCGTGCTGGCCGCCTGGATGGCGCAGCACGGCTTTACGGCGGACGAAAATATTTTCGACGGCGACAACGATTTCTTCGCAACGTACGGCGGCAACGACGGCACGCCGCTCGCCGCGACGATCGACCAGCTCGGCAAGCCATGGGAAATGCTCGAGCCCGGCATCTACGTGAAGCGCTGGCCCAGCTGCTACTGCAATGCACGGCCGGTCGGCGGGATGCTCAAGTTGATCGAGCAGCACGGCATCCGCGCCGATGAAGTCGAAGCCGTCGAAATCGGCTTTCTGCCCGGCTCGGATACCGCGCTCGTGAGTTCGGATCCGCACACGGGGCTCGAGGGCAAGTTCAGCATCGAATACAACGCCGCCGCGGTGCTGCTCGACGGCAAGCTCACGCTCGAAACATTCACCGATCCGATGGTTGAGCGTCCCGCCATTCGCGCATTGATGAAGAAAGTGAAGCGTTACCGCATCGAAGCGAAAGGCACTTACTCGGGCGTGGTCGGCTACAGCGACGTAATGATCGCCACCAAGCGCGGCCGCCACACCCTGCGCGTCGATCACGCGCCGGGCTCCCCTGAATGGCCGATGACCGAAGCCGATCGCGACGAGAAATTTCTCGACTGCGCGGGCCGCGTGCTCGGCGAGCCGGGCGCGCAGCAACTGCTCGGCTTGATGCGCGGCTTCGAGTCGATTCCGAACATCCGGACCTTGCTCAAAGCCACCGTGCCGACGGCGAACGCATCCTCCAAGGCGCCAACGGGTGTCGCGAGCACCGCAAAATAAATCCGGGAATGAACATTAAGGCTGACCTGCGCTGCATCGCGCTCGTTTGCTGCATTGTTGCCGGCGTGGCCTGCAAGCGCGGCCGGGGCGTATCCCGATAAGCCGATCCGCCTGATCGTGCCGCAACCGCCGGGCGGCACGTCCGACATACTCGCGCGCGTGCTCGCGTCGAAGCTCGCTGAGAATCTGCGTCAGCAGATCATCATCGACAATCGCGCGGGCGCCAGCGGCACCATAGGCACCGATCTTGCCGCCAAATCTCCGCCCGACGGCTATACGCTCGTGCTGGTATACACGACGCACGCGACGACGCCGGGCATCTACGGAAAATTGCCATACGATCCGGTCGCCGACTTCGCGCCGGTCACGCTGGCCGCAGCGGCGCCGCTGCTGCTCGTGGTGCATCCGAAAATCCCCGTGACTTCGGTGAAAGAGTTGATCGCTTATGCGAAAACGCGGCCAGGCGAGCTCAATTTCTGCTCCGCAGGCAATGGCAGCGGCAGTCATCTCGCCGGCGAGCTTTTCAACACGATGACCGGCGTCAAGCTCACGCATATTCCCTACAAAGGATCCGGGCTCGCCATCACGGAGCTGATCGGCGGCCAGGTGCAACTGATGTTCGCGGGCATCGTCCCGATCGATCCGCACGTAAAGTCCGGCCGCGTGCGCAGCATCGCCGTAACGAGCGCGAAGCGCTCAGTTGCGATTCCGCAAGTGCCGACCATCGCCGAATCCGGCTTGCCTGGATTTGAAGTCGTCGGCTGGTACGGCGTGCTCGCGCCCGCGCGGACTCCGCATCCAGTCGTCGCTCGACTGCATAACGAATTCGTCAAAATTCTGCAGACGCAGGACATTCGCGACCGGCTGTTGAGCGAAGGCGCCGAGCCCGTCGGCAATACGCCTGCCGAATTCACTGCTTTTATCAAGACCGACATCGGGCGCTGGGCGAAAGTCATCAAGGCCGCGGGCGCCAAGCTCGATTGAGCGCGGCGCGGCGCGCGCCGCCCTGCTGTTTTATTCTATTTTGATGCCCAGAGTCTTGACGACTTTGGCCCACATCGCGGTTTCGTCGCGCACGATCTGATTCGCCTCGCGCGAAGAATTGCCGACCGGTTCCGAACCGACGCCCAGCGCCGCTTCCTTCACTTCCGGCAGGCGCAGAATTTTGGCCGACTCGCGATTAAGCTTGTCGACGACTGCTGCCGGCGTTTTGACCGGGGCGAACACCCCCACCCATCCTTCGACGTTGAAGCCGGCGAGGCCCGCTTCACTGATCGTCGGCAGATCGGGCAGCACCGCCGAACGCTTGTCGCTGGTGACGGCGATCGCGCGCAAGCGGCCCGCCTTCACTTGCGGCATGGCTGACGGCGGCGTCGCGAACGAGACCTGGGTTTCATTGCTGACAAGACTGATCATTGCCGGTCCACCGCCTTTATACGGCACGGTCGTGATGTTGACGCCGACGGTCAGCTTGAAAAGCTCGACGGCGAGGTGCTGCGCGGTGCCCGTTCCGGGATTCGAAGCGCTCAACTTGCCCGGATTCGCTTTTGCATACGCGATCAATTCCTTGACCGACGTCACCGGCAGCGACGGATTCACGACCACCACGTTCGCATATTTGATGATTTGCGTGATCGCAGTCAGATCACGCGCGGCGACGAATGGCAGATTGGCATAGACGCTCGCGTTGACGGTGATCGACGCCTCGGCCGTGACCAGCAGCGTGTAGCCGTCGGGGACGGACCTGACGACAATTTCGTTGGCGATATTGCCGGCGGCGCCGCCGCGATTGTCGATGACGACGCTCTGGTTCAGCGCGGTCGCCAGCCGCGTCCCGAGCACGCGCGCCGAAAAATCGGACGAGCCGCCGGGCGGATAGCCGACGACGATGCGGATCGGCTTGTCGGGGTAGGCGGACGCTTGTTGGGCGAACGCAGGCGCGAACGCGGTGCACGCGGCAATACCAACTGCGGACCATGCGATGAATGAACGCCGCGGATGCATCGTTACCTCCTGTAGGCCAAGCCTCATTGCGTGGGAATGCCGGAGTCCTTGACCACCTTCGCCCAGCGCGCCATTTCAGACCGGATGAAGGCGGTGAATTCATCGCGGCTGGTCGGCGCGACCTCGATGACGAGATCGGCGAGGCGCTGCTGCACGTCCGCTGCCTGCAACGTCTTCGTCAAATCGGCGTGGAGTTTATCCAGGATAGGCACGGGCGTGCCGGCAGGCGCGCACATGCCGTACCACGAAGTCACGACGTAATCTGCGACCCCTGATTCGAGCATGGTCGGGACCGCCGGCAGCCGCGCCGAGCGCGTCGCGGAAGTCACGGCGAGCGCGCGTATCTTGCCGGAAGCGATGTGCGGCAGCAGCGCGGGCAGATTGGCGAGCATCACTGGAATCTGCCCGCCCATCAGGTCGGCGAGCGCCGGCATCGCGCCTTTATAGGCGATGTGCACCACGTTGATCCCGCTCGTCATTTTAAAGAGCTCCATGGACAAGTGCGGCGACGTGCCGACACCGGGCGAGCCGTAGCTCAATTTACCGGGATGGGCCTTCGCGTACGCAATGAATTCCGCGACCGATTTCGCCGGCAGCGATGGATGCACGATCAGCGCGTTGGCGGTGGTGGCGATGCGCGACACCATCGCGAAATCTCGGATGGGATCGTAGGGCAGCTTCGGGTATACCGCTGGCGCAATCGCACTGGACGCTATATTGCAGTGAAATAGCGTGTAGCCGTCGGGCGTCGCATTGGCCACGGCGGCGCCGGCGATGGTCCCGCCCGCGCCGACGCGGTTTTCCACCACGATCTGCTGGTCCCATAGCCGGGTCATGCGGTCCGCGACCAGCCGCGCGACGATGTCGGGGGAATCGCCGGCTGCGAACGCCACGACATAGCGCACTGTTTTGGCCGGATAGGATTGCGCGAAAGACGGCGCGCCCGGCCATGTCAGCGCGGCAAACGCGCCGGCAACGAGCAACATTTTCATGATCGCCCTCCCCCGTTTTGCGCCTATCCTGACACACCGACCCCGTTTTATGGAAGCGTGTTCGCATGTAAATTTCCGCCGGGGCCCGTGGAAACTTGACTGCGCCCGCCCGCAGGGACAAGCTTTCACGCGCGCACAAGATTCGTTCGGCGAACGGCGCCACGACTGTAAAATTCATTGGCGAGGGAGGACGATATGGATACCAATCGACGCACATTGCTGGCGGCGGGTGCCGCGGCAGCGGCGATGACCGCGATGCCGCGCGCGTTCGCGCAGTGGCAGCCGAGCCAGCGCTATCCCGATCCGCTCGATCAAGATCATCGACCCGAGCTTCGCGCGCTATCGCATCGCGCAGACCAAGGTCGAGAAGATCGCCACGGGCATGCGCTGGTGCGAAGGGCCGGTGTGGTTCGGCGACGGCCGCTACCTGCTGTGGAGCGACATCCCGAACAACCGCATCATGCGCTGGGACGAGGAGACCGGCGCGGTCAGCGTGTTCCGCAAGCCGTCCAACAACGCGAACGGCAACACGCGCGACCGCCAGGGCCGGCTGCTCACCTGCGAGCACGACGCGCGGCGCGTGACGCGCACCGAGTACGACGGCACCATCACCGTGATCGCCGACCGCTTCGACGGCAAGCCGCTCAATTCGCCGAACGACATCGTGTGCAAGTCCGACGGCTCGATCTGGTTCACCGATCCGCCGTTCGGCATCCTCGGCTACTACGAAGGCCACGTCGCCAAGCCCGAGCTGCCGACCAACGTCTACCGCGTCGACGGCCAGACCGGCGACGCTGACGGTGGCGATCGGCGACGTCAATGCGGCCGAACGGCCTCGCGCTTCTCGCCCGACGAATCGAAGCTCTACGTCGTCGTCGCCGGCGCGACACCGCGCGTGATCCACGCCTTCGACGTGGTCGACAAGCGGCACGCGGCTCGCGAACCGGCGCACGCTGATCGACCGCCGAAGCCGACGGCACGCCCGACGGCTTCCGCTGCGACGTCGACGGCAACCTGTGGTGCGGCTGGGGCATGGGCCGCGAGGGACTCGACGGCGTCGCGATCTTCAATCCGGACGGCAAGCTGATCGGGCGCATCGATCTGCCCGAGCGCTGCGCCAATCTGTGCTTCGGCGGCCTGCATCGCAATCGCCTCTTCATGGCGGCCAGCACTTCGGTGTACTCGCTCTATGTCAACACGCAGGGCGCGCGCGGCGGTTAAGCGGCCCGTGCTACGCACGGCACTTCACAAAAAAGGAACGTCCATGTCGCATCGCCTGCCTGACCGTTACGCCACGCTCGCATTTTTCTTTGCGTCTGCGCTGCTGCTCAGCACCGAGGCATTGAGCCAGCGCGTGCACGAGCTGATGCCGAGCCCGGAAACTGTCCACGTCGGCAATTTCAACGCGGCGCTCAAGCCGGTGCTGACCGTCGAATCAGGCGACATCGTCGTGCTTGAAAGTGCCGGCGCAATCGCGCCCGATGCAGTCGATAAATCCGGTGTCGTGCCGCCCAGCGCGGTGCCCGAGTACGTGCGCGCGATCGCGAGGGAAGTAAAAGATCGCGGCCCCGGCGGACACATACTCACCGGGCCCATAGCGGTAAACGGCGCGATGCCCGGCGACGTGCTGGAAGTGCGCGTGCTGGCGGTAGACCTCGCCGTCGACTACGGCTACAACACGCAGCGCCCGTATCAAGGCGCTCTGCCGGATGAATTTCCGGCGTTCTGGCAGCGCGTAATTCCAATCAATCGCGCGGCGAAAACCGCCGAAGTCGCGCGCGGCGTCGTCATTCCGCTCACGCGGCCGTTCTTCGGCATCATGGGCGTGGCGCCGCATCCTTCGATGGGTCGTATCAGCAGCGCGCCGCCCGGGGTGCACGCCGGCAATATGGACAACAAGGATCTCGCGGCCGGCGCGATTTTGTATCTGCCTGTGCACATGGCAGGCGCCATGTTTTCCGCGGGCGATGCGCATGCGGCGCAGGGCCACGGCGAAGTCGACTTGACGGCGATCGAGACCGGCCTGCGCGGCCGTTTCCAGCTGATCGTGCGCAAGGACATGAAAAAACTCACGTGGCCGCGCGCCGAAACGCCAACCCACTGGATGGTGATGGGATTGCATCCCAATCTCGAGGAAGCGATGAAAATCGCCGTGCGCGAAACGCTTGACTTCATCACCGAGCGCTTTCCGCATCTCACGCGCCGCGAAGCGTACATGATCGCGAGCGTTGCCGTCGATTATCATGTGACCCAGGTCGTCGACGGCACCAAGGGGATACACGGGATGATACCGAAGGCCATCTTCACGGATCGTTGAGTCCATCATGTACCGAACCATCGCCCTCATTGCGGCCAGTCTCTTGTTAACGGCGGCCGACGGCTGGAGCCAGGGCACCGGCTATCCGTCCAAAGTCGTGCGCATCGTGAATCCGGTCGCGCCCGGCGGCAATCAGGAAACGATCGCGCGCACCGTGGCCGATCAATTGACACGCATATTAGGCCAGCCGTTCGTGATCGAGAGCCGGCCTGCCTCGAGCGCGATCGTCGGCACGCGTTATGTGAAGAGCGCGCCACCGGATGGATACACGCTGCTTGCGATCTCGAACACCTTCGTGCGCGTGCCCGCCATGATGGCGGAGCCCGGTTACGATCCCGTCAGGGATTTCGCGGCAATTTCGATGACGGGCGAAGTGCCGCTCGTGCTCGTGATCAATCCCGCGTTGCCGGTCAAAACGGTCAAAGAATTTATTGCGCTCGCCAAGCAACGCCCCGGCGAATTGACCAGCGCGTCGTCCGGCGTCGGCTCGACCGGGCACGTCGCGACTGAAATCTTCAGCCGGCAAGCCGGGGTGCGCATGCTCAACATTCAATACAAGGGGGCGGCGCCGGCGGTGATAGATCTCGTCGGCGGACACGTGATGCTGCGATTCGATCAGGTTACTACGTCGCTGCCGTTCATCCGGTCAGGCAAGCTGCGCGCGCTCGCCGTCTCGAGCACCAAACGTTCGCCCGCGCTGCCCGACGTGCCGACCATGGTGGAAGCCGGCCTGCCCGACTTCAAGGACACCACGTTCAACGGCCTGATGGCGCCGGCCGGGACGCCGCGCGAGGTGGTCGAGCGGTTGCGTGACGGCGTCGCCAAAGCAGCGGCGAACAGCGAAACTCACCAGCGTTTGCTGGATTTCGGGATCGAGCTCACCGCCAGCCCATCGCCCGAAGAGTTCGCCGGCTTCCTCCGCAAGCAGGTCGAGGAGTTCGCTATACTCGCCCGGCAGACCGGCATGGCTGTGAAATAAGCTTTCTTCTGTTTTTCCATCTGGAGCATCCGTGAAATTCCTTTCCGACACGCGAGTCCACTTGAGCGCGGACGAAGCGCTGGCGCTCGCCGTGCAGTCGCTGCAAAAAATCGGCTACGACGCGGAGGAGGCGCGCATCATCGCCGATCACGTCGTCGACGCGGCGCTATGCGGCTACGAATACTCGGGCCTGCCCAAAATACTCAACGTCGCCGAGCATCGTCAGCTCAAAGAACCGCGGCGTCCGATGCGCGCCATTCGCGAAACGTCCATCTCGGCGCTGTTCGACGGCGGCAACAACAACGGCATGGTGACGATGTACCGCGCGACAGAGGTCGCGATCGCCAAGGCGCGTGAGCATGGCATGGCGGTTGTCGGCGTCAACAATTCATGGGTCAGCGGGCGCAGCGCCCACTACGTCGAAATGGCGGCGCGCGCCGGACTGATCGGCCTCCACAGCGTGAGCAGCCGCATCCACGTTGCCGCCCCCGGGTCGAGCGGGCCCGCGACCGGCACCAATCCGATCGCGTTCGGTTTTCCCACGGCGGACGAGCCTTTCGTAATCGATCTCGGTGCCGCGGCGTTCATGGGCACCGACCTTATATTCCAGGAGCGCCGCAACGCCGTCCTGCCGGAAAACGTCGCCATCGACGTCGACGGCAAGCCGACGCGCGACCCGGCGCGCGTGCATGCGATCCTGCCGTTCGGCGGCTACAAGGGGTTCGCGCTCGGATTGGCGATGCAGGCCTTGGGCGTGCTCGCGGGCTCGGGATTGGGTGACGACAAGACATACGGCTATCTGATCATGACGATCAAGCCGGATCTGATGGTGCCGCTCGACGATTTCAAACGCGACATGAGCGGGATGCTCGCACGCGTCAAGGCCACGCCGCGCCAGCCCGGCGTCGATGAAATCCGGCTGCCAGGCGAGCGCGCGTTTCGCGAGCGCGCGCGTCATCAGCGCGACGGCATCGAGATCGACCGCGCAATCTACGATACGCTGCTGGCATTGCCGCAGGGAAAACTGCCCGCGCGCTGACGCCGCCGGCGGGGCATGCAGCAAACTATCGAACGAGGAGACGTCGTTGAAGAAACCTTATGAATTTCGCGGCCACGCGTATCGCACGCTGGCCGAGGCCGAAGAATGGACGCGGCAGCGGCACGAGCCGGCGCTCGAGCCGGCACTCGCGATCATCGACCCGCATCATCACGTCTGGGACGATCAGCGCGGCCGCTATCTCACGCACGAGCTCGCGGCGGATGTCGGCAGCGGCCACAACGTCGTCGCCACGGTTTTCGTCGAAGCGGGCGTTATGTACCGAGCCGACGGTCCGATCGAGTTGAAGCCGGTCGGCGAAGTCGAGTTCGTCAACGGCATCGCCGCGATGGGCGCGAGCGACAACTACGGCAGGGCGCGCCTGTGCGCGGGCATCGTCGGCCATGCGGACTTGATGCTCGGCGACAAGGTCACGCCGGTGCTCGAAGCGCTGGGCGCCGCCGGCAACGGCCGCTTCAAGGGCATCCGCTACGGCACCATCTGGGACGAGGGCAACGCGGCGAAGTTCGGCCGCCATCAGGTGCCGCGGCACCTGATGCGCGATCCGACGTTCCGCAAGGGATTTGCGCGCCTGCAGCGGGATCATCTCTCGTTCGAAGCGTGGCTCTTTCATCCGCAGCTCGACGATCTCGCCGACCTCCTGCGCGCATTTCCCGAGTCCAACGTCGTGATGAACCACTGCGGCGGCCTGCTCGGCATCCCGCCCTACGAGGGCAAACGCGAAGAAGTCTTCAAGGTTTGGCACGCGCACATCCGCAATCTCGCGCAGTTCCCCAATCTCTCGGTCAAAATCGGAGGGCTCGGCATGCTGTATTGCAATTGGGACTTTCATTTGCGCGACCAGCCGCCTTCGTCGGAGGATCTCGCGGCCGCCTGGCGTCCCTACGTCGAGGCCTGCATCGACGCTTTCGGCGCGGAGCGCTGCATGATGGAAAGCAATTTTCCGCCCGACAAGCAGACGTGCGGCTACAGCGTGCTGTGGAATGCATTCAAGCGCATCACCAAAAGCTGCTCGGCGGCGGAGAAGGCGGCGCTGTATAGCGGCACTGCCGCGCGCGTTTACCGGCTCGCGATCTAGAGTCACATGCAATCCCGGGCCGCCCTGCTCGCGGCGATTGCACTCACGGCGCAAGCGGCCGCAGCGGCGCAGGCGTACCCGGAAAAACCCGTGCGCGTCGTGGTGCCGGCGACGGCCGGCGGCGCGCTCGACGTGGTCGCGCGGCAGCTGATGCAAAAGCTCGGCGAGAGTCTGAACGCGCAGTTCATCGTCGACAACCGCGGCGGCGCGGCGGGCTCGATCGGCGCGGAAAACGTCGCACGCGCCGCAGCGGACGGCTACACGCTGATGTTCGCGTCTTCGAGCGTGCTCGCCATCAATCCCACGCTGGGCGCGAAAACAACTTACGACATCCTGCGCAATTTCGCGCCGGTAATATTGGTCGGCTACGCGCCCAACGTGCTCGCGGTGCATCCGTCGCTGCCTGCGCGCACGGTGAAAGAACTTATCGCCGTCGCGAAAGCGAGACCGGGCACGCTCGCGTTCGCCTCGAACGGCGCCGGCACCCTGAGCCATCTGACCGCGGCACTTTTCATGCAGCAGGCCAAAATCGACATGCTGCACGTGCCCTACAAGAGCGCGGCGCCCGCCGTGATTGCCGCCGCGGCGGGAGAAGTGCCGGTGATCTTCTCCGCCTACCCGAGCGTTTCGACCCAGATGCAGGCGGGCAAGTTGCGGGGCCTGGCCGTCACCAGCGCGAAGCGCATTGCCGCGGCGCCGGCGCTTCCTACGATAGCCGAGGCGGCGTTGCCCGGTTTCGAATCGACGCAGTGGTGGGGATTTTACGCACCCGCGGGAACGCCGGCCGAAATCGTCGCCCGGCTCAATCGCGAAATGAACCTGATCCTCGCTACCGCCGACACGCGTAAACGCCTTGCCGCGGAAGGCGCCGAGCCCGCGGGCGGCAGCCCATCCGATCTCGGCGCTTACCACCGGGCGGATTACGAACGGTGGGAGAAAGTGATACGCGCGGCCGGCATCAAAGCCGACTGACCGGCTCTGTTACAGGCCGAGCATCGCCCTCTTCAGTTTCGGATCCTTGGGCCGATCGCCGAGCCACACGCGCATCAGCGCCTGGTTGAAATCCGCGCCGGGAATCCGGTATTGCTCCTTCCCGTCGATCCGTAGCGTGGTACCGAACTTCGGCAGGTAATCGATCAGTATCTCAGTGCCCTCGCGCACGTCCGGCAGCGTTTCCAAAAAATCGTTCAGCTGCGCGATCCGCGCGGCGAGCGGTCTGCGCTCTTCGCTCGTCAGCGTGTCGCGCAACGCATCGTTGGTCGAGGTCGTGAACTGTTTTGCCGTTACGCTGCGCAGGAAATGGAGCGCCAGCCGCCTGCGGCTGGTCCCGCATGATGATGGCTTCGCCGTCTTCGTTCCTCGAGGGCAGATACAAAGCCGACACGTAGACCTTGAAGATGGCCTGCTCGCGCACGCCGGCGCCGTTCAACACGAGCTCGGGACCATTGGGCATGCGCACCTGCTCGGGCAGCCGCACGCCTTCGAGCTGGGCGGCGTTCGCGACACTGCAAATAAAAAAGAAGGCGACGCCCAGCGCAGTCGCGCTGAGCGTGCCTTCCCGTCTCCAGCCTAAGTGGCCGGGTGCCATGACTGCGGCGCGGCCCGGCGTCTAGTAGCTGCGTTCCGATTCCACAGTCGTGCGGGACTTATATTCCCGGCTCGTGCTTGACTTGGGCTCCTGGCCGTAAGTGACAGTCGAGCTCGTGGTCTCAGATTTCTTGCGCCCAAAGATTCCTTTCTTGGATTTGGTCGTGGTCGTCTCTTCAACCCGCGGGTTGGCAACCACGGGCGCTTCCACGGTCGTCGACTTTTCTATCGTCGTCTCCCTCGACTCCGTTGCGGCTTGCGCCACGCTGAGGGTAGTGCCGAATGCCAGTGCGACAACGCTCGAAATAATGGTGATCTTCATGTGATAAAGCTCCGTTAAAAAATATCGGGAAGCGGGGTGAATTCCGCCGAAGATATTGCCGCCGACCGGCCCGCGAGCGGGCAGTCAACGTATTGTTAATTTAACGGGTGGCAGCGCTCGCGCAAATCGGAGCAATCCGATTAAACGGTAAGAAATACGTCAGCCGCATTTCCGCCGTCGGACACGCAACCACGTCATCTAACGCAGCAGTAAGACGGGTCTTACGCTTCGATTCGATTGGAACGGACGCGCCAGTCGCGTCGCACGCTTCAGCCGAGCGAACCCGCGAGATCGCGCAGCGTCTGCCGGGGGTTGTCCTTGATCGGCGAACCGTGCGAAACCAGGATGCGCTTCAGGGATTCGATCTCCGACCATTGCAGCAATTGCGCACGCAAGGCCTTGGCATCATCGATAATCGCAAGCTTCACCACTTTGGGAATTTGCGCGGCTTTGCCGGCGAAACCGACGAGGCGCAGCAGCCAGCCGCCGACACCGGATTCGTCGCGGATGTTGCCGACGACATCATTCAACACCAATGTCGTGCCGTTCGCGGTGCGCACCACCAGCGCCGCTTCGCGCCCACGGGTGCCGGGGACCACGACGAAGTGCACATTCGGGTCGTCAAATTGCGGCGCTGCCGTGTCGACCTTGACCACCTCTTCGACTTTCTCGCGCGCGCCGGCCGGCGCGACCACCTGCATCGCGGGATAGCGGTCCTTCCAGATTTTCGCGTCGAGGCGATGCTTGTCGCTTGGGACTATCAGGAAAGCGGGCCGGCCGAACGCTTCGAGCCCGGCCATCTCGTCGTCGTCCAACGCGATCGCACTGAACACCGCGAGCCGCGAGCCTGTGAGCCTCACCACAGTCATGCGCCGCGGCAGGTCCATCAGTGGCATGTGGATTTTGCCGACGACGGTCATGATGTTCTCGTCGATTTGGGCGAGCCGCCCGTGCGGCAGGACTTTCCAGTGCTGAAGTGGTTTGCCCATTGTCTGCGCTCCTTGGCCGGCGCGGATGCGGCGACCATCCGCTTAACTTGGGAGCGTATGCCCAACAACCAGCGCTGGCTGTCAGGCGAAGGATGAAGCGGCTGTAGGAAGACAAACCGACGGATGAGAAGCCGCGCTATTGAACTGGCCCTCTCGGACACCGGTCAAAACGTAGCCAGGCGAGGTGCGCCGCAAGCACATTCAAACCGAAATCAACAGCGAGTCACTAACTATGGATCTGCAAGCCGCTCTCGACGGGGAAAACATCGGGAACACCGATAGCGCCACCGCGATACTCAAGCGCGATCACCAGGCGATGCGCAAGGCCTTCGCGAAGTATCGCGAGCTCATGAATGATGTGGCCGCGCAGCGCGCAGCCGTCGCGCAGGATATCTGCATGCAATTCGAATTGCACTTTGCGGTGACGCGTGAGATTTTCTATCCGGCAATGGGCGGCCACGAGCTCGTGCGGGAGCTGCTCGAAGCGCAGGAGGATGTGCAGGAATGCGTCGAGACGCTGCGCAACGCGCGGGCCCTGGCCGAATCCGAACTCGATTCGACCACGGTCCGGCTGATGGAACTCGCGGACTTTTATATCTGCAAGGAAAGGCACCTCATTGCCGCCGCCGACCAGGACGGCGGCCGCGACCTTGACTCACTGGGCGCGCGCATGATCGAACTGCGCAAGAAGATTGCCGGCGCAGTCGAAGACCTGGAAAGCCGCAGCTGAACGCAGCTGAACTAACGCGCGCGTGACCTAGAACGGCCGGTCGCCGCGGACAAGGATGCGGTAGAGCATGCGGTGCTGACTGTGGTCGTAGTCGAAGCCGGCTTTGTGCATCGCCGAGCGGTTGTCGACGATCAGCATGTCGCCCAGCTTGTATTCGTGCACGTAGACAAACTCCGGGCGCATCGCGACTGCCAGCAGCTCGTCGAGGAAAGCCTGCGTTTGCTCCGGGTCCATGCCCAGCACGTTCTCGGTCTTGCCTTTGTGGAACCAGATCGCTTTGGTGCCACGTTCCGGATGGGTGCGCACCAGCGGCTGGATCGTCGGCGGAACCTTCGCCGTTTGCTGGTCACGCACGATGTCGGGATTGGCAATCTTGAAACGCGCGGGGCTCAGGAGGCTGCAAGCCGTCTGCATGCCGGTGATGCGCTGCTTCCACTCTTCCGGCAACGCCTCGTACGCGGCGCGCGCGTTGAAAATCGAAGTGCCCCCGCCTTTGTCCGGCAGCGCCACCGGGTAGAGCATCGTGAATTTCGGCGGCCGCTCCTGGTTGGTATGATCGGTATGCCAGGTCGAGTTCTTCGCCACTTTCGCGACATTGCCCTGACTGTCCTTGTGCCGGTTGGACAGCACGCTGACGAGCGGCAGGCCATCCACGAGGTAGCGCCGGTTCTGGTCTTCCATAAGCTCGCCGAACAGCTCGGCGGCCGCCTGATATTGCGCCGCCGAAAACTGCTGACCACGGATGACGAGCACGACGTTATCGACCGCGGCGTCGTAGATGCGCTGGCGTGTCGCCTCATCAATCGGCTTGCGCAGGTCGACGCCGGTCACTTCTGCGCCGATTTGCTCCTTGAGCCTGGTGATTTTCAACGTCTCGGTTGCCGCCATCGTGTTCATCGGTTTGCCCCCTGGAATGCGGTGCGCCCTGCACGCTTGATGCGCCAATACCAAAAGCCGGCGGCGAACGCCAGCGGATGCGTGACCCAAGTGCTATACACGTGCCACTTACTATAATTGAAAATGCCGGCGCTGACTTCCGTGTAGCGGCCGTGACTCATCAGAAAATTATGCCCATCGACGATTTTCCCGTTGATCGCGTC
Organism: uncultured beta proteobacterium; assembly: GCA_963804885.1. Taxonomy (GTDB): domain Bacteria; phylum Pseudomonadota; class Gammaproteobacteria; order Burkholderiales; family SG8-41; genus PALSA-1004. The sequence continues at coordinate 153,170 of CAWDSF010000005.1, forward strand.
TCCACCCAGGTAAATCGCGCCGATGAAATACAGCGCGAAATTAACGAGGCCGAGCGTGAATACGATGAGGCAGATGCGGAGCTTTATTTTATCGCTCATATCGACTTTCAGTCACGCTGTGTTTGCCGCATCAGGCCTTCAGCATCAGCTTGACCAGCGCGTCGGCGCGCGGCTGCTCGTCGAGCTTGCGGCAGATCTCGATAATCTTTTCGTACTGCGCCGCAGGAATCGGCAGCCCGGGCACGATGCCGCGAATGCGCCGCGCTTCCTCTTCGAAATCCCAGATGAATTCGCGCCCGGTGCCTTGCCGCGTGTAGCTTTTCCCGTCCTTCGTGAATATCGTGATGCGCGGACCGAAGAGCGTCATGGTCGGCGACGGAATGATGGTCACGCGCTGTGTGAGCTCCAGCACTTCCGGCGGATCGTCCTTGCTCGCCGTTTGCGGCGCCCAGTCGCGCAGCAGCGGAAACCCGCGCTTGATCGCGGCGTAAGCTAGATGATAGGCCGTGCTGCCGGCTTTTTTGTTGGTGTCTTCGCGGCGCACCGCGAACGCCGGGCTCGGATACTGCGTCTCCAGCCAGTTCACCACGGCCTCGATGCGGTCGATCTCGCCCGGCTTGATATCGTGCTCGGCACAGAGCTGGGCAGTCACGTCGATATGCGCGATGTTGTAGCCCGAAATCGAATAAATGCGGTACAGCGTTTCGAGAAAAATCCACTCCTGCCCCAGCTTCTCGGTAATTTTGGCGAGGCTCGCATGGGTGTCGCCGGTAAAGCTATACAGCAGCCTGCCGTGATTGTTGCCCACGTACGCATGGTAGAAGCCCGCCTCGCCTTCGAGCACGGTCTCCCCGCCCACATGGCCGTTGCGCGCGAGTGCGACTGCCAGCATTGCATTGCGCACCGCCGCGCCTTCACGCAACGCGCGGCCGCCGCTGCGCGCGCCTTCGAGATTGCCGCTCGCGAGACTCGCGCAGAGCGCAATCGTGCTGTTCATCTGGTCTTCGTCGAGGCCGTAAATTTTGGCCGCCGCAACGGCGCCACCGAAAATGCCGAATATCGGACTCGCGTGGAAACCCCGCGCCGCGAGCGTCGGGATGAAGTCCGCCGCGAGCCGTTCCATCACTTCGTATCCGGCGGCCAGCGCGGTGATGAAATCCTTGCCGTTTGCGCCGGTCTCTTCGGCCGCCGCGAGCGCCGCCGGCGGCACGCTCGTGCCCGGATGCATGAGCATGCGGAACGTGTCCCACTTGCCGCCCGCAAATGCCATTTCGGAGTTGGCGAAAGCGGCGCCGCCCTTGGTGACTTTCTCGCCGGTGACGAGAATGGTCGCGCCCCGCCTGACCCCGGCTTCCTCGTCGGCCATCAGCTTGACCGCGTCGCGACCCGGCTGGGTTCCCGCGCCGATCAGGATCGATGATAACGACTGCAGCGTCACGCCCTTGGCGCGATCGACGACTGCCGGCGGCAGTTGGGCGTAGGTGAGGCCGGTGACCCAGCGGGCAAGTTGGCGGCTTAGAGAGGCCATGGCGGTCTGGTCCTGTGCGAGCGGATGAATACGGATCGGCGTCGACGTGCGGGAGGACGATTGCACCGTTGAAACGCTTATATATTTGCCGCGGAGTACAAAGCTGTCCGGGCGCTGCCATGTTACCCGATCATCACAGTGGTTGGCTGCCGCGTTAAGTATTTCACTGCACGTCCGCCGAAACTTTGGCATTATTCAGATGGCGGCATCAAGGCGCGCCGGGCGGGCGCCGATAAAAGGGAAGAAAACGCAGCAGTCGACCGAGAGGCTTTCCATGCGAAGAGCTTGTGTGGCGGTGCTGGCGCTCGTCAGTTCGAGCGCTCTGGCGGGATGGGTCGAAGTCAGCGACACGGATCGGTTTATTACCTTTGCGGACCCCGCCACCATCAGCAAATCGGGCGACACCGTGAAGATGTGGGATCTGCTCGACTACCGGAAAATCCGCGAAGTCGAAGGGGTACGTTACCTATCGCAGAAATCGGAAAGCGAGTACGACTGCAAAAAAGCGCGCACGCGGCCGCTCGTCATGTTCCTGCACTTGGGAATGATGGGCAGCGGCCAGACCGTCTTCACCAGCACTACCCCCGACCCGTGGCAACGCGTGGAGCCGGGCTCGGTCAACGAGGCTTTAATGAAGTACGCGTGCGCGCAGCGCTAAGTCCCTGAGAGGCCCGAACCAGTTCCCGCCGCGCCGTCGCCCGCGAGCGATGCGAGCAGCGCCTGTAACGCGTTGATGTCCGCGGGCTTGACGAGGTGGTGATCGAATCCCGCTTCCTGTGACAGCCGGCGATCCTTCGCCTGTCCCCAGCCGGTCAATGCGACCAGCGCCGCGCGGTGGTCCGGAAATCGGCGGCGCAGCGTGCGCGCCACTTCATAGCCGTCCATGCCGGGCATGCCGATGTCCAGCAGAACCACCGCCGGACCGTACGCGCCGAACGCTTCGATTGCCTGATGACCGTCATGCGCGACGCGCACGTCCGCGCCAAGCAACCTTAACACCATGCCCAGGCTCTCCGCGGCATCGCTATTGTCGTCGACGACCAGAATGCGCGTCTGCGCGAGTCTGGTGAGGGGCGGTTCTGCGATCGGCGCATCCGCCGCCTGATTCGCCGCCAGCGGGAGGCGCAACGTGAACACGCTGCCCGTTTCGGGCCCGTTGCTTCGCGCGTTGAGCGTGCCCCCATGCATTTCGGCCAGCCGCCGCGCGAGCGCCAGCCCCACGCCAAGGCCGCCGTGTCCGCGCGCGCCCGAACGAGCGCCGCGGCTGAACATTTCGAACATGCGCGGGAGAGCCTCGGGCGCAAAGCCAGGGCCGTTGTCGCTAACACTCACCGTGACGTGATCGCCGTTGTGCTTCGCCTCGATGGCGACGCGTCCCCCATCTTCCGTGTACGTAGCCGCGTTGTTCAGCAGGTTGGAGAGGACCTGCGCGAGACGCACCGGATCGCCTTCAACCCACATCGGCTCCTCGGGCAGCGCCACGTGCAGATCGTGCCTGGCGGCGCGTATCAGCGGTTCGCTGGTTTCGATCGCATTGTGCACGATCGCGCCCACGGCAACGCGTTCCTTGCGCAGGACGAGCGCGTCGCGGCTGATGCGCGACATCTCGAGCAGATCATCGACGAGCCGCACCAGATGATTGATCTGCCGGCCCATCATTTCGTGCACGGGCGCGGTTACGAGGTCGTCGGTGCCTGCCAGGCGCAGCAGCGACAGCGAATTGCGCAGCGGCGCGAGCGGATTGCGCAATTCGTGCGACAGCGTCGCGATAAATTCATCCTTTGCGTGGTCCGCTTCCGCCAGCCGCTCGGCCTGCATGCGGATTGCCTGCTCCGCGTGCTGACGGTCGGTGGTGTCGCGGGCAGTGCCGGCGACGGCGACGACATCGCCATCCCGCCCGACGACAGGCACGAATATGTAATCGTAAAATCGCCGGCCGGTCGCGCCGGTGAAGGGCACTTCGCCGCGTATCGGTTTGCGCGTGGCTATCACCTCTTCGATTTCGCGGTCGTGCATTTCCGCATGCGAGCGCTCGTAGCCCAGCTCCAGGCAGTTTTTCCCGAGCGCTTCCTGGCGGCTTTTGCCCCACAACTTGAGCAGCGCTTCGTTGGCATATATGAAACGGTGATCGAGGCCGAATATATAGACTAAGTCCGGCGTATTCGATAAAGCCGCTTCGTAAATGCGGCGCTGCCGCTCGGAAGCTGCGACGAGCTGCGCCTGTTCGGCTTCGGCTTTCCTGACGTCGCTCACATCGCGAAAGTAAACCGCGATACCTTCCGGCGAGGGGTAAGTGTGGACCTCGTACCAGCGGGCGTGATCCGCGTAGTACGCGGTCTTGCAACCGGACACGCGGGCGTTCATCGCGGCCCGGTAGATTGACTCGAGCTCATGCCCGCGCAAGCCCGGAAATTCATTCCAGATGACTTTGCCGATTAATTGGTCGCAGCTGCGTCCCATCACGCGTTCCGCTTCGCGGTTGACGAAGGTGAAACACCAGGACCGGTCGAGCGCAAAAAATCCCTGGGTAATGCTCTGGAGTATGTCGGTGGCGCGCAGGTTGTTCTCCACGCGTGCGCGGACGGTCACGTCCTCGACCTTATGGATAATGTAAAGAATTTCCCCGTGTTCGTTCAGCACGGGGGAATTGACCGGATGCCAGTACCGTTCGCCGGTGTCGCCCGCCGCGTCTTTCGGCGGCTGCAGATCGTAGCGCTGAATATCCATGGCGTGGTCGGCCCGCGTTGCCATCACCCGTGCGAGCGATGCGCGCAGTTTTTTCATCGCGGCCACCGCGTGAGCGTCGCCGGGGTTGCCGGCGAAGACCTCGAACAGGCCGCGCCCGACAATGGCACCGCGTTGTGTGTAAGTCGCGCGGAGAAAAGCGTCGCTCGCGCCGAGGACGGTAAAGCCCACGTCCGGCCGCAGTATGAGAAAAAGACCCGGCGCACCTTCGAAGACGCGCTTGAAATCGACGCCGGCCACCGGCCCGCTCCCCAAGGTATCCATAATTTAGTCTACCGTAACATTGTCTTACAGCCTGCCAGTGTATTCCTACAGGAGTTACCTGGGGCCGCAACTGCGAAAAGCGGGATTAAGAGGTCTAACTGGGGTGTCCATTGCAAACGGGCGCACTCGCACCCCAAACACATCAATCGATTGGAGAGATCATCATGAATCCCGTAGTACATTTTGAAATGCCAACGCAGGACAAGCAGCGCATGGTCGCCTTCTACGCGAAAACATTCGGCTGGAAAGCGCAGATGCTCGGACCCGAGATGGGCGACTACGTGCTCGTCACCACCACGGAAACCGACCGGAACAGCCGGCCCTAAAACGCCCGGTGCCATCAATGGCGGCTTTTACCCGAAATCGGCGGACAAGCCGGCTCAATATCCGTCGGTGGTCGTCGCCGTCGACGATATTCGTGACTCGATGCGCAAGATTACCGAGGCCGGCGGCAAGGTGCTCGGCGAACCGATGGAGATTCCCGGCTACGGGCTTTACGTGTCGTTTTTCGACACCGAAGGCAATCGCGTCAGCATGATGGAGCCGACCGCCCAGATGAAGTCCGGCGGGCACGGGTAGCATTTTCGAAGCGCTAAGCGGGTTTGCGTACAGAGTTCCGGCGGGAAAAACCCGCATACTGATTTCGCAGCAAATGACAATCCCGTCTATTTGGAAATCAGGTCCCACCGGAGAAGCATCCATGAACACCGCACAACGATATACCAGGCACTTCCTTAAGAGCATAGCCGTAGTGCTCGTCGCGGGATATGCAAGCTTTGCTTTCAGCGCCGAAGTCAGGGTTCTGCTTGCGGGAAACCAGGAAGTCCCGCCAGTGACGACGGCCGCATCAGGCAGCGGCAGCTTCAACGTCGGCGCGGACGGGTCCATTAGCGGCAGCGTTTCGACGCTCAGCCTGGCTGGCACCGCCGCGCACATCCACGAAGGCGCGCCGAGCGCGAATGGGCCGGTCATTATCCCGTTGACCCAGACGTCCGCGAACGTGTGGTCGGTTCCCCCCGGCGCGAAATTGACCGATGCCCAGATGCAGAGCTACAAGTCCGGGCAGCTTTATGTGAACGTCCACAGCGCCGCCAACAAAGGCGGCGAAATTCGCGGCCAGCTCGAACCGAAATAACCGCGACGCGGAGGGGTCGGTGGGACGACGCGGCACCTCCCTTGCCCCGATACATGCTACGGCTCCGCCATCCGGTCGCGTAAACTGAAAACATGCCTGCCGATTCCGTTCATCATTCCGTAAACGAACGCAGCACCGGCAAGACCGAACTTCAACGCATTGCTCACGAAGCGATGCTGCAGCGCGGCTTGCTGCCGGACTTTGCACCTGCGGTTATTGCCGAGTCGAACCGGATTACGCACGCTGCCACGGCGTCCGGCGGCGAGATGCGCGATTTGCGCGGGTTGCCGTGGGCGTCGATCGATAACGACGACTCCCGTGACCTCGATCAGCTCTCGGTTGCCGAAACCATGGCGGACGGCGCGATAAAAATCCTGGTCGCGATCGCCGACGTGGACGCGTTGGTGAAAAAGGACTCCGCGATCGACGGCCACGCATGGACCAACACGACGTCGGTCTACACGGCCGCGGAAATTTTTCCGATGCTGCCCGAAAAACTGTCGACGGACTTCACGTCGCTGGGCCAGGACCAGGAGCGGCTCGCGATCGTGATCGAAATGGTGATTGCGGCCGACGGCACCGTCGCAGCATCCGATATTTATCGCGCGGTAGTGCTCAATCGCGCCAAGCTGGCCTACAACGGGATTGCCGCATGGCTCGAGGGTACGGCGCCGGCCCCGCCCAGGCTGGCGGCCGTGCCCGGACTGGATGAACAATTGCGCATGCAGGATCGCGCGGCGCAGGCGCTGCGAAAAGTGCGGCACTCTCACGGCGCGTTGGGACTGGAAACGCTGGAAGTGCGCGCCGTGTTCGACGATGGTGCGCTGGCCGATTTGCGGCCGGATGAAAAAAACCGCGCGAAGCAACTGATCGAGGACTTCATGATCGCGGTAAATGGCGTGACCGCCAGGTATCTTGCCGCGAAGGGCTTGCCATCGCTGCGCCGCGTGCTGCGTACCCCGAAAAGATGGGACCGCATCGCCGCGCTGGCGGCCGAGTCGGGCGAGCGCCTGCCGCCGACGCCGGACGCCGCTGCGCTCGATAATTTTTTGAATAAACGCCGTAACGTCGACCCGTTGCACTTTGCCGACATTTCGCTCGCCGTCGTCAAGCTGCTGGGCTCAGGCGAATACGCGCTGCAGGCGCCGGGCCAGCCCGCCGAAGGCCACTTCGGACTCGCCGTCAGAGATTACGCGCATTCCACCGCACCCAACCGCCGCTTTCCGGACCTCGTAGCGCAACGCTTGCTGAAGGCGGCGCTTGCGGGCCTGCCGTCGCCCTATGCCAACGACGAGCTTGTCACGCTCGCGCGCCATTGCACCGAACAGGAAGACAATGCGGCGAAAGTGGAACGTCAGGTCAGGAAGTCCGCCGCCGCGCTGCTCCTGGCGACGCGGATCGGCGCGCGATTCGAAGCTATCGTCACTGGCGCTTCGGACAAGGGAACCTGGGTGCGAATTTCGGGGCCTTCTGCGGAAGGCCGGGTCGTGCGCGGATCCGAGGGACTCGACGTCGGCGACCGCGTCCGCGTGGAGCTTGTCCGCACCGACGTCGCGCGCGGGTTTATCGATTTCGCCGCAGTGCCCCGGCGACGGTAGCACCGATCGGCTGGCCTTCGGCGGGCGAAATTGGCGAACGAGACGTCTGCCCCTAAGCCGCATGACCACCGCGCTCCCGGCTACTCGACCCTGATGTTGGCGCGTCCGGATGACGCGTTCGAAATAATCGAGTTCTTTCCTGATCTTCGCGGTCAGCTCTTCCGGCGTGCTGCCCACCGGGTCGGAGCCGGTGGCCACTATGCGCTCGATCGTGTCGGGCTGCTTTAGAACGCTCACGACGGCACGCTGAAGTTTGTCGATGATCGGACGCGGCGTTTTCGCGGGCGCGAGTATGCCCTGCCACGGGCTGACGGTGACGCCCGGCAACCCGGCTTCCGCAAATGTGGGCACCTCGGGAAGATATGCAAGGCGCTGGGCGCTTGAAGTCGCCAGGACCTTGATCCGGCCGGACTTGATAAACGGCATGGCTGACGCGGTGGTCGCAAAAATGAGATGGACTTCGCCCTGCAGCAGCGCAAGTTGCGCGGGGCCGCCGCCTTTGTACATGACGGTTGGAATGTCGGCGCCGGATTCGAGCTTGAAGATCTCGGCCGCGATATGTCCCGTCCCGCCCATGCCCGGCGCAGCCGACCTGATCTGGCCCGGCTTCGCTTTGGCGAGGGCTACCAGTTCCCTGACTGACGATACGGGCAGCACAGTGTTCACTACCAGCAGCAGCGGCTGCGTAGTCACCTGGCTTACGGCGGCAAAATCGAGCGCCGCATCGGTACGCCAGCTTGCTGCCGAGAAAAGGCGTGATCGTGTGCGCGGCATAGGCAAACAGCAAGGTGTAACCATCCGGCGCGGCTCTGGCGGCGATTTCGGTGCCGACGATGGCGCCCGCCCCGGACCGGTTATCGACCACCACCTGCTGTTGCAGCAATGGTGAAAGTTTGACGGCGACGATACTCGCCACGATGTCGGTGCTGCCGCCCACCGGTACCGGCACGATCAGGCGTATAGGCCGGTCAGGATAGACGCCAGGCTGCGCCGCCGCATATCCACTGGCGCCCGCGAGGAAGAGCAGCGCCGCTACGCGGGAGCGTGTCTGCACGGTCTGCGGCCGCGATTCAGATAACGCTCGATCACACCGACGCGAGGGGCGCGCCGGTCAGCCGCGCAATTCCGGGAACACTCTTTCTTCGTCGAATACGCCGGTCTTGGTCCTGAGAACGACGATGCCGCCGCTCTTGCCCAGGGTCTTTCTTAAAATACCGGCCCGGCTGCCTTCTTCCTTGGATTTGAACATGCGGACGACTTTTTCGGTGTCGTCGTGCCTCAGCACCCAGCTCGCTTTCGTTTGATCGAAGCGCAGCGTAAATTTTCTCTTCACTTGCCAACCCCTCCGTTGGTTACATGATCTACCTGAGGTCTCAGGCTGTGGCGGTTTCGCTGTCGCGCACCGCGTAGACGTCCGTAATATTGCTGAGACCCTTGAATTCTATCGCATTTCCGCAATCGTCGCTGACGGTCATCAGCATCTGCTCGCGCACCGTGCCTTTTTGGGTCACGCTCGGCTTGTTGATCCAGTGCGCGCCAGCCTGCTCCAGCCGGGCCGCGGCCTGCTGAAAATCCTCGAGCGTCATCACCACGCCGAAGTGGCGCAGCGGGGTTGCCAGCGCGCCGCCAATCTTGCGGCCTTTGTCGCCGATTACTTCGTCCGGCGCCAGATGGGCCACGATGTGATGGCCGAAAAAGTTGTAGTCGATGCGCCCCTTCACCTTGCGCCCTTCGGGACACTGCAGCATCTCGCCGTAGAATTTACGCGCGCGGTCGAGATCGTTGACGGCAAAAGAAAAATGAAACAGCGTATTGCTCATGGTAGCTCTCCTGTGATGTAGGCAGGTTGCGTTTGAACGACGTTTCGGGGTCCGCGTTTAATCCGCTTTTGCCCCGGATTCCTTGATGACTTTGCCCCACTTGGCGATCTCGGACTTGATATAAGCGCCAAAGTCGTCCGGCGAACTGCTGACAAGTTCGGCGCCGAGCGAGACGAAGCGGTCGTTGATGCCCGGTTGGGCGATCACGCGCGCCACCTCGCTGTGCAGCTTGGTGATGATCTCTTTCGGCGTGCCGGCGGGCGAAAGCAGTCCCGCCCAGCCGACGGTTTCAAAACCCGGATAGCCCGATTCCGCGATCGTGACGAGTTCGGGCATCGCCGCCGAGCGCTGCCGGCTGCCGACTGCGATAACTTTTAGCTTGCCGCTTTTTGCGTGCGGCAAACCCAGCGGTCCGGTTTCGAACATCAGCGCGATCTGACCGCCGAGCAAATCCGTAACTGCCGGCGGCGATCCTTTGTACGGAACATGGACCATCGAAACGCCCGTGACGCTCTTGAACAATTCGGCCGACAGATGATTGCTCGCGCCGGTGCCAGCGGAACCGAAATTGACCTTGTTCGGATTGGCCTTGAGAAAATCGACCAGCTCTTTGACGTTGTTCGCCGGCAGGCTGGGATGGACGAAGACGAAAAATGGCACGTACAGCGCCTGCGAGATCGGCGTGAAATCGTTGACCGGATCGTATGGCAGCTTGGAATACATGCCCGGATTGACCGCGAGACTACCCGACGAACCCATGAAAAGGTTGTATCCGTTGTTCGGCGATTTCGCCGCGGCCTCCGATCCGATGATGCTCGCCGCTCCCGGACGGTTGTCGACAATGAACTGTTGGCCGAGACTTTCCGAGAGCTTCTGTGCGATCGCGCGCGCGGCGAGGTCGGTTGCCTGTCCTGCCGGAAATGCAACAATGATGCGCACCGGGCGGTTCGGATACGAACCCTGCGGCCATGCAGCCCCCGGCACAACCAGGATAGCGGCGCAAATGGCCAATAGATGCGTGCAGGTTTTCAGCATTTTGGATTCAGCTCTCAGATGTGCGCTGCGGCGCGTAATGGCGTCCTCCAGCCGCGCCGGGCACGTCCGAACATTATCACGCAATCGCCGTACTAATCTACGGCTACCCGGCGTGTGGTTCTGGCATAAACTTGCAACAGGCTCCGCTCATCCGCCCCGCGTGTATCGGCGTGCGACGACGTGCATTCAGGATAACTCCGCTTTCGATCCACACATTCTCTGCCATGAAGAAAATACTCGACGGGATCGTCGTGCTGGACCTCACGCGGTTCTTTTCCGGACCGCAGGCGACGCTGCTGCTGGCGGGCATGGGCGCCGAAGTCATCAAGATCGACGATCCAAAAACTGGCGACCCGACCGCATTCGCGCCGCCGTTCGACGGCCCGCGAGGAATCTCATTCGAGAGCACGACGGACGAGGACATGGGGCTCGCGTACCTGAAGCGACAGCGCGGCAAGAAATCGATGACGCTCGACCTCAAAGCGCCGCGCGGCCGCGATATTTTTTTGCAGCTGGCTGCCAAAGCCGATGTCGTCGTCGAAAATTTCAGTCCAGGCGTCGCCGCGCGGCTCGGCGTGGATTACGCGGCATTGCGCAAAATCAATCCGGCCATCATCTATTGCGCGATTACCGGTTACGGTTCGACCGGCTCGCAGAAAGATGCGAAGGCCTATGACCTGATGATACAGGCGGCGGTCGGCATCATGAGCATGACCGGACATCCGGACGGACCGCCGGTCAAAATCGCCTCACCGATTTCAGATGCGCTGTCCGGCTCGTTCGCGGCCAGTGGCGTGGTTGCCGCACTCCTGCATCGAGAGCGCACCGGCGAGGGCCAGGCCGTCGACGTGTCGATGGCGGATTGCTTGTTCGCGTTGATCTTCGACGAGCCCGTAGATTGCTACGAGCGGCTCAACATCGCAGCGCGGCAGGGCAACCGCATCATGCGCTTTTCGCCGTTCAACACGTTTGCGACGACCGACGGCTGGGTCGCGATCGGCGCCGCGACCGATGCTGAATGGCGCTCGCTGCTCGACGCTATGGGACGCGGTGACATCAAGAACGATCCCGACATGATGAATATCGGCTGGCGCATCGTGAACAACGACAAGGTCGACGCCGTGGTGACGGCGTGGACGACCGGCAAATCCAAATCCGCCGTGGTCGATGCACTCGCGGCCGCGCGTGTGCCGTGCAGTCCCGTGAGGTCGACGCAGGAGGTGATGCAGTGGTCCCAATTGCTCGAGCGCGACATGATCGTGCCGCTGGCCAATCCATTGACTGGCGTCGCCGCCGGGGCGCGCGGTCCGGGGTTTCCAATCAAGTTCAGCCGGACCCCGGCGGGCTATGGCACCCCGGCGCCGTTGCCGGGCGCGCATACCGAAGAGGTGCTCGCGCGTTTCGCGCACTTGTCGGCCGCGGAAGTGCGACAGCTGCGCAACGATGGCATCATATGAACACTGTGCATCATTCGCAGGGAAGGGTACGGTCATGAGCGGCACCCCGGGTTTTGCGAGCGAAGTCTACGAAGTCGCCGACGCCGTCGAAGCCAACGAGCTTTATCAGCGCAGCGGCTGGACCGACGGCTTGCCGATCGTCGCGCCGACCGAAGATGCCGTCGCGCGGTTTCTTGCCGCCGCGAGCCTCAAGGCGGCCGACGTGATCGGCGTGGAGCCGGTGCGCCGCCGCAGCATCACCGCGGAGAAAATCGCGATCGCCGCGGTGATGGCCGGTTGCCTGCCCGAGTATCTGCCGGTCATCGTCGCGATCGTCAAGGCGATGTGCCAGCCCGAATACGCATTGCACGGCAGCACCGCGAGCACCGGCGGCAGCGCGCCTTTCATCGTCGTCAACGGGCCCATCCGCCTCGCGCTCGGCATGAACACGACGCACAACGCGCTCGCCAACGCGAGCCGCGCCAACGCGACCATCGGCCGCAGCGTGCGCCTCATATTGCTCAACGTGCTCGGCGGCATACCGGGCCAGCTCGACCGCTCGACGCTCGGCCATCCGGGCAAATTCACTTTCTGTGTCGCCGAGGACGAGGAAGATTCGCCGTGGCTGCCCCTGTCGGTCGAGCGCGGCGTGCCGGCGGGCGCCTCGGCGGTGACCGCGTTGCAGGTCGAGTCGCCGCATCAGATCATGAACGAATGGACGCACGACCCCAAAGAAATTCTCGATACGTACGCGGCCGCGATGCGCAGCAACATGCTGACCTACTCGATCTGGGAGGGCAATTACGCGTTCGTGATTCCGAAGCAGCACCGCGAAATTTTCTCGGCCGCCGGCTGGACCAAGCAGAACATCCGCGACTACACGTTCGAGGTCGCGCACGTGAAACGCGGCGACTGGCGCTCAGTGGGCAAAGCGGCGGTCGCGGGGCGCAAGGACGAAGCAAAGGTTTACCGCGCGTTGCGCTCGCCCGACGATCTGCTGGTCGTCGCTGCCGGCGGGCCCGCGGGCGGCTTCGGCGCGATCCTGCCCCCATGGTACGGAAAGAAATCCCTGGCAGTCACCGTCCCGGTGGCTGCCTGAACTTTGGCCCGGATTAAAGGAGACCCCCATGACGCTCAGAGTGCTGGATCCACGGCAGTCCCCGCATGGCGAAGCGCTGCGCATGGCGGCGCCGCTCGCTTCACTCGATGGCGCGGTCGTCGGCATGATAGACAACGCCAAAATCGGCACCGCGCGGCTGTTCGATTTCATCGAGGAAATGCTCAAGGCCGAGCACGGCGTGCGCGAATGCATCCGCCGCCGCAAGCCCGACGCGTCGCGGCCGGTGCCGCAGGCGATGCTGATGGAGATGAGCGGCGCGGACGCGGTCCTCGCCGCGATCGGCGATTGAGGCAGCTGCTCGTCGTGCAGTCTGCACGACGCGATAGAGGCAGAACGGCTCGGCATCCCGGCCGTCGCCATCATTACCGATCGCTTCGCGCGCACCGCGCAAGCCGTCAGCGACCTGAATGGACTGAAGGGCTACCCGTTCGCGGTGATCGAGCACCCGGTCGCCAACAATGACGATGCCGTATTGCGCGAAAAAGCGCGGGCAGCGATGCGCGAAATCGTGCCCATGCTGCTTGCGCGCCATACGTGACGCTGCGCTGGCTCACTCGACCTTCGCGCCCGATTTCTTGACGACATCCGCCCACTTCACCGACTCGGTCTTCACGAACGCCGCGAACTGTTCCGGCGTGCCCCCGGTGGGTTCGGCTTCGATCGCGGCATAGCGCTCGCGCAGTTCCGGCGACTGCAGCGCTTTGTTGATTTCGGCGTTGAGCTTCGTCACGATTGCGCGCGACGTGCGCACCGGCACCACCATGCCGCCCCACGAGTTGGTTTCGTACCCGGGCACGCCGGCTTCGGCGATGGTCGGAATGTCCGGAAAAATCAACGAGCGCCTCAAGCTGCTGACGCCCAGGCCGCGCACCCTGCCCGCCTTCACGTGTGGTGCGATCGAAGTCAGGTTGTCGAATATCAGCTGGATCTGACCCGATGCAAGATCCGTCAGGCATTGCGCGCTGCCTTTGTAGGGGACATGGACGAACTGCGTGCCGGTCATGATCTTGAAGAGCTCGCCGCCCAAGTGCCCCGTGGTGCCGTTGCCGCTCGAGCAATTAAGCAGACGCCCGGGATTGAGACGCGCGTAATCGATCAACTCCTTCACCGATTTGACGGGCAACGAATTGGCGACCGCGAGCAGATTGTAGGTCGACAGAAACTGCCCGACCAGCGCCAGGTCCCGGTCCGGATCGTACGGCAGCTTCGCCAGCAAGGCTTTGTTGATCGCGAGCGTGACGACGTTCGCGTAGCCCAGCGTGTAGCCATCGGGATTCGCACGCACGATCATGGCGGTGCCTATCGTCTGGACGGCGCCGGGCCGGTTGTCGATGATGATCTGCTGGCCCATCTGCTTAACCAGCTCCGCCGCGAGTATGCGCGAGACGATATCCGAGCTCGCGCCCGGCGCGGACGACAGGATCAACCTGAGCGGCCGCTCGGGATATTCCGCGGCCGCGGACGATGCCAGCGCGATCAGGCTGCAGAGTAATGCACGCAAGACGCTTGCTTTCATTCTTCGCTACCCTGGCGCCGATCCGATGGCAAAGCCTCCGCCATCCGCTTCGAGAGCCAGAAGCAGATCAGCGCGATCACGACCGCAAGCACCGCTACAGTGAAGGCGAGCTGCCGACCCTGCCACAAACCGGTGAACCATTCGTTGAAGCGCACCACATAAACGGTGGCCTTGCCGCCCAGGCGTTCGATCTGGTATTCATAGGCGCGCGGGTTTGCAAATTCGATTTCCGTCTTCTTGACGGCGCTATCCGCGGTGAGCCAGTAAATCAGCGCGGCGCCGATCAGGCCGGCCACGAGGATGACTACGCCAGCGTAGAAGATGCGCTCGTGCAATGGCAGACCATCTTCATTCGCGGGCGGCGCCTCAAGAAGCGAACGGGGCTTTTCGTCGGGATTCATTTTCGGATACGCACGAAGTCGCACGCATATCTTCGCATCAATGCGCGTTCTTTGCGGCCAAATGTCACATTAGATTTATGGAAGGCAAGGAGGGCCTGTCCGTGCGCGGCCTGACCACGGCGGCCTCGATCTCGATCACGGCCACCTGCGCTGTCGCGGCTCAGACGAAGGCCTGCCGTTCGAATATCGCACGGTCATACGGACGATAGACCGCGACAACCTAACGAGGCTTTCGGTTGCGTTGAGGCAATGGGAAAACGTGCGCGCGTCTCGCATTTTCCCGACGGGGGATTAATTTCCGCCCGCCTGGTCCCGCTATTTTGCGTCGGATTTGGTGAGCGCTTTCACGTCGCTTGGGGCGGCCGGCGGGTCGGTCGGCAATGCCACCTTCACCGGCTCGACCGGTAACGCGGCTTTCGGCGCGTCGGTCATCACCTTCTCCGCTGTAGCCTGTTCGACGCGGATCGGATTCGCTTCGCGCGTCATCTTCTGGTAAACGACGTAGGTGAACACGCAGGCGAGCGTCGCAAAAATTACGGTGTCGATGCCGAGCTTTTTGACCGCCTTGGTGTCCTTCGGAAAAAACATGAGCGTGATGCCCGCTTCGGTCGCATATAGCTTGGCGTCGTACAGCGCACGCTTCTCCGGATTGGACAGCAGGTTGTAGCCCTCGCGGAGCATGTTCAGCTGGCTTAACGCCTCCGCGGTGCCGCGCACATTGGTGTCGGTCCCCAGTTTTTCCGTCATTAAGGCGTAAGCGTTGTCGATCTGATTCTGGCTGGCTTTGCGCGGAATCTCGAGCATTTCATAGAAGGATCTTTTCATAGACATTCCTTTCCAGATATGTCGTGGATGTCCCCTTGCTTTGAGGTGAATATACAGCAGGCGCCAGTCTGGAGCCTGTCCTTTCGTCGGCTAATCGGTGCACTTGGTCGGCTCGGCGAGCGGTTTCACTCTGGCGGGTGGATGGAGTGTGATGATGCGCTCGTCATTGCCTGGTGAATCGATCGCATGAACGGCACCGGCCGATGCCGCCGTGCCATAGTAAACTTCGGGCGGGAGGAATTGATGAAAACCATTTATCGATGCGCCGCATACTTGCTCGGTGCGTACAGCATGAACAGCGCGGTCGCGCAAGGCGCCGTGTCGCAGGACCGCGCGCTCAGCGCATTCGAAGTCGTGCGTTCAGTGCTCCAGCATCCGCGCTGCCAGAACTGCCATATCGCCGGCGACTCCCCATTCCAGGACGACAAGGAAACGCCGCACGAGCAGTTCGTCGTGCGCGGCCCGACGGGGCGCGGCGCCGTGGCGAACGAATGCTCGTCGTGCCATCAGAAAACGAATCTGCCGGCGTCCTATGGCGAGCACGCGCCGCCGGGCTCGCCGGGCTGGCGCCTGCCGCCGCCGGAAACAAAAATGATTTTCAACGGCGTGACGGCACGCGAGTTGTGCCGCACGATCAAGGACCGCCGCGCCACCGGCGGCCGCAACCTGGCATCGATGCTCGCGCATATCCGCAGCAACAAGCAGGTTGCCTGGGGTTGGGCCCCCGGCGCCAATCGCGCCACGCCGCCGGCGTCGCGCGCGGAAACCGTGGCCGCGTTCAAGACGTGGATGGACGGCGGCGCACCGTGCCCTAGGTAGCGCTTACCGCGCGCTGACCGGGGCCGTCATCACGCGACGCTCGCCTCGCCCTCGGCGGAAACCCGCGCGGGAATAGTGCGCACCGTCGCAGGCGGCGGCACGTTGCCGGTGACCGGCGCGAGTTCCAGCGGCAGGTCCGCGGTCTGCGCAAAGCTCGCCCGCGATATCAAGGCGCAGCTCACAGCGGCGACGTAGGGGATCGCCTGCGCCACGAGCAAAGTCACCCATAGCATAGCCTCGTAATGATCGTAGCCCATGCGCCAGGTGACGGCCGCGGCGGCGACCATGAGCGAACACAGCAACAGCGTTTCTTCGCGCACGACGGCGAGGGTGCCCGGCCGTTTATTGCCGTTGACACCTTTCATCGTCGGCTTGAAGGTGCCGTTCTTGCGCGCGAGCCCGTGCCAGATTCCGCGCGCGATGGCATGCGAAAGGCCCATCGCCGCGAGAGATGCGCCGATTACGTCGAACCAGCTGCAGGCTACGCGTGAGCGATAGAGCACCGGGCCGAACAGGGCTTTGACCCCGAAAAATGCCAGCACCGGAAAGAGGAACAAGCCCAGCGGCAGGCTGAATCGCTGCGGATCGACGAGCATCCCCGCGGTCCATGCCAGCGAGGCAAACACAAACGCAAGATGCAACGCGTCGGCGAACCATGAGAACCAGCCAGTCAGGAAATGGTAGCGCTGCCCGCCGGTCAGGCGGCCGGGCATAACCAGCCAGCGCCAGTGACGTTTCAGTATCTGCATGGCGCCAAACGCCCAGCGGTAGCGTTGCGCCTTGAAGGTTTTGAAGTCGGCGGGCGCTGAGTCCGCGGCCGCACACGGCATCGACATAGCGGGTTTCGTAATCCGCGTGCATCAGCCGCAGACCGAGCTCGGCATCCTCGCAGATGCACCATTGCGCCCATCCGCCCTGCATCGCCAGCGCCGTCTTGCGGACGAGCGTCATCGTGCCGTGCTGAATGATCGCGTCGCGCTCGTTGCGATGATGCATGCCGATGCGGAAAAACCCGTCGAACTCCCAGTTGCACATGCGCTGGAAAACGTTGTGCTCGAATGCACGGTGCGCCTGCGGCGCCTGCACCACGGCCACTTTTGGCTCCTCGAAGTGGCCGGCCAGGGTCTTGAGCCACGCGGGATCAACTTCGTAATCGGCATCCACTACGCCGATTACTTCAGCATGCGGATTCGTATGGTGAAGCGCGAAATTCAGCGCGCCGGCCTTGAAGCCCTCGCAGTTGTCCAGATGATAGAAGCGGAAACGGGAACCCGCCCGTTGGCACCACGCTTCGACCGGACGCCACGTCGCTTCCTGCTTCGTATTGTTGTCGATAACCAGCACTTCGAAATTTTCATAATCGAGCCGCGCCATGCTTTCGAGCGTCAGGATCACCATCGCGGGCGGCTCGTTGCAGCACGGCAGATGAATCGACACGAACGGCGCGTGGCTGGGCGCATCTGCAAACGGCACGAATTTGCGGGACCACTCGCGCCGCCACAGAGTCTCGACGAACTCGAAACCGTGGACGAGCAGCACGGCCACCGTGGCGATCATGGCGGGAATGATCAGCACGAGCGCACCCATGTCTACGGGCTGCAGATAAAAATCAAAGGGCACGCTGACGAGCCAGACGGCGAGCGATGCCGCAGCCTGGATCAGCGCGCAAAAAAAGAGCCGTCCCGCCAGGCGCAGCCGGCGAAACGCGAAGGCGAACCAGAACATGAATGGCGCCGCGAGCAGGACCGAGGCGAGCGCTTTGCGCGGCCATTCGGGGTCGGGCGTCACGGGGCCGGACAAAGAAAATTTCGGCGTGCGATCGGCGAAGAACATGCCCCAATAAGCGCCCGTTCTGCCCTCGTGATGCACCTTCCACGGCTGGTCGAATGCTTCCATCACGTAGTACTCGACCTTGCGCTGCGCCGCACGCACCACAAATTCGCGCATGAAGCGTGCCTGTGCAAGCGGTGTCGCGAGCGCGCCGCGGACGCGGTCGCCCTGGCTCGGCCAGCCGACTTCGCCGATCACGATTTTCTTTTTGGGATAGGCGGCCTGCAATTCGTCGAGCCGGTCGAACACATAGTCGAGGGCGTCGTCGATCGGCAGGCCCTCCCAGTAAGGCAGCAGATGGACGGTGATGAAGGCGACCTGCTTCGCCAGCTCGGGGTGGCGCAGCCATATGTGCCACGGCTCGGCCGTCGACACCGGCACGCCGACTTTTTTCTTGATCAGCTTGATTTTTTTGACGAGATCGGCAACGGTCAGGTCGCCGCGCAGGATCGCTTCGTTGCCTACGATCACGCGCTCGATATTATTGTTTTGACGCACGGCGCGTATCAAAGCCGCAATTTCTTGTTCATTGTTCTGAATGCGCGTGTCGAGCCAGGCGCCAGCGGTGACGAACAATCCGTAGTCGGCCGCCAGCCGTGGCACTTCCCCGTTGTCGATGGAGCTGTACGTGCGTATCCGGTTCGACTGCTGCGCCATCAGCGCAAGATCCGCCATGAGTTCACCGGCGGTGGGAAATGCCTGCCCTTTCGTCGGGTCCTGATTGCGCTGGTATCCCGAATACGCGAAGCCGCTGATCCGCGGCGGCGCGTCAGGCAGGTTCAGGGGTTGATTCAGCCAGGCCCAGGAGCCTGCCGCGATCGCAGCCATGGTTGCCGCAATGAGAAAAGCGGCAACGCCGCGCGCGGAAAACGACATCTCAAATCACTTTCTGTGAAAACGCCGGCAACCTTCGGGCCGCGCGCCGGTCAACATACGACACCCAACATATCGACAAGCAGCAGCGCAAAAAGTGCCGGTCGAGAGCCCGCTCTGCACGCTCCATTTTCGAGTGTGATAGTGCGCGGCACATTGCTCTGTCATACGCGTCGCCGGCTGGCGACATGCTGTGTTTTTGAAACTGCATGAGAGGTAAAATCAGGCGCTGCGACATACTGAAACAGCGGCGACGCACACGCTCGATGTCGGCGCCAGACGACACATGAAGACCCGTCCAGCAATTTTTACAAGCATGGTTTTCCTTGCCGGCGCACTGGGATTCTCCCTGTGGGCCCGCTATGGTTTGATTGAATCGATGAGCGTGGCGACGATGTGCAATGCAACTTCTGTGCCAATGCGCTGCATCGTGCGTAATTACGTGATTGCAACCACTATCGTGCCGCTGTGGGGTTACATTGCGCTCGCGGCCGGGGCGATCGCGGTGTTTTCGCGCAGATTCGACCTCACGGTGCTCGCTCTCGTCACCGGCGCGATCGGGCTCGTGCTCTATGCCGGTGCAACGGCGGCCGCCGGCTTCCTGCTGGGGTGGATTACGCTGGCAGGTTCGATCGCCCGCGCGCGCTCAGCCAAGGACCGATAACGGACGCTGCGAACATCAGGCAGACGGCGCACCACCGCATCGCCTGCGCGTTATGCCAGCCCTCCTGCAACGCGATGCCGGCTGCGATGATTGCGATTAAAGCCGCCACGGCGAGTTCTTCAGGCCCCGGCGTCAGATCGGCACGGCGCTCGCCAACGATTGCAAGCAGCGCATAACCGAAGGCCGGGACGATGAACACGGGCACCGGGAAATCACGGTACCGCGGATCGGCCAGCAGCAGCAAACAGACTGCGGCCATGCAGAAGAGCAAGACAAAACGCAAAAATCCCAGCGCCCGCTCGCGCCCGTTGAAATTCGACTCATTGGTCATGAACCAGCGCAGCAAGCCGCCGACTGATGCGGGCACGCCCGCTGGTTTGATGCCGTCGGCCCACGCGGCCAGCGCGCGCGCCAGAAAAAACGAACTGAGCGCAGCCGCGACGACATAGCCGCCGCCGATAATCGCTTCCAGCGAATTGCGCGCCCATTGCGACAAGTCGAGCGCGCCTTGCCAGAGTGCCGCACCGCATGCCGCGCCGGACAAAATCATCAGCAAAAGCCCGGCTGCGCCTATCGATGTCGTGGCCAGCAATACGAAAACGCCGGCTGCGATACCCGCTGCAATCCAGCCGCGCTGCCATTGCGCGTTCTCCGCAACCGGACCCGTGCGTGGATATTTTTCGACCCCCTGCGCATCGAAGTATCCCCAGTAACCGCCGACGGTGCCTTCCAGCTTGCGCTTCCACGGCTGGTCGTAGGCCTCGACGAAGTTGTAATCCAGCGCGAGCTGCTGCCCGACCCGCACGAAGTTGCGTATGAAGTCTGCCTGGTTGACCAGCGAGGGCAGCGCACCTTCGCGCTGGCGGCCGGCACTCGGCCAGCCCGTTTCTCCGATCAGGATGTGCTTGCCGGGAAAACTTTCACGCACGCGCGCGTAAACGTTCAGCACATGGTCGACCGCGCGGTCAGCGGCGATCGGATTGTCTTCCCAGTACGGAAGAATGTGCACGGTAACAAACGTCGTCTCCACGGCAATTTCCGGATTGCGCAGCCAGAATTCCCACACATCGGCATAGGTGACGGCGACGGAAGTTGCGGTGCGTACGCGCCGCAGATAGCCGGCCAGCGCCGAAGCCGGCTGGTCGCGACGCAGCAGCACTTCGTTGCCAACGATGACTGCGTTGATCACATCGGCATCGCGCTTGAGTACTGCGAGGCCCTGCACGATCTCGCGCTCGTTCTCCTGCGCTTCCGGACCAATCCAGAGTCCTAACAACACGCGCAAACCATGCTTGCGCGCGAGCGCTGGTACTTCCGCCAGGCCCTGGTCGATCGAATAAGTGCGCACGCAGCGAAAAGAGCGCGCAATTTGCGCGAGGTCAGCATCGATTTGCGAGCGGCTGACGATGGTCCCTTTGACCAGCGGCGACTGGCCCGGCCGATGATAAGGCGCATACGAGACGCAGGGCAGACGATCCCCGGGAGCGGCGGCGATCTCGACCGGGCGGCCGACCGCTGCCCAATGCAACAAACCTGCGATCGCGCCGGCGATCGCAACTGCATAAACGACAAACCTCTTCATGCGCGGCAGCTACCGGTCAACGAGGATGCCAAGCGGGTTGGCTGCGCCGAATGTTCCGGCATGACGATCACCAGCAAGTCCCGTTACAAAAAAAAGCAGCGGCCAGTATATCGGAACCGCGCTGCGCCCCGCTGGTGCACCTGTGCGCCGCCAGACTGGGGTCCGCGCGTGGGAGCGTTGCGGCGAGGACGGCCCCAAAAAAAAGCGCGCGGACATTGACATGGGTCAGAAGAACTTCGCAGGCAAAGGCCCACTATGGCTTTAGCGAGCTCAATTAGGCTTGCTGAACAGGAGACGATATGTCGTCTAAATTATTCGGTCGCATCTGCAACGCACTGCTTCATTTGATCGCAGTGGGATGCGCTGCTGCCAGCATCTACTTCTTCTTCGGGCCGACGATCGAACTGATCATGGTCGCCCTGATCATGCTGGGCGCGGCAGTCGCGTTCGAAGTAATTGCCGCCGTCGTCAGCGAAGACCGGACGGCGCACGGGTAGCACCGCGCTGCGGACGCAACGGCGCAGCGGCGGGCGGCGTGGCGCCCGCGCGTGCTACCTCCTCATTCCCACAGGCGCTCGGGCAGCGGCAGGCCCGCGAGATCTGCAGCGGTCAGCGGACCTTCAGCCTGGATACCCATGCGTTCGAGCACCGCGATCAACTGCCGGCAATGTTGCGCGGAATGCCAGGTCACCCGCTCGAAAACCTTATGCGCCGACGTATCGCCGTAGTAAGTTTTTAGCACGCGCGTAAGTTTGCGGTCTTCAGCGCTGAGACCGCGCCACCAGGTTTCGAAGCGCGCCCACACGCTGGCGCCGTAACGCGCTATATCGTCGCCGGTCTGCATTGAATCCGGCGGCTCGTTGTCGGCGATCTTGACCGAGTATTCGGCGCCCTCCCACGTCTCGAGAAACGACTCGCCGATCCGGAACACGTGATAGCACAAGGTCCTGATCAGACGCTCGCGATGCGGGATCACGCGCTCGCGAAAGCGGTCGGCGGGAAATTGCCGCGCATAACGCTGCGCCGCGGCAAACACCAATTCGTATTTGCGGTAAATCTGCTCGGGCGAGAGCCGGTCCGCACCGGGCATCGGCAGGCCGGCGAGCTTCGCGAATGGATCAAGCATCTGGCCCATTGCATACTGGTCGCCCTTCGCCAGCACGGGTACTTTGCGCAGGCCGTATTTATTCAGCAGTAATTCGCGGCCGCCGGCGTCGTTAAGGACGTCGATTACCACCATGTCGATGCCATTTTTCGAAAGAAACTCTTTCGTTCGGAGGCAGCTGCTTCACCCCGGCTGGGTGAAATACATGTACTTGTCGGTTGCGACTTCCATTTTTGGCGCTCCTGTAAGACCGATTGATCGCGACGGTTGGATGCCGTCATTTTGCCTGAAACTCAAGGTGGTCGCTTGGCCGCTACCCGCGCCCGCCGAGGGCCGGGATCTGCACAGCTTTTGCACAAATTATGCACAATTGCTTCCGGTTATCTGACGGACGAAGACCACACCCGTCCTTCCCGATTGTCCGACAGACGATTCCTATAGAGGAATTGGGAATTGGCTGCTATTGGCGCGCCCTCTCGTTTGTCATTATTTTTCATCACTACATGGCAAAGGAGCCTGTCATGGACCAGTTCAGGAAACCGCATAAAAAACAGCCGGAACCGGATACGCCGACGCAAAAGAAAAAAGAAAAGGAACCGGATCCGATGAAGCCGCAAAACGAGGAGCCGGAGAAGCATCAGGTCGGGCACCAGTTGGCCAAGGGCGAGCGCAAGCGCGCGCCCGATGAGGGCCAGTCGCGGCATCGCGACAAAAGCAAAGATCGCTCATAAGCACTTCGGTAGCGGGCGTGATCCGCCAGTTAAGCTCGGGCCAGTACCGGCTGTACTCGCGCAAGCTCAATCCCAAGACGGGCAAGCGGCGCAACCTCGGCACGTTCGCAACGCGCGCGGCGGCGGAGAAGCACGAACGAGCGGTCCAATATTTCAAGCGCCGCGGCTAGCGGTCTTGTAGCTAAACGCCGGGCTTGCAATTAGCGACTGGCGGCAGGCGGGACTGCGGCAGGATTGCGCTTCAGCGGATCGCTTTTTTGTCGCGGATTGGGAGAAGTTTGAACCGGGGGCAACGCGGTACTCGCCCTGCCCTCCAGAGGTGCATTCGGGTCGGCCGTCGGTGCCGACGCCGCGGCCGGCACGCCGCTCATTATCGCGCCCGGCGCGCTCGGCGGGCCCGAAGGACGCTCGAGCGCGGGAATGGCCGGCGAGTTGACGTCCTGCGCAAAAGCGGGAACTGCGCCAAACAAGATGGTCGAGAACATCAACCAAACCAGGGGAGACGGCATCGCCTTCCATTCCGAATGCATACGCGGAAATTGTACGCAAAGGGCGGATGCTGCGCTGTCGGCCCTCGTCTTTTTTCGATGTAGGCGGCGCCCGGCTGAATTACGGTAGCTGGACGAGCGTTAGAAATAGCCCCCGTGCTCGGTGGCGCTCAGAAAGAAGATTCCGGTCGGTAGTCCGTGGGGCGGAATTGTCAGTCCACGTTCACGCCGGCTGCCTTGGCCTTCGCAACCAGATAGTCGCGCCCGGCGAGCCGGTCCTCCAGGCTCCCGAAGGCGTTGGTGTAATGCCCCTGGAATCCTTTACCTTCGACGCGCCGGAACATGTCGCCGAAATCGAGGTCGCCCGCGCCGGGTTTGAGATGCACCTCGTGTGCCATTGCGGTAGCAGTCGGCCAGGCGCACCTCGCCAACGTGCGCGAAGTCGAGCGCATCGGCGAATCCGGTGACACCCTCCGGAACCAGGTGGGCATGGTTTACCGTGAATGAAAGCTTGAAGGACGGCGATGCGAGCAACCCCCAGTAGGTACTGCCATTCCTCCAAAGTGTGCCCGAGGTAGTGCACCTCGGCTTCTGCGGGCTCCTTGTTGAGATTCTCGAGCAGGAGGCGCACGTTATTCTTTTCGGCGTAGCCCGCGATCCGCTTCAGGCGCTCGAGCCCCGCTTTCATCCGGGTCTCCTTGTCCTTCGTGAAATGATAGCCGGCGTGCACCACTATCCACTCGGCGCCGAGCTTCGAATAGATGTCGACGTAAGCCTTCAGGTATTCATCGACGCCGTCACCGGCATGGGGCGCGTATTCGGCCACGTTGACCGCGGAGGACGTATGCAGGCCGATATGGATGCCGTGCTTCTCGCGGACGCTCCGCACGGCCGCCACCCGCTTGCTGTCGAAGGTGGTGATGGCGTTGGTTTCGTTATCGAGCTGAATGTCGAGGTATTTGACGTTGTTCTTCGCCGCCCATTCCACGCCGTCTTCGATCCGGATATTGCGGCTCAGGTCGATGCCGATACGCTCGAATAGCTTCACTGTCGGTTCCTTGCGGCGGGTGACTTCACCTGATTACTTCTGCGGGGCGCTGATATGGGCCAGAAACTCGTTCATCTCGACGCTCAGGCTGGCAAGCAGCTTGCCGAATTCGCCGCTGCCCATCCACATGTCCTCGTAGTTGTTCCGCGTCGCGAAATCCTTCCACGCCTGGCTGTCATGCACGCGCTTCATCGCGGCTTCCATGGCGGCCGCGGCTTCCTTTGGCACCCCGGCGGGCATCACGAAGCCGCGGCCGGTGCCGACCGAAATGTTATAGCCGGCCTCTTTCATGGTCGGCGCATCCGGCACCGCGGCGAGGCGCTTTTCACTCGTGACCGCGATCACCGTCAGCTTCCGGTTCTCCACGAGCCCCAGCATCTCGCTCAGGTTTTCCGGCGTGAAGTGGACGTGCCCGCCGGCGACAGCAACCGCCGCCTCCGAGCCGCTCTTGAACGAGACGTACCTGAATTTGGCGCCGGTGCCGCGCTCGACGAGATACAGCAGCAGCCGGCCTGTCCCGGTGGCGGATGAGATGCCCGCTGTCAGCACGTTCGGCTCCTTACGCCCGGCTTCGATCAGGTCTTTTATCGTCTTGAACTTCGAATCGGCCGCCACTGCGACCGCCTGCGGATCCAGCGCAAAGGCCGCAATCGGCGTGAAGTTCTCGAGCCCGAGATCGAGCTCCTTGCGATTGGCGGCCGCCAGGAAGGAGCCGGACGCGATCGTGAGGATCACGTGCGGATCGCCTCTTTTGGCCTTGACGTAGTTGAATGCCACCGCGCCGCTGCCCCCGCCGCGGTTGGATACAATCAGCGGCTGCGCAAAGATCTTCTCGCGGCCCATGATGTCGCTGACGGCGCGCGCAAACACGTCGGTGCCGCCGCCGGGCGCAGTGTGGACGTTGATCTCGATCGGCTTCGAGGGAAAGGGCTGCGCCTGGACGCCGCCCGCGAGTGCTGCGGCGACCACCACAACGACGGCCAGCGACCGAATCAGATGCACAGAATCTACGTTCATGCTGGTTTGCTCGAATGTGGCCCGCACCAGGCGGCGATGGCAAAAGCATATCATTCTCCCGCCGGGTGGCCATAAAATGTCCAAAGGCAACGCACCCGGCCCCCGGGAGGGAAATACGCAATGAAGAAAGACCATGCAGCGCGCAATCCCGGCACTCGTCCGCAGTCCGCGGCTGGCGAAGAGATCCATCCAATCATGGCGACGCTCAGCACCTATATGAGCGCGGCGGCCGGGCGCAAGCTGCCGGACAGCGTCATCAAGGAAACGAAACACCACATTCTGGACACCATCGCGGCCATGGTGTCGGGCGCGGAGCTCAAACCCGGTCTTCACGCAATTCGTTTTGCCAGGGCTTATGGGGGAGAGAAAATTGCGACGGTCGTTGGCGCGGATTTTTTGACCGGGCCGATCGAGGCGGCGATGGCGAACGGCATACTCGCGAATGCCGACGAAACCGACGATAACTACAGCACCGGCGGCGCCCATCCCGGCTGCGCCATCGTGCCGGCGGCGTTGGCGATCGGCGAGAAGAATGGGATCGATGGTACGCGCTTTATCCGCGCGGTGGCGCTCGGCTATGACGTCGGCTTGAGGGCGTTCAAGCTGGTCGCCAAGGGCGGCGTGCTGAGCGAGACGCATAACATCGTTGGAACATTTGGCGCGTCGGCGGCCTGCGGCTGCGCGGTGGCTTTGGATACGCCGCAGATGCGCACGCTGATCGACTATGCGTCCCAGCAGGCGGGCGCCGGCATCGGCGCGTGGCGACGGGACACCGAGCACGTCGAAAAATCTTTCATGTTTGGCGGGATGGGCGCACGTAATGGCGTAACGGCGGCCATGTTCGTGCAGGCGGGGTGGACGGGCGTCAACGACGTCTTCTCGGGACCGGGAAATTTGTTCCAGTCTTACGCACCCAACGTGGATCCCGGGATATTGGTGCATAAGCTTGGGGAAGAATACGAAGTACAGAAGACGATCATCAAAAAATGGAGCACGGGCGGGCCGATCCAGTCGCCGCTCGAAGCGGTCTCTCTGATACGCGAGCGTCGGCCTTTCGAGGCGGACGATGTCAGGCGGGTCACCATCCGGGTCGCCACCAGCGCGGCCGACAAGATCGACGACAGCGGCATGGTCAACCTGTCGATGCAGTATTTGATTGCGGTCATGCTCATCGACAAAACGCTGTCGTTCAAAGCGGCGCACGACGAGCCGCGCATGCACGATCCCGCCGTGGTCCGCCAGAAAGCGAAGATCCAAGTGATCGCCGATGAGAGTCTCGAGCGTCTTTTGCCCAAGCGAGTGGCCGTGGTCGAGATCACGTTCAGCGACGGCACCACGCTGACGGAACGCAACGATACCGTTCGCGGCAGCCCGGAAAATCCGATGACCAGCGAGGAAGTCAGCACGAAAGCCCGGGACCTGATGGCGCCGGTGCTCGGCAGCGAAAAATGCGCGGCGCTCATCGAGAAGATATTTGCGCTCGAAAATGTGAAGAATATCGCCGCGCTTCGACCGCTGCTTCAGCACGCGTGACGGGATGAAAATGCCGTCCGTTGGGAAGGCGAACTAACTACCAGCTAACTTTTTGATTTTTGGTGGGGCGTGAGTGGCTCGAACACTCGACCTACGGATTAAGAGTCCGCTGCTCTACCAACTGAGCTAACGCCCCGGATGCGTGGGCCGTCATTGTAGCCTGTGCGAGCGGCTGCGCTTATTCTTTCTCGCGCGTGAGCGGCACGAAACGCACGGCCAGCGCGTTGCGGGTCGTCGTTTTGCCGTGCTGATCTTTCTCGATTATGCGCAGTTCCTGGCCGCTCCATTGCGCGCCGACCGGAATCACGAGCTTGCCGCCGGGCTTCAATTGCTCGATCAATGCCGGTGGCACTTCGGGCGCGGCGGCCGTCACGATGATCGCGTCGAACGGCGCGTGGGCCGGCCACCCGCGATAGCCGTCGCCGCTGCGTGCGTTGACGTTGCGGTAGCCGAGCTCCGCGAACCGCGCCGCCGCTTCGCGCGCGAGCGGCGCCACGATCTCGATCGTGTAGACCTCGCGCGCAAGCTCGGCGAGCACGGCAGCCTGATAGCCGCAGCCCGTGCCGATTTCCAGCACGCGGTCCGTCGCTTTCAGGCCGAGCATATCGGTCATCAACGCAACAATGAAAGGCTGCGAGATGGTCTGGCCGTTGCCGATCGGCAGCGGCCGGTTCGCATAAGCGTTCGGTTCCTGGTCAGCTGGTACGAAGCGGTGACGCGGCACCTTGTTCATCGCCGTGAGCACGCGACTGTCGAGACTCGCCCGCCCGGTTTCGGCCGCGGTTTCGCGCGTCAGCGCGACAATCGTGTCGACCATCGCTTTGCGCGGCGCAGCGTACCGGTCCTGACCTTCGGCGTCAGGCATGACGGCGCAAGCCACGATCAGAATTACCGCACCGGCGCGCATAAATGCAGCCAGGCGCCGATAGATGCCAAGCCTGCGGTCGCACATTGATGGTTTCGTCCATAGGCCGTTCCGGCGGATACCCGTTAGACCGTCTGCGTTCACCCGCGTTTAAGGCAGCGGCTCAACCTTA
Organism: uncultured beta proteobacterium; assembly: GCA_963804885.1. GTDB lineage: Bacteria > Pseudomonadota > Gammaproteobacteria > Burkholderiales > SG8-41 > PALSA-1004. The sequence goes on from CAWDSF010000005.1 coordinate 181,320, forward strand.
CTGCAAAAAAACAAGCGGGGCGCCCGGACTGTTGCACAGCCGGCGCGCCCCGCATCTTGCGCCCTTCGAATCAGGCGTTAACGGTCAGCCTTTGAGACACTCGCTCATGAACTTCTTGCGGTCGTCGCCCTTGAGCTTCTTGTCGCCGGCGTCCTTGTTGCACGACTTCATTTTGTCCTGTTGCGCCTTCTGCTTCGGCGAGGCGTCCGGGTCTTCGCCTTTCAGGCACGAGCTCATGTATTTCTTGCGCTCGTCACCCTTCTTGTCGGTCGCCTTGTCGTTGCAATTCTTCATGCGTTCCTGCTGTGCTTTCTGCTTCGCGGTCGGCTCTTTCTTTTCGGCCGCGGGCGCTGCTTTCTTGTCGTCCGTCGTCGCCTTGTCCGCCGCGTATGCGAGCGGCGACAGCGCGAACATGAAACAAACTGCTGCGATGAGTTTCTTCATGACGTTACTCCCAGAGTGTGGTTGATAAGCCTGCTCCCCCCGGAACTGCGGGGCCATTGTTCCCCAGCCTCTCCGGACAAGCAATACAACGCGCGGACGGTCAAGCCGGCTGACACAGCTCGAATACGCCGGCCAGCAGGCGGTAGGACTCAAGCCGGGTGCGGTAGTCCCCGGTGATCGTAATCACCATCAATTCATCGGCTTCGAACTGCGCCGCAAGCGCGAGCAGCTTTGCCTTGACCGTGTCGGGCTTGCCGAGCACCACGCGCCGGCGGTGAAAAGCAATGCGCTGCCGCTCGACATCGGTGTAGGCGCGCGTTTCGGCTTCCTGCTGGCTGGGCACCGGCGAGTTGATCCCGTAGTCCATGTTGAGCCGCCGCAAATCGACGCTCATGGCGCGGCGCTCGGCTTCGGCGTCCGTCTCGGCGCAGATGACGAAGACCGTCAGCAGCGCATGCGCCTCCGCCTCGCGCGGCGACGGCTGGTACTTGCGCTTGTAATCGCGCATCACCTGGTCGCCGCCATCGGCGCTGATGAAATGCGCGAACGCGAAACGCAACCCGAGTTCCGCCGCCAGCGCGCCGCTGTAATCCGACGAGCCGAGCAGCCACACTTCGGGCGCGGTCGGCCCCATCGGCTGCGCTTTGACTTTGGCGAACGGATGCCCTTTGGGCATTGCATCGTCGAGATAGGCGACGAGATACTGCACGTGCTCGGGAAAATTCTCGGCGGTCGGATAGCGGCCCTCGCCCATCGCCATCGCGGTGGTCTGATCGCCGCCGGGCGCGCGGCCGAGCCCAAGATCGATACGCTGCGGAAACAGCGCCTCCAGCATGCGGAACTGCTCGGCGATTTTCAGCGGGCTGTAATACGGCAGCAGGATGCCGCCGGTGCCGACGCGTATCGTCGACGTCGCGGCGGCGACGCGCGTCACCAGTATTTCAGGACACGGATCCGCCAACGCCTGCAGCGCGTGATGCTCCGCGAGCCAGTAGCGGTAATAACCGAGTTCTTCCGCCGCCTGCGCGAGCTTGATCGTTTCCGCCACCGCCTGCGCGGGCGTATGGCCGCTGATGATGGGCGACTGGTCGAGGATGCTTAAACGCAAACTTGCCTCACGATTCGAAGGGCCGCGCATGAACCCTCGGCGCAAACGCGGCGAAACTGCAGCTTCAGTCCATGCTGATGTTGCCGAGTTCTTTGAGCAGCGCGGACCAGCGCGCGAGATCGGTGCGCACGATCTGGGTGAACTCGGCCGGCGTAGTGCCGGTAGGTTCGGCGTTCGCACCCTCGATGCGCTTGCGGATATTAGGATCGCGCAACGCCTCGTTGAACGCAGCGGCGATTTGATCAATAGTGGCGGGCGACGTTCCGGCGGGCGCGAACACGCCCCACCACCCGGTAAAGCGGTCGAGCGCTGGATAGCCCTGCTCACCGAATAACGGCACGTCGGGCATTGCGGGCCAGCGCTTTTGACCGCTGATGGCCAGCGCGCGCAAAGTGCCGGCATCGATGTGCGGCTTGGTAGCGACCAGGTCCGAGAACGCCATGGTGACCTGCCGCGAGAGCACATCGGTTATCGCCGGCACCGTACCTTTGTAGGGCACGTGGACGAGGTCGATGTTGGCCAGTTTCTTCAGCGTCTCGCCGGCAATGTGAAGGAGTGAACCGTTGCCGATGGACGCGTAGGAAAGCTTGCCCGGCTGCGCGCGCGCCTGCGCTATCAATTCCTTAAGCGAACCGGCGGTTTGCGCATGCACCACCATGATCATCACGTTATACGCGGCCTGGGTAACCGGCAGCAGGTCCTTCTGCGGGTCGAACGATGTTTTAGCGAGCAGTGGCACGATCACCAGCGGCCCGGAGTTGCAAAAGAGCAATGTGTGGCCGTCAGCGGGCGACTGCGCAACGGCGGCTACGCCGATCGCGCCGCCGGCGCCGGGGCGGTTCTCGACGATGACCTGGGTCTTCAGCAAGGCGGAAAGGCGTTCCGATAACAGGCGCGCCATGACGTCGGAGCTCGCGCCGGGCGTGTAGGGATTGATCAAGCGGACTGGCTTGCCACCTTGAATTTGAGCATGCGCTGCAAAGACAGCGCATGAAAAAAACAAAGCGGCGATGAACTTCATTCGGCGCGAATCTTCGCGTCGCGCACGATGCGAGCGTTCTTCTGCGACTCGGTTGCGATGAACGCCGCGAACTGCGCAGCGGGATGGCCGGTCGGCTCGAAGCCGAACGATTCCATGCGGCTGCGCACCTCGGCGGACTGCACGCCCTTGATCGCCGCCGCCTCGAGTTGCGCGACAATCTCGCGCGGCAAGCGCGCGGGGCCCCACAGGCCGTACCAGGAATAGAACTCGAGTTCCGGCATGCCGGCTTCGACGGCGGTCGGAACATCGGGATACTGCGGGCTGCGCCGGGCGCTGGTAATGGCGAGCGGCCGCAGCCTGCCGCCTCTTACTTGCGGCCCGGAGGAGAGTACCGGATCGATCATCGCACTGACTTGGCCGCCGATAAGATCGGGCATGGCCTGACCCGTTCCCTTGTACTGGATGATCGGCACGTCCACACCGGCGCGCGCACGGACGAGCGCGATGGCCAAATGCCCGGCGGACCCGAAGCCAGATGTAGCGAGGTTATATTGGCCCGGGTTGGCGCGCAGCACCTCGATAAATTCTTTCACGCTCTTCGCCGGCACGCCCGGATGGACGGTGAACAGCAGCGGACCTCGCGCGAGCTCAGCGATCGGCGTGAAATCCTTCACCGCGTCATACGGCAGCGACTTGAGGACGTACGGATTGATCGAGTGAATCGAGGCATTTATATAGATCGTGTAACCGTCGGGCGCGCTCTTCGCGACGACGTCGGCGCCCAGCGTGGTCGAGGCGCCGCCACGATTGTCGAACACCACCGGCCGGCCGAGATATTCAGCGAGCTTCGCACCGACCAGGCGCGCCACGCCGTCCACCGAGCCGCCGGGCGGCGTGGGAATGATCAGGCGAATCGGTTTTGCGGGATATTCCCCAGCGTGCGCGAGGGCGGTTACGGCGAGTAATACAAAAAACAAACCCTTATGCGGCATACGCCAGTTTCGGCTGGATCTGGTAACCGTATTTCTTGTCCAGACCCAGCTCTTTAACGATGCGCACGCCCTGCATCAGCGCCTCGCCCTCGATGTTGCGCAGGGGCTTTCTCAGCGCGCCGACCGGCAGGCCGAGTGCGCGCATGAGCGACTTCAGCGCCACAGGGTTGATCGCCGAATAGTTGAAATGCATCAGCGGCAGCAGCTTCAAGTAGGTCTGCCGGAAGTTGTCGGCTTCCTCGAAGCTTTTCCACGGCTTGGAGAGCATCGCCATCTCCTGCGGCGCGATGTTTCCCGTCATGTTTGCTGTGCCGTGCCCGCCCAGGCTCATCGTCGGCACTACCAGTCCCAGGTTTGGCGAATCGCAGCACATGATTGTGGCGTCGGGCTTCGCCGCCAGCACCTGCGCCACCTGCGCGACGCGCGCGGTCGATTCCTTGAGGATCACGTAATTCGGGTGCTTCAAGAGGCGCAAGAGGTGTTCCCAATGCAGGTCGGTCTTCACTCGCGGCGGGTTGTTGTAAATGCCAAGCGGCAGATCGACGCTGTCCGCGATTTCCTGGTAATGACGCTCGATGTCGTCCTCGGGCCCGCAGATATAGGGCGGGGCGGCGATGATCGCGCCGTCGGCGCCGTTGGCCTTGGCGAAATTTACATTGTCGATAACCTGCTGCGTGGTGTTGCCGGTGCAGCCGTAAAAGAATTTCATCTTGCCGGTCTTCATCTTGGCCGTTTCGACCACGATCTTTTTCTTCTCCTCGGGCTCGAGCAGCGAAGGCTCGCCCGTGGAGCCCATGATCAGCGCCGCGACGGTGCCGTTGTCCTCGAGATGCTGCAAGAGCGCGCGATAGGCGGAATGATCGACCGCGCCATTCTCGTTGAATGGTGTGGGCGGAGCGACAAATGAACCTTCAATACGCATCTTAGCCATGGTGTCTCCTGATGGGAAAGGGCAATCTACGCCGCGTCTCAAGCCCAGTCAAGGGCGCCAGAGTCGATGCGACGATGCGATATTGGTAGAATATTATTCAAGTATCGATCATGTCTACGGCATTAAAGTTTCGCCGCCACGCCGTTGCGCGTCACCACTGGGCAGACACATGAAACTCGGCATCGAGGGCAGGCACGCACTGGTGTTCGGCGGCAGCCGCGGCATCGGCCGCGCGGCGGCGCTTTGCCTCGCGCGTGAAGGCGTGGTGGTGACCATCGCGGCGCGCACGCTCGCGACGCTTGATCGCACGGCCGCCGACATCAAGGCACAAACCGGCGCGAGCGTCACGGCGGTGGTTGCCGATCTCACGCTGGCTGAAGGGCGTGCCGCGGCGCTGGCGGCCTGCCCGCTGCCCGATATCCTGATCAACAATGCGGATGGGCCGGCGCCGGGCGACTTCCGGCAATGGGAGCGCGAGGATTGGCTGAAGACGCTCGACGCGGTGATGCTCGGGCCGATCTTCATGATCCGCGACGTGGTGGACGGCATGATCGAGCGCAAATTCGGCCGCATCGTCAACATCAGCGCGCGCACCGTGAAGAGCCCGCAGGCGGAAGGCGGACTGTCCAACGGCGCACGCTCCGGCCTGGTCGGCTTCATCGCCGGTCTCGCGCGCCAGACCGTGCGGCACAACGTCACCATTAACAACATCCTGCCGGGAATTTTCGATTCCGACGCGCAGCGCGAGCACGTGAAGAGCATCGCCCGACTGACCGGGCGCGATTACGACGAAGTGTGGGCGTCGCGGGCCAAAGAAAACCCGGCAGGACGCTACGGCCGGCCGGAAGAGGCGGGGGATTACATCGCGTTCCTGTGCTCGGTCCAGGCTGGATTCATCACCGCGCAGAACCTGCTGATAGACGGCGGGCAGTACCCCGGGACTTTCTAGAAGCGTTGCGCGCTGATACGGCTTGATATTCAGCTCCAGTTTCTCTCCAGCAACAAGAGCGGAAATCAGCTTGCCGGTAGTCGATGCACCGCACATGCCGATATGGCCATGACCGAACGCGTAGAACGCGTTGGCATATCGCGATGAGGGACCGATTACGGGCAGCGAATCGGGCAGCGACGGGCGAAAGCCCAGCCATTGGCTGACACGCGTTTCGTCGTTGTCGGCGAGCAGGCCCGGCAAAATTCGCTTGCCCTGCTCGAGCAGCACGCGCGAGCGCGCCCAGTTGGGCGGCGCGTCAAGCCCGGCGAGCTCAATAGTGCCGACCAGCCGCAGACCAGTCTCCATCGGAATCAGGCCGAAACTGCCGTCGACGAACAGCGAGGGCGTGCGCACCGTCTTTTCCGGATTCTTCACGACAGTGTGGTAGCCGCGCTCCGTGTCGAGCGGCACGCGGTCGCCGAGTTCTGTCGCGAGCGATTTCGACCAGGCGCCGGCGGCGAGCACCACCGCGCTGGCAGGATGCGCCGTCAAATTTGTTTTTACCGACGATACGGCGGCGCCGTTGTGCTCGAAGCCGAGCACGCGTTCCTGCACAATTCGTCCGCCGCGCGCGATCACGTTTTGCGCGAGCTTTTGCACCAGGCGCAGCGGATTGGTGGTGTGGCCGTTGCCGGGAATCAACCGCGCACGCGTGAAGCCCGGTCCCAGGTCCGGTTCGCGCTCGGCGAGGGCCGGCCCCGTGATTTCCTCGATCGCAACGCCGTTGCGCCGGCGCAATTCCATCGCGCGTGCGTCGCCGCGCCAGCTCGCTTCGGCGGCGTAGAGATAGAGCATGCCTTGATGGCGCACGAGGTCCTCGGCGCCAGCGTCCTTGACCAGCGGTGCATAATTGGCGAGCGAGCCTTCGAGCAGGGCGCGCAGGGCGCGCGCCTGCGCTTCGACGCGTTCGGACGTCGAGGCGGCGACGAAGCGCGCGAGCCAGGGCGCGAGCCGCGGCAGGTAGGACCAGCGGATAGTCAGCGGTCCCTCGGCATCGAGGAGCCAACCCGGCACCTTCCCTATCACGCCCGGCATTGCCACCGGCACAATAGACGAAGCGGAGAAAATACCGCCATTGCCGAACGAGGCGCCCATTCCCGGATCGCCCTGATCGATCAGCAGCACCTGCCGGCCTGCGCGCTGCAGCCAGGCAGCGGCGCAGACGCCGACGATGCCGGCGCCTATGACGATTACCGGTGGCATACTTGCATTCTAGTCTTCTTACCGCAAAATGATTTTATGCAAGGCGAACGGTATTTTTGAGGCCGCTGCCAAAACATGCAATGACTAATCTCGATCGAACCTCGATGACGAGTCCCCGGTGATTGAACGCTTTCATCAGCTCGCGCACTGGGGCGCGTTCACCGCGGTCGTTGAGGACGGCGTGCTGATACGCTGCGAACCGTTCGAGCGCGATCCGGTCCCGTCGCCGCTCCTCGCTTCCATTCCCGGCTCGGTCTACTCCGACCGGCGCATACGCGCGCCGGCGATACGCAAATCGTGGCTTAAAGATCGTATCGCTTCAGACCGCACGCTGCGAGGCTGCGACGAATTCGTCGAAGTCGGCTGGGACGAAGCCCTCAAGTTGGTGGCCGATGAAATCGTCCGGGTGCGCGCGCAGCAGGGCTCGCAGGCGATATTTGCGGGCTCATACGGCTGGTCGTCGGCCGGTCGCTTGCATCACGCGCGTTCACAGGTCAGGCGCTTTTACTTCTCAACCGGCGGCGCGGTGGATCAGGCCGGCAACTATAGCTGGGGCACCGCGCAATTCCTGCTGCCGTACGTGATCGGCACCTATAGCACGCTGACGGGACGCTCGACCGCATGGCCCAGCATTCTCGAGCATTGCGAGATATTCGTCGCGTTCGGCGGGCTCGCGCTGAAAAACGGCCAGGTAAGCTCCGGCGGTGCGGCCGAGCACACCCAGGAAGTCTGGCTGCGGCAGCTGGCCGCGCGCGGAATTCCGGTCGTCAACGTGAGCCCGACACGCGGCGACTGTCCTGATTTTTTACGCGCGGAGTGGCTGCCGATCCGGCCGAACACCGACACGGCGTTGATGCTGGCACTTGCGCATGAAGCAATCATTGCCGGCAAACACGATAAATCTTTCCTTGCCGGCTATTGCATCGGTTTCGAAGTGCTCGAGGCCTACATACTCGGGCGCAGCGACGGCATCGCGAAAAGTCCGGCGTGGGCGGCGCCTATCACCGGCATCGAGGAGCGCCGCATAGTCGACCTTGCGCGACGGCTGGCGGGCAAGCGCAGTTATTTGACTTGCTCGTTCTCGATCCAGCGCGCCCATCGCGGCGAGCAGCCGGTACTGGATGGCGATTGCGCTGGCCGCCATCTTGGGCCAGATCGGCTTGCCGGGCGGCGGGTTCGGCTTCGGCCACGGCTCGATGAACGGCGTGGGCAATCCGCGGCCGGCGACGCCGGGACCGGAATTGCCGGTGCCGGACAATCCGCTTGCGCTCTCCATCCCGGTCGCGCGCATCGCCGACATGCTGCTCAACCCTGGCGCGGAGTATCGCTTCGACGGCGCAACGCACGTTTACCCGGACATCCGGCTTGTGCATTGGGCCGGCGGCAATCCGTTCCACCATCATCAGCAGCTCAACCGCTTTCTGTCCGCGTGGCAACGGCCCGAAACGATCGTCGTCAACGAAATCTGGTGGACGCCGACAGCGCGTTACGCCGACATTGTGCTGCCGGCGACGACGGGGCTTGAGCGCAACGACATCGGCGGGTCATCGCGCGACCGCTACATCCTGGCGATGCAGCAGGCGATACGGCCGCAGCATCTTGCCCGCAACGACTTCGATATTTTCGGCGAACTCGCGCAGCGCCTGGGCCAGCAGGCAGCTTTTACTGAAGGGCGTGACGAATTCGCGTGGATACGCGATATCTACGGGCGCTGCGCCGAGATCCACCGCCGCCAGGGGATAGAGTTTCCGGAGTTCGACTCGTTCTGGAATAAAGGCTACGTCGAACTGCCGTTGCCGAATAGCGACTTTGTGCTGATGGAGGACTTTCGGCGCGACCCGGGGGCGCACCCGTTGCAGACGCCGTCGGGCCGCATCGAGCTCCACAGCGCACGCATTGCGGCCATGTCGGAAGTCGATATGCCGGCGCACCCGGCGTGGCTGGCTCCCGTGGAATGGCTGGGCGCGCATGCAGCCGCGCGCCACCCGTTGCATCTCATCACGGTCCAACCCGCCGATCGCCTGCACAGCCAGCTCGACATGGGCCCGCTGGCGCAGGGCAACAAGGTAGCCGGCATCGAGCGCGTTTCCCTCAATCCAGCGGACGCCACGGCGCGCGGCCTGGCGGCCGGCAATAAGGTGAAAGTCCACAATGATCGCGGTGCGTGCTTCGCCGGATTGGCGCTCGACGACGGCGTGATGCCGGGAGTTGCCGTCATGGCGACCGGCGCGTGGTGGGACCCGGCTGCGGACCGCACCGACCGCGCGGGCACCGCGAATGTCCTGACCCTCGATATCGGCACGTCGCAACTGACGCAAGGGCCGAACGCGATGAGCTGCCTCGTCGAAATCGAACGCGCCTGAGGCCTCCGAAACCGCCGCCCCGCGGTGATATCATCGGCGGCAATACGAGCGAGACAGACTCAAATTCGCAGGTAGCCAGGAGAAAATTGCCATGCCGGATCAAACTGAACGCCGCTATCGCGTGAACGAGCTCACGCCCGATCCCGCAGTCTTGTTCGATCAAGAAATTGCCGAACAATATCTGCGCTATGCGAAGATGCTCTCGGCGCGCGGCCTCGTTTACAGCTCAACCGGCAACCTCGTCATGCGGGTTGCGCATCCGAAGTATCCCGACGGTATCTGCTACGTCAAATGCCAGGGCGTGTCGCTGGAGGAAATGTCAATCGACGACCTCCTCATCACCGACGTGCCGGACGGCCGCATACTTTACGGCAATAACGCGACCACGGTCGGGCACCAGATGAACCGCGAGATCTTGCGGCTGCGCCCAGAGGTGAACGCGGTCATTCACCTTCACCACGACGAGACGATCGCGTTTTTCGCCGCGGGCTACGAAGAACTGGGCATTACCGGCTTGACTTTTCCGTTCCTGATGCAAACGTGGCCGCACTACCTGCCGGCGCACATCAACGTCGAGGAAGACGTGGCGCCAATCAAAACCTTCATCAAGGACACCAACTGCATCATCATGAAGCGCCACGGCTTCACGGTGCTCGGGCGTACCGTGTCGGAATGCTACGGCCGGACTAACGTGCTCGTCGGCGAAGTTAAGCGCAATATCATCGCCGAGCAGCTCGCACTCGCCAACGGCAGAAAGCCCGATTTTCTTACGCACGAGGAAATCGAGAAGATGTTTGAGCACGGCGATGAGGTCATGTATCCGAAACCTTTGAAGAATTGATCCATGATCAAAGCGCGATTGTTTTTGCTTGCGACCGCCCTACTGGCCGGCATTTTGCCGGCGGCGGGACAGGACTATCCCACCAAGACGGTCAGGATCGTGACCGGCTACGCACCCGGCGGTGCGAGCGACATCCTCGCGCGCATGGTCGCGCAGAAACTGACCGACTTCTGGGGTCGCCAGGTCGTAGTCGAAAACCGCCCGGGTGCGAGCGGCAATCTCGCCTCTGAATACGTGAAAGGCTCGCCGCCCGACGGCTACACGCTGCAGATCGGCACTTCAACTACGCACGTGCTGAATCCGATCACGCTGCCGGGCGCCACCTTCGACCCCTTAAAAGACTTCTCACCGATCACGCCGATTGCCATCGCGCCGTATCTCCTGCTCGTTCATTCTTCGCTAAAGGTAAAGACCACGGGCGAATTGATCGCGCTGGCGAAAGCACAACCGGGCAAACTCAATTACGGATCTTCCGGCACGACCGTTTATCTCGGCACCGAATTGTTCAAGGCGATGGCGGGCATCGAGATGGTGCATGTGCCGTACAAGGGCGGCGGGCCGGCGTTGATCGCCCTGCTCGCGAACGAAGTGCAGGTCGAGTTCGATCCGCTGCCATCAGCCTCGTTCAGCCACATCAAGCAGGGCTCGCTGATTTTGCTCGCGACGAGCGGTGCGAAGCGTCCTCGCGTCGCGCCCGATGTGCCGACCGTGGCGGAATCAGGCCTTCCCGGTTTTGAGGTGAGTTCCTGGTACGGCGTGTTCGCGCCGGCGGGCACGCCAAAGCCGGTCGTCGATAAACTCGCCGCCGGCATCGCGCGCGCAGTCGAACTACCCGACGTCCAGGCCAAGCTGACGGAGCTGGGCTCCGATCCCTACATCCTGACGCCGGCCGCGTTCGCACAAGTGATCCGACGCGACCAGGACATGTGGCAGAAGCTGATCCGCGAACGCAATATCAAAGTCGAGTTCTAGCAGCGTCGCGAGAGGCCTCCAAAATCTTCCCGCTTGCTTGAACCCGCGTCAGACGAATCGTTTAACGCTCCGAGCCGCGGATAAATTCGTTCAGCACCGCGTTCCACGCGAGCGCCAGGTTGTTGCGATTATAGCCGCCGCCGCCAAAGCCCATGATACGTCCGCTCGCGAACTCGTTGGCGAGCTCGCACAAGCTACGCGCGGCATGCGCATGAGCCGCCGGCGTGTATTGCAGATGCGCAAGCGGATCGCCGGCGAGACTGTCCGCGCCGCACTGGAAAACGATGAATTCGGGCTTGAATCGCCGCAAGAATTCCGCGACCCGCTCCCATTCGCGCATGAATAGCTTGTCGGTAGAACCGGGCTGCATCGGAATGTTGAGCTTGGTTCCGGCGGCCGCGCCTTTGCCTGTCTCGCTGGCGTCGCCGGTGCCTGGATAAAGAAACCGGCCGTCTTCGTGAATGTCGGCGACGAATACTTCGGCGTCGTGCTCGTATGGATAGAAAAGCCCGTCGCCGTGATGGACGTCGATGTCGACGTACGCGACTTTCCGGATGCCGTATTTTTCACGCAGCGTATCGATCACCACACCGCAGTCGTTGAACACGCAGAAGCCCGCGCCATTGTCGCGCCGCGCATGGTGCAGGCCGCCGATCGGCTGGAACGTGCGATAGACGTCGCCGCTCATCACGCGCTCGAGGCCTTCGAGCGCCGAACCGACTACCGCCGCGGACGCGTCGTAGACGCCCGGATAAGCGGGCGTGTCGCCGTAATCGATCGAGCCTACGCCCAGCTCGCTCAACCCGTCGACGCGTTCGACGTAGTGCGCGCTGTGAAACCGCTCGATTTCATCGCGCGAGGCGGCACGCGGCGCGGCTAGCTTCGCGGATTTGTCGAGGCCCTGCTTGACGGTCTCTTTCCAGAACGCATCCTGGCGATCCGGGCCAAACGGGTGGCCGTTCGGAAATCCATACTTGCCGAGCGCCTCACCGACGTAGAGCAATACATCTGCAGTCATGCCGGACTCCGATTCCCGCTGGCGCGCCTAGTTCAGCTTGGCGCCGCTCTCTTTGACGAGCTTCGCCCATTTGGCGACGTCGGCATCCAGATACTTGCGGAATTCTTCAGGCGTGTTGCCGACGGGCTCGGCGCCGTCGCCTGCGATAATGTCCTTGACGTCCTGGCGCTGGAGAACTTTGACGATCTCGTCGTGCAGCCGGGTGACGAGGGCTTTGGGCATTTTGGCGGGGCCGAAAATGCCGTACCAGCCGACGATCTCGAAGCCCGGCAGCGCTTCGGCCATCGCCGGCACATCGGGCAATGCAGCGACCCGCTTTGGCGTGGTCATCGCAAGACCGCGCAGCTTGCCCGATTTCATCATCGGCACCGCGCCGGCTAGTCCGGCAAAGTTGTATTGATACTGACCGCCGATCAGATCGATCAGCGCCGGCCCGGTGCCTTTGTACGGAATGTGCTGCGCCTTGACGCCCGCCATCAGGTTGTAGAGTTCGCCGGCCAGATGGCCGCCGCTGCCGATGCCCGCCGAGCCGAAATTGAGCGGTCCCTTGTAGCTGCGCGTCCATTCGATAAATTCCTTCAGCGTCTTGGCGGCGACGATGGATTCACGAGCAGCAGCAAGCCGGCCGCGGTCATTTGCGTGATCGGCGTGAAATCGTCGAGGACCTTATACGGAAGCTTGGGATTCAACGCCGCGTTTACCGTGTGCTGATGATAGGCCACGAACAGCGTGTAGCCGTCGGGCGGCGAATGCGCGGTGAGTTCCGCGGCAATGACACCCGAGGCGCTCGCCCGATTGTCGACGACCACCTGCTGCTTCAATGCCTCGCCGAGCTTGGCGCCGACGAGCCGCGCGAGAAAGTCCGTCGTCCCGCCGGGCGCCGCCGGCGTGATCAGGCGGATCGGCCGGCTCGGATAATTGTCGGCGGCCGCCGCTTCACCTTCGAATGCAGCCACGACGGCTAACGTTGCGAGTACGGCGGTAACGAGGCGTAACTTCATTTGCGACTCCAGTTCGTTGTGAACACAGACCAAGGTTTTCAAACCGTCATACGCGCGCGAGGCGGGTAACCGGGCAATAAATCAGACCCCATAAAATCTGCAGGATTCCCGCTTCGCGCGGGAAATGACGATCTCTTTTCGGTTTTTACAGCTTGAATAGGCGCGCCGAGTTTCCGCCGAGTATCAGTTCGCGCTCGTAATTCGAGAGCTGGGGAATCGAGTCGATAAACTCGATCGGCCGTGCGAGGCTCATGTCGGCCGGATGATCGGTACCCATCACGACGCGGTCGGCGCCGACCAGGCGAATGATGTCCCCCATGATCTGGGGGCTGTGGCTGATCGTGTCGTAATGAAAGCGGCGCAGGTAAGTCATCGGCGCTTTCGTCATGTGCTTGGTTTCGGGACGCACGCCGGAGCCATGCGTCATGCGCCCGATCAACGCCGGAAACGTGCCGCCCGCGTGCGGCAGCACGACTTCGAGCTTCGGGTACGCGTCCATCACGCCGCCGAACATCAGCGACGCCGCGGCGATGCCGGTGTCGTATGGATTGCCGAGGAAGTTGCGCAGGTAGTAGCTGCGCATGCGGTCCGCGCCGACCGGGTCGACCGGGTGCAGCAGGACCGGGAATCCCAGCGCCTGGCAGCGCTCGTATATCGGCCAGTACGATTTGTCGTCGAGATTCTTGCCCATCACGTGAGTCGCGAGGTAAACGCCGCGCATGCCGGGCAGGTTGGCGGCGCGGTCGAGTTCCTGCAGCGCGAGATTGGGCGCCTGCATCGGCAGCGTCAGCAGGCCGTAAAACCGCTGCGGATATTTGAGATGCGCGGCAGCAAGGCCGTCGTTGTAGACCTGCGCGAGTTTCAAGCCGAACGCCGGCGGCGCCCAGTAGACCATCGGGGACGTCAGCGACAGCGCGTGAATGTCCACGCCTGTCTCGTCCATGTACTTGAGACGGATTTCGAGACTCATATAAGTCTCCTGAAAAACCGTCGTATAGCCCGGGAAATTGAACGTGACCTGGCCGCGCGCGTTGCGGCTCATCTTGGCGCCATTCGCCGGGCCTTCTTTTTCGAGCAGGGCGACGAAATCCGGCGAATGCCAGTGCGCGTGCGCGTCGATCACCCGCACGCTGTAGCCGCGTATGCCGCGCTGCGCGGGCGCGCCCGCGCAGCTTGCGAGCACCGAAACTCCGGCTGCTGCGGCCAGCCCGCCCAGAAATCTGCGTCGTCCGATACCCATGCACTCCTCCGTTATTATTGGTGTGGCATTAAAACAATGCGAGTTGCGGACCGTCATCGCGCTTCACGGCCGGCGGCTTGAAGCGCGTCGTCACCGGCGTGCGGTGCCGCTTGCCGGTATCGAATCCGTACCGTTTGCTCGCAATTTCGAAGCGCTTGCCGAGCAATTCCGCGAGTTCGCCGGCGCCCACCATGCGGCTGCCGAATTCCGGATCGTTGTCGCGCCCGCCCCGCATTTCGTGCACGCGGCTCATCACGTGCTTGGCCTTCAGCGGGTAGTGTACCTCAAGCCAGTTGCGAAACAGGTCTTTGACCTCGTATGGCAGCCGCATCAGCACGTAGCCCGCGCTGCCGGCGCCTGCCGCGTGCGCCGCTTCCAGCACCGGCTCGATTTGATGGTCGGTCAGGAACGGTATCACCGGCGCCACGAGCACGCCGACCGGTATGCCGGCGGCGGACAGGCGCCTGATCGCCTCGAGGCGGCGCGCGGGTGCGGAACAGCGCGGCTCGAGACGCCGCGCGAGCTCGTGATCGAGATTGTTGATCGAGATGTATACGTTGACGAGGTGCTTTTCCGCCATTGGCGCGAGGATATCGATGTCGCGCTCCACCATCGCGTTCTTGGTCACGATACCGACCGGGTGCTCGCACTCCGCCAGCACTTCGAGAATGCCGCGCGTAATCCGGTATTCGCGCTCGATCGGCTGGTAGGGGTCGGTATTGGCGCCGAGCGAGATCAGTTCGCAGCGGTAGCCGGGTTTCGCGAGCTCGGTGCGCAGCAGTTCGGCCGCGTTGACCTTCGCAAACAGGCGCGTCTCGAAGTCCACGCCCGGCGACAGGTTCACGTACGCATGGCTGGGCCGCGCGTAGCAGTAGATGCAGCCGTGCTCGCAGCCGCGGTAGGGATTGATCGACTGCGTGAACGGTATGTCGGGTGAACTGTTGCGCGAAATGATACTTTTCGCGTGCTCGATCGTGACGTGCGTCTTGAGCGCCGGCAATTCTTCGTCCGGCGCCGTATTCCAGCCATCGTCAACCGCCTCGCGCGCGATTTTTTCGAAGCGTCCTTCGGGGTTGATCGCAGCGCCGCGGCCTTTGCGGGGCGCGGCATGTTCGTGATTGACGGTTCTCAGTGCCATAAGTCACCTTAGCCAACCGCGCCGCACAAGTAAAGTCGGTGAATATCCCGGGTTAAAAGCGCCGGCGTTGATGGTCTTATCGTCATCATCACGAAATATGATGGGCGCTTCGCCGTGGCTCTGATACCGTGCAGACAGCCTGGCGAGCGGTATGCAGGGCGCAAGCTCGACGGCAAGAGATTCGTCGATCTCGCGCCTGGCAGCAAGCACCGCTTCATCGAGGGTCGCGTATGCACCGATGCGGCGGACCGCCTGTTCGCGATCGGCGAAGCTCGCCAAACCTTCGACGAAAAACGTCATCCACCGCTCCTTTTCTTGCCTTTATTGCGTGGATGACCTGACTTCTGGATTGCGCGGCGTCGCGGACGGCAATTGCACATCGTTTTACGATACACTTCCGGCGCGGCCTTTTTGTCTTGCCTGCCCGCCAAATCTCTGTAAAATGCATATCATCCGGATGATACAGAGACAAATTTGCGTCGCCTGGCGAGCGAACTCCTGGCTGCGCCTCACCTCGAGCGAATATGACCACGACAAAAATCACGAATGGAAAACGCGCGCAGAAGCTGCGCCTCAAACTCGGACTGCGGCAGGACGAATTCTGGTCGCGCGTCGGCGTCACCCAGAGCGCCGGCAGCCGCTATGAAACCGGCAGCCGCCGCCTCCCGGTTCCACTGCAGATGCTGATCGAGCTTGCCTACGGCAACAAGCCGCTTGACGCGCTAAAGCGTCTGCGCGCCTGACGCAGGATTGCTGCGGCGCGCTCGGGCCCCGGCCTTGCCCCTGACCTGCCGGCCCTCGCTGCTTGCCGGCGCCTGACGACCGCTTTTTCCTAATTTAGATCAAGTCCGCCGCCTTGCTTTAGGCATCCCGCATGGTTTAAATGTGTTGTGTGCAAGTATGACGATTTCATAGAAACCACTATACTTTCGGCAAATCATTTTTTTCCGGGCCCGTCCGCCATGCGTGAAAGCGGAATCAAGTCGACGCTTCCATTGCGCTCTGCGCAGCCGCTGTACAAGCAGATCGAGCGCAACATGCTGCAGTGTCTCGCGAACGGCGAGTGGAAAGCGGGCGAGCAGCTGCCAACCGAATCCGAACTAGCAACACGCTTCGGCGTCGCGATCTACACGGTGCGCGCCGGTATCGGCGCGCTCGTCCACGCCGGCATCCTGACGCGCAAGCAGGGCAAGGGCACATTCGTTGCGCGCCACGAGCGCGATCGCACGCGCCAGGTCCTGACCAAAATCTTCGACCATGAGCATCGCCAGATCATCCCGACCCGCCAAAAGGTAACCTTTTTCAGAAAGCAGCTCGCCGACGAGCGTGCCAGGAGCCTCTTAAGTCTCGACCAGCGACGCAAATCCCACGTCTATCACTGGGAAGTGCTGGTCGAAGTCGATGGGGACGCCGTCTGCGTCAGGCGCATCACCGTTCCCGCCGGCCTCTTTCCCGGCCTCACGGGGAGCGTGCTGCGCGCCAATCGGCACAACCTCTACGCGCTTTATCAGGATCTGTGCGGCGTCAACATCGTGCGCCTGGAGGACCGCGTTTACGCGATCAAGGCCGATGCGCAATCCGCACGCGCGCTGGGCGTGAAACTCGGACATCCGCTGCTCAAAATCGAACGCGTCGCGTTTACCTACAACGAAGTCCCGGTTGAAATCCGCACCCACTATTACGATAGCGCGCGTTTTCACTACTGCGCCGATCAGCCGGGCGTCTAAGCTCGCGGCTCATTCAGTTCGTGGTGCCGAGCGTGCGCGCGATGGCGTCGAGCGCCTTTGGATCGGCCTTCGCCTGCGCGCGCGCGAGTTCGATCGCGATCGCGCCGAGTTGCCGGTAGATCGCCGCAACGCCCGGATCCCAGGCCGTCAGCGCATCCACTTGGCGCGCAACCACGGCGCCGTCACCGCGCGCGATCGGGCCCGTCAGTGCATCGACGGTGCCGAGCCGGAACACGTTGTCGACCGTTTCGCGCACCAGCGGCTCCATCATGCGTAACGCCTCGCCGCGCCCGAGTCCGGATTTCTCGTAGCTGCGCAGGCCCGCCTCCATGAGCGCAGCCAGATAATTGCTCACGATCACGCTCGCGGCGTGGTAAATGGTCTTGAATGCGGGGTCGATTGCCGAGACGTGCGCGCCGACCGACTCGAATGCCGGCTTGAGCACGGCAAGCGCATCAGCATCGCCTTCAGCGGCGCAATAGGTGCCGCTGAATGTTTGCGCCGCCAGCGCGGGGTCGGCAAAGCTTCTGAGTGGATGCACACTCGCTATGCGCGCGCCCGGCGTCATTACCGCCGCCAGCTCGCGCGACGGCGATGCACCGCTTATATGAAATACTACATTGCCCGGCTGCAGCACTCCGCTCGCTGCGAGCGCTTTGCCACAGGCGATGATCTGGTCGTCGGGCGGCGTCAGCATCCACACGTCCGCCGCACGCATTTCGGCCAGCGCGCCGACCGCGCGGCCGCTGCCGATGAATTCCACGGCGTCGGCGGCCAGTTCCTGCGTGCGATCGAGCACATCGCCGATTGCAAACGTGCCGGCGCGCGCCCACAAGCGTCCAAGCGTGCTGCCGGCGCGGCCGGCGCCAATAATATTCAAAGAGCGCATAAACAGCAGTGTAGCGGGATTGCCCGTTCTTGACCGGCTTTGCCTCCCGCGCCTATCATCGAACCTCCCATCGTATTTCGCCAGGAAATCCCGCCATGTCAACCGCCGCTTCTCCCGGCGCCGACCGTTTCGGCAATCCGCTCGATCCCATCGTGCGCTACGCGCGCGGCACTATCCTCGCCGGCACCGACGAAGAAGTCGCGCGCATGCTCAAAGCGCGTCAGCTCGTCGCCGAGCGCGTGCGCGCGAAAGGCCAGGACAGCGTTTACGATCTGTCCGGCATGAACCGCGGCAGCGGCATCACCAATGAGGACGTCCCGCATCTGTCGAGCCACGTGCCGTTCTTCGAGCGCTTCGAAGGCAAAACGGAGCCGTACGCGTTGAAACACATGGGCGCCGATCCCGCCCAACACAGCGCGATCATTCTGAACCGCGTATCCGCCGCGAACTTCATCGCGCTGACTACGATTCTGAAGCCCGGCGACCGCGTGCTTGCGCTGGCGCCGATGAACGGAGTCTCGCATCCGTCGACCGTGCGGCCGATCGCGATGGCGGGCGCCAAGCTGGAGGAATTTCACACCTACGCCGAGCTCGAAAAGGCCTGGCACACCGGGGGCGCGCCGCGCCTGCTGCTCATCACGCCGATCAGCGCGTCGAAACGCCACCTGCCGTTCGAAGAATTTACGAAAGCACTCGCGCTGCCGCGCAAGCCCGACACGCTTGCGTTCGTCGATGACGCGCACATGGCTTCGCGCGTCGCGTTCTTCGAAGAGCCGCGCACGTTCCAGGTCGGCGCGATCGATCTCGCCGGGTGCTCGGCCGACAAGCACGTCGCCGGTCCGCGCGCGGGCGTGCTCGTGGGCCGCAAGGATTTGATTATCGAAATCGGCTCGCGCGCGTACGAGCTCGGGCTTGAAGCGCAGGCCGGGCAGTACGTGGGCGTCGCCAATGCGCTCAAGAATTTCGATCCGCGCGTAGTCAAGCAGGCGGGCGAGCTCGCCAAGCAGCTCGTCGAAGTGCTTGCGCAGAAATACGGCTCCACGCGCGCCTATCTCGGCGGGCCCGGCGTGTCGATCGCGGGCGACGACGTCATCGATATCGCGCTCGAGCAGCGCGGCGGCAAGACCAAATCGAAACTGGTCGCCGTCGAAGCGGCCGGGTTGGTTGCAATGGAAATGCTCGAGAAAGACGGCGTGCTCACGATCGGCGCGGTGTCGATGCCCGGCAGCGCGCCGGTCATGCGGCTCATGATGTACCCGGACGGCTCGCGGCTCGGCATGGAGCGCATCGTTGCGTCGCTCGACGCGAGCTTCGACCGTCTCGCCGAAGTCATCGACGACGTCGACGCCGCGCGCGCCCAATTGCTGGGCGCGTAACGAGTGAGCGCGCGCGGGCTCGCCGCTGTCGCCGTCGTCGCCACTTTCTCCGCATTCGCACAATCCTATCCGGCCAAGCCGGTGCGTCTCGTCGTGCCGTTTCCCGCGGGCGGCGGCTCGGACGTGGTCGGGCGCATCGTGGCGCAAAAGCTCGGCGAGCGTGTCGGCCAGCAGGTCATCGTCGATAATCGCGCCGGCGCCGGCGGTTCGATCGGCACCGAGGCCGTCGTCAAATCACCGCCCGATGGCTATACCGTGGTGCTCGCCTCGACTTCCGAAATCGCCATCAATCCGAGCCTGTACAGCAAGCTCAGTTACGACACCGTGAAAGATCTCGCCGCCGTCGCGATGGTCGCCTCGACGCCGATGGTTGTGATCATTCATCCCACATTCCCGGTTAGCACGATGAAGGATTTGATCGCGCTCGCCAAAGCCAAGCCGGGGGCCATCAACGTGGCGTCCGCCGGAACCGGTACCATCACCCACCTGTCGGGCGAGCTATTTCGTTCGATGACGGGCGTGACCTGGACGCATGTGCCGTACAAAGGCGCGCCCGCCGCGCTGACCGACCTCGCGAGCGGCCAGGTCCAGGTGATGTTCTCTTCGCTGCCGGCCGCGATGGCATTCATCAAAATCAACCGCGTGAAGCCGATCGCGGTCTCCAGCCGCACGCGCGCGGACGCGCTGCCGCAAATTCCTACCGTCATCGAAAGCGGCATCCCCGGCTATGAAGTCGAATACTGGTACGGCTTGTTCGCGCCGGCGGCCATACCGCGCGACGCGCTCGCACGCCTCGGCGACGAAATCGCGGCCTCGCTCAAGCTGCCCGACATGATCACCAATCTCGGCAACCAGGGTGCCGCGCCGGGCCGGCTCACGCAGGCGCAGTTCGCCGACTTCGTCAAAGCCGAAGTCGTGAAGTGGGGCGGCGTGGTCAAGTCTTCGGGCGCGCGCGCCGACTGAGAAGGGCGGCGTCCGCGCTAAACCGGCATCGGCTTGCGGTTCGCGAGATTGATCCACCCGCGGGCAATTCGATAGAGCACCCAGACGCCGACTCCCAGCAGGAGCGGCACGCCGATGACCGCGCCGATGATGGTCACGATCAACAGCCAGCCGATCACGACCCACAGCAGGGCGAACCAAAACGTCCGCAACTGCCAGCTGAAATGCGAATCGAGAAACGTCCCCGCCGCCTCACTGCGTTTCACATAATTCATGATGACGGCGATGATCGAGGGCCAGCCGGTCAGGAACGCCGTGACCACGAGTGCCGCGCTCATCAGGCCGGTGATCGCGCTGAATGCGTGGAGCCCGTACATTACGTGCGTAAGCGTCACCATGCCTTGCGGGGGACCGGCGGCCTCAACGACTGCGTCGATGTCGGTCATTTTGTCTCCTTGTCGAGCAGGGTTACCGCCAGCGCTTCCCATTCCTGTTCGAGCGTCGTATCCGGCAGCGTGCTGCCGGCGCGCGCGTGCCAGTAGCCGGCATTGTCGAGATCGCCTTCCTTGCGGTGCAGATACGCGTGCACGCGCGCGCTTTGCTTGCCTTTAATCGCTTGCACGATCTCATGAGCGCGCTGCCAGCCGCCCTTGGCGTCGTGCCAAAGCGCCTGCAGCAGAGCACTCATCCCCGGCGGCGGGCTGTCCGCCGCCAGCGATTGCCGGAATTCGATGATGTCCATGGCGTCAACATTCTACTCTGCGGCTTGCGACGAGTCGCCGGCATGGCGCACGCACCGGCTACTATGGTCCGGGCACTTGCAAAAGATCCGCCCGCCCTCACCTTCCTGCGTGATCTCTGGTACGATTCAGTTTTCTATCGGCATTCAAGGAACTATCATGGCTCTGCAACCGGAAGGCAAAGGCGTCAACCTGACCATGGACGCCGCCAGCGTATACCGCGAGGACGTCTATACCGACCGCAAGGTCGGCACTATTCGCTGCCTGACGCCGGTCAATAGCGACGGTACGCCGGATACGGGCCGCAAGCGTCGTTCATAGGCGAGGCCCAGATCATTGACCCCGATGGGCGCGATACCGGTGACGTTCGAGATCGAAGCCACGGCCTTGCCGAAGCGATCAAGAACTACGAAGAAGCCGCGAAGGAAGGTGTCGAACGCACGGTCAAGGAAATCCAGGAATACCGCCGCCAGGCAAGCGTCGTCCATCGTCATTCCGCAGGGCGGCGCGGGCGGAATGCCCGGTCTCGGCGGCGGTGGCGGTGGAAAAATTCAGATTCCGTGACCGTCATGCTCGCGCAGGCGGGCATTCAGAAACGTATTAATTCGCCGGGATTCCGGCCTACGCCGGAATGACGGGCAATGTGATGCTCGACGCCTTGTCGCCGCCGGCATAGATCGTATTCTCGGCGCCGGCATTGTAGTCGCCATGGTAGTGCGTGTAGGGAGCGCTGCCGACCCCGTCGCGCGGCTGCACGTCGACGCGGATGCGATGACCTTTTTTGAACACCATCGACGTTGGCCACACTTCGATCTGGCACTCGACGATCTCGCCGGGTTTCAGCCATAAGCGCTCGTTGTGCGCGTGGTACGGCCGGTACGGCAGCGAGCGTTCCGGATCGAGCTTGCGATGCGACGCACGCAGCCAGCCTTTCGTTACGCAGGGCACCGGCTGTCCATGCTGGCCGATCTCGTTCACGTCGTTGCCGTCGGGCCCGATGTTGCGCAGCGTGACGAAAATATCCATGTCCTCCGACGTGCTCGATACCCACAGGTTCATCGTGAGGGGCCCGGTGACTTCCGTGTCCTTGTCCAGCGGCGCGGTAGCGAACGAGACGCCGGAACGTCCGGTGTTGCCGTGCGTAGTCGCCAGCGACGAGCCCGATGCGACGCCGGCCTTGCCCGCGCCGCTCGCGGAATAAGTGATCTTGCCGGCGGCCTTGGGCGCGGTGGCGGCGAGCGAGCCTTCGACGCCCATCAAGTCCCCGGTCGGTTCGCGGTCGATCTGCAGATACATTTTGGTCCATTGCGTGCGCGCAAGCGGCCATTCTTTTTCCGACCGGAACTCATAGCGCCCGGGACTGCCGCCCGTGCGGATCTCGAGCTTTACCGGCGGCTCGCTCATGATGCCGGTGTCGATGCCCTTCAACCAATGGTCGAACCAGCGCAACTGATCCATGCGCCCCTCTTCCGCGTGAAATGGATGGAAGTGCGTGCCGGTATGGATGCGCAGCTTTTTGTTTTTGGAGGCGGCGTTCATATAGGCTTCCGTGTTGCCGCGCAAATGCATCGAGAAGCCGCCCCAGTTGCCGACGCTGTAGAGCGGCACCTTGATCTGGTCCCAGCGCGCGCCGGACAGGCGCCAGTATTCCGAATCGAGATCGTTGCGCATGTATTTCCACATCATGTCGTTGTGGAACGCATCCGGGTTGTAGCCGCGCGGACGGCCGAGCAGATGGTGCGCCGTGTGCGTCAGCCACCAGTTGCCGATGAAGCCCAGCGCGAAAATGCCGCCGTGATACGCCTGGTCGCGATACTGGTCGGCGCGCCCTTCCCACGGCATGATCGCTTTCAGCGAAGGCGGGTTCAAATTCGCGACGCGCCATTGCGATGACGCGTGATACGAAATTCCCAACAGCCCGACCTTCGCGGAACACCAGTCGCGCTTCGCGATCCACTCGATCGCATCGTAATAGTCGAGCGACTCCTGGTATGAGCTCGGCTCGGAATCGCCGGGCGATTTCCCCGAGCCGCGCGCATCGACACGCACGCACGCATAGCCGCGCGGGCACCACCAGTTCGGATTGGCCGTCTCCCAGTTCATGTACGGGTTCGCCTCTTCTTCGAGGTCGGCCGGCGGGATCCAGAGCTTGTCTTTCTGGTACACGGTGAGGTTCATGATGACCGGCACTTTTTCCGTCGTGTCGGGCCGGAACACGTCGGCGTACAGAATAGTGCCGTCGCGCAGGGGAATCTGCACGTCCTTCTCGACGATCAGTTTCAGGTCGCGCGGCTGGGATATTTTGGCGGTTGCTGTGTCCATGCAATTTCCTTTAAAAATTCCGATGAGACCAAATCTTTAGCCACAGATAAACACAGATAAACGCAGATACGTCAAAAGCAATACCCAGGTCTTTCGATTTGGTCTTTTGTTCATCCGTGTTTATCTGTATCTGATGGGTCTAATGAATTACTCGAACTTGACGTTGTTCTCTTTGATGATGCGCGCCCAGCGTTGCTGCTCCGAGCGCACGAACTGCTGGAATTCCTCGGGCGACGCGCTCGGCGTCAACGGCACGCCGGCTTTCGCGAAAGCTTCCTGGATCGACGGCTTCTGCAGAACCTGCGAAGTCGCCGCCGCCAGCTTGTCGATGATGGCGCGCGGCGTCTTCGCCGGCACGAAAAATCCGTTCCAGTTCACGCTGCCCATGCCGGGGAAGCCGGCCTCAGTCATGGTCGGCACGTCGGGCAGCTCCGCCAGGCGTTTTTTCGCGGTCGTCACGAACGCTTTCATGCGGCCTGCCTTGACCTGCGGCGTGACGGTGGCGGCATTCAAAAACGAAAAATGAATTTCGCCCGCGATGACGGGCGCGAACGAAGAGCCCGCGCCTTTCGATGGCACGTTCACCATCTGGATGCCGGCTTTCGACATGAATTCCAGCATGTCGAGATGCGAGTACGCGCCGATCGGATTCGAATAGTTGAGCTGACCCGGGCGCGCCCTTGCGTATTCGATCAATTCCTTAATGTTGTTGGGCGGGAAACTCGCACCCGACACCAGCAGGTTCGGGATAGACGCGAGAAGCGCGACGCCGATCAGTTCCTTCGTCGAATCGTACTTGAGCGTCGATGCGAATGCGATCGGATTGATCGCGCCGGTGGACACGTTGTTGATCACGACTGTATAGCCGTCGGGCGGCGAACGCACGGCCATCTCGACGCCGATATTGCCGGACGCGCCTGAGCGGTTGTCGACTACGAACTGCTGGCCGAGCACGTCGGCCAGGCCCTGCGCCATGATGCGTGCGACGATGTCCGTCGCCCCGCCTGGCGCAAACGGGACAATCAAGCGTACCGGCTTGGTTGGCCAATCCGTGGCGCGGTCCGCCGCAACCGCGGTCACGGCCACTAACGCGCTCACAGCCAATAGTACGGCGCGCGAAACCCATGCGTATGCCATTGCCCCTCCTGCCTGCTGATAAAACGAGCTACTCGGGTTTCAGATTCGCCAGACGTATGGCCTGCGTGAACCGCGCGTATTCCTCGGCGACGAATTTTTTGAATTCCGCCGGCGTCGAGGTGACCGGATCGGCGCCCTGGCGCTCGAAGAGCTCGCGCGTCGCGGGCGTCTGGACCACCTTCACGAGTGTCGCCAGCAATTTGTCGAGAATCGGCTTGGGCGTGCGCGCCGGCGCCATCAAACCCATCCAGCCGCTCGACAAATACCCGGCCACCCCCGATTCGATGACCGTCGGCAGCTCGGGTGTCAGCGGCGAGCGTTGCGCGCCCGCAGTCGCAAGCGCGCGCAACCGCCCGGCACGCACGTGGCTCAGCACGGCCGGCGCGGGCGTAATCGTCACCTGGGATTCGTTGCCGATCAGCGCCGTGACGGAGGCGCCGCCGCCCTTATAAGGCACGTGCACCACGTCGATGGCGGCCATATGCGTGAAAAGCACGCAGGCGAGATGGCTTTGCGACGCCGATCCGGCATTGGCCATGTTGAGCTTGCCGGGATTGGCTTTCGCGTACGCGAGCAGTTCCTTCACGCTTTTCACCGGCAGCGAAGGGTGCACCACGAGCACGTTCTGCGTAATGGCGAACAGCGAAATGTATTCGAAGTCTTTGATCGGATCGTACGAAAGCTTCTTGAAAGTTTGCGGCGAAATGACCGCGGTGCCGGTGGCGACCGCGAACAGCGTCTGGCCGTCGGGCACCGCGTGCGCGACGACTTCCGCCGCGAGCGTGCCGCCCGCGCCCGGCCGGTTGTCGGCAACGATCTGCTGACCGAGCTCCTCGCCCATGCGCGCCGCGAGTATGCGGCTGATATTGTCGACCGACGCGCCTGGATTCTGCGGCACCATCAGGCGGATCGGTCGGGTGGGATAGGTGTCGGCATCGCGCTGGGCGGCGAATGCGGCGGCGGACGCACAAACCAGACTGCCAACGGCGAAAATTTTTGCGAGACTATTCATACGCGAACGCGCAATATACCATGGCAATTCGACGCTGCAGACGCAGTGCCGATAGCAGCGTGCGACCAGTCGACCACGCGCTCCCGTAAATGTTCTGGAACACCTGCTCAATGAAATTTTTCTGCTTTCTGCTCACGATCGCGATGGCCGCGTCATGCACGGCCGCATTCGCGCAGTCG
This sequence comes from uncultured beta proteobacterium, assembly GCA_963804885.1. GTDB lineage: Bacteria > Pseudomonadota > Gammaproteobacteria > Burkholderiales > SG8-41 > PALSA-1004. Next base: position 206,868 of record CAWDSF010000005.1, read on the forward strand.
CCCGATCACGCAAACCACAAGTTCAGCGGCGCCGAGCACTGGGCGAAAGTATTCGACGATCCCGAACGCGATAAATGGCAGAAGCCGCATGAAGTGATCACGGCGCTGCGGCTTGCGCCCGACCAGTCGGTCGCCGATATCGGTGCCGGCACCGGCTATTTCGCAGTGCGCTTCGCGCACATGCTGCCGCAGGGCCGCGTGTACGGCGTCGACGTCGAACCCGACATGGTGAAATATCTCGGCGAGCGCGCGAAGAAGGAAAATCTCGCCAATCTGACGGCGGTCGCCGGTGCGCCGGACGATGCGCGCATTCCCGCGCCGGTCGATCTGGTGATCCTCGTCGATGTCTACCATCACATCGACCAGCGCTCCACGTACTTTCGCAAGTTGCGGGCATCGCTGAAACCCGCGGGGCGCATCGCAGTCATCGATTTTCGCCTGGATGCGCCGAAGGGCCCGCCGAAAAACGCGCGCATCGCGCCCGACCTCGTCAAGACGGAAATGAAAAGCGCAGGCTACGCGCTGGCCGCCGAACACGGCTTTCTCCCGAACCAGTATTTCCTGGTCTTCAAAGCGGCGGAATGATGCGCGCGGAGGGGGCGCTGACAATCCTGTGCTGGCTTCTTGCCGCGCTTTTCGTCTGCGCGAGCAGCGCAGCCGCCGCTGCGAGTGCAAGCGCCGCACTCGACGCGCGGGCGACGTCACCTGTCGTTACGGTAGCCGGCACCGCACCGGGCCAGACAGGCTATGTGCATTTCTTCATCGTGCGCGCGGCCGGCGGCGAATGGGAAACCCAGGTCGGCGTCGAAATGCCCGATCAGCGCATCGCATGGTCGTTCTTCGAACTGGGTGTCGTCGTGTCGCCGTTCGTGGAATCCGGCGTGATGCCCGCCAATCGCAAGCAGATCGAATTTCAATACCTGTACGGCGTGCGGCCGTTTCCCGATGAGGCGTCGATGCGCGTGCTGCGCGCGGAGCTCGAAGCTCGCGTGCTGCCCTATGCCGAAGCGGAAACGCCGTACTGCACCGTGCGCGGCCCTTCGGATGCACCGTGCTTAAGCTGCCTGAGCTTCGTCATGCGCATGCTTTTCCTCGGCGCGACGCCGGATCATGAGCGCGCGCAGAAAACCATTTACAACACCGACGACCTGCTGCTTTATCTTGCCGGCTTGCACGGCCTGCGCGACCGCGAGGCGCGCTTAAAGCGCATCGACGAGCTCGCGCTGCCCCAGGACGTGCGCGAGGACGTCGTGCGCCTGGTGAATACGATCGATATTCCCGGCGCCGGGAACACTGCCGCAACCACTGCAAAAACTCCTGCGCGCGGGAGACGGCTCGCCAAACCGACGCAGCGCACTCAGCAGCTGCCGAAGTCCTGACCGCGCACGCACAGCCCTTATACTTAGAGTGCCGCAATAAAATCAGGGAGAGATTCAGCGTGAAGAAAATCGCCGGAATGGCGCTTGTCGCAATCGCGTCGCTGGCGCCGGCTGCGTTTGCCGCGGACGCGAACTATCCTAACAAGTCGATCCGCATCGTCGTGCCGTTTCCGCCCGGCGGCATCGCCGACGTGATGTCGCGAGTGTTCGGCCAGAAATTCACCGATGCGTGGAATCAGCCGGTAGTCGTCGAGAACCGCACCGGCGCAGGCGGCAATATCGGCGCCGAAGTGGTGGCGAAATCACCGCCCGACGGTTACACGCTCGTCATGGGCACCATCGGCACGCACGCGGTCAATGTCAGCCTTTTCTCCAAGCTCCCGTACGATCCGGTCAAGGATTTTGCGCCGGTGGCACTCGTCGTCGAAGCGGACGGCCTGCTCGTGCTGCACCCGTCGGTGCCGGTGAAAACGGTGAAGGACCTGATCGCGCTCGCGCGCGCACGGCCGGGCCAGCTCGTTTATGCGTCGGCCGGCAACGGCACCGCCGGCCACCTGTCCGGCGAATTGTTCAAGACGATGTCGAAGACCGACCTCGTGCACATTCCATACAAGGGCAACGTGCCGGCGCTCACCGATGTCGTCGGCGGACAGACGTCGATGCTGTTCGCGACGATGCCTACCGCCATGCCGCTCGCGCGCGCCGGCCGCTTGCATGCGCTGGCGGTAACGGGCGCCCAGCGCAATCCCGCGGCGCCGGAAGTGCCGGCGATCGCCGAAACGCTGCCCGGCTTCGAAGTCACCAACTGGATCGGCATCTTCGCGCCGGCCGGCACCTCGCCGGAAATCGTGGCGAAACTCAACGCCGAAATCATGCGCATCATGAAGCTGCCCGAAGTCCAGGCGCGGCTGGTCACCGAGGGCGCCAAGTCGCGCGCGAATACGCCCGCCGAATTCGGCACGTTCGTCAGAGCCGAAATCGTCAAATGGGGCAAGGTGATCCGCGATGCAGGCGCGCGCGTCGATTAACCGCGTCTACCTGCTGTCGCCGTAATCCTTTTCGATGCGCAACCTGCTGTTCGTATCGCTGCTCGCCGCGCTGTCGCCGGCATTCGCGCAGATAACCGGATCGTGCGGCGAAGCCGTCACGCTGGCCACGCGCGGCAGCACGACCATGCGGTATGCGTTTTCGGCCGGCACGACCGCGCCCGGCGGACCGCTCACGCTCGTGATGCTGGTCGGCGGCGGCGGTTACCTCGACATCGACGACGCCGGCTGCCCCAGGCTCCTGAACCGCAATGTGCTCGTCCGCATGCGCACCCTGCTGAATGAAGCCGGCATCGCGACCGCATTGGTCGATGCGCCGTCGGATTTGCGCACCGACGAAGGGCTCGGCGGTTATCGCATCGCGCCCGAGCACGCGCAGGACCTGGGCAAGCTGATCGAGGCACTACGCTCGCGCAACAAAGGCCCCGTCTGGATAGCCGGCCACAGCCGCGGATCGATTTCAGCGGTGACCGCCGCGGCGCGGCTGACGGGAGCGGCGGCGCCCGACGGCGTGATATTGCTTTCGGGCATGTATATCGGCGACGCCAAGGCGCGTCGGCCATGGGCCGCACACACCGTGTTCTTCGCCGACCTTGCAGCAATCAAGGTTCCGGTGCTCGTCATCGGGCATGCGGCCGACAATTGCGTGCGCTCGCCACCCGATCAAATGAACGATGTGATCGCCAAAACCCGCGGCGTCCGCCAGCAGGCTGTTACTGTAAGCGGCGGTCCGGTGGCGCCAGGCCGCGCGCCGAGCCTTGCCGCTTGCGAAGTGCGCGAACCGCACGACTTCACCGATCAGCAAGCTGAAGTCGCCGCCGGCATCGCGCGCTTCATGCGCGGGAATAACTATTGGAAACGACCTGCGGTGCGCGGGCGGTACGATCACTAAAGGGAAAACATGAAAAAGATCAGTCTGCGTAACGGTCGCATTGCTCGTAAGCAGCATCGGCTGCGCGTTGCCCAGAATTACCCGACCCGGCCGATTCGGATGATCGTGCCCTTCGCGGCCGGCGGCGGCACGGACGTCGTCGCGCGCGTCATTGCGCCTAAACTGGGTCAACAGCTCGGCCAAAACGTCATCATCGACAACCGCACGGGCGCCAGCGGCAACGTCGGCGCCGAGATCGTGGCCCGCGCCACCCCTGATGGCTACACCGTGATCATGGGCAACGTCAGTTCGCATGCGATCAATGCGAGCGTGTTCAAGCTGCCCTACGATCCGGTGAAGGACTTTGCCGCGGTAAGCGTGGTGGCGATCGCTGCCAACGTGTTGGTCGTGCATCCGTCGTTCGCTGCAAAGTCGGTGCGCGAACTCATCGCTGCGGCGGCGGCCGCTCCCGGCAAGATCGATTATGCGTCCGCCGGAAACGGCAGCCCAGCGCATCTCGCGGGTGAGCTGTTCAAGCTGTTGGCCAAAGTCGAAATGAATCACGTGCCTTATAACGGCAACGCTCCGGCCATCACGGCATTGCTGGGCGGCCAGGTCGCCCTGATGTTCAGCGCCATGCCGGCCGCCATTCCACATGCGCGGACCGGCAAGCTGCGCGCGCTCGCGGTGACCAGCCTGAAGCGCATGTCCGGCGCGCCCGAGTTGCCGACGATCGCGGAATCCGGCCTGCCGGGCTTCGACGTCACGCAGTGGATCGGCATCTTTGCGCCTGCCGCTACGCCCCAGCCGATAGTCGACCGGATTTACGCGGCAGTGGCGGCCAGCGTGAAACAACCCGATTTGATCGAGCGTTATGAAACGCTCGGGGCCGAGCCGCTGGGCAACACGCCGAAAGAATTCGCATCGCTCGTGGCGAGCGACGTCAAAAGGTGGGCCGAGATCGTGCGCGCCGCGAAGTTGAAGATCGATTGAAACCAGGTTGAAAAATGAAAAAACTGAACATCGCGATACTCGGCACCGGCAGCATCGCGTCCGGAGGCCACGCTCCAGCGCTGCTGCAGTCGAAGCACGCCCAGTTGTGGAGCGTACTAAGCCGCGATTCGAGCCGGGCTCAACAATTCGCGAAACAATTCCACGCGCAATCCGGTTCTCCCGCGCATACCTCGCTCGAATCGCTGCTTGCAGATCCGGAACTCGATGCGGTCATCGTAGCCACCCCGGACAAACTGCACTCGGAGCAGACCGTGGCGGCCGCGAAAGCTGGCAAGCACGTGCTTCTTGAAAAGCCGCTGGCGACTGACGCCGATGGCATCGCGCGAGTTCTCGAAAGCTGCGCTCAATCGAAAATTACTCTGGCCCTTTGCTATCGATTGCACTGGCACGCGGGGCACCGCACCGTGATTAACGCCGTGCGCGCCGGCAAATTCGGCGACATCCATCACGTGCGCGCTTTATGGACGGAGCAGCATCGCGATTCGAGCAACTGGCGCGCGTCGCCCGAAGTCGGCCGCTGGTGGAGCCTGGGCGCCATGGGCACCCATCTCGTCGATCTCTGTCGTTGGGTTCTACAGCCGGCGCAGGGCGAAATGACGCAAATTGAAAGCGTGATCGCGCGCGAGAAGTGGCAAGGCGCGCACGACGAGACGGCCGCGGCGGTATTCAAGTTCGAAGGCGGCGCGACCGCGGCAATCTGCGCGTCGGTGCTGTTCGATGCGCCGAGCCGGCTCGAAATCTATGGCTCAAAAGGCTGGGCGATTTGCGAAAATACTTTCGGCCGCGAAGCCGCCGGCCGCATCTGGACCAGCGACGGCGAAATTGCCTTCCCCGTCGTCAATCCGTTTGTGGGCATGCTCGACGACTTCGTGCAGGCCATACGTCAGCGCAGCAAGCCCGAAGTCGACGTCGTGGAAGGCGCGCGTAACGCGCAGATCCTGCTGGAGCTGGTCAGGGAAGACTGACCGGAACGTCGCTTAAATTACCTCGCGCATGTTCGCGACCTTCTCGATCGCGCTGAAGTCCGCGAAGACCTTCTCCGCGCGCGCGCCGAGCACCCCTTTGGTGATGGTGGTGAACTTCTCGTGCAGTTGAGCGTGGTTCAGCGGCTGTTGCGGCATGCCCGGAAAATGAGGCAGGTCGCAGGTGAGCTCGCGGCCGTCCTTCAGCTTCACCGTCACCCGGCTCGCAAGCGGATTGTTCTTGACCGGGTCTTTGCGCACGACGACTTTCACGTTGCGGCACAGTGCGCGGATTTTCGGATCGTTGCGCGCCGCTTCGGAAAACGAATCGGGCTCGCGCGGATTGCGATAAAAGGATAGCGCCACGTTGAACGGGGCGCTGTACTGCGCCATCGTCATGTCCTGCGGCTCGAGGATGTTGTGGTGGCTGAACATTTTCTCGCTGCCTTCGATCGTGATCGCCGCCACGTCGTCGCCCTGTATCTTGTGCTTTTCCTGCAGCTCGAGCGCAGCGGTGACCGGCACGTGCGAGGTGACGTGGCACGCGTAGCGCTTCAACGCCAGCGTGAGCAGTTTCCATGACTCACCGAGGCCGGCGGTCAGGCGCGCCGGGTCGCCCTCGTGACAGAACACGTGCATATAGCCGAACTTGCCTTCGAGCACGGTGGCCGGGCCGCTGAAGCCGTTCTTGGCGAGGGTCGCCGCCAGCACGCCGGATTCCGCCGCGCGCCCGAGATGCAGCCGCTTGACCATGCCGCCACCCGACTTGGAAAACTCGAGCAGGCCGCAGCCCAGCGAGCCGGCAATGCCGAGCGCCATCGTCATCTCGTCCTTGCTGAGCTTGAGCAGGCGGCCGGCAATCACCGCGCCGCCGAATGCACCCGTTACGCCCGGCGCGTGAAAGCCGATGTGCTCGGTCGACTGTTTCGACGCGTCGCCGATGCGATGCATCACTTCGCCGCCCGCCACCACGGCCGTGATGAAATCCCTGCCGCTGGCGCCGACCTCCTGCGCAATCGCGAGTCCCGGTGCGGTCAGCGAAGCGCCCGGATGCACGCCCGCGCTCGGCTGCACCAGGCAGTCCATTTCGAACGCATGCGCAAGCGCGCCGTTGGCCAGCGCCGCGAGCGGCGCATGCACTTTTTGCGCGGTGCCGAGTATGGTGCTCTGGCCGCCGCGGCCGTACTGTTCAGCGTAACCGATGACGATCTTGCTCCACGGCAGCGTCGATCCATACGTGCAGGCCCCGACCGTGTCGATCACGCACGCCTTCGCGCGCTCGATGACGTCGCCCGGTATGCGGTCATATTGAAGTTCGGTTGCGAATTCGGCCAGGGTTTGCGCTGCGGTGGTCATAAGTCCTCGTATACTTTCTGAAAATTAACAATAAAAAACGCGCCTGCTACTTGCCGCACAACTCCGCCGCGCGCTGCTTCGCGTAGATGAGCGCATTGAAGCCCAGGCCGCTCAGCGTTTTGTCTTCGTTGCGGAATATGCACGGCAATTCGCCGTACGCCTGAAACTTCGCGAACAGCTCCACGCCCGTCATGCCGGCGGTGTGCTCGCGAAGCAGCGCGCTGTCGATCGTGCGCTTGGACGCCGCAATTGCCGCCTCGAGCGTATCGAAGTCGCCAACGTGCCGCAATGCTTTTTCGGCGCTGTCTGCCTTGCTGTAAGCCTCGACGTAAAAAGTCATTTGAGTCTCCTCTCCAAAAACCACGAGGTTAGTGCGCACCTTCCGCGAAATCGAGGGAAAAAGTCGCTACACGTCGCCGCGATGAGCGGCACCACGTGTCTGCTCCATCGCGGTGGGGCAAGCCGGCGCCACGCGTCCGGTCTCGCCCCTATTTGTCTTCCATCACCCAGACTCCGTCCCATTCGCCTTGGGGCGGGTTGAGCTTCAGCTTTTCGCAGCGGTCGATGTAAATCTTCGACAGCGTGTCATGCGGATTCAGGCGCAGCCCCTTGCGAAATGCGGCGATCGCCGCGTCCCACTTGCCGGCGCGGTATTTGGCCAACCCGTCCTTGAACTGATTGACGACGTCCATCAGGTTCGGGAACGACGCGTCGTCGTGATAATCGAGCACTTCGTGAACCGCGACCGGCTTGGTCTTGCCCTTGACCACGACGAGGTCGATCTCGCGCGTGCGGTAGGTGCCGCGCAGCTTCTTGTAGGTGAATTCGCTGATCAGGATGCGCGCGCGCGTACTGCTTGCACGCGGACTCCAGGCGCGCTGCGAGGTTCACGCCGTCGCCGATGATGGTGAAGTCCATGCGCTTCTTCGAGCCGATGTTGCCCGACACGACGATGTCGGTGTTCAGCCCGATGCCGATGTCGACCGGCTTCTGCCTTCGCTGACGCGCGCTCACGTTCCAGCGGCGCAGGCTCGTTGATCATCGCGATCGCGGCGCGCACCGCGCGATCGCTCGTCGTCGTCGTGCGCGCACCGGGACGCCGAACGCCGGCCATCATCGCGTCGCCGATGAACTTGTCGAGCATGCCGCCTTCGCTTCTGGATGCACGTCGACCATCAGCGTGAAGTACTCGTTCAGCATCGCCACCGTGCCCTGCGGCCCGAGCTCCTCGGAGATGCGTCGTGAAGCTGCGGATGTCCGAGAACAGCACGGTCGCCGTCGACGCTCTGGCCGCCGAGCACTTCGGCGCCCGCCGCCAGCAGCTGGTCGGCGATCGCCGGGTCCATGTAGCGCGACATCGTCGACTTCATGCGCTTCTCGCTCGAGATGTCCTCGATCATGATCATCGAGCCGAGCCGCTTCTGCTCGACGCTGATCAGCGGCATCACGGTGACGTTGACCGAGACGCTGCTCGCCGGCGAACGTCCAGCTCGGCGTCCATCGTGACCTCGGGCTGCTGCGTCTCACTCGACGCTCTGTCAGCTTGTCGAGCACCCACGCATTCGGCGCCGGCGAAGAATTCCTGCGCCGGCCGGTCTGCATGATGCGCCGCGCCCGGCGCGCAGGATGCGCAGGCCCGCGGCGTTGCAGGTGACGATCGTTGCCGTTCTCGTCGAGCGTGAGCACGCCGTTCGACATCGATTCGAGCATGCTCTCGTTGTAGTTCTTCATGTTCTGCACGTCGGCGAACAGCTTGGCGTTCTCGAGCGCGATCGAGATCTGCGCGGTGAACGCCTTCAGCCGCGACTCGTCCTCGGCGGTGAACGGCCCGCCGCGCTTGTTGAGCACCTGGGTCACGCCGATGATCCTTGCCGTGCTTGTTGACGATCGGCACGCACAGGATCGAGCGCGTGAAGTACCCGGTCTGCTTGTCGAACGCCGGGTTGAAGCGCAGGTCGGCGTAGGCGTACGGGATGTTGATCGTCTTGCCGGACGTGAAGACGGCGCCGGCGATGCCGACGGTGGTTGGGCAGCCGGATCTGCATCGACTTCGAGCCCCTGCCCGACTTCCGACCACAGCTCGTCGGTCTTCTCGTCGTTCAGGAACAGCGTCGAGCGCTCGGCGTTCAGCATGCGCGTCGCCTCGCCCATGACCTGCTGCAGCAGCGAGCCGAGCTTGATGTCGGCGGTCACCTCCGACACGATCTCGAGGAACTCGATCTCCTGCGCGCGGAGCGCCTTCATGCGCTCGATGAACTGCGCGCTCTGGAGCGCCAGCGTGCCCTGCGTCGTCATCGCCGACCAGCAGCTTCATGATCGCTCTTGCGTGAACGCGCCCCGCTGCTTGTTGAGCGACTGCGCGACGCCGATGATTTCGCCTTTCGCGGTCCTGATCGGCACGCACAGGATGTTGCGCGTGATGAAGCCGGTCTGCTCGTCGATCGCTGCGGTTGAAGCGCGCGTCGGCGTAGGCGTCGTCGATGATGATGCCGCTCGCCCGTCGTGAACACGTGGCCGGCGATGCCGCTGTTGTTGAGCAGCCGGATCTCGCGCTTGATGATTGCCCTGGGCGACGCGCGAGTAGAGCTCGTTCGTCTCGGGATCGTTCAGGAACAGCGTGCCGCGTTCCGCATTCAGTTCGCGCGTCGTGACTTCGACCAATCCATTCAACACGTCGTCGAGCGTTTCCATGCCCGACATTTTTTGCGAGATGCCGAGCAGCAGCTCGGCGAAACGCAGGCGGCGGTCGCGGGTCGCGTTCGAACCGGAATTGCCTGTACGCGCTGCCTTCCCGGCCGACGCCACCAGTTTTTTGCGCGCTTCGGCGACCATCGTCGAAATGGCCGGCTTGGCACCGCCGCCGTTGTTGGAATGTTTCGCTGCCGCCGACCGGGGGCCGCCGCCATTCCCCGAATGTTTCAATGTCACGATCTTGCCCATGTCAGCTGGCCGCGCGCGTGACTTCGAGCTCTTCGCGCAGCGTCGCGACCGTCGCCTTCAGCTGCTGAATTTCGTCATGCGTGGCGCGCAGCGCGTCCTGCACGCTGCGATCCTTGTCCTGGCGTTCGAGCTCGAGCGCATCGCGCAGCGCCGACGCCGCCGACCGCAACTGCACGATTTCATGGTTCGCCGTCACGATGGCATCCTGCACGGCTTTGTCGCGGTCGATGCGCGCCTGCTCCAGCGCTTCGCGCAATGCGGCCGCCGTGGATTTAAGCTGCGCGATCTCGGTGCTGCTCGCCGTCAGCGCTTCCTGCACGCATTTTTTCTTGTCGTCGAGCTCCTGCTCGAGCGCGTTGCGCAGCGCCGCCACCGTGTTCTTCAGATCGCGGATTTCCGTCAGCCAGGCGTGGATGTCTTCCTGGGTAACGGCGGCAGGTTGCGGTGTGTCCATGCGTTATTGTAACGGGCGTAGTGTGGACGGCGATAGGCTAAGACTCATGGGCCGGCTAATCAACCTTGGCACCGGATTCTTTCACCACTCTGGTCCACTTCGCGAGCTCCGACTTGATGAAGTCGGCGAATTGCTCGGGGGAATTTTCGGCGGCGGCCTCGTAACCTGCGGTTTTGAGCCGCTGCACGATCTCGGGCTGCTTCAGCGCGCGCATCGCCTCGGCGTTGATCCTGGCGACGACCGCGCGCGGCGTGCCCGCCGGCGCGACAAAACCGTTCCAGCCCCGGACGTCGAACCCGGCGAGGCCCAGTTGGCTCAATGTCGGCAAATCCGGCGCGAGCGGCGAAGTCTGCAGGCTGGTAATCCCCAGCGCGCGCACCTTGCCGGCCTGCACCTGCGGCATCGCGGCGGATACGATCGCGAATGCCATCTGCACCTGGCCGCCGACGAGATCGATCATCGCCTGGCCTGCTCCCTTGTAGGGCACGTGCACGATGGCGATGCCGGCCGCCACTTTAAACATTTCAGCGGCGAGATGCGGCGGCGTGCCGTTGCCCGACGACGCGTAATTGATCTGGCCCGGGCGCTTTTTCGCGAGCGCAATCAACTCTGCCATCGACTTGACCGGCAGCGACGGATGCACCATCAGGATGAAAGGCGCCGACGCGGCCAATGCGACCGCCGAGAAATCCTTGATGACGTCGGTGGTGCCGATCTGCAGCGCAGCGTTGATCGGGTACGACGCGCTCGACAGCAGCAGCGTGTAGCCGTCGGGCGCGGCTTTCGCCACCGCCTCGGCGGCGACCGCGCCGCCGGCCGCGGGACGCGGATCGATGACGATCTGCTGGCCCCATGCCTCGGTGAATTTCTGGCCCATGATGCGCGCGACGATGTCCGGGCCCGGCCCGACGATCACGCGGATCGGCTCGCGCGGGAAATTCCTGCGCGATGGCGTTGGTTGCCGCCATCAGCAATACAGCCGCGATCCAGCGCAGTTCGAACGTCATGGCGCATTCCCCTTGAAAACCGATTGCAGCCGCAGATGAACGCAGATACACGCTGATAAAACAGGAACCCAATCACAAAGGCGATACATCTTGACTGATTTTGCTTTTCGAAGCATCTGCATGCTATCTGCGGCTCATTGCTCTACCAGCGCTTGAAGCCGCGGCGCCCCGTGCTTTGCGCGCGGTATACGCAGCCGTCGCCGCTCGTCACGTACAGGCTGTCGAGCTGCGCGTCGCCGAACGCGCAGCGCATCGGCGCGCCGCCCGGCAGGCGGTGCGCTTCGATTACCGCGCCGTCGGGTGCGAACACATAAAGCATCGGCGCCCGGCCCCGCCTCGGGCGAGCCGCCGCACGCGACGAGGTTACCGTCGCTGTCGAGGCACAGGCCTTCGATCCCGCGATGCTCGCCTCTATGATCCGCGCCGAATGCATGCAGCACGGTGTACGGGCCGACCGACCCGTCGTCGCGCACGGCATACGCGCGCAATTCGCGCGGACCTTTGCGGCCGATTTCGCCTTCCGCCACATACAGCGTTTTTTCGTCGGGCGACAATTGCACGGCGCGCGGCGCGACGGTGTCGTAAGTGACGCGCCGGATTTTCCATGCGTGGCGCTCGTCGAGCTCGAGCCGCAGTACCGACGCATGGTCGAGCGCCGGAAAAATCTGCGGACCGAACGCGAGCACCTTGCTGTACGGATCGGAGAACCACACGCGTCCCGCACGATCGATCACGAGATCCGACGGGTGGTTGTGAACCGCGCCGTCCAGCCGGGTAGCCGTTACGGCCGCAGTGCCGTCGGCGAGAAACTGAATCACGCGGCGCCCGCCGTCCTGGCACGCGAACAACCTGCCGTCGGGCGCGAATGCAAGACCATTGATGCGGTTGGCGAACTTGCGGTACTCGCCGGTTGCGCGCGTCGCCGGATCGAAACTGCGGATAAAACCTTCGTCGACGGTCGCGAACAGCATGCGCGCGCCGTCCCAGGCGAGCCCGCCCATCGCGCCCGGGTAAGGACCGGCAACCCGTTCGAAATTCAAGTTCATCGCGGGCCCCTTACCACACCGCCACGCCGGGCACTTTGACCCGGGTGCGGTAGACCTGTTTGAAGGTCGTTACGTAGAGCGACTTCCAGTCGTCGTCGCCAAAGCCCATGTTGGTGCAATGCCCGGGGATTTTGAGCCGCCCCAGCAGCCGGCCGTCGGGCGCGATCACATGCACGCCGCCGGGGCCGGTGCAATACACATTGCCTTCGACGTCGCACTTCATGCCGTCGGCGACGCCATCCTCGGTGCCGGTCAGCTTGTGAAAGAGGCGGCCGGGCCCGACGCTGCCGTCGGGATTCACATCGAACGCGCGGATCAGCGCGAGACGCGTGTCGTTCACATACAGAATTTTTTCGTCGGGCGAGAATGCGAGGCCATTCGGATACGTGCAATCGGCGATCACGAGCTGCACTTCTTTGCCGTCCGGCGTCAGCCGGAACACGCCCATCATGTCGAGATAACGCTGCACGTCCTGCGCGACCATGCCGGGAATCACGAGCCCGCCCGCCGAATCGGTCCAGTACGTGGAGCCGTCGGAACGCACGACGATGTCGTTCGGGCTGTTGAATTTCTTGTCCTGATACTTCGACGCGATCGTCGTAATCGTTCCGTCGTGCTCGAAGCGGTAAATCGTGCGGCTGCACCAGCCGGCGACCGTCAGCCGTCCTTCCTTGTCGAACGTCATGCCGTTCGCGTGCCCCGACGGACGCAGCACGACTTCGCGCCCGACGCCCGGCTTCCATTTCCAGATGGTGTTGCCGATGATGTCGACCCAGTACAGCTGACCGCTACGCTTGTCCCACACCGGACCTTCGCCGAAGGTCAGGCCCTGCGCGATGCTGTCGAGCGGCGGATCGCGATCGACGACCCGCTCGAAACCCGGCGCGATGAGATCAGTGTCCACCCGCACCTCCGGGTGCCCAGGCTTTTTCAGCAAGCGCGTTTTCCTCCGTGACTACGTCAATCACGACCGGACGGTTCATGGCGAACGCTTTCGGCAGCAATTCTTTCAACTGCCCCGGCTTGTCGACGCGGAACGCCGCGCAGCCGAGCGCTTCGCCCAATTTTGCGAAATCCACGGATTTCTGGAAGCGCCAGATTTCTCCCGAGCGCTCCATATCCTTGCCCTTGTAGGCGGCATTCACCAGCGGAATCTCCTGATTGAGCGAACTGTTGTTGTTGACGACGACGACGAGATTGATGCCGTAGCGCGCGGCGGTTTCGAGTTCGGCGAGATGGTAGTACGCGCCGCCGTCGCCGGTGAAACACACGACCGCACGATTGGGCAGCGCACATTTGACGCCGATCGCGCCGGGCAAGCCCCAGCCGAGCGAACCGGCACAGCGCACGAAACCCTGGCGCGGGCTGCTGAATTCGATCATCTGCCCGGTCCACATGCCCGAGTGGCCGGTGTCGGACACGACGACGCCATCCGCCGGCAGAGCCTCGGAAATTTCGCGGCATACGCGCTCGGGCCGCATCGGCATTGCATTTGAAGTCATCAGCGGTTCGGCGACCGCGCGCCATTCGGCGACGAGTGCCTGCACCCGGCCCAACCATGCTTGCGCGCCCGCTGCCGGCTTGCCTGCCGCATCGATCAGATGACGCAATGTCACTTTGGCGTCGCCGATCAACGAAACGGCATTCGGATAATTGCGGCCGAGCTCTTCGGGATCGATGTCGAGTTGAATTACGGTGACGCCCGGCTCCGGCACTTTCCAGCTCGTCGTCAATTGCCCGCCGGTGTGGCTGCCGATGAAAAACACGAGATCGGCTTCGGCGAGCGCCTTGTTCGCGCAACTGCGTGAATACACGCCCGCCACGCCGACATTGAGCGGATTCCTGTCGAGCATCGCCGCCTTCGCATTGAGCGACGTAGTGACCGGTATCTGCAGCTTCTCGGCGAATTCGACGAGCTCGGCCTGCGCGCCCGATGAAACGACGCCGCCGCCCGCGACGATCATCGGCCGCTGCGCTTTCGCGAGCACCGCGAGCGCTTCGCGCACGCGCGACGGCTCGGGCTCGGGCCGGAACGCCGGCACCTGCTTGAATCTGCTCTTCGACGAGCGGCGTGAGATCGGCCTCGGCGTCACCAATCGAGCCGCCGTGCAATCCGCTCAGGCGCAGATGCGCAGGGCCTGGCGCACCGGTAGTCGCTGCGCGAAATGCCTGGCGCATCAAGTCGGGCAGGCGCTTTACGTCGTCGACCTGCGCGCTGAACTTGGTCACGGCGTCGAACTGGTTGAAGTCCTCGACTTCCTGGTAAGCGTGGCGATAGCGCGAGCCGGGTACGGAGCCGCCGCTGATCGCGATCATGGGCGAGCACGCCATGAAGCCATCGCGCAAACCCGCCGCCAGGTTCGATGCGCCGATTTGCTGCGCCATGCAGACGCCGGGCTTGCCGCTCGCGCGCGCATAGCCGTCGGCCATATAAGCCGCGGCCTTTTCGCCGTGCGTCATGATTTTGTGGATCTTGAAATCATCCATTTCCGCGAGCGCGCGCATGAGTATCGTCGGTACGTAAAACACATGCGTGACGCCGTAGCCGTGAATGACCTCGGCGAACAATCGCGAGCCGCTCATTTTTGCCATTACAGGATCTCCTCCACAAAACGGACTGCCATACAATCAACGGAATAAATCGCGCCAAAAAAACCTTTTTTCAGACTTTTGCGCGCGAGCGGGTGATTATAATCAACGATTGAGACGTCCAAAAATAAATCGGAGCCCTGTGATGTCGATACCGTTGAAACCGATCCGCCGCGTCGTCACCGGCAACGATGCGCAAGGGCGCTCGTGCGTCGTCTATGACAGCGCGGCGCCGAATGTAAATCCCGGCGCGATCCGCCCCGGCACCGGCATGACCGATGTCTGGGTGTACGAGGAATCTCCGGCGCCGCTGTCCGGCACGCGCGACGACGGCAATCTGCCGTTCAGCTTCGAGCCGCCCGAACACGGCGGGCACCTGCGCATCGTGCAGTCGCCGGCGAAACCGCCTGGTTACGATCTCGCCAAAGACAAGACCGCAGTGCCGCTGCACGAGCCCCGCCAGCGTCCGGGGGGCACGTGGGACAAAGGCGGCGCCAATGCATTCTCGTCACCCGTGCATAAATCGGAAACCGTTGATTACGGCATCCTGCTCGAGGGCGAGCGCGTGCTGCTGCTGGATGACGGTGAATACGTAATGAACCCCGGTGACGTGGTGGTCCAGCTGGGCAACTGGCACGGCTGGTGCAATCCCAATCAGGGCAGCCTGATGGCTTTCGTGATGATGGGCGGGAAGTACAGGGATTGATGCGATGAGCGCAAACGAAAAACCCGTGCGGCGCATCGTCTGCGTCGATGAAAACGAAAAATCCAGGGCGATTTCCGATGCGCCCGTGCGCGACGTGCTCACCGATCCCGCACGCCCCGGTTACAGCGCGGCGCGCGTGTGGGTCACCGATCGCACGCCCGCGCGCATCGAAGGCGTGACCGACACTGCGCACATGCCGCAGACGATAGAGCCACCGCCGGGCGGTTCGGTGTGCCGCATCGTGACATTTCCGCCGGACCAGACGTGGCAGGGCAAAGTCGGCGCGCGCGAAGTGCAGAATTTCTTCGCGGCGATGGGATCGCCCGGCGCATCGACGTACGCAAAATCGGTGCCGCACCCGTACATGCAGAAAACGTGCACGCTCGATTTCTGTCTCGTGCTCGAAGGCGAGATCACGCTGGTGCTCGATACACAGGAAGTGCACCTCAAAGCCGGTGACACCGTCGTGCAGCGCGGCACGAATCACGCGTGGAGCAACCGCTCGGATGCGCCGTGCAGGGTCGCATTCTCGCTGCATGACGGCAAATACGCGTAGCGCCATTGTGCTGCTCGTTGCGCTGACGGGCGCGACCGGCGTTGCGGCAGCGGCCGCGGCTTATCCGGCGAGACCTATCCGTATCGTCGTCGCCAGCGCGCCCGGCTCGGGGCCGGATATCGTGACGCGGTTGATCGGGCGTAAGCTGGCCGAGACGTGGCAGCAGCAAATCATCGCCGACAATCGCACCGGCGCGGGCGGCAACGTCGGCGCCGAAATCGTCGCGCATGCAGTACCTGACGGCTATACGCTCCTGATGGCGACCGCGAGCCAGCCGATCGGCGCCGCGCTATACGCGAAACTCAATTACGATCTCACGCGCGACTTCGTGCCGGTAAGCCTGGTCGCTTCGACGCCGTTCGTGCTCGTCGTCAATCCTGCGGTGCCCGCGAATTCGGTCGCGGAATTGATTGCGCTCGCCAAAGCGAAGCCGGGCTTTCTGCGCTACGGTTCCGGCGGCAGCGGCACGCCGCCGCATTTGTGCGCGGAGATCCTGAAATCGTCGGCCGGCCTCGACATCGTCCATGTGCCGTACAAAGGCGTGACTCCCGCGTTGACCGACCTGCTCGGCGGTCAGGTGCAGCTCGTGTTCTCGGTTGTGCCTTCGGCGCTGCCCTTGATTCAGACGAACAAATTGCGGGCATTGGGCGTAACGAGCGCAAAGCGCACTTCGCTCGCGCCCGAATTGCCGACTATTGCGGAATCGCTGCCCGGCTTCGAAGTCATCGGCTGGTATGGCCTGCTCGCGCCGACCGGCACGCCGGCGGATGTCGTTGCGCGCCTGAATGCCGCGGTGATCGCGGCGTTGAAAAACCCGGAGTTGCGTGAACGCTTCGTCGCCCTCGGCGCCGACCCGCTCGGCACCACGCCTCAGGTGTTCGCGCAATTCATCCAAAATGAACTGAGCAAGTGGGGCAAGGCCGTCAAGGATTCCGGCGCGCGCGTCGAATAGCGCGCTACTCGGCTTTCGCGCCAATCTCCTTCGCGACTTTCGCCCATTTGGCGAGTTCGGCCTTCAGGAACACGCCGAATTCCTCGGGTGTGCTGCCGACCGGCTCGAAGCCGAGCGCGGTGATGCGCTCGAGCACGTCGGGCAGCTTCAGGTCCTTGACGATTTCCGCATGCAGCTGGGCGATGACCGGCCGCGGCGTGCGCGCGGGCACCAGCACACCGTTCCACGCCGGCGCATCGAATCCCGCCAGGCCCGCCTCTGCGATGGTCGGCACTTCGGGCAGGCTCGCCGAGCGCTTCGCCGTGGTGACCGCGAGCGGGCGTATGCGGCCGGCCCTGATCTGCGGCACCGCCGACGGGCCGACGACGAAATTGACCTGCACCTGCTCGCCGATCAGCGCGGTCACGCCCTGGGCCACCGTCTTGTACGGCACGTGCACGATATTCACGCCGGTGCGGCTCTTGAACATTTCGCCGATCAGGTGGCCCGGCGAGCCGTTGCCGCCCGAACCGTAATTCAATTCGCCGGGCTTCGCGCGCGCGAGCTTCACGAGCTCGTCCACGGTGGTTGCCGGCACCGCTGGATGCACCGACAACACGAACGGTATGGTGCCGAGCAGCGTTACCGGCGCGAAATCGCGCGTCATGTCGTAGCTCAATTTGAAAAAGTTCGGGTTGATCGTGTGGGTGCCGGTCGCGAGCAGCAGCGTATAACCGTCCGGCGATGCGCGCGCGACGGTTTCCGCCGATATCATGCCGCCCCCGCCGCCGCGCTCTTCGACGACCACCTGCTGGCCCCACGCCGCGGTGAACTTGGGCCCGAGGATGCGCGCCATCGCGTCCGGCCCGCCGCCGGTGACGAAGCGGATCGGTTTCGACGGATAGTTTTGCGCGCAAACGCAGAGCGGTGCGATGAGTATCGCAAAGACAGCAAAGCTGTGCGCCACTCGTCTCACGCCTCTCTCCTCTCCGCGGTGCAATGCGCCACTAGCGCGTCGCGTCGCCGCTTTCGACGATCACCTGCTCGACGACACCCCCGCCATCGCGCCGGTATGCCGCGGCCGCCTGATATTCGGGCGATGCATGGCACGCCGCCGCCTGCTCGAGAGTCGGAAACTCGATCACCACGTGGCGCTGGAAATTTTCGGGGCCTTCGACGATCTTGTAGCGCCCGCCGCGCGCGAGCACCTTGCCGCCGAATTTCGCGATGATGCCGGGGACGAGATCGGTGTACTGCTTGTATTTGACCGGATCGTCGATCCGGCAGCGGGCGAGCCAGTATGCGGGCATTTATCTCTCCTCTTGTCATCAGCCGCAGATAAACGCAGATAGCACAGAAAAAATACAATCAGCATTGAAGCCCTCTGCGTTCTCTGTGTCATCTGCGGCTAAGGTTTTCACTATTTCCCGCCAAACTCCTGCTCGATCTTGCGCCACTTTTCGACGCCGACGATGTTCGTGTATTCCTCGAACGGCGTGCCGGTGCCGACGAGCTTCAATTCGCCGCTCTTGAGATCGGCGAGCGCCATCTGCATGGTCTTGGTGATGCGCAAGAGCAGCGTGATGCCGTAGAGCGCGATGCCGTAACCCATCTGCCCGAGCACCGACGGCTTCAAGATCGGCGTGATGCCGCCTTCGAGCATGTTGGCGACGTGGCAGGTCTGCACTTCGCGCACCGCGCGCGCGATTTCGTCTTCGTTCAGCATCGATTCGATGAACACGCCGTCGGCGCCCGCGCGCACGTAGCGCTCGGCGCGGCGCAGGGCTTCGTCCATGCCGTGTATCGCGCGCGCATCGGTGCGCGCGACGATGAACGTGTCGGGATTCATGCGGTTCGCCGTCATCGCGCGCAGCTTCGCTTCCATCTCTTCGGTCGGCACGACCTGCTTGCCGGCCATGTGGCCGCAGCGCTTGGGCGATACCTGGTCCTCGATGAACATGGCCTGCACGCCCATCCGCTCGTAGGTATGCAGCAGATGCACCGCGTTCTTCACGTCGCCATAACCATTGTCGGCATCGACGAGCACCGGCAGATCGCACGCGCTGATCATGTCGCGAAACGCCGCGGAGAATTCGCCGAGCTGGCACAGGCCGATGTCGGGCAGCCCGTAGCGCGCGCCTGCAGTCTGAAAGCCGCCGATGAAAAATCCCTTGAACCCCGCCTGCTTGATCAGCAGCGCGGACAACGCGTCGTGCGCGCCGGGCAGCACCAGCGGTTTTTCTGTTTTGGCGAGCTCGCGGATGGTCGGTGATTTCACGGTGGATTCCAGTCGCAGAATTTTGGATAGCGCGAGCGAATATAGCAGCCCGTCATGGCCGCCGCAATTACGAAGATGGCCTGTACGCAACGTTCTTGACAGCGCTGCGCGGACTCCTCACGATGCCATCTCCCAGCGCACTCGCGCCCTCACAAGAACACGCATGAAAGCGCCACCGTTCGCCTATCGCAAAGCCCGCGACGCTCGCCGAGGTGTTCGAATTGCTCGACACGCACGGCGACGGCGCGCGCCTGCTCGCCGGCGGGCAGAGCCTGCTCGCGGCGCTCAACCTGCGCCTCTCGTCACCGCAGATATTGATCGACATCACCGGCATTCCGGGGCTCACCGGCATCACGGTTGCGAACGGCAAGGTGACGATAGGCGCATTGACCACCCACGCTGAAATCGAACGCTCGCCCGAAATCGCGCAGACGCTGCCATTGCTCGCACAGGCGGCGCCGCATATCGCGCACGTCGCGATCCGCAACGTCGGCACGATAGGCGGCAGCATCGCACTCGCCGATCCCGCGGCTGAATGGCCGGCCTGCTGCCTGGCGCTCGGCGCTGAATTCGTGATCGCGGGCAAGGCCGGCAATCGCAAGGTCCACGCGCGCGATTTTTTCCAGGCGCTGTATACGACGGCCCTCGGGCCGGCCGAAGTGCTGACCGCGATCGAGATTCCGGTGCCGGCCGCAGGGTCGCGCAGCGCGTTCGTGGAATTGACGCGGCGCCGCGGCGATTATGCGATCGTCGGCGTGGCAGCGACCGCCCGGATGGATGGGGACGTCCTGAACGGCGTTCAACTCGCGTTTCTCGGCACCGATCAGACGCCGGTGCTCGCCACAACTGCGATGGCGGAAATCGAGGGCAAGAAGTTGTCGCCCGCGCTGATTGCCGCGGCATCCAAGGCACTCGCGTCGGACCTGGACCCGGGCGGCGACGCATATTCGACGGCGGCAACCAAAATGCATCTGGCGCGCGTGATCGCCGGCCGCGCGCTCGCAGCACTCGCCGCATGAGCGCGAACATGGACCGCTCGATCGAAACGACGCTCAGCGTCAACGGCACGCCGACCACGCGCCGCATCGAGCCGCGGCAGCACCTCATCGATTTCCTGCGCGAAGACCTCGGCCTCACCGGCTCGCACATCGGCTGCGAGCACGGCGTGTGCGGCGCGTGCACGGTGCGCGTCGACGGCAAAATCGTGCGCGGCTGCCTGACGCTCGCGGTCCAGATGGCGGGCAAACGCGTCGACACCATCGAAGGCCTGTCCGATTCCGGCGAGATTGCCGAGCTGCAGCGCGCGTTTCACGAGCGCAATGCGCTGCAATGCGGCTTCTGCACGCCGGGCATGCTGATGGCGGCGCAGGATCTGATACTCAGGCATCCGCACGCGACGCGCGATGAAATCCGCGACCACATCTCCGGCAACTACTGCCGCTGCACCGGCTACCAGGCGATCGTCGATGCGATCGAGACGTAGTGCTGCACGGCGCAAGGCGGCTGCCGCTGCACGCGCCGGGCACGCAGGTCGACCGCGGCTACATCGGCCAGAGCGTGCCGCGCGCGAACGCGAAGCGGCTGCTGCAGGGGCGCGGCGTTTATACCGACGACCTGCGCCTGCCGCGGCTTGCGCACGTCGTGTTTTTCCGCAGCCCGCACGCGCATGCCCGCATCGTCAAGCTCGACTTCACACACGCGCGCGCCATGCCCGGCGTGATTGCCGTCGTCGACGGCAAAGCGGTCGAGCGAGTACTGCAAACCGTGGGTCGCGGTGCTCGCGCATCTGAAGGGCATCAAGTCGGCGCCGCAGCATGCGATCGCGATCGACCGCGCGTGCTGGCAGGGCGAAGCCGTCGCGGCGGTGGTCGCAGAATCGCGCGCGCAGGCCGAAGACGCCGCCGAGCTGATCGAAGCCGATTGGGAGGAGCTGCCGGCAGTCGTCGACATGGCCGAATCGCTTGCCGGCAAATATGTGATTCATCCCGATCTCGGCGACAACGTGTGCTTCACGCGAGCGCTCGATACCGGCGAAGTCGACGCGGCATTCGCCAAGGCCGACGTCGTCGTCGAGGAGACTTACGAATTCGGCCGCCACACGGGTGTCACGCTCGAAGGCCGCGCGCTGCTCGCCGACTACAACGCCGCGGAGCAACGCGCTGACCGTCTATCACTCGACGCAGGCGCCGCACATGATGCAGGACATCTTCTCGCGCCATCTCGACCTGCCCGAAGGCAACGTGCGCGTGATCGCGAAGGACGTCGGCGGCTCGTTCGGCATCAAGGTCCACGTTTACCCCGACGAAATGGCGACCGCTGCGCTGTCGGTCATGTTGAAGCGCCCGGTGAAATTCATCGCCGACCGGCTCGAATCGTTCCTGACCGACATCCACGCGCGCGAGCACAAAGCGAAGGTTCGCCTCGCATGCACGAAGGCCGGCGACATACTCGCGTTCGAGCTCGACGACATGACGAGCATCGGGCCGTACTCCGTCTATCCGCGCACGAGCGGCATCGAGGGCAACCAGGTCGTCAACCTGACCGGCGGTCCCTACAAGCACCAGCACTACCGCGCAAACCTGAACGTCGTATTCACCAACAAGAACGTAACCTGCCAGTACCGCGCGGTCGGCCATCCGATTGCGGTATCGATCACCGAGTGCATCGTCGATCTCGCGGCCGAAAAGCTTGGCATGGACCCCGCGGATTTCCGCCGCTTGAACCTGATCGCGGATGATGCGTATCCCTACACGTCGGCGGCCGGCATGAAGTTCGAGAAACTGTCGCACCACCAGGCGCTCGACAAGCTGCTCGCGCTCATGGATTACAAAAAGCTGCGCCGCGAACAGGCCGCGCTGCGCAAAAAATCCGTCTACCGCGGCATCGGGCTCGCCGCGATGATCGAGGTCACCAATCCGTCGCCGGCGTTCTATGGCGTCGGCGGCGCGCGCATCTCGGCCCAGGATGGTGCGACGCTGCGGCTCGAGCCGACCGGCATGGTCACGTGCATGGTCAGCGTCACCGAGCAGGGCCAGGGCACCGAAGGCATCTTCGCGCAAATCGCGGCCGATGCAGTCGGCGTGAGCATCGACAAGGTGCGCGTGATGACCGGCGACACCGGCACCACGCCATACGGCGGCGGCACCTGGGCCTCGCGCGGTGCCGGCATCGGCGGCGAAGCGGTGTTGCAGTCAGGCAAAGTCGCTGCGCGCGCATATCCTCGAAGTCGCCGCCGCGATTCTTCAGCAGAGCGGCGAGATGCTCGACGTGCGCAGCGACGCGATCGTCGACGTGCGCACCGGCGAAGTCAAACTGCCGCTCGCCGAACTCGGCCGCATCGCCTACTTCCGGCCCGATACGCTGCCGCTGGATTTCCAGTCGGAGCTGATGGTCACGCGCCATTACACGCCGCGCGGCTACGGCTTCGCGTTCACCAACGGCATCCAGGCCTCGCTCGTCGAAGTCGACGTCGATACGGGCTTCGTCAAGCTCCTGAAACACTGGTGCGTCGAAGACTGCGGCACCATCATCAACCCGCAGCTGGTCGACGAGCAGATCCGCGGCGGCATCGTGCAGGGCATCGGCGGCGCGCTGCTGGAGCACTGCATTTACAGTCCCGAAGGACAATTGATCAACGGCAACATGGCCGAATACCTGGTGCCGATGGCGGGCGAAATGCCGGACATGGCAATCGCGCACGTAGTGACGCCGACCAAAACTTCCGAGCTCGGCGCAAAAGGCGCGGGAGAAGCCGGCACCGCCGGCGCGCCGGGCGCCGTGATGAATGCGATCAACGATGCGCTGCGCCCGTTCAAGGCGCGCGTCACTGCGCAGCCGGTGACTCCGGAGCGCATTCTGCGGGCGCTGGGCAGGGTTTAGGCTGCTACTCGGGAATTACCCCGAGCAGATAGGACGCTTCCATGATCGGGCTCGGACGGCCAAGGCCCGCGAACCAGCGGTTAAAGATTTCGACGATTTCGCCGCTGGCGTAAATCTCGGAGAGCCCGGTATTGACCGCGAGACGAAGCCCCGCGTCGCCGCGCGGCAGCACGATACCGTACGGCTCGAACGACAGCTGGTCGTCCAGTATCGCGAGCGACTTCGGATCTTTTGCCTTGAGCGTCGCTCCCAACAGGAGCAATTTGTCGCTCGCCAACGCATCCGCCTTGCCGGCGTCGAACAGCGCGAAGGCTTCATCGCGCGTTTTCAGCGGGACCACCGTCGCGGTGATCTTCAGGCGCTTCAACTGGTCGTTGACGGCGCGCTCGTTGGTCGTGCCGCCGATGACCGCGATTCTTTTTCCCGCCATGTCGGATAGCGAGCGCAGGCCGGAAGCCGACCTGACCATGAGCCCGGTGGTCTCGACGAAAATATAGCTCGAGAAATCCACCTGCTTCATGCGCGAGAGCGTCGCGGTGCTGGCGCCGCATTCCATGTCGGCCTGGCCCTTGGAGACTGTATCGAAGCGCGTCTGGGAGGTTACCGGCACCCATTTGACCTGCAGGCCCGGCACCTTGATCTGGCGCTCGATCGAGTTGACGACTCGTTTGCACAGATCGATCGTAAAGCCATCAACCTGCTTTTTGTCGTCCGTGTACGAAAACGGGATCGCGTCAGTGCGATAGGCGATGGTGATGGTCTTGGTGCTCGCGATTTTTTTCAAGCGGTCTTCGGCGCCCTGGGCTTGCGCGGCGCCGGCCGTAAAGAGCAGTGCGAGTGCGATGATGGCAGTGCGAAACATGGCGAAACTCCCGGTGAATGCGATAAGTGCGCGCCAGATTAACCGTGCCGGCATGACGCCGGCAATTGGCCTTTAGTACCACTGGCCGCGCGGTCGCGGCACCGGTTTTGGGTCGTCTCCACCCGAAAAAAGCACGTTAAATCAACGTTCGTTGGCACAAAGATGTGCAGGAAGTCCTCGACACGGCCGTTTGCACGGGCGAAGCTTCCGCACAGGCCGCGCGCCGTTTCCCGCGACGGAATGAGCAGCGAATTACCGAGTAGAATTTGTATTTATGGCAGATCGAAACGAAATGGCACCGGACGAATTCATCACCTATACGATTGCCGCGCTGGGTCCCGCGAGCTGGTTCGTGGACAGCACCAAAGGCACATCGGGATATTCGTTTCGCACGCTGCAGGAAGCGGAGCGCTTCGCCAACTCGCTGGCCCAGCGCAACATGCCGGCCAAGGTATGCATACTCGGCGCCGACGGCGAAGTCATCACCGAGAAAATATTCGATCGAATCGGCGACGTAGCCGGTTAAGTCACACCGCGCAATAGCGGTCCTGTATCGCCTTGTCCGCAAGCAGTTCCGCCGCCGTGCCGGCGTGCACGATCAATCCCTGGTCCATGATGTAAGCGCGGTCGGAAATCGACAGCGCGCGCTCGACGTTCTGCTCGACGAGCAGGATCGTGGTGCCCGCGCGCTTCATGTCCTCGAACAGGCGGAACATCTCGTCGACGAGTATCGGCATGATGCCTTCCGACGGCTCGTCGAGCAGGATCATTTTGGGCTCGGCCATCATCGCGCGCGCGATCGCCAGCATCTGCTGCTCGCCGCCCGATAAAGTTTCTCCCAACTGCCCGAGCCGCTGTTTCAGGCGCGGAAACGTTGCCGCAATGCGCTCGATGATTTCACCTTCGCGCTTGCGATGCGGCGAGGCGAGCAGGCCGAGCTGCAGATTTTCGAGCACCGACAATCCCGGCACGATGCGCCGCTCTTCGGGCACGTACGCGAGCCCGCGGTGATAGCGCCGGTACGCGGGCTCGGCGAGCAGCTCCGCGCCATCGAACATGACGCGCCCGCTTTTCTTTGCCACCAGTCCCATGATCGTGCGCAAAGTTGTCGTCTTGCCAGCGCCGTTGCGGCCGATTAGCGTGACGATTTCCCCCTTGTCGACCGCGAGCGACACGCCTTGCAGCACATGGCTGTGCGCCGTACCATGCGTTGAGGCCGTCGATTTTCAACATCGCAGCCATCAGTGCTTGCCCTGCCCCAGGTACACGCGCTTCACTTCATCGTTGGCGCGGATATCGTCGGGCGAGCCCTGCGCGAGCAGCTCGCCGTGATGGAGCACCACGAGCTGCTGGCAGATGCCCATCACGAGTTTCATTTTGTGCTCGACAAGTATCACGGTGCGCTCGGCGGCCAGGCGCACGATCAGGTCCATCATCCGCACGGTTTCCTCGGGCGACATGCCGGCGGTCGGCTCGTCGAGCAGCAGGAGGCGCGGCTGGCACGCGAGCGCCATCGCGATTTCGAGGCAGCGCTGCTCGCCGTGCGCCATGTCGCGCGCGACCGAGTTGCGCTTGGCTGCGATGCCGACGCGCTCGAGCAAATCGTCGGCTTGCGCGATGAGCTCGCGGATGCGGGCGCGCGGCGTCCACAGGTTGTAGCGGGTTTTCTGCATCTGCGCGGCAACGCGCACGTTTTCGTGGGCCGACAACTGCGGAAACACGTTCGTAATCTGGAACGACTTGGCGATGCCGCGCCGCGCGTATTCGTGCGTCGGCAGCGCGGTGATGTCGCGCCCCTCGAAGGTGACGCGGCCGCTGCTCGCGGGAAAGGCACCCGAAATCACGTTGAAAAAAGTGCTCTTGCCCGCGCCGTTCGGGCCGATGATCGCCGAGAGCTTGTCGCGCGCAAAGCTCACGGACACGTCTTTCAACGCGACGAAGCCGCCGAATTTCTTGCCGACACCCTCGGCGACCAGGATATCGCTCATGACTTCGCCACTCTCAACCAGTGCAGGATCGAGCCCCAGATGCCGCGCGGAAAAAACAGCACGAACACGATGAACGTCGCGCCGAGGTACAACTGCCAGTGCGTGGTCCACAGCGTGAGCACGTCGCCGAACAGCTGGAAGACCGCAGCGCCGATGAATGGCCCGAAGAAAGTGCCGAAGCCACCGAGCAGCGCCATCATCACGACGTCGCCCGAGGTCGAGATCTGCAGCACTTCGACCGGCACGGTCGACAGGTGCAGTGCGCGCAACGCGCCGGCCACGCCGCAAAAGGCGCCCGACAACACGAACGCCATCAATTTCGTGTTGGCGACGTTATAGCCGCACGCGGCGGCGCGCGCGTCGTTCTCGCGTATCGTTTCGAGCACGGCGCCGAACGGGGAGGCAAGGATGCGCGAAAAAACCCACAGCGCAATCGCGACCACGCCCAGCATCACGTAGTACTTGTTGACCGGATCCAGGAAGTTGATCTCGAACCCGAGCAAGTTGATGGTCGAGACGTTGATGCCGCGCAGCCCGTTCTCGCCGCCGGTCACGCTTTCCCATTTGTAGAAGATGTAATAAACGCACTCCGCGAGCGCCAGCGTCACCATCGAGAAATAAATCCCGCGCGTGCGGATCGCGAGAAAGCCGATCACATAGGCGACGGCGGAGGCAAACGCGATGCCACACAGGATCGCGATGTACCACGGCCAGCCGAAATGCACGATGACTATGCCGCAGCCGTAGCTGCCGACGCCGAGCAGCGCCGCATGGCCGAACGACAACAGCCCTGCATAGCCATAGAGCAGATTAAAGCCGAGCGCGAAGAGTCCCCAGATCAGGATGTTGATCGCCAGCGCGTGATACGGGACGAGCCACGGAAAAACCATCAGGAAAAGGATGGTCGCGGCGACGCGATGCCGCTCGATCACCGCCAGCGCCGCGCGCCATACGCTCGCCGCGTGCGGCGTGTCGTTGCCCGGCATGCTTAACCCAGCGCCCCGGTACGGCCGAACAAGCCCTGCGGCCGCACGAGCAGCACTACCGCCATCAGCACGAAAATCGAAACGCGGCCCGCTTCCGGCGACACCAGCGAGGTCAGACTCACCACCACGCCGACGAGAATGCCGGCGACCACCGCGCCCGTGAGCGAGCCCATGCCGCCGACCACCGTGACGACGAACGCATCAGCGAGCAGGTGGATGCCCATTTCCGGCGTGACGGATTGCAGCGGCGCGGCAAGGATTCCCGAGAGCCCGGCGATCCCGGTGCCGATGCCGAACACGACGAGCCAGATTTTCGAGACGTCGATGCCGAGCACACGCACGATTTCCGGATCACGCGCGCCGGCGCGGATGATGAGCCCGTACGACGTTTTTTCGATGAACAGGTACAACGCAGTCACGATTACCGCGGTGGCGCCGATCAGGAACAGCCGGTAGCGCGGGAAATGGCCGAATCCGAGGTCGACCGCGCCCGTAAGTCCCTGCGGCGTTGAAAACGGAATGCCGTTCAGGCCGAACATCATGCGCACGACTTCCACGAAAATGTACGACAGCCCGAAGGTCAATAGCAGCGGGTAGTCGATGCCGCGTCCATAGAGCGGGCGCACCAGGACGCGCTCGGTCAGCAGGCCGATCGCGCCGACCCCCAGCGGCACCAACACGAGGCACACCCAGAAATTGCCGGTCTGCGCGAAGAGCCACACGCCCATATACGCGCCGACCATGAAGAACGCACCGTGCGCAAAGTTGACGACCGCCAGCATCCCGAATATCAGCGACAGGCCGAGCGCGACGAGCACATACACCGCGCCGAGCGCGATGCCGGTCACGATTTGAAGCAGCAGAAGGTCGAGTGTTATTCCACTCATACAACGATGCAACGCGAAGCGCCGATCCCTCCTTCCCCTTCAAGGGGAAGGCCGGGATGGGGATGGGTCATCCAAACTTTAGCGTGATTCATTTACACCCATCCCCTCCTCGGTCCTCCACTTGAAGGGGAGGAAGTGAACATCGCTTAAGCCTTGTGCCCGAGCTCCTGGCACGTGCGCAGCATCTTGTCGCTTCCGTTGTCGATGCCGATGACGTCGAATACGTCATTCTTGTCGCGAACGTTGGCCGCGGACTTCGACTGCAGCATGATGAGCGACTGCACCGACTGATGATCGCACTTGCGATAGGACTGCGGGCCCTTGTAGAAATCGTATTTGAGCGCTTCCATCGCGGGAATGACCTTGTCAGAATCGGTGCTCTTCGCGTTGCGCGCTGCGGTCAGGCAAGAGCGCACGCCCGCGTAGCCCAACGCGCCATAGTCGGTGGGCACTGCGCCGGGATGCGCTTTGCGATAGCGGTCGTTGAACGCTTTCGCGCTCGCGAGCGAATCCTCGATTTTCCAGTAATACGACGTCGCGCCGACGACGCCCTCGAACGGCTCGGGCCCGGCGGCCATGCGCGCGCTAATCAACAGCACGGGCGTGATGATCTTGACCTGCTTGGTGATCCCGAAGTCGTAAGCCTGCTTCGCGGCGTTCACGAGATCGCGGCCGAAATTGATCATGCACAGGATGTCGGGTTTCAACGACTGCACGCGCGGGAAAAAAGACGTGTAGTCGCTGGTGCCGAGCGGGTAACGCAAGTCGGCGAGCGTTTCCATGCCCAGGTCCTTGCCCGCGCGCTGGAAGCCGCGCAGCATCTCGTGGCCGTACGCGTAGTCGGGCGTGAAGAACACGACGCGCTTGCCGAATTTCGGAATCGCGAAGCGCGCAACGGCGCCCGACGTCATGTGCGGATTCATCGCCTCGTGGAACGTGTACTTGCTGAAATCCTTAACCTCGCTGATGGCATCGGACTGGCTGATCGAGTTGTAGATGATGCCGCGTTCCTTGCACACGTTGTTGACCGACAGCTGCACCGCCGCCGACAGTGCGCCGACGACGAAACTGACTTTCTCTTTCTCGATGAGCTCGAGCGTGCGCGTCGCGGCTTCGCCGGGATTTAACTTGTCGTCGCGCACCAGCAGTTCCGCCATGCGCCCGTTCAAGCCGCCGGACTCGTTGAATTCCTTGATCGCGATTTCCGCGCAGCGCACCTGGTCCTGCGCTTCGGTGCCGAACGGGCCGGTCAGCGGCGTCGGAAAGCCGACCTTGATCGGCGTCTTGTTCTGCGCGTGAACGATGTTGATCCAGAACGGCGACGTAGCCGCGGTGGCGGCCGCACCGCCTGCGCCCAGCAGCAGCTTGCGGCGTCGTTGGTCGGCGGCAGGTTTCCTCGTGCGGTCGGTCATGGTGCTCCTCCTGTGTAAATGTATCCTGAACCCGCGCGCATGACGCGGGCATCGTTATTGTCAGTTATGTTACTTGAAGCCGGCTGAGCGCAACAGAGCGCTCCGCCCAGTCCGGCACCGCGATCTCCCGCATCACGACTTCGGGTCGGCGCAAATGCGCGATCAGCGACGCCTGCGGGCCCGTAATCCCGGGCGGACCCACGCCCAAACCGAGCAGCCGCGCGTGCGCAACAATCGCCTTGCCGAATTCGAGCCGTTTAGCCGCATAGGTCTGCAGTGCGCCGGGCACGTCGCCGGCTTGCGCGGCCAACGCATCGGCCAATAGGGCGGCATCCCCCGCCGCTTTGGTTACGCCAAGCCCCACGTGCGGCCGCGCGACGAATGCTGCATCGCCGAGCAGCGCGACGCGGCCGAAGGCAAGGTCGGCGGACTGCAGGTCGTAAATCGGCTGGAACAGCGGTTCGCTCGTCGCCTTGATGACATCGACAAAGACGGGCGCTAACAGCCGCGCGGCGGTCGCGTGCATATCGGCGATCACTTGCGGGCGAATGCGGTCGGGCGGAATGTTCTGCTCGTAATAGCGGCCCTGCGCGTCGGTGAAAAGTTCGCGCAACTCCGTCTGCTCGTGCGCCGGGCGATACCAGACGAAATTGAAGCGCCGCTCGCCGGGCTGCGTCGAGTTGTTGCGGCCCGCGACGAGGTACGTGAGCATTTGCTCGCCGGGCGGCAGGCAAAAACCCATGCGGTCGGACAACACGCGCCGCGTCTCCGCGCTCACCGCGTTCTCGTCGGCGAGTCCGCGCCACGCGAGATAACCCGCGTACTCGGGTGTCGCCTGTGGCAGGAACTGCGCGCGCACGGTCGAGCGGATGCCATCCGCGCCGACCAGGAGTTCGCCGCTCGCCTGCGAGCCGTCGGCTAAAATGCGCCGTCACGCTCGCAGCGTCCTGCTCGACGCGCACCAGCGATTTATTGAAGTGGTAGCGCGCGGCGGGAAACACGTCCTTCATCTGCCGATAGAGCCGCCCCCACGCGGTCAATATCTGCTGCAGCGGTATTTCCGCCACGACCTGGCCGGTGCGGTCGAGCGTCACGCGCGAATGCGTGGCGCAGCCGATGGTGTCGTCGATCGCCGCGCCCGCGCGCCGGATCACGTCGAACAATTCGGCGTGGGTAACGATGCCCGCGCCGCGGCCGGCCAGCTCCTCGCCCACGCGCTCATAAAGCTCGACGTCCCAGCCCGCGCGCAGCAACAGGTTCGCGGCAAACAACCCGCCCATCGAGCCGCCGATGATCAGGGCCCGGCGCTGCGTGCTCACGTCGTGACCGCGAATGGCGTTGCGCGTACGTTGCTAATGCGTCGGATAATTCAGCTCGATCACCACGCCGCTCGGGTCGTCGACGAAGACCTGGTGCAGGTTCAGATCGGGCACCATGCGCTCGCGAAACGGCACCGCTTTTTGTCTGAGGTGCGCAAGCATCTGCGCCACGTCCGTCGCCGCAAACGCGATATGGTCGAACGTGCCGGTGCCGTCTTTGAGGCTGTCGGCGCTGCGGTCGCCGAGATAATCCTTGAGCCCCTGCGGATCGTTCGGATCGATGCCGATGATGTGCACGACCGCATTGTCGTAGGAGTCATGGCTGCCGTTATACAGCCACACTCCCGGAAATTTGAACGGCGGGCGCGGGCCGACGGTCAGGCCCATCACCTCCGTATAAAACCGGCGCGTCGCCTCGAGATCGAGCGTGCGAACAGAATAGTGGGCGATCTTGGTGAGCGGCATGGCGGTCTCCGGAAAAGTATCGGGTTTCGCGCCAGATTAAACACGGACGCGAGCGGCGACGGGCACCGCCTAAATTCGTCGATTCGCCGCGCGCTGTCAATAGGCCTGCCCTAATCGGGAGCGGATGCTATGATGCATACGCAATAGGCGTCGATTGGCGTGCGCCGGCTGCCGGCGCAATTGAAGCCAGCGAATCAACAAGAGGCTGATAGAACCTGGGGAGGTGCCTGACGTCACGCAACTAGCGTGCGTTTAAGGATGTCGGGCGACCTTAAGGAGGGGGTTATGACGGGGCTCCAGTTCGCGCTCTCCTCATTCGAGCATCGCCCGCTGCATTTGCGGGCAAATGACCTTGGCGCCCGATGACGGGGCATGCGACAAAAGCGGGCATCGACACGATGCCCGCCCGCCTATGACGCCAAAGTCGTTGCGCTCCACCCTGCCCTCAAAGCTGTCCACGGTCTTGAGCCATGGCGCGACGGCGATGGTCGTGCTGGTCAGCGGAGTCGTGCTGTCCGTCGCCGCCGCGTACTGGACCGCGCATCAGGTGGAGCGCGAAGCCCGGCAGAAATTCGACTATGAAGTCGAGAACGCGCGCGACGAAATAGAATCGCGCATTCAATCCTACTCCGACGTCCTGCTCGGGACGCGCGGTTTGTTCCTCTCGTCGGATAGCGTACGCCGCGACGAATTCAGGGACTACATCGAGAGCCTCGACCTGAACCGCCGCTACCCGGGCATCCAGGTCATTCACTACGGGCGTTACCTGCCTGCCGCGCAAAAAGCGGCGTTCGAAACTGCAGTTCGCAAAGACACGAGCGTCGATCCGCGCGGCTATCCCGACTTCGCGATAAAACCGCCGGGAGACCGGCTGGATTACGTCGTCGTCGAATACGTGGAACCTTTCGCGGGCAACGAAATGGCGCTGGGCCTCGATCTCGGCGGCGACAAGGTGCGCCTGGCAGCCCTCAGCCGCGCGCGCGATTCGGGCCAGCTTACGGCGTCCGGACCGATCGCGCTTGCGCTTGATCCGCGGCGGCATCCGGGCTTCGCGGTGCGCATGCCGGTCTATCGCAAAGGCGCGCCGGTGGGCACCGAGGCGGAGCGCCGCGAGGCTTTCACCGGCATGGTCAGCGCGTCCTTCATCGTCATCGATCTGATGCGCGGTGTGCTGCACGAGCAGTCTCTGAAGAAAATCCATCTGCGCATCCATGACGCGGGATTTCTAAATGCTGAGGGAGGGGTGCAGCAGCCGACGCCGGAAAACCTGATGTTCGACAGCAACCGGCTGCTCGCGACGCCGCCTCCGCCGTCGCTGGAAGGCAAGTTTGCGGGCTTCACCGCCGAGTCGACGCTCGACGTCGGAGGACGCCGCTGGAACCTCTATTTCGACGCGCGGGAGGCGTTCGTCAATCCGGCCGACCGTGCGCTGCCCTGGATTGCACTGCTCGTCGGGCTTACGATCACCCTGCTCGTGTCCGGCCTCATCCGTTCCCTGGCGACCACCGGCGGGCGGGCGCTCGCGCTGGCCGCACGCATCACCGACGATTTGCGCCACAGCGAAGCGAATCTGGCGGCGGCGCAGCGTGCGACGCAGGAGTTGATCGAAGTCCTGCCGAACCCGATCTTCTTCAAGGGCACCGATGGACGTTATCTCGGCGTCAATCGCGCGTGGGAGAAATTTTTTGGCGTGACCCGCGAAAATTTCATCGGCAAAACAGTCTACGAACTTTATCCGGACGCCCCCGACGTTGCGGATCGGCTGCAGGCGATGGATGAAGTGCTCTGGAAAAATCCGGGCACCCAGGTTTACGAAACGTCCATCACGACGCCGGACGTAATGCGCCACGACACGATTTACTACAAAGCGACATATACGGGCGCCGACGGCAGCGTCGCCGGCCTGATCGGCACCATCATCGACATCACCGACCGCAAGCAGGCGGAAGCCGCGGTGAAAGAAAGCGAGGAGCGGTTTCGCGCGACTTTCGACCAGGCCGCGGTCGGCATCGTCCACACGTCGCTCGACGGCTATTACCTGAAAGTGAACACCAAATTCTGCGAGATTCTCGGCTACACGGAAGACGAATTGCTCGGCCGGGCGGCGATCGACTTTACGCATCCCGACGATCAAGCCGGCGGAGAGGGGCACCGCCGGCTGCTGTGGGAGCGCAAGCTCGACAAATTCAGCGGTGAAAAACGCTACGTGCGCAAAGACGGCAGCGTGATCTGGACCAACCGCACCGTGTCGCTCGCCCGCGATCCGGACGGCCAGCCGATGTATTTCATCCGTGTCATCGAAGACATCACGGACCGCAAGGAGGCGGAGGAGCGCTATCGCGCGACCTTCGACAATGCGCCAGTCGGCATCATGCACACCACGGTCGAAAACTACGGCATCCTGCGCGCCAACCGCAAACTGTGCGAGATGCTCGGCTACACGCACGACGAGCTGCTGCACATGACGAGCACCGAAATCGTCCATCCCGATTACCGCTTCACGGATCAGCCCAAGTACAAATCACAGCTGATGAAGGACGAGGTGCCGGCGTTTTCGTCGGAGCGCAAGTTCCTGCGCAAGGATGGCACATCCATCTGGGTCAACCGCACCGTGTCGCTGGTGCACGACGCGGCGGGCCAGCCGCTCTATTTTATTCGCATCATCGAGGACATCACCGAGCGCAAAGCGGCTGAAAAGGCGTTGCGCGACAGCGAATCCCGTTATCGCTCGGTGATTGCGGTGATGGCGGAGGGCGTTTTTCTGCGCGACAACGAAGGCCGGATCGTCGACTGCAACGCGAGCGCCGAACGCATCATCGGGCGCTCGTTCGAGCAAATGCGCGGCAATTTTTATTTCGATCCAAGCTGGCAGGCAATCCGCGAAGACGGCTCGAAATTTCCCGATGAGGAGCGCCCCGCCAACGCGGTTTTGCGTTCGGGCCAGCCGCAATCGAGCGTGGTCATGGGCATGCGAAAACCGGACGGCACGGTGCTCTGGCTCGCAACCAATGCGCAACCGTTGTTCGAGGGCTCGGAGACGGCGCCGGCCGGCGTGGTCAGCACCATCAGCGACATTACGCAGCGCAAGCAGGCGGAAATGCGCCAAATGATGGAGCACAAGGTGACGCGGCTGTTGTCGGAAGCCATCTCGCTCGAAGAAAGCCTGGCGGGGATACTGCAGACCATCGGCGAGACGCTCGGCTGCGCCTGCGGCTCGTGCTGGTTATGGGACGACGAGAAGCAGGAGCGCGTATGCGCCGAAAGCTGGGGTGTGCGATCCCCGGAAATCGCGGAATTTCTCGCGCTGAACCGCCGCCCGCGGCAACGGCGGCGCGCGCCCGGCGGCCTGCGCAACCGCGTGTGGGACGATGGCGAACCCGTGTGGATTCCCGACGTAATCCAGGACACCACGTTTCAGCGCGCGCCGCAGGCGGCCGAGGCCGGACTGCATGGCGCATTCGCGTTTCCGCTGCGGTTTGGCGACGAGATCCTGGGCGTGATGGAATTTTTCAGCCGCTACACCCGCCCGACCGACGAAGTGCTGCTGCTGAGCTCACGCTCGATCGGCAGCCAGGTCGGCCAGTTTCTCGCGCGCCGCAAGGCCGAAGAGCGCGTGCTCCGCCTCGCGCATTTCGACGACTTAACCGGCCTGCCCAACCGCAGCACCTTCAACCAGCGCCTGCACCACGCGCTCGCCCAGGCGCAGCGCCACACGAAGCCGCTCGCGGTGCTGTTCATCGACTTGGACCGGTTCAAGATCATCAACGACACGCTGGGCCACGACGCGGGCGACCGCGTCTTGAGGCAGGTCGCGCGGCGGTTCGGCGAATGCCTGCGCGAAAGCGACACGGTGGCCCGGCTCGGCGGCGACGAATTCGTCGTGCTGATCGAGGAGCTGCCGGACCCGGTGCACGTGACCGCAATCGCCCAAAAAATACTTGCAGCCGTCGCCGCGCCGTTCGTGCTCGAGGCGCAGGAATTCCAGATCACCGCCAGTATCGGCATCAGCACCTACCCCGACGACAGCGTAGACATGCAGAACCTGCTCAAAAACGCGGACATCGCGATGTACCGCGCGAAGGAGCAGGGCAAAAACAATTACCAGTTCTATTCCGCGCAGATGAATGTCCATTCGGTCGAGCGCCTGACACTCGAATCGGCGCTGCGTCGCGCGGTGGAACGGCATGAATTCGAGCTGCACTACCAGGCCAAGATCGACATGGAAAGCGGGCGCATCACCGGCATGGAAGCGCTGGTGCGCTGGAATCCGCCCGACAAGCCGTCGGTGCAGCCGGCGCAGTTCATTACGCTCGCGGAGGAAACCGGTCTCATCGTGCCGATCGGGGACTGGGTGCTCAAGACCGCGTGCGCGCACAACAAGTCGTGGCAGGATCGGGGACTACCGCCGCTGCGCATGGCGGTTAATCTGTCGGCGCGCCAGTTCGCCCATGAAAAGCTGCTGCATGACGTGGCGAGAGTGCTGAAAGAAACCGGGCTCGACCCGGCCACGCTGGAATTTGAAATCACCGAGAGCATGGTGATGCACAATCCGGAGCACGCGGTAAAACTGTTGAACGAATTGAAAGCGATGGGAATCCACCTGTCGATCGACGACTTCGGCACCGGCTATTCGTCGCTAAGCTATTTGAAGCGTTTCCCGATCGACAGCGTGAAGATCGACGGCTCGTTCATCCGCGACATTCCGGGCGACCCCGACGATGCCGCGATCACGCAGGCGATCATCGCGATGGCGCACGGGCTAAGGCTCACCGTCATCGCCGAAGGCGTCGAAACGCCGGAGCAGGTACGTTTCCTGCGCGATCACGGATGCGACGAAATCCAGGGCTATTACTTCAGCAAGCCCCTGCCGGAAAACGAATTCGTGCGCCTGCTGCAGGACAGCGTGGCGCCCAGCGCGGTGTTCGCGCTGCGCTGACTCGCGCGCGTCCCTGCTTTTCGCTGGGCGTGCACGCGGTGAATTTGTGGAGTATCGTTCGCGCGGAATAAAAACAATTCGCGTCCTGGATCGGCGAACAATCGGGTTGGGGGGTCAGGAGCATGGTCGGATTTACCGGGGTATTTCTGTTGCTCGCCGCATTGGTTTGCAGTGGCTCAGCCACGGCGGCCGAGTTGGCCAATAACGCCGCGCAGGCAACTGCCAATCAGCGCCATAAGCTCGTCTTGCAGGTCACCGACGACGATCAGGCCAAATGGAACCTTGCGCTGAACAACGTTAAAAATGTCCAATCCGAACTCGGCGCCGCCAATGTCGAGATCGAGATCGTCGCCTACGGGCCGGGCATCAGCATGATCAGGCTCGAGTCTCCCGTGTCCGAGCGGGTCCGCGAGGCCATAACCTCGGGAGTGAAAGTCATTGCCTGCAAGACCACCATGGCGGCTCAGAAAATCACCGAGGACGACATGCTCCCCGCCCTGGGCTATGTGCCGGCCGGCGCGGTCGAGATAATGATGCGCCAGCTGCAAGGCTACGCGTACATCCGGCCCTGATTCTCGCTTCGACGCTATATCTTGAGCCGGCTGTCGCCCGGCTAATTTGCGCCGGCGATTTTGAACTTATGAATGCGCCGGCCGCGATTCTCGGCGACGAAGACATTGCCCTTCGAATCCACCGCGATCCCGTGGGACTGGACGAATTCGCCGGGGAATGCCCCGGGGCGGCCGAACGTCGACAAGCGCTTGCCGGTCGCGCGCTCGAAGATTTCGATCTGCGAATTGTTCTGATTGAGCACGAACAATAGCCGCTGGTCGGGATCGGGCGAGAAGTCGATCGCCACCGCCGAACCGCCGATCTGCGTGATTTTCCCGTCGGCGGGCGGCGTATACGGCTGCCACGGCACTTCGATGACGCGTTTGAGGT
Organism: uncultured beta proteobacterium; assembly: GCA_963804885.1. Classification (GTDB taxonomy): domain Bacteria; phylum Pseudomonadota; class Gammaproteobacteria; order Burkholderiales; family SG8-41; genus PALSA-1004. The sequence goes on from CAWDSF010000005.1 coordinate 243,679, forward strand.
TTCCGACCTTGTCGTAGACGTGAATCTTCGAACCGCGCCGGTTGCACACGTAGACATCCTGGTCGTTCGCGATGGTCATGCAATGCACTTCGCTCATGTTCTCGGGCAGCCAGTGGCGCAGAAATTTGCCGTCCTTATCCATCACTGCGATGCGGCGATTGCTCTTGACCGCTTCGCCATCGGCCACGTAAACGTCGCCGTTCTGGCGATCGACGTAGATGCTCGACGGCATCAAAAACTGCGCGGCGGGTGAATTGAGCGGCTTACCCTTCTCGGTGCCGTCCGACGTATCGTAGACGCCCTTCTTGCCGATCTGCATGAGCAGCTTGCTGCCGTCGTGCGTATATTTCTGCACCATGCCTGACGGCGCGCTCGCGATCCACATGTTGCCGTCCTTGTCGAAGTGGCACGAGTGCAGGCGCGGGTCGAGCAGCTTCAAGTCACCCCACGAATTGACAACGTTTCCGGCAGGATCGAACTCGATGATCATCGGCGCGAGTTTTCCTGCATTCAGGTCCCCCTCGGCCACGTCCTGCCGGTTGAGGATGAACACGTGGTCCTTCGCATCCACGCACACGCCGCCCAGGCCGCCGAGCACCCAGCGGTCCGGCAGCGGCTTGGGCCAAGTGAGATCAGCCTCGTATTTTGGCGCGCCGACTTGCGCGTGCAACCCCGGCGAAAACAAGATGCCGGCAGCGATCGCGAAGCCCGCGCATGTCCGGATTCTTCCTAGCAAGTGTGCGCTCATGGTTTACCCTCTGCCCCCTAACGCGAATCGATGTTCAGCGCTTTATTTTCAACAGCCGCGCCGCATTCCCGCCCATGATCTTGTCCTTGTCCGCGCGCGTCAGTCGCGGCACGGTTTCGATGAATTTCACCGGATCGTCCATCCCCATGTCGAACGGGTAATCGGTGCCGAGCACGACGTGCTCGGGGCCGTACTTATCGATCAGGTGGCGCAGCATCTGGGTGTCGAACGTGATCGTGTCGAAATAAAACTTCTTGAGATAGGTCGACGGCGCTTTCTTGATGACGACGCGGCAGTCGGGCCGCGCGCGGTGGGCGTGGTCCATGCGCGCCCAGTAATGCGCGAGGTAGCCGCCCGAGTGCGGCAGCACTACTTTGAGTCTCGGATTGCGGTCCATTACGCCGTCGAAAATGAGATGACTCGCGGCGACGGTCGTCTCGAGCGGATTGCCGATCACGTTGTTGAAATAATGGTCCATCAATCGCTCGCCGTGCGTGAAGCCGAGCGGATGCATGAAAATCACGATGTCGAGTTCCTGCGCCTTGGCAAAGAATTTTTCGAGGCCGAGATCCGGATCGGTCAGGTCCTTGCCGTTGACGTTCGGCAGGATCTCGACACCGCGCATGCCGAGCTTGTTGACGCAGTATTCGAGTTCCGCCACCGCCATGCCTGCGTTCTGCAGCGGCACGGTGCCCATCGCGACGAAACGCTCGGGCCACGTCGCGGCAATCTCGGCAAGGCGCTCGTTCGCCATGCGCGCGAGCTCGCGCCCGAGAGCCGGGTCGCTCCAGTAGATGCACTGATTCGGCGCGGGGCACACCGCCTGGATATCGATGCCCATGCGATCCATGTCCTTCAGCCGGACCTCAATGGTCGACAGCTTCGCGCCGCGGTCCTGCATCTGCTTGACGTTCACTTCTTTGGAGAGCGCGTTCGCGAAGATGCCGGAAGGCTCGAACTGGCTCGCATTTAGATTAGAGACCTTCGCGCTGATCGCCGGGTTCAGATAATGACAGTGCAGATCGATGCGCAGACTGCGGCCTTTGCGGTCGCGCACGACTTTGGCGGATGCGGCGGGCTTCGGCTTGGCGGCGGTCTTCGTCGGAGTGTTGCGCAAGCGCACTGCAGGACGATGGCGATGCGCGGGGTCGGCGCAGCCGGGAATGCACGTATACATCATGGGAATTGTTCTCCGCTGGATTGCTCGTGGGCCGCATGATTTTTGTTGTCGGCGGCGCGGATAATTTGACTCTACGCTGCCGCCTGTGTCAACTTTCGCAATCCCGTCAAGCACACTTCAGGAGAGGCATTTGAAAATTGGCATCGTCGGCATGGGCAAAATGGGTGCCGCACTCGCGGCGCGGCTCGGAGGGCTCGGCTATGAACTGACCGTATGGAACCGCACTGCCGCCAGGGCCCAATCAGCCGCGCCTGCAGGCGCCAGAGTCGCGGCGACCCCGCGCGAGCTCGCGAGCAGCGTCGACATCGTCATCAGCATACTAACCAACGCCGCAGCGATCGATGCCGTGTATACCGGCAAAGAGGGGCTGCTCGCCGGCGATGTCGCGGGCAAGCTTTTTATCGAGATGAGCACGGTGCGTCCCGGCACGGAAAAAGCGCTCGCCGCGAAAATTGACGCGCACGGCGCCGCGCTGATCGACTGCCCGGTCGGCGGCAGCGTCGGCCCGGCGCGCGACGGCAAGCTGATCGGCTTCGTCGGCGGCGCCGCGAGTGACGTGGCACGCGCGAAACCGCTGCTCGACCAGATGTGCCGCCGCGTCGAGCACGTCGGCCCGGTCGGTGCGGGCGCGAGCATGAAGCTCGCGATCAACCTGCCGCTGCTCGTCTACTGGCAGGCGCTCGGCGAAGCGTTGGTCCTGTGCAAACCGCTGGGTCTCGATCCGGCGCGCATCATGGACATATTTGCCGACACGTCGGGCGGACCCAATGTGCTGAAAGTGCGCGGTCCGGCGATCGCCAAGGCGCTGAATGGGCAGGACACCGGCGCGATCACGTTTGACATCGACTCGATCCGCAAGGACCTGCAGACGATGATAGAGGAAGCACAGTCGCTCGGCGGCACCCTGCCCGTCACCGCGCGCGCGCTCGAGTGCTTCGACGAAGCGTCGCGCGAAGGCCTCGGCAAAGGCGACGCCACGTTATTGCCGGTGCGCTGGACGAAAAAAGCGGCGCGCTGAGTATTCGCATTCAATTCAACCAGAGAGGAGCGACCATGATTTACGAAATGAGAACCTACGACCTAAAACCCCATTCGGTACCCGAAGTCGAGCAACGGTTTGCCGAAGCGTACGAAATCCGCAAGAAGCACTCACTGCTCGCGGCGTTCTGGCACACGGAAATCGGTCCGTTGAACCAGATCGTCCACGTATGGGGCTACAAAGATCTCAACGAACGTGCGCGCATCCGCGCCGAAGCGGTCAAGGACGGCACCTGGCCGCCGAAGATCAAGGACTTCATCGTCAACATGCGCTCCGACATCATGGTGCCGCTCGCCGTGTCGCCGGAACTGAAACCCGCGAAGCTCGGGCCTTATTTCGAAATGCGCACTTACACGCTTGCGAGCGGCGCGGAGCTGCCGAAGCTGATTGCCCTGTGGGAGAAAGGCATTGCCGACCGCGTGAAGCTGAGCCCGCTGTGCGCGGCGTGGGTCTCGGAGCTTGGCGCGCTCAACAAGTTCGTCCACATCTGGCCGTACAAGTCGATCGAGGAGCGCAATGCGACGCGCGACAAGGCGAAAGCCGCCGGTGTGTGGCCGCCTTCCCTGCTTGCCAAGAAGCACAACATGCCCGCTTACCCGATGACCGCACAGGAAAACAAGATCCTGATGCCGTCGGCGTTTTCCCCGATCCAATAAACGCGAAGCGCAATCTCATCCTCCCTCAGGGGGAGGCCGAGGGGGGGTGGGTCATCAATCTTCGCGCGCCAATCTCACCTTCCCCTTGCCCGAAGGAAATCCCCGGGGGAGAGCAAGCGAGCGGCGAGGGGGCACCGGGATGGGGATGGGTGTCCGTATCTCATGACTCGAAGATCGCAACATCCCGGTAATAGATTCGCCGTAATATAAATAGCCGCCGCGATGCAATGAGCGAACGCGACGTTTTTTTAGCGGGAGAAACATGCGCCGTATTCACATCAGATGGCTACGCAAGCGCTCGCACTTGCATGCGGCATGCGGCGACGCACGCGCACAGCCCGCTACTCTTCACCTGGTATTCGTCATCGACGGCCTGCGCCCCGACAGCATCACCGAAGCCGATACGCCGACGCTTTACCGGCTGCGCCGTGAAGGCGTCACGTTCGAGAATACGCATTCAGTTTTTCCGACCGTCACGCGCGTCAACTCGACGTCGCTCGCAACGGGCATGTATCCGGCGCGTCACGGCATCATGGGCAATTCCATCTACGTTCCCGCGGTGGATCCGAAACGCGCGTTTACGAACGACGACTTCCAGCCGCTGCTGAAGCTCGATGAGGCGACTGGCGGGCGCATGGTGACCGTGCCGGGAATCGCGGAGATCCTGGCGCAGCGCGGAAGCAGCGTGGTCGCGGTGAGTTCGGGCTCGACCGGCAGTGCGATTTTGCTGACGCCGAAAGCGCCGCGCGGAACCGGCATCGTCATCAACGGCGATTTCTTCCCCGGCACGCAGGTGGCCTACCCATCCGCGATCAGCGATGCGGTATTGCAGCGGTTCGGGCCCGCGCCCAAAAAAGGCGGCGCGACCATGCCTTACAGTGCGTCGGTGGACTGGTCGATGCAGGTGCTGCGCGAATACGTGCTGACGGAGTTGCGCCCGACTGTCGTCTTTACATGGATGACGGAACCCGATCATATCCAGCACGGGCTCGGCGCCGGCGCTCCCGAATCGATAGCCGCGATACGCAACGACGACCGGCAGCTTGGACTGCTGCTGCAGAAACTCGAGACCCTCGGCATACGCGACAAGACGAACATCATGGTCGTATCCGACCACGGCTTCGCGCAGACCCTGTTCAACGTCAATGTCGGTCGCGCTCTTGTCGATGCGGGGTTGATGCCGGCCGCAGACTCCGACGACATCGTCATCGCGTCGAGCGGGCAAGCCGTCGCGCTCCACGTGAAAGGCAGCGATCCGACGCGCATCGGGGCTGTCGTAGATTTTCTGCAGCGTCAGCCGTGGTGCGGCGTCGTGTTCACTGCGGCGAGGCGCGGCGGCCCGCCGCATGAAGGCACGGTGGCCGGCACGTTTTCGCTCGAGTATGCACATCTTGGCGGCCACGAACGCAGTCCTGACATCGTATTCACGTTTCCGTGGTCGTCTGCGCCAAATCGGCACGGCGTGCGCGGGACTGACTATGCACAGGTAAGCGGCAGCGGCAAAACGGGTCCATACGAAGGCACCGGCGCAAGCCACGGCGGTATCGGTCCGTGGACCGTGCGCAACACGATGCTCGCATGGGGGCCCGGATTCAAGCGCGGCGCGGTCGTTCGCACGCCGACATCGAACGTCGACGTGACGCCGACGCTGTTGCATTTGCTCGGCCAGCCCGCGGCAATCTCCGGAATGGACGGCAGAGTCATGCTTGAAGCGCTGGCAAACGGGCCCGATGAAGAGCAGGTCGCGGCGGAAACACGTAACTGGCGCGTGCAAAACGGCGGTTACTCGGCAGTGTTGCAAACCAGCGAAACCGGCGGCAAGCGTTATATCGACAAAGCCTGGCGCGAAAAATAAAAACGCAACGCGCTATTCGCCCGGCCTGAACTTCGTTTCGGGCTTCAAGCCCTTCTGCCGCTGTTTCTCGCTGATGCGGCCGTTCTCGAGATAATTGCCGGTGGCCGCGCGTTTGGCCGCTGCATCCCACTGCGGCAGCCAGTCGCCGAGCGAGTATCCGTACCACGGCGCCTGCGGACGCAGCGCGGGCAGGCCCAGCCGCTCCCAGATTTTTTTTGCGCGCTCCATGTATTCCTGCGTCGGGAGTGCCAACGGCGGCATGTCGCCTTTCATCGTCGCATCCATCAGCAGCGTGGAATCTTCCTCGTCTTCGCTCTCGCGCTTCGGACCATGGCCCTGGCCGCGATGCGGCAGCGTGCGCACGTCTTCAACCGGATTCATCCGGTACGCCATCGCCCACAGTAGCGCATTCGCGTTGTCGGGATCGATGTCGTCGTTGACCGCGATGCAGATCTTGCCGCAATCGCCCTTGAAAAACGCGGCGCCTTCGAGCGCGCGCCAGATTTCCGTGCGCGGCGTGCCTTTCTCGACCGTGACGAGCGTGACGCGCAGCAATCCCGTCAGCGGCTCGTGCAGCGACACGCGTTTCACGCCGCGGATGCCGAGCGTTGAGCGCAGGTGCGCGAGAAACAGCGGCTCGTAGGCGACGCGCTTGATCACGCTCGACTCGGAGGGTGCGACCTGGCTGATATATGACGGAATCACGGGCTTCTTTCGATGCGTGATCGCCGTAATGCGCATCGGCATGTTGTATTCTTCGAGCGCGACGTGGCCGTGCGATTCGCCGAACGGCGCTTCGGGCTCCACGTATTCGGTGTCGATGTAGCCCTCGATCACGATCTCGGCCTCGGCTGGCACCAAAAGATCGACCGTCTTCGCCTTGACGACGTTGATCGGCGCGCCGGCGAGCCCGCCCGCGACGTCGAACTCGTCCATGTCTATCGGCAATTTCTGCGGTCCCATGAACGCGACGTACGGCGGGCAGCCGAGCACGATCGCGCACGGCATCGTCTTGTCGCCGCGTTTCTGGTGCTTCAGATAATGCTGGTAGCCGCCGGCGCCGCCGACGCGCGTCGCCATGCGCACGACCAGCCGGTCCGGCGCTTTCAACGCCGCGCGATAGGTGCCCATGTTCTGCACGCCGGTTTCGGGATCGCGCGTGATGACGTTGGTCGCGGTCAGGGTCGGCGCGCTGTCGAAACCCGGTGTAGACACCGGTATCGGCAGCAAGTCGAGTCCGTGACCTTCCCCCTGCAGCGCCGCGCCCTCGATCACTACGTCGTGGCATTCCGCCTTGGTGACAATTTTAGGCTGCACCGGATGCGCGAGCGCGTAGTCCCACTTCGCCTGGATTTCCTCGACGGGCACACCCATGCCGATGCTGTAGATCGCGCGGTTCGCGGCAATCGCGCCGACCACCACGGGCATCGCGTATTTGCGGCCATGCGCGTTGACGATGTTGGTAAACAGAAACGCCTTGCGCTCGGCCTCCTCGATGCCGCCGACGAACTGCCAGCGCACGAGTGCATGAAGCTCCGCATCCTTGTCGATCGGCTCGTCTATCGTCAGCAGCAGGCCCTGCGTCTTGAGCGCTTCGAGATGCGCGTGCAGGTCGGGATAAGGGCGTGAAGCGCGGTCATTTTGGATTCCGCTCGATACAACGTATGAGATAATTCAGCGCTCTTCGCGAAGCGCCGATTCTAACATCGAGTGTGTCCGTGATCCCGGGGGAAATCCGTTGAAAGCCGCGTCATTCGATTACGTGCGCGCAGCGTCGGTGGCCGAGGCGTGCGAACTGCTGCGGCAGGACGGCGACGACGTCAAGCTGATCGCGGGCGGCCAGAGCCTCATGCCAATGATGGCGATGCGCCTGACCCGCCCATCCCGCCTGATCGACATCGACCAGATCGGCGCGCTGAAATTTATTGCATTCGGCGAGAACGTGGCGCGCACCGGCGCGTGCACGCGGCAATCGGCGATCGCGCGCGACGAGGCACTCGCCGCGCACGTGCCCCTCCTGCGCAAGGCGCTCGCGTGGGTCGGCCACGTGCAGACGCGCAACCGCGGCACCGTCGGCGGCAGCCTCGCGCATGCGGACCCGGCCGCGGAGTTGCCGCTCGTCGCCCGGGTGCTCGACGCGCAGATGGTCGCGCGTTCTGACAAGGGCACGCGCACGCTGCCGGCGGCCGGATTTTTCGTCGGGCCGCTGACCACTGCGCTCGCCGCGCACGAGTGTCTCGAGGAAATCCACTGGCCCATGTGGTCCGGCCGCCGCACCGGCTCCGCGTTCACCGAAGTGAGCCGCCGCCACGGCGATTTTGCGATCGTCGAAGCGTGCGCGCAAATCGTGCTCGATGACGACGGCCGCTGCACCCGCGCGAGCTTCGGTCTCGGCGGCGGAGGCACGGCGCCGCTGGCGTTTCCCGAACTGGCCGCGCGCCTCAACGGCTCGATGCTCGAAGACGCGGTGCTGCAAAGCGTCGCGCACGATGCAGCAAACGAACTCGATCCGGGCGGCGACCTTCACGCGAGCGCCGGCTATCGCAAGCATCTTGCAGCGGTGCTTGCGATACGCGTGCTGCGCGCGGCCTACGACGAAGCGAGAAGCAAGCCGTGAGCGAAACACTTTACCCGGTCACGCTCGAAGTCAACGGCGTGCTGCACACCGCGCGGGTGCCCGCGCGGCTGTCGCTGGTCGACTGCCTGCGCGACGAACTGCGGCTCACCGGCACGCACATCGGCTGCGAGCACGGGATTTGCGGCGCGTGCTCGGTGCTGCTCGACGGCGAGCCGGTGCGCTCGTGCCTCATGTTCGCGGTGCAGGCCGACGGCCACAAGGTGACCACCGTCGAAGGTCTCACCAACGCCGACGGCACGCCTGGAATTTTGCAGGACAGTTTCTGCGAGAAACACGCGTTGCAGTGCGGTTACTGCACGTCGGGCATGCTGATCGCGGCGCATGCGCTGCTGCAGACGGTTACGCAACCTACTGACGAACAAATCCGCGAAGCGATCGGTGGCAATCTGTGCCGCTGCACGGGTTACCAGCAGATCGTCGATGCCGTGAAACATGCGGCGGCGCGGCTCGGTGAAAAGGGACGGTGAGCATGAGTAACGTCATCGACCCGCAGACCTTCCGCTATATCGGAAAGAAGCGCCGAACCAAGGAAGACCCGCGCTTCGTGACCGGCCGCGGCCGCTATGTCGCGGACATCGCGTTGGCGGGCGTGAAACACGTCGCGCTCGTGGCTTCGCCGCATGCGAGCGCGCGTATTATTTCGATCAAGACCGAGGCCGCGCTGGCGCTGCGCGGCGTGCATTACGTACTGACCGGCGAAGAGTTCTGCGCAGCGACCGATGCGCTCGCGATCGGCGTCGATGCTCCCAATGTTGCACGCTACTCGCTGGCGAAGGATGTGGTGCGCTACGCCGGCGAATGGGTCGCCGCAGTCGTCGCCGACACGCGCGCGATCGCCGAAGACGCGGTCGAGCTCATCGAAGTCGAATACGAGCCGACGCCGCATGTGATCGATCCGGAGGAAGCGGTGAAAGACGGCGGCCCGCTCGTGCATCCGGCACACGGCTCGAACGTGATTCTGCAGAAGCATTTCACGTGGGGGCCCGTCGAAGACGCTTTTGCGCGCGCGAAGCACCAGCTGTCGCTGCGCGCGATATGGGGCCGCAGCTCGACGGTGCCGATCGAAACCTTCGGCGTCGCCGCGCAGTGGGACGCCGGCCAGCAGATACTCGATATCTGGGCGTCGATCCAGATGCCCAAGTTTCCGGACCAGGCCGCGCGTTCACTGCGCCTGCCCGGCAACGCGGTGCGCGTGCATTTCGACGTCGACGTCGGCGGCAGCTACGGCGTCAAGCGCGGCATCAAGCACACGGTGCTGGTCGGCTATCTCGCGAAACGGCTCGGCTTTCCCGTGCGCCTGATCGAGGACCGGCTCGAGAACATGCGCGGCGGCGACATGCACGGCCCCGACCGCATATTCGACATGCAGGTTGCATTCGATGACGACGGCACGCTGCGCGGGCTCAAGATCCGCGCGTTGGACGACGTCGGCGCCTACGCGGGCCGCTCGCCGTTCCAGCTCGGCAAGCCGGTCACCGCGATTTGCGGCCCGTACCGGATTGCCGCGATCGAGTACGTGCCGACCGCCGTGCTCACGAACAAGACGCCCGAAGAAGCGGTGCGCGGCTTCGGCCAGGCGCCGACCAATTTCGCGATTGAACGGACCATCGACTGCGTCGCGCGCCATCTGAAAATGGATCCGATCGACGTGCGCCGCCGGAACCTCATCCGCAAGGAGGAGTTCCCGTACCTGATACCGAGCGGCTCGACGTACGATTCCGGCGATTACCACGCGGTGCTCGACAAGGCGCTCGCCGCAATCGATTATCCCGCCCTGCTCAAACAACGCGATGACGCGCGGCGCGCCGGCAAGCTCGCCGGCATCGGCATCTCGACTTGCCTCGAGCCCAACGGCGGCAATTCCGGCTTCGAGCCGCTGTTGAATCCGAAGAACGATTCGACGACGTGGATGGACTCGTGCGTGGTGCGCGTCGACCTGTCGGGCGCGATTACCGGCGTGATGGGCACGTCCTCGTCGGGCCAGGGCCATGAAACTCTGGTCTCGACAGTCATCGGCGAAGTGCTCGAGCGCGAGCCCGCCGACATCCGCGTCGTACGCGCGGACTCGCTGCAGGCGCTGCCGTCGAACAGCCCGGTCGGCAGCCGCATGGCGATCATGCTCGGCGGTGCGGCGGCAGGCGCCGCGCGCAAAATCAAGGACACGCTGATCGAGATCGCCGCGCACAATTTGAAGTGCACGATCGAATCCGTCGAATACCGCGACGGCAATGCGTCCGTGCGCGGGCATCCCGATCAGCGCATGACGTGGGACGAACTGATCGCGATCGCGCATCGCAAGATCCACCAGATGCCGCCGGGCATAGAGCCGGGGCTGCAAGCCAAATTCGTGTTTGAGGTACCGACCGGCGGCAAGCTGCCGGCCGCCGATAACACGGTCCAGATTTATCCGTGCTATTCGTTCGAGGCGCACGTCGTCTATGTGGAAATCGATGCCGACACCGCCGCGCCGACGCTGCGCAAGTACGTATGCGGCCACGACTGCGGCGTGATGATCACGCCCGACATCGTGCACGGCATGACCTACGGCGGCATCGCGCACGGCATCGGCGCCGCGCTTTATGAGAAATTCAGCTATACGGCCGACGGCCAGCTCGAAAGCGGCACGTTCATGGACTACCTCCTGCCGAGCGCGATGGAAGTGCCCACGATCACCATCGTCGATCATTGCACGCCGTCGCCGCTGACGACGTTCGGCCAGAAAGGCTCGGGCGAGGCCGGCTATCTCGGCGCGCCTGCGGCGATCGCCAATGCGATCAACGATGCATTAGCGCCGATCAACGCGCGCATCGACACCTTGCCGATCACGCACGACGCGCTGTGGCGTGCCATGCAAAATACTAAAGCACCGTAGCCCCAGAGGACATTCCTTCTAACGGCCTGCTCGCAAATCATTGCCGGCCCGACGCTACGCCGCAGCAATTTTATGTTTTCACCGGGTACCAGCTTGGCGCCCGTTTTTCAAGGAACGACGCGGTGCCCTCGGCCGCTTCGGCACTCTGGCGCGTGACGGCATGTTCGTGCACCAGGGCGAGGAACAGGCCGTCGTCGAGGAAAACATCGGCAACGCGCAGCGTGCGCAGCTTGGTGGCCATGGTAGCGCCAGGTGCGTTCATCAACAGCGAATCGACGATGCGCGCGCCAGTGGCTTCAAGTTGATCGGCCTTGCACACCTCATGCGCGAAGCCGATTCGCAGCGCCTCCTGCGCACCGAAACGCTCGCACGACAGGGCGTAGCGGCGCACATTGCGCACTCCCATCGCCCGGCAGAGCTGCGGCAGGATAATGCCCGCCATCAGTCCCCAGCGCGCCTCGGTGATGGCGAAGAGAGCATTGTCGGCTGCCACCACGATGTCGCACGCCGAGACTATGCCGGTGCCGCCGCCAAAACAGCCGCCGTGCACCAGCGCCACTGTCGGCACCGGAAGCTTGTCGAGACGGTGCACCGCCTCGGCCGTTGCACGCGAGGCGCGCTCGTTCTCCTCCGGCCCGGCGCGGCCGACGCCCGCGATCCACTCGAGATCGGCACCGGCCTGGAAATGCCGGCCGTTGCCGCGGATCACGACGATGCGTAGTCCGGCCTTCGCGCCCAGCACGTCCATCGCCTCATGCAACCCTGCGATCATGTCGCCGTTGTAGGCGTTGTTGACCTGCGGCCGGTTCAACGTGACCGTGGCAACGCCACGCGCATCGAGGTCCCACAACACAGTTCCCTTGCCCGCTTCATTGGTCATTCCCTGCCCTCCCGCGACGTTGACCGCATGATGATAGCGCCCGGCGCACCCGCCCGACTTCGATCTGGATCAAGTTCCAGCGCATCATCTCCCGCAGACCGGCATGAAACCCTGTCGGCTTTGGACTCATAACCCCGTGCAGACGACGTCTGCATCTGCCGCGGTCTTTTGAGATAGCATTGAACAATTTCACATAATGGGTGCCCATGAAATCCATCGTCATCGACGTCCACGCGCACTTCACGCCCAAACTGATGAGCGAGCGCTTCGAGGCGAACGCCGCGAAATTTCCCGACGTGAAGCTCGTCAAGAGCGACAAAGGCGTCACGCTGCAGTTTCCGGGCACCGCCCCGACGCGGCCTATCATGCCCGGGCTCAGCGATCTCGCCGGGCGCCAGGCGTGGATGGACAAGGCCGGCATCGACCACCAAGTGGTGGGCGGCTGGCTCGACAGCTTTGGCTACGAGTTGCCGGCGGCGCAGGGCGCGGCGTGGAGCCGTTATCTCAACGATTGCCAATGGGAACAGTTCCGCGACGAGCGCCGCTTTTCCGCGCTCGCCACGGTGCCGCTGCAGGACGGCAAGCTCGCCGCCGAAGTGCTGGCCGAAGCGATGGAGCGCGGGTTCGCCGGCGTCATGGTCGGCACCCTGCCCAAAGGCGAGCACGGCGGCAATCTCGACGACCCATCGCTCGATCCGTTCTGGGAAACGGCCGCCAGGCTCGGCGCCGCGGTGGTCATGCACCCGATGTTCGTGTGCGGCGAGCCGCGGCTCGCGGATTACGATCTCGTCAACGCGATCGGCCGCCTCGTCGATTCGACGATCGCCGTGTCGCGCCTGCTGTTCTCCGGCCATTTGCTCAAGCACACGGGCATGAAGTTCGTGCTGTGCCACGGGGGCGCGGCGCTGCCGTTCGGCCTGGGCCGCCTCGCGCGCAGCCACACGGCGCAAGCCGGCAAAGTCGCCGATCCGCGCAAAGGCTTCGCCACGATGTATTTCGATTCGTGCGTGTTCGACACCGACTCGCTCGATTACCTCGTGCAGAAAGCCGGCGTCGAGCGCGTGATGCTCGGCTCCGATGCGCCCTTCCCGATCGGCGACCCCGAGCCGCTCAAGGTTTTCAACGGCGCGAAACTGAGCGATGCGCAGAAGAAAATGATTTTGTCGGAGACGGCACGGCAAGTGTTCCGCCTGCGTGCCGACGCATGGACGAGGAGTTGATCGTGATTTATTCAAAAAGATTTCTTGCCGCAGATAAACGCGGATACACGCAGATAGACCTTACGACAGACGCACACGCCTCGCTTATCGGGCCGTTGAACTTTCTGCGTTCATCTGCGTTTATCTGCGGCCGCAATTGCTTTTGAGCTGATCGCGTTTTTCGGTGGGCAGGCAAGCGCGCAGGCCCAAACCTGGCCGACCAAATCGCTGCGCGTCGTGGTGCCGTTTACCGCCGGGAGCGCTACCGATACTACCGCCCGCGTCGTGGTCGAAAGATTGTCGATTCAACTCGGCCAGACATTCGTCGTCGAGAACCGCCCGGGCGCCGGCGGCACCATAGGCGTCGGTGTCGTTGCCAAAGCCGAGCCCGACGGTTACACGATACTCGTGCATTCGTCGTCGTTCACGGTCACGCCGTCGACTTATCCGGACACACCCTACAACACGCTGCGCGATTTCGCCGGCGTCATGCCGCTCGCGAACCTGCCGAACGTGCTCGTCATCGCGCCGTCGAAAGGCATCCGCTCGGTGAAGGAACTGGTGGCGGCGGCGAAAGCGAAGCCGGGGACGCTCACTTACGCGTCGGCCGGCGCAGGCAGCGCGACTCAATTGAACGCGGAGCGATTCCGTCTCGGCGCGGGATTTGAAGGAGTGCACGTTCCGTTCAAAGGCACGCCCGAAGCGCTCACTGAAATCCTGACCGGCCGCGTCGATTTTTACTTCTGTCCGGTGATCGGGGTACTGCAGTTCATCAAGGAAGGCCGCCTGCTGGCACTGGCCGCCGGCAGCACCAAGCGCTCGTCCGCCTTGCCCGACGTGATGACCACGCTCGAAGCCGGCATTCCGAATTCCGATTACAACTTCTGGGTCGGCATGATGGTGCCCGCGAAGACCCCGCGCGACATCGTCGACAAGCTCTATCAGAACACTTTGAAGGCATTGCAGGCGCCCGACCTCAAGGAACGCATGGGGAAAATCGGCGCCGAGCCGATGCTGATGACGCCGAAGGAATTCGACGCTTACATAAAAACGGAAATCGGCACCAATGCCGCGGTGGTCAAAGCAGCAGGCATCGTAGTCAATTAGGGGAGAGATCGATGCGAGTTTTCGTCTTTATTTCGGCCGCACTCGCGGCATGCGTGGTTCACGCGCAAGCGTACCCCGTCAAGCCGATCCGGTTATTAGTCCCTTTCGGCCCTGGCGGCGTCGGTGACATCACGTCGCGCGCGGTCATGCAGAAAATGAGCGAGGCGATGAACCAGCAGATCATCATCGACAACCGGCCCAGCGCCGGCGGCATCGTCGCCACCGAAACCGTCGCGAGGTCGGAACCCGACGGCTACACGCTCTACCTGATGAACAACACCAATGCCGTGAGCGCCGCGATGTTCAGGAAGCTGCCTTACGATACGGTGAAAGATTTTGCGATGGTGTCGACCATAGGCGCGTTCAGCCTCGGCGTGCTGGTGAGTTCCGAGTCACCGGCCAGGAGCGTGAAGGACCTGATCGCGCAGGCCAAGGCGAGTGGCGGCAAATTCAATATCGGCACCATCAACATCGGCACTACGCAGTTTCTGTCGGCCGAGCTGCTCAAATCGATGACCGGCATCGACACGACGACGGTACCATTCAACAATACGGCTGGCGTACTGACCGCATTAAGGGGCGGCAACGTGCAGGCGGCGATAGAATTCCTGCCGCCGGTGATCGGCCAGATCAAAGCCGGGGGCCTGCGTGCGATCGCGGTCACTTCCAAAGCGCGCTTTGCGCTGCTGCCCGACGTCCCCACGCTCGCCGAAAGCGGCATTGCCGGCTACGAAGTCTCGTCGTGGAACGGCATCGCGGTTGCAGCCAAAACGCCGAAAGCCATCGTCGAGCGGCTCAATAAGGAAATACACGCAGCGGTCAGCTCGGCGCAGATCAAGCAGCGCTTCCAGGAGCTGGGCGTCGAGCAGAACACCAGCACCCCCGACGGCATGCGCAAATTCCTGATCGACGAAATCGCCAAATGGAACGCGCTCATCGACAAGGCGAAGATTTCGCGGCTGTGACGCAGAGGGCGCACTGCACCGCTCACCGATGGAGGACTGCATGAAAAAGCAATTCACGACAGGGCTGGCGACATTCGCGCTGTGCATCAGCGCTGCGAGCGGTGCCGACGTGCAGCCGACCAACGACCTGCCCAATCCCTACCAAACCACCGCGCCGTGGGGCAAGCCGGCAGATGGCCGGAAATGGGGCGCGTTGAACGGTGTCGCCATCGACAACGACGGCATGTCGGTGTGGGTCGCCGATCGCTGCGGCGCGAACCCTGATGTGCCGCCCGGCGTTTCACCAGTCGCGTACGACAGTTGCGCCGGCTCGAAGCTCGCGCCCGTAATGAAGTTCGATGCCGCCGGCAATCTCCTGAAGAGCTTCGGCGCCGGCATGTTCATATTCCCGCACAAGATTTACGTCGATCGCGAAGGAAACGTGTGGGTGGCCGACGCGCGCGGCCTCAACGAACGCGAACGCAAGCTCTATCCGCAGGACGCGGCGAAAGGTCATACCGTCGTCAAGTTCAGCCCCGACGGCAAAGTATTGCTGACCATCGGCAAGCCGGGTGTCGCCGGCAACCCGCCCGACGCGCTGACCGAGCCGACCAGCATCGTCGTCGCACCGAACGGCGATATCTTCATCGCTGAGGGACACAGCGGGCAGCAGCCGACCGCGACGCCCGCCACGGTCGCGCGAATTTCCAGGTTCACGCCGGACGGCAAGTTCGTAAAATCATTCGGCACGCTCGGCACCGGGCCGGTCGAATTCCGCACGCCGCACGACGTCACGATGGACGCGCAGGGCCGCCTGCTGGTCGCCGACCGCGGCAACCATCGCATTCAGTTTATCGATCAGAATGGAACGTTCATCACCGAATGGAAACAGTTCGGCCGCCCGAGCGGCGTCTACCTGCGCGACGGCCTGATCTACGTCGCCGACTCGGAATCGAACGGCGTCGCGCCGAATCCGGGCTGGCTGCGCGGCATACGCGTGGGCCGCCTGAGCGACGGTGCGGTGCTATACCGCATCCCCGACCCGCTCGAATTGAAAGGCACCAGCGCCGCCGAAGGCGTGGCGGTGGATGCGCGGGGCAATATTTACGGCGGCGAGGTCGGGCCGCGGCAACTGGTAAAACATACAAAAAATCCATGACAACGGCTTGACTCGAGGCGGCACAGACCGTTGTGTGCGATGACGCACCGACTGCTACTTGTGGCGATACTAATTTGCAATTTATTACCGCGAATCCATCGCCGCGAGGAGGTAGCCCCATGGAACCGAACTCAAGTCTGCAAGTCGCAACAGTTTTGCTGGGTATAGGCGCAGCAGGTGGCCTTGTGATGGCGGGCATACGCCTCAAAGGCGCTGATCGCCCGCCCAGCTGGCTGGCGATGCTGCACGGGGTGCTTGCCGCCGCAGCGTTGACCTTGCTGGCGTATGCCGCGTACACCGTGGGCATCCCGCCGCTCGCCAAATATGCGCTGGCGGTGCTCATTGTGGCCGCCGTCGGCGGCGCCGCGATCAATCTGATGTATCACGCGAAGATGCTGCCGCTGCCCATACCCATGGTCATCGGCCATGCTCTGATCGCTGCAGTGGGCTTCGTGCTCTTGCTGATTTGCGTCATGGGTCTCGGTCGCCCCGGGTAGCTTGTTGCCGTAACGACGCCACAATTTGCGTCGTTCAGTTCTTCGGAGTTGGCGTCTCGTGGGCGCCACACCGCCGGAGCGTGGGTAGCCCGCTTCGGCTATTATTCTCGCTCGATGAAAACCATCCTCGCTCCCGATCCCAATCCCATCAAGCCCCAGTACGTGCCGCCGCCGGGCGCGTGCGACGCGCACTGCCACGTGTTCGGTCCCGGCGCGAAATTTCCGTACGCGCCGGACCGCAGCTACACGCCGCCCGACGCGCCGAAAGAACAGCTCGCGGCATTGCATAAACATCTGGGCTTCTCGCGCGCGGTGCTCGTGCAGGCGAGCTGCCACGGCATCGACAACGCGGCGGTCGTCGATGCACTGAACTCGTCGCAGGGTGCGTGGCGCGGCGTCTGCATGATTAACGACCTTGTCACCGACGGCGAACTGCGCACGCTGCACGCGGCGGGCGTGCGCGGCGCGCGCTTCAATTTCGTCGCGCATCTGGGCGGCGCGCCGGATCTCCGAGTGATCGAGGCGGTCGTCAAGCGCATCAAACCACTGGGCTGGCATCTGCAGGTGCATCTCGACGCGCAGGACATCGCTGCGTACCGCGATTTCCTTCTCGGGCTCGACATCGTGTTCATCATCGACCACATGGGCCGCGTCGTCGCGAAGAACGGGCTCGAGCAGCCGCCGTTCAAGCTGCTGCTCGACCTGATGCAGGACGAACGCGTGTGGGTTAAGGTCAGCGGCTCCGAGCGCGTCTCGTCGACCGGCAGGCCGTACCACGATGCGATGCCGTACGCGCGCGCACTGATCGCCGCGGCACCCGACCGTGTGCTGTGGGGTACCGACTATCCGCATCCGAACGTGAAGGAAATGCCCAACGATGGCGAGCAGGTCGATCTCTTTGCCCTGACCGTCGCGGACGAGGCGCAGCGCCGCAGGATCCTGATTGACAATCCGACGCGGCTGTATTGGACGTAGGCGGCTAGCTCCTTCCTGCTGCGGAGCATTCCGCAGCCGGCGTTTCAATCGACGCGCGCGCCTGAAGCCTTCACGAGCGGCGTCCACTGCTCGATCTGCGCCTGGATAAACGCGCGATATTCCTTCGGCCCCGAGGCGATGATATCCATCGCGAGCCCGTTCAGGCGCTCGCGCACGTCCGGCCGCAGCAAAATCCGCGTCGTTTCTTCGTGCAGCTTCGCCACCACCGCCCGCGGCGTTTTCGCCGGCGCATGCAGACCGTGAAAATTGAGTCCTTCGTAACCGGGCACGACCGTTGCGATCGGCGGCACGTTCGGCATGCTCGCGGTCGGCTTGGCGCTGGTCACGCCGAGCGCATGAAGTTTGCCCGCGTTGACTTGCGCGAGCGCCGTCGATACCGCGATCATCGCGTAATCGACCTCGCCGACGAGCACGCCGGTCAACGCGGGGCCGCCGCCCTTGTACGGCACGCTGATGACCTTGACGCCCGCCATGCTGCTCATCAGGTCGCCAAAGATATGCGCTGACGTGCCGATGCCCTGCGAGCCATAGCGCAATCCGCCAGGTCGTGCCTTCGCCTGCTCGATCAGGTTCTTCAGGCTCGTAATCGGCGATCCCGCGGGCACCACGAGTGCCAGCGGGAACGTGACCCACAGACCGATGTGCTCGAAGTCCCGCTGCGGATCGTACGGCAGGTTTGCGTACATCGCCTTGGCGATCGCCATCGTGGCGATGGAGCCGATTACAAGCGTGTAGCCGTCGGGCAGCGCCTTCGCCACGAGGTCGCTGCCGGTGGTGCCGCCCGCCGACGGACGATTGTCGATGATCACTGCCTGGCCCATGCTTTCGGTCATGCGCTGGCCCATGATGCGGGCCAGCACGTCGGTCGAGCCGCCGGGCGCAAACGGCACGACGAGGCGGATCGCGCGGTTCGGATAAGTCTGCGCAGCCGCCGCAAACGCGCACGCGCACAATGCCAGCGACAAAGCGGTGCGTGCGCCGAAGTGACGCTTGCGTTCTTCCATCATTCCGCCGCACCCAGAAAATCCAGCACCGTACGGTTGAATTCCTGCGGCCGCGTCTTCGACACCGAATGCCCGCCGCCGTCGTAAACGACGAGCCTTGATTGCGGTATTGCGCGCGCGAGCGCATCGGCGTGATAGCGCGGCGTTATGTAATCGTTGGCGCCCGCGACGATCAGTGTCGGCGCCTTGATGCGCGCATGGCCCGCGCGGCGGTCGAAGGCGAGCAGCGCACCGATGCGCCCGATCGACGCCTCGACCGGCGCCGATTTTGCCGGAGCGCGCTTTTGCTCTTCGGTGATCTCCTCATCGTGCGCATTTACGTAATCAGGCGGATAGAGAAACAACGGGTGGAACATCGTATGCAGTTCCGGCCCGCACAATTCGTACATGCGGCGCCGCGCTTCGAAAAGCCGGCGGAACCACGGGTCGCAGTGCGTCCACGTGCTGACCAGCACGAGGCGCGCGACGCGCTGCGGGATATTCGATCGCGAGCGTCTGACCGATCGCGCCGCCCGTCGACAGGCCCACGATGTGCGCGCGGTCTATTTTCAGCGCGTCCATCAGCGCGACCAGCTCGCGCGTCATTTGATCGATGGAAAACTCGCGCTGCTTGTGATCGCTGGTGCCGGTGCCGCGCTGATCGTAGGTAATCACGCGATAACGCGCGGAAAATGCCGCGAGTTGCGGTTCCCAGTAGCGCGCGACGCCGTTGAGACCGCTGACCAGGATCAGCGGATGGCCCTCACCCGCGACTTCGTAATGGATTTCGCCATCGGCGATTGCGACCTGCGGCATCGTGCATCTCCTCGCTGTTTTCGCTGGACTTTGCGCATTTTACCGGCGAACGCCCGGCCGCGATTTCATTGTGCGGTCTCGACGGTGATGCCCGCTTCCTTGATGACCTTGCGCCAGCGCGCGAGCTCGTTGCGGATCATGTCGTGCATGCCCTGCGGCGTGCTGGTCACCGGCTCGACGCCCTGCAGCAGCAGGCGCTGACCGAATTCAGGCTGCGCCAGAACTTTATTCATCGCCGCGTTGATCTGGTTGACGAGCGCGGGCGGCGTGCCGGCCGGCGCGAGCAATCCATACCACGATGTATTGTTGAATCCGGGCAGCACGTCGGCGACCGGCGGCGTATCGGGCAACGACTTGATGCGCGTCGGGTGGCCGATCGCGACGATTTTGACGCGGCCGGCTTTGACGTGCGGCAATATCTGCGGCACGCCGGAGAACGTCATCTGCACCTGGCCGCTGATCAGGTCGACCAGCGCCGGCCCGCCGCCTTTGTACGGCACGTGCACGATGTTGATGTGCGCGAGCGCCTTCAAAAGCTCGCCGCCGAGATGGTTCGGCGTGCCGGTGCCGGGCGACGAGAAATTGATCTTGCCCGGATTCGCTTTCGCCAGGTCGATAAATTCCTGCGTGGTATTGGCCGGCACTGCCGCGTGCAGCGTAAGCGCGAACGGCGCATACACCGCGAGCCCGATTGGCGCGTAATCCTTCAGCGAGTCGTAATTGAGCTTGGTGCCGAGCGCCGGGCTCACTACCAGGCCCGCCGAAGTACCGAGCAGCAGCGTATAGCCGTCAGGTATCGCCTTGGCGCCGAGACTGTGCCCGAGCGTCGAGCCCGCGCCGCCGCGATTGTCGAGCACGACCTGCTGGCCCCAGAGTTCGCTTAATTTCGCCGCGAGTTCGCGCCCGGTGAAATCCACCGACCCGCCCGGCGGATACGGTACGATCATACGCACGGGCTTGGTTCGGATAATTGGTGGTCTGCGCATCAACCGCTAAAGAGAACAACAGCAAAAGCGTGGAGCCACAGATAAACACAGATGAACACAGATGGCTAAAGCGCTTCATGTTGACGGTTCCCCTCGCAGTATCTGTGTTCATCCGTGTGTATCTGTGGCTGCTTTTCTGGTCAATTAGAGGCGTCCGCCGAGCCGCTGCGCGAGCCAGTCGGCGACCAGGTTCGAGCCGACCTGCCGGTTGTCTTCCTGGCAATGGTCGCTGCCGCCGTCGAGCGTGGTCAGCACTTTCAGCGTCTTGTCCTGCAGAGCCGCACGCGTCGTAGAGCTTCTGCGCGAATTCGAGCGGGACGATGTTGTCGTTCTCGCCATGGATGCAGTAGAACGGGCAGCGCATTTTCTCGGCGACGCCCGCGAGCCGGTAGTTCTCGAGCTTTTTCATGCAGGCGTCCATGTCGGGCATGCCGAGCACCCACGGCAACTGGAACGACGGCGCGGACAACTTGGTGCCGCCGGACTCCATGATCTTGCGCCGGCGCACCCACGACTCGTGATAATCCCAATGCCCGCCCCACGCGACGCACGCCGCGAAGCGCGGCTCCATCGCGGCGGCACGCGGCGCGTAATAGCCGCCCATGCTGAAACCCATCACGGCCATGCGTTTCGCGTCGACTTCGGGACGCTGTGCGAGATATTCGTAGGCGGCGCGCGCCGGCACCTCGTAATCGAAACGGCTGGGGATGCCCCGCAGGCGCAGCGCCTCGCCCTGCCCCGGCCCGTCGATCGCGAGCGTGTGGATGCCGCGGCGGCCGATCTCGACGCCGCCGAAGAGCACCGAAAGTTCCTTCGCGTTGTCGAGACCGTCGAACATCACGACCGTCGGCGCCGGCCCGGCGACATCGGCCTTGTAAAACCACGCCGGCAGCGTCGTGTCTTCATACGGCACTTCGACGCGCTCGATATTCGGATAACGCACGGCGATGCCTTTGGTGAAACAGCGCAGGCAGCTGCGGTAGGTGTCCCACTTGCGCTCGGACGGCGCGATGAACCGTTCGCCGCAGAAATAATAAGTCGCCGCGCGCAGGTAATAGCTGCCCGCCGTCAGCTCGAAACCGTTTTCCGCCGCCTCGTCGCCATGGCCCTCGATGCGTTTCGCCATCGCGGTCCATTCCTGCCACCAGCGCTCGTTGTCGCCGACGTGCGGTTTCAGCTGCTGGCCGATCTGGTCGATCTCGCCGAGCGCCGCCGCGCCCTGGGCGGCCATTTCGATGCCGAACATCATGCCCTGCGACCACATGTGGTGGCCGGGAAAATATTCAAACCAGTGACTCATGACGCTGCCGTGGACATTTGCGGAAAACGCGGATTATACGGCTTGCCACTGCGCGGGCACTGCGATTACTCTAACCGTCCGGCACAACCCAGCGGGAGAAAACCAATGAACGTTAATTTTATCGGCCGTGCGCTGCGCACTGCCTGTGTTGCGGCCTGCGCGGCGCTCGCGCTCAACGTTTCGGCGGCGCCGCTCGAGCCCGTGATGTCGCTGGCGACGAAGGAAAAGGCCCCGCTGCTCGACACCCTGAAAGACCTCGTGTCGATCGAATCCGGCAGCGGCGACCGCGAAGGCCTCGACAAGATCAGCGAGCTGATCGCGGGCCGCCTGCGCGCGCTCGGCGGCACGGTCGAGTTCATCGAGCCCAATCCCGCTGACATTTACCGCATGGTCGACACGCCCAAGCAGATCGGCCGCATGGTGCACGCGCGCTTCACCGGCACCGGCACGAAAAAGATACTGATGATCGCGCACATGGACACCGTCTACCTGCGCGGCATGCTCGCCAAGCAGCCGTTTCGCATTGATGGCAACCGCGCCTACGGGCTCGGGATTGCCGACGACAAGCAGGGTATCGCCGTCATCCTGCACACGCTCTCGATCCTGAAGACGATGAACTTTCGCGATTACGGTCTGGTGACCGTCTTGATCAACGCCGACGAGGAGGTAAGCTCGGCGGGCTCGCGCACGATGCTGACCAAGCTCGGCGGTGAGCATGATGCAGTGTTTTCGCTGGAGGGCTCGCACGTCGATTCCGACCGGCTGTCGCTGACTACGGCGGGCATCGCGGCGGTTGTGCTCAACGTCGAGGGCAAAGCTTCGCACGCCGGCAGCGCGCCGGAAAACGGCCGCAACGCGCTCTACGAGCTCGCTCACCAGATCATGCAGACGCGCGACCTGTCCGATCCCAAAACCGGCCTCAAGATGAACTGGACCGTGGCCAGCGCAGGCACCAATCGCAACGTGATACCCGCGATCGCCAGCGCGACCGCGGACGTGCGCGTGCTGCGCGTCGCCGATTACGACGGTATCGAGGAAAAAGTCAAAGAGCGCATCAAGAAGCAGCTTATTCCGGACACCAAGGTAAACATGACATTCGAGCGCCGGCGCCCGCCGCTCGAACTCACGCCGGCGAATGCGGCGCTGGCCAAGCACGCGCAGAAAATTTATTCGGAGCTTGGCCGCCAGCTCGTGATCGGCGACGTCGCGGAAGGCGGCGGTACGGATGCGGCATTCGCGGCACTCAAGACCAAGGCACCGGTGATCGAGCGATTTGGCTTGCAGGGCTTCGGCGCGCATTCGAGTGACGCCGAGTATGTTTACATCGACTCGATCGAGCCGCGTCTTTATCTGCTTACGCGCATGATCATGGATGTGGCGCAGGATAAGACGAAGTAGGCAGGCGTCATTCCCGCGCAGGCGGGAATCCAGGCAATCTTCTTTCTTTAAACCGGCGTTCTGGACTAAGCAAATCCCCTTGGGGGACAAGGGGAGGAGCGAGGTGGGGATGGGGTCGGGATTTGCATCAGCGTCATAAATTACCCATCCCCATCCCGGCCTTCCCCTTGAAGGGGAAGGGCGCCGCCTGCGCGGGAGTGACGATTTTTATTGCGGCTGAAACCCGATGTCTTTAATCAGCTTGCCGTACTTGGCGTAATCGCTTTTGATTGTCGACGCGAAAAACTCGGGCGGCTCAGCGACGATGATCAAGCCGGCCGATACCAGCTTGTCTTTGACGTCCGGCAGCTGTATCGCGCGGTTGATTTCCTGGTTGAGCAACGTCACGATCTCGCGCGGCGTGCCGGCCGGCGCGAGGAAACCGAACCAGCCGCGCGAATCGTAGCCGGGCAGTGTTTCGGCGATGGTCGGCGCATCGAATTCCGCCACGCGCGTCGGATTCGTTATCGCGAGCAGCCGCAGCTTGCCCGACCGTATATGCGGCGTGAGTCCGGTGATCCCGTCGATCGCCGCGTCGATGTGCCCGCCGATCAGTTCGGTCGCGATCTGCGCGCTGCCCTTGTATGGCACGTGCACATAGGTGAAGCCGCCCATCACGCGCAGCAGCTCTATCGTCATATGCGGGAAACCGCCCTCGCCGTTCGAGCCGAAGGTTACCCGGTTGGGATTCGCCTTCGCATAGGTGATCAGGTCTCGCACGTTTTTGAACGGCACGGTCGGGTGCACGACCAGCGCAAGAAAATTCGTCGTCGACAGCGCGATCGGCGCGAAATCCTTGAGCGGGTCGTACGGAATTTTCTTGTACGTGTGCGGCGCGACCACCAAATTGCCGCCCTGCCCGCCGACCAGCATGTAGCCGTCGGGCGCCGCGCGTGCCGCGAATTCGAGGCCGAGCTGGCCCGCGCCGCCGGCGCGATTGTCGACAATCACGTTCTGGCCCAGCCGCTCGGTGAGCTTGGGCCCGATCAGCCGCGCCATGATATCCATCGTGTTGCCGGGCGGAAAAGGAATGACGATGCGTATCGGCTTCGTCGGGTACTGCTGGGCCACTGCCGTGCACGCGGCTCCCATGACGAACGCAAACATGCATGCGCGCAGCTTCGAATCCTTCGTCATGCGGTTTCTCCAGTTGATGGATCGCGGGTCATTGTAGCGGCGCCGCTCGGATCCGGGCAATCCGAACCACTCTTCGCCGCAAATGATGGTCCGGCTCCGCGCGATTGCGCATGTCATTCGCCTGCTGGGGCACGCTGCAATGCTTGCCGCCGGACGCCCATGCAGGTATCGTGCCGAAAAGAAATTCACCCCCTGGAGGAAACGATGAAGGTTCTGGTTGCTGCGTTACTCGCTTTCGGTACTGCGTGCACTGGCATCAACGGCGCACTCGCGGCCGACACCTATCCCGTGCGACCCATCCGCTGGATCGTGCCTTATCCGCCCGGCGGCACCACCGACATTCTGGCGCGCATCATGGGACAGTGGCTCTCGGAGCACCTCGGCCAGCAGGTGCTGATCGACAACCGGCCAGGTGCGGGCAACAACATCGGCACCGAGATTGCGATCAAGTCGACGCCCGACGGCTATACGGTTTTCCTGGTCAACCCCGCCAACGCGATCAACGCGACGCTGTACACGAAGCTGCCGTTCAACTTTCTGAATGACATGATGCCGGTCGCCGGCCTCGTGCGGGTGCCAAACGTGATGGAAGTGACGATGTCGCTGCCGGTGAAATCGGTGCCCGAATTCATCGCGTATGTGAAAGCCAATCCCGGCAAGGTCATACTCGCGTCGTCCGGCGCCGGCACTTCCGTACACCTGTCGGGCGAATTGTTCATGTCGATGACCGGCATCAAGATGACCCACGTGCCCTATAAAGGCGCGGGCCCCGCATTCCCAGATCTGATCGGCGGCCAGGTCCACTTGATGTTCGACAACATGCCGTCGTCGATCGAGTTCATCCGCGGCGGCAAGCTGCGCGCGCTGGCCGTTACCACGGCGAAACGCTCGGCCCAGCTACCGAACGTGCCGACCGTCGCCGAAACCGTGCCCGGCTATGAAGCGAGCGCGTGGTTCGGCATGGGCGCGCCCAAGGGCACGCCGCCCGATGTGATCGCCAGACTCAACCGCGAGATCAATGCGGCACTCGCCGATCCGAAGATGAAAGCGCGTCTCGCCGAGCTCGGCGGCGATCCGATCGCCGGCACGCCCGCCGAGTTCTGGAAAATTCACGCTTACGAAACCGAGAAATGGGCGAAGGTCGTGAAGAGCTCCGGCGCTAAGGTCGATTAGGCCCGCAGTCGTCGATTCCGCCAGCTCACGCTTCGATTCACCATCCCGCCGTGAAGATGCGCGCCGCTAAAACGCTCACAGCGGGTTCGGCCGCATTGCTTCTGTTCGCGGCCGCGGCGGCGCACTCGCAGCCTTATCCGAATAAACCGGCGCGCCTGCTGGTCGGTTTCGCGCCCGGCGGCGGCGTCGACGTCACGGCGCGTATCGTGGCCGCCAAATTGACCGAGCTGTGGGGCCAGCAGCTCGTGGTCGACAACCGTGCCGGCGCCGGCGGCACCATCGCCACCGATATCGCGGCTAAAGCGGCGCCCGACGGCTACTCGCTGCTCTTTTGCGGCATCTGGTCGCACGGCGTCGCGCCGTCGCTGTACAAGCAGCTGCCGTACGATCACTATCGCGATTTCGCGCCGGTATCCATGATCGGCACCACGCCCAACGTGCTCGTGGTCAATCCCGACGGTGCCGGTGAAAGTCGGTCAGCGAATTCATCGCTTACACCAAGGCGAACAACGGCAAGATCGCCATCGCCCATCCCGGCGCGGGCAGTTCGCCGCACATGACGCTGGAGCTGTTCCGCTTGACTACCGGCGTCAACGTCGTGCCGGTGCCCTACAAAGGCGGCGCACCGGCGCTGGTCGATTTGCTGGGCGGCCACATTCCTGCGATGTTCGACAACATGTCGACGCAGCTGTCGGTCATCAAGTCGGGCAGAACGCGCGCGCTGGCAGTCACTTCGCCCAAGCGCACCTCGCACCTGCCCGACGTGCCGACCATGATGGAATCAGGCGTGCAGTTGGACGTTACGGTGTGGTACGGGCTGTGCGCGCCGGCTGCGGTGCCGAAAACCGTCGTCGCGAAGCTCAATGCCGATCTGCACAAAGCGCTGAATGCGCCCGACGTGCAGCGCCGCCTGATGGAACAGGGCGTCGATCCCGCGCCCTCGACGCCGGAGGAATTCGCCGCCTTTATTCGCGTGGAAACCGACAAATGGGCGAAAGTCGTGAAGGAAGCCGGCGTTCCAAAGCAGTGAACGGATGCGGCCATCAGCGCCCGGCCCGGTGACGGGTCAATCTGCCTTGGCGCCCGATTGCTTGATGAGCTGCAGCCACTTCTCGGTGCCCTTCTTCAATTCGGTTTCGAGCACGGCGGGCGTGGTCGCGACGATTTCATAGCCTTGCGGTGAGAGCACGTCCCTTACTTCGGCGCTGCGCAGGACCTGCACGATTTCGGTATTGAGCAGGCCGACGATTTCAGGCGGCGTGGCCGCGGGCGCAAGCAGGCCCTGCCACGATATCAACTCATAGCCTTTCACACCCGCCTGCGCAAAGGTCGGCACGTCCGGCAAAGCCGGTGCACGCCCTGGCGTGCTGACTGCGAGCGGCCGTGCTTTGCCTGCGCGCACGTGATTCATGATGCCGGGCAGCGTGATGAACAGGGAATCGACATGGCCGGCAATCACATCGATCGCTGCCGGTGCGCCGCCCTTGTAGGGCACGTGGATCAGTTCGGTGCCGGTCAACGTCATGAACAGAGCAGCCGCGAGATGGCCGGGGCTGCCGCTGCCGGGCGAGCCCGCGGTCATTTTGCCGCGCTGGCGTTTGGCGAGCGCAATGTAATCGCCGAGGCTGCGGGCGGGCAGGCTGTTGTTCACGACCAGAATCTGCGGCGCGGTGATCGCCATCGTGATCGGCGCAAAACTGCTCAGTTGATACGGCAGATTTTTGTACAAGCCGGTATTGATCTGCAAGCCGTCCCAACCCAGGAGCAGCGTGTAACCGTCAGGCGCGGCCTTGGCCACGTTCCCATAAGCGATGTTCCCCGCGCCGCCCGGCTGATTTTCGATCAACACCGTCTGGCCAACCCGCGCGCTGAGCCTCGCGCCTACCGTCCGCGCCAGCGTATCGAGGCTTGCCCCCGGCGGCACGGGCACGATGATACGGATCGCGCGCGCGGGATATTGAGCAGCGCAATCGACGGCAAAGCCGGCGCAAAGACACACCAATACGGATAATGCCTGATGCAATGATTTCATCGCTGAGCCTCCGGTGAATCGAATCATCGCGCGGGCCAGTCCGGCAACGCCATGCAGCGTTTGAGCCACGCACTGATATTCGGATATGCGTCTAACGGGATTCCCGATTCGGGCGCCGACTCGACGTAGGGAAAGCACGCCACGTCCGCGATGGTCGTGCGATCGAGTGCCAGCCATTCATTTTTTTCCAGGCGTTGCTCGATTGCCGTGAGCGCCACGCGCGCGATTGCGTGGTTCTGCTCCAGGGTCCCGGCCGTCCAGCGTTTTTGCATAAGGCCGCGTCGCGCATACTGCAGGCCGAACTGAATTTCGCTCGCGGCAAGCGACAGCCACTGCATCACCTCCGCCATTGGCGCGGGCGCGGTCGGCAGCCACTGCTCGCCGCCGTGCTTGCGCGCCAGGTAAACGAGGCACGCCCCTGAATCCCACACGACCGCGCCGGCGTCCTCGATGACCGGCACCTCGCCGCGCGGGTTCAGGCGCAGAAATTCCGGTGTCTTGTGCTCCCGTTTCGCCAAGTCGAGGAGCACCACTTCGTGCGGTACGCGCAGCAGCGCGAGCAGGATGCGAACCTTGTAGGCATTGCCGGACGCGCCGACGTTATAGAACTTCATCATCTCCCCTTCCGCCGCTACGTGCGCGGATTGTCCGCCGTCAGCGTTTGCGCTTCAAATGGCGGTCAAAAAATTCCATGAAAAGCTCGAACGCTTTGCGCTGAACCGGATCGGGCTTGTACGTGCCGTCGGTCCCGCGATAAATGAACGGGAAGCCGTGCACCGGGTGATCGAAGCTCACCCACGTCGTATCCTTGCCCGCCTCCTGCATCCACTCGTGCGCGAGCCTGAATATGCCCTGCAGGTGGTCAGCGTTGCGGCCAATGTGGAGGATGGGCGTCCGGATGCGCTTGATGCGCTCCATCGCGCGCGCTTTGTTCGCGTTCTGTCTCACCACTTCGATGTCCTGGTACTGGATCTCGTTGCCCGCGCGCGGCGCGGTGGGTCCGGTGTCGACGCTCAGAAATTCATGCGATGCGCCTTCGATCGCCACCCCGGCGGCGAAGGTCGTCTCGGCGGCGATCTTCAGGATCATCTCGCCGCTGTGACTGACGCCGGCGATCCCGATTGCGTCGGCGTCCACGTACGCGAGCGTCTGTAAATAGCCGAGGATCGCGATCAAGTCGTCCGAATCGAGCGTCGCCGCCGATTTCAACGTGCGATTTTCGCCGCCGCTCATGTCGTCCACGAGATTGTGCGCGCGGATCCTGTCCTGGTACAAATGCGGAATCTCATTGCGGTAATTGACGAATACCACGACGTAGCCGCGCGCGATCATCTCGTCCTGCATCGGCGCGAGCAGCTCGACCTGCTTCTCGATCTGCGGCACGCCGCCGCGGCCGGCGCCGCGCCCCATCACGATGACCGGGAAAGGCCCGCGGCCGGGCGGCCGCCGCACTACGATAGGCACGTAGATCTCGTCGCGCGTGAGCGCGAACGTGAGGTCCATCGGAATGTCCGAGCCCGGCACGGGCTTCGTAATTGTGTATCCGTGCGCCGGCAACTCCGCGGCGACGGGTGCAACGGCTTTCGCCGGGTTGCTCATTGCGGCCGCTCCGCTTCGACGAGTCCAAGCTGCGCGCGTCCGGCATCGTAAGCGGCGCGCACGAATCCGGACACGCCGGCGCGGCGGTCGTCGAGCGCTACGATGGATTCCGCGAGCGCCACTGCACCCGTGAACCCCTCCGTGTGCCAATGACCGAGCGCCAGCGGCGGCAGCGCCGCGCCCTTCGGCAACGGATAAGGGCTCACATAGAAATAAGGCTGCGGATAATAATGATCGCCGGGCGACATGCCGATGCCGATCGAGCGCGCGGTTTCGGCCCCTGGCGGATCGAGCGCAACGACCGTCGCAATGTCGAAATGATGCGGCCAGCACCGCGCGGCGTCCGCCCGCCCGTCCGTATAGCCGGTACGCACTTCCTCCAGCACCTCCGCCGCCGCGTCGAACCAGCGCACGAGTTCATCGAACGCTTCGGATTCGCCGCTGAAGCTGTAGGCCGAGCCGCGCGCCACCGGGTGCGACGGTATCGTATACGGCAGCGTCACTGCGGTCGCCGGCTTGAGCCCCAAAGCGCGCAGAGAGGAATCGAGCCACACGCCGACCATCGAATCGCGCCGGCCCGCCAGCTCGTACGTATCGAGCACGAGATTGCCGCGCATGACGATCAGCGCGAGCCCCGCGAGACGCAGGCCGACGCGCACAGTGGCATCGCCGGCCGGCAATGGTTGCGAAAACAGCGCGCCGCGCTCGGCTTCCCATGTGAGGCTCGAATGGCTGTCGTCGGCGACTGCTTCGAGATTCGCGCGCGCCGCTTTGGTCGGCCATTGCAGTGCGTGATGCGCGACCGTGCGCGCCTTGACGAGCGCCGTCGGCGCTTTGCCGCCGAGTGTGGTCCAGTCAAACTCCATTGCCGTGCTCTCCTGAGTTGCGCTGCTGGCAGGACACCAATTTCACCTGATTATAAAGGCCCGCGGAAGTCCGCCGTTTCACTTACGCCGGAAAACCATACAGCCGCGCGGGATTGTCGACGAGGATGCGCTTGCGCACGGCCTCATCCGGCGCCCACACGGCAAGCAGGTCGAGCAAATCGCCGTCGTTGGGCATGAAACCCGCGAAGCGCGAATGCGGCCAGTCGCTTGCCCATACGCAGCGCTCCGGCGCCGCCGCGATCAGCGCGTGCGCATACGGCGTGACGTTCGGGTACGGCGGGCGCGGATCGCCGAAGCGATTGGGCGACGACAGCTTCACCCACGCGCGGCCTTCGCGCAGCAACGCGAGCAGTGCCTGAAAACCCGGATGATCGACGCCGGCATCGACCGGCATGTGACCGAGGTGATCGACCACGATATCGACAGGCAGCTTGCGCAGCCGCTCCGCAAGCGTAGTCAGGTTGCGCGCGTCGAGATGAAACTGCAGATGCCAGCCGAACGGCGCGATTTTCTGCGCGATCGTCTCCATGTCCTTCAGGTCGTCCGCCTGCACGTTGCGCGGATTCAACCGCACACCGCGAAAGCCGGCGTCGTTGAGCCGCGCGATTTCCTGCGAGGTGACGCTGCCGTCGAGCAGCGCGATGCCGCGCCACTGGCCGCCGGATTCCCTCAACACGTCGTACGTGACGTCATTGCCGTGGAAAATGCCGGTCTGCACGATCACGGCGCGCTCGAGTCCCAGCACTTTCAGCATGTTCCGGTAATCGTCCACCGTCGCGGATGACGGCGTATAGCGCCGCACGCTTTTATACGGATAACGCGCGGGGTCGCCGAATATGTGCGCGTGGCAGTCGCACGCCCCCTTGGGCACCTTGAACGACGGCGGATGCGGCTTGAGATCGGGCGCCGCGCAGGGCTGATCGACGGGAACCGGCGCTTCGTTGATATCGGACATGGCTGGCTTCCTCAGGCTGCGAGCAAATCGGTGAACGCGTGCACGGGCGTCGCGGCCAGCCGCTCGTGATCGAGACACAGCGCCAGGATTTCGCGCTGGCGCGCGGGCGCAAAACGCCGGGCGAGATTAGTCTCGAATTTCCTGACGAGCAGAGGGATGCCCTCCGCCCGCCGCCGCGGATGGCCGATCGGGAATTCGACTTCGGCGCGCAGGCTCTGCGTGCCGTCCTTGTAGACGATTTCGATCGCGTTCGGATTCGCGCCGATCGCGCGGTCGCGCAACAGTGCGGTATAGCGTGGATTTTCTTCGACGTGCATCAGCGCGCGCAGCCGGTCGATGCGTGGATCCGCGGCGAATTCGTCGCTGTAGTCGTTTGCAGTCAGCCGCCCGTGCAGCAACGCGACCGCGACTGCGTACTGCAGGCAGTGGTCGCGGTCGGCGGCGTTGCGCAGCGCGCCGGTCTTGTTGATCTTGTTGAAAGTCTCGACGTGCACGTCGAGCTTGATGGCCGCGATGTCGTCGAGCCGTGCATGCACGGCGGGATAAAGCTGCAGCGCGCATTCGATCGCCGATTGCGCGTGAATCACTACCGGGCACAGAATCTTGAAGAGCACGCCTTCCATCACCGCCGTGCCGAGCGGGCCCATCGTGAACTCGCGCCCGCCCAGAAACGATTTGTTGAACCCCCATTTCGGCTGCGTCAGCACCTGCGGATACCCGGGCTCGCCTTTGATCGCCATCAGCGCGAGGCGCACGCCATGGCTCGTCGACTCCGCCGCGGCCCAGCCTTTGCGCGGCCCGACGTTAGAACCGAAGCGATGGACACACAGACTCGGCTCGAAGAACGCGAGTGACGTCGCGGCGACGATCTGCTCGCGCGTCGCGCCAAGCAATTTCGCCGTCACGGCCGTGCATGCAATTTTCGGCAGCAACGGATGATCAATGCCGGTCTCACTCAGACGCACGTGCGCGCCGAGACCGCCTTGCAGTTCGTGCGCCTTGATCATTGCATCGAGCACCGCGCCAACGGTGAACGGCCTCTTATCCGCGGCAACGTTTAACCGGCTCATGTAATCGGCGACCGAGAGGATCGCGCCAACGTCATCCGATGGATGCGTAGTCTGCTGGGTTACCCACGTGTCGCTGAAATCGAGCCAGCGCACGAGCGCCGCAGTGTTGAACGCGGCGGTGACGGGATCGAGCACGAACTGCGTGCCGGGCACCCGCGCGCCGTGCGGCACGGCCGTGCCGGGAACCGTCGGGCCGAGTAGCCGGGTGCAATCCTCATGATCGAGCGCTTCGAAAGCGCAGCCGAGGCTGTCGATCAGGCAGTAGCGTGAAATCTCGCGCGCGGCGGCGCTCTGTATTTCGTAACTGTCGACGTACTCTGCGACGTCGAGCAACACCTTATCAACGAACGTTGCTTCGCTGGTCATCGAATTCCCATCACCTCATCAATCGATTTTTGCACCGGACTCTTTGACCACTGGCGCCCAGCGTGCGTATTCTGCTTTGATCACCTTGCCGAAATAATCAGGCGAAGAAGCGACGACTTCGGAACCGTCGGTCGCGAGCAACGCTTTGACGTCGGGCGAATTCAGCGCGGCAGCAAAGTCGGCATTGAGTTTCTTCACGATCGGCGCCGGTGTTCCGGCCGGCGCAAACACGCCGTACCACGACAACACTTCGAAGCCGGGGACGGTCTCCGCAACGGCAGGAACTTCCGGCACCAGCGCGAACCGTTTCATGCTCGTCACCGCAAGCGCGCGCAGCCGCCCCGATCGCACATGCTGGAGGACGGGCGGAATGCTCGAAAAGCGCATCTGCACCTGACCCGCGAGCAGTTCGGTCGTCGCCGGCCCCGAGCCTTTATAAGGAATGTGCACCATCTTTACGCCGGTCATCTGACAGAACAACAATCCCGCGAGATGCGTGGAGGCACCGTTTCCCGACGAAGCGTAGTTGAGTTCGCCGGGTTTCGCTTTGGCGAGCGCAATAAACTGGGCGACGCTGGTTGCCGCCACTTTCGGATTCACGACCATCAGATACGGCGACGACGCGGCCATCGTCACCGGCGCAAAATCCTTGATCGGATCGTACGGGAGCTTCTTATTGAGATGTGGCAGGATCGTGATGCCGGCGTTCGTGTGCGCGAGCAACGTGTAGCCGTCGGGCGCCGCATGCGCGACTGACTCGCTGCCGATCGTGCCCGTGGCGCCGCCGCGGTTATCGACCACGACCGGTTGGCCGAGCCGTTCGGAAAGACGTCCGCTGACGGCGCGGATCACGATGTCGGTGCCGCCGCCGGGCGGATAGGGAATCACGATGCGGATCGGCTTGGTCGGATAGGACTGCGCGTGCGCCACGCCGGCTGTGAGCACAAGCAATGACAAAATCCAGGTTGCGCGCTGCATTCGAATGGATGCCTGAAGTGAAAAAGTGCGCCGCGCTTGGCGCGCGGTCGGATGGGATACGCCGATTGTACGCAATTTTCCGGCCGGCGTTGCACCGCCGGTGCGCGGTATCATATTGACCCGCGAAGTATTGTTCGAATTTTTTCGAAAGGCAGCAGCATGGGCGCCACCTCGGCGATTGCGGAATTCATCGTCAACACATCGATCGCCGACTTTCCAGCGGCGAGCACCGAAAAAGCAAAAAAGGCGATCGCCGATACTTTCGCCGTGATCATCGCCGGCGCCGGCTCGGAAGTCGCGGAACCGTTGCGCAAATATCTGGCTGCCGCGCATGCATCTGGAACGGTGCCGATACTCGGCACGCAGATGACGGCTGCGCCAGAAACGGCGGTCTTGATCAACGGCACCTACGGGCACGCACTCGACTACGACGACGTGCTGTCCATCATGCCCGCGCACCCGAGCGCCGTGATCATCGCGGCGCTGCTCGCGAGCTTGGGCGATAAAAGAGTCGATGGCCGCGCGTTCATCGAAGCCTATCTTGCCGGCATCGAAGTCGGCGGCAACCTCGGTATCGGCATGACCAACGGCCATTATCAGCGCGGCTTCCATGCGACCGGCACGCTCGCGCTGTTCTCCGGACTGGCGGCGCTTGCCAAACTGCATCGCGTCGACGCCGCGACGATAGCGCAGGCGTTCGGCATCGCGTCCTCGATGTCGAGCGGATTGCGGCGCAATTTCGGCACGATGACGAAGCCGCTCCACACCGGCATCGCCGCGCGCAGCGCGCTCACCGCATTCAACCTCGCCGCAGCGGGTTTCACCGCGGCGCCCGACGTGCTCGAAGCCAAGGCCGGCTTCTTTTCGTCCTATGGCGTGGCCGAATCCAGTCCCGATATCATGACCAGTGGGCTGGGCAAGCCATACATCATCGTCGAGCCGGGACTCTCGCTCAAGAAATTTCCATGCTGTTACGCGTCCCACCGCGCGATTGACGGCTTGCTGACATTGCGCGCGAAACTCGGCTTCAATTCCGTGATGATCGACAAGGTCACCTGCCGGATGCCGCCGGGCGGCATGCACGTGCTTACCTATCCGCGCCCGCAGACCGGCCTCGAAGGAAAGTTCAGCCTCGACTATCCGCTCGCCGCCGCCGCGCTCGACGGCAAGTGCGTGCTGGCGACGTTTACCGATGACGCCGTGCGCCGGCCGGAAATCGCGGCGCTATACGCGCGCATCGATGCGAAAGAAGATCCTGCCTGCCGCGGCGACGATCCGCTGTTCGAGACGCGCAGTTCGGGCAGCAAAGGATTTGTCGAGGTCGAAGTGACGCTTACCGACGGGCGCACCGACAAGATCCGCATCGACCGGCCGCCCGGCTCGCCGCAGCGTGAATTGACGTGGGACGATCTGCGCGAAAAATTCATGGATTGCGCGCGCCACTCAGGCCATGTCGCGCAGGCGCCTGCAGCCAAAGCATTCGAAGCCATCCAGATGCTCGAGGGCCGCAAAGACATTGCCGAGGTCACGCGGCTGCTGTGCTGAACGGCATGAGTTGGGACCCTGCACAATATCTGAAATTTGCCGGCGAGCGGCTGCGCCCCGCGCTCGACCTCCTGGCGCGCATTCCGGCCACCCATCCTGCAGCGGTCGTCGATCTCGGCTGCGGCACCGGGAGCCTCGCGCCGTTGCTCATGCAACGCTGGCCGCAGGCGCACCTGACCGGCGTCGACAGCTCGCCCGAGATGCTGGCCAAGGCGCGTGCCGATCATCCGCGGGCGGACTTTGTCGAAGCGGACATCGCAACGTGGCGTCCCGCGCGGCCGGTGGACGTGCTCTACAGCAATGCGGCGCTGCACTGGGTCGACAATCACGACGCAGTAGTCCCCGGCCTCTTGTCAGCAGTAAAGCCCGGCGGCTGGCTGGCAATCCAGATGCCGCGCAATTTTTCAGCACCTTCGCACACTTGCCTTAACGACTCGATCGAGGAAGGACCGTGGCGCGCGAAGCTCGAACCGCACCTGCGTCGTCAGCCGGTCGCTGATCCGCGGCATTATTGGCGGCTCCTGCACGCGCAATGCGCAGCGCTCGACATCTGGGACAGCGAGTACGTGCAGGTTCTGCAAGGCGACAATCCGGTGGCGGAGTTCGTCAAGGGCAGCTGGTTGAGGCAATTCCTCGTGCGCCTGCAGGAACCCGAGCGCAGCGCATTTGAAAATGACTATCGCAAGCGCGTGAAGGCCGCGTATCCTGCCGAAGCCGACGGCCGCACGCTCTTTCCCATGCACCGTCTTTTCATCGTGGCGCAACGCGCCGGGTGATACGCATCGTTAAATGCTCCGGAGAACTCATGAGATCCACGTTGAAAATATTGCTCGCGCTTGCCTGCGCGGTTGCGATACAAGTCGCGTCCGCGCAGACCTACCCCGACCGGCCCATCCGTCTGATCGTCCCGTACCCGCCCGGCTCAAGCACCAACGACATCCTCGGCCGCGCGCTCGCGGGGCGCCTGACGGTCGAGCTCGGGCAACAGGTCGTCGTCGACAACCGGTCGGGCGCCAGCGGCAACATGGGCTCGGAGCTGGTCGCGAAATCGGCGCCTGACGGCTATACACTGCTGATCGGCGTCGCCGGCCCGCTGGCGGTCGGCCCCAGTGTGTACACCAATCTCGGTTACGTGCCGACCCGCGACCTGGCGCCGATCGCTATGTTTGCGGCGATTCCTTACATACTGGTCGTCAATCCTGCGGTGCCGGCGAACAACATCAAAGAGCTGATTGCGCTCGCCAAAGCGAAACCCGGGCAGCTGAATTTTGCCTCCAGCGGCAACGGCGGCTCGCCGCATCTGTGCGGAGAATTGTTCAAGTCGATGGCGGGCATCGATATCGTCCACATCCCGTACAAAGGCGCGGGCATTGCGATGATCGACGTGCTCTCCGGCCAGATACCGATGATCTGCACGGGCGCGACCGCGCTGTCGGCGCACATCAAATCCGGCCGCCTGCGCCCGCTCGGTATCGCGTCGCTCAAGCGCTCGGCGCAATTTCCCGATCTGCCGACGATTAGCGAGCAGGGCCTGACCGGCTTCGAGGTGAACTCGTGGACGGGGCTGCTCGCACCGGCGAAGACCCCCGAGCCGATCATCCGCAGGCTCTACGATGCCGTCGCCAAGATCAGCGCTACGGACGACATGAAAAACTTTCTCGCCAGCGTGGGCGCCGAGACGGCGCTCATGAATCCGCGCGACTTCGGCGCCTACTTGAAAGTCGACACGGCGCGCTGGGCGAAAGGTCGTCAAGGCGGCGAACCTGAAAATCGACTGAAGGGACAATCATGCGCTACGGACGATTCGATCAGCAGGGCCGCATATTTTTCGGGCGCGTCGAAGGCGATTCAGTGGTCGAGCTCGAGGGCTCGCCGTTCGACAGCTTTCGCGTCACGACCAAACGCCATGCGCTGTCGTCGCTGAAGACTTTGCTGCCGTGCGTGCCGGGCAGCTTTTATTGCGCGGGCTTGAATTATCTCGCCCACATCGAATGGGGCAATGCGCGTAAAGGCACCAACAAGAAGCCGCCCGACAAAGCGGATGTCGGATACCGCTCGAACAACGCCCTGGTCGCGACCGGCGAAACGATCGTAATCCCCGCCGATTCGCCGGGCCCCGTGCAGTACGAAGGGGAGCTTGTCGCAGTGATTGGCAAGAAAGCGCGCAACCTGTCGGAAGCAAACGCGCTCTCGTGCGTGCTCGGCTACACGCTCGGCAACGACGTGAGCGACCGTGGCTGGCAGGCGTCCGACCGCACGCTGTGGCGCGCCAAGAACTGCGATACGTGGAAACCGATGGGCCCGTTCATCGTCACCGACCTCGATCCGATGAACCTCACCGTGTCGGTCAACGTCAACGGCCAGCAGGCGGCGGAGTACCAGCACGTCGAAGATGCTGTTTTCGGCGCAGCACTACATCGCGGAGATTTCGAAGTACATGACCCTGTGGCCCGGCGACGTGATCTGGCTCGGCACCGACAACGCGACGCTGCCCGATCTGAAGCACGGCGACGTGTGCGAAATCGTACAGAAGGACATCGGCGTGCTGCGCAACCCGGTCGCGCGCGCGGGCGCTTAGAATTTCAGATTCTTCGCCTTGACGACTCGCGCCCACTTGGCGAGATCGCGCTGCAATACCTGGCTTAAGTAAGCGCTGCCGACTTCGGGTGCGTCCAGCCCGTCGAGCTCGAAGCGCTCTTTCATTTCGCGCGATTGCAATGCCGAGGCCAAAGCCGCCTGCCAGCGCGTGACAACGTTCGGCGGCAGGCCGCGCGGACCGCTAAGCGCGTACCAGGTGATCGTTTCGTAGCCGGGCACGCCGGACTCCGCGACCGTCGGTATGTTCGGCAGCGCACGGCTGCGCTTCAATGTCGTTATCGCGATCAGGCGCAGGCGCCCGGAATTCACGTGCGGCGCCACCAGCGGCGAGCTGCCGTAGATCATCTGGATCTGGCCGCCCAGCATGTCGGTCAGCGCCGGCCCGGAACTTTTGTACGGCACGTGCGTCATCTGCGTGCCCGCCATCAGATCAAAGAGCTCGCCTGCGAGATGCGACGTGCTGCCGACGCCC
The DNA here is from genome assembly GCA_963804885.1 of uncultured beta proteobacterium. Taxonomy (GTDB): domain Bacteria; phylum Pseudomonadota; class Gammaproteobacteria; order Burkholderiales; family SG8-41; genus PALSA-1004. Next base: position 281,783 of record CAWDSF010000005.1, read on the forward strand.
GAGGAACCGTAGGTGATCTTGCCGGGGTTCGTTTTCGCGTAAGCGATCAAGTCCGTGGTCGTCTTCACCGGTACGGACGGGTTGAGCGTGATGAGATAGCCGGCCTCACCGACCATGCTGATTGGCGCGATGTCTTTCACCGGATCGTACGGCAGCTTGTACGCGGCGGCCGTGGTCGCGATGCTGCCCGACACCATGCCCAGCGTATAACCGTCGGGCGTCGCGCGCACCGACATTTCCATGCCGATCACGCCGCCGGCGCCGCCCCGGTTGTCGATCACTACCGATTGCTTGAGGATTTCGCCGACCTTTTGCGCCATCACGCGCGAAACGATGTCGGTGCCGCCGCCCGGTGCGAAGGGAACAATCAAGCGGATGGGCTTCGTCGGATAGTCGTTCTGCGCGCATGCGGAAGACGCAAGCGCACCGCACGCAATGCACAAAATAACCGGCCGAAACGTCACGCGAACTCCCGCCGCTCTAATACATCATCTGCGCGCCGTTGACGTGGATCGTCTGGCCGCTGATGAAACTGCTCGCGGGACTGCACAGAAAACGCACCGCCGCCGCGACTTCTTCCGGCTCGCCTTTGCGGCCGAGCGGAACATTCTTGCTCGGCGACGGCCGTTCGGTGATCACTTCGCCGGCGGCCGCGGTGTTCATCTGGCCGGGCGACACGCAGTTCACGCGGATGTTGTATTGCGCCAGATCGAGCGCCAGCGCGCGCGTCATGCCGACCAGGCCATGCTTGACGACGGAACCGTGCACGCGGTTCTTCGCGCCCGACAACGCCATCATGCCGCCCAAGCGTGACGATTGCGCCGCCGCCGGCCTTGATCATGTGCGGCAGACACGCCTTGGCGAGATGAAACGAGCCGTCGAGCGTGATGCCGAGGATGCCTTTCCATTCGTCGAAGCTCATGTCGGCGAACGGCGTCTGCTTGCGCACCGACGCGTTGACGACGAGCATGTCGAGGCGCCCGAAGCGCTTGACCGCGCCCTCGACCATCGCATTCACGGCGGCGGCGTCGGCGACGTCGGCGACGAAAGTTTCCGCCTGCCCGCCCATTGCCTTAATCTCTTTAACGATACTGTCCCCGGCTTCGCGCGACACGCGCGAGTTGACCGCGACGGATGCGCCGCCGGCCGCGAGCGCCAGCGCGATCGAGCGCCCGATGTTGCGCGTGGCGCCGGTCACCAATGCGACCTTGCCCTTGAATTCGTTGCCCGGCTGCAAAGCAGCGTCCTGGATAGCCATCAGATTCCTCCGGTGAAAAAGTCGATTGTTGGATTTGCGGCGAAGCGCGCAGTCTACCGAACTTTAGCTCATCGCGTTCTGCGCCCGCCGCGGCAATGCCGGGTTGCCGCAGTTACGAGGGCGAATAGATCGCCAGGCAGTTGGCGGAATCGTGTATTTTGACGCGGTACTGCAGCTCTTCGAGCAGGAGCAGCAGCGTCGCAAACTTGCGGCCGATCCGCTGCATGCCGTCCGTATGCGCCGCCTCGAAAAAAATCTTGGTCGGCTTCAGCAGATAAAACGGGAAACTCATGAGGCACGCCGCGTCATAGCCTTCCATGTCCGTCCACAGCACGTCGATCGCACGCACGTCGAAATCCGCGAGCAGCGAATACATCGTTCGGGACTTGCACTTCACTTTGCGGATTTTTTCGCCGAATGCGGCATCGTGCGACTCGGCATGGCCCGCAATCAGCGAGCCGAGCTGATCGCCATACGACGCGACGTCGTTTACGTCCGGCGCTGGCATGTAAAAGTCGACCTCGCCGTTGACGTTCGAGACTGCCTCGTTGAGACAAGTGATGTTCGCCACGCCGGCAAAGCGCTGCGACAGCCTTGCGAACAGGAAAGGCACCGGTTCGACCAGCAGCACGCTGCCAAGTGCCGCGCGCTCGCGGATGAACGAGTCGGTCTTGGACCCGTCGTGCGCGCCTAGCATGATCAGCGAGAAATTCATGTTTTGCTTCCGATGGCAGGCAATACCTGCCGCTCAGTCTATCTTCGCGCCCGTGAGCTTGATCAGTTGCGCGTACTTGTCGTAATCCGTTTTCAGCCGCGCCGCGAATTCCTCCGGCGTGCTCGTCCACGGATCGAGCGCCTGCGCCGATAAAGTCTGCGCGACCTCAGGCAGCTTCAATGCCTTGTTGATTTCGGCGTTGAGCTTGTCGATGACCGGCTTCGGCGTTCCGGCCGGTGCGAAGACGCCGATCCACGGGCTCATTTCATAACCGGGGACGGTCTCGGCAATCGCGGGCACCTGAGGCAGCGCATTCGTACGCTGCGTCGCAGTCACGCCGATCGCGCGCAGGCGGCCCGACTTGATATGAACGATGACTGACGCCACTGTCGCGAGCGATGCCTGCGATTCGCCGGCCAGCAGCGCGATCACTTGGGGGCCGCCGCCTTTGTACGGTACGTGCACGAGCTTGATGCCGGCCATCGATTCGAGCAGAGCCATCGACAGATGCGGAATGCTGCCGTTGCCTGCCGTCGAATAGAGAATTTCGCCGGGCCGTGCTTTCGCGAGCGCGATGAACTCTTTAACCGACTTGACCGGCAGCGAAGGATGCACCGTCAGCACCGCCATCTGCCCGGTCAGCAGGCCGACTGGCGCGAAGTCCTTCAGCGTGTCGTACGGCAGCTTCTTGTAAAGATGCGCATTGCCGACATGCGTGACCGACTGCACCATGATCGTATATCCGTCGGCCGGCGATTTGGCGACGAGATCCGCGCCGATCGTGCCGCCCGCGCCGCCGCGATTGTCGATCGGAAATGTCTGGCCGGTCGATTCGGCCACGCGCTGCATTACCGTGCGTCCGGCAATGTCGTTGCCGCCTCCTGGCGGCCACGGAATTACGACCCGTACCGGTTTTGCGGGATAGGGTGGCGACTGCGCAAAAGCGGGACCCGTCGAGAGGATGCTGGCGGCCAGAATAATCAGATAGCGCATTCGCCTCCTTTATTTTTCCGGAGTAATGCCAGCGGCTTTAACCGTTTTCGCCCACTTCTGCACTTCATCGTGCAGGAACTTGCGCGCCTCCGCGGGCGAGTTGCCGACGACTTCGGCGCCCAGACGCGCCATGCGTTCTTTGACGTCCGGCAGTTGCAGCGCACGCACAGTTTCCTTGTTGAGCTTGTCTATGATCGCGGGCGGCGTTTTGGCCGGCGCGACCATTACGCCCCATGAGGTCGATTCGTAACCCGGCACGCTCTCCCCGATCGCAGGCACGTCTGGGAATTCGGGAGAGCGGTTTTTCGACGTAACGCCGAGCGCGCGCAGCCGCCCGCCCTTGATCAATGACGTGGTGGCGACCAGCGTGTCAAACATCACCTGCACCTGCCCCGCTATCAGTTCCGGATGCGCGGCCGTGCTGCCTTTGTACGCGATGTGCTGCATGCGCACGCCGGTCATGTGCTGAAACAATTCCGCCGTCAGGTGCGGGGAGCTGCCGGTGCCGCTCGACGCGACGCTCAGGCCATTCGGCTTGGCCTTCGCGAGCTCGATAAGCTCTTTCACGCTTTTGGCCGGCAGACTGTTCGTGACGACCAGCACCAGCGGGACGGTCGCAGTAATTGTGATTGGCGTGAAGTCGCGCTCGGTGTCGTAAGGCAGCTTGCGGATGCTCGGATTGATAGCGAACGAGAGCGCGAAGACGCCGAGCGTATACCCGTCGGGCGCCGACTTGGCCACGATATCGGTCGCAATGATGCCGGTCGCGCCGGTGCGATTGTCGACCACGACGTTGGCTCCCATCGACTGCGTGAATTTCTCACCGATGACGCGCGCCGTAATGTCGGCCGCGCCGCCGGGCGCGAAGCCCACCAGGATGCGGATCGGCCGCGACGGATAAGAAGACTGCGCGAGCGCGCCGGCCGCGAATGCAGCCAGCAACACGAAAGCGCCTACCCCCACCGCAACATGTTTAGCTTTAATGATGTTGTTCTCCTGCTATGCGGACCGGATATTAGCATTTCCGCGCAATCTAACCGGCCGCGTATACCAGTAAGCCCACGCGATCAGCACGACCTGCAGCAGCAGACGTACCCATAACGCAGCCGGATTGAAGCGCGGATAGAGTTCCGCGTGCACGGCCATGTGCAGATTGGCCGGCGTGACGGCGACGATCAGCGCGATCATGCCCCACGCAGCGATTCGCTGCGTCGAGCGGAATAGCAGCCCGACGCCGAGCGCGATTTCGGAGATGCCGCTCGCGTAAACGAGCGTGAGATGCCATGGCAGGTATGGCGGCATGATGCTCAAGTAAAAATCGGTGTGCATGAAATGATTCGACGCCCGCGAGCGCGAAGAGCACGCCGTACACCCACCTCAGGATTTCCTTCGCCTGCACCTTCACGCGTTACTGCTTCGCATCGTCGCGCACGAACGCGACGACGTCGTCGAGCACCGGCGCTACATTGCGCAACGGACGCGAAAACGCGCCGATCAGCGTGGCGTGCCCCGCGTTCGGGTAAATCTTGAGTACGACGGGAACGCCGGCCGCGCCGAGCTTCTGCGCGAGCTGCCGGGTGTTGCGTTCCGGATTGACGACGGTATCGCTCTCGGCCGCGCCGAGGAACGTGCGCGGTGCGGCTTTGGACGCGTACTCCATCGGCTGCGAGCCTGGCGGGTAGTTGGGATGAAAAAACACCGGCTGCGCTTCCACGTTGGTCATCGGGAAAAAATCGAACGGTCCGGCAAGACCGATCCAGCCGGCCAATGCCGACGGCGCGACGCCTGCGGCCGTCAGCCAACGAGGATCGAGCGCCAGCATCGCCGCGTTATAGGCGCCCGAACTGTGACCCATGATGTACAAACGCCGGGCGTCGCCGTCGTAACGCGCCACCTCGCGCCGCGCCCATGCCACCGCGAGCGCACAGTCGCGCAGGAAATCCGGATATCTGACTTCGGGGTACAGGCGGTAATCCGCGATGATCGTCACGATGCCGCGCGACGCGAGCGCCTCGCCGATGAAGCGATAGTCGGCACGCGAGCCGCTGGTCCAGGTACCACCGTAGAAAAACACCACGACCGGATATCCATTGGCGGGCGGCAGCCCGGACTCTTCGGCGCGCGGCTCGTAAACGTCGAGCCGGTTGCGGGCTGCGGGCCCATAAGCGATATTTTCCTGAACGGCATATGTGCCGGATGGCGTCAGCGCATTCACGGCGCTGAGCGATGAGCAGGCGCTGAGCGCCCCCCACACTATTAATACGACTATCGTCTTCGCGCAGTGCAACATGATTTCAGTTCAGCGACAAATGCGGGGAACTATACGCGTCAAACGCGTGCGGCCGCTAGGCGGGAATTCGCGCTCCTGCTAAAGTTTGCGCGTGAAAAGCCGCTCTTCGGTGAATGGCGTAATGCATGCGCTCTACGTGCTTGCGGCGGCGCTCGCATTTGATTGCTCGGATGCATTTGCGCAAGGCGCATCGGCACGCCCGATCCGCGTGCTCGTCGCCTCTGCGCCGGGAGGCCCATCCGATATACAAATCCGCCTGCTGGTCCCCGCCTTGACCGCCGCATTCGGCCAGACGATTATCGTCGACAACCGGCCGAGCAATAATGGCGTCGTCGCTACCGAACTGGCGGCGAAATCACCCCCCGACGGCCATACGTTCGCCGTGGGCAACAGCGGCACTCACGCGGTCAACGCGACACTCTACGCAAAACTCCCGTACGACCCGGTGCGCGATTTTGTGGCGGTCACCGAGTTTTCGACGACCGGCATGGTGGTGGCCGCGAACGCGCGCCTGCCGGGCACTTCTATTCACGATCTCGTCAGCCACGCCAAAAAACAGCCCGGCAGGTTAAATGTCGCGATTCCCGGCGCCACTGGTGAACTCGCCGGCGATGCGTTGTGGGCGCAATTGCAGGTCAAGATGACGAACATCCACTACAAGGGCAGCGCTCCATCGGAGCTCGCGCTCGTGTCGGGCGAAGCGGATTTGTCGATGCTCACCCCGCTCGCCACGCTCGCTCACATACAGTCGGGGAAGCTCAAGGCGTACGGCATTACCAGCACTCAGCGCTCGCCGGTTCTGCCGGACGTGCCGACGCTTGCCGAGCAGGGCGTAACCGGATTCGACATCCAGTTCTGGAATGGACTGTTCGCGCCGGCGAAAACGCCCGCCGCCAGCGTGCGCACGGCGCAGCGCGCCATCGCGCAAGCGTTGCAAACGCCTGAGACGGGCGATCGCTTCCGGCAACTGGGGCTGCAAGTGGTTGGCAACACGCCGGAGGAATTCGCGGCCATCGTAAAAAGGGACGTCGAAAAATTCCGCAGGATCATCATCGAGTCCGGCATACCGCGACTGTAGCTCGCGCCGCCGGCCGCAACGATATTCACTACTTCGGAGAACATTCATGCCGGCTTCCGCGCTGCCTGACGGCGAACTTGCGTTTACATACTTTCCGGGCAATTACCGCTGGTCGCATGGCGTATTGATCGCGCTGGGCGGCGCACCGTGGGGCGGCGCCGAAATCGACGAAGTCCATCGCATCGGCCTGCGTTTGAAAGACCGCGATGGCGACGACGTCGCATGGTTCAACGAGTGGGCCGGCGAAGCGGACCGCCTCGAATCGATCGGCCACGCCGAAGCCGCGAAAGGCCACGCGTTGACCGCCGCGGCTTACTTGTTGCGTGCCGCGCACTACTATCACGTCGGCGAACGTTTCTCGCAGCCCAAAACCGCCGAAACGCAGGCCGCCTATATGCGCGGCGTGCAGGCATTCAAAAAGGCGGCCGGACTGATGACGCGGCCGCGCATCGAGCATGTCGAGGTGCCGTATGAAGGAACCCACCTGCCCGGCGTCATCGTGCACGCCGAGCGGGCACCGGGCAGCGGCAAGGGACCGGTCATGCTGTTTCTCGACGGTTTCGACGTAACCAAGGAGATCCAATACTTCCGCGGCGTGCCCGATCTCGCCGCGCGCGGCGTGTCGTGCCTGATCCTTGACGGGCCGGGCAATGGCGAAGCGATTCGTTTTCGCAACCTGCCGCTGCATCACGAGACCGAGCGCCATGCCGGCGCCGCTTACGACTATCTCGCGGCGCGTCCGGAATTCGACCCGCAAAGAATCGGCATCATGGCGCTCTCCCTCGGCGGCTATTACGCACCGCGCGCTGCGTCAATGGACGGACGCTTCGCGTGCTGCATCTCGTGGGGACCCGAGTGGGACTACCACACGAAGTGGCAGCAGCGGCTCGCGCGTATCGAGCGCGGCGAAATTCTCTCGCTGTCGGTGCCATGGCAGCACCTGTTGTGGGTGTTCGATGTCAAGACCAAGGAAGAAGCGTTCAAGAAACTCGAAGGATTCAAGCTGGACGGCGTGATTCAGAAAATGCGCTGCCCGTACTTGCTCGTGCATGGCGAGGGCGACCAGCAGGCGCCGTTCGAGCACGCGCAGAAAATGATCGCCGCCGCCGGCTCCAACAAGAAGGAATTGAAAGTTTTCACCCGCGCCGAAGGCGGCTATCACCACTGCCAGGTCGACAACATCAGCATCGGCTCCGCATACATGTGGGATTGGGCGGCGGAAGTGCTGAAAGCACGTTAATGCACGCGTCCCCGCGACATGCCATATGCATTTTAAGGCTGCCGCCTGCGTTTGAAGGATGGCAAAAGAAATGCCAAATGAATCAAATTGGTGAAATGATACGTGCATAATTCGCTCGAAGTCCGGCTCCGATAATGCGCGTCGCCGTGCAATCTCAGCGCGTCGCCAGGCCAAAATTTCAAGTAGGATATCGGGCGTAGTTGCTGCTTCGATAGCTCATATGCTCCAACTGACCGCTCTTCCTCGATAACCCGCTCGCTTTAAATACCACTGTAAGGTTTTGAACTTTTCCGCCCGGGCTCCCGTATGTCGGCTATTCGACGAGCTCGTCTTGCAATCTGCCGCACGCCGCATTCGCTCGCGCATTTTGTCACGTAAATCCGGGGGTTCCGTGATGTATGGCACTGGCTCGCTTCTTGCGAATAAACGCAGGGACGTTGGCATATGCCATAAACATATGACATTTTGCACAGAAAAAAATGAACAACTGGGAGATGCGAGCCATGTCAGCACGGAATGCTAGCGCGCCGGGGGCCGCGATGTCGGGAAAGGAATGGCTGGAATGGCCTGCCGCGATGAAACGCAGCTACGTATGGGGCGTCATCGATACCTTGAGCAATGCTCCCGCCGTATCCAGGCCCGTCAATGAGCGTCGAAGAAATGAGATTCGCTATGTAAGATTAGCCAGTTGCCTGGGCAAAGGCATCACTTACGATCAGGTATATGCGATGGTCGAAAAATTCTTAGCGGACAACCCTGGGCAACTGCATGCCGACATGGCCAGCATTATCTGCGCAGCCGTCGACAATGCCTGCTCCGGCCAGCGGCCAAATACGCAGCTCAGTCCGCCTTTGCGCCCGACAACTTAACGACTTTGCCCCACAGCGCGTAGTCCTCGCGTATCTGCTTGTTGAACTCCGCCGGCGTGCTCGGCGCCGCGTTCATGCCCAGCGCCTGCAGGCGCTGCAGCACGTCCGGCGACTTCAGCGCGCGCAGGATGCCCGCGTTCAATGCCGCGACGATGGCCGGCGGCGTCGCCGCGGGCGCGATCACGCCATACCACTCGTTGACCGCTGCCAGGTCCGGAAAGCCGGACTCCGCCGCCGCGGGCACGTCGGGCAGCGCGTCGATGCGCTTGGCGCCGAATATCCCCACCGCCTTGAGTTTGCCGGACTTGACGTGCGGAACCACGGACGTCGGATTCGAAACCATCAGATTCACGTTGCCGCCGAGCAGGTCGAGCACCGCCGGCCCCGCGCCTTTGTACGGGATGTGCACGATGTCGACGCCCGCCGTCAGCTTGAAGAGCTCGCCCGCGAGCTGCTGCCCCGACGCGCTCGACGCAAATGAAAGCTTGCCGGGATTCTGTTTTGCGTAGGCGGCGAGCTCTTTCAGATTGGCGAACGGCATCGACGGATGCGCGGTCATGATCATCGGCTGCTCGGTGAGCCTCGACACCGCGGCGAAATCGCGCAGCGTGTCGTAACCGGGGCTCGTATAGAGATGCGGATTCACTGCGACCGGCCCGGTGTACGCAAACGTAATCGTGTAGCCGTCGGGCGCAGCTCTTCGCGCCGAGCGCGGTGCCGAGCCCGCCCTGCGCGCCGCCGCGATTGTCGATCACGACCTGCTGCTTCCACAGTTCGGAAAGCTTCGCGCCGACAATCCGCCCGACCGCGTCGGTGCCGCCGCCCGGCGGGGCCGGCACTATCCAGCGCACGGGACGAACGGGATAGTCGTCCGCCGCCATTGCGAACTGGGTAATGGCCAGCAACAGCACGCACACTGATATACGCATGACCCGTCTCCTCGCTGCATGATCCGTGCGGCTTTGCTACGCCGCAACATTTTTATCGATGATTCACGCTCAAGCGTAGCACGTCCGCATCGGACTTCACGCGAGGATGCGAATACGACGCCGCACTCTCGTGCTACAGTCGTTCGAATCCATGCCCAGACCGAGCGAGCACATTCTCCACGTCAACCGCAGGCGCTTGATCGCGCTGGCGGCGATCTTTGCGCTCATCGCGGCCGTCACGGATGCGAGCGCGCAGTGGTCGCCGACTCGACCCGTACGCCTGATTGTGCCTTTCCCACCCGGTGGCGCGGTCGATGTGATCGGCCGCATCGTCGCCTCGCGCCTGCCCGAGCGTCTCGGCCAGCAGGTCGTCGTCGACAATCGCGGCGGCGCCAATGCAATCATCGGCACGGATCTCGCGGCCAAAGCCGTGCCCGACGGGCATACGCTGCTGATCGTGCCCGCCGGCCATGCGATCACGCCGTCGGTGATGCGCAAGCTGCCGTACGACACCTTGAAAGATTTCGCCGCGGTCGGCCTGATCGGCAATGGCGCCTACGTGCTCGTCGTGAACCCGGCAGTGCCGGCGAAAACCGTCGCCGAATTCATCGCGCTCGCCAAAGCGCGGCCCGGCCAGATCAATTATGCGTATACGGGTTACGGCAACGCGACACATCTCTCGGGCGAGCTCTTCAAGGTGCTCGCCGGCATCGACATGGTGGGAATCGTGTACAAAGGCGGCGGACCGGCGCTGATCGACGTGCTCGGCGGCCAGATCGCCGCTTTTTTCTCGGGCGTCGCGTCCGGCGGCGTGCACATCAAGGCGGGCAAACTGCGCGCGCTCGGCGTGACCACGACGCGGCGCACCGCGGCACTACCCGATGTGCCGACCATCGCCGAAGCGGGCGTGCCGGGCTTCGAAGTCGACGGCTGGTACGGCCTGCTCGCGCCAAAAGCTACGCCGGCTCCAGTGATCCGGCGATTCAATGCCGAGCTCGCGGCGCTGCTGGCGATGGATGAAATGAAAGAGCGTTTGCTCGCCGCCGGCATCGATGCCAGCGCTTCCAGCCCCGCCGAATTTCACGACCGCATCGCGCGCGACATCACGCGCTGGTCGGAAGTGGTGAAGAAAGCGCGCATCGCGGCCGAGTGACCGCGCCCAGGCTGCAACGCGGTCAATTTCCCGGCAGGTCGTGAACTTCGGGAAAGTACAAATCCTTCCATGACGTCGCGCGGTTCTTGAGCGAGCCGATCTCGTGCATGAACTGCGCATATTTGAGCGTGTTCTGCGGCACCATCGTTATTACATTCTTCGGGTCGTTCAGCGTCGTCATGATTTCTTCGATGGTTTCGCCCTTGCCGCCGATCGAGTCGAAGTAAACCTGCGCCGCGCCGCGCTTGTCGCGATTGATGTAGTCGATCGCTTCCTTGACGGCGCCCACGATTGCCTTGTAGGTGAGCGGGTTCTCGTCGCGGAATTTCTTCGTCGTGTAGAGCATCGTAAACGTCGTCGAGCCGCCCATTACGTCGTCGGTCGACAGGATGGTGCGCACGCGCGGGTCTTTCAGCTCGCGCGCGACAAACGGCGGCGAAGTGAAATGCAGGTTGATCTCGCTGATGCCCGACAGCATTGCGGCGACACCGTCCGGATGCGGCAGGCCGACCGTGTAGCGGTCGTAGCGGAAGACTTCCTTGTCGCCGAATTCCTTGCGCGCCGCCATCTGCATAATGATCGCGGGGATCGAGACTTTGACGGCAGTGATCGCCATCTTGTCCTTTTCCGTGATGTCGCGCAGCGACCTTGATCTTCGGGTTGGTGGTGTTCAGATACATCGGCAGCGAGCTCATCGCGGCGATGCCCATGATCTGGGTGCTGTCGCGCGAGCGGTCCCATAGAAACAGGAATGCCGGCGGGCCCGCCGGCACCATGTGCGCGGCGCCGGACAATAGCGCGTCGTTGACCACCGCCGGACCGCCGAGATTGGCGTAGGTGACTTTCAGATTCCTGTTGCCGAGCTGCGCTGCGTGCTTCTCGATGATTTTCTGCTGCTCCATCACGAGCAGCGGCAGAAAGCCGATGCCGCCGGCGCCCTTCGGTATTTTGATTTCCTGCACTTCGGCGGCGGCAAGGCCGGACGCAGCAAGCAGCAGGCCGCATAATGCGGCGCGCAGTCGATAGGTCATAGTTATTCCTCCTCGCGCCATCATATAATGAATCACCGCGCCGCCACCGCAGCGGCGCTGTCAATCCGCAAACAATCTAATAAAGGTCAATCATCATGCGTGCTGGATTCATAGGCTTGGGAACGATGGGCGCGTCCATGGCGCTCAACCTGCAGGCAGGCGAACACGAAGTGGCCGTCAACGACCTGCGGCGCGATGCCGCGGCGCCGCATCTGAAAGCGGGCGCGACTTGGGCCGACGGGCCGCGAGAGATCGCCGCGCATTCGGAAGTCATATTCACCTCACTGCCCGGACCGCGCGAAGTTGAAGCGGTCGCCGACATATTGATCGAGCACATGAAGCCGGGCACCGCATGGTTCGACCTGTCGACCAATTCGCCCACCGTCATCCGCAAGCTGCACGCGCGTTTTGCGGCCAAAGGCATCGCCCTGCTCGACGCGCCCGTAAGCGGCGGCCCCAGCGGCGCGAAAACCCGCAAGCTCGCGCTGCTCGTCGGCGGCGACAAGGCTGTTTTCGACAAGTTCAAGCCCGCGCTTGACGCAATAGGCGACCAGGTCATCTACATCGGCCCGATCGGCGCGGGCTCGGTAGCCAAGCTCGTGCACAACATGGCCGGCTATTCAATCCAGACCGCGCTCGCCGAAGTATTTACGATGGGCGTCAAGGCGGGCGTCGAGCCGCTGGCGCTGTGGGCGGCGGTGCGCCAGTGCTCGCTGGGGCGTCAGCGTTCGTTCGACCGGCTGGGCAAACAATTCCTGCGCGGTGAATTCGATCCGCCGGATTTTGCGCTGAAGCTCGCGCACAAGGACGTGATGCTCGCGACCGAGTTGGCGCGCGATGTCGGCGTGCCGATGCGCATCGCGGAGCTCACGCGCGCCGACATGACCGAGGCCCTGACCCGCGGCTGGGCTGCGCGCGATTCGCGCGTGCCAATGCTGCTGCAGGAAGAGCGCGCCGGCGTAAATATCAAGGTGCCGGCGGCGGATATCGAAGCGGTGATCAAGCGCGACGGCTGATCGAACCTTCGCAAAATAAGTTATAGTTCCATTGCCGCGCGTTCTTGCGCATGCCAAATAAATCGTAGGAGGAACACCATGGCTCATACCGTTGCCCAACTCGCAAACGAATTCCGCGCCGCCCTGAAGTCGCAGCCCGGCCCTGCCGGCCGCGAAAAAGTGTGCAAGCTCCTGAAGGAAGTGCTGGTCGACCAGGACTTCATCAAGGCGACCTTCGACGACAACACGCCTGAGCGCAAAATCCTGCACGAAGATCCGGAGCTCGGCTTCTGCATACTCGCGCACCAGTACAAGGGCCCCAAAGAAAGCCCGCCGCACGACCACGGCCCTTCGTGGGCGATTTACGGCCAGGTCGCCGGCGAAACCGCGATGTCCGATTGGGAACTCGTGAGTCCCGCGAGCCCCGACCAGCCGGGCAAGGTCAAGCACAAAACAAAGTACAAGCTCACACCCGGCGTCGCGCATGTCTACAACGAAGGCGATCTCCATTCACCGAGCCGTGCCGGCCCGACGCGCCTGATCCGCCTCGAAGGCACGAACATGGAGAAGGTGAAGCGGCTCAAGTACGAACCGGCTTAGGTGCAAGGTTCGCACTTAAGCGGTTGCAATTTGCAGCCACCTTGTCCACCCTGGAACAAGCTGGCCGGCATGCGCAATAAAGCAATCGGCGGATGCGGCCTTTTTCTCGCCGGTATTCTGGCGCTGGCGTCCGCCGCGGTTTACGCGCAGAGCGGCGCAGCGCCCGCCGCGGCACCCGGATTCGCGCAAATACCGAACGGCAAGGATACCGACCTGAAATTTTATCCGGCCGGTGGAAATAAGCTGCTCGGCGCGCAGGCGCTCGCCCGCATGCCGCAGGAAGCCGGGCTCATACTCTGGCTGGCCGGCAACCAGTTCTTCGCGATGGATGACGTGGTGCAGGCGTTCCAGAAACTGAACCCTGAAGTCAGCGTCGGGTTGATTACCTTGCCGCCCGGCCTGATCGCGGACGCCATACTCGCGGGCGGCTGGCGCTACGAAGGAAAAGACTATCCCGGCCGGCCGGACGTTTATGCGTCGGTGAACCTTGGCCACCTGCAGAAATTGCGCCAGGCCGGTCTGATGGACAATTACGCAACGTACATGCACAACGAAATGCAGATCATGGTTGCGAAGGGCAATCCGAAGCGCGTGCTCGGCATCGGCGACTTGGCGCGGGCGGACGTGAAAACTTCGATGCCCAACCCGGTTAACGAAGGGATCATGCAGTTTTACGCACGCAAGGTACTCGAGCGGCACGGCATCTGGCAACAAATATCCGGCGGCAAGGAGTGTTACTCCTGCCAGACGACCGCGAACAACTGGTTCACCGCGGTGCATCATCGGGAAACGCCGGACCGCATTCGCCAGGGAACCGCCGACGCGGGCATCGTGTGGAAAACCGAGGCTATCGAAGCCGTGCGCGAAGGCGCACCGGTCGAAGGCGTGCAATTGCCGCCGGCGGACAGTCTGCGCGATGAAGTGGCCTACGCCATCGGTCCGCTGCGCGATTCACCCAGGGCGAGCGCCGCGGCCGCTTATCTGAAATTTCTCGTGTCGGCGGAAGGTCAGGCGGTATACGCCCGCTACGGTTTCGTCAGCGGCACGGCAGATGAACTCCGCCTGAAGCCCATCCCCTGATCGCATCGAACGACCACGCAGCCAGCAAACAATAACGCGCAACAAAAAACCTGGGGAGAGCAAACGATGAAAGCAAAATACTTTGGTGCCGCCGGCATCGCAGTTGCGTTCTTGATGCTGGGTCTGCTGAACGGCCCCGCGCTCGCGCAGAAATGGGTGACCGCGGCGCCGATTCCGCAGGGCGCGGAAGAAGTCTACGGCATCGCCGCCGGCGGCAAGCTCTATGTGTTCGGCGGTCTGGCAATCGCGTGGAAGCCGATCGGCATGGTGATGGAATACGATCCCGCCGCCGACCGCTGGACGCGCAAGCGCGACATGCCGGCGTATCACCACCACTTTGCGCTCGCCGAAGTGAACGGGCGCATATACATGTTCGGCGGCTACACGTTGCCCGAGAAAGGCCAGCCGACGTGGATCCCGGTCAACAATGCATGGGAGTACGACCCGCAGGCCGATACGTGGAAGCCGCTCGCGCCCGTGCCGCAGGCGCGCGGCTCCATCAGCGCGGTGACGGTGAACGGACGCGTCCATCTGATCGGCGGCGCAACATTGCCGTCCGGCGCCAAGGAGGAATGGCTGCATCCGTCGCGCAATGTTTCGGTCGGCACGCACGACGTTTATGATCCTGCCGCCAACACGTACTCAAAACGCGCCGACCTGCCGACGCCGCGTAACCACGCCGCATCGGGCGTCATCGACGGTCGCATTTACATCGCCGGCGGCCGCGCCGGTTCGGTGTTCATTCCGAATGCACTCAACGTGGATATCGTCGAGGAGTACAACCCCGGAACCGACCAGTGGGTATTGCGCGCGCCGATGCCGACGCCGCGCAGCGCAACCACGTGGGGCGTGCAGAACGGACGCCTCTATGTGGCGGGCGGCGAAATCCGCCATCGCGATTACTGGGCGACGTACACGACGGTCGAAGCCTTCGACCCGAAAGTCAATGCGTGGTCGCGGCTGCCGCCCATGCCGTTGCCGCGGCACGGACTCGCCGGCGGGTTCATCGGCAACCGCTTCCATCTCGTCAGCGGCTCGGTCCAGTCCGGCACTAATATACCGGGACTGGTGACCAACACCGACCGCCACGACGTGCTGGTGCTCGAGTAATCCGCGATGCGCAGGGGCGATGCGCCGGGCTCGTCTAGCCGGCGCGGCCGCGCTCCTGCTGTGCTCGGGCATTCCAGCTCACGCGGACGGAATCCTCGCTTTCAGCCGCGCGGAAATCGCGGCGATCCGTCAGCACGGCCCGTGGCCGCCCCCGCTCAGCGAGCGATGCGAGCAATCGCGTTTCCGGCAATCCGCGCGCGGTTGAATTTGGTGCGCAGTTATTCTTCGACCCGCGCCTCTCGACCACCGGCGCCATCAGTTGCGCGAGCTGCCACGTGCCGGAATCCGGATGGAGCGATGGCCGCGCAGTCGCGGTCGGCCTGCAGGAGACCGAACGCCACACTAAAAGCGTCGTCAATGCGCGGTTCAACCGCTGGTTCGGCTGGAGTGGTGCTGCCGACAGCCTGTGGGCCGCGAGCTTGCGGCCGATGCTCGATACGCGCGAGATGGGCGGCGCAGAGCGGCACGTCGCGGCGCTGATCCGGTCGCAGCCCGATCTGCTCTGCCGCTATCGACTGGCATACGGCAAGCCGCCGCCGGCGGATGACGAAGCGCTGTTCGCCGACATCGGCAAAGCGCTGGCCGCGTTTCAGGAATCACTCGTCAGCGGCCGCACGCTGTTCGATGAATTTCGCGATGCGCTCGTGCGCGGCGACCGCAAAACCGCGGCGCGCTATCCCGCCGCGGCGCAACGCGGGCTGCGGCTCTTCATCGGCGCGGCGAAATGCAGCGTATGTCACCTGGGGCCGCAATTCACCAATGGCGAATTCGACAAGACGGGAATTCCGGTCGGCACCGCGGGCGGGCGCTTCGACTGGGGACGTTACGACGGCATCAAGACCGTGCTCGCCAGCCGTTTCAACCGGCTGACGCCGCACAACGACGATCGCTCCGGTGCGAACGCCGTCAGCACGCAGCACGTAACGCTCAACCTTGAAGCCTATGGCGCGTTCAAGGTGCCGGGCCTGCGCAATGTCGCGCTGACCGCGCCGTATATGCACAACGGCAGCCTGACCAGTCTGCGCGATGTGGTCGGACATTATTCCGGGATCGACGCGGTCAAGATGCACCTCGCGGTGCCGCAGCCGCATGCCGAGCCCGGCGAGCCGGTCGCTCAGCGCGCCGCCGACAGCATATTGCGGCCTCTGAATCTCTCTTCAGCGCAGATCGACGACATCGTGGCGTTTCTCGAAACGCTGACGGAGAAAAAGCCGCTGCTGCATCGACCCGCGCAGGCGAGCGTTCAGGAATGCACTAAATCGTCGGGATTCCCGCCTTCGCGGGAATGACGAGCGCGGCCTACTCGCCCTTGATCCCCGCTTCTTTGATCACCGCCGCCCACTTCTTCATGTCGGCGCGGATCACGGCGGCGAATTCCTCCGGCGTATTGCCCACCGCGGTCGCGCCTTCCGCCATCAGATTCTGCGCGAACTCCGGCGAGCGCACGATCTTCACGATTTCCCGATGCAGTTTCTCGACGATGTGCTTCGGCGTGCCGGCCGGCGCGAAGATGCCGTTCCAGCCGCGCGCCTCGTAGCCAGGCAGAGCGTCGGCGATCGGCGGCACGTTCGGCAATACGGGCAGCGATTGTTTCGTGCTCACACCGAGCCCGCGCACGCGGCCTGATTTCAGCTGTGGCATCACGCCGCTGATCGACGCGACCATGTACATGTTGATCTCGCCGCCAATCAGCGCCGCCAGAATTTGCGGGCTGCCTTTGTACGCGATCTGCGTCATGCGCGTGCCCGACATCGAGCGGAACAGCTCGGCGCCCAGATGCCCAAGACTCCCGCTGCCGACGGTGCCGTAATTTAATTTACCCGGGTTCGCTTTCGCGTACGCGATCAACTCCTGTGTCGATTCTAACCGGCTGCTCGGGGTTCACGGTGAGCAGCAACGACACCGTGCTGACGATAGTAATCGGCGCGAACGCCTTCTCGGTGTCGTACGGCATCGTTTTGTACAGAAACGGGTTGACCACGTGCGACGGAAATACCATCAACAGCGTGTAGCCGTCAGGGACCGCCGTGGCGACGATCTGCGAACCGACGATGCCGCTCGCACCGGGCCGGTTGTCGATCACCACCTGCTGGCCGAGATTCTCGCCGAGCTTGTGCGCAAGAATGCGACCCAGCACGTCGGTGACGCCGCCGGCGCCGCTCGGCACTATCATGCGGACGGGGCGCGCCGGAAACGTGTCGGCGGCATGCGCGTGCATCGCCGCAAACGCGGACGCGCCGAGTACAACGGCATTAAACAAACTCAAGCGCCGAGCGCCTTGCGCAGTTCGCCGGTCACGCGCGACGCTTCCGCGGCCATGAACGCGATGTCGCTGTTGGTCGTCAGGAAACGCGCGCCTTTGCGGATGAACTCGACCTGGCGCTCGACATTGCGGTCGCCGCCGACGCCGGCAAACTTGCCGTGCTTCTTGGCCGCGGCGAATATTTTGTCGAGTGCGGCGATATGCGTCGGCGTGCCGTACTGGCCGGGCTTGCCGAGCGACGTCATCAAATCGTTGGATCCGACGTGGATGACGTCGACGCCGTCGACCGCCGCAATCGCATCGACGTTGTCGAGGCCTTCCTGCGTTTCCACCATGCACACGACCAGCGTCGCTTCGTTGAGCGTGGCGACCGCGTCGGCGGTAGACACCGGACGGAAATCGAACATCGTGTAGCTGCCCGATACCGAGCGCCGGCCGACGGGCGGAAACTTGGCGCGATCGACCGCGCGCTTTGCTTCCGCCGCGGTGTTGATATCGGGAAACACGATGCCCATCACGCCGTTGTCGAGCAGCACCTGGGTGTCGGGATCGTCGCAGCTGCGCACGCGCGCCATCGGCACCACGCCGCAGCCGAGCGCCGCTTGCGCGATGTGGCCGGTCGTCTCGACCGAATACAGCGCGTGTTGGCCGTCGACGAACACGAAATCGTGGCCGGTCGTCTTGGCGATGCGCGCGATGTCGCCTGAGCGGCCGAGCCGCGCGATCATGCCGAGCGCCGGCTTGCCTTCTTTCATCATTTCTTTGACTGCGTTCTTCAGTAGTGCTGCCATTTGTGCCCCCTTGGTAACATTTAGGAATTCATTAGTCAGGTCCGTTACGCTGGCGCAAGCCAGTGTCCAGGCGATAGAAACAAACTGGATTCCGGCCTACGCCGGAATGACGGTTCAGGTTTTTGACTTGTCGCTTCCCCTGAATTATGGGGATTGTCGCGCAATTCGTTTAACAACATCAGTCCGCGCGTATTCCCGCCGCCTTGATCACCTTTGCCATCGCCGTCATGTCAGCCTGAACTGCGGCGGCGAGTTCCGCCGGCGTGCTGCCCACGACTTCGGTGCCGGCATTGAAAAACTTTTCTTTCACCTCCGCGCGTGCGACGACGCGCACGACTTCCTGCTGCAGGCGCTGCACGACCGCAGCCGGCGTTTTGGCCGGCGCGAACAAGCCCTGAATCGACACCGATTCGTAGCCCGGCAATCCTGAGGCGGCAACGGTGGGAAGGCCTGGCAGCAGCGCCGATGGTTTCGCGCTCGTCACGGCGAGCGGTTTCAGGCGCCCCGCTTTCACGTGCACGAGCCCGCCGACCGCGACGGTGAACATCAACTGCTCGTGGCCGCCAATCAGCGAGATCAAGGCCGGTCCACTGCCTTTGTAAGGAATGTGCACGATGTCCACACCCGCCATCGACTTGAAGAGCTCCGCGGCAAGGTGCGTCGGCGCGCCGCGTCCGCCCGACGCGTAGTTGAGCGTGCCGGGCTTTCGCTTTCGCGAGCGCAATCAATTCGGCAACGGAATTGACGGGCAGCGACGGATGCACGACGAGTATGTTGGGCGAGCTTGCAGCCAGTGTGACGGGCGTGAAATCGCGCACGAAGTCATAAGGCACTTTCTGCAGCAGCGGCAGCGTCCATATGCCGTTGCTGTAGTAAAGCAGCGTGTAGCCGTCGGGCGACGCTTTTGCGACGATGTCCGCGGCGATCACGCCGCCGGCGCCGCCGCGATTGTCGACGATGACCTGCTGGCCGAGACCGCTCGACAGTGCCGGCGTCATCACGCGCAGCGCGAAATCGAGTCCGCCGCCGGGCTCGTTGGTGACGATGCGTATGGGTTTGATCGGATAGGACTGCGCGCTTGCGGACGCCGCGCCGAGCACGCAGGCAGCCGCGAGAAAATATTTCCGCACCGCGTTAGCGCGCAAGCCCGAGATCGGTCAGGATTCCGCGCAGCGTTTCCGCCTGCTGCGCGAGGAGTTTTTTCGTCGCGTCCGAATTCATATACGCCGGCGTGAGCGCGTTCTGGTCGAGATCGCGCAGCCATTCGTCCTGCGTCGACAATTTCGCCATCAATCCATCCCAGTAGGCGACCTGCTCCGGGGCCATGCCGCGCGGGCCGATCAGCGTGCGCCAGCTGCTGAACACGACGTCGACGCCCTGCTCGCGCCACGTCGGCGTCTGCGCGAGCGCGCCGGCGAGCCGCTTCTCGGACGCGACCGCGATCACGCGCACGCGGCCGGCCTGGACATGCGGCCCGACGAGACCGGTGGTCGTGATCGCGAGCTCGACATGGCCGCCGAGCACCGCGGTGATCGATTCGCCGCTCGAATTGAACACGGCGATGCGAAAGCGCTTGGGATCGGCGCCGACTGCCTTGCCGACGAGGCTCATCGCGATGTGATTGGCGTTGCCGAGCGCCGCCGCGAGCGCCATGCTCACCGACGCGGGGTCGCGCTTGATGCGCTCGAGCAAATCCTTTCCCGTCTTGATCGGCGAATTGGCGTTCACCACGAATGCGATGTGCTCGTCGGCGAGCATGGAAATCGGTGTGATGTCCTGATAGTTGATCGGATTGGCGCCGGTGATCTTGTTGGTGATGATGGTGAACGGCGTCACGAGCACGGTGTGACCGTCGGCCGGACGCGAATTCAGGTAGTTGAAGCCGACCGCGTTGCCGCCGCCCGCTTTGTCGACGACGGTGAGATTCGCGCTCAGCATTTTTTTGTCCTGCAGCACTTTCTGCATCAGGCGCGCGACGGCGTCGAGCGCGCTGCCGGCCGCGGCGGGCGCGACAATTTCGACGTTGCGCGTCGGTTGCCACTGCGCGTGCGCGCCGGCCGGCAGCGCCGCGAAAGCAGCGCACGCAAATATCCTGAGCAGATGTGAAAAGCGGATGATTTTTCTCCTCGTATAGCGGACGGCGCGCAGTTTGAAATCGCACGCCGGAAAGCAGCGCAAAGTTTAGCACGACACATCGATACCGGTTGAGCGCACACTCGGGCGCAGGGTAGAATCTCGCAAACGAACTTTGCAGCGCGCGTTCGCGCCTGCATCATCAGGGGAACTCCATGCCGTTTCTTGATCTGCCGCCGGACCTCAGACTCTTTTACAAGATCGACGATCACACCGACGCGTGGACGACGCCCGAGACGGTCGTATTCGTGCACGGCTTCACCGAGAACACCGAAGCGTGGCGCGCGTGGGTGCCGCATTTCTCGCGCAAGTACCGCGTGATCCGCTACGACCAGCGCGGCTTCGGCCAGACGGGCGCGGTGCCGAAGGATTTCGAATTCACGACCGAGCTCTTTGCGGACGATCTCGCGCGCGTGGTCGGCGCATTGTCGCCGCACGAGCCGGTGCATGTGGTCGGCGGCAAGAGCGGCGGCATGCCGGTGCTGAAATTCGCAATGCTGTATCCGCACTTGATCAAGACCGCGACGCTCGTATGCTCACCCGTCAAAGGGCCGACAGTGCCCGGCTGGCTCGACCATATGGACCGCTACGGCATGCGCAGCTGGTCGCGCTGGACGATGGGTGGACGTTTGGGCAGCAAGATGCCGGCGCGCGGCGTCGACTGGTGGGTCGATCTGATGGGGCAGACCGCGGTTTCGACCGGCCACGCTTACGTGAACTGGGTCGGCGGCGTCGACCTGAATCCGGAACTCAAAAACGTGAAGTGCCCGACGCTCGTCATCGCCAACGACACGAAGCGCCGCAGCATCGCGGAATTCAAGGCGTACCAGAAGAAGATTCCCGACTCGGAGCTGGTCGCGATCAAGGTCGACGGCTATCACACCGCGGCGGTCGCGCCCGACGAATGCGCGCAGGCAACGCTCGATTTCATCGCACGCCGCGGCGGCGAAGCAAAAAGAAATAGCTGCGCCAATCTTGCGGCACCGCCGAAGTTCAACTCGCTGGCTCGAGCCCGTGCTTCCGGATGACCGGCGCGGCGGCCGGTGCGGTGATGTATTTGACCAGCGCCCTCGCCGCCTCTGCCTGCTTCGCGCCCGCGTGGATGCCGGTCGAGAACATCGTCATGCGCTGCAGATCGCCCGGCAGCGGGCCGACGTAATCGATGCCGTCGAAATGCACGAGCTCGCTGATCTGCTGAAAACCGACCTCGGTTTCACCCGTGGCGATCAGCGTGCCGACGAACACGCCTGACGGCGTTTGCTTGAGCTTGCCCTTCACCTGGTCGGCAATTCCCAGTTTCTCGAATACGCTCAACATGTAAATGCCGCTGGGGCCGGTCGAATAGCCGATCGATTTGGTGGCGAGCAGCGCTTTCTTGAAGGCGTCGACCGAGCCGATGTCCGGTTTAGGCGCGCCTTTCTTTACCGCCATGCCGGTGCCCGATTGCGCGAAATCGACGCGGCTGCCGGCGACCGCCTTGCCGAGCTTGATCTGATCGTCGATCGCCGGGCCCGCCATGATGATGAGGTCGTACGGCTCGCCGTCCGCGATACGCTTCTGGACGTTGAGCGTGCCGGAATAGTACGTCGTGACCTTGTGCCCCGTGCTCTTCTCGAATTGCGCGACGAGCTCCTTATAGGCCTCTTCGGTGGCCTGCGTGGAGGCAACTTTGATTTCGGCCGCGCTACGCAATGCCTGAAATCAGCAGTGCAACGGCTGCGATCGATGCGGTTCTCATGCATTTTCTCCCTTGGTTTTTGATTTGTCGAAGCCAGTCTATGCTATTCCGCGCGTATGCCCGCCTCGCGCACGACCTTGGTCCATTTGGGAATCTCTTCGCGGATCAGCTGCGCGAATTCAGCGGGACTGCTGGCGACGATTTCGAATCCGACATTCGCCATGCGCTCCTTCGACTCGGGCAGCTTCATGATGCGGATGACTTCGCCGTTAAGCTTGTCGACGATGGGCCGCGGCGTGCCTGCGGTCGTGAGCAAGCCATACCACGCATCCGCGGCGAATCCGGGAAAGCCCTGCTCCGCGACAGTCGGCACGTCGGGAAAAGCGAACGAGCGCTTGGCACCCGTTGTCGCAATCGCGCGCAACCGCCCGGCGCGCACGTGCGGCGTGGCCGCGGTCATGCCGATGATCACCATCGGTATCTGGCCGCCGACTACGTCGACCACCGCCTGCCCGCCGCCCTTGTATGGCACGTGGGTCATCTGCACGCCGGCGAGACGGTTGAGCAATTCGCCCGACATATGCCCGATGCTGCCGACGGCTGACGTACCCCACGCAATGGCACCCGGCTTCACGCGCGCGAGCGCGATCACGTCCTGCAGGTTCCTGGCCGGCAGTCCGGGATAAATCACGACAATGCTCGGTGCGGTGACGATATGCGAGATCGGCGCGAAATCCTTGATCGCATCGTACGGCAGCTTCGGATTGAGCGCGGGACCCGTACCCAGATTCGCGATATAGCCGAGCACGAGCGTATAACCGTCCGGGACCGCACGCGCCGCGATCTCCATGCCGATCGCGCCGTTACCGCCCGAGCGGTTGTCGACGACGACCTGCTTGTCCCACTGCTCGGTAAGCTTCTGCGCAACCAGGCGCGCGACAATGTCGGTACTACCCCCGGCTACGAAAGGCACCACCAGACGGATCGATCGATTCGGATATTCGCCCGGCGATGCCGCCGACGCGGGCGCCGCGAGCGCAATCATCGCCAGCGCGCCCACGACTACGCGAAAATATTCAGGCACGGATTCTCCTTCGCCGGAGATTGCCCCGGCAGCGAATCACTTAGACTCTACCGGAATGCGCCATGTTTCGCGCGCGTGATCGGCGGTAGTGATGTCGAACATCGATCCCAGCGGGTCGAGATACTTGCGCTCCGTCAGCGGCCCTTTGCCGGAACCGAGAATCTCGCCGTGATAGGTGGCGCCGTTCGCCTCGACCTTGGCCGTGATCTCTTCCATGTCGTCAATCAGAAAGCCCAGGTGATGCAATCCCCGGCGCGTCTCGCCTTTCATGTTGACATTGGAGGGGTCGATGATCACGAGGCTCATGTAGCCGTCCGACAGCCCGATCGAGGTTGGCGACTGGCGCACGCGCTGCATGCCGAAAGACTGCTCGTAGAACTTCGCGGTCTTCTCCATATCTTCGACTACCATCGCTACGTGGCGCAGTTTTGCCATGGGGACGCTCCTTGTTAGAGTGATTGGATTCTGCAGCCGATGACCCGTTCAGGCAAGCGTGGGTGAACGCGGGTTTTGCACCGCGCTCCAGGATACCGTTAGTATAGGGCGAGAGGAAAAACGCGCATGGGTCAGATTCTCGGTCTCGGCATCACTCACTTCCCCAACCTTGCGGCGAAGGCGAACATGAGCCGGCGCACGCAGCAGTGCCTCGACGATCCCACCCTGCCCGCGCACCTGCGTGCCGTGGAAAACTGGCACCCGACGATGCGCGAGCAATGGGGCGATGATTGCGGTCAGCGCCACTCCGATCAGCATCGCCAGGAAATGATCGACGAGTTCCGCAAGATCCGCCGCGAACTCGACGCGTTCAAGCCCGACTGCGTGCTGATCTGGGGCGACGATCAGTACGAGAATTTTCGCGAAGACTGCGTGCCCCCTTTCACCATACTCGCTTACGACGCCGTCGACATTCAGCCGTGGCAGGGCTATCGCCGCGGGCGCAACGTGTGGGACGAGCCGGACGATAAAACCTTCACCATGCAAGGCCACCGCGCGGCCGGCAAGTACCTGGCGAGCGCATTGCTGAATGACGGCATCGACGTGGCTTACGCGTACAAACCGCTACACCATCCGCTCGGTCATGCGTTCGCGAACTCGCTGCTCTTCCTCGATTACGACCGCAAGGGTTTCCCGTATCCGGTCCTGCCTTTCGCCGTCAACGCGTACGGGCGCTTGCTGATCGCCGCGCGCGGCTCGCCGCGGCGTCCCGCGGAGGGGAGCGGCGAGATACCCGACGCCGAGAACGACTTTGACCCGCCATCGCCGCCGCCCTGGCGCTGCTGCGACGTCGGCGCGGCAACCGCGCGCGCGCTTGCGCGCAGCCCCTGGCGCGTGGCGATCATCGCGTCATCGAGCTGGAGCCATGCGTTCCTGGTGCAGAAGCACGCACTGATGTACCCGGATGTCGAAGCGGACAAGCGTTATTACGAGGCATTGACGCACGGGGACTACGAGCTGTGGCGCAATACCACGCTCGCAGAGATTGAAGACCGCGGGCACCAGGAGCTGCTCAACTGGTTCTGCCTCGTCGGCGCCATGCACGAACTGGGCCGCGCCAGGCCCGATGCATCGACGTTCCTCGAGTCGTGGATCACCAACTCCGACAAGGTATTCGCGGTCTACCGGCCGTAAGCGGAAACACGCGCGAATTTGTTGCGCTAGAATCGATATCCAATACAACAATCGCGGGAGGAGCACATGGCAAAGTCGGACCAGATCAAATATTCCGTCGTCGAGGGCTGGGAGCAACTCCCCAAGGGCTGGGCGCACCGCGATGTCGCGGGGGTGGCGGTCGACCAGGAGGACCGCGTGTTCCTCATCTGCCGCGGCGACCATCCCGTGATCATTTACGACAACCAGGGCAACTTCAAGCGCTCGTGGGGCGAAGGCATGTTCTCGCACCGCACGCACGGCATCTACATCGCGCCGAACGGCACGATCTTCGCCACGGACGACGGCAACCACACCGTGCGCCAGTTCACGCCCGAGGGAAAGCTGCTGATGACGATGGGTGTGCTTGAATACGCCGTCGGACACCGGTTACGACGGCAAGACCGTCGCCAGCATCAAGCGTCCCGCCGGCCCGTTCAACCGTCCGACCAACGTCGCGATCGGGCTCAACGGCGACATCTATATCAGCGACGGTTACGGCAACGCGCGCGTGCACATCTTCTCGCCGAAGGGCGAACTCAAACGCTCGTGGGGCGAGCCCGGCAAAGGCCCCGGCCAGTTCCACCTGCCGCACGGCATCGCAGTCGACGCTGAAGGACTTGTCTACGTGTGCGATCGCGAGGCCGACCGCATCCAGATCTTCACACCCGACGGCGAATACCTGCGCGAATGGACCGACACGCAGCGCCCCACACACCTGTGCTTCGATTCACTCGGCCGCGCGTACGTGACTGAGCTCGCGTGGTACGAAGGCGACACTTCATTCGGCCCCTTGGGCAAGATCACCAAGGACAATACCCGCCACGCGCGCATGAGCATCTACGACAAGAACGGCAAGATGCTCGCACGCTGGGGCACGCCGCAGGCCGAGGCGCCCGGCAGCTTCGCCGCACCTCACGGCCTCGCGCTCGATTCGAAGAACGATCTCTACGTGAGCGAAGTTACCTGGACTTTCGCGGTCAGCCGCAATCGCGCGGCCGCGGATTGCCACACGTTCCAGAAGTTTTCGATCCAATAAGCGCACGCTCAATTTTTATTGTCTTGCCGGCGCCATTACTCATCCTCCCCTTCAAGGCGAGGACCGGAGGTGGGGATGGGTCATCGGTAAATCATTGCAAACCCCATCCATCATCCTGTGCGGCAGGACTCGCGCAGACCCTCGCGGGTTTAACGGCTGCGTGCTACGCAGCCACGCCGGGCGCGCAAGGCACCGCCGTCTGTCCTCAGCGCAACGTGCAGATCGTCGTTCCGTACACGCCCGGCACGGGCGCCGACATTGTTGCGCGCACGCTGGGGCCACGGCTCGCCGAGCGCTGGAATGTCGGCGTGATCGCCGACAATCGCCCCGGCGCGACCGGCAACATAGGTGCTGATTTCGTTGCCAAGTCGGTCGCCGACGGCCATATTCTGCTGATGACGGCGACATCGTTCTGCACGACGCCGGCATTGAGCGCGAAGCTGCCGTTCGACCCGGTCAAAAGTTTTGCGCCGGTCATCCAGATTGCCGCCAGCGAACTGACCCTGGTGGCTCACCCGCAACTGCCGGTGAAATCGATGCGCGATTTCATCGCGCTCGCGAAGCGCCGTCCCGGACAACTCTTCTATGCGTCTCCCGGCAATGGCGGCCCGCAGCACCTGACCGCCGAATTGATCAAGCTCGATACCGGTATCGACATCGTTCATGTGCCCTACAAGGGCATGGCAGGCGCGCTCACCGACCTCATGGGCGGCAATGTGCAGGCGATGGTTTCCGGCATCCAGACGGTCGCCCCGCAAGTGCGCGCCGGCAGGTTGCGCATGCTCGCGACGATGGGAGAAAAACGCGCGGCGGCTTTTCCCGACATCGCGACGATGCAGGAACAAGGCTTGCCGACGCTGGTGGTCGAGACCTGGTACGGTCTCTTCGCGCCTGCCGGCACGCCGGGCGGCGTGGTCGCGAAACTGAACGCTGACATCAACGCGCTGCTGCGCGAGGCCGACGTGCGCGAATCGCTCGCCCGCCAGGACATGAACACGGTCGGCGGCAGCGCCGAGCGATTTGGTGATATGGTAAGACGCGAGCTGGCGCGGTGGGCGCGCGTGGTGACGGCGGCGAAAATCAAGGCAGATTGAACACCCGGTGCAGAACGCAGGAAAAACATTGGATGTCGTAATCATAGGCGCCGGCATTGGCGGTCTTACGCTGGGGCTCATGCTGCAGCGCGCGGGGATTGCCTGCCGGATTTACGAATCGGCGCGCGAGTTAAAGGCGGTCGGCGTCGGTATCAATATCCTGCCGCACGCGTCGCGAGAACTGATTGCGCTCGGGCTGGAAGAAGCGCTGGCGAAGGTGGGCGTCATTACGCGCGAATACTGCTTCTATAACCGATACGGCAATTTCATCTACAAGGAGCCGGCCGGACTCTACGCCGGCTACGACGTGCCGCAGTTTTCCATTCATCGCGGCGACCTGCAGATGGTGCTGCTCGATGCGTTCATTGCGCGCGCCGGCGCCGACCGCATCGTCACCGGATGGCGTTGCACGGGCGCCGATGCGGACACTGGTGTTGCGCATTTCGTCGATGCGGCGAGCGGCACACCGCTTGAATCGCAGCGCGGCGAGGTGGTGGTGAGCTGCGAAGGCATACATTCGGTGCTGCGCAAGCAGTTTTATCCGGACGAAGGCGCGCCGAAATATTCCGGCATCAACATGTGGCGTGGCGTAACGCGCTGGCCGCCCATGCTGTCGGGCGCCACCATGGTGCGCATCGGCTGGCATCGACCGGCGAAGCTGCTGCTCTATCCGATCCGCAATGCCATCGACGCGGACGGCCGGCAACTCTTCAACTGGGTGGTCGACATCGAGACGGACCAGTACCAGCCGAACGACTGGAATCGGCCCGGCAACCTGGCGGATTTCATTGGCGTGCTCGAAGACTGGAAATTCGACTGGCTGGACGTGCCGGCGTTCATTCGCAGCGCCGACCGCATCCTTGAATATCCGATGGTCGATCAGGATCCGCTGCCGCGCTGGAATTTCGGCCGTCTCACGCTGCTCGGCGACGCCGCGCATCCGATGTACCCGCGCGGCGCCAACGGCGCCGCGCAGGCGATACTCGATGCGCGCGCGCTCGCCGATGCCTTAAGCGCGAACACCGACCCGTTGGCGGCGCTCAAGGCCTATGAAGACCGGCGGTTGCCCGCAACCCGCGACGTGGTGCTTGCGAACCGCCACGCGCCGCCCGACACGATCCTGCAGGAGGTCTACCGGCGCACCGGCGACGAACCCTTCAAAAGCATCGATGATGTCATCAGCCGCGAAGAACTGGTTGCGCTATCTGAAAGCTACAAGCGCGTCGCCGGTTATGACCAGGCGCGGCTGAAGAAACGCTAAGCAAAAAACTCGAGAAACCGGGTCGGACCAACCGCGACGGGATGCTCATTATGTCAAACAAATTCACGGCCATCGTTGCCGCAACGGCGATCTCGATGTCGTTTTGCCTCGCCGCGGCGGCCGCCGATGCGTTCCCGCCGAAAGGCGCCGATCGACGCCCTGGAAGCGCACATTTTGATCGTGAATTCGCGCACCACGATCGCGAAATGGGTGCAGGCCCCGCCAGGCGAGCGGGGTAGCGACATGGGTCGCCTGCGGACCGTGTCGAAGGGAACGAAAATATATTTGCCGATTATTGCGACCGGTTTCAAGCCATCGGAATCCGGGCGGCTCAATCTCGCCGCAGAACTGGAGATCGTCTCCCCGGACGGCAAGGCCACCGCGGTCAAAAAATGCTGCAGCGCCAGCCGCGGTGATCCCAGGTCCCCCGGTGTCGCGGTCCTGAATCCTGTGATCGACATGATCTTCGATACTGACGATCCGCCTGGAACCTACACCGTGCGGGTGACAGTAACGGACGGCGCTTCTTCCGCCACTGCAAGTGAAACTTTTCTCGTGCAGGCTGCTGCGGCGGCGGCAAAGGAGCCAACGCAGCAGAACGAGATCGATCCGCCACCGGCGCCCGCGGGCGCCAGTAACCCGTCGCGGATAGACAAGGATGCGCGAGACTGCCTCGGGTTGTCGAACAAGACTGAAATTATCAAGTGCTCCGAGAAATTCCTGCGCAGGTAATGCACCTTTAGTAATCTTTGCTTGCCTGCTGGACCAATTACATTGTCGGACATGCCAATACGGAGAAAGAATATGAAAACCGCCTATGCAAGCGCAGCGCTCGCTATTGCTTTAGCTGCATCGCCAGCCCTGGCCCAGAACGTGAAAATAACGCCGCTCGGCTCTCACGATGGCGAGCTGTGCGCAGCCGACCGCGCGACGCTGTTCGAAGATCCGACCGGAGTGCGGCTGCTGTACGACGCGGGCAACACGCTCACCGGCAGCGACGATCCGCGGCTCGGCAACATCCATATGGTGCTCCTGAGTCACGCGCACGGCGATCACATCGGCGATCGCAAGCTAAAAGCACTGGGCGCCGGCACGTGCGCTGCGCCGGAGACGGTGCCGGGCGGCGCCAATTCCATGACGGCGGAAGTCGCGGCGGCAAAGAACGCAGCGATCGTGATGACGAGCGACATGGGGCTTTTCGTCGGCACGCGCATCCAGAAAATCACCGGCGGCAAGCCGCTCACCTTCTGCCCGCAAACCGCCGGCGCCACCACCGTGCCGGTTGCAACGGCCTGCCGCTCGAACTCACATTTAGGTGCAGCGTTCGTCGCAAAGACCGCCAACGCCGCGCAAGGTGTCGAAGTCACGATCGTTTTCGCCTCGCATGCGAACAATGTGGCGCCTGCGCTGCTGTCGGAGGCGCAGCGTGCGATGAACGAAGCCGATGGCACCGGCCTCCTCGTCGGGCCGCCGACCGGCTTCGTCGTCAAGTTCACCAACGGGCTCACCGTGTATCTGTCGGGCGACACCGGCATTCACACCGAAATGAAAACGATCGTCAACGAATATCACCATGCGAATCTTGCGGTGCTGAATCTGGGGCCGAGCGCGGTGACCGTCAACTCGGCCGCCTACGCGATGAACGACCTGGTGCGGCCCGCGTCGGTTATTTTCTCGCACGTGAACGAAGCCGCGACCGAAGGCGGCAAGATACGCCCTGCTTCACGCTCGGCGGCCATCATGAAACTATTGAAAGGCGTTACGCCCCACCTGGCCGTCAGCGGCCGCACCATGGAGTTCAACGGCGCGGGCAAGTGCGTCGCCGGCTGTTGATAACGGTTAAAACGATGACCCAATCCGCAATCCCGACACTCTCCGCCGCCGGCGCCGAGATTCCCGCTATCGGCTTCGGCACTTCGCAGCTCGGCGACTGCGCCGAAATCGTCGCAACCGCACTGCGGCTTGGCTACCGCCACATCGACACCGCGTGGAAATACGGCTCCGAGCAAGGCGTCGGCGCCGGCATCAAGGCGTCGGGCGTGCCGCGTGAAGAAATCTTTCTCGTCACCAAGGTTTCGCACGAAAACCTGCGCGCCGCCGATTTCGCGCGCTCGGTCGACGAGAGCCTGCGCAATCTTCAGGTGGATTACGTTGACCTGCTGCATATCCACTGGCCGACCATCGACAAGATACCGCTCGCGGAGACGGTCGGTGCGCTCGTCAAAGCGAAACGCGACGGCCTCACGCGCCACATCGGCGTCGCCAACTTCAACATCGCGCTCGTGGAGGAGACGATGCGCCTGAGCCCGGAGCCGCTGGCGACGCTGCAGGCCGAATATCATCCCTACCTCGATCAAACGCGCGTGCTGGAATTCTGCAAGCGCGCCGGCATCGTGTTCACCGCCTACTGTCCGCTCGGCCGCGGCAGGTTGTTCAAGGATCCGGTGATAGCCGAAATCGCGCGCGCGAAAGGCAGGACGATCGCGCAGGTCGCGCTGCGCTGGCAAATTCAGCAGGGCAACATCGCGCCGATTCCGCGGTCGGCCAACCCGGCGCACATGGCCGAAAGCCTCGCCGTCTTTGACTTTACACTCACCGATGAAGAGATGCGGCGCATCCACGCGCTCGCCCGTCCGGATGGCCGCATCGCAAATCCCGCGGGCCGCGCGCCGGCCTGGGATTGAGCGGGCCTTTCCTCCCATTCATTTTTTTGCATCCGCACTACAGGAGAAGTAATGAACAGATCGACCATCGTCACCAACGCCATCGCGGCCGCCGTTCTCGCAGCCCTGTGCTTCTCATCAGCGAACGCCGCAACGCTCAACGTTGATTGCGACGCGGGCAATACCATCGCCAGCGTCTATGCGACCATCAAGCCCGGCGACACGGTACTGGTGAGCGGGCTCTGCAAAGAGCAGGTCAATATTCCGCCGGAGGTCACGCGGGTCATTTTCGACGGCCAGAAGAAGACGACGATCCAGCATCCTGGCGGCCAACAGGCATCGCCGCACGCGTTCTACAACCGCGGCAAAGAAATCACGATCAAGAATTTCACCGTGACGGGCGGCCAGGACGGCATACACCTGTCGGGACCCGCTTCGGCGGTGATCGACGGCAACCTCGTCACGAAAAACAGCGGGCGCGGCATCCATATCGACAAAGGCAGCATTGCGCGCATTCTGAATACGACGGTCGAGCAGAGCGGCGGCATCGGCATCGATGTCACGGGCGCTTCGTACGCCTACATCGGCGTTTTCATTCCGCGCGTGCCCGCGCTCGCGCCCAACACGATCCGCAACAACGGCGGGCCCGGCATCAACATCGAGCGCACATCTGGCGCGTGGATCGTGGGCAACACGATCAGCGGCAACAAGGATAGCGGCATCACCGTTCACCGCAATGCACAGGCCGACGTCATCGCCAATACGATCAACGGCAATGGCGGCGATGCCATCACGGTGACTTACAACAGCGGCGTCAACTTCGACAGCGAGCCGCGCAAAGACGGGCCGAACAAGACGACCCAGAACAATGCCGGCGCCGGCATCAAATGCGCGATCGGCGGATACGTGGACGGTCCGGTGGGAACGCTGGCGGGCGCGAAAGGCGCCAAGGACATCGACAAGAGCTGCGTCGATCGTACCGCTGCGCCTTGAAGCCCATGGAGCTTCACAGACAAGCTCACGGCGGCGTAAGACCTGCAGGTCAGGCAGCGGCGAGCCCTGCCGTGCGGCGTGCTGCCCGTGCGCGCGCCGCCTCGCCGAAAGCCGTATACAGTGCGCCCGACAGCGCATGCTCCTCGGGCTGCCACTCGGCGTGCCACTGCACGCCGACGATGAACTGCGTATCGTCGTTGTAGCGCAGACCCTCGATCACGCCGTCGGGCGACACCGCCTCGACGACCAGTCCTTTGCCCAGGCGATCGACGCCCTGACCGTGCAATGAGTTGACCATCATTTCATCGTGACCGGTCAGTGCCTGGAACAGGCCGCCCGCGGTCAACTTGACCATGTGATTCAGCCTGAAAACCTCTTCCTGCGGTGCGTCCTCGTGGCGCGGCCTGCGGTGGTCGTTTTTTCCGGAGAGTTCATGGATGCGGTAGTGCAGCGAGCCGCCGAGCGCCACGTTGATCTCCTGAATGCCGCGGCAGATGCCGAACACCGGGACGCGCGCGGCGATGCAGGCGCGCACCAGCGGCAGGACCAATGCGTCGCGGCCCGGATCGATCGGCTCATCGGGCGGAAACGCCGGCCCGCCATAATGATGCGGCTCGACGTTCGCCCGCCCGCCGGGCAGCACGAAACCGTCCATGCGCGAAACCAGTTCGACGATGTCCACCGCCGTGCCCACCGGCGGCAGCATCACGGGCATGCACGGCACCATCTTCAGCAGCGAGAGCACGTTGCGCACGCCGGTGGCATGCAGCGGCCGCCGGCGCTCGGCCGACTCCATTGCATTGGCTGTGACGCAAATCAACGGCAGCGGGGAGGTTTTTTTCATTGCGTGGTCATTTTTTGCACGAGATCCCGGGTAGCGGCGACGAACTTGTCCATCTGTTCAACGGAGTTCCAGACGCACGCGTTGACACGCAGCGCAAAACCAAACGGCACCGGCGCGAGCGTATCGGGATCGCGGTTGGGTATCAGACCTTCGGGAAACGCGGCCGCCTGCGGATCGGGTGCACGGGTAAATCCATTGGGCCCGACGCCGCCGCCGGCGATGCGAAACGCATATTCGAGCAGCAGGCGATCGCGGAACAACCGGTTGAAGACGGGATCGCGGCGGTGCGCGCCGGCGGAAAACGGGTTGAAGCACACGATGGCGGACTTCAGCGCCGGATCGACGGCCGGCTGCAGCAGCGCATCATCGCCAAACTCGGCGGCGATGCGCTGGCGCAGATAGTCGGCTAGATTGTGGGTCCACGCCTGGATGCGCGCCCGACCGACCTCATCCCAGACCGCGCAGACATCGCCCAGCGCGCGCCAGTCGGCAGACTCCGGAAACCCGTACTTGCTCATCGCGGCGCCGATGTCGAAGTCGGCGGGGCGGCTGCCGTCGTGCGGCATAT
This sequence comes from uncultured beta proteobacterium, assembly GCA_963804885.1. Classification (GTDB taxonomy): domain Bacteria; phylum Pseudomonadota; class Gammaproteobacteria; order Burkholderiales; family SG8-41; genus PALSA-1004. Next base: position 315,182 of record CAWDSF010000005.1, read on the forward strand.
CGACCAGGCTGCTGCGGATGATGTGAAAGCGCGGCAACGGCGTGGAGTTTGCCGGATGCAATCGGTTGCGGATGTACAGGATGCCGGTGCCGCCCGGCCCGCACTGCCATTTGTGGCCGGAGATCGCCCAGAAGTCGATGCCGCTTTCATCCAGGCGCGGCTCGATCATACCGCCGTAGTGCGCGCCATCGGCCACCGTGATCGCCCCGGCTTCCTGGGCCAGCGCCGCGATGCGCCGCTCGGGCAAACGTTGGCCGTTGGGCCACATGGGGCTCGAAAAAAATATCGCGCGCGTGACGCCGGGCCGGAGACGCTTGCGAATCGCCTCGACCACTTCGTCGCCGGTGGCGGCGCGATTGACCGGCACGCCCCATTGCACGATCCTGACGCCGAAGCGCGCTGACAGCCGCAGCACTGGCGACATCCCCGCGGGATGCTCCATAGGCGAGACCAGGATTTCATCGCCGCGCTGCCACTCGATGCCCATCAGGACCTGCGACAGCGCATCGGCGGTGTTGCGCGAAATCGCGATTTCATCGACGCTGGCGCCATAGCCGCTGGCGATGCGCGCACGCGTGTCCGCGGTCGGCTCAAGGTGCACCGGATACGGGTCGCGCGCAGTCTCGTCCAAGCCTTGCTGGTAACGCTGGCGGACGCTGGCGGGCTGCGAACCTTTTTGCCCGGCCATCAGGTAGACGACTTTGGGATCGAGCGAAAACTGCCGGGCAAAATCCCGGAAAAACGGCGCTTCCCGGGAGAAATACTCAGCCTGCGCCGGGCTCATGTTTGCGGTGCCGGGCGCGTTCCCGGCGGCGGCTAAGGGCAGGCTTACGGACGCTCTGGCGGAGACGGGATTTTTAAGCATCGCTGTTCACGCACACAAATGTATCGCCTGCTCCAGTGCCGGTCAATGGCGCTGGCATCGCGCGTACTCGGATTGGGACGAAGCGCGGCGCCGCTACTGCCGCAAACCCAGGCGTTCCGCGAGCCGCTCGTAAAGTTGATACTGCTCGCGCACGAACGTGGCGCTCTCGGCGGGGCTGCGCACTGCCGGGATGCCGCCCAAGGTCTCGACACCGGCAAGCCACGCCGGGTCGCGCGCGAGCTTGGTAAATACATCACGCCAGCGCTCGACGACTTCACGCGGCAGGCCCGGCGGACCAGCCAGCGCCGACCATGCAGCGAGGCTCTCCATTTGCGGCCAACCCAGGCTGCGCGCCGTCGGCGCCGTGGGCAAATCCTTCAACGGCTCGCGCGTTGTCGTCATCAGCGGACGCAGCGCACCGGAACGAAAGTGCGGCAGCAGCGCGCCCAAATTGCTGCACGCGAACTGCGTCTGCGCGCCGAGCAGCGAGACCGTGAGTTCGCCCGACCCTTTGTATGGGACGCCGACCGCAGCGTCCTTCGGCAAGCCGACCAGGCTGAAGAGATATTGCGGCCCGAAATTCTGCAGCGTCCCCTCGCCTACCGTCGCGAAGTTGAGCTTGCCCGGACGCTTGCGAATCTCGGCGACGAGCTCTTTCATTGATGCATACGGCGCATCGCCTTTCGCCGCGCAGACGTAAGGGTTCAATTCCAGCAACGACAGAAAAGTGAAATCGTTTGCGCCGTAGGGCGTCTTGCGATCGGTCGCCGGGAGTATCACCTGCGACGCGATCCGCGTCAGCAACAGGCGGTAACCATCGGGCACGGCGTTGCGGACGGCCAACGTGCCGATCGCGCCGGATGCGCCGGGCTGGTTCATCACGACCATCGTCTGCCCGTTGAGATAGCGCGGCGCGTGCTGGGCCAGATTCCGGGCGGCAAGATCGGCGTCGCTGCCCGCGCTGTACGGCACGACGAGCAGGATCGGGCGCGCCGGATATTGGGCGTGCGCCGCCAACGATGCGATGAAGAGACCAACGAGAATCGCGGTGCGGCGCATGCCGTCAATCCTTGTCGGCCGCTTCGGCGAACGGTGAGTCGCTCAACTGCGCTTTCTGCAGCCACACAAGATAAGCGGCCCATGCAAGCCCGACGCACATCATGGCCTGGCCCACCCGGCCGACGAATACCCCTATCTTCGTCGCGTTGAGGATCCACCACCCGCCCATGTCGCTGAAGATGTTGACGAAGTCGTGGCCGTCGTCCTCCGCGCTGCTCTTGCCGCTCACCATCATCGCCTGCGGGTCGCCGGCATCGTGCATGTACCAGCCGGTGTAGATCATCGAATAGCCGAGCAGCCAGAATGCGAGCGCCGCGCCGAACGAATCGCGGCGCTTCCAGAGCAGCGCGACCCCGAGCACGATCGGAAAGAGATGCTGGCCGATAGTGCCGCCGAGTGAAGTCATGAAATTGCCGAACGGGCGGAAGAAAACGTGCCCCGCCTCGTGCCATGGCAGCAGGGCCAGCGAGAGGAAATGGCCGCCGAGATCGCCGTAAAAAATATGAGTGTCGCGGAAAATCTTAACGGTATACAGCGAGAACAGCACCACCGCCGCGATGCGTGCGTACCAATTGGCTTTGGAAACTTCGGGCGGAACGTAAAGCAGCCAGCGCGCAAAAAAATTCGCCTCGGGCGCCTCATCTTCGCTCGTCTCGGGCGCACGGGCCGCATGGACGGCTGTTGCGCTGAATTTTGCCAGCACGATGCCGCACGCCGGACACGCGGCAGGCAGCGACTGATCGGCAGGCAGCGGCGCGTGGCCGCATTTCGGACAGATGGGATAAGCCATGGTGGCGGACTTTACCTAATTATTGTAATTCCGTGCCGGCGTCCCGCAATCGAGGCGAACTGCCCTCTCGCCTGCGTGCAAGTAGGACGATACTAGATTCGAGCGTGTCAGGGCAATTTTCCACACCGTTGGTGATACACCACGTCTTCCTCGTCCCGGTTCAATCTGGCGCCAGTGCTGTGACGTTCGGCGCGCCTCATCAGCGCGCATCCCCGACGACATAGTTCTGCCAATCTGATGTGTGAATTTGACTCATTGCTCGCCGTAAATGACGCGCATACACGATGCGAGTGACATATATCACGAACGTCAGTCGAGAATCGTTGACACGTCAATACCCCGGCATTAGGCTTTCGCTCGCATCTATTCGGCGCACCCGTGAAGAAACGCCGTTAAGGAGAGACAACAATGAAACAAGTAACTGCTGCGGCAACATCAGTCATCACCATGGACGAGCCGGCGCGCTTCGCGCAAATCGCTCGGCCGAAGTTTTATCGCGCTCGATTTTTTTGTTGACCGTTTGCGCCAGCGCCTGGGGTGCGGACGCCGCGGGAACAGTTAAAACGCTCGCCGGTTCCGCAACGGTGGTTCGCGACTCGGCAGTCCTGCCTATCGCCCCGGGACAGCGCGTGTATGCCGGGGATCGGATCGTCAGCGGACGCGATAGCTACGTCGGGGTCATGTTGTACGACGACACGCGCTTGACGATAGGGCCTAGCAGCGAGATGCTGATCCGCGAATTCGAGTTCAATCCGAGCTCCTACGCAGGCGACATGGTCGTGTCGTTTCTGAAAGGCACCATGCGGGTCGTGACCGGACTGATCGGCAGGAATTCACCCGAAAACGTGCGCTTCGATACGCCGACGGCAACGATCGGCATTCGCGGCACGGAATTCGTCGTGGATGTAGGGACAAATTGACTCTGAAGCTCGGTATCGCCGCAACTCTCGTTTTGACGCTGCTTGGCTGCGCATCCAAGCCTCCCGAACGGGTACCGGACCGCGTGATCCTGCTGCCGTCGGAAACCGGGAAACCGTCGGGCGTGATCGTCAAAACGAAGGATGCGGAAGTGGTGCTGAGCACACCCTACGCGGGCGCCGAAATTCGCGGCGCGAGTGTCGCGCGCAGCGCCAGCACGGCGGAGGAAGTCGACCAGCGTTACGGCGGATTGTTGTCGGCGCAGGCGCGGCAGCCCAAAGTCTTCACCATGTTTTTCGTCCTGGCGACGGACGAGTTCACGCCGGCTTCGAAAGCCGCCTTCGAAGAGGCGCGGAAGGAAGTCGCATCGTGGTCCGGAGCGGAGGTCGTGGTCATCGGACACACCGATCGCATGGGCAGCGATGAATTCAACGACGCCTTGTCCCGCAAACGCGCGGAGATGGTTGCTGCGCGGCTGGTTGCATCCGGCGTGCCCCGGGATCGCATCTCGATCGCGGCGCGCGGGGAGCGCGAGCCGCTGATTCAGACCGCCGATGAAGTACCCGAGCCGCGTAACCGGCGAGTCGAAATCAAGGTGCGTTGATACGGGATGCAGACAGCGAATACGGCCCTGCCGGGATGCTCAGTCCCACACGCTCAACCAGCCAACCGGGCCGAAATACCAGCGATACCCGCACGTAGCGCACTGATATTGCGCTTTACTGCCGGAGACTCTCGAGTCATTCGATAACGGGAGCAATCCGGTATGGGGTTCCCTGACGAGAAGATCACTGGCGAGACCCGCGCAGTTGTCACATGCTGGTGTGGTGGGCATTAGGTGCGGAAACCTGAAAATCCCAGTATACGGCCACCTCACCGCCGGCGTGCGTACGTCAGCTCACATAACGACAACTCGCGGGCTTTGCTTAATCGCATCCGTCGCGCAGCGCGCGACGATCGCCGCGATACCGAACGATTTCATGCGCGGGAATTACTTCGGATCTGCCTCCAGGCATAGCGCAACGACTCCAGAGCCGAGGGTCGAACCGCCGGCAGCGACCGCCAAATCCATGTTCTCGGCCAAAGTGGACATCTGCACAAATGCAAAACGGTGCAGGTTGTCCTTGGCGACGGGCATCAATCGAATAAACTTGACCGTGCCGAACTGGGCGCATTTCGCTCTTAAGATCGATTCCAGTTCCGGCTCGGGGAGTCGAATATCTACATTTAACAAAGGCACTCTCCGTTAGAAGGGTGTCAAGGTTGTCGGGGGGATTGCGGGGATACGGCCCACGGATACCCCCTCCTTGATTTGAAGCCGTTGTTGCTCCTTCAGCCGCAGAGATTCTACTTGTTGCTCTTGCCCTTGTCGCAGTTGCAGCTGCTGTAGCTGCAATTGTTGTTGTTGAAGCGGGGCCTGATACGGTTGCAGTTGCTGCTGTTGAAGCCGTTGTTCCTGCATCAGTTCCTGTTGCGACTGCTGCAATTTGAGTTCTTGAATGCGTAGTTGAAGCTGGCGCTGCTCTAGCGGATGTTGCGCCTGCGCGGGTGACATAGCGCCCAGAAAAGCGAACAGCATTACGCCCGCGAGGAATCGCATGGACGCGTGCGATAGCGCCATTGTTAAAGCTCCGGCCATACCTGTGTTGGATCCCATGGACACACTCTGCGCCAAATGACCGCACAATTTTACGCCTGACAATTCGTATTTGGCTGTTCGCAATCATCGCCGCCGCAGGCAGCGCCGGCGATGATGTCGCCATCTGGCGACACTTCAGGATTACGGTTTGTTCAAGTCTTTTACCGATTGCTCGATGTCGCCAAAGCTCTTTTGCGTCGTGCCGGTTATCTGCTTCGATAGTCCTTTGATCTGCTGCTCTTTGCTGCCGATCAGTTTGCCCGCCTGCTCCTGCACTTTGCCGGCGATGTCCGTGGCCACGCCTTTTATCTGGTCCTTGTTCATACTCATGCTCCTCGTTGGATTAAGCGTCACGCTCGACGCGGTATGTTTATTTAGATCTTGCCCATCAGCAACAGGATCAGGACGATCAACAGAACCAGTCCGATGCCGCCGCTCGGGCCGTAACCCCAGCTGCTGCTATGACCCCAAGCCGGGATAACACCCACCAGTGCCAGCACCAGCAGAATCAGGAGAATCATTCCCAGACTCATTACGCCCTCCTCATTTATTCTTCGTGGAAAGCCACTTGGGTGTGGCGATGAAGTGGGCATCGTAGGCGCTTGGGCAACGCGCCTCTGTACGTTGCCGTACGCCCACCCGCCAAATTGATTCGTTAACGTCGGGAATGGGACGACTTGGACGAGCGGCGAAAGCATTTGGACAATCTACCGCCGCGGGTTAGCGACGGGCCGCGGACGCAACCGGTTGTTACGGAGCGTCATTACCATCTGGCACCGGTATATCGAAGTGCAAGACGTCCTCGCGAACGCCCAGCTTCGAATAAAGCGCGATCGCTGCGGCATCGCCCACGTCCGCCTGCACGAAAATTACATAGGCGGCGCGCGCCGCTGCCAGTTGCTGGAGTTTTCGTATCAATGCCGTCGCGATGCCTTCACGCCTGTGCTCGGCCGCGACGGCAAGATCGTAGATGTAGATTTCGCTGCGCTCCTGCTCGAACTTTTGCAACTCGTATGCCGCAAGGCCGCCCGCGACCTCATTGTTCTTTAATGCAGCGAGCGCAATGAAGGTGTCGCGCGCCAGAAGTTGCCGTAGATAGCCGGCACCGGGTTGATTCCCACAGTAGGCCTGCGCTTCGCCGAAAGCCTTGCCGAACATCCCCAGCAGGGATCTCATCAACGCCTCGTCGTCGCTCGTGAGCTGGCGAATGTTAAAGCCGGCCGAAAAAGACATGGTCACCTCTTGGGCTACGTCCATTGGTACGAATCAGACAAACACTGACAGACGGTTTCCGTCGCCGCTTGAATACTTATCCTGCTCCCGGTATGCCGAAGGAATTCGTCAGCACCCTCCATTTAACACCGGGCAGGTGACCGCCCGCCAACAGCGAAAGGAAAATCATGCCGCCATTTCATGGATTATCAACAATCGCATTCATCTCGATTGCCGTTCTGCTCGCTGCAGCAGCGACTCCTTCGCAGGCAGCGCTTGTCACCTTCTCCGCCAGCGGCAACAACGCCAGCGATATCCAGACGACGGTGGACAACTTTCGCACCTCTCTGGGGACATTGAACGCCAACGTTGCCGGCAGTTTCGGCGCGGGTCGCCGGGAAATCAACTGGGATGGCGTGCCGGATGGATCGTCGGCGCCGAATAACCTGGCCGCGAATTTTTTCAATGTGAACTCGCCGCGCGGTGTTGTTTTTTCAACGCCGGGCAGTGGATTTCAGGTCAGCGCCACCGCCGCCTCGGGGACGCCGATCGAGTTCGGCAACCTCAATGCGGCGTATACAGGATTGTTCACGACCTTCAGCGCACAGCGCCTCTTCACCGCGCTCGGCAGTAATATCGTCGATATAAATTTCTTTGTACCCGGCAGCACGACGCCGGCTTTCACCTCTGGGTTCGGTGCGGTCTTCTCGGACGTCGACCTTGCGAACACGACCAGCATTCAGTTTTTCGATCTTGCCAACGTGTCCCTCGGCACCATCTCCGCTCCGAGCGGTATTGGCAACGAGACGCTCTCCTTCCTGGGCGGCGTGTTCAATGCGGGCGAACAAATCGGGCGCGTGCGCATCACCAGCGGGAATGCCGCGCTTGGACCGACTGAGTCGCCCAACGTCGATCTCGTGGTCATGGACGATTTCATCTACGGCGAGCCGCGAACCCTTGCGGCCGTTCCGGAGCCGGCAGCCGCGATTCCACTATTGCTCGGCCTGCTGCTCATCGCGGGCTTCAGGCGCGGTGGTGGACGTCAGTAATCCGCGTTCAGTTGCCAGGCTTCGCCCAAGGGAGCGCAAGATAGTTGCGCCTCGGCGCGAGGCCGTGCGGATTCGCATCGGTATTGCGGAACGTCACGGGCAGCGTCCCGCAATCGACCGGCTCGGAGCAGAGACAAAGATGGAAATGCAGATGGGGCAGGCCTCCCGTGTTGCCGCTATTGCCGCTCAATCCGATAGGCTGCCCTGCCTCGACACGGTCGCCGATCCCGACCAGCGCGCCGTGCTCGGTGAGATGGGAGTAAGCCGCAATCGTGTCGTCGGCGTGGCGTATCTTGACCCAGTTGGATTCGCCTTCACCTGACTGGCCGTCGCGAAACTTCATGCGAATCTCGGCAACGACCCCCGCCCGCGCCGCGGTGACTGGTGTGCCGACAGGCATAACGAAGTCGTAGGCATACTGGTACGGGCCGCGGTGGCCGCCGCTCGAACAATTGGCCTGACTGACGTAGTAGCTGGAACCAGCCGGATACGGAAGAACGTAGGCCGACGCGCTCCAATCGGGGAACGGGCCGCACAAATGCTCCCGGTCACTCCACACGGCTATCGCGACGATGGTCGCCAGGCCCATTATCGAGTAGCAATGCCATCGAGTAAGTGTCATAGAACTGGCCGTCAATCAGGAAAGCGTTGCGGTTAACTCCTTCCAGCGTGAAGCCGAAACGCTCGTAGAGGGCTTTGGCGTTCTTATTGTCCATGCGTACCGTGAGCTCGATGCGAGAGTAACCTTGTTTCCGTGCTTTCTCCAGAGCGGCCCGGACGAGTTTTGGACCGATGCCCATGTGACGGGCTCGAGCGACAACTCCAATGCCCAGGGTTCCGACGTGAGCGCGCGCCTCGCCATGCGTCGGCAGAACGTCACACCAGCCGACCACGACGTCGTCTAAAAGCGCAACAAAGTGGCAAAGGTCGTTATCGACTATGTTCCGATAGTAGGCGAGTCCTTGCTCCAGCGGAGGCGCCTTGAGGAACGCAAGATAAAGCTTCTCGCGCGCGATCGAGTCGAATGCCTTGCGCAAGTCTTCGAAGTGCGCGTCGGCGAGGGGAACGATGGCAAGGCTCATCGTGCGAACGCCAGGTTAGCGCGGCACGCGTCGCCGCAACCGTTGAAACTACGCTTCAGCTGTTCACGCATCGAATCGTGTCGGGAAAATTTCTCCAACCGCCGCTCAACTGCAAATTGCCGGCGCACCTGGCGATACGATGCTGCAAATTTTCCCGTTGTTGCCGAACATGACATCCCCTGCCCGATTGTAGCGGGCGCCGTCAATACCCCAACATCCGCCGGAGTCGCAATTGCCTAACTGCGCACTGGGAGTCACGGGCGGTGCATTGACAAGCGGGGAAACGGGTGCCGGTGGTCCTGGCGTTGCGGAACTCGGACTGGGGCCGCTGGTCAAGCCGTCGGGCCTGAATTGAGCGGATGCGAAGGAGGCGCTACCGGCCAGAAGAACGGCAACCAGCAATTGAAGAGACTTCTTCATGTCGGTCTTTGATACGGATTGGAAGGTCGCTTGAATGACACCCGCACCTCACTACCGCAACTCAGTACTTATGCAAGCTGAGTCATTCTCGCGAATCGTCCAATGATACGCCGGCCGTACGGAGAAACTATTTTTCAGGCGAGGCGCCGACTCCGACCGCTCCGTCAGCTTTGCAGCAACGGACGATTACGAGCTTTTAGGTGAATGCGAACGGCCGCTCTTCAGGACTTTGGCGAACCGCGCCACGCGATGGTCGACACCGCGGACTTGGCCTTGGCAGCGTTGGCAATGTTCTGGTTGGCGGCAGTCCGCACCGCCTGCTCGATTTTCTTGAACGTCTTGGTGAGGTCGGTGTTGTACGACGGGGTATAACGAAACGCCTTGTCGGTGATTCTGATCACGTGAGCCTCCTTTAAAAAATGAGGATTTTCGCGATTTCAAGCGTTATCCTGAAGCGTCATCATCGTCGGGTCAGCGGCGATTGTATGTGCGTCAACGCACCTTCGGCAGCATATTTCACCGCAACCCCTGCAGACCACGGATTAGACGATGTTTATGTCATCCCCTTCCCAAGTCCCTGTCCCGCCTGTCGAAGTGCTGTCTCCGCGACATGCTCGCCCGCAAGCAACCCGAACACCGCGGCTTTGATCAGTCCGCCGAGATAATGCGCGCCGCCGCGGCCTTCGAGGCCGCCGGTGGAGGAACCCGCCGCATAAAGTCCGGGAATCGGCTCTCCCGATTCGTGCAGCACACGCGCGTGAGCGTCGATCGCAATCCCGCCCATGGTCATGGTGATGCCGGCACAGAGCGGCACCGCATAATACGGCGGCGTGCTGACGGGCATGGTCGGGATCGGCGCGTTGCCCGGTATCGGCTTGCTGCTGCGCGCGGGATGAAGTTCCGCGAGCGTACCGGCCGCATAAGCCTCGTTGTATTCACTCACGGTCTGCTCGAGCCGGGCGGCGGGCACGTCGATCAATTTTGCGAGTGCGGCGAGCGTCGGTGCCGAATGTACGGTGCCGCCCGCTTCCACCAGCAACGGATTCGCCGGAATGCGCGCGTTCTTGCCCGGTCCCTGCCAGACCTGTTCGTCGAATACCGCGCACGCGGTCAGTGGATCGTCCAGGCGCGCGATTGCGTTGGCGACGAATACGCCGCCCCTACCCTCATCGACGAAGCGCTCGCCCCTGGCGTTGACCACGATACCGGCAACACCGAGTTCGTCGCATTGTGGATATGGCCATACCCGGTCATTGCTGAACGCGTCGCGCGACAACAAATGACCGTAGAAATCCGTGAGCTCGCTGGTCGCGGCGCCGGCGGCGCGCGCCATTCTAAGTCCGTCGCCGACGCCGTTGGCCGCGCCTCGCTGCATGAGCTTTGAAGCCTGCGCCGAGATGTTCTCGCGCAGAAGATCGAGATTGCTCTGGAAGCCGCCATCCGCGATCAGGACTGCGAGCGCGTCGAAAAGTATCGCCGACGCCGCGCGCATAGCCGCGACCCCGGCAACGCGTCCCTTTTTCACGATAAGTCCGCTTGCCGCGGTACCGCGAAAAACTTCGCCGCCTCGCTTTTTGATATTGGTTTCGAGCAGGCGCATCGCGACGTCCGCGCCGCGCCCTTTCCAGTCGAGTCCCGGCGTGAGCGGGCGCCGCGGCGCCAATACCCATTGCTGGTAGGCAATGTTGCCGACACTCATGAATTCGACGCCTTCATCGCGCAGCCAGTCGACGACTCGGGCGGCATTGTCGGCGAACGCTTTGGCCAGTTTCGGTTCCGCCTTGCCGCGCGTCGCCGCCTCGATCACTTCGAGCAGCGCACTCGCGGGCTCGCGGATATTGTGGAATGCAATGTGCAGGATGCCGCCCGAATAGCGCGAGTTGCATGCATAGGCCTCATCGGTGCCGCGCTCGAGCACTGCGACGCGCAGCCCCGCTTGAGCGGCGCGACCGGCCGCGGTGAGACCGGCGATTCCGCCGCCAATGACAACCAGATCGTAAGCAGCACTCAACGTAGAATGTCCTGAATGTGACGGGATAGCGGCAATACTATCAAGACATGCGCGGCTACGCTCGAGCTTCAGCGATTGATCGCGCCATCCGCCTGAGTGAAAATTGACAACATGACGTTTCAGGACATATTCGAAATTTCAACCGTCGGCCGCGGCGCTTCCGAGATCACCGCGGAAGTGACGCGCATCGTGCGGGCCGCAAAAATCGAGCGCGGGATCGCCCATGTGTTCGCGCAGCATACGAGCTGCTCGGTGATCATCACCGAGAATGCCGATCCGACCGTGCGCAGCGATCTAGAAATGCTCGCGCAGCGCTGGGCGCCCGATGGCGACGCCGAATACCACCACGACACCGAAGGCGACGACGATATGGCCGCGCACGCGCGCAGCCTGCTCGCCGGGATATCCGTTACCGTGCCCATCGCCAACGGCAAGCTGCTGCTTGGCACATGGCAGGGAATTTACCTGTGGGAACACCGCACGCATGCACATAACCGGCGGATCGTGGTGACGGTTACAGGATAGCCTGCCTCGGTTAGCGCACGGCACGGGCTTCTCCGGGTCCTATAACAACATCCGCACTGCACCTACAGATTTCTGCCGTTTTTCTCCGCAATATTGTCTGGCTGAACTTCCCAATGTTTTACAGGAGGCCACCATGGAATGGGTCATCGTAGAGAGCAGCTGGATGGACGCACGCGGCAGAATCAAAGACCAATGGCACACCTTGTCGGACGATGATTTGGATGCTGTGGGCGGACGACGCGGCGCGCTGTGCACCAAGCTGCAGGAGAATCTGGGCGTGACGCCGCAGGAGGCCGATCGCCAGGTCGCGGAATGGGAATCGCGCAACCGGGATCTGTTCGAAGAAACCGCGGAACAGGTGAAGCCTTACGTGGGGATCTCGAAGCAGTGACGCCGGGAACAAATACCGACTGACGAACCTCAAGCCTTACGCTTTACCTCCAGCGCAAGCTTAAGCAATACCTCTACTTCGTCGCGACTCAGCGTCACCCTGGCGGCGCGGGAGATTTCGCGCACGCGATCGAGCAGCGATGCCTGCGGGCTCTCGATACCCGACACTAGCTCGAGCAGCGCGCGTATTTGCGTGCCGGAAAAAGTCGCGGTTGCATGCCGCGGCATGAACTTGAGCTTCTTTTTGAGCCCCTCTTCGGAGATGTTGACGACCATGATCTCGAGCGGTTTGCGCGACATTTTCCGTAACCTCTAAAGAACAGGTGCCGCCGCGTGCAAGCGGTTGCGGCGGCGGTCCAGCCACCAGGCAAGCGCGGGAACCAGCAGGAACGAACCGGGCAAGGCAAGCACGAGCAAATACGGGCTGATGCCGGACAAACGGCGCAAATGTACCCTCAGCTCTTCCCGGTCCTCGGGCGTCCACAATTGCTTGTTGCGCGGCTTCATAAGGAGCGGCATCAGTCCCCGGATCTGCAGGATCTCGTGCAGCAGGTGTTTTTTCTCGCGGTCGGTCAGAGCCCGCAGCGAGCGGTAGGCCGCGACGCTGGAGAGGCGAAACCTGGCAATGTAAGGGAGAGTGTTCATCTGTCAGACACTCTCGCAAAATGCGGGCCAGCCCCGTACGGCCTCGGCAGGGCCGATGACCGTGACATATTTCACAAAACAGCACGCAAGGTGCGTCGAAGTCAGAGCGGTTGCGTCGGAGAATTGACAGGCTTTCGAAAATCGCCGGAATGGAACCTAAGACTCGCTTTTGCCCTTCGCTGCCTCCAATAAAGCCGCTATTGATCCATTGCCATTTCATGACTTATCCGTAGTCGCGCTCCCGGGCGCCGATTCGCCAATGGTCACGCGGAAGGCTTGCCGACGGCCGTTGCGTACCACTTCAACCACTGCGTCCAACCCCGGTTTCGCCTCGGCGACGAACTTCCGAAGTTGAGCGCTGTTTTTTACCCGGTTGCCGGCGAACCGGATAATGACATCGCCGATTTCGAGTCCTGCTTTTTCCGCCGGCGAACCCGGGTCGATGCGCGAAACGATCGCTCCTCTGGCCCCGCGTAACCGCAACGACGTCGCTACGTTCGATAGCCGCCTGGCCAGCCGCGCTCCCGCGCGCAGGCACATGGGCCTGCGCCGGGCAACGACGAATACAGCAAATACACCGACGATCGCCGCGAATAGGGAGCGCATTGCGCAAGTGAAACTCACGTTTCTTCATTCATATTGGAGGCGCGTCGAGCGACGAGCTCACGAGTTCATGGGCCCGCGCGCGGCAGGGTGCGGCGTCCGGGCAGCGGAGCATGGTCGCCGTTGGCGGCAGACACCGCCACGTCGACTCCAGGCGTCGTTTCCGGAATCACGGCGCTGAACTTCCAATCCGAATAATGCCGGGCCTGGGCAAATGCAGTGAACGTCTCCCGAAAGTTATCGCGCTTGAGCGGCACTTCGCGCGACTGGCTGTAGACGCCGACGATGGCGCCATTGACGTCCGTGATCAAGCCCCAGTCGCGTTTACCCGTAATCGGATCCACATAGATTTTGCGCAGATGCCGTTCGACCGTGATGTAACGGCGGTCTTCGACCAGGTCCTGCAAGGCGCGCGGAAACTGCCGGTTGCCGTTGGGCGAGCGCCGGTAATAGTGGACGATCGCGTCCCGAATAGCGCCACCGGCAAACAACAATTGCGCTTCCTTCGCGCGCTTGCTTGCGGTGTGCCACACGAAGCCGGCCAGTGCAAGCGCGACACCGGCGAGCGCCAGCGCAAACAGCAGGCCGAGATAAGTAAAACCTCTGCTACGCACGCCCATTACCATTCAGCGTATGCAGTACCGTCGGCTGCGCTGCCAGTGGCGCCGCTTTTGACGTCGTAAACCTGGCCGCGCGCGCTCGCGTCGGCCGGCGGCGTCAGCGTGACCCAGGTTTCTACGCTGTGGGTCAGCGGATCCGGCGGCAGCGTGCGCAGATAGCGTTTGGCGATGAGTTCCCCGAGCGCATCCGGATACTTGCCCTGATCGCCGTAAAACTTGTCGATCGCGTCGCGCAGGGTTGCGAGGTTCTGTTTCAAAGCGGATTCTTTCGACCGCTGAACGCTTTGAAAATAGCGCGGCGCGGCGACGGTGAGCAGCAGTGAAATGATCGTCAACACCACGATCAGCTCGATGAGGGTGAATCCGCTGCGCGTTTTCATTCGATCACCAGTCACGATAGCGTATGCCGTTGATGCCAACGCCCGGCGACAGTGAGTACACGTCGTACACGTCTTCCCCTTCGCGCGGAGCGTCGGGCGGGCTGGCGTAAGCGCGCTTGCCCCAAGTTTGCGCCGCGGTCATTTCCGCACCGCTGGCAAAAGGATCGCGCGGCAGACGGCGGAGGAAGTAAAGCTTTTTTCGGTCAGCGCTTTTTTGATCGGGCACGCCCTCGACGAGCAGCGCCAGCGATTTCGGGTAACCGGTTTCCAAATCGCTGCGGGCAATGCGGCCCTCGTCCACGGCACGCTTGTAGTCGTCGAGCGCGGTGCGTATCTGTCTCAGCGCTTCCTGCAGCTGCTGCTCTTTGGCCCGCTTGACCGACAGCTCGGTCAAAGGCAGCGCCGCGCTCGCCAATATCCCGACGATGGCGACCGTGATCACCATTTCAATTAGCGTGAATCCTATGGGACGCCGGCGAATAGGGGACGCAACCGTCATGGCACCAGCTTCATCAGCTGCGGCGGGGGCGGCGCTACGGCCACCGCCGCACCTGCCGCATTCTTCACGGCAACGTTTTCGATCCGGAACTCGGTGTCCGCGGGTGTCTTCGTGACAGGCTTGAAGCGCACATTAACTACGGTCGGCGTTGCGTTGTCGCCGGTGGCAACGAATTGGACCGTCATGCGTCCCGGCGTTTTCCCGCCGCCTCCGCCGTCGAGCACCCGCGGGTCGTACACCAGATCGAACTGGCCTGCCCGTAATTGCGGCGAGGCTTCGATCAAAATAGCCACTTCCTGATCGAGCTTGGCCATGTCGTTTACCGTCATAACGAGGCTGGCTTGCGGCACGTATTCCGCCGGGGCCTGCGCAATCGGCTCAGGCGCGACGGCTACCATGTGCGCAGCGGACTCCGAAGGGGACGACGAGAGCGCCAGCGCTCCCGGAGCGGTAGCGCTGATCTGGAGCGGTGAAAGTCCCGCTGCTGCATCCGTGCCGCCGTTGAATTCCGCCGAATAGAATCCGGGCCTGATGACGTTGCGCACGATTCGCGGCGTGATCAGCAGCACGATCTCCGTTTTAGTCCGGTCGCCGCGGTGTGTGGAGAACAGCCTGCCGATCAGGGGAAGGTCGCCGAGACCCGGCACCTTGCTGGCATTGTTGCGGTCCTCGTCGGTGATAAGCCCCGCGAGCACCTGCGTTTCTCCGTTCTTCAGACGCAACGCCGTGGTGGCGTTGCGCGTCCCGACCTGGTACGTGAGCACGCCCGAACGGTTGGTAATTTCGCGCACGATATTGCTGACCTCGAGGCCGACTTTGATCGACACTTCATCGTCGAGCTGCACGTTCGGCTCGACGTCGAGCTTGAGACCGATATCGAGATAGCTGACGTTTTGCGAAACGCCGACGTTCGCCGTGGACGTCGTCGTGATTACCGGCACCTTGTCGCCGATATGGATCCTGGCTTTCTCGCGGTTTTTGACGCGAATGCGCGGGTTCGCCAACAGGTTGACGTCGCTCGATTCGCTGCGCAGGTTGAGCGTCGGGTTCGGCGACACGCCGACCTGGTTCGCCGAGGGGCCGCCGCGCAGGATATCGAGCGTCAACTGACTGGTGGTCGTCGTGCTGTCCGTGGTCGCCACCGGCCCCGTTGCCGTCGACACGATGGTCGTCGGGTTCGGCACGATGTTCAGCACCGTGAACTGGTTTGGATATTGAATGCCGAGTTCTTGCAGCTTACTGCGCTTGACTTCCAGCACTTCGACCTCGAGCATGACCTCCGGCTCGGCGAGATCCTGCGCGGCGATCAGCTTTTCCGCCATGCGCACGGCCTCCGGCGTGTCGCGCATGATCAGCAGATTGAGCTTTTCGTCTATGAATACAGTGCTGGTGCGGATCATCGTTTTGATCATGGTTTGCGTCTGCTTCGCATCCGCGTTGCCCAGATAGAAACTGCGCACGACGAGCGATTGGTATTCCTTGGATTTGGCCGGGGTGTTCGGATAAATCAGCACTGAATTTTCGTTCAGCACCTTGCGCTCGAGCTGGTTGGTGACCAGCAGCAGCTTGACCGCGTCCTCGATGTTCGAATTGCGCACGAAAATCGTGACGCGGATATCGGGCCGCACGTCTTTGTCGAACACGAAGTTCACGCCCGCAGTGCGCGAGATCATCTCGAACACGGTCCTGATGGGCGCGTCCCGGAATTCGAGAGTGATCGGTTTAGCCGCCGCGGGCTTGAGCGCCGGAGCCGCCGCTGCCGCGGACTGCGCGCGGTCCGCGAGCCGGCGTTCAAGTGCGCGGGCTTCGGGCAGTTCGGGGTTTTCGGCCAGCACCGCGCGCAATTTTGTTTCGGCGCCCCGGCTATCTCCCTTGTCCAGCAGCTGCGCGGCTTGCGCGAGCAGTTGCTTGAGCCGCGTGTCCGCGTGCAGGCGCTGCAAGCCGGTCTTGGCGCGTGCGTTATCGGCGTCGAGCCCCAGCGCTTTCTGATAGGCGCGCTCGGCGCCCGCGACATTGCCCTGCCCGCGCAGCGCATCGGCTTCGGCAAGGTGGCGCGCCAACAGCAGTTCACGCTGCCGCACGAGCGTCGCGCGGTACTCCGGGTTTTTGGGATTTTCCTTGACCGCCTCTTCAAGGCGCGCGATGCCCTCTTCCGACTTGCCTTCCTCGAGCAGGCGCTTGCCATCGTCGAATTTGCCGCCAAAGCAGCCCGCCAGCGTGATAATCAGCAGTGTTGTCAGTGTTGGCCTTGCCGATTTCAATTGGGGCTCCCGATCGTCAGCGATTGCTGTAAGTTAAGTGGCAGATACGTCAGCAACATCACGTTGGGCTTGATATCGTCGACCTGATAAGTGTTGTCGAGCTTGTCGCCGCTGCGCACTGCGTAATTGCGTTCCTGCCTGGTGAGAAACACGATGATCTGTCCGTCATCCACCATTTTTCCGACGAACGTGTACGGCAGCGGCGGTGCTTGGGGTGGGGACGGCGGCAGGTTGCTTTTCGGCGGCGGCGGAGCCCAGGACCGCGGCTCGAATGCGTTGGTTATCGGCTCGCGCGACTTGTCGAGCTCGAGCTTTTCAAGTTCGAGCTCGGGCAGCGCATCGACCGGCGCGCGGCCGCGTTGCGCGGGCAGCGGCCGCTCGGTGTGCGCCAATGCCGCAGTTGCCGGTTCACCGCCGTCCTTCCACGACGCGCTGACTATGCCCGCAACGAGCGTGCTGCCGAGCACCCAACGACGCTGCAACGACGTCAACTTCATTTGCCGCCGGCCAGATACAAGGTCAGTCGCACGCGCGTTTCCGTTGCGCGTGCGCCGACGCTGTCACGCCGGATCGTTACTTCCTCCAGCGCCGCGGCTGGAATCTGGGTCAAAACCTGGTCGAGAAACGAGCGCACTTGCGCGTAACCGCCGCGCAATGGCAGCGTGATTTGATATCGCGCCAGGCCGCCGTCCCTGGCGTTAGTCAGGCGATATTCACCGCTGTCGAGCGCAAGACCGTTGTGCGCGGCGATCTGATGCAATCTCAGGATCCAGCCGGGCGCTTCGCTCACGGTCGGAAAATTGCGCGTGAACATCGCGAGCTGGCTCAAGCCGCGCGCAGTCGCATCACTGCCGTTCGGCGAGTCCGTCGCGGCGCTGCTGACGCGCGCCAGTTGCGCACGCAACCGGTCGATCTCAGTTTGCGCGGGCAGCACCGCGGATATGAACAACGCACAGGCGACTACCGCCAGACAGATGCCCGTAACGCTTAGGACGTCCACACCGATTCCATAGCGCCCGAAGAAGTGCCGGTAACGGTTCACGATTGCGTACCCGCCCATGTCGCGTTGAGATTGAAACGCACGACCGGGTGGCCCTGATTCAACTTTATTTCGTGCTCGGCGAGGTGCACGTTTTGCAGCGATGGCTGCGCTTCGAGCCGCGTGATGTAATCGGTCAGCGCCGCCGCGTCGCGCGCTTCGCCGGTTATTCGCACGACACCGGTCGCAGCATCCGGCTGCACCGCCAGCAGGCCGATTTTGTCATCGGACGCGTTTTCAATATCGCGGAAGAGGCCGTCCCACGGCACGGTTTTTTTGCGCACCACCTGGTTCGCGAGCACGATGCGCGCGCGCAGCCGATCGAGATCGACCTTGGGCTCGCCGCCGGCGCCGCCGGCGCCGCGCGCGAGCCGGGCGAGCTCGCGTTCGAGCGCGGCGATTTCGGCCTCCGCTGCGAAGTACTGCTGCACGCTAAAACCCGCCAGCACAATCCCGCTCGACAACAGCAGCGCACCGAGCCAGGTGTAGCGCCGGCGCGACCGCACGAAATCCAGCTGCAGTCTCATGCGCGACACCACCCGGGCAATGGCAATACTTTCCATCCGTGCTCTCGCAGCGTGGTGTCGTCGAGCGGCAATGCAGCGTGCACGTAAAGCTTGCCCGTTCCGCTGTCGAGGCCGGCGCACATCGCGTCCTGCTCCAGTTGCGCGAGCAGATGCTGCTCCGCCGGTTCCGCGAATCGCGCCGTGCGCACGGTCATGCACTCCCCGCCGCGAAAACGGGCGACGCACGAGTTTCCGGACTCGACAATCGCGAGCCATCCGGTCATCCGCCCGTCCACCCGCGCCAAGTCCTCTGCGGCGGCGTCCAGTACCGGCCGCACCGAGCGCAGTTTCAGGCGCAGCACGCGCGCCTGCGAGTGCAGCGCCTCGATCATTTTCCGGTCCGCGGCGGCTGCGATGCGCGGCAGACCCCGCACCGCACGGCTCAGGCATATCGCCCAATCTTCGGCCGCTTTGCCGTGCACATCGACGAACGACTGCCGGGCAAAAACCAGCGCATCCGCGTCGCGCAGCTTCTCGATCCATGGCAACACGAGATAGCGCGCGAGGTGGCCGCCCAGGACGACGCCAAGATCCGCATTTCGCCACTTCCGCGCTTCGATCTGGGCACCCAATAGTTCTACGACGGGCTGCCACGCCGTTGAATCGGGAGTTGAAGTGGTAACGGACTGCCTGTCGAGCACGCGCCGGCGCGGCCCGCGCGAGTTGCGGAGCAGCGTAATCCCGCCCGGCGCAATCCGCGCGCTTATTTGTTCACGCCACCACGGTGACACGATTGATCTCCTCGAGTGTAGTAACGCCGTCGCGCACCAGATGCACGGCGGCTTCGCGCAGGAATTGCGTGCCGTTGGCCAGCGCCATTTCCTTCAACTCACGGACCGGCGCGCGCGCGGCGACCCGTTCGCGGATTTCATCGGTGAATATCAGGAGCTCGGCAATCGCGCGGCGGCCCTTGTACCCGCTGCCGCGACACTGTCCGCAGCCGCGTCCCGCGCGAAAGTTGAACGCAGCGACGCTCTGCGCCATCAATCCGCTCTCGCTCAATTGCGCGGCGGTGGGCGCATGAGGCACGACGCAATGCGGGCAGTTAAGTCGAATGAGCCGCTGCGCGAGAATGCCGTTCAACGCCGCCACCAGGCTGTACGGATCTATGCCCATGTGCGTGAAGCGGCCGAGCACGTCGAATACGTTGTTGGCATGCACCGTGGTGAATACCAGGTGCCCGGTCAGCGCCGCCTGCACCGCGATCTGCGCGGTTTCGGGATCGCGGATTTCGCCGACCATGATTTTGTCCGGATCGTGGCGCAGTATCGAGCGCAGCCCGCGCGCGAAGGTCAGGCCCTTTTTTTCGTTGACCGGAATCTGCAGCACGCCCGGCAACTGATACTCGACGGGGTCTTCGATCGTGATGATTTTGTCGCGGCCATGATTGATCTCGGACAGCGCCGCATACAACGTCGTCGTTTTGCCGCTGCCCGTCGGTCCGGTGACGAGAAACATTCCGTACGGCTCGGCGCACAGGCGGCGCACTTTGCGCATCGCGTCGTCGCCGAAGCCGAGGAAATCGAGACGCAGCCCGCGCACCTGGTCGGTCAGAGCCTCTTTGTCGAGGATGCGCAGCACCGCGTCCTCGCCGTGGATGCTCGGCATCACGGATACGCGGAAATCGATTTGCCGGCCGCGCCGCGATATCCGGAAGCGTCCATCCTGCGGAATACGCCGCTCCGAGATATCGAGCTCCGCCATGACTTTGATGCGGGAGACCACCTGCTCCGCGGTGTCGCGGCCAGGCACGCTGGCGATCTGCAGCAGGACGCCGTCGACGCGGTACTTGATGCCGAGCGTGGCGGGCCCGGTTTCCAGATGAATGTCGCTCGCGCCGCTTTTGAGCGCGTCGTAAATCGTCGAATGCACGAGCTTCACCACGGCGCTGGTGTCCGCGCTGATGCTTTGCAGCGTAAGGTCATTCTCGACTGCGTCGCCGGCGACGGTTGGCCCCGCTGTCGGCAACATGCCATCCATGGCGCGCATGGTTTCTTCGTGCAGCGCGAGGAAAGCGGCGATGTCGGCGCGGTGCGCAAGCACCCAGCGCGGCGTACCTCGTATCCGCTCTTCCGCCCACGGCCGCAGCTGGTCGTCGAACGGATCGGCGAACGCCATCACCAACGCGCCGTCCGGCGCGCGCAGCAATGCGCACCCATGCTGCAGGACTTCGGTGTACGGCAAGACGTCGAACGCAGGCGCGAACCCGTGCAGTTCGTCCATCGAGACCGGCGTAAAGTGGAGCGTATGCGCGAGCGCCGCGGTAAATGCCGCCGGTGCAAGGCCGCTTTGCTCTTCGAGCACTTCGATCACCGCCCTGCCGTTCCCTGCCGCAATGCGGCGCGCTTCTACCACCGCGGCGCGCTCGATGCCCGCGAGCCGGGTGAGCTCCGCCTGGGTTATCGCGTTCATTGCAGGCTGCCGGCCAGCTCAAAGATCGGCATGTAGAGCGCCATCACGATGACGCCGATCACGAGACCGATAACGACCATCAGCAACGGTTCGAACAGCCGCGTGCTGCGATCGACCCAGTGGGCGATTTCCTCGTCATGAAAGGCCGCGATGCGCTCCATCATGCCGCCCATGTCGCCGGTACGCTCGCCAACCCGCAGCATGCGCACGGCGACGGGCGTCGTCAGCGCGTGCGATTCGAGCGAAGCGGACAGCGGCTTGCCCTCGCGGATTTCGCGCAGCGCGCCGGCAAGTTCCCCGCGCAGGTTCGCCGGCAGCAGTTCGCCGACCATCCCGAGCGCCTGCACGGCGGGAATGCCGCCGCGCAGCAGCATGCCGGCGGTCCGATACAGCCGCGTGAGCTGCACGATGCGCATGCGCTCGCCGATTCCCGGCAGCCTGGCGATGCTCCGCATCAGGCGCTCGCGCAGGCTGCGGTTGAATACCGCATGAACGCCCACTGCCAGTGCCGCGATCGCGAACGACGCGATTAGCACTCCATGCTCGTTGAGCAAAGAGCCGAATTCCATCAGGAGCCGGGAACTCAGCGGCTGGTCGCGGCCGAGATCGGCGTATATCGCGGCGAACTTGGGCACCACGAAAGCGAGCAGAAAAAGCGTGACGGCGCCGCCCACCAGGATCAGCAATAGCGGGTAAATCGAGGAGGTGACGAGCTTCGCGCGCATGCTCTCCATCTGCGCCTGATAGGCAACGAAGCGCGACAGCGCCTGCGCCAGGTCGCCGGTGCGTTCGCTCGCGCGTACGGTCGCGACATACAGAGGCGGAAACGCAGCGGGGCAACGCTCGAGCGCGGTGGACAGCGCGTGCCCTTCCTGCAGGCAGTCGAGCACCTGCTTGAGTGTGTCACGCGCCGCACCCTGCTGATGCCGCTCGGCCAGCGCCTGCAGCGCTTCGAGCAAGCCGAGTCCCGCATCAAGCAACGCCGTCAATTCCTGGCTGAAGAGCAGCAGCGGAAAACGTTCGCCTGAGAACAGCGCAACGCGTGCCGGCTTGACGTCCAGCACGGTGTAGCCGCGTGCCTTGACCTCGCTCAACGCAGCGGCGCCGTCCGCCGCCTCCAGCGAGAACGCCGTCACGCCTTGCGGCGCCTTGATGGCTCTTACTTCGAAACGCATGCAGTCACCAGTTAACGATATCGGAGGCCTCGCCGGTCCCGCCGGGCTGCCCGTCTTTGCCATAGGAAACGAGGTCGTATTCGCCGTGTTCGCCGGGCAATTTGTAAATGTAGGGACGTCCCCACGGATCCATGGGCACGATTTTTTTGAGATAGGGCCCATCCCACTTCGCCTCGTTCGGCGGCTTCTGGATCAGCGCCGCGAGGCCGGATTCGGGGGCTGGATAGTGCCCGGTGTCGAGGCGATACTGATCGAGCGCCTTTTCGAGCGCATCGAGCTGGGCACGCGCGACTTTGGTTTCCGACTTGCCTATCTGGCCAAAATATTTTGGCCCCACGTAGCCCGCGAGCAGGCCGATGATGACCATCACCACCAGCAACTCGAGCAGCGTGAACCCGCCGTGCTCCTTAAAAGCGCTGTTCTGTCGCATCGTCACACTAGAGCGACCTCAGAAAATTCAGCAGGTCCTGCTTCTGCCGCTCGGCGAGCCGGTTGAAATTGTCGACCACTACGTTGGCCTCCGACGGGCCGCCGCCGGTCGAGTTGGGGCTTTGATGAGCGAGAATCGCCTGCTTCAAGTCCGAGGTGCGCCCGTCGTGCAGGAAGTAAATCCGCTGGCCCAGACCCCACAGCGGCGGCGTGCGGAATTCGCGCGGGCCCGCTTGCCCCTGCGAGATGCCGTCAGCAAGCTGCGCGCCCATGTCGTGAATCAAAAGGTCGGAATAAAGATTGACCGGCTGGTTGCGCAGCGCGGCGACGGTGGAATTCCCGGTGGTCATTGAAGGCGTGTGACATAGCGCGCAGCCGATTTGCGCAAAAGAGGTCTTGCCCGCGGCGATCGACGGCGCGCCTCCCGGCGCCTCCGCTGACGCAACGGGCGGCGCGAGAAAGCGCATGAATACGGCGAATTTTTCGATCCCGCTGAGGCCTTCGGCCATCGTCGCCGCGGCGGCGTTGGTCACATTGTTCGGCACGGGCGCAAACTGGCATTGCGCCTTCTCGTCGCGCTCCGTCTGAAAGAGCTCGTTGGTAATTCCCATCTCGACGTTGTAGGCCTCGCCCGCGAACATCAGCAGCGATTTGTTCTGCGCCTTCCAGCCGAAGCGCGCCACCGTGCCGTCGTTGCCGTTCTTGTTCGCCAGTCCGGTAAGGGCATTGAACGCGAGCACGATGTTCGCGCGGCCGCGGATTCCGAGCGCTTTTTTCTGGCCCGCGTTCGCCGCCTGGTTCGCGAGTATCGCCGCATCGGGAATCTGCTCGATGAGCCCCGCGCCGAATACCGGCGTGGGAATTCTGAATATCACGTTGCGGCGCGCGAGCTCCCCTTCAAAATCGTCCTGGCGCAGCACGCAGCCGGGCGCGTCGGGATAACCGGCAATGGTAAAGAGCGAATGCACGCCGCCATCCGGGGTGCCGTCGGGATTCCGGATAAAGCGCACTTCGCGCACGGGGCCGTCCGCCGTGATGAACGACGGGATCACATTGGTCGCGCCATTGCTGTTCGCGAATGCGACTTGCGGATTCACCGCCGGGCTGGTGCCGCCGGTCGCCGGCTGGGAATGGCAGCCGCTGCAGCTGTCGAGATTCATCCGCGGCCCCAGTCCCTCGGCCGGGGTTTCCACTTCCTCGAAATCGAGCTTGCCCGCAGTGAACAGCGTCAACTCGGAAACGCTCAGGTTCTCGATCGGAGCGCCGGCGCCTGGCCCCGCGCGCACTCCGGGATCACGGGATTGCGGCGATGCGGGCAGCGACTCGGACGAAACGGTTGTCTGCAACAAAAGCACACTGGCGACGGCGGAAAGCGACGCAAGACCGACCAACAGATTTCTGCTGCGCATACGCGAACCTCCCTGACAGTGATAAGCACCCGGTGCACGCCGGCGAGCTTGGGAAGAACGTCGCGCCGGCGATTCACTTGACGTAGAGTTTGCGCACCGCCGCGTTAACTGCCGTTAAGTTGCGTAAAGTTGCGTAAAGATTTGTGGAGGGGATCTCAAGGCCCATCTAGATACCGAACCATGGATGGGCCGCACTGCTGCACTGGCGCAAACCTGTGCTGTTTTTGCCGCGCGGGTCCAATGCGCGTGAGGGGCGGCTGCACCCGGAATGCGTGCGCGGGGCGCGCGCGCCCGCTGCAGCCGCGTCGTAATGCGGCGCTTACCCGCTCGCCAACTGATAACCGTGACCGCGCACGGTATGGATCAGCTCGGCGAAAACCCCGAGTTTCTGGCGGATATTGGAGAGGTGCACATCGATGCTGCGGTCATAGCGCGCGAGCGGCCTCGCCAGCGCCTTTTCGGATAAGTCTTTCTTGCTTACGACGTAGCCGGCGCCGGCTGCGAGTACGTGCAATATGTTGAATTCAGCGCTCGTGAGCTCCAATTCGCGTCCCTGGCACTCGGCCTTGCGCCTGCCGGGCCACAAAACGAGAGGCCCGACTTTCAACGGTCCGCTGCCGGATTGAATCTGCATGCGGCGCAAGATCCGGCATAAACGCATTGCGAGTTCGCTCGCCGTGCGCGTTTTCGGCACGTAATCGTCCGCCCACAGCCCGAGGCCGAAAATGCGGTTTACGTCATCGTCGCCGGACGTGATCATGAGAACGGGCATCTGGCTCGCGCTCCTGATCTCGCGCAGCGCGTCGAATCCGTCCATTCCCGGCATCGCCGCTTCAAGCACTACGACGTCGTGTTTGCCGCTCAGCGCGTGCTGCACGGCAGCCCTCCCGTCGTGCACCAGAGTTATCGCAAAGCGGTCGCGTTCCAGATGCTGCTTGAGCACGCCCGCAAACCTGACGTCGTTGTCGGCCAGCACGACTCGTGAAATGCCCGTGTCCGCGTGATAAGCGGATTTCTCCCTCGAGCCGGGCTCGAGACTCGTGTTTTTCATGATGATCTCCCGTTGTGTTCGAATCAACGTTCTTGATTGTATGATCCGCCACGCTCGTCCCCTTTCGGTGTTCGCAACAGCGCCGATTGCGCCTCATCGTCCGCGGGTTAATTCGCCGGCGGCTTCTATCCTGTACGACAGCGGCGCACGATGTTCGCGCGCTCGCAGCCGCGTGCAGTTTTTTGCACCGCGCTAATGTAGCTGAATGTTTTAGGATGATTCTACTGTCGGCGATCGGCGACAATTCTCACGAGCACGCCCAGCGAGACTATGCCGATCCAGTCCCTCACCTTCATTCGACGAGTAGGGCTGCAATGCGGCGGGCACGCATCGTCAAAGCGCCGTCTGCGATTGACGACAACACAAACGTGCCAGATGCAGGCTCTGCCTTTGGAGTGGTCTTTGCTTTGGCGATGCGACAGCGCCCGGATCGAGAGACGCGTGCGTTAGCTGCCTAGAGAATGCGCGGAACTAGTACCTGCGCTTCTGCAACTTATAGCAGCGATGGTGGTGAAACGAAACGGTCTGCCCCTGTCGGCGATCAGCGACAGCCCTTATTTTGAAGACAAAAAATAAATTGCATATACCGCTCGATGATTTCCGAGGCACGGCGGCTTGCACCCTTCAGGTTATCGATTCGTCTTCGCAGTTACTCGCCCTTGACGCCGACGGACTTGATGATCGCTGCCCACCGGGTGGATTCCGCACGCAGAAATTTTGCAAGCTCATCCGGGGCGCTCGCGACGGCGGTAGCGTCTTCGCGCGCAAGCAGTTGTTCGCGTAGCTCCGCATTCGCCAGCGTCGTCTTGAGCGTCTGCTGAAGCTTGTTGACTACCGCCCGCGGCGTGCCAGCGGGGGCGACGATCGCATGCCACGAACTGACGCAAAAGCCGGGCAGCGCGGCCTCGATGCAGGTCGGCACTTCCGGAAGTTGCGGCGAACGTTCGCGGCCGGTGCTGACGATGCCCTTCATGCGGCCGGCCCTGACGTGCGGCGCCAGGCCGGCGGTGGTGCTCATCGCGAGCTGCACGCGGCCGGTGAAGAGTTCAGACAGCGCCTGGCTGATGCCTTTGAACGGCACGTGCACGAGTTTCGTGCCGGTCACGCTCTGGAACAATTCGCCGACGAGATGCAGACCGCTGCCGACGCCGCTCGACGCATAATTGATCTGGTTCGGCCGCTCTTTCGCGTAGGCGATCAGTTCGGCTGCGTTGTTCGGCGGCAGCGATTGGGTGGCGAACACCACGAACGGCGAGCTCACCGATTGCGACACTGGCGCGAGATCGCGGAAGAGATCGTAGCCAAGCTTCTTGTAGAGCAGCGGCCCGATCGAGAGCGGCCCCGAATTGCCGTACAGGATCGTGTAGCCGTCGGGTTGCGCCTTGGCGACAAGGTCGGTGCCGAGCGTGCCGCCGGCGCCGCCCCGGTTGTCGATGACGATCTGCTGCCCCAGCGTGGCGCTCCAGCTCTGCGCGATCGAGCGGCCGATGACGTCGATCGAGCCGCCGGCGGGAAACGGAATCACCATGCGGATCGGCCGCTGCGGATAATCCTGCGCCGCCGCGCCCGCAGCGACAGCAACAAGTGCAACCAATAGCGTGCGCATGAAGGCTATGGATGCAACCTTGCTGACAACCAGTCGCAGATGTAATCCGTGCCCACCTGCCGGTTATCGACCTGGCAGTGTTCGGCGCCACCCTCGGCGACTGTGAAGACTTTGAGGGTTTTGTCTTTGGAACCGACGTTGTCGTAGAGCTGGTGCGCAACAGATCGCGGTGTCAGCTTGTCCTCTTCGCCCCAGCAGATCAGCATCGGGCACTTGATCTTGTCGGCGACGCCGGCAAGCGTAAATTTTTTAAGTTTCTCCATCGCCGCGTCCATGCCGTCGACGCCCAGCACCCACGGCAGCTGGAAGTGCGAAGTGGCGACGCTGTTGTGGTCCTTCTTCATCACCTCCCAGCGCTTTTGCCACACCGCGTGGTAATCGTAATGCGGGCCCCAAGCGACGCAGGCCGCATAACGCGGTTCGAAGGCGGCGGCGCGCGGTGCGTAATAACCGCCGGCGCTGTAGGCCATGATGGCGACCCGCTTCGCATCGACATCGTTGCGGCCGGCGACGTAGTTATAAGCGGCGGTGCCGGCCACTTCGTAGTCATAGCGAGCCGGAATATTGCGCAGCCGTAGCGCCTCGCCTTGGCCCGGGCCGTCGATCGCCAACGTGTGATACCCGCGCTGCGCGAGTTCCAGGCCGGCGAACAACACGCTCATCTCTTTGCAGTTGTCGAGGCCGTCGAACAGCACCATCGTCGGCGCCGGCCCTTTGGCGTACGGCGACTTCATGAAATAGGCCGGTAGCGATTTGCCCTCGTACGGCACGTCGACAAACTCGACATTGGGATACCGGCGCTTGAGGCCTTCGTGCGCGCAATGGAGGCTTCGTTGGTACATGCCGAGCTTCTTGTCGCCCGGCTCGACCATCCGCTCGCCGCAGTAGTGGTAATTGGCCGCGCGCAGATAATAGTTGCCGGCCGTGGCGTGGTTGCCCTCCGCCGCCGCGGCGTCGCCGGCACGCTCGACGAACTCAGCCATCGCCGACCACTCCTCCCACCACGCGTGAGGCTCGTTGATGCGCGCGTGCAGTTTCTGCGTGACGATGTCGATCTCGCCCATCGCAACCGCACCGTAGGGCGCCATGCCCTTGGTGACGAGAATCGCGTTCGACCATTGATAGTTCTGCGGAAAGCTGTGAATCCAGTTGCTGTTGTAAAACATCATTATCCCTTTGGTTGTGCTTGTATCAATGCATGGGCTGGGCCTGCGCTTTGCGGCATCACAATAAAGGCAGCTACTCCGTCACTGTATTAGCCTGGACAATGATGGACTGAGGAAACTTTATGCCTAGTGCCTTCGCAGCTTTCTCATTGATGGTGAAATCGAAGGTCGTCGGGCGTTCAATCGGCAGATCGCCGGGCCGGGCTCCCTTCAGGATTTTGTCCGCAAATACCGCCGCGCGGCGCCATAAAGCAGGAAAATTAACGCTGTAGGCCATCAGACCGCCGGCTTCTACGAGCTCGGTCGACCCGATCGACGGCATCCGATATTTCGCCGCGAAAGTTGCCACTGTGCTTGCGTTGGCCACCAGCGACGTGTCGGAGTGCAGCAAGAGAGCTTCGATACGCTGTTTTTGCATTGCCAGAAAAGCATTGTCCATTTCGCCCGGTCCGCTTACCCCGAAGTGTCGCAGCTCGACCTTCAGGGTTCTGGCCTTGGCCTCCAGCATCGTCTCAATTCGCTGTTTGAATTCCGGATTGGACGAATCAAACATCACGGCCACTCGCTGAATATGCGGCAACGCTTCCTTGATCAGTTCTAACCGCTTCACATCGAGCTCAACGCCGAACGAAGTTGAACCCGTAATATTTCCGCCGGGGTGCGCAAGGCTGGCGACGAGACCCGTAGCAATGGCGTCGCTGCTGACTGCCATCACAATAGGTATCGTATTCGTTGCTTGTTTCGCGATGCGATTTCCCGGCCCTGACGTCAGTACCATGTCGGGGTTGGTGCGCATCAATTCTGCCGCCAGCCGGGGAAGCTGGTCCACCTTGCCGTCTGCCCAGCGAAATTCGATTTCGAGGTTTTTCCCCTCGACATAGCCGAGTTCGCGCAGCCCCGCGCGCAGCGCATCGACCTGCCGGGCGTAAGTTGTAGCAGACGCTACGCCGAGCACTCCGATTCGATGGATCTTTAACGGCGGCTGGTGAGCGAACGACGTGACCTGAGGTGCGAGCACACCCGCGCCAAGCGCGATAACGAGTTTGCGGCGATTATTCATTGCTCCCCCGACAATCTGCGAAACTATAATGCCAAATCACGGCAAGGGCGACAGACGGGAGATTTTCCTGGAGTGTCGATCACTTACCGCGCCCATGCCGGTTTCGTTGAATCGATGGACAGTATCGGCGTCTTCCGTCAATAATCGTTCTCAGCCAGAATGTCGGTCCTGGACGGGCAGGCCAGCCACCGGGCACACAAACGAGGGGGAATCATGAGCATCAAAGGCAAGGCTTATATCGTCGGCGCATACGAGCACCCTTTACGCAAGGCGCCGGACAAATCGGTCGCGCAGCTGCACGCTGAAGTGGCGAAGGGCGCGATCGAGGACGCGGGGCTCACCAAGGACGACATCGACGGCTACTTCTGCGCGGGCGACGCGCCAGGGGCGAACGCGTTCAGCATGGCCAACTACATGAACCTGAAGCTTCGTCATTTCGACACGACGGATTGCGGCGGCTCGTCGTATCTCGTTCACGTCGGTCACGCCGCCGAAGCGATCGCGCTCGGCAAATGCAACGTCGCGCTGATAACCCTTGCCGGTCGGCCGAACTCGGAAGGCAGCTCCGGCACCCAGGTGCGGGAACGCGGCTCCTACCTGCCGGACGCGCCATATGAAATTCCGTATGGCCCGGTTACGGTCAATCTTTACGCGATGGTGGCCATGCGCCACATGCACGAATACGGCACGACCAGCGAGCAGCTCGCCTGGGTCAAGGTTGCCGCCTCGCATCACGCGCAGCACAATCCCAATGCGATGCTGAAAAACGTGGTCACGGTCGAAGAGGTCGTGAATTCTCCGATGATCTCCGATCCGCTGCATCGTCTGGACTGTTGCGTCGTCAGTGACGGCGGCGGTGCCTTAATCGTGGCGCGCCCGGAGATCGCGAAGCAGCTCAAGCGGCCGAAGGTGAAGATTATCGGCGTAGGTGAAGCGCTGAAGCACCAGATGGGCGGCAAGATCGATTTGAGCTACTCCGGCGCCCGCTGGTCGGGTAAGCGTGCCTTCGAAGAAGCCGGCGTGAAACCGACCGACATGAAATACGCGTCGATCTACGACAGCTTTACGATCACGGTCATCATGCAGCTCGAGGATCTCGGCTTCTGTAAGAAAGGCGAAGGCGGGAAATTCGTTGCCGATGGCAATCTCATCTCCGGCATCGGCAAGCTGCCGTTCAACACCGACGGCGGCGGTCTTTGCAACAACCACCCGGCGAATCGCGGCGGCATGACTAAAGTCATCGAAGCCGTGCGCCAGCTGCGCGGCGAGGCTCATCCGAAAGTGCAGGTGAAGAATTGCGACCTTGCGCTCGCCCATGGCACGGGCGGCTCGCTCGGCCACCGGCACGGCAGCTCCACAGTGATCATGGAACGGGAGTAAGACTATGGCGACGGCATATCAGGAAAGAAAAATGCGCGACACCGCGATGAACCCTGGCGACCAGGAATACTTCGACGCGGCGGCGGCGGGCAAACTCATGTTGAAGAAGTGCGGCGATTGCGGCGAGCACCATCACTTCCCGCGCGCGCTGTGCCCGTTCTGCTTCAGCGACAAGGTGCAATGGGTCCAGGCGAAAGGCACCGGCGAGATTTACAGCTACAGCGTGAGCCGCCGCGCCGGCCCCATCGTGTATTGCATCGCCTACGTCAAGCTCGACGAGGGCGTGACGATGCTGACGAACATCGTCGATTGCGATCTCGACACGGTCAAAGTCGGGCAGAAAGTCAAAGTCACATTCAAGAAAACCGAAGGCGGCGTGTCGATGCCGGTCTTCGCGCCGGCCTGAAGCGGCGACGTAAAGGGCGCGCCGGAATGCGACCGGCTGCGCTCGATCATTTGCATGCGTAGCGCGCAGTCCCCGCGGGCCCGTGAATGTCAAAGGTCTGATTGTCGAGCACGACAAGCGTGATGTGCGTTTCGCGGTGCCGTGCATTGTTGAACCACATGCCGCCGACGCCGCCGGGTTGATCCGTAATGACTTCGAATTCCATCAGGTTGCGCTGCTCGTCGTGAAACTGGCCGTAAACGCGGTTGGTTTGCGAATAAGGCAATCGTTCGACCTGGACAACACCGCGGATCACCTTGCCTTGCCAGGTAGTCTGGCACTGGCGCTGACTGAGCAATTGCGTCCTTCCTTCCGTTGCCCATGCAGCGGCGAAAATGAAGCTCGCCGCATGAACCAGTGTCAGAGTCTTGCTTATAACATGGCGCCTCCTGTCGTATGGCGGAAGCCGATCTCAATCAAGCTTACTGCCAACTTTGCGCCTCGGCTATAGGTCGAGACGCATGAACCACGTGCGTCGAAGCTCCCTTTCATATGCCGGGCGCACGCGGCTACTGTGGCGATGGGGAGAATTCGAAATTCTCACAGTGCACTGACACGCAACAATTTAAGGTCTTACATCAGGCCGTCAGACTTCACCTGATTGCTTCCTACGCAACCTAGCGGGCACGATGCTTAGATCAACAAGGTAGAACGGCGCCAAGGGGAGGATGGTGCATTAGAGGGCATCATAATGACGCGTCTTCTCGTAGTCGACGACCATGAGATCGTCAGAGCGGGAGTTAAACGCCTACTCGCTGAAGTTTCGGAATTCACTGTGGCCGGCGAGGCAGGATCAGGTGCTGACGCCGTAAACATGGTGCGAGAATCGGACTGGGATGTCGTGCTGCTGGACATTTCGATGCCTGACATGAACGGCATTGATGCGCTCCAGCAAATCAAGCAGTGGAAACCTGAACTGCCTGTGCTGATTCTGAGCTCTCACCCGGAGGAAATTTACGCCATAAACCTGTTGCGTGCCGGCGCCGGAGGATATCTAAACAAGGTCTGCGCTCCCGCAGAACTGGCCGGCGCCATCCGTACGGTCGCGGCCGGAGGCAAGTATGTGAGTTCCTCACTGCGTCGGAAACTGGCTTCGCAGTCACGAGGCGACGGACACAATATGCCGCATAGTGATTTGTCTCAGCGCGAATTCAGGTCTTTGCAAGCTCGCAGATGGACTGGCGCGGTCGGAAATGGCGAAAGATCTCATGCTCAGCGTAAAAACGGTTGCCAGCTACCGCGCCCGACTGCTGGAAAAGATGGGGCAGAGAACCGTGAGACTTCACGTCTTACGCGATCGAGCACGGTCTAATACAGTAGCCTGGCACCGGCCACGGTCACCCGCACCGCGGAGAGCGCTCACGATCGGCACGCGGTCGCTCGCATCCCGCGCTGCGGGCTCGCCATTCGCAGGGTTAGGCAGCCGTAGTACGGGTCAAATCTGAGGCAGGGTTTTCAGACAGACCAGGAACTTTGGATTGCACTACGGCCGCCTAATTCGTCGCGCCTAAGTCACTTCAATAGGCCTTGAATAATTTCCCGCCACACCGGTCGCACTTTTGCGGTGTGGGCACAAAATGAGCGAATGCGTAATGCATCGAGCACACATGGCATTTCCAGTTCAGGGATTCGGCAGGCCGCGACGATATTCCCGTCAAAGCCGGTAGGTCCGGTGCCTGATTCCAATGCAGTTCCACGGTGTCCATGAGTTGGGACGATAAAAGCAAGGTCAATAAAACTCAATCGGACGACCGCGCCCGACAAAATAGGACTATTCCGACGCTCTGCGCAAAGGCATGGTAATAATTACACAATGGCAAAGGATGCGAAATCTGCGCAGCTTCGGTCGAGGAGCGGTGGGACCCTACGTGCATTCACCTATTCGACTTCTTTTCCCACAGCAAAGACCAAACGGTTCGTCCGTTCGCACATTCTTGTTAAGATAGGTCCCATCTTGGGCTGCAATGCTCGTTGCGATGCTGGTTTTTTGCGAACGGAAAATGTCGTGCCTCCGCTGCCGTGCTTTGACTGCAAAAATGCGCTGAGATCGGAACCCGAGCAGTTGCAAAACGGCGATTGGATAGCGCATTGCGATACTTGCGGCGTTACAAACAAGCTCACGCGCGACGACGCCCTGCCGGATAAGTTTTTGGTTTCGGGCATGATCATTAATTTCAAGCGCGATTAAAGTAAGTAGCGTCCCTCGCGCCCGCGTTGGATTTGGCCGCTCGATCTTCCGCCGAGCTAAGTTCTTCGCAGGTTCACTTCCCTCATTACTTCTTCCGCAATCTTGTCGTACAAGGCCTCTTGCTCGATCGGGCTCATGCCCAGCAGAGGACTGCCCGGATCGTTCGCCGCCTGAAAAGTGCTCAGGATCGGGTCGCGCCGAAAACCGCAGGGCTTGAGTATGACCGGCAGAATACGCAGGCCGCTGTGATCCGCTTTGATCAGCAGCGGCGGCAGCTCATTGTTCACGATGAAATCGGAAGCGAGAAAGTCCGCGCTGATCAGCAGAATGGCGATGACGGAGTCATCCAGATTCTTCTTCAGTTCCGCCCGCCATTTGTCCCCGGTTCTGATGCGCGTGTCCGACCAGCAAACAACGGTATTCGATCGTTCCAGGGGTTTTAAGTGAACCAGCAATCGCTCCAGGCACCCGGTGTCGTTGTGACTGTAGGAAATGAACAGCTTGGGTTGGGCGGCCGCCCCTTTGTTCTCGGGAGCGTATGAGCGCGCCGCATCGATGGCGAAGTTCTTTAATGTCTGACCCAGGTTCGGCTCGAAAAGATCGCGTTTCTGGCCTGCATACCGATCCTGGCCGGCGTCGCTTTTATGCACGCCGTGAGCCAGAAAGTTCTGGACGTCAAATCGGGTTACGCCCTGCTGATGCAGGAAGTAAACGGCATGACTGTCTTTTTCGCCAAATATCGCCAGCAGACAGTCGGCACCGTGCACCACCTTGCGGCCGCTCGTCTGGACGTAAAGAATGGCGCGCTGAATGACCCGCTGGAAACCCAGCGTCGGGAGCGTGCCCTGCTCCGCCTGGTCGGCCAATATTGATGCGTTCTCGTCGATGAAAACGCTGACGCGGGACTTGAGCTCATCGAGATTCGCATTGCATGCGAGCAGCGCTTTTTTTGCCGTCGACTCATTCAGCAAACCGACGAGAAGATGCTCGACGGTTATGAATTCATGCTTGCGGCTCCGCGCGTCGACGAACAGGGAATGCAAAACGTCTTCGAGCTCCTGAGCAATGGTCGCAGGCGATTTCGGCTCGTTGAGCTCGAGCGGCGATGACTTCGGAGCATCGCCGTTGTGTTTCTTATGCCGCTTCTTTCGGTCCCTGGACGTCGAAGATTTTTCTTTAGCTGCCATATTTAAAGCGTCGTCGCAAAAGCGGGTCCCTCAATTGCAGAAACCGAGAATACGCTCTTCCGCCGAGCACTGCTTCGAGGGCTTCGGCACGGGCCGCGACCTCGTGCTGGCAGCGCAGGTACGAATCTGCTTTGCCGTGGGCGCGTAGTACGTCCAGCCCGGCGGCAGGTCGGACAGCCTCAGGCTTACTTCGCGCCATTTCGGATGGCCTTTCTCCTGCAGGGTCGCGAAATTCTGGCACAGCGATTTCGCGAACCGCGCGAGCTGGCTTACCGTGCCTCCCATGTTGAAATCGTAGGTGACGAGGAATGCGCCCACCGAGATTGTCGTGAAATCCTGCTGCAGGAGCTGGGGGTAACTCGCCGCGCTGATAGTCGATTGGGAATAGACCGTCAGCGGCAGCTTGCTCGACGGATGCGCGGGATCGAACTTCAGCAATTTGATGTACTTCTGCGCTTCAGGCTTCATATTGGAAATCAATGGCGCCGGCTGGCCTGCCGCGACCACCACGACATCGACCGATTTGTCGCCTATCAGCTTGACTAGGGCGTCCTCGTTCGAGAGATAGCTTGCCTTCGCCTCCGGAATGGGCCCGTTGAACATCATGCGGTAAAGCGTATGCGTGATCAGGGCCGCGCCGCTGCCTACTACGCCGCCGTTGATCCTGGCGTCCTTAATGTCGTGAAGGTAGTTGTACGGCGCGTCCGCCCGTACGATGTAATGAATCTCGGTGTTGTACAGCGGCAGGATTACGCGCAGCGGCTTGATGATGGCGCTCGCGTCCGCGTTGCCGGCTTTCGATCTGTCCAGGAAGGCTTGGTACACGTCTGCCTGGACTATCGCAAATTTTACGCCTGCGTCATAGCGCAGATGCTTGATATTCGCGGCCGAGCCCGCGGTCGGCAGGACCTCCAGCGAGATGCCCGCTTCGGGCGCGACGTATTTGGCGAGATCGGCGCCGATCGCGAAGTAGGTGCCCTTCTCGTTCGCCGTAACAATTTTGTATTCGACCTCCGCGAGGGCGACCCCTCCGTGAAGCCAAAGCGCCGCCGGTATGAGCGCGCGCAACCAGCTACCGACAATCCGTGTGGCCACTTTATTCTCTCCTGGAAGGTTGGTTCACAACACATAACCCAAGGGCGGCTGCCGCCTCCGTGCATCCCTGCTGGCGAGGCGGCTCTGCCCCACCCGCAGCCTTGCGCGTTTCCTCTGCCTGTGCACGCGCCGTCGGAGCGGAGGCGTCCTTCGCGCCGCACAGCCCGAGCGCCGTCATGGCCTCGGTGCACGCCTCCTGCAAAGCCGGCGGGGCCTGCCGCGATTCCGCGCCGCGACGATCCACACGCGGCGCGTTTGCTGCCGCAGGTGCGGCCGCCTCAGGCACAACTTTGGCAGGTAAGGCCTCCGCAGGGCTGGCAGGCGGCACCGATTCGTTCAACTTGGCGGGCACGACGTCGTCGGTCGCCCCTTTCCGCTCGATCACACCGGCGGCGGCGGGTTCCCCTCGAACTCCGTCGCCGCTGCCCGCCGTGCCTGGCGCAGTCGGATCAAGCTCACTGCGCTGCGAAGGCCGCAACGCACGTTCTATCGTTTCGGGCACACTGAAAAAATAGACTTTGAATTGGGTATATGCGTAGAGGCCCAGTGCGGCGACCAGGACGAGGAGGAGACTGCCGACAGCCGTCCGGGAAGACGGACGCGAGGTGGGTTCGGGAAGGCGTGGCGCGGGCGGAGGGGACCGGACAGGGCTGGCGGTATCCAAGGGGTCGCGCATGTGCTCCGGCAACACGCCCACTTGCCCGCCGCAACCGGTGCAATACCGCGCGTCTGCCGGATTGTCGTGGCCGCAGTAAGGGCATTGAATGGGTGGCGACGCGCCGTCGTCCATACAGTCATCTTGAGCGCGGGCCTGCAAGCCGGCAATCAGGCAATGTCCGACAAAAAAGTGGGACGCTACCCTCTATGACAGATGTTTACGCAGGCACTCCGTCGGACCCGCAAGCGACCTCAGCTTGAGCGACCGAATTCGGGCATGGCAAGGTCGCCATGAGCAATTCATGACGCATCAAATCGCGTACTCGGTACTTGCTCAGCACGTTAAGGCTTACCAGATATGAGTTGCTCGCCGGCTCCCTGTTTAGTCCAGCGGCCAACTTATCAAGGAACTGCTTATCCAGCTGCGGCTTCGTTCGCTCGACAACCTCCACGCCGGACGCCATGTTTTCCCTGGAGACGATCACGAACCCGCAGCCCTTATCAACGACTTCATAAATCATCTGATCGGCGCAGTGCATGTTTTGCGGCGGGGAAAGCAATCAGGCTAAGGGTTGGATAGCGGTTCGCCTAGGGGATACGCTCCTACAATGTCCTACAAACCCGTTACCCTCTATACGTCAGGCGTATTCAATCCGTGCGCTTTCTGGACGGGTAATATTTTTGAAAACATTGAAGGCTATGCTCCGCTCGCCTGTGCGGAATTTCGTGGGGGCGCTGCCGCTTAGCCGTTTGCCATTTCATGGGTACTTTTGGAGTAGGATAAATACCTACAAAATGCAAATTGAATGGTAGCAAAGAATATTTACAAAGTATGCGCTGACAGTTCTCCAAGTAACGGTCACGATACCTCTACGTGAGTGACGTATTGGGTGCAAGGCGTGAATAACGTATTTTGGTGCAAGGTTCTAATTATTAAGTAGAATACCAATCAAGTAGGCCGCCAGTCGCATTCGTCTGTCGGATTTTCGCGGTTATCTTCTCAATTCTCGTCGGCATTTACGCCGCTCAACCTCGATTCAGGCAAGAAGTGCGAGAAATGTCCTACACGGGCATGCCTCCGGCTTGGTCCAATTATTGCTAGAAACAGATGTGAAAAAAGGACAGCGCAATGACCCGTATTTTAGTAGTGGACGACCATGAAATTGTAAGAGCGGGGCTCAAAGAGCTCCTCTCGATTTATCATGAGTTTACGGTGGCCGGCGAGGCCGGATCCGGCGCCGACGCTGTAAAAATGGTGCGCGAAGCGAACTGGGATGTCGTTCTGCTGGACATTTCGATGCCCGACATGAACGGAATTGAGGCACTCACGCAAATCAGGCGCATCAAACCGGAGCAGCCGGTGCTGATCCTGACCATGCATCCGGAAGATCAATATGCGGTCAACCTGTTGCGGGCGGGCGCCAACGGCTATTTGCGTAAGGAATGCAGCCCCGAAATGCTGGTGGCAGCGATCCGGACGGTCGCATCCGGCCGCCGCTACATAAGTCCGGCGCTCGGCGATCAACTCGCAGGAGAGCTCGACGGCGAGGGACATAAGGCGCCGCACACGGAGTTGTCGGACCGGGAGTTTCAGGTATTTTGCAAGCTCGCCGCCGGTCAGGCGGTTTCCGAAGTCGCGGATGAGCTTTTCCTGAGCGTCAAGACCGTCAGCACGTACCGTGCGCGCATCCTCGACAAGATGCGCATCAAATCCAACGCGCACATCACCTACTACGCGATCAAGCACGGCTTGATTCAGTAGCCCGCGACCGCGGGTCAGCGTCCGTCGGGTGCAGGTTTCCGCGGAGCGCGGCAAAGGTCTTTCCTGGATAGTCAAAGCGAACACTGACGAATATCGGTCGTCCTCGCTAATGTTCGGCGTCATGCGCAATTCCCGGCGTCACCCCGGACTTTAACGTCCGCCGGACGTTGTTTCGGGTAAGATGACGCGCTTCCGAATCCTGTAGAACAGCATGAGCACCTTCTCCTCCGACCATTCCCGCAGCAAAGCCCCCGTCGTAATAGTCCTCGTCCTCATCATCGCCGCCCTGGGCGCAGGAGCGTGGTACCTGCACCCGCGCTTCGAATCCGATCCGCCGCAGATCAGTCTTACGCCCAACGCCGACGTCATCGGCCTCGCCCCGCTCGAGCTCCAGGTGACCGACAAGGGGACCGGCTTGAAGTCCCTCACGGCTATCCTATCGCAAGGCGGAGCCGACCAGCGCCTTGCCTTGGAGCAGTTCAGCCAGCCAGTGGGCGAGCACAAGGTCACCGTCGCGCTGGTCAAAGTGCCGGGGGTCAAGGAAGGACCGGCGGTGCTGCGTGTTACTGCCCGCGACGCTTCGCTGTGGCGCTGGTTCAAAGGCAACGAGACCGTCCTGGAAAAGAACGTCACGATCGACATCACCCCGCCGACGCTCGACCTCGTCGCCGACGACCGGTACGTGAATTTCGGCGGCGTCGGCGTGATCGTCTACAAGCCCTCGCCCGACACGGCGACCAGCGGGGTCAAGATGGGCAACTACTTCTTTCCCGGCTTCGCGGGCCAGATCAAGGACCATCCGGATTATTTCCTCGCCCTCTTCGCGCACCCGTACAACGCGCCGCCGGACACACGCCCCACGCTCGTCGCCACCGACAAGGCGGGCAACACGCGCGAGATGCGCCTCGCCTACGAGCTGAAGAACGTCAAGTACCGCAAGAGCACCATCGAAATCAGCGACAATTTCCTGCAGAACAAGATCGTGCCGCTGATCGAGGACATTGCCGCGCGGCAGGGAACGCCCAAGGATCAATTCATCGCGGTGAACAAGACGCTGCGCAAGGTCAACGAAGACAAGATCACCGAGGTGACGAAGCAGGCGACGCCGCAGATGCTGTGGAAGGACGCCTTCGCGCAACTCAGCAACTCGAAGGTCGAAGCGAACTTCGCCGACTATCGGACGTACACGTACAAGGGCGAGGCGGCCGACAACGCCTATCACCTCGGTTACGACCTCTCGGTCACCAAGAATTACCCGGTTGAAGCGTCGAACGCCGGCAAGATCGCGTTCGCCGGGCCGCTAGGAATCTATGGCAATGCCGTGATCATCGATCATGGCCTCGGGCTCTTCTCCCTGTACGGGCACCTGAGCGCGATCGACGTGAAGGTCGGCGATTCCGTCACCAAGCGCCAGATACTCGGCAAGACCGGCGAGACAGGGCTCGCCGCGGGCGATCACCTGCACTTCGGGATATACCTCGCTGGCCTTCCCGTGCTGCCCGTGGAGTGGTGGGATCAGAAATGGATCGACGACAACATCACGCCGAAGCTGGAAGGCAGAAGCGGGCAGGAGATTGCGGAGGCGCAGCAGGGCAAAGGAAAGGTCGAAGAGCAAGCGGCGGCGGTAGGTCAAGCGTCACCGGCGCGAGTAAGGTTGTCCCTTCGACGTTAC
This sequence comes from uncultured beta proteobacterium, assembly GCA_963804885.1. Taxonomy (GTDB): domain Bacteria; phylum Pseudomonadota; class Gammaproteobacteria; order Burkholderiales; family SG8-41; genus PALSA-1004. The sequence goes on from CAWDSF010000005.1 coordinate 354,449, forward strand.
TTGCTGGCCCGCGCTTTTCCCAGCGGGGAGCGCGTTTGCTGATCGGCGCCCTTGACCTGACCAAGCACTTCGGCGCAGTCGGTTTCCGCTCCTGGCCCGGTCTCGATCAGCGGTATCAGAGCGGCAAGCGGATTGACCACCGCCAGGCCGATAACGGCTCCCGCGCGCAGCGCCAGCGGCGCTTTTTCCAGCGCAAATTCCGGGTTCCTGAAGCTGCCATAAAGCCGCACCGGCGTCCTTAGCGACAAGATGCCCGGCTTCTTGGGCTTCGGTTCGATTTTCATGTCGAACGTCTCGTGCTCCAGATCGAAGACCCCGTCACCGGTGATTTGCGTCTGCTCCGTGTCCACGACTAATACGGTCGAGGTTCCCTGCCCTTTCGCGATGTCGAATGCAACACCGCCGCATCGCACCGCGATGTCCTTATCGCCGCCGGCGAGCAGGCGCAGGGCTTTGCCGCCATTCAGGCCGCTTAGCGCATCGAGCAGGTTGGAGACCCGGCCGTTGGAAATGGCGGCGCTCAACTTGCCATCGGCTTTGGCCGCGGCGTCCGCGATTGAGTTGCCCGTGCCCCGAATGTCGAATTTTGCTCCGACCGTGCCTGCGGCTTTCGCGATCTTCTGGTTTTCCGGCAAAAGCCGGTCCAGCTGCAGGCGCCGGAAATCTGCCTGGACCGTCGATTTGAGTGTTGGCTGCCGCGCATCGAGCGTGACGTGCGCGAGTATGGCGCCCCCTGCGAACCCGAAATCCAGCGGATCGATCTTCATGAAACCGTCGTGGAGCTTAAACGCTGCGCGCAGGCTCTCGAACGGCAGCGCGGTGGGTGCCTCGAGCTTCTTTGCGTCGAGCGTTACTTCCGCGTCGATGGCCTGCAGCCGGCTGCCTTCGAAAGTTCCTGCCGGCAAAATTCGCTCCGCATCGCGCGCCTTTTCCGCGACTTTGGCAGCCGGTCTTGTGTTGGTTTCTGCCTGCGTGGTGATGGGCTTGCCCATGGCCTCTTTTGTTTTCACGCCAACCAGTGGGCCGAGGTCGTTTAGTTTCATTAATTTGCTGTGCAGTTCAGCCGTCAATAAGGGGCGAGGCTCGCGTTCTTCGTACGCGCCCTTGCCGTACACATCAGTCGACCCGATTTTCCCCGCCAGATTTTCCATCGTGTAGCGATGGCCTTTCAGCTTGAGATTGCCGCGCAAGCTATATGGAGGTGAAGCCGGCAGCGGAAGCAGCAGGAAAGGGTACAGATTGGCCATCGTCTGCCCTTCGATCTGCAGCATTACATCGATGCCGCTGATGTTCGCCGCATCCGCAATCGAGCCTTCGATATTCAGTTTGGTAGTCCCGGCGACCAGACTGCCCCAGACGGGAAACATCACGCCCGATTCCTGAAAGCTCAACACCTCTCCGGTAAGGGCTTTCCCGGCAAAGGTTGCATCGTGGTATTTGCCCTTGAATGTGTAGCGGGTCGAGTAACGGTCGTTCTTCGGGCGGGCGTCCGCGTTCTTGACCTGTTCATCGACCGTCGGATCGAACGTGCTCGCGTCTACCAGGAGCTCGAATGGTATGCCGTGATCCACATAGCGCAACCGTCCCTTGTCGACCGATAGCGCACCGATACGAAACCGGCTCGGGGACGTGTCCGAAGGTTCGGAGAGTATCCAGTTCTTGCGGTCGTCCTTGAGACGTTCGAATAGCAGGTTCGCATCAGTGAGCGCGACGCGCGGCACGTACACTTTGCCATCGAACAGATCGCGCAGCGAAACCGAGAACTCGAGGGTTTTCACGTCGGCCATTGGCCGCTTCTCGCCCCAGTCGGCGTTGCCGAACGTCAAGCCTTGCATGCGTATCGTCGGGGTCAGCCCGAGTTTGACGTCAAGGTCCGATATCTCGAATGTCCGGTTCGTCTTCTTCGAGATGTACGACTCCAGCGGATGGCGTATCCAGTTCCAGTCGAAAAGCAGGAGCAGGACGAACAGCGCCACCGCGAACACGACCATGCCACCGAGGATCGGGTGGACTCGAAAAAAATTTCCTGACCGGCCGGTCGCCACATTGCGAAGCATAGCCTTTGGAAGTACGTCGCCTAGCTCCAGGCGTCTGATTGACTCGTGCGCGCTCGCCTACACGAGCGCGAATCGCTTTCGACAAGGCAATAACGCTCCAGGGCGATGTCGCGAGCACTAGGTGATGACAGCCGGCTCCTACATTTTTTTCAGCGGAAAATACGTTCCCCCAACCAGGCGAATTTCAGATAGTGAATTCGCACGGCGAGAAATTGGGCTTGGGCATACGTCTGGCGTTTCAGCCGCGCATTTCAGGGAATCCATTCATGGACACCACAGAGTTTCAACGCGGCACGTCGCCCGGGGCGGGGTCATATTATCGGCCGACTAGCAATGAACGGCCGATGGCTCTCGGACCGATCAAAGAGGTGAGCGCGCAAAAACTTGCGCGCGGTCTCGCATTGTTCAGTTTCGCGCTGGGTGCCGCCGAGCTGCTGGCGCCGAAAACGGTTGCCAGCCTGGGCGGCATAAAAATTCGGCGGACGTTTCTGATGAGGCTGTTCGGCCTGCGCGAAATCATGTCCGGCGCGCTGATACTGAGCCAGGGACGGCGCCCTGCGCTCGGCGTGTGGTCCAGGGTTGCCGGCGACGCCATCGACATAGCGGCGCTGGTCGCGGCAGTCTTTGCATTGCCCTCGAACAAGGCGGCGGCTGCGCTGGGAGCGGCCAACGTCCTGGCAGTCACCGCGGCCGACATCGCCTGTGCGCGCGAACTGAGCCGGCAGCAAGGTTTGATGACGGAAGAAGGCGCGCTGCGAGTACGCAAAAGTATCGCGATCAGCCAGCCGCCGCACGCAGTTTACGACTTCTGGCGCCGGTTCGAGAATCTGCCGGCGTTTATGTATCACTTGGACTCGGTCCGAACCTTGTCGGCAACGCGATCGCACTGGGTGGTCAAGGCACCTGCCGGCGCGCGCGTCGAGTGGGATGCCGACATAATCGCGGACGAACCCGGGCGCTTCCTCGCCTGGCGCTCGCTACCCGATGCCGACGTGGCCAATTCCGGCTCGGTGCGTTTCGAAGCGCTGCCGGGCGCGCGCGGCACGCTCGTCCGCGTGGACATGCAGTATTCGCCGCCCGGGCACGTTGCCGGCGCGGCCGTCGCGTTGCTGTTCAACCGGTCGCCGCATCAGCAAATCGACGACGATTTGCGCCGCCTGAAACAGGTCCTGGAAACCGGCGAGGTTATCCGTTCCGACGGCAGTCCCGAGGGCACCGGCACCGTCAAACAACGTCCCGCTCAGCCGCATGCGGCCTGAGCGCGGCAACACCCAAGGAGCACGGATATGAAAGCGAACTGCTGGTACGGCAAACAGGATCTGAGGGTGGAACAGGTGCCCGATCCCCGGATTCTGAACGACGGCGATGCGATCGTAAAAATTACGTCAACGGCGATATGCGGTTCCGACCTGCATATTTTCAACGGATTGATCCCGACGATGCATAAAGGCGACATTCTGGGCCACGAATTCATGGGTGAGGTCGTCGAAGTCGGACGAAACGTGCGCAAACTGGCGGTAGGCGACCGCGTGGTCGTGCCGTTTCCGATCGCTTGCGGCGCCTGCGCGGCATGCAAGGCCCAGGCGTACTCTCTGTGTGAGAACTCGAACCCTAACGCATGGCTGGCGGAAAAATTCATGGGCCATTCGCCGGCAGGCGCATTCGGCTATTCGCACATGCTGGGCGGTTTCGCCGGCGGCCAGGCCGAGTATGCCAGAGTTCCGTTCGCCGACGTCGGTCCGCTCAAGATTCCCAACGGACTCGACGACGACAAAGTGCTGTTCCTGTCGGATATTTTCCCCACCGGCTACATGGGCGCCGAGATGTGCGGCATCCAGCGCGGCGATACGATTGCCGTCTGGGGTTGCGGACCGGTCGGCCAATTCGCGATCGCGAGTGCCAAGCTGCTGGGCGCGGAACGCATCGTTGCAATCGACCGGGTGCCCGAACGTTTGGCGATGGCGCTTGAAAAGGCGGGCGCGACGGATGCGATCGATTACGAGCATCAGGATGTGCGCGAAAGCCTGCTGGATATAACCGGCGGTGTCGGGCCGGACGCCTGCATCGACGCAGTCGGCACCGAAGCGCACATGCCGGGGCCGCTATATGCATACGACCGTATCAAGCAGGCAGCAATGCCGGGAACGGATCGTGCATTCGCCTTGCGCCAGGCAATTCGCAACTGCCGTAACGGCGGCACGGTCTCGGTGATCGGCGTATACGGCGGTTTCGTCGACAAGTTTCCGATGGGCTCCGTCATGAACCGCTCGCTCACGATTAGAACCGGCCAGTGCCACGTGCACCGTTATCTCAAGCCGCTGCTCGCGCGAATCGAGAAAGGCGAAATCGATCCGAGTTTCGTTATCTCGCACCACATGCGACTCGATGAGGCGCCCTCGGGCTACGACAAATTCATGCATAAAGCGGACGCGTGCACGAAAATCGTACTAAAGGCCGCATAGCGCTCCTTTACTGCCATATCCAAACTGTGTCCCGCGCCTGGCCAAGGCGCGGGGCTTAGGTTCTTCGATACCGTCGGCGGCCTGACGGTCGGCGAGGCTGACCGTACGGAACTGATCCGCAATGGGAGAACGCTCGCGCCGCGGGTTAAGCCAGGCTTTGTGCATTTCTGCTCACTGGCCAGCGCGTGTTGCTTCGTCGCAACGCCCTAAGAAAAATATTGCCCAGTAGGGCCGCCAAACATTAAATTTTTACTTACAGTCCGCTATGCTTGGGCGGGAAAGTCACGTCTTAAAAAACCGCAGAAACTCCATGTTCATCCTTTCACGGGCCGCGAAGGCCATATATAGGTTTGCAAGGCAAATTCCTACACGTCTTTTCGTCGCCGCAGCGCTCTTTGCGGCGGCGGGGCTCTTCGGATATGTCGGCCTGGAGTCCATCATCGGAGCGATCGACTCCCAGTTTTCCAGGCAGCTCGACGACTATCTGGGCATCGACAAGAAAGCTATTGCGCGACTAGGCGACCGCGCTTATTTTGCCGAGCAGTCCATGTTTGTTTCCGAGGATCAAAAAACCGTCGCGTGCATTTCCTCGCCCGAACATCGTATTCTCATTAAAGATCCGGCAGCGATTCCGCTGTACTTCGCCGATGCGATACTCGCCTCCGAAGACAAGAATTTCTGGACTCACGAAGGCGTCGACAAGGGCGCGATTGCGCGCGCACTGCTTTTAAGGCTGCTTCAACAGAGCCATTCAGGCGCGTCAACGCTGACGATGCAAATAGCGAAGCATCTGCGCGAAGGCACCGGCCGCCAATCGACGCAGGCCGAAAAAATCGGCGACATCGTCATGGCGCTGCGGATCGAGCGCGAATTCTCGAAGCGCGAGCTGCTGCTCAAATATGTCAATCTGCCCTATTTCGGCCGTGGCCAATACGGCATCGAAGCGGCGAGCCGTGCTTATTTCGGCAAACCCGCGAGTAGTATCGCCCTTCACCAGGCGGCCTTCATCGTGGCCCTCATCAATAAACCTGCGCTGCCGGACCGTACCCATGCGGTGGATTCGATTGTTAAAGTGCGCAACGAAATACACGATGCGAATTGGGCAGAAGCCGAACGCGGTACCAACCGGGTGCTAGGCCTGATGCTGGATCGCGACATGATCACCGGGCTCGAGCACGCGCGAGCGGTGAATTTGGTGCAACAAGCGCTGCGGAATGAAGTCGTTCCACGCGGCATCGGATGCGGCACGCACGATCATTTCCTCGAGCGCGTGCGTATCCTTTACAAGGATCGCTTTCCAATTAACAAGGGCGGGCTCACGATCGCAATCACGCGCGACGACGCGCTCCAGGACGTGCTCGTGAAAGCCGTTGACATGACACTGCGCACGTATGTGGCCCGCCATCCGGACGACGAGGACAATGGCAAACTGCGAGCTGGCGCGTTCGCGGTCGATTTCGGCGGGAAGGTGCTCGCCGAAGTGGGAAATGCCAACTTCAAGCTCAAGTACGACGTGATTGCAAGCGGCTGGCGCCAGCCGGGCTCGACCTTCAAGGTATTCACCTATGGAGGTTTGGTCGAGAAGCTCACCAAGGAGGTGCTGGACGGCGAATCAGCGCCCAAGACGGTCGAGGAGATCTCGGCGGAGGTGCTCAGGCGCTGCAACGTACTGGACGCGCCGATCTCGGTATCGCTTGGCCGCGGACGCGGCGCGAAGAAGATCGAGAACTTTCACTCGCGTACGGAGCCGCAGTATCGCGGGGATATCAGCTGCCGGATCGCCATGGGTGAGTCGCGCAATACTGCGGCCATGCGCGCTGGTGCGCGCGCTGGAATCAAGCGTGTAATCGATCTCACGCATCGCCTGGGAATGCCCAAGGACGCGAAGCATGTGCTCCAGCCCTATCCGACAACAGCCATCGGCGCATCGGAGGTCAACCCGCTAGCGATGGCAACGACGGCCGCGTTCGTGAACGGTGGATTTCGCGTAACGCCGAGATTTGTAAACGACGTATGCCACGCGGGCGAGTCGTTGCTTTATAAGGATGACCAGGGTCAGGGCAAGGAATGCGACATCAAGGGCGAAAATCGGTCTCCGTACGAACGGCTCATCCATCCGGCGGTCTCCGCAGCGATGATCGAGCTCTTGAAAAGCCCGCTGGATATCGGCGCCACCGGTACAGCATCGGCGCTCAGGCGGGGAGTCATTCCCGGCATGGATCCCTTGAGCGAGGAGATCTGGAAATTGAAACCGGAGGAAAGGAAAAGGCGGATGCTCGCGTTTCCTCTCGAGAAAGCCGGCGAAATCGCAGGCAAGACCGGTACGGCCACTAACGCCGACGGCAAGACCTCCGACGTGTGGCTGTTGTTGTACGTGCCGGGCCCTCCCGGCCGTCCGGAGGCGGGTGTAATGCTCGGATTCTGGATGGGAAAGGATTCGAAAACCGGTTCCCTCGGCGATCGCGGCTCGACTGGAGGTCCCGGGTTCGCTGAATCCGGCGGCCGAAACTGGGTGCATTCGGCGGCGACGGTACTCGCTTTCCTCCAGAAGGAGCGCGGACTTTTGAAGTCCCGATACAAGTTTCAGCCGCTACTCCGCGACGATGATCCTGACCAGCAGACGATTTGGGCCTACACCAAGAAAGACCCCGGTGTCCCGAAACGCAGGCGGATCCAACAGTCAGAAGCTCAAGCGGAATGAGTTCGCCGCTTTACTCGACCAGGTCTTGATCGATCGGATCGATTTTCTTAGATGATGTTTCTGCGTTAGCGAGCTGGCGCCGCGCTGCGCACCACAAAATCATCGAAGCAGGTCGCCGACGCATGGCGCCGTCCCCGCGAGTTGCTCGAACATCCCGTACGCGTCTTCCCTTTATAGACACGCCAGACGTGATCTGTTGCAATACCACGGTCAATCTCGGCAACTTCAGGAGGAGTTCCGGCATGAGCAATTTTTACCAATGGTTCGCTGCACTGGGCGTTGCAGCCGCTGCGGCGGCAATGGTCCCGGTGGCCCAGGCCCAGCAGTTTCCCAGCCGGCCAATCGAGCTGATCGTGCCGTACGCCGCCGGCGGCGGCAGCGGCATAACTGCCGAGGTGATGAAGAAGATCATCACCGAAGAGAAGCTGTCGCCGCAGCCGGTCAACATCAATTACAAGCCTGGCGCATCAGGCCAGGTCGGCTGGACTTATCTCGCCACGAAGAAAGGCGACGCCCACACCATCGCCACGGCGACCGCGTCGTTCAGCTACGGCATGGTGTTGAAGCAGATGCAGGTCGGCCCCGAGCACTTCACGCCCATCGCGCAGATGCTCGTCGATACCCAGCTCATGGCGGCGTCCCCGCAGTCGGGTTTCAAGACGATGCAGGACGTCATCAACGCCTCCAAGAAAACGCCCGGCTCGGTCAAGGTCGGCGGCACCGGCTCGGCAGGCTCGGATGCCAACCTGGCCGCGATGATCGAAGACGCGGTCAAGATCAAGCTGAACTACATCCCGTTCAAGAGCGGCGGCGAGGTGAACGCGGCGATACTCGGCGGGCACGTGGACGTTGCGCTGGGCAACCCGAACGAGCTCGCCAACTATGTGGAGACGGGCAAGCTCACCGCGCTGGCCGTGTTTGGCGACAATCGCGTCCCCGGCATGAAGAACGTGCCGACGATGAAAGAGGTGGGCTACAACGTCGTGTCGCGCTCGACGCGCGGCGTGGTGGCGCCCGCCGGCATCTCCAAGGCCGAGGAGCAGTTCCTGGTCGAGATGATGCGCAAGATCACCCAATCGAAAGAGTGGGCCGAATACGCGAGCAAGAACATGATGACCGTGAAATTCCTCGGCGGCGCGGACTACGCGAAGTACCTCGCCGATGAACGGGCACAGCTCACCGCCGTGCTAAAGTCGATCGGCAAGCTGCCCTGACGCGCCGCGGGGAAACATCCGCGCGATGTTTTCCGCTTCTGCCGAATCACTTGCGGGGAGACGATGAACAAAGCTGAAACGGTCGCCGGGCTCGTCTTCACCGCGCTCGGCGTATTCATGTTCGTGGAATCCTGGAAAACGCCGTACCTGCTGGAAGGCGTACCCGGACCGTCTTTCCTGCCGCGCTGGATCGCCGGGGGCCTCGTCGCGACGGGTCTGTTCCTGACGCTGCGAGCTGCGTTGCCGCGCTTCGCGTTGAAAGACGCGACCGACTGGCCGAATCGGCGCGGCTGGGCGCGCGTGGGCCTCATGCTGGGCGCGATGGCGGTCGCGTTTCTGGTGCTCACCAAGCTCGGCTTCCTCGTGACGATGACGCTGTTCATCGCCATCGTGATCTACGGCCTCGGCGTGCGCTCGTGGGTCACGCTCGCTACGGTGCCGCTGGGAACAGGGATCGCGTTGTACATGGTTTTTGCAGTGTGGCTGCGCGTGCCGTTGCCCAAGGGCATTCTCGAATTCCTGGGATGAAATTCTCCGTGTCATCCGCTATGCGGCGCGCGCCGCGGAAGGTCGAGGACTGAATGGATTTCGTGACCAACCTTGGCATGGGGTTCGCGATCGCCTTGAGTCCCATAAACCTCCTGTTCGTCACCGTGGGCGTGATCGTCGGGACGCTCATCGGCGCGCTGCCCGGCATCGGGCCGGTGTCGGGACTCTCGATCCTGATACCGCTCGCTTTCGGCATGAATCCGATCTCCGCGATGATACTGATGTGCGGAATCTATTACGGCTGCATGTACGGCGGCACAATCACTTCCGTGCTGATGAACGTTCCGGGAGAGTCCGCGTCGATCATGACCTGTCTCGACGGGCATGCGATGGCGCGACAGGGACGGGCCGGGCCGGCGCTCACCATTGCCGCCATCGCGTCGTTCATCGCCGGCACGTTCAGCGTCGTCATGCTGACGGTGCTGGCGCCGCCGATCGCCGAAGCGGCGCTGAGCTTCGGCCCGCCCGAATATTTCGCGCTCACGTTATTGGGGCTCTCGGCGATCAGCGGACTCGACCGGCAAATCGCGCGCAAAAGGCTACGCGATGGCATTGCTCGGCCTGGGGCTCGCGATGGTAGGGATCGATCCGATCGACGGCGCTCAGCGCTTCACGTTCGGCAACCTGGAGCTGATGGATGGCCTCGGTTTTCTGCCCGTTGCCGTCGGCATGTTCGGGCTGGGGGCGGTGCTGGCGATGGTCGAGCAGCCGGTCGAGCTCGAGATCATGAAAACGTCGCTGCGCGAAATGCTGATCACGACCAAGGACCTCAAAGACAGTGCGATGCCCATTGCGCGCGGCAGCATTATCGGCTTCCTGATCGGCGTGCTGCCCGGCGCCGGCGCCACCATCGCGACATTTTTGGCGTACGCCGCCGAAAAGCGCATTTCGAAAACGCCTGAGCTCTTCGGCACCGGCATGATCGCGGGTGTCGCTTCACCGGAAGCCGCGAACAATTCGTCCACCGGCGGCGCCATGATTCCACTGCTTACGCTCGGCATCCCCGGTTCCGGCACCACAGCCGTGCTGCTTGGCATGCTCACGTTGTTCAGCCTGCAGCCGGGGCCCCTGCTCTTCACCAAGAACCCCGATTTCGTGTGGGGCCTCATCGCCTCGATGTACATCGGCAACGTCATGCTGCTCGTGCTGAACATCGCGTTTGTGCCGGCCTTCGTGGCGGTGCTGCGCGTGCCGTACAAAGTGCTGGCTGCCCTGATCGCGGTGTTCTGCCTGGTGGGCGTCTACAGCGTCAACTACAGCGTGCAGGACCTGTGGATCATGCTCGCGTTCGGCGCGATCGGATATATCACACTGAAGATGGATTATCCGCAGGCGCCGCTGCTGCTGGCACTCGTGCTCGGCGGCTTCATGGAAGTCTCGATGCGGCAGTCTCTAAAAATGTCGCACGCCGACATTTCGATCTTCTTCACGCGCCCGATCGCGGCAGTGATCATGATTTCGGTGATCGTGATCCTGCTATGGCCGCTGCTGAGCCGGCTGCGTCCGCGCAGCAGCGCGAAAGAAGTGAAGACATAAGCTGCGGCGCTAGGCTTAGGCTGCTAGCGCGGCTTCTCTTCAAGCGCCGCATAGGGGCCGTCGGCATAAACGATCCGCCCGCCCACCATGGTCAGCAGCGAGACAATGCCGCCAATCTGCTCGACCGGCACGCTGAGGTAGTCGCGGCTCAGTACCGCGATATCGGCAAACTGACCGACTTTAAGTGCACCGCGTAGCTTCTCTTCAAAGGTGAACCAAGCACTGCCTTGCGTGTAGAGTCGCAGCGCTTCAATCCGCGTCGGCAGTTCCTGCGGCGCGCGCATGGCGACGCCGGAGACGGTTTTGCCGTCGAGCATCCATTGCAGTGAGACGAACGGGTTAGGCGCCATCACGCGATGCGCGTCGGTGCCGCCGCCGACCGGCAGCTTCATCCGCAGTGCGCTGACCAGTGGCGGCGCTACGCGCGCAGCATCCGCGCCGCGCTGACCGAGGAACGCTTCGCCGCGGAAATAGAACGCGTTCTGCACGAGCCAGCCCACGCCCATCGCCTTCAGGCGCTTGAGCGTTGCCGGCGATGCGTCGTTAAGATGCGCAATCGACCAGCGCAGCTTTGCGATGGGCGTCTCCGCGTTCACGCGCGCCAGCACATCGAGCAGGTGATGCACGGGGCGGTCGTTGTGCCAGTGGAAAGTCGCGGTCATGCCGCGCGACACAGCCCAGCGCAGCACTTGATAGAGCTGCTCTTTCTGCGCGTCCGTCGGATTGTCATTGTTGTAGAGACCCCACGTGACGTTCTCGCCTATGCCGTTGAAGCGCAGCCAGTCGTCGCCCGACCCCATCGGCAGGTTCTGCGTGAGCTCTTTAAAGTCTGCGAGTTCGTGGTCGCGGCGCGGCGCGCTCAAGCTGTAGCGCACGCGCAAGGTAAGCCCGTGCTCGCGCCCGATTTGCATCACGGGCTGGTAGTCGTCGATCTCGATGTTGTAGCCGCCCGGATCGTTCACGCCGGTGATGCCCATCGCGTTGAGCGCGCGGAAGAACGCGCGCGTGCCCGCGAGCTTCTGCGCGAACGTCGGGCGCGGCAAAAGGTTAAAGAGATCGCTGATCGCGCGGTTGTCGCCGGCAAGCCAGCCCGTCGGCTTGCCTGCCGAATCGCGTTCTACGGTGAGGCGTGCTGACAGCCCGGGATGGCCCGCGATGCCGAGCGCCTCGGCGCCGCCCGGCCCGAGCAGCACTTTGCTATAGAGCAACTGGATGTAGACGTGATGATCGGGCGCGGCCGCCGCGATCTCAGCCTGCGTTGGTGGCCGGTCTTCGCGAAACTGTCGATCGGTCCAACCGCCCGCGACGACCAGCCATGATCCGCGCGGCGCTTTCTCTGCTGCTGCGCGCAGCCGGCCGAGCGCTTCGTCCAGCGTGCGCACGCCGAACCAGTGCACTTCGGTGTTGTAGCTCAGCCCCGCGCGAATGGCGTGGATGTGCGAATCGATCAGGCCCGGGATTACCGTGCGGCCACCGAGCTCTATTACGCGCGTAGCAGGCCCCGCCAGCGCGCGGATTTTTGCGGTCCTGCCGATCGCCGTGATTTTTCCATCGCGCACTGCCAATGCCTGCGCGGGCGCGCCGTCATACACGACGAGCTTGCCGTTGATGAGAATGGTGTCGGGCGCCGGACTCCGGGCGCCGGCTGCGTCGACGCAGCAGAGTGCAAGAAGAACAGCAACGAGGTACGCGCGCCTTACAAGCGCTGCATCGTGCATTCAGTCTCGATAAACATCGCCGTGTTGCCGGGCGGAGTGCGGCGATTGGTCTTGAGCTGCTTGTAGCCGTCCTTAACACAGGAGATTTGCACGTCGTCGGGCAGCACGTCCTTGCTGATGTGGCCGCGGTAGAGGCCCATCATGTTCGACTTCAGCGCCGTGGGTTTGCCTTTTTTCGGCTGCAGCACGACCTGCGCATCGACCACCGGCGAGCCGCGCGCATCGCGCACGAATCCGAAATAAGCGGGCCCCGCGCCTTTGACGTCATTGGCCGCGTCGTAATCGTCGCCACCGGCGCAGGCCGGCGCTGCCGCAACCACAGATAACACCAGCACAATTGAACGGATCAGCATGATGGCCTCTCGATCGCTGAACGCATGACCGATAATGTTAGAGCAAACTGGCGCTGACTTGAAGCCGCGCGGCTATTCCCACCGCCAGTAGAATTTCAGCGAATAAATCAGCACCGGCAGCAGCACGACGGGCGCGATCCAGGCGAGCGCCAATGGAATCTTGATACGAATTTTTTCCGGCAGCAAAGCGGCAAGCACGCCGAGCGCCGAGGCGCCGACCGCGGAATTCGCGATCCAGCCATACCAGTACATGGCCGGCCCCTCGTCGCGGCGCGGCGGCGTAAAGCCAATATCGAAGCGGTCGGGCCCGGGATGATAGGTGAACATCGGGAACGCACCCATGTCGCAGACCACGTAGAGAATGGCAAATGAGACGCCGAACACCAGCGAAAAGGTACCGATACGCGATGATGTTTGCGCTTTGGTGTCCGACGCTGCGCTCATGATCCAAAACCGCGCACGTTGTTAAGCACGTGGCCGGTCAAGAATGCGTACCAGCAAATCGCCGCCAGCACGACGGTCAGCCATTTGCGCGCGCTCGTGTACGCGGCGTTGCGCACGTTTTTCCACAGATACCAGTAGACCGGGAGCAGGCCGAGGCCGATCGTGGTGAGGTGCTCCTTCAGCTCGAACGCGCCCAGGGTTTTGAAGAGGCCTTCCTGTTCGATCGGCAGGCGCACGTGGACGCGGTACCGCGTATAAATCCAGGCACCGAAAATAAAAGTCAGTACCCACAGTACGCAGATCGCGCCGGCATAGCGCGGCCCCGACACCGCGCGAAAGTGCGTGACGAAACCCTCCGCGGCGCCGGCGCGCGCCGGCGCGAGCACTGCGGCCGCCTGATGCGTGATCGCACCCAGCAGCGCGACCGCGAGCAACGCATGAACGATGGCCAGGATCGTCCAGAACGTGTTGACGGAAATGTAGTCGAGGATGAAATCCATCGGGTGTCCGCGAACGGATGCGTCGGCGCGAGAGCGTTACTTCTCGCGCCGACCTGCTCTCAGTATCTCAGTGCGCCAGCGGATCGGGCCTGAGCTGGAAATGCGCAGCCAGCGGCTTGGTGCCTTTGCCGCCTTCAATCAGCCACGGCGTGCGATCGCCGTTTGCCGCCCACAAGCCGCGGCCTTTCCAGCCCGCATTCGGATCGTCGATGCGGCCGTCAAAACCCTTGGCGTAGAAGCCGAGCGGATACGGCACGCGAATCGAAACCATCTTGCCGTCCTTGTTGAGCGCGACCAGACCGTCCATCAGATTCGCAGTCGACATCGGGATGTCGTCGCCGAGCCCGAAGGTGTTGTGCTGATCGACCCACGAGTAGTAGCTCGACTCGGCGCTGTTATCGCCTATGCCCTTGAAGCCGGGGCCCGGATATTTATGGAACGCCCAGCCTTCGGGGCAATGATTGCCGGTTGCCTTCGGACCGTTGAGCGGGCCTTTGCACAGGCGCCGATCGAACACGCCCATGTGTCCGCTGGCGAGCGAGACCCAGACGCGGCCTTGCTTGTCGATGTCGCCGCCGCGCGGGCCGAAGCCGGGCATCGGCACGTTGTACTGCTCGGCCAGCGACTTGTGCGGATTCTTGGTCGGATCGATGCGCACGATGGCGCCGGGGTTGCCGCGTATCGTGCCCCACACCGAACCGTCGGTCGGGCTCGGCATAACTGCGTAGAAGGTCGCTCCGATGCGCGCATCCTTCGTCGGATCGATCGGCTTGCCCGGCTCGGTGTACTCGTCGCGCACGCCATTGCCGTTGGTGTCCATCACCAGCGCCGTCCAGCCCTGCGACTTTTCGATGTCGCCGGTCTCGTCGAGCATCTTGGTGTTGATCCAGCCGACATTGCCGCCGCCGCCACCGGTGCTCATCCACAGCGTGTCGTTGGCGTCGTAGCCGAATTGCAGATGATGCGAGCCGAAGCATGTTTGATACGCGGTGTACTTGCCGGTCTTCGGATCGTACATGGTGACGCGCCGGTTCGTGCTGTTGAGCGGGAATTCGACGGCCGACGGATGGCTCGAACCTTTTTTGCAGAAGGCGGGATTGTCCGGCTTGTGGCCCGTCGCAGCGAGCCAGATGCGGCCCTTGCGATCGAACATCGAGTTGTGGTTGTTAGCCTTGCTGTCCCAGATGTTTTCGTCGCCCCAATAGGCCGAAGGCTGCAGGATCTTGACCGAACCTGCATTGCCCGGCCCGAGCGCGAGCGGCATGTCAGGCGTGGTCGGCAGCACAAAATTCGTCGCGACGTTCTTGACCGGATCGAGGATCGGCATGTCGTTGCAGGCATGCTCGCATTGCCCGTAGACCGGCCCGTAGGCGTTGACGGTCGGGTAGCGGCGGTCGCTGGCGATCAGGTCGTGCAGATACTGCTTGTCGTTGTGCCAGTCGCGCAGCGTGACCACGATGTTGCGCTCGACGCCCTGCGGCCGCGTCGGCTTGGTATCCGGCAACTCGCCCTTGGCGACGCGCTCGGTCCAGTCGGCGAGATACTTGAACGGCATGCCGCCCAACTGCCCCGCGGCCTGAAGGACCATGTTCTCGCCCGCCTGCCCGGACTGGATGCGGCGAATCCACGCTTCCTGGTGCGTCTTGCCGTCGAGGTGGTACTTCGGGATCGTGCGGGTCGACAGCTGGCCGAGCTGGTGGCAGCCGACGCAGCCGTTGTTCTTCATGCCGTTGAGATAGTCGGTGAGCTTGACGTTTTCCGGCGCCTCTTTGCTGCCGAACACGCTGGCCTCGGGGATTTTCATCATCGCGTAC
Organism: uncultured beta proteobacterium; assembly: GCA_963804885.1. Taxonomy (GTDB): domain Bacteria; phylum Pseudomonadota; class Gammaproteobacteria; order Burkholderiales; family SG8-41; genus PALSA-1004. Next base: position 369,797 of record CAWDSF010000005.1, read on the forward strand.
CAATAAATCGCCGGGTAATACTGCGCGGCCGCCGTTTCGTTCGGCGCGGGCACCGCTGTCAGATTCAGTTGCTTGCCGGGCGTGCTTTTCACCTTCGGCGAATCGACGAGGCCGTAGCCGCGCACCCACACGTCGTAATTAGCTTTCGGCAGATCGGGGACGACGTAGCGACCCTGATCGTCGGTGACGACGATGCGGATGAAACGCACCGGCAGATCGCGCGTTTCCGCGATCACCCAGACGCCGGCTTCCGGCCCCTTCGGCCCGGTGACCACGCCGCCGATGTCGTCGTTGTCGATCGCGACTGCGGCCACCTGCTGTGCGTGCAGCGGACCCGGGTCGAGTGAGACCACAGCTGCAATACTGAGTGCAGCCACGCCTAATAAGAGAATCTTGCGCATTGTCATGCCTCCTCCTGCTGTGAACGATACCGGACGAATTGCGGGCCCAGCAATTGCGAGCCGCTGGTTTGGTATGTTAGTGCATTGTTTTGCCCACAGGCACTATAACAACGCGGTTTTAAGGGGTCAATCGCGCGGCGGGTTTGCGCTCCCGACCTGCAGCGGACATGCAGGTTATTCGATCACCCTGTCTGCGCAGTACCGCGAAAGAAGTGAAGACGTAAGCGGGGACTGGTCACTTTCTTCTGCGCTGGCTGCTAACGATCAGTCGGTTTTTCCAGTCGCTGTCGCTGGCAAATCGGCTAACTGATGATCACTGCCTTACCGATAACGGCACGATCGATCACCGCCTGCAACGCATCGGCCGCCTGATCGAGGCGGAACCGGTGCGAGATGCGCGGCTTCAACTTCCCTTGCCCCGCCAACTCCATCAGCGCCTTCATATTGGCGAGCGCGAGCGCGGGGTTAACTTCATTCAGTCCGCCTATGCGCACGCCGACGGCATCGATGCCCTTGATCAACAGATAGTTGCTGCGGATATTGGTGGGACCGCCGCCGAGGAAGCCCAGGATGAGCAGCCGCCCGCCCCACGCGAGGCAGCGCAACGACTCATCGGCCACTTTGTCGCCTATGGGGTCATAAACAATGTCCACACCCCGGCCACCGGTCAGCTCCTTCACCTTGTCCACGAACCCGCCGCTGTAGTCGATGGCGTGATCTGCCCCCTCTTCCAGACATGCCGCGCGCTTTGTTTCGCGTGCTGGCGGTGGCGATGACCTTGGCGCCAAACAGTTTCGCCAGCTGAATGGCTGCGATGCCGATACCGCCGGCCGCGCCGTGAACGAGCACCCATTCGCCCGCGACCATCCGGCCGCGCTGCAACAGCGCATGGTAGGCAGTCGCGTAGGCTCCCCGAAACACACCGGCCTCTTCAATGCTCATACCGTCCGGCACTTTGTCGCACAGCGCCGCTTTCGCGTTGCCGAGTTCAGCGCAGGCGCCGAGCGTGTGGCGGCTCATGACGCGGTCGCCCACGTTGAAATCGACTACGCCCGGGCCGACGGCGACGACCACCCCGGCGGCTTCGCCACCCGGGATGAAAGGGGGCTCGGGCCGGAACTGATATTTTCCGGCGAGCATCAGCACATCGACGTACTGGACGCCCCGCGCGCCGATTCGCACCTGGATCTCACCTGAACCGGGCGGCGGCGGATCGGGCACATCCCGCAACGCCAATACCTCGGGACCGCCAAATGCCTCACAAACCATCGCTTTCATGGATGCACCTTCTGTGGAGAGATCTTCTGTGGAAAATTTCGAGCGGACGTTATTTTGTGGACGCACGGCTGGAAGTCCGCGATCCAGATCGATTCCGCAATCGACCCGAAGCCGATAATACATTTTCCCGAAGCGGACGTTTGCGGTACTACTCGATCACCTTGTCGGCGCTTAACAGTAGCGTTTGCGGGATCGTGAGGCCCAACGCCCTGGCAGTATTGCGGTTGATCACCAAATAAAATTTCGTAGGTTGCTCCACTGGCAGTTCCGCAGGTTTAGCGCCCTTGAGAATCCTGTCCACATACGTTGCCGAGCGCCGGTACTGGTCGGCAATGTTCGGGCCGTAACTCATCAGAGCGCCAGCCTCTGAATAAATCCGATCCCCGGCCATCGCTGGTAGCCGATGTTTCACGGCCAATTCCGCAATCTGGTTTTTTTGTTGCAGGAAAAACGGCTCCGTCCACATCATCAGCGCACCGGCGTTCTGCTGGCGTATCCAGGAGAATGCGTCGTCAATTTCCTGGGGAGTCCGCGCGTCCGCACGCAGAATCTTTACGCCAAGCTTGTGTCCTGCGGACTGGACTATCTCCACGCTTTTCACATTGGCCGGGTTGGATGGGTTCACGAGGAGAGCCACGCGTGACAGCTTGGGCACCATGGCAAGCAGCATCTCAAGCTGCTTCGGACTCACGTCTTCGGACATGTTCGCCAAACCGGTAATGTTGCCCGCAGGTTGTCGCAGGCTCTTTACGAATCCGTTGGCGACCGGGTCGGCGATGCTGCCCATGACAATCGGAATCGTCGCGGTGGCTTTCTGCGCCGCACTGGTTGCGGGCGTGCCCGCTGCCACGATAACGTCCACTTTGAGATTTACCAACTCGGTTGCAAGACCTGAAAGTCGCTCGGGCTTTCCTTCGGCAGAGCGCCATTCGATGATCAAGTTCTTGCCTTCGACATAGCCGAGTTCGCGCATGCCCTGCCGGAACGGGCCGTAATTGTAGTCTGAGTCGACAAAATCCAGGTGACGTGATGCCATGAAACCGACGCGCCAGACTTTGCCCTGCGGTTGAGCAAAAGAAGCAAGCGGAGCAGATAGCAGATTTGCCCCGAGCGCGATAAGCAATCGACGACGTGATACCAATCACCCTCCCAGGCGTTTATGGGTACGTCATAGGCACCAGCAGCGCTTGCATCTTACACCGGCCGCCGATAGCCGAGGTTGTGACTTATTTACGTGCGTATTTGGCGGCGATTGGACATCCAGGTCGCGCCGTGGGCTGCGACGCTGCATTGCGTCGCCCGCAAGAAAAAGGGGACGATATAACGGTTGATAAGTTATGGATGACGAGTTGGAAGATAGTCGTCCAAGGTTTGCACGCCGGGTTTCGGCGATTTTGAATATCTTTCCTCCACGCTCAATCGGCCGTCACGCCCGCACGTTTAATGACGTCGGCCCACTTCAAGGTGTCCTTCTTGATTTGCGCGGTAAATTGCGCGGGCGTGCCTCCCACCAGGTCGTTGCCAAACCCGGCATATTTTTCCTTCACATGCGGCAACGCGATTGCTGCGTTGACTTCCCTGTTCAGCCGCGCCACGATTACCGACGGCGTTCCCGCCGGCACGACGATGCCGCCCCACGAAATGGATTCAAACCCCGGCACCCCGGCTTCGTCCATCGTCGGCAGGTCCGGGAACGCCGCGACGCGCTTGCTGCTCGTCACCGCGAATCCCTGAAGCTTTTCCCGACTTTACGTGCTGTCCAACGGAGCTAATGTTTTCAAACATGAGTTGCACGCGACCGCCGATCACGTCCGTCAACGCCATCGTCGCCGCCTTGAATGGTACGTGCGTCATCTGAACACCGGTCATGAGTTTGAATAACTCGCCGGTCAAGTGCTGGCTGGTCCCGGTGCCGGTGGACGCGTACAGGAGCGTGCCGGGATTGTTTCGCGCGTAGCCGATCAACGCGGTCACCGAGCTGACCGATAGCGACTTCGAAGCGGCCAGCAAGTTCGGTGTCGAAGTAATCTGTACTACGGCTTGCAGTTCCTTGTCCGGGTCGTACGGCAAGCTGGGCTGCAAGCTGCGCTGAATGGCAATGGGCGCGATGGTCCCGTAACCTATGGTGTAGCCGTCGGGTGGGGCCTTCGCCATCAAAGTCGTTCCCATCACGGAACCGGCGCCCGGACGATTATCGACCACCACCTGCTGCCCTAACTGTTTGGTCAACTCGGCCGCAAAAATGCGCGCAGTGATGTCGGGGGAGCCGCCGGCGCCGGACGAGACAAGGAATCGGATGGGCCGATCCGGATATTCGGCAGCGGCCGGTTGCATCGCTGCCGCCACACAAATAACCAGGAGCAATTTACGCGGTGCATTCATGTGATTCTCCCCCGCCCTGCTGCCAATCACAATTTCAATTGTATGCGCTTATGCCGTCGGGATACACAATCAGCGCACAAGTTTATGGTGACTTATTTACCCCGTCGGCGAGACTCGGGGCGCCAGCCTGGCAGGAATTGAGCTTGCCGTGGCAAGCGCGCACGACCCGCCCTTGCCCGACGCGGCAAGCGCATCTCTTGCATTACAATGACCCCTCTTACACAGAGGAGCTCCCGCAATGCCTATCATCGATTGCCAAATCCACGCATACGAAGCGAACACGCCGAAACGGCCCTGGCACACGGTGCCGAACTGGCCGCCTCACGTCACCGGCGACGAGATGGTCGCGGCGATGGACAAGGTCGGCGTCGACGGCGCTATCTTTATCTCGCCCTTTGCGATGTATCGCTACGACGCGAGCTACGCGGTCGAAGTGCAAAAGGCACACCCCGGCCGGTTCGCGCTCGTGAAGCCGGTCGATCCGGACAATGCCGCAGTGGCCGATGTCGTCGCCGAGTGGAAGAAATCGCCGGGCACGGTCGGCATCCGCATCATGCTGCCGAAGGAAGGCAAGCGTCAGGCGGACGACCCGGGCCTCGACCGGATCCTGCGCGCGGCCGTTAAGTACGATTTTCCGGTGAACATGCTGTGCTGGGGCAACATCGACGTGGGGACCGCGCTGGTTGACCGTCATCCGGACACGCGCTTCATCATCGATCATATCGGCATCATGCAGCCGCGCACGCCCGAGCAGCTCGCCGCCGAGCCGTGGGCCGATCTGCCGAAAGTAATCGACCTCGCGAAACGCAAGAACGCGGTGATCAAAATCAGCGGCGCCTGCACGCTGTCGAAAAAACCGTATCCCTATCCCGGACATCTGGGACCCGCTCGCGAAAATATTCGACGCGTGGGGATTTCGAGCGCTGCCTGTGGGGCACCGACTGGACGCGCGCCTTCGCGGTGGTCAACTACGAGCAGGCCGTAAAACCATTCCTCGAGACCGACCGCCTGAGCGCCAGTGAACGCGCGATGCTGATGGGCGGCGCGTGCGCCAAGGCGTACGGGTGGACGCCGAAGAAGGGCTAGGTATTACTCGATCACCTTCGTCGCCTGCGCGAGCACTGAGTTAGGAATTTTGATGCCGAGCGCTTTGGCGGTTTTCATATTAACGACCAGGTCGAACTTGGTCGGCTGCTCGATCGGCAGGTCGCCCGGCTTCGCGCCCTTCAGGATCTTGTCGACGTAAGTCGCGGCGCGACGGGCGAGATCGGCCAGGCTCACGCTGTAGGTCATAAGGCCTCCGGCTTCCACAAATTCCGCCCGGTCGTAGATCACGGGGTAGCGGCTCTTGCTCGCCAGTTCCGTAAGCTCCGTTCGATTAGCATTAAAAAGCGGGCTGCCCAGCACGAGGACTGCGTCAGCGCTGCCTTTCCTCGCGGCGAGGAATGCAGCATCAATGCCCTTGGGATCGACGACGTCCTGAAATTGAACCTGCACTTTTAACGCTTTCGCGGCGTTTTCCACTTCTCGCAATGCATGCGCGCTACCCGGCCGGCTCGCAGTACCGAGTACGGCCACACGAGCGAGCTTTGGAACGATTTCCTTCAAAAGCTCGATTTGTTTTGCGCTCAGCTCCGGGGCCAGGGTAGACAATCCTGTGATGTTGCCACCGGGCTTGGCGAGACTGGCGGCGAATCCCGAGCCAACCGGATCGGTATCGAACGCCATGACTATGGGAATCACCGTGGTCGCCGCCTTGGCCGCAGGGATTGCCGTCGGGCCGCCCGTAACGATCACGTTGACATTGAGCCGCACCAGTTCGGCTGCGAGCGCGGGCAGGCGATCAAAATTTCCCTCCGCGTAGCGGTACTCGATTGCGACGTTTTTACCTTCGACGTATCCAAGTTCGCGCAATCCTTGTCGAAATGCCTCAATGCGCGCCGCGATAGCGGACGGACTGGATGCTTCCAGGAAGCCGATACGGGCCACCTTCGCAGCCTGCTGACCGAATGATGCCAACGGCACGCCAAGCGAGCTCGCCAACAGTGCGATGATTAGTTTACGACGATAGGTCATGTTGCCCCCTTATGGTGCCGCAAGTATGCGCGATTATACGAATGTCAGGCCTGGAAGTTTATTCGCTCAATTCCAGCATGCATTCCCTGGCGCGGCCTCTAGTAGAATCATGAATATCGCAAAGGGCGAGATGCAAACGAAATTCATGTCCGTCGGTAAGCTCAAGCCGGCGCAGTGCCCCGCCGGCATTGCGCGCGCACTTGGCGCATCGTTATTTGCCTGCGCCATCTTCGGTTGGAGCGCAGCGGCGCTGTCTCAATCCTACCCGGCCAAACCGGTGCGCGTGATCGTGCCGCTGGCAGCGGGAGGGCCGACCGACGTGCTTGCCCGAACGATCAGCCAGAATCTCGCCGAGACGTGGGGCCAGGGCGTGGTGATCGACAACCGTCCGGGTGCGAACACCAATATCGGCACCGTCGCTGTCGCCAAATCCGCACCGGATGGCTACACGCTGTTGATGACGGTGAACAACCTGACGATCAATCCGAGTTTCTATCAGAACGTTCCGTTCGAGCCGCTGAAGGATTTCGCGCCGATCACGCTGTTCGCGACGTCGCCATTGATCCTGGTCGTGCATCCCAGCGTGACCGCGAGGTCCGTAAAAGAACTCATCGCGCTGGCGAAGGCGCGGCCGCGCGAATTATTTTTCGGGTCGCCCGGAAATGGCAGCCCGCCGCATCTCGCGGGCGAAATGTTCAACACCATCGCCGGCGTGAAGCTCGTGCATGTTCCGTACAAGGGCATCACCGGCGCGGTCAGCGACTTGATCGGCGGCCAACTGGCGCTGATGTTTCCGGGCTCACCGATCGCGCTGCCGCAAGCCAAAGCAGGCAAGCTGCGCGCGCTTGCCACGACCAGCGCCAAACGAACGCCGGCCGCGCCGGAGCTGCCCACCATTGCGGAAGCGGGTTTGAAAGGCTACGAAGTCTCGCTCTGGTACGGGCTGCTCGCGCCGGCGAATACGCCGCAGGCTGTCGTGCAGCGGCTGCATGGCGAAGTGACTCGCATCATCGCCCTGCCCGCGGTCAGGGAACAATGGGCGGTGCTCGGCGCTGAACCGGTCAGCACGACGCCCGAGCAGTTTGCCGCTTTCATCAAAGACGACATCGTCAAATGGCAGAAGGTCATCCGCGACTCCGGCGCGAAGATGGACTGAGATAGAGGGAAAAGACACAGGAGAATGCGATGAAGATTACGAAAATAAGCAACGTGATGGGCGCCGAGGTCACCGGCGTCGATCTCAACAACCTCACCGCCGCCGAGCGCGATCAGCTCAACAAGGCGTTTATCGATAACCTGCTGCTGTGCGTGCGCGACCAGAAGTTCGCCGACATCGGCGCTTTCCTGGACGCGTCGCGCAATTTCGGCGAGCCCAAGATCCAGCACATGGAATCGTTCCGGCTGGACGATCATCCCGAAGCCGGCGTCGTGTCGAGCGAAGACCGCGATGTGAAGGACGGCAAGCGGATCATCCGCGGGACCATGTTCCATACCGACGAAAGCTTCATTGCGGAACCGCCGAAGGCGACTGTCTTGTACGCCGTGCAGGTTCCCGGCAAGGGCGGCGCCACGCGTTACGTCAACATGCGCCTGGCTTACGAAAAGCTGGACGCCAAAACGAAAGCCGAGATCGACAAGCTGACGGCCATTCACTATTACGGCAAGAAACGCGCGGGACGCAAAGTGCCGTCACTCACCGACGAGCAGATGAAGACGACGCCGCCGGTCGCCCACCCCGTCGTCCGCACGCATGACGAAACCGGCGCCAAAGCGCTCTACGTGCACGAAACGATGACCGACTACATCGATGGCATGGACTCTGCCGCGAGCGAAGCGTTGCTGCGGAAGCTCTACGAGCACAGCACGCAGAATATGGACCTGCAATATCACCATCAGTGGCGCACGGGTGATTTCGTCATCTGGGACAACCGCGCCACGTTGCACGCCGCCACCGCGGATTATGAAGAATCGGAAAAGCGGCTGTTGTACCGCACGATGATCAAGGGCAAAGCGACGCGGTAAGTTGGCTCGCGCATGGAAACACTGGCCTGGTTGCCAGTATGGCGCGGCCGGGCGGCAATATTACCGGCTATTCCATCGTCGGTCCGGAGCTTGACCAGAAGCGACTTGAGATGCTCCTCGAGGTAGTGCCGACGGTGCGACGCGTCGCTTGGCTCGAAAAATCAGACAACCCGTATTATCGGGCGGTCCGAAAAGAACTGGAGAAGGGATGCCGGTCGCTCGGAATAGAACCGAATATTTATTCCAGTCGACACGGCGAGCGAGCTTGGAAGCGCGGTCGCTGAAGTGGTTCGTCAGCGCGGACAGGGGCTGATTGTTCCAGGTGATGGTCTGTTTTACGACAACCGAACTGAAATCATGCGAAATGCGCTGACCCACAAGCTACCGACCATGGTCGAGTATAAAAGCGTGCTGAGGGCCGGCGCGTTGGTTTGCTATTCCGATACCCAGGCGGAGCTGAATAAGCGCTTTGCTGCATTTATCGACAAGATTCTGCGCGGTGCAAAACCTGCAGATCTGCGATGATATGCTGGCTCGCCAGCGGATCATGGGACTCCTCATCCTCAAGGACGGTGAGGTGCAAGTCGAGCGCTATCAATACGATCGCAAGCCAAGCGATCGGTTCACCTCGCAGTCGATGGCGAAATCGATCACAGCGCTCGCGATTGGCTATGCTCTGGAGGAAGGCAAAATCACATCACTCGACGATCGGGCGGAGCAGTACGCGCCCAGGCTTCGCGGGTCGATCCTGGGTGAGACAACCATTCGTAATCTGCTGCGCATGGCGTCCGGCGCGCGCTACAAGCAAAGTTACGATGGAAGCGGCGATACCCAGCGTTTCTCGGATGCGATTGCGCGCGACGGCGTGGAAGCCGCCGCTCGCAGCGTAACGGCCCGCGACACCGAGCAAGGGGCACACTTCTACTACGCGAGTCCGCATAGCGCCAGTCTGGCGGCGGTGGCGCGCGGCGCGACCGGTGTGAGCCTGAGCGAATACCTGACGGCGCGCCTTTGGCGAAGGATAGGCGCAGAAGAAACTGCGATCTGGAACACTGACAAGACTGGATTGGAAATTGGTCTGGGCAACTTCAATGCCACACTGCGGGACTACGCACGACTGGGAGTGGTTCTTGCGAACGACGGAATGCGTCCCGATTTGCCGGCGCCCAATCAGATCATTCCACGTGAGTTCCTCCTCGACGCCACCGATTGGAAACGCCAACCCGAGCAGTTCCGGCCGGGGAAAGCAACTCCTTATCTGGGATACGGCTATCAATTCTGGACGTATCCCGGCCAAAAAAGACGATTTATGATGCTCGGTGTGTATGGCCAATCTATATTCATCGATCCGGAATTAAAACTAGTGATTGTCCAAACGGCGGCGAATGCCACCGCTGAAGCCGGAAACACATCGCTTGGCCGTGAACGCGACGCGTTCTGGCGCGGTGTGCTGCGCTACTACGACAAAAAGTAAGCGTTCCAAGACCGGAAAACAGCCCGCCCCGTACCGGATCGTCTATCGTGTCCAGATTCGCGCTAGCTCTAGTCTGCCTCTTGCTCGCGTCGTGCGCGGGCACGCCTGCGATCGCGCCCGCCGTGCGCTCCGATCTCGCGCCGACCGGCAAACTGCGCGCCGGGATCAATTATGCAAATTCCATTATCGCGACCAAAGACCCGGTCAGCGGAGAACTGCGCGGTGTATCGGTTGACCTGATGCGCGAAATTGCCCAGCGCATCAATGTGCCCCTGGAACTGGTCGGGTTCGATTTTTCCGGCAAGATGGCCGATGCATTGATTGCGGGCGAGATCGATGTTGGCGCGCTGGCGGGCGGAACCGGAACGGGCCGCGAGAGCGCCATGGACTTTACCGCGGGCTATCTGCAGATCGAGGCCACGTACATGGTGCCGCCGGGCTCGCCGGTGCTGACGGCGGCCGACGTAGACAGGGAAGGCTTGCGCGTCGGCGTGGCGGCCAAGAGCGCTTTCGAGCCTTATCTTGCCCGCACTCTGAAGCGAGCCAAACTCGTGACTGGTCCCGGTAACCCGACGGCGTTCGAGTTACTGCGCAGCGGACAAGTGGAAGTGCTTGCGGGTTTGAGGCATCAGCTCATCGAAGTCAGGGACAAGCTGCCGGGCTCGCGCATACTCGAAGGCCGGTTCCTCGTCGTCGAGCAGACCCTGGCGGTGCGGAAAGGCCGTGACGCCGGCATCGAATATCTGCGTGAATTCATCGAGGACGCAAAAGCGTCGGGCTTCGTCGCACAGGCACTCGCGAAATCCGGCAATGGAAACGTGCCGGTTTCGCCGCTGACGGCTAAATGATGGCCGCGTGAGGTTGCGGCTGCTGAACACAAAGGCTGGGGTTAATCCGGGTTTATGCCCGCATCGTCCACCACTTCGCGCGCAGCCGGCCGGCCCTTGCGAGGGGCAAAAACCAGGTGCTGCGGAGATTGACTACGCGGCCAGCTTCTGGCGGCGCGCCATGAATCCAAGCAGGCCAAGACCGGCAAGCATCATCGCATAGGTCTCGGGCTCGGGAACAGCGGCGGCAATGGCTCGTCCTTCGACGATGATGGCGTTGAATGTGGTGGACGGCGCAAAACCGCCACCTGAGTCAATTGCGTACCCGATGAATGTCGCCAACCCCGAACTCGGCGCAATCTGTGGATTGGTCCGGTCCCAGGCCGGGGGAGCTCCTGCCGGGAACGCTACCTCAATCCAGTAAGTGGTGTTCGCAGCCAGCAACAAGGGTGCGGCCGGTGTAAGCGTATAAGCCGCCGTAGGTCCGAAGCCGGCGATGGTCGGCGACGTACCAATCGTTGCTATGAAGCTTCCCGGCACCCCACTGGCATCCGCATTCAGCGTGAACGTCAGGGTGCCGCCCGAACTGTCGTGTCCCCCCAGCGCGACCTGGATGTCGTCGAGCAAAAGTGCGCTCGCTCCCGTGAGAAACCCAACGGCCTTTGTTCCGAAGTTTGACCCGTTTTGGTACGGTGCGGTGACCGAATTTCCGAAGATCAGCGACGCTTCAGCGTTTGTGCAAAGTGCGATTAGAAAAGCCGCAAATAAACCTTTCTTCATGGGAGCTCCTTTCCAAGTTGGCATTGCCCCGGGCCATTTCCATTGTCATAAAATTTCCCGAATAGAAAATATAACCCAAAACAGGATAATTTTTAAGCATGACAATTGAAGAAAACGACGGGGGTTTTTTGTAAAAATTACACCACGCCCGAACCGGGTCAGAAACCCCATAAATGCTGTCATGAGTCGGATCAAATTGACGGGGGCCCGACAAGGAGCTGTTACGTTGATGCGCCGTGAAAATTCGCAGTGGCGGCGTCTGTGCGATGACCGTCACGCCGGAGCCAGCGGCTTTAATCCGTGCTTCGGCATCGAAGCACGTATGGCCGCCTTTGTTCCGGGCCCGCCCTCTTCACCTCCTTCCGGGCATCAGGACGGGCTTCTATCCGCAGCGCAAATGGATTTTGGGATGCCTTCTCCTGATTTAATGTCGTCCCTGGTCGATCATTGGATTTTTTTGCTGCGGCATCTAGCCTGGCTTGCAAATACTTCCCGCATCTCTGCAAAGCGTTTCCGTGTAATAAATTTGCAATTCTTGCTTCATTGCAAGCGGTTGCCGAGCGCAAACCATTTTTGATTAGGGAGTCGCGGCTGCATTCGTAATCGAGCGTCCTACACTGTTCAAGCGTCACATTAGATTAATGGGTGTAGGCATTCAGTCGTAATTGTCTTTGCCGGAAATTTTGCTTAGACTGAAAACTTTCCGATGTTGGGTGTGGTATGTCGCTTGCCTCGAATCCCCACGAACTCGAATTGCTGACTGACGACGTTCTGCGTGAGATTGCGTCGCTCGGGCAGTTGCGCAAGTTCCAAAAGAATGTCGCAATCATCCAGGAAGGGGACGCCGGAGATTCCCTTTATATAATTGTGGCCGGCAAAGTGAAGGTTTACGCAAGCGACGACAACGGGCGGGAGGTCGTCATCGACATCTTCGGCCCCGGCGAATACGTCGGCGAGATGATGCTCGACGGCGGCACGCGGTCAGCGTCGGTGATGACCATGGAGCCCTCGACCTTTTCTGTGGTTAGCCGCGCCGAACTTCACCAGCACATCGTCAAGCATCCCGATGTCGGGATTTTCCTGATTTCACGGCTCATCAAACGCACGCGCAAGGCGACCAACAACATCAAGTCGCTCGCGCTGATGGACGTTTACGGCCGCGTGGCGAAACTGCTTTTGAACCTCGCAGTGGAAGATTCGGGGAAATTGCGGGTGCCGGAGAAGCTCACGCATCAGGAAATCGCCGACCGCGTCGGATCGTCGCGCGAGATGATAGGCCGCATCATGAAAGACCTGGTCATCGGCGGCTACATCGAAGTGCACGATCGAACGATCGTGATGAACAAGCAACCGCCCGCCCATTGGTAGCCGGCCCGCCTGGCTCCGACTGCGATAAATAGAAGCCACCTCAAAAACCCGTCAAGGCCGTTCGTGCTGAGGTAATCGAAGCATGGATGGCCGCACTCCCGCAAACCTATTCGCCCTTCTATACATCAGGGCGAACGGTTTTTGAGATGGCTTCCGGTTGATCTGTGCCCTACCCGTGCACCGGGTATAAGTCGCCGGGTAATAAGTCACTCCGCCACCCACTAATACTTACTACATAGCGCGGGCCGCACGTCCTACTCTGTCATCACGTTGACCGGAAACGGTCGGCAAACTCCGAAATCATTTTTGAAGAGGGGATGACATCATGACTACTCACGAGCTGTTTCTCAAAACCACCAAACGCACAGGCAAAGAATTCGGGCCAGGCCACCATATCGCCGGGCTCATCGTGCTGGTTGTCGTCGCGACGCTCGGCTCACTGCAGTTGATCCACCCGGGCAGCAGCGCCGCGCTCGATTCCGCGCCGCAGGCCAACAATGCGCCCGCCGCCGTCGAATATTTTCCCGCGCAGTACGTGAATCAGGCGACGCAACCCGAAAAGCAAATTGAGACGTTCTGATATCGCTTGGGCCAAAAACCAGGTTCTCATCAGAAGCGTTTCGCCGCACACGGAGGCAAGCCATGGTTAGCCAACATGAAAGAGAAAGGTTGACGGAAGCGTTCAAGCGGGAGTCGTTCATCGGTGCTGCCGTCGTATTCAAGTGCGTAGCAGGACTGTTGGTCGTCGCCGCGCTAGCCGTCGTCGGTGTTCAAACCGATACGACCGATGCAACCACTACGACCGCCAGTCAGCCACTGTCGCAGGGGTATGAGAAAGCGTCGATGGCTTACGGCACGACGCTCTTTCAGGAGCGCCAAACGCTTCTGGAGCCCGGACAACTGGGAGTCGCCATCCAAATACTTTCCGCGAATGCCGCGGACATTCGCCATGCTGCACCGAATATCCTGGTTCACGCAGCGCGGGGCGGCGCCCGTTCATTCGCTGCAGAACTGATCGATACTCCTCCCTGCGGCGCAATGCCGCACTCTTCCCGATTCAGCCTTTGGGCTGGATCGGGTTTTCTTCGTCCGCTCAATCCCGCATCTACATCGAACCGTGAAAATTTCTAAACCTCACAAAAATGTGAGGTTTGCTCTCGGAAAATTTCAAACCTCACAAAATGTCAGGTTTGCTGTCAGAAAAATTATCGCACTTCAGAAATTGCCGCGTTAACTTCCTGGTCCTATGACAAACGTCTCGCAAGTTTTACGCGGGCGTAATCTATTCGCAATCGCGCAAGCGTGATACTGTGACGAACAGTTCGATCAAATTATCGGCTCTGTCTACTTGACAACATTTCTCCAGCGGAGAAAAATTTCTTCACGCCGCGTGAGTAGCAGGCGCTCCGACAAATCTCAACGCCCGAGTCCGGGCATCCGACCATCCAATGGGAGGAACGAATGGCAACTAAAAATGAATTCAACGAGGCGGTACTGGTTCCGCGTCCCGACTGCGATCCGGGTCCTCTTCACGAGGGTTGCGACGGGCCGCCCCCGACTCCGTGGCTCTCGTGGAAGCATTGCTTCAAGGTCTTTGAATTCCGCGAATACGATCTTCGCCTCGAGCAGGCGGCCGCTGTCGCACGAGGCGGAATAAAAATCCGGGCGCGCTTCGAGCATGCGCTCTGTCCTATGGGCCGCAAGCAGGGACCCATCGTCCACAGCCTCACGTTGCTCCCGCAGGAGGAAGTCAAGATCTACCAATTCGATCGGTATAGCCACGCCACGAGCACGTCGGCCCGCTTCAGCCAACGTTCCAACGTTCTTCTCTTACGTGAGCCGGGTGACCGAGTCTCTGGCCAGCGTGAAAACCGATTTCGGAACCGCATTTTCCAGCACTGCTTCCGTCGCTGGTTCTTCGGGCGGCGGAATCGATCTGGGTATCGTGAGCTTCGGCGGCGAAGCGGCCTCGTCCGCCTCGGTTTCGGTCAGCAACCACCTGAACGTGGACTCGGTCTTCGAGTCGTTCCGTCACGTGGCCGAAATCAGCTCGCAGGCCGTCGAGACCGAGCGGTCCATCGTGGTGAATACCTTCGAAGAGAACGTTAACATCAACTCGACGTCCCGCACGCTGCGGAACGCGAACCACTGTCGCGCGGTGACGTATTTCATCCGCCGCGTTTTCGAGGTCTATTGCCTCACGACCAGGCTGGTCGGGATCGAAGTCCAGAGCGGCGGGAATTGGATCGACATCAAGTCCGTACCGGATGCGCTGAAGAATGCGATCGTGAAGCAGCTTGGCGCGGTCGTCGTCGGCCAGGTATCGCAACGAAGCACCGAGATCGCCATTCCTACGGATGGCCTTTTGTTCGAGGCCGAATTGGCCCACTGCAGCTCCTGCGAACCCGAGATGGAGAAGCGGATCGATCTCGAGCTGAAGAAGCTGGAACTGGAAATCGAGCTGCTGGAACGCGAAAATGAACGACGCAAGGGCCGGATCGCCAGCGGCGATTGGTCCGAGTTCGAGCCGAGCCCGCAACCAGCAGCGGTGAACGCCTAGCCCACTGGCGGGTGGCTCCGCCCCCTGCAACACTCGCCATTTCGCGATTTCCGCCTGTAGCAGATTCCCGCCCCGCCCCGGCGTGCCTCAGGCTTAGTATTCAAAGGCGCCAAACCGGCAGATCTCCCCGTCGAGCAGCCCACGAAGTTCGAGTTGATTATCAACCGCAAGACGGCGAGCGCACTGGGCCTCACCATCCCGCAGTCGCTCCTGATCAGCGCCGATAAGGTGATCGAATAAGCCTGAATCTCCGCTTCGGGTCGGAAGCGGTCATTCGCGAGGCATCAAAAACAAACCCCGCCGAAGCGGGGTTTGTGTGTGTGGCTACTGAAAACGGATTAAGCGACTTTCTGTCCCCTGCGCCGTGCGATGAATGCGAACAGGCCCAGACCCGCCAGCAACATGCCATAGGTGTCCGGCTCCGGAACCGCGGTACTGCAAACGTCGCGTTGCCGCCGCCGCCATTGAGCGAAAGGCGGAAGTTAGTCCCGCCCAGCGGAAACTGGGTGATCACGCTGCCGGTATTGGTGAAGGCGGCGCTCAAGTCCAGGATTTGCGAAGCGTTAGGATTGACAAAGAAGCCTGCGAACGCAGCATTCGGTACGAAGGTCGCAAGTACGCTCGCAGCCGGCAGGAGATTACCCGGCGTACCGGTGAGCGATGTACTTCCAGGGGCAGCCAGGCTGCCAGTGGCCAACGTGATCGCCGGGGCACCCGTCACCTCAAATATCCCATCTAGATTGCTATCCGCGAACGTCGTGATGCCGGGAGCACCCAGCAATGAATAGTTCAAGCTGCTGAAGCTGCCGGTGGAAGGAATGCCCGGGGTCTGAGTCCCGGTAGCTGTGAAAGAAATGTACAGGCTGTAAGCCGTGCCCCCTGGAAATGACGCCGTCGGAATCGACGTGGGCAATCCGTTGTTCGAGAACACGGTCAGTCCCGCGAACCCCTGCTCCGAGAAGGCGGTGCCGCCGCCCGTAATGTCAATCGCCGCATAGGTGTTGATTAACACGTTGTCGAACGTGAATGGAGCCGCGGTAGTGAGGCCCGGCACTGCTGAAGGGTTCCATGTCACGTCTATCGGAGCAGCCGCATTGGCTAACGACGCTCCCGTTAACAACAACGCGGCAAACGGCGCCGCTAAATATTTCTTGAGTTGCATGGTCTTTCCTTTCACTAGCAGGGTTATATGGCCACAGTAAATTTCGCACCGCAGGACCAAGGCTCATTACAGCAGCGATGATGCATTAATACGTCGTGTAGCACTAGGGCCCAAAAGAACTAATCTTCAGAGACCTACTGTAAGCTGGACACTGATTTTCGAGCGTTTTTTCCGACCGTTTACCTGTCACGCAGGAAGCTGCCCTTGCGCGCCGACAAGGTGATCGAGAAGCTTGCGTGACTAGCCGGTTTGCAGAACCCCGGCTGACCGCCCTTTTACCGCCAGGCTGAGTACACGGGCTTGCCGATCAATGTCGCAGGATGGGCGCCCGCGCGCGGCCGGAATTTCTGGAAGCGCCCGGCGTCCACCTCGGCGACGTAGAGGTTCCCCTCCTGGTCGGTGCTTATGCCGTGCACGCCCCACAGCGTGCCCGGGAAATCGCCAACGGTTCCCCACGCGTAGATGAGGCGTCCGTCGAGGTCGTACTTCAGCATCTTGTGGGTCAGGCGATCGAAGGTCACCACCATCCGATCTTCGCCGATCTGGACGAAGTGCAGGCTCGAGGGACGCACGTTGATTCTCCACTCGGAGAGGTACTTGCCGTTCTCGTCGAAGATCTGGACGCGGTTGTTGTCGCGATCGTTGACGAACACGCGCCGCGTCTGCACGTCGACGGCCACGCCGTGCACGTTGTTCATATACCCGGGCCGCGTTTCCTTGCCCGGGTCTCCCGACATGCCGAAAGCGAGCAGAAACTTGCCGCTCGCATCGAACTTCGCGACGCGCGTACCGTTATAGCCATCGGCCACGTAGAAGCTCCCGTCGGGCAGCCACGCCATGTACGTCGGCCGGTTGAAATGCGTGCCGTCGGCGCCCGGCACGTTGGGCGTGCCGATCGTCTGCACGTGCTTTTTGCCGTCGTTGGTGAATTTGTAGATCGCATGCGTGTGGTCGTCGACCACCCAGACATGCTTCTGCGCATCGTACGGGCTGATATAGATGGCGTGCGGGCGCTTGAACAAACTGTCCCACTGCGTCCAGTCTTCGGTGATGTTGCCCTGCCCGTCGACGACGACGATGGAGTGGTGCCTGCGCGCATCGACGTCCATCTCGCGGTAAGGCGGCGACGAGCCCCGCCACATCTCCAATGCCCTTCTCCGGATCCTGGCGCGACCCTCCGGCGCCCGGCGGGGAAGCGGTGTTGGCGTTGCGCCACGGCAGGCCGTTAACCGGGAATTGCACGCTCGGACCAATCTCTGGATGCATTTTCGCCGCGCGGACGCTTTATGGCCGGCAACTCGGCGCCGCCGAGCAGAAACACGCGGTTCGGGCTCTCGGCGAAGATGCCGCGCGCCGCTCCATACGTCCATTTCTCGTGCCCCGGCAGCGTGGCGAGATCTTTCGGCCAGCCCGCTTGCACCTCGTACGGGCCTGAAATGTCCTGTGCCCCGATGGCGCCGGGCACGGCGCTGAACGAGGGGGTCGCCGCGGCCTGAGTCTGAGCTTCCGCCGGCGGAGTCAATAGCCGGCCACCTCCCGCAATGGCCAACGGCCACAGCCCACCGCAAGCGACAATCCGATAGCGACAGTTTTGCTCATCTCAGTCCTCCCCAAATGGAATTTGATCCAATGACGGCTAAATAAACTGCAATGGCGCTTAGCTGATATGCATCAGCTTTGACCGGTACGGTAGCACGTATATCGTTGGGACAGCGCGTCCCCGCCTCGCTGCCGAACTGATCAGTCTCAAGGTGGACGTCATTGTGACCTATGGTACGCCGGCGGCCCAGGCAGCACAGCGCGCGACCAGCACTATTCCCATCGTCATGGCGGGGATCATTGATCCGGTCGCGAGCGGACTCATCAGGAATCTTGCACGGCCGGGCGGAAATATCACCGGGCAGTCCATGATGTCGCCTGACTTGGTAGCAAAGCAGTTAGAGATGCTCAAGGAAGTCGTCCCCAAGCTTTCCCGGGTCGCGCTGCTCAGTAACCCGGCCAACCCCGGCAATGCACCGCAGGTGCAATTACGGGCAAGACGCGGGTCGGGCCTTGGGGTTGCAGATTCAAGCGCTGAAGGCGAGCAATCCCGGCGACATCGATCGCGCCTTTTCGGTAATGAGCGACGAGCGGGCGGGCGGACTCGTCGTTCTCGTAGACGCTGCGCTTCTCGATCACCGGGCACGAATCGTCGACCTCGCGGCACGGCAGCCGGCTGCCGGCGATGTATCGGATTAAGTGAATTACACCGACGCCGGCGGCCTTATGGCCTACGGACCGAACCGTCTGGCAATGTTTCAGCACGCCGCCACCTATGTCGACAAAATCCTGAAGGGCGCCAAGCCTGGCGACCTGCCGGTCGAGCAGCCGACCAAGTTCGAACTCGTCGATCAATCTTGAAGACCGTCAAGGCGCTCGGCATTAAAATTCCCGACTCGATTATGCTGCGCGCCGACAAGGTAATCGAGTAACGGACTCTCTGTTGCGACCCTCCGATTGCCAGTGTAAATTGGCGGGCCGCCCTTCCCGTCTGCCACTGGCATATCGATCGTGATGGAGGCGGACCGACTTACTTTTCGTTTCGAGGGAGAACAAAAATGCAACGCACTCTGAAATTATTGGCACTCGGCATTTGCGCTAACGCTTTGGTTACAGCACCCGTTTCTGCGCAAGTCGCGCCCGACGTAACGCTCACACGTCTCGCCGACTGCGGCACGCCGCAGGCGCCCACCGAGGTCAACCTGCGCTTCTCCGACACTTACGCCTTTGACGATCTCAAGGTCCAGTTCGTGTTCAGTTGCTATCTCATCAAGCACGGCAACAACTACATGCTGTGGGACACCGGCCATTCGATGACCGCCCCCAACGTGGCGCCGAAGATAAGCGTGGTGGATCAGTTGGCGAAGCTAGGCGTGAAACCCGAGCAGATCCAGTACGTCGGCATCAGCCACTATCACGGCGACCATACGGGCCAGGTCGCCTCGTTTCCGCAAGCGACGCTGCTGATCGGCCAGGGCGACTGGAATGCGATCACCGCGCCCAAGCCGGCGGCCGGCGTCAACGCGCCGCCGTTTGCGCAGTGGATCAGCGGCGGCGGCAAGGTCGAGCCTCTGCCGGCGGACAAGGACGTCTTCGGGGACGGGAGCGTCGTGATCTTGAATACCCCCGGACACACGCCGGGCCACCACAGCCTGCTGGTCAAGCTGAGAGAGAAAGGCAACTTCCTGATCACCGGCGATCTCGTGCATTTCCACGAGAACTACAACAGCAACGGCGTGCCATGGTTCAACGTCAGCCGCGCGGATACGCTGGCTTCGATCGACCGCTTCAAGAAGCTCGCGCAAACTTTCAAGGCCACGGTCATCATTCAGCACGACGCGCGCGACATCGGCAAATTGCCGGCTTTCCCCGCTGGCGCGAAATAGGTCAACCGGGAATAGACCACGGCTCTGAGTTGCGCAAAGCAACGTTGAGTAGAGCGGTCTGTTCCCTTTATTGCCGGCTTGAACAGGGACCCAGAAATGCCATATATCCAGTCTGACGGCGCACGGCTGTATTACGAAGAAGCCGGCACCGGAACGCCGATCGTGTTCTGCCACGAATTTTCCGGCGATCTGTGGAGTTGGGAAAAGCAGATCCAGCATTTCAGCCGCCGCTATCGCTGCATCGCATTCAACGCCCGCGGTTATCCGCCTTCCGAAGTGCCAGCGTCGCCATCGCGTTATTCCCACGAGCATGCAGTTGACGACGTTGCCGTCGTGATGCGTCACCTGGGGTTGAAGAAAGCGCACATCATCGGTTGTTCGATGGGCTCGCGCACGACGCTGGATTTCGGCCTGCGTTATCCCCGCATGGCGTTGTCGCTGACCATGATCGGCATCGGCAGCGGCGGCGATCCGCGCAACAAGGCCGCCTTCAAGCGGAAGACCGAGGAGCGGGCGCGACTGTACGAGGAAGGCGGACTCGCCGTCGTGCTGAAGGGACTGCGCAAAGCCGAAAATCGCGATCCGGTTGAAAAGCAAGAATCCGCGCGCATTCGAAGACTTCTGCCGGCGCTTCATGCAGCACTCGGCGCAGGGCTGCGCCGACATCACCCGCCGCGTGCAGGGGCGCCGGGTTTCGCTCTTCAGCATGGAGCGCGCATTGCGGGCGATGAAGGTGCCTTCGCTGGTAATCGTGGGCGACGAAGACCCGGGCGCGATCGACTCGGGGCTATTCATGAAGAATGTCAGCCCGGCAGTGCAGCTTTCGGTTGTCCCCGCCACCGGCCACCTGGTGAATCTGGAAGAGCCGGACGCGATGCACCGGCTGGTCGAAGATTTGTTTGCGCTCGTCGAATCGGGAAAATGGCGGCCGCGCGGCAAGTGAGCTCGAGCTATCGGTTTAAAATAGCCGCAACGTCGCGGAGAATGCAATGACAGAACCTTATGTGCGTGCCGGCAAGATCAACTGGATCGCGAAGGGGTCCAACGTGGGCGTGCAGGAACGCACGCTGGCGCCGGGCCAGGTCATTCCCTGGCACTATCACACCGTAATTACCGACACGACTTATTGCCTGGAAGGCACGGTCCAGATCGAGCTGCTCGGGCCGCCCGAGCGCGTCCTGCTCTCCGTTGGCCAAAGTTGCGCGATTGCGACCAACCGTCCGCACCAGATCACTGCTCACGGCGATGTACCGTGCCGTATGCTGCTCGTCCAAGGCGTCGGCGAATACGACCGGCATCCAGTGGATCCGAAGACCTGGCAACCATCGGCAAGCGCGGATTCACGATAGAAAATCGCCTCGGCGCATCCGCCCTCTAAAGCGGCCGCAGCCTATCTCCGCGACTGCGATTCAGCTTCCTTCTGCAGGAAGATCTTCTGCTGCTGTTGTTTTTCCTCCAACATTCGTTGCTGCTGGGCCTGCTTCTGTTGTTGCTGTTGCTGCGCTAGCTGTTGTCTCTGCTGAAACTGCTTTTCCTGTTGCTGTTTCTGTTGCTGCTGTTGCTGCGCGAACTGTCGTTTCTGCTCGAGCTGTTTTTGTTGCTGCTGTTGCTGTGCCAACTGTTGTTTCTGCTGGAGCTTTTTTTGTTCAGCCTGTTTTTGCTGCGCCTGCTTCTTCTGTTGCTGATTGAGATTGCTGTTGGCAGCCTGTCCCGCCTGCTTATTGCTGTTCGTGGGCGCGCGGGCGGCGTTGGTCGCGGGTTTAGCTGACTGCGTCGATCTCGTTGAACTGCTATTCGACGATGAATTGGTCGGGGGCCTTGGCGGCGGCGTATACGACCTTGGCGGAGGCGGTGGTGGCGTATACGTCCTCGGGGGAGGCGGCGGTGGCGTGTAACTAGGCCTGCTCGAACTGTAATTGTTAGCAGCCCCGGAAAGCTGGGCAGCGAGCATAAGCGCCGATGCCGCCAGCAACGTTCCTGTCCACACTCCTGCCTGATTGTGCGACGCAGCTTTGACGAGCAACGTTTTTTCGCTTTTCATTTACCCCTCCGGAATCGGTCAAGAAGGCTGTCGTTCGATAGGATAATCCCTTCAAAGTTTCACGACCAGGGGCCGGCCCATGGGCTCGTTAGATCGACTGGGACAAAACTTCGACTGTGACGATCCGCAAAGACGTGTATCGACTGATTATTGCGGCACGAGATGATAGTGGCGGTGACCATGTTTGCTTTCAGCCACTCTGTTCAGGCACAGGGGACACAAGGGATTTAGAATGCCAGCCAGAGTATGCTTGGCGGCACCCGGACTACCCAGCGGCGTAATCTCGTCATTGACGAGATAGATTCAATATTTGAGGACGTCACCGCTTTCACAACCGATTGCCGCGCTGATTGCGCGGGTCTCAATCCCCAAAGACATTCGCGCGACCGTTGTTGATCAACCCTTCCTTGGGGGTGTGCCGACGTCGCTCGAAGGGCGGGTTATCGATCGCCGACTGAGCTAGCTTCGGCCTCTTTTCGGATACTCGAGCTTCGGGGCAGCCTTCAAGCTTTCCTTAGTCGCGCCGGGCAGCACAAATTTCCCGTTGTCCACTCGCAAGTCGCCGGTCCGCACCGCAACGTTATGCCTGCCCAGACCGACAAAGCCGCCTGCTCCTATAACGACAAATGCGACGCTCGTATCAGGCGCTACCAGCAGGTCCGTGATAGTTCCGACCTTCTGCTTACTTTCGTTGTAAACCGCTTTTCCGAGAAACGTCTTTTTTGCGCTCCAGCCCTCTTCGGTGTCAGGGACCACGTAAATAACAATACTATCGGAGTTGCTCGACTGCGCCTGGACTGGGATGGATGATGCCGACGTGAACACTGAAACAACGATCAGTAAAAGCAGGTTCTTATTCATTTTCTTGCCCCTCGAATATTCCGATTAATACGCGGGAACAATTATATTGAGCCTTGACACAACGCTATGTCAGGAGTCGGCTCGGGCTGTTGTAGGCGCTCAGCTGATTTCATTCCCCAACACAAGGAAGGCTGCGCGCTACGAAAGGAGAACGCAGTAAGGAGCGACGAGATCACGGCGCGACCACGTGCTGACGGTCGATTTCTCCGAACTACCGTTCGTTGGCAATCGCAGGGTGGGTGATGTAGCAAACAGTTCCTGCATCACCTGGTAGAGCGTCGTTTCCTCAGGACGCCTCCGCTCGTAGAAAAAGCGCCTCAGGACTGCTTGAACGACACCAATTCGTAGCGCTCCGCTACCCCGGTCGAGTTCTGCCACCGGTCCCACTTGCGAATGTCCGTATAGGCTGCGTAACTGCGCAGTCGCGCCGGATCGAGCCAATAGGTGGCGATGACTTCGAACGGACCCATCGGCCCGCCCGTGACGATACCGCGCTGCTCGAGGCGAAAAGCATCAAAGGTTCCCGCCGGGACCGTGAGCTTTTCCCTGGCCGCGATCCTGAATTCAGACTCGTTGCGAAATCGCACGCCCGCGGCGTTCGTCACGAACCAACCGGAATTCCAGCGCTTGCCGACCGAGAATTCCAGGGGGTAGGTTTGATTCGTGGTCAGTCGCCTGCCATCGCGATGACGAAGCAGATTGCCCAGCAAGTCGGTGACACGGCCGCTGTCGGTGATGACCTCGCTATCCGTGATCTGGGTGACGGTATCCGTCAGCGTCCGCCGCTCGGCGCCGGTATTCGCGTTCACGACACGATAGGTGTAGCTGTCGCCCACCTTGTAGTCGATGTCCGTCCTTGCCGAGCCCTTCGTATACGGATTGCCGAGGGTGCTCGCAGCTTCGATCTTCTTCTCGCCGTTTTCCGCGAGCGCCCGGTCGAGCGCAAGCTGGGCGAGCTCGCTGAAGTTGCCTCCCGGATAGCGCTGCAGGAAGGCTTCGATCAGCTTCGGATCCTTCGCCTCGCGTGCCCTGTCCCACGCCGCGAGTTCCTCATTCAGCAGCCGGTCCTTCTCCGCCTGCGAGAGTTTCTGCAGTTGCGCGGGCGGCAGGAAGTAGAAATCGTCCTCCAGCGAGCTGCTGTCCCAAGGCACCTGCGCGCCCTTCGATTTCAGGCGCACGTTCAGCCGCACCCGCTTGAAGACGTCCTCGACCTTCGCCTCCGGCACCTTCAATTCCCGAAGCAGGTTCTCCGTGTACAGGCCGTTCGCGCCCTCGCCGTCGCTCGCCACGTTCCCCGGTGCCGTCGCGTACGAGATGATGGTGTTGTTCGGCGCATCCATCTGGCTGAGGCCCTTGTGGTCCACGCCCTTCAGGTTGCCGAACGGGTTGTCACGGCAGGCATCCAGGATGATCACGTTCATCGGATTGGCCGCCTTGGTGATCCCTTCAAGCAGGCTGTTCACCTCAACGCCCTGCTTCTGAATGTCTGCGAGCGTGTCCAAGTCCGCGTCCACGGGCAGCATGTAGTTGCGCCACGCCAGTTGAATGCCGTGGCCCGCGTAGTAAAAGAGTCCGATGCACTTCTTCGCGGTGAGCGTCTGAACGTACGCCTGCACGGCAGCCGCCATGTCGGCTTTCCCCCCGTCCATCTTCAGGGTCACATCGAAGCCACAAGCCTTGAGCGCATCGGCCATGGCCTTGGCGTCGTTCGCCGGGTTCTTGAGCGGGGCTTCTTTGTATTTGCTGTTGCCCAGGACCAGCGCGACCTTGGGCGCCCTGAGTAATTTCATCGTCCCTTCGGATTGCGCCCAGACCCAAGCGTACGGCGCGGACAGGAACAATGAACCCGCTGCAAGGCCGCCCCTGAGGACAAGCCGCCTGTCCAGATCCACGCGATGCATGAGGCCCCCTATGAATCCGAGAACATATTCTCTTGCCCGATCCATTCAATAGCGAAGTCTTCTGGCACACTAACGTCGCACACAAGGGCAAGTCATGCTGATCCGCTCGCTCGCTACCGCCATCCTGCTGCTTGGCGAGTCCGCCGTCTTGCCCAAGCCCTGTCGACCATCGAGTATGCGCGCTTATCACAACGGAAGGTCGCCGAGCTTTTTCGATAAGAAGGCGCGGCATGTCCCTCCCGCGAGTGTTCTATTTCTTCTCCAAAAGCCGTGTCGCTTCCTTGCGCAATATTGGAAGAAGACGATTCGCTATCTTCGCCAGGAGGCCAGGCAACGAGACTTCGATGCACAGCGCGTCCTCCAGCACTTCAATGCTCGCTGAAGCAATTTGACCGAGCGCCAGTATGCGGAAGCGCAATGTATCTCCGTGCCAAGTCTCCTGGTCTATCGCGATCATCCCTCCAAGGTGACCGTTGGCGCGGCCGAGGCCCTCTTTGAGACGGCGGACAGCCTCGACCTTCCCCAGATGATGGGCGACTATGACT
>CAWDSF010000006.1:0-639906 GCA_963804885.1 uncultured beta proteobacterium
ACACGAAATGGGCGAAAGTCCTCGACGACGCCGGCATCAAGCCGGAGTAATCCAGTCGTTACTAGATTTGTCGTTCACGGCGCATGCGTATTTGGCGAGTCTCGGCGCAGCGTGAAAGGTCCATTTGTCCTACAAAAAATTCCGGTAGCCGCCGACAAGTGATTTCACTCTTCTGAGCTACGCTCGCTCATAAATCTATGGCCATTGAGCGGGCGGCAGCGTAGTCCGAATGGACCATTGAAGAAAGCCCTCACGTTAGCTAAGCTGAAAATTCCGATCGGCACTCGCAGTGTACGCGTTCGATTTTTCGAAATGTTGTGCAAAAGTGGAGGTGGGCGAAATGAAGAAACAAACTTGCAGCTGTCTTAGTCGGCATTCTCAGCTTTATTTGGGCAGGCAGCGCGCTCGCGGCTATTACCTTCAGCACGTTCGTCACCAGCGCGAATATCACGGCGGCTGTGGGCCAGAATCAAACTATCGGCTTCGCCTATGCAGGAGACAAGTTTGTCGGATCCGTATATTTCGGCACGCAGCTCTACCAGACCAACTTGACCGGCGGCGGCGTCACGACGTTCGGCGCACCGGTAGCCGCATTCTCCGGCGGCGAGACGTACGTGTCGAGCTCGCTCGGCATCGGCGGTTTCGGGCCGCGCGACGTTTACGCCGGTAACCAGACCTCCAACGTCGTCTACCGGTTCGCCAACGATGGTTCTTCGCAGGGTGAATTCGTGACCTCCGGCATCGCCGGCGGCATCCGCAGCATCGCGTTCGATCCGTTCGGTCTCTATGGCAACAACATGATCGTTGCTACCGGCAGCGGGAACATCTACCGGGTCGACGGCGCCGGCACGACATCGCTGCTCGCATCGGTCGGCGCGGACACCGAAGGCCTCAGCTTCGCGCCCCAGGCGTTCGGTTCGTTTGCCGCGGGAACTCTTTTCGTCGCATCGGAAGGGCTGGGCAGTCTTCTCGCCATCACCCCCGGCGGCGTCGTGAGCACTGTTGTCAGCCAATTGTCCACTCCCGAAATGGTCAGCTTCGTTCCGCTGAATATCGGCCAGAGCGGCAACCCGGTCGAGGGTTTTTATGCCGCCTCCTTCCCGACCAACATCGTGAAGGCAGCCCCGGGGGATTTTCTCCCCTACATCGGCCATGCGATCATCACCGAGGAAGGGGGCGGGCAGCGCATCTACGACATCAGCTGGAACGGCAGCGCGTTCGTCACCGCCGTAATCGGCTCGTTTCCCGGCCAGGCCGAGGACGGGATCTTCGTGACGGCCGACATTATCCGCAACCCGGTCCCCGAACCCGAAACGTACGCGCTGATGCTGGCAGGCCTTGGGCTGCTTGGTTTTGTGGCACGTCGCCGGAAACAGCAAGCAGGCATTTAGGCTGTTGCAGCAGTCGTCAACATCAACCCCGCTCCGGCGGGGTTTTTGTTTGCGCAGGGCCGCCCGGTTCGACTGCCGTGGTTGTCGATACAGACACGGTACCCGTGCGACGCGTCGTCATGTCACTTGGCGCCGATGACTTTTTTCCACTTCGCGTAATCGGCTTTGATCAGCGCGGCAAATTCCTGGGGCGTCGATGGCGCGGGGTTGAGTCCCTGGCTGCGCGAGATCCGCGCGACTTCAGGATCCGTAAGCGTCTGGCGCAATTGCTTGTTGAGCCGCTCTATGATGGACGGCGACGTGCCGGCGGGCGCGAGCAGCCCGAACCAGAACGTCGCGTCGTAATTCTTGACGCCTGCTTCGTGTAGCGACGGCACGTCGGGCAGGCTGGGGTCGCGCTTGAGGCTCGTGACCGCAAGGACCTTTGTGCGATTGCGCAAGGTGCCGGCCGTGGTCGAGCTCACGAAGCCGAATTGCAATTCGCCGCCGAGCACCGCGGTCAGGATTTCGTTGCCGCCCTTGTAAGGCACGTGCGTGAAGACGGCGCCCGTCATCGCCTGCAGCATCTCGCCCGAGAGATGCCCGGCGGAACCTATGCCCTGGGTGGCGTAGCGCAACTGACCGGGCTTGTCTTTCGCGAGCGCGATCAGCTCCTGGACGGAATTCAGCGGCGTGTCGCTGCGCGCGACAATGGCATTGCAAAAAGTCAGCGCGAGCCCGATCGGCGCAAATGCGGTCGCGGTGTCGTAGGGCAGATTCTTCTCAAGTATCTGACTGATCGTCAGCGCGCCGGGACTCGACCACAACAGGGTGTAGCCGTCGGCCGGCGCCTTCGCGACGATTTGCGCCGCCACGCTGCCGCCGGCGCCGCCGCGATTCTCGATCACGAAGGTGGCGCCAAGCGCTTCGCTCATGCGTGTCGCAATGCTGCGCGCCGAGCCGTCGGCGCTGCCGCCCGCGCTGAAGCCGACGAGCAGGCGGATCGGCTTCACCGGATAGTTTTGCGCCGGCGATCGCGGACGCACAGCGCGGCGCCGAACGCGAACAGGGCGTCCGCGCGCACTGTCGAATTCAGTGCGCCCTACGCCGCACGCAGACTCGAATTGCTTTTCCGGCAGTGAGCAGGCGGATCGGTTTGCCGTGCACGAATGCGCGCGATGTTCTCGACGACGTCTGCGTAGGCGACTTCGTAAAATTCGCTCACGTTATGCCCTTGATGCGGCATCAGCACGACGTTGGGCAGCTTGCGCAGAGGGCTGTCGTCCGCGAGCGGCTCGCGCGCGAACACGTCGAGACCGGCGCCGGCGATGCGGCGCTTCCTGCAGGGTTTTGATCAAAGCGCCTCTTCGTCGATCAGCGGGCCGCGCGCGGTGTTGACGAGGATCGCCGTCGGCTTCATCAATCGCGAGTTCGCGCGCGCCGACGATGCCGCGCGTGCGCTCGCCGAGCACGAGGTGCACGCTCACGACGTCGCTGCGTCTTGAAGAGTTCGTCCTTCTCGACGCGCGTCGACGCCGGCTTCCGCGCGCGCTTATCCGTCAGGTTCTGGCTCCACGCGATGACGTTCATGCCGAGCGCTTTGCCGACCGGCAGCGACGTGGCTTGCCCTGGCGGCCGAGACCGAGCCAGCCCGAGCGTGCGTTGCGCGAGCGTGATGCCGACGGTGCACTGCCAGCCGCCTTCGCGCATGCGGCACGCTTCGTGCGGAATATGGCGCGCGACCGCGAGGATCAAGCCCCACGTGAGTTCGCTCGTCGCCTTACGATAGGTGCCGCGCAGTTCGGTGTACGACACGACAATGCCGCGCTTGGTCGCCGCCGCCACGTCAAGCGTGCGGTTGTACAAGCCCGGTAATCGCGATCATCTTGAGATTCGGCAGGCGCGCGAGCAGCGCGTCGGAAATCGATGTGCGCTCTCGCAGTGTCAAATGACATCGAACGGTGCGAGCACGCGCGCGGCCTCGTCGGGCACCGCGAGCGGCCGGTCGAATACCGTGATCTCGCAGGTATCTTTAAGCGGCGACCAGTCCGCCACGGTTTGCGACAGACGCAGATAGTCGTCGAGGACGGCGATTTTCATTTCACGGGGGCTGAGAGTTGCGCGTTTACGCGCCTGTCGCCTTGTTCACCCGCGGCATGACCTCGTTCGCCATCAATTCCATCGAGCGCTTGGCGAGCGCGGGATCGACCCAGTCCATGCCCGCGTAGACGAGCTCGCCGAAGTCGCCGACTTCTTCGCGCAACTTGAGTATCTGGTCGACGACGTTGTTTACCGTGCCGCACAGCACGAGCCGGTCGACCATGTAATCGTCAGTCAACTCGCGGTCGTCCTGCTGTTCGCTCGTCTTGAAGATAATGTGGCGTTTGGAGATCATCATTTTTCTGAGCAGCATGTTCCAGTAGTAGCGGTACGGGCTGTTGGAATCGCGGCGGCCGTACTGCTGCGCGACTTTTTCGTCGTCGGCGACGAAGATCGTGCGCGCGACGCGCCAGTCGGCGACCTTCGCCTCGAGGCCCGCGCGCTTCTTGCCTTCGACGTAATTCGTCCAGTGGCTCGGCAGCCATTTCGAGAGCAGGAAGTTCGCCGACAGCGGATGAAAATCGCGCTCGCCCATCGCGATCACGCCTTTCGAGAACGGGGCTACCACGGTGCCGACGATTTCGGGCCGCGGCTGCTGGAACGGCTTGTACATGGCGCCGCGCTGGATTTCGGCGACGCTCGTCTTCTGCGTCGTCACCTTGAAGCGGTTATTCGGCAGGTCGATGTCGTACGGCGCGTCGCGCTCCCAGATCGCGAGTATCACGTCGATCGCCTCGGCGAATATCTTGTTGCGGTCCTCCTGCAGGAGTGCCGAGCGCTTCGGCGTCCGAGGCCAGCGCACCGGGGCTGATGCCGAAAATGAAGCGGCCCTGCGCGAGATGATCGAACATCGCTGCGTGGGCGGCGACCAGCGTCGGGTGCGTGTGCGAAAGGTTCGAGGTACCCGTCGCAAGCTTGATGTTTTTCGTTGCATGGATCAGGGTCGCGAGAAAAATGAAGCTGTTGGTGACGTTCTCGGATTTTTCGGTAAGGTGTTCGCCGACGAATGCATCATAAAAGCCAAGCTTGTCGGCCAGGATGATGGCCTCGCGGTCTTCCTGCAGCGTTTGCGCGGACGGGCGGTGCGCCGGATGCATGGGCATCGTGAAGTAACCAAGTCGCATGAAAACATTCCCCTTTTGGATCGGACCGCGACGGAAAGTCCGATAATAATATGAAAACCCCCATTCGCAGCGCGCGTCTTGCTAGACCGGCGATAAGCGCGTAATCTTTTTTGGGCAAACACCGCGCCGGACAGAACTTCGCGTCAAGCGAAGCACTGCGCACATTCATAGAAAGCTACGCAGGGAGGAGCCATGACCGTCATCACCCGTTGGATCATCGCGTGCGCGCTTGCGTGCGTCGCGGCCGGTTGCGCGACCACCGCCGAGAATACCGGCCGGATCGATCCGGCCAGCGTATCGTTCATCGAGCCGAAAGACATTAAGTGGGTGCCCAATGCGGCGGGGACTGCGGAGCAGGCCGTGTTGTACGGCGATCCGAGCAAGCCGGGACTTTACATCATTCGCTATAAATGGAAGGCGGGCAACATGAGCCGCCCGCATTTTCATCCGAACGACCGGCTGATCGTGGTTCTGTCGGGCATCTGGTGGGTCGGCACGGGCGAAGTGTTCGATCCGAGCAGTACGGTTCCAATGCGTGCCGGCACTTACGTCACACATTACGGCAAAAAAATCCATTACGACGGCGCCAAGGATGAAGACGCCATTATCGAGGTCCATGGCATAGGCCCGGCCACGAGCACGCCGGCAGAGCGCAAGCCTTAAGTCCTTACGTTGCATGCTTAATCCTCGGGAGGCACCATGAGCGAAGACAATTTCGGCCGGCGCGATTTTCTGAAAAGCGCCGTGATCGGCGGCGCCGCGGCGGCGACCGCCAGCCTGCCCGCGCAGGTCGCAGCGCAGTCGAACGCAGCCGCGCCGGCGGCGGGCTACATGTTTCTGACACCGGAAGAAGCGGCGTTCGTCGAAACGCTGGTTGATCACATGATCCCCGCGGACCGGCACACGCCCAAGGGGACCGACCTGGGCGTCAACACCTATATCGATCGCGCGCTCGCCGGCGGCTGGGGCAAGGGCGATCGTTTGTACATGCAGGGACCGTGGGCGCCGGGCGTTCCCGAGCAGGGCTACCAGCTGCCGCTGATCCCCGCGGATCTTTATCGCAACGGCATCGCAGCGACCAACCGTCATTGCGTGAAAACGTACGGCAAGCCGTTCGACCAGGTGGGCGAGACGCAGCGCGAGGAATTGTTGAAGAACCTCGACGGCGGCAAGGTCGTGTTCGAGGGCGGCCTGTCATCGCGCGTATTCTTCGGCATCGTGTACCAGACGGTGATGGAAGGCATGTTCGCCGATCCGATTTACGGCGGCAACAAAGACAAGGCCGGCTGGAAGATGGTCGGCTTTACCGGCGTGATCCAGGTCAACCAGCAGAACAACGTCAAATACAAGAACAAAAAATTTCCCGGCGAGCCGCTCGGCATCGCGGATGTCAGTTAAGGAGCGCCGATCATGACAACTAAACTGAAAGAAGTCGACGTTCTGCTGGTGGGGCTGGGTTGGACCGGCGGCATCCTCGCCAAGGAGCTTACCGAAGCAGGTCACCAGGTGGTCGCGCTTGAGCGCGGCGCGATGCGCAGCACCGAAAATGATTTCGCGGTGCCGCGCATCCGCGACGACCTGCGCTACGCGTCGCGCAACGACCTCATGCAGAACCCGGCGAAAGACACGCTGACGATACGCAACAATCCGTCGCAGCTAGCGTTGCCGATGCGACGGCTGGGCTCGTTTCTGCCCGGCGAAGGTGTCGGCGGCGCCGGCGTGCACTGGAACGGCGTGACGTGGCGCTGGACCGACAACGAACTCAAGGTGCGCAGCCTCTATGAAGAGCGCTACGGCAAGAATTACATCCCCGCCGACATGACGATCCAGGACTGGGGCGTTACCTACGCGGAGCTCGAACCCTACTACGAAAAATTCGAGCGCACCGCCGCGGTATCCGGCAAAGCGGGCAACCTGCGCGGTGTAATCCAGAAGGGCGGCAATCCGTTCGAGGGTCCGCGCGCGAACGAGTACGCGCTGCCGCCGCTCGAAAGCAGCCACGCAAGCGATCTCTTCAACGTGGCGGCGACCAATCTCGGCCACCATCCATTCCCGTGCCCGACGGCGAACGCGTCGCGCGCGTACACCAATCCGGACGGATCGAAGTTCGGCGCGTGCCAGTACTGCGGGTTCTGCGAGCGCTTCGGCTGCGAAGCGAACGCGAAGGGCAGCCCGCACATCACGGTGATCCCGATCGCCATGAAGAATCCGAATTTCGAGCTGCGCACGCACGCGTGGGTGACGAAAGTGCTGAAAGACTCCACGGGCAAGCGCGTGACCGGCGTGACGTACACGAACGTGCTGAACGGCGAGGAATTCGAGCAGCCCGCACGCCTGGTAGTGCTGTGCGCGTACGCGATCAACAATGTGCACCTGATGCTGCTCTCGGGCATCGGCAAGCCGTACGATCCGATCGCGCAAACGGGCGTGATCGGCAAAAACTACTGCTATCAGACCGGCGCATCGGCAACGCTCTTCTTCGAGGGCAATTACTTCAATCCTTTCATGGGCACGGGCGGCCTCAACGCACGCACTGACGATTTTCATTCGAACTGGAACTTCGATCGCAGCAAGTTCGGCTACGTCGGCGGCGCCACTCTCGGCGCCGGCATGACCAACGGCCGGCCGATCGCGTACCGGCCGGTGCCCGCGGGCACGCCGCGCTGGGGCAAGGCATGGAAGGACGCGACGGCGAAGTGGTACAACAGCGCGATGAACATCAACGCAAGCGGCAGCGTGATGGCGAACCGCTACAACTATTACGACCTCGACCCGACGTACCGCAACGCATTCGGCCTGCCGCTGATGCGGATGACGTTCGACTATAAGGAGAACGAGCACAAGATGGGGCGTCACATCGCCGGAGTGATCAACGAGATCGCGAAGTCGATGAATCCAACTTCGCTGAATCCGGCGTCCGCGCGCAGCGGCTCGTGGTCGGTCGTGCCGTACCAGAGCACGCACAATACCGGCGGCACCATCATGGGCACGAACCCCGGCAACAGCGCGGTAAACAAGTATCTGCAAAGCTGGGACTGCCACAATCTTTTCATCATGGGGGCGAGTGTGTTTCCGCATAACGCGGCCTACAACCCGACGGGCCCGGTCGGCGCGCTCGCGTATCGCGCGGCGGATACCCTGAAAAACGTTTATCTCAAGAATCCCGCCCCGCTGGTGTCGGCATGACAGTGATGCAAAGAATCGGCTTGATACTTTCAGGCACGCTGTTCGCGACTGCGGGCGCGCTGGCCGCCGACGCCGCGCACGGCAAGAAGCTTTTCGAAGAGTGCGCGGCGTGCCACTCGCTCGAGCGCGGCGTGCACACGGTCGGCCCGAGCCTGAACGGCATGTTCGAGCGCAAGGCCGGCGAACTCGCGGAATTTCGCTATTCGCCCGCGATGAAGAAGAGCGCGCTGCCGTGGAGCGCGCGCACGCTGGACATTTTCCTCGCCGATCCGCAGCAGGAAATCCGCGGCAACCGGATGCCGTATTCGGGCATGGCGGAAGCGCGCGACCGCGCCGACCTGATCGAGTACCTGCAGGCCGCGACGAAGTAGCAAGGCCCTTGACGTCGCGAACGGGGGTCGCCGCCGTTCGCCTGCATGCTGCGCTTGTCGGCGCAACGCGCCGCGCATAAACTCTCGCCTTTCCAAAATTCATTTTCCCGGGGAGCGCAGCACTCATGACCACCACTACCCGCGCCGTCGACGCGCACGCCCACGTTTTCTGCGGGCCCGAATTCAAGTTTTCCCCCGACACCCTGTACACGCCGCATCCAAGCCAGATGGGCACGCCGGCGAAATTCCGCGCGGTGCTTGCGGCGCACGGCCGCACGCACGGGCTCCTGGTCGGCGCGGGGCCTTACGGCGAAGACAACCGCTGCATGCTGCAGGCAATCGCCGAATCGGACGGCCACTTCAAGGGGGTCGCGCTCGTGAAGGCGACGGCGACCGAAGCGGAACTCGCGGCGCTCAAGGAAAAGGGCGTAGTCGGCGTGCGCATGAACCTGATGGGACACGGCATGCGGCCGTTGACCGAGCCGGGCGCGGACACGCTGCTGGCGCGATTGAAAGCGCTCGGCATGTACTTGCAACTGCATTTCCAGAAGGACGAGCTGATCGCCGCCGCGCCGATACTCAAGAAATCCGGCGTGCCGATGATGATCGATCACTTCGGCCGTCCTGATATCGGCAAGGGCGTAAAAAGCCCGGGCTACCAGACCGTGCTCGAATTCGGCAAGACCGGCCAGGCGGTCATCAAGCTGTCGGGCCCCTTCCGTTCGTCGGTGCAGGGCTATCCGTATACCGACGTCGACCCGTTCATCGCGGCGGCGATCGACGCTTATACGCTCGACCGCTGCGTGTGGGGTTCCGACTGGCCGTTCGTGCGCATGGACGAGCGCATGGACTATGGCCCGCCTGCGACGTGCCTGCCGCGCTGGCTGCCTGACGTGAAGGACCAGCAGAAGGTGTTGTGGGACACGCCGGCGCGATTGTTCGGCTTCAAGTAAGCGGTCGTAGCTGACGGCAATTGACTGCGGCGCTGCGCGGCGCGGCGCAGGGCACAGGCCGCGCAAAAGTAATACAATTCCATTCCCCCGCGCAGTCCTGCGGGTGCTCCCCGC
Organism: uncultured beta proteobacterium; assembly: GCA_963804885.1. Classification (GTDB taxonomy): domain Bacteria; phylum Pseudomonadota; class Gammaproteobacteria; order Burkholderiales; family SG8-41; genus PALSA-1004. Next base: position 9,219 of record CAWDSF010000006.1, read on the forward strand.
TGTAACCGCGCTCCCGCGCCAGGATCAAGGGAACCGAAGCCACGATGGGCATGACGCTGACCGAAAAAATCCTCGCCCGCAAGACCGGGCAGGCCAAGGTCAGCCCGGGCGATATGGTGACGGTGGGTGTGGACACCGTCGTGCTCGTCGATACGATGTTCGCGCCCGGCCGCTGGCGCACGATCAAGAAACTCGATAATCCGGAACGCGTGATCGTCGTGCTCGATCACCGCGCGCCGACGCCCGACAAGCAGGGCGCGGCATCCCATCAGACCGCGCGCAAGTTCGTGGAGCAGTTCGGGATCAAGCGCTTTCACGACATCGGCTACGACCAGGGCATCAGCCATCAGCTCGTCGCGGACTTCGGTTACGCGTTGCCGGGCTCGCTGCTCGTCTGCAGCGATTCCCATACCGGCAGTGCGGGCGTGTTCAACTGCCTCGCGCGCGGCGTCGGCGTGCCGGACGTCGTCTATGCGGCGACGCTGGGTGAGACGTGGTTCATCGTCGGCGAGACCATCCGCTATGAATTGACGGGCAAGCTCGTCAACGGCGTGACGATGAAAGACGCGTTCCTGCAGATCGCCGGCAAATACGGCGACCATACGAACACCAATATCGAGTACGGCGGTCCGGCGCTGGCGAATCTGTCGATCAGCGCGCGCAAGACGCTGACCACGATGTCGACCGAGCTCTCCGCGGATTTTTCGATATTCGATGCCGACGACGTGATGGTCGACTGGCTGCGTGCACGCACTAAGGCGGATATCGAATGCGTTTACGCCGATAAGGATGCAACGTACCAGGAGGTGCGCAGGTTCGATCTCGGGGATCTGGAGCCGCTCGTCGCATTTCCCGACAGCGTGATCGAAAACTCGCAGCCCGTTGCCGCTGCAGCCGGCACGCGCATCGATCAGGCGTTCGTCGGTTCGTGCGCGAACGGCACGCTCGAAGACCTGGCGCTCGCCGCCGAAGTCGTGCGCGGCCAGCGCGTCGATCCGCGCGTGCGTTTCATCGTGACGCCGGCATCGCAGGCCGTCTACCGCGCGGCGAGCGAGGCCGGCATCATCACCACACTCGTCAACGCGGGCGCGGTCGTTACCGCGTCGACGTGCGGCGCGTGCGGCGGCACGCACATGGGCATCCTCGGCGCGAACGAAACGTGCATCACGGCCTCGACGCGCAATTTCAAAGGCCGCATGGGCGAAGCGAGCGCGCGCATTTACATGGGCTCACCGGCCACTGTCGCGGCGTCCGCGATACGCGGCGTGATCACCGATCCGCGCGAGTTTCTGAATTGATTTTTTAGCCACAGATAAACACAGATACACACAGATGAAAACCGAAATGAGAGAAGTTCCTTATCTGTGTTCATCTGTGTTTATCTGTGGCTGCGAATTGGATTTAGCATGAAATTCGAAGCGCGCGTGTGGAAATTCCCCGCCAACATCAACACCGACCTGATCCTGCCGAGCGGCTCGATCTATTTGAGCCAGGCCGAGCAGGTGAAGCTCATATTCAAGGCGAACCGGCCCGGCTGGGTCGACGAGGTCAAACCCGGCGACATCATCGTCGGCGGCAAGAACTTCGGCATGGGCTCGAGCCGGCCGGCGTCGCGCTCGTTGAAGAACCTGGGTGTAAGCTGCGTGCTCGCGGAATCGATCAACGGCCTGTTCTTCCGCAACTGCGTAAACTACGCGTTCCCGGCGATGGAATGCCCCGGCGTGTCCGACCTGTTCGCGGAAGGCGACATCGCCCAGGTCGACTTCACCAGCGGCGCCGTGCGCAACAAGACGACCGGCAAGGCGCTCAAGGCCAGGGTGCTGCCGCCCAAGTTGCTCGACCTCTTGCAGGCGGGGGGCATTTACCCGCTGCTCGAGTTGAAAGGTATCATCGAACCTCAAACGTGAAATCAATATCCACTTGCAACCGACAAAGGTGAAATCATGAGCGGCTATCCCAAAATCATCCACACCGAAGAAGGCATGCGCGACGGGCTGCAGATCGAAAGCCCCGACATTCCGCTCGAAGCGAAAGTGCGCCTGCTCAACGCGCTGTCCGAGACCGGCTTGAAGGAAATCGCGGTCGGCTCGTTCGTGAGCCCGAAGTGGACGCCGCAGATGGCCTGCATGGACGATCTCGTCAGGGCGTTTACGCCCAAGCCCGGCGTGCGCTACACGTACACGGCGTTGAACGACAAAGGGCAGGATCGCGCCGCGGAATTCACGCCGCCGCTGTCGCCCAAGGCGCACGAATACTCGACGCGCGTCGACATGTGCGACGTGTTCGCTCAACGCAATACCAACCGGACGCAGGCCCAGCAGATCGAGGCGTGGCCGAAGATGATCGAAAAGGCCAAGTCGAAGGGCGCGAAAGACGGCGGCCTGAACGTCAGCAACTGCTTCGGCTCCAACTGGACCGGCGAAGTGCCGACGGAAAAGTTGATGAGCATGTTCGACCGCATGATCCAGGCATGGAACGACGCCGGCCTGCCGGTGACGCGCGTCGGGTTTTCGGATGCGACGGGCTGGAATATGCCGCACCAGGTCGAGCGCACGCTGGTCGAGGTCAAGAAGCGTTTTCCGACGATCACGGACTTCAACCTGCATCTGCACAACGCGCGCGGCGCGGCGCTCGCCTCGATCTACGCCGCTTTGCGCGTGCTCGACAGCGGCGACACCATGCGCCTGCAGACGGCGATCGGCGGCATGGCGGGCTGCCCGTATTGCGGGATGGGGCAGGCCGCAATGATGATAGCGACCGAAGACCTGATGCACATGCTGCAGGAGATGGGCATCCATACCGGCGTCGATCTCTACAAGCTGATCGAAGTCGTGTGGCTCGCCGAGGAAGTCGTCGGCCATCCGCTGTACGGTTTCGTATCCAAGGCGGGCCCGCGGCCGCATTTCGACAAGCTCTACGCGATGGACATGCCGCGCATCGAGACGCTGGCGCAGGCCAAGCATTTCATTCTGGGACCGAAAGCGTATGCCGGCGCCGCGTCGCCGTGGGCGAAGCCGATCACGAGCTGGCAGCGTCCCGAGTCCATGAACGGAGCAGCCGCCGAACCGGCAACGCCGTCGCCGTTGCGCGCCGTAGCGAAATAGGCATGGCTGCAGCAAGTCAGCCGACGCGGCAGAAGCTGCCGCTCGAGGGCGTGCGCGTCCTCGAATTGAGCCACATCGTCGCCGGCCCGTCCGGCGGCGTGATGCTCGGCGACCTCGGCGCCGATGTCATCAAGATCGAGCATCCGGCGACCGGCGACACGGCGCGCAGCCAGTCGAATGCGGGACAGACGTTTTACTCGTTCAACCGCAACAAGCAGTATCTCGCGCTCGACCTGCGCAAAGCCGGCGGCAAGAAAATATTCGAGCAGCTCGTGGCGAAAGCCGACGTGGTGCTCGACAACTTTGCGCCGGGCGCGATCAAGCGGCTCGGTCTCGATTACGAGTGGGCGCGCAAGGTCAATCCGCGCATCATCTATTGCTCGGTCAAAGGTTTCCTGCCCGGCCCCTACAGCGACCGGCCTTTTCTCGACGAGCTTGCGCAGATGGGCGGCGGGCTCGCGTATCTGACCGGCTTCAAGGACCAGCCGATGCGCGCAGGCGCGTCGATCACCGACATCGGTGCCGCGACTTACGGCGTGATCGGGATACTGGCCGCGCTGTACCGGCGCGAGACGACCGGCGAAGGCGACAATATCGAAGCAGGGCTCTACGAGACGGTCGTGTTCTGGATCAGCCAGTACGTTTTCGGCGCGCAGATGAACGGCGTCGACCCGCCGCCGCGCGGCTCGCGTTCGAGCGGCATGGGCGCCAACATGGGCTGGGGCGTGTACCGGCTCTTTCCGACGAAGAGCGGCCGCCAGATTTTCATCGCGGTGACGGGCAACCGGCACTGGACGGGGCTGTGCGACGCACTCGGCTTTGCCGACTGGCGCGATTCCACCGAGTTCAACAGCAACAAGAAGCGCGGCGCGCACAAGCCGCGCATCAACGAGCGCGTGGCCGAGGCGGTCGTGCAATTGGAATATGACGACATCGCGGAGCGCTTATACAAGGCGCTGGTGCCGTTTTCGCCGGTCAACACGCCGCTCGATCTTGTCAACGAAAAGCATCTGAACGAAGGCGGCCACTGGATGCATCTGAAAGTCGGCGACAAGCCGTTCAAGCTGCCGAAGCTGCCGATCACGATGGGACGCACCGCGGAATTCGCAGTGCGCGAGCAGCCCGGCGGTCTCGGCGCGCACACGGATTCGATCCTCGCGACGCTCGGCTTACTCGGCGAAGGATATCGAAGCGCTGAAGGCGGAGAAAATCGTGCTGCGCTCGGACCGCATGCTGAACACCGATCCGAGCGACGCGTAGAAATGATCTGAACTTCCTCTCTCCGCTTGCGGGAAGAGAATTGGGATGAGGGAAAGAGTCGTGTCGCGCCATATCCGCCTGTGTCTTTTGATTTCCGCCGCAATTCTCGTGAGCCCCGCCCTCGCCCAGGACTATCCGACGAAGCCCATCCGCTTCATCATCACCGGCGGCGCCGGCGGCAGCACCGACGTGGTGGCGCGCGTCGTGGGCGACAAGCTCGCAGCGGCTCTGGGCCAGCCGTTCGTATACGATAACCGGCCGGGTGCTTCCGGCATCATTGCCGCGGAAAATACCGCGCGGTCCGCACCCGACGGCTACACGATGTACCTGGGCACCACCGGCGGGCTCGCGATCAACGTGAGCTTGTTCAAGAAGCTGCCGTACGATCCGATCAAGGATTTCGCGCCGGTCTCGCTCGTCGGCACGCAGCCGTACATGCTGGTCGTGCATCCGTCGGTACCCGCGAAATCGGTCAAAGAGCTGATCGCGCTGGCGAAGAAAACGCCGGGCCAGATTTCTTTCTCGCATACGGGCGTCGGCTCGGCGACTCACCTGGCCGGCGCGTTGCTCGAAGGCGACGCCGGCGTCACGTTCCTGTCGGTGCCGTACAAATCGCCCGCGCACTTCACCGCGGTGATATCCGGCGAAGTGTCATTCACGATCACGAGCGTCTACCTGTCGTGGACGCAGGTGCAGGCCGGCAAATTGCGCGCGCTCGCCGTCACCGGCAAGCACCGCTCGGGCGTCGCGCCCAACGTGCCGACGATGATCGAGTCCGGCATTCCCCGTTACGAAATGGGCAACTGGTACGGTTTCCTGATGCCGGCGGCGACCCCGGCGGCGATCGTGAATCTCGTCAATGCGAAAACGATCGAGGTGCTCAAACGTCCCGATGTCGCGGGCCGCGCTCCTGAAGGCGGAAGTCGAGCCGGTCGGCAGCTCGCCGCAGGAGTTCGCGAAATTCATCGCTGCCGAGACGGTCAAGTACGCGGCTCTGATCAAGCAGGTGGGAATCAAGCCGGAATAACGAACAAGCAGAAAGGATAAGCCCATGAAAGCTGAACACGCGGTCGCTCACGCGTTCATCAAGGAAGGCACATCGACGGTATTCGGGCTGCTCGGCGACAGCCAGCTCGCGTGGTGGGCCGAGATGGCCAAACATCCGGGCATGCAGATCGTCGATGCGCGCGACGAAGGCGCCGCGGTCGCCATGGCCGACGGCTGGGCGCGCGCCACCGGTAAAGTGGGCGTCGCGAGCGTCACCCACGGGCCGGGAGTTTCGCGCATCGCAACGTCGCTGATCACCGCGACGCGCTACCGCACGCCGCTCGTCATTCACACGGGCGCTACGCCGTTCAATAAAGAGCAGGCGCTGCAGTACATGGACCAGGAGAAACTGGTGAGCGCCACGGGCGCCGGCTACATCGAGGCGCTGACGCCCGACTACGCCGAGACCGCGGTGCGGGACGCGTTTTATCGCGCGCAGGTCGAGCAGCGGCCGATCGTGCTGTCGATTCCGTCGGACGTGCAGAGCAAGGAATGCAACGCGAAAGGCGACGCGTATCAGCCGTCGTCGGCGATCCTGCGCGGACGCCAGAGGATCCGGCCCGATCTCGATCGTCTGCGGGATGCCGTAAAAATTCTCGAGGGCGCGAACAAGCTCATCATCATGGTGGGCCGCGGCGCGCTCGAGCCGGAGTGCGTGAAGATCATCGAGCGGCTCGGCCAGCGCCTGGGCGCGTTGATCGCGCCGACGCTGCACGCGAAAGGCGTGCTCGGCGACTCCGAGTATCTACGCGGGCATCGCCGGGCTGTTTTCGTCGAAGGCGATGGTGCAGTTTTGCGCGGAGGCCGACTGCGTGCTCGCGCTCGGCACGAGCATGCACAGCTACGCCGTGATGGTGAAAGGCAAGCCTTTGTACCCGAACGCGAAGGTCGTGCACGTCGATACGCTGCCGCATTTGATGATGGGCAGCGGCAAAGGTGCGGACTGCTACATCCAGGGCGATGCGCTGACGACCGCGGCGGCGCTCGATGAGCTGCTCGAGAAGGCCAATGTAAAGAAGACGGGATTTCGCACCGCGGCAGTCGCCAAAGCGCTGCGCGAGGCTGGTGACCGCGACGAGCGCGAGATCGAGCCCGGCACCGTCGATCCGCGCGAAGCCGCGCGCATCATGGACGATCTGTTGCCGCCGCAGGTCGGCCTCGTCGTCGGCGACGGGCATTACATGTCGTTCCCGATCATGCTGATGAAGAAGCGCCGCGGCCCGCACATCTTTTCCACCGCATTCGGCTCTATCGGCCAGGGCCTGTCGACGGCCATCGGCGCGACGCTCGGCGTCGATGCGCCGCTGCTATGCGTCGAAGGCGACGGCGGCGCCTTGCAGAACATCCAGGAGCTCGATACCGCGGCGCGGCTCGGCATCCGGCTGCTGTACGTGGTATTTAACGACGACGCGTACGGCGCGGAATTCCACAAGCTGAAGACCAAGAAGCTCGATCACAAGCTTTCCGCCGTGCGCTCGCCTGACTTTGCCGCGGTCGCGAAAGGTTTTGGCTGCGCGGGACGCACCGCGAAATCGAATGCCGACGTTGAAAGCGCGGTTAAGGAATTTCTCGCGGGCAAGGGCCCGATGGTTATCGACGTGAAGACGTCGCGCAACGTGGTCAGCATTCCGTACCGGCGCATGCATCTCAACGAGGACGTGTAACAACGATTCCTTTGCCCCTCCCTAACCATCCCCCGCAACGCGGAGGAGGGGATTTAAAACATTTCGTTCCTCTGCGGGCGGGGGAAGGACAGGATGGGGCAGGCGGTCAGACGCCGTACTTCTTAATGACGCCCTGATCGAACTTCAAGCCGAGCCCCGGCTTGTCCGGCACCACGAGATCGCCTTTTTCCATCACGGGGATTTCCTCCCACAGCGGAATCGACCACGCGATGTATTCGACGGTCAGGCCGTTAGGAATGCCGGCGATCAAATGCACGTGCAGTTCGGGCAGCACATGGCTGACGACTGGAACATTGAACGCTTCGGCCATGCCGGCGATCTTGAGCCACGGCGTGATGCCGCCGGCGCGCATGAGATCGATCATCGCGATATCGACGGAGCGCGCTTCGAGCATGTGGCGGAACGGCACGGCGCCGTAGGTGTATTCGCCGCCGGCGACGGGTGTCGAAAGCGCATCGGCAACACGCGCGAGCCCCGCAAAATCGTCGTGCGCCGTGACGTCTTCGATCCAGTAAAGATGCACATCCTCGATGCGGCGCCCGATGTCGATCGCCTGATGCACGCTCCAGTTCTGGTTGATGTCGCACATCAGATCGATGTCGGGGCCGATCGCTTCGCGGATCAATCGCGCGCGCTCGACTTCGCGCAGCGGGTTCGTGTTGCCGGGCAGCGCCAGCTGCATCTTCATCTGGCGGAAACCTTTTTCGATAAGCTTGGGCGCCGCTTTGACGCAATGGTCGTTGGTGTAGCCGCGCATCAGCGCGCCGCTGGCGTACGTGACGACGCGATCGCGGTGGCCGCCGACCAATTTGGCAAGCGACAGGTTGGTCGCCTTGCCTTTGATGTCCCACAGCGCGATGTCGATCGCCGCGAGCGCATGCGCGAACACGCCGCCGGGACCGAGGTTGCCGTTGAGCGTGCGCAGCTTGCCGGTCACCGCTTCGATGCGCAGCGGGTCCATGCCGATTACGATTGCCGCGAGCTGCTCGACCATGCTCGTCAGCGACGCGATCACCGGCCCGCCGTAAAACCCGCCGTAGTAGGTGAGGCCGATGCCCTCGATGCCGTCATCGGTGCCGAGTGTCAGCGTCACGATGTCGCGCGACGCGCCGTGCGCGACGGGGCCGCCGGCGAGCGGCTCGACGGCGGGCAGGCGGATGGTCTGGACTTTCGCATGCGTGATTTTCATTGCGTCCTCATTGATTTGAGCGTGACAGGAACTACCTTGGGATTGCTTGAGAAAGGCGGCGGGCGCACACTATCGCAGCGAGCCGACGTTGCGCGAACGTGAGCGCAGCGCCGGCAAATTATTATTGCAGCGATTATCGAAAGCACAAACGCTCGTGTCAATAAAAACGATCTTGATCGTGGTGGTGATTGCGCTCATCGCGGCGGGTTGGTACTTTCGCGATTCCAAAACGCTGGTGAGCGCGGCAACCAGCGCCCAGGCGTTCGTGAAAGACGTGTTGCCGGACGACGGCAAGGCGGCAGCCAAAGCCGACGCCGAAAAAAAATCCGCGGGCAAGGGGGCTGACGCGAAAGGGCCGCATTCGCTGCGCAAGTGCGTGTCCGAAGGGCGCACCGTTTACACCGACGAAAAATGCCCGGCCGGCACGCGTGAGGCGCCGATCAGCGAAGGCAATGTAACCGTAATGCCGAGCCAGCGCGCAGGCGGCAAGCCGAAAGGCGAAGAAAAAGCGAAGTAACGCTGCGCGCCGGCGTCCGCGTGCGGCTCAAAACATCATCTGGCCGCCGTTGATCTGGATGGTCTGCCCGGTCAGGAAGCTCGCGGACGGCCCGGCGAGAAAGCGCACGGCGCTCGCGATTTCCTCGGCTTCACCGTAGCGGCCGAGCGGAATGTTGGTCGGCGCAGGGCGCGGCGCCCGGCCGGCGGCGCGCGTGGTGTTCATGGTGCCCGGCGCTATGCAGTTGGCGCGCACGTTGCGGTCGCCGAATTCGCGCGCGATGCCGCGCGTAAATCCGACCAGCCCATGCTTGGCGACCGAGCCGTTGACGCGGTGCTTCGCGCCCGACAGCGACTGCATGCCGCCCAGTGTGACGATCGCGCCGCCGCCGTTCTCGAGCATCGACGGGATGCACGCCTGCGCGCAATAGAAAGCGCCGTCGAGCGTAATGCCGAGCGGCAGGCGCCATTCGTCGTAGGTGAGTTCGAGAAACGGCTTTTCGCTCCGCACCGATGCATTGAGCACGAGTATGTCGATGCGGCCGAAGCGTTTGAGTATCGCAGTCGGCCATGCTTTTGACGTCGCCGGGCTTGGCGATATCGGCGACATAGACTTCGGCCTGGCCGCCGGCCGCGCGCACGTCCTGCGCGACTTTCTCCGCGTCGTCTTTGGACGTGCGCGTGTTGATGGCGACTGCCGCGCCGCCGGCAGCGAGCGCAAGCGCCGTCGCCCGGCCGATATTTTTTGCGGCGCCGGTGATGAGCGCGACTTTACCGGCGAGTTCGGTGCCCGGCGCGTACGCGCCGTCGGTGCTGACTGCCATGCTGATCTCCCGAGGATGTGTTGCGAAGTTAAGAGCGTGCGGGCCCAAGCATAGCCGATAGCGGGAGAACAGGTGAACGGGGCCAACTGTGGACCGGCGACGCCCCGCGGATTGAGTTACCATTCCACTCCTAAAAAATTTCCTCCCGAGGAGTTGGCATTGAGAAATCGTTCATGCGGCGCCGTCGCGCTGCTCGTGGCTTTCGCTATACCGCTGGGCGCATCCGCGCAGGCGTATCCCGACAAGCCGATCCGCGTCATCGTGCCGGTGCCCGCAGGCGGCACGCCGGACGTCGTCGCGCGCATGGTGTCGCCCGGTCTCGCCAGTTTGCTGGGCCAGCAGCTCGTGATCGACAATCGCGGCGGCGCCGGCGGCTTGATCGGCGGTGAAATGGCGGCGAAGGCGGTTCCCGACGGTTACACGCTGTTCTTCAGCAGCCCGGGTTCATTGACGATACTGCCGCATCTGCAAAAGCACGTGAACTACGACACCCTGCGCGACTTTGCGCCGATCAGCCTGGTGTCGGTCGGACCTTTCCTGCTCATCACGCATCCGTCGGTGCCGGCAAAAACGGTGAAGGAACTGCTCGCGCTCGCGAAAGCCGAGCCCGGCAAGCTCAATTACGCGTCGGCCGGCAACGGTGCGGCGAATCATCTCGCGATGGAATTGTTCAAGAGCATGGCGGGCGTCAATATCACGCACGTCCCCTATAAAGGCGCCCCGCAGGCGGTGACCGACCTGATCGGCGGCAGCGTGAACCTGATGTTCAATTCGATTCCGCCGGCGATACAGCACATCAAGGCGGGCCGCCTGCGCATGCTTGCAGTGTCGACCGCCAAACGCTCGCCGCAATTGCCCGACGTGCCGACGGTCAGCGAGGCGGGCGTCCCCGGCTATGAGTGCATCACGTGGTTCGGCCTGCTCGCGCCCGCGAAAACGCCGCCGGCGATCCTCGCGCGCCTGCACCGCGACATCGTCAAGGTCGTCCACGCGCCCGAGATGAAAGCCCAGCTCGAAATCCAGGGTTACGACGCAGTCGGCGGCAGTCCGGCCGAATTTCGCGTCATTCATCCGCGCGGAGTCGGAAAAGTACGCGAAAGTCATTAAACTGTCGGGCGCAAAAGTCGATTAAACGTTTAGTGCGCTACTCCGTTCTCCGTTCCCTCTTCACCGCATGAACATGACCAAACCTGTCGTACTCATCACCGGCAATACCGTGTCGGACGCCGCCAAGAAGATACTTAGCGACGCAGGCGCCGACGTGACCTACATGAGCGGCCCGATCAACGAAGCAACAATGCTCGCGCAATTGGCTGCCGCCGATTTCAATGCCATCCTGCTGCGCGGCTCCCCGCCGTTGACGAAGAAAGTGCTCGACGCGGCGAAGCACCTCAAAATCATCGCCAAGCACGGCGTCGGCGTCGACAGCGTCGACATCGACGCGGCAACCGCGCGCGGCATAGTCGTGGTAACCGCGGGTGACGCGAATGCCGACGCGGTGGCCGAACAATCGATCATGTTCATGCTGGCGCTCGCGCGCGAGCTGCCGCGCTATCACCGCGGGCTGCGTGAAGGCAAATGGGAGAAGGGGGCGCGTGTCGGGCGTGAATTTCGCGGACGCACGGTCGGCATCGTGGGTTACGGCCAGATCGGCAGCCGCACTGCGCGACTCGCGCGCGCGCTCGGCGCGAACGTCGTGCTGTTTTCGCGCTCGCGCATCAATGATCCCGAAGGCATGGAAGTGGAAGACAACTTCGAGCGCCTGCTCGGCCGCGTCGACATCCTGAGCCTGCATTGCCCGCTGACCGACAAGACACGCGGCATGATAGGCGACAAAGAGCTGCGCATGATGAAACCGACGGCGTTGCTGATCAACACGTCGCGCGGGCCGGTAATAGACGAAGCCGCGCTGATCGACGCGCTGAAGAACGGCCGCCTCGCGGGCGCGGGCGTTGACACGTTTGCCGAAGAGCCGACGGATCCCAAAGAATCCGCTGATCTTCCTCGACAACGTGATCTGCACGCCGCACGTCTCGGTGCTCACTGAGGAAGCGATGGCGCGCATGGGCACCGCGGCTGCCAACAACATCGTCGGCTACATCCAGCGCGGCGTATGCAGCACGGCCAACGTCGTGAACCCGGCGGTGCTGAAAAGCGCTTGAAGCGTCAGTCGCAACCGGGGGGAAGCCATGCGTCAATGGAAGCTCGTGCTCAAATGTCTGCTGGTCGCGGCATGCTTAGTGTGGGGTGGCACGACGGTCGCGCAGAGTTATCCGGCAAAGGTGATCCGCATCATCGTGCCTTTCCCGCCGGGCGGCCCGACCGACCTCTACGCGCGCGTGATCGGCCAGAAGCTGCAGGAAGCGTGGGGACAGCCGGTGATCGTCGACAACCGGCCTGGCGGCACGGGGCTGCTCGGCAGCGACGTCGTCCGCCAGGCGCCTGCCGACGGCTACACGCTGCTCTTTACGTCGAACAGCGCGCACGTCATGGGGCCGCTGCTGCGCGAGCCGCGCTCTTTCGATCCCGTGCGGGACTTTACGCCGGTATCGATGGTGATCCGCTACCCGATGTATATCCTCGTCAACGCCGGCGTGCCCGCGCGCTCGCTCGGCGAGTTGATCGCGCTCGCCAAGGCGCGGCCCGCGCAACTCAATTATTCCAGCGTCGGCACCGGCAGCGGCGGACACCTCGCGTGCGAGTTGTTGAACGTCGCGGCCGGCACTCAGATCGTGCACGTTCCATACAAAGGAGCGGCGCCGGCGCAGACTGCGCTCGTCGCCGGCGAAGCGCAGGTCATGTGCGACAGCGTCGGCAACTCTCATGCGCTCGTGGTCGCGGGCAAGCTGCGCGGACTCGCGGTCACCGGCGCGCAGCGTTCACCGGCGGTGCCCGACGTGCCGACGCTCATGGAACTCGGACTGCCGGTCGAGGCTTATATCTGGCTGGGCGTGCTTGGACCGCCGGCGATGCCAGCCGCGATCACGGCGAAGCTCAGCGCCGAAATCGTGCGCATCATGAATCTGCCGGACGTGCGCGAGCGCGTGTTGAAAGGCGGCTCGGAAGTCGTTGCGAGCGTGCCGGAAAAATTCGCCGGCGACATGCGCGCCGAGTCGGACATCTGGGCGCGCGTGATCCGGGAGAAGGGCATCAAAAGCGAGTAAAGGCCGACACGCATTTGCGTGCGGCTTTACTTCCGCGCGATTGAACGGACGCAAGCGATATGGGGCTGGCATGATTTCACCGAAGCGCCACTCATCGCGCGGAGCAATGACATAGACTGAATCACAGGAGAGGAAGATGAGCGAATACAAAAGCGAGATCCGCGACGGCATGCGCATCGACTGGGACGTGCCGATCAAGATGGACGACGGCATCGTCCTGCGCGCGGACGTGTTCAGGCCGATCGCGCCGGGCAAGTATCCCGCCCTCGTGAGTTACGGCCCGTACGGCAAGGGGCTCGCCTTCCAGGAAGGCTACAAGACCGCGTGGGACATCATGTGCCGCGAAAATCCCGACGCGGTTGCCGGCTCGACCAACAAATACCAGAGCTGGGAAGTCGTCGACCCCGAGAAGTGGGTGCCCGATGGCTATGTCTGCGTGCGCGTCGATTCGCGCGGCGCGGGCCGCTCGCCGGGCTTTCTCGACCACAACGGCGCGCGCGAGAACAAGGATTTCCACGATTGCATCGAGTGGACCGGCACGCAGTCGTGGTGCAGCGGCAAGGTCGGCTTGAACGGTATTTCGTATTACGCATCGAGCCAGTGGCGCGCGGCCGCGCTCAATCCGCCGCACCTGGCCGCGATTTGCGTGTGGGAAGGGTGGGTCGATTATTACCGCGACTCGGTGCGCCACGGCGGCATTGCCTGCGTGTTCCGCAAGAACTGGCAGGAGATGCAGGTCAAGACCGTGCAGCACGGGCGCGGCGAACGCGGGCCGAAGAGCCGCGTGACCGGCGAACTCGTTTGCGGCCCCGGGACGGTCAGCGAGGAAGAGCTCGCGAAGAACCGCGCTGACATGTGGGCGGGCGTGCTCGAGTATCCGCTGACGGCCGGCTATTACGACCAGCGCACTGCCGATCTTTCGAAAGTCAGCGTGCCGCTGCTCTCCGCCGCGAACTGGGGCGGGCAGGGGCTGCATCCGCGCGGCAACTTCGAAGGGTTCATGCGCGCCGCATCGAAGGACAAGTGGCTCGAAGCGCACGGCGGGTCGCACTGGGCGCCGTTCTATACCGATTACGGCGTCAAGCTGCAGAAGCGCTTCTTCGATTTTTTCCTGAAGGGCGAAAAGAACGGGTGGGACAAGCAGCCGAAAGTGCTCTTGCAGGTGCGCCACCCCGGCGAGAAATTCGTCGAGCGCGCTGAAAACGAATGGCCGCTCGCGCGCACGCAGTGGACGAATTTCTATCTTGATCCTAAAAATAAAAGCCTGTCGCCGACGCCGGTCGCGGCCGACGCATCGGTCACCTATGAAACCATGGGCGACGGCGTGGCGTTCTCGACGCCGCCGATGGAGCGCGACACCGAAATCACGGGCCCGTCGGCGCTGAAACTTTTCGTTTCCTCGGCGACGACCAACGCGGACATCTTCGCGGTGCTCGGCGTCTACGATCCACAGGGCAAAGAGGTCGTCTTCCAGGGCGCGCTCGATCCGCATACGCCCGTAGCTCAAGGCTGGCTGCGCGCGTCGCATCGCAAGCTCGATCCGAAACTGTCGTTGCCGTACCGGCCGTATCACACGCATGACGAGGACCAGCCGCTGAAACCCGGCGAAGTCTACGAGCTCGACGTCGAAATCTGGCCGACGTGCATCGTCGTGCCCAAGGGTTACCGCGTCGTGTTGACCGTCCGCGGCAAGGATTACGTCTATGCCGGCGAGGCGGCCACGCTTTCGAACATGAAAAACCCGATGCGCGGCTGCGGGCCGTTCGAGCACGACGACCCGACCGACCGCCCGCCCGCGATTTTCGATACGCAGGTGACGCTCCATTTCGGGGCCAAGCGGCCGGCGGCCTTGCTGCTGCCGGTTATACCGGGCAAATAGCACGGGACCCGCTAAATGCGCTAAGCTAGAAATCCGCTGGAGCAGACCCGTGCGTGTAGAGCATGCGGTCCGCCCGCAATCCGCGAACATTTCGCAGGTCAATTCGCCGTCAAGGCATGTCGTAGGGGGATCGCAATGGCAAAGCTCAATGTCAATGGCAAAGTGAAAGACGTGAAAGTCGAGGGCGACACGCCGCTTTTGTGGGTGCTGCGCGAACAAGTCGGCCTGACCGGCACTAAATACGGTTGCGGCGTCGCCCAGTGCGGCTCCTGCTCGGTGCACATCAATGGCGAGCTGCGCCGCTCGTGCTCCGTTCCCCTGGATTCGGTCAAAGCAACGGACAAGATCGTCACGATCGAAGGCCTGTCCGCGAAGAGCTCGCATCCCGTGCAGCAGGCGTGGCTGGAACTCGACGTGCCGCAATGCGGCTACTGCCAGTCCGGCCAGATCATGGCGGCGGCGGCGCTGCTCAAGAAAAATCCGAACCCCAGCGACAAGGACATCGACGAAGCGATGACCAATATCTGCCGCTGCGGCACGTATCAGCGCGTGCGCGCCGGCGTTCACCTGGCGGCGAAAAAGCTCGCATCCGGCGCCCCCGCCAACCGTAAAAACAAAGCGCAGGCGTGAGGAGAACGATCATGACAAAAATCATCAAGGACAAGGCAACCAACCTCTCGCGCCGTCAGTTCATCGTGAGCACCGCGATGGCGGGCTCGGGTCTCGCGCTCGGTTTCAATCTGCCGTTCGCGACGGCCGCCACCAAGCGCACCGCGGTGCCGGGCACGGAAGTAAACGCGTGGGTCGTCGTCAATCCCGACAATACCTGCAAGATCCGCATCGCACGCTCGGAAATGGGCCAGGGCACGGAAACGGGTCTCGCGCAGCTCGTCGCCGAGGAACTCGAGTGCGGCTGGAGCAACGTCACGACGGATTTCATTACGGCGGGCCAGAATCTCTCGCGCAAACGCGTGTGGGGCGAAATGGGCACCGGCGGCAGCCGCGGCATCCGCACTTCGGAAGATTACGTGCGGCGCGGTGCGGCGGCGGCGCGCATCATGCTCATGCAGGCGGCGGCCGACCAATGGCAGGTGCCGGTTGCGGAATTGACGGTTGCCGACGGCGTGATCACGCATGCGGCTTCCAAGCGCAAGACGACGTACGGCAAGGTCGCAGCTGCCGCGGCCAAGCTCACGCCGCCGGATCAGAAGAGCATCAAGCTCAAAGACCCGCGCGACTGGAAAATCGCCGGCAAGCCGATGAAGCGCCTCGATACGGCCGAGAAATTGAACGGCGATCTCGTCTATGCGATCGATTTGCAATTGCCCGGGATGCTGAATGCGGCAATCAAGCAATGCCCCGTGTTCCGCAGCAAGCTCGTGAGTTTCGACGAAGCGAAAATCGCGTCCATGCCCGGCGTGAAGCGTGCGCTGAAGGTCAACGATTATGCAGTCGCGGTAGTCGCCGATACCTGGTGGCATGCGAAGAAAGCGCTCGACGCGCTGCCCATCGTGTGGGACGAGGCGGAAAACGGCACGCGGTCGACAGCTACCATCGCCGAGCAGATGATGGACGGCATCAATGCGCCGACTGCCTACGCGTTCCGCACCGAAGGCGATGCACCGAAGGCGATTGCCGCCGCAGCGAAGAAGGTCGAGGCGACCTACAGCACGCCGTTCCTCGCCCACGCGACGATGGAGCCGATGAACTGCACGGTCAAGTTCTCCGGCGACAGGGTCGAGGCCTGGGCCTCGACGCAAAACGCCGAGGCGACGCTGGCCGCGCTGTCGGAAGAAGCGGGGCTGCCGCTCGACAAATGCGAAGTGTACAAGCACGTGCTCGGCGGCGGCTTCGGCCGGCGCGGCGGCAACCAGGACTACACTCGCCAGGCAACCGCGATCGCGAAGCAATTCCCCGGCGTCCCGGTGAAGCTGATCTGGAGCCGCGAAGAGGACATGACGCACGACTTCTACCGGCCGATCTCGATGTGCAAGCTGTCCGCCGGTCTGGATGAAAGCGGCAACGTCGTCGGCATGCACCTGCGCGTATCCGGCCAGTCGATCAACGCGCAAGTCAATCCAGCGTCGATCAAGAACGGCGCCGATGCGCGGCAGCTGCAGGGCTATGCGAAGGAACCCGGCGATGCGCAGCTCGGTTACGAATTCCCGAACCTGCTGATCGAGTACTCGATGCGCAACACCCACGTGCCGGTCGGCCCGTGGCGCGGCGTGAACACGAACCAGAACGGCGTCTACATGGAGTGCTTCGTTGAAGAACTCGCGCGCGCGGCCGGCAAGGATTCGCTCGAATTCCGCCGCGCGATGATGAGCAAGTTTCCAAAGCACCTCGCCGTGCTGAACGCCGCGGCGGAGAAAGGCGATTGGGGCAAACCGCTGCCGCCGGGCGTGCATAGAGGCATTGCGCAGTTCATGGGCTACGGCAGCTACTCGGCGGCCGTCGCGGAAGTTTCTGTCGCTGCGGATGGCAAACTGAAAGTACATCGCCTGGTGCTGGCGCTCAACTGCGGACACGCGGTCAATCCCGACCAGATTGCCGCGCAGGTCGAAGGCTCGGTTGCCTACGGCCTGACCGCCGCGCTGTATGGCGAATTGAACGTCGACAAGGGCCGCATCGTCGAAGACAATTTCCATACCTACAAGATCATGCGGCTCGCGGAAATGCCCAAAGTCGAAACGGTGATCGTGCCGACCTACGATTTCTGGGGTGGTGTCGGCGAGCCGACGATCTGCGTGGTCACGCCGTCGGTATTGAACGCGATCTATGCGGCGACGGGCAAACCGGTGCGCAGCCTGCCGCTGAAGAACGCCAAGCTCGTGTAACAAGTCCGTTGCGCAAATTGAAAAGGGCAAACCGAAAACGGTTTGCCCTTTTCTTTTGACGGTCTCTTTACTTCGTCAACTGCTCGCGCAGCCACTTCCACGCAGCCGGGCCCCATTCGCGCTCGTTCTTGGCGGCGATGTGCCCGTCGTCGGGATATACGCGCGCGACGCGGCCGGTGGGCGGGCCGCTTTCGAGCGCGAGATACAGGTTGCCGATCGGCGTCAGGTGATCGATCTTGCCGTTGACCATGTACATCGGCATCGTCAGCTTGTCGAGCAGTCCGTTGTCTTTCAGCGACCAGCGCAGGAATTCCTTGCGCTGCTCTTCTTCGCTGATCGTGTACGTTGACGGCTTGGTGCCGCGCGGACCGAACCAGTTGGTGCGCGCGCGCGCTTCGGCGGCTTTGCGCCATTCCGCGCGCTCTTCCGGCGTTCCCCAGTAGCCGACGCCGCCGGGCGCGCACGAAATGAGTCCCTTGATGCGGTTGTCCACCGCGGCCAGGCGCATGACCCACAGGCCGCCGCGGCTCACGCCGAATGCGCCGAGACGATTGCCGTCGATCTCGGGACGCTTTTGCAGCGCGTCGAGCGCGGACTGCCACGCGACGACCGATTCGGGCGCATGCGCGAACGACGTTTGCCCCGTGCCCGGCGCATCGACCACGAGTGCGGCCATGCCTTCTTTCATTGCGCCATCGGCATATTTCTCGCGGTCTTCCTTGTACATGTCGCCGCCGCACATCACGAGTATGGCAGGCACCTTGTTCGAGGCTGACGCGCCTTTGGGCACGCGCAGAAAACCGACCGCTTCCTTGCCGTCGCGCGCCACGCGCACGACTTCATGCGAACCCTCGCGCAATTCGGTTGCGCGGCGGAAACAGTCCAGGTATTTGTTGTACGACTCTGCCTTGATTTTGCTCATCGTCGGCGGGCAGATCGGCGAGCCCGAGTGATAAGGCGCCGGAAAGCGCGCGAGGCTGTAATACGTTTTGGCCTGGATGAAGCCATTGCGCGCGGTTTCCCTGTCGCCGCGCTTCAACGCGCTTTCCGCATCTTTCTCATAGCGCGCCGCGACCGCGCTCCACGCGGGCACCCAGTCTTCGTCTTCGGTGCCTTTCAGCGTCGCGACGGTATCGAGCATCGGCTGCAGATCGTCGACGAGATTGAACCAGCGGCGATAGAAGCCGCCGATGGCGACCACAAAAGGGTCTTCGTCCGCCCGTACCGGCAGTTTTGCGAGCATTTCCGTTTTGTTGCTGGTTGCCATTTACACGTCCCGTATTTTTGTTGGATTTCGCTTTGCACGCACGCGAAAAACGCATGCGCAAACCAGCCGAGAACATACGGCGCGCCGCGCGGATTGTAAAGACCGCGCTTGACGCCACTGCGCTGCTGGTGGAAGCTTCACTGCGCCGGACGTGGGCAAACGACACAAGCCTGCGCCGCGTCAGTGTCGCATCCGAGGAGCCATCACCGTGAAATCGACGAACCCCGCATTGGGACTCGCTGCCGTTGCCGCGCTTGCGGCATTGGTGGCGCCGGTGCACGCCCAGGATTATCCGGCGCGCCCGATCCGTATCGTATTGCCGTTCTCGCCCGGCGGCGGCACCGACCTGCTCGCGCGGCTCCTGAGCAAGCGCTTCTATGAAGTGTTCGGCCAGACCGCGACGGTCGATAACCGGCCCGGGCGCGGGGGGCAACCTGGGCGCGGACATCGTCGCGAAAAGCGCGCCCGATGGCTATACGCTCCTGATGTCGACCGCATCGCTGGCGGTCAACGTGACGCTTTATTCGAAACTTCCGTACGACCTGCGCCGCGATTTCATTCCGATCACCCAGGTGGCGTCGGCGCCGCTCGTGGTCACCGTGCATCCGTCGGTGCCGGCGCGCAGCGTGAAAGAATTCGTCGCACTCGCCAAGAAAACGCGCGGCGGGCTTAATTTCGGCTCGAACGGCACCGGCACCACGAGCCACCTCGCACTGGTCATGTTCAACCAGATGGCAGGCACGTCGCTGACGCACATTCCGTACAAAGGCGCGGGAGCGTTGATGACGTCGCTGCTTTCCGGCGAAGTCGAGATCGGTTTTCCCGCGGTCATCAGCGTGCAGCCGCACCTGCGTTCCGGCCGCCTGCGCGCGCTGGCGGTAACGACCAAGCGCCGCTCTACCGCGTTGCCCGACATACCGCCGCTGGACGCAATCTATCCGGGCTTCGATATCGACAACTGGTTTGCGCTGTTCGCACCGACGGGCACGCCGCCGGCCATCGTCAACCGCATTCATGCCGAGGTCGTGAAGGGCCTGCAGCATGCGGAGTCGAAAGCTTTCATGCAAAGCGAGGGCGCCGAGCCGGTCGCCAGCACGCCGGCGGAGTTCGCGGCGTTCGTCGCGCGCGAGATCGACAAGTATGCGCAGATGGTCAAGCTGTCCGGTGCGAAGCCGGATTCGTGATGAGGACCGTGAAAGGAAGCATCATGCAATGCTTGATTCATACCCTGGCTCTGTCACTTGCGCTCGCTGCCGGGCTTGCCGTCGCAGCGGACTATCCCGACAAATCGGTGCGCCTGATCGTCCCATTCCCGCCGGGCGGCGGCACCGACACGCTCGGACGCGTACTCGGCGCCAAGCTGGCCGAGCAGTGGGGCCAGCAAGTCATCATCGACAATCGCGGCGGCGCGCAAGGCAATATCGGCACGGCAATGGGCGCCAAGGCCGCGCCCGACGGCTACGTGCTTACTCTGGCGCACCAGGGTGCGCTGACCATCAATCCGCATCTCTACAGCAATCCCGGCTACGACACGCTGCGCGATTTCGCCGCGATTTCGTCGGCGACCGAGATGGCGTTCATACTCGTGGTCCATCCGTCGCTGCCGGCAAAATCGATGCGGGAACTCACGGCGCTGGCGAAACAAAATCCGGGCAAGCTCACCTATGCGTCGTCGTCCTCGGGGCCGCAAATGGCGGGCGAGCTCTACCGGCTGACGACAAAAACCGACATGCTGCACATTCCATACAAGGGCGGCGGGCCGGCCACGATCGACCTGCTCGCGGGCCACGTCACCATCATGTTCGCGAATCCGACCGCGACGGTGCCTCACATCAAAGCCGGCAAATTGCGCGCATTGGGGGTGATGGACGGCAAGCGCAACGAAGCGTTGCCGAACGTGCCCACGGCGATCGAGGCCGGCTACCCGGAGCTCGGTAATATCATCGAGTGGTACGGCATCGTCGTGCCCGCGGCCACGCCGGCAGCGCTCGTGGCGAAACTCAATTCCGACGTCGTGCGCGCGTTGAAATCGCCGGACGTATCCGGCCGCCTGCAGGGAATAGGCCAGACACCGGTGACCAGCACGCCCGAAAAATTCGCCGAGCACATCCGCGCTGAGTACGAGCGCTGGGGCAAAGTCGTCAAGGCTTCGGGAGCGAAGGCTGACTGAAGGCAGGATTGAGGAGCGAGGATTGGGGATTGAGCTAAAGCATTTGGTTATTACCGCGGGAATCGGCGTCATGCTCGCGGGCGCGGCAACTGCGGCCGATTTTCCCGTGCGCCCGATTCGCCTGATCGTGCCGCAGGCGGCCGGCAGCGCCTCGGACACCGTCGCGCGGCTCGTCGCGGCGGAACTCGTGCGCCAGATGAATCAGCAGATCGTCATCGACAACCGGCCCGGCGGTGCGCTGATGATAGGCATGGAGCTTGTCGCGCATGCGCCGCCCGACGGCTACACGATAGGGTACGGTCCGATCGGCGCGCTGGCGATCGGACCCAACATGGTGCGCGGCCTCACCTTCAGTGTGCTGAAGGATTTGCAGCCGCTCGCGCAGACGACGACTGGCAGCATGCTGCTCGCGGCATCGCCTGCGACGCCGTTCAAGAGCGTGCGCGAGGTGATCGACTACGCGAAGCAGTATCCGGATAAACTATCGAACGCGTCGTCGGGCAACGGCACGCCGGGCCACGTGGGTTTCGAGTTGTTCAAATACATGACCGGCACGCGCATCGTGCACATTCCCTACAAAGGCGGCGCCGCCGGCACGATCGACCTGATCGCCGGCCAGGTGCAATTGATGATGGAGAGTTCGAATTCGATGACGCCGCACGTGAAGTCGGGCAAGGTGCGCGGCCTTGCGGTCAGCAGCCCGGCGCGCTCGCCGGCGTTTCCCGGATTTGCCGACGATCGCCGAAGCCGGCGTGCCCGGCTACGACGCGACGACCTGGACCGGGATAGTCGCGCCGGCCGGCGTGCCGAAAGCGGTCGTGGCAAAGCTCAACGCGGAAATCAACGCCGCGCTGGCCACGCCTGCGCTGAGGGAAAAATTGCTCGCGATCGGCTCGGAGCCGGTCATCGGCACGCCCGCGCAGTTCGGCGAATTCATCCGCAAGGAAAACGCCAAGTGGGCCGACGTGATCAAGCGCTCGGGCGCCAAAGTGGATTGAGCAGGCGGGAAAATGTTTTTCGACACGACGGGAGCAGACATGACGCGGCGCTGGTTAATCGTAATTGCACTGGGAGGGCTGGCAGTGTCGGCATTCGCGGCGGACGCGCCGTTTCCGAACCGTCCGGTGCGCATGCTGATCCCTTATCCGGCCGGCGGCGGGCTCGATCTGCCGGGACGCGCGGTCGCGCAGAAATTCGTGGAGTCGACGGGCGAGCAGATGGTGCATCGACAACCGCGGCGGCGCCGGCGGCCTGATTGCCGGCGAGATCGTCGCCAAGGCCACCCCGGACGGTTACACGCTGTTCCTCGCCAGCAACGGGCAGATCTCGATCGCGCCGGCGCTCTATCCGAAGCTCCCGTACGATCCGCTCAAGGATTTCGTGCCGATCACGCATTTTGTCGACACGCCGATGGTGCTGTTCGTGAACGCCCAGTATCCGGTGCAGTCGGTGGCCGACCTGATTGCCGCGGCGAAAGCGAAGCCCGGCACGATCGGTGTGCGCACTGTCCGGCGTCGGTGGCGTTTCGCACCTGACGCTCGAACTCTTCAAGTTGCGCGCCAACGTGAACCTGCTGCCGGTGCCGTACCGCGGTGCTGCGATCGGGCTTGCGGATGTCGCCGGCGGCACCGTACCGGCGATTTTCTCCACGCTCGCGGCGGCGAAGCCGCTGCTCGACGGTGGACGCATAAGGGCCCTCGGCGTCGCTTCGGCGAAACGCACGGGCGGACTGCCGAATCTGCCGACGTTCGGCGAACTCGGTTATACCGGCATGGATGCGCCGCTGTGGATAGGCATGATGGCGCCGAAGGGCACGCCTGCCAGCGTGATCGCCAAGCTCGACGCGGAATTCAAAAAAGCGCTCGCCGCACCGGATGTGCGCGCGCGTCTTGCGACGCAAAGCGCGGACGTCGTCGCCACGGGCACGCGTGAATTCAGCGAAATGATCAAGCGCGACACTGCCCGCTGGGTCGAAGTCGTCAAGGTCGCCAACATCAAGATTGAATGACTTCGAGAAAAAAAGTTGTAGCCGCAGATAAACGCGGATACACGCGGATGAATTCAAACGCAATATAGTATTGATAGCGGCGACGCCGCGTTGCAAGCGCTGCTTGCGAGTCCCTCGTGTAGTGACTATTGTGATTTCGACGTGAATTCGTTTTTGAAGCATCCGCGTTTATCTGCGTTTATCTGCGGCTCAATCCGGTTTAATTCTTAACAGGAGTCGGTAATTGAATCCAAGAAAAGGTTACGGCGGCAAGACAGTCTACGGCGCGCGCGTCGGCATACTCATGCTGGACACCAAGTGGCCGCGCCCGCCCGGCGATACCGGCAACGCGCAGACATGGCCGTTTCCGGTCCTCTATAAGGTTATTCCCGGCGCGTCCGCCAAGGTCGTGATCCACGAGCAGGGCAAGGGTCTGGGTCCGGCGTTTCTCGAGGGCGCTGCGCAACTGGTGAAAGAAGGCGCCGACGGCATCACGACCACCGGCGGTTTTCTCGCCATTTTCCAGGACCAGTTGTCGGCGCACGTCAAAGTGCCGGTCGCGAGCTCGTCGCTGCTGCAGATTCCGCTCGTGCAACGCACGTTGCCGCCAGGCAAACGCGTCGGCGTCTTGTCCGTGCACGGTGACCGCATCACGCCGGAGCACTGGAAAGCGTGCGGCGCGCCGCTCGACACGCCGGTGATCGGCACGGAAGGCGGGCGCGAGTTCACGCGCGTGCTGCTCAACGATGAAATCGAAATAGATTATGCGCTGGCCGAGCAGGACATACTCGAAGCCGGCGAAAAGCTCTTGAAGAAGCACCCCGAAGTCGGCGCGCTCGTGCTCGAATGCCACAATCTGGCGCCGTACTCGCGCGCGCTCAACGACTTGCTGCGCATACCCATTTACGACGTGTACACGTTCGTGTGCTGGTTTCACTCGGGTTTGCAGCCGCGCGATTTCGGCCATCCGGGGTCGGCGACACGCCCCGTGTGGCGCGAAAGGTAGAAGCGCATGGCAGTCGAAGAAATCGTCGGACTCGCGCCGTCGGGCTCGATGGGCAGCGGCTACAACCTCGAAGCGTTCGAGCGCGGCCTGGCCGCCAAGCCGCATTTCATCGGGCAGGACGCGGGCACCACCGATACCGGACCGTACTACCACGGCACCGGGCTGCCGTTCCTGCCGCTCGCGACGTACCGCCACGACATGTCGTTCATGCTGCGGGGTGCGCGCGCTCACCGTATTCCGCTGCTGATCGGCTCGGCGCTGACGAGCGGCTGCAATGCATCGCTCGCGCAGGCCGTCGAACTCGTGCACGAACTCGCGCGCGAGCACGGACTCAAATTCCGCCTCGCGATCATCAACGCGGAAATCGACAAAACGGATCTCAAGCGGCGCATGGCGAAGGCGCCGTTCGAAAGCATCGGGCCTGCCGGCACGCTGACGAATGAGACGATCGAGCGCTGCGGGCCCATCGTGGCCCAGATGGGCACGGAGCCCTTCATCCGCGCGCTCGATGCGGGCGCCGATGTCGTGATCGCCGGCCGTGCGTGCGACGACGCGATTTTCGCCGCGCTCCCTATCCTCAAGGGCTTCGACAAGGGGTTGTCGCTGCATTGCGGGAAAATACTCGAATGCGCGGGGCTGTCGGCGATCCCGTACGATCTGGCCGAGCCGCTGCTGGGACGCGTGCGCCGCGATCATTTCGAAGTCGAGCCCTGCCATCCCGCGCATCGCTGCACGACGGTTTCCGTAGCGGGACACTCGCTGTACGAACGCGGCGACCCGTGCCTGCAGCCCGGGCCCGGCGGCATGAACGATCTGACCGACGCCAGGTTCACCCAGCTCGACGAGCGGCGCGTCACCGTTACCGGCAGCCGCTTCGTCCCCGACCAGATTTATCGCGTCAAGCTCGAAGGCGCGGAGCAGGTCGGTTTTCGCAGCATCGTGATGGTCGGCATTCGCGATCCGATCATGATCAGGCAGATCGATTCGATACTCGCCGAGGCACGCGCGCGCGCCGAAGATCGTTTCAAGAGCGCGGGCGGCGGCATCCATCTCACGTATCGCATCTACGGCAAGAACGCGGTGATGGGCGACCTCGAGCCCGATACGCATCTGCAGTCGCACGAGATCGGCCTGATGATAGACGTCGTGGCGCCCGCGCAGGAACTGGCGACCGGTGTGGCCATGTTCGTGCGCGGCACGCTGCAGCACGCGAGCTATCCGGGCATCGTCACCACCGCCGGCAATATGGCGTACCCGTTCTCGCCGTTCGGCGTTCCCGTCGGGCCCGGCGTACCGCTTCGCGGTTTATCACCTGATGCCGCTCGCGGAGCCGTGCGAGATTTTCCCGATGACGATCGAGGAAGTGAAATGAGCGCCGCGACTCTCTCCGAATTCGCCAAGGTCATCCGCAGCAAAAACGCGGGTCCGTTCGAGCTCACGTTCGACATCATGTTCGACGATGCCGCCAAGTACGAACGCGTGAAGGCTTCGGGCGTCATCACTGCCGCGCGCATTGCCGAGGCCTACCGCATCCGCGTCGACGACGTTCTGGTGTGCCGCCCGTACGATGCGGCGGTCGCATTCAAGATCACGATCCGGCGGCCGACCGGCTCGGGCGATATCGAGGACCGCGACGTGTACGGCTGCCAGCAGCACGTGCCGCTGACGCGCATCGAGATTCCGGCGAAATAGGCGGCTCCAATAGACGCCGTTCGTGCTGATGTATAGAAGCACGAAAAATGCAACGCTCCACCCTTCGATACCTCAAAGCCTGTCCTGGACTCGATTCGGGGGCGATAGCTTCCACAACCGATTCGATTTGACGACGTGGCTTAGGCGGCGCGTTGAGTGCGTCGCCAACCAGTTACCACCCATGTGACCTTGTCGGTCCGATGCCTTGCGTTTCGCTTCATCTATGCGGTGACTTTCCCTCGTCATGCAACGCCCCGCCAACCCGTACGCGGCAAACGTGTGACTTTTCAGCACTTCGCTTTAACTGCCGTTTTTGGGATAAGCTGTCCAGCAGTCTGCGGGGTCCATTACTCGATATGCGCCCCGCGTGAACTCGAGAGGTGGAGGGATACGCCATGTCACTCGATGACCGACGCGAGATCTGGACGCCGACGGATGTTTCTCGATCGGCTTGCGCTGGCGGGAACGGCGGGCCTCCTCGGGGCGCGACCTGAACACGCTGCCGCGGCCGATGCGCCGCCGGAAACGAAGCGGCTGCGAATAGGACAGAGTCCGACCGGGACTTGCTGGGCGCCGCAGTACCTGGCCGCCGAGATGCTGCGCGCCGAAGGCTTCTCCGACCTTCGTTACGTGCCCGCTGACGCGGGGCAGGTCTACAAGGCAATCGCCGCCGGCGAGATAGACCTGAGCATGGCGTTTATCGCGCCCTTCGTCGTGCAGGCTGATTCCGGCCAACAAGTCGTGATGCTCGCCGGCATCCATCCGGGTTGCATCGAGTTATTTTGCTCGGAGCGCATCCGCGCAATCCGCGATCTTAAGGGCAGGACTGTATCGACCAACGGCCTCGGCAGCCCGAATCATGCGTTCCTCAGCAGCATGCTTACTTACGTCGGGCTCGATCCGCGGCGGGACGTCAATTGGGTCGTGCAGAAGGAGGATGAGGCGATGCGGCACCTGGCCGAGGGCAAGGTCGACGCCCGGCTCGCCGCGCCTCCCTCGAGTTACGTGTTGCGCGCAAAGAAAATCGGGCACGTGGTCGTGAACATGACCACGGATCGGCCCTGGTCGCAGTACTTCTGCTGCGTGCTGACGGGCAACCGCGAGTTCGTGCGCAAGAACCCGGTAGCGACGAAACGCGCGGTGCGCGCGATCCTCAAGAGCGCCGACTTCTGCGCGACTAATCCGGAGCCGAGCGCGCGCGCGCTGGCGGGATTTCTCGCAGGTAACGCGTCTCCTCCCGACCTATGAGCTGGCGATGCAGACGATGCGCGAGGTTCCTTACGCGCGCTGGCGCGATTACGACACGGAGGACACCGTGCGCTTTTACGCACTGCGTCTGCAGGAGGCTGGGCTCATAAAGTCGACCCCGAATAAAATTCTTGCGCAGGCAACCGATTTTCGCTTCTTGAACGAGCTGAAGAAGGAGCTGAAGACATGATCACTCGTCGCGACTTTGTGCAGTTCGGCGCGCTGGCCGGCGCGGCGAGCCTGTTCGGTGGCAACCGCGAAGCGCTCGGCGCCGAGCCACCTCCGGAGACCAAGCGCCTGCGGATCGCACGGATTCCCGACAATTGTTATGCACCCCAGTACATGGCCGAGGAGATGTTGCGCGGCGAGGGATTCTCCGACCTTCAGTACGTGCCATTCCCGGGGTCCGCGCCGGTTTACGTTGCGCTCGCGAAGGGTGAGGTTGACCTGAGCATGGCGTTCGTTTCGGGACATGTGATTCAGGCGGACGCGGGCGCACCGATCGTCATGCTCGCCGGGATGCACCCCGGATGCCAGGAACTCTTTGCGTCCAAAGGGATCCGCTCGATTCGGGACCTCAAGGGCAAATCGGTTGCGGTGCTCGCCTTGAATAACGCGCAGCACGGGTTTCTCGTGAGCATTGTCGGCCATGTCGGCCTGGATCCGCGCCGCGACATCAATTGGATTGTTCTCAGTGAGCAGGAGTCGATCCGGCAGCTTGCGGACGGCAAGGTGGACGCTTTCATCGCGTCGCCGCCCACGACCTACGAGCTACGAGCGCAGCGAATCGGGCACGTCCTTGTCAACATGACGACGGACCGGCCCTGGTCGCAGTATTTCTGCTGCGTGCTGACGGGGAATCGCGAATTCATCCGCAGGAACCCGGTGGCGACGAAGCGCGCGATGCGAGCGATCTTCAAAGGCGCCAACCTCTGTGCGAACCCCGAGCCCGTCGCCAAGCACCTGGTAAGCCGGGGTTTCTACAAGAACCACGACATGACGCTGCAATTGCTCCGCGACGTGCCGTATGCACGCTGGCGCGACTTCGACAGCGAAGACACGGTGCGCTATTACGCGTTGCGCCTGCATGAAGCCGGAATGATCAAGTCGAGCCCGCAAAAGATCCTCGCCGAGGCCACCGACTTTCGCTTCCTGAACGAGTTGAAGAAGGAGCTGAAAGCATGATCACTCGTCGCGACTTTGTGCAGTTCGGCGCGCTGGCCGGTGCAGCGAGCCTTTTCGGTGGCGACCGTGCAGCGCTCGGCGCCGAGCCGCCGCCGGAAACAACGCGGCTGCGTATCGCGGAGATTCCGAGCACTTGCCGCAGCCCGGAATGGATCGCCGAGCCCATGCTGCGGATGGAGGGTTTCACGGATGTTCAATACAATCGCGTCGCCGGAACGGTGGGTGTCGAGCGCGCGCTGGCATCGGGGGAGGCCGATATCAGCGGACATTTTGCGGCGCCCGTCATTCTTCGAATCGAGGCCGGGGACCCCATTGTCATTCTGGGTGGCGAGCACATCGGCTGTTTCGAACTGCTGGCGAACGAGAAGATCCTGACGATTCGCGATCTCAAGGGGAAGACCGTCGCGGTGCCTGCGCTGGACCCCAGCCCCTATGCGTTTCTGGCGAGCATGGTGGGGCATGTCGGCCTCGATCCGCGCACGGACATTAACTGGGTCAAGCATCCGGCCAGTGAGTCGATGCAATTGCTCGCCGAAGGCAAGATCGACGCCTTCCTCGGGTTTCCGACTGATCCGCAGGAATTTCGCGCGCGCAAGATCGGACGCGTTGTAGTCAATAGCGCCATCGACAGGCCCTGGTCGCAATACTTCTGCTGCATGCTGGTGGGTAATCGGGAATTTGTCCGCAAGCATCCCGTGGCAGTCAAGCGGGCGATGCGAGCCATCCTGAAGTCGGCGGAGATCTGCTCATCCAAACCGGAAAGCGTTAGCAAAGCCGCTATCGACAAAGGCCGGGCGAAAGACTACGGCTACGCGCTCCAGGCTATAAAAGGCATCCCATATGGGAGATGGCGGGAGTACAGCGCGGAGGACACAGTTCGATTCTACGCTTTGCGCCTGCGCGAGGCTGGGCTGATCAAGTCCAGCCCGCAGAAGATCATCGCGCAGGGCACCGATTGGCGGATCTGGAATGAGTTGAAAAAGGAACTGAAGGTATGAGCGGCCGGCGCGAATTTCTGCTCGCCGCAGGCGCGTTGGGAATGGCGGGCGCGATGCCCGCGCTCGCTGCGGAAGCGCCGCTGGAAACCACCCGCATCAGAATCGCGCGGACGACGGCCATTTGCTTCGCACCGATCTATGTTGCCAGCGAAGGCTTATTGCAGGCGGAAGGCTTCTCGGACGTATCCTACGAGCAGCGCGGCATCTTGGACGCGCCAAACTTGATCGTCGATGGGGCGGCTGATTTCGGCGCGACCGACATTTCCAGCACGCTCGTGAATCTAGACAGGAGCCAGAATCTCGTCGTTCTTGGTGGATTGCACGGAGGCTGCTACGAACTCTTCACCAGCGGCGACGTCAAGAGTCCCCGCGATCTTAAAGGCAAGAAGATCGCCATTCCCGGATTGCATTCCGGGCGCCATCTGACGCTGACCGCGATGCTCGCCCATGTCGGCGTCGACGCCAACAAGGACATCAATTGGATCACCCATCCGGCGGCGGAATCGATACGGCTACTGGCCGACGGCAAAGTCGATGCCTATCTCGGGTTTCCGCCCGAGCCACAGGAGTTGCGGGCTAAGAAAATAGGCCGCCTGATTCTCAGTATGACCACCGACCGGCCGTGGTCGGAGCACTACTGCTGCCTGATCATCGCACGGCGCGATTACGTCAAGTCGAACCCGGTCGCCACCAAACGCGCACTGCGTGCGATTCTCAAGGCCGCCGCGATTTGCACCGGCGAACCGGAACGTGCGACGCGAGTGTTGGTCGAGCGTAAACTGACGGATAAGTACGATTACGCGCTGCAGATGATGAAGGAACTGTCGTTCTCGCGCTGGCGTGACTACGACCCGACGGCAAGCCTGCGCTTTTATGCGCTGCGGCTGCATGAAGTTGGAATGATCCGCACGACGCCGCAGAAACTCATCGCGCAGGGCAGCGATTTTCGTTTCATCGACGAACTCAGGAAAGAATTGAAGGCGTGATGAAGGCCGGCTGCGTGCGGCTCGTTATTTGCGCACTCTTTGCCGCATGCGCCGTTCACTCCTGGGGCCATGAAGCAAAAGTAACCGGCCGCTTGCCGACGGTAGGCGCAGCGCCCCAGTTCACGCTCACCGACCAGTCGGGCAACCGCGTGAGCCTTGCGGATCAACAAGGCAAGGTCCTCGCGGTTACGTTCATCTACACCACGTGCAAGGATACGTGCCCGCTATTGACGGCGAAAATGGTGGTGATCCAGCGCAAACTCGGCGCCAACTTCGGACCGCGCGTACGCTTTGCGTCGATTACGGTCGAACCTGAGATCGACACGCCAGCCGTACTCAAGGCCTATGCCGGCAAATACAGTGCGAATCTTGACGGCTGGAGCTTCCTGACCGGAACAACCGCTGAGATCGAGGACGTGGTGCGCGGCTACGGCGCGTTCGCCAAGCGCCTGAAAGCCGGGAACGTGGATCATCTATTCCTCACCTCGCTCATCGATCGCAAAGGCATGCTGCGCGTTCAGTACCTCGGCTACCGCTTCGACCCCGATGAAATGTACAGGGACCTGCGCGCCCTGCTGCGCGAGTGATCCGGCGCCTCGCGAACTGGCCGGCCGAGGTGGTGGCGCGGGCGCCGGCCTCGATCTTTGCGAAGCTGTTGACCGCGTTCCTCGTGATCGCCGGGCTCCTGGTCATCGTCGGTGTGGTCGGGCTCGCCGCACTCGACACGGTGAACCTGCGTACCGAGGAACTGGTGAAGATTCAGCGCAAGATCGCCGCCTATCGGCAACTCCAGCACGACACTATCGCGCAGCTCTACAGCGTTGCCTCGGCGCTGGTTGTCCCCGACGAGCGCACGCTCGACGCAACGCTGCGGCAGCTTAACCAGTTCGGATATGACCTCGACCGGCTGCAATATGTCGCGCAGGACGAGGTCGAGATCCTCGAGCGCGTGCGCAAGGACTATGAAGCTTTCATCTCCGCGGTCACTGAGGCCATCGAGTTGATCCGCGCCGGCAAGGTCGCGCAGGGCCGTGCCGCGCAGACCGAGCGTGCGGGCCCGCTTGCCGACCGCCTGGAGCGGCTCACCAATGAACTCGTCAATAAGGCGGAGGCGGACATGCTCGCGCGCCTGGACGAGAGCATCGAGCATTACCGCGACGCGCGGCTGCTGGTCATTGCAATTGCGATTGTCAGCCTGCTGCTCGCGCTCGGCCTGGGCTATTCGATCTCCCTGTCCCTGATCGCCCCGGTTAGGAAGATGGGCTTGCGTTTCGACGAACTCGCCGCAGGGGATTTTTCGCAGCGCGTGAGCGTGCCCAACCGCGACGAGCTCGGCGTGCTCGCGGCGAATCTCAATCGCATGAGCGACGAATTGGCGCGGCTCTTTCGCGAGATCGCCGAAAAAGGCGAACAACTCGAAATCGCCAGCCGGCATAAATCGGAATTTCTCGCCAGCATGAGCCACGAGCTGCGCACACCGCTGAACGCGATCCTCGGGCTTCAACGAGATGATCCTCGGCCAGATCTATGGCGAGGTGCCGCCTGACATGCAGGCGCCGCTCGCCCAGATACAGACGAGCGGCAAGCACCTGCTGCGCCTGATCAACAACGTCCTCGACCTCGCCAAGATCGAGGCCGGACGCATGGAGCTCTCTCTCACGGACTACGCGGTGTACGAAGTGGTGGAAAGCGTGCGCTCGACGTTGCAGTCGCTCGCGGCGGACAAGGGGCTGGAATTCCTGGTCACGTTGCCCGCGGACATGCCGCTCGCTTACGGCGACGCAGGCCGGATCACGCAGTGCCTGATGAATCTTGCCGGCAATGCGCTTAAGTTCACCAAGGCGGGCAAAGTCGAGATCGCGGTCGAATGCCGGGGCGAACTTCTCGTCTATCGGGTAGAGGACACTGGAACGGGAATTCCGCCGGAAAAGATCGGGAGCCTGTTCACCGAGTTCAAGCAGACCGACGCCAGCATTGCGAGCGAGTACGGCGGCACCGGGCTGGGTCTGTCCATCAGCAAGAAGTTTGTCGAAATGCACGGCGGCCGGATCTGGGTGGAGAGCGAATTAGGCAAGGGCTCCGCATTCATCTTCGAAATTCCACTGCGTCTGAATGAAAAAGAGGCGGCATGAGCGGGAAGACGATACTGTACGTGGAAGACAACGAGCCGAATCGCATGATTGTGCGCGATCTGCTCAAGCGCACGAGCTACAACCTGATCGAGGCGCACGACGGCGAAGCGGGTGTTGCGATGGCGCTGGAACACGTTCCGGACCTGATCCTGATGGACATCCAGCTGCCGAAAATTTCGGGCATGGAAGCGATGCGCCGAATCCGGACGAACCCGGCAACCGCGAAGACTCCGATCGTTGCGATTACCTCGTTCGCTCTCAGCGGCGACGATCAAAAGGCCAAAGAGGCCGGCGCCACGGCCTATCTCGCCAAACCCTACAGCCCATTCGACCTGCTCAAACTTATCCGCAAATTACTTCCCGAGACGTAAGCGGACGCGCGCGGCAACAAGTTGCCCACTCTGCACGACTACGGTTCGACGATATCGAACCGAGACGTGTACGGGCCGGGACCGTAGCCTGCAGCGCCCGCGCGCCTCGGGTAGAATGCATCAAAACGCGGTGCAAATCAGCCGCGGTCATTCCGGAGAGAACAATCATGGCAGTGAAATTGCGGCCTCTGTCCTACGCGCTTGGCGCCGAAGTGTGCGACGTCGACGTGTCGCGCAACATGAGCGAGCAGGCGTTCGGCGAAATCTACCGCGCGTTTCTCGAGCACGGCATCCTGCTGCTGCGCAACCAGAAGCTCACGCGCGAGCAGCACATCGAATTCAGCCGCCGCTTCGGCGAGCTCGACCGCCACGACGCGCTGCCGCGCGACCGTCATCCGCAATATCCCGAGCTCCTGATGGTGACCAACGAGCCCAAGCCTGACGGCTCGCCTTCGGACTCCCGTTACACCGGCCGCCAATGGCATTCCGACATGTCGTTCACGCTGCACCCGTCGTTGGGGTCGCTGCTGCGCTGCGTACGGACACCCGCAGTCGGCGGCGACACGCTGTTCTCGAACATGTACGTCGCGTACGACGCGCTGTCGTTCGGCATGAAAAAGCTGATCGCCGACCTGCACGGCATCCATTTGTCGGGCACGCGCAAAATCGCCGACGAGGAGAGCGGCGCGAAGCGCGCGGCCGAACAGAAGAAAATCAATCCGCCGGTCGCCCAGCCGGTGGTGCGCGTGCATCCCGAGACCGGGCGTAAGGCGTTGTACATCGGCGAGAAGGTGCATCGTTTCGACGGTATGACCGCGGAGGAAAGCCGTCCGCTGATCGACTATCTGTGCCGGCACGCAACCCGGCATGAATTCGTCTACCGCCATCAATGGCGGCCCGACGACATCGTCGTCTGGGACAACCGCTGCACGATGCACTGCGCGCTCGGCGATTTCGACGAAACGCAGCTGCGCCACCTCGAACGCACCACGGTCCTGGGCACACCGTCGGGTTACGTCGCGCAGGCGGCGTAATGGGCGCGACTCTCGGTCGGTGCGCCGCGATCCTCGGCGCAGGCGGACTGCTGGGCGGGCTCGCGCTACCGGTTGGCGCAGAAGACTATCCGTCCAAGCCGATCCGCATTCTCGTGCCGTTCGTGCCGGGTGGTGCGACCGACATTCTCGCGCGGCTCGTGGGGCAGAATCTCACCGCGGCGTGGGGCCAGCAGGTCGTCATCGACAACCGCCCGGGCGCCAACGGTGTGCTGGCAGCGGACATGACCGCGAAAGGCACACCCGACGGGCACACGCTGCTGTTCGTCGCGATCGGCCATGCGATCAATCCGCTGCTGCAAAAGAATCTGCCGTACGACACGCAGAAGGATTTCACGCCGGTGAGCCTCGCCGCGATATTGCCGCTGATCGTGACAGTGCATCCCACGGTGCCGGCGAATAATGTGAAGGAGTTGATCGCGCTCGCGAAGACGCGGCGGCTCAATTACGCGTCGGGCGGCGTCGGCTCGTCGCAGCACCTCGCCACGGCTCTGTTCGCATCGATGGCGAAAATCGAGCTCGTGCACATTCCCTATAAAGGCGGCAACCAGGGCCTGCTCGACACCGTCGGCGGCCAGGTCAACATGATGATTTCGACGATCCTGTCGCTGAGCCAGCACATCAAGTCCGGGCGCTTGCGCGGGCTCGCAATCACTACGGCCACCCGCAACGCCGCATGGCCCGATATGCCGACTGTCGCCGAGGCAGCGCTGCCGGGTTACCAGTCCATCGCGTGGTATGGTCTGGTCGGTCCACACGGCTTGCCGCCCCCGGTATTGAAGAAGCTGAGCGGAGAGGTCTCGCGCATTATTAAATCGAAAGCGGTGACGGAGAACCTGACTGCGCAGGGCGCGGATCCCGTCGGCAATTCGCCCGCGGAATTCGGCGCTTTCATCCGCGCGGAGACCAAGCGTTA
This sequence comes from uncultured beta proteobacterium, assembly GCA_963804885.1. Lineage (GTDB taxonomy): Bacteria > Pseudomonadota > Gammaproteobacteria > Burkholderiales > SG8-41 > PALSA-1004. Next base: position 43,716 of record CAWDSF010000006.1, read on the forward strand.
CGAAAAAGTCGTTCGCGACGCCGGCGTCACGACGGAATGATGTTTTAACCTTTTCACTTGAATGCATGGCTGGCCGCGAGTCCGTAGCAATGAGACTTGCGCCAGCTTCAGGGAGTAAGTCAGTTGCAAGGCAAAGCACGCTTCATCCGGCCCGTCATCGTTGCGGCCATCATGGCTTTCCTGATGACTGCGGTCATCACTTTCATCAACCTCGGAATGCCGCCGGATTTCCTGCGCCGCTGGATGATCGCCTATGCAGTGGCGTGGCCATTCGCAACGGTCGCTGCATTTATCGCGGTGCCGCTTGCGGACCGCGCGACCCGCTGGATAATCGGCAGGTTCGACCATCCGTAAACTCGGCCGTCGATTGGAAGTCACCGTCAGGGAGGGAGGTATGAAGCAAATCCTCAGGGTCATCATCGCGGCGGGGTGGTTATGCATCTGCGTTGGAGTCCCGGTGCAAGCGGCCGATGCGCCATACGACCTCGTATTGCGCAATGCACGCATCGTCGACGGCACGGGCAGCCCGTGGTATCGCGGCGACCTCGCGATCCGTGGGCGATGTTATCGCGCGCATTGCGCCGTCGATTGACGGTCCCGCCGCGCGCACCATCGATGTCGGCGGTCTCGTCGTTGCGCCGGGCTTTATCGATCTGCACACACACGCAATCCGCGGCATTTTTCAGGTCCCGACCGCCGACAACTACGTGCGCCAGGGTGTCACCACGATCATGGAGGGGCCCGACGGCAGTTCTCCCGTGCCGCTGAAGCCGTTTCTCGACAAGCTCGCGGCATTGCCGAAGTCGCTCAATATCGGCAGCTTTCTGGGACAGGGTTCGGTGCGTGCAGCGGTGGTCGGATTGGCGAACCGCCCGGCTACTGCCGACGAACTCGAACGCATGCGCGGGCTCGTGCGCGACGGCATGCGCGACGGCGCGTTCGGCTTGAGCACGGGCCTTTTCTACGTGCCCGGCAATTTCACGCCGATCGAAGAAGTGATCGAGCTGCAGAAGATCGTTGCGCCGTTTCGGGGCGTTCACACGTCGCACATGCGCGACGAAGCCTCGCGCGTGCTCGACAGCGTGAAAGAAACCATCGCGATCGGCGAGCTTGGCGGTGTGCCGACGCAGATCTCGCATCACAAGGTGATCGGCAAAGCGTACTGGGGAAGAAGCGTCGAGACATTGAAGCTGGTCGACGAGGCGCGTGCGCGCGGCGTGGACGCGACCATGGATCAGTACCCGTACACCGCGTCGAGCACGAACATCGCTTCGGCGCTGATGCCGCAATGGGCGCAGGAAGGCGGCCATGCGGCGACCGTCGCAAGGTTGAAAGACCCTGCTTCGCGCGCGAAGATAAAGGCGGCGATTGCCGAAACGATCCTGAACGAGCGCGGCGGCGGCGACCCCGCCAATGTCGTGCTTTCGCTTTGCGCCTGGGATCCGGCCCTTGCCGGCAAGAACCTCGCCGAACTCACGGTCGCGCGCGGCCAGCAGCCGACGCCCGCTAATGCGGCGGAGACGACGATGTGGATCGTCGAGCAGGGCAATTGCAGCGGGGTCTTTCACGCCATGGACGAGGCCGACTTGCTGCGCATCATTCGCCATCCGGCGACGATGATCGCCTCCGACGGCACCGTGACTGTCTTCGGCAGCGCCGCGCCGCATCCGCGCAGCTATGGCACGTTTGTGCGCGTGCTCGCGGTCTATGTGCGGGAGAAAAAAGTACTCACGCTCGAAGATGCCGTGCGCAAGATGTCGTCTTACCCGGCCGCGCGACTCGGACTCAGCGACCGCGGCGTGCTGAAGCCCGGGATGAAAGCCGACATCGCGGTGTTCGATCCGGCGACCGTGCGCGATATGGCGACGTTTGAAAAGCCGCATCAGTACGCGGCCGGCGTTCCGTACGTGATCGTCAACGGCCAGGTGGTTTACGAGAACGGCGCGATGACTGCGGCGCGGCCGGGGCGAGTGCTGTACGGGCCGGGGATGAAGCAGTGAATGGTGCCGAGTTACGAGTGACAAGTGAAGGGTGAGCAATCCCGTCACCGCTCACCGCTTCCTGCTCACCGCTTCTACTGCGATTTCGTCATTCGCTGCGCTGTAATAGTTGTGACTTGATCTGATGGCGATAGTTAAGGTTCAAGGCGCCCACTCCCCGAATTTCGACACTGTCCGTCCATGAGGCTGTAGCGCATGGCAGCGAGGATCGTTTGCATGGCGACCTCCGCGTTCATGACCAGGTGCGGATAAGTGGGGTGGTCTTTGATTGACGACGTGCACTAACAAGACCGCGATAATAATCCCCACAAAACGCGCGCGGAGACATTTCATCTCCCGGTAATATTTACAAAACAAGCTGTTGAAAATAGCCCGTCGCGCCCTTTGCCAAAGCCATTGCGACGGTTGTAGGATTTATCTTTGATTTTTTTGTTTCAGGATGCTGGCTTTGCCCCAACCCGATTGGCATTTTGTGCCGTATAAGGGATAAAGAGTCGATCCCATTACTGCCGGACTTACCATGAGAAGATGCTTCTTCCTTTTTTTCAACCTAATTGTGTTGAGCGCCGGAGTTGCCGGCGCTGCCAGTGCGGAAGCGCCAATAGAGGACGAACTGGTTATTCAGACACCGGTTTCCGCGTTCATCGTGGATGCGGTATTCAAGGAATTCGTTCGGTACGCTAAGGAGAAATGGAACATAACTGTCAAGCCAAACGCGCTGCACGCAGGGACCCCGGTTTCGTACGAAAGAATCGTGAAGTGGCAGGGCAAACCCGAGGCAGACATCTTTTGGGGTGGCGAGTCGGCGCTCTTCGACAAGCTGGCGGCGCAAAAGCTTTTGACCAAGCTCGAGCTTTCCAACGAAGTGTGGGAGTCAATTCCGGCTTCAATCGGTAAGCCTAAATCGATTCCATTGAAAGATCCGGCGCGCTTCTGGGTAGGCACGGCACTGGAAATCTACGGTTTGGTCTATCACCCCAGACTGCTGAAGCGGCTTGGCGTGCCGGAGTTGAAGGATTGGGACGACGTTTTGAATCCCAAGCTCAAGGGCCAGGTCGCCCAATGCACGCCGGCGCGCTCGTCATCGAGCCATGCGACCTACGAGATCATTCTGCAAGGCAGGGGGGAAACAGAAGGGTGGAAGTGGCTTAAGAGGCTAGCGGGCAACACGGGGATATTTACCGCCGGCAGCCGTGACGTGCCCGCGGTAGTAGCCCGGGGCGAGTACGCGGTGGGCTTCGGAGTTCCTTCGTATTTTGCCTTCGAAGAAAAACTGGCGGGTTTCGACATCAAGTTCGTGGCCCCGAAGAATGCGTTCGTGACACCGGAGCCGTTCGGAATTCTCACCGGCGCCCGCCATCCGAGGGCCGCCCGTGCCTTCATCGAGTTCCTGCTCTCCGAGCGGGGTCAGCGGGTCTTTATGGAGCGCGGCCTGTTTCCGATCACGCCGAAGTATAAGGTCCAGGGGCCGCCGGGATCGACGGCGGAACTTGCCGTGGAGCTCACCGGCGGCATCCGGTCTTTCTTCGACGCGCCGGTTTCCAAGATCGACGACGAAGACGTCGCCAGGCAACGCTACCGGGAGGTCAACGAAAAGTTTCAGAAAGAGATCGAGATGGTTTGGGGCGACGGCAAGAAGAAGTAATGGCACGGCGCTGACCCGACATGCCAGAACAGCAGCCTACCGCGGAAGCAGCGGCAGCAGAACGGCATTGGACTCCGCTGGAAGCATTTGCCCGCATGTTTGGGCGGCGACGGGGCGGGCGCCTGCTCCGCCATTACTTCGTCATGTCTGTAATCCTGATCGGGGGCGGGCTAATTGTGAGCGGGGTGTCGGAGATCTACTTCCGTTATCACGAAATCCGGCAGCACATCGCATTGCTTCAGCAAGAGGTGGCCAGCGGCGCTGCGTTCAGGATCGGGCAATACATCCAGGAAATCCATAGCTCGACGAAGGCTGCCACCATGGGCCGCGAGGTCGCCTCGGAAGAGCTGTCGCCAGACTATAAATTCGAGCTCGAGCGGCTGCTGCTCGTCACACCGGCGATCACGGAGGCCGTGGCGCTCGACAAGGATGGCGTCGTCCGTGCGCACGCCAAGCGTTTGCGGGGAGTCCTTCCCGAGGGCAGAAAGGATTATTCGAATTCAACCGCCTTCCAGCAGGCAAAGTCAGGTCAGTCTTATTTTGGCCAGATCTATTTCGTCCGCGAGTCCGAGCCGTACATCACTATTGCCGTTCCTATCGAGCACTTGGCGGGGAAGGTCATCGGCGTGCTGCAAGCCGAGGTGAACCTCGTCTACCTCAGCGAAAACGTTGTCTCGGGCATCGCCGTTGGAGAGACCGGTTATGCTTTCGTCGCCAGCCGGTCCGGCGACTTAATCGCGCACCCCCAAGTGAAATTGCTTTTGGAGCGGCACAACGTGTCAGGCTTGCAGCAGGTGAACGAAGCGTTTGGCGCAGCGCCGGCGACGGCGGGATCGGAAGGCACGGTGACGCGCAACCTTCAAGGGGAAATGGTCTTCAGCTCGTATGCGGCCATCCCAAACCTGGACTGGGCTGTATTCATCGAACAGCCGGTCCAAGAGGTGTACCGGCCGCTCTATTCTTCAATCGTGCGATCGTCCATGATATTCGTGCTGGGCCTCGTCATGGCCCTGGTGGCGAGCTTTTTTGTGTCCCGACGCGTGCTTCGTCCGTTGGATGTCCTGCGGCACGGGGTGGGTCGGATTGGCAAAGGTGATCTCGATTTTCGTCTTGATCTCAAGACCGGCGACGAGATCGAGATCCTGGCGGAAGAGTTCAACAAAATGACCTCTTCGCTGCAGGAGGCGTATGCGGGACTCGAGAACAAAGTGGCGGAGCGAACCCGGGAGCTGGTGGCGCTCAATCAGAAGCTGGATGAGGCAAATCGCTTGAAATCCCAATTCCTCGCCAATGTCAGTCATGAGCTGCGCACGCCGCTCAACGCCATCATGGGCTACAGCGAGATGCTGATGGAGGACGCCGCGGAAGCGGGCGCGGAGCAGACCGTAGCTGACCTGGAGAAAATCAATACATCGGGTAAGCACCTGCTGGAACTTATCAACACGCTGCTCGACATTTCCAAGATCGAGGCCGGCAAGATGGACATCCACCTCGAAACGTTTAGCGTGGCGGACATGGTCAAAGAAGTCACGGCGGTTATCCGGCCGCTTGCCCAGAAGAATTCGAACCGGCTCGAAGTTCAGTGCGACAACGACGACGGGCTCGATGAACGCCGACCTGACCAAGGTCCGTCAGGTTCTGTTCAATCTGCTGAGCAACGCTTGCAGATTCACCGAGCATGGGACGGTGGCTATGCAGGTCGTGCGCGAGAGCTCGGGGGAGACGGACTGGCTTTTGTTCCGCGTGCGCGATACCGGGATCGGCCTGACGGGCGAGCAAATAGGCCGGTTATTCCAGGAATTTGCGCAGGCGGAGGCTTCAACCGCACGCAACTATGGAGGCACTGGGCTCGGGTTGGCGCTAAGCCGACGACTGTGCCGCATGATGGGCGGCGATATAGAGGTCGAAAGCAAAGTGGGCGAAGGTAGCGTTTTCACCGTTCGGTTGCCAAGGCGGGTCGACGTGTCCCAAATGGATTCCGAATCGGTCGTCGAATCTCCGGTGAGACCGGTATCAAGCGGCGCGAGCACCGTGCTCGTCATCGACGACGATCCGACCGTCAGAGACCTGATGCAGCGGATTCTTTCCAAGGGTGGATTTCAGGTGGCAGTTGCGTGCGATGGGGACGAAGGGCTGCGCTTCGCGAGGGAACTACGGCCCGACGCGATAACGCTGGACGTGATGATGCCGCACAAGGATGGCTGGGCGGTGCTGTCCGCGCTTAAGGCGGATCCTGACGTAGCGCACATTCCGGTCATCATGGTCTCAATGGTCGACAACAAGAACATGGGCTATTCGCTTGGCGCCGCGGACTATCTCACCAAGCCGATCGAACGCGATCGCCTGATGACGATTTTGAACAAGTATCGCAAGGAAACCGGGAATGCGGATGCCGCGCTCAGTATTCTGGTGGTCGATGATGATCCAGCGGTGCGACAGCTGATGCGCCGGATTCTGGAGAAAGAGGGACATACGGTCATTGAGGCGGAAAATGGCCGCCGCGGACTGGAGCGCCTGGCCAAGGGCATACCCAGCCTGATCCTGCTCGATCTCATGATGCCCGAAATGGATGGCTTTGAATTCGTAGCCGAGTTGCGCAAACATGCGGCATGGCGGAATGTTCCCGTCATTGTCGTCAGCGCCAAACATTTATCCGCGGAGGAATGGCTGCAACTCAGCGGAGCGGTGCAGAAGATCCTGCAGAAGGGCGCGTATAGCATGGATACGCTGCTCGATGAGATCCGTGACAAGGTGGCGACGAGTGTTCGCGAGCAGACGGTCTGAAAGGAGAATTTTGATGGCGAAGATTCTGCTGGTTGAAGATAACGAAATGAATCGCGATATGTTGTCCCGGCGCCTGCGCAAAAAAGGCTACGAGGTCGTGATCGCCGTGGATGGCGCGCAGGCCCTCGTGATGGCGCGCTCGGAGGCGCCCGACCTCATCCTTATGGATATGGCCCTGCCCGTGCTGGACGGGTGGGACGCTACCCGTCAGTTAAAGTCGATGCCTGACACCAAAGCCATCGGTATCATTGCGCTTTCAGCGCATGCATTGGTGGATGACAAGGACAAAGCGCTGGAGGCGGGTTGCGATGATTTCGACACCAAGCCCGTCGACTTCAAGCGTCTGCTCGGGAAAATCGAAGCACTTTTGACGCGGAGAATGGCACCATGACCGCCGAGCGTACGAAGCTCGCGTTTTTTCGCCACGAATTGCGCACGCCGCTCAATCACATCATCGGCTATGGAGAAATGCTGCTCGAAGACGTTGAGGGCAGTCACCGTAGCGACTTCGAATCACCCCTGCGGAGTATCCTGACCGACGCTCACCAGTTATTGCGGCTCGTTAACGACTTCCTCTCGCCCCAGGCGATCTCAGCTGAGAGCGTGGACATTAAACATGTGCCGCCGGAGTTTATCGCGCCGTTAAACCAGATCATCACAACCAGTGCGAGTCTGAAAAAGCTCGCCGTTGAGACTGGCGCCAAGGATCTGCTGTCAGATATGGAACGGATGTTGACTGCGGAAGGATATTTGTCGGACCTGGTTACGCACGGCGTTAGAGCGCTATCGCCGGAGCGCAATGCGGCAGTAGCGGTGAGCGGCACGGCAGCCGCTCCTGCAGATGCTTTCGGCCGGTCGCCGAACCATGGCGCTATCCTCGTAGTTGACGACAACGAGGAGACCCGTGACATGCTTTCGCGCCGGCTCGCACGCGAGGGCTACACGAACGTCGTCACCGCCGCTGACGGGGAGGAGGCAATCGAGCTAATGCGTTCGCGCAAGTTCGACCTCGTGCTACTCGACGTAATCATGCCTGGCCTCGACGGGTTTGCCGTCTGCGAGCGCCTGCGGGCGCAGGACGCAACCCGCGATGTCCCTATCATTTTTCTGACCGCGCTCGACGACACGTTCGACAAGGTGCGCGCTTTTTCAGCAGGCGCCGTCGATTACGTCACCAAGCCGTTTCAGCCGCAGGAACTGCTTGCGCGGGTGGGCACGCATCTGTCACTCCTTCAAGCGCGGCGGGCGCTGCAGGAGCAGAATGCGCGGCTGCGCGATGAGATCGAGGCCCACCACCGTTCCAAGGCAACCATCGAATGCCTGGTCGACGAGATCCAATCCAACCATAATTTCTGCGAGATCATCGGCGAGTCGCCGGCACTTACCCGACTGCTGGGCGAAGTCGAGCTTGTCGCGCCGACCAATAGCACTGTGCTTATCCTCGGCGAAACCGGGACCGGCAAGGAGCTGGTCGCGCGTGCTATTCATCGCCGCAGCCCCCGGCGCGAACGCCCGCTGATTAAAATTAACTGTGCCGCGCTGCCGCGCGATCTGGTCGAGAGCGAACTGTTTGGCCACGAGAAGGGTGCTTTCACCGGCGCGACCCAACAGCGGCGCGGCCGCTTCGAACTCGCGGATGGCGGCACCCTCTTTCTCGACGAAATTGCCGAGTTGCCGCTCGAGGCGCAGGGCAAGCTGCTGCGGGTGCTGCAAGACCAGGAATTCGAGCGCGTCGGCGGCACGCGCAGCTTGCACACCGATGTGCGTGTTATCGCAGCAACTAACCGCGATCTGCAGCCGCGGCTAAAGTCGGGTGCGTTCCGCGCTGATCTCTACTATCGGCTCAACGTCTTCCCGTTGACTTTGCCGCCCCTGAGGGAGCGGCGGGAAGACATCCCCCACTTGGTGCGGTACTTTACGGAGCGGGCTGCACGGAAGGTAGGCAAGCACTTCGATGATATTGCTCAGGCCTTTCTCGACCAGTCCATGATTCATGATTGGCCGGGCAATGTTCGCGAGCTCGAAAATGCAGTCGAGCGAGCGGCAATTCTCTCCGGCGGCGCAACGCTTGAGGCCAAGGGAGGCTTCAGTGGACCGGACGGCGCCGCGTCGACGCCCGCCGCCACTCGAATTGCTCACTCAAGTCTCGACGACATGGAACGCACGCATATTGTGCGGGTGCTCGAACAAACTCGCTGGGTCATCGAGGGTGAGCAAGGCGCAGCGCGCGTGCTGGGCCTGAACGCAAGCACGCTGCGCGGACGCATGCGCAAGTTCGGCATTCAAAAAAACGCCTGAGTCCTACCGTAGGTCTGCGCTAATGCGCACGTCAGCCCGTCATATTTGACGGCACTGCTTTATTTTGACGGCCGCAGATTTTCATCGGCGCGTTATTCCAATCTCGCCGGTTGCGTAACCTCTTGGAATTTCTCGCTTTCCAGTGCGCAGGTGGACTGCGCAGGCTTGGCACGGAACGTGCGACAGCACGATCGGGGATTTCACACGGAGGCCATCATGACCACTCACGAACATTTCTTCAGGGCTACTAAGCGCGCTTTCAATGAGTTCGGCACAAGCCATCGCATCGGCGGATTGATCGTGCTGTTTGTCGTCGCGACGTTTGGCGCGATTCAGTTGATGCACTCGGGTAGCAACACGGCAGCGGTCGATCCGGCGCAGCAAGTGTCGCCAGGCAGCGACGTGCCCACGCCGGTCGAATATTTTCCCGCCCAGTATGTGAATCAGGCGACGCAACCCGAAAAGCACATTGAGTCGTTCTGATGCACTCCCGAAGAGAGTACGCCTGCTCTTCAGAGGTGACGCGAGCGTAAGGAGCCCATCATGGTTGGTCAGGATAAAAAGTTTTCATCAGCGCTCACCGGACACGCGATGACGTCTGTACGCTGGAAAATCGCCGCTGCGGGCGTGTTGCTGCAGATGACGCTCGGCTCTGTATACGCATGGAGCGTGTTTCGCACACCGCTGGCGACGCAGTTTGGCTGGAGCATTCCGCAGATCACGCTCACTTTCACGATCACGATTCTGGCGTTGTCGTGCGCGGCGTTCGCAGGCGGCTTGTGGTTAAACCGCAGCGGTCCTCGCGTTGTCGCGGTCACCGGCGGGGTGCTCTATGGCCTGGGCGTGATGCTTGCCAGCTTCACCGAGCGCCTCGAGTGGTTGTACGTGACGTATGGTCTGATCGGTGGCATCGGCCTTGGCTTGGGCTACATCGTCCCGGTCGCTGTCCTGCTTAAGTGGTTTCCGGATCGCCGCGGGTTTATTACCGGCATCGCGGTGGGCGGTTTCGGTGCCGGCGCGCTGGTCACTGCACCTATCGCCACTGTACTGATCGAGAGAGTCGGCGTGCTGTCCACTTTTGCCTGGCTGGGACTTGCCTACCTTATTGCGGCGCCGCTGGCAGGTTGGTTCATGCGGAATCCGCGTGCGGGTGAGGTTCTGTATGACCAGGCGTTGCGCAGCCCGCTGCGTCAGACGAATCCAAATTTCACGCTGCGGCAGGCATTGCGGACGCGTCAATGGTGGATCCTCTGGTTGATTCTGTTCCTGAATGTCACTGCGGGGATTTCTCTCATCTCGCAGCAGGCGCCGCTCTATCAGGAACTCGCCGGCGTCAGTGCGGCGGTCGCCGCGGGCATGGTCGGCTTGGCAAGTATCGGCAATGCGCTCGGCCGCGTATTCTGGGCGTGGTCGTCGGATCACCTGACGCGCCGATCTACGTTCATGCTGTTATTCCTAATTCAGGTTGCGCTGTTCTGGATACTCCCGGCTATGGGTTCGGTGGCCGTGCTTACCCTGGTCGCATTTGTGATCCTGAGTTGCTTTGGCGGAGGTTTCGGCACTATGCCCGCGTCAGTGACGGACTACTTTGGTCCACAAAATGTCGGTCCCATTTACGGACTGATGCTCACCGCATGGGGGCTCGCGAGCCTATTTGGTCCCATGCTGCTCGCCGGCATGCGGGAGGCCACCGGTTCGTACGAGGATGCGCTGCACATTATCGCGGCGTTGATGGCGTTGTCGGTCTTGCTCCCGTGCATGCTTCGTTCCCCGCTGATGCCGCAGCAAACCCTGAGACTGCAAGGCCAGATGAAACTCGGCACCGCAATGGGAAGCGACTCTTAGCACCGCGTAAAATGATGTTGACTGAAGCAGTCGTGTACGGTCTCAGACTCAAGCGGAACGCGGCAAATATAAGCATTCCTTTCTATTGGGACCTTTCGCGGAGCATTCCGCACCTGCCCGATCCAGCTCCTAGGCTGGATCGGGATTTTTTTGTCCGGGGAATATCGCATTCGAAGCGGTCGATCTACGCCAATACCAAGTTTTCCCGGCGCCCGCACGGGCTTCGGAACAGTGGAGGTGCGAACCTGCAGATCGCATGGCGCACTGCGACGCCAGTCATGCGCCCGTCACCCGTCGTATTTGACGGTGCCGCGTTATATGACGGCCGTAGAAATTCGCCGGCACGTTATTCCAACGTGGCCGGTTGCGTAACCTCTTGGAATTTCTCATTTTCCAGCGCGTGGGTAAACGGCGCAGCACTGGCATGGAACGTGCGAGAGCACGAGCGGGGATTACACACGGAGGCCATCATGACCACTCAAGAGCACTTTCTGAGGTTTACCAGGCGCACCATTATCGAGTTCGGCACGGGGCATCGCATCGCAGGACTGATCGTGCTCGTTGTCGTGGCGATGTTGGGCACGATGCAATGGATGCACTCGGGCAGCAGCGCGGCAGCGCCCGATTCCGCGCAGCAACAGGCACCAGCCGACAACGCGCCTGCCTCGGTCCCATATTTTCCCGCCCAGTATGTGAACCAGGCGACGCAGGCGGAAAAGCACATTGAGTCGTTCTGAACGTCCGCGGAACACTGAGAGTTCGTGTCCGATGTTCTTCGCCGCCCAAAGAGCCACGTTATGATTAGTCACCATGAAAGAAAACGACTGACTGAAGCGTTCAACCGGGAGCCCGTCATGGGCGTCGCCGTCATACTAAAATGTATAGCTGGACTGGCGGTGGTCGCCGGTTTGGCCATCGTCGGAGTTCAGACCGACGCCACCGACGCAACCGCGACTGCCGCCAACCAGCAGCTTCGGCAAAGCCAGGATAAAGCGTCGATTGCCCACAGCAAGATGCTTTATCAGGAGCGCCAGACGCGCCTCCAAGCAGCGTCGCCAATCGTTGGCATCGAGATCCCTTCCGCGAATGCAGCCCACGGTAACCCGAACCAAAAATCGAGTTTGACGCAGCGTGAGGAAGTTCCGGCCAAGCCGCTCAACAATTGAAGCGATGCTTGGCCGGTGTAATGTGCAACTGAGAAATGCAGCGTCGTGATCGATTTAATGGTTTCGCTGTTAGAAAGGACGAGGGGCTGTCCGACGTACAAGCTTTTGAAGTCGGACGCAATCCCTAAGGTGGAGACCAAATACATGATAGTGATATTTGACCTCCGCTAACGTTGCCTCATACAGCGTTAGCGCCTGGGCCGCCGCGAGGCGGCTCTTTTTTTGAAAACCGGCGCATAGCGGACATGTTTCGTCAGATCGAGTTGCGACTATTACAGCTCACCACTTACTGCTCACCGCTTTTACTCCGGCTTGATTCCCGCCGCCTTAGCGATCGCCGCGTACTTTTCCAGATCCTGTTTCAGGAACTGCGCGAATTCTTCGGGCGTGCTGCCGATTGGCTCGAGATTGAGCGCGGCAAAGCGCTCGCGCGTGTCGGGCATCTGCACGATCTGGCGTATGCCGGCATTGACGCGCGCAATCGCTTCTTTAGGCGTGCCGCGCGGGCCGTACATCCCATACCAGCCGGTGCTCTCGTAGCCTTTGACGCCGGCTTCATCGACGGTGGGCACGTCGGGCAGCTGCGAAGAGCGCTTCAGCCCGGTGAACGCGAGCGGCCGCAGGCGTCCCGCTTGCACCATCGGCACCACCACCGGGCTCGGGCCGAACATCAGCGGAATCTGTCCGCCGAGCAGGTCGGTCGCCGCCGGGCCCGCGCCTTTATAGGGGACATGTATGAGCTTGACGTTCGCCATCGTCTGGAACAATTCGGCCGGCGAGATGGGTGCTGTTGCCGTAGCCGGCCGAGCCGAACACGATCTTGCCCGGCGTCGCGCGCGCCATGTCGATCAGCTGCTGCAGTGTCTTGGCACCGAACGAGGGATGCACGACGATGACGAGGCCGCCCGAGTTGGCGATGAGCCCGATCGGCGCGAAATCGCGCAGCGCGTCGTACGGGAGTTTCTTGTAAACGGCGGGATTGATCGTGTGCGCTCCCGCCGTGATCAGGAGCGTATAGCCATCGGGCACCGAGCGCGCCGCGATCTCCGTGCCGATGATGTTGTTGGCGCCGGCGCGGTTGTCGATCACGACGTTCTGCGCGAACATTTCCGATAGCTTCACGCCCATGATGCGGCCGACGATGTCGATTGCGCCGCCGGGCGCGGCCGGCACCACGAGGCGGATCGGGCGATCAGGATAAGCGGCGAAGCTAACAGTTGCGGACAGGGCTAATACGAGAGCCAAGACTTTGGCCAGCAGAGAGCACAGAGTTCACAGAGAAAGAATACATAACCAGGCGCTCTCGTCGATTCGATATAAGTTAAATATTTTTTCCTCTGTGTTCTCTGTGCCCTCTGTGGCAAAAGGTCCTAGCTCGGCACCCACGGTAGCGGCGCCTGCACTGCGAACTGCGTCTTCACGTCGATCACCGCCGGCAGCTCGGATCTCATCGCCGCTTCGAACGCTTTCCTGAAATCCTGCGGCTTGTCGACAGTGACGCCGAAGCAGTCGAACGATTGCGCGACCTTCGCGAAATCGGTTTCGCGGTATTCGTAGCATTCGCCCTTGCGATTCGGTTCGGCGCGTCCTTCGTAGGCGATGTTGAGGTTGCGCAGGCCCTGCGACAGGCAATGGTTGTTGTTGACGATGGTGACGGTCTTGATATTGCGGCGGCGCGCCGTTTCGAGCTCGGGCAGGTGATAGAAGAAGCCGCCGTCGCCGGTGAAGCAGATCACGGGCTTGTCGGGCGCCGCGCATTTGGCGCCCAGCGACGCGGGGAACGACCAGCCGAGCGAGCCGGCGGCGCGGAAATATTGCTGGGCCGGATCGCGCAGATAGAGAAGTGTGCCTGTCCACAGCGCCGCATAGCCGGTGTCGGCGATCACGATCGCGTCTTTCGGCAGCACTTCGTTGAGTTCCTTGACAGAGGCGCTCGGGGCGCATCGGAATCTGCTCGGACGAGCGCGCTTTCTCCGCTTCGACGCGCCAGTCGTCGACGAACTTTTGCGTGTGCGCGAGCCAGTCGTCGTGCTTCATCGCGCCGGCGTCGCGTCGCCAGCGCCTCGAGCCCTGCACGCACGTCGGACAAGTATGCCGATCACGCCGGGATAGTTGCGGCCGATCTCGAGCGGATCGATGTCGATCTGGATGATCGCGGTGCCTTGTTTCGGCATCGTCCAGTTGGCCGTCGTGTGGTCGCTCGTATTGCTGCCGGCGTAGATCACGAGATCAGCTTCGGCGACGACGTGGTTCGCGCACCCGCGCCCATAGAGGCCGACCGCGCCGCGGAGCAGCTGTATGGTCTTCGAGCATCGCGTGCTTCGCGTCGAGCGTGACGACGACCGGGCGATTGAATGCGCTCGGCGAAACGCGCGAGCGCCGCGGATGCGCCGGAGACGATCACGCCGCGGTCGGCGACGATCACCGGACGCTTTGATGCTTTGATTGCAACGATCGCGCGTTCAACTGCGGCGGGATCCGGCGCGGGCCGGAATGCGGGAAAGCGCGTGTGCGCGTCATCCACGGTGAGATCGAACGTGCCTTCGAGTGGCGTCAATGCATCGCCCGTAAAGCCGGCGACGTCGAGATGCACCGGGCGCGGCGTGCCGGTGGTCGCTTCGCGGAAAGCGGCCCGGAACAGCAGCGGGATCTGCTCCTGAGCGCGTCGATGCGGCCGTGAAATTTCGTCACTGCCGCGTAGAGCGGGCCGTGATCGACTTCCTGGTACGCAGTTGCGATACTGATGAACGCGCGACGTGGCGTCCGGTAATCGCGATCACCGGTGAGTGGCCGAGATAGGGGTCCTGCATACCTGCCGCGAGATTAGCCGCGCCCACCGACTGCGCCATGCAGACGCCGGGACGGCCCGACACGCGCGCGTAGCCGTCGGCCATGTAGGCGACGGCTTTCTCGGAGTGGCCGAGGATGCGCGTGATGCCGAAGTCTTCCATCTCCGCGAGCGCGCGCCGCAGCACTGCGTCCATGAAAAATACGTGGGTGACGCCGTGCGCTTTGAGCAAATGCGCGACGAGCCGCGCGCCCTTCATTTGTTGCGCCATCTTCTCTCTCCCGGGTTTGTTGCCATCGAATGGTGCGAGTCCAACGCGGCGTCAGCCTCGCCCGCGAACATGCACTCGTTAAGCGCAACGTCGCTGCGCGCGGTTGTTCATCGTTATCAGAGCGCAGAGCATGATTCGTGATTAGATAGCCTCGGCACGCTCTTCGACACGCGTCAAGAATAAAGACGATTGCCCGCTTTGCTGTCTATTGTGTCGGATCATAGCGCAGACCAAGTTTCTATGATTAGATACACCGAAAACAAGACGGCTACGGGCGGCAGCGCAGCTAAAACCGGAGGACCACGATGTCGATGAACTGGATACGCATTGGGTGTCTTGCAACGCTGCTGTGCGCATTGCCGTGCTGGCGGCCGATGATTATCCGGCCGACCGATACGCGTGCTCGCCGGCGGCGCGGCCGGCGGCCCGATCGATATCATGGGGCGCGTCGTCGGCCAAAAACTTTCCGACATGCTGGGCCAGTCGATCGTGATCGACAATCGCGGCGGCGCGGGCGGCACTATTGCCACCCGCCTCGCGGCGCAGTCGGTGCCTGATGGTTACACGCTTCTTGTGCAACAGCAGCCAGTATGTGGCGGCGGCGAGCCTCTACAAGAATCCCGGTTACGATCCGTTCAAGGATTTCGCGCCGATCATCAACGCGGGCGTGAGTCCCAATATGATCTTCGTTCATCCATCCGTCCCGGCGAACAATCTGCAGGAACTGATCGCGCTCGGCAAGAAACAGAAAGCTTTCGTACGGCTCGGCGGGCGCGGGCAGCACGCCGCATCTGACGGGCGAGCGGCTGCTGAAACTGATGGCGGGACTCGAGATTACGCACATTCCATACAGCAGCGCCGCACCCGCCATGCTTGCGGTCGCTGCTGGGCAGGTGCCGATCGGACTGACTGCGATGCCGCCGACGGTGCCGCTGATTAAATCGGGCAAGATACGCGGCGTCGCCGTGACGAGCCCGCGCGCATGCCGTCGCTGCCCGATGTCGGCACGGTGGCCGAGCAGGGGTTTCCCGGCTACGAAGATTACACGTGGATCGCATTTTTTGCGCCGACCGGCACACCCAAGGCGTACGTGACGAAATTGAATCACAGCGATCACCGCTATCGTTGCGCAATCCGGATACGAAGGAGCGGCTCGCGGTGCTCGGCTTCGATCCGGTAGCCAATACGCCTGAGCAGTTCACCGAATACATCAAGGTCGAAGTCACGAAGTGGGCGAAGGTGATCAAGGATTCCGGCGCGCGCGTCGATTGACCAGCACTTCAAGCAAGCACGAGATGTAAGAATGGCGAAGTTCGACGACTACAGCCGCAGCTACCGCTTCATCAAAATGGAGCGGCGCGGCGGCATCCTGCAGATGACGCTGCATACCGACGGCGGCCCGCTGCAATGGAATCTCGACGCGCAGGTCGAATTCGTGCGCGCGTTCACCGACGTCGGCGCCGACCGCGACGAATCGCATCGTCATCCTCACCGGTACCGGCAACGAATTCAGCGGCCCGCGGCTCGATCCGGACACGCCGTTCTTTCATGGCGCCAAGCTCACGCCCGGCGGCGTGCACGATGTGTTCGTCAACGCGCGCAAAATGGTCAACGCGGTGCTCGGCATCGAAGTGCCGATGATTGCTGCGGTGAACGGGCCGGCCAAGCGCCATGCGGATCTCGCGCTGATGTGCGACATCGTGATCGCGGCGGACGACGTCACGTTCGAGGACACCGCGCATTTTCACAACGGCGGCATCGTGCCGGGTGACGGCATCAACGTCGTCTACACGATGCTGATGGGATTGAACCGCGCGCGCTACCTGATGCTTACGGGGCAGGTGCTGAACGCACGGGAAGCCAAAGACATCGGGCTCGTCGCGGAACTCATGCCGCGCGAGAAGCTGCTGCCGCGCGCGTGGCAGCTCGCCGAGCAGCTCGCAAAAAAGAACGACATGCTGCTGCGCTACACGCGCATGGTGCTGACCCATCCGTTGCGCAAGCAGCTCGACGAAGGACTGCAGTATTTTCTGGCGATGGAAGCGCTGTCGACCCTGGACAAGGCGCAATAGCGGTGAATGCGGACGGGCGTCTGCCGGTGCAGGCGCCTTCCGAGCTGGCGAATCAACCCGGAGGACGTGCATGAATATTTTTCGACGTTACGCGATTCTGATCTCGGCACTGTTGCCGCTGGCCGCGGGAGCGGCCGACTTCCCCGCGAAGCCGATCCGCGTGGTCGTGCCGTGGCCGGCGGGCGGCAGCACCGACACGCTCGCGCGCATCGTCGGCCAGCGATTGACCACGATTACCGGTCAGACCGTCGTCGTCGACAACCGTGCGGGCGCGGCGGGCACCATCGGTGTCGACATGGTGGCCAAGGCCATTCCCGATGGTTATACGATCACCATTGTCGAGGGGGCCCACGTCATACTGCCCGCAACGACCGCGCGGATGCCGTACGACCTCGCGCGCGATTTCATGCCGCTGACGCTCATCGGCGTCTCGCCGCAGATCTTGTTCCTGTACACGGGTTCTCCGGCGAAGTCGTTCAAGGATTTCATCGCACTCGCCAAGGCGAAGCCCGGTGAAGTGACGGCCTCCCACACCGGCATCGGCTCGTTCACGCATTTGACGCTCGAACTCCTGCAGTCGCGCACGGGTACGAAATTCAACCAGGTCAGCTACAAAGGCGCAGCGCCTGCCATGATCGAACTCGCCGGCGGCCAGGTGCAACTCGGCATTTTTACGCTCGCGAGCGCGGCGGGCACGCTCAAAACCGGCCGCGTTACGCCGGTTGCGATCATGGGCGACAAGCGCCTCGAAGCGCTGCCTGATGTGCCGACGCTCGGCGAACTTGGCATTGAAGGACCTGATCATCAACCAGTTCTGGGGTTATGTCGCGCCAGTGAACGTGCCGGCGCCGATCATTGCACGGCTCAACAAGGATCTTGTTGCCGCCATCGATCACCCATCGGTGCGCGAGCGGGCCGTCGATCTCGCCGTCGATGTGAGGACCACGAGTCCGGCGCAGTTCAAGTCTTATATCGCGTCGGAGCTGCAGCGCTGGGCGACGGTCGCGCGCGATGCGGGAATGAAGCCCGAGTAAATCTTCAGCAGTGCGGGAAGCCGGCACAGCGGAAGACCGCGGCGCCGCAGGCACCGCGCTTCCGGGGTCACATCAATAGCGGTAAATATTGTTTCCTTCGACACGCACGCGGTCGCCCGTGCGCAGGTCCATGATGTTTTCCTGGGTAACGGTCTGATACTGGCCGTTATCCATGCGCACCGTCACGCGAAACGTTTCGTGGTCGGCGCGCTTGCGGCTCTGGACCTGGTTGCCCGCGTAGGCACCGCCCGCGGCGCCTGCTATCGTTGCGACCGTGTTGCCCGTGCCGCCGCCGATCTGATGGCCGATAAGTCCGCCGATAATGCCGCCGATCACGGTGCCGGCGATGTTGTTCGGGTCCTTTTTGGCGACGACTTCGATCCGGTCGACGGTGCCGACGTAGGTGCTCTGCGATTGGTAGCCCTGGTCAGGGTATTGCTGCGAAGATTGCGATTGATATGGTTGATCCGCGCAACCGGCGAGGCCCACGGCCGCGGCGACACACACTGCTGCAAACACTGATAATTTATTCATGATGAGGTCCTTCTCCATTGGGTTGCAAGGCATCCATCAAACGCGGATGCTCACTTGACGCAAGTCGGAGCATAGCGGCGATGCCGGTCGTTGTCTGTACGTTGCGCCACAGACGTCGCTGAACGGTCTTAACTACCTGCTTTAATTATCTTCGGCCAGCGCGCCATTTCCGCGCGGATGAAAGCATCCGCTGCCTCCGGCGTGCCGCCGACCAGTTCGACGCCGTCGCCGGACAGGCGCGAGCGAATCGCCGGATCGTTGAGCGCCTTGTTGATTTCCACGTTCAGCTTTTGCACGATTTCGCGCGGCGTGCGCGCGGGCACCATGACTGCGTACCACGCGCGAACGTCGAATCCGGGCAGCGCTGCTTCGGCCATGGTCGGCAGTTCCGGCGCGAGAGATGAACGCTTGAGGCTCGTCACCGCCAGCGCACGCAAGCGGCCGGCCCGCGCCAGCGCGATGCTCGTGTTGATGGTGTCGAACATCATCGTGACCTGACCGCCGAGCAGATCGACTTGCGCCGGCGCATTGCCTTTGTAGGAAACCTGGACGATATCGAGCCCCGCCATCTGGTTCAGCAGCAAGCCCGCCATCGACGGTCCGCCGCCTGTTGCGCCTGCGGCAAACTGCAATTGACCCGGACGCGCCTTGGCGAGCGCAATCAATTCGCGCACGGACTGCGCGGGCACCGACGGATGCACGACCAGCAGCAAAGGTATGTCGCCGATATGCACGACGCCGGAGAAATCGTTCAGCGTGTCGTACGGCAGCTTCTTGATAAAGATGGGATTGGTTGCATGCGCCGAATACCCCATCATCATCGTGTAGCCGTCGGGCGGCGACTTCGCGAGCAGCTCGGTGCCTATCATTCCACTCGCGCCCACGCGGTTGTCGACGATCACCGGCACGCCCAGGCTGGCGGCGAGATACTGCCCGACCGTGCGGGCCAGGATGTCGACCGAGCCGCCGGCGGGCGATGGCGCGATCATGCGCATCGGGCGCGACGGAAATTTCTCGGCGGCTGCGGCAACAAAAGGACAAAGGGCGATTCCAGCAAATGCCATTAGCCGCAGATAAACGCAGATAAACGCGGATAGAGTCGGATTTCGGGCGCAATCCCTTTTGGCATTTTTAATTTTCATCTGCGTTCATCTGCGTTTATCTGCGGCTCAATAAAGTATTCGGGTTTTTAGGCGACGCCCGATTTCGACACCATGATTTGAAGGCTGTAGGTTTCCCGTGTCGATTGCATCCGCACATCCGTGCGCGCGCAGCATTTCGCCCGCGAGATAGGCATCGCATGCGCTGTCAAGAGCGGCGATGGAGATTCCCTCCAGCACGATGATCCAGTTCGGAATGATGGTGGGGCGGCCTTTTCTCTCTACTGGCACGATCGTGCTTGCGGATGGATCCGCAACTATCAGGTGGACGCCCGCGATTTCCGGTATGGCGGCGAGCTTCACGAACGCATCGCCCAGATAGCGGTCGAGCTTGTCCGCCGCGCCGTCAGCAGGCTCGAAGCGCAGCGTCAGTGCGTAACCGCCGGTGCCGATGCCGAGCGATTTTTTCACGCGCGAGATCCCGCGCACGCTGTTTTTAACGAATGGCGTAGTGCGCTGCGTGAGCGGGCTGGGCGCATTCGCCTTGGCGAGATAGTCGGCACCCTGTCAGTACCGCGAGGTCGTCGACTTCGTAAAAATTGAAAAAATCGCGCTGCGCATCGACTGCGATATAGCGCCGCCCGCGCTGGAACCCGTTGATCGCGACCCGCCCGACCATGTGCTCGCGGCTGTGCCATTCGTAGTATGCGGCGCGGTGCTCCGGCGCCACGTCGCTCCAGTTGATCATTACGCCTTGCCCCAGCAACATTGCCTGCTCCCGTTCAAAACGTAAAATTCAAACACCATTGGCCGCAGATAAACGCGGATACACACAGATGAAATTCAAGGCCGCACGTCTTCTTACTTATCCGCGTTTATCTGCGTTTATCTGCGGCTGAATTGTTTTAAGCCTCTCGCGCGTCAATCCATTCGCGCGCCCGACACCGCGACGACGCGGCCCCAGTTGGCGATTTCGGATTTTATATAGGCCGCGAACTGCTCGGGCGTGTTGGTAACCACCACCGCACCCTGGCTCGCGAGCCGCTCTTTCATGTCTGCGGTGTTGAGCACCTTGATCGCATCCGCATGCAGGCGCGCGACGATTTCTTTCGGCACGCCCGCCGGCGCCAGCAATCCCCACCACGACGTCATGTCGAATTCGCGGTAGCCGGATTCGGCGATCGCCGGCACGTCGGGCAGCGGCGGGAAGCGCTGTGCGCTCGTCACCGCGATCTGGCGCAGCCGTCCCGCCTGCACATACGGTTGCGCGGCGACCGGCGACGTGAAATACAGCGATGCCTGCCCCGCGATCACGTCGAGCATCGCAGGCGTCGCGCCTTTATAAGGTATGTGAACGATGTCGGTTTTCGTGACCTTCTTGAAATACTCCGCCGCCAGATGACCCGGGCTCCCGTTGCCGGCCGACGCATAGTTGATCGTGCCCGGCCGCGCCCTGGCGAGCGCGACCAGGTCTTTGATCGAGCGCACCGGCAGCGACGGATGCACGACGAGCAGGCTCGGCGAGGTGGCGATCAAGGTGATCGGCGCGAAATCCTTGACCGGGTCGTAAGGCAGCTTGCTCATCATGTGCGGGTTGATCGCGAGATTGCTCGCCTGGCCGACCACGAGCGTATAGCCATCGGGCGCTGCTTTTGCCGCGGCCTCCGCGCCGAGCACGCCGGCCGCACCGGCGCGATTTTCTATCACCATCTGCTGGCCCAGTGTTTCACCGAGCCTGACGCCCAGCATGCGCGCGAAAATATCGGTCCCGCCGCCGGGCGGATACGGTACGATCAAGCGTATCGGCTTCGATCGGATACGATTGCGCCACCACACCGCTAGCCGAATAGTGCGCCGCACGGTTATCAGTAAGGTGATGAAACAATTGGGAATTTCATTGCGTTGCGAGGATGTCTGTTTTCCGCGCAAGCCGAAGTGTATCAGCAGATGCGAAGCGTTACGCGGCTGCGTCGCCATCCTTCGTCGCGATTCATGGGCTGCGCAGGTTGCTTGCGCTCAGACTTTTCCGAATCGTCCCGTGCGTCTCATCGTGCCGTATCCACCGGGCGGCGGCTCCGATGTGATCGCGCGCATCCTCGCGCCGAAGATGAGCGAAGGCTTCGGCCAGCAGGTCGTGATCGACAATCGCGCGGGCGCCGCCACCATCATCGGCCTCGACATGCTGGCGAAATCGCCGCCGGACGGCTACACGTTCGGCATTGCGACCAGCACTCTCGCGGTCAATTCGACGCTCAACAAATCGCTGCCGTTCGATACGCTGCGCGATTTCGCGCCCGTCATGCTCGCGGCGGACGGTCTCTACGTGCTGGTCGTGCATCCGTCGGTGGCGGCGAAGTCGGTACGCGAACTGGTGGCGCTCGCGAAAGCCGCGCCGGGCAAATTGAATTCCGCGATCGCCGGCTCGGGCACGCCGATGCACATGGGACTTGCCCAGTTCAATTCGATGGTCGGCGCGCGTATTCCCGGCGTGATTTATAAAGGCGCGGGACCGGCGCTCACGTCCTTGTTGGGCGGCGAAACTCAGATGGCCTTCATCAGCATGCCCACGGTCGCCGCGCACATCCAGGCCGGTAAGATTGCGCGCGCTCGCCGTCACCGGTGAGCGCCGCTCACCCGCGGCGCCCGATCTGCCGACCGCCGGGGAGTCGGGCCTGCCGGGATTCGTATTCACCGGCTGGTACGGCTTTCTCGCGCCGGCGAAAACCGGCGCCGCGCAAATCGACCGGCTCAATGCGGAATTGCGCAAAGCGCTCGCGCATCCGGAAGTCAGGCAGCGCCTGCTCGAGTTCGGCGCCGATGCGGTAGCGAGCACGCCCGCGGAGTTCGGGACGTTTCTGCGCGCGGAAATCGCGAAGTGGGGAAAAGTCGTGCGCGAGGCGAATATCCAGCCGGAATAGCGCGCCGCCGCCTTATTGTTTCAGCTTCGCGTCCTCGATCAGTACCTTGTAGGCGTAGCCCGAGCCGAAATTCTTATCGGTCCGCACGAAGCCTTCTGCATTGACGATATCGCCGACTTTAGCCTGCTCTGAGGTGGTTACGAGCAGGTCATTGGAACCGTCGCCGGCGGCGCCCGACCCATCGCGCAGATGGATCCAGTTTTTCCCCATGATGCCGCCGTTGTATTTGACGACTTTGCCGCGGACTACGACGGGTTTGTCTTTGAGATCTGCGCTCTTGGCGTTGACCTCGGCCACAGTGCGTGCGTTGGCGCCCTTCGCTTTGTCCACCTTGACGTCGGGAGCTTCCGGCGCCTTGGCCGCGGCTGCATGAGGGGGCGCCATGGCGGCGCCGCCATGCGGCCCTTTCGGCGCGCCGGCGAGATCGCCGAGCACGATCGAGGCAAACGTGCGTTTGAGCGTTTTGCTTTCGAAATTTTTCATCGTCATGCCGTTTTCGACCGTGACCTGGCTGCCGACCTTGACGGGGGTGGCGCGCACCGCTGTCCACAGCTCGCCGTCTTTGGATTTCAGCCGCAT
Organism: uncultured beta proteobacterium; assembly: GCA_963804885.1. Classification (GTDB taxonomy): domain Bacteria; phylum Pseudomonadota; class Gammaproteobacteria; order Burkholderiales; family SG8-41; genus PALSA-1004. The sequence continues at coordinate 66,750 of CAWDSF010000006.1, forward strand.
ATAGGTAAAGCCGCCGGAGTCCATGGTTTCGAGGACTTCGCCTTTGATAGTTTCGTTAGCCGCCGCCGTCGCCGGTTTGTCGGCCGCGTGCGCGAGTGCGAAAGTAACGCAAAGGCAGATCGCGATTAACAATTTGGTCATGCACGGCTCCTTTAAATGAGCGCGCAGAATAGCAGCAGGGGCCTGCCGAAAGATTGATCTAAAACAAGGTTGGCGCAGTTTCTACGCTGCTACATGGCCCGGGCCGCCGCCGGCGGCGCGCAATCCATGAGTGAAAACGTAAAGGTCGAGCCCTTGCCGACTTCGCTCGTGACGCCGATTTTGCCGCCGTGCAATTCGACGAACTTGCGGGCGAGCGCGAGACCAAGACCCGTGCCCTCGGCTTTGGCGGCCGACTGTTGGCCCACCTGGCGAAACTCCTCGAACACCGCAGCGCAGTCTTCGGGCGCGATCCCGACACCCGTGTCGGCGACGCTGATCTCGACGCCGCCGGGAATCGAATTCGCGGCGACCGAAATCCGTCCACCGTCGGGCGTGAACTTCACGGCATTGGAAAGCAGGTTGAGCAGAATTTGCTTCATTTTCCGTTCGTCGGCGTGAATGTCCCCGAGCGCCGGGTCGACGATCGCACGCCAATTCGATGCCGTGGCGTCCTGCGCGTTCCTTGATGAGCGTCAGCGCATTGTCGATTGCCATCGGCAGGCTGAATGCGGACACATCGAGTTCCATGCGGCCGGCTTCGACTTTGGAGAGGTCGAGGATGTCATTGATCAGCGACAGCAGGTGCGCGCCGGACGAGTGTATGTCATTCACGTATTCCGCCTGCTTGTCGGTCAACTCGCCGAACATGCGCTCCTGCAGCACCTCCGAAAATCCGATCACCGCGTTAAGCGGCGTTCTCAACTCGTGCGACATGTTGGCGAGAAATTCCGACTTGTGCTGGCTTGCGACCTGGAGCTGACGGCTTTTGTCCTCGATCTCGTGAAAGAGCCGCACGTTCTCGATCGCTATCACCGCCTGGTCGGCGAAGGTTGTCACCAGCTCGACCTGCTTTTCCGTAAAGGGCAGGACGTGGGTTCTGGCGACCGAAAACACGCCGACCGGGACGCCGCTCCTCAGCATGGGCACGCCCAGTATCGTGCGGTAGCCGCCAAGCCCGACCCCTGGATATGAATACTCCGGGTCGGCCAGCACGTCGTGAATGTGTACCGGGCGACCTTCAAGAATCGCCCGCCCAACCGCGCTTCCGCGGCCGGGGCCGACCGGGTTTCGAGCGACGAAGTCCCTAAACTCGGCAGGGATGTTGTGCGCGGCCGCTATGCGCTGAAGATCCCCGTCGAACCGGTATAGAAATCCCATGTCGGCCGCGCAAAGCCTCGCCGCATTCTCGATCAGCGTCTCCAAAACCGGCTGCAGATCGAACGTCGAGCGGCTGATGACTTTCAGGACTTCGCTCGTGGCCGTTTGCTGTTCGAGCGCTTCTTTCGTTTCATTGAACAGCCGCACGTTCTCGATCGCGATCACCGCCTGGTCGGCGAAGGTCTTCGCACCAATTCAACCTGTTTGTCGGCGTGAAGGCTGACGCGACTTCCATGCGCCACGATGGCGATCGGACGCCGATGAGCTCCCGCCCTGTCCCGAAGCATCGGCACACCGAGCAACGATCTTATCGCTCGCGGTACCGCTCGCCTGCGCGGCGTCGGGCGGCGCAGCCTGGACGTGGCGTCGGTCAGCCTGGGCAGGTCTCGCAGATCGGTGGACGGTAGCGTCTTGCGTCGCAGCGCTACGCGGCCCATCGATCACCGATGCCCGTCGCCCGCGCTGTATCGTGAGGCTCGCTCGCCCGCCACTCCTTGAACTCGTCCGGCGCGCGATCGGAAGCGACGAGCACGGATAGCCGCGTACGGCCCTTCGCGGCGGAATATGAACGCCTTTGTCGGCCCCGCACAGACGCGTCGCATTTTCGATCAGCGTGTCCAGCACGGCTTGCAGATCGAACGTGGAGCGGCTGATGACTTTGAGGACGTTCGAAGTCGCCGTCTGCTGGTCGAGCGATTCGGCGAGATCGCGATTGCGCGACTGAATCTCGTTGAACAGCCGCACGTTCTCGATGGCGATTACCGCTTGGTCGGCGAACGTCGTTACCAGCTCGATCTGTTTTTGCGTGAAGGGCTGCGGCTCGCCAGTGCGCATCAGGCCGATTACGCCGATCAGCTCGCCCTCGCGCAGCATCGGTACGCCCAGTGTCGTGCGATAGCCGGCGATTTTCGTGATATCGGTCGCGCGTGAATTCGGGATCGCTGCCGATATCGTGAATGTGCACCGTGCGGCGTTCCAGCACGACGCGGCCTACGGTGGACCCTCGATCCGGACGGAATGGATGCTCCTCTATGCGTTTGAGCAGCTCGGGTTTCGAATCGAATTGATACTGGACGACCGGGCGGTAATTGCCGTCCTCACCGGGGCGAAAAATGATCGCGGTGTCGGCGGCGCAGAGCTTCGCGGCGTTCTTGATCAGCGTCTGCAGCACCGGCTGCAAGTCAAAGGTCGAGCGGCTGATGACTTTCAGCACTTCGGAAGTCGCGGTCTGCTGCGTGAGCGATTCGGTCAGGTCGCGGTTGCGCACATCGAGCTCTTTGAACAGCCGCACGTTTTCGATCGCGATTACCGCCTGGTCGGCGAAAGTCTGCAGTAGCGCGATCTGTTTATCGGAAAACGGCCCTTCCGCCTTCGCGACCACGATTGCGCCGATTGCCCGGCTATTGCGCAGCATGGGCACGATGAGCAGCGTCTGATACCCGGTGGCGATCGCCAGTTCGCGGGAAGTGTCCGGCACATCGGGATTGCTCTGCATGTCTTCCATGTGAACGATGCGGCTTTCGCGTATGGCCCTCGCCGTCAGGTGCTCGCGGTCCGCCGGCATCGGAAAGAGCCGCTGCGCAACCGCGGCGCCTTCGCCGACCCAGTTGTGGGAGGCGACAAGATGAATGAGTTCGTCCTTGAGCAGCAAGCCGGCGCTGTATACGCCGTCGCACAGCCGCACGGCGCTCTCGACGATGGCATCGAAGATCGGCTGCATGTCTGTGGGTGAACTGCTGATGACCTTCAGTATTTCCGCCGTCGCGGTCTGCTGCTCGAGAGACTCGCGGGTTTCGTTGAAGAGCCGCACGTTCTCGATTGCGATCACCGCCTGGTCGGCGAAAGTTTTAAGCAGCTGTTCCTGCGTTGGTGAAACGGGTCCGGGTTCACGCCAACCGACTACAATGGCACCAAGTGGAACACCTTCGCGCAGCATCGGCACCCCCAACATTCGGCGCCATCCTCCCTTTATGGCGTGCCTCCTGTCGTACTCGGCATCCGAAAGCGCATCCGGCATGCAAACAACCGACCTGGTCAATACGGCGCGGCTCGAGATTTGCGAGTTGTCAGGTCGCATCGGGTAGGTCTTGCGCATTACTTTTATGGCCTCCTCAGCGTAATTGGCGCTGGCGACCCAATGCATCATTTCCCCATCAAACCGGAATACGTTTGCGAACAATCCGTCACACAGGGTGAGCGCATTTCGCGCAATAGTGTCGAATACCGGTTGCACATCGGTCGGCGACCCGCTGATAACGCTTAGGATTTCGCTGGTCGCGGTCTGCCGCTCGAGCGCGTCTTTTGTTTCGCTGAACAACCGCACGTTCTCGATCGCAATCACTGCCTGATCGGCGAAGGTCTTGAGCAACTCGATCTCGCTGTCGGAAAACCGTCCGGCCGTTGCGCGCGCCACCATGACCACCCCGACCGGATTACCGTCGCGCAGCATGGGAACGAAAAGGCCGCTGCGCAGACCGACCGCGCGCGTCAAATCCTTGTGGGCATAATCGGGGTCCAGTTCGACATCCGGAATATGCACCACTGCACGCTCGAGGATCGCGCGCGCGGAACCGTGCGAGCGGCCGGGACGCGCCGGATATACGCGCTTCACTTCGGCCAGTGCTTCCGGGGTGAAATTGTGCTGGGCGACCTGGTGTATCAACTCCCCATCGAACGTGAACATGGCGCTGAACAGCCCGTTGCACAGCCTGACTACGCTCTCAACTATCGTGTCGAACACCGGCTGGACATCGGTCGGAGAACTCGAGATGACTTTGAGCACTTCGGCGGTGGCGGTTTGCTGGTTCGAGCGATTCGGTGAGTTCACGGTTGCGCGCCTCGATCTCCTTGAACAGCCGCACGTTCTCGATCGCGATCACCGCCTGGTCGGCGAAGGTCTTGACGAGATCGATTTGCCTGGCGCTGAAGGGACGTACTACTTTGCGCCGCAGAAGGATGCCGCCGAACGCTTTGTTATCCCGCACCAGCGGCACCGCGAGCGACGTCCGTTGCCCGAACTGTCGATGGACTTCACGCGCGTCCGGGAATTCGTCCAGCACAGCAGCGAGGTCCTCGACATGCATGACCGCGCGATCGATGATCGCCCGGCCCATGACCAGGCTCCGCTTCAATGGCAGAGTTGACTCGACGCCCATGAATTCACCGAATCCCGCGACATACCTGAAGGTGTCGCCTTCCACGAGGCAAATGCGCGCGTCTAGTGCTTCGCATAGTTGCGCCGCACGGCGCGCAACTGTATCCAAAACCGGCATTACGTCAGTGGGAGTGCTGCTGATGACGCGCAGAATCTCGCTCGTCGCCGTCTGCTGCTCGAGCGATTCCGTGAGGTCGCGGTTGCGCGCGTCGAGTTCGTTGAACAGCCGCACGTTCTCGATCGCGATCACTGCCTGGTCGGCAAATGTTTTAAGCAGTTCGACTTGGTGTTCTTTAAAGCCGCCAAATGCAGTTCTCGATACGGCGATCGCTCCAATAAGTTCGCCGTCGCGAATCATCGGCACTGCGAAGCCGCTGCGCCAACCCCCTGCCATAGCGTACTCATTGGAGTAATCCGGATCGGCCAGCATGTCGGGCACGATGTCCACCGCCCGCCGCATAGCGGCCCGGCCCAACAGGTTCTCCATGCTGGGCCGCATCGGGAAAGTGCCGGCTATAATCTTCATCGCCGCTGCGGAAAAGCCGTGGAAAGCGAGCGCGTGAAGGAATTCTCCGTCGTAGCGGGCGGCGATGCTGTGCTCGGCGCCGCACAGGCGGACGGCGCTGCGGACGATCGCATCGAAGACTGGCTGCACATTGGTTGGGGACCCGCTGATGACCCCAAGGATTTCGCTGGTCGCCGTCTGCCGCTCGAGCGCCTCGTTCGTTTCGTTAAAGAGCCGCACGTTCTCGATTGCGATCGCCGCTTGGTCGGCGAACGTCTTCAAGAGCTCGACCTGCGAGTCGGAGAACAATCCAGGAATGGCGCGCCCCACAAAAATTACCCCGATGACTTGCCTGCCGCGGAAAATGGGCACGCCGAGGGCGGCGCGCACGCGCGCCGCCAATGCAAATTCCTTGTGCTTGTAGCTTCGATCTGCGAGGACGTCGGGGATATGGACCACAGTAGCGGTGCGGACCGTGCGTGCCGTTACCGTTGGTGCAGCAATCTGCATCGGGAATAGTTTCCGGACGATCTTCACGCCTTCCTGGACGAAACCATCAATCGCGGATAGCTCGATCAGTTCGCCTTCGCACCGCGAGACTACCGCCACGTCGGCGCTGCAGAGACGGCCGGCCCGCTGCGCGAGCAAATCGAATACCGGCTGCGCATCGGTCGGCGACTTCGCGATTACGCGCAGAATCTCCGCGGTCGCCGTCTGTTGTTCCAGCGATTGACTGAGCCCCACGGCACTCGTTTTGAGCGCAAGCTCCAGCTTATTGACGCGTTTGGCCAGCGCGCCGTAATCCTTGCGCCAGCGGCGGTACATGCTCTCGGTGATGCCGGCCCGCTTGCACGCGACGGCCGTGGACTTGCCGGCGGCAATCAGGCGCTCGACCTGTCCCAGTTTCTTGACGATTTCCGCCGGAGAGGATGTCTTACCGGACATCGTGCGTGCCTTTCCCGTGGACAGCCGCTCAATTCACGTTGACGTTCGCCCGCGCATGGACGTCAGGCGCGGGCTACCCATCTGTCATGCTTAGCTATTTTCCGCTGGATTTCTATCGCCGCCAAATAAAAATGGAATTGTTCCGCACAGGCAACTGGGGCGAGGTCAGTCGCCCCGCTCTGCGAATACTTCCTGCATGATGCGGAAACTATCTACCGCAGCCGGCAGCCCGCAATAAACCCCTGTCTGCAGCAGCACTTCCGAGATTTCCTCTTTCGTGAGCCCGTTGTTGAGAGCACCGTGCACGTGCAGCTTCAATTCGTGCGGCCGATTCAGGGCGGTCAGCATTGCAAGGTTGGCGATGCTGCGCTGCTGCACCGTAAGACCCGGCCGCGCCCAGATTTTGCTCCACACGTATTCCGAGAGCTGGGTCTTCGGCTGGGACAAGGCGTCGACGGCGTGCGAATTGGCCACGTGCTTCTCGCCGAGTACCTGGCGGCGGATTTCGCGGCCGCGCTTGAGTTCAGCTTCATCGAGTAATGGATTGTTCACGTTGGCGTTCTTCGAATTATCGGGCGTTGTAGACATTTCTTCCCCCCATCCCTAGCCAGCCCCCTCGCGTGCTGCGCAGGCTCTCCCCCACCGGAAGGCGTCGAGCGGAACTGGTTTGCCAACCATTTCCGGAAATTTCATTTGGCGTCGAAAACTTCGCGCATCATGCGGAACGCATCGACGGCGGCGGGCGCGCCGCAATACACGTTCGCATGCAGCAGGATTTCCGAGATTTCCTCTTTCGTGACGCCGTTGGTGAGCGCGGCGCGGATATGCGTTTTCAGTTCCTGCGGGCGGTTGAGCGCGGTCAGCATTGCGATCGTAATCATGCTGCGGTCGCGCGGCTTCAATCCCGGGCGCGCCCATACCGCGCCCCACACGTATTCGTTGACGATTTCCTGCAGCGGCTGCGTGTACTTGTCCACGCCCGCGAGCGTTTTTTCGACGTGCGCCGCGCCGAGCACCTCCTTGCGCATGGCGAGTCCCTTGTCGTGCAGCTTGCTGGTCATTGCGATCCCCCGGGGTAAATTGATGAACTTGCCGCCGCGATGGTCCACGTGCAGCGCATGCCGCATTGTGCAGGAAAAATCCGCGGCGTGACGAGGCAGCGGCGCGCCGCCGCTGGCGCCCGCGGGTAGAATCGGGCGATGCAAACATCGCGCTTGCAGAGGGGAGGGGCATGACGCAGCGGGGCCATAGGCTGGCCCTGGCGATCGCGTTGGGCGGATGCGTGCATTGCGGAGTGGCCGGCGCGGCGGCTTTCCCGGATCGTCCGGTGCGCCTCATCGTGCCGACCCCGCCCGGCGGCGGCGGCGACAACGTCGCGCGCATCCTCGCGCCCAGGCTCGGCGAACTCATCGGCCAGCAGATCGTGATCGACAACCGTGGGGGTGCAGGCGGCAGCATCGGCGCGATTGCGGCCGCGCGCGCCGTTCCCGACGGCTACACTTTGCTCCTCGCGATAGCATCCCAGGTCACCGATGCCGCGGTGATGAAGACCATGAGTTACGATTTGCAAAGGGATTTTGCGCCGATTGCGCTGACCGTCACGCTGACGAACGTGCTGGCCTCGCACCCCGCGCTGCCGGCGAAAACGCTGCACGACATCATGGCGCTGGCGCGGGCGCGCCCGGGCGAGCTGCAGGTGGCTTCCGGCAGCTATGGCGGCAGTTCCCATCTGGCTATGGAGTATTTCCTGAGCATGAGCGGTCTTAAGATGATCAACGTGCCGTACAAAGGCGTGGGCCCCGCGTTAGTCGACGTCGTGGCGGGTCACGTGCCGCTGATGATGGGAAGCACGCTGAGCGCGTTGCCGCAGATCAGGAGCGGGCGGCTGCGTGCGTATGGCGTGACGAGCCTGCAGCGCACGGGCGGCGCGCCGGAAATCCCGACCATCGCCGAGTCGGGCGTGCCGGGTTACGAGGCGTACAACTGGTCGGGCCTGCTCGCGCCGGCCGGCACGCCGCGCGCGATCGTCATGCAGCTGCACGCGGCCGTGCTGCTGGCGTTGCAGGATCCGGCCGTGCGCAAGCGGTTCATCGAGAACGGCGCCGATGCAACGCCGAGCGCGACACCCGAAGACTTCGGCGCCTTTATGCGCGCGGAACTTGCGAAGTGGTCGAAAGTTGTGAGGGACGCGGGCATCAAGCCGCAGTGAGGTACAAGCTGCCTCAAAAACATATTGGAGCCGCAGATAAACGCGGATAAACGCAGACCAGTTACAACGTAAGTCATCCAGGTTGGCGCCTTGGATCTTTATCTACGTGTATCTGCGCTTATCTGCGGCTGATATCGTTCTTGGTTTTTTATAACTTCGAATCAACGTTAAAAGAGGAGACAGCATGGCAGGAGCAAAGAAAACGTCATCTGCGCGCGCGGTTCAGGAGATGCGTTACACGGTACTGCCGGACCGCATGCCGCCGCTCAAGCGCGCGAAAATGACCGCTGCGCAAAAAGCGGCGGCCGACGCGATGATCGCCGGCCCGCGCGGCTTCCTCACCGGCTCGTACCAGCCCATCCTGCGCAGCCCCGGGCTCATGCGCCCCCTCGATCAGGTCGGCGAATACGTCCGCTTCAAATGCAAGCTCGGTCTGCGCATCAATGAAATGGCGGCAGTTATGGCGGCGCGGCACTGGACGCAGCAATATGAATGGGAAGCGCACTGCCGCTGGGGCCGCAAGTTCGGCGTCAAGCAGGCGATCATCGACGCGATCGCGGAAGGCCGGCGTCCCGAGAAAATGGCGCGGGACGAAGCGGTCGTTTACGATTTTTTCACCGAGCTGTTCGCCAACAAGAGCGTGAGCGATGCAACGTACGCGCGCGCGAAAACGCAGTTTGGCGAAGCGGGCGTCATCGATCTCCTCGGCGTGGTCGGTTATTACACGATGCTCGCGATGGTCATGAATGTCGCACGCACGCCCGCCCAGCACGGCGCAGTGCTGCCGCTCACACCAATGCCGCAGCAAATGCGGATACGGAAGCGGTCGAAGTGAGACCGTATTTTGTCGCCAGCGTTGCGATTGCGACGGGACTCACGCTCGCCGGAGTTGCTCACGCGGCCGACACCGCGTATCCGCAGCGCCCGGTGCGCCTCATCACCGGCTCGACCGGCAGCACCGCAGACCTGACGGCGCGGTTCATCGCGCAGAAGCTCGGCGAACAGTGGCGCCATCAGGTCGTGGTGGACAATCGCTCCGGCGCCGGCGGGATCATAGGCGGCGAGATCGTGATGCGCTCCCCGCCCGACGGCCATACGCTGTACGTGAGCGGCATCAGCACGCAGGTCAGCGCGCCGTTCCTGTTCAAGAACATGCCGTTCGACCCGGTGCGCGATTTTGCGCCGATCTCGCTGCTGACCAATTCGGGGCTCGTGCTGGTGGTGACGCCGGCGGTGCCCGCCGGCAATCTCAAGGAATTCGTCGCTTACGTCAAAGCGCGGCCCGACGGCGTGCATTACTCGTCGGCGGCAGTCGGCACCAGCAGTCACCTGACCGGGGAGCTGTTTGCGCAGGCGACGGGCGCGAAGCTCGTGCACGTGCCTTACAAGGGCACGGGCTTTTCGCTCAATGCGCTGTTCACCGGCGAAGTGCAGGCGGCGTTCCTGTCGACCGCGACCACCAGCGTCCAGGTTAAGGCCGGCAAGTTGAAAGCGCTCGCATTGCTGAGCGAGAAGCGATTTGCGGCGACGCCGGAGATTCCGACGTCGGTTGAGCAGGGCTTTGCCGGGCTCGAGTCGTACGTGTGGTTCGGACTGTATGCGCCGTCGCGCACGCCGCGCGCAGTCATTGCCAGGATCAACCGCGACGTGGTCGCGCTGCTGCGCAGTCCCGAGGCGCGCGACGCGCTGCTTGCGCAGGGCGCGGAAGCCGTGCCGACTTCGCCCGAAGAGTTCGCGGCGTTCCAGAAAAACGAGATCGCCAAGTGGGGCAAGGTCATCCGCGACGCGCACATCGTCGCTCAGTAGGCCGAACAGCGATCAGAACAGAGTCGGCGGCTCCACCACCTGCGGGGCGGGCTTGATCAGCGTTGCATCGTCGTCGCGCGGTTGCCTTGGATTGGCGACGGGGATGGCTTCGAGCGCATCGCCGGTCGGTTTCAAAAGATCCTTGAGCGCCGGCACGTAGTCGATCGCGGGGTCGAGCCAGAATTGGTAATCCTTGGGGTCGATGATGACCGGCATGCGGTCGTGCACGTGCCTGATCGATTCGGCAGCTTCGGTGATGACGATCGTGCACGTTTCGACGATCTGATCGCCGCGGTGCCAGCGGTCCCACAACCCGGCAAAGCAAAAGTCCGTGTCGTCGGCGCGATGAAACCACCATTTTTGCTTGCCCGATTTCGAGCGGCTGCCATTCGTACCAGCCGTCGGCGGGGATCAGGCAGCGCCGCTTTTTGAACGGCACGCGGTACGAGGCTTTGGTTTCCACCGTCTCGGCCATGGCATTGATCGTGTTATAGGCAATGCGCGGCTCTTTGCACCAGTAGGGCAGCAATCCCCACTTGAGCTCGGTCAGCTCGGCGCCGTTCTCGGCAGAAAGGCGAATGACCGGAATGTTGGTGCCGGGCGAAACGTTATAGCGCGGCGGCAGGTCGGGCCACTGGCGCTTGATGAGCTCGCCCAGCGCCTTCTCGGCTTTTTCCGGCCGGTGCCGTCCCTCGGTGTAACGTCCGCACATCGGGCAGTTATTTTTTTGGCCAGTTCGCGACGTTGCGCGCCGGACCCGTCAACTCGAGTATGTGCATGCCGGTGTTGGCGCGGTCGACGATGTAGATGTAGCCACTGTCGTCGACTTCGACGTTGTTGGTCTGGATCGCGCGCTTGCTTCGAGACTTCGGTCGGCACGCTACATCGCGTTTGGCGCCGGGCGGCGATTCGAGCACCACCGTGTTCTTTGGTCATCGCAGGGATGTAGATAGCCGATTTCCTTCGGGTGGTAGGGGTCGCGCACGTCGACGGCGCGCACGCCGGCGTTGAACGCGGCGAAGAACATGACGCGCTTGTAGTAGATCGGCGTGAAACTTTCGTTCGACGAATGCGTGCCCATGCGGCCGCCGCGCGAGCAGAAGTTGCCGCTCGCCTCCGGTATCGTGTACGTCGACACGCCGAACGGCTTGCTGTCGTGGGTCACGTCGACGATCCACACCATCTGGCGGAATTCGAGGCATTCCTTCTGGATGGATTCGTCGGTGATGACAACGAAGTCGCGCGGGCTGCCATAGCGGGCTTTCTTGAATTCCGGCATCTCGACGCCGAGCATCGGAAACACGGTGTGCGCGCCGTTGTACGGCATCAGGTCGACCCGCGCGACCTGCGGGTAGAGCAGGTTCTCGCGCGTCGGCTCCTTCGGCCCGTTCAGCAGCTTGTCGCGATCGACGATTTGCAGCACGCCGTCGGTGTTGGTGCCGTAGCCGAAGTACACGCGGTTGCCCTTGGGGCCGGTCGAAATCGGGCCGTGCAGCGTGATCGGCACCGGACCCGTCGGTGCCGGGCTCCTGGCCGACGAGGCCGAACGAGCGGATGAACACGGGTTTCGCGGGGTCCGACAAATCGTAGATCAGCGTCATGCGGTTGCTGCGCCATTGCGGGTCGCCGGCAGATCAGGTAAGCGATGCCGGTGTCGCATTCCCACCAGTTCTTGTGCGTGCCCTTGAGGCCGCGCACCACGGTGGTCAGGAGCTGCGGGCTGGCGGGGTCGGTGGTATCCCAGATTTCGTGCGCCTGGTTGCCGAAGAGTGCGCAGCATGTAGAACTTGCCTTTGACGCCTTTCGGCAGATCGTCGCCGCTGCAGATGCGCACCATCTGCGCGCCGCCCTGTTCCGCTTTGCCGACGTCGCCCGGCACGTGGGCGAGGTACTTCGGTTTTTTAACGTCGGTCACGTCGACGATCGAAGTGCCGTTTTCCTCCATCTTGCCGTTGAGCGGATTCAGCTTGTTGTCGCCGTGATGCCCGACGTACGCGATCCAGCGGTCGCCCTGACGCTGAATGACCGGCTGATAAGCGGTGCGTGCCTGCAGGTCGCTGTAGCCGACGAGTTTCATGTTGCTGCTCTCGACGCGCGATTCTGCCGCGGCAGGCGCGGCGATCGCGGGCGCGGCAACGGTAGCCGCGATCAGACCGGCGGCAAACCCGCATTTAACGGCAATTCGAATCATGAAGCGTCTCCCCAGGGTTGTTGGACGGTGCGCGCCTGCAGTGCAGCGCATTTTTTCACTCATGCGTAACCCGTGCAGTTTATCTCACATCTTCATCGGGCACGCGGCGCGGAATACTTGTCGCCGGCGTATGCGTGCAACATAATAAGAGTGCCTAACATGCTGAAACACGTGTGCGTTGCTGCCAGAATTGGTGAGGACTAGGCGCCCGGTGAAGCCAATAGTTGTTCTATTGTCAAGACGAGCAACGCGGCGTCGCGTGGAGGGCGGAGCAGGTTCCAAGCGTGGGTGTGCTTGGATGCGACCCCGGAGCGCGACGAGAAGCGCACCGAATCCACGCGATTCACGCCCACCTTCGCGGTCGCATCCCCGCGAGCGGGGCCCCTGCTCCACGCTGCGGTGCGCCGCCAATTCTGGCTGCAACCCTTCGGGCTGGCGCGAGTTTTGGCTCATAACATTGTCGCAAGCCACTAGCTTAGATGACTAGGCGTCGTGACTTGCTTCGCGTTCTGAGCCAAAATCGTGACAGCGCATCACGCGTTTCAGCATGTTAGGCACTCTAGACACATTTTTCGATCGGACCGGCATGGAAACCGCACTGAAGGGCAAGACCGTATTGATCACCGGCGCGAGCCGCAACATGGGCAAGCTCGCGGCGATCGCGTTCGCGCGCGAACGCGCAAACCTCGCGATCTGCACGAGCGCGAAGATGAAAGCAGTTGAACGAGGTCGCCGCCGAATGTCGTGCGCTTGGCGCGCAGGTCGTTGCCGAGCGATGCGATGTCGCCGATGCCGCGTCGGTCAATGCATTCGTCGCCAAGGTCGCCGGCGAGCTGGGAACGGTGCACGTCGCCTTGAACAATGCCGTCTACCGCGTCGATACCGCGCCGTTTCTCGAGGTGCCCGACGAAGACTGGGAAAGAAGTTTTCGCGTGAACATGGGCGGCCCGCGCAATATCTGCCGCGCGGTCCTGCCGCTGATGATCAAGCAGCGCTGGGGCCGCATCATCAACTTCTCGGGCATCGATCCATTGCTGGGCGGCAGCGTGACCAAGGGCATGGCCAAGCTGGGTATCGTCGGCTTCACGCGCGGGCTCGCGCGCGAATTCGCCGAGCACGAGATCACCGCCAACTGCATAGCGCCCGGCACGATCGACGTCGAGCGCGATCCCAACCTGAAAGCCAAGAACCTGCGTCCCGACGCAGCCAATCCGCCGCATGGGCAAGTCGCAGGAAGTCGTGTCGCTGATGTTGTACCTCGCGAGCGAGGACGCCGGGCTTCATCACCGGCCAGAACTATCTCGTGAACGGCGGGCATGTACTTTCAATAAAACGCCCGAGGCCGCCCTCAAGGCTCCGGCATCGGACCATTGATCGTTGGTGTATGCCGCCCACCGCAGGTCGTGACAATGGCATGACCGGGTTGACATCGCCGCGGGGGAGGGAGAAGCTTTGCGCGAGGATACTTAGAAATGCCGCAGTCCACCCACCTTTCGGGCGGATCAGCGGCACATTGGCCGTGCGCAACACTTCATCGGGGGATCCAGTATGAAAAAGTCCATCGCCATTTTTGCGTTCGCATTCGCATTTGTCGCCGGCTTGCCTGCTTACGCTGCCGAGGGGCCGCCCGAGTGGGCATATCCCGTGAATCCGCCCGACTTCAAGCCGCCGGAGGAAGACGGCGTGCCGCGGCGCGTACCGGGCAGCACGGCGACTTACTCGGTCACCCAATTGCGCGACCGCTTCATCGCGCCGGTCTGGCATCCGGGCGAGCATCCGCCGCTGCCCGAAGTCGTTGCGCAGGGCCGCAAGCCCGACGTGTTCGCGTGCGGATTCTGTCACCGCGCGGACGGGCCGGGCGGGCCCGAGAACGCGAATCTTGCGGGTCAGCCGGCGGCTTACCTCGTGCAGCAGATGGCGGACTTCAGGAGCGGCGCGCGGAAGACTTCGGTCGCCAAGCGCAACGTCGATTTGATGATTTCGCTCTCGAAGCCGATGACTGACGCCGAAATCGCCGCCGCCGCCGCTTATTTCTCCGCGTTAAAGCCGCGCGCCGTCATCAAGGTCGTCGAGACCGACACCGTGCCGAAGACATTCATCACGTTCAATCATCTGGCGGCCCTGCCATCGGGCGAAAAAGAGCCGATCGGCAAACGCATCGTCGAAGTTCCCGAAGTGCTCGAGCAATTCGCGAATCGCGATACGCACGCGCAGTTCATCGCGTACGTGCCGCCCGGCAGCGTTGCGAAAGGCGAAGCGCTGGTAAAAACCGGCGGCGGCAAGACCGTCCAATGCACAATCTGTCACGGCCCCAACTTGAAAGGTATTGGCGCCATGCCGGGCATAGTGGGGCGCTCGCCGAGCTACATGGTGCGCCAGCTCTACGACTTGAAGTCCGGCACCCGCGCGGGTCCCTTTAGCTCGATGATGAAACCGGTCGTCGCTGATTTGAGCGTGGACGATATGGCGCACATCGCCGCGTACCTGGCGACGCAGGCGCCATGACGCTCACGCCTTGATGTTGAGCAGCTTCGCCGCGTTGCCGCCGAGAATGGCGACCATTTGCTCGTCCGAGAGCGTCTTCGTCGCCATGATGTGATCGACCGGGTGTTCTTCCCAGGGAATCGGATGGTCGGTGCCGATCACCACCTGGGAAGCACCCACCTGCGCAACAAGGTGGCGCAGCGCTTCCGGCGTGAACACGAGCGCGTCGAAAAAGATCTGGTTCAGGTACTCGGTCGGCTTCTTCTTGAGCACGATGTTCGGGTTGCAGTTTTCGGGCGAGATGAAGCAGCCGTGGTCCGAGCGCGGTGCATACGAGCCCAAGATAGCCGCCGCCGTGCGCGGCGCACACTTTCAGGCGCGGGTACTTGTCGAACAAGCCTTCGAAGATGAGGTGCTGCAGCGCGATCGTGGTGTCGAGCGGATTGCCGATCACGTTGGAGAGCCAGCCGTTGCCCTTGAAGCGGCTCGCGAGCTGCGGCGTGCTTTGCGGGTGAATGAACAACGTGACGCCGAGTTCCTCCGCTTTCGCCCACACCGGATGAAATTGCGGCTCGGAGAAATCCACGCCGAGGACGCTGCCGCCAATGGCCGCGCCCTTTGAGGCCGTATTTGCGCACTGCGTCTTCGAGCTGCTGCACGGCGAGATCGGGAAACTGCAGCGACAGCGACGCGAACGCCGCGAGGCGGTCCGGCTGCTTCGCGCACAGCGCCGCCAGCCCTTCGTTCTGCGCCTGGATGATTTTTTCGACGAGTTCGCGCTCCTTGCGATACCACCACGGGTTGATACTGAGCACTTCCATGTCGACGCCCTGCGCGTCCATGCCCGCGAGGCGCTCGTCGAGGTTGATCAGGAATTGCTGCGCGCCCTTGGTTTGCGGAAAAATGCCCTTTGCCTCATCGGGCGGCAGCAGCGCGAGCGCTTCCGGGAATCAGGCAGTGCGCATGCACGTCGATGGTCTTGACGCGCGTGCCCTTGACCATGACGGGCAGGCGCTTTTTGGCGGGCGCCTGCGCGCGCGCGGGTGCCGCGTCGAGCAGGCTGCAGCTCGTGAATATCACGCCCGCCGTAGCGGCCGTGTCCTTCAGGAAGTCTCTGCGGGATTTCATTGCTCCTCCGGTAACGTGGTGGGTTTTTGACGTCGGTTCACAGCTGATATTTTGCACATTGTTCCAGCTTGACGCCACTGCGCGTGAAGAGGAAGCTTGAAAAAAACGACTGAATCAATGGAGGAGTTCATGATCGGACGCCGTGCGTTTATGAAAGCTGCATCAATGGCGACCGTCGCCGCCACCACATCCGGAATTGCCATGCGCGATGGGCACGCCCAGCAGGTACCGAATTCGAGCGGGACTGCGCCGCCCAAGCACAAGGTACCGCCCAATGCGTGCGATTGCCATCATCATATTTACGATGCGGCGCGTTTTACGCCGGTGCCGACACCGGGACGGCCGGCGCCCACCAATGCCTCGATGACCGAATACCGGCTGCTGCAAAAACGCATCGGCACCACGCGCCACATTGTGGTGCAGCCGCGCAACTACGGGATCGAAAACGAAGTCACGCTCGACGCACTCGCGCAGGCGGGCGGCAATGCACGCGGCGTGGCAGTCGTGCGCCCGACTGTCACGGATGCGGAGTTGAAGCGGTATCACGAGGCCGGCGTGCGCGGTATCCGTTTTAGCATCGGCGATCCGAAAAGCCGCGTCGTCGAGCCCGACATGATAGAGCCGCTCGCGAAGCGCATTGCTCCCATGGGCTGGCATATTCAGTTCAACATGGAAGGCGTGCAAGTCGTCGAGCTGGCGGACCTGCTGCGGCGCCTGCCCACGCAACTCGTGTTCGACCATCTCGGCAATCCGCCGGTAGCCGAAGGCGTCAACCATCCGTCGCACGCCATCATTCTCGGCCTGCTCGAGAAGGGCCGCACTTGGGTCAAGCTGTCGGGCGCGTATTCGAACAGCAAAATCGGGCCGCCGGACTATCCCGAAGCAACGAAAGTTGCGCTGGCGTTCGTGAAAGCGGCGCCCGAACGGCTGGTGTGGGGCAGCGACTGGCCGCATCCGACCAGTCCCGAGAGCAACAAGCCCGACGACGCGCTGCTGCTCGACCTCTTGACGGTATGGGTGCCGAACGAAGCGATGCGCAACCGCGTGCTCGTGGCTAATCCGGAAACGCTGTACGGTTTTCCGAAATCGACCTGACGATCGTCGGTGCGCTAGCCGCACTGACCATGGCAGTCGTAGTTACCCCTACGCACGCCAATCGTCATTACGGCAACGGTCGCGTGCGCACGTAGCGTTTCAGCACGAGGCGCAGGCGGTCGCTCAGATGCGGCTTCATCTTTTGCGTCCATGGCGTTTGCGCTGCTGCTTGCCACGCGGCCGACTCGCAGACCTCGGATGAGGTCAGATGGTAAGTCGCGACGTATTTGTGGCCGACGCCCGGTGAGGTGTAGCGCCGCGCGCACAGAACGCCGGGCACTTCGGCGAGCCGCGGCAGATGCTCGGTTTCGTACCATTCGTTGAATTCGGCGTCCACTTCAGGCGCGACGTTCATCGCGGAGACGAGCAAACCTTGCGCGGCGTCGGGCGCGATGCGGTCGCCGGGAGTGATTTGCACGCAGTTGAAGCGGCAGATGCGCTTGCACTGGTTGACGAGGATGCGCGTCGCCCACGGCGAGAAATGCGCGGGCGACACCGCGATGTACTCGGGCTTCTGCAGAACATCCAGGCTTTCCAGATCGTAGATCGCGAGCGAGATTTTCGGATTCGCAGCGCCTGTCCAGCGCACCGCATTGATGAAGCCCTTGATGCGCAGGCGCTCGGGCACGTGCTCGGTATCGTACCAGTCGTCGAATTCGTCCTGCGCGGCGCCCGAATAATCGAAGCCGCCGCCTAGCAGTGCGCCAGCCCACTGTAGCTGCCCGGCAGATCGTGGATCTCGGGAAAGTACAAATCCTTCCACGAGGCCGGCTTGGTCTTGATGTAACCGGCGTCAAACATGAACTCGGCGTACTTCTGCACGTTCCTGCGGCGTCGTCGTGAACTGGATGTTGACGTCTTCGAGCTGCTTCAGGATATCGGCGACCGTGCTTTTCTTGTCGCCCGACACGTTGAGATAGACCTGCGCCGCCCACTTCTTGTCCTTGTTGATGAGTGCGACCGCCTCGGTAAACGCCGCGAGCGACGCCTTGTAGGTGCGCGGGTTCGCGTTGCGGAACTTGCTGCTCGAAAAGATGTTGGAGAACGTCGCCGGCCCGCCAAGCACATCGTCAGAGCTCAGCACCTTGTGGATGCCGGGTTGCTCCACTTCCAGGTACTGCACGGGTGGCGAAGTCAGGTGCAGCGTGATTTCCTTTTTCGAGAACAGCGCCGCCATGCCATCGAAGTGCGACATCGCGACCGTTTGCGGGGTGAACTTGTCGAACTGGTCCTTGCCCAGCGCCTGCGCGGTGGCCATTTGCAGCACGATCGCCTGATTGGACGTCTTGATGCCGGGCACTGCGATGCGGTCCTCGGGCGCGATGTCGCGCACGGTCTTGATGTTGGGCTTGCTCGTGTTGAGCCACATCGGCGACGTGATCATTGCCGCCATGCCCTTGATCTCGTTGTCGGTGGCCCTGGTGCGCGACCAGATCAGGATGATCGACGTCGGCCCATTGGCGCCGATGTCGATGCGGCCGGCGAGCATTGCGTCGTTCATCACCGCCGGCCCGACGGTCGTCGCGTAAGTGCCCTTCACCTCACCGAGCCCCGCGGCGCGCGCGTGCTTTTCAATCAGTTTCTCGTGCTCCATCACCATGATGGGCAGGAAGCCGAGCCCGATCTGCTTGACGACGCGCACTTCGTTCGTTTCGGCGGCGGCCGCGTGCAGCGAAGGAGGTGCGCACAGCGCGAACGAAGCTGCCATGAGGGCAAGCTTGATGCGTTCCATTACACCTCCTCGATATGCAAAGGGAACAGCGGTTCGAGCGAATCGACGTCCATCACGTGGTAGACATTGAAGCGGTAGGCGGTCGATGCGGCGACTTCGGGCGGCGTGAACGGAAACGCGAGGTTGCCGGCGGTCGACAGCCGGCCCGGAAAGCCGTGGTGCAGCAGGTATTGCTTGGTCACGGTGGCGACGGCGCGCGCTTCTTCGGCAGTGTCCGCAATGCACTCGCACATGAAGAAAATTTCGCGCGGCAGCGGGTCAGGCGGCGTCGCCCACGGGAATACGGCGTCGATCCCGTACACGCGCCAGATGATCTGGTACGGTTTCGCGGGATTCGGCGGGGTCAGCTCGCGCACGATTTTCTCGACGCCGGCAGTGATCGATTTCGCATTCGCGATCACGCGCGGGTCGGCCGAACCGGCGAGCAGGATCGCGCGCTCGCCGACGCGCATCGCGCCTTCGATCTTCACCGTGAGCTGGGTCGCGGGCTCCCAGCGCGAGCCGGATACGCGCGTGCGGTGCTCGTCGACGACTTCGTATTTCGCTTCTTTGGTATGCAGCGTGCCTTCGGGCTCGCGCACCGCGTACGGGTCGGCCTGCTCGTACAGGCTGTGCGCGGCGACCGACATCGGCGAAGCATTGCGCGTCGGGTTCATGCTGTCGACGGTGAAGCTGTCGCCTTCGAGCGTGCCGATGATGGTGTCGCGCCCTCCCGGCGTGCAGCACAGCGAGCAGCATTCGATAATCTTCGACATGTGCAGCGTCGGGCCCATCGGATAGCCGAGCAGCGAGGGGACGGCGGCAAACACTGCGGAATCGCACGCGCGCCCGGCGATGATCACGTCGGCGCCCGCATTCAGCGCGCGCTGGAATGCTTCAATACCCATCTGCCCGACCAGGTTCGTCGCGCGATCGACGTCAGCTTCGGTCAATGCACCGATCTCGCCGAGCGGCACCACTTTTTTCGCGCGAATGGCTTTTTTGACGACATCGCGCGGCATGTCGGCGGAGATCGACGCGAGTCGGAAATGCAGGCCGTCGCGGCGCGCGATTTCGCGCACCATTTCGAGCGTCGCTGCAAGGTGCGGCGCTGCGCCCGCGCTGCCGGCGGTGCCGATCAGCAGCGGAACGCCGAGTTTGCGCGCGCCGTTGATGCATTTGGCGAGATCGACGCGCACCATCGTGTCGGACTGCGCCATCTTGCCCGCGCCGAGGTAATAGGGGCCGGGGTCGATCGACCCCATGTCCGCGCCGATCAGATGTGGTTTGCACTCGAGCCCGGCGTTGAAAGCGGGATCGGGGATGCCGTAGCCGAGTTGTCCCGATGCAGCCATTACCCGCAGCGGCGCGAGTTTCCCGTCGCTGCCGACCACGCTCTTGCGTATGCGTTCGATCGCGGTAGTCATAGTTCCACCGCCAGCATCGGGCCATGTTGCTGCGCGCCGTAAACGTCGCTGTCGCCAGGATCACCGGAGACGATGCGGCGCGGCATTACGATCTTGATTGCGAGCGCGGGCGGATAGGGCAGGACCTCGACCTTAGCGCGCGGCTGCGAATAAAGCTTGGCGATCGCGTCGGCCGTTAAGGATTTCGAGGCGCACGCGGCCTTGAAGCCCGCTTCATCGTTGAACAGCAAGTCGAGCGTGAGGGTGGTGGGTCCGGCGTTTTTGCTGCGAATTACTTTGGCGATATCGACGAGTTTCACTGCGGCGGCTCTCTCCGTGGATAGTGCGGCTGAACGTGGGGGACAGGCTGGCGGAGATTCTTGTGTGCACGTCTCCGTAGAGCGCATCTTACACGCGAAAAAGCGGGATCGGCTACACTGAGAGTGCCTGACATAATGCACCGCACGCGTGTGTAACCCTGTCAGGCATCCAAGCCTGCACTAATCCCTGGAGGATACAATCATGTTGAAAATTTACGGTTCGGTGAATTCGCGCGCGATGCGCGTGCTGTGGATGGCGTCCGAGCTCGGGCTCGCCTACGAGCATAAGGACTGGCTGCCGCGCGCGCCGGAAACCAAAACGCCGGATTACCGCGCGTTGAATGCCAACGGCCGCGTGCCGACTATAGACGACGACGGCTTCATATTGTCCGAGTCGATGGCGATCAACCTTTACCTCGCGAAAAAGCACAAGAGCCCGCTCTATCCGTCCGATCTGAAGAAAGAGGCGCTCGCGCTGCAATGGAGCCTGTGGGAAACCGACCGGCTCGACCGCCAGGTCGTCGACTATCAGCGGCACAAGAGCCAGCTGCCCGAAGCGGAGCGCAAGCCCGAACTCGCGGAGAAAGCGTGGAGCGAATGCGTTCCCGCGTTCGACGTGCTCGAAGACGCGCTCAAGAAATCGAAGTGGCTCGCCGGCGCGGAATTTTCGATTGCGGACCTGAACGTCGCCTCGGCGCTCTATCGCGCGCTGACAATCGACCTTGCTAAGTGGCCGCATGTGCAGACATGGCTGAAGACGTGCTGGGACCGCCCGGCCGCGAAGAAAGTGCGCGCAATGCGCGAGAAGTAATCAGCGCATCCGGTACGGAGGGGTCCTGTCTATGAAAATTAGGCGCGCGTGGATGACCTATGGAGTAAGCATTGTGCTGCTGCTGTTGGCGCCCGCGGTCCATGCGCAGGCACCTTATCCCTCCAAGCCGATCCGCTTCATCGTCGGGTTCGCGCCCGGCGCCACCAACGATCTCGTCGCGCGCCTGCTCGGTCAAAAGCTGACCGAGCAGCTCGGTCAGACGGTCGTGGTCGAGAACCGCGGCGGCGCGAACACCGCAATCGCGTCGGCGCAGTTTGTGCGCGCCGCGCCGGACGGCTATACGCTCATGCTGAATTCGCCCGGGCACCTCACGAATCCGTCGCTGATGAAGCTTGACTTCGACTCGGTGAACGATTTCGCGTTCATCACGCAGCTCGCCGAATCGGTGAACCTCGTCATCGTGCATCCGTCGCTGCCGGCGAAAAGCATCAAGGAGCTGATCGCGATTTCGAAGCCGCGTCCCGGCCAGATCAACTACGCGTCTTCCGGCACCGGCACCACGGTGCATCTGTCGGCCGAGCTGTTTCAGTACATGACCGGTGTCAAATGGGTCCACATTCCGTATAAAGGCGGCGGGCTGGCCCTGCAGGAGCTGATCGCCGGCCAGACGTCGCTCAGTTTTCTCAATCTGCCGACGGCGATAAATATCGCGCGCGCCGGCAAACTGCGCGCCCTCGCCACGACAGGCGCCAAGCGCGCCGGCGCCGCGCCGGAACTTCCCACTGTCGCCGAAAGCGGCGTGCCTGGCTTTGAAGTGACGACCATGTACGGCATCTCGGCCCCGGCCAAAACGCCGCGCGTCATCATCGACCGCCTGCATGGAGAAATCGTGCGCGCGCTGAATTCCCCCGATCTGCGCGGCAAGCTGATCGAAGCCGGCGCCGATCCGGTCGGCAGCACGCCCGGAGGAATACACCGCGTTCATCAAGAGCGAAATTGCGAAATGGGCGAAAGTGATCAACGCAGCCGGCATCAAAGGCGAATGAACGCGTATCCGGAGACAACATGAAAATCGAATCGATCGCAGTCCATCCGCTGTCCGCAACGACGGCGGTTCCGCTGTCCACGGCGCACGAAACATTCCGCACGTCGCATTTCATCCTGGTCGAGGTCAAGACCGACGACGGGCTCGTCGGTTACGGCAAGGTGCACGGCGAGCCGATGAAAACGATCTGCGAA
Source organism: uncultured beta proteobacterium (assembly GCA_963804885.1). GTDB lineage: Bacteria > Pseudomonadota > Gammaproteobacteria > Burkholderiales > SG8-41 > PALSA-1004. The sequence goes on from CAWDSF010000006.1 coordinate 89,074, forward strand.
TGGATACTGCGCTTCGGCGAGATCGTGAAGGGCATGGATGCGCTGGGCCATGTGGAGGTGTGGGAGAAACTTTTTCTGCTGACGTGCCCGCGCCCGGGCGGATTGCAGGGCAGCGGTGGATTGCCGCCGCCATTGCCGCGCAGCGCGCGCCCGCAGATCATGGCGGCGATCGCCGGCATCGACATCGCGCTGTGGGACATCAAGGGCAAGGCGGCCGGCCTGCCGGTTTACAAGCTGCTTGGCGGCGCGCGCCAATCGTTCTTTACGTACGCGACCGGCAGCTATTACCGCGACAACGCGACGATCGAAACCTATGCGAACGAGATGGCGTCCTTCGTGGAGAAGGGTTACCGCGCCGTCAAAGCCAAATGCTGCTGGGCGGAAATGTCCGAGGAAGTCGAGCGCATTGCGGCAATCCGCGAAGCGATCGGCAAGGACACGCTGTTCATGCTCGACATGAATGCGCCGTACGACGTCGAGGAATGCATCCGCTTTGCGCACGCCGTCGCGCCGTACGACATATTCTGGCTCGAAGAGCCGCTGCACTGGTATCTGCAGCCGGCCGATTACGTGAAACTTGCCGCCGCGAGCCCGATCCCGCTCGCGCACGGCGAGCGCGAACTCACGCGCTTTACGATGCGCGATTTCATAACCTCCGGCGCGCTGCGTTTCGCGCAGTTCGACTCCACGCGTTACGCCGGCTTTACTGAAGGCCTGCGGGTTGCCCACGTGGCGGAACAGTTCAACGTGCGCATTGCGCCCCACCTGTCGCCGGAAGTGCACACCCACCTGTGCGTGGCTTTCCCGTCGGCGAGCTTCGCCGTCGAAACCATCGGCAACAAGGTGCGCGACGTGCTCGGGCTCGGCATCTACAAGAACGGCCCGCAGGTGAAGGACGGCGAAGTGCATATCACCGACGCGCCGGGCTTCGGCATGGAAATCGACTGGGACTTCGTCAATCAGTACCGTGCGACGTAAACACGTGACACAACCTCTCGCATCGGTACTGGCGGGCTTCGTTTTGCTCGCGGCCTATACGCCCGCGAACGCGCAACCCGCAGGCGCCGATCAATATCCGTCGCGGGCGGTGCGGGTGATCGTCCCCTATTCGCCGGGCGGCGCGAACGACATCTTCGCGCGGACTGTCATCACGAAAGCGATCGCGGAGTTCGGCCAGAACACCATCGTCGACAATCGCGCGGGCGGCAATACGACGATCGGCACGCAGCTCGCCGCGCGCGCCGCGCCAGATGGTTACACCCTGCTGACGGTGGACAACGCGTACACTGCCGCGCCCGGCGTGCAGCCCAATCTGCCGTACGACACGCTGAAGGATTTCGTGCGCATCACCATGATCGCGCTCACTTCGCCCGTCCTGGTCGTGCATCCGTCATTGCCCGCGAAGACGGTAAAAGATTTGATCGCGCTTGCCAAGGCGCAGCCCGGCCGCCTCACCTACGGATCGACGGGCAGCGGCACTACCGGGCACCTCGCGTTCGCGCAGTTCAATCTCGTCACCGGCATTAACATGGTGCATGTTCCCTACAAAGGCGGCGCGCCGCAGGTCACTGCGTTGATTTCCGGCGAGGTCTCCATGCTGATCTCGCAGCCCGCATCGTTGCTCCCGCAGATCAAGTCCGGCCGCATGCGGGCGCTGGCGGTGTCCGGCGCCAAGCGGCTGCCGAACCTGCCCGAGGTACCGACGCTGCAGGAATCCGGCATACCGGTGGTGGTTGAAGCTTTTTGGGGAGTGGTCGCGCCTGCGGGCACTAACGCCGCTATCGTCGGCAAGCTGCAGGAGGCGATCGAGCGCTCGCTTAAAACGCCCGAGATGCGCACACGTCTGGACGAAATGCAATTTCAGGCGGTCGGCAGCACGCCGGCACAGTTCGACGAATTCGTACAACGCGAAGTCACGCGCTGGATCGGTGTCGCCAAAGCGACCAGCATCAAGATAGATTGATAGACCGCATGGCTGCAATGCGCTCGATCTGCGGTCTGTTGCTCGTGTTTGCGCTGGCAGCGCATGCACAGGATTCGAAACAAGGTTATCCCACCAAGCCGATCAGACTGATACTGCCGGACGCGGCGGGCGGCGGCTTCGACACGGTTGCGCGCGCGCTGGCCGCCAAGCTCTCGGAGCAGCTGGGCCAAAGCGTGGTCGTCGACAACCGCGGCGGGGCTGGCGGCGCACTGGGCGCCGAACTCGCGATGCAGGCAGCACCCGATGGCTATACGATCGTCATGATGAGCGCGACCTCGGTCATCCGTCCGCTCATGTATCCATCGCGCTACGACGTGCTGCGCGATTTCGCGCCGGTGTCGCAGGCGACGACAACCTCGTACGTGCTGCTCGTGCATCCTGCTTTGCCGGTGAAATCCGTCGGCGAGCTCGTTGCTTATGCGAAGGCCAATCCCGGCAAGCTCAATTACGCGTCGGCGGGCCAAGGCAGTCTCATCCATCTCGCGACCGAACTTTTCAAGGCCGCGGCAGGAATCAATGCGACACACGTGCCCTATAAAGGCATGGGTGCTGCTTACCCTGACCTGATCGCGGGGCAGGTGCAGATGGCTTTTGCGAGCATCGTCTCGGCGCTGCCTCACGCGCGCACGCAGCGCCTGCGCGCGCTTGCGGTCAGCGGTCCGGCACGCGCTCAAGCCCAGCCGGATTTGCCGACGGTCGCCGAAGCGGGAATCAAGGGCTACGAAGTCTCGCAGTGGTACGCGGTGTTCGCGCCCGCCCGCGTTCCGCAGTCAGTGGTGGACCGGCTTAACCGGGAAATCGTCGGCGCCTTGCAAAACGCCGAGGTGGCCAAGCGCCTGGCGTTCGACGGCGCCGAGCCGGTGGGCGGCAATCCCGCGCAGCTCAAAGCGCTATTGGTGTCCGACCTCGCCAAGTGGGCGCGGGTGATCAAGGAAACCGGCATACGCGGCGATTGAGCCGCTAAAACGCCGGTTGTGAAGCATCAACGGCGATGATGCCGATGGTGCCGGTGCCAACCGCGGTGATGAGGACCGTAGTAACGCACCGCCGGTCCGTAGTAGACAGGCCTGTAGTAGGCCGGCCCGGGGTAATACACCGGTGCAGGTGCGTAATACACCGGCGCCGGCGCATACGAATAAGCCGGCGCACCCACGTACAATCCGAAGCTCACGTTGCTGTGCGCGGATGCGAAACCACTCGCGGCCGCGAGCGTCGCACCCAATAACAGCGGTATCAATTTGCGGTTCATGAAAGTCTCCTTGGTGCTGGGGCCGCGCGGCGCCGTTCCGCCGCACGATTTCGCCCTCTGTGAAGCTTTGACCCGCCGAAACGGCCGTGGAATCCCCGGAAAGAGTAACAGAGTGTTTCGCCCCGATGCATCGTGTCAGCGGATCGCGGACATCCGGCACGCGAAATTTTCTGTCGTTGAACGGCGACGATTGCACATGCTCTAACCGTAACCCGGTCGGTTGGAACTTCCCTTCGCCCGGTTTCATAGGAGCGAACGGCGTGATTAAACTGCAACGCGACAACTTACTGCGCGGCGATTGCCACGAAGATCATCTCAGCGGGGACGCAATGACGGATGCGGACGCCTGGCAACGCTACCCGCGGCTGCGCTGGTTGTACGACCGGCTGCAATTGTCGCAGGCGCTCGGATACGAATGCGGTCCGGCCGGGACGCTGCCCCCGAGGCCCGGACTGTGGTTCGTGAAGCCCATCATAAATCTGAACGGCATGGGCGTCGGCGCGCATGCGCAGCATTACGATGGCGGCGCGATTTTCCCGATCCGCCCGGGCAGTTTCTGGATGCCGCACTTTACTGGCCGGCACCTGTCGGTCGACCTCTCGCGCGCGCCGTCCGGATGGGACTTCGATCTCACCGTCGAATGCATTTACCGCAACAACCGGCCTTACGAGTGGAGAAAAGTGGCTGCGCCGGACTTGCCCGACCTATCCGCACTCGATGCCACCGACATTACCACCTTCAATATCGAGCTGATCGGCAACTATGTGATCGAGATTCACCTGCGCCGCAATCATGACTTTGATGCGATGCCGGATGCATCCTCGGTCTTTCCAGTGTGGGACGGTGACCCCGTGCCCGCGGACATGGTCGCGGACCCCGAGGATGCCGACGGGTTTTTGATTCCGAAGCGGCTGGGGTTCGTTTACCGCCACGCGAAACTTGACTTCGCACCATGCGGCGTGACGAGAGTTCGCACGGAAGTTGCGGCGCTGCAAGTTTCCGGAGGGCAACCGACGTCGCCTGATATGTAGTGCGGCAGGCGTTGGATGGCGACAGGCGGGCGCCTGTGCTTTAATCGCAGTCGGGTGCAGAGATTACCCGCAACGCCTGGGGAGGCAGATGTATGTTAAGGCGCAGTCATGTGCTCAGCCGGCCGCGGCGCATGCCCGTCATGGGGAATCGTCTGCAAGCGTTGCTGAAGCGCGCGCCATGAAAACTTTGAAACCCGTGCGCATCGCCAAGATTGCCCTGGTCGCATTGATCGGCCTCTACGTCCTGCTGATTGGCTACAACAACATCGTTGACTACGGATCAAACTTCGAGTTTGTCCGCCACGTGCTGTTGATGGACACGACCTTCCCCGGCAACGCTCTGCGCGGCCGCGCAATCGAATCGGCGGATTTGCACCGTTACGTCTACGCCTTGATCATCGCAATCGAGCTGATATGCGGGGCGGCCTGCCTCATCGGCGCGTTCCGCCTGGCCGCGCGGTTCGCGGCAACTGCAGCAGACTTCGACCGCGCCCGCGGCTGGGCTGTCGCCGGACTGACGATCGGCTTCGTGCTTTATTTCTTCGGGTTCATGACGGTGGGCGCGGAATGGTTCCTGATGTGGCAGTCGCACCAGTGGAACGGGCAGCAAGCGGCTTTCCGCGTCATCGTATGCATAGCACTCGTGCTGCTGTTCGTGTGCCAGCCCACGCCTGAGGAAAGCTGACGTGACGAATGACGGTGACGAATAAAGATGACGAGTAACGGTGACGATTACTTTCTTACCCGCTTCAATCAAGCTGCACGCCGGTTTCGCGCGCGACTTTCGTCCACTTCGCGATCTCGGTGCGAATAAAATTGCTGAACTCGCCCACGCTCGATCCGGCGCGGTCGATGCCTTCGCGCGCGAGCGTGTCCTGGACGTCGGCGTCGCGCAGCATGCCGACCATCGCGCCGTTCAGTTTCGTGACGATCGCGTTCGGCGTGCCGGCGGGCGCGAGTATCCCCCACCAGTTGATCACTTCATAGCCGGGCAGCGTTTCGGCGATTGTCGGCACTTTCGGCAGCGCGGCAAGCCGCTTTGCAGTGCTGACGCCGAGCGCATTGAGCCTGCCGGTTTCGACATGCGGCTTGACGAACGCGAGCGTGGTCAGCATCACCTGCACGTGGCCGCCGAGCAGGTCGATCACGCCGGGCGCGGCGCCCTTGTAAGGCACGTGCGTCATCACCGCGCCCGCGCTTCTGAACACTTCCATTCCAAGATGGGTCGGGCTGCCGTTGCCCGCCGAGCCGTAAGTGATTTGCGCCGGCCGCGCTTTCGCGAGCGCGATGAGTTCGGGCACCGTTTTCGCCGGCAGCGATGGATGCGCGACGAGCAACAGCGGCGATGACGCGAAGAGCGTGACGGGTGCTAAGTCCCTGATGCTGTCGTAAGGCAGCTTCTTGATGCCGGTCGCGTTGATGATGAAAGAGGGCGTCACTATCACGAGCGTGTAGCCGTCGGGCGGCGCCTTGGCCGCCATGTCCACGCCGATGATGGTGCCGCCGCCGGGCCGGTTCTCGACGATCATATTCTGGCCCCACGCATCCTGCAGCTTGCGCGCGATCAGACGGGCAATGAGATCGGAGCCCGCGCCGGCGGAGAACGGCACGATCATGCGCATCGATTTCTCGGGATACGGCTGCGCGCATGCCGGCGCTAGTGCAGTCGCCGCGAGCAACGCGCTGAAGAAACGTAAGAGGTGAACCAAAATTTCCCGGCCCTTTTTTTGGCACTGAATGTTTCGGCTATTATACGAAAGACATGGAAAATATCCGGCTCGAAACCGCACAACTCGCGCTCGCCTGCGATTGCCACATGCATATCTGGGACCCGCGCTTTCCGCTGGGCCCTGCGCATACGCCGACGCGCGACGCGACGGTGGCCGATTATCTGCGCGTGCGCGAGCGCCTGGGATTGGGCCGCGTGATAGTCGTGCAGTCGACCGCGTACGGCACCGACAACGAATGCACGGTCGATGCGATCAGGCAGATGGGTGACAGCGCGCGCGGCGTGGCAATCGTCGCGCCCGACGTCGCTGACGGTGAGCTTGCGAGGCTGACCGCGGCGGGCATACGCGGGTTGCGTTACGTCATGTTCGCGGGACGCTTATTGACGTGGGACACGATGCCGGTGATGGCGCCGCGCATCGCGCGCTTCGGCTGGAACATCAATCTGCAATTGCGCGGCGAGGAGCTCGCCGAGCGTGAAGCGCTGCTCGCGGGGCTCGCGTGCGACGTCGTGATCGATCACATCGGCAGATTCACCGCGCCGTTCGACAACGAAACAGCAGGTGTGCGCGCGCTCTATCGACTGCTCGATAGCGGCCGCTGCTGGGTCAAGCTGTCCGCGCCGTACCACGGCTCCAAGAGCGGACCGCCGCAGTACGCCGACAACGGCGTGCTCGCGCGCGAACTCGTGCGGCGCTGGCCTGAGCGCCTGCTCTTCGCGACCAACTGGCCGCATCCATCGGTGAAAGGCGAGCCGCCGGACGATCTTGAACTTATGCGCCTCTTGTGGGAATGGGCGCCAGATGCAGTGACGCGGCGGCGCATTCTGGTCGACAATCCGGCCGCGCTCTATTTCGGCGGGACCAGCCTGCGCTGAGTGGCGCGTGAGTTGCGAGCGCGCGCAGTTATATTCACGTCGCGTGCTGTTCAGGCCTATTGCGGTTTGAGCCCGGCGTCTTGCGCGATTTTGCCGAATATGCCGACCCATTCCGTGAAGCGTTTGCGCACGTCGTCCGGACTGCCCGTCAACGGTTCCGATCCCGCTTTGAGAAACAGGTCGCGCACGTCGGGCGCAGCCAGCGCCCGCCCGATAGCGCTATTGAGTGCGTCCACGACTTCGCGGCGCATGCCCGCCGGCCCGAGGATGCTGCGCCACGCCGGCATGGCATAGCCGGGCAGCGCCGCTTCCTCCATGGTCGGAACGTCGGGCAGTATGGACGAGCGCGTGGTGGTCGTCACTGCCAGCGAGCGCAATTTGGCGCGATTGGACACGGCGCCGACGGCGGGGGCGAACGTATAGTCGACTTCGCCGGACATGACGGCGACGAGCGCTTCGCTGGGTGACTTGTACTGAATTTCGGTCGCCCTAATGGCGGCCATGCTGTTGAACAGTATGACGCTCCAATACGGGATCTGGCCGGCGCCGATCGTCGCAAAGGTCATCTTGCCCGGTTTGGAGCGCGCGAGCGCGATGTATTCCCTGAGGTTACGCGCGGGAACGGACGGATGCACGACCAGTACGAACGGCGAAGTTTCGACGAGGGAAATATGCGTGAAATCGCGCAGTATGTCGTAGGTGACGGCGGCGTTCACGTAGCGCGCGCCCGCCATGGAGCCGCCCCCCAGCAGCAAAGTGTAGCCGTCCGGAAGGGCTTTGACCACGAATGATTGTCCGATGACTCCACCGGCCCCCGGCCGGTTGTCGACGATAAATTGCTGGCCGAACAGTTCGCCCAGTTTGGTTGCGATGACGCGCGTGACAAAATCGTCGCCGCCACCCGGGCCCGTGGCTACGACCATGCGCACGGGTTTGGACGGATATGCCTGCGCGACGGTGTCGCGTGCCCCTGCCGCAAACAACGCCAGCGCGATCACCATCGCCACGTTTTGGAATGCGGAGAATCGAATCATGGTCAGCCCCCCTTGATTGTTGATTCCAGCGTCATAACCTGGAACTGCGCAGCGGGGTCACTCTACACCCGTGACAGAATTTGAACCACGGTTTCGCGAGCGGGGCCGGCTTATTGCGCCGCGTCGGGCGTGATGCCCGCGCTCTTGATGACCGTGCGCCAGCGCTCGGTTTCCGCCGCAATCAGGTCGCGAAACGCAGCGGGCGTGCCCGGCGTCGCCTCCACGCCCTGATCGAGCAAACGCTGGATAACGCCGGCGTCCGTCAGCACGCGATTGAGTTCAGCATTGAATTTGTTGACGATCGCTGGCGACGTGCGTGCCGGCGCCAGCAGCCCGTACCAGGTATTGCAATCAAAACCCGGATAAGTGTCCGCGAGCGGCGGAAATTCCGGCGCGACGCGCGTGGGCTTGGTCGTCGCGACGGCGATCACGCGCAACCGTCCGGTTTTCACGAACGCTGATACCTGCGGCGTGCCCGAAAAGAGTATCTGTACCTGACCGGCGACGAGATCAGTGACCGCGGTGGCGCCGCCCTTATAAGGCACGTGCACGAATTTGACGCCGGCGACGATGTTGAGCAGCTCGATGCCGAGGTGATTGGGCGTGCCGACGCCGGGCGACGCGAAGTTGAGCTTGCCGGGCTGCGTCTTCGCCAGGTCTATGAGCTCTTTGATATTGCGTACCGGCAACGCCGGATTGACGACGAGCAGGTACGGCACGTACACCATGAGTCCGATCGGCGCAAAATCGCGGCGCGGATCGAACGGCATCTTGACTCCGAGTGCGGGGTTCACGGCGAGCCCCGCTGAAGTGCCGAACGTGATCGTGTAGCCGTCGGACGCCGCTTTCGCACCCATGTTGAGCCCGATCAGCGTGCCCGCGCCCGGGCGGTTGTCGATCACGACCTGGCGGCCCCACGCCTCGCCGAGTTTGTTGGCGATTTCGCGCGCGACGAAATCCGTGGTGCCGCCCGGAGGATACGGGACGATGAGTCGGACGGGTTTGGCAGGGTAGTCTGCCGCGCTCTGCGCATGGCTCGCCACGGCAGCGCACGCCAGCAACACGGTGCAGCAGAATTCCGCATACGCCTTGATCATTGGAACTCCCGGACGCAATCGAAGCGAAAATAACCGTAGAGCGCGATGTGTCTTAACTTGCCCATGGGCTGCTTCCTCGTTGTGAAACGTTCGGCATCAATCGACTTTCAAGCCGGCCTGCTTCGCGGCCACGCCGTATCTTTCGTAGTCGGTGCGCAGGAAAGCGGCAAATTCCTGGGGGCTGTTGCCTACCGGATCGCCGCCGATTGCGATCAGCCGCGCGCGGATTTCAGGATTGCGGATAGCCTCGGCCGCTGCCGCGTTGAGGCGGGTCACGATGGCACGCGGCGTGCCGGCGGGCGCGAGCAGGCCGAGCCAGCTTCCCGCCTGAAAGCCGCGCAGGCCCGTGGCCTCGTCGATGGTCGGCACCTCGGGCAGCAGCACGGCACGCGTGGCACCGGCGATGCCGAGCGCGCGCAGGCGCCCGGCTTTCACGTGCGGCAGCGCCGGCGGAATGGAATTCAGTATCACGTCGAGCCGGCCCGCCATGAGGTCGATGACTGATTGCGGCGCGCCGGCATACGGCACGTGGATGAGGTTGACGCCCGCCATGTGCTTGAATATTTCCATGCCGATGTGATTGGTGCCGCCGTTGCCCGCCGAGCCGTAATTGAGTTTCCCCGGCGCCGCCTTGGCGCGCGCGATCAGGTCTTTCATGTTGGCAATCGGTGACGCCGGATAGGTCAGCATCAGCATGTCGCTCATCGCGATCAGGCTGATCGGCGCGAAATCCTTGAGCGTGTTGTACGGCACCTTCGAGATATGCGGCACGATGGTCAGGCTCGGCGAGCTGGCCATGAACAACGTGTAGCCGTCGGGCGCGGCCGTGAACACCGTTTCGGCCGCGATGCGCCCGCCCGCACCGCCGCGGTTGTCCATCACGAGCTGCTGGCCGAGCAGGGTCGACATTGCGGGCGTCACCGCGCGCGCGAGCACATCCGGCGTGCCGCCCGCGGGAACCGACACGATCATGCGGACGGGTTTTGACGGATACGCGGGTGCGGGTTGCGCAAGCGCTGACGTCGTCAGGCACGCGAGCAAAATTGCCGAGCAGCCAAGACCTGCCCGCGTGCCCATCATCGCATCGCGCTGCAATTTAAGAGTGCCTAACACAATGAAACGCGTGATGCGCTGTCACGATTTTGGCTCAGGGCTAGAAGAAAGTCCCGCGGCTTAGTCAATCTAAGCAAGGGACCTTTCGACAACGCGGCGCCGTGACTCGTTAGCCGCAGGCCCGTTTGCGGGAACGGTGACGTGGCTCCCGTGATCGCGATGCGCCGCACGGCTCCCGTCTCCGCCCCAAAGACAAAACCCTTTCGACGAGAGCCGGGAGCTACAGGCCAAAACTCGTGCCAGCCCGAAGGGTTGCAGCCAGAATCGGCGGCGCACCGCAGCGTGGAGCAGGGGCCCCATTCACGGGGATGCGACCGCGAAGGTGCGCGTGAATCGCGTGGACTTGGTGCGCTTCCTGTCGCGCTCCAGGGTCGCATCCAAGCATACGGCGCTTGGAACCTGCTCCGCCCTCCACGCGACGCTGCGTTGCTCGTCTTGGCAATAGAACGACTATTGCCTTCACCGGGCGCCTTGCCATCACCAATTCTGGCTGCAACGCACACGTGTTTCATTATGTTAGGTACCTCTAAGCCCCGTATTTGAACGACAGCGACAAGCGCGTGCGGAACTGCGTGACCTTGCCGTTGTCGATTTTGACATCGAGCTTGGTCACTTCGGCGATGCGCAGGTCGCGCAGCGACTTCGACGCCGTGTTGACTGCAGCGCGCGCCGCGGCTTCCCATGACTCGGAACTGGTGCCGATGACGTCGGTGACACGATAGACTGCTTCTTTCTCTTTCTTAGCCATGATGAACCTCCTTGGGCAGATGTGCGGCAGGCCCGGCGGGCCGCCCGGACGAGCATTATGACCCCGGCGCCACGCAACTTGCCAGAAGGCGGAGTTTCAGTCCGGCATCGCAATAAATTCTGCTCGTTTGCTGTTTACCTGCTGGAGACATTTATTTTTCAAGCCATGCCAGCCCGCCCACTACATGACTGGAATCGGGGATCGCGAGCGGTGCGCATCCGGCAATATTGTGCGGCCGGCGCCTTGCTGGCGCTCAGCGCGGCTATGGGCGCTCCGCAGGCAGCCGAACAAGTGTCCATTCGGGCATCCAGCCGGGGAAGTGCCGTTGAAATCGAGGCGCGAGCTACGCTGAGGGCGCCTTATGCACTCATCTGGCAGACGTTGACGGACTACGATCATCTGTCCGACTTTATTCCCGGCATGTTGAAAAGCCAGGTCATCGACCGCCGTGGCAATGCCACGATCATCGAACAAAGCGGCAATGCGACTATCCTGTTTTTTAATTATCCAATCGACGTCGTGATCGAATCGCTCGAGACGCCGCCGGCCTTCATCGGCGTCCGGGTGCTTAAAGGCAATCTGAAGCAGCTCGAGGGCGGTTACCGGCTCGAAAAGATCGCGGATACGCACGATGAGTTCGTGCTGCGCTGGTCGGGTCTGATCGAACCTTCGTTCCCGGTGCCGACATTCATATCGATGCCGCTGTTGCGCGCGAATATCAGGGACCAGTTCCGCGGCATGGTGAGGGAGATCGAGCGCAGGGAAGCGTTGCGCACAGAGAACCGGGCGCGCGTGCAATGATGCAGCGGACCGCAAAGTTTTCGCCGGCTCGCGGCGGATATGCGGTTCTGCGCGGGGGCATTGCTGCGTTGCTGGTTGCGGCGGTCGCGGGCTGCACGACGCTCGAAGCCCCGCTCAAGTCGAATCTCGATTCGCCTTCGGCTGCGCGGCGGTCATGTGCGAACTGGTTTGCGCAGCTAGACGCGACGGTCGATCGCGCCGCGGCGCGCGATGCGGGCGCGTACCGCATTCCCGGGTTCCCGTACCTGCGCGTCGACCGGTTTACCGCGTCATTCCGCGATCGGGCCCACGACGATCCAAAGATGTTCGAGGCCTGGATTGCGCGCATGCGGAGGTTGGATGCCGAGGCGCGCGGCTATGAGATCGACAATCTGCCCGCGCATTCATTTCCGGTGGCCGGTATCGACGATCGCGCGGCGGCTCGCGTGAAAACCGAAACGTGCTCAGCAGAACTCGCCGGCGCGGATCTCGCCGATGCGCAGGGCCGCGGCCTCGTTATCGAGCGCGCGCAGGTGCCGGACAGCTACTCCAATTGGAAACGCGTGCTGGGCCTGTATGCGCTCACCAGCATTGCGTTTTCGAAAGGTATCGAAACCTGGCACGAGGAAACGCTGGAAGAATTCAGGAACGCCGGCATGCAGACGCCTCCCGTCGCCGGCGTAGTGCGCTATGCAGCAGCCGCAACGCCCGGCACCGCGGACAAAGTCGCCCCTGTTTACTCGGACTTGCGGACTGACGCACTGGGAATTCCGCAGTTCACCGAACGCGAGCGGGAATTGCTGTTCGACGCGTACGCGCCGGCTTTCGAGATCGACACCACCGGCGACTACGACCGCTTTGGCGCGCTCGCGTGGGGCGCCGGTCTGGCGCCCGTCGTCGACCTTACCCGGCCGGTAGCGTATAAACGCATCGCGTTCACGCGCTTTTATGGAAAAATTCTCGCTCAACTCGTGTACACGATCTGGTTTCCGGAGCGACCTCGCACCGGTGCCGGCGATATCCTTGCCGGCAAATTGGACGGCGTCGTCATCCGCGTGACACTCGGCGCCGATGGCGCGCCGCTCGTTTACGACACCATGCACCCGTGCGGCTGTTATCACATGTTCTTTCCGACGGCGCTGGTCAAAGCGCTGCCTGCGCCGCCCGGCCGCGAGGAATGGGCATTCGTGCCCGCCGTATTGCCGGCGTTGCGAGCGGCGCAGCGCGTCGTCGTGCGCGTCGCCAGCCGCACGCACTATGTAACCGGCATCCGCGCTGATTCAGCCGACACGGGCGTCGCGTATCGGCTTGTCGACGACAACGGCTTACGCGCGTTGCCGGCTGCCGATCAAGTTAGGCGCAGCGCTTTCGGGCCCGACGGCATCGTGCCCGGCACTGAACGCGGCGAGCGCTTTCTGTTCTGGCCGATGGGAATCGACAACCCGGGCGCGATGCGCCAGTGGGGAACGCATGCAACCGCATTCATCGGACGCCGCCATTTCGACGATGCGTATCTGCTCGAACAAAGGTTCGCCATGACGGGAGACGGGCATATCACGGCCGTGCAATCGCAATGACGAGAAGCTGGATGAGGGGCGGATGGAGCATCGTTATCACCGTCATGCTGCTGCTCGGCGGCCGGACTGCCTGCGCTTTCGATCAAACACATGCGGCCTGGGATGCGCTGCTCAAGCGCGATGTTGTCGTGGCGCCCGGCGGCAACGCCTCGCGTGTCGATTACTCCGCGTTCAAGCGCGATCAGGACGCGCTGAATCTCTATCTCGACGGTCTGTCGGCGGTGACCGCGGGTGAATACCAGGCGTGGACGCGCGAGCAGCAACTCGCGTTCCTGATCAACGCTTATAACGCGTACACGGTCAAGCTGGTGCTCACGCGCTATCCTGGGATCAAGTCGATCAAAGACATTGGCTCGCTCGCGCAGTCGCCGTGGAAGAAGGAATTTTTCGCGCTGCTCGGCGCCGCCCGCAGCCTCGATGCCGTCGAGCATGGAATGATCCGCGCGCCCGGCGCGTTCGACGAGCCGCGCATACACTTCGCACTCAACTGCGCATCGATCGGATGCCCGATGCTGCGCGACGAAGCCTACGTGGCCGGGCGGCTCGATGCTCAGCTCGAAAGCGCGGTGCGGCGTTTTCTCGGCGATCGCAGCCGCAACCGCTTTGATCCGGTGTCCGGACGGCTCGAGATCTCGCCGCTCTTCGATTGGTACCGCGCGGACTTCGAGAAAGGCGGGCGCGACGTGAATTCGGTGCCGCGCTTTCTTGCGAAGTACGCGGATTTTGTGGCTGACGAAGCGGTCGGGCACGCGATGGTGCGGCGCGGCGCGCTGCCGATCCGGTATTTGAGCTACGACTGGACGCTGAACGACGTCAAAAGATGAGCGGCGACGCGGCGGCGCAGTCAGTGCAGCGCGAAAGTCACCGGAAACAGGACTTCGCGCGGCCCGTCGGCAATGCGCGGGGTGGCGCGCACCGCGCGCAACGCGGCCTGATCCAGGATCGCATGGCCGCTGCTGCGGGCGATTCTGGCGTCGAGCAGCCTGCCGTCCGCGGCGTATCTCAATATCAATATCGTTTCGCCTTCGATTCCCCGGGCGACGGCTTCGGGCGGATAAAAGTGCATCGGGTTGTCGACGCGGGGCTTGCGCGCCTCAGCTGCAGCGCCTGCCGCAGACCCCATTCCGGCAGTCGCACGCGGGCGCGTCGCATTGTCGGATTCGAGGGTGTTCTTTAAATGTGCGACGATGACGACGCCCGGCGTCGCAGCTTCCGGCACGCGTGGCTCGCGCGAGTCGAAGGCGCCGGGCACGTACATCAGCACGCCCGCGTGCAGAGCGGCGCTTGCGATCAGGGCAACGACGGGTTCAACGCGCATAACTCATGACCAGATATCGAAAATTTTGACAATCCGCCTTTCTACAGAATAGGCTGCGATTGGTGGCTTGACAAGGTTAGTGTCCGGTAAAATGCAATGCAAATTTGCTCTGTGTCAAAGTGAAAACGATCGCGCGTTCCATCCATTTGTTTCTGCTCTCCTGCATTGCGCTGCTCGCAGCTGCCGCAAGCGTGTCGGCGGCTGCCGCCGACAAGCAACTGCCCGATGAAATCACGTTCGGGGTCAGGGTCGAGCAGGGTGATCTCTCGACAGTCGGCGCCTGGCTTGCTGCGGGACTCGATCCGAATTTCGAAAGCGAGCACATCGGCACCGGACTCATGATTGCGGCCTGGCGCGGCGACATTCGGATGATGGAACTCTTCGTGAAGCACGGGGCGGACGTCAATTTCCAGAACCGTTACAACGAGCAGGCGCTAATGCTCGCGGCGTGGAAGGGGCAGCGCGAAGCCGCCGGCTGGCTGGTGCTGCACGGCGCGCGCGTCAACCGCGAAGGCAACGAGTGGAGCGCGCTGCATTATTCGACCTTCGCGGGGCACACCGATCTCACGCGGTTTTTGCTCGAGAGCAAGGCCGACGTGAACGCGAGGTCGAACAACGGGTCGACGGTCTTGATGATCGCCGCGCGCGAAGGTCAGGAAAAAATCGCGACGCTGCTGCTCGAGCGCGGCGCGATCCGCAGCGCCAAAAACGACTGGGGCGAGGATGCGTTAACGTGGGCAATGCGCAACGGCCATCCACTCATCGCCAAGTTGGTCGCCACCGAAGATGAGTTCTCGCAAGCCGCGGCGCAGCCGAAAGTTGCGTGGGGCGAGCCCGCAATTACGCTGGCGGCGCCCGAGGAAGTCGAAAACATCCGGTTGGAGGAAAGGGTGGCGCACGCGACCGGCAAGCCGCGGCCGCTATCGGATGAGGAGTACCGCAAGGTGCTCGAGCGGGTCGCCGCGATGAAGCCCGCCGCGGCCGACGCACGGCGCGCGAGCCGGCTCGCCATCACGGCCAAGAAAGGGCAGCCGTCGAAGGAACGCGCGGAGTTGCAGTTCGCAGAGCCGCGGCAGGGAGCGGCGCGCGCCGCTCCGAAGTGAGGCCATGGAGTTTCTGAACCCCCGCATCGTCCACGTCGTCAAGAACCCCCTCGGCTTCACGTTACAGGTCTTAAAAGCGTTTAAAGCGAACCAGGGATTGCTGCTTGCCGGGGCGGTTGCGTATTACTTGCTGCTCTCGATCGTGCCGCTCCTGATCCTGATGGTGATCGCGCTGTCGCACGTGATCGATGAGGAAGTCCTGCTCGCCACGCTGCGCCGCGCGCTCGAATTCGTGGTGCCGGGCGAAGGCAAGACGATCGTCGTCGAGTTGAGGGCGTTCCTCGCCCACCGCGACGTGATTGGCTGGGTGCTGCTCGTCACGATGCTGTTTTTCAGCCAGCTCGGCTTCAAGGTTCTCGAGAACGCGATCTCGGTGATTTTTTTGCACCGCGTCGCCGTGCGCCGCCGGCATTTCATCGTGTCGCTGCTGCTGCCGTTCGGCTACATCTTCTTCATCGGCGTGGTTCTGTTCGTCGGGCACTTTCGTGCTGACCGATCTCGTGACCATCGGCGCCAGCCAGCTGGAAATCTTCGGGCGCAGCTGGTCGTTAAGCGGCGCGTCGCACGTCGTGCTGTACACCGTTGGTTTCGTCACCGAGATCCTGCTCATTTCCGCCATTTACTACTTCATGCCGGTAGGCAGACTGTCGCTGCGACACGCGCTGATCGGCGGGGCGTCGGCCACGCTGCTGTGGGAATTGATCCGCCACGGGCTGCGCTGGTATTTCGGCACGCTGTCGCAGGTCAGCGTCGTGTACGGCTCGCTGACGACCGCGATCATCGTGCTGTTGAGCTTCGAGGTTGCGGCGACGGTGCTGTTGCTGGGCGCGCAGGTAATCGCCGAATATGAGCGCATCGACACCGGCGGCAAGCCGCCGGAGCCGGAGCCCCTGCATACCGACCCTGCTTGAATCCTGTATGAGCCTCAGCGCGCGGGTTCGAGCCCGTTGGCTTTCATCACGCGCACGGCATCGGCCGACGCAAAATATTTGATGAGCTCCTGCGCGGCGCCGGGTTGTTTCGCGCTCGCGCTGATCGCCGCCGAGAAGTTCGTATAGTTCTGAATCTCGGGCGGCAGCGGCCCGGCGAGCTCCGTGCCTTTCTGGTACAGGATTTCGCTGATCTGGGTGATGCCGAGCTCGACTTCACCGCCCGCGACCGCCTCGGCGCCGCGCACGCTGTGATGCTTCGCTTTGATGTTATCGGCTATACCCAGTCGCTGAAACAGGACCTTGAGGTAAGTGCCGGTCAGGCCGTCATCGAGATAACCGATCGATTTCGCGTTGACCAGCGTTCGTTTGAATGCGTCGGTAGTAGCTACATCGGGCTTGACCGCACCCTGGCGGATAGCGATGCCGAGGCTCGAGCGTGCGATGACGGCGCGCGTCGACGCCACGAGCTTGCCCTGCTTGATCAGGTCGTTGATCGCGTCGTCGCCGAGTAGCGTCAAATCGAACGCCTCGCCTTTTTCGATGCGCGCCTTCATCGGGTTGGTCGAGCCGTAGGTAATAGCGAGCTTGTGCCCGGTAGCCGTTTCGAAGCGCGGCACGAGGTCTTCCATCACCGTTTTTACGGCGTTGGAAATCAGCAGCGTGAGCTCGGCGGCCCGGGCGGTAATGGGGGCTGACAGTAAAATCAGCGCGAGGGCGGCAGCTTTGGCAGCGTTCGAATTCATGGCGGTTCCTCCGTGCGACGTATTCTAAGTGTTCTGCCTCTATGCCGCTTGACGGCGGCAATCGGCAGGCACAAGCTTTCGGCTTATGGCACAGGCAAAAAACCGCCTCGACGAAGTGTTGCGTGAAGCACGGCGCGACGACGCCAAACGGGCGGCGGGCTATCGCGCGCAGGCGCTGAAGCTTTATCCGTGGGTGTGCGGCAAATGCGCACGCGCGTTTACGCACAGCAATCTGCAGCTGCTCGAAGTCCATCACAAGAACGGCAACCACGACGACAATCCGGCGGACGGCAGCAACTGGGAGCTGCTCTGCACCTATTGCCACGAGCACGAGCATTCGAAGCTCAAGGATATGGCGGGCCGCACCGATACGGGCGGCGACCTGCCGGCGTCAACGCACAATCCGTTCGCGGACCTCAAGGCGCGGCTCGACGCGAAGAACAAACCATGAACGCGCGCTTGCGTCTCCTAGCGGGCGCTGCATCCGGCGTTCTGGCGTTGATGGCAGGGACGGCGCGCGGCGCGGAGCCGGCGCCCGAGTACCCAAACAAACCGATTCGCATCATCGTCGCGTCGTCGCCGGGCACGGCGAGCGATTTCTTCGCGCGCTCGCTCGGCGAGGAATTGAGCGCCGTGTACAGACAGCGCGTCGTGATCGACAACCGCGCCGGCGCGGGCGGGCTGATCGGCAACAACATGGTGTCCAAGGCGAATGCCGACGGCTACACGCTGGGCATGGTCGATGTCACGCGGATCATCACCGAGCTTATGCGCGACCGCGCGCCGTACAGCGCGCTCGCCGATATCGTCGGCGTCACCCACGTCGCGTCGATCACCAACGTGCTCGCGGTGACGAATACTTTGCCGGTGCGCACTGCGCCCGATTTCGTCGCGCAGGCGCGCGCGCGTCCCGGCGAGTTCAACTACGCGTCGCTCGGCATAGGCTCGGCGTCGCATCTCGCCGGCGAAGTCTTTACGCAGGCCGTCGGCATCGCCGCCGTGCACGTGCCGTTCCGCAACCTCTACGACTCCATCATCGAAATGGGACTCGGGCGCGTGCATTACGCGGTGTACACGTTGCCGTCGGTGCTGCCGCCGTTGCGCGAAGGGCGCATGCGCGCGCTCGCAGTCATGACGCCGCAGCGCAGCCCCGCGCTGCCGAACGTTCCGGCCATCGCGGAAGTCGGCCTGCCCGAAGCGCAGTTTGATAGCTGGTCGGGCGTCGTCGCGCCCAAAGGCACGCCGCGGCGCATCGTCGAGCAATTGCACGGCGACATCGTGCGCGGATTGCGCAAAGCGGCGCTGCGCGAACTGTTTGTGCGCCAGGGCGCTGAGTCGACGCCCGAGGGCACGCCGGATGGATTCACGCGCATGATGCAAGTGGAATATGCGAAGTATCAGACGATGATCAGAGTCGGCGGCATTAAGCCGGAATAGTTATTTACGCGGCTAAAGACCGCAGCTGCACCAATCCGGCCCGGATAGCCAATGACGAGCCTAATACCCGCAACGCAGCCCGGTAAGAGTGCTGGGACCTGTTCCAGCCTGCCCTTTTCGTGAAATAGTTGGCACTTGACGCCTGTCGGCGCCCGGCGTTAATTCCCACTTGTCATAGCTGCTGTTTACCTCTGCGTTTTATCCGTTAGAATAACGAACTCGGGCAGCGCCCGGTCAAAATGGCGCGCTCGTATAATTGCAGGAGGCGCCATGTTTATTTCGACCATGCTGAAAACAGGATTGGGAATAGCGTTGATATCGGCGGCCGTTGCGCATGCGGCGGCGTTGCCGGAAGGCATGCCCAGCAGCCCGCCCGTTCTTTCCAACGCAGCCACCGAGCGCTTTCTCGGCGGCGTTCGCGATTTCGGCACCGGCCAGCCGTCGCCCAGCATCATCTATTCGAACGCCGGACTCGCGCAGGCCACCAATTCACCGGAGGCTTTGAAGGGGCCTTCGATAACGTCCACGGGCACGCCGGCGGCGAACACGCCGATAGGTAATAGCAATTTGCGCGGCGGCACGATCGAGCGCCGGACCAATACCCCTTACCAAATTACTCCCAACCAGCTCGAACGGCGCACCAATACGCCTTATCCGATCACGTCGCCGTGGTGATGACGGAGTTTCGGGCCAAATAAGAAAACCCCGCTTCGGCGGGGTTTTTGTTTCGGCGGCCGGTTCGAGTTGCGCAGAATAAAGTCATGGCAATACCTCGACGCTGATCTTCGCGTCCTTGATGAGTTTCTTCCACATCTGCAGGTCGCTCGCGATCAGCTCATGGTATTCGCGCGGCGTCGACGTGGCGATTTCAAGCCCATTTTTCTCGAAGCGCTGGAATATCTCCGGCGTCTTGAGCTCGCGGGTCATGATCGCATTGAGTTTGTCGATGATCGGCTTCGGCGTATTCGCGGGCGCGACGATGCCCCACCAGCCGGTGTTGTAGTAACCCGGCACGGTCTCCGCGACGGTCGGAATGTCCGGAAAAGCCTTGAGCCGCGACGTATGCCCGACGCCGAGGATCCTGACCCTGCCGGCCTGATGCAGCGGCAGCAGTTGCAGCAGCCCGGTGACGATCATCTGTACGTTGCCGGCGACCAGGTCGTTGATTGCGAGCGCGGTGCCTTTGTACGGCACGTGCACGATCTCGATTCCGGTGAGGGTCATCAGTTGCGCCGCACCCAGGTGGTTGGGCGTGCCGACGCCCGGCGATGCGACGTTGAGCTTGCGCGGCGATGCGCGCGCGAGGTCGATCAGTTCTTTGACATTGTTCGCGGGCAGGCTGGCCGTCACGGCGATTGCGTAAGGCACGTAGGTCGCCAGTCCTATCGTCGCGAAATCCTTCAGCGGATCGTACGGAATTTTAGAGCCCAGGAGCGCGGGGCCGGACACGAGCCCGCCGGTGGTGCCGAGCAGCAGCGTATAGCCATCTGGGGCCGCTCTCGCGCCGAGCGCGTGGCCTATCGTGGCCGCAGCACCGCCGCGGTTGTCGATGACCACTGCCTGCCCCAGCGCTTTGGAGAAGATCGCACCGATCTCGCGGCCCGTGAAATCGGTGCCGGCGCCGGGCGGATAAGGCACGATGATGCGGATCGGTTTGTTGGGGTAGGGCGCCTGCGCTGCAACCTGAACGCTGGCGATCGCCAGCGCAGCGGCGAATACGAGCAGCAGACTCCCCCGTTTGCGCCAGACCGTCGGCCTTATCGTCATCACCATCCCTCCTCAGCTCTATTGTATCGGACACCTGCCGCGCAGGATAAAATGGCGGTCGATCAAACCAGGGACAACCAATGAAAATCGCCATCCTCGACGACTACCAGCAAATCGCCATGCAGTCTGCGGACTGGAGCTCGTTGCCGAAAGGCACCGAGGTCAAGTCGTTCAGCCAGAACATCGCCGACCAGGCCGAGCTCGTCAAGCAGCTGCAGCCGTACGACGTAATCATCGCGATGCGCGAGCGCACGCCGTTTCCCGCGCAAGTCATCGATGCGCTGCCGAACCTGAAGCTGCTCGTGAGCACGGGCGCGCGCAACGCGAGCATAGACTCGGCAGCGTGTGAACGGCGCAAAATCGCGCTCTCCGGCTCGCACGGCACGAAGAGCGCGCAAAGCTCGACGTCGGAAGTCGCGTGGGCGCTGATGCTCGCGCTGGCGAAACGCTTGCCGCAGTCGGAAAAAGCGATGCGCTCCGGCGGCTGGCAGGAGCACGTGATGACGGAATCGCTCGCCGGCAAAACGCTCGGCGTGCTGGGCCTGGGCCGCCTCGGCCAGTTCGTCGCGAAATACGGCCAGGCGTTCGGCATGAACGTGATCGCGTGGAGCCCCAATCTCACCGACGAGCGGGCCGCCGCGGTTGCCGTGCGCCGCGTCGCGAAAGAGGCGCTCTTCAAGGAATCCGACTTCATTTCCGTGCACATGGTGCTGAGCAAGACCACGCGCGGGATAGTCGGCGCAGCCGAGCTCGACCTGATGAAGCCGACGGCTTACATCATCAACACTTCACGTGGGCCACTGATCGACGAGCAGCCGCTGATCGACGTACTGCAGAACAAGAAGATCGCCGGCGCGGGCCTCGACGTGTTCTGGACCGAGCCGCTGCAGAAAGACCACGTCCTGCGCCGCCTCGATAACGTCGTGCTGACGCCGCACGTCGGTTATGTCGTCGACGACAACATGAAAATGTTCTACGTCAACGCGCTGAAGAACATAAAGGCATGGATGGCGGGGGAGCCGTTGACGCCGATGCGGTGAAATATTCGCGGTTTTGATCGTGCAGACGTCCCGAATTCAAAGGAGATCGAAATGAGTCAGGAGATCCTTAACCCAGTCGGCGAGCGGCAGGGCGGTCGCAAGGCCGCTGCCGTTACACGGCGCAAAGTCCGGGGCAAGCCGGTCATAGGCCTGCTCAACAACAGCAAGCCGAACGTGGCGTTCTTCCTCGAAACAATCGAGCAGGAGCTTCGCGCGCCCGGGACAAATTACGAAATCATAAACGTCGTCAAACCGAAGTCCGCGGGACCGTGTCCCGACATCGAGTTGCTGGCCGAACGCTGCGACTATGTGATCAACGCAGTCGCCGATTGAGGTTCATGCACATCATGGAGTTTCCATGATTCGATTGAACTCGAAAACAGAGGGGTCCCGACTGTCACCGTCGTGACCGATGTTTTTCTCGAACTCGGAAGGGAAGTCGCAAACGCGCTCGGCGCGCATAACGTCAGGACGAGCGTGATCGCCCATCCGCTGGGAGAATTGAAGCGGACGGAAGTCCGGGAAAGAGGCGGCAAAGCATTTGCCGACATCATGCGCAATCTCCTGACGCCCGCGCAGAAACGCCTGGACGACGCGGTCGACGCCGTTGCGCCGATGCCGCCGCAGACCGCGTCGTCGGATCAGATCAACGACTATTTCTACGCGCAAGGCTGGACCGATGGCCTGCCCATCGTGCCGCCGCGCCGCGAGCGCGTCGACAAAATGCTGGCGGCCTTCCGGCAGGCCCCGGACACTATCATCGGCGTGATCCCGCCCCGGATGGCGCTGGCGACGGTCGAGAAAATCGCCATCAACGCCGTCATGGCCGGCTGCCGACCCGACTATTTTCCCGTCGTGCTCGCAGCGGTCAAAGCCATCTGCAGGCCGGAGTTCAACCTGTTGCCGATGCAGGCGACGACCAACCCCGTTACACCGATGATCGTCGTCAACGGTCCCGTCGTGAAGCAGCTCGAGATCAACTCCGGATACAACGTTCTCGGGCAGGGATGGAAAAGCAACGCGACCATAGGGCGCGCGTTGCGGTTCGTCCTCACCAATATCGGCGGCGGCATTCCGGGCAAGTTCGACAAGGCCTGTCACGGCCAACCAGGCAAGTTCTCCCTGTGCATCGCGGAAAATATCGAGGCGAGCCCGTGGGAGGCGTTTCATGTGGAAAAAGGCCATGCTGCAGACGCGAGCACGGTGTCCGTCATTGGCGTGACCGGCACGCAGGACATCATCCATTACGCGCGCACGAGCGCGCGCCAGGTTCTCGACACTGTCATCCACGCGATTCCGCGCGAAGGTTACAAGAACCTCTATTCCGGTGGCGAGCCGCTGTTGATATTCGGGCCGGAACAGGCCGCGATCCTCGGCGAGGCGGGATTGTCGAAGCAGGATGTGAGGCGGATTATTTTCGAGGGCACCCGGATCCCCATTGCGCTCTTCAATCCCGAGACGGTCGAGCTCATGCGCGGCCGCCGGCCGCGCGTTTTTGCCGAAGCAGGCGAAACCACCACGATACCCATTGCCGATCGCGTGGAGGACATCCAGATCATCGTGGCGGGCGCGGCCGGGAACCATACCGTTTTTCTCCCGACGTGGGGCGATACGCGCTGTGTCACGGTCGAAATCTGACTTCGTCGCAGCGTTGGTTTTCTGTGCGCTTGCCGGCGCTGGCGTGGATTGCATGAGCGCGGACGCCGGCAATAAGTCGCAGCCTTATCCCTCGCATCCAGTCCGCTTCATCGTACCGTTTCCGCCCGCGGGCGGCACCGACATCGTCGGCCGGGTCATCGGACAGAAGCTCAACGAAAAGCTCGGGCAGCCGTTCATCATCGACAACCGCGGCGGCGCCGCCGGCACGCTCGGCGCGGCCATCGCGGCCAAAGCGCCGGCCGACGGCTATACCATCATGCTGGCGACGGCTTCGTTCGCGATCAGCGCCAATTTCTACGCGCAGCTTCCCTACGATTCCCTGCGAGACTTTGCCGCAGTCTCGCGGATAGCATCCGGTCCGCTGCTGTTCGTGGTCCACCCCTCGGTGCCGGCGCGTTCCATCAAGGAGTTGATCGTCACTGGCAAAGGCCAACCCGGGCAAGTTGAATTACGCGTCGGGCGGCGAGGGAGGCATCAATCACCTGCCAGCCGAAATGTTCAACCACATGGCCGGCGTGCGCCTCGTCCACATACCGTACAAAGGTGCGGGCCCCGCGCTGGCGGCGCTGCTGGGCGGCGAGGTTCAGTTAATGATTGCTACGCTGGGCTCGTGCCTGCCGCACGTTCGATCCGGCAAGTTGCGGGACCTGGCGATTGCCGGCGACCGGCGTTCTTCGCTGGTGCCGCAGGTGCCGACGGTCGCTGAAGCGGGCGTGCCGGGCTATGCCGCTGACAGCTGGTATGGGTTGGTGGCTCCGCGCGGCACGCCGCCTGAGATCGTCAATCTGCTTAACCGTGAAATCGCCGCCGCACTCGACCGCGAAGAAGTCCGCGCGCAATTTGTGGCGCTCGGATTCGAACCCGCCAGTTCGACACCTGCGCAGTTCGCGGACTATCTTAAGTCCGAGATAGCGAAGTGGGGCGTTGTGATCAAGGAATCGGGGATTGGTAAAGCCGATCAGTGAAAGTGCGTAACCGTTTTCACGGCTTCTTCGCCAGAATCGCTCCCCAGCGCGTAATCTCGGACTGCAGGAATTTTCCGAACTCCTCCGGCGTGCTGCTCTTTGCGACCAGGCCCATATCGCCGAAGCGTTTGCTCAACTCCGGGTTGCCAAGTGCCGCGACGATCTCGGTGTTGAGCTTGTTGATGACGGGGCGCGGCGTGCGCGCGGGCGCGAAGACGCCGCCCCAGCTCGAGAAATCGTAACCCGCCACGCCGGCCTCGGTTGCCGTCGGAATATCCGGAAACGACGGATTGCGCTGCGCGGTCGTGACGGCCAGTCCGCGCAGGAATCCCGCCTTGATGTGCGGTCCTGCCGCCGCGAGCGGATCGATCATGAACGTGATGCGGTTGGCGATCAGGTCCGGATGCGCAGCCGAGCTGCCTTTATATGGGACTTCCGTCATTTTCCCGAGCCCGCCGGCGGTCTGCGCAAAGAGCAGGGTGGCAAGTTGCTGCGGGCTGCCTTCGCCGGTCGTGCCGTAGGTGATCTTGCCGGGATTGTCCTTCACGTACTTGAGCAGCTCCGGCAGCGATTTCACCGGCGACTGCGAACTCACCGCGATCACGTACGGCGTCAGGTGCGTCAACGAGATCGGCGCGAAGTCCTTGACGGCGTCGAACGGCAGGTCCGTCATCAGGATGTGAATGGTCGCCATATTTGCCGCCGCCTGCAGCAGCGTGTAGCCGTCGGGATCCGCTTTCGCCACCATCGCGGCGCCTACCGTGTTCGACGCGCCCGGCCGGTTGTCTACGATCACCGGCTTGCCGAGCGACGTGGAAAGTTTCTCGCCGAGCAGCCGCGCGACGAGGTCGCTCGGTCCGCCGGTCGTGACGGGCACGATAAAGCGGATGCTTTTGGTCGGATATGAGGATTGGCTATGCGCAGCGAATGGCGCGATTGCGATTACAACAGATGCAGCGGCGATCAATAGGTGACGCATTGCCTTCTCCTCAGATTATTGTTGGCCTGCGACAGCTAGGATAGACCCGATTCCCGTGTGCAACAAACTAACGCGAATCAGCTTGCCCCGTCGAACTTCTGCATGTCTTGCGGCGGCACGTACCACGCGGCTTTCGATTTCCAGAAAATGATATTTTCGGGCCGCGCGCCGGGATCGCCGTCAAGCAGGCCCGCAGGGATCAGCATGTTCTCGCCGGTCTTGTGCGGCACGCGCGTGCCGCATTCCGTGCAGAACGCGACCGCAAAGCGCTTGGCCCCCGGCAGATTGAATCGCTTTACCAACGATTCCCCGGCCAGCCACTTGAATTGTTTCTCCGGCAGAAATGCATTCGCCGCGTGCGCGGCCCCGCTCGCTTTCTGGCAACGGCTGCAGTGGCAATAGCGGAATGCCGCGAATGGCGGGGTGACTTCAAACTTGACGGAGCCGCAGAGGCAGCTGCCGGGGATTGCTTGGGATGACATAAGAACTCCACGCGTTGACAGGGCTGACGAAGGAGATGCTGGACGATGTTTTCAGAGGCCGCACCCGTGAGTTCGAGAGTTCGCGAAGGTGTGGCCGGGCAATTTAGGCGCCGCTGGATTTTTTGGTTTCGCAACTAGAGATATTATCTGTATCAAATACAAGATAATCGGTTCCGCCGTGCTCGCCAGCTGCAAAGACAACTCCATCGCGTCCGTTTCGTTTCGCCTGCTGTGCGAGGACCGCCACTTCAGCGGGGGTAAGGTCTTTAATTGTTGGGACAATCACCGGGTTTGTGAGGTGGAGCGACACCTCAAATACTTCTGCGCTCACCCCATCAGAGTCAGCTTGCTCCTTTGCGTCCGAAGCCGCCTCGATTGCACGCTCTTTGCTCGTTGTAAACCAAAAACCAATTTTTGAATCGGACGTTTCTGATGCGGTTCCAAGCTTCGATTTATCAAACTTTCGGAACACCTGTCCAGATCTGCCCTGGACGATGGTTCCATGAAACGCACGAATCAGTTGCCGGTTATTCATCGAAGATTCTCGCCTTATCCACGAATGCTGCTGCACGTTGACGCTCGGCATAATTTGTTGCACGGCGCAATAAAGTTATCTATTTATCGAGTACTCGCATGCCAACATTAAGTAAGTAGTTGTGGGTGCTGTCAAATCGAACATCCGGTGGCACGAAGATCACCGAGCCATCTCGCCCTCGAGTGAGCAACACTCTATAAACATTCTTTCTCAAGGCTAATGGATCCTTTAGTACTCCTCTTGTGCCGCGTGAGTAAGCAATTGACCAAGCGCCATCGACCCAGAGCAAATCAGAGCCCCAAGCAACTAGCGCACAGTCAAGCTCTAACCCCTGTGAGGAGAATTCAGTTGCTACGGTATCAAGTTGACAGCACGAACCTGAATCTGAAGTTGCCGCGTTGTACCAGGGACCTACGCGCAATCGCTTGGTGGTTTGAAACGTGTTGTCAATGCCAAAGTCTAGTAGCCATTTGTCCTTGGAGGACGCCAGAATCCCAAACCTTGCTTCTTTGGCATCGGTGTAGCGTTCACGTAAGTAACTCTTTGCTGTCTCAAGGTCACGCGTGACAAGAAATCGATGAGCGCTCGCATGCAGCTCATCAGCAAGTTGCGACAGATGCTTAACAGGTGCGCAATCTAACAGGCCGCCTACAAACTCGTGAACCCTCGGGGTAAGGTGAAAGCGAATCTCAGTATCAAGGCTTAAAGCCGGTTCGGATCGAACGTCGCCCCCCGAGGTTGCAAACACCTTGGAGAGTTCAGGTGAGGCGTGAACAACCCAGTTTGCGCAGTTCGGAATCTTTCGAACTGCATCCGCCCAAAGAGGCGTGCCTCCTTCTTCGCCAATATGAATTGCTTGGCCATCGCCAATAAGAGCGACCAAAACACACCATTCTGGAATTCGCTCAC
The DNA here is from genome assembly GCA_963804885.1 of uncultured beta proteobacterium. Taxonomy (GTDB): domain Bacteria; phylum Pseudomonadota; class Gammaproteobacteria; order Burkholderiales; family SG8-41; genus PALSA-1004. The sequence goes on from CAWDSF010000006.1 coordinate 116,161, forward strand.
AGAACTGAAGGAGTAGTTGCGGTTCTGACTTTTCCACTGGTTCATCGTGAACGGTTGCAACGCGGTCCGCGTCGTGGGCGCGTTGCGCTTCATCGAATACAATTAGGTGCTCCGGCGGAATAGAGGATTGTCGTCGACTAAAATGTTTAACGTAGTTCTTTATTCCCTGTACAAACACTTTTCCTCCGCCGCCTGCCTCATGCAGCGCATGCTGCAGCACCTCCACTAGAGGTCCATTGCCCGAGAGATAGACGGCCGCGACAGAAGGTTTGCCGGTTCCACGGTCTATTGAAAGATCGTCAACCCAGCCCGCGTGAACGAGCTGCAGCCCTACGAGCGTCTTGCCTGAGCCAGGAACTCCGCTAAGCAATACCAAATGGCGGGTCTTGGTTTGGGCAGCTTCATGCGCGATGGCTGTGATGTGCTTTAGAGCGGGATCAGTGGCTGCTCGCGCGCGTTTTATCATCGGCAGTGGCCGCTTGTGGAACAACTCGCGTGCAGCCTGTACGATTGACGGAAGTGGTGCGTAAGCGTTCGGGGCGAGAAAATCTCTTATGGTTACGCGAGATTCGTTCGTGGAGGAGATTTTATCGAGGAGTTGATTTAGCCCATCCGGAGAAGCGATGTAGACGCCGTCTCGAGTATATGGCTCGACATTAGTACCCCGTATTAGGAGCACTGGCGTTACTGTTTTGCCAGCACAGGCAGCGTGATACGCCGCAAGATCACGCGCATACCCCAATGCCTGATCCACTGCAGCTTGTGATGCATTGAGGTATCCCTTGATCTCCAGCACTGCGACACAGCCACGCTCAAGAACAATAACGTCCGGGCGCCGAGAATCTCTAGGTAGTTCATATTCAAGAATTGCCGTGTACTCGTTTGCCGCTGAGTCACGTGCCGTAAGTGCGCGGCATTCCCGCTGAAGCCACGGAATGGACTGATCCCAAGCCCTTAACTGCTCCGGCGAAGCGTCTGAAATGAAATTCTGGAGATGCAATCGAACGACTTTCGGCTCAGATCCCGAGAATGTGTGGAGATCCGATTGCCAGCCATACCGGTCGTAAAGAGTGATTTCTTCCATTAGCCGCCACTGAGTAACAAGCGCGAAAGCTTCCGCTATGCTCGCAACCCCGTCAAGCGCTATATGACGACGTCACAGTAAGTGAGACTGAGAGTCTCCGTAAAGATCCTCTCGATTTGCGATCTTTTGTCACGTTTCTACGACTGTAGGTGTAGTTGATTCACCGATACCCATTGTTTACCACACTTCGAATTGACACCGCTTTCATATCCGTCAGCCCCATTCGCTCCAACGTCCTCGCTTCATCCGCAAAAGTCTTCCCTGTCATCAGCCGCGCCATGTCGATTAGCGTATCGATCGCCGGCGTCGGTACGCCTGTCGCCCTACCAAGCTCGCTGATCGGAATCAATCCCGTCGGTACGTCCTCGGTCACGTACTTGTGGTTCAGCGTGCCTGCGGCTTTGTTCGCTAGATAAGGCCCGTCCGGTTCGGCAGTCAGGCGCTGGAAAGTCTTGACGAGGTCCGCTTCGCGCACGTTGTAGGCGCGTTCGATCCATTCGACGAGACTGGGAACCTTGACATTCAAGGCGGCTGCGATCGCCATGCGCTCAGCGTCGATGGCTTCATACATGCGCGCGACTGCGGGCGTGACGCCTTCGCCGTAAAACATGTAGCCGCCGCCGCGCTCTATGCGTCCAGCGTTCGCGAGGCAGTTCGCGACGTGGAGTATTGCGTTCACGTTCATCAAGGCCGTGTGCAGAATGTCGGGCGCGGCGACCGCCTGCGGAAACAGCGGAACGAGGCGGGCGTGTACGGCCGCGCTGTCGAGTGCCGGGATAACGCCGCGATCTGCATCCAGCGTTTCTGCGTCGTCTGCCGCATGTTGGTCGGGGCGACGAAACGCATCGCGTACGGATATGTATCGGTCTCTGCGAGATCGATTTTCGCTTTGCAGCCCGCGCGGTCGAGTTCGCGCCGAACGACGAGCGAGCCGCCGGTGTTGCCCTGCATCAGCAGTATCGTTTGTCCGTCGACGAGCAATGGCGCCAAATCGCGTGCGACGGTCGGTTGCGTGTTGCCACCGGATACGACGATGATTAGGTCCGCGCCATCGACTGTCGCGCGCAGATCGGTCGTCGCGAGTTCGAGTGGTGCGAATCCGCCGGGTGTCGCCTTCGACGTCGATGCCGCCGCGCACGCGGATCGCGGTGAGCTTCGCTTCGTCGATGTCGTTGAGTCGCAGCCGGTAACCCATCAAGCCGAGATTTGCGACGAGGCGGAAGCCGCCGGGACCTGCGCCGACGATGGCGACTGGTCTTGATCGTCACGGTTTAGCGGCTCGCATGCCGGTGTGTTCAGCCGCAAACGTCCACTGGTCCGCAATTTCGGCGATCAGCCGGTCGGTGGGGCGATAGCCGTGCGAGGCTTTGGGTTCGACGCGGACGAGGACCGGTCGGCTGCAACCTTGTCCCGCCTGCATCTCGGCGCCGTACTTGTATGAATGGCTCGGCACCACACGGTCGTCGTGATCGGCGGTCGTCACAAAGGTCGCTGGATAGCAGGTGCCCGGCCTTAACGTTATGCAGCGGCGAGTATTTGATCAACTGCATGAATTGCACCGGATCCGACGGCGAGCCGTATTCGAGCGTCCACGCGCGCCCGCCGGTGAATTTGTCGAAGCGCAGCATGTCGGTGACCGCAACCGCGGGCATCGCGACGGCGTACAGATCGGGACGTTGCTGCGACACGGTCGCGACCAGCAGGCCGCCGTTAGAGCCGCCGAGGATCGCGAGCCGCGAGGGCGCAGTAAATTTCTCGCGCACGAGGTGTTCGGCCACCGCGATGAAGTCGTCAAACCCGTTCTGACGTTTCTCGGCGCGCGCGGCGCGGTACCAGGCGTCGCCGTATTCACCGCCGCCGCGGATGTTCGAGCTGACCCACACGCCGCCGAGTTCGAGCCAGGCGATGACGTGCGGACGGTAGAACGGCATCTGGCTGAGCGAAAAACCGCCGTAGCCGAGCAGCAGCGTCGGATTATTGCCGTCGCGCGGCAGATCTTTGCGCGCGGTTACGGTGAACGGCACGCGCGTGCCGTCTTTCGACGTCGCAAAAAACTGCCTGCTTTCGTAGCGGCTGGCGTCGGCAACCCGCGGCGGCGGATCGAACGGCGTGCTTTTGCGCGTACGCGGGTCGTAGGCGAACACCGTCGTCGGATAGAGCGCCGACGTGAACGAGTAGAAAATCGCCGGGCTGTCCTCGCGGCCGCGGATTTCGGTGACGGTGCCGGCTTCGGGCAGCGCGATCTCGCCTTGCGGGCGGCCGGCGCGATCGAACAGGGCAAGACGGCTGCGCGCGTCGGTCAGGTATTCGAGGACGATGCGGCCGCCGATAAAATCGCCTTTGCGGATGGCGTCCTTGCCCTCCGCGACGAGCGTCTTCCAATTGGCGACGCGCGGATCGCGCAGGTCGATTGCGACCACTTTTTGCCTGGGCGCGTCGCGGTCTGTGCGGATGTAGAGCAGCGTGCCCGCATTGCCGAGCACCGCGTGCACGAGGTCGTCGTCCTCGACGATCGGTTTGACCGGCGCGCCGATGCGCGGCCGCCGCGGAGCTTCGAGGTCGGCGTAATAGAGGCGGCTCTTCGGGCCGGCGGCCTTGCTCGTTTCCACGACCAGGTAGCGGCCGCTTTCGGTGACCCACCCGAAGACGAAATCGGTCGGCGCGTCCTTGCGCTCGTAGATCAACCGGTCCGCCGATTGCGGCGTTCCGAGGCGGTGATAGTAAAGCGCGTGCCCCGACGAGTTGCGCTTCGAGCACGCGGCCGGCGGGCGGCTCGGGATAGCGCGAATAGAAAAATCCGCGGCTGTCGTTGGTCCACGACAGAAACGAGAAGCGCATCCATTTCAAAGCCTCGGGCAGGTCGCGCCCCGTCGCGATCTCGCGCACGTGCACCGTCTGCCAGTCGGCGCCGCCTTCCGACAATGTGTATGCGATGAATCGCGCATCGGGCGACGCGCGGAAGTTGGCGAGCGAGACCGAGCCGTCCGGCGACAGGGCGTTCGCATCGATCACGAGCTTCGGCGCCGCTTTTGCGCTGCTCTTCATGTAAATCGGCGACTGCAACTGCAGTCCGCTATTGCGCCGGTAGAAGAGGCGCCCGTTCTCGACGATGGGCGTCGTGAGCTTCGGATAATTCCAGAGCTCGGTGATGCGCCGCCGGAAATGCTCGCGCAGCGGCGACCGCTCGAGGTAGGCGAGGGTCAGCCGGTTCTGCGCCGCGACCCATTCGGCGATTTCCTTCGAGTCGGCTTCCTCCATCCACCGGTACGGGTCGGCGACTTTCACGCCGAAATATTCGTCGACGCACGTCGGCGCGCCGCGCGGCCGGGTACGTGAACTGCTGCGGACCGGACTCCGCTGCCAGGCGCCGGCGACAACGTGCACGCGAGGATCGCAGTTCCGATTCGCAATGTGTTGCCCATGATGATCCTCTCAGGCTCGTGCGGGGCCGCGGCTCGCCGCGCGAGAAATTCAGCAGCCTTGCTTGCGCATGCATCCGGATACGACGCGGAGATATGGTACGAATCGCCGGGTATCAACGCAAGTTCCGAATCCGGAATGTTCTGCTGCCAATTGGCAAACGTCGTGCTCGTCCCGTAGTAGCCGCTATTGGTCGACGTCATCACGAGTGTCGGCGCGGCGATTCGCGACAGTTCGGCTGTAATGTCCACGGCCGGCAGCATGCGATAGACGCCGAGCACCGAATCTTTCGGCGCCTGGCCCATCAAGTCGATCCACCACGTCACGGCTTCGCGCGACATGCCGGTGCCGAGCCGGTCGCGCATCGTCGACTCCGCCCATGCACGTATGCTCTGCTCTTTCATGCGGCGCACTTTCCCGGGTATCGACGGCGCGAGGAAATCCAGCTTTACGGTCGCGCCCGATACGATGAGCGTGTGTATTTTCTGCGGACGCGTCGCGGCGAACTTCATCGAGACGAGACCGCCGAGTTTGGCGCCGACAAGATGCACGCGCGCAAGGCCGAGTCGCGTGACGAACGCGTCAAGATCGTCGGCAAGCCCATCGAGGGACCATTCGTAGTCGAGCGGCATGGGCGTGGAGTCGCCGAAACCGCGCAGATCGAGGCGGATGACTTTGTAATTGCGGGCGAGATGCGGCACCCAGCCGCGCCATGCCTCACCGGACTCCGCGATGCCGTGGACCAGGATTATCGTCTCGGCTTCGCGCCACGGATCGGTATAGTCGTCGAGCGTATAAGCGAGAGTCACGCCGGAGCCGATTTCCACGTGATATTTCATGGCGGTTTCATCGAGTAGGTGTCGGCTAAGTCCTCAATCTCGTACTGACGGCGGCGACTTTAATCATGCGTTCCAATTGTCTCCTACCCATCCTCATCCTTCCCCTTGTTGCCCCCATCCCGGCATTCCCCGCGTTGCAAGGGAAGGTGAGGATAGCGCGAAGCGTTGTAAGGTTCGAAGGTGAGATTGGCGCTGCGCGGTTGTATTAATCCACCTTCGCGCCCGCGGCCTTGACTACTTTCGCCCACCTTACGACCTCGTCCTTGATCCACGTGCTGAACTGCTCCGGCGTGCTACCGACCGGATCTTCACCGAGCGCGGTGAGGCGCTCCTTCATGTCGTTGGTCGCGAGTGCTTTGACCGTATCCGCATTCACACGCGCCACGATGTCTCGCGGCGTTCCGGCCGGCGCCAGCAGTCCGTACCAACCCATCACGACGAATTCCGGATAACCGGATTCCACGAATGTCGGCAGCTCCGGCAGCAGGTGGTAGCGGGTCTGGGTCGTCATGGCGAGCGCTCTCAATCGATGATCTTTCACGTACGTGATCACCGCGGTCGGGCTGGCGAACGACAAATCGGTATGTCCACCGAGCAGGTCGATGACCGCCAGCGACGCGCCCTTATACGGAACGTGAGTGATCCGCACACCCGCAACCGTGTTGAACCACGCCGCGGCGAGATGGGGGCTCGTACCGTTGCCCGCTGAGCCGATGTTGAGTTGGCCCGGTTTCGCTTTCGCGAGCGCCACCAGTTCCTTGACGCTGCGCACAGGCACAGATGGATGCGCGAGCAGCAGCAGCGGGTGAGTTGTCGCGAGACTGATGGGCGAGAAATCGCGGACCGGATCGTAGGCGAGGTTCTTGTAAAGGCTGACATTGACCGTGAGTGCCGGCTGCGCCATCAGCAGCGTATAACCGTCGGGAGCCGACTTCGCAACGAGTTCGAAACCGATATTGCTGCCGCCGCCAGGCCGCGTGTCTACTACGACCTGCTGATTCCACGCTTCAGTAAGCTTCTGCGCGAGCGCGCGCGCGAGAATGTCGGTCGGCCCGCCGGCGGCTACGGGAACGACGATCCTCACCACTTTTACCGGATAAGTTTGCGCACCGCATTCGTCAGCCAAGCCCAACATCGCCGCGAATGCAAAAGCACATGAAGTTACACCCCAACACCGCGTGTATCTGCAACGCCATCGCATCAGAATTTTCCGTCATGCGTCGCGATCGCGATCACCGCCGGCTTGTCTGTCTTATTGCTCCACGCGTGGTTGGTGCCGCGCTGCACGACGAAGTCGCCTTTCCTGACCACGACTTCCTGCGTATCGAGCACGAGCACGAGCTCGCCTTCGAGCACGATGCCGAATTCCAGCGTGCGCGTTTTCTGCATGTAAGGATGCGGCGCCTGCGGCGAAAGCGTCGAAGCTTTCGGCGAGCCCATGCTTTTGAAAAAAGCCTCGACGTCACTCGCGTTGATTTTGCCTTTCCATGCGGCGTCGGGCGGAAACGTGACGACGTTCAGCACCGAGCCGTTCGGCGGCGGCTCGATCGAATGCGGCAGGTGCAGCGTTTCGAGCACGATTTTCGCGGGTGTGCCGTCGGTCACCCACATGCGCTGCGACGCGTAGCCGGGGCGCGCGGGATCGATGCGCACGTCCGGCGACGGGCTGTCGCTGACGAGGCACGACTTGCCGGCCTCGCGATCCATGCACACGATGCGCCGCGCGGGCTTTACACCGGGCGGCAGCTTCACGTTGTCGCCGCGCATGATCTTGTCGTTGCCCTGCGCGAGCCCGACCGGGCCGTCGACGAATTCCGCCGCAATCATGTCGTAGACCACGCGGCCGCCTTCGGGCCCGTAGCTTTTCCATTGATGCCACGCGCCGACATCGATCACGATGTCGCCGGGATTCCATTTCACTTCGCCGTCGTCCAACACCAGCGTGCGCTCGCCGTCGAGCAGGATCGCGTAGTCGACGGTCTCGGTTTTGTGCATGCCGCCCGAGTACGCGGTGGTGCCGCCGCGGTCCCAGCGCCGGCCATGCGCATCGACCTTGATCGGGTGGGGCGGCACGATGTGCGGATCTTTCGCGGCATCGTAGCCCGGCTCGCGGCCTGCCCCCTGCACGACGCGCAGATGGCCGCCCTTGGGCGGGCCCGGGAAATGGTACGTGAGGTTGCCATCATCATTAGTGCCGGATAGCGGCGCGGGACTTTCGTTCCAGATCCAGAAATCGATGTGCCCGCGGCCGGCGCCCATCGACACTTCGTGCATGCCGGGTGCGGGGCCATCCCACGTGACTTTCGATTTGCCGTTTGCGTCGTTGCCCGTGACCACGCGCCGTATCGGCTTCAGACTTTTTTGTGCCATCGTGCTCCCCCTTGGTATGACTGCTTACTTTACAACGCCCAGGTCCTTCAGTTCCATCCTGAAATCATCGTACTGCGCCGCCAGATATTTGGCGGCATCGGCGGCGGGCTGATAGTTGCCCACGCAGTAATTATCTTCGATGTCCTTCTTCCACGCCGGCGAGCGCGCGAGCGCGCCGAACACGTTGTCCCAATAGGCGATTTGCGCGGTAGTCAGATCCTTCGGTCCCATGACCGTGCGGAAGCTGTCCTGCACGACGTTGATACCCTGCTCGCGCCACGTCGGCACGTCCGCGAGCACGCCGCCCGCGCGCTGCGGCGCCGCGATCGCGATGATGCGCAGGCCGCCTTTGGCCGCGCCTTGCGCCGCTGTTTGCACAAATGGCAGAACGCTGGAGGCGGTGGCCGGCACGAGATCGACGTGCCCGCCGATCACGGCCGTGATCGCTTCGCCGGTCGCGTTGAAGATGACGAGCCGCAGCTTTGCGATATCGACGCCGGCGGCCTTGCCGACTTTGCCGATCGCGACGTGATTGCCGCTGCCGATGCTCGTGCTGATCGCAACGCTGACCGAGCGCGGGTCCGCGCGCAAACGTGCGATGAGATCCTTGCCCGACTTGATCGGTGAATTCGCGCTGACCGCAAACGCCGTGTATTCGCTGATCAGCATCGCGAGCGGCGTGAAATCGGCGTGCGACAGCGCGGACTTGCCCATGATGTGATTGGTCAGGAGCGCCGGCGAGCCGATCGCCAGATAGTGCGCATCGCGCGGATGCTGGGACAGATAATTCCAGCCTATCGTGCCGCCGCCGCCGGCCTTGTTGACGACGTTGAATGCGAGGTCGGCGATTTTTTTCTCGCGCACAATCGACTGTATCGTGCGCGCGGTGCGGTCCATGCCGCCGCCGGGACCCGACGCCACCATGATCTCGACCGCGGTTTTCGGCTGCCATTCCGGCGCGGCGCCGTGCGCGGCGAACGCAACTACTGCGGCCGCCGCGCAAATCAAACGCCGGCGGAGATACGCAAACGTGGGCATGCCCGTATTGTGGACTATAGAGCGCCGTCAACCAACCGAAGGTCGGAGCTGATGAAATCGTTCTGGATAATCGCGCGCGATGGCCGGTCGGTGCTCGAGCCGCGCGACGTGCCCGTGCCCAAGCCGCAGCGCGAGGAAGTGCTCGTGCGCGTGCACGCGACCGCGCTCAATCGCGGCGAGCTGATCGTCGGCGGCGCGGTGCACGGCGGGCCTGAAAGACTCGGCGGCACCGAAGCGGCGGGCGTCGTGGAAGCGGTCGGCGAGGGCGTGAGCGGCTGGAAAAAAGGCGATCGCGTGATGGGCCGCGTGCGCGGCGCATTCGCCGAATATGCGTCGATATACGTGGGGCAGGCGCTGCCGGTGCCGCCACGCTTGAGCTGGGAAGAGGCCGCCGCAATTCCGTCGAGCTTCATCACCGCCTACGAAGCGCTCGTGCGCTACGGCAAGCTGCAGGCCGGCGAATCCGTGCTGATTACGGGCGCGTCTTCAGGCGTCGGCATGGCCGGAGTGCTCACCGCCAAAGTAATCGGCGCGCGCTCGCTCGGCACGTCCCGCTCGGCGGCCAAGCTTGCGAAGCTGCAGGCGATCGGGCTCGACGTGCCGATCCAGACGCAGGCGGCGGATTTTGCGCCGGCCGTGCGCGCTGCCACCGGCGGCGAAGGCGCGAATCTTGCGATGAATCTGGTCGGCGGCTCCGTATTCGCGGAGACCGTGCGCGCGCTCGCGCGCGAAGGCCGCCTCGCGATCGTCGGCTACGTCGACGGCGAGCACCATGCGGACATCGATCTCAACGCGGCGCACGTCAACCGGCTGCAGATATTCGGCATTTCCAACGTGCGGCTGAAGCGCGAAGAGCGCGCGGAAACGACGCGCGGTTTCGCTCGCGACATCCTGCCCGCACTCGCCGACGGGCGCATCACGCCGCTTATCGATCGCGTGTTCGGCTTCGACGAATTGCCCGCTGCGATGGCGCACATGGATGCGGAAGACCGAGTCGGTAAAGTCGTGGTGAAAGTTTGTTGAAAAAACTCTTAGCCGCAGATAAACGCAGATACACGCAGATTTCCAGAAAGAAACAACATTTATGAGTTTTGGTTTTATCCGCGTTTATCGGCGTTTATCTGCGGCTAGTTTGCTCTTGCTTGCAGTTCTGATGAGCGCTGCCTGGGCAGCGGAAAACTATCCGGCGCGGCCGATTCGCTTCATCCTGCCGTATCCGCCGGGCGGAGGAAATGATTTCATCGCGCGCGTGCTCGCGACGAAGCTCGCCGAAAGCATCAGCCAGCAGGTCGTCATCGACAATCGCGGCGGCGCGCACGGCATCATCGCGACCGAGCTGACTGCGAAGGCGCCGCCCGACGGCTACACGATATTCATGGCCGGCACGGGGCACGCGATCAACCCGTACATGTACAAGAAGCTGCCCTACGATTCGGTCAAAGATTTCGCGCCGGTGAGTCTCGCGGCGGTGGCGCCGAATATCCTCGTGCTGCATCCGTCGGTGCCCGCGGCGTCGATCCGCGAACTGATCGCGCTCGCCAAGGCGAAGCCCGGCACCTTGAGCTTCGGTTCAGCGGGCGGCGGCGGCAACACCCATCTGGCAGCAGAACTCCTGAAGTTGCTCGCGGAGATCGATATCGTGCACGTGCCCTATCGCGGCACGGGGCCGGCCGTTACGGCGCTCTTGTCGGGCGAAGTGCAGATGATGTTTTCGACGCTGCCGCCGGTGCTCGCGCAAATGCGCGCCGGCAGGGTGCGCGCGCTCGCGGTCACGGGCGCGAAGCGCGCCGCCGCTGCGCCGGACGTGCCCACGATCGCGGAATCGGGCCTGCCGAATTATGAAGCGGCCGGCTGGTGGGGTGTGTTGATGCCGGGCAAGACGCCACCGGCGATCGTGATGGCGCTGAACGCAGAAATCGTGAAAGTCCTGAACGCGGACGCGACGAGAGCACAACTGGCGCGGGACGGAATAGAGGCGGCGCCCAGCACCCCGGAGCAGTTCGCGGCGCACATGCGCAAGGAAGGGCTTAAGTGGTCGGCCGTCATCAAGGCCGCGAACATTCAGGCCGAGTGACCGCACCGCGCGTGCGTACGGCGATTATTTCGCCGTGAGGTCGGGATGCGTCGAAGTCCAGACGTGGTTGGTCAGCGGATCGTACTCGGTGCGCGGTTTGGGTTTCGGTTCGGGCGGCGTTCTCCCGCTCGCGGTGCGGCGTCGATCGGTGTGCTCGACATAAGTGATCGAGAGATACGCGCCGTAAAGCAATCCCAGGATGCAAACCACCTGTCCGAAGCCGTATAGGAAATTCATGTTCGCCTCCGCCAAGTTTCCGGCATTTATCGCCTGAAATGCAGATTACGCGCATGCGCGGAGCGGTGATAGCAGCCAAATGGCCTAGGTCACACGAGCTGTGCGCGTGACGGCGGAGGGCGGAGCAGGACGTGTTGTTTTTTGCAGCGCGTATCGAAGCGAACTGGCGGGCGCGGTCTCTTACTCCGCCTTCATGCCTCTTTCCTTGAACACCACGCGCCACTTCTGGACTTCCTTCTTCAAATGCGCGGACGCCTCATCGGGCGTGTTGGCGATGATTTCGACGCCGCGCTCGCGCCAGCGCTGCACGGCATCGGGCGTGCGCAGGCTCGCGCGGACTTTCTCGTTGATCTGGTTGATGAGCGGGCGCGGGGTCGCGGCCGGTGCGGCAAAAACGTGCCAGGTCGTGAATTCATAGCCGGGCAAACCGGATTCGGCGAGCGTCGGGATCTGCGGCGCGACCGGCGAGCGCTTGAGGCTGGTCACGCCGAGCGCGCGCAGCCGCTTCGCCTCGACCAGCGGCAGCGCGTCGGCGACCGTGTTCGAAAAGAAGATCGGCGTCTCGCCGCTCATTGCGGCGGTCGTGGCCGCGCCGCCGCCTTTGTAGTGGACCGCGAACATGTTTATTCTGCCCATATAGTTCAAAAGCTCGGCGGCGATGTGCGGATTGGTCGCGGCGCCGGCGGTGCCGTAGCTCAGGTTGCCGGGCCGGCTTCTGGCGAGCCCGATCAGTTCGCGCACGTTCTGGACCGGCAGGGACGGGTGCACGACGCAGCAGCGCATCGACCGACGACACGATAGAGATCGGCGCGAAATCCGTGAGCGGATCGAACGGCATGGTGCTGTAGACGAACTGGTTGGTCACGAACGGCAGCGTGTTCACCAGCAATGCGTAGCCGTCCGGCGCCGCGTTTTTCGCGAGCTCGGTGCCGATGTTGCCCGACGCGCCGGCCCGGTTGTCGACGACGACCTGCTGCGCCCACGCCTTGGCGAGGTCGGCGCCCAGCAGGCGCGCGACAAGGTCGACGCTGCCGCCGGGCGGGAATGGCGTAATGAGCCGCACGGGTTTCGCCGGGAAGTCGGCGGCGAATGCCGTGATTGACGCCAGCGCGGCGACGGCGATCGAGGACCGGAAAAAGCGCAGTGGCTGGCTCATGGCGAAATCACGCTGACGACGGAGAGCCGAAGCATTCACCCAACGTGCCGGCCCGTCAAGCGAACGCGGGGCGGCGAGGAGCGAAACATACGCGGCTCTCATGGTCCCGCAAACGGATTATCATGGGCGGCCTTCGGCGGCGGTCGCTGCGTGCCCGGTGCCCGGCAAAAAACAACAAGCGGTTTATTCTTGAGGAGATTTCGATGCTGAAGCCGGGAACGGGATTATTGGCGCTGCTCTTCGCAGCGCTTGCCACGCAGGCAGCCGCGCAAAACTATCCGACCAAGCCGATTCGCATGGTGGTGCCTTTCGCGCCCGGCGGCACGGGCGAATTTTTGTCGCGCAGCATCACGCCGCGCATGGGCGAGCTGATCGGCCAGCAGTTCATCGTCGATTTTCGCGGCGGCGCCGGGACCACGCTCGCCGCCGGCCTGGTGGCGACTTCGGCGCCCGATGGTTATACGGTCTTGATACAAACGATCACCACCCAGGCGATCAATCACAGCCTGTATGCCAAGCTCGCCTACGATACGCGCAAGGATTTCGCGTCGGTCGGATTGATCGCCGTGATTCCGGTCGTGCTGGCAGCGCATCCGTCGCTTGCCCGCGCGCAACGCCAAAGAGCTTGCCGTGCTGTCGCACGCGCGCGCCGGCAAGATCGATTTCGCGAGCCCCGGCATCGGCACGGCGTCGCATTTCGGCGTCGAGCTGTTCAAGCTCGTGTCCAAGGCCGATCTCACGCATATTCCCTATAAGGGCGCCGGGCCGGCGATCGTGGACGCGATGGCGGGATTCGTGCCGCTCGTGACGGACAACATCACGTCGCTCAAGCCTCATATCGATTCCGGCCGGCTGCGCGGCATCGCGATCGGCAGCGCCCAGCGTTCCGAGGCCGCGCCGCAGCTCGCGACGTTTGCCGAATCGGGCTATCCGGGATTCGAAGCGAGTTCGTGGTGGGGCATCCTCGTGCCCGCGAACACGCCGCCGGCCGTTATCGCACGGCTCAACAGTGAGTTGAACCGGGCGCTCGACGACAACGCGGTGAAAGCCCGTTTGCTGACGCATGGCGCGACGATCAAATCGGGCACGCCCGCGCAGGCGGCGGAGCTGATGACGTCGGAAATCGAGAAATGGGCGAAGGTCGTCAAGGCGACCGGCGCGCGGGTCGACTAGACCCGGCGGCCGTTGTACGTGACGCAGGGCGCGATGGCTGAAATCACCGCGCCCTGCCTGAAGCTGCCCGCGGTGGCGGCAAGTGCGCCGCCACCGGAATCAGATTACCGCTGGTTGTCGATGATGGTGCCGATCGCTGCGCCGATTATTGCGCCCAGGCCCAGGTTCGCCGCGGGCTGCGCGTAATAGGGCTGCTCGACGATCACCGGGCGTTGCACGTAATACGGACGCTCGACGATGACAGGGCGGGGCGCGTAGCCGCGATATGCGTAATGCCCGCGATACGCGTGCCGGTCGAAATGGCGGCCGTGATCGTAGCCGCGATCGTGGCGATACGAATCGGCGAAAACGGGTGAGGCAAGGCCCAGCGTCGCGCCGGCCAGCAGAGTGAACATCAGTTTTTTCGTGGTTTTCATGGCTTGCTCCTCGGTAAAAAGTTGGGATGTCTGTCCCTACGCGAAGCCATTGTTAACCAGCGCCGGATTACTGTGTGCAAGCAATTGTGAGCAAGTGTAAGCGGCAAAAAACCTTTAGAAATGAGGGTTTAACCGGGGGCTGGCGCACCTCACGCCAGGCGACTGGCTGCGCCATCGTTGATTCAATCGAGTTTTTTCGCCAGCCCGAGGTCCTTCAGCACGTCGCGCAGTTCCACGTGCAGCACGTCGAGATATTTGAGCGTGTCGCGGCTGTTGCGGTAATCGCTTTCCCACTGGTTGGCGGCGAGGTTTTCTTTCCATTGCGGATCTTTCGAAATGCGCTCGAACGTGTCGTCCCAGAATGCGACCTGGTCCGCGGTCATGCCTTTCGGCCCCCACAGCCCGCGCCACGTGTTGAACGTGCCCGCGATGCCCTGCTCCTTCCACGTCGGCACGGCCGCGAGCGGGCCCGGCAGGCGCTGGTCGGAAGTGACCGCGAGCAGGCGCACCTTGCCCGCTTCGAGCTGCTTGGCCAGCGGGCCGACGCTGCCGATGTGCAGATCGATATGGCCGCCGAGCAGCGCGGTCACGGAATCGCCCGACGACTGGAATACCGGCGTCTTGAGCTTGCGCGTATCGACGCCCGCCGAGCGCGCCGCAAGCACCAACGCGATATGGTTGTTGCCGCCGAGCGCCGTGATGCCCGCCGCGACGGATGACGGATCCTTTTTGAGGCGCTCGAGCAAATCTTTGCCGGAGGTGATCGGCGAATCCGCGCGCACCGCGAACCCGATGAAATCGCCGATCATGGTGGCGAGCGGCGTGAAATCACGATAGCGCTGCGCCTGCGTGCCGGTGATGTAGTTGAGCTGCTGCGTGATCGACACGACCGCGATGATATGCGGGTCGTTCGCCTTCTGGCCGAGATAGCTCAAGGTTGCGCTGCCGCCGCCCGCGGGCTTGTTGGACACGATGGCCGCGGTCGGTATCAGCCGCCGGTCCTGCAGGAGCTTTTGCAGCAGGCGTCCGACCGCGTCGTTGCCCCCGCCCGGCGAATTCGGAATGACGATCTCGATCTGGGCGGTGGGCTTCCAGTCAGCCGCCACTAGCGGTGCGGCTGCCAGTGCAATGACCGCGCAGGCGACCGCGCGTGCGGCGTTTCGGAATCCGCGGCGCAAATAAGTAACCAGCATGCTGCGATGTTGCATTGAGTCTCCTCGTGCTGTTTCATGCCTTCCCCTTCAAGGGAAAAGGGGCGGGATGGGCTTCGTTTCACCGCATACGCCAACCCCTCCTTCCCTTTCAAGGGGAAGGCCGGGATGGGGATGGGTTTCCAGCAGCTGCGCGCTTTTTTAACTGCCGCGCGATGCGCTATCATAGAGATAAATCCGACCGACAGCCATCGCGCACTTGCTTCACGCGCATGGAGGAGCAATGACCGCCACCGCCGCCCCTTTGAAATCCGCGTCCATGCACGTCGAGCCCATGCCGTATGCGCTGGGCGCGTTGGTCACGGGCGTCGATCTGCGCAAACTCGATGCGGCGACGTTCGCGGCGATTCATTCCACCTGGCTCGAACACCTGGTGATCGTGATCCGCGGCCAGCAGATCACGGACGACGACCTGACCGCGTTCAGCGCGCGTTTCGGCGTGCTCGACGAAGTGCCGATCGTGAGTAAGGGGCAGGCGCCGCGCTACAACAAGCATATTTCAGTGATCTCCAACATCATCGAGAACGGCGTGCCGATCGGCGGGCTCGGCGACGATGAAGTGCTGTGGCACTCCGACACCTCGTATCGCGACTTTCCGCCGTCCGCGAGCGTGCTGCACGCGCTCGAAATTCCGCCGGCCGGCGGCAACACCGGCTTTTCCAACATGTATCTGGCGCTCGAAACGCTGCCGCCATCGCTGCGCGAGCGCATCGACGACCTGAGCGTCAAGCAGGACATCACGTACACCGCGGGCGGCCAGTTGCGCGACGGGTTCACGCCGGTCACCGACGTGCGCGCGTGCCCGGGCGCGACGCATCCGCTGATACGCACGCATCCCGATACGCGGCGCGACGCGCTGTATCTCGGACGGCGGCGCAACGCCTACATACTCGGCATGGAAGTGCCCGAGTCGGAAGCGCTGCTCGATGTGCTGTGGAAGCACGCCACGCAGGATTTTCTCGCGTGGCATCACCAGTGGCAGGTCGGCGACGTGGTGGTGTGGGACAACCGGTGCGTCATGCATCACCGCGACCCGTTCGATCCGGGCGGGCGCCGGATCATGCATCGCGCGCAGGCGCGCGACGCGGCGCGGCCCGCGCGCGACCGCACGGCGGAACCCGCGCCGCATCCGCGCGGTCAGCAGTATCTGGCGGCGCAGTTGGTGCGATGAAACGAAGGGTCACGCCCCTACATTTTTAATCTCGTCATTCCGGCGTAGGCCGGAATCCAGAAACCCTCCACTGGATACCGGCTTGCGCCGGTATGACGGGCACTCAAGACATAGTTAGGACACATCCATGGACAATCTCGCAATCACCATCCGCAAGCTCACACCCGTCTTCGGCGCCGAAATCACCGGCGTGGATCTCACGCGCCTCGACGACGCGACGTTCGAGCACATCGAAGATGCGTTCGAAACGTATTCGGTGCTCGTGTTTCCGAACCAGAACCTCGACGACGACGCGCAGATCGCGTTCAGCCGGCGCTTCGGCGATCTGGAGAAAACGCAGGGCCACATCGCCAACAATTTTCAGGTCAAACATGTTTCCGAGATCACGAACCTGGATCCCGACGGCAAGCTGATGGCCCCCGACGATCCGCGCGTGCTGTACCGGCTCGGCCAGCGAAACTGGCATTCGGACAGCTCGTTCAAGCGCGTGCCGGCGAAGGCATCGCTGCTGCACGCGCGCAAGCTGCCGCCCGACGGCGGCGACACGCAGTTCGCGAGCCTGCGCGCCGCGTACGATGCATTGCCGGAAGCGCGCAAGCGCGAGCTCGAAGACAAGGTCGCGATTCACCATTACGCGTACTCGCGCCGCAATGGCGGCTACGCGCTGACCAACGAAGCCGAGGACAAGCGCTTTCCGCCGGTGCCGCAGGCGATGATCCGCGCGAACCCGGTGAACGGGCGCAAGGCGCTGTACGTCGGCTCGCACGCATCGCACATCCGCGGCATGCCGGAAGACGAAGGCCGCGCGCTGTTAAAGGAGCTGCTCGACTTCGCGACGCAGGATCAGTTCACTTATCTGCATCACTGGAAGGTCGGCGACCTCGTGATGTACGACAATCGCGCCGCGCTGCATCGCGCGCGGCCGTACAAGATCACCGAGCATCCGCGCATCCTGCACCGCACGACGGTCATGGGCGAGGGCCCGACGGTCGCCGACTGAATTATGCTAGCGGCGGCACGCGCTCGTGCCAGTCGGTGACTGATTGGTACGCGTGTCCCGCGCTCAGCACGGCTTCCTCCGCAAACGGTCGGCCTATGAGCTGCAGCGCGGCCGGCATTCCATTCGATGTGAACCCGGCGGGCACGCTCAGCGCGGGCAGGCTGAAAAAACTCGCCGTGCGCGTGTTGCGCGTGAAGAGCGGGATCAGCGCGCGCAGGTTGCCGGGATCCGGGCTCTGCGTCGCCGCAATCGTCGGCGCGGGGATCGGCAGGACCGGCGTGTGCAGCAGATCGACGCGGTCGAACACGGTGCCCAGGAATTCCGCGCGCAGGCGCGCGCGTTCGTTCTGCGCTTTGATGTAGTTGACCGCGGGGACTTCGAGCCCTGGCGCGAACCGCGCGCGCACGCCCGGCGAGTAATCCTGCGGCCGCGTGCGCATCCATTCCGCGTGAAAGGCCGCCGACTCGCACTCGGTCATCACGACCGACATCGCAAACGCGTGAGCGGGATCGGGGATCTGGATTTTGACGAGGCGGGCGCCGAGCGCTTTGAGCGCGGTGAGACTCTCGTCCATGCATGCCTGCACGTCCGCGGTCACGCCATCGTAAAAGTAATTTGTGGGCACGCCGATGCGCACGCCTTTTAGCGAATTTCGCAATTTCTTTTCGTAGTCGGGCACCGGCTCGCTGCTCGATGCCGGATCGCGCGGATCGACGCCGGCGATTATGCGCGCAAGACGGGCGCAGTCGCGCACGGTGCGCGCGAGCGGTCCGACGCTGTCGTGCGACCACGAGCGCGGCATCGCGCCGTACGTGCTTACGCGTCCGTTGGTCGGCTTGAAGCCGACGACACCGCACAGCGCGGCGGGCGTGCGGATAGAGCCGCCCGTATCGGAGCCGAGCGCTGCGTGACAGATGCGCGCGGCGACCGCAGAAGCGGACCCGCTCGACGAGCCGCCGGTGACATAGTCTGTGTTCCACGGGTTGTGGCAGCGGCCAAAATGCTCGTTGCCGCCGGTCGGATCGGACGCAAATTCGCCCATGTTGAGGCCGCCGAGCCACAGCGCGCCGGCCGCCGCGAGGCGCTCGACGACTGTCGCGGTGATGGTCTGACGTTCGGTGCGCAGAATTTCCGATCCGCACGTCGCAATCTTGCCTGCGCGGTAGAACATGTCCTTGTGCGCGAGCGGCACGCCGTGCAGCGGCCCGATCTTGCCCCGCTTGGCCAGCACTCGATCTGCTTTGCGTGCGGCCTTGAGTACGTCTTCGCGCTCGACCGAAATAAAGCAGTTGAGCTGCGGCTGCAGCCGGTCGATGCGCGCGAGCGCGCTTTGCGTAACTTCGAGCGAGGAGAGTTTTCTGCGGCGGATCGCGTCGGCGACGGCCGTCAGCGTCATGCGCGCGATGTCGTCGCTCATTCGATGCGCGGGATGTTGGCGTCCTTGAACACCTTCGCCCATTTCGCCATATCCTGCCGCACGAACGCGCTCAACTCGGCGGGCGTGCTGCCGACGATTTCAAGCCCGACCGCGGCGCAACGTTCCCTGACGTCCGGCATTTGCAGGTTCTTCACGATTTCGGCGCGCAGCTTCTCGACGATAGGGCGCGGTGTGGCGACGGGCGCCAACATGCCGAACCAGGATACGACTTCGTAGCCGGGCACGCCCGCTTCGGCGACCGTCGGAAGATCAGGCAGCAATGCCGAGCGCTGCGCGCCGGTGGTCGCGAGCGCGCGCAGCTTGCCGGACTTGATATGCGGCAACGACGTCAGCGGACTGCTGAAGCTCAAGTGCACCTGGCCGCCGACGAGGTCGGTCATCGCGGGCGCGGTGCCTTTATAAGGTATGTGCGTCATGTTGACGCCCGTCATCGCCTTGAAGAGCTCGCCGGCGAGATGAGGTGTAGCGCCCACGCCGCCAGATGCGTAGTTGAGCTTGCCCGGATTGGCTTTCGCATACGCAATCAGTTCTTTGACTGAGTTCACGTTCAATACCGACGGGTTGACGACCAGGATCACCGGCGTGCGCGCGAGCAGGCTCAGCGGCGCGAAATCCTTGACGGGATCCCAGTTCAGCTTGACGAACAGGCTGGGGTTCGTCGTAAAGAGGCTGGGCACCACGATGAGCGTGTAGCCGTCCGGCGTCGCGCGCGCGGCAGCTTCCATGCCGATGTTGCCGCCGCCGCCCGGTTTCGGCTCGATGATCACGGGATGGCCCCAGTCGTCGCTCATCTTCTGGCCGATCAGCCGCGCGAGCAGCTCGGTGATGCCGCCGGGAACGAATGCATCGATGATGCGGATCGGCTTGTTCGGATAACTTTGCTCCTGCGCGCACGCAAGGCCTGCGGTGCACGCGACAATAATTGCCGCCAACCAACGATCGAATCGCATTCCTGTTGCTCCGAAAAAATCGCCAGCGCAAGAGCGTATCACGCCCGTCGTCGATCCCGCTCGACCGCCGCCCGGCGCGCGCGCTTCTGTTACGATACTTGCTCCACCACATCGCGAGAATTTGCATGCCTATCACCGGCAACTGGATATTCACGGCTTCGATGGACGTTGACGCGGACAAGGAAGCATTGTTCAACGAGGTGTACGACACTGAGCACATTCCGTATCTGTCGAAAGTGCCGGGTGTCGTGTCGGCCACGCGTCTCAAGATCGATACGCTGAGAGTGACGATGGGCGGCGAAACCAAAACGGTCGAACCGACGGGTCTGCCGCGCTATATCTGCATACTCGAGCTCGCGAATCCGGACGTGCTGACGAGCGCGGCGTTCGCAACCGCCGTCGACGCGGGCCGCTGGTCGAAAGAGGTGCGGCCGTTCACGCGCAACCGCCATCACACGCTGCACAAAGTCCTAAAAAGTTGATGCCGGCAACCGCCGTGAGGTGGCTCGCCGTCGCGCTATTGGCCGTCAGTGTTTCGGCGTGGGCGGCGGACCCGATTCACGTGATCGAGACACGCAGTGTGCCGCCGGAGAAATTGCCGCGGCCGGGCGCTGCGACGCACGATCTGAAGCTGTCGCTGTATGGATTCAAGAACTCGCGCTGGTCGCCTGAAGATATCACCGTGGCGGTGCTCGACGCGCTGCCGCTGATCGCGCAATGCGGCGTCGCGGTCGCGAGCCTCGAGCTCCGGATCATCGATGCGCCCGTAAGGTTCCGTTTCTTCTCGACGCCGGTCTCGCGCGAGCTGCTGCGCGAGTTCACCGTCGCGAAGCCGGCTTTGCTGTTCGTCGACGACACGTACAGCGAGCCCGCCTACGACGCGGAAGCGATCGGGCTTTCGAACGCGGAGACGCGGCCGGAGCTCAGCAACACGATCTGGTTTGCCCATGGCGCGCGCGACCTTTCGCATGCGATCGCACATGAGCTTGTGCATGTGCTGTCCGATAGCGGTGACCACAGCAATGCGCCGGACAATCTGATGCGCCCCACCACGGCTGCCGCGAATACGCGGCTCACCGATGCACAGTGCAATCGCCTGCGTGACGTGGCGACGGCCAACGGACTGCTTACCCGTCGCGCCGGCGCCGCGCCGCCGCGCAAGTAGGCGGTTACAATTTGACGGGCGCGTAGTTGACTGCGGCGCACGCGTCGCAGCCGCGAAGAATGAGGAGACGACACGTGTTGAGATTCGCCGGCCCCATGATGACGATATTGCTTGCAGCTTTGGCAATGCACGTCTGCGCGCAGGACTATCCGGCGCGCACCGTGCGCATGATCGTGCCGCAAACACCCGGCGGAGCGACCGACGTATTTACGCGTGCAGTTGGCCAGCGGCTCGCCGAGCGCTGGGCGCGCAGCGTCATCATCGAAAACCGCGGCGGCGCCGCCGGCACGCTGGGCACGGAAATCGCGGCGAAGGCGCCCGCGGATGGCTACACATTGCTCGCGACTTACGCCGGTTCGCAGGCGATCAATCAAAGCCTTTATCCGAAATTATCATTCGATTCAATCCGGGATTTTCAGACCGTGGCGACGTTCGCGGTCACGCCGTTCCTGCTGATCGTCAACAACAATGTGCCGGCAAGGACCCTGCAGGAATTGATCGCACTGGCAAAGCGCAAGCCCGATTTGCTCACGTACGCGTCGTCGGGCAACGGCTCGGTCAACCATCTTTTGGGCGAAATGCTGAAGCTCGAAGCGGGCATCCGCATGCTGCATATTCCCTACAAAGGCATCGCGCCCGCAATAACGGACGTGATGGCCGGCCAGGTGGACGCCGCGTTTACGAGCGTGCCATCGGTCGTCCAGCACGTCGCGGCGGGACGCGTGCGCGCGCTTGCGGTATCCAGCGCGCGCCGCATCGCGATCGCGCCTGACGTGCCGACCATCGACGAATCGGGCCTGCGCGGCTTCGACGTCAATCCGTGGTGGGGCATACTCGCGCCGGCGGGGATCGACATGCGCATCGTGCGCAAGATCAACGCCGATGTGGCGGACATCCTCAAGACTAAAGAGATGCAGGATTTTTTCAAGGCACAGGGCGCCGAAGCACTGATCACGACGCCTGAAGAGTTGCACAAAATGCTCGTTTCCGACTCGGCGAAATGGGCCAAGGTCGTCAAGGCCTCAGGTGCGCGCATCGATTAATGAGTGGCGCTGCTCATCCTTGACACGTTCCGCGCGACCTTTGTATAAGTGGAAGCGCAGGTTTTATTCTCTCAAGCTCTTCATCGACGAGGCCTTCCCGTGACTTTGTATCGTGTGCCGGCGACGCTGCTGGTCGCGCTGGCGACTGCGCTGGCCGGCATGGCCCACGCGCAGCAGGCGTTTCCGAACCGGCCGGTGCGCATCATCATTCCGTTCACGCCGGGAGGCACGAACGACATACTCGCGCGCTTTCTCGCGCCGAAACTGGCGGAAAACCTCGGCCAGAACGTCATCGTCGACAATCGCCCCGGCGGCAATACGGTGATCGCTTCGCAGGCGTTGCTCGCGGCAAATCCGGACGGCCATACGCTGTCGCTGCCCGGAAATTCGCACGTGCTGGTGCCGTACTTGTCGAAGACGCCGCTGCCGTTCGATTCGCTCAGGGATTTCGCGCCGGTGGCGAGCCTCGCGCGCACGGGTTTGTTTCTCGTCGTGCATCCGGCGCTGCCCGCGAAGAATCTGCCGGAATTTATCGCGCTGGCCAAGGCCAAGCCCGGCGCGTTGAACAGCGCAGCGCCGGGCGGCTCGATCAACCAGCTGGCGACTGAAATGTTCAACAGTCTCGCCGGCGTGAAGCTCGTGCACATTCCCTACAAAGGTTCCGCGCCTGCGATGGCCGACGTGATGTCGGGTCAGGCGCAGCTTTCGTTCCAGACGCCGGCGACGGTATTGGGCAACGTGCGCGCAGGCACGCTGCGCGCGCTGGCCATATCGGGCGAGACGCCGTTCAACGATCCGAAAGTGCCGACGTTCACGCAAGCGGGATTGCCCGGCTTCGACGTGAGCCTGTGGTTCGGATTGCTCGCGCCGGCCGGCACGCCCAGGGCAGTCGTGGATCGGCTCAACGCAGAAGTCGCGAAAGTCATAACGACGCCGGACTTCCGCGAAAAAATCGCCGCGCAGGGCCTGGAAGTTTTCGTGTCGACGCCCGCCCAATATGGAACGCTGCTCAAAAACGAATATGAAAAATTCGGCCGCATCGTGAAAGCGGCCGGCATTACTCCGGAGTGACCAAATTGACTGCCAGAAAAAAGAACATTGCCAACGTCGCACGCCTGAACGCGTTGATGGACGAAGCGGGGCTCGACGCGCTGGTGCTGCGCTCTGGCCAGAATTTCACATACTTGTCGGGTGTCGTGTACCCGGGCACGCTGCAGCGCCACGTCGACCTCACCGATTCGACCCGCCCGGTGATGCTGATTTGGCCGCGCAACGGCGTGCCGGTCATCGTCGCCAACAAGATAGCCGCCGGGCTTGCCGGGCGCGATTCGTGGGTCGAACGCGTGGTGCTCTACGAAGCGTACGTCGATTCCGCGTGGGCCAAACTGACGGACGTGCTCAAGGAATGCGGACTGGGCAACGCAAAAGTAGGCTTCGAGAAAGATTATTTCAGCGCGGCGCACTGGGAGGAAATCCGTAAGGGCGCGCCGAAAATGCAGATGGTCGAATGCACTGCGCTGATGGACCGCGTGCGCTGGATCAAGACCGACGACGAGGTTGCGCTGATTCGCCGCGCGGCCGACCTGCTCGACGACGCTTATCTCGAAGCATTCAAGCGCATCAAGCCGGGAGATACCGAACGCAAAGTGCACGCGGACATCATGGGCACTTGTTTGCGGCTTGGATTCGAATGGGCGCACGGCATTTTCAACGCTTTCAGGAATGCCGTGCCGTACGCGGGCGAGAGCGATGTCGTGCTCGAGAAGGGTGATGCGATTCGCACCGACTACGTGGCTTACCTGCAAAGTTATCCCGGCCACCAGTCGCGCAACGTGATCGTCGGCCCGGCTTCGGCTGAGCAGAAGCGCGATTACGCGATCGCCATCGAGATCCACCGCAAGACACTGGACCGCTGCCGCGTCGGCGCCAACGTGCACGACCTGTGGCAGGCGACCATGAGCGATTTCAAAAAAGCCGGCTGGGCAGACAACCACATGTTGATCGGGCACAGTGTTGGGCCATGGTGGCACCAGCAGGAGCCGATCCTGCGCCGCAAGGGCGAGCACGTGCTCGAGCCCGGCATGGTGCTCGCGCTCGAGCCGCACGTAAATTTCTGGCACGTGCAGGACATGGTGCTGGTGACGAACGGCGCGCCCGAGTTGTTGAGCGCAAAATTCAATACCGACGAGCCTTTTATCGCCGGGTGATCTGAACTTTCCGCATCCCAATTCAAACCGAGGACTATCCAATGAATGCTGCCGCGCCCCTTCATTTGCTCAACATCGCCGACGGCGTTGCCGTCGTCACCCTGAATCGCCCCGAGGCGATGAACTCGCTCAATTCGCAATTGCGCGATGAATTGACGGCACTCCTGCCGAAGCTCGATCTCGACGACAACGTGCGCGTGATCGTAATCACCGGCGCGGGAGACAAAGCATTCTGCAGCGGCGCGGACCTCAAAGAGCGCGCCGGACGCACCACGGCAGCGATGGTGCACGACCGGCTTAACGTAGTGGCGAGATGGACGAGCATGGTCGCCGACATCCGCAAGCCGGTGCTCGCCGCGATCAACGGCTACTGCATGGCGGGCGGCTTCGAGCTCGTGCTTCAGTGCGACATCAGCATTGCTTCGGAGCGCGCGATTTTTTCGCTGCCCGAAACGACGCACGGCTTCTTTCCCGGCGGTGGCGCGTGCCAGCGCCTGCCACGGCTCGTCGGCGTGCAGAAAGCCAAGGAGCTCATTTTTACCGGCCGGCGGTGGGATGCAAAAGAGGCCGCAGAGCTCGGGCTCGTGAACAAGGTCGTGCCGCACGATAAAGTCATGGAAGAAACGATGGCGATGGCGAAGCGCATCGCGGCGAATCCGTCGATCGGCGTGATCCAGTCGAAGTCGGCGATCAATCAATCGCAGGAAGTCGGGGTCACCCCGGGCCTGCGGTTCGACAACCAGGCGTGGGTCGGCTGCATGCACTCCGACGAGTGGAAAGAAAAGCTCGGCGGCTTCGTGCGCAAGGAACGCAAGCCGGATTAAAGCAGCGCGCTCGTGTAAAAGTTTCACTCGCCCTTGTCATAAATCCGGACTCACGCTCCCCCGCGTGAACTCCCGACGGTTGCCGCAATCGTACGGGGGTGAATTCCCGTACTGCACAGCCGGGCGCGCTCATCTCGACTCACGTGCCGGCGCGGCTCGACCGCCTGCCGTGGAGCGCGTTCCACTGGCGCGTGGTGCTCGCGCTGGGCATCACGTGGGCTCTGGACGGGCTCGAGGTCACCTTCAAGGGCGCGGTGAGCGGGGTGCTGCAGTTGCCCACCACGCTCAATTTCTCGCCCGCGCAGATCGGCATGCTCGGGTCTGCCTATCTGGCGGGTGCCGTGCTTGGCGCACTCGTCTTCGGGCGGCTCGCCGATCGTTACGGGCGCAAGCGGCTTTTCTTCGTCACGCTCGCGGTGTATCTCGCCGGCGTGGGGCTCAGCGCATTTTCGTGGGACCTCGCGAGCTTCTGCGTGTTTCGCTTCCTGACCGGCTGCGGCATCGGCGGCGAGTACGCGGCGATCAATTCGGCGATCGACGAGCTGATCCCGGCGCGTCACCGCGGCCGCGTCGCGCTTCTGATCAACGGCACGTTCTGGCTCGGCGCTGCGCTCGGCGCGGGTGCGGCGCTCGTGGTGCTCGACCCCGCGCATTTCGCGCCCGATATCGGCTGGCGCGTGGGCTTTGGCGTCGGCGCGCTGCTCGGGCTTTTCATCCTGTGTTTTCGCAATTCGATTCCGGAAAGCCCGCGCTGGCTGATCACGCATGGTCGTCCCGACGAAGCCGAGCGGGTCGTCGCCGCGATCGAACACGCGATCGAGCGGCGGCATGGGGTGGTGCTGGCGCCGCCGTCAGGCCCCGCACTCGCACTCAGGCCGCGGCTCTTCTTCGGGCTCGGATACGTGGCGCGCATCATGTTCGAACGCTACCGCGCGCGCTCGGTGCTGTGCGTCGTGCTCATGATGTCGCAGGCGTTCCTCTACAACGCGATCTTCTTCACGTATGCGATGGTGCTCACGCGCTTTTACGCGGTGCCCGCGCCCGACACGGCGCTGTACCTGTTGCCGTTCGCGCTCGGCAATTTTCTGGGGCCGCTGCTGTTGGGGCCCGCATTCGACACCGTCGGCCGGCGCGTGATGATCGCTCTCACGTACGGAATTTCCGCGGTGCTGCTCGCCGTGACGGGCTACATGTTCGTCAACGATCTCGTGTCGGCGGCGGGACAGACCGCGCTATGGTGCGCGATTTTCTTTTTCGCGTCGGCGGCTGCGAGTTCGGCGTACCTGACGGCAAGCGAAGTCTTTCCGCTCGAAATCCGCGCGCTCGCAATCGCCATCTTTTTTGCGATCGGCACCGGCACCGGCGGCATCGCGGCGCCGTGGCTGTTTGGCACCCTGATCGGCACCGGTTCGCGCGAGGCGGTGTTCTACGGTTATCTGGCCGCCGCTGCGCTGATGCTGATCGCCGTGGCGGTGGTGCTCGCGCTTCGGCGTCAATGCGGAGCGCAAGCCGCTCGAAGAGGTGGCCGCGCCGCTCAGCGCCGGTGCGCTGTGATCGTTGTAAACTGAACGGCCGTTATCGTCGGGGGAGATCAGCAATGAATATCAAATCATTGTTGGTGGCCGGTTTCGCCGCGCTTTCGTTTGCCGTCGGGCTGCCCGCGTTGCGGCGGACGCCGCGGAAGTCGAGCTCACGTGGATGTCGATCGCGAACTGGTATATCAAAATCGGCGACATGCGCATCGTGCTCGACGGTTACATCAGCCGGCTGCCGGGGCCGCCGTTTTTCTACGCGCCCAAGAGCTTTCCGAAGGATCAATATGCCTACACCAAGGCCGCGCAGCCGGTCGATGTGGCCGCTGTGACCAAAGTGCGCGATGCGATGCTCGGCGGCGCGAAGCTCGACTACGTGCTGTCGGGGCACAGCCACTGGGACCATTCGTGGGATACGCCGACCTGGGTCAAGCTTGCCGGCGGGACGATGATAGGCGGCCGCTCGAGCTGCATGCAGGCGACGGCGCAGGGCGTGGCAGCGGCCAACTGCAAGGTCGTGAACGGCGGCGAGAAAATCGAGCTCGGTCAGGGCGTGACAGTGCGCATCGTGCGGTTCAATCACAGCGGCGACACGTCGAATCCGATCCAGCATTTCGCGCGCGAACTGTACGACCCGCCGATCCCCGATGCGTCCGGTGGCTTGCGCGCGGGTGTGGGCGAGGATTATCCCAATGGCGGTGGAGGGCGCGCGTACTTGTTTACCGTCGACCGGCCGAGCGGCAAATTGAGCTTCTTCGTGCAAACTTCCGCGAGCGCGTTCGATCTGGACAAGGACATTCACGTCGACGGCGTCAATTACGGTGCGCCGCTCGCCAATCTCGCCGCGGCGATGAAGGACGCGGGACTCACCAGCGTGGACGCGTGGATAGGCACCGGCGGCGAGCCGCTCGCCAAGCTCATCGTGCCGGTGATCCGGCCGAAGGTTTATCTGCCCAGCCACTGGGACGGGCTCTTCAATCCGTTCTGGCCCGGCATGCCTTTTCCCTACAAGGACGACGCGTTGAAGGCCTATCTCGACGCGGAGAAAGTCGCGCTCATGCCGCAGCAGCAGTACTTCGACAGCTACCGGCTCGAAGCGCGCGGGGTGTCGACACGGCCCAACAGCGAGGTCAAGAAGAAACTCGGATTCGCCGAAACGCAGAAGTTCAGCAAAGCGATGCGCGACGCGGTGCGCATGGTTGCGTCGACTTCATTGGGCGACGACTGCGGCGAAGGCGTGTTCGGCTCGTCATGGTCGAGCGTGACTGCGGCGAATCCGGCGAAGCTGCGCGAGGCGTGGACGGCGTTGTATCCGCCCCGCAGCACGCGTTAAAGCTTAGCCAAAAAACCGTTCGCCCTGATGTATAGAAGGGCGAATAAGTTCGCCGCGGTGCGGCCGTCCATGCTTCGACACCTCAGCACGAACGGCCTTGACGGTTTTTGAGATGACTTCCAGTTAAGCGAACCGCGAGGGCGCGAACGGCCTAACATCGATGCTTGGCCTACGCCCGGCAACCAGCTCGGCGACGACTTTGCCCATGACCGAGCCGGCGCTCATGCCGAAGTGCGAATTGCCGAACGCGAAAAACGCGTTCTCGTAATTCGGCGCGGCGCCTAATACGGGCAGCCCGTCGGGCAGGCTAGGGCGCCGGCCCATCCAGCGCGTCACTTTCTCCATGCGGATGCCGGGAAACATCGCGCGCGCCTGCGCTTCGAGCAGCTCCGCGCGGCGCCAGTTCGGCGGCGCATCGTAGCCCGCGAATTCGGCGGTGCCCGCGACGCGCAGCCCCATGTTCATCGGCGAGCACACGAACTTCGCGTCGACGTGGGTGACCGGCAGCCGCGGCATCACGCCGGGCTCGCCGATGGTTACGTGATAGCCGCGCTCCGCTTCGACGGGCAGCGGCGTGCCGAGCCCCGCGCTCAATCGTCCGGACGCGGCGCCCGCGGCGATCACGAGGCGCTCGACGGGTTGCGCCTGACCGTCGACGACGATGGCCGTGACTGATTTGCCGTTCGTTTGAAAGCCGGTGACATTGCCTTGCGCGATCGTTGCGCCGTTGCGCGCGGCTTCGGCGGCAATCAGGCGCACGAGCTGGTGCGGGTTCTTGCAGCGACCGTTGTCGGGCAGCAGCATGCCGCTTTTGAATATGCGGCGCGAGCGCGGGCTCCGCTTCGCGGATTTCGTTTTCATTCAGCAGGATCATTTTCACGCCGGCGGCTTCGCGCATGGCCTGCGCGATGGCCGAGCCCTGCGCCGCATTCGCGCGCGTGGACACGTAAAGCTGGCCGCCGCGCTCGATCAGCCCCGCCGCTTCGGTGTTGCGCGTGAGCGTGTCGTACGCTTCGAGCGTGCCGCGATGGAGCTCGTGCATTGCGCGCGACGTCTTGAACGCTGCTTCCGCGCGGCTGGTTTTCACGGCGGTCAGGAGCCACGGCAGCACTTTGAAGAAATAACCCGGGCGCACCGCGAGCGGCCCGTTCTGCGCGAGCCAGCCGGGCAGCTCTTTCCAGAAGCCGGGAATCATGTACGGCACGACCGCACCGGGACTCAGGTTGCCGGCATTGCCGAACGAGGAGCCTTCGCCGACGGGACCGGCGTCGATCAGCGTGACCTTGAAGCCTTCGCGCTGCAGCCATGCGGCGGAGCAGACGCCGACGATGCCTGCGCCGACGATCGTTACTTCGGGCTTGCTCAAACTAGAAACTCACTCGACCCATCAGCCGCAGATAAACGCAGATACACGCAGATACAGCAAGCGCAGAACCGCTCGACCTGCTGATTTTGATGTTGAACTCATCTGTGTTTACCTGCGTTTATCTGCGGCTACAAATGCTTGGGTCCGATTTAAAGTCACTCGACCTTGATATTGCGTTCGCGGACGACCTTGCCCCACTTGTTCATTTCGCTTTTGACGAACTGCGCGACTTCGGCCGGTGATTTCTGTCCATCGGGCTCGAAACCGAGATTGATCATCTTCTGGCGCAGATCCTTGTTGGCGATGGCTTCGCGCACCGCGGCGTTGAGCTTCGCCACGACGTCCGGCGGCGTGCCTGCCGGCGCCTGGATGGATTCCCACGTCGCGACGTCGAATCCCGGCACGCCGGACTCCGCGATGGTCGGAATATCAGGTGCGCCGGCGAGACGCTTGCCGGTCGAGACCGCCAGCGCTTTCAACTTTCCCTCGCGTGCAAGATTGATCGCTGAGCCTATGCCCGGCATCATCATCGTGATGCGGCCGCCCATTACGTCGGCGACGGCCGGCGCGCTGCCCTTGTACGGCACATGAATCATTTCGATGCCCGCCATGCTGAGAAACATTTCGCTGGCAAGATGCGCGGAGCTGCCGATGCCGAAAGACGCGTAATTCAGTTTCCCAGGCTGCGCTTTCGCCATCGCGATCAGGTCTTTGACCGACGTCACCGGCAGATTGTTGTTGGCTATCATCAGCAGCGGCACGATTGCCATCACCGCGACCGGCGTGAAATCCTTTTCGATGTCGTAATCGAGCTTGTAGAGGCTCGGATTGATCGCGAATGAGGCGGATACGAAGAGCAGCGTGTAGCCGTCCGCCGGCTGGCTCTTGACGAACTGCGTCGCGACTATCGTATTGGCGCCTGCCTTGTTGTCCACCACGAATTGCTGGCCGAACTTCTCGCTCAACGCGGCGCAGACGAGGCGCGCCAGAGCATCCGAACCGCCGCCGGCCGGGAACCCGACGATGCCTTTGGCGGATTTGGCGGGGTAGGCTTGCGCGCAGACGACTCCCGCGCCGCCGAGAGCCGTCAGAAAAATCAGCGGCAGCGTGAAAAATCGAACGGCTTTGATAGCGGCAAGCATGGATTGCACTCCCGGGGAAACGTCCTCATTGCGCGGCCGCGCAGCGAGCCTGAACCTGCATACCGTAATGTAGCGACCCGCGAGATTGCGTGTCAAACGCCATGCCCGATTGATTGCGGATAGATTATCCTTGACGCATCGATCACGCTTTTGTCATCGGCTACGGTCGCGATAACCGAGGTTACGTCACATGAAACCGCGCATCACTGTCCTTACCATCGGCGTCGACGATCTCGAGCGCGCGGTGCGTTTCTACCGCGACGGCCTTGGCCTTGCGACGGAAGGCATCATCGGCAAGCAATTCGAGCACGGCGCGGTCGCCTTCTTCAATTTGCAGGCCGGGCTGAAGCTCGCGCTTTGGCCACGCAAGAGTCTTGCTCACGATACCGGCCTGCCTGTGGCAGGCGCCAGTGCCACGGAGTTCTCCATCGGACACAATGTTTCCTCAAAAGCGGAAGTTGATGCCGTGATGGCGCAGGCGAAGGATGCCGGCGCCGTAATCGTGAAGCCGGCCCGCGATACGTTCTGGGGCGGGTATGGCGGCTACTTTCAGGATCCCGACGGCCATCTATGGGAAGTGGTTTGGAATCCGCAATGGACAGCGCCCGATTAAATCGCGACAGCGCGCCCTGATGAGCCTCAACGACGAGCTAACCGCGTTCTACGCCGCCAATCATTTCGGCAACGTGGTCGGCGCACGCCCGCTCATGGTGCCGGTCTATACGGGATGCATGCTGGTGCCGTTGCCAAATATCGAGACGCGGCGGCGCTATCTGAAATACCACGACCTGCATCACCTGCTGACCGGTTACAGCGTAGGCCGGATAGGCGAGGGCGAAGTGAGCGCATGGGAACTCGGCACGGGGTCAGCGTTCGCTTCACCGCTGCTGGGCACGATGAACGTGATTGCGCTGTCGACCGGTTTGTTTCTCGAGCCCAAACGCATGTGGCGAGCGTTCAAGCGCGGCTGCGTAAGCCGCAATCTGTATTCCGAATCCGTGCGTAAGGACGTCGATGCGGGCAGATGGGTGAATGTCGATGCATTGCGGCGGGATTTTGTCGAAGTGCGACCATCTGCGCTTCCGAAAGCCGTGCGGTCTGTCGAGTTCGCGTGCTATAGCGCCGTCGCAGTCGTAATCCACGCGTTCATCGCAATCCCCGCGGTGTTCGCACGGCTGATTACGGATATGACGCTCGGGTATACCTTCTTTCAAGCCGTGAAGCCGCGGAAGCGCGTCGACTTGTACTGAGGTTGCCGCTGGGTGGCGACTGGCGTAACGTAGACGTCTTCTAATTTGGTCGACTAAACAGTCATCCAAATTTTGTCATTCAATACTAGTTATCCACTCTGGAGTCCTCGTATCAATCAAAGTTTTGAGTAAAACCCTATGGCTACTATCCACAAAGAAATGGAAATCGACCGCAGCAAGGAGTTTGTTTGGGACGCGATCCGCGATGTAGGCGCTATTCACAAAAGGTTGGTACCTGGCTTCGTTGTGGACTGTAAGCTCGAAGGTGACTCGCGAATCGTCACCTTCGCAAACGGAATGGTCGCGCGTGAGCTCATCGTCGACGTCGACGATAAGACCTGCCGGCACTCCTGGTCGGCTCGCGGCGAGCCCCTCACTCACCATAACGCATCTATACAGGTGTTTTCACGCGGCGACGACAAATGTCGAGTTGTTTGGATTGCGGATTTAATGCCAAATGAAGTCGCCGAAACTGTCGGTGAAATGATTCAACGTGGTTTAGAGACAATGAAAAGAACGCTCGAAAGCAACCCGGCCGGTGGCTAACAGCGAGATGCACCCCGAGCCTCGAATCACGCTTTCGTCAATGCATGATCATCTGGTCGCGACCCGGTGATCGCTAACGTTAGGCCCTCGTCGGAATTGACTTCGATGAACGACACTCGGGAACCGGGCAAGATCATCCTGATCAACGGTGCGTCGAGCGCAGGGAAGTCGACGCTGGCATGCTCGCTGCAGCAGAGATTGCACGAACCGTTTTTGCATTGGTCGTTTGATCATCTGCGCGAATCCGACGCCTTGCCTATGGCGCGCATTCGGAACGGCGAACTCGACTGGGCACTCATGCGCCCTGCCGTCTTTGACGGATTCCATCGCAGTCTGCCCGCTTTCGCCAAGGCCGGTAACAACCTTATCGTGGATCACATCATTGAGCAGGAGCAGTGGATGGCCGATCTGGTGCGGCTGCTCGCTCCCTTTGACGTGTTCTTTGTCGGGGTGCACTGTCCGTTGCCGGAGCTGGAGCGTCGGGAACGGCACAGGGGTGACCGGCGCATCGGAGAGGCTCGCACGGACTTTCACTCGGTGCATCGGTTCACGGAGTACGATCTCGACATCGATGCGACTCAGCCGACCGAGGCCAACGTTGCGAGGCTGATCACGGCGTGGCAATCGCGGCGCCGACCGACGGCATTTGAGCGTATGGCAACACGCCGATGAGCGATCGGCAGATCTTGCGCTATGTGGAAATGGCGGCGAACCCCCGGGTGACAAACGTGGTCCCACGTGATGCGACATTTAGACGACCTGTTGTCGCCGCCCTGGAACTTTCGCCGTTTCGTCAGCGTTTCAATCTCGGCGCACATGATGCGCGCTTTGAGTCTTGACTGGACCAAGGGATTGCCGACTGTTCTCGAGCACGCGAAGGGATTCATCGCGGAGCGCCTCGCACCGGCCAACCCGCGGAACGATGGCAAGCAAACGCCATTCCGCGGGCACCCGATCTGTTATCGCGCAGCACGCGACCGCGACATGTTGCCGGGGATAGCCTCGCGAAATGGCACCGCATCGAAAAGGGGCGGGTCCTCACGTCCCGAGGCGCAAGCTCACGTGATCGTGGTGATCCGCCGCTGGCTGTGGTGAGCACAACGGGAGGCGGGAAACGCACGCAAAGCCCGCCCGACGGTACGACGTAACATGCCGTTGCAGTTAAACTTGGACGTTGATTCGAATCCGTCTGGAGGCGCCGGTGAATCGCGAACCGCACATCGATCGAAACGCGCTTAACGCCAACATTCAACGCACGGTCGACCAGGTCGCCCTGCGTAAAGTCCGGAGGCTCGCGGACGATCTCGAGGCCGAGCAGGCTGCGAAGCAGCGCTTCGGCAACCGCGCAATGATCGTTGTCCTTGCGGTGGTGGCGCTTCTCGCCGTCTGGTTCGTGTCGGACTTAATTGCGAGCGACCGTAAGTTCGAGCGCGGACAGGCGATACCGATGCCGGACAAAGTCGTCGTGCCGAAAAAAGAGTAGCTGCCGCCTAAGGAATAATCCTCGCGGCGCGGTAATGCGCAAAATGCCGCGCAAACATCGTTCCAGTGTCGAGCGATTCGTCGAAGCCGAGCGCGCGAGCCTTGTCCATCGACGAATGTATTTCCCACTCGGGGCGCAACAGATAATCGCCGTAGGGCCATAGCGCCACATCGTTGAGGCGCGTCGGATGCAGCTTGTGCTTGTGCACTATGCTGTCCCACAGCGGGCCTTTGTCCGCCATGTAAGTGGCGAGCTTCACGTTGGCGGGCTTGCCGGGGCGCATGTCGAACTCTTTGGCGATCCGCGGCCACAACTCTGACCAGCTCGGATAATCGCCGTTCACGACGTTGAACGACTGGTTCGCGCAACCGGGTTCCGTCGCCATCCAGACGATGGCACGCGCGAGCAGCGCGGTGTCGGTGAATTGATTAGGCACTTCGAAACTTGCGGCGGTGCCGGGAAAATCAAGCGAGAGACCGAGCTCGTGCTGTACGGCGGCGTAAACTGCGATCACCATCGACGCCGAGCGTGCGTAATCGACCGCGGGATCGCAAAACGAATGCGGACGCGACGTCGAATAGCTCCACTGTTTGCCGCGGCTCTGCTCGCGCAGGAAATCCTCCTGCACAAAATAGAAATTGCGGTTGTTGGCGCGCGGCGATTCTTCCGTCAGCGGCACGGGCACCGGCCCGAGCTGCGTGCCGTAATATTTGCTGCCGTGCACGGCATGCACATGCTGAAGGCTGCTTTTGGGCTCGACTGCGTTGACGACGTTCGCGAGCATCGCCGCGTTGATCTCGACCGATTCAGGCACGCCTTCCGGGTGGTCGTAGCGGGCGGCGTAGAAGATGTGGGTGAGCTTCCGTCAACGTCCCCAGCTTGCGCACGCAATCCGCGGGATCGTTGAGGTCGACGGCGATCCAGCGCATGCCGGGGGAGCTGCGCTGCGAGCGCGCGAGTCCGATCACGTTCCAGCCGCCGGCCGCGAGCAAATGCTCGACGATGCGGCGGCCGATCAACCCGGACGCGCCGGCAACGAGTGCGGTTTTGGCGGCCACCTTGTACTAACCCTTCACGCCGAGCATTTTGGCGAGCGGCTCGACGCGCGGATACTGCTCGATCTTCCAGCATTCGGCGACGATGCGCTCGGCATCTGCTGCGGAAAACGCGACGCGCAACTGGTCGAGCGTCTTGACCGAAATATCCTCGTCCGTCAGCGGGCGGCCCGCGCTGCCGCGGCAATCCTTGACCGTTGCTTCAAGCGCCTTGCCGTCCTTGAAGACGATGCGCGCGGTCGCTGCTTCACGCCCGACCGCGTCATCGGTTTTCATGCTGATCCTGGCGCGCAGTGCGGCGACGAGCGGGTCGCGCAGGATCGTGTCGGCGAGTTGCCGGATGCCGGCGGCTTTGTAAATCAGCGACACGGCCGTCCAGTGCTGCAGGCTCACCATCGCCTGGTTGCGCGTCGTCGGGTTGGGCCGGCTCGTCAGTTGCACCGCGAGCGGATTGAGCGTGAGCTCGATGCGCTCAATATTCGCTGGATCGTATTTATTGTTCTGCGCGATGTCGAGGCACGCATCGGTGACCGGGTGGATCACGAAGCCCGATGGATAGGGCTTGTAGGCGAGGGTGGAGATCTCCCACACTTCGCCGAGCTTATCGAGCGCGACGTCGAACTGCGGATGGCGAGCGAACCCGACGCCGAACCCTTTCGGCCCTTCGAGCACGCCGTCGTTGCAGGTGAAGCCGCGCGCAGTGAGAAACGCGGCGAGCAACCCGCAGCGCGCGGTATGGCCCTGGATGTACTGGCTGCCATTCGATGCATGCGTTTCGCGCAGGCCCGCCGACTGGTTAGCCGCAAGGCCGATGGCGGTGGTCATCCTGTCTTCGTCGAATTCCAGGATTATCCCGGCGGCGATTGCGGCGCCGATGCAGCCGACCAGGCCCGCCATCGAGAGCCCGATTGCCGATTCCGCGGGCGGCGTGACCAGGATGGCGCCGACCCGGCACTGGATTTCGTTGGCGAGGGCGACGGCGCGGACGAATTCTTTGCCGCTTACGGGCTGGCGCTCGGCCAATGCGAGCAAAGCCGCGCCGACCGGGCTCGTCGGATGCGCGACGGTGACGAAATGCGTGTCGTTGTACGCGAGCGCGGCCGAGCTCATCGAATTGACGAACGCGGCGTTCAGCGCGTCGAGCTTTTCCCGGCGGCCGACGACGGTGCTCGACGCGGCGCCGTTGAATTCCTTCAGCACGTCGAGCGAGCGCTCAATCGCGTCTTCCTGCGAGCCGCCGGCGGCGCAGCCCACCCAATTGACGAATGCACGCACGCCTTCGTGGCGGATGTTCGCGGGCAGCGCATCGTATTGCGTGGCGACAGCAAAACGCGCGAGCGCGCGGGTGACGGCCGGCATGGTAAAGGTCCTTTAAATTCAGGGCTGCAACGCGGGTGGCGGCACTGGATTGCCACAAATTCACGGTCGAACGCCTAGATCCCGTAAGGGCTTCGTTCCATCAGGATTGGACGCACGCACCATTGTAACCGCTCATGAACTTGATTTAAGTCAATTGCCGTCGAGTCTTTCAGCGTAAAAAGGAAGTGGGCAGCCGCACGGCGAGAGCAGTAGGGACGCATAAGCGCCGGCTCGCAGGTCTTCGCTGAAGGAGGTGACATGAATATTTGGCTGATGAACGGGGCTATCGCAGTGGCCGCCGTGCTGGTGTTGACCGGCGCATTTTTCTTCGTCGCGACGCGCGGCACGCTGCTCGTGCGCGGTCTGTCGTCGGCCCAGAACAGCGAAAAGTCGCATGTATATCCGCTCTATTCGGACATGCGCCTGATCAAGCTCGTCGATTTTCAACCGGTCATTTCGGCGATCCTGCTGTTCCAGTATCACCGTCTCGTGTCGAAAATCGTCGCCGGGCTCGCACGCACGGATTTGCGCAACAAGCGGGTGCTCATCACCTCCTGCGCGTTCGGCAATGTGATTCCGCGCGTCGTCGATGCGGCGCTTGCCGCGGGCGCCGGGCGCGTGCTCGTCGCCGACATCATTCACAACGAGCTCGTCCATGCCGAAACGAAGCTGAAACAGTATGCGGGCAAGGTCGAATTCATCGAAAACAACGCAACCGCGATGGCGCAGCCGGACGGCGTCGCCGCGGCCAACGTCCTGTTCTTCCTGCTGCACGAGCTGCCGCACGAGCTCAAAGCGCGCGCGCTGAGCGAGGCCGGCCGCATGCTTGAGCCGGGCGGCCAGCTTTATCTGGCGGAGTTTCACCGGCCGGAATTGTGGGTGCTGCGCGCTTTGGGCTGGACATATTTCAAAGTGTTCGAGCCGTTCGGGCTTGCGTTGTGGGACAAGCACGACCCGCTAAAGTGGCTCGAGCAGGCCGGCGGCTGGTCGTGCGAGCGCACGACGTATTTGTTCGGCAACTTTCAGGTCATTACCGCAACGAAGCTGTAAGCCGGGAAGCGTCCCTGACTGGCTAAGCCTGGGGAAACCCGTAGAGCTGAGCGGGATTGGCCACGAGGATGCGGTTGCGCACTTTCTCATCCGGAAACCAGCCGCAGAATGCATCGATGAGATCGCCGTCGTTCGGATTGACGGTCGGCGGATACTGGTTGGGATGCGGCCAGTTGGTGCCGAACACGGCGCGGTCGGGGCGCGCGGCCACGAGCGCATGCGCGAACGGCCGCATGTCGGCATAGTCGGGAGGCCCCGCTTTCGAGCGGTTATACCAGCTTGAAATCTTCACCCAGCAGTCGTCGCGCTTTTGCAGGATGCGCAGCAGCGCCTGAAAGCCCGGCGAGTCAACGCTGTCGCGCTCGCCGCGCACGCAGCCCAAATGATCGAAAACGAGCGCGGCCGGTATTTTCATCAACTTCGATTCGAGTGCAGCCAGCTCGGCATTATTGCCGACGTGCAGTTGCACGTGCCAGCCGAGCGGTGCAACTTTCGCGGCGATAGTATCCAGGACGTCGGTGCCGCCGTAACCCTTTACATGCGTGGACAGGCGAGCGCCGCGGAAGCCGCCTTCGTTGAGCCGCGCGAGTTCCTGCGCGGTGACGTCGGGGCGCACGCCGGCCACGCCGCGAGCACGGTCCTGACCGAGCTGCGCGATGATGTCGAGCGACAGCGAATTGTCGAAGCCGTACACGCTCGCGTTGACCTGCACCGTGCGCGTGAGCCCCACCGTTTTGCACATTGCGAGGTAGCGCTCGAGCGGCAGGTAGGGCGGCGTATAGCTGCGGTTTTCCGAGAGCGGATACTTTTTCGGATCTTCGAACACGTGGCAATGGCAATCGGTGCTGCCGGCGGGAAGCTGATGGCGCGGCTTGCGCGGGTTCGGATGCGGGCCTATGCAGGCGGGAGCAGTGGACATGTTTACTTTAAACCTCTGTTAAAAAACCATCAGCCGCAGATAAACGCGGATAAACGCAGATACATCTTAAGTCTCTTCGTTTTTGAACTATCCGCGTTCGTCTGCGTTTATCTGCGGCTCCGAATAGCTTTTATTGTTTTGCAAGTCCGAGATCGGTCAAAATGACGCGCGATTCATCAAATTCCGCTTTCAGGTATTTCGCGGTCTCGGTACTGTTGCGGTATACGTTTTCGATCTGGGTTTGCTCGAGTTCTTTTCTCCACGCGTCCGTTTTAACGAGCTTGCCGAGCACGTCGTCCCAATAGGCGATCTGCGCGCGCGTCATGCCGCGCGTGCCGATCAATCCGCGCCAGACTTCGTGCGTGCTGTTGATGCCGAGCTCTTTCCAGGTCGGCACGTTCGCGAGTTCGCCGTGCGAGCGGGTCGGCGCGGTGAGCACCAGCACGCGCAGCTTGCCCGCCTGCACGTGCTGCAGCACGGCCGATGGCGGCGTCGAGGCGAGATCGATATGGCCGCCAAGCAGCGCGGTGATGCCGTCACCCGCTGAATTGAACGCGACGGTTTTAAGTTTCTTGATGTCGACGCCGGCGGCCTTCATCGCAAGCGCGTAAGCAAGGTGCCCCGCATTGCCGAGCGAAGTGCCGATCGACACGCTCAACGCGGACGGGTCTTTCTTCAGACGGTCGACGAGCTCTTTAGCGGATTTAAGCGGGGAGTCGGCCCGCACGGCGACGCATTCGTATTCGATGCCGAGGATAGCCAGCGCGGTGAAGTCCGTATAGGGCAGCGGGCTCTTGCCGGTGATCTGGTTGTTGAGCATCGTCGGCGCGTTGATCATGAGGGTGCTGCCGCCGGTGCGCTGGGCGAGGGCCGCGAGCGCCACCGCGCCGCCGCCGCCCGGCTTGTTTTCGACGGACACGGGCACCTCGACCAGGCGCGATTCCTGCAGCACTTTTTGCAGCGTGCGGCCCAGGCGGTCCTGCGGGCCGCCGGGCGACGTGCCGATGATGATCTCGACGGATTTCTCCGGCTTCCACGCGGGCTGCGCGTGCGCTGCCGCGGCGGCGCACAGCAGCGCCACAAGAATTGTTTTCGCAATCGAAGTCATGTCGCTAATCCACCTTGGCGCCGGAATCGCGCACGACTTTCGCCCATTTCGACAAATCGTTCTTGAGGAACGCCGCGAATTGTTCGGGCGTGTTGGTGAGCGGCACCGCGCCGAGCGCCGCCCAGCGTTCGGCGATCTCGGGCAGTTGCACGACCTTGACAATTTCCGTGTGCAGCCGGCCGATCGTCGCCTGCGGCGTGCCGGCGGGGGCGAGCATGCCGTACCACACCGAGACTTCGTAGCCCGGAAAGCCCATTTCAGCGACGGTCGGCAATTCCGGCGCGGCGGGCGCGCGTTTTTCGCCGGTGGTGGCAAGCGCGCGCAATTTGCCGGCGCGCGCCTGCGGCAGCGCAATCGGCGCGCCGGGAAACATCAGCGAAATCTGGCCGCCGAGCAAATCGCTGAACGCATTGGTCACGCCTTTGTACGGCACGTGCACGAGCTTCACGCGCGCCATCGTGTTGAACATTTCCCCCGCGAGATGCAACACGCTGCCGCTGCCGGCGGAGCCGTAATAGATTTGCCCCGGTTTTGCTTTCGCGAGAGCGGCGAGCTCGGGCACCGATTTGACGGGCAGCGACGGATGCACGACAAGCACGAGCGGTGTCCACGCGATCAAGGTGACCGGCGCAAAACTTTTCACCGCGTCGTACGTGAGATTCGCATACAGCGCCGGATTGATCGTCAGCGTGCTCGCCGTCGCGAGCAGCGTATAACCGTCAGGCGCGCTCTTGGCGACTGCTTCGTTGCCGATGTTCGTGTTCGCGCCGGGCCGGTTGTCGACGACCACTTGCTGGCCCACGTTTTCGGTGAGCTTCTGCGCGACCGAGCGCGCCAGCACGTCGCCGGGACCGCCGGCCGCAAGCGGCACGACGATGCGGATGGGTTTGGACGGAAAACTTTGCCCGTACGCCTGCAAAGCGGATAGCACAAGCATCGCTCCCGCGACAATTTGTAGTTTGACGGAAATACCGTGCATGGATGACCCCTCCTGTTGGCGCGCCGTCATTCCCGCGCAGGCGGGAATCCAGCCGATTTGAGTTCGTTGCATGGCTTTGTCTGGACTCCCGCCTGCGCGGGAGTGACGAACTCCTTTCGGGTTCCACTTTTAAAGCGCATTTCCCGCCGCATGCCCTTCGGCCGTCGCCGCCATTACGCCGCGCGCCACGCGGCAGTCGCCGACCACGTGCAAGGCGAGACCCGCGGCGCGCAGGGGCTCGACGAGTTCCACACGCGGCGCACGCGGCGTCGAGTACGCGAAAAACGCGACAT
Source organism: uncultured beta proteobacterium (assembly GCA_963804885.1). Taxonomy (GTDB): domain Bacteria; phylum Pseudomonadota; class Gammaproteobacteria; order Burkholderiales; family SG8-41; genus PALSA-1004. Next base: position 156,392 of record CAWDSF010000006.1, read on the forward strand.
CGCTGATTTCGGTGCGGTCGCCCGTGTAAATATTTGCGTACGAAAGTTTGCCGTCTTCGAGGCCTTCGAGCGCGCAGGGCTCCGCGTGCAGCACCATCTCGATGCGCTGCTCGTGCAGGCGCCGCAAAATTCCCTGGCGCGTCACCATCGCGACGTCCTGCGCGATGCCGTCGCGCGGCGTGATCAGCACGACGCGGTCGAAACGCGCGCGCAGGAATTCCGCCGCGGCGTAGGTGCCGTCGGTATGGTCCATGTCGAAGACGACCGCCGTGCCGGACTGGCGCGCGGTGATGTCGAGCATCCCGGCCATCGCATCGCGCAAGTCGGGGACGATCCCCGTCTCGCTCAAGTCTGGCGGCAGCCATAGCGGCCGCGTCATTTGGGCGCCGCAAGCCAGCACGACCGCGTCGGGTTTCAACGCGATAATGTCCGCGGCGGTTGCCGTGACGCCCAGTTCAAATCGCGCGCCCGATCGCTGAGCCGCGGCGTGCTGGTAGTCGTAAACGCTGCTCAACGCTTCGCCGCCGGGCAAGAGCGCGCGCAGGCGCGTCTTGCCGCCGATTTCGCCTGAGCACCCGAACACGGTCACCGCATGGCCGCGCGCGGCGGCAATCCACGCGGCCTCCATGCCGGCGACGCCCGTCCCCACGACGACGACGCGTTTGCGCACCTTCGCGGGCGCCGGCCACCAGTCGACTTCATCCTTCAGGCCGACGCGCGGATTGTTGTCGCACCTGATCGGCATGTGATTCGTCGACGTGGTGTCCCAGCATGCGTTGCACGAAACGCAATAGCGGATGTCGTGCGCGCGGTTTTGCGCGGCCTTCGCGGCCCATGCGGGATCGGCGACGAGCGTGCGGCCCATCGCAATGAGCTCTGCATCGCCGCGCGCGACAATCGCATCGGCCTCGGCCGGATCGGTGATGCGTCCGAGCGCGACCACCGGCACGCCGTTGACCGCGGCACGCAGCTCGCGCATCAGCGGCACATACGGCGCGCGCGGGCCGTTGCCGTCGGGCACGTGCAATTCCAGCGAGCGCGCGTGCGCCCCGTGCGCGAAGCACACGTAGTCGACGTTGCGCGCCGCGGTGATGTGCTGCGCGACGATCGCGGCTTCGCGCGGGCCGATGCTGCCCGGCGCACCGTCGTCTCCGGGCAGCTTGATGCCGATGATGAATTGGGCGCCGCAGGCGGCGCGTATCGCCGCGATCATGTCAGTCACGAAGCGCGTGCGGTTCGTCCAGTCGCCGCCGTACTGGTCGGTGCGCGAGTTCGAGCGCGGCGACATGAACTGATGGAACAAGTGGCCGTGGCCCGCGGAAATTTCCACGCCGCTGAATCCGCAGCGCTGGATCCGCGCCGACGACGAAGCAAAGTCCGCGATCATTTGCTCGATCTCGCCGATCGACAGCACGTGCGGCATCGTCCAGCTGATATCGTCGGGCAACGGCGAGGCGCCGATTGCATCGGGATTGCGTCCCGCCGCATGACGGCCGCGGCCCGAATCCTGGATTTGGCCGAGCAGGTGCGAATCGTGCTCGCGAACGGCGGCGGCCCAGCGCTTCAATCCGTCGAGGTCATCGTCGTTCCACGCGCGCACCTTGTAATCGATGTTCTGGTGGCGCGCCATGGAGAGCGGCTCGGTGATGAGGATCGCCGCGCCGCCGCGCGCGCGATTCGCGTGATACTGGATCAGCTTGTCTGTGACGTGCCGGTCTATGCCGAAGCGCGTCGTCATCGACGCGTGCACGACGCGGTTCTTCAACCGCTGACCGGCGAGCGTCAACGGGGAAAGCAACGAAGGATAAGGCGGGGTGCTGTCCATGCGATGCGGCGCGGATTCGCGCGACTAGTCGGCTTTGGCGCCGGACGCTTTGACGACGCGCGCCCAGCGTGTCATTTCCTCGGCGAAGAACGCAGCGAACTGTTCGGGCGTGCCGGGCAGCGGCTTGAGGCTCATCGCCAGCAGGCGCTCGCGCATTTCGGGCGAGCCAAGCGCGGCGACGATTTCGCGGTTCAATTGCGCGACGATGGCTTTCGGCGTTCCCGCCGGCGCCATGATCCCGTACCAGACCGACACGCGGAAATCCGCGAAGCCGGCTTCGGCCAGCGTCGGCACGTCGGGGAGTGCCGCCGACCGCTCGTTGCTTGCGACGCCCAGCGCCTTGACGGTTCCCGCCTTGATGTAAGGCAGCGCGAACGGTTGATTGACGAAGAAGATCGCAACCTGTCCGCTGATGAGATCGGGCAGCACTGCGGCGCCGCCTTTATACGGGATGTGCTGCAGGTTGAGGCCGGCTTGCACGTTGAGCATTTCGCCGGCGAGATGCTCGGTGGTGCCGCTGCCGCCCGAACCGAAGTTGAGCGTGCCGGGTTTCGCCTTGGCGAGCGCGACGAACTCTTTGACGGTCTTCACCGGCAGCGCGGGACTCGCGAGCAGCACCGCGGGCGTCGTGGCAATCAGCGCGACCGGCACGAGATCGCGCGCGGGATTAAACGGCATTTTGGAATAAAGGCTGGGATTGATGGCATTGGCGGGCGATGCGATGAGCAGGGTATAGCCATCGGGTGTCGCCTTCGCCACCACGTCCGAGCCGATGTTGCCGCCGGCGCCGGTCCGGTTGTCGACGATGACCTGCTGTCCCATGCGCTTCGTCAGTTCCTGTCCGAGTGCGCGCGCGACGATATCTACGCCGCCGCCCGGCGCATAAGGGACGATCAAGCGAATCGGGCGGGCCGGGTAGGGCTGCGCACAGGCTGCCGCGCACAGCACGCTACCGGCGATGCCGATGATCGTGCCGTAAAATATTTTATTTTGCATTGGTCCTCCAGACCGCCGGCATCGCACTCGCTAGCGAGAGGGTATTATACGGGTGCAGGTAAGCCAATTCGCCGGTGATGAAAAATTCCGGCGCAATGTATAATTTTCGCCGCTATTCATTCCGCTGTTATCAATTTCGAGAGGGGACCACGATGGGCACCATGATCCAACTGACGGCCGCCGACGGCCACAAATTCTCCGCGTACCGCGCCGAGCCTAAAGGCAAGCCCAAGGGCGCGCTGGTCGTCGTGATGGAAATCTTCGGCGTCAACAGCCATATCAAGAAAGTGACCGACGAATACGCGGCCGACGGCTATCTCGCGATCGCGCCGGCGATGTTCGACCGCGTGCAGCCCGGCCTCGACATCGGCTACACGCCCGCGGACATCGAAGTCGGGCGCGGCATCATGCAGAAAATGAAGCTCGACGACGCGTTGAAGGACGTCCAGGCAGCGATGAAAAACGTCGAATCCGCGGGCAAGATCGGCATCGTCGGCTACTGCTGGGGCGGCACGGTCGCGTGGAAATCCGCGTGCAACCTGAACGGACTCGCGTGCTCGATACCCTACTACGGCGGCGGCATTCCGGGATTGATCAACGAAAAGCCGAAATGCCCGGTGATGTTCCAGTGGGGCGAGACCGACCATTCGATACCGCTCGACAAGGCGAAGGAAGTCGCAGCCGCGCATAAAGACCAGATCCATCACTTCTATGCGGCGGGCCACGGCTTCAACTGCGACCAGCGCGGTTCGTACAATGCGGGCGCATCGAAAACGGCGCGCGAGCGCACGCTCGAGTTTCTGGCGAAGCACGTCGGTTGATTAGTTAGTGCAGATATAAACCTCGTCGTTCCCGCGGAAGCGGGAACCCGAGGAAACGAAACTCCATCTGGATGCCCGCTCGCGCGGGCATGACGTTTGATCAGCAGTTCTCCAACATTCGATATACGGAAGACCAATTCAATGCGACCTTTCGAAGGCGTCAAGATACTCGACTGCACGCACGTGCTCGCCGGACCGTTCGCGGCTTATCAACTGGCCGTGCTCGGCGCCGATGTGATCAAGGTGGAAGATCCCAACGAGCCGGACCAGAGCCGCGAATCGGGCGCCGACATGGCGCTCAACAAGACGCGCATGGGCACCGGCTTTCTCACGCAGGGCTCGAACAAGCGCTCGATCGCGCTCAACCTCAAAACCGAGGGCGGGCGCGAAGCATTGAAGCGCCTCGTCCGCGATTGGGCCGACGTGCTGGTCGAAAACTACCGGCCCGGCGCGTTCAAGGCGCTTGGCCTGGGCTACGACGAACTGTCGAAGCTCAAACCGAAGCTCGTTTATGCGTCGATGACCGCGTTCGGCCAGGACGGCCCGCGCGGCAAGCAGACCGCATACGACATGGCGATCCAGGCGACTTCGGGGTTTACCGCGTCCACCGGCACGTCGGAGAGCGGGCCGATCAAGACCGGCGCGCCGGTGATCGACTATGCGACGGGCACCACCGGCGCGTTTGCGATTGCTTCGGCGCTGTATCAGACGCTGCGCACCGGCAAAGGCCAGTACATCGACATGGCGATGATGGACGTCGCGCTGATGATGCAGGCCACGCACATCACGGACCACCTGCACTCGGGACACAATCCCAAGCGCAGCGGCAACAAGATGCGGTTCGCGGAAACGTCGATGTTCGAGAGCAAGGACGGCCTGATCCAGCTCGCGGCGTCCAATCCGCGCCAGCACCGCCGCTTCTACACCGCGATCGGCGAAGCGTCCGAAGCCGAGCGCACCAGCCTCGACGAGCGTTACGGGCGCTACGACGAAAAATTCGCGACGGTCGCGAAGAAGATGAAAGAGAAAACCGCCGACGAGTGGGAGAATTATTTCGAAGACCGCCATATTCCGGCCATGCGCGTGCGCGAATTGCGCGAGACGCTCGCCGATCCGCAACTGAAGCACCGCGGCCTGCTGCACCGGCACGACAACGTGCCCGGCGTCGGCAAGCCGGTGACGGTGCCGGTCGCGGCCTTCAAGTTTGCGCACGACGGCCCTGCGCTCGACCGCGCGCCCGCGCGCATGGGCGAGCACACGGATTCAGTGCTGAAGGCGACCGGCTATGGCGCGGATGAGATTGCGGCGTTGAGGAAGGCGGGCGCGATCGCATAGCATGGCAAAACCAAGGCTGATTTATTTCGACGCTCCCGTAAGCCGCGGCGAGGAATGCCGGCTCGCGCTGCATCTCGCGGGAGTCGACTTCGAAGACGTGCGCATCAAATTCGAGGCATGGCCCGCGCTGAAGCCGCAAACGCCGTACGGCGCGATGCCCATCTATGAATTGCCCGGGCGGCCAGCGCTCGCACAGACCAATGCCATACTTGTGCTAATAGGGCGAGCTCACGGGTTGCACCCTGCCGACGAGTTCGAGGCGGCGCGCCATGAGGCAATGATGCAGCACGTAGAAGATCTGCGCGCAAACGTAGGCCCGACCCTGCGCATGGCCGATGACGGGAAAAAAGCCGCACGCGAGGCGTTAGTGGCGGGGTATATGCCGGCGTGGGCGCAGGCGGCGGAAAAGAACATCACCGGCGCGCCTTTTTTTGGCGGCGAGAAGATCAACGTGGTGGACCTTAAGCTGCATATGGCCGTGCGCTGGTTCGTCGGCGGCAAGGTCGATCACATACCTGCAACGATCTTTGCCGGCTATCCGAAACTCATGCGCGTGCACGACGCGGTGCGCGATCATCCCGGCGTGAAATCCTGGTACGCGAAGGCCTGAGGACTATCGCATCAGAGCAACGGCGTCGCCCCCCGGATTTTCGCCGTTCGATCAACCGTTGCCGAATCGTCAAGACGACGAAGTGAGATCGTGCTTGACGCGCGATAGCCAGCTCTGCGCAGACTTACTGCGCTGATCTCGCGCGCGCACTATGCGCACCGGCACTTCGTGGCGGTCCTGCGGGGCGCCCCAGAACTGGCGCAGCGTAGGCCCGTTGGTGACGCGGCGATCGTTGAACAGGAAATTTCTCATTTCATGAAACCACACGCGCCGGCCCATGCGCGTGTACCAGCGCATGCCGTGGCTCATGGCGCGATCCGGATTGAAGAAAGTGCGCCAGAGCGCGCGCGGCCGCGTCTGCACGATCAATTCGACGAGCTTGACCCATAGGTACACGCGCCAGGGCGGCATGCGGCGCGACTCCAGCACCTGGTGCTTGTAATCCCACAGGCGCTGATCGAGCTGGATGACACGGCGGCTCTGCGCCTGCCGGTAAAAAGCGGTCCAGCGGTGCGGCGTCACGAACATCGTCGTGATCTGGTCGGCGTCGTATGAAATCAGCTGCCGCAAAACGCGCACGAAATCCCGATCCGTGACTTCCTCGAAATCGGCGACCCACGTTGCCAGCGAGATAATGCCGTGGCGGCGCAGGAGCCGGATTGCTTCGCGGTCGGTCGTGGTGTCGCAGCCCTTCTTGATTTTCGCGAGGGTCGCTTCGTCGGTGTTTTCGATGCCGAGCAGGAAGCGTTCGATGCCCGCCTGCCGGTAAAGATGCAGGATGTCGGCGTCGCGCACGATGTCGCCGGTGCGCGTCGAGCCGATGATGCTGACCGGCACGTTCTCGGCAATCATGGCCTCGCAGAAAGCGCGCCAGGCCGCCTTGTTGACGGTCGGGTTCTCGTCTGCGAGATTGATGAGTTCCACGCCGTGAACGCGGTGCAGCCACGCGATCTCTGCGGCAAATTTTTGCGGATCGCGATGCCGCCAGCGCGCCCAGAACCCGCGCTGGCCGCAGTAATTGCAATGATGCGGGCAACCCCGCGAAAACTGCATCACGACCGCACGCTTGCCGCCGTAATACCCGTAGCGCGACGGATCGATCAGCTCCCAGCCGACGCGAAAGGCGTCGAGATCGCGGATCATCTCGGCCGGATTATTTTCCACCACTATGCCGTCGGCGCGCCGGAACGCGATGCCGTCGACGGCCTTCAGGTCCTCGTCGTTTTCCAGTGCGTCAAGCAGGCGCAGAGCCGTCGCTTCGCCTTCGCCGCGCACGATCACATCGATCTGCGGCTCCGCTTGCATCACTTCCCGAAAGTGATAGGTCGGAAATACGCCGCCGTAGACAATGATGACGTTGCGCAATTTTTCACGGATGCGCCGCGTCAGCTCCGCGACGATCGTGTGCGCCGACGTCGACCCCGAGTGCCCGATCATCAGCACCTGGGGCCGGTGGGCGACGACGCGCTTGATCACGTCGTCGTGAGTCAGCGGGCCGACTTCCGCGTCGAGCAATTCGACGTCGTGGCCGGCGTCGATCAGCGGCCCGCCGATCGAGAGCAGGCCCAGCGGCGGCAGTTGCTCCAGCGGAATGCGGCTGCCGATTGCGATATGCGGCGGATTGAGCAGAAGAACGCGCATGAGAACCTCGAGCTGTAAGAAGGAAGCTCAAGGCTATGCGGCCGTTATGGTATGAACAGGCGCGAATTCTGGCGCCGGCGCGGCCGAATTGTGGCAATTCGCGGGCAGCCCCGCAAATTCAGGTCATTGCTCTCTGATTATGCGTACTGCAGCCCGCCGGTTACGGGCGTGCGTCGAATGCAGGTTGCGAGCTCTATGCGGGGATGCACCAAACCTTGCGTGCATGCTCCGGCGTGGCGACGTCGAATGGCGTGCCATCGGGATCGGTGTATTTGCGCTCCGTGCGCGGGCCTTCGCCGATGTTCTTGATCTGGCCGGCGTAGGTGCCGCCGCTTTTTTCGACTTTGGCTGCGGCCTCGTTGATGTCGTCGACGAGGAAGCCCATGTGATGGAGCCCCTTGCGCGCGCCGGAGTTCGCGTTTTTGTTGGCGTCGATGATCGCGAGGCTGACGACGCCGTCGGACATCATGATCGCGACGCCCGATTGGCGCACGCGCTTCATTTCGAACGCCTGCTCGTAGAATGCGGCGGTTTTTTCCATGTCGTCGACCGACAGCGTGATGTGGCGCAGCTTGGCCATGATTTGCTCCTTATTACGTTGACTGTGGTGAATTTATTTTGCGCGGCGGGCAAACAGGGCGCCGGCGGCTTTGAGTTGTTCGAGCTGCTGCAGTTGCGCGAAGAGCTTTTTCGAGTCGAGCTTCAGCTTCGACCACGCGACGCAATCGTCGAACTTGACCCACAGTTCGTCGGCCGACAGCGGCGCCTGCGGGTCGCCTTTCGCGTGCCGCACCTGCGCGCTGTCGAGCACTGTCCCGTCGGCGAGCTTTAACTGCACGGAGTCGTAGGGCGCGTAACCCGAGGTGCCGGCTTCCTCGACGGGATTGATGTCGATCGCGACGCGCTTCATCAGGTCGCGAACCGCGGCGCTGCGCACGAATTTATCCGTGAGGTCGCGCAGGCCGACGCGCTGGTTGAGCAGCGCACAGGCGAGTGCAAACTCGATCGAAAACTTGGCGGCGATCGCGGTCTCGGGCGAGTGATTCTTCAGGATCACCAGGTGCGAATTGCTGAACGAGACGCGGATTTCGGCCACGTCTTTGGCCGCGACCGCCTTCTCGCGCAGCAGGCCCAGCATGGCGTCGATCGCGCGATGCGCGCGGTAGCACACCGGATACTGCTTGATGCTCAGGCCCTGCTTTTGCAGCTGCCACTGCTGCGGCGGCAGGCGCGGCGGCGTATCGACATCGAAATCGCCGGCGGGCGACAGCGCGGCGAGAAATCCCTGCGTGTGCTCGAGCGCATCTGCGGTCGCCGCGACGCCGGCGGCTGCAAATCGTGCAGCGTAAATTCCGGACGCGGCGGCTTTGCCAGGATGCGTCGGCTTGACCATGGAGCCCAGGTTGGACATGACACCGCTCGCTTCAGAGACAGCGGCGCCCAGCGCATGTGCTGCTTTGGCGGGATTGAGTCGATGCAAGGATGCGCAGGCCGCGGCCGCGCCGATTGCGCCGAATATCCCGGTCGGGTGCCAGCCTTTGCGTTGATAGTTGCCGCGTTCGCGCGCAATCAAGTCGGCCCATACTTCATAGCCCGCGGCGTAGGCGACGAGCATATCGCGGCCCGAACGGTTGAGCGCCTGCGCTTCCGCCAGTATCGCGGGCACGAGCACCGCGCTCGGATGGCAGCCCTTCAATGCGACGTCGTCGTAGTCGAGCGCGTGTGACGCGGTGCCGTTGATCCACGCGGCCGCAGGCGCCGAGGTGCGCTTTGGGCTGAAATATAGATTGGCCGGCCCGGTCGGTTGATCCGCGCGCAGCACACGTTCGACCGCAACGGCGACCGGCTCGCGCGAGCCGGCGAGCATCACGCCGATGCAATCCGTGAATCCCTGCTTGATGATGCCGATGACCGCCGGCGGCAGCGCTTTGTACTTGAGCTGCGAAATGAAGGCCCCGTACGCTGCCGTCAGCGGTTGCGTCATTTTTGGACTAACACTTCCAGTTCTTTGGCGGCCATCCACGGCATTTCCGCGTCGAGCTTCTTCTCGAACGCTTTCATCGCATCCTCGTAGCGCTCGGTGATGCTGATGTCGTCGAGACCTTCGAGCATGCGCTCCTTGCGCGACGGCTCGATGTCGAACTTGTATTGCGCGCCGTCGGGACCCGTGACCGTCTGCGAGGGTAGGTCGATCGTGATTTCGGCGCCGGGCTTCGCGTGCAGCTGCTCGCGCAGCTTGCGTACGTCGGCGTCGGGCAGCACGACGGGCAAAAGCCCGTTCTGATAGCTGTTGCTCGCGTAGAACGCGCCGAAGCTCGGCGCGATCACCGCGCGCACGCCGAAGTCGGTGACTGCGTAGACGGCGCCTTCGCGCGTCGAGCCGCAGCCGAAATTGGGGCCCGTCACGAATATGCGCGCTTTCTTGTACGGCTCGCGATGCAGAATGAAATCGGGCTTTTCCTTGCCGGCCGCGTCGAAGCGGTCGTTGAAGAACAGGAAATTGCGATAGCCGACGGTCAGCGGCTTACGCAGGAAGCGCTGCGGGATCAGCATGTCGGTGTCGATGTCCGGCGTGTCGAACGGGACGGCGACGGCGGTCAGGCGGGTGAAGGGTTCCATGATTTTTCCTTGGCTTATTTCAACGTGCGAACGTCGGTGAGCTTGCCGGTTACCGCGGCGGCCACCGCCATCGCGGGACTCACGAGGTGGGTGCGCACGCCGCGGCCCTGGCGGTTTTCGAAATTGCGCGGTGAGGTCGACGCGCAGCTCTCGCCCGGTGCGGGAAAGTCGCCGTTCGAGCCGACGCACATGGAGCAGGCGGAGTCGCGCCACTCGAAGCCGGCGGCGGTGAATATCTTGTCGAGGCCCGCCGCTTCGGCGCGACGCTTCACTTCGGTCGAGCCCGGCGAAATCATCGACGGCACCACGACCTTGCGTCCCTTTGCCACGTGCGCCGCCGCGACCAGGTCTTCGAAACGGGCGTTGGTGCAGGAGCCGATAAAGACGCGATCGACCTTGATTTCACTGATCGGCATGCCGGCGGTCAGTCCCATGTACTGCAGCGCGCGCTCGAGGTGCACGCGCTCCTCCTTGCTCGCCGCCTGCGCGGGATCGGGCACTCTGCCGGTGATCGGCAGCGCGTCGTCGGGCACCGTGCCCCACGTGACCATCGGCGCGATGTCTGAGCCGTTGAGCGCGACTTCCTTGTCGAATTTCGCATCCGCATCGCTCGGCAGGCTCTGCCAGATTTTGAGGGCCTGGTCCCACTGCGCGCCGCGCGGCGCAGAACTCGCGGCCTTCCAGGAATTTGTAAGTCGTGTCGTCGGGCGCGACCAGGCCCGCGCGCGCGGCGGCTTCGATCGACATATTGCACACCGTCATGCGCTGTTCCATCGTCATCGCGCGCATCACCGCGCCCGCGTATTCGATGACGTGGCCGTTGCCGCCGCTGATGCCGATTTTCGCGATGATGGCGAGGATCACGTCCTTGGCGGTAATGCCCGCGCCGAGCTTGCCGTCGATCGTCACGCGCAGCGTTTTCGGCTTGCGATACCACAATGCCTGCGTCGCCATCACGTGCTTGATCTCGGAGGCGCCGATGCCGAACGAAAACGCGCCGAACGCGCCGTTGGTCGTCGTGTGCGAATCGGCCGCCGTGATCACCATGCCCGGCTGCACCAGGCCCAGGTCAGGGCCGACGACGTGCATGATGCCCTGGCGCTCGGTGTCTTCCATGCCGATGAACGGCAGCTTGAAATCGCGCGCGTTGCGCTGGAGCTGCTCGACCATGTTGCGGATCTCGGGGTCCTTGATGCCGGCGAGGCCGCCCGCGCGATTCAGCGTCGGCAGGTAGTGGTCCGAAATCGCGATCTGCTTCAACGGCCGCCGCATCGCGCGCTTGGCGAGGCGCAATTTGTCGAACGCGTAAAACGGCCCTTCGTGCACGAAATTGCGGTCCACGTAGATCAGCGCTTCGCCGTCGTCGCGTTGGGCGACGACGTGGCGGTCCCAGATCTTGTCGAACATGTTGCGCGGTTTGTTCACGGTGATAGTCCTTCAGGTAAACGGGTTAAGCGACGGCCGGCAGCATCGCCGCCGCACTCTTGTAGCGGATGATTTCCTTGGCGTCCTCGGTGATGCGCGGATTGTCGCGCAGCAGCTCGACGTCTTTGTACTTCATGCGGCCGCCCGGATCGTCGTGCGGATAGTCGGTCGCGAACAGGAACTGCGACGCGCCGAGCAGCTCGACTGAATCGGGCAGCTCGGGCTCTTCGGTTTCGATCGTGAAGAACAGATTCTTCTTGAAATATTCACTGGCGGGCTGCTTGTTTTTCACTTCGTATTCGGCGAGCGGGGTCAAGCGCTTGCCGGCTGAAAGGCGCTCGCTGACGGGCACCACGCGGCGGTGAAAGCGCGCAGTTGCGTCTTCGTCTTCGTAATTGAGCGGCGGTTTCACGAACGCGGCGTCGAGCTTTTCGAGCAACGGCTTGATGAAAGCGCTGCCCGCTTCGGTAAACACCATTTTGAGATTCGGGAAATCGTCGAAGAGCCCGCTCGTGCACAGCGAGGCCAGACTCATCTGGCCTTCGGCCGGGCACAGCGTATCGAGCCCGTCGCGCTGGAAGATCATCATGTTGCTGATGCGATGGCCGTGCTGCACGTTGTGGAGCACGATCGGCATGCCCAGTTCCTCGGCGCGCTTGAAGAACGGCCACAGCTCGCGATGGCTGCCGAGCGTTTCGGAAAACTGGTGCTCGCGCACCGGGAAAACCTTGTCCATCGCGATGGCCTGGAAGCCGTTCTTCTTTGCCCATTCCATTTCGGCAATCGCGGTGGGCACGTCCTGCAGCGCGACGAGCGCCGCGCCGATCAGCTCGTTCGGATATTTCTTGAGCAGGTTCATGAATCGCGATGTTGTGCGAGTGCGCCATCTGCAACGCGAGTTCCGGGTCGAGCGTGTAATTGAAGTAGATCGCCGAGAACTGGCTCAGCAAAATCTGCTTGTCGATGCCGAGCTTGCGGAATTCCTCGAGGCGCACGTCCATGTTAGAGAGACCGAGATGCTTCCCGCCCGCGCCCGGCGGCGGCAGCGGCGTCGTGCCCTTGACCTGGAAGTTGCCCGGGAAGCTCCATTTGACGAGCAGCCCGTCCTTGTCGTATTCGAACTGCGGGCGCTGGTCGGCGGTCGGGCCTTCCATGTAGTCGTAGATGTCGCGCGGCAGTATGTGGGTGTCCATGTCGATGATCATGTGCGGCCCTTATATAAATTCCCTCCCCTTCAAGGGGAGGGATAGCGTGGGGATGGAATTTCATTTGACCGTGATGCCGGTCGCTTTGATGACTTTGGCCCACTTGTCGGTTTCGGCCGCCAGGAACTGGCCGAATTTATCCGAGGGCATGGTGTCCGGCTCGGCGCCGACGTTGTTGGTCAACTGATCGGAAAATGCGCTGGTGCTGGAAATCTGCACGATGTCGTCGGACAGCTTCTTGAGTACCGCGGGCGGCGTCTTGGCCGGCGCGACATAGCCGTACCAGGAACCGGCGGCATAGCCGGGCACGCCCGATTCGGCGATGGTCGGCACGTCGGGCATGATCGGCGAGCGCTTTTCACCGGTGGTCGCTATCGCGCGCAGCTTCTTCGCATTGACGGGCGGCAGCAGCACGGGAATCGGCGCGATCGTGATGTCGACTTCGCCCGAAATCAGGTCGGTGATCGACTGCGAATTGCCTTTATACGGAATCTGGGTGATGTCGGTATTGGTCATGCTCATGAACAGCGCGGTGGCGAGATGCGTCGAGCCGCCGATGCCCGCCGATGCATAGTTGAGGCCGCCGCGCTTCTTCTTGGCGAGCGCGATCAGGTCTTTGACGTTTTTCACCGGCACCGCCGGATGCACGACGAGCAGGTTTTGCGTCGTGGCGACGAGCGCGACCGGCACGAAATCCTTGCGCGTGTCGAAATTCAATTTCGTGTACAGCGACGGCAAATAAGCGAACGACGAATTCGCGAGCAGCAGCGTGTAGCCGTCGGGCGCGGCATTCGCGACGAGCTCGTTCGCGAGCAGGCCGCCCGCGCTCGGCCGGTTGTCGACGAACACCTGCTGGCCGACTTTTTCGCTCATGCTGCGCGCAACGAGGCGCGACACGAGATCGGCCGTGCCGCCGGCGGTGTAGCCGACGACGATGCGGATCGTTTTGGCGGGGAATTGCTGCGCGCACGCGGGAGTCGAGGCCCAGCCCGCGATTGCGGCCGCGGTTGCAGCGGTGAATTTCAATGCGATGGATTTACTGCGCATGATTTGAATGTCAGTCCGGTTAAATAGTGGCGGTGCCGCCGCCGTCGACCTGCAGCGCGACACCGGTGGTAAAGCTTGCGCGATCCGACGCCAGAAATAACACTGCCTGCGCGACTTCCTGCGGGCGGCCGAGCCGTCCCAGCGGCGGATTGCGCTTGGCGTCGGCCTTCTTGAGATCTGAATTCTTTTGCGCAATGGCGTGATGGCGCGCCGTGTCGATCGGGCCGGGGGCGACGGCGTTGATGCGGATATTGCGCGGGCCGTAAATATCGGCGAGCCCTTTGGTCAGCGTATTGACCGCGATGTTCGCGCACGACCCCGGCAGATGCGCGGGGGTCGGCTGGCGGCCGCCGCGTCCGCTGACGTTGACGATGCTGCCCGCGCCCTGCTCGAGCATGTACGGGATGACGGCGCGCATGGACCGCATGTAGCCGTAGAGCTTGGTTTGCAGCACGGTGTCCCATTGGTCGTCGGTAAGCTCCAGAAAATCGCCGAAGATCGGCGCCGCCGTGCAATTGACCAGGATGTCGATGCGCCCGTGCTCGCGCGCAATCCCTTTGGCGACGCGATCGACCGAGGCGCGCGACGCCAGATCCACGCTCGCGACGCTGACGCTTTCAGGCGCGACCCGCCCTATGTCCTGCGCGGTGTTCTTCAGATCGCGCGCCGAGCGCGACGACATCACGACGCGCGCGCCGGCCAGCGCCAGCTCGCGCGCAATCGCGCTGCCGAGCGAGCCGCGCGCGCCGATCACCCACGCAACTTTGTTTTCAAGCTCGCGCGCGGTTTTTTTTGAGCTGCTCTTCTTTGCCATGTGGAGTCCCTAATTCACCTTGATGGACGCGGCTTTGGCGACTTTCGCCCACTTCGTTATATCCGAGCGAACCAGCGCCGCGAACTGCTCGGGCGTATTGGTGACCGGATCGACGCCGAGATCGAGCAGGCGCTTGTTGGTCGCGGGATTTTTCACGATCGTGACGAGCGCTTCGTTGAGTTTCGCCACGATCTCTTTCGGTGTCGCAGCCGGCGCGAGGATGCCGTACCAGGTGCTGATGTCGAAGCCCGGGAGGCCCGATTCGCTGGCGGTCGGCAACTTCGGAAACAGCGGATGGCGCTCGAGCGTGCACACCGCCAGCGCTTTGAGCCGGCGCGCTTCCACGAACGGAATCGCGGCGGGCATGGTCTGGAACACGAGATCCGCTTCGCCGCTCACGACCGAGGTCAGCGCCTGGCCGCCGCTCTTGTACGGGATGTGGACCATTTTCGTGCCCGCCATCAGATTGAAGAGCTCCGCGGACATGTGATTGAAGCTGCCGCTGCCTGAGGTCGAATAGCTGAAGCGCTCGGGCTTGGCTTTCGCGAGCTGGATGAGCTCTTTGACCGAGTTCGCGGGAATGGACGGATGGATGAGCAGCAGGTTCGCGCTGTTCGACACGAGGCTGATCGGCGCAAAGTCCTTCACCGGATCGAACGCGAGCTTCGAATAGATGCTGATGTTCATCGACTGGGTTCCCATCGAGCCCAGAAATAGAGTGTAGCCGTCGGGCGCCGCGCGCGACGTCATTTCCGCCGCGATGTTGCCGCCGGCGCCGGGCCGGTTGTCGATCAGCACCTGCTGGCCCCAGCGCTCGCTCAAGCGGTCGCCGATCACGCGCGCGAGGATGTCGGTGGTGCCGCCGGGCCCGAACGGCACGACGAGGCGAATCGGCTTGACGGGATAGTCCTGCGCCGGCGCGGGCAGCGCAGTGCAGGCCGCCAGCAATGGAAGGATGTAACGCGCGAAATTCATGCGCTGCGCTCCCGCACGCGCAGCGTGGCGAACAGCGCACCGAGATCGGTACGGTTCTCGAGATCCATCCATTCGCCGATCGCGCGGCGCGCGCGTTTCTTCGGCAGCACGCGCGTGGCGAGCCCGGTGAATTTCGCAAACACTTCATCGTCGGTCAGCGGGTTCTTGTGATGACCGCGCGGATAGTCGGTGGTCGCCACTTTCTTCTCGCCGCTGCGCGTGGTGATTTCCACGCGCGACGGGATGAATGCGTCGAATTTTGCCGTCAGGGCAGGGTCTTCGGTCACTTTCACCCGGTCGGCCATTTGATGCATCGCGGGGTTCGTCAGGTAGGCGGGCGCAAAAAATTCGTCGCTGAAGCGGCCTTCGAGCAGCACGCCCGCCAGCATGAACGGCAGGCTGTGATCGGCGGTCTCGCGCGTTGCGGGGCGCCATTTTTCGGGCTCGCTGCCGATTTCGCTCCACGCGAACCAGTAGGTGAATACTTCGACGGCGGCGATGTCTTCCGCCTTCAGTTCCGAGCGCAGCTTGAGGGCGAGCCCAATCGGCGCCTGCGAGTGATATTCGGACAGGAAGTATTTGATATTTGATTTCGATATCGCGTACGGACGGTCGCCGCCCGCGAATTCGGGCAGGTCGAACTTGCCGACCAATTCGCGCAGGCCATGCCCGCCTTCGATCACGCGGTCCGGCCCGGTCATGCCCTCCGCCGCAAGCAGCGCCGCGAACACGCCGTTGCGCGTGCCGTTGGCCGCCGCGCAGCCTTTCCACATCGAGAGCTTGCCGCGCCGCGTGACTTCGAGCGCGAGGTTGGGCGTGACGGCGAGCGCGACGGCTTCGGCGATCTGGTCGCGCGTGAGGTTCATGATCTTCGCCGACGCCACCGCCGTGGCGACCGCGGTGTAGAACGCGTGATCCATGCCGCTTTCGCGCATGACCTTGGCGCGGAAAAGCGCCAGATAAATTTCATACGCAAGCACTGCCGCCGTAATCGCGGCCGCACCGTCGGCGTTGCGCGCGTGCGCCATGGCGAACACCGCGGCGAGCGTGTCGCTCGGATGGCCGCCGCCGCCCGGATACGTGTCGTTGCCGTCGAGGTAGCGGAACATGACGCCGTTCGCGAACGCGGCCAGCTCGGGCAGGGCGCGGTGCGCGGTGCCGAGCACGTAGCTGCCCTGCGGATCCTTGACGCGCATGGCGACGCGGCGCGCGATTTGCGACGGCTCGTCGTTGTATGCGCCCAGGCCGCAGCCGAGCGTGTCGATCATGCGCCGCTTGCAGTCGTGCACGACCGCAGCGGGCAAATCGGCAAACTGGAGCGCGTGCGCGTAGTCGGCGATGCGGGAGACGTTGGCGTCCATTGGCGCTACAGAATGCCGGCAAAAAACTTGCTCATGTCCGGCACGCTCTCGATATCGCGTACGCGTTCGATCAGCCGGGCTTTTTTGGCCGCGTCGAGCGGCGCCACGCCCGCGGCGAAGCACGCGTCGAGTTTTTCCTGCAGCGCGGGCGCGGCGGGCGGATCGTCCGGGCTCCACGGGAATTTCTCGGTGGTGCGCGCGAGCGTGCCGTGCTGGCGTGTCATGATTTTCACGGAAGCCGGCGCGCGCGAGCTCTTCAAAGTGTCGTCGACGACGATGCGGACTCGCTCGGTGATGGGCTTGATCGCCGGATCGAGTATCGCTGCGTCGTCGAGATCGGCGACACTCATGCGCCGGCGCAGAAGCGCGCACGCGATTGCGTACTGCACGCTGAACTGCGCGGATACCTGCGGATTGTCGCCGGGATTGAACGGCGCGCCGACGAGGCGGTGCATGAACGTCGAATGCGTGACTTCGATACCCGTCACGTCGGCGGGCTTCAGATCGTGCTCGCGGATCAGGCCCAGTGCCGCTTCGAGCGACGCGTGGCTGCACGCGCAGCATGGATATTTCTTGATCGCGGTGTTCTCGTGCTCGAAGCGGCTGCCGAGCCCGTCGAGAATCTTGAGCGGATTGCCTTCCTGATAGAGCGCGAAGAGCCCGAACTTGCCTTCGATTGCTTCGCGCGGCGCGGTGATGCCGCGCTGCGCAAGCTGTGCCGAGAACACGCCCGAGCGCGCCGACAGCGCGCCCTGCAGCCGCTTGGTCAGCGCCTGCTCGATGTTCGATTGCTGCGTGCCGGCCGCCTGGGAGAGCGCGATGCCGAGCGCGTGACGCGTCGCGGTCGCATCGAGCTTCAGCAGCTTGGCCGCGGCGGCGGCGGCGGCGAACGGGCCGTAAATCGAAGTCGTGAACCACCCTTTATGCGTGCCCGTGATCGAGCTGCCGAAGCGCGAGCTCAAATCGCTGCCGATCACGTACGCGGTGAGAAAATCCTTGCCGCTCGAACGTTCGCGCTCGGCCATCGCGAGCGCGGCGGGCAACGCGACGATCTCGGCGTGCACGGTGTTGACCCCGTCGTAATCGAGCGCGCCGCCGGAAATGCTGTTGAGGAATGCTGCCGACGCGACCGGCAGCTTGCCGCCGTATCCCCAGACCGAACTGTCGCCGCGGCCGCCTTCTTCGGTCAGCAGCGCATGCGCTTCAGGCGCGCCTGGCGCGGTGGTCCCGGCCCAGCCGACGGCGAGCGTGTCGAGTATCAGCGTCTTGGCCGCCTGCACCGCGCTCGCGGGCAGTTGCGAATAATCGAACGCCACGACGTGCTCGGCGATGCTTTGCGAAATCGAGCGGGCGTCGCCCGCGGCGGCCCGCGCTGTATTCGTTGTCATTGGATTTCCTTTTTAGTCTTGACGTGCGCGCGCGGCGGCTGCGCCGGCGATTTTGCCGAACACCGAGCCCGACATGAGCCCGCTGCCGCCCGGGTAATTGGTGTAGAAGAGACCGCCCACCAGTTCGCCGGCGGCATAGAGTCCCGGAATCGGCCGGTCGTCGATGTCCTTGACCTGCGCGTCGGTGTTGACCTTGATGCCGCCGAACGTGAACGTGATGCCGGCGGTGATCGCGAACGCTTCGAACGGCGCCTGGTCGAGCGTCGTTGCCCAGTTCGATTTGTTGATCGCGAGGCCGCGCGTCGAGCGGCCGTCTTTGCTGTTGGGATCGAACGGCACCGCCGTCTGCACCGCCGCGTTGTATTCGCGCACGGTTTCCAGGAACTGGCCGCGGTCGATGCCTTCCATTTTGTCCGCAAGCGCTTCGAGCGTGTCGGCGCGCAACCGCGTCGCCTGCTTCATCCGGTATTCGTCGCGCAAGAGATGCAGCGTTTTGCTGTCGAACACCTGCCACGCGAGCTGCTGCGGCTGCTTCATCACCGCGAGCCCGCACTTCACGTAGGTGTACATGCGGAAGTCGGCGCCTTCGTCGAAGAAGCGCTGGCCGCCCGAGTTGACCATGATGCCGAACAGGTAGCTGTTTTTCTGGAACGCGTCGCCGAGCGTGATGTCGCCGTAGTTCGGCGTGTTGATGTCGGTCGGCAGGATGTGGCAGCCCGACCAGTTGCCGTACGGCATCGCGCTGGCGTCGAGCGCCATGCGGATGCCGTCGCCCGTGTTGAAGCGCGAGCCGCGCACCTTGGCGAGGTCCCAGCCGGGACCGAGGTAGCGCGCGCGCATTTCCGAGTTGGCTTCGAAGCCGCCGCACGCGAGCACGACACTTTTGCTGCGGATGTCGACCGTCTTGCCGTCGATGCGCACGCGCGCGCCGTGCACGCCGCTGTCGTCGTGGATCAGGTCCAGCGCCCGCGCATTGAAATGGATCGTCACGCCGCGGTCGCGCGCGAGCTTGTAGAGCGCTTCGATGAGACCGGGCCCGCCGCCCCATACTTCAAGCACCACGCCGCCGGAAAACGTGAAGCGGCCGTTGACCTTGTACGCCTGCTTGCCGTACTTGGGCATGTAGCGGATACCCATCGAGCGCAGCCACATGACCGTTTCGTAGCTGCGCTTGACGAGCAGCTCGGCGAGATCGGGATCCGACCGGTAGTCCGTCACGCGCGCGATGTCGTCGAAGAACTGATCTTCGGGATAGCTGCCGAATTCGGTAATGGCTTTTTCGTCGTCCGTGAGATCGGGCACGACTTTCAGGATGTCCTCGCGGCCATTGAACGCGAACCGCATCGAGCCTTCGGTGAAGCGGCTGTTGCCGCCGCGCTCGTCTTCGGGCGCGCGCTCGAGCACCATCACGGACGCGCCGGCAGCGCGCGCCGAGAGTGCTGCGCACAGCGCGGCATTGCCCGCGCCGACCACCAGCACATCGCAAGTAAGGTCTGCCACCGTCAGGCCGGGAAATGCCGGAACTCGACGTCGTCGTCGCGGCCGATCTGGGTGATGAGGTCGACTTCCCACGTGAGATAGTCTTTCATCGCCTGCTCGCGGTTCTCGGTGCGGTCGTGCGCGCGCACCCACACGTCGTCTATGGTGTCGGTGAGATGCGTCAGGCCCTGCTCGAGCGGCAGGCTCTCGCGCTTCCATGCAGCGGTGCCGCCGCTCAGGACTTTGACCGGCGCGCCGGTGAGCTGCGCGACTTCAGGCGCGGCAAGCTGGGCGACAATGCCGTCGGCCGACGTCAATACGAAAGTCGCCGGCTGCGGAATTTTCTGCAGGTTGGCGGCGAGGTTCGCGCGGATCGCGTGCCACGCGCCCGGAATGTGGCCTTCGCCGTATTTCGGCTTGCTGTCGAGATCGATGACCGTGACGCTGCCGCTCTCGACTTCGCGTGCGAGCGCGGAAGGCGCGATCACGTCGGTTTTGATTTTCGCGAGGCCGAGCACTTCGACCGGCGCGGGCCCTTTCAACAGCGGACCCGAGCTCAACGCGTCCTTGACGACATACACGTCCTTCCAGCCCATCTGGATCAGCCACGACGCGGTCATCGTCGCGCGCACGCCGTGATCGTCGATCAGCACGATGCGCGAATTGCGCACGCCCGCGAAGCTGTCGGTGGTTTGCACGAGCTGGCCGCCGGGCGCCGAAATCGTCGAATGCAGATGGCCCTCGGCAAATTCTTCGGGGCTTCTGACGTCGAATACGTAGAGCGTGCGCTTGTCCATTTCGCGCGCGAACTCGGCGACTTTCGCGACGTTGATGTATTGCACGCCGAAACGCCTGGCGACGCGCGCGGCGGACTCGCGCGCTTTGCGCAGGCCGGTCGCCGTGGGCGCGGGCGCGATCAGGTCCTGGTCCTTCGCGACCTGGAAGCCGGCGAGGTGCCAGCCCATCGTGCCGTTCTTGAGCGCCACGACTTTATGCGGAATGCCGGCGTTGATCAGCGACTGCGCGCCGATGATGCTGCGCGTGCGGCCGGCGCAGTTCACAACGACCAGGGTGTCCGGCGTGCCGATCAGATCGTGCGCGCGATACGCGAGTTCGGCGCCGGGGCAGTCGATGCCGCCGGGGATGCTGACCTTTTTGTATTCCGGCAGGGGCCGACTGTCGAGAATCACGATTTTCTCGCCGCGCTCGACCTTGGCCTTGATGTCGGCCGCTTCCATGCGCGGCGTCTGGTAATGATGTTCGACATATTCGCCGAACGCCTTGCTCGGCACGTTGACGCCGCTGTAGATCTCGTAACCGGCTGCGGCCCAGGCGGCAACGCCGCCCGCGAGAACAGAGACGTCGGTATAGCCGTTGCGGCTGAGCACATCGTATGCGCGCTGGGCCAATCCATCGTCGTCGTCGACGAGCACCACGCGCGCGGAGCGGCGCGGCACCAATAGCGGCGCACGCAGTTCGAGTTGCGACAGGGGTGCGGTGCACGCGAGCAGCATGTGGCGTTTGGCGAACATCCCTTCTTCGCGCACGTCGAGCACGGCGATTTCGCCGCCGTCGTGCAGCATGCGTTTCAGTTTTTGCGCGGTGACGGCAGGCGCGCCGCGCGTACGGCGCATGGCGTGGGTCGGGGCATCCAATTCTTGACTCCTCCAGGGTGGGCCCATCGAACGCGGCGCACTGCAACTGTTTGCGCCGGCGTGAAACTCAGGTAGGCTAATGGAATGGCGTTCCAATATATGGAACGCCATTCCAATTTACGTTAATCGCTGGCGGGATTTCTGTCAACGTCAACCGAAGAACGGCAGAAGTTAAGCGAATTCACGCACCGCCGTCCAATCAGTTTTGCTTATATTGGTCAGACAAGGTGACGTTTAACCGGCGGCGTTAAAATTCGGCGTCCCATGGAGAGAGTAGTGACATTGCTGATTCGAGGAAGTTGCCTGGCCGCAGCCGCAATGCTGGTTTCTACGGCGTCAGCGCAGACGTATCCGCTGAAGCCCGTACGGGTAATGGTCGGTTTCTCCGCCGGCGGCGGCACCGACGTAACCGCGCGCGTATTGGCGCAGAAGCTGTCGGAATACCTGGGCCAGCCGGTGATTGTCGAGAACCGGCCCGGTTCGGGCGGCATGATCGCGACCGAAGCCGTCGCCAAAGCGGCCGCGGACGGCTACACGCTGTTGATGGTGGCAGCGGCCGACGTCGTGCAGCCGGCGATGCGCGCGAAGCTCAGCTACGACCTCGAGCGCGATTTCGCGCCGATTTCGAACGTCGTCGTGGTGCCGTTCGCGCTGGTCACGCATCCTTCCGTGCCGGTCCGCAACGTCAAGGATTTGATCGCGCTGGCGCGCACGCGGCCGGGCGGGTTGAATTACGCATCGTCGGGCATCGGCAGCTCCGCGCACTTGTCCAACGAGCTCTTTAATTCGATGGCGAAGGTGAAAATCACGCACGTGCCGTACAAAGGCGTGTCCGAAGGCGTGACGGCCCTGGCCGGCGGCCAGATCGAAATGATCTTCGGCAGTTTTCCCGCGACGCTGCCGCTCAACGAAGCCGGCAAGATCCGCATGCTCGCGGTCAGCACGTTGAAGCGCACGGCGGTGATGCCGTCGCTGCCGACCGTCGACGAAGCGGGCGTGCCGGGCTACGAGCGCTATGGCTGGTACGGCGTCATCGCGCCGGCCGGCGTAAGCAAGGACATTATCGCGCGGCTCAACTCGAGCATAGTCAAAGCCGCCGGCACGCCGGAAATGCGCGAAACGTTCACCCGCCAGGGACTCGATCCGCAAACCAACACGCCGGAACAATTCGCGGCGTTTATTCACAGCGAGCTCGTCCAGACCGCTAAACTCATCAAGGCGTCGGGCGCGCAAGCCAATTAGGAATCTCACTATGATCATCGATGCAGACACCCATTTTCTTCCGCCGGACACGTACGACTACATGGGCGCGGAATGGGACGCCGTGCGCCCGCGCTTTGAGTGGGACGACAAAGGGTTCGTCAAGGACGTCGTGTTCCCGGGCGAGCCGCCGCTGGTGCCGGGTGCAACGCCGTTGCCGCCGCCGGGCACCGGCTCCAACTATCGCGGCATGTATTACATGGACGAGCGGCTGCGCGATTACGAAAAGCTCGGCATCGAGCAGCAGTTCCTGTTTCCGCAGCTCACCGCGACCGTTTTCACGTACATGATCGAGCCGAAACTCGCGGGTGCGATGGCGCACTCGTGGAATCTCGCCATCCTGAAACTGATGCGCGAGCACAAGAGCGCGCTGATCGGCGGCGCGCTGGTCGCGCTGCAGGACGTCGACGGCGCGATCCGCGAAATGGAGTGGGCGCAGCAGAACGGCTTTCGCGCGGTGATACTCGACAAGGTGTTTCCGGTGCTCGAGCACTGCTACTCCGACCCTTATGGCAGCCACCGCGAGCTGTGGCCGTTCTTCAAGCGCGCCGAAGAGCTGGGCATGCCGCTCTTCCTGCACAACATCCAGCACGGCCACCGCATCACGAACCTGATGAACTACCAGTTCAACGGACTCGACGTGCTGGCGCCGCAGGAAGGGCAGATGAGCCTCGTATCGCTGATCACGAGCGGGCTGCTCGATGATTTCCCCAAGCTCAACTTCGTGTTTACCGAGGCCGGCGTCGCATTCATCAAGCCGCTGGTCTCGCACCTCAACGCGTGGTTCGACAACTCGGTCGTCGATTACGAATCCGAAGACGCGGCGCCGCGCTTCAATTACCGCAAGCTCGCGGGTGGCAAGCGCATCGTGTCCGCGGACGATTACAAGTCGAAGAACAAAATGTCACCAGACCATTATTTCAAGAAGAATTTTTTCTTCACCATCGAAACCGAGGAGCGCGAGCTGCCCGAAGCGATGGAGCTGTTCGGCGCGTCGCAATTCCTGTTCGCGACCGACTACCCGCACGACGATCCGGGCGGCCGCATGAAGTACAAGGACGTCGAGCTGCTCGCGAACAACCGCGACATCAGCGAAGCGGACAAGGACCTGTTGCGCTACAAGAATGCCGAGCGGCTGCTGGGCATGGCGGCGAATCGCGCCGGGACCGCATGATCCCGCTGGAAAAATCTGCGTGAAAGCGGACCCCGCGGCGGCACGCCAGGCGACCGTTTCGGGACGTCTCGCGCAGCACGTCGTCGCGACCCGCCTCGAGGACATACCCGCGGCGGCAATCGTATCCTCGAAGCGGCTGGCGCTCGATACGCTTGCCGTCGCGTGGGCGGGGTCTTCCGCGCCCGGCGTGCGCGAAGCGCGCGATCTGCTGGCGGAAGAAGGCGGCAGGCCTGACAGCACGGTGTGGGCATACGGCGGCAAGCTGCCGGCGCGTGCGGCGGCGTTCATCAACAGCGCCTCGGCGGCGGCGCTCGACTACGACGGCATGCGCGCGACCGAGCGCGGCAGCGTGCACTCCGACAGCGTCGTCCTGCCCGCGGCGCTTGCGGTGGCCGAACGCGCGCACGCGAGCGGGCGCGAGTTTGTTGCCGCACTGGTGCTCGGCAACGATGTCGTGACGCGGCTCGGCGCGGCGTCGCAATTGCCGCACAAAGGCTGGTACCACACGGCTATTTACGGGATATACGGCGCGGTTGCCGCTGCCGCGCGCCTGTTGAAGCTCGACGCGGAAAAAACGCAGCACGCGTTCGGCATCGCGCTTAGCCAGACCGCGGCAACCCAGCTGCCGAACATCTCGCACAGCCTGACCAAACGATTTTCGTCGTCGTTCGCCGCGCACGCGGGCGTATTTTCGGCGTTGCTTGCGGCCCGCGGCATCACCGCGCCGCGCGAGGCGTTCGAGGGCAGGTTCGGTTTCTACAATCTCTACCAGCAGGGCGATGCCGCCGCGCTGTTTGCCGAACTCGGCCGCACCTACCCGCACGTGGCGACGGCGATCAAGAAATACCCAAGCTGCGCGTGCAATCACACCGCGATCGAGGCGGCGCTCTATCTCGTGCGCGAGCATGACGTGGCGCCGGCCGATGCGGCGGCAGTCGAGGTCACGATCTCGCCCTACGTGCATCGCCTCGTCGGCGCGCCGTTCGAGCCCGCCGCCGATCCGCAGGTCACCGCGCAGTTCAGCGTCCAGTATTCGGTCGCGTGCGCGATCCTGCGCCGCCGGTTGAGCGTCGCCGATATTCAGGACGCCGCGGTGCTGGAGCCGGCGATCGGCGAGCTTGCGCGCAGCGTGAAGGTCATCGTCGACGACAAGCGCGGCAACAGCCGCGGCGCGACCGTGCGCATCAGGTCACGCCGGCACGGCCTGCTCGAAAAGCATGTCGAACATATTCCGGGCAGCCCCGAGTCGCCGTTGACTCCGGCGGACCTGCAGAACAAATTCCGCGAATGCGCAATCGAGGGCGTCTCGCCGCTGGGTACGGAGCGCGGCGAATTGTTGTGCGCCCGCATCAACGGCGTGGAAGAAGCAGCCGATATGGCCGGCTTTTTTAACGGTATCGCGGAATAAGCGAAAAACCGGATCAGCGCGCCGGCGCGCGATAGCCGAGCTTGGCCGAGACGCGCCCGGCAACGTCGGTCACCAGCTTGGTCAGCTGTTTCAGCTTCGCGCGGTTCACGCGTTCCTTCAATGCGGTGACGCCGATCGCCGCGATGCCCTGGCGGTGGCCGTCGTGGATGGGCCCCGACACGCCGCATACGCCTTCCACCCATTCCCCGTCGTTGATCGAGTAGCCATCGCGGCGTATCGCTTCGAACTTGCGCTCGAGGTCGGCGAGCTTCGTGAGCGTGCGCGCGGTGTATTTTTCGAGCGGCTTCGCGAGATACTGCTCGGCGATCAGCGGATTGTAGGCGAGCAGGAGCTTGCCGCTGGCGCTGCAATGCGCGGGCGCGCTGCCGCCGATCACCGACCGGATGCGGATCGGGTAACGGCTTTCGAGCACGTCGAGATAGACGACCGAGCTGCCGTTGAGCGTCGCGAGGTAGGCCGATTCGCCGGTCGTGACATTAAGCTCGTTCAGATAAGGCTTGGCGATCTGCACAAAGTCGAGCCGGTTGATGACGAGCGTGCCGAGCTCCCATGCTTTCAGGGTCGGCGCGTACTGGCCATCGGCCGTTTGTTGCGCGTAACCGAGCCCCGTGAGCGTGCGCAGGATGCGGTGCGCGTTGCTCTTGGTCAGGCGCAGCCTGGCGGCGAGCGCGGAAACGCCGAGCGGCGCGTCGGCGCGGCACAGGTGTTCGTACAAGCGCAGGAGTTTTACGGCTGTCTTATCCATGGGTGGGCGCCGACTTTACACGAGCCGGCAGGGAGCGGCAATTCGGCCAATGCTAAACTGCGCGGGAGTTCACAACGCGAGGCAAACATGAAATCCTGCTGGATCGTCGTCAAAGATCACAAGGCCGCGCTGGAATGGCGCGATCTCCCGGTGCCGCAGCCGAAGGCGAATGAAATCGTTGTACGAGTGCGGGCGACGGCGCTGAACCGCGGGGAGCTCGTCGTCGGCGGCGCGGTGCATGGCGGCCCTGAAAAAATCGGCGGCACCGAAGCCGCGGGTGAAGTGCACGCGATCGGCGCGGGCGTCACCGGCGTGAAAACGGGCGACCGCGTGTTCGGCCGCGTGCGCGGCGGCTTTGCGGAATACGTCGCGATGGACGCGGCGCAAATCATTCCGTTGCCGGCCAAGCTCACCTTCGAGCAGGGCGCGGCGGTGCCGATTTCCTATATCACCGCGTACGAAATGCTGTATCCGCCGTACGGGAAACTGAAAGCAGGCGAGTGGCTGCTGATCACCGGCGCCTCGGCCGGCGCGGGCGTCGCAAGCATACAGATCGCGAAAATGCTCGGCGCGAAAACGCTGGGCACTTCCGGCTCCGCGGCGAAACTGGAAAAGCTCAAGGCGATCGGGCTCGACGTCGCGATCGAAACGCGCGGCGCGGATTTCGCGGACAAGGTCAAAGCAGCCACCGGCGGCGCCGGTGCGGATCTCATCGTCAACCTCGTCGGCGGCACGCAGTTCGCCGAATGCGTGCGCTGCCTCGCGCGCCACGGCCGTCTCGCGGTGGTCGGCTACGTCGACGGCTCGGTCAAGGCGGAACTCGATCTCTCCGCGGTGCACGTGAACCGCCTGGAGATTTTCGGCATCTCGAATGCGAAGCTCACGGCGGAAGAAAAAGCGGCCGCGACGCGCGGCTTCGTGCGCGACGTGGTGCCCGCCATCGCCGACGGCCGCATCGTGCCGGTCGTCGACCGCGTGTTTGCATTCGACGAGCTGCCCCAGGCCAAGGCGCATATGGAAGCGAGCGCGATGGTGGGCAAGATCGTGGTGCGCGTAGCCTGAGCACGCCGAAATCGCTGTACTATTGACCAAGCCAGACCGTCTCGAGACGGCGCCGGATCTTTGACCGAGGAGAAAGAATGAACATGCTGCGTACTATCGTTTGCGCGTCGGCGCTGCTGACCGGCGGCGCGAATTTCGCTTTGGCGCAAACGGGCCCCACCAATTATCCAAACAAGCCTATCCGGCTGATCGTCGGCTATACACCGGGCGGCGGCACCGACCTCGCGTCGCGCTACGTCGCCGGTGCGCTGTCCGATCTATGGGGCGCGACGGTGCTGGTCGACAACCGGCCGGGTGCGGGCGGGGCCGTCGGCACGGAGCTGGTGGCGCGGGCGGCTCCCGACGGCTATACGATCATGCTGTGCACGATCGGCTCGCATGCGATCACGCCGGCGCGCATCACCCTGCCGTACGATCACATCAAGGATTTCTCGTTTCTCTCGAAAATCGGCTCGACGCCGAATCTTTTCATGGCGCATCCCGCGCAGCCGTTCAAAAACGTCGGCGACGTGGTCGCGTATGCGAAAGCGAATCCCGGCAAATTGAGTTTCGGCTCTTCCGGCGTCGGCGCATCGCCGCATCTCTCGATCGAGCTATTGAAGTCGATGACGGGAATCAACATCGTGCACGTGCCCTATAAAGGCGCGGCGCCGGCGCTCGCAGACGTGATCGGCGGCCAGATTCCATTGAGCGTCGGCAATCTGCCCGGCGGCCCGCTGTCGGCGGTGAAGTCGGGGCGCTTGATCGGCGTGGGCGTCACGAGTGCGAAGCGCAGCGCGCGCGCTCCCGATGTACCTACATTCGCCGAAGGCGGCGTGCGCGGCTACGACGTCTCGTCGTGGTACGGCATCTGCGCGCCGGCCGGCTTGCCGAAGCCCGTCGCGGCCAAGCTGACCGCGGGACTCATCAAGGTGCTGAGCTCGCCCGATCTCAAGGTGCGCATGGAAGACCAGGGCATCGACGTCATGCCCTCCACGTCCGAGGAATTCGTCGCGTTCGTCAAAGAAGAAACGGCCAAGTGGAAGAAGGTCGTTAAAGAGGCGGGTCTGGTCGGCGACCAATAGAGAATTCGTCACTCCCGCGCAGGCGGGAGTCCAGGCGGGTTGGTCAAATCGCGAATCTACTGGATTCCCGCTTTCGCGGGAATGACAATCTAGTTGATGCTTTTATACATCCGCTCGTCGAACAGAGCGCCGCTGATGGGCGTGCTTTTCTCGCGAAATAATTTGGTGTGCGCCGCGACCCCATGGTTGTCGACCGCCTTCGGGTCCTTCCAGACTTCAAACAGGGTCAGGTGATTCGGGCGGCTCGTCTGTTGCAGTGTCTCGAAGCGCAGATTGCCGTCTGCCTTGCGGCTTGCGTCGCTTAAAGCCTTAATCAGCTCGATGCCGGCATCCTTGCCCGGCGGGATGAAGTCGACGTGAGTCACGACATAAATCGAGTCGCGCGTCATGCCGGTTGCCTGCATCGGCCCCACCGCAAGACCTGTGTGCGGCCGCTCGTCGTACGGGGCGCGCAGCAGCGGCTGCAATTTCTCGCGGAACTGTTTGGTATGCGCGGCAGCGGCATGCGCCGCCTGTGCCTGCGGATCGCTCCATGCTTCGACGATCGAAAAATGATTAAGCTGGCCAACGCGCTGCAGTACATCAAAGCGCAGATTGCCCGCGTCCTTGCGGCTCGCCTCGCCGAATGCGCGCGCGAGCGCGGCGGCGTCATTCTGCGCGGCCGGCGTCGTTTCGAAGTAACTGACGATGTAAGCGGCGTCCTGCGCGCACGCTGTGTGCGTAAAGGCGCAAGCCACCAGCGCGAGCGCGAGCGTTAATCCATATGACTTTCGCATTACCCCTCCTTGGTTTTCTCGAAGTCGCGTTCCGTATACGCGTTCGACAATCTTAGGGCGGCCACGCGAGCGATGGCAAGTCGCCGCGTGATCGCTTGACGCCGCCCCGGTGTACGTGGAAGCTTGCATGAATCGTTGGAGAAGCTTCCGTGAAAGTACATTATCCTGCTAATGCCGGTGCTGGCAGGCGCTCTCGCGTTGGCCGGCGCCGCTTCGGCGCAGACCGACAATTACCCGAACAAGCCGATTCGTCTGATCGCGCCGTTCCCGCCCGGCGGCAGCGTCGATGTCGTCGGACGGATCGTCGGCGCCAGGCTGTCCCAATTGCTGGGACAGCAGGTCGTGATCGAAAATCGCAGCGGCGCCTCCGGCAATATCGGGATGGAAGCCGTCGCGCGTGCGGCGCCGGATGGCTACACGATCGCGATCAACACGCTGCCGCTGGTGACCAATGGATTTCTCTACAGCCGCGTGCCGTACGACGTGGTGAACGATTTCGCGCCGGTTTCGCACTTGTCGTCTTCGGCGTCGGTGCTGACGGTGCATCCCTCGGTGCCGGCGCACTCGGTGCGCGATCTCATCGATCTCGCGAAGGCGCGGCCGGGCACGCTTAACTACGGCGGCGCGGGAATCGGCACCAATCCGCATGTCGCGGGCGAACTCTTTAACCTGCTCGCGAAGACCAACATCGTCGTCGTGCAGTTCAAGGGCGGCGCCCCCGCGGTCATGGCGGCAATCAGCGGCGAGATCGGCGTTACGGTCTCGAGCATTTCCGAAACCATGCCTTTCATCGAGGGGAAAAGGCTGCGCGCCCTCGGCGTGACGAGCCTGCAACGTTCGGTCGCGCTGCCGAACGTTCCACCGATCGCAGACACGCTGCCGGGCTACGAGTTCACCACGTGGCACGTCATCGTCGCGCCCAAGGCCACGCCGCGCGCGATCGTCACGCTCCTCAACGAAAGAATCACGCAGGTCATGCGCACCCCGGATTTTGCGCGCGCGTACGAGCAGCGTGGCTTCGACATCATCGCCGGCACGCCCGACGAGTGCGCGGCTTTCCTGAAGAACGAACTCGTCAAATGGGGTAAGGTAATCAAGGAACGAGGCATGCGCGCCGATTGACGGCGCACAGGCTTAACCGGAGAACGTCATGCAGCGTTTTATTACGATCGCAGTGCTTTGCGCGGGTCTCGTGCCACTTCACGCTCATGCGCAATGGGTGCCGAAAATGCCGATCCGCATCGTCGTGCCGTTCGCGGCGGGCGGGCCGACCGACATCGCGGCGCGGCATCTCGCCAAGAAGCTGACCGAGGTGCTCGCCGTGTCGGTGATCGTCGACAACCGCGGCGGCGCCAACGGCATGATAGGCGCGGAGCTCGTCGCCAAATCCAAGCCGGACGGCTATACGCTCTTGATGCCGACTTCGAGCACGATGGCGATCAATCCCGCGGTCTACGACAAGATGCCGTACGACCCGATCAAGGATTTCGCGCCGGTCACGCCGGTGGTGTCGGGGCCGGTGCTGCTGATCGTGACGCCCAGCCTGCCGGCGAAAAGCGTCAAAGAGTTCGTCGCGCTCGGCAAGGCGCGTCCGGGCGAAATCGTGTTTGCTTCGAGCGGCGCGGGCAGCAATACGCACATCGCGCTCGAGCTCTTCCGCGACCAGGCCGGCATCAAGGTCACGCACGTGCCGTACAAGGGCGCGGGACCGGCGATCGTCGACGTGATCGGCGGCCAGGCGCAGGCGATGTTCGCCGACCTGCCGGTGCTGGCGCCGCATATCAAAAGCGGGCGCCTGCGCGCGCTGGCGGTGGCGGGCTTCGACCGCACGCCGATGTTCCCCGAGGTGCCCGCGCTGAAGGAACTCGGTTATCCGCGCTTCAACGCGCGCCAGTGGTACGGCGTATTCGCGCCGGCCGGAACGCCGCGGGAGATCGTCACGCGCCTCAATGAAACGATCAGGCAGAGTCTCGCCGCGCCGGATCTGCGCGATCCGCTCGCCGCGATCGGGGCGGACGTGTTCGTCTTGAGCCCCGAGGAATTCGGCGCGTTCGTCAAAGGCGAAATCGAGCGCTGGGGCGTCATCATCAAGAAATACGGCATCAAGCTCGAGCAGTAGCGGCGATTGCTGGTTCGATGAATCACGAACACGTTCCTTATTACTGGCAGTCGCTGGACTTCGCCAGGCTCACCGCGGACTATCCGCCGCCGCCCGCGTTCTACGATACCGTTTACTGCATGCCGCGCGAGCAGTTGCGCGCGCTGCAGGAGAAGCGCTTCATCGCGCAAATGCAGCGCGCGTGGGAGATCCCGTTTTTCCAGCGGCACTGGGGCGCGGCCGGCATGCAGGCCGGCGACATCAAGAGCCTGGATGATCTGGCGAAGATCCCGCCGTACACCGTGCACGACATCCGCGCGAGCATAGAGCGCAATCCGCCGTTCGGCGATTTCATGGGCGTGACACCCGCCGACGGCGCGCGCATGCCGCTCGTATTGCAGACGAGCGGCGGGACTACCGGTTTGCCGCGGCCCATGCTCTATGCGCCGCAGGACCGCGAGACCATGGCGATACTCGGCGGACGGCGCTTGTCGATGCAGGGTGTGAAGCCGGGCGACCGCGTGCTCGTCACCTACTCGCTGGGTTTGACCAACGGCGGTTTCATGGGACGCGAAGCGATCTGGAAATATTCCGGCGCGCTGCCGGTGATGACGGGCAGCGGCGCTTCGACGCCGACGCGGCGCCAGATCGAACTTGCCAAGGCGTGGGGCATCAACGTCATACTCGGGTTCCCGGCGTACCTGCGGCACATGGCGCTGGTCGCGCGCGACGAGCTCGGGATCGATCCCAAAAGCCTCGGCCTGCGCCTGCTCGGCTCCCATCTCGGCGTCGAGGACCGCAAGGCGATAGAAGATTTGTGGGGCGCGCCGTGCATGGATTCGTACGGCATCAACGAGACGGGCATGGTGGCGAGCGAGTGCCGCACCAGGACGGCATGCATATTCACGAAGACGCGGTGATCATCGAAATTTGCGATGCCGAAAATGCGCAGCCGGTTGCGCCGGGCGAGCGCGGCAATATATTCATCACCAGCCTGTATAAATACAGCGCGCCGCAGATCCGCTTCAACGTCAACGACGTGAGCGCCATCAAGCCCGGGCAGTGCGCGTGCGGCAGCACGCTCGCGCGCCTCGACAAAATTTTCGGGCGCGCCGACAACATGATCAAGCTGCGCGGCGTGAACGTCTTTCCCGAAGCCGTCGGCGCGCTGGTGGCGGAAGACGTGCGCTGCACCGGCGAATATTTCTGCCTGGTCGAGCGCGCGGGCGCGGCGGGACGCGAAGAGATGACGGTCATGGTCGAATTGAAGGGCGGCGATGGCGGACGCGTGTGCAATCGAGCCTCGACCGCCGCTTCAAGGAAGGCCTCGGCGTCAAATGCATCGTGCGCCCGGTCGCGCGCGGCGGTCTCGATGCCTATACCGGCGTGGCGCAGACTTCAAAAATAAAACGCGTGCTCGACCGGCGCAACGAAAAGACCTGAGGCGGCGTCATGACTGATAAGAAGACATCTCCGGCTGCATCGTCGAAAAAGTGCGCGGCTGGGTCGAGTCCGCGAAGCGCGTTGTGGTGTTGACCGGCGCCGGCATCTCGACCGATTCGGGCATTCCGGATTTTCGCGGGCCCAACGGCGTGTGGACGCGCGACCCGAAAGCGGAAAAGCTTTCGGACATCCGCTATTACACGGCCGACCCGGAAATCCGCAAGCTCTCGTGGCAGTCGCGGCTCACTCATCCTGCGTGGACCGCGCAGCCGAACGCCGGCCATCTCGCCCTCGTGCAGCTCGAGCGCCGCGGCAACCTGCGCGCGCTCGTCACCCAGAACATCGACGGGCTGCACCTGAAAGCCGGCAATTCGCGCGACAAGGTGTTCGAAGTGCACGGCAACCTGCACAAGGCGATTTGTCTCTCGTGCGGGTGGAAGGGCCCGATGCAGGACGTGCTCGACCGCGTGCGCGCAGGCGAGGAAGACCCGCCGTGCGCGACCTGCGGCGGCATATTGAAGAGCGACACGATTTCGTTCGGCCAGTCGCTGATTCCCGAAGTGATCGAAGGCGCGATGCGCGCGGCGCAGGAGACGGACCTGCTGTTCGCGATCGGCAGCAGCCTGCAGGTTTTTCCGATCGCCAACGCCGTGCCCATCGCGCAGGCCGCCGGCGCACGCATCGTGATCATGAACGCGGAGGCGACGCAGTTCGACGATATCGCGGATGTGAAGCTCTCCGGGTTGATCGGCGAAGATCTGCCGCGGATATGCGGACGGTTTGATGCGGCGTAAGATGACGCGATAATTTTTTAGTAGGCAATAATTCAAATAAAAGACTGCTTATTCAAATGTAGGCAAGGGAGGGTTATGGACAGTCCAATAAAGAATGAGCAGCCGAAGCGGCTAGCGGTTGACTCTGTGGCGCCATTGATTTTCGTTGGCGTCGCCGATGGAATAGCAATTGCTAACCCGGCGACGTTTCTAGAAATTCATAGCTTCTTCAATCTTGCAAAAGTTAAGCCTCATTTCGTCTTCCCAGCAATTCTGAAACAAAGTGTGTGGTGTTTTCTTTTAAATACGCAAAACTTACATACCGGTAATCAATTTCGCATACGTATTGTCGATTCCGAGGGCACAGAACAAGGGCACATACATATTCGTGCCGATTCAAAGCCCGCTGTCGACATTCCAGAGGAGATTAAAATCGACGTTCTATCTCCGCCGCCCAATAATAATTCGCCGGAGGAAGCATCCTTTTCGTTTATAGTGGATGAAGGCCAGTGGGTCTGGAACTGCACAAGAATCCCCGACTTGATTATTACAAAACCAGGCGAGTACCGGGTTGAGGTGGAATCGAACAACGTCCTATTTTTTTTGGGGCGCATCATATTTGTGTTTGCGCCGCCAATGGAATTAACGGCTGAGCGAGTCGGAGCGCTACAGTCCGATCCGACGGTTCCGAAAGTCGTGGGATTGACATTGGGATGTAAGGTTTGTGATGCGAAGCTTCGTGCTTACACCGCCGTGCAGAAGGTTATCGCTCAAGAGCAAAAAGGATTTACCTACTATAAAGAACTGCCCGACACGTTTGTTTGTGACTGCGGAAAGACGAAGTTCGGGTTGGAGTATTTACGAATTGGAATGCATGGATTTCTAAATCGAGATGCAGGATTTTCTGTCGGTCAATTAAGCTATGTTCAACAATACGCACGGTCACAATTGACCGATATATCAGGAAGCTTCCTTAAGTTACTTAGAACGGAAAAGAAAGAGGAGGCAATTCAAAAATTTCTCGAGAAGAACAAAGTGCTTTTCGCGAGGTTTCATGCTCGAAAATTGTTTTTGAAACCTCGAATTCTTGGAAAGTTTAATGCCGATTTTGCAGTTCTGGAACTGAAGGGGTGTTGACGTTTTATCGAAATCGAACGCCCTAATATGAGGTTGTTCAAAAGTAATGGTCATCTTCGCGCCGACTTTAATCACGCGTCCGGAGCGAGTGCACGACGGGCGGCTACAAGGTGGCGAACCATCGGGATGAAGGATAGAAGGGCTAGGCTTAAAACAAGACTCAAGTTCCAGCGAGTAGACGAGGTTCGCGGTCGAATCTTGCTTGAGCTTCAAGCACGGCACGTTGAGCGTCGAGATGCCGGACTCGGCCAGTTGCGGCAGGTCCAGCAGCCAGTCTCTTATCAGACTTCCGTTTTTCTTTCCGGCACGATTCCGCCTCAAAGGGTCGTACAAATGGACTCTAGCATAAGCAAATGCGCGTCCGGCGCGTGCGATATACTGATTCTACCGTGATGCATTGCGGGCACAGACCGGAGAGGAGCAGCGGGCATGTCATTTTCACTGACGTTAAGCCACGTCGGCGTCTTCGTCACCGACGTCTCGCGCATGGTCGATTTCTACACGCGCTTTCTCGGTTTCGCGGTGAGCGACCGCGAGGCGCGCGCCGACGGCGAGATCGTGTTCCTGACGCGCGATCCGCGCGAGCATCACCAGTTCGTGATGGCGTCGGGGCGGCCCGCCGATTTGCCGTTCAACCCGATCAACCAGCTCTCGTTTCGCGTCGACAGCCTGGCGACGCTGCGCGCGATGTATCAGGCCTTGAAGAATGAGCCCGTGGAAATTCTCGGCACGATCACCCATGGCAACGCGCTGTCCGTCTATTTCCGCGACCCGGAGAAGAATCGCGTCGAGCTTCTGATCGACACGCCGTGGTACGTGCCGCAGCCGTATCGCGTGCCGTTCGACATCATGCTGTCCGACGCCGAAGTGTGGGCCGCGGTCGAGAAGCAGGTGCGCGCGGTGCCGGGTTTCAAGATGCGCGAAGCGTGGGCTGCGGAAATCGAGCGCAAAATCGCTGAGGCTACGCAAAAGCGCCAATCGGCGTTGAGCGCGTAGGGCTGACGCGCCACGCATGCGCCTGCTCTTTGCGCTGATCGTTGTTGCCTCGATAGCGCACGCTGCTGACACCCCGCAGGAATTTCCCTCCAAGCCGATCCGCATCGTGTCGCCGTTCGCGGCCGGCGGCAACACCGATACGCTGAGCCGTTATCTGGCGCCGAAACTGATCGAGCGACTGGGCCAGCCCGTGATCGTCGAGAACCGTCCCGGCGCCGGCGGCATGACGGGCAACAACTACGTCGCGAAATCGCCGCCCGACGGCTACACGCTGCTCTTCATGAGCGGCGCGTATACCGCGCATTCCGCAACCGTGAAGAATCTGCCGTACGATCCGCTGCGCGATTTCGAGGGCGTGTCGATGGTCATCACCTATCCGTTCGTCGTGATCGTCAAAGCCGAGTCGCCGATGCGGACGATCGCGGATCTCATCGGCACCGCCAAAAAGAACCCCGGCAAATTGAATTACGGCTCGGTCGGCGTCGGCTCGGTGTTCCATCTCGCGGCGGAACTCTTCAACGTGATGGCGGGCACCGATCTCACGCACGTGCCGTACAAGGGCGGCGCGGAGCCGCTGACCGAGCTGATCGGCGGGCGGCTCGACGTCATATTCAATACGCTGACCGGCAGCATTCCGCACATCAAGTCGGGCCGCGTGCGCGCGCTGGCGGTCGCTTCGCTCGAGCGCTCGGCGCAGTTGCCGGACGTGCCGACAGTCGCGCAGACCTTGCCGGGCTACGAGGTGACCTCGTTTGCCGGCGTCGTGGCGCCGCGCGGCACGCCGCGGCCGGTAATCGACCGGCTGAATCGCGAGTTGCGCGCGGTGCTCGACCTGCCGGATATCCGCAGGCAATTCACCGATCTCGGCGGCGACGTGAAAGCGAGCACGCCGGAGGCTATGATGCAGCATGTGACGGACGAAATCGCGAAGTGGAAGCGTGTCGTCGATGCGCGGAAGATTGAAATTCAATAAACTGCAAAATCAAATGCTGGCCACAGAGGACACAGAGGACACGGAGAGAAGCAAAAGAACAGGAAATTATCGAATCGTTTTGTTTTGATTTTTCTCCGTGACCTCTGTGTCCTCTGTGGCTGATTTGTTTTTGAATTTTTAACGAGGAAACAAAATGTTCGATCTCACAGGCAAAGTCGCACTCATCACCGGTTCCACCAAGGGCATAGGCAAATCGATCGCGGAGGAAATGGCGCGCGCGGGCGCCAAAGTCGTCGTCTCGAGCCGCAAGGCCGACGCAGTCGAGGCGGTGACGAAGGAGCTCACCGCCGCAGGGCGCGAAGCGATCGGCGTGCCGTGCAACATCGGGTCCAAGGCGGAGCTGCAGAACCTCGTCGACAAGACAATGGCGAAATGGGGCCGCATCGACATTCTCGTCTGCAATGCCGCGATCAACCCGCATTTCGGCTCGATCACGAAAGTGACGGACGAGGTGTTCGACAAGATGATGGGCTAGCAATATCCGCAGCATTTTCTGGCTCGCCAACATGGTGCTGCCGCAGATGGCGGAGCGAAAAGACGGCGCGATGGTGATCATCTCGAGCATCGCCGCACTGCGCGGCAGCAACGTGAACGGCCTTTACGGCGTGACCAAGGCGGCCGATGCCGGGCTCGGGCGCGCGCTCGCGGTCGAGTGGGGCCCGCACAACATCCGCGTCAACAGCATCGCGCCGGGACTCATCAAGACCGATTTTGCGCGCGCGCTGTGGGAAGACGAAGAGCGGCGCAAGCGCCGCGAAGGCATGACGCCGCTGCGCCGGCTTGGTGACGCAAAGGACATCGGCGGCGTCGCGGTGTTTCTCGCGTCGGACGCCGCGCGCTTCATGACCGGACAGTTGCTCGTCATCGATGGGGGCGTGTCGGTCGGCTGGTAGCGCGCACGCTGCGCGCTGACGGTCAAGTCGGACTACCCGTCAAGCTTGCGGCGGCCTAGCCGTAGAAAAAGACGTTGAGCTTGTTGCCGTCGAGGTCGCGGAAGTACCCCGCGTAAAATCCGTTCCCGCGCAGGCCGGCAGGGCCTTCGTCCTTGCCGCCGAGCGCGAGCGCTTTCTGGTGGATGCGGTCGACTTTCTCGCGTGAATCGACGCCGAGCGCCACCATGGCGCCGTTGCCCGCGACCGCCGGCTTGCCGTCGAACGGCTTCATGATGCCCAGGCAAGGCTGGTCCTCCGCGCAGCCCCACGCGATGCCGCGTTCGAATTCCCACAGGCGCTTCGCGCCCAGCTCGCCGAGCAATGCGTCGTAGAAAGCCGTCGCGCGGACGAGATCGTTGGTACCGAGGGTTACATAACCGATCACTCGAGCCTCCTCGTCGATTAGTGCGAAATGCCAAGTTTAAGCGATGCCCGCCAAGCTGCAAGCGGTGCAGCGGGATCGTGCCGCTCAGGGAGACGCGATAGGCGGCCGGCATTCCTGCTAGCGCGTCGCCCACTTTCGAGCTGCGCGTGGCCATGCGCGCGATCGCCTGCTCGACCGTCGCGCGCTTCAGGTGCGGCGCGAACATTTCGATGAACGCGAACATATAGCCGCGCAGGTAATGGTTGCGGCGGATGCCGATATGGATCGTGTTGGGCTCGAAGAGATGGCTCGCGACGATGGCGCGCAGATGCTTGTCGCGTGCGCGGTCGTACGCCATGTCGGGAACGATCGCGATGCCGAGGCCGAACTCGACGTACGTCTTGATCACGTCGGCGTCGATCGCATTCAACGCGATATGCGGCCGGATGCCTTTGGCCTCGAAGGCGCCGAGCGTCTTCGAGCGGCCGATGAACGCATAGTCGTACGTGATCAGCGGATATTCCGCGAGTTTTTCCAAGGTCAGGCGCTTGACCTTCAGCAGCGGATGCCCGGTCGGCGTCAGGACGATGCGCTGCAGCTTGTGGCACGGCAGCATGACGAGCGCGGGATCGGGCTCGACCGGCTCGGTGGCGATCGACAGGTCCGCGTTGCCGGTGGCGACCATGTAAGAGACCTCGGCGGGCGTGCCCTGGCGCAGGCTCAGCTGCACGCCGGGATAGCGATCGACGAAACGGCGCAGCACCCCGGGCAGCGCGTAACGCGCCTGGGTGTGCGTGGTGGCGATGGTCAGCGAGCCTTCGCGCTGCGCCGAGTGCTCGCGCGAGACGCCCTTGATGCTCTCCGCGGACTCGAGCGTGTGCTCGGCCATCGCGACGATTTCGCTGCCCGCCGCGGACAGCCGCACGAGCCGGGTGCGGTTGCGCACGAAAAGCTCGATGCCGAGTTCCTCTTCGAGCAGGCGCATCTGGCGGCTCAAGCCCGGCTGGGTGATGTGCAGGGCCGCGGCGGCTTTCGATATATTGAGGTCGCGGCGCACCACCTCGCGGAAATAGCGCAATTGCTGCAGGGTCATACCGGAGAACCCATACTAAAAGTTATGGAAGTATAAATGATCATCACTTGTCAGTATAGGCGGCCTGCCCTATAGTCCCCGACGCTGCCGCCACAGAGCGGCGCGCTAAGGTTCCAGAGCTGGAGGGGTTGGGCAATGATGATGTTGGAGTGCGACGCCAAGCGGTTGTTGGCGTCGGTCGGCGCAGCCGTCCCCGCGGGCGCCGTGTGGCGGAAAGGCGAACCGGCAGCCAGCGTTGAAGTGGCCGCCTATCCGGTGGCGGTCAAAGCCCAGGTGCGCAGCGGCGGCCGCGGCAAGCAGGGCGGTGTGGTCAAAGTCGCCAATGCAACCGAGCTGGCCGCAGCAGGCAAAAAACTATTCGCGACGGAATTCGGCGGCGAGCTGCCGGAAGTGCTGCTCGTCGAAGCGTGGCTCGCAATCGAGCGCGAAGCCTATCTGTCCGTGGCGGTCGATGGTCGCGCCGAAGGTTACGTCGTTTTATATTCACCCGTTGGCGGCATCGACATCGAGGAAGGCGCACCGCCCGCGCGCTATCCGGTCGGCGCGCCGTGGAATTTCCGCGTGCATGAATTGCGCGCGGTGCTCGAAAAAGTCGAGCCCGACTATCAATGGCGTGAAAAAGTGATCGCGCTCGCGCAAAGGCTCGTGCGCACGGCAGCCGCGCGCGACTGCACCACCATCGAAATCAATCCGCTCGTCAAGCTCGCCGACGGCACCATGATCGCGGCCGACGCCAAGATCGCGCGCGACGAGTGGGCGCATTTCCGCAGCGAGGAGATTGCGGCCGAGCGCGACGCGGAAAAAGCGCGCGCCGACGAATATCTGCGCGCGTGCCTCGACATGCAGCACATGTACGTGAAGCTCGACGGCGACATCGGGATCATTTCCGGCGGCGCCGGCATGACCATGGCCGCGATGGACATGGTGGCCGAGCAGGGCGGACGTCCTGCGTGCTTTCTCGATTGCAGTCCGGGGCCGACGTCAACGCGCGGTTACCGGCCCGCGTTCGCGATGCTCGACGCCGATCCGACGGTGAAAGTCATATTCGTGAGCGTATTCGGCGGCGGCACGCAGATGCAGCGTGTTGCCAATTCGATGAAGGAAGTCATGGCTGAACGCAAAAGCAAGAAACCCGTCGTCTACCGCCTCGACGGCACCAACATCGACCAGGTGCCCGGCATCTTCGCGCAATTCGGCGCGCACAATCACGCGTCGCTCGAGGAAGCAGCCGCCGCTGCGGTCAAGCTGGCGGGAGCGCCCGCATGAGTATCCTGCTCGACAAAACGAATCGCGTGATCGTGCAGGGCGTGACCGGCCAGATGGGCCAGTTCTTCGTCGAAGACGCGCGCAAGTACGGCACCAACATGGTTGCCGGGGTTTCGCCGGGCCGCGCCGGGACGACGGTCGGCGACGTGCCGGTGTTCGCGAGCGTGCGCGCGGCTGTCGATGCGACGCGCGCCGATACCGCAATGGTCTTTGTGCCGCCTGCGGCGGTGCTGGGCGCGGTGCTCGAAGCGCTCGAATGCGGCTGCAAGCTGGTCGTCGCGACCGCCGACGAAATGCCGGTATCCGACGCGATCGAAGTGCGCGCGGCTGCGCGCGCGAACGGCGCGGTGTTCGTCGGCCCCAATACGCCGGGGCTCATTTCACCGGGCAAGGCGAAGATGGGTTTCATGCCGTCGTTTTGTTATACGCAGGGCAACGTCGGCGTGATTTCGCGCAGCGGCTCGCTGTCGTACGAAGGCTCGAAACGCATTACGACAGCCGGCATCGGGCAGTCGACGGTTATCGGCATCGGCGGCGATCCGGTCAAAGGCACTACCGCGGCGGAAGCGCTCGAGCTCTTTCACCACGACCCGGATACGCATGCCGTTTTGTACCTCGGCGAGATCGGCGGCTCGGAAGAAACGTTCGTCGCCGACTACGCATCGCGTAAAGGTGCAAAGCCCGTCGCCGCGCTGATTGTCGGCCAGACAGCGCCGCCGGGCAAGAAAATGGGGCATGCGGCGGCACTGATCGGATCGCGCGCCGAAGGGCATGCGGCGAAGCAAAAGATGCTGCGCGACGCGGGCGTATTCGTCGCGGATGGATTGCGGCAGGTGGTTGCCGCGACGCAGGCGGCACTCGCGTCGCGCAAAGAGACTGCCACGGTTGCCTGAACGAGGCACAACGGATTACAACGGACGAATCACTAAGGAGTCAGCCATGAACAACCGGGTAGAACTCAACATTACGGAAGAAGCGGCCGAAGGCCTCATCAGCGAGAAGAGCATGGGCGCGGCGCTGGAACTCGTCGGCTGCAAGCTGCGGCCCGAGCAGTACCTGCGCGATGCGAGCGCGGACGCGATCATCATTTTTTCGAACGGCATCGGCGACCTGAATCCGCTGTACCGCGACCAGGAGTACACGCGCTGGACGCGCTTCGGCGGCCTGATCGCGCACCCGTGCTTTCCGTGGACCCACCACTGGCCCGGCCGTTCGTACTGGGGCCTGCCCGGAGTCCACGGCTTCGGCGTCACCATCGACTGCGAGTATTACCGCAACGTGCGGCCCGGCGACCGCATCAATATCTGGAACCGCGTGCTCGGCATCGAGCAGAAGCATTCGAAATTCTCGGGCAAGATGGCGATGCAGTATCTCGAGTCGACCTACACCAACCAGCGCGATGAAGTCGTGTGCCGGGCGCTGGGCCTGACCGCGCGCCACGAGCGCAAGGCTTCGCGCGACAAGAACAAATACAAGGACGTCAAAACCTACGTTTATACGCGACGCGGAACGCGACGCGATCGACGAGAAGGTGATGACCGAGCCGCAGCGCATTCGCGGGGCCAACACGCGCTACTGGGAAGACGTCAAAGTCGGCGACGCAATCGACGAGATCGT
Source organism: uncultured beta proteobacterium (assembly GCA_963804885.1). Taxonomy (GTDB): domain Bacteria; phylum Pseudomonadota; class Gammaproteobacteria; order Burkholderiales; family SG8-41; genus PALSA-1004. The sequence continues at coordinate 197,811 of CAWDSF010000006.1, forward strand.
GCGCGGTCCACTGTCGATGTCGGACACGATGGCGTTCGTCATCGCGTCGGGACGGGGTGCGGCGCACGGCGCGCTCTTGAAGCACGCAGCCCGCCACCCCGCGCATTACATCCGCAACAAGGAAGGCGGCGGCGGCGTCGAGTACACGGGCATCGGCCATCACCGCGAGGATTTCGCGAAAAAAGTCGGCGTGCCGGGCATGTACGATTACCTGCCGCAGCGCGCGAGCTGGTTCGTGACCGCGATCACCAACTGGATGGGCGACGACGGCGTAATCAAGCGCATCCGGATGGAAGCGCGCAAGTTCAATCTGCAGGGCGACACGACGTTCATCAACGGCAAGGTGGTCAAGAAGTACCTGAAAGACCGCTGCGCGCTCGTCGACATCGAAATGACCGGCATCAACCAGAGCGGCGTGCTCTCGTCGCCGGGCTTTGCGACCGTCATGCTGCCGGCGAAGGACATCAATACGAAAATTCCGCTCGACGGCACGGTGGTCGATCTCGATCTGCCGCCGATGCGCTAGAAGCCAGTCATGAAACGTCATTGAGGGCGCAGATAAACGCAGATAAACGCAGATCAGGACAACGGGACATACGGCTCGTAACCGTCAGCTTTGGTGTTTTACTCTGTGTGTATCTGTGTTCTCTGCGGCTGAATTGTTTTGAGGTTTTTGAAACTGATCTGACGTCAACGGAGTAGAGAATGTCATGGCCACCAACGCGCTGTACCTCGTGTGCGACATGATCAACGATCTCGTGCACGCGGACGGGCCGAGCAAGAAAACCTACGGACCCGAGCTCGCGCGCCGCAAGACCGTGGAGAATACGGCCACGGCGATCGCCAAGGCGCGCGCAGCCGGCGCGAAAATCGGTTACGTGCGCGTCGGCTTCTCGCCCGACTATCGCGAATGCCCGCCCAACTCGCGGCTCTTCCAGGGCGCGAAAAAGGCCGGCATGTTCAAGCTCGGCACGTGGGGCACCGAGGTGCATCCTTTGCTTGCGCCGCAGGCGGGTGACTTCGACATCGTCAAGCATCGCGTGAGCCCGTTTTACGCGACGAGCCTCGACGTGATCCTGCGCGCGAACGGCATTCAGCGCCTGTACGTGTCCGGCGTGTCGTCGAGCGGCGCGGTGCTGTCGGCGGCGAAAGACGGCCACGACCGCGGCTACGATGTTTTCGTGCTCGACGATTGCTGCTGCGCGCTCACCGAAGAGCAGCACCAGGCGGTCATCGACCAGGTCAAGCGCATGACGACGGTCACGACGTCGGCGCAGGTTACGTTCAAGGAAGAGTTTCAGCTGTAGTCTGCGCCTTCAGAGCGAAGTTCGCGGGGATGTGCGCTCGCTGTCGAAGGCGACCCCAGCGGAACTCGTCGCGTTGGAGGAGCATGATGGCAATCACGCGGACTGCGTGAGGGCAGTCTCGTCGCTTCATGCGCGCTAGTGCGCGTTCGCAGCGGGCGCGCCGCGCGTGCGCGCCAGGACTGGCCCACCCGGCCGATACGATTTGTGGTTACTTTTCCGCCGGGCGGCGGCGCGGACCTCGTTGCGCGCACGCTCGCTGAAAAATTGAACCGCAGTCTCGGCCAGCAGGTGATCATCGACAACCGCCCCGGCGCCGGCACGGTCATCGGCGCCGATCTGGTCGCGCACTCCTCGCCCGACGGCTATACGATGCTGCTCGGCACTGCCACCACCCACGCGATCAATACGAGCCTGGTAAAAAAGCTGCCGTACGATCCGGTAAAGGATTTTTCGCCGGTCGCGCTGGTGGCGATCCTGCCGCTGGTCATGGTCGCTAATTCCGCGCTGCCCGCGGATACGCTGCCCGATCTCATTGCGCTGGCGAGAAAGCGGCCGGGTGAAATCCTGTTCGGCTCGACCGGCAACGGCAGCTCGATCCACCTCGCCGGCGAGATGCTCAATACCGTGGCCAAGGTTCAGATGGTGCACGTGCCGTATAAGGGCGCTGCACCCGCGCTCGTCGATGTGCTGGCGGGCCAGCTCCAGTTCATGTTCACGACCATACCGCCCGCGCTGCCACACTTGAAGACCGGACGCTTGAAGGCGCTCACCGTCGCCAACGCGAAGCGCACTGCACTGCTGCCCGAAGTGCCCACCACCGCCGAAGGCGGCGCGCCGGGCGTCGAAGCGAGCTCGTGGAACGGCGTGCTGTTTCCGCGCGGCACGAACAAGGACATCATTGCACGGTTGCACCGTGAACTCGCGACCATCATGAGTCTCCCCGACGTTCGCGAACGGCTGTCGACCGCCGGCGTCGAGCCGCTGATGAGTACGCCCGCCGAGTTCAGCGCGTTCATGGCCGCCGAGACCGCGCGTTACGCTAAAGTGGTGAAGACTTCCGGCGCGCGCATCGATTGAATTCATGCGGATTGGCGTATTTCTCGAAGCACACGCGACGCAGGCGGCGGCCATCGCCCTGCTCGCAATTGCGCATATAGGCGTCGCGCAGCCGGCCGACGTGTCCGTCGCCTATCCCGCGAAGCCGATCCGCTTCATCGTCGGTTTTACGCCGGGCGGGACTTCGGACGTGGTTGCGCGGCTGCTCTCGGCGAAGCTCGCGGAGACGTGGACGCAGCCGCTCGTCGTCGACAACCGGCCGGGGGCCGGTGGCAATCTCGCGGTCGAAATCGTCGCCCGGTCGGCGCCCGACGGCTACACGCTGCTCTGCGCATCGTCGAGCTTCTCGATTATCCCGAGCCTGATCCGCGAATTGAGCTACAACCCGCTCAAGGATTTCGCGCCGGTGACGCTCATGACCTCGGCGCCGTATCTGCTGGTGCTGCACCCTGCAGTGCCCGCGCAATCGGTGAAGGAGTTGATCGCGCTCGCGAAAGCGCAGCCGGGCAGACTGAATTACGCATCGGCGGGCGCCGGCAGCACGCTGCATCTCGCGGGAGAACTGTTCAAGAGTTTGGCGGGCGTCGACATCGTGCACGTGCCTTATAAAGGCGCGACCGGCATTACCGATCTGATCGCCGGCGCGGTGCAGCTCTCGTTCGCCGGAGTGCCGCAGACGCTGCCGCACGTGAAAGCGGGGCGCCTGAAAGCGCTCGCGGTGACGACGGCGCGGCGCGCGACGGTGGTGCCCGATCTGCCGACGATAGCCGAAGCCGGCGTGCCGGGTTACGACGTCGACCCGTGGTACGGCGTGATCGCGCCCGCCGGCGCACCGCGCGCTATCATCGAACAACTGAACACCGCGTTCGCGCGCGCGCTCAATGCGCCCGACGTCAAGGAAAAATTCATGCTGCAGGGCCTGGAGCCGCGCGCGAGCACGCCGGGCGAATTCTCCGGCCTGATCGAGAAGGAAATCGCGAAATGGTCGAAAGTCGTGCGCGATGCCGGCATCAAGGCGGATTAGCGCGATGAGACTAAGACGGTTCAGCGCCGCTCTCGCGATGGTGTTATGCGTGACTGCGACGCAAGCGCAAAACTATCCGGTGCGGCCGTTGCGTTTCCTGATTCCATTTCCACCGGGCGGCGGTGCGGACAGTCTTGCGCGCATCGTCGGTGCCGTCGCGGGCGAATCGCTCGGCCAGCAGATCGTCATCGACAACCGCATCGGCGCCGGCGGCAATATCGCGGCGGAAGCGGCGGCAAAAGCGGCGCCCGACGGTTACACGCTGTTGCAGTCGAATATCTCGCACGCGATTAGCGCCTCGCTGTACCGCAAGCTCGACTACGACATCGTCCGCGATTTCGTGCCCGTCACGCAGCTCGCGTCGATCCCGTTCGCGCTCGTGGTGCATCCGTCGCTCGGCGTATCGAGCGTGAGCGAACTCGTCGCGCTGGCGAAAGCGAAACCCGGCCAGTTCGCCTACGCCTCGTCGGGCAACGGCGGTCCCAGCCATCTCGCGATGGAAATGTTCAAATCGATCAACGGCGTCGATATCCGCCACGTGCCGTACAAGGGCGCGGCGATGATCGCGACCGATCTGGTCGCGGGCCAGGTGCAGATGGCTTTTTTCACGGTGGCCGGCCTGTTGCCGTTGATATCCGGCGCACGAGTCAAGCCGCTCGCGCTCGCGAGTTCACGACGCTCGCCGCTGGTGCCCGATTTGCCGACTTTCACCGAGCAGGGCATGCCGGGATTCGAAGCGACGACCTGGTTCGGCGTCAGCCTGCCGAAAGGCACGTCGCCAACCATCGTCAAGCGGCTGCACGCGGTGTTCACGCAGGCGCTGAAACAGCCGGACGTGCGCGAACGCCTCGTCAAGCAGGGTTTCGACGTGATCGGCAGCACGCCGGAAGAATTCGACGCGTATCTGCGCGCGGAACTGCAGCGCTGGAGCAAAGTGGTCAAGGAGTCGCGTGCGTCCGTCGACTAAGGAAAGCTCGTTTTAACAAGTCAGTTCGTCATTCCTGATGTACACCGGAAGGGCAGTACATCATTCACATCGCGCGCGATACCGGCTCATGCGTCGATACATCGACGAACGGCTAATCGGAGTTTCCGTAAAGCGATCAATTCATTATTCTGCAGTGCGCTCGTTCGCCACCATTGACGGTCGCGCAGGACTACCCGTCGCGGCCGATTCGCTTCATCGTGCCGTTCACTGCAGGCGGGGGTGGCGATCTCATCATTCGCGAGGTTTCCCAGCGCCTGACCGCGCGGCTCGGCCAGTCGGTGGTGGTCGACAACCGGACCGGCGCCGGCGGCAATGTCGGCACCGAGCTTGCGGCGCGTTCTCCCGCGGATGGCTATACGCTCCTGATGGCGAACGTGGCGCCGATGGCGATCAACACCGCCGTATACAAAAAGCTGCCGTACGATCCCGTCAAAGACTTTGCGCCCATTACGCTGCTCGCTTCGTTTCCGAACGTGCTCGTCGTAACCCCGACCGTTCCCGCGCGAAATGTTGCGGAGCTGATTGCGCTCGCGCGCGAAAAGCCCGGGCAACTCACGTGCGCGACCGCCGGCGCCGGCAGCACGACCCATCTCGCCGCGGAGTTTTTTCGCAGCAAGGCGAAAATCGATTTCATCCAGGTGCCGTACAAAGGCGGCGGCGCGGCGTTGATCGATCTGGTCGGCGGCCAGGTCAACATGTATTTCGGCGCGCTGCCGGGCGCGCTGCCGCATATGCGCACGGGCCGCCTGCGCGCGCTGGGCGTCACGAGCCTTGCGCGCTCGAGCGCGGCGCCCGACATTCCGGCGATTGCGGAAGCGGGCTTTCCCGGATTCGAAGCGGTGACCTGGATAGGCGCGGTCGCGCCGGCGGGCGTGCCGGCAAACGTTGTCGCGCGGCTCAACAGGGAACTCGTCGAGATCGTGCGCGCTCCCGAGCTGCGCGAAAAACTGTTGGCCGAAGGCGCGGAACCGATGACGACTACGCCGCAGCAGTTTGCCGCCTATATCAGGAGCGAAATCGAGAAGTGGACGGGCATCGTCAAGCTTGCGGGCATTGCCGCGCAATGAGTGAAGCGCGCGGGGTGCGGCTCGTGCTCGGATTTTCGTCGGGTAGTTTGTCGGATCACATCGCGCGCATTCTGCGCGACGCGCTCGCGGATCAGCTCGGCGCGCCGGTCACGATCGAACTCAAGCCCGGGCGCAATGGCATTCCGGCTGCGCGCGAAGTCGTAGAGAGCCAGCCCGACGGCGCAACGCTTTTCATGGCGACGCTGGGCACGCACGCGATCGCGCCGTACCTGGCGCCGCATCCGGCGTACGATCCGCTGCAGGATTTCACCTGCCTGTCGCTGGTATCGCGTTCGCCTATGCTGCTCGCGTGTCACCCTGCGCTCGGCGTCAATTCAGTCGCCGCGCTGATCGAGCGCGCGCGTTCTGCCGAACTTACCTATGCGACGTCGGCGCTCGGCGGCGCGCCGCACCTCGCAGCCGAATTGTTCCAGAAGCTCGCGGGCGTCACGATGCGCCACGTGCGCTACGATCAAACCGAGGTGCTTTATCAGGATCTCGAGGCGGGCAAGGTATCTCTAAGTTTCAACAACATCATCTCGATGCTGCCGCGCTGCCGGAGCGGAAAATTGCACGCGCTGGCCGTGACTTCGCGCGAGCGCGCGGCAATTGCGCCGGACATCCCGACAATGGAGGAATCCGGCATCGCGGGTTACGACATGACGAACTGGGTCGGGATTGCGGGGCCGCGCGGTATGGACGAAGCAGCCGCAGCGCGCTTGAGCGGCGCGGTCGTGGCGGCGGTGCGCTCGGAGCGCGTCAGCACTGCGTTGAGCGCACAAGGCATAATTCCGTGCGGAAGTACGGGCGAAGAGTTTGCCGCTTTCATCCGGGGCGAAACCGAAAAGTGGCGGCCTGTCGTCGCTCAGGTGCGCAACGCAATCGATCAGCCGAGGAGCACGACATGAGCTCGACCATCACCATACTCGATCCGGCGGCGCCGGCCGGCATCGCCGCGGCGCAACGCGTGTTCAAGCCGCTCGAAACATTGCAGGGCAAGGTCGTCGGGTTCATCGACAACTCGAAGCCTAATTTCAATTTTCTTGCCGACGATCTTACCGAGCTCCTCAAGTCGAAATACGGCGTTGCGCGCGCGGTCAGGCACCGCAAGCCGACGGCTTCAGTATCGGCATCGCGCGAAGTGTTCGCCGACATTCAGAAAGAGTGCGATCTCGTCATCACCGGCTCCGGCGATTGAGGGGGCTGCACGTCGTGGAGTGTCCACGACAGTGTGCAGGCGGCGAAGCAGGGCCACACGGCGCTGGTCGTCTGCTCGACCGCATTCGTCACGCTTGGCCGCTCGCAGCTGAACGCGCTCGGCGGCGCGGATCTGCCGATCGCGGTCATGCCGCATCCGTTCGGCGTGCGCACGCGCGCCGAAGTGCGCGCGCTCGCGGAGACGCTGGTCGATGAAGTGGCGCGGCTCGCATTGGGTGGTGAGGACAAGACGGCGGGCAAAACGGTATGCTCGAAGCAAGGCCGACACACGCGCCGCAACTATAACGGTGCCGGACGACTTCAATGCGTTCAACGACGAATGCGAGCAGCGCGGCTGGAGCGACGGACTGCCGCTCGTGCCGCCCACGGTTGCGCGCGTGGATGCGATGCTCGCTGCGACCAAACGGGACCGCAATGAGATCGTCGCGCACATAGCGCCCGGATTCGGCGCGGCAACGGTCGAGCGCATTGCGATCAATGCGGTGATGGCGGGCTGCCGGCCGGAGTATCTGCCAGTGTTGCTCGCCGCGGTCGAAGCGGTCGCCGACGAGAAGTTCAATCTGCAGGGCATCCAGGCGACGACCAACTCGGCGGCGCCGTGGATCATCGTCAACGGTCCGCTCGCCGCGACGCTCGGCGTCAATGCGGGACTCAATTGCCTGGGCCAGGGCAATCGCGCGAACGCGACGCTCGGCCGCGCGCTGCGCCTCGTGCTGCAGAACGTCGGCGGTGCGCTGCCCGGCCAGATGGACCGCGCGACCCATGGTCAGCCCGGCAAGTACACGTTCTGCTGCGCCGAGAACGAAGCCGCCAGTCCGTGGCAGCCACTGCACGTCGAGCGCGGATTCAACGCGGATGATAGTGTCGTTACGGTCGTCGGCGCGGCCGGCACGCTGAATTTGAATTCCCATTCGAAAGACGCCGCCGACCTGCTGCGCGCGATTGCGCTGAGTCTCGTTTATCCGACCAGCAACGACTATCACTTCGCCGGCGCGCCGTGGGTGATCCTGTCGCCCGAGCACGCGGAAGTTCTGCAGCGCGGCGGCTTGTCCAAGGACGACGTCAAGCGCGGCATCTGGGAGCAATCGAAAATGGAGGCCGGCCGGTTCGCGCGCAAGGATTTCGACCGCGCGAAGCACACGCGAGAAAAGGAACTCGGCGAATTCTCGGCCGAAACCCGGGTGCCGATAGCGCCCGCGCCGGAAGACATCGGGATCATCGTCGCCGGCGGGCCGGGCACGCATTCGGTATACGTGCCGACGTTCGGCCAGACGCGCGCGGTGTCGCGCAAAGTTAAACCATGATTCGACTTCGGCGGTGCGCCGCAATAGTGCTGGCGCTTGCAGGCGCTGCGCAAGCTGCCGACTATCCCGAGCGTCCCGTACGTGTCATCGTGACGTTTCCCGCAGGCGGCGGGACGGATATCGTCGCGCGCATGATTTTCCAGAAAGTCGCCGAACGCGCCGGCGGCTCGTACGTCATCGACAATCGCGGCGGCGCCGGCGGCACGATCGGTACCGAGCAGGCGGCCAAAGCGCCGGCCGACGGCTACACGATCGTCGTCGTCAGCGGCAGCCACACGATCAACCCGGCGCTCTACAAGAAACTTGCGTACGACGCCGCGCGCGATTTTGCGCCGATATCCATGCTGGTCAGCGGGCCGGGGGTGCTCGTCGTGCATCCTTCGCTGCCCGCGCGCAGCGTCAAGGAACTCATCGCCGTCGCGAAAAGCCGTCCCGGTGAACTCTTGTATGCGTCCCCCGGCAACGGCACGCCGCCGCATCTCGCGGCCGAGCTCTTCAAATCGATGGCTGGCGTCAACATCGTTCACGTACCGTACAAAGGCAATGCGCAGGCGATGACGGACCTCATAGCGGGCCAGGAGTCGCTGTCGTTTCCGACCGGCCCGTCCGCCATGCCGCACGTGCAGGCGAAGCGTCTGCGTGCGCTGGGCGTGACGACCGCCAAACGCGCGGCGGGACTGCCCGATATTCCGACGATCGCCGAATCCGGCCTGCCGGGTTATGACGCGAGCGCATGGTACGGTGTGCTCGCGCCGGTCGGCACGCCGCCCGCGATCATTGCGAAACTGCAGAGTGAAATTCATATCGCGCTGCGCTCGCCCGACATCGTGGACAAGCTCTCGGCGCAAGGCCTCGAGCCCGCGCCGAACAACGCCGACGAGTTCGCGCGGTTTATCGCGGCCGAACTCGCGAAGTGGAACAAGATCATCGCCGCCGCCGGCATCAAAGTGGAGTAATCAGCAGGAGCTTTATCGCTTCTGAGCCTTGACCGTTGCAACAGTTCGGCATAGGGTAATCGCATAATTCGATCGGTTACCAGGGGGACGGCCATGAAAAGCATTTCAGGCAAACGTTCGCAGCGGCAACTGGACCAACTCGAACCGGCGGCCGGCAACGGCCTCCTCGATCGCCGCGCTTTCCTCCGCGGCGGGGGCGCCGCGATGGCCGCCGCGATGAGCGGTTACGCGCTGACCGCAAAAAGCGAACCCCTCAAACACGATCCGTGGAGCCTGCAGGCGGGCAGCGCGGTCCCGGCTTACGAGAAACGCTCGCGGTTCGAAGACAAAGTCGCGCGCACGCTGTCGAACCCGAACAACGAGCCGCGCAACTCGCACGCGCGCACGCCGCACCAGCAGTTGAACGGCACGGTCACGCCGAACGGCCTGCATTTCGTGATCCTGCACAGCGGCGTGCCCGACATCGATCCGGACAAGCATCGCCTGGTGATCCATGGGTTGGTGAAGCAGCCGCTCGAATTCTCGCTCGACACGCTCGCACGCTACCCGATGGTTTCACGCATGGGGTTCGTCGAATGCGGCGGCAACAGCGCGCCGATGTTCTCGCCGCAGCCGATGCAGGCGAGCGTGCAGGCACTGCACGGCCTCGCGTCGAATGCCGAATGGACCGGGGTGCTCTTGTCCACCTTGCTCGAAGAAACGGGCATCGATCCGAAGGCGAAGTGGGTTGTGGCCGAAGGCGCGGATTCGCTGGGGGTGAGCCGCAGCGTGCCGCTCGGCAAGGCGCTCGACGACGCGATGATCGCGCTCTACCAGAACGGCGAGCGGCTGATGCCCGGCAACGGCTATCCGATGCGGCTCCTGCTGCCCGGCTGGGAGGGCAACATGAACATCAAATATTTGCGGCAGTTGAAGCTTACCGACCAGCCGGCGATGACTTACTACGAATCGAAAATCTACTCGCAGCTGCTGCCGGGCGGCAAGGCGTACCAGTTCTATTTTCTGCAGGAAGTGAAATCGTTCATCACGCACCCGTCGTTCGGCATGGCCATGAAGGGCACGGGATACTACGAGATTTCCGGCGTTGCCTATTCCGGCAACGGCCGCATCGCGCGCGTGATGGTGTCCGCCGACGGCGGCAAAAGCTGGGCGCAGGCCGCGTTGCAGGAGCCGGTGCTGCCGAAAGCGTTCACGCGCTTTCGCGCGCCGTGGCGCTGGGACGGCGGCCCGGCGGTGCTGCAAAGCCGCGCCTGGGACGAAGCCGGCAACGCGCAGCCGCTGCGCGCCGAATTCGTGGCTAAGCGTGGCGAGCTTAAAGCCCCGCCGCCAATACTCGCGTTTCCGAATCAGCACTACAACAGCCTCACGAGTTGGGCGATCGCCGCGAACGGGGAGGTGAGCCATGTGTACGCGTAAGCTCGCTGCCGCCGCGCTATTGCTCGCGGCGAGCGCCGCGAGCGCCGACGGCCCGAATCTTGGTAAGCGCCTCAACGCGGCGGAGATTGCGGCGTGGGACCTGAGCGTGCTGCCCGACGGCGGCAACCTGCCGCCGGGCAGCGGCACGCCGGCGCAGGGCGCGCGAATCTTCGCGCAGAAGTGCGTCGCGTGCCACGGCGAAATGGGCAAGGGCGGGATCAGCGCAGCGCTGGTCGGCGGCGGGCCGCTCACCACGATCAGCGGCGGGCAGAAGACCATCGCCAATTTCTGGCCGTATCCGACCACCGTGTTCGATATCATCCGCCGCGCGATGCCGTGGCAGCAGCCGAAATCGCTCACCAATGATGAAGTCTACGCGCTGACCGCTTACATATTTGCGCTGAACAAGCTGATCGGCGAAGACGCGACGATGAACGCGGAAACGCTGCCCGCGGTGCGGATGCCGAACCGCGACGGCTTCATCGTGCGCTTTCCGGAGAAGATGTAGCGGGCCCTCTAGGGCACTATCGTCAGGAAGATATACGCCGCGAAGATGACGAGGTGAACGACGCCCTGCAGCACCGTCGAGCGGCCGGTCGCCATCGTCAGGATGCTGACTCCCAGCGTCAACGCGAGCATCACGAGCTCGAACGGGCCGAGCCCGAGGCTCAACGGCAGCGCGAAACCGATCGATACCATCGCCACCACCGGGATCGTAAGGCCGATGCTGGCGAGCGCCGATCCCAGCGCGAGATTGAACGACGATTGCAGCCGGTCGCCAGCGCCGCGCGCATGGCGGCAAAACCTTCGGGCATCAAGCACGAGCAGGGCGATCGCCACGCCGACTGCGCTTTTGGGCGCGCCCATCGTCTGCGAGCAGATGCTCGATGCTGGGCTCAGGACCTTGGCGAGACCGACGACGGCGACGAGCGAAAGCAGGAGCAGCACGCCGCTCGCGAACGCCGCCAGGTTCCCCGGCGGCGCGGCGTGCTCGTCCCCGTCGGATTCGTCAGCCGGCAGGAAATAGTCGCGATGGCGCACGGTCTGGATGAACACGAACGTGCCGTACAGGATCAACGAGGAAATGCCCGCGAATTCGAGCTGCGAGGGCGTGTACGTCGACCGGGCGAGCTGATCGTGAATGTCGGCAGCACGAGCGTCAGCGTCGCGAGCGCGGCGAGCACAGTCAGCGCCGGGTTCGTGCCTTCGACGCGGAACTCGGGTTCGCCATGGCGGATGCCGCCCAGCAGGATCGCCAGCCCGATGATGCCGTTGCAGACGATCATGATCGCCGCGAATATCGTGTCGCGCGCGATCAATTCCTGGCCGCCGCCGCCCGCCAGCATCAGCGAGACGATCAGCGCGACTTCGATACGTTGTCACCGCGAGCGCGAGGATCAGCGTGCCGAACGGCTCACCCATGCGGTGGGCGACGACTTCCGCATGATGCACCGCGGTCAGCACGCTCGCGATCAGGGCGGCGGCAAGCAGTGAAACGAGCCGCCCCGGCTTCGTTCCCGCGCTGAAGGCAAGCAAGGCGCACGCCGCGAGCGGTGCTGCCACGTTCCACACCGTTGCGTGCCGCGAACCGGGCGCGCTCAAACGTTCACCTTGAATTTGCCGGCCGCGCCGCCCAGCGCCAAGCCGAGCAACGCGCAGGCGACGATCGGAATCGCCAGGCTCCACCACGGCAAACGCGATTTGCGTGCATGCGTCATTTTTTGTTCACTCCATCCGGATTCCGGCATCCTTGATCACTCCGCGCATATTTTTCGAAATCGGCGCGAATCGATGCCGCAAATGCCTGCGGCCCCAGCGCGACGGGCTCGATACCCTGGGCCGTCATGGCTTCGCGCATTTCCGGCGATTTCATGACGGTCTCGATCTGCCCATGCAGCCGTTGAATGAGCGGCTGCGGCGCGCGCGCCGGCGCGAACACACCCATCCATGAATTCGCGTCATAGCCGGGCACTCCCGACTCATCGAAGGTCGGCAGTTCGGGCATCGCCGTCGAGCGCTTGAGCGTGGTGATCGCGAGCGCCCTCAGCCTGCCGGCGCGGATATGCGGCTGCTGCGCCGGAATGCCCGAGAAATACGCCTGCACGTGCCCGCCGAGGAGATCGATAGTCGCCGGCGCGCCGCCTTTGTACGGCACGTGCAGTATGTCGATGCGCGCCATCGCTTTGAGCATTTCCCCGCACAGATGCGGCGTGCCGGCCACGCCCGAAGACGCAAACTTGAGTTGTCCCGGTTGCGACCTTGCCAGCGCGATGAATTCGGCGACAGAGTTTGCGGGCACGGAGGCGTGCACCACCATGATGTAGGGCACGATGCCGAACAGCGTCACGGGTGCCAGGTCGCGCAATGGATCGTAGGCCAGCTTGGACACGCTCGGACTGATCGCGATGCCGCCGTTGGTGCCCAGCAGCAGGGTATAGCCGTCGGGCACCGCTTTCGCCACCAGCTCGCCGCCGATATGGCCTGACGCACCGGCGCGATTGTCGACGACGAACTGCTGGCCCAGGGTATCTGACAGCCGCTGCGCCAGCACGCGCCCGAAGATGTCGTTGCTGCTCGACCCCGCGGGATAGGGAATGATGAAGCGTACCGGCTTGGAAGGGTACTGCTGCGCCCACGCCGCGGTTTGCAGCGCCAATCCAAGCGCCGCCGGGATCAGCGCGCGCGATATTTGCATAAGCACGGCATGACCGGTCATTTGAGCCGGACTCCCCGTTTGCGCAACACTATATTGACGGCCCACATCGCGGCGGCCAGCACGAGCAGCGCCATCAGCCAGCGCATCGCGCCCGCCAGCATCGCCGCATTCCATTGCGGCCACGGGAACTGCGCGAGCCGCTCGGCGCGCTCGGTCATCCAGTGCCAGCCGGTGTGGCCGATCAGCACCGACAGGATGATCATGCCGATGCGTTCGGGCACGACACGGCGGAACACGAAACCCAGCAGCGGAATCAGCACGATCAGCACGAGCAACTGACCCAGCTCGACGCCGACGTTGAACGACAGCAGCGAAATCAGCAGGTGATCGCCGGCGAACTGCAGCTGCTCGCGCAGCGCAAAGGAAAACGCGAAGCCGTGCACGAGGCCGAATGCGAACGTGATCATCCAGCGCCGCTGCACATTGGTGCCGATCACGTTTTCGATCGCCATATAAACGATCGACAGCGCGATCAGCATTTCGATCAGCGGCGGAAACCACAGCGCATCGGGGCCGAGATTGTAGGCGGACGCGATCAGCGTGATCGAATGCGCGACGGTGAACGACGTGACGATCAGCACGAGCGCGCCGAAGCGGCGGAACGGGATGACGAGGCATAGCAGGAACAGCAGGTGATCGGCGCCTTCGAGGATGTGCAGGAATCCGGATTGGACGAACCGCAGCGCGGCCTGGTGCCAGCGCGGATCGAGCGCGACGATGCCGGGGTCGCCGTGAAACTCGAAAGCGCGCTCGGCGCCGCCCGGGGGCAGGAAACGCAGCGTGACGGCGACGCGCAAGCCCAGCCGTTCCAGGCGCGGATGAATCGAGAACGGGTCGGCGGCCGACTCGATCGGATACTCGAAGAGCACGTCCATCAGCCCCTGGTTCCAGAAGAGCTCCATCTTCTCCGGCAGCCGCGGGCCGGCGAGATGGGCGCGAGCCTCCGCGAACGACGCGAACGACTTGTCCGATGGCAGCGACACCCGCGCGTCGACCACGCGTGGATACGCGAGCTTCATTTCGCCTTCGTACATGTCGATGTTGTCGGCGAGCCACAGGTTGGCTGCCGTGCGCAGCGCCGCATCCGCGCGCGCGAGGTCCAGATAGCCGGGGCCGCGCTTGGGCACGTCCACTTCGCGCATCGCGGTGAGCGGCACGCGCAGCAGCAGCTGCAGCGTACGGCCCTCCGGCTTGACGAAAGCCTGCACCCTCACGTCGGCCGGAATTTCGTGCGCCGCGCACGGCAACGCAGTCAGCAACACGGCGGCGAGCGCGATCATCGCGCGACCGGCATATGCGAAAAAAGTATTTATGACTGGCGGGATCGGCATGAGCTGAAAGCTAGGGTAATGGGATACACCGGCGACTGACAAGCGGAAATATGCGGCCTTGGCGGCGTGAAATAGACTGTGCGTATAATGTTTCTACAATACCGGTAAGCAAGCCGGAGTCCGCATCCCGCTGGCCTGTCAACTGCAGGAGGAGAACATGCAAACCATCCGCTCGAAGCGCACCATTTATATTGGCGCGGCGTTGTGCACGCTCATTATCACGCTCGGCATCGGCCAGGCCGTGCTCGACAACGAGGCGACCGCGCAGGGCCGCACGGTGCAGGCGCCGATGTTCGAAGTCGATCCGCTGTGGCCCAAGCCTCTTCCGAACCACTGGCTGCTCGGCTGGACCATCGGCTTGTGGGTCGACGAAAAAGACAACGTCTGGGTCATCCATCGCGGCGCGGGCGGGTTGCACAATAACGAAAAGGGCGCGGAACTTGAATCCGCCGATCGCCGAATGCTGCAAAACGGCGCCGCCCATCCTCGTCTACGATTCGCAGGGCAACCTGTTGCGCACCTGGGGCGGTCCGGGACCGGGTTACGAATGGCCCGAATCGAACCACGGCGTGCACGTCGATTACAAGGGCAACGTGTGGATCGGCGGCAATGGCCAGAAAGACGCGCACATCCTGAAATTTACCAACGACGGCAAGTTCCTGATGCAGGTCGGCCGCTTCGGCGGCAACAAGGGCAGCAACGATCTCGAGAATTTCTGGCGCGTCGCCAAGATCTGGGTCGATCCGAAGACCAACGAAGCGTATGTCGCCGACGGCTATGGCAACAAGCGTGTCGCGGTGCTCGACGCCGACACCGGCAAGATGAAACGCTATTGGGGCGCGTACGGCAACAAGCCCGACGACGCCGATCTCGGCAAGTACGATCCGAAAGCGCCGCCGGCGCAGCAGTTCCGCAACCCCGTGCACTGCGTCGAGCGCGCGAACGACGGGCTCGTTTACGTGTGCGATCGCGCGGGCGACCGCGTGCAGGTGTTCCAGCCGGACGGCAAGTTCGTGAAGGAAGGGTTTTACGCCAAGGACACGCTGGGCTCGGGCTCGGCGTGGGACCTCACGTTCTCGAAGGACCCGCAGCAGCGCTTCCTTTTCCTGGCCGACGGCCAGAACGAGAAAATCCGCATCATTTTGCGCGAGACGATGGAAGAGATTTCGAATTTCGGCGACGGCGGGCGCCAGCCCGGCCAGTTCTACGGCGTGCACAGCATAGCCACCGATTCGAAAGGCAATCTCTACACGACCGAGACTTACGAAGGCAAGCGCGTGCAGAAATTCATTTACAAAGGCATAGGCCCGGTCGCCCCCAGCCAGGGCGTGTTGTGGCCGCGTAAGTAATTCAGGCAATCACTTCGCAGCGCCGCGGTTGAACTCAGCCGCGGCGCTTCTTTTCGTCCGGGGAGAAAAAATATGCACGTTCGCACTTTGATATTCGTCGTTGCGGTTGCTTTCGCGTTGCCGGCGCTCGCCGCCGACCCGCTGCCGCGCGCGACGCCGGAATCCGTCGGCATGTCGTCGGAGCGCCTCGCTCGCATCGGCGCCGCGTTGCGCGCCGACATCGATAAAGGCCGCATTCCCGGCGCGGTGGTCGCGATCGCGCGCAAAGGCAAGCTCGTTTACTTCGAGGCGTTCGGCTACCTCGACAAGGCGGCCGGCACAAAAATGACGACCGACGCGATCTTCAGCATCGCGTCGATGACGAAGCCGATGACGGGCGTCGCGCGCGTTGATGCTGTACGAAGACGGCTCGAGTGCTGATCAACGATCCGGTCTGTCGAAGCACCTGCCGCAGATTCGGCAAGATGCGCGGTGGCGGTCATGCGCAAGGATTCGACAGTTCAGGACGATCATCGAAACGGTGCCGGCCGCGCGGCAGATGCACGATCCACGACCTGATGCGCCACACGTCGGGCATCATCTACGGCGGCCGCGGCACGACGGCGGTGCACAAGCTGTATCCGGCATCAGTCCAGCACGTCGGGAACGACGCTGACGGGCGCGGAATTGCTGGACGAAGCTAAGCGGCGTCGCCGCTGATGTACCAGCCCGGCATCGACGTGGGAATACGGCCTCTCGATCGATCTGCGTCGGCCTCGTGGTCGAGCGCATATCCGGGCAATCGCTCGGGCAATACCTGCAGCAGCGCTTGTTGAAACCGCTCGGGATGGTCGACACGGGGTTCATGGTGCCGCCGGAGAAAGATGAAGCGCTACGCGAAGGCGCTGCCGAACGATCCCGACACCGGCACGCCCGCAGACGCTGGCCGATTCGACCAAGCCGCCGGGCTTCGAGTGCGGCGGCGGCTGCGCTGGTGTCCACCGCCGGCGACTACATGCAGCTTCGCGCAACTGCTGCTCAACCACGGCAGGCACGGCAATACGCGCGTGCTGGGCCGCAAGACAGTCGAATACATGCTGGCGGATCAATTGCCGCCGAACACGAAAAACCTGATCGGCAACGCGGATCCGGCGCATGCGGACTATGGCTTCGGTCTCGGGCTCGCGGTGCGGCACGACGCCGGGAGTGGTGCGGCTGTCCGGTTCGGTCGGCGACTTCTCGTGGCCGGGCGCCTCCGGCACCAACTGGTGGGGCGACCCCAAGGAGGAACTGGCGGTCGTATTCATGGCGCACTCGCCGGGTCCGATTCGCTGGCATTACCGGCAGGTGATCAACGCGCTCGTCAACCAGGCGATCGTCGATTAAGCTTGACGCGCAACACATCCAAAGGAGCCGCCTCATGACCACCAACGTGCACAAACTGGCGCCTTCGGTGCGGGACCGCGTCAGCGCCGGCGAATGGGAAACGCGCGTCGATCTGGCGGCGTGCTATCGCCTCGCCGCGCATTTCCGCATGACCGACCTCATCTACACGCACATCTCGGCGCGCGTGCCGGGGCCCGAGCATCATTTCCTGATCAACGCGTTCGGCTTGCTGTGGGACGAGATCAGCGCGTCGACGCTCGTGAAAGTCACGCTCGACGGCGAGGTGGTCGACGATCCGACCGGCAATGGCATCAATCGCGCGGGCTACGTGATTCACAGCGCGGTGCATCGCGCGCGCCCCGATCTCATGTGCGTCATGCACACGCATACCGCCGCCGGCATCGCGGTATCCGCGCAGGACGCCGGTCTCCTGCCGCTGTCGCAGCATGCGATGCGCTTCACCGACAGCATCGGTTATCACGACTACGAGGGACTTGCGCTCGAGCTCGACGAGCAGGCGCGCCTGACGCGCGATCTCGGCGCGCACAAAGTGATGATATTGCGCAACCACGGGCTGCTCGCGTGCGGCGAATCGGTGGCCGAGGCGTTCGACCTCATGTATTACCTCGAGCGCGCGTGCCAGAGCCAGATCAGTGCGATGGCGGGCGGCACCAAGCTGCGCGTGCCGCCGGCCGGCGTGCCCGCAAAGGTCGCCGCTCAGTTCAAAAAACTGGCGTACAAGGCGAAGAAAACCGAGTGGAAGGCGCACTTACGCATGCTCGACAAAACCGATCCAACCTATAAAGACTGAGGAGTAGGCATGCACGCACGATTTTTCGTTCGCTCGACCCTGGCGCTCGTATGCGCATTCGCGTGGCACGCAGCGGCTGCGCAGACCGTCAAGGTGACGCCGCTCGGAACGCACACGGGTGAACTCTGCGATCGCGATCGCGCGACCATCTTCGAGGATCCCACCGGCGTGCGCATACTCTACGACGCCGGCCAGTCTGTAATGGGCGGCAACGATCCGCGCCTGGGCACGATACACGTAGTGCTGCTCTCCCACGCGCACACCGATCACATCGGCGACCGCAAGATCGCCGGGCTCAACATGGGCACCTGCGAGAAGCCGGAGACGGTGTCGGCGCTGCCGAATACGACTACGGCGGAAATCGCGGCGGCGAAGAACGCGTCGCTCATCATGATCCGCAACATGGCGTTCTTTCTCGGCCGCAAAATCCAGAACATCAATGGCAAGCCGACGGGCACCTGCGCGGAACCCGGCGGCGCGATCGCCGCGGTGCAGGCGGCGCCTTGTTTAGCGCCCGTCGAACTTGGCGGCACCAAAATCGTCAAGGCGGCCGGCGCCGCCAGCGGTGTCGAGATCACCACGGTGTATGCGTCGCACGACAGCACTATCACGCGTGAGATGCTGACTGACGCGCAAAGAAAAGCGCTCGAGGCCGATAACATCAGCGTGACCCTCGGCGCGCCGAGCGGATACGTCGTCAAGTTCACCAATGGCCTGAGAGTCTATCTCTCCGGCGACACGGGTCTGCACACCGAGATGAAGACGGTGGTGCGCGACTATCACCGCGTCAATCTTACGGTGATGAATTTCGGCCCGAATGCAATCACGTCCGACGCCGCGGCGTATGCGATGAACGATCTGGTGCAGCCCGCGGCCATCATCGTTTCGCATCCGAACGAGGGCGTGACGAGCGGCGGCAAGCTCAAAGCCGGCACGCGCACGAGCGATTTCATCAGCCGCATCAAAGGCAAACCGGTTTATCTTGCTATCAGCGGGCGCACGATGGAGTTCGACGCCAGCGCGAACTGCGTCGCAGGGTGTTGGTAGGCCTTCGGCTGCTGCCCATCCCTGACGGATGACGCGATTGCGCGACGAGACGCACTAACGTGGACGAGCACGTCGACAGGCGTGGACGCCCAACTCACTGGTCGCGCTCGACAACATGCCGGGCGCGCTCGTTTACACGGACCATGATCTGAACATCGTCGTTTGCAACAACCGCTTTCGAGAGATGTATCCGGTGCCGGAGGAACTTGCTGCAGCCGGTCGTCCCTACGTCGAGTTTCTGCGCTATCTGGCCGAGCAACGGCTACTACGGCAAGGGCGACGCCGACGCCCAGGTCGCGCGACGCGTGGAAAGCCTGCGCAACCCTACGGGCAGAAGCTTTGAAGACCATGCGCCCGACGGTCGCTGGTATCGTCTTCTGCGCCGGCGGGTCGCGGCCGGCGGCACAGTTACGGTGATTACCGACATCACCGAGCAAAAGCAGGCTGAAACGGAGCTCGCGGACAAAGAAGCCCAGCTTCACGTCGCGCTCGACAACATGCCCGGCGCGCTGGTTTACACGGACCAGAATCTGAGGATCGTCCTGTGCAACGATCGCTTCCGCGAGCTGTACATCGTCCCGCCCGAGCTCCTGCAGCCCGGCCATTCCTACGTCGAATTTCTGCGTTACCTCGCGGAAAACGGATACTACGGCGACGGCGACCCCGCCGCGCAAGTCGCCAAGCGCGTGGAAAGTTTGCGCAATCCGTCAGGCAAGAGCTTCGAAGATCATGCGCCGGATGGCCGCTGGTATCGGATTTTGCGTCATCGCGTGACGGGCGGCGGCACCGTGACCGTGATGACGGACATCACCGAACAGAAGCAGGCGGAGCGCGAACTGCTCGATGCGACGCGGCGAACGGAGGATGCAAACAAGCTCATCACGGAAAAGAACCGCGCGCTCGAAGCGCTCTACAGCGAGATCCGCGACAAGAACCGCCAGGTCGAAGAGCAGGCCGCGCAGATTGCCGAATGGAACGCGCGGCTGGAAACGCGCGTGACCGAGCAGGTGGCGAAGATCGGCCAGATGTCGAAGCTCACGCGGTTTCTGTCGCCGAAAGTGAGCGACATGATCATGTCGGGCGACGCCGACGACCCGTTGAAGACGCATCGCCGGGACATCACGGTCGTGTTCGTGGACCTGCGCGGATTCACGGGCTTCACCGAGACGGCAGAACCCGAGGAGGTGATGAACGTATTGCGCGAGTATCACGCCGAGCTCGGCCGCGCGATCATGGAGTTCGACGGCACCATCGAGCACTTTGCCGGCGACGGCGTCATGATCATCTTCAACGCGCCGCTGCCGGTCGAGGACCACGAATTGCAGGCCATACGCATGACGCTGCGCATGCGCGAGTCCATGGTCGGTCTCGATCCAGAGCTGGAAGAAGCACGGCCACGCTTTGGGGTTCGGCGTCGGCATCGCGGGCGGCTATGCGACGATCGGCACGATCGGCTTCGAGGGCCGTCTCGACTACGGCGCGATCGGCACGGTCACCAATCTCGCGGCGCGGCTGTGCGGCGAGGCCGGCGACGGCCAGATCCTCATCTCGCCGCGCGTGTTTACCAAGACCGAGGACCGGATCGAGGTCGAGCCGATTGGTGAACTGACGTTGAAGGGCTTTCAGCGCCCCGTGCACGCTTGTAACGTGTTGCGGCTGCGTGCGTGAGGAGGAAATCGATGGCGCGTATTCCCGGACACTTTCTCGCCGCATTAATCCTGTGCTGGCCGCTCGCAGCGCTCGCGCAGTCATATCCCAATAAATCGATCCGCGTGATCGTCGGCTTCGCGCCCAGCGGCGGCACTGACATCGCAGCACGCATACTCGGCCGCAAGCTCGCGGAGCAGCTCGGCCAGACCATCGTCATCGACAACCGGCCCGGCGCCGGCGGAACCATCGGCAACGGGCTGGCGGCGACTGCGCCGGCCGACGGCTACACGCTGCTCATGACGGCGAACGGGCCGCACGTGATTGCGCCGAGCCTCTACAAGTCGCTGCCCTACGATGTGTTCAGGGATTACGCGGCGATTTCCCTGGTGTGCGCCAACCCTTACGTGCTGGTCGTGCAGCCGGCGGTGCCCGCAACATCCGTGAAGGAATTGATCGCCTGGCTCAAAGCGAATCCCGACGCGCGGCAGCTATTCGTCGGCGGGGAACGGCACGCCGGCCCACCTCGCGGGCGAACTCTTCAAGAGCATGGCCGGCGTGAACATTACGCATGTGCCTTACAAGGGCGCCGCGCCCGCGCTCGCGGCGCTGATGGGCGGCGAAGTCAACGTGCTGTTCTCGGAAATGATCGCGGTCACGCCGCAACTGAAGAGCGGCAAGCTGCGCCCGTTGGCGGTGACGACGGCGGCACGTTCCGCATTCGTGCCCGATCTGCCGACGATCGGCGAGGCGGGGCTTGCCGGCTATGACGTCTATGTCTGGTATGGCCTGCTCGCGCCTGCGGGCACGCCGAAAGCGGTGATCGCGCGGCTCAATGCCGAAGTCGTCGCGGCGCTGAACGATGCCGACATGAAAGAGCAGTTCACGCGCAGCGGCTCGACCGCGGCATCGTCGACGGCCGCCGCATTCGATGCCGTTATCAAGCGCGATCACGCGATGTGGGCGCGCGTGATCAAGGATGCGGGCATCAAGCTCGAGTAAACGCAGAGCGGGATATTACCGGGGAGGCAGAGCTATGTTACGTCACACACTCGCATGGTGCGGGCTGTTGCTCGCGGTCCAGTTCGTTGCGCCGGCGCACAGCCAGCCGGCGGCCGACGTGGTGCTGTACGAAGGCGCGCGGCTGATTCCCGGCGACGGCCGCGCCGCCATCGACGAATCGGCGTTTCTGGTCGACCGCGGGGTGATTACCCGCGTCGGGCGCAAGGGCGAGCTCGGCGCGGCCGCCGGCGTCAAGCGCGTCGATCTGTCCGGCAAGACGGTGATGCCGGCGCTCATCAATGCGCACGGGCACCCGGGCTTCCAGAAAGGCCTCACGTACGCCGCGGCGAATTACACGCGCGAAAATATCGTCGACGACCTGAACCGCGCGCTTTATTTCGGCGTCGCCGCCGTCATGTCGCAGGGCATCGAGAAAGGCGAGCTCACGTTCGAAATCCGTGCCGAGCAGGCGGCGGGCCGGCTCGGCGGCGCGCGCCTGCTGGTCGCCGGCCGCGGCATCGGCGCGCCCAACGCGGGGCCCGGCGCGCCCGCGTATGCGGGCATCGCGTACGAAGTCACCACCGAAGCGGACATGCGGCGCGCGGTGCGCGAGCAGGCCGCGAAGAAAGTGGACGGCATAAAAATCTGGGTCGACGATCGCGGCGGCCGCGCGCCGCGTCTGAGCACGGCGCTCTTTCGCGCCGGCATCGACGAGGGCCACAAGCTCGGCCTGCCGGTCACCGCGCACGTCTACTACCACGTGGACGCAGTCGATCTGGTCGATGCCGGCATCAACAGCATCGCGCATCTGGTGCGCGACAAGGAGATGGACGACGCGCTCGTCGCGGCAATCGTGAAGCGCAACGTTTACGTCATGCCCAACCTGGGCGGCGCCGAGCGCGCGCAGTACACGAGCCCGCCCGCGTGGATCGACGAACCCAACCTGGTTGCATTACTGGACGAAACGGTCGCTCCGGACGTGATCGCACGCATGAGGGCAGCATTTGCCACGCGCGACCCGGCGGTGGCGGCACGCGCGCGCCCGATTTACGCCAATATGCAGCGCAGCCTCGCGAAACTCAATGCCGCCGGCGCGCGCATCATACTCGGCAGCGACACCGGCCTCGAAGATCATTTCTTCGGCTACGCCGAGCAGCGGGAGCTCGAGCAGATGGCGGCCGCCGGCATGTCGCCCGCGCAGGTGATCGTCGCGGCGACCAGCCGCACCGCGGAATTCCTCGGCCTGAAAGATACGGGCGTCCTTGCGCCGGGTAAGCGCGCCGACTTCCTGGTGCTCGACGCCAACCCGCTCGAAGATATCCGCAACACGCGGCGCATCGCCGGAATTTATATCGGCGGCAAGCCGGTGGACCGCGCGGCGTTGCGCGCGGCGCTGCAGAAAAACTTCTAAAAGCGGGATTGTGCCAGCGGATCCCCAGGTATCAACGGTCGGGATCTTCGAGACCGAGTTCTTCGTCCGTAATGCCCAGGCGCGCTTCCTCCGCCTGGTCGAGGCCGCCGCCAAGTCCCGCTTCCGCGGGCCCGACGATGCGGTCACTGTCGATATCGGCGTTGGTGGGGGCGCGCGGATCTTTGCCGGCGGTGACGTGCTCACCGGTGCCGTAGCGATCGCTATTGTCGGACATGCCCAGGTCGCCGACGCTGCTGCCGTCGTCCACGCGGTTATAGGAGCCCGTTTCGACGTCGGCATTGGTGCCGCGGTCTAGATTGAGTACGTCATCGTTGACCAGCCCCGGTCCTGCCATGTCCGAGCCGCTGTCCGAACTGTCACTCGGGCCCAGCGACCTGACATCGTGGCCTTTTACGGGGACCTGATTTCCGCTTGGGACTAGATTTTCCGGATCGAGTGTGCTGCTCATTTGCGCCTCCATTGATGTCGTAAAAAAGATTATTCGCGAGTCGCCAGAATGCGGACAGTGGGAGATTTGTGAAACCGATGTCGGACATCGCCTGCACCTACAAACAGTCGGCATGCGCCGACTCCCAATTCAGCGTTGTCCCATACCGTATCTGTCATAGCCCCCCTAAAGTGAGCGCGTCGCTCGCATCTCGCGGCGACAGTATGTTTCGCCATTCACCAATCGGAGGCATATATGAAGACGAAAATTATTTCGAGCGTTGCCGCACTAGCGCTGTGTGGTGCCGTATCGACGAGCTATGGCCAGGCAACAACGGAGTCCAGCCGGCGGACGGTCGAAGAATCGAAGAATGTTGTTGAAGTGCCGAAAGCGCGGGCCGGAGTCAAAGAAGAGACCAACACAACCACCACGACCAAGGAAGGCGCTCTTGGACGGAAAAAAGAAACCACCAGCTCGACGACACGTTCTGAGCGCGCTCCTGACGCGTCGAACAACGCCGAAGTGCGCTCGCGCACGACCGTTGAGACGGAGCGCAAATCCAAGGAATAGTTGGTTCGCAGGACTCGCGGCGGGCGTTGCCGCGCGCAGGGGGGCCTCCTTCCGCACCGGTGGGAGCGGGCCCCCTCTCTTTACGGACCTACTTCAGTAGCACGCTGTCTTCGCTGACGAGCACCTTCTTGACCGCCGGCCGCTTCAACATGCGCTCTTTTAAGGCCGTGTAGTTCGCGAGCTCTTTCACCGGCAGTTCCGCGCGCACGCCCCAGCCGTAAAACACGAGTGCGTAGCAGTCGACGACCGAAAAGCTCTTGCCCATCATCCAGTCCTTGCCGGCGAGCAGGCCGTCGATTTCCTGCAGGCACGTCCAGAACGTTTTCTTGCCGGTCTCCTTGACGACGGGCTGCGCGGCGGCGTCAGGCGCAAAACGCTCGGGCCGCATGTAGTGCGTATAAGACGGATGCACGATGTTCGACAGCCACGCCATCGTCGAGATGCAGCGCGCCTCTTCGAACGGATCAGCGGGCATCAGCTTTTTCTCGGGAAATTTCTTCGCGAGGTAAGTGAGGATCGCGGTGTTCTCCGTCAGGATTGTGCCGTCGACGTCGAGCGCCGGCACTTTGCCGCGCGGATTGATCTTCAGGTATT
Source organism: uncultured beta proteobacterium (assembly GCA_963804885.1). Lineage (GTDB taxonomy): Bacteria > Pseudomonadota > Gammaproteobacteria > Burkholderiales > SG8-41 > PALSA-1004. Next base: position 222,438 of record CAWDSF010000006.1, read on the forward strand.
CGGGGGTCTTCTGCTCGCCCTTGGGCAGCATGATCGGTTTTTCGACGTATGGCGCGCCGGTTTCTTCGAGCGCGACGTGCGAAGCGGTCGAGCAGGCGCCGGGGCAAAAATAAAGCGTGAGCATGGATGGAACTCCTGACGGGATGAATAGACGGAAACAGCGGAATACTGCGAATGCCGCTGGATTATAAACCGTCGCGGCTTGCCAACGACGCAGTGCGCGCTATCATGGCCGCATAAACGGACCACCGGAGGAGAACGCATGAAATCGACCCATGCCGCAGGTGTGGCATCGCTGCTGATCGCTACTGCCACGATGGCCGCGCCGGCCGCGGAATCTCAGTTTCCGACGCGGCCGATCCGCCTGCTCGTGCCGCAGGCGGCCGGCGGCAGCAACGACATCATGGCGCGCAACGTCGCGAACCACCTCACGCAGACTTTCGGCAAGCAGGTCGTCGTCGATAACCGCCCCGGCGCGGAAGGCATCATAGGCACCGAAATCGTCGCGCGCTCCGCGCCCGACGGCTATACGCTGTTGCTCGCATCGGCAGCGTTCACGATGAATCCGGCAGTGCGCAAACTGCCGTATGACTCGCTGGCCGCGTTCGACTGGGTCGCCAAGTTGGGTTCCGGCCCAACCGTGCTGACCGTCGGACCGCTGTTGCCGGTCGGCACGGTGAAGGAGATTCTTGCCATCGGGAAAGAGAAGCCGGGTGTCGTCACGATGGCCAGCGCGGGCGGTTTTCAGCATTTCGGCACCGCGCTGTTTCGCAGCCTCTCCGGTGTCGATTTTACGATCCTGCTGTACAAAGGCGGCTTCCCCGCGATGATCGACGTGATGGGCGGCCAGTCGCACATGACCGTGGGCTCGATCGTGCAGTCAATCCCGCACATCCGCTCGGGCAAGCTGAAGCCGATCGCGACGGGCGGCGCGACGCGCGCGGCGACGCTGCCGGACTTGCCCACCATCGCCGAGGCCGGCGTGCCGGGTTACGACGCGAGCAACTGGTGGGCGGTGGCGGCGCCGGCCGGAACGCCCGCTCCGACGATTGCGAAGCTCAGCGCGGCGATCACGGCCTATCTCAATATGCCGGAAACGCAAAAGCGCTTCACGACCGAGGGCGCTGAAGTCGACATCCGGACGCCGGCGGAGATGCGCAAAATGATTCCGCTCGACATGGCAAAATGGGCGCGAGTCGCCAAAGAAGCGGGCATGCGCGCCGAGTAGCCTCGTGCGGCGCGCCGCCGCATCGTCATCAATCACTCGGGAACACCATGGAACTTGCTCTGAAAGGACGGATTGCGTTTGTCACGGGCGCGAGCCGCGGCATCGGCCGCGCAATCGCATTGGCCCTTGCCGCCGAAGGCGTGCATCTGGGGTTGTTCGGGCGCGACACGGACCGTTGCGATGCGCTCGCGGCCGATCTCAAGAAAAAGTATCCGGAGCTTCGCACCTGCGTCGTGCCGCTCGACCTCGAAGGCGGCACCGCGAAGATCAAGCCGGCGATCGAGAGTGCAATCAAAGCGCTCGGCGGCGTGGACATCCTCATCAACTGCGCAGGCGGCGCCTACCGCGGGCGGCTCGAGCAGATACCCGACGACGCGTGGGAGCGTTATTTCGCCGTGAAACCTCTCGGCTTGATCCGCATGACGCGCGAAGCGCTGCCGTACTTGAAAAAATCGCAGCAGGGCCGCGTGGTCAATATCTCGGGCACGCGCGGCCGCGAGCCCGGCGGTCCGTCGGTGATGTCGGGCCCGATCAATCTCGGCACGCTGTCGATCACGAAGGCGCTCGCGAACGAATTCGGGCCGCTCGGCATCACCGTGAACGCGATCTGCCCCGGCTCGACCGACACGGGACGCTGGACCGAGCTCGTGAACATCGCGGCGAAAGAGCGCGGCGTATCGGTCGAAGAGGCGACGAAGCATCTCGTGCGCGAAGTGCCGATGGGCCGCGTGGTCGTGCCTGAAGATATCGCCGGTCTTACGGTGTTCCTCGCGTCGAAGCAGGCGGCGATGATCACCGGCACCGCGATCAACGTCGACGGCGGCAGGACGCGCGGGATTCCGTGATTCGCCTGCCTGGGATTGGGCCGCTCGTCGGTGTTGCTGCGCTTGCATGCAGTTTGCCAGTGCACGCCCAAAATTATCCGTCGCATGCGTTGAGATTGATTGTGCCTTTGGCACCCGGCGGCGGCAACGACGGCGCCGCGCGCATCGTCGGGCACAAACTCGGCGAAGCGCTTGGCGAGCAAGTCATCGTTGACAACCGCCCGGGCGGCGGCAGCATCATTGCCTCCGAACTCACGTTGAAGGCGCCGCCCGACGGCCATACTTTGTATCTGGTCAGCACGGTGTTCACGGTGGCGCCGTCGCTGCAGGTGAAACTGTCTTTCGACCCGCTGCGCGATTTCGCGCCGCTGACTCGGCTGACAATTGCGCCCGGCGCGCTGATCGTTCACCCGTCGCTGCCGGTATATAAGGTGCGCGATCTCGTGACGCTTGCAAAAGCAAAGCCCGGCCAGATCGCGTTCGGTTCGGGCGGGCTCGGCACCGGCTCGCATCTCGGCGGCGAGCTTTTCAACATGCTGGCCGGCGTCAAGCTGCTGCACGTGCCCTATAAAGGCAGCGCGTTCGCGACCACTTCGGTGTTGAGCGGCGAGACGGCGGTTGCGTTCAACAATCCTTTTTCGTCGCTGCCGCATATCAAGGCGGGACGGCTGCGCATGGTGGCGGTGACGACCGCGGAGCGCTGGCCGTTGCTGCCGGCGGTGCCGACGATCGCCGAATCGGGCGTGCCCGGATATGAAATCCTGATCTGGAACGGGCTCGTGGTGCATGCCGCCACCCCGCCCGCGATCGTGGCGCGTTTGCATCGCGAGCTCACCCGCATATTGGGCGCGCCCGAGCTGGGCACATTGCTCGCGACCGACGGTTCGCGCGTGTACGTCGAGTCCCCGCCCGCTTTCGCCGCGTTCCTGAAAGCAGAAATCGCGAAATGGAGCCGCGTCGTGCGCGAGGCGGGCATCACAGCGGGATGAACAACGCGTCACCGCCAGGGACGCGAATGACGCAAAGGACGCAAAGGAAAAGCGCAGAGAGCAGTGATTCGTCATTCCGGACTTGATCCGGAATCCAGGAGCGAGACTCGACGTGCAGAGCGAAGGTAGCTGATCGATGACAATTGCACGTCGGCCGGCAAAGAGGTAGGGTATGGTCGATTAAAAAAGGCATATAAATTGTCAATTAAATCGGCAACTAAACTTGCAACCAATACACGTTAGTCGACATAAATGGACGGAACCATACGCCTTAACAAGATTGATGCTGCGCGTCGTCAGTTGAAGGTTGCGATCCGTCTACTTTTTGACGACGAAGATCCGGTGGCGGTACATACGCTAGTTGGGGCAGCGTCCGTGATCATTACTGATCTTGTTGAAAAGCATCACCCAAATGAGTCCTGGGATAAATTCGCTCAGGAGGCAAACAAGATTACGGCGCGCGAATACTATCAGGTAATGCGGAAGCCCCAGAATTTCCTAAAGCATGCGCGTGACGACCATGCTGCCACATTCGACTTTGACCCAAAGGATACCGAGTCTGTCGCATTCTGGGCTGTGATGAATTTGGGGAATTTCGGAACTCTATCTATGGAAGAGTCCGTGTTGCAACTTTGGTACCTTGCTTGCCATGCCCCGACACTTGATCCAAAAATAGAGCCTTATGATCGAGTCCTTGAGGTATTTGGTGATCTTCGGCAAACATCGCGTGCAGGTCGCCTTGCCGCTGCAAAGAGGGTTCTAGCGGAGCAACTTGCCAATGTCGACTAACCGTACGATCGACCGCGACGCAGGAAAGCGCTACGCGCTTCCGGGCGCGCGTCATCGCGGACGTTATGCGGTAGTCGAAAGAGGTTCTTGATATGGCGGCTGAAAAAATCGACGCCATTCCATTGGACTACTTCGTCGGTGCCAAAAGCACAGCGGATCTTTGCCACGTGCTTTTGAAATGCCGCAATGCGAATGGCGATTTTCACGTTGCTGTTCCTTTCGACCAAGTAGCGCCGCTGATTTCCGCGCTCCAGGTTGAATTAGATGCACGGCGCTCAGCCGCTGCGACGCCTGAACGGTCAAGGAAATCGCGTGCGAAAAGTCGGCCCAATAGCTAGCGGAAATTGGCAGTTGCCGCAAAACCTGCCAAGTCCGGAAGTTACAAGGCAAAGCATCAAGGATTTACTGGATTTCTTTGGGAAAACATTAGCTCCATCGCGATGATTCCCAACACCGTGCTCCAGGGGACGTTGCGCGATAAGGCCGCGCAGCGCCCTTGACTTCGACCTTTGCGGTTCAAGACTTAACTGCTTTAGCAATGGCCAAGCGTCATCATCATTACGTTTACGTCGTCCTGTTGTCGCAGGACGTGCTGTACGAGCCCAAATTCAAAAAGTGCAACCCGGATTACGATCCGGCCAAGCCGTGTGTCTACGTTGGCATGACCGGACTCGATCCGGATACCCGGTTCGACAAGCACAAGGCCGGCGTGCGCGCCAACCGCTACGTGCAGAAATACGGACAGCGGCTGCTGCCCGAGCTCTATGAGTGCTACAACCCGATGCCGTATCAAGCGGCGTGCGAAATGGAAGTCGAACTCGCAATCGCGTTGCGCGAGGCGGGTTACGGGGTGTGGCAAGCCTGACGCTGTAAGCGATCAGGGCGCGTGTGAAATCTGCGCGTACAAGTCGCGATAACGCGCGTTGATGTCGTCGCCGAACAGCGGATCGGGCCCTGCGGGCACCGCGGCGGCCACGGCCGCCCAATCCTCGGGCGTCAGCAAGTCCGCTGCGAGAGGCAGAATTTCGGCTTCCTCGGTGGCCAGGTGATGGCGGTAATAGACCAGGTACGTCGCAGCCGCGGCTTCAATCTTGTCGCGCGGTACGATCGTGTCTTTGAGGATGGATTCCAAATGCTTCAGCAAGTCCGCGCCCGCGACTTCGATGACGCGGTGTTCCTGCAGCAACCGCGCGATTGCGACCTGTTTGTCGGGATAACGCCGGACCATGCGCTCGAACGCGACGTCTTCGCGCGGATGGTGAAAGCGGTTCGCATAGTGCTGGAGGTAATGCACCGCATCACGCATCAGCTCGTAGTCGGGTTGGCCGCCGAAATGGAACTCCTTCATCTCTTTCTCGACGAAGTCGAGCAGCCGCGCGAAGCGCACGTGCTCGCGATGCCACATTGTAATCGGATCGTTCATATCGACTCTTCCACGGCGGCGCCGAAATGCGCCATCTTCTGCTGAAATCATTATTTTCCGCGTGGGCGATACGGTGTTTGACCTGCGTCAACGAAGCGCATGGTGGCGGCCTTGTGGACGGTTAAGCGGCAGCGCACCCGCTTCAGCGGCCGCGGGCTTGCATCGCGCGCAACTTCCCGCATACTAACGATCAATAACTGCCAAGGCTGAAGCATCCATGTCCCGTCGCGAAGATCAACGCTTGACCACCGGTCACGGCCGGTATACCGCCGACTGGAACCTGCCGGGCCAGCTGTACGCCGTCTTTCTGCGCGCGGACCGAGCGCACGCCGAGCTGGTACGGCTCGATACGCAGCGCGCGCTTGCGCATCCGGGCGTCAAAGCGGTATTGACGGGCGATGACGCGAGGGCGGCGGGGTTCAAGTCATTGCCCAACGTCGTCAATTTTCCGGGCAAGGGCGGCCAGGCGATGTTGAAGCCCCTGCATCCGGTGCTTGCGCAGGGCCGCGTGCGTTTCGTTGGGGAGGCCGTAGCGATGGTGGTCGCCGAGTCGGCGGCAAGCGCGGAAGACGCGCGCGATTTAATCGAGATCGAGTACCGCGATTTGCCGGTCGCCGCGACCTTCGACGCGGCGGTCGCCGCCGGCGCGCCCCAGCTGCATGCGGATGTGCCGGGCAACCTGGCGTTCGAATACGAGTCCGGTAACGCAGAGGCCACTGCCGCTGCGTTCGCGGGCGCCCAGTACGTAAGCAAGCTCACGGTCGAAAGCCAGCGCCTGGTCGGCAATCCGCTGGAGCCGCGCGCCTGCATCGCCGCGTTCGACGCGGCAAGCGGTAAATACACGCTGCACCTGCCGTTGCAGGGCGCCGGCGGCATGCGCGGCCAGCTGGGCGTGGTGACGGGCGTAGCCAAGGAAAAGCTCGACATCGTGACGCAGGACGTCGGCGGCAGCTTTGGCGTGCGCGGCGCGGCCTATCCCGAATATTTCGCCGTGATGCTGGCGGCGCAAAAACTCGGCCGGCCGGTCAAATGGGTCGGCACGCGCAGCGAAATTTTCCTGACCGACTTTCAGGGGCGTGCGCTATCGCTGACCGGCGAGCTCGCGCTTGGCGCGGACGGCAAGATGCTCGCGATCCGCTTCGACGATCGCGCCGACCTCGGTGCTTACGCCGCTGCATTCGGCCCGTACATCGCAACGAAGAACCTGACCATCACGATGGGCGGCGTTTATCGCATACCGGCGATGTACGCGCGCACCCGGCTCGCCTTCACCAATGCGACGCCGGTGTCAGCCTATCGCGGCGCCGGACGCCCCGATATCGCGTATGCGATCGAGCGGCTCGTCGATTATGCGGCGCACGAGCATGGGTTCGATCCGCTCGAGCTCAGGCGGCGAAATTTCATCAGGCGCTCCGCGATGCCGTACACGACCGCGAACGGCACCGTTTACGATTCAGGCGATTTCTCTGCGGTCATGAAGGACGCGATGAAGCGCGCCGATTGGTACGGTTTTGCGGCAAGGCGCGCGCAGAGCGAGCAGGCCGGCAAGCTGCGCGGCATCGGAATCGCGACTTATCTCGAAGCGGGCGGCGGCGGCAGCGCACCGAAGGATCAGGTGGCGGTGGAATTCGATCAACACGGCGGCATGACCCTGTTCGCGGTCACGCATTCGTCGGGCCAGGGGCACGAAACCGTGTTTCCGCAAATCGTCGCCGCAGCGCTGGGTATAGGTGCGGCGAGCATCCGTTTTCATCCGCGGCCGCCGGAGGCTAATCTGACGGGCAGCGGCACGGGCGGATCGCGCGGCGCGCTCGGCACCGGCAGCGCGTTTCGCGTGCTCGGCGAAGCGCTGATCGAGCGCGCGCGTCCGCACGCCGCGGCGCAATTGAAAGTCGATACCGGCGAGTTGCGCTACAGCGCCGGAGCGTTTCACGCCGGCGACCGGTCGCTGGGATTCGTCGAGCTCGCGCGCGCCCTGGCAGGCACCACGCCGCATCCGCTCGATACGACCGCCGAAGGCAGCTTCGGCGCAACTTATCCGAACGGCTGCCACGTCGCCGAAGTCGAGATCGATCCGGAGACCGGTCACGCGGTGATCGCGCGCTATACGGCGGTCGACGATCTGGGCAACGTGATCAATCCGGTGCTGGTCGAAGGCCAGGTGCATGGCGGCGTGGTGCAGGGCGCCGGCCAGGTATTCAGCGAGCATGCGATCTACGACGCGGCAACCGGCCAATTGCTGACCGGCAGCTTCCAGGATTACGCAATGCCGCGCGCCAGCCTGGTGCGTGAAATCGCGGTGCACGATTATCCCGTGCCGACACCGACCAACGCGCTCGGCGCCAAGGGTGTGGGCGAATCCGGCTGCAGCGGCTCGTTGCCGGCGCTCGTCAATGCGACGATCGACGCGTTGCGCCCGCTGGGCATCACGCATCTCGACATGCCGTTCACGCCCGCGAAAATCTGGGGCGCAATAAGCGCGGCGCGGTCGCGTTAATTCAATTCGGCGGATCGATGCGCCGGAATTTCTGCACGCGCTGCCCGGTGTTCACTTCAGTCGTGTAAACGTTGCCCCGCTGGTCCACTGCGATGTTGTGCACGACGTGGAACTGGCCGGCGAAGCGCCCGGGCCGGCCGACGCGCGCGAGTGTTTCGTTGGTCGCGCGGTCGATAATGCGCAGCTCGTTGTTGACGCCGTCGGCCATGTAAATGAACTTCTGGTCGCGGTCGGCTGAAAACACGAGCTCGGACACCGAGCCATTCAGGCGCGTGTTTTTCTCGAAAAACGCTTCCGCGACGAACGTGCCGTCTTTTTTGAACATCTGCACGCGGTCGTTGATGCGATCGCACACGTACACGAGCCCGTCTTTGGAGAAGCGCACGCAGTGCACGGGCCGGCCGAATTGCTGGGCCGGCGGCTGCGCCGGATCGTAGGCGGGCGTCTTGTCGTCGGAGGGCGGCTTGCCGTAGGCGCCCCAGTGCCGCTTATACGCGCCGGTCTCTGAATCGAACACGATGATGCGGCGGTTGCGATAGCCGTCGGCTACATAGACTTCCTTTGCCGCGGTATCGACATTGAGATCGGCAGGGCTGCCGAGGTTCGCGGTGTCGTTGCTGCCCTTCGATTGGCCGCTCTTGCCGATCTGCAGCACGAACTTGCCGTCGAGCGTGAATTTCAGAATCTGCGAATCCTTGCTGCCGCTGCCGGCGGTCCACACGAAGTCGTTGTCGTCGATGAATATCCCGTGTTCCGTCTCGGGCCATTCGTAGCCGGCGCCGGTGCCGCCCCACGCGCGCAGCAGATTGCCGGCGTCGTCGAACACGAGCACCGGCGGCGCGGCATAACAGCATTTGCTCCACGGCGGATTCTGCTGCGCGCCTACTTCGCGCTCGGAAAGCGAGCGCGGGCGGTGAATGATCCAGACGTGGCCGCGCTTGTCGACGGCGACGCCTGACGACCTGGCCGATGATCCAGTTGTTGGGCAGCGGCTTGGGCCAGAACGGGTCGACCTGGAATTGCGGCACGCCGCCCAGTTTTTGCGCGGCCGCCGCATTGACGACGTTGGTGCCCGGCTGCATGGTCACGCGTTGCTCCGCCGGCACCGCTGCGGGCGACGCTCCCATCACCGGTGCCTTGAGTCCCGACTTGGCGCTCTCCGATTCGTTTTGCGCGAGCGCCGGTACGCACGCAAGCATGGCCGCCGCCACGCCGAACGCGACGTAAATGAAATTCCGCATGATTCCCCCCTGAATTTGGCTCCGATAGCTGGCTGGAATCGTGACCCGGGGTGCGCGCAAAGTCGCATGTGGCGCAACCGAGCGCCGCTCCTATTCTTGACACTGCCGCGGCAGTGGCGGAAGCTTCAAGCACTTCGAAGCGCGTTCGCAGCCGCGCGAAGAATCTCGGAGCGATCACCCTGATGGCAGTCAGGAAAACCAGCGCGGCGCCCGACGTCGACATGCTTGCGCGTGCGGCCGGGTTGGATAAAGCCCTCAAGCAATTTCCGGAAGATGTCGCCATCGCGGAGCAAAGCGCCGCGAGCGCGCGCAAGGCCGCCGGCGAATTGAATCTGGTTGCGGCAGAACCGTGGCCGCCGATGCAGGTGAGGGACGTCAAATGAACGACTTGCATTGGCTGACGGCCGCCGAGCTCGCCGCCGCCTACGCGGCGCGCAAAGTATCACCCGTGGAATTGGTGCAGTCGCTGCTCGCGCGCATCGATGCGCTGGAACCGCAACTGAACGCGTTCATCAAGCTCGACCGCGATGCGGTGCTCGCGCAGGCGAAGGAAGCCGAGCGCGAAATACGCGCAGGCGGCCAGCGCGGGCCGCTGCATGGCGTGCCCGTCGGCATCAAGGACATCATCGACGTGGCAGGGCAGGCGACGACCTGCCATTCGAAAATTTACCTGCAGAACATCGCGCGCGCGGACGCCGAAGTCGTGAGCCGCCTGCGCGCGGCGGGCGCAATCCCCTTCGGCAAACTGTCGCTGCATGAATTCGCGATCGGCGGCCCGTCGTTCGATCTGCCGTTTCCGCCGGCGCGCAATCCGTGGAACCGCGATCATCATCCCGGCGGCTCGTCGTCGGGTTCCGGCACGGCGCTCGCCGCCGGTTTTCTGCCGCTTGCGCTGGGCACCGATACCGGCGGCTCGATCCGCAATCCCGCGGGCAATTGCGGCGTCGTCGGCTTGAAACCGACGTACGGCCTCGTGTCGCGGCGCGGCGTGTTTCCACTCGCGTTCACGCTCGACCATATCGGGCCAATGGCGCGCACGGTGCGCGATACGGCGCTGGCGCTCGACGTATTGGCGGGCCACGACGCTGCCGATCCCGGCAGCGCGGCAATTCCTCGTGGCAACTTCGGCGCAGATCTGGAACGCGGCGTGCGCGGTCTGCGCGTGGGATTCGTGCGGCATTTCCACGAACAGGACGTGCCGGCTCATCCCGAAGTAACGGCCGCGCTCGAGGAGGCCGCGAGACAATTCACGCGCGAAGGCGCATTGGTCCGCGACCTCCAGTTGCCGCCCCTGCAGGAGCTTGCCGGAGTGTCGCGCATATTCATGCTCGCCGAGTCGTGGACGGTGCACGCGCCGTGGTTGCGCGACCGGCCCGGGGACTACGCAGAAACGTCGCGCCGCAAATTGATGGGCGGGGCCTTTCTCGGGGCGGGCGATTATGTGCACGCCCAGCAGCGCCGCCTGCAATTGTCGGATGCCGTCAACGCCGCATTGCGCGACGTCGATGTGTTGCTGTGCGCGAACTCGCTCGATCCCGCGTGCCGCATCGACGACGACGCGGAACTCGCGCGCACCTATCCGCGGCAGGCGCGCAGCCCGTTCAACCTGACCGGCCATCCGGCGCTCGCGCTGATGTGCGGGCTGTCGACAGGCGGCTTGCCGATTTCGGCGCAAATCGTCGGCCGCATGCACGATGAAATCACGGTGTTGCGCGCGGGCGCCGCCTACGAACGCGCGACCGACTGGCATACGCGCCGGCCCCCGCTTGAAAAGACCGGCAACGCGAAGCGCAAGCCGGCCGCAGTCAGCTGACCCATAAACCCATCCACGAGGGAGGAGAAATCATGCTCGATCGGCGAACTTTCATGTCATTGATCGCAACCGCTGCCGCGATGCCGCAGGCGGCGTGGGCGCAGTCTAAACCCGGCAAGGTGGCGTTGTACGCGAACGTCGGCGCGGTGCTCACGCGCTACGAAGTCGACGTGGACGCACTGACCCTGACTGCACGCGAAAGCGTCACGCTGCCGGCCGGTGTGCAATATGCGTGGCCGCATGTTTCGCGCCGTTATCTGTACGTGGCGACGAGCAGCAGCGCGTCGGGCTACGGCGCCGCCGGCACCGAGCATCATGTCAGCGCTTTCAAAATCGATCCGGCGAGCGGCGCGTTGACGCCGCATGGCAAGCCGATTCCGCTGCCGGTGCGCCCGATTCATATGTCGACGGATATTCCGTCGGAGCATGTGCTCGTCGCATTCAACAATCCGAGCGGTCTCAAGGTGTACCGCATCAACAGCGATGCGACGCTGGGCGAAGAGGTCAAGCAGGCCGGCACCTTCGACTATGGCATCTTCGCCCACCAGGTAAGGGTGACGCCGGACAACCGCTATGCGGTGCTCGTCACGCGCGGCAACGAAGGCACGCCGGCCAAAGCCGAGGACCCGGGCGCACTCAAGGTTTTCGAATATAAAAACGGCGTGTTGAGCAATGAAGTGTCGCTCGCGCCGAACGGCGGCAAAGAGTTTGGGCCGCGCCACCTCGATTTCCATCCGACCAGGCCATGGATGTACTTGTCGATTGAAACGCAGAACAAGATGTACACATACAAAATGGACGGCGGCAAGATCAATCCCGAAATCGCCTATCGCGCGGAGACCCTCGCCGAGCCGAACAACATCCGGGCGCGGCAGGCGGCGAGCACCGTTCACGTGCATCCGAACGGCCGCTTCCTGTATGGCTCGAATCGCGCGCAGGAGACGGTGGATTTTCAGGGCAAGAAGGTGTTCAAAGGCGGCGAGAACAGCATCGTCGTGTATTCGATCAACCAGACGACCGGCGAGCCGACGCAAATCCAGAATATCGAAACGCGCATGATCCATCCGCGCACATTCCACATCGACCCGAGCGGCCGCATGCTGGTCGCGCAGCACAATCTGCCCGTGCTCGTGCGCGAGGGCAACGAGGTCAAGACCGTGTCCGCGGGGCTTTCGGTGTTTCGCATCGGCGCGGACGGCAAGCTCGATTTCGTGCGTAAGTACGACGTCGACGTCGGCGACAAGCTCATGTTCTGGATGGGGATGGTGCCGCTGTAGCGAGAGCGTGGCGGCGCCGGGAACAGGCGGACGGATGGATTTTTCCCACCCGCCGCCGCGTGCCGCTTATTTCTTCATTTCGTCTTTCATCATCGCACCGTCTTTCTTCATTTCATCTTTCTTCATCATCCCGTCTTTCTTCATCCCGTCCTTCATCATCGCGCTGTCTTTCTTCATTTCGTCTTTCTGCATCGAGCCGTCCTTCTTCATCATGTCGTCTGCGGCATAGGCGCCCGTCATCGAAACGGCGATGCAACCGGCAAAAACCATCGTCAACAGCGTTTTCATAAAACTCTTCCTCTAAAGTGTATGCCGGCAACGGGGTGGCGCCCGTCCGGCGGTTACCGCCCGTTACAGGGCAGCCCTGGTTTGTTGATGCCACATCGCATAGTCTGCGCATCAACGGAAACCTTACTTTGACCCTGTACCGGCGGCTGGCGTGCATGCTACGATGGGGCTCACCCGCGCAAAGACAGGGTTAACGTGAAAAAACTGGTCTCTGTCGAACAGCTGAAATTCGGCGTTTATGTGAACGAGCTCGATCGGCCGTGGACGGACACGCCGTTCATTTATCAGGGCTTTGTCATCAGCTCCGAAGCGCAACTCCAGACGCTGAAGAAATTTTGCCGCAAAGTCGTAATCGACACGGACAAGGGTGACGACGTGGCGCCGCTGCCCGTTTTCGGCCGCGGCGTGCGCGGTCCGAGCGTGCTCGACACAATCAAATCCCGCGTCACCTACGAAGAAAAGGTGCAGGTCACGGCGGAGCTGCCGGCCGCGCGCGAGGCGCAGAAGCGCGCGACACTGGCGTTGAACGACGTGTTCGGATCGGTGCAGGCGGGCAAAGCGCTCGATGCGGCGCGCGTGCGCGATGCCGTGACCAACATAACCGACAGCGTCGTGCGCAATCCGGACGCCATGCTGTTGCTCGCAAAAATGAAAAAAATTAGCACCAATACGCTCGACCGCGCACTAAGCGTATCGATTTACATGGTCACGTTCGCGCGCTTTTTGTCGCTGCCGCGCGCGCAGATCGATTTGCTCGGCATGCTCGGACTTCTGCAGGACGTCGGCAAGCTGCGCCTGCCCGCAACATTGCTGACGAAGAAAGAACCGTTGAACGCCGCCGAGCGCGCAATGTGCAGAAGCCACGTCGCGTATTCGGTTGCGATCCTCGGGCATACCAGCGACCTACCGCGCGAATTGCCGGCGCTGGCCGCATTGCACCATGAGCGTCTCGACGGCAACGGCTATCCGAAGGGCCTCAAGGGCACGGAGATTGGCCTCTTCGGCAGCATGGCCGGGCTCATCGACAATTTCGACGCACTGACCGAGCCGCGATCGTACGGCGAGACGCTGGCGCCGGCCGCGGCGCTACGCGTGTTATACGACGAGCGCGACATCAAATTCGACGGGCCGCTGGTCGAGCAATTCATCCAGTGCATAGGCACCTACCCGGTTGGCGCGGTGGTCGAGCTCCACTCGGGCGAGATCGCGATCGTCATCGCGCGCAATCCGCGACTGACGCTATTCCCGCGCGTAATGGTCATCCTCGACATTCATCGCAACAAGCTAATAACGCCGAAGATTATCGAGCAGGCGGGAATTAAGCGGACGCTGCCGAAGGGGAGTGTCGAGATTGATCCCGCAGAATACTTCCCCTGAAGAGGCCGGCGCGCCGCAGGCGGCGGCAGCGGACTTGCGTGCTGGTCGCCCGCATCTCGCTCGAACCGAAACGCTAAAGCCCGCGGCTTATCGAGCGGGCCGCGCAGCGGGCAGGGCGGCGCATCCGCATGCTACGATATGCGCCCGTCAGCACTTCATTTCAGGATTTCCGCATGGTCAAACTCGATTTTTACGATCCGTCCGGCGGCATCGAAGTCACGCAGCCGCACGCGCCGCGCCTCGCTTCGCTCGCGGGCAAGCGCATCGGCATCGTCACCAACGAGCAATGGCAGGCGTTTCGCACGCTGCCGCTGCTGAAAAAACTGTTCGAGCAGGATTTTCCGGGCATCGAAGTGCTGCCCATCGACGCATTTCCGCAGGGCAACGCGCTGATCGGCGACGAGGAAACCGCGCGGCTGGTCAAGAAAAGCGGGGTCGATGCCGTCATCATCGGCAACGCGGCTTGAGGGTCCTGCGCCACAGCATGCGGCCGTGCAGTCGCTAGAATAGAAACGCAGGGCATCCCCACCGTCACGCTGACGCGGGCGGATTTCGTGGGCGTCATGAAGAACGCGGTGTCCGGCCTCGGTCTCGCGCCCGACGCCGCAATGATCAATTTTCCGATCGACATGTTCTTGCCGGGCAGCGATATCGCGCCGCTCGAAAAGCGCAGGCAGGAATTCTACGACGCGCTTACCGGCTGGAAATCTGCGTTCGCGCAGACTGCGGCCGGCGTTACGCCGCTGCTCTCCGTCGAGGGCGAGAGCTATGAGGACGCGCTCGACAAAGCGAATTACCTGCTGATCACCAATCTGTGGGGCGACGGCCTGCCGCTGTGGCCGGCGACGAAGCAGCGCGTCGACCGCATCATCCGCGGCACCGTGCTGCCGCGCGATCACGTGATCGGCAAATTTCCGCCGCGCGGCGGCATCACCACGGTGGAAACCTGCGCGATTGCGCTCGCGATGGCCGGCGGCCGGCCTGAGTACCTGCCGGTGCTCATCGCCGCGGTCGAAGCGTTTCTCGATCCCGAGTCGAACGCCGAGCAATTGCAGGCGGCATCCGGCAGCGCGTTCCCGGTCGTCATCGTCAACGGCCCGATTGCGAAGCAGATCCGCCTCAATTCCGGCTTCGGCTGTCTCGGCCCCGACCCGCAGCGTCCGGCGGGCGCCAGCATAGGGCGTGCGCTGCGGCTGATACAGCAGAACGTCGGCGGTGCGCTGCCGGGCATAGGCGCGATGGCGAATTACGGCGGCAACCGCAATACGAATCTCGTGTTTGCCGAAGATGAGGAAAACCTGCCGCAGGGCTGGCTGCCTCACTGCACCGAGAGGCACGGCTTCGCGCAGGGCGCCAACTCGATCTCACTGTTGTTTGCCAACGGCGCCACCAACATGCGGCGGCGGGGCGCAAAAAAGAAACGCCGGAAGAAGACACGCTGCAGGGCATGCACCGCATGGCCGATTTCATGCGCGTGCCCAACTTCACCAGCCTGGGCGGTTACGAGAAAGGCACGCCTGGCGTGTTGCTGATCCCCGGTGTCGTCGCGCAGACCATGGCGCGGCTGGGCTGGTCGAAAAAATCGATGCGCGAATTTTTGTGGGAGCACTCGAAGATTCCGCTTGCCGATTTGAAGCGCAACGGCGGCCCGGCGTGGATAGAGATAGACGCCAACGCGCTGACGCGCGAGAGCATCAAGCTCGACCCGTGGCCGATTACGCTGAAGCCCGACAATTTCGTGATTATCGTGGCGGGCGGCGGCCATCCGACCAACAGCTACTGGCTGCAGGGCTACAGCCCGCGCGTAATCGGGCGCGAAATCCGCGTGCCGGAATCTTTCGATCAGCTGCTCGTCGATGCCGATCGCGATCTGGGGTGCGGGTCGGATGCTTGCATGATCTGAAGTCGCGCCGGTAATATTTCGCCGCGGTTCGTTCATTTTTTTGTGGAGATTCAGGCATGACTATGCAGCAAAAGCGCCAGGTCCTGGCGGGTCTGGCAATGATGTTGGCGATGGGCGCGCCCGGCGCCGCGAGTGCGGCCGATTCCGGTGCTGCTAAGGCGCCGGCCAAGGAGTCGACGGCGAGCCGCGACGTTATCGACCGCGGCCGTTATCTTCTGATCGTCGGCAATTGCAATGACTGCCACACGGCGAATTTTCCCGAGCGTTCCGGCAACGTTCCGGAATCGGAGTGGCTGCTGGGCAACCCGCTCGGCTTGCGCGGTCCGTGGGGTACGACCTATGCATCGAATTTGCGGTTGACTGCGTCGCGCATGAGCGAAGGCGAATGGGTCAAGACGCTGAAAACGCTCAAAACGCGCCCGCCGATGCCTTGGTTCAATCTGAATCAATGGAAGGAAGCGGACTCGAAGGCGCTCTATCACTACAGCAGGCAGTCCGTTTTTTCGGGAGATTTACGATGCACGAGAATGAAAAGCGCCCGACGCTGGCAAGTCTGGCGATCGCGCTTGCGATTGGCGCAGCGCCTGCGGTGGCCGGCGCGGCGGATGCCGGCGCTTCGAAAAAAGCGCCGGCCACAGAGCAACCGGCGAGCCGCCAAGTCATCGAGCGCGGCCGTTATCTGGTGACTGTCGGCAATTGCAACGATTGCCATACGGCGAACTTCCCGCCGCGTGACGGTAAGGTGCCGGAGTCAGAGTGGCTGCTGGGCGGCGGTCCGCTCGGTCTGCGCGGCCCGTGGGGGACGACCTACGCGTCCAACCTGCGGCTCACCGCGTCGCGCGTAACTGAGGCGGAGTGGGTCAAATTGCTGAAGACGCTCAAAACGCGGCCGCCGATGCCTTGGTTCAACCTGAATCAATGGAAAGAGGCGGACTCGAAGGCGCTTTATCACTACATCAAACAACTGGGACCGGTCGGCGAGCCCGTCAAAGCGGCATTGCCACCCGGCCAGGAACCGCCGCCGCCGTTCATCCAGTGGCCCGCGCCGCCGAAATAAACGGCTAAAGGTTAGTGCGCGGTTAGCGCGCGACGGCGGATTAGTCCGCCTTCGCGCCGGAAATTTTCACGAGCTTCGCGCATACGCGCATTACTCGAGCTCGAGTCCTTCGTGGACAATTTCGAGGGTCTCGATTGCCACTTCGCTTGCCTTGGCATTCAAAGCGGGTCCTTCCCATTTTGAAGGCCAGCCATCCGCAATCTTAAAGCTCATTATCGGTTGCCTGGCATCGTCGAGCAGAACGACCGAGAGATTGCGGCGATCGATGACTCCGTCAATAATCGACTTCCGCCAATTCCAGAGCGACTTGTCTTGCGTGAGCCCGCGTTTCAGGACGATGGGGCCGTAGTGCGTGAGGCCCGGTAGCTTGCGGACGGAATTGCGCTTGTCTGCGCCTTCCCGGTATTCGATCACGTCCGTTTGCGTGGTCAGACCTGAACATTCGGAGAAACCGGCGACTGCGGTGCCGTCAATCTCAACCAGAAAATTGAATCCCTTGTAAGGGTCCCGCCGTGCGGTCGTCATGATTCGCTCCTTAGAGGTTTGGCAGTAAATCCCAGGTCGCGGTAGATGCGAAGATCGTGGGAGATGACGTCCTCAAATTTCCGTCCCTCCCGGTCCTCATAGGTGATCGTGGCTGTGATGCGGCTGGGCTCGCGACGCCTGAAGTACGCGCCGAGCGAATCGACGAGCTGCACGAACTCTTTGCCTGGTGGCATGAACAGCAAATACCGGAAAAGTTGAAGCGTGGAAATACACTTCTTGCCGCCCAGTCCGCGGAACGACTTGTCGAAATTCGTAATCACCCGATAGGCGCTGCGCGCGCCGATGTTCTTCAGCACAACATAGAGGAGTGCCTGATCGGCCTGGAAATCGAGAATTATCTCGGGACGGCGGACTGCAGACAACGGCGATTCCAGCATGGCGACCGCCGTCTCGTTTCGTTTCGGCCGGACTGTTACCCGGTTTGCTGTCTTGGTTCTAGCCGTCACCACCAGGTTCCTTTAGCTCTAAACAATGTACCGATCCAGGCGCGCGTTAGCAATAGTGCCGCCGCTTGAGTCGTCAACAAGAGCAGGCTCTAGTCGGCCTTGGCGCCCGAAATTTTCACGAGCTTCGCGTATTTTTCGAAGTCTTCGGTCAAGGCGGCCGCAAATTCGGCGGGCGTGTTGCCGACGGACAGCGCGCCGCCGTCGTCGAGCGCCTGGCGGATTTCCGTGCTGCGCAGCGCCTTGACGATCTCGCGGTTCAGCAGCGCGACCACCGGTGCCGGGGTGCCCGCCGTCGTCAGGTAGCCGTGCCACAACGTGGTGTTGAAACCCGGGTAATACGCGGCGATCGGCGGCACGCCCGGCAGCGTCGGCAGCGGTTGCAGGCTCGAGACCGCGATCGCGCGCATGCGCCCGCTGCGGACAAAGGGCATCGCCGAGAAAACCGTCGTGACGCCCATCTCGACTTCGCCGGATAACAGCGCCGTCATCATCGGGCCCGCGCCCTTGTACGGGATATGCACGTTGTTGAGCCCGGCAACCACATTGAACAGCACGCCGGTCAGCTGGTTGGTCGAGCCGGTGCCGCTCGAGCCGAAATTGAGGCCGCCGCGCTTTTTCGAGAGCGCTACGAGCTCCGGCACAGTCTTCGCCGGCACCGACGGGTGCACCGAGATCACGAGCGGAAAGCTCGCGACCAGCGAAATCGGCGCGAATTCCTTCAGCGTGTAATTGACCTTGGGGTTCAATGAGGGATTCACCACCAGCGAGTTGGTGCAATAGAGAATCGTGTAGCCGTCGGGCGCGGCATGCGCGACCGCTTCGGCGCCGACGACTCCGCCGCCGCCGCCGCGATTGTCGACGACGACGGTCTGGCCGAGCGCCTCGGTCATGCGCTGCGCATACATGCGCCCGAGAATGTCGTTGGCGCCGCCCGGCGCGGCGGCCACGATGATGCGAATGGTTTTAGCCGGGTAGTTCTGGGCGTGCGCGGCTGCGCCTAGCGTCGCCAGCGTCAGTATTGCCATGATGGTGCGATTGATCATCGAGAAGTTCTTTCCTGCCCCGGCTGCGCGGGCGATGCTCCGTATTGATGCGGCACCCGCGTGGCGCGCACCTGGAATCGGCGCGCGATCGCGTGGCGGGCTGAATAATGCAACGTGCAAATCATAAAGCAGGTTGCGTACCATCCGCTTTCCAATATGTTACGCTTAAAACTTCATCGGTTCGCCACGCCGCGTCGCAACAATCCCGGGAGCACTGCATGACTTTTTCGATCATCGCGCGCTGTCCGCGCAGCGGGCAATTCGGTATCGGCATCGCGAGTTATTCGATCGCGATCGGCCGGTACTGCGACGGCGCGGTGCGCGCGAACACCGGCGTCACGCTGACACTCGGCAATCCGCTGCCGCGCAACAACTATCTCGCGATCAACCTGCTTGCGCAGGGACGCACAGCGGGCCAGGCGCTGAACGAACTCATCGCGAACGATGCGGACAATGCATTTCGCCAGATCGCGCTCGTCGACCGTGAAAACACCGCGGTCGCGCACACGGGCGCGAACCTGCGCAAATGGGCCGGGCATCGTGTCGGCAATGGCTATGTGGTGTTCGGCGACACTCTCGCCGGCCAATCGGTGCTGGACGCGATGGCAGCGGGATTCGAAAAAGCGCCGGACGCGGGACTCGACGAGCAACTGCTGGCAGCGCTTGAAGCGGGCCGCAACGCGGGCGGCATCGTCGGCGGCAAAGGCCGGCTGCCCGAGCGCTCGGCAGCGATGGTGCTGTGGGGCAATCGTACCTACAACGAAGTCGACCTGCGTGTAGACCTGCACGAGCGCGCGATCGAGGAATTGCGCCGCATCTACGTCGATTACAAGCCGTCGATTGCGTACTACGAGCAGCGCGCGCGCAGCCCGCGCAACGCTATCCCCGCGATGGAATTCGCCGACATGCTGAAGAAGCAGCAGGCAAAGGAGACAACATGACCTACTCGATCATCGCGCGCTGCCCGCGCACCGGCCGCTTCGGCGTCGGCTCGACCACGTTCTCGATGGCGTGCGGCCGCCGCAACGAAAGCGTGCGGCCCAACGTCGGCGTCAGCAAGTCGCAGGCGTTTTACCTGCGCTACGTCGATCCGCTCGCGCTGAACATGCTTGCGCAGGGCTACACGCCGCAGCACATCGTGCGCATGCTCGCGGCCGACGATCCGGATTTCGATTACCGCCAGTTCGGCATCATCGACCGCGAGAACAACGTGGTCGCGCATACCGGGCCGGGTTGCAACGGGTGGGCCGGCCACACGGTCGGTCCGTACTACGCTGCGTACGGCAACGGGCTCGCCGGGCCGCAAACCGTCGCCGGAATTATTTCGGGATTCCTGAAGCAGCCCGATGCACCGCTCGAAGACCGCCTGATGCAGGCGCTCGAGGGTGGTCGCGATGCCGGCGGCCAGATGTCGAAAGGCATACCGCGGCCCGAACGCTCGGCGTGGATCAGGGTCGTCGACCGGCTCGATTTTCCCGAGATCGACGTGCGCGTCGACCTGCACGACAAGACCGTCGCGGAACTGCGCCGCATTCTCGAGGAATTCAAGCGTTACCGCGATTACTACGCGGCGCGCGAGTGCGAATCCGCAGGCGGCGATGCCCGAAGAAGAATTCGTCGCGGGATTGAACGCCCGCGCGGCCTAGCCCGAATACGTACCCGATGAACGCTCCCGTTAACGTCCCCTATCGCCATCCCATCGCCGAACCGTGCGCGTGGACCGCGGACGAATTGCGCCGCGACCCGTCGTGGATTTACGAGCTCTCGTAAACCCGAAATCGCGGAAATCGAAGCAGCGCTGCAGGCGGTCAATAAAGCGGGCGTGCCTCTGCTCAAAATACGCGCGCGCGATTTTCCGCTGGCGCAGACGGCGCGCCGCTTGCGCGACGTGTCGACTCAACTCGAGCAGGGCCGCGGCATTGCGTGGGTGCGCGGCGTTCCCGTCGCGCGCTACGACGATGCCGATCTCGAAAAAATCTATTGGGGCCTGTCGGTGCATCTGGGCGTCGTCATCGCGCAGAACACGCGCGGCGATCATATCGGCCACGTGCGCGACGAAGGCTTGAAGTGGGGCCAGGTCAGCGGCGGCGAGCTCGTGCGCGGCTACCGCACCAATGCGTACATGCCATTTCACAGCGACCCGACGGACCGCGTGGGACTCTTTTGCGTGCAGAAGGCCAAAGTGGGCGGCCTTTCCAGCATCGCGAGCTCGACCGCCGTCTACAACGAAATCCTCGCCAGGCGGCCGCAGGCGCTCGATTGCCTGTTTCGCGGGTTCCATTACAGCCTGCGCGGCGAAGCGAGCGGCGGCATCGGGCAGGTCACCGAGTACCGCGTGCCGATTTTCGATTATTTCGCGGGCAAGTTAAGTTCGCGTTACGTGCGCAAAACGATCGAGCAGGCCGCTGCCATCGGCGGCGTGCCGCTGTCCGAAGAAGAATCCGCCGCGCTCGATCTGCTCGACTCGCTTGTCAAGAGCGACGAGCTGCGCTTCGACATGAGCTTCGAGCCCGGCGACATCCAGTACCTGAACAACCACGTTTCGTTCCATTCGCGCACCGGGTTCGAAGACGATCCCGATCCGCGCAAGCGCCGCCACCTGATGCGCGTCTGGCTGCAGAGCGCCGATGCGCGGCCGCTGTCGCCGGTCATGAGCCGTCCGCACGGCGCGCGCTCGCCGTTTCTGTCGCGCGAGCAGGCGCTGGAGCGCGAAGGCCAGGCGACGGCCTGACTTGAACACGAAAATCCGCAGCGCGTGTATCGCCGGGCTGTGCTCGCTCGCCGGCTCCGCAGTGCAGGCGGCTGATTCGGCGTACCCGCAGCGCGCAATTCGCTACATCGTTCCCTATGCGGCCGGCGGCGCGGCCGACGTGACCGCGCGCCTCGTTGCGCAGAAATTATCCGAGCTGTGGCACCAGCAGGTCGTCATCGACAATCGCGCGGGCGCCAACGGCCAGATCGGTTGCGAGCTTGCGGCAAAAGCGCCGGCCGACGGTTATACCTGGCTGATGGCGACGTCGAGCACGCACGGCTCGAACGTCGGCTTCACCGACAAGCTTACGTATGATCCGGTCAAGGATTTCGATGCGGTGACGCAGCTCGTATCGATCCCGAGCGTGCTGGCGGTGCATCCGTCGATTCCCGCCAAAACGGTGGCGGAACTCATACGTCTCGCCAAGGCAAAGCCCGGCCAGCTGACTTTCGGTTCCGGCGGCACCGCGGGCGTGCCTCACCTTGCGGGCGAATTATTCATGTCGATGGCGGGCGTCGACCTGATTCACGTGCCGTACAAGAGCGGCAACCAGTCGACGGTTGCGCTGCTGTCGGGCGACGTCGCAATGACCTTCAACACGCTGGTCACGTCGGTGCCTTACATCAAGCTCGGCAAGTTGCGGCCGCTCGGCGTGACGAGCCTGAAGCGCGCCGCGGCCCTGCCGGAAGTCCCGACGATTTCCGAAGCCGGACTCAAAGGCTACGAGATCATCACGTGGTATGGAATTTCAGCACCGGCGGGCACGCCGAAAAGCGTCATCGACAGGATTCATCTCGATACGGCGAAAGTGCTCGCGCAGAAAGACGTCGTCGCCGTGCTCGACAGCCTCGGCGCCGAAGCGGTCGGCAATACGCCCGCCGAATTCAGCCGCGTGATCCGGACCGGCATCCCTGTGTGGGTCAAGCTCGTGAAGGCCATGCGCAAGCCCGCCGGCGGTTAGCATCCCGCCATCCCCGGTCCGGTAAAGACCGGGCCCGGCTCCGTGAAGGTAGCGATTTCATCGGCCGTGATCGTTCACTGACTGATACTCGCGGCTTTCACGACTTTGGTCCAGCGTTCGATGTCATCGCGTATCACCCTGCCGAATTCTTCTGGCGTGCCGCCGTGCGGCTCGAGACCCAGCGTCGCCAAGCGTTCCTTTACGTCGGCCGCCGTCAGTGTCGAGTTGAGATCCCGGTTGAGCCTCTGCACCAGCGCACGCGGCGTGCCGGCGGGCGCGGACACGCCGAACCAGATGTTGACGTCAAAACCCTCCAAACCCTGTTCCGCCGTGGTCGGTACATCGGGAAAAATGTCGAGCCGCTTTTTGCCGGCGACGGCGAGGACCTTGATCCTGCCCGCACGTACCAATGGCTGCGCGGTCACCGGCGTGGTAAAAATCATCGTTACCTGACCGGCGATCATGTCGGTAATCGCCGGCGCTGCCCCTTTGTACGGCACATGCAGGATGTCGGTGCCAGTGAGCATCTTGAACAGTTCGAGCGCAAGGTGGCTGCTGCCGCCCGCCCCCGAGGATCCGCCCGACAGTTGGCCGGGCCGGGCCTTTGCCTGAGCAACCAGTTCTTTCATGTTCGTTGCCGGGAACGCAGTGCTCGTGAGCAGCATGATGGGCGACCAGCCCAGCAGCGTTACATGAGCGAAATCGCCGGGCTTGTACGGAGTCTTGGTGCGCAAGGCGAAGTTGATGGCATTCGATCCCGGATTGGTAAGCAGCAGTGTGTAGCCGTCCGGCGGCGCTTTCGCCACGATGTCCGCGCCGACGAGCCCGCCCGCACCCGCACGGTTGTCCGTGACGACCTGCTGGCCCCACATTTCGCCCAGCTTCTGGGCGAGCAGGCGCGCGACGACATCATTGGAAGCGCCGGGCGGGTAGGGTACGACCAGACGCACGCTGCGCTGCGGATAGCCGGCAGGATTGTACGATTCGGCCATTGCGGCGGCAGCCAGCACTACGCACGCGGCAATCGAGCACCTGAACACGATCTTCATGTTATCCCGTGATCATCCGCGATATCGACGCATGCTTTCAGCGATTGGTGGTGGTCAACGCGCGGACCAATGTCGACACTTTATCGAGGCGCTCCAGTCCGGCAATCATGTCGATCGTTTCGCCGATTTGCGCATGCGAAAGTATGCCATCTGCACATTCGGCGTACTTGGCTTTGACGTCATCCCACGATACAGGATCTTCCGGCCAGCCGCGTGAAGTCGGCGCGTCGCGTTTCAGGATGCGGCCGTCTTTGAGCTTCACCGTGATGCGCGACTCGCCCCAGTTGACGCCGTTCTCGCCCCATTGCCCGCGATGGTGCTTCAGGTCGTCGGGCAGCACGATTTTTATTTTCGGCATCATCGCGCGCACGTCGGCGGCGGCGATGCGCGCGGGTTCGTATTGCCTGAGCAGGACTTCGCGATCGATCAACGCGACCGCGAGCGTGTAAGGCAGGCAGAATTTCGCGCGATGCTCGTCGGACGGTTCAGGGTAAGGTGCGATCGCCACGCATTGAGGCGTCAGCTCGGCGACTAGCTCGACGACATCGGCAGGCGCGATCGAATGTTCCTTCGCCAGCGCGATTACGCCATCGACGGTCGAGCTCGGCGCGGTCGAGCCCGGATGCATGCGCACCATGGTCGTGTTGCGCGCGACTTCGAGCTCGCCGCCGAGGCCGTCGACCATCAAATGCAGCCGGTACTTGCCGATGCCGCTGAAGGTGTCGGCCAGTCCGAACCGCTGGTGACCTTCGCCGCCACCGCCCTCCGCGCCTTCGATAATGTCGGGATCGACACTGAAATCCTCCTGCGCGAGCAGCGCCGCGAATATGCCGGAGCGCA
The DNA here is from genome assembly GCA_963804885.1 of uncultured beta proteobacterium. Taxonomy (GTDB): domain Bacteria; phylum Pseudomonadota; class Gammaproteobacteria; order Burkholderiales; family SG8-41; genus PALSA-1004. Next base: position 246,781 of record CAWDSF010000006.1, read on the forward strand.
CGCCGTGGCCGACGTGGAAAGCCTTGCCCATGGTGCCGACGTTCTTGCGCACGCCGCCACCGGAGGAGGCCATGATGCCCATCGCCATGCGGGTTTGCAGCACGTCGAGTCCGAGCAGCCGGCACGCCGCGACCGCCACGCCCTGGCCGCCGACGATGCCGATCGGATGCCAGCCGTTGTCGATCAGCGCGGGACGCAGGCCTTTGGCGATGCGAGAAGCAATCTCGAAGCCGAGCGCAAAAGCTTCGAGCATCGCGCGGCCCGAGGCGCCGGCTTCCTCGGCGACCGCCATGCAGCCCGGCACCAGCAGTACGCTCGCGTGGCCGACGCCGCGCGTGTTGTCGTCGTATTCGAGCGCGTGCGCGGCCACGCCGTTGACGAAGCCGGCGAGCGGCGACGAAGTCTTCTCGCCGTTGACGAACAAGGTCGCGGCCGGCTTGCCGCCCATGCGTTGCGCGACGCGCAGTGCGCTCGTGCCGGACTCATGGCGCGCGCCCGGAAGCATGACCGCGATCGTGTCGAGGAACTTGAGCTTGGCGGAGGCAGCGACTTCGTCAGTGAGAATTGAAGGCCCGCTTTCAATTGCAAATCGCGCGAGTTGTTCGGTAACGCTCATTTTTGAGATGACTCCATGATCAATCCTAAAAAACTGTTTTGAGCCGCAGATACACGCAGATAAACGCAGATGAGTACAAGAGCTAAATGCTTCGGTCCGATTCGGAGGTTTCGTCTGCGTGTTCTGCGTGTATCTGCGGCTAGGTGGCCTTAGGCGTAAATTTATTGTTTCGCCATACCGAGCTCGGTGAAAATTTCCCGGAACAGTTTGCCCTGCTGCTCGACGTACTGACGGGCGGCGGGTCCGGTCGTGAAGTTGGGCGTCCAGAAATTGCGCGCGAGATCTTTTTGCCATTCGTCGGTCTTGACTGCGGCGGCGAGCGCGTTTTCCCAATAGGCAACCTGGGCGCGGCCCATGCCGTGCGGGCCGATCACGCTGCGCCACGTCGTGAATATGCCGTCGATGCCCTGTTCGCGCAGTGTTGGTGCGTTCGCCATTGCGCCACCGAGGCGCTGCGGCGCAGTGATGCCGATCACGCGGATGCGGCCGGCTGCGAGCTGCGGCGGATAATTTGCGACCGTGCCTGCCGCCAGATCCACCTCACCGGACATTGCGGCGATCATCGCCTCGCCCGCGGATTTGTAGACCACGAAGCGCACGTCGGGAATGCGCACGCCGGCGGCTTTCAGGCCCACCACCGCGCCGATGTGCGCGCCGCCGCCGAGCGCGGGCCCGACGCCGATCGACAGCGCGCCCGGATCCTTGCGCAGCCGCTCGACGACGTCGCGCATCGACTTCAGCGGCGACTCGGCGCGCACGATGAGCGCCGTGTAATCGTCGAACAGCAGCGCGATCGTCGTTACGTTTCGATAGCCGATCGGGTGCGCGCCGAGTATCGGGTTGGACGCGAGGTTCGGGCCGCCGAGCGCGATCGCGTGGCCGTCGTTGCCGCGATCCTGCATGTACTCCCACGCGAGACCCTGGCCGGCGCCGGCCTTGTTGAGCACGACGACGGACGTGGGCACGAGCTTGTGTTGCTCGAAAATACGCTGCAAGAGGCGCGCGGTGAGATCGAGGCTGCCGCCGGGCGTCGCGCCGACGACCAATGCGACGGGCCGCGTCGGCTGCCATGATTGCGCGCTCGCCATTTGCGAGAGCGCGCAGGCAGCGACCGTCAGGATGAGACGTGCTGACGCTGCACTGACGCTGGTATGCAAGGGTTTCATCGGCATTTCGGTTGGAGTGCCGAGACTAGCACGGAAAAGTTCGGCGCTGCATGCTACGATGGCGGCCGTATCCACGGGGGAGTCACCACATGTTCGAACACAATTTGCACGTTACTATCGGGCGGGCGCATGAGCGAGCCGACCTTCAAAAAACTCGCCGAGAGCGAGCTCGACGCCGACCAGCTGAAGGTCTACCGCGAACTGATGGCAGGCCCGCGCGGCGGCGTACGCGGCCCGTTCAACGCGCTTTTACGCAGTCCCGTATTGGCCGATCGCGTGCAGAAGCTCGGGGAATTCCTGCGCTTCGAGAGCTCGATCCCGGCGCGGCTCAACGAATTCGCGATCCTGATTACCGCGCGGCACTGGAACGCGCAGTACGAATGGTTCGCGCATTATCCGCACGCGCTGAAGGGCGGACTCAAGCCGGAAATCGCCGGCTGATCTCGCCCAGGGCAAACGTCCCGCCAACATGCAGGACGACGAAGCGATCGTGTACGATTTCTGCACGGAGCTGCATAAAAACAAAGTCGTCAGCGACAAGACGCTGCAGGCGGCGTTCGCGAAGTTCGGCGAGCGCGGCGTCGTCGACCTGATCGGCGTATCCGGCTATTACACGCTGGTCTCGATGATACTCAACGTCGACAAGCAGCCGCTGCCCGCGGGCACACCGCCGCCATTGCCCGTCTTGAAATAGCTCCGTCGAAGCATGTTCGTTCGATTCTGCGCTGCCATCGCATGCGTTGTATTCGGTAGCGCGCACGCGGCGCAGCCCGCGACCTATCCGGTCAAGCCGGTGCGCATCATCGTCCCGTTCGCCGCGGCCGGCGGGTCGGACATCATGGCGCGCAGTCTCGCGCAGGCGCTCACCGCGAGCACTGGCCAGCAGTTCGTCGTCGAGAACCGGCCCGGCGCCAACGCGCTGATCGGCACCGAAGCGGTCGCCAAGGCCGCGCCCGACGGCTACACGCTGCTCTTGACGACCAATATCTTCACGATCAACCCGTGGCTCTATCCGAACGTGCCGTTCAACGTCGAGCGCGATTTCGCGCCGATCACGCTCGCGGGTTCGACGCCGAATCTGCTCGCCGTACACCCGTCGATACCGGTGAAGAACGTGAAAGAGTTGATTGCGCTCGCTCAGGCGCGGCCGGGACAGCTCACGATCGCCGCGGCGGGCCTCGGCACGCCGTCGCATCTCGCGGCGGAATTACTCAAGCAGTCGGCGCGCATCGATCTCTTGATCATCCAGTACAAAGGCACCGGCTCGACGCTGAATGACTTGATCGGCGGGCAGGTCGCGCTGTCGTTCGGCACGCTCGCGGGCCTCGCGCCGTTCGCGAAGAGCGGCCGCGTGCGCGCGCTCGCCGTGAGCGGATCGAAGCGCGCCGCCAGCATGCCGGACGTGCCGACCGCGGCGGAGACACTGCCGGGCTTCGACGTGCTAACGTGGTACGGGTTGTTTGCGCCCGTCGCCACGCCGCGCGAAATAATCGTGCGGCTGCACGGTGAAATCGTCAAAGCCCTCGCGACCGCGGACGTCAAGCAGCGGCTGATCGCGCAGGGCTTCGACGCGGACGGCAACACGCCGGAGCAATTCACCGAAGTGATACGCCGCGATCTCGCGCGCTGGCAGAAAGTGATCGCCGAGGCGAAAATCCGTGTGGAGTAAGGCGGCAGCGTTGCTGTTGGCGGGTTACTGCGCTGCGGCGCAGCCCGCGGCAGCGCCGGACCGCTATCCCTCGAAGCCGATTCGGTTAATCGTGCCTTATCCGCCCGGCGGCCCCACGGATTTGATCGCGCGCGCGGTCAACGAACCTCTCGCGCAGCGCCTGGGCCAGCAGGTCGTGATCGATAACCGCGGGGGCGCCACGACGGTGATCGGCGCCGAGCTCGCGGCACATTCGCCTGCGGACGGCTATACACTGCTGGTCGCCACCATCTCCACGCTCGCAGTCAATCCCGCGTTGCAGAAGAAACTGCCCTACGATCCGGAGCGGGATTTCGCGGCGGTGTCGATGCTGGCCGCGCAGCCCTATCTGCTGGTGACGACGGCCGCGCTGCCGGTTACTTCGGTGTCGCAACTCATCGCGTATGCGAAGGCCAACCCGGGCAAATTGAGTTTCGCGTCCGCCGGCGTGGGTGCCGGCGCGCATTTGGCCGCCGAGTTGTTCAAGTACATGGCAAAGATCGACGTCGTGCATGTTCCCTACAAAGGCACCGGCCCCGCGATCACCGATCTGATCGGCGGCCACGTCGCCTACCAGTTCGGCGGCGTGTCGGTGCTGATGCCGTTCGTCGGTTCGGGTAAGCTGCGCGCGCTGGCGCTGTCGACGGCCAGGCGCTCGGCGATCGCACCGGACATTCCGACGATTGCCGAAAGCGGGCTTGCCGGCTACGCCATGAGTTCGTGGAATTCGCTGGTCGCGCCGCACGGCGTGCCGCGGCAAATCATCGAGCGGCTCAACGCAGAAACCGTCGCCGTACTCAATCAGCCCGAGATACGCGAGCGCTTAAAGCAGCAGGGCGTGGACGCCGACCCTGGCACGCCCGCGCAGCTCGCGGCTCACATCAAGACGGAGCGGGAGCGCTTCGCCAGGCTGATCGCCGCGATCGGGTTGAAGATCGACTAGCGGTGGGACCGTTTGTTGGCTCAGTCCTTCACCGCGAACACCCACACGACGCCGCCCTGCGGCACCTGCACGTTCGTCTTCATCGAAGTGTTGAGACGGCCCACCATCTTTTGTGCGTCCACGCCCCAGCCCGATTGCACGGCGATGTACTGTACGCCGTCGACCATGTACGAACTGGGCACGCCGGTAATGCCGGAATTGGTTTTGAACTCCCAAAGCAGTTTGCCGCTGGTGGCGTCGAGCGCGCGGAACTTGCGGTCGGCGGACCCGCCGCCGAATATCAGACCACCGCCAGTCGTCAGCAACGGCCCCCAGTTGATGCCCATATCGGGGAAGTTATAGGTCCACACGAGCTTGCCGGTATCCAGATCCCACGCCTGCACTTCGCCGATGTGGTCAGCACCTTCGCGCGCGAACACGCGCGTCTTCGCCGCATCGGTGCCGACGTAACGCTTGCCGGCGGCATACGGCGCAATCTTTGCCTCGCCGACCAGCGTGGTGCACAGGTTTTGCTGCAACGGGATATAGAGCAGCCTCGTCTTCGGGTTGTACGCAGCCGGCGGCCAGTCCTTGCCGCCCCAGTGCGACGGGCAGAACGTAACTTGTTTGCCGACCCTCAATAGTTTGTCCATGTCGTACGTGACACGGCCGGTTTTCGCATCGAGCCCGGTGATCACGTCGTGCTTGACATAGGGTTTGCCGTCGACGAAATCGATGCTGTCGGCTTTGCGCTCGAGCACCCACAGATAGCCGTTGCGGCCCGGATGCACGAGCGCCTTGATGTCGCGGCCGTTGCGCTTGATGTCGACCAGCAGCGGCGCCGAAACTTCATCCCAATCCCAGTTGTCGTTCCAGTGGTACTGATGGCTGCCCTTGATCTTGCCGGTGTCCGGATCGAGCGCGACGACGGAAGTCGCATGTTTGTTGTCGCCGGGATGCGCGTCCGAAGGCCACGGGCCTGCATTGCCGGTGCCCCAATAGGTCAGATTCAGCACGGGGTCGTAATGTCCGGTAATCCAGACCGACACGCCGCCGGTTTTCCAGTGATCGCCTTCCCACGTGTCATGGCCGGGTTCGCCAGGGCCGGGAATCATGTGCGTGCGCCACACTTCCTTGCCGGTGTCGGCGTCGAGCGCCGCGACGTAGCCGCGAATGCCGAATTCGCCGCCCGAACTGCCGACCATCACCTTGCCCTTGGCAATCAGCGGCGCAAGCGTGAAGTAGTAGGAGTTCTTGTGTTCATCAACCTTGGTGTCCCACACGACTTTACCGGTGTTCGCATCGAGCGCGACCACGTGCGCATCCATGGTCGCAAGATAGACGCGGTCCCCGTAGAGCGCCACGCCGCGATTGGTCGGATGCGGATGCTGCACGTCGTCGGCAAATTCCCGCTTGTATTGCCAGATCAGATCGCCGGTCTTGGCGTTCAACGCCAGCACCTGGTTCTGCGGCGTGGAAATAAACATCACGCCGTTGTTGACGATCGGCGGCGCCTGATGGCCTTCGACCTGTCCGGTGGAATAGCTCCATACGGGGACCAGGCGCTTTACGTTCGACGTGTTGATCTTGTCGAGCGGGCTGTAGCCCTGACCGTTATAGGTGCCGCGATACATGAGCCAGTTCTGCGGCTCGGGTTTGAGCAACCGCTCATTGGTGACCGGATCGTAAGCGGCGGCCTGCTGCATTACTGCCAATCCCGTCGCCACCAGCGCTGCTTTTAATGATTTTTCGATCTGCATAGACTAGCCCCCCTCAAGTGATACTTGCTGCATCAGTTTGAAATCACTCCCACGCGCCCGCTAAATGCGCCGGCCACGACAACGTACCCATCCGTGATTTTGAGCGGCAAAGCCGGCAGACGCCGCGGGGCCGGCCCGCCAATGACTTTCGCTGCATCGGCGGGATCGAATTCGGAATCGTGGCACGGGCATTTGTACATTTGCTTCTCCGCCGTCCACGCAAAACCGTCGCAACCCGTATGCGTGCACACCGCTGAATACGCAACCACGCCTTGAGCCGCGCGCGCCTGCGTCTCGCCCTGAATGCGGGCGGGATCCAACCGCACGAGCAAAATCTGATTCAGGCGCGAACCGTCACGCACCGTGCCGCTCGCGGCGTCCTGCGGCATGACTGTGACGGGCGGGCCGCCGACGCGCAAAGCATCGAGCTTGATCGCAGTGCCTTTCTGGTCGCCGTCGGCATACACGAGCCGGTCGCCGGCTTGCGGGCGCGCGTTGCGCGGATCGTTGTCCTGCGCGCGCGCAATCTCAGGCAGCAGAATTCCTAGTCCGGTGCCGAGGGCTGCCTGCAATACAATGCGCCGATTGCTGCTCATGCCTGATCTCCCCCGCGTTCGGACGCCCGGCTGAGATTTTTTTGCCGGTGCGCCAGTAGCGCGAACGAAAAATTTACTCCCAATCGCTACGGTTAGCCAGCGATTCCGCGGCGCGTCGCGTCAATCGACCTTCGCGCCCGATTCCCTGACGATGGCGCCCCATTTGGCGATCTCGCGCTTTAAAAATTCCGCGAACTCCGCCGAACCCGAGCCCACCGGCTGGATCGTTTCGAAGCCGAGACGCTCGCGCACGTCGGGCAGTTTCAGGATGCGCGCGACCTCCGTTTGCATTTTGTCGACGATCGGCTTCGGCGTGCGCGCGGGCGCGAACAGCGCATACCACGCGGACGCTTCGTAGCCCGGCAGGCCGGATTCGGCGATGGTCGGCAGATTCGGCATGCTCGGCACGCGCTGCGCGGTCGTTACCGCGAGCGCGACCAAACGTCCCGAGCGCACGAACGGCAGCGAAGTGGCGGCGCCGAACGTGAGCTGCAGCTGACCCGCGACCAGGTCGACGACCACGCCGCCGCCGCCTTTGTACGGGATATGCACCATGTCGACGCGCGCCATTTTCTTGAAAAGCTCGCCGGCCAGATGCTGCGACGAACCGCTGCCGGCCGAGCCGTAGTTGAGGCTGCCGGGTTTCGACCGTGCGAGCGCAATCAATTGCTGAACCGTGCGCGCGGGCAGCGACGGATGGATCACGAGGATGTTGGGGACTTCGACCAGTTGCGTGATCGGCGCGAAATCCGCGACCGCATCGTAGTTCAGCTTCGAATAGAGCGTGACGTTGATCGCATGGCTCGGGCTCGTCAGCAATATCGTATAGCCGTCGGGCGCGGCATTCGCGACGACTTCGGTGCCTATGGTGCCGCCGGCGCCGACGCGCGGCTCGACGACGACCTGCTGGCCCCATGCCTCCGTCAGTTTCGGCGCGATCACGCGCGCCACGATGTCGGGCGTGCCGCCCGGTGCGCCGAACGGCAGCACGAAACGGATCGGCTTTACCGGATATTGCTGGGCGCATGCGCCGCCAGCCGCGAGGGCGCCGGCAATGAGCGCGATTGAAATGATCGCAGTTGCGGTTTTCATGGTGAATGCTTGTATTCCCGTCGGGGCCGGGCGTTAACGGCAGGGCAGTATACTGCGGCGCTTTTGTGTTTTGCCAGCGTGGACCGGGAAACAACAGTTCGGCCGGGCCGGCCTGTCCATCCTTCTTGACTCCCGCGTGGCGGAGGCGGAAGCTCCCGCGTGCGGGAGGAATGCTTGAAAAAAATAATTTTGATCGCCGCATGCCTGGTCACGACAATTGCGACGGCGCAAACCGGCAACTATCCGGTCAAGCCGATCCGCATCGTGGTCGGATTTACGCCCGGCGGCGGGCCCGACATCACCGCGCGTTTCATCGCGCAGAAACTGGCGGAGAGCTGGCCGCAGAACGTCGTCGTCGACAACCGTCCCGGCGCGGGCGGCACCATTGCGGCGCAGCTCGTTGCGCATGCCAATCCCGACGGCTACACGCTGCTGTCGGTTTCTTCCGCGCACGCGGTGGCGCCGGCGATTTACGCCAGGCTGCCTTATGACCCGCGCAAGGATTTTGCGGGCATTACGCTGACCGCGAGCTCGAAATATCTGCTGGTCGTCGCACCTGCACTGGGCGTGAAATCCCTGGCCGATCTGATAGCCCTCGCGAAGGCCAGGCCCGGGCAGCTCAACTTCTCTTCCGCCGGCGTCGGCAGCGGCACGCATTTCGCCGGCGAGCAGTTCAAGAGCATGGCCGCGCTCAACGTCGTGCACGTGCCGTTCAAGGGCATACCCGAAGCGTTGACCGAGACCATGAGCGGGCGCGTGCAATTCTTCATGGCGCCGATCGCGAATGCGGTCAATCTCGTGAAAGAAGGTAAGCTCGCCGCGCTGGGCGTCACATCGCTGCAGCGCGATCCTCTCGTGCCGGATGTGCCGACCGTCAGTGAGGCCGGCGTGCCGGGCTATCAGTCGAGGTTGTGGTTCGGGCTGCTCACTTCGCGACAGACGCCGCGCGCGATTGTCGCGAAGCTGAACGGTGAAATCACACGCATCTTGAGGGCGTCTGAATTACGCAGCCGCTGGGCGCCAATCGGGCTCGATCCCGAGCCCACTACGCCCGAGCAGTTCGACAAGCTCATCATCGACGAAATCGCCGCATTCACGTCGATTGCCCGCGCTGCGAATATCAAGGCGGAGTAGGTGATTCGAATCATTCGCGGACGAGGTGCGGACTAGCGTAGCCATCCTTGACTCCGGCGCAGGAGAGGCGGAAGCTAGCCCGCAAACAAAATCCGGCACACCGCATCAGCGACTGGCCGCCGACGTGAGGAAACTATCATGCTGCTGGTAAGAAAATTTGCCGTTCTTGCGCCGGCCGCTGCACTCTGCGTCTGCGCGCACGCCGCCGCGCAGTCCGATGTGGCTTCGTATCCGAATCGTCCAATCCGCTTCGTGGTGCCATTTCTTGCCGGCGGACCCAGCGACGTGCTTGCGCGCACGCTCGGTGTGAAGATGAACCAGGACTGGAGCCAGGCGGTGGTCGTCGACAATCGCGCGGGCGCGGCCGGCATCATAGGCGCGGACCTGGTCGCGAAGAGCGCACCTGACGGCTACACGCTCCTGATGGCGCAGGTCGGCGACACGATCAGCATGAGCCTGTATTCCAAGCTGCCGTACAACTTCGAGCGCGATTTCGCGCCGATTACGCTGGTCGGCTTCACGCCGTTCATCCTGGTCGTGCATCCTCGCACTGCCGGCCAAGAATGTGCAGGAACTGATTGCGCTCGCAAAAGCGAAACCGGGCGGCCTGACGTTCGCGTCGGGCGGGACCGGCGTCGCATCGCATCTCGCGGGCGAACTCTTCAAGAGCACCGCCGGCATCGATATCGTGCACGTGCCGTACAAGGGCCAGGCTCCGGCGACCGCCGATTTGCTCGGCGGCCAAGTCTCGTTCATGTTCAATAATCCGATCACGTCGCTGCCGCATGTGAGAGCCGGCAAAATGCGCGCGCTGGCGGTGAGCACCGCAAAACGCTTTTCGGGTCTGCCCGATGTGCCGACGGTCGCCGAGAGCGGGTTTCCGGGTTTCGACGTCGGATTCTGGCTCGGCACGCTGGCGCCCGCCGGCACGCCGCGCGCGGTGATCGGAAAATTGAACGCGGAAATGATAAGAATTCTGCGCATGCCCGACGTCGTCGAGCGGCTTGGCGCAATGGGCGTCGAGATCGTCGGCAGCACGCCGGAAGAATTCGCGCGCGTGATCAGGGCGGACGTCGTCAAGTGGGGCAAGGTCGTGCGCGATTCGGGCGCGAAAGCCGATTAGAATATTCAATAACAAATCCAACAGGGAGGTGCCACATGTTCGAACGCATGGCGCGCAGCTGGACGCTGGTCAAGGCAAGTGCATCGATTCTGATGAAGGATCAGTCGCTGCTGGTCTTCCCGCTTATCTCCGGGATTGCAGTCGTCATGGTGATGGCGACATTCATACTGCCGCTGGGCGGCTTCGATGCGCTGCACCAGCTATCGGGCGATGACGGTAAGCCGATGTCGGCGGCGCAGTACGCGATCGTCTTCGCGTTTTACCTTTGCCAGTACTTCGTAATTTTCTTTTTCAATACAGCGCTGGTCGGCGCCGTCATGCTGCGGCTCGATGGTAAAGATTCGACGGTGGGCGACGGGCTGCGGATTGCCGCGTCGAAGCTGTATCCGATCCTCGGTTATGCATTTATCGCCGCGACTGTCGGCATGCTGTTGCGCGCGCTGCAGGAACGCGTCGGGTTCATCGGGCAGATCGTCGTCGGGCTCGTGGGCATGGGCTGGACGCTCGCAACTTACCTCGTGGTGCCGGTGCTCGCAGCACGCGACGTCGGTCCTTACGAAGCCGTTGTCGAGAGCGCCCGGCTTTTCAAGAAAACCTGGGGCGAGAGCGTGATCGGCCAGGCCGGTCTCGGTCTCGCGTTCGGCCTGATTTACCTGGGCGTCGCGATCTGCGGCCTGATTTTGGTATTCATGGCCGTGGCGATGCACAGCGTGCCGCTGATCGTGATGACGGGAATCGTCGCGGTGGGCGCGCTGCTGCTGACTTCGCTCGTGCACGCGGCGCTGGCGGGAATCTACGCGGCGGCGCTTTATCGCTACGCGACCGACTCGCATGGTCCTGACGGGTTCGATCCGAAGGCTTTAGAGAAAGCGTTCGCGCCGGCGGGTTGAACAATGCGTTGTCGGAGCGTTGCGGCGGGATTTCTGGCGGCGATTCTCGCGGCCGGCCCCGCTGCCGCGCAGTGGGTGCCGGTCAAGCCGGTGCGAATGGTCGTGCCCTTCGCGGCCGGCGGCACGATCGACATTATCGGGCGCCTGCTCTCTCAGCCGTTGTCGCGCGCCCTCGGGCAGAACGTGATCGTCGACGACCGGCCGGGTGGGGGCACGGTGATTGGTGTCGATATCGTGGCGCGCGCGCCGGCCGACGGGCACACGCTGCTGCTGATGGGACCGAGCTTCACGATCAACCCGTTCGCGCGCTCGAAGCTGCCGTACGATACCGCGCAGGATTTCACCGGCATCGCGCGGCTCGCGGCGAATCCGCTGCTGTTTTCAGTGCATCCGTCGTTGCCCGCCAAGACACCACGGGAACTGATTGCACTCGCGCGCGCGAAACCCGGCGAACTGACTTATGGCACCGCGAGCCCGACCGGCTTTCAGCGCCTTGCCGGTGAGAAGCTGCGCGCCGCGGCGGGCATCGACATCGTCAACGTGCCCTACCAGGGCGGCGGTCCGGCGGCGGTCGCCGTCATGGGCGGGCATACCACCATACTTCTCGGCAATGTTTCGGAAGCAGCGCCATTCGTCGCGTTCGGCAAATTGCGCGGCATCGCGGTCACTTCACTCGAGCGCTCCGCCGTCATGCCGACGATCCCCACGCTCCACGAATCCGGCTTTCCGGGCTTCGAGGCGATCAACTGGTTCGGCGCGGTGGGGCGCACGTCGATGCCGGCTGCGGCGATCGAGCGCCTGAGCGTCGAGTTGCTGCGTGCGCTCGATGCGCCTGAAGTCAGGGACGGGCTTATGCGTCTGGGCCTTTATGCGGCCGCACTAAACCCGCAAGATTTCAATGCGTTTTTAAGAGCGGAAATGCAGGCCAACGAAAAGGTGGTGAGGGCGGCGAACATCCGGATGGATTGACGCCGCGGCGGTTACTTTGCGCGCTCGCCGAGAAACTTCTCCATCTCGGCGACGCAGCGATCCGGGATCAGCAGGTTGATGCCGTGCCCGTAGCCTTCGAACATGACGAGCTTCGCGTTCGGCAGCAGCGCCTTCATCTCGTTCATCTGCTCCTTTTTCGCCAGCGGGCTGTTTTCGCCGACCAGGATCAGGATCGGCATCTTGATTTCGGTGATGCGCTTGGTCATGTCGCCGCCGGCCGCCATCAGGTGATGCTCGATCGCGACGTGCTTGGCGACCTTGTCCATTTCGCTGATGACCCATTCCTGCATTTGCTGCGGCGCCTTTTTCAGGTCGAGCCGGTAGCCGAGCGTTGCGCGGCACCAGCCGCCGACGCCCAGTTTCTCGATCGCGGTCGCGTGATCGACTTCGCCGACGTTGTAGGTTTCCATCACGGCGCCCGGCAGCTTGAACGGCGTGTTGACGAGCACGAGCGAATGCAGGCGCTCGGGATGCGTGAGCGCCGCGACGATGCCCAGGATGCCGCCCGACGATTCGCCGACCCAGTGCGCGCGTTTGATGCCCAGCTTGTCCATGAGCCCCAGCGCGTCGCCGACCAGGGTGTGCGCGTCGTAGGGCGCGCCGGCCGGCGGCACGGTGGTGCCGCCGCAGCCGCGCGAATTGAAGCGCAAGACGCGGTAATGGCGCGCGAGCCCCGGCACCCAGCCGCGCCAGAAATCCATGTTGCGGCAATAGCCGTGGTGAAACAGGATCGTCTCCGGCTCGCCGTCCGCCCACGGATCGGTGTAATCGGAAACCTGGTATTCGATGTCGATGTCGCCGACGCGCATTTTTTGCAGGGGTATGGTCATGGCGGGAGTGTCGTGGTGAAAGCGGATCATTATACTGATAGTCTCCGCGCCGGCCGGCGCCCCCATTTTTGATTCGGAGTCGCAATGAAATCCATTTACAAGACGGCATTGATAGTCGGCGCGGGCGACGGCCTGAGCGCGTCGGTTGCGCGCACGTTCGCGCGCGACGGCGGCATGCGCATCGCACTCGCGGCGCGCAATCCCGGCAAGCTCACGGCGCTCGCGAAAGAACTCGACGCCGTGCACGCTCGCCTGCGATGCGGCGGAACCCGCGCAGGTCAAGACGATGTTCGCGCGCGCGGACGAATTTTTCGGCGCGCCGCCCGACGTCGTCGTCTACAACCCGAGTTTTCGCGTGCGCGGCTCCATCGTCGACATCGATCCCGCCGCGGTGGCAAAAGCGCTGGCGATTACCGCGTACGGGGGCTTTCTCGTCGCGCAACAGGCGGCGGCGCGCATGGTGCCGCGCGGCAGTGGCGCGATACTTTTTACCGGCGCGTCCGCGAGCGTCAAAGGCTATCCGCTGTCGGCATCCTTCGCGATGGGCAAGTTCGCATTGCGCGGCTTGGCCCAAAGCATCGCGCGCGAGCTGCAGCCCAAAGGCATCCACGTCGCGCATTTCGTGATTGACGGCGGCATCCGCGGTCCGCGTCATGTCGAAGCGCCGGATGCGCCGGACTCGATGCTCGACCCGGATGCAATCGCGCAAAACTATCTCAATGTGCTGCGGCAGGACCGCAGCGCGTGGACGTGGGAGATGGAATTGCGGCCGTGGGTTGAGAAGTTTTAAAGCTAAAAGCTATTGGCCGCAGATAAACGCTGATAAACGCGGATGGGAAATCCGAGCCTCCTTACGCTTGAAGGGGAGGAAGCCTTTTTTGACCTATTTGCGTGTATCTGCGTTTATCTGCGGCTCAAAAACGTTTGGGGCGTTTAATCTACTTTTGCGCCCGTCAGCGCGATCAGTTTCGCGTATTTATCGGAATCCGACTTGAGCCGCACGGCGAACTGCTCGGGCGTCATAAAAAGCGTCTCGAACGCGACGGCGTCGTAGCGCGTCACCACATCCGGCTGATCGAGCGCTTTTTTGATTTCCGCGCTCAGGCGCTCGACGATCGGCTTCGGTGTGGCGGCAGGCACGAATGCCGCGACCCACGCCGTGAATTCGTAGCCGGGCACGCCGGATTCGGCGATCGTCGGTATGTCGGGCAATTGCTTCATGCGCGATTCCGAGCAGACCGCGATCACGCGAATGCGGTTGCTTGCCATATGCGGGCGCACGATCGGCATGCTTGCCACCATCGCCTGCAGTTCGCCGGCCGCGACGCCGACGCCCGCGGCATCGCCGCCCTTGTATGGGACATGCGTCATTTTCGTGCCCGTCATCGCATTGAAATGCGCCATCGTGAGATGCAGGTAGCTGCCGCTGCCCGACGAACCGTAAAGGATCTGGTTCGGTTTCGCCTTGGCGAGCGCGATCAGGTCTTTCACCGTTTTTACCGGCAGCGACGGATGCACTATCAGGATGCCGGTCTGCACAGTGAGCGGCGTGATGCCGATGAAATCGTTGAGCGCGTCGAACGGCAGGTTCTTGTAAAGATGCGCGTTTGCGATATGGCTCGCCGACGTCACCATCACCGTGTAGCCGTCGGGTGCGCTTTTCGCGACGTAGGCCGCGCCGATCGTGCCCGACGCGCCCGCACGGTTCTCGATCACGACCGGCTGGCCGATGGATTCCGCAACTTTCTGGAACACGATGCGTCCCGCGGCGTCGTTCGAGCCGCCCGGCCACGGAATCACGACTTTGACGATTTTCGACGGATACGCCTGCGCAAGCGCTGCGCCGGAGATCGTCGCGAGTATGAGAACGGCAATGGTCCGCATCGGCACTCCTTTTAATCCACGGTCGCGCCGGAGCGCTTGACGACCTCGGCCCATTTGGCAATTTCGGTTTTCGTATACGCGGCGAGTTCCGCCGGGCTCGAGACGATCGGCGTGATGCCGTCGTTGACCATTTGCGTGCCGAGCGCGCCTTTGACGAGTTCCGCGCAATCATCATGCAGGCGCTTGATGACGGCCGGCGGAGTGCCTCGCGGTGCGAGCAGCGCGTACCACACGCCCGAATCGTAGCCGGGCACGCCGGCTTCCGCGATCGTCGGCACGTCGGGCATCATTTTCGAACGCTGCTTCGTCGTTGCGGCGAGCGCGCGCAGGCGGCCGGCTTTGAAATGACCGACGCCGGTGCCATAGCTGATGAACTGCGCCTGTACCTGGCCCGCGAGCAGATCGGTGATCGCAATGCCGGCGCTTTTGTACGGCACGTGCACGAGATCGATTTTCGCCATCGATTTGAGCAATTCCATCGACAGGTGCAGGCCGCTGCCGTTGCCGGTCGATGCATAGGTGAGGCTGCCGGGTTTGTCGCGCGCGAGCTTGATGAATTCGGCGAGCGTATTGGCCTGGAGGGTGCGGTTGACCGACAGAAAATACGGCGCCGAGCCGAGCAGCGTGATCGGCGCGAAGTCTTTGACGGGATCGTAGGGAATTTTTTTGTACAGGCTCGGATTGATCGCCAGCTGCGCCGTCAACGCGAGACCGAGCGTATAGCCGTCGGCCGGCGCATGCGCGACGATTTCCATGGCGATATTGCCGTTGGCGCCGCCGCGGTTGTCGGCGATGAACTGCGCGCCGGTGCGCTCCGACATGTAATGCGCGAGCGGGCGCGCGACGACATCGCTGCCGCCGCCGGGCCCATACGGGAGCACCAGCCGCACCGGTTTTTCAGGATACGCGGCGGCGAAGGCGTTGCACGCGAGCAGCATGAACGTCGCCGCTGCGAGCAGGCATTTCATGGATCCCTTCGGTGAGGCAATCATTTGGCCAGCGCCGCAAACGCTAATTGCAACGCAGCGGCCGCACGCGCGACCTGCGCTGTACTGTCAGCAAGCCGCTTTCGATCGGTGGCCGCCTGGGCGCGTTCCGCCGCCAGCATGCGTTCGACTTCATCCAGCTGTGGTCCCCCGGTCCCCTTGCGGCCAAACACCATGTATTCGGCGCTGATGATTTCCGCGAAATCCGCGGCAGTCAGCGGAAATGCGGTCTGCGTGCCCGCAGCGTAGATGCGCGCTGCTTCGGCATAGGGAATCTCGTGCAGCTTCAGCCCGTGGCCGCGCCCGTAGTCGGTCAGTTGCGACGCAAAATGGTGGCCGATCCGGAACGGCACGTTCGCGCGCTGCAGTAGCGCATCGGCGATTTCGGTCGTGGTCGAGTAATCTGCGCGGACTTCGGCGAGCGCGCGCTCCGGGTTGACGGCGAGGCCGTTGACGACCTGCCTGAACAGATCAAGCACGAGCAGCGGCCGCGTGCACGGCACGGGATCGTACAGGCGATAGTCGAACATGCCGATGCGCGTGTTGTGCGCGAGAAGCAGCACGCCATGCATGTCGCCGAGCATGAGGCTCGCCTGCGCGCGCAATTGCTCGAGGGCGGCGGGATTGCGTTTCTGCGGCATGATGCTGCTGACACCGGTGAGTTCGCCGGCGGCGAGCACGAACCATGGCACGGGCTCCGCGTACTGCGCGTGGATGTCCTGCGCGAACTGGCCGATCTGCACGGCGGCGATCGATAGCGCGGCGGCGACGTCGAGCGCGCTGTCGACAGGCGCGAGGTGGTTGGCATCGTAGGCGTTTTCGAGCAGCCCTTCGAATCCGAGCAGAGAACTCAGGTGCCCGCGGTCGAGCGGAAAGCTCGACGTGGCGAGAGCCGCCGAGCCGAGCGGATTGCGGTTGATGCGGCCGTACGCGTCGAAGAGCCGGGCCGTCTGCCGCGCCAGCATCGAAGCCAGCGCAAGCAGATAGTGCGCATAGGTCGTCGGCTGCGCCTGCACGCCGTGCGTATACGCGGGAATAATGGTCTTCGTGTGTTTCGCGGCATTCGCGAGCAGCGCATCGCGCGCAGCCATCAGCGCGTCGATTTCCTTCAATAACCCGTCGCGCAAATTCATGCGCGCGATCGTCGAGGCGATGTCCTGGCGGCTGCGGCCCGTGTGCAGGCGCGAGGCTTCGGGGCCCGCGGCAGCGATCAGGCGCGGCTCGTAATCGAGATAGTCGGCGGATTTGCGCGGCGTGCCGCTGCGTTCGTCGTCGATTACTTTGGCAATGCCGCGCGCAATCGTGCGGGCGATGTCATGCGGCAGGATCTGCGTCTTGTCGAGCATCACGATCGAGGCTTTGTTGATCTCGTCGAGAAACTCGATCGAGCGGCCGCCGCCGCGAAAGACTTCGTTGATGTCCATTTTCGAGTCGCCGCTCATTGCTCCATTCCTCTCTACCGCCGGCTAATACAACTTGACCTTCGAGTCGCGCACCTGCTTTTCGACTTCGATATATTCGCGCGCGAACTGGGCCTTGAATTGCTCCGGCGTCATGCGTTCGGCGGGCTCGCTGCCGTCACCCGCGAGTCTTTGCGCCATAGCGGGCGAATGCATGCCTTCGCCGACGACCCGGTTGATGGCAAGAATGATGGGCTTGGGCGTGCCGGCGGGCGCGAACAAATTGTAGCTGTTGATGATCTTGAAGCCCGGAAATCCCGCCTCTTCGACCGTCGGCAGGTCCGGATAGGCGGCGATGCGCTTCAATCCCATCGCGGCGAGCGCGCGCACTTTGCCGGTTTTCATGGCGGCGGATGCGGAGATTGAACTCGCCGGGACCATGTTGATTTCGCCGGACATCACGCCGACCAGCGCGGGCGCCGTGCCTTTGTACGGCACATGCGCGAAATTGGCGCCGGACAAAGCGGCGAGCCGCTCCATGCCCAGATGCACCATCGTGCCTATGCCCGAACTGCCGTAGGTCAGCGTTTTTGTTTTCGAATACGCGATCAGTTCTTTGACGGATTTAGCGGGCAGCGAAGGTTCGACGACGAGGATGTACGGCTGCGTCGTCATGACGACGATCGGCTCGAAGGCTTTGCGGACGTCGAAGCTTACGCGCTTCATCGCGCCGACCAGCATCAGGGTATCGGTTGCGCTGAGGATCGTATAGCCATCGGCAGGCGCCTGCGCGCCGAGATCGATCGATATTGCCGTGCCGGCGCCGGCGCGATTGTCGACGACGACCGACTGACCCCATTTTTCGCTCAACATCTGTGCAGCAGCGCGGGTAACAGTATCGTTCCCCGCGCCCGCCGGTACGCCGACGATGATGCGTATCGGGCGCTGCGGATAATCGGCTGGTTTGTCCTGCGCAAGGCCGGGAATTGCCGTGCACGCGAAAACGGCGGCAACGTAGATGCAGGCAGGCGTTGCGGATAAGATTTAGATTCATATTGGACGCACGGGTCGCGTGCGATCAGAGCCACTAGAATAATAAGAGTGCCTAACACAATGAAACGCGCGATGCGCTGTCACGATTTTGGCTCAGGGCTAGAAGAAAGTCCCGCGGCTTAGTCATTCTAAGCAAGGGACCTTTCGACAACGCCATGGGCCAAAACTCGTGCCAGCCCGAAGGGTTGCAGCCAGAATCGGCGATGGCCGCGTTGCTCGTCTTGGCAATAGAACGACTATTGCCTTCACCGGGCGCCTTGCCCTCACCAATTCTGGCTGCAACGCACACGTGTTTCATTGTGTTAGGCACTCTAAGTCTACCATCGGACGGGATTTCTCTTTTCCGGCGGCACCGCCTGTCCTATGATACAAATGCAATGACGCTTTCGGCCGGGGCGGCCGCGCTGCCAGGCGCGTGACAAGGAGAGTCCACAGATGAAGCAGCGGTTACTGATGAGCATGGCGGCTGCGTGCGTGCTGGCAGCGGCCGTTGCGCCCGCGGTCTACGCCGCGAGCGACGAGCAGAAGCAATACGCGTTCGATGTCATCGACCGCAACGCCGCGCAAGCAGCGGTCGTCGGCGATTCGCTGTTCTACTTCGGCGAGCTCGGCATGCAGGAGCACGAGAGCGCGAAATTCCTGAAACAGACGCTCGAAGGCATCGGCTTTAAAGTCGAGCTCGGCGGCGCGGGCATGCCGACCAACGTGTGGGCCGAGTGGGGCAGCGGCAAGCCCAAGATCGTGATCGTGACGGAGATCGATGCGCTCCCCGAGGGGTCGCAGGACCCGCTGAGCATGCCGCGCAAGCCGCTGGTGCCGGGCGCGCCCGGCCACATGGAAGGGCACAACACGCACGGCGCCGTGGCAGTGGCGGCGGCGCACGCATTGAAGCGCACGATGGAGCGCTACAAGCTGCCGGGTACCGTAGCGGTATCGTTCGGACCGGCCGAAGAGCAGCTCATCAGCCGGCCGTTTTCTGGTGCGCGCCGGCTATTTCAAGGATGCCGATGCGGCCATCCTGATTCATATCGGCGACAACATGCGCACCACGTTCGGGTTTCGCAACTACGCTGCGATCAGCGCCAAATTCACTTTCCATGGCAAGACGGCGCACGGCGCGGTGGCGCCATGGGAGGGCAGGGACGCGTTGGATGCCGTCGAGCTGATGAGCATAGGATTCGACAAATTGCGCGAGCATCTCAAGCCGACCTATCGCGGCCACCGCGTGATTACCATGGGCGGCATCCAGCCCAATGTGATTCCGGACCTCGCGCAAATCTGGTGGTATGTGCGCGACGCGTCGGGCCCGGCCGCCAAGGAAAACTTCGACAAACTCGTCAACATCGGCAAGGGCGCAGCGCTGATGACCGGCACGACTATGGACATGGAGTTCGTCGCTTCGGCGTGGCCGCAGCTTGCCAACAAGGCGATGGCCGAGGCGATCCAGAAGAACATCGATGCCGTCGGCTTGCCGAAGTGGAGCGACGAAGACGTGAAATTCGCGCGCGAATTCCAGACGTCGCTGGGATTGAAGCCCGTGGGCCTCAACACGCAGCCGGTGAAGTTCGGCGCGGCCCAGCAGTCCTTTGCGTCCAATGACAGCGGCGACGTGACGTGGAACGTGCCGACCGGCACGCTCGATTTCGCGGCGGGCATCCCCGGCGTGTCGTCGCACAACTGGCAGGCCGCGGTCGGCAAAACCGGCCCGATCGCACACAAGGGCAGCGTGGCGGGCGCGAAAATCCTGGCGGCCAGCATGCTTGATCTTTTGACTTCGCCTGATCTTTTGCAGCGGGTCAGGGACCAGTTTCGAGAGGACACCAAAGACACGCGGTATTTCACGCTGCTGCCGGCGGACACGAAGCCGCCGCTCGACATGAACCGCGAGATGATGGAGCGCGTGCGGCCGGAAATGCGCAAGTCTTATCTCAACAAAACGCCAAAATTCGACTAGCCGGGCCGCCTGGCACCGGCTGATAAAGGAGCAGTTGCAATGGATTCCACGGAGAAAAGCAAGATCGGCACGGTCACCGGCGCGCGTGCGCTCGTCGATGCGCTGCTGCGCGAAGGTGTCGACCACGTGTTCGGCATTCCCGGCACGCAGAACCTCGCGATCATCGACGCGCTGCGCGACACGCCGCAAATTCGCTTCATCCTGACGCGCCACGAGCAGGGCGCCGCGTTCATGGCGTACGGTTTTGCGCGCGCCGGCCTGCGCCCCGCGGTGGTGACGGCGACCGAGGGTCCGGGCGTCACCAACCTCGCGACCGCGATCGGCGCGGCGTACCGCGGTCTCGTGCCGGTGATCAGCATCTGCGGCGTGCAGGAAAGCGTGATGCGCGAGCGCGATGCGACGCAGGACATGGACCAGACCACGTTCATGCGGCCGATCACCAAGTGGGCGTACAGCATTCCGAACGTCGAGAAGGTGCAGGAATGCGTGCGCCGCGCGTTTCGCGTTGCGCTGACCGAACCGCAGGGGCCGACGCACATCGAAGCCGCGAGCGAAGTGCTGCTCGAGCAGACCGCGGTGGAAGCCATTGCGCCGGAGGCTTACCGCAACACACATTTGCCATCCTGCAGCAGCGAACAGCTCGATCAGGTGCACGCGCTGCTCGCGGCCGCCGAACGCCCCGTATTCGTCGTCGGCCGCGGCCTCATCAGCGAAAAGGCAACCGCGGCGATGGCGCAACTCGCCGGAAGCCACGGGAATTCCAGTCGGCGCACTGCAATATTCGCCGGACGCATTTCCGTCGTCTCATGCGCTGGCACTGGGGCCGCTCGGCCGCAACGGCTTCGGCAGCGCCAACCGCATCGTGCCCAAGGCCGATCTCATCATCGCGATCGGCGCGCATATCGATGTGTTCTCGACGATGCACAAGTACGGCGTCTTCAACGCCAATGCGAAGCTCGTTCATCACAGTGCAGCGCCCGGCCAGATCGGCATCGTGTTTCCCGTCACGCTCGGCGTGACCGGCTCGACGCAGAGCTTCATCGCGGGCCTCGCCGAGCGCGCGTCCAAGGCGAAGCTGCGCAAGCCGTGGGTCGATGTCGCCAAAGCGCGCGCCGAGTGGGAAACGGAATTGCAGGGCGTGGTGAAGCACACCGCCGAGCCGATCCAGTCGCAGTTCGTCGCTCACATGATCCGCAAGGTGCTGCCGAAAGACGGCCTCCTGGTGGTCGACGCCGGCAACGGCGGCAAGCATGTGCGCAGCTACTTCAAGAGCTACGAGCCGGGCACGTTCTTCTGCATCGACGACTGGGCGTCGGTCGGCGGCTCGTTTCCGATCGCGCTCGGCGCGAAGCTCGCGCGGCCCGACCGGCCGGTGCTGTGCGCGTCCGGCGACATGGGCGCGATGTGCAATATCGGCGAGCTCGAGACCGCGATGCGCGAAAAAATTCCCGTCGTCTACGTCGTGTTCAACGACCAGGGCCTGGGCAACGAGCGCGCGTTTCAGAACGAGCATTACGGCGGGCGCTTTTACGCGGTCGACTACAACAACCCGGACTTCGGCGCGCTCGCCAAAGTGTTCGGCGCGCATGGCGAGCATGTCACGCGCCCGGGCGATCTCGAAGGTGCGCTCACGCGCGCGTTCGCCAGCGGCAAACCGGCAATCGTCGACGTGATGATCGACCAGCACACGCTGGCGCCGGTGGTGTTCAAGCAGTAAGCGCGCCCCGGCACGCCACGGCGCCTCGCGCCGAAGGGAAGCATGAACTTAAAGCAACTGAAGGCGCTGTGCGAAGTCGTCGACCGCGGCTACACGATCTCCGGCGCCGCGCAATCGCTGTTCCGCACCCAGCCGAGCATTACGCGGCAAATCCAGGAGCTCGAAAAAGAGCTCGGCATCGAGCTCTTCGAGCGCAAGCGCAACAAGATCCTGGACATGACGCCGCAAGGCCGGGAGGTGGTCGCCATCGCGCGGCGCATGCTCGACGACGCGCGCAACATGCAGCGCGTGAGCGACGAGCTGTCGCAGCTGGCGGTCGGCGAATTTTCCATCGCCACGACCCACACGCAGGCGCGCTACACTCTGCCTCCCGTCATCCGCAAGTTCATGGCGAGCCATCCGCGCGTGAAGCTGAACCTGCGGCAGGGCACGCCGGCGCAGTGCTGCGAGCTCGTCGCGCAAGGCCGGGCCGATATCGGGATTTGCACCGAAACGCAGCATCTGCCGGACGAAGTCGTCTTGATGCCGTGTTATGGCCTGAGCCGCAGCCTGGTCACGCCGGCCAGGCATCCGCTGTTGCGCACGAAAGCGCTGACGCTCGCGGCGATTGCGCGCTATCCGATCATCACGTACGACGAGGGCTTCAGCGCGCGCTCGATTGTCGACCGGGCTTTTGCCGACGCCGGGCTGACGCCGAACGTCGTCCTGAGCGCCATCGATGCGGACGTGAGCAAGGCGTACGTCGAGATGGGCCTCGGCGTCGCGATCCTTGCGACCATCGCTTTCGACGCGCGCAAGGACGTCAACCTGCGCCAGCGCGATACGAAGCGCCTGTTCGCGCCGAGCACGCTTGGCATCGTCGTGCGCCGCAAGAGTTATCTGCGCGGCTATATGGTCGACTTCATGCGGCTGTTTGCCCCGGCTCTGAAGCAGTCCGACGTCGACAAAGTGATCGCAGGCAGGCGGCCGGCGCATATTCAGGCGAGCCTGCCGGCGATGTAGACCGGCCGGCATTTGCGCCGCGGCATAGTATGCAAAAAACGTATAGCAACGCGCATATTTTTCATTTTGTTCTATATAAGCGCTCTGCTAGCATGAGCGTCGAAAGTCGGGGCGCCAAAAAAAGCGCGAATATCATGCGCCGCTCCGCGTCACAACCTGAGGACTCTCCATGTACGGCCAGATTCACCACAATTTTCCGCGACCGTCGCTCGGCGCTGCTGCAGCAACTCGAAGGCATCTGGACGTCCACCATCGCCGATACCATGGGCCGTCACGGCGTGATGATGCCGGAGATACGTCCGATATTCGAACCGATTCGCATGGTCGGCGTCGCGTTCACCGTCCTTGAATTATCCGAACGACAACATCACGACGCACAAGGCGCTGACCATGCTGCAGCCGGGTGACGTGCTGGTGATCGACGAGGGCCGCGAGAACAATACCGGCTCCTTCGGCCACAACATGTCGCTGCAGGCGCGCAACCGCGGCGCCGTCGGTATCGTGACCAACGGTTGCGTGCGCGACATTCGCCTGCTGCGTGCCGAGAAATTCGTCGCGTTCTGCCGCGGCGTCTGCCCGCGCTCCGCGCAAAAACACACGCCGGGCTCGATCAACGTGCCGGTGCACGTCGGCGGGCTGGTGATCAGCCCGGGCGACATCGTGGTGGGCGATGACGACGGCGTCGCGGTGATACCGCTCAAGGCAGCCGAGGACGTGATCAAGATCGCCCGCCAGCGCATGGACATGGAGCACCAGCAGGCAGACGACATCAAGCAGGGCAAGAAGCCGCTCGAAATCATCTACGGTGACAACTGGGTCGATGCGGAGCTGAAGGGCAAGGTGCAGGAATTCAAGTAGGCAAAATTTTGAACAAGGGGGCGACGCCCCCTTGCAGATCCCCCACTTCAGGGGAAGTTTGATTGAATGAAGCTCTCATTCAGAGCTTCCCGGAGAGCGCAATGATGGCCACAACCGAAGTATTCACCGAGCACGTCGACGTGCTGATCGCCGGCAGCGGCGCGGCGGGCATGCGCGCGGCGATCGCGGCGCACGATGCGGGCGCCAGGGTCGTGCTGCTCGCCAAAGGTCCGCGACGCGCGAACCATACGCGCATGTCGGGCGGCCGCTACAACGCGGTGTCGGGTTTCAATCCCGCCGACAGCACCGATGCATTTTTCCAGGACACGCTCGACTCGGGCGTCGGCATCAACAATTATCCGTTGACGCGCATCCTCGCCGACGAGGCGATGGACCGCGCTTACGATCTGGAGAGCTACGGGCTCGCGTGGGACCGCACGGAAATCCAGAAGTACTATATGTCGATGACCGGCGGCGGCACGTTCGTGCGCACGCTGGGCTCGATCGACGAAGGCATCGGCATCACCGAAGTGATGCTGCACCAGCTGCACAAGCGCGGCATCCGCATCTGCGACTTTCACATGCTGGCCGACGTGGTGCAGGACGACAGCGGCCGGGTCGTGGGCGGCCTCGCGCTCGACCTCTCGAAAGGCGCGTGGCGGTATTTTTCCGCCGGTGCGGTGATCATCGCGACCGGCGGCACGTCGCAGCTCTACGAAACGAGCTCGGGCCCCGCGATCAATACCGGCGATGGCATCGCGATTGCGCTGCGCGCGGGCGCCGAACTGGTCGACATCGAGTTCATGCAGTTCATCCCGATTTCGTTCGTGTATCCGCCGAGCGCGCGCGGCTATACGCTGATCGAGCCGGCGCACTACGGCATGCGCCATTTCGATCCCAATGCGGAGCCTGCGCATCTCCTCAATACCAAGGGCGAGCGTTTCGTGCTGAAGCACGATCCGGTGCGGCGCGAAGGCAGCACGCGCGACATTCTGGCGCGCGCGATCATGCTGGAAATCCTCGAAGGCCGCGGCACGCCGGAAGGCGGCGTGCTGATGGTGCCCGATCCGCAGGTGTTCGACGCTTTCCTCAAAGAGCGGCCGATCTATATCAAGCGGCTGCTCGAGAATTACGGCGAAGGCCACGCGCGCATGCAGGAGCAGATCCAGGTCACGCCGAGCGCGCTGTATACGCTGGGCGGCGTGCGCATCGACCCGTGGTGCCGCTGCAACGTGCCCGGACTCTTCGTCAGCGGCGAGGCGGCCGGCGGCGTGCACGGCGCGAACCGCCTGGGCGGCAGCTCGATGCCCGATATCCAGGTGTTCGGCCGGCGTGCGGGCATCGCGGCCGCCGAAGACGCCAGGGAATACGCTGGCGGCGGTGCGGTCCAGATCGACAAAGCGCGAGCGCGCGCGGCTGCGCTCGAAGCTTGCATGCAGCGCACCGACGGCGTGCGTCCGCCCGACATCAAGAAGCGCATCCAGAAACTGATGTGGGACCACGTCGGCCTCGTGCGCAGCGGCCCCAAACTCACCGAGACGCTGGCGGCATTTCGCAATCTGCGCGAGCACGTGCTGCCGACCGTGAAAGTCACCAATAAGTCGCGCGTGTTGAACCGCGAGTGGATGGAATTCCTGGAGCTCGAAAACCTGCTCGACATCGGCGAGGCCATGGCGGCGAGTTCGTTGCAGCGGCCGGAAACGCGCGGCGCGCATTACCGCACGGATTATCCGGACACCGATCCGAACTGGACGGCGAACCTCATCGTGCGTCGGTAGGCAGGTGAGCTTGCAGGTCGAAAAGAAAGCGGTCGTCACGCTGGAGAAAGCGCCGGCGCCGCGCGAAAAAATTGCAGGAGCGATAGCGTAATGCCGACCGATATAAAAATGCGCGCCGAGATCCGGCGCTATGACCCCGGTGTCGACACGGAGCCCCGTTACGAAACCTTCGAGGTCGCAGGCCAGGACAACTGGCGCATCCTCGACGTCATTCGCTCCATCTACGAACGCCAGGCCGGCGATCTCGCCTACCAGTTCGCCTGCCGCGTCGGCCGCTGCGGCACCTGTGCGGTCAAGGTCAACGGCGTGCCCGTGCTCGCCTGCCAGGAGCGCTGCAAGCCCGAGATGAAGATCGAGCCGCTGACGCCGTTCCCGGTGCTGCGCGACCTGGTAGTCGACCGCACCGAAATCGAAGCGCGCTACGAGCAACACGCGTACGCGCCGCAGCGCGCAACTCCATATGCCGGCGGACCTGAGCCCATCGATCCCTTGCTCGCGGAGGATTTGTGCCACAAGGGTTCGTGCCTCGCGTGCATGGTGTGCGTGTCGGGGTGCCCGGCGGTCGAGGAGCGCGCGTTCGACGGGCCGGCGTTCATGCTGAAGCTGCGCCATATGGCGGACCATCCCGCGGACTCGGGCAACCGTCTCGAGCAGGCGATCGACGCCGGCATGCTCGAATGTTTCGGCTGCGATCTGTGCACGCAATTGTGTCCGGCGGACCTGAGTCCCGCGCAGGCGATACGCGAATTCCGGCGCGACATGATATTCGGCGGGAGCAAAAAGGCATGAGTAATGCTACGTTGCCGCGCAATACCACGCGCCAGGCCGAAGGCATGCAGTACGGCAACGTGGCGCGCACGCTGCACCGGTTCAGCGGCGCAGTGATTATCGTGTTCGTGCTGGTGCACGTAATGGTGCAGGCAGTGCGGCACGTGCCGATGTTTGCTCCCGTTAACGCGCCGTGGCTGCAGACGGTGCAGGAACAGAACTGGGTGCACGCGATCCTGTTTTTCTGCATCGCATTTCACACGCTCTACGGCCTGAAACTGCTGGCCGGCGAACTGGGTTTCGTTATTCGCTACCAGACCGCGTTCTGGGGCATCGTCGGCGTCAGCGCGCTGTTTGCATTACGGGAGATGCTCCGCTATGCAGGCATCTAATCGCATTGTGTTCGGCCGCGCGTTTCGCGTGACGCCGGTCTGGATGTGGGTCATGCAGCGCGCCTCCGGCCTGCTGCTCGGCCCGCTGGTCGCGCTTCACGTGTGGATGCCGGAAATGAGCCACAACCGCGCACTCAATGCCGCGTTGCTTCTGCTGGTCGTCGGGCATGGCTACAGCGGCATCCGGCGTCTCGCGCAGCAGGAACGCCGCTCGGCCGTAGTTTCCGCGCATGCGTGGGCGTGGCTGATGCTCGTCGCGCTGTTCGGCATGCTTATCGTGTTGTTCGGCCGCTAGCCGGACGCGTTGCACCGGGAGGAGAGCATGGACGCGAAACCAGCGAACCCGCATTCGACGCGAGGCGAGAACGAGCGCAAGGTTTTTCAGCGCGATCGCACGCCGCACATTTTCCGGCCGATCGATTTTCGCTCGGTGCGCGTGCGCAATCGCATCACGATGTCGCCGATGTGCCAGTACTCGGCGGAAAACGGCACGCCGGGCGACTGGCATTTCCAGCATCTGTGCTCGCGCGCGGTGGGCGGCGCCGGCATCGTCTTCACCGAATCGGTCGCAATTGAGCCGCGCGGGCTCATCACTTCGCATTGCCTCGGCCTGTGGAACGACGAGCAGCGCGACGCGTACGCGCGCATTGCGCGTGCTATCAAGGCGGCCGGCGCGATACCGGCGATCCAGCTCAATCACTCGGGACGCAAAGGCGCCGTCGGTCGTCCATGGGAGGGCGGCAAGCCGCTGAAGAATGACGAAGGCGCATGGCCATTGATCGCTCCGTCGGCGCTGGCATTCGGCGACGGCTACCAGGTACCGGCGGCGCTCGACGCCGAAACCATCGCGCGTACGCTCGAGCTGTATGCGATCGCGGCACGCCGCGCGCGCGAAGCGGGCTTCCAGATCATCGAAGTGCACGCCGCGCACGGTTATCTCGCGCATGAATTCCTGTCGCCGCTGGCGAATCAACGCACGGACAACTACGGCGGCAGTTTCGAAAACCGCACGCGTTTCCTGCGTGAAGCCATTGCGGCGGTGCGCACCGAGTGGCCCGACGAGCTTACCGCTGTTCGTGCGCATCTCGGCGACCGACTGGGCCGAAGGCGGCTGGGACCTCGCCAGCAGCGTGCAGCTCGCGCAGGCGTTGAAAGCAACCGGCATGGTGGACCTGATCGACTGCTCGAGCGGCGGGCTCGTGCAGCGGCAGAAACCGATCATTCATCCGGGCTACCAGGTGCCTTTTGCCGCGGCCGTGCGCAGCGGTGCCGGCATCGCGACCAGCGCGGTGGGCATGATCCACGGCGCCGACATGGCGGAGCAGATCGTCGCCAACGGGCAGGCGGACATGGTGAGCCTCGGCCGCGCGATGTTGATCGATCCGTACTGGCCTTTGCATGCGGCCAATGCGCTGCGCGCGAAGATCGAGTGGCCCGTGCAGTACGAGCGCGGCGACATTTACTGAGTTTGAGGAGGCATTCGACGTGGACATGAAGCTTGCCGGAAAAACCGCATTGGTTACCGGCGCCAGCAGCGTAGGGCTCGGGCGCGCAATCGCGCTCGGATTGGCGCGCGAAGGCGTCAAGGTGGCCATCACGGCGCGCCGCGGCGATCTGTTGCGCGCGGCCGCGCAGGAAATCAAGGCTGCATCCGGGCATGAGCCTTACGTGATCGAGGGCGATCTTTATCAACCGGAAACGCCGGCGCGTATCGCCGCCGAAGCGCTCGAAAAACTCGGCCGCGTCGATATCCTGATCAACGCGGCCGGCGGCAGCCGCCCGATTCCGTTCGCGACGCCGTCCGCGGTGTGGGACGAATCGATGCTGTTGAATTTCGCGCGTCTGCGCGAACTCACGCACGCGATACTCCCCGGGATGATGGAAGGGAAATGGGGCCGCGTAATCAGTCTCACTGGCACCTCCGAACCGTACAACATCAATGCAGCTAATCCCGCCAAGGCGGCAATTCACGCGTGGACCAAAGGCTTGTCGCGCGAGATGGGCCAGTACGGAATCACGCTAAACTGCATCAAGCCCGGCCGCATCACGAGCGAGCAGATGCTGCGCATGCATCCGACCGAAGAGCAGCGGCGCGAGTTCACGCGCGAGGTCCCGGTGCAGCGATTCGGCGAGCCGGACGAGCTCGCGGACCTGGCGGTCTTTCTGGCCTCGCCGCGCGCCGGCTATATCACGGGCACGGCGATACCAGTCGATGGCGGCCTGAGCCGCTTCGCGTTTTGATCAGTCGCACGTGGATGGCGGCCGCTTTGCTGCCGCTCGTCCTCGCGGGGGAGGAAACGCACGCGCAGGTGTATCCGGCGCGCGCGGTCCGGCTGATCGTGCCGTTTCCGCCCGGCGGACCCAATGACGTGCTGGGCCGCGTCGTCGCCCAGAAATTGACCGAACAAATGGGCCAGCAGGTCGTGGTCGACAACCGGGGCGGCGCGGGCGGCATCATCGGCGCCGAACTCGCGGCGCGCGCGACCCCTGACGGCTACACGCTTTTCTTCGGCGGCACGGCGTCGATGTCGATCAACCCGATTCTGCACAAGAAGCTCGGCTACGATCCGGTCGCGGACTTCGCGGCGATCAGCCTGGTTGGCACCGCACCCAGCCTGCTGTCGCTGCATCCGTCGCTGCCCGTCAAGAACGTGAAAGAACTGATCGAAGCCGCGAAAGCGAAACCGCGTCAGCTCACGTTCGCTTCATCCGGCGTCGGCACGGCGCCGCACCTCGCTGGCGAATTGTTCAACACGATGGCGGGCGTGACGCTCGTGCACGTGCCGTATCGCGGCGGCGGGCCCGCCTTCGTCGATTTGCTTGCGGGCCAGGTCGCGATGTATTTCGCCGGCATTTCCGCGGCGCTGCCGTTCGTGAAGGAAGGTAAATTGCGCGGCATTGCGGTGACGGGCGCGCAGCGCAGCACGGTGATGCCGGAAATGCCGACCATCGCCGAATCCGGTCTGCCGGGTTACGAGGTGAGCAACTGGTACGCGATCGTCACTGCAACGGCGACGCCGAAACCGGTGATTGCCAGGCTGCACTCGGAGATCGTGAAGGCGCTCGCCGCTGATGACGTGAAGAAACGGTTTCTCGATCTCGGCACCGATCCGATCGGTAGCGATCCGGCGCAGCTCGCGGCATACATCCGTAGCGAAATTCCCAAGTGGACGAAAGTCATCCGTGCCTCCGGCATGCAGACTGACTGAGCCGCACATAGAGATCTATCAAGGCGAGGAAAAGCACATGGAGCGACGATTCGGGAATTTCGCGGCCGGGTTGGCGGCCGCGGCGCTGATGTCAGGAGTGCCGACTGCCCCGGCCAACGCGCAAAATTATCCAGCGAAACCGGTGCGCATCGTCGTGGGCCTCGCGCCCGGCGGCGGCACGGACATCATTGCGCGAATGGTCGGCCAGCGGCTGGGCGCCTCGATGAATCAACAGGTCGTCATCGACAACCGGCCGGGCGCGAGCGGCAACATCGCGGCCGAAATTGTCGCCCGGGCACCCGCCGACGGCTATACGCTGATTGTCGTGACCGCCAGCCATGTGATCAATCCGAGCCTGTACTCGAAAATGAGCTACGACCCGATCAAGGATTTCGCGGGCGTGACCCAGCTTACCGCGCAGCCCTATCTGTTCGTCGTGAACCCGAACGTTCCGGCCAAGACGGTGAAGGAATTCGTGGCGCTCGCGAAAAGCCGCAAGGGCGGCCTGACCTATGCGTCTTCCGGTTCCGGCCTGCTTGGGCATCTGGGCATGGAGTTGCTCAAGCTGCAGGCGGGTTTCGAGGCCGTGCACATTCCGTATAAAGGCGCGAGCCCGGCGCTGGTCGACACGATCGCGGGCCAGGTCGATGCGTTTTTCCCGACTATCATTTCGGGATTGCCGCAGGTGAAGGGCGGCAAGGTGCGCGTGATTGCCGTCACGACAATAAAGCGGGCCGCATTGTTGCCGGATGTGCCAACTGTCGCCGAACAGGGTTATCCCGGTTATGAAGTAAACGGCTGGTATGGGATGTTGGCCCCCGCCGGCACGCCGAAGGACGTCGTCGCCTATCTCAATCGGGAAGTGGGCGAGGTGCTGCGCTCGACGGAGGGCAGAGAGCGCCTGGCGGCGGAAGGTGCGGAGGGCGCGGGCAACACGCCCGAGCAATTCGCCGCGTACATGCAATCCGAAGCGGTCAAGTGGAGTAAGGTCGTCAAGCAAGCGGGCGCGCGCGCGGACTGATGTAAATTACGCCAAGGGAGGTTCACTTGGCGATTCGAACTTTGTCCGGCGCGCGCCTCGTTGCGGTGGTGTGCGCGGCGCAGGTGCTGGTCCAGATCGGTGCTTTCTTCTGGCCGGCTTTGCTGCCGGGCATGATGACGCGCTGGGCGTTGACCAACAGCGAAGCTGGCTGGATCACCGCGATCTTTTACGGCGCGTACCTGGCCGCCGTGCCGGTGCTGGTAACGCTCACCGATCGAATCGACGCGAAACGGGTGTACCTGTTCGGGGTCGGCTGCACGGTCATCGGCCATTTGCTGTTTAGCCTGTATGCCGACGGCTTCTGGTCGGCGATGATTACCCGCGCGCTGACGGGCATGGGCTGGGCGGGCACTTACATGACCGGGCTCAAGCTGCTCGCCGACCAGGTCGATGCCAAACTCATGTCGCGCGCCGTGACGGGACACGCGGCGAGCATCGGCATTTCGGGCGCGCTGTCGTTCTCGTGCGCCGATCTGATCGCGCATTTCTACGGCTGGCAGGCCGCATTTCTGGTGGCCGCGCTGAGCGCGGCCGCCGCGTGGCTCGTCGTCGCGCTGGCGGTGCCAGGCCGCAAATCCCCGAAGGCGCGACCCGCCGACGGCGCCGCGCTGTTCGATTTCCGGCCGGTCTTCCGCAATCGCTCCGCCATGGCGTATGCGCTGGCGTATTGCGTGCATACGCTGGAAATGAGCGCATTGCGCGGCTGGGCGGTGGCATTCCTCGCCTTCGTTGCGATCGGCGCCCAAGGCCCGCAGTTGTCGCCGGCCGTCGTGGTGACGGCGCTGGGCCTGGTCGGCGCGGTAGCGAGCGTCATCGGCAACGAGGCGGCGATCCGCTTCGGCCGGCGCCGGCTCATCGGCTGCGCGATGGCCGCCTGCGTCGTTGTCGGCGGCACCATCGGCTTCGCGGGCGCTGCGTCCTACCCGGTCGCCATCGTGCTGCTGATGGTTTACGGATTTTTTGTGTGGCTGGATTCGTCGTCGCTGACGGCGGGTGCGGCGGGAACTGCCGAGCCCGCGCGGCGCGGCGCGACGCTGGCGGTGCACTCGATGCTCGGTTATACCGGCGGCTTCGTCGGCCCGCTGATTATCGGCTTTATTCTCGACCTCGCCGGCGGCATGTCGCGCCTGGCGTGGGGAGCGGCATTTCTGGCGGTGGCAGTGCTGGTATTGCTTGAGCTGACGGTATTCCTGCTGATGCGTCCGCGCGAGCTCGCCGGTGACCGCGGCGAAAGTTGAATCGCTAATCGACCTTGATGTTGGCGGCACGCACGACTTCGGCCCACCGTACCAGTTCGGACTGCAGGTAGTCGGCGAATTCCTTGGCACTGCCGCCGATCGGGTCGGCTCCCTCGTTGGCGAGCCTCTTTGGCAACTGGCCGGCGAGCAGTTCGTTCAGCGCGCGATTCAATCGACTGTTGATAGCTGACGGAGTTCGCACGGGCGTTTGCACGCCGAACCACGTGCCGGTGACGAAACCGGGCAGGCCGGATTCGATCATCGTTGGCAGCTCGGGCGCCTGCGGCGAGCGCTTGGCGCTGGTCACCGCCAGCACGCGCAGTTTGCCGGCGCGCGCGAGCGGCAGGTAGCTGACGATATTGCCGAACGCCATCTGGACGTGACCGCCGAGCAAATCCGTCAGCACGGGCGGCCCGCCTTTATACGGAACATGCACGAACGACGTGCCGCTCGCCTGATTGAACCACTCACCCGTGAGGTGCGGCGCGCTGCCGTTGCCGGTCGATGCGAAGTTGAGCTGGCGCGGTTTGCTTTTTGCAAACTCGATCAACTCGGCCACGGAGCGTGCGGGTACCGACGGATTTATCGCCAGCACGTAGGGTGCTGAGGCGAGCAGGATGACCGGAGCGAAGTCCTTCACCGTGTCGTAAGGCAGCTTGCGGTGCAAAGTCGGATTGATGGCGGCAGTCACCGTCGGCAGCAGCAGCGTGTAGCCGTCGGCAGGCGCGCGGGCGACGAGTTCGCTGCCGATGATGCCGGCCGCCCCCGGTCGGTTATCGACGACGATTTGCTGACCCAGAACGGTGGTGAGCTCCAGCGCCATCGCGCGGCCCACCGTATCTGCGCCGCCGCCCGCGGGCCACGGTACGACCAGACGGATTGGATGAGACGGATATGCGTCCGCCATCGGTTGCGCGCCATGTGCCGCCGCACTGCAGGTGGCGAGTGCCAACAAAGACAATGCAGTTGCAACGTAATCGGAGAATGTGTCGTCGATCATGGCGGGCGAATGAGTTTCACGTGAGCGGTCAGAATACCCGCGCGTTGAGCACCAGTCCACGCAGCTTAAATAGTTTTTCGAACGCTGCCGGGCCGTTTGAGTCCACGCCGTTTTCGGTGTAACTTCGAGCGCTCGGTCCCGTTCTCAATCATCCGCAATTTACCTGTACACAAGGAGCACACCATGCATCCGATCATCGACGTTCGCTGCCGCCTGACTACGCCGGAAGCGGGCCAATATTTCCGCGATCGCTTAAAGCGCCGCGGCCGCTTCGATCAGATCGAATCGTTCGCCGGCGGCACCATGGAGTCATTCCTCGAAGAGATCGGCAAGTACGACATCAAGACCGCCGTGTCGGTGTCCGGACAGTCGCCGGACCTGGTAATCGGCGGCCGCCCGCAGGGCAAGCGCACGACGTCGAACGATCTGATGGCGAAAATGCAGAAGGAGAACTGGGGACGCTTCATCGGCGTCGCCGGCATCGACGTGGGCAACGTGCTGCACGACTCGATGGCGGAGCTCGAGCGCAGCCATCAGCTCGGTTTGCGCGCCGTCTTCATCGAGCCGGGCCGTTCGCCCGGCTGCGATATCGACGACCGGCGCTTGTGGCCTTTTTACGAGCGCGTGCAGGCGCTCGACATGACGTTGATTCCGCAGACCTCGGGTCTGTGGGGCGGGATGAGCATCGATTACGCGCATCCGCGCCATCTCGAACCGGTCGCGGAGGATTTTCCGAAGCTGCGCATACTCGCGGGCCACGCGTGCTATCCGTACGTGCGCGAAGCGATCATCGTGGCCGCGCGTCACCCGAACATCTGGATGTCGCCCGACATGTACCTGATCCAAATGGGCTCGGACGACTGGGTGAAGTCGGTCAACGGCAACTACTTCGGCTTTCAGGACCAGTTTCTGTTCGGCACCGGCTTTCCCGCGATACCGCTCAAGCCTTACATCGACGAATTCTGGAAGCTGCCGTGGAAGCCCGAAGTCCTACCCAAGATCCTGTACAAGAACGCGCTGCGCTGCTTCAAACTCGAAGACGATCCCGTTTTCAAGTCGATGTACCCGTAACGATTACGGACTAGCGCACGCGCGTCGCGCGCCACGCATGCGGGGCGCGGCCTTTTGCAACGCCCTCCATGGTGTCGCCGTTGACGCGGCCTTCGTAGACGACGTCGTTGACGGTGAAGCGGATGTCGTTGCCGTGCAGGCGGCCGCCTTCGATGCGCACACCGATGCCGGCGGTTTCGTAGTTGCCGAAGACGAGCTGGAGGTCCTGCTCCAGCGTCAGTTGCGCATCGGCGAGGCGCCACACGCCGGCAACGTCGGGCGGCACGACATACAGCGTCGCGACGCACCAGCTCAGGCACGGCGCCGTGCGGCCGGTTTCCTCGGCGTACCAGCCGGCAATCTCGTAGGTATTCGACACGATGCGGGTGCCGGGCTTTAACGCGCGAAACTTGGCGTCGAGTTTGCGCAGGTTGTCGGGTATCAGGAACAGGATCAGCGTGGTCGCGCGCGAGATATCGGCCTCGAACATATCGCCCTCGAGGAAGGTCGCGCGATCGGCCACGCCTGCCGCAGCCGCTGCGCGCCGCGATACTTCGACCAGGGCGGGGTTGTATTCGACGCCGAGCGCGCGCGCACCGCGTTTTGCGGCGGCGATGACATTGCGGCCGTCGCCCGAACCCAGGTCGATTACATAGTCTTGCGGGGTCACGCGCGCCATGTCGAGCATCTTCTCGACCATGTCGCGCGGAGATGCTATCCAGACCACGTCCTTGCCGGGGTCGCCTTCCATCGGCTGGGCTGCGGCGCAGGTGGCGGACAGGCACAAAGCGGCCAGCGCAATGCGCAGCAGGGAACGGCACAGGCAATTCAAGGCAGTCTCCAGAGACGGGTGCAATCGTTTATCATTATGACTTGCGACGGCGCCGGCGAAAACCCGCGTTTGACAGCGCGTCGCGCGCTTAAGATAGTTCGGCGCACACCATCGAATGCCAACGTTGACGCACCCAAGGGAACGCACATGAGCAAAAACGACCTGCACGCCTACAATATTTTCGATCTGCGCGACATCGCGTTGAAGCGCGTGCCCAAGGGCCTGTTCGAATTCATGGACCGCGGCACCGAAGACGAAGTGTCGCTGAAGAACAACCGCGCCGTGTTCGACCGGCTGCGCTTCAAGCCGCGCACGATGGTCGACGTCAGCAAGCGCAACCAGGACACGACGCTCTTCGGCGTCAAGCACAAGATGCCGCTCGTGATCGCGCCGACCGGCACCGCCGGGCTGATGTGGTACGAGGGCGAGCTCGCGCTGGCGCGCGCGGCACGCGCGGCCGGCATTCCGTTCACGCTCGCGACCGGGTCGATGACCGCGATGGAGCGTGTCGCCGACGAGGCGGGCGGCGAACTCTGGTTTCAGCTCTACATGTGGCCGGACCGCTCGATGTCGCACGAACTGGTGAATCGCGCGAAGGCCGCCGGCTACAAGGCGCTGGTGGTCACGGTAGACGGCGTGTCCGCCGGCAACCGCGAATACAATATTCGCAACGGCTTCACAATTCCGTTTTCATTCTCGGCGCGCAACGTGTTCGACATGGTCACGCACCCGCGCTGGCTGCTCGGCACGATGATGCGTTACCTCGTCACCAGCGGCATGCCGATGTATGCGAACTATCCGGCCGCGGCAAAAGCCAAAATGACGAAGGGCCCGGTGGGCCGCTCGAGCCTGCGCACGGATTCGATCAGCTGGGCCGACTTGGACGCGCTGCGCAAGATCTGGCCGCATAAGCTCATCGTCAAAGGCGTGCTCGATCCGCAGGACGCCGCGATGGCGGTCGATCACGGCGCCGACGGCATCGACGTGTCGAACCACGGCGGGCGCAATCTCGACGGCATCGTGTCGCCGATCGAAGTGCTGCCGGAAATCGTCGACGCAGTCGGCAAGCGCGCGACGGTTTTCATGGACAGCGGCATTCGCCGCGGCAGCGACGTCGTCAAAGCGCTGTGCCTGGGCGCCAGCGCGGTGATGGTCGGCCGCTCGACGCTGTATG
The DNA here is from genome assembly GCA_963804885.1 of uncultured beta proteobacterium. GTDB lineage: Bacteria > Pseudomonadota > Gammaproteobacteria > Burkholderiales > SG8-41 > PALSA-1004. The sequence goes on from CAWDSF010000006.1 coordinate 282,924, forward strand.
GCGTCGCCGCCGGCGGCGAAGCGGGTGCTGCGCGCGCGCTCGAAATTTATCGCGACGAAATCGGCCGCAACATGGCGCTGCTGGGCTGCAGCACGATCGACCAGTTGGGGCCGCAATGCCTGCAGTTCGTCGATTCGCAACTGCGCCCGCCGTCGCTCGCGCGGCCCGCCTTGCGCGCCATCGACACCAAGGCCGCGGCAGAAGGCCGCTCGTAGTCTCCCTGTTGCCGGTATGAAGCGCCCGCATTAAGTCGCGGGAAACAGCGCCGCGACGAGCGGCGCTGTTATTTCTCTAGCGCGCAGCAGCCGCCTGCGCCGTCATTTCAGCTTCCGTGCGTATGGTCATCACGCCCATCTGGTTCGTGCGGTAAACCGGCATGACCACCGTGAGCTTGTCGCCCTGCTCGAGCAGCGCGATGTGTCGGATTTCCGTGCCGCGCACCGGCAGATCGAACATCGTCCACTTGTTGGTCGACGGATCGAGCTTCACGATGCGGTCGGACGTCCACAGATTGCCCCAGACGTTATGCTTGTTGTCGACGGCAATATGATAGGGCTGCATTGTGGTATCGGGAAACGGAATGATGCGCGTTTCCATCGTCTTGGTGTCGATGCGCGCGAAGGTCGCGCCCCATGAGTTACCGACCCACAGCACGTTCGCGTTCTTGTCGGTGCCCATGCGGCGCGGTCCCTGCGACCACGGCGCCGGATTGTTGAAGCCCAGGTCGTTGACGGTTTCGTAAAACGCGCGGTCGTCGCCGGTGAGCTGATCCACCTTCACGTCGGGCAGCTTGATCTGGATCGCCTTGCCGGTGGCGACGTCGCCTTTGAAGATCGTATCGGTCGCCATCTGCGCCCACCAGCCGTTGCCGTCGCGATCGCCGGCCGCGCCATAGGTGTCGAGCCGGGCGTTCTTTTTCGCCGGTGCGGTCGATTTGAATTCGGTGAATTTCTCGGCGACGGGATCGAAGCGCACGGCGCCGTTCGGCGTCGACGCCCAGATCTGTCCTTTGCCGTCGACGTCCATCGTCACTGCGCCGCCGAGTGGCGACATGCTCTCCGGCGTCTGATATATCGTAATGTTGTTGGTCGCAACATCGAGCTTGCCGAGCGCGCGGCGGCCCGGATTCACGTCGAACCAGAAGTTGCCGGCAGCGTCGCGCACGAGCCCGTGCGCCCCGGCGGCGCGCCCGTTCGCAGCATCCGCTTTGATGTAGCTCACCGCGCCGGTCTTGCGATCGACTTTGCCGATGGTTCCCAGCTTGTTCGGGTTGTTGAGCGTGAAATACAGCGTGCCGTCGTGTCCGATGCCACCGTCGTGCGGCATCTGGCCGAGCTTGGACGTCGTGCCCATCGCCCAGTCGGTGCCGTCGTTCGGATTGTATTGGGTGCCGATGCCTGCATCGGGATTGAGCGGCAGGTCATAAAGCGTCCACACCGCGCGGGCTGCTTCGCCGGTCGGCCGTGCACGCGCCGCCACTTTCATCGACGATTCGCCCGGCCCGCGTGCGCGCGCGAGATAAGCGGCCAGCTGCTTCTGGTTGCGGTCGAGGATTTGATTGGGCTTCGCGGCCGGCCCCGGAAATACGCCGTTGTTCGGCACGACTTTCATCATGCTGATGATCTTGTTCCAGCCGGCTTCGTCGAAGCGGAATTGCAGCGCATAGCTCGTCGAGTGGCACGCGGTGCAGTTGTTCATGAAAATCTTTTTCATGTGCGCGTCTTCAGGCGTCGCCTCAGGCAGCGCGGCGGCCATCATCTCGCCCGGCAACTGGCGGAAGCGCCGCTCGGCATCAGCGATTTCCTGCAGCGCGAAATTCTGGCGGCGTGCCGCGGTGAGGTCGACCGCGCCTTTACTGGCCTCGAAGCCCAGCGTCTGCGCCCATACGCGGTACTTGCCTGCGGGCAGCGGCGGGAAAACATAGACGCCGGCTGCATCAGTGTAGACGCTGGTCGTGATAGTGGAGCCTTCGAGCTTGGCGGAGACTGTGACCCCTTCGAGCTTCTGGCCGGATTGCGCGGTCACTGCGCCGCTCAATATCTGGTCGGCGGCGAATGCGGGCAGCGCCAGAGTGAATGCGACGAAAGTGGCGGATGCGCATGCGAGGAGGGAGGACAAGTTTTTGTTCATCGAAGTGCTCCTATTTTTGCGGTTCGTTGGCGGCGCGCACGGCCGGCGCGGGAACGGTTCTGGCATAAGCGATGATGGCGTCGATCTCCGCCGGCTTCAGGTAGTACTTGAATGCAGGCATGCGGTCGGTGCCGTTCACGATGAAAGCTCGCATCACTTCATCGTTGCCGGCCGCCGATGACTTGTTGAGCAGCGGCCCATAGGTTTTGGCGTTCATTGACGGCGCGAGATGGCATACGCCGCATGACTGGGCAAAAATCTGCCGGCCGAGTATCTGGGTCGCGTTGAGCTCGCTGCCTGCGGTTTGCGCAAAAACGGCGGTCGCGGGCGCGGCGAGCGCGCACATCATTGCCGGGACGATCATCTTCATTGTTTCTCCTCCTGCCGGTTCCAATCGATTCTACTGCCAACGCCGGTCAGGTCACCAGCGCGGATGGCGCGTGTGTCATTCGAGCGGTGTAAGTCTGACAATTGAGGCGCCGTGGTTGCTGCCGACCCAGAAAGTGACGGGCGTGGTCGTGTTGTCGACCCAGACGCGGCGCACATTGGTCTGGCGCGGCAGAAGGTATTCGATGCTTTTGCCCGTGGCGGGCGTAAGCCGCAGCACGCGGTCGTTCGACATCGAGCCCGCCCACAGCTCGTTGTTCTTGTCCAGAAACACGTCGTACGGATAGGTAAACGGCGTCGGCACGTCCCATTCCTTGAACCGTTCTTTCACCGGATCGAACATCGCGACTTTGTTGGCTGCATATTCGGCAAACCAGATGCGGCCCTGCGCATCGCGCATGGTGCGGCGCGGCCGCGAACGCGGAGCGGGCGTCGGGTAAATCGTCGTCTCCAGCGTCCTGGCGTCCATGCGCGCGATCACCTCGTCGCCGAAGTCCATCAGGAACAGATTGTTTTTCTCGTCGGCGGCCAGTCCGTACGGCGAATGGTTGGTTCCTTCCGGCATGTACTTGAACGGATCGATGATTTCGTATTTTCCGCTCGCAACGTCGAGGCGCAGGATTACCTGGCGGCCGATGTCGGTCGACCACACTTTGCCGTCGACGTGCGCCTGGCGCGGCTGGACCATCGACTGCTGCGCCTCGCTGTTGTTGAGATCGGCGGGCAGTGGAAAGACCTTGAACGTGTTGTCCTTGACGTTGAACCGCACCAGGCCGGTCTGGAACATCGCGGCGAGCCACCAGTTGCCGTCGCGGTCCGGTTCCATCGCGAGCGAGCCTTCCGGCGCGCCTCTCTTGAGCGTCGGCCACGTGAACTCGCGGTGCTCGCCCGTGCGCGGGTCGAGCCGGCCCAGGGTGTTTTCGAGGAAATTCGAATACCACGCGATGCCTGCGGCATCCGTCAGCACGTCATGCGGCGCGATCGTGCGGCGCGGCAGGTCGTATTCGGTGATCATTACGCGGGTGGCCCGGCCGCGCGGGCGCGGCAGCGTTTTCAACGGGTAGGTCCACGTCGCGCTTTTGGAGAGGTTGATCGACGCGAGGTAAGCTGCCAAGGCGCGAAACGTCGCCTCGTTGAACGGCCGCGGTTTGGCGCGCAGCTGCTTTTTGTCCGGGGTGGTGTTGATCGCATACGTCGCCATGCGCTTCAGTACTTCGTACATCGCGTCGGGGTTGTGCTTGCTGCGCGCGATGCGCTCGAACGTGTGGCAGCTCATGCATTCGATCAGCGGCCGCTTCTGTTCGGCGGTGCCCGGCATGCTGAGGAACCACTCCGTGTTCGTGAGCTGGGCGGCGAGGTCGCGCGTCTTGCGCAGCTTGAGCTCGACGTTAGCCGCGGGCACTTCCACCGCGGCCGCGCTGTCGAGCTCGAATCCGACCGCGCGGATAACGAGTTCGTAACGTCCGGCAGCCAGTTTCGCCGGTGCGAAATCGAAACGGCCGCTCGCATCGCTGACCACAGTGTGGGTGATGGTGGCGCCGGCTTTGCGCACGCTGACCAGCACGCCTTCCATGCGCAGTTCCGCGGCGGAAGTGACGCGGCCGGTCAGAGTCGCCGCGGGTGTCTGGGCAAATGCGTCGGCGCAGAGTACGGTGAGGAAAAAGGCGCAGCCAGCGGCGAATTTACGCAATGACATCGCGCGCACGCACTAGCTGGCTTGCATGCGGCATTCGGTTTCGATCGATTTGACCGCCTTGCCGCTGGCGGGCGTTTTGCGGATGACCTTCGCCTGTGAAAACTTTTCCTTGTCGCACGTGATCGTGACGTCGTCCGGCTTGACCGACTTGGCGAAGCCGCCGAACGAGTACATGCCGTTCTTCGCCGTGTGCGTCACGAATTTAATGCCGCCTTTGATCTGCGCGGTGACTTTTGCCTCGACAATGGGTTTGCCGGCGGCGTCCTTGACGAAGCCGAAAAAGCGCACGCCTTCGTCTTTGTGCTTGGCTTCGCCCATTTCGCCGGCGCCGCGGGCGGCCGGCGCGGCCAAAACGCAGCAGGCCAGTGTGCAGATCAGCATGGTTTTCGAGTGGGCCATGGGTCCTCCAGCTTCAAATAGATCAGCGCAGAAAATATCCGCGCAGCAGATAAGCGAAAAAAATCAGCACGCCGAGCGGCACTATCCACGACCAGCCCGAACCGAGGCGCTGCGCGTAGCGTGCCGGCACCAGCCAGGCGATGAGGCACGCGCCGATCGCCACAATGCCCGCGGTTGCCATCCAGCCGAACCAGTACATCGCCGGCCCGTCCTTCGGCTTTTCGACGCCGAGCCCCAACGCGCCCGTCACCGGGTGGTAAGTGAAGAGCGCATAATTTTTCCAGACGGCGATCACGTAGGCAAGCGCGTAGACGACCGTGAACACGATGGCGAGAAACACCGCGGTACGCGGCCGGTTCACGCGCCGAACCCGCGAAAATTATTGACGACGTGGCCGACGAGGAAATTCCACCACGTGATGAAAGCCAGCATCGCGGTCAATGCTTTGCGGGCGCGCGCGTGCTCGTCGGCGAGCGGTAGCCGCCAGAAATACCAGTAGGCCGGCAGCGCGGCCAATCCGATGACGGCAAAATGCTCTTTCAATTCGAAGGAGCCCATCGCTGCCGGCGTGTCGAGCTCTTCGAGCACGCCGCGAATCGAGATGCGGAATTCGGGATAGATGATCGCGCCGAGGACGAAGGTGCCCACGTACAGCCAGACGATCGCGTTCGTATAGCCTGCCGCGGACACCGCGCGAAAGCGGCCGCTGAACGAGCCCGCCTGTTTGCGCGCGGGCAGCCACGTGCTCGCGGTCTGATGCGTGAGCGCGCCGAGCAGCGCGACGGCGAACAGACCATGGACGATCAGCAACGCAATGTACACAAACTCCCCCTGCGCCGTCGCAGCGGGCGCGGATTTTATGCGATTGATTGTGCCGCAATTGCTGCGCGCTCGCAACGCCGCCGGCGCGGCGATGCAAGACGCATCAGTTCTGCATGCTCGCGCCCGATTCGCGGATCACGGGCTCCCAGCGCTTTTTCTCTTCGGCAATAAACCGGCGAAACTCTTCCGGGGTGCTGTGCCGCGGCTCGCCGCCGACCGTCACGATACGGTCGCGCACGTCGGCAAGGTTTACGATGCGCACGATCTCCTGATTCAGGCGCGCGACGATTTCCTTGGGCACGCCTGCCGGCGCGCCGATGCCGCCCCAGCCTGTCGCAATGACCGCGATTCCCGACTCGACGAGCGTGGGAACCTCCGGCAAGCGGCTTACGCGCGCCGGGCTCAGCACGCCGAGCACGCGCAGTTTGCCGGTGCTCGCGTGCGGGAGCGCCGCCGGCAAGGTCGTGATGCTGGCCTGCACGTGGCCGCCCAGCAGGTCGACGACCGCCGGCGCGCTGCCGGCATACGGCACGTGAACGATTTCGAAGCCCGCCGCCCGGCGCAGCAGTTCCATCGCGAGGTGCTGCACGCTGCCGGTGCCGGAAGACGCGTAAGTCAGGGCTGCCCGCTTTGGATTTTGCATAGGCGACGAATTCCCGCACCGACTGCGCCGGCACCGCCGGATGCACGACCAGCAGGTTGTGGTAATTGGCGACCAGCGAGATCGGCGAGAAACTCTCCAGCGTGTCGTAGGTGAGCTTTCTCTGCAGCGCCGCGTTCAGCGGAAACGGCGTGCTGAGTATGACCAGCGTGTAGCCGTCGGCCGGCGCTTTGGCCGCGAGACTGTACGCGATGACGCCGTTGGCGCCGGGACGATTGTCGAAAACGACGGTCTGTCCGAGGGACTCGGTCAGTTTCTGTCCGACCACGCGCGCAAGCGAATCGGACGGCCCGCCCGCCGGAAAATCGATGATCAGGCGCACCGGCTTCGACGGGTAGGTCTGTGCGAAGGATGAGTCCCGACGAGTAGGCAAGCAACGACGAGGCCAACGAGACGAAGGAAACCAGTCATCGGGCGGATCCTTTCGGTTAGCGCGTCAGAGCAGGTTCTTGCAACTGATGAATTCGACTTCCTCGTCGAGCGACCAGTTGTCGTGCTCGACGTTGGCCGGAATGCAGACCGCCTCGCCAGGACCGATGATTTTGGTTTCGCCGGCGACGCGGTAGCCGAGTTTGCCCTTGAGCACCGCCACGATCTGCTCCTCGGGATGGCTGTGCGCCTGTTTTTTCGTGCCGGGAGGATAACGGTAGTAGCCCATCTCCATTCGCTCGCCACGTACTGCCGGCCGCTGCTCGCGGTCGTCCGCCGCCGCGGCGCCGACGCGTTCCAGGTTGCTCAGCCGATAGAATGCCATTGCTGCACGCCGGTTATTTTTTCGGCAGCCGCAAACGTTCGGGCTCGATGATTGCCTCCACTTCGATCTCCACCATCATCTCCGGCATCGCCAGGCACGCCACGCCGATCAGCGTGCTGGTCGGCAAAGGATCCTTGAAATATTTGAACCGCTCGTCGATCGCCGCGAAATACGCTTTCATGTCGGTCGTGTAGGTGATCGTGCGCGTGATGTCCGCAAATGTCGCACCGACCGACTTCAGCGCAATCTCGATGCCGATGCATACTTCGCGGATCTGGCCGCGCATGTCGCCCGGACATGCAACGTCGCCATCGAGGGTGCGCGAAGTGCGGCCGGCGACATAGACATGGGTGTGCGTGGTGTCTTCCACGACCACCACCGGCGTATAGATGACCTGCCGGTTGCCGCCGACCTTGTAGGTGCCTTCGGGCGTAATGTGGTGACGCTTCAGCATTATCGATTCCTTTCGAGTGGTAGGGTGTTGCGTGAAAACCGACGTGTCGCGGGTAGCCGCGCTTATTCGAGCCGGATGTTCGCTGCCTTGATGACGCTCAACCATTTGGCCGTTTCGTCGCGCATGATTTCCGCCATCTGGGAGGGGCTCGTCGTGTACGGGTCGGCGCCCTCACCGGCGAGACGCTCGCGCACTTCGCGCGATTGTGCCGCCTTGACGGTTTCGGCGTTGAGCTTCGCGACGATGTCCGCCGGCGTGCCGGCGGGCGCCAGCAGGCCCACCCACAGCATGAACACGACCTTGGGGTAGCCCGCTTCGGCCATCGTCGGCACGTCCGGCGCCGCCGGCGAGCGCTGCTCGCCGGTCACCGCCAGCGCGCGCAGCTTGCCGGCCTTCACCTGCGCGACCGACGGCGCGAGATTGTTGAACATCATGGGGACCTGGCCGCCGAGCAGATCGGACATCGCGGGGCCGTTGCCTTTGTAAGGCACGTGCGTGATGTTGATTTTCGCGACCATGCGGAACAGCTCCGCCGCGATATGCGACGAAGAGCCCGTCCCGGCTGACGCGTAATCGAGCTGGCCCGGATGCGCTTGCGCAATCGCCACCAGTTCCTTGACCGTTTTTGCGGGCAGCGCGGGATGCACGATCAATGCATTCGGCTGCGCCGCGAATATGCTGACCGGCGCGAGGTCGCGCAGCATGTCGATCGGCATCTTGCTGTAGAGGCTCGGGATTGATGGTGACGGTGGTGTTCGCGACGCCGAGCAGCGTATAGCCATTGGGCGCCGACTTCGCGGCGAGTTCCGCGCCGATATTGCCGTTTGCGCCGGCGCGATTGTCGACCACGAATTGCTGGCCCGTCGCGTCGCTGAGCGACTTGCAGAACACGCGCGTGACGAAATCGGCGCCGCCGCCCGGCGGATACGGCACGATCACGCGCACCGCGCGCGCGGGAAACGGCTGGCCGGTGGCGGCTGCGCACGCGGCGAGCAACGCGGCAAGCAGCAGAATTTTCGCAACGGGCCTCATGGCTGCGGGGGCCGCCGACCCTAGCGCCCGCGAAATACCGCCGCGCGTTTTTCGACGAACGCCTTGACGCCTTCCCTGTAGTCGTCGGTGTCCTTGCAAATGCCCTGCGCAAAGGTTTCAAACTCGAGCGCCGAGCGCAAGTCCGCTTCCAGGTTGTGGTGGATCGCGCGTTTGGCGAGCGCGATGGTAATCGGCGGGCCGGCCGCAATCTTGCCCGCAAGCTTGTAGGCCGCAGCCATCAGCTCTTCCGGCGCCACTACGGCGTTGACGATGCCGAGCTTCAGCGCTTCGGCCGCATCGATGGTTTCGCCGGTGAAGATGAGTTCGCTGGCCTTCGCCACGCCGACGACGCGCGGCAGGAAGTATGAGCCGCCCCAGTCGGGCGCGAGCCCGCGCTTGACGAAGGATTGCGCGAATTTCGCCGCGGTCGATGCAATTCGCATGTCGCATGCAAGCGCCAGGTTCATGCCGGCGCCCGCCGCCGCGCCATTGATCGCCGCGATGATCGGTTTCGGACAGTCGCGCATCGCGAGTATGCAGCGGTCGCGAACCGGTGCCAGCCGCTCATCGGCGGACGCCGCCTGGCCCGCCTGCTCTTTCTCGCTCATCGACTTCACGTCGCCGCCGGAGCAGAAGCCGCGGCCCGCGCCGGTGATCACGATCACGCCGACGTCCGGATCGGCGCCGGCCGCGATGATCGCGGCGTAGAGATCTTCGCGCAGCGTGCCGCCAAGCGCATTGAGCCGATCGGGCCGGTTGAGCGTGAGTGTCGCGATGCGATCCTTGACTTCGTACAGCAGGCATTCGTATTTCATTCGGCGGTCCTTCGTCGTTATGTGCTCGAGCGGCGAGAATACATCAAGGCGTGCTGACCGTGCGGATGTACCACGGAAACGAATCCCAGCTGACGACTTTCTCCGTGCCGTCGAACAGCGCCGCGATTTTGCCGCCGCCCGCTTTGTAGGCGAATTTGCGGATGTGGTCGGGCGGATTGGTCGTTGGATTGCGCATGATGTCGATCGCCTGGTCCGTTTTGAAGACCTGGTATTTCTTCGGGTCCTGCGCGTAAAAGAATTTCACTTCATTGGCGCCCTTGTTGGCCGGGCCGCGCTCGTACTCGACATGCAGTTCCATGCGCTCGCCGGTGGCGGCGACGAATTCCCAGTCTTCGCTGCCGGTCAGCGTGCCGCCGGACGAGGCGGCCGTGCGCGACATTTTCGCGGTCGTCGCATGCTGGTAGACGCCGAATGTGCCCGGACTGTCGGCGGCATGTTCGGTAAGACCGTGAATGATCATCTGTCCGGCCGTGCCGGTCGCGGTCTCTTTCACCGGGATCGCGAGGTAGACGAGGCGGGCGGTCGCGCGCGGCGCAGGCTTGCCGTCGGCGCCCATGATGGCCATGCGGTCGATGAATATCATGCGCAGGTTGCAGTCCTTGGCCGGTCCCTGCGTGGCGATTACCACCTCCCAGCCAGCCGGCAGCATCTTGGCGAGCGCGGCGTCGTTGACGCGAAAATCGAGCTGAAAACGATGTTCCGCCGCCTGTTCGACCACGGATTGCGCGAGCGCGGTCGCGGTTGCGGTGAGGAGCGCGCCGAACGCGAGGGCGCGCATCCATGAATTGATGACTGGCATGATCTGTCCCCATTGATATGAAGCGCTTATTTTACCGCGCGGTCGGTGGAGCCGCGCGATGTTGACCCGCTGGCTCCTGTCGGAGTCACAGCGCAACCGCCAACGGCAAATCGCCGGAAAGATGCCTCCCAAATTGAAACAGATCAGCTGTTTCGCCGCAAAGATCGTCGAATCGCCAGTTATGCCGCAATTTTGATTTGCAAATTGATTGTCGAAAACGCTTGCACTTCCGTCAGTCAAGCCCACAATGCAAGTCAATGAAGATCTTCGCCGATTTGCGCAACCTCATCCGGCTCGAGCGGCTTCATCTGCCGTTCATCACCACGCTGGAAGATCGCGACATCGCCGCCCAGATCGGATATCACGATGTCATACGCGGCGAGCCCCTGACGCTGAAGCTGCTGTACCTGCTCGACATCGGTTCGATCGCCACCGTGCAGCGCCGCTTGGCGCGCCTGGTCGGCAAGGGTGTCGTCATGAAGCGCCGCCACGACGAAGACCGCCGCGCCCTTACGCTCCACCTGACGACCAGCGCGCGGCGGGAATATCAGCGTTTTGCGGGCGCAATCGCCTCGCATAATGCCCATAGCCGCGGTAAGTGAGCGAAATTCTCTTCTGAATTAAGTATTTACGTCAGGTCTCGGCAGCCGGTCGGGAGTTCGAACGGCGGCCATCGCGGAATAAAGATCCCGCTTTTCCTGCACTGAATCTCATTGCGCGGACTGCCGCGGGTCTCGCGGCTGACCGCAATTCCGAGTATCATAGCCACCCCCGCACGCCGGGGGATAGTGCGCGCCCACACAGTCACGCAGGGCGACCCCAAAAGGAGCGATAGAAATGCAAGAAATACTGCAATACCTGAAGAATCATGGTGAGCGGCTCGACTCTGAAATCGCCGCTGCGACCGGGCTTTCGCTGGCGAACGTACGTCGCGGCATGTCCGACCTTTCCGCCAAGGGCGACGTCATGATGTGCCGCTCGATCCGTTTCAAAGACGGCAAGCAGATCGAAGGCATGAGCTGCCGAGTATCTGGCTACATTCCGCCGGCAGCCCCGGGCAGGAAAGCCAAGGCGCACAAGACGTAAGCTGCAGTTTCCCGGCGCCGCGGCAGCAGGGTTTTGCCCTGCGCCGCGCGCACCGCCGCGCTAGAGCTTGGGGATCCGCAAAGTCTTGCTGATCATCAGCGTTCCCGACAAGGCAAACAGCAGCGCCAGCGGATGCAAATCCCACGGTCCGGCCGCCCACACGCCGCCGTATAAATTCGCGCCCACGCGGTCGTACCACGCCAGCAATGCCAGGATGCCGGTCAGCAATACGCTGGTCGGTATCGGCGTGCCTTCGAAGTAGGCGACCTTGTCGCCGCCCCCGGATAAGGATTCGGCCGTCACGTTGTAGCGGGCGAGCCGGCTCACGCCGCAACACACGAAGTAAATCAGGATCACCACGTCCCAGCCGCCGCGCATTCCCGCGGCGAAAGCGAGCGCGGCAGGCGCGACACCGAACGAAATGACGTCGGCCAGCGAATCGAGCTCGCGGCCCAGCGCCGAGTGCGTGTGTCGCCAGCGCGCGATGCGGCCGTCGAGCACGTCGAACACGAAAGCTGCGGGCGCCATCGCCGCCGCCGCGAGAAAATGCGCAACCGACGCATTGCCGACGTAGATCATCGCGAGAAAAACGGTCGCCACTCCGCACGCGGCATTCGCGAGCGTGAAAAAATCGGCGAGGTGAAAGCCCCGCACCATCGAAAAATGCTTACGCGCGACGGTCTTCGGCGCTGGCTGCATGATTGAACGTCCTTTGCCGCTAAACCCTGCGGCCGCGCGGCCCCAGGAAATACCACAGGATAAGGCCTAGCAGCGGCAGCAGCACCACGGCGACTATCCAGATCAGTTTTTTCTCGTTGGAAGCCGGGCTTTGGAAAATATTGATGATTGCCCAGACGTCACCGACGAGTATCAGTAAGCCGAGAACGCTGTGGATTCCGCTGTCGAACATGATTGATTCCTTTTAACGAGTTCGTGCCCTGCCGGCGTAATTCCGGGGTGCGGTCCGATTGTCCCGTCCCCGTCCCGCGCCGTATGTGCGGCACAGCACACTGCGGCTGCCGCGCCTTTGTGCGTTAGCGTACGGTACGCGAGCGGCCTGCAACTTACAGTGCCCATTCAAGCGGAATGCAGGCGCGGCTGCCGGCCCGCATTCAGGCAAAAAAACACGGCGTGTTGCACCGCCGGCATGGAGAGAGGCTATGGTGATCGCCGCTGCTATTGGCGAAGCCGAAACCGAGTACGTGGTGTATTTTTTGCTGGAGGCTTACCTCGCCACGGCGAACCGGCGCGACGCGTTGACGACCCTGCCCGCACGCATCACCACGCTGCCGCTCGTCGGCAGGCACGATGCTCAATCGCGCGTAGCTTTGCTCACGGACGAGCTGGATGCGGCGACCAACAGGCGCGACGAGGCGGCATGCTGCGCGATCCAGGAAGCGCTGTCGGTATTCAGCGCCGCGCTGCACCGTCTTGATACGCTCGAAAGCAATGCGGCCGCGCGCGCCGGGCGACGGCGCGGACCAGTCGTCGTACGCTTATGCACCCGCGGCGGGCGGCCCGAAGGCAAGCCCGCAGGCCTGAGCCGCAACCTCGCGGCCCCGACGCAATACTTGCTCGCGCCACCGTTCGGAGGGCGGGCAAAAAACCGCCAGCAGGCGCCGTTTTGCCGGGTGATCGAGCGTGCCGCCGCCGTAGTGGTGCCAGCGATTCTCCTCGCGCAGCGCGGCCAGCACGCGCAGCGGCGGCAGGGTGCCGAATTCCTGGGTTGCAAAATGCACTTGGGCGCGCGGAAACAGGTCGCGATACATTTCCTGCTGCGAGCCATCGGCGTGATAGGTCGAATCATGGCCGTCGGCCGGCGCGACGCGCGCGCCATAAATTCCGCGCATGGTGGCGTTGGCTTGGGCGTGAGCGGTGGCCGGGTTCACGATCAGCGTGTCCTCGCCGTGCCGGCCCAGCCCGGTATGCACGTCGATCGCCGTTATTTGCTCCGCGCGAGCCAGCCGCGGTGCCAGATGCGCCTGATACGCCGCTGGGCCCGGCTCAACGCTGCGGCCCGCATAAAACAAGCCCCGCGGATTCACCGTTTGGCCCGCAATCACCACTGCGCGCAATTTCGCCATGCCATGACGCAGCACAAGCGCAGCCGCGCGCCCGTAGAAGAAATCGCGGCGCGGCGGCGACCGCGGATTGAGCAATGCATCGAGCGCCGCGTACTCGCGCGCGGGTTCGCCATGCTTGGGACCCGCCGCTCTGAAGTTGCGATTAAGATCCACGTTGTTCTCGTTGACCCGGCGCAACCACGCGGCGCCGTACGGATTCAGCATGTGCGCGATCACGATCGCGGCGTCGTCGGCCAGCGCTGGCAAACCCTCCTCCAGCCACTGGAGCTGGATGGCGGAGCCGGCATAGCCTTCGACCCCGTGCAATCCCGATGAATGCACGAGCACGCGCCGGGGGGACTGCGCGCCGAACCACGCAATATCGATGCTGAGCGTCGCGCCGTCGGGGCCGGTTGCCGCCAATGGGAGTCTGGCGAGCTCGCCGCCGCGCGCCGCGACCGCCGTGCGAAAACGCTGTTGCGCAGTCTTGAAATCCGGAGCGAAGTAGCGGCTCGCGCGGCTCATGGTGGAAGAAGCAGGATGGAAATGGACCGCGTGTGCTACTCAGGCTTGATGTCGGCCGTTTTCACGACGCGCGCCCACTTCGCGATCTCCTCGCGCAGAAACTTCGCGAATTCCGCCGGCCCTTGTCCGGCCGGCTCGAATCCATCGCCGGCGAAGCGCTCGCGCACGTCGGGCACGCGCATGATCTTGACGACTTCGCCGCTCAGCGCGGCGAGAATTTTCTTAGGTGTGCCCGCAGGCGCAAACAACCCGTACCAGCTCGCGGCGTCGTACCCCGGCAGGCCCGATTCGTTGAGCGTCGGCACGTCGGGCAGCGCCGAGCTGCGCTGCAAGGTCGAGACTGCGAGTGCCTTCATGCGGCCGCTCTTGATCTGCGCGAGCGCGGCCGGTACCGACGAGAAGATCATGTTGACTTCGCCGCCCATCAACCCGATCACCGACGGTGCGCTGCCTTTGTATGGCACGTGGATCATCTGGATGCCGGTCATGACCTGCAGCAGCTCCATCTCGAGATGCGTGATGTTGCCGACGCCGCCGGAACCATAAATGAGCTGTTTGGGCTTCGCTTTCGCGAGGTTGATGAGTTCAGTCACGTTCGTCGCGGTCATCGACGGATGGACCGTCAGCACCGAGGGCCCGATCGCCACCAGGCTGACCGGATCGAAATCTTTGCGCACGTCGAACGGCAGATTCGCGAACAGGCTCGGAATTGCGATGGTCGAGTTCGACATCAGGAGCGTGTAGCCATCCGCTGCCGATTTCGCCACGAGGTTGGCGGCGATGTTGCCGGCGGCGCCCGGCTTGTTGTCGACGACGATCGGCTGGCCGACTGCCTCGGTCAGATATTTGCCGATCGCGCGCGCCGACATGTCGACGCCGCCGCCGGCCTGAAAGCCGACCACGACGCGGATCGATTTGGCCGGATATGGCTGGGCGCAAGCGGGGCCCGCTGCGAGCAGCAGAAAACAAACCGGCAGCGCGGAATAGTTTGCCGCCATGTGAACGCGGAAAGACATGTCCCGTCGATTCTACGCGTACCGGCGCGTTACGCGGGACGCTCCAATTCGATGCCGAATTCCTGCTGCATGACGTTCGCGATGCGGTCGAAGCACGCGCCGGCGCGCTGCACGCGAAACGTCGTAAAGTCGATCATCGTGCTCGAAAGCCCTTGCGGATTGTGATGCGCGCATAAACCGTAATCGGTTTCGACGTCGGCGATCGCGCGCAGTTCGGAATCGACGTCTTCCAAGCGGTACTGGTACCCGAAAGCGACACGTTGGCCGACGAGCCGACACACACGACCTCGTGCGCGAGCGCGAGGTCAGCGACTGCATTGCGCAATTCGCCGGCATTGAGCAGGATATTGAGCGTATCGTTCTTGACCGCATTGCGATGCACGAAAGGATCGAGCTTCGCGAGCAGCGGGTGCTCCTTGCGATACGGCGCGATCACCGCGAGCGGCAGATCGTGGTCATGGGTCAGCCGCCGCACCATCTCGCGCTCGCGCGAGCCCAGGACGTGCAGCGCTTCGTGCAACGCGTAATTACCCAGGAGCCCCGTCGGCTTGTCGAAACCGCGGCGTTTGGCCGCGTAGATCCGGCGCACGGCATCGGCGGTATGCGCGAGCACCGCATAGCCCACGTCGAGGTGGATGATCGCGATCCCGCCGCCGCGCACGGCCTCGAACACGCGGCGGGCGTCGGCAGCAATATCCTTTCCGATCATCTTGACGGGCATAAGGCGTTTTCACGGTGCGTGAAAGCCGCGAGTGTACCGCACCTAAGGCGCCGCGCTTTTAGACACCAGTACAGGAAACAGCCGCCGCCCCCTGCCAAGGGAATCGCGGCGGCTGTCGCGGGACAGCGGGTATGACCCGCGCCTCGCGCGTCACGCTTGTGAGCGTGTTACTGATCGAACGTCAGCGTGTAGACGGGCGGCGAAACGAAGCTCGCCACATAGAACGGCGTCACGCTGGTGTCGTCTATAACATAGACATCCTCAGCGGGCCCGAAGTTCGAGGGCACATAAGCCCAACCCGAGCCATCCGGCGTGTACAGCGTCACGGTGTCCGCAGCATCGGGGAAGTAATAGTTGGATGTAAAGACGACCGAGTCGATCACCGGTTCAGACACGCGGCGCGAATGGGGTGAGTTCGTAGACTGTGACCATACCGTCCGGCGCGGCGACGGCCGCCAACTCAGGGTCGGCAAACGTATACGTGGTCATTGCTCCGTCCGCCTCCAGTACCGTCAACGTCTGCGGCGAGGAAATCACATCGAACGCCGCCGATGCCGGAGCTTGCGAACTCATCGCGCCGGCGTGGGCTGAGAACAGTGCACCCGCCAACGCCATCGCCATACAACTTCGTCTGACATGCTTGTTCATTTGTTGCCTCCATCAAAATGCGGGCGGTCAGACCCGCACTTCGACTGCCGCAACTACCGTGCCAAAAATTTTTGCGTGGCGAATCACTGGTTTGGACAGCCGTCAGAAAATGGCTGACGGAATCGGTTGTCGTCAGTTGCCGACGCCATGGGGTGCGCTTCTCGAAAAGCCGCTGAAAAGCCGTGGTTTTATTGTCGTCGCGCGACGACAAACTGCGCGTGGCTAATTCTTCAGCCGGTAGCCGGTCTTGAAGATCCACGCGACGACCGCGAGCGATACACCCATGAAGATGGTCGCCATGACAACGACTCACGCCGACACCGACGTCGGCGAGGCCGTAAAAGCTCCAGCGGAAGCCGCTGATCATGTACACCACCGGGTTGAAGAGCGACACCGTCTGCCAGAACGGCGGCAGCATGTCGATCGAATAGAAGCTGCCGCCGAGGAAGGTGAGCGGCGTAATGATCAGGAGCGGCACCACCTGGAGCTTTTCAAAGCCGTCCGCCCAGATGCCAATGATGAAGCCGAGCAGGCTGAACGTCACCGACGTCAGCACGAGAAACAGCACCATCGCGAACGGGTGCTCGATGCGCAGCGGCACGAACAGCGCGGCGGTCGCGAGGATGATAATCCCGAGGATGATCGACTTCGTTGCGGCCGCGCCGACGTAGCCGAGCACGAGCTCGAAGCCGGATATCGGCGCCGATAGCAGTTCGAATATCGTGCCCGTGAACTTCGGAAAATAAATGCCGAACGACGCATTGGATATGCTTTGCGTCAACAGCGACAGCATGATGAGTCCCGGCACGATGAAGGCGCCATAGCTGACGCCGCCGATTTCCGGAATGCGCGAGCCGATCGCACCGCCGAACACGATGAAGTACAGCGACGTCGACAGCACGGGCGAGATGATGCTTTGCATCAGCGTGCGGCCGGTGCGCGCCATTTCGAACGCATAGATCGCGCGGATCGCGTGGATATTCATGCCGGCTCTTTGACGAGGCTCACGAATATGTCTTCGAGCGAGCGCTGCGTGGTTTGCAGGTCCTTGAACCGGATGCCGGCGTTGGCGAGGTCCTGCAGCAGCGTGGCGATGCCGGTGCGGTCGCCCTGCGCGTCGTACGTGTAGACGAGCTCGCAGCCGTTGCCCGCGAGTTCCAGCTGGTGGCCCGCAAGCGCCGCCGGAATCTGCTCCAGCTTGTGCTGCAGCTGCAGCGTCAACTGCTTGCGGCCGAGCTTGCGCATGAGCTCGGCCTTGTCTTCGACGAGGATCAGCTCGCCCTTGCTGATCACGCCGATGCGGTCGGCCATCTCTTCGGCTTCTTCGATGTAATGCGTGGTCAGGATGATGGTGACGCCCGTCTCGCGCAGGTCGCGCACCAGCTGCCACATGTCGCGCCGCAGCTCGACGTCGACGCCCGCGGTCGGCTCGTCGAGAAACAGGATGCGCGGCTCGTGCGACAGCGCCTTGGCGATCAGCACGCGGCGCTTCATGCCGCCCGAGAGCGTCATGATCTTGTTATTCCTTTTGTCCCACAGCGACAGCGCCTTCAGCACTTTTTCGATGTGACCCGGGTTCGGGCCATAGCCGAACAGCCCGCGGCTGAACGATACGGTCGCCCACACGGTTTCGAACGCATCGGTCGTGAGTTCCTGCGGCACCAGGCCAATCAGCGCGCGCGCGGCGCGCCATGCGGTGACGTTGTCATGACCATCGACCGAAACTTTGCCGGCGCTCGCCCTGACGATGCCGCACACAACGTTAATGAGCGTCGTTTTGCCGGCGCCGTTGGGTCCTAGCAGCGCGAAAATCTCACCGCGGCGAATGTCGAGGTTGACCTGCTTCAATGCCTCGAACCCGGTGGCGTAGGTTTTGGCGACGTCGACGATGGAGATGATGGCGGGCATGCGGCGGCGAGGGGAGGGTTTTGCAGGCGGACGTGATACCAACCGCCATTTTAGCCGATGTGAGCACATGCGCTGCGGACAAAATGTGGGGCTGCGTGTGATCGGCGTTGCGCGCTCGACGATTACGCTGTTGCGCGTAAAATTGGGAAATGCTCCTGCGCTAGCGTCTGTGTACTTGCACGTGGGACTCAACGAGACGATTCGCTGCCGAAAGCGGCATCCGCGCATCTAACTGACAGGCAACCCTCACTTTAAGGAGATCGCAGTCGTGACGTATGAATCGCAGCTGGCTGAAACCGTATATCTGCACGGACATCAAGGCGACCGGATCGACGCGTATCTTGCGCGGCCGCTGGGCGCGGGCCCTTATCCCGGTGTCGTTGTGATTCATCACATGCCGGGCTGGGACGAAGCCCACAAGGAAATTGGTCGCCGTTTCGCGCATCACGGCTACGCGACCATCGTGCCCAACCTGCAGTTTCGCGAGGGCAAGGCGACGCCGGAAGAAAACAGCGCGAGCATCCGCGCGGCCGGCGGCATGCCCGACGACCGCACGATGGGCGACGTGCAGGCCGCGATCGATCATCTGCGCGCGCTGCCCTATTTGAACGGGAAGGTCGGCGTAATCGGCTATTGCTCCGGCGGGCGCCAGGCCTATCTGGCCGCGTGCACGCTGCGCGGTATCGATGCCGTGATCGCCTGTTACGGCGGCGGTGTTGCGGCCAAACCGGAGGAACTCACGCCCCGGCAACCGATCGCGCCCGTCGACTTTACGCAGGACCTGCAGTGCCCGCTGCTCGGGTTTTTCGGCATCGAGGACACGCGGCCGTCGCCCGCCGACGCGGCCGTGACCGAGGCGGCCTTGAAGCGCTGCGGCAAAACCTACGAGTTCCATACTTACGAAAACGCCGGCCATGCATTCTTCGCGGTCGATCGGCCGCAATATCGTGTGCACGCGGCGGTCGACGGGTGGAAGAAAGTTTTTGCGTGGTTCGGCAAATATTTGCGCTGAAATCTGCGCTGAACCGGCGCATTCCGGCCGCCTAATGGCGGAAATGCAGGTTTTACCGATTTGCGTGTTATGTGCAGTCGTGCACAGACGCGCTGTCGGCATATCGCTACGCTCATCCGTTGAATGAACAGTGATATTTGTTCTACGACGAGGAGAGTTCCAATGAAAGCTTCTATTAAGAACGCCAGTTTCGCGCTGCTATTGGCTGCGGGCGCAATTTTCGCCGCCGGCCCGGTCCTGGCCGACAAACCGTCATGGGCCGGCAAGGGTAAGGGCAATGACGATAAGGGCGACAAGGGTGGGCAGCACGAAGGCAAGCGCAAGCACTTCAAGGATCACGACCGCGAGTACGTGCGCGACTACTACGCCGGCGAATACAGCCGCAAAGGCAAGTGCCCGCCGGGGCTGGCCAAAAAGAACAACGGCTGCATGCCGCCGGGCCAGGCCAAGAAGTGGGCCTACGGACGTCCGTTGCCGCGCGACGTCGTTTATTACGAAGTCCCGCAACCGGTCATCGTGAGGATCGGGCCGCCGCCGTCAGGCTACAAATACGTGCGCGTCGCGAGCGATATCCTGATGATCGCCATCGGCACCAATATGGTTGTCGACGCGATTCAGGATCTGGGACGCTAGCTTTTTCAAGCCGGGCGCTTCTGCCGCAATGCAGGGGCGCAGGCGTGAATATGCCCTTGATGCGGCGTCATGCGCCGTGCAAAGTGCGAGACAGGAGGGGGTTTTCGCGTGGTCGCGAAGGAGCCTCTATGCTCGAACTCGACTTGAGTAACCTGTCGCTTGCAGAGCTTGAAAAGATCATTACCTGCCATTGCGCGCAGTTCGGCCGCGTGACAATGGTCAACGTGGAGCGGGGCTACAAACCTGGCAGCCTCGTTGTGCTCCTGAGGATGTCCGGCGACGCCGAGCTCGAGCGGGTGCGCGCTGCCCTGGGCGGCCAGAAAAGCGGCGATTGCCTCATCATTCATGTCGCGCACGAAGCCTGTGCCATGGCAGCGGCGCCGGCGTGTGCGCCACACCGCGCGCGGCAGGTCAACATACTGCTCGTTGAAGACAATCCGGCGGATGTGTGGATGACGCGCGAAGCGCTGCACAGGCTAAGCGCGCACTATCAACTGCACATCGTCGGCGACGGGCAGGAAGCCATCGACTTTTTGTACCGCGAGGGCAGGTTCGCCGGCGCGCCGATGCCGGATCTCGTCCTGCTCGATTTGAACCTGCCCAAGCTGAGCGGGCACGAAGTGCTGTTCAAAATCAAATCGAGCGGCCGCCTGAAACATATCCCGGTCGTGGTGCTCACGAGCTCGAGCGCGCCAAGCGACGTGCACCGCAGCTATCAGCGCAATGCCGATTGCTTCGTGACCAAGGCGGCCGGACTCGAAGCGTACGCGCGCGAAATCAAGGTCGTCGAAGCGCTGCTGCCGCATTGACCCGCTCCCCGTGAGGGCGGGGTCATTCAATGCGGATATTCGCGGCCTTGACGACCTTCGCCCACTTTTCGCGCTCGCTCGCGATATACGCCGCGAATTGCGCCGGACTGGCGCTTATCGCGGTTTCGAGACCGGCGTTCGCGTAGAGGGTCTTGACGTCCGGCTCGCCAAGTATGCGCACAAGTTCGGCATGAAGCTTCCTGATCACGGGCGCCGGCGTGCCGGCCGTCGTCAGCAACCCGTACCAGCCGACGACTTCGAAACCGGGCACGGTCTCGTTGACGGCCGGCACGTCGGGCATCGCGGGGTCGCGGCTCGCGCTGCCGACTGCGAGCAGGCGCAGGCGTCCCGACTTGATATGCGGCAGCAGCGCGCCGGCGGCGGCGAACACGAAATCGATGCGGCCCGCGAGCAGGTCAATTGTGTATTGAGGGCTGCCCTTGTACGCGACATGCACCAGGTCGATGCCGGCCATCGACTGCAATAATTCTCCGGTGAGATGCGGTGAGCTGCCGATTCCCGGCGAGCCATAGCGCAATTGCCCCGGTTTTGCGCGCGCCAACTCGATCAGTTCGCGCACGGATTTGGCCGGCAGCGACGGGGTTACGGTCAGCAGCAGGTTGTTGGTCGCCGTGAGCGTGATCGGCGTGAATGCGCGCTGCGCGTCGTACCCGAGGTTTTTGACGAGCAGCGGATTGATGATGGTGGGGCCGGTGGCGCCGACGAGCAGCGTGTAGCCTTCGGGATTCGCCTTGGCGACGATTTCGGCGGCGATGCTGCCGCCCGCGCCGGTGCGATTGTCGACCACGACGGGCTGGCCCCACGCCTCGGCGAGTTTGGCGGCAAGCGGACGCGCGAGCAGATCGGTAACGCTGCCCGCGGAAAACGGCGTCAGGATGCGGATCGGCTTTTCCGGATAGCCGGCGGCGGTGGCCGACAACGTCGCAATGGCGCAGACGACGGCGGCGAATCGTGCGGTAACGCGGGCCATTGCAGCATCTCCTCCTGGATGGGCATCGCGAGTGTAACGTCTCCTCGCGACCGCGTCGCGCCCGCCGCTTTACAGGGAACGAAGCGCCTTGATCGCGGGTCTATTAAAGTGCCTGACATAATGTTGCGCGTTTTATTTGTCAGGCACTCTAAGTAGAATAGATTCCATGCTGCCATCCGACTTCCATCCAGTACTTCGCAACTGGTGGGAATCCCGCTTTACCGAATCCACCGTCGACGGGCCGCGCGTGCTGCCGCCGACGCAGGCGCAAACCGAAGGCTGGCGCGCGATTCGCAGCGGGGCCCACACGCTGATTGCGGCCCCCACCGGCTCCGGCAAGACGCTCGCGGCGTTTTTGACCGCGATCGACCAGCTGTTGCGCGAAGGGCTCGAGCGCGGCGGCCTGCCCGACGAAGTGCGCGTCATCTACGTGTCGCCATTGAAAGCGCTGTCGGCGGACATCCATAAGAACCTGGCCGAACCGCGCCGCGAAATCCGCCGCCTCGCGGAAGACGCGGGCTATCCGCCGGTGAAGGTGACGGCCGCGGTGCGCAGCGGCGACACGCCGCAAAAAGACCGCGCCGCAATGCTGAAGACGCCGCCGCACATTCTCGTGACGACGCCGGAATCCCTGTACCTGCTGCTCACCGCAGAGCGCTCGCGCGAAATGCTGCGCACCGCGCAGATCGTGATCGTCGACGAAATCCACGCGCTGCTCGAATCGCGCCGCGGCGCGCACCTGGCGCTGTCGCTCGAGCGGCTCGACCACATTTGCGGGCGGCGCCTGCAGCGCATCGGATTGTCGGCGACGCAAAAGCCGATCGAAGAAGTCGCGCGCTTCCTGGTCGGCATGCAGACGCCCGGCGAGTGCGTGATCGTCAATCGCGGACACAAGCGCGAAATCGATCTGGCGATCGAAGTCCCGGGCGCGCCACTCGAAGCGGTGATGTCGACCGAGGTATGGAAGGAGATTTACCAGCGCCTGATCGAGCTCGTCAGTTCGCACCGCACCACCCTCATCATGGTGAACACGCGGCGGCTTGCCGAACGCATGGCGCATCAGTTGAGCGAGCCGCTCGGCGAAGAAAACGTCGCGGCGCATCACGGGAGCCTTGCCAAGGAAGCGCGCCTCTCCGCCGAAGAGCGGCTGCGGGATGGCAAACTGAAAGTGCTCGTCGCGACGGCTTCGCTTGAGCTCGGTATCGACATCGGGCACGTCGATCTCGTGTGCCAGATTTCTTCGCCGAATCGGATTGCGACGTTGTTGCAACGTGTCGGGCGCTCGGGGCATACGGTCGGCGGCACGCCGAAGGGCCGTGTGTTCCCGCTGACGCGCGACGATCTGGTCGAGTGCGCGGCGATGGTCCGGGCAGTCAAAGACGGCGAACTCGACCTCATCCATGTGCCGGCAAAACCACTCGACGTGCTCGCGCAGCAAATCGTCGCCGAAGCGGCGGCCGAGGAATGGGATGAAGACGCGCTCTTTGCGTTCGCCTGCCTTGCGTATCCGTATCGCGACTTGAAACGCAACGAATTCGATGATGTCGTGACGATGCTCGCGCGCGGCTTCAGCACGAAGCGTGGTCAGCGCGGCGCTTTGATTCATCACGATGCGGTCAATCGCCAGATCCGCGGTCGCCCGGCCTCGCGCATGACCGCGATCATGTCGGGCGGCGCGATTCCCGAAGTGTTCGATTACCGCGTGGTGCTCGAGCCGGAAGGGCATACCGTCGGCACGCTCAATGAGGACTTCGCCATCGAATCCTTGCCCGGTGACGTTTTCCAGCTCGGCAATACGTCGTGGCGCATCCTGCAGATCGCCGGCGGCATCGTGCGGGTCGCGGACGCGAAGGGGCAGCCGCCGTCGATGCCGTTCTGGCTCGGCGAAGCGCCCGCCCGCAGCAACGAGATGAGCGCCGCCGTATCGCGGATGCGCGCGGCGGCCGATGCGAAATTGCCCGCGCCCGCCGCGCCGCGCCGTCAAGGCGAGCTCGATGACGCAATCGACTGGCTTATGCGCGATTACGGATTGGCGCGCTCGCCGGCTGAGCAGATCGCGACTTACTTCGCCGAAGGCAAGCGCGCCCTCGGCGTGGTGCCGACGCAGCAGACGCTTGTGCTGGAGCGGTTCTTTGACGAAGGCGGCGGCATGCAGCTCGTCTTGCACGCGCCGTACGGCAGCCGCGTGAACCGGGCCTGGGGCCTCGCGCTGCGCAAGAAATTCTGCCAGAGCTTCAATTTCGAATTGCAGGCGGCGGCGACCGAGGAGGGCATCATTCTTTCGCTCGGGCCATCCCATTCTTTCCCACTCGAGGAAGTCTACCGCTACTTGAATCCCAAAACGGTGACCGAAACGCTGACCCAGGCGGTGCTCGACTCGCCGATTTTCGAAACGCGCTGGCGGTGGGCGACGACCATCGCGCTCGCGGTGCCGCGCACGCGCAACGGGGTGCGCATGCCCGCGCAGATCCAGCGCATGATTGCCGAGGATCTGCTCGCCGGAATTTTTCCGGACGCCAAAGCGTGCTTCGAAAACGTTCAGGGCGCACGCGAAGTGCCCTGTCATCCACTCGTCGAGCAGGCGATGCGCGACGCGATCGAAGAAGCGATGGACCTGCCGCAGCTGATTACCGTCCTTCAGCGGATATACGACGGCGAACTCACCTGCCTGGCCCGCGACACGCCTGAACCTTCGGTGTTTTCCCACGAGCTCGTGAATTCGGCGGTCTACACCTTTCTCGACGATGCGCCGCTCGAGGAACGCCGCACGCGCGCGGTGCATACGCGGCGCGCGACGGAACCGCGCAACGCCGACGATCTCGGCGCGCTCGATCCGGCTGCGATCGAACGCGTGCGCGAAGAAGCCTGGCCGTCTGCCGACACGCCCGACGAGTTGCACGACGCATTGCTGTTGACGGGCTTCATCCGCCGCGACGAGCTCACGACCGATGAAGCCCACTGGCCCGGGTTGTTCGATGCGCTCGTCGCCAATGGCCGCGCATTCGATGCGAACGGTTTCTGGCTGCCGGTCGAGCGGTTTGACGAATTCAGCGCGGTGATGCCGCAGCCCGTCACGCCCGAAATTCCCGAGCGCCTGCGCAAAGAGTGGACACGTGAAGACGCGGCTCGCGAGCTCACGCGCGGCCGCCTCGATGTGCTCGGTCCGGTGACCGCACAGCAACTGGCCGACGATCTCAATCTGTCCGGGAGCGAATTGATCGACGGCGCCTTGCTCGCGCTCGAAGCTGAAGGCCGGGTGCTGCGCGGGTATTTTTCCCCGGTGACGGGCGCCGATGCGCCGCTCGAGTGGTGCGACCGGCGCCTGCTTGCGCGCATACATCGCTACACTTTGAACCGGCTGCGCGCGGAGATCGAGCCGGTGACCGCGGCGGATTTCATGCGCTTCCTGCTGCACTGGCAGCACGTGATGCCCGAAGAGCAGGTGCAGGGCGTGGACGGTCTGGCCGGGGTGATTGCGCAGCTCGATGGCTATGAAGTTGCCGCCGACGCATGGGAAAAACATGTGCTGCCCGCGCGCGTGCGCGAATACGACGCGAGCCAGATCGATACGCTGTGTCTCTCCGGCCGCGTGGCGTGGGGCCGGCTGACGCCGATGGAAACGGCCGGCAAGGCGCCGCTCAAGAGTTCGCCGATCGCGCTGATGCTGCGCGAGCATGCGGCGCTGTGGCGCGTCGCGGCGGAGGCCGATACGTCGCTCCTCACTTCGGAGGCGCATGCAGTGCTGGAGGCGCTGCGCAAGCGCGGCGCGTTGTTCTTCCACGAGATGGTCACAGTGACGCGCCTCTTGCCGACGCTCGTCGAGCGTGCGCTGGGCGAGCTGGCGGGCGCGGGCCTCGTAACCGCCGATAGTTTCAGCGGTTTGCGCGCGCTGCTTGACGCCGCCCGAAAAGCGCAAGAGCCTCACCGGGCGCGGGAGTCAGCGCGCGTCGATGTACGGGGTCGACACCGCGGGGCGCTGGGCGCTGCTGGGTGGCGACGCCGTGGAAGGGCCGGACCGCGTCGAGCCGATTGCGCGCGCGCTGCTCGCACGCTACGGCGTGGTGTTCCGTTCGCTGCTCGCGCGCGAATCGCGGCTGCCGCCGTGGCGCGAACTGGTAATGGTGTATCGAAGGCTCGAAGCGCGCGGCGAAATCCGCGGCGGCCGTTTCGTCACGGGCTTTGGCGGCGAGCAGTTTGCGGCGGCCGACGCGGTCGGGCGTCTGCGCGCGGTAAGAAAGCTCGAGCACACCGGCGCGCTCATTGCCTTGAGCGGCGCCGACCCGCTGAACCTCGTCGGCATACTGACGCCGGACGCACGCGTCTCCGCGATCGCGCGCAATCGGGTGCTTGTTTCGCGATGGCGTGGCGATTGCCGCGCTCGAAGGCGGCGAGGTGCGGCGGCTTGCCGCATCCGAATTGAGCGACGATGCGCTGCGCACGGCGATGATGCGCCGTCTGGTCACGCCTAATCCACGGCCGTGGCTAAGGACGGAGACGCCGCGCGAGCGATTAATGCGCAGCCGCGCGGCCGCGAATACGGAGACTGCGTCGAAAGTGCATTGACGTGGTTAGGGCGGCGACCCCGGCTAAGAACCCCAGCGCTCGATGCGGTTGCCCTCGAGCCTCACGCGATCGCCGACCTGCAGGTCGGAAACGCCGTCTTTGCTCACGAGGCGGAAGTCGCCGTCGTCCATGCGCACCGTGTATTCGTAGCGCGTACTGCTGATACGGTTCTGCCATTCGCGATTGCCGACCGAGCCCGCGAAGGCGTCGCCCTGTTTGCTGCCGGGGCCCATCGGGATATACAGCACCAGCCCGACCGGCGAATCGGGACCCAGTCCGGGCGTCTGTCCCTCGCGCTGTTGCTGGGTTTCGCGGATCGAATTGATGACGCCGCACTGCCGGCAGCGCATGACGACGCTGTCGGGCATGGAGGTGCTGCCCGCCGGTTGCGCCGGCGCCCCTTCCGGCAGGGCCGCGAGCGCGAGTAGCGCGGCGGCGACGTAGGCACGCGCCACGGCGCTTACTCCGGAACCTGCTGCAGATAGTAGAGCGCGGAGAGCAGCAGGCTCGGCTGCCCGAACTGGCCGAACCAGCGGTCGTAAATACCCGAGATCTCACCCGAGCGGAATACTTCGGCAAGCGCGCGATTGACCGCTATGCGGAAGCGCGCGTCGTCGCGCGGCAGTGCGAGCGCATAGGGCTCGACCGAAAAATCCTCGTCGGCGAGCCGCAGCGGCTTATTCGAGCGCAGCGACGTGAACGCGTTGAGCAGCAAGAAGCGGTCGGACGCAAACGCGTCCACGCGGCCCTCGGTCAGCATGGCGAAGCCCTGCTCGCGCGTGTCCACTCTGACGAGTTCCGCCTGCACTTTTTCCTTGGCGAGCGACGCCACGAGCGCTCTTTCGGTCGTCGTGCCGCGTATCACCGAAATGCGCTTGCCGCCCGCGTCGGTAATGCGCTTGATGCCCGAGTCGACTGTCGCCAGCAGGCTCGCGCCGTCGATGAACGTCATCAAGCTGAAGTCGACCAGCTGCTGGCGCGAGAACGACCAGCTCGTGGTGCCGCATTCGATATCGATGCGTCCGCCGCGCACGGCTTCGATGCGGTCGCCGAGGCCGAGCTCGACCCAAGTCGTCTTGAGCTGCGCGAGACCGAGTTCGCGCTGCACGCTGGCGGCGATGCGCTGGCACAGCTCGACCGAATAGCCTTGCGGCGATTTGTCTGTGCCCACGTACGAGAACGGCGCGGACGCCGCGAAATAGCCGAGCCGGATTTCACCGTTGGCCTTTATTTTGGCGAGCGTGTCGGCCGCGCCAGCGTGACCGGTGCATGCGAGCCCCGCGAGCACCATGATGACGGACGTGAATCTCATTGCGGAAATCTCCCTGTTCTGAACACGACCTGCGATGCGAGGTTACCGCAATTTTTGCCGGCGCGGGATTCTACGCCCGCGCCCAGCCATTATAATCGGCTCCGCCCGCCCGACCGTGATGACAACCCTAGCCGACAACGATTCGCCAGCCACCGTTCCGAGGATTTTCGCTGCGAGATCACGCCGCCGGCGTGAGTCAATGCGCTAGCCGTGTTCGCGCGACGTGCCTTCCTTCCACGAACAGTCCGCGCAGTATTCGAGACCCGGGCACCGGCCCTGCCGGCGCGGCAAACACTGGCCGCGGGTATCACGATGATGCAGAGCGCTGGCGAGCGCGGCGTAGCCGTTGCGCAACGCATTCGGGGTCGCCCAGCCGGGCAGATAATTAAAACGCCACATGATGAAATCCTTGCCGGTCATTGAACGTGCGTCTATTGTGCGCGGCCGGCGGGACGGCTCTTTGATCAGGATCAATGCGGCGTATCGAAGTCGTCTTGCCGATGCAGAAAAACGTGAGCGCGCATGCGGTGCACGGGGGCTTGGATGCGAAATTCCCAGCATGCGAATATGTTAACGTATTGCTCCCGTTTCGATTTCCGCCAGGCATGAACCGATGAACCAGGAAATGCAACGCTTTGTCGCGAGCGATGGCTTGACGCTGCGCTACGTGATCGATGATTACACCGACCCGTGGCGCACGCCCGATACGCTGGTGATGGTCCACGCCGCGATGGGCAGCTCGCGCCGCTTCTACGCGTGGGTACCGCATCTCGCCCGCGACTATCGCGTCGTGCGCCTCGATCAGCGCGGCCACGGGCAGTCGGGCATTCCGACCCCGGAACAGATGACGTTCAAGCGGCTGGGCAAGGACGTCGTCGAACTGCTCGATCATCTCGGTGTTCAGTCGGCCCACCTCGCGGGCTCGTCCGCGGGCGGCATCGTGTCGCAAAGCGTCGCGATCGATTATCCCAAGCGCGTGAAATCGCTCGCGAGCTTCGCCGCGCCGCCCGGCATGAAAATGGGCCGCCAGGATTACAACGGATGGCTCGCGAAGATCGGCTCCAAAGGGCTCGCCGCGTTCCTGCGCGAGACGATTGCCGACCGCATGGATTTGAGCCAAGTCGAGCCGGGCTTCGTCGACTGGTTCATCGAGGAATCGGCGCGCAACAAAGTCGAATCGCTCGCACGCTTCGTGCCGACGGTGGCCGTCATCGACCATACGGACGAACTGCACAAAATCCAGTGCCCGACGCTGATTGTCGCGCCGGGCGGCGACCCGATCCACCTGATCGATGAATACGAACTGCTGCGCGAGAAGATCAAGCGCTGCGAATTCGTTGTCTACGATAAGCTGCCGCACAACATCACCGACACCGTGCCCGACCGCTGCGCGCAGGAGCTGCTGCGCTTTTTAAAAACGGTCGCGTAAGGCGCCACCGCTGGGGAGGCGGACGTTCATGGGGAAATTTGCGGCGGCCGGCTGTGCGGGTTTCGCCCTGGCAATTCGCGCGGTGTAGTCGCCGATGACGTGGACGTTCCCATTGGTCGCGGAACTGCTGTCGCTGCACGGTCTCGCGGTGATGATCGGGCTGCTCATCTACGTGCTCGCGTCCCACGCGCTGAAACAGCGGCGCCATCCGGCCGCTGCCGTGGGATGGGTAATGGTGATGGTGCTGCTCCCCTATGTCGGCTTGCCCCTGTACCTGTTGTTCGGCACGCGCAAGCTCGTGCATTCCGGGAATCATCCGCCGCTCGCGGCGCCTGCAGGCAATATCCGCGGAGAGGGTGCCTGGGCGCGCAAGCTCGCCGCCGCCATGGGTCAGCCGCCGGTGGCGGAATATGCGAACCTGCGCATTCACGCCGACGGCGTTGAGGCGCAACGGGCATTGTGGGAGGTGATCGACGGCGCCGAGCGCGAACTGGTCGTCTGCACGTTCATCCTCGGCAGCGACGAGTTCGGCGATGCGCTGGTTGCGCGCCTGGTGAGCAGGGCGCGTGCCGGAGTGCGCGTGCGGTTCATGCTGGACGGCGTTGGGCGGTGGATAGGCGGATATCGCAATCTCGACGCGATGAAGGCGGCGGGGGTGCACGTCGGATTGTTCGTTCCGCTCCTGCATTCGCCGCTGCGGGGCCGCACCAATCTGCGCGATCACCGCAAAATCGTGGTGGCCGACGGCGCGCGCCTTTGGTGTGGCGGCCGCAACCTGGCCGCGGAATATTTCACGGGCAGCGCAGCGCAGAAACCGTGGCAGGACCTCACGTTCGATTTACAAGGAGCCTTGGCTCGCCAAGCCGGCGAGCTCTTTGAGCGCGACTGGACTTTTGCGACTGGCCTGCCGCCTGCCGACATCGCTCACGCCGATCCGGCGCCGGCGGAGCCGTTCGGCCAGGTCATCGCATCGGGCCCCGACCAGGCCGACGACACCGTGCATGCGCTGCTGGTGGCGGGATGCTTCAACGCACGCCAACGCATCATCGCCGCGACGCCATACTTTGTTCCTGACGAGGTGCTGTTGATGGCGTTGACTCAGGCCGCGTGGCGCGGCGTAGCGGTGGACCTGATCCTGCCGCGGCGCTCGAACCATCTCATGGCCGACCATGTTCGCCATCGTGCGCTGCGCGACCTGGCGGCCGCCGGCGGTCGGGTCTGGTTCGTTCCCTATATGAACCATGCGAAGGCGATCGTGATTGACGACATGCTGGCCCTGGCCGGATCGCTCAACCTCGATTCACGCAGCCTGTTTCTCAATTACGAGATGATGATCGCGTTCTACGCGGGCGAAGACGTGCGGCGGTTTGCCGGCTGGCTCGAGACGCAGCGCGAAAAAGCCACGTTGTATGAACCACATGTTCCGGGGCTGATGCGCGAATTGAGCGAAGGCCTCGTGCTCTGGCTGGGATTTCAACTCTGAGCGTGACGTCGCGTCAGTCCGCTTTTATTCCTGCGTCCTTCGCGAGCTTCGCGTAGCGCGCGACCTCCGATTTCACGTACGCGGCGAAGTCGTCGGGCGACGGGCTCGCGATGAGCTCGATGCCCTGGTCGAGGAAGCGCTTGTGCAAATCCGGCGCGCCCGCGATCTTCGTGACTTCAGAGTTGAGCCGCGCGAGGATTTCTTTTGATGTTCCGGCCGGCGCGAGCAGCACGTTAATCGTGTAGTCTTCGTAGCCCGGCAAACCCGACTCATCGATGGTCGGCAGATCGGGAAACAGTTGCGAGCGCTTCTTCGACGTGATGCCGAGCGGGCGCAGCTTGCCCGCCCTGATGTAAGGCGCGGAAGTGCCGACCTGGTCGAACATCATCGCCACCTGGCCGCCGATGACTTCGACGATGGACTGCGCGTTGCCTTTGTACTGGATCGGCAGCATCTTGAGGCCGGCCTGGCGCGCGAAGAGCTCGCCAGCGATATGGCCGGTAGAGCCCACGCCGGAAGCCGCATACGTGATTTCGCCCGGCCGCGCTTTGGCGAGAGCGATGAATTCCTTGATCGAGCGGACGGGCAGATTGGGGCTTACGTCGAGCACCATCGGCACGCGGCAGGTCAGCGTGATCGGTGCGAAGTCTTTCACCGGATCGTAGCCGGGGTCCTTCACCACCGCGGGCGCCGACAGGAACGTGGTCGACGTGGCAAGCAAGGTGTAGCCGTCGGGCGGCGACTTCGCGACTACCTGCGTGCCGACGAGGCTGCTCGCGCTCGGCCGGTTTTCGACGATCACCTGGTGGCCGAGCGCATCGGTCAGGCGTTGCGCGAGTGTGCGCGCGACGATGTCGACGGTGCCGCCGGCCGCCACCGGCACGATAAACTTGACGACACGGTTGGGATAGCCGGCGGTCTGTCCGAGCGCGGTTGCGGACATCGCCGCGGCAACTAAGGCCACGGCTGCATATGGAATGGTCTGCATAACTCCTCCTGGTTATGCGCGACATCTTACCGTGACTGGCTGCGCGTTACGCGGGCACCAGCGTGAGATGCGTGATTTCGGACGGCGCGCCGAGACGCTTGGGCGGGCCCCAGTAGCCGGTGCCGCGGCTCACGTACACCCACAGCTTTCCGAGCTTATGCAGGCCCGCGGTGAACGGCTGCTGGAAGCGCACGAAAAAATTCCACGGCAGGAACTGGCCGCCGTGCGTGTGGCCCGAGAGCTGCAAATCGTAGCCCGCGGTGTGCGCGGCAAACGCCGAGCGCGGCTGGTGTGCGAGCAGCACGTTGACCCCCGCATTCGCGGGCGCGCCGGCAATCGCGCCGGCCGGATCGCTGCGTTGCGAAGCATCGAAGTGGCCGGCGCTGTAATCGGTGACGCCGGCGATAACGACGTCTTCGCCTTCGTGATTCAGCACGACGTGTTCGTTCAGCAGCACGTTGATGCCCAGGCGCCGGATCTCGGCAATCCATGGACCAGCGCCTGAATAGTATTCGTGATTGCCGGTGACGAAGAATGCGCCGTGCCGCGCGTTCAGCCGCGCGAGCGCCGCGGTGTGCGAGGCGAGCTCGGCCACTGAGCCGTCGACGAGATCGCCGGTGATCGCCACCATGTCGGCGTTGAGCGCGTTGACCGCATCGACGATTGCATCGACGTGCCGGCCTTTGATCGTGGCGCCGACGTGCACGTCGCTGATCTGCGCGATCGTGAAGCCGTTGAGCGCAGCCGGGAGATTTGCGATCGGCACTTCGACTTCACGTACGCCCGCGCGCCTGCGCGCGTTGACGAAGCCGACCGCGGTGAGCAGCGCCGCGAGCAGCGGCACCGCCAGCGCGCTCAGATGGCGGAACGCGTTCAGCGGGCCCTCGACGTGTGAGAACAGGCTCAGCGTGAAGCCGCCGAGCAGCGCGACGTCGCGCAGCAGCGTCAGCACGAACAGCGACGAGAACATGCCCATCGCGATGAGCCCGGTCCACGCGAGCACCCGTGACTTCACATCGCGCATCGTGCTGCGGCGGGCCATGAACGACAGGGGAATCAGCGTTGCCGAAGCAGCGAGCCACGCGCACAACGCCGCGACGGCGAGCGCGCCCGCGGGCAGGGCATCGGGAACTAGACGCGCCGCCACGTAGAGATGCAGCAGCGCAATCGGAAAATAGCGTCTAAGCAGGCCGAACATATGGAGCGGTTTTCCTAATAAATTCCTTCCCCTTCGAGGGGAGGGTCAACGTGGGGATGGGTATGGCGCCCATCCATAATTGGGCCGAAGTCCACTTATTACAAGCGTGTTAAAACCACATGCGCTGCA
This sequence comes from uncultured beta proteobacterium, assembly GCA_963804885.1. GTDB lineage: Bacteria > Pseudomonadota > Gammaproteobacteria > Burkholderiales > SG8-41 > PALSA-1004. The sequence continues at coordinate 315,408 of CAWDSF010000006.1, forward strand.
GGACTTTGTCCTTGTCGATAAGCCAGTGTTTCAGGCCGGCGAGCGCGTGCAGCGCGATCACGCCGACGAAGAGCCAGACCAGCGACGCATGGATCGAGAAGAACAGGCGCGAGAGGTCGCGGTCCGGCGCGCTCCAGAACGGCAACTGATAGCCGAAGAATGCGGCGCCGCTGCGGTTAAACGAAGAACCGAGATAACCGGTGAGCGGCATCACGATCATCAGCGCGTAAAGCATCCAGTGCGCCGCGCGTGCCAGGATCTTTTCCCACGCAGGCATGTTGGCGGAAAGCTCGGCAGGGCGGTGCGAGACACGCCACAGTATGCGCAGCACGACGAATCCGGCGACCGTGAGGCCGAGCGAGCGGTGCAGGTTGAACCACCAGTCGGCTCCGCCCGGCCGGTGCTCGATCGTCATCATGTACCAGCCGAGCACGAACAGCGTAAAGATGAAAAGCGCAATGAGCCAGTGCAATACGACGGCCGGCGGGCTATAGCGCCAATACGACTCGGTTGATTGTTGCGGCACTTGATGGATCCTGTCGATCGGTGATGGAATCTTACTCCGATCGATCCGCTGCATTGTTGCGCGAGCGGGTTAAAACGTAACCAGCTGTTACGCGCTCCACCTGTACGGATAGTCCATTTGCGCGGCGACGCGGGCGCGCGCCTCCGCGCCCGCCAGCCGCTCGACGACGTGCAGCCCCATGTCGAGCGAGGACGAGACGCCGCGCGCGGTAATAACGCAGTCTTCATCGACGACGCGTTCCTTTACCACGGTCGCGCAATACGGCTCGAGCTCCTGGTAGGCGCTCGGATGCGTCGTCGCGCGCCGGCCCTTGAGAAAGCCGGCGGCCCCGAGAATCAGCGCGCCGGTGCACACCGATATTTTGAGCGGCACGTTCGCGGCGGTTTTTATCCAGCGCATGAACGTGTCGTCGTGTTGGAGCTTGCGCGTGCCGAAGCCGCCGGGCACGACGATCATGTCGTAGCCTTCGAGCGTGCCGCCGACCGTGTCCGCTTTGAACTTGAGCCCGCGGTCGTCGGTGACTTCGGCGGATTGCGCGCACACGTTCCACGCGAAGTTCTCGATGATCTTCATCGACTTGAGCCGCGTAATCGGATCGTAGAAGCCGATGAAATCGAGCGCGGTCATGCCGTCGAACACGATGAAGGCGGCTTTCATGAGTTTCCTTTCCCTGCCTTTGACGAGCTTCCAATAAAGGTCCATGCACGAGCTCAAGATTATGCACCCCGTTTCGGATTGGCAGGCGGCTGGGGGCGTGTGCCCCCGCCGCATTTGCGCCGTTTACTTTACTCGTCCAATACGACGCCGGAGCCGCCCATTTCCTTCGGGAAGTCCTTCATCTTCGGCAGGCCGTCTTTCATCGGCAGCTTCGTTTCCTGGTAATTCACGTGCACGCCGGGCTTGAAAGGAAAGCGCGCGATCGTCGCCGCATACACGTCGGTCAGGTTCCAGTGCGGGTGCTCGGTAAACAAATGGCCGCCGCAGGACTTGCACCATTTGCGAGAACTTCTCGCCGTCTGGTTGTAAGTGCCGATCTTGTCGGCGCCGCGCGTGATTTTCAATTGCGAGGGCTGCCATAGCGTGAACGCGTTGACCGGCCCGGCGGACCAGCTGCGGCACGATTCGCAGTGGCAATAGCCCATGGCGGCAGGTTCGCCCGTCACCGAGATTTGAACTGCGCCGCAGAAGCAGGCGCCCTCGTAAGTCTTTTCGTTGCTCATTTGCATCTCCCTCATTGGTTCAAAAAAGGTTTCATAAAGACACGGCGCAAAATGCGTCGCGCCGTGCTGCCCCGCGTATGGGTCTCGACACGCGGAATTCAGCTACGCCACATCAGCCACTGGTCGAGAACCACGCAATCGACGGCACGCGCGCAATGCTTCGGGCGGCCCCGCCGCGCGAGGCGCCCGTCGTGATGCGCCCCCGACAGGAAACGGCTTGCGCCGGACCCACCGTTGGCAGCGCCGATTTGCGCCGCCGTGTTGACGAGGACTGTGCCGATGGCCGACAACGTTCTTGCGATTGCCGCTTTGATGCCCATGTTCAAATCTCCTTGAAAACGCCTGCCGGCTCGCCCTGCTTGCGCGGCAGAGGCAACAGCATCGGAACTTCGCTTCTATATTCGCGATACTTGTCGCCGTGGTGGTTGATGAGGTCGCGCTCTTCGAGCTGAAGCGCGATCAGGATGTAGGCGGTCGTCACGAGCGCGAAGAGCAGGTGTCCGAGCGTCATGTGCGGCGTTGCCCAGAACGCGATCAGGAACCCCAGCATCAACGGATGGCGCACGAGCCGGTACAGGCCGCCGATGCGGAACGGCAGGTTCACATAGCGCTCGTTGCGCAGGTTCAGATAGACCTGGCGCAGCCCGAAGAGATCAAAGTGGCTGATCGCAAAGGTCGACGCGAGTACGAGCAGCCAGCCCGCCGCGTGCAATACCCACAGCGCGATGGCGCCCGCTTCATTATCGACATGCCACACGATCTCGGGCAGCGGCTGCCATTGCCAGAACAAAAGGCCCAGCGCGAGGCTCGACAGCAGGACGTACGTGCTGCGCTCGATCGAAGCCGGCACGATGCGCGTCCACCATGCCTTGAAGCCCGGCCGCGCCATCACGCTGTGCTGGATCGCGAACACGGCGAGCAATGCCACGTTGATCAGCAGCGCGGCGACGGGATCGCCGGGCTCACCCGAATCGACTGACTTCGGCACGAATGCGCCCGTCACGAACCCAATTGCATACAGGAATGCAGCCAGGAACGCCGCATACGCGATGAGCCCGTAAGCAAAACCAAAAAATCTGCCCATGATGTCCCTCCGTTTTATTGCGTTAAAAAATGATAGACGTTGCTATTTGCGGTCGATCACGACTTCGAGATACTCGCTCGGCACGACGAGCGAAGATTGCCCGCCGACGTTGTGCTGGTTGAGCAATTCGGTGATGTCTTTCGCGAGCGCGTCCTGGCCGGATGTGTTCAGCGCGGCAAACGCTCTATGCGTCGGGCCGTAGTAATCGCGGAACACCTGGAGCCAGTGCGCCGCCGAGCGGAAGCGGAAATTGAAATGCTTGCGCACGGCGCGGATCGCGGCCGCCTGCTCACCGAAGAGTTCTGCCAGGTGTGCTTCGGTGCCCCACAGTGCCGGCGACTTCAACCCCGCCGGCGGCGGAATATAGCGGCCGATGACTTTGAACAGCTGCCCGATGAAGCTTTCGGGCGTCCAGTTCGCCAGCCCGATGCGGCCGCCTTTGCGCACCACGCGCAGCATTTCGCGCGCGGGCCTCGTGTGATCCGGGGTGAACATCGCGCCGAACGTGGAGAGCGCGACGTCGAAATTACCGTCTTCGAACGGCAGCTCTTCAGCGTCGGCCACGCGGAAATTGACCGGCAGGCCTTCAGCCAACGCGCGCACCCGGCCTTTTTCGAGAAGCTCCGGCACGTAATCGGTGGAAGTCACATTGGCAAACCGGCGCGCGGCGGCAAGCGTGACGTTGCCGTTGCCCGCGGCGATATCGAGCACGCGTTCGCCGGCGCGAATATCTGTCGCTTCGGCGAGCGATTCGCCGACGATCTGCAGCGTAATGCCGATGAGGGCGTAGTCGCCGCTCGACCAGGTTGCCTGCTGCTTCTGTTTGATGGCGGCAAAGTCGGGAGTGGCGGTCGTGGCTTGTTGCGTGGCGTTGCGCTCGGCTATGGCACCCATGATTAGAACTCCTTTAAAAATATTCAGTTGGTAGTTAACCGCGCAGCAATTGTGAATTCGTCTGTTTCGACAACTGCTTCGTGGATGGCTCGCAGTATCGGCGAACGGTTTCGGCGGCAATATGCCTGACACACCAGTCTTTTTGCGCGAGCCGCCGGTTTTGCCGCGAGGCGGCCGCTGTCTTGACCGGAACGCCGCCGGCTTTGCTCAATCCGCCGGTTTTGTCGGATAATTTGCGCCATGGATGCCCTATCTGATGTCTTGCACGTGCTGCGCCTGTCGGGCGCGGTTTTTCTCGCAGCCGAGTTCACGGAACCGTGGTGCATCAGCACGAGCTCGGGACGGAATGTGTTGGCCGGTGGCGAAAGCGAGCACACAGTTTTCTTTCATTGGCTGATCTCCGGCCGCTGCAAGGCGCGGCTGGTGGAAGGCGGCGAGACGCTGGACATCGGCCCGGGCGATCTCTTGATGATGCCCAACGACGAGTCGCACATGATGGGCAGCGATCTCGACATCACGCCGGTGGTCGCGGATACGCTCGTAATACCGGAGCCCGAAGGAGGCATGCTGCGCATCAACTCCGGCGGCGGCGGCGAGAAAACGCATTTCGTGTGCGGATTTCTCGCGTGCGACCGGCGGCTGTCGCGGCCCGTGCTCGAAGGGCTGCCGAACATCATGCGCGTGCCGTTCGGCGCCGATCCGGCCTCCACGTGGCTCAAAAGCCTGCTTGATCTGGGCAAGCAGGAAACGCTCTCGCGGCGTCCCGGCAGCGATACCGTGCTGGCGAAACTCTCCGAGCTGTTGTTCGTCGAGGCGGTGCGCCGTTACAGCGAAGGGATGCCGACGGAACAGAAGGGCTGGCTCGCGGGCCTGCGCGATCGCTTCGTCGGCAAGGCGCTGACGCTTATGCACCAGAAACCCGGCGACCCATGGACGGTCGATTCGCTCGCTAATCAAGTGGGCTTGTCGCGCTCGGCGCTCGCCCAGCGCTTTACCGAGCTAATCGGACAGCCGCCGATGCAATATCTGACGCGCTGGCGCCTGACCGTCGCCGCGCAGCGCCTGCGCACCGATGGTGCGAGCCTCGCCGCCGTCGCGGAACAGATCGGCTACGATTCGGAAGCCGCTTTCAATCGCGCTTTCAAGCGCGAGTTCGGCGTGCCGCCGGCGACGTGGCGCAGGACGCTCGGTTCAGTGGGTGTTGGTAGTGCTGCTGTTGGCAGCGCTTAAATATTTTCGGCGCAGCTTAGAGCTGGTCCTCAATCTTTGTCATTCCGGCGTACGCCGGAATCCAGGGTTTTTGGCATTGCTCTAACCTAAAGCAGCGGGTCAGACCCGGGGCTGTCACCCGAGATTTAGTCACAAGCTCTAGGTGACTCTGGATTCCCGCCTTTCGCGGGAATGACAGGTGAAAAAATACAACCGGTTCTCGATTTGCCACCGCGAAACGCGGCAAGGTCCTTGACGCCAAAGCGCGCCACGCGTTAGCGTGCTCCAATAATTAAATACAAAAGGGGACGCCGTGCCGAATGCCAGATCGCCGCGCTCCGTGCGCTATTCTTGATGCCCGCTCTGCCAAACCAACAGACCCGCGCGGCATCGCGCCGCGATTTCCGCGTGGTGATCATGCTGGTACTGGTGGCGGCGATCGCATGGGCGTGCGTGACGCCGTTCGGCGGCTGGGTGCAATCGTTCTTCTTCGGCACCGGCGTCCGCTGGAGTAACGCTTACGTCGCGCTCGAAACTGCGGAAGCGAATTTGCCGCGCAACGAGCGCGACCGGGAGCGGTTGCTTATGGTGACCGCGATGACGGAAGGCGAAGCGCCGATCGGATTCAAACCCGGGCCGCGCCTGCATCCAGTCGGAACCCTCGCGCATTTGCGCTATGAGACCTTCGACGAGAACGATGTCTCGATGAACACATGGGACGTGCGAACGCTTGTGCCCACCATCGGCAGCCTCGAAGGGCCGGAGTGGAAGTCCTGCGGCACGTCGTGTCGCGAGGAGATCGAGCGCAGCACCGGCACGGTTATCAGGCGCAGCGGCGAAGCCGGCATCGCCGAAGAGTGGGTGCTGCGCATGCCGGTCGGCCGGCCGTTCAACCTGAAGCCCACGTCGCTGCAGACGCACGACATACTCGACACGCGCGCGCACCGCATGAGCCTGAGTTCGATAAAAGTCGACAACAAATCAGTGCCGTTACCCGCGAAGATCCTGGTCACACTCGTCAAGGCCTGCCCGGCTGATGTGCGGGTGGGCAAGACGATGAACGTGAGCTTCGATCGATACTCGACGATACCGCTGCCGACCGGATTTACGGTTTCGCGCTGGGTGCAGCTCGACGGCTGCGGCAAGCTCGAGCCGTTCCCGCCGCCGCCGCCGGATCCGCCGGTCAACTGGACCACCGCGGTAAGGGTTGAGCCGCCGGACCTGCACGCAGTCATCGCGCAGCGCGATGTGAAAACCGGTTTCGTCGCGCTCAAAGTGGACGAGCGCTGGCTGCAAAAACACAATATGCCGGTGGTGTTCACCCTCAATCTGCTGTGCCGCTACGATGCCGCGATGGATAAGTGGCAACTGCTGCCTCGGCCCAACCCGCCGGTTTCGTGGCGGCTCGTGCCGGGAACTGATGCCGAAGTGGCGTACGGCAATCGAGTTATCTATGAAGTGCAGAAAGAGCCCGCTCTGATGTGGCTGCACTGGCTCGAGCAGAAAGAAGTCAACGCGGTCGAGCGTCTCACGGTCTATCGCGAAGCGACGGTGGTGTCGGGGCCTGTTCAGTGCAACGACGTTTCGCTGGGGCCGCCGCCACCGGGCAAGGTTGCCGTATGCGTGCCGTTCGCCGATCGTGCCGAGGCGCGCTTCGTGCCGGAGCCGAAAAAGGCGTGCTCGCAATGAACCGCGGTTTCGCGGTCGCGCTCGCCTCGTTCGGCGGCTTCGCGGGCGGCTTCATCGTGCCGGCGCTGTTGCTGTCGGTAGTCGGTTATATGAATCGCGTGGCTGCTCCGACCACGCCCGCATCCACGCTCGATGAAATCCTGCTGCTGCTGTATTTTGTCGGCGTTTACGCGCTCTCAAGTGCGGTAGGTTACGCCGCGGTTACTGCCACATCGCGCAACTGGCGGGAGCGTATCCCCCGGCGGGCGGCGGCGATCAGCGTGGCCGTTGGCATCGTTGCCCAAGTTCTGAATTGGACGGGCCTCGCCATCGTAGCGCTGGTGCCGCTCATGCACATATTGCCGCGCAACGTCGCGCTGGCGCTTGGCACCGCCATGCCGGGCGTGCTGTGCGGTATTGCAGTCGCGCTATGGTCGTTGCGGCGGCCGACGAAGGCGCCCGCCGTTCCGCCGCCGGAATCCTGATCGGGTTGAGCGCTCGCGCCGATGAATCCCGACCCGCTGCTTTTGTTCATTTCGATTTTTGCGGCTGCGGGCATGCTGTTCGGCCTCGTGCTGATAGTGCGGGGCTTCGCCAATTTGAAGACGCGCCGCTACGTCGAAAGCCTGCCGCCGTCGCGCATCCGCTCGATGGCGCTCGGTCCCGTCGAACTGACCGGCGTCGTCGGGCCCGGCCTCGAAGTGCCCGACCCGGTATACCGGCGCCCGTGCGTTTACTATGCAGTCACGGTCGAGCATCGCGTGCTGACCATGAAGACGGCGACCTCACGCGCGAATGGATCACGCTGTTCGAAGACGGCAGCGGCCTGCGTCCGTTCTGGCTCGCCGACCCGACCGCGCAAACCCTGGTGTGGACGCCTGACGCGGAGCTGCAGTACGCGGAGTATCACGAATACTCGTGCGGATTTTTCGGCTCGCTGTTCGGCAAATCGGTAGAGCTCGAATTCCTGCGCCATGTGAAGAAGCAGCGCGTGTTCATGCGCCGCGTGCGGCTCGGCCTGCAGGTGTTAAGGCCCGGCACCCAACTGTTCGTGGTCGGGAACGCGGTGATGCCCCATTCGTTCAAGCCCGCCGACACACGGTTCGCCGAGGCGTTGCGCGTCGCCGCCGCGCTCGACCGCGGCCGCGTGATCGTGCGCGGCGAAGGGCCCTTCATCATCGCGAAAGCGGCAGCCGTGGTCACCGAAGAACGCTCCGGCATGTTCCTGCACGCGTTGATCGGCTCCGCATTGCTCGTAGTGTCGTTGCTGGTGCTGGGATTTTTCTGGCAGGTCTTTTGAACGCAGCATCTCACTTTAGCGGATAAATGAAAATAATAGCGCCGCGCTGCCGCTTCTCCGCGTTGCTCGCCGCCATGTTGCTTGTCAGTGCTGTGCCCGCGTCGGCGCTCGACGGCGCCGCCGACAAAGTGAAAGACCTTGAGCCGCAGGCCGCGCCGGCCGAAAAGATCGCCTACAAATTTACGCCGTCGTACTACCACACCACCAATGTGACGCCGGCTTACGATCTCAACCTGCGCGGCAACCTCGGCGCGCAGACGGCATGGATAGGTTTCTACCAGCGCTCGAACGAGTTCCAGCAACTGCGGCTGGGCTACGAGAACACGCTCGAGCTGCCGTTCGGCCGGGTGACGCCGTCGATGCAGTACGCGACACGCGGCTTTCTCGGCGGCAGCCTGACCGGCGAAATCGGCGAGCGTTATTTCGCGCTCGCGGGTTTCGGACGCACCAATCTCAAGGATTACTTCAACCTCAATTTCGATCCGAACGACATGGTGCTGCTGGGCTTCGGCACGCGCGCGCTGCCGAATACGACGCTCTCGCTGTTCCAGATCCGCGACGACCGCCTCGGCACCGGCCAGCGCATCTCGCATCTCGTTGCGCGCTACAAGCCGGATGAAAAGAACCGCTGGACGGTAGACGTGTTTTACAAGGAAGGCCGCGCGGATGCGGACCCTTCGAGCCCGTGGGTGCGTGGCACCGGGGTCGCGCTGACCTGGGATTACGGCCGCTATTTTGCGCGGGTCGCGAGCGACCCGTACGTAAACTTTTCCGACAATCACATGGTAAGAGTGGCGGCGGGGTTCAGGTTTTGAGAGTATCTTGCTGGGTGCCGCACAATCACGCGGTCGAATCGCGATTACCGGTTAGTTCTGTCAACTCGAGGAGGCGAAATGAACGCAGTCAAGATCATTGGAATCGTGCTGATCATTGCCGGCACCGCGGGGCTCGTCTATGGCGGGTTCAGCTTCACGAAGGAAACCCATCAGGCCAAGATCGGGCCGATCGAGCTGACGGTAAAGGACAAAGAGACGGTCAACATCCCGGTATGGGCGGGTGTCGGCGCGATACTGCTCGGCGGCGTGCTGCTGGTGGTCGGCGGCAAGAAGCCGTAACCGCCGCGGGTCGCGCGCCGAAACCTGCGGCGCCGCGGCCGTGAAGAATTGATCGCGCCGCGGCACGGCCCGCGAGTTGCGGCCGTGCTGCGGCGCAATGGCAACTAGATCTTGCCGGCCAGTACCAGGATCAACAGAATGATCAGGACCAGGCCAAGTCCGCCCGACGGGCCATATCCCCAGCCGCGGCTATGCGGCCAGGCCGGGATCACGCCTACCAACAGCAATACCAGCACGATCAAAAGTATTGTTCCGACGCTCATTCTTTTTCTCCTCGATTAAGTTCGCTGCAAATGACCATGCCGGTGAGCCTCCGAGGCCTCATCGACGCGGGACCCATGATAGAGTTTTGGGCGGCGGCGTTCTGTCTGCTATCGAACATATGAGTTCGCGGCCCCGTCCAGCCGGGCAGCCGATATCCAAAACGCATATCCCGTCGCCGGTTGTCGGTCCCTCGGTTATGCCAATGCAGGACGGTTTGTAACGCAATGTAAGCGTAGTGGAGGGGCCTCGCGCATTGGCTCAATATGCGATCCGGATATCACTAATCCCGGACTGGGCCCGCAACCATGCGCCTGGGTATTCTTTGCTGCTTTTTTCTACTCGCCATCTCCTTCGATGCGGCGGCGCGCACTTTGTATTCCGAGATTAACCGGCTGCGCCTCGGCGACGGCTATTGCGCTGCCACCCGAAACCTGCCTCCGCTGCAGCCGCAATCCGCGCTCGAGCGCGTGGCGCGGGATCTGGCGCGCGGCGATAAGCTCGAATCGAGTCTGCAGGCGGCCGGCTATCGCGCGACTCATTCCACGATCGTCAGTGTTAGGGGCGACTTCCTGCGCGATAACGCGGAAGCGGTGCTGGCCAGACAGAGAGCCTGCCGCGAGCTGCAGGACGGCTCGGTCACCGAAGTCGGCATTTACATCGACTCGCGCCAGTTCTGGATCGTGATGGCGGCACCGCTGGTGCCGGGCGGAGCACCGGCTGCGAGGTTCTCCGCACCGGTGCCGCAGTACTCGACGCCGACAACGCCGCGCATTGGCGTGTCGGGCCTCCCCGTAGGCCATCGCATACTCGAGCTCATCAACCAGGCGCGCGCGACGCCGCGCCGCTGCGGCAACGAGATGTTCGCGGCGGCGCCGCCGGTTCGCTGGAACGAATCGCTCGCCGTATCTTCGCAGCGGCACTCCGACGACATGGCGCGCTACAATTTTTTCGACCACGTCAGCGCCCGCGACGGCTCGCATTCCTGGGATCGCGTCGAGCGCGCCGGCTATAAATACCGCACGACCGGCGAAAACATCGCCGCCGGCTACAACAGTGCCGAGGCCGCGGTCGAAGGCTGGATCAAGAGCCCGGGCCACTGCGCGAACCTGATGAATCCGGAATTTACCGAAATGGGCGCGGCGCTCGCGGTCAATCGCCGCAGCAAGATGGGCATGTACTGGACGCAGGAGTTCGGCGCACCGTTATAGTTTTACGAGGCGCCTTGACTCGCGTACACATGCGGCGAAAAATGATCCGTCGATCAGAAGGAGACGATCATGCGCAATGCAACCGCTGCCGTCGCCGCTTCGCTACTTGTATTGAGCGCCGGATACCCCGCGTTTACGGCGAGCGCGGCCGATCCCGATCAGGCGAAGCCCGCGCCTTCAGCAACACCCGCGAAGCCGATGGGCATGAAGGAGCCGATGGCGGGCGAGATGAAGAAGGACGGCATGATGAAGGAAGACGTGAGCAAGGCGGAGAAGAAGTGGAGCAAAGAAATGGACGAGAAGATGAAGCGGGAGAAAATGAAGTAGCCCGCCGGCGTTATTTTGCCTTGCGCGCAGCGGCCGCGGCTTCGCTGAGCGTGCGGGTGCCGGGGATGTGCTTCTTGCCCCAGCGCACGAACGCGCCGAGCAGCTCGCCGAGATCGTTTCCCTTGTCCGTTAGCGTGTACGCGTAACGCACGGGCCGTTCCTGGTACGCGGCGCTTTCGATGATGCCGGCCTCCTCGAGCCGGCGCAGGCGGTCCGCGAGTATGTTCGTTGGAATCCCTTCCGGCGATTGGGCAAGCTCGCCATAAGTGCGCTTGCCGTGGCGCATGTCGCGGATGATGAGCAGCGACCATTTGTCGCCGACCAAGTCGAGCGTGTTGGCCACGGGGCACGGGGAGCGCCGCAACCCGCTTGATTTTTCAGCTTTTTTTGCACTCATCTCGCGATCCTCTGGCCAGTTACTTGCAAATTGCAAGTCTATTGTGCTACATTTTGTCGTAACTTGCAAAATGCAAGTGACTAGCCATAGGAGATTGCCATGTCAAACGCTGTTCTGTCCCAATCCGACGGTCCGCCGGCCGCCGTCAAAACCGGATTCATTGTCGCGTTAGTGCTCGCTGCCTGGTTCGCCGCCGTCAGCTTCATGGGTGCAACGGGAGCGCTGGTTACCGCACCGGGCGAGCAATCGCCGGCGCTGTTGATCGCCGTGCTTGGTCCGCTCGTCGTTTTCTTTGTCGCTTTCCGGTTCTCGCGCTCGTTTCACGAGTTCATCGCCACCGCCGACCTTCGTCTCATCACCTCAATCCAGGCGTGGCGCGCGGGCGGCCTCGTATTCATCGCTTTGTCCGCCTACGAAATATTGCCCGGCTTCTTCGCGTGGCCTGCCGGTTGGGGTGACATTGCGATCGGTGTAACTGCACCCTGGATCCTGCTATCTCTCATCCGCAAGCCGGGCTTCCGGAACAGCACCGGGTTTCGAGTGTGGAACTGGCTCGGCGTACTCGACCTCGTCGTGGCGATCGGGCTCGGCGCACTGAGTTCCGCAACGGCGACGGGCTTGCCGGGTGAGATCACAACCGCGCCTATGGTGCTGCTGCCGCTCGTGTTGATTCCCGCGTATCTCGTGCCGATTTTCGCGATGCTGCATTTCGCGGCGCTGTATCAGGCGAGGAGCGCGTGATGAACAACGCGCTGCTGCAAGGCCCGATCGCGCCGCAACTCATCCGGCTTGCGTGGCCGATCCTCGTCGTGCTGGCAGTGCAAACGCTGGTCAGCGTCGCGGAGACCTATTTCGTCGGCTTTCTCGGCACGGATGCGATCGCAGGCGTCGCGCTCGTTTTTCCGCTGCTCATGCTGATGACGATGATGTCGAACGGCGGTATCGGCGGGGGCGTGTCGTCGGCGATTGCGCGTGCCCGCGGCGCTGGCCGCCGTCACGACGCTGACGCGCTGGTCTGGCACGCGGTGGTCGTCGCCATTGTGTTCGGCGCGCTATTTACGCTCGGCGCGCTCACCGGCGGGCCGGCGCTCTTCAAAGCGCTCGGCGGCGAAGGCGCATCGCTTGCCAATGCGGTGCTGTATTCGAACCTCGTGTTCGGCGCTGCCGTCCCGATCTGGATCACCAACCTGCTGGCGTCGGCGCTGCGCGGTGCGGGCAACGTCAAAGTCCCCGCGATTCTCACCGCGGCCGGCGCAGTGCTCACGCTCGCGCTGTCGCCGCCACTCATCCTCGGCTGGGGACCGTTGCCGCGTCTCGGCGTCGCCGGCGCGGGTTACGCGATGATTCTTTACTACATCGGCGCAACGATCGCGTTCATCGTCTTCATGCGCTCGCCCGCCACGCCCGTGCGACTCGTCGTAGGCCGCATCGAATGGCGCTTGCTGAAAGAAATCCTCGGAGTGGGCATGCTGTCGGCGCTCGGCACAGTGCTTGCGAATGCGACAGTCGTGTTGTGCACCGGGCTGGTCGGCATATTCGGCGCCGCAGCGATCGCCGGCTACGGCATGGCGTCGCGGCTCGACTATCTGCTCATCCCGCTGTTGTTCGCGCTCGGCACGGCGTCGGTCACCATGGTCGGCACCAACGTCGGCGCCGGTCAGATGGCGCGTGCGCGCCGCATCGCGTGGACGGCCGCATGGCTATCGGCGGCGGCGACCGGTCTGATCGGATTGTGCGCGGCGCTGGCGCCTGAAGTATGGATGCGGCTGTTCAGCCAGGACGCGGAGGTCATCGCCGTTGGCGCCAGTTATCTGCGGCGGGCGGCGCCGTTCTACGGTTTCTACGGTTTCGGCATGGCGCTTTATTTCGCGAGCCAGGGCGCCGGCAAGGTGCTGTGGCCCGTGATCGCCGGCGTTATGCGGCTCGTGGTCGCGACGGGTGGCGGATGGTACTGGGTCGTGATCCATCACGGGTCGCTCGCGGGTCTCTTCTGGTTCGTCGCTGCGAGCCTGTGCCTGTTCGGCGTAGTCAATGCGGCGGCATTCGCGACGGGCGCGTCGTGGGGTGGCCAGAGCAGTACGGGCACAACAGTGAAGCCGCGCCGTCCATCCGCCGTCATACCGGTCGCAATGCCGGCGCGGACTTCGCATGCAGCATGATTTTGCAGTCGCGCCGCGAATCGGCGATGATATCGGCGATCATGGCGACTGCGAAGAAAGCGAAATCCGGCATCAAGCGCAAGCCCGCGAAGCGCACGCCAAAGAAAGCGGCGGCGAAGTCTCGCGGGTTCTTGCCGGACGAATGCCGGCTCGAAAACCTGCCGCCCGAAGCGCAGGACGTGCGCAAGCGTATCGAAGAGTCGGGCGGCATGGTGGTCGGCTCGTACTGCGATCCGCTCGGCAAGAACGCGCTTTTAATGGCGATCCTGCCGATCGATTCGATCGAGCCGACGCCGTTCCAGCGCGATCTCTCGCAGACGCATCATCGCCGGCTCGCCGACGTCATCCATCGCACCGGGCTTTTTCTGGATCCGGTGATCGCAGTCACCGCGCCGGATGAGGGATTCTGGACGCCGAACGGCCGCCACCGGCTCGAAGCGATGCGCCGGCTGGGTGCGCGCTCGATCGCGGCGCTCGTCGTGCCCAAGCGTGAAATCGCGTGGCAGATACTCGCGCTCAATACCGAGAAGGCGCACAACCTGCGCGACAAATCGCTCGAGGTAATCCGCATTTATCGCGGGCTGCTTTTCGAAGATGCACGGCGCCCAGAAACCGAGTTTGCGTTTTACCTCGAAGAAGCGTCGCTTGTCACGCTCGGCATCTGCTACGAGAAGAACGGCAAGTTCGCCGGCGGCGCTTACAACCCGATCGTGCGGCGGCTCGAGGAATTTTCGGACGCGCCTATTTCCCAGGCGCTTAAAGTGCACGAGAAGCACGCCGATATGCTGATGGATCTCGACGAGCGCGTCGGCGCCGTCATCGCGAAGTTGAAAGAGCGCGGTTTCATGAGCCCGTACCTGCGCGCATTCGTGATCGCGCGCATCAACCCGCTGCGCTGGATCCAGGGTGAGCCGCCGCCGCTCGAGGAAGTCTTCAAGACCATGCGCGAGCGCGCCGCGAAGTTCAACGTCGAGAAAGTGAAGCAGGAAGACATCGTCGCCACCGGCGGCGCAGCGGCGGAGGAATAGAGCCAACCCATCCTCACCCCAGCCCTCTCCTTGAAGGAGAGGGGGATTTCACTCTTCGAAGTGTTGAGCTTTACCCGACTAACGCGGTACCGGCTTCTGACCCTTCTTGATCTCCACGTCCGGATTTATGACGTTCCTGTCCAGCGTGCCCGGGGCCGCGGGTTTCGGTGGCGCATCCATAGTGCCAGGCGCAACTGCAATAGGCGGCTTGTCCAGCGTTCCCGGTTTGATCGGCTCGGCCGCGTTCGGCGGATTCACCGATTTCGGCTCCGCCTTCTGTGCGAGTTCGCCTTTTGGCGATTCCGGGTCGGCTGCATAAGAAGTAATCGCCGCAGAAAGTAGGCCAGCCGCTGACAACCATATCGCGATTGAATGTTTGGTGTCCATGTATTTGAGACCCGTCCGGTCCAGCGGGGTTCCGGCGCGTATTCCCTGGCGGATTCTTCGGATCCCTTCCCCTGTTTGCGGGGGAAGGCTAGGATGGGGGCGCGCGGGTACAAAAACGGAGGAGGGCGGCATGTTCAAATTCATTCTGCAGGCAGGGTGCTGTTTAATGCTTGTCGCCTATGCAGGCCCGGCTGCATGCGCCGACGCATGGCCATCCAACGTGATCAAGCTGGTCGTGACGTTCCCGCCGGGCGGGAGCACCGACGTCACCGCGCGACTGATCGCGGAAAAGCTGCGCGCGGATCTCGGGCGAGCGGTGATCGTCGACAACAAGGCGGGCGCAGGCGGCAACATCGGCGCGGACTTCGCGGCGAAAGCGCCCGCCGACGGCTACACGCTGTTGATGGCGACGAGCTCGCACGTAACGAACATGACTTTGTATAAGGCACTTCCCTACAATTTTGTGCAGGACTTCATTCCGGTATCGCGCATCGCGTTCGTGCCGAACATGCTGGTCGTCAATCCGGCATATCTGAAAAGCGACAGTCTCGCGGACTTCATCAAGTATGCGAAAGACACCAGCGGCAAAACCAAATTGAATTACGGCACGGGCGGCAGCGGCACGTCGCATCACCTGTCGACGGCGCTCTTCAACAGCATGATTAACGTGGAGATGGAGCACGTTCCTTACAAAGGCGGAGCGCCAGCGGTCTCCGCGATTCTCGGCGGCCAGGTGCAGGTGCTGTTCGCGCCGCTCGTAGAGGTGCTTGCTTTCGTCGAAGCGGGAAAATTGAAGGGTCTCGGCGTCACGACCAAACAGCGCTCGTCGCTCTTTCCGGATATTCCCGCGATCGGTGAACTGCTGCCGGGATACGAAGTGGCGTTGTGGAACGGAATCGTGATGCCCGCCAACACGCCGCCCGACGTCGTGAACAAACTGAATGCCGCGATCGTGAAGGCGCTGAATCAGCCAGACATCAGGCAGCGGCTCGCCGAGCAGGGCTCGGACCCCGCGGGTAATTCACCTGCCGAGTTCAAGCAGTTCATCTCGACCGAGGTTGATAAGTGGGCGGCCATAGTGAAGGTTTCCGGGGCGAAGGTGGATTAGGCAGCCATCTCACCGCGAGGCAGCTCGCGCATTTCTCGTACTCCCTGTGCCGCGAATTTTGGCGCGCGCGTCTAAGCGCATGACAATGTATTAGACTTATGCCGGCAATCCGTAAGAGGTTGCCTGAAATAAACAGGGAGATGCAATGAAAAAAGCTTTCGGGCTTACGCTCGTCGCCGCCGCTTGCGCATGCGCGCCATTGTTCGCGACCGCAGCCGATCTCAAGATCAGCGGCAGCGACACTTTTCAATCGGTGTTGACGGCCCAGAAGGGCTCGCGCGTGACCGTGCGCACGCGCTCAGGCCAGGACGTTACCGGCGTCGTGCGCGACGTAAATGCGAACGTCGTGCAGATCGGCGGCGTTACCGGCAAGGAATTTTTCGATGCGGTTGTGCCGCTGAGCGCGGTGGACGCCATTTATGTGCGGGTGAAAGAGTAAGAATGTTGTGGCCCAACGATAAGTGTGAAATTGGCCGCGCGAGAAACTGCCGCGCCAATTGATGCATTTCGGCGTCAAACGACGACGTTGGGCTATTTGGGAGAACTCTATGAAGTGCCTTTTGCTTTTGATCAGCACGTTGCTGGTGTGGGTGAGCCAGTCTGCCTTTGCTCAATACGGTACGCCCGAAACCCTCAAGGCAGAATTGCGCGAAGGAGGTGACCTTTCGTTTGCAACGGAAGCTAAGGAGTTCGGCGTTTTTTCGAATCTCGCGAACAACCTTTTCGCTCCACCAAGAAAGGACGGCGACAAACTGCCCGCCCTCGTCTTATTTCATACGTGCGGCGGGATTAGGCAGCATCTACGCTATTGGACGGAACAGGCCTTAAAAGAGGGGTTCGTCGTTCTGGTACCCGACGGTATGCGTGGTCTAAAAGTGGACTGCGGTTCACCACCACAGATTTCCAATGCGCGTCTCATCAAGGATGCACTTGACGCCGTAGCGCACCTTGGGACGCTTCCCTATGTTGACGCCAAACGAATTTCGGTTTTAGGACTATCGAAGGGCGCTTTAGTCGCAACTTGGTTGGCAAGTTCATCCGTGGCGAACACCTTACGCCCGGGAACCCCACCGATCGCCTCATTAGCAGCATTGTATGGATTCTGCGCCTTGTCACCAACCCGCCAAAGACCCCAGGGCGCGCAAATTCATTCGGCGACGCTCCGGCTATCGGGAGCTTATTCTCGACTACCGCTTGGACTTGTACAAGTGGTCCAGATACGGGATCGTTGGTATCCATGATGCCCACCGCGGAACACTGCGGTTTGGCGTATCCCCGCTTGATCGTCATCGTGCCGTTGATTTCTCCAGGCATCCCGCAAAATTTCCGGCGTTGCACGTGCTCGAACTCGAATACGTAGGCGTCGGCGCTCGTGCGGATGTGAACCCGACCCTGCGGCGCATCGACGCGGACGGCGCCATCTGCAGCCGTGCGCCATTTGGTGCCAGCGGTATTGCGCATGAATTCAATCGAGCAGGTGCGCGGTCTCCATTTGCTGTAATACGCGAAGCCAAGCACCTGCCCGTCTTGCGCTTCAAAGGCAATTCTCGCGTGCCAATCCGGCGTGCCGGTCAGGCAATCAAAGCGTTCCAGCGCGCCCTTCTGCGCCAGGGGTAGCGGCTTTTCTCCAGGAAGTTTTTCCGTAGGGGCAATCGATGCGGCCGGCGGCGCTGCTTCTGCGGCCTGATCGGGCTCTGGTGATGGAGAGCGCTCAACTGGCGTCTCCGGTTTGGCTGAGCGCTGGAACGGGTTGGGTAACGTGCACGCAGCGAGCAGCGATGCGACCATCGCTAGCGCCGCTGCAATTCTGAATGAAGTCTTCTGCATGTTGTCTTTTGCGTTCCCTCGCTTGTCGCAGATTGCTGCGATCCAGAGTTCTTGAGTACAACGGACGCGGGAAAATGATTCGCGGCCGTCCTCCCTGTGCGCGTTGCATTATAAATAGTTTCGAAGGAGGAAACTGTAATTTCACCGCGTTCAACGCCGTAGGCTGTCGCTGTTTGACGACAGCGCGCTGCAGATGCACTCGTCACACCAACACTCGTACTGCTTACGGAGTCTTCGGTGTGCTGCATCCAGTAATTGAACCCGCAATCGGCAGTTACTCTATCCCCCGACTTCGTCCTTGCGCTTAAAGGCGCGAATCGGCGAATATATCGCCGTCATGGCGTCCGCAGTTGCCGTGGCGTTTGACTCCAGGGAGAACAATTGAATAAATCCGCCTGCGTTGCTTTCGCGCTGCTGCTTGTCGCCGCAGTTTCCGCGTCTGCCCAGAATTTTCCGGCGCGCCCTATCACTCTCATCGTTCCGTTTGCCGCCGGTGGACCCAGCGACGCGCTGGCGCGCCTGATCGCGCAATCGATGAGCACGACCTTGGGTCAGCAGGTCGCGGTCGAGGACGTTACCGGCGCGGGCGGCACGCTGGGCGCGGCGAAGGGCGCGCAGGCCAAGCCCGACGGCTACACGATATTGTTATCGCATATCGGCCACTCGGCGAGCGTCACGCTCTACCGCAAGCTGCCGTACGATCCGGTCGGCGCGTTCGACGGTATCGGCCTGATTGCAGAAGTCCCGATGGTCGTCGTCGGCCGCAAGGAGCTGCCGCCCGGCGATATCAAGGAACTGATCTCCTACATCAGGGCTAACAAGGACAAGCTCACCTACGGCAACGGCGGCGTCGGTTCGGCTTCGCATTTTTGCGGCTTGCTCCTGATGAGCGCGCTGCAGGCCGAGATGACGACGGTTTCGTACCGCGGCTCGGCGCCCGCCATGCTCGACGTGCTGGGCGGACGGCTCGATCTGCTGTGCGATCAAACCACGACGACGAACTCGCACATGCGTGCCGGCACGGTCAAAGGCTATGCCGTCACGATGAAGACTCGCGTGCCTTCGGTGCCCGAGCTGCCGACGCTCGGCGAATCCGGGTTGCGCGATTTCGATTTGTCGGTGTGGTACGGGCTGGTGGTGCCCAAGGGAACGCCAAAACCGATCGCGGATCAATTGTCAGCGGCGCTGCGTGCGGCCATCAGCGATCCCACCGTCGTGAAACGCCTCGCCGAGTTCGGCGCGCAGCCTGTGAGTCCTGACCGCGCAACACCCGAAGCGTACGCTGCTTTCTTCCGCGCCGACGTCGCCAAGTGGGCGCCAGTGATCAAGGCCGCGGGCGTTTACGCGGATTGACTACGTCATCCTCGCGCAGGCGGGGATCCAGAAAATGCTCTAACTCTCCTGGATTCCCGTCTTCACGGGAATGACGATACATACGTGACCCAAGTCCGTCATCCTCGCGTACGCGGGGATCCAGAAAGCGTTCAGGCCCTCCTGGATTCCGGCGTACGCCGGAATGACGAATCAATCAGTGCTCGACATGCCAATTCTCAACCATCCGGCAGCCAGCCTTCTTGAAGAGATTGTACAAAGGGCAGCGCCGCTCATAGTCTGACTTCATCTTGTCGATCGTCGCCTCATCGGTTGATGACTTGATCCAGATGTCGCTGACCGCCTCGAACGGAGTGGGGGCTATCCCCTCGGCGCCGGCGATGCCGCGTGGATTCCACGCGAACTGCACGCGCGCGCGCAGCGCGATGATCTCGAACCCCAGCTCCCGCGCGATGCGATTCAGCATCGCGGGTATGTCGGCGGCAAACGCCGTCGCGAGATAGCCCGTCGGCGTCGGTCCCGCGTTCTCGCCGCCGAAGCCGCCGACGAAGCCCGCCGGCTCGTCCGAAATCAGCACGTGATCGTCGCGCACCGTGATGACGCTTTTCGCCTTTGCCTTTGAACTCGGCCTCCGCCCAGTTCTCGCGGCGCTCGGGGATGTGGTCGAAGTTTGCAGAAGCCATGCGATGCCTTTCGTAGTCAGTGCGTCGTCATCGAGTTGATTCGCGCTTCGGTGGCGACCTTGCCGTCCTTCGCAAGACAAATGGCTTTCCATTCGCCGTTTTGCTCATCGACCATGACCGAGAACGTGTCATCCCAGAACAGCGGCCGGCGGAAATAGATATCGAGGTCGAGTGTTCGTGGCGTGAAGCGGCGCCAGATTTCAGCAGTCAGATAACGCACGCACTGGGTGCCGCCCATGATGGGCGCGCGATAGCCGTTGCGCTTTGCGACTTCAGGATCGAAATGGATGGGATTGTGCGGCCCGCTGTAGCCTTTCACGCACTCGGGGGTCAGGGTAAAGCTCGCCACCGCTGTGAGCGCGGCCACGTCGGCGATCACCGGTGCCGGCCGCTCGCCGGCGCCGCGCAACCCTACTTTGGATGCATCGGGGCGCAGTGATTTGCGCCGCGCTGTCAACGCGCGCCTGCCATCCTCTCCGGAAAACCAGACTTCGCTGGTCGCAACGCGGCCGCGCGGCACTTCTTCCATGTCGAGAATCTGCCCGCTCACGGTCAGCGGTTCGCCCAGTGTCATCGGGCGATGCAGCACGAGGCCCTGCACCATGTTGATCGTGGCGTTGGCGTGAACTTTGTTGCGCACGCCTTCCTGAATAGCGAGCGAGATGAAACCGGCCGGATCCATGGTGTCGCCAAACAATGCCGGGTCTATGCCGCACACGCGCAGCAACCGCTCCTGCTCCGCCGCTTCCACCGTCATGGCGCGGTCCTGATACTTCAGGCCCTTATACGGTTCGATCCAGGTCGCGTCTTCGGTCTCGCTCATGCGTTCTCCTAATTACTACTCGTCAAAAAGGCGAGTGAAACTCTTCCCCCTTGAGGGGGGAAGGCGGGGATGGGGGTGAAAACTTTGCGCCTCAAACCACTCCACCCCCACCCTGGCCCTCCCCCGTCAAGGAGGAGGGAACAATATTTCTAAGTATTAAATTACTTCACGTTCCGTCAGCGCGGCGATGTCGGCCTTGCTGTAACCCAGTGCGGTCAAAATGTCTTCATTGTCGGCGCCCAGGCGTGGCGGCGGCGAAGACGGCGCAGGTCCGTCATGCGCGTACTGAAACGGCGCGTTGAGCGTGCGAATCGCTTTTCCGGATGGGCCGTCCATAGTCTCGCGCACCAGCTTGCGGTGTTGAACCTGCGGCTGCGTCAGCGCTTCGGAAATTTCCAGTATGGGCGAGCATGGCACGCCCGCCTCGTCGAGCCGCCGCTTCCATTCGGAAGTCGTCGCTTTCATCAGTTCGGCCTGTACCAGCTCCCGGATGAATTCCGCATTGGCCACGCGGGTCTCGCGCGAGGCGAACCGGGCGTCGGCGACAGAGGTTCTCGTGTCCCAGCACGCGCAGAAATATTTTCACGTGCTCGTCGCGCATGATCGCGAGCATGATGGATCCATCAGCCGTCTGGTAGGAGTCGCCAATCGGCTCGCGGCTGACGGACAGATTGGCCCTGCGCGGCTGCGCGTGCCCGCCATTCAGCCAGGACCCGATCGTCTGTGACGCCAGCGAGATCGCGGAATCCAGCATCGCCACGTCGATGAACTGCCCCTGGTCGGTGTGATTGCGCTGGTAAAGCGCGGCGCATATCGCCACTGCGGCATTCAGCCCGGTGGTGGTGTCGCAGACGCTGTAGCCCGCTCGCATCGGAGAACCGTCCGGCTCGCCGGTCATCGCCATCATGCCGCTCATGGCCTGGATATTTCCGTCGAATGCAGGCGCGGCGGAGTCCGGCCCGGTCTGGCCAAAGCCGGATATCGAGCAGTAAACGAGTTTCGGATTTTCCTTGCGCAGAGCGTCGTAGCCCAAGCCAAGACGGGTCACGACGCCGGGACGAAAATTCTCGACGAACACGTCCGCGGTTCGCGCGAGCTTCATGACGATTTCTTTGGCTTCCGGCTTCTTCAAATCCAGCGTGATGGATTTCTTGCCGGAATTGAACATGAGAAACGTGGCGGCCATGCCATCTTTTTTCAGCGCGGCATCGCCGGGGCCCTGGCGCGTACTGTCGCCGGCGCGGTCTTCGATTTTGACGATCTCGGCCCCGAGGTAGCCCAGTATCTGCGTGCAGTACGGGCCCGACACCACGCGCGTCAAATCCAGTACCCGGATGCCTTCGAATGGACGCATGCCGGCTATTGCTCCAGTTTCATGCCGGTTTCGTGGACCAGCTTGCGCCAGCGCGCGGCTTCGGTGCTGACCGCCAGCGTAAATTGTTCGGGCGTGCTGCCGATCATGAGCGTCGCGTCGTCAGCCAGTCTTTCGGCCAGCTCGGGCGTTCGCGCGACTTTGACCAGCTCCGCATTCAGCCGCGCCACGATCGCAGCCGGCGTGGTGCGCGGCACGGCGAAGCCGAGCCACGGCGCATATTCGAAACCCGGCACGCCTTGTTCCGCGACTGTCGGTATATCAGGCAGTATCTTCACGCGCTCGGCGGAGGTAACGCCGAGGATCTTCGCTTTCCCCGCCCGCACGTTCCCCATCATGGCGATCAGGCTGCCGACCGCGACGTGCACTTCTCCGGCCATCAGCGCGGTAAACGAATGCGCGCCGCCCTTGTAGTGGATGAAGGTCGCTTTCGTGTTGGTGCTGTGGTGCAGCCATTCCATCGAGAGATGGGCGCCGCCGGTCGAACCGGACGTACCGATGTTCAGCTTGCCCGGATTGGCCCTCGCGTACGCGATGTACCTCGACCACATTTTTTACCGGCAGCGATGGCGTGGCCAGCAGCAAAGGCGCGCGCTTGCTGACCATCGAAACGAAAGTGAAATCATTGATCGGGTCGAAGCCGAGATTCTTGTGCAGCAGCGGCGCGATGGAGAGAGATGGCGTCGCTACCAGCAGCGTGTAGCCATCCGGCGCGGCCCTGGCGACAGCGGCAGTGCCGATCATGGAACCGGCGCCGGGTTTGTAGTCGACCACGAAGGTGCGGCCTGTCAATTCGGTAAGTTTTTGCGCGTAGAGGCGCGTCTCGAGATCGGTCACGGCGCCCGCCGCGAAGGGAACGATGACGGTCACCGCGCGCGTTGGGTAACCATCGGCCGGCCGTTGCGCGGCAGCAGGAGCGGACAGCGCTGCCGTTGCAAGCATGCACGCAGGCACGAAATTTGGAATGGAAATTGACACGGCGGGACGCTCAAAGTGAATCGGCAATCTATACTCCGACGCACGAACGGTCAATCGCGCGAGCTGCGAACTGCAACGACGAGTCGAGTCCCGAATCTTCAATCGACTTTGATTCCCGCCGCTTTGACGAGCTTGCTGTAGGTTGCGACGTTGTCGGCCATCATTTTCGCGAATTCCTCAGGCGTCGAGGACTTCAGCACTACTCCGTGCACGCGCATGCGGTCCTTCAACTCGGGGACGTTGACGATGCGTCGCCTGGTAACGATCTAGTCCGCCTTGGCGGCGTTCGGCGCTTGCTTGCTGAGCGCCTGATTGCCGCCGTTGGTGGCGAGGCCATAATAGAGCAGGTGCGTCTGCATCGCGCGCGGGTGCGCAGATTAGTTGCCGTTATTCCATTTCGGGTCGTTCCGGATCGACTGCGTCAACATCCGGCGCAGCATCCAGGTGCGGTCCGACATTGCGACGGGTAGGCATGCCATATGCAAAAACGTGCATGTTTCCGGATAGCGCACCCCGGTTCCAGGCCTGTCGATCGGCTGACCCTGCCGGGCGTATCAAGGGGGGTATTGGACTAAAGACCAATAGCGATGTGACCCTCATCCAACGCAAAATCACGCTGGTCGCCGGCTTTTCAATGCCATCGACATCCGAAAATAATCTTAAATGTGAGCTTTTCCCGGGCTGATAGAGCCTCGTCTGGAGACGCGATGCTTAGGCAGTATTGTGAACGCCATGCTTTGCCGTCACTGAATTTGTTCTTGACGCTTGTCGAGGATTCGCCAGACTTTATTTTTACTAAAGATCGGCAATTTCGCTACTTGAGTATCAACGCAGCCGCTGCTGCTGCGGCCGGTAAAACGCCGGGGGAAATTATTGGCCGTGACGACTTCGAATTGCTCCCCTACGAGGAAGCCAAAGCAATTCGCGCAGTTGACGCCGCCATGCTCGCAGATGGGCTGTCGCGAACGTGCGAGGAAACCGTTTCTTTAAATGGCAAAGCACGGCACTTTAGCACTACGAAGCATGTCTTTCGCGGCTCTGGTGGAGATGCCATCGGGCTGGTTGGCATCAGTCGCGACATCACGGACCTTTACAACGCACGAATCGCGCTACAAGAAGCTGCAGCCGGGGAGCGTGCCCGCCGCGCCGAGATCGCCGCGATGATGGAAGCAATCCCTGCGGCGATATTCATCGCGCACGATCCCCAGTGCCGGCACATGACCGGAAACCGAATGGTGCATGAGATTTTGCAAGTGCCCGTGGGAAAAAACGTATCGAAAAGTGCGCCTCATCATGAGGCGCCACAGAATTTCGAAGCTTACGCATACGGGAAAAGGCTGGCCCCCGACGAATTGCCCGTGCAGCGTGCGGCTGCGACAGGCATGGCCGTCAAGGATTTTGAATTGGATTTGGTTTTTGACGATGGCAGTAAGCGAAGTATTCTCGGCAGCGCGCTTCCCTTATTTGACGAACAGGGGGCGCCTCGCGGGGCGGTAGGCGCGTTTGTTGACATCGGCAAATATAAAGACATGCAACAGAAATTGCAGGAGGCTAACCGCGCGAAAGAAAATTTCTTTGGCATCCTCGCCCACGAACTCCGAAACCCGCTCTCGGCGTTAAACAATTGCATTCTTCTGAATGGGCAGACGGACGATCCCGAATTGCGTGCCGCTGCTCAAGAAGTGATGGAACGGCAACTTGCACAGCTCAATCGACTGGCAAGCGATTTACTGGATGTGAATCGAATTGCTAACGGAAAGCTGCGGATAGAGAAAGCACGCATCAATTTGAACAAAGTGCTGTCTGCAGCGGTAGACGCCAATCGTCCGCTGATCGAGAACCAGGGGCGCATATTTACGGCCACACTTCCCTCGTCCGCCGTCCTCGTTAATGGCGACTTCACGCGATTGATTGAGGTCTTCGCTAATTTATTGGATAACGCCGCGAAATTTACGCCTGTGGGCGGGCTAATCCGTCTCTCAGCCGAGCGAATCGAAACGAATGTCACTATCAGCATTAAAGACACCGGTGTCGGTATCCTTCAGGATTCGCTTTCAACAATTTTCGATCCCTACACACAGGTAGAGCCGGATGCTCAAACTAAGGGCGGTCTTGGCATTGGCCTGGCGCTTGTGAAACACATCGTGCAACTGCATGGCGGAACTGTTCGAGCGCTTAGTGACGGCCCAAATACCGGTGCAGAATTTATTGTTCAGCTCCCGATTGTCGAAGAATAGCGAATATTACAGATGTCCACTGCGGCTGGCCTGCAAGCGGCAGTCTGATATGAGCGCCCTTAATTTGACGCATTGATCGGATGCGGAGTTCTCAACCTTCAATCATTGTGTTGGTTTAGTCGGCTTTCATTTCTGCCGCTTTCAAAATCTTGCTGCAGGTTGCGATGTCGCCAGCTAGATTTAAGAAAAAAATGCCGTCGGCGTTGCACGTTCACGATCGATCGCGGAACGCAGATGCTAATGAGAGAGCAGCGAAGGACGCGGCTTATGCCAGCGCACCGAACGCGACAGCGGCGTTCAAGGATTGCCACGAATGATCGAAG
The DNA here is from genome assembly GCA_963804885.1 of uncultured beta proteobacterium. Classification (GTDB taxonomy): domain Bacteria; phylum Pseudomonadota; class Gammaproteobacteria; order Burkholderiales; family SG8-41; genus PALSA-1004. The sequence goes on from CAWDSF010000006.1 coordinate 340,877, forward strand.
CTCGTTGAGCGACGGCCTTCAACAAAATTTCGGCGTCCTGTAGTTAACCGATCGGTTTTGGCGCGCAGCCAGTCGAAAGTTGCCATTGCAACGCCTGCGCCGGCGACCGGGTTAAGCCTGTTGAGATTGGTTTGCATGGAAGCTTGTCCTCTGAGCGTTCGCAGCCGATTACCGCCGGGTGGTGACCCGGCGGCACTTACAATTACAGTGAACCGGTGACAGTCTTGGCGCCCGTCATTTCGATGTCGACGCGGCGGTCAGGCTGCAGGCAGGCGACCACTTTGACGCTTTTCGCGCCTTGGCAATCTCCCGCTTTGGTCACGGGCTGGGTTTCGCCTTTGCCCTGCGCATCGATGCGGCTCGCCATCACGTCTTTGCTCGACAAATAATCTTTCACCGCGATTGGCGCGGCGCTCGGAGAGCTTCTGGTTGTACGCATTGCTGCCGAAGCGATCCGTGTGGCCGGTCGCCTGGATGTTGTCATACGTCGCGCCGGAGAGCTGCGTCACGAGGCCGTCGAGCATGACTTTGCCTTCCGGCTTCAACACCGCTTTGTCGAACGCGAACAGCGCATCGCCGGAGAAGCTGATCTTTTGCGGCGCAGGCTTCTGCGCGACTTTGGCGACCGGCGCTGCGGGCTTGGCGGCGGCAACGACCATCGGCGCCGCTGCGGGAATTATCGCGACAGGCGCTTTCATTTCGCACGGCCCCGTTGCGGACGGCATGTCCATGTCACGGTGGCGCCAGCACAGATTCGTTCCGCTCATGACGATCCTGCCCGTGGTATCAGTCAGATAACCCTCGGTCCGCACATCCTGCGCGATCGAAACACCCGGCAGCAAGGCAGCGGCGACAGCGGCAAACATCAATTTCTTGTTGATAGTCATTTGGTTTATTCCTGTTTTAGTTATGGGGCGGAAATGGCGTGTGACGGATATTCACTGATATGCGCCAAAGTTTGCGCACCTGCATTCATTCCCCGGAAGCTCCGGGGTTAGATTGAATGCTGTGAGACTGGCTGTTAGCTCTCACTGACCACCGCAGAATACCGAGGGGAAATTTACGCGTCTGTGCGCTGAGCCGCTTAGGCCGCGTGCGAAAAGCCGCGTATTCAGTCCACTTTGATTCCCGCCGCTTTCGCAATCTCGCTGTAGGTTGCAATGTCGATGGCGACGAGTTTGGTGAATTCCTCCGGCATCGAAGCCTTTTTTCCAAGCGCGTAAAATCGCCTGGATATCGGCATGGAATGCATTCATACGCAACGCGATAGGTGGTGCAAAATGGCCCAATCGAAACGTGCAGTAAAGAAGCGAACGAGCGTGGGGAGACGTGCCTTGGTTTCCGCCAAACCCGCGCAAGCGGCGGGGCGCGCGCTCCAGTACACGAAAGGCGTAATGACCGCGATCGTTACGCAGAACAACGATCCGGACGGCCAGTGCCGTGTGAAGGTCCGCTACCCGTGGCACGACAATCCGCGCGCGGAATATTGGGCGCGGCTGGCAGTGCCGATGGCTGGCAAGGATCGCGGCGTGGTTTTCATCCCGGAAGCCGGCGACGAGGTGCTCGTCGCCTTCGCAGGCGACGATCTGCGTTTTCCGTTCGTGATCGGATCGCTGTGGAACGCGCAGAACCCGCCGCCCGAAACCAACAGCGATGGCAGAAGCAACAAGCGCCTCATCAAGTCGCGCAAAGGCCACCGGCTGCTGTTCGACGATGGGACGCCCGGTGCGGTGGAGCTTGCCCTGCAGGACGGCAAGAAGGTCGTGCTCGACGATAGCGGCGTGCGCCTGGAGGATAACAAGGGCAACCTCGTCAAAATCGACAGCAGTCGCGGGGCTATCGAGATCAAGGCCATCGGTGCTCTTACCATCAAGGCCGCGTCCATCACGATCGAGGCCGCCGGCAAGCTGGACGTGAAAGCGGGCGCGACGCTCACCCTGCGCGGCGCGCTGGTGAATATCAACTAAACATCATGGGACAGCCCGCTGCAAGAGTCGGCGACATGACCAACCACGGCACTCCGCTGTCGCCGGGCCCGGGTTGCGCGACAGTCTTCATCGGCGGGAAGCCGGCTTGGCGTGCACAGTCCGATATGCATGTGTGCCCGTTGGTCGCTGGCACGAAGCCGCACGCGGGTGGCGTTGTCGCCAATGCCAGCATAACGGTGATGATCGGTGGCATGTTTGCTGCGCGCCGGGGCGACAGTGTGGTTGAGGTCGGTGCAGTGAATGTAATTACGACCGGCGCGCCATCAGTAGTTATCGGTTGACATTTGACCCACGGATCTCACGTCGCCATTCAACAAGGCACTGGAGCTCACGCCGCTCCACGCAGCGCCTTACGCATCGAACCGAAGCGGCGGCGATATTTTGCCGGAGTCAGATTTACGTTGCGCTTGAACAGGCGGCTGAAGAACGCGGCGTCCTCATACCCGACTTCGTTCGCGATTTGTTGAATCGGTTTGTCCTCCGCTTCGAGCATTTGCTTCGCTTCTTCCAGTCGGAGCGTGTGCACGTACTCGAGCGGCGACATGCCCGTCGCCGCATGAAAGCGTCGCTTGAAAGAGCGCTCGGCGAGCCCGCTCAGTTTAGCCATTGCCGCGACCGGCGCCGCTTCCTGATAGTGATCGGCGATCCAGGTCTGGCAGCGCGCTATCACGGCGTCTTCAACCTGCCGCGAGCGCGCGAGGCGCGCGAACGGTTGCTGGCCAATCTCGTGCCAATCGATGAGGCTGATGCGGGCAACCTGCATTGCGGTATCGACACCGCACCAGCGCGCGATCAGGTAGAGCGCGAGGTCAAGCCACGACGTCCCGCCACCCGCCATGACGAGCCGCTCGGCTTCGCCTGATATCACGAGCGCCCGCTGCTCGCGCACTTTGACCTGCGGATACCGGCGCCTTAGCGCGTCGCAGTATGCCCAGTGTGTGGTCGCTTCCTGTCCGTCGAGCAATCCGCCTTCTGCGAGAAGGAGCGCTCCGGAACACGCCGCAGCGATTGTGGCGCCTTGTTCGTAGCAGCGTACAAGCCAGGCGATTTCCTTGTCGAATTGGCCGTCAAGCGGTGCATCGGGTGGAAGAGCGATCTCCGGCACGCACACGATGTCCGGATTCGGCAAATCTGCAAATGTGGTGTGTGGCTCGACGCGCAATCCGTTGGCCGTTGCGAAAACGCCGGACCGCGCCGCTATGACGACAGGCTTGAACATCGAAGGTCCGGGGTTGCCGTCGACTATCAATCCCCACTCGCGGCCGACCGACGAGAAAAGATCGTACATGCCGTAGACGATGGAAGCCGAGGTCTGCGGGTAAGCAAGTATTGCTACGGTCGGAGGGGGCACTGTCATGGCAGATTTGTCAGGTTCCTTGCCGAATCGCCTCTAGCGTGCATCTTCGCACACGCATAACCTTGCGCCGGTAATTGAATCAGAAAGAAAGCGTCATGCCAACTGTGGCGTGACATTTTTGGAATAACCCTTTCGGACCTGCCGACATGCCACCAGGAGACAAAGTGAACATCCGTGACCTGCAAAACCTGCCGTTAACCGGCGCCGATACGGCCAGCCTCGAGCATTACACTCGCGCGCTTCATCAATTCCGTTGTTACATCGAAGACCCCGTGGCAAGCGTGGATGCCGCCATCGCCGAGGCGCCGGGTTTCGCCATGGCGCACATCTTCAAGGGATATCTGCATTTGCTCGGAACGGAGCCCGAGGCGATGCCCGTTGCGCGGGAGTGCCTGGCCGCAGCGCGCCGTTACGCAGGCAATGACCGCGAGCGCGCCCACATCGCAGCAATCAACGCATTGACCGAAGGACGCTGGCACGACGCGGGCCGTGCGCTCGAGGATGTAACCATCGAGAACCCGCGCGATATCCTCGCGCTGCAAGCCGGCCATCTCGTGGACTTTTTTACCGGCAACGCCCGCATGTTGCGGGACCGCATCGCGCGCGTCATGCCCGCATGGGACGAGAGTGTGCCGGGTTATCACAACGTGCTCGCCATGCACGCGTTCGGTCTCGAGGAGACGGGCGATTACGCGAACGCCGAGCGCGCAGGCCGGCGCGGGGTCGAGCTCGAGCCGCGCGACGGCTGGGCACAGCACGCGGTCGCGCACGTAATGGAAATGCAATGCCGCACGCACGATGGAATTGCATGGATGCGTGCGGCACCCGATGTGTGGTCGAAGGACAGCTTCTTCCAGGTTCACCTGTGGTGGCATCTGGCGCTCTATCACCTTGAGCTCGGCCAAATCGACGAAGCGCTCGAATTGTTCGACGGGCCGATCCACGGAACTCGATCGAAGATCATTCTCGAGCTCATAGATGCATCCGCCATGCTATGGCGCCTGCATCTGCGCGGCATCGATGTGGAATCCCGCTGGCAGAGTGTCGCCGAGTTATGGACCCCGGTCGCAACCGCCGCCAACTACGCGTTCAACGACGTGCATGCGGTGATGGCGTTCATTGGGGCCGGTCGCGACGATCTGGTCGACGCGGTGCTCAAATCGCAGCAAGCCGCCATGGCGCGTGGAGACGACAACGCGACGTTTACGCGCGAAGTCGGGCACACGGTCACGCTCGCCTTACGGGCCTTCGGCAGGGGCGACTATTCGCAAACCGTGCGACGTTTGCGCGCCGTGCGCGAAATTGCGCACCGTTTCGGAGGCAGCCACGCGCAGCGCGATTTGATCGACCTCACGTTGTTGGAAGCCTCAATCCGCTCGGGCGAAATGGCACTGGCGCGCGCGTTGTGCGCCGAGCGCAGCTATTACAGACCGGAGAGCCCGCTAACGCGCCTGCTCCAGCAACGTGCGCAGAAACTTCGCGTCGCCGCATAGCGCCGCTCACCGTCCCGACAAGGTGATCGATTGACAACCGCTGTCGGGACCTTTGACTGACTGATCAAGTCGCCTGCAGTTTCCTGCGACGTGCCGCGAATCCCAGCAGGCCAAGTCCAGCGAGCAGCATCGCGTAGGTCTCCGGTTCGGGCACGGCGAGCGAGAAGCTCATCTGCCCGAACGTATCGGAGTAACCGCAGGACTGGGTGTTGATGCCGAAACTGGGCGCGCCGCAGGGGGGACTCGTTTCTTTACCGTTCTGCAGGTGAAACAGAAATGCACCCTGGTCCGTGAACTTTAACGAGAACGAGTAAGCGCCACCGCCAGCGGCGCCGAGCGTAGCGAGCACTGGTGAAAAGAAGTCGGAGTTCACGGCTGTTAACTGACCGTTCGCGAATGTGGCGGAAGATAAGTTCACGATTTGGTTAAACGCGAGCGTCTCGGTCGAAGACGGATTCGAAAGCGAAAAAAGTTCGGCTTGAGCGAATCCGGCGGTCATGCCGGCACACGCCACCGTGCCGGAATTGACCAGGCAGGCGTCGGGAATAAAGAGGGCGGAGGTGCCCGACCAACCCAGATCGGGGAACCATTGTCCATAGGGCGGATCCCAACGTGTCCGATACACAGCGGCTTCTGCAGAGTCGGCAACGCCGAATGCTGCGGCGACAGTGAGGATCGTGGATGCAAAAGCCGTTCGAATGCTGACGTGCGACATGTTTACCCCTCTTTGGTTTTGGACTGGACCATTGCCGCATGGCTGGCCGGCGACGGAAACGACGACTAAGTAAGTTCGGAATTCGGGGTTACCCGGCGAGAGCGGGGAACCACTGCGATGGGGCTTGAAACAACGTGCTTCAAGGGGGTGGAGGTCGTCGCGACTGTCTGATTACTGACTGCAGAACTGGCGACGGTTGAAATCTTATTTAGTGTTAAGAAGTCTTGTCAATAGCGCGTTTAGACTATTCCACCGCACTTGCGATTCAACCCCGGGCCCCCGTTTATTTTAATGACGGCAGCATTCTCTGCCGCAGCGGGCAATTCACGCTATGGGTCGCATTTCGACTCCAATCCTCACTGACCTTGTTAAATCGTTGAAAACGTAACGGAACGTCCGCAATAGATCAGGGTTCCCAACCCTCAATCATCATGTTGACTCAATCGACCTTGATCCCCGCCGCTTTGACGATCTTGCTGTAGGTTGCGATGTCGTCCGCCATCAGCTTGCTGAACTCTTCAGGCGTTGAGGACTTGAGCACCACGCCTTGCACGCGCATGCGGTCCTTGAGCTCGGGGACGTTGACGATGCGCACGATGGCGGCGTTGATCTGATTGACGACCGCGCGCGGCGTCCTGCCCGGCGCGAAAATGCCGAACCACGCGTCGACTTCGTAACCGGCGAGACCGGCTTCCGCGATCGTCGGCACGTCGGGCAGCACCGGCGTGCGCTGTCCGGTGCTGACACCCAGCGCGAGCAGCCGGCCTTCCTTGATCAATGATATCGCCGGCCCGAGCGGCGAGAGCCAGAATTGGATGCGCATCGCCATCGTATCGACGAGCGCCTCGGGCGTGCCTTTGTAGGGGATATGCACTGCGTCGAGCCCGGCCATGAACTTGAACTGCTCGCCCGCCATGTGCGTGCCGCTGCCGGTGCCGGCCGAGCCGAACGAAAACTTGCCCGGGCTTTGTTTCGCCAGCGCGATCAGCTCGCGTACCGACTTCGCGCCAAGGCCGGGCGCAACGACAAGCACATACGGCACGCTCGCCACCTGGCTAACCGCCGCGAAGTCCTTGAGCGAATCGTACGGCAGCTTCGAATACAGCGCCGCACTGACCGCGAACGCGTTCGAATGCATGATCAGCGTGTAGCCGTCGGGCGATCGCGTTCAGCACGATGCCGCTGGCGACGATGCCGCCCGCGCTCGGGCGATTGTCCACGACGACCTGCTGGCCGGAATTTTCAGACATCTTTCCGCCGACCAGGCGCGCGAGCACGTCGGCCTGACTGCCGGCGGAGAAGGTGACGAGGATGCGGACGGGTTTTGTGGGGTAGGTTTGGGCGTGCGTTGCGCCGACCAAGGCGACTGCGCATGCAGCGAAAGCAAGCTTCAGTGCTTTCATAGCTCCTCCTGGGAATTCAACCGGTTTATTCCACACGTATGCCGGCTTGCCTGATGACCGAAGCGTAGGTCGCGGTTTCGCGCTTGATACGGGTTGCAAGTTCAGCCGGCGTGCTGGTAGCCGGATCAAGTCCCGCGCGCGCGAGCGCGGTCTGCACGTCGGGGTTTTGCATCGCCTTCAAAGTTTCATTGCGCAACCGCTCGACGATGTTCATGGGCGTGCCTGCCGGCACCAGCAGTGCAAACCACGCGTCCGCTTCGAATCCAGGGTATCCGGACTCCGCCACAGTAGGCAGCTCGGGCAATACCTTCGAGCGTTTCGCGCTCGTTGTCGCGAGCGCCCGCAGCCGTCCTGCCTGGATGAGCTGGATCGTCGATGCAACGGTGCCCGTCAGCACCTGGGCTTCTGTGAAAGCGATGACGCATCGCGACGGGATGCAGGATCCATCAGATCCGACCTGAACCATGTTCGACCATAACGACCGGATCGCAGTCTGGCGGCAATGCCGCGAGCACGGTGTAGCATCGGGCTGCGCGCGCGACGATTTCCGCGCCGAGATTGCTGCGGGCTCCGCGATTGTCGACGGGACGACCAGCAGCCTGATCGGGCGCGTGGGATACGCGGTCTCGGCAGCACTTGCGGCAGCAGCGGTCACGCAAGCGAGCAGCGCCAACGTACGCGCCATGTGCGTCAATCGGATATTTCGTGTCACGTCTGCTCCCCGGATTGCAATAATCAGTCGATCCGCGCGCCGGAGGCTTTTATCACGACCGCCCATTTCGCGATGTCGCGCTTGATGAATGCGGCAAACTCCTGCGGTGAACTGCCGATAGTCTCGACGCCGAGGGCAGCCATGCGGCTTTGCACTTCGGGCTTTTGCAGCGTGCTGATGATCTCGCTGTGCAGCCGCGTCACGATCTCGCGCGGCGTTCCAGCGGGAGCGAGAATGCCCTGCCACACCGTGACATCGAATCCCGGCAATGCCGCTTCCGCCATCGTGGGCACGTCGGGCAGCATGTGCCCGCGCTTAGCGCTGCTTACCGCGAGTGCGCGCAACCTGCCCGCCTGCACCAGTGGCGTCGACGAGAGCGCATCGCCGAAACCCGTCACGACCTGGCCGCCGATCAGATCGGTCTGCAGTGGCTGGCTGCCCTTGTAGGGGACGTGCTGCAAGTCGATCTTAGCCTGGGTCTTGACCAATTCCATCGCGAGGTGGCCCGCGGTGCCGTTGCCGGACGAGCCGTAATTGAGCTGTCCCGGTTTGGCGCGGGCGAGGGCGATTAGCTCCTTCACATTGCGCACCGGCAGCGAGGGATGCACGAGCAAAACATATGGCGCCGAGGTAACGAGTGAGATCGGCTCGAAGTCCTTGATCGGATCGTAGTTGAGCTTCGCGAAGAGACTGACGTTCGTGGTGTGGTTTGGTCCGATCAAAAGCAGGGTATAGCCGTCGGGTGCGCTGCGCGCAGCGAGCTCGGTGCCGATATTGCTCGCGGCACCCGCACGATTGTCGACGACTACCTGCTGGCCAAGGCCCTCGGCGAGCTTTTGCGCGATGGCGCGGCCCGTGATGTCCGCTCCGCCGCCCGGTGCAAACGGCACGAGGAGGCGGACGGGTTTCGTTGGATAGGTTTGGGCGTGCGTCGTGCCGGTCACAGTGAGTGCGCATGCGGCGATCAGAGCAAGCTTCAAAATTCTCATGGCTCCTCCTGGAATTCTATGATCCCGATTGGGCTGCATATTAGCAGGCGCTAAGTAGTAAAGGGGCGGCGCATAACGCCGCCCCGAACCTTACTGCAACCGAATTTCAGGTAGCAACAATCGAAGAACAGGAATACTGCCCTACACCTCTCGGCCGATAGGAAACCCGTCGACCCGCTCTTAGAATAAGCGCGCATACTTGCCGGCCGATCAGGAGGGCAAATGAACAATCGCCGCAAACTGGTTGTCGCACTTGGCGCAAGCGCGCTTGCGGCTCCGTTCGCTTCGTTCGCCCAGCAGCAGGGCAAAGTCTGGCGCATCGGTTACCTGCACCCGGGTTCGGCGTCCCTCGCCCCGATTCGTTTCGAACCGCTCCGGCAGGGCCTCCAGGCGCTTGGCTACGTCGAAGGGCGCAACCTGGTGCTGGAAGCGCGCTGGGGTGAGGGCAACATGGATCGACTGCGGATGCTGGCGACGGAACTGGTACAACTCAAGGTCGATGTCATCGTAACGGGGGGTGAGGCGGCAGCGGTAGCTGCGGGTAATGCAACTGCCTCGGTGCCGATCGTAATGGTGGATCCCGGCGACCCGGTTCGCACCAAGCTCGTCGCCAGCCTCGCGCGGCCTGGCGGGAACGTGACAGGCTTGAGTTCGGCAGCTTCCGACCTGGCTGCCAAGCATTTGCAACTACTCAAGGAAGCCGTCCCACGGGTTACCCGCGTTGGATTTCTCTGGAACGGCAATGCGCCGGCCGGACAACTGGCTTTGACTGAGACGGAAAAAGTGGCGGCGATGCTTGGCGTCAGTTTGCAGCCGATCGAGGTGCGCCAGGCGAGCGATCTCGACGAAGCGGTTGCCGCATTTGCGCGCAGCAAGGGCGATGCCATCATCGTATTCGCGGACCCGCTCACGTTTACGCACCGGCAGCGCATCATGGAGATGGCGGCTCAGCGCGGGCTGGTGGCAGTGTCGGGCGCGCGGGAGTTTGCCGACGCCGGCGGCTTGATGTCGTACGGCCCCAGCTTCAGCGACATGTTCCGCCTCGCCGCAACCTACGTAGACAAGATCCTCAAGGGCGCGAAGCCCGCGGATCTGCCGGTCGAGCAACCGATGACATTCGAGATGGTCATCAACTCGAAGACTGCCAAGACGCTCGGCATCACGATTCCGCAAATGGTATTGATGCGGGCAGACAAGCTGATAGAGTGAGCGTAGTACCATGTAGCGCTTTGCTCATCCTCCCCGCCAGATTTAGCACCCCTTTTTTCGCGTACGCGAAATGCTCGACGCTTCGACGCGATAGTTTGTGTGGTTGCAAGACCTGACCCCGTTATTGTGTGCTCCTCCTGTCGGGTTTTCGCGGAAACCTACCGGCGCGGTGCTTGCTGCAGTAATTCTGCGAGATCTTTCTTGTAGAGCTTGGCCATGCCGGTGGTGCTATGGCCGCGCGTGTCGACGCTCGCTGGGAGCAGAAGGTAACGCGCGTTCCTGATGCGCTTGATCTCGCGTTCCATGACGCCCAACTCGGCTGGATTGCGTTCGTCGTCCGCCGAATTGATCGCGAGGACCACGGCTTGAATGCGGTCCAGGCCAGAAGACGGATCGTAATCGAATGACGATTCCCACTGGTACAGGACGTCGTTGGCGTCGCCACGAAAGGGTTCTGCGAGCCGCCTGGCAATGATCTCGTCCCCCTTAGCGGCGTTCGGCGCTTGCTTCGTGAGCGCTTGATTGCCGCCGTTGGTGGCGAGGCCGAAATAGAGCAGGTGCGTCTGCATCGCCCGCGGCTGCGCAGAGTAGTTGCCGTTATTCCATTCCGGGTCATTGCGGATTGACTGCGTCAGCATCCGGCGCAGCATCCAGTTGCGGCCCGACATCGCGACGGGCAGGCAGGCCATAGGCACGAGCGCGTCCATGAACTCCGGGTAGCGCACACCCCAGACCCACGTCTGCATTCCGCCCATCGAGTTGCCGATCAGGAGACGCAAATGCTTTACACCCAGGCCTTCGGTCACGAGACGATACTGTGCGAGCACCATGTCGTCGTAGTTGTAGCGCGGGAACTTCGCGCGCATGCCGTCGGAGGGCCGGCCGGATTGTCCCGTGCCGAGCGCGTCGGGCAGGATGATGTAGTAGCGGTTCGCATCGAGCGGCTGGCCTGGTCCGAACAACTCGTCGGCGAAATCTCTCGTGAGCATGTTGGCGCCCGATCCGCTGGTGCCGTGCAGAATGAGGACCGGCTCTCCGGTTGGCGCGCCTATCGTGCGGAAGTGAAGCTTCAGTTCCGGCAGCACCTCACCGGTATGAAAGCGAAAGTCGCGCGCGACCCAATTGCTCTGCTTGGGCTCGGGATAGTTCGCGCCAATCGCCGGCAGCGCGGCGCAGCCGAGCAGGATGGCGGCGAGCGTGCATGCCGCTGTTACAACACGCGTTATGATTTTCATGGGTCCTCCGGGGAATCTTATAGTTCCGACCTTGGGGGCATCTTACACTGCTTGACGACATGAATTGTGAGAGCGAAGCTTGCAGATGAAACCGCTTATGTTGCAACTTCAGTAAGGAGAAACCAGATGAAAAGATCGTATCAATTGTTCGGCGCGGTTCTCTTGTCCTCTTTCGCGGCGTGTGCGAGCGCGCAGACCGCCGACCTTAAAGCGCTGACCTCGGCGATGAAGCAGGGCGGTTATGTTGTTGTGTTTCGTCACGGCGCGACGAATCGCGATCAGGCGGATACCGATCCGCTCACCCATGACAACGTTGCGAAGCAGCGAGTGCTCAGCACCAGCGGCATTGATGTTGCGAAGCAGGTCGGCGCCGCCTTCAAGAAGCTTGGCATCCAGTTCGGTAACGTCTACACCAGCAAATTCAATCGGGCGGTCGAGACTGGCAAGTTGATGAGCGGCGGTGAAGTGAGTTCGACACTGGATATCACCGAAGGCGGTCTCGTCGTGACGCCCATCGAAAACGATCGCCGGGCGGAAGCTCTCAGGAAATTGGCCGGCGTTGTGCCGGCCGCAGGCAAAAACACGCTCATCGTGACGCACAAGCCCAACATCCTCGACGCGTTCGGCAAAGACTGGTTCGAGGTAAAAGAAGGCGAAGCGTCGGTTTTTAAGCCGGACGGATCGGGCAAGGCGGTGCTGGTTGCACGCGTGCAGGCGGTGGACTGGATCAAGGCAGCTGGTAATTAAAACTTCACAAGGGTGGTAGCGCGTGACTGCGTGCAATGAATCGGGCGCGGCGCATGACACCGCCCCGCGTTTCATTGCAATCGATCGTCAGGCAGTTCCTTCAGTCTCTGAAAGAAGTAGTCGCGATCGGAGCCGTCGAACTGGCCGCTCAACATGCAACAGTGCTTGAAACCGATGGCCGGAACCGCAGGGGCATGGATCGTTGCGGCCGAGCTTCTCGGTCAATTCCTTGTTCCCGTTCACTACGCGATCGCCGCGCTTGACGCGGGCTTCGGACGGGAACCCCTTCTTACGCTTACTCGTGGCCTCGAAACCAGAATTGGTCGAGGTGTTTGGGTTTCAGTTTCACGATACACCTCCGTTAACGGTTTTCCCCGGGATTGGGGACGCGGATTATAGCGGCGGGAAAGGCCGCTGGCGAAAGTTTGAAAGCTTGCTTGGTGCATGCATGAAGCTAAATTTTTGCAGTTGCCCCGCACCCATATTTCAAGACCTAACCCCTAGGTGTCACTTGCGGCGAGTCTTGGACTTTTTGCGAGAAGGGGCCGCGACTTTGGTAGTGACTTTGGTAGTACTAGGTAGTCCGTGTACCACGAGTTTGTAGCCAGCGGGGTTTAGCTTAAACATTCCGCTCCCGACACCATCCAAGTAGCCTGCTGACGCTGCTTTTGGAAGCGTCTGGGCAGGCGCTTGAGAAAGTTTAAATCCCGCCTGTTTGAAGTACCTCACGATGTCGGCAGTATTGATGACATCTTTTCGCTCGTCCCCTTCCGCGATTTCCGCCAGATAGTACGCGACAAGTGCAGCCATTTCGCTCGATTTCTCCGGTAACTTCTGTTCCCTGAGATCACGTATGCTTTGCGCTGCTACTGGGTGCACTGGTTCAGAGGGCATTGAGGATGCAAGGTCGGGGGGACTGAATCCCTTTGGACGTGTCGGGGCGGTAATACTAAGGCGACTAAGTACGTAGTCCATTACGCGCTGAATCGACTCGCCTTCCAAGCCGTCGAGGGCCTGAATAATTGCTTTCATCGCATCCAGCTCGCGATCCTGGGCGCTGCGGGTTTTTGCCATTGCCTCATAGCTCCCTAATTAAGGGACCGTACTGCCGAGTCCTCATCAGTTCAGTCTAACAGGGGTTCGCGACCTATCAGGCTCGCGCAAATATTTCCATGAGTTCCTTTCGGTCCTGGGTGTGGGCAAGCGCGACCATCAACAGAATGCGAGCCTTGATGCCGCTCAGGTAGTCGCCGGAAATCGACCGCCGGGACAGTAGACGTAATTACCTGCCTTCAGGAACTGCAGTGCCTTTCACAGTCGTCCGATACATCAGCCGCCGCTGCGGCAGCGCATAGTCATTGATTGCGAGATGCTGGGTGGCGCAGTTGTCCCACATCAGGAAGTCGCCGGCGCGCCACTGGTGACGGTAAACGTAGCGCGGCTGAGTGCTGTGCTCGATCAGGTAGTCGCGCAGCTTGAGTCCTTCTTCTTCGTCGATACCGAGCACCTTGATCACGAATGAGACGCTCACATAAACGCATTTCCTGCCGGTGACCGGATGCGTGCGTATCACGGGATGCACGACGTCGGGGACTTTCGCTTTCAGATCGCCGGTCAGCTCTTCGCGTATGCCGCCCTGCGCTTTGATTTTCGCGAGCCTGCGCTCGTACTGCTGCGTGTAGTTATGCACGCCGCGCAAACCTTCCGCGCGCTTTTTCACTTCATCCGGCAAGTCATCGTAGGCCGCGGTCATGCTGGCGAAGCAGGTGTCGCCCAGCGGCTGGCCGTTGTCGCCATGCGGCACCTCGATCGCGTAGAGCAAAGACCCGCGGCTGGGCACCTGCATATAGGAAGAGTCCGTGTGCCAGACGCGTCCGGCGTCGGCATTGCCGATGTTGCGTCCGTTCTCGACGATATTGGACACGACGTAGATCTCGGGACAGGACGCCAGCGAATACTGGCGGTTGGTCGGTACTTCGACTTCGCCGAAATGCCGGCTGAACCGCACATGCTGCTCGGGTGTGAGCTTCTGGTCGCGAAACCAGATCACCGAACGCTCATGGAAAACCTTTTCGATTTCGCGGAATGTCGCCGCATCGATGTCGTGCGATAAATCGAGACCGATAATTTCCGCGCCTAATGGCGCATCGGGATAGCGAACTTCGAAATGCAAGGATGGCACGGCGGTTGCTCTCGGAAAGGAATTCGGTTTAAGTATAATCTGAACCCGCCTATGAAAATCCACCTGCAGCTGACCTGCATGCTCGGCTTTACGCTTGCCATTGGTGCGGGCGGCACTGCGCATGCACAAACCTGGCCCGCGAAACCCATCAAGATCGTCGTCGCGTATCCGCCCGGCGGTCCTAACGATCTGTCGGCGCGCACCGTCGGCCAGCGCCTGTCGGAAGCCCTGGGGCAGCCGGTCATCGTCGAAAACCGCGCCGGCGCCGCGGGCAACATCGGTTCGCAGTATGTCGCAACTTCTCCGCCGGACGGCTATACGCTGCTGAACGGCGCCAGTGCGCTGACTATCTCGCCGGCGCTCTCCAAGAACCTGCAGTACGACGTCGCGAAGGATTTCGCGCCGATCAGCATGACGGTCACCAGCTCGTACGTGCTCGCCGCGCATCCGTCCGTGCCGGCAAATTCGATCAGGGAACTCATTGCCCTGGCAAAATCACACCCGGGCCAGCTCAATTACGCGTCGTCGGGTGTGGGCGCGCCGCCGCACCTCGCCGGCGAGCTGCTGAAATCGATGACCAGGATCGACATAGTCCACGTGCCTTACAAGGGCGTCGGCCAGTCGATCAGCGATCTCGTCGGCGGTCAGATCGACATGATGTTCACCGCCACGAATAACGCGGTGCCCCACGTGAATGCGGGCCGGCTGAAAGCGCTGGCGGTCTCCATGAAGAAGCGCTCGCCGCTGCTGCCGGCCGTGCCGACCATTGATGAATCGGGAGTCAAGGGATTCGAGCTGGGATCGTGGTTCGGGCTGCTCGCTCCGGCCGGCACGTCCGCCGATATTGTCAACCGCCTGAATGGCGCGGTCGTCAAAATCGTCGGCACAGCCGACTTTCGCGAGCGCATGTCGAGCCAGGGCCTGGACCCGATGAGCAGCACACCCGCCGAATTCTCCGCATTAATCAAGAGCGAACTCGCGAAATTCTCGAAGCTCGTCCAGACCGCCCACATACAGGCGGAGTAGGCACTGCTGCGCGTTTTCAGCGTGCACGACGATCAGCGCCGCGCGGTAAGGGTGTCGAGATTAGCTGTGCACGGCGAATGTGAGCAAAGATCCGTAACCAACGGCGCCGCCGCCTCTATTCGCTACGCTCGTGTGACTATGCGCATCGGTAGATCCACTGATCGTCGCAAGAGACCGCAGTTAGCGCATAGCTGCAATGCGCTATCCGCCGACGGTGTAGATCACCGTCGGAATTTAATAAATGGGATTTGAGTTCCATTTATGTTTCCGCTTCAATAACAACACTATTCGCCTGGCAGTTGGTAAAAAAGCTCTCGGGCCTGAGCCCTGGAATTGGAGAAAGGGTTCAACTAATCATCGAAAGAGCGAAATTTTTCACTGAACGCCGCGCAATTGACCGCTTGTAGGGCCGGCGATATAGTTCCAGACGGTGAAAAGGCGAATTGAATTTCCTGTTCGCTAGCATTGCCGCAAAGCGCGGCCTCTCTGCCGTGCTGACTACCTCGGCAGGAGACTACCGATCATGCAGATCACAGGAATGCTGTACGGCGCGCAGCTGCTCGAGTTCGCGGGCTTTCCGGCCACCGAAGTCCTCGGCCCGGCAGCCGGCGAAGAAGAGATCAAGGCCATGATCGACAAGTACGGCCTGGTCTTCATCAAGCCGGTGTTCAAGGGCGGCATCGGCAAGAAGGGCAAGGCGGGCCTGCTCGGCCGTGCGAGCGACCTGCAGACAGCGCTGGCCGAGAAGGAACGCCTCTACTTCGCGCAGCATCAGGTCGGCCATGCCAGGGCCAAGGCCAACGGCGTCACGTTCGAGGCCGGCGTGCCCGCCAAGCATGAGGTGTACTTCTCGATCAGCGACTCCACGCATTTTCGCGCGCCGACGATGACGCTCACGCACATGGGCGGCATGGATATCGAGGAGATCGACAAAAAGCACGTGGCGATGGTCCCGTTCGACCCGCTCACGGGCCTGAAGGCCTTCGTCGTGGCCAACGCATTGACCGAAATCGGCGCGCCGAAGGAGATCATCTCGCCGCTCGTCCAGCAATTGCCCAAGCTGTGGGAGCTGTTCCACAACTTCGGCATGACCACGCTGGAGCTCAACCCGATTCGCATGCGCGCGGACGCCAAAGGCCGCTTGACGCCGGTGGCCTGCGATTTCAAGTGCGGCTTCGATCGCGACGACCCGCGCTGGCTGCGGCTGAATCTGCCGGTTCACCTGTTCGCGGCCGACTACTCCGACTTCGAGCAGGAGATCAACCAGCTGCGCACGCACCAGGGACAGAGCGATGTCTACGTCATCAACGACAAGGGTACGATGCTGGCGCCCACCTTCGGCGGCGGCGCCAACTCGCTGGTGACCGAGATGCTGGGTGACGACGCGATCATCAGCTCCGACTTCGGCGGCAACCCGCCCTACGAGAAGATGAAGGAGGTGGCGCGCATCTGCTTCAAGCACTGGCTCAAGCAAGCCAACGTGCTCTTCATCATCGGCGGCAAGAGCAACAACACCGACATCTACGAGACGCTGCGCGCGATGGCCGACGCGCTGCGCGAGCACTTCAGCGCGCACGGGCCAACGCCGCTCTACGTGGTGATTGGCCGCGGCGGGCCGAACCTGGTGCGCGGCATGGGCGCGCTGCGCGACACCTGCGATGCGCTGGGGCTGCCGTACCGGCTGTTCGGCTTCGACTCGGACATGAGCGAGGTGATCCAGTTCGCGAAGAAGGTCAACACGTGGATGAAGGCCGGCGGACGCGAAAAGGTCGCGGCACGGCTGGGTATCGAGGCCCCGGCCGCCGCCTCTGCCAACTGATCACGGAGACATCACCATGTTGCAAAGCGATTGGCAGAAGAAAGGCGTCGGCGATTTCAAGTACTACGTCGGTATCAGCTCGCTGACGCAAGTCGCATCGCGCGAGGACCGCGTCTGCGTCCTCAACATCCTGGGCGGCGAGTCGAGCGACGTGACGCCGGTCAGCCACGCCTACTCCGGCGGTAACGTCGTGTTCGGCACCGCGCCGGGCAAGGGCGGCGCCGTGCTGGAAACGCCGATCGGCAACATCCCCGTTTTCAACAACGTGCGCGACGGCCTGGCTGCGGGCCACCGCTTCAACTGCGGCGTGGTCTACCTGCCGCCCTCGGCGGCACGCGACGGCGTGGCCGAACTGATCCGCGTCAATCCGGACCTGCGCAAGATCTTCATCATCACCGAGAAGATCGCGGTGCACGACGCACGCGAGATCCGCGCAATGGGCCAGCAGAACGGCATCGACATCTTCGGCGCGAACGGCCTGGGCGTGGCCGACTCCTGGAACCAGGTGCGCATCGGCGGCGCGCTGGGCGGCGATAAGCCCGGCGATTCGCTGCTGCGGGGCTCGATTGCCATCTTCTCCAATTCGGGCGGGTTCTCGAGCACCATCGCGCAGTACCTGCGCATGGCCGGCTGGGGCACCACCACGGTGATCTCCAGCGGCAAGGACGTCTACATTCACTATGCGGCGCCCGAGTTCGCCTTCGCGCTGGCCAACGACGCGCGCAGCAAGGCAGCGGTGCTCTATTGCGAACCGGGCGGTTACTACGAGCTCGACGCCCATTTCACGAAACCGGTGGTCGCCTGCGTGGTCGGCCGCTGGAAGAGCAAGCTGACGCGCGCCGTGGGTCATGCCGGCGCGATGGCGGGCGGCTCGGACGACGCGCTCGCCAAGGAACGCTGGTTCATGGACAAGTTCGGCGTCGACGCGATCTTCACGCCCGAGAAGCCGGCGTTTTCCGCCAAGGGTGCGCTGGTGACCAACATTGCGCACATTCCGGCTGCGCTCACCGCGGTGATGCGCGCGAACGCGACCATGCCCGACTTCGCACCCGAGGGCAATCTGGCGCTCAAGCCCTGGTTCGGCTCGGACGAAGGACTCGCGCTGTCGGCTGAACTGAAGCTGCCCGTGGTGGAAGCGCTTTCACCGTACAACGAACAGGTGGCGCTGCTCAACAAGCAGATCGGCGGCCTCGTTCCGCGCCAGGCCATGAAGGATGCGTCGGGCGCGTCGCAGATGGACGCGAAGACGCAGGTCAGCAGCCTGCACGGCACCACCATGCTCAATGCGGCCACCTTGCCGCTGGAGTCGAACGTGGCGCTGGCGCTGGTGCACGACGCCGGCGGCGAGAACGACCGCAAGCTGATCGCGCCCGCGGTGGCGTCTTACATCAACCTGCACGGCCGGCCCGAGCTGGCGGCAGCGCAAGCCAGCCGCGAAGCCGGCAACGCACCGAATGCCGTGCTGGCCGCAGCGGCCGCTATCGTCGGGCCCAAGCGCCAGCTGGCTGCGCGCGAAGCCCTCAAGTTCATGATCGAGCGCTTCCATGCCGCGGGGCTCGGCACCGAGTTCGGCGCCAGCCTGAGCGAGAGCTTCGATATCGCGAAGGTCGATGCCACGGGGCAGCCCGGTCTTACCTCCGACTCGCGCGATGCGCGCGCGCATGCACTGATCGAGGGTGTCGCGGCACGCGGCGGCCGGTCCGTATTCCTACGCTGGCTAAAGAGCCTGTCGGGCCATCCGACCGAAGCAGCCGCGCTGGCCGCAATCGCTGCCACGCTGGCCTGGGGACCGCTCTCGCGTAAACGCATCTCGCGCCTGACGGCCGAAAGTTTCCCCTGGTGGCTACAGCTGTTCGGCACGCTGATCGGCGCTTCGGCCGATGCGAAGCAACACGAGGCCGGGCGCTTCTGCGGCATCGCGCAGCAGCAGATGCTCGAGAGCCTGAGCCTGGGCGAGATCGCTTTCGCCGCGCTGCTCGGGCACACGCCGAGCGAAGACGACCTGTTCGCGTTCCAGACGCTGGTGGGCCTGCTGCTCACGAATGGCCCCGGTGCGATCTCGGCGCAGGGCGCGAAGGGCGCGGTCTCGGCCGACGGCCCCGAGCAGCCTGAGCGCGTGCAATTGAACAAGGCGCTGGTCGGCTTCCTCACCCACACCGGCTACGCGCACGGCGGCAACGGCTATGAAGGCATCGCCTATCTCAACGACCAGTTCAAGGACAGCGGCCTCACCGACCCGAGCAACCGGGACCACGGCATCGACCTCAAGGCGCTCGCCGCGAAAGCCGTCGCGCAGTACGCGCAGTACAAGACGCAGAAACAGACCGTCGGCAGCCTCGACATCGCCAAGCTGCCCGGGGTGAACCACCCGGTGTTCAAGGACAAGTCGGTCAACCACGATCCGCGCGAGGTATTCATCGCCCGCCTGTTCGAGGAGCGCGGCGAGACCAACGTGTTCCACGCGTTCTACCGGGCACTGGTGCAAGAGCTGTTCGATGCCGGCGTTTCGCGCAACGTCTACTGCGTCAACATCGATGCGGTCATCGCCGCGTTGCTGCTCAAGATGCTGTGGAAGCCGCTGCACGCCGGCAAGATCGGCGAACGCGACCTGGAGACAGCCGCCTTCACGATCTTCCTGTACCCGCGCATGCTCGGCTGCGCGGCCGAGATCGACGATCACCTGAACCGCGGCCGCAACATGGATACGCGCACGGTCGCCTCGGTCTGCAAGTTCGTCGCCTGATCGGCGACGGCCGGAACCGTCATACGGACGCGGCAGCGCTAAAGCAACATTCGCCCCTTCCTCATCAAGGGGCCAAAAGCCGACAGGCCTTAGAACCGCGGCTGCTTGTCGTTCCAGTCGGGATGGTATTTTTTCATCGAGCTTTCATCCGGGTCGGACCAGCGCAAGCCGTTGTTCGAGCAACACAATACCTTCAGGAGCGCCGCCCTTGGATGTTTAGGGGACTACTTTCTGCGGGGAAATAGTTAGTCTTGGATGTCCTGCGAGAGCATCAACAACTAAATCAAACAAACCTCCGAAGCGCAACCCAGTTCCTTATCCGCATCGGCAAGCAGCCGATCGAATGTCTCCGGCACGCGCATCGACCGTCCGGGCGCGGGCGGAATCAAAGTCATGCTAGATCACGCTCGCGCGAATATCTCCGCAAGCTCCTTCCGGTTTTGGGTTTTGGCGAGTGCAACCATCAGTAGGATGCGGGCCTTGATGCCGGTCAGGTAGCTGCCGGAAATCGCGCCGTGCTCCATCACGCTTTTCAGCGAGCCGAGGTAGCCTTTCGAGATGTGCGGCTGGCCGCCGAGATGGCGCGACGTGATGACGACGGGGATGCCCGCATCCAGCGCGTCGCAGATCGCTTTGTAGAACGGGACATTCATATTGCCGCCGCCGACACCATCGACGACAATGCCGTCCGCCTTGCCCGCGATGCACGCGCGCAGCAGCAGATCGTTCGAGCCCTGCGTCATTACGACGTACTGGACGTTATCCTTCACATGGTCGACCGCAAAATGCAGTCGCCGCTCGGGGCGGGTGAAATAAATAACGCAGTCTTCGTTGACTTCGCCGATCTTGCCGCTGTCGCGCGACGAGAATGCGTTAAGGCGGTAGGTATGAGACTTGATCACGTCACGCGCTGCATGGATCTCGCCGCCGACCGCGACCATCACTCCGCGGCCTGCCGATGCCGGATCTGCCGCGACCTTGACGGCATTGAGGATGTTGCGCGGGCCGTCGGCATCTTTCACGTCGAAATTCCGCTGCGCGCCGGTCACCACGACCGGCTTCGGCGAATCGACGAGGAGATCCATCATATAGGCCGTTTCCTCGAGCGTCGCGGTGCCGTGCGTGATGACCGCGCCCGCGACGTCGGGGTCGGCAAGCACCTTCACGAGCCGGTCGCGCAGGCCGAATACCGTTGCCGTATCGATGCCGGCGCTGTTGATCCGCGAGTGCTCGACCGCGCGGATCTCCGCGTGCTCGGTCAGCGCTGGAATTGCGGCGATCATCTCTTCGGCGCTCGCCGCGGCGACGTGGCCGCCGAGCTTCGCATCGTACTTCGACGCGATCGTGCCGCCGGTGCCCAGCACCCAGACGACGGGTTTAGACATGGGTGTTTCCTTTCGTTCGGTTTGGAGCGATCGGCCCGCTGCGGAATGCACCCTGGGACCGCATGGAGCGGCGCCGCAAACTTGCGCGCCTCACTCCGCCTTCACCCCTGCAATCTTCATAATGCCGGCAAACTTCACGATCTCTTTCTCATAAAAAGCCGCCGCTTCCGCCGGTGAGCTGCCGACGGCTTCTATACCTTCACGCGCCAGAAATGCTTTTACGTCAGGGTGCTGCAGGCCCTTGGCGACTTCTGCGTTCAACCGCGCGACGATAGCAGCGGGCGTTCCGGTCGGTGCAAAAAACAGGAACCACTGATCGACGTCGATCCCGGGGTAGATCGAATCGAGCGTCGGCAGGTCGGGCAAGATCGATGACCGGCGCAGGGTAGTCACCGCAAGCGGGCGCAGCTTACCCGCGCGCAAGAGGGGCGCGACGCTGTTCACGCCGGGGAACGCGACTTCGACTTCGCCGCTCAGCAAAGCATTCATCGCTGGCGCCGCACCTTTGTAGGGAATGTGCGTGATCGCCGCGCCCGAGATGTGCGCGAACATGACGCCGGCGAGGTGGCTGGATGTGCCGGCACTATTGGAAGCGAAGTTAAGTCCGCCGCGAGTGCGCTTCGATAGCGCGACGACGTCCTGAGGAGTGCGCGCGGGCACCGACGGATGGACGCACAGCACGCTCGTGGTGGAACCGAGCTGGGTGATAGGGAGCAGGTCTTTGCGCGGGTCGATCGCCTGCTTGGGAAAGAGCGTCACGTTGATCGCGACCGCGGTAGTCGTGAATAGCAATGTGAGACCGTCCGGCGGACTCTTCGCGACCAGCTCGGTGCCGATGTTACTGCTGGCGCCTGCGCGATTGTCCACGAACACCGACTGACCCAATGCCTCGATCAGCCGCTGGCCCATGATCCGCGCGAACACATCCGTGCCGCCGCCCGGCGGGAACGGCACGACGATGCGGACGGCGCGTGCGGGATATTCCTGCCCGTGTGCGGTGAAGCTCACCGACGCCAGTAACGCGAACAGAAAATAGACGAATGGATTGCAGCGTGCAGGCATCGAGGCCTCCTTGCCGTAACGTGCGATTAGCGGTGTGTGGTGCGCTTGTTCGAGACGATTCGCAATCGTAGGGAATAGTACACAATTCGGCGAAGCCTCGCCGTTAAAACGCGCATGGAATTCCCGCCGGCAATGCGCTGGTACGGGTTATGATTCCGCGTTCAAATTTTCTTATCCCATTTCGGAGAAATATCCATGGCTTTATCGATGTTCCAAGCGTCTGTCCCCGTCTACATCAAAATGCTCAACGGCCTCGCCAATTGCCTGAAAAAGGGCGCCGCTCACTACTCGGAACGCAAGCTCGATGAGGGCAGCTTGCTCAACTACCGGCTGTTTCCGGACATGTTCACCTTTGCCAAGCAGGTCCAGGAAGCGACCAACCATGCGCGCAACGTCGTGCGCCTCGCCGGCCAGGAGCCGCCGAAGGTCGAGGAGAACGAAAAGAGCCTGGCTGAGCTGATTGCGCGTGTCGAGAAGACGGTGGAGTTCATGAACACGCTCAAGCCGGCGCAGATCGACGGCACGGAAGACAAAGTCATCACGCTCACGCGCCGCGATGTTTCAGTGGACTACAGCGGATACCAGTTCCTGATGCAGCGATCGATCCCGAACTTTTGTTTTCACTGCACTACGGCTTACAACATCCTGCGGCACAACGGCGTGGCGGTTGGGAAGCGGGATTATTTAGGGCCTAACTGAAGTGACGAGATCAGGGTGACGAGGTGAGGGTGACGAGTGACGGGAAAAAGCGTAGACAAGTTTGTTCGCGCGAACTGAATAACTCAAGTGAAACGCCAAACAGAAACCCCACCAAAGCGGGATCTCTGTGAGTCCTTCTGAGCCGGATCAAGCGGCGTTTCGTTGCCTGCGACGTGCCACAAATCCCATCAGGCCAAGACCGGCAAGCAGCATCGCGTAGGTTTCGGGTTCGGGGACGGCGCCGACCTGGATCGTAGAATTGTCAGGCGCGAAGTCCGCAAGTCCCGCAGTGCCGGCTTGGGACGCGTCTCGCGTCCAGAAGCTGATGCGGTAGTTTTCCGGCTGAAATCCGGTGGACGGCAAAAACGACGCTGCCAAATCCAGTGTCAATGTATCGCCATAGATATGCGCAGCGCCGGCCGGCAGCGCAAACGCCGTGGCACCTAAACGCCCGCCCGTAACGCCGGCGCCCGTGACGGTCAAGACCGAGTCAAAGGTTACGCCGGTTTCCCCGATTGCCGCGAAACCTGCTGTACCGGCGCCGCGATCAATTCCAAACGTGAATATGTCGGGTCCGTGGTACCGATTTTTCCGTTCATGACCGCGGTCAGGTGAAACGCACCATCAAACACGGCTGACAGGGACAGCACGTCGAGATCGCCGTTGTGGACACCGGTAAATGTCGGGATAAAGTCGTTCACCGCATCCGCGACGGGCGCGGCCTGAGCTTCCAACGACGGCAGTGACAGCAGGGCGGAGCCTAACAGAGCAGCAGCAAGTATCCCGCGCGAACGACGGGGCAGTGAGTATTGACGCATAAGTATTCCCTTTCTGATTAATCGAATCGTCGTAAACATATTGGGTGTCGGATAATTTCCGTGGCCAACCGGAGATTCGCCATCGGGTAGCCGGTGCGGAAAAAATGTGGGTCAGGTCTGTGTTGATTATCTACATGTGCGAGGGCTCCTCAATCTGGGTGGATGGGCGACCTCACTTCCGCGCGAGAGAAGTAATAATCCGCGGTGTAATTGATGCGCGCCGGTGTTCCAGTTGCGGCTTGGGAGCAACCGGTTTTGGGCGCAACGCCGCCGACGGTATTCACGCGTTGCACGCTCGTGAACTTGCTGAACGCGCCTGCGGGACCGACCGGATTTCGCCGCGAGCAGCAGCCAGGCAATTGCGTCCGGCTTCCGGCGCGGCGGCATTCTCCTTGACGGCGCCCGACGATCTTGCTGCCATCGTTCGACTCCCAAGTCGGACCGGCATAGTGTTTGCCGATCCGGCTTCCGACGCGTCGAAGAGTTCGGCCTCGGGCGCGACGAACGCCCATTCGTATTCGCCGCTCGCGTCTTTCTTCGCCCGGCATTCGTAGATCTGCACGCCGCGCGCCGGCACGATCATCGCGAGTGTTTCGTCGGCGCCGGCCTTGAGCTTGTCCGGCACCTGCGACCAGCGGCTGCGCGGACTGCATGCTCGCGCAGCCGGCGATGACGGCCAGCAGCAGGACCAGGGCTTCGATGTCTTGGCGCGCGGATCGCAGTGGCCTTGTGGCCATAGTGTGCATTGGTTCGCTGATTGCGGTAATCTGCTTGCTCCTCAGTTGGCTGAATCCTTGACTTGACCCAAACTCCATATACGTAGCGCCCAAGCCTATGGAGACAGTCGGTTCAAAAAGATTTTCATAGCTCCGCATTGGGCATGGCGGAACGCGATACGATTTGTCATATCATCCGGGTCCTCGCAACAACCGACCCCTGTCATGTCCTCAATTACGACTCGCATCTGCTGATTTAAAGCAACTGCTCGCCCGCGTCGCGCTCGGCGACCGCACCGCGTTCCGCCGCTTGTACGACGCGACGGCGCCGTCTCTGTTTGGCGTCGCGCTACGTATAGTCAGGCAGAGGGATCGTGCGGAGGAGGTGCTGCAGGATGCGTTCGTGAATGCATGGAATCGGGCCGCGGGCTATCAGGCCGCGTTGAGCCAGCCGATGACTTGGCTGACGGCTATTGTGCGTAATCGCGCGCTCGACGAGTTGCGCAGCGGCGCGCGGCATGTCGCGGAGTCGCTCGATGAGGAGGAAGACGCTGACGCCTCCGCAATTGAAGACACACAGCCCGGACCATTGGGATTGCTCGAGCAGGCGGCGGATGCACTCGCGATTCGCGATTGCCTTGACTCGATCGACGGCTCACAGCGGCAGTGCCTGGCATTGGTCTATTACCACGGGTTCAGCCATTCCGAAGTTGCCGCGCACGTTGGCTCGCCGATCGGCAGCGTAAAAGTATGGCTGCGGCGCGGGCTCGATAAACTTAAGCGCTGCCTGGGAGCAACGTCCGAGTGAATTACGACCGCGCCGAAGCTGCTTGACCGGCTCGCCGCCGAGTACGTGTTCGGCACGATGAGCGCGCGCGTGCGGTCGCGGTTCAATGCGATTCAGCGCGCATTGCCGGCGGCTCGCGAGGCGGTTCACGCGTGGGAACAGCGCCTGACGCCGCTCGCGCGTTCGATACCGCCCGAAGAGCCGTCTGCCGCCACCTGGAAAGCGATCGAGCGCAAGATCGGCGGCTCACGCTTCGCCGTCTTTCGCATCGACATGGCTTGCGTGGCTCAAGCCGGTGCTCGGCGTTGCCTTCGGCGTCGTCGCGACACTCGGGCTGATCAGGTTGTATCCAACCGCGATCATGCCGCATCGATGACATCGTGCAGGAGCGCGGCACTTTGCCCGCAAGCTACGTCGGTTTGCTGACTGACGAGGCCAATAAACCGGTGGTGCTCGCGAGCTCCACGCGTCACGGCAGCATCATGTCGATCAAAATGTTGCGCAAGGTCGAGTTGCCGACTGGCAAGGTGCTGCAGCTTTGGGCATTGCCGCCTGACGGCGACCCTTTTCCCCTCGGCGTAGTTCCGGCTGAAGGCAAGAGCACGTTCAGAATGACGGACACCTCCGAAAAATTATTGTCGAAAGTCTCCCGCCTCGCGGTTTCGATTGAGGATGCGCCAGCCGGCGCAGGCGCCAAGCCCGCGGCTTACGTGCTCACCGGCAACTGCGTCAAGCTCTGGTAGCAGGCTCGCCGAAAAAAATTTGCGCCGGGGTGTCTCCAATCCGGTGCATCCCTCCGTATATCGTCCTAGGTTGCGCAATGACGCGCGCCTTATGCATATATAGGAGATGATTGATGAATAAGCTGCTACTTGCAATCGTTGCGATTGCTTTTGCGACTAATATCGCGGTCGCCCAGTCGGTTGCAGATGTAAACGGCATCCTCGCGGACGCTTCCGGCCGCACGCTTTACACCTTTGACAACGACGCGGAAAACAAAAGTAACTGCAACAGCGGTTGTGCCTTGGCGTGGCCTCCATACCTGGTCAATGAAGGCGATCGCAACCCGGCAAATATTGGCGTAGTACGCCGCAATGACAACACGCTGCAGTGGGCCGTAAAGGGCAAACCGCTCTACTACTTCGCTGCCGACACGCAGCGTGGGGACATGAAGGGCGATGGTCAAGGCGGCGTATGGCATGCAGTTCAAGCTTCGGAAATTCAAGTGAAGCCTACGTCCGCTGCCGCAAGTCGATCGGATCGATTGTACGATTCCTACGGCGAATATTAGGACGCGTATTTAATAGTGAATCTTGTATTGGTGATGCCGTCGATCTACATGATGCAGGTATTGGTTGTAGCGTTTACCGACTGGGCCGGCGGCTTTTGCGAGCCGTAATTACACATTTCGCTCTACTGACTGGTGTTTGCATTCAACTGTAGCGTTAGCTTTTTTACAGTGGTGCGCGACGCTCGTCCGCAACAAAGAGCAAAGACCTAAACAACTTTTTCTGGAGATCATGATGCACAACAAACGTTTATTCATCGTTATTGGTACTGCAATGAGCTTGCTTCTCAGCCCCGCAGCCTTTGCAAACTTCACAGTCTTTGAGGCGGCTGGCGAAAATCCTGCCGCGATCACACCCACCCGTGATGCGTTTCGAGCGTCAGTGGGAGGTGGAACGGTTGCCGGCGCGAACGGCTCGTTTGGCGGCTTGCGGCGTGAGATCAACTGGGACGGCGTCCCAAATGCATTCTCGGACCCGAATGCGATGCCGGCCAATTTCTTCAATGTAAATTCTCCCCGAGGAGCGGTCTTCAGCACGCCGGGCACGGGCTTCCTGGTGAGCGCCAACGCAGGCGGAAGCACTCCCATTTTGTTCGGATTCCCGAATGATTTTCAGGCGTTCAGCGCACAGAAGCTCTTCAGCGCCGTCAACAGCACTATCACGGACGTACAGTTCTTTTTGCCGGGAACGTTGACACCGAGCACGACCAGTGCTTTCGGGCTGGTCTTTGTCGACGTTGAGGCCGCGGAGACAACACGGCTCGATTTCTTTGACCTGCAGGACAATCTCATCTTTTCGAGAACCGCACTCATCGGCGGCAATCAGGGCCTGAGCTTCCTTGGCGGAGTCGCGAACGCCGGAGAGTTGATCGCGCGCGTCAGGATCACTTCAGGTGCGAACACCCTCGTATCGAACGGCGTCCTGGGCAATGCCGATGGCGACATCGTGATGATGGATGACTTTCTCTTTGCGGAGCCGCTGGCGATTGGGGCCGTACCGGAGCCGCAAACTTATGTGATGATGCTGGCAGGGCTCGGCTTGATGGGATGGGTGGCGCGTCGCAGAAAGCGCGTTCAGTGATCTAATTGCAACTAACCACAGAAAATCCCGTTTCGGCGGGGTTTTCGTCTTTTGAGCTCCCGCGAATGAACTGCCACCGCACAAAACGGGACGCACAATAATAGGCGCGGCTTATGCCCAGATTAGGTCGATGCCATAGTGGCGCCGACCAACGCTCACAGTTGCATAATGGAGGAGAGCTGTAGATCAGACGGATGCCACGCTTGACTGCTGTTGGCGCGAGCTACTGGCATATTGCGACACAGATCCCGACATTGAAGCGGGTTGGCCGTCTGCCGTCGCGCGAGCGCGATGAGTTCCTTGACGGCCCCTTCGCCGAAGATGGGTAGTAGTATTTTCGCTGCCTTCACGCGGCAGCATATAAAAATCGGGAGACAATAAGGTTCGCCGACAGATGACTTGTAACCGCGCTGTCGCTGAACAAAAAAAATCGCCCAGCAAGGGCGAGGTGGCGGCTGCACCACCGCATGGCCTCCGTACCTGGTGAAAGAAGGCGCGCGCAATCCCGCGAACATCGACGTCGTGAGGCGCGACGACAATACACTGCAGTGGGCCCTGAACGGCAAGCCGCTCTACTACTTTGCCGCGGATTCGCAGCGCGGAGATGTGAAGGGCGATGGCCAGGGCGGCGTGTGGCACGTCATACGCGCCGAGGGCAAGCGTACGGAAGTTAAGGCAAGACCCACGCGTAGTGTGGATGGGAATTGGGCGTACGGCGGTACGTATTGAGTTGTTGTGCAGCGTGCCCAGTTCCTCGGAACTGGGCATTCCTCTCGATCCTGGATTCCGGCCCCGGCTTAATGTCCGCCGGGGCAGGCTCTCACGCGCCGGAATGACGAGCCTTAGTTACGATACGGATTGTTGGGCGCGCGGTCGTACCGGTTCGGCACGCCATCATGATCGCGATCGCGATAACCGTAGCCACCGCGGTAGTCGCCTCGATAGACCGGCTCTACGATGCAACCGGACAAAAGGGCGCTGACCATAAGCAGGCAAGCAATGACAGTTTTCATGTTCTTCTCCTTCTTCGTTGTTCACTTGGACCCATCTCCGACAGCGCCCACATGCAATGGCTGAATGCGCTGTCAGTGCCTATTTGACTCCGCTTCTGCAGCCGCATTTAGCAGATATACTTTCTGTTACAACTGAACAGGCTTTGTAACGGATCGTGCGCTCCGCACCAGCTCTCCCGTGGCACACCAGAGCGCGTGGGAACGCTCGTAAAGGTAAGATGTTCCTGATAATTCTGGAGGAGGTAAGCCGGCATGAACGCGTCAGCGGACAGCAAGAAAAGTTCGACCATGAGAATCGTGCATCCGGCCGCGGAGGAGGTTCGAGTAGCGCTCACCCTCGCGCCGCGACTCGCATCGCTACAGGGCAAGAAAATCGCGCTGGTGGACAACACAAAGCACATGGCGTCGGTGTTTCTGGACAAAGTGAAGCACCTTCTGCAGGAGAAGTACGGCGTGAGCGGTTTCGAGTACTACCGCAAGGCACATGCATCGGTGCCGATTCCGGCCGACGTGATGCAACGGCTGGTGGCTTCCTGCGATGCGGTGGTTCACGGCGTCGCCGATTGAGGAGGCTGCACGTCGTGGGGTCCCCACGACAGTGTCGAATTCGAGAAGCAGCAGCGCCCCGCGGTAACGATCATCACGACCGCGTTTAAAAAGGCAGGCGAGCTTCGACTGGCGGGTCTTGGTTTGCCCAACCATCCGATGGTTGTTACCGATCATCCGATGGCGAGCCGGAATGCCGGGGAAGTCGAGAAGATGGCTGAGCGCGCCGTCGAGTCCATCGTCAAGGCACTCGTCCGATGAAGAATCCGCCGGGCAATGGCAGCAGCATCGAAGAAATTCCCGATGACTTTGTCGCCGCCAATGACTTTCTCGAGGAAAGAGGCTGGACCGACGGCTTGCCGGTGATTCCACCGACGGAAACTCTCGTCAACGCAATGATTGCGCATGGGCGCTACGCGCGCGAGCAGGTGCTCGGCATCATGCAGCCGGGAAAAGGCACCGTGACGGTCGAGAAAGTCGCCGCGAATGCGGTGATGGCGGGCTGCCGTCCGGAGTATTTCCCGGTCGTCGTCGCCGCGGTCAAGGCGATCCTCCAGCCGCAGTTCCACGTTGGGTCGACCATGTGCACGACGGGCGGAGCTGCGCCGGTGGTCATCATCAGCGGCCCCATCGCGGAGAAACTGAAAATCAACGCTGCCGACTCGTGCTTTGCCGGCAACTATCGTGCGAATGCGACGATCGGCCGCGCGGTGCGGCTCGTTATGCGCAACATGGGCGGCGCGAAACCGGGAGGCCAGGACAAGTCGACTCAGGCGTGGCCTGGCAAGACGACGTTCTGCTTCGCCGAGCACGAAGCCCGTCTGCCATGGGAACCGCTGCGTGTTGCGCAGGGTTTTTCGCCGGACTGCAGCACCGTGACCGTCGTTGCGGTCAGGGGCGTCTATCCGGTCTGCGAAGGCACGCAGGATACCGGGCTCGGCATACTGCAAACGCTCGCGGCTTCCATGCGGGTGGTGGGGAGCCCGATTTATAACCAGACCGGCTGGAACGATACGCCGGTCGTCGTGGTGCTCGGCCCGGAACACGCGGCCGAGATCGCCAAGGCGGGGTTTTCAAAAGCCCACATGCAACTTTATCTGCACGAGCATGCGCGCATGCCGGTGCGGGACCTTATCAATCGGGTTTACTACGGCACGGAAAGATGGCCGCCGTGGATCGACGTAAACGACCCGAACGCCACCGTGCCTATCGTCGTGCGCGCCACTGATTTCATGATCGTGGTGGCGGGCGGCGATGGCCGGCACAGTGCGTGGATGCCCGCGTGGCACGAATGCCAGGGCGCAACCGAGCTCATTGGCGAAGTGTAGTAAGACGTGCGTACGTCAACTGCAATCAGGAATTTCTGCGCTGCGACTGCGATCGCAGCGGTCATGTCGTTCAATCTTGTCAGCGCAGCAGCGGCCGCCGCGGCTGATCTGCCGTACCCCTCGCGCCCGATCAGGCTCGTGCTGCCGTACCCGCCAGGCGGCGGAATCGACGCGCTGGCCCGCGTGCTTACGCCGAAGCTCGGCGCGGCGATGGGCGAGCAATGGGTGGTCGACAATCGCAGCGGCGCGGCGGGCAACGTCGCGATCGAGATCGTGGCTCGGTCGGCGCCGGACGGACACACGCTGCTCATGACGCTCAGCACTCCGCTGACGGTGAATCCGCTGCTGTATAAAAATCTGCCGTTCGACGTGCTGAAAGATTTGCAGCCGATTACGCAGCTGGGCGTCGCCAACTTCGTAATGGTTGTTCATCCCTCGATCCCCGCGGCTACATTGAAGGAGTTCATCGCGCTCATCAAGGCAAAACCCGGCCAGCTCAACTATGCGTCGGCGGGCATCGGCGGCATCCAGCACTTTGCATCGGAGCAATTCAAGGCGAAGACCGGGACCGATATCGTGCATGTCCCCTACAAGGGTGGCGGACCGGCGGTGCTTGCCGTGCTGGCGGGCGAAGCGCAGATGACGTTCGGCAGTATTTCCGCATCGGCGCCGCACATCAGCGCCGGCAAGCTGCGTGCACTCGGCGTGTCGGGACTCGAGCGCTCGCAGATCGTGCCCGACGTGCCGACGTTGAACGAATCAGGCGTCAAGGGATTCAACGTCGGAGTATTTTACGGATTGCTCGCCGCCGCGAAGACACCCGCCGCCATCGTGAAGCGCCTGCATGATGAAACGGTGACCGTCCTGAAATCGCCCGACGTGCGCGAAATATTGGCGAAGCAAGGACAGGAAGTCCGGACGAGCACGCCGGAGGAACTGAGGGCCATGATCAGGAACGAGCTTGCAGCAAATGCGCAGATCATCAAGCAGGCGAACATCAAGGCGGAATGACCGCGGCGGTCGTTGACAATCCGGCGTGGACGTCGTCACGTCGCGCCCTCGAAATTACTGGAGAAAACAGCAATGAAAAAAGTCGGCACCGGCAAGCATACCTACGAAGTCATCCGCGATTGGCCCAAAATGCCCAAGGGCGAAGCCTTAGGCGTGGTCAGCCGGGTCGCGACTGATTCGCAGGACCGCGTTTACGTTTTCCAGCGGCAGGATCCGCCGGTCGTGGTATTCGACCGCGACGGCAATTACCTCGGCGCCTGGGGCATCGGCGCCGTGAACGAGGCGCATGGCATGAAGATAGTCAACGATATTGTCTACACTACCGATCGCCCCGACTCCGTCGCCGTGTCGTTCACGCTCGACGGCAAACCCTTGCTGGTCCTCGGCAAGCGCGGCGTGCATTCCGACACCGGCTGCGAAGGCCGCCCGTGGCTCGCGCAGCGCGCGGGCGGTCCGTTCAATCATCCCACGGAGATGATGCCCCATCCCAACGGCGACATTTACGTGACCGACGGCTATCGCAATTGCCGCGTGCACCGCTTTACCGGCGACGGCCGGCTGGTCAAGTCATGGGGCACGCCGGGCAAGGCCGACGACCAATATCACCTGCCGCACAGCATCGCGATCGATCCGGCCGGCAAGCTCTACGTCGCCGATCGCGCCAACCGGCGCATCAAAATATTGTCGCCGGATGGAGACCTGCTCGGCATGTGGACCGGCATGGGCGGCCCGAACGACATCACGCTCGGCAACGACGGCATCTTCTACATCGCCGAGCAGGAGCATGACGACAAGCCCGCGTATATCTGCCTGCGCGACGGCACAGGCAGCGTCATCACGCGTCTGGAAAGCCGCCACATTCACGGCGTCGGAGTCGATTCGCGCGGTGACATCTACGCCGGCCTGACCGTGGATAAGAGCGTAGACAAGTTTGCTCTGGTGAATTGAAGTGGCGGGGTAAAGGTCACTTTATTGACACTACGTTATGACGCGGCCACAATCCAAATCACTGTCCTCCGCCCGCCAGACGGTTTAAACCGCGCCAGGGGATCCAGCCGGGACAAGAGATTTTCCGCAACGAAAAATCAACAGGGGGGAGGGCCGATCATGATGAACCGGCGTCAGTTCGTTTCCGCAGCGGCCGCAGGTGCTGCGCTGTTCGCGCGCATCCCGAATGTGTTGGCGCAAAGCTACCAGCTGATCATCAGGGGCGGCCGCGTCATCGATCCCTCGATCGGGCTCGATGCGATTCGCGACGTCGCGATCGCAGGCGGCCGCATCGTCGCGGTGGAACCCAACATTGCGGTGAGACGCTCCCGACGTGATCGATGCGCGCGGCAAGATCGTCGCGCCGGGGCTGATCGACATCCACAGTCATGCCGGACGGACCAAAGAGGGGCCGCCGCTGTGCCTGCAGGACGGCGTGACGGGCTGGGTCGATGCCGGCTCGGCCGGCGCGGACAATATCGATCAGGTCGCTGCGGTCGCGCGGGGCGCGCCGCAAATCGGCTGCGTGCTGGTGAACATTTCGCGTACCGGCGTCGACAGCGCCGCCGGCGAATTGAACGACTTCAACAAAGTCAGCGTCGATCTCGCGCGCGGCGCCATCGCCCGCCATCGCGACGTCGTCGTCGGCGTCAAGGCGCGACTATCGGCAAGCGTCGGCGGTGCCAACGATCTCGAGGCTTTGCGGCGCGCGCAGGAGGCGGCAGCGCCCTTCAATCTGCCGGTGATGATCCACGTCGGACAAAATTTCTCGCCGATGCGCGCGATACTGCCGCTGCTCAAGCGCGGCGATATCGTCACCCACTTGTACGCGCCGCCGCCGCACAGCATCCTCGACGACAAGGGGCGCCTGTTTCCGGAAGTCGCGGCCGCGCGCCGCCGCGGCATCATTTTCGATTTCGGCAATGGGGTCAACGGCCACTTCACCTGGGACATGGTGGAGCGCACGACGAAGCAGGGGTTCTGGCCCGATACGATATCCACCGACTGGAACGTCAAGTCGCGCGGAACCAGTGTTGTCGACTTCCCAAACGTGATGTCGAGGTTCCTCATGTTCGGCATGCCGCTGAGCCAGATCATCGCGTGCGTGACGGTCAACGCGGCGCGCGTGTTCCCGGCGTTCGACGACCGCGGCACGTTCAACGTCGGCGCGCCGGCGGACGTGGCGATCATGGAGCTCAAGGACGGCGCGTTCGAGTTCGAGGACAACTACAAAGGCAAGCGCACCGGCAAGCAGTGCCTCTTCCCGGTCGCTACCGTGCTCTATGGGAAGCGCGTTGCGCGCGCGTAACGATCTAAGTGCGGGTGACGAGGTAAAGCTGACGACCAAAAAAACCGAGGCGTTAGCCGCGAGGCGGGAAAAGCATTTCTCCCTGTCCACCCCACGCCTAACGCCTCGTGCCTTGCGGCATTCCCCTTTACCCTTCCCTCGTACAACCTCCTCGTTTACTTCCCTAGCGACTGATCAGGTCAGTTCGGCCCTGGCAAAACCTAAGAGGGCGACTTCGATCCATATTTCACGGCAATCCTGGGTTGAGCGCCGCTCTTCTTCACCTTGGCCGCGACGCGCTTCGCGCCAGACGTCGCCGTCGCAGCGAGACCATTGCGGTAACGCTGGTAGAACTTCATAACCTTCGGCACATACGCGAGAGTCTCGCGGTAGGGCGGAATGCGGTTGCCGTATTTCATGACCGCCTCCTCGCCGGCGTTGTAGGCGGCGATGGCGAGACGCAGGTCGTTGTTGAACATGGTCAGCAGGTCGCGCAGGTAGCGCGTGCCGCCGTGGATATTCTGTTCGGGGTCGCGCGAATCCGTCACGTCATAGCGGCTTGCGGTTTCGGGCATCAACTGCATCAGACCGACGGCGCCGGCTCGCGACACCGCCAACGGGTTGTAGCCTGATTCCGCGGTGATCACAGCCCGGATCAGTGAGGCATCGACGTTGTTGGCAAGCGCCGCCGCCTCGATGTGGCTCGCATAACGAGCACGACCGTTGCCGGCGGGCCGGCTGGTGTCGTTGGCCGGCTCTGCGCTGGCAGGAGCGGGCTTTTCAATGACAATGCGCTCCCACTGTCCCGATGTTGGCGGGATGTCGGTAAATACGGTGGGGGAATCGGAGTCGAGACTGCGGTAAATGTCAGCCTGCGCCGGCCCACTGCACAGCAGCGATAGCGGAAGCAGGAAAAAGGAGATCAGCGCGAACGGTTTTTTGCCGGCATAAAAAAAGTTAGACAAAGGCTCTCCTGGTGTCGGTTTTTTCGGCACGCGCTACACACATTCGGGATTGCTTATCGCGGATGCACCAAGCGAATCTGCGGAGGGGAACACGGCGTCCGGTTTCGTAGTACCGACACGTCAACGCGATAAGGCCAGCCAGCAGATGACCGGATTATAGTTAGGGACTTTGCGTAAGACAACGACTTATTGCTGCGTAGGACAAGGCCTACGCAGAAGCGTGACGCAGTTCACGTGCTGGCGTCACTTCTTTGTATTTTCGAGCTTCCGTGCTAGTTCGGTCATGAACGCTGATTCCTTCGCGACGAACCGCGCGAAGTCATCCGGCTTCGAGCCAACTGCTTCCAGACCCTGCACATCGAACTGCCGCAGCACTTCGGGATCCGCGAGCGCCTTGACCACTTCTGAGTGAAGACGCGCGACGAGCTCGCGCGACGCGCCCGCCGGCAGCCACAGCCCGAACCAGTTGATCAGGTTGTAACCCTTGAATCCCGATTCCTGCATCGTCGGCACGTCGGGCAAACCTTTCCAGCGCTTGGCTCCCGTGAGCGCAAGTATGCGCACCCGGCCGCTCTGCAGCAGCGGTGCGGCGATCTGCGTACCGACGAACATCATGTCCATGCGTCCGGCGAGCACGTCGGTGATGACCTCCGGCACGCCCTTGTATTGCACGGCAACGATGTCGGTGCCACTCATCGACTTCATCACCTCGGCCGGTATGTGACTCGCGGTGCCGATGCCCGCGGAGCCGTAATTCAGTTTGCCGGGCTGCTGCCGTGCGAGTGCGATCAGTTCCTGCACACTCTTGGCGGAAAAGTTCGGCGGCACGATGAGCGCCTGACCGAAGTTTTGCGCAACCAGCGACACATGCGAAAAGTCTTTTACCGGGTCGAACGGCACGTTCTGGTTGAACGGCGGCGTATTCGTATGCGACGCAGTGGTGAAGAGCCACGTGTAGCCATCCGGCGCGGCCTTTGCCACGAAGTTGGTGCCGACCACGCCGCCCGCGCCGGCGCGATTGTCGATCACGAGGTTCTGGCCCATCGACATGCTCATTTTGGGCGCGATCATGCGCATGATGAGATCGGGCGGGCCGCCGGGCGGCGACGGCACGACGACGCGGATCGGCTTGTTCGGGTAGTCCTTCGGCAGCGGCTGGGCGGGCAGCGATACCGATACGACGCATAGCGCCGCCGCGAGTGCAATGAAGGTGATCTTCAGCATGAGGATTCTCGAATTAATTAGACGTGAATAAAACAATCCCCTCTCCACTTTTGGGGGAGAGGGCTAGGGTGAGGGGGCGGGTGAAAGTATTGGTTTGACATATGAACGCATGCAAAAAACCGTTTCCCCTCACCCCACCCTCTCTCCGCTAACGCGGGGCGAGGGAGCATTTTGAGGGACTAGTCGATGTGTACGCCGGCATCCTTCGCGACCTTCGCCCACTTCTCGAGTTCGGACTTGCTGAACGCCGCGAGCTCGGCCGGTGTGCTGGTGACTACGCCAAAGCCCGCGGCCAGCACGCGCTCGCGCACTTCAGGTATCTGGATGACTTTCACGGTTTGATCGTGGAGCACGTCGATAACGCGGCGCGGCGTTTTCGCCGGCACGTACAGGCCGCGCCACGACTGGACTTCGAAACCCGGATAGCCGGATTCGATCATGGTCGGAACATCGGCGAGAAACGGCAGCCGCTGCGCGCTCGTCACCGCCAGCGCACGCAATCTTCCCGCCTGGATCTGCGGCAGCCCGGTCGGCATCGTCGTGAACATGAAGGAAATGCGGCCCGCCATGACGTCGGTGGCGGCCTGCGGCGCGCCCTTGAAAGGCACGTGCGTCATGCTCGCCGCAGTCATCGACTTCAGCAATTCGCCGGAGAGCTGCGCGAGACTGCCTGTGCCCCACGATCCGAAGTTGAGCTGATCCGGTTTTGATTTCGCAAGCGCGACCAGCTCGGCGACGGATTTCGTCGGCGCGGCGGGGCTCACGATCAGCACGAGATAGTGCGTCGCGACCATCGTCACCGGCGCGATGTCTTTGACCGTATCGTACGGCAGCTTGCCGTAAACGCTCGCGTTGATGAAATGCTCGACTGCGTGCAGCACCATCGTGTAACCGTCAGGCGGCGCCTTCGCCGCGATTTCAGCGCCGAGGATGCCGTTGGCGCCCGGGCGGTTGTCGATCACGATCGGCTGGCCGAGATTCTCCGCCAGTCTCTGAGTGATGATACGCGCGACGATATCGGTGCCGCCGCCCGCGACCCACGGCACGATCAGCCGGATCGGCTTCGCCGGATAATCCTGCGGAAGTGGCTGCGCCAACAGCGATACCGATACAACGCATAGCGCCGCAGCGCTCGCCAGGATTGCAAATTTCATCGTGAGATTAATTAATTGAGGCTAATCTTCGCTTCGCGGATGACCGCGCCGTAGCGGTCGCGCGCACGCTGCTGGTGCGCCGCAAAAGCTTCCGGCGACATCGGAGCGACCGGCTCGGCCGCCATATTGGCGAGCGCGGCGCGTGCCTCCGCCGTCTGCATGATGCGCGCGATCTCGCGATTGAGGCGCGTGACGAGGTCGCGCGGCGTGCCGGCTGGTGCGTATACGCCGGAGAACCAGGTGATGCTCACGTTGGTTCCTGCCTCGGTCATGGTGGGCGTGTCGGGAAACAGCGGCGAGCGCGCGGGGCCCGGCACCGCGAGCAGGCGCACTTTTTCGGTCTTGATATGCGGGATAGACGCGCCGAGGTCGAACGTGAAATCGACCTGGGCGCCGATCAGATCGACGAGCACCTGCTGGGAGCCCTTGTACGGCACGTGGGTGACCTGGATGTTCGACGAGCGCATCATCATTTCGGCGGCGATGTGCTGCAATGTGCCGACACCGGCGGAGCCGTAGTTGAGCTTGCCGGGATTGGCGCGCGCGTAAGTGACAAACTCAGCGATGTTCTTCACCGGCAAACCTGGACGCACTATGAAAAACAGCGCGGCGCGGCCCGTCGGGGAGACCGGAGCAATGTCCTTGTCCACGTTGACGCCCATCTTGTACAAATGCGGGCTGACGAGGATGGGGCCGTCGGACGAATGAAGCAGGGTATAGCCGTCCGGCGGTGATTTGGCGACAACCTCGAGACCGATGTTGCCGCCCGCGCCGACGCGGTTGTCGACCACGACCTGCTGGCCGAGCGTCTCGCTCAGCTGCGACGACATGGAGCGGGCAATCACATCCGTGGCGCCGCCGGGGCCCGCGTTGACGACGAGCCGTATCGACTTCGCGGGCCAGGCCTGCGCCCACGCGAGCGAAGCAAATGCGTAGGCGCAGACGGCAACCAGACATTGGGCGAGCGGATGCATAGGTTTAACTCCCTGGAACGGTTCCGGCGGGCAGCGATTCGCAGTAAGCCGCGATCTCGCCCGGCCGCGTAAGCCAAACTCGATCGAAGTGCGGATGGGCAAGAATGCGCCGCAAGCCGTCGCGCAGCGCACGCAGGCGATGCGGCTGTCCCATGATCATGGTGTGCAGCGACAGCGCGAATACCAGCGGCTGGCGCGCGCTCTGCTCGATCATTTCCTCAAACTGGCGGACCACGGTATCCATGAATTGCACGGGACCGTGATGAAGCTGCAGTGTCGTGCCGAAGTCGTTGGTTTCGACCGGGTACGGAATGTAAAGCAGCGGCCCCGCGCGCGTTCGCAACCAGTATGGCTGGTCGTCGCACGGCCAGTCCATCATGTAGCGGTAGCCCGCCTCTTTCAGCAGGTCGGGCGTGACCGTGCTTTGCATCATCATCGGTGTCATCCATCCCGCGGGAGCGCGGCCTTCGTAGCGCGCGATGGCGGCGGTGGCTTCCGTTATCAGGGTTTTTTCGTCCGCTTCTTTCAGGATGCCGGGCTTTTCCGAATTGGTGCGCCCGTGGCCGACGAGCTCGTCGCCGCGCTTGCGGATGGCCTCGATGATGGCGGGATGGGTATCGTAAAGATAGGAGTTGACCAGATGCGCCGCGGGCAGCTTCAACTCGTCGAACAATTCGAGCAGCCGCCAGAAACCGATGCGGTTGCCGTACTCGCGCCAAGAGTAAGCGCGCTGATCGGGCATCGGCAGCGCGTTGCCCAGTACCGGCCCGACTTCCATGCCGAAGCCGAAAGTTTCGATGTTGAGCGCGACGTACATGGCGAGGCGCTTGTTGCCCGGCCACGAATAGTCGGGCCGCTGGGGCAGCGGGCTGTACTCGAAGCGACCGTGGGTGGGCAGAGCCATGTTACGGACTCCTAGTCGACCTTGATGTTGGCGGCCGCGATGACCTTGCCGAGCTTCGCGTGCGTGTCGCGCAGGAAGCGTGCGAATTCGTCGGGGC
Organism: uncultured beta proteobacterium; assembly: GCA_963804885.1. Taxonomy (GTDB): domain Bacteria; phylum Pseudomonadota; class Gammaproteobacteria; order Burkholderiales; family SG8-41; genus PALSA-1004. The sequence continues at coordinate 379,822 of CAWDSF010000006.1, forward strand.
TCATCGCCTGCGGCTCGGCGCCGAGCTCAAAAAAGCGCTCACGCACCGCTGCGTTGCTGAATGCCTTGGCGACCTCCGAGGAAATCCTGTTCAGTATCTCCTTCGGGGTGCCGGCAGGCGCGAGCAAGCCGGTATAAACGTTCGCTTCGTAACCCGTGATGCCGGCGGCCTCTGCGACGGTCGGCAAGTCGGGAAGCGCGAGCGCGCGTTTTTGCGTGGTGACCGCGAGCGCCCTGACCTTGCCTTGCTTGATGGTGCCGAGCACGGATGGCGTCGTGTCGAACAGCACGTCGACGTGCCCGCCGATCAGATCGACCAGCGCGAGCGGCGTGCCTTTATAGGGCACATGGGACATTTTGATGCCCGCCTGGTTTTCGAACGATTCGCCGGCGATGTGGTTCGCCGTGCCGACCCCGCCGGAAGCGCGCAGCAGCTTGCCGGGGCGCGACTTCGCCAGCGCGACCAGCTCCTTGACGTTTTTCGCGGGCACCGACGGGTGAACGACGATCACCATCGCGGTCAGCGACAGCATGCTCGCCGGCGCGAAATCCTTGAGCGGGTCGTAGGGCGGCTTGCGGTAAATCAGCGGGCTGATCGTGGTCGGGCCGTCCGAGCCGAGCACCAGCGTGTAGCCGTCAGGTGCCGCTTTCGCAACAACTTCGCTGCCGATCATCCCGCCGGCGCCGGTGCGGTTCTCGATCACGACTGTCTGCCCCAGCTGCTCCTGCAGCGGCTGCGCGATGATGCGCGCGTTGACGTCGGAATTGCCGCCGGGCGGGAACGGCACGATGATGCGAATAGGCTTCGCAGGCCACGCCTGGGCATGCGCGAGCGATGCGAACGCGAAGGTAGCGGCAATCAGACAATGGGCAAGGCGGTTCATTGCTTCTCCCTGAAAATTGTTCCGGCGAAATCTAAATTCGCGCGATCACTTTATTTCACGCAGCTGGCGGTAAGCCTGCAGCTCGAAGCGCTCGTTCGCGAATACCGTGCCGGTCTTCGGGCCCACCGAGTTGAATTCCGTTATCAGCGGCCGCCGGACCTTGTCGGGCGCGATCCAATAGTTGAACGTCAATCGCGCGCCCAGCGTCATCTGGCCCTGGCCCTCGATTTTGAACGCGTCGAATTCGCCGGCCGGCACCGTGACCTTTTCCTTGTCGACGACCTTGAACACGTATTGAGTCGACCATTCTTTGCCGTCTTTGCCCTTGACGTGATAGCGCGCGGTCCATCGCTTGCCGATCGTATATTCCGCCGGATAGAACTGCGCTGCGCCGCCTTCCGCGCCGCTGTATTCGCCGTATTGAACGTTCTTGTAGACGTTGCCAAGCAGATCACGGACCTGGGTGCCTTTGTTGTAGACGAGCATGTCGTCCGTGACTTCCGTGACGGTGAATGCGTACTTGCCGGTCTCCGCCCGCGTGGTGATGTCGTAGCGGCGATACTCGTAGCGGTCGCCGAGCGAGAAGTTGGGATCCGGCTTGATCGTGCCCTTGCTGTAAGGATTGCCCGTGCGCGAATCAGCAAGCTGCACCGGCTTCTCGCCTTTTTGCGCGAGCACGCGATCGAGCCGGAACTGCGCGAGCTCGGAGAATTTGCCGCTTGGATAACGCCGCAAATAGTCTTCGAGGGGAGCCGGCTCTTTCGACGTGTGGATGCTGTCCCACAACGCAAACTCTTCCTGGAACTGCTGCTCGGTTTCCGTCAGCGAGAGGTTCTTCACGTCCTTCGGCGGCCGGAAATAGAAATCCTGCTCGAGCGAGGTGCTCTCCCACGGGATCTGCTGGCCCTTCGACTGCAGCCGCACGTTCAGGCGCACGCGCTTGAAGATGTCCTCGATCCTGGCGGCCGGCGCCTGCATTTCCTTCAGCATGTTCTCGGTGTAGAGGCCGTTTGCGCCGAGACCATCGGCGGCGGTGTTACCGGGCGCGGTTGCATAGGCGAGCAGCGTGCCCGGCGGCGCATCGACCTGGCTCAGGCCTTTCTGCGGCATGTCGACGTTGCCGCCGAACGGGTTGTCGCGGCACGCGTCGAGGATGATCAGGTTCATCGGATTGTGCGCGCGCGTCATGCTGGTGAGCAGCGTGTCCATGTCGACCGCCTGCGCATCGACTTCAGCGACATTCTTGATCTTCGCGTCGACCGGGAATCAGATAGTTGCGCCACGCCAGTTGCGCCCCGTGCCCGGCGAAGTAGAAGAGGCCCACGCCTTTCTGCTTGGCGAGCTTGCTGCCGAAAGCGCGGATGATTTCAATCATCTCGGCGCGCGTCGCATCGACTTTCAACGTCACGTCGAATCCCATGCGCGTGAGGTGATCCGCAATCGCCTTGGCGTCGTTGGGCGCGTTCTTGAGCGGCACTTCCGAGTACTTGCCGTTGCCGATCACCAGCGCGAAGCGCGGCATCGTATTGACGTCCGGCAGGTCCGCGGCGGCGAATTCCCGTACCGGGGCCACCAGCAAGGCGGCGATGAGCGTGCACTGCAGCAATCGCTTCAGCGGGAAGAGCATGGGTGAAGGGCGCCTGGTGGGATTCTGATTTAATAATAGCATCGCGGCCGCGGGAACAGTTTTGTCTGACTTTTCCTACTTGCGAAACCGCAGCCGGACTACATATTCCGCGCACTTGCTCGCCAAGAATTCAAGCGTAGATTTCTTGGAGGGCACATGAAGAAACCCACGTCGCAGGAAACTCACATCAAGAGCCAGCAGGCCGGGCGCCGCCTGTCAGGTAACCAGCAGCGGAAACTCACGCGCGAGCAGACCAAGCATCCCGAACGCGTCGAATCCACCGCCGAAAAAATCCAGGAAGCCGCAAAGCGCCGCGACAAGGGCGCCGGCGTGAAGCACTGACGCCATGCCGGCCGCATGGCTCGGCTTGCGTAAAGTTTTGCGGGTAAACTCCGTGAACGCTCATAACGGGCATTACGGGGGCCGCCTTGCAAAGACCTGGTGTTGGCCGGTATTTGTGCGTCATCGCTTTATGCGCCGCGGCCGCCGCTACCGCTGATGCCCAGGAGTGGGCGCCGCAGCGGCCGCTGCGCCTGATCGTTCCGTTTCCGCCCGGCGGCACCGCCGATCTGCTTGCGCGGTTGCTCGCCACGCCGATGGGCAACGCCCTCGGCCAGCAGGTCGTCGTCGACAATCGCGGCGGAGCGGGGGGCGTAATTTCGATGGACGCGCTCGCGCACGCGCCGGCCGACGGCTATACGTTCGGCATTCCTTCGATGAGCGCGCATGCAGCCAACGCGACGCTGATCACCAACCTGCCGTACGATTCGATCAAGGATTTCCTGCCGCTGACGTTCGTCGCGCAGGTCGCGCCCGTGCTCGTCGTTCATCCGTCGAATGCCGCGACGTCGGTGCAGGACCTGATCGCGCGCGCGAAGGCGGCGAAGAAGCAGCTCACGTTTGGTTCGTCCGGCACCGGTGTGTCCAACCACATCGCCGGCGAACTGCTGCGGCTCGAATCGAAAGCCGACATGGTGCATGTCCCGTACAAGGGCGGCGGCGCGGCGATGATCGACGTGATGGGCGGGCAGATCGACATGATGTTCAATCCCGTGTCGTCGGTTTTGCCGTTTGTCACCACCGGCAAGCTGCGCGCGCTCGGCATTTCCGATCGCAAGCGTTCCGCAGTGCTGCCCGGCGTGCCGACGATGGCCGAATCCGGCTTTCCGAACTTCGACATACTCGAATCGTGGGGCCTGGTCGTGCCGGCCGGCACGCCACCCGACGCCGCGCGCCGGCTGCGGGCCGAAGCCGTGAAAGTGCTGTCGCAGCCGGATATCGTCGAGCGCTACTCGGCGCAGGGCCTGACCTTCGCGCCGTCGACGCCCGAGCGCCTGCGCGAAATCATGGTCGCCGAAATCAGAAAATATCGCGACATCATTCAGCGCGCGGGAATAAAAGCGAACTAGCGAGGGGCTCGTATGCATAGACCACGCGCGCGTTCATGGCTCGCCGCTTTGATGGCGCTGGTGTGTTGCGCGTGTGCCCAGCTGCCCGGCGCGCAATCCGGCGCAGTCGACGATTACATGAAGGCCGAGATCGCGAAGCGGCATATTCCCGGCGCTGCGCTCATCGTCATCCAGCACGGGCAGATCGTCAAAGTCCAGGGCTACGGCGTTTCCAACCTCGAACACGACACTCCTGTGATCCCCGACACGGTGTTCGAGCTCGCCTCGGTGACGAAGCAATTCACCGCCGCGGCGATCATGCTGCTGGTGGAGGAAAATAAAATCGGCCTCGACGATCCGATCAGTCGCTACCTTGCCGACACGCCGGACACCTGGCGCGGTATCACAGTGCGGCATTTGCTCACGCACACCGCCGGGCTCCCCGGCCTCGACAAGGGATTCGCCACGTTAACCTTGTGGCGGGCGAATTACACCACCGCGCTGCTATTCGCATCGGCCAAGCGGGACGCTATAAGTTTCGCGCCGGGCGAGCGCTGGCAATATAGCGACGTCGGGTATTTTCTGCTCGGCATGATCGTCGAGAAGGCGAGCGGAGAGCGCTATCGCGAATTTCTCGTCAGCCGGTTTTTTCAGCCGCTGGGAATGACGCACACGACGGTGCTCGACCAATGGGCCATCGTCAAAAACCTCGCGGCGGGCTATACGTTGCGCAAAGGCGAAACGATCCGCATCCGGCGAATATCCGAAGTCGAGCTGCCCTCGCATTTCGGTGTTTTTTCGACGGTGAATGATCTTGCAAAATGGGAATTGGCGCTGGCCTCGGGTAAGGTGCTGCAGCGCGCGAGCCTCGAACAAATGTGGACCGCGGTAAAGCTTAATGACGGCTCATCGTTCCCTTATGGCTTCGGGTGGGGCGTTGACGAAATACGCGGCCACCGGCTGATTTCGCACACGGGGATAACCGGCACGCAGTATTCGCGTTATCCGGACGATGGCTTGACCGTGATCGTCCTGACCAACCTGGGTGACTTTTGTCGGAGCGACCGAAGTCAACTCATGGGGACTTACGAGCGGCGTCGCCGGGCGCTACATTCCCAATCTGTTGGTCAGTTCGCTGGCGGAGCAACCGTTGCCGGATCCGCAATTGCTCGAGCAAGCGAAGGGCTTGCTGTCCGCGGTCGCTGCCGGCGAAGATTCGCCGTCGATGACGCCGGGCCTGCGCAAGGTGATCACCCCGGAAAGTCGTAAGTTCCTCGCGCAACGCATGAATGCGCTCACCAGCTTCACGTTTATTGCGTGCGAAAATGTCGACGGCCGGGTGCTCGAATGGTTTGGCTCACGTGTGAGCCGTCTCTGTTACTACAAATTGCGCACGCCGGATGAAACCCGTTACTACACTTTCTCGCTCACGGCCGACGGCAGGGTGGCGAATTTCCGGTCTGCGCTGGATTGACGTCAGGTGTCGCGCGGCGGCGTCGGTTAAGAGAGGGCAGCTATTCCGACCTGGTGGCCACGGCGGTCATCAATCCCCATAGCCAGTTGATCTTGTAGCGCTCGATTTGCACGTTGCCGAATCCGGCGGCGCGCAGCAAGTCGCCGCATTCGCGCTGGCGATAGGTCTTGTAATAAGCGCGATTGGTCATGCGCAAATAAATATTGCACAGCCGGCATGCGAGGTAATCGTCGCACCAGTCGGTAATCACGAGCGTGCCGCCGAGACGCAGCACACGCTTTATTTCCAGCAGCGACGGCGCGGGATGAGTGACGTAATGGAACATGTTGCAGGAGACGACGGTATCGAAACTCGCGTCGGGCCACGGCAGCGCGTTCGCATAACCAACCCGCAGTTGAGCCCGGTGTCCGAGTTTGCGGCCGGCGATCTCCAGCATCTCTGCTACCGGGTCGACTCCGGCCAGGATTGCGTCCGGATGCGCCGTGGCGATTCTCGATAGAAGCTCGCCGGTGCCGCACCCGAGATCGAGCACGCGTTCATTTGGACGGACAGGCAGCCGCTGCAAAGTGTTGCGGGTCGTCGCTTCAATATAAAACGACCACTTCGATCGTAGTCCTTCGCGGCTTTTGAATACTCCGCGACGACAGGATCGGCATTTTCGATGCTCATCGGATTCCGCCCTAGTGTTGCATTCTAATTGCCAAGCCGGCGCGCTTCGCCGATTCCGCGCAGTATAGGGCACCGGGCAAAATCCGCGCCGCCCGGAACGTCTCGCTTCGGAGCGTGACGGCGAACCGGGCCGGACTCGCGACATTAATTTGCGGGTAAACTCCACTGACGCGGCACTGAAGATTCCGGCTTGCGGAACATGCAAGTTACCGGTCGATCTCCTCGCGGATTCGGACTGATCAAGGAGCAACGATATGGCGGCGAAAACGATGTACGAAAAGATCTGGGCCGCGCACCAGATCGCGGACGAGGGCGGCGAGATTCTGCTCTATGTGGACCGCGCGTACATCCACGAGGGCTCGTCGCACGCATTCGCCGCGCTCGACGAGCGCGGCCAGAAGGTCATGCGGCCGCGGCAGGTGTTTCGCGCACACCGATCATTACGTGCCGACCGCGACGCGCGCGGGCGGCGTCGAAGGCATCGCGATTCCCGAAATCCGCAACATGGTGAAGCTCCTGCAGTCGAACGCGGCGAAACACGACGTGACGCTGTTCGGCATCGACGATCCGCGCCAGGGCATTTTGCATATCGTGCCGCCGGAGCAGGGCATTACCCAGCCGGGCCTCCTGATCGTCGGCGCCGATTCGCACACCGCCACGCACGGCGCATTCGGTGCGCTGGCGTTTGGCGCCGGCGCTTCGGAAGTCATGCACGTGATGGCGACGCAGCGGCTGTGGCAGCGCAAATCGGCGACGCTGCGCGTCACGGTGGACGGCAAGCTCGGCTTTGGCGTTTCGGCGAAAGATCTGATCCTCGCCATCATCGCGAAAATCGGCGTGTTCGGCGGCGCGGGCCACGTGATCGAATATGCGGGCAGCGCCGTTACCGCGCTCACGATGGAAGGCCGCATGACGCTGTGCAATATGTCGATCGAAGCCGGCGCTCGCGCGGGCATGATCGCGCCGGACGAAACGACTTACGCTTATATGGAAGGCCGGCCCTATGCGCCGAAGAAGGGCGCGGCGTGGAACCAGGCGCTGGAATTCTGGCAAACGCTGCCGAGCGACGCCGGCGCGACGTTCGACCGCGAAGTGACGCTGGCCGGCGACAAGATCGCGCCGATGGTGACGTGGGGCACGAATCCCGAGCAGGGCGGCCCCGTGACGGGCAAAGTGCCCAACGCGCGCGACATCACTGACGACAAGCTGCGCGCGGAGTTCGAGTCGTCGCTCGATTACATGGGATTGCAATCCGGCATGCCGCTGCAGGACATCAAGGTCGATCGCGTGTTCATCGGCTCGTGCACCAACGGGCGCATCGAGGACCTGCGCGCGGCGGCGCAGGTCGCGCGGCTCGGCAAGGCCGTGATACCGGCGTGGATCGTGCCGGGCTCGGGTCCAGTCAAAGTTCAGGCGGAAAAGGAAGGGCTCGACAAGATTTTCACGGCGGCGGGATTCGAGTGGCGCGAACCGGGCTGCTCGCTGTGCACGGCCATCAACGGCGATCAGCTGAAACCCGGCGAGCGCTGCGCGTCGACGTCGAACCGCAATTTCCGCGGGCGGCAGGGCACCGGCGGCCGCACGCATCTCGTCAGCCCCGCGATGGCGGCGGCCGCGGCTTTGAAAGGCCGGTTGACCGACGTGCGCGAACTGCTGAAGTAGCGATTATTCAAGAAATGATGAGCCGCAGATAAACGCGGATACACACAGATAGTTGAAAACAATTCAACGAGTGGTTGCGAGGCAGCCACCAAAAATGAATCAGAGGCTCCAAACCGCCTGAACCATCTGCGTTCATCTGCGTTTATCTGTGGCTATCAAGAGTTTAAGTATTAAAGGAAAAGCTATGCAGCCATTTACGACATTGACCGGCATTGCGGCACCGATCGACGAGCCGAACATCGACACCAACCAGTTGTGCCCGACGCGCTTCAACAAGGTGCCGCGCGGCCCGAAGTATCGCGACGTGCTGTTTCACGACCGGCGCTTCAACGCCGACGGCTCGGAGAAGGAGCACTTGCTGAACGTCGAGCCGTTCAAGCGCGCGCAGATCATCGTCGCGGACCGCAACTGGGGCGGCGGCTCGTCGCGCGAGAGCGCGGTCTATGCGCTGTACGAGTTCGGCATACGCTGCGTGATCGCGCCGAGCTTTGCCGACATTCATTCGAGCAACTGCGCGAAGAACGGCTTGCTGACGGTGGTGTTGCCGGAGGCGGAGTGCGCCGCTATCCGCAAGCAGCTGCGCGAACATCCGGGCGCGACCGTCAGCGTGGACCTGGCGGCGCAAACCGTCACGGATCCGCAGGGCAAAGTGCATCGCTTCGACGTTCACCCCGTGCGCAAGAAATGCCTGCTCGAAGGGCTGGACGACGTCGCGCGCACCGCGCAGTACGACGCCGAGTTCGGCGCGTTCGAAACGGCTTATAAAAAAGAGCGGCCGTGGCTGTTTGATTCTCAATCCGGCCGTTAACCAGGAGCCTTTGAATGCCGCAGCTCGTATTTCTCCACGGCCCCGGTGCGGGCGCATGCGCCGACGCGTTTACCTACCAGCTCGCGCACTTCAAGGGCAGCGTGGCGCCCACGCTGCCCGGCCATCTCGAGGGAACGCCGTGCGCGGACGTCGCGCGCTACACGGAATGGGTGCGCGGCTGGCTGTGGGCGCAGGGACTGAAAAAGGACCTCGTGCTCGTCGGCTACACGCTGGGCGCGTCGATCGCGCTGCAATACGGGCTCGACTATCCGGACGAAGTGAAGGGACTCGTGCTGATGACCGTCGCGGCCAAGCCGAAGACGCGCAAGCCGGACACGTACGAGATGCGGCTGCGCGCCGCGAAGGATCCGAAGGCATTCGAAGACGAGTGGATGGCGTACCAGCGGCACACGATGCAGTTCGTCGAACCCGGCCTGCGCGAGAAGCTGATGGAGCGGCACCGCCAGATCGGTCCGATGTCGCAATACCACGACCTGAAGACGATCGATGCGTTCGATGTGCGCGACCGCATCGCGACGCTCAAGCCGAAACTGCTGCTCTTGCGCGGCCTCGACGATCCAGGCCAGCCGCCCGAGTACGAGAAGGAAATTCATGAAGCCGTTGCGGGCTCGAAATACCTGAAGCTCGCCGGCGTCGGGCATTTCCCCGTTACCGAAAATCCGGAGAAGATTAACGCGCTGATTGAGGAATTCGTCAGGGGGTTGTGAAAGCGTGCGGCGCGCCGCGGTGGCACGGACCGTGCATAATTCTTCGCATGAACATCGATTCGCCCACAAATCTGTTCCTCCGCGCCAATACGCGCGTCGTGACGGTGCATAAGCCGCCAGTGCCGCTTTACGGCAGTGCGCGCAGCGCACCATTGCGTATGGCTGCGATGTTCGCGCTCGCGGTCGCTGCCTGCGCGGCTCATGCGCAGCAGTACCCCGTCAAGACCATCCGCGTGATTGCGCCGTTCGCGCCGGGCGGCGGCGCCGACTTCATGGGCCGGCTCACGAGCCAGCATCTGACTGAATTGGTGGGGCAGACCGTCGTCGTCGAGAACCGCGTCGGCGCCGCGGGCATCATCGGCTACGACTTCGGGCTGAAGGCGCCGCCGGACGGTTACACGCTCACCGTCGTGTCGACGACGTACTCGATTCTGCCGAGCCTCTACAAGCTTCCGTACGATCCCGTCAAAGACATGCAGCCGATCATCCAGTTTTCTCGCGGGCCGTACATCGTCGCGGTGCACCCGTCGCTGCCCGTGAAAAACATCAAGGAGCTGATCGCGCTCGCGAAGGCGCAGCCGAATACGATCAACTATGCGTCGAGCGGGACGGGCGCCAACGTGCATCTCGTCACCGAGATGTTCACGTCGATGACCGGCACCAAGATGGTTCACATCCCGTACAAAGGCACCGGTCCGGGTGTCGTCGATACGATCGCCGGCCAGACTTCGCTGGTGTTCGGCAGCATGTCGTCCGTGATGTCGTACGTGCGCGCGGGCCGGCTGCGCGCCTTGGCAGTCACGAGCGCCAATCGCAACCCGGCCGCGCCCGAGATTCCGACCGTGATCGAATCCGGTGTTCCCGGCTACGACACGTTCGACTGGCAGGGCATCGTCGCGCCGCGCGGCGTGCCGCGCGCCATCGTGGATCGCCTCAACACTGAATACGCAAAGATATTGCGCGGCAAAGACGTATCGGAGCGGCTGCTCAAAGACGGCATCGTGGCGACGCCGAGCACGCCCGAAGAATTCGGCGCGTTCATCGCACACGAGATCGAAGTGGTGCGCAAGATCGTCGCGCAGGCCGGCATCAAGGTCGAATAGCGGCGCGCTGCTCCGCCCCGCTCGATGTTATATTTCGTATTCCCTACGCTCACGGAGTCGCCATGAAACGAATTCTGTTGCCATTTTTGTTTTTCGCAGGTGACTGCCTCGCGCATCCCGGGCATGGCGCGGCGCAGATCCACACGCATGGTTGGGACTGGACTCAACTTGGGCTGGGCCTGGGCATGGCCGCCGTGGCCGCCGCACTCGTGTATTGGCGCTCAAAGTAATCACAACTCGGGTATTTGCGGCGCTAGGCCGCGAATCCAGCCGCGGGCCGCGGAAAATCAGTTGCTGGATGTGAGCATCCCGTCGAGTTCCGCCACGAAGCGCTTGACCGACGCGGCCAGCGCGATCGACAGCGATTTCGCGCACGCTTCGGCCGTCGGCACCATTGCGTAGCCCGCGCTGCCGTGCGCCGAATAGTTTTTGCTTAGCACTTCTTTGTCGCCTTTGCGGACTTTGCCGATGACCGCGACCTTGCCGGAGTGGCCGGAGTCGCAAGTCACGTCCACGATCACGCCGGAAACGGCCGCGCTCGCGCCGGGCAGCGTGTCCTTGCTTGAGCTGCCGAGCGTAACGACGTAGCCGTTGTTCTGCAGTTCGGTTTTGATCCCCTCGATCACCCATACGCTCACGTCGTTGGCGGGCACGATTTCGGTAGCGCGCAGGCCGAACGCGCTCCTGACCGTGCCGACGTTGCTCTTGTCGCCGCGGTGGTCGAGAAACGGGTTCAGGATGATCTGCTTGTTTTTCGGGGCCGCCGCCCGCGCGTCGGAGCCAGTCGCGTCCGGATAAATCAGCGTCGGCTGCCGGTCGACGGCGGCGCACCCGGCTACCAGCGCAGTCACGAGCAGCGCCGTGCGGCGTAAGACGGTGGCGGGCGACGTATGAACGGCAGCGAACGGCATGATGGCGGGGTCGATGTGAACGTTGCCGCCAAGGTAAATCTCTGCGCGTGCGGCGTCTGTGCGATATCGAACAATCGGGTTGTCGTCCGCGGTTGCGGCAGGGACCCGCGTAACGCCGTCAATCCGCGCTGATTTTTACCTTGGTCGCGATGTCGATCCAGAAGGCGACCAGGCGCCGCGTTTCGGCGTCGTGCTCCTCGGGCGTGCTGCCGATTACGTCGTAGCCGGCTTCGACGAGCCTGGCGTTGACTTCAGGCGTGCGCATCACTTCGACCAGGGCATCGCGCAAAGTGCGGCGCACCGCGAGCGGGGTGGCGGCGGGCGCATGGATGCCCCAGATGCTCGTGATGTCCACTCCTGTGAGGCCGGATTCCTCGAACGTCGGCACGTTCGGCACCGACGGATCGCGTTTTTTGCCGGTGACGGCGATCGCGCGGATTCTGCCGGCGTCGATTTGCGCACGCGCGGAGCTGATGCCGCCGAATTGCATCGTCAGGTGATTGCCGAGCAGGCTTTCGAGCGCCTGGCCCGATGATTTGAACGGCACGTGAATGATGTCGACGCCGGCCGCGCGGTTGAACAGCACGCCCGCGAGATGCGTTGAAGCGCCGATGCCGCCCGAGCCGTACGTGAGCTTGCCCGGGTTCGCTTTCGCGTACTGGATCAGGCTCTTCACGTCTTTCGCCTGCACCGGGCCGCCGACGACCAGGATCACCGGCGATTGCGCGAGCATCGTCACGCCGCTGAAATCCTTGAGCGTGTCGTAGGGCAGCTTCTTGAGGATCGCGGGGTTCTGGTAGAACGCGTTGTCGGCGAGAAAAATCGTATAGCCGTCGGGCTGCGCGCGCGCTGTGAGCTCGGCGCCCACCACTGCCGCCGCGTCGGGATGGTTCTCGACCAGGAAAGTCTGGCCGAGCTTTTTCTGCATGCCGGGCGATATCAGCCGCGCGATGATGTCGGAGCCGCCGCCCGGCGAGCGCGGGACGATCACGCGGATAAGCTTGGCCGGATAGGTTTGGGCGTACAGGTCGCCGGCGAGTGCAGCCAGCAACAGCAAGGTTGATGCGCCGACGACGCCGCGAGTTGCGCTGTGCATGGTGTCTCCCAGGCGTATGTTCGTCGTCCCCGCGCAGGCGGGGACCCAGGTTACGCGCTAGATTCCCGCCTGCGCGGGAATGACGAACTATTGAGCGTTGCTGTTAAACAATTTTCCTGCGCCGCCATTTCTTCGGCTTGTCGCCCGGCAGCATGAGGCCGCTCGCATCGACGCCGAGATTGACCAGCGTTTTCGCCTGCTCGATCGCGCAGCGATAGCCTTCGAGCACCGGCACTTCCCAGCCCAATTTCGTTCAGCCGCTTCTGCAAATGCGGCTGCATCCAGAAAGCGCCCGAGCAGCCGAGCACGAGGACTTCCGCGCCGTCTTCTTCGATCGCGGCGACGGATTCCGCGATCGCGGTCTCCAGCATCTCGGATTTTTCGCCGCGCTCCACTTTCTGCTTTTCGAGCTGGATCGGCCGCTCCTTGTAATCGGGCGGACGTGGCAGCGGGAAATTGACGTTGCGCACCGACGCGCATTTGTCCTGAAAGCGATAGCGCACCACGAGATCGCACAAATGCATGTTGTGCGCTTCCGAAATGTCGATCACGCTGAACTTGTTGCCGAGCATCGCGGCAATGTGCAGTTGCGCGCTGAAGCACGCGGTGACGGGGATGCCGTAGCGCCGGCCGATTTCGCGCGCTTCGGTAAAGCCGGGGTCGCCGCCGCCCAGTAGCACGATGGCGTTGTACTTGCCGCTCTCGCACGCCGCCTTGACGATCGGCAGCCGGCTCACGCCGACGATCGCGAATTCCTCGCGCGTTTCGACCGGCCAGTTGCCGTGCGGATCGGTCGCCCCGGGATCGACTTCCCACGCGACGTCTGCGAGCAGGGGCGCGAAGTCGCGGTAATTCATCAACATCGATTCTTTGTCGCCCTGCATCGGCCGCAGCTGATACTTCGTATTGCCCGACAGGTGGAAGGCCTGGATCAGCAGGAAGCGGAATTTTTGGTCGGCTTGCGCCATTGCATTGCCTTTATTTTCACGTTTTTCGAGGGTCTTTGACTTATATCAAACGCGATCCGGCGCGCCGGTGCGATATTCACTCCACACCTTGGCTCCCTCCGAGAGTGTGATTGAAACTTGAGTCCCGAATCTCATTCGGGACTTTTTTTGTACCGCTGCCGCCGCAGAGCGGATCCGTAATTGATATTAATTAAATTTAATATCGAGACACGGATTCATCCAGCCAGCGCAGCGGCCAGCATACGCGGTTCCTGCTGCTGCCAGCCCGGCGCCATGATCGTCGTGCGCCAGTTGGTGCGGCGCTCGTGGGCCGGATAGTCGCCCGTCGCGCAGTGGATCGAGCAGCGGTTGTCCCACAGCACGACGTCGCCGGCCTGCCATTTGTGCCGGTAGTCGCCGTCCGCGCTGCCCGTGCGGCGTGCGAGTTCTTCGATCAGCGCGTCGCTTTCTGTTTTGTCGATGCCCAGGATGCTGATGATCTGCCCGTCGTTGAAGTAGAGCGACTTGCGGCCGGTTTCGGGATGCACCTGCACGAGCGGATGGACGGCGGCGGGGCGGCCGCGCTCGGAATCTTCCATTCTTTCCTGCTGGCGCTTCAGGCGTCCGCCATACACGTAGGCCCCCGACAGGCCCTCGAGCTTTTGCTGCAGCGCTGCTGGCAGCGCGTCGTATGCATCGTATGAATTCGAAAAGAGCGTGTCGCCGCCGGTGCTCGGCACGTTAACTGAATACATACCGGTCGCCTTCGCCGTCACGTAGTCGTAGCTCGTGTCGGTGTGCCACACGTTGCCAATTTTCACGAGCAGCGGCGGCGCATTTTTTTCCTCGACGCCGGTGCGCGTGTCGAGCATGCGGTTGTCCATCAGCAGAATGTGCGGGTAGCGCGGGTGCTGCGCTTTTTTCGTGATGTGCACTTTGAGCTCGCCGAAGCGCGTGCTGAAGTCGAGAAACTCCTGCTCGGTCAACTGCTGGCCGCGCACGACGATCACGATGTGGTCGAGAAAGGCTTGGTAGACCGCGCGAAACGCCGCGTCGTCGAGCTTGCGCACGTCGATCCCGGTAATTTCCGCGCCGATTTTCGGCGCTGCACGCCGCACTTCGAGCATATGAATTCTCCTTCAGCTAAACCATATCACAAACATCCGTTCACCCTTCTATACATCAGGGCGAACGGAAATGGCGCACGTTCGTGCTGATGTATAGAAGCACGATTCATTCTGCTTTTACCCCCGCCGCGCGGATCACCTTGCCCCATTTGTCGATCTCGCTTTTCAGGTACGCGCCCATTTCATCGGGCGTTCCCGGATGCGGGTCGAGACCGAGCCCCGAGAAACGCGCGATCAAATCCGGGCTGGCGACCGCGCGCGCGATCTCGCTGTTCAGCTTCAGCACCAGCGCGCGCGGGGTTTTCGCCGGTGCGACGATGCCGTACCAGGTGACGACCTCGAAGCCCGGATAGGTCTCGGCGATGGTCGGCGTATTCGGGATCAGCGGCGAGCGGGTCGTCGCGCCGGTGGCGAGCAGATTGATGCGGCCTGCGTTCACGTGCGGCAGCGCGGTGGCCATGCTGTTGAACAGGACCTGGATCTGCCCCGCGGCGAGGTCCGCGGCGGCGGGCAGTGCTCCTTTGTACGGCACATGCCGCATGTCGATGCCGGCGACCATCTTGAGTTGCTCGGCGCCCAGGTGCGCGGTGCTGCCGGTGCCCGCGGAACCGAAGTTGTAGCGCCCCGGATTCGCCTTCGCGGCGGCGATGAACTCGGCGAGCGTTTTGGCGGGCACCGACGTGTGCGCGACCAGCACGAACGGGGCGAGCACGACGATGCTGACCGGGGTGAAATCGCGCAGCGGCTCGTAGCCGACGCGCTTTTGCAGTTGCGGCGCGATCACCATGGAAGAACCGGAGCCGAGCAGTAGCGTGTAACCGTCTGGCGCCGCATGCGCGACCATTTCCGCGCCTATCGTCCCGCCGGCGCCGGTGCGCGAATCGACGACGACCTGCTGGCCCCACGCGTCGGTAAATTTCTGGCCGACGAGGCGCGCGGTCAATTCCGCCGGTCCACCCGCGGTCGTCGTGTTGATGATGCGGATCGGCTTCGCCGGATAAGGCTGCGCCGCGCACGTCGTCGCAACGGCGCACAGCGCGAGCGCGTACGTATGGAGTTCGTGCACCATTTATTCCGCGCGGATGTCGGCGTCGCGCGCGACGCGCTTCCACATCGCGACATTGTCGGCGAGCAGCGCGCCGAACTGGGCGGGCGTCCACGGCGTGACTTCAGCGCCTTCGGTCGCGAGCTGCTTCGCCGCTTCGGGATCGGACAATATCGCGTTGAACTCCGCGTTCAGCCGCTTGACGATGGCAGCGGGCGTGCCGGCCGGCGCGACGATACCCCAGAATACGGTGAACTCGTAACCCGGCGCACCGCTTTCGTTGAGAGTCGGCAGCTCGGGCAGCAGCGGCGAGCGCGTCTTGCTGCCCACCGCGAGGGGGCGTAGTCGCCCGGTGCGGATATGCGGCATCGCCAATGGCAGCGTCGAGAACATCATGTCAACTTCGCCGGCCATGACTGCTATCTGCGCAGGACCGCCGCCTTTGAATGGAACGTGCGTGATGTCGATGCCGGCCGCGCGCTTGAACATCTCGCCGCCGAAGTGATGCATCCCTGCGACGCCGGTCGACGCATAATTAAGCTGTTTGGGTTTGGCCTTCGCCAGGGCGATGAATTCCGGCAGTGTGCGCACCGGCAATGCAGGATTCACCACCAGCACGTTGGTGCCGCGTCCCAGCATCGATACCGGCGTGAACGATTTCAAGGTGTCGTAAGGCAGCTTGGTGATTGCCTCGTTCATGGAGTGCGTGAGCGACGTGAACAGCAGCGTATAGCCGTCGGGCGCCGCGCGCGCGACGATCTCAGTGCCGATGATGCCGCTCGCGCCGCCGCGGTTGTCGATGACGATCTGCTGGCCGATGCGCGGCGTCAGCCGCGCGCTGAAAAACCGCGCGATGATGTCGTTGCCGCCGCCGGCCGGAAACGCGACGACGATGCGCACCGGCCGGGTCGGAAAGTCTTGCGCACCCGCTGTCGCAGCTATCGTGCAGAACGACAGCGCAATCAGCGCGCGCGCGGCTGCGCTCAAATGTATTTTGCACATCCGGGATCCCTTCGAATGCCGGCAAATATGGCGCAAAAGTTTGGGTCTGTCGAGCGACCCGTGTCGCGACGGCGGGGTCATGCACGATTATTTTCGCTGAGGCATACTTGCAGCGATGCTTCATTTTGGCGACGCCGATCCGCACTGCTGCGGAGTGCGCGCCGAATCTTCCGGAGGGGGTCGATGGTTTTACGCGGGCTGCTGCGTCTGCTCACATTGCTGTTCCTGATTTTCGGAACTGCGGCGTACGCGCAGGAATACCCTTCGAAACCATTGCGTCTCATCATTCCGGTGCCGCCCGGCGGCGGGACCGACATACTGGGCCGGCAGATGGCGCGAAAACTCGGCGAATCGTTCGGCCAGCAGGTGGTAGTGGACAACCGGCCCGGCGCGGGCACGGTGATCGGCTCGGAGCTGCTCGCGAAGTCGGCGCCCGATGGCTATACGCTGAGCGTGAACATCAATGCGCTCGCCGCCAATCACACGCTCTATGCGAAGCTGCCGTACGACACGCTCAAAGACTTTACGCCGGTGATACTCATGGCATCGACGCCCAACGTGCTCGTCGTGCATCCGTCGCTGCCGGTCAGGTCGGTGCGCGAATTCGTGGCTCTGGCGCGGGCGAAGCCCGATCAAATCGCTTATGCGTCGTCGGGTGTGGGCGGCGCAGCGTACCTCGCGGCGGAATTTCTGAAACTCAAAACCGGCATCAAAATGATCCACGTGCCCTACAAGGGCACCGTGCCTGCACTCAATGCGCTGATTTCAGGCGAGACCCAGGCGATGGTCGCCGCGCTGCCGGGCACGATTCCGTTCATCCAGGCGGGCCGCGTGCGCGCGCTCGGCGTGACCGGTGCGCAGCGCTCGCCGGCAATGCCCGAACTGCCGACCATGATCGAAGCCGGCATCGCGGGTTACGAATTCTCGACGTGGTACGGGCTCTTCGTGCCGGGCGGCACGCCACGCGAAATCGTCGCGAAACTCAATGCCGCGGCGGCGAAAATTCTCGCGCAAGCCGATTTCAGGGCGCAGCTTGCGCGTGACGGTCTCGACCCGATCGGCGGCACCGCTGAATGGTTCGACGCTTACTTTCGCGGCGAAGTCGAAAAACTCGGCGCGGTGATACGCGCCGCGGGCACCAAACCGGAATAATTTCTGAGCAACTCTTAGGACATTCACATGCAAATCACACCTTCGCAAAACGTCATCGGCGCCGAAATCACGGACGTCGATCTTGGCCAGAACCTGTCCGCGGCCGAGTTCGGCCGCATCGAGGACGCTTTCAACCGGCATAGCGTCGTCTGCTTTCCGCAGCAGCAGCTCGACGAGCCGCAACTGGTCGCGTTCGCGCGCCGTTTCGGCGAAGTCGAAAAGATCTTTCTCACGCATTACGCGCATCCGAAGTATCCGGAAATCATGTTCGTCTCCAACATCAAGAAGGACGGCCGCGACATCGGGCACGCCGATGCGGGCAGCGTCTGGCATACCGACATGTCCTATACGGCGCGTCCGCCGCGTGCAACGCTCCTGTATGCGCTCGAAGTGCCGATGGAAAACGGCGTCGCGCTCGGCGATACGCAGTTTTCGAGCGCGGCAGATGCGTACGACAGCCTGTCCGACGCGATGAAGCAGAAAATCGCGGGCCTGCGGGCGATCCACCAGGTGGCGGGCCGGCGCGCGCGCACTGGCACAGGGCAGCAGGATCAGGCGCTGCGCCGCGAGCAGCCCGCGGTCGTGCATCCGGTTGCGCGCACGCACCCGTACACGGGGCGCAAATGCCTGTATGTAAGCAAAGGCGAATGTGAAGGCATCGAGGGCATGCCGACCGATGAGGCGCTGAAGCTGATCGACGAGCTCGCCGAGCGTACGGTCGATTCGCGTTTTCGCCACACGCATCACTGGCGCGTGCGCGACGTCTTGATGTGGGACAACTGCGCCGTGCAGCATCTCGCGTCGTTCGACTACAAGTGGCCGCAACACCGCCGCCTGATGCACCGGGTTACGGTGGGCGGCCGCGCGCCGGTTTGAGCCGGCGAATAGTTCGTTCGATTTCCGGCGCTGCAAAAGGAAACGGACGCCGTGCGCGTCCGTTGCTTTATGGCTTCACCGGCCTGAAATCAACCGCCAGGTCCGCCGCAGGCACAGGGCCTAATATCTTTTGTTTTCGCGCGCTTCATTCTTGATGGCTGCGCCGCCGCGCTCGATGTCCTTGCCCGCGCCTTCCATGGTATTGCAGCCGGCCAGCGAACCGAAAACACCGGAGAGAAATAAGGTTGCCAACAGCGCTGCCGTAATTTTTTTGATCATGATGGTGCTCCTGTGGTGGGTGCTGCGTTGAAAGCAGCCCGCCGCGCGAGCCTGAATCTTCCAGATCCTTTATGCGCCTGCGCGAGCCTATGGTCGGTGCGCTGGCGAACGTAGCGTCGATTTAATCGCGGATTCGCCCGGTCCGGACGGCAAACGACTCTTGTTAAGATAAGGTCCATGCGCACTGTGATGTTTTCATGCGCGCTGTGGCTGGCCGCCGGCCACGTTGCGGCCGCGGATCTCTACGGCGAGCTCAACCGGTTGCGCGCGGGCGACGGCCGGTGCACGAGCGCCACGCGGCTGCCGCCCCTGCGCCCGCAGGCCGCGCTCGAGCAGGCGGCGCGAAATCTTGCGCGCGGCGACGCGCTCGATCGCAGCCTCGCGGCGGCCGGTTATCGCGCGACGCGCTCGAGTTTCTTCAGCATCAGCGGCGAAGGCGCCGGCGCGCGCGCGGCCGAACTGCTCGCGAGCCGCGGCGATTGCAAACCGATCATGGACGCTGGCCTGACCGACGTCGGGATCCACGTCGAGCCAAATGAGTTGAGAGTCGTGCTCGCGGCGCCTTTTGCGCCGGCCGTGGAGATGTCGGCGCAGGCGGCTGGACGGCGCGTGCTGGAGCTCGTGAACCAAGCCCGTGCCGCGCCGCGCGTGTGCGGCAACCGCAAGTTCAACGCCGCGCGGCCGCTGCGCTGGAACGAGCGGCTCGCGGCGGCCGCGTTGGCACACGCCGAAGACATGGCGCGCGGCAACTACTTCAGCCATACCGGACGCGACGGGTCCAATCCGGCGCAGCGTGTCGAGCGCGCGGGCTATCGTTATCGCAGCACCGGCGAGAACATCGCGGGCGGGCAGATGCAGCCGGAGGCCGCGGTGGCGGGCTGGATCAAGAGTCCGCCGCATTGCCAGAACCTGATGAACGGCGCGTTCACCGAAATGGGCATCGCCTACGCGGTCAACGCGAAAAGCGAGATGGGCGTGTACTGGGCGCAGGAGTTCGGCACGCCGCGCTGAATTGTTTTACTGCTTGAAGCGCGCGACCACCGGTCCTTTGCGGCGCGCGCGGGATTTTACCTTCGGCCGGATCACCGGCATCCAGCGACCCATGTCCGAGAGCTCCTTCCATTCCGGCGTTTCGTGCAGATTCTGCTCGGTCATGAAGTAGATGGCCGAATAGACGAGCAACCCGCGCTCGTTCGGTTCCGCATCGCAGAACCGCAATACTTCGACCACGCCCGGCAACTTCATGATGGTCGGCACGTGATCGTTGTCGTATATGTCGTTGAACTCCGCCTCGTCTTCCGGCGCAATTTCAAACGTGATCATCATGCAGTACGGCGCGGTGTCCTTTTTTATGCTGGTGGCCATGACGATGCGATCTCCCGATAAAGAGTAAGGCCTGACACTAGCATGAATCGCGCAGTATGATGGCGGCTCAAAGGGAGGATTACCGATGGAACTCAAAGGATGTGCCGCGATCGTGACCGGCGGCAGCGGCGGGCTCGGGCAGCGCATCTGCCGCGCGCTCGCATTGCAGGGTGTGGACATCGTCGTGAACTATGCCGAATCGGAGACGAAAGCGAAAAGCGTCGCCGCGGACATGATCAAGCTTGGCGTGCGCTCGATTGCGGTGCGCGCCGACGTGACCGATCCGCAGGCCGTCCAACGCATGGTGGACGAGGCGCAGGCCGCGTTCGGGCGCGTCGACATACTCGTCAACGATGCCGCGTTCAACAAGACGATCGCGTTCTCGGATCTCGACGGCATGACGCACGAGCTGTGGGACCGCATCATGAATATCAACCTGACCGGCGCGTTCAACTGCAGCAAGGCGGTCGCGCCGTTGATGAAAGCACAGGGGCGCGGGCGCATCGTCAACATCTCGTCCGGTGCGGGCGTCGCGCCGCGCGGCAGCAGCATCGCGTACGCGGTGTCGAAAGCCGGCATGATCCATCTCACCAAGTGCTTCGCGGTCGCATTGGCGCCGGCAGTAACGGTGAATTGCGTCGCGCCCGGCTACATGGAAGGCACGCGCGCGACGGCCAACCGGCCCAAGGAGTATCAGGCGACCGTCGTCGACATGACGCTGCTGCGCCATCCGGTCAGCAAGGACGATGTCGCGGAGCAGCTCGTCACGTTCTGCCGCAGCGACAGCATGACCGGGCAGACGGTCGTGATGGATTGCGGCCGGCTTTGAACGCGACAGAATGCGAGGATATAAAAGGCGGCCGCCATGCATGCGCTCTCGCTCGGGGGCTACCGCCTCCTATTGCGCGTTGATCCGGCGCAACCGGACGAGGTCCGTGATTTCGAGATCCTTGCCGTTGATGACCATGAGGTGAGCCTCGTTGAAGTGGGAAAACACGCGGCTCACGGTTTCCAGTTTGAGGCCGAGATAGTTGCCGATTTCGTAGCGCGTCATCGGCAGCCTGAAGCGCACTTCTGAATAGCCGCGCGCGGCGAACCGCTTCGAGAGGTTTAGCACAAAAAATGCCACGCGCTGCTGCGCGCTCAGTGACCCGAGCATTAGCATGATGCCGTAGTCGCGGGCGATCTCCGCGCCCATTGCCCGCACCAAATGGCGCTGCAGTTCCGGAATTCTGCGGCCGAGCTGCTCGAGATCGGCGAACGTCATGCCGCACACATGGCTGTCTTCAAGCGCGGCAGTTTCGCACTGATGCCTGCCCGCGCTGACCGCCTCCAGCCCTACGAGCTCGCCTGGCATCGAGAAAGAGGTTATGTGCTCGTGGCCGGCGTCGTTCATTACGCGCGTCATCAGGAAACCACTGTGAAGCACGTACAAGGATGTCAGCGCGGTCCCGACGTGATGCAGGAATTCGTTGCGCCTGAGCGGACGCCGGTGACTGATGCAGGCGTTGAATTGCGCCGACTCGTGCATGGTCAGATTGGCAGGCATGTGCCATGCGCTGAAGCCGCAGTTCGGGCAGTCGCGCCGCAGCGCTTTGGCCGCGGGAAAATCGACAGCGTAAACCGTGCTCACGAAGGTCCTGTCGGAGTGATTATTGTTGCTGCATGTTAGGGAATGCCCGCGGCCAGTCTCTGTACGCTAGTGAACATATAGACGCGAATTGTGGAACGGTGTCGTTCGTCGCGACGAGTTGCGGGCAAGTTGACTGCAGCCCGGGCCAAATCGCGTTGGCGGCGTCCGAAACTAGTGGGCGTGATGGGCCCCGGCCGCCTGCAGCGCCGCGTGTCGGCCCCTATTGGCGGGCCGCCGGCGCGCCTATAGAATGAGTGCACGCAGCGAGAAGAACAAACCGCGCGAACACTGGCAGTTCGCGCCAGTTCAGGGAGTACCGATGAGCGACCGGCATGCTGTTTTCGCGTGGGCGGAAAGCGGAAAAATCGCGGACGTGCGCGCGGCGCTGAACGTCGCGGGCGTGTTGCCGGGAGCGCATGGCTGGCGCGCTTTTCTCGACGCGTTGCTGCTGTGGTCCGGCGCGGTCGCGCTTGCCGCGGCCATGGTGTTCTTCATCGCGCACAACTGGAACGAGCTCGGCCGCTACGCAAAATTCGCGCTCGTCGAAGTGCCGCTCGCCATTGCGGTGCTCGCTTATTGGCGACTCGGCCCCGAGCGCGCAACGGGTAAGGCCGCGCTGCTGGTCGCCGCCATCCTGCTCGGCGTGCTGCTCGCGCTCTTCGGGCAGACTTACCAGACCGGCGCCGACACGTGGGAGCTCTTTGCGACGTGGGCGGCGCTGATTACGCCGTGGGTCATCGTCGGGCGCTTCGCCGGGCTGTGGATGTTGTGGCTGGCGCTGCTCAACGTCGCCATCGTGCTTTATTTCATGGTTTTTCCCGGCTTGTTCGGCCTCGTGTTCAGCCGCGAGCATCAGCTCTGGTGGCTCTTCGCGTTCGACACTCTCGCGCTTGTGTGCTGGGAACTCGCGGCGCGCCGCGTCGATTGGCTGGCGGAACGCTGGGCGCCGCGCCTGCTGGCGATCGTGAGCGGCACGGCGATCACGCTCCTGGTGATGCACGCGATTTTCGACTGGCGCGAGCAAAGCGGCACCGCGTTAATTGTTTATCCGGCGTGGCTCGCCGGCGCCTATGCCGTGTACCGGGTGAAGATGCAGGATCTGCTGGTGCTCGCCGGCGGCTGCCTCTCGCTGATCGTCGTCGTCACGGCGTTCTTGTCCAAGCACCTGCTGGGGTCGCACGGGCAGGCGGGCGTTTTTCTGTTGATCGCGCTGGCGATCATCGGCATGGCGGCAGCAGCGGGCTGGTGGCTCAAGCAACTGGCGGCTGAGGTGCGCGCATGAGCGCGCGCACGGCAGCTGAACTGTGGGCGGTGCTGACTACCGCGGGCCTCACGAGCGGCGACATGCCCGCGCCGGGCGAAAAACACACGCCGTGGTACGTGCGCGTAATGCTTGGCGTTGCGGGCTTGATCGCCGCGGTATTCCTGCTGGGCTTCATCGGCGTCGGCGTGGCGTTCGTGATCAAGAGCCAAACGGCGTCGATCGCCGTGGGCCTGATGGTGATCACCGCGTCCTATGCGATTTTCCGCCTGGCGCCGCGCAACGACTTCAGCACGATGTTCGCGCTGGCGGTGAGCCTGGCCGGCCAGGCGCTGGTCATTTTCGGCCTCTTCGGCATGTTCTCTGACGGCCACGGAAAACGTTTTCCATGGGGCACGGTGGCACTGTTCGAGGCGGCCCTGGCACTCATCATTCCGAACTTCACGCACCGCGCAATTTCCGCGTTCGGCGCCGGCGCCGCGTTCGGTTTTGCCTGCGTCGCGTGGGGTGCGAACGCAATCGCGCCGGGCGTGGTCGCCGCCGCCATCACTTATATCTGGCTCAACGAAATGCGGCTCGGCCGGCTGCATTCGGTCGTGACCCCGATCGGGTACGGCCTGACGCTCGCTTTCGTGCTGATCGAAGGCATGGCGCAGTTCGGCCATACGATGATGATGGTGTTCGGGCCGCGCGCGCAGCCTGCGCAGCTGGCCGGCATCGGCGAGACCTTCGTCGCGCTCGCGTTGTTCGTGTCGGTATGGGTGCTGTTGAAGCGCGCCGCGTGGCCGCTGCATGGAATGAGGGCGGCGCTTGCGCTCATCGCGGCTGCGGTGATCGGCATCGCCTCGTGGAAAGCGCCGGGTATCGCGGGCGGGCTCATGATTGCGCTGCTCGGTTATTCGAACGGGAACCGCGGGCTGACCGCGCTGGGCATTGTCGCGCTCCTGATGTACGTGTCGAGCTACTACTATCTGCTCGAGACGACGTTGCTGGTCAAGGCCGGCGTGCTGCTCGCCACCGGCCTCGTGCTGCTGGCGGTGCGCTGGGTCATGCTGAATGTAGTGATGCCGCCGGAGCGTACCGGTGCGTAGCGCGCTTGCGATCGCTGCGTGCGTGGCCGTGCTCGCGCTCGTCAATTTTTCGATTGTCGCCAAGGAGCGCCAGCTCGCAGACGGCAAAGTGGTTTATCTCGAGCTCGCGCCGGTCGACCCGCGCTCGCTGATGCAGGGCGATTACATGGCACTGCGCTTCAAGCTGGCCAACGATGCACGCGCCGCGCTGCACCGTCTCCCGGGCAACGCGCGGCGGGATTCCGAGTTCAACGCCGACGGCCGCATCGTCGCGACGCTCGACGCCGCAGCGGTCGCAACCTATCGACGGCTCGACGACGGCACGCCGCTCGCCGCCGACGAGGTGGCGCTGCGTTACCGCGTGCGCGCCGGCCAGATGAAATTCGCGACCAACGCGTATTTTTTCGAGGAAGGCACCGCCGAGCGCTACGCCAATGCGCGCTACGGCGTATTCCGGGTCGCGCCGAACGGCGACCTGCTGCTTACGGGCATGCGCGGCAAAGACCTGCAGCAGCCGCTCTGAGTTCCGCCGGCGCCGCGCGCCGGACCATCGCGGCGTTCGGATACAATGCATGCCGCCAGTCCATCCACGAAAGTCGCCATGAAATTCGCCGTCGCTTGCTGCATCATCGCGCTTGCCGCAACCATCGCCACGCCCGTATTTGCGCAAACCTATCCGGCCAAGCCGATCCGGCTGGTGGTGCCGTTTCCGCCCGGCGGCGCGGTGGACGCGATCGGCCGGATCATCGGCCAGAAGCTGGGCGAGAGCTGGGGCTACAACGTCGTCATCGATAACCGCGGCGGCGCGGCGGGTGCGATCGGCTCCGAGCTGGTCGCGAGAGCGCCGGCGGACGGTTACACGCTATTAGTAGGATCGACGAGCACGATATCGATCAATCCCGCGCTCAATTCCAAGCTCGCCTACAGCCCGCAGCGCGACTTCGTGCCCGTCAGCCTCGTGGGATTTGTGCCGCATATCCTGCTCGTGAATGCGTCCGTTCCCGCCAGCAACGTCAAGGACTTCATCGCGTTCGCGAAAGCGCAAAGCAAGCCGGTCACCTTCGCCTCCGTCGGCACCGGCTCGCCGCATCATCTGGCCGGCGAGATTTTCAAAAGCATGACGGGCCTCGACATGGTGCATGTGCCGTATACCGGCAGCGGTCCCGCGTTGATCGGGCTGATGGGCGGGCAGGTGCAATTTCTTTCGCTCGATCTGCCGCCGGCCCTGGCCCAACTCGGCGGCGGCAAAGTAAAAGCGCTGGGGATCGCCTCGGCCAAGCGCGACCCACTGCTGCCCGACGTGCCGACGGTTGCGGAATCGGGCCTGCCGGGATTCGAAATCTCCGGTTGGTACGGAATTTTCGCGCCGATCCAGACGCCCGCGCCGGTCGTCGCCAAACTCTCCGCCGAAATCGACCGGTTGCTCGCCACGCCGGACGTTCGCGCGAGCCTCGCGAAAATCGGCGTCAACGTGCTGGGCGGCAGCGCCGCACAGTTTGCCGCCTACATCAAGCGCGAAGACGCCAAGTGGTCGAAGGCGATCCGCGATGCCGGGGTGCGCGTGGAATAAACGTGGGACCGGAGAAGCAGATGTCGCGGCAAGCGTTTCGCGCACTGGCGGTCGTAGTGGCGGTTGCGGTGTCGCCGCCGCTGCTCGCGCAACCCGCCGGTTATCCGTCGAAACCGATCCGTTTTCTGGTCGGCTTCACGCCCGGCGGCACCAACGACATCGTGGCGCGCGCGCTCGCGATCAAGCTCACCGAGAGCATGGGCCAGACCGTCGTAGTCGAGAACCGCCCCGGTGCCAACACCGCGATCGCCACCGAACTGTGCGCGCGCGCGGTGCCGGACGGCCATACGATACTGATCAATTCGCAGGGCCATGCGACCAATCCCGCGCTGACGAAACTCAGCTTCGACCCGGTAGGGGATTTCGCGTTTATATCGCTGCTCGCGGAAGCGCAGCAATTGGTCGTCGTGCATCCTTCATTCCCGCCGAAAACCGTGCGCGAGTTCATTGCATTTTCAAAGCAGCGCCCCGGCCAGATCAATTACGCGTCGTCGGGCACCGGCACCACGATCCACCTTTCGGCCGAACTGTTCCAGTTCATGACGGGCATCAAGTGGGTGCACATTCCATACAAGGGCGGCGCGCCCGCCGTCATGGACATGCTCGCGGGCCAGACTTCGCTCATGTTCGGCAGCATGCCGACCGTGATCCAGTTTGCGCGCAACGGCAAGCTGCGTGCGATCGCGGTGACTGGTGCGAAACGCGCGCCCGCGACGCCCGACATTCCGACGGTTGCCGAAAGTGGCGTCCCCGGTTATGAGGTGACTGCGTGGTACGGCGTGTCCGCGCCCGCGAAAACACCCCCGGCGGTCGTCGAGCGGCTCAACAGCGAAATGCTGCGCGCGCTGAAATTGCCCGACGTGCGCGAGCAGTTGAAATCGCAGGGAGCCGATCCGGTGGGAAGCACGCCCGCGCAGTACACGGCGTTCATGCAGAACGAAATCTCCAAGTGGGCGAAGGTGATCGCCGCCGCCGGGATCAAGGGCGAGTAA
This sequence comes from uncultured beta proteobacterium, assembly GCA_963804885.1. Taxonomy (GTDB): domain Bacteria; phylum Pseudomonadota; class Gammaproteobacteria; order Burkholderiales; family SG8-41; genus PALSA-1004. The sequence continues at coordinate 406,490 of CAWDSF010000006.1, forward strand.
AATAACGCTGCAGCTAACGAGGAATCGGCAAGGAATCATCGATGGATACCGCAGATAGAGTGGACTACGGCAGCATTACGCCCGCACAGGCGAGGTTGCTGTTCAGAAATGGTCTGGTGCGGCAAACGTCGGGCATGTGCTACGGCTATCTGCAGCTCAGCATGAAAATGATTCCCGCGAAATACGCGTTCGATTTCCTGCTCTGGTGCCAGCGCAACCCGGTGCCGGAACCCGTCGTCGAAGTGCTCGAGCCCGGCGTTTATACGCCGAAAATCCTCGCCACCGGCGCGGATGTGCGCACCGACTGCCCGCGCTACCGCGTGTGGAAAAACGGCAAGGTGGCGGAGACCGTCAACGAGATAACAAAGTTCTGGCGCGACGACATGGTTACGTTTTTCATCGGCGGCAGCTTTACTTTCGAGAGCACGCTCATGAAGGCGGGCATTGCGATGCGCCACAACGACGAAAACGTGCCGATCCCGATCTACGTGACCAACGTGATGACGAATCCCGCCGGGCCGTTCTGGGGGCCGATCGCGTGCACGATGCGCCCGATCAAGCGCAGCATGCTGCCGCGGGCGATCGAAGTGACCGCGCGCATTCCGAACGCGCACGGCAGCCCGATGTGGGTCGGCGACCCGGCGGGCATCGGCATCGCCGATATCGAAAAACCCGATTTCGGCAAGCGCGTGACGATAAATAAAGACGAAGTTCCGGTGTTCTGGGCGTGCGGCGTCACGGCCAACATGGCGATCCAGAACGCGAACCTCGATTTCGTGCTGACGCAGGAGCCCAATCACGTATTCATCAGCGACGTTCGCGAAGAGGACGTGGGCTTCCTCAATACGCCGACGATCGCCTGATCGCCGCTCATCCTACGCTTATCGCTACGCCAGGAATTCACCGATGACTGTCGATCTCTTTTCTCCGGAAACCTACGCCGCCAGCCGCCGCCCGCTCGAGCAGGCGTCGCCGCTGCCCGGCTGGTGCTACGTCTCTCCCGAATGGCACGCGCGCGAGATGGAAACCATGTTCCGCGGTCCGAACAGCGAGTGGCTCTGCGTCGGCCGCGTCGACCAGGTGCCGAATTCCGGCGATTTCTACACGATCCCGGTGCTCGGCAATCCGCTGATCGTCGCGCGCGACAAGGACGGCAAGGTCAACGTGATGTCGGCCGTTTGCCGCCATCGCGGCGCCGTGATCACCGAAGGCGAAGGCCGCTGCAAACAGTTCATGTGTCCGTACCATAATTGGACTTACGCATTGAACGGTGAACTGATCGCGACCCCGGGATTGCCGCCGCCGATGGCCGGCAGCAAAGACTTCGACCTGGCCGATCACCGGCTTACCGCAATCACGACCGATTTCTGGGCCGGCTTCATTTTCATCACGTTCAATCCAAAGCCGAAGCCGCTCATGCAGTCGCTCGGCAGCCTGCCGGAATTCCTCAAGAACTACCAGCTCGACCAGATGCAATTCACTCACCGCGACATTTACGAAGTCGACTGCAACTGGAAAATATGGCTTGAGAACGCGTTCGAGAATTATCACGTGCCGACGATACACCGCAAGCATGTCGATCCGTCCAAGCCGCAAAACTGGCAGTTCGAGAAAACCGACGGCGCGTGGGAGGCGATGTACAGCGAGCGCAGCATCGTGGCCTATTCGGGCCTGCCCGCGCTGGAGAACCTCAGCCAGCGGGAGGCGGGCGGGTTGTTTCATATCTGGTTGAAGCCCAGCGTGCAGATCATCATCACGTCGTCATCGATGAAATACCGCCAGTACCTGCCCGAAGGGCCCGAAAAATTGCGGCTGATCGAGAACTGGACGTTTCCCAAAACCACGGTGGAACGTCCCGATTTCGCGGAGACCGTCGGGGACGCCTACTATCACAAGTACTCGGAGATCATCCGCGAGGACCTGCGGATCAACCCCATCGTGCAAAAAGGCATGCGCTCGGGCGCCTACCAGCCGGGCCGCTATTCGGTCGAGGAATTCATCGTCCATCGCATCGCGAACTACGTGCTCGATCGCGTGATCGGCCCGCAGCAGTCCTCGCGCAAGTCCGTGCGCGCCGTCTCTTAACGGAATTCACCATGCGCAAAGCAACGCGCGGCAAGCGCACCTTTTCCAAAGCGAATCCGTTCGTCGTGCACGTCGAGAACGCTCGCGTCATGAAGCCGGTGTTTACCGTCTATCCGGAGCAATACGAGGCCGCGTTGAAGCGCCATAAGGACGTCGCGCGCGTCGTGAAGACGACCATGGGCTTTGACGCCGAGAATTACGACGAGTCCATGCAACACGCCGACGCGCTCATCAGCTACAAGTTTCCGCGCGACAATCTTCGCGAGCGCGCGCCCAGGCTCAAGTGGATCCAGGTGCTCGGCGCCGGCGTCGACTACATGCTGCCGCTCGACTGGGTGCCCAAGGACTTGATGCTGACGACCAACTGGGGCGCGCACGTGCCGAAAGCCGCGCAATCGGCTTTGATGGCGATACTCATGATCAACAGCCGCATCCCGACGCTCGTCACCGACCAGCGCCACCGCGAATGGAACCGCATTTTCACGACCACGGTTGAAGGCAAGACGCTGCTGATCGTCGGCGTCGGCCACATCGGCGGTGGTGCCGCCGAGCAGGCGAAAAAAGTCGGCATGCGCGTGATCGGCATACGCCGCACGCCGAAGCGGCATCCCGCGGTCGATGAGATGTTCGGGCCCGATGCCTTGCATAAACTGCTGCCGCGCGCGGACATCGTGCTGCTCAACACGGCACTGACGTCGCACACGCGCTTCCTGATGGGCCGGCGCGAATTCGCGCTGATGAAAGCGGGGTCGGGATTCATCAACATGTCGCGCGGCGGTCTCGTCGATCCGCAGGCGCTGGAAGAGACTTTGCGCAGCGGACACCTTGGCGGCGCGATGATAGACGTGAGCTATCCCGAGCCGCTGCCGGCGGACGCGACGCTGTGGGACGCGCCCAATCTCATTATCACGCCGCACGTGCTGTCCGACGACATCGAGCACTACATTCCGCGCACGCTCGATATTTTCTTCGACAACATCCGGCGCTACATCGAAGGCAAGCCGCTCAACAACGTCGTCGATCTCGCGCGCGAGTATTGATTCTTCAGGAATCGTGCACGACGTAGGCAACCGGTTTTGGCGTGCAGCCATGACCGTTCACGGGCACCAGATCCTGCGGACACGCAGACAGGGCGATGATGCAGTCATGCTCGGCGCGGAAAGTGACGCGCGCGCCCGGCTTCGCTTCCGGCGGGTCGATCCGCATGACGCCGTGCTCATCGAACTTCGTATTCATGAAGAGATTGAGCGGCGTCGGAATGTAGGGCAGCGGCACTTTATGCGCCGCCACCGCTGAGCGCAGATTGTCGGCGCAGTTCGCGTGGGGCTCCGTGCAGCCCAGCGATCGATATCGCGCCGGATCGCACGCGGCGAACAGCATGCAATGCACGCCCGGTGACGTATCCGCCACCAGGCTCAGAATGGGTCTGCGCAAGTTCGAAACCAGCACACTGCCGATGGCGGGCTTGATGCGGTCAAGCGCAACCATCGAGTGCGGCATCGACATGTGTTCGTAGGGATCGTCGGCGCGGAACGCCCACATGTCGACGACCTGGCCCCCATGGGTATTGACGATGCTGATCGATTGACCCGCTGAGAGTGAGGTGGCGCCGCCGCAACGCGCTTTAATTTCAATGAGGTCCCGCATGCCCGTCACTCCTGAATGCCGAACGCGTGCGGCGAAGTCGCTCACGCGTTCCGCGAGCCTTGCATGAACCACGGTGGCCGTCAAACCGCATCGTCAGGAACTTCGCGATATCGCCGGGGCCCGGGCGCCGGGTCTGGACAAATCACGTCCTCATGCGCATGATAGCCGCACTTTTCCGGCGCCCTTTTGCGCATGGAAGAGGCATAAACAAACCAGCGCAAACCAGCGAGGAGATTCAGATGCGTATCGCCACACTTGCCGCCGCGCTTGCGATGCTGATGGGAATGCCTGCCGTGCACGCCGCGCAGACGACGTTCCCGGACAAGCCGATCCGGCTCGTCATTGGCAGCGCGCCGGGCTCCGGTCCCGACATCATCTCCCGCACACTCGCCGACCGCCTGTATGGCGCGTGGGGCCAGCGCGTCGTGGTCGATTCGCGTCCAGGCGTCGCCGGCATCCTGAGCGCTGACCTGGTATTGCGCGCAGTGCCCGACGGTTACACGTGGATGATGCTGACTTCGCAGCTGCTGGTAGCAACCGCGGTCTATCCGAACGTCAAATTCAATCTCGCGAAGGCACTCGGCTACGTTGCCGGCCCGGCCGGGCAGCACGACACGCCCATCCAACTTCGCAGCCAGCACTTGAGATTCCAACGCTCGGCGTTCGGGGCCCTCGCCGACGATCGCCAGATCCCAATTTTCGTACTTCCGAGCCAACGGGGTGAAGGCGTCGAGCAACCAATCGAATCCCTTAAGCTTAACCAGTCGACCAACCGCCAGGAGGATATACCGGTCGGCCACGAGGATTGTTTCGGGGATGATTCGTGGCGCTTGAACCGGTAGGGGCCAAAGCACCATGTTCGGGATGATCGGTACCCGCCGGGCGCTGGTGTGTATCGTAAGCCATTCCGCGCTCTCCTGAGTAAGCGCGACGACCGCAGTTAATCGACCGTAGGTATTCCGCCGCAGTGCCTCCCATAGGGTGCCTAGCGGTACCTGCGGGGCGAATGTCCGCTCCGAACCAACGGCGCGAACGGAGGGTAAGCCCCAGCTAGCCAGCGCGAGAATCACGTTCGCGGTGCTCATCAATGCGAGGGCGATGTCGGGATGTATCTGTTGCAATACCCGACGAAGTGCCTTCACACGTCGCAACTTTCCAAAAGCCTACCAAGAAATTGCGGCTCTCGCCCGCCAGGTCCAACGCAATACGCCTGATCTTCGGGTGCAGTTCGTAGAAATCAAGGCTCAATGGCGTCAGCGTAACGATCGTGATGTCCCAGCCCTTCGCGGCCCAATGGTTGGCGAGATTGCCCGTTACACGCTCGGCGCCGCCACCGGAGAGCGAGTAGATGAAAAAGAGCAGCCGCATTAGCGGAGTTCCTCTGCTTCGGGAAAGAAACCCAAAACCATCAAACCAGGAAGAGGAAACCGTGTACAAAAATCCTGTTGCTGGGATGATGGCGCTAACGTCCAGGTGGTACCAACGCCTAATTCGCTCTAGCTTAAGAAGACAACTTGCGCCGGCGCAGTTGCGATTGGCGTGTACTCCTTTGGCTGGCCAGCAGCAGTTGGAGGTGGCCGAACTGGGAGAAAGGTTAAGTGACGGCTCCTGCTCTTTGCGGCGATGATATTACGCCGACTAATGGAGCAAAAGAACGTGCAAACCTGATTCGGCATGTCGATGCGCAGACCACACAGAGCAGCTGAACCTGGCGCAGCAGCGGCAGTTCGTGGGCCGCATCGATTATCGCTTTTCGCTTGCTGCGACCGAGCGAGCCGGCCAAAACTCATTCTCCAGCGCCTTCTGTCCGATCTTGCGTGCAGCGTCTTGAGATCCGTACCGTGATCCGGTTTCTCGGTCGCAGTCGCGAATACCTCGGCCGCGCGTTCTACTAGCTCCGCTCGCCACCGCCGATCTGGTTTGGGTGGAGCTTGAACTGGTCCGAGAGCTCGACCAAAGGTCTTGTCGCCGTTGATCGGCGGCCAGCGCCACCATCGCTTTGAAGGTGCTGAATGGTTACGGCGGGGTTGTTTCATCTCTTATGCTCCTCGGCGACACGTCGCTCCAATAGAGCAGAGCTAACACTCAACCCCTCCGGTTCTCAGGAACCACCTCTCTACGCATGCATGCGAATCGGGACCGACACAGATGCGATCGGAAGGCTCCCAAAGAATGATTAGCGTCTCCGTACCGCCTCGTCGTACAGCCGCTCGTGCACACATCGCGGTATTGAGTGCGCCGGCGTCGCGAGCCCTCGGATGCGTGCATGTGATGATAGCCGGTGAGCCGCACAAGTTTGTCGAGGATCGCCCTTCGCTGCTTGCTTGGAGCAACTCGATACCTGTGTCCGACCGCTTCAATCAATTCCTTCTGCGTCGCAATGCTGGGTTGCTCCCATGAACCCCGCCCGTCATGTTTTTGACGGGTACCAGGGTACGTGAGGCAACGCCCGGTCTCGAGTAGCAGAAATCATGAGTCAACGCGGACGGCAGGACAGTTGACGCCAACGACACTCGAGCGAATGGGGATCGAGCTCTCGCCGATGATTGTCTGGAAGGTCAGGTCAATGTCTCGTGCATCTTCGCATCAACGCAAACAGCTTCGCGTGGACGCAAACTTCGATCGGCTGACAGAAGCGACGCCGTGATCGCGCTGATGCACGGGGACGACGTATGCATCGTCGACGAAAATCCCCTTGAAGGCGTCGCGGCAAGCGTCACGGCAAAGTTGACACGACCCGGAGACCGGTGGGTGGCGGTAGCGAACCACCGTATTGATATGCCCCTAGGTCCGGCGCGCTGCCGGTGAAAGGGATCCCAACATTGACGCCCTTACCGATAAGATCGCTGCCCGCAGCGAGCCTTAGAAAATTAATCGTTGGCAATGATCCATCGGCGTTCCGCGGTCCAGTGGCGCCCGAAAAATCAAGCGACACAAAATCTGCCGCACTCAACCGTTACTGCCAAATTCCACGAATTAGACGTGTTGACTACCGCACCGTTTAGGTTGACACCGACTCGGCCCATACGACAGATTGTTCTTGAGCACATTGGCTACAGCAGCGCCAAATCCGAAAGGTTGAACTGCCATTTTCATATGCCGTGTTGTTATAGACAAACATGGGCACATTGGCGGCGATTGTCGTCAAACCCTTTGCTAAGATTTCTCCATGCAGAGATTGTTCCGGATCGTGTGCCCACCGTCGCCAGTGGCCGCGCCCGCCCAACTTAAAGCCGTTTCCATTTCCGAGAGGCTGGAGACTATCGTTGTAGCCGTTCTGCCATGCCCAATTGTTCTCTACGAGCACTGGCACGGCATTCCACAAGTCGATTCCATCGTCGTTGCATTGCGCCATACGCGATTACCGCGCACGACATTCCCCGCGCCTGAACTTGTTACCGCGATGCCGTCTGCATCGCCGCCGCCGCCAGTATCTGTGTTGTGGTGCACGTCGTTATTGAGGATCAGGTTGTTGGCGGAAGTATTTGTTACGACAATGCCACCGCCAACCGTCGCCAGCCGACCGCTATGATGAATGTTGCAATTCTCAACGATGTTGTTGTTTGAGGCATACCACATCACCAGCCCAAGGTTAGGACTGTTTTTGATCTCGAGCCCTTTGAAGTGCCACCATGCGGCATTCGCCATGCGGATATTGGTGGCCGCGGAGTTCGTTATGAGCGATCCATCGAGGATCGGCGTACTCACCCGGATAGTTGAAAACCTCAATGTAGATTACCGCTGCTGCCGCTGCGGGTAAACCAACCTGCCCGACAAGCATATATGTCCCGCCGCGCATGTAGATCGTGTCGCCTGGATTCGCGACGTCGTGCGCTTTCTGGAGCGTCGCGAATGGCGCCGAGAGGGTCCCTGGGCTCGAGTTCGAGCCGTTGGGTGCAACGTAATAGGTTGCTGCCTGCGCCGTCGACACCAGCGACGAAAGCGCCAGGAACAAGAACGCGAAGCGCGCAAGCCGCGACCAGGAAATGATCTCCATTTAATCTCCTTGTTTCAAATCGATTGGCCGAAACAGGCCAGGTGAACCGAAGGCTTGACGAATCTCGCCCATGGGGAAAAGGGGGGCGGCACGTTACGGACGCTGCCGGTATGACGTGCCGGCGGCTGGCGCCCGTGTCGTGTCGGCGTCGGATTCATATGCGCATTGTGCAAGAGCGTTTGCTTGATTACCTCAGGGCAGCGCCCTGAAGACTGATGTTGCCATTGTTCCCGCGCGTCTTGGAGCCTTTGGTTTGCGTCCACTTGACCGTGACGGTTTGACCCGCCGATGCGGCGCGATAGGTCAGGGTATATACGCCGTCCAACCGTTGCTTCTGGGCGCTGTAAGCCATTGACGTAATCCGCGGCCGATCCGTCGGACAAGTGCGCCGTCAATGTCCCGGTCGCGTTCTGTAATCCGACATAGACAGTCAGCGTTCGAGTCATGGTATCCGCAGGTGCGGTTACCTGGAAGCCGTTGCCAATTCCGGACATGGACACGCCGCTATCGGTCGATCCGCTGGCGGTTGGCGCGCCATCGCTCCAGACCAACGTGCGCGCGTCATCGAAATACGTCTTGACACTCCCGGCGCCTATGGGCGTGAGGTCGCCAATCTGGCCGCCAGTCGCCTTTCGGACGTATCCAGGCCACTGTACCCAGTCGCGCGCGCCAGCGTTCGTCAAGTTGACGCTACCTGAAGTGGATACCCAGCTGCCGCTCAACGTCGGCGAGCCGGAGCTTATCGGTGGGGTCGAAACCGTCACATAGCTGGAATACGTCTTCGTGTTGCTCCCGCCCGGGCCGGTCACGGTGAGGCTGACGCTATAGACGCCGGCGGCCGAATACACATGGCTGGGATTCTGCGCCGGGCTTGTCGTACCGTCGCCGAAATTCCAGGCATACGAGCTGATCGTTCCCGTCGAGGCGCTCGAGAAATTCACCGTCAAGGGCGCGGTCCCCGAGGTCGGAGTGCCGCTGAAAACGGCAACCGGTGCCGTCGCGACAGGCGTCGTCACGGCCGTGGTCGTATTCGAGTACGCGCTGACATTCGCCTGCCGCGTCCGTCGCCCTGACCCGGTAGCTGTAGCTGACGCCGGCAGCCAAACCCGTATTGCTGAATGTCGTCCCGGTCGACGTCGCGATCTGTCCAAACGCCGTGCAGCCGGCGCCTTGGCAGCGCTCGATCCGGTAACCGGTGACCCCGACGTTGTCCATCGAGGCTTGCCAAGCCAAGTTGATGGCGGCGCTTCCGGCCGCACTCGCTGCAAGCGCGGAAGGCGCGGTAGGCGGCGACGTGTCGACGCTAGGCGGCGCAGTGACCGTCACATAGCCCGGAACGGTCTTGGTATTGCTGCCGCCCGAACCTGTCACTGTCAAGCTGACGGTATAAACGCCGGCGGCAGAGTACACGTGACTCGGACCCGGTGCGGTACTGGACGTGCCGTCGCCGAACGTCCATGCGTAGGTATTGATGCTTCCTGTGGACGTATTGGTGAAGTTCATTGCCAGCGGCGCGACACCCGATGTTGCGCTCGCGGTGAAACCGGCGACCGGCGCGCCAGACGGAACGGTGGTGCTCGCGTCATTGGAAAAGCCTGTTTCAGTGTGAGACGAGTCGTACGCTGTCACCGCGAAATGGTAGGTGGCGCCGTCAGTGAGGTTGGAAAGCGGTGCGCATAGTGGTGTTGCCGACGTCGACTTTCACCGTGTAATTCCCGGCGGTCGGCCCGTAGTGAACGAAGTATCCGGCCAGCGCGGGACTGTTGACCGGGTCCCAAGCGAGCGTGACGCTACCCGCAAAAACGCGCGCGGAAATCAACACCAGGATGAGGAATCCGACGCAATGAAGCAGCGCGATCCGCGCGGGACTGTCGGGTAAGGCCACTTGGGGCATAACGGCTCCTGAGAATGATTGATCGGCTGGCGTACCGGGTAGGCCGCCCGGTGACCCATGAACCTTCCGATGATCAATCGATCAGAAGCCATTATGCCACCAGCATATTGGCCAGATTTATAACACAAGCATAATCGCACGTGCAATAGCGTAAATGCCGTTTATCGGCTGGTCGTACAAGTGTCTCCTGACGACGACAATATCCAATTCTATACATTTTTGCCATAGTGCGTAAGTATTACGATGACATCATAACCTGTCACTTCGACGACAGCGGTAGGGCGAGTCGACCCATATTGCGTAATAATTAGCTGAATTTAAACGTTTATTTTAGGGCCTCTTTGTTTTTTAAGTTGCACAACGAATGTAATTATTTGGGCGATGATTCCGCACGTCAACAACACAAAACCCGGCTCATTCCGGCGGCAAAAACCCCTCGAGCCACCCAGGTTCGGAACCCAACAGTGCTTATTCGTAACATATTGACAATGCGCCCGCGGGCGGCACTGTCCTCTCGGTGAAAGGAAGCTGCCGCTCGCTCGCAGGGATGGGCAGCCGCGTTTTCTTTGCAACTGCGCTGACGCACCCTGACGACGAACACGGCTTTAATGTGCTTGCCCTCACCGTAGCCGGTGGGTCACTGGACGCTGGTCGTTGCCGTCGCGGTGTTCGAGTACGCGCTCGTATTGGCGGCGTCCGTCGCCCGCACTCGGTAGCTGTACCGAGTCCCGGGCACCAAGCCGGAATTGCTAAATGCTGTTCCGGTGGCAGTGGCGATGTGTACAAAGCCCGTGCAGCCGATGCCTTGGCAACGTTCGATCCAGTAACCCGCTACGCGAACATTGTCGGTCGACGCTTTCCATGTCACTTGGATGCTCGTACTTCCGCTAGCGCTTGCAACTAAACTCGTCGGTGCAGTCGGTGGCGAAGTGTCAGCGGTAGTTGGAGCCGTCGGGATCGTTGCGGTCACCGTGTTGGAGTACCCGCTCAATCGTCCGGCAGCATCGACTGCGCGTACGCGGTAGCTGTAGCGAGTACCGGCCAGCAGGCCGGTGCTGCTGAATGTCGTTCCGGTGGAGGTGGCTATTTGCGCGAACGCCGTGCAGCCGACGCCTTGGCAACGCTCGATCCTGTAGCCAGTCACGCCGACGTTGTCGGTGGATGCCTTCCATGTCAGTTGCAAGCTCGTGCTCCCGCTGAGGCTCGCGACCAAGCTCGTCGGGGCGGTTGGCGGCAACGTGTCGGCGGTGCCCTGCGCCTTGACGGTTATGTAACTCGGAATCGTCTTTGTGTTGTTGCCGGCCGGGCCGGTGACGGTAAGGCTCACGGTGTAGACGCCGGCCGCAGCGTACACGTGGCTCGGGCTCTTCGAAGTACTCGTCGTGCCGTCTCCGAAATTCCATGAATATTTGGTGATGCTTCCCGTCGAACTGTCGACGAAGTTCATGGCGAGTGGCGCAGTACCCAACGTAACGCTGGCCGTAAAGCCGGCAACGAGCGCGCCATACGGGATAGTTGCGCTGACGTCGTTGGAGAATCCGGTTTCCACGCGTGTCGCGCCATATGCGGTCACCGCGAAGTGGTATGTAGCGCCCTCGGTCAGATTCGCAACCGTTCGCGAAGTCGTGTTGCCGACATCGATGCTGAGACGTGTACTGGCCCGCCGATGGCCCGTAATGCAGCACGTAGCCCGCCAGGGCCGAACTGACCACCGGGTTCCAAGCCAACGTCGCCTGACCCGCGACCGCAGGCATGGACATCAATAGCAACGAAAGGAAGAAACCGGTCGGATGGAATAGCGCGTCCAGCGCCTTGGAGCGAAAAGAAGCAACTGCCTGGGACATTCGAGATCCTCGAAGATTGATTGAGACTGGGTCACAACACTCGGTGGCGGGGCGGAGACGTGCGATCAAGGGCGATGCCCGAGTCGTGGGGGCGCCTGGGGACGGCAGCAGGGAACCCTCGCCGCTTTGCATTTCCGTGTGTTTGCGATCACCTCGTCTCGGCAGCCCCCGGGCGATGCGGAAGGACTTCAAGATCGTGCCCACCCCGATGAAGCACACCGTGTGCCGCCGTCACACGCCAATGCCAATAGCATTTGATTCCATTCGTACGACCGCACAAAAAAATTCACGCGGAGCTTGCCGCGTCTCGTCTAATTGTGCAAGTGTCGCTATGTGGCAACACCATGCCAGATTGCCGCATTTGCACAAACGGCATAACTTCAAATACATTGTCATAACGCGGTTTCGGTCGTAAGCCCGGCTGGGGCTCAAAAGCGTTAATTGCCCTATATCTCTTTGATTATTTTCGCTAAACGCGTTACGGAAAGCCGCGGCGGCCACCGTCGAATTCCGAGTTGGACGTAAGCTCTGCGTCGTCGATCGACGACACTAATTGACCCACGCCGGGGCCTATTCCACTGAAAATAAAATGTATATCAGGCGCAGCGTAGTTTTATTGAGCCGAGATGTCGGGACAGGTCGAATTTGCGGCTCCCCCTCTGGCCTACGACGCGGGCGCTTCTCGTCGATCTGCCGAACGAGGCGCGTGGGCCAACCGCGCGAAGTGGCTTGCACAGAGGGTTGGAGGTGGGCGGCAGCGGTCACTGCGCACCGCACGGTCGGGCCGCGAATACGCGGCATCCGAACTGCGCTCGAGCAGCGAAGGTACGGAGACAGCGTCCGAATTGCGGGCGAACGCGCTATGGTTCGCGAGAAAGCGACGTGCCGCGGTGCGTCAGTTGCCCCACGCCTCGACTTCGGTCACGCGTGACCAATTGGCGAGCGCGTTCGTGATGTTGATGCGGATGCGATCGGTTGCATACGGCGCGAACGTGACGCTGCGCTTCACCAGCCGGTTGCCGCTCACCGTGGCGAGCGTGACCCAGTTCGCGCCGTCGAAGCCCTGCACGGCGAAATCGGTGAGGCCGCGTAGCGAGAACGTCATCGTGTCCGTCGGCTCGACCGGCGCAAGGTAGTTGTCCTGCACCGAGTAGACGACCGCGCGGTCGATCGTCTTCACGCCCTTGAAGTTGACCTGGATCCAGTCGGGAAAGGCACCCGGCGTCGCATCGTTCCAGCCGCCGCCCGCGCCCCATCCGGCACCCGAGCGCTTGTTGTCGATGACGGTGCCGGGCACGAAACCGACGCTGTTCGTGGTCGACGAGAACGCCACGCCGCCGTTGGCGGCGAGTGCCACGTTCGACGCCGTGAGGCTCACCGCCGACGACCACGCCTCGACTTCGGTCACCCGCGACCAGGTGCCGAGCGCATTCGTAATGTGGATGCGGATGCGATCGGTTGCATACGGTGCGAACGTGACGGTGCGCTTGACCCGCTGGTTGCCGCTCACCGTGGCGAGCGTCACCCAGTTCGCGCCGTCGAAGCCCTGCACCAGGAAGTCGGTAATGCCACGCAGCGAGAACGTCATCGCGTCGGTGGGCTCGACCGGGTTCGTGTAGTTGTCCTGCACCGAGTAGACGACCACGTGGTCGATGGTCTTCACGCCCTTGAAGTTGACCTGGATCCAGTCGGGAAAGGCGCCCGGCGTCGCATCGTTCCACCCACCGCCGGCGCCCCACCCGGCACCCGAGCGCCGGTTGTCGATGACGCTGCCGGGTGAGAACCCGGCGCTGTTCGTCGTGGACGCCGACGCGACGCCGCCGTTCACGGCAAGCGCGACATTGGTGCCATTGATCGGTGCGTTCACGACCTGGGTGAGTCCTGCGCTCGTCGACGCCAGGTTGCCGGCATCACCGGCGTACGCGGCGGCGATCCCGTGGCTGCCGGTCGTCAGTGCATTGGTCGAGCAGGATGCCGACCGCGCGTTACCGCTGCCGGTCAGGTTGATCGCGCTGCAACCGGCCAGCGCGACCCCGTTATCGGTGAACTTGACCGAACCGCTCGGCGCAGTGCCGCTCACCGTCGCGGTGAACGTCACCATCGCACCGGTGAGCGACGGATTCGGGGTCGCGTTCACGGACGTGGTTGTTGACGTCAAGGAGCGAACGATCGTTGCCGTCGCCGTGTTGGAATAAGCGCCCAGGTGACCCGCGGCGTCGGTGGCCCGGACTCGGTAGCTGTAGGCGATGCCGGCAACGAGCCCCGTGTTGCTGAAGGTCGTTCCGACGGACGTCGCGATCTGTGCAAACGTCGCGCAGCCGGCGCCCTGGCAGCGCTCGATCCTGTATCCCGAAACGCCTACGTCGTCGGCCGACGCTTTCCAGCTCAGGTTGATGCTCGTGCTGCCGCCCACACTTGCGGCCAGACCTGTCGGCGCGCTCGGCGGTAAAGAGTCCACGTGTATCGGCGCCGTGACGATTACGTAGTTCGGGATTGTCCTGGTGTTGCTGCCGCCCGAGCCGGTGACCGTAAGGCTTACGCTGTAGACGCCCGCTGCGGAGTACACGTGACTCGGACTCTTTACGGTACTGGCCGTACCGTCCCCGAATGTCCACGCGTAGGTGCTGATGTTACCGGTGGACGTACTGGTGAAGTTCATCGCCAGAGGCGCGACACCGGACGTTGCGCTCGCCGTGAAATCTCGCACTCGGGGCGCCATAGGGGATGGTGGCGCTCACGTCATTGGAAAAGTCTGTCTCCGTATGCGACGCGTCATACGCCGTCACGGCGAAGTGGTAGGTGGCACCTTCGGTAAGGTTCGAAACCGTGCGCGAGGTCGTGTTGCCTACGTCGATCCGCGATGTGTAGTTGCCGGCCGATGGACCGTAATGGAGCACGTAGCCAGCCAGGGCGGGGCTATTGACCGGATCCCAGGCTAAAGTCGCTCCGCTCGCAAACGCGCGCACTGTCGCCAACAGCAGCACGACAAACAGAGCGCCCGGGAGAAGCGCGTCGCGCGCGTTCCAGCGGTTGCGCACAGCTGCCTGGACCATGAGGGCTCCGAGGAGTGAACTGATTACCCGAGCCACCAACGCCGGGGTTCGCGCCGTACTCGGCTACGCGCGGAACGGATCAACTACGGTCGGCCGCGGCCCTTCCGCGGCTGCCGTGTCGTGCGAAAGCGCGAACGCCGGTATGCCAACGGCATAAACCTTATATCGCAGAATCGCGACGAAAATCTCAGGCGGGAGGATGCCGCTGATGGGCGGGTGAACAAGTGTCGCCGGGCAGCAACACCCGAGCGGAGTCGCCAATTTGCCGGGTTGGCCGCATTTTCAGGACGGCGTCATAGGATACGCCGGTCAAGCTGCGGACTACAGCCGCGGGGAAAAGGCGGTCAGAGCCTGGTAGGTAATTACGCCGCGCACTCGACCACGCGGTCGACGCTCGCGTCGTTTTCCCACGTCTCGAGCCGGACGGCGAAGCCCCACAACCGTCGCATGTGCGCCAGCACCTCGGATGTCGCCTCCGTCAGCGGCCGGCCGCGACGGCGGAGATGCCGCAGCGTCAGCGACCGATCGCCATCGCGATCGAACCGCACGACTTGCACGTCGGGAACGCGGATCTCCGGCGCGTGCTGCTGCCCAAGCAGCTTGCGCACGCGCCTGTAGCCGCGCTCGTCGTGAATGCTGTCGATGACCAGGTCGTCCTCTTCGGCGTGGTCGGCAATTGCGAACAGGTGGAAGTCGCGAATCAGCCGCGGCGACATGTACTGGCCAATGAACGACTCATCCTTGAAATTGCGCATCGCGAAGTCGAGCGTCTTGCGCCAGTCGCTACCCGCGATGTCCGGGAACCAGGCACGGTCCTCGGCGTCCGGCTTCTCGCATATGCGCCGCAGATCCGAGAAGAGCGCAAAGCCGAGCGCGTACGGATTGAGCCCGCTGTACGCCTTCGAATCGTAGGCCGGCTGCGTGATCACGTTGGTGTGGCTCTTGAGGAATTCGAGCATGAAGCCATCGTCGACCAGGCCCTTCTCGTGCAGCCGGTTGAGGATCGTGTAATGCCAGAACGTGGCCCAGCCTTCGTTCATCACCTTCGTCTGCGCCTGCGGATGAAAGTACTGCGCGAGCTTGCGAACGATGCGGACGAGCTCGCGCTGCCATGGCTCGAGCTTCGGCGAGAACTTTTCCACGAAGTAGAGGATGTTTTCCTGCGGCTCCGACGGGAACGATCCGCTCGCATCGGCTCGGGCGTCCGCGGCCTTCTCCGGCAGCGTGCGCCACAGGTCGTTGAACTGACGCTCGCGATGCGCCTCGCGCGCGGCGAGCCGGGCCGTCTCTGCCTTGAGCGTCGGCGCAGCGGGACGG
Organism: uncultured beta proteobacterium; assembly: GCA_963804885.1. Classification (GTDB taxonomy): domain Bacteria; phylum Pseudomonadota; class Gammaproteobacteria; order Burkholderiales; family SG8-41; genus PALSA-1004. The sequence continues at coordinate 422,327 of CAWDSF010000006.1, forward strand.
CGATAGCGGTCGACGCCGTGCGCCATGAGCGCGTGGCACGCATCGAGGACCTCCTCCACCGCCTCGGCCCCATGCCGTTCCTCGCACTCCATCACGTACCGGCGCGCGAACACGAGGTAGTCGAGGATCGCTTCGGCGTCGGTCCATTGGCGAAACAGGTGGTTGCCCTTGAAGAATGAATTGTGCCCATAGCAGGCGTGCGCGATGACGAGCGCCTGTGTCGTCATCGTGTTCTCTTCCATCAGATACGCGATGCACGGGCTCGAGTTGATGACGATCTCGTAGGCGAGTCCCTGCATCCCGCGCCGATACGCCTGCTCGTTGCGGATGAATTCCTTGCCGTAGGACCAGTGCGGATAGCCGATGGGCAGGCCGCTCGACGCGTACGCGTCCAGCATCTGCTCCGACGTGATGATCTCGAGCTGGTTCGGGTACGTATCCAGCCCGAATTCGGTGGCTACCTCCGAAATGGCGCAATCGTACCTTTCCAAAAGGTCGAAATCCCAGTCGGCGCCATGCGAGATGGGATTCATTGCTTCGCCTCGCCCGCCGCGCTCATTGTTTCTCCTTCCTGAACAACTCGCGAAACACCGGGTAGATCTGGTCGCGCTGCGACGCGCGCTTCATCGCGAGGTTATCCGTGGCTTCGGCTACCCGCTCGTACTCGGCCCACAGCGACGACGGGTGCTCGCTCGAGCGGGGGTCGGCCAGCTCGAGATAGGCGTAGTAGCGCGAGGCGGGCAGCAGTTTCTCCCGCAGGAAACGGGCGCTGCGCGCCGGATCCGCGCCGAATGCGTCGCCATCCGAGGCTTGCGCGACGTAGACGTTCCATCCGCGCGCGTAGCGCTCGGCGCGGATCTTCTCCGCGAGGTCGAGCGCCGAGAACACCACCGTTCCACCCGAGCGCGTGTCGTGGAAGAACGTGTCCTCGTCCACTTCCTCCGCGTCGTCGGTATGGCGAATGAACACGAGATCCACTTCGCCGTACTTCCGCGTCAGGAACAGGTAGAGCAGCGTGAAGAAGCGCTTGGCGAGGTCCTTCTTGTCCTCGTCCATCGACGCGGAGACGTCCATCAGGCAGAACATCGCGGCGCGCGCGATCGGCTCGGGCCGCCACACGCGGTTGCGGTAACGCAGGTCCGGCTCGTCGATGAAGGGCAACTGGCCGCGCCGCCGCGTCAGGCGGTGCAGCTCGTCGTAGATCAGCGCCGCCCGCTCCGCCTCCCCGAGCGCGGCAGCCACCGCAAATTCCGCTTCCAGCGACGCGAGCTCGCGCGCGAGGCTTCCGCCCAGCGCGATCCGGCGCGCCAGCGACTGCCGCAGCGTGCGGACGATGGCGAGATTTGCCGGCACGCCGGACTTCGTGAAGCCTGCGCGGATGCTCGTTCGCTGCTCGGTGCGGCCGAATTCGGTACGCGCGAGATTGGGCAATTCGAGGTCGTCGAAGAAGATCTGCATGAACTCTTCGCGCGACAGCGAGAACACGAACGCATCCTCGCTCTCGCCGTCGCCGGCGCCGCTGTTGCCGCCCCCGCCCCCGCCGCCCTGCGGCCGGGGAATCCGGTCGCCTGCGACGTATTCGCGATTGCCCGGCAACACGAACTCACGGTCACCGCCGCGCCCGAATCCGAATGAAGGCTCGGAGATGTCCTTTTTCGGCACGCGCACTTCGCCGCCCTGCTCCATGTCGGCGAGACGCCGCTCGCCGACCATCTTCTTGACGGCCGCGTTGATGTGCGACTTGTAGCGCCGCAGGAAGCGCTCGCGGTTGACCGCGCTCTTCCCGCGGCTCGAGGGTCGGCGGTCGATCAGCTGAAGCATCTTCGATCTCCCGTTTTCGCGGTCGCGGTTACGAGGACTTGTGCACGCGCAGGTACCACTCGGCGAGCAAGCGGACCTGTTTCTCGGTGTAGCCCTTCGCCACCATCCGGGCGACGAAGTTCTGGTGCTTTTCCTTCTCGTCCGCCGACGCCTTCGCGTTGAACGAGATGACCGGCAACAGGTCCTCCGTATTCGAGAACATCTTCTTCTCGATCACCTCGCGCAGCTTCTCGTAGCTGCTCCACGCCGGGTTGCGGCCGTTGTTGTTGGCGCGCGCACGCAGCACGAAGTTGACGATCTCGTTGCGAAAGTCCTTCGGATTGGCGATGCCCGCCGGCTTCTCGATCTTCTCGAGCTCGGCGTTCAGCGGCCCCGCGGTCGAAGCTCTCGCCGGTTTCCGGATCGCGGTAGTCCTCCTCCTGGATCCAGCAATCGGCGTACGTCACGTAGCGGTCGAAGATGTTCTGGCCGTATTCCGAGTACGACTCGAGGTACGCCGTCTGGATTTCCTTGCCGATGAACTCGGCGTACCGCGGTGCGAGATAGCCCTTGATGTGCTCGACGCAGCGGCGGCGCACCTCGTCCGGCAAGTCCTCGCGGGCGAGGCGCTGCTCCAGCACGTACATCAGGTGCACCGGATTGGCCGCGATTTCGGTCTGGTCGTAGTTGAAGACCGCCGAAAGGATCTTGTAGGCGAAGCGCGTCGACATGCCCGTCATGCCCTCGTCCGGGCCGGCATAGTCCCGATATTCCTGGAGTGTCTTGGCCTTCGGATCGACGTCCTTCAGCGTCTCGCCGTCATAGACGCGCATCTTCGAGTAGAGGCTCGAGTTCTCCGGCTCCTTGAGACGCGTCAGCACGGAGAACTGCGCCATCATGTCGAGCGTTCCTGGTGCACACGGTGCACCAGAAAGGGACGAATTGGCGAGCAGCTTGTCGTAGATCTTCACTTCCTCGGACATGCGCAGGCAGTACGGCACCTTGACGATGAAGATCCGGTCGAGGAACGCTTCGTTGTTCTTGTTGTTGCGGAACGTGTGCCACTCGGACTCGTTGGAGTGGGCGATGATGAGGCCGTTGAACGGAATGGCGGAAAACCCCTCGGTGCCCTTGAAGTTGCCTTCCTGCGTCGCCGTCAGCAGCGGATGCAGCATCTTGATGGGCGCCTTGAACATCTCCACGAACTCGAGCAGTCCCTGGTTCGCGAGGCACAGGCCACCCGAGTAACTGTACGCATCGGGGTCATTCTGCGCCAGGCTTTCGAGCTTGCGGATGTCGACCTTGCCGACGAGCGATGAAATGTCCTGGTTGTTCTCGTCGCCCGGCTCGGTCTTCGAGATCGCGACCTGGCGCAGCACGGAAGGCTGGACGCGCACGACGCGGAATTTCGAGAGGTCGCCCTCGTACTCCTCCAGCCGCTTGACCGCCCACGGCGACATGATCCCGTTCAGGTAGCGCCGCGGGATGCCGTATTCCTGCTCGAGCATCGTGCCGTAGCGCTCCGGCGAGAACAGCCCGAGCGGCGACTCGTTGACCGGCGAGCCCTTGAGGGAAAAGATCGGCCGTTGCTCCATGACCGACTTGAGCCGTTCGGCGATCGAGGATTTTCCGCCGCCGACCGGTCCCAGCAGGTAGAGGATCTGCTTCTTCTCCTCGAGGCCCTGCGCGGCATGCTTGAAAAACGCGACGATCTGCTCGATCGCGTCTTCCATGCCATAGAACTCGCGAAACGCCGGGTAGCGCCGGATGACCCGGTTGCCGAAGATTCGGCCGAGGCGCTGATCGTTGCGCGTGTCGACCAGTTCGGGCTCGCCGATCCCGGCGATCATCCGTTCCGCTGCGCTCGCGTAGGTGACCGGCTCGCGCTTGCAGAGGTCGAGATACTCTTCAATGCTGATTTCCTCCGCGTGGGTCGCGGAGTAATTGGAGCGAAACTGCTCGAGGACCTTGGCCATCGTCTGTTCCCAAAAAAAAGTTCGAACCAGGCAGGTGCCGATCCAGCGTCGCTACGTGCCGAATTTCGGCGCCTGCAGCGACTGACGGCTTGGTATTTTTGGGAATGCCTGACAACTCTGCTTGCCGCGGCCATTCGCCACAGAAAAGGCGTGGCGTGGCATTCGGCCCGGTGCGGGCGTTCGGCGGCTTCGCCTTGCGCGGCTCGCGACGGGTCCGAGTGCGTGCAATGGTGCATAACGCGTGCCACCGAGTACAGGTTGACGCGAGTGAGAGTTAGCTTGAATTCTTCGCCTGTTTTGTTAGCAATCGTGTCAGCTCGCCGCTAACGATCAGGCGCTCGAGCTCATGCGCACCGCCCACCAGCACGCCGTTGACGAACACCATTGGAAGCGTCGGCCAGCCGGTCCACATCTCGAGCGCGGTGCGGCGGCGCCACTGGCTCAGGTAGCTGCCGTATTCCAAGTACAGATAAGGGATGCGCGCGGCGTCGAGCGCTTTGCGCGCACGACGCGGAAACGGATTCTGTCGCATGCCCACGATAACGATGTCGTGCCGGGTCACGGCGTCCTGCACTTCGCCGACGATGTCAGCGTTGCGGTTGGCGACCTTGTCGCGGATGGCCGGATGCAAATGGAGCTCGTCCAGGATCTGGCGCGGCATCGTGTAGTCCATCGATCGGTAACTTCGGCAAACCGTGCGTGCGGACCGTGCAATTCCGTATCGGCGCCTAGGATCGCCTCCTACGCGACACGCACAGATGATTACCAGGCCGCGACGCCGCCATCCGAGCGCGGATCGCTGCCACCCTCCAGCACGCCGTTGCCGTCGCGCAGGATCGCACCGGCATGGCCGACCGCCTCGTCGTACGGACCGAGGATCTCCACGTCGTGCCCGCGGGCGCGCAGGTCCTCGATGAGCGCCGGCGGGAAGCGCGATTCGAGCTTCAGCGTATCGCTCGTCTGCCCCCAGGTTCGACCGAGCAGCCATCGCGGCGCGGCAATCGCCGCCTGCGGGCCCATGCCGAACACGGCGCAGCGGGTGAACACCGCGCTTTGCGTCTGCGGCTGTCCATCGCCGCCCATGTTGCCGTACACCATGGTCGTGCCGTCATCGAGCAGCGCGAGCGCGGGATTGAGCGTGTGAAACGGCTTCCGACCCGGCCGCAAGGCATTCAATGCGCGTTCGTCGAGCGAGAAGCTGCAGCCGCGGTTCTGCCAGTTGATGCCCGATTCGCGCAATACGATCCCCGCGCCATACTCGTGGTACAGGCTCTGGATGAAGCTCACCGCGCGGCCGGCGCCGTCGATGATTCCCATCCAGATCGTGTCGGCAGGTTCCTTGCCCGGTCCCCACGCCGCTGCCCGCCGGCGATCGATCCCCGCGGCGAGCGCTTTCACATGCGCGGGCGCAAGGAGATCCTGTGCGTCGACGCTCATGTACGCGGGGTCGGTGACGTGCTCGTCCCGTACACGGAACGCCTGCTTCGCCGCCTCGACGCACAGATGCACGTAGTCGGCGCTGTCGGGATCGTTCGCCCCGATATCCAGCGCGTCCAGGATGGCCAGGATCAGCAGCGATACGACGCCCTGCGTCGGCGGCGGAAGGTTGTAGACCGAGCCGCACGAGTGCGCGAGTGCCAGCGGCGTACGCCAGCCGGCCCGGTGGTGGCGCAGATCTTCCAGCGTGACCGGGCTGCCGCATGCGGCGAGATCTCGCGCAATCGATCGCGCGAGATCACCCCGATAGAAGTCGTCGAGCCCCGCCGTGGCGAGTTGCTGGAACGTTGCCGCCATCCGCGGCTGATAGAACGGCGTCCCGATGCGCGGCACATTGCCGTCCGGCAGGAACGTCTCGTCGAAGCCCGGCTGGCCGAGCAAGCCGTCGAGCTTCGCCGTCGTCGTCCCGTGCTGACTGCGCGTCACCGGGATTCCGTGCCTCGCATAGTGAATCGCATCGGCAAGCAGGCGCGCGAGGGGAAGCCGCCCGCCAAGTGCCTCCTTGCTGTGCTCGAGCGCAAGCGACCATCCCGATACCGTACCCGCCACGGTATTCGCGGCGATCCCGCCTCGAAACGGTATGCTGTCGAGCCCGAGATCCCGATAGAAAGCAGGCGTCGCCTGCAGGCCTGCCGCGCCGCACGCGTCGATGCCGCGTGGCGTCTCGCCCGGCACGTGAACCAGCCAGAACGCGTCGCCGCCGATCGAATTCATGTGCGGATAAACGACGGCGATCGTCGCCGCGGCGGCAACCATTGCCTCGATGGCGTTGCCGCCTTCGCGCAGCACGCCGACCGCCGATTGCGCGGCCAGCGCGTGCGGCGCGGTTGCCATGCCGCGCATGCCCCATGCGCCGTTCATGCCGGTGACTCGTTGCATCGGCCTCCTTGCCGTATCGGCATGCACATTCGAACGCTTGCGCACGACGCGTAACGATGTCGAAGTGTACCGTGCACGCAATGGAATCCTCGATAGCCGTTTTCCCGGTTTGCGTTTTCCTGAATCATTGGACAAACTAGCGCGCCATCGAAACGGTGGATCGGCCAGCCCCCATGCACGCGCTCCTTCGAGCCTCCAGACTCATCGACGGCGTCAACGAACGGATCGGCAAGTTCATTGCCTGGTTCGGATTGGCGGCGGTCATCGTCTGCACCGGCAACGCGGTGGCTCGCTACGCGTTCAGCATCGGCTCGAACGCATGGCTCGAGCTGCAATGGTATTTCAACTCGGCGGTGTTCCTGCTCGTCGCCGCGTATGCACTGAAGCGCAACGAGCACGTGCGAATCGACGTGATCAACGGCAGGCTTTCCCCGCGCGCGCAGGCGTGGATCGACATTTTCGGCGGCGTGTTCATGCTGCTGCCCACGGTCATCCTGATCGGCTGGTACAGCTGGCCGTCGCTGATCAATTCATTCGAGATCCAGGAATACTCGTCGGATCCCGGCGGACTTGTCCGCTGGCCCGTGCGGCTGCTCATCCCGGTGGCATTCGGACTCCTGGGCCTGCAGGGCGTTTCCGAAATCATCAAGCGCATTGCGTTCCTCAAGGGGTTGATCCCCGCGACCGACTTCGAGAAGCGCGGCCACGCGACGTAACGACCCCTCGATGATTTTGTTCGACTTCGCGTGAACGGGCCCTGATGCCATTCGAATTGATGGCACCGCTGATGTTCGCGGGCCTGGTGGTGTTCCTGCTGCTCGGCTATCCGGTTGCGTTCTCGCTGGCGGCCAACGGCCTGCTCTTCGGGCTGTTCGGCATCGCGCACGGCAATATCGAGCCGGCGCTGTTGCAGGCGCTTCCGGAACGCGTGCTCGGGATCATGTCGAATTCGACGCTGCTCGCGATCCCTTTCTTCACGTTGATGGGACTGATCCTCGAGCGCAGCGGCATGGCGGAGGACCTGCTCGACACGGTGGGACAATTGTTCGGGACGATCCGCGGCGGCCTCGCGTACGCGGTCGTATTCGTCGGTGCGCTGCTGGCGGCGACAACCGGCGTCGTCGCCGCGTCGGTCCTCGCGATGGGACTGATCTCGTTGCCGGTGATGATGCGCTACGGCTACGCCAACTGGCTGTCGACCGGCGTCATCGCCGCGTCGGGCACGCTGGCGCAGATCATCCCGCCGAGCCTGGTGCTGATCGTGCTCGCCGACCAGATGGGCGCGTCGGTTGGCGATTTCTACGAGGGGGCACTGATCCCCGGCCTGTCGCTCGCGGTGCTCTACGGTGTCTGGGTCGCGATCGTGTCATTCGTCAAGCCGGCTGCGGCGCCGGGGTGTCCGCCTGAAGCACGAACGCTCTTCGGCGCAGCGCTGGTGGGCAAGGTCTTCACGTCGATGATCCCGCCGCTGGTGCTTATTTTCCTGGTGCTCGGCACGATCTTCCTCGGCGTCGCGACGCCGACCGAAGGCGGCGCGATGGGCGCGAGCGGAGCGATGATCATGGCGCTCGCCAAGCGCAAGCTGTCGTGGTCGCTGCTCAAGCAGGCGATCGAGTCGACGGCGACGATGACGAGCTTCGTCATGTTCATCCTGGTCGGCTCGACCGTGTTCAGCCTGGTGTTCCGCGGCATGGACGGCGACCTTTGGGTCGAGCATCTGCTGACGAGCGTGCCCGGCGGAGTGCTCGGCTTCCTGATCGTGGTGAACGTGATGATCTTCGTGCTCGCGTTCTTCCTCGATTACTTCGAGATCGCCTTCATCATGGTTCCGCTGCTCGCGCCGGTCGCGCATACGCTCGGCATCGATATCGTCTGGTTCGGCGTGCTGCTCGCGATCAACATGCAGACGTCGTTTCTGCACCCGCCGTTCGGCTTCGCACTCTTCTACCTGCGCAGCGTCGCGCCGAAGAGCGTTCGAACGACGGAAATCTACTGGGGTGCGATTCCGTTCGTCGTGATCCAGATCCTGATGGTCGCCGTCGTCATCGCGTTCCCGCAAATCGTCACCGGCAACATTTCCGAAGCGGCCGGTGCGATCAAGGGCTCGGGTGCCGAGGAACTGCGCCGCCAGATCGAGGGACCGTTCAAGGCACCGGCGCCTGCTGCGCCGGCAACCTCAAACCCGGACGACAAGGCCAGCAAGCCGCCCGCACCACGCCAAGCGGAGGATGCCGGCGCGGAGCTCGAGCGGCTGCTGCAAGGCAAGTAATTCGGCCGGGAAATGCGGGTCAGAGATGCAATTCGGGGAACGGTCTCGCCTGGCACATCGGTGCCCGAATTGCATCTCTGACCCGCATTCCCGACCCGCATATCCCTACTTGCCGAACGGGTGGCTGTACGCGAATTGCTCGTAGGTGAATTCCGCGGCGCGATGCCACAGGAACTCGTCGCCGCGAAACTGCTTCCACGGTTCGTAGATCTTCTTCCACGCCGGGTTCTTGCCAGACTCTTCCTCGTAGAGCTCATACGAGGCCTTCTGCGCGCCGCGCATGATCTCGTCGGAGAACGCGTGCAGCTTCACGCCGTTTTTCACGAGACGCTGCAGCGCGGCGAGGTTCTTGAAGTCGTACTTCGCCATCATGTCGATGTTCGCTTCGTACGAAGCCGCCTCGATCGCCGCCTGGTATTCCTTCGGCAGCTTCTCCCATTCCTTGATGTTCACGTAGAACGAGTACATCGAGTTGCTTTCCCACCACCCCGGAAAGTAGTAATGGGGCGCGACCTTGTAGAAGCCGAGCTTCTCGTCGTCGTACGGACCGACCCATTCGGCGGAGTCGATCGCGCCGCGCTCGAGCGCCGGGTAGATGTCGCCACCGGCGATTTGCTGAGGCACCGCGCCAAGACGCGCCATGACTTCGCCACCGAGGCCGGCGATCCGCATCTTCACGCCCTTGAGGTCGTTCACCGTCTTCACTTCCTTGCGCCACCAGCCGCCCATCTGCACGCCGGTGTTGCCTGCCGGAAAGGAGATGATGCCGAAGTCCTTGAAGAACTCGCGCATCAGCTCCAGCCCGCCGCCGTAATAGATCCACGCGTTCTGCTGGCGCTGGTTCAGCCCGAACGGCAATGTCGTGTCGAATGCGAACGCCTTGTTCTTGCCGACGAAGTAATAACTCGCGGTGTGAGCGCACTCGATCGTGCCCTGCTGGATCGCGTCGACCACTCCGAACGCCGGGACGATTTCGCCGGCCGCGAATACGCGAATCTGGAACTTGCCGCCCGTCAACTGCTCGACGCGCTTCGCGACGACTTCACCGCCGCCATAGATCGTGTCGAGGCTCTTCGGAAAGCTGGACGCGCAGCGCCAGCGGATTTGCGGCAATGCCGGCGCCTGTGCGATCGCCTGCGTGACGGCGGCAGCGCCGCCGGCAGCGATCGTTCCGCGCGCCAGGAATTTTCGACGGTCCATCGGTCTCCTCACTTGGATGGTTGTTGGCGTACGCAAAGTCTAGCTCAAAACCGCTGGATCGCCGCGGCCAGCCGGCGGACATTCAGTCGGCGACGCATACCGGCGCGAGCGCCTTGTCTGCCGTCCGCCGGGCGATCGGCAGCATCGCCCCGGCTGCCCGCAGCAGATGCGAGCGAATCGTCATGACGGTTCGTTGCGGGTGCTCATTTCGAGCATCAGCTGGTTGATGCGCTTGACGAAGGTCGCCGGATCGTCGAGCTGGCCGCCCTCCGCCAGCGTCGCCTGATCGAACAGCACGTTCGCCCAATCGTCGAAATGGCGCTCCTCGCCCTGCAGGCGCGCGACCACCGGGTGCTTCGGATTGATTTCCAGGATGGGCTTCGACGGCGGCGCTTGCTGCCCGGCCGCCTTCAGCATTCGCGCAAGATTGGCGCTGACCTCATGCTCGTCGGCGACCAGGCATGCGGGTGATTCGGTCAGGCGGCGCGTCACGCGTACGTCCTTCACGCGGTCGCCGAGGCTCTTTTTTATCCTCCCGATGAATTCGCGCAGCTCGCTCGCCTCCTCCTCGCCCGCCTTCCTTTCCGCCTCGTCTTCGAGCCCACCCAGGTCGAGGCCGCCCTTCGCCACGGACACGAGCGGCTTGGCTTCGAATTCCGTCACGTGGCTCACCACCCATTCGTCGACGCGGTCGGACAACAGCAGCACCTCGATGCCCTTCCTGCGAAACACCTCCAGATGCGGACTGTTGCGTGCGGCGTTGAACGTTTCCGCCGTGACGTAATAGATCTTGTCCTGCCCCTCCTTCATTCGGGCGATGTAATCGGCGAACGACACCGTTGCGTCTGACGTGTCGGCCTGGGTCGAGGCGAATCGCAGCAGCCCGGCGATCTTGTCCTTGTTGGCGAAGTCCTCGCCGACGCCCTCCTTCAGCACCTGTCCGAATTCCGACCAGAATGTCGCGTATTTTTCCTTCTGGTCCGCTGCGAGGTTCGCCAACAGGTCGAGGACCTTTTTCGTGCAGCCGGCGCGGATCGCCTCGATGTCGCGCGATTCCTGCAGGATCTCGCGCGACACGTTGAGCGGCAGGTCGTTGGAGTCGACGATCCCGCGCACGAAGCGAAGATACGAGGGCAGCAGCTGCTCCGCGTCGTCCATGATGAATACGCGCCGGACATAGAGGCGGATGCCATGACGCGCATTGCGATCCCATAGATCGAACGGCGCGTGCGACGGGATGTAGAGCAGCTCCGTGTATTCCTGGCGCCCCTCGACACGCGCATGCGTCCACGCGAGGGGGTCGTCGAAGTCGTGGCCGACGTGCTTGTAGAACTCCCGGTACTGCTCGTCGGTGATTTCGCTCTTGGGACGAGCCCAGAGCGCCGACGCCTGGTTGACCGTCTCCTCGTCGCGGGTCTTTTCCTGCTTGCCGTCCTTCCACTCCTCCTTCTGCATGAGGATCGGCTGGACGATGTGGTCGGAATACTTGCGCACGATCGCGCGCAGCTTCGATCCGGACAGCAGATCGTCCTGGCCCTCGCGCATGTGCAACGTGACTTCGGTACCCCGCTTGCGTCCCTGCAGCGGCTCGATCGTGAAATCTCCCCCGCCATCGGACTCCCAGCGCACCCCCTGCTCCGGCGCCTCGCCCGCGCGGCGCGTTTCAACCGTCACCCGGTCGGCAACGATGAACGACGAGTAGAAGCCGACGCCGAACTGCCCGATCAGGTGCGCATCCTTCTGCTGGTCGCCAGTGAGGTGCGAGAAGAATTCGCGCGTGCCGGACTTCGCGATGGTGCCGAGGTTTGCGATCACTTCGTCGCGGTTCATGCCGACCCCGTTGTCGCTCACGGTGATCGTCCGCGCCGCGGGATCGTAGTCGACACGGATCTTCAGCTCCGCATCGTCCTCGAACAGCGCCGGATTGCCGAGCGCCTCGAAGCGCAGCTTGTCGCATGCGTCGGAGCCGTTGGAAATCAGCTCGCGCAGGAAGATCTCGCGGTTCGAGTACAGCGAGTGAATCATCAGGCCGAGAAGTTGCTTCACTTCCGCCTGGAAGCCCAGCGTTTCGCGTTCGCTCACTTGAAGATGCTCCCGATGAACGTAGTGGTTCGTTGCTCCCGCGGACTGCCTAGCACCTGCTCCGGGGGCCCCTGCTCGACGATGCCGCCGCCTTCCATGAATACGACCTGCGAGGAGACTTCGCGCGCGAAGCGTAATTCATGGGTGACGATGATTGCGGTGCGGCCACCGATCGCGAGATCGCGTATGACGCGCAGCACCTCTCCGGTCAATTCGGGGTCGAGCGCGGACGTCGGCTCGTCGAACAGCATGATCTTGGGGTCCATGATAAGCGAGCGCACGATCGCCACGCGCTGCTGCTGGCCGCCGGACAGCGTCGCGGGGTAGGCGTTCGCCTTTTCTTCGAGGTTGACCTGGCGCAGCAGCGCGACGGCCTTTTCGGTCGCGTCCTTCCGGGTCCAGCCAAGGACGCCGGTCGGCGCCTCGATGATGTTGCCCATCACGGTCAGGTGCGGAAACAGGTTGAACGACTGGGACACCATGCCGATGCCCGTCCGGTAGCGGGCGATTTCCCGGCCGGACAGCCGGGTTCCATTGCTCGCGAGTCCGTTCGGCGTAATCTTCACGTTGCCGACGGTGATCGTGCCGCCCTGGATGCGCTCGAGGTAGTTGATGCAACGGACGAGCGTGCTCTTCCCCGATCCGCTCGGCCCGATGATCGCCATCGTCGAGCTTGGCGGAACGACGAGGTCTACGCCGCGCAGGACCTCCAGGGGCCCGAAGCGCTTGTGGACCTGCTCGAGGCGGATGACGGGATCAGGCTGCTGCGGCATGGTGCTGCGTCTGGAAGTAACCGCCCATCGGCAGCTTGCGTGACAGGTACCGCACCAGCGACGATACCGCGAAGACGAGCACGAAGTAGGTGAGCGCAACCGCCGTATAGACCGGCATGGGCAGGAACGTCGCGCTGACGATCAGCCCGGCCTGATACATGAGATCGGGAACGGCGATGATCGACACGATGCTGGTCGACTTGAAGCAGATGACGTACTGATTGAGGATCCCGGGCAGCATGCGGATGAACGCCTGCGGAATGACGATCCTGCGCATCAGCCGCGTATAGGTCATGCCCAGCGACTGGGCAGCTTCGATCTGTCCCTTGTCGATCGATTCGATGCCGGCGCGATACTCCTCGGCGAGATACCCGCTCGATTGCAGCGCGAGCGCGATCAGCGAGCTCGTGTACGCATCGAACTTGACGCCGATGATCTCGGGCAACGCGTAATGGACCCAGACGAGCTGAACGAGAATCGGCGTGTTGCGGCAGAACTCGACGTAGAAGACCGCGGGCAGCGCGCACGATCCGGCTGCGCGCCAACGTCCCGAGGCACGCGACAAGGCCGACGACGATCGCAACGAGCATCGACAGCACCGACAGCGAGACCGTGACCCAGATACCGGCCAGCAGTACGTCGTGGTACTCCGCAGAATATTTGCCACAGGCGGGTGAACGACACGGACCTTCCCTGCTGACGCCGGAACTTGCAGCCGGCGACGCCATTTCAGCGCCGCGCGGCTGCCGCTCGATGGAACGCGAACACCCGCTTGCGATCGCGCTACTTCTTGGCGAACGGGTTGGTTCTTGCCATGTATTCGTCGTACGTCGTCTTGACGAGGTCGTTGGCGGCAACCCAGCGCACGTATTGGTCGAGGAAGTCCTTCCATTCCTGATCGCCGTAGCGAACCGCCCAGCCCACCGGTGCGTTACCGAAGTCCTCGCCCGGGAATGCCATCCTGCCCCACGCCGCATTCTCGGGAATCTGCAGCCACCAGTTGATGTTGATGATCGGGAGGATCGTCACGTCGGCGTCGCCGCGCTGCGTCGGCGGCAGCGTCTCGACGTCCGACTGGATCTGCAGTGCGAGGAACTTGGCCTTCGGGAACAGCCGCTTGCCGGTCTCGTATTCACGCGATCCCAGTCCCACGGCGATCGTCACGTTCTCGTTGTCGAGGTCCGAGATCTTCTTCAGGTTCTTCTTGTTGTCCTTGCGGATGATCGCGTTGAGGCCCTTCGCGCGGAACGGCGTGACGAAGCTCACCTCGAGGGCACGCGGCGCGTTGTAGACGAAGCTGCTGCCGAAGAAATCGCAATCCCCGCGTTTCAGAGCAAGCACGGCGGTATTCCATTGCACCTCCACCGGCTGGATCTTCACCTTCATCCAGGTCGCGAGCTCGTTCGCCAACTGCACGAAGACGCCCATCCACTCGCCCGTCTTGGGATCCTTGTACGACTCGGGCGAGCCCTGTGCGTAGCAAACCTTCATCACGCCTTCCTTCTTCACCTTCGTCAGCGTTGACGATTCCGATTGGGCGTGCGCGGCGCCGGCGCCGACCAGCAGCATGACCGGCGCGATGCAGAAAAGGTGCCTCAGTTTCATGATCCAAACTCCTTCGCGAAAATGTCGTGGCGATCGGGGACGCGTCGTCCCAGTGCCGAGGACGAGGTGACCGTCATTGCGGACGCGCCGCAACCGGCCGTGACATCGACTTCAAATCGTAGCTGACGGCGGCCGGCATCCGTTGCGCGATCAATGCCGCGAGTTGCTCGACCGAGCGTGCGTCCGGACGAAATGCAAGCGTGACGATCGGAATCTGCGGGTCGGCGACATGCATCCGTTCGGCCGCCGACGGCGTGACCAGCAGCACATCGCTCGCTTGCAGCAGCTTGCGTATCGCCGAGCGCTGCTTCGTGAGGCAGCCATCGACGCGAAGTCCGGGGTTGTAGCCGTCCACCATGCCCGTCAGCGACACGAGCGTCTGCCTCAGGTCGCATACGATGCCGACCCGCGTACCCGCGCGCAGTCGCGCGACGTGCAGCAGGCTTTCCGGGTCGATGGGAATGTGCATGCCGAAGATCTGCGCGCGCCCGTCTTCGCCGGTTTGCGCGCCCAGCGCCGCTTCGATCGCCGACAGGTGCGTAATGTTCACGGCGAGAATGCTGTAGTCGTCGAGGAATCGCTTCGGATCGCGCAGGACCGCGTCGATGAGCAACGGCTCGATCGGATGCGCGACGGCGAGTTGCAGGTCGCGGCTCAACATGGTCGCATCGCGGCGATTGCATTCGATGAAGCCGATACGCGGTCCGGCGCGCCCGTACGCCTGCGTGACGACGTCGTCGACGAAACGCCGGAACTGGGCCTGGCCCAGTCCGCTCAGCTTTGCTTCCTGAACGGCGAGTGCGAGCAGGCCGGTGATGCCGTCGAGTGCGCCATCCAGGCTGATCCGCAGCGGACGCCTGCTGATGAAAGTACCGAACCCGGCGCGCGTCAGCAGGTAGCCGCGCTGCGCGAGCGAGCGATACGCCTTGCTCACCGTGTTCTTGTTGGCGCCGAGCTCCGCGGCCAACGCCTCGCAGGTTGGAATCTGCTGGCCCGGCGTGTACTCCTTGCGCGCGATGCGCAGCAGGATCGCGCGCTCGATCTCGCGACCATGACACCGAGCGCTTCGCGCGCGCGGCGGCCAGGGATTGGCGCAGATTCCGAGCCGGCACGGCGGCGCTCGGTGGCTTCATCGCTCCACTCGGTGGCTTCATTGCTCCATCCTAACTCTTAAGACGGATGGATGACAACGCGTGGACGCGCGAATGGGCCCGGCGTCCGCGCTCAATAGCCAATCGCGCATCCATCCTGGCGAGGTTCCGAGCCCGCGACCCAGACGCCGCCGGGCAATGCGCGGATGATCTGTGCGCCCCCCATTGCGCGATGCTCGCGGCGCACGATGTCGTGACCCCATTCGGCGAGCCGCGCGCACGTCGCATCGGGCACGCCGGACTCGATCACGACGCGGCGGCCTTCTTCCCACCAGAAGCGCGGCGCATCGATGGCGCTCTGCACGTCGAGGCCATAGTCGAGCAGGTTCACCACCAGCTGCAGATGCGCCTGTGGCTGCATGAAGCCGCCGCTCACGCCGAATGCTGCGTGGATCGCGTCATCGCGCAGCAGCATGGCCGGGATGATCGTGTGAAACGGACGCTTGCCTGGCGCGATGCGGTTGGGATGGGCGGGGTCGAGCGAGAACCCGGCGCCGCGGTTCTGCATGACGAAGCCCAGACCTTCCGCGACATGGCCGCTGCCGAAATCATCGTAGACGCTGTTGATGAACGAGACGGCGTTTCCTTCTGCGTCCGTGGCCGCGAGATAGACGGTGTCGGAACGTCCCCATGCCTTCGCCGCCGGCGACGAGGCGATCCAGCCGCTCGGCCGGCGCACGTCCGCGAGCAACTGCGCAACCGGCACGTCCGCAAAGCGCGGGTCGGCCACGTGATGCTGCGCGTCGACCATCGCCTGCTTGGTCGCCTCGATCAGCACATGCCAGCATTCGGGAGAATCGCGCGAATAGGCGGACAGGTCGAGATCCGCGATCGCCGCAAGCGCCATGAGCGCAGCGACGCCCTGGCCATTGGGCGGGCATTCGAGAACGCGATAGCCGCGATAGTCGACGCCGATCGGCTCCTGCCACTGCGCGCGGTACGCGGCGAGGTCGCTGCGGCTGATCAATCCGCCCGCCTGCTGCGCGTACGTCACGAGCCGCTCGGCGATCTCCCCTTCGTAGAATGCGTCGCGGCCGCCTGCGGCCACCAGTCGCAGCGTGCGAGCAAGATCGCGTTGCACGATGACGTCGCCCGCCCGCGGCGCGCGACCGTCGATCAGCAGCGTGCGCGCCGCTTCGGGATCCTGGCGCAGCCGAGCCTCGCTCATGCTCCAGCTGCGTGCATCGCCGGGTGACACGGGAAAGCCGTCCGCGGCGTATTCGATCGCGGGTTGCAGCACCTCGCGCAGCGAAAACCGGCCATGCGCGGCCAGCATCTGCGACCAGCCGTCGACGCATCCGGGCACCGTCCACGCGAGCGGGCTATGCCGCGGCACCGCGTCGAGGCCACGCGCGCGAAAGCCGTCGAGCGTGGCCGCCGCAGGCGCCGGTCCGCTCGCATTGAGCGCGTGCACGCTGCGCGTCGCGCGCGCTGTAGAGCAATGCGAACGCATCGCCGCCGAGTCCCGTTTGATACGGCTCGACAACACCGAGAACCGCTGCGGCGGCGACGGCGGCATCGACGGCGTTGCCGCCGCCGAGCAGCATGCGCACGCCGGCAAGGCTCGCAAGCGGATGCGCCGTCGAAACCATGCCGCGCCGCGCAAACACGGGCGAGCGGCGCGAGTTGAACTCCTGGTGTTGTAGGTTTGCAAATTCGCGCCTGGGCGGCTCTGCGGCGCTCACCGGGCCACCGGCAGCGGCTTTGGACCGACCGCATAGCGCTCGAGTATCTCCAGATCGAGTTCGACACCGAGTCCCGGCTTGTCGGGTACGGCGACCCAGCCATCCTCGACTGGCATGCGTTCGCGCGTGAGCAATCGATTGATTGGCGTTTCGGCCACGCAGTATTCCTGGAAATACGCGGTCTCGAGCACCGCATTGAGGTGCAGCGACGCTGCCTTGATGACGCCGCTCTTCCATGCGTGCGGAACACACGCTGACCGCCTGGCGTTCGGCCTGGCGCGCGATCCTGAGGGCTTCGGACAAGCCGCCGCAACGCGTGACGTCGGGTTGAACGACATCGACGTGGCCGCGCTCGACCAGTTCGCGGAAGCCCCAGCGCGTTGCCTCTTCCTCGCCGGCGGCGACGCGCATGTGCACGGAATCGGCCAGTTCCGCGTACGCCTCGAACTCGTCGGGCTCGAACGGCTCCTCGAGCCAGTAAATGCCGATCTGCTCGAACTCGCGTGCGACGCGGATCGCCCGCCGGGCATCGGCGCCATAGCCGAAGCCCGCATCGATCAGGATCTCGACGTCGTCACCGGCCGCGCGCTTCGCGGCACGCGCAAGGCGCACGTCCTGCTCCTCGTCCTTGCCGATCGGACCCCAGCCGAACTTGATGGCCGGGAAACCCATCGCGACGAGCTCCTCGACGCTCGCCTCGACGTCACGCTCGGTGTCCGGCATCAGCAGCGATGCGTAGGGTCGAACGCGGTCGCGCTTGCGTGCGCCGAGCAACTCCGACACCGGCTTGCCGAGCTTCTTGCCCTTGATGTCCCACAGCGCGATGTCGATGCCGCTGATCGCATGCATCGCCACGCCGCGCCGGCCATAGTAGACCGAACCCATGTACATGCGTCGCCACAGACCTTCGATGTCGAGCGGGTCCTGTCCGATCAGCACATGGCGCAGCCCGGTGGCGATGTAGTGCGAATTGGGCGCGTCGAATACGGCCTTCACGACTTCCGGCGCCGAATCGACCTCGCCGATGCCGACGATACCTTCGTCGGTATGAACCCGGACGATGAGATCATCCTGGCTGCCGTCGGCAATGGCGCCGTCGACGACCGGTTGGCGCAGGATGATTGCTTCGACTTCGGTGATCTTCACGTACGCATGCTCCTGTTTTCGTTGCGGGTCGCGCGAAAGGGTCGTCAGGCGAAGATGTCGGCCACGAGATCGCCGGTGGCGACCGCCTGGTTGCCGACCCAGCTTTGCGGCGGAAACGTCATGACGTAGCCGTCCGCCGGCATCGCGATCGCCTCGACCTCCTTGCCGAATAGGTCGCGTGTGCGCGCGATCACGGTACCTGCCTTCAGGAATGTCCCGCACTCCACTTCGAATCGGATGAGGCCGCCACGTTCGGCACGGATCGTCGGCAATGCGGGATGCACGCCGGGAACGACCAGAAAATCGCGCTGCGGCTCGATCGTTCCTTCCAGCATGCCGAGATGGATGAGCACGTTGCGGATCCCGCGCAACGCACCGCCCACGGTCTGTTCATCGAGCATGCGCGACTTCGTCATTTCGATCATGAACGCCGGCTTTCCCGCATCCAGGCAGGCGCCGGCGAGGGTGAGCGGATTGGGTGCCGTGGTCACCAGGGTGACGCCAAAGGCGCGCGCGAGGTCCAGCGTCTTCTCCCACGCCGGGGTGCCGAGCGCATCGCGTTTGCCCCCCCGATACATGAAGGTGAACGCGATGCCGGGCTCGCCCACCGCATGCAGGTCGATCGCGCAATCGGATTGCGCGACGATTTGCGTCCAGAGCAAATCGACGATTCGCTGCGTCAGGCTGCCCTTCGGGTCGCCGGGCCACAGCTTGTGGATGTCGCCGGCGAACGCGACGCCCTCGCGCGCCGCGTAGTGGGGCGCGACGCGCGTCGCGAATTGATGCGCAATCAGATTGGCGAGCGGAACCGCGATCACGGCGCCCGCGAGGCGAGCAGGATCGAGCTCCGTGCGCAAGCGGCGCAGCGTCTCGATCGAGTAGATCGTCTCCTGTCCGTGCGAGCCCGCGTGAAGATACACGACTGGACCGTCGTCGCGCCCATTGACGATGACGATCGGGACCTGCACCGGCGTTATTCCGTCGGCCAGCTCGCCGACGGACGCGAAGCCGCTGGCAACGCTGCCGCTCGCCGCTTCCAGCGGTCCAGCCTTCACACTGGCGCGCATGAACGCCTCCGTGACGATACGGGATCGGGCGCCGCCCTGCAGATTGAAGGAATCATGCCGACGGGCGCCGCGGGACGACATCGGGATTGACGGGGGAGCGCGGCCGCTCGTTGCGCACGATGCGCACGACCTCGAGCGCGGCGGCCACGGTGACGTGCTCGCGCGACTCCTCGGAGTACCAGGCGACATGCGGCGTCAATATGACGTTGTCGAGCGCCAGCAGCGGATCATCCGGCGACGGGGGCTCGGGATCGGTCACGTCGAGTCCCGCTCCGGCGATTCGCCGGGTTCGCAACGCCGCCACCAGCGCAGCCTGATCGATGACGCCGCCGCGAGACGTGTTGATGAGGAACGCGCTGCGCTTCATCTGCGTAAGCTCGCGCTCGCCGATCATTTTCGCGGTGGCGTCCGTGAGCGGAACGTGGATCGAGACGTAGTCCGAGCGCCGCAGCAGCTCCGGCAGGTCGACGAATCGCACATGCTCCGCCGTCGCGGCATGGCGTGAATGGGCGAGAACCTCGAGTCCCAGCCCGTACGCCTTGGCGGCGAGCACGCGCGCGATGTCGCCGAATCCGATGATGCCGAGAACCTGTCCGGCCAGGCGATGGCGCGGAACGGCCGGCCGATGACTCCATCCGCCTGCACGCACGTCGCGGTCGAAAACGATCAATCCGCGGGCCCATCCGAGCAGCAGCGCGAGCACGTGGTTCGATACCTCGTCCCAGTTCGCATCGCGCACATTGGCGACCCAGATACCTCGCTCGGTGGCAGCCGCGACGTCGATGTTGTCGACGCCCTTGCCGAAATGCACGACACCGCGGCAGCACGGCCACGCATCGAGCACTCGTTCGGTCAGCGCGACGTGCTGATTGATCACCGCATCGGCGTCTGCGCCGAGCGCCATCGCTTCGTCCTCGCTGCGGCAGGCTCCGACGACCAGCTCGATTCCGGCGTCCGCCAGTATCTCGGCGGCCCGGCGGATATCCGTGTAGTGGTGGTCGGTAATGACGGCCTTCACCGAATGCGTCTCCTCGTGCAAACTGGCCCGGTCGCCGGTCGGGCCTCAGCCGGCATCCGACAACGCTTGCATTCAATCCTAAGATTTAGGATGATGAATGTCAAACGTCCTGGAACCTGTAACGACGGGCAAATCGCCCCGGGAGAGCGTGCCATGCCGAAACGAGGAGACAGCAACTTTTTCGACGAGCTGCGCGCGCGGCTCTACACGGCGGTGCTCTCCGACGTCCTGGACGAGATCGGGCTCCGCAGCCAGGCGATGACACCGCGCATACGGCCGCTCGACGACGAACGGGTGCTGGTCGGTTTCGCGCGGACGGGACTGTTTCGCGAGGTATTCCACGTTGCGCGAGACGAGAATCCCTATGAGCTCGAAATCAGGATTCTCGATGATCTGGAGCCGGGCGACGTCGTGGTGTTCGGCTGTGGCGGCTCGGAGCGCATCGCGCCGTGGGGGGAGTTGCTGACGACGGCCGCGCGGGCGCGCGGCGCGGCCGGCGCGGTGACGGACGGCTTCGTGCGCGACGTCCGTGGCATCCGCAAGGCCGGATTCCCGGTGTTCCACGGCGGCATCGCTCCACTCGATTCCAAGGGACGCGGCAAGGTTGCCGAGATCGACGTGCCGATCGAATGCGCGGGCGTTCGCATCGAGCCGGGCGACCTCGTTTTCGGCGACGTCGACGGCGTGGTCGTCGTGCCGCGCAGGGCCGAGGACGAAGTGCTGGCGCGTGCCTTCGACAAGGTCGCGAGCGAGAACACGACGCGCGACGAGCTGCTGCAAGGGGCGAAGCTGAAGGACGTGTTCGAGCGCTACGGCGTCCTGTAGCGATGCCGCTCGCCGCGAGGAATGCCCGAGTGATGGATTACCGATGATCAAGCGCCTGACGATCATGACGCGCCGGCCGGGGCCATCGTGACGTTCATCGTGGACGAGCGCGAGATCAAGTCGTCGCCGATGTGACCCGCCGTCGTGCGTTGACGGCCGCGTAGTGCTGGGCCGTTTCGTCGCGGCATCGGCCGCTCGCTGACATCGACGTCGCCGCCATGCCCAACGAGAACGCCCGGCATTTCCCGTGGATCGCTGCAATCCTTCTCTGGCTCGCAGGGAACGGATTGCGGCTGACGATCCTTGCCGTGCCGCCGGTCATCGCGATGATTCGCGACGATCTGCATTTGAGCGCGACGCAGGTCGGACTGCTCGGCAGCATTCCACCGGCCATGCTCGCGATCGCCGCGCTGGCAGGCTCGCTGCTCGTGGCGCGTCTTGGAGTGACCGTCGCGCTCGTCGGCGGACTGCTGCTCGTGGCGGGCGGGTCGGCGCTGCGCGGGCTGAGCCCCAACTACGTGATCCTGCTGCTGACGACGATCGTCATGTCGGCCGGCGTTGCGATCATGCAGCCGATCATGCCGACGACGGTCCGGCAATGGCTGCCCGATCGAATCGGCCTCGGCACGGCGCTTTACACGAACGGCCTTCTGGTCGGCGAGATACTCGCCGTCCTGTTGACCGCACCGCTCGTGCTTCCGCTCGTCGGTGGCGATTGGCGGCTGTCGCTCGTGGCGTGGTCGATCCCGATCGCGATCATCGCCGTGGCCGTCTACGCGTTTGCGCCGAAAACGGAAACGGATGACGGAGAGCCGCTCGGCCCGCCGCGCAAATGGCTGCCCGATTGGCACATCGGTCTCGTCTGGCGACTCGGCGCGCTATTCCTGTGCGTCAACGCGATCTACTTCAGCGCGAACGCATTCCTGCCGATTTATCTCGCGAGCGCCGGACGCCCCGATCTCATCAGCGGCGCATTGCTTGCGCTGAATCTCGGACAGTTGCCCGCATCGTTGCTGCTGCTCGCCGTTGCCGGAAGACTCGAGCGGCGCGCATGGCCTTACGTCGCGTCCGGGCTCGTTTCCCTGGTGAGCCTCGGGCGGCATCGTATGGATGGTCGGCCCGGCGACGATTTTCTGGGCGGCGCTGCTCGGCTTCTCCGACGCATCGGCGCTGATTCTCGGCCTCACGCTGCCGCCGTTGCTCTGCCGGCAGGAGGATGTCGCGCGCACCTCGGCCGGAACGTTCACGTTGAGTTACGGCGGCGCGGTGGTGGTGGCAGTGATCAGCGGCGCGGCATGGGATTTGAGCGGCGTTCCAGCACTCGCCTTCCTGCCGCTTGCCGTGTGCGCGGTAGCGCTGAGCGCGATTCCGATGCGGATGTGGCGCACGAAGGAATTGCGGTAACGGCCCCGCGCTTCACGCGTCCAGGTATTTCCGCAGCGTCGCCAGCAGCGCCGCCGGCTCGACCGGCTTGCGCAACAGCGCGACGACGCCGGCGCGTTCGATGTCCGCGGGCGTGAGCCCTTCGCCATAGCCCGTGTAGAGCACGATCGGCACATCCGGTTGCAGCTCGTGCGCTGCGCGTGCGAAATCGAGCCCTGTCATTCCCGGCATCGTCTGGTCGCTGATGACGAGATCGAACGCGCGGCCCGCGGCGATCTCGCCAAGCGCCGCGGGCGCATCGACGAACGTCGTCACTGCCAATCCCCACTCGGCCAGCAGGTCGTTCATGAACGCCGCGACGGGCGCCTCGTCGTCCACCACGGCGACGTGTCCGGAGAGGGTCGCACGTGGAAGGGTGCCGTGCGGGATGATCGGTTGCGCCGCGTCGGTCGCTGCGTCGCATGCCAATGCGGGCAGCAGCACGCGAAAGCTTGCACCTTTCGAGGGAGCGGTCGCGACGACGATGTGCCCGCCATGCCGGTGGACGATCCCGTGCACCGTCGAAAGGCCCATGCCGCTTCCCTGCCCGACCTCCTTTGTCGTGAAGAAGGGGTCGAACATGCGCTCCTGCACGTCCGCCGCGATGCCGGGGCCCGTATCGGATACGGCGAGCTCGACGAATTCGCCGGCCAGGCTTCTTCCGGCAGCTCGTGCAGATCGCCGCCGTCCCGGCGCGTCGAAGCGTCACGCGGATTGCACCGCTTGCACGCATCGCGTCGCGTGCATTGATCGCCAGGTTCATCAGCACCTGCTCGAGCTGGACCGGATCGATCAGAACCGGGGGTACGTCGTCATCGAGCTCGATGGCGAGCGCGACCGTCGACGGGAACGATGCGCGCAACAGCCTGATCGCTGCGCGAATGAGCGGCGCGAGCGACACGACGCGCGGCTCGCCACGCCCGCCGCGACTGAACGTCAACATCTGCTGGATGAGGTCGCGCGCTCGTCCGCAGCGATGCGCTGGCCTGCTCGAGGTACGTCGCCAGCTTGTCGCATCTGCCACCGGCCGACCGCTCGGCGGCGAGCGTAACGTACCCGATGATGCTCGTCAGCAGGTTGTTGAAATCGTGTGCGACGCCGCCGGTCAGGTGCCCGATCGCCTCCATCTTCTGCGCCTGCCGAAGTTGCGCCTCGGCGGTTTTCCGCGCCGTGATTTCACGCGTGAACCCGAGAATCCTGCGGTTTCCCGCGATCTCTGCCGTCTTGAGGTAAACCTCGTCCCAATGCAGGCTGCCGTCGCGATTCCTGCGGTGCCACTCGAACACGACCGATTGGCCCTGCTTCGCCTGCTCGATCCACCTTGCCGCATCCGCGGCGGTGTAGGGTGGAACGCCGGCGCTGATGTCGTCGACGCCAAGGCCGCGGAATTCTTCGACAGCATAGCCGTACATCCGGCACGCCTTCGGATTGGCGTCGACAAAGGCGCCGGTGTCCCAGTCGTAAACGAAGATCGCATCTTCGCTCGCTTCGAAAATGGCCCGATAACTCGCCTCGGACGCGCGCAGTGCTTCCTCGGACGACGCGCGCTCGATTTCCGCGGCCGCGCGCACCGCAAAAATTTTCAGCATTGCCTCGGCCAGGGCGGCATCGCACATCGGCCGGCGATCCATCGCGGCGATCAACCCGAGCGGCCGGCCCGCCGAATCGACCAGTGGCAATGCCGCGTAGCTATCCATCCCCTTGCGCCGCAAAGAGCGTTCCCGGCGGAAATTCGCGGTGGACCCCGTTGCCGACGAAACGGAAGTCGCGTCCGACCACGTGCCGGCATGGCGAGCTGTCGAGCAGATATTCGAAATTGCGCTGAGCGGCTTCCCGTCAAGACGGGCTGCGAGCGTGCGCATGCGCATCGAATCGTCGTTCACGTAGACCGCAATCATGGCGACATCGACACGCAGGATCGCGGCGAGATAGCGCACCAGCTCGCTGAAGACACCGTCTCCTTCGGCAGTCGACACGGCCAGCGCCGCGGCGCGAAGCGCCTCTTCTGTGCGCTTGCGATCGGTTATGTCGGTTGCGATGCCGCATACCGCACAAGCGACGCCGTTGTCGTCGAACAACGGGAATTTGTGCGACAAATAGATGCGCGGCCCCTGCGCGGTGGCGATCGTCTCCTCGAAGTCGATCGCCCGGCGCTCCTCGACGACACGAAGGTCATTGCGGCGCAGTTCGGCGGCCGACGCGGGAAAGACATCGCTATCCGGACGCCCGACGATCGCGTCCACCGCAAACCCCGTGATCCGCTCGAATTCGGGATTCACGAACAGCAGCCGCCCCGCCGAGATCCTTGATGAAAACGGCTGCCGAGGTCTGGTCGACGATCTGCTGCAGCTGCGATTGCGTGTTCCGCGCAACCGACGCGGTTGACGGAACGGCGACGCGGCTCATGATGCGCCTCGGGACAGGTAAGGAGACGGCGAAAGTCTACTCGCCAGCCACACCGGCGGAGCAACTGTTACCCGGCGGTTACGTGTGAAACGCGCGGTTACGAGCGGTTGCGCGCGGGCACGTACATGTAGCCGGTCCCGCGCACGGTCCGGATCGCCTGCGGGTGCTCGGGGTCGGCCTCCACCTTGCGCCGCAGTCGCGCGATCCGGATGTCGATCGACCGATCGAACGGCTCCCATTCGCGGTTGCGCGTAAGTGTCAGCAACCGGTCGCGGTTCAGCACCTGGTTCGGGCGCTCGACGAAGACCTTCAGCAGGTCGAACTCCATTCCGGTAAGCGGAATCTCGCGATCGTCGGCGTCGAACAGCCGACGGGACTCGATGTCGAGCATGCACGCCCCAACCGGAATGCGCGCCGGCGCCGCGCGGTCCACGTTCCCCGTCGAAGCAGCGGGCGGGCGGGCCTGCATCCGGCGCAAGACGCTCTTGACCCGCGCGCGGAGCTCGCGCAGGTCGAACGGCTTCACGACGTAATCGTCTGCACCGACCTCGAGTCCCGCAACGCGATCGGCGATTTCCGACGCACCGGTGACGATGATGATGCCGACGTCGAAGCGCTCGCGCAGGAAGCGCGCAAGCGTCAGCCCGTCTTCGCCGGGCAGGTTGACGTCGAGCAGCACGACATCCGGCAAATTCTTCTCGACCGCCTCGCGCATGGCCGCGCCGCGGTCCGCCTGAACGACGTCGTAACCGTGCGAGGCGAGGTACTCGGCGAGCATCTCGCGCACCGAGAGGTCGTCTTCGACAATGAGGATGCGGCCATTCATGGCACCGGGATTCTCGCTGTTCAGTGGTCGGTCGCGAGTATATCGCCGACCCGGCCGAGGTATCGACGGAGCCCGGTCGGTGGTTACCGATGAGCTCGATGAAACAAATGATTCCGAATCGACATACCCCGATTACGTTCATTGGCGAGAATTTGCACCGTGCACCGGGGTTTCAGATCAGCGAGCCCGGACGCCAACCGAACCCCATCCTCCAGGAGAGCAACCATGCAAGCGGTCAGCACTGCCACCACGTCACAGCGCTACGCCAAGTGCATCGAGGTATCGAAGCGCATTCGCTGGGACATCGAGCGCGACATCATCAAGGGGCGAACGTTCGACTTCAGCAGGAAGTTCCTGCCCGACGGCCTGTCGAAGGTCGACACGCTCGACTTTCTGTCGACGTCCGAGAAGCGGTTGCTGTCGCAGATCCAGGGTCGCACGTACGCGAACATGTTCGGACTGGTCGAGCGTTTCATCGGCGCGAAGATGCTGGAGCTCTCCCGCGAGCATTGGCTCGGCGACCAGGTGGCACTCGAGGCCCTCGTGCGCTTCACCGACGAGGAGCTCAAGCACCAGGAGCTGTTCCGGCGCATCGAAACGATGATCGCGGCGGAAATGCCCGCCGGCTACCGGTTCATGCCCCATCCGAACGAAGTTGCGTCAGTCGTGCTTGGCAAGTCGACATGGTCCGTGCTTGCGCTCACGTGCCTCATCGAGCTGTTCACGCAGGCGCACTACCGGTCGAGCATCGAGACCGATCCGGCCCTGTCGCCGCTGTGGAAGGACGTCTTCCTGTATCACTGGAAGGAGGAGTCCCAGCACGCGATCCTCGACGAGCTCGAATGGAAGCGCGAGGACTCGAAACTCACTGGTGACGCGCGCGACGCTGCCGTAGACGACCTGATCGCGCTTGCCGGTGCGATCGATTCCATGCTTCAGGCGCAAGCGGCGGTCGATGCGCAGTATTTCGCGGAAACCTGCGGCCGGTCGCTGACACCGGACGAGCAGCAGACCGTTGCCGCCAGGGTGCTCGCCGCCTATCGGTGGCAATACATCGTGTCCGGTGTACAGGAGCCGCGCTTTCGCGACGTGCTCGGCGGATTGATCACCTCCGCGCAACACGAGCGAATTGCCGTGGCGCTGATGCCGATCTGTTCCTGATTTCCCAAACGAACCGGAGCATTCATCATGGCCTTCACCTGTCCTGTCGGCTTCGACGTCGAGCAGTTGCGCGGCCAGGTCCGCGCGACGTACGACCGCGTCGCGCGCGAACCTGGCGGCGAGTTTCACTTCCATCGCGGCCTTCGGTATGCGGTCGACTTCCTGCACTACGATGAGTCCGAGCTCGTGCAGTTGCCCGCGCAATGCACCGCGCGCTTCGCCGGCGTCGGCAATCCGTTGCGCATCGGGCCGGTTCATCCCGGCGAAAGAGTGCTCGACCACGCCTGCGGCGGCGGCATGGACATACTGCTCGCCGCGCGTCGAACGGGTCCGGAAGGCGCCGTCATTGGCGTCGACATGACGCCGGCGATGTGCGAGGCGGCGCGCGAGGCGGCGGATCAGGCGGGCATGAGCCGGACGGTCGAGATCTACGAGGGATTCTACGAGCAGTTGCCGATCGAAGACCAAAGCCTGGATGTCGTCCTGTCGAACGGCGTCGTCAATCTTTCACCCGACAAGGCGGACGTGTTTCGCGAGATTCACCGGGTCCTGCGCCCCGGCGGGCGGCTTTACCTTGCGGACGTGGTCGTCCAGCGCGAGCTGAAATATGACGTCCGCAACAATCCCGATCTGTGGGCGGCATGCATCGCCGGCGCACTCCATGAGTCGGAACTGGCGGAGCTTGCCGTCGCGGTCGGTTTTCGCAGTCCACGGATCGTCGAGCGCTTCGATTGCTTCCGGGATACGCCGGCCGAAGCGAAGCTCGCGCGCGACTTGCGCGTTCACGCGGTGAACTTTTACGCGCGCAAATAACGCCGGCTGCCGAGGCCGGCATCGAACAGCGCTAGACGCTCGTCCCCAGCCTTGTACCCGTCGCCGCCGCTTGGGGCTCCCCGTGCTCACGCGGCGCGCGCGCCGGCCACCACAACACTGCCACGCCGATAAGCGCCGACACCACCGAGGCCGCGAAAACGGCGATCTTCGCCGCTGCGAAATCGGCAGGCTCGGGAAAGGCCTGCCCGGCAATGAAGAGCGACATCGTGAACCCGATGCCGGCGAGTGCACCGGCGCCCGCCAGCTGGCGCCACGTATACGCGTCGGGCTTCACCGCGATGCCGGACCAGACGGCCAGCGCGCAGCCGAGCATCAGGCCCACGGGCTTGCCCACCATCAATCCGACCGCGATCGCGGTCACCAATGCGCCGTGACCCTCGAGCACATGGGCCGACACCGCGACGCCCGCATTGGCGAGCGCAAACACGGGCAAGACGGCGAAGCTCGACCACGGTTCGATCGCGCGCAGCGTGCGATCCGCCGGTGATTCGAGCCGGTCGTGAATCGCGTCGAGCGCGCGCAACGCCGGTTCCGAGGGCCCGAGGCGCAGCACTTCCTTTTCGCGGTGCATTTCGGCACTGAGAATCGTTTCGGCCTGCGCGCGCAGCGCTCTGAGGTTCGGCGGTGGGCGCGTCGGAACCACGAGCGCGAGGATCACGCCGGCGAGCGTGGCGTGCAGACCGCCGGCATGGACGCAAAACCATAGTGCCATGCCGAGCAGCCCATACGGCATCGCCCGGTAAACGCCGGAACGGTTCAGCAGGACCAGCACACCGGCGATCGCCGCGGCGGCGAGCAGGTACGCCGGATCGAGCTTGCTGGAATAAAACAGCGCGACGACGACGATGGCGCCGAGATCATCGACGATTGCCGCGGCCGTCAGGAAGATGCGCAGCTCGACGGGCACGCGCTGGCCAAGCATCACGATCAGCGCCACGGCGAATGCGGTGTCCGTCGCCATGGGCACGCCCCATCCATGCGCCCATGGCCCGCTCGGGATGACGAAGAAGTACAACGCGGCCGGCACCGCCATGCCACCGAGCGCGGCGGCGATCGGGAACGCGGCCGAACGCCTGCTGGCGAGGCGCCCAACGGTGAACTCGCGCTTGATCTCCAGCCCGACGACCAGGAAAAAAATGGTCAGCAGGCCGTCGTTGATCCAGAGCAACAGCGGCATCCGGAATTCGCCGGTGTCGAACATGATCCCGAGTTGCGTCTCCCACAGCGCGACGAACCCGTTCGCCAGCGGCGAATTGAAGATCGCAACCGGCGAGCACCGACATCAGCAGCAGCAACACGCCCGTTGCCGGCGCCCAACTGGCGAAGTCGACGGCGGCCGAATGAACGCGATGTCCGAGCGAGCCAAGCATCGCCTCGGACAGCGACATCTCGTCCCATGCGCCGTCATAGCGGCGCCCGTTGATGAAGAAGGTCGGCGTCATCCGCACGCCGCTCCGGCGCGCGCTTTCCACATCGGCGTCCAGCCGTGCCTTGGCGCGGGCGAGCGAGTCGGGATCCTCGGGCAAGCCGGCATCGTCGACCACCGCGGTCAGGTCCTCCTCGGTCAAATCGAGCGAGCGCGACATGAGCTCGACATGTGCGCGCCAGAACATGTCTTCGTCGGATGCCGTTTCCGCCTCCACCGCGGCGCGCCGCGCGAGCTCGCTGCCGGTAATCGGTCGCTGTCGAAACACGTATCGGATCCGGTCGCCGAATCGGTCGCGAAGCCTCGCCACCTCCTCGTTTGCGGCTCGACAGTACGGACAGGCGTAGCTGCCGTACTCGACGAGGGTCAGGTCGGCGCTGTCGGAGCCGAGGACGTGGTCGTACTTCTTGTCGACCGGCCGGTCGAGCCGGTTCAGGAGTGACGTTTCGCTCATTGCGATTCGTGCGTTGTCGGTATTGTCATGCGTCACGCCTTGGGATGCGTCGTGCATGCGCGCGCGGGCGTCCGCTACGTCTTGAGCTTGTATCCGGTGCGGAAAATCCACGCCACGATCGCAATGCATGTCGCCATGAAGCCCAGCGTCATCGCGAGGCTGATCCCGACGCCCACGTCTGCAATGCCGTAGAAACTCCAGCGGAATCCGCTGATCAGGTAGACCACGGGATTGAACAGCGTCACCGTCTGCCAGAACGGCGGAAGCATGTCGATCGAATAGAAGCTGCCGCCGAGAAACGTCAGCGGCGTAACGATCAGCAACGGCACGAGCTGCAGCTTCTCGAAGCCATCGGCCCAGATGCCGATGATGAACCCAAGCAGACTGAACGTCACCGCCGTCAGCAGGAGGAACAGGATCATCCACCCGGGATGGGCGACGTGCAGCGGGACGAAAAGCCCCGCCGTGGCGAGAATGATGACGCCGAGGAGGATGGATTTGGTGGCCGCCGCCCCGACATAGCTGACGACGATCTCGACATAGGAGACGGGCGCCGACAGGAGCTCGTAGATCGTGCCGGTGAACTTGGGGAAATAGATGCCGAACGATGCATTGGCGATGCTCTGCGTCAGCAGCGAGAGCATCACCAGCCCCGGCACGATGAACGAGCCGTAGCTGATGCCCCCGATCTCCTGGATGCGCGAGCCGATCGCCGCGCCGAAGACGACGAAATACAACGACGTCGAAATCACCGGCGAGACGATGCTCTGCAACAGCGTGCGCCGCGTGCGCGCCATTTCGAAGGCGTAGATCGCACGTACCGCGTGGAGATTCATCGCTTCTCCCTCACGAGGCTCACGAAAATGTCCTCGAGCGAGCTCTGCGTCGTTTGGAGATCCCTGAACCGGATCCCCGCCTTGTCCAGGTCTTCGAGCAGCGCCGCGATGCCGGTTCCCTCCCCTTCGGCAGCTTCGTAGGTATATGTCAGCTCATTGCCGTCGCCCGAGCGTTCCAGCCGATAGCGCGACAGCTCGGTGGGGATGTGCTGCAGCGTGTCGTGAAGCTGCAGCGTCAACTGCTTGCGGCCGAGCTTGCGCATGAGCTCGACCTTGTCCTCGACGAGAATGATCTCCCCCTTGCTGATCACGCCGATCCTGTCGGCCATCTCTTCAGCCTCGTCGATGTAGTGCGTGGTGAGGATGATCGTCACGCCGCTATTGCGCAGCGTGCGAACGAGCTGCCACATGTCGCGTCGAAGCTCGACATCGACACCCGCCGTCGGCTCGTCGAGGAACAGCACTTGCGGCTCATGCGACAACGCCTTGGCGATCAGCAGCCGGCGCTTCATGCCGCCGGAAAGCGTCATGATCCTGCTGTCCTTGCGGTTCCACAGCGAAAGGTCCTTGAGCACCTTCTCGACGTGACCGGGATCGGGCGACTTGCCAAAAAGTCCACGGCTGAACGAAACCGCACCCCAGGGCGTTTCGAATGCGTCGGTCGTCAATTCCTGCGGCACGAGCCCGATCATCGAACGCGCGGCGCGGTAGGCGGTGACGATGTCGTGGCCGTCGACGAGAACGCTGCCTTCACCCGGATTGACGATCCCGCAGATGATGCTGATCAGCGTTGTCTTTCCGGCGCCGTTGGGGCCCAGCAGCGCGAATATTTCACCGCGCCGAATCTCCAGGTTGATGTCTTTCAGCGCCTGAAAGCCCGTCGCGTAGGTCTTGGAGAGGTTCGATACGCAAATGATTGGTGACATGGACTGCATCATCGTGTGATGGATTCCCTGAGAATGTGCTGCCGGCTCGCATCGAGTCGAACGCCGGACGGCATCACGCTGGCGCGGATCGGGCGGGTTCGCGGTTCGCAAGCGTTCCTCGGGAGCGAAGCGTACCGGATCGCGTTGGCCGATCGTCCCCGTCGGTGCACGAGCGACCTGGCCGGCACGTCAAGGGCGCGCAGTTCAGCGGAGGTCGCCGGGAATTGTGCCCCGCGAATGCTGTCGATCAGTTGGCCAGCAGTCCTGGGACCCCCGGCGTCGGGCCGTTGCGACACGGCACGCAATCCGCATGGCGAATCAGGCCGATCGAGAGGAAAAGCTCATGAAACGAGAACCGGAGAACAAACGTGCATGGACGAGAATCATCGTCAGTGCGGCAGTCGGCGCAGCGGCAATGTACGCACTGGACCCCGACAAAGGCAGGCGGCGGCGCGCACTCGCGCGCGACAAGGCACGCAGCCTGATGGTGGACACCCGTGATGCAGTCGGAGTCACCAAACGCGACGTCACCCATCGCATCGACGGATTGCGGGCGCGTGCGCGGCATCTGCTCTGGGGTCGCCCGGCGCCGGACGACCTCCAGCTCATCGAGCGCGTGCGGGCCAGGATGGGGCGCGTGGTGTCGCATCCCCACGCGATCCAGGTCGGCGCCCTCCAGGGACGAGTCACGTTGAGCGGACCCATCCTCGCGCATGAGGCCGAACCCGTGCTCGATACGGTTCGCACCGTGTGGGGCGTATCGGACGTCGAGGATCGTCTCGTCGTCCACGAACGTCCCGACTCGATTCCCAGTCTGCAAGGAGGTTCCGGGCGCCGGAAGATGCGGTCGGAGCAGATGCACCAAAACTGGCCACCGGCGCTCCGGGCTGCTGCAGTGCTCGGCGGCGCGCTCATGGCGCTGTACGGCATGCGTCAGCGCACGTTTGCCGGGCGCACGCTGCTGGGTGTCGGACTGGGTCTAACCGCACGAGGCGCGACCAACCTCCCGCTGAAGCGGCTCGCGGACATCGCAACCGGCCATTGCGCGATCGATCTGGAAAAAACGGTACATCTTGCGGCATCTCCGGAGGTCGTCTACGACTCGTGGACCGATTGGGAGAATTTCCCGCGCTTCATGTCACATGTGCAGCAGGTGCGCGACCTCGGCGGCGGCCGAACCCATTGGGTCGTGCGTGGACCGTCCGGCACGCAACTGGAGTGGGACGCCATGGTGAGGCGCTCGATCCGCCCGGAACTCCTGTCATGGCAAACCGAGCCCGGATCGCCGGTGCAGCACACCGGAACGGTTCGATTCGAGCCGTCGCAGGAAGGAACGCGCGTCAGCGTGAACATGACCTACGACGCAGGCGGAGGCTTGGGGCATGCGCTTGCGACGTCGCTCGGCCGCGATCCCGGGCAGCAGTTGAACGAAGATCTCGCGCGGATGAAAACGTTCATCGAGCAAGGTATGCCGCCCGCAGCCGCGTCGCGCGATCGGCAGACGACCTCGTCAGTGCACTGACGGGGCAACTTCGTCAATGGAAAGGGCGGCCAGCGAACAGCCCGATTCGCGCAGACGTTCGCGCGCGGGAGTTCCACCCCGACCTGGCGATTATTGCCATCGCAAAACCGCCGGCGTAGCATCGAAGCACAACACGTGAGACTAGGGAGAATCTCCGACGTCCTTTACGGAAAGGAGTTCACGATGTGTTACGAATTCAGCGGCTGGTTCGGAAAGGTGCGCGCCAGGGAATTGCAGAAGGCGCGTGAGAAAACGGATGCAGCAAAGCGCACGACCCCCGAGGCGCCGGCTCGCCAACCGGAACGCACGGAGCCGAAAGTCAATGAGCCGGAGAAAATTCCGGCGTAATCCTGTCAGCGGGAAAACGTCGGCGGCCCGGGATCACGCAACAGTTGCATCGTGTTGCACCGCACGCCGCCGCCGTACTGCCCTGCGCGCCCCACCGCTTCCCCCAGATCAGCGGCAGCTCGTCGAGATACGACACCTCCGCGTGATAGCGCTGATATTGCGGAACCTTGCCTTCCTCGTAGAAGGGAAACGTTGCGGCGAGACTTGCCGGCGCTTGCGCATCCGCATTTTCATCGGATGGCGCATCAAACGCGCGCGGAGGCTTGCGCTCCATTCAGGTCTCCCCGACGCTGCCCGGAGGACGCGGTTGCAGTCCCGCCAGCACGCGTGCGGCATTGTCGTTCAGAATCCCGATCAGCGTATCGCCGATGCCCGCGGCCCGCAGAAGCTGCGCGCACACGAGGTCCGGGTCGGTCTCGGGCAGCCAGCTGCCCAGGACAATGGTGCCTTGACCGAACGGTTCGCCTGCTCGAACGCGTGGGTCGCAACCGCCTCGTAGCCAAACGTCCAGGCCTGGTGGATTGCTGCCTCGTCCATCGCGCGCAGCAGCGCTTCCTCCCCGGCCTGCGCGCGATATTCGGGATGCCCGTAGCACACGCTCGTATCGGTCCAGTGCATCGTCATGCGGTGGCCGCCGCGGCAATGTTCAGCAGCCGCGCGGCGTTGCCGCCGAGGACCAGCGCCTTGTCGGCCGCCGACAGCGGCGACTCGTCGACGATGCGCTTCATCGATCCCGGATTCGCGTAGGGCGAATCGCTGCCGTAGAGCAGTTTCCCCGCGCCAACCTCTTCGCATGCCGCCTCGAACGCGTGCCCGCCCTGCAGCGAGATGTCGATGTACAAGTTGCGGTGCCGCTTCGACATGCACATCGCGTCATAGAACATGCCGCTGCCCATGTGGCCGATGATCAGCTTCGCTTCCGGAAAGTCGCGCGCCAGCGCGCCCATCAGCGTCGGTGTCGCGTTCGGCTGGTGTCCGGTATGCACCCATACGGGAACGTCGTACGACAATGCCAATTCGATCACCGGATACACGAGCGTGCGGTCGTTGACCGGATACCGGTCGACCTGGGGATGCAGCTTGATGCCACGAAATCCCCAGTCGCCGATCGTGCGGGCGATTTCGTCGCGGCAGGCGGCGAACCCTTGCGGGGGCTTGATGTTTGCAAAGCCGATCAGCCGGTCGGGATAGGCGTCCACGGCGTCGCGCGTGTGATCGTTCGACGTCCGTTGATCGAGGCCGATGTACGCGAGGCTGTCCATGATGATCGACTTGTCGATGCCCCATTCATCCATCAGCTCGACGACATAGTCGACCTCGAACTCGCGGTCGCCTTTCTGAAACGACCACTCATGCACGTGAACATGGTCATCGATGATCATGCCGCCTCCCGCAGCGTTGGTGCTGGCAATCCCTTCAAGCCGGGCGCGGCGTGTCGATGCGGCTTCATGACACGCCCCGCGACGCACCATGCCGGGCCATGAAGGCGAGCGCAGCCGGCAGCCACGGGCCGTCCGGCTCGCCGCCCGCGTAGCTCGCGGTGAAGTGCGTTCGCTCGGGCAGCAACAGGAGCTCCGCTTCGTTGCCCGATGCGCGGAGCGCGTCGACAAAACGCTCCGCTTGCGGAATCAGGTGCGGGAAATCGCGCGCACCGCACGCGACGAGGAATGGCGGTACCCGCGCTTGCATCTGCAAAAGCGGACTGGCCTTCGCGTCGTTCTCGGGATCGCTGCCGAGGAATCGCGGCCGCATGCTGAGCCCGGACCCCGGCCCGAATTCGAAAACGCCGGAGAGAGGCAGGCAGCCGCGCACGAAGTTCGTCTCCGATTCCGATGCGAGCGCCCGTTGATTGCGCACCGCCAGCAGCGCCGCGTAGTGGCCGCCGGCGGAATGGCCGCCGATGAAGATTCGCCGGGGATCGCCCCCGTGCTGCGCGATGTTGCCAGTCACCCACCTGATTGCCTCGGCGCAATCGTCGAGCGCTGCGGGAAATACATGCTGGGGCGCGAGCCGGTATCCGGCCGACACGAACGTAATGCCGGCGGCGTTCAGCGGCGGCGCCATGAACGCCATCCACTCCTTGTAGCCCGACGTCCATCCTCCGCCATGCCAGAACAGCAGCACCCGTCCATCGGGCTGCGCTGCCTCGAACACCAGCAGGCGCTGATAGGGATCGGCGCCGAACGCGAACTCCCGGTACGGCAAGCCCTCGCCGAGCCGCCAGCAATGTTCGCTGTACGCCTGGCCCGCTTCCGACAGCAGCACCTGCGGCGGATAGTCGTCGAGCTTCACGGCAATCGGCTCGAGCGGGATCCTGCACTCGATAGCGCGCGAAGTTCAGGCGCGTCGATCGCGTCGAGCACGCGTTCGGGCGTCATCGGAAGCGTTCGTAAGCGCGCACCGGTGGCGTCCCTGATGGCGTTGGCGATCGCGGGCGCGGCGCCGACCAGCGATGGCTCGCCGATGCCCTTCGCGCCTACCGGATGCGTCGGATCGGGATCCTCCAGCACGATCGCGTGGATTTCCGGGGGGCAATCGAGCACACCGGGAATCTTGTAGTCGGCGAGTGTCGTCGTCGTGAGCCATCCATCCTCGTTCCAGTGCATCGCTTCGGTCAGCGCATAGCCCATTCCCTGCACGAAGCCGCCCTGGATCTGCCCTTCGCAGCTGACCGGATTGATCGCACGCCCGACATCGTGTGCGCACCACGCGCGCCGCACCTCGACCGCGCCGGTGCCGGGATCGACGTCCACCTCGACGCAGTGCGCGCCGAACGTGTACACGCCGAGGTTCGCGAACGCGAGTTGATGGACGGCCGCGCGCTTGGGGTCGAAGCCCGGTCCGTCGAAGACGAAGCCGTGCGTCGCCGCGAGCGGACCGCCCGAGCGGAACAACGCGTGCAGCGCAATCTCCTTGAACGACACGGTCTTCGGCACGCCCATCAGCCCGACCGCGCCGCCGGGGCGAAGCTCGAGGTCGGACGCCGCGCATTCCATCAGCTGCGCCGCATGGTCGAGCATCTTGCGGCGCATCTCGATCGTCGCAACCGCGACGGCGCGGCCGGTCATGTACGTCGATCGGCTGCCGGCCGTCTTCCAGTTGTAGGGCGAGATGTCGCTGTCCTGCGGCG
Organism: uncultured beta proteobacterium; assembly: GCA_963804885.1. Taxonomy (GTDB): domain Bacteria; phylum Pseudomonadota; class Gammaproteobacteria; order Burkholderiales; family SG8-41; genus PALSA-1004. The sequence goes on from CAWDSF010000006.1 coordinate 458,591, forward strand.
CGTAGCTCACGCGCTCGATCGGCACGCGACAGCGCATCGGCACAGATCTGCACCATCACCGTGTCGGCGCCCTGTCCGATGTCGACGCAGCCGGTCGACGAGCGCGATCGAGCCGTCCGCGCGCAATTGCACGGTCGCGGACGTGCCCATCAGGCCCGACACGTGCGACATGGCGGCGAAGCCGACGCCGCGTCGTCGTCCGCTGCGCGGCGGCAACGGTGCTGCGCTCCGCTGCGCATCGCGCACGCGCGTGATGCATTCACCGAGCACGCACGAGGGAACGCGCTGGCCACCGAACGCGGTGTCGTCCGGCCGCATCGCATTGCGCAGTCGCAGCTCGACGGGCTCGATGCCGAGCCGCGCGGCCAGATCGTCGATCTGCGACTCGCCCGCGAAGCTCGCCTGCGGATTGCCGAAGCCGCGGAACGATCCCGCGCGCAGCTTGTTGGTGTACACCGCCTCGCCCCGCGCCCGTACGTTCGGAATGCGGTAGGGACCGCGCGACATCAGCAGCGCAAAGGCCAGCACCGGCGGGCTTTCGTCGGCGTACGCGCCGCCGTCGATCGTGATGCGCACGTCGCGAGCGAGGATCGTGCCGTCCCGCCGCGCGCCGGTCCTGCATCCAGATGCGCGCGGGATGGCGCGAGCGCTGGATCTCGAAATCCTGCATCCGCGACAGCACGAGCTTCACCGGCGAACGCGCCGCGCGGGCGAGCCACGCGGCGATCGAATGGATGTTGGTCGCATGCTTGCCGCCAAACGCACCGCCGACGCGCGTCGCGATTGCGCGAATCCGCGACATCGGCTCGCCGAGCTCCTCGGCGACGCGCTGCTGCACGTGGTGTACGGACTGGCAGGTGACATGGAGCGTGATGCGCCCGGCCGCGTCGACGTCCGCCACGCAGCCGTTCGGCTCCAGGTAGACGTGATGTTGCGCCTGCGTCTCCCACGTCCCCTCGACGACGACGTCGCACTCGGCGAACGCGCGGTCCACGTCACCCTCGACCACTGCGCTTTCGAACAGCGACGTTGCCACGGCCGCCGCCGCGAACCGTCTTGACGTACGACGCGAACTCGTCGTGCAGGATCGGCGCGTCCTGCGCAAGCGCCGCATCGATCGAAAAGCACCGCCGGGAGCAGCTCGTATTCGACCTCGATGACCGCAGCCGCACGCGCGGCGGTCTCCGCGTCGACCGCCGCGATAGCCGCCACCGGCTCGCCGACGTAGCGCACCTTGCCGCGCGCGACCATCGATTCGTCCTTGATGATCCCACCGGCCCGCGCGCCGGAAAGGTCTGCACCGGTGACGATCGCCTTCACCCCGGGCATCGCAAGCGCCGCATCGAGGCGGTAGCCGACGATTCGCGCGTGCGCGTGCGGGCTGGTGTGAATGGCGGCATGCAGCATGCCGGGCAGGCGGATATCGTCGGCGAACTGCGCGCGTCCCGTTGCCTTGTCGCCTGCCTCCAGCCGCGGCGGACTGGTTCCGATCACGGCGGACGATTCAGTCATGCGGCAGTCTCCGCAAGCCGTTCGGCCGCCTCGACGATCTTCACGTAGCCCGAGCATCGGCAAAGGTTGCCCGACAGCGCGGTCCTGATCGTCTCCCGATCGGGATGCGTGTCGCGCGCGAACAGGTCCGTCAGCGCCATCACGAACCCGGGTGTGCAGAAGCCGCACTGGATCGCCCCCGCATCGATCAGCGCGCGCTGGACACGCGAGAAGCTGCGCTCGCCTGCGACGCCTTCGATCGTCGTGACTGCGCGCTCGCCCGACGTCGACTGCAAGCGTGAGGCATGCGCGCGCGAGCTGTCCGTCGAGGAGCACGTTGCACGCGCCGCAGACGCCGTGATTGCAGCCGCGCTTGGTCCCGGTGAGGCCGACTCCGTCGCGAAGCGCATCGAGCAGCGTCGCGGTCGCGGGCGCAAGCACGTCGCGCTGCGCGCCGTTGACCATCAGTACCGTATGCAGCTTTTGCGGAGTCATGCCAATCGTTTCGCCATCGCGGCGACGCCGGCGCGACGGATCAATTCAGGTGCCACGCGCCGGCGATACGCGGCGGAAGCGCGATGGTCGCTTGGCGGATCGATTTCCGCGGCAAGCCGTCGACCTGCGACAAGGAGCGCCTCGTCCGTCGGGTCGACGGCTGCGAGTCGCAGCGGCTTCATCGCGCATCCGCCCACCGCCAGTTCCACGCGCTCGCCGGCAATGGCCGCGACTGAAAGGATGGCGAAGTCTCCCGCGACGAGCGACAACTTTTCGTATGCGGCGCCCCCGTTCTTCGGACCGGCCGGGACGTGGATGGCAGCGACGATTTCGCCGGGCGACAGCGCCGTGTCGAAGAGGCCTCGAAAGAAATCGGCCGCAGTCACGCGGCGCGTTCCCGTGCTCGATGCAAGCTCGATGACGGCTTCCGCGGCGACGAGCGCAACCGGGTAGTCGGCGGAAGGATCGTTGAGCGCGACGGAACCTCCGATCGTTCCGCGCGTGCGAATCGCGGGATAGGCGATTACGCCGCGCCGTCTGCGCAATCAGCGACGGACCTGCGGCCGCGACGTCGAGCCGCGCCAGCTCGGCGTGCGTCGTCATCGCACCGATGCGCAAGCCGCCGTCCGGATCGGTGGTGACGCCGCGCAACTCCGGAATCCGGCGCAGGCTGACGAGCCGCCCGGGCGTTGCGAGGCCGAGATTCATCATCGCGACGAGCGACTGGCCGCCGGCGAGGCAATGCGCGTCGGGCGCCTCGAGCGCCTGGTACGCTTCATCGAGCGTCGCGGGAGCAACGTAGTCCACGATTTGCGTCCGTCGTTCAGCGCAACGGCTGCAGCACGTCGGCGACCCAGTCGGTCATCACGTCGATTGCCGTCGAGAACTGGTCGCCGCTGCAATGCTCGACGCCACCTTCGTCGACATCGAGCACGCGCAATTCCGCACGCGGGCTATTGCGGGCCTCGCGTACGGTGCGCTCGGCCTGCTCGATCGGCACCTGCCGGTCGTGCGCGCCGTGCACGACCAGCAGCGGACACGCGATGCGGTCGACTGCGCCTTCGAGCGTCATTCGAGCGATCTTCGACGCCGCCTCGTCGCGGTTCGCAGCGCCGTAGTACCAGAGCGCGTGGTCGACCCACCCCGTCACCGATCGCTCGGCATCCGGCTCGCGCAGCATCCGGCCGTGCGAGCCGTCGTTGTCGAAGCGGGCGCCCCATGCGACACAGCACGCCAGTCGCGGTTCGAACGCCGCCGCGCGGGGCGCGTAGTAACCACCGAGGCTCATGGCGATGACACCCACGCGACGTGCGTCGATGTCGCTGCGCTGCTCGAGCCAGTCCATCGCCGCGCGCGCCCAGCGCTCGCTGTCGGGATTCATGGGCATGTTCTGCAATCGCAGCGCCGCCCCGACACCGGGATGATCGACCATCAGTGTGGAGATGCCGCGGTTCGCGAACTCGCGCGCGATGCCGCAGAGGTGCATCCACTCCTTCGTCACGTCGAAGCCGTCGAAGTGGATCATCGCCGGTCGCGGCGACGGGTGCGGCGCACGATACAGCAGCGCCGGCAGCGTCGTTCCTTCGTAAGGGATCGCCACGAACTCGATCGGTTCGTCGCGCAGCGTGACGCCGTGGGCAAAGCAACGGCTCATCGAGAGATAGAGCGCGGCCTTCGCGGGGGTCTTGTGGCTCGCCATGCGCTCGGCGGTGAACCAGTAGATGCACGCGCGCAGATATTTCCGACCGGCCGACCACCGGTGTCCCGCGGCGGCGTCGCGTGCGGCAAGGTGTTCGACACGTTCTGCGAGCGACGACCAGGCGTCGACCCACGCGGCCTGCGCGGCCGGGTCGTTCTTCGCGTCGGGCCGTTCGGCGACGGCCAGCAGCGGACGGCACGCGGCGTCGATCTCGTTCAGCTCGCCACCCAGCTGCGCGGCCATCAACACGCCGAGATTCCACGAATAGAACGAAGGGAAGTATTCCAGCACCTACCTGACGACCCGTTCGACCTTCATCGCCTGATCGACGATCCTGCCCGCCTCGACGATCACCCGGCCGTCCAATGCGATCGTGCAGTCGCGCATCGGCACATCGTAATGGCCGCGGGTCGTGCGCTTTCCGCCGCCCTGCGAATTCGGCCCCGTGGAGAAGAGAAAGTTGCCGGGGAACGTGCGTGCGGCCGCACGTGAACGCTCCGGCTCGTCGCCGTTCAGTGCAATGCCATACCAGAGCGCCTGCGGGTTCATGCCCCAGCCGAGGTGCGAGACCGCATACGGATCGCGATCGGTCCCGGACGACTTGCCGGCGTCGAGCCAGTCGCGCATCAGCTTGGCGTCGAGACCCCCTTCGATTTCCACCACGTGACCTTCCCGGACCGTCAGCTTGACGGCATCGACCACGTAGCGACAATAGGGAAGGATGACGATGTCGCCCGGTTGGAATACGACAGTGCCTTCCGCGCTGCCCTCGTTCGGAAACGTGTGGATGTGCCCGGCGCCCCAGTGGTCGAAGTGTCCCCGCTCGTCCGCAAAGCCCCACTGCGTCATCACCGGGTACTCGCCGCACGACCAGGTGAGGTCGGTGCCGCTCGCGCTGGTTACCCGCACTTTCCTGGTCGGCTTGTAGATCGACTCCGCGTACTTGCACGCCTCCTTGAGACCCGGGGGTGACATCAGCTGCGCGAGCGCATCCGGCGCATCGATGATCATCAGTACGCGCGTACCGCCGTCGGTGACAGTCTTGAGCCAGCGGCTGAAGAGCGGCACGTGGAAGATGACCACCAGGTCGGCGGCGCAAACGGCCTCGAGCGTCCCCTTGCATTGCCCGATCGTCGGCACGCCCACGCGCGTCCAGCCCGGGCAGCGAGTTCACGCAGAGCTCGTAGATGTCGGCGCCAAGCTCGTCGGCCGCGGCGAACGCCGCCTCGATGTATTCGCGGCGCGTACCGATGTCCGAAACGATCGCCACCGTCTCGCCTTGCTTGACCGCCGACAGCCTGAACTGCTCGACGTAGAGGCGGGTGAGCTTGGCGGGGTTGGTCTCGAAGGTGCGGATGGCTGCTTGCACGGATCGCCCCTTTGCGTTTCAAAAACGAATGGTTTTCATTATTCGACACGCCCGGATGGCTGTCAATCCGGACCCCGTGAACTCGGACCTGTCGCAGGCGACCAAGGAACCCTACTCCGATGTATGCCAGAACAGAAGGCGGCCGCGGACCGCCTGTGCGACGCGATAGAGTGCATAGCCGATGAGCGAAATGGTGAGCAGCGTCGCGAACGCCGTGCGCACGTCGCCATACCGATAGGCGCGGATCATCATCGTGCCGAGGCCCCCGCCGCCCGACACCATTTCCGAGACGACGGCCACCAGCACCGCTACCACCACCGCCACCTGCACGCCGTCGTAGATCGACGCGAGCGACAACGGCAGCACGACGCGCCAGAACATGCGCAAGGGCCGCGTACCGCGCGCCTGCGCCGACCACAGGTAGATCGGGCTCAAGCCCCGGGCGCCGTGGTACGTGAAGATCACGATCGGAAACAGGCAATCCGTGAAGATCAGCATCACCTTCGACAGACTGAACAGGCCGAACCACGACACGTACAACGGAATCAGCGCGATTTTCGGCAGCGGAAATCCGAACGAGAACAGCGGCTCGAAGAACCACTCGACCCATCGCACGCGGCCCATCAGCATTCCGAGCGGCACACCGACGACGATGGCGCCGAAGAGTCCGACGAGCGAGCGCCAGAGCGTCTCCCACAGTGGCCCATACGCGGTGCCGTCGAACAGCAGCGTCACCCACCGGAGCACGATCTCGGAAACCGGCGGAAAGATGAAGGGATTGACCCAGCCGGTGCGCGTGACGAGCTCCCAGCCGAGCAGGATCAGTCCCACGGGCACGACGCGCGTGGCGAATGCGCCCGTGCGCGTCAGCTCAATGCGCGAAGGCATGCCAGGCCATGACCTTGCGCAGACCGGCCACGTACAACCGGTCGAGCACGTATCCAAGCACTGCGAGGTAGAGCACCACGGCGAGCATCGCATCGTCGGCGCCGACACCGCCGTACGCGAAGATCAGGTAACCGAGGCCCGCATCGGACGAAATGAATTCGGAGCTGACGAGCACGATGATCGCGATTGCAATCGCGGTGCGCACGCCCGCCGCGATCTGCGGCAGTGCGGCAGGCAGCACGACGCGCCAGAGCAATCGTCGCTCGGAGGTCCCACGCGCACGCGCGGACCACAGCAGCATCGTGTCGACGCTGCCCGCACCGTTGAAGGTGGAGATCACGATCGGTACGAGGCATGCCAGGGCGATCACGGCGATCTTCGAGAAATCGCCGATGCCGAGCCAGATCATGAAGAGCGGGATCAGCGCCGGCTTGGGCACCGGATAGATCAGCAGCAGGATTGGCTCCACGGCAAGCTGCACGCGGCGCACCCGCGCCATCACGACCCCGAGGGTGACACCGGCGATCAACGCGACGCCGAAGCCGATGCCGGCGCGGGCAAGCGACGCAACGGTGTGCGGAACGATCTCGCCCGTTCGTATCATCGCTGCGAGCGATGCTGCGACGGCCCCGAATGACGGCATGAGCGACTCCGGCAGCAGCCCGGTGCTCGAGGCGGTCTGCCACGCCGCTACCACCAGCAACAAGGGCACCAATCGCACGAGGCCCTGGGCCCACCTGGCGTTCACGTACCGATCCCGATCATGTGCGTGCCGCTTCGACTTCCTCCTTCACGCTGCGCCAGATGTGCAGCTTCAGGGCCGTGAACTCGGGATTGGCTTCGAACTCGTCACCGTCGGCAACGTCGAAATTGCGCAGCAGCACCTCCTTGATCCGCCCGGGGCGCGCACCCATGACGACGATTCGCGTGCCGAGCGCGACGGCCTCCTCGACGTCGTGCGTGACGAACAGCACGGTCTTGGCGCTGCGCAGCCAGATGCGCCGCAATTCGTCCTGCAGGATTCGCCGCGTCTGCGCATCGAGCGCACCGAACGGCTCGTCCATCAGCAGGATATCGGGGTTGCAGGCGAGCGTTTGCGCGATGGCCACGCGCTGCTGCATCCCGCCGGACAGTTCGCGCGGATAGCGGTTCTCGAAACCCTCGAGATGCACGAGGCGCACGTGCTCGTCGACGATCCGCTCGCGGTCGGCGCGCGGCATGCCCTGCTCGACCAGCCCGTACGCGATGTTGTCGCAGACCTTCAGCCAGGGAAACAGCGAATACCGCTGGAAAACGATGCCCCGATCGGGCCCCGGCCCGGTGACCGGGCGATCACGCAGGCGGATCTCGCCCGTCGTTGGCCGAATGAATCCGCCGACGAGATACAGCAGCGTGCTCTTGCCGCAGCCGCTCGGTCCGACGATGGACACGAACTCGCGCTCGCCCACGGACAGGCCGATCGACTGGAGCGCGACGACCGCGTCCGCGCCTTCGCCGTAGCGCATCGTGACATCGTGCAGCTCCAGACACCGGACCGCCACCGCTACTTGGGCAGGTAGGAGAGGTTCAGGTACTTCGACACGTCGAAGCTGCTGATGTAGCCGTTCGCCGCGAGCGTTTCGACCACCGGCTGGATGTTCTTCACGTCGACGCGACCGTTGCGCCGAACCATGTAGTCCTTCCTGGTGAGCAGGTAGCTGTCGACGACCGGCACCGGCAGCTTCCATTCCTCGGCGTAGATCTTCACCGCTTCGGCGCGATTGTCCAGCGCCCAGTTGACCGCGCGCAGGTAGTCCTCGACATAGTCGCGAACGGCGCGCTCATTCGCCTTCAGGAACTTGTCGTCGAAGACCATGTAGACATAGTCGGTCGGACCGCCGTAGATGTCGCTTGCCGAGTAGAGAACCTTGAGGTCGCCCTTGGCCATTTCCTGTTCGAAGAACGGCTGGAAGAGCGTCGCCGACTGAATCTTGTTGTCGCGCACCATGCCGGCCAGGAACGGCGGCCGCGCTTCGACGACGGTGATGTCGCGCTCCGGATCCAACCCGCTCTTGCGCGCCATGATGCGCACGCCCATGTCCATCGTCCCGCCCACCGCGTTGACGCCGACGACCTTGCCCTTCAGGTCGGCGAACTTCGTGATGCCGCTGTCGCTGCGGACGATGCTCGCGTCGTCGTAGTACCCGTCGAAGCCGAACGACAGCAGCTGATGCACGATGGTGACCGGTACACGCGACTGGTTGATCGCGTTGGCCATCGGAAACGGCGTGGCGAGGCAGGCGTCGAGCTTACCCGCAACCAGTGCGGGCATGGCGTCGCCGCTGCCGGCAAACCGCACCCATTCGACCTCGTACGTCTTTCCGAGATTCTTCAGGATCTCGGGCTTCTTCTGCATGAAGAGGTGCGCACTGATCGAAATGTGCGTTCCGATGCGGATCTTGACCTTGTCTTGCGCGGCTGCCGCCCCGGATGCCAACAGGGCGGCGAAGCAGGTAATGAGCGCGCAAACGAATCGAATCATGATGAAGTTCTCCTGCATGAAGTAAGCGAACGGGCAACGACGGAGTAAACCGTCGGGCCGCGGACGTGTCAATACCGAACGGCGATTATTTTTGGCCGCTCGCGCGCGCAAGCAGCCTGGCACCGATGATCTGCGCCGCGTCGGGCTCTGGTTGCGCGAGAAGCCCGCTTTCACGACGCAATGCGACCACTTCGTCCCACCCCGCGGGTTGCGGCTGGAGCCCGGGAACGATGTCGCGCACGAGCCGCCTGGCCGCGCCTTCCGAATAGCGCGCAGCGACGAGCGCCTTGACGGCTGCATCCGCGTTCGCAGGCCCGGCGGCCCAACGATTCGCTTCCAGCAGCGCACGCAGGTAGGCAAGCGCGGCGTCCTCGTTCTCGTCGAGCCATCCGGCGCGCGCGGCAGCCACGACACCTGGATAAGCCGGGGCAATCTCTTCGCCGGTCCACAGCACGCGGAAGCCCTTCGCCACCGCCATGTCGATGAACGGCGGGACGAGGATCGTGGCTGCCGCCGTCCCGGCCGCGAGCGCATCGTAGCGCTGGCGAACCCCGCCGACCTTGTCGAAGCGGCACGTCCGCCAGTCGATGCCGGCGCGCTTCAAGGCGCGATAGAGCACGAGGACGAACCCGTTCGTCGTCGCATCGACGGCAATGGAACCCGACGCGGCGTCGGCCAGGGATGAATAGCTCGCGACAGCGCAGAACGACATGACCATCGCGCGCTCGAGCTGCGCGAGAATCCGCAGGTTCGCGCCGAGCTCATCGTTCCACGCGAGGATGTTATCGACCACGCCGATGCCGATGTCCCACGTTCCGGTGGCGAGCCCTTGTCCCAGTTGATCCGATGACGTTGTCTGCGTCGTCTCGATCTCGACGCCATGGAGGTCGAACAGACCAAGGTCTTGTGCCCACACGAGTGGGGCCGGCGGCACGAAGAGAATCTGGCGGATGCGCTGCATGGTCTTTCGAGGGATCGGTACCAAAACCGAACCTATTTCATTATTATGGCCGGCGTCGAATGCTGTCAACGACCCTTTCCAGGTACATCAACCAGCATGGTGCAACGCAAGAAGCCCGAGGTACGCGACGCCATACTCCAGGCGGCATTCCAGCTCTTCTCGCAGAAAGGATATGCGGCGACGATGGTTGCCGACATTGCGCAGGAAGCCGGCGTGTCGCCCGGCAACGTCTACATCTACTTCAAGTCCAAGCTGGAAATCCTGTACACGATCTATGACCCCTGGCTGCGGTCACGGGTGGAGTCGCTCGAAAAGGAGCTCGCAGCGATCGGTTCGCCGCGCCTGCGGATACGCCGCCTCCTTGCCGTCCTGTGGCGCGAGATTCCCGCCGAGAAGAACGGCTTTCTCAATAACATCATGCAAGCCATTTCCTCCACGAATCGCTCGGAGGGTTATCGCTCGACGCTGGTGCGCTGGCTCGAAAAGCGCGTTGGCCGCATGATTGCCGACGCATTGCCGCCCGGCCGCCGCACACGCCTCGAGAAGGCGCGCATCGCGCACGTGCTGATCATGGCGTTCGACGGATTCGCAATCGACCGGCACTTGCACCCGAAGGCCGGCGGAATAGACGATCTCACGCTCGATGTCGTGGCCGTGATGTTGCTGGGAGACAGCCGCGTTTCGGATCCGCAAGTGCGTCGCCCGGCGGCTGACTCACAGCATGAGGCAAGTGAGCGAGGCGTGGCGCGGCGCAAGCCGGGGAATCGGCGAGGCATACCCGGACGCCTGCGACGACAGGAGACATAGCGGATGACTGACAGAGCGGAACCGCGCCGCTGCGCGTCAATCGTCACCTGATCATCCCGCAGGAATGGCAATGCGCTCGCAGGGGTCGTCCCGAGCGGCCGCTTCGGTCAGCCACACGTAGTCGAATCCGGGGTGGTCCGCGATCACCTGTTGCGGGAAATCGCTTCTGCGCTCGTCTTCGGGACGCACTTCGATGATGCCGACGCTGATCGAACGAGCGTCCGCGTCCCGCAGTCCCTCCGCATGCAGGTAGACCGGAACTCCGCGATCGGCGCGAACGTGTCCATTGCCGGCAATGAGGATGGCTCCATCCATCGTCGCGTCATCGACGAGCGCTTGCGCCATCGCTGCGTCGCGCGCCCGCTGCGCGAGGACGAGGCGCGGAACGATCGCTTCCGGCAGCCTGTGGCAGTGGCTCTCGACGATGTCGTTGCGGAGTCCCGCAGCCTGCGCGTCGGTCCAGCGTGCGGCGTGAAAGCGGGCATACCAGGACGCACCGGCACGCGGGATGGCGCCTGCCTGCAGCGTGCCTAGCTGCGCCCGAGACAGGTTGCCCGCCCGCAGCGGCAAGCGCATGGCCAGCGCTGCGTCGACAATCGGCTCGTGGAGCGGCCACCCCCACGACTTTCGGTCCAGCCCACCGGCGTCGACGAGCTGCTCCGCATCGGCACCCGCTGCCTGTGCGGCCGCCAACGCTTCATCGCGATCGAGATCGAACTGCTCCAGGACGACGGCGGGTCGCGCGCCGGTGGCGGCGATGCGAGTAATCAGGCGCGCACGAATCTGATGGTGCGCCGGATTATCGTGGACTTCTCCGAGCAGCCGGTAACGCGCCACCGCGAGTTGCGCCACGAGGTCAGCCTCGCGGACAAATCGATTCTCGCGAACGTTCCAGATTCGCGGCCCGGAAACCGGTCCTTCGATCAGCGGCGCCGACGAGCATGCCGCCAACGCAGTGCAGAGGGACAATACGATCGCGCGTCCCCGCGTCCCCCGCGACCGCGCGGAGCACGCCAAGCACGCGTCCCCAGCGCACCGCGCGAAGCACGCGAAGCACGCGTGCGACCGGCTCGCCGCCGGAATTCAGCGAGCCTTCGATCGAACCGGCAGCTTCGTTACCTGCGCGGTGTCCGCATCGATTTCGTAGCGCTCGGCGACCTTGAGCTTCGGCGTCGGCAGCAGGCCGAGTTTCTCGGCCGCCCGGCGGGCTTTGAACTCGTCGAGTGTCCGCGAGGCCGCTCCGGATGGTTTGAACGTCGACTGTGTGTGCGTCGCCAGCGACGTGCCCATCTTCTTGATTGCAGCCGCCAACTTTCGTTTGTGCTTGCTTGACATGATCGTTCCGCCGCATGGGTGAACCCGTACCTGCCGGTCGGTCCTCGTGCTCGAGGAACCGTTCAGCTCGGCAGTATGCCGATGTCATAGTATGCCTCTGGACATGGCGCGCGTGTCACGCCATGGATTGCTTTTGCCGGACGTGCGCAGGTTTCTGTGTCGTTTTTGCGCACCGAATCGCGGGCAGCGGTGTTACGGACTGTCGACGACAGCTTGTTCAACCCCGCAAACGGTGATCCCAGTCAGCCAAGCTCCTATGGACGGAGCCACGTGCGCACAGCCGGGTGCGAAAGCACTTCCGGGTTGACGACGAACTGTGGACGGCGACCGGCAAGCGCGTCGACGATGCTGGCGAGCCCTGTCATCGCCATGTGATGGAAGCACTCATCGGTCCAGCACAGCGAATGCGGCGTGACGATGACATTGTCCATTGCGAGCAGTGGATTATCGGTGTCGACCGGTTCGTTCTCGAACACGTCGAGCGCCGCACCCGCCAATTGCCCCCGCCGCAGTGCATCGATCAGCGCGGCTTCGTCGACGATCGGTCCGCGAGCGACATTGATGAAATACGACGTGGGCTTCATCCTGGCGAACTGCGGCGCGCCCACCAGGTGCCGCGTCGTCGCATCGAGCGCGCAGCAAACGATGACGTAATCGGACTGCGCGACGAGCGTGTCGAGATCGACCTTTCTCGCGCCGAGGTATTCGAGCTCGATCGCATCGACGTTCGGATCGGTTGCGAGGAGCGCGACATCGAGCACGCGCGCCATTCGCAACAGCTCCTTTCCGATCCTGCCCGCGCCGACGACTCCGAGCGTGCGGCCGGTGAGGCCGCTCCCCATGTGATCCATCCGATCGTGCCAGCGGCCGCTGCGCGTCAGCCGATCCTTCAGCATCAGCCTGCCCGCGAGCGCCAGCATGAACGTCAGCGCGACCGTTGCGACCGGTCGAGGCATCGACGACGGTGTATTGGTAACCACGACGCCCGCGCGCGTCATGGCGGAAACGTCGACCGAGTCGAACCCGACGCCGTGACGCGCGACGACGCGCAAGCGCCGGTCCTCGCGCAACACTGCGGCGCCGGGCACCGTCGGGATGTTGACGTACAGTGCGTCGTACCGTGCCGCGTGGTCAGCGGTGATTTCGCGCGTCGCTTCGGGAAGGTATTCCCATTCCAGGTGGTCGGCAGTGTCCAGGATTTCCAGCGCGGCGTGGCCGAATGCCGGCTGCCCACGTGAATCCAGGATGTCGCGGGTCAGGCCTACGCGAAACTTGGCGACCATGGTGGTTCCCCTTCAGTGGCTGGCGTTACGCGCGGACATCGAACCCGCGCAGGATGTGCCGGCGAACTCTACCGGTTGTCGCGCGAGCGATGTCCACCGTGAGCCCTGTTTGTTGTATCGTTTCTCGAACTCGCCCGGGGTAAAGCCCGGCAAGCGTTGCGCGTCGCCGCCATAACGGCGCTCGAGACCCAGGAACTCGAGCAGCGCTTCCTCACCAGGGAGCAGCTCGAGGCGAAGTATGGTTGAGTGTCAGCCCCGCACCGAGCAGGATCACCGTTTCACAGGAGCGCGAAATGGCCGACGATGAAGATTCCCTGCCGCCGATCGAAATCCCGTGGAGGCTTGCCTCGACGACGCAGCCATTGAGTGCAGGCGAGCCTGCCCAGACCGCGATGTCGCTGTTTTTCTTCGAGCCCGACGATACGACGCTGACCAGCCAGTTCCCGGACGAAAAGCTCGTCTTCATCAAGATCACCGCAACGGTCTCGCCGGCGTCGTTCCCGGCGGAGCTGTCGCGCGTCGCGGCGAGCTTCCTCGGCGAAGGCATTCCCTGCATGCATCTTCTGCTGGATCTCAAGGTGCGCAGCGCCGCAGGAGATCAGCAAGGAACGATCCGGCCCTATTTCCACGCCGCCGCGCCGCTTTCCCGCCGCATGGTGCAGACCGGGATCATCGGCGTGGACACTTACGAAGGCGAGGCCGACGGGATTGCAATCGGCAAGAGCGGTGCGCAGGTCAACGAAACGTTGCGCAGCCATTCGAGCACGACGAGCTCGAGCGCGTCGGCCGGGTTGACGACGGTCCTCCCGATACCGGTGATTCCCAGCCTGCTGTCCGTTGGCGGGTCGGTGCGCAGCACGTCGACCGACGTCGCCAGCGACCGCGCGGTGTCCCAGAGCGTCGACACGATGAACCGGGAGGCGTCGGAGGAACGGCGCGAGCTGATCAGCCACACCACGCGCGTCGAGAACATCATCTCGCTTCTCTCGGCGAAGTACATCGGCACGCCGCACCTCAGCTTTTCGGTGTCGCCGCAACCGCTGCAGCAGCTCTCGGTCGATCCGTCGGATCCGAACCTGTGGTTTCAGCAGTTGCTCGCCAGACGCTCGAGCGGCATCGAAGGTATCCAGGAATTCACCGCGGTGCTGGTGGTCCCGCAGGGCACCGACTTCTGTATCAATGCGCGCCTGCGGCGCGTGTGCCTGCTCGACAGCCCACCCGGCCCGCTCAGCTTCGACGAGCGCTTCAACGCCACGCTGCTCCAGTTCGCGCGGATGGTCGACTACCTCAACCGCACGTTTCCGCCCGGCACGCCACTCGAGGAGCTGGACATCGACATCATCGGCGGCTTGACCGGCGGCACATTCAAGCGCCCCGTCGTCGAGCTGTGGGGCTTGCGGCTGCTCGAGAGCCTGGTGGTGGCGTCGGTGGTCTCGCCCGGCGCGTCTGCCGGCGTGTCGCAACACGGCAGCGCGAACTACAAGCACATGCTCGAGGTCTGGCTCGATACGCTGCGCGACGAGTACGAACGCGAGGCGTCGCGCTCGCCGCTCGAGCGCGGCGTGCTGTTCGGCGAAAATCGCTTCCTCGACACCTGCTTCGGCACGAGCCCCGACAATGGCGGGAACGATCGTGACCGGCAGCAATGCGACCGTGAGCCCGCTGTTCCGGGTTCCGCTCCTCACGGGCCTGTTCGACATCGGGGGCATCAAGACCGTGTCGGCGTCCATCAACACATCGACGCGGACCCGCGCGATGGAAACCGTCACGCGCTGGAATGCGATCGAGCGGCACGTGATGACGTTGCTCGCCAACGGCACCGCATTGGACGAGACCGCGCTCACCGTCAACGACCCCAAGGTGCTCGGCGTGCTGCTCGACACGTGGCGCAAGCTTCCCACCGACGATCCGCGCAACGTCGACTTCGACAAGGCGGCGACCATGCTCGAGCTTACCGACGCACAACGGCGGCAACTGAAGTCCACCGGCGTGACGAGTCTGTCCGGCATCGCGACCGCGCTTCAGGTCGCACCCGGAATCGAACGCCAGAACATCGAGGTACAACGCGTACGCGCGCTGTTCAGGAATCGCAAGGTGGAAGGAACGCTGCCGGAGCCGGTGAAGTTCTCGGTCTCGTCAAAGGATAGCGCAGCGATCATCGGCACGATCGGCGCAGGCCTGGCCGGCGGCCACTGACGCGCGCACGGCCGATCCATGCCTTCGCGCCGAGGGCCGCGGCGGTTGCAGCTGGGGCCGGTCGTCGGGCATACCGACGACTCGTCCACGCGCATCTGGATCCAGGTGTCGGACGATCCCGCGCGCTACAAGCTGCGCGTCGAAGGCGTCGGATTGTTCGACTTCGTCAGCACCGAGTTCGGCGCGACCGAGTTCGGGACCGCGATCGCAACGGTGACGGGCTTGCGACCCGACGTCCGCTATCGCTACCGCGTGACGCGCACCGGGCGCTTCGTCGCCGGAGCGAATGGTTCGGTCCGCACGTTGCCGGCCCCCGACTCGCTCACCAACCTGCTGTTCTGCGCGATCTCGTGCAACGGTGGCGAGCAGGTGGGCGCGTGGCAGCAGTTCAGCGACTTCGTCGATGCGTCGCAGCCTTCGTTCATCGTGATGATGGGCGACCAGATCTATATGGACGAAGACAAGCCCGACATCTTCGAGGATCACTTCGACTCGGATAGACTCGGCGCGCCGCAAGGCAATGGCTGAAAAGTATCGTCTCAACTGGTCGCGCGACGTGGTGCGCCGCATTCTCGCCAACGTGCCGACGTACATGGTCTGGGACGACCACGACATTCGCGACGGCTGGGGATCGCTCGCCTCCGACAGCCCGACGATGGCTGCGCTACACGCACGCGGCGCGGAAATCTTCCGCAAGTCGACGGCGTTCTTCGAGGATGCACGCGACGTCTACTGGCACTTCCAGGGCTGCCGCAATCCGCTGCCCGGGGACTATCGCGACCGGACGTTTCCCGCGCAGCCCGATCCGTCGTTTCCGAATTACATCGGAGGGCCGATTCCGCATGGCCAGCGCCTCGGGATGCCGTTCGTGTTCCGCTGCGGGCGGCTGATGGTGCTCGTCCTCGACAGCCGCGGCGAGCGCGACGTGTTCCGCGAAAACTATCCGATCCTCGGCGCGCGCCAGTGGACGTTCATCGACGAGGTGTTTGCGCGGCTCCCGGCGGATGTCGACGCGCTCGCGATCGTCACCGCAACGCCGGTCGCATCGCAGGATCCGGATGGGCAGACACAGCGGTTGATGGGCCTTCGCACCGACGATGTCGAAGCGTTCAAGCGCGGCGACGAGAAGGAGCTGTTTCACCCGAAGTCCAGCGACGACCCGCGCGAACTCGTCAAGGCAATCATCAGCGCGAATATCGCCCGCCGCACCGGCGTCCAGCGCAACGCCGGCAACTTCCAGGTCTCCAATCTCGACGAGGCGCGCGATCAGTGGTCGCACCGGTTTTCGCGACGCGAGCAGCAGGATTTGCTCACCAAAGCGTTCGCGGCGCGCTTTGTGAACCGCAATGCCGCGTCGGGCCGCGAACTGGTATTCCTGTCCGGCGACATCCACATCGGATGCATCTTCGAAGTCAGCGCCATGCGGCCGCGCGGCAAGGCGATTTCGCTGACGTCCTCCGGCATCAGTCAGATCGACGACACCCAACCGCTCGTCGGAACGTTCATCGACGAAGAGTTTTCGCTCGCGTTCGGCATACGCTCGACGTTGCGCGAGGTGGTGAACAACTTCAACTTCGGCGTCGTCCAGGTGCAGCCGACGGGCAGCGGCGCCGAAATCTCCGCCGTGCTCGCGCATGAAGGCACTGCGACCGCGTTCGGCTTGAAGGTCGAAGGCATTCTCTAGCAGGCTAACGACGACGGTCCACCCCTGTCGCCTCATTCATGGGATATGGCCTCCTCGTACAGTGCGCCGATACGACGCGTGATCGAACCCGGTTCTCCCGTGCCGATCGTGCGGCCGTCGATCCGCGTTACCGGCGTCACCCCGCCTAGCGTTCCCGTCACGAACGCCTCGTTGGCGCCGTAGACCTCGCTCAGCGTAAAGTCGGTCTCGCGCACACGCCACCGCTCGCGCGATATAGCTCGATCACTTTGCCGCGCGTGATGCCGGCGAAGTTGTAGCGCCCGGTTGAAGTCCACAGCGAGCCGCCGCGCACGATGAAGAAGTTCGTGGAATTGCAACTCGCCACGAAGCCATGCGGGTCGAGCATCAGTGCTTCGTCAGCCCCCGCGTTGATTGCCTGGATGCAGCGCCTGAATCAAGTTGAGCCGGCTGTGAGAGTTGAGTCGCAGATCGAACACATCCGGCGCGCTGCAGCGAAACGTCGACGTGAACAGCGCGAGCCCCGCGGCCTTCGTCTCGGGACTGGGTTTCTTGTATTCGGCAACGATGACAATCGTCGCGCGGCCGAGCGCGAAGCGCGGATCCTGGTTGGGCGTCTTCTTCCTGCCGCGGGTTACCATCACCCGCACGTGCGCGCCGTCGACCATGGCGTTGCGATCGAGCGTCGTCCGGACCGCCGCCGCCAGCGCACCGCGGGGCATGCCGATATCCAACGCGATCGCGCTTGCCCCTTCATACAGCCGGTCCATGTGCTGGTCGAGCGCAACCAGCCGCCCGTTCACAAGGCGCAAGCCTTCCCAGATTCCGTCGCCCAGCACAAAGCCGCTGTCGAACACCGACACCACGGCCTCGTCGCGAGGCACGAATTGGCCATCGACGTAGACAAGGACATTGTCGTTGCGCGGGTCATCGGCGTAGCCCTGTGCACTCGACCGCGCCGTAGCAGCGAATGGGTTCATGCGTGACTCTCGTGGTCCTTGAGCGTGAAGCTGCGGTGGAGGCGCACTTCGCCGCCGCCGGGTTGTTCACCCAGCGCGGGAGGCGCCACGCCCAAGCCGGGCGCCTCGTCGAGATCGACGAAGCCCGACTCGATCCGTTGCATGGCAGCTGGCAAGGCTGCGCCAAGATGGTCGTGGAAGCGGTGGAATTCGACAGCGACGACGTTTCCGCGAGCGGCGCCGAAATGCAGGCTGGCAGCTTGCAACACCGCCGTTGAAAAGCACTGCGGCGTACTTTTCACTCCGCGCGCTCCGGCGAGATCGTCGATTCGCATTGCCGCCGGTGAATCCGCCGCAAAGGCCGAGGCAATACTGCAGGAAAGTGACTGCGCCGGCGTCGAGGAGCGCACGAAACATGTCTTCCCGGTGCTCCGCCTCCGTCGCGATGACCGGCAGCAGGGAAGCGTTGATGGCCGCCATGCCCGAGACATCGTCGAACGGCAGCGGCGCTTGAATTGCGGCGACACCGGCTTCCGCCAATGATTCGCACCAGGCCGGCGCGACGGGGCGGCTTAGCTGATTGACAGCATCGACCCAAAGCACGACGTCGTCACCGACTGCACTGCGCACGCTGCGCACGCGCTCGAGATCGCCTTCGAGCGGCAACGCGCCGATCTTCATCTTCACGCGAGTGAAGCCAAGCGCGACATACGCCTCGAATTCCGATGCGAGGTCGCTCAGCGTCGAGCCGTCGCGATAGAGTCCGCCACTCGCGTAGACCGGCGTACGGCTCCTGCTGCCACCGAGCGCACGCCACAATGGCTGGCGCGCAGCTTGCGCCGTCAGGTCCCATAGCGCGATGTCGACGGCGCTCGCAGCCGCTGCGGCCGCCCACGGCTGCGGGAACGGTGCGTGCTTTCCCAGTCGCCTGGCGATTGACGCGCGTGCCAAAGGATCCGAGCCGAGCAATGCAGGGGCGTAATGCTCGGCGAGTGCATCGAGCACGAGATTGATTTGCGGTTGCCGGGACCACGCTTCGCCGACGCCGGTCAGGCCCTCATCGGTCTCGATCACGAGCAGCGGCGCGCGACGCTCGTGCCACCGGAACGTCGGGTTCCACGTGCGCGCGTCGAGCGGCCGCCGGAACTCAAGGACTTTGACGCCGACGATCTTCATGGGGCAGTCGCTTCCGAAGAACCACTTCGCGGCTTCGCCAGCCAGAGCCTGGTGTTCCGTCGGCAGAACACTAGAATGCGCGCTCGACGAACCGCGCGAGGAACGCCTGCGTACGCTCTCGCTTCGGATGCTTGAGCACTTCGTCGGCGGTGCCTGTTTCATGGACGATGCCGTCTGCGATGAACACGACACGGTCAGCGAAATGGTACGCAAACCCGAGCTCGTGCGTGACCAGCAGCATCGTCCGGCCCTCCTCGGCAAGCGCGTGGATCACGCGCAGTACCTCGCCTACCAGCTCCGGATCGAGCGACGACGTCGGCTCGTCGAACAACAGCACTTCCGGATCCATCGCGAGCGCCCGGGCTATCGCGACGCGCTGCTGCTGACCGCCCGAAAGCTTGGCAGGATATGCGTCCAGCTTGTCCTGCAGTCCGACCTTCGCCAACTGCTCGGTGGCATGCGACCGCGCGGCATCCTTCGGCGTGTGCTTTACCGTGATCAGCCCCTCCATGACGTTCTCGAGCACCGTCATGTGCGGGAACAGGTTGAACTGCTGGAAAACCATGCCGACGCGCGAGCGCACGTCGCACAGTTCCGCCTCGGGATAGGCTCGTACTGCTGCGCCACCACCATTGGAACGCCCTTCCCTGCCGATCGTCTTGCCGTCGAGCTCGATGGTGCCCTCACTGGGCAGCTCCATGAAATTCAGGCAACGCAGGATGGTGCTCTTGCCCGATCCGCTCGCTCCGATGATCGCGATGCGTTCGCCACGCTTTACCTCCAGGTCGACGCCCTTGACGACATGGAGGTCTCCGAAGCGCTTGTGCAGGTTACGGATGCGGATAACGATATCGCTCATCGGATGCGCCTCAATCTCGCGCGGCCAGCCGCCGCTCCAGACGGGCAGACAGGTAGCTTCCCGGATAAATCAGAACGAGGTAGACCAGCGCGACGACCGTCAATATTTCCAGCGGCCGATAATAGGTCGAGCTCAACAGGCGTCCCTGGTACATGATCTCGTTGACGGCCAGGAGAGACGCGAGCGACGTCACCTTGGCGAGTTCGATGCCACGGTTGGTGAACGCCGGCAGCATGCGTTTCATCACCTGCGGCAGGATGATGCGGCGCATCGTCATCGGCCGTGTCATTCCTATCGCTTTCGCACCCTCCCACTGGCCGCGCGCAATCGACACGATGCCGCCGCGAAAGATCTCCGCGCTGTACGCCGACGTGTTGAGGGTCAGACCGAGCGCGGCCGCTACGAACGGCGTTAGCTGCTGCCCGAGAACGATCGGGAAGGCGTAGTAGAACCAGATGAGCTGCACGAGCACCGGCGTATTGCGGAAGATTTCGACAAACGCGATCGCCGGCGCATTCAGCCAGGGACGCTGCGAGATGCGGGCGAGGCTGACCGCGAAACCGAGCGACAGGCCGATCGCAAACGCGACGATCCACAACTCGACGGTGACGACCGCACCACGCAGCAGCAGCGGGAAGCCATCGAGTATGACCTTGAAGTCCCACGTGTACTCCATCCCCTGATCCTCAACCCACGCGCGCGAGTCGATACTCGAGCAGCCGCATCAGGTTGCTTGCGGCGAACAGCACGATGAAGTACATCACGGCAATCGTGGTGTAGACCTCCATCGGCCGGAAGGTGATGCTGTTGACCTGCATCGCCTGGTACAGGAGCTCGGCATAAGCGAGCGAGGACGCCAGCGCCGTCGTCTTCGTCAGCTCGAACGAACGGTCGACGAATGGCGGCACCATTCGGCGGAGCGCCTGTGGCACGATCACGCGACGCATGACTGCACGATAAGTCATACCGAGCGCCTTGGCCCCTTCCCACTGGCCGCGCTCGATGGACACGATGCCGCCGCGAAAGACTTCCGCGTAGAACGCACCCGACTGCGTCGACAACGCGAGCACCGCAGCGGTGAATGGTTCGAACGACACGCCGATCACGATCGGCAGCGCGTAGAAGAACCAGAAGAAATGGACGAGTGGCGGTGTGTTGCGATAGAACTCCACAAAAGCGGTCGCCGGCGCCCGCAGCGCGCGGCGATGCGACAGGCGCATCAGCGCGACGACGAAACCCACGATCACACCCAGCACGATGGAGACCGCTGCCAGCTTGACCGTGCCGAGCAGCCCGGTCACGAGCATATCGAAGTGACTCCAGACGGCGGGGAAGTCCCACTGGTATTTCATGTGCGCTTCCCGGACTCCCCTTTCGATCGCTCGTTACATCCCCAGCCTTGCAGACGGTGTTGCGCCCGCCGCCTGCCTTTCGCCTCGACTCGCCTACTTCCATTGCTCCTTGATGATTGGCGGCGCCTTCTTGGCGTCAATGTTCCGGAACGCGAGAAACTCTTCGTAGAACTTCTGCGTTTCGCCGCTCTTGTAGTACTTGTCGAATTCCTTGTCCAGGAAATCGCGGAAGGATTTGTCGTCTTCCCGCCGTATGCCCGCGCTCGTCGCAAGCGCGACGACCGGTTGCGGAATCACTACCTGACCCTTCTTCACGCGCGCCTGCTGCATCACCAGCGCCGGGTGATAGAACGCCGCCCCGTCGACGCGGCCCGAGTAGAACGCCGCGATAGCCTCGTCCATGTTCTGAAAGCGCTCGATCTTGGCCTTGGTGAGCCTTTTCGTTATGTCGCGGTCGGGAGCGGTCCCGAGCGTCACGGCGATCTTGATGTTCTCGCGATCGAGATCGGCCCAGGTTCCCGCTTGCAGTCCATCGCGCAGGAGCACGCCCTGCGCATACCAGAAGAACGGCGCGTCGGGAAAATCGATCGCCTTTTTGCGCTCGTCGGTGGCGTCGAGCACGAACATCACGTCGATCTGGTTTGCCTGGATCGCGGCCACTGCATTGCCCCACGTCGTCTCGACGGGGGCAAGCTTCACCCCCAGGTCCTTGGCGATCTGCTGGCCCATCCGGTAACCGATCCCGCTCCATTCACCCGTGGCCGGATCCTTGAAATACCACGGCTCGCCCGGGGTCACGCCGATGCGCAATTCGCCGCGCTGCTTGATCTGCTGCCATGTGGAAGCCGGCTGCTGTGCGAGCGCGGTACCCGTCACGACCGAGCCGAGCGTCAGCCCGGAAATCATGTGCAGGAACGCCCGTTTGCTCAATCCGTTCATTTCCCTTTCCTCCTATCCAATAAGATCGCCACCGCAAGATCAACGCGCGAATCCGGCACGCCGCTGCATGATCGAATGCACTGTCGCCGGCCGCTGCGATCCTCGATTGTGTTCGGATTCATCGTCGGCCTGCATCGATGCGCGCCAGGACGATGGACTGCCTTCGACCGGGCGTTTTGTCATGCTTGATCGACGATGCATCGTAGCACTCCGCCGCTCGGCAATTGTGGGGTGGCGGTTGTTCCCTATGATGCATGCCGGCAAGGCGTCATTTGAGGAGAGCGCTTGAGGTGATTAGCGCGACCGGTGCACGTTGGGATTATCATTAGGCGGGGACCTTGCTTCCCTTTCCCGTAAAGGAGTTTACGATGACAGTCGCTCGCATTACGGAGATCAGCAGTATCAGTTCGAAAAGCTTCGAGGACGCCATCACCCAAGGCGTCGCACGTGCCAACCAGACGCTGAAGAACGTCAAGGGTGCGTGGGTGAAGGACCAGGAAGTAACGATTGATAACGGCAAAGTGACCGGTTACAAAGTCATTTTGAAAGTCACCTTCGTACTTCAGTGAGCGTATACGCGTCGGGAGGGGGCCCGTGGAACCTGCGTCCGCCGTGGGCTCTCTTGCATTGATTGGCGACTGCGAATCGCCCCATCCCGACGTACCGTCGCTCCAACCCCGATAGTCCGCCGCCTGGAGATAGTGGGGACGCAGCGCTGGCGCCCCCCTGCTTCGCCATGCAGCCCGCGACCAGCATGGCCATTATCGGCAGCATCTTGTTGAGCAGGCCCGAATCGAGCCTCGACTGTGAAGCCGATTCGCTTACCCATCTTGGCTTCTGCGCTCGCTGTTCCAGTCGCGCCGCGACATCCACGAACGAGATCGCCTTGTGCGGCGACCCCTGCAACCGGCCGCCGTGATGCGCGGATCTGTGGCAGCTCTCCGAGCCCTATATATATTGCACTTGCCAACACCTATGTTAGATTACCAACATCGATCACGGTTGGCCAGTGGCCATTCCCTGCCGGAGCGCCGATGGATTTCATCTTCATGCTGACTCGCAACGACAGGACGGTCGAGGATGCCGAGTGTCTGGTCGATCAGGCATGCGCGCTCGGTGTGACGCACGTCGGTTTCAAGGATGTGGGCACTACCTCCGCCACGATGCAGGCACTCGTGAGTCGAATCCGGCAGCGCGGCGGCGTCTGCTACCTGGAAGTGGTAAGTACAACACCCGAGGCGGTGAGCCGTTCGCTTGAATGCGCCGCCGCGCTCGGCGTGGATCGGATACTCGGTGGCACTGATCTCGCGGCGGCGCGGCGCATTCTGGGTGACCTTTCCCGCTATTTTCCGTTTCCCGGCCGCCCGGTCGGCCATCCGACGCAACTCGAAGGATCAGCGGCCTGGTCGCCGAGGATTGCGGCAGAGCGATGGGCAATGGGATGCGGCGGCGTGGATCTTCTCGCGTATCGAGCGACGCAGGCGGAGCCGCTCGACCTGGTCCGCGCGGCACGCGATGCGCTCTCGGCAGGGAAAGCTGATCGTCGCCGGCAGCGTGAACTCCCGCCAGCAGATTCATGCGCTCGCCGAATCCGGCGCCGATGCCTTCACGATCGGATCGGCGGTGTTGGATGGCTCGTTCTCGCCGGCCAAGGGGTCGTTGCGCGGCCAGATCCTGGACATTCTCGAGGCGTGCGACACAGCGCCCAGGATCGCGGCGTGAGCGCCGCCGAACGGTCCAGGCAAAGGGACGCGAGCGGTGGCAAAGCCGGGCGGCGAGTCCCCTGCACACCGGCTCCATGATTCGCACGGCGGCTGCACCCGATACGCTCGGGCAATTGCTGCGCGGCGAATGGCCTGACCCGGACGACGGCACGCCGATCCTGGTTCCCGTGCTGGCGGTCGCAATCGAGCGCAGTCTCGCCGGACTGGAAGCGGAACTGGTTGCACCTTTGCGACTGGGACGTCGCATCGCCGTCGTCAGCGATGCGACGACGCGCGCAGTGCTTGGAGAGACGCGTCGAACACGCACTCGCACGCGTTGCCACCATTGTGCCGGTCGTGCTCGACGGGCAACCCCATGCCGACGCACAGACCGTCGAGGCGCTGCGCCGTGCGTGCGGCGGACGCGGATGCATTGGTCGCAGTGGGCTCGGGAACGATCAACGATCTCTGCAAATATGCAGCGGCGCAAGGACGGCAAGCCCTACGCGGTCTTCGCGACAGCGCCCTCGATGAACGGCTATACGTCGAAGAACGCGGCCATCACCGTCGACGGCCACAAGAAGTCGCTTCCGTCGGTCCCACCCGTCGGCGTATTCATGGACCTTGCGGTGTTGTCCGCGGCTCCCGCTCGAATGATCCGGGCCGGGCTCGGCGATTCGCTGTGCCGCTCGACGGCGCAGGCGGACTGGCTGCTTTCGCATCACCTGTTCGGAACACCGTACCGGCGCGCGCCCTTCGCGCTGTTGGCCGAGGACGAGCCGGCATTGCTCGACGACCCCGAAGCGTTGCTGCGCGGCGATCGCGGACGCGATGCGTGCGCTCGCGCGCACGCTGGTACTCTCCGGCCTTGGCATGACCATCTGCGACGGCAGCTATCCGGCGAGTCAGGGCGAGCATCTGATCAGCCATTACATCGACATGTTCGCGCCTCGCCGGCCGCGCAGCCCATTTCCATGGCGAGCAGGTGGCCGTCGCCACGCTGACCATGGCGCGCATTCAGGAGGAAGTACTGGCCGCCGGGCCGCCAGGCCTGCGGACCGAGCCGATCACGCGCGCCGAATTGCAACGCCGCTTCGGCGCCGAGATCGGCGAGTCGTGCTGGAAGGAGTTCGACGGCGAAGCGAATGACGCCGGACGCGCAAGCGAGGCTCGAGCGGCGCATGGCCGGACAACTGGGACGACATTCGTGCGAGCGTGGGCGGCGCGATGCTTCCGGCGGCACGGATCCACGCAGTTCTCCAACGCGCGGGTTGCCCGATCGAGCCCGGCCGCAGATCGGCCTGACGCCCGCGTTCTACTCAACGGCCGTTCGCAATGCCCGATTTCTGCGCGATCGTTACACGTTTCTCGATCTCGCCGATGACTCCGGGCATCGGGCAGTCATGAATGCGAGCTAGCGCGATGGGACGACGCATGCAGCGGCTGAGCCAGCAGGAGCGTCATGCGCAGTTGCTTGCGCTGCTGCGGCGCGAAGGAACCGTGCGCATCGCAACGCTCGCCAAGGCGTTCGACGTGACGACCGAGACGGCGCGGCGCGATCTCGACGAATTGGCGCAAAGCGGTGCGCTCAAGCGCACGTATGGCGGCGGCGCGAGCCGTTCGCTGATCGACGAGCCGGGTATCGGCATCCGCAGCCGCGCGCACGCGGCGGAGCGCGGCTTGATCGGCGCGGCCGCGGCCCGGATGGTGGAGTCCGGCGACGCGCTGATGATCGATTGCGGATCGACCACCAGCCTGTTCGCCAACGCGCTGGCGGCACGCGACCTGCACTTGACGGTCGTGACGAATTGCCTGCCCGTGGCGCGCGCGCTGGGGACCAACGCGCATTGCCGCGTGATCCTGTGTCCCGGCGACTACGTGCCGCGCGAGGGCGGCACGTTCGGCGCGGACGCGCTCGAGTTCATCCGCAGATTCAAGGCAAACAAGGCGTTCATCGGCGCCGGCGGGCTCACGTCGGACGGCGTGACGGATGCGGATTCGCTGGGCTGTTCGGTCAAGCGCGCGATGATGCGAGCGGTCGGACCGCACGATCCTGCTGCTCGACCGCTCGAAATACGATCTGGTTCAGTTCGAGCGCGTGTGCGCGCTCTCGGATATCGACGACCTCGTTTCCGAAGCGGCCCCGCCGAAGAGGCTGGCCGCCGCGCTGAAAGGCGCCGGCGTCCAGGTGACCCTCGCGCGGGACTGATGGGTCAAATGCAGCGAAGGTCCCTAGCGCCGATGTGGTGGTTGCAACGCTTGGCCGGCGCAATCGCGACCCAGCACCCGGCCGGTGGAAAGCCGCTTGCAACTGCGGGTTGGCGAATCACAACACGCCGGGCTTGTGAGCCCAATACGCTCCGTGCTATCGTGGCCTTTCGGGGTAACGGGCTAATCGTCGCGGGCAACCCGGTCGGGGATCGCGAGATCTCCGACCGCACTGCCCGGGGCATACGCGGGGGAGCGACGACATGACGACATGGACGCGACCGCTTCGGCGCTTGACCGCCGTTGCGCTGGCCTCATTCTGCTTCGCCGCACAGGCGGGCGAGATCACCGCATATACGTCGCTCGAGGAAGATGACGTCAAGGTCTATCTCGACGCATTCAACAAGGCAAAGCCCGGCATCAAGGTGAACGTGCTGCGCCTGTCGACCGGCGACCTCGCCGCACGCATGCTCGCGGAGAAGAGCAATCCGCGCCACGACGTCATCTGGGGCTGGGCGGTAACCCAGATGGTCGATCCCGCGGTTCCTGGAGATGGCCGAACCGTACAAGCCAGCGGGCATCGACAAGGTCAATGCCCAGTTCAAGGACCCGGAAGGGCGCTGGTTCGCGACGACCGGTTATTTCGCCGGCTTCTGCGTCAATACCGAAGTGCTGAAGAAGAACAACTCTGCCGATGCCGACGTCGTGGCAGGACCTGCTGAATCCGGTCTACAAGGGACAGATCGTGATGCCCAACGCAGCAAGCTCGGGCACCGGCTATGCGCAGGTCGTGAGCCTGCTGCAGATGAAGGGCGAAGAGAAGGGTTGGCAATATCTGAAGGATCTCGACAAGAACATCGCGCAGTACATCAAGTCCGGCTCGCGGCCCTGCAAGGCGGCGGCCACCGGCGAATATGCGATCGGCGTTTCGTTCGCGTTCAGCGGCGTCAAGCAGATCATCGAAGGCTACCCGATCAAGCTGGTGATACCCAGCGAAGGCGCCGGCTATCGAGACCGAGGTCAACGCGCTGATGAAGACGGCGAAGAACAAGGAAGATTCGAAGCAGTTCCTCGACTGGCTGCTCACGCTCGACGCGGCGAAGCTCTACGGAGAACGGTCGGAGATGTCGTCCGTGCCGGGCGCCAAGGCATCCGACGCCGTGCTGAAGGCGGGCCTGCCGCCCGACGTCTCGACCGTGCTGTACAAGATGGACTTCGCGGCATCGGCGAAGAACAAGGACCGCATCATCGCCGAGTGGAAACAGAAGATCGAACGCTAGGAACCTAGCCATCGCGTTCATCGGATCCGGCGCACGCCTGCCCGTCTGCCGGATCCCGCGCTAGACTCCCTGGATAAGGGCCGGCGTGCTCGTCGCCCGGCCACCCACGGGTACCTTCGTGTTTCTGTCGCTGCGCAACATCACCAAGCGGTTCGGTGCCGTATTGGCGCTGAACGACGTCAGCCTCGACATCGAGGAAGGCGAATTCGTTTGCTTCCTCGGTCCTTCGGGCTGCGGCAAGACCACCCTGCTGCGCGTCATCGCCGGACTCGAGATCGCCCGATGCCGGCGAGGTGATCGCAGAACGGCGCAAGCCTGCTCGGCGTGCCGGCGCGCCTGCGCAATTTCGGCATTGTCTTCCAGTCGTATTCGCTGTTTCCCAACATGTCGGTGACCAGGAATATTGGCTACGGGTTGGAATGCCGGAAATGGCCGAAGGACGCGATCGGTCCACGGATCGACGAGGTGCTGACGCTGGTTCATCTGCGCGATCAGGCGGAGAAGTATCCGCACCAGCTGTCCGGCGGACAGCAACAGCGCGTGGCGCTGGCGCGCGCCCTGGCGCCCAAACCCACGGTGCTGTTGCTCGACGAGCCGTTGTCGGCGCTCGACGCCAAGGTGCGCGAGGAGCTGCGCGCCGAGATCAAGGACCTGCAGACGGCGTTACGCGTGACGACGGTCATGGTGACGCACGACCAGCACGAAGCCATGGAGATGGCGGACCGCATCGTGGTGATGAATGCCGGCGTCATCGAGCAGGTCGGCGGTGCCGTCGATCTCTACGATCAACCGGTCAACCGCTTCGTTGCGGAGTTCATCGGGCGAATGAACCTCGTTCGACTGTCGACGGCGCAGACTTTCGCCCGCGAACGATCGCGCCGACGGCGATCCCTACATCGGCATCCGGCCGGAACACATCGAGCTGACCGACGCCGCTACGGCAGACGCCTCCTCGCTGACGGGGCGCATCGAAAAGTGCATCTTTCTCGGCAGCTTCACGCGCATCACGTTGAACGTCGACGACAAGCGACTGGTGCTGGAGTTGCGGGGCCGGCGTACTGACCTCGTGGCGGGTGACGCACTCGCCGTACGCATTCCCGCCGGCGCAATCCACCGACTGCAGGACGCCACGCCGTGACGACTTCCACGGCGACCGCTCCTCGATTCGCGGCGAGATTCGATGCGGACCGCATCGCCGTGGTCGGACTGCTGGCAGCGGTCGTCGTGCCGTTGCTCGTGTTCGTGCTGGCGCCGCTGTTCGAAATCTTCAAGACGAGTTTCGTGACGGCCGACGGCATCGGCCTCGGCAACTATGTGCGCTACGTCAACAGTCCGAAGTTCGCGAAGGTCGTCGGCAACAGCCTGGCCGTCGCAGCGACCACGACGGCGATCACCGTGCTGCTCGCCTACGCCTTTGCCTACGCGATGCGCAGGACCGCGATGCCGCTGAAGAATGTCGTCGGGTCGGTCGCGCTGCTGCCGTTGTTCGCGCCGTCGCTGGTGCAGGCGCTGGGCATCGTGTTCCTCTTCGGGCGTAACGGCGTCATCAACCGGACGTTCGATTGGGTATCGATATCTACGGTTTCTGGGGGATCGTCATTTCCGACGTGTTCTATAGCTTTCCCCATGCGTACCTGATCCTGTCCGCCGCGTTGGCGGTGGCGGACGCACGCTTGTACGAATCCGCGCAAGTGCTGGGCGCTACGGGTGCGCGGATCTTCCGCGACATCACGCTTGCCTCCACGAAGTACGGCATCCTGTCGGCGACGTTCGTCGTGTTCACCATCGTGATCACGGACTTCGGCAACCCGATGGTGATCGGCGGCGACTACAGCGTGCTGGCCACCGAGATCTACAACCAGGTATCCGGACAGGGCAATTTCCAGATGGGTGCGGTGATCGGCGTCATGCTGCTGGTGCCGGCGGCACTGGCGGTGATCGCCGAGAAATGGATCATGCGCCGGCACCACGCCACAATCACCGAGCGCTCGCAGCCGCTGCGGATCGTGCGCGAGCCGCTGGCGCGATGGCGCGGCCCTGGCCTTCACCGTCGCGATCTGCGTGATGATCGCGGCGATCGTGCTGGTCGTGGTCGTGGCGAGCTTCGTGACACTGTGGCCGTACAACATGCACGTCAGCTTGCGCCACTATCGGTTCGAGGTGCAGAACGGCCTGCAGCCGCTATGGACCAGCATCTGGGTCTCGCTGATGGCCGCGGGCATCGGTGTCGTCGTCACCATCGGCGGCGCGTGCGTCACGCGAAGGCTGCGAAATCTCACCGGCCAATGCCTGTACTTCCTGTCGATACTTCCCGCGGCCGTGCCGGGAATGGTGCTCGGGCTTGGGCTATATCCTGGTGTTCAACAACCCGAGCAATCCGCTGGAATTCCTGTACGGCACGTTGCTGATACTCGCGCATTTGCAATGTGTACCACTATCACGCGCAAGGCTTCCTGATCGCGACGACGAGCATCAACCAGATCAGCCGGGTGTTCGACGAGGCGTCGACGTCGCTGGGCGGTGGCTTCCTCAAGACCTTGTGGAATGTCATCCTGCCGATCATTGGCCCATCGATCATCAGCGTGGGCGTGTTTTTCTTCGTGCGCAGCATGGTTACGCTGTCGGCGGTGATCTTCCTCGTGACGCCGGCCACCCAGGTCGCGGCCGTTTCCGTGCTGCTGCTCGACGATGCCGGCAATGTCAATCAGGCGGCGGCGTTCTCGGTCTGCATCATGCTGGTGGTCGCGTTGGCGCTGCTGCTGTTCCAGCTGGTGCTCCGGGTGACCGGACGCAAGAACGTTTCTCTGATTCGCTGAGACACGGCGCGTACTGACGGACGTCATGCGACGCGCGTCAGCGGCCTCGCCGCGTCGTCGGAATGGCCGCCCGCGTGCATTTGCTTCAGATACCATCGGATGAATGCGTCGACGTTGTATTCCTTGCGCTGCGACAGTGGGCCGGGCTCGTAGCCGATCGAATCGACGCCGTTCTGCTGCCACTTGCAGATTTCCCAATCCTGCTCGTTGGTCAGGTGCCAGAACGGCAGCAGGCGCTCGAGCTGGTAGTCATCTCCTTCCCGCGCATTCTGATCGACGAGCCAGTAAGCGCGCACGCTCGTCTTGCGCGGTCCCACGGGCAGAAGGCGCGCGGCGACCGCGTGATCGCAACTCGCGTGCAGCCAGAAATTGGGCATGCTGCGCATTCGCAGCACGCCGACGTCGGCGTCCGCATAGTCGCCCATCAGCGGCGCAACGCGCTGGCCGTCCATCGACTCGGTATCGAAGCCCTCGACCATGACCGTGCGGTCGGCGGCGTACCACGTGTTGCGGTCGGGGTCGGGAAACGGCGCCAGGCCACCTTTCGCATGTGTGATCGCGATGCCCTGCGCCGCCCATTTCGCTTCCGCGCGCGCAACCGCGTTCGCCATCTTCTGCCGGATAGCCTCGGACGCGGACGCTTCGTCGTAGGCGTCGAAATTGGCCTTCACGTACTGCGGGTGGCACTGTACGCAGTGGAAACATTCGCGGTTGTTTTCCCAGACCAGCTTCCAGTTCGCCTCGACGTCGTATTCGATGATCTTCGCGATCCGCGCACGATCGAATCCTTGCGGCTTCGCCGCCGCGGCAAATCGCTCGCGCAGGCCGTCGAACGTCGGTGGGGCCACGGCGAGCGACACGTAGATCAAGCCGGCGGTCACTTCGGCGTGCACCGGCTTGAGACCTAGTTGCGATTTGTCGACGCCGTCGTGCATGCCTGTGCAGGCGAGAAGATCGCCCTGCCGCGAATAGGTCCAGCTGTGGTAGGGACAGACGATCGTGCGCACATGCCCGGACTCCTTGCGGCACAGTTGCGTGCCGCGGTGGCGGCACACATTGTGGAACGCGCGCACGCCTCCCTGATCGTCGCGAATCACGAGCACTGGCGATCCGTCGATCGTCAACGTCAGGAAATCACCGGGTTTCGGAATCTCGCACTCGAATCCGGCGAACAGCCAGCCGCCGTGCCAGATCGTACGGATCTCGGCGGCGTACAGCGCGTCGACATGATAGAACGCGCGCGGCATGCCATGGCCTTCACGGCGCGTGGCGAGCAGCGCCTCGAGCTCGGCGCCTGGCGTGACAGTGAAATCCGACATATCAGGCTCCAAACTGGCGTTGAGACGTGTCAGGCGAAGATCGCACGGCGATCGGGGTCGTACAACGGCCGCCTGTGACGAAGCGCGGGATGCCGTTCGCCCATGACCTCGATCACGTACTCCGCTGCGCCCGGTTCATCAGCGGAGACGTATGCGCAAAAGATGTTGCGGCCAACCGTATAGCCGTAACCGCCGCTGGTGACCCGGCCCAGCACGCGGTCCCCCGAGAGCACGATCTCTCCGCCGAACAGATTGAGCTCCGGTGCTGCGGTGAACCATGCGAGGCTGCGCTTCGGACCGCGCGCTTTCACTGCCGCCAACGCGCTGCGCGCCAGAAATTCACCCTTTCCGGACGCAACGCAGAAACCGAGTCCCGCCTCGTAGGGATTGTAGTCGCTCGTGATGTCCGAACCCCAGACAAGGTAGTGCTTCTCGAGCCGCAGGCTGTTGATCACCCGGTAGCCGGCGTTGGCGATCCCGTGCCGCTCGCCGGCGCTCCATAGTTGCTCGTAAAGATGCAACGCGTATTCGACCGGGACGTGCAGTTCGTATCCCAGCTCACCGAGATACGTGACACGCAGCGCCAGCACGGGCGCATAGGCGACGTCGATGGCGCGTGCGCTCATGTACGGAAAGCTCGCGTTATCGAGGGGCGCGTCGGTGACAGCCGCGAGCACGTCGCGCGCGCGCGGCCCGCACAGGTTCAGCACGGCCTTCGCCGACGTCTGCTCGATGATCTCGACGCTTCCGTCCGCAGGCACATGGCGCTCGATCGTGGACCGGTCGCGCACGCCGAGCGCGCTGCCGGTGACGAAATAGAAGCGGTCGGTGGCCAACCGCGTGATCGTCACGTCCGCTTCGATTCCACCGCGCTCGTTGCAGAGCTGTGTGTAGATGATGGTTCCGACGGGCCTGTCGAGCTCGTTGACTGCAAGATTCTGCAGCACCGCCAACGCCCCCGGACCGTGAATTTCGTACTTCGAGAACGACGTCATGTCGATCAGCGCGACGCGCTCGCGCACCGCTCGATGCTCGGCGCCGATCGCGTCGAATGCGGGTCCGCGCTCGAACGAAGGCGTTTCGATCGCCGGCGTGCCCGGGGCGGCGAACCAGCTCGGCCGTTCCCAGCCGAACTTGTTCCCGTAGACGGCACCCGCGTTCGCCAGCGTCGTATACAGCGGACTGCGGCGCGCGCCGCGACCCGCGTCTGCTTCGTGATAGGGCCATGCAATGTGGTAATACCGGCCGTAGCTCTCCACTGCGCGCTCGTACATGAACTGCTTGATCGAATGCGGCGCGCCGAAGCGTCGCACGTCGAACGGCCACAAGTCGAGACCCGGATCGCCATCCACGATCCAGTTCGCCATTACCCAACCCGCGCCACCGGACGCCGCGATCCCGGACGTGAAGCCGCAGCAGAGATAGAAATTGTCGAGCTCCGGCGATAGGCCGATCACAGGCTCGCCATCCGCCGTGATGGGAATCGGCCCGTTGATCATCTGCCGCACGCCGACTTCATTGAGGATCGGAATCCGCCCCGCCGCAGCTTCGGCCAGCGGCGTGAAGCGCTCGAAATCCGGCTGCAACAGTTCCGGGCCGAAGTCCCGCGCGATCCCATTCGCACCCCAAGGTCGCGTGTTCGATTCCCAGCCCCCCACAGCGAGCGCGCCGGCTTCCGGCTTGACGTAGAAGTTGCCGTCGGGGTCGCGAAGCGATGGCAGGCCGGCGGGAATCCGGTCCGTTTTCTCCGTCACCAGATATTGATGCTCGACCGCACCAACCGGCACGCGCGTGCCGGCCATCGCAGCGATTTCGCCGCCCCACATGCCAGTCGCGTTGATCACGCATTCGGCGTCGATCTCACCCGCATCGGTAACGACCGTTGTGACGCGGCGGCGCTGCGTGCGAATGGCCGTCACGCGGACGCCTTGAATCAGCGTGACGCCGCCTTGCCTGGCACCGGCGGCGTAAGCGCTCGTCAAACTGGCGGGATCGACATAGCCGTCGCCTTCAATCCATGCGGCCCCGACGACGCCCGCCGGGTCGAGCAACGGAAACAGTTCACGCGCCTGCCGCGGCGACATGAGTTCCACGTGAAAGTCGAAACCCCTCGCCATGGTCGCGGACCGCTGCAGCTCCTGCCAGCGAGCAGCGGACGAGGCAAGCCGAAGACTTCCCGATCGATGCCAGCCGGTGGCTTGGCCGGTTTGCGATTCGAGCGTTCCGTACAGTTCGGCGCCGTAGCGCATCAGGCGCGTCAGATTGGTGCTGCTGCGCAATTGCCCGACCAAGCCCGCCGCGTGCCACGTGGCGCCATGCGTGAACTGCAGCCGCTCCAGCAGCACGACGTCGCGGATGCCTTTCCTGGCGAGATGATAGGCGATGCTGCATCCGATGACGCCGCCGCCAATGATGACGATGCGGGTCGTTCTGGGCACGCTCATTACCGATCGATCTCCTCCCGGCGAAGCATGTCGGCCTGACTGCTTCGTGACCCGCTGAACGACACTATCCGAATGGCGTTTGACTCATTCTTCGCGACGCGAATCTAGCACAACGGACATGATGTCAACGGCTATGGCGGCCCGAAGCGTCAAGACTCGTGGCCCCACCAAGGAGGGAGTGCTTGCGCATCATCCTTGCACATCCATTCAAGCGACCCCTTGGTCCGTGCAGATGTCTCCGCAATCTGCCCTTACAAATCGCGCGACGACAAACCAGCCAACGTGATGTCCAATTGTTCCTTGTCAAAGGAGGAACATGGATGAAAACCATTGCCATTGTGTCGCTCTTGACGGCCATGCTTGGGGGCTGTGCGATTGTGCCGTTGGGGTACGGACGCTACGATGGGTACTATCGTGGCCAGGGCTACTACCGAGGCGACGGTTACTACCGCGGGAACGGCTACTACGGAGGCGAGCGTTATTACCGTGGTGACGGCTATCGGGGGTATGGCTACCAAGATCGCGGCGGGTAAGGGTCGATCAGATCGAAACGACCGGGAGTGCCGGCACGGCTGCCGCCGCGCCTCTCCGGTCCGTCGCGGGCGCACGACATAACGATCTGGCGCGGAAAGGCTGTGCGGATACTGGGAGATGAACTGGCATTGAAGGCAGTCGGACGCGCCGCTAGCCTGCATATTTCATACTGCCGCTGATTTTGACACGCGTGCGGCGAATTGGGTGCATGACGGAGGATCGCGACGGGTGGCTGCCTAATTTTTAGGCGGACTGGTGAATTTTGGACGGACTACCCCCAACCCCCGTTGATCATCATCGCGCACGGGGACGGCACTCGTCCATGGTTATCCAGTAGCGAAGCGCTGCGCTGCGAGGAGGAAGGCGGCTTGATGCGGGAAGGCGCTGGCGAGGAAGAAACGGATGCGGCGCGTGTTGCGAACGATGACCGCGCCGACCTTGAGCAGGCGACAGCGCAGAATGCCAGACTTGAGCGCGCGCGAGCTCGGTGCCGGCCAGGCCGATGGTGCGCAGTCGTTCCATGCAACACGTAGGCAAGCTGAAGCGAGCATCAGGCGGAACTGATTGGGCCACCACAGGTGGCAGCTGGTGCGATCGGCGAACAGGCCGAGCTGACATTCCTTGATGCGATTCTCCATGTCGCCGCGGGCGCAGTACATCTGCTCGTAGAGCCGCTTGCGCGTTGTCGCGGCAGCGTTGGTCACGACGAAGCGCGGGTTGGCGCCTTGCGCGTTGTGCTCGGCTTTGGCGATCAGCCGCCGGTGACACGGCCAGCTGCGGGGCGCGGTAGGCGAATTCGCCGAAGATGCGCTGCGCTTGCCGGGTCCAGGCAAAGGCGCCGGGCAGCTTGCTCGCGCCACCACTCGGCCTGCGTGAGCAGCCGACGAATTCTTGGCCATGCCGACGACGTAGACCGACGTGGTTGCGCTCGCACCAGGACAGCAGCCGAGCGGACGACAGAAGCCGGAGTCGCCGCGGAAGATCATCCGCACACCAGGCCACGCTTGGCGCAGGCGCGCGTGACCAGCAGTTTCAAAATCGCCGCCGCATGCAGCGCCGCATCCTTCTTCGCCGGCCGCAGGTACGCGACCAGCAACTGCTCGCCGCAGAACACGTACAACGGCAGGAAGCAATAGTTGTCGTAGTAGGCGCTGAAGTGGCGGCCGTCCTGGTTGCCGTGCACCAGATCGTCGGTGGCGTCGAAGTCGAGCATCAGTTCTTCTGGCGCTTTCGCGAACGAGGCAATGAACTGATCGACCAGAATCTGCTGCGTAGCTCGCCACCGCCGTGCGATTGGCACGCGTTCTCAAAGCGGCACAGGGTCGGACTGGAGGCGCCGCGGCTTGCTGCCTTGCCGACCGCGGTTTGTCAGTGCCGTCTGCAAGACTGCGTCAGCGCAGTTGATCGTGATCGTTGAGATCTTCGTAGCCTTGGCACAGACCGAACACGCGCTGCCGCAACAGTTGTTCGGTCGTGTGCTGCACCAGATACGGGTTACGCGGATCAGGCAGCACGTTCGCCACCGCTTTCAGCAATCCGAGTCGCCGCTCCACTTGGCGCAGCAGCAACAGCCCGCCGTCAGAACTGACATTGCCGCCATCAAAGCGAACGTCGATTTCAGCGCCGTCCCAACTTCGCAAACGGCACTTTGGTCGCGGTACAATTTGGCATCGGCGGAATCTCCACGCTGATTCTGTCTCGACACCAGATTCAACGTGGGACGTTATGATTCCGCCGACCTCATTTCTGCAGTTTCCGTATGAAATATTCGGGCTAGCCGAATTTCGACTTCAGCCGCTCGGAAAACTTGACGAGATCGATGATCATCCGCTCGTGCGTGCCGATACCGATCATCTCGGTTCCGTCTGTCGCCTGGATTGTGAACTCGATGCGCCGGCCGTCGACATTGGTGACCTCGGCCTCGCCTTTGACGCGCCGCCCGACGGGAGTCGCTGCCAGGTGGCGAACGTCAACGCGCGTACCGAGCGCGCTTTCGCTGGCCTCGAGGTAGGGCTTAATGGCGTTGAGCGCTGCATTCTCCATGACCATGATCATGACGGGCGTCGCCAAAACTGGAGGCAACGTCGCGTCCTTGAAACGGTTGGCGAGGTGTTCGGAAGTGACGACGAGACTGAACGAGCCCTTGGCCCCGGCCGGAATCGTTTGCATTGGGCTTTCTCCACGCTGAGCTGCGTCAACTGGTTTACCCCCTGTGCTTTGGACATTTGCAGGTGAGGCTTTGCGCGTCAGGTCAACGTGCGCACCGATCTGGGACTCGACACAGCGCGTGTTAATCCTCAGCCCGCACCAGCGGTGTCGGCCAGGCCGCAAGCGAACGTCAGGCAAGCCTGAGGCAAAGCGCATCCAACACGCGCATATCGACGTCATCGGCAACTCAGGCGTGGCCGATGGGAGCGAAGACGCTTGAATAGTCGCCGGTACGGCCCCATGTTACGAGCTCATCGCTATTGAAACAACAACACCCCTCGAGCCGGCGGGACTTCCGGGAGGTCTGACGACCCCCAACCGTCCCTGGCCTCTTTCAGCCCACAGCGACGCAACTCGCTGTAAACCCCAATTAGAGAGTGCAACCATGAAACTTCGCCCCCTGCACGACCGGATCATCATCAAGCGGCTCGAAGAAGACCGCAAAACCGCGGGCGGAATCGTCATTCCGGATACGGCGGCGGAAAAACCGTCGATGGGCGAAGTCGTCTACGCCGGCCCCGGCAAGACCGACGACAACGGCAAGATCCTCAGAATGGGTGTCAAAGCCGGCGACAAGGTCCTTTTCGGTAAGTACTCGGGCCAGGAATTCAAGTTCGAAGACCAGGACCTGCTCCACATGCGCGAAGACGACGTGATCGGCATCGTCGACTGATCGCCACCCCCACGAATACGTATCAGGAGAATTCATATGGCAGCCAAAGACGTCCGCTTCGGCGAAAACGTCCGTAATCGAATGGTGAACGGCGTCAACATTCTCGCCAACGCCGTCAGGATTACGTTGGGCCCGAAGGGCCGCAACGTCGTGCTCGAGCGCAGCTACGGCGCGCCGACGATCACCAAGGACGGCGTGTCGGTCGCGAAGGAGATCGAGCTCAAGGACAAGTTCGAGAATATGGGCGCGCAAATGGTCAAGGAAGTCGCGTCGAAAACATCGGACGTCGCCGGTGATGGCACGACGACGGCCACCGTTCTTGCGCAATCGATCATCGCGGAAGGCATGAAGTATGTTGCCGCCGGCATGAACCCGATGGATCTGAAGCGCGGCATTGACAAGGCCGTCATCGCCGTCGTCGAGGAGCTGAAGAAGATCAGCAAGCCGTGCACGACCAGCAAGGAAATCGCGCAAGTCGGCGCGATCTCGGCCAACGCCGACGAGTCGATCGGCAAGACGATTGCCGAGGCGATGGACAAGGTTGGCAAGGAAGGCGTGATCACCGTCGAGGATGGCAAGGGTCTCGAGAACGAGCTCGAGCTGGTCGAAGGCATGCAGTTCGACCGGGGTTACATTTCGCCGTATTTCATCAACAACCCGGACAAGCAGGTGTCGCTGCTCGAGGATCCATACATCCTCCTTCACGACAAAAAGGTCAGCAACATCCGTGATCTGCTTCCGCTGCTCGAGCTCGTGGCCAAGTCCGGCAAGCCGCTGTTGATCATCGCCGAGGACGTCGATAGTGAAGCTCTTGCTACGCTGGTGGTTAACAATATTCGCGGTATTCTGAAGACGACCGCTGTCAAGGCGCCGGGCTTCGGTGATCGCCGCAAGGCCATGCTCGACGACATTGCGATTCTCACGGGCGGTACCGTCATCGCGGAAGAACTTGGCCTGAAGCTCGAGAATGCGACGCTGAAGGACCTGGGCCGTGCAAAGCGAATCGAGATCGGCAAGGAGGACACAACGATCATCGACGGCGCCGGCGAAAAGGCGGCGATCGAGGCACGCGTCAAAAACATCCGCAAGCAGGTTGAGGATGCGACGTCGGATTATGACAAGGAAAAGCTGCAGGAGCGTGTCGCCAAGCTCGCCGGCGGCGTGGCCTTGGTCAAGGTAGGTGCAGCGACTGAAATGGAAATGAAGGAAAAGAAGGCGCGCGTCGAGGATGCACTGCACGCGACCCGCGCAGCCGTCGAGGAAGGTATCGTCGCCGGAGGCGGCGTTGCGTATCTGCGGGCACGCGCCAATCTCAAGAATTTGAAGGGCGGGAATCCCGATCAGGATGCCGGGATCAAGATCGTGCTTCGCGCGCTCGAGGAGCCCATGCGGCAGATCGTCGCCAATACCGGCGAGGAGCCCTCTGTAGTCGTCAACAAGGTCGTCGAAGGGAAGGGCAACTTTGGCTTCAACGCCCAGACCGGCGAGTACGGCGACCTGGTGGAGATGGGTGTCATCGATCCGACCAAGGTGACGCGCTTCGCGCTGCAGAACGCGGCGTCAGTCGCGGGACTCATGCTCACGACCGACGCGATGGTCGCCGAACTGCCCCAGGACGATAAGGGGCATGGCGGCGGCATGGGCGCTGGTGGAATGGGCGGCATGGGTGGTATGGGCGACATGGGTATGTGACGACAAGATAATGTCGCAACCTATCGCAGAGGCCCGGTTCATCCGGGCCTCTGCTTTTCTGGATACCGAGCGCCTCGTACCCCGAACGACGCACGAAAGCGAAGTGGTGTGGACTCGAGGTACTCTCGTCTCGCTCGTGCGCGCATCTGTGATAAGCCTGAAATTCCACGCGTTCGTCTTCTCTGGGCCACTGCCGTTAGGCACCGCACCAAAGCCAATTCGGCCTATAGTGAATGGGCGCCCTGATCCGGGCGATCAACAGGAGCCCACTATGTCTCATCAGCCACCGAAGGAAAACAAGAAGAAAGCGCAGCACACGGCAAAGGAGAAGAAGTCGATCAAGCAGCAGAAGAAGCACGCAGGCGACCAGGTGCCCTTCATCAAGCAATGAGGAGCGAGCGACGTTCGGCCGATCGCTGCCGAAGGCCCGGGGAACGACGGGTCAAAAAAGAGCGCATGATGTTCACGCGCGTTCGAGGTCCGGCGCTTATACGGTCGAGCGGCCTTGCGAATTGCGCTCCCAAAAGGAGACCGGCAACATGGCCAAATACCTCTTTGAAGCACGTTACACTGCGGAGGGTGCCAAGGGCGTCGCCTGCGAGGGTGGCACTGGACGTCGTGCGGCCATCGCGAAAATGACAGAAAGCCTGGGCGGTAAGTTGGAGACGTTCTACTACGCATTCGGCGATGTCGACGCATACGTCATTGTCGATCTACCCGACAACATATCCGTCGCCGCCATCGCGCTCGCCGTAAACCAAGCTGGTGCTGCGAGCGTGAAAACAGTTGTTTTGATCCCGCCGGAGGACATGGACAAGGCCGGCAAGAAGGCCGTGGACTATCGGCCGCCAGGGCGTTGATGCACTAGAACTGGAGCGGCGCTTGACTGGATCGGTCGAGGAGGCGCCGCGCGTCGCTCGCGGTGCCCGCTGTGCGCGAGAGGACCAGACCGTCAGGTAGGCGAGTACCCGCCAAAGGCGATCGGCAGATGGACTCGACGGTCGCTTAGCGTTAAGGCTTGTGCGACGCCTGCCCGCGCGGCGTCATCATGTCGCCGCACTTCTGCGCGTGAAGGCAGGCATCGCACAACCCTTAACGTTCTGAGACTCTCAGCGATGAGGCAGCTCGCGGCCACTTCCGATCGTTCGAGCAGCGCACGGAACAAGGCCCATAGCAGTCGTTGCGATACCAAGAAAAATGAACTGAAAAGCGGCACTCAAACTGAGTGCCGCTTTTTGATCTCCGCATGCAGTAAGGATAGTTTCGCCGTTCACACGAGGTGAATGCGGTGTGAACCTCTCGGATGTCACTTGCCTTTCAGTCCGTCGCGCCAGGCGATTACTTCGAGTTCGACCCGGACTGCGTCTTCGACGGCAACTACAGGGCACGCCTGGAATACAAACGCAGGTAACATCGAGCAAAACTTGTGAATCGTCAACGGATCATCGCAGTCCACCAACATATGCCCACCCCACTCGCCCACACGCACTACGAAGAACTCGATCTTGAAGTTGGCTGGCGCCTTCCACTGACCAAACACATCAAGGATTCGCTTCTGGGCATTCTCGTACTCCATTGGCGAACCTTGCGGGCGTTCGAACCAGCTGATCACGTACTTCATCGGCATCCTCCTCGATTGAGTTGAGATCCCAGGAATGGCGATCAATGGACAGGCCGTTGCCACATTGCAAGCCGAGAACGGTCGCTACATTTCGAGGACCATCTCGCCCGAATGATGCCGCCGCGCAATCGAAATCGCAACAGGCAGGCAGAGGTGCGCGCTAGTATCGCCGAGCCTCCTCGTCACCGCGCCAGATCGGCAGGTCAGCGCGCGTGGACGGGCTGGGTCAGGAAGCGCTCTCCCGATACTGGTAGAGCTGGTTCTTCGACAGCCGCCGCGGCCCCCTGCTGTCCCTCGAGCATCAGCCGAAGGGTCGCGACTTCGTTGGTGATGTTCTTTTGGAACTCCGGCCCGACCTGCTCGAGGAATGCCTTGTCTTTCGGCTTGGGCTTGGCCACGCGAATCTCGATGTGCGTGCCGCCACCGGCGCTTTCCGAGAACGCGTAGGTCATAAGCACCTTGGGAGCGTCGGGCATGGGCAGCAGCGTGGTCAGCGTCAGATAGTCAAACGGACGCCAGTCGATCACCTCCTCGATGATGGCGTGGGGGCCATGCATGCAGTGATTGACGGTACCGACCCCGCGGCGGCCGCTTTTCGACATCTCGCGTACCTCGTCGGCGCCCCGCCATTTCGGCCGTTGGCCGGGGAGAATGAAATATTCCCACACGATCGGGCGCGGGGCGGCGATGTCGAACTCGATCACCATTGCTGCCTT
Source organism: uncultured beta proteobacterium (assembly GCA_963804885.1). Taxonomy (GTDB): domain Bacteria; phylum Pseudomonadota; class Gammaproteobacteria; order Burkholderiales; family SG8-41; genus PALSA-1004. The sequence continues at coordinate 499,798 of CAWDSF010000006.1, forward strand.
GTCGCGGGTCACTTCGTTTCGCTCGCGGTCGCTCTCCTTCTCCCATGCCTCCTCGAGATCGCGCACCCAGCACTTCACGTCGCCGATGATGTCGATCGACTCCCGGTGTTCGACGAGACCCTGGGTGATTGGATCGATGCCCATTGCCTGGATGCAAGAGTCGGAAAACAGCGCGTAGGCGTGGCCACCGAGGCGCTCGTTCACTGCGTTCTTCAGAAGACGATGAATGACGATGACATCGCGACCGGCGAGCTCCTCGCGGCCAGCCATCCTGTGCTTGATGAATTCGCCATGGTGGCTGACGAACTTCAGGTCGAGGTTCTGCATGTTTCTGCAGGCGTTGCATTCGCAGGATGTTGCCTGCTTGATGTTGCGCAGCCGCTTACGGAAGGCGAAGTAGGCCGACTCGATGGCGTCCTGGAGGAGCGATCCGTCAACCTTGTCGGTGACCGCGTAGAAGAAGGCCGCGTCACCCTCGAACTTGGCGAGCCGGAACGGCGGGCGCAGGCACCTCACCACCGTGTCCATCACGTCGGCGATGATGTCGTGTGCGTGATCGAGCTCGACGCCGGCGAGAAAGCTCGTGTAGCCGGAGATGTCGGCGATCACGAAACAGGCGGATTCGGTTTTCGAAAGCATCCCAGCCTCCCTCCCAGGTGCCAGTTGCGCCACGTTCACGTTCAGGAAGCATGCACTGGAAGTATGTCTAGAGACAAGGGCCACATCCGAGGGAGCCGGTCTCCGTGCAGGGAGCGCACCACCGGGGCCGAGCCGCGATCGGGGCGTCGACCGGTCCCGACGCGACCTTGCTGAAACTAAATTACAGTTTACCGGATTCCCCGGACGAGCAAAGCCGAGCGTCGAGCCGACCGACCAGAGGTATCCTGCCCTATGGCGTACCCCGGTTTCGCCAGCCCTTGACGCGAATCAAGAATGGCGTACACTCGTCGCCTTTATGTAATTTAATTACAGACCCGCCTTATCGTCGCTCGCCGAGGCTAGTAGCGACCACCCGGGGGTCCATTTCGCCAAGAGGGAGGAGTCATGTTTCGCACCGGCATCCGCAGTACGCTTTCCTGTCACACAAGACCGACCTTCCGCGCCAGTCTTGCGGTCGTCGCCCTGACTGCAGTAACGGCGATAGGTCTTGCGACCCCCGCGCTTGCTGCACCCGCGAAGGGCGGCGCCGCCAATCTTGCGATGATCGCCGAGCCGCAGACGCTCGACCCCATGGCGTCGACGGCGGATCTGGTCGGCACGATCATGCAGCACGTGTACGAGCCGCTGTACACATTCGACGCCAACTGGAACGTGGCGCCCATGCTGGCGGAGAGCATGCCGGTGATTTCGAAGGACGGAGTCGTCTACACGATCCCGCTTCGCAAGGGGGTCAAATTCCACAATGGCAAGGAGATGACTTCCGACGACGTCGTCGCGTCGCTGAAGCGCTGGATGGACATGGCGCCGCGCGGCAAGGCCGTTGCGAAGGAGGTCAAGAGCCTCGAGGCCAACGGGCCGTACACCGTGGTCATAACGCTCACCCGGCCCTACGCGCCGCTGCTTGCGCACTTCGCGCTTCCGTCAGGCTTCGCCGCGATCATGGCGAAGGAGTCGATCGCCAACCCGCTCACTCAGTTCGTCGGTACCGGGCCGTACGTCTTCAAGGAGCGCAAACCCGATCAGTACGTGCAGATGGTGCGCTTCGACGGATACAGCGCGCGCAACGAGACGGCCAGCGGGTACGCCGGCAAGCGCGAGGCACTGCTCGATGAGCTGCGTTTCGTTCCGGTGCCCAACGCCAATACGCGCGTCGAGGGAACGCTCTCGGGGCAGTACCAGTTCGCGGATCTTCTGCCGGTTGAATCGTACTCGAGGCTCGAGGGCAACGCCGGCGTGAAAGCCGTACTGACCTCGCCATTCGGATTTCCGTACCTGGTGCTGAACACCAAGCAGGGGCCACTTGCGAATATCCAGTTGCGCCAGGCGGTGGAAGCGGCGCTCAACAATGCCGACATGATGGGCGCCGGATTTGGCGACGCGAAGTTCTACACGACCGAGAGCAGCCACTACGCCAAAAACACGCCGTTCTACTCGACGGCCGGCACTGAGAACTACGGCAAGGGTGACGCCAAAAAAGCCGCCGCGCTCGTCGCGGCCGCCAAATACAATGGCACCCCGATCAAGATTCTCACCAGCCAGCAATACGAATTTCACTACCGCATGGCGCTGGTGATGGCGGAGAACCTCAAAGCTGCCGGATTCAAGGTCGACACGCAGGTCGTGGACTGGGCGACGCTTATCCAGCGCCGCAACGATCCCGCGGTATGGGATATCTACATCACCCATTCGGCCGTGCTGCCCGAGCCCACGCTTACCCCGCCGCAACTCGGTGACGGCGCGCCGGGGTGGTGGACCTCGCCCGCCAAGGAGGCCGCGCTTGCCGCGTTCAACGCCGAACCGGACCCCAAGAAGCGCGGCGCGCTATGGGGCAACATTCAATCGGTCGTCTTCACCGAAGTACCTTACATCAAGGTCGGTAATTTCAACAGCGTCACTGCCCGCTCCGCGAAGCTCGACGGTTACGTTGCAATGCCGTGGCCATTCTTCTGGAACACGGGACTGCAGAAGTGAGGGACGTCCCCGAATTGATTCATATGAATCCCTGGAGATTCCGTTGTAGACAGGCGGCATGACTCGCTATCTCGCATCGCGCTTCGCCGGCATGGTGATCGTGATGCTGCTGGTGGCGACCCTCGTCTTTTTCATCACGCGGCTGGCACCCGGCGATCCAGCGGCGGTCATGTTGGGTGACCAGGCGACCGCCGCCGACATCGCGAAGCTGCGCACCTCCTACGGGCTCGACAAGCCACTGCCGCTGCAGTTCGTCTATTGGCTGGGCGAGCTGGTCCACGGCAATCTCGGACAGTCGATCTTTCTGCAGCGACCGGTGACGCAGGCGCTACTCGAGCGCGCCGAGCCGACCTTTTTCCTCACGCTCTTTTCGATCGTCATCGCGACGCTGATCGGCGTTCCCTGCGGGATCATCGCCGCCGTTTGGCGCGGCCGGACGGTCGATCAGATCTTCTCGGGCTTCGCGATGCTTGGCGCGAGCATCCCGAGCTTCTGGTTCGGCCTGATCCTCATGCAGATCTTCGCGGTGAGCCTCGGCTGGTTTCCGGTGGCAGGGTACGGCGCTCCAGGCGTACCGCTGGCCGAGCGGCTGCATCACCTGGTGTTGCCGTCGATCGTGCTCGGCGTGGTCAACTCGGCGCTCATCCTCCGCTTCACGCGCGCAAGCATGCTCGACGTCCTCGGAGACGATTACATCCGCACGGCTCGCGCCAAAGGGCTGTCCGAAGCGCACGTCATCCTGCACCATGCGCTGCGCAATGCGCTGATCCCGGTGATCACCGTGCTCGGCCTCACGTTCGCCCTGCTGATCGGCGGCGCGATCGTGACCGAAACGGTCTTCGGCCTGCCCGGCGTCGGCAACCTCGTCGTCTCCGCAGTGCTGCGCCGGGACTATCCGGTGATCCAGGGCGCGCTGCTGGTGATCGCGGGACTCTACGTTCTCATCAATCTGCTGATCGATCTCCTGTACCTCGTCGTCGATCCGCGCGTGAAGTACTGATCCCCATGAGCGCTGCGGTTTCCGTTCCCGTCACCAAGGCACCGTCACGCAGCCCGGCTTTGATCCTCGTGCACAAGCTGTTCCGGCGCAAGGTGGTGCTGGCCGGCGCGGCGATCCTGGTGGTCGTCGCGTTGCTCGCGCTCTTCGCACCCTGGGTCACGCCCTACGAACCGACGGCAATGAAGATCGTCGATCGCATGCAAAGCCCGAGGCTCACTCACTGGTTCGGCACCGACGAGCTGGGCCGCGACGTGTTCTCCCGCGTGGTCTTCGGCGCGCGCTATTCGCTGATGATCGGTGCACTCGTGGTGCTGATTTCGGTGACGGGCGGTGTGCTTCTCGGGCTCACCGCCGGATTCTTTCGCCGGCTGGACGGGCCGATCATGCGGGTCGTCGACGCGATGATGTCGTTTCCCGACATCCTGCTGGCGATCGCGCTGGTCGCGGTGCTGGGCGCGTCAATGACCAATGTGATTCTCGCACTGGCGATCGTCTACACGCCGCGCGTGGCCCGGGTCGTGCGGGCGTCGACGCTGGTCGTGCGCGAGCTGCTGTTCATCGAGGCCGCGCGCGCGCTGGGTGTGTCGACGTGGCGGATCCTGTTCATCCATATCCTGAACAACATCGCCTCGCCGATCCTGGTGCAGGCGACGTTCATCTTCGCCTACGCGGTGCTCGCCGAAGCGGGGCTGTCGTTCCTCGGTGTCGGCGTTCCCCCCGAGCTGCCGACATGGGGCACGATGATCGCCAGCGGCCAGCAGTTCGCGCACCAGGCGATCTGGCTCGTCGTGTTCCCGGGGATCGCGATCGTGCTCTCCGCGCTATCGCTGCAGATGGTGGGCGACGGCTTCCGCGATCTGCTTGATCCGAAGCTGCGGAAGGCGATTTGATCATGGCGAACGCCGCGCAGACCGCCACCCCGCTGCTGCAGGTCAGGCATCTGCGGACCCATTTCTTCACCGACTCCGGCGTCGTCAAGTCGGTCGAGGACGTGTCGTTTGCGCTGAGCACCGGCGAAACGCTGGCCGTCGTCGGCGAATCCGGCTCTGGCAAGTCGGTGACCAGCCTGTCGATCATGGGCCTGATTCCGAATCCTCCTGGGCGCATCGTCGGCGGCGAGATCCTGTTCCGAACGCGCGAAGGCCCGGTGGTCGATCTCGCGAAGCTGCCGGCGAAGGCGCTGCGCAAGCTCCGCGGCCGCGATATCGCGATGATCTTTCAGGAGCCGATGACGAGCCTCAATCCCGTGTTTACCGTCGGCGACCAGATTGCGGAAGCCGCCGCGCTGCATCTCGGCATGAATCGCGCCGAGGCGATGAAGCGCGCGCTGGAAATGCTGGAGCTCGTGGAAATCCCTGCGGCGAAACAGCGGGTACACGAGTATCCGCATCAGTTGTCCGGCGGGATGCGGCAGCGGGTGATGATTGCGCTGGCGCTGTCGTGCAATCCGTCGCTGCTGATCGCCGACGAGCCGACGACGGCACTCGACGTCACGATCCAGGCGCAGATTCTCGCCCTGCTCGACAAGCTGCGGCGCGAAATCGGCATGGCAGTGCTGTTCATCACGCACAATCTGGGCGTCGTCGCCGAGATCGCCGACCGCGTTGTCGTCATGTACAGCGGGCGCGTGGTCGAAGATGGGGACGTCCACCTGTTGTTCAAAAGGCCCCGGCATCCCTACACGCGCGGGCTCCTCGAGTGCCTGCCCCGGCGCGCGCTCGACGATGATTCCTCAATGGCCGGAAACAAAAGGCGGCTGAACGCGATTCCCGGTCAGGTCGCGAGTCCGCTCGACCCGCTGCCCGGCTGCGCGTTCGCCCCGCGCTGCGCGCTCGTACGGCCCGAATGTTCGGCGGCGATGCCGCCGCTGGCGGAAGTTCCCGCAGGTCAGCGCTCGCGCTGCATACGCTGGAGCATGCTTTGAGCGCGCCCGTGGATAGCCAGGAACCGGCTGCGAGCGCTCCGATGTTGTCGGTCCGCGACCTCAGGAAATACTTCGGCCACGGCGACCGTCCGGTGCGCGCGGTGGATGACGTCAGTTTCGAGATCGCGAAAGGCGAGGTGCTGGGCCTCGTCGGCGAATCGGGCTCGGGCAAGAGCACGATCGGGCGCTCGGTGCTGAAGCTGATCGAGCCGACTGCCGGCGAAGTGTGGTTCGAGGGCTTCGATCTCGTGCCGTTGTCCGCGCGTGGGATGCGTCCCTACCGTCGTCGCCTGCAGATCATCTTTCAGGATCCGTATGCGAGCCTGAACCCGCGCCGGCGCGTCGGCGACACGCTGGACGAAGCGATGGCCACGCACGGCCTCCACCCGGGAGCCGCTCGCCGGGAGCGGATCGCCGAGCTCTTGTCACTGGTCGGTCTCGCGCCCGAGCACGCGCAGCGATTTCCCCACGAATTTTCGGGTGGGCAGCGGCAGCGGATCGGCATCGCCCGTGCGCTCGCCGTCGAGCCGCAATTCATCGTCGCCGACGAGCCGGTGTCCGCGCTCGACGTCTCCATTCAGGCGCAGGTCATCAATCTGCTATCGGACTTGCGCGAGCGCTTCGGCCTCACGATGCTGTTCATATCGCACGATCTCGACGTGGTCGAATACCTGTGCGATCGGATCGTCGTGCTCTATCTCGGCAAGGTGATGGAAGTCGCGCCCGCGAAGGAGCTGTACAAGGCGCCCAAGCATCCGTACACGCAAGCGCTCCTCGAAGCGTCGCCGCGGCCGGATCCTGAAACGCGCCGCCATCGCCGTCTGCTCGAGGGCGATATCCCGAGCCCCGTCGATCCACCGTCGGGCTGCGTTTTCCGGACCCGTTGTCCGTACGCGCTGGACGCGTGCGCTGCAACGGTACCCCCGTTGCGCGAAATAGCGCCGGGCCGATTCAAGGCCTGTATCCGCGACGATATTCTATGACCGAGGCGCCGTGACTAGCGTGACCAAACGCCGCAACAGGCCCCGCATCGTGAGCGATCTTCTGCTCACGATGCGCGAGCGCGCCGAGTCGCTGTCTCAGGGGCAGCAGCAGGTCGCCGCAGTCATGCTCGCGGATCCCGATTTCGCCGTGCGCGCCAACGTCGACGCGCTGGCGCACCGGGCGAAGGTCAGCCCGCCGACGGTTATTCGTTTCTGCCGTGCGTTGGGTTTTGCGGGCTTGCGCGAATTCAAGCTGCATCTTGCGCAGAGCCTCGCGGTCGGGACATCGACACTGCATCGTTCAGTCGTGCCCGGCGACAACATGCAGACCGTCACGCACAAGGTGTTGCAGGGGGCGGCAAGCGCGCTTGCAAGCCTCGAGCAGCACATCGCGCCGCAGGATATCGAGCGTGCCGTCACGCGGATCGCGAAAGCGCGGCGTGTCGACTGCTACGGCGTCGGCAACACGTCGATGTTCATGGCGAGCGATGCGCAGGCACGCTTCTCCCGGCTCGGCCTCAACTCGAATTTCTATTTCGATGCGCATCTGCAGCTCATCTCGGCGGCGACGATGAGCAAGAACGACGTCGCGCTGGCGATCTCGCATGTCGGGCGGATGCCGTTCCTGCTGGAAACCGTCGACGTTGCCAAGGCGCAGGGTGCGATGATCATCGCCATTACGCAGCCGGATACACCGCTTGCAGGGCAGGCCGACATCGTCCTGCCGGTGGTCGTTCCAGCCGACCCTTCCATGCGCGTCGGCACCGAGGCGTACCTTGCGCAAATGGCGTATCTCGAAATACTCATGGTGGGCACGGGCTTGCGCCGGGGTCCGCCCGCATTGCGCCAGTTGAAGCGCGTGCAACAGGTGCTGCAGGAGCGTGGCGTCGACAGCGAAACCCATCCGGTGCTGCAGTGGGCATGGTCCAACGGCGAGGTGCAGCCGTCATGAACCAAGAACGCAATCGCGCGCTCGTCCTCCGTGGCGGCACGGTCGTCGACGGCACCGGTGCATCGCGTTTCATTGCCGATGTGCGCATCGAAGGCGAGCGTATCGCCGCCGTCGGCGCGCATTTGGCGACGCACGATGCCGACACCCTGGACGCCGCCGGCAAGATCGTGGCGCCAGGCTTCATCGACGTCCATACGCACGACGACCAGATCGTGTTGGCCGCCCCGCAGATGCTGCCGAAGGTGAGTCAGGGTGTGACGACCGTCGTCGTCGGCAATTGCGGCATCAGCCTTGCACCTCTCGTGCATACCGACGCGCCGCCGCCGCTCAATTTGCTAGGGGGCCGTGACAAGTACGTCTATCCGACGATGGCCGCCTATGTCGCGGCAGTCGATGCGGCGAGGCCCGCGGTCAACGTTGCGGCGCTGGTCGGCCATTCGACATTGCGGGTGGCGACGATGAACGATCCTTACCTTCCCGCCACGCCGGCCGAGCAATCCCGAATGGTCGAGCTTCTGCGCGAAGGCATGGACGCGGGCGCGAGGGGGTTGAGCTCAGGGGTGTTCTATGCGACCGGTGCCGCCGCCGACATCGACGAGCTGTCGCTGCTCGCACGAATTGCCGGTGACGCCGGCGGTGTGTACACCGCGCATATCCGCGACGAGTTCGACAAGGTGATCGAATCGCTCGACGAGGCGTTCGCGACCGGACGGCGGGGTGACCTGCCGGTGGTCGTATCACATCACAAATGCGCGGGGCCGCAGAACTGGGGCCGCACCGTGCAGACGCTCGCGCACATCGATGCCGCACGCATGCAGCAGCCGATCGCGCTCGACATGTATCCGTATATCGCCGGCTCCACGGTGCTGCGCAAGGAAATGGTCGACAGCGTCATCGACATCATGATCACGTGGTCGACGCCGCATCCGGAGACGGCGGGACGCATGCTCGCCGACATTGCGGCGGACTGGAGCTGTACGCAGCAGGAGGCGTGCGAGCGGCTCGAGCCGGGCGGCGCATGCTACTTCCAGATGCGCGAGGACGACGTGCAGCGGGTGCTCGAGTACCCCGCCACCATGATCGGTTCGGACGGCCTCCCGCACGACCAGCATCCGCATCCGCGCCTATGGGGAACCTTTCCCCGAGTGCTGGGCCATTACAGCCGCGACCTGGGCCTGTTTCCGCTCGAGACTGCCGTGCACAAGATGAGTGGCCTTTCCGCACGGCAGTTCAAGCTCGACGATCGCGGCGAAATCCGCGAAGGCGCATACGCCGACGTTGTCGTGTTCGACGCGGCTTCCGTCAAGGACGTTGCAACCTTCGAGCAGCCGGAAGCGCTGGCTATCGGAATCGACTGCGTGCTGGTGAACGGCGCGATTGCCTATCGTTTCGGCCATGCGGCGACCGGGCGCAGCGGGCGGTTCCTGCGTCGGACGCAACGTTAGTTAGCCGTTGCGGTTTTGTAACGAAGATGTTGGTGACGTACTGGTAGGAAGCTCGTCATGGCGCGCAAGATCCCCACGCGAACTGGCCGGCCCCAGCGTGGCCACAGCTTGGCGTGGCGGTTGCGTCGAATGCTCATCGTCGGCTCGCCTTATGGCTGTGTTGCTTCGCCCTGGTTGGCGACGGCCTGCATCGCTGCCTTGATCGTCTCGTCGTCGCCCAAGTAGTAGCTCCGGATCGGTTTCAGGTTGTCATCCAGCTCGTAGACGAGCGGCTGTCCGGTAGGGATGTTGAGCTCCACGATGTCGGCGTCGGACACGTTATCGAGGTATTTCACCAGCGCGCGCAGGCTGTTGCCATGGGCGGCTACGATGACACTCTTGTCCATGCGTATCGCAGGCGCGATGGTTGCGTGCCAATAGGGTAGAAACCGCGCCACTGTATCTTTTCAGGCATTCCGTTCTGGGGAACTCGCAGGCGTCGATATCGGCGTAGCGCGGATCATTGCTTTCGAGCCGCGGATCGTCATCGTCCAACCGCGGCGGCGAGGTATCGTAGGCGCGACGCCATATCTTTACTTGGGCCTCGCCGCACTTTGCCGCAGTCTCCGCCTTGTTGAGACCTTGCAGCGCGCCGTAGTGTCGCTCGTTCAAACGCCACGAGTTATGCACGGGAATCCACATGCGGTCGGTTTCCTCGAGCACGATCCACAACGTCTTGATCGCGGGCTTGAGCACCGACGTAAAGGCGACGTCAAACGCGAAGCCTTCTTTCTTCAACAATTCTCCTGCCGTTCTGGCTTCGGTCACGCCTTTTTCGGTGAGTCCTACATCCGCCCACCCGGTGAAGCGATTTTCCCGGTTCCAGACCGATTCGCCGTGACGCAGCAGAACGACTTTATTCATGGCAGGTTATCGACGCAGCGGGCCTCGTCAGGGGGGCGATGTCGTCGCGCAATCTCGAAGCCGAGCGTGCGAGCGCAGCGATTGTTTCCCATTCGCCGGCTTTGATCGCAGCTTGGGGCGTCAACCACGATCCGCCGACGCACCCGACGTTGGGCAGCGCCAGGAAAGCAGGTGCACTCGCCGCCGTCACGCCCCCCGTCGGACAGAACGTCACGTCCGGAAACGGCCCGCTCAACGCTTTGAGCATGTCGATCCCGCCCGCCTGTTGCGCGGGAAACAGCTTCAGCGCGAAGAATCCGGCCGCGCGAGCAGCGATGACGTCGGACGGCGTCATCACCCCTGGCAGCAGCGGTAGCTTGCTCGCTCGCGCGGCAACGACCAGCTCGTCGGTGAGCCCAGGGCTCACACCGAAACGCGCACCCGCCGCGATGGCTTGCTGAAAATGCTCGGCTTGGGTAATCGTTCCGACACCGACGATTGCACCCTCGACTTCCTGGGTAATGGTCCGTATGGCGTCGAGCGCAACGTGCGTGCGTAACGTGACTTCCAGAACGCGCACGCCACCTGCAACGAGCGCTCGTGCCAGCGGGACCGCGTGCGCTACATCGTCGATGACGATCACCGGGATCACGGGACCGACGCGCATCAATTCCAGCGCATCCATGCTAGGCATCCCTTGGGTTCGGCCGGAGCGTTCGTGATATGGCGAATCATCCAGAAGCTGAGCCGACACGATAGTCAGAAAATAAAACGAGTCACTACTGTCCGGTTAAAAGTTGAACAGGATCAATTGGTTCGCGTCGGCTGGTGGTTCGGTTCGAGGCTCATCGGGCTGCAAGGCGCATGAAAGCTGGGTTTTCTCGAAGACGGAGACTGACAAGATCTGTAGACATGTGTAGAGCGAGGCATCGAGTTGAAGCTCCTTCTTGACGATGGCGATGAGCACGTAGGTGGCCACGGCGCACCAGACCTGCGTCTTCACCGCGTTCTCGCTGGTGCCCAGGAAATGCTTGATGCGCAGGTGCTGCTTGATCCACTTGAAGAACAGCTCGACCTGCCAGCGGCTCTTGTACAGCGCGCAGATGGTCAACGCCGGCAGCGCCGTGTTGTTGGTCAGGAAGACCAGCGTCTTGCCCGACTCGGGGTCCTTGAATCGAATGCGCCGCAGATGCTCGGGATACTTCTTGGCCGAGTAGAAGCCGTTGAGCATCACGCTGCTGGTCGCAGATCACACCCGTGCTCCGATCGGTGGCGGCCGAGTACACGCGCCGTGCGTCCATCGGCGACTTGGCACGGGTGACGAAGAAGGCGCCGGCCTGATGCAGCGCGTACAAGCCGCGCGAAGTCCACGTAGCCGCGATCCATCACGTAGAACGCGCCGGCCTCGAAGGCCAGCATGTCCAGCACGTTCACGTCGTGCAGCTTGCCGTCGCTGATGTGGATGAAGGCGGGGATCGCGCCGCGCAGGTCGAGCAGCGTGTGCAGCTTGATGGCGGCCTTGGTCGAGCGAAACGGCGCCCAGTCGAACAGGCTCAGGCACAGATCGATGGTGCTGGAGTCCAGCGCGTAGACGGTGTTGTCCAACTCGACGCCGAGCGAGTCGTTCGCGTAGAGCTTGCGCGCGCGACGGATCAGCACGGCGGCCAGATCGGCCCAGATGCGCCAGTCGCGCAATTCGTTGGCATCGGCCAGCGTGGAGCGCTTGACCGCCGAGCGAAAGCCCATCGCGTAGAGCTTGGTCGCATTGGCCGACAGGCTCGCCTCGATGTCGCGCAGGCTCTCGCGCCAGGTCAGCTGCGCGAAGGCCATCGCGCGGAACTGCTCGGCGCACGACAAGCGTGCGCACACCCGCGTTGCCACCGAGTAGCGATGCACGATGCGCGCGAAGCTCGTCCACGGCACGAACTCCATGACCTGAGCGAACAAGGTCTTGCCGACGTACATGCGAACTCCCCGGGGCAGTCAACCCGAGGAAAGTACGCGGTTCTTGGCAAGACAAAGTTCAAGTCGGCACCAAACGAAATCGGCCTACAGCCCGCGCCAATGCTTGATCTCTGGCTCGCGACAGGTCATTTAACCGGACAGTAGTGAAAACGAGTATTGATGAATTTCGATTTGTGCTCGACCACGATCGCATCGAGCAAATTTTCACTGGCCTCGGTCTGCTTCGCCGCCACCATCGAGCGGATGGAAAACGAACGCAGGGCATCCGCTACCGACAACGTACCTTCCGCGGAATCCTTGCGGCCTGCAAACGGGAACACATCCGGCCCGCGTTGGCATTGACAATTGATGTTCACGCGACACACCTGATTGACCAGCGGATCTACCAGCGCTCCGATCTGAGCCGGGTTGGAGCCGAAGATGCTTACCTGCTGGCCGTGGTCCGACGTGACTACGTATTCGAGCGCGTCCTCGACGTTCGTGAACGGCATGACGGGAATGATCGGGCCGAACTGTTCCTCACGGTAGAGCTTCATCCCCTCCCGGACGGGATAAACCACCGCCGGGTAGAACAGTGTCATGGAGAACGCGCCGCCGCCTTCGTTGACGACACGCGCGCCCTTGGACTTTGCGTCTTTGATAGCTTCCGTCATGTAAGCGGTCCGATGCAGGCCAGGCAATGGCGTGATCGTCACGCCCCTCTCCCATGGCATGCCGACCTTGAGCTTGGCAAGCTCCTCGACAAAGCGATGAAGGAACGAGTCGGCAATCGACTCGTGCACGATCAGCATTTTGAGCGCCGTGCAGCGCTGGCCGTTGAACGAAAGCGTGCCGAGCAGGCACTCCCTCACCGTCAATTCGATGTCGGCGTCGGGTAGAACGATGGCGGCGTTCTTGGCGTCCAGGCCGAGAATGGCACGCAGCCGGTGCGACTTTGGATGCTGCTTCTTGAGATGGTCGGCCACCTTGCTGGATCCGATCAACGCCAGTACGTTCACCTTTCCGGACGCGAGCATACGCGGCACAACAACCGCGCCTGGCGCATAAACCGTATTGATGACACCCGCCGGAAACGCGGTGCGAAACGCTTCGAGCAGCGGCGTGAACAGCAGCGTGCCGTACTGCGGCGGCTTGAAGGCGACGGTGTTGCCCATCAGCAATGCGGGGATCAGCGTCGCAAATGTCTCGTTCAACGGATAGTTGTACGGACCCATGCACAGCACGACGCCAAGCGGCGTGCGACGGATCTGGCCGATAGTGCCTTCCACAACGGTGAAGCGGGAGCTGTTGTTATCGAGATCCTTCAGCGCGGAAAGCGTCTGCTTGATGTACTCGACTGTACGGTCGAACTCCCTTTCCGAATCCGCGAGGCTCTTGCCGATTTCCCACATTATGAGCCGCGAAACCGCTAGCCGCTGCGCCATCATCTGCTTGACGAAGTCCTGCATGCAGTCTATGCGATCCGCCACGGGCATCGTCGGCCACTCCCCGCGCCCGTTGTCGTAGGCGCCAACCGCGGCGTCGAGCGCCTCATCGCTCTGCGCCTCGCCCATCACCGGGTAGCTACCGATTTCAAGTTGCTTCAGTTGGCCGCCAGGCATCCTCACGCACACGGGCGAAAAAACGGTCTTGTATGTACCGTTCCAGGTTCGGAGCTCGCCGTTGACCAGCCAAGTACGTTGGTGAACCGGCGCAGCGAGTCGATGCTCGGCGGAAATCTCGCCTTCCAGCGGAAATAATTTGTCCAGGCTGTCGCTGGTCATCATCACTCATTCCTTTCGCTCGTGAACACGCGTAGCGATTGATTGATTCACCATCCTGATTGGCGGTTTTGGGGCGTCACGGCGCTTGTGCTTAGGTGCCGGAACCCAGCGTGCAGTTCGCCATGAACCGTGCGACGCGATCGGCGGTCGGCAAGGGCGCGACCGCACCGTATCCGGTAGTCGTCAAAGCAGCCGCAGCGCTTGCCCATTTCGCTGCCGAGACGACATCGTCGCCGGCGGCCAGCCGCGCGAGCAATGAACCGTCGAAGCAATCTCCGGCACCCGTGGCGTCGATCGCGTTGACCGAAAAGGCGGCAATTGGCGTGCGCTCTGCACCGTCCGATACCCACGAGCCCGCCTTGCCCAACTTGAAGACTACGGTTCTTGCGCCCTGCCGATGGCACCAGTCGAGAATGGCAACGGGATCATCCAATCCTGACAGAACACGAAGGTCATCGAGGCTCGGCAGAAAATAATCGGTGAGCGGGATCGTCGCGACCGTCACCGCGCGAGCGCGCGCCAGTGGCCACAGCTGGAGGCGCAGGTTGGGGTCGTAGGCGACCTTGACACCCGACGCTCGCGCGATGCCGATGGCGTGGAAAACGGTGTCGGCCGCTGACGCACTGATCGCCTGGCTGATGCCGGAAACGTGCAGGTACCTCGCGCGTGTGATCAGCGGCGCCGGAACATCGACAGGCCGCATGCGGCTTGCTGCGGAGCCCACGCGCAGGTAGCTGAACGCGTGCCCGTCCTTTCCGTGCCTGACGAAATAGATACCGGTCGGCGCCGACGAATCGACGGCAACACCTTCGACATCGATGCCCTCTTTTTCCCACAGGCCAAGGCACATTCGCCCGAATTCGTCGTCGCCGAGCTTCGTGACATAAGCGCCGTTGGCGCCCTGGCGCACCGCAGCGATCAACGCGTTCGACGTGTCGCCTCCGAATCCTTGCACATAGGTTCGCCCATCGGCTTGGCTAGTCTGGTTGAACTCGACCATCGCCTCACCGAGGGCGACGATATCGACGGGTGCGACTTCATTCATCGGGCTCAACCCTACGCTGTTGCCCCCTTGGACCAGACGCGGACGTCGATCAATTGAGTCCGACTTCTTCGCCGACCGCTATTGCGCGCCGGCGAAGCTCAGCTGCACCTTCATGGCCCGCGCTTTGTCGCCGGCGAACTGGAATGCTTCGACCGCCTGCTCGACCGGATACGTGGCCGTCAACAGCGGACGCATGTCGACACGTCTATTGGAGATCAACTCGACCGCCCAGCCGAACTCGACACCGGTACGAAATGCGCCGCATACCTCGAGTTCCTTGGTGACGACCGCGTTCATCGGCAACGTGGCTTCGCCACCGAGCCCAACGATCACGACCGCGCCCAGAGGTCGCGTGACGTCGAGGGCGCCGACCAGCGCGCGCGGATTGCCGGAACATTCGAACGTCATGTCGAAATAGCCCTTGTGGTGCGAGTACGGCGCCAACGCATCGGGCTTATCGGCCACGTTGAGCGTCCGATCGGCGCCCACCTTCCCAGCAGTGACAAGGGGCGGCGCGCTAACGTCGGTGACGACGATCTCGCTTGCACCGCCCTGCCGCGCGGCCATGATCGTCAGGCAACCGATCGGACCACATCCGGTCACCAATACTTTCTTGCCAAGCACGGAGCCGGCCCGTGTCGCCGCGTGAAGCGCCACCGAAAAAGGCTCCGCGAACGCGGCCTCATCAAGGGGCACATCGGGTTTTACGGGAAATGCCTGCTCTTGCGTGATGACAATTTCGTCACGGAACGCGCCTTGAACATGAGGAAACCGCATCGCACTGCCGTAGAAGCGAACATCAAGGCACTGATTCGAATGTCCTTCGATGCAATAGCGGCAGTGACCGCACGGGTGACTCGGGTTGACCGCCACGCGATCGCCGACCTTAACGCGCGTGACATCCGCGCCGATTTCGACTACGGTTCCCGCGACCTCGTGTCCGAGGATCATCGGTTCCTTGAGGCGAATGGTGCCGAATCCACCATGCTGGTAATAATGCAGATCGGATCCGCAGATCCCGCCTGCGGCCAAAACAACCTTGACCTCACCTGGACCAGGACCGGCGGCAGCGGCCATGTTTTCGACCCGTAGGTCGAGGGGAGCGTGAACGACGACGGAACGCATGGGGAACTTCCTTCGAGATGAACGACGTTGATGGTGGAATAGGTCACAACACGGCGAGCATGCCGCCGTCGACATAGATGATTTGTCCGTTGACGTAGTTGGAAGCTGCGGATGCGAGAAAGACGGCGCACCCGACTAACTCTTCGGGCTTGCCCCAGCGACGCGCGGGTGTTCGCGATTTGACCCATGCGTCGAAAGTCGGATTCTCGATGAGCGCCTTGTTCATCTCGGTCATCATGTAACCCGGGCCGATGGCGTTGGCCTGGATGTCGTGCTCGGCCCATTCGGCGGCCATCGAGCGCGTCAGCAGCTTGATGCCACCCTTGGCGGCGGTGTACGGCGCGACCGTGGCGCGCGCCACCTCGCTCGTCAACGAGCCGATATTGATGACCTTGCCGCCCTTGCCGCGTTGGATCATCCGGCGGGCCGCCTCGCGTCCTACGATGAAGGCGCTGGTCAGATTGGTATCGATCACTCGCTGCCACTCCGCAACCGAAAGCTCGACCAACGGCTTGCGCAGCTGGATCCCGGCGTTGTTCACGAGTATGTCCACCGCGATTCCGGCAGCGTCGAACTTCGCGAAAGCATCAACCACAGCCGACTCGTTCGTCACGTCGAATGCGGCTTCGGTCACGTTGTAGCCTTTGTCTCGAAGTGCCGACGCCGCCGTTGCAAGACGCGCTGGATCGGAGCCGTTGAGAATCAACGCGGCTCCCGCCGCCGCAAATCCCTCTGCGATGGCGTTGCCCAAGCCGCGGGACGAGCCGGTGACCAAAGCCGTGCGACCCGCAAGGCTGAAGAGTTCGGTAGACATTGAAGCGCTCTCGTGATCAGGCGGCCGTGCGCCGAACGGTGAGGTCCGTGCGCTTGAACACCGCCGGCTGCAGCTCGACGCCGAGACCGGGGCCCTCCATCGGGTACACATAGCCGTTCTCGATCCGCGGCACCACCGTGACCAACTCGTTGTACCACCCGCGATAGAACGCCCGCACCGATTCCTGAATCAGCGTGTTCGGTTGGCTGAAGGACATGTGCACCGCCGCGATGAACCCGACCGGACCGATGCAGTCGTGCGGCGCAAATGGACGATGCCACGTCTCCGCCAGCGACGCGATCTTCCGGCCTTCGGTCAGCCCGCCGGTCCAGCACAGGTCGACCATCGCAACGTGCAGCGCGTCCCGCTCCAGCATTTCCTTGTACGGCCAGCGCGAGCCGAGCGTCTCGCTCGCACATACCCACACGTCGGTCGAGCGTGCGTATTCCGCTAGCGCCTGCGGCGAATTCATCCGGATCGGATCCTCGTACCACATCGGCGCGTACGGCTCCAGCGCGTGCGCGATCTTCTTCGCCGTCGGCAGGTTCCACAGCGAATGAAACTCGACCATGATGTCCATGTGATCGCCAACGGCCTTGCGAATCCTCTCGAATGGCTCGATCGCCTTCTTCATCTCTGCCGCCGAGATGTACAGACCGCCATTTTCCTGCGCCGGTGGATCGAACGGCCAGATCTTCATCGCCGTGATGCCGCTTTCCAGCAGGCTTTCCGCCAACGCGTCGGCCCGATGCATGAACGCGTCGAGATCCTCGAACGGCCCGTCACTCTCGCCAACGTTCCAGTTGGATACCGGGCGAATATTCCGCGAGCGAACATAGCGATAGCCCGCGCAGGTGTTGTAAACGCGCAGCTTGTCGCGACACAGCCCGCCCAGCATCTGGTGGACCGGCTGCTGACACACCTTGCCGAAGATGTCCCACAACGCAATGTCGACGGCCGAGGCCGCGCGGTATTCCGCACCGGTGGACGACTGCGCCATCGGCAGGTTGACCATTTCCCTGCTCAACGCTTCGATGTGCAACGGATCCCGGCCGATCAGGCGTCCGGCCAGCGTCTCGTGGATATGCGCCTCGACAGCGCCTGCGCCATAAAACGTTTCGCCGAGCCCGATGGTTCCGCTGTCGGTGTGCACCCGGACCCAAAGCACGTTGGAAAATTCTTCGGTCCGCAACGTTTCGAGTGCAGTGATCTTCATGATCTGTCCGATCGCTATCCAGGTGCGAAGCGGCCAATGGCTCCTCGCAACACAGGTTGTCGTAGGGAAGCATTGCGTTTCAGTTGACCGGACGAGGCGCCGAGCCGCGTGATGCCGGACGCAGGCGCAGGCCGGATTCCGGCGAGAAGAGCACCGCGTCTCTCAGGTCGACGGCTACACTGACAGTGTCCTCGGCGTGCAGGTCGCTGTATCCCGATTCCGTGATCATGACTTCGTTGCGGCCTTCGCCTTCTTCGCGGTGCGCCGTGGTAGCTTGATCGAGCCTCACGTCGATGACCGATTCAGCACCGACGTGTTCCACCAACGCCACTTTTCCGGCCAGCGCTTGCTCGCGCCTGGTAACGATGGCGAGCGCGTTGGGCCGAATCCCCACCAGCACGGGTAGGTCACCGCTCACTGCACCTGCCAAGTGCGCTGGCAAGGTGAACGTCCCCTCTCCGATGCGCAGGGACCCTCGTTCGATGCGAGCCTCGATCAGGTTCATCGGCGGAGTTCCGATGAATCGCGCGACGAACGTATTGGCGGGATCGAGGTAGATTTCCCGCGGTGTGCCGAATTGCTGGACGATGCCATCGCGCATCAGGGCGATCTTCGTGCCCATTGTCATGGCCTCGATCTGGTCGTGCGTCACGTACACGAACGTTCCGCCGACGTCGCGGTGCAGCTTGATGATCTCGGCGCGCATCGACATCCGCAGTTTCGCGTCGAGGTTCGACAGCGGTTCGTCCATCAAGAACACTTCGGGCTGGCGCACCATCGCCCGGCCGAGCGCCACACGCTGCCGCTGTCCTCCCGATAGCGTGCGGGGAAACCGATCCATCATGTCGGTGAGCGCAAGGATTTTCGCGGTTCGCCCCACTAGATCGCTGACCTGCGGTGATTCCTCGATCTTCCGCTTCGCCATGCCGCCGATGATCGGTATATGAAACCACCACTTGAACTCGCGCATGATGAGGGGAAACGTGATGTTCCGACGAACCGTCATGTGCGGATACAGCGCATAGGACTGGAACACGAAGGCCATGTCGCGGGCGCTCGGCGGAAGCTGGTCCACGCGTCGTTGGTTCAGATGGATCTCGCCACTGGACACGCTTTCGAGACCGGCAAGCATGCGCAGCAGCGTCGACTTCCCGCAGCCGGATGGCCCCAGCAGCACGAGAAATTCCCGATCCGGAACGTCGAGGCTGACATTGCTGACCGCCGTCTTCGTTCCGAACGTCCGGGTAACACGGTCGAGTTTGATCGACGCCATGGAAATTGACCCAATCCTCGCTTCAGCCCTTCACGCTGCCGGCGGTCATGCCGGCCACCACGTAGCGCTGGACGAACAAGTAGAAGATGACGGCCGGTAGCGTGTACATGAGGCCGATCGCCATCACCGTATGCACGGGCGTGCTCAACTCACCGACGAATCCCGCCAGGCCGACCGAGGCGGTGCGCAGTTCCTGACTGCTGATCAGCGTTTGAGCAAAGATGTATTCGTTCCAGCCGTGGAAGAAGGCGATGACCGCCGCGGCGGCGAGCGTTGGCGCGACCAGCGGTAGCACGACGCCGAGAACGATATCGATACGCGAGCAGCCATCGATACGCGCGGCTTCCTCGATGTCGATCGGCACGCCGTCAATCGCGCCCTTGAGGATCCAGGTGATGACCGGAACCGTGAACGCGCTGTTGGCGAGGATCAGTCCGCTCAGGGTGTTGAGCAGCGCCAGGTCGCCGAAGATTGCATACAGAGGTACCACCAGCATGGCCTCGGGCAACATCTGCGTGATGAAGAGACCGAAACCCACGGCCCCCATGCCGCGAAATCGGAAGCGGGAAAGCGCGTACGCGGGGAAAATGGCGAGCGCGATGCTCAACACCGTGGTGCCGACGGCGACGATCGCGCTGTTTTTCACCCAGGTTGTCACGGATGTTCCGTGGAACGCCTCGCGATAGACGCCGATCTCGGACAGCTTCGGAACGAGGCGCGCGGACGGCGCGAACAGCTCCGACGAAGGTGTCATCGAGGTCACGAACATCCAGTACAGCGGAAACGCCGCGACGCCCAGCAGAGCGAGGATGGCGACGATCCTGAAACCCTGTCCCCAACCGCCGGAGCGGGTCATCGCTGTCCCTTGGCACGCTCGGCGCGCAACGCCAGCCGGAAATAAACCATGGTGATGACGATCGCGACCGATAGCCCGATCATGCCCACGGCGGCGGCTTGTCCCAGATCGCGATAGACGAAGGCGCGCCGGTACAGCTCGATGACGAGCGTGTTGGTCGCGCCGATCGGTCCCCCCTGGGTCATCAACCAGATCAGGTCGAACCGGCGCAACGACCAAATCGTGATGAACAGCGCAAGCAACATGACCGACGGCTGAATCGTCGGCCACACGACGGCGCGAAAGACGCTGAGCCGATCGGCGCCATCAACGACCGCGGCGTCACGCAACTCTTCGGACACTCCTTGCAGTGCCGCGAGAATGACAACCGACGCGAAAGGAAAGATCTGCCAAATCGTTGTTATCAGGATCGCGGGCAAGGCGAGCGACGCATTGTCCAGCCAGTTCTCCGCCCCGGCCGCGAAGCCAAGAGCGCGCAGCGCGCGGTTGAAGATTCCATACTGAGCGTTCAGCATCCACGTGAAGATCAGCGCCACCGCGACTGGCGGCGCCGCCCATGGAATGGTGACCATCGCTCGCGCTACACCGCGTCCTACGAAAGGACCATTGAGAAGCAGTGCGGCGACGAGCCCCAGACCGATCGACAACACGACGCAGGCCACCGTGTAGATCGCCGTGATCAGCAGCACCTGGTGGAAATCAGAGGTGCCGACAAGGTCGCCGTAGTTTCGCCCGCCGACGAACGTGTGATCGGACGGCGACAACAGTGAAGTCGAGGTGAAGCTGAGGATCAACTCCTGCAGCAGCGGGTATCCCTGGAACACCAGCAGATACACCGCCACCGGCGCCACGAACAGATACGGCGTCCAGCGGCTGCCTTCGAGCCGCGCCGTTTGCGCTTGCTTCGCCATCGCTACCTCGCGGGCGGCAGGTTATCGGGCGTTATTTGCGTGAGACTCTTGCGAGCGCGAGTTTCTGCGCATCGTCCATGGTTTTCTTCGGATCGGCGCCGCCCTGCAGAACCTTCAGCACGTGCTCGAGCACGATCTGCAGGATTTCGGGCGTCTTCAGTTCCTGGCCCTGAACCAGCTGTGGGATGCTGTTGGGCGTTTGATCGTCGTACACCTTGAGCCACGGTCGCTTGGCCAGGTCTTCGGGCGAACGCTCGACGATGGTCGCCACGTTGCTCGCGCCAAGAAGATCCTGCAGCTGTTTCTGGTTCTCCGGTTGCAGGATCCATTTGTAAAACGTGAACGCGGCGGCCTTGTGCTTGGTGTTCGCGTTGACGGTTAGGGGTGCCAGTACCAGGCCTTGGGCTCGCGTGGGGAACGGCGATGGGGTTGCGGCGAGTGGAAGATCAGGCGCCTGCTGGTTGAAGATTCCCGCGACACCACCGTTGTCGATTTCCATCGCGAGCTTGCGTTCCCAAAACATCCGGCGATAGGTGGCGGCGTCGGTTCCCTTCGGCGTTACGCCGGCGTCGTACACCTTCTTGTACGCCATCACTCCTTCGATCACCTTTGGGCTGTTGAGCGTGAGGTTGCCCTGTTCATCGCTCCAGCGACCGCCAAAGCCGTACACGAAGTTGCACAGGTCCTGCCAGAAGCCAGGGGCTTCAGCCATCGTCGCCCGATACGCGTAGCCGTAGGCACCATTCGCCGTCGCAAGTTTGGCCGCGGCAACGAACTCGTCGAAGTTCGCCGGCGCCTTGCTATCCTTGAGCAGCGTCGGGTTGTAGAGCAGCACGTAGTTGCTGATTTCGAACGGCGTGCCGTAGCGTTTGCCCCCCACCTTCATGTAGCGGTCCGGCGCCGTGAACTTGTAGTCGCGATCGTTGATTATCTCGTCGAGTTGCAGGACGCGGTTCGCCGCGATCGCGGCGTAGAAATCGATCTGGTCGAAGCGGACCAGGTCGGGTCCGCCCCCACCGCCCATCTGGGTGAAGATCGTCTTCGCGAACGAAGCGAACGGCAGCGCGACCGGCTGGACCTCGATCGCGTTCTGGCTCTTGTTGAACTTGTCGACCCATGCCTTCAACCGATCGCCCCGACCGGCTTCGCTGAATGTCACGGCAGCGAAGGTGATGACCTCTTTCGTCTGCGCGAACGCGGTCGTTGGGACACCCGCCCCAAACAACGTAGACACCAATAGCGCAAACGCGCACTGCACGGTGCGGAATTGCCGCTTCATGTGTTCCTCCTACGAATCGAGCTGCTTTCAAGGCCGCGGATCGCGCGCGACGCGCAAGACATGCGGGTCGCAGGGCAGATGCGCCAAGTCACTTCAGGCGGCACAAATATTTCTTGACACGCGATTAGAATATTGTGATATTTCACGTTAGTCAACACCTCGCGAAAAAAATTTATCCCTATGAGTCATCGCCGCACATCGACCCGACTTGGCCGCGCGCTGGTCGAAACGCATGCCGGAACCTTGTAGTTCGATGTCGGGAAAAGCCGACCACCAGGGCCACTCGTTCGCACAGGGACGGTGATTCGAAGGATGGCCAATCGTACGCAACGGCGGCCGCAGCTCGCAGCAAGCGAAGGTCACGCTGCTCCTGAGGCAACACCACGCAGGCGCGGCTTGGTCAACCAGGTAGATATCGCCTACGAGCGGATCGAACACATGCTGGTCAATTGCCAGCTAAAGCCGGGTCGCTTCATGGCGATGCAGGATCTGCAGGAGTTGCTCCATTTCGGACGCACTCCCGTCCATCAGGCGATCAGTCGGCTGGCAGACGATACGTTGGTGATCGTCCGACCGCGCCATGGCCTGCAAATTGCGCCGATCGATCTTGCGCGTGAACGCGGCCTCTTGCCGCTACGACGAGACACGGAGCGTTTCGTCATTCGCCTCGCCGCGGAACGCTCGGGACCGTCACAGCGCAATCAGATGCTGCACCTGATGCGTTCGCTTCGGGAGCAGCCCGGCAAAATGACGATCAACAAGTTCAACGTAGTGGACCGGAAGGTCGACCAGCTGATCATGGCGGCGGCGGGCGAGCCTTTCGTCGAGCATACGTTGCGGCCGCTACATACGATTTACCGACGCATCGGCTGGCTCCACCACACCGAGATTGCGCACGGCCAGAATTTGCAGCAGTCGATCGACTGTCATGTCGCCCTGCTCGACCGCAGTTGCGAATCGCCACACCGACCAGGCACTCGCCGCTCTGGACGATTTGATCGGTTTCGTCGACAGCATGTTCGAAGTGCTCGAGCACGAGATCGATCCTTCGCTTCTCGACTGCAGTCTGGCCTATCTCGACCCTCATTGAATAATCGGGAGTGCACTCATGCACATCGTATTTCATGGCGAGAATGCCGCCTCGTTCAGCAAGGATTTTGGACGTCTCGTGGGCGAGACCGCAGACATCCGCATATTGCCTGACGTTCTGAACAGCCCCTCCGACCGTCAGGCGTATGCGCAAGCGGATGCGATCGTCGGTGTCAGGTTCGCCCAGGATCTGCCGCGCCCGGAGAGGCTGCGGCTGTTTCACGTGCCCGGCGCGGGATACGATGCAGTGGATCTTGGCGCTCTTCCCGGTTCAGTGGTCGTCTGCAATTGCTTCGGTCACGAGCAGGCGATCGCCGAGTATGTAATGGCAGCGCTGCTCGCGCGGCACGTCCCTCTCGCCGATGCGGACCGCAAGCTGCGCATGGCTGATTGGGCTTACTGGGCGGGGGCTCCGGAGCGAATCCACGACGAACTCGCGGAAAGGACGATCGGTCTTCTCGGATTCGGGCACATCGGCAAGGCTATCGCCGCCAGGGCGAAAGCATTCGAGATGAATGTGCACGTCGCAAATCGCAGCGCGGTGCCCGTGTCGTCCGTCGTCGATCGCTCGTTCACGTTGGACAACCTGCGCGACTTTTGGGGTTCGGTCGATTTCCTCGTAGTCTCGGTCCCGCTGACCGCGGAGACGACCGGCATCGTCGATGCCGCGGCCTTCGCGGCGATGCGTTCCTCGGCAGTCGTCCTGAATGTGGGTCGCGGGCCAACAATCGACGAGCGCTCGCTTTATGACGCGCTGAAGAACGGCCGTATCGCGGGCGCGATAATCGATACTTGGTACAACTATCCTTCGCCCGGACAGCCGAGCGTTCTACCGTCAACGCTTCCGTTTCACACGCTGCCGAACGTTGTCATGACCCCACACATGTCGGGCTGGACGTCGGGCACGATCCAGCGACGCCAGAAAACGATCGCCGATAACATCAAGCGCCGCACCGATGGCAGGACATGTGTGAATGTCGTCAGGCCGGCGATGACTTAACTATTGAAAACGCGCTGCCGCAGGCGTTTCGCGAACATCGCCATCCGCGAGTAGATGGATGCGCGCCGGAGGGCCGCGCATCACGCTCGATCATGTGAATCCTGAGTAACCGATGGCAATCACCATCGTACGTGCGGGTTATCTCGCCGTGGCGGTCGATAACCGTCCCATCCTCACGACCGTGGCCCTGGACGCATCGCCCGAGGCTTGCGGCAACAAGTCGGCGAGCGTGAAGCGGTCCAGGTGATGCATGAAATCGTCGAGCGCACCGACTAAAACGCCGGTCAATTTGCACTGTCCGGTAAGTGTGCATTTGGGCTGGCCTGCAAGGCAATCCACGAGTTGGAAATCGGGCTCGATGCTACGAACGACCGCGCCCAGGTTGACGTCGGCCGGAGGCGCGGCCAGCCGCATGCCACCGTTCTTGCCGCGCACGGTTTGCAGCCAGCCGGCCAATCCGAGCTGATGCGTGATTTTCATCAGGTGGGTCTCGGAAACGCCATAGACCAGGGCCACCTCCGAGATCGTGCACAGTCGTTCTGGATGCTGCGCTACATACATCAGCAGGCGCAGCGAGTAGTCCGTCATCATCGTGAGGCGCACGAGCCACTCCTGTTCCGCATGCGGGTCGTATACGTCACACGCGCGGCCGGACCAGCAAAGGTGCAAAGCGTCCGATGTAGAGCGCCCATGCCGCGATCCACGCTGCCGCCGCGAGTTGCATCGCAAACGTGCTTGTCGCCGCTGGCACGACCGCGCCCAGGCGCAGCGCTACGGCCACCAGCACCAGCACATAGCTCGCGACAATGCTGCGATCGGCGGCGAGCGGGCGACCCAGGTGGCCGAGCGCCGTGCGGGTCACCATGCCGATGATCAACACGGAAAAACCTGCCATCGCGATCACGTGTACGGACAGCGCGGGCGGTACAATCGTGCAGGCCAGCAGCGGTGCATGCGGTCGCGAGCAGGCCCAATCCGAGACCGGCATAGCCGACATAAAGAATCCATAGCAGTGGATTCCGGCGCACTGCCATTGGCTTCCATCGAACCACCTGCAGCAGCGCGAGCGCTCCCGCTGATCCGAGCGCGATGGCGGCGGCCATGCTCAGGCCGGCAAGAACAAAGACCACCGCAGCGGCACAGGCGGCCAATTGCACCTGGCCGACGCGCGTCTGCATGGGGAGCGGAAAGCCCCGACCACTGCGCGCATGGCGAAGAACGGAATTACGCGACGGGCAACCAGCAGCGCAATCATCGCCATCGCCAGCAATCCTGCATTGAAGCGCTGCATGAGCAGCGCGTAGTCGCCGCTTCTCGCGGCCAGGAGGTACAGCACGTCGGCGGCGCCCAGCGCCACCAGCAGCCACGGCACCGCGTAGTTGCGCGTGTTCCTGGCGCGATACACCGCGCGCATCATCGCGATGGCTGCCAAGAGGAAGAAGGCGAGTTCGGCCGCCGTTGCAATCCAGAACCAGGTATCGCCGTTGACCAGGAAACCGACTCGCGCCAGCAGCCACAACACGCACGCGATCGCGAGCGCGCCGCCATGCAGCGGATTGATTCCGGTCCAGTTGGCCCCGGCCGTCATCAAGAAGCCGACGGCAATGGTCGCGATAAACCCCCAAAGCATTTCGTGCGCATGCCAGGCGTATTCCCTGCAAAGGTGCGGTCAGCATCCCGGGAGCGTAGATCCAGATGCCGATCGCGATCGTGGCCCATGCCGTGCCCGCGAGATAGAGCGGTCGGAATGCGAGTTCCAGGAACGCGTGCAGACTCGGCGCCACACGTGGCGATGACGTTGATCTCCCGCGCTTTATGATCGTTGCCAAGGTCATCGTGACGCAACGGCCGCTGTCGCCGGCGATGCGCAATGCGGCAGATCTATTGGTAACGCGCCGGGATCGCGATGCAGCTGGTAGCCATACCACAAGCTTTGCGCGATGCGTCGGGATAGTTCGATCGCGCGCGTCGCCATCGAACGATTCGGGATTGCGCTCGCGGTTGCGCGAAAGAGTTCGAGCCAGCGTTCGAACAACGCCGGCGTCAGTGCCGGTAGTGCGCAATGCACTGGCATCGGTGTGCCCCGGTAGTTCCGCGTTCCGCGCAACGCCGAGGACCAGAAGTCCACCATTTTCGGCAGGTGCCGCTCCCAATCAGCCACCTGCCGATCGAAGTATGGTCCGAGAACTGGATCTTCGCGCACTCGGGCATAGAAACCGTGGACGAGTTTGGAAACTTCGTCCTGGGTGCAGAGGTCGGGAGTGATCATGCTGGCTTTCGAGGTCGTCACTCCCCGAGTGCAATCCAAGGAGGCTTTATTAAGATCTATTGAATATATATCTTTAACGCAACGGCGTCAACGCGCACCGAGGCGGCAATCCATTGGCGGTCCGGGGCTTCGTCCGCGCGCTATCGGACGACACGAAATAACACCGTTTCCATCCGCGGGCGTCGGTGCAATTCGCGCATCGCGATTGTGTTCAAGCGGAAACCATGCTGTTCGAATCGCCGGACTAATCCCCGCCTGAACAACGGGTCATGCTGAATCGTCGCATCGTCATTACCGAAAACGATTTCGCGGCCTGTCGTTCCTGATGGTTTGACCCGCCGTAATTGCGTCGTATACACGCTCGATGCGATGCGATCCAGGATCGCTCGCGGTATCATTCGGCGTGCATTTTGGTGACCGAGCCGCCTCCTTAGTGCGACCAGTCGCGCGGACTGAACGATCGACTCGCGATTGAACGTGAGTCGTATGACGCGCAGTCACGCCACATGGTTGAGTTGATGGGGAACGCCGGCATGCTCTGGTTCATCGCTTACTTGGCAACGGGAGCATTCGTCGGCTTTCTCGCGGGCCTGCTTGGAATTGGCGGCGGCATGACATTGGTGCCAATCCTCGCTACGCTTTTCGGCGCTCAGGGCCTCGCTTCCGAACACACCGTGCACCTGGCATTAGGCACGGGAATGGCATCCGTCGTGTTTACGTCAACTTCCAGCGTGCGAGAGCATCACCGCCATCGCGCTGTCGATTGGAAAGTTGTCACGCGCATGGCGCCCGGAATGGTTCTTGGCACGCTGGCATCGACTTTGGCGGCGGGTTGGGTCTCGCAGCGCGCACTGGCTCTGGCTTTCGCGGTGATTGTCTACGGCGGCGCAACGCAGATACTCCTGGGTCGAAGACCCACGGCGGCACGAGCATTGCCTGGACCATTCGGCCTGCTACTGGTCGGCACCGGCATCGGCGTAGTCTGCGGATTGGTTTCTGCGGGCGGCGCATTTCTCACGGTGCCCTTCATGTTGTTGTGCGGCGTCGCGATGCATACCGCCATTGGTACGGCTGCAGCCGTCGGAATCCCCGTGGCAGTCGTCGGCTCATTTGGCTATGTCGCAAGCGGTCTGCAAACCACCTTCTTGCCCAGCTACAGTCTGGGCTTCGTATATCTACCCGCACTGTTCGCGCTCGTCATCGGCAGCGTCGCGACAGCACCGTTTGGCGCGCGTGCGGCCCATAGGCTTCCGGTTCCTGTTCTCAGGCGGATTTTTGCTGGACTGCTCTACGTACTCGCAACGAAGATGTTGGTGACCTACTGGTAGGAGACTCGTCATGGCGCCCGCCTCCTTAAGCAAGATCGCGTGATTTCCCGCGACTCACGACGGATACCGAAACGGTGTACCGTTGCAGAACCAACCTCGTAATACGCCGGCTTGCGGCAGCGCACGAGTGCACATCCAGTAAGCCGAGGCGTTCCCGCGCGCGGTGGATTAGAGCTCATGCACCGGAGCGAACCGTCGACCGACGACCAGGCAGGCGCGCAACCGCGCTCGCCTGCCTCGCATCCCCGACTGTGGCGCAGGAGCGTGCGCGCCACGCTGCGTGTCGACCGGGCGCAACTGCGTCCGCTCTTCGGCCTGAGCCTGGCGCTAGGCGTCGCCATCCCCTTGGTCGCAGGCATCGCGACCGGTTATCCGGAGATCGGTGCGTTCGCTTCCGCCGGCGCGCTCGGCGTGGGCTTCGGCGGCTTCCTCGGCGTCTACCGGACCAAGGCGGTGACGATGATCGCCGGCGCAGTGTCAATCGCCGTATCACTGTTCGCAGGCTCGGTCGTGGGCCATTCGGCGATCCTGACGACGATGCTCGTGCTGCTTTGGGGATTCGGTGCAGGCCTGCTCGGCGCATTCGGCCCGGCCGCGTACTTCGTCGGCCTGCAGGCGGTTTTGAACCTGCTGGTCGGGAGTGGCTTCCCGGCGAGCGTGCCTGACGCCGCGGCGCGGGCGCTGATCGCTTTCGCCGGCGGCCTGCTGCAGACGCTGCTGGTCGTCGGCGTATGGCCGCTGCGTCACTTCGTCGCCGAGCGTCGCGCACTGGCGGACGCGTACCGCACGCTGGCGCGCTATGCCGATGGAGCGCTGCAGGCGGGAGTGCCTCCGCCGCCGCTCGCGGCGTCGGGCATCTACAGTACGCTGGCCGATCCGCATCCCTTCGCGAACCGTAGCGATCTTTCGACGTTTCAGCGTCTTCTCGATGAAGCCGAGCGCATCCGCGTAAGCCTCGCCGCGCTCGCCGCGCCTGTTGACGCATCACGACCGGATGAGGAGATCGCCATCGCGGCGCTACCCCGCGCGTCTGCGGACATCCTCGATGAAATCGCATCGGCCGTGCAGACGGGCCGCGCGCCAGTCGCCCATGAGGAGGCGTGGCAGATCCTTCGAACGGTCGAGTCGGCATTGAGGCAGCCGGGTGGCGCGGTCGACGCTCGCCTGGACGCTCCGATGCATTCCGTCGGTGTGCTTCGCACGCACGTCAGCGCGCTGCTCGGTCAGCTTGACGCCGCATGGCGTATCGCGAAGGACGCCTGCAGCGGAGCAGACTCCTTCCCGGTGCGCCTTCCTCCGGTCGTGCGTTTCCCCGCGTTGAGCACGACGCTGCGCACATTGCACGCTTCATTGACGCTACGCTCTTCGGCGTTTCGCCACGCATTGCGGGTGGCGATCGTCGTAGCGTTAACCACGGCGCTCTACCAGGCGATGGCGCAGCCCAACGGCTACTGGCTTCCAGTCGCCGCGCTGCTCGTACTGCAGCCCGGTTTCGGCGAAACGCTGACGCGCGGCCTCGGCATGATGTCGGGCACCGTCGTCGGCGCGGTCGTTGCCACACTGATCGCCGCGGTGTTGCGCCCCGAGCATTGGGTGCTTGCGGCGCTTATCGCGGTGATCGCGTGGAGTTGCTTCACCACGTTCCGCGCGAACTACGCGCTGTTTGCAGCCTGCATCACCGCCTACATCGTGTTCCTGGTGTCGCTCTTCGGGCTGCCCCAGCCGATCGCCGCGCTGAACCGTGTGTTCGACACCGTGATAGGGGGATCGCTGGCGCTTCTTGCCTACGCGTTGTGGCCGACGTGGGAAGCGCGGCAGGTGCCGGAGCGCCTTGCCGCTGTGCTCGAAGCTCAGGCTGCTTACGCCGCGAAGGTCTTGTCCCGGTTCGTATCGGCGGACGGCCACGACGACCGCGCGTTGGCGCAAGCCCGCCTCGGCGCGCAGCTTGCGCGCAGCAATGCGGAAGAATCGGTCGAGCGAATGCTCGGAGAGCCGGGTTCCAGCCACGGGCTCGATCCTTCCATCGCGCTCGGCATCCTTGCCGCGGTGCGTACGTTCGCCGTCGCGGGACTGACGCTGGATGCCGCGCGCCATGGCGCCGCCTGTCCGCCCTGGCCCGCACTCCGTTCACTTGCCAAAGCCATCGAGCACGCGCTCGTACGCATTGCCGCGGCGTTGCGCTCGGGCCGCTCGCCACCGGCGCTGCCACTGCTGCGCGAGATGCAGCGAAGTCTCGCCGATCGCGTCGAATCGCGGCGTCGCAACGAGTGTCCGCCGCTGTACCGGCTGGCCATCTCGGAAACCGCTCTCATGGTCGACAGTGTCGATACGATGGCTGCATTGTTGGTCGCGCCGCGGGCAGCCGCCAAGTCCGCTCGGCCCGACGCTCGTTGATTGCCGGCGTTGTGACTGAGACAAGCTCGCAGTTCACTGCGACAAGGAACAATCTGTTGCTGGCGCTCGCGTTCGCTGCCGGCTATATCGATGCGGTCAGCTACCTGGGGCTCAGCCGCGTGTTCACCGCGAACATGACCGGCAATACCGTGTTGCTTGGCATAGCGCTCGCGCAGCTCGATGGCGACGCGGCAGCCCGGTCCGGCCTCGCGCTGGCCGGGTTTCTCGCCGGCGCTGCCGCGGGCGCCTGGATCGTCGAGCGCGATCACTCCCAGGGGCTCTGGCCGCGGGCCGTGACGCTCGCGCTCGCACTGGAGTGGCTCATCCTCCTCGTCTTTGCTGGCGGTTGGCAACTCGCGAGTGATGCGTTGCCGGCTGCGACACCGACGGCGGTCCTGATCCTGTTTTCGGCTCTCGCGATGGGCGTGCAGAGCGCAGCGGTTCATCGTCTGGAGGTCACCGGCATCGCAACCACCTATATCACCGGCACGTTGACCAATCTCGTAGGGCGGCTGATGGGGCGGGCGCACCGTAAACGAAGACCGGTCTTCAGGCACAGTGCCCTGCTGGCTGTCGTTTGGATCGTGTATCTCGGCGGTGCGGCAACGGCCGCCGCGGATCTTCAGCTGGCTCCGGTGCTTGCGCTCGCGTTGCCGGTCGTGCTGATCATGGTCGTTATCATCGTCGCAGCCGTTGCCTTCCGACCTCGATAGCGAATGTTCAAAGAACTGTCCCGCTCAGCAGCACGACGGCGATGCTGAGATAGATCGCGATCCCTGTAACGTCGACGAGCGTTGCGACAAAGGGTGCAGAGGCTGTCGCGGGGTCGAATTTCATTGCTCGCATGAGCATTGGCAGCATCGACCCGGCGAGCGAGCCAAAGGTCACGACGCCGACGAGAGCGGCTCCGACGGTCAGGGCGATCAGCTTCCAATGCTCGCCATAGTCGTAGAAACCGGCCACCTGCCAGAGCGCGATCCTGCCCATTCCGATCACTCCGAGGATGGCGCCGAGGGCAATGCCCGCCGGCAGCTCCCGCAACACAACTCGCCACCAATCCGCGAGCTCGATCTGCTGCAACGCGAGTGCGCGAATCAGGAGCGAGGTCGCCTGCGAGCCTGAATTCCCTCCTGAGCTGATGATCAAGGGGATGAACAACGTCAACACGACAGCCTTGGCGAGTTCGGCCTCGTAGTGCTGCATGGCGCTGGCAGTGAGCATCTCGCCCATGAAAAGGACTGCGAGCCACCCCCCGCTCCGATTCGCAATTCGCTGTAAATACTGAAGATGCCGCGTGTGAGGAAGCCGGTTGAACTTGCCACCGTGGTGGCCCGTGCGGTGGAAACCGTTTAGCCGCTCATACAAATTGACGAGCAGGAAGTGGAAGACCGCCATTCCGCCCGGGTCCATTCTCGTCGACGCCGACCCCGAAGGACTGGAGGTTGTCAGCGACCTACGGACCAATTCGGCCAAATCGTACCGCTGCGGAAGTCGAGGCGTCAGGCCTTCTTGACCCACGCGCTGCACCATCCCTTCGATGCCACCAGCTTATTCTGAAAGAGCGGGCACGGGCCCGTAGCGTCGGCCGGCTTCCCTTGATAGAGCTGGCAGGTGCTGCACGTCTGGCCAGCCGCGTACTTGGGGAACTTCACCTTGTCCGCCTTCGTAGCGTCGGTCTTGTAGCCCAAGGCCTGTGCCTGAGGGTCGCTCTCCGTTAACGGCGTGCCAACCTGGGCGAAGGCAAGGCGCGAAGCCGCCAGGGCCGACGCAGCGCCGGCAGCGCCAATCAGGAATGTTCTACGCTTGTGCTGCATGACGGCTCCTTGATGCCGCGAAGCGCGGCTGAAAACATCAACTCGATCCCAGCCGTTACCGGCCCGAGGACATGATCGACGGAGGCGATCGAAGGGATACAGACCTTGGTCAAAGCACGGTGGCTCAATCGGCATCGCACAGCGTCAGAAGCGGTCCGCCGATTGACGTTCCCGGTTCATTGTCAGTCGACACGAGTGATTGGAGCGTCGACGAGGTGCTCGGACAGAAACCACACCTGCATTTCATTGGTGCGCAGCACGTCGCTCACCAGCATGTCGTTGGTGCCGAAGTCGCCCAGACCGTTGATTTTCTCGGCATCGCTGCGCGTGGCCAGGATGATGATTTCGTGCGCTTCCAGCAGCCGTGACAGCTGCGCGGGTGCTCCTTCGCGCCCGCGTGGCGGCCGCGGGATCATGGTCGTTTCCGCCACATCTGCCGCCATTGCAATACTCACCCCACCGAGCAGCTGGATGCGTTCCGCGATGCTGTCGACGAGCGCGGCCTGCTCCTTATGGTGCTTGTCGTAGAGCAGATGCAATTGGAAAAAAGCGGGTCCCGCAACCTGCCAATGATGTTTCTTGTACATGTCGCGTAGCGTCATGGTGTCGGCGAGGATCTGATTGAGCAGTTCGACGCTCGCTGCGCATACCTTCTCGGACAGCGCGATCGGCAGCTTCACGATGTGTCCGTACGGCTGAATTTCGTGGGCATGTTGGTGCAGGTTTGGCCTTGCCTGTTGCATGACGTCACCGCGCTGCCTTTCGGCCCTGCCGGCCTGAAGTGCCATTGTTTTCAACGTTGACTCCTGTAGGTGAAAATATCCAAAGGATGGCTCCCGTCGCCATGCCGCATCTGAGCGGAATTGCGCTCGAGCAAGGTGATGGGCGAGCGACATGGGACAGCACGATCCGCCCAACTCTCGACGTTTGCCGCGCTGCGGTCGGAACAAGCAGCTTCGTTCACGATAATGGCCACCGCCGACGATGGCTATGGGGAGTGCTGGATGGTTTGCGTAGGGTGAGTTTGATTACTCGCCTAAAAGTCGTCGTAGGCGAGACCGAGGGCGCGCTTCACCTCCGCCACCGTCGCGGCCGCCTTCTCCCGTGCCCGTTCTGTCCCTCGTCTCAGAACGGCAATGACTTCGCCGCGATCCATGGCCAACCGGTGCCGTCGCAGGCGTATGGGCTCGATGAGCGCTTGGAGACGTTCGTCCAGCAATTGTTTGAGCGTGCTATCGGCCAAGCCGCCCCGCCGGTAATGATGCTTCAGCTCAGCAAGCCGCTGCAGGTCTGGTTCGAATGCATCGAGGAAGGAGAAGACAACGTTACCCTCGACTTGGCCGGCATCTTCGACTCGCAAATGCCTCGGGTCGGTGTACATGCGGTTCACGGCCTTGCGAATTTCATCAGGCTCAGCGCTCAAACGGATTGCGTTGTCCATGGACTTGCTCATCTTGGCTTTCCCGTCCAAGCCAGGAAGCCGCCCGACGGATGACAAAAGCGCTTTGCACTCGACCAGAACGTCCTGCTTCACGCTGGCGTTAAAGCTTCGAACGAGTTCGTTCGTCTGCTCGATCATTGGCAATTGGTCTTCTCCAACGGGGACAATGGTCGCCTTGACGGCTGTGATGTCCGCCGCCTGACTTACCGGGTAAACCAGAAACCCCGCCGGAATATCACGCTCGAATCCGCGAAGCCGAATTTCTTCCTTGATCGTCGGGTTGCGCTCCAGGCGGGCAACCGTCACGAGGTTCATCAACAGCATGGACAGCTCAGCCAGCTCAGGGACTTGCGACTGGATGAAAATCGTCGACTTGATTGGATCGATGCCTACCGCGAGGTAGTCCATTGCCACTTCGACGACGTTCTGGCTCACTTGGTAATGTCGACCGACGTTATCGGTCAA
Organism: uncultured beta proteobacterium; assembly: GCA_963804885.1. Taxonomy (GTDB): domain Bacteria; phylum Pseudomonadota; class Gammaproteobacteria; order Burkholderiales; family SG8-41; genus PALSA-1004. The sequence goes on from CAWDSF010000006.1 coordinate 533,662, forward strand.
CGACTGCAAATCAGCAAGTAGCACGTACTGCTCAGCCTCGTCCTGCAGCTTCAGGCGAGCCTTTAGAGACCCTACATAGTGCCCAAGATGCAGCGGACCGGTGGTTCGGTCGCCGGTCAATACGACAGGCTTCGATGCAGTCATTGGAGATCGGTGTTCGTCTTGCCGGTCACCACGAAGGTCGTCGTATTGTTTTTTCCGTACGATTGCCATTGCGCCCGATCGCGGTATGCGATCAAAGCGAGTTTTTCACCATCATCAGCCTGATCTTCTCGATGGCACGAGACGGGACGAGATTCTTGGGGCACACCTCTGTACAGTTCATGATCGTGCGGCATCGAAACAGTCGATAGGCATCGTTCAGATCCTCGAGACGCTCCTGCGTTGCGCGATCCCGGCTGTCGACGATAAAGCGCTCCGCCTGCAACAGACCGGCGGGCCCGACGAACTTGTCCGGATTCCACCATGACGACGGGCATTGGCTCGTGCAACACCCGCACAGGATGCATTCATACAACCCATCCAACTTGGCGCGATCTTCCGGTGACTGCAAGCGCTCCTTCTCCGGAACGGGTTCATCGTTGATCAGATAAGGCTTGATGGAGTGATACTGCTTAAAGAACAGGCTCATGTCGACCACCAGGTCGCGAATGACCGGAAAGCTCGGCAGGGGGCGCAATACCACCGGTTCCTTTAGCTCTCTAACCGGGGTAACGCATGCAAGGCCGTTGCGACCGTTGATGTTGATGGCGTCAGAACCGCACACCCCTTCACGACAGGATTTTCTGATGGTAAGCGAATCATCTCGCGCCTTGATGCGCAGAATGACGTCCAGGAGCATCCGGTCGTTTTCCGGCTCGATTTCGTAATCCTGCATGTACGGTTTCTTGTCCCGTTCCGGATTGAAGCGAAAGATCGACAGTTTCACGAGAATCTCCCGATGCAATGGTCTTGCGGTGTGCTCAACCTTGCCGCAGCCATAAGATTCGAGCAACCCATGCGCCGAGTCCCACGAGATAAAGGGCGAGTGATGAAAGCACGAGAACGCGAATGGCAATCGGGTGAACGTAATCCATGACGACGTCTCGCACGCCCACCCAGGCGTGCGCCAGCAACGCAGCAGCGAAGACAGAGGCGATGATGTTGATGCCGGGGCTAAGCATCCAGTCGCGCCAAGCCAGGTACGAACGGGGTGGATCGAAAATGAAATGCGTAAGCAAGAATACGATGAAGAAGAGCATGTAGACTGCGCTCACGCGTTGCACCAGCCAGGCACGCAGACCCGAAACGGTCTTTCTCAAAGCAATGCTCCGGCTGCAAGCAGCGCTACGACGAGCCCGCCTACGTTCACGATCCAGGCGCTACGCCGCGCGGCCGGCAGGAGTGACCCAATGTCGATGTCGCTCAACAGGTGTCGGATGCCGGCCAACAAGTGATGTGCCAGCGCCCAGATGAGCGCTATTGCCGGAGCTTTGAAGGCCCACTTGTCAAAAAGACCAATCAACCAGGTGTAGGATTCCGGACCTCGCAGCGACTGATCAAGGAAGTAGATGCTGAATGGAATGCCAAGCGCCAGGAGAATGCCGGTGACTCGGTGGGTGATGGAAGTCAGTGCACCCACAGGCATCTGGATCTGGACCAGATTAAGAAACACTGGCCTGCGCGTTTTGGTCGTCATGCCGCTTCCGCTCTCGCCGACTGCGTCCCTGAAGAAAGAGCAGCATCGACCATCGCCTGCGCCTCTTCCACGACGCGGTCGAGGTGCTGCTCGCCGCGAAAACTCTCGGCGTAAATCTTGTAGATGTCTTCGGTGCCCGAGGGACGCGCAGCGAACCAACTGCGGTCCGTCATCACTTTCAAGCCGCCGATCGGCGCGTCATTGCCCGGTGCGCGGTCGAATACGCAGCGGATCTTTTCGCCGGCCAGATCGGTGTGGCGAAACTCACCCGGCGACAGTTGCGCGAGACGCCGCTTCTGCTGCGGCGTGGCTGTTGCCTGTATGCGGCGCTCGACGGGCTCGCCCAGGTCGCGCGTGATTGCCCGATAGCGTTCGGCGGGGTCGCGTCCCGTGCGCAGCGTGATCTCGGCCGACAGCAACGCCGGCACGATGCCATCCTTGTCCGTTGTCCACACGTTGCCGTCGAGACGCAGGAAGGTCGCACCGGCACTTTCCTCGCCGGCGAAACCGAGCGATCCGTCGCCAAGACGATCGACGAACCATTTGAATCCCACCGGCGCTTCGTACACGGCGCGGCCAAGTCTTGCCGCCACGCGATCGATCATCTGCGTGCTGACGATCGTCTTGCCGATCGCGGATCGCTTGCGCCAGCGAGGCCGGTGCGCAAAGAGGTAGTCGATCATCACGGCCAGATAATGATTCGGGGGCAGCAGCCCGGCGCTTCTGGTGACGATCCCGTGGCGATCGTGGTCGGTGTCGCAGGCGAACGCGATGTCGAAGCGATCCTTCAACGCGATCAGCGGCTGCATCGCGTACGGCGACGACGGGTCCATCCGGATGCGCCCGTCCCAATCGAGTGTCATGAACCGGAACGTGGGATCGACGATCGGATTGACGACGTCGAGGTTCAGGCGATAGCGCTCGGCAATGGGCGCCCAGTAATGGACGCCCGCGCCTCCCATCGGGTCCGCGCCGATACGAAGTTGCTCCCCGCGAAGCACGTTCATGTCGATGACGCGGGCCAGGTCGCGGACATAGTCGTGCAGGAAATCGTGCCGGTGTGTCGTCGCAGCACCCCGCGCCTTGTCGAGCGCAACGCGCTTCACGCCTCTCAGCGTCCGCGCGAGAAAGGCATTCGCCCGCTTCTCGATCCAGCCGGTCACCTGCTCGTCCGCGGGACCGCCGTTTGGCGGGTTGTACTTGAAGCCGCCGCTTTCCGGCGGGTTATGCGAAGGCGTGACGACGATGCCGTCCGCGAGGCCGGTGGTACGGCCGCGGTTCCAGGTCAGGATGGCGTGCGACACGGCAGGCGTCGGCGTGTATTCGTCGTTGCGCGCAAGCATGACGTCGACACCGTTGGCGGCCAGCACCTGCAGCGCGCTGGCCTGCGCGGGCACGGAAAGCGCGTGCGTGTCGACGCCAAGGAACAGCGGACCATCGATGCCCTGGCGCTTGCGGTAATGGCAGACGGCCTGACTGATCGCGAGAATGTGCGCTTCGTTGAAGCTCTTCTCGAACGCGGACCCGCGATGTCCGGACGTGCCGAATGCCACCGCCTGCCCGGGTATCGCCGGATCGGGCACTTCGGTGTAGTACGCGGTGACGAGCCTCGGCACGTTGACCAGTATGTCCGTCGGCGCGGGTTTACCGGCCAAGGGACTCGGCGTCACCACTGCTTCAGCCGACGGTAGCGCCGGATCAATGCGTTGGTCGAGCTGTCGTGCGTCAGCTGCGGCTCCGTTCGGCTCGCGAGTTCGGGAATGGTTTGCTTCGCCAGTACCTTCCCGAGCTCGACACCCCATTGATCGAACGAATCGATGTCCCAGATCGCGCCTTGCGTGAACACGCTGTGCTCATACAGTGCCACGAGGGCTCCCAGCGTCGCCGGTGTCAGACATTCGGCGAGGATCGTGTTGGTCGGGCCGGTTGCCGTCGAAACCGCGATGCGGGGCGAGCCAATCGGGAATGCCCTCGGCCTTCACTTCATTTTCCGTCTTGCCGAACGCCAGCGCCTCGGTCTGCGCAAACAGGTTCGCCATCAGCAGATCGTGCTGGTCGCCAAGCGGATTGAGCGTCCGGCAAAAGCCGATGAAGTCGCAGGGCACCAGCCTGGTGCCCTGATGGATGAGCTGGTAGAACGAATGCTGGCCATTGGTGCCGCGCTCGCCCCAGTAGATCGGCGACGTCTGATAGTCGACGCACGCGCCGGCGAGCGTGACGTGCTTGCCGTTGCTCTCCATCGTCAGTTGCTGCAGATAAGCCGGCAAGCGTTCGAGATACTGATCGTATGGGCAGCACGGCCGACCGTTTGCGCGTCGAAGAAGTTGTTGTACCAGACGCAAAGCAATCCCATGAGCACCGGCAGGTTGCGCTCGAAGGGCGTGGTGCGGAAATGCTCGTCCATCGCGTGAAAGCCGGCGAGCATCGCCCGGAAATGCGCCGGGCCGATGGCGATCATCGTCGACAGGCCGATCGCGGAATCCATCGAATAGCGGCCGCCGACCCAGTCCCAGAAACCGAACATGTTGTCGCGCATCGATGCCGAATTTCGCCACCTCCTCGGCGTTGGTCGATACGGCGACGAAGTGGCGGCTGACGGCGCGCTCGTCGCCGAGCTTGCGCAAGCTCCAGGCGCGAGCGGCGTGGGCATTCGTCACCGTCTCGAGCGTCGTGAACGTCTTCGACGAGATGATGAACAGCGTCTCTTCCGCGTCGAGATCGTGCGTGGCTTCCACGAAGTCGGTGCCGTCGACGTTCGAGACGAAGCGAAACCGCAGATCGCGCTGGCTGTAATGACGCAGCGCCTCGATACGCCATCGCGGGACCCAGGTCCGAGCCGCCGAGACCGATGTTGACGACGTTGCGAATGCGTTTGCCGGTATGCCCGAGCCATTGGCCGCTGCGGATCCGATCGGAGAACGCGGCCATCTGGTCGAGGACCGCGTGCACTCCGGGCACGACGTCGGCGCCGTCGACGACAATCCGCTCGTCCTTTGGTGCGCGCAAGGCGACGTGGAGCACAGCGCGCTTTTCGGTCACGTTGATCTTCTCGCCGCTGAACATCGCGTCGATGCGCGCGCGCAGGCCGCACTCCCCGGCAAGGTCCAGCAGCAGTCGGAGCGTTTCGTCGGTGATGCGATTCTTGGAGTAGTCGAGGTAGAGTCCGGCGGCTTCGGCGGCGAATCGCTCGCCGCGCCGGGGATCGTCGGCGAAAAGCTGCCGCAGATGCACGATTCCGCATCGCTTCGTAATGCGTCTCCAGCGCTTTCCACGCCGGGCGTTGCGTCAGTGCAGGCGGCCGCATTTCGGGCTTACTCATCGTTGGTTCTCCTGCGCAATGATTGTCCCGAGCGCATCGCGCTGCAGCATGCAATCCACCACACTTACCTTCGACCCGCCGCAACGCTTTTGAGGGCTTCGCTTTTCGCCGCGATGCAATCGAGCAGGTCGCGCCACGCCTTGTCGAACGTTTGCGCGCCTTCGACCTGGAGCCGATTGGCCAATGCTGCGTCGTCCACCCCCGCGCGCAGGAATTCGCCAATCACCTGTTCGGCGTCGCCGCCGTCGGCCGGCAACACGCCTTTCACCTGCCCGTGATCGGCAAACGCGAGCAGCGTCTTGTCGGGGATCGTGTTGATCGTGTCCGGGGCCGCGAGCGCTTCGATGTACAGCGTATCCGGCGCCTCGGGATCCTTGGTACCGGTGCTGGCCCAGAGCAAGCGTTGCAGCCTGGCACCCGCACCTGCCAAGTGTTTGCCATCGGGGTGACGCCAACAGTTCGCGGTAAGCCTTGTAAGTGCGCTTGGCAATCGCGATGCCGAGGCGATTGCGAAGCTCCCGCGGCACCTTGTCCTTGACCGCGACGTCCCAGCGGCTCACGAACAGCGACGCTGCCGAGTCGACCTTCGGATCGAGGTTCGCGGCGATCCGCCGCTCGATGCCGCGGAGGTACGCATTCGCTGCGGCGAGGTATTGCTCGCGCGAAAACAGCAGCGTGACGTTGATCGGCACGCCGGCGAAGATCGCCTCCTCGATCGCGGGAACGCCTGCAGGTGTCCCGGGAATCTTGATGAACAGGTTGGCGCGTCGCGCTCGCGCATGCAGTCGCTTTGCCTCACGGATGCTGCCCGCCGTATCGTCCGCCAGCAATGGCGACACTTCCATCGACACCCAACCGTCCACGCCGCCGGTCGCCTCGTGGGCCGGACCGAACAAATCCGCCGCCTGCGCCAGGTCTTCGAGCGCGAGATCGATGAACAATTCCTCGCCCGACTGGCCCGCGGCCGCCTTTCGGCGAATCGAATCGTCATAGAAGCCGCCGTTACGGATGGCGTGATCGAAAATCGTCGGGTTGGAGGTGAGCCCCGTCACCTCGAAATCATCGATGTAGCGTCGCAGGGTGCCGTTGACCAGCATCTCGCGCGTGATGTTGTCGAGCCAGAGGCTCTGCCCGAGATCGTGAAGTCGTTGCGTCGCTTTCATCGTTGCTCCTGTTCCGTGAACTCGGCATGGCAGTGGCCGAGGAACGCAGTGAATTCATGGTCGACCAGATCGCCAATGCGATCGACCGACAATGCGGCCGGTGGATAAGCGGCGATGTTGGCGGGATCGAACGCGTAATGACCCTGGCGCGCAAAGACCGTCGTCAGGCGATCGCCCCACGCTGTCCTTCATCGCCGCCAGGATGCGCAGCTTGTCGTCGACCATGACGTAGTGGCGCGCCGGGATAGCGCTGCGCGACGTCGTCGAGCATCTGTTCCTTGTGGATGTAGATCAGCACGCTGGCCGTCGACCGCTTCCCACAGCCCGGACCGCTGGATCTTGCGCGGCTGGAAGACGACGTCGCCGTCCGAGAGGATGACCGTCGGGCCCCAGGCGGCGAAGATGCGCGATCGCGGCGAGCGAGCCTGCGTACAACCGGTCCGCGAACGGGTAGTCCACCAGGTACGAGGACATCAGCAGCAACCGCGGATCGTTCATGTCGCCGAGCCGATAGCGTTGCAAGGCGCCAAGATAGTCCGCATAGCCCAGTTCGGAGCGCAGCGCCTCGAAAATCGCCCAGTACCGATCCCGGCTGTCAGCGCCGAACTCCTGCGCAAGATGATCGCGGAGATCGCTCTCCACCCGGTCGTTGTCGAGCAGCGTGTTGTCGCAGTCGACGAGGAATACGATGTCGATCGGCACGCTCACGCCGCCCCTCGATCCGGTGCTGGGTCGTGCCAGCCGCCATCCCCGGCCATCATCCGTGCGGCATCCGCGGGTCCCCAGCTATTCGATGCGTATCGCTCGACCGGCGTGACGTCGCCCAAAATCGGATCGACGACGCGCCAGGCCGCCTCCACGGATGCGGCAGTCGTGAACAGCGACGCATCGCCACGGATCGCGTCGCCGAAGCAACCGCTCATAGGGCATCATGTCCTCGCACGGATCGCGATGCACGATGAGCTCGGTCTGCTGCCCGACCATCACCGCACCGGGCATCTTGACGCGTGCCCCCACCGAGATGGACACATCGGGACTCAAACGGAAGCGAAAATAATTCGGGGAGCTCTGCCGCGGCGTCGGCAAAGACCGCTTGCGGCGGTCGTTTGAGCGTCACGATAATTTCGGTGGTCGTTTCCGGCAGTCGCTTGCCCGCGCGGATGTAGAACGGCACACCCGCCCAGCGCCACGTATCGATATGAAGGCGCAATGCGCGCAAAGGTTTCGACCTGCGAATCGGGCGCCACACCCGGCTCGTCGCGGTAGCCGGCGAACTGTCCGCGCACGACCTCGCTCCGTTGCAGCGGGCGCATTGCACGAAACGCGCGCAGCTTTTCATTCTGCACGGCGTCGGAACTGCACCCGACCGGTGCATCCATCGCCAGCAATGCCGTCACTTGCAACATGTGGTTCTGCACGACGTCGCGAATGGCGCCCACTTCGTCGTAGAAGCGTCCCGCGGCCCTGCACACCGAAGCGCTCCGCCATCGTGATCTGCACGCTGGCGACGTAATTGCGATTCCAGATCGGTTCGAGGAATGCATTGGCGAACCGGAAATAGAGCAGGTTCTCGACCGCTTCCTTCGCGAGGTAGTGGTCGATGCGGAAGATGGCGCACTCGGGAAAGACCTGTTGCAGCCGGCGATTGAGGTCCTGCGCGGATGCGAGATCGCGGCCGAACGGCTTTTCGACGATGACGCGCGCATCCTTCGCACACCCCGACCGGGCCAATCCCTCGACGACCGTGGTAAACATGGCTCGGCGGAATCGCGAGGTAATGCAGCGGCCGCGTGGCGCTACCGAGCGCCTGGCGCAACCGTTCGTATGTCGAGGCGTCGCCATAATCCCCGCCGATGTACTGGAGTCGAGCGGAGAGCTTCGCGAACGCCGCCGCATCGACGCCGCCGTGCTCTTCGAGGCTTTCCCGCGCACGTGCGCGAAGCTCATCGACGTTCCGCGCCGATCGCGCAACCCGATGATCGGCAGGTCGAGCGCTTCGTGCCGGATCATCGACTGCAGCGCCGGGAAAATCTGCTTCCGCGCAAGGTCACCCGTGGCGCCGAAAAACACCAGCGCGTCCGAGCACGGTACCGCCGTCGTCACAGGATTCATTGCGGCATGTACACCGCTTTTCCAGGTGCCCACCGAACGCGTGCCGCATCGCCGACAACACCCGATCGGCAAACTCGGCATCGCCGCGCGAACTGAAGCGCTGATAGAGCGCAGCGCTCAAGACCGGGGCCGGCACACCCTCGTCGATCGCCGCGGCGATCGTCCATCGGCCTTCACCCGAATCGGACACGCGCCCCGCGTAGTTCGCCAGCGCGCCGTCATTCGCGAGTGCGCCCGCGGTGAGGTCCAGCAGCCACGAGCTGATGACACTGCCGTGCCGCCACACTTCGACGATCTGCGGCAGGTCGAGCTCGATACTGGTAGTACTCGGGATTGCGCAACGGCGTCGTTTCCGCGTCGCTCGCGCGCGGCCGCGTGCCCGCATTGGCATTGCGCAGGATGTTGAGTCCCTCGGCGTACGCGGCCATCAACCCGTACTCGATTCCGTTGTGGACCATCTTGACGAAGTGACCCGCGCCGTGCGGCCCGCAATGCAGGTAGCCCGTGCTCGGCGGTTCCACTTGTCGCGTGGTCCGGCGTGCGCGGCGCCGCTTCGCCGCCGGGAGCAAGTGTCACGAAAAGCGGATCGAGCCGCGCGACGATGGCGGCTTCGCCTCCGATCATCAGGCAATAGCCGCGCGCAAGGCCCGCGATGCCGCCACTCGTCCCGACATCGACGTAATGGATGCCTCGCGATTTCAATGCGGCCGCACGGCGCAGATCGTCGCGGTAATACGAGTTGCCGCCGTCGATGACGATGTCGCCGGTTTCGAGCAGCGGGGTCAGCAGCGAGAGCTCCTCGTCGACGACCGCAGCGGGCACCATCAACCAGACGACGCGTGGCTTGGCGAGCTGCGCGACCAAGCCTGCCAATGTCGCCGCACCGGTGACGCCCGGCTGCAGCGCCTCGTCGATGGCGCTCGCGTGAACGTCGTGCACGACGCACGCATGGCCCCCGGTGACGAGCCGCCGCACCATCGCCGACCCCATCCGTCCCAGTCCGATCATGCCGATCTGCATCAGGCATCTCCGATGTTTGTATCGCGCGAACGATGCATCGTGACCGCCACGCGGTGGTCCTGGCGATCGTCGACGAGCGTGCACCAGTGGGTCGCGCGCATCGACACCGTCCACGCTCACCTGCTGCCCGCTGCCTCCATCGATCGTTTGCGTGACCGTGATGTGATAGACCGTCTCTCGATACCGGTACTGCAGCTTGAACGTCGTCCAGGCGACGCGGCAGGCATGGCGCAATCCGCAGCTTGTCTCCTTCGAGTCGCAAACCCAGCAGGGATTCCACGAGCAGCCGGTACATCCAACCGGCGGAGCCCGTGTACCACGTCCAGCCTCCGCGGCCGGTGTGCGGCGCAAGCGCATAGACGTCGGCGGCGATCACGTACGGCTCCGTCGTGTACATCGCGCTCGAATCCGGCGTCCTGGCATGATTGATCGGATTGATCATCGTCGCGATTTCCCACGCACGCTCGCGGTCACCGATCGCCACGAACGCCATCGCCGCCCAGACCGCGGCGTGCGTGTACTGCCCGCCATTCTCCCGCACGCCTCGCAGGTAGCCCTGTATGTAGCCGGGATTGGGATTCGATTGGTTGAACGGAGGATCCAGCAACTGAACCAGCGCTGCATCCCGCCGGACGAGTTGCCGATCCACCGCATCCATCGCCGTGCGCATGCGCCGCGGATCGCCCGCACCGGAAAGCACAGCCCAGCTTTGCGCAATCGAATCGATCCGGCACTCGGCGTTTGCCGACGTGCCGAGCGGAGAGCCATCATCGAACCAGCCGCGGCGATACCAGGCGCCGTCCCAGCCGCTCTGCTCGATGCTGGCGCGCAGCCGCGTGGCTTCGCTCGCGCACCGTGCAGCGAAATCGAGGTCGTTGCGCAGGCGCGCAAGTTCGCTGAACTGCGTCAGCACCGCGTAGAGAAAGAAGCCGAGCCAGACGCTTTCTCCCTTGCCGCCGGCACCGACCAGATTCATGCCGTCGTTCCAGTCGCCTGATCCCATCAGCGGCACGCCATTGCGCACCGAAGCGCAATCCGTGCTCGATCGCACGCACGCAGTGATCATAGAGGCTCGCGTCTTCTTCCGAGCGACGTGGGCAGGTCGTAGTACGACTCCTCGTCGTCGGCAAGCGATCGGCCGCCGAGGAAGGACACGGACTCGTCGAGCACATCCGCTGTCGCCGGTCGTGCGCACATAGCGGCACACCGCGAACGGCAGCCACAGAAAATCATCCGAGCAACGGGTGCGCACGCCACGCCCCTGTGGCGGATGCCACCAGTGCTGGACGTCGCCCTCGCGAAATTGCCGCGACGCGCAGCGCAGCAGGTGCTCGCGCAGCAGATGCGGCTCGGCGTGAACGAGCGCCATCGCGTCCTGCAACTGATCGCGGAAGCCGAATGCACCTCCGGACTGATAGAACGCGTTGCGCGCCCACAAGCGGCACGACAGCACCTGGTAGATCAGCCATCCATTCGCCAGCACGTCGAGCGCCTTGTCCGGCGTTTCGACCTGCACGGCACCGAGCGTGTGCGTCCAGTAGTCATTGACTGCGGCGAGTGCGTCCCGCGCGCCGGTGATTCCGCGACAGCGCCGAACGAGATCGCGCGCCGCTTCGTCGCTGGCCGCAGCGCCGAGCAGGAATACGATCGTGCGCACCTGATCGGCGGCCAAATCAACGCCGACGCGGAGCGCCGCACACGGATCGAGTGCGAGGCCCACGGTACCGGAAAGGTGCTGCTCGCACATCGCGGCCGGATTGCGCAATGTGCCGTTGCGACCGATGAATTCTGCGCGGTCGCCGCAAACGGTCCGCGTGGCGTCGTCGACGTCGACGAAGGCGACGCGCCCGGGGAACGCAAGATTGTACGCATTGCGCGCGAACAGCGCGCCGGTGTCCGCGTCGATTTCGGTTGTCACATGCATTGCGGTTTTGGTGCGGAGATTGCCGAGCACCCATTCGACGTAACCGGTGACCGAGAGCCGGCGTGCGCGGCCCGAACGATTGGAAAGCTCGAGGACCGCGAACTTGACCGGTGCGTCGATCGCGACATAGACGCACAGTTCGGACTCGATGCCGCTTTCGACGTGTTCGAACACGCTGTAGCCGAAGCCGTGGCGGGTCACGTACGGCGCTGCGCCGCCGCTCGGCAGCAGCGTAGGCGACCAGACATGGCCGTCCTCCTCGTCACGCAGATAGAACGCCTCGGTGTTCGGATCGCAGATCGGGTCGTTCGACCACGGCGTGAGGCGGAACTCGTGGGCGTTTTCGCTCCAGGTGGCAGCGCTGCCGCTCTCGGAGATCAGCGTTCCGAACTGCGCGTTCGCGATGACATTCACCCAGGGTGCGGGGGTCATCCGTCCAGAGGTGACGGTGATGACGTATTCGCGTCCATTCGGCGTGAACCCGCCGGTTCCATTGGGGAAGATGAGTTCACGGTGCGGCAATTCGACCGCTGGCGCCGGTTGGTCGTGTTCGGTGGGCGCACGTAGCGCCGAGGTGCTCGGCGACGGCGCCGCGCAGTGTCGATTCAGTTGCTCCTCGAGCGTTCCGTCGGCGGCGTTCAGGACGACGCGAGCCACCGCCTGCAGCAGTATCCGGTCGGCGTCATGCATGGGGCCGGCGGCGAGCACGAAGATCTCGCCGGGCCGGTCGACGCCATCGGCATCGCCGGTTGCGCCGATCAGCTTGTCGATTGATTCGTGCAACGGCGAATCGCCGGCGTCGCGGCTCTCGTCGAGGATCACGAGATCCACCGCCAGTCCATGCAGCCGCCAGTACGCGTGCGCTTGGAGCAGATGGCGAACCAACGCGATATTCGCGGCGTCCTCGATCCGTAGCAGAACGATCGGCAGATCGCCGGAGATGCGGTAGCCCCACAGACCGGCCTGGCCCTCGAGATTCCGGCCGAGAATGACAGGGTCCGCGCGTAGCCGCGCGTTCGCGTAGACGACGGAACCCGCAAGCCGCGGGAAGCATTGCGCGTCCGCCTCGTTCGCGCCGATCGCGCGGAGCATCGCCTGCGCATGCACCGTTGCTGCATCAAGCGTACGATCGACGAACGCCTGCTCCCGGCATTGGCCGGCCAACGCGAGACAAGCTTCGCGTGTCTCCGCGATGCCGGTGATCAGATCGACCGTTGCCGTTTCGCCCGGCGCAAGCGACAGGCGGCATCGGATTGCGGCCACCGGATCGAGCACGGGACCTGCGCTCCCGGACAACGGCGCATCGGTTTGCATCGCCCACGGATCAACGAGTGTCCGGCCACGACCGATAAAGCCCATGCGATCGGTCTGGTACGAGACGTCCATCGCGCCATCCGACTGCGCGGATAGCAGGTGAAACATCCACGGCGTGAGTTCGTCGTGAGTGCGCGGCCGGCGCTTGCACAGGATCGCCTGGTGGTCGCGCAGGATCTCGGTTTCGACAAAGAGCTTCGCGAAGGCCGGATGCGCCGCGTCTGCGGCGGGCGGCGCAAGCACGATCTCGGCGTAACTCGTGACATCGAGCGTCCGACGCTCACCGGAAGCGTTGGTGACGGCAACTCGGCGCACCTCGAAGTCATCCTCCGGCGCAACGGCGATCTCGGTGCGCGAGTCGATCCCGTGATCACGACGGTGGAACACCGCGCGCCCGTTCGAGAAAATCGTTTCCGAAGTGTCCGCTCGCTCGAGCGTCGGCTGGTATGCGGTTGACCAGAGATTCCCGCTTGCGAGGTCACGGACATAGCAGAAGGAGCCCCAGTTGTCGCAGGTTGCGTCTTCGCGCCAGCGCGTGAGTGCGAGGTCTCGCCACCGGCTGTAGCCACCGCCCGCGCTCGTCACCATCACGTGATACCGGCCGTTCGACAGCAGTTGAACGGCCGGTATCGCGGTGTCGGTCGTGACGATCACGCGCGCCTCCGCTGCCTCGTTGCCGGAACCGCTCTGGGAGGCGGGGCGTTCGCGTGAATGAGCGGGGGTCACCTGTTTTGTCCTGTTTTACTTCGGCCTACACTGACTTCAGCGTCGACAGAGTGCTCCGCGCGCAAATCAGTGTTGTAAGCAATAGTCGGTACCCATACGAAATGCTGTCGGGAATACCAGATGATTGTCGTGGGGAGGCTTTGATTCCGCAATGGCGCCAGCACACGGACGGATAACGGGCATGCGGGGGCTACCATTGCACCTGCGCAATGGGCCCGCAGTCTTTGACCACGTAATTGGACGGAGGTGCTCCATGGATTCGACCCCAGATCTGGATGAGTTGTGCATCAATACGCTACGCTTCCTTTCGATCGACGCGGTGCAGAAGGCCAACAGCGGCCACCCCGGCCTGCCGATGGGCGCCGCGCCGATGGCGTACGTCTTGTGGACGCATTTCCTCAAGCACAATCCCGCCAACCCCGGCTGGGTCGACCGCGATCGCTTTGTCCTCTCGGCAGGACACGGATCGATGCTGCTCTACAGCCTGCTCCATGTGACCGGTTACGACGTTTCGCTCGAGCAGATCCGGCAGTTCCGCCAATGGGGCAGCATCACGCCCGGGCACCCGGAGCGCGGTCTTACGCCCGGCGTCGAAGTCACGACCGGGCCTCTGGGGCAGGGATTCGGCAACGGCGTGGGCATGGCGATCGCGGAGGCGCACCTGGCTGCCTGTTACAACCGCGCCGGCTTCGACATCATCGATCATTTCACGTACGCGATCGTCAGTGACGGCGATCTCATGGAGGGGGTCGCGTCGGAGGCCGCGTCGCTGGCCGGCCATCTAAAGCTCGGCAAATTGATCTACCTGTACGATGACAACCAGGTCACGCTATCGGCTGGCACCGACATCACCTTCAGCGAGGATCGCGCTCGACGATTCGAAGCTTACGGCTGGCACACCCGATCGGTCGGCGACGGCAACGACCTGGTTGCAATCGACGAGGCGCTGCGCGCCGCTCGCGCCGAAACGATGCGTCCGTCGCTGATTCTCGTGCGCACGCATCTCGGTTATGGCTCACCTGACAAGCAGGACACGTTCGAGGCGCATGGTTCGCCGCTGGGCGTAGACGAAGTGCGCTCGACCAAGCGGAATCTGCGCTGGCCGGAGGAACCGCCGTTTTTCATCCCCGAGCCGGCGCTTGCGCACTTTCGCCAGGCGATCGAACGAGGCGAACAAGCGGAAACCACCTGGAACAGCCAGTTTGCCGCCTACGCGCAGGCGTTTCCCGATCTCGCCCGCGAACTGGAACAGGTGCTTCGCGGCGATTTGCCGGCGAACTGGGATGCGGACATTCCCGGTTTTCCGCCGGACGCCAAAGGCATCGCCACACGCGTCGCATCGGGGAAGGTGATGAACGCCATCGCGCCGCGCGTACCGGCGTTGATGGGCGGTTCCGCAGATCTCGATCCGTCGACCTTCACTGCGCTCGCAGGACTCGGCGACTTCGAGCCGGCCGGCGCGAGTGCCCGCGATCGCCAAGGCTCGCAGGGCGGAGGCTGGAGCTTTGCGGGCCGCAATCTGCACTTCGGCGTGCGCGAGCATGCGATGGGCGCGATTCTGAACGGTCTCGCCGCGCATGGCGGAACGGTGCCGTTCGGCGCGACATTTCTGATTTTCTCCGATTACATGCGGCCGCCGATCCGCCTCGCCGCGCTGATGGGACTGCACGTGATCTACGTGTTCACCCACGACAGCATTGCATTGGGCGAGGACGGATCCACGCATCAACCGGTCGAACAGCTCGCCGGCTTGCGTTCGGTCCCGCGCCTCGTCGTCATCCGGCCCTGCGACGCCAACGAGACGGCCGTCGCCTGGCGCGTCGCACTGGAAACGCGAGACCGGCCGGTCGCGTTGGTATTGACGCGGCAGCACGTGCCTACGCTCGATCGCGCGCAGTTTGCCGGCGCCGATGGCCTGCGGCGCGGCGCCTACGTATTGGCCGATGCGCCGAACGCGAAACCGGATCTGATCCTGATCGCGACGGGCTCCGAGGTCGGCCTGATCGTTGCGGCTGCGGAGAAGTTGCGGGCGCAAAAAGTCCAGGTGCGCGTCGTTTCGATGCCGAGTTGGGAGCTGTTCGACGCCGAGCCCAGGGAGTATCGCGACGCGGTCCTGTCGCCGCCGATCAGTGCACGGCTTGCGGTCGAGGCGGGTGCGTCGCAGGGCTGGCATCGCTACGTCGGGAATCGTGGCGACGTGCTGGGCGTCGATCGTTTTGGCGCTTCGGCGCCCGGCGATGTCCTGCTGCGCGAGTATGGATTGACCGTCGAGAACGTATGCAGGCGGGCTCTCGCCATGCTGCAATAGCTGGCGAGGTGGGCATCGTGATCGCGGCTGCCGTCGGAATTCCCACGCGCCGCGATGTCGTCCATGCGATCCCGATCCCATCGTGTCGCTGCTCGGACTCTCATGGACTTGTTGCTGGCGATCGTCACTCCGGAAGCGTGTAACGAATCTCGATCGCTGCGCGGACCAGTGCCCGGGTCTGCGCCGGGTCCAGATCGACGCGTCGCTCGATGTCCTCGACTGCCGCTGCGAGTTCCCGATTCTTGATGACGTCACGCATCCAGCGCGAGTAGTCGTTGCGGCGCAGGTGGAACATCCACGTTTCCTCGCCGATGCCTTCGGCGATCTGGCAGAACACGCCCAGGTTCTGCGCTTTCAGGTTGTGCTTGCCCGTGGGACCGCGGAAATAGAAGCTTTTATAGCGTACGTCACCCTCGGCGTACTTCCGATGGTGGCGAATGCGCTCCGCCTTCCCTGGTATGGTCTGACATCCGAAAGGGGCCCTCGCCGGAGCGCACGAACCAGCAGGCGACCTGATCCTCTTCGGCGCGTGAAGCGTGCACCTCGTCCGGGGGGCGGTTGCTCGCGGCCGCGAACTCGCGCAACGTTTTGTCGGGCGATGCCCCCACTGCAATCACGACGTCGACCCACGCGAGGATTGACGGAGCGAGGCGCTCGGGATGCACGGTCACCAATATGCTTTCATTGAAGCGTCCCGGCACGTGGCCCCAGGCCTTTGGCAGCAGGTGGTGCGCCTCGTCGATCAGCAGCCAGTGCGGCCTGCCGGTTCGCATTCGCATCGCCCGCAGGTGCGGCAGGAGCTCCGCGAAATAGGCTGGACGATCCGCGAGCGGAACACCGAGCAGGTTCGCATTCGCGTGCACGTCGGGGTCGCGCAAGACGGCCATGATCTCCGCGATGCCGGGCGCGCGCTGCTGGTCGCCGATCGTGACCAGCATCTGCAGGCTTACATAGTCGCCTTCCGGATCGATCACGCATACTTGGTAGAGGTGCTCGGCGAAGCGCTCGAGAAGGGCGGTCGCCAGAGTCGACTTGCCGCTGCCGGAAGGGCCCGCTATCAACAGATTGTTGCCATACGGCGGCAGCCATACCATCGTACCGTCCAACCGCGTGCCCAGCGCGACATGGCGGCGCGTGAGCCGCGCATCGACAGGAGCGAGATCGTTCGCGATCAGCTGGTCGATGAGCTCGACCACGCCGTCACCAGCCGCTCCCGCTGTCACGAATGCCGCCATGGCTTTGATCGAATCGACCGCGTTCGCAACCGCTACCGGGCATTCGGCGAGGCGCATGAAGGAATGATCGTTCTCTGCGTCGCCTATCGCGACCAGTTCGTGAGGCGACATGCCAAGGTTGCGCAATGCGAGCTTCGTTCCGGACGCTTTGTTGATGCCGGCGGGAAGCACCATCACGGCTTCGCGATTGAAGATCACGTGCAACTCGAGACCGAGCTCGCGGATTGTTTCGATTACCAGCGTTTCCAGCGGCGCATGCGTCGCGACGATGACTTTGCCTACCTCGAGGGGTTGAACGCCACGCCGGCGCAGCGCCGCGATGAACTGCTCGGGCGGCGGATCGGCGAGCAGTGTGATGTTGCGGCTTCGCGGGTCGTAAACGAGAGCACCGTTCTCGGCAACGACATAGTCGAAGAAATCGATGCAATCGCAAACGCGCAACAGATCGTCCAGCCTGCGTCCGGTGACGAGTATCGCGCGCCGGCCGGATGCGCGCAGCCTGCCGAGCGCGGCACGGGTCGCGTCGGCGACCCGCCCATTCGCTGCCAGGGTGTTGTCGTAGTCGCTCGCTAGCGCAAGGTATCGCATCGCCGCAGCCTTGATCGGATTCGGTTGTCCAGGCGCCCATTGCGTACGCGCCGCGTCCTCTTCATGAGTTCGCTTCCGATATTCATGCGGCGGAAGCCCGGCTGTATCCGTGCGACGGTTGCTCGTGAACAACCAGAACGTCTGCCTTGGCGTATTGGAGCAATCGCTCCGTCACGCTGGGGAAGAGCCAGTCCGCGGTAGCCGTCTTTTCTTCCCGCGAAACCACCACGATGTCGGCATCCAACTCGCGTTCCATCTCGAGTAGCCTTCTCACGGCCGGACCGTGCACGATATGCGCGTTCAATGTCGGCCCGGCGGTTGCGATCCGAGAAACTGGGCCATCATCTGGGTGATCGCGCCATTCGATGCTTGGACACGATAGTTACCGATCAAGTCGCTGGTCACCCGTTGGAAAACGTGTTGGCGGTGATGAACAAGCGCGGGCTCGAGCACATTCCCGTCGTCGACGGCAAATCGTTCAGGCCCAGATCGGCGACGGCGGTCCGGCGGCCACGGCCAGGTCGCCGACCAGAAAGCGAAGCATCGCGCGTGCCGAAGCGACCTGCGGCCGCCTGCAGCGGAAATTCTCGCCGCCGTCGGGGCAACCGTCGCGCAAAGCATCGGCGCTGGTCAGGTGAAAGACGTGCAGGGCCAGCTTCCGGAGACGTTGCGCGACGTGTTTTCGGGTTCGCCCTCACCGCAGGCTTCCTGATTCGGGTGGCAGCCGCAAACAGTCGCGCCGCGGCTCACCGCGCCGCCACGGGCTCGGCACTGATGGCGGGAGCAGCGTACTCCCGTTCGACATAGCGCTGCAGCTCGGCACGCGTCACGATACCGTCGCGGTTGATATCGATATCGTCAAAGCGCGGGCCGAAGTCAAGATCGCCGTGTGATTCCAGTTTGGTGACCGCTTGGTCATTGTTGCGGTCGAGAGACTGGAACAGGTTCATATAGCGTTCCGTCGAACGACGGTCATACTCGGCTTTGCCGTCAGCGCTTGCGCCCGTGACGCACGCCGCCAGCAACAGCAACGCCGAAAACTGCTCAAGTCGTCCGCTCATGTTTTCGCGTCTCGCAAATTCTGGTAAACATCGCAAATTTTCGCCGCTGTGGTCAGGTCTTCTTGACCCACCCGCTGCACCAGCCCTTCGTTGCAGCTCCGCATCCGTGTGGAATTCCGCTCAAGTAAAGTGACGGGCGACCGACATGTGACGGTACGATCCCAACCTGAGGCTGGAACAACCGGTCCTCGCTCACGATAATGGCCAGCGGCACCCCATGGCTATGGGGAATGCTCGATGGTTTGCGTAGGGTTGGCTTGATTGGTGCATAACCCGAGTTCAGAGTGTCACGGCGGTGTCTCCAGGAAGGTAACGCGATGAGTCCGATCTACCGAAGCCCATTACGGGGAAAAAACTATCGCTCGCTCGATACTCTGCTGGCAGCAGTGCGCGCCTGTCGCGCATGCGAGCGCGATTTACATTCCGTTGCCCCACCCTTCGCCGCGCAATCAACCGTGGTTCAAGAGCCATCCCTGGTTTACGCAGCAGCTCGTGCCCGTGCTGCAAACGAGGATCCAGGCGCTTGTTGCGCGGTCATGATTTGACTCCTCGAGGGATCGCGACGATGCGAGGGGTTCCGCGCCGATTGCTGCGTCGGCTTGCGCCACTCGAATCAGCGGGGTTTATCCCCCCGTTTCGACGGTCTATGCAAAGTAGGCGAGGCCAAGGGCGCGCTTCACCGCTGTGAGCGTGGTGGACGCCTTCTCCCGTGCCCGCTCGGTCCCCTGCCTCAGAACGGTAATGACTTCGCCACGATCCGTCATCCGACCCTGTGACGCCAACGAGACGGCCATCGCCTGGCGGGTCGCACTGGAAACGCGAGACCGGCCGGTCGGTATTGACACGGCAGCACGTGCCTACCATCGATCGCACCCGGTTTGCAGGAGCCGATGGCCTGCGGCGCGGCGCCTACGTATGACCGACGCGCCGAAAGCGAAGCCGGACCTGATCCTGATCGCGACGGGCTCGGAGGTCGGTCTGATCGTTGCGGCTGCCCGGCAACTGCTGGCGCAGAAAGTCCACGCGCGCGTGGTTTCCATGCCGAGTTGGGAGCTGCGCCTCGGCGCCCGGCGATGTCCTGCTGCGCGAGTATGGATTGACCGTCGAGAACGTATGCAGGCGCGTCCTCGTCATGCTGTAACAACTTCCGAGGTCACGCCGCGCGATTAACCCAACTTCTCAGGGTCCAGCAGCGCGCGCGTGGTCGGATCCGGCCGATCCATTAAGCATACACTGAGTAAAATCGCATCGTCGGCAGCAGTCCAGGGATGTAGCGCGGGGCCTCAACCGCGTATTCCAGAAAGGGAATCGCAAATGGCAGCATCAAGTGCCGAATTTCACGAAAGCGTCGATCTGCTCAAGCCGCAAACGCGCGATCGCCACCGCGCGATCGTGTCCTTGATGGAGGAACTCGAGGCAATCGACTGGTACGATCAGCGCATCGATGCCACCCGCGACGACGCGCTCGCCGCGATACTTGCGCACAACCGCGACGAGGAAAAGGAGCACGCAGCGATGGTGCTCGAGTGGCTGCGCCGCAACGATCCGACACTGGACGAGCAATTGCGCAACTATCTCTTCATCGCGACGCCGGTGGTCGGGAAGGAACATGAAGTCGAGGCCGCCGAGGCGGCGGATGGCCATCACCCCGGTGACGGTTCGCTTGGCATCGGCAGTTTGCGCGGGGAGACCGGGCGATGAACGATCTTTACCGCGAACTGGCACCGATATCGGCCGCCGCATGGGCGGAGATCGACGCCGAGGCGAAGCGCACGCTGAAGACCACGTTGGCCGCGCGCAAGCTCGTCGATTTCACGGGGCCGCTTGGCTGGGACGCGTCGGCGGTGGGGGTCGGCCGGACGCAGGCACTTGCGTCCACGCTCGACGACGGCGTGCAGATGCGGCTTCGCAAGGTGCAGCCGCTGGTGGAGCTGCGCCATTCCTTCGAGCTGTCGCGCGAGGAACTCGAGGCTGTCGGCCGCGGCGCCAAGGACCCCGACCTGGATCCCCTGCGCAAGGCAGCGCGCGCGGCAGCGCACGCCGAGGATCGCGCGGTATTTCACGGTTATCCCGAAGCCGGGATGCGCGGGCTGGTCGAGGCTGGTGCCGCAAGCAAGTGCAGGATCGACGACGACTACGCCGTCTATCCCGGCATTGTTGCGCAAGCCACGAACAAGCTTCGCAGCGCGGGTGTCGAGGGTCCGTACGGCATCGCGCTGGGGCCGAGGTGCTATGCCGGTCTTACCACCAGCACGGTGGGCGGTTTCCCGGTCATCGAACACGTGCGGCGTTTGCTGGACGGTCCGATCGTGTGGGCCCCGGCGGTGGATGGCGCCGTGGTGTTGAGCCTTCGCGGCGGCGACGCGGAGCTCGTCGTCGGGCAGGACTTCTCGATCGGCTATCTCCAGCACGACGCGACGTCGGTCCAGCTCTATTTGCAGGAGAGCTTCACCTTTCGCGTGCTTGCGCCGGAGGCCGCCGTTCCGCTTGCGTACGGTGTTGCGTGATCTCGGCCGCGAATACCGCAGCGTGTTTATCCTTGCGGAAGAAAGGATCCTCAGCGCCGCACCAGGATGATGCCGGAGTGCGGCGCTACCGGGTAAGCGTGCGCAGAGTCGAAGAGCGGCTCCTCGCCCGGGTCGAACAAGTCGCGTGGTGACTCGCGGCCCGTCTCGACTGCCAAGTACCAGTGAGTACCATTCGACGCAGGCGGCACCCGGAACGCGGCTGCGTCAGCGCTGGCGTTGAACATGAGATAAAGTGCTCCGCCCTCGCCTTCGTGGATCAGACAAGCCAGCCGCTTTTCTCTCGGATCAGCCCAGTCGGGTGATCCCAGGTCCGGATCGAACCAGCGGATATCGGCGTCGGTGTAGAAACGTTCCTCGCGGAGAACGGGATGCGCGCGGCGAAACGCGATCATTCCCCGAGTGAAACGGTAAATGTCCTGATGACGTTCGATGCAGTTCCAGTCATACCAGCTCGTTTCGTTGTCCTGGCAGTAGGCGTTGTTGTTTCCGTGTTGCGTGCGGCGGAATTCGTCGCCCCCCAGCAACATCGGTACGCCGCGTGAGATCAGTAAGGTCAGCAGGAAATTCCTGATCTGACGCTTGCGTACCGACTCGATGCCGGCATCGTCCGTCCAGCCCTCGATGCCGTAATTTTCGCTGAAATTCTCGTTGGTCCCGTCGCGGTTCTCTTCGCCGTTCGCTGCATTGTGCTTATGGCGATAACTGACGACGTCATTGAGCGTAAATCCGTCGTGACAGGTCACAAAGTTGATGCTTCGTTCCGGACCTTTTCCCGAACCGGCGAAGATATCGGCACTTCCGGAGATACGGCTTGCGAACGCGCCGAGCATCCCATCGTCGCCGCGCCAGAAGCGGCGGACATCGTCACGGTAGCGGCCGTTCCACTCCACCCAATTGCACTGGAAAAAACTGCCCACCTGATAGGCGCCTGCAGCATCCCACGCTTCTGCGATGAGCTTGGTTCCTCTCAGAATGGAATCCTCGGCGATCCGCTCGATGAGCGGCGGATTGGAGAGCAGATTGCCGTTACCGTCGCGACCGAGTATCGACGCCAGATCGAACCTGAAGCCATCCACGTGCATTTCCACGACCCAGTAGCGCAACGCGGCCAGGATGTATTCCCGCACCACCGGATGGTTGGCGTTGATCGTATTGCCGGTGCCTGAATAATCCTTGTAATAGCGCTTGTCGGCCGCCAGCGTATAGAAGGTCGCGTTATCGATCCCGCGAAAACACAGCGTAGGGCCGAGCTCGTTTCCTTCGGCCGTATGGTTCAACACGACGTCCAGGATCACTTCGATGCCCGCGCGGTGAAAAGCCATGACCATTTCCTTGAACTCGAGCTTCTGCTGCCCGAGATCGCCCGAACTGCCGTAGGACGCTTTGGGCGCAAAGAAGGCCACGGGATCGTAACCCCAATACTTTCGAAGCGGCTTGCGTGTTTGCGGATCGATGCCGATCACGTGCTGCTCGTTGAACTCATGCACCGGCATCAACTCCACTGCGGTCACGCCGAGCGCCTTCAGATATGGAATCTTTTCGATCGCGCCGCGGTACGTTCCCGGGTGCTTCACGCCTGAGCTCGCGTGAATGGTGAAGCCGCGAACGTGCGTTTCATAAATCACGGTCGCCGGCCAGGCATGCCGCAGCGGCCGGTCGTCACCCCAGTCGAAGTCATCATGCGTGAACACGCATTTCGGCGTGGCCCCGGCGTTATCCACCGGCGATAGGACGAGGTCTGTCTGCGGTGCGGACGCGTCATATCCGCGCGCCGCATCGAAATCCCAGTTCGGAACCCTCGACACAGCGGTAGCGAAGGGATCCAGCAGCAGCTTGTTGAAGTTGAAGCGAAGGCCGGCTCGAGGTTCGTACGGGCCGTCCACCCGATAGCCGTAGAGTTGACCGGCACGTATACCCGCGATCCATACATGCCACACATCGCCTGTGCGGTTTCGCGAGGGATCGAGATCGATCGCCCTCGCCGGGGTAGCATCTTCGGGCCGATCGTAGAGCTCCAACCGCACGCGGCTTGCGTGGCGACCGAAGATAGCGAAGTTCACCCCGCCTTCGGATTGATGCGTGCCCAGGGGCAAAGGAACGCCTCTGCGCACCGCGGTATGCTCGCAAACCCGAGCGAGATATTCATGTAGCGGACGCGGAGGTGTCTTCACGCTCTGCGCATGCACGCAATCAACGCTGCCACAGGATGCGAGCGGCCTCCAGCGGCACGGCAACTCCCGGGCAACGCGGTATCAGCCGCGCGGTGTAGTCTCCAGCCGGCCGTGTTGCAGACACCTGCGTGGAGTAAACGTACCACTTGGCTGCGTCTTGCTCTTGCCGCAAGCGCATCATCGTCACCGCGGCCGGCCCAGTACCGTCGACGCCTTCTGCATACAACTCCATGCCTACCGCATCCGGGTCGAGCTCGCCAAGATAGACCTGCACTTCGAATACGTGCCTTTCGCTATCGCTCTCGACCTTCATTTCGCCGAAACGCAGCGCGGGCCAGGCTTCGTCGAGAGTGCGGCGCCAGCTCGCCATGTGCGCGCCCAAGGCGCCCTGCCCGGCGGCACGTTCGCGGTAAGCTGCGGCAGCAGGCAGGTAGTGTCGCTCGGCGTATTCGCGCACTGTACGATTCGCGGAAAACTGCGGCGTCAATCGCGCCATGCTTTCGCGCATCCGCGCTACCCACGCCGTGGGTATGCCGTGCTCGTCGCGGCTATGGAATTGCGCGATCACCTCGCGCTCGAGAAGTTCGTAGAGCGCATCGGCTTCGATAGCGTCCCACGCCGGATCGTCCCCATGCTCCTTGCCGTCACCCAGCGCCCATCCGACTTCGGGCGCGTAGGCTTCCGCCCACCACCCATCCAGCTCCGACAGATTGATGCCGCCGTTGACGAGCACCTTCATGCCGCTCGTTCCGCTTGCCTCCCACGGCCGTCGCGGCGTGTTGAGCCACACATCCACGCCTTGCACCAGAGGCCCAGTCAGGAGCATGTCGTAGTCACTGAGGAAAACCACGTGGTGGCGCGCGTCCGGCCGTTCGATGAAATGCATCCACTCCCGTATCAGAGCCTGGCCAGCCGCATCTGCCGGATGCGCCTTGCCGGCAAGGATGAGTTGCATCGGCCGCTCGCGATCGTTCAACAGGCGCAGCAGCCGTTCGGGATCATGCAACAGCAGGTTCGGTCTTTTATAGGTTGCAAAACGCCGCGCGAAGCCAAGCGTAAGCGTGTCGGGATCGAACACGCGCCTGGCCGCATCGACCGCCTCGGGGGCCGCACCTGACGCTTCCAGTTGTCGGGACAATCGGGTGCGGGCGAATTCGACGAGAGACTTGCGGGCGGTGGTGCGCAGTTGCCACAGTCGCGAGTCCGACACACCGCGAATGTGCTGTTCCAAAGCCTCGGTGGTGCCCAGCCAACGGTCCTTTCCGCATGCATCTGTCCAGATTTCATCGGCCGCTGCGGAGTCCCACGTCGGCATATGAACGCCGTTGGTCACGTGTCCGACCGGGACCGCGTCAACCGGCCAGCGCGCGAACAGCGGCGCGAAGAGATGTCGGCTCACGTCTCCATGCAGGCGGCTGACGCCGTTCAACGCTCCGCTTCCGCGGATCGCCAGATACGCCATATTGAAATCCGCTGCGGAGTCGTCCGGATCCAGTCGGCCGAGCGCCAGCAAATCGCGGCGCGTGATTCCGAGGTGTTGTTCCGCGTATCCGCCGAGAGCATGTTCGATGAGAGTCGGATCGTAACGGTCGAAACCGGCGGCGACGGCGGTGTGCGTCGTAAAGAGATTGCCCGCTCGCGTGACGGTCAACGCGACTTCAAACGACTGCCCGGTCTGTTGCATGAAACTGCGGGCACGCTCGAGCACGGCGAACGCCGCGTGCCCTTCGTTGAGATGGCAGACTTCCGGCTGAATGCCGAGCGCGGCGAGCAACTGCCACCCGCCGATCCCGAGAACGAGTTCCTGCAAGAGGCGCAGGTCCGGTCCGCCACCGTAAAGCTCGCTGGTAATGCCTCGATACACCGGAGAGTTCGCCGCGTCATTGCTGTCCAGCAGGTAAAGCGTCAGGCGGCCGACCCGCACCTGCCACGCACGCAGCCATACCGGGTGGCCCGACAAATCCAGTTTCAGCCGCAGCCACTCGCCATTGGGACGGCGCAATGGGGTGATCGGCAACTGACCGGGATCGTTGTAGGGAAAGACGGCCTGCTGCGCGCCGTCGCCATCGATGAACTGGCGAAAATAGCCTTGGCTGTAGAGCAGCCCGACACCGATGACCGGGACGCCAAGATCGCTCGCAGCCTTGAGCTGATCACCGGCCACGTTGCCGAGCCCGCCCGAGTAGATCGGCAGCGCTTCGCTCAGCATGAACTCCATGCTGAAATACGCGATGCAGGTCAGGGACGATTGCGGATAGGCTTGCTGAAACCACGCGGGCGTCTGCGCCGCTTGACGCCTCGCGCGCACCAGATCATCGACCCGTTTGCGGAAGACGGGATCGGCTGACAAGCCTTCGATCCGATCCCTCGAGACGGTTTGCAGGACGGCCCACGGGTTGTGCGTGAGCTCCCACAGCACCGGGTCGAGCTGCCGCCACACATCGTCGGTCGCATGATTCCAGGACCACCGCATATTCAGCGCAAGCTCGGCCAGGGAATCGAATCCCTCCACCTCCGCCGGCAGAAGGTCGTATACCGGATTCGCGGCACGCTCCGCCTTGCTCATCGTGTCCCCGCCGCCTCGATCACCGCCGACGATCGCCTGCGCCTGCTCCGCGATGCAGCGCAGGTGGTGCGTTCCATGGAAGCTTTCCGCATGGATCTTGCAGATCTCTTCGGTTCCGGACGGACGAGCCGCGAACCAGCCGTTTTCTGCCTTCACCCTCAACCCGCCGATGAGCGCCCCGTTGCCTGATGCATGGCTGAGCATCTATTTATCGTTGCGCGCGAAGTCGCGCGTACTGATTGGCGATAACGGCATCGACCTCCGCTCGGCCCATTCCAGGAAGGAACATCTCGATGAAATCGTAAAGGTAGCCTTCGATGTAGGTGTTGCGATGGATGCCGATGGTCGTGATACTGGACTCGAACAAATGACTGGCGTCGAGCATGCGCAGGCTCGTGTCCTTGTGTGCGTCAAATGCCATCGAGCCAACGAGGCCGATGCCAAGTCCTGACGCGACATACGTCTTGATGATGCCAGGATCGGTTGATGTAAGCACCACGGTGGTCTCCGCCCGATCGAGCAGCCGGCGCACACCGGAGACGCAGACGCGAGAGCGCGCACGGCCGCGGGCGACGAGCGAGACGCGAAGAGCGCGCGCGAAGACGAGCGACACGGACAGCGGCGACAGCAGACGCGCGGACGACGCCCACGCCGGCGACGGAAGCGCGACAGGAAGGAAAAGCGGCCGGAAAGGAATGAGGGGGGTGGAGCCAGCAGCGCGCCGGCGCGCTGGCGGCGGCAAACACAGCGCACGGGGAGAGCGCACGCGCGCCGAGCGCGCACGCGCGGGCGGCACAGACGAGCGCGGAGAAGCGCAGGGAGCGCAGGCGCAACGAAGGGGACGAACACGCAGGAAATGCCAGCAGCGCGACGCATCGGCGACGCCGCGCCGCGCCCGACAGCGCGCGCGCCGCCGAGGCGCAGCACGCGGAGGCACCGCGAGAGGCAGCCGCGAACGCGCGACGGGGCGCAGAAGGGCCGCACGAACGCGCGCGACAGCCCGGCGCGAAAACCGCGCGGAGCCCGCCGACCACGGGCACAGCCGAGGACGGCAGCACATCGCCCGGCGGGCCGAAGATCGAGGCACGGCGGACGAGCAGCCCAGCCGACGCGCATCCGCGAGCTTCGCGTCGAGGTTCGACAGCGGCTCGTCGAGCAACAGCACGCCGGCTCGATGACGAGGGCGCGCGCGATGGCGACGCGCTGCTGCTGGCCGCCCGAGAGCTGCTTCGGCCGCCGCTCGCAAACTCGCCGAGCTTGACCAGCGACAGCGCGCGCGCACGCGCTCGCGTTCGGCGCCGGAATTTGCGCATCCGCAAGCCGTACGCGACGTTGTCCGCCACCGACAGGTGCGGAAACAGCGCATAGCCTTGGAAGACCATGCCGATGTTGCGCGGTTGGGCGGCGTCTCGGTGACGTCGCGCCATGAGCAGAACGTCGCCGAAATCGGGACGATGAATCCGGCGATCGCGCGCAGATGATCGTCTAGCAGCAGCCGCTCGGCCGAGCAGCGAACGATTTCGCCGCACCGACGACAGGCTACGCGCGCACGACTCGGTCTCGCCGTAGCAGATCCGCAGTGCGCGCACGTCGGCGGCGCCGGCATCGCTCAGCAGGCGCGCGGAATGTGCGTGCGCGCTACAAGTTCACGGATTGATCCTCGCGATCGGCGCGAGCTTGCTTGCGGCGATACATCGCCCCACCGAGATCGCGACGAGGAGAGTGAGATCGCCGCGATCGTCGGGTCGAGGTTGTACTGCACGTACGAGTACATCGCGATCGGCAGAGTCGTGTGCGCGCCGACACCAGGAACAGCGAGATGACCGCGTTGTCGAAGCTGACGAGGAACGCGAACAGGATGGATGAATAGAGCGCGGGCGAATGATCGGCAGCACGACCGTCGTGTAGATCTGCAGGCGGGTCGCGCCCAGGTTGGACGCGCTTCCTGACGATGCGTCGAGCCCGAGGATCGACGCCTGAATCGTGCGCATCACGTAGGGCAGGCGATCAGGATGTGGCCGACGGTCAGAGTGAAGACCGAGGCGCGATGCCAAGCAGCGCGAGGATCTGCAGCAGCGCAACGCCGATGACGAGTTGCGGCACGAGGAGCGGCGAGCTGAGCAGCGCGGACGCAAGCCTTTGCCGGAACGTGTAGCGCGCAGCGCATACGCGCCGGCACGCCCAGCAGCAGTGCGCCGACGGTAGCCAGGATCGCGACGATCAGGCTGGTGCGTGCGCAGACGAACTCGTGCTGTGCACGGCCGCCTAGTACCAGCGGAGCGACCAGCCGTGCGGCGGGAAGCGCAGCAGTTCCTTCGGCTCGAACGAAGCGCCGATGACCACGACAGCGGCGCGACCATGAAAAGAGAACAGCGCGACATAGCGCGCTGCACGATTTCGCGCGCGGCAGCGGCCGGCGCGGCGTCGCGCGAAGCCCGATGACGGGTCGCTGCGTGTCGCGCTCATGCCGCCAAGTCCGCGACAATACGGCGCAGGCCGATCAGCGCGAACGTCGCGATCACCATCACGACGGCGAGCGCGCGCCGAGCGGACGTTGCCGATCACCATGACCTGCTGGTAGATCATCGTGGCGACGAGCTTGACGCGCTCAGAGCCGATGAGGGCAGGCAGCACGAACGCGCGATGCTGTGCGAGAACACGAGCACGCATCGCGCCGACACCCGGCAGGCTCAGCGGAAACGTGACGGTCCAGAACGCTCGCCGAACCTGACGCGCCGAGGCTTCGCGCGCTTCGTCGAGCGCGCTGTCGATGCCGCGCAGTGCGGACGCGATCGGCAGGATCATCAGCGGGACAGGATGTGCACGAGCCCGAGCGTCACCGCGCTCTCGGTGTACAGGAACTGCACCGGTTCGTGAATCAGTCCGAGCGCCAGCAGCACCGAGTTGAGCGTGCCTTCGCGGCCGAGCAGCACCATCCAGCCGAAGCTGCGCACGACGACGCTGATGAACAGCGGCACGACGACGACTGCAGTCGCGAGCGGCACGAAATGGAGCGCGAGCGCGCGAAGAACCAGGCGATCGGGTAGCCGATCACAGCGAGCAGCGCCGTCACGACGAGCAGCAGTCGCGCGTGCCGATCACGCTGTCGAAGTAGACCGGGCTGTCGACGAGCTGAACGTAGTTGTGCAGGCTGCAGGCCTGCCTTGCATCCGCCGACCGGATCGCTCTGGTGAACGCTCAGCTACACGAGCATCAGGAACGGCAGCGCCAGCAGCGCGGTGCACGTACGCGGTCGCCGGGCGATCGCGGAGCATGGGCGGCGATGCCCGACGCGTGCCGCGCGCCGGATACGCCGGAGGCGCGGCGCTGCGTGCGATCTGTGTGCCGATTCATCACTCGAGCCGATCAGACAGCGATTTCGCGATTCCAGCGTTCGATCCATGCGCGACGATTCTCTGCCATGAACTTCTCGTCGAACACCTGCACATCGTTCAGCGTCGGGATGCGCTTGGCAGATGCCGGGCTGTAGACGACCTTCGTGTTGGGCGAGCCGTAGAACATCGCTTCGCAGAACGCCTTCTGCGCTTCGGCGCCCAGCGCGTAATTGATGAGCGCGTAGGCTCCCTCGGCGTTGCCGCCCTTCACGACGCCGACGACCGGACCGTTTGACGCAGGGCCTTCTTTTGGCTTGATCCAGTTTACCTTGCCGCCCGATTCATCATGAGCGATGTAAGTACGGCCGTCCCAGCCTGGACCGATGTCGCCTTCGCCGTTGGTGAGCAGGACGACGGGATCGTTATATGCGGAGAAGTACTTGAACGTGTAGGGCTTGAACCGCTTGATGGCGGCAAAACCCGCGTCGACGTTCTTGATATCGCCGCCGAAAACGCGTGACAGCGTCAGCAGCACTCTCGGGGCCGCGCACGCCTGCCGGA
Organism: uncultured beta proteobacterium; assembly: GCA_963804885.1. Lineage (GTDB taxonomy): Bacteria > Pseudomonadota > Gammaproteobacteria > Burkholderiales > SG8-41 > PALSA-1004. Next base: position 563,271 of record CAWDSF010000006.1, read on the forward strand.
AGATTGTTGAAGAACACTGTCTTGCCGAACTCGCCGGCCGCGGCGCGTTCGACGAAGTCGCGCCACGAAGCCGGCGGATTCTTGATCCGATCGGTGCGATACGCCGAGGCCGACGCTGGCGTAATCGAAATGCGAGCCGAAGCCGTGCCACTGATCCTTGAACTTGGGCGCACCCTAGAGCTGGCGACGAATTCATGCTAGCACCAGCGTCGTCTCGGAAGCAAGAGAATGTCCGGACAAAGTGACGGCGTCGACCGTCGACCACCCACGCCGGCCCCACCCACCTTGCGGCAGGTTGGTGACCTGTGACAAAATGAAATGTCCGGACAATGCTCGGCCCAAAATCCGTTCGCTGGGCTGGCGTAAACGAGGCGCGCGTTGAAAGCGAGCATTGGCGAGCAGCAAGGACACTCGGGTGAAGGCAGACGCAAGCCACGCTACGAGGTGATCTTTCAGACGCTTGCGTCCGAAATACAGGACGGTCGCTACCCCGTAGGGGCGAAACTGCCGTCCGAGCTCGCGTTATGCGAACGATTCAGCGCGAGCCGCCATACGCTCCGCGAGGCCATCCGGCGTCTCTACGAGTACGGGATGATCAAGCGTCGCGCGGGCTCGGGGACCACGGTCCTGCGGCGCACGCGGTCGGGACGATTCACGCAAAACATCTCGGCGGTGCCGGATCTGCTCAACTACGTGAAAGGCGCGCGCCTGCAGGTGCTCGAAGGGCTGGACATCTCCGCGGACGCGCAGGAGGCGCGCATGCTGAAGTGCCGCCGCGGTCAGGCTTGGCACAAGCTTTCAGCCTTGAAACATCTGCGCGGAAGCCGACAAGCCGTCGCATATCTCCTTGCCTACGTGCATCGCGATCATCCTGCACTCCGAGATGTATTCGACAGAGGGTCCGTGGGCCTGCACGATTTCATCGAGGAGCGGATCTGCCAGTCCATCGCCGTGGTCGAACAGGAGTTCGCCGCCAAACCCATACGCGGACGCGAGGCCAAGGCTCTCGACGTCGCTCCTGGCTACGCGGGGTTCGTGATCGTGCGCCGGTATTTTTCGGAGCAGCTCCAAAATCGTGCTCGCCACGTACACGATTTTCCCGCACGATCGCATGTCCTACTCGATGGTCCTTCGCATTGCCTGACGGCTGCTGCGTGCACGTACCTTTCGTTCCCTGCCGCGTAGACGCGATCGGAGGCATCGGGCTTCAGGCATGAGCACGACGTCGACATCGCGGGAATTCGGATGTCGCGGTCGTTGGCGGAGGTCTCGTCGGCTCAGCGATTGCCTGGGGACTTGCAAGGGCCGGGCAGCGCGTCGCGGTGCTCGATGAAGGCGACGTGGCACTGCGTGCGTCCCGCGGCAATTTTGCGCTGATCTGGGTCCAGGGAAAAGGGCTCGGCATGTCGGCCTATGCGCACTGGTCGCTGGGCTCGGCGGATCTCTGGCCTGAATTCGCCGACGAACTCACGCGGGAAACCGGGCTCGACGTCCGACACGATCGTCCTGGAGGGTTTCATCTGACGTTGAGTCAACAGGAGTGGAGCCATCGCGATGCCTTGCTGAAGCGGGTTGCAGCACAACCCGCGATGCCGCCGCTCCCGTTCGACATGATGGATCGGTCACGTCTTGCTCGAATGCTGCCGGACATTGGCCCGGAGGTCACGGGGGGGAGCTTCTGTGCCGCCGATGGGCACTGCAATTCATTACAACTTTTTCGTGCCCTGAATCAGGGCATGCAGGTACTGGGCTCCGCGTACCTGCCGAATCGCCGCGTGGACCGCATCGAGCGTCGGAGAGGCGAGTTCCTCCTTCACACCAACGACGGCACTATTGTGGCGGGGAAGGTGGTGCTCGCCGCAGGACTCGGCAACGCGCAACTCGGGCCGATGGTGGGGCTCAATATTCCCGTTCGCCCACAGCGCGGTCAGATCATTGTGACCGAACGAACGCAGCCGTTTCTGCGCTATCCCGTCTCGACCATCCGCCAGACCGATGAAGGAGGCGTTCTTCTCGGGGACTCGCAGGAGGAGGCGGTTGAGGCGCTCGTCGGTACCCCAGTAATCGCCGTTCTCGCTGACCGAGCGGTTCGGATGTTCCCCCGGCTGGGGAAGCTCAACATTGTTCGCACCTGGGCCGCGCTGCGCGTAATGACCCAGGACGGTTTTCCGATCTATGATGAATCGGCATCCGCCCCGGGTGCTTTCGTCGCGACATGCCACAGCGGTGTGACGCTCGCCGCCAGCCACGCGCTCATGCTGGCTCCGCTAATCGCGGAGGGACACTTGCCACCTGAAACGTTCCATCCTTTCAGTGCAGATAGATTCGACGTTCCGAAGGCCGCCTGACAACCATCGCGTGTGTTTGCGTACACGGCGCGACCGCCGGCGAGCAGCGGCAACGCGTCCGAAGGGGGCGCGATTGAAGCTGCGCTTTCCGCTGGGGCCTCCTTCGTCGCCGCACGACTTGAATGGGCGCGGGAATGCTTCGACAAGCGTCAGTCGACCAGCAGCGCCGGTACCAGCAGTGACGCGATCAGTCGGCCGGCGGCGACGTCCTGATCGCGGAACCAGCCCGCGTCGTGCGAAATGTTGATGGTGCCAAGGCGCTGCCGCCGATAGCCGAACGGCACGTTCATGACCGACCCGACGCCGAGGCTGAACATCAATGCGTGATCGTCGAAGGTCTCGCGCACCTCGTCCGGCGTGTGAGCGACGAATACCTCGCCCCTGTCGAGCACCACGCGGCTCCACGCCGTTCCGTGTTTCTGCTTGCGCCCGCCCACGGGATAGGCAGTCGTGTTGCTGCTGTAGACGCGCTCGACCTCCAGCACCCCTTCATGCACGCGCATGATGGTGAACAGACGATGGCCGATGACCTTCTGCACCAACGCGTCGACCGCGGCATAAAGCTCGTGCGGTTCATGCTCACCGGTCGATAAATCGATCAGCGCGGCAAGATCGACCACCGTTAGTTCGCGGGGTCGATCGTACATTCTCGGAAAATCCACGGTTAACGCAGAGGAACGTGTCGTCGCCGATCGGTTCAAGGATTGACTTTTTTCAGCGCCGCGCCTTTATGCATCGCGATGTGGTCGGTCTTGTCGCTCTCGATTTCATATTGCGGTTCGCCCAGGCTCGCGTGATGCGTATAACCCTTGTAATCGACGTTCCTGGTGTGGACTTTGATGATCCTGCCGCTGACATGACCCGCCTCCGAGTTCCAGGTCACGTGATCGCCCACTTTGAATTTGGCCGCCACCTTGTTCGCCTCCGTTCAAGCGATGCGCTGTAATGCCCGGACTATGCCGCAGCGAAGCGACGTATCCATGCTCGACCGGGGCGATGAGGAGACTCCGGCGCCACATCGGCTACCGGTTCGCAGCGATAGTCCGTTCGAAGTCTTTTCGCCGGTTCATTGGCCGTCCTTCAGATCGAATGCCGTCCGGGGCCGCATCACTCCCAGTACCCGGTACGCCCATGATGCTTGTAGAGCTCAGTTTCGTGCTTCCTCGATAGTGGAAACGACAAATCGTATTCCGGACTCGTCTCGACCGCCTGGCGCGTGACTTTCACATACACCTCATGCTCCGACCAGCTAACGCTGTCGATCCACTCCGGCGCGAGCAAGACGTGCTTGCCCGGCAACCATTTGCGCGTATCGACGACGATATATACGATCGCCCAGCTTTTATCGTCGAAGACGAAATTCTCGACGCTGCCGATCGGACCGTCCGTCGCCATGATTTCATAGCCGATCACTTCCTTGCTGCTCCGCAGATGCGAGTCGGCAGATTCCCGTTCTCGGTCCAGGCGCTGCTGTCGTTGGCGAGTAACCGAATCATCCGATGATGGCCGCGAAGAAACTGCGACGTCGGGAGAAGCTCCGACCCAGGGGAGCGGATATACGCCGAGACCCCATAGATCGGCGCCATCCCAGTAGTTGGGATAGCCATAATAGTTGTAGTAATCGATTTCGTGCTGCCGCGAAACCGGTTTGTCGGTGTCGATGCTCGGGCTCTCGCGGACTTGTTGCTGACTGAGACTAACGTTGATGACCTCATCGTCCCAGGTAACATCACGCACCGAGATCGGGGAGATCAACACCTTGCGGCCGCTCAGCCACCCGCCGGTTTCGACGACCATGTAGCGTATGGCCCAGCGCTCGTCATCGAAGTAGACATCCTTCACCTCGCCGATTTCCCCATCGGTTGCGCCCACGGTGAAGTCGTGCAATTCTTTCACGGTATGTAGCATCGTGTTACTCCGAAATTTTCCGAGCCGAAGAACGAAGCGGGACTCATGCGTCCCGTTGCCCGCCCGACACGTCCGGGCTTTGTAGCGCCGCCAAAAACGGACGCGCTTCCCCATGACATGGCGTCGCGCTGCTGAACCACTTTGAAGCCGCGACGACCGCAGCGGTATCGGGAGACTCGGAGACTTCCTGTGAGGAGTTCTTGATGTCGGGCGCCTGCACACCTGGACGGGATCCGGGTCGGTTCCGTACTGGAACGCGTACGTTGCAGCGACCCAGATGCACGGCACCGAAGTGACCTTCTACGACCCGCGGTTGAGCGATCCCGCGCAATATCCCGTCGCCGCGCGTAGCGGATCGTGGAACACGAGGGGCATCGATCCAGGCAACGCCTCGGACAAGCTGGACGCCCTCCACTATTACCAGCTCTCGATCCCCGCGCCGAAACCGCCGAAGGTTCGTTCGATGGTGCCGCGGCCGCTCGGGGCAACACGCTCTTCCTTAGCGCCGAAGCCTCCGACACATCCTCTTATTCCCGCCCTTCGACGCCCACGCCATACACGTGCACCATTTGACCTCCGAGCCACCCTGATACAAAGATGAGCGCTACGCCGACGATCGAAAGCAGCACGGGAGTGCTGATGCTCGAGCCAATACTGCCGGGATCGCTGACGCGCAGCCAGATGTTGACCGCGTACAGCGCGACGGCTGCGAGATTGATCGACATATGCGTCAACGCTATCTTCTTCACGGGCGGAGCGCCGCCCTGATAGAAGAGCAAGTCGATAAAACCTGGTATTGCCGCGCACAGCGCACCGATGAATCCGCCTACCATGCTGTAAAGCGCCACGGTGGACCACGCATCGCCAGAGGCGCCGCCCAGACGAATCAAATCGCAGATCAGGGAAAAGATCCAAAGACCGATCGGGAAGACAATCAGCATCGGATGGATGGGATGATTAAAGATGCTTGCTGGAGTGCGCATCAGAATCTCCTTCGGCAGTCGAACAACGTCGCTGTCGCCGAGGCGATAGCCACAACGTTACGGCTTCGGGCCCGTAGGCTTGCCTCATTACTTCGCGCGGTCGATGCTTCGACCGCGTGCAAGCGTGGTATCTCGAACGCGCTCGGAAGTGAGGATTCTTGCGGGGCGCACCGCTGGAGCGGCTATTGTTCCCAGCAGTAATGGCGCGAACATCAGGGGCGACGTACGCGCGCGCGTATAACGCTTGCTCTTCATGAGGATCTCCATAGTGACAAACCGACCGGTAGCCGCTCGCGCGCCACGCCGAAATACGTCGCACCGGCGAGTCGGCGAGAATGCTTAGCGCACGACACGAGGCCCGATGCCCGAGGGCCCCGACGGCTCACTCCGATCGGGGCCAACCCCGACCCGGCGGCCTTTAGAGCAAATTCAGGATTCGACCTTGCTCAGCGCCTTACCAGTGTGATGCAGGATGTCCGGTTCGCCGGGGTGGTGGTCATGCTGACGTATGCTGTACATCGTATTGTCTGCCGTGGTTCCAATCTTGTGGACTCCGATAACGGTGCCGTGACCAATGGCGCTGCGATAGTGCCACGTCACGTCCGTGCCGGCGGGAATGGTTTCGAAGGTTTTCTCGGTCGTTGCCATGTCTTGAACTCCTGAATTACACGCCATCAGTTTGTCTGCCAAGCCGCGCTCAGCGCATCCGGCCAGTTCATGTGAGACGAGCACTCACGGGGCATAAGCGAAGAGATGGACCGCGTAGAAGGGTACGAGTTTCAGTTCGGTTCGCGCGTTAACCGGCGCCCGATCTCTTGCCCGCCGGCAGGTACGTTCCTGCCTGCGACCGGAACGGGATGGCGAGTCGATTCCAGCCGTTGATCGCGACGATCGCGAGCGTTAAATCAGCCAGTTCCTTTTCATCGAAGTGCTGCCGCACTTCCGCGTAAAGCGCGTCCATTACGCCGTTGACGGAGATTTCCGTGAGCGCTTCGGCCCAGGCAAGTGCAGCCCGCTCGCGATCGGAATAGAACGGCGCTTCACGCCACGCCGCAAGCACGTGTAATCGCTGCTCGGTTTCGCCGCCCGCCCGCGCGTCCTGGGTATGCATGTCAAGGCAATACGCGCAACCGTTGATCTGAGAAACCCTTGTCTTGACGAGTTCGAGCAGCGGATGCTCGATTCCCGAGCTGCGAACGTAAGCTTCGAGACCCAGCATCATCCTGTACCCATCCGGTGCCACTTGCTTGTAATCGATTCGTTGTTGCATGGCCTGCTCTATCGCACGAGGTTCGCGTCGAGGGTGATGGTGGTGCCCGCGAGCGCTTGCGACACCGGGCAGCCCGCTTTGGCGGCCTCGGCGTACCTCGTGAAGGTTGCCGGATCGATGCCGGGCACCGCGGCCTCGCAGACCAGATGACTCTTCGCAATCTTGAAGCCTCCATCCTGGGGCGAGATCGTGACATTGGCAGTCGCATCGATGTAATCGGGTTTGAATCCCGCATCGCCCAATGCGAGCGATAGCGCCATTGCGAAGCAGCTCGCATGGGCCGCGCCGAGCAGTTCTTCGGGATTCGTACCCTTGCCGTCCTCGAAGCGCGAGTTGAACGAATACGCGCTCTTGAACGCCCCGTTTCCGAAGTCGACCTGGCCCTTTCCGTCCTTGATGCTTCCTTCCCAACGTGCGTGTGCCTTGCGTGTCGCCATGACAGCTCCTTTCGACGTAACCGTTCCTCGTATGGACCTTGATGATCCTGCCGTTGATTTGTCCACCTCGGAGTTCCAGGTGACGGGAAGCGAGGCTCGTTGCGGGGTGCACGGCTGGACCGGCAATTGTTCCTGCAGTTCTGGAGCCTACCGGTACGCCAACAACAGAACCATCAGCAAATCTTGACAACGGAAGTCAGGCATTCTTGACTCGACGTGGACCCGCTCAGAGGTCGATGACCACGTCGCTCCGGGGTTGCGAGCAGCAGATCAGCAGGTTGCCATCGGCCGGGGATTCGAGTGGATCGGGCCGATAGTCGACGGCTCCATCCACGAGTCCTGTCTCGCAGGTGTGGCACACCCCGGTGCGGCACGACCATCGGACGGGAACGTCGCAGGCTTCGGCAAGTTCCAGCAGGCTCTGATACTTCGGATGCCAGCGAATCGACAGATCGCTGCGCGCGAATGACACGAGCGGCCCGGTGCCGGCGGGCCCGACGGGCGAGTGCACGGGTCGATGATGCGAATTGACGATGCCCGGCGTGAGGGATTCGCCCGAGCCGAATGTTTCGGTGTGGATGCGCGTGCGGGGAACGCCCCAATCCGCGAGATCGGTGCAGAGCGCGTGCATGAATGCCGTTGGACCGCATAGGTAAAAATCGGCGTCGCGCGAAACCTTCAGCGCGTCGAAGCTCGCGACCGTCAGGTGACCGGCGACATCGAAATCGGTGCCGAGTCGGTCCTCGGCTGTCGGTCTGCTGTACCAGATTCGACTCCGGCCATGAGGCAGGAGGCGCAGCAGTGCGCGCGACTCGAGCGCAAACGGGTGCTGCTTGCCGTTGCGAGCGCCGTAAAGCCACCAGATCTCCCGCGTCGACGGCTCGGCAGCCAGCCTGTGCAATATCGCCAGCACCGGCGTGATGCCGATGCCGGCGCTCGCCAGCACGAGCGGACGCTCGCCCGGTTTCAGCGTGAAGCTGCCTCGCGGCGCGCTGACCTCGAGCACGTCGCCAATGTCGACCTGCCGGTCGAGATAAGCGCTCGCCGCGCCCGCGACCTCGCATTTGACGCTCACTCGGTACTGTGCCGCATTGGGCGCGCCCGAGAGTGAGTAGCTGCGCATCAGCGGTGATGTTGCGCGCGCCGGCTGCATACGCAGGACGATGAACTGACCTGCGAGCGGTGCGGCGAGCGGCAGCGCATCGGCGGGCTCGAACACGAGCGAAATCACATCGGCGCTCTCATGCAATTTTGCGGCGACGCGCACCCGACGGAAACCCCGCCAGGCCGGCGGCGACAGCGAACGGTCTGCAGGCGCGAGCCCCGGATTACCGCTTGTCGTGCTCGTGCCCGTGCCGAGATCCTGCTCGAGCAGGGACTGGAACGAGCCTTTCCATCCGGCACTGAGTGCAGGAATGCGCAGCGCGCGTTGGAGTCCTTCCCGACGATGTCCCGGGAGGTAGAGCAGCGCATTGGTTTCGGCAACGCTCATCCGCTCGGCACCCGACGCAACCTTGATGATCTCCTCGCCCGCCTCGACCTCACCCTCTTCGATCACGCGGAAGTAGAAACCGGGCCTGCGGTGGGAAACGAGCAGCGCAGCCATCCGGGGCTCGTCCATCCGGATGCCGACGCGGTAGCACGTCACACGCGGTTGCGTTACCTCGAATACTGCGCTCCCGATCCGATAGCGGTCCCCGATGCACACCTCGGCATCGGGCAGGCCGTCGACGGTGAAGTTCTCGCCGAACTGGCCGCAAATGAAGTCATCCCGCCCAAGCTCGCGTTCCCAGTAGCGATAACAATCGATCTGGTAGACAAGGACCGCCCGTTGTTCGCCGCCATGGCCGATCAGGTCGCCCTGCCCGTCACCCTCCAGATTCAGCCGGCGCGCCATGCACGGGCCCGAAACGGCGCGCTTCCAGACCGCGGTATGGACCGTTTCCCCGCGCCACGCGATATCGTTTGGAAGGCCGACGTTTACCGACAACAGCCGCCCAACGGCCGATTCCGTCATGGCGGCCACGCAGCGGCGGGGACAGTCATCATGAGCACGGAACCGAATTCACGCGGTCAACCGGCCTCGATGCGCATAACTACCTTCGCCTGCGATCACATCGACGTGGTTCTCAGTCAGACGCGGCACAGATACCGCAACATGAGCGTGCTGTCGGAGACGAGGACGTGATGAAGCGCCATGCGCCGCGCCTTCTCGAGCGTACCGACCACGATTCGGTGCGCATCACCGGCCTCGATCAACGGACTGATGGTGAGGCACAACTCGTCTACGCGATCTGCGTCGAGAAGCGTACCAAACAGCGTCGGACCGCCTTCGCAGAGCACCTGCCGGAGTCCGCGCTTTGCGAACGCGTCGAGCATGACACCCACGTCGAGTCTCTCCTCTCCACACACGAGGACGTCGGTCACGCGGGAGAGCGCTTCTTTTTTCACGTGCGATGACGCTCCAACGGTCACCACGAGGGCCCTGACTGGCGCCTTGGTGAAAACAGGGGATTCGGGATCCAGGCCCAGCGTCCCGGAGACGATGGCGAACACCGGCTGATCGGGCAGACCGTTGGCGCGGCGCAACTGAACCGATGCCTGGTTGAGCCGCATCGCGCCGTAGCCTTCGGCACGCACGGTCCCCGCGCCGACGAGAACCACATCGCACAGTCTTCGCAGGATGTCGAAAACGCGCTTGTCCGCCTGCCCGGAAAGACCCCCCGAGAGGCCGTGATCGGTGGCTGCCCCGTCGATGCTCGCAACGAAGTTGACCCGCACCGATTGCCTGCTCCGGTCGTTGATCGCGTAGCAGCCGGCGAGTTGCTCGTCGTCGAGCGCCATGGCGTCGCGCGAGGGCCAGCCCCAGCCGATGGCCGCATCCTTCATGAGCACCGCATGTTATGGCGCAGGTATGCCGGTCGCCGAAAGCCGAGGACCGCTTCGGTCATGCGCACGGCGGCAACCGCAGCCGGAACATCGTGCATCCTCACGATCCTGGCCCCCTTCAAGATGCAAATGACGGCCGCAGCGAGCGAACCATCCAGGCGTTTGCCCTGTTCCCGATCCAGCGTCTCGCCGATGAAGTCCTTGTTGGAGACGGCGACCAGCGTCGGGAGTCCGATCGCGATGATCTCCTCCAGGCGCCGGGTGAGTTCCAGCGAATGGCAAGTGTTCTTGTTGAGGTCATGCCCGGGATCGACGATGAGCCGCTCGAGCGGAACGCCGGCCGCCACTGCGCGCTCGACGCGATCGTGGAGAAACGCAACGACCTCGGCGGTGACATCGTCGTAATGCGGGCATGACGGCTCGCTGCGCGGCGGCGCGAGGCTGTGGGTAAGCACAAGGGCGGCGGCGCTGTCGGCAAGGACCGCCGCCATGCTCGGGTCATACAGTCCGCTCGTGTCGTTGATGACGCTTGCTCCCGCTTCGATGCACCGCCGCGCGACTTCGGCGCTGTGGGTGTCCACCGAGATCACGACATCCGAAGCCGCGTGGATCGCCTCGACCAACGGTACCACTCGGTCTAGCTCCTCGTCGCGGCTGACGGCGGGACCACGCCCGAACGGGACTCCGCCGACGTCGACGATATCCGCGCCATCGCCCACCGCGGCCATTGCCGCGTTGACCGCGCGGTCGAGCTCAAAGGTCGAACCATTGTCGAAGAAGGAATCCGGCGTGCGGTTGATGATCGCCATCACCGCGACTTCTCGCGCGAAATCGAACTTCCGTGCCCCTATCCGCCGCTGCATGTCAGAGAGTCGCCATTCCCGGATCAAACTCCAAGCTTCGCAAAGCCGCAATTGACTATCTCTGACACTACGCGCGCGTCCAGGATTAAAGAATAGGAAAAACTCCACACCGGGAGTCGGGCATTCTCGACTCCCGCCGCCGCAACCCATCCTTCAAGGGACGATCATCGCACGTCCGATCGTCAAGCTGACGTGGCCGCGCCTTCGCTGAGAATGGCGTCGATCCACGCCATCGCGGCTGCCGTGGCAGCATGCTTGGCCGCACGCGGTGTGATCGAGCCGGAAATCAATTGAGTGCCCCCGACACCGTGGATCGGAACCGATACGCAGCTGATCAAATCGGTGGTGACCGTCAGCCAGTCGCTGGACGGCTCGATGCGCACGCGAAGCTGAAATCCGCGGTACTCCAATGGCTTCATGCCCTGCTCGCGTTCGCATCGACTGTCCTGCTCACGACGCGGGCGGTCCCGAACCGGCCGCTCATTCGGCGTGCCCAGAGCGGGTTGGCGTTCAGTTGCCAGAGCGGTCGTGCACTTCGGGAAAGAAAACGTCCTTCCACGATGCCGGTTTCACTTTGATCAGGCCATGGGCGAACATGAAATCCGCATACTGCATGACACCGGACGGCGTTATCGTGAAATCCATGCCGGGGGCAATGAGCATCCGGTAAACCTCATCGACCGAGAGCTTCGGCTTCTCGACCTTTACGTACAGGTCTGCCGCAGCTTTCTTGTCGCCGTTCACGATATCCGTGGCTTCCCTGAAGGCTTCGAATACCGATTTGTACGTGCGAGGATTCTGTTCACGGAATTGGCTTGTTGTCCAGAGCACCGTGAACGTGGTTGGGCCGCCCGTAACATCGGTCGAGTCGAGGATTGTATGCACGCGAGGGTCGGCGAGCTCCTGATACTGGAATGGAGGCGCCGAAAGGTGTTCGGTAATTTCACCGATCTTCGACAAAAAGGCCACCATTCCGTCGGGATGAGACATCGACACCGTCAGCGGATCCAGCCGATTGAATCCCGACGACCCGAACGCTTTCGCGGCGGCCATCTGCAGTGTTATTGCCTGCTGCGAGATCTTGACCGCGGGCAGTGCGATCTTGTTCTTCTCCGTCAGGTCCTTGATCGACTTGACGTTAGGATCTCGCGAATTGAGCAACAACGGCATCGTGTTCATTGCCGCTATGCCACGGACCTTGTAGTTGGTCGCCGTCTGAGCCCATACGGTAAGCAGCGGCGTGAGCCCCCCGGAGGCGATCTGAAGATCCCCGGAAAACACGGCGTCGTACATGACGTTGCTTCCCGCAAACTTACGCCATGTCACCGAAACATCGCCCAAGCCGTTGGCTTTGGCATGCTTCTCGATCAGCTTGTCACGCTGCATGACCAGAAACTGGAGATACGCAATGCCGTATTGCTGCGCGATCGTGATCTCGTTGACCTCGGCGATGGCGACGGAGGGAACCACGCTCGACAGAACTGCGGCTGCCGCTGTGCAGACTAGGAATCGCTTCACGCTTGTTCTCCAGGTTTCAACGCGTTTGACGGCGCGACGAAGATGCACGCAAGCGCTAGCCGAGGCTGTCATTGGGCATTACGTCGGACAAGCGGACGTCACGTGCCGGACGCCATCCCAATAGCGCACGTCGGGATCGAGCGCGGCGATGTCTCGAGGCGGCGGCATGATGTCTGGCGTGCCCAGATAGAGAAAACCGACGATGCTGTCGGAGGCGTCGACTGCAAGGACCCGACGGACATGCTCGTCATAGGCAGCCGCACCGGTTCGCCACATCCCACCGTAACCGAGACCATGGGCGATCAGAAGAATATTGTTGGCCGCAATACCAGCGGCAATGACCTGCTCCACCGCGGGAATCAGTTTCCGTTCGCGTACCTTCGCAATCACGACCAGAATCATCGGTGCCCGCAATGCCTTCGCCTGCTCCCTCGCCAATACCGCGTCCGAAGCGTCGGGTTCGCGCTGCCTGAGTGCTTCCGCCAGGACGGTGCCGAACGCGTGCCGCGCATCGCCCGCGATGATGATGAAGCGCCACGGCTTCAGCTTCCCGTGATCGGGCGCACACATTGCGCCGTTCAGCATCGCCCGCAGCGCCGTACCATCCGGTCCGGGCTCACGCAGCGCAAGCGGGCTTTGCCTCGCCAGCACCACGTTGAAGTCCATTTCCATGTCAGTCGGGAAGGGCCGCCCCGACCGACTGACCAACCCCCCGGGGGGCAGCGAGCGGAGCGAGCGTGGGGGGATGTTTCATCCTAGTGGAGTGCATCAACCATTCAAATTCCCTTTCTTCTCACATCGCTTCACCTGCCACGCGGCGGATCGCTGCGGACTGCGAAAGGAGGCGTCCGTGGAAACGAGTCCGCGTCGTACCGACACGCGGTCGGACGCGAACTCCGAGACCCACCTTCTATTCGAGCGCCGCAAACGTCTTGTAGTGAATGTGCAACGCGCCGTCGTGATACCGATGGGTGTAGAAGCTTTTGGCGGACACCGCTGCGCCTTGATAGACGCTCGTCTTGTCCATCGCCGCGCACTGCTCTTCCGTGTCCCACCCACTCACGTAAATCACCTCGTGCTCGTGATATTTCTCGACACATTCCGCGACGTAGATGAAATGGCAACCGGGCATCTTCCTGATCGCCGGCGCGAGCGTGTTGTTGATGAATTCGAGGTACGCCTTTTTCTTTTCTGGCACCACTGCGCCGTGAACGACACGGAGAATCATCGAATACTCCTCTAGGCAGTTTTCACAGTTACCGATAGGTCACTGCTCGGGATCACCCATGCAAAGAGAACCACTTCTCTTGATATCTGTGGTGCGATCGGGTGGCCGCGCAAGCATCGCCGAAAGGCTAGCAGTACCTGTTATCAAGGCAAAATACTGTTATTGAGCGACATTAGCTGATTTTTTTATATGCGGAACGGAAGATCGACGATGAAACTCCAGCAGCTCAAGTATCTTGTCGAGATCGTGCGTCAGGGCCTGAACGTCACGGACGCGGCGCATGCGCTATTCACCTCGCAACCCGGCGTGAGTCACCACATCCGTCAGCTCGAGGAAGAATTGGGACTCAAGATATTTGTCCGTCGCGGCAAGCGTGTCGTGGCGCTTACTCGAGCCGGACAGGATGTATTCGCGGTTGCGGAGCGGATCGTTTCGGAGGCGGAGAACCTCAGGCGGATTGCGAACGAATCACAGGACGATACAGGGGGTGACCTTGTCGTCGCGACCACTCATACGCAGGCGCATTACGCGCTGCCCGCGGTCGTGCGAAAGTTCATGGCGCGACATCCGAAAGTACGTCTCAGCATCAAACCGTGCAGCCCCATCGAGGCCGCGGAACTGGTCAGGCGCGGCGAGGCCGCGTTGTGCATCTCGACCGATGTGGTGGCGTCGTTCACGGAGCTCGTAATGCTCCCAGGGCAAAAATGGAGTCGTTGCGTCATTACGCCACCTCGGCATCCCTTGTTGCGCGCGAAACCCCTGGACCTGTTCGAGATCGCGAAGTATCCGCTGGTGACATACGACTTCGCGTTCTGGAAGCATTCGAAGATTCGCGATGCATTCGAGACCCGCGCGCTCAGACCCAGGGTGGTCCTTACGTCCACGGACCCGGGGATCATCAAGACCTACGTTTCGGCGGGACTTGGAGTCGGGCTCATTGCGTCGATCGCGTTCAACAAGGCGGAAGACCGCAATCTTCGCCACATGGATGCGAGCCATCTATTCCATTCGAGCATCACGGCGATCGGGATTCACCGGAACAGCTATGTCTGCGGCTATATGTATGACTTCATTGAACTCGTCCTGCCGCACATGGACCGGAAGGCGGTCGAGTCCGCAATGTCGAAAACATGACTCTCAGCGTCGCCGAAAGGCAAATGCAAACGTCCGCCCGTCCATTTTGACCGGCTCGATCATTCGAGGAACGACAATGACGACCCACATCCGATCCGCAAACCGCATCAGGAACACTCCGTTCCATGGTTCTGGCCATTCGACCGCGGCAATCGAGTTCGGCGAGGAAGGCATGCGTCTATTCCAGCACAACGTCGAGTTTCTCACGCAAGCGCACGTGATCAATGCGCCGCCGGCGCCCGAGTGGGCCACGCCGAATCGGATCGAGCTCGAACTGAGTACGATGCGCCTGCGCGATTTCTCCAGGCAACGATCGGGTGCTGGCTCGACGCCCGTCCTGATCGACCCGCCCTATGCCGGTCACAGCTCATCCCTCGCCGACTATGCCAAGGGGCAGAGCCTCGTCGAGACGCTGCGCACAACCGGACACGACCGCATTTTCGTGATGGACTGGAAGAGCGCGACCCCCGAGATGAAGGACTACGACATCGACACGTACCTGGCCGAGATCAACGTCGTCGTCGACGATCTGCGGACGCCGGTGCATCTCGTCGGCTTGTGCCAGGGCGGGTGGATGTCGGCCATGTATGCATCCAGGTTCCCGGGCAAGGTACGCAGCCTCGTCCTGGCGGGGGCGCCGATCGATACCGACGCCGGCAACGGTCCGATCAAGCGAATGGCGCACCAGCTGCCGATGAGCGCGTACCGCAACCTCGTGGCAGCGGGCGGCGGACGCATGCGGGGCGAGGTCATGCTTGCCGGCTGGAAGAACATGCATCCGGGCGAGCAGTATCTGACGAAATACATCGACCTCTATGAGCATATCGCGGACAAGAGCTACGTCGCGCGTAGCGAGCACTTCGAGCGGTGGTATGAGAACCCGATCGATCTGCCGGGCCGCTACTATCTGCAGGCCATCGAAGAGCTGTTCAAGGCGAATCGCTTCGCCAAGGGTGAGTTCATCGGTCTGGGACGAAAGCTGTCGCTGAAGGACATCAAGGTCCCGCTCTACCTGCTCGCAGGCGACGCAGACGACATCACGACCAGGGAACAGGTGTTCGAGGCCGCACATCTGGTCGGCACGCCACAATCCGCAATCGTCAGGAAGATGACGCCCGGGGGTCATATCGGTCTCTTCATGGGTTCGAAGACATTGTCCGAAGCGTGGCCTGCGATCGGCCACTGGATGAAGCGCCATGAACAGGGTTGAGCCCAGGTAACCCGAATAACGCACGTGCAACGCCAACGCTCTTCGCCGGACAGGGCCGTTGCGCGGCTACAGGGTCGAGGGCTCCCCACAGCGGCTGTCAAGGCTTCCCGGCAGCTAACGGCCGACTGGCGTAGTAATTTGATCGGCGTTGGCCATTGGCTCCCGCGTGGCCCGATGTTCTCCCCTCGACGCTTTCAATCTGATCTTAACGAGCGTTGCCTGCGTGGCCAGCTCTACATTCCAGCCTTGACGAAAACTTCACACCTGCTCGCGTACTTCGCTACCCGTTCACCGTGATGTCGAGGAGTGGCGTGCCATGATCAAGGTCCTTCTGGCAGACGATCACGCCGTGGTGCGCGACGGCCTGCGCGTTCTGCTGGAGGCGCAGTCCGACATCAGTGTTGTCGGGGATGCCGCAAACGGACGGCAGGCAGTACGCCTGGCGCCGCAACTGCATCCGGACGTGGTGGTCATGGATATCGCCATGCCGGAGTTGAACGGCATCGAAGCGACGCAGCAGATTCATGATGCGTCTCCGTCGACGCAGGTGCTGATTCTTTCGATGCATTCGACCACCGAGCATATCTTCCGGGCGCTGCAGGCTGGAGCGCGTGGTTACCTGCTGAAGGATTCGGCCGGCACCGAGGTCGTCGACGCGGTTCGGGTCGTGCATGCGGGCCGGCGCTACCTCAGCCAGAAGATCGCGTCCACCGTGCTTGACGACTATATCTCCGAGCGCAGTCGCGCGAGTCCCCTGGACAACCTGAGCCCGCGCGAGCGCCAAATCCTGCAACTGGTGGCGGAGGGGAAATCGAGCGCCGAGGCGGCCGCGATGCTGTTTCTGTCGCCGAAGACGGTGGATACGTATCGCAGCCGGATGATGCAGAAGCTGGGCATTGGCGACTTGCCCAGCCTGGTCAAGTTCGCGATCCAGCACGGCGTCACGCAACTCGACTGAACGTCGTCGATTTGCGCACTGCTCAAGTCTCCCTACACGAACCATCAAGCATTCCTGATGGTCGTTCGCGTCGGTTTCGACGACAGTTCAGTCAATCGATGTTGCGCGCAGGGTAACGGCGCGACGCTCGGTACAGGGAGCCCGCGCGATGAAGAACTTCACACTCAGAGTCAACGGCCACGACCGGCGGGTGAAAGCCGAACCGGACACGCCGCTACTCTACGTCCTGCGCAACGATCTCGATCTCAAGGGCCCGCGCTTCGGCTGCGGGCTCGGTCAGTGTGGCGCGTGCACCGTGATCATCGACGGCAAGGCGACCCGCTCGTGCATCACTCCCCTGTCCACCGTGGGCAGCAAAACGGTGACGACGCTCGAAGGACTCGGGTCCAGCCGGCGACCGCACAGGATCCAGAAGGCGTTCATCGACGCGCAGGCGGCGCAGTGCGGCTACTGCATCAACGGCATGATCATGACGGCCAAGGCCTTTCTCGACCGGAATCCGCGGCCGAGTGAAGACGAGGTACGCCGTGCGCTTGCCGGCAATCTGTGCCGCTGCGGTACTCACCCGCGCATTGTCGACGCCGTGATGCACGCGGCGCAGGAGGCATAGGATGAAACATCCCCCCACGCTCGCTCTGCTCGCTGCCCCCCGGGGGGGCCGGCCAGTCGGTCGGGGCGGCCCTTCCCGACTGACGAACACTCCGTTCGCGGTAACCCGCAGGCAGTTCCTGAAGACCGGCGGCGCGCTGGTGGTGGGCTTCAGCTTTGCGGGCTCGATCGCAGAGGCGCTGGGGCAGTCAACGCTCTCTGCACCAAAGGACTTCAAGTCTGTAGACGCATGGCTCGCGATCGACGGCAACGGTCGCGTGACGGTCTATAGCGGTCATGTCGAACTCGGCACGGGGGTCGAGACCGCGTTGACGCAGATGGTGGCGGACGAGCTCGACGTACCGTTCGCGTCAGTTGGCATCGTTCAGGGCGATACGTTGCTCACACCCGACCAGGGTCCAACCTGGGGCAGTCTCACGATCCAGGTCGCAGGCCTGCAGTTGCGCAAGGCTGCGGCATGCGCAAAGCGGGCAATGCTCGCTCTCGCGACGAAGGAGCTCGGCGCAGCGTCCGGTGACCTTGAAATCGAGAACGGCGTGATCTCCGGCGCTGGCAAGCGCATTACCTATGCGACCCTTACCAAGCGCCGCGCGCTCGAGGTGCCGTTCGACGAGAAAGTCGATCTGAAAAAGCCCGAGGCGTTCAGGGTCATCGGCAAGCCGATTCCACGCGTCGATATCCCGGGCAAGGTGACCGGCGAGTTCACCTATATGCAGGACTTCAAGGTGCGCGGCATGCTCCACGGACGCGTCGTGCGCCCGACCGCGATGCAGGGCAGGCTCGAATCGGTCGATGACGGCGCGGCGCGCAAGATATCGGGCTTCGTCAAGACTGTCGTCAAAGGCAACTTCGTCGGCGTGGTGGCCAAGACCGAATGGGGCGCGATCAAGGCCATGGAAGCGATCCGATGCAAATGGTCGGACTGGTCCGGGCTGCCGGCGATGGATCAGGTTTATGCGACCGTGAAGAAGACGCGGATCGAGCAGACCATCACGCCGATGAAGGAAGGTGATGCCGCCGGTGCGCTGAAGAACGCGGCAAAACCGCTCGAGGCCACCTACGAATATCCGGTGCAGACGCACGGGTCGATCGGTCCGTCCTGTTCGATCGCCGATGTCAGACGCGATCGCGCACTGATCTGGTCGGCCTCGCAGAGCACGCACTGGACGCAGCGCCAGATCGCGAAGATGCTGGGCATGAAGCCCGAGCAGGTCCGCATCATCTATCTGGAAGGCGCTGGCTGCTACGGCCGCAACGGCCACGAGGACGCCACCGCCGATGCCGTGGTGCTGTCGCAGGCCATTGGCCGCCCGGTGCGCGTGCAGTGGATGCGACAGGACGAGCACGGCTGGGACCCAAAGGCGCCGCCGTATGTCGCCGACCTCGAAGGCGCGCTGGATGCAGCCGGCAATGTCGTCGCCTGGAATTTTGTCACCTGGCTGCCATTCCGCATCGGGGGCACGGTCGACGTGCCACTGCTGGCGCAAAGTCTGGTGCAGGGCGACGTCGCCATTCAGACGTCCGACAACATGAATCCGGGCACGATGGAAAGTGACGCCAAACCACCCTACGCATTCCCCAATGTGCTGTCGACCGTGCACAAGGTGGCGACCACGCCATTTCGGCCGTCGTGGCTGCGCAGTCCGGGGCGTATGCAGAACACCTATGCCAACGAGTGCTTCATGGACGAGTTGGCAGCGGCGGCAGGCGCGGATCCGGTGGCCTTTCGCCTGAAGCACCTCGAGGACGACCGCGGCGCGGAATGCATCAAGGCGTGCGTCAAGGCCGCCGACTGGCAGACACGTCCGTCACCCAACAAGGAGGCTGGCACCGGCGAAGTCGTCACCGGACGCGGCTTCGCCTACGTGTTCTATGACAACGCGCGAACCTACGTTTCCGCGGTATGCGAGGTCGAGGTGAACCGAAAGAGCGGCCACGTGCGCGCTACACGCTTTGTCATCGGACATGATTGCGGTCTCGTCATCAATCCCGACGGAGTAAAAGCGCAGATCGAAGGCGGGATCATTCAAACGCTCTCGCGAACGCTGATCGAGGAGGTGAAGTGGGATGCATCGCGTATAACGAGCCTCGACTGGGCGAGCTATCCGATCCTCACCTTCGACGCCGTGCCGAAAATCGAGATTACGCTGATCGATCGCCCGGACAAGCCGGCATGGGGAGCCGGAGAGCCGATCTGCGCAGTGGTGCCGTCGGCGCTTTCAAACGCGATCTTCGATGCGACCGGCGCACGCGTTCGGACTGCACCCTACACACCGGAGCGCGTCAAGGCGGCGCTTGCGCGCTCGTAAGGTCGGGCGCCGGCGCCGCACGCGCTCCCCGCTCGCGGCGCCTGACGATTCCGCTATTTGGCCGGTGTCGCCGGTTGACCGCCGTAGGTGGGCGTCTGCGAAAATTCCGCCGGCACATCCCACATGCGCGCGGCATACCAGACCGCCCAGGCCACGACGAACAGCGACATCACCCAGACCCAGACCGGAATCGACGAGCGGGCCTCGGCGCGACGCGGGTCGAACGGATCGTCGGCGCTGAACGCGTCGACGGTGAAGCGCACGTTGCCACGTCGCGTCGAGTGAGGGTCGCAGGCCGGAAACGATGATGCCCGGCCCGTTTTGCACCTGAAACGGAATCTCCTCGACGCCTTCGCGCCCGTTCTGATCCTGCGCACGGATCAGTCAGCCGATGTGCGCCCATCCTCCATGCCGCGCGTATCGAGGATGACGTCGGTCGGCAGCTCCCGATCGATGATCGGCTGCGGATCGTCGTCCAGATATACGCGAACGCGCGGCTTGTCCACGACTGCAGCGCATTTCAGCGATCGTCACGCAGAACGTCGTACTTCGGGTGATGGCGGTCGGTTTCGCCGGGGCGAAACAGCATCCAGAACATCGCGACGAAACAGGCCACCGTAATGGCGCCGGCGATGGCGATGATGATGAGATTGCCCAAAAGCGGGCCGATCAGATGATCATGCATGACGATCTCCACTTCACTTGCCCTTGGCACGTTCGGCTGCCACTTGTTCGGCCGTCACCGGTGTGCCGTGGTTGCCCCACGAACTGCGCTCGTAGTTGATGATGTTGGCAATGTCGGCGTCGCTGAGCGTGTCGGCGAATGGCGGCATCGGGCTCGCGTAGACGACGCCGCCTACGTTGGCGCCCTGCAAGCCCATGCAGCACGGCACGGATATGGGTTGTCGGATCGGCGTCGTTGACCGCGGCGTTGCCCTTGAGCGCAGGGAATGCACCGGGCAGGCCTTCACCGGTCGCCTGGTGGCAGGCCGCGCAATTGGCGGTGAACAGCGCCTGGCCCTTGGCCGCGTCGTAGCCTTGCCAGCGGGTGCCGCGGCAGGACCCGCGGCTTCTGCGGAAGTTGGGCGCTGGTGTTGGCGGCGGTCGGCGCACCCGCGCTGCGCGTAGCGATGGCCGGCATGACACGCGCCGTTGTCCCCGGCATCGCCAGGCAATGCAGGCTGCTTCAGCGACAGCAGATACGCAAGCAGCGCCTGCGCCTCGCGGTCGGCACGACGACACCGTGCGCCGGTGCGTACGCCTTTGGCAGCGGCACCGGTGTCGTCCCTGGCGGCACCTGGTCGACGACCTTGAACATCCAGTCGAACGCCGGCATGATCGATTCCGGCACCACCGCACGCGGGTTGTAGAGGTGGATGTACTGCCACACGGCGCTTGGCTGGCGCACGCCGATGTTGGTGAGATCGGGTCCGGTGCGTTGCGAGCCGAGCAGCTCCGGCGTCTGGTAGGCGAAGTCTCCCGGCGCCGACGGACGACCAAGATCTTGTCCTGCGGCAGCGGCCGCACCTGCTGGGTGTGGCAGTAGCTGCAGCCGTTGGCGACGTAGACGTCGCGACCTTCGGCCTGCAGCGCGGTCAGCGGCACGACGCCGGGCCCAGGCGGCGTTCCCGACAGCTCGATGCCGGGCAACACGCCCATCACAAGGCCAGGCCCGCGTAGACCAGCGTCGAGCCACCCGCGATCAGCACCAGCTTGTTCATGCCGCGGCCTCGTCGGCTGCAGCTGCGGCACCAGCGGCACAGCCTTGGCCGACGGACCAAACGTCATGCGCCAGACGTTCCAGGCGAATACGATGTGGCTCAGGAACATCAGCGCGCCACCGATGCCACGCCAGACGTAATACGCCTGCATGTCCACCACCGACTGGATGAACGGCAGGCCGTGAATCCAGTCCAGTCCCTGGATCGTGCCGCCGATCGACAGCGAAATGACGTAGATGAAGCTGCCGACCACGGCCATCCAGAAATGCAGCATCAGATCCCAGCCGGCCCGGCTCCTTGCCGGTCGCCAGCGGCAGCAGCGCATAAACGCCGCCCCAGATCGCGAAGGTGACGAAGCCGTACATGGTCAGGTGCGAGTGACCGACCGTGAAATTGGTCAGATGCCACACCTCCTGCAGCGAGCGGAACGCCTCGACGGTGCCCTGGGTGGAGCCGACCAGATAGCCGATCACGCCGACGAAGATGAACATCAGCGGATAGGAATGCACCAGGTCGCGCAATCGCCCGCGCATCGTCAGCAGGAAATTGGCGCTGCCGCCCCAGCACCGGCACCAGCATGGCCACGCTGAAGACGATGGCCGTGGTCTGCAGCCACCACGGCAGCGGGCTGAACAGGAAGTGATGCGCGCCGATGATCGGGTAGAACACCAGGTTGGTCCAGAACGCGAACACGCCGAGCGCGTAGGAATAGATCGGGCGACTCAGGAGCTTCGGCAACGCGTAGTAGAAGATGCCGAGCGCCAGCGGCGTGAACCACATGCCGACGGCGTTGTGCATGTAGTAGCCGGAAACGGATACCTGGCCCAGACCGTACTGGTACCACGGCAGGATCGCCACCAGCGCGATGATGCAGGTCCACAGCACGCCGCCGATCGTGTACCAGTTGGAAAGGTAGATATCGTCGGTGCTGCGTCGCGCGACCGTGCCGATCAGGTTCCAGGCGGTGACGACCAGCGCGGCCAGGAAGATCAGCCGGATCGGCCACGGCCATTCGCGATATTCGAGATTGCCGTCGTTGTAGCCGAGATCCAGCGCGACCGTACCGGCGACCGCGGCCACGTTGAACAGCACGAGCCCGATCCACGCGAGCTTGACGCTGTACAGCGACGTGCCGGAGCTGCGCGCGGCCACGTAATAGGCGAGTCCGACCAGAGCGAGGCTCGCCCAGCCGATAAAATGTGGCATTGGTGTGGATCGGACGCAAGCCGCCCGAATGTCAGCCATTCACCGGCGCCAAAATCCGGTGCACCGAACTTGTAGGCGAGAAGCATGCCGATCGCGGTGGCGAACAGCAGCCACAACGTGGCCGATACCGTATAGGCGACGAATATCGATGCCAGCGCCCGATTGTCCTTCTCGCCGAGGCTGGAATGATGTGCCGCGACGCTCGTCTGCATCGTCCGGGATCCCGTTCAGCGGCCGCGATCGTGCTTGCTATGGCCGGGCGTGGAATTCGCGGGTTTACTTGCGGGTCGATCGAGTCTCTCGTTGACATAGTCACGCAGCACCACGGCGTTGTTGTGCTCGGTGTCGTGCGAGCTGTACAGCAAGACGACGTCACCTCCGCGCGCGGCAGCCACGATCGGCGCCCAGGCGTCCGGATGCTCATCGAGCCGGCGGCGCAGCGCATCAGCGAACACGCACCGTTCCTTTCTGCAGGATCTCGGCGACCGACGGAAATGCTTTGCGCGCCGCTTCCGGAATTGGCTTCCAGTCCTCGCTCGGCGCATACCCGAATGCCTTCGTCCCGGGCCCGTTGCCAGGCTCCCCAACAACGACGCGTCCGACCATACCGGCCATCTCATGCGGCTTGCAGAAATAGTCGTAAACGCCGGGCACCGTGAAAACGTGCTCGAACGTCGCGCCGCGCTTCGGATAGTCGGCGAGCAAAATGTCCGAATCCCAGGGCTCGGCCGACTCGGGAATCCGCAGCTCATGATTGTCATTGCGCGGATGGTAGGCAGTGATCGAATGGAAACCGCTGATCTGAATCCACCGGACCGTATCGCCTGGGGCGATGTGGATACCTGCCGGATCGAAATACGTATTGCCGGCCG
The DNA here is from genome assembly GCA_963804885.1 of uncultured beta proteobacterium. Taxonomy (GTDB): domain Bacteria; phylum Pseudomonadota; class Gammaproteobacteria; order Burkholderiales; family SG8-41; genus PALSA-1004. Next base: position 586,734 of record CAWDSF010000006.1, read on the forward strand.
GCGTCTGCATCAGCTTCACTTCCACCGTGGCGGCCGTCGCACTCCCTGCTCCGCCGAGTAGTGCCGCGCCGGCGAGGCACGCCGCCAGGAGACTTCTGGCGGCGCTGCCACTAATCGCCATCGTCCGCGTCTTCACCCACACCGGTCGAGTGTCCAATTGCCGCTCTGCACGATTGCGTCTACTGCATCTCTGCCTTGACCGCGGCAGGACTGATCAACCATTGAACGATGTGATAGTGCGGCTCCTCGACACCGGGATGGCCCGGGTTGTACTGAATATCGGTGTGGTTGAGCTTCACGCCTGCCGCGACCGTGCCGAGTGTTTCGAAATTCTTGTGGCCGTCGATATCCTTGAGCGGAACCATGTAGGTGATGTTGACCAGTTTTCCCTTGTGGTTGTAGCCAAGGAACGGCCCGACGGGCAGCGTCGCCGGATCGACGTAAAGCGTTCCCAGTCCCGGCAGGAAATCCGGAAGCTTGACCAGCGAGCTGACCTTCTTGAAGTTTGCGGGCGGTGACGTGGTGATGTCGGCGGCGGAGACCGCGGGTGCGACCATCATCAGGGGTAAGCTCAGCGCGAGCCCGGCAATCGTTCCCATGCCCCACGCAAATTTGTACTTGCCGTTTCTTTTCATGCCAGATCTCCTTGGAGTGAATACAGACGCACGACGGGACTGACGCGTAGCGACATCGCGGGCTTCCTCGGTTCCAGTGAGCCGCGATGGCGACAATTACGCGTCGACCAGGCGTCAACACTACCGTGATGCGGACAGGGCGACTATAGGCAAACCTTGACACGTTGCGTCCGGTGTTCTTGATCCGATTGGGCTGCAATGGGATCAAGTCGTCTCCGGCGCTCGAAACGCGTGATGCGAAATTCCAGCGATGCGCGGCTGCCACGGATTCGGTAATCTTCTGGGTCAGGAGGATTGAGTTGACGGCGGAGCCTGAAACCGGCGATACGATGAACACCGACAATTCCAGGGTCGATGCCGAGCTGGATTCGCTTCAGCTCGAAACCTTCAGTTACTTTCTGCACGAGACCAATCCGCAAAACGGATTGGTGCGCGACAAGACCGCGCCCGATTGGCCCGCCAGCATTGCCGCCACCGGTCTCGCCCTGGCGGTGTATCCGGTCGCGATCGAGCGCGGCTTCATCACGCGCGCTGCAGCGATCGACCGGATCCTGGCCACGCTGCGATTTTTCTGGAACAGCCCGCAAGGCCCGGAGCCCGACGCTACCGGCTACCACGGTTTTTATTATCATTTTCTGGACATGCAGACCGGCCGGCGCGCGTGGCAATGCGAATTGTCGACCGTGGACAGCGCCATTCTGTTTGCCGGCGTCCTGACTGCCCGTGCGTATTTCGACGCGGACGCGCCCGAGGAAAAGGAAATTCGCACCCTTGCCGACGCGCTCTATCGCCGCGCCGACTGGCCATGGGCGCAAAACGGTGGCGCTACGGTCACGCACGGTTGGAAACCCGAAAGCGGATTTCTCGAGTACCGCTGGGAAGGTTACGACGAGGCGCTCGTGCTGTATATCCTGGGGCTCGGTTCGCCCACGCATCCGCTGCCGGAGGAGAGCTACGCGGCGTGGGCATCCACTTACGAATGGAAAAACAGTTACGGATACGATTATCTTTATGCGGGGCCGTTGTTCACGCATCAGATCTCGCATGTCTGGATCGATTTTCGCGGCATTCAGGACGCGTTCATGCGCGACAAGGGCATCGACTATTTCGAGAACACCCGCCGCGCAACGTATGTGCAGCAACGCTACGCGATCGACAATCCACTCGAGTTCGCAGGCTATGGCAAGCATTGCTGGGGAATCACCGCGAGCGACGGTCCCGGCCCCGACACCATCAAGGTGAACGGCATCGAGCGGCGGTTCTTCGATTATCTGGGACGCGGAGTACCGTACGGACCGGATGACGGCACCATCGGGCCGTGGGCCGTGGTGGCGTCGCTGCCGTTCGCGCCGGAGATCGTGTTACCGGCGATCAACTATCTGGTGCACGAGGTCGACCTGAAAACGGGCAACCCTTACGGCTTCAAGGCGACGTTCAATCCAACCTACCCGGACAAGTCCGGCAATCCCCATGGCTGGATATCGCCGTGGCATTACGGGATCAACCAGGGGCCGATCAATCCAATGATCGAGAACTACCGAACGGGTTTGCTGTGGCGCCTGATGCGGAGCTGCCCCTACGTCGTCGGCGGGTTGCGACGAGCGGGATTTACCGGCGGCTGGTTATGACCTGCGTACCCCATATCTCTGTATGGGCAAGCAATCCAGCGAGGAACGGATTATCGTGAGACCGCGCCGGATCAAACCGCGGCGCTTTCGGGTCTCCGGGAGTGAATGATGTCACATGACCTGTTTGATACGCGGCAAGAATTCACGATGTCTTCAGGCGAGACGGGCACGTTCCATTCGCTGCCCGCACTCGAAAGAGCCGGCGTCGGTCCCATATCGCGCCTGCCGGTTTCGATTCGCATTGTCCTGGAATCCGTGCTGCGCAACCGGGACGGCAAGAAGATAACCGACGACCATATCCGCCAGCTCGCCAATTGGCAACCGAACGCGCCACGCACTGAAGAGATCCCCTTCGTGGTTGCGCGCATTCTGCTGCAGGACTTCACCGGCGTGCCGCTTCTGTGCGACCTGGCAGCCATGCGCAGTGTCGCCAGGAGACTGGGTCATGATCCCGAAGCTGATCGAGCCGCTGGTGCCGGTCGATCTCGTCGTCGATCACTCGGTGCAGATCGACTATTACAACGCTCCGAACGCGCTCGACCTCAACATGAAGGTGGAATTCCGGCGCAATGCGGAGCGCTACAAGTTCATCAAGTGGGGAATGCAGGCATTCAACACCTTCAAGGTCGTTCCCCCGGGGATCGGCATCGTGCATCAGGTCAACCTCGAGTATCTTGCGCGCGGCGTGCATCAGAAGGATGGTGTCTACTATCCCGACACGCTGGTCGGAACCGACTCGCACACGACGATGATCAACGGCATCGGCGTGGTCGGCTGGGGTGTCGGCGGCATCGAGGCGGAAGCCGGCATGCTCGGCCAACCGGTCTACTTGCTGACGCCTGATGTGGTGGGCGTGCACCTGCATGGCAAGCTCGGCGAAGGAGTCACCGCCACCGACCTGGTATTGACGATCACCGAAATGCTGCGCAATGCGAAGGTGGTCGGCAGCTTCGTCGAATTCTTCGGCGCAGGCACTGCTTCGCTCACCGTACCTGATCGCGCGACGATTGCGAACATGGCGCCGGAGTACGGCGCCACCATGGGATTCTTCCCCGTCGATGACGCGACGGTGAACTACTTCGGGATCACCGGTCGCACCGCTGCGGAAATCGATGCCTTCGTATCGTATTACAAGGCGCAGGACATGTTCGGCATTCCCGAAGCAGGGACAGTGCGATTACAGCAAGGTGCTGGAACTCGATCTTGCCCGCATCACGCCCAGCGTGGCGGGACCGAAACGTCCACAGGATCGCGTGGAGCTACCTTCGCTCAAGCGCAAGTTCACCGAGCTTTTCAGCCAAACCCGTCGCGGAGAACGGCTTTGGCAAAGCCCGCCGGCGAGTTGCCGAAGCGCTATCCCACGCGGCTCGCCATCGTCGACGCGAGCGGCGCGCCCACGCCGCTTTCCGGCGGCGGTGACCAGGCGCAACGCAACCTGGCGACCGGGCAGCGCCAAGAATGTCGTCGAAATGGTCGACAATCGTCCGACGCCGAATGTCGTCCCAGCGTCACGCGAGAGCGTCCTCGAGCATGAAGTCGATCTGGGCCACGGCGACGTGCTGATCGCGGCGATCACGTCCTGCACGAACACGTCCAATCCCGGCGTACTCCTCGCGGCGGGCCTGCTCGCCAGGAAAGCGGTGGAAAGAGGGCTCACGGTCAAGCCCCACGTCAAGACCTCGCTGGCGCCGGGCTCGCGCGTCGTGACCGAGTACCTGCAAAGCGCCGGCCTGCTGCCCGTACCTGGAAAAACTCGGCTTCGGCCTCGCGGCCTACGGCTGCACGACCTGCATCGGAAATTCCGGACCGCTCGACCCGCACCTGGAAGAAGCCGTACTCCGGAACGACCTGATTGCCGTTGCGGTGCTATCCGGCAACCGCAATTTCGAGGCGCGCATCCACGCCAATATCAAGGCCAATTTCCTGATGTCGCCACCGCTCGTCGTGGCGTTTGGCATCGCCGGGACGATCAACATCGACATGAGCAAGGAACCGTTGGGATCCGGCAAGAACGGCGAACCCGTCTATCTGAAGGACATCTGGCCAAGCCAGGCAGAAGTCGCCGCGGTAATGCAATACGCGACCGACCCCGCGACGTATCGCCGCCTGTACGCCGGCTTCACCGAGGATCATCCACTGTGGAATAGCATTCCCGCCACGACCGGCCGGGTCTACACCTGGGACAAGTCGACCTATATCGCCGAGCCGCCATTCTTCACCGACTTCAGCATGCAGTCGGTCAGGCCCGGCGACGTGCGGGGCGCTCGCGCGCTTGGAATCTTCGGCGATTCAGTCACCACCGACCACATCAGTCCTGCCGGCAGCATCATGCCTGCGTCTCCTGCCGGGCAATATCTCCAGGAGAATGGCGTGCGCGTGGTCGACTTCAATAGCTACGGCTCGCGCCGCGGCAACCACGAAGTGATGATGCGCGGCACGTTCGCCAACGTTCGCATCCGTAATCTCATGGCTCCGCTCGAGGCCGATGGCACTCGCGTCGAGGGCGGCATGACCCTGTTTCAGCCGGAGGCCGAGCCGATGTCGATTTATGACGCGGCAATGAAGTACATCGCGCAAGGCAGGCCGACTGTCGTATTCGCGGGTGAAGACTACGGCGCCGGCTCCAGCCGTGACTGGGCAGCCAAGGGCACCCAGTTGCTGGGGGTCAAAGCCGTCATCGCCAGGAGCTTCGAACGCATCCACCGCAGCAATCTCGTGGGGATGGGCGTACTGCCGCTGCAGTTCAAGGGCAACGACAGTGTGCAGTCCCTGGGGATCAAGGGCGATGAGGCATTCGATATCCTCGGCATCGGCGGTGACATCAAGCCGCAACAGGAGGTCACCCTGGTCATCGAGCGCAAGCACGGAGACAGGCACGAAGTGAAGCTGTTGCTGCGTATCGACACGTCGACCGAGGTGGACTACTACAGGAACGGCGGCATCTTGCCGTATGTGCTGCGGGAGCTTCTGCCCGCGCGCACGCCCTTCGCGCCTGTCCGGTAACCGCGCCGCCTCCACACGGATTGCGTCCGGCGAGGGCAAACGTCACGTGAGCCTTCGTACGATTGCCTCGAGCACGACCTCCAGCGCGATCTCCGCTTTCTCGGCGGTTTCCAGGAGACCATCCGCCCGCAGTTGATTGAGCAGGCGGCCGTAGGTCGCTTCGGCACGCGCGATGCTCCGCCTCCTGGCCGGCGATGTGGCCGTGGCTGCCGGACCGCCGTCGCCGATCTGGGCCGGTGCGAGTGTCGCGACACCCGTGGTCATGACGTCGCCAACGGTGGTCGCGTTCGGATCGAGCCCTTGGCCCAACACACGAACCGCGAGATCGCGATCGGTCACGATACCCACGACGCGTCCACCGTCTTGCACGATCACCGCGCCGATCTCGTTGTGCTCGATCCCTTTCGGGGTTCAGGCGTCAGGAGCAGGGTTCCTGCCCGGCGTCTTCTTGATCGGTTTCATGCGCCTGCGCTGCAGACTGCGTCGTACGGCTCGTTCCACGCCGGTGAGGGCGCCGTTGACCGCAGCCTCGAGGGAGGCGGCTCGAGTTTGGAAGAGCGCGCTCGGAAGACCGCTCAGAACCACTTTGATGCGGCAAACCTGATCGAAGCCACCGCGGGGGCCGTTCACATCCTCCACCCGGACGCTGACGCGTTCGATGGAGGTCGCATGCTTCCCGAAGCTTCACGCCCAGCCTTCGCCGGATGTATGCCCGGTGGTTCTGGTCGAGCTTGACTCCGAACACGCGGATATTCGCGGGAACCTGCCGCGAATCCGTGCGGCCGACCTCCCGCTTCAATGCTCGGGGCAGGCGATCCGTGAAGAGCGGTTTCGTTCCGCCGCTACTCGTTTTGCCCGAACCCGTTTTTTTACCAGCCATTCGTGAATTCACTCATGAGTAGTTGTCGCACGAGCCAACTGGCCGCTACCGGTAGCCGACACCCGTCACGTAGTCTCGCAGAAGCGTCTCGTTATAGTTCGCTTGCGCCATCAGCGCCCGAAGCGCATCCCGCGCATCGATAACCCCCGAGGGTCTGGAGTTGTCGTCGATGATCGGAATGCGCACCAGGCCGCGCTTGTTCATCACCGATAACACATCTTCCAGGGTGTCGCCCGGGCGGCAGCACGTGACATTCCGGGTCATGACGTCAGCGGCTGCGGTCGTGCAGACACTTTGCGGGTAATGGCCGACCTGCCGAACGATGTCCGACTTGGTGACGACACCGGCCATCGCCCGGTCGGAATGGCAGACGACGACAAGGCTGATCTTCGCTGCGGAAAGCAGTTTTGCTACGTCCGCGAGCGAGGCATCGGCGCCGATCGTCACCAGCCGCTTGCGCGCGACGGCCTCTATGCTATTGACAAGTATCGTATCCATCTCTGGTTACCTGGAAGCGTCCCTGCCGAACCTCGCACTCCCGAACACCGCGCCGGCGCGCCGAGTCGACGGCGTGCCCCGGTATTCTGGCGATGGATCGCGGTAACTGCAACGCCGGACTGGCTCGATTCGTTGGTTGCCACCAGGAAGCTGCGGATGCCGGAGCCGTCTTTCTGAACGGAACCGCGGCCGTCATGCCCACCCATCTGGAGGCGACGCGCGTCCCGAACGGCTCAATCAGCGCACGGAAGCAAACTACCGCTCGAAAGAAGCCGACGCGATCGATATCGATCTTTCCGACACGCAGCGACAGGCTGTAGTGGGAATTCTCGATGCGGTTTCTCGCCGACGAGTTCGTGCTCTAGGTAAAGAGCCGGCGCTTTCATTGGAATGTCGAAGGCCCGAATTTCTCCGAGTTGCACACGTTGTTCGAGAAGCATTACGAGCAGCTCGGCGAGATCGTCGATGTGGTGGCCGAGCGTGCCCGCGCGCTCGACGGCATGGCGGCGTCTCGCTCGAGGAATTTCTGAGTCTGACGCGGCTCGAGGAGCACTCGGGCAAGAACTACGACGCGTGAGGTATGATCGCAGCGCTACTCTCCGACCACGAGACCATCACCCGCAACCTTCGGGAAGATCTCGGCATATGCTCGAACGAGCACGGCGACGAGGCACGATGGATTTCCTGACCGGTCTCATGCAGGACCACGAAAAGATCGCCTGGATGCTTCGCGCCCATCATCGGTAGACGGAGCTTCACCATGGCAGCCAGCGCCGGACGTTCCAGGTAGTACGCGCTGGAGAAGCCCGGCCTCCGTGTCGGCGTCATGCGCGGTTGCGAGCGTCTTGGCATCGCCACCGTCGCTGTCCGTTCAGACGCGGACGCGGCATCGATGCATGTCGCGATGGCCGACCAGACCGTTGCGATCGGCGCCGCACCGCCTGCAGAAAGCTATCTGCGTGCGGACCACAACATCGATGCGGCGCAGTCCACCGGCGCCGACGCGATCCACCCGCGCTACGGGTTTCGGTCGGAAACGCAGACTCCAGTCGCGCGAGAACCATGGGCGTGCAGAGGGACGATGAGTTGCCCTGTCCTTTAGAATCCTGACCGGACGTGTGGCACGTTTGCGATCTTTCCACGAGGTCGCCGCCATGGGTGAAGCCCTGCTTCTGTCGCGACTGCAGTTCGCCTGGGTCATCGCGCTGCACATCCTGCTGCCCGGCGTTCACGGTGGGCCTCGCGTCCTACATCGCGGTGCTCGAAGGAGCGCACTTCTTCACCGGCAGGCCGGTGTTCCTGCGCCTGTCGAAGTTCTGGCTGCCGATCTTCGCGGTTTCGTTCGGGATGGGCGTGGCTTCGGGCATCGTGATGCCGTTCCAGTTCGGCACCAACTGGAGCCGTTACTCGGATCTGACGGCCGACGTCCTCGGACCGCTGATGGCCTACGAGGTCCTGATGGCGTTCTTCCTCGAAGCCGGCTTCCTGGGAGTGCTGCTGTTCGGACGCAAGCTCGTGCCGCCGTGGATGCATTTTTTCGCCGCCGTGATGGTCGCGGTGGGCACGCTGCTGTCGACCTTCTGGATTCTTTCGGCGAACAGCTGGATGCAGACCCCGGCCGGCCATGCAGTCGTCGACGGCCGTTTCGTGCCGCGAGACTGGATGCAGATCGTCTTCAATCCGTCGTTTCCCTACCGGCTCGTACACACCACGATGGCCTTCTTCATCACCACCGCGTTGGTGGTGATCGGCGTGGCGGCGTATTACCTGCGACGCGAGCGCCACGCCGAAGAGAGCCTCACCATGCAGAAGATGGGGCTGGGCCTGCTGGTCGTCCTCGTGCCGCTGCAGATCCTCGTCGGCGACCTGCACGGGTTGAATACGCTCGAGCATCAGCCGGCGAAGATCGCCGCGATGGAAGCCAACTGGGACGACGCAGGCGCGCATGCCGCTGCTCCTCTTCGCGTGGCCCGACGAGGCGGCCGAGCGCAATCGCCTGGAAATCGGTGTCCCGGCGCTCGGGTCGCTGCATTCTCGGCCATGACGTGAACGCTGTGATCCCCGGGCTCAAGGACTGGAAGACCGGAGGACCGGCCGCCGGTGGCGATTCCCTTCTTCTCGTTCCGGCTGATGGTCGGTATCGGGGTGGTCATGCTTGGCCTTACGCTCGCGGGGCTGGCGCTGTGGTGGCGCGGCAGCCTGGCGCGGCGCGAGAGGCTTCCAGTGGCTGTGCATGCCGGCCGCGTCGCTCGGCTTCATCGCCGTGCTCGCCGGATGGGTGACGACCGAGGTCGGCCGGCAGCCCTGGGTGGTATACGGACTGCTGCGCACGCGCGACGCGGTCACCCCGTCGCTCGTCGCGAGCGACGTGGCGATATCCCTGCCTGGTGCTACATCCTTGCGTACGTCGTGATCTTCGGCGCCGGGCTGTTCTTCATGGCGCGGCTAGTGCGCAGGGGATTCCCGGCAGGCGAGGAGCCCGAGCCGGAGGGCCCGTCGCCACGCCGGCACGGCCGCTTTCGGCGGCGACGCGCGCGCGTTAGGAGAGGTCATGGCGCTCGACCTCGTACCCTTGTGGGCCGCAATCCTCGCCTTCGGCGTGCTCATGTACGTGCTGCTCGACGGCTTCGATCTGGGCATCGGCATCCTGTTCCCGTTCGCGCCCGATGACGCCAGCCGCGACGCGATGATGAATTCCGTGGCGCCGATCTGGGACTTCAACGAAACCTGGCTGGTGCTCGGCGGCGTGGGGTTGCTCGCGGCTTTTCCGCTCGCCTTCGCGATCGTGATCCCGGCGGTGTATTTCCCGATCCTGTTCATGCTGATCGGCCTCATCTTCCGCGCCGTCGCTTTCGAGTTCCGGCACCTTTCCAAGCGCCGCCATTACTGGGACCGCTCGTTCTTCACGGGATCGCTGGTCGCGACGTTCTCGCAGGGAATCGTGCTGGGGACCTTCGTGCAGGGCATTCCGGTCGAAGGCCGTGATTACGTCGGCGGCAGCTTCGGCTGGCTCACGCCGTTCGCAATACTGACCGGCGCCGGCCTGGTCGCAGGCTACGGCTTGCTGGGCGCGTGCTGGCTCGTGCTCAAGACCGAAGGCGCGCTGCAGGCGTGGGCCCGGCGCAAAGCTCGGTACCTTACCGCCGGCGTGGCCGCCTTCATCGCCATGGTCAGTCTCTGGACGCCATTCATCCAGCCGCAGATCCGCGAGCGCTGGTTCGGCGGCGAGCACCCGCTATGGCTGTGGCCGGTGCCGCTCGTCACGTTCGCATTGTTCGTCCTGCTCTGGCGCTCGCTCGCGCGCGGGCGCGACACTACGCCGTTCCTCGCTGCGCTGGGTATCTTCGCGATGGCCTACCTGGGCCTGGGCATCAGCATCTTTCCGATGGTGGTGCCCTACACGTTCGACCTGTGGCAGGCGGCTGCGACGCCGAAAATCGCACGCCTTCCTCATGATCGGCACGCTGTTCCTCCTGCCGATCATCCTCGGCTACACAGTGTGGTCGTACTGGGTGTTTCGCGGCAAGGTCACGACGGGCAGCGGCTATCACTGATGCCCGTGAGTGCGGCCGCGCAACCGCTGACCGCAGACGATACGGATCTGTCGCCGTGGTGGTTGCGCACCGTCTTGATCGTGATGGTGATCGGCTTCACCGTCCTGATCGCCATCACGACGCTGGCTTATCGCAACGCGCCACCGATTCCGGTGCAAGTGGCGGATGCGCAGGGTGCGAGCCTGTTCAGCGGCGACGACATCAGCGACGGCCAGACGGTATTCCTGAAGTACGGCTGATGGCCAACGGCAGCATCTGGGGTCACGGCGCCTATCTCGGGCCCGACTACTCGGCCGATGCGCTGCATCGCATCGGCGAGGATACCGCCGCGGCCATCGCGCAGCAGCAGTACCGGCATGCCGCTGGCGGCGCTGGCGCCTGCGCAGCAGGCGGCCGTCCGCGCCGAAACGGCGGTGGAGCTGAAAACCAATCGCTATGACGCCGCCAGCGGGATGCTGCAGCTGACTGCGCCGCAGGCGGCCGCGTATCGCCAGCAGATCGACCACTGGACCGACTACTTCCGCGATCCTGCGCGCAACGGCGGCCTGCAGGCGCGACCTGATCACCGATCCGGCCGAGCTGCGCCAGTTCACCGCCTTCGTCACCTGGGCCGCGTGGGCCTCGGTGGCCAATCGTCCCGGCGAGACGTACTCCTACACCAACAACTTTCCGTACGACCCGAGCGTCGGCAACATGCCGACTCCCGGCGCGCTGCTGTGGAGCGCGCTGAGCCTGATCGTGCTGCTCGCCGGCATCGCCGCGGTGCTGCTGGCGTTCGGCAAGTTCGACTACCTGGGCTGGATCAGCCGCGGCCATCACATCCACCCGCAGCTGCTGCCGGGCGAGTCCAGCGCCGGGCCAGCGCGCGCTGGTGAAGTTCTTCGTCGTCGTGGCGCTGCTGTTCCTGATGCAGACGCTGGTCGGCGGCGCCACCGCGCACTACCGCGCCGATCCGGGCAGCTTCTACGGCTTCCAGCTCGAAACGCATCTTCCCCAGCAACCTGCTGCGCACCTGGCACCTGCAGACGGCGATCTTCTGGATCGCCACCGCCTATGTGGCCGCGGCGCTCTTCCTCGGCCGCTCGTTGCGCGCGCGACGAGCCGCGCTGGTTCGCGCGCTGGGTGCACGTGCTGTTCGCCGCGTTCGTCGGTCGTGATCGGCGGCAGCCTGCTCGGCGAGTGGCTCGGCATCTCGCAGATGGCTCGGCGAGCTGGTGGTTCTGGCTCGGCAACCAGGGCTGGGAATACCTGGAGCTCGGCCGGCTCTGGCAGTACCTGCTGGTGGCCGGCCTGCTGGCGTGGTTCGCCCTGCTGTGGTCGCTGGCGCGGCCGCGCAAGGTGGCGAACCCGGCGTCACGGCCGCTGGCTGCGATGTTCCTGCTGCGCGGCGCTGGCGATCCCGGTGTTCTACCTGCCGGCGCTGTTCTACGGCGCCAGGACCAACTTCACCGTGGTCGACACCTGGCGCTTCTGGATCATCCATCTGTGGGTCGAGGGCTTCTTCGAGTTCTTCGCCACCACCGTGGTGGCGCTCACGTTCTACCAGCTCGGGCTGACGCGCCGCAACGTCGCGCTGCGGGTGATCTATCTCGACGCCATCCTGTACTTCCTCGGCGGCATGATCGGCACCGGCCACCACTGGTACTTCACCGGCCAGAGCAACGTCAACATGGCGCTGTCGGCGATGTTCTCGGTGCTGGAAGTCGTGCCGCTGACGCTGCTGACGCTCGACGCGTGGGACTTCGTGCGCACCACGCGCGGCCAGTGCGACGTCTGCGGCAAGGCGATCGCCATCCCGCACAAGTGGACGTTCTACTTCCTGATGGCGGTGGGCTTCTGGAACTTCGTCGGCGCCGGCATGTTCGGCTTCCTGATCAACCTGCCGATCGTCAGCTATTTCGAGGTCGGCACCGATGCTCACGCCCAACCACGGCGCACGCCGCGATGATGGGCGTCTTCGGCATGCTGGCGATTGCGCTGATGGTGTTCGTGCTGCGCCAGACCAGCGACGATGCGCGCTGGCCGGGCATCGAGAAATACGTGAAGGTCGGCGTTCTGGGGCACCAACGGCGGCCTCGCGATGATGGTGTTCATGAGCCTGTTCCCCGGCGGCGTGCTGCAGCTCTGGGATGTGCGTGCAGCACGGCTACTGGCACGCCCGCAGCCTCGACTATATCGACAGCGAGCGCGCGCTCCTGTTCGAGTGGCTGCGCCTGCCCGGCGACCTGGTGTTCATCCTTTTCGGCGCCGTGCCGCTCCTGATTGCGTCGATCAAGGGTTATCTCGGCATGCGCGCCACTGCCGGCGCGACGTGAATCACCCCGACTTGCATCAGCCCTCGGGCGCGGGTCTCCCGGCCGTGCGGCACCAGCCTGCGAAGCAGTCCTTGCCACGGAAATGCCAGACGTCGCCGGATCCTTCGAATTACATTGACCCGATGAAGACGCTGACCGTACGCTTGCCCGAGCCACTTGTCACAGACATCGAAGCGGAATCGCGCGAACGCAGGATCTCGAAGTCTGACGTCGTGGGCGAACGGCTGCAGCTTGCGATCGGATCGGCACGGCGACGGCCGATGCATCACATCCGCGCGTGACGCGAGAGCGCTAATCGATCTCGACCAGGAAATTCGGATCGAACAGCGGATTCTCGTTCACGCCGTCCTTTGCATAACCGCGTGGATTGCACAGTATTCGCGTTCCGTTGACGAAATAGTCGAAGCTGTCGTGGGTATGCCCGTGTATCCAGAGGCACGCCCGGCGTCCGTCGACCAGGCGTTCGGCGTCGGAAACAAAGCATGCATTCAGGAGCGAATCGGCAAACCTCGGATGGATGCTCGTTTTCGATGGCGCATGGTGGGTGATCACCACGGTCGCCCCGGCATGCGGCTCCGCCAACCTGCGTTCGAGCCATGCTGCGTTGATGTTGAATAAAGCGATCGAAGCGGCGGGGGTGAATAACGTTTCCGCTGCTTCGCCAACGCGGATTCTGCTGAAGTCGCGCATGAAGCGCTGCGCTTCCTGCATCGCCTGCGCCCTTTTCTCACCCTCGCCGAACAGCATGAAATCCGTCCACAGCGTGGTTCCCAGAAAGCGCACGCCATCGATCGTGACCTCGTCGTTGTCGAGCACGTGGATGGCGGTTCCGGCGCACAACCGTCTTGAGTTCTTCCACGGTGCCTTCGATGCTGCCGCCGTAGAATTCGTGGTTGCCGGGAACGTAAAGGACCGGCTTGGCGAAGCCCGATGCCCAGGCAACCGCCTCCCGCGGGCGAGCGAGGTCCCCCGCCAGGATTACAACGTCGGCGTCATTCTCGGGTATCGTCAGCGCGCCGAGACTCAGATGCAGGTCGGACAGGACATTGAGCTTCACGGTGTGTTCCTGTGTTCGCTGCAAGGCTTCGGTCTTCGGCGATGCGGACGTCAGCGCGCCGATTCATGAGCGTCGGATGTTGACCGCTATCGCTTCGGCTTCAGGACGGGATCCATCGGGTTCACGTTCCGCATCGGCGGTCCGATAGCCGGAATGTCCATGATGTTCGTGAATGTCCCGCTCCTGATTCGGGTCGGGGTGCGACTCCGAATCGTACTGGCGGAGCATCTTTCACCGCCTGTCGAGTCAGATTGACGGAAACCGTCTCCTCGGACCAGCTCACGTTCTGTATCCATCGTCGGGCGATGAGCACCGGGTGACCGAGCCACCAGTTGCTCGTATCCGCGACGAGGTAACGAATGGCCCAGCTGTCCTCGTCGACAAGCATTCCCTGTACGTGGCCGATGCCGCCGTCCGTCGCCTCGATGTGGTACCCGGTGACCGCCTTGCAACTGCGCAGGTGAGGATCGTCATTCTGATGACGCGCCGCTTCAGCGCTGGCGCAGGCTTTCTCGGCTTCCGTCTGTTGGCCATGCGGTGTCGGAACGAAGCCGTCGTATCCGGTCATCAGCATCATGCTGGGATCGTCGACCCCACCCCAGAGCCCCGTACCGCCCCAATAGTAGGGATAGCCGTAATAGCGGAGGTGGCGTATTTCATGTTGTCTCGAGACCGGCAGTTTGGTGTCGATGTCGGGGCTGTTCTTGACCTGCGCTTTCGTGAGCGAGACGAACAGCGCCCGTTCGCTCCAGTTCGGGTGTCCGATCGCAATGGGCGAGATCAGCACCTTTCGGCTCCAAAGCCAGGCGCCGGTGTCGACAACGAAATAACGGATGACCCACGACTCGTCGTCGAAATAGAAGTCCCTCACGTGACCGATCGTGCCGTCGGTGGCGCGAATGGCGTAACCCTCCAGTTCCTTCATGCTGCGTAACATGAGTCCTTCTCCTTCAAGTGCGTCGAGAACGGGCATTCGCGCCGCTGGGCCAAGTGTCGCCATGCCGCCGGGGTGCGCAGTCAGGAAGCCTTCGACGGCGCGTTCCACCATCGCTTCCGCTTTCAACCGCTTCGATTGCGTGTCCAATTGCCCCTCTGCGCGATTGCGCCTGCTGGATCTCTGCCTTGACAGTGGCAGGACGAAGAAGCGGCGACTATAGGCAAATCTCGACAAGTGTCGTCCGGCTTTCTTGACCCGATTGGGCTGCAATGGGATCCAACTCCATGGACGCGCGCGATCTCGCACACCTGCTGCTCGAGCGCTCTTCAGAGCCACCTACGTAGCTACCCGCGCTTCAGGTCATCGCGCAGCATGGATTAGAGCTAGCCCGCGCGAAAATGACGCAGCAACCACCGCTCACTTCACGCTGGAGTAAATTTCGCGCATTCCGTCGAAAACACTCGATTCGCAGACCATGCGCCAGACGCGCAACCTGGTATCTACATCATGCGGGCGCGCCCGGCTGCTGATCCGCACGGCCATCGGCCGGCGGGTTCGATGATCGGCGCGCGTTCGCGTCGCCCGGTCGTTCTCGGCTGCGTGATGCTGGCGCTGTTCATGGCCGCCGTCGAAGTGACCATCGTCGCGACGGCGTTGCCGCAGATTGTCGGCAAGCTCGGCGGCTTTTCCTATTACACCTGGGTCTTCTCGGGCTTCCTGTTGACGCAGGCAGTCACCATTCTTGTCTTCGGGAAGTTGGCGGATCTGTACGGCCGCCGCCCGGTGCTCATCGGTGGCATCGTCGTCTTCCTGCTGGGCTCGACGCTGTGCGGCTTCGCGTGGTCCATGCCTGCGCTGATCGCATTCCGGCTGCTGCAGGGCCTTGGCGCCGGGTCGATCCAGCCGGTCGCGACCACGATCGTCGGCGACCTGTACGAGCCGCGTGAGCGACCTCGTGTGCAGGGCTGGCTGTCGAGCGTGTGGGGTTTCGCGGCCATTGTTGGACCGCTCGCGGGCGCCCTCATCGTCGAAGTGCTGTCCTGGCACTGGATCTTCTGGATCAACGTTCCGGTCGGAATCGTCACGATCGCGGGACTGACGCTGTTCCTGCGCGAGAATGTCGCGCGTCGGCCGCACAAAGTCGACTACGCCGGCGTTGGCCTGTTCTGCGTCGCGATCGCGGCGGTCCTCGTCGCAGTGATGGAAGGCGGCATCGGCTGGCCGTGGGGCTCACTGCAGACACTGCTGCTCCTCGCGTTGTTCGCCAGCGCCTTCGCGCTTTACATGGTCCGCGAGCGACGAGCGCCCGAGCCGATGGTCGATCTCGCGCTGTGGCGGACGCCGCTGATCGCGAGCGTCAATGTCAGCGCATTGTTCGCCGGCGCAGCGATCATCGGCGTGACGTCGTTCGTGCCGATCTATGTTCAGGGCGTCCTCGGCCGTTCGGCCATCGTCGCCGGCTTTGCGCTCACCGCGATGTCCGTCGGTTGGCCCCTCGCATCGACGCTCTTGGGCCGCTTCCTGCGCACCTTCGAAGCGCGCGGCACTGTACGCCTCGGCGGCGGTCTGCTTTTCGTCGGCGCCATGGTGCTCGCGGTGATGCCGCCCGGTTCGGCGCCGGTATGGGCCGGCGCTGGATCGTTCATCATCGGCTTCGGCATGGGACTGCTGAATACGACGTTCATCATTCTCATTCAAGGCAGCGTGTCGTGGGCGAATCGCGGCAGCGCGACCGCCTCCAACATCTTCTCGCGCATGGTCGGCAGCACGTTCGGCGCGGCCGCGCTCGGCGCCGTGCTCAACACGAGTCTGCACCGTCGTCTCGCGGGATCGGAAAACGGGCCGGCCGCCGTCGAAGCGGTACGCCAGATGTTCGACAACGGCGTCGCGGGCACGCTTTCGGCAGGGCAACACGCGGCGCTCCTGAGTGCGCTCGGCGCCGGCCTGCAGTACGTCTCTCATTGCGCTAGCCGCTTTCGGCGCGCTGACACTGATCTCGACGTGGTTCGTGCCGCAGCGTGCGATCTTTGCGCAGGCGAAGGATTCGCCCTAGGCTAGGAGTCTGTCGCTGGATCGCCTTGGTGGCATGTGCACGGGCGCACTGGGCGAGCAACGTTAGGTACAGCCCGAACGCTAGAAGCCTGTCGGTGGTGCGGGCACTGTCCCGCTGCGCTAAGCTTCCGGCGTATGAGCGACACCGGCTCTGCACCCGTGTCCGATACCGCGTTTGCGACGAGCGGCATCTCCCTCGTGCTCGGCTCTGGCGGTGCGCGCGGTTATGCGCATATCGGCGTCATCGAGGAGCTTCTTGCGCAGGGTTTCCGCATCGAATCGATCGCCGGCAGCTCGATGGGCGCGCTCGTCGGCGGCGTCTATGCGGCCGGCAAGCTCGACCAGTACCGAGACTGGGTCGGTTCGATGCAGAAGTACGACGTGTGGCGCATGCTCGACTGGACGCTGTCCGGCGGCGGTTTCATCAAGGGTGATCGCATCATTGGCGCGCTGCGCGACCTGGTCGGCGAAACGAGCATCGAGGACCTGTCGATTCCCTACACCGCAGTCGCGGTCGACATCGACACGCAGCGCGAGGTGTGGCTGTCGCGCGGTTCGCTGTTCGATGCGATACGGGCCTCGATCGCGACGCCGACCATCTTTCGCCCGTATCGCTACCACGGTCGGGTGCTGGTCGATGGCGGTCTGCTCAATCCGGTACCGGTATCGGCAACCTTGCGCGATCTGACCGATTGCACCATCGCGGTTGACGTCAACGCGCTGGCCGAACCGCTCGATTCCGAGGCAACCGCGCAGGCTGAATCGCTACTCGCAACGGACCGCGCGTCGCTGGTAGCGCTCGAGGACGACGACCGCGGCGTGGCCGGCCAGGCTTCCCCCGAAGTCTTGGAGCCGCAAGACGTTACCGCACCCACACGCGCCGTGGGCCATTATCGGAAGAAGGTCGGGAAGCTACTCGACTCGCTTTTGGAAAAGCGCGGACATCGTGCGGACGCGCACGAGCCCGGCCTCGTCGAACTCTTCGCCCGGTCCCTCGACACGGTGCAGGCAACCATCACGCGCCTCAAGCTCGCAGCGCAGCCCCCGGATCTACTGATCACGATTCCGCGCAACGCCTGTGCGTTCTATGAGTTCCACCGCGCCGAGGAGCTGATCGAGATCGGTCGCCGGCGTACTCGCGAGGCGTTGAAACGATGGCACCGGCCGCCGCCGCGCCGGCCGGGGGCTAATCCTTGATCAAATAGTTGCGCATCGGGCCCGAATCCTCATGCTCCAGCATGTCGCAGTGATAAAGGAACAGGCCGGCATAGTCCTGGAACCGGAGCAGAGCGCTCTCTTCAGGTCCCGCACGCCTCCCGCGCCAGTTCGACGTGGGGTAGCTGGTCCTCACCCGTCGGCACGAGATACGCGCGGGGCAGGAGGATGTTCGCGACCTGCTTCTTTTCGACTATCGCGCTGGGGCTCACCACGACGGCGGGTCCAATCGTGGTCGCGTCTGGATTCGATCGCAACCGTCCAGACGGCGCTCAACTATCCCACAACGCGAAGCGCCCGCTCGGCGGCCTCCTCGAGATGTTTCAGCCCGAACGAGACATCGGTGAGCACGCCATTGACGTAGAACGTCGGCATCGCGCGTATCCCCAGTAATTCCCCACTTCTGACGTGTTCCTGTACGCGCTGCAGGTAAACGTGATCGTTCATCTCATAGTCGTAGCGCTCCAGATCGAGTCCCACCTGCTCCGCGTACTGCCTGAGATGCCGTTCCTTCAGATGGTCCTGGTGCTCGAAGAGCACGTCGTGGAATGGCCAGAAGCGTCCCTGAGCGCCGGCCGCTTCGGCCGCTTCCGCAGCCATTTCGGCGTGAGGATGGATCCAGATCTGCGGGTAATGGCGGAACACGAGACGCACGCGATCGCCAAAACGGTCGAGGATGATCTTCATCGCAGCATGCGCTCGGCCGCAGGACGGGCACTCGAAGTCGCCGTATTCGATGATGGTCACCGACGCCGACGCAGGACCGAGGATGTGATCAGTCGCCGCGTCCGGCGTCAGCAACGCGAAATTCGTCGTCGAGATCATCGCGAACGCTCCCCGCTTTGGATGCCTCCGCGATACGGGTGTCGTTTCAGCGACGCCACGTTCATCGGCGAACGTTGACTGCTCCCGCGCCGGCTTCAGGATGGGGTCCATCGCCTTCGCGTTTGCCTTGGGCCGGCCACCCGTAATGCTCGTGGATGTCCATTTCCAGGATTCGATCCAGCGACTCCTGGTCGTACGGCGGAGCGCCTTTCACCGCCTGCCGAGTCAGGCTGACGGAAACCGTCTCCTCGGCCCAGCTCACATCCTGGATCCATCGTGGAGCGATGAGCACCTGGTGGCCGAGCCACCAGTTGCTCGTATCCACGACGAGGTAACGAATGGCCCAGCTGTCCTCGTCGACCAGCATCCCCTGTACGTGCCCGATGCCGCCGTCCGTCGCCTCGATGTGGTACCCGGTGACCGCCTTGCAACTACGCAGGTGAGGATCGTCATTCTGATGACGCGCCGCTTCAGCGCTGGCGTAGGCTTTCTCCGCTTCCGTCGCTTGGCTACGCGGGGTTGGAACGAAGCCATCATATCCGGTCATCAGCATCATGCTGGGATCGTCGAACCCACCCCAGAGCCCCGTACCGCCCCAGTAGTAGGGGTAGCCGTAATAGCGAAGGTGGCGTATTTCATGCTGTCTCGAGACTGGCTTGTCGGTATCGATGGCGGGGCTGTTCCTGACCTGCTCTTTCGTGAGCGAGACGAACAGCGCTCTTTCGCTCCAGTTCGGGTGACCGATCGCAATGGGCGAGATCAGCACCTTTCGGCTCCTAAGCCAGGCGCCGGTGTCGACAATGAAATAACGGATGACCCACGACTCGTCGTCGAAATAGAAGTCCTTCACGTGACCGATCGTGCCGTCGGTGGCGCGAATGGCGTAGTTCTCCAGATCGTTCATGCTGCGTAACATGCGTCCCTCTCCTTCAAGAGCGTCGAAGAACTACGGAAGACATCACGACCGCGGCCGCAGGCCTACTTCATTACTTCGTGCGATCGATCGCTCGACCGCGCGTAAGCCGGGCGACTCCAGCGCGTTCGGAAGCGACGATTCTCGCAGGGCGCGCCGCTGGGACCGTTATCGTGCCCAGTAACAACGGTGCGAACACAAGGGAAAGCGTGCGCACGCGTGTAGAAGGCTTCTTCATGGGATCTCCCGTAGTGACAGACAGGTCGGCGGCTGTTCACGCTCCGCCTCGGAGTGTTCCGTGTCGGGGCTCGCAAAGCGATTCAGCGCCGCGACCGCAGTTTTGAGGTTACGCGTACGACAACGACAAATCGATAAGCAAATCTCGACAACGAACGTCAGGCATTCTCCACTCAATGCGCACGAACCATCAACGAGGCCACGCCACAGGCGATCGCTATTTCTCGCGCGTGATCTTGCCGCAAGCGATTGGCAACGTGACCTGCGCGGGAATGGTCCCGAGCGAGTCCACGGATGCGGGGAGCGTGGTGGCGGCGGGCACGCCGTGCATCATGAACACGCGCCGATCGAGGCGCCGAGTTAGGCCCGATGGCACCGGCCGCCGCCGCGCCGGCCGGGGGCTAATCCTTGATCAAATAGTTGCGCATCAGCCCCGAATCCTCATGCTCCAGCATGTGGCAGTGATAAAGGAACAGGCCGGCATAGTCCTGGAACCGGAGCAGTATTCGCACGCGCTCTCCCGGCATGACCAGCACGGTGTCCTTCCATCCAGCGTCGAGGTAGCCGGCTGACACCGAATTGCGGCCGGACGAGAATCGAGGTTTGACCGAGCGCTCCAGAACCCTGAACTGCAACCCATGCACGTGCATCGCATGGGCCATCATCCCCATCATGCCCGTATCGGCATCGTTACGGAATTCCCAGATCTCCGCTGTGTCGAGGCGCACGGTTTCTTCGCCGGTGACGCTATCCATCTCGAAGCTTCTCCCGTTGATTCCCCAGATCATCATGCCCATGGTGATATTGAATACCTTGGGGGCGCGGAAGTTGACCGCATCCCGGGGCCGCGGAGGCTCGATCGTCGAGATCTGCCGCGGCAACGCGACCTTCGCACTGGAGCGGCGTTCGACGCGAGCTTTCAGGATCGGGAACGGAGCGCCGCTCGCCAGATCGCCCATCATGGTTCTCATCATGCTGTCGATCATGCCGCCATCCATCATCCCGCCCATCACCATATCGCCTGCAAAGGAAAGGCTCTGCAGTGTGCGTTCGGCTCCGATCGGCAGGCCGCTGAAATCCGCCCAGAGCTCTACCCTCTCGGCCGGCGCCAGCACGACGTAGGGGCGTGTCAGAGGCTTCTCCAGCAACCCGCCGTCGGTGCCGATCACCGTCGTCGGCGAGCCGTCGCTCCAGGCAAGCTTGTAGATGCGGGTGTTCGAACCGTTGACCAGGCGCAGGCGGTACGCTCGGGTTTCCACCGGGAGCACGAAATCGAGTTTGCCGTTGACAAGAATCCGATCCCCGAGAAAACCCATCATGCGCGCCATCATCTGCCCCATGCCGTCCATCCTGCCGCGGCCCATCATTCTTCCACCGCCCATCATGCCGCCCATGCCGGGGCGCATCATCCCTTCCCCGATCATGCTGTTCGAATCGTTATCGGAGAGGTAGATGAGTTGATTGTCGTCATCGAAGCGGCGATCCTGAATGATGAGCGGTATGTCGTAGTCGCCGCCCGGAAGGCCGGCTGCGGATTCTTCGTCGTCGCTTACGATGAGCAGTCCGGCCATGCCGAAGTAAACCTGCTTACCGGTGCGGCCGTCGGGATGCGGGTGAAACCAGTAGGTGCCGGCGCGGTTGCGCACTTCGAACTCGTAGACATAGCGTTCACCGCGCCCGATCGCATCGCGGGGATGGCCGTCCATGGCAGCCGGTACGTAGAGACCATGCCAGTGGATGATCGTCGACTCGGACAGCTCATTGACGAGTTCAATGCGCACCTTCTGTCCCCGCTGCACGCGCAGCAGCGGCAGATAGCTCAGAAACTCGAGCGCGCGAGGATCCCCTTTGACCACCGTTCCGTGGTATCGCCAAACGTGAGTCGGTGGGTCCGGAGCGGATCCGGGCTTCGTCTTTCGTCGCGCGCAACTCGATGTGGAGATCCGGGGCGAACGCCGCATTGTTCGAACCGGTTTGCGCGTTCGCGCGTCCGTAAGGACCTGACGCAGCCGCGGCAAGCGCCGTGGTGGCAAGCGCAGCGCACAGGAACTCGCGTCGTTGCGGATCAGCCGGTTGCGCCATTTCGAACGTCTCCTCGCGCAATCACGACTCAACCTCCGATTTGCGGTCCAAAAAATCACGGATGGCAGCGCCGATCTCCGCCGCATGCGTTTCAAGTGCGAAGTGGCCGGTTTCATAAAGAGAAATTTCCGCATTCGGGATGTCGCGTTTGAACGCCTCGGCTCCTGCCGGCAGGAAGATCGGATCGTTCCTGCCCCAAACGGCCAGCAGCGGCGGACGGCGCGTGCGGAAGTACTCCTGAAACCGGGGATACAGCGCAACATTGGTGCGGTAATCCAGGAACAAGTCGAGCTGAATTTCATCGTTTCCCGGCCGGGCAATCAGCGCTGCGTCCAACGCGTAGCTTTCTGGAGCGATCACGCTCGAATCCGTGACGCCGTGCGTGTACTGCCATCGAATAGACTCGGGCTCGAGTAGCTCGCGCAATGCGCTGCGGTTCTCCGCAGAGGGTTTCCGCCAATATTCCCGCATCGGATCGAAGACCTGGCCGATGCCCTCCTCGTACGCGTTGCCGTTCTGCGTGATTAATGCCGTGATGCGCTCCGGATGCTCGAGCGCCAGGCGAAAGCCCACCGGGGCACCGTAGTCGAACACGTACACCGCATAGCGATTCATGCCGATCATGCCCGTGAATCCGTCCACGACGTCGGCAAGATGATCGAACGTGTGCTCGAACGGGGAAGGTGAAACGGTGAAACCGAAGCCGGGGAGATCCGGAGCGACGACTCGATGCCGCTCCGCAAGCAAGGGAATCAGGTTCCGGAACATGTGCGAGGACGTCGGGAAGCCGTGCAGCAGAAGAATTGCCGGTGCGTCTTTTGGACCCGCTTCGCGATAAAAGATGCTGTGCTTTTGTACCTCCGCGAAACGGTAATGCACCTGCGAGCGATGTGGAACCATTTCGGTTGAATTCGTCATATCGGCAGCAGTCTGTAGTGCGTCATTGTCGGCGAGCGGTGCGGCTGGCTTATCGTCCGCCGCTCAGCGCGAGTGCTTCGCGCAGGAGCTGATTCGCGTAGCCCCACTCGTTGTCGTACCAGCTCATGATCTTGACCAGATCGCCGTCGATGACCTTCGTGAGCTCGAGATCGACGACGGAGGCGCGCGGGTCGCCGATGATGTCGGACGAGACGAGCGGATCGCGGGACACTCCGAGCACGCCCGCGTAGCGCTTCGTTTCGGCTTCTTCCGCGAGGATCCGGTTGACTTCCTCGACGCTGGTGTTGCGCGAGACGACGAACGTGAGATCCGCGATCGAACCGACGGGAATCGGCGCCCGCACTGCGATTCCATCGAACCGGCCCGCGTATTCCGGCAGCGCGCGCGTCGTTGCGAGTGCAGCGCCCGTCGTGGCCGGCACGAGATTCGCACCCGCGGCGCGCCCGCGACGAAAGCGCTTGCTCGGTCCATCGACGACCGATTGGGAAGACGTGTAGGCATGCACGGTCGTCATCGCGGCCTTCCTGAATCCGATGCGGCGGCCGATGACTTCGACGATCGGCGTGATGCAGTTCGTCGTGCAACTCGCGCAGGAGATGATGGCAGACGTGGCCCCCGGCACGTTCACGCCATGGACGACCGTCTCCACGTCTTCGTCTTTGGAGGGTGCGGACAGGAGGACGAACCGCGCGCCGGCCCGGATGTGCTTCTCGAGATCCTGTCGCCGCGCGAACCCGCCCGGTGCACTCGAACACGAGATCGATGCCAAGCGCCTTCCACGGCAGCTCCGACGGATCACGTATGCAAAGAGTCGTGAGCTTGCGCCCTGCGACGACCAGGTCACTCCCGTCGACGACCAGGGGCTTCGAGTAGCGCCCGTACACCGTGTCGAATCGAAGCAGATAGGCGAGGTTTTCGACGTCGGCGAGATCGTTGATCGCGACGAGCTCGAGAGCCGGTTCGTCGATGGCGAGCTTCAGGATTGCCCGTCCGATTCGCCCGAGGCCGTTGATCGCGACTCTGATGCTCATTCTGCCCCGCCACTTCCTTGTTCGGCGTGGATGTGCGCGATCGTATCCAGCGCCAAAACCGAGTGCGCGTAAGCGCCTCCCGCGCGCATTTCCGCGGCGACCCAGATGGCTTCCATGATCTCTTCCGCCGTTGCCCCCTGCCGCAAGGCGGCGCTGGTATGGCCGCGGATGCAATAGGGACACTGCGTCACGTGCGCGACAGCCACCGCGATCAACTGCTTCGTTTTTACCGGAATCGCACCTTCGGCGAACACGCTTCGACTGAAGGCCCTGAAGGCCTCGGCCGGCCCGGGGGCCAGACGATTTCGCTGCTCGGCCAGTTCCCGCGTGGCCTCCGGAAAGATCGGTTCATGTCCTGACATCGTGGCTCCTTTCATTCTCGTGATTTGCTCGATGGCGCGGCATTCAGTCGGCCGTCAGCACGCCGGTTACGATGGGGCGAGATGTTCGCCGTGCAAGCGCCATGCGCGCCGCTTCCCGATGCCGGCAGCGGCGATCATCTACCCGCCTTGTCGCAGGGACTGCAGATAGGTGACCACTTTCCAGATCTCGTCGGATGAGAGTTGCTTGCCCCAGGACGGCATCAGCGTTCCACGACGGCCGTCGTGAACGGTCCGAAACATTTGTTGCGGATCGAGTTTCGACGCGGTGAGGTCAGGCGCGATACCACCGCCTTTCGCCTCGAATCCGTGACAGTTGTAGCAGCCCGTGTCGACAAAGATCTGGCGGCCCGTCTTCGCCGCCTCGGCATTTCCTGCGAACGGATTGGCCGTGCCGCCCTGTTCGGATGAACCGGTCTGGTCCGCCGCTGCCGCGCCGAGAACGCCCATCGTCCCGCTGATCAGCAGGACAAGGAGAACGCTTCGTATCGACATGTCGATCAACGATCCGTGAACGGAGGAAAGAACGGGACCCCATAGCGGTCGAAAATGGCCTTGACGCGACCTTCAGCGAGCAGATCACCAACGGCTCGATTCACCGAAGCCCGGAGATCGGCGTCCGCGCGCCGTACGCCGATGGCCATGTTCCAACGCAGCGGCTGGTCCGGTGTGGCATCTTCGAACGCGTGCATCGCAAGCGTTCGGCCCTGCAGCAGGCGGTCGACGTCAGAAAGCCAGACAGCCCCGGCCTCCACCTCGCCGCGCGCGACGGCGTCCAGTACTTCCCGCTGGTTGCCGTAGACCACGAGATGAGAGCCGATCTGCTCGAGACGCATGTGGGCACCGGACTGGCGCTCGACCCCGATGCGGGTCTTGCGAAGGTCGGTCGCCGCAGACTCGCCGTTGGAACGATCGTGCACGCCGATGAGCGAATAACCCGTGCTGTAGTACGGCGCAGTCAACGTGAGCGCACCGTCGGTTTCGGCCGCCGGGTCGACGGGCAGTCCCATGAAGAGCTCGCACTGTCCGGCGAGAAGCGAGCGGCGGAGCGCCCGTCCGCCGTACGTCGTGTCGACCCAAATCAGGCGCGGGTGGAGATCCAGACGCTCCGCGATCGCCTGACCAATCTCCACGTCGACGCCCGGTTGCGCGCCCATCCTGTTCAGCGAGAGCGGCGGATTGTCCGGATCGACGCAGATCCGCAATTCGCGCGCGGATTCCGCCGTGATCGCGCGCTCGGCTGCCGCCGCCGGGACCGCGACGGCAACGAGCGCCAGCATCAGCAATGCCTGCCGGCCGATCATCGTGATTGACCCGGTCGAACCTCGCCGAGCTGCGCCTGGCTCGGCGTTGCTTGCGCCGGCTGTCCCCCGTCAGACACGCGTTGCGCCTCGGGAAGCGCGAAAACGAACAACATCGTGCTGCCGAGAACGTTCTTCTGCCCCGGCGTATCGAGGAGCTTGGCGCCCGCGATCGCTTTCGACGGCACGATCGACCAGCCGGACGAGATTGCAACGTACTGGCGTCCGTCGACCGCGAAGCTCATCGGGTTGGTGACAATTCCGGAGCCCGTCTTGAATCCCCAGAGCTTGCGACCCGTCTTCTGGTCGAGCGCTTCGAGCTCGCCCTGCGGGTTGCCGACGAACAGCACCCCGCCCCCTGTGGCAAGGACGCCAGCGTACATCGGCCACGCCGTGTCGTACCGCCAGGCTGCCTTCCCGGTCGCAAGGTCGATCGCCGTCACGTGACCGGAGGCCGGGGGAACGCGCTCGTGCCCGCCGCCGTAGTACGGCCGTCCCTTCTGGTAGTCGAGATCGAGCGCGAAGAACTTGCCGCACATTTCGATCGCCGGCACGTACACGAAGTTCGTGAGGGGGCTGTACGCCATCGAGACCCACTCCTTGCCCGCCGTGCCGTGGCCGCATGCGACGACCGGTTGATCCGGCTTGGCGAACTTCAAGGGCGTGACCTTCCCGGTCTTGGGATCGACCTTGATGCTGTCGACGTGGATGAAGGGATGCGCGTAGATGACCTGTCCGTTGGTGCGGTCAAGCAAATAGAAGTGTCCGTTGCGGTTTGCCTGCGCAAGAGCCTTGGCGACGACTTTGCCGTCGGCGAGTCGAACGTTCTCGAGCAGCATCGGTTGATTGACGCCGTCGTAATCCCAGACGTCGTGTGGCGTGAACTGAAAGTGCCACTTGATCTTGCCCGTATCCGCGTCGAACGCGAGCATCGAACTCGTGTAGAGGTTGTCCCCTTGCCGGTGAGGGCCGTAGAAGACCGGCGACGGATTGCTCGTACCCCAGTAGACGAGGTTGAGATCCGGATCGTAGGCGCCGGTGAGCCACGTCGCACCGCCGCCATGGCGCCAGGCTTCGGTGTTACCCGGCCAGGTCTCGTTGCCCGGCTCGCCGGGCGCCGGCACCGTGTAGGTCTTCCATGCTTCCTTGCCGGTGTCGGCGTCGTACGCGACGAGGAATCCGCGAACGCCGAACTCGCCGCCGCCGGGGCCGATGAGCACCTTGTTCTTCACGATGAGCGGTGCAGCGGTAAGCGTGTATCCCGCCTGCCAGTCGGCGACCGTCACATTCCAGATCACCTTGCCGCTGCGCGCATCGAGCGCGAGGAGATGGCCGTCGAGCGTCGCCCAGAACACGCGGTCTCCAAGAACAGCCACGCCGCGGTTGACCACGTCACAGCAGAGCATTGCCGATATGTTCTCGGGCAGGTCCGCTTCGTACATCCAGAGGAGTGTTCCGGTCCGTGCATCGAGCGCGAAAAGCTTGCTCCAGGCCGACGTGATGTACATGACGCCGTTATTGACGACCGGGACGCCGTCCTGGCCTCCCAACACCCCCATCGAGAACGCCCAGGCCGGCGCAAGTCTGTTGACGTTGGTGGTGTCGATCTGCTTGAGCGGTGTGAACCAGGTGGCCGCGTAGTTCCCGCCGTAGATCAGCCAGTCGCTCGGATTCTCGGCCGCGCGCAGGAGCCGGTCCTGCGTCACCGGCTTGAACTGGTCGACCGCGGTTGCGCCAACGGCCACATTCGCGCCCATGGCAAGAACCGCCATGCCGATTGTCATAAACGCCGCGCCCATTCGCGTGGCCATCGTTCCCCGATTCATCCCGTTCTCCTTGGCACGTCGGTCGGTTTCGGACCGATCGTCGTGCGTGTTGCCGTTCCCGCGGTGCGCGGGCGCTACAACGCATCTCTGCCGAACAATAAGCGGCGTCGATGCGGCGGGCCATCGGGAATGCTCGATGATCTTCGTAGGGCGACCTCGATCGGTCGACACCGGAAACCCCATTTGAGATTGGGGCGAGCCGTCGCTATCCGGGCAAGCGCCACATCCGTTTTCGCAAACGAACGAATGCGTCAGGAGACAGTTACGGCGGAGTCAAGAGCCCCCTACAGAATGCGTCGTACTTTCGCGATATCGTTGTGTTCAGCCAGACGTTCACATTTGTCGGCGCTGTGCCAAGCGTCAGGACGTCGGAATCGCCACGCACACTAACAAAAATGGTTTCCGGCATCGAATCGAAGACGGTCTCCCCCATTCCGCGTTCGGACCGCATCGTTGCCTTTGCATCTGTTTTCGCGATCGTGCTCGCGGTGGCCGAAGTGGTCGTGGATCTCGGCACCTGGGTGGAACTCGACATCGCGACGATTTACGGGATCCCGCTCGTACTCGCAGCCTTCACCCGCAATCGGCGACTGCTGCGGGGACTGATGGCTGCGCTTACGCTCGCGACGTTCATCACCTATGCATTGCAAATACCGGTCGGCGCGTTCGAACTGCGCGAGGCATTGTTCGTCAACCGCGTACTCGATGCCGTGGCGCTGCTGCTCACCGCGGGCTTGCTCCACGTGTGGATGGTGTCGCTGGATATCCGGGAAGCGCAGGCGCATTTGCTCCAGGAGCAAAACCGCAAGCTCGACGTCGCCAATGACTTGCTTATCGCCCGCGAATCGCAGATCGTCCGTCAGAACGAGGAGCTGATTCGCCGTCGACTCGAGGCCGAGGACGCAAGTGGTCGCAAGACACGCCTCCTCAACGCTGTCTCGCATGACATACGCAATCCGGTGAACACCATCAACCTCATGGCCGAGGTGATTCGCCGCACCGCGGAGGACCCGGCGCTCGTTACACAGATCCCCCAGATGGCGAGGCGCCTGCAGTCCAATGCCCGATCACTGGTCGCTCTCGTATCGGAAGTACTCGACACTGCACACCTTGATTCCGGCCTCCTGCAGCGTCGCGACAGTACATTCTCGCTCAACGAGTTCATCGATACGACGTGCCGCGACCTCGCGCCCCTCGCCGACGCAAAGTTGCTGCGTCTGGATGCCGACATGCCCGAAGAAACCATTTGCGTCCGGACCGACCGGATCAAGCTCGACCGCATCATCACCAATCTGGTGACGAACGCGATCAAGTTCACGACCAAAGGCAGCGTGACCATAAGCGCGGACACCGTCGACGGCGCCGGCCTGATCCGCATTCGCGACACCGGTATCGGCATCGCGGAAACCGAGCTCGAGCGCATTTTCGGCGAGTTCGCTCAGCTCGATATCGCGGTTGGAGAACGGGACCGCGGATGGGGTCTGGGCCTTGCCATTTGCCGCCGGCTTGCGAACTTCATCGGCGCCACCATCGCCGTCGAAAGCAAGGTGGACGTCGGCACCGTTTTCACCGTTCGGCTGCCACCGGAATGCGTCGTGGACATCGCACCCGCCGCGCCTTCCGGTGGTTCATCGGCGGTTGCGTCGCGTAACTGATTGCCGTCGCGTTCGGCGCGGAATACGCATGTACGACAGTTGGAGCTGTACCGGTATATTTCTGCCTCGCGTCATTACGGTCAACGACTCACGGCATGGAGCATTTGTTCCTGAATTCCGTACAGCACTTGTCAAGATTTCCGGACAAGCGGACATCGATTGCTTTGTTATAACGTGGTCTGTTGCCGACAGACCGGGCCACGCCCTCACGAGTGCGCCCGCGCGCTGGTGCACATGGTCGCGACCACGTCCTTTCGGCCGTCGTGGCTGGGGTATCGGCGAGATGCAGGTGCATTCCTCTTCTAAACCGGCAAGTGGAACAATATCGAACGCTGGCTGTTTTCCTTCATTTGCATGAACCGCCGTGGGCAAGGCGTTCAATCCGCTATCAAGTCATCGTCGACTTTGATCGCGACCACCATCCCCCGTACTCGAGGTGTGCGCCGCACTCGATTGCAAAACGTATCCGGCGGGTACCAGGGGTAGCGTTGCCGAAGCGCGCGGGAGTGTCGGGAGGATGGCCACCGTGAACAAGCTGACCGTACTGGCGATGTTCGACTTCTACAGGGACGCACCCGCCGGCATCCAGACGAAGATTGCCGAGGCGTCCGCCTACGCGAAACTCTTTCCCGGGACGGTTGCCTTCCTGGAAGGCCGACCCTGCCAGCACCTCGTGGCAGTCGGCGCCGGGACGATCAACACCTTCAAGATCGCCGACAGCGGCCGCGAGATCGTCTTGTTCCGTGTCGGTGACGGGCGGATGAGCCCCGTCAACATCACGTCGACCCTGTTCGACAAACCCGCGATCGCAAGCGCTCGGGTAGTCACTCCGACAGAGGCCGTACTCATCCCCAGCTCGATCGTGCGCGCGTGGGTCGCCGCGAGCGACCCGATCCGCACCTCGTTGATGGAAACCATGGCGACGGGTCTCACAGAGCTTACGAACCTGGTCGAGGTGGTCGCATTTCAGACGATCGGCAGCCGACTGACCGACCTTCTGCTACGCCACTTTGACAAACGACACGTGATCTCCGTGACGCACGAGGAAATCGCTGCCGAGCTCGGCACGGCACGGGAGGTCGTAAGTCGACTTCTCAAGCGCTACGAGCGAGCGGGCGCGATCCTTATCTCCCGAAGCCATCTCGAGCTGATAGACGCAGCGATGCTCCGCCATTCAGCCTTTTTGCTGGAGAACGTGGACCGTTACGCTAGGTTCGCTAGGTCGCGGTCGACCACCTGCTAGCAGCGCCTAGCCGTGATGCTTCAATACGTCGTCTGTCCGTCCGGACGGAGTCCGAGAGACCGGTGCGATCCAGCGGCAGGCGAGACATAGTCGCCGGTGAAAAGCTCCTAGCATTCTCCTGGCATGGGAAGAGCCATGACAAGCGCCACCGATCGCCATTTCATTCTCATTTCGTTCCTGCTCGGGCTTCTTGCTGCGCCGGCATCGATGTTCGCTGCGACCGTCACGAAACAGACTGCCGAGCGGCGCGGCCGGCTCGGGCTGCCACGCTCACGGAAAGCGGCTACGCCCACGCCGACTGGCTGGCCGACGCTACCTGGCTGCAAGCGCACCTGAACGATTCGAATGTGAAGGTGATCGCCCTGACGGAGAACTCGGAATTCAAGCGCGGTCACATCCCCGGCGCGGCGCAGATTAACTGGACCGAGCTCGGCCTCGCCGACACATCGGATCCATCAATCATCCATTGGCAGGCGGACATCGAGCAAGCGCTTACCCACTTGGGTATCTCGCGGTCCGACACCGTAATCATCTACGATGACGGCACTCTCTACGGCCCTCGCCTGTGGTGGATCCTGGACCAGCTCGGCCATCAGGACAAGCGCATCCTGAACGGTGGACTCATCGCCTGGACGAATGCCGGCGGCAAGATCGGAAAGGGAGCATCCACGGTCAGCGCTGCCACCAAACCCTACAAGGGCGCGCCCAACGCCGCCGCGCTCGCCACCCTCGACGAGGTGAAAGCGTCCCTCGACGATCCGAACGTCGTCCTGGTCGATGCCCGTACGCCCGCGGAATATGCCAAGGGGCACATCCCCGGCGCAATCAACGTCCCCTTCATCGACAATGCAGTCGCCGCCAGACCCAAAGTCTGGAAGTCTGCCCAAGACCTCCGCGCCATGTACGAAGCCGCCGGCGTCACTCCCGACAAGACCGTCATACCTTATTGCTCGACCGGCGTTCGCTCTGCCGCCACCTACTTCACTCTGACGCTACTCGGCTACCCGCACGTCTCTCTTTACACCGGTTCCTGGGACGAGTGGAGCAAGCACCCGGAGCTGCGGACTTCGATCGGGAAGCAACCGTAATGCATCGCAGTCTCAGCATACCCGCGCATTCGAGTATCACCCGCTCCTCGGGTTGGACCAACTGAAATCGAGGCTCGCTTGTGTGCCTGCAGTCACTGACGTGCAAGGGCTCGGTCGCCTACGATGCGATGCAAAGTATCTCCAGGGGTCGCGGCGGTGTAGGCGACCCCGGCCCATCCGATATTGGCGATTGCCAAGCGAGGGTCCAAATCGATAACGGAAAGGCGAGTGTCAAATGAAGCCGATGAGAGGGTCGTCATCAAGAGTGACGGTTGTTGCGATCACGGGCGTAGCGGTCACGGCGCTTGCCACTGCATTGGCCGCGTTCTCCTTATCGAATCCCGACGATAAACCCGGCGCCTGCGAGTCGCAGTCGGTCGACGCGCCTGGCCAAGGGTGCGCGAAGGCGCTGGTCCGGCTGTTCGAGCAGGGCAAGGAGATCTTCCGCTTCGACACCTTCGGCGACGAGGACTACTGGGGCGGCAAGCTCCAGCTGCACAAGGCGATCGAGGGCGCCGCTCTCGGAGGCGTCGGTCCCGGTGTCAGCCCGAAGACGGCCCTCACCGTCGCCGGCCTGAAGGTCGACGTCGATGCCCTCCCGGGGAACCTCCAGGCGAAGCTCAAGCACGGCAAGGTCGACCTCGACAGTCCTGCGACGACGCTCGCGCTCCTGGAGCTGAACGCGGTCGTCGGCGTCAAGGGCGTCTTCGACAAGGGTGGCTCGCTCAGCTCGATCGGCATCACCTGCGCCCTCTGCCATTCGACCGTCGACGACTCGTTCGCCCCGGGAATCGGCAAGCGGCTGGACGGCTGGCCGAACCAGGATCTGAACGTCGGCCTGATCGTCTCGCTCGCGCCCAACCTGGCGCCGATGGCCGACCAGGTCCTCGGGGCCAGCGACCCAGCGACGATCGACACGCTCAAGAAGGTGCTCCTGAGCTGGGGCCCCGGCTTCTACGACGCCGAGGTCAACATCGACGCCATCGGCTTCCGACCGGACGGCAAGTCGGCCGCGGTCCGGATCCCGGCCGCCTACGGCCATCTCGGCGAGGATCTCCACACGTGGACGGGCGGCTTCGGCAACGTCACCTACTGGAACGCCTACGTCGCGAACCTCCAGATGCACGGCAACGGCAACTTCAACGACGAGCGGTTCAACGATCCGGTCAAGTATCCCGGCGGCGGTCAGAGGCGGCTTTTTCAAGCTCCGCCACGACCCCGACCAGGTGACGTCGAAGCTGGCCCCGCTCCACTACTACCAGCTCTCGCTGAAGGCACCGAAGCCGCCTGCCGGGCAGCTTCGACCCCGCAGCGGCGAAACGTGGTGAGGCGGTCTTCAACGGCCAGGGCAAATGCTCGGAGTGCCACATGCCGCCGCTCTACACCGACGCCGGCTACAACGCGCACACGCCGGCCGAGATGTGCATCGACTCCTTCCAGGCCGACCGTGGGCCGACGGGGGCGATCGGCAGCACCATGGTTACGCCGCAGCTCAGCGGCCTCTGGGCGCGGTCGAAGCGCGGCTTCTTCCACGACGGCCGTTTCCCGACGCTCCTGGATGTGGCCAACCACTACAACGCCTGTTTCAACCTCGGTCTGTCGCCAGGTGAGAAGAGCGATCTGGTCGAGTTCCTCAAGAGCCGCTAGGCGGGGGAGTTCGTTGATGGCGGGAACGCTGCGCAGCGCGCTGCATCCGCAGCGTTCCCGCCTGATCCAGCCTAGTTTTCGGTAACGACACCGTGCCCTCGCCGCCGTCCGCACAAATGCTGACGATGCCGCGGCTACCCTTCGGCATCATGGCAAGCTCTTTGACGGTTTGACTCAAGATGCGTGCGCCGGTGCACCAGGGTGGCCCAGTGCCACGCTCCCACCGTTTGGATTCATCCGATCGCGCGGGAAGTCTCCGAAGCCGTGCTCAATGCCTGTTTTTTCGTAGACGAATTTTTCATCTTCGAGTCCTTTGATGTGGCAGAGCACTTGCGCTGAAAACGCCTCGTGAATTTCCCACAGCTCGATATCGTCGAGCTTCAGCCCGCGTCGTGCGAGCAGTCGCGGAATCGCGGACACCGGCGCCATGAGCAGTCCCTCGCGGCGGATATCGACCGCGGCCACCTCGAAGTCCACCAGACGAACGCGAGGGGTCGCAGCGGGCAAGCGAGATAAGCCTTCGTCACTGGCAACCCAGATTGCGGCTGCGCCGTCGGTGAGCGGCGAGCTGTTGCCGGCCGTGAGCGTGCCTTGGCCGCTGGTTCGATCAAACGCCGAGTTCAACTGGCGAGCTTCTCCAGCGATGTGTCGCGACGCGGGAAGCGATCCTGTGTCACGCCATCGATGGGAACGATCAGATCGTCAAAGAAGCCGCGGTCCTGTGCCGCCACCGCGCGTTGGTGACTTTGCAGCGCAAGCTCATCCTGCTCCAGGCGGCCGACGTTCCAGGTCTTGGCCATGTCCTCGCAATGCTCGCCCATGCTCCTGCCGGTGACACGGTTTTTTACCTGGGGGACATGAAGTCGAATGTCGGACGGCCGCAACGTGCGCAAGAGCCCGACGCGCTGTGCGACGTCGCGCGCCTGGATAAAGCGGCGCAGCCAAACGGAGAGATTTTGTCCCACGCCGACCTGCACGCGACTCATGCTTTCGACGCCACCCACCAGCGCGAGCGCGCAACCACCTCGCCCGGAGCATTCCCGCCGCTTCAAACACGCCGATCATGCTCGTACTGCACTGCATGATGGTCGTAAAGGTTGGCACATGCGGATCAAGCTTCGCTTCAAGCCACACTTCGCGGGCCAGATTGGCGTAAGCGAGATTGAGCACCACCGAGCCCCAGATCGCAAAATCGATCGACCCATGCACCTGCTGTGCCATTGCCTGCATCACCGGCACCGACAAAGTGAGCGAATCGCGGTGTGCGAACGGCCCGTCGACGCCAACGAACGGCGTCCGGACACCGGCAACCAGCCACACCGCTTGAACATTGTCAGCCATCAGTCCCCCAATCCGGGATTACCGTTGCCTCAGCGCTGCACGAAGCAGGGCGTTGTAGAAGTGCTCTGAGATCCCCGTCGGTCTGGCCAACCCGAGCCGCGCCAGCAAGCCTCGTCACTCTCGGAGATGTTGCGGGTCAGGGCCCCTTGTAATGCGAGTCGAAAAAGGCGCCACGATGAGCCCGACGCTTCCTTCAGCGTCTGCAAAACGGGAATGAGGAGCTGCTCGGTTTCGGTAAAATCCGTTCCAAATGGAAAAGGTGGTAACAGTCCGCGTTCTCGAGTCGGGGCTAGCGCCCGTTCAATGCGGTCCGGGGTATTCTCACGGCAGGCGGACGGAATTTCAAAGCTTTTTGGAATCTTGCCGGCGTGTTTGGCATGCCTTAATAACTCAGGCTGAAAGCGGGAATCGGAGATCGAAAGCATTGCTCCGATCACTTCCTGATCGCTCTTTCCTCGAAGGTCGGCGACTCCATATTCCGAGACTACGATGTCACGCAGATGTCGTGGAATCGTTTAGTGGCCATACGACCATCGAATGTTGGAGATCGTCTTTCCACCCGCTTCGCGGACGGACGCGAGGGTGATGACAGCCCGCGCGTCGTTCAGCGCGAATGCCTGGCTTACGAAGTTGTATTCGTCCGCCAACGCCGCTTTCGACGCGACCGTCGTCAAGCGCGTCCGAAACTACTTCGGTGACATTGATCGCGCATCAATCAGGCGTGCGCGCTCCCCAATTTTGACCGGCCAACTGAGTTGAAAGCCAAGCCGAGCCGATGGTGGGCGCCCCCCGGTCGATCATCTTTCTCAGTCGCTCGCCCACCACGGCATGCCGCCGACGCTCTTCGGATTCGTCCGGCGGGTGAGCGGCTGGAGCCAATTCCGGGTCTCGTGCCTGTCAGTCGCCGTTTTCGTTCTCACCACGGCGCCGCTCGAGATGCAGCGGCGGATTCTCAATGCCGCCGTCCTCGACGGCGACCTCACGCGGGTGCTCGTCCTCGCCGTCATCTATGCGAGCATCGTGCTGACCGAGGGGCTCGTCAAACTGCTGATGAACGTCTATCGCGGCTGGATCGGCGAAAAGGCCGTGCGCGTCCTGCGCCTGGCAGCCAGTGCGCTGGTCGACTCCATGCCGGAGCAGCGCGCGCGCGCTGGCATCCAGGGCGTAGAGATCTCGCTGATCCTTCCCGAGCCGGAGCCCATCGGCGGATTCGTCGGCGTGGTGGTCTCCGAACTCGTGCTGCAGGCCGGCACCCTGCTGAGCGCTTTCGCGTACATGTTCTACATGCAGCCCGTGCTGGCGCTTACGTGTCTGCTGATCTTTTCGCCGCAGTTCGTGTTCGTTCCCGTGATGCAAGCGGCGATCAACCGGAGAGTCCAGTCTCGCATCAACGTCTTGCGTCAGGCCAGCGTCGGCGTACTCGTCTCGGGAGGCGGCGAAGCCGAAGTCGAAAGAGTACTCAGGCAAGAGCTGCGCTTCGCGGAAATCTTCTCGCTGAACCTCGGCGTCGTGAAGCTGAGATATTCGATGCATTTCCTGATGAACATCACGCACAATTTCGCCAAGGTGATCGTTCTCGGCGTCGGCGGATGGTACGTGATCAACGGCGAAACGGAGGTAGGAACGGTGGTCGCGTTCGTCTCCGGTCTCAACAACGTGCATGACCCCTGGGGCGGTCTCGTGAACTGGTACGAGGACATGATGGTGACTCGTGCCAGATACCGAACGTTCGTCGCCGCGATGGAGCAATTCGCGAAAGGCGAGGAACCGCTCGCCGTTGCATGATCGCCGTCCGGTGGTCACACATGTGCGGATCGATCAGAAGCGATACGTGGCTGCGATCCCGGTCTGCGTCGGCATGCGCCCGGGCGGGACGATAACCACTTCGCCTCCGGTCTTGAGAACGCGCTCGCCCAGATCGTCCAGCAGATCATCCGCTTCGGGATTTGCAAGATCGTCCAGCGTGATCGCGCCGGTGGTCGCATCCATCGTACCGGGGATCTGGCGGTCGGCCTCGATCAGCAGCGTCGCGATCCGACCGGCTATGGCGGCTTTGGCGGCTTGCGAGACGTCATCAGTCCCAAGACCCTTGGATGTTGCCGTCCCGTAGGCTTCCACCAGGTGGCGCAGCCGTTCCAGATAGTACGGCTGGATGAGCTGCCACGCGCGCTCGCGTAGTGCGTCGAGCGACAAGTCGTCCGGGTAGATGTCGATTGCCTCCGGCGCAAGCAACGGGTTGTGGCTCACCGCTCGGAACAGGTGATGGTGCTCAGGCAAGGCCGCCAGCAGCAAGGGCAACCCCGAGGGGTGCGAATGATGATCCATGACCGCGCGATCGACCGCACGGAAGAAGCGCTCGGTATCATGGTCCGTCGCATTCTCCTTCACGTTCGTACCATGGCGTGTCGTCGAAGCGGGTGTCGCCGTCGCGCCATAGGCGCGGATCGTGCGCTCGGGTTCGCCGGATTCGTGAACCACGACGTCAGCGATGGTGCGCGGAACCCCCGGGGCCGGCTCGACCTCGTCCAGCGCGTCGCGATTACCCTCGAACAAACGCATCGCGTGTCGATTCAGCCCGAGGATCTGGTAGCGATCGGACGACTGCAGGATGCGCAACAACGGCTTGATGTGGAATGTGTCGGCCACGATCGCCAACTCGATAACCGGCCGCTGCAGCCGGTAGACTTTGAACAGGTCGGACGTCGCCAGCACGGCGAGCCCGTCGAGCACGTGGTTCCAGAAATCGCGGGTGCCGGCCAGGGTGTGGAACGGTGCCAGCAGCGGCCTGATGTCCCGCTCCGGATACCGGTGTCGCAACGACGCCTCCAGCGTCTTGACGAGGTTACGAAAGCGGATCGGATCCTGCTGATTGTCCGGATGCAGCCGATGCGTCGGCTGGTAGAGCGAGAGGCACGGCGGTTCGTGCGCGGCCAGCAGCACGGTCGAATAATCGCGCTCGAGTGCGTCCATGGTAACTATCCTTTGATCGTTCGACTACCCGCCGCCGATCAGCGAGTGCAGTGGCCTGACATCACGGTTGGAGTATTTCTGTCGCAATGATTTCTTCCGGTCGTTCCATCCATCAGCTTCCATGCGGATTCTATCGGAACAGGCGCGTCATGGCGGCGTGCCGGGCCTATGGCTGAGGCACGTTCGCGGTTGACCCTGACAAGGAACTGGCTGCTGCTGGCGGGCGATGCGTCACCCGATGCGGCAGTCACGGCAGTCCTGATCGTGCTTTCAGCGCTCGCAATGGGTGTCCAGAGCGCAGCGATTCATCGTCTGGAAGTCTCCGGCATAGCGACCACCTATATCACCGGTACGCTGACCAATCTGGTGTCGCGCCTGATGGGACGGGCGAATCGCAAGAGCAAGCCCGTCTTCAAGCACGCCGCGCTGCTGGCGGCCGTCCGGATCGTATACCTTGGCGGGGCGGTGGCGGCTGCCGTGATCCTGCATTTGCACTCGCCGCTTGCGCGGATGTTGCCCGCGGCGCTGATCCTGCTGATGGTCATCATCGCGGCAGCCGCTTTTCGGCCGCGATAGATGAAGATCTGCAACGTGCGGCTCCCGTGCAGCGCGCGCACGTCAGGCAGGTGCGCGGGTCGCTTCGCGGATCTGCTGGCAGCGGAGACAGCGCTTCGCGGTCGGATACGCCTCGAGGCGCGCGAAAGGGATCGGCGCCCCGCAGTCGATGCACGTACCATAGGTCCCGGCCGCGATGCGGGCTTCGACCGCGACAATGTCCCGCAACTCGGCGGCATCGCGTGCCACTTCCGCGTTGGAAACGTCGGTCAACAGCATAGCCACCGATTCGTCGCCGGCGTCCGAGGTGCCGGACAGGAGGTCGGCGTAACGCTCGCTCCCCATGCGAGCAAGCCCCCGGCGGATTTCCTCGCGCAGCAGTCTCTTGCGCTCGCCCAGCATCCGGGCGAGGCTGTCGCGCTCGCTTGTCGTCAACGAAGTCATGGTTCTGCTGGGACAGCGCCGCCGCACGGCGGTTCAGCGGGGCGAGCCACACGGGTCCGGACTTGAGCGAAGCCACGATTGGGGCGGCCGACGGCGTGCAGCGCAGGGCATTCGCGCCAGTGTCGGCCTCCGGTCACGTCTTTCGATGGCTGGCGACCGGCACCGCTACCTTCGAGACGATGCTGCAGCACATCGAGCGCGCGCGGCACAGCGTCGCGCTGGAGTTCTACATCTGCAAGTCGGGCGTTGTGTCCGATCGCTTTCGCATCGCGCTGATCGCGGCCAGCCTGCGTGGCGTGCACGTACAGGTGTTGCTCGACGCGTTCGGCTCCGACGAAGTCGCCGGCGGCTATTGGCGCGAGCTCGAACAGCGCGGCGGCCAATTGCGCTGGTTCAACCCGATGCGGCTGCTTCGCCTGAGTTTCCGGAACCATCGCAAACTGCTGGTGACCGACGGTGCGACCGCAGTTGTCTGCGGATTGAATCTCGCCGACGAGTACGACGGCGATGGCGTGACCCACGGCTGGCGCGATGTCGCGCTGGAGCTGCAGGGGCCGACGGTCGATGCGTTGGCCGGCAGCTTCGGGCGGATGTGGGCGCTGGCGGCGTTCGAGCCTTCCAGCCTGCGCACCTTCGCCCGCACGAGCCCGTCCCCGGACCGCGATGCGTCCAGGCCCGCGCTGCTGCTGGCAGGGCCGGGTTGCCGCAACGTTGAGCTGCGTCGCGAGCTCTATGCGGACCTGCGGACGGCGTCCCGGGTGAGCGTGCACGCCGCCTACTTTCTGCCCTCGCAAGCGTTTGGTCGCATGCTGACGGAGGTGGCGCTGCGTGGCGAGGTGCGCATTCTGATGCCCGCGAATAGCGACGTTCCGGTGGCCCAGCTTGCTACCTGGCACGCGATCCGGCGCCTCGGCAGTGTCGCGATCCGGTTCTTCGAGTATCTGCCGCAGATGATGCATGGCAAGCTGCTGGTGGTCGACGACGTCGTCTACGTCGGCTCGGCCAACCTCGACGTGCGCAGCCGCCTCATCAATTACGAGTTGATGCTGCGCCTCCCGGTGCCGGCGCTGGCGGAGCAGGCGCGCGCGATGTTTGACGCGGACCTGCAACACAGCCGACCGAGCCAGATGCCCACGTCATCCTGGTGGCAGCAGCTGCGACAGCGCGCCGCATACTGGCTGCTGAAGCGAGTCGATCCGTACGTTGCCCGCCGCAAGCTGCGGATGCTGCAGTAGTGGCCAGTCTCGCGCTCGAGTAATGCGCGCTTTCGCGGCCGGTTCCGATGCCGCCGCGTTCGCGCGGTAGCTGCGGACACTCCTTGGCGAGACCTCGTTCGCGGTGCCGGACGTGCTCCATCCTCCGAGCGAATAATTGCGATCGGCGCGACAAATCGGCGGAGAATGAGCGATCGGTCGAAGTTCTCGTACGTGATGGAAGCCAAGTCGGTCATCACGGCGCCGTCAGAGGTGGCGACCGAGCCTCACGAAGCAGGCGATGGAATGAGTGCGGTTGCCGGGATCGAACAGCGGGGCCTGCCTGACGATGCCGCCTTCCAAATGCACATCGATGTGGGATCCGGCCTCGAATGCCGGCAGTGGCTCGCCATCGGGGTCACCGAGCTCGAATAAGCAGATATCCACGGGCTTCGGCGGTCGTCCGAAGGACGCGGATGCTTCGCAGTGCGGGCTCCACGCTTCTTGCGTTCCGATCGCCACCCCGAGGTCGGCTGCGAAACAGACCGCCCGGTGAGGTTGCATGCATGCCACTCCCAAATGGGTGCGTAATCGCGCTTGATCGCCATCATTTGCACCGCGGTAATGCTGGAACGTAAGACCGCCGTTGCTTACACGGCCTTGCGCGACGCCGTGCTGACGCATCCGACGATTGCCGAAGGGCTCACGGTGCTGTTCGCAAATGAGCCGAGACCCCCCGGGGCGGTCTGAAGCAGACGTCCCACCACATCGAACCAGGAGCAAGACATGGACATCAAGTCAACCGACACCGCCCTCGTCATCACCGACCCACAGAACGACGTGCTGAGCGAGAAGGGCGTCGCGTGGGCACTGGTCGGCAAGAGCATCGCAGCCAACCGGACGGTCGAGCACATCGGGCAGTTGTTCAAGGCCGCGAAGGCGAACGGCTACTGGCGTTCGGGCGGCGCGGTCGAGGCGATGATGCACGAGACGAACATGTTCGGCCGCAAAGGGGCGCTCAGCCTGGAGGCTTCCGCGGCTCGGGTGCCGACTGGCTCGATGAGTTCTACATCGAAGACGGCAAGACGATTGTCGCCAGCCCGCACAAGGTATACGGCCCCGAGTCGAACGATCTTGTGCTGCAGTTGCGCAAGCGTGGCAAGACCAAGGTCGTGCTAGGCGGGGTGCTGGCCAACCTGTGCGTCGAGGCACACATGCGCGAATTGGTCGAGCAAGGCTTCGAGGTCGCGGTGGTGAAGGACGCGACGGCCGCCCCGAACCATCCGCAGCTCGGCGACGGCTATCCGCCAGCGCTCGCCAACTTCGGCTTCATCGCCGATGCAGTGCTGAGCACGGCGGACGCGGTCGCGGCGATGGCCAAGGGCGGCGGCACAAAGCGGGCGTCCACCCAAGAACGTTAGCGTGGACGAAGCAATCGCCTGCATCAGAACTGCGGCGGCAACAAAACCGGGACGCGTGAAGGAGCTTGACGTCAAGATCGAGAACGGCGCAACGCTCTCCCAAATAGAGATCGCGGCCGACGCGAAGAGAAGATGTCGATCGCGCACGCGCGGGAACACAATGGCGTTGCGATCGGCGGGAATCCACTCGACGTCGATATCGTGACGACGACTGCATTGCGCAGTCGCTGACCCCGGAAGTCGTGGTCGGCATCGCCTGGCCCGATGACGGTTCAGACGAACCGAGAGGAATGAATCAAGCAACCACGGCATAATGGACTACTTTTTCGAGCACGACCTCGCCACCGTCTTTGGCATCGTGCTCCTCCAGCAGCTTGGCGCGCCGATTCCGGCGCTTCCGGTCTTGATGTTCGCAGGTGCGGGGGCGATCGGACATCCGCTGCATGCGCTGTACGCGCTCGTACTCTCGATCGTCGCTTCGACGATCGGCAATCTCGCATGGTTCTGGGCGGGGCGGCACTACGGCTATCGCGTCTCGATTTACTGTGCCGCGTTTCCCTCTCGCCGGATTCGTGCGTGGGTCACAGCGAACTGAAGTTCGAGCGTTACGGCGTCCTCACCCTCGTGTTCGCCCGGTTTGTGCCGGGACTTTCGTTTCTCGCTCCACCGCTCGCCGGCGCGCTTCGATTCCGGACGCTACGCTTCGTGGCTTACAACGCCGCGGGGACGGCGTTGTGGTCGGCATTGGGACTTCTCCTCGGGTTCGTGTTCCATGCCGAGATCGACTGGTTGCTCGATCAGCTCGCTGCTCTCTGTGGCTATGCCTTGTTCGTCATTACCATGTTGATCGGGCTCTACGTGACGTATCGCTGGTTCGATCGGCGGCGCTTTCTTAGATCCCTGGACGCGGTGCGCGTGGGTGTCGACGAGCTTGAAGGATGATCAATCGCGGCGACGATCCGATCATTCTCGACGTACGGTCGCGCACCCACCGCCGAATCGACGGGCGCACGATTCCGGGCGCAAGGACTCTGGATCTCGACGATCGCGCTGACCTTCGACGCACGCTCGCGGATGTTCCTCGCGACCGCGACGTGGTGGTGTACTGTGCCTGCCCGAACGAGGCGACGGCGGCCAAGGTCGCGATGCTGCTGCGGGATGGCGGAATCGTTCGTGTTCGGCCACTCAAAGGCGGTATCGAAGCATGGGTCACCGCGAGGCTAAGGATCGACAACCCGATACGATGAAAGATGGGAAATCCAACCACACGATGGCCTGCTGAGGCGGCGTGTCACGGCTTGACGTGACCAGGCCGACGGGGAACTGGGTGGTCGGAGGTCGCCGCGTGTTCGGTATTTGGCATTCCGCTCGGAGGTCCAGCACCAACACGTCGCTCAGCGCGCCGGCGCCTGAACGAACGGCTCGGGGTTCAACATGGTCGAGGCTCCCGGCTCGGTCATAGAAAGGTGCTCCTGACGTCCACACTGGAGCGTACACCGATGTCGTCGATGGTCGCTTCCACCCAATGCCCCGCGCACGCGCGGCCCGCGGCCTTGAGGTGCTCGAGGAATGCGCGCTCTGCATTCGACTTGCTCGCAACGCCGAGCGCTTTCATCGTCTCCTGGTCGCCGATCACATGGATGCGCATGTTCTTGTAGCGGGCCGCGAACTGCTCCGTCAGTGCGCCCTCCTCCAACAGTCGTTGCACGAATTCGATTGCGCGCATCTCGTGCATGAGAGAGGAGTTGAACGCGATCTCGTTCATCCGGTTGTCGATCTCGAGCGATGTGCGCGGAATGCCCTCGCGCACCACGGGATTGATCTGGACGATCACGACGTCCGTGGTCGTGCAGCGATAGATCAAGGGCCAGATCGCTGGATTGCCCATGTAGCCACCGTCCCAGTACGGTTCGCCATCGATGTCCACGGCCTGGTAGAGGTGCGGCAGGCACGCGGAGGCGAGCAGCGCGTCCAGCGAGATATCGTCGCGGTCGAAAACCCGGGGGCGACCGGTGCGCACATTGGTCGCCGTGACGAAGATGCGGAGCGCTTTGCACGCGCGCACCGCATCGATATCGATCTGCCGGGAGAGGATCTCCCGCAGTGGATGGTGATCGAGCGGGTTCGTCTGATATGGGGAGTACACGCGGCCGAGAAGATTGAACCAGAGATAGCTCGGGGAACGGTCGAGGTTCCAGCTTCCGAGAAGCCGCTCGATCAGCGTGCGCTGAATCGGGCCGAAGATCGCATATTCGCTGGTGCTGATCCAGAACCGGTCCAGGGCCTGCCGCGCGCCTTCCCGACCGCCAGCCGCGTAGCCGGCGGCGAGCGCGGCTGCGTTCATCGCGC
The DNA here is from genome assembly GCA_963804885.1 of uncultured beta proteobacterium. Lineage (GTDB taxonomy): Bacteria > Pseudomonadota > Gammaproteobacteria > Burkholderiales > SG8-41 > PALSA-1004. Next base: position 629,948 of record CAWDSF010000006.1, read on the forward strand.
CGGCGCTCGTCCCGCTGATCGCCTCGATGACGATGCGCTCATCCTGGAGCAGGCGATCGAGCACGCCCCAGGTGAAGGCGCCGTGCGCGCCCCCGCCCTGAAGCGCGAGGCTGATCCGCCGCGCGACTGACGGTGCCGAGTTGGACGCCGGATCCCGTGCCTCCTGCCCTGGCTTGCGCTCGCTCATCGGTACGCCTCCAATGGTGTGCCGGCGCCCGGGCTTCAGGCAAACCGTCTCAGTTCAGGTGGCTACTTTCCGGCGCAATGTCGGCATCATGGGCCGAATGCATGGTCGACATGAACGTCCTGCAAGGGCATTTCAAACGATTGGCGGCCGATCTCGCCGCGGGCTTCCAGGCGTCCCAGCAGAAGATGAAAGTACAGCATTCCGCGCTGCGGACCGAGCGTCTTCAATACGTGCTGTGCATCGAACGGCGCCGATCCCGCGATGAGCGCAACGTTTCTCGCGACGCTCGTATCGTTGAGGGGGAATACATCGAGTCGGCCCAATCCACGCAGCAGAATGACCGCCGCCGTCCACGGGCCGATCCCCTTGGTCCGACACAGGATCGCCGCTGCGTCGGCGCTCGTGCACCGTTCCAGCGCTGTTGCGTCGAGCGCGCCGGACGACAGTGCTTCGGCAACCCGCCGCAGCGTTGCGATCTTGTTGGCGCTGAGTCCGGTTGCCCGCAGGCGGTGATCGCGTGCACGCTGAACGCTGTCCGGACTCGGGAACGGGTACAACGGGACCGGTATGCCACGCGTTTCCACCGATTTACCAACCGCAAGAATCAAGCGGTGCATGATCGCACTCGCCGCGCGGAGACTGAGCTGCTGGAACACGATCGCGTTCGCGCATGCCTCCCAAAGACTGGGATAGCGCGGCGGCTTCACACCGCGCATGCGCTTGACCAAGGGAGCCAGCCACGGGATGTGCGCAGCCGCTCGATAGAATTTCCTGAGGTCGCGATCCGCTCCGAGCACTTGGCGGACAAGCCCGAGAACGGCGGCGTCGTTGCGCGCGCCACCCTCGATCGTGATGCAGAGCGAGGGGTGGTGTGCGACCTGCGTCGCGCGCACGATCACGGGCTCCGGAAAGCCGGAGAGGGCGCGGACATACGTACCTTGTGGCGTGAGTACATCGACGACATTTGTCGACAGCCGCCGGAGGACGCTCACCGTGAGATCGAGACGGTATGGCATCACGACGGGGATCTCGTGCACGTGCATTGATTATCTTCGGCGCAGCCATCGCAGCCCCGCGGTTGCCAGCCGTGGCACCGAGCGTGTGCGGGTGTAAGCGTCCGCCGCTTTCTTGATCGCTTCGGCCTGCGTCGGATAGGCGTGAATGACGCGAGCCAGCGTGCGCAGGCCCACCCCCGCTACGATCGCCAAGGTGATTTCGCTGATCATCTCGCCCGCGTGCCGGGCGACGATCGTTGCGCCGAGAATCCGGTCCGTTCGCTCCTTGACGTTGATCTTCACGAAGCCCACCTCCTCGTCGTCGGCGATCGCACGATCGACGTCGTGCATCGGGATGGTGAAGGTCTTCACCGGAATGTTCCGTTCGCGCGCCTGCCGCACATAGAGGCCGACGTGAGCGATCTCCGGGTCGGTATAAGTGCACCACGGAATCGTCAACGCACTTAGCCGCTGGCGACCGGCAAAGAGGGCGTTCTGAACCGCGATGCGCGCCGAGGCGTCCGCGGTATCGTTGAACTTGTGCTGCAGGCAGGCGTCGCCGGCGGCATAGACGCGACGATTGCTGGTCCGCAGGAAATCATCGACGTGGATGCCGTGGCGACTGTCGTAGTGAACGCCGGCAGCCTCCAGATTCAGACCGTCGGTATTCGGCACACGGCCGGTGCCGGTGAGGATGGCATCGACGGCGACCGTGCTGTGGTAGTCGTCACTGACGAGATCGACGATCTTCTGGCCGCCTTCCACGCGTACATTGACGGCGCGGGTGTTGAGCCGTACCTCGATGCCATCGCGTGCGAAGGCATCGGACAATATCTGCGCGGCGTCGCGTTCTTCCCTCGGGAGGAAGAGCGGTCGTTTCTGCACGATCATCGTCCGCACGCCGAAACGGCAAAACGCCTGCGCCATTTCGCAGCCGAGCGGGCCGCCACCGATGACCAGCAGGCGGCGCGGCGGCTCGGTCAGATCGAACGCGTTCTCGTTGGTGAGATAGCCGGCTTCGACGAGACCGGGAATCGCGGGCGTGTCCGGCCGCGCGCCAGTGGCGATCAGCGCCTTTTTGAAGCGCAGTGTCGCGCCATCCACGTCGAGCGCATCGGTTCCCGTGAAGCACGCCTGGCCGAAGAACACGTCCACGCCCGCCGCCGTCAGCCGTCGCGCCGAATCGGCGCGACTGATGCGCGCGCGAACCCCGCGCACGCGCTGCATCACTGCGGCAAAGTCGACACGAATGTCGGCCGGGATGCGCGCGCCATACTGGTCGGCATGGCGCATCTCGGCGTACACGCGCGAGGTGCGAATGATCGCCTTCGACGGCACGCAGCCGATATTCAAGCAGGTGCCGCCGAGCAGGTGACGCTCGATCAGCGCGACCTTCGCGCCCTGTGCCGCCGCGGTGTGCGCCGCGACCAGTCCCGTCGTACCGGCCCCGACAATGACCAGGTCGTAGCGTTGCGCCGGCGGTGGATTGCGCCAACCGGCCGGACGCACGTTGTCCATGCGTTCGCGCTCGGCGGGATCGCTCGCAAGTGTTGCGGAAATGTCGCCACGCGGCTGCAGCGTCGGTGTCTCGTTCAAGGCAGGTCTGCTAGTCCACTAGTCCACTAGAGCCAGCCGCCGGTGAATCCGGCGCGCCGCAGTCCTGCGACCATATAGGGACAATTCCGCATCAGTCGCCAGATCAACTCCGTGCGGTGGTTCTCGATCATCATCGTCACGATGCCCTGGTCAAGGCCGTAGTGCCCGGCCGATACCCAGAATTTGCCGCCGGCGTCGAACAGCCCCGGATTGAAACTGCTCGCATATCGATGATCAGGACGCATCTCCGGATAGCGCCGATACATCGCACGCGCGGCGGACAGCGCGATTTCGGGCGCGAACGGCAGCGACGCGAATGGCGCCCACCCCGCGAGGGTCCCGTCGTCCGGGCCATAGGGCACGCCGCGCGCCGTGTACCCGAACAGTTGTCGCCTGCCACCGGTTGTGTCCGGCATCTCGATGGTAGGTCCATCGCATGCGGTCAGTCCCCAGCAATCCTCGTCATACCCGGCGAATTCGCGCGGGTTGCGTCGGACGTACTCGCGCTGAATGAGGACCGCGCGCCGACCGTTCTCGAAATAATCGCTGCGCTTCTCACGCATGAAAGGATCCCGGATGCCGCGAAAATCGATCCATGCATGGGAGAATTGATGAATGAACAGCGGCCCGGCATACAGGAAATCGATGTCGTAAAGATTTTCCCACTGGTAGGTGGCCGTCCATGCCTTGTAGGTGTCTGGCCCTGGCGGGTGCGTCGGTGAGCCCAGCGCGAGCACGTACAGCACGATGCTCTCGCTGTAGCCCTCCCAGCCGTAATGCAGGAATCCGCTTTCCGGCTTCCAGCCTTGCATGATCGTCCTGCCTCCATCCTGGGACCAGCGCCAGTCGACACGCCGATAGAGCTGATCGGCGATTTCACGGAGTTCGGCTTCCCGTGCGGTTTCGGCGCTGAAATACATGCGCGCGGTCAACACACCGGCGATCAGCAAGGCGGTATCGATCATCGACAGCTCCGAACGCCACATACGGATTCCGGATTGCATATCGAGGAAGTGGTAATAAAATCCTTTGTAACCCGTTGAATCCGGCGCGCCGCTCTGATCGCTGTCGCGGAAAAAGTGCAAGGCGGCAAGGCTCAGTTCGAGCGCCTCGTCACGCGACATCCAGCCACGCTCCACCGCCACCGGATACACGGACAGCGCGAATCCAACCACCGCAATACTGCACGGCCAATGATCGCGCGTGGTGTCAGCGACCAGACCGTTGGCCGGATTCACCGTTTGCCGGAAATAACCGAACGCGGCATGCTCGATGCCGTCCAGCAGTGCTTCGCCGTCGCTTGCACCAATGCTTGCGGCCGCTGGATCGGGCGGAAGGCGCAGGCATTGCCGAACTGTTTGGTCGGGGTAGGCCAAAAGCCTTGCTTCATCGGATCACGATGGAGCGCCAACAACCCCGCGCTCGGCGGGGTCACGTGCACGATTCCTGAAGGTCACGATGACCCGCGTCCCCCGTCCGGGTGCCGATTCGACACTCAACTCGGCGCCCACCGCCGCAGCGCGCTCGCGCATGATCATCAGCCCCCAGCCGTGGTCTTTCGCGGGCTGCTTCCATGCCGACGAGTCGAATCCGCAGCCGTCATCGGCGATGGTGAGGCGGCTGACGTCGGACGTCGTGTCGAATGTCACGATAACCTTCCCGGCTCGCGCATATTTGGCCACGTTGGTGAGCGCCTCCTGGGCGATGCGGAAGAGCGCCTCTTCCACAGCCGGCGGCAGCCGGCGTGTGGGTCCTTGCTCGATCACCGTCGTCACGACGCCCGTGCGCTTGACGAACTGCTCCCCATACCACCGAAGCACCGGTGTCAATCCGTAGTCATCCAATACCGCGGGCCGCAACTCCGCCATTACATTGCGGATGCTCTCGATGGTCTCCTCCACCAGCTTCAGCGAATCGTTCAGCCGCGCGCCGATTCCCGCCGCCATCGTGGGCGCCGATTCGATTTTCACGATATTCAAGTTGATGTTCAGCGCCGTCAATTTCTGCCCGACAAGATCGTGCAGGTCGTTCGCAAGCACCCGCCGCTCGGTCTCCTGCACTTCGACCAGCCTGCGCGAGACCTTGGCTGCTTCGAGTTTCTCGTTTTGATGCGCAATCAGCCGCGCCTGAGCATCACTGGTGTCCGCTGCGACCATCCTGAAGTGGAGCAGCGCTGCGATGAGCAGCAATTCCACGACGTCGAGCACCCGGTTGACGAAGAATGTCTCCTTCCACGTAAACGCGCCCTCCGGAATCTGGATGGCGTACACAGCGAACGTCGTGATCGTGAGCAATGCCGTCAGGCTCCAGAGCAGTCGGCGGCTGCGTGTGGGCCCGACAAGCAGCAAGGGGAGGCCAAAGATCGCGGCAACGTCCAGTTCGACCCATGTGACGACATCTATGGCGATGAGACCGAGCGTGACGGCGAACACCGCCACGAGGAGCGCCGTTCGTTGCTCGAGTGAGCGCGCGCGGCCGATCACGGGTGTGATGGTTGAACCTCGCGTTAATATGATAGTGCGTGAAATGGAAACATATCCGCGGCTATCGTCACTAACGGCGGACGGGACCGAAAGATTCAGGTGAACAGCGAGCGCCGATCGCGAGCGCATCGATGACTGCTTTCAAGCTGGCCGTCATCGCCGGCGTTTTCGCCGGGACTCTCGCTGCCGCAATCGAAATACTGCTGTGGTGGGGCTTCGGATTTGCAGCCCTGGATATGCTGTTCCGCGATGCGCGCCTTGCAGCCGCGATCGTATTAGGGCACGGCGTGTTGCCACCGCCCTCGACCTTCGATTGGCGTGTCATGTTCGTGGCGACGCTTGTGCATTTCACGCTTTCTATCGCCTACGCTGGTCTTCTCGGCGCATTGATCAGGCGCTTTTCATTCAAATCATCCATCGTGCTGGGTGTGCTATTTGGTTCCTTTCTCTACGCGGTCAACATGTACGGGTTCACGTTTGTCTTTCCGTGGTTCGTCGCAACGCGAGACTGGATCACCGCGACGAGCCACATCACGTTCGGGGCGACAGCGGCAGCGGTGTACAGGGCGGCTCACATGCGGTGCACAGTGCGCGGGTTAGTAGAGTGAGACTCGACTTCTCGCAAATCGGGGTCAGCGATGCATTTCGCGGCGCCGGCATTCGCGAATGCGTGAATGTCTCACGCGGAATACATCGCCGACCCCGATTTACGCCGATTCTGATTCTACTTGTTCCTTCGCGCATTCGACGCCTTCGCCTTCTGGCCGGCAAGGTAACGGGAAACGACCCGGTCTTCCGCCTTCATCAACTCCGCCTTCGCCGAATCGGCGGTGGCCTTGTCCTTCGCAGCCTTTTCCGCCTTCTGCTCGTCGGTCATCGGCGGGGCGGGCGGAAGCTTCGCCACCGCCACGCCGAACGCCGTCACGACCAATGCCGCACCGAGGAGCGACCGTATCGTCGTCAGCATGATCCTCTCCGAAATCGTTTATCAGCGCGTCGCCGGCCGCGGCTCGACCACCGGCACCGGGGCGTCATCCGGGGCCGTTGGAATCTTGCCGGCCTTGATGTCGTTGTACCAGTACAGGTGATGCTCCTTCGCCCACGTTCGTCGACGTAGCCGTTGCTCATCGCGTCATAGGCGCCGGCCATGCCGAGCGTTCCCATGTAGATGTGGCCCAGCGCCGCCAGCATGAACAGCGATGCGATGACGAGGTGAATGATGTTGGCGATCTGCATGGTTTGCGCGTCTGGTTGAAGTTCGGGAAGTCGAGGATCAATCCGCTCGCGCTGACGACCAGCCCGAGACGAGCAGGCCGCCCCAGAACCAGGCCTTCTCGCCGGCGTTGAACTTGCCGGATGGCATGTCATTGCCTCGAGACAGCAGGCCGCCGAAATGGCGGATCCACTGCCAGTCGCGTTGCGCCGGACGTTGTCGCGGACGAAGTTCAGGAACAGCAGCACGGTGCAGACGATGAACAGCGGACCAAGGAAGTTGTGCAGGTTCTTGGCCAGGATCGCGAGCCACGAGAACAGCGTGTAGCCGATCAGCGGCAGCAGCAGGATCTTGCCGAACATCATGATCAGGCCGGAGACCGCGAGAATCAGGAAGGTGATAGGCAGTGGTCCAGTGGATCGCCGATCGCCAGTTCGTGAAGCGACGGATGCGTCGTCCGGTCGGCGGTTCATGGAGCTTCATCGTGCCCTTACCAGAAGTAGAATGCCGCGATCGACGAGCAACAGTAACGACCAGCGCCCAGCCCGCCGTAGACGGACAGCCATCGAATTGCGCAGCGCCCGCCACGTCTGGCCCTGCGGCTGGATCAGGATGTTGGTCTCGCGGCCGCGAACGCTGTGTGAACTGCGGCTCGCCCGAGCGCACCTCACTCCACACCGGCGCGTTGTTGAGCGGCTGGACGAATCTGCGCGCTGCCTGCTGCTGCGCGGCGTCAGCTCTGCATCCGGGCGCTGGTGGCCGGCGAGTTGCTGTCGACCGATTGCGCATGCGGGCTCCGCACGCGAGCAAAACAGGCGCGGTACGCAGGCGTCGCCGGCGGAGAGTACGATCCGCACGCATGACAGGCCCCCGATCAGTCGTCGCAGTCAGCGTCCGCTTGTATTCGTTCTGGTCTGCTGGCACGCGTGTCGAGTCGCGTTTTCCCATTGCGCCGGTTGCCGGTGTACGGCGCGCCCGGTACGGCGGGCGTGTCGGGCTTGCCCTGATACGTGCCCTGCTTGTAGTTGACGACCTGCGGACGCTCGCCGCAGCGCGGCGAGCCCCAGCAGGAACGGTGCCACCGCGAACGATGCCGTGCGCATGCGCGTTCACGATTTGCGTCCCTCGGCAGGCGGCGCGGCGCGGCGCGGCGCTCCCTTGACGCCTTCGCGGAGCCGGCGTGCGTGTCGGCGCCGGCCGTACGCCGTGCCCAGCCCCAGACTGTCGCCGCCCTTGCCGCGCGGGTGACGCGCTCGCGATAGATGTTGGAGATCACGTCGCCGTCGCCGGCGAGCAGCGCCTTGGTCGAGCACATTTCCGCGCACGCCGGCAGCTTGCCTTCGGCCAGCCGGTTGCGGCCGTATTTCGGGAACTCGGCCTCGGAGCCGATCGGCTTCCGGCCCACCCGCGCAGAACGTGCACTTGTCCATCTTGCCGCGCACGCCGAACGCGCCGGTCTGCGGAAACTGCGGCGCACCGAACGGACAGGCATAGAAGCAATAGCCGCAGCCGATGCAGAGGTCCTTGTCGTGCAGAACGACGCCTTCCTCGGTCTTGTAGAAGCAGTCGACCGGGCACACCGCCATGCACGGCGCGTCCGAGCAGTGCATGCAGGCCACGGAGATGGACCGCTCGCCCGGAACGCCGTCGTTGAGCGTCACCACGCGGCGGCGATTGACGCCCCACGGTATGTCGTGCTCCTGCTTGCAGGCGGTGACGCAGCCGTTGCATTCGATGCAGCGCTCGGCATCGCACAGGAATTTCATTCTGGCCATGGTCGTTCTCCTCGCTTTGCGGTCTGGTGAACTTCTCAGACCTTGGCGACCTGGCAAAGGGTCGTCTTGGTTTCCTGCATCATCGTCACCGAGTCGTAGCCGTAGGTCGTCGCCGTGTTGACGGCCTCGCCACGGACGATCGGCGCCGCGCCCTCGGGGTAGTACTCGAGCATGTCCTTGCCCATCCACCAGCCGGAGAAGTGGAAGGGAATGAACGTCGTTCCCTGCCGACCCGTTCGGTCACCTGGGCCTTGACCTTGAGCTGCGCGCCGGTTGGCGTCTTCACCCACACGTATTCGCCGTCGCGCACGCCGCGGTCGTTGGCATCCTTCGGATTGATCTCGACGAAGCTCTCCTGCTGCAACTCGGCGAGCCAGCGGTTGGAGCGCGTTTCCTCGCCGCCGCCTTCGTATTCGACCAGCCGGCCGCTGGTCAGCATCAGCGGGAATTTCTCCGCGACCTTGTCCTTGACGTTCGCCTCCTGCACCGACTTGAAGAGCGTCGGCAGCCGCCAGAACGCCTTCTTGTCGTCGTGCGTCGGATACTTGGCGACGATGTCCGGGCGCGGCGAATAGAGCGGCTCGCGGTGCTGCGGAATGCCGTCCGGGAAGTTCCACACGACGGCGCGCGCCTTGGCGTTGCCCCAGGGATGCCCGCCGTGCTTCATCGTCACGCGCTGGATGCCGCCTGACAGGTCGGTCTTCCAGTTCTTGCCTTCCGCCGCCTTCTTCTCCGCATCGGTCAGCTCGTCCCACCAGCCGAGCTTCTTCAGCAGCACGTGGTCGAACTCGGGATAGCCGGTGGTGAGCTCGCAGTCCTTCGGGATACGAGCCGTCCTCGGCGAGCAGGTTGACGCCGTCGCGCTCGACGCCGAAGTTGGCGCGGAAGCAGCCGCCGCCGTCCATCATCGACTTCGACTGTGTCGTAGAGATTCGGCGAGCCCGGATGCTTGATCTCGGCGGTGCCGTAGCAGGGCCACGGCAGGCCATAGTAATCGCCGTCGCAGGGGCCGCCCTTCGCGCGCAGCGTCTTGACGTCGAACGTGTGCATGTTCTTCATGTGCAGCTTCAGCCGCTCGGGGGACTGGCCGGTGTAGCCGATCGTCCACATGCCGCGGTTGACCTCGCGCAGGATCGACTCGGGCTCCGGCTCGTCCCAGCCGTCCTTGTCCTTGATGACGGTGATCTTCTGCGTGCCGTCGGCCTGCTTGCCGAACTCAGCTGATCGGCGAAGCCGAACTTCTTCGCGAACGCGAACATAGCGTGTGGTCGGGTCTTCGATTCGAACAGCGGCTCGATCACGCGCTCGCGCCATTGCAGCGACCGGTTCGATGCGGTGACGAACCCGACGTTTCGAGCTGCGTGCGCGGCCGGCAGCAGGTAGACGCCGTCCTTGCGCACCATCGCCGCCATCGCCGCGGTGGCGGATGGATAGGGATCGATGATGCCAGCGTGTCGAGCTTCTTCATCGCTTCGACCATTTCCTTGCCGCGCGTCTGGCTGTTCGGCGCGTGGCCCCAGAACACCGATGCGCGCAGGTTGTTGTCCTGGTCGATCAGCTCGTTCTTCTCCATCACGCCGTCGATCCAGCGCGACACGGTCATGCCCGGCTTTTCCATCATCGCCTGCGACACGAACTGCTGCTTGATCCACTCGTAGTCGACACCCCAGACCGCCGCAAAGTGCTTCCACGATCCGGTCGCGACACCGT
>CAWDSF010000007.1:0-70539 GCA_963804885.1 uncultured beta proteobacterium
CATTCTCCCTTCATGCCGGCGGCCTTGATCAGCGGGCCCCAGCGTTTGGTTTCGGCCTGCACGTGCGCTTCCGCCTGCTCGGGTGTGCCGCCGGTCAGGGTGACGCCCTGCGCCAGCATGCGCTTGATGAGTTCAGGATCGGTGAACGACTTGTTGAGATCGGCATTGAGCTTCAGCACGATGTCGCGCGGCGTCTTTTTCGGCGCGAACAGCATGTACCAGGCGGTAACTTCGAAGTTGGGCAGGCCGGACTCGATCATGGTCGGATACTCGGGCACCTGCGGCGCGCGCTGCACCGTGGTCACCGCCAGCGCTTTTAGGCGCTTGGCCTGCACGAACGGCAGCGAGGTATTCAGGGTGTCGAACATCATGGATACGTGGCCGCCCATCAGCGCGGTCAGCGCCGGCGCATTGCCCTTGTACGGAATGCCGATGATGTCGGTCTTGGTCATGTACTTGAGCAACTCGGCAGCCAGGTTGCCGCCCGAACCGGTGGCGCCGTTGCCATATTGCACCTGGCCGGGGTGCGCCTTGGCGAGCGCGACGAGCTCTTTCACCGTCTTCGGCGGAAACGAGGGCGGCGTAACGAGTATCAGCGGAATGTAGCCGGAGTCGATGACCGGCGTGAAATCGCGCTCGCCGTCGTACGGCACCTTGTCGTACAGCATAGGCGTCGTCACAAAGCTGCCGGCGGTCATCAACAGCGTGTAGCCATCGGGCGGCGACTTGGCGACGAACTCGAAGCCGATGGTGCCGTTGGCGCCGGGCTTGTTGACGACGATGGCGCGCATGCCGCTGTCGGAGAGCTTCTGCGCGACCACGCGCGCGAAGAAATCAATGCCGCCGCCCGGCGACGTGGCCGCGACGACGTTGATGGGCTGCGTCGGATATTTTTGCGCCGTGGCTTGCGCGGCGCAATTGCCGGCATGCAGCAGAACGGCAGCGAACGGCAAAATCAGCGCCGCTGCGGGAGCGGCTCGGGTGGCAGTGATCACGCGATGCTTTCCTCGATGGTGAGCAGGGGCTGGCGCCGCATGCATGCGCCAGTGAAAAACAAGCCGGGTTGCGGACATCCGGAACGCCTGCCTGCGCGTTTGTTGTTGAAGCGACGTTGGCGGACAAGCGTGGATACGGACTGACGGCCAAATCCTAATCGGCGACGGGAACAGTGTCAAACGGGCATCAGCGTTGATTGGGCAGGGCAATGCAAACTATGATGCGGGTGGCGTGCCGACGGGATGCGCGACACCGGGGAAATGACAATGGATCTGGAGTTGAAGGGCAAGGCGGCGATCGTCGGCGGCGGCAGCAGCGGCATCGGCTATGCGATTGCGCATCGGCTCGCGCAGGAGGGCGCGCGCGTGCTGATCTGGGCGCGCGGCAAGGATGCGCTCGAAACCGCGGCGAAGCGCATCCACGACGAGACCGGCGGCGAGGTGGTAGTGGCTGAGGCGGACATCCACAAGCCGGCCGACAACCTGCGCGTCGTCGAGACCGCGGTCGCGGCGTTCGGCCGGCTCGACATCCTCATCAACAACGACGGCGCGCCGCCGCTCGGCGCTTTGCTCGAGTTCGACGACGCGGCGTGGCAGAAAGCAATCCAGCAAAACCTCATGAGCGTGATCCGCGCGTGCGGCGCCGCGATCCCGCACATGCGCAAAACGGGCGGCGGCCGCATCATCAACATCACGGCGATTTCGGCGCGCCAGCCGGCCGCGGGCTTCGGCCTGTCGGTGGCGACGTGGGCGGGGTTGATCGGCTACGCGAAAACCCTGTCGCTCGAAGTCGGGCCGGACAACATCACGGTCAATACGATATGCCCGGGCCGCATCGACACGCCGCTGTCGCAGCGCGGTTTCGAGCGGGCGGCGAAGGGCGATGCAGCGCGCGCACGCGAAATGCTCGACACGCTGGTGCGCAATACCCCGGTGCGGCGAATCGGCGTGCCGGAAGACATTGCCGGCGTGGTTGCCTTCCTCGCCTCGGCGCAGGCCTCGTTTATCACCGGCGTCACGCTGCCGGTCGATGGCGGCCGCTCGGCCGCGCTGTTGTAGCAGGCGAAAAACGCGATATTAGCGTCGCTGTGTTCGCTAGCGAACATTGCGGCCATCGGGGCGCTAGTATCCTAGCCGAATGAAGCCCCCTGACGACATCCTGATCTGGCCTGATGGTTTTTGGTGCTTCCGTTCTGAATTGCCTAACGGCGTCATCCGAGATGGCTATCGAGTGATTGCCTCCAACGCATTGGAATGGCGTGCCTATCACGCAAGGCGCACTCCGCAACCGTCTTAGCTCGGTCCGCCAAATATAACAGCGCGAAAAAAAAGCGCCGGCACCTTGCGGCGCCGGCGCCCTTCACTCGCAATTACGGCTTACGCGTTCGATTTACCTTGATGCCCGTGCCCACCGCGATGGAACCGTCCGCCGTGGCCGCGCGCGAACTGCTTGTCGGCAAGCGCTTTCTGTTCCGGGCTCAGCACGGCATACAGCTCCGTGACCGCCGCGGTGCGCGCTTCCATGCCGGCGATCGCCTGCTTCATGCGCGCGGTGCGTTGCGCGAGGCGTTCCGGCGCCGGCATGTTCTCCGCCGGTTTGGCACCTTGGAATTTCGCGCGCTGCGCTGCGCGAGCTTCGGCTTGCTTGCGCGTTTTGTCGGCGAAGGTCTGCCAGGCTTTTTCCTGGGCCGGGGTGATCTTCAGCTCGACTTTCAGCGCGGCAAGATGGCCTTCGACGCGCGCGGCCGGATTGCTCCATTGGCCGTGCCCGCCGCCATGATGGCCGCGCATGGCGTGACGCTCGCCCTCACCGCGGGACTGGACCGCGCTGTCGCCGGGCTTCTGCTGCTGGGCGTAAACGAACGAACCCGACGCGGCAAGCGCTGCGGCGGCGATCAGACTTGCAATGACTTTACGGTTGTTGCTCATGGTCGATCTCCTTTGCGTTGATGTGTGTTGCCTCGGGGGAGCCGTTTACAGCGGCCCTTTTTGGCAGGGATCATTTGAGCATCCACTTGTAACCCGGGCATTTCAGGCGGCGGCATTTTTGTATCTCACGCTGTCGCCGGGCCGGGTTGTTACACTGCGATACAAATTTTTAGCCGGGCCGGCAGGCGCGGCTGTATAAAGATCCCATCGCCATCCGCCCGTGCCCCGAACCATGAGTGCCCAAGACCACGTGCTCGTCGTCGACGACGATCTCGACATCCGCAGTCTCCTGCGCGACTACCTCGAAAAAAACGGCTACCGCGTAACTGCGGTGGGCGACGGCAAAGCCATGTGGGCGGCGTTCGATGAAGCGCGCCCGGACATCCTGGTGCTCGACGTGATGCTGCCGGGCACGGACGGGCTTACGTTGTGCCGCAACGTACGCGCGCGCTCCGGGATACCGATCATCATGCTGACCGCGCGCGGCGAAGAAACCGATCGCATCGTCGGGCTCGAGATGGGCGCCGACGACTATCTCCCCAAGCCGTTCAGCCCGCGCGAGCTGCTCGCGCGCATCAAGAGCGTGCTGCGCCGCGCGCGCACGCTGCCCGACAACCTGCAGCCCGAGGCCGCGCGCCGGATCGGTTTCGCCGGCTGGACGCTCGACATCGCGACGCGCAACCTGCTGTCGCCCGCGGGTGTCGTCGTCGCGCTGAGCGGCACTGAATTCAAGCTGCTGAGAATCTTCCTCGCGCACCCGAACCGCGTGCTGAACCGCGACCAGCTGATCGATCTCATGCTCTCGCGCGACGCGTCGCCGTTCGACCGCAGCATCGACGTGCAGGTAAGCCGCCTGCGCCACCGGCTCGACGAAGACGCCAAGGAGCCGGCGATCATCAAGACGGTGCGCGGCGAGGGCTACGTGTTCGCCGCCGCGGTCGAGGTCAGCACATGACGCTGGCGCCGCGCTCGCTGTTCGCGCGGATGGTGCTCGTGCTGCTCGCGGGGCTCATCGTTGCGCAGCTCCTGAGTTTCGCGGTGCACTGGCGCGAGCGTGGCGAATACATGACGCGCTCGATGGGCATGCGCTCGGCCGCGCGCATCGCCGACATCATCGAGTTGCTCGACACCATCGAGCCGGCCGAGCGCGCAAAGATCGTCAACGTGTTCAGCTCGCCGCCGCTGCGCATTTCGCTCGACGCGCCGCCGCTCGCGCCGCCCGCGGCAGACCCGGAGAAAGTGGAGCAGGCGGCGCAGTTCACGGCGGCGATCCGGCGCACGCTCGACGACAATATCGCGCTCGTGGTGCAAGTGGCCGATCCGGCCGCGCGCGCTGGTTTCGGCAAAGGCCCTGGTATGTGGGGCGGGCGCGAGCGCGAGCGCGCAGAGGGCGGCGCCGGGCGGGGCGAGGCCGGCGTCGGCGGGCCGGGGATGCGCCGTTTCGGCGCGTCATTCATCGTGCAGGCGCGCCTCACTGACGGCACGCTAATCACGTTCAACGCGCGGCAGCCGCAGGAATCGGTGACGTGGCCGTATCAATTGCTGCTGAGCCTCGCGGTGCTGCTCGCCGTGGTTATCGGTGTCACGCTGCTCGCGGTGCGCTGGGTGACCAGGCCGCTCAATACGCTGGCGGCGGCCGCGCAAGGCCTCGGCGAAGACATCAACCGCCCGCCGCTCGACGAGCGCGGGCCGCTCGAAGTCAGCCGCGCCGCGCGTGCTTTCAACGCGATGCAGCAGAAGCTGTCGAAATTCATCAGCGACCGCACGCGCATATTCGCCGCGATGTCGCACGACCTGAAGACGCCGATCACGCGGCTGCGGCTGCGCGCGGAATTGCTCGACGACGCCGAGCTGCGCGCGAAATTCGTCAAGGACCTGGAGGAAATGGAGGCGATGGTGAGCTCCGCGCTCGATTTCATGCGCGGCGTCGATCAGCCTTCGCCGGCGCAGCCCGTGGACGTGATGGCGTTGCTCGAGAGCCTGCAGGCGGACGCGCGCGAAATCGGCAGCGATGTGACTGTGGAAGGCGCGGCGCAAGCACCGTATCGCGGCCACGCGCAGACGCTCAAGCGCTGCATCGGCAACCTGATCGACAACGCGGTCAAGTACGGCAGGCGCGCGACACTGGTCGTCGCCGATACGCCGGCCGAGCTGACGATCACGGTGCGCGACGAAGGGCCGGGAATCCCCGAAGATGAGCTCGAGCGCGTGTTCGAGCCGTTCTACCGGCTGGAAGATTCACGCAACCGGGAAACGGGCGGCAGCGGGTTGGGGCTGACCATTGCGCGCAACATCGCGCACGCGCACGGCGGCGAATTGAAGCTGCGCAATCGCGCCGGCGGCGGGCTTGAAGCGGTGCTGACTTTGCCGCGGCGTAACTAAAGCGGCTTAGCCACAGATAAACACGGATAAACACAGATAACGCTAAGTAGTTTGAGCTGCAAGGTCGCAGATTAAGGCGCATGCGACATTTTTCTGATCGCTCTTAACCCTGCCCGCTAAGCAGTCAAACGCTAGCGGATCTTTCATCTGTGTTTATCTGTGTTCATCTGTGGTTATAACTTTCTTTCAGTCCAGCTTCACGCCCAAGCCGCTTGCCGATCGCGCCCCATTTGTCGGCGTCGCTCTGGATGACTTTCGCGAATTCGTCCGGCGTATTGGCGAGCGGCTCGTTGCCCTGCGACACGAAAGTCTGGCGCACGTCCGGCGTGTTGACGATGGCGGCGATTTCTTTTTGCAGTTTGTTGACCACCGCGCGCGGCGTTTTCGCCGGCGCCATGAAGCCATACCACGTCAGCGCTTCGAAGCCCGGCACGCCGGATTCGGCAACGGTCGGCAGGTCGGGCATCGCCTCCATGCGCTTCAAGCCGCCGGTGGCGATCAGGTTGAGCCTGCCGGATTTCCAGTGCGGCATCGTCGTGAACATGTTCGAGAACGAGAACTGGATTTCGTTGCCGATCTGCGCGGTGATGTAGAGGCCGACGCCCTTATATGGAATATGCGTAGCCTGGAAGCCGGCCATCGAGGCGAATAACTCGGTCGCGAGGTGAGGAGAGCTGCCCGGACCCGACGAGCCGTAATTGAGCTTGCCCGGATTGGCTTTCGCGTAGGCGATGAATTCCTTCACCGTCTTCGCGGGTATCGTCGGATTCAATATCAGCGTGAGCGGTGTCGCGATCACCTCGGTCACCGGCGCGAAATCCTTGACCGGATCGTACGGCAGCTTGGAGAAAAGCTGCGCGCTCTGCGCGTGCGTCGAATAGGCGAGCAGCAGCGTGTAGCCGTCGGGCACGGCCTTGGCCACCATTTCAGTGCCGACGATGCCGGACGCCGCGGGCCGATTATCGACGACGACCGCTTGGCCGACGCGATCGGCGAGCCGCAATCCTATATAGCGCGCCGTGTAATCGCTGCCGCCGCCGGGCGCGAGCGGCACGATGATGCGGATCGGGCGGTCGGGATAACTGGTTTGCGCTTGCTTGGTCTGCGCTTGCGCGGCCAAGGCTGCCAGAGCGCCCAGCACTGCCAGGGCCAGGCCGGTTTGTTGACTCAAGCGCATGGACATCGATTCCTCCGTACCTCGTTGATTGCGACGCGTGATAGTGCACTAAATTGCGTGGCGGCGACAACTCGCGCGTGCCGGTGTCGTGGATTATTATGGGGCTCGCTCGTATCGAGTGGTCAAAGAGGGGAAAGTAACCATGGCCCAGCGCATCGCGGGGATCGCCGACGCCGACGCGGCCGGCGCGGTCAAAGAACTTTTCGATTCTTCCAATCAGCTGCTCGGGCGCACGGCGAACCTGATGCGCATCCTTGCGCACAGCCCGCATCTTGCCAAATGGGTGCTGCCGTTTATCGCGGCGGTGCGCCAGCCAGCGGCGGGCGCAGTGTCCGACGTGCGGCTCAGGAATCTTGCCGTGCTGAAGACGTCGACGCTCAACGGCTGCCGGTATTGAACGGAACACAACCGGGTGCTTGGTCAAGCACTGGGACTTACCGACGCCGAATTCGCGGCGTTGCAGGCCGACGATTACCGCGCGAGCCCGCTTTTCAACGAGCGCGAGAAAGCGGTGATGGCGTGGGCCGAAGCGATGACGCTGAACACCGCCAAGCGTGACGATAAAGTGTGGAACGAGCTGCGGCGCCTGTTCAGCGATGCCGAGATCGTCGAAGTGTCGCTGATCACCGGCATGTTCAACATGATCAACCGGCTCAACGACTCGTTTCGCACCGAGCTCGAGCCCGAGGAATACAACCGGCGCCAGCATGGCGCGGTCGGCGTGACGCGCGAAGCGCTGAAAGATTACGCGTGCCGGCTGTGCGCGGCGGGTTGATCGATTGCAATTGCCGCTGCGCGCGCCAAAAACTATACTGCATCGCATGAGAACCCTTTGGAGCGCAGTGCTGTGCGGTGCGTTGGCGTGCGCCGATGCGCAAGCGGTGGTTACGCGCATTGTGATCGACAACGTCGACGCGCCAACTTTCGATGCGCGCGATTTCGGCGCGGTCGGCCGCTACGAAAAATTGTCTGGCAAGGCGTTCGGCGAGATCGACCCGGCCGATCCGCTGAACGCGGGCATCACGTACATCCAGGACGCTCCGCGCAACGAACGCGGCCGCGTCGAGTACGTGATCGATATCAGCATATTGAAGCCCATCGAGTCGTCGCGCGGCAACGGCACGCTGCTCTACGACGTGGTGAATCGCGGCGCGCGGCGCGCGTTCGAGGTGTTTCACCTCGGCGCCGCCGGCGGCAACAATCCGTCGCGGCTCGCCGACGTCGGCGACGCGTTCCTGATGCGCCAGGGGTATACGCTGGTCGTGAGCGGCTGGCAGGCCGACCTGCCGAAGAACGCAGGTGATTTCACCGCGTATTTTCCGTCCGCCCGGCGCGATGGGGGCCCGCTCGGCAAGACGATCACCGTCGAGCTGCTGGTCACCAAGCCGACGTTTACGCTGTCCACTGGCTGGGACAACGGCCGCGCGCTGCTGCCGTATCCGCCGTTCGAACGCCAGATGGACCGCGCGCGGCTGATCCGGCGCGCGCACGCCGATGCGCCGGACGAAGTCATTCCGCGCGGTGAGTGGTCGTTCGGCAGCTGTCCAGACGGCAAGACGGTGACGCCGAGCAATGTCGACGTCTGCCTGCCCGCTGGATTTTCGCCCGACGCGATTTATTACCTGTCGTACCTGGCGATCGAGCCGGTCGTGATGGGCCTCGCGTTCGCCGCGACGCGCGACGTGGTGTCTTATCTGCGCTACGACACGAGCAGCGCCAATCCGCTGGTTGCGCGCGCCGGCCGCGACCCGCAGCCCAATGCGATCCGCCGCGCGATCATGTTCGGCCGCTCGCAAAGCGGGCGTTTCGCTAAAGATTTTGTTTACCAGGGCTTCAACCAGGACGAAGCCAAGCGCATCGTGTTCGACGGCACGATCGAACTGACGGGCGGCGGGCGCCTGACCAATGTGAACAGCGAGTTTTCGATGCCAGGGAGGTTTTCGACCGCACTCGTCGGGCACTTCACGCCGGGCGACCAGTTTCCATTTACTTACGAGACGCTGACCGATCCGGTGAGCGGCCGCACCGACGGCCTGCTCGAACGCTGCCGCGCGCAGGGCATGTGCCCGAAAATCATGCACTGGGACTCGGGCACCGAGCCGTGGGGCGCGCGCGCCTCGCTCGTGCGCACCGATCCGCTCGGCAAAACCGACGTGCGCATCCCCGCCAACGTGCGCTTGTACTATTTCGCCGGAACCCAGCACGTGCCCGCAGGCGGGCCAACCGAGGGGGGCATCTGCCAGAATCCGCAGAACCCGAATCAATACCGCGAAGCCGCGCGTGCGCTGCTCAATGCAATGAACGACTGGATTGCGAGCGGCAAGGCGCCGCCCGCCACCCGCTATCCGTCCGTCGCCGCCCGCACGCTCGTGCGGCCGCTCCCGCAGCGCGAGTTCGGCTTTCCGGAGATTCCGGGCAGGCGCTACACCGGCGAACTCAATCACCTGTTCATCAACGACGAAACCCAGCAGCCGCCGGTGCATCTCAAGGACAAGCAGTACACGGTGCTCGTGCCGAAGGTCGACCGCGACGGCAACGAAATTGGGGGCGTGCGCTCGGTGACCTTGCAGGTCCCGCTCGGCACTTATATGGGCTGGAACCTGCGCAAGAAAGGGTTCATGGAGGACCGCTCGTGCTACCTGCAGGGCTCGTTCATCCCGTTCGTGCGGTGGCGCGTGGATCGCGGCAACGATCCGCGGCCTTCGCTCGAAGAGCGCTACGGCAGCAAGGACAATTACGTGCGGCTGGTCGACGCGGCAGCTCAGCGCTTGCAGCAGGAAGGTTTTCTGCTTGCCGAGGACGCGCAGCGCATCAGGAATGAAGCGCGCGAGTTGTATTTAGGCTTTTGACGCTCGATTCGGGGCAAATGTCACGGCGGTGGCCGCCTTTTGTATCGCAAGTTGTAACAACCGTAATCGTTTGTAGCAGTCGTCGACTGGGATGTGGCGCCGGCGTTTAATTCAGTGAGGAGACTGGATTAGCCGAAGGAGATCCGCCATGTTGACGCTACTGCACTACCTGCCGCACATCATTTTCGCGGGACTTGCCATGCTGGCGCTCGTTGCGATGTTCAGCGACGACGGTCGCAACAAGCAGCGCCGTTCCCGAGCGCGCGCGCCGCCGGCACTATGTCTGGAACGATCACGAAATTCGCTAACCGGCGCATCACGCGCTGCGCTCCGCCAGAAACTCCGCCAGTACGCGCGTGGTGTGCGACGGCTGCTTGTTGGCGATGATGTCGCGCGGCGAACCCTGGGCCACGATGCGGCCGCCGCCGTCGCCGCCTTCCGGCCCCAGGTCGATCAGCCAGTCGGCGTCGGCCATCACGTCGAGATTGTGCTCGATGACGACCACCGTGTTGCCGGCATCGACCAGCCGGTGCAGCACGCGGATCAGCTTTTCGACGTCGGCCATGTGCAGGCCGACGGTCGGCTCGTCGAGTACGTAGAGCGTGTGCTTTTGCGCGCCGGCACGGCCCGGGCGGGCGCCGGCGTCATCGGTACTTGACGTACTTTGGCCAGCTCGGTGACGAGCTTGATGCGCTGCGCCTCGCCGCCGGAGAGCGTCGGGCTCTGCTGGCCCAGCGTGAGGTAGCCCAGGCCGACGTCCTGCAGCAGGCGCAGGCAGTGATGGATCGAGGGATGCGCGCTGAAGAAGTCGACCGCCTCGTCGACGCTCATCGCGAGCACGTCGCCGATGGTCTTGCCCTTGAAGCGCACGGCCAGCGTTTCCGGGTTGAAGCGCGCGCCGTTGCACACTTCGCACAGCACCTTCACGTCGGGCAGGAAGCTCATCTCGATGCTCTTGATGCCCTGGCCTTCGCAGCCCTCGCAGCGCCCGCCCTTGGTGTTGAACGAGAAGCGGCTCGCGGTGTAGCCGCGCATGCGCGCTTCGCTCGTATCGGCGAACAGCCGGCGGATCGTGTCCCAGAACCCGACGTAGGTCGCCGGACACGAGCGCGGCGTCTTGCCGATCGGCGTCTGGTCGACTTCGAGCACGCGGCCGACCTGCTGCCAGCCCTTGATGTCGCGGCAGCCGACCAGCGCCGGCGTCTTCTTCTTATTGTGCTCGCCCACCGCTGTGCACGAGATTCGCATAAAGCACGTCGCGCGCGAGCGTCGATTTGCCCGAGCCCGACACGCCGGTGACGACGATCAGCCGGCCGAGCGGGACGCGCACGTTGACGTTCTCGAGGTTGTGCAGGCTCGCGCCGGCGATGTCGATCGCGGGCGTTGACTTGCTGACCGGCCGCGACGGATGCAGCGGATGCTTGAGCGGGTTCAGCGAGAAACCGGCCGGTGATGGAGGCCGGATTTGCCATGAGTTCGGCGGCCGAGCCGTGGGCGATCACTTCGCCGCCGCGCTTGCCCGCGCCCGGCCCGAGATCGATCACGTGCGCGGCGCGGCGGATCGTGTCTTCGTCGTGCTCGACCACGAGCAGCGTGTTGCCCTTGGCCTCCAGCTTCTCGAGCGTGTCGAGCAGGATGCGGTTGTCGCGCGGATGCAGGCCGATGGTCGGCTCGTCGAGGATGTAGCACACGCCGCGCAGGTTGGAGCCGAGCTGCGCCGCGAGCCGGATGCGCTGCGCTTCGCCGCCCGACAGCGTCGGCGCCGAGCGGTCGAGCGCGAGATACGACAGCCCGACCTCGTTCAGAAAATCGAGCCGCGATTTCAGTTCGGCGACGAGGTCGCGCGCGATTTCGGCTTCCCGGCCTTCCAGCGAGATATCGCGGAACATCGCGTCGACCTTGCCGACGGCGAGCCCGGTGATATCGGCGATCGTATAGTCGCGATAGCGCACGCGCGAGCGCCTCGCGATTCAGGCGCTTGCCATCGCATGCAGGGCAGGTCTCGTCGACCTCGAGCCATTCGATCCACGAATCGAGCACGTGGTCTTCGGCGCCGGTTTTCGCGCGCTCGTCGTCCCAGCCGACGTCCTCGAGCTGCAGGCCGGTGCCGTAGCAGGCGCCGCACCAGCCGTGCTTCGAGTTGAACGAGAAGAGCCGCGGATCGAGTTCCGGGAAAGCTGCGGCCGCACGACGGGCACGCGCGCTTGACCGAGAACACGGTTGCGCCCATGCGCGCGAGCGCCGGATCCTTTTTCGCCATCGCCTGCTCGAGCGCTTCGAGCGGCGCCAGCACGTGCACCACGCCTTTGCCGAATTCGAGCGCGCGCGCCAGTTCAGTGCGCAGCACGGCTTCGTTGTCGGCGGCGACGCGCACGTCGGCGACCGGCAGCTCGATGCTGTGCTCGCGGAAACGGTCGAGGCGCGGCCATTGTCGGTCGGCAGGAACTCGCCGTCGACGCGCAGGTGCGTATAGCCCTTGCCGCGCGCCCATTTCGCGAGATCGGTGTAGTAGCCTTTGCGCGAGACGACGAGCGGGGCGAGCAGGCCGATGCGGCTGCCTCTGTAGTTCTTGCAGGATGCGCGCGGCAATCGCCTCCACCGCTCTGCGGCTCGATCGCGACGTCGCACTCGGGGCAGTACTGCGTGCCGAGCTTGACGAACAGCAGGCGCAGGAAGTGGTAGATCTCGGTCAGCGTCGCGACGGTGCTCTTGCGCCCGCCGCGGCTGGTGCGCTGCTCGATCGCGACCGTCGGCGGGATGCCGAAGATCGCGTCGACGTCGGGCTTGGACGCCGGCTGCACGAACTGGCGCGCGTACGCGTTCAGCGATTCGAGGTAGCGGCGCTGGCCTTCGGCGAACACGATGTCGAACGCGAGCGTGCTCTTGCCGCTGCCGGAAACGCCGGTCACGACCGTGAAGTGGTTGCGCGGAATCGCGACGTCGATGTTCTTCAGGTTGTGTTCGCGGGCGTTGTGGATACGAATAGAATTTTCGCGCGTGCCTGAGGTGACCCATCCCCTCCCTAGCCCTCCCCTTGAAGGGGAGGGAATCTCGCGCGCAATATTCCCCTCCCCCTTCAAGGGGGAGGTTGGGAGGGGGATGGGTTGCGCGAGCGCTTCTTCGTACTCCCGCAGCGCCTTCCCCGTATGCGAAGTCGCATGCTGCCTGACATCCGCCGGCATTCCCGTACAAACCACAGCGCCGCCCGCTTCGCCGCCTTCCGGACCCAGATCGATGATCCAGTCGGAGGCGGCGATTACGTCGAGGTTGTGCTCGATCACGACCAGCGAATTGCCGGCCGCGATCAACTGGCGGAAAGCGCGCAGGAGCTTCGCCACGTCGTCGAAGTGCAGGCCGGTGGTCGGCTCGTCGAACAGGAACAGCGTGTTATTCGACGGCGGAACGACCGTTTTTTGCACTGAAGCGGGCTTGAACAGCGATTTCAACAGCGCTTTCACGCCTTTTTTGGCGCGCGGCGCCGCCGCCGGCCGCTTCGGCTGCGCGGCGGTGGCGAGGTGGCCCGCCAGCTTCAGGCGCTGCGCTTCGCCGCCCGACAGCGTGGGCACCGGCTGGCCCAGGCGCAGATAGTCGAGGCCGACATCGGCGAGCGGCTTTAACGAGGTCAGCACGGCCGGGTTCGCCGAAAAGAAATTCAGCGCCTCGAACACCGTCAGCTCGAGCACGTCGGCGATCGACTTGTTCTCCAGCGTGACTTCGAGCACTTCCGGCGCGAAAGCGCTTGCCGTCGCAGTCCGGGCAGCGCAGGTAGACGTCGGACAGGAACTGCATCTCGACGTGCTCGAAGCCGTTGCCGCCGCAGGTCGGGCAGCGGCCGTTGCCGGAGTTGAAGCTGAACGTGCCGCGCGTGTAGCCGCGTTCTTTGGCGACGCGGCAATTGCGCGAACAGCTCGCGGATGGCGTCGAACGCGCCGACGTAGCTCGCCGGATTGGAGCGCGTCGTGCGTCCGATCGACGACTGGTCGACCATCACGATGTCGCCGATCAGGTGATGACCCTGAATCGAGCGGTGCGCGCCCGGCGTCTCGGTCGGCTTGCCTTTGTGCTTGAGCAGCGCCGCGTACAGCACGTCCTGGACCAGCGTCGACTTGCCCGAGCCCGACACGCCGGTCACGCACACCAGCCGATTGAGCGGGATCGCGACGTCGATGTTCTTGAGATTGTGCTCGGTCGCGCCGAGGATTTCGATTTTGCCGCCGCGTTGCGGCCGGCGCCGTCGGGCGCGATGCCGCTGTCGGCGCGCTTGCGGCCGGACAGGTATTCGGCGGTCAGGGTGCGCGTTTGCTTCAGGCGTTCGGGCGTATCGAAGCAGACGACTTCGCCGCCGCGCTCGCCGGGGCCGGGGCCCATGTCGAGGATGCGGTCGGCAGCGAACATGATCTGCGGCTCGTGCTCGACGACCACCAGCGAATTGCCGGCGTCGCGCAGCCGCTGCATCACGCCGATCACGCGTTCCATGTCGCGCGGATGCAGGCCGATCGACGGCTCGTCGAGCACGAACAGGGTATTGACGAGCGACGTGCCGAGCGCGGTCGTGAGGTTGATGCGCTGGACTTCGCCGCCGGACAGCGTGCGCGACTGGCGGTCGAGCGTCAGGTAACCGAGCCCGACCTGGGTCAGATAAGCGAGGCGCGCGCGGATTTCCGTCAGCAGCAGGTCGGTTGCTTCATCCAATTGGACTGGAAGGTGCAGATTGTCGATGAAGTGCTTCGTCCGGTCGATCGACAGCAGCATCAGGTCGTGCACGGTGAGCCCCGGCAGCGCGCGCAGAATCTCGTCGTCGTAGCGCACGGTGTTCGCGCGATAGCGTTGCGTGGCCGGCAGCACGCGGTCGGCATCGGGCTTGGAACCAAGCCGCCACGCGAGGGCGTCGGGCTTCAGCCGCGCACCGCCGCATGCCTGGCATGGCGTATAGGCGCGGTATTTCGACAAGAGCACGCGAATGTGCATCTTGTACGCCTTGCGTTTCGAGCCACTTGAAGAAGCGCCGCACGCCATACCACGTGCCGGGCCAGGATTTTTTCCAGCTCACCCATTGCGGCTCGCCTTCGAGCACCCACGCTTTCTGCTTCGCCGTGAGATCGCGCCATGGCGTATCGAGCGGAATGCCGCGCTTGGCCGCATATTTAAGGATGTCGTCCTGGCATTCGTTGAAGCTGGGCGTCTGCCACGGCCGCACCGCGCCGCCGCGCAGAGTTTTCGATTCGTCGGGCACGATCAGCCCGAAGTCGACGCCGATTACGCGTCCGAAACCGCGGCACGAATCGCAGGCGCCGAGTGGCGAGTTGAACGAAAACAGGCTCGGCGTCGGCTCGCCGTAATGGATGTCGCAGTCGGCGCAATGCAGGTCGGATGAGAACTTCCAGGGCGCCAGCGTTTCTTCGTTGTTGCCAAAAGGATACACATTTACCCGGCCCTGGCCGACGCGAAGTGCCGCTTCCAATCCTTCTATCACTCGCACCCGCTCAGCGCTGCTAATACGCAAACGGTCCTGCACCATCTCGATTACGGCGTTTTCCTGCCGATGGATGCGTGTGTAACCCTGCGCTTCCAGCAGCTTCTTGACCTCGCTGTCCGTGAAATTCTTCGGTACCGTGACCGGAAAGGTCACAATCAGGCGCGGATCGCCGGCCGCCTGGGCGCGCGCAACGAGGCCGGCGTAGATCGAATCCGGCGTGTCGCGATGAACCATGCGGCCGCAGCCGCGGCAAAATAATTGGGCGGTACGCGCGAAAAGCAGCTTAAGGTGGTCATTTAACTCGGTCATCGTGCCAACGGTCGACCGCGAAGTGCGTACCTGGTTGGTCTGATCGATGGCAATCGCGGGCGGAATCCCGTGTATCGCGTCGACTTGCGGCTTGTCCATGCGGTCGAGGAACTGCCGCGCGTACGGGGAGAAGGTCTCGACGTAGCGGCGCTGACCTTCGGCGTACAGCGTGTCGAACACGAGCGATGACTTGCCCGAGCCTGACACGCCGGTGACGACGATCAACTCGTTAAGCGGGAGTGCCAGCGACAAATTCTTGAGATTGTTCTGGCGCGCGCCATAAATCGTGATGGCGTCGGTGCTGATCGGCAGGTTTTCGTCGGGTTTCATTTGATCGCGAAGCGGAAAGCGGTGAGCGCAGTGTCGGTTGGCAACGACAAAAACGCACATGCAGGAAATATTTCACGTAGAGCTGACTATTGTAACGGGTGTGTCAACCCCCGCCGTGCTCGCGCATTAAAGTTGTTGACGCGGTACTGCGCGCAATTTAAATTTCGTAAGCAGACGTCCTACAGTAGAAAAGGATTATTTCGGTGCGTTATCGAACATATCCACTTTCAGCACGTCGCTAATCTTCAACCATGGCAACGTTGAGATTATTTCCGGCGGGTCACATGCTCGCGCCGCGCGCTGGTCAGCGCCGCGCTCTGAGCGATTTTGATCTCACCCTTATTGAATCCGGCGGAACATCCATCGCAAGTTGCCGCTCGTCTTCGGCTCGTTCAGTCACCCAGGCGGGGAGGCCGATCAATTATCAATAATTCGGGAGTGCGCCATGGCAACATTGCTTGAAGCATATCGGTCGAGCTACTCGACTGCCCAGGAACAGGACTTGAGCCTGGAAGAGTACTTGGCTCTGTGCAAAACCGATCCATGCGCATACGCCACCGCCGCCGAGCGCATGCTCGCAGCCATCGGCGACCCCGAACTCGTCGACACCCGCAACGATCCGCGCCTCGGCCGCATCTTCTCCAACCGCGTTATCCGGCGCTACCCCGCATTCCACGAATTTTTCGGCATGGAAGACGCGATCGAGCAGATCGTCGCGTTTCTGCGCCATGCCGCGCAGGGGCTCGAAGAGCGCAAGCAGATTCTTTACCTGCTCGGGCCGGTCGGCGGCGGCAAATCATCGATCGCCGAGCGCCTGAAGGCGCTGATGGAAGTGAAACCGATCTACGCGCTGGCAGGCTCGCCGGTCAACGAGTCGCCGCTCGGGCTCTTCACTGCCGAGTATTACGGAGACGCGCTCGAATCCGACTACGGCATTCCGCGGCGCTACCTGACCGGCATCATGTCGCCGTGGGCGATCAAGCGGCTGCGCGAGTTCGGCGGGGACATCTCGAAGTTCCGCGTCGCACGCATCCAGCCGTCGGTACTGCGCCAGGTGGCGATCGCCAAGACCGAGCCGGGTGACGAAAACAACCAGGACATCTCGTCGTTGGTCGGCAAGGTCGACATTCGCAAGCTGGAAAGTCATTCGCAGAACGACACCGATGCTTACAGCTATTCGGGCGGCCTGTGCCTCGCCAACCAGGGCCTGCTCGAGTTCGTCGAGATGTTCAAGGCGCCGATCAAGATGCTGCATCCGCTGCTGACCGCGACACAGGAAGGCAATTACAAGGGCACCGAGGGCTTCTCCGCGATCCCGTTCAACGGCGTGATCCTCGCCCACTCGAACGAGTCGGAATGGCAAAGCTTCCGCAACAACCGCAACAACGAGGCGTTCCTCGACCGCATCTCGATCATCAAGGTGCCCTACTGCCTGCGCGTGTCGGAGGAGGTGCACATCTACCGCAAGCTCCTGAACAATTCCTCGCTGTCCGGATCGCCGTGCGCGCCGGGCACCCTGGAGATGATGGCGCAGTTTTCGGTCCTAACGCGCCTGAAGGAGCCGGAAAATTCGAGCTTCTATTCGAAGCTGCGGGTCTACGACGGCGAAAGCCTCAAGGATGTCGACCCGAAGGCAAAATCGCTGCAGGAATACCGCGACTACGCCGGGCCGGACGAAGGCATGAGCGGCGTCTCGACGCGGTTCGCGTACAAGATCCTGTCGGCGGTGTTCAATTACGACCAGACCGAAATCGCGGCCAATCCCGTGCACCTCATGTACGTGCTCGAGCAGCGGCTCGCGCGCGAAGGCCTGCCCGAGGAAACCCACCGGCGTTATCTCGAGCACATTAAGGGCTGGATCGCGCCGCGCTACGCCGAATTCATCGGCAAGGAAATCCAGACCGCGTACCTCGAGTCCTATTCGGAATACGGGCAGAACATATTCGACCGCTACGTGACGTTCGCCGACTGCTGGATCCAGGAAGAGGATTTCCGCGATCCGGAGACCGGCGAGAGCTTTAACCGCAACGCGCTCAATGACGAGCTGGAAAAAATCGAAAAGCCGGCCGGCATCGCGAACCCCAAGGATTTCCGCAACGAGATCGTCAATTTCGTGCTGCGTGCGCGCGCGGGCAATGGCGGCCGCAATCCGGCGTGGAACAGCTACGAAAAACTCAGGGAAGTGATCGAGAAGAAGATGTTCTCGAACACTGAGGATCTGCTGCCGGTCATCTCGTTCAATGCCAAGGCCTCCGCGGAGGACAAGGAGAAGCATGGCAACTTCGTCGCGCGCATGGTGGCGAAGGGCTACACGGAAAAGCAGGTCCGCCTGCTGGCGGAATGGTATCTGCGCGTGCGCAAGTCGTCGTGACGGCTGCCGGATTCTATGAACCGCCTGATTGACCGCCGGCTAAACGCGCGTGGCAAGAGCACGGTCAACCGTGAGCGGTTCCTGCGCCGGTATAAGACGCAGATACGCGCCGAAGTCAAACGCATGGTCGGCGAGCGCAAGGTCGAGGAAATGGACCGCGGCGGCGACGTGCACCTCCCCAAGAAAGACATTGCCGAGCCCAATTTCGGGTTTGGCCACGGCGGCGAGCGCGAATTCGTGCTGCCCGGCAATCGCGAATACGTGGCCGGCGACAAAATTCCGCGCCCCGGCGGCGGAGGCAGCGGCAGCGGCGGCGGCTCCGAGGCGGGCGAGGGCGCCGAAACGCAAGACGAGTTCGTGTTCTCGCTTTCGCGCGAGGAATTTCTCGACATCTTTTTCGACGATCTCGAGCTGCCGCGCCTGATCCGCACGCAGCTCAGCACCGCCGAACAGTTCAAAAGCGTGCGCGCGGGCTATACCACCGTGGGCTCGCCGTCCAACCTGTCGGTGCCGCGCACGCTCGGCAACGCGCTCGCGCGCCGCATTGCGCTCGGCGGCGCCCTGCGCCGGGAACTCGATTTGCTCGAGACCGCCTATAACGAGGCGGTCGCCAAAGGTCACACGCAGGAGTCTGCCCGCCTGACCGCGGAACTCGAGCGCCTGCGCGGTCGCCGCTCCGGGCTGCCGTTCCTTGAAGACCTCGATTTGCGCTATCGCAACCGCGTGCTGCGGCCGGAGCCGGTCGCGCGCGCGGTAATGTTCTGCCTGATGGACGTTTCGGCCTCGATGGACGAGAACAAGAAGGATCTCGCCAAGCGCTTTTTTACGCTGCTGTATCTGTTTCTGACCCGCAAGTACACGCAGGTCGAGCTGGTGTTCATCCGGCACACCGAGAACGCCGAGGAAGTCGACGAAGCAACGTTCTTCCACGATCCGAAGTCGGGCGGCACGGTGGTGTTGTCCGCGCTCGAGCTGATGGAGAAAGTCCGCCGCGAACGCTATGCGCAGGACTGGAACGTCTACGCCGCGCAGGCATCGGATGGCGACGCGTTTGGCAGCGATCCGGCGAAGAGCGCGCGGTATCTGCGCGAAACCCTGCTGCCGGCAACCCGCTATTACGCCTATATAGAGCTCGCGGAAGAAGAGCTGATCCGGGCTTCTACGCTGTGGGCCGAGTACGCAGTGCTCGCCGAGGAGCTCGAAAACTTCGCGATGAGCCGGGCCTCGCGCCGCGAAAACATCTACCCGGTGTTCCGCAACCTGTTCAGCAAGGAGCATAACCGGTGAGCCGCGTGTTGTCGGAAGGCTCGGACTGGAGCTTCGAGCTGATCGAACGCTACGACGGCGCGATTGCCGCCGCTGCGGCGGAATTCGGCCTCGACACCTATCCCAACCAGATCGAGATCATCACGTCGGAGCAGATGCTCGACGCGTATGCAAGCGGCGGGCTGCCGGTCGGCTATCCGCACTGGTCGTACGGCAAGGAATTCATCCGCAACGAGCGCGCGTACAGGAGCGGCCAGCAGGGCCTCGCGTACGAGATCGTGATCAACTCCGATCCGTGCATCGCGTACCTGATGGAAGAGAATACGATGGCCATGCAGGCGCTGGTCGTCGCGCATGCGAGCTACGGCCATAATTCGTTTTTCAAGGGCAACCATCTGTTCCGGCAATGGACCGCGCCCGACGCGATCGTCGATTACCTGCTATTCGCGCGCCGCTATGTGATGGAATGCGAGGAAAAGCACGGCGCCGCTGAAGTCGAAGCCGTGCTCGACTCGTGCCACGCGCTGATGTCGCACGGCGTCGATCGCTACCGGCGGCCCGCGCCGCTCACGCTGAAGGCCGAAGCCGCGCGCCTCGCCGCGCGCGAATCGCATCGCGAGCGCCAGTTCAACGACATGTGGCGCACGCTGCCGGTGTCCGAACGCCCGCGCGAAGCGGGGTCGGACGCACCGTTTCCCGCCGAGCCGCAGGAGAACCTGCTGTATTTCATCGAGAAGCTCGCGCCCGCGCTCGAGCCGTGGCAGCGCGAGCTCGCCCGCATCGTGCGCAAGCTCGCGCAATACTTCTATCCGCAGGGCCAGACCAAGGTGATGAACGAGGGTTGGGCGACGTTCTGGCACTACACGCTGCTTAATCGCCTGCACGAGCAGGGGCAGGTGACCGACGGCTTCATGCTCGAAGTGCTCAAGAACCACACCAACGTGGTGTATCAACCGCCATTCGATTCCAACGTATTCCCCGGCATCAATCCTTACGCGCTCGGCTTCGCGATGTATACCGACTTACGGCGCATTTGCGAGCGTCCCGACGCCGAAGACCGGGAGTGGTTCCCGCAGCTGGCCGGCAGCGACTGGAAGACGACGCTCGATTTTGCGATGCGCAATTTCAAGGACGAATCGTTCATTGCGCAATATCTGTCACCCCGTTTGATCCGCGAATTCCGCCTGTTCGCGATCGCCGACCACGAGTCGGAAACGGAGCTCGGCGTCGATTGCATACACGATGACGCCGGCTACCGCCGCGTGCGCAAGCTGCTCTCGCATCAGCACAGCATCGAGGAGCGCGTGCCCGACGTGCAGATCCACCGCTATGCGCGCGATGCGGACCGCTCGCTCACTTTGCGCTACCGGCGTTTGCGCGGGCGTCCGCTGTCGGGCGCGGCCGCTGAAGTGTTGAAGCACGTGCGCCGGCTGTGGGGCTTCCCGGTGCGCCTCGAGTCTGTCGACGTCGACAACCGGGTGCTCGAAACGCTCGAGTGCGCGGCATAAAGTAGTGCCTTACGGCCGGGTGTGAGGCCACTTCCCCTGTAAATAGAGAGCAAGCGTAGCGGCGAGGGGGCTGGGATCGGGCAACGGGTTTTAAGCGTTTGCCCACCAGCGCTGATATCCTAGACGGCTTGACCGCAGAGGCAAAATCTTGAACGAACCCGTACTCGCCTGGTCGGACCAGCTCGCAATCGGCCAGTCCGTCATGGACGACACGCATCGCGAATTTGTCGCACAACTGAATCGCGTGGGCGAAGCTGCCGATGAAGGCGTGCTCGCGGCGCTCGATGACTTCATCGCGCACACCGAAACGCACTTCAGCCAGGAAGAGCAGTGGATGGACGCGATCGAGTTTCCGCCGCGCGGCTGCCATCGCGGCGAGCACGAGAAAATCATGGAAACCGTGCGCGCAGTGCGTACGCGCGTGGCGGCTGGCGATGCCCGCCTTGGCCGCACGCTCGCCGAAGCGCTGGCCGAGTGGTTTCCGCAGCACGCGACCTCCATGGACGCGATCCTCGCGCTGTACATGACCGAAATCGGCTATCAGCCGGCGCAATCGGACCAGGCAGGCCTGAAAAATAGCTGTCGTTCCCGCGCAGGCGGGAACCCAGCAAGATTCCCATTCGTCTGGATGCCCGCCCGCGCGGACAGACGATCCTAAGGCTCGCGCCGTATCTCCTGCTGCAGCCACGCGACGAAACGCTGGACCTGCGGGCGCGCGGCGGCGTGCGGGGCGACGATGATGAAATATTCGCGGGTCGCCGCGACGCGATCCTTAAACGGCGCGACCAGCGCGCCGCTTTTCAGCAGGCGCTCGACGAGCGGCGTGCGCCCGAGCGCGACACCTTCGCCTTCGATTGCGGCCTGTATCAGCTGGTCGTAATGGCTGTAGTGCGCGACGCCGGCGGGTTTCATGTCCGTGAGATGGAAGACATCCAGCCACTGGTTCCAGGATAGCCACGGCCATTGTCCCGCCGGGTCGTCGAAATGGAGCATGACATGACGCGCGAGGTCGGCGGGCTTTTTCAGCGGCCGCGCGCGATCGCGCAATAGCGCCGGACTGCACACCGGAAACGCTTCTTCCCCCGTCAGCGGCAGCGCACCGGCGGGTGCTGCGCGCGGTTCCATGAATCGGATCGCGACATCGATGCGGTCGCGCTCGAGGTTCGCGAGCTCGTTGCCGGCGGCCAGCCGCACGTCGATGCCGGGCCGCACCTTGCGAAACCGCGCGAGCCGCGGCACCAGCCACAGCGCCGCAAATGACACCGTCGTCGTCACCGTCAGCAGGCGGTCATCGCCGCGCGCGGAAAGGCGCGCCGTCGCTTCCTCGAGCTGGCGCATCACCGAGCGCGCGGTCACGTACAGCGCCTCGCCTTCGGAGGTCAGCTTCAGCGCGCGATTAAGGCGCGTGAAGAGCTTTGCGCCGAGATCGTCTTCGAGCGTCTTGATCTGGCGGCTGACCGCGGACTGGGTCACGTGCAGTTCCGCCGCAGCGCGCGTGAAGCTCATCTGGCGCGCGGCGGCTTCAAAGCCGCGTATCAAGTCAAGCGAGGGCAGGCGGCGAGTGGTTCGCATGCGTATAACTCATCCGATCAATACTCAAATGTCGTTTGCGGGGCGGCCGTCCTGCGCGCAATCTGCACGTATATGGAAGCCTGCGCCGGAAAACCTTTTGCACCGCTGGCCGTGGATTTGAACGCAAGATCCGAGGTGCCGCGGTGCAGCCGGTGCGCGAAGATGAGCCTGTCGCGTGCCGCTTCGGCGCGCCCGACCCGACCCGCGGACCGGGTCTGAACCGCTTGCAGGAGTATACGATGAACATGACTGAAATGCATACGAAACACCGGCTCGAGCGTTATGGCGCGGTGGCGCTGCGCGATGCGCGGGGCAGCACGGTGACGAGCATCAGCGGCACTTTGTGGTTGACGATGGAAGGCGATAGCCGCGACATCGTTCTCGAACCCCGGCGCATCGTTCGTGGTCGAGCGCGACGGACTCACGATCGTGGCGGCGCATCAGGCGAGCGTGGTGGACGTCGCCGGGCCGCAGCAAACGCGCGGCTGGCTGGAACGCTGCGCGGATTTTATCGATAGCACGTGGGGACCCCGGGCGATTCGACCGAGCCGTAACTGGGTTTACTAGCGCCGCGCCCGGACTTCGAGCGCGTTGAAGCGGGTTCGACGCCGCTCAGCGCGCGAAGCGCTTGCGCGTCTCGTCGCTTTTCGCGCGCGCGATCAGGCGCTCGGCGTCTTCGCTGAGCAGCAGCCGCGCGGCGACGAGTTTCGTGGCGGCGGCTTCCACCTGTTTCACGTAACCCGCATGATCGACATAGCGCTCAGCGAGCGAGCGGCGCGGGTCATTGGCGGCTTCGCGCTCGGCGGGCGTCGCGGTGAATGGCTTGTAAGTGCCGTCGCGGTCGCATAGCTCGCCTTCGGGAAACGGCGCCTTGTAGTAATTCCAGCCAGTGTAGGTCGCGAGCGGCACCGCGATGTCGGGCAGTCGGATACCCGCGATTTCATTGCCGTCCGCGTCGACCTGCGTCACGAACGTGCGATACGGCCGCGACATGTCGAGGTCAGGTTTTATCCAGTCCTTGAGGACGCCGACTGCATTCATGCGACGCACGACCTGGATGCCGGGTATCGCGGGAAACTTGAGCTGATCGGGCGTCGTGAAGGTCGCGGTCTTGAGCTGCGGCGTCATCGAAGGCGGCGGCGCCTTGCCGTCGCTTACCCATTCGTCGAGCGCAATCAACAGCGCGCGCAGCGCGGGCGTCGGGCTGTGCGGATTGCGCGGGTTTACGCACGAGCCCAGCGTCGACGTCATCCACGCGCCGCCGCCGTGCTGCGTGCCTGCGATCAAGTAGCGCGCGCGCGTTGCGGCGGCAGCGTCGACGTCGCGCTCGCCGAGCGGGTCGGTCACGAGCAGCGACGCGCCTTTCTGCCAGTACTCGGTCGACGTGTTGGTTTCCATCCACAGCGGGTCGAAACCGTCGTTGCGCAACAGCGCGCCCGTTTGGCCGGTGACCGGATCGGTCAGCAGCGCGGTCGAAAACGGAAACTGCGTTCTCGGGAATCGTGTGGTCTTCGTGCTGAGTGTTGGTGCGATTAGGCTGCGCCGAATTCGTCGTTTAGGAAGACACCGCCGACGCCCGCGGTGTGGGCAAGCATGCCGTCGAACACCTTACGCGCCGACTTCGTCCTGGTTGAAACCGTCGCTTCACGAAATCGCGCAGGAAGCGCCCGCTTTGCGAAAGGCCGAAGCCGAGCACCGCGCGGATGCCGGCGCGCGCCGGATTCGGCGTGCCCTTGGCGTCGGCAGTTTCGTAGCGCAGAAACGAAATCAGGTCGCGCGTCGCCGCCATACCTGATGCCGAGCACGCGCGGGTCTTGCGCCGGATAGTGGAATTCGTAGAGCGTGCCGGGCTCGGCCTGCGTGCCGGCGGGGAGGAGGCGATTTCGCGCGGCACTCACGTAGGTCCAGCCGGTTGCGGGAATTTCACGCGCGGGCATCGGTTTCGCCGCGGCGCGCGGTCAGCCTCGCCTGCGCCTGATCGGGCGAAGCCGCGGCGTACGATAGATGGAGCGATTCCGCGCGGCGCCTCGCCGGCTCGCGGATCGATCGCGCGCAGCGCGTGCCGCTGACGAGCTCGTCGCGGATGACGCGCACGATGCGCGCGCCGTTGTCGGTCGCGATCACCGGCTTCATCGCCATCCCGTTGTTCGAGCGTGGCGCTTCGGGTCCCAGCCACTCCACGCGAGCGTATAGCCCATGCGCAGAAGGAGACGCCGTTGCCGGCGTCGTCGACCGTCTGCGGATCATTGGCGGCAGCTACCGATGGCGGGTTGGCGTCCTTCAGGGAACCAGAGGGCAAACTTGCGACCGCGGTTCGTGACGTCGTAAATAATCTTGCGGTTGCCGCGCGCCGCGTCGGCCGGACGCAGCAGAAAGAAATCGGCCTCGTACTCGACGAGGCCGCGCGCATTGCGCGGCGCGCGCGCGAGATTCACGATGACCTTGTTGCGCGCATCCAACGGGTCGAGCTCGCCCTTGAACGTGCCGCGCACCCGTTCATAGGCGCCCGTCGCGCCGTAAGCGGCGCCCTCGGCGAACGGCTCGACGGCGGCGACATTGATTTCGGTGACGCGCGCCATGGCGGGTGCGGCGATGCACGCGGCCAGCACGGCGCCGATAACAGCTTTGCCTTGCATGATTGCTCCTCCGGTTTTCAGCGACGCGCGGCGCCATGAGCTGTAGATCTTGCCGGGTTCAGTGCGCGGTCGAATCAAGGGAGAAACATTACCACGGTCGCGCAAAGCCCGTGATTGGGGCGATCAAGCGCGCGGCTCAGGGGTTCAACGCGAGGGCGGGCATTCCGTTATGATTGCCGACTTTTCCACATTTCGCAGAACCTTATGGCCCAATACGTTTACACCATGCAGCGCGTCGGCAAAGTTGTGCCGCCGAAGCGCCAAATTCTCAAGGATATATCGCTGTCGTTCTTCCCCGGCGCCAAAATCGGCGTGCTGGGTTTGAACGGTTCGGGCAAATCGAGCCTGCTTAAAATCATGGCCGGCGAAGACAAGAACTTCGACGGCGAAGCGGTGCCGATGCCCAACATGACCATTGGTTTCCTGCCGCAGGAGCCCGAGCTCGATCCGGACAAGACCGTACGCGAAACCGTCGAAGAAGGGCTTGGCGCAATCAGTGAGGCAAAGCAGAAGCTCGACGAGATTTACGCGGCATATGCGGAACCCGATGCGGATTTCGACAAGCTAGCTGCGGACCAGGCCAAGTACGAAGCGGTGATCGCGGCTGCGGGCGGCGACACAGAGCACCAGCTCGAAATCGCCGCCGACGCGCTGCGCCTGCCGCCGTGGGACGCGCAGATCAAGCCACTGTCCGGCGGCGAGAAGCGGCGCGTTGCCTTGTGCCGCCTGCTGCTGTCCAAGCCCGACATGCTGTTGCTCGACGAGCCGACCAACCACCTCGATGCGGAAAGCGTCGACTGGCTCGAGCAGTTCCTGACCAAGTTTCCGGGCACGGTCATCGCCGTGACGCACGATCGGTATTTCCTCGACAACGCGGCAGAATGGATCCTCGAGCTCGACCGCGGCCATGGCATACCGTGGAAAGGCAATTACAGCTCGTGGCTCGAGCAGAAGGACGAGCGCCTGCGCGTGGAAGAATCGACCGAGTCGGCGCGCCAGAAAACGATCAAGCGCGAGCTCGAATGGGTGCGCCAGAACGCGAAAGGCCGCCAGGCCAAGAGCAAGGCGCGGCTCGCGCGCTTCGAAGAGCTCTCGTCGCACGAATACCAGAAGCGCAACGAGACGCAGGAGATTTTCATCCCGGTTGCCGACCGGCTCGGCGACAGCGTGATCGAGTTCAAGGGTGTGAGCAAAGCCTACGGCGACCGCCTGCTGATCGACGATCTGTCGTTCACCGTGCCGCCGGGCGCGATCGTCGGCATCATCGGCCCCAACGGCGCCGGCAAGTCGACGCTGTTCCGCATGATCTCCGGCAAGGAAAAGCCCACCAAGGGCGAAGTCGCGGTCGGCAAGAGCGTCAAGCTCGCGGTCGTGGATCAGTCGCGCGACGAGCTCGAGGGCGACAAGACCGTGTTCGACTTCATCGCGCACGGCTCGGACGTGCTGAACGTCGGCAAATTTGAAATGCCGTCGCGCGCCTATCTCGGCCGCTTCAACTTCAAAGGCACCGACCAGAGCAAGAAGGTCGGCAACCTGTCCGGCGGCGAGCGCGGGCGCCTGCATCTCGCGGCGACGCTGATCGAAGGCGGCAACGTGCTGCTGCTCGACGAGCCGTCGAACGATCTCGACGTCGAAACGCTGCGCGCGCTCGAAGACGCACTGCTCGAATTCGCGGGCAGCATTCTCGTGATCTCGCACGATCGCTGGTTCCTCGATCGCATCGCGACGCATATCCTCGCGGCCGAGGGCGATTCGAAGTGGACTTTCTTTAACGGCAACTACCAGGAATACGAAGCCGACAAGAAGAAGCGCCTAGGCGAAGAGGGCGCGAAACCCAAGCGGATCCGGTTCAAGCCGCTGAAGTAATCGAGACGCCGCGGCGCGAGTCGTCCAATCGATTCTGGCGGAGCCGGATGCAGCGGCGAGGCCCGTAATCCTGCGCGGAGAAAGAATCGAATAACGAAGCGGACATAGTTCACACTTCGTATTCCGTTCGCAGTAAGGTTTTGTCCTACAATAGAGGGAACATTTCTTGCGAATTACATTAAGTACATAGAAGATACGTGTCCGAATGCGCGTGGCATGCGAGAGCAATCTCTGGCGCATGTTTCAGCTTTCCTAAGGGGTAATAAAAGGGGTGGGAAATCTAGGCACACGCAACCGGCTCATGCTGTTGCTGATACTCGCAGCGCTGCCTGCGCTCGCCCTGACTGTCTTCAACAGCGTTTCCCAGCGCAGCGTCGCCGAATCGCAGGCGCGCGAAGACATCACCAATCTCGCGCGCGTCGGCGCCCAACAGCAGTCGCAAATAGTCGATGGAGCCAAACAGCTCTTGATCGGCTTTTCGCTGATTCCCTCGGAATTGCGCAACGAACGTGCGCGCTGCACCGAATACGTACGCCAGGTGCTGCAGAAAACCGGCCGCCTGTATTTTTCGATGGGACTGTACGGCCCCGATGGCGAGGTGCAGTGCGTGGGCACGCTGCTCGATCGCACCGCGCACCGCGCGGTCGAAAGCGGGCAGTTGTCGATTGGCGAATTTCCACGCGCGCCGCTTGCAAAGCCGGACGGCTTCACGTTGAGCTATCCGATCGTCGACGCGCTGCGCGGCACCACCGACGTCGCTTTTGTCGCCCTCAATCTCGGCGAGATCGGCGACCGTGCGACCAAACTGCCGCTGCCCGAAGCCACCGCGCTGACCATTATCGACCGCAATGGCATCGTACTGGCGCGCAATCCCGGCGGCAACGACATTATCGGCCGCAAACTCGATGCGGCGCAGGTCCCGGAAAGCGCATTCACCGGCGTTAGCGGGGTGTTCCGCGGCAAGGGCGCAAATGGCGCACCGTTGCTCTATGCATACGAAACCGTCGCCGAGGCGACTGGCGGATCCCCGGCGTTGCGCGTGCTGGCCAGCATTCCGCTCAATGTTGTCTATGCCGATGCCAACGCAACGCTGATTCGCACGCTCACCGGCGTAATGCTGGTGACTATTCTGCTGCTGATCGCCGCGTGGTACGGGGCGGAGCGCTTTTTCCTGCGCAACGTGCGCACGCTGCTGATGACCGCCAACCGGATCCGCGGCGGCGACCTCACCGCGCGCACCGGCATGCACTACGGCAACGAGGAGTTGAGCCAGATCGGCAAAGCGTTCGATGAAATGGCGCACACTCTCCAGGAGCGGCAAAAACGCATCGAGACCGCGATCGTGACGCTGCATCAACAGTCGATCACGGACGCATTGACGCGGCTGCACAACCGGCGTTACCTCTATGAAACGCTGCCGCGCGAAATCGTGCGCGCCAAGCGCAACAACTCCACGATCGGTGTCGTCATCGTCGATCTCGATTACTTCAAGCACATCAACGACACCTATGGGCACGAAGCCGGCGACATGGCGTTGCGGTGGGTGGGCAACGTGCTCATGAAAAGCGTTCGCGGTAGTGACGTCGTGTGCCGCCACGGCGGCGAAGAGTTTTGCCTCGCGCTACCTGAGGCCTCGCGCGAGAGCGCGCAGGCCAAGGCCGAAGAAATCCGCCACTCGCTCGAAGAACTCAATCTCGATTATTGCGGGCAGCCGCTGAAAATCACCGCGTCGTTCGGTATCGCCGTATATCCGGAGCACGGCACGGACGCCGATACGCTGCTGCGGATGGCCGACGAGGCGCTTTATCAGGCCAAAACGGCCGGCCGCAATCGTGTTGTCGTTTACAACAGAGAAGGCGGAGTCAGGGACGTGCGCATGACCGCGGCCTCGACCTCGACCGCGCCTACCGAGCGCGCGGCTGCGAACAAGGCTGTGGCCATGGCTGTCGTCAGCGATATCAAGGCTGCCGCCAACCGGAAGCTCCCGGTAGTTAGCGCTGGCGGTGGCGGTGGCGGGCCTCTGCATCCGGTGCAAACCAGCGGCTCGCCTGACCGGCCCGCCGCCATCCAGGTGTTGACCGGTGCGCTTGTCGGCAAGGAGTTTCCGCTTGTCAATACCGCGACCACCATGGGCAAAACGGGTAAGGAGGTCGCGATAATCTCGCGCACGAACCAGGGCTATTTCATCACTCACCTCGAAGGCCCGAAATTTCCGATCGTCAACGGCGCCACGATCGAATCGCGCGCGCGCCGCTTAGGTCACCGCGACGTAATCGAAGTCGCAGGCGTGAAGATAGTGTTCTTCTACAAGTAGCGCAGTCGCGCTGCTGTCTCGTCGAAGGTTCTTTCCAGTTGCGCGCCGGGGGCTGCTGAAAGAAACGTGTCCCTCGCCATGTTTCCAACCATGTTGGTCGAAATCGCATCGATCGTCGCGCCGATGACGCCGCCGATGATCGGAACGACCTTGCCGAGATTGATGATGCCGCTCCGGCCGGCTTTTGAAACCAATTTGAAGCCGAGTTTGTGATTTATCCTGTTGATGGTGTCAGTCGATAGCTTGTTGAGCGTCTGCTCGGTCAGCCGTTGTCCCATGGCAATCCCGACGTCCTTCAACGCGTCCGTCGTCGCGCTGCCGGCAAGGCACATGAACACCATCGTTCTGACCCGCTCGCTTTTGAGATCGTGCCCGCCCATGTGCGCGATCGCCGCGACCATCCGGATCTGGATGTAGAGAACCGAAGCGATGTTCACCGGGATCGCCAGCGGCAAACTCGCAATCCCGCCAAGACCGGTAATGAATCCCGACGTTGCGCTCTTCGCGTTTTGCCGGCGGATGAGTTTGTTGGCGCGTTCGCGGTGAGTTTTGCCGTGCACAAATTCATTCGCGAGCTCCCGGGCCGTCGACAGCCCGGGGATCCCGCCGTTGACCGCTCTCGCGTAAGCCCAGTCCATGGCTTTCGCCAGCTGATTTTTGGTCAATCCCATTCGCGTTGCCAATGGCGTCTCCAATGTGTGCCGTTCGATTAGGACAGCGCTTTCGCGGATGGATTCCCTTTCTTTTTTTAGTGCTAAATCTCCGGGTCTGCCACCCGGAGATTTAGGTAGAAGCAATGCCAAGACCCTGGATTCCGGCGTACGCCGGAATGACGAAGTAAAAAAACTCAAGAGATAGCAGCCTCCGGTCTGCCACCGGCTCAAAGCGTCGGCCCTGGTTTCCCTAAAGCATGCTCAGTGAGCTGCTTGACGATCCACTCGTACGCTTCATCCACCGAATCGGTAAAGCGCATCAGCTCGACGTCTTTCGCATCGATCGTGCCGTGGCGCACGAGAGCGTCGAAATCGATAACCTTGCCCCAGTACTCGGCGCCGAACACGACGATCGGCATGGGCTTGCGCATCTTGCGCGTCTGCACGAGGGTTAAAAGCTCGAAAAGCTCGTCGAGCGTGCCGAACCCGCCGGGAAACACGATCACCGCTTTGGCGAGGTACGCAAACCAGAACTTGCGCATGAAGAAATAGTGGAAGTGGAATGCGAGCTCGGGCGTCACGTACTGGTTGTCGAACTCCTCGATCGGGATCGAGATCGTAAGGCCGACGTTCATGCCGTGCGCCTCAGCGGCGCCGCGGTTCGCCGCTTCCATGATGCCGGGGCCGCCGCCCGTGCACACGACGAACCGCTTCTCGTTCATGTCGATCTGCATCGACCATTGCGTGAGCCGGAAGGCGAGCTCGCGCGCGGCTTCGTAATAGCCCGCCATATGAAGCGCGCAGCGCGCCGCTTCGAGATCGCCGCCGCTTTGCTCGGCCTCGCGGAGCTTTTTCTCCGCCTGCTCGCGCGACAGGGTGCGCGCCGAGCCCATGAACACGATGGTGTCGTCGACCTTCGCGCGCTCGAAGCGGCTTTTCGGCTCGAGATATTCAGCGAGGATGCGCAGCGTGCGCCCGTCCTTGCTGTTCAGGAACGCGTCGTTGTTGTACGCCTTAATCGGTCGGTTTTTGGCCATGACGCAACAATAAGCCAGGGTGGGATACCGCCTCTGTGCGTCTGCGTACAGTCGGTTTGCACGGAATTTCCCGGGCATCGTGATGTCACAAGTTTTACAACGTAACCGCCATCACCGTTATGTCCGCCGCGCCAACGCTGAAAATGCTCCCTTGGGTCGTCGCGGCGATCGCATGCCTCTGCGGCGCCGCGCACGCGCAACCGCAGGACGGCGCCGTGAAGAAACTGCCGCCGGTAACCGTGACGGCAACCGCGACGCGCGGCGCGGTCGAGAAGTCCTATCGCAAGATGATCGCGGGGATGGATCTCTTCGAACGCATGCATAGCCTGGCCCCGGCCGCATCGTTGCGCTACAAGCTGCTGCCGCGCCAGCCCGGCACCGATATGGACCGCATTGAGCTCGAAGTTCTCGGCGACACCGTCG
The DNA here is from genome assembly GCA_963804885.1 of uncultured beta proteobacterium. Taxonomy (GTDB): domain Bacteria; phylum Pseudomonadota; class Gammaproteobacteria; order Burkholderiales; family SG8-41; genus PALSA-1004. Next base: position 31,094 of record CAWDSF010000007.1, read on the forward strand.
CAATTCCGGTGCGCGTTGCGGCTGACCACACCTTTACGCTCGAGCGCGACAGCAAGGCAGCTGCCGAGAACGCCGCGGTGACGCCGAACCGCCGCGCGCAGAGCATGACCTGGCGCGTGGACATCCGCACGCCGGGTTTGCCGCCGAACACGCGCCGGCTCGGCGACATGCGTCTCGAATGCCTGGTCGGGAACGAAGCGGGCCTGATATCGAATCCGAAGCCGCTCATCGGCCATCTCGCGCGCGCATTCACCGCGTTCGTGGACTACTGCAATCTCGAAGACACGGAATATCTGTTCTTCGCAGAACGCCCGTTGTTCAACGTCGTCATGGTGAATGGCGCGCGCAGGGAAGCCCTGCCGGTTGACCGGCTCTATGCAGGCGCGAGCGCCGATCCGGGTCTCAAGTCCGCGCTGCCGTATTGCGACTGTGAAGTGCTGGTTGACCGAACTTACTATTTACCGCTCGGCGACAAGAGCTGGCCGGACGACACGCTGGTCGAGTTCGAATACATGGACGACGACAATGTCACCGCGTCAAAGTAGCTTGCTGCTGCATACGTGGCTCGTTGTCGCGTTGTGCACGGCGGGCTGCTCCACGCTGCCGGATACCGCCGACATTCCTTCCGCGCGCAACGCGCAAGCCGCGGTCACTATCGGCAAAAGCACCAAAGCCGACGTCGAAGCCGCGCTCGGCAAAGCGCTCGTCGTCGGTTTCGACAGCGGCTATGAAGTGTGGATTTATCGGGAGAGGAGTGCTTCAGTGGGATCAGGTTTATTCGGGCGGCCGGCGAAAGAGCGGCCCGAGCTCGTGCTGTTGTTCGAGCCGGCCGGTATTTTGAAGAAGACGCGGATTCGGATGCCGGAGTAACGTCATCCCGGCCTTCGAGCCGGGATCCAGGCGATTGAACGTTCTGGATTGCGGCGTACGCCACAATGACGGAAAAGTAGTTCGTCATCCCGGCCTCCGAGCCGGGATCCAGGCGATTGAATGTTCTGGATTGCGGCGTACGCCACAATGACGGAAAAGTAGTTCGTCATCCCGGCCCCGGAGCCGGGATCCAGGCGATTGAATGTTCTGAATTGGCGGACGGTGAGGGGCAGTGTTTAAACGCCTGACTTTGCGCTAGACTCGCCGCGATTAATTCCCGACACGGCGCATCCCGTTCGATCATGGATCTACAGGAAGTCAGGCGGCGCATCGCCGCGGCCGACAACGACGAGGCGATCCTCGACCGGCAGGAATTCGAATCGTTCTGTTCCAGCGTCGTCGCGTCATTGCCCCGCACCGTTGAAACCGCGCCAGAGCGCGCGTGGGCCTACGAGCAGATAATCAACTTGCGGATCGAAGACGGTCGCCCCGCGCGCGCCCTGCGCGTCTTTAAGCAGTATCTCGGCGACTGCGCGCCCGCCGCCGATGCCGCGTACGATGCAATGTACCAGGCAGGTCTGAACGCAACCGGCACCGGAATTACGCCGCTTCACCGTCGGGACCGCTTTTTTTCGCTGGTGCAGCTCTTTCGCAAAACTTTAGCGCTCGAGGGCATGGTCGCGGAATGCGGATGCTTTCGCGGGCTGTCGTCGTATCTCCTGTGCAGCACGCTGCAACAGGCGGATGCGGCGTTCGACGGACGCGGCTATCGCATCTTCGATTCATTTGCCGGGCTTAGCGCGCCATCGCAAGAAGACGCGATCGAAGGAGAGGGCGCGCAAGTGGGCAGGCTCCGCCACATGACGCGTGCCGGCAACTTCGCGGCGTCGCTCGACAAGGTGAAAGCTGCGTTGAGCGCATTTCCGCGGATCGAGTACTTTCCGGGCTGGATTCCCGCGGCGTTCCCGAAAGAGGACGGCGTGCGCTATCGCTTCGTGCATGTCGATGTGGATGTGTATCAACCCACGCGCGACAGCATCGAATATTTCTATCCGCGCCTCGTCCCCGGCGGCGTGATCGTATGCGACGATTACAACTGGCCGGGCGCGCGCCAGGCGATCGAAGAAGTTTGCGCGCGCGTGGGCGTGGAATTCGCGACGACCCCTTACACGCAGGCGTATATCGTGCGCCGCGCGTAACAATATTTGCATTCACTCTGCGAATGCATCTGCTCTCGGCAATTTCCTACGGTCGTGCGAAAGCAGCGCCCTCAATGTTTCGGGATCGGGCGGCTTGGCGATGTGATCATCGAACCCCGCCGCGTGGGCTTTCGCTATGTCTTCGAACTGCGCATACCCGCTCACGGCGATAAGCAGAACATCGATTCGTTGCGCGCGTAGTTGCCGCGCAACTTCGTACCCGGTCATACCCGGAAGCCCAAGGTCGCAAAGCACGACGTCGGGCCGGTTAGCGCGCACTTTTTCGATTGCGGTGGCGCCATCGTAAGCGACCTCCGCTGAGTGGCCGAAGAGTTCCACTAGCTGGGCCAGCGAGTCCGCTGCATCACGGCTGTCGTCCACGACGATGATGTGGCGGCTGGCGGTTATGTGTTGGACCGAGCGGCCGGGCGCGTCGTGAACGACATTCTCGATCACCCGCGGCAAACGAACAATGAATGTCGAGCCTTTACCTGCTTCGCCGCTCTTGACCTCTACCGTCCCATGATGCATCTCGATGATGCCCTTTACCAGTGCCAGTCCGAGACCCAAACCACCGTCTGTCCGTGCCAACGATTGTTTGCCCTGAACGAACGGCTGAAAAAGTTCAGGCAGAAGCTCGGGATCTATGCCGGCCCCGGTATCGCTGACCCGGATCTCAACGCATTCGTCGACGACCTGCAAACAGAGCGCTACCCGCCCCGCGGCTGGTGTGAACTTGGCGGCATTTCTAAGCAGGTTACCAATCATTTGAGCTATTCGAGTTGGATCGACGATTACCCAGACCGGGAGCTCCGGCACGTTCGTCGCGAGGCCAATGTCCAGCGTCTCGAACACAGTACTTTCGTCTTCAGCCGTACGTCTCACAAGGTCTGCCAGGTTCACGCGCTCAAGCCGTAGTTGTATCTTGCCTCGCGAAATCCTCGTCACGTCTAAGAGGTCATCCACCAGCCGCGTGACATGCTGAATCTGGCGCTCGATTACCTGCCGCGCGCGAAGAGCATGCTCGCTGGCCGCATCGGCCCGGCCTAGTATGTAAATCGAATTGAGTATGGGCGCCAGCGGGTTACGAAGCTCGTGGGAAAGCATCGCGAGAAAATCATTCTTCCGGCGATCGACTTTCTCCAGCGCCGCGGTGCGCTCTGCAACCCGACTTTCCAGTACCTCGTTGGACCTCGTGAGCGCTTGCTGCGCCCCGAGCAGGTCTCTGTTGATGGACTCGACATTTTCCTTCGCATCCGTCAGGTGCACGATGAGTTCACGGTTCTCGAAGCGTAGCTGCAGCGATGCGGTGAGCGTGTCGTGTATTCGCTTGCCCATAACCAGCACGGCAAGCAGGAAAAGCGCACCCATCCCGCTCATTGCGTAATGTATGTAATCGCCAGCGAATAAATATCGCAAGATCGTCGGCACCAGCGCACACAGCGTGAACAGCGCGAAAGCCTGAAATACCGACATCAACTGCACCATTGCCCCGATCACCGTACCGCCCAGGACAAAAGCAATGAAAAGCTGATGCTCCAATGAGTCCTGCGGGTACAAAACGAAAGCAGTTGAGCCCCATACCATCCCTGCTGCGAGGGCGCCGGCCAAAAAATATGCCCGCCACCGGGATATATCCGCGGCGGAATGCGAAGCGCGCCGAAACTGGCTGCCGAGGATTATGCGAGCCAGCGAGACCAGCATGAGGCACACGAACCAACTTATGGCGCGCGCGGGTTCAACCACAAAGGATTGAATAGCGGCCAGCAGGATACCGTTCAGTAGCGTTACGGTTTGCGATACCGGCAAACTGGCATAAAGCAACCTGACCTGCTCAAGCAACAGCAATTCCGCAGAGCCGGCGGGAGCGCTCTGCGCGTTCATAGGGACCGCCGGCGAAATGCGCATTAAAGAAGTCCATCAGAACACAGCATCGAATTATCCGGGGCGCTAGCCTCGTGCTGCGATAAATGAATTGAGGCTCGAGAGTATGTTAGTCCACCGGGGACGGGATTGCAGCTACCTAAATGGCTTCAATTGGCGCCAAAGCGGTTGTGGCCCCGCGTACTGCGGCCACGCACTGCCAGATGGGGAGGCAGTGCAAAGCGATAAGCATCATAAGATCAAGCGTCCTACAAAAAACCTATCTTTTCGATAGATTTTTAGACGGTGTAGCCCAAACTGAGAGGTAGCACTTTATGACGACGATGGCCGTTTTTTTGCCCGTCTTTTGTTATCAAAATTCGCGGGAACGGGGACATTGCTTATCAGATCGGGGTCGCGCATAACGTGCGCCGCGCCTAACAATATTTCTAGCAGTCGCGACTCGATCTGAGGGCCAGTGACAAGTTTCGGGAAATGTGGACGGAGGATATCTGGAAGCGCTACTGGCTGGAGTCGATGACACCGTCGGCCCGTCGCATCAACCCGTCAACCCGTGATACGCTAACCTGCTGGTACTCGGCGCCGGGACATTCATGACGACCTCCACCCAAGTTGCGGATTGCGCATTGCAGGCTGTCAGGTCTCTGGCCGTCGCAGGACTGTTGTTGAGCGCAGACATCGTCAGCGCTCAGGATGCGGCGATCGCAGCATTTAAGACAGTGGATTCGATGGAGGCTCGCGTCCAGGGCTGCGCGACCTGTCACGGCCAAAGGGGGCAGGGCACTAGTGACGAATACTTTCCCCGTCTCGCCGGCAAGCCGGCCACCTATCTCTATAACCAACTGCTGGCGTTTCGCGAAGGAAAGCGCGTGTATCCGCCGATGAATTATCTGGTCGCTTATTTGCCCGATGCCTATCTCAAAGACATCGCAGAGCACTTTGCAAAGGAGCGCCCCGCCTTCCAAGCGAAGCAGCAAACCACCGCGGATGCTTCGGTGATTACGCGCGGCGCGACGCTTGCCACCTCAGGCGACCCCAACAAGCAGGTGCCACCATGCATCACTTGCCATGGTCCCGGCCTGACTGGCATGGAGCCAGGCATCCCTGGACTCGTGGGGCTGCGCGCTTCCTACATAGTGGCGCAGCTCACGCGGTGGCGAACGGGCAACCGGCAAGCTGCACGGCCTGATTGCATGAAGCGCATTGCCGATCGCCTGTCAGACGCCGATGTGCATGCCGTCGCCAGCTGGCTCGCCACGCAAGACCCACCGGCAGACGCATCTCCGGCGAAGGCCAACCTTTCAAGAATGCCTCTGTCGTGCGGCAGCCAAATGTAGGCCTGTCGAATGAGAAAAGGGACGAGAAACTTTTTTGTCATCGCGATCGTCACTGTGTTGGCCATCGCCGGCGTGATTGCGTTCTTGATGCCCGGCTATCTGCCGGTGGTGCCCGGGGTGGTGGCCGCGGACCCCACGACCCAGACAATCAACAAGGGCGAGTACCTGGCCCGTGCGGGCGATTGCGTGGCCTGTCACTCGGCGCCGGGCGGCAAGCAGTTCGCAGGCGGACGGCCCATGCCCACGCCTTTTGGAAATCTCTACGCTCCCAACATCACGCCGGATGACGAGACAGGCATAGGCCAATGGACGGCGGACGACTTCTACCGAATGATGCACAAGGGCGTTTCCAGGGACGGAACCCTGTTGTATCCGGCGATGCCTTTTGCCGCCTACACCAAGGTGACACGCGAGGACTCCGACGCCATCTATGCTTACCTGATGTCGGTTCCGCCGGTGAATCAGAAAAATCGCCCGCACGAGTTGCGCTTTCCTTTCAATCAACGCGACCTGCTGATCGGCTGGCGAACCCTTTACTTCAAGGAAGGCGAGTACGTGGCGGATACGACCAAGTCGACTCAATGGAACCGCGGCGCCTACCTGGTAGAAGGCCTCGGGCACTGCGCGATGTGCCACACCGCAATCAACAGGTTGGGCGGCTCGAAGACCTCGCAGGAGTTTGAAGGCGGCATGATCCCGAACCAGAACTGGTATGCGCCCTCGCTCACCTCGAACCGCGAGGCGGGCTTGGGCAACTGGAGCATCAAGGACATCACGGACCTGCTGCAGGCCGGTGTTTCGCATCGGGCCACGGTCTATGGACCGATGGCGGAGGTCGTCTACAACAGCCTTCAGTACTTGAACGATGCGGATGTCGAAGCAATGGCGGTCTATTTGAAAGATTTGCCGAAGCGCGATTCGGAGGCGCCGCCGACCAGCAGCGCGCGACTTGTCAGCCCGAACGTGATGGAACTCGGCCGCAAGATCTACGCGAAACAATGCTTCATGTGCCACGGCGACGAAGGCAAGGGCTATCCTCCAAGCTATCCGCCGATCGCCGGCAACCAGTCGATCACGATGTCGTCGCCGGTTAACTCGATTCGCATGGTTTTGAACGGAGGCTACGCGCCGGGCACCAAGAAGAACCCGAAGCCGCACGGCATGCCGCCCTTCTCGCACATCCTCGACGACGATGAAGTGGCAGCGGTGGTGACGTACATCCGCGTGGCCTGGGAGAATAGCGGGACGCCCGTGACCCCGGCGCAAGTCAGCACCTTGCGCACACTCATTCCGGAATAGTAAAGGCGTGCACGATGGCCATTCATGACAGTGATTCGACGGCAGCGAGTGCTCCCGATCTCGCGCATGAAGACGAACGCGTCGAGGAGATTTTGCGGCGTGGCCCGGCCGGTGCGTTCGCCGTCGTCGGGGTCTCCACCCTCATCGTGATCGCGATCTTCTTCATCTTCTACTTCTTCGCCTTCCTGCCGCGGGGAGCCGTCCAGTGACGCCGACGGGTGCTGATGCCGCGCACGACTCGGTGGCCGTCGCTGACGCAGCCGAGCGCCGCTGGGCAATCATCGTCATGCTCATCATCGCGATGCTGCTGGCGACGATGGTGTTCACCGGACTGCACTGGGCATCGATGCCGCCGTCGCGCGTCGAGACTATCGACCCGCGCAAGCTGCACATCTCGGGCGAGTTCGTCGAGAACAACCTGGGCACGACGCTGGGTGCGGACGGCAAAGTCATCGTACGCCTTATTGCGCAGCAGTATTCCTTCGAGCCGCAATGTCTCGTGGTGCCGGCCGGCATGCCGGTCACCTTCCGTGCGACCAGCACCGATGTCATCCATGGCTTCGTCGTCGACAAGACCAACGCGAACGTGATGCTGATCCCCGGCTTCATCGCCACCTTCACCACCCGATTCGACAAGGCCGGCGAGCGCCTGATGCCCTGCCATGAGTATTGCGGAACGGGGCACGGGGCAATGTGGGGACGCGTTCAGGTGTTGCCGGCTGAAGTAGTTTCTGGCCAAAGCAAAGAGCGGGGAGAGGATGAGCTGTGTTCCTCGCTAAACGACTCGTGCTCGCGCATTTCTGGGTGGCCTTCGTGGCCTTCGTGGCCGCCCTGGTGCTCGGCGAGTGGCAGATGTTCGTGCGCAGCCCGCTTAGCGCGTGGGTAGGCGACCCGGAGCACTACTACCGCTCGGTCACCGGCCACGGCACGGTGATGGGCTACGTCTTTCCGACACTGGTGGCGATGGGCTTCGGTTATGCGATCACCGAGCTTGCCTTGAAGCGCCCTCTGCTCGGCTTGCGCTGGGCATGGATCGGCTTCTGGCTCGTCATCATCGGGACGGTAATGGCCGCAGTGCCGATCGCGGTCGGCCGGGCCTCGGTGCTGTACACCTTCTACCCGCCGATGATCGGCAGCGTCTTCTACTATCTGGGCGTCGTGCTGGTGGTGGTCGGCTCGTGGGTATGGGTGGCGCTGATGGCTATCAACCTCCGGGCCTGGAAGAGGGACAATGCCGGCAAGGCCGTGCCGCTGGCGATGTTCGGCAATGTGGCCGGCGCGTATCTGTGGGCCTGGACCTCCGTGGGCGCGGCCATCGAGATCATCTTCCTGATCCTGCCGGTTGCGCTCGGCTTCAAAAACACTATCGATGCCGGGCTGGCGCGCGTGTTCTTCTCGTGGACCTTGCACGCCATCGTCTACTTCTGGCTGATGCCGAGCTACATCGCGTTCTACACGATCGTGCCGCGCGCCATCGGCGGGCGGCTCTACAGCGACACGATGGGGCGGGTGGCCTTCATCCTCTTCCTGGTGTTCTCGATGCCCATCGGCATCCACCACCTGTTCGCGGACCCGCAAGTGGGCGCAGGGTTCAAGTTTCTCCACGCTGCGTTCACCGCGATGGTGGCGGTACCCACCTTCCTGACCGTCTTCACCATCGTCGCCTCAGTCGAGATCGCGGCGCGGCTGCGTGGCGGCAAGGGCATCTTCGGTTGGGTCAAGGCGCTGCCGTGGGGCAATCCGATGATGCTGGCCGTCACCTTCTCTTTCATCATGCTGGGCTTCGGGGGGGCGGGCGGCATCATCAACATGAGCTTCCAGCTCAACGAGACGATCCACAACACGCAGTGGGTGACGGGCCATTTCCATCTCATCTTTGCGGGCGCCATCGTCATCATGTATTTCATGCTGGCCTACGACCTGTGGCCGCAGCTCACCGGCTGCAAGCCGCTGCCCGCGGGACTCGTCAAGGCGCAACTGTGGCTGTGGTTCGTCGGCATGATGGTCATGACGTTGCCGTGGCACTGGGTCGGGTTGCTTGGCATGCCGCGACGCATGGCGTACTTCGATTTCTCCAACCCTGCACTGGACGGCCAGGGGTGGACCCTCGTTGCGGGTTCCATCGGCGGGCTGATGCTGGTGCTGTCCGGCCTGCTCTTCGTCTTCATCCTCGCGCGGGCCCGAAGCACCGCCGCGCAACCGGCGCCCTTCACCTTCAGCATCCCGGTCCACATGCCGGCAACGACGCCGGTCGCCCTGAACGGCTTTAGCCTCTGGCTCGCATTGATGATTGCGCTTACGCTCGTGAACTACGGCTTTCCGATCGCGCAGCTCGCCGTACTGAAAGAGACTTCGGTGCCTGCCATTCCCATCGGGGGACGATGATGCAGGAACCCGCTCTGTACGCGTGGGGCAACCGCTGGTTTCGCTGGAGCGTCTTCGGCTTGGGCGGGCTGACGGTGGCCGCCCTGCTCGTCGGCTTTGTCTGGCTGCCGTCGGTGCAAGGCGACTTCACGGCGAAGGGCATGTGGGACAGCATCTGCCGGGCGGCGGGCGTGCCCAGCGAATGGAGTTCCACCGGTAATTGGCCGAAGTCGAGCAAAGGCACGACCAATGTCGTGCTGACGAGCGAGATGACACGCTCGGGCGCCGGCGACGCTGTCGGCCGCGGCGCGACCATCGCGGTCCAGCAGTGCAGCATGTGCCACGGCGCGCAAGGCATGAGCGATGGTAATTCGCCGAACCTGGCAGGGCAGTATCCCGAGGTCGTCATCAAGCAGCTTTATGACTACAAGCGCGGAGATCGTTCGAGCGCGTTCATGCAAACGATTGCCAAGACGCTGACGGATCGCGAGATCCAGGACGTCGCGGCCTATTACGACTCGCTGCCCAAAGCGCGCGCAGCGCCGGTGCAAGCGGATGAACCCGGTGCGCCCGCGCTCGTCCGGGTGGGCGACCCGCTGCGAAACATCGTTCCCTGCGTGGCCTGCCATGGCGGCATCGATCACAAGATCGGCGCGCCGTGGCTGGAAGGAATGCCCAAGGAATATCTGCTAAGCCAGATGAAGGCCTTCGCGTCGGGTGAGAGGCGCAATGACAGCTACGGGCAGATGCGCAACATGGTGCGTCTGCTCACGCCGCAGGAGCTCGAGAGCGTCGCGGAATTCTATGCGCGGCGGGAGCCGGCGATCGCCTCTCGTTGACGAGCGCCAATCCTTTTCGAGGGCCGCGATGGCGAGGGCGGCATCATCAAGGTAATCACCGAACCAGTTAGGCTGCGCTTGTTTCGCGTCGTTGCGCCCCTTTCGATTCAGTTTCCGCGTTCAGTGCTATATTCGAACGGCCATTTCTCAAGGAGGAACAAAAATGAAAGCCGCTCTCTTACTTGCAGGTGTATTGGCGCTCTCGTTGAGCGCATGTGACAAGAAAGAAGCTCCGCCCCCCGTCGCGCCTCCGGTGCCGAAAGTCCAGTCATCCGCGCCGGTCCCGTCGACCACGATGAGCAACGACGACAAGGCCAAAGCCGCGGAAGCGGCGCGGGCAGCGGCGAAAGCGGCGGGCGGCGGCAAAGAGTAATTCGCAGCCAGATGGTATTTAGCAGGAGCGTCTGCACGTGCCGCCCTTGTAGAAGGAGTGCTTGAATGTCACCTCCCTTGCGAAGCGGGGGAGGAGTAGGGTGGAAGCAAGCGATGTAAATCTCCGGGTGGCGCGCTTAACCTGCCGACTGAGCTACACTGCTTCCGTCGCCAGTCAGGGGAGGAGCACCATGATTCGTCGCGCGCAATCGCGGTGCCGATACGCACTCGTCGCACTGCTCGCGGGCATCGCCGCACCCGCTCCGGCGCAAAATTATCCCGCCAAGTCGATCCGTTTCATCGTCGCGTACGCGCCCGGCGGCGGCACCGACGTCACCGCGCGACCGATCGCTGCCAAGCTCTCCGAGCGCTACGGCCAGTCGGTGTTCGTCGACAACCGCGCCGGCGGCAACGGGATGATAGGCGCGGACCTCGTCGCGAAGAGCGCGCCTGACGGCTACACCGTGCTGGTGAGCGCGTCGAGCGAGATGTCGATGAACGTCGCGCTCTTCAGCAAGATGCCGTATGACCCCGTCAAAAACTTCGCGCCCGTCACGCTCGTCTCGGTGAGCCCGCCGCTCCTGCTCGTGCATCCGTCGGTGCCGGTAAAGAGCGTCAAGGAGCTGATCGCGCTGGCTAAAGCGCAGCCTGGCAAGCTCGCCTATGCGTCGGTCGGCATCGGCTCGCCGCAGCACTTCGCGGGCGAACTCCTGAACCTCGAAGCGAAGATCAAGATGAACCACGTCCCGTACAAGGGTGCCGCCCCGGCGTTGATCGATCTCGTGGGCGGGCACGTGCCGGTGGGCATGATCGCGGTCGTGGTGGCGATCCCGCACATCAAGACGGGCCGGCTGCGGCCGCTGGCCGTCACCGCGCTCAAGCGCTCGCCGTCGCTGCCCGACGTGCCGGCGATATCGGAAACGCTACCCGGCTTTGACATCGGCCAGTGGTTCGCGGTGTGGGTGCCGGCCGGCACGCCGCCGGAGATCGTGAAGAAGCTCAACGCCGATATCGTCGCGATCGTGCAGGCGCCGGACTTCCGCGCATCGATGCTCGAAGTCGCCACCGAAGTGGTTGGCGGCACGCCTGAGGAATTGCGGAAGCTGCAGATCGCCGAGATCGAAAAATACAAGCGCATCGCGCAGGCGGCGAATATCAGGACGGATTGATATAAGAGACAGCCGCCGGAAATATGAACGGCAGGGACCGGAAAGCGCGACTGGCCGGAGTCGACCTTGGGCTGCCGGTCAAGTATTCCGCATAGTGGTCATTCGCCAAAGATTATTCGATCACCTTATCGGCACGAACCAGTATTGAGTTGGGAATCTTGATGCCGAGCACCGTAGCGGTTTTCATATTGATTACCAACTGAAACTTGGTCGCCTGCTCGACGGGAAGATCACCGAGCCTCGCGCCTTTCAGGATCTTGTCGACGTAGGTCGCGGCACGAATGAAATTGGATTCTATATTAGCGCCGTAGCTAATAAGCGCGCCGGCTTCTGCATATTCTTTAGTTGCCGCGACCGCCGGCAAATGCATGGTCGCTGCGAATTCATTCAATAACTTTCGATTATTGAAATTTGTACCGCCTTCCAGAAAATCGAATGAATCCGCATGCCACTCCTTCAAGCGCGTAGCGACCTGTTCAAAATCCTCACGACGCTCCAGTTGGACGGCCAGAGTTTGCATGCGAAGCGCTTTGGCTGCACGCTCAGCTTCGGCAATTTGAGTGGCTTGCTCGCCTCCCGTAATAATCGCGACGCGAGCTATTTTGGGTAAAATCTCTTTCAATAACTGCAAGCGCTTGGCAGTCAAGTCTGTCGTTACGGTCGACAAGCCGGTAATGTTCCCCCCCGGTTTTGCGAGACTTGCCACGAACCCACTCCCGATTGGGTCGCCCACGGCTGCGAATACTATCGGGATATTTTTGATCGCCCGATTCGCAGCGCGCGTTGCGAGGGTATTTGTAGCAAGTACGACGTCCACACGTTTTGCCACGAGGTCGGCCGCCAGCGCCGGCAGGCGATCGGGATACCCGTCCGCAAAACGGATCATGAAGAAGATGTTATTTCCTTCAACGTACCCGATCTTCTCAAGTCCTTTTACGAATGCGTCTATATTAAAACTATCGGATATAGAACTGCCGCTCGCCAAAATGCCGATGCGCCACGCCTTCGTTTGGGACTGGGCGAGAGACGCCAGGGGAGAAAGCAACGCGCTTGCGCCAAGCGCAACGATAAGTTTGCGGCGATTGTTCATTTCCCTCCCGACATCTGCATCGCCCGCCACTCAAGCGCAGGCGACGGTGTAGACGTCCCGCACGCCCTCGGGCAGCGGGTACTCGCGCCACGAGGCCCCCGCATCCTCGGTGCCGAATACCTGGCCGCAGCGCGACACGCAATAGACCTTTGCCGGATCGCGCGAGTGCGCAGCCACGGCCATCATCGTGGCGTGCGCCTTCACGCCGTGATCGAAACGCCGCCACGTCTGACCGATGTCGTCGCTGCGGTAAAGCGAGCCGTCATTACCGCGCGCGGACACCGACAGGCACGCGTACATGACGTGCGGGTCGATTGGCGAGACGATCACATCGCGGCAGTAGGTCAACGGCGAGAAGCGTCCGATCTCCATATCTTTCCACGAGGCGCCGCGGTCGTCGCTGCGAAATAACCCCATGCGTACCGCGAGAAACGCCGTACCCGTGGCCGCAGCGCTCACGGCAAAGGCATGCGAATCGAGCATCCCCTCCGAATCGATGTCGCTGCCCAGGCGGCTCTTCAGACGCGGATTCTCAGCGAGCTTGATGAGGGGCGCGGACAGATCCGTCCACGTATCGCCGCCGTCGGCGCTGCGGATGACGCCGCTCACTTCGAGCGCCGCATAGACGTCGTCCGGTGCGCCCGGATCGACGGCGATGCGCGTTACCCGTGCCGGGAACCCCATCTCGCAGTGGCCGGGCGACTTCGCGCCGGTGAGTTTTTTCCAGTTGTCGCCGCCATCTTCGCTGCGATAAATGCCGATCGGCGCCACGCCCGCATACATGACCTGCGGGCGCGTCGGGTGGAACGCGATCGACCACACCACCGCGCCGCGGTCGGGGAACCCCAGACGCTCCCAGTGCTCGCCGCCATCAGTGGTGCGATAAGGGCCATCCTGCGTCCCCGCGTACATCACACCGGACTCGCGCGGATGCACGGCGAGCGCCCGCGCCTCGACATTCTCCGGCAGGCCGCTGGCGAGCGCCTGCCACTCGCCGTCACCGGGCGAGCGCCGGAACAGTCCGCCGGGGTGGCGCGTGCCGGACGATACCCAATGACCTGCTCCTGCGTAGATGTGCGTCGAACCGTTGTTGGCCATATTCTCCTCCTGAAAGCATCTGACTTATGCCGTCACCGCAATGCCTGCCTGCTCGCTGGGTTACCTGTTGCGGGATAGCCAGCCTGGCGCTCCACCTACTACAGGACGATAATCCGATCCTCGCCACGGAGCCAGTCGATGTGCCAGCTTTTGGGGATGAACTGCAATATCCCCACCGACATCTGCTTTTCTTTCACCGGATTCCGGGCCCGCGGAGGCGCGACCGACGTACATCGAGACGGTTGGGGTATAGCCTTTTTCGAGGGCCGCGGCGTGCGCGTCTTTCTCGATCCGCAGCCTTCGGCGGAATCCCCGGTGGCCGAACTCGTGCGCAGTTACCCGATTCGCTCGCTCAACGTAATTGCCCACATTCGCAAGGCGACGCAAGGTTCCGTGGCCCTGGAGAACACGCATCCTTTCATGCGCGAGTTGTGGGGCCACTACTGGATCTTCGCCCACAACGGCGACCTGCGCGGGTACGGGCCGGCGCTCGACGGCAGCTTCTTGCCCGTCGGCCAAACGGACAGTGAGTCAGCCTTCTGTGAGCTGCTGCAGAAGCTTCGCTCCGGGTTTCCCTCCGGAATGCCTCCGCGCGCCGAACTGCACGCCGCAGTCGAAGATTTCGCCGCGCAACTACGTCCGCTGGGTGAATTCAACTTCCTGCTTTCCAACGGTGAATGTCTCTTTGTGCATCGCTCTACTGACTTGCATTACATCGTGCGCCAAGCCCCATTCGACGTGGCACATCTCAAGGACCAGGACGTCGCTATCGACTTCAGCGAAGTAACGACACCCAACGACCGGGTGGCAATAATTGCCACTCTACCGCTCACCGACAACGAAACCTGGACACCACTGCCGGTCGACCGGGTGGCCATGTTTGTAGATGGCCGCTATATCGATGAGTATGCGGGAGGATAGAATGCGCGGGAATTTTCGATCGTTCGATTGATCGGCGAATTGGCTTTTTGTGCTGCTGGCGTTTCAACGCCGACGGTGCGGTGGACCATACTTGTTGACACCGGGGTTGCCTGACATTGCGCCCGCAAAAATGACCACTGCCCAAAGCAGGACTCTTAAGAACCATGCGGCGTGTCTTTCGTCGGAAACGCTGCTTTCAAAATATGGAGTGGACGCGGCTGACAGTAACGCCAGCAACGCGGCGGGCACCGTCCACCAGCCCGACCAGCCGAAATCGTGAAGGCGCTTGATGAATAGTGCCACTTGGAGATACACCGTTATAAAGAATACGAATATCGCTGCATTTGCTTTGACTTCCATCGACGCGCCGGGCGTGGACGCACCCATTATGGCCTGCACCAGCAGCGTGACCAGTGCAGCCAGCGAGGTTAAGGCGAGGTAGCAAACCCAGTAATCGCGCCTGCCCAATCTTCCCTCCATGGACAGGAAGGCATGTCGCCAGTTCGGCGCACGTGGGATGGCCGCATTCGCGGGCGAGTCGGCTGTGGACACTCCTGCAGCGTTGCGGATCTGCTGGTTTGCGCTACTGCCGAGCGTCGCGATGGCGCCCGCAATCGATACCCCTTGTTCGCACAGTGGCCGCTCCGGGGAAACGTCTGCGGTTTGTACCTGGCCGAAGGGCATCGGTATGGTGGCGTTGTCGATGCGCAGCGGAACCAGTCTGCCCAGTGCCAACGCTTCGGTCGCCTCGGCCTTGACCCAAGTGGATTTCACCGATGCCGTGCTCCAGACTACGATGACGACGCGCGCCTCTCGCAGCGCCCGATCAAGCACATCGGACCACTGCTGACCCAATTGGATATGCCTGTCCCAGAAAACGGTGAGACCTTCCGCCTCTATATCGCTGACCAGCGCTTTTACCGTGGACAAGTCCTCGCGCGCATACGATAGGAATACGTCATAGCTCGCGGTCTTTGTGCCTGCCTGATCCGCCGAGGTTTGATCCGCCTGTCCCATATCCCGGAATCTTGCCTGAGAATTGTCGTGAGGTGGTGAGACGTACTCACCGGCGCAATCATCGAAGACCAACGATATCGCCGGCCCGACGAGCGGTCAATCGTGCGGTGTTGCCAGTCACGCTTCTACATAGCGGTCGTTTGCGGCCTTACTCAATGACCTTGTCGGCGCGCACAAGGAGCGAACTAGACATCTCAATGCCGAGCGCCTTTGCTGTCCTTCCGTTGATCACGAGGTAATATCGCGTAGGCTGCTCGAACGGGATGTCACCGGCTTCGCTCCCTTGAAAATCTTGTCGATGAAGATGGCGGCGCGCCGGAAATTATCGTTGATGTCCGCGCCATAGCTCATCAGGCCGCCGGCCTCGGCGTACCCCGCGAGCGCGTTGATCGTCGGCATCCGATGCTTCAACGCGAGCGCGGCAATATGCGCGCGCTGCGAAAGCAGAAACGACTCGGGAAGAATGACCGCACCATCGACGCGCTCCCGGGTCATGAGCGCAAAGCTGCGTTCGATGTCCTTCGGCGTGCGCACGGGCGCCGAAACGATCTGTTGTCCAGTTCGCCGAACGGCAGTCTCCATGCGTCGCATCAGGGGCGCATGCGTGCTCGACGCCGGATTATTGATCACCGCGATACGTTTGACGCTCGGTAGAACAGCGAGCAGCAACTCGATCAATTTCTCCACCGTATCGGCGGAGCCCGTGGTCATGCCCGTGATGTTGCCGCCAGGCCGTTAAAATGTATCGGTCACCGACCGGAATTGGCCGGGAAGCGACGCCGTTCCGGCGGGGCCAATTTTCCAGATAGCTGACGTTGATGGACGCGGAATAACAACCCCAACCGGCCAGTCGAGTTTCGCCGAAGCAGCCGTTCATAACGGATCGGCGGTCTGAATATTTGGTTCACCTCATTCCAGCCAGTACATCGATGAGTGCCTGGTCGGCGTAGTCCAGCCGGATCAAGCCGACCCGCGGATAGTCGAGGTCGAGAATGACGAAAATCGTGAGCGTTACGATGAGCGCAAATCCGATCATGCGCAGCGCCGAGCCGAGCGGATTTTCTCCCGCCAGACCGTATCCGGCCAGCAGGCAACAGAACAACGCCAGCACGGCGAGCGCGCAAAGAATGACGAGTGGCGTGTGTGCCTGTGCCGCAATCGCCCGACTGGAGGTAATGTCGAACATCTCGTTCAATGCGGGCAGCAGCATCAGTGTCGCTGACTGCGGGACTCCCGGCAGGGCGGCAATCACTTCGTTCCAGATTGAACGCTGCAGTTCGTTGGCCCGTACCGCTTCGGCATTCGATGCTTCAAAATCGGGCAGCAGGCGGAAAACGGCTAGCCTCGCCTCTGCATAGCGCCGAAATTTCCGCCGTAATTCCGGTTGTGCAGCGGCCGGCAGCAGGTCAAGGCGGAGGTAGGCGGTGCCAATCGCGTTCGCTTCCTGCACCGTCAAAGTACGCCGTGCATCGAACCTGTTGGCGGCGCCCGAGACCGTAAAGGCGATCAGCAATCCAAGCAGCCCGTAAATTGCCGACTCGACCAAGATCCGGTTACCGCGATGGTGGTCCGATTCTTCCATCGAGTAATACCGCTTCCCGATCCGGCGGCCGGTTTCGAGCACCAGCAGCATTATGAGAAAAAGGCTGGGTACGAACACCAACAGGATACCGGTCTCACCCATGGCGGAAACCATGATAATTGCGACATAG
This sequence comes from uncultured beta proteobacterium, assembly GCA_963804885.1. GTDB lineage: Bacteria > Pseudomonadota > Gammaproteobacteria > Burkholderiales > SG8-41 > PALSA-1004. The sequence continues at coordinate 48,265 of CAWDSF010000007.1, forward strand.
GACGACTCCACCGGCCAATACGCCACCGGCATAGCCGAAATCGTTCATGCCGGCCCGAAACGCCGCTAATCTGCTCGCGATGGCTGCGGCAGACGTCGGCCCGAAGAATCCAATCCGATGCATTGTCGTAGTCGGCTGCTATGCGAATGAAGCATTTGCCGATTCTAACCTATCGGCGACAGGCGCTGCGCTCGCGCCTTGACCAAACGAACCGCGCGTCGCTACTATCGACGCACCCCCCTCCCCGAAAGCACGCCGCCATGCCCCGCCTGCCGCCCGTGAATTTCGATGTGACGAGCCGTCCTTGACCGGCCGTTGTTCCAATGCCGTCCCTTTGGTGTAGGAGAAGCGCAGTGTCTGCGTAGAGAGTATTCTGGAGGCGACGAAGGTAGTATCCACAAGGCAACACCGTTAGCAGTGCCCTGCGTTGATCGCTCCCGCGAGGGACGATCGGCGCAAGAACTTTTTTTACCGAGTGATCCGAGAGGAGTCAATATGAAATCGTCTCACGGTCTTCCCAAACCTTCGCGGCGAGTCGCGCTGGGCGCGCTTGTTGCAGCAATGCTCGCTGGTTGCGCCTCGCAGGCCGTTGCCCCAAGCGAGCCGGATGCTCTGGTGTCCGATGCAAGGACGACGCTTAACAACTTTGTTCGCGACCCCGGTCAAACGTGGATCCAGGAAAATCTCGGCCGCGCCAGAGCGGTCCTGATCGCCCCGCAGATCGTGAGGGCGGGCTTCATCTTTGGCGGGTCGGGCGGCCGGGCGCTCCTCGTCGCCCGCGACGGCAAATCCTGGGCGGGACCGGCGTTCTATAACCTCGCGACTGTCAGCGTCGGATTTCAAGCTGGTGTCGACGTCTCGGAAGCGATTATCGTCGTGATGACCGACAAGGGCCTTAACGCGTTGCTTTCGAGCTCTTTCAAGATCGGTGGCGATGCGAGCATCGCGGCGGGCCCGGTTGGGGCTGGAGCCATGTCGACCGTAACGGCGGACCTCATTACCTTTACACGTGCGAAAGGTGTATACGGGGGCCTCAACCTCGACGGCACGGTAGTGAACACGAACGTACCTTGGAACGACGCCTATTATGGCCGGAGCAATGTATTGCCACCGGACATCTTGATCCGCAAGACCGCAACAACTCCGAAGTCGTCCGCGCTGTTGACCGACGTCGCACGAGCGGCGAAGTGAACGCGAGACTCCGGCTTAAGCAATGCAGGGGAAACCATGAGTGTCTGCTAATGGCCGAGGCTGTGTGAAAACACGAAAATTGATGGCCCACGAAAATTGTCGAGCTCATTAGACGCGCCAGGATCGACGATCGGCACTCGGGTAATGGTCTGATGACCCCAAAATTTGCCTCAAAAAGAGTTTTCACACAGCCTCGGCCGCTTGCGGCCATTCAGACAACCGTTGTGAAGCACATGGAGAGTGTGGGCACGGCTAGTGCAGTTTCCGCCTCCGCTCCAACTGATACACGCCTGCCTCGGGTGCCGCAGGCGTGGTCACGGTGATCTCGGCATCCGGAACCTGCCTTAGATTCCATGGCAAGGGCTGGACTCTCCACCTACAAAACACTATCGTTGACGGCAGCCTGCTGCGCCTACCTGAAACTGTGATTCCGGAAAGGACCGACAAGAATGCGTGGCCCTCTCTGTCATGGCCTGCGTCATGGGGCAACTCGATGAGCCGCATCGTCGGGCTAGTCCTTGGAGCCGTTGCCGTCGCCCTTGCGCTTGTCGGCTGCACCTCGATGCCGCCGGCAATGAGTCTCGACTACAAGACCCGGGCCGCGACGCGCACGGAGGGTGGCGTGCGGGTATCGACCGCAGCGCTGTCGGCCGACGAGAGCGCCACCGTGTATGGCGTGCCGCTTGCAAAACGATCAATCCAACCCGTCTGGATCGAAATCGAGAACCGCGAAGACCGCGCGTATTATCTGTTGTCGCCGGGACTCGATCCGAATTTTTTTCCCGCTTCCGAAGCGTCCGAAACGGTTGCATCGGGCGAGTCGCCGGACCAGCAAGTGGAGCTCGGCCGGCGCTTTCGCCAACTGGCCTTCCGCAACCCTGTCCTTCCTGGCGCCACGACTTCGGGGTTCGTGCTGACGAATCTCGACGAGGGTTTCAAGCTCGTGCAGATCGACTTGGTCTCGAGCGGGCGGGCAAGAACCTTCTCGATCCTCTCCATCGTGCCAGGCTTTCGCGCCGACTACCGTGTGACCAACGTCTTCAGACGGGAAGTCTACCCTCCCGGGGAGATCCGGAATTACACCGATGACGCCACCTTTCGCACGGCGCTCGAGGCGCTGCCGTGCTGCGTGACCAACCAGGATGGCTTGAAGAACGGCGATCCGCTCAATCTGGTGGTGGTGGGCGGCCTCGACGACGCCTTCCCCGCGTTCGCGCGTCGCGGCTGGCGCCCAACCGAGGAGAAGTGGTCGGGGTCCATCATCAAGATGGTGACATCCGCTCTCGCCGGCGAGCGCTACCCGTACGCACCGGTGAGCGACCTCTACATGTTTGGCCGGGCCCAGGACCTGGCGTTGCAAAAGGCACGCGACAACATCCACCAGCGCAACCATCTGCGGCTCTGGCTGAGCCCGATGCGCTACCATGGCAAGCAGGTGTGGGTGGGGCAGATCAGCCGTGACATCGGCAGTCGCCTGACCATTCACTCGCCGACGCTCACGACCCACAAGATCGATCCCGACGTCGACGAGGCACGCAGCGCGTTGGCACAGGACATGGCCTACTCGCAGAACCTTACAAGGATCGGCTACGTGAAGGGAGTCGGAACCGCCCCCAAGAGCGCCCCGCGCGGCAACCTCACGACCGACCCCTACTACACCGATGGCTTTCGCGGCGTCCTCGTGTTCGACCACCAACCGACCTCTCTAGCTGCGGTCGAGTTCTTCCCGTGGGAGGTCGCGCGCAGCACGGAAGAAAGCCCGTGAAAGCGACCCAGCGCGCCGATCGATGAGTCCGTTGCCCCCATTGCCAAAGGCGAGCCGCTCGGTCCTGCGTGGGCTGCTGCGTCTGCTCGGAAACGCGCTGTATGCGGCGAGCCTCTTGCTTGGTGTCGCCGGCTGTGCGACATGGCAGGCTCCCGGCACTTTCAACGACACCGAATTGCGCTCACGCGCCGTGGCTGCCTCCAGGCAAGGCGTGAGCGTGGCGGCGGCGGTGCTGAGCGCCGAGGACAGCCGACACATGTTCGGCGCCGACGTCAACAAGACTGGCGTGCAGTCGATATGGATCGAACTCCAGAACCAGACAACGGAGCCCTTGTGGCTGCTGAGGCCCGGTTCGGACCCCGACTACTTTTCGCCGCTCGAAGTCGCGTGGTCCATACACACGCCGCTCGCGCGGGACGCGAACGCGCGCATCGACGACCACTTCGACAGACTCGCATTCAAGAGTCCCATCCTTCCGGGCGAGACGCGCGCGGGCGTGCTTTTCATTAACCCGGAGCGCCTCACGAGAGTGCTCAATATCGATCTGCTCCAGAGGAAAGGCTTGATACCCTTCACGCTGTTTCTGCCCGTGCCGGACGACGTCGCAGATCCGCATTCCGGGCCGATCTTTCTTCAGCTACCCCGATGCCGACATCACCGACTACAAAGACCTCGCCGCGCTGCGCGCGGGCTGGAGCGGTTGCCCTGCTGCGCAAGCGATGCGCACGGCACCGCCGGCGGCGATCCCCTCAACGCCATATTCGTGGGCGAGTTGCCCGACATCGCAGCTGCGCTCGTGCGCCGCAGCTACCGCCGCGACGCTCAAGCCGTGGACGCCTCCCAGCATGTCTTCGGCCGCAGACCCGACTTCGTGTTGCGAAAACAAGCGCAGGCCGGTGCACCCTCGACCTGGATGCGCCTGTGGCTCGCCCCGATTCGCTTCGAAGGCCGCGCCGTCTTCCTCGTACAGGTCGGACGGCCGGTGGGCGGGCGTTTCGTGCCTCGCGGCGCGAAGGACGTCGTCTTGCATGAGGACGTGGACGAGGCGAGAAATCTCCTGATTCAGGACATGATGTATTCGGGCGGCCTGGACAAGCTCGGATTCGCCACCGGTGTCGGCCCGGCGTCCCCGACACAGCCTCGAACGACTCTCGGCGGCGCTCGATACCACACCGACGGCTTGCGCGCGACCCTGTTCCTTGCCACCCGACCGCTCAGCCTGTCGGACGTGGAGTTTCTCGATTGGGCACCGTATCTCGAAGTGCCCGATTCCCCCGCACGCAACGAGAGTCGCCGATGAACCGACCACACGCCCTTCTGATTGTGATCACTGCGGTCTTCGCACTGGGGGCATGCGGGACGAAGCCACTGGTGCCCTATTCGGTCGACACGCCGCCGCTTGTTCTCGTTCCGGCGTCCCAGGCAGGTGTGCAGGACAAGCGGGGGCGCTTTCGCGAGATCTACTGCGCTGTGCTGCAGGCACGCGAACGCGACGTTCCCGACTACCGGCCCTGCGAGGAGGCACTAAGCCGCATCGGCAGCGAGCCGGCCGGCACCGGAAGGCCCGTCGACCTCGGCGCTTCGAATCGACGCTTGGCCGCCGCAGTGGTGGCCGGCATCGGATACGAATGCTTCGCGAGCTGGCTGCAGCCACCCGGTACTGTGGCGAAGCATCTGCAACAATTCGGGTACGACATGACGCTGCTCAACGTCGATGCGCTGTCGAGCTCCGCACACAACGCACGCCAGATTCGTGATGCGATCATGGCCATGTCAGCCGAGGCGGGAGCGCCGCGTCTTGTGCTGATCGGCTATTCGAAAGGTGCCCCCGACATCCTCGAGGCGGTGGTTGCGTATCCGGAAATCCGGCGCCACGTCGCGGCGGTGGTCAGCGCCGCCGGCGCGATAGGAGGGTCGGCGCTTGCCAACGATGCAGAGCAATACCAGGCCGACTTGCTGCAGCGCTTTCCAGGCGCAACCTGCGGTCCAGGCGATGCGGGCGGCGTGAACAGCCTGCGGCCCGCAACACGCCGGGCGTGGCTCGCCAGCAATCCGTTGCCTCGCGAGCTACGCTACTACTCGCTTGTGACTTTCCCTCGGCCAGACAACATCTCCTCCATCCTGACCGGAAGCTACGACAAGCTTGCCCGTATCGATTCGCGCAATGACAGTCAGGTGATCTTCTATGACCAAGTCATCCCCGGAAGCACTCTTGTGGGCTATATCAACGCCGACCACTGGGCGCTGGCGGTGCCGATCGCAAGGACACACTCCACTATCGGTTCGATGTTCGTGACGCGAAACGCCTACCCGCGCGAGGCGCTGGTGGAGGCGCTTCTACGGTTTGTGGAAGAGGATCTGTCGGCATCGCCCTAGTGAGGCCTGCCTGCTTGTGCGTGGGGTTTAAGCAGGCCTCGCGTCATATTCACTTCTCAACAGCATCGCAGGCATGTTGCTCAACATGCGTCCTGTCGACAGCCGATGACAGTTCCGTACGCAGTCGAGCCGATCGTCACGGTCCCGATGCGTTTCGGTGCGCTTGCGCGTAGGCTTCGCTACCGCTAACCTTGATCTGGTAAGAAATGGCCGAACCGAATTTAAAGATTCAGATGGATTTTTATCACGCGCAAATCGTTGAAGGCGATCTGCTAAGGACGTTCAAAAGGTATTTCAACCACATCGCGCATATACAGGGATGGATAGCTTCGCTACCTACTTCAGTTCAACAGCAGCTTCCCCAGCGTCCGGCGCGCTTTGACGAACCCGGACGGCTCCGCCTTTTCGACCGGCTCACGATCCGCGCCTCCGGCTACGCTACCATCGCGGTCGTCCGCTTCGAGTTTCCATGAGATCTCTCACCGCACTACTCACCATCATCGGGGTCACCGGCTGCGCGACGGTTGCCCTGCAAGAGTTTGATCAGCGTTATGGGCAACCCGACCCGAAGCGCTTCGATGTTCCGGTCCAGCCGGTCGCGGGAGTGTCGTATCGCAAGGATGTGCAGCCCATCGTCGAACGGCGCTGCGTCGTGTGCCACGGTTGTTACGACGCGCCATGCCAGCTCAAGCTCGGCGCTTGGGAGGGCATCGCGCGCGGAAGCAGTAAGCAGCCGGTCTATGACGCCGCCCGCCCGTTCGAAGCGCCGCCCACGCGCCTGTTCGTTGATGCGCAGCTGCCTTCGCAATGGCGGCAACTTGGTTTTTCCGCAGTATTGAACGAAAGGAGGCAGACCTCCCAAATCAACCTTGCCGCGAGCGTTTTATACCGCTCGCTTGCCCTCAAGCGCGATCATCCGCTGCCGGCTTCGCCGTTGCTTTCCAATGCGTTCGACGTATCGCTGGGCCGCGCCTCGACGTGTCCGCGCATCGACCAGTTCGATGCCTTCGCTCAAAACAATCCGCTCGCCGGCATGCCGTACGGTTTGCCCGGCCTCGACGAACGCGAGTTCTCGACGATCACTCGGTGGATCGAGGCCGGCGCGCCCTTCGAAGGCGATGAGCCGTTGCCGGTCAGCGTCCAACAACAGGTTCAGCTCTGGGAAGCGTTTCTCAACGGCGACTCGAATAAGGAGCGGCTGATGAGCCGCTACCTGTACGAGCACCTGTACCTCGGCCACCTCTACTTCGAGACAGATTCGCAGCGCCGCGCGTTTCGCATCGTCCGGTCCACCACTCCGAGCGGCAAGCCGATCGCGGCCATTGCCACGCGTCGCCCGTACGACGACCCCGGCGTCGCGCGCTTTTTTTACCGACTCGAGCCCGAACGCGAAGCGCTTCTCGCAAAGACGCACATGCCCTATGCGCTCAGCGCGGCACGCATGGCGAAGTACCGTAGCTGGTTCCTCGATCCTGCGTACACGGTGGCCGCGCTGCCGTCGTTCGACGCCGACACCTCATCAAATCCGTTCGCGGCGTTTCATGACTTGCCGCTCGACGGCCGTTACCGCTTCATGCTCGATGAAGCCGAATACTTCGTGATGAACTTCATCAAGGGCCCGGTGTGCCGCGGCCAGCTCGCGCTCGATGTCATCGAAGACCGCTTCTGGGTGTTCTTCGTCGATCCGAATGTTGGCGACGATGTCATGGTCGCCGAGCTGCTCGCGCGTGAACGCAGCAACCTCCGCCTGCCCGCCGAATGGGGCAGCACGTCGCTTGCGCTGATCCCGTGGCTCCAATACTCGAAGCTCCAAACCAACTACCTGCGGGCGAAAAGCGAGTGGCTCGAGCGCAACGCAGTGGCGCGCAAGGACGATCTCTCGATGATCTGGAGTGGCGATGGCCGCAATCCGAACGCAGCGTTGACCGTGTTCCGTCACTTCGACAGTGCGACGGTGGTCAAGGGTCTGGTCGGCGATCAGCCGAAGACGGCGTGGGTCATCGGCTATCCGCTGTTCGAGCGGATCTACTACCTGCTCGTGGCGGGTTACGACGTCTATGGCAACACCGGGCACCAGTTGAACAGCCGCCTTTACATGGACTTCCTGCGCATGGAAGGCGAGTTCAACTTCCTCGTACTTCTGCCGGAGAAAGCTCGACGCTCGACGGCCGAACACTGGTATCGAGGCGCGCCGAAGGAGGTGATCGACTATGTCTACGGCCGAAACGCGTACTTCAACCGACCCAATGGCCTCACGTACCGGACCAACGATCCACAACGCGAACTGTACGAAATGCTGAGCGCGCGAGTGGCGCCGGTCGCGGCGAAGCGATTCGAACTTTCATCGGTGGCGGATCCCGCGCTGCGGCGCGACGTGCAGGCGCTGTCGAAGGTGCGCGGCGCGAGCCTCGCATGGATGCCGGAGGTGGTGTTCATGCGCGTCGAGCAGCCGACGGCCTCGCCGCAGTACTTCAGTGTCCTGCGCAATACCGCGCACAAGAATGTTGCGCACATGTTCAAGGAGGAACTGCTGCCGGCGGAGAACACGCTGACGGTTGTACCGGGCTTCCTCGGCGCCTATCCGAACGCGATTTTCAGCGTCAAGGCAGCGGACCTGCCCGCGCTCGTGAATGCAATCGGATCGCTAGCGTCGGAAGATGATTACCGCAAGCTCGCCGATCGCTACGCGGTTCGCCGCACCAACCCACGCTTCTGGGCTACGAGCGATGAACTGATGGATGCCTACGCGCGTTGGGGCGGAGTCGAGGCGGGACTGTTCGACTACAACCGGCTCGAAAATCGGTCTCGAAAATCGGTAGTCGCCTCTTAAAGCGCTGGATGAGAGTGACAGCGCCCGTATCGACTGGCCGATACGTGGACTACGTCAGGGCGTCACCGGAGCCGTTGGCCGATACGTAAGATGTAACGGAAAATAATTCAAAGCAAACTAGCCACCCGTCGGGCGTTTCTTGAGACAATGAAACTAATTTGCAACGCCGGGCCGGGGCGCAATTACGCGCCCGTAGACGGCTCGGCAGGGCGCGACCGGAGCGAGTTACTGATGACACCCCACACGGCCTTCCACCTCATCCTCATCAAGCCGTCGCACTACGACGATGACGGCTATGTGCTCCAATGGGTGCATGCCTCGACGCCTTCAAATACGCTCGCCACGCTCTACGGGCTTGCGCTCGATTGCATAGAGCGCAAGGTATTGGGTGAAGACGTCGAGATCCGACTGCACGTGTTCGACGAGACGATCAACCGTGTCCGCGTTGACCGCCTGATCCGGACGGTGCAGGCCGACGGCGGCAACGGGCTGGTCGCGCTGTGCGGCGTGCAAACAAATCAGTACCCGCGCGCGGTGGACATTTGCACCGCGTTCCGCGCGGCCGGCATCCAGACCTGCATCGGTGGCTTCCACGTCAGCGGATCTGTGGCCATGCTGCCCGGGGCGAGGAAGGAACTGCAACTGCAGCAGGCGATGGACGCGGGCATCTCGCTGTTCGCTGGCGAAGCCGAAGGCCGTTTCGATGAAGTGCTGCGCGACGCGATGAACCGCGAGATGCAACCATTGTACAACTACGTTGCCGAAACACCAGCGCTCGAAGGCGTGCCGCAGCCCTTTCTACCGGCCGAGTCGGCCAAACGCACCGGCGGCGGCAAGGCCACGTTTGACGCTGGGCGGGGCTGCCCGTTCCTGTGCAGCTTCTGCACCATAATCAACGTGCACGGGCGTAAGTCGCGCTATCGAAGCCCTGACGACGTCGAGCGCATCATCCGACGCAACTTGGCGCAAGGCATCAAGAGTTTCCTCATCACTGACGACAACTTCGCGCGTAATCGGAACTGGGAGCCGATTCTGGACCGGCTGATCGCACTGCGCGAAGGCGAAGGGCTACCGATTAGATTTTCGATTCAGGTCGATACCGTTTCCCACAAGATCAGGGGGTTCATTGAGAAATGCGGGCGTGCCGGGGTTAATCGGGTCTTCCTCGGGCTCGAGAGCATCAATCCGGACGCGCTCAAGGAAGCGCGCAAGGGACAGAACAACATCACGGAGTACCGCGCGGTTGCACAGGCCTGGCATAGCGTCGGTGCGGTGATCAATGCCGGATACATTCTGGGCTTCCCGGGCGACACGCCCGAGACCATCGCGCGCGACATCACGATTATCCAACGCGAGCTACCACTCGACGTGCTCGATTTCTTTATCCTGACGCCGCTGCCGGGTTCACAGGACCACAAGGAATTGTTCGAGAAGGGCGTTGCGCTCGAGCAGGATCTGAATCGCTACGACACTTTTCACGTCACTGCGGGACACGCCAAGATGTCCGCGGACGCATGGCTGGACATTTATCGCCGGGCGTGGGGGCTGTATTACACCCCGGAGCATGTCGCCACGGTGTTGCGGCGCGCTCGTGCCCGAGGCGAGTCGCTCGGGCATCTGATGATCAAGCTGTTCGTCTTCTACGCCTGTCAAGCGATCGAGCACGTGCATCCGCTGGACGCCGGCCTGATTCGCAGGAAGTACCGCCGCGACCGGCGCCCGGGGCTGCCGATCGAGAGCCTCTTCGTCTTTTATCCGCGCCTCGCGCTGGAAAGCTTGCGCAAGTATTCACGCATGGCGTGGATCTTCTGGGGGTTCCACCGGATCCGGCGACGGGTGGAGAAGGAGCCGGACGGAGCGAGCTACCGGGACGTTGCGACGACGCCGGTCACGCCCGAGGAACTCGAGTCGCTGGAGCTGTACCACGCCACGCCGGCCGCCGAGACGGCGGTGATCAAGGTGCAGCGCAAGCGCGCGGCCGTCGCACAGGCCGCGGCCTCCGCCACCTAAGCCGAGTAGCAAGTGGCCGCGCCGGGCAGCGCGACTGCGCCCGATTGCATCGCCAATGCTGTGCAAACAACAATGAGAAATTTCCAACGATCGTTTATTTCCCCTCCCAATCGTCTGCCCATTATGCTTACGCCACAGACGGCAGGCCGGTGAGTTTTTTTTGCGGCAGTAAGGCGCAGAGTGTCGATCAATCGTCGAATTGAAACGTAACAGGGGACTTCCGCTTTTGGCCGGGAGCCGGCATTCACGACTGACTGCTTCCGACCTATTCTGTTGAATAACTCGATTACTTGTTGTCACCCGCAGTCGGGTCACTTCGGGTGCTTCAGGCAGTGCGTCTGCATCGATGCCGCCCCACGAGCAAGGGGTCGATCGACCCTCCATATCGACTTTGGAATCCCCACTGAAGAGTTTTTCGGACGAACCGCACCCATAGCAGCCTTGCGCGGACGCAGCTCTGCGTTAGTCGGCGAATAGACTTGCGCTCTTGCAAGCGCACTTGCGCCGACCCCACGATCAATTATCGAGACGTCAGTTCACTCGATGACCTTGTCGGCGCGCACAGGATCGAATTGCGGAATTTTATGCCGAGTCGAGTTCGGCGGTTTTGCTGTTCACCACCAATTCAAATTTGGTAGGTTGCTCAATCGGCATGTCGCCAGGTTTAGCGCCCTTGAAAATTTGTCCCCAAAGATTGGCCTGCGTCGAAATGGTCGTCGAAGTTTGGACCGTAGCCATCATCACGCCCGCGTGTGTAAAATCCTGATAGCCGATGATCGGACGGCAAGCGGACTTCTTCGACTGCGGCCACCACGTCTTTTTTGTTCGAGGTCAACAACGTGCTTCCCATAACCGCAATTGCCTGGACTTTCATTTTCTGCAATACCTGCTATCGCAGGTCCGATTTCGGCGGACGTGTGGATTTCGACCGCGCGCACTTGTAGATTTATGACCTGCGCGGCAGATTCAGACGTTGCTCAAAGCCCTCGCTCCCGCTGAACTTTCCGGATAAAGAACATGACGGCGACACGGTGCATGCCAGGCACGATCTCCTTCAGGATTTCCAGCTGCTTGCCCGAGAGTTCCTCATTGACTGACGATATTCCGGTGACATTTCCTCCCGGCTTGGACAGGCTCGCGGCAACGCCAAGCTTTACCGGATCGCCGCCAGAAATCATGACGATCGGAATGGTGGCATGTCGCTTTGCTCTGCTGCCCGCGTTGCTGTTGAACCATAGCAAACGATCAGGTCTACTTTCTGATTCACCAGTCTGGTGGCCGCTTCGGACAGGCGTTCATACCGATCAACCAAAGAAACGATCGTCAACGTGGATGTTTTTGCCCTCGACATACCCTCTTGCGCGCAGACCTTCGCGGAAAGCTGCGACGTACTGCCGAGAGGATTTTCCGTATCGATCGCACAGTAGCCCGATCTGCGAAACGTTTGCCCTGCTGCTGGGCGAACTGAGGCGAACGGCGCTGTGAGCACACCCGCGCCAAGCGCAATGACCAGTTTGCGACGCTTGTTCACTCGATCACCTTGTCGGCGCTGATCAGGAGCGACTGCGGGATGGTGAGGCCCAACGCCTTGGCGGTCTTGCGGTTGATGACCAATTCAAATTTTGTGGGTTGCTCGACAGGCAAGTCGGCAGGTTTGCGCCCTTGAAAATCTTGTCCACATAGGTTGCGGCGCGCCGGAACCGTCGGTGATAGGCTCTCCCGTAGCTCATCAGGCCGCCGGCTTCCGCATAAGCCGATCAGCGGTATCGACGGCAGCCGGTGCTTTGCGGCGAGTTCTGCAACTTCCGGCCTATTGACTGAAAGAGCGGATTAACGATCACCGCACCAGCCTTCTGCTGGCGCATCGTAGGAAAAGGCGCTGTCGATCTCCTGCGGCGTCCGTGCTTCTGCGGCAGAATCTTTACGCTACGCTTCTGTCCGCGGCCTCGAGCTCTCAGCATAGTGACATCTGCAACGTTGGAGGGATTCAACAGAACGGCCACGCGCGACAGCTTGGGAACCATGCTCAGCAGCATTTCAGGCACTTGGGGCCGAGGTCGCTAGTTATGGTCGAGAGCCCGGTGATATTGCCGCCGGGTCGCGCCAGGCTTTTGACGAAAGCCGCTTGACCGGGTCACCGGACGGTTCCCATGACGATGGGAATGGTGGCGGTTGCTTTCTGCGCGGCCTGCAGTGGCGGGTGTCGCAGCTGTAGGATGACATCACTTTGAGTTGCACCAATTCTGCCGCCAAATCGCAGGCTCGGATTTGCCTTCGGCAAAGCGCCACTCGATCACCAGATTCTTGCCCTCGACGTAGCCGAGTTCGCGCATTCCCTGACGAAATGCGCTAGCCGAAATGGACCGGATCGCGATCCTGCAATCAAGAAACCGACGCGCCAGACTCCCTGCTTTGAGCGAAGGGCAACGAAGTCCGCGAGTGCCCCCGCGCCAAGCGCGATAATCAGTTTGCGGCGATTGTTCACTCGATCACCTTGGTCGCTTGCAGCAAAATCGAATTGGGAATCTTGATGCCGAGCGCCTTGGCGGTTTTCAGATTGACGACAGTTCGAACTTGGTCGGCTGCTCGATCGGCAGATCACCGGGCTTTGCACCCTTGAATATCTTGTCCGCATAGGCGGCGGCACGCCGATACAGATCCGGAAAGTTCGCGGCATATGAAAGCAAGCCTCCCGATTCGGCGAAGAGATTTTCGCCATAAATCGCTGGCAGTCGATGCTTTGCTGCGTGTTCGATTATGCTTTCTCGCCAAGCGATATTTGAGCTGGCCGCGGTCACAATCATCCCTTGCGCTTTGTCGCGCTTCAATGTGTTGAACGCCGTCGCGATGTCCTCGGCCTTACGCACGGGGGCACGTATGGAATTGAATCCAAGTTTGCCGCAATCGGATTCAAACTGCTTGAGACCCAGCACATTGGCGGCGTTGTCTGGGTTGTAGAGAAATCCCACACGGCGCATGTCAGGCAAGATCTGGCGCAACAGATCCAGATGTTTGGTGACAAGGTCCGAGGCTAAGTTGGTGAGCCCGGTGACATTTCCACCGGGGCGCCTCAAACTGGCGGCGAGGCCGCTGCCGACTGGATCGCCAACGGTCACGATCAAGATCGGTATCTCGCGCGTGGCGTTGCGCGCCGCCACGGCCGACGGGGTGCCCGACGGAACGATCACGTCGACTTTCAGTGCAAGCAACTCCGCTGCCAATGCCGGAAGACGGGCAAGATCATTTTCGGCGGACCGGTGCTCGATCGCGTAGTCCTTGCCTTCGGCGTAGCCAAGCTCGCGCATTCCCGCATTGAATGCATCGATGCGCTGGACGTAATCGAAATCGGTTGCTCGCTTTCCCACAGAAAACCGATGCGCCAGACTTTGCCCTGCTGTTGCGCGAACGAAACCGAACGGCGCCGCGAGCGCAGCTCGCGCCAAGCGCAACAATCAGTTTGCGGCGCTTGTTCACTCGATCACCTTGTTGCGCTGCACCATATCGACTGCGGGATCTTGATGCCGAGGGCCTTAGCGGTTTTGAGATTGATCACCATTTCAAACTTGGTCGGCTGCTCGATCGGCAGGTCACCGGGTTTGGCGCCCTTGATGATCTTGTCGACAAAATAGCCCGCCCGTCGATACAGCGCGTTTCCATCGACGCCGTATCCTAATAGCCCTCCCGCTTCTGCAAGTTCGGGAAAGCCAATCGATGGAAGGCGATTGTCATTCCCCAGTGCGGCAAGCGCTTTTACTTGAGAGACGGTCATCGGGTCCTGAAGCACGGCAACCGCCTCAACGCGGTTCTTAACCATCGAAGCGAAAGCATCTGCAAATGCGCCGGGGCCCTTCACTGGATATTCATAAAGATTCACCTTCATTGACGCAGCTGCAGATTCGATAGCCCGAAGCGACGGTCCCGTTGCCGAAGAGTTGGCCGGATTGGTGATCACGGCCAGCCGCCTGAGGTTGGGGAGCACGTCTTTGAGAACGTCAATTCGCTTGGCGCTCAACTCAGGGTCGAAGAACGTCATTCCCGTGATGTTGCCGCCGGGTTTGGCCAGGCTTGCCACGAGTCCGGTGGCGATCGCATCACCCGAGAGCGCCATTACGATTGGAATGGATGTGGTTGCTTGCTTGGCAGACTGAGTTCCTGGAGTGCCGTGCGTTACGATTAAATCGACCTGCTCACGAACCAGGTCGGCTGCAAGCGCCGCCAAACGCTCGTATTTATCGTCGGCCCAGCGGTAATCGACCTTGATGTTTTTGCCGTCGATGTAGCCGAAATCTGTCAGTCCGGACTTGAACGCTTCGATCCGGCCCGCCATGCCAACTGCCGAAGAAGAGCCCAGGAAGCCAATGCGCCAGGCTTTCGCCTGCTGTTGAGATAGCGCGCCAAATGGCGCCACGAGCGCGCTTGCGCCAAGCGCAATGACGATCCGACGACGCGAAATCATGAATCCTCCTCGGCCCGCTAACTAGCTCGTTGAATAGCTGCGGGTTATTCTGAAAACTTGGCTTCCCGATGGCACATCCTACGCGGTTATGACGTAGGAATCTTGTGACTTCTTTACACTGTCCGGGCCGCTAACAGACCTTCGCTCTCGAGGGGCCACTGCATCACCTATTTTTTGATCGTTAGCCCGTATTTGGCAAAGATCTGCTTGATCGTACCGTCGTCATTCAGTTTCTGTATAGAAGCGTTCGTCTTAGTCAGAATTTCGCCGGTATTCTTGGGAAACGCTATCGCGTATGGACGTGCCAGAGCTGGCTGATATGAGGCGACGACCTGCAGGTTGGGAAACAGGCCTTGCTTAAGCACATAGCCCGATATGATGCCGGAGAACAATGAAGCCTCAGCCTGCCCGGTGCTCACCGCCATTAGCGCATCGGTCGTTGTCTCGACTTCCTTGTAGTTGATTATGCCGTTCTGTTTTAGATAACTGGCGTAGGTCGAAGCGCGCAGCGTTACGATGGTGAGAGCCTTGGCGTCCGCAATTGTCAGATATTGCTTCTGGTCGGTCTTAGGGACCACGAGAGCTTCAGCGGTCGTTCCGTAGCCGACGGTAAAACTATAGTTAGCCTGAGTTTCAGCAGTTACGGTCGTCCCTGCTACAACATCCAACTTACCTTCGTCCATCAATACGAACGCTCTCCTTGTATTTTCCGTGATCGTGAAGGTCACCTTAAACCCGGCGTCCTTCGCAATGGCCTCCACCACTTCAACCTGTAAGCCTCCGATCCCGTTGTTGCTGCGAACGACGCCGGGTTCCGCACCCTGCAGCCCCACGCGCAAGACCTGCTGTGCGCTTGCTGGGTTGATCGCAGCCAATACGGCCGCCGCGAACGCCAGTGTGATCCTCAAAAATTTCAATGTATTCTCCGATTTTTCGAAAACGGTCATTCGCCGTTTTAACTGGATGACGTATCTTTAGCTGCAGCTCGATGCAATCAAGTGTCGAACTTGATGCCCTTCTTCTTCAGCGCATTGATGGTATTGGCGTTCCAGGCCAAACCCGCCTTGAGCACATCTGCGTACTCCTGCGGTGTGCCGGGGTAGGGATCCAGCCCCAGGTTGATCAGCGCGTCGCGCAGTTCCGGCTGCGCCAAATACCTGGCGACTTCGGTGGATAGTTTGTCGACTATCGGTTTCGGAGTGCCGGCTGGCGCCACGATGCCATACGGGGCGCGTTTCTGATTGTAGAAGTTCGGCAAGCCGGCCTCGTCGAAGGTGAGCACATCGGGCAAGAGCGGCGAACGCTTCTTCCCGGTGATCGCAATGGCTTTCATTTTGCCGGCCTTGACATACGGAGCGCCGGTGGCGGTGGTTGCGAAATACATGTCCACCTCGCCGGCAACAAGTGCAATGAGGGCCAGACCCCCTCCTTTATAGGGAATATGCTGTGTTTGGATTCCCGCAGTGGTATTGAATATTTCAGTCGCCAGGTGTTGCGACCCTCCGATGGCGGGCGTTGCATAATTCAGTTGCCCGCGCCTGGAGCGCGCGTAGGCGAGCAACTCTGTAAGATTGTTTGGCGGCACCGAGGGATGCAACAGGAGGACAAGTTCAGTGGCGGCGACGGTAGCGACCGGAGTGAAGTCCTTGATTGGATCGTAGGGAGCTTTGAGCAGGAGAGGCGCGAGGACGTGGGCGCTGTCCGCGAGCATGAGCGTATAGCCGTCCGGTGGCGACTTGGCCACTATTTCGGCGCCGATGAGAGTGCCTCCGCCGGGGCGGTTATCCAGGATAAATTGCTGGCCCCAGCTTTCGGTCAGCTTTTGACCGATCAGGCGACCGATGAGGCTGGTCGTGCCACCCGCGGCATAGCCGCTGACGAGACGGACTGGCTTGTTGGGATATTCCTGCTGCGCGAACGAGCCGAACGGCGCTGCGAGCGCACCCGCGCCAAGCGCGACGATGAATTTGCGGCGATCGTTCATTTACTTCCCCCCCAACGAATCCCCGCGCCTATTATGCCAAAGGAATTGACGGAAGGTAGGCCGATAATTTTTGCGTCAAGCGCGCGATGGGTGACGATCAGTCGTCAAACGAACCATCGAGGCGGACATCCTCACTTAGTCGAGGATATTCTTCCGGATGTAATCACGAGTGGTCTGGTGGTAGGTATTCCAGAAGAGAAGGCTCGGCGTCCGATACTCGACCAGGGCCGGGACCGAATAGTCGGTCTTCTCGAGCTCCATCTTCCCGCGATCGTTGTCATAGAAGAGCGTGGCCGGGACCTTCTTGACGCCGTAGCGCTTCTGAAGTGCCGCGAGCTTATTGTGCTCTACGGTCGTTCCCCCGGTCACGGGATAGCCGTAGAACTCGACAGCCGGGCTGAACTCGCGAGCGAGGTAGCGGACAAGGGTCGCAAGGTGCCTGGACTGCTGGCCTTGGTTCGCATAGAAGACCACGACGACCGGCTTCGCGCTGCCGCGCACGGTCTTCCAGTAGTCGGCATCAGAGATCCGGCCGATGGGTGCACCCGCGAAGATCGTCTCGACGGGCTCCCTGGCGAGCTGACGGACCTCGGCCATATTGACGTCGGCCGCTTGGGCCGCCGAGGCGAGGTTCATCATGAGCCCCGACGCCGCTGCAAGGGCGCTCGCGCCCAGCACAATGACCAGTTTACGACGCTTGTTCATCCCGCCTCTCCACAATCTGCGCACGCGTAGACGTTCAGTCACTCGATGACCTTGTCGGCAGCCACCAGCATACTCGGGGGTAATGTGACTCCGAGGGTCTTCGCCGTCTTGAGGTTCACGAAAAATTCGAAGCTCTTGACCTGTTGAACGGGAAGGTCGGCTGGGCGAGCACCCTTGATGACGCGTGCCGCATAGACGCCGGCGATGCGGTGCGATTCGAAGAAATTGCCGCCGTAGCTCATCAAGCCACCCGCGATGGGGAAATCGCGCGTTTGCGTAATTGCGGGCAGCCGATACTTCAGGGCGAGCGCTGCAAGCGGCTCGGCATGCAGGGCAAAATAGGTATCGGATGCCACGACCAGGCCCGCCGCATTCAGTGCGCGCATCCTGTCGAAAGCCGCGCCGAACTCCTGCTGGTTGGCAGCGCGAACGATCTGGATCTGCATCTTCAACTCGCGCGCCGCCGCCTCGAGGCGGTTTAACTGCGACTCCGTGGTGGGACTCGTTGGATTGACCAGAACGGCCACCGGACGAGTGGTGGGTATCACCTCGCTGAGGAACTGGAGCCGTTTCGCGCTCAGATCGACATTGAACGAGGTGACTCCAGTGAGGTTGCCGCCCGGGCGATTCAGGCTCTCCACCAAGCCTAGTGCAACGGGGTCGGCGCCCATCTCGAAGACGATCGGGATTGTGGTCGTCGCTGCCTTGGCCGCGAGTGCCGCGGGCGCGCCGCCTGGCGCGACGATCACGTCCACCCGCCGAATCACCAGCTCGGCGGCGAGCTCGGTGAGGCGGATGTGCTGACCCTCCGCCCAACGAAACTCTATTCCGACATTCCGGCCTTCGACGTAGCCGGACTCGGCGAGTCCCTGACGGAAGGCGCTCAAGCGGCTTGCGAACGGGGTCGCAGATTCAGCGCCGAGATAGCCGATCACCGGCTGGGCTGTCTTTTGCGCCCGTGCCCGGAACGTCGCCAGGAAGGCGCCGGCGCCAACCGCGACCACGAAACTGCGCCTGTCGGTGGGGTAGGTCATTCGAGCTCTCTGGCGGTACACACCGGACACGTATATTAGCAAGCTGAAACGATGTCAGCTGCGCCGGTTGTTTTCCAGTCTCGACGATTAAACCTGCAATGCGAGCGCACACCCCCGTTTAGTGCGGTCGCATGACCACCGCGCTCATCTGATCGACCAATACGCTTTGAATTTATTTCCGCCGCAACGCCCGCATTCCGCGGGCATCGCGACACGGCGACCGAACGCGTAATGCATGGAACAACCGACGCATTTCCAGTTCATCGACTTGGGGGGCGCGAGCCCGGAGCGACGCATGGGCGGCTGCGGCGTCACATTCCAATGGGATTTAGTCTTGTCCATGGCTCAATGCTGCATCTGCGGCATCGGCACTTCAATCGGACGAGTGCGATACGTGCGTCAGACAACAGGAGGCTTCGGCGTTGGTAATCTCTGACGGCCGGCGCACTTCGCGTGCAACTTTGATATTAGTTAAGACTCTGTAGGACGATGCTGTCCACACGTGCCATTGGAAATCAGCTACAGTTTCACCGATTATCCGCGGATGGAGGTGATCACCGATGCAAAAGTCGAGGCCCAAGGGAGCGGTTTGCAAAGTGGTTGTAGAGCGGGCTCACTCTGCGGCGACTTCCCGGAAATTATGGAAAGGACTCGTCAGATTCAATCGCGAGCAAGCGGGTCCTCTACGCTATAGCCGCACCATACTGAGCGTTCGGGACGAGAAAGGGCGATTGCTTGGCGGGTTGATTACGCAATCCTGGTGGCAAGAAACCTATATTGAGTTGCTTTGGCTCGCTTCGCGAGCGCGCGGAGCCGGGTTGGGTGGTTCGCTTATCAAGGAAGCGGAGCGTCGAGCGCAACGACGGGGCAGCCGTGTGATTCATCTGAGCACTTACTCGTTCCAGGCGCCGGCCTTTTACGAGAGCCAGGGCTATAAACGCGTTGGCACAGTTCCAGGTTCACCACAGGGCGCGAAGCGCTATTTTTACTTCAAGCGCCTGCGAGCAAAAGGTTCGCAAAAGCGTGGCCAAAAACCGCGAGCGCGATCGGCCTGATTGCGGTCAGCAGCGCTCGACTACTGCGCGATGATGCTCGAAGTCGCGACCGAAGTCGTCGGCGAAGTTCAAACAAATTGAGGCTGACCTACACTGGCCCTATTTTTTCTCTCTGCGGTGTCGGCGCAGGAACATGGCCAAACCCGCCACCATCAGCAGGGCAGTCGACGGTTCCGGAACGGAATTCAGTACCAGCTCGAAGTTGTACGGGAAGGTGCCGTTGAAGCCTTCTTGGATCCAGAACGTGTAGGCGCCGGGAAAAAGCGGTGGAATGAAACCGATGGAGGGATTGGTTCCGTTGAAGTTGAAGGTCGCCATATTGTCCAGGATGTCCGTGCCGATGTCAGCCGCACGGTATAAGTAGTAGCCAGGGCGGCCGTGGAAAGGGCGCCGACCGGATCGACCGCAGTGGAGCCCGAATAGATCGCGATGAAGGAGCCGATGGCGCCGCCGCCACAGTGCCTGGCAGCACATTCAATGCGACCAGCGCCTGTCCCGCAGGAACCGTCACCGTGAAGTAGTCCAGATCGACACTCACTCCCATCCCCGCCCCTTGGATAGTCCCGGAGATTGTGGTGGATCCATTGGGAACCAAGGCGATCGACGTCGGGCTTTGAAAGTTGCCTGACAGGTCGCCATTCGCCGATTCGTTATAGTTCGCTGATGCGAGCACCGGCCAGACGAGCGCGGTCGCGAAAATCGATGTAACAATACTTCGCTTGAGATTACTCATGGAAGTCGACTCCCCTGGAACTTGAAGCGTCCCTTTGATGGCACCTGAGCCAGCTGACGGAACACGCATTTCGGCGGATAGGCATTTCAAACGTCATTTGTTCTAAAGCGCAGCCAACTCTCGCATTGTTGCGTTGTCCGCGGGGCTTTGAATCAGAGTTTGTCTGATTACGCCGTAGGCAGATGATTACGCCCGCACGAGCGCATTTGCAGTGCGTCGCGCCTGGCTATCGAGACATATAGCGGGAAGCGCTCGTCCGAGCCAATCGGAAACAGATCGATCAGCTCGTTACCGCCGAACCAGCCTGTCGAGGTGGATGTGCCGCATTTAAGCAGAGGGCCCGGACGAATTGCCGCGGATCTTCCCGTAAATGACGAGCAATAAGATCGCGACGACGACTGAGACAATGAAACCGGCGCCTTCACCAGCCTTGTACCAACCCAAGTACTGGCCAATAACGCCGGCCAGAAGGGAACCGACGATGCCCAGCACTATGGTCATGATGAATCCCATGTTTTCCTTGCCGGGATGCAGAAACTTGGCCAACACGCCGATGACGAATCCGAGCACGATCGTCCAGATAATTCCCATGATTAACCGCCTTTAAACTGGCATGTGGAACAGTATGACCGTCTACTTCACCACGAATTTCTTCGTGCCGGCAGACTTGTCATTGACCCAGATCTCTACCTGGTAGTCGCCCAGCGGCCAACCGTCAGGTTTGTTGACGTGAAACTCGCTCGCCGCGGGACCGCTTGCGCTGATGGTCTGCGAGCTTTCGCTCACCGGCGCGGTCTTGTCGCCTTTATGATAGGTCCACTTGGCCTTGAGCGTGGCGTTACCTGAACCGGTGGTTTCTACCACGGCATAAATCGTATCGCCTTTGGCGAAAGTGTCGGTTGCGGCGGCCACTTTCTTGTCCGGCCCCAGCGCCTTGCCAAGGCTGATGTTTGCGACGCTAACGACATCCGGCGCGGGCGGCGGTGCCTGAACCTGAGGCGCTGGTTTCGGTGCGGTAGCCGGCGCCGACGGCGGCGCTTCTTTCTTGCAACCTGTGAGGCTTAAAGTCAACGCGGCAAGGACGAGAACTACATGCAACTTTGCCATGAACGCATCTCCTCTGTTCTATTCGGTTCGTGGATCACTTCGGGGGGATCTTAAGTTTCTGTCCGGGATAGATCTTGTTCGGATCTTTTAAAACGTCCCTGTTCGCCTCGAAGATGCGGTTCCAGTCGTTGGCGTTGCCGTAATGGGCTTTCGCAATTTTGGACAGGCTGTCGCCGGCCTTGACTTCGTAAATTGTGGGAGCTGTCGAACTCGATCCCGATTGGACGTTTGAGAAATCCGGCATTTCGTCGCTCATTTGCAGTTCTCCTATCTCCTGTGTCCGGTGGGTTACTGCTACATTGGCAGAATACCACCCGATCGCGCGAGTCACCTAAAACACGGCCCCAGCTGCGCCACGAAAATCGGATGGAGCCGGTTGGCCCCGCTTCCGCGCTCTTTCTCGTGCTATCTCGTGATTCATGTCGGCTGGGATGAACTGGAACTTCTTGCCCAATCGCTTTGCTGCAATCAGCTCGTCTCTGGACACCTCCCCGCCGCCGATTGCAACTATTACATCACTGTTTTCAACCATAGCTGCCGAGGTTGGCGACAGTCGCTTGGTGCCGGGGGTGAACCCACCCCACGTCGCGTCTCTTACGTAGAAGACGACGTCGACGCACGGAGACAGGTTCACCTTGTTTTCTTTCGCTTGGGTCGAGACGATACCTGTCGTCAGAAATCCCCTTCTCTTTGCCGTCTCGTAGACGGCGCCCATACCCTCGGGGGTGGCGCCAATGTTCACGATCGTGGCCCTCGGGTCGAACTCGTCGAGGACTCGGGCAGCACGCTTGAGCATCTCCGGCTTGTTCTCATACTCGGCGGCTGAATAACCCAGAAAGGTCAGAACTTTCATTTTCTTGCCCTTGAAGAAGGAGTGGATCTTTTTAGGGGTTGCTTCGCTAATCGTCTGCGGCTGGTCGCAGCCCTGCGCGATGCGTATGAAGAGCGACGCCAGTAAGGACACAGAAAAAACGATATACCACTTGAACTTTGCATGCTCCATGATCGTGATTCCTTCTGCGAATGGCC
>CAWDSF010000008.1:0-116656 GCA_963804885.1 uncultured beta proteobacterium
CTGACCGCCTGCTTTTTTGACCCATTGGCTCCGTGATTACTGTCGGGCATCGGATTCTCGCCAATTGGCGAATTGTTGTGCCTTACACCATACCGTCTTCAACGATAAGAATAGCGGCCGGGATTGCGATTTCGGCCACCCTTCACATGCTCCTTGCGTTAGGGTTGAGCCCGCGAGTGACAGACAAGATGGCGTGGCAGTCTCCTTTGAGAATCGAAGTTTTACTCGCCCCCCATTCTAAAGACCTGCATGAAATCTCAGGTCTAGTATCCTCTAACGATGCGCTTAGGGTCGCCGCAGAGCCTCAAGCTATCGATACGAATGTCGCGGAGAGGCGATCTCACGCGCCGGCGAGCGACACCGGAATGGTGCAGTTCGAATTTCCGTTTGATAGGTATTTTGCTGCGAGAGAACTCGACGTGCGTGCTTCCCAGATCAACGAAGTTCAGCTCATTTATCCAAAACGAGCCTATGAAATGCGGATCGCAGGCAAGGTAATATTGCGGATTTTTATCAACGAGCACGGCAGCATCGATATGACCTCAATATTGGCGGCGACACCACCTGGTGTCTTTGAAGAAGCGGCTTTCACCGCTACACAGGCTTTGCAGTTTTCCCCTGCGCTGAAAAACGGCCGCGAAGTGAAGAGTCAGAAGACGATAGAAGTAGTTTTTAACCCATATGAACGGATCTCAATGCCCTGACATAGAGATCGCGGCGACGACGAAGCCTCCCTTTGTCGTCCATCGGTGCCTTAGTGGTTGGCTTTCGTGACTGACCTGCGATGCGTTAGCCGTTGTGTCATTTACATCATCGCAGGCCAATCCGAAAATGAAGCATGCGACTACATCTTGGCAGGAAGCCGATTACTTATTTCAGACCCCGCTACGGCACGCGTTAGTGAGGGAAATTGCTTCAGGTCAAAAAAGGCGGCGTAGCTGCCGAGCACATCTCCTATCGGTCGCTCTACACAGCAGCCTCTGATTTTCAAGAAACGCCACGGAGGAACGTTTATGCGACTGCGAGCAGTTGAGTATTTCGCGAAAATCTTACAGCAAAGGGCGAACCATCTTCATGTTCTGACTCTGCGCCGAGTTATTTGAGTAGCGTGCGCATACGCTATCCTTCTAGTAACTGATAAATGACGTACGCGAGCTATTTTGAAGGCAAGACGTCGATGTCGTCATTCGAGTCGTCGATCGTTCCGAACCTAAGTCTTCGTATTTCGTTGAGGGCATGTCTTCTGCGAAGAATAAAAATTGTCCCCCCGGCAGATAACAATAAGGCGCTGGAAACTAGTAGAAGGATTGAATCGGCGCGGCCGAAGGATGAAACCGCCCAATGCGGTGTATAAAAAAGGAGAACACTCGTACCAGTACGTTTCAAGTTCCACTATTCCGCCCCTTTCTGATAAGAAGGTAGTGTAAGCCGAAATGGGGCGCATTGCGCGCTAAGTCTTTTTTGCCATGCCAAATTAATAGCTTTGGAAGAGATATTATTCGCTCGGCTCAGGACAAATTACTATAGCAAGCGTATGTCTGGAGCACTCCGAAAGTTAGTTTTACATATATATACAGTGATGTATTGAAGATCGCGATGCCGCTGCACTGCCTTCTTAAGGCAACGCTAAACGCGTGAATAAAAATATGGCAATTCTACTCTTCTGCCTCGGACCCAAGCCTGAACTCGGGAGGCGGCACGCCCAGCACGGCCGGGCCTTCGGCACTTGCGACGCCGATCACCATCGCGCCGTCGTCACTGTTCGCGTTGACGAACTCCCAGACGACCGGAGTCTCCGCGTCCAGCCTGGTTGGGATGCAAGGCTGGTTCCGACGCCTCGATCTCGGCGAGAAGGTCATCAACGCGGCGACTGTGTTCAAGTTCCAGCTCACGGTCAGTCGACTGACGTTCGGCACTTACGCGCCGACCGCGCAACTGAACGCCTGCACGCCGCCGGGAGAAGGCCGGCTGAACGAAATCGATTCGCTGACCGGTGACTTTATTCAGCTCAACGGAACGTCGCTTCCGCCCTCCCGCTACTTCGCGGACTTCAAGGGACGCGGATTCGTGTCGAGCTCACAGTCGTTGATTCTGGATACGGCAGCCGGCAGGCAGTCTATGCAGGTAGTCTGTATCGGGCCGTCGTGTAAATTCCAGCCGACGGGCACGCTGGGCGCCCCGACCAAGATCTACTGGTACATGGAGCCCGAGCAGTAGGCGCAGGCAGCACGCTTAAAATCCCCGCCGTCGGCGGGGATTTTTTTGTGCTTGAATCTGGAAGATGCGGCCGTGGCCTGCTCCGCTGCTAGCGGGACGCGTCGGCAGCGAGGTTTTTCGGCAAAGGGAAAGTGACGCGCTCGGTGATGCCCGCTATTTCGGTCACGCCGCTGGCGCCGAGTTCCATTAAACGCGAGATCACTTCCTGCACCAGGACCTCGGGCGCCGAAGCGCCTGCGGACACACCGACGCGGGATGCACCGGCGAGCCACTCCGGCTTCAGTTCACGCGCATTGTCGACCATGTAGGCGGCGACATTCTGATTGGCGGCTACTTCGCGCAGCCGGTTGGAGTTCGAGCTGTTGGGAGAACCGACGACGATCACGACGTCGCATTGCTGGGCGAGCGCCTTGATTGCATCCTGGCGATTCTGCGTCGCGTAGCAGATGTCGTCTTTCTTCGGCCCGACAATGTGCGGAAAACGCTGCTTGAGCGCGGCGATAATCTGGCTCGCATCGTCGACCGACAGCGTCGTTTGCGTTACGAACGCGAGATTTGCCGGGTCGGTGACCTGCAGCCTGGCGACGTCGGCAGGCGTCTCGACTAAGTACATCCCGCCCTGCGCCTGGCCCATCGTGCCCTCCACCTCCGGATGTCCGTGGTGCCCGATCATGATGATCTCGCGCCCCAGCTCGCGCATTTTTGCCACCTCGACGTGCACCTTGGTCACGAGCGGACAGGTCGCATCGAACACCTTGAGCTGGCGCGCATTGGCCTCGCGGCGGACATCCTGCGAAACGCCGTGTGCGCTGAAAATTACGGTGCTGCCGGCGGGCACTTCGGCAAGGTGCTCGACAAATACGGCGCCCTTCGCGCGCAAATCGTCGACGACGAACTTGTTGTGCACCACTTCGTGGCGCACGTAAATCGGGGCGCCGTGGATTTGCAAAGCGCGTTCGACGATCTCGATCGCACGATCGACGCCGGCGCAAAAGCCGCGGGGTTTGGCGAGCAGGACTTGCATGGCAAAAGGGACGCGATTAAAGGGAACGGATTATAACCCCGGCAATGCGGCCGCGCGAAGCACGCGCCCGAGGTTACCGGTCAAGCGGGCTTCGGCTCGCTACCGCGAAAGCTGTCCCACAGCAGAAGCGCGGCCCCGCACGTGATTGCCGAATCAGCAACGTTGAAAGCCGGAAAGTGATGACCGGCCGCATGAAAGTCGAGAAAATCGACGACCGCACCCAGCCACACGCGGTCAATTACGTTGCCGATCGCGCCGCCGAGTATCAGGCTCAGGGCAAAGCAGAACAGGGTCTGGCGCGGATGCTTGCGTAACAGATACACGACCCACACGATGGCGACGACCGCGATAGCGATGAAGAACCCGCGCTGCCACCCCGACGCGCTCGACAGAAAGCTGAACGCCGCGCCTTTGTTGTGCACGTGCACCAGGTTGAAAAACGGCATGATCTCGATCCCGCCGCCGTATGGGATCGATTGCGTGATCGCGAATTTCGACAGCTGGTCGAGAACTACCAGCACGGCCGCTACCGTCAGCCAGCGTGTCATGCGTAGACGCGCGCCTCGCCGCTGCCGTAGAGATTCGCGACGCAGCGCCCGCATATATCGGGATGGGCCGCCTCGACGCCGACGTCGCTGCGATAATGCCAGCACCGCTCGCACTTGCGCTGCGCGCTCGGATTCACTTTGATACCGATGCCGTCCAGCGACGACTGCACGCCCGCGTCCCGTGCCCGGCCATCGTGCACTGTTGCGCGCGAGGTAATCAAACACGAACCGCAAATCGTCGGCGAATGATTTGAGCATCGCAAGACTCTCGCCTTCCGCATACAGGTCGACCTCGCCGGCGAGCGATGAACCGATTTTTCCACCGACGCGCAACTCTTCGAGCAGCTTCAATACATCGCCGCGCAAGCCGCGCAACTTTTGCCAGCGCGAACGTAGCTTGTCCGCATCGGCCGGCACCGGATATTCGTACCAGGTCTGCTCGAAAACGCTGCTTTCGCTGCCGTTCAATGTTTCCCAGACTTCATTGGCGGTGAACGAGAGCACCGGCGCCATCAGGCGGACGAGCACCTGGGTCATGTGGTACAGCGCGTTCTGCGCCGAGCGGCGCGCGCGCGAATCGGTGCCCGCGGTATACAAGCGGTCTTTCAGGATGTCGAGATAAAAACCGCCAAGATCTTCCGAGCAGAATGCCTGGAGCTTCTGCGCGACATCAAGAAACTCGTACTTGCCGTAGTGGCCCGGCGACGCGGGCGCGCTCGACCCCAGTTCCGAGGGGACCAGCGCCGTCTGCAAATCCGCCGTCATCACCAGCGCGTAGCGGTCTATTTCCAGCCACTCGCTTACCGGCAATGCGTGTTTTGCCGGATCGAAATCGGCGATATTCGCAAGCAAAAAGCGCAGAGTGTTGCGAATGCGGCGATACGATTCGACGACGCGCTTCAATATCTCATCGGAAATCGACAACTCGCCGGCGTAGTCCGTTTGCGCGACCCACAGGCGCAGGATGTCCGCGCCCAGCGTATCGAGCACTTTTTGCGGCGCGATCACGTTGCCCAGCGACTTCGACATCTTGCGCCCGCGCCATCGACGACGAAGCCGTGGGTCAGCAAGGCGCGGTAGGGCGCGACGCCGTTCAACATGCAGGACACCAGCAGCGACGAATGGAACCAGCCGCGATGCTGATCGGAGCCTTCGAGATACAGATCCGCCGGAAACTGCAGCTGCGCAGCGTGCGATCCGCGCAATACCGTTTCATGCGTCGAGCCGGAATCGAACCACACGTCGAGCGTGTCCTTGATCTTTTCGTACATGTCGGCATCCGCGCCCAACAGCTCACGCGGGTCTATCCGCTGCCACTCTTCGATGCCGCCCTGCTCGACTCTTTTGGCGACCGCTTCGATGAGCTCGAGCGTGCGCGGATGCA
Source organism: uncultured beta proteobacterium (assembly GCA_963804885.1). Lineage (GTDB taxonomy): Bacteria > Pseudomonadota > Gammaproteobacteria > Burkholderiales > SG8-41 > PALSA-1004. Next base: position 5,174 of record CAWDSF010000008.1, read on the forward strand.
GCTCGCGCGTTTCCTTGCGGATGAACAGCGGCATCGGCACGCCCCACTGACGCTGGCGCGAGAGCGTCCAGTCCGGCCGGTTCGCAATCATGCCGTGCAGGCGCGCCTGACCCCATGCCGGGTAAAAAGTCGTCGCCTCCACCGCGCGCAACGCCGTTGTGCGCAGCGCTTCCTCAGGCTTGGCGTCCTTATAGCCGGGCACGTCGTCCATGCCCGCAAACCATTGCGTGGTCGCGCGGTAAATGATCGGCGACTTATGCCGCCAGCAATGCATATAGCTGTGAACGAACGGCACCGCGTGAAAAAGTGCGCCGCGCTCGCGCATCGTTTCCACGATCTGCGCGTTCGCCTTCCAGATATTGAGCCCGCCGAAGAGTTCCAGCGACGGCGCGTAGCGGCCATCGCCCTGCACGGGCGTCAGTATTTCCTCGTCCTGCATCCCGTATGCGCGGCACGAGTTGAAGTCCTCGATGCCGTACGCCGGCGCGCTGTGGACGATGCCCGTGCCCTGTTCGAGCGTCACGTACTCGCCGAGATATACCGGTGAAAGCCGGTCGTAGAACGGATGCCGGAAATTGATGCGCTCGAGTTGCCTGCCCACGCAGGTGCCGATGACTTCGCCGGTGAGCCCGTAGCGTTCCAGGCATGCCGCGCGCAAGTCCGATGCGAGGATCAGGAGCCCGCGCTCGGTGCTGATAAGGTCGTAATTGAAATCGGGATGGACATTGAGCGCCTGGTTCGCGGGTATCGTCCACGGAGTGGTCGTCCAGATCACGATCCAGCCTTTGCCGGCCGGGAGTTTGCTCAGGCCGAAGGCGGCAGCGATCTTGGCCGGCTCTGCGAATTCGAATCCGACGTCGACCGCGACGTCCTTGCGGTCCATGTATTCGACCTCGGCTTCCGCGAGCGCCGAACCGCAATCGAAACACCAGTTCACCGGCTTTAACCCGCGATAGACGTAACCTTTCGCGATGAGCTTGCCGAGCGCGCGTATTTCGTCGGCCTCATTCTTGAAATCCATCGTCTTGTACGGATTGTCCCACTCGCCGAGCACGCCCAGCCGGATGAAATCCTTTTTCTGGCGCTCGATCTGCTCCGCCGCGTAAGCCCGCGATTTGCGCTGCACTTCTTCCACCGACAGCGTCTTGCCGAATTCTTTTTCGATCTGCACCTCGATCGGCATGCCGTGGCAGTCCCAGCCGGGCACGTAAGGCGCATCGAAGCCCGACAGCGACTTCGACTTGACGATCATGTCCTTCAATATTTTGTTGACTGCGTGGCCGATGTGAATATCGCCGTTTGCATACGGCGGGCCATCGTGCAGCACGAACTTCGGGCGGCCGCGGCTCGCCGCGCGGATGCGCTCGTAGAGCTTGCGCTCCTGCCACGCTTTGAGCATCAACGGCTCGCGTTTGGCGAGATCTCCGCGCATCGGAAACGGCGTGTCGGGCAGGTTCAGGGTTTTTTTATAGTCAGCCATTTTGTGCCCGGGTGTTGCGCGCCAGTGCCGCGAAATATTCACGCGTGTTGGCGACATCGTTCGCGATCGCGCGTTTCAGCGTCTCGACGTCGGCGTATTTCTCTTCATCGCGTAATTTGTGCAGAAAATCGATTTGCAGATGCGCGCCGTAAACATCGCGCGCGAAATCGAGCAAATGCACCTCGAGGCAGGGCTGTGGAATATTGGTAACCGTAGGGCGCACTCCGAGGCTGGCCGCGCCCGGCAAAGGCTGGGCACCCAATCCATGCACCTCGACCGCGAAGATTCCGGCCAGCGCGGGCCGGTTATGCTTCATCAGGACGTTGGCGGTCGGAAAACCGAGCTTGCGGCCTATGCCGTCTCCGTGCACCACCCGGCCGCTGATGCTGTAGGGCCGGCCGAGCAAGCGCTGCGCCCGCCGCATGTCGCCCGCCTGCAATGCCTCGCGTACCGCGGTGCTGGATACGCGCACGCCGTCTGCCATCACGCTGGTCATCGCGTGCACTTCAAATCCGCAGCGCGCCGACGCCTGCTTGAGCATCGCCAAGTCCCCGCCGCGGCGCGCGCCAAAACGGAAGTCGTCGCCCACCAGGATCCAGCGCGCGTCGAGTCCGCGGTGCAGGATGCGCTCGATGAACTCTTCGGGCGCGGTCTTCGCAAATTCGAAGTTGAACCGGCGCACGTACGCGCGCTCGACGCCAAAACGCTCGAGCAACTCCAGCTTCTCGCGCAGCGACGTCAGCCGGGTCGGCGCCTGATCCGGCGCAAAAAATTCGCGCGGATGCGGCTCGAATGTCATCACGCAAGGCGGCAGGCCGAGTTGGTGCGCCGCCTCGGTGAGACGCGCGAGCATCGCCTGATGGCCGATATGCACGCCATCGAAATTACCGATGGTCAATGCAACCGGGCTGGAGGCGACAGCGGGAAGGGTGCGAAAAACACGCATCAAACGTCAGAACCCAAGCTAAAAGCTTGAATTCTAGCGTGTTTTAGCTGCTGAGGTCTAGGCGGAGAGCGGTATTGCGAGGAGTTCGCGCACAGCGTCGTCTACGCTCATCGCATCCTGCGCGTCGAGTTCGCGCTGGAATACGCGTCCGATCATGAGCAAAGCAGGGCCGCCATGAGTCGTGCGCTCACTGATCGAGCGCAAAGCATCCAACGTGGTCGCCATCGTCGTCATCTGCGGCAACGATGCATTTTCGACGATCAGCACCGGCATATCGGCAGGCAATCCATGGTCGATCAGCGTGCTTGCGATTGAGGCCGCCTGCCCCGCCGCCATGTACAAGACTGCGGTGTCCGCGTCGCAGGCGCTGCGTATCCAGTCGCTCGCATCTTCGCCTTCGCCCACGCGCGGCGTAACAAACGTAACGTTGCGGCTCATGCCGCGCCGCGTCAACGAGATCTTGAGATCGGCGCTGGCGGCGAGCGCCGCGGTCACGCCGGGGACGACTTCGCATTGGATGCCTGCAGCCTGCAGCGCATCGATTTCTTCCTGGGCGCGCCCAAACAGCATGGGATCGCCGCCTTTAAGGCGCACGACTACTGCATGCTTGTGTGCCGCATCGATCAGGCGCTTGTTGATGAAACGCTGCAGCGTCGAATGCTTGCCGCAACGTTTGCCGACGGCGATTTTTTCCGCGCGCTCTGCCAGCGCGAGCGTCTCCGGATGCACCAGCGCGTCGTAAAACACGATGTCTGCGCGGGCGAGCAGGCGCGCCGCGCGTACGGTCAGCAAGTCGGGCGCGCCGGGCCCGGCGCCAACCAGGTGCACTATGCCGGTCTGAGCGTTCATCGAATTAGCTCCTCGTCGCCTCGGGCGCAGCCACGCCGCGCCGGCGAAACAGCGGCTGCGGCCGCTCGACCGACGCCTGATAGCCCTCGCTAAAATCGCCGAAGGCAGCCAATGCCGCGTTTGCATCCTCCCCATCGCGGAGTACGAAGGCATCGAATCCACACCGCGTGAGATAGAAGAGTTGATCGCGTAAAACGTCGCCGACCGCGCGCAGTTCGCCGCGCCAGCCATAGCGTTCGCGCAGCAAGCGGCCGATCGAATAGCCGCGGCCGTCGGTGAATTGCGGAAAGTTCACCGCGATGACCGCAAAATGCCCGAGATCGCCGGCGATGAGCGCGGGATCGTCGTTGGCATCCAGCCACACGCCCAATCCGCCTGCGCGGTCGAGCAGCGCGTCGCGCTGCGAGCGCCACACTGCAAGCGGCACGATCACGTCGCCGTCGTCCGGCAACGCGACAGCGCCGTCCGCGGCAGGCTTAAGCAGCTGCCAGCTGTCGGCGACGACCTGGCGCTGCCTTATGATGGCTGCCATAAACATATTCCTTGAATGGTTCGATGCCGATGCGCCGCACGAGGTCGATGAAGCGCTCTTCCTCGCTGTCGCGCCGCTCGAGATAAAGCTCGATCAGGTGCTCGATCACGTCCGGCACTTCCGCCTGCGACACCGACGGCCCCAATACTTTGCCGAGCGACGCGTCATTGCCCTGCGCGCCGCCGATCGAAATTTGATAGTACTCGGCGCCCTGCTTGTCGACACCGAGTATGCCGATATGGCCGATATGGTGATGGCCGCATGAGTTCATGCAGCCGGAGATGTTGAGATCAAGTTCGCCGATGTCGTGCAGGTAATCGAGGTCGTCGAAGCGGCGCTGGATCGCCTCCGCCACCGGGATCGACTTGGCGTTCGCGAGCGAGCAGAAATCGCCGCCGGGGCACGCAATGATGTTGGTCAACAGACCGATATTGGGCGTCGCCAGCCCTAAAGCTTTGACGGCTTGCCACAGCTCGTACAAATCCGCCTGGCGCACGTCGGCGAGTATCAGGTTTTGCTCGTGCGACACGCGCAACTCGCCGAAACTGAAGCGGTCGGCCAGGTCGGCGACCGCGTCCATCTGATCGGCGGTCGCGTCGCCCGGGGGCACGCCGGTTTTTTTCAGCGACAAGGTCACGGCAGCATAGCCGGCGACTTTATGCGGCTGCACGTTGCGCCGCACCCAGTTATTGAACGCCTTGTCACGCGCGAGCGCCCCCGCATACGCGGAGGACGCGGGCTCCGACTGGCGATAGTGCGGCCGCGTGAATCGTCGCTCGATGCGGTCCACTTCGGCGGTGGTCAGCGTCGCCGGACCGCCTTGCAGATGCGCCCATTCCGCCTCGACCTGCGCGCGAAACACGTCGGGCGTGAGTTCCTTGACCAGGATCTTGATGCGCGCGCGGTACTTGTTGTCGCGGCGGCCGTAACGGTTGTAGACGCGCAGAATAGCGTCGAGATAGGTAAGCAAATCCTGCCACGGCAGAAAGTCGCGCATGACCGCGCCGATCAGCGGCGTGCGGCCAAGTCCGCCGCCCGCAAGCACGCGAAAACCGACATTGCCCGCGGCATCGCGCCGCGCCTGCAGCCCGATGTCGTGCACCTGGGTCGCGGCGCGGTCCGCCTCGCTGCCGCTTACGGCGATCTTGAATTTGCGCGGCAGGTACGCGAACTCGGGATGAAACGTCGACCATTGGCGGATGATTTCGCACCACACCAGCGGATCCACGATTTCATCGGGCGCCGTGCCCGCGAAATGATCGGTCGTCGTGTTGCGTATGCAGTTGCCGCTCGTCTGTATCGCGTGCATCTGCACGGTCGCCAGCTTCGCGAGGATTGCCGGGACGTCTTCGAGTTTGGGCCAGTTGAACTGGATATTTTGCCGCGTGCTGAAATGGCCATAGCCGCGGTCCCATTTGCGCGCTATGTAAGCAAGCGCCCGCAGCTGGCGTGACGCCAGCAGGCCGTAGGGAATGGCGATCCGAAGCATGGGTGCAAACCGCTGAATGTAAAGGCCATTTTGCAGCCGTAGCGGACGGAAATCGTCTTCGGACAGTTCGCCCGCCAGAAACCGGCGCGTCTGGTCGCGAAATTGGGCGACCCGCTCGTCTACCAGCCGTTGATCGATTTCGTCATATAGGTACATGAAAAACCTGTCGGTTCTCTACAGGGGTCGGATATTAGCAAGCACCAGTTATATCCAGAACGAATATTATGTTACGATGATATAACTAAATACTACAAATATCTTAAAATCATGAAGTTACAGCAACTACGCTATTTGGTGGAGGTCGAGCGGCAGGGCCTGAATCTCTCGGTTGCCGCCGACAAACTGCACACGTCCCAGCCCGGCATCAGCAAACAGATCAAGCTGTTGGAAGACGAACTTGGTGTGGAAATTTTCGTGCGGAATGGCAAACGGGTTACGGCCGTCACGCCGCCGGGCAAGGCGATCATCGAAATTGCGCACCGCATTCTGCACGAAGCGGACAACCTCAAAGAGGCTGCGCAGGACTTCACCAACGAGGACAGCGGCCAGTTGACGATAGCCACGACGCATACGCAGGCGCGTTACGTGCTGCCGGCGGTCGTGCAGCGCTTCAGCCAGCGCTACCCCAAAGTGAAACTCGGGTTAGTGCAGGGCAATCCGATGCAGATCTGCCAGTACACTCTGGCCGGGCAAGCGGACTTTTGCATCGCGACCGAAGCTATCGGCACATTCGAAGAACTCATCATGCTGCCGTGCTACGCGTGGAACCGTTGCGTGATCACGCCGCCCGACCACCCTATCCTCGCGCAAAAATCGCTGACGCTAGAGGCGATCGCGAAATATCCAATCATCACGTACGATTTTGCGTTTACCGGCCGCTCGCAAATCAACCACGCGTTCGAAATGCGCGGGCTGCGTCCCAACGTGGTGTTGACCGCCATCGATTCCGACATAATCAAGACCTATGTCGCGCTCGGGCTCGGTATCGGTATCCTGGCGCAGATGGCATTCGATCCCGCGCGCGACACCAATCTTAAGGCGATGGATGCGAGCCACCTGTTCGAGTCGAGCACGACCCGCATCGGCGTGCCGCGCAATGCCTACCTGCGCGGGTATGTCTACGATTTCATCGAGATGTTCGCGCCGCACCTGTCGCGCAAGGTGGTCGACGGTGCCGTGCACAACAAAGCGCCAATCGAATACGATTTGTAAACGGCCCGCCAGGCCGCGCTTCCCCGCCTGCTATTGCTTGGGCACCAGCCGGATCAGTCCTGATCGCCGCGGAATCGTCCGCCCAGTTGAGTTCGCCCACCACGCTGTAGCGCACGCTGCCGTCGGGCGCGATCACAAAACTCGTCGGCAGCACTTTCACGTTCCAGTCGCGCCGCGCCGCGCTGTTGCGATCGAGCGGGATCGTGAAATCCACGGGAAAGCGCCGCACGAAATCCGCAACTTTAGATTCCGATTCGGCAAGGTTGACGGCAAGCACTTCAAACGGCCGCCCCGCGAGCTTGCGCTTTAATTCCTGCATGGAGGGCATCTCGTCGCGGCAGGGTTCGCACCAGGTCGCCCAGAAATTCAGCAGGACAACCTTGCCGCGGTAATCCGCAAGGTCGATCGTCGCGCCTTTCAAATCCTTGAGCACGAGACTTGGCGTCTTGCCGCCGGTCCACGGCTTGAGATCGGCAGCTACAGCTCCCGGCCCAAACACCGCGAAAGCGAGCGCAGCGACATAGCGGCGCAGCGGAAGAGTACCGCTCATAGAGTTGTAAGTGCTGCCGACGCCAGCGAGACCGCCGCCGGCGCCGGGCTTAGCGGGTCAGGCCGACGCCAGTTCCCGTGACGTCATCTGATAACGGAAATTATCAGGATCGAGGGTGTCCAGACGCCCTGCCGCCGTCTCGCACTGCGGGTACATCAGGAAGGCAACCTTGCCGTGCGCCGCTTTGGGCAACGCGACGTCATGCGCGGTGTTGAACGCGAGCCAGTTCATTTCCCACGCGCCAAACAATTTCGCGCGCGCGGCTTTCACTTGCGCATCGTCGAGCGGCAGCAGGACGCCGCCACCTTTTTCCTCAAGCACCACCTTGCGCACGTCGGCCGGATCGACCGGGACCCAGCCATGGGTGTCGACGTAGAATTCCGCGCGGCAATGCTGGGCACGGGTGACGTTGTCATTGGCCACACCGAGGCTTTTGTATCCGAACTCCGATTTGGCGACGCGCACTCCATAGACGTCGCGCGCCGGAATGCCGCTCGCGCGCGCCAGCCCGACGAACAGCGCGTTGAGATCGGCGCACTTGCCGCCGAGATTTTGCGTTTCGAGCATGGTCTTGATGTCGCCGATGCCGCAGCCGCGCGTCTTGGGGTCGCGGAACGTGTTGTCGACTATCCATTCATAAATTGCGCGCGCTTTTTCGACGTCGCCGCCGCGCACGCCTTTCGTGATATCACGCGCGGTGTCGCGCACGATGCCATCGGTCGGCATGAATTCGGTCGCCGCGAGATAACGCTGCAACTCGGCACGCTCCGCTTTCACGGGCCGGCCCGGCTTCGACAAATCGACCGCACGATCCATGGTCGCGAAGCGGCTGGTCACCACGACGACCGGCGCCTTGACGGAAGCGGGCCATTCGGCCGTTATGAATTCCGCCCCGTATTTGCCGTCCAGGCCGGTAACCACGGTGCCGCCTTCTATGCTCCAGGTGCTGCCCAGGTTTTTCTGGTAGTCCGTATCGGCCACGAGCGGCAGCGGGAGCCACGCGCGGGTCGTGCCCTCGGGCTTCAAAACTTCGACTTTGGTCGTCACCTCGAATACGCGCCATTTCGCGGCGGCGGCAAACGCGGACAATGAGAACTGCGGCAGCACCGCAACGGCGCGCAGCGGCGGGCAGCAACGAAGTGGTCTTGATGAAATCACGTCGGTTCATGGCAACTTCCTTTTTTGTGTCGGTTGGGCACTATCTGGTCAAGATAATCGTTCAATCAAACCGCAGCGGGTTCCATCGATAACAGGGGGTATCGCCCATTGCTCCGGGTTTGACTCGGGATGCGCTTAAATGTTCAGTCGCGCGCACGGCACGACGATCAAGCGCAGCGTGAAGGCGGTCGCAACGCGTGGTTGAATGAAGCGGTATGCATCCGAACAGGGGGGCTGGTTCAAGAGTTCGTAGCATACCGCCGGAGTGCGGAATGCTCAAGTTCACGCGCGCGATGCGGGCGGGCCTAAGCCCCACGCTGCACGAAGTCGCGCAGCCGAAAGCCGAGCGCCCACAGCGCCGCAAAGTAGGCGACGCCGCCAAGCAGCACTACGCCGGTAAGGCGCCATACTTTGACCAGGCCATTCGCGGCAAGCCACACCGCGTCGGGACCCGCAGCAAATTTCAGGCACGCGCCCATTGCCACGATTGCGAGCAGGATTTTCAGCGCAAATTTCGCCCAACCCGGCTGGGGCGCATAAATTTCGAACTGCCTCAACTTGTAGTACAGCAATCCCGCATTGAGGCACGCGCCCAGCCCGATCGCGAGCGCGAGCCCCGCGTGCTGCAGGAATCCGATGAAGTGCAAAGTTCATGGCCTGGGTCGCGACCAGCGCGATGATCGCGATCCGCACGGGCGTGCGGATGTTCTGCCGCGCGTAAAAACCCGGCGCCAGCACTTTGACGAGTATCAATCCAAGCAGCCCGACGCTGTACGCGACGAGCGCGTTGCGCGTCATGAAAACATCGTGCTGCGAGAACTGGCCGTAATGAAAGAGTGTCGCGATCAAAGGCACTGCAAGCACCGCGAGCGCAACCGCCGCAGGCAAAGCGAGCATCAACGTGAGGCGCAGGCCCCAATCGAGGAGCTTCGAATACTCCGCGGGCGACTGATCGGAATAATGCTTGGCGAGACTCGGCAGCAAAATGGTACCGAGCGCGACGCCGAGCAAACCCGTCGGAAATTCCATCAGCCGGTCGGCATAGTACAGCCACGAAACGCTGCCCGACACGAGAAACGAAGCGAAGATCGTGTTGATGAGCAGGCTTACCTGCCCGATCGACACGCCGAACACCGCCGGCCCCATTTGGCGGATCACGCGCGACACGCCTGCGTCTTTCAAGTCGAGCTTGAAACGCGGCAGCATTTTAATCTTGAGCAGAAACGGTATCTGAAACGCAAGCTGCAGCGCGCCGCCGCAAAATACCGCCCATGCGAGCGCCTTGACCGGCGGGTTAAAGTACGGCGCCGCCCATAACGCGAAACCGATAAAAGTCAGGTTAAGCAGGGCCGGTGTCAGCGCCGGGACCGAGAAGCGGCTGTAGGTGTTGAGGATGCCGCCGGCCAGCGACACCAGCGAAATAAACAATATGTAGGGAAACGTGATGCGCAGCAGGTCGATCGTCAACGCAAATTTTTCTGGCGTCGCGGTGAAGCCGGGGGCGCTCACATAGACGATCAGCGGCGCCGCCGCGACGCCGATCAGCGTGACTACCGCCAGCGCGAGCGCGAGCACGCCCGACACATTGTCGACGAGAATGCGTGCGTCGGCCTCGCCGCGCCGGTTTTTGTATTCGGCGAATATCGGCACGAAAGCCTGCGAGAACGCGCCTTCCGCGAACAGGCGGCGCAGCAGATTGGGAATCTTGAACGCGACAAAGAATGCGTCCGTGGCGAGGCCGGCGCCAAACGCGCGCGCGACGACCGTATCGCGGACAAAGCCCAGGATGCGCGACAGCAAAGTCATGCTGCTGACCGCCGCGAGCGCTTTCAGGAGGTTCATCGGTTACCGGGGGTTATGGCGACTCAAAACTCTTGATTCTTCTTGCTAATCCAGCTGAACGCTCGTATCATAGCGCCCTTTTTCACCACCGGTTCGTGGAGTCAATATGGCCAATATAGCATCCGCCCGCAAAGCAGCGCGTCAGAGCGAGAAACGCCGCGTGCTCAACGCGAGCCAGCGCTCGGAGCTGCGCAGCGCGATCAAACGCGTGCGCAAAGCAATCGAAGCCGGCGACAAGGTCGCGGCGCGCGCCGTCCTGCGCGAATCGGCAAAAGTGCTCGATTCGATCGCCGACAAGAAAATCGTGCACAAGAATAAAGCGTCGCGGCACAAGAGCCGCCTGTCCGCCGCCGTCAAGGCGATGGCCTAAGGTCGTCCCCGCTCGCGCCCGCACGCCGGGCGCGCCGTCCTCTCCCGGCGCTATATCCGCGCCGGCGGCCAGGGATCGCCGTAATACCGCCAGCATAATTGCCACCGCAGCGGCGCAACTCGTCGCGCCCACCCGCAGCAACGTGCAAATTTCCCTTGCGCAGCGCCTGAGGTTGGATAAATATAGCTACTGGATCAGCAGTGAACAGACGGCGGCGGCAGCCGCCGTATTGCTTTTAAGGGTGGAGTTTTTCATGTCGCACGTAATGCACACCTATAAACGGCTGCCCGTCACGTTCGAACGCGGCGAGGGCTGCTGGCTGTGGGACAAAGAGGGCAAGCGCTATCTCGATGCGCTCGCCGGCATTGCCGTGGTCGGCATCGGCCATAGCCACCCGCGCTTCGTGCAGACGCTGACCGCTCAGGCGGCGAGGCTCGTGCACACATCCAACGTTTACGAGATCGAAAATCAGGAAGCGCTCGGCGCGCGTCTCGCGGCGATTTCGGGCATGGACGAGGTCTTCTTCTGCAATTCGGGCTGCGAGGCAAACGAAGCTGCGCTGAAAATTGCGCGCCTCTACGGCCACCACAAAGGCATCGAGATGCCGGCGATCATCGTCATGGAAAAAGCGTTCCATGGGCGGACCATCGCGACGCTGTCGGCGACCGGCAGCCGCAAGGTGCAGGCCGGCTTCGAGCCGCTGGTGCCGGGTTTCGCGCGCGTGCCATTCGATGATTTCGCGGCGATCAAGAAGGTCGCCGAGAGCAACCGCAATGTCGTCGCAGTGCTGGTCGAATTGATCCAGGGCGAAGGCGGCATCAACATCTGCCACCCCGAGTACCTGCACGGTCTGCGCGAAATATGCGACGCCAACGGCTGGCTGCTGATGCTCGACGAAGTCCAAAGCGGCGTCGGACGCACCGGCAAATGGTTCGCGTTTCAGCATTCAGGGGTCAAGCCGGATGTCATGACGCTCGCCAAGGGCCTTGCATCGGGCGTGCCGATTGGCGCCTGCATCGCGGCTGGACCGGCCGCCGGCGTATTCAAGCCGGGCAATCACGGTTCGACGTTTGGCGGCAACCCGCTCGCGTGCGCCGCCGCGCTCGTCACGCTCGATATCATCGAGCAGGACAATCTGATGGCGAACGCGGTCGCGATGGGTCAATTCATCCACGACGGGTTTGCCGCGCAATTAAAGGGCGTCGCCGGCGTGCGCGACATCCGCAATATGGGCCTCATGATAGGCATAGAGCTCGCCTACCCCTGCGAAGAGCTCGTCAAGAGCGCGCTTGCCGCCGGGCTTTTGATCAACGTCACCAACGATAACGTCATCCGCCTCTTGCCGCCGCTTGTCATCAAGCGCGAAGAGGCCGCCCAGATCGTCGCCATTCTCTCGCCGCTGATTGCCGATTTTCTGGCGCGCAACAGCGACGCGCAGCCGGCCGCCAAAACCGCCTGAGCGGTTTTGCGGCCCCTCTCGTCATGGAACTCCGTCATTACCTGCAGTTCAAGGATTTCACCCGTGACGATTACGAGTACCTGTTCGCGCGCACGCGCTGGATCAAGGACAAGTTCAAGCGCTACGAGCCATATCAGCCGTTGGTCGATCGCACGCTCGCGATGGTGTTCGAGAAGCATTCGACGCGCACGCGCGTTTCGTTCGAGGCTGGGTTCAACCAGCTCGGCGGGTCGGTCATCACGCTATTGACGCGCGACACCCAGATGGGTCGCGGCGAGCCGCTCGAAGACGTCGCGCGCGTGATTTCGCGCATGGTCGACATCGTGATGATCCGCACGTTCGAGCAGACGATCATCGAGCGCTTCTCGTCGAACTCGCGCGTGCCGGTAATCAACGGGCTGACCAACGAGTACCACCCGTGCCAGATCCTGGGCGACATTTATACGTATATCGAGCACCGGGGCTCGATCCGCGGCAAGACCGTCGCGTGGATCGGCGACTCCAACAATGTGTGCAACACCTGGCTGCAGGCCGCGACCATCCTCGACTTCAACGTCCATGTATCGACGCCGCCCGGGTATGAAGTCGAATCCGAGCGCGCCGGCATTTACGACGACAGCCATTTCGAATCGTTCAGCGATCCGCTCGAAGCCGCGCGCGGCGCCGACCTCATTACGACCGACGTGTGGACGAGCATGGGCATGGAAGCGGAAGACGCCGAGCGCAAGCACGATTTCGAAGACTGGCAGGTCGACGCCGAAATGATGCGCATGGCCAAGCCCGATGCGTTGTTCATGCACTGCCTGCCCGCGCACCGCGGCGAAGAAGTCGCCGCCGAAGTCATCGACGGCCCCCAAAGCGTCGTGTGGGACGAAGCCGAGAACCGGCTGCACGTGCAAAAGGCGCTGATGGAATACCTGATGCTCGGCCGCACGATCGTTTAGAGAGCGTGAGGCGTGAGGGGTAAGGCCACAACCGTGACGCTGGATGTACCTACGCCACATGGCGGCGGCGGTATTTTTTCTGGTGCTCGCCGGCTGCGCCGCCCCGCCATCCGCCGCCGACAGCGCGAAAATCGACCGCGTCCTCCTCCTGATCGGGGAGCGCCTAAGCTACATGGACGACGTCGCGCGCAACAAGTGGAACAGCGGCGCGCCGATCGAAGACCTGCCGCGCGAGCGCGAAATCATCGACGGCCTGGGCCGGCAGGCGGCAGACTACGGTCTCGATGCGGGGACGGCCCGCGATTTCTTTCGCGCCCAGATCGAAGCGTCGAAGACCATCCAGCGCACGCGCTTTGCGCAATGGCGCGCGCAAAATCAGCCGCCATTCAAGAACCCGCGCGACCTGCGCGACACGATAAGACCGGCGCTCGATGCGCTGACGCCCGAATTGATGAAGTCGCTGGCAGCCGCGGTTCCCGTGCTGCAAACGCCAGGCGCCGCGGAATTGGTCGAAGCGCGCGCCAAGGTGGTCATCACGGTCGATGCATCCGACCGTACGGCACGGGACGAGGCGATCGCGCCGCTGGTGCGAATAGCCGGCAAGCGCTGAACCGGCGCAGCGTAAAGCTTATTCGGCCTTCAGCCCGACCGCCTGCACGACCCGCGCCCAGCGCGCGTGGTCGGCTTTGACGTAAGCCGCGAATTCCGCCGGCGTGTTGCCGCCGGGTTCGGAACCCAGGCTCGCCAGCCGTTGCACGACATCGGGTGCGGCAAGCGCCTTGCGAATATCTGCGCTTAGCCTGTTTACTAATGCCGCCGGGGTGCCGGCCGGCGCGAAATTGCCGTTCCACGCGACGTATTCGAATCCCGGCAGTCCCGCTTCTGCCACGGTCGGCACGTCGGGCGCCGCCGGCGAGCGCCGCGCACTGCCGATCGCGATCGCCTTCATTTTGCCGCTGGCGATTTGCGGCAACACCGACGCCATGCCGTTGAACGCGAGCTGCACCTGGCCCGCGATCAGGTCAGCCATCGCCGGGGTGGCGCCCTTATACGGAACGTGCACCATGTCGATGCCGGCCATCGACTTCAACAATTCCATGCCCAGATGGTTGGGACTGCCAATGCCGACCGATGCGTAATTCAATGCGCCCGGCCGCGCCTTGGCGAGCGCTATGAGTTCCTTTAACGTCGTTGCGGGCAAGGCCGGATGCGTGACCAGCAGCTGCGGGACGATGACGACCATGCTGACCGGCGCGAAATCGCGAAACGTATCGTAAGGCAGCTTCTTGACGAGCAGCGGATTGATGATCAGCCCGGCCGCCGTGCCGTGCAGCAGCGTGTAGCCGTCGGGCGCCGCCTTCGCGACCAGCTCGGTGCCGATAATTCCGCCGGCCCCCGCGCGATTGTCGACCACGACCTGCTGACCCCACATTTCGGCCAGCTTCTGCGCGAGCGCGCGTGCCGCGATATCGGCGGGGCCACCCGCCGTGTAAGTGACGACGAGGCGCACGGGTTTGACCGGGTATGGTTGGGCGCATGCGGCGCTGAACGTGAATGCGCACAGCAAAAAAAGGACGCCGCGATATGCCGCCGCCATCCCGTCGCCGTCCATTGCACTGAAACCAGGTCGCGCCATTTCGCTCGCTCGCTTTGGTATGGCGCCGATTTTACGCCTGGGCCGGAGCGCTGATTTTGCTGGCTCTCGACGGCCGCGACGCTTAAAATCTGCGTTTTTCGCCCGGCGGGACCTCAAGCAATGCCTGACATCAAGAAAGTAGTGCTCGCCTATTCCGGCGGCCTCGACACCTCGGTCATCCTCAAATGGCTGCAGGACACCTATCACTGCGAAGTGGTCACGTTCACGGCCGACATCGGCCAGGGCGAGGAAGTCGCGCCGGCGCGCGCCAAAGCCAAGAAGATGGGCGTCAAGGAAATCTTCATCGACGACCTGCGCGAGGAGTTCGTGCGCGACTTCGTGTTTCCGATGTTCCGCGCGAACGCCATTTACGAAGGCGAATACCTGCTCGGCACGTCGATCGCGCGGCCGCTGATCGCCAAGCGCCAGATCGAGATCGCGAAGAAAACGCGGGCCGACGCCGTGAGCCATGGCGCGACCGGCAAAGGCAACGACCAGGTGCGCTTCGAGCTCGGCTATTACGCGCTCGAGCCGAATATCCACGTGATTGCGCCGTGGCGCGAGTGGGACCTGACGTCGCGCGAAAAGCTGCTCGAGTATGCGCAGAAGCACCGCATCCCGGTCGAGATGAAGAAGAAAGGCGGCTCGCCCTATTCGATGGACGCGAACCTGCTGCACATCTCGTTCGAGGGCCGCATCCTCGAAGACCCGTCGCGCGAGCCCGAGGAGTCGATGTGGCGCTGGACGGTGTCGCCCGGAAAAAGCGCCGAACCGCGCGCGAATACGTCGACCTCGAATACCAGCGCGGCGACATCGTCGGCATTAACGGCAAGAAGCTCACGCCTGCCAAGGTGCTGGAAAAGCTCAACGCGCTCGGCGGCAAGCACGGCATCGGCCGGCTCGACCTCGTGGAGAACCGCTACGTCGGCATGAAGTCGCGCGGGTGCTATGAAACGCCCGGCGGCACCATCATGCTGAAAGGGCATCGCGCGATCGAGTCGATCACGCTCGACCGCGAGGTCGCGCACCTGAAGGACGACCTGATGCCGCGCTACGCGTCGCTGATCTACAACGGCTACTGGTGGAGCCCCGAGCGCAAAATGCTGCAGACGATGATCGACGCGTCGCAGGCGCGCGTGAACGGCTGGGTGCGCATCAAGCTCTACAAGGGCAACGTGATCGTCGTCGGGCGCGATTCCGACCACGACTCGCTGTTCGATCCGAACATCGCCACGTTCGAAGACGACCAGGGCGCCTACAACCAGATGGACGCCGCCGGCTTCATCAAGCTGAACGCGCTGCGCATGCGCATCGCGGCCAACTTGCAGCGCAAGCGCAAATAAGGAATTGCCGTGGAGACATTTGATAACGTCAGCGTCGTCAAGAAAGCGAACGTTTATTTCGACGGCAAGTGCGTGAGCCATACCGTGCATTTCGGCGACGGCACGCGCAAATCCGTCGGCGTGCTGTTCCCTTCGCAGCTCACGTTCAAAACCGCCGAGCCCGAGCTGATGGAAATCATCGCGGGCAAATGCCGCGTCAAGCTCGCGGGCGACGGTGAGTGGCGCGCGCTGCAGGCGGGCGACAGCTTCGAAGTGTCCGCCAACAGCTCGTTCGACATCGAGCCGCTCGAGACCGTCCATTACGTCTGTCACTTCGGCTAGCGCAGCGCGCGACGCGCGGGAAGAGTCCGGCTCAGGGCGTGGAACGGTAGTAAAATGACCTGCCATGACCACTATTGCCGTAGTCAAAAAGAACGGGCACACCGCGATTGCCGCCGACACGCTGACCAAATGGGGCACGGGCAAGGAGTCGGCTGCCTACATCGCAAACAATAACAAGATCGTCGCCGCCGGCGACACGTTCATCGGCGCGTCGGGCTCCGCGACGTTCAAGACCATCATGCACGACTATTTTGCGCGCACCAAAACGAAGGCGCGCTTTAGCAGCACGATCGAGATCTTCCGCACCTGGCAGGCGTTTCACGAGGTGCTGAAGGACGAGTACTTCCTGGTGACCACGAGCGACAAGGACGATTCGCTCGAATCAAGCCGCTTCGACGTGCTGCTCGCCAATCCGCACGGCATTTTCGGCGTCGGCGCCCACCGCACGGTTCAGGAGTACGTGAAGTTTTATGCGATCGGCAGCGGCACCGACGTCGCGCTGGGCGCGATGTACGGCGTTTACGACGATCCCAAGCGCAGCGCGGAAGACGTCGCACGCTTCGCGATCGAGGCCGCCGCGGAGTTCGACGATGCGACCGGGCTGCCGGTCATGTCACATTCCATCAAATTGAAGCGCCGTTAACCGCTGGAGCATCCCATGCCGTCTTTCGACATCGTATCCGAAGTCAACCACGTCGAGATCAAGAACGCGGTCGATCAATGCAACAAGGAAGTCACCAACCGCTTCGACTTCAAGGGTTCCGACGCGCGCGTCGAGATCCAGGATGAAGGCAAGCAGAAAATCCTGATGGTGTTCGCCGACGACAACTTCAAGCTGGGCCAGGTCAAGGACGTGCTGACCGGCAAACTTTCCAAGCGCGCGATCGACGTGCGCTCGCTCGACCCCGGGACCATCGAGAAAACCACGGGCGATACGGTCAAGCAACCGCTCAAAATCAAGGAAGGCGTCGAGCAGGAACTCGCGAAGAAAATCGTCAAGCTGTTGAAGGAAAACAAGCTGAAGGCGCAGGGCATCGATCCAGGGCGACGTCGTGCGCGTTACCGGACCGAAAAAAGACACGCTGCAGGAAGTCATTACGCTGGTGAAGCGCACCATCACCGACGTGCCGCTGCAGTTCAAGAATTTCCGCGATTAGCGGCTGACGCTGACTAGCGTTTCAGCCCCGCGGTCCAGCGGTCGTATACACCATCGGCGACCGCGTGCAGCCGATTGAGGCGCTGCTCGCCGCCTTCCTTGATCGCCGCGACTGATTGGACCGCCGGGCTGCGGCTGCGGCTGATTTCGCCGGCGCCCGACTCGCACCACGAAGCTATCATCTCCGGCGTCATTTCGATGTGGCACTGCATGCCCAGGTGCGGACCCAATACGAACGCCTGGTTCTCGCAATAGGCATTGGTCAGCACGCGCACGGCGCCCGGCGGCAGCGTGAACGTTTCGCCGTGCCAGTGAAATGAAGTAAACGCCGGTGCGGCGTGCCCGAACCAATCGCGCGCCTCCGGCGTGTCGACCACTGAAACGTCGCCCCAGCCGATTTCTTTAATCGGGTTGCGCGAGACGGTGCCGCCCAGCGCTTTCGAGATCAATTGGCCGCCGAGGCAGTGCCCGAGCACCGGCACGTCGGCCGCAACGCCATCGCGTATGAGTTTCAGCACCGGCTCGATCCACGGTGTGACATCGTTCACGCTCATCGGCCCGCCCATGAAAACGAGACCGCTGAACTCGCGCGGATCGGCGGGCACCGGTTCACCGACATCGACGCCGATCACCCGCCACGGAATGTTATGACGATTGAGATATGTGGCAAAATAACCTGGCCCTTCGGTGGGCGCATGTCTGAAGATGGCAACTGACTTCATTAGCGGAGAAAGCGTACCGTGCGTAAAGTGTCTGGGGCCATCCATCATACTTTAGCGGGTTTACTTTTCCTATCGGCGGGAGTCGCAATCGCGGCTGACGTCAACCTGAACGGCATCGTCGGCAACAAAGCATTGCTCGTGATCGACGGCGGCAAGCCGCGCTGGCTCGCAGTCGGCGAATCCTCACCTGAAGGCGTCAAGCTCGTCAGCGTCGCGGGCGACACCGCGGTGTTCGAACTCGGCGGGCAGCGTCAGACGCTCAAGATGGGCCAGAGCGACCGCCTGAGCGCAGGCTCCTCACCGTCCGGCGCCGGCACCCAGAGCGTCGTGCTCAAATCGAGCCGTGACGGCCACTTTGTTACCGCAGGGCAAATCAATGGGCAGACCGTGCAGTTCATCGTCGACACGGGCGCCTCTTTCATTACGCTTGGCATGAGCGACGCGAAGCGCCTGAGCATCAATTATCTTGGCGGTCAGAGAGTCGCGATGTCGACTGCCAATGGTGTAGTGGCCGCGTACCATGTCAAGCTCGACGAAGTACGGGTCGGCACCGTGACGCTCAACAATGTCGACGGCATCGTGCAGCCGGAAGCATCGATGCCGGTGGTGCTTCTCGGCATGAGCTTTCTGAACCGCATGGAAATGAAGCGCGACGGCGAGACGATGACGCTGAAGAAGCGGTTCTTAGAACGTCACTCCTGCTTGTCGCCGCAGCGACAGCAAATGACCGAACTTCGTTCGCTTGGTCTGTAAATAATTGCGGTTGGCTGAGCGCGGCGCAATTTCGAGCGCTACGCGTTCGGTCACCTTCAGCCCGTAATCTTCGAGCGCCTTGACCTTGTCCGGGTTGTTGGTCATCAGCCGCACTTCGCGCGCCCCCAGGTCGAACAGGATGTGCGCGCCGACTTTGAAGTCCCGCATGTCGGCGGCGAAGCCCAGCGCGTGGTTGGCTTCGACGGTGTCCTTGCCCTGGTCCTGCAGCGCGTAGGCGCGGATTTTGTTCAGAAGACCGATGCCGCGCCCCTCGTCGAACATGTAAACCACGACGCCCTTGCCGGCCTTTTCGATCATGGTCATCGCGGTTTCGAGCTGCTCGCCGCAATCGCAGCGCTCGGAGCCGAACACGTCGCCGGTCAGGCATTGCGAATGCAGCCGCACGAGCGTGGGCGTATCAGGGGTGATGTCGCCTTTGACCAGCGCCACGTACAGCACGGTTTCGAGGTCGTCGCTGTAAACCATCAGCCGCCAGGTGCCCGCGTTGCGCGTCGGCAGCGTAGTCTCCGATTTACGCCGCACCTGGCGCTCGTGGCGCCGGTACTCGATCAGGTCCGCAATGCGCAATATTTTAATTTCATGCCGCGCGGCGAACTTTTCGAGCTCGGGCATGCGCGCCATGGTGCCGTCCTGGTTCATGATTTCGCAGATGACGCCGGCAGGCTTGAGTCCCGCGAGCCGCGCGAGATCGACCGCCGCCTCCGTATGCCCGCGGCGCGCCAGCACGCCGCCCTCGAGTGCGCGCAGGGTCTGCAGCCGCCCCGGCCGGATCAGGTCGCCCGGCTTGGTGCCGTCGGCAATTGCCACCGCTATCGTGCGCGCGCGATCGTGGGCCGACATGCCGGAACCCACGCCTTCCCGGGCATCGATCGGTGTCGCAAACGCGGTGCCAAACTTGCTCTGATTGCCGGAATCGTCGGCGATCAAGGTCAATCCGAGCTCGCGCATGCGCTCTTCGGTCAACGCAAGCGACACCAGGCCGCGCGCCTGCGCCGCCATGAAATTGATTGCGTCCGGCGTGGCGCGCTCGGCCGCGACGAACAGGTCGCCCTCGTTCTCGCGGTCCTCGTCGTCGACGAGTATCAGCATGCGGCCCTTGCGCACGTCCGGCAGCAACTGCTCGACGATGGATTCGCTGGTCTGGGTCATGCGTGCGGGCTTACTTGTACGGGTTTCAGTCGCCGCGCTTGGAAATGAGCCGGATAAACTCCGCGCGCGTGCGGTCCTGCTGGAATTCGCCCGGTGAACGCGGACGTCGTCGCGATCGAATGCTGCTTCTGAATGCCGCGCATGACCATGCACAAATGCTGCGCTTCGATGACCACCGCGACGCCCAGCGGCTTCAGCGTCTCCTGGATGCAATTGCGGATTTCGACCGTGAGCCGCTCCTGCACCTGCAGCCTGCGCGCGAATGCGTCGACCACCCGCGGAATTTTCGAGAGCCCGACGATGTGCCCGTTCGGTATGTACGCGACATGCGCCTTGCCGAAAAACGGCAGTATATGGTGCTCGCACAGCGAATAAACCTCGATGTCCTTCACGATCACCATCTGCTGGTACTCTTCCTTGAACATCGCGGAGCGCAGAATCCCCGCCGGGTCGAGATTGTTGCCGTGAGTTAAAAATTGCAGCGCCTTGGCGACCCGCTCGGGGGTTTTGACGAGGCCCTCGCGCGTCGGGTCCTCGCCCAGATCGGTGAGCACGTCGTGATAGCGGCTGGCGATGCGCTTGACCGTGTCCGCAGTTGTATTGATCGATCTTGGCGTAGCCGTCGTCGCCATTACGAGTGGAGACTGCCGCCGGAATTTTCGGTTTCTTTGCCATGAATGCGGAATTTCGCTATGAGGTCGTTTCAGTATACTACCCGCCTATCCGGCGAGTTTCTCGCGGACCGACGCGACGATGCCAGCCTTGTCGAGCCCGCAACTTTTAAGCTGCAGCGCCGGGTCGCCGTGATCGATGAAATGGTCCGGCAGGCCGAGCTGCAAGACTGCGGCCTTGATGCGCATGTCTTTGCAATGCTTCGAGCACCGCGCTGCCGGCGCCGCCCATGATCACGTTTTCCTCCACCGTGACCAGAAGATCGTGGCTTTCGGCGAGTTCCGCTACCAGTGCTTCGTCGAGCGGCTTGACGAAGCGCATGTTGGCGACCGTGGCATCGAGTTCTTCCGCGGCGTCGAGCGCCGGCTTGACCATGCTGCCGAAGGCCAGGATCGCGATTTTCTTCGACAAGCAGCGCGAGCTTCTTGCCGCGGCGGCGAATCTCGCCCTTGCCGATCGGCAGCGCGAGCATCTCCTGCTGAATTGCCGCGCCCGGACCCGCGCCGCGCGGATAACGCACCGCCGCCGGCGTATTCAGTTGAAACGCGGTGAAGAGCATTTGCCGGCACTCGTTCTCATCCGACGGCGTCATCACCGTCATGTTCGGCAGGCAGCGCAAATAGGAAATGTCGAAGCTGCCGTTGTGCGTAGCGCCGTCCGCGCCGACCAGTCCGCCGCGATCGATCGCGAGCACGAGCGGCAGGTTCTGGATGGTCACGTCGTGGATGAGCTGGTCGTACGCGCGCTGCAGGAACGTCGAGTAGATCGCGACGACCGGTTTGCGGCCTTCGCACGCGAGGCCCGCCGCAAAGGTCAGCGCATGCTGTTCGGCGATGCCGACGTCAAAGTAACGCTCGGGGAAGAGCTCGGAATAACGCACCATCCCCGAGCCTTCGCGCATCGCGGGCGTGATCGCGACGAGCCGCTCGTCGCGCGCCGCCATGTCGCAGAGCCAGTCGCCGAAGACCTGGGTGTAAGTCGGCTTGCGCCGCTTTTGCCGCCGACGATGCCGTCGTCGGGCTCGAACTTCGACACGCCGTGGTAGAGCACCGGGTCGGCCTCCGCGAGCTTGTAGCCCTGGCCTTTGCGCGTGACCACGTGCAGAAACTGCGGACCCTTGAGTTCGCTGATGTTTTTTAACGTCGGCACGAGCGCGTCGAGATCGTGGCCGTCGATCGGCCCGATGTAGTTGAAGCCGAACTCCTCGAACATCGTGCCGGGCGTGACCATGCCCTTCATGTGCTCCTCGGCGCGCTTCGCGAATTCGCCGAGCACCTTGGTGCCGGCGCGCTTGGCGGCCGTGTAGAAGCGCCCCGACATCAGCTTCGCGAGATATTTATTGAGCGCGCCCACCGGCGGCGAGATCGACATGTCGTTGTCGTTCAGTATCACCAGCAGGTCGGTGGCAGCGTCGCCCGCGTTGTTGAGCGCTTCGAACGCCATGCCGGCGCTCATCGCGCCGTCGCCGATGATCGCGACGCAATGGCGCGGGATGCCGGCGAGCCGGCTCGCGACCGCCATGCCGAATGCCGCGCTGATCGAAGTGCTCGAATGCGCGGTGCCGAACGTGTCGTACACGCTCTCCTCGCGGCGCGGGAAACCGGAAATACCTTCCCACATGCGCAGTTTTTCCATTTCCGCGCGGCGGCCGGTCAGTACCTTGTGGCCATAAGTCTGATGGCCGACGTCCCACACCAGGCGGTCGTGCGGCGTGTTGAACACATAATGCAATGCGATCGTGAGCTCGACGGTGCCGAGGTTGGACGACAGGTGGCCGCCCGTCTGGCTCACCGAATCGAGCAGGAACTGGCGCAGCTCGCGCGCGAGCTGCGGCAACTGCTTGCGCTCGAGCTTGCGCAATTCGGCGGGGTCGTTGATCGTCAGCAGCAAGTCGTACATCGGTAACTCAGCTTCTCAATACGATGAAATCCGCAAGCTCGCGCAGCCGCCGCGCACTGGCGCCGAAGACGTCCAGCGCCGCCAGCGCGTCCTCGCGCAGCTCGGTCGCGAGCTTGCGCGATTCGGCAATGCCCAGCACGCTGACGTAAGTCGGCTTGTTCTGCTGAGCGTCCTTGCCCGCGGTTTTGCCCAGCGTCGCCGTCGTCGCCTCGATGTCGAGCACGTCGTCGACGACCTGGAATGCGAGCCCTATGCATTTAGCAAAATGATCGAGCTTCGCCAACGACTCGCTCGTCGAGCCGCTTGCCGCAGTGCGCGCCGAGCAGCGTCGCCGCCCTGATCAGCGCACCCGTCTTGTGTATGTGCATGAATTCGAGCTCGGGCATGCTCAAGGTCGCACCGACAGCCGCGAGATCGATCGCCTGTCCGCCGGCCATGCCGCGCGAGCCCGATGCGGCGGCCAGCAGCTTGACCATTTCGAGCTGCGCGGCCGCGTCTTCCGTCAGCCGGTACTCGCCCAGCAACTGGAACGCGAGGCTTTGCAGCGCGTCGCCGACCAGCAGCGCCGTCGCCTCGTCGAACTCGACGTGACACGTCGGCTTGCCGCGCCGCAGGACATCGTCATCCATGCACGGCAGGTCGTCGTGCACGAGCGAATAAGCATGGATGAGCTCGACCGCGGCGCCGGCAATGGCCACGCGCTCTTCATCGGCGCCGGTCATTTCGCCCGCAGCGAACGCGAGCAGCGGGCGCACGCGCTTGCCGCCGCCGAGGGCCGCATAGCGCATCGCCTGGTGCAGGCGTTGCGGCGCCACTTCGGCGCTCGGCAATACCGCCTGCAACTGCGTTTCGATGCGTTGCTGGTGCGCGGCTGCCCAGGCTTTGAAATCAGTCGTCGTCGCCACCGGCAAAATTCTTCAGGGCGCCGGCTTCGAGGACCTTGACCTGCTGTTGAGCATCCGCCAGTTGCGCCTGGCACAGCTTGAGGAGTTCGGCGCCGCGCTTGTACGCGGTCAGCGATTGCTCGAGTGAAAGTTGCCCGTCTTCCATGCGCGCAACGATGCTTTCGAGCTCGCCGAGCGCACTTTCGAACGTGGGAGTTGATTCTGGTTTGGTTGTCTTGGGCATGCGCGGACGCAAACTGCCGGGGGGAAACCGCAAACATAGCGCAATCAGAGGCTTGCGGTCAACGCAAGTTGTAAGGAAAAACCCGCTCGCGCGACTCTGAAGCATGCAGTTCGCGGCGGCAGCAACATGCGGCAACGGAATGCAAGGATGCGCGCACGGTTGCGCAAATAGCAGCGATTCGTCATAAAAGTTGCGCGCGGGCCGCGGGCACGCCGGTTTTTGCGTTAGTGACAGCGCCGCGCAATTTCCGCACAATGGGCCGCTGCTTTGCAGCGTTGCACGACGATGGTGCAGTGCTGAACAAGGACGCACGCAGCGATGTCTCAGCGTATACGTAATTCGATGGAGAAAAGGTAATGCACGCCACACTCCCGCGCATGCGGGATTCGGACTTTCCCGCGATCCGGCGCAAACGGCTGGAAACGCTGCAGGTCAATCTCGGCTACAAGTGCAACCAGTCGTGCCTGCACTGTCACGTGAATGCGGGACCCACGCGCACCGAGTCGATGACGCGCGAGGTCGTCGACGACGTGCTCGCATTCGCGCGCGCGGCCGACATCGCCGCGCTCGACGTGACGGGCGGCGCGCCGGAGCTCAATCCGCATTTCCGCGACCTCGTGCGCGCCGCACGCGAACTCGATATCCACGTGATGGACCGCTGCAACCTGACGATACTCGAGCAACCGGGACAGGAGGATCTCGCGCGGTTCCTCGCTGCGCACCACGTTGAAGTGGTGGCATCGATGCCCTGTTACCTCGAGGACAATGTGGACCGCCAGCGCGGCAAAGGCGTGTTCGATGCGAGCGTGCGCGGCCTGCAGGCGCTCAACCGCCTGGGCTATGGCCAAGCGGGCAGCGGACTCAAGCTGACGCTCGTTTACAACCCCCAGGGCGCGGTGCTGCCGCCCGCGCAGCAGTCGCTCGAAGTCGATTACCGCCGCCACCTCGGCGAAAAGTATGCGATTGCCTTTAACGCACTGTACGTGATCACCAATATGCCGATTCAGCGCTTCGGCAGCATGCTGATTTCGAAAGGCCAGTTCGAGCACTACATGGATTTGCTGAAGAACGCCTACCAGGCGGCGAACCTCGACGGCGTCATGTGCCGCAGCCTGATCAGCGTCGACTGGCGCGGCTACGTCTACGACTGCGATTTCAACCAGATGCTGGGTCTGCCGCTCGCTTATAAAGGACGTCCGCGCACTCACCTGCGCGACCTGATCGGCGTCGACCTCGCGCACAACCCGATTACGGTCGCCGATCATTGTTACGGCTGCACCGCCGGCCAGGGCTCGAGCTGCGGCGGCGCGCTCGGCACGTAACGCCAGAGTCCTGAGCACCTTCATGTTGATGATTCCCGGCCGCAGTTGCCCGCTCCATTATCGTTACGCGCCCGCCGCGCTCGCGCACACCCGTGACCTCGAAGCAGCCTGCCTTTACGTGGTCGGCGGACTGTATGGCAATCTGCCCGCGCTCGACGCAATCGACGCGCTGGCCGCGCAGGAAGCGGCGCCGCCCGTCATCGTATTCAATGGCGACTTCAACTGGTTCAATGTCGATGCCGGCGGTTTCGCGGCGATCAACTCGCGCGTGCTCCGGCATACCGCGCTGCGGGGCAACGTCGAAACCGAACTTTCGAGCGAGGATCCGGCCGCGGGCTGCGGCTGCGGTTACCCGGCTTTCGTCGGCGACGCGGAAGTTACGCGCTCGAATCAGATTATCGAACGGCTGCGCGATACCGCGCGTGGACAGCCCGCGATCCGCAACCAGCTCGCGGCGCTGCCGATGTATTGCACCGCGGCGGTCGGCGACGCGCGCATCGCCATCGTGCACGGCGATTGCGAATCGCTTGCCGGCTGGGGACTGTCGCGCGAAGCCCTGGCCGAGCCCGCGCAACGCCGGCGCGTGGAAAATTGGTTCGACGAGGCGCGAGCCGACGTGATCGCGAGCAGTCACAGCTGCCTGCCCGTCATGATGGACTTCGGCGCGCGCGACGGTGCCGGCATCGTAATCAACAATGGCGCCGCCGGCATGCCGAACTTCGCGAACAGCCAGTACGGCGTAATTACCCGTATCGCCGTGACCGCGCCGCCCTGCCAGCCCTTATACGGCACGCGTTCACGCGAGTTGCATATAGACGCGCTGGCGGTCCGCTACGACACTCAACGCTGGAGCTTCGAGTTCGATGCTAACTGGCCCGCCGGTTCGCCCGCGCACGTGTCGTATTCGCAGCGTATTGCGCACGGCCCCGCATACCGGCTGACCGACGCGTCGCGCCTGACCGGCGACGCCGGAGTGCGCCGCTCCGCCGCGGCCTGAAACGCTCCCGCAGGCCATAGCGTGCAGCGGCGTAAGCTACTCCTCCTTGCCGTAGTCGCCGTGCTGATCGGCGCATTCTTCGTATTCGACCTCGGCCACTATTTCACGCTCGACTACTTCAAGTCGCAGCAGGCGGCGATAGCGGCCTACTACGCCGCCCAGCCATTAAGGACCGTGGCGATATTTTTCATCGTCTACGTCATCGTCACGGCACTGTCTTTTCCCGGCGCCACCGTGATGACACTGGTCGCCGGCGCGATATTCGGACTCTGGTGGGGCACGCGTCATCGTGTCGTTCGCGTCGTCGCTGGGGGCGACGCTCGCGTTTCTGGCCTCCCGCTACGTGCTGCGCGACTGGATTCAACGCAAGTTTGGCGACCGCCTGGCGGCGATCAACGCGGGCATTGCCAAGGATGGCCCGTTTTATTTGTTCACCCTGCGCCTGGTGCCGGTATTTCCGTTCTTTGTCATCAACCTGGCGATGGGACTGACGCCGATCCGGACCTGGGCGTTTTATTGGGTAAGCCAGCTCGGCATGCTGGCGGGCACTCTCGTTTACGTGAATGCCGGCACCGAAATCGCAAAAATAGATTCATTGGGCGGCATCCTGTCGCCGACGCTGCTCGTGTCGTTCACGCTGCTCGGCATATTCCCGTTCATCGCTAAGCAGCTCGTCGAAAGCATAAAGTCGCGCCGGGTTTACGCGCGATGGCCAAGGCCCGCGCGGTTCGATCGCAACGTCGTCGTCATCGGTGCGGGTTCGGCGGGCCTTGTCACTGCCTACATCGCAGCGGCCGTCAAAGCCAAGGTCTCCCTTGTCGAGCGGCGCCGGCTCGGCGGCGATTGCCTTTATACCGGCTGCGTGCCGTCGAAAGCGCTGATCCGCTCGGCTAAATTTCTGGCGCAGGCGCGGCGCGCGCGCGAACTCGGCATGACTTCAGCCGACGTTCAATTCGACTTCGCGCAGGTGATGGAACGCGTGCAGCGCGTCATTACCGCCATCGAGCCGCACGATTCGATCGAGCGCTACACGAAGCTGGGCGTCGACTGCATCATCGGCGATGCAAAAATCGTGTCGCCGTGGGCCGTCGAGGTCACAACCGCGACCGGCACGCGCACGCTGACGACCAAAAATATCGTGATCGCGGCGGGCGCTCGCCCGTTCATTCCGCCGATTCCGGGTCTTGCCGACATCAAGCCGCTGACGTCCGACACCGTCTGGAGCTTGCGTAAGCTGCCGGCGCGGCTGGTCGTGCTCGGCGGCGGCCCGATCGGCTGCGAGCTTACGCAGTGCTTCGCGCGTTTCGGCTCGCATGTCACGCAGGTCGAAATGGCGCCACGGTTGCTCATGCGCGAGGACGCGGAAATTTCGGATATGGTGATCCAGCAGTTCCGCGCGGAGGGTGTGGCCGTGCTGACCGGTCACAAGGCTCAGCGCGTGATCGTTGAAAACGGCGAGAAAATCCTGGTGGTCGAAAACGACGGGCGCGAAATCCGCATCCCGTTCGATGAGCTGCTGTGTGCCGTGGGCCGCGCCGCCAACACTGCCGGCTATGGGCTCGAATCGCTCGGCATTCCGACGACAAAGACGCACACGGTCGAGCTCAACGAATATCTGCAGACCGCCTTTCCGAACATCTACGCCGCGGGGGACGTCGCGGGCCCCTATCAGTTCACGCACACGGCCTCGCACATGGCGTGGTACGCGGCGGTGAATGCCTTGTTCGGCCGCTTCAAGAAATTCAAGGTCGATTACTCCGTCGTGCCGTGGGCGACGTTCACCGAGCCCGAAGTCGCGCGCGTGGGCCTCAACGAGCAGGAGGCGCGCGAAAAAGGCGTCGCCTATGAAGTCGTCAAATACGACCTGGCCGAGCTCGATCGCGCGATCGCGGATGAAGAGGCGCACGGCATCGTCAAGGTGCTCACCGCGCCCGGCAGCGACAAAATACTCGGCGCGACCATCGTCGGCGAGCATGCCGGCGACCTGCTCGCCGAATTTGTGCTCGCGATGAAGCACGGGCTCGGTCTCAACAAAATTCTCGGCACCATCCATACGTATCCGACGCTCGCCGAAGCCGCGAAGTATGCGGCGGGCGCCTGGAAGCGCGCGCAGGTCACGCAGGGCCAGGTCGATTTTCTGGCCACATTCAACGCGTATATGCGTGACGACACGGGCGTGGGCAGCGTATTGGGCAAATTGCCCGAGCTGCTGCGCGACAAGCGCCGCGCGTACGCACCGGACGCTAAACCCTGACTGCAGACGCGTCACGCATGGCCGCCACGCTGTCGATCATCATTCCGTGCCTGAACGAGGCTGCCGGCATCGTGTCCATGCTTGAATCGCTGCGGCCGCTGCGCGCCCGCGGCGCCGAGGTTATCGTGGCCGATGGCGGCAGCAGCGACGACACCGCGGTGCTCGCCGCGCCGTTGGCCGACCGGGTGGTTGACGCGCCGCGCGGACGCGCCGCGCAGATGAATGCGGGCGCCGCCCTCGCCCGCGCCGAAATTCTGCTGTTCCTGCATGCCGACTGCGTGCTTCCGCCCGACGCCGACCAGCTGATCGTCGCCGGATTGGCCGGCGGGGCACACCAATGGGGCCGCTTCGACGTAGCGCTCGACGGCGTCCATCCGTTGCTGAGAGTCGTCGCGAGCACCATGAACCTGCGCTCACGCTTGACCGGCATCGCGACCGGCGATCAGGGCATATTCATTACCCGCGCGCTTGTTCGCGCGTCTGGGCGGCTTTCCCGCGTTGCCGCTAATGGAAGATATCGCGCTGTCGCGGCTGGCGAAGCGCGCCGGTGCGCCGTTGTGTCTGCGTGAGCGCATCGTCACTTCGGCGCGGCGATGGGAGCGGCATGGCGTGCTGCGCACGATCGTGCTCATGTGGCAATTGCGCCTCGCCTATTTTCTGGGCGCGGATCCCGCCCGGCTCGCCTTGCGTTATCACGCCAGTCAACTACGTGACTGAAACCCGGCGTGAGTGACACCCGCATCGTCGTGTTCGCGCGCGCCCCCGTCCCGGGTGCGACCAAAACGCGTTTGATTCCGCTCCTGGGCCCCGCCGGCGCCGCCGAACTGCAACGCCTGCTGATCGAGCGCACGCTCGCCACCGCGATTCGTGCGGCGATCGGGACGGTCGAATTGTGGTGCGAGCCAACCGCGCACCATCCGCTGTTGACCGATTTCTTGCGGCGCCACGGCGTCGATGGGGTCACCCAGTGCGACGGCGATCTGGGCGCGCGCATGCACCATGCCGCCATTGCCAGCTTAGCCAGCGCCCCGAGTGTGATCTTCATCGGGACGGACTGCCCCGCGTTAACGGCAGCCGATCTGAGCGCCGCCGCCGAAGCACTCGCGGCCAACGACGCCGTGCTGATACCGGCCGAAGACGGCGGCTACGTGCTGCTGGGATTGAACCGGTGGGATGCGCAGCTTTTTACGGATATCGAGTGGGGCGCCAATCAGGTTCTGAGTGTGACACGCGCGCGCCTGGCCGCCCTCAACTGGCGCTGGCAGGAATTCCCCGCGTTATGGGACGTCGACCGTCCGGAGGATTATTTGCGGCTGCGCGAGAGCGGATTGATGCCCGAACTTGCAGAAACCATTGCGTTGCCGCGCGGTTTTTGACCAATCCGCCAAGGAACCCCGGATGCGCGCGGCTGTCACACTCGACTCCCGCGCATTTCACGAGACTTTGCCTTCTGGATCAAGCAGATAATGTCGCCGGGCGCAACAAATCCATTGCCTTTTGACGCGAATAAAGCGACAATCTTATTGTTTCTAAGGGCTTGTAAATAAATGCTTTTAAACCGCAAGCCGCGATTGCTTTCAACTTCAGTCTAGAGATCACCCTGCATGTCGGACTTGGCAAGCCAGCGCGCCCTAAACCGCGCGTCTCCGCAACTTCCGGTTGACTGGTACTTCGATCCGCAAGTGTATGCACTCGAGCAGAAGATTCTCTTCGAGCGCGGCCCCGGCTACGTCGGCCACGAACTGCTGGTGCCTAACCTGGGCGACTACCACGTGCTGGAGCGCCTCGACAACGCCAAATCGCTCGTGCGCAATGCCGCCGGCGTGACGCTGCTCAGCAATGTCTGCCGCCACCGCCAGGCCATCATGCTCAATGGCCGCGGCAACACGCGCAGCAGCATCGTGTGCCCGATTCACCGCTGGACCTACGGGCTCGACGGCAAGCTGCTCGGCGCGCCGCATTTCCCGGGCAATCCCTGCCTCGACCTCGGGCGCACGCCGCTGCAGAACTGGAATGGGCTCCTGTTCGACAGCAAGCGCGACGTCGTGCGCGATCTTGCCGCGCTGGGCGTCAAGGGCGATCTCGATTTTTCCGGCTACATGCTCGATCGCGTGCAGATCGACGAATACGCGTGCAACTGGAAAACTTTCATCGAAGTGTATCTCGAGGATTACCACGTGGTGCCGTTCCATCCGGGGCTCGGCAATTTCGTGTCGATCGACGACCTGCGCTGGGAATTCGGCTCGTGGTACAGCGTGCAGACCTGCGGCGTGAAGAAAAGCCTCACGCGGCCGGGCACGCCGGTCTACCAGAAATGGCACGACGTCGTGCTGCGCTACAACGAGGGCCGCGAACCGTCGCACGGCGCGATCTGGCTCACGTATTACCCCAACATCATGGTCGAATGGTACCCGCACGTGCTGGTGGTCAGCAGCATCGTGCCGCGCGGCCCCGAGGCTTGCAGCAACGTGATCGAGTTCTATTACCCCGAAGACATCGTGCTGTTCGAGCGCGAATTCGTCGCCGCCGAACAGGCTGCTTACAGCGAAACGGCACTCGAGGACGCGGAAATCTGCGACCGCATGACGGCGGGCCGCCGCGCGCTTCACCGCCAGGGCATCAATGAAACAGGCCCATATCAGTCGCCGATGGAAGACGGCCTGCTGCACTTCCACGAATTCCTGCGGCGCGAGCTGGGAAGCGTAAAGCAGGATTGAGGACGTTGAGGCTTAAAGCCCGACCTGTGATTTGCCCGATTTCAGATCTCCTCCTCGATCCTGACCTTGATGTTCACCACCCTCGTTTCACCGGCCGAGCTCGCCGCGCATATCGCCGATCCGCAATGGATAGTGTTCGATTGCCGATTCGATCTGGCGGACACCGGCGCCGGCCGCCGCGATTATTTGCAATCGCATATTCCGGGCGCCCGCTATGCGCATCTCGACGAAGACCTGGCCGGACCCAAGACCGGTGCCAATGGCCGTCACCCACTGCCCGATCCGGATAAATTTGCAGAGAAAATGGCCGGCTTGGGTCTGAAGCAAGGCATGCAAGCCGTCGCCTACGATGCAGCGGGCGGATATTATGCGGCGCGCCTGTGGTGGATGCTGCGCTGGGTCGGTCATGCCAGCGGCGCTGTCCTGGATGGCGGCTGGAAAGCGTGGCTGGACGCCAAACTGCCGGTCACCGCACAGTTACCGGTCATCACAGCCGGCGACTTCAGAGGTGCCCCCCGCGCGATCACGGTCGACGCGGATTTTGTGCTCGGCAGAATCGGACAGGCAGGCGATCTCGTCGTCGATGCCCGCAGCCCCGACCGGTTTCGGGGCGAAAACGAGACGCTCGATCCCGTCGGCGGCCACATCCCGGGTGCGAGCAACCGGTTCTTCAAAGACAATCTCGCCGCCGATGGACGCTTTAAGCCGCCAGCCGAATTGCGCACAGAGTTTGAGGTGTTGCTGGGTGCGACGACGCCGCAACACGTCGTGCATCAATGCGGTTCCGGCGTTACCGCTTGCCACAATCTGCTGGCGATGGAAATCGCCGGGCTGTCGGGCTCCAAGCTCTACCCCGGTTCGTGGAGCGAGTGGTGCAGCGACCCGCGTCGGCCAGTTGCGCGCTAATTGTCGGCTCGCCGCGATTCGCCTGACTGCTCAATCTTTACCGCCCGCGGATGCCGTCGCGGCAGTGGTTTCACTTCCGTTTCGGGCTTGAAGCAGCGCGGCAGAGACGGCAGCGACCCGCGGACAATATTCAGGCTGCGGCGCACGTAAAACGAAATCAGAAAGCGCCCTACCGCAGCACGCTGTTTCCATACCCACGTCGGTTGGCTGTTCATTTGCATCATGTCCTGAATAGTGTGAGATCGACCGGCTTCCGCTCGGTAGCGACTCGGGTATTATCGATGCCGTGACGTCGAAACTAACGCCTGCCGAGCCGTCGATTCTCGGCCTCAAGCGGGTCAGGCTGCTCGAAGGAGTGCCGGCACCCGCACTCGAGAAGCTCGCCCGGCAATGCCGCTGGCGTCGGTTTGCCGCCGGCCACCGGGTCATTTCGCGGCAGGCGCCGGACCAGGACGTTTACCTGATCATCTCCGGCCGCGTGCGCGTCACTTCCTTTTCGGCTTCCGGCCGGCAGGTAACCTTTCGCGACATTCCGGCCGGCGACTGGTTCGGCGATTTCGCGGCAATCGATGGCCTGTCCCGCTCGGCCGATATTGTGGCGCTCGACAACGCGCTCGTCGCCGCCATGCCGCCCGCGATATTCCGCGACCTGTTGCACAGCCATCCAGCCGTTTGCGACCGCATGTTGAACCGCCTGGTCACTTCGGTGCGTGAACTGACGGAGCGCGTGTTCGATCTGAGCACGCTCGGCGTGCAGAACCGCGTGCATGCGGAATTGCTGCGGCTTGCCCGCGAGGCGGGGATTCGGGGCAATGCGGCACGCCTCGATCCCGCGCCCAAGCATACTGAGTTGGCCAGTCAAGTCAGCACCTATCGCGAACAGGTTACCCGTGAATTATCTGCGCTGGTCAAGCAAGGCCTGCTGGAGCGGTCCGGGCGTGCGCTGGTCATAACCGATGTCGCCCGCCTGGAAAAGATCGTCGCCGACGTCAGGCGTTCGCCCTAGCCCGCGGCGGCCTCCAGCGACCAATCGCCACGCGCCGCGGCCATGCCCGAGGCAATATCGTCAGCCGAGACCAGGCGCAACATCATTGAACTACGCGGCGGCGCAACGGTTTTCGGCGGCTGCGGTTGTGCGCCGCCGCACCGCCGAATCAAGCCGAGGCTCATGGCAACGACCGCTGCCTGCAGCCGGCTCGAAACATTCAATGCGCGAAGAATATTGGCAACGTGAATCTTGACGGTCGCACTGGCGATATTCAGGCGCCGGGCGATCTGCTTGTTCTGCAGGCCTTCGCAGAGCAATTCCAGGACTTCGCGCTGGCGCGCGGTAAGCGCCTCGGGCGACGGCTCCGACGGCGGTGTGAAACGCGGCGCGCGCTCTCATTTCATATTGATTACCCATGGCAGTCCCTCCTAAAATGTTGAGTCACCGTATCCCCGCTGGCGCAAGCCGGAGATTCATCACGGTTCAAAGTGTAGGGATCGGTTCAAGTCCGGTAAGTGCGTAAACGCACCGGAACCGTCAATTTCTGCCGCATCAGGCCCCGCATGGGTTTTGATGCCAACCGCATACGAATCCGGTCCTTCGTCCCGGCGCTTGTATGGGGTGGCCGCATAGCCCAAAATGCTTATTTCACCAGCCGTTAGAGTCGCCTAGCATGGTCCCAAGCGACGCCCTCCTTCCCACCCCGTCCGCGCGCGTCACGCGCACGGTCTTGATGGTGGACATCAAGGATTCCGTCCGCCTGATGGAGGAGGATGAGCTTGATACGGTGCAACGATGGCTGCGGTTGGTGAAACACGTGGAAAATTCGGTGCTTCCCGCTGCATGGCGGTCGACTGGTCAAAAGCCAGGGAGACGGCATGCTGCTGGAGTTCCAGAGCGTCCGGCCGGCGTTGCAGGCTGCCTTTCGTGATCCAGCATGTCGCGAACGAGGCCAACGCCGGCATTGCACCGCGGCGGCCAGATGCATCTAAAAATGGGCGCCCAGGTCGGCGAACTGATCAGCGACGAGCGCGACGTGTATGGTCACGACGTAAATCTCGCAGCGCGGCTTACTGCGTTAGCCGGGACCGGGCGAGATCGTCGTATCCACGGATGTGCGCGATCAGCTCACGCCCGGCGCTGGATGCCGACATCGAAGATCTCGGCGAACGGCGCCTCAAAAATGTGCAGCAGCCGGTGAGGGCATTCCGCGCATGGCCGCCCGGCCGTTCGGCGCGCCGCGCGGTCGCGCCGAGGGCGCGCATGGGTGACCGGCCCTCGATCGCAGTGCTGCCCGTTTCGCAATCTATCCGGCGATACGCAGCACGATATCCTCGGCGACGTGATCGCCGACGATGTGATCGGCCATTTGTCGCGCGTTGCGGAACTCGCGGTCATTTCGCGACTGTCGACCACGCCGTTTCGCGACCGCGCCTATGAACCGGGCAATGTGGCCGAAGTGCTCGGCGTTCGATACCTGCTGACCGGCAAGATGCAGTTTTCGGGAGCGCGCCTGCGGCTTACGGCCGAATTGGTGGAAGCGGAAGGCGGACGCGTCGTTTGGGCCGACCGGTTCGATGGCTCGATCGCCAATATTTTCGAGCTGCAGGACGAATTGTCGCTGTCGATCGCCAAGCGCATCGTGCCGTTCGTCCGCGAGCTCGAACTCAAGCGCGCACGTTCGCACCATCCCGATAACTTGACGGCCTACGAACGCATGCTGCAGGCGATTGATCTGCTCCACCATGGTTCCCGGGAAGACCTGGAGCGGGCAAAGGTCATGCTCGAGGCGGCCATTCAATCCGATCCGTCTTTCGTCGCGTCCCTACGCGTGGCTCGCGCGCTTGTATGTGCTGCGCGTTGGCCAGGGATGGTCGCCTGACACCGCGCGCGATGCAATCGACGCTAGGCGATTTGCGGATTCAGCACTTGAAAAAGACTCCAGCGATTCTTGGGCACTTTCCGTATCCGGACTCGTCGCCGGATATCTGAACAAAGACTTGGAAATGGGCATCTCCTATTTCGATAAGGCGCTCGTGGTCAATCCCAGCGCGGCGTCTGCCTGGGTCTGGAGCACCTCGGCGCACGCATGGCTGGGCCAAGGCACCGAAGCAGTCAAGCGCTCGCACCGGGCGATCGAGCTTTCGCCGTTTGACCCGCACATGTACATCTTCACCTCTATCGCCGGGACCGCTTATGCCGTGGCCGGCCAGTACGACAAAGCCATTGAGTATTGCCGGCGCTCGCTGCGGCAAAACCGGATGTTCGCCTCAACGCACCGCATACTGACGATCTCGCTCGGGCTTTCTGGACGGCTCGACGAGGCGCGGCTGGCAGGCGGCCGATTTGTTGGCAATCGAACCCGCATTGACCGTGAGCGGATTTCGCAATCGTTATCCCGGCAACACGAGCGCGCATATCGATCAATTCTGCTCGGCGTTAACGACAGCGGGTATACCGAGTTAGTATCTCGCAAGCCTTTAGACGTATTGCACTCGACCCCCGCATATCAGACGATCAACCACCAAGCCCACCACAGTGAGGACACAATGATCCAACCATCCAATTTTAAGAATGATGGCAGCGACGGCAGTGACGGCAGCGATGGCAGCGATGGCAGCGACGGCAGTGATGGCAGCGACGGCAGCGATGGCTCCGCTGGGGTATCAGGAATCGGCGCGTACTCAGGCCGACGCACCAGTGCGCTGCTCGCACAGGCGCTGTGGGCGACCCAAGGCGGCCTCACGCTGGGCTACAGTGGCGCAGGTAATCCCGACACCACGCTTACTCCGCTACCGCGGGCTCATGCTTTCGATCGATGGTCCAAGGATGTGCGCGGCCATCAATACCAATTCGAGCTCCTCTCGGGAGTCGTGTTCAATGGCAGCAATGCGAGCAAAGCCACCGTCAAATTCCCTGGCGGGACCTCCTGCGTTTTACCGAAGCCCCAGTACGAAACCTCGGTGGCGACGCTTACGGCAGAGCTGAAGCTGGTGTTCAACAAGGCCGCACTGCGATCCGACCGGATGAATGAAATTCTGACGCAGGTTGCGGTGCCGTATTCTTTCTTTGCGATGGTGCTCAACCTACAGCCCGGCCGGCACCGCTTCACGTTCGAATTAATGGCGACGGCGTTCCGGCTTTCCACCGTCATCTCAATGCAGTTCAAGCACCATTTCCGGGTGCGGCGGCCGGCCGATCGCACGCCGCTCATCCAGCCCGTATTGCTCACGCCTGGCCACGGCTCATATCCGGGGGGCCACGGTGCCCAGGGGTATCTCGTCGCGGCGATGCTGAAGGATCTCATCGGCGCGACCGCGGGCAGCGAAAAGGATGTGCAACTGACCAGGCTCGCCGATCGCATCTCCGAGAACCGCGTCATCGCGGGGTTGCATTATCCCGAAGACATGGTCGCGGGGGAACGCTCGGCGATGCACTCGCGAAGCATCTGAAGGACCGCGCAAAACTCAACAATTCGGCCGTGAAGTGGTTATGGGGCAAAGCCAAGGGCGAATGGAGCTAGTTGGCTCTCGGCCCCATTGGCATTGACGACGTAACGGACGCGAAAGGGAATCACCATGGCAGCTGAAGATTCGACGGGCGGCTTGGAACTTGCCGCTGACACGTATTGGGGCCAGACACTGGGAAACGACAAGATCTCGCTGGACCCATTGCTGCGCCGGATAATTTCCGTTATCGCGAGCAGGGACCTCGCCGAGCTCTATCGGCGCACCGGCATTACCAATCTCGAGCCCGGTGTAGAGAAGAAGGTCTTCCAGTTGCCGCTGCTCATTGAACTGGCGAGGAAAGACGGCAAGCTCGTGCGACCGCCGGCCGGCCTGGGGTTGAAGATTCCCGAGGCGTACTACGACGAGGCAGAACGCAACACCAAGTTCAACCACGTGACCGCGCGACTGGAGCTGGGCGCCGAGATATTCGAGGGGGACATCAAGGCGCTGCGCGCGAAGATCGTGGACGCACTCAAGAGCGGCTACGTAAAAAGATTGACGCTCGCCGCGCCTTTGCAGCCGTGCCTTGAGGTATCAACCAGCGATATTGCCCTGCCGGCGGACCGAACCCACCGCGGAACATCGCTCAACGGCAAAGGCGTAATCGTCGGCATCATCGACGACGGCTGCGCGCTTGCCCATCAGGATTTTCTGGTTCCGGCTACAGGCAATGCCAAGGGATTGCGATCGCGAATTCGCTTCTTGTGGGACCAGGAAGGTACTCCTACTGCCAAATCGGCCGCTGCGGGTTGGGTGCAGCCCGCCGATTTCGGCTTCGGCCTTGAGTTGCAGAAAGCAGACATTGATCGCGCGCTTGCAATGCCGGGCTGCGTCAGCAACGAAGGCGTGGTCGATGCCGATAAAGTGCACGATATTCTCGACTTCCCGACAACGGACCTCGCATCGCACGGCACACACGTCATGAGCATCGCGGCCGGCAATGGCCGTTCGCTCATGGGTCGTCCGGGCATTGCCAACGCAGCCGACATCGTATTCGTGCAATTGCCGCAGGCAGCAATCGCGGGCGGCGGCGCTGTGCTATACGACAATATCCTCGACGGAGTTATGTACGTGTTTGCGCGCGCCCGTCAGTTAAACTTGCCGGCGGTAGTTAACATCAGCTATGGCGGCTACACCGGTCCTCACGATGGCACGACTGAACTGGAGTCCGGGATGGACGAGCTACTCGCCTTGAGCGATCGCTCGATCGTGGTCGCCGCCGGCAACGGCTTCGAAGCGGATTGTCACGCACAGGCACTATCCGGCCGGGCAAGAAGTCTACGACGCTGCAATGGGTAATCCGGCCTCGAGGATCCCACTTCGAACTACCTGGAAATCTGGTACAACGGCAACACGACTTTAGAGCTGAACCTTACGCCGCCGGACGGTACCGCAACACTCGGGCCGGTGGCGCTCCACGCCCGTTATGACATCAGGCGACCCTCCGATCAGAAGGTCATCGGCACGATCGATCACACGCCGTCGCTGGGAAATAACGATCATCGGATCGTCATCATATTGTCGTCGACCGTTGAATACGCCGCTGCGATCAACGCTGGCCCAGGCACGCAAGTCGGCATACCGCTGCCGCCTTCAGCGCCGGCGCCTTCGGGCATCTGGAAAATCGATCTCACGAATACAGGAACCAAGCGCGCCGAATTTCATGCGTGGATCGAGCGCGATGCCACCGGCGGGCGCGGCAGCGCGCGCCGGCAGCAGTCGCATTTTCTCGCCGTCGAAGCCGACCCCTCCTGCACGCTCGGCGGACTTGCGACAGGCGTGCATACGATAGCGGTAGGCGGGTATAACGCGGCAACGCACGAAATATGCCGGTACTCGGCGTGCGGTCCAACTCGAGCGATCGGGGCAAACCATAGTACCGTCCGCGAAAAAGCCGGAAGTTTGCGCACCTGCTGAAAGCGATCCGCCGGGACGTGGAACGCTCTGCGCTTCGTCCAGCCGGGCGCAGCCAACACGGATGAACGGCACCAGCGCATCGGCTCCGCACGTCGCCGGCCTTGTCGCGTTGATGTACCAATATATACGGGATGCCGGCCGGCCCACGCTTACGGCTGATGAGATCAAGGACAGGATCATGCAAGGCGCGCAAACGTCGCAGCCGCTCAGGTACAACCGGCATCAGCAGGCGGACGACGCGCGTCCGCACAAGCAGCAGGACATGCGGCTGAAAGACCTGACCGGCAGCGGCAAACTAAATATTAAGGAAACGCTCAAGCGCCTTTAAAGCGCGCCGCGCCGGGCGGTTTATCTCAACGAAACTGCTGCGCCAGCGTCCGCTCGTCGATTCTGGGAACGTAGGTGATGCCCTTGCGCGCCGCCCACGTCACGACTTGAAAATGAAGCGGTATCAAACCCACGTCGTTCACCGCGACCGCCGCCGCATCCTGCAATAGTTTTTCGCGCTTTTTGTCATCGACCGTGCGCAGGCCTTCTTCGAGCAGCGCATCCATTTTCGCGCTCGAATAAAGGCTGTAGTTCACCGTTCCCATTCCCTTGTCCGGATTAATTGTGGCAAGGATCGATCGCAGCGGTGAAGACACCTCGCCTGTCTGCGGTCCCCATCCTACGAGCGCCATCGTGAATTCCCGCTTGCCTGCGCGCGAAAAATAAACGCTGAGCGGCATCGCATCGACCCGTGTTTGTATTCCTATACGCGACAGCATCTGCGCAACGGCCTGCAGAATCTGATCGTCGTTGATGTAGCGATTGTTGGGACCGTGAATGGTGAGTGCGAAGCCATCGGGATATCCCGCGTCGGCCAATAATTTCTTCGCGCCATCCGGATCGTACAGCCTCCACCTTCAGGGTCGGATTAAATCCGAACATGGGACTCGGGCACCAGATTCGCCGTCGGCACGCCCAAGCCCTTCCATCACCCGTTCCGCGATCGCCTGTCGGTTGATCGCCTTGCTGAATGCCTGGCGGACGCGCAGATCCTTGAATGGATTTTTAGGCAGCGGCTTGCCCGACTTGTCGGTAACGAATGGCGTAGTGTCACGCCCCTGGTCGATATTGAAATAAATAACGCGATGAGAGACTTTCGAGAAGACCTGAATGTTCGGATTCGCCTTCGCTTTGGCGTAGTCCGCCGTCGGCACGTTGTCGATCGCGTCGACGTCCCCCGCCAGCAGCGCTGAGAGGCGCGAAGGGTCGGACGTGATGAACCGCATCGTGACCTTGTCCCACGCGGGCTTTTCACCCCAGTAATTGTCGTTGCGCAGCGAGTTCGACTCGGTCGCCGCGCTTGAAGGAGACAAACCGGAACGGTCCGGTGCCGACGACGCCTTTGCCCTGCGCGAACTCGTCGCTGCTAACGCCCTGTGTATTTTTTTTCGAGACTATGAAGATCGCGCTCAGGTCGTTCAGCATCAACGGATAAGGCGCAGCGGTTTTCAGCGCGTATCGTCAGCGGATCGACGATTTCCTTGCTCGTGATCTGCCGCGTATAAAGCGTGTACGGGCCCGGTGAATTTTTGATCGTCGCCGGCCGGTCGAGCGACCAGGCGACGTCTTCCGCCGTCAATTCGCTGCCGTCGTGAAACTTGACGCCCTTCCTCAGCTTGAACTCCCACGTCGTTTCGTCGACCAGGCGCCAGGATTCAGCCAGCGCGGGCACGAGCCGCGAATCGGAATCGAAGCGCGTGAGCGCTTCAAAGATATGCGCATTAAGGTTGTTGTTCGGCGCGAGCGCATGAAAATGCGGATCCAGCGAATTCGGCTCGGAACTCAGCGCGATCCGCAAATCCGCGGCGCGCGCGGGCGCCGCGAACACGGCAAGCGCGATCAGCCCGGCAATGACCAGTGAGACGACACGACCTGACACAGTCCCTCCTCGGGGCCGGGGGATGCCCGGCCAGGACATGGGTACAAATAACCCGTGCCATTATGCCAAAATTCACCGTCCGCCTCAGAGCCTAATGCGGCGTGAGCGCCAGCGGGTTCGCGGGGTGGGTTGACGGCCCCGCTACGTTGCGCGGCGCGTTGCCGCCGTTAAAGCGCTGGCGGCGCTCGTTAAATACCTGCTGCCGATGCGCCTGCGCCGGCTGCACCGCGGGCGGCGCTGCTTCTTTTGCCCGCGCAATAGTCTCGCGATCGTCGGCTGAGCCGGCGCCTATCAGGGCAACGAGGACAATGACCGCAAGTCCCCCGCCGCATTTGGCCAGCACTGCCCAGGTGCGCAGCGGTTCCGACTCGAGTTCTCGCAGCAGCCGGCGAAGCCGGTTCGAGGTTTGCATGATGACACCTGTTTCGGAAAAGAAGTTTTGCTGCCGGCAACCGATAGCTTAAAAAGTCGGCGGCACCGCCGATGGCTCACTCGCCTGGTTGATGTACTGCGAAGGAAAATACGGCACCTGCGGCATCGCCGACTCGTCGCTGGCTGCGGCGGATACATGAGGCACGCCCGTCGAGTAAACCAACCACCCTGACAGGGCAACTGCGGCCAATACAAAAACCGCCGCCCATGCAGTAGTGCGGTCTGGAGCGCGGTGTTCGTGTTCCCGTGGCGGCGCGTCCGCAAATTCGTTCGAAACAGTCGGCTGTTTATATGTTGAGCTCATCGTCATCTCCTTGATTCGTGCGCCGGTGGCTGCGCGCCGGCATCGCGTATGGAGCATTCAATCCACTCCATGCGCCAAAGTATGCGAGCCGGTCGCGGGCGTTTAAATACGGCAGCCGGGGTAATCCGAACGGGCTATATGCGACCATGACAAATGCAAGCGTGCCGGTATGAAGAGCCGGCAATTTGTAATAGACTGGGCGACGATCAAAGCCGTCAGAAGGCGGCGATCCATAAAAATGGGCGGAACGGGGAGCGCCGATGAAAATCCTGATTGTCGATGACCACCCGTTGATCCGTGAAGCGCTGCGGCATGTCCTCGCGGTGCTCGATGCCGACATCGCACTCATCGAAGCGCAGAATTTCGCCGAGGGCCTCGCAGCGGCTTCGGATAATCCGAATCTCGATCTGATACTGCTCGACCTCGGATTGCCGGATGCCGATGGCATCGACGCGCTGACGGAGTTGCGCCGGCATTACCCGGCAGTCCCCACGGTCGTGCTTTCCGCAACGGAACACCCGGCGACGGTGATGCGCGCGATTGAAGCCGGCGCGATGGGGTTCATTCCCAAAACGACCTCTTCGCATCTGCTGCTGAACGCTCTGCGTCTCGTCCTCTCGGGCGGCGTCTACCTGCCAACCGAAGTGCTGCGGCAGCATCAGGGCACGCCTGAGCCGGCGCTGCGCCTCGCTGTCGAAGCAAGCGACGGCGGCAAGATGCTGACCCCGCGCGAGATCGGGCTCACGGCGCGGCAGGCGGACGTCCTTGCGCTGCTGGTGCAGGGCAAACCGAACAAGCTGATCTGCCGCGAACTCGACGTCGCGGAAGGGACGGTCAAGATACATGTGACCGCGATCCTGAAAGCGCTGAACGTGACGAACCGAACGCAGGCTGTCATTGCGGTCGGCAAACTGAGATTGCAGCTGCGCCAGATCTGATCTGCCTGAACCACGGCTGCCGCAACCACGGCACGCGAAAGGGCCCGCATGAAATTGCGTCGCAGGAAACGACCAGCGAAACCGCTGTCGAACACGTCGTTGCAGGCGCTGATCTACGCCGAGCAAATCAGCACGTTGTATCGCGTTTTGCCAACCTCGATCTCAGGCAATATGGCGGGGGCCTTGATGCTGTCCGCCCTTCTGATCGGCGAGCGGCCCGCCAGCGTCATCCTGGGATGGCTTGCTTGCGTCACTCTCTTTCAGAGCTGGCGCCTCGTGCTTTATCTGAAGTGCCGGGCGACGGGATTCAAGATTGAAAACGTGCATCGCGCCGCAGTAGTCTGGGCCGTGGGCGCGGGCATCTCCGGCGCACTGTGGGGCGTCACCGCTTTGATCTTTTTCATCTCCGGCCATCATTTGTATCAGGCGGTGTTGACGATACTTGTCTTTGGCATGATCGCAGCGGCCGTGCCGATGCTGGCATCGCACTTGCCGTCATTCTATTTGTTTGTCCTGCCGACTCTGACGCCATTTATCGTGCGCAATGCCTACGAAGCGGACGTACCCCACTTTGTTCTCAGCATCATCGCGACTGCGATCCTGCTCGGGATGATTTCATTCGCGCGCGACTACAACCGCATGCTGACCGAATCGCTGCGCAACCGCTTCGAAAAGCAGACGCTCGCCGACCGGCTTGCCGTGCAGAACGAAGATCTCGAGCGCGCGCGCGTTGCGGCGGAGCAGGCCAATCGTTCCAAGACCCAGTTTTTTGCCGCTGCGAGTCACGATTTGCGCCAGCCGCTTCACGCCGTGGGGCTCTTCGCTGCGGCGCTGGCCGGCAAAGTGCACGACACGGAAGGCGCCAAATTGGTTTCAAGCATCAACGACTCCGTGGAGGCGCTCGAAGCGCTCTTTAATGAATTGCTCGACATGTCAAAGCTCGATTCCGGCGTAATTAAGCCGGCTATCGTCGATTTGCCCCTTGCGGACATATTCGACCGGTTGCGCAGGGAATTCGCAACGGAAGCCGACGCCAAGGGCGTGCGGCTCATTATTGCCAGCAGATGGTTCAGCGTGACCAGCGATGCCTTGCTGCTCGAGCGGATAATGCGCAACCTGATCAGCAACGCCATTCGTTACACGGCTGCGGGCGCCGTTACGGTCGATGCGACGGCCATCGACGATATCGTGCGAATAACGGTTCGCGACACGGGCATCGGAATTCATGCCAGCGATCAGCAGCGGATTTTCGAAGAGTTCTTCCAGCTCGGTAACCCGGGCCGCACGAGCAGGAAGGGGTTGGGGCTGGGACTGTCGATCGTGCAGCGGCTGTGCGCCCTGCTCGGCTACAAAATTACGCTGTCTTCCGAACCGGGCAAAGGTTCGACTTTCGGTTTTGAAATCCCGCTTGCTTCGTCAGTTGCACGCCACGATGGCGCTGCGGCATCGCCCCCGCACACGCACGCCGACCTGACCGGCAAGCTGATAGTAGTTATCGACGATGAAAGTGCCATCGTCGACGGTATGCTGGCGCTGCTTGGCGGCTGGGGCGCCGAGGTGATCGGTTCTACCCATGGTGACGATGTGATCGACGCCGTGCATGCCGCCGGCAAAATGCCGGCCCTCCTCATCGTGGACCACCGTCTTGGCACCGATGAAAGCGGCATCGAAGTCGCCCAGCGTATTCGGCGTGAGCTGGACCCTGAAATTCCCGGCATCCTGGTTACGGGCAGCATCACGCCGGACCTCGACAAAGTCGCGCGCGCGGCGAATCTGGAATTTCTGCTCAAGCCGGTTATGGCGGACAAACTGCGCACGCTGATTACGTCGATGCTGGGCTATACCCCGCGGTGCGATACACCGGTGACGGAACCCGAAAACGCAATGATCGCCGGATAGCCGGGTTTCCGAGTTGGAAACTGCGCGCGCGTTAGGCTTCTCGCGGCAACCGGTGGCGGATCAAGATTCCATCCGTCGCCAGTTGCGCTGTATGCTCATCGAGATCCATGCGCGATGAGAGTCTCCTGCCATGCGGGCATACGCTGATCTCATACTGGTAATCCACTTTGCATTTGTGCTGTTTGTCGTCGCCGGCCTGCCGATGATCTGGATCGGCGCGGCGCGCGGGTGGCGCTGGGTGCGCAATTTCAAGCTGCGCGTCGCGCATCTGGCGGCGATCTCTTTCGTCGCGCTCGAAGCCCTGCTGGGCATGGCATGCCCGCTCACGCTGTGGGAAGACGCGTTGCGCGGCGCGGCAACGGAAACCGGCTTCGTCGCGCGGTGGCTGCGCCGGCTCTTGTATTACAGTTTTCCGGATTGGGTGTTCACCAGCGCTTATGTACTTTTTGCGCTGTTAGTGGCGGCCACGTGGTGGCGCGTGCCGCCGCGACATTCACATTCCGATTAAGCAACCCAACTGCCGCGCCGTCATCGTACACACGCACGCGCGCGGGCGATCACGCGAGCATGTCGGCCCAGATGTTCTGCGCCCATGACAGCGCATACGTGCCCTCGAGCTCGTTCGCCTTGTCGGAGAGTCCGCCGGCGCCCTTGACGGGCAGCATCGTCTTGTCCGTTGCGCTCGTACGT
This sequence comes from uncultured beta proteobacterium, assembly GCA_963804885.1. GTDB lineage: Bacteria > Pseudomonadota > Gammaproteobacteria > Burkholderiales > SG8-41 > PALSA-1004. Next base: position 49,605 of record CAWDSF010000008.1, read on the forward strand.
GTGGACCGATGCGACATGCACCACGTTGCGGTCGTCGATAAAGCTGTAGCAGGTGTTGACCATCATCGGCTGCGGGATTGAGCGGCTGGTTCTTGATCATCGCGATGACCGCCGCGGCGCAGACCTTGGCGTGCTGGTTCGCCATGTGACCCGACTTGGGCATCAATTGCGCGGACAGCGTGGCGTCGCCCAGCACGTGCACGCCCGGCACCTTGACCGATTCCATCGTCTGCCAGTTCACGCCGCACCAGCGGTTGTTCGCGGTGATGAGCCCGGTCGTCAGCGCGATCTGGCCGGCGCGCTGCGGCGGCACGACGTTCAGCACGTCGGCCTTGACGCCGCCGAACTGCAGTTTCGCGGTCAGTGTCGCCACGTCGACGTCCTCGAGCTCGCTGTTCGGCCGGTACTCGACGATGCCCTTGTACGGCCCGTTCCACGCCGCCATGAAGAGGCCTTTTTTCGAGACCACGTCTTCGTTGGCGTCGAGTATCAGCACCTTCGACTTTGGCTTCGCGGTCTTGAAGTAATGCGCCACCTGGCACGCGCGCTCGTAGGGACCGGGCGGGCACCGATAGGGCGCTTTCGGAATATGCACCGCGAACACGCCGCCGTCGCGCATCGCTTCCAACTGCCGGCGCAAGGCAACGGTCTGCGGGCCCGCTTTCCACGCATGCAGCACTTTGCTTTGCGCATCCGCGCTGGCAAGGCCGGGCAGCGTGTCGTATTGCATGTCGACGCCGGGAGCGACGATCAGCCGGTCGTAGCCCAAGGTTGCGCCGGACGCGAGCCGCACTTCGCGTTTGACCGGGTCCACCGCCACCGCGTCATCGCGCACGCGCTTGACACCGTATTTCGTGAGCCCGCCGTAGCCGACCGTCAGCTCGGATATCTTCTTGCTGCCGCCGAGCACGAGATTGCTCAAGCGGGCACGATATGAATTCGCTGTCGCGCTCGACGAGCGTGACGTCGATATCGGGCGCCCACATCCGTACATATTTTGCGGCAGTCGCCCCCGCGTACCCCGCGCCGATCACGACGACCCGGCCTGCCGCGGGTGTGCTGGAGGTTTCCGCGCAGCCCGCGATGGCGGTCACCTGCCGCGCCGGCGGCGAGTTGCTTGACGAATTCGACGTCGCTTGAGATTCATCGCCGGCTCCTATTTTTTCTGCGCCGCGAAATATGCAGCGATCTGCTCGATCTGGGCATCGCTGAAACCCTTCGCGAGCTGCTGCATGATCGTCGACGGGCGCTTGCCGGACTTGAAATCCTGCATCTGCGCGACGATGTGACCTTTATCGACGCCCGCGAGCCCGGGTACCACGCCAGCGCTGCGGCCGTCGGTGCCATGGCAGTTCGCGCAGGTCGCGGCCATGCCGCGCACTGTATTTGCGTCCTGCGCGTATGTTGCGGGCGCCCATGCCGCAGCGACTGCCAGCATCAAAGCGGCCGCGGCTCCAAGCAAAAGTGGATTTCATGCGATTCCTCCCTGCGGCTACGCAACTGACTGCTTCAATACGAACGCGCGGTTGCTGCGCGCGGCTCGCCGAGTTCTTATTCACCGCGCGCGCCGCGTGCCCGAGCCAATCCGGGCCGCCTCGCTCGCAAGCTAGACGACGCTTGCGACTTCCTCGTCGAACACCAGGTGGATTTTGTCGTTCGCGTCGATGTCGACGGTGACTTTGCCGCCGCTCGCGAGCTTGCCGAACAAGCAATTCGTCGGCCAGCGCCGTGCGTATGGTGTCCTGGATGAGCCGCGCCATCGGCCGCGCGCCCATCTGCGGGTCGAAGCCCTTCTTCGCGAGATGATCCTTCAACGCGGGAGTGAACGTCGCCTCGACTTTTTTCTCCTGCAACTGCTCTTCGAGCTGCATCAGGAACTTGTCGACCACGCGCATGATGATTTCGCGATCGAGCGCCGCGAACGAAATGATGGCGTCCAGGCGGTTGCGGAACTCGGGCGTGAACATGCGCTTGATTTCCGCCATCTCATCGCCGGCCTGCGTGGATGCCGTGAATCCCATCGAGGTTTTCGAGAGCTCAGCCGCGCCCGCGTTGGTCGTCATGATGATCATGACGTTGCGGAAATCCGCTTTGCGCCCGTTGTTGTCGGTCAGCGTGCCGTGATCCATCACCTGCAGCAGAATGTTGTAGACGTCCGGATGCGCTTTCTCGATCTCGTCGAGCAGCAGCACGGAATACGGATGCTTGGTCACCGCCTCGGTCAGCAGACCGCCCTGGTCGAACCCGACATAGCCCGGCGGCGCGCCGATCAAGCGCGAAACCGCGTGGCGCTCCATGTATTCCGACATGTCGAAGCGGATCAGTTCGACGCCCATGATGTAGGCGAGCTGGCGCGCGACCTCGGTCTTGCCGACGCCGGTCGGGCCGGAAAACAGGAACGAACCGGTCGGTTTCTGCGGATTGCCCAAACCGCTGCGCGACATCTTGATCGCGGCGGACAGCGCATCGATCGCTTTGTCCTGGCCGAACACGACCGCCTTCAGGTTGCGGTCGAGGTTCTTCAATTGCGAACGGTCGTCGGAGTTGACGCTTTGCGCGGGCACGCGCGCGATCTTGGCGACGATCTCTTCGATCTCGTGCTTGGTGATGACTTTCTTCTGCTTCGATTTCGGCAGTATGCGTTGCGCCGCGCCGGCCTCGTCGATCACGTCGATCGCTTTGTCGGGCAGGTGACGGTCGTTGATATAGCGTGCCGCCAATTCGGCAGCCGACGTCAGCGCCGACGATGCGTACTTGATGCCGTGATGCTCCTCGAAGCGCGTCTTCAGGCCGCGTAATATGGACACCGTTTCCGAGATGCTCGGCTCGACCACGTCGACTTTCTGAAAACGCCGCGACAGCGCGTGATCTTTCTCGAAAATTCCGCGGTATTCCTGATACGTGGTCGCGCCGATGCACTTCAACTGGCCGGTCGACAGCGCGGGCTTCAGCAGATTCGATGCATCGAGCGTGCCGCCGGACGCGGCGCCGGCGCCGATCAGCGTATGAATCTCGTCGATGAAGAGTATCGCGTTCGTGTTGTCGAACAGCTGCTTCAACACGGCTTTTAGCCGCTGCTCGAAATCGCCGCGGTACTTGGTGCCGGCGAGCAGCGCGCCCATGTCGAGCGCATAGACGGTGCACTTGGCGAGGATCTCCGGCACGTCGCCTTCGACGATGCGCCGCGCCAGACCTTCGGCGATCGCGGTCTTGCCCACACCCGCCTCGCCCACCAGCAGCGGATTGTTCTTGCGCCGCCGGCACAACGTTTGCACGACGCGCTCGAGTTCGCGCTCGCGCCCGATCAGCGGATCGATTTTTCCCGCGAGCTGCGAGCGAATTCAGATTGAGCGTGTAGGTCTCGAGCGCACCGCCCGGCGTTTGCTCCTGCTCGGACTCCGCTTCGCCATCGCTCTTGCCGGGCGCGGCCTGCGGCACTTTGCTGATGCCGTGCGAAATGAAATTCACGACGTCCAGCCGCGTCACGCCTTTTTGATGCAGGAAATAAACGGCGTGCGAATCTTTCTCACCGAAAATCGCGACCAGCACGTTGGCGCCGGTGACTTCCTTCTTGCCGGACGATTGCACGTGCAGAATCGCGCGCTGGATCACGCGCTGGAAGCCGAGCGTGGGCTGCGTGTCGGTGTCTTCGGTCGTCGAATATCGGCGTGTGCTCGGTGACGAACTCCGAGAGCAGCTTGCGCAAGTCGTCGATTTCCGCCGCGCAGGCTTTGAGCACTTCGGATGCCGACGGATTGTCGAGCAGCGCGAGCAGCAGGTGCTCGACGGTGATGAATTCATGCCGCTTCTGACGCGCCTCCATGAACGCCATGTGCAGGCTGACTTCGAGTTCCTGGGCGATCATCAGTTTTCCTCCATCACGCAGCAGAGGGGGTGTTGATGCTGCCGTGCGTACGCGCTGACCTGTTCGACTTTGGTCGCCGCTACGTCACGCGGATAAACTCCGCATACACCAGTACCATCCCGATGAACCTTGAGCATGATTTGAGTGGCCTTTTCGCGGCTGAGGGAAAAAAATTTTTGCAGCACTATGACGACAAAATCCATGGGCGTGTAATCGTCATTCAAAAGCAAAACCTTGAACATCGGAGGCGACTTGACCTTGGCCTTTTTCGCCTCCAGAACCGAGCCTTCGCGATGCCGTATCGCCATTCTGAACACCACCATTCATGCGACTGCAATCAACTGTTATTTTGACCATAATCCTAGAATTTTCAAGTGCTAAAATGACCCCTGATATACAAATACTTGACTTCCCCCCGCAAATAGCCTAGAAAGCCGAAAGGTGTTTGGCTTCAAGCTCGATCGCAGTACCGGTCCGGTCGTTTTGCCGTGTGCGTCCTTGAAACTCAAACAGTCTCCGGAAGCATTTTCCGGTAATTTTTTAAGTGATAAGGAACAGCAATATGGCAACAGGTACTGTGAAATGGTTCAATGACGCTAAGGGCTACGGCTTCATTACACCGGACGACGGCAGTGAAGATCTGTTCGCGCACTTCTCGGCGATTCAGATGGGCGGATTCAAGACCCTCAAAGAAGGTCAAAAAGTTTCTTTCGAAGTGACCCAGGGCCCGAAAGGCAAGCAGGCGTCCAACATCCAGGCGGTCTAAAGACAGCAAAACCCAGAATATTTAAATAAGAGCCCGTCCGGCTTACGCTGGACGGGCTTTTTTTCGCCTGCGCTTTTCCGCTCGGCAGCATGGCGCTCATGGACCGGAAGCCCGCACGGATTGTCATTTATGCCGCGCCGAATAAATGCGATAATTGCGCCACGCAACGACATGCGAAGGTCGTGGGTAAAGTTTACGCGCCTGCCTGCATTCGCCGAAAGCGCCTTCGCGCCCTCCCCCACAGATCGCACGCGCACGCCGATCATTTTGAACCACCACATCCGAACGGAGATTGACGAATCATGGCTGAAAAACTCGACCTGCTGAAAATTGCCCAGGAAGAACAAACCGGCGATTTATTCAAGCTGCTGGACCAGACATTCAAACGCTCCAAGGTGCAGCCGCGGGGTATCTCCGACGCGATCATCTGGGAAGGCGGCAATCCAATCCGGCAACGTCAAGCCGGTCGCGCATGCGTTTACCGACATGTTTGCGCTCAACGGCACCCTGATGGCGCTCGACGTTCTCGGTTTGCCGTTCCTGGGCGTGCCGATGATGGCGCAGTTCCGCCACGATACCAAACTCGTTTCGCTCGAGTGGTTCGGCAAGATGGACAACATCTGCCTGAAATGGTCGACTGCCGGCGACTTCATGGTCAACGACAACGGCAAAAAAGTCGTCGTCGCGGGCAAATCGGCCAACGCGCCGCTGCGCACCGCCGCCGGCGTTTACTGCAACGTGCGGCCTTATGGCGGCATTACCAGCATTCGTTTCATGCCGGGTCTGCCGTATTCGCAGGACAACAAGAAATTCGTCGTCGACAAAGCCACCGGCAATATCCACTCCGAGATGAATACGCCCGGCGTGCGCATGGCCTATGCCGCGCGCCTGTTTCTTAAGATGGTGCACGAGACCGGCCAGATCGGCCGCGTCGCCACCAAACCGACTCAGGCCAAAGAAGACGCCGTCAACGCCGGCATTGTTCGCTGGCTGCTCCAGGGAACCAAGTTCAAGCTGAAGCGCCAGTACTCGGTGGATGCGTACGAAGAACACAAGACCAACGTCGACGCCATCGTCGCGCTGCTGCCGAAGGACTTCAAGGCCGGGATGGAAAACTGGGGCGGCGACGTTTACGAGCACATTTCCGACACTAATTTCGGCCTGCTGCTGCACGACATGATCAACCAGCGCAAATGCATCGTCTATGCGACGGATCTCGATGGCGACCGCCTCACCGACTTGATGGCCGACGCGCCCGACGTATTGCGCGCCTGGGGCCAAATCGGTACTCGACAAGTCCGGCGCCAAGGTCGACATGAAGAAACTGTGGACCGATATGGGCTTCACCATGACCAACGGCAAGGACATGACGAGCGTCATGTACCGCGTGCAGGGCGAGCCGATTTACGAACAAACGCTGGGTTCTGCCGACGCGATGCTGTTGCGATTGCTCGACGGCGACGAAACCGTCGGCGGAGAAAAGCAGCCGTACGATCCGCGCATTCATTTCGTGCTCATCAATGAAGCGTACAAAGCAGCAAATCCGGACAACAAAGAACTGGCGAAATGGCTGGATGACCAGCTTGCAACATTCGACAAGGTTTACAGCGGCAAGCGCCCGCGCTACCTCGATGGCTATAACAAGCTCAAAGAAGCCATTAAGCCGTGGGGCACGAAATAGCCCGCCCACACCCACAACCCGCTTCTATTCGAAACGCCCGCTAACGCGGGCGTTTTTTTGTCCGGAAAAGAAAGGGCGGGCGGCCGCTTTCCAAGACCTTTCACAGACCTTTTTTCACTTATATTGCATTGCAATATGCCGCTCGTTATACTGGCAGAAGATGTTTTCGTCGCCATTCGCTAATTGTACGTATTACAACGGAATTTTCTCCTTTGGCAGGCGTCGAAAGTCTTGAAGTCAACTTGATGCGCCGCAGAATTTCAGCGGCAGAACAGGAGCTTGCGCATGGCCACCTCGATCGCCTTACCCGCCGGTATAACGCTCCGCGCAAACATTGCCGCCGAGCACGCAGACGTCCTCACGTCCCAAGCCCTTACCTTCGTTGCCAAGCTGCACCGGAAATTCGAAGGCCGGCGCCGCGAGCTGCTCGAAAAACGCGCGGTCCGGCAGCGCGAATTCGACGCCGGACGGCTGCCCGATTTTCTAGCCGAGACGCGCACCATCCGCGAGTCAACCTGGACCGTTGCGACGCAGCCGGCGGACCTGCTCGATCGCCGCGTCGAGATCACGGGCCCCACGGACCGCAAGATGGTCATCAACGCGCTCAACTGCGGCGCCTCGACTTTCATGGCCGATTTTGAAGATGCCAACTGCCCCACATGGCACAGCATGATCGATGGCCAGCGCAACCTGCGCGATGCGGTTCGCCGCGCGATTACGCTGGAGCAGAACGGCAAGCAATACAAGCTGAATGAAAAAACCGCAGTGCTGATTCCGCGACCGCGCGGCTGGCATCTCGAGGAAAAACATGTGCTCGTCGATGGCGAGCCCGTCAGCGGCAGCATTTTCGACTTCGCGCTCTACTTTTTTCACAACGCGAAGGAAACGCTCGCACGCGGCAGCGGCCCCTACTTCTATCTGCCAAAGATGGAGTCGCATCTCGAAGCGCGCCTGTGGAACGATATTTTCAACTTCGCGCAGGACGAGCTGTCGATACCGCGCGGCACGATCCGCGCCACGGCGTTGATCGAAACGGTGGTCGCCGCGTTCGAGATGGACGAAATCCTGTGGGAACTGCGTGAGCACTCGGCCGGGTTGAACATCGGGCGCTGGGATTATATTTTCTCGTGCATCAAGAAGTTCCGCGTCAACCGCGACTTTTGCTTGGCGGACCGCTCGCAAGTAACGATGACTGCGCCATTCATGCGCGCGTATGCACTGCTGCTCGTCAAGACCTGCCACTTCCGTGGCGCGCCCGCGATGGGTGGCATGGCCGCGCAAATACCGATCAAAAACGACCCGGTCGCCAACGAAGCGGCAATGGAAAAAGTGCGCGCCGACAAGCTGCGTGAAGTCACCGACGGCTGCGACGGCACGTGGGTCGCGCATCCGGGCCTGGTGCCGATCGCGAAAGCGATTTTCGATGAGCACATGCCGGGACCCAACCAGTACGGAAAACAATTGCCGGAGGTGCATGTCACCGCGCGCGAGCTCCTGGATTTCCAGCCGGAGCAGCCGATCACCGACGCGGGACTGCGCAACAACATCAGCGTCGGGATTCAATACCTGGGCTCGTGGCTGGCCGGTAACGGATGCGTCCCCGTATACAACCTGATGGAAGACGCAGCGACTGCGGAAATTTCGCGCTCGCAGATCTGGCAATGGATACGCAGCCCCAAAGGCGTGCTCGCCGACGGCCGCAAGGTCACGGTCGAGCTGTTCCGCGAATTGCTCGCCGATGAGCTGCCGAAAATCGAGACCTACCTGGGGCCTGACGCGTGGCGCGCAGGAAAATATCAGGAGGCGGCGCGGCTTTTCGATACGATGTGCACGGGCGATTATGTCGAATTCCTGACCCTGCCCGCGTACGAATGGCTGACGAGCGATCTTGCGACGGACAGCACCGCGATGGCGGCCTGAGCCGCGCCCGCTCCCCGCCCAACTCTCGCCCGCTCGCACGAGCGGGCGTTTTTTTGCGCTTTTTTGTGTATTCTCCGGCGGGTGAGCAAACTACTGCTGTTCAACAAGCCGTTTGGCGTGCTGTGCCAGTTCAGACCATCGCCGCCGCGGCGGACCTTGAAGGACTTCATCGCCATCCCGGACGTCTACGCAGCAGGCCGGCTCGACGCCGATAGCGAAGGGCTGGTCGTCCTGACCGACGACGGCGCAATGCAACACCGCATCAGCGACCCGCAACATAAGCTCGCGAAAATTTACTGTGCGCAGGTCGAAGGCGTGTTAACCGAAGACGCGCTCGGCCGCCTGTCACGCGGCATCGATCTCGGCGATTTTACGACCATGCCCGCGACAGCTGAAACCATCGACGAACCGGGATGGCTATGGCCGCGCGATCCGCCCATTCGCATACGCAAACACATTCCGACGAGCTGGTTGCAACTCACGTTGCGCGAAGGCAAAAACCGGCAGGTGCGGCGCATGACGGCAGCGGTTGGTTATCCGACCCTGCGCCTCATACGCCGTAGCGTCGGCGGATGGAACATCGACGGGCTGGCGCCAGGACAATGGCGCGACGCGAAAATCGATGCGCCGCCTGCTGAAATTGCCGGTTGACTGCGCCGACGCGGATTGGATGAACCGTGCTGTCAACCGCCGTGCAGGCCACGCGTTAACGCCAGAGGGATGCCGAAAGTGTCTCTTTAAATCAATAATTTTTCAAAGGACAAGTGACATGAACAAATTTCTGACGACGATAATCGCGGCGATATTCGCGGCTGTTTCCTTTTCTGCGGTAGCGGCCGACAGCACCACGACCGACACCCCAAAAGCGCAAAGCAAGAAATCCGACAAGCCCGCCAAGAAATCCAAAAAGAAATCGAAAAAAGCCCCCGCGGCCAAGTAATCTCGCGCGAGGTCAAAAAAGCAGAGGTCTCGTCCTCTGCTTTTTTAATTCAAGTAACTGATTTTATTAACTCTGTAATGGGATCTGGGCGACCGGAAACGCTGCCTGTCAACCCGGCTTTCGTCCGGGACGTTATAGACCATGGCCATATTACGGCCGCATAAGTTTCAATCAATCATCATAACGAGGAAATCAACATGAGCAAATTGTTCGCAGCCGTCTTTGCCGCGATGTTCGCGCTGGGCACCGTATCCGTGTTCGCCGCCGATGACATGAAAAAAGACGCGAAGAAAGAAGACGCGAAAAAAGAAGCCACAAAAGACGACAAGAAAGCTGCTGACAAGAAGTAATCCTTCTGTCATTTGCGAAAAGGCGGGGTTACGACCCCGCCTTTTTTTCGCAGTTTTTTTGGCGAGCAGCGGCCGCTTCAGAAGTTTGCGACCAGCGACAGCCGCACCGAACGCGGCTCGACGGGATGAAAATGAACGTCGTTGACGCCGGCGACGGCCTCTCCCGGCAGGCGCGATGCATAGAAGTAATCGATGTCGTGGTCCTGGCGGTTGAAGAGATTGAACACGTCCATTTGCAACCGCAGGCGTTTGTCGAATGCGTAGCCGACGCGCGCGTTCACCAGCGATGTTGCCGCCGAGCTCACGCTGTTGTCTTCGCTGAGCGAGCGCGGCCCGAAATAGCGCCAGCGCACGGCGCCAAACCACTGATTGAAATTCTCGACCGTAACGCCGGCCGACACCACCGCGTTCGGCGCATTAGGCACGTAGTTGCCGGGCGGCGCCACGTCCGTAAAGCGCGCGCGGGTGACGCCAGCGCTCGCATCGAACGCGAGCCACGGTCGCGCCTGGTATTGCACCAGGGCTTCGATGCCAGTGCGCAGCGACGGCCGGCTGGGCTCCGTCGTGCCTGCATCGCCCACAAACAGCAATTCTGAGTTCTGGCGCAGTTGCCACAGCGCGAGCGTCGCGGTCATCGCCGGCACGTATTGCGTGCGCAAGCCGAACTCATAACCGGTGGTGCGCGCGAGCGGCGTCACCGGGGTCGCCGCACTGCCGGTTTTCGGGTCGATGGTCTGATTCACGCCGCGCGCATCATTGCTGTGAAAGCCGCGGCCCCAGTTCATGTAGTACTCGGTCTTCGCCCACGGGCCGAGCACGACCGAAAATTTGGGCGAGCGCAGCGAATCGCTCCGGCTGCCCGTATTCGCCGGCAGCATGCTGGTAACGTCGAACTGTTGATGATCGAAGCGCAGTCCGGCGACCGTGCGCAACCAGTCGTTCCATTTGATGGTGTTCGACAAGTACGGCGCCATGCTGGTGATCGTGGCCTCGTCCTGCGACGTAACCCCGGTGACCTGCCGGCCCTGCGAAGTGTACAGCGCTACCGGCGACAGCCGGTCGCGGCGCACTTGAACGCCGACGGTATTCAACACTTCGCGATCGGCCCACTTGACCGCCCACGTCTGGCTTGCCGTGGCACCCAGCGTCGTGCGGTTTTCTGATTGCGTGAATTGATCGCCCTGCACCGGGTTATCTAGAAAATAGGTGAAATTTGAAATCAGCGCGAGCTTCGACCTGATCGCATACACGTTCACGTTGCGGCTCACCGCGCCGTCGGTCTGCCGCCATTCACCCGACAGGCTGTAGCGATTGGACTGCCCGCCGTCGCTCGGATCGATGGCGCCGAAACGATCGATAAGGCCAGACTGCACGGCGCGCAACGGGATCTGGTCGGTCGAGTTCCAGTTAGCCGAATAGCCCATTGCAGTCACGTTCCAGCCGTTGCCTTGCGTGCCCTGCGCATAGCGCAGCACGCCGTTCAACTTGTGAAACTGCTCCGGATTGTTCCATGGGCCGTTGGAATAACCGTATTCGAGTCCATAAACGAGCCGGCCCGCCCCGAGTTCCGGAGAGCCGGTGAGCAAAGCGCGCTTGTAACCGTATTGACCGGCGGTTATCGTCGCGGTCGAAACCGGCAACTGTTCCGCGTAGCTGATGCGCGCAGAGCCGACGGAAGCATAGTCGCCGTCCTCCGCAAAGTAGGGACCTTTGTTGTATTGCACGCGCGTGACCAGCTCGGGAATCAGAAAATTCAGATCGGTATATCCCTGCCCGTGCGCGTTGGTCGGCTGGTTGACCGGCATGCCGGCAACCCAGGTCGCGAAATCGGTGCCGTGATCCAGGTTGTAGCCGCGCAGGAAATACTGGTTCGCCTTGCCGTCGCCGGCGTGCTGCGTGACGATCATGCCGGGCACGGTTTCCAAAATCTCGCCGCTGCGCGAAAACGGACGCCGTTCGAGCTGCTCCCGCGTGATGACGCCCTGGCTTGCCGCATCCCATACGCCCACACCATTGTCGGGCGTGCCCGTGATCGATACTTCGTCGAGCTTTTGCACGCCTTCGGCGCCTGCTGCCGTCACCCAGCAGGCGCCCGCCAGCACGCAAAAGCCAGTGGCCGCCCGCAGCGGTCCGCGCAGTGCGAATGCGGTCACGCTTAGTTTTTGAGCTGAAAGCGGATCGGCACCTCGACCGGATGCGCGATCGGTGCATCACCGCGGCGGGCCGGCACGAAGGTCCAGCCCTGCACCGCTTTCATCGCCGCCTCGTCGAGCAGCGTGGCGCCGGACGTTTGCGCGATAACGATCTTGTCGGGCGTGCCCTTCGCGCTCACGTCGACACGCAGCAGCACGACGCCTTCGATGCCGAGCTTGCGCGCAATCGGCGGATAGGCCGGACGCGGGTTGTTCAGGTACGCGACGTCGAAATGCGGCGGCTCGATCGACTCGACGCGCGGCGCAGCGGTGACGGCGGGGGCCTTCGCGACGGCCACCGGCGCCGGCGGAGCTTCGGGTGCAGGCGCAGCGACGCTCGGTGCCGCGGTATTGGTCCGCTCGACGGTAATCAACGTCGGGGTGGGTACATGGGGCACTTGCGGTGCCGCCGCGTGCGTTTTCGGCGCAGGCTTGGGCGGCTGGATTTTAGGTTGCGGCGGAGCCGGAGGCGGCGCTTCGACGATCGCGGGCGGCACGACATCGAGCTTGACGGTCAGCATGGGCGCGGGTTCGAAGGTCACATGCTGCCAGGTCTTGAACAAAATCCCGCCGATCGCGGCGTGAACCGCCAGCGAAATCGCGAGCGCAGGCGTAAACACCGACGTCGCACGGCGGCGGCCGATAGTGACCCCGTGGAGATCCGGTGCGGCCATGATTTTCAACGCTGTGAAACCCGCGAATAAACGACCTAAGCCGTTAATTATGCCACTAAAACACGAAGAGTTTCAGGTTGAAAGCGCGCTCGATGAGCCAGCCCGTCGCGATCACGCAGATCAGTGCTGACCCGCCGAGGAAAATCAGGCGCTGATAGAAGGCAGTGCGCCGCAGCGCGTAGGCGGTGGGCAGAAAAGCACTGACGATGACGAGCTGGCCCACCTCGACGCCGAGATTGAAACCAACCAGCGCCAGCAGCAACGCATCGCGCGGCAGCCCCAGGTCCGCGAGCACGCTCGCGAAGCCGAATCCATGGATGAGCCCGAACGCGAACGCGACCATCCAGCGGCGGCGCTGAAACAACGGATACAGGTTGTTGAGCGCGGCGAGAATGACCGACAACGCAATGGCCGATTCCGTGAGGCGCGTCGGCAAGGTGATTACGCCGAGCGCAGCCAGGCTCAACGTGATCGAGTGCGCGATCGTGAACGCAGTGACGATCTGGAAAACTTCCCAGAAAGCGGGTTTGAACCGGTCGACCGCGCGCCAGCCCGGGATCAGCCCCGGCTGCGCCATCGCGCAGCGCGCGCGCGGAATCAGCACCGCCGGCAGCAACAGCGACAACAGGAACAGGATGTGGTCGAAGCCCATCCAGATGTGCCATACGCCCTCGCGACCGTAGTCGAAGAACTGCATCAGGCGGCTGGGCCGCGCGAGCTCGAAACGCTGGCGCGCGGTTTCCGGGCTGAAAATCGCCGTGCGCGTCGCGCCCGCATATTCAAGCCGCAGCAGGCCCTTGTGCTGCGGGTCGAGATCGAAAAAGAGGTTGTAGCCGAGCTCGAGCGCTGCGCCCGGCTTCGCGCACTGCGCCTCGAAACGCATCACGGCATACGTGCCGTCGCTGTGCAGGTCGACCAGGTGTTCCGTCGCGCGCAGCGGGCACGGCGTGCCGTCGAGCGTCGCGGTCAGCCGCGCCAGTGCATAAGCGGCGATTTCCGCATGGCGGGAGCGCACCTCGCCCCACGTGATGTCGCCGTCGCCGTTGCTGTCGAGCCCGATCGCGAAGTCGAGATCGCGCAGCGCAATGTCCCACTGCCCGCGCAACTTGTCGCCGTCGACCGCGATCGACAGATAGCTGTCGCTGGGCTTGTGGGCGAGCGCGCTGCCTGCGCATAACGCGAGCACGAGACAACAGACGGCGCGTATCAAGGCGCGTCCTTGCGCGGGTTGGCGAGCTGGTCGGCCAGCCGCTGCAGATACCAGTCCTCGATACGGGTTTCTCTCATCCAATCGAGCACCGGCTGCGCCGCATCCGGCCGGCGCGCTGCGAGCGACGCCTCCAGCAGCACGCGCGCGTCACGCGGCTCCTTCTGGATACGCCAGTTGCTGAGCGCCAGGCGTAGTGCTTCGGCGGGCTGTTGCAGCATCTGCAGCGTGAAACGCGACTCTTCCTGCTCGTGAGTCGTGTCGCCGCGCAGACGCGCTGCCGCGTAGCGATCGGCGAGCGTTGCCTGATGCGCGCGCGCCGCCGGCGCGTTGACCGCCTGTTCCGCGAGCGCCAGACGCAGCAGCAGCGGGTCGGCGAGCGTCCAGTCCTTGAGTAACGTGATGACTTCCGGCGCGCGTCCATAATCGAGCAGGAAATCGGCGTAGGCGGCGAGCAGGAATCCATCGGTGATCCCCAGCGCGAGGGCGCGCTTGAAATACTGCTCCGCGAGCTTGGCGTCATTGAGCCGCCACGCCATTTCCGCGAGTCGTTCGAGCAGCCACACTCTTTGCTCGGCGCTCGCGTCGCGGGCGCGCGCCAGTGCCCGGTCCAGTGCAGCGAGACTCTTGCGCGCGCCGCCGGTGAGGCCGTCGATGAATGCGACGCAGCCGGTTGCACTCAACTCGTCGACGAGCGGCGCAAACGCAGCGCAATCGCGGCGCGCCGCCGCATAGTCCGCCTGCACGAGATGGATCACCATGCGCAGCGACCAGGCGCGCGCATTGTCCGGTTCGCGTTCGAGCGCGCGGTCGAGATCGGCGAGCGCCGCTGGAAAGTCGTGCCGGTACTGCACGAGCGTTGCGCGCATCACCAGGACTGACGTCGGCGGATCGCGCAAGTCCCACCACGGTTTTAGCGCCGCCTGCGCATAACCGACATAGCGCGGATCGCCCTGCGCCAGCGCCTGCTCGAAGTAGCGGCGCGCAAGCCGGATCGCCAAGTCGATATTCTGCGGTTCGCGCGCGACCGCGTCGCGCAGTTCGCGGATTTCGCGCATCGCTGGGATCGTTGGGCCGGACCGGCAAGCGCTCCAGCACTTCAGTATCGGCGGTCGGGATGCGCGGCGCGGCGACGGTGACCAGCGCGTACATGGTGAAGCCCAGCGCAACAATGCAGCAAACGCGAACGGATGGATGCGGGATGGCCGACCTCAGAACCAAAGCGGTAAACCGGCCGTGCCGGGCTTATGTACGCGCATCATAATTGGATTTGCAAATGTAAACAATGTGTTATATAGTGACGTCAACCAATTGGGGGCGTGATGCGTATTAGCTCTCATGGCCAAAAATCTGGCCATATTGGTTTGGATGCCCATTCCTATAACTCAGACTCAGAGGAGATTCACTTGAAAAAAATGCTTGCTGCTTTGGTTGCTGGCGCGTTTGCGATTGCTTCGGTTGGCGCGTTTGCCGCTGCACACTCCGGCGCGCAACCCGCGAAAGATGCACCGAAGGTGGACTGCAAAGATCCGAAAAATAAAGACCATAAAGATTGCGCAATGAAGGACGACAAGAAGAAGTAATTCTTCTTCTTTCTAAAAAAGGCAGGGGCGACCCTGCCTTTTTTTATGCCCTGGATTTGAGGTGCTACGCGAGCCGGCGCGACGCTAAAACATCGCCATCGAAACGAACCCGGCGCCAAGCGCGAATCGCGCGACCGGTGTCCACCGGTGGTTCTCCACGTTGCGCGAACATCGCCACGCCAGGCGCGCCCAGCTGAAATAAACGAGCAGGCGCGCCACATCGAGCAGGTTGCCGCCGCCCCAGTAACCCGCGTCGCGGATGAGTTCCGCGGCTATCATCATCGCGCTCGTGGTCAAGCCGACCGGAATACCCCATAGCCACCAGACTTTCCAGAGTGGCTGGGTCCCCGCCTTGGCGGTGAGATCAGACCAATGAATCGACGAAGACATGGCTGGGTCGGCAATCAGGTTTGCAACTCCTGCGGAATATGCAATAACCCCGCGCTCCTCGCAACCTTCTGACCTGCCCCCCGTTTTTAGGCACTACCGCACTTACACCGTAAAATCGACCCTATGAACGCCGCCGACACCCTGTGGAAACCGCCGCTGGTCATGCAATGCGTCGACGACTGGGTCGCCGGCCGGCGCCATCCGCTGCAACTCATTTCGAATTACGTCTGACCATGGCCAGGCAGCGCATCATCGTGGGCATGTCGGGCGGCGTCGATTCGGCGGTCGCTGCGCTGCTCCTGAAGCAGCAGGGTCACGACGTCGTCGGACTTTTCATGAAGAACTGGGAAGACGACGACGATGAGCAGTATTGCAGCTCGCGCGTAGACCTTGTCGACGCGGTTTCGGTCGCCGACCGCATCGGCATCGAGATCGAAGCGGTCAATTTCTCGGCCGAATACAAGGAGCGCGTGTTCACCGAATTCCTGCGCGAATATCAGTCGGGCCGCACGCCCAACCCGGACGTGCTCTGCAACGCCGAAATCAAGTTCCGTTCGTTCCTCGAGCACGCGCTCGCGATGGGCGCCGACCGCATTGCGACCGGCCACTACTCGCAGGTCCGCGAAGTCGACGGCCTCTATCAGTTGCTCAAGGCCGAGGACGGCACCAAGGACCAGAGCTACTTCCTCCACCGCTTGAACCAGGCGCAACTGTCGAAGACGCGTGTTTCCGCTCGGCAATCTGTATAAGCGCGAGGTGCGCGAGATCGCGCGCGAACACGGGCTCCCCAACCACGACAAAAAAGATTCGACCGGCATCTGCTTTATCGGCGAGCGGCCGTTTCGCGAATTTCTGAACCGTTACCTGCCGGCGGACCCGGGCGAGATCTGGACGCTCGACGGGCACATGGTCGGCCGCCACATGGGACTCATGTTTTATACGATAGGCCAGCGCCAGGGCCTGGGCATCGGCGGCCAGCGCGCGAGGCAATCCGCCGGCCGATGGCGATGGCGACGCCTGGTACGTGGCGGCCAAGGACATTCCGAACAACCGGCTGCTCGTGGTGCAGGGCCGCGATAACGATGCGCTGCTCAAGACCACCCTGACCGGCATCGATATGAACTGGATCAGCGGCACTCCGCCGCATTGCAACTGGGTATACAACGCCAAAACGCGCTATCGCCAGAAAGACGCGCCCTGCACCGTGGTGCGGGTGGACGAGCGCAGCTGCGAAGTCGAATTCGCGGAGCCGCAATGGGCGGTGACGCCCGGCCAGTCAGTGGTGGTTTACGAAAGCCGCGTGTGCCTGGGCGGCGGGATTATTCAGTAGGATTGAGGCGCGAGGATGCGCGGAGTGCGGCGTGAAGACGTCAATCGAACTCAATCGCTCGCCTCGCTCCTCAATCCTGGTTCTTCGGCGGTACCGTCGCCTTAAACGACGCGCGCTTGGACACCTTGTCGAACAGCTTGCCCAGGTTCGGGTATTGCTTGCGCCAGTTGAGCTCCGGCATGCGCAGCTCGAGATACCCGAGCGCGCAGCCCACGGCGATGTCCGCGAGGTTATACGCTTCCCCGGTGCACCACGCCGCGCTCCGCGAGGTCTTCGGACATCGCCCGCAACGCGCGATCGACTTTCCCTTGCTGCCGCGCGATCCATTCGGCGTTTTGCAACTCGCCCGGGCGACGCGTCTCCATGACTACCGCGATGGCGGCGTCGATGCAGCCGTCGGCGAGCGCCTCCCAGCGCCGCGTCTGTAGCCGCTGGCGTGTATCGTCCGGGATAAGGCGGCCGACCGGGCTCGCATTGTCGAGATATTCGACGATCACGCGCGAATCGAACAATGTCGTTTCGTCGTCGAGCACCAGGACCGGAACCTTGCCGAGCGGGTTGAAATCAGGCACGCGGGTCGCCGGGTCGGTCGGATTGTCCATGATCAGGTCGTACTCGATGCGCTTCTCCGCCAGCACGATACGAACCTTGCGGCTGTATGGACTGACCGGCGCTGCGATCAACTTCATGTGCGTTCTGTTTCCGGCGAGTGTAACGATGATGGCCTCGAAATTTCGCTCGTCATTATATCATCGGGTCCTGCGATGAAACCGCGCGGCGCCGGCTTGACGCGTCTGCGGCGCAGGTAGTAGGCTCAAGTCCCTCCTACACGAATCCGGTTTAACGCGCATATGGGCACAATCGCTGACAAATTCATACTTTTTACGCAGCCCGGATGAAGTAGCTGCCTCCGAGCGAAAGAGTTTCTTTCGAAAAAGAAGGTCGACTACGTCGCGATTGATGTCTTTAACGATCCCGGCGGCAAAGAGAAGCTGCTTGCCTACGGCGTGCGCAACGTGCCGGTCGTGGCGCGCGGCGACCAGTTCGTCTTCGGCCAGAATCTGGAGGATGTCGCCGAGTTCGTCGGTTTGCAGGGTGGCACCGGGCACACGCCGCTGCCGCCCGAGCAGCTGATCGGGAAATGGCTCAACGTGCTGCGCGCGGCCCAGCGCTACCTGCGCCAGATGCCCGACTGCCCGTCTCAACGAACTGGTGATCGACAACCGCCCCCGCTCGATCCGGCTGATGGGACACCATGTGTTCCGAATCGGCGAGGCTTACCTGGAAACGGCCGTAGACGGCGTGGAATATGCGACGCAGCTGGCCAACGTTCCGCCCAAAGACGGCACGTTCACCACCGGCGAGGAAATCGCGCGCTACGGCGATACCGTGATCGCGCGGCTCGAGAAATGGTGGAAGGAGCTTCCCGACAAATCCTGCCAGCAGAAAGTGAAAACCTTTTTCGGCATGCAGCCGTTGCATCTGCTGTACGAGCGCTCGACGTGGCATTCTGCCCAGCACACGCGTCAGTTGGCCGCGGTCCTTGAGCGCTTCAATATCACGCCCGACAAGCCGCTTACGAAGGAAGACCTGGCCGGCCTGCCGCTGCCCGAGCGGCTATGGGAATAGCCGTGTTGCGGGGCGAGCGCCCGCCCCCGGTCTGATAGCCGTAATTTTGCAGCGTCCTTAAGCGGCGTCCTGACCGCGATGCCGCGCTACGATTTTGACCTGTTCACCATAGGCGCCGGCTCCGGCGGCGTGCGCGCCAGCCGGTTCGCCGCCGGCTTCGGCGCCCGCGTCGCAATCGCCGAAGAACGTTATCTCGGCGGCACCTGCGTCAACGTCGGCTGCATCCCCAAGAAGCTCTATAGCTATGCGTCGCATGTCCGCGAAGAGATCCATCTCGCCGCCGGCTTCGGCTGGAGCGCGGCCCACACGGGTTTCGACCTTGCGGAGCTCGTGGCAAACAAGAACCGGGAAATTCTGCGGCTGAACGGCATCTACCGCCGTTTGCTGGAGGCGTCCGGCGTCAAAATCTTGAAGAGCGGGCAACGCTCGTCGACGCGCACACAGTCGAGGCCGGCGGCAAGCGCTACACGGCCGCCCACATATTGGTGGCTACCGGCGGGTGGCCGGTGAAGCCCGCGATTCCAGGCGCCGACCTGGCGATCACCTCGAACGAAGCGTTTTTCCTCGACGCCCTGCCGGCGCGCGTGCTGGTGGTCGGCGGCGGTTACATCGCGCTCGAGTTCGCTTCCATCTTCAACGGCATGGGCGCCGACTCCAACCTGATTTATCGCGGCCCGAATATCCTGCGCAGCTTCGACCGCGAGTTCAGCGGCATGCTGGCCGACGAAATGCAGAAGAAAGGCGTGACCTTCACGCTCAACACCGACATCGCGACAATCGCGCGCCACGGCAACTGCCTGCGCGCGACGCTCGCGGACGGGACGTCACTCGAAGCGGATTGCATACTCTATGCCACGGGCCGCGCACCGAACGCGCGCAATCTCGGCCTGGAGGCCGCCGGGGTCAAGTTCAATGCAAAAGGCGCCATCGAGGTCGATGCTTATTCGCAAACTGCGGTGCCGTCGATTTACGCGATCGGCGACGTCACCGACCGCGTCAATCTCACGCCGGTCGCCACCGCGGAAGGCATGGCGATCGCCAACACGCTCTTTAACCAGCGTCCGACCGCCGTCGACTACGAGAACATTCCGACCGCGATATTTGCCGATCCGAATGCGGCGACCGTCGGCCTGGGCGAGGAAGACGCGCGCACCCGCTACGGAGAAATCGACGTCTACGCGACGCGCTTTCGTCCGCTCAAGCACACGTTGTCCGACACCGCCGAACAGGTTTTCATGAAGCTAGTCGTCGAGCGCGCTTCGGACCGCGTCATCGGCGCGCACATGGTCGGGGTGGACGCGGGCGAGGTCATTCAGGGCCTCGCGATTGCGCTCAAATGCGGCGCAACGAAGGCGCAGTTCGACGCGACCATTGGCATCCACCCGACCGCCGCCGAAGAATTCGTGACCATGCGCGTACCGCGCAAGCCGGCGGCTTAATCTACTCGACGCGGATGCGGCCTGCTACTCCACGCGGATTCCTGCGTCCTTAATGACCTTGCCGTACTTTACGATTTCGGCCTTGATCACCGCCGCGAATTCGGCCGGCGTGCTGCCGACCAGCTCGTTGCCGCCCTGCGTCCCGAGACGTTCGATCACGTCCGGCGACTTGAGCGCTTTCGCGGTTTCCCGATAGAGCCGGTCGACGACCGCCTTGGGCGTGCCGGCCGGCGCGAGTATCGCCTGCCATGAACTCACTTCGAAACCTTTCAGGCCCGCTTCGTCGAGCGTAGGCACATCGGCCAGTTGCGGCGCGCGGCGGTTGCCTGAAAATCCGATGGCCCTGATTTTGCCGGCGCGCAATTGCGGTATCGACGTGATCGGCGTATCGAACATCATCGGCAGTTGGCCGCCGAGCACGTCGGCGAGCGCCGCTGCGCTGCCTTTATACGGAACGTGGGTCAGCTTGATGCCCGTCATCGCGGCCAGAAACTCGCCCGCGAGATGATTGGCGCCGCCCAGTCCGGTCGATCCATAGGCGAGCCCCGGCTTCGCTTTTGCGTAAGCGACGAGCTCCTGGATATTTTTTGCCGGCACCGACGGATGCACGACGAGCACGTACGCGTAGTACGTGCCCTGCGAAACCGGCGCGAAATCCCGCACCGGATCGTACGGCAGCTTGCTGTAGAGGCTCGGATTGAGCACGAAGGGCGCGCTGTTGCCCATCACGATGGTGTAGCCGTCGGGCGGCGACTTCGCCACCAGGTCCGTGCCGATGATGCCGTTCGCCCCCGGCCGGTTGTCGATCACCACGGTCTGTCCCATCGCTTCATAGAATTTCTGGCCCAGCGTGCGCGCGAAGATGTCGCCGGCGCCGCCCGCGACGTACGGCACGATGAAGCGGATGGGACGCGCCGGATAATTCTGCGCGTTTGCCGCGCCGGCAAGCGCGAGCAGGCAGAACGCAGTCACTGTAGACCTCATCGCTCCTCCTTGTATGGCACCCAACATGCCGCACACGTGGCGCTTGGGGTGGCATCCGCTGCGTGTGCAGCAGGCAAATCCAGAATAGCATGACCGGCAAAAATTGCGCTAAACTACGAGCCCTGTCTTTGCCGCAATCCGGCGCCGTGCGCGCCATCGCATACATGTCGACGCTGTCATCCCCGTTTGCCGCATCGGTCGCTCGCCGCCGCGGTCATGTTGAATTCCGCCGCAGCCGCGCGTCGCGCGCTGCCCTCGATCGACCGCCTGCTCAAGCTCGAGGCGGTCGTCGCGCTCATCGACCGCTACGGCCGTCCGCTCGTCGTCGAGACGCTGCGCGCGGTGCTCGATGAAGAGCGCGCGCTGCTCGCCGGCGATCCGGCGGCCTCACCACCCGCCGACGACGCGCTCAGTTCACGGTGCGGCGCGCGTTTGCAAGCGCTGAGCCAACCCTCATTGAGACCGGTCTTCAATCTGACCGGCACCGTCCTGCACACCAATCTCGGCCGCGCGCTCTATCCGGAGGCTGCGGCACTCGCCGCGCACGCTGCCATGACCCGCGCGGTCAACCTCGAATTCGATCTCGGCGGCGGCGCGCGCGGCGAACGCGACAGCCACGTCGAAGCGCTGGCTGCTGCGGTCTGACGGGCGCCGAAGCCGCCGTCGTCGTGAACAACAACGCTGCGGCGGTCTATCTCGTCCTGAACTCGCTCGCGCCCAAAAAGGAAGTGATCGTCTCGCGCGGCGAGCTGGTCGAGATCGGCGGCGCGTTCCGCATTCCGGACATCATGGCGCGCGCAGGCTGCAAACTGAAAGAAATCGGCACGACCAATCGCACGCATGCGCGCGATTACGAGCAGGCAATCGACGCGCGCACCGCGGCGCTGATGAAGGTGCACGCGAGCAATTACGAGATCGAAGGCTTCACCGCGAGCGTGCCCGAAACCGAATTGGCGGCGATCGCGCACAAGCACGAGTTGCCGTTCCTCGAACGACCTCGGCAGCGGCATGCTGGTCGATCTCGAAGCATATGGACTGCCGCACGAGCCGACGCCGCGCGAAGCCATCGCCGATGGCGCGGACATCGTCACGTTCAGCGGCGACAAGCTGCTCGGGCGGCCCGCAATGCGGCCTCATCGTCGGCCGCAAGGATCTCATCGCCAAAATCCGCAAGAACCCGATGAAGCGCGCTTTGCGCGTCGACAAAGTGAGGCTCGCGGCGCTCGAGGCCGTGCTGCGCCTGTATGCCGACCCCGAGCGTCTGCGTGCGCGAGCTGCCGACGCTGCGGCTGCTCACGCGACCGCAGAAGGACATCGAGGCGCAGGCGCAGCGCGTGCTTGCCGGCGCGTCGCCGCCGCGCGTCGCGAATCATGCCGACGCGGCGATCATCGCGTGCTCGAGCCAGATCGGCAGCGGCGCGTTGCCGGTCGATGCGCTGCCCGAGCGCCGGGATTGCGATTACGCCGCGCGCCAAACGCAAAAGCGGTCGCCGCCGACGCGCTCTCGACGGCATTTCGCGCGCTGCCCGTGCCGGTGATCGGCCATATCAGGGACGGCGCGTTCATACTCGATCTGCGCTGCCTGGACGACGAAGCGGGATTCAGCGCGCAACTCGGCGAGCTCAAGCTCGCGCCGGGGAAACCGCGCATGATCGTCGCCACCGCCGGCCACATCGACCACGGCAAGACGACGCTCGTCAAAGCGCTGACCGGCGTCGACACCGATCGCCTGCCGGAAGAAAAGGCAGCGCGGCATCTCGATCGATCTGGGCTTCGCGTACCGCAAGACCGACTCCGGCAGCGTGATCGGCTTCGTCGACGTGCCCGGCCACGAGCGCTTCGTGCGCAACATGCTCGCCGGCGTGTGCGGCATCGACTACGTGATGCTGATCGTGGCCGCCGACGACGGCGTCATGCCGCAAACCGTCGAGCACCTGCACATCGTCGATCTGCTCACGATCAAGCACGGCATCGCGGTGATCACCAAGACCGATCGCGTGCCGGCCGAACGCGTGGCGGAAGTCGCCGCCAGCGTGCGCGCCCTGCTCGCCCCCACCGCGCTCGCCGCGATTGAAGTGTTGCCGGTATCCGCGATCAGCGGCGACGGCATCGACAAGTTGCGCGACGTGCTGGCGCAATGCCGCGCGCGAGCTCGGCGACCGCGAGCACGCGGGACGCAATTTGCGCTACGCGATCGACCGCGTGTTCACCATCGCCGGCAGCGGCACCGTCGTTACCGGCACCGTATTCAACGGCGCCGTCGCGATCGGCGACAAGTTGATGCTCTCGCCCAGCGGCATCGAGGTGCGCGTGCGCGGCATCCAGAAAGACGGGCAAGCCGCGAACCCGGGCCATCGCCGGCGAGCGCTGCGCACTGAACGTCACCGGCGCCGACGTCGCGGACATCCATCGCGGCGATTGGGTCGTCGCGCCGGCCATTCATGCGCCGACGCAGCGCCTCGACGTGCGCCTGCACCTGCTCGCGAGCGAAACCCAGCCGCTCAAGCACTGGACGCCCGTGCATCTGCATCTCGGGACCGCCGATGTGACCGCGCGCATCGCAATCCGGCGCGGCGCCTCGATCGCGCCGGGCGCCTCCGCGCTCGTGCAGGTGATCGCCGACAAGCCGCTCGCCGCGTTCAACGGCGATCGCTTCATACTGCGCGACCAGTCGGCCATGCGCACGATCGGCGGCGGCACCATCATCGACCCGTTCGTTGCGCCGGCACGTCGCAACGCGCAAACGCGCGCCGCCCAGCTCGCGGCGCTGGAAAATGCGGACCCTGACGCGGCGCTCGCGGCATTGCTCGCGTGCTCCCCTGCGGGCGTCGATCTCGGGCAATTCGAGCGCGCGTTCAACCTGACGGCCGACCGCGCCGCGAAGCTCGCGCAGACGCCCGGTATCGCGATCGTCGGCAAGGAACACCGCGTGGCGCTGCCGCGCGCGACCGTCGACGGCGTCAAGCAAAGTGTCATCGATGCATTAACGCGTTTACATCGCGAATCGCCACAGGCGACCGGCTTCGAAGTTTCTGCGCTTCGCAAGCAATTGGCGCCTACGCTTGCGGCCGCGACTTTCACTGCCATCTTGCGCGAGCTCGGCGACGACAAGAAAATCGAAGTCGCCAGCTCCACCGTGCGCCTGCCCAAGCACGTGGCCACCGACAATCCGGCCGACGAGAAAATGTGGCAGGCTCTGAAACCGATCCTCGACAATGCGGGATTCAACGTTCTGCCGCTGCGTGAACTCGCCCCCGCGGCGAATATCAAGGAACCGATCCTCAAGGATTTCCTGCACCGCAAGGCGCGCACGGGCGAATTAATCCGCGTGACGCCCGAGCGCTTTTATCCGCGCGCGACGCTGGCCCAACTCGCGGCGGTTGCCCAAATCGTCGCGCAGGCAGTTCCAGCCGGCTTTACGGCAGCGCAATTCCGCGACCGCAGCGGCGTCGGCCGCGGGCTCGCGATCGAAATCCTCGAATGCCTCGACCGCCTCGGCATCACGCAGCGCATCGGCGACGTGCGCAAGATGCGCAAGGATTTCGTGCCGATACTCGGCGCCGCCGTCGCACCGCCGGCGCCGGCCGTCAAACCGCCGCAGGCCGCAGCCAAGCCCGCGCCGCAACCGCCGCGGCGCAATCCGCCGCATCAATTCAAACGCTGAACGTGAAAGGAAAACAGACATGGCAGATTTCGACGTAATCGTCATCGGCGCCGGCATCACCGGCCTCACCGCGGCCAAGGCCGCCGTGCAAAGCGGGCTCAGGACGGCGAACATCGAGGCGCTGATGTTCGGCGGGCTCGTCGTCAACATCAACGAGCTCGACGGCGAAACCACGGGCTCGGGCACCGACTTCGCCTCCAACCTGATGATGGAGATTTCCGATCTCGGCGTCGAGAATCTGTCCGAGACCGTCAGCACCCTCGCGCGCGAGGGCGACCGGTTGAAGGTCACCACCGACGCGGGCTCGCACCAGGCGCGCGCCGTGATCATCGCCTCGGGCGCAAAGCTGAAGCGCCTGGGCATCCCGGGCGAAGCCGAATTCGAATACAAGGGCGTGTCCCAGTGCGCCGACTGCGACGGCCCGATGTACAAGGACGAGGAAGTCGTGGTCGTCGGCGGCGGCGATTCGGCGCTGCAGGAAGCGCTGGTGCTGGCCGAATACTGCAAGCGCGTGCACCTCGTGCACCGCGGCGCAAAGTTCAGCGCGCAGCAGCACCTGGTCGACGCCATCAAGCAGCACGAAAACATCCGCCCGGTCTGGAACAGCGTTGCCGACGCGATACTCGGCGGCCAGATGGTCGAGAAAGTCCGCGTGCGCAATACCGCGGACAACACGACCGTCGAAATTCCGTGCACGGGATTCTTCGCGTACATCGGGTTGCAGCCGTCCATCGAATTCGCGCCGGCGGAATTGGCGCGCGATGCGGAGGGCTGCCTTGTCACGGATGCGAATTTAAGTACGAAGATGCCCGGCGTATTTGCGGCAGGCGCGGTCCGCGCGGGTTACGGCGGATTGCTCAAGCATGCGATGGCCGATGGCAACACCGCAGCCAAATCAGCGAAGGCGGCCATCGGCGGGTAAATTGCAAATCACCTATACTTCAACGCGCGTATCGCAGGACGCGTCGTGGGCTTTCATCAACGCGGACGCGCCCCCAGGCGCGCGCCGGTTATGGGCCGTGTATAGCGCTGTCAAGATTTAAAGCACTTTAGAAACGGAAGGGAATCGCTCCCGGTGGGGCGGCCGGACTTCAAACCCGGTGAGGGCTGTTTACAGTTCTGTGTGGGTTCGACTCCCACTCTCTTCCGCCAATCCATTCACGGCGTGGCCGGCGCCTAACCCCGGCCGAGGAGATTGCATCGTCATGCATGCACGAGCTTTACTGACGACGTTTACCGTCGCCGCCGTACTGGCTACGGCCGTTCCGCACGGCGCGCTGGCGCAAACCGGTTATCCCGCGGGCACCATACGCGTCGTGTCGCCGTATCCGCCCGGCGGCGGCACCGACATCCTGTCGCGCGTGATCGGCCAGAAGTTGAACGAAAATCTCAAGCAACCGGTCGTCGTCGAAAATCGCGCCGGCGCGAACGGCACCATCGGCGCTGCATATGTCGCGAAGTCGCCGCCCGACGGGCTCACGATGCTGATCGTGCCCGCAGGTTACGCGGCGAATCCGGCGCTGTACAAGAGCCTGCCGTACGACCAGTCGAAAGACCTGGCGCCGGTGTCGCATCTTGCGTCGGGTCCGCTCGTGCTCGTCGTGCATCCGTCGCTGCCGGTGAAATCGGTCAAGGATCTCGTCGCGCTCGCGAAAAGCCGGCCGGGCGAAATCAACGTCGGCTCGGCGGGCAACGGCTCGCTGCCGCACTTGTGCGCCGAACTCTTCAATTCCGCCGCCGGCGTCAAGCTCACGCACATCCCGTACAAAGGCTCGGGCGCGGCGATCGTCGACGTGCTGGGCGGCCAGGTACCGGTTTACTTCATGAACATTCTGCAAAGCCTGCCGCTGATCAAGGCCGGCAAGTTGCGTGCGCTCGGCGTGACGAGCCCGCAGCCGTCCGCGATCGCGCCCGACCTGCCGGCAATCGCGCAAACGGTGCCCGGCTTCGACATGACGAACTGGTACGGACTGCTCGTCGCCGGCGGCACGTCGCGCGACATCATCAATAAGTTGCAGCAGGAGGTCGCCCGCGTCCTCAATCTGCCCGAACTCAAAGAGCGGCTCGCCGGCGAAGGCATGACCACGGTGGCGAGCACGCCCGAGCAGTTCGTCGAATTTCTCGCGAAAGAAACTGCGAAATACAACCGCATCATCAAATCCGCCGGTATTCAGAATTCCCAATAAGGAAACCATCATGGCAACCAACGAACCAAAATACGACGTGCTGTGGCCGCTCTCGCGCAAAGCGGTGCAAGCGCACCGCCGCCGCCGCGCGTCTGCCCGACCTCAACGACAAGGTCGTCGCCGAACTGTGGGACGTGATCTTCCGCGGCGAGACGATTTACCCGCTCGTGCGCGAATACATCAAAAAGCAGTTTCCGCGCGTGAAGTTCGTGCCCTACACCGAGTTCGGCAATTTCCACGGCGCGCGCGAGCATGAAGTCTCCGCGACGATTCCCGACAAGCTGAAAGCGTTCAAAGCCGACGCCGCAATCGTCGGCATCGGCGCCTGAGGGAGCTGCACGCCCGCCGTGTTGCGGGCAGCAGCGATGGTCGAAAGGCTCGGCATCCCCACCGCGTCCATCATCGGTTCGGGATTCCTGAAGCAGGCCGAAGTCATCAAGAAGGGCCAGGGCGTTCCGCTCGCGATCGGCGTCTATCCCGGCGCGCCGATGGTCGACAGCGAAGAAGAATTGAAACGCAAAGTCGAAGAAGAACTCGCGCCAGGGCTTTTGCGCGGCCTCACCGGCGAAGCGCCGCCCGATCTCAACACGGAAGTCGAGCCCGCGCCCGGCACCGTCGTAATGAGCGGCACCTACGATGAAATACAGGAACACTTCTACAAGCAGCTGTGGACCGACGGGCTGCCGGTCACGCCGCCGACCCGCGAGCGCGTCGACGCATTCCTGAAATTCACCGACCGCAAGGAAAGCGATGTCATTCGCGTGCTGCCGCAGGAAGGACGCGAAGGCTCGATCCTGAGCATTGCGATCAACGGCGTGATGTCCGGCTGCCGTCCGGAATACATGCCAGTGCTGATCGCCGTCATCGAAGCGATGTCGGACTCCAAATACCGCATCGAAGATTCAGGCTCGACGCCGGGCTGGGAGCCGGTCGTGATCGTGAACGGGCCGATCATCAAGGAACTCGACCTGAACTCCGGCCAGGGCATGATGCGCTTCGGCCGCCAGGCCAACACGAGCATCGGCCGCTTCGTGCGCATGTATCTGCGCAACATCTGCGGCTTCCGCATTCCGCCGGGCGCCGGCGACAAAGGCAGCATCGGCCAGAGCTTTCTGGTCGCGATGGCGGAAGACGAAGACAGCGCGCGTGCAGTCGGCTGGCCGACCTACGGCGAAGACCGCGGTTTCAAAGCGGGCGAGAACGTCGTCACCGTGCACAGCGTGGTGGCGATCACCTCACCGATGTACAGCGGCGGGGACGATGCCAAAACGCATGTCCAGCAATGGGCCGAAGTGATCGGCGGCAGCTTTACGTACTGGGCACACACGGGATTCAAGACCGGCCTGTGGAGCCCGCTGATCGTCGCTGGCCCGAGCATCGCCGGCGTCATTGCGAAGGAATGGACCAAGGACCAGGTCCGCCAATATCTCTACGACAACATGAAAGTCACCGCCGAGCGCGCCACCCATTACGCGCGCATGACGAGCACGCCGACCTTCAGTTTCGAAAATCTCGTCAAGGACGGCATCCTGCCGCCCTCGTACACGGAATCCAAGGATCCGCAACGGCTGGTACACACGATCATCGATCCGAAGATGGTCGAAATACTCGTCGCCGGCGATCCCGGCCGCAACCAGTCGCGCGCGTACATGAGCAATCACGTGCAGGGACCGCCGACCAGCCGCAAAGTCGAGTTGCCGAAAAAATGGGCGCAACTCGTTAAAGGCAAATCCTAGCGCTGCACCGGTGTCGTTAACGCGCGGCGAGTCCCTGTTGTTCGAGGAACAGCGAAAGCTGGTCCGCCACCGCGACGTTGTTCAGATCGGAAAACATAAAGTGCGAGTTGCCGAAGAGCCCGGCATCCGGCAGATGCAGCACGCGCGCGTTGCCGCCCTGCTTGCCAAGCGAGTCAACGAACATGCGGGAAGTCACGACTTGCGCGCGCCGTCCGTCAGCGACAAGATCGGCAATCGGCTGTTGCGGAATGTTGTCGCCATACACGACCTGAATCGGAATCCGTGCAAGGCGCGCAAACTCCGCCGTGGTGACAGGCGTGCCTGAAGGCTGGCTGCCTTTGAACAGTGGCACCGGCGGCGGCACCGCACCCTGCGGAAATACGAATCCTGGTTCATAGCTCACGATGCCCTTCACGTTGTCCGAGCGGGCGCCCGCGAGCCAGCCAAACAATCCCGACTGCGAGTGCGTAACGATGATGGCGGGACCAATCTTGTCGACTAACGCGACCAGCGCGCCGCTGATGACTTCAGCATTGTCCGACACCGTCGGCACGAGGTGCTGCATAAACTGATCGACCGCCTTCATTGGAAACTGCTGCACCGGAAACACTTCGGGATATCGCGGACCGAGCCGCCAGCGCGACCACGCGTATTGAATGCCGGCTTGTCCGGTGCGATTGGGCACGACCGCAGTACCCGCGAGTGTCCCGAACGGGCCGTTGAAGCTTGGGTATCCCGCGCGACCCCGCCGCGGAAAATCAACGATGTAAACCGGATAACCGCGCCGCAGCATGATCGACTGATAACCCTCGCGACCGTCAGGCGTGGTCTCCCACACGCGCCCCGTGCCGCTTCCGCCGTGAACGAGGATGAGCGGAAGTTTGCGTCGATTCTCAGGGATCTGGTATTGCACATACATCTGATCGACCCAGAACCCCTGCCCCTCGTCAACGCCCGCCGGTGACTTCGTCGGATCGTAGACGCCGGGCGCCTCCACTTTGCGCCCGGCCACGAAGAAGCTGCCCTGCTCGACAATCGTAATCGGACCGGATTGCATGCTCGAGCATCCGGCTGCGAACATGATGGCGAGAAGCGCAATGCCTCGGGTTATGCGATTAGTGCACATAAGACAATTCATCTGACCTCCTCAGGCAGTGGTTGCATGCGCCGGATACGTGCAGCCGTCTCGGCGCTGCTCCGAAATCATGTTAGCACGCAGCCTTGGATACGCTCGAACGCCGTCGCTCGTCAAACTCGATCAACAGGTAAAATTAGAGCAATCGCTGGCGCGGCATAGAGGTTCAGCGTTTTTTCACGGCAACACATCAACGAGGTAAACATGGAACACCGCTATTGGCTCATAGGCGGCGCGGTTTTGTTGACGGTCAGCATGACACAGGCGGCTTTCGCGCAGCGCGATGCGACGTATCCGACTAAGCCGATCCGCCTGATCATTCCGTTCGCGGCTGGCGGCGGCACCGATCTCACCGCACGCGCGATTGCAATGAAGCTCACCGAAGCGTGGGGACAAACAGTCGTGCCCGACAATCGCGCCGGCGCCAACGGCACGATCGGGGTGGACATCGCGACCAAGTCGCCGCCCGACGGCTACACGCTGACGATGATTTCATCGAGCCACTCGGTGAATTCGTCGCTCTACAAGCTGCCCTACGATTTGTCGCGTGACCTCGCACCCATCACGCAGGCGACGACGCAGCCGTACGCGCTGGTCGTGCATCCGTCGGTTGCGGCCAAATCCGTCAAGGAACTGATCGCGCTCGCCAAAGCCAAGCCCGACTCGATGACGTACGGGTCGTCCGGCCTCGGCGGCTTGAGCCATTTGTCGGGCGCGCTGCTGTGCTCGCTCACCGGCATCAAGCTCATACATGTGCCGTATAAAGGCGGCGCGCCCGCACTGAACGACGTCGTCGGCGGCCAGATCCAGATGCTGTTCTCGACGCTTTTGCAAAGCGACACCCAGCGCAAGGCGGGACGCGTGCGCGCGCTCGCGGTGACGACGAAGCAGCGCTCGCCCGGCGCGCCCGATCTGCCGACGATGCAGGAAGCGGGCGTTCCCGGCTACGAAGTTGCGGGCTGGTACGGCGTGCTCGCACCGGCGAAAACGCCGCGGCCGATCATCGACAAGCTCAACAAAGAGATCGTCCGCATTCTGCATAGCCCCGACGTGCAGAACCGGCTCGCCGCCGACGGCTCCGAAGCGGTCGGCAGCACGCCCGAGCAGTTCGGCGCGCACATCAAATCCGAAGTCGCGAAGTGGGCGAAGGTCGTCAAGGAAGCAAATATCCGGGTTGATTAGAACGTATGAGAGCCACAGATAAACACAGATGAACACAGATGAAGGCCAAATTTAAGAAGGTGGTCGTATTAAGCGATTCGGGGAAATTCGGAGTTCACCGATGAGGTCCAGATTGTGGATTAGTGAATATCCGTGTTTATCTGTGTTCATCTGTGGCTTGATCCTGCCTTTGTTTGCAGTCGCCGCCGACAACTACCCCAATCGCCCGATTCGCTTCATCGTGCCGCTCACGGCCGGCGCCGGATCGGACACGACCGCGCGCGCAGTCGCGCAGAAGCTCGGTGAAATCCTCGGTCACCAGGTCGTCGTCGACAATCGTCCCGGTGCAGCCGGCAACATCGGCCTGGAACTTGCCGCCAAGTCGCCACCCGATGGTTATACGATCGTGCTGGTGTCGGCCTCGAACACCGTCAATCCCGCTCTCATTAAAGTCCCCTTCGATCTCGTGCGTGACTTCGCGCCCGTATCGCAGCTAACGGCGCAGCCGTATGCCCTGACGGTGCACGTATCCGTACCTGCGAAGAGCATCAGGGAGTTTGTCGAACTTGCGCGCTCGAAGCCGCGCACGCTGACGTACGGCTCGTCGGGCACGGGTGGATTGAGCCATCTCGCGAGCGAGCTCTTCGCGCAGATGACCAAAATCGAATGGATCCACGTGCCCTACAAAGGCGGCGCGGCGGGAATTAACGATCTGCTCGGCGGCCAGATCAATGCGCAGTTCACGACACTCATCGGCACAGTCCAGCATGTGAAGTCCGGCCGCTTGCGCTGGCTTGCGCTTAGCACGGCGCAGCGATCGCGCGCGGCGCCCGATCTGCCGACGATCGCGGAATCCGGCGTGCCCGGTTTCGACGTCGGCGGCTGGTACGGCGTGCTGGCGCCTGCCAAAACACCGCCGGCAACGGTAAAGCTGCTGAGCGATTCGATCGTCAAAGCGTTGAAAGCGCCGGAAGTCGGCGAGCGATTTGCCGCGGACGGCTCGGAGCCCGTTGGCCGCACGCCTGACAATTTCGCCGCTTACATCAAATCCGAAATCGCCCGGTGGGCAAAGGTCGTGAAAGAAATCGGCATCAAGGCGGAGTAGAATTCACCATCCGGAAGACGCAAGGAGCCCCTCATGTCCATCGCCATCGAACTCGCGCAACGCATCGCCGCCGTCAAATACGAAGACCTCCCGCAGGACGCCGTGCATTGGGCCAAGGTCGGCGTGCTCGATACGGTCGGCGTAACGCTGGCCGGCTGCAACGAGGACACGGCGCGGCTCGCCGCGCGCGCATTGGGCGCGGGCGCCGGTCCCAGCCACGTGCTCGGCACCGACCGCCGCGTCAGCGCGCTCGACGCCGCCGTCATCAACGGCGCCGCCTCTCACGCTCTGGACTTCGACGATTGCAACAACACTTTCGGCGGCCATCCGTCGGCACCCGTGCTGTCGGCGCTGTTCGGGCTCGCCGACGAGGTCGGCGCAAGCGGGCGCGAATTCATCGCGGCGTACGTCGCGGGCTTCGAGTGCGAGACCAAGATCGCGCTCGGCGTGAACTTTCATCACTACATGAAAGGCTGGCATCCGACCGCGACACTGGGCGTGTTCGGCTCCGCCGCCGCCTGCTCACACCTGCTCAAGCTCGACGCGGCGCAGACCGCCATCGCGCTCGCCGCTGCAGCGTCATTTTCTTCTGGCATCAAAGCGAATTTCGGCACCATGATGAAGCCACTGCATGTCGGACATTGCGCGCGCAACGGGCTGTATGCCGCGCTGCTGGCGCGCGAGGGCTACACCGCCAATGCGAAGAGCGCGTTCGAGCACAAGCAGGGCTTCCTCGACGTTTTCAACGGCGAAGGCACTTACGACGCCGCGAAGATCGTCGCCGCGTGGGGCAAGCCGTGGGACATCATCGAGCCGGGCATCGCGATCAAGCAGTACCCGTGCTGCGGCAGCACGCATCCCGCGATCGACGCGATGCTGACTCTCGTGCGCGAGCACGACCTCAAGCCGGCCGACGTGGAGAGCATCCATTCGTGGACGCACACACGCCGCCTCGAGCACACGAACCGCCCGAACCCGCAGAGCGAGCTCGACGCGAAGTTCAGCGTCCAGTACTGCCTCGCGCGCGCGGTGATCGACCGCAAAGTCGCCATCGACCAGTTCGAGGGCGACGCCTACAAGGACGCGCCCACCCGCGAGATGACCGCGCGAGTGCAGGCCGCCGCCTATACGACCGCGCAGTTCCCTGCCGACAATCATTTCGGCGCAGAAGTGAAAGTCACGCTGAAAAACGGCAAAGTGCTCTCGCACAAGGTAAACCAGCCGTACGGCCGCACGTCGAAGAACCCTCTCACGCGCGAGCAATTGAAGGATAAATTCGTCAATTGCGCGGTTCGCGTCCTGCCCGCCGACCGCGTCGAGCAGCTCTACAACGCCATTGACGGGCTCGAGAAAGCGGACGATGCGCGCGAAATCGCCGCCCTCGCATCGCTGCACTACAAGAGTGCCGCGCGCACCGCTATGAAGGCAGCTGTCTAGCCTATCGCAGGCGTTTGTTGCGTGGTTTACGCGTGTGCTACAGTGGCACGGCTTTCGCTTACCATAAAAAAGTCCCACTCAGAGGAGGCGCCATGAATCGCTTAGTGCAACTCATCCCGATCGCATTCGCAGCGGTCCTCATTACGGGTCTCGCGCGCGCCGATGCGCTCGACGACATCAAGAAGCGCGGCACGCTGATCGTCGGCGTCAAAGCCGACTACAAGCCCTACGGCTTCCGCGATCCCTCCGGCGCGATCGTCGGCATCGAGCCCGATCTCGCGGCCGACGTCGCCAAGCGCCTGGGCGTCAAGCTGGAGCTCGTGCCGGTCGTGTCGTCCAACCGCATGCAGTTCCTCGAGCAGGGCAAGATCGATCTCATGATCGCGACCATGAACGACAAGCCCGACCGCCGCAAGGTCGTGTACATCGTCGAGCCGTCGTATTACTCGTCGGGCGTCAACATCCTCACGCCGAAAGCCGCCAAGCTCAAGGACTGGAAAGACCTGAAAGACAAGAAAGTGTGCATGATCCAGGGCGCCTGGTACAACAAGCAGATCCAGCAGGACTACGGCGCGGAGATCGTCGCTTTCAAAGGCACGTCCGAAGTCTACAGCGCGCTGAAAGGCAACAACTGCGTCGGCTTCGTCTACGACGACACGCTGGTCATGGCCAACCTGCTCGAGCCCGAGTGGAAAGAATACGAGATGCCGTTCAAGACCATTCTCGACGACCCGTGGGGCCTCGCGGTCAAGCTCGGCGAGGAATCGTTCTACAAGTTCATGGCGAACACCGTCGCCGACTGGCACCGCAACGGGACCATCGTGGGGCTCGAGAAGAAATACGGGCTCTCGAACACCGCCTTCGCGGTCAAGATGAATGCCGATTACAAGGCCAAGAAATAACGACAGCGCAATCCGGCACAGGGCGCGGCGCACACCGCGCCCTTTTTGCTTGAAGGTTTGCATTAATTTCCCTCGCCCCTCGGGGGAGAGGGCCAGGGTGAGGGGCGGTCTGAATCTTGCCTTCTGTCATGAACACAAGCGAAATCCTTTCCCCTCACCCCGACCCTCTCCCCATTCACGCGGGGCGAGGGAGATTTTTTAAGACCGCTTCATAAGCGCATGCAGGAATTCTTCGACTGGTTCCGCTGGCTCTACGACGCGACCGGCATCAACCTCACGATTTTCTACGACGCGTTCGACCGCAAGCGTTTCGTCAACGGCTTTCTGACCACGCTGCAGCTTGCATTCTCCTGCGTGGTGCTCTCGGTCGTGATCGGCGTCATCGGCGCGTGGCTGCAGGGCTCGCGCTTGAATCTCACGCGCAGAATCGTTTACTGGTATATCCAGTTCTTCCGCAACACCCCGCCGCTCGTGCAGATCTATTTCTTTTACTTCGGCGTCGGCCACCTCATCACCGGCGCGGGCGGGGTGCCGCTCGTCACCAACATCCAGTGGGCGATCTTCGCCCTTTCCCTGTACGCGGGCGCCTTCAACGTCGAAATCTTCCGCTCCGGCATCGAAGCCGTGCCGAGCGCGACGATCGAGGCGGCCGAGTCGCTCGGCTTCTCGCGCCTGCGCGCGTACGCGCTGATCGTGCTGCCGCTCGCATTTCGCATCAGCCTGCCGGCGCTCAACAACAACCTCGTCAACCTGGTCAAGACCACGAGCATCTCGTATGCGATCGCGGTGCCGGAAATGCTCTACGTCTCGAACCAGATCTGGTCGGATTCGGTCAACGTGCCGGAGATGATGAACGTGCTGCTGATCTGCTACGTGAGCCTCGTCGGCATCCTGGTGTGGATCATGCATAAGTGGGAAAACGCGATGCGCGTGCCGGGCATGGGCCATGCGTGAGACTCTGCAGCAATGAGCACCGACCTGCCCGTGCTGAACCTCGCGGCGCTCAACCGGCTGAACAGGCCGGCTCGAGCGATGCAGCGGCACTTGCGACAGGTGCGCGTCTCGAACTTCGCTCGTGCACGCCCTGCTGCTCGTCACGTGCTTTGCCGCCAGCATCGGCATCGCGCAAGCCCAGGCGGCAAGCGGGCACCCGTCGGTGCTCGCGACCTTGTTGAAGTGGACGCCGCTCATCCTGAAAGGCTTCGTCTTCAATATCGCGATCAGCTTTCTCGCGATGGCGATCGGCACGTTCTTCGGCATGTTCCTGGGCCTCGCGCAAATCTCGCTGCTGCGCCCCGTGCGCAAGGGCGCGTGGTTCGCGACCCACTTCTTCCGCAACGCCCCGTGGCTCGTGCTGCTCTTCTATTGCATGTTCCTGCTGCCCTTCAAGTTCACGCTGTTCGGCACCACGGTGCCGTTTCCGGACTGGATGAAGGCGACACTCGGTCTCTCCCTGCCCGTGATGGCCAATGTGTCCGAGATCGTGCGCGGCGCGATCCAGTCGATTCCGACCGGCCAATGGGAGTCCGCATATTCGCTCGCGTTCACCCGCCGGCAGACGCTGTGGATGATCATCCTGCCGCAGGGCGTCAAGCGCATGCTGCCGCCGTGGATGAACGTTTACTGCATACTCGCGGTCGGCACGGTGCTCGCCTCGGTGGTCGGCGTGCAGGAAGTGATGACGCTGACAGGCGATGCGCTATCCTCGGAGAACCGGCCCGAGCTGCTGATGCCGTTTTACGGTTTCGTGCTGCTGCTGTTTTTCGCCTACTGCTACCCGATCGCGCGCTGGACGGTTGCGATGGAAAAGAAATACGCGGTGAAAATATGAGCGGCGACACCTTATATCTAGCGTAAGCGACATCCACAAATCCTTCGGCGAACGCCGAGGTGCTGAAAGGCATTTCGTTCGACATCGCGAAGGGCGAAGCCGTGTGCATCATCGGCCCGTCAGGCTCCGGCAAGTCGACGCTGCTGCGCTGCCTGAACGGGCTCGCCACCATCGACCGCGGCAGCATCCGCATCGGCACTCACAACGTGCACGAGATCAAAACCGACCAGCAGAGCATCGCGCTGCGCAAGGACGTGTCGATGGTGTTCCAGCAGTACAACCTGTTTCCCGCACAAGACCGCGCTGGAAAACATCATGATGGCGCCGGTGCACGTGTTGAAGCAGGACAAAGCGGAAGTCGAAGCGCGCGCGCATGCGCTGCTCAAGAAAGTGCGGCTCGCCGGCAAGGAAACGCATTATCCGGGCGAGCTGTCGGGCGGCCAGCAGCAGCGCGTCGCGATCGCCCGTTCACTCGCGATGCGCCCGTCCGTGATGCTGTTCGACGAAGTGACTTCCGCGCTCGACCCCGAGACCGTCAAGGAAGTGCTGGTGACGATCCGCGAGCTGGTCGACGACGGCCTGACCTGCGTGCTCGTCACGCACGAGATGGGCTTCGCGCGTGAAGTCGCCGAGCACGTCTACTTCACCGATCAGGGCGTGATCGTCGAGCACGGCAAGCCGGCGGATCTGTTCGCCGCTCCGCAGCATGCGAGGACCAAGGCGTTTCTGGATCAGATCCTCTAGCAGCGCGGGTTCCTAGTACAAAGTAATTAAATAGCGAAAGGCTCTCCCATGAAGTATTTACGTACCGCGCTATCGGGTCTGCTTGCAGCGACTGCGTGTTCTGCCACGTGCGCCTTTGCAGCCGAAGCGCAAACTCAATATCCGACGCGGCCCGTCCGCATGGTGGTCGGGTTCGCAGCGGGCGGCGCCACAGACCTATTCGCGCGCATCGTCGCGCAGCGGCTCACCGAGCGCTGGGGCCAGCAGGTCGTGGTCGACAACCGCACCGGCGCGGGCGGCAGCCTCGGCACTGCAATCGTCGCGAAGGCACAGCCTGACGGCTATACCCTCGCCGTGATTTCGAGCTCGCACATGATCAACGCATCGCTCTACAAGTCGCTGCCGTTCGACGCCGTTGCCGACTTCGAAGGCGTGGCAATGATTTGCGGCATAACCAATGTGCTTGCCGTCAATCCGGCGCTGCCCGCAAAGTCGGTGGCCGAGTTCATCGCGCTCGCCAAGGCCAAACCCGGGACCATCAATTTCGCCTCCGGCGGCGTCGGGTCGTCGAGCCATCTGGGCGGCGAACTCTTCAAAAGCGCGGCAGGAATCCAGATCGTGCACGTGCCGTACAAGGGTACTGCGGACGCCCTGCGCGACCTGATTTCAGGCCAGGTGCAATCGACCGTCGATGCGGTGTCCGCGCTGCTACCCCATATCAACAAAGGCGCGTTGCGCGCGCTCGGCGTCGGCGACAGCAAACGCATGCCGCAGTTGCCCGACGTGCCGACGATCGCGGAAGCCGGGCTTCCCGGCTTCGAGTACGCGGCGATCGTCGGCGTCCTTGCACCTGCCCGCACGCCGCGCGAAGTCGTGGCGAAGATAAACCGCGATATCAACGAAATCGTGAGCGCGCCGGAAATCAGCTCGCGTTTCGCCGAAATGGGCGCCCGTCCGGCGCTCATGACGCCACAGCAACTCAACACGCTCGTCAAAAACGATGTCGCGCGGTTCGCCCGCATCATCAAGTCGGCAGGAGTCCAGACGCAATGAACGAAAACGACGCGCTCGCACGCGCGCAGGAGATCCATCGCGACCACATCGTCATCGACACGATGACGCCGCATTTCATCGCCGAATGGGTGGTAACCCCCGCGATGGTCGAGCTCGGCAAGCAGATGCAGGCGCAGGGCAAAAAACGCTCGGCAATCCAGGCCGCACTCGCCAACCATCTGATCGAAAACTGCGAACGCGATGCTGCGACGCGCGATGCCTACCTTGCCTACTGGAAGCGCTCAGGCGTTGCTGCCGGCAACGTAACGCTTTACGCCGCGGGCCCGCCGGACAGCGCATACGAATCGCTGCTCGCGGAATTCGCGCGCGCGCAGCGCATGCTCGATGCCCTCGGCGGCGCAGTCGTGCAGGCAACGAGCGCCGGCGACATCGAAAATGCATACAAGCGCGGCACCCCGGCGGTGCTGTTCAATATCCAGAGCCCCGAGCCGGTGGGCGACAGGCTCGAACGCGTCGATGACCTCTACGCCCGCGGACTGCGCGCGATGCAGCTCACGTACAACCTGCGCACGCGCTTCGGCGACGGTTGCCTCGAAAAGAACGACGGCGGCATCAGCCGGCTCGGCGAAGCGCTCGTTGCGAAGATGAACGCGCGCCGCATGATGGTGGACGTCTCGCACGCGAGCGCGCAAACGGCGCGCGATGCGGCGGCCGCGTCCGCCGTGCCTATCATCGCGAGCCACACGGTCGCGCGGGCATTGAGCGGACACGCGCGCGGTTTTCCCGACGACGTGCTGAAAACGATCGCCGGCAAGGGAGGCTATATCGGCATCGCGATTCCGCCGCCGTTCGTGCTGCCGCCCGCCGGCGACGGCCGCGCGCAAAAGCTCGGCAAGCCTGCAGGCTGGGCCACGCTCGATACCGTCGTCGATCACGTGCAGCACATGCTCAATGTCGCCGGCACCGACCACGTCGGCATCGGCACCGACTGGGGCAAGCCTTATTACAACGCGCTGAGTTGGACCGCCGAAATGGTGAACGAGCCAACCGCAGGCTTCGACTGGGTCGGCTGGCGCCCGCAGGACCGCTTCGATCCCAATATGCAGGTCGTCGATATGGAAACGTGGGACAAGTGGCCCAACCTGACGGCGGCGCTCTTGCGCCGCGGCATCGCCGAATCGACGGTCGTCAAAATCGTCGGCGGCAATTTCCTGCGGGTCATGCGCGAAGTGTGCGGCTGACCGTACGGCTCCCGCTCCGTCTGCGATAAAATCGGGATCGCTCGTCGACACACCGCGCTGACGCCGCCTGGCACGGCGCACCACCACAATTTCTTTTCCGAAGGAGCTTCACGATGGCAATCATCGATTCGCAGATCCACGCCTACGAGGCAAATACATCCAAACGGCCCTGGAAGACCGTGCCGGACTCGCCCGCCGAGCGCGACCGGCGATGAACACGTGGCGGCGATGGACAAGCTCGGCGTCGACGGCGCGATCTTCGTCTCCTCCTTTTCGATGTACCAGGACGACTCGAGCTATGCCGTCGAAGTGCAGAAGAAGCACCCCGGCCGCTTCGCGCTCGTCAAGCCCGTCAATCATGAGGATCCACAAGTCGAAGACGTGATCGCCGAGTGGAAGAAGACGCCGGGCACCGTCGGCATCCGCATCAGGCTGCCGAAAGAAAAAGGGATCAAACACGATGATCCGGGTCTCGATCGTATCGCGCGCGCCGCGGTGAAGCATGATTTTGCGGTGAATTTCCTGTGCTGGGGCAACATCGATGAGGGCACGAAGGTCATCGACCGCCACCCCGACACGCGCTTCGTTCTCGACCACCTCGGCATGCTGCAGCCGCGCACGCCGGCAGCTCGCGCTGCCGCTGCCGACCCGTGGGCCGATCTGCCCGAAGGTCGTCGCCCTCGCCAGGCGCAAGAACGCGGTGATCAAGGTCAGCGGCGCGTGCACGCTGTCGAAAGAACCTTATCCTTACCCGGACATCTGGGAACCGCTCGCCAAAATATTCGACGCATGGGGTTTCGAGCGCTGTCTGTGGGGCACCGACTGGACGCGCGCCTTCCCTGTCGTCAACTACGAAAACGCGGTCAAGCCTTTCCTCGAGACTGATCGCCTGAGCAAGAGCGAATGGGCAATGCTGATGGGCGGCGCGTGCGAGAAGGCGTATCGGTGGGCGCCGAAGAAGGGCTGAGCAGCCGATTAGATCGACGGGTTGTTCGATGCGATGGAGCTAGTCGTCCGGCTCTAAGAGAACCACGCCGCTATCCACGTCATTCTTTCCGATTTCGGAGACATGACGGAATTGCACTTTGCTCTTGTAAATGCCCAGCTCAAATATCGGCTTGAGGTCTTGCCTATCCTTGCTTATCACCCCAGGTGCGAGGAAGTATGTTTTGCATTTTTTATACTCCCCGTTTAAACATATCCAGATGGTGCGTTCCCGCCGGAGGGTTCATGCGGTTTATCCTACTGACCATCATCAACAAGTCATCGTCGAATGCGTATCCAGCATCTTTAAGGCGCTTGATTGCGGCATCAGGATCCGATCCGACATGCACAGAATAGCCTTTATTTGCGCCGGGAATATCTCCCTCGATGATCGAAATTCTAAGCTCTTCATAATCGTCATTCTTGC
This sequence comes from uncultured beta proteobacterium, assembly GCA_963804885.1. GTDB lineage: Bacteria > Pseudomonadota > Gammaproteobacteria > Burkholderiales > SG8-41 > PALSA-1004. Next base: position 90,101 of record CAWDSF010000008.1, read on the forward strand.
CATATCGCTCGTGCCACGTCTCAAAGATTTTTCTTGCTGCTGATTCACTCTAAAAGCTAATCCGATACCGGTGGGCGGTTCACATGGGCCGCGAAGAAGGTTGCCCGCCATTTGGCTTTGTTCCACAAGTGGACATCAATTGGACCTGTGAGATACATTGTTGGGTTGGTCTTGACCGGCTTCTTAGGCAGCGGCCGCAATTTGCCGAGCGCCGGCTTCTCAGACATGGGCCTGTTGAGAAGCCTATTGTATAAACCGTCATACCCAGCTTGCGTGTTTACACTGAAATGAGATGCGCCCTGCAGCGGGGTGGGAATAAAGGAATAGTGTGAAGGCTCAAATACATCTGGGATGAACTTTGTGTTCTGCGAGTCAGAATTGTAAATATGCTGGTAGATCAGATTCCCTTCCCACTTTACGCCGTGGCCCTTGCCCGAGTCTTCTTCCCCCATCACCCGTTTGTAATACGTCTGGCTGTACAAATCATGAGGACGTATTTGGCATCGCGTATTTTCTTGTCCATCCAACGCGGCCACCCCTCCGGCGGGGATGTTTCGTATTGATCAAGCACACAATCCACGCCTTCTGCCCGGGGTCTGTTGGATAGGTCAAGAACACGTTGAATGTGATCAACGTCGTCATGGCTATAACTAATGAATACCTCTCCGATGGCTTCCATTCCCTGATCTCTTACGAAAGCTAATTCTTATTGGACAGTAGGAGGGCAGATTCTCCGCCCGTTTTACATAAATTTCTAGCGCCGGTGAGAATGTTCCATTCGGTCGTATGCGAAAAGCATAGTCAACCTAATGAACGGTTGCGGGTAGGCTGTGTGGGCATCATTTGAAACCGTCCTTATCCCTCGTCGCAACCGGCATGCAGGACGAACAGGAATATCAAGAGCGGGCGCATGGCCAGATTATATCGCCGCGCGCAGGAAATGCTGTGAACCGCAAGTAACGTTCTGCTTAAGGTCGCGGCGGAACAAGGCATCACCAGTGATAAGATGACCATCATGAAGCGCTTTGACATATCAGAGTTAGAAGCTCTCGCCGAATGCCCCGATCAGCGTGCAGCGGAATGGCGTCCTGGCGCAGAGATTCCGTGGCTTATCTGAAAGTCAATGCCGATAATGACGAGCAGGTGATCTACGCAGCGCCCGATCTGTATTGATCGACGGGGTACTGCACTAACGTCAAAAGTTACGCCACCGGACGGGAGCGATTTGCAGCATGGTTCTTTCCCGATGACTGACGATAGCTGGCGTATTCAACGTGTTTGGGCGGCGGGGGTAAGGGCACCGCATGTACCTAGAACTCGCCCCTTAATTCGGATAGCTGCAAATCATTCGAAGGCGGGCGCGGTAGAAGCTAATTTACCTGCGGTCATTTACCGGAGTGCAACAAGGCCTCACGCCCATGGAGTTGAGTCAAAAACTGGTACACAGTCTTGACCTCTAGACTTCGTACCCGAGCGCAACGCGTATTGCAGGCTTGATCGTCGGGGTGATATCGAAGATGTGATCAGGGTTTATCGACGTGAATATATGGGGGAGCGCTTGGATGTGGTCACAATCCTTCGCGAGGATCTGATAGGTTTATGGCGCTGTCAGCTACTTCACTAGTCCTCGGTAGATTTGACTTCACGCGCGCAAGGTGGAAGAGTTTTGGCGGTTGGAGCGGAATTGATCAATTCGAAAGGGAAGAGCCTGATCTTTTCTATCATGGGGGCAAGGCCGGACAGGGTAGCTATATAAACGGTGCCTTCATCGTCAGAGCTAAAATAATGTAGATGAGTTGGTGCAGAAATGGAAAGACGGGGAAGACCCAAAAAGCGCGAGTACGCCAAATTTAAAATCTATGATCGCGCCGAGAACAGAAAAACGTTGAGACCTCCTGCGCTCCGGAATTTCTGTCTAACTACTTCCAAAAGTCTGATTTACCATGGGAGGTGTCGCCGGCCTTCTTCCGCCCAGAAGTCTTGCTCCGCTTTAAAGGTGATCCTGAAAGATTCACTTTTGAGGATCGCAGCGTCACCTGCCGAAATGCGTGGTACTCCGAAACTTACGACATTAATGAGGCAGGCCAGGTGCACTCTTACATTGGATACTTAGCAAAGTTGCCCTATGAAGAGCAGCTTTATTGGCAATCCTTCAACGAGTGGCCGAAAGGAGCAATTTCTGAGCGCGCTCACCAGACCGATATTCTGGGCAATTGGGACATCGCGTAGTGACCCGCTCAACGCCTTGAAATACACAATCAGCAAACTCGACAAATCGCCGCCTGAATGGTGGAAGCCAAGGGGTGAGGCACTTTCAGACGCGACACGGTATCCCGCGACGGATTCCCCAAAAGAGTGGGCCGATGAAATTTTGGCGCTCGACCAACTCCTAGTCGAGGGCTTCCTCGTTAAACCTCTGCGAATGCTGGCTGAAGCTACCGATCGAAAGCTTGACGCAAAGTGGGGGAGCGCTCAAGGTCATGCAGGAGGTTCTGGTTGCGAGAGGATGGAGTGAAATAGATGCAAAAGCTGTTATGGCGCCTATGCAACAAGTGCACGGCCTGCGTACCGACATAAAAGGTCACGCGACATCAAAAAGAAGGGATGCCGAAGTTGCGGCGAGAACCAAATGCGGCAGTTTCCGCTCCCATTTCACCCATTTGGTGCCGGAGTGCGACAAGGCATTTAACGAGATGCTTACCGCGCTCGGTATTGTCCTTGAGTAGCGCTCGTATTCGGCCAATGGGACCAGGCTCGAATTAGTTCGTCGTCACCACCTCCCCTGTTTCCACCGCCGCAACCTCGATCGAGCGGCTCAAGCTCCACCCGGAGCTCAAAGCGGAGCGCCTCGCCGAAATTCCGATGGGCCGATATGGCGACCCGGAAGAGATCGCCGAGGCGATCATGTATCTCGTTGCCGGTGCGCCGCCCTATTTGCAGGGACACAACCTGGTGGTGGATGGCGGTTACGTGAATCACTGATTCGGATTCAACCCCGGACCGGCGCCTCGATCGCGGCGAGTATAATCGCACGGGACGCTGCGGTAAGCGATCGCCGCGCGCGCACCGTGAGGTTTAAATTGATCATATCGAGACTTGCGAGCATCCTGCTGCTCGGCACCGCCGCCGTTTTGATGGAGACCGCAAGCAGCGTCGCACTCGCTCAGAAGCCCGATGCGTGGCCCGGCCGCCCGATCCGGCTGATTGTGCCGTTTCCCCCGGGGGGCGGCACCGATCTCGTCGGGCGCTCCGTCGGCAACAAGCTGGCCGAAGCGCTCGGACAGAGGATCGTGATCGACAATCGCGGCGGTGCGGGCGGTACCATTGGCGCCGAGCTCGCCGTACGGTCCGACCCGGACGGCTACACGATGTTCATCGGCAACATTGGCGCCATCGCCATCAACCCGAGCTTGTATGCCGGCAAGCTCTCCTACGATCCGCAGCGCGACCTCGCCCCCGTCACCCTGAGCTCGGATGCGCTCAATATCCTCATGGTGCACCCCGCCCTGCCGGCGAAAAGCGTGAAGGAGTTGATCGCCCTCGCCCGTGCAAGGCCCGACCAGCTCTCCTTCAGCTCCTCGGGTCCGGGCGCCACGGACCACCTCGCGGGCGAGCTTTTCAATCGGATGGCAGGCGTGCGCACCATCCACGTTCCGTACAAGGGCGGCGGGCCGGCCGCCATCGACCTGGCCGCCGGCAACGTTCAGTTCAGCTTCAATACGGCGAGCGCCCAGGTGGGAATGTGGAAGGCCGGCAGGCTGCGTGCTCTCGCAGTGCTTTCGCCCAAGCGCCAGCCGCTTTTCCCGGAGCTCCCCTCCATTGCAGAGACGGTGCCGGGATACGGCGTCAATAACTGGTACGGCTTTTTCGTGCCCGCGAAGACGCCGCCCGCGATCATCGATCGACTGAACGCCGAGATCAATAAGATCCTCAAGATGCCCGACATCATCACCTTGCACAACACGGGCGGCGTCGTTCCGCTGGGTACGACGCCGGAGGCCTTCGCCAAGTTCATTTCGGCGGAGACCGACAAATGGGCGAAGGTCATCAGGGAAGCTAACATCAAGGTCGACTGACGACGGCTGCCATGGTTTCTACCCGCCCGCTGAATGAACTCACCGCGACCGAAATAATCGCTGCGGTCCGCGCAGGCCGTGCAACATGCGAGGACGTCACGCGCGCATGCCTGGATCGTATCGCTGAACGGGATAAGGACGTCCAGGCGTGGCAGTACATCAATCCCGAGCAGGCCATCGCGGAAGCTCGCGCCCGCGACCGCTCAGACCGTGCGGGCGCGCTCATCGGCGTGCCATTCTCGGTGAAGGACATCATCGACACCGCCGACATGCCGACCGAGTACGGATCGCCGATTTACGCCGGGCATCAGCCGCGAGCCGATGCGTCGTGCGTCGCGCTCAGCCGCAAGGCGGGCGGCGTCCTGCTGGGCAAGTCGGTCACCACTGAGTTCGCGAACTTCCATCCCTCCAAGACACGCAACCCGCTCGACCTCAGCCGCACTCCGGGCGGCTCGTCCAGCGGGTCAGCCGCTGCCGTGGCGGACCGGATGGTCGCGCTCTCGATCGGATCCCAGACCAGCGGCTCCACCGTACGGCCCGCGGAATTTTGCGGCGTGTTCGGCTACCGTCCGACGTACGGGGATCTGCGGTGCGTCGGCATCAAGGAATCGGCCGGCTCGCTCGACACTCTCGGCCTCATCGCGCGGTCGATCGATGACATCGCCCTATATCGCGACGTGCTGCTCGATGTGAAGCCCGTTCCCGTCGCGAAGGAGGTGTCGCCGCCGCGCGTCGGCTTGTGCCGAACGCATCTATGGTCGCTCCTGGAGCCATCGAAGCAGGCCTCATTCGAGGAGGCGGCGATTCGGCTCTCACGTGCCGGCGCGAAGGTCGTCGACGTGAATCTGCCTCCCGACTTCGACCGAATACCGGACGCACACCGTCTGATCTCAGGATTCGAGTTCTCCCGAAACTTCGCCTGGGAAATCGAGCATCACTGGGAAGAGATCAGCACCACGCTTCGCAACGGCCGCATCAAGGATGGCCTCGAATGCAGCTTCGAACAGTACCTGGAGGCGCGCGATCTCGCGGAACGCTGCCGTCAGGCGATCGGCCCGATCATGGCGCCGTTCGACGTTGTGCTGACAGCCTGCTCGACCGGCGAAGCGCCCGTTGGCCTCAACACAACCGGCAACGCGAAGCTCGCGCTTATCTGGACAACCATGCACGTGCCGGCTATCTCCATACCCGTGTTCAGGGGCCCAGCCGGCATGCCAATGGGGGCCTACGTGGTAGGCAAGCGCAATTGCGACCGCGACCTGTTTGCGTTCGCCCACTGGATCTACCAAACGCTGGTCTAGCGGCAGCAGCGAATCACGCGCGGATGCGGCCCAGCGTTCCGGCTGCGCAACTCGCGTGCTTTGCTCCACAATTCAGGTCGGACCTCCACAACTATCGGATTCATCAACGCAACGCCCGTTAAAAGTCGTTGCATTGATGCTTAAACACCGATTTTCAATGGCAAACGTGAAGCGCTAAGGCTTAATAGCCGCATTGTTTGGGAACCGTTGTGCTTTATACCGATGTGCTCAGTTGAAGCGACCACTCGCGCCGCTGACGCTAAAGCGTCCCGCTCCGAGAAACACGATAGCAAGCGCGGTGAAGAAGTACATTCCCTGAAGTTCAAGCGCCCATCCGCCAGTTTTCGATAGGGTGAAAATCTGGCCGGTGTGCACGAGCAGCACCGCCACCGCCATGTTTACCACGACGATCAACGCCGCCGCGCGCGTCCATAGGCCAATGATCAGCAGTAACGGGGCGAGGACTTCACCAACGTAGACCAGGTAACCGATGGATTCAGGCATCCCGGTCTTGGCCACCAGCTCGAGCACAGATGCGGGCCCTTGCATGATTTTCGAGACACCGTGAAACAGGATCAAACTGCCCAGCACGAGCCGCAAGATCAGCTTGCCGATATCATTCGCATTGCTCATGACAATCTTCCTTTCCGTTATAGGACGGTCTATAGAGTCAGGTCTTGCCACGTTAACAACCCGTGCCTGAAGATTTGAACGCTCTGAAGAGGAGAAGTTGAACAAACCAACTGTCTATCACAGAGTCTAAACTTGTCGCTGGCCGTGTCCAACTCAAGGAAGTTTGTCAAAAAACAGATAGACGGCGGCGATTTTGCCGTCACGATGACGCCGCAAGCATGAAGCGCGCGGCGAACGGCAACGAACATTGCCGCGGTCAACTCACGCCGGCCGGTGCGCCCGCATAAACGATCTCACCTGCCGCACCGCCACTGGAATCCGTTCTTTCGGGTCCTTCCACGGATAGATGCTCACTTCCGACTTCGGCGCGAGCATCACGGTTTCGATCGCGACTGCGAACGGATGTGCGGGGACGTCGTCGGGAAGAACGAGTAAAGGCGTCTGGCAGTTGCGCACGAAATCGCGCGTTACGGTAAAGACGAAGTCGGGGTTGGTGCGGTACATCTTCGTCAGAAATTTATCGACTACATCCGCCGCGATGTCGGGCCGGCGCTTTTGCAGCTCCGCGCCCCAGCCTTTCATGTTGTTGTCGTAGAAAAGCTCGCGCGCTTCCGGGCGCGATCCGCTCGGCTGCGCGAGTACGGCGGCGGTGACGCGTTTCGGCGCGCGCTTGAGCAGGTTCCAGATAAAGGGCCCGCCCACGCAAAAGCCGATCACCATGAATTCCTTGATGCCGAGGTGATCCATCAGGCCGAGATGGTCGTCGGTGTACATGTCCCACGGCCGGTCTGGCTCGAGCGGGCCGGTAGACTGGCCCATGCCGTTGCGCAGGTCGCTCGTGATGCAGCGGTATTCGTTCTTGAACTCTTCCATCGGATTGAACGGCGAGGAGGCAGCGGTGAGACTGGTCATATCTCCGCTCAAGCCTCCACCGGGGATGACCAGCAACGGGTAGCCCGAGCCGGTCTCGCGGTAGTGGATGCGGACGCCGCCTTTTTCAAAGAACTTCGTGCCGGCCTCGCCTGCGGGTTTTGCCTGCGCGAATGCCTGCGGCGCTGCGGCCATCGCCGTCGCCGCAGCGCCACTTGCCAATAAAGTGCGTCTTTTCGAATCCATGAATGGCTCCTCCGTACGATTATGTGCTGGTGTTACAACATTAGCAGAGTGCGTGAGAACATTAATAGGGGACAGACCACGGTTTTGCTACGTGACCGTCGTAATCATTGTGTAAACCGTGGTCTGTCCCCGATTTTGTTTGTGAAGAGAGTATAGGGGCGAAGATTAAACGGGTTTTAAACGGAGTCAGACCAGCGCAACACATTGATTTAGGCAACCAACCACCTCTAACAAAGCCGGCGGAGAAGCTTAGCCTCGCGTTTTTCGGTACTATATATAGATGCTGTAACGGATGCGGCGAATTGCTTATACCGTCATTTTGGTGGTCGAAACAGCGCTCCAGGAGCGGAGATCATAGCGCTCCGCGCAATAGTTCGCGCAAATACATAACCCTGGCGTGGTCCGGCCCGCGGTCTCAGATAACGCCGGAGCGGTCCACGGAGCACGTTCGAATGGAAACGGAGAAATTGGGTAAACTCATAAGGTCTTTGGGCATCAAGCCACAATAATTTACCAGCCACGAGCTGCGCATTTGAGAGGGGACGAGATGAATACCTTTATCCATCGCACCGTAGTTGCCGTGTGTCTCGCACTTCTTGCGACAGTTTCGCACGGTCAATCGCCGGCAGCTTTGAGCGGCCAGGTCAGTTCCACCGAAGAAGGCGCGATGGAAGGTGTTGTCGTCAGCGCCAAGAAGGACGGCTCGACGATCAGCGTCAGCGTAGTCACCGATGCGCAGGGCCGCTTTGCCTTCCCCGCCGCGCGGCTCGAACCCGGCCACTACACCTTGAAGGCGCGCGCGGCCGGTTATGAGCTCGACGGCGCCAAAGCCGCGGACGTCGCCGCGGGCGGCGAAGCGAAAGCCGACATCAGGCTTAAGAAGGTGAAAAATCTCTCCGCGCATCTGACCAATGCCGAATGGATGATGAGCATACCGGGCACGGACGAGCAGAAGCGCTTCCTGCTCAATTGCAACGGCTGCCACACGCTCGAGCGCATCATGAAGTCGACTTACGACGCCGACGGCTTTTTGCAGATCTTCGAGCGCATGGCGAACTACTATCCGGGCAGCACGCCGTTGAAACCGCAACGGCTCGCCGGCACCGCGGTCCGCGACGTTCGAGCGCGGCGGCGACGGCAGGAAGACCGCGGAATGGCTCGCCAGCATCAACTTGAGCCAGCAGCAGACGTGGTCGTTCCCGCTCAAGACCCAGCCGCGGCTCACCGGCAAGTCGACGCGGGTGATCATCACCGAATACGACCTGCCGAACCCGCTGATCCAGCCGCACGACGTGGTGCTCGACCGCGAGGGCAACGTCTGGTATTCGGATTTCGGCCAGATGTTTCTCGGCAAGATGGACCCGAAGACCGGCAAGGTCACGCAATATCCGATTCCGGTGGTCAAGCCGGGCTGGTCCGAAGGCACGCTCGATCTCGAGTTCGACAAGGACGACAATCCGTGGGTCGGCGTGATGTACCAGAGCGCTATCGCGAAGTTCGACAAGAAGAGCGAGAAATTCCAGATGTGGCAGACGCCGAAGGAATGGGACACCGACGCCGGCCAGCTCGGCCACCTCGCGATCACCGGCACGCACAGCGACAACAAAGTGTGGATCAAGAATTCCGACGGCGGAAATATCTACCGGCTCGATCTCGACTCCAACAAGATGGAGAACCTCGGCGCATTCAAGGATCCGCGCACCGGCCAGCGCATCGGCACCTACGGGATTCACTCGGACGTGGAGAACAACGCGTATCTGCTCGACTTCTCCGCCGGCAACATCGTCAAGCTCGACGCCAAGACGAAGAACATGACCGTCTATGTGACGCCGACGCCGAACTCGCGGCCGCGGCGCGGCCGCGTCGATCACGATGGCCGCTTGTGGTTCGGCGAATACCAGGGCAACGCGATCGGCATGTTCGATCCGAAGACCGAACGCATCTCGGAGTGGAAGGTGCCCACGCCGTGGAGCGCGCCCTACGACGCCGTCGCCGGCCGCAACGGCGAAGCGTGGACGGGCTCGATGCTGACCGACCGCGTGTCGCGCCTCGACATCAAGAGCGGCCAGTACACGGAATACATGCTGCCGCGCCCGACCAACATCCGCCGCGTTTATCTCGACGAGTCGACGAAGCCCGGTACGCTGTGGATCGGCAGCAACCACGGCGCGTCGATCGTCAAGGTCGAACCGCTGGAATAGGCACCGGTGGCAGACCGGGAGCTGCTCACTTTTTTACTGCGCCTGTCATTCCCGCGGCGGCGGGAATCCAGGGACGCCGGTGGCAGCCGACAACTGCTACTTTTCATCCTTGCCACGCGAAGCGCACTTCTCATCCTCCCGAACCTCTATACGCATCGCGCTATATTCACCTTCCCCTTCAAGGGGAAGGTCTGGGATGGGGATGGGTCAAGGGTAAGACCGAGGTGGGGATGGGTTTAACTACTTCGCGGGTCTGCCACCCGGAGATTTAGTCGGAGCTTATAAGGCGACCCTGGATTCCGGCGTACGCCGGAATGACAGGTAAAAGAAAATGACCGGCCCCCAGTCTGCCACCGGGAAATTCACTGCGCCTGAATCCCGGCGCCTTTGATCGCCTTGCCCCACTTGATGGTATCCGCACGCAGGAACGCCGCGAATTCCTGCGGCGTATTGGCAACCGGTACGAATGCCGCGTCGACCAGACGCTGGCGCATGTCCGGCGCATTAATGTGCTTCACGAATATTTCGTTCAGACGGTCGACGATCGCCGCTGGTGTTCCGGCCGGCGCCACGAAACCCCACCACGGTTCGGCGTCCACGCCGCGGACACCGGACTCGATCAGAGTCGGCAGATCGGGAAAGCCCGGGTAGCGCTTCTCGCCGGTAATTGCGAGCGCGCGCACTTTGCCCGCCTTCACGAACGGCGCGATGGTCGCCGGCGTCAGGAAACTCATCGCCACTTCGCCGCTCACCAGCGCCGTCACCGCCGGGCCGCCGCCTTTATACGGCACGTGGATTGCGTCGATACCGGCGACGACCTTGAATAATTCCTGCGCGAGATGCAGCGCGGTGCCGGCGCCCGCGGAGCCGAATGTTAGCTGGCCGGGGTGCGATTTCGCCAGCGCGATGAGTTCCTGCGCGCTCTTGACCGGCACCGATGGATGCACCATCAGCATCAGCGGCGACGACGCGATCAGCGTGATCGGCGCAAAATCTTTGGCCGCATCGTACGGCAGTTTCGTGAATAACCCAGGGTTCATCGTCAGCGCGGTATCGATCACGCCTATGGTGTAGCCATCGGGCACGGCGCGGGCGATCATCTGCGTGCCGATGGCGGCGTTGCCGCCGGGACGATTGTCGATCACGAACAGCTGGCCGAGTTCTTCACCGGCTTTCGCGCCGATCATGCGGCCCAAAATGTCCGAGCCGCCGCCGGGTGCGTAAGTCACTATCACGCGCACCGTGCGCGCCGGGTAAGGCTGCGCGTATCCGGTGGCGCAATGAACGCCGGCGACAAGCACGGAAATGAAAGTCAATGCGCGTGGCAAGCGTGTCATGGCAGCTCCTTTGACGTGGTGGCTCAGCACCCGGCCTTCACGCCGTCGACGAAGATTACACGCTCCCTGATCAGACGTTCGAGTTCCGTGCCCATGCCGATTTCCGCAAGCACGCTGGCAATGTCCTTGCCCGGTTTGGATGCGGGCGCGCCGATCGTCATCGGCGTACGCGAGAGCTTCACACCGGGTGCAGTAGTCGTAATGAGGCCGAAGCCTTCATGCTCACGCGTTACCGCGAGGCCGCGCGCCACCGTCAGCGGATCAGTCATCAGATCGGGCAAAGTTGGCACGACGCGGTGCGCGCCGATGCCGGCCTTGTTCAACACATCCACCCACGCCGCCACGCTGCGGCTGCGCATGCGCGTTTCCAGTTCGCGCTCCAGGTCCGCACCGGTGCGGCCGGACAAGATCAGCCAACTCCGCGCAGTGCGCAAGCTCTCGTTCTGATGCCGCGAGGAACAGCCAGCCGTCACTGGCCTGATAGAGGCGGTTGAGCGGTCCACTGCCGGTTGCCTCCTGGCCGTGCGGTTCGTTCCATTCCTTGCCTTTGTAATCCTGCAGCAGCGCCGATTGCAGCATCGTCGCCGTATACGCGAGCGCGCTGTCGACAAACTGCCCTTCGCCGGTGCGACGCTTGTGCAGCAGGGCCAGCGCCACGCCGTAGCACGCCATCAGGCCGGTGCCGTAATCGTTCGCGGCGAATGGCGCGGTCGCAGGCTTATTCGAGCCGTAGCGCACCTGCATACCCGACACCGCCTGGCCGATCTGCTCGTGGCCGGGACGGCCCGCGTAAGGACCGACATGGCCGAAAGTATTCATGGAGCCATAGACGATGCCCGGCCTGCGGGCATGCACCCGCGCATAATCTATTCCCAGTTTTTCGGCGACACCGCTGCGGAAGTTCTGCAGCACGACGTCAGCCTCATCCACCAGTTTCCAGAAGATCTCCAACCCCTCTTTGGTTTTGAGATCGATGAGGATGCTGCGCTTGCCGCGATTGATGTCGTTATGCCGAAGCACCGTGCGAGTGTGCGGGCTGTCGATCTTGATGACATCGGCGCCGAACTCAGCGAGCGTGCGCCCGCACGTCGGCCCGGCGAGGACGATGCACAAGTCCACCACCTTCACGCCTTGCAGAGCCGAACGCAGCACTTCGCCGCCTTCCACCCCCACCCCAGCCCTCCCCCGTCGAGGGGGAGGGGGACTTTTCAGTTCCTGCAGAATCTCCGCGCGATGCGCATCCGTCTTCGGGCGCGACATGCGCACCGAGCCCGGCGTAGCCGAGAGGCGCGCGTTGACGCCGGGCCCGCGGAAGCGGCCGAGTTCGGGATCGTCGTAGTCGGCGATGATTTTCGATTCCAGCGCTTGGCTGTGCTGCAGCCATTCGGCGCTGGTATGACAGATCACGCCTTCGGAGCCGATCTCCGCGATGATGTCTTCCCACTCTTTCGCGGTGCGGGTGCGCATCACCTCGTCGAATTTCTGCGCCAGTTCGGCCGGGGGCAGTTTTGCATCGCGCCACTTGTCCATGCCGATGCTCTTGATGAAGGCCTCGAACTTTTTATTGTTTGCGACGTACATGAGCCAGCGCCCGTCTTTGCAAGGCAATTGCCGGCTCCAGTTGAATGCGGGCTCGGGCTCGGGTTTGCCGTTGACCAGCAGGCCGCGCGCGCCGACCACTGTGAAGGTCGCGTCGAACAGCGGAATCTCCACGCGCTGGCCGAGGCCGCAACGCGCGCGCGCATTCAGCGCCATGGCGACAGTGACTGCGCACAGAAAGGCCGCGTAGGTCGAGCCATAAGGAACAACGGTGTAAACCGGCCGGCCATTGGTCGACTTGCCGGCGCGATAGGCGCCGGTGGCCGCGCCCACCACGCCTTCCCATGCTTTGACTTTCGCGCGCGGATCGTCAGCGCCAAAACCCGGCAGCGAACAATAAATCAGACGCGGATTAGCGGCAGTCATCGCGGCAGCGCCCAAGCCGAGTCTGTCCATGACGCCGGGACGGAAATTCTCGATCACGACGTCCGCCGTGGAAATCAGCTTGCGCGCAGTCTCCTGGTCGGCCTTCTGTTTGAGGTCGAGCACGATGCTGCGCTTGTTGCGGTTCCACGTGGCATTAGCGGGAGTGTTCCAGCGCGGCCCACCGGGAGGATCGACCCGTATGACGTCCGCACCCTGATCCCCCAGCAGCATCGCCGCCATCGGGCCTGCCATGTACTGCCCGAAATCGATGACCCGGATGCCTTCCAATACCGATGCAACCGCCATGCATTTCTCCACGTGTTTTCTAATCCCCTCGCCCCGCGTGCGGGGAGAGGGTTAGGGTGAGGGGCGGGTTGAAATCCGATGGTTTTTCTCTAAGAACAAACCGATTCTGCTTCCCCTCACCCCGGCCCTCTCCCCACTTACGTGGGGCGAGGGAGTATTTTGAGACCACTTCTCGCTAGTCCGTGCGTATGCCCGCCGCCTTGATCACTTTACCCAGACTCGCCATCTCGGCCTGGATCGATGCTGCAAATTCCCGCGGCGAGTTGCCGACGACCTCCGTGCCGTCTTTAAACAGCAGGTCCCTCACCTCCGGCCGGTTCAAGGCTTGCACGATTTCACGGTTCAGTAAAGCGATGAGCCGGCCTGATGTTTTGGCAGGCGCAAACATGCCCGCGTTAGAGGCCGACTCGTAGCCCGGCAGACCCGATTCCGCGACGGTCGGCAAACCCGGTGCGAGCGCGGACGGCTTGGCAGTCCCGATCGCCAACGCGCGCAACTTTCCCGATTTGATGTGACCGGAGACGGAGCTGCTGGTCGCGAACGACATCTGCACTTCGCCACCGAGCACGGCGAGCACTGCGGGTCCCTGTCCTTTGTACGGGACGCGCACGATGTTCACGCGCGCCATGTACTTGAACAGCTCCGCCGCGAGGTGCGATGACGATCCGCTCGTTCCCGATCCGTAGTTCAGTCCGCCGGGTTTCGCTTTGGCCAGCGCGATCAGTTCTTTGATCGTCTTCGCCGGCACCGCGGGATGCACCACGACCAGGCTGGGCGTACTCGAAGCAAGCGTAATCGGCGCCAGATCCTTCACCGGGTCGAAAGGTACTTTCTGCAGCAGCGGCATCATCCACAAACTGCTGCCGTGGAAAAGCAGCGTGTAGCCATCCGGCGGCGCCGCCACGACGATCTCGCCGGGGATGATGCCGGTCGGGCGATTGTCCACGATCACTTGCTGACCGAGACTGGACGTAAGCCCCTGGGCAATGAGACGCGCAACGAGGTCGGTCGCACCGCCGACTGCCGAAGTCACTATGCGTACTGGCCGCGCCGGGAATTCCTGCGCATGCGCGGCGCCGCAGAACGCGGCGGCGCTGACAGACATAATCGAGATCAGGCAACGCAACATCGCATTTTTCTCTGTCGACGAGAACAAGCTTGATGCGCAAGTATATCGACGGATCGAGAGCATCGTGCAGGAAACCTGTTCCGCTCTGGCGCGCATGCCGGTCGCGAGTGTCGCTGCATGATAGGATGAAGCGTCGCCTTCCCGTAGCGTCCACATTCTCGATGCTAGGTCGTCCCGGTGCAATTACGCTGATTAAGATTTTCACCGCGGCACTCGGCGCGGCGTGCGCGTGGCTTCCATGCACCTCGCACGCGCAGGGCTTTCCGTCCAAGCCTATCCGCTTCCTGGTAGGGGCCCCGCCGGGCGGCGGTGCCGATTTCATAGCGCGCACGCTGAGCCCCAAACTCACCGAGAGCTTCGGCCAGACCATCGTGGTGGAAAACCGTCCCGGCGCCAACGGCGTGGTCGCGTCCGAATTGCTCGCGCGCGCAGCGCCCGATGGCTATACGATCAAAATCAATATCATCGGCGACGCGATCAATCCGTCGCTGATGAAACTCAACTTCGACGTACTCAAGGATTTCGCCTTCATCACGCTCGCGGCCGAATCGCAAAACCTGTTGGTCGCCCATCCATCGTTTCCCGCAACCGATATCAAGGCGCTGGTGGCACTTTCGAAAAAACAGCCCGGTGCCATCGCTTACGGGTCCCAGGGCATAGGCTCTTCCGGCCATCTTGCGGGCGAACTCTTCCAGTTGATGACGGGCACGCGCTGGACCCACGTGCCATACAAGGGTGGAGCACTCGCGCTCGTCGATCTCATCGGCGGTCAGATTTCCGTGAGCTTCGGCAACATCCCGACGGTGATCCAGCAGGTGCGCGCCGGCAAGCTGCGCGCGATCGCCGTCACCGGCGCGCGGCGCTCGGGCGCGGTGCCGAACATACCGACGATTGCGGAAAGCGGCGTGCCGGGCTACCAGGTAAGCAACTGGTTCGGGATTTCCACACGAGCCGGTACGTCGCCGGAAGTCGTTGCGCGCCTGCACGCGGACATCGCGCGCGCGTTGAAGACGCCGGAAATCAAAGCTGCGTTCGACAACGCCGGCGCGGAACCCGGCGACATGACGCCCGCGCAGTTCGCGGCGTTTTTTCAGGACGAATACGCAAAGTGGGCGAAGGTCGTGAAGGCGGCCGGCATCAAAGGCGAATAGCTGGAGGAATTCGGTGTCGCGAATTTTGACGTAGAGAGCTTGTACGGAGTGCTCCGCCCCCCGGCCATATCGTTGACCTGCTGGAACGCGAGAGCCGCCGCGCCATCGAGCTGCCGGATGTCAGGCGCGCTTCACCGCGCTGGCGATCGAACCCGACGGCCGCGGGCCCGACGATTTTCGCCGGCTCATCGAGTCCGACGTGATGCGCTGGCGCGAAACTGCGGCGAAAGCGAACCTGCGATTCGAATAACGTCTAATAGTCGCAATTCGATCTGACCGACAATGTCCGCCCTGCGCCGGTTTTCGATCCTCGCCCGTGGGGCTCAAACTGGCCATCGCCGGACGGTCAAGGTTGCCTCCGACAATGACTGCTGCTCGGACATTGCTGCCGCTCGCTCTGCGGGACATGGGCGGCGGGTTTCGGACCGTGACCGGGCACTGCCCAGCTTATCTAGGTCGAATGCTGCTTTCTATTGTGGCGAGTGCGCGCTCTCGACCCGGAGGAGACGGTCACGTTTCTCGGAAGCTGTCCTTCGTCGGTCGCTCCGGTGCGGGCCGTGCCGGCTACACACAGCTCAACGAAGCGGCGGAATTAAAGCTCAGTCGCTTGTCGACGATGCGCCAAAGTTTTCAGCGCGCCGCGAGAAACGCCTTTGCCTGCTGGATTTCTTTTTTGTCTGAATCAGCCTTCGCGGTCAGCGCCAGCAGCTTCTTGTAATACTCAGCTGCTTTCTGGCGGTTGCCCGAAGTCTCAGCAGCCCTGCCCGCGCCGTAGAAGCTGCGCATGCGATTGGGATATTCTACGAGAGACTTTTCGAATTCCCTGAGAGCCGGCCCGGGTTGCTTGAGTTCCAGCAGCATTTCGCCGAGCAACTCGCGCATGGGCCACAGACGATTTTCCATGGCCACGTGTTTTTCGCTGGCATCTTCTATATCTGCTGCGGAGCGCATCATTTTCAATGCTTCCGTTCCCTTGCCGTCCGCATGCGCGACCCAGGCCATTGCTGCCTTGATCTGGATATCCACCTGTTCCGCCCAATAAGGATCTTTAAGGGACAACAATTCTTCCCGCAGTGTCTGCAGGGCGCTGATTTCCTTACTTGCATTGGGGGTATCGCGCAGCTTGGCGTAACCCATGGCGCGCGTGAAATGGGTGATCGCGTCGGCGGCGGGTGCCGTAGGTATTAATTCGAGCGCCGTTGCGTCGGCCCAGGCGCTTCGTTCGATGGCGTAGCGCGCTGGAATTGCTGCGTACGCAGTGTAGGTCGGGAACACGCCGCCGGTCGGGGTGCGCTGGGCTGCAGGTCCGGATTTTTGCAGCGCCGCGCTGGCTTCCAACAGACGCTGCGCCTCGCGATCCTGTCCCATCTGCAGGTGCGCGTATACCATGAAGTCGATAGCATGCGCATAGCCTTTAAAGACCACGAGCGATTCCTTGTTCGCCTTGATGGATTCTTCCCACATGCCGAGCATGGAGTAGATGTGCGAGGGCATGTGCAGGGCGTGCGGTGCCGCTGGCGCCACCGACGCATAGTGATTTGCAGCCGGAACACCACGCTTGGCGAGTCCCGGAAAGTCGTAGCTGTGTATCAGGTAGTGCAGGGCACCTGGGTGATCCGGTTGCTTTGCCAGTACTTTCTCGGTAATGCCGGCAGCCTTAAGGTGCCGGGTGTAAGTCTTGTCTGCAGGCGTAACCGTGACGCCCTCATTCAGAGCCAAGGCGTAGAACACTGCAGCCTCGGTATCATCCGGATAACGCGCGGCAAGCTGTTCCATGGCCGTCTCGTAAGCCAGCACGCGCGAAGGATAGTCCGTCTTGTCTAGATCCGTGTAGTACACCGCCAGTGCGGCAATGTAATCGCGTTCGCGTTGAGTCTTCGTGCCAGCTGTCATCGCTTTATTGATCTCCTCCCAGCCTCGTTTCATCGCGGGCGCGGGTTGACTGCCCAAGAGCGGATTGGTACGTACGGCCATGGCCATTCCCCAGTACGCCATGGCGCAATCCGGGTCCGTCTTGGCGATTTCGATGAAGGCATTGAGTGACTGCGGATACCACGTTTCAAATAGACGATAACTGACGGAGGGTCGGTAGACATTGTTCAAGATTGCAAATGCGGCCCGGTCCTCCGACGAGGCCGAGCCGGCATTGGCGGGCGTTGTTCTGCGCGACTTGAATTCAATCGGCGCACATCAGGCGAAGCGCTTGGCCCGCGCAAGCGAGATAGCCATCAGCCCGAACAAGACGAGCATCCATGTCGCGGGTTCAGGTCAGTCCCCGCCGCCGGTAGTTGAAGGTGGTCCTGCGCGAACGCTGAGGGCGATCCTGCATTGAACGCGTTACTGAGGTCTTGGGCAAGGAAGTTGAGATCTTCGTAGGTCCCGGTAAAAGCACCTGCGCCCAAGATCCGATTAGCCTCTCCTAGAAATTGGCGCACGGTGTACCCATTGAACTCGGTGAGGAATGGAAGCTGCGTCAGAATCAGGTCGCCAAACAGGACCGCGTTCGTGCCGTGCAGAAACCCAGCGTCGTTGAAGTCCGCGTTGAGCTGCAGCGCCAGGACGTACGCTCCCAACAGGCCCGATGACGTTGACGTGGGGTCCACCAAATCGGCAGTGAGCGGGCCTGGCGCACCACTCGACGGCAGGTAGTTCAGGACTGCAAAAGCGCTCGTGAAAATTATCGACCACCCGTTATTCAACGGAACACCGACTTCGACGCCACCCCCATAAAATCCCATAAAGCGGTCTACCAGCATTGACGCTGCGGGATTGGAGGTGGGGTCACCGCCCCAGTCGTCTTGAGAGTAGGTAACGAAATCGCCCACACCGAACGAGGCCGCAGATGCCGTGCCCATTGATGCGCAGTACGCCAGCGCCGAAATCAGCAAGATCGTCATATGTCGAACAAGCATCACCGTTCTCCTTCGTGGCGTGAGCGGCCGAAGCAAAGGCCGCTGCGTACTTCAACAGCCGTGTTGGGCCGTCGACACCTGACCCGGCTGTCCTTGAAGACCTTCTACTGTCGACTGCGCAGCTATGTTGCCGCGGATTCCGCGCCCAGTCTGTAGGAGGCAAACGGACGCACGCCGTTTTCCGACTTTGGATCAGGCCAGCGCCGGCGCTGCCGGTAGCGTGATCGGCGGTTTCTCGATACTCGAACGGCACCTCGGGGTCGGAAGCCGTCAGTCGTGAATGAGTCCCCAGCGCGCTTCAATCAGTTTCCGTTCGACTTGCGCCAGGCGCGCAATTGGCGACGGCTTGGAGACTTTTTCCGACGACACCAATAGTCCGTGCTCAATTGCGACGTCACCGCCGCATGGACACGGAATCGTTCACCTGCGCATTGACGCGAAGAGAAGCAGTTTTTCGAGTGGCGGCATTTAGTGCAGATGACCGGATTCGGCTGTGATTAAAAAAGCGGCGCTTTGCACGTTTTACAAACTCATCATTCTGCCAATTAATTAATGCTGAAAAAATGCCCAAGTTGGGATATATTTTTGGTATGTCAGAAAACATTAAAACGACCATCTTGATAGTAGACGACAACCAAGATGCCGCCGATACCCTAGCGATTCTTGTACGCAATGCGGGGTACGAAGCGCTGGTTGCGTACGATACTGAATCTGGCATAACACTAGCGAATACGTCACTACCCGATTTTATTTTCCATGATGTTGCCATGCCATTTGTCGATGGCTACGAGGCTGCCCGTCGCTTACGCCGAAGCGAAAAATTTGCGAGGACGATTCTGGTTGCCGTTACGCCACATGGTTCAACGGAAGACCGGAAGCGCGCGAAACTGGCGGGTTTTGATTTGCACTTATCGGAGCCAGTTTATTTTGAGGATTTAAAGGAGATCCTTAGCCGATCAACGCGGCCAAGCTGATCGAATGAGAAAATCAAAAAAAGATAGACACCGACGATATGTCTCAACCGAGCTGGGCCAAATGCAGCAGAATTTTGAGTATTGACCACGGGTGAACGGCTCGACTTGCATAGCCTGAAAAATGGCTCGCCAACTGAAGATATTTCGGACGTAGTGCTCAGTATGTTTAAAGAGCACGGGTTAATCGCGTGTTCCGCAGGGACTTGTGAATTGACCGCTGATGGGCGGGCGGTAGCGAGTTTTTGTTAGCGCTTTTCCGGGCAACGTCAGATAAATGGTGGCAAATTGGAATTCCCCATCGTAACGCTTGTCCAATTTGATCTCCGTCAACGAAGCCGGTGACGCACCGATTAGGATGCTATTTAATCTAAATAATTTAAAGGAGGCGACAATGAACAAACTGGCCAATCAAATTGGTACAGCGGGTAAAGGCAATGTGGAAGCCGCTTTCAGGCTGGCGAATCTGTCGATGGATGCTGCGACCCAGTTAATGCACTTACAGATGGAAGCCGCAAAGGCCTTCATTACCGAGCAGTCGGCATCCGAGCAGAGTTTCAGGTCTGCTGATGATCCACGCAGCGCACCCGTCGTGCCAAACAAAGTCATCGAAAAGGCAGCGGAAGGTGCGCTCGACTATTCGCGCAAGCTTTACGAGATCGCGGCACAAACGCAGCGCCAGATCGCTGCGGTCATGGAGGAGCGTTTCAATGCAATGCGTCAGGAGACGCAGGGGGCGATGACAGAATTGTTACAGAACGCGCCCGGTGGTGCGGAACCCGCCGTGAACGCAATGAAGGCAGCGTTCGCGTCCACGCAGCAGGCTTTCGACGCCTTGGGCAAGGCTGCGAAGCAAGCAGTAGATGCGGCGGAAACTAATGTAAAAGCAGCAGCGTCGAGCGCAGCCGTCACGACCAAGAAGAAGTGATCGGGGCGTGAGCGATGGCCTAATCGTCCAAGTGCCACTGCGCCACGAAGTGAAACGACTTGCACGGGCCTGATATTAGCGCCATTAATCTGACGCGTTGAAGGTCCGCCTGCGAGAATTTTGATTGTCTGGATTGGGTCGGATGCAGCTATAGCCTGAAGTTACAAGCGGCCGTTCGAGCCGAATTCCGCGCCTACGACCGCTGACCTGCCCATTGCGGCCGTTGGCGGCTCACAACCCCAATGACCGCCTTGGCCGAGGAGCAGTCATTGCGCCGAAACCGCCTTTCACCGTCTGGAGTTGGCCGACTCCGGTGGTCCGGGGCCGGGTGCGCAGGCCGGGCACGCCCGCGCATACGGGCATAGAATGCGTGTTCCCGAGTTCATTCGCGGAAACGCCATGCCTGTCTTTACTCGCAACAACGCGCGCAACAACAACCCGATAAATTCGAATATCTGCTTTGGTGCGGCGCGGACGACGGGATGCGCCGTCATGCTGCTCATCGCGGCCTGCGCGCAAGCGCAGACATGGCCCGCCAAGCCGATTCGCATCGTTTCGCCGAATCCCCCGGGCGGCACCTCCGACATACTCGGGCGCCTCGTGGGCGCGAAATTCACCGAGTCGTGGGGCCAGCCGGTCATTGTCGACTCGCGTCCCGGCGCCAACGGCAATATCGGCGTCGAAATGGTCGTGCGTTCGGCGCCCGACGGCTACACGCTGGTGCTGATGGATATCGGCAATCTGTCGATCAGTCCGAGCCTGTATACCAAGCTGCCGTTCGATATCATCCGCGATCTCACGCCGGTCACCACCATAACGTTTTCACCGTATCTGCTGACCACGCATCCCAGCGTGCCGGTGAATAGCGTCACTGAGCTGATCGCGCTCGCCAAGTCCAAGCCCGGCCAGCTCAACGTCCCCGTCGGACTGGGCAGCAACATTCACATGGCGACCCTCGAGATGCAGCAACGGCTGGGCGTAAAGTGGGTCTACGTGCCGACCAAGGGCGGCCAAGCCTCCGTGCTGTCGGTCATGACCGGCGATGGCGACTTTCTGTTCATGGGCGTGATTCAAACCTGGGTGCACGTGAAAAGCGGGAAACTGAAACTGCTCGCGGTATCGAGCGAGCAGCGTGAAGCCGATGTTTTCGCAGGTGCCTACCGTTGCCGAGACGCCAGGACTCGAAGGCTACAGCGCGGGCTCGTGGCAGGGCATCCTCGGCCCGGCGAGATTGCCCCCTGAAATCGTGAACAAGCTCTACAACGAAGTAAAGCGCGTCGTTGCGCTGCCCGACTTCAGCGAGAGACTCACGGCACAAGGCTCGCGCCCCCAAGCCAAAACGCCGCAGGAAACGGGCAGTTGGCTCGCGACCGAGAAGGAGCGGTGGGCCAAGGTGGTTAAGGAGAGCGGCCTCAAGATAGATTGAAAAAACGGTTCCGCACCGCTGCAAACGCGCATGCCGCGCAGCGCCGATTGGAGGCGCAGCGCTACTGCGGCTTGATGCCGGCTGACGCGACTATCGCTCCCCACCGGACTGTTTCCGCATTGTGGAAGCTGGCAAACGAAGCCGGCGTGCCGCCCACCACGGACATGTACGCACGGCGGTAGTATTCCTGTGCCTGCGGAGATTTCAGGTAACGGTTGACCGCATCGTTCCAGCGCTGCGTAAGCGCAGCGGGAAAATTCTTCGGTCCGTAGATACCGTACCAGATACTGGCCTCGAATCCCGGCACACCGGATTCCGCAACCGTCGGCAGATCGGGCGCAAATTCGGCGCGTTGAGCGCTGGTAACGGCCAGCGCCCGCAGACGTCCGCTCGTCACGTGCGTCAACATCAGCCCGGGCGTGTTGAAAAACACTTTGACCTGCCCGCCGATCAGGTCCGCAAGCGCGGGACCGCCACCTTTGTATGGCACGTGCAGCAGATCGGCTTGCGTCATGGCCTTGAACATCTGCAGGGTCAGATGTGTCGTGGTTCCCACGCCCGACGAGGCCGCCGCAATCTGTCCCGGTTGCGCCTTGGCAAGCGCGATCAGCTCGCCAACCGACTGGGCGGGCAGGCTTGGGTGCACCACCAGTATCGATGGCGAATTGGCGATCAGGATGACCGGAGTCAGGTCGCGCACCGGATCGAAACGCATGTTCAGGTACATGCTCCGGATGATGGCGATCGCGGAACTGGTGCACAGCACGGTGTAACCATCCGGTTCGGCGCGCACGACGATTTCCGTGCCGATCATGGTGCCCGCACCCGGACGGTTGTCCACGATCACCTGTTCCTTCCAGATTTCGGAGAGCCCACCGGCGACCGCACGGCCCACCAGATCAACGGAGCCCCCGGGGGTGTAGGGATTGACCATGCGCACGGCACGCGTTGGAAAGTCGCGTTGCGCGAACGCATCCGTGCTCCAGCCGGATATCGCACCGGCCCACGCCGCGAGTGCTGTCAGCAGACGCGTTGACTTGCAGTGCGTTCCAATCATCGCGCTCGGCGACATATGGGTTGCCGTAGGCTGGCTATTCAATTTTGATATTCAGCTGCTTCACCTGCTGCTCGGTCTCGGCATACTCGCGCGCGATCGCTGTCTTGAATTCCGCGGGGGTCATGCGCTCCGCAGGTTGGCTGCCGTCGGACGCGAGCCGCTGCACCATCTGCGGGGAGTGCATGCCGTCGCTCACCACGCGATTGATCGCCGCGATGATCGCGCGCGGCGTTCCCGCCGGGGCCCAAAGATGGTAGCGATTGGTGATCTTGAAACCGGGAAAACCCTGCTCGGCAACCGTCGGCAGGTCCGGCATCGCGGGGATGCGCGTGAGCCCCAGGGTGGCCAGCGCGCGCACCTTGCCGGTTCTCATCGCGCCGCTCGCGGCAATCGAACTCGCTGCCGCCATATGAATCTCGCCCGCCATGACGGCAAGGATCGCGGGCGCACTGCCTTTGTAGGGAACGAACAAAAACTTCGCGCCGGATAGCTGCGCCAGCTGTTCAATGCCCAGATGGACCGAGCTGCCGATTCCCGAGCCACCTGAGTAACTCAGCGTCTGCGTCGCCGAATACGCAACAAGCTCCCTGATCGAGTTGACGGGCAGGCTCGGATTCACCAGCAGGACGTAGGGCTGAAAGCATGTGGCGACTATGGGATCGAAAGCCTTCCGAACATCGAAGGAAACACGCTTCGTCGCGCCCTGGAGCAAAACCGTCTCCCCCTGGCTGAGTATCGTGTAACCGTCTGGCGGCGCCCTGGCAACGAGTTCGGTGGCGATTACGCCGCCACCACCAGGGCGGTTGTCGACCACGACCTGCTGACCCCAGCGATCGGTCAGCATCTGAGCTGCTGCGCGCGCGATGGTGTCGCCGCCCCCGCCAGGCAACACGGCAACGATGAACCGGATCGGTCGAACCGGATATCCGGCCGGTTTATCCTGCGCGACCGCGGCGCCGTTGTACGTGATAAGCACGGCGGACGTGAGCCAGTACGCCAATCTCGCGATCACGACATTCATGGCTACGCACCCGCTGCTCTTTACTTTTTCATGTACTGATGCCCGGCCATGATGGCCTTGACCGCTTGCAGTCCCCGCGCACGGAGAAGCTGCCCGACACGTTCGTCCTCTTCGGCGAGCAACGCTTTGGCATTACGCACTACCTCTTCGAGCCGGTCGGCCGGGAATTTCACCGCTCCGTTTTCGTCCATGTGAATGATCTCGCCGGGCGCAACATCCATGCCGGCGATGCTCACCGGCACCTGCACCGCATGTACGGCCTGCGGGCCATGGCCGGCGCAAATCCCGCGAGTCAGGTACTGGAAGTTCATGGGTCGGATCTCGTGTATATCGCGCGAGGGGCCATTGGAGACGGCGCCGATGGCGCCGCACGCGCGCATCGAAGAGGTCATGTTGCCACCGGACAGACCCACCTTGTCGGCGATGTCACCGGGAAACTTCTGCTGGAAACAAAATATGGAAGGCTTGCCAAGCTTGTCCATGGCTTCCAGCACATTCATCAAGGTCAGGCTCTTGAACGTTGGGTCGGGCAGTCCGTAAGTGCACGTCACCGCGTAGCCCGCGATAGGGCCCATCTCTGGATACCAGCACGAGAGCGTGTTATTCGTGTACCAGTTTTCGCTCCAGGGATTGTAGATCTCCAGGCAAAGCGGCCGTCCTGGATAAGTCGCGACCACGTTGGTTATGGTCGGCGTATCGATCTTCTTCAACTCGTCCAGCAGCTCCAGATCGGTCATCGCGTTGCCTCTGTCTTGAGGGAATTGGAAGCATCCGCACCGCGCGGAAGATTGTAGAGCCTGGCTGCATTGTCGACCAGCACCTGGCGGCGTTCGTCCGCCGGGATACCGTCGAAACAACGCGCGATCGTCTGGCGGCTTTCCGGCCACGTGGACGTGGCCTGTGGAAAGTTCGTGCTCCAGAGAAGATTGTCGAGGCCGATGTGATGGCGCGTCTTCAGCCCCGTCGAATCGAACCACCCGACCAGATGACATTGCCGCTTGAAGAGCACCGACGGCAACAGGTCGTAACCTTCGGTGTGCAGGCGCTGGCGTTCGAACTGATGGTCGGCGAGTTCCAGCTCGTAGGCGCCCCAGGCGAGCGAGGTTTCGGCGAACACCACTTTCAGCCGCGGAAAACGCACGAGAATCTGCGAGATAAAGAAAGTTCGCGACCACCAGCACCGTGCTCACCGGGCGCGTGATCGCTTCCATCGCGGCCGCGACTTCCGGCGAGAAACCGGCATAGGGCGGGAACTGGATGTCGCGCGTCGCCCCCGCGTGGAAGCACACTGGCACATCGAGATCCTGACAGGTCGCCCAGACGGGATCGTAAACGGGCTCATTGATGTGCGGCACCTCGCGCAGCATCATCGGCACCGAAGGCATGACGACTCCCCGATGGCCTTTGGCCACCGCCCGCTTGATCTCGTTCACCGTCGCGTCGATCGGCGCCAGCGGGACGATGCACTGGGGGATGAAGCGCGGGCTCACAGCGGCCCATTCCTCGATCAGCCAGTCGTTGTACGCCTGCACGCAGGCGAGCTCGAGCTCAGCGTCAGCGAGACGGCCGAAGGTTTCGCCGGCCCGCCCTGCAACGGTTGGATAGAGAACGGAATAATCCACGCCATCGACATCCATCGCCGTGAGACGCTCGCCCGGCATGAATGCGATCTTCGGCACTTCCTCCCAGCGCTGCGGCTCGCGCGCGCGGTCGGGCATGGCCGCGCCCGCGAGCGCGACGCCGGGCAGATCGATCGTTTGCCCGTCGACCAGCCAGCGTTCGGTGCCGTCGGCCTGGCGCTCGATGTGCGGAATGCGATCGCCCCACTTCGCCTTCGACATGCGCTCGCGTCCAGACCTCGGGATGCTCCTGCACGTGATCGTCGGCGCTGATGAATCCGTATTTGAATTCCATGGCAGCCGTCTACGCGAGACTGTAGAGTGCGCAGCGCGTTGCCGTAGCACAACTGGTTGCGCTCCTTCTTCCGGCACGCCCTGCAACGTGCGCTCGACGAACTGCCGCGACTCGGGATAGGTCGACGTGGAATGCGGAAAATCCGATTCCCACATGATGTTGTCCATGCCGATCAGATGGCGCAGCTCGATGCCCGCGCGTTCGTACCAGAAATTCGACGTAGAGTCTGGCGCTTGAAGAGCTCGCTCGGCCGCGTCACGATCCCCTCGCGTCCACAGGTGACGGCGCTCCCATTCGTGGTCGCACGCTTCGAGCATGTAGTTCACCCAGCCGATGCCGGTCTCGGCGCAGACCAACCGCAGGCGCGGGTAGCGATCGAGCACGCCCGAGAAGATGAGATTGGGGACGAACTGCGCCTGGTTGGCGAAGCCGCCCGCCGGGCCCATCGCCTGTCCCTGGTTGGGCGTGAAACCTTTCCAGCGCGGAATCTCAAGGCAATAGCCCGGCGCCCGCATGCCAGTGGATCGGCACGCCCGAGATCCTGGCACGTCGCCCAGAGCGGATCCCACCACGTGTCGTTGAAATGCTTGAGGCCCGGACGCATCGTGCTCGGCTCCGCCACCATCACGATGCCGCGATGGCCTTTCTTGACGGCGCGCCGCGATTTCCTTCGCCGCGGCTTCGATCGCCGCTCAGGTACGGAATGATCGCGAGCGGCACGTAACGATCGCTCGCTTCGCGCCATTCCGCGAGCGCATCGTTGTAGGCCTGCACGCAGGCCAGTTCGAACTCGGCGTCGCCTTGAAAAAACGTGCCGCTCTGCATCGGATCGTTGGGGAACAGCACCTCGCCGTCGACGCCGTCTCCGGTCAAGCGCTTTGAGGCGCTCGAGCGGGTCGTAGACCTTCGACGGCACCTCGTCCCAGCGCTGCGGAAAGGTCTTGCGCAGTCGGGTCGCTCATCACCGTCGGACAGTTCACCGTACCGCGGTTTCCCACCACCTTGCCGTTCACGAACCAGCGCTCGACCGGCTTGTCGGCGGCGCGGATCATGTGCTCTTTGTCCGTCGTTTCGCGAAGCTGGGGAATCCTGTCGCCAAATTTCGCCCGCGA
>CAWDSF010000009.1:0-62751 GCA_963804885.1 uncultured beta proteobacterium
CATGCGGCTGGTCCACGCATCTTTGTGCAACTGCGCGTGCGAATCGCAACTAATCAACCCATGTTGGATCTTCATGACCGGGTTCTCCTCCTACCTTGTGTGGACAAGTATCAGCCGCTGTTATCCTTGTATCCGGAAACGTGCGAGCAGGGCGATAAGAAAATCGGGCAAAGACAGTATGACCGGCAGCGATTAGCGGACTTAAAAAGTGGAGCTATGACCGTTGGTTACAAAGTATAAACGTAACAACGGATGACCGGTGATGGCCGGGATTAGTCACAGCGCGGTTAGAAGCGTCCAGTCTAGCGCGTCTCCCCCACAAATCCCTGCTGCAATTCCGCCAGTCGATCGAGCGCCGCCTTGGGTAGTGGCCCTTTCATTACCGCAGCGAGCGCATCCTCAAATTGCTGTGGCGTCGCCACACCCACCAGAATCGTGCCCATCGCGGGATGTGTGATGCAGAAGCGCGTGGCGGCTTCGACGAGGCTCGCCGCAAATCCCTCTTGGACGAGCGGCGCCAGCCGCTGCGCACGCTTGAGGTCGCCGTCATAGCTCTTAGCCGAGCCGATCGGGCTCGGCGGCGGGCTTGCGATCGGGTGACGCTCTGCGGAGCCCGACAGCGCGCCACCCGCCAGCACACGGATGCCGACCACGCCCACGCCCGCAGTCTGCGTGTGGTCGAACAGCTTGCCGTAATCCTGCGCAGGATAATTTGGCGGCAAAGCGGTTGCGGCCGACGGATTGAGGATGTTGTAGCTCACCTGCGCGGAATCGAAGACCCGTGCATCGATGACATCGTGCAAAGCGGAAGTTTCCCCGACCGCCGTGATGCCGAGAAACCGCAGCTTACCCTGCTGGCGTAGCGCTTCGAACGCGGGCACGACCTCATCCAGCACCTGCCGCGCACTCAGCGTGTTCCCGCCGCCGCTGGACGTGATGGGATTGTGGAGATGAAGTATGTCGACCCGCTCCCGACCGAGCCGCTGCAAGCTTCCTTCCAGCGACTTTGCGATGACCTCCGCAATCGGCCCCGCGTCGGGCGGCAGCCTTACTTTAGTGCCAACGATGGCATCCTTGGGCTTGAGCTTGTTGAGAACGCGGCCGAGGTTCTTTTCGGATTCGCCATTGCCATATTGCACGGCAGTGTCAAAATAATTCACGCCAGCATCGAGCGCCCGGGCAACTGCGCGCTCCTGGTCGGCATGATCCCCCCGCACCATCAACCCACCCACGGCGCCGCAACCAAATCCCAGGATCGAAATCTTCATCCCGCTCCGGCCGTATATTCGCATCTCCATCGGAGATCGCCTTTCCATTTAATGTGCCTGTGTCTACACGTGCCGCACAGCGTCGACGCTTAACGATTAACAATTCTAACCTGCCATTATCGCGAGTCTGGTGCTGTTCAGCAGGCGGCCTGGCTCTTACAAACCTGGTGGCCCGCCGGAGTGGGAGAAGATGCCTCGAGTCAGCTGCCGCGTACAACCGCGGATTGACCCTCATCCGTGAAGCCTCGATACTCACGCTGGAGTGTTTGAAATTCAGTGGCTTGGGTTCCGAACGGGGCACTATAAGATAGCGGGACGAAATCTTGCTTGACCTTCTTTTTCGCAATGCACTGATATTCGACGGCACGGGCAATGCACCGTCGATTAGTGACATCGCAATCGCTGATGGCAGCATCGCGGCGATGGGCCAGACCCTGGATGCATCCGCGCGCAAGGTGATCGCGGCCGATGGTCTCGCGCTGATGCCAGGCATCATCGACAGCCACACCCACTTCGATGCCCAGATTACTTGGGACCCTTGGGTCCGGCCGTCGCCGGCACTGGGGGTGACGACTACGGTGATTGGTAATTGCGGATTCACAATTGCGCCATGCAAGCCGCAGGACCGCGACATCACCATGCGCAATCTAACGCAAGTCGAGGGCATGTCGCTGGACGTGCTGCGGCAAGGCATCGCGTGGAATTTCGAAACATTTTCCGAGTACATGGCGCAACGACGACGAATGGGGAGCGCGGTCAACGTTGCCGCTTATGTCGGCCACAGTAGTGTCCGCACGTATGTGATGGGAAGCGATGCATCAAGGCGCGTGGCCACCGATGCCGAGATAGCGCAAATGCAGACAATAGTTCGAGAGGCCATGCAGGCGGGTGCAGTGGGTTTTGCAAGCAGCACGTCGCCGGCACATAACGGCGAGAACGGACTGCCGATGCCTTCGCGGCTGGCGGATGATCGCGAAATGCGGGCGCTGGTCATGGCGATGAGCGAGTCCGGTCGCGGGATCTTTATGCTAACCAAAGGCGGGCATACGTCGGTGCCGTTTCTCGAATCGCTGGCAGCCGACAGCGGCCGACCGGTAATGATCGCTGCGCTGCTGCACAACAGCACCAATCCGCAAGCCGTGTTCGACGACCTCGACGCGATTGCCGCCGCAAACTTGCGCGGCCATCCGCTCATCGGTCAGGTGTCCTGTTGTCCGCTGACGATGGACTTCACGATGCAGTCACCGTATCCGTTCGAGGGTCTCTCGAGTTGGAGACTTGCGCTCGGTCTGCACGGAGATGCGCTGGTCGCCATGCTTGGCGGTCCGGCGTTTCGCGAAAGCGTCCGAGCCGAACTGGCAACGGCGACCACGTTCCGGCTTTTCAACGGCGAGTGGGACAAAGTGCAAGTCGTGGAGACTTCGATCTCGGCCCACGCGCGCTACGAACAGCAAACCATCGCCGACATCGCACGCACCGAGGGCCGTGACCCACTTAACGTGATGCTCGATCTGGCGGTTGAAGAGAACCTGCAGACTGTGTTCACCGCGCAGCTGCTCAATTCCGATGAAGAAGCCGTTCGTCGAATGCTCAACCATCCGAACAGCATCGTCAGCCTGAGTGACGCTGGCGCGCACCTGACATTTTTCAACGACGCCGCCTTCGGCCTGCACCTGCTTGGTCACTGGGCACGTGAACTCGCAGCGATGTCGATCAGCGAAGCCGTGCGCCGACTAACCAGCCGGCCAGCGCAAGTCTTCGGGATACGTGGACGCGGCGTCATCCGCCAAGGCTATGCCGCCGACCTCCTATTATTCGATCCGGAGACTGTAGCGCGCGGACCCAAACGCCGCGTGTTCGACCTACCCGGCGGGGCACCACGGTTGACGACTGACGCGGTGGGCGTCCATGGTGTGTGGGTCAACGGACAGATGGTTGCAGACGCGGAGGGATTGCTGGAATCGGCTCCACTTGCGGGGCAGTTGTTGACGAGTTTTTCGGCATGATCAATTGATATCGATTAAGCTGTCCGAGAGACGGGAATTTTCACTGAACGCCGCGCGATTGACCGCTTGTCGGGCCGGCGATATATTCGCGGAGGGCAAAAGCGGCGTTGATTTTTCTGTTCTCATCGCCCTTGTATATTGACTCCGTCCTCCCCCAAAGGCGCTCCACCATGAATTCCATTCGAAGCGGTGCTGCCGTATTCGGCATGCTCCTCGCGCAACTCGTTTTCGCGCAGCCCTATCCCACCGCCAAGGCCATCAGCCTGGTGGTCCCCTTTCCCGTCGGCGGCGGCACCGACATCGTGGCGCGGATGGTGGCGGACAAAATGCGCGAGGCGCTCAAGGCCAACGTAGTGGTCGACAACAAGCCGGGCGCCTCGGCGCAGATCGGTACCAGTACGTGACCGACGCCGCACCCGACGGCTACACGCTGCTGGTGGGCACCAGTTCGCTCATCAACGGCCCGGCGCTGTTCCCGAATCTGCCCTACGACGCCGCCAAACAGCTGCGGCCCGTGGCCAGCCTCGCGGACCTGCCGATCTTCCTGTCGATCAGCACGCAAAAGAGCAGCGCCAAAACGCTGCGCGAGTTCGTCGACGCGGCGAAGAAAACCGCCAACCTGAACTACGGCTCCGCGGGACCGGGCACCTCGCTGCACATGAGTGCCGAATGGTTCAAGGCGGCAACCGGCATCAATGCCGCGCATATTCCGTTCAAAGGCAGCGGCCCGGAAGTAGTAGCGCTGGCCGGCGGGCAGGTGGACTTTGCGATGGAAAACTTGGGCGCGGTGCAGCCCATGGTAGACGCCGGCCGCGTGCGGCTGCTTGCCGTGGCCTCGCACGCTCGGCATCCGCAGGCGCCCGACGTACCGACCTTCAAGGAGGCGGGCCTGTCCGACGTAAACCTCGCCACCTGGATTTTCCTGATGGCGCCGGCAGCGACGCCCGACTCAGTGGTCGCGCTGCTCAATCGCACCGTCAACGATATCCTCAAGCAGCCCGACGCGAAGGACAAGCTGCTCGCGCAGGGTTTCGTGCAGGCCGGCAGCACCGTCGAGGAAATGGCGCAGCGCATGAAGGCCGAGGCCACGCTGTGGGGCACAGTGATCAAAAACGCCAACATCACGGTGCAGTAGTGGCCGAACTCGTCAAGCTGGAGAAGAACGGCGCGATCCTCACGATCACCATCGACAATCCGCCGGTCAACGCGGTGTCGACGAAGGTGCTGACCGCGCTCAACCAAGCTTTCGACGATGCCGAGCGGGATGCCGAAGCGCGCGTCATCATCTTCACGGGCGCGGGACCGAAGGCCTTCTGCGCCGGCGGCGACCTGCGCGAGGAAAAGGATTTCGGCGATCCGGACAACGCGCGCGCCTTTCGCACCTTCGGCCGCAATACCTTGAACCGCATCGAGAACGGCAAGCTGCCGGTAATCGCCGGCATCCACGGCTACTGCATCGGCGGCGGCACCGCGCTCGGCTGGATCTGCGACATCCGCATCGCCGCCGACAACTCGGTGTTCCGCGCGGGCGACGCCTATCTGGGCGTGCTGCCGTCGTGGGGCATGGGACTCACGCGTTTGCCCCGCTACGTCGGCCGCAACAAGGCGCTCGACATCCTGCTGATCGGCGAGAATTTCGGCGCTAAAGAAGCCTGTGAATTGGGCCTGGTGACGAAGGTCGTGCCGCGCGACAAGCTGATGGACGAGTGCAACGCCATCGCGCAACGCATCTGCAAAGCCTCGCCGACGGCGATCCGCGCCACGCGCGAGGCCGTCGCCGGCAACCTGCGCCGCAGCTGGGACGACATGGTGAAGCTCGAGCTCGAGCTTTGCGAAATGATGTTCTCGCATCCGGATGCGCACGAGGGTCCCGCCGCCTTTGCGGAAAAACGGGAACCCCGTTTTGGAAAAACTTCTTAATCCGAAGTCCATTGCGATCGTCGGGGCTTCCGACAAGATCGGCCCCGGTTTCAACGCGTGGAAGGCGCTCGAACACGTCGGCTTCCAGGGCAAGATCCACCTCGTAAATCCGTCGAAGACCGAACTGCTCGGCCAGAAGTGCCATCCGGACCTTGCCGCCATCGACGGCGATATCGACGCGGTATTCGTCGCGGTGAAGGCCGAAAGCGTGCTGGAAGTCGCGAGACAAGCGGCCGCGAAGCGCGCCGGCGGCATGGCCATCCTCTCCAGCGGCTTCGGCGATGCGGGCGAGGCGGGCCTCAAGCTGCAAAACGAATTCGCGGGTTTCGCTGAACAGAACGGCATCGCCGTGTGCGGACCGAATTGCCTCGGCCTCTTGAATTTCGCCGGGCGCACGGCGCTCTTCGGCACGTCGCTCCCCGACGCGGTGAAGCGCGGCGGCATCGCGGCCATCGTGCAGAGCGGTTCCATCGGCATCGCACTGCTCAACTCCGCGCGCGGCCTCGGCCTGTCGCACTTGATCACCTCCGGCAACGAGGCGGTCACCACGACCGCCGACTACCTGGAAGCGCTCATCGATGATCCGGCGGTGCGCACGGTGATCGTCTTTGCCGAGCAGATCAGGAAGCCGCAGAAATTTATGAGGATGGCGCGCAAAGCGGCAGAGGCCGGCAAGCCGGTGATCGTATTGAAGAGCGGCCGCTCCGAGCGCGCCAAGGCCGCGGTGATGGCGCACACCGGCGCGGTGGCGGGCAGCGTCGAAGCCTGCGATGCGGCGCTCGCTGCGAACGGCGCGATCCAGGTCTTCACGCTCGATGAATTGCTGGAGACCGCGGCGCTGGTCTCGCAGATTCGCGGCCGGCCCGCATTTAGCAACACGGCGCGCAAGATTGGCGCGCTGTCCCTGTCGGGCGGCGAGATCGCGCTCGCGCTCGACGCCGCAGAGGAATGCGGCGTCGCGTTCGCGCCCCTCGCCGAAGCCGAGGCGAAGATCCGGCCGCTGATGCCGGAGTTCTCGCACCTCTCCAACCCGCTCGACCTCACGTGGGCGGGGCTCTATGACGCCAAGGTCGCCGAGGGCTGCGCAAAAGCGATGGGCGAACTGAAGGAAGTCGGTGCGCTGGTGCTGGTGCAGGACGCGCCCACGGGTCTTGGCGCCCAGCAGGCAGGACGCTACGCAACGCTGCTCGCCGCGGTCGCGCGCGGAGCGGAAGCCGCCGGCAAGCCGCTGGTCGCCGTCACCAATCTGTCGGACGAGCCGCATCCCGAGCTCGCCCGCGTCGCGCGCGAAGCGGGCGTGCCCTACCTGCGCGGCACGCGTGAAGGCATGGCGGCAATCGGCCGGTATGCGCAATGGGCAACCGCGGGATTGCGCACGCATGCGATTGAAACGAACCGCCAGGAAAAACAGCCTGCGGAAAAACTTCTTAAACAGTTTCGCGTGCCCGCTGAGCACGAGGCGCGCCGGATCCTCGCGAGCTACGGCATCGCCGGACCGCAGGAGCGCTTCGTCGCGACGGCGGAAGAAGCGGCGAAGGCCGCAGCGGAGATCGGTTTTCCCGTGGCGCTAAAAGGCATGGTGCCCGGCATGGTCCACAAGTCTGAAGCCGGGATGGTGAAGCTGCGGCTCGCATCTCCCGAGGAAGTGCTCGAAGCCGCGAGAAAGATGTCCGCTCCCGGGTACCTCGTCCAGAAAATGATGTCCCCCGTCGCCGAAATCCTCGTCGGTGCGCGCGTGGATCCTGATTTCGGCCCGCTCATCGTGGTCGGCGCAGGCGGCATCAACGTCGAGCTCTACAAGGACGTCGCCGTCCGGATCGCGCCGATCGACGAGGCGGAAGCCCTGGAAGCGCTCGCTGCCACACGCATCAGCCGCGTGCTGGACGGCTGGCGCGGTGCGCCGCCGGCCGACACGGAAGGCTGCGGCCAAAGGCATCGCCGCCGTGTCGCGCTTCATCGCCGACTTCGCCGATGAGATCCTGGAAGTCGAGATCAACCCCTTCGCGGTCTTTGCCGAGGGCCAGGGCTGCCTCGCGCTCGATGCCGTGATCGTCGCCAGAGAGAAACCCGCAAATTATTGCTTGATCTGCATCAGATCGATGATAGCACCCGCGGCGGGCGCGGCGTCGATCTTCCACAATGCGGCGAGCAGGGCCTTGCGCTGCGCCTCGTCCATCAACGGCTCGCACAGGTTCAGAAACTTAAGCTCCACTTCGGCATCGCTCATCGGATTCTTCGCGTGCCCCTTCGGATACTGCGCGGTCAGAGTCAGTTTTTTGCCGTCGCGCACGGTGACATCGAATTGCGTCACGAGCTTGGCCGGGAACTGCGCCGTGAACTCGAGGTTCTCCGCGATTTTTATTTTTTGCATGATCCGGTGCAGCGCCGGGTCGCGCATGCGCTCCGGCGAAAAGCTGTCGGACTTCACGAAGCCGTCGACCAGCCCCAGCGCCAGCAGGTACGGCATGCTGTGGTCGGCGGTTTCGCGCGTCTGCGGTTTCCATTTCTCCGGTTCGCTGCCGATTTCGCTGTACGCGGTGTGATACGTCTGCACGTCGATCGCCTCGATGTCGTCGACGCGCACCTTCGCGCGCAGCTCGAGCGCCATCGCGAGCGGCGCCTGCGAGTGATATTCCGACGGAAAGAACTTCAGGTTCGTGCGCTCGACGCCGAACGCAACGCCGTCGCCGCCGAGACGTTTGAATTCAAACGGTCCGGTCACCTGGTCCCATACGCCATGCCGCCCTTCGAACGCGGCGGTCGGCCCGGTCATGCCGTCGGCAGCGAGCAGCGCGGCAAATACGCCCGAGCGCGCGGACGCCGCCGTCGCCACGCCTTTCCACATCGCGAGCTCGCCGCTGCGCGTTTGCCGCGTCGGCACGTTGGCGGTGACCGCGATGGCAAGCGCGTCGGCGGTCTGCTCGCGCGTAAGGCCGAGCAGTTTCGCGGCACCCGCAGCGCTTCCGAGCACTACGAACAAACCCTGGTCCCAGCCGAGATCGCGCGCGGGCACGACATCCGCCAGCCCCGTGTAGACCTCGTACGCGGCGACGATGGACAGCAGCAGGTCGCGGCCACTTGCGTTATGCGCTTCGGCCACCGCGAGACACGCGGGAATCATGTCGCTCGTGTGGCCCGAGCCGACGGAAATGAAAGTGTCGTTATAGTCGAGATAACGCGCCATCACGCAGTTGGCGAAGGTCGCCATCTCCATCGACGTGCGCGCGCCGGAACCGATAACGCGTGCAGCAGGCTCGCCGTGTTGCCGTGCCGCGACCCGCTGCGCGATCGTCGAGGGCTCACTCGTGTATCCGCCCGCCGCGCAACCCAGTGTATCGATCAGCCGGCGCTTGGCCTGGTGAAGCGCGGCAGCGGGCAACTGCGCGAACTCGAGATTGGTGACGTAGTCGGCGAGTATGCGGGTAGTCTTGTCCACGCGAATTTACCTTTTTATTGGACCAATATTTATTTCTCGCGGGAATCGCGATGCGCGAAGATATGCGGACCGATTTCGGAAACCCGCCGCGCGCCTACGTAGCCGAAGGACCGCTCCATTTCGTCTGAAAGTATCTTGATCGCCCTCGCGGCGCCGGCCTGTCCGCCGCATGCGGTGCCGTAAAGCGTCGCCCTGCCGACCAGCACCATCTTTGCACCGAGGGCCAACGCCTTGACGATGTCGCTGCCGCGGCGGATACCGCTGTCGAGTATCACTGTGCAGCGATCGCCGACCGCCTCCA
Organism: uncultured beta proteobacterium; assembly: GCA_963804885.1. GTDB lineage: Bacteria > Pseudomonadota > Gammaproteobacteria > Burkholderiales > SG8-41 > PALSA-1004. The sequence goes on from CAWDSF010000009.1 coordinate 8,932, forward strand.
CGACCTCCGGCAGCATGTCTACGGTCGCGACGGCGCTGTCGAACGCGCGTCCGCCGTGATTCGACACGATCACGCCGTCAGCGCCCGCATCGACGGCGGCCCGCGCCTGATCGCCGCTCAGAATGCTCTTCACGATGAGCTTGCGCGGCCAGAAGTCGCGGAATTTCCTGATGTGTTCCCACGTCATCGCCTGGAATGCTTTCGGCCGCGTCCTGCTTTTGCCGTCGAGGATCGTATGGCGGTAGCGCTCGGGAAAATTGGCGTTCGTGGGCATGCCTTCATTCATGAGGTACTTGCGCATGACGCGCCACATCCAGGCGGGATGCATCGCCATGTCCACCGCGGCCGTGACGTTGGGCTTGAACGGAAAGGAGTAGCCGTTGCGCTCGTTGTGCTCGCGCCCGCGGCCCGGCGCGGCGTCGATCGTAACGACCAGAGCCTCCCAGCCCAGGTCGCGCGCACGCGTGATCATTTCGTAGGAGCCCGCCTCATCCGCCCACGGGTAAAGCTGGAACCACTTGCGTGCATCGGGCACTTTCTCGCTGACTTCTTCCATCGAGGTCAGCGCACCCGTGGCCAGCGTGAAAGGAATGCCCGCCGCGGCAGCGGCGCGCGCCAGTTCCACCTCGCCTTGATACCACATCAGTCCAGCGCTGCCCGTGGGCGCGATCCCGAATGGCAGCTCGATGCGCTTGCCGAAGATCTCGGTGCCGAGGTCGCGCTGCGACCAATCGTTGAGAAAGCGCGTGCGCAGCTTGATGCGCTGAAATGCCGCCCGGTTTTCCTCGAGCGAAATCCCGTCTTCGGTGCCCTTGTCGACGTACTCGAAGATGCCTTTCGGCAGGCGGCGCTGCGCGACCTCGCGCAGATCGAAGATGTTGTAGCAGCGATCCAGGTTTGCCATCGCGCCGGCTAGTAACGCACGCCCGGCGTCGAGCCGCCGTCGACGGCGATGCTCTGGCCCGTGATCGCCGATGCATGCGGTGACGCGAGGAAGAGCACCATCGGCGCGATGTCCTTCGGCTCGACGAGACGGCCGATGGGGAACTGCTTGATGAAGCTCCTCTTCGGCTTTCGGCCTCGCTTACGCCGAGTTCTTTCGCGCGCGCGGCGAGGCGCTTGGGGTAGCGGTCGGTCTTGGTGAAAGGCGGATGAACGATGTTCGCCGTAATGCCCTGGGCGCGCCACCGTCGTGCTGAACTGCTTGACGAAAGGCGATGATCGACGAATTGCCGAGCGCACTGGGCAGCGCGGTGGCGCCGGCCTGGAACGCGGCGTTGCCGCCGATGCAGATCACGCGACCGCGTCCCGACTTCCGCAGGTGCGGCAGCGCGGCGCGGCAGCAGCGCATGTAAGCGAGCGTCTTGCCCTGCAGCCGTTCCAGCAGCCCTTCGTCGTCCAGCGTCTCGATGTTGCCGCTGATCGAAGTCGAAGCGTTGTTGACCAGTACGTCGAGGCCGCCGAAGGCGTCGACCGCCGCCTGCACCGCGCCTATACACCCTTCGGCAGTGAAGAGATCGACCGCGACGGCCTTCGCCTTTACGCCTTTCGCCGCGATCTTCGCTTCCGCTTCCGCGAGCGCCGCCTTGTCGCGGCCGCAGATGGCGACGTTCGCACCTTCCTCCGCGAAGGCCAGCGCGATGCCGAGGCCCACGCCGCGGTTGCCGCCGGTGACCAATACTGACTTGCCCTTCAGATCGAAGATTCATGTCCTGCGTCCTTTCGGTTTATTGTGCTGCATGATGTCTATGCCACGCGCGACTTCATTCCGCTTTTGAGTCGCAGCAGAGCGAGAGTCTAACGTAGCCCGGACCGTCGCGCCCGTGCGCACCACGCATCACGATGAAGCCGCATGCTTCGGCGCGCGAAGCTGGAAGTGCGTGTGTCAGTCAAGACATATAATGTTTCCGGAAACTTTGATCCAAGAGAGATTGTGATGCTCGCAGACCGGTATGACCTTCCGTGTCCACTGCCTCCGCCGCCGCACGCGACGCGTATGTAGAGGGCGTCGATCTGGCGCTCACCGTGTATCCCGGTGCGGTCGAGGCCTTCGACCGCGCGCTCGCCGCCGACCCGGGACTCGCCCTTGCGCACGTGGGCAAGGCCCAGATCCTGATGCGCGAAGGCAACACCGCTCCGGCACGACGCGGCCCTGGCGGCAGCCAAAGACTGTCGCCGCCGGCGTGTCCGCGAGAGAGGCGGGACATATCCGGTTTTTCGACCTTGCGTTCTCGGGCCAGACCGACGCCGCGATCGACGCTCTGCATGCCCATCTGGCTGAGTGGCCGCGCGATGCATTGATGGTAGCGACGGCATGCGAATCCAAACGGTCTCATCGGCAGCTCCGGCCGCGTCGGAAAGAAGCGGCAGAACGCGCAGTTGCTCGACCGTCTCGCCCCGCATTACGGCGACGATTACTGGTTCCTTTCCTATCACGCGATCGCGCTCGGCGAGGATGGCCGTGTCGCGGAGGCGCGACCGAAGATCGAGCGATCCGTGCTGCTCAACCAGAAGAATGCACATTGCGCGCATGGTGTCGCGCACGTCTGCTACGAGAGCGGCGATGCGGATGGCGGCCGCAACTTCCTCTCCTCCTGGCTTGCCAGCTATCCACGCGATGCGGCGTTCCACGGACATTTAAGCTGGCATCTCTCACTACTCGAGCTGGGCGCGGGCAACTGGACGGCGGCGCAGCAACTTTACCGTGACGCCATCGCGCCCGACCGGCACCCGGGCGGACCGCAACAGAAAACGTGGGACGGCGCAGCATTTCTCTGGCGCTCCGAGCTGGCCGGCCATCCGCGCAACGAGGCCGCATGGCGCACGCTTCACGACTATGCCGCGAGCGCTCTGCCGCGGCCAGGCGCCGGGCTCGCGGATCTTCACGTCATCCTCGCTCACGCGGTGATGCGCGATGATGCCGCGCTGTCTGCCCGCACCCGACAAATCGAAGAGCTGGCGCGCGAAGATCGCTACCCGTCCGGCTCCTACGTGCCGGAGCTCGCGCGCGGCTTCGTGGCGTTCGAACGCGGGGACTATGCGGCGGCGATCGCCGCGCTCGCCCCGCTGGCGCGGCAAAGCGAACGCATCGGCGGCAGCCGCGCGCAGCATGACTTGATCGAGTTCACTCTGCTCAAGGCCTACCTCAACGCCGGCCTGCTCGAAGAGGCTCGCCAATTTCTCGCTGCGCGCAGGCCCGGCGCCTTGGGAGTTACGGTCGCGGGCGCAGCGGCGCTAAATTGACTTAGCGGTCCGTTTCGTGTGCAGTTTTTTGTAGCTGTCGATCAGGCGCTGGTGCCTGTCGAGCCCCTCCAGTTTCATGCTCGTTGGCGTCAAGCCGAAGAAGCGCACGCTGCCGTCCACTGAGCCCATCACCGCGTCCATCCGCGGGTTGCCGAACATCCGGCGGAAATTGACCACGTAATCGTCCAGTTCCAGGTCGTCGTCCAGCAGCACCTCCAGCACCACATTCAAGGCCTGATAAAACAATCCGCGCTCGACCGTGTTGTCGTTGTACTGCAGGAAGGCTCCCACCAGCTCTTGCGCCTCCTCAAATTGCTGCAAGGCGAGATTAATCAGCAGCTTCAACTCCAGAATCGTCAGCTGACCCCAGGCCGTGTTCTCGTCAAATTCGATGCCGATCAATGTGGCGATGTCGGTGTAATCATCCAGCTCACTGTCTTCCAGACGCTCAAGCAGTGCTTCCAGGCCGGCGTCGTCCAGGCGATGCAAGTTCAGGATATCGGCGCGGAACAACAGCGCTTTGTTGGTGTTATCCCAGATCAAATCCTCTACCGGATAAACTTCCGAATAACCCGGCACCAGGATGCGGCAGGCTGTGGCGCCTAAATGCTCATACACCGCCATGTACACTTCTTTGCCCATGTCTTCGAGAATGCCGAACAAGGTCGCGGCTTCTTCGGCATTGGAGTTTTCGCCCTGGCCGGAAAAATCCCACTCGACAAAATCGAAATCGGCTTTGGCACTGAAAAAGCGCCACGACACGACGCCGCTGGAATCGATGAAGTGCTCGACAAAGTTATTCGGCTCGGTCACGGCGTCACTTTCAAAGGTGGGCCGGGGTAAATCGTTCAGGCCTTCAAAACTGCGGCCTTGCAGCAATTCCGTAAGACTGCGTTCCAGCGCCACTTCAAGGCTTGGGTGCGCTCCGAACGAGGCAAACACGCCGCCAGTACGCGGGTTCATCAGGGTGACGCACATCACCGGATAACTTGCCGCCCAGCGACGCATCCTTCACCAGCACCGGAAAGCCCTGCTCTTCCAACCCCTGAATGCCGGCCAGAATGCCGGGGTATTTCGCCAGCACTTCGTGCGGCACATCGGGCAAGTGTCGATTTCGCCTTCGAGAATTTCGCGTTTTACCGCCCGCTCGAAGATTTCAGACAGGCATTGCACCTGCGCTTCGGCCAGCGTATTACCGGCACTCATGCCATTGCTGACGAACAGGTTTTCGATCAGGTTGGACGGGAAATACACCACCTCGCCGTCCGACTGGCGCACATACGGCAGCGAACAGATGCCGCGCTTTACGTTGCCGGAGTTGGTGTCGTACAGATGCGAACCACGCAATTCGCCATCGGGGTTGTAAATCTGCAGACAGTATTCATCGAGTATCTCGGCCGGCAGCGCATCTTTGCGGCCGGGCTTGAACCAGCGCTCGTTCGGATAATGCACGAACGCCGCGTTGGCGATGTCTTCGCCCCAGAACTGATCGTTGTAGAAATGATTGCAACTCAGTCGTTCGATAAACTCGCCCAACGCCGACGCCAACGCGCTTTCTTTGGTCGCGCCCTTGCCATTGGTAAAACACATCGGCGAGTGCGCATCGCGGATATGCAGCGACCATACATTGGGAACAATATTGCGCCACGAAGCGATTTCAATCTTCATGCCCAGGCCCGCCAGAACGCCCGACATATTGGCGATGGTTTGCTCCAGCGGCAGGTCCTTGCCCGCAATATAAGTGCTCGCTTCCGAAGCCGGATTCAGAAGTCAGCAAGGCCTGGGCATCGGCATCCAGGTTTTCCACCTCTTCAATCACAAACTCGGGCCCGGCCTGCACCACCTTTTTCACCGTGCAACGGTCGATGGAGCGCAAAATTCCCTGGCGGTCTTTGGCGGAGATATCCGCCGGCAATTCGACCTGTATCTTGAAAATCTGCTTGTAGCGATTTTCCGGGTCGACAATATTGTTCTGCGACAGGCGGATGTTATCGGTCGGAATATTGCGCGTAACGCAGTACAGCTTCACAAAGTAAGCCGCACACAGCGCCGATGAAGCCAGAAAGTAATCGAACGGACCGGGCGCCGAGCCATCGCCCTTATAGCGGATAGGTTGATCGGCCACCACCGTGAAGTCATCGAACTTGGCTTCAAGACGAAGCTTGTCGAGAAAGTTGACCTTAATTTCCATGGGAATTTGGCATCCATAACAAGTTAGCCGCTATTGTCGGCTTTTTCAGCACGGAATTTCGTGCTTTTCAGCAATGGCTGCCAACTGGTCCCAAACAATTGGGCTTGTCCTCCATAATCGAATGTAACCGCCGGGCTGCTAGATTGGGTCCAATCCCTTTTTGCGCAACACAACTCGAGCAGCATCAGACCGTAGAAAATTCACAAAGGCCTGCGCTACCTCCCTTTGCGTTGATTGTGGAAAAGTAGTGGCGCCGTAAGTGATGGTTTGCTGAAATTCCGCCGGCAGCGGATCGAGAATCTGGATACCTTGCACCGGCAGCAGTTCACTGATTTGTTGTACCGCGATGTCCGCGTCGCCTCGCGCGACCACCGCCCCGACCAACTCGCCCGCACGCGGCGGCACCCGCTTATTCGCCATCACTTCGGCGATGCCAAGCCGTTCGAGCACCTTGACGAAATGCATGCCGCTTGCGCCCTCGCTGTACGACACCGCTGCGGCTGCGAGCAAAACGCTTTTCAATTTTTCCGGCGAACTGATGTCCGGCTTTGCGACACCTGCCCGTACCGCGAGGCCGGTACTGGAGCGGGCGAAATCGATGCGGCTGCCCGCCAGCAATTTGCCTTCTTTCATCAGGGGGCCGGAAAACTCCTCCGGGCCGATAAATAAATCGCCCAGCTTGCCGCCGAGAATCTGCTTCGAAAGGCCAGAGCCGCCCGCATAAGTGATATTGACCTTGTGCCCGCTCGCGCGCTCAAATTCAGGCACCAGTTCGATCAGCGCTTCTTTCGCGGAAATCGTGCTGAACACGATGATCTCCGCGCTCTGCGCTGAGGTGGCGGCGAGACTTATGCCCATGGCGACCATCGCGGCTGCGAGCGCATACCTTCCAATGAGTAGCATGCTCTCTCCTCTGGCATGACCGTCCAACGCTCGCTCAGGAAATTCTCATTCCAACAGCACGCGCCTGGCCCTCTTCCCAACGCCTGCGCTCTTCGTCGTAAGCGATGCCGCGAATGCCGCCGCGCACCGTGCCCGGCTCGATGCTGCGATAAAGATCGCGCCAGCTCTCCGGCAAGCGCGCACTGTCGGGCGGCGCGAGCCACAAGCGGTACAGCAGCCGTTTCTTCGCCGGCTCGTCGTGGTCAACGAACTCCGTGCGCGAATGCAGCGTGACGTGGCTGTTGATGATCTGCACGTCGCCGGGCTCGAGCCACGTCGAGTACGCGAGGTCCGCGCGCCGCACGACTTCGTCGAAACGCTCGAGCGCCGTGCGATGCTCTGCCGCGAGCTTAGGCGCGCCCGCAATCTCCTGCGCGGAAGTCATGCGGTTCCAGTTCCAGCGCCCGCACAGCCTGCCGTCGGCGACGTCGAACACCGGCATCACGACGAACGGACCTTCGTCGGGCGCCTGCTCGCCCTGGCGGCCGAACGCGAGCGGCTCGTGCAGCCATGGCGCGAGCTGCGGAAACTCCTCGTGCATCACGCGATAGCCCGCGAGCGAGCTCGCGACGATCGACATGCCGCCGGACACCGCGCGGTTGTAGCAGCTCAGGAACACGATGTCGGACGTATCGGTGTGGTAGTCGAGCTCGGCGTTCGACGAGTAGCCGCGGCCGGTGCCGGTGCGATAGTCCGCGCCGGCGTCGCGCACGCCGGAGATGTAGTGCGTCTGCCTGCCCTGCGGCCGCGCGACGCCGGTGTGGAGCCCGAGCGCCCATGTCATCAGCTCGAACTCCTGCTCGCTCACGCCTTCGCGCGGCAGCCCGCGCACGAGCGCGATGCCGCGCCCCTGCTTGACCTGCGCCAGCGCGCGCTCGATAACCGGCCACGCGCTGCCGGAATCGAATTCGTCGTGACGGTAATCGAACAGCTTTTTGTCCGGTGCGTACACCGCGCGCACGGCACCGATCAGATCGCGCCGCGCACGGTCATCGAGTTCGAAAATCCAGCCGCGGTCGGCGACAAGTTCGTCGACGCGCCACGCGGCCGGGCAATCTGCGAGATAAGGAAGCATGGAAAAACGAGTATATAACCGCGAGCGCCGCCAGGAAATCGCTCAGCCGCGCGCCGCAATCTCCTGAGTTCGCTTCGCGTTGGCCTTTATTACATGCTCCTTGTAGGCCGGGCGTGCCGCCAGCCGCTCGTACCACGCGCGCACGTTGGGATGTTCGCGCAGCGCTGCCTTCGGCGTCCAGTGAAACCACCGATGCGTGAGCGACCCGGCCGGAATATCGGCCATGGTGAATTTTTCGCCACACAGGTACTGCCGGCCGGCAAGATGCCGCTCGAGGATGTCCAGCCATGGCACTAGAGCCTTCGCCGCGGCCAGTATGGCGTCGTTGCTTCGCTTGGCTTCAGGTCCAAAATAATGTTGCAGATAGATGCTGTTGAAGCCTGCGAAGTTGAGCGAGCTCCAATCCATCCATTTCTCCGCATCGGCCCGGCCACGCGGCGTGTCGGGACATAGATTGCCGAGGCTGTGCTTCATGCACAGATAGCGCACCACCGCACCAGACTCCCACAGAGTCCAGCCGTCATCCTCCTCGAGAGTCGGCAGCCGTCCGTTCGGGTTCTTGCGCCGGTACTCCGGGTCGTCATTGCCGCCGAACTCGCCGCCCCAGTCGATGCGCTCGTGCGCAATCCCGAGTTCGCCTACGCACCACATCGCCTTGATGACGTTCGAGCCATCCGCGCGTCCCCAGATTTTCAGCATGTCGTCTCCTCGCCTTCGTTGATTCCTGCGGAGTATACCAACGGCAATTCATCTGCTCACCTTCCGGGATGCCGGCGATGAACGCCGAATAAAAGCGATCAGCACGGTTTTCACAGCGAAGGGCGGGGTGGGGGAAGTCAGTCGCCCCAATGTTACCATTCGAACTAACGCTATCCATCGGGAACGTCATGAACATTCACGGCGAAGAACATCGGATCTCGGACCTTGCGACGCTCGAGCAGGTTTACGGCCAAGCGTCCGGGCCAGCGATCGCGAAAGAGATCGGCTACATCCACCCGCATTACCGCGCGCTTATCGCGGCTTCGCCGTTCGCCGTCCTCGCGACATGCGGTCCCGACGGCATGGATGCCTCGCCGCGCGGCGATCCCGCGGGCTTCATCGCTGTCGAAGATGAGAAGACGCTGCTACTCCCCGACCGGCGCGGCAACAACCGCATCGACAGCATGCGCAACATCCTCACGAATCCCCACGTCGCGCTGCTCTTCCTGATCCCCGGCTGCGGCGAGACGCTGCGCGTGAACGGGCGCGCCTACATCTCGACAGCGCCCGCCCTGCTCGAACGCTTCATCATGGGTGACAAGTTGCCGCGCTCGGTGATCGTCGTTGAAGTCGATACCGTGTTCTTCCAGTGCTCAAAGGCGATCATGCGCTCGAAGCTCTGGGATGCGAGCCGGCACATCGACCGCAAGAGCCTGCCCAGCACAGGCACGATACTCGCGGATGTGAGCAACTCGCGGATCGTGGCGGAGGACTACGACAAGGCCGCGCCGGAGCGGTTGAAGGCCACGATGTATTGATCGGCTGCGGCGGGATAGCACGGCCCTGTTTTCAGTATGCCGCAGCATGTGCTGGAAATTTTTACATAACGCTTGAACCGCCGCGGGACGGAGACTGTTATGCGCATCTTTTCTGGATCGACTTTCATTGCGGTCGTGACGCTTTCAACGATCATGCCCATCATTTCACAGCAGGTGTCGGCGCAAACGCCACAACAAATGGAATATGAACGACAGCAACGCGAATACCGGCAGCAGATGGAGCGCCAGCAACAAGAGCAGCAGCGCCAGCAGCAGTTGATGAATGAGAACGCGCGGCGGCAGCAGGAGGAATCGCGGCGGCTGAATGCACCTGCGGGCCAAGGCCAGACGCCGGCCTATCAGGGCGCTCCCGCGCAAACGGCGCCGCGGCGACCGGGTCCTCAGATAGACGCGACTGCCGCCACCGCGGGCGCAGAGTGGGTGCCGGCCAGCGGCTACAAGGATTTCGGCGCGGCTATTTACGCCGCTCGCTCCACTATCAGCAAGTCTGGCAACTTCGTCAGGATGTGGGACATGTATGACTTCAAGACTGCGCGCGTACTTGAGGGCAAGCAGTTTATTTCACTGATAAATCAGATGGAGCACGACTGCAAAGTCGCGCGCAGCCGGGTTCTTTCCACTACCGCGTTTTCGGGCCATATGGGTAAGGGTAATGTCGTGATTAGTGATAGCGCTCCCACATTGGGAAACTGTCCGCCCCGGCAGCGGAACTCCCGCTGAAGCTCTCAGGAAGATTGCCTGCGCGGCGAAATAGTTTTGACGTCAGCGGAGTATGACGATAGCCATAGTGTCGAACGCGGCATTGTCATCAAGCACCGGCCGCCGCTGACGACGCAATCCAATACTGTTGTCCATCTTTAGTCCCGGTGCACAGCGCAGGACAGAACGGACCTGTCGCGCCAGTGTCCCGAAAATTCGGTATGCTTCTTTGGCTGGCCAACCTGAACACGCCGCCGCTGGTTCTAAGCCGGTAAAAATCACTCAAATCAAGGAAGCAATTTCGTGCGAATCCACCACTCATGGCATCTCAGAACATTGGCACTATGTTCGATCGCCGCCGTCGCTAGCTCTGTAAATTCTTTCGCCGCGTATCCGGAACGTCCCGTCCGCTGGATCGTTCCCGGCGCGGCCGGCAGCGGCGTCGATGCAGGCGCACGGATGATCTCGAATGAGCTCTCGGCGGCCCTGGGCCAGCAAGTCGTAGTGGACAATCGCTCCGGGGCCGGCGGCGCAATCGGCATCGAGATCGTCGCCAAAGCGTCGCCCGACGGCTATGCCATGGTGTCGGGCAACAGCACCAACATCGTCATGAACCGTTTTGCGCACGCCAAGCTCCCCTACGACCCGGATCGCGATCTGCGCGCGGTCGTGCAGACCCATTCGCAGCCGAACGTGCTCGTCGTCTATCTCGGCCTGCCCGTGAAGAACGTGACCGAACTCATCGATTACGCCCGGAAAAATCCGAATGCGTTGTCGTATTCGTCGTCCGGCAACGGTTCGAGCCTGCATTTTGCCGGCGAGCTCTTCAAGTTGATGACCGGAACGCAAATCACGCACGTGCCGTATGCGAGCGTGCCGGTGGCGCTCAACGATCTTTTTGGCGGTCGCGTTCCGCTCATGTTCGGCAACATGAGCGCCCTCGCGCCGCACGTCAGAGCGGGCAAGCTGCGCGCTCTCGCGGTCACGTCGAAAAAGAGATCGGGAGTGATGCCCGAGCTCCCCACCGTCGCGGAAAGCGGTTTGCCGGGATACGAAGTCGTGGCCTGGGGCGGCATCATGGTGCCCGCCGCGACACCGCAGGCCATCGTGGACAAGCTTAACGCCGCCGTGAACACAGCGCTGCAGACGCCCGGCGTCAAGGAGAGGGCCGCGATGCTTGGCCTGGATCTCGCCGGCGGCAGCGCCAAAAGTTTCGCGGCGCTCATACAGAGCGAGACCGTCAAATGGGGCAATGTCGCTAAAAAAGTGGGGATCAAACCAGAATGAGCGCAGAACATAAAGACATGCTGTTGGCCGAGGCGCGGCTTTCGAGCCCGCCTTCCGAGCAATTCCTGCGGCACTACCATGTGCCCGGCCTTGCGCGCGAGAAGCGGCAACTCAAAGACCACATGGCGGTGGATCTCGCGCACACTGTGATGCTGGTGGAGCAAGGAATTCTCGCCCGGGACCAGGGCGCGACAATTCTGAAAGCGCTGATGGAGTTTCGCGACCTGCCCCCGGATGCGTTTCCGATTGACCCGCTGAGAGGCAGCTTCCTGCTGCAGGTCGAGGCATTCCTGTCGCAGCGCATCGGCGAGGATACTGCGGGACGAATGCACACGGGCCGCAGCCGCATCGATATGGGTGCGACCGTGCGACGCCGCTACAAACGCGGCCGCATGCTGGACACGATGGAGAGCTTGCTCCGGCTCCAGGGCGCGGTGATGGGTCAGGCCAGACGCCATACGCGGACGATCATGCCGGGCTACACCCACATGCAGCACGCTCAGCCGTGGGTGTTCGGTCACTATTTGCTCAGTTTCTGCACCAAGTTCCGCGAGGATTTCCAGCGCATGGTGGAATGCTACGCGCGCGTGAATCTCAATCCGCTCGGCGCTGTCGGCCTGTCTGGAACGTCATGGCCCCTCAACCGTCAGCGCACCACGGAATTGCTTGGCTTTTCCGGACTGGTGGAAAACTCCAAGCTCGGCCGCGAGGCGTACTACGCAGCTGAAGCGATTGCCGCTTTGTCCTACGTCATGTGCGACCTCAACGACCTCGCGACCGATTTTCACGTGTGGTCCACGACGGAGTTCGGATTGGTCGAGTCGGACGATGCTTATTGCGGGACTAGCAGCATCTTTCCGCAGAAAAAAAATCCGAACTCCCTCGAAACGATCAAGCGGGCTGGTGGCGCTGCGGTTACGTGGCTGGCAACCGCGCTCGCCACTTATCGAGCGGAAGGCACCGGCGACCAGGCGATGCGCGGCTTGCCGATGATAGACGACGCTTTCAACACCACCGAGGGCATGTGCGACCTGGGCACGGGCGTGGTGGAGACACTGATCGTTCATAAAGACCGCATGCGCGAGCTGGTTGCCAACAGCTGGAGCACTTCGAGCAACCTCGCCGACGTGATCGTGCGGGAAGCCGGGCTTTCCTTCCGCCAGACCCATCACGTCGTGGCGCGTCTCGTGCGGATTTGCCTGGCGGAGAAAGTTCTCCCGTCGCAGGTGACGTCCGCGATTTTGAATCGCGCCGCGCAGGAGACTATCGGCAAAGACCTCCCCATGCAGGAATCGGCGCTGCGCGACGCGCTCAACCCCGATGTCTTCGTGCGTACGCGCGTGACCGTAGGGAGCGTGGCGCCCAACGAAGTCGATCGCATGCTGGCAGCCGAACAGCAGGGTTTGGAGCAAGCTACTGCGTGGTTGTCCGCGGAGCGACAGCGCATCTCGGATGCCGCGCGGAAGCTTGACGACGCAGTCAGGCAAATTATCGAATGATCAGGCGACGAAAAGTCCTGCTCGCTATTGCGACGACAGTGCTCGCAATGCCGCTCACCGGCGAAACACAGAACGCTCGGAAAATTTACCGGGTAGGTTACCTCGGGAACTCGTCTGCCGCGCTCGAACCCAATCTTGTCGAGGCGTTTCGTCAGGGCATGCGCGAGTTCGGCTATGTCGAAGGCAAGAATCTCGTCATCGAATTCCGCTGGGCGGAAGGCAGGTATGACCGATTCGCAAGCCTGGTGACCGACCTCATTCATCTGCCGGTGGATGTTATCGTCACCGCAGGCACGCCGGGGACTCTCGCCGCCAAAAATGCAACCGGAACAATTCCTGTCGTGATGGCGGTTAGCGGCGACGCAGTCGGCACCGGGCTTGTAAAAAGTCTTGCGCGCCCGGGCGGCAACGTCACCGGATTAACAACCATGGCGTCGGAACTGGAAGGAAAGCGGCTCGAATTGCTCCGGGAGATGCTGCCCAAGCTCGCGCGCATTACCGTCTTGAAAAACGACGTCAATCCGCTTATGGCAATCCAACTCAGACAAACCGCAGCCGCCGCGAAATCGTCGCGCGTGGCGCTGGAGTCAGTGGACATTCGGGCGGTCGATGATTTCGAAAAGGCGTTCGCGTCCATGGCGAAGGCCAGGCCCGACGCGATCATCGTCCTGGCAGACCGTTTTCTGCTCGCCGAACGCGAACGAATCCTGACTTTTGCCGCGGAACAGCGGTTCGCGGCAATGTATCCGTACCGCGAATTCGTCGAGCATGGCGGGCTCATATCTTATTCGCCGAACTACGCCGAGTCGTTTCGGAGCGCGGCCAAGTATGTGGACAAGATACTGAAGGGCGCAAAACCTGCCGATCTCCCGGTCGAGCAGCCGACAAAGTTCGAATTGGTCGTCAACATGAAAACCGCCAAAACGCTCGGCATCAAGATTCCGCAACTCGGTCCTCGTGCGGGCGGATAAAGTGATCGAGTAAGACGAGCCTTCGCGAACGGGCTTGCCCCGGCCACAACCGGCCCCTCGCTGTTACGTTTCGAATCGACGAATGATTGACATTCTCCACTTGCCCGCGGCTAAAAACTCGCGGGTCTGCCGTCTCCGGCGTATGGCGCATAATAGCCGCGCAGATTCCGGGAGGTGAATTGATTACTCGCCGCAGATTGATTGTTGCGCTTGGTGCAGGCGCGCTCGCCGCGCCACTTAACTGTTTCGCCCAACAACAACGGTCGAACGTCGCTCGGATCGGTTTACTAGAGGCCGGCTCCGCTTCCAGTGGCGCAACGTGGCGGGAGGCACTGATCGCGGGGTTGCGCGAGCTCGGCTACGTGGAGGGTAAGAATATTATCATCGAGGACCGCTGGGCGGACGGGAAGTTCGAGCGCCTTCCCGGCCTGGCGGCTGAAATAGTGCAGATGAAAGTGAATGTCATCGTCGCCGCTGGAGCGCCCGCCATTCAGGCTGCCCAGTCAAGCGACAACCACCATTCCCATTGTCATGGTAAGGATTGGCGATCCAGTCGCCCTCGGGTACGTCGCGAGCCTCTCCCGGCCCGGACGAAACATGACAGGCTTATCCAACATGAATCCGGAAGTCGTGAGCAAGTACCTGGAGCTGCTCCGCGCCGCCGTTTCCAAATTATCGCGCGTCACTGTGCTCGCGAACCCGGGCAATCCGACTCACCCCGACTTTTTGAACCGCATCCAGGCTATCGGAAAAGTGAACGGCGTGACAATCTCGCCGGCGCAAGCGAGCGCGGGACGCGAGATCGAGCCCGCTTTTGGCGCGATGAAGCAGGATCGCGCGGGGGCGCTGATTGTGCTGCCGGACTCGGTCTTCTACGCGCAAGCGCGCCGGATTGCGGAGCTTGCCGCGCAGTATCGCCTCCCGACGATGTTCTTTACCCGAGAGCCCGTGGAGTCTGGCGGATTGATGAGTTACGGACAGAACGCCGCGGAACACTACCATCGGGCCGCCACCTACATTGACAAAATCCTGAAGGGTGCGAAGCCCGGCGACCTACCCGTCGAGCAGGCCACGAAGTTCGAGCTCGTTATCAACATGAAGACCGCGAAGGCACTCGGGCTGACGATGCAGGACCTGCTGTTTCGCGCCGACAAGGTGATCGAGTAAGGCCGCGAACGTCGGCTTCGGAGAAAATCGACCGGCAGCAACGGGCCGGTTTTCTCCTTTGGCTGACGGTCGCAAACCGGCCAAAAGCCGACCGTCACGGCAACATTTCAACTTAATGATTGATCTTCATCCGGCACCTGCCTGAAGCTAAAAACTTACGGTCCGATGCCGTTTGCATGTTTTGGCATAATAGGCGTGCAGATTGTTAAGGGGCCAAAAATGAACAATCGCCGGCAGTTCATGATCGTGGCAGGCGCCTCTCTGCTCCTGCCTGTATCGGCCATTGCGCAGCAGAACAGACCCGCAAGGATCGGAATACTAGGATCATCGCCGGGCCCTCATTGGGACACGTTTACCCAGGAACTGCGTCGGCTCGGCTACGAATCCGGCAAGAACATTGAGTTCGATTTCCGCTGGGTCGAAGGCAGAAACGAGCGACTCGCAACTTTCGCGGCCGAACTGGTAAGTCGTAAAGTGGACGTTATCGTAACGGAGGGGACGCTGGCCTCGGTAACGGCGAAAAAAAACACCGACACGATTCCGATCGTCATGGCCATTTCAGCGGACCCGGTCGGCGCAGGTTTGGTTTCCAGCCTTGCGCATCCGGGTGGCAATGTGACGGGATCGAGCTCGCTCGCGCCAAATTTGATCGCTAAGCAATTTGAATTGCTCAGGGAAATCATACCGGGCATGACCCGGCTAGCGATATTAAGCAACCCCGATCATCCTCTGGCCAAACTCACACATGCGCAAGCAGAGACCGCGGCGCGCGCGCTACGGGTACAGCTCGTCCTGCTCTCGGCGCGGGGGCGCGCTGATTACTATGAGTCGTTCCAGAACGCGATCAAAGGACGAGCCGGGGGCATGCTCATACTGGCAGATCCGACATTCGACACCGAGCAAAATTTTCTCGCCGAGTTCGCGCTAAAGAACAAGCTCCCCGCCCTGTATAACAAGACCGCGTTCGCGGATGCGGGCGGTCTGGTCGCCTTTGGCGCGCGCTATTCCGAATTTTTCGCGCGCGCTGCAACATTCGTCAATAAGATACTCAAGGGCGCGAAACCGCGTGATCTGCCCATCGAGCAGGCGACTAACTTTGAACTGGTGGTAAACATGAAAACCGCCAAAGCACTCGGCCTTAAGATTCCGCAGGCGATTCTTGTGCGCGCCGACAAGGTAATCGAGTAAGGCCACGAGTGACCGTTACGTAGGGCCCGCCCCGTCCGCATCGGGTCGGGAGGCGCCGGTCGCGGCACCTTGTCCCGTATTACCAGGTTCGCTAATTGCTCAGCGCGCACCGAGTGACAGCCGCTAAGCTCCCAATTCGTTCGAGAATGGCTTGCATGATCGTCAGCCTTCGCTTAACCGATCTCTTTGCCAAGCCACGTCACATCTGAAATACAGTTTGTCTATAGGAAAACCTGTCGGCACACGGCAAGCGCGTTCTTGATCCATTTACCTTCACTCACCAAATCGCTCGCACGTTATTTACTATCACGGATTGATAGCGGGTTGTATGCGAGAGTTGTCGCGCCAAAAGGTATTCCAACACGTAGCTCGATTCTTTCAGCGACGCACTTACCATCCTGCTGTCGCCAAAGAGCGACATGTTGCTCGTCGATAATTACTAATTGAATGTCCAAAATGCTTCCGGAACCCGACGCCGTTCATTAGAATTGTTTTCGAGTGGCGCGTATGCATTACATCGGGGTTCCGACAATGCTTAACGAAACATTGATCACGTGCTATCTCTGACTCGCTTTATCGGCATGGGTAATTCCATTCGGCCTCCTTGGAGCGCGAGCATGGCTATCAGGTTAAGCCGCACTAGGGAAGCGAAGGCTCACCTTACAGCCCCGTTTCATGTGACCGATCGCAACTGGCGTTTAAAAACTATTGACACCGTTTAGAAGTTCATCTTGTCTCGCTAGTCAACGTCACGACCGCCAAGCGCAGAGTGCGCTTCGAAAGCCTGACCGCCAGCGAACTCGAAACCGCATCGGGGTAAGGCTATGAGACGCATCGTCCCGAGTTTTCCGCAAGGGTTATGGCGGCAACGCTGTTCCGCTGGTGCATTTGCGTTGCTGGCATTGGCTGGGTGCACGCACGTATCTCCAACCAACGTCACCACCGATCGTATGGACTATGGAAACGTTGTCGCAGAGTCTTGGAAACGCCAGGCGCTGCTCAACGTGGTAAGGCTGCGGCATGCCGATGCCCCGGTGTTTCTCGAAGTCGCATCTATCATCAACAGTTACACTGTTGGTGGAAATGCAAATGCACAGGCGCAGATCCCGAGCCGTCCACAGGCCCGGACGTGTTTACGCTCGGAGGTACCGCAAGCTGGTCCAATACGCCGACAGTAACCTATCAACCCTTGATTGGCGACCGCTTCACGCGGTCACTGCTGCAGCCGATTCCACCGGTTTCCATATTCCAGCTGCTGCAGGGCGGTTGGCCCGCAAACCTCGTGTTGCGCACCGTGGTTGGCTCAGTCAACGGGCTGCGCAACGCTCTCGCAGGAGTCGCTTCCGATCCCCGCTTCGACGAGCTGAGCGACGCACTTACCCGAATTCAGCGGGCTGGCAACATCGGCATCCGCGTCGAGCCAGGGAGGGCCGGCGGCGGCATCGTCGCCGTGATTCGGCGCGCGGAAAGCGGCACTGAGCTGAGCGAAGATAGTCGCCGGGTGCGGCAATTGTTAGGACTGAGTGAAGATGTCACCGATTTCGAAATCACCTACGGCTTGATTCCGCGCAATCCGAACGAGGTGGCTCTTCTCAGCCGCTCAATGATGGAAATCATGCTGCAACTTGGTTTTGGCATTGATCTGCCGAACGACGATTCAGCGGGCGGGAGAGCATTGCCTGGGCAATGGAAACCTGGCGATGAACGGGCAAAGCCGCTCGTGCACATCTATTCGGGAACCGAGGCGCCTGCAGATGCGTATGCGGCGGTGCCATATAAAAGATACTGGTACTGGATTGATGACAAGGATGTTCCGAGCAAGACGATATTCACGTTTCTAATGATACTATTTTCGCTTGCAGAAACCGGCCCATCCACCGCCGCGCCGGTGGTGACAGTGCCATCGCGGTGATCGACCGCGCGCAACAAGAACAGGTTTCGACATCCCCGCCGCCATGCAGACGACCTCGACCATCCCCGCAACTGGAGTTGCCAAAGACCCTGTGCCAAAGGTCTAGCGCGTGGGGGTGTTGTGGGATCCCATTGCACCGCACGATGCTAAAGGAGATCGAAGCCGCTGCGCCGGCGTTGCGCGGCTCTTCTAGTCGGGCTTGATGTTCGCGTCCTTCACAACTTTGCGCCACAGCACGAGATCTTTGCGTATCAGCGCGTCGCGAACATTGTTTTTGCCAAAACTGTACACGGCACATCACAGCCCAGCGTTTCGGCCAGCATTATCCCAAAGTAAAGCTCGGCCTGATGCAGGGAAATCCAATGCGAATCTGGGTTAGAGAGTCACTATTTTTCAGGGGATGAAAATGAGCAGCAGATAAGCAAGAAAGAGGGCGAGATGGACGGTTCCCTGCAACACATTTGTTCTCCTGCTGCCGAACGTCAGCATCGACATAATCAGAGTCAGGGCGAGCATCACCTGGCCGTCCGGCGGGAGTCCAAGTTCGAGCGTAGTGTGACCGACCATTGCGATGATGATCACCGCAGGGATGGTCATCGCCAGCGTAGCCAGCACCGAACCCAGCAGAAGGTTCATCGAGCGCTGGACATGGTTCGACAGTGCCGCCTTGATTGCCGCGACTCCCTCCGGCACGAGCACCAACACTGCTACCATCAGCGCTCCGAGCTGCGGAGGTAAACCGAAGGTTTCGAGCCCTGTATTGAGCGCGGTCGCAAATTTTTCCGCGAGCAGGATGGTCGTGCCAAGCAACAAAATCATTATGGCCGCATGATGCGCGACGACTTTCCGCTTTCCGGCGTCGAAACGTAACTTCTGCCATGGCTCGGACACAGGCAGTACTTCGGCGAAATACGAACGGTGCCGCGTCGTCTGGATTATCAGGAACACGACATAAAGGCTCAGACACATGACGATCAGGAACAACTGTTGGCCCTTTGACAGGGTCGGCCCTAGCGTCGTCGTCGTGTAATTCGGCAAGATCATGCCAAGCGTGCCAAGGGTGACGATCAGGCCCAGGTACGCACTGACACCGGGAAAGTTGTACTCCTGCTCGTGGTAGCGCAATCCGCCCAGGAGCAGCGCGAGACCGATCAGGCCGTTCATCACGATCATCACAACCGAGAACATCGTGTCGCGTGCAAGCGTGGGATTGGCATCGCCCGCCAGCATCACCGCGCCGATCGTCATGATCTCGATGCTGCCCACGCTCAACGTCAGGATCAGCGTGCCGTATGGTTCGCCGAGGATGCCGGCGAGTTCGTCTGCATGCGATACCACCGTCAGCGCACCCGTGACGACCGCGGCGAACAGCCACAGGAAGACCGCGATGGCGATCGCCGGCCCCAGATTGGGCGCGAGCAGCTGGTGATCGAATGCGAGAAATAACCCCGCCGTGCCCAAAACAAAGGAAATCCGGAGCACCACGCGCACGACTGATGGTGCCAGGCTCGAGGCAGAGTGCGTGGAAGTCATTGACTCGGGCTAGAAATCAGGCTTTGATCCAAATGCGAACATCCGGTGTGGTGTTGGCTGAGTTGGTGATGAGCCAATTTATGGCTTTTTATGTTTCTTCGTCCACTCGGCGTCGAACTTCTTCCTGGCCACCTGATAGTTGCGGCAATTTTTTACTTCCCAACTGTTCGGTTTGAGGTCCATCGTCGGGACAGCTTTCTTCTGATCAATCAGAACGACTGCGCAATCCAAATAAATTTTCTTGCCCGCAGGAGCCGCATCGTCTTGCACAAACCCCTTGGCCGCACAGGCTTCATATATCGGCGTGCAAGGATCGCTGTCGGCGCCAGCTTGGGTGGTTAAGATAGTGGCGAAAACGAAGAACGCGAAGATAGTGGATGATTTCATGATATTTCCCCTGGATTTAGAAAGTACCATTCCGTTTGCAAGATTACGGCGTCCTTTGTTGAATCAGCCTACACGACATCTCACGAGCGTGCCATTGCTCAGCGCAAGTGTCTGAGATGATTCGCCATGCCTTTCCTCGCATAACAAACTTTCGACCGACAGCGTCACCGATTGCGGGGTCTCTTAATCCTTCACAAGCGCTACCAACGCAAAACCGAACGTACGCGCCAGCTACCGAAAATTCGGTATGCTCTTTGGGGCGGACCTCAACGAACCGCGGCCATCTAATTAGGGGAGTTTCCATGGCACGTCGTTGTATCTCATTTGTCGGTTTCATTCTTGCTCTCGTAACACTCGCAGGCGGCGCCCTTGCGCAACAGATCAAAGCGGCGCCCAACCCAACCGTGTCGAAAGAGATAGAAGCCGCGCAGTAGGCCGCAAAGACCGCAGCCGAATTCGAGTTCCTGGGAACACTCGCGCGCACGTGCTTTCTTCCGCCAAGCAGAAGCGAAGACTTCCGCGACATACCGGCGCCCTATGTGTCTGACCCGAGCAAAGCACCGCCCCGCTCCTCGTGGTATGCGGAGCCCGCGAAGGTCTTCGACAACTTGTATTTCGTCGGCGGCAAGGTCCACTCCGCATGGGCGCTGACGACACGCGAAGGTATCATCCTGATCGACACGATTTATCCGTACAACTCGGAAGAGCTCATCATCGGTGGCATGAAGAAGGTCGGCCTCGATCCGAAGGACATCAAGTACCTGATCGTCTCGCATGCGCATCAGGATCACATCGGCGGCGCCGAGATGATCCAGACGCGTTACCGTCCGCGCCTCGTCATGTCGGGCCCTGACTGGGATCTCGTCGAGAAAGTGCCGAAACGCTTTACGTCCATGGCTCCGAAGCGCGACATCGTGGGGACCGACGGCATGAAGATCACGCTGGGCGAATCGACTGTCACGATGTGGTTCACGCCCGGCCACACCGACGGGACGCTCTCGTTCACGTTCCAGGTGCTCGATCGCGGCAAGCCCTTAAACGTCGTCTATTCCGGCGGGACCGCGCTCGTCTACGAGTACACCGATCCGGCATGGGGCATCAAGAACATGCAGACGTACATCAACTCGCAGCGCCACATTGCGGCCAAAGCGAAGGAGACAGGCGCGACGGTTCTCCTTTCAAACCATTCCGAGTTCGACGAGGCGGTAAAGAAAAACCGCATGCTCGCCGGCCGCGGCAACGGCCCGCATCCTTACGAGATCGGCGCGGATTGGGTATCGCGTTATTTCGTCGTGACGGAAAACTGCGCGCGTGCGACGCAGCTTAAGCTCGAACAGCTACGTAATTAGTTTAGCGGCGTCAGTGTACCGGTTCCTGGTCGCGATCATCTGCTCGGCGGCAGCGGGAGCGCCGCTGCAATATGCGTCCGCGCAAACCTATCCAATAAAACCCGTGCGCGTCATCGTGAGTCTCGCGCCCGCCGGCGGCATGGATGTCACGTCGCGCATCTTCGCGCAGAAGCTCGGTGAGCACCTGAACCAGCAGGTGGTCGTCGAGAACCGGCCCGGCGCGGGCGGCGCGGTAGGCGGCGATCTCGTAGCCAAAGCGCCCGCGGATGGTTACACCCTGCTCACCTCGAGCATCGGCTATGCGGTAATTGCAAGTTCGCACAGGAATCTCTCTTACGACCCGGTCCGCGATCTCACGCCGGTCGCGGTGATGGTGAATGTGACGAATATACTCGTCGTGCATCCGTCGCTGCCGGTCAAGTCAGTCAGGGAGCTCATCGCATTCGCGAAAGCTCATCCGGGCGCCTTGAGTTATTCCTCCGGCGGGAATGGCGCATCAGCGCATCTTATGCTCGAGGCTTTCAAGCTCGCGACCGGCACCGACATGCTGCACGTTCCGTATAAAGGTACCGGTCCCGGCATGGTCGACCTGCTGGCCGGACGCATTTCGCTCACGACGACCGGGTTCGCGTCGGCGCTCGATTACATAAAGCTGGGCAAACTGCGCGTGCTCGCCACGCCGGGCACGAAACGCTCGGCCTTGATGCCTGAACTGCCGACGGTGGCCGAAGCCGGCGTACCCGGTTATGCCGTCGATAACTGGTATGCGGTGTTCGCGCCGGCCGCGACACCAAGAGAAGTGCTCGCGCTTTTGAACGCAGAAGCCATCAGGATTTTCCACGCGCCCGAGCTCAAGGAACGTCTCTTCGCGCTCGGACTCGAACCTGCCGCCGAGCCGCTGGCTAACACGAACGCCTATATCAAATCAGAGATCGCCCGCTGGGCAAAGGTCGTGAAGGCCGCAAAGATTGTGGTGGAATGAACGCGGACCTGGTTGGTGTACGATGCGGTGTAAACATAGGAGACGGATTTGAAAATAGACGACGGTTCCTGGAGCATAAGCGCAGCCGAAGCCGCGCGCATCCAAAGGCGCCCCGAGGCGTTCGGCACGCGCGGCATGGTCTGCTCGGCCCATCCGGTGGCGGCGTTCATCGGCCTCAGCATCCTGCAGCGCGGCGGCAATGCGTTTGACGCTGCGATCGCCGTTGCGGCAGCGGAAGGCGTGGTGCTGCCGATGAAATGCGGCCTCGGTGGCGATGCTTTCGTGGTGCTGCACGACGCGCGCAAAGGCGAGACTGTCGGCATCAACGGCAGCGGCGTGTCGGCAGCGGGCGCCACGGCAGACTACTACCGCAGCCGCGGTCATAAGACTATGCCTCTCGATGGCGTGCACGCAGTCAGCGTTCCCGGCGCGGTTTCCGTCTATGAATCGCTATGGAAGCGTTACTGCACCATGGATTGGGCCGAGCTCTGGGAGCCTGCGATCCGTCTTGCCGACGAAGGCGTTGCGATTACGGATTACATCAGTGCGCGATTTGCAGATCGCGCGGAAACGCTCGCCAACTTCCCGCATTCGGCCGCGCAATATCTGCCGGGCGGCCGCGTTCCAGCAGCGGGCGAGCGCTGGGCTGCGCCCAATCTCGCGAAATCCCTGCGGGCCGTCGCAAAAGGCGGCGCCGAGACGTTTTACCGCGGCGAAATCGCCGAGAAAATGCTCGCGTTTCTCAAGCAGGAAGGCCAGACGTTTACCGCCGACGATTTCGCGCAGCAGCAGGCGATCAGCTACGCGCCTATCTCCACGCAGTATCGCGGCGCCACGGTGTACACAACCGCTCCCCTTTCGCAGGGCTTCCTCGTGCTCGAGCAGCTCAACATCATCGAAGGTTTCGACATCGGAAAGCTCGCGCCTTTCAGTCCCGAGCGCATCCATCTTCTCGTCGAAGCCAAGAAGCTCGCGTTTGCCGACCGCAACCGCTACGCCGGCGACCCGGCGTACGTGAAGTGGCCTCTGAATACACTGATCTCCAAGGAGCACGCCGCCCTCCGCCGTGCTGAAATCGATCGCAGCCGCGCGCGCTGGCCCGACGGTGCGCTGGTGCCGGAACATGCCGGCGACACGAGCTATTTTGCAGTCGCCGATGGCAACGGCAATGCGATTTCCTTCATCCACAGCCTGTCGAACGCGTTTGGCTCGTGCGTGGTCGCCGGCGAGACGGGCATCACGCTCAACAACCGCGCGGGCCGCGGATTCAGCCTCGACCCGGATCATCCGAACTGCATCGCACCCGGACGTCGTACGATGCATACGCTAAACGCATATATGGTCCATCGGGACGGACAACCGTGGCTCGTGGGTGGAACACCCGGGGGCGATCAGCAGGCGCAATGGAATACGCAGATGATAAGCAACATCATCGATCACGGAATGTCACTCCAGGAATCGGCCGAGGCGCCGCGCTTTCACAGTTTTCCGGGCACGGACCCGGCGAATCTCGGTCGTCCGCCCGTCGTCAAGGTGGACGAACGCGTGCCGCAAGCGACTCGCGAAGCGCTGACACGTCTCGGCCATACCGTCGAGAACCTCAAGGCGTGGAGCGGCGGCGGCGCCGTGCAGCTGATCCAGTTCGACCGTAAGAACGGCGTGCTCCGCGGCGGCACCGATCCGCGTCCCGGTGGGCTCGCGCTCGGATTTTAATCACGCATCGGAGGATAGATATGGGCGAGCCTCTGCGCATAGATGTCGTATTCGACTTTGTCTGCCCGTGGTGCTACATCGGGAAACGCCGCCTCGAAGCCGCGCTCGAAGACTGGCAAACGGAGCATCCCGGCGATCCCAAGCCGGTGGTGCGCTGGCTGCCTTTTCAATTGAACCCCGACATTGCGGCCGGCGGCATGTCGCGGCGCGAGCACGTGGAGCTCAAGCATGGCCCGGCCGGGCCCGATCTTGAAAAGCAAAAACAAGTTGGGGCGCTGGCAAGGGGCCTGGGCCTCGCGTTCGCACTCGACAAGATCACCGTGCAGCCCAACACACTCGATGCTCACCGGCTCAGCGGTTGCGCGGAAAAGATTGGACGGCAGAACGAGATGGTCGAAGCGCTTTTAAAAGCGTTCTTCATGCAAGGCATCAGCCTCAACGATCACGAGGCGCTGACGGACCTCGCCGCGACCGTGGGGTTGGACTGGGCCCAGGTTTCAATGTACCTGGCGAGCAAAACAGACGTGCAGGCGGTCGAGCAGTTGGAGCAGGAAGTCCGCAATGCAGGCATCGACATCGTGCCGTTCTACATATTCAACGGCAAAGTGACCGTTGCGGGTGCGCACGAAGTAATGGTGCTGCTCGAAGCGATGGAGATGGCGACGAAGGCCGAAACGGCGTCGGTTGTCGAGTGATCGCCTGGGTGTACAACCGAGGAGACATATGGGCAACAGCCTGAGGGCGAGAGTGCGCGCGCGTGCCCTTTCGGTTTGCGGCGTTGTGCTTGGAGTTCTTCCCTTGACCGCGCCCGGCCAGCCGTCGAACTATCCGACTAAACCCATCCGGTTTCTCGTCGCCAACGCGCCAGGGGGCGGACTGGACATCACCGCCCGCACGGTAGGACCTACAGTCAGCAACGCGCTGGGCCAGCAACTTATCGTGGATAACCGCGGCGGCGCAGCGGGCAGCCTTGCCGGCGAGATCACGGCGAAGGCCCCGCCGGACGGTCACACTGTGCTGGTCGGCTCGATCGGGACGCTCGCGGTGAATCCGCACATGTATAAGGAAATCGGCTATCACCCTCTCAAGGATTTCGCGCCGATAACATTCGCGGTTTCAGGAAGCAACATTTTGGTAGTGCATAACAGCGTGGCGGCGAAGACCGTACCTGAGTTGATTGCGCTCGCGCGTGCCGAGCGTACCATGCTGACGTACGGTTCTACGGGCAGCGGCAATGCTGCTCATCTTGCGGCGGAACTCTTCAGCAGCATGGCGAAGGTGAAGATGGTGCATGTGCCATACAAGGGGGGCGCGCCGGCAATGATTGCCCTGCTCTCGGGCGAAGTACAGCTTATTTTTTCGTCTGCACCGACGGCAATTCCTCAAGTCAAAGCAGGCAAGATTCGAGCGCTTGCAGTCACGACGCTCAAGCGCTCAGCGGTGCTGTCTGATCTGCCGACGATTGCCGAATCGGGATTGCCGGGTTACGAAATGGACAACTGGTTTGGCATCGTCACGACTGCCAGGACCCCGCGCCCAATCGTCGAGCGCCTGAATGCGGAGTTCGCAAAAGCACTAGGCCAATCCGATATCAAAGAGGCGCTCTTGCGACAGGGCCTCGAGGCGGCACCCGGGACGCCTGAAGCGTTCGGCGCCTACATGAAATCTGAGTACAGCAAATGGGGCAAGATCATCGCCGAAGCGGGGATCGCCACGAACTGAATTAGTGACTAAGGTCGGGAGGCCAAATCCTGTCGGCGGTTTGACCCTGCTATCCGAAAGGCAAGCAAGGTGGCCTTAGATCGACGAATGCCGTAGAGTATCAATGCGGTTGTCATAGACTCCTGATCTGTGCTTCAAAACAATTCGAGGGAGGCGCTATTGGTTTCGCGTCGTGAGTTGCTTCTGGCAGTTGGGGCGACGGTTGCGTCAGCGCCTCTCGCATTGTTGGCGCAGCCCATCAAGGTATGGCGAGTTGCCTATCTTGGCGACGGTTCGCCGGCTACGCGTTCCGCCGACACTTTCGAACAATTCAGGGAGGGGATGGTCGCGCTTGGCTATGTAACCGGGCGCAATCTCGTAATCGATGTGAGGTGGACGGAAAGCAATCCTGAGCGGCGGATCG
Source organism: uncultured beta proteobacterium (assembly GCA_963804885.1). Lineage (GTDB taxonomy): Bacteria > Pseudomonadota > Gammaproteobacteria > Burkholderiales > SG8-41 > PALSA-1004. The sequence continues at coordinate 34,733 of CAWDSF010000009.1, forward strand.
CACTTGCACAGGAACTGGTCAATCTTAAACCTGATGTAATTGTGACTCATGGTGTCGTCGCCGCGAAAATCGTCAAGGCGGCTACTGCCACGATTCCGATTGTTCTTGCCGTCGCCGCAGACTTTTTGAACACTGGCCTTGTCGCAAGTCTCGCCCGGCCTGGCGGCAATTTGACCGGAATGACAGATCAAGCCGCCGAACTCGCCGCCAAAGAAGTTCAGTTGTTGAAGGAAGCGCTTCCCAAGATGCAGCGCTTGGCAGTTATTTCCGAAAGCGCAAACCCCGCAGCGGTTCTCGCAGCGGAGGACATGCAGGCCGCTGCCAAAAAGTTAGGATTACGCTTCCAGTTGCATTTGGTATCGAATGCGGAGGAAATAGAGAAAGCGTTCGATGCCGCAGCGGCCCAACGCGCGGAGGCAGTCATTATTTCTCACACGCCGCTGACCGTGGGCCTGCGCAACCGGATTTCCGCGTACGCGTTAAAACGGCAGCTGCCGCTGATGTCAGCTCCGAGCAATTCCCGGAAGCAGGTGCGCTATCAGTTACGGCCCAGACTTGGCGAAGTATTTTCGGCGAGCAGCGTATTTTGTAGACAAAATCCTGAAGGGCGCCAATCCAGCGGATATCCCGATTGAACAGCCGACATCTTTAGACCTTGTTGTAAATATGAAAACCGCCAGGGCGCTTGGCGTAAAGATTCCCAACTCGATATTGCTGCAAGCGACCAAGGTGATTGAGTAAAGCGCGAACGCCTGCTCTTCGAGCTGCGCTAGTCGACCTTGATGTTCGCGTCCCGGATAATCTTGCCCCAGCGTTCCACGTCGCCGCTGACGAACTTCTCGGTCTCGCTCAAGTTCATTACGACGGGAACGAAGCCCTGCTCCGCGATCTTCGATTTCATATCTGGCGCGGCCATGATTCTGCTCACATCGGCATTGATCTTGGCGATGATTTCTTTCGGCGTGCCGGTGCGCACCATGATGCCTTGCCAGCCCGTGGCCTGGACGCTCGGGAAGCCGGCTTCCGCGGTGGTCAGAACGTCGCCAATCTCCGCGAGCCGCGTATCGGTGGTCACCGCAAGAGCGATCAGCTTGCCCGATTTAACGTGGGCGAGGCATTCCGGCCACAGCGAAAACACGACGTCGTTCTGCGCGCCAAGCAATGCGACGATCGCGGGTGCGCCGCCTTTATACGGCACGTGCAGGATCTTTGCGCCGCTGGCCGCCTTGAACATCTCGAGCACAAGATGCTGGGGAGTTCCATTGCCGCCCGAACCCGCGGTCACCGCCTGCTTGTGCGACAGCGCGACGAGGTCCTTCAGCGAGCGCGCCGGCGAGGAGGCCGGCACCACGACCGCCATCGGATAGAAGCTGAGCATGGCCACTGACTGCAAATCGCGCTGCATGTCGTAGGGAGGTTTGGTGACCAGGCTCGCGTTGATTGCCGTGGTAGTCGTGCCGATCAGATAGGTGTAGCCATCGGCGGGCGCCTTGGCAACCGCGTCGGCACCGATGATGCCGCCGGCGCCGGTGCGATTCTCCACCACGACCGACTGCAACCAGGCTTCATTGAGCTTCTGCGCGATGATGCGCGCCATCACGTCGGTTCCACCGCCGGCCGCGAAAGGAACGACGACCTTCACCAACCGGTTCGGGTAGCTCTGCGCGGCGGCCTGCTTTCCGGCAATCAATCCGGCCGCCACTATGAAAACAGCAACTGCGGCAACTACTTTCGATTGCATGTCCCCTCCTTTGGTGGAGTTTCGCGCATCCGCTCTATGGCGGACTGCTACAACAGCGACAGATTGCTATGCCACAGGCAACGGCGTCAAGAAAAACTGAGCAGCATCCGTACCTGGTTTGTATGCGATGCACTAGCCCAAAGCAGGACCACCATCACGCATCGGCGGGACGCGCGGCTGCCGAATGATTGCTGACGACTTCCAGTACCAGCTTGCGCTCGGAATTGAATAGCTCCGTGCGCACCACTGCAACGTTGCGGCCGTTTTGCAAGACGGTCGAGCGTGCGCTGATCACCTTGCCCTGACCGGGGCTGATGTACCACGCCGAAGCACCGGTAAGCAGCGGGTGGTTGGGCACTGTGGCTTCCGCGGTGGCCAGTGCTGCGTGCAGCAGAAACCCGCCCTGCACATGGCCGACGCGGTTGCCGATATGCATGCCCACCGTCAGACGGCTAGTGGCGCCTTGCGCGGTGCGCTTGATCCGCGGATTGCACAGCGGGCCGAGCAAGTCGCCGTTTTGCGCCTCGCGCAGGGCCTTCTCAACACTGCGTATTGCGGCTTTTTCGTTGGCTTCGAGTTGATTCTTTTTCAGCAGCGGCCACTGGTTCCCGTTCTCGCCGCCTTCCCACGGTGCGCCGCGAACCACCACGTCCTTGGGTGCGGGCGGCGCCACCCAGGTGCCCGACATGCGCATGACTTCGCGGCCCTCGCACGTGATGCGTCCGGCGGCAACACATTCAGGCAGCGCGGTGATCGATGAAAACCCGTTGCCACGCCCGCTGGCCGTCAGCAGGCCGCGCGCAGGTTCGCCCGTGAATTCGACCCTGAGCATCAATGTCGCGGTGCGCGAATTTGGATCCACAAACACACGGATCGCGCCCGCCAGCGCGATGTCTGCCAGGTAGAGCAGCGCGGCGCGATTTACGATGCCATTCGCGTCAGCGCAATGCGGCCCCGGATCGATGGTGAATTCCACCCCGTCGGTCTCGAAGCGAGGCACAGTGAGATTGAAAAAGTAACCCGCGAAATGCAGGCCCGGCGCGCGGTTGCTGGAGATTGCGCGCAGCGTCTGGTTGCGGATGAATTTGGTGTCCTGCGTGGAGAAGCTCAAATGAATTTCCTTAGTTGATCGCGCGCAAAAGTCTGAGATATTACCAAAAAGAGGTAGACACCGACCTGTCCCGCGGGGTCGAAAAGTTACACTGACCCCATTTTCATAGAGCAGATGTAGTTGAAAGACTACGCGGAGACGGCCTGTTATCTGATTTCGTCGACGATTTGACAATGCCAAACTCAGATGTGCCAAACCATTTGAGGAGTACAGCCCATGGGAATTATCTGGACCATCGTGATCGGTTTTTTTGCCGGCGTGATTGCCAAGTTTATTATGCCGGGGAAAAACGAGCCCTCGGGGTTCGTGCTCACCACAATCCTTGGCATCGTGGGAGCGCTCGTGGCGAGCTTCCTTGGAAAAACGCTGGGTTGGTATCAGCCCGGTGAGGGTGCCGGATTCATTGGCGCCGTCGTCGGCGCCATCGTGGTCCTGTTTGTGTGGGGACTTGTAGCCAAGCGGTCCGCATAAATTCTACCTAACACCAAAAGGAGATTGCATATGTCACGCGGAATGCCATCAATGACTGCGCTATTGGGACTTCTCGCTGTTGCGGGTTATCAGAACCGCGACAAGATCAAAGAAATGCTTGGTGGCCTGACGCAAAGCCCCAGCGGGGTACCCCGCGGTGGCAGTCAGGGCAGTCAAGGCGGCCCTCTGGGCAATCTTGGCGGTCTCCTCGGCGGCGCAAGCGTGGGAAGCGTGCTGAGCGGCGGGCTTCGCGACCTGATCGAGCGATTTAAACAGAACGGTCAGGGCACCGCAGCGGATTCCTGGGTCAAGACGGGTCCCAATCAACCCGTGGGCCCGGAGCAGTTGCAGCAAGCGATTGGCCCTGAGGTGCTGAACACGCTTTCGCAGCAAACCGGGCTCTCGCGAGAAGAACTGCTATCGAGGTTGACGCGGGAACTGCCCGCTGCCGTTGACAAGTTTACGCCGGACGGCCGTCTGCCTAACGAAGACGAGGCGGCGCGGCTGATCTAATCGAATTCAACCGCGGCGCGCCGCCTCGATTTTAGCGACGTCGATCTTCTTCATCGTCATCATGGCATCGAACGCTCGCTTGGCGACAGCGGGATCGGGGTCGGTTACCGCCTGGATCAGAACCCTCGGCGTAATCTGCCACGACAATCCCCATTTATCCTTGCACCAGCCGCACTCGCTCTCTTTGCCGCCATTGCCGACGATCGCATTCCAGTAACGATCGGTTTCAGCCTGGTCCACGGTTGAGACCTGAAACGAAAATGCTTCGCTGTGCTTGAACGCGGGTCCGCCATTGAGCCCGACGCAGGGAATGCCCATCACGGTAAAGTCGACCGTCAGCGCGTCCCCTTTCTTCCCCGACGGAAAATCTCCCGGCGCGCGATGCACCGCGCCAACGGATGAATCGGGAAAGGTCCTGGCGTAAAACCGCGCCGCTTCCTCGGCGTCCTTATCGTACCAAATGCAAATCGTGTTCTTTGCTGGATTAACCATTTCACTGCTCCTCGTAGTGTCCAATTTGTTGCCGGAGTTAAACTGGCGATAAACAGGGTCAGTTCACACTGACCCTATTTATTTGCTCTTTATTTCGCAAAATCTTCGGGCCCAAAGATCTGCCGGATCTCGATGGTGTCGCCTTCGTTCGCCGGGCAACGCTGCGCCCACTTCACCACTTCTTCCTTGGACGGCGCTTCGACCAGCCAGTAACCGCCCAACACTTCTTTCGATTCAATGAACGGCCCGTCGGTCACGGCGGGCTTGCCTTTGGGGAACGTCACGCGCGCACCCTTGGACTGCGGATGCAGGCCGTTGAGCGATTCAATTTTGAGCGCTTTGCCCATTTCTTCGTTGAACCGTCCCATCGCTTCCATATCCTTGGGGTCGGGCTTGAAGTCCGGCGGCGTTTTTTTGCCGCCCTGGTAGGCAGCGGGGATCATCAACATCATGAATTTCATGGTTATCTCCTTTTGGGTTGTCAGTACCTATGGTCGATTTAGACAGGCCCATATCGACAACTGGCGAAATTATTTTTTAATTCCTGAATCCGCTGCAGCAGAATACGTCTTTCCGCCTCTAATCGACTCATTTTACGGTGCTTTTCCACAAGCTTCGAGCTATGGCGTCAGGCTAAATCACGCAAAAACGCGATTATCACCTCATCAGACGCCGGGATCCGGCTTATCGAACAGAACCGGTCTAATGTTCGTCCAAAGACACTTGCCTGTTTACGGTGCTTTAAATGCCATTGGTATACACTGATCCAGCTAAACGCCATACGCGTCGTTTAGCGCGCATACAAAAAACGTCAATACGCGATCGAGCGAACGTCCAACGGAGGTGTCTAATGCAAGCGCAAAAGTGCAGAGCAATCATCCATTTGTCGGCGATTGGTGCAGCAGTATGTTTGGCTGCAGCGGCGGCGTCGCCGGTATTCGCCCAGCAGAAATCGGGCGATGCAACCAAACAGATCGTCGGCATGTGGAAGCTCGAGTCTGTTACGAACACAAAGGACGGCGTGACAAAAGCCGGTTCATCGTTCGGCCCGACTCCGGCCGGCCGCCTGGTCTTCAGTCCAAGCGGCAACTACGTATCGTTCAATACCAATCCGAATCTGCCCAAGATCGCGTCCGGCAATCGAGCGAGTGGAACAGCGGACGAAAACAAAGCTATCGTCCAGGGCAGCATCGGCGGCATGGGAACGTATACGGTCAGTCCCGACGGAAAGACGCTTACAATGAGACAGGAAAGCGGCTCGTTCCCCAATAGAAATGGCCAGGAAGAAAAACGCCCTCTTGCCATTTCGGGCGACGAAATGAAATACACCACCGCTGCAACTGTCGGCGGATCATCGGAACTCATTTATAAGCGCATGAAATGACGATAGGCATTTCAACCAGACCCCGCATGCGGGGTCTTTTTTTCCAGCGCATTCTTCGACTGCATTGCAGCGTAGAATCGACGCGCCGTCGCAAATCATAACCACAGGGAGGTGGAAAACATGATTTCACACCGTCAGTTTCTGGTCGCGTTCGCCGCCGGCCTCTTCACGGCCGCAGCGCTCGCGCAACCTCTCGAACCCGTATGGTCGCTCGCCCAGAAGGAAAAGCCCGCGCTGCTCGACACGCTAAAAGAGCTCGTCAACATCGAGTCTGGCAGCCGCGAACTCGAAGGCCTCGACAAAATCGCCAACGTGCTCGCCAGGCGCTTCGAAGCGCTCGGCGCGAAAGTCGAGCTAATCGATCTCGGCACCGATTACATCAAGTTCACGGACACGCCGCCGCGCGTCGGCAAGGCGCTGCGCGCGACGCTGACCGGCACCGGCACGAAGAAAATCCTGATGCTCGCGCACATGGATACCGTCTACCCGCGCGGCATGCTCGCCCAGCAGCCGTTCAAGAACGAGGGCGAACGCGTGTGGGGGCTCGGCATTGCGGACGACCGCCATGGCATGGCGGTGATCATGCACGCACTGACAATCCTCAAGACAATCAACTTTCGCGACTATGGCCGCATCACAGTGCTGATCAATCCCGACGAAGAAATCAACTCGCCTGCGTCGCGCCACCTGATCACGCAGATGGGCAGCGAGCACGACGCGGTGATGTCGTTCGAAGGCGGCGGGTTCGATGCCGACCAGGTGCGCCTCGCAACGGCCGGTATCGCTCAGGCGGTTCTCAATGTCAAAGGCCAGGCCTCGCACGCGGGCAGCGCGCCGGAAAAGGGCGTCAATGCACTGACGGAACTCTCGCACCAGATATTGCAGGCGGGCGACCTGTCGGATCCCGCGCGCAACATCAAGGTCAACTGGACGATGGCTTCCGCGGGTATCGTGCGCAACATGATTCCGCCGGCGGCGCAGGCGTTTGCCGACATCAGGGTCGAGCGACTCTCCGATCTGGACACCGTCGAGCAAAAACTGCGCGAACGCATCAAGACCCAGCGCTTGAAAGACGCGAAAGTCGAATTGCTGTTCGAGCGCACGTTTCCGCCGCTCGAGCCGACTGCCGCCGGGCGCAAGCTCGCAGCGCACGCACAGCAGATTTATGGGGAAATAGGCAGAAAACTCAACGTGAACGACAAGCCCACCGGTGGCGGCACGGATGCCGCGAACGCATCTCTCAAAACCACCGCGCCGGTGGTCGAAGGGTTCGGCCTGCGGGGCTTCGGCTCACACTCGACCAATGCCGAATACGTTCTCTCTGCGTCGATCGAGCCGCGCCTTTATCTGACCGCGCGCATGATCATGGACATCTCGACCGGGAAGGCGCCGTTGCGCTGACGCTTCCGCTGGATGTTTTCGAACCGCTTGACGTAACCGCCGGCAACGTCGTCATTCGATTACTTTGTCCGCGCGGACCATGACGCCGGCAGGAATTGAATTTACCTTTTTAACGAAGCAGTGCTTATTTCTTGCGCGCCGGCACCGGCAGGCCGGCAACTTTCAGGTTGACTGCGCCGAGTTGATTTCGGCTGGTGAAATAGAGCGTTTTCCAGTCGTCGCCGCCGAACGCGATATTGGTCGTCGCGGTGTAACCGTGCACGATGCGGCCGAGTTTTTTGCCCTGGCGGTCCATGATCCAGATCCCGCCCGCGCCGCCGCAGTAAACGTTGCCCTCGACGTCCACCTTCATGCCGTCCGGGGCGCCCGGTTCGGCGCCGCGCAGATCGACGAACACGCGGTCGGTCTGTTTCGCCGGCAGGCCATTGTCCAGCATGTCGAAAGCGCGGATGTGGCCGCGCCGGACGTCGTTGATGTAAAGCACGCGCTCGTCAGGCGAGAACGCAAGTCCGTTGGGACCCACGAAACTGTCGGTCACGAGGGTGAGCGTGCCCAGATCCGGCGTCACGCGGTAGACGCCGGGATACTGCAGGTCCCATTGCTCGGGAACGAAATTGTGGTTCGGGTCGGTGAAGTAAATGCTGCCGTCGGATTTGACGATCACGTCATTCGGCCGATTCAGGCGCCGGCCCTGGAAGCTGTTCGCAACTACGGTGATGCTGCCGTCGGGTTCCTGCCGCGTGACGCGCCGCGTCGCGTGTTCGCACGCAAGGAGCCGGCCCTGCATGTCGCGCGTCAGCCCGTTGGCGCGGTTGACACCTTGCTTGAATAGCGTGACGCCCTGGCCCGGCGTGAATTTCATGCGCCGATCGTTATGGATGTCGCTGAACAGTAGGTAGCCGCCTTCCTTCCACCACAGCGGCCCTTCGGCCGGTCCCTGATCGCCGCCGTATCCGCTGCCCAATTCCTGAATCGGCTGCGATACGGCGAGGATCTGATCGAGCGCCGGATCGAGCTGCTCGATGCGTTTGGCCGGTTGCGCCAACGCGCCGCGAATGCCGGCCGTCATGGCGAGTGCGCTTGCGACGCCGGCCATTTTCAAAACATGCCTGCGGGTAAATCGATTTGACGTTTGCATGTGCTCCTCCCTTGCGATTTATTTTATGGTGCCCGATTAATGGCCAAGCCGGACGGCTCGCGCCGGCGCCCTATTCATAATACGCTGGCGACTTTTTGAGCGACGCGGTCTGCGCGCTGTCGTGGTTGATCCACACCTGCGCGTTGTTAGCGGCGGCGACCTGCTTCAATTTCTGCAGCGACGTGATGGTCGCTTCCTTGTCGAAGTTCTGCACCGGCGCGCGCGGCGTGTCCCAGTTGTCGCGGAAGTGCGCGGCATCGCCCGTGAGCAGCACGGGCCCGGTCTTCGGCAGTTTCACGAGCAGCGACTGGTGTCCCGGCGTGTGGCCGCGCGACGCAGTATCGTCACCGAGCCGTCGCCGAACACATCGTAATCGCCTTGATCTTCGTCGTCGGGTTGTCGCGCAGCTTCGACCAGTTGGCTGGTTCAGAGGGCGGCTTGCCTTTCGGACCGATGTAGAAGTCGTATTCGGCTTCCTGAATGATCAGGTTCGCGCGCGTGAACAGGCTGCCGTTGCCGACGTGGTCGGGATGCGCGTGCGAGAAGCCGACATATTGAATGTCGTTCGGCGAGAGGCCGAGATCGGCGAGCTGCTGCGTAAGCGATTTCGGCGCGCGCCAGTACCAGTGCAGCACCGGCGTCGGATAGCCGTTCGGCTTGCCGACGATCGATTCCGAGTAGCCGGTCTCCCACAACATCCAGCCTTTCGCGTGCTTGATCAGATAGCAGCTGTTGGAAAGCGTGATCGGTTTGTTCACGTTCTCCGCCACGCCCGGCGTCCAGCGCGCTTTGTCGGGCGCCGTTGCCTTCGCCGCAATAGAGCACGTACATGCGCTCGACACCGTTCTCGGCGGTGTTCGACGTGTTGGCACAGCCGGCGACCAGCGCGGCGGCGCACAGGCCGATCAGTAATCGATTCATATGCATCTCCTCCTGGTCTGAATTTCGCTCATCACGCTTTGCCGGCAATGCCGATCTCGAGACCGTTCGGATCCTTCAACAGCAGGCCGCCGGCGGGATTCGGTTTCGACGCGATGCCGCGACGATCGAGTTCGGCTTTGACTTTCGCCTGATCGTAGTTCTCGACCACCAGATCCGAATTCGTTGCAATACGGTTTACCGTCGGTCGGCCGGCCAACACCAGCGTGTTCTCACCGAAACGCAACCACACATCGTCTTTCTTCTGCGACACGGGTTTCATGCCCATCAGGCTTGTGTAGAACTCCGTCTCTTTCGCAACGTCGAGCACGCGCAGAACGAAGTACTGGAAGTAAAGCGCCTTGAAGCCTTTGCCGCCCGGCTGCGGCAAACGACCCGGCATTTTTGACGCCGAGCGCGTACGCATCCTTGCATTTCGTCGGAGCGCGCAATCTCGCACGGCGCTGCGGCACCGGGAAACATGGCCGCGTCCTTGATCGCCACGATGTGTTGCGTGTAACCCGATGGACCGGTCACGAACCAGCCCGCTTCGCCGTCCGGGTGCACGCCCGGCAATTTACGGCGCATGCAATTCGTCTCTGAGTTCGTTCGAGCCACTTCCAGTAGTCCGGCAGACCGAACGAGAAATGCCCGATCGTCGGCGCGGTGCCGGGCTTGCCCGGCGTCAGGTAAAAGCTGTTCGGGGCGTCTGCCGGCCCGCAGTCGAGCTGGCACTTGCTGCCGTCGTCCCACACGTCGCGCATGCCGAATAAGATCGACGTAGAAATCGCGCGTGACTTTGTAGTTCTCCGATGCATACGACAAATGATTCACCGTCGTCACCGCAAACGACTTTGTTGACTGCGTCTTCCGCGTCAGCGAACACATTCGTTACGCGGCCCAGCGTGCCGCGGCGAGCCTGCCGCGGCGCCGGTGCCTAGGTCGTGCGCAAAGCTTCGCGGTCGATCGCGCTTCTCCGTGCCGGTTTATCGTCCTGATTCTCTCGTTGTGATGTCAAAGCTTAAGCATGCGCTGCGCATTCAGGCTCAGGATCATTTCACGCTCGTGCAGCGAGAGCCGCGGCACCGACTCGACGAAATCGACCGGCTGCCTGACCGCCATGCCCTGCGGGAAATCGGTACCCATCACGATTCGCCCGACGCCGACGAGATCGATGAGGTCGCGCATGATCTGCGTGTTGAACACGATCACGTCGTAGTAAAAGCGGTTGAGATACGCGCTGCCCGGCTGCTTCATGTGCTTCAACGCGGCGCTCGTCCCGATCGCGTAATCGAAGCGGCCGATCAGCCACGGGAACGTGCCGCCGCCGTGCGGCAGATACACTTCGAGCTGCGGGAACGCGTCGAGCACGCCGCCGGCAATCAGCGAGATCGCCGCCACGCCGTCCTCGTACGGGTTGCCGAGCACGTTGATCAGGTAGATGTCTTTCAGCCGCTCGGCGCCGAACGGATAAAGGTTGTGCAGGAAGAGCGGCAGACCGAGCTCCTCGCAGCGCGCGTACACCGGCCAAAATGCCTTGTCGTGCAGGTTGCGCCCATTGATATGCGTGCCCATGTTGATCGCGCGCAGGCCGGGCAGCTTCGCCGCGCGCTCGAGTTCCTGCAGCGAGAGTTCGACGTCCTGCAGCGGCAGCATGATCGAAGCAACGAAATTTCGCCGGATACGGGCATGCAGCTCTGCGCCCGCGTCGTTCGCGGCCTGCGATAGCTTGAGCGCGAACGCAGGCGGCGCCCAGTACACCATCGGGTTCGTCATCGACAGCGCGTACATGTCGATGCCGCGCTCCTCCATTTCCGTGAGCAGGAGCTCAGGCTCGATCATGTTGCGGCGGAGCACGGAGGTCTGCGTGCCGCCGGGCACCGAGCTGCACGACCGTGTTACCGCGCGCGTCGCGCCCCATCTTCGCGCCGTTCGCCTCGCCTTCCTGTTCGAGCAGCGAAACGAACTCGCGCGGATACCAGTGCGCGTGCGCGTCGATAATCGGCACGTTGTAGCCGCGGCTGCCGCGCACCTCCTGACCCGCGCAACCGGCGGTCAGCGCGGCCACGCCTGCGAGCGCGAGAAACTCGCGCCTGTTAGTCGTCATGGCACTCCTCTGACGTTCAAGAACCCCGATGCGCTTTTATCTTCGGCGCGCTGAATTATTTATGACCGGGCGAAGCCAGACTTTACTGCAAAGCGCCGCGCCGCTCCAGCCTGCACGGGCGTGACCAAAGAGGCCCATATTTCCCTACGCGCGGGCCGATGCTATTCTGGCGCTGCATCCACCAAAGGAACCGCCCGTGACCGTCGACAAAGCAGCGCTGCGTGCCGCCATCAGCCAGGAGCGGCCGCCGTTCTCGTTGAACAAGATCGGGCACGTCGTGCTGATGGTCGCCGACCTCGAACGCTCGGTCGAGTTCTACACCGGCGTGCTCGGCTTCAAAGTCTCCGACATCTACGGCGACGACATGATGCCCGGCGGCATGGTCTTCATGCGCTGCAATGCCGATCACCACGGCGTCGCGCTCGTCGGCGGGGCAGCCGGCCCCGAAAACACGCGCGGGCTGCATCACATGGCGTTCGAAGTTGGCACGCTCGACGAAGTGTTCCGCGCACGCAAGCATCTGCGCGAGCGCGGCGCGACGATCGTCTTCGAGGGCCGCCGGCGCGCGGGCGTGCAGATCGCGGTGGAATTTCTCGACCCCGACGGCCACAACCTCGAAATCTACTGGGGACTCGACCAGATCGGGGCGGACGGCGTCGCACGGCCTGCCAACGAGTGGCGCGGCGCGAAATCGCTTGAAGAAGCCGTCGCCAATCCACCGCCCGGGCAAGTGCCGGTGGTGCACGATAAATCGTTGCTCGTACGCAAATCTTGAATCTGCGAATTACCGCGTTCCTGCTTTACGCTGCATTCTCTGCTTTATCAGCGAGCGCCGCAGAGAATTATCCATCGCGCCCCGTGCGCATCATCACGCCCTTCCCTGCCGGCAGCGGGCCCGATGCGGTCATGCGCATGGTCGCCGAAAAACTCAATCGCGCGTGGGGCAAGCCGGTGATCGTCGACAACCGGCCCGGCGCGAACGGCTTCATCGCCCTCACCGCCGCGAAAACTTCGCCGCCCGACGGCTACACGCTCGCGCAGGCATCGAACGCGCAGTTGACGACTCACACGCTGATCTACCGCAATCTGCCCTACGATCCGGTGAAAGATTTCGCGCCGATCACGCCGCTGTTCCGCAACAGCTTCTTCGCGATCGTCGGCAGCAATTCGCCTTATAAAAGCGTGGGTGAACTGATCGCGGCCGCGAAGAACAAGCCCGGTTCGATTTCCTACGCGTCCGAATTCGTCGGCAGTCCCGGCCATCTCGGCGCGCTGCTGCTCGGCTCGGCCGCAGGCGTGCAAATGGCGCACGTGCCCTTCAAGGAGTCCACTCAGCTTTTTGCGGCGCTGTCCAACAACGAAGTGAACTGGGGATTCAGCAGCGCGGCGACCGCCAGTGCAGCGCTGCTCGCAGGACGCGTGAAGCTGCTCGCGGTCGGCATGCGCACCCGATTGCCCGCTTATCCCGACGTGCCGACGGTCGCGGAAAACGGCGGGCCTGCCGGCTTCACGCTGGACGCGTGGACCGCGCTGCTCGCGCCGCAGGGAACGCCGGCTTCCATCATTGCGCAAATCAACCAGGCCGTGGCCGCCGCGCTCGGCGAAGCCGATATACGCCAGCGGCTGGTCACCTTCGGCTACGAGACATGGCCCATGCAGCCGGCGGAAGTTTCAAAAGTCATCGAAGCGGAAACCAGCCGCTACGCCGGCATCATCCGGAGCGCGAATATTTCGTTCGACTGAGGAATGCCGAGGCGTTCCGCGCTGACGGCAGCGTCACCCCGGCCACTTTCGCCCGAACGCCTCGCTCCACCGCGCTGTATATCGATCGACGGCAGCGGGATTCAATAACCGCGGCGGCAATTTGCCGGAAGCCGCGATCGCAAATGCTTCCGCAGCCATCGTTGCCACGCGCTCGCGGCTTTCGTGAGTTACGCCGGCGATGTGCGGGCTTGCCATCACGGCCGGATGCGAAAGCAGCGGATGCGCGGGCGCCGGCGGTTCTTTTTCCCATACGTCCAGCCCGGCGCCGGCCAGATGCCCGGACGTGAGCGCCGCATGCAGCGCGTCCTCATCGTGAATGCTGCCGCGCGCGGTCGAAATAAAAAGCGCGCCCTTGCGCATGGCCGCGTACTGCGCGGCGCCGAACATGCCGCGCGTCTCGCGCGTGAGCGGGCAATGTACGGTCACGATATCCGATTCTTTTAGGACCGTGGCGAAATCCGTTTTCTCAGCATTGCGCTCCGCACATGTTGCCGTATCAAGGTAAGGATCGACGGCAAGAACGCGGCATCCAAACGCTTTGGCGAGCTGCGCGGTGCGCGTGCCGACGTGGCCAAGGCCGACGACTCCGACCGTGCGATTGACGAGCTCGCGGCCCATCAGCGATTCGCGCAAGCCCAGCGTTCCGGCACGCAGCACGGCATGCGCTTCGGGAATGCGCTTTAACAACGAAAGCATCATGCCGAGCGCGTGCTCCGCGACACCTTCCGCGTTGCCGCCCGCCTGATTGACGACGATCACGCCTGCCGCGGTGCACGCATCGACGTCGATGGTGTCGTAACCCGCGCCGTAGCTCGCGACCATCAGCATTTTCGGAAAGCGGCCGAGGAAATCCGGCGTCACGTGCCACGGCCGGGGCAGCTCGTCGCGCGAAGCGCGGCAGTAGTAGCCGTAACAGCCGCCCAGCAACTTCGCGATTTCATCTTCCGCACACGTGATGTCGCAAGTGACGACCTCGAGCGCCGGATATTTCGCGGCGGTGTCCTGAAACGCCTGGTGCATCGGCCGGCCCATGAAGCCGACGCGGAATTTTGAGTTGCTCATCGTTTATTCGTTCCTGAATCTTGAAAGCCTCTGATGGAACCGCCCGGAATCTAGTCGACGCGCGCCCCCGACGCTTTGACGACTTTTGCCCACTTGACGGTTTCTGCGGCCATGAAGTCCGCGAACTGTTGCGGCGTGTTGCCGACCGGCTCGGCGCCGACTTCGGCGAAGCGCTTTTTGATTTCGTCGCTTTGCAGGATCTTCATTGACTCGCGGCTCAGGCGATCGACGATCGGCTGCGGAGTGCCGGCCGGTACCAGCACGCCGAACCACGTATAAGCCTCGAAACCCGGCACGGTTTCGTCGATGGTGGCGACCTCGGGAATCTGCGGCACGCGCTTGACGGTGGAGACGCCCAGAATTTTGATGCGCCCCGCCTTGTACGGCTGGATCGCAGTGGTGAGATCGTTGAACACGAGCGGAATATTGCCGCCAATCACATCGATGGTGGCGGGATTCAGCCCCTTGTACGGCACGTGCTGCAGATTGGTGCCGGTCATCATCTTGAAAAGTTCGCCGGCCAGGTGCGTGCCGCCGCCGTTGCCCGAAGACCCATAGGACAACTGCCCCGGATTTTTCTTCGCGAGCGCGATCAGTTCTTTCACGTTTGCCACCGGCAGCGATGGATGCGCGTTGATTACGAGCGGGATGATGGAAGCCTGCGTGATCGGCGAAAAGTCCTTCACCGGATCGAACGCCAGCCTGGTGTAGAGGCTTGCGTTGATGCTGTGCGTGCTGATCGCGCCCATCAACAGCGTGTAGCCGTCGGGCGGCGATTTTGCGGCAATCTCGGCACCCACATTGCCGCCCGCGCCGGCGCGGTTGTCGACGACGACCGTCTGGCCCAGCGCTTCGCTCAGCCGCCCCGACATCGAGCGCGCCATGAGATCGGTAGGCCCGCCCGGCGGATAGGGCACGATGAAGCGGATCGAACGGGTTGGATAGCCCGATTGCGCGCAGGCGTCGGTCATCGACGCGGCGATTGCAACCAGCAGGAGAAGAGCAATAGCCGGTGATCTGTCTTCGATCGTCATTCGATTATCTTATCCGCGCGAGTCAGGAGTTCACCGGAGAGTTTGATGCCGAGTGCGTCCGCTGTCTTGCGGTTGACCACCAGGTAATAGCGCGTTGGCTGCTCGAATGGAATGTCGCCGGGTTTGGTGCCTTGCAGGATTTTGTCGACGAAAATTCCGACGCGGCGGAAATTGTCGTTGATATTGGATCCGTAACTCAGCAGGCCACCGGCTTCGGCATATTGCTGCTGCGGATAAATCGACGGCAACCGATGCTTCAATGCAAGCGCGGCGATCTGCGCGCGCTGCGAGAGCAGAAAAGAATCGGCGAGAATGATTACCGCATCGGCGCGTTCACGTGCAATCGCCGCGAATCCGCGCTCGATATCCTGCGGCGTGCGCACTCCGATCGGCACAACCTGTTTGCGGGCCTGCTTCGCGGCCGCCTGCACGCGTTGCACCAACTGCGGATGGGTGCTGATCGACACATTCGAGATTACCGCGAAGCGTTTCAATTTGGGGGCCGCTACCAGCAGGAACTCGACCAGCTTCTGCGCCGTGTCGTCGTTGCCCGTGGTCATGCCGGTTATGTTGCCGCCGGGCCGCGCCAGGCTGGCGGCTAAACCCTCGCCCACCGGATCGGTCATCAGGGTAACTACGATCGGGATCGTGGACGTCGCTCGTTTTGCCGCATGGATTGCAGGCGCTCCCGTAGACACAATCAGGTCAACGTTCTGCCGCACCAATTCTGCCGCCAGGCCATCCATACGGTCCACGTTGCCGTCCCCGTAACGACCTTCGAGCACCAGATTTTTGCCTTCGATGAAACCCCGTTCGCGCAGTCCGTCGATCAACGCGCTATGCCTGCCAGCATCCACCACGGACTGCCGCGAGCCGAGGTCGAGATAAGCGATGCGCCAAACTTTATTTGGAGCTTGGGCGAAGGACCTGAGTGGGAAGACGACCGCTGCTGCGCCGATCCCGAGGATCAAGTTGCGGCGATGGTTCATTCCCGTCCTGCGGTCAAGTTAAGCGATTACTCGTCGCGCCCGTAATGAATGCGGCGATACGGCACGCTCGGCACGCTGCGCGATATGCGCAGATCGATCATCATCGGGCCCGGTTTCTTCACCCATTCCTGCACCGCCTTCGTCAGGCCATCGACTGTCGTCGCATGCGCGCCGCGCCCGCCCATCGCCACGCCAACCTTGCCGAGATCGGGCGTCGTGATTACTGAAGTGTTCACGTCCATCTTGGACTTGTCGAGCTTGTAGTACTCGGCGCCGAGCGCTTCGTTGTTCATCACGATCACGAGCAGCGGCATGTTATAGCGCACTGCCGTCTCGAATTCCGCAAGGTGCATCATCGTGCTTGCATCACCGTCGCACAGCACCATCGGCTTGCCGGTCGCCACCACCGCGCCCATCGCGGCGGGCAGCATCTGGCCGATACAGCCGAAGAAGTGGCCGGACTGCACAAGCGCGCGCCGGCGCGTCATCAGCATGCTGACGAAACCCGCAGTCATGCCGCTGCCCGACAGCACGCCGATTTCCGGCGGCAGCAGCTTGTCGAGCGCGATGACCGCTTCGCGCGGATCGGCCGTGCCGGGATCCATTTCAAATTCCGTGCGGTCGGCATTGTGATTGACGAGCTTCTGCTTCACGTCAGGGGTGCGATAGCCGACCGATTTGTGATTGCGTTTCGCGAGCAGCTTCTCGAGCTCTTCGACGCCCACCCGCGCATCCGACTGCACGTAGCAATCGGCGCCGCGCCCGCCCGCGATCATCAGGTGCGGCGCGGAATCGATGTGCACGTATTTCGCTTCGGGATAGAGATAACCGTGCTCGGTTGTGTAGCGATTGAGCGACGCGCCCACGCCGATCACGCAATCGGCTTCCTCGAACAGCTTCATCGACGGACGCGAGCCGTAGGTGCCCGAAATGCCCGCGTGCCATTCGCTTTCGTTGAGCCACGTGCGCACGAGCAGCGTCGTGGCGATCAGCGCACCGGTGCGGTCGGCAAGCTTCAGCACCGCTTCGCCCGCGCCCGCCCACTGCGCACCGCGGCCGACGACGATCACCGGCTTCTTGCTCGACGCGACAATGTCCGCCGCCTGTTCGAGCGCTTTCGAATCGGGATGCACGGCGCCGCGCGTAAACATTGCGGACGACGGCTTGTATTCGTCGTCGGCGTCCTCGAAGGTCTTCTGCTGGATGTCCATCGGGCAGGAAAGCATGATCGGACGGCTCTCGAGCTTCGCGCGATAAAACGCCTTGCGCACAGCGTCGTCAGCCTGATCTGCCGACAGCAACCGCACGAAACCGGCTTCGCATGCGTCCGCGAACTTCGACTGGTCGAGACGCTGGACATATTCCTCGTCGGCGGTTGGCGATTCGCCGCAGAACACGACGACCGGCGAACGCGCGCGCGCGGCGGTCACGAATCCGGTCGCCAGTTGCGTTACGCCGGGCCCGCAAGTCGCGGTCGCCACGCCGGGGGTATGCGTGACGCGCGCATAGCCGTCGGCCATGCCCAGACCCGCCCCTTCATGACGGACTTCGTGCACCTTGATGCCGATCTTGTGCAGCTCGTGCACCCAGTACATGTTGCCGTCGCCCATCATGCCGAATGTGGCGGTGCAGCCTTCCGCTTTGAACGCCTGCGCGAGTCTCTGATACACCTTCATTTCGTCATTCCTCCATGGTCGTTGTCTAATTGATTGATCCGGCTTGAACGGCTATTGCGCGGGCGCGTTCGCCAGCGTTTCCGCGAGCCGCTCGGAAAAGTCTTTCGTCATGCGCTTTACCACGAATGAGGCGCCGCCTTCGACCAGGTGCGCGAGCTTGCCGCCGACTTCGACTTCCGCGGTGATCGGTATCGACGAGCCCGGCGCGTCCGTCCGCTCGACGACGCTGAATTTCATCGTCGCGCGCACCCGCGTGCCGCCCTGGTTGTCCTTGCCCCTGGAAGTTACGTTGCCCGTTTTCGCGGCGGGATCGAGCTCGAGCGCAATACGCATATTAAACGTAACTTTCGCCGGACCGAATTTCACCACCATGCTCGCATCGAAAGTACCATCCTCGTGTTTTTCGCCGAGCTTCGCGCCCGCCACGCAATTGACGACCGCTTCCGGATTGGAGAGCAATTCCCACACGGTATCAGGCGGCGCAGCGACATCTACGCGCTCGTTTACTTCGATCATGAACAGTCCGATTCGAGGATTTTTGCAGGGTGAAACCGAATTCTCGCACACACCGGCGCCCTTCGCGCAGCGTGCGCCGGTCGATCAGTCGTCGCGCTCTAGCCAGCCGGGCATGGCGACGAAGCTGCGCACGATCTCGCGGGGACGCGTATCGCGATCGAGCGCGGCGACCAGATCGAGCACTTTGGCCAGGCTGGCAGGCGTCAATGCGTCCGCTACCGTATCCCTGAACAGGGCCGACAGTTCGTCCCATGACATGCGCCGGTGCGGGCTGCCGCGCGGATGTTCGACGCGGGCAATGAGCGAGCGCCCGTCGGCGAGCCTGATCGTCACGCGCGATGGCACTTCCTCGGTATTCGTGCCCGCTTCGATCTCGGCATCGACGACGCAGCGCACACGTGTCGAGAGCGCGCATACCGCGGGCGACTTGAGCGCGGTCTCGTAATCGTTGCGGCGAATGCCCGCCTGCGGGCCACGCGTGTGCCCGAGCGCCAGCGCCATGGCAAGGCTGAACGGGATGCTCAACTGCGCACTCTGCAGGTCCGGCGGATCGCCGTGCGTGAGCTTGCCTGCCACGACTTTTGGAATGCCGACCTCGACGTCGGCAATCTGTTCGGGTGCGAGCTTGTGCTCGGCCCCGAGCGCAAGTCCGGCATCGACCGTCGCCTGCAGCCGGCCCGCGCCCGCATGGGCTTTCGTGCTCACTTCCATCAGCCGGAAGCCGCGGCCGAGATCACCGGTGACTTTGAGCGGATCGAATTTCTCGGCGTATGCGCGAAAGAACCCGGATTCGCCTTCGAGGATGTCGCGCGGCCCCCAGATGCCTTCTTTAGTCAGCAGTGCGGCCATTACGCCTGATTCGGCGCCGCGCCCGCCGTTTATCCGCTTGATGAACGAACCGGAGTGATAGAACTGCGCAAGCCCGCCCGCGTACGAGCTCGCGGCCCCGAGCGCGCCTGCCATGTCCTGCGCGTTGAACTTGAGGAGCTTGGCCACCGCGAGTGCTGCGCCGAGCGTGCCGCAGGTCGGCGTCGCCATGAACCCGCGCTGAAACATCGCCGGCTGCGTCGCGAGTCCGATACGTAGAGACGCTTCATAACCGCAGATCGCCGCCTCGAGCACCGCCCGGCCGTCGAGGTTATCGCGCTCCGCAATCGCCAGCACTGCCGGCAGCACCGAAGCCCCCGGATGATGCATCGAGCCAACATGCGTGTCGTCGAGATCGCACGCGTGCGCGTAGGCGCCGTTGACGAAGGCGGCGCGCGCCGGGTCGAGCCGCTCACCCGAAAGCAGGATGCTGGATTCGCCGTTACCACCGAGTTCCAGCTGCAGCTTGCGCGCCGCCCGGCTCCACGGCAGCCGCGCGCCGACCGCGCACACGCGCAGGAGATCGAGCACCAGCGCTTTCATCCGCTCGACAACTTCGTCAGGCGCGTCCTGCAGACGAAAAGACGCTGCCCACTCCGCAAGCTGCGCGGTCGTTCCTTTTATTACCGGCATTCCGTGAACCCCCTCAGATCGATGGCGGATGCGCTTCTCACTCTTTGGCCGTCATTATAGTGAACCCGTCTCGATGAACTGCTTTAGATGAGAGTCCTTCGCTATTTAATAGCCATTTCTATGAATAAGACGACTATTACCAATAGCGGGCGTGGTCGCGGCGCCACAGGTATACCGCCAACGCCACCAACCCAAGCTCGAGCGCGAACGACCAGTGCAAAATGAAGTTGAGCCACCAGGGTTTGAACATCGCCTCGACGTGGGACAGCGCAAAGTATTCATCGGAAAACGGCGCGAGCCATGCGATGTCGCCGACGACGCTGTCGAGCACCATGTGCGTAAACCCGCCCAGCGCGAACACGCCGGCCAGCGCAGCCCACGGTCGCATCCGGCCCACCCGCCACCAGCACGCGCAGACCAGCATCGCCGCGATCCAGATGACCGGATAATGCGTCACGTACGAATGGTGTTGATGCTGCCGGCCATCGACGAGATAAAAATAGGCGAGGTCGAAATCAGGCGCGATCGCACCGATGGCGCCGGCCCACAGAAACCGGACACCGGCGCGTCCGCGCAACCGGGCGCGGCGGGCCAGCAGCCGCGCCATCATGTACCCGGCAGGCAGATGCGCGATAAACATGGGGCAGGCTCTAGCGCAGGCTCAACGTCTGCCGCTTCCACGCAGGATCCTGCCACCGCTGAAACGCACCGAGCAGCGTCGGATCGCCGGCCTGGCGCATTGGGGTCAGCGTATCGAGGCGCAGCAGTTCGAAATTGCGCTTGTATTTGCCATCACCGCTGGCTTCGCGGGCAACGAGCATTTCCTTGCCGCCCGGAACCCAGCCGGCAAATTCCGCATAACCGACCTCCGGTGTCGTGGTTGCCGGCGGCAGCACGCCGATCGTCCAGCCGTCGCTGCTGCTCTTGCGGAAGATCCACAGTTCGCGCCAGGTATCCGTTTGCTGCACGGCGAGCGCGAGCGCATTGCCCTCACGGTTCAACGTCGCGGAGTTCTCCCACACGATTCCATAAGTGCAGCGTCTGACGAGCGGATTTTTGATGTCGCGCTTCGCATCGACGAGCGCGACGCAAGTCTGGCCGGCCTCGCCCGCCTCGGTGACGATGGAAGTGGCGCGCGCTTTCGCCGCGACGGCCACCGGCAGCACTGCCCACCGCGAAGCGCTCGCGCGCATCGCCGCGTCGGCATAAACGGCCAGATCGTCGTCGGTCAGCTCGGCTTTGTTGATACCGCCCAGCTCGGTAAGCGCGCGATTGGCGGCCGCATCCGACGGCAGGTTTTTGCGCGTGTGCTGATACGCGATCGCGCTCCACACGCTTGCCCGGCGCATGAGCACGCGGTTCTTGAGGTAGCCGGGCAGTGCCGCCGCATCGACGCGGTCGAGCACTTCGGCCCGCAATTCGTCTGCCTGGTAGCGCTCGGTGACGCGCAGGCCGGGGTTGACGCACTCCGCTCGCGTCAGACCGAGCACGGCGCGCGCGCGCTGCTCCGGCGTCGAGCGCATTGCGAGCACGCGGCGGAACGCATCGCCCTCGTAGCAGAGGCGCATACGCCCGTCGCGCTCGTAGTTGGCGAACTTGACGCCGTAACGCGCCGCCACGTCGAGATGCGCGGACAGCGCGGCCTCGGCACTCTTGTTGGTATTGGCGGCGCCGCTCGCCCGTCTCGCCATGCGGTCGGCCAGCGTTCCCAGCGCGTCCAGAGCCTCGCTGCCGGCGTCGCCGTTGATGACCTCGACCGGCGCCGCCTGGATAAAAGCGGCGACCAGGCCGATCCCCAGCGCTTCGCTGCCCGGTGTGTCGCGCACGAACCGGATGATCGCCAGCAACTCGGGCGCCTCCTCCGCCGCCAACGTCAGGCGACGGACTTGATTTGCGCGCACGAAGCCGCCGCGCTCGCGCCCGTAATCGTAGACCTGCAGATAGTCGAGCCGCTCGCTGCGAATCTCGACCATTTCGCCCTGCCACAATTGCGCCTGCTGTTTCGCCGAGTCGCGCGGTGAAGCGCGCAGCGCCACGCGATCTTGCGTGATGATCGCGGTGCCGAGTGAAGCTGCCTCGGCAAATGCCGCGGCCATCATTAATGCTGTTGCTGCGATTATGGCGCGCATGATTATTTCTCCGCGGTACGCTTCGGCGTGCCGATGAGGTTCGCGCCGATAAAACCGCCGTCGGCGGGAGGCGACGCGATGATGACCTGGACCTTGTCGGAGAGCTTGTCCGCGAGCGTCTTCTGGATCAGCAGCGGATGCTGAGTGACGAGCGCTCCTTCGCGCGCCATCTGCTCGGCATTGCTTTTGCCGACGCGCTCGACGCGATACGCCTCGGCGTCCGCCAGTTTCTGGCGCGCATCGGCTTCGCCGCCGGCTTCGACGCGCCGCGCCTGCGCGCTGCCTTCCGCCACGCGGATGCGCGACTGCTTGTCGGCCTCCGCTTCGAGCTGGCGCTGCTCGATCTGGCGCTGCTTGAACGGCAGCACATGCTTCATCGCTTCCTCCTGGCCCTTGGCGGCGATGATCTGCTCGCGCGCGGAGGCCTCGGCGGCTTTCTCGCGCCGCACTTTCTCGGCTTCGCCGTCGAGCGCGATCTCTTTTACGCGCTTGTCCTTCAATTCGAGCGTGTAGCGCATTTTTTCGGTGGCGAGCTCTTCGGCCAGCAAGCCGTTCATGCCGCGCCGGTAGTCGGCCGGCAGATCGACCTTGCCCATCTGCACCGCGCGCAGCACGAGCCCGTCGGCGGCCAGCTTGTCGGCGAGCTCCTTTTCGATCGCCTGCTGGATTTCCACGCGCTTGGTCGAGAAAATTTCGCGTACCGTGTAGCGCGCGAACACCTTATAGATCACGCCTTGCACCGCAGGCTCGACTACTTCGCCGCTGATGTTGTCAGGCAGAGTCTTCGAGGTCGCGCGCAGCTTCGTGGCATCCAGCGCGTAGCGCACCGACAAATCGACGCCGAACGACAGGCCTTCGACGGATTGCAACGGCGCCGCTCCCTCGGCGCGGCGGATTTGCTCGGGCTGATACGTCTGGTCGCGCAGCGCGAACACGCGAATGTCGTGCAGACCGGGCAGGACGAGCACATTGCCCTCACGCCATTCGCTGATGTCGCCGGTGAACCGGTTGATGCGCACGCCGACTTCGCCGCGGCCGATGTTTTCCAGCGGCGGATGCTGATACAGCGTATAGGCGGCTATTACCGTAACGCCGGCCACGACAAGGACGACTTTCGCACCGGCGATCCCGGACGCCGCGCGCGCCATTCCGGCGCCGGTCGCATCCGCCGCCCGGCTGCCGAATTCCGCGGCCGGGCGGCCAAAGCGCTCACGAATCGATTGCACCATTACTTTTAAACGTTGCAGCATGACGAGCTCCCTTTCAAATTAGATGGTTGATACGGATGGTTGTATCGGTGCGCCGGCCAGGCGCTCCGGGCCAGAAACTGGGGACCGGCGATA
Source organism: uncultured beta proteobacterium (assembly GCA_963804885.1). GTDB lineage: Bacteria > Pseudomonadota > Gammaproteobacteria > Burkholderiales > SG8-41 > PALSA-1004. Next base: position 58,022 of record CAWDSF010000009.1, read on the forward strand.
GTGCCGCCACGTCGCGACCCGTCGTCGCGTTACCCCCAGCCACCGGCCCGCAGCGTCCGGCCGCGCGATTCAGATTCATGCGGCGATGACCGTCAGCGCCACGACGAGCGAACCCGCGACGATCGCCGCGGAGAGGCCGGCCACCAGCGCGTGCAGCGCGAGCGAGAGCATCTCGGAGGCGATATCCGTGGTGGTGAAGGTCGGTGCCTGCTTTTGCATTTCCATTTCGTTCTCCCGGTTGCCGCCCGAATTTGGCGGGACGAGAGCATTACAGCGCCGCAAGCTGGCGCGCCGGCATCTGGATGCTGGCAAGGTGGCGATCAATTGTGGCGAAAATATGGCAAGTGCCCGGCGGCGGTTGCGGGGACTCTTCCATCCGGTATAGTCCGCCCTACCGAAACGGAAACTGCCATGCGCCGACGCATTGCGATTGTTGAAGACGACGCGGTCATCCGCGCGAACTATGCCGATGTCCTCGGCCGCCACGGCTACGAAGTCGCCGCCTTTGGGGACCGCGCGTCGGCGCTTGCCGCGCTGCGCTCGCGCCTGCCGGACCTCGTGCTGCTCGACATCGGCCTGGGCGACGACGTCGACGGCGGCTTCAAGCTCTGCCAGGAATTGCGCGCGACTGTCGTCGACGCTGCCGGTGATTTTCCTGACCGCGCGCGACAGCGATTTCGATCTCGTGTCCGGCCTGCGCATGGGGGCGGACGATTACGTGACAAAGAGTGTGAGCCTGCCGCATCTGCTCGCGCGGGTGAGCGCGCTCTTCCGCCGCGCCGATCTGGCGGGCGCGCCCGCGCCGGCCGACAGCGTAATCGAGCGCGGGCCGCTTACGCTCGATCTAAACCGCTTCACGGTCGCGTGGCGCGGCACCGCGGTCGATCTCACGCTCACCGAATTCTGGCTCGTGCATGCGCTCGCCAAATTTCCGGGCCACGTCAAGAACCGCGACCAATTGATGGGTGAGGCGCACGTCGTCGTCGACGACAGCACGATCACGTCGCATATCAAGCGCATCCGCCGCAAGTTCGGCGCGATCGACGCCAAGTTCGATTGCATCGACACCGTCTACGGTCTCGGCTACCGCTGGAAAGCCGCGGACTGATATTCGCCGATGAGCGACGAGAAGAAGGCGGCGTTCACTGACAGATTCGCGCTAAGCATCAGAGCGAAGCTTGCAATAGTCGCGCTCGTTTTGCTCGTGATCCCGTGGGTCGGCTACACGTATGTAAGAACGATGGAGCACCTGCTGCGCGAAAACCAGGTGCAGGCAGTCGTCGCCACCTCGCGGGCCGTCGCAACCTCGTTGCAGGATCGCCCGCGTCTGCTGGAACTGCGCACGCCGTCCCCCGCTGAAGGAAGCACGGCGATACCACGCCCCGTATCGGAAGAGATCCAGCTGTTAGTCACCGGGCTCGCGCGCGCGGGCTCGCGCATCTGGATCATCGACAGCCGGCTGCGCCTGGTCGCTACCGCCGGCAATCTCGACCCGCCGCTGGTTGCCGCCAACGATCGTCTTGCCTTCGGGCCGCTGGAGCGCGCGGTTCGAATAGTCCTGCAATTCATGTTCGAGCAGATACGGCCCCCAGCAGCCCAACCGGTCGAGGAATTCATTCCCAACGACGTCGTGTTCGGCGGCCGCGATATCGAGCGCGCGCTCGATGGCACGCCATCGTGGCGCACGCGCAAAACGGCCGACAGCCGTACCGCGATCATCACGGCGTTGAATCCCGTATGGGTCGGCGATGAAGTGGTGGGCGTGGTTATAGTCGAAGAGACGACGCAGGCTATCGTCACGTTCAGCAACCGCGCGCTGGTGCAGCTCGCCGCGGTCACGCTGATTGCCTTCGGCGTCGGCGCGCTGGCGTTGTTCTTTTTCGCGTCGAGCCTGTCGACGCGCCTGCGCAGACTGCGCGATGAAGCTGACAATGCGATCGATTCACAGGGGCGCGTGCGCGGTCTCGTCGCCGGCGAGCACGCGCGCGACGAAATCGGCGACCTGTCGCGCGGTTTCTCGACCGTGCTCGAGCGGCTCGCCCAGTACAACGCCTATCTCGAAAATCTCGCGGGCCGGCTCACGCACGAATTGCGCACGCCAATCGCGGTCGTGCGCTCGTCGCTCGACAATATGAAACTGCAGGAAGACGCGAAAGACACCGGTGTTTACCTGACTCGCGCGGAAGATGGCCTCAATCGGCTCGAAACGATACTCACGCGCATGAGCGAGGCCACCCGTCTCGAGCAAACGTTGCGCAGCGGCGAGCGCGAGACATTCGATGCACGTAAAGTCATCGCCGGCTGCGTCGAAGGTTACGCGGCGGCCTATCCGCAGCGGCGCTTCGCATTGAGCCTGCCCGAAGACACGGTGCCGCTGTCAGGCGCGCCAGACCTCTTCGCGCAAATGATGGACAAGCTCGCAGCTAATGCCGTCGACTTCGCAACCGCCGATCCGATCGAGGTGAGCCTCGAGCGCAACGGCGAAACCGCAGTATTGCGCGTCAGCAACACGGGCCCGCTGCTGCCGGCGGAAATGGGCGAACGCCTGTTCGAATCGATGGTATCGGTGCGCCCCGAGCGCGCGACGTCGGAGCCGCATCTCGGTCTCGGGCTTTATATCGTGCGCCAGACCGCCGAATTCCATGGCGGCAGCGCTGCGGCGATGGACCGCGCCGATGGCAGCGGTGTTACTTTCGAATTACGGTTTCCACTCGCTGCTTAATTCATTCTCCGTCACAGTTTTGCCGCAGAGGACACAGCGGATGCGGAGAAAAAGTGTAAATATCGGTCTGTCACTCCGGAGAAATCAGGACACCGGGAATATCGGCCTTGCCCTGAGTTGTAATAGTCGGGACTCGATCTGACTGGCAATGTCCGCTTGCCCTGAAAATTTGAGCAAGTGTTATCTGACTACTTCCGGCCACAAGCGGTCACCGACCGTTACTTTTCAATTAGCCGATTAACCGACCCTTTCCACCTGCTTGCCAATAAAAAATCGCAAGTCTACTGACCTTGGCAAATGCGCGCATACTGGGTGCCATACTGGGAAGGCGCATGAAAAATCGCCGTAAACTGATTGTCGCACTCGGCGCGTGTGCGCTCGGAATCCCGCTGCGTTCGTTCGCACAGCAACCCGCTGCCAGGATGCGCCGGATAGGTTTTCTCGGGCCGAGTTCCGCCACTGCTTACGCGAAAGAAGTCGAAGCATGGCGGACCGGCCTGCGCGAACTCGGCTGGGCAGAGGGGGAAAAGCCTGGTTGTGGAATTCCGTTGGGCCGAGAGCAATTATGCGCAGTTGCCCGCCCTCGCAGCCGAGCTTGCTGGAATGAAAGTTGAACTCATCGTGTCGGCTACGACGCCCGTCAGCCGTGCGGTGCAGAAAGCAACTTCCACGATACCGATCGTCATTGTCAATATAGGGGATCCGGTCGGCTCGGGTCTGGTCACGACGCTGGCCCGGCCCGGCGGAAATATCACGGGACTGTCTAATCTCGTTGCGGACATGAACAGCAAACGCCTAGAGATGCTGCTTGCCATGGTGCCAAAACTGTCACGCGTGGCTTACCTGTTAAATCCTGCCAATCCGCAAAACGTTGTTGGCTTTAAGAACACTCAGACCGACGGACAAAAGCGCGGGTTAACGATTCTGCCTACGGAAGCGCGGACTCCTCAGGAGATTGACAACGCATTCTCCGTGATGCACCAACAGAAGGCCGGTGCGCTGATGGTGGCGCTTGACGGGTTTCTCCAGCAGCAAAGTAGCCAGATCGTGGAATTGACGGCGAAATATCGGCTGCCATCCATGACGGCGGATCCGATCTATGCAGAGGCTGGCTGTCTAATGAGTTACGGGACGAATCTCATCGAACACTTCCGGTACGCTGCCACCTACGTGGACAAAATTCTCAAGGGTGCGAAGCCGGTCGATCTGCCAGTAGAACAGCCTACAAAATTTGAATTGTTCATCAACGTTAAGACCGCCAAGGCGTTGGGACTGACTATTCCGCAGTCGCTATTGGTAATGGCGGACAAGGTGGTCGAGTGAACAAGCGACGCAAACTGGTCATTGTGCTTTGCGCCGCTACGTTCTCGCCTCGAGCGGTTTGCGGAAGTTCGTCCCGCCCAGCGAACTGCTCTTGTGCGCTCAAGCTACCGTAATCGCATTATGGCGACGTCGCCATATCAAGCCGAGCATGCCGAGTCCAAGGCCCAGCAGCACGACTGATGCAGGTTCCGGAACAGCAGCTATACCGGGGTTCAGGTAATTCAGTCCTGACTGCGATGTAATCGTCACACCGCTAATCCTGTTGCCAAGGCTGTCGAAAAATTGGACTGCCTGGATCGTTCCAGTATGCGAAAAGTCCGAAGTCGCGATGCCCCCGGGCGCACTTGCTCCGGCAGAGGCTGTGAAAGTAGTGTTCAAAACGTAATCCACAGGCAGGGCACCGAACTGAATGTGGAAATCGAGGTTAAACGTTTTGCTGATGGCGGGATTCGATGCGGAAAAAAAATCGACAAGGTTGGGATACCCGTCACAACCTATCCCACCTGTTGCGCTTCCCACCGGGATCAGTTGACAAAAGCTGACACCGAAGGCCGCACTGGCGACGCCGGATATTCCGACCCCTCCGTCGGTGTTCCAAGGCACGCGCATGACCCCTGTCCCGGAGCCGCCCATGATCGTTATGACGTCGGAGTATTGAACGGTGACGGCACCGTTCGCAACTCCA
>CAWDSF010000010.1:0-473054 GCA_963804885.1 uncultured beta proteobacterium
TCGAGGCCCAGGGCCGTCGCCCGGGTGCCGACCAGCGCGAGCTGGTCGGGCTGTGGATCGGTCTGGTCCGGACCCTTGGACACACCGCCTCGGGCGTGGCGGCCGGCCGGGCCCGGCTGGACGCGGTCCGGGCCGCCCTCGTCGTCGGCGACCCGGTGCTCACCGCCCGCGCGGTGACGGCCTGGGACACCCCGATGGTGTGGGCGACCCACGACTACTCCTACGAGGAGGTCTGGCTGATGGAGCAGCTGGTCACCTCCGCGGAGCAGCTGCTGGAGCTGCCGCAGACCGACGAGATCCGCGCCCTGCACTGCCGCCTGCTCGCCACCCAGGGCATCGAGATGGAGGGCGCCGGCGACGAGGCGGCGATGATGGCGGCGCAGTCGGCGGTCGTTGAGGCACGGGAGCTGGCCGACCCGTCGGCGCTGGGTTACGCCCTCGACGGCCTGGCCCGCCAGCTGATGGGCAACGCCACCCGCGACGAGCGGCAAGCCGTCGCCGACGAGATGCTCGAGGTCGCGCGCACCCACGGCCTCGCCGGTCACCGGGGCCTCGCCCACTTCCTGCTCGAGCAGGCCGCCCTCGCCGACGGCGACCTCGAGGCGGCCGAGGAGCACGGCCGCGAGCTCGAGCGGCAGGGTCGGGCGTTCTCGCTGCCCGGTCTCGTCGTGGTGTCCCGTCAGGTGCCGGCCGTCGTCGCGCTGGCCCGTGGCGACCTCGGACGAGGCACGGGATCGGGTACGCCGAGTTCGCAGAGGCCCTCCGCAGCATCGGTGCCTTCTCGGTCGACGCCCTGGAGTGGATCGCGTCCTGGCTGATCGCCTACCAGGCCGGTCGCGCGAGGACGCGCTGGGCGCAGGCCCGGGAGGCGGCCGCCGTCTACCCGCCGGTCGTGCCACTGCTCGTCCGCAGCCTGCTGGTGGGCGGGCCGCACCGACGAGGCGCGCGCCGCGCACGCCGACCGGCCGCGGCCGCGGCGCGACCTGCTGCGCTCGATGTTCGCCACCCTCGACGCCGAAAACGCGCTCGACCTGCGACAAGGCGGCGATCGAGGCGGCGTACGACGAGCTGCTGGCGTCTGCCGGCGAGCTGGCCGGCGGGGCCAGCGGGTTCTTCGTCGTCGGCCCGGTCGACACGGTGCTGGCCCGGCTGGCCCACCGGCTCGGGCCGGCCGGGGATGCCGCGCGCGATCACGCCGAAACCGGCCGGAAGCTGGCGGCAAAGGTGGGGAACCAGCGCTGGCTGGGCGGCGGCTGACGGCCTCCGTTGCCGACGTACTTGCAACCGACTAGCAAGAGCGCAGTCAACCCGGGATCAAGTTGATCACAAGGTCGCTCCGCGGACGGTCCTCCCCGCAGACGCGGAGCACCGACCAGAGGAGATCCCTGTGCGCACCCACCGCTCGCGGCACGCCCGGCCTACCGGCCGCACCGGCCGCACCGGCCGACTGCCCTGCCTGATGTCGGCGCTGCTCGCCGCAGCCCTCGGAGCCGGCCTGCTCGTCGCCGGTGCCTCGCTCCCGCCAGCGCCGCCGCCAACTCGCTTGAGCTGCCCGGTGGCGGCGAGTGGGTCGAGCTCGGCGCCAACGCGGCGCTGTTCATCAACGGAACCATCTCGTTCAACGACCACTGCGCCTCGGACGGCGAGGGTGGCGTCGACGACTTCGTGTACCCGGCGACCGACGTCTACATCGTCCCCGGCCGGCGCCGACGAGGACGGCGCGAAGCTGGTCGACGCGGGCGGCCAGCGCCCAACACCATCGTCGGCACCGGCTCCGGCATCTTCTCCGGCGGAGCTGATCGCCGCCGTCTACCCCCAGCGGCAAGATCGGCGACGGCACCTTCGACATCGTCTTCGACACCTGTCAGGACGGGACGGTCGACCCGGAGGACACCGTCTTCCACGACGCGATCACCGTGGACGTGCCGGACGGCGAGATGCCGCCCGTCCCGGACTCGATCCGGGGATGAAGGACGCGGCCCACCAGGAGTTCGTCACCTGGATGAAGATGCATCGGATCATGGCCGGGCTCCTCAAGAACGTCTCGATGGCCGACGCCCAGAGCTGGTTCATCGACCCGGGCCTGGAGTGCATCGAGATGATGTTCTTCAACAAGTACGGCCTCCAGGACGCCTACCTCGGCTCTCTCAAGGGCTTCAAGGACCAGGTCGGCCGGCTGATGGCCAACATGGCCGCCAACTACTCCGCCATCTGGCAGGACCCGGCGGACCCCGACTTCACGATCCTCCCGGTCCCGCACGTCTCCGCCGGTGACGCCGACACCACGTCGGGCGCCAGCCCCGTCGCCCGGGCGTACGACGACCTCGGCGACGGTCTCCTCCGCGAGGCAGCCAGGGCCGAGGCGATGCTCCACGCGCTGGAGCGCTACCAGGGCGCCCTGGAGGCCGGCGACGCCGAGTGGGCGCTGAAGCAGGCCCGCGCGGTGCGCGACCTGTCGACCGCCCTCGACGAGCACCTCGCCACCGACCAGTCGCTCGCCGACCTGCGCGGTGCGCTGGCCGGCAAGGCGGCGGTGCTCGACGCGAAGCTCGCCGACGGCCGCGCAGTCATCAACCGGATCCGCACCAGCGGCTTCTCCCCGACCGAGCAGCAGGTGCTCACCAACCGCGGGCTGTCGAAGGCCGACATCCGCCGCGCCGAGGACGCCTTCGTGGCCCGCGGCCAGGCGCACCCGCTGACGACGGCCGACCTGCTCGGGCAGATCGACGCCGTCCTCGCTGCCGAGCACGGCATGCAGGACGCGCTCGCTGAGTCCGCGCAGGGCTGGGACGACCTCGTCACCGACCTCGAGGACCGAGCCGAGCAGGGCTCTCCCGAGGCCGACGCCGGCGGGCCGTACACCACGACCGGCGGCGCGGTGACGCTCGACGGCCGCGGCTCGACCCCGTCGAGGCACGGCGCGTTCGTCCGGGTCTACGACTGGGACCTCGACGGCGACGGCGCGTACGACGACGCGCAGGGCCCGACCCCGGACGTGCACGTCGCGACCTCGCGCACCATCGGGCTAAAGGTCACCGACGACAACGGCTTCCTAGGCGTGGACACCGCGCGGGTCGTCGTCACCGGCGGCGACCGGGCACCCGTCGTGACGGCCGTCGACCCCGCGTCGCGAAAGCCGACCGTCACCGTCGGGGAGCCCGCGACGACGTTCGCCGTCACGGCGTCCGACCCGGACGGCGACGTGCTCACGTACCGCTGGACCCTCGACGGTGAGGCCGTCGCCGGCGGCAACGGCGCGAGCCTGGCCTACGACCCGTCGACTGCCGACGTGGGTGCGCGCGTGCTCGCCGTCACCGTCGCCGGTGCACGAAAGGCAACCAGCCGCAGCTGGGTCGTGTCGGTCCTGCGGGCCGATGCCGACCTCGACGGCTGGACGATCCCAGCGGATTGCGACGTCACGCAAAGTCGCTACATGGTAAATGAGGGTTGTACCGGTGAACCAATGGCCGATACGATGAGCCAGCTTGATGCATTCCTTGGGCGGGAAAAATGCGTCGTTCAATGCAATGACGGCAGATGGATGAAGTCGGACTGGCTGGTCTTCCTCGTCCACCAGCCATGCCATTGCCGACCATACTGCTGCCCCGGGAGACCTGGCGAGACTCTGCTTCGCGCGCGCGAAGATGCCCGGTAACAAGAAATCGTTGGCGGCCAAAAACAAAACGTAGTCGCTTTGTACACGACGGAGGCCTTCATTTAATACGCCATTGGTTCCCAAATTAACCGGGTTCACGATCAGTTGCGCACAGGAATGGCCTGCAATCAGCGACCTTATGACCGCTGGGCTATCATCGGCCGACTGATCATCGAAGATCAAGAGTTCCTCGGGACCGATTTTCTGGTCCAATACCGATTTCAGACAACGTGGCAAATAGCGAGCGTCATTACGGTTGGGAACAATGACCGCAATGGTTGGCCCATTCATGTCCGACTTACGCTATGGTTATCAAAGGTATGCAGGATCATCGAACGAACCTGGGGTGCGGCTAGTGCAGATGCCATCGCAGTTAATAGTGATACAGCGGTCAGCTTGAGCACGAGCCATCCGTCCGGACCGGACATATTGATCATTTGTCTGCAAATTGTCGCCACTGTAACCGCCGCCACGAGAGGCAAACCGACGTCGACAATAAACCAGTCACGCAAATGCCCCAGCAGCAACCTGCGGTGCATTATTTGCAACATGAACACCACGTATCCCGCATTAAGGACAATCCAGATATACGCCGCCCCTTCACCGCCGAACCGTAGTGACATGACGTAAATCATAGGCGCCAGCAAGCAGACTGCCGCGGCATTCATGACAAACACCAAGCGCGTCCAACCATAAGCCAGCTGCAGCGTCAGCGGCAAGTTCATCAATCCGTTGAGTGCCGTACCAATCACCAATAACGTTAGTAAGTTGCTGGTTCGTGCGGTTATCTGCGCATCTCTAATCCAGAGGGCGAGAAACTCGGCAGAGAACATGGCGAGAACAACGGTTACCGGAATCACAACGACTGATGTCAATTGGCACCCTCGATGGTCAGCCGCGCCAATTCGTCTTTGTCATCCACCGCAGCAAGCTGCGCGAACCGCGGAAAAAATGCAGTGTTTATGGGACTCACCAGGTAGTACAAGCCGGAGGCTACGCGCCACGCGAGATTGTAGTAAGCAAAAGCCTCCAGTGAGAGCACCTTGCTAAGTATGACTTTGTCGAGCTGAGTCAGAATTACGGATAAAAGCGAAATACCGGTGATTCCTGCAGCGAATCGCCACAAATCATTTAACAGCCGCACCCGAAAATGCGGACTTTGGGGGGCAATGGGCAGATAGCGCCTCAGCAGAAAACGGGTCAGCACCGTTTCGGCAAGACTCACGGCAAGCTGCCACGCGAAAAACGCCTCGATGGTCGACGAAACCTGCCATATGACTACGACGGCGCCAAAATTGCGCACGGTAGCGATCAACGATGTAATTGTGTTAGATACAACCTGTTTCTGCAAACCCATTAAACCACCCGAATAAAGTGCGAGCGGCCAGTGGCAGGCAATTGCGACTCCCATCATGACTACCGCATGAGTGACGGTAGCCACCGGCAGTTGCTCTGATTTAATCCAGTGATTTGCGATGAAAGGCGCGAGCGCGGCGATGGTTGCGCCGATGACAATTCCGATTATCAAATATATGAGTTCTAGCGTGCGCAAGAGATGACGCACATTTCCTGAGCCGTGTTTTTCTCTATCGAAAGCTGAGCGAGCCTTCGGTTAAGTGTCGTGCCCAATCCAAGATCGAGTAACGAAAGAATGGCCACTAGCGTCAAAAAAAATCCGATCAGGCCGTAGGCTTCAATGCCGAGGAGTTTGATGTAGACCGGCACGAACGCGAGAGACATCATGCACTGCCCACGCCTTGCCGGCGAAATTGGCGATGACGTTGCGCCTGATCACTGACATACGGTTGCCCGCAGATTCGGGCAGCGGTCAGAGTGTCGTTGCATGGCCGGCCGACACGGCAATCACACGAAATCAGGATATGCGGCATCCCGTGGAGAAATAATCGGATTCGGCAAAGGCCATGCGATATTGAACGCAGGGTCATTCCAACGGATGCCTCTCGCATATTCGGACTTGTACATTTCGGCCATTTGGTAAAAAACCTCGCTGTCGTCCTCCACAGTCTGGAAGCCATGCGCAAACCCTTCCGGTACGTATAACATCCGGCGATTTTCAGCGGTCAACTCGATGCCGAACCATTGCCCGTAGGTAACGGATTTTTTACGGATATCGACAATCACGTCGAAGATCGCGCCGCGCGTGCATCGCACCAGCTTCGCTTCTTCGTACGGTTTGTCCTGATAATGCATCCCGCGTAAAGTCCCTTTCCTGCTGTTGAGGGAAATATTGCACTGGACGAAATTTAGCCGCAGGCCATGCGCCGCAAATTCGTCACGGCAGAAGGTCCGCGCAAAAAAACCTCTCTCATCGTCCAGCCTTTGCGGGGTCAATGATGAAGGCGCCGCTCAGGCGCGACGCTTGAAAGATCATTTCAGAACACGAACTTCGGGTATGGGCAGCACAAATTGTGCGCCCCAAACCCGGATATGCGCCATCTGCGCCATGACCTCATCCTTAAGATTCCAAGGCAAGATCAATAAATAATCGGGCTTCGTTTGGCGCACCTTGTCTGGATGGAAAATGGGAATATGAGTACCAGGCAGGAAACGGCCATGTTTGTGCGGACTTAAATCAACTGTGTAGTCGAGAAAATCAGTGCGGACGCCGCAATAGTTGAGCAACGTATTGCCTTTCGCTGGCGCTCCATAACCAACGATCGTTTTGCCAGCTTGTTTTGCTTCAATCAGAAAGTTGAGCAAAAGGCGTTTGGTCTGCTTAACTTTTTCCGCAAAATCACAATACGTTTGCAACTTCGTCAACCCGAATTCTTGTTCTTCTTCTTTTAATTGTTCGACTCGCACCCCGGTCGGCTTGGTTGCATCGGCGGCATGCGCGGCAAAGATACGCAGCGACCCGCCATGAGTTGGAAGTTGTTCAACATCGAACAGTCTCAGCTCATGGCGTGCGAAAACTTTTTCTACAGTAAGAAAAGAAAAATAAGAGAAATGCTCGTGGTAAATCGTATCGAACTGATTGTCCATTATCAGCCGCAGAAGATGGGGAAACTCCATCGTGATGACACCGCCGTCGCGCAGGGCGAGCTTCAAGCCCTGCACAAAATCATTCAAATCCGGCACATGAGCCAGCACGTTGTTGCCCAGGAGCAGGTCTGCCTGAATACCCTCATCGCGTAATGCCGACGCGCTCGACCGGCCAAAAAACTCGGTGCGCGTCGTAATGCCAGCCTGCTGGGCAACCTTCGCTACGTTGGCCGCAGGCTCGATGCCGAGTACGGGAATGTCGCGCTGTTTGAAATATTGAAGAAGATAGCCATCGTTGCTCGCAATCTCGATTACCTGGCTCTTCGAACCTAGGCCGAACCGCGTCGTCACATATTCCGTATAGGCTTTCGCATGCTCCAACCACGTCTGCGAATACGACGAGAAATACGCGTAATCGCTAAAGATATGCTCGGGACTTTCGAATTCCTGCAATTGCACCAGGTAGCATGAAGAGCACACGTACGCATGGAGTGGGTAAAACCGCTCCATTTTAATTAGTTGCTCTGGCTTCAGGAATGAATTCGACAGTGGCGACATTCCCAAATCGCAGAACGAATGTTTAACAGAATCGCCGCAAAACCTGCACTTGCCGACCATCGTTAAGCGCTCCTGTCCTGATAACGTTCGATTTGCGCTTCCGTGACTTGGCGCATATTTTTTCCATCGAGGTTCTCGCAGAATTCCACCGTCCACTTAAGCGCGATTTCCAGATTCAGCACCGGCGCCCAGTTGAGAAGGGCGCGCGCTTTTGAACAATCGAGCTTTAGATAAGCTGCTTCATGTGGGCGCGGCCCGACATCGAGCTGCCATTCACTTCCCTCTCCCCAGTCGTTCTTAAGGCGTTCGACGATCCACGACACCGGCTTGACATCGTCCTCACCAGGCCCAAAATTCCACGAACCGGCAAATTTATCGGCGTCGCTCCAAAGCTTTTCCGCAAGTTCGAGATATCCGGCGAGTGGTTCCAGCACATGCTGCCACGGCCGTACGGCCTTGGGACTGCGAATTAGCACCGGACGTCGTTCGGAAAATGATTTCAGGATATCGGGAATGAGCCGGTCTGTAGCCCAGTCGCCGCCGCCGATCACATTGCCGGCGCGTGCGCTCGCCAATCCAGAAAGCGTATTCCCTCCACTGGCGCCAGAGAAGAAAGATTTGCGATAAGCGGCGGTCACCAGTTCCGCACAACCTTTGCTGCTCGAATAGGGATCGCTGCCTCCCATCGGCTCATCCTCACGATAGGCCCAAAACCATTCTTTGTTTTCGTAGCATTTGTCACTGGTGACGACGATCGTCGATTTAACCGATGGACAATGGCGCACCGATTCCAGCAGATTGACGGTGCCCATGATATTTGTGGCGTAGGTTTCGACTGGCTCTTGATAAGACTGGCGAACAAGAGACTGTGCCGCCAAGTGGAACACCACGTCAGGTTGTGAGCGTTGAATTTCCAAGCTGAGCTGTCCCAGATCGCGCACGTCGGCTTCAAGCGAAGTCGTTGTCTGAGCAATACCCGCGAGCGAGAAGAGGCTCGGGCTGGTCGGTGGTTGCAATGCGTAACCAGTTACCCGTGCACCGAGTCTGTTAAGCCAAAGCACGAGCCAACTGCCCTTAAAGCCGGTGTGCCCTGTTACGAAAACCGTTTTGCCCTTCCAAAAATCGCGGGTCATTTCCATTTCTTCCAGGGCGCCGCGCCGGATTCCCAAAGTTCCTCTAAGTAGTTCTTGTCGCGCAATGTGTCCATGGCATGCCAAAAGCCGCGTTGATAGTAAGCGGACAGCTTGCCTTCCCGAGCAAGCGTCTCCATTGGACCGCGCTCCCAGATGGTGTCATCGCCCTCTATGTAATCGAGCACTTTAGGTGAAAGCACAAAGTATCCGCCATTTATCCATCCGCCATCACCCGGCTTTTCCTCAAAGGTAGTGACCTTATCGCCTTTGACGTTTAGCGCGCCGAATCGTCCGGGGGGCTTGTACCGCGGTCACGGTAGCTAACGTTTTGCTCTTTTGGTGAAACGATATCAGTTTCTCAAGATCAAGATCGGTGAGGCCGTCACCGTAAGTAAAACAGAAATCTTCACCTCCTATGTACGGGCTTACACGCTTGAGGCGGCCACCCGTCATCGTGCCTTCTCCCGTATCAACCAGTGTCACGCGCCATGGTTCAGCACTCGCTTGATGAACTTCCATTTTGTTGTTTTCCATGTCAAAGGTGACGTCCGACATGTGCAGGAAATAATTGGCAAAGTATTCCTTTACGATGTATCCCTTATAGCCAAGGCAAATTATGAAGTCATGAATACCGCAAGCAGAATAAATCTTCATGATGTGCCATAAGATCGGTTTGCCGCCTATATCTATCATTGGTTTGGGCTTTAGATGGGATTCTTCGCTAATCCGCGTGCCAAATCCCCCTGCAAGAATGACTGCTTTCATCTTAGTTCCTCAACGCTGTCACAATAAATGCTAGCCATCCCCGGGCGCGGGCCCAGAACGTCGTAAGCTTCCACTTCCATAACGACGCGCTGCCGCAATCTGACATATCTCGCCGATATCTTTAAATTCTCGACCTATTGCTGCATAAAGCTTGCGCGGTGACATAGAGACATTACAAGGGCGCGGCTCTACTACGGAAACATCACGAATGCTGCAAGCAACAATTTGCGATGACACGGTGCGATACCGACGCACTTTTGATTCCAGTGTAAGCGCGAAGTCAAAACGTGAAATTGCCTGCGGACCGCACACGTGGAAAACACCAGAGTTATTGTTTTTTACGAGCTCACGCATTGCAATTACCACGTCGTCGACGTCCGACGGTGAAAAAATTTGATCGTATGCGCAGTTAATTTTATGTCCCTGCTCCATCGCCTGCATCCATTCATCGAGCAAATTATCGACGCCCGGTGAGGTGCAGACGACTTTGGATAACCGCAGTATCTGCGCTGAATTCGAGTTTTCCATCAAATATTTTTCGATTTGAACTTTATGGCGACCATAAGTAAGAACCGGGTTAACGTTGTCATTCTCAGCCCACATTCCACGCGTTCCGTCAAATACTGCGTCGCTTGATGCGTAGACCGGAACAATGCCGGCGCCTATCAGCTCATCGATAATTCGCTTTTGACTTTCTACGTTTACAGTGAAAGCGCGCTCAGCATCTATCGCGCATGCATCGATATTACTCATCGCAAATAGCACAAACGCGTGCGTTAGGCCGGGCGAATCGCGCAAAATGGCATCCGCCAGCGTCATAGTGGCGGGATCGAAATATATACCGTCAGAAATTGGTCTGGATTTGTAAGTTGCAATGGCGCGATCATGACCTAACGCCAGGCGCAAATGCGATCCAATAAGTCCGGATCCACCAATGATCAGGTATCTCGCTCGTTTCATGAATTCCAGTATTATCAGGCTTGCAAAGCTAAGGCGCTAGAATCGATTCGAACGAGTGGGAAATGCGATTGAAGTGAACAAACCGCTCCGGAAAAAAATTTGGTCAGATCATGCGATTGACGTTACCAGCCGTTTGTCCGCTTGAAAGCAGCAATTCAAAGCGCGTCATTTTACTACACCTGCGCCATTGGTCCCGGACGGTTAGCTTGACGTTGGCAAGCTGCGCTGTTGCAACTTCATGGCTTTTTTGACGTGAGCGAGGTGATTTTTCTACTTAGGGTCGCCTTAAATGACGAAGGCACTGTATGGATGATCGCATCGGCCTATTGTCGAAGCGAAAGCTTGCAACTATGACACGCGCGCAAGCTCCAGCGGGGGCCTACGCGTGATGAAAATACTGATCGTTACCCAATATTTTTGGCCCGAGACCTTTCGCATCAACGATCTCGCGCAGGGGCTCATTGAGCGCGGACACCAGGTCACGGTATTAACGGGCTTGCCGAATTACCCGGGCGGCAAGTTTTTCGAAGGCTATGGCTACCGTGGACCCTATCGCCAGGACTATGGCGGCGTCGACGTGATCCGGGTGCCATTAATACCGCGTGGTAATGGCGGCGGTTTCCAACTCGCCCTTAACTATTTTGCGTTCGCGGTTTCCGGAGCCGTTCTCGCGCCACTGCGCTGCAGGGGCAGTTTTGATGCAATCCTCGTATTCGAACCATCACCAATAACGGTCGGGGTTCCCGCAATTGTATTGCGTGCATTGAAGCGAGTGCCGCTTCTTTTCTGGGTTCAGGACCTGTGGCCTGAAAGCCTGTCGGCGACCGGCGCCGTAAAGTCGCGGTGGGTGATGCGACCTGGTCGCAACGCTCGTGCGCTTTATTTACCGGCGCAGCGATCGCATCCTAATTCAGTCACGCGCATTCTCGCCGCCGATTGAGGCGCTGGGAGTAGACGCCTCGTGCATCCGCTACTTCCCGAACAGTGCGGAGGAGATCTACCAACCCGGCAAGCGTCAAAGCGGGTCTCGAACCGGGATTGCCGCCGGGATTTCGCGTAATGTTCGCCGGCAACATTGGCGCAGCCCAGGATTTCGAGACCATCTTGGCCGCCGCTACATTGCTGAAGCAGGAATCGGAAATTCATTGGCTCGTGCTTGGCGACGGCAGGCAGCGCGCTTGGGTGGCGCGCGAAATCGAAGCACGCGGCTTGCAGGCAACGTTTCACTTGCTCGGGCATTATCCGCCGGAAGCCATGCCTCGGTTTTTTGCGCGCGCGGATGCGATGCTCGTAACGCTCAGGAAGGAGCCGATATTCGCGCTGACCTTGCCCTCGAAGGTACAATCGTATCTCGCTTGCGCGAAGCCGATCATCGCGGCAATGGACGGCGAAGGCGCGCGTGTAGTGACGGAAGCGGGCGCGGGCGTGGCAGTGCCCGCAGAAAATCCGGTAGCGCTCGCCGATGCAGTGCTCCGGCTGGCACGTATGGGCGTGGACGCCCGGCAGGCCATGGGTGAACGAGGGCGAGCTTATTTCGAACAGCACTTCGAGCGCGAAATGTTGTTGACCAGACTGGAGGGCTGGATGAATGAATTGAAAGTCAGCAGGTCAATGCGCATCCTGATCCTCGGCGGCACCGGCATGCTCGGCCATAAGCTGTGGCAGCGGCTGGGCGCGCGCTTTGCCGATTGCCAAACGACCGTCCGCGGCAAGCGCGCCGATTACGAGCGCTTCGGCTTCTTCGACGACCCACGCGTGATCGAAAAAGTCGACGTCACCGATCCCAGGCGACTTGCGGCCTCGCTCGACGCCGCTGCGCCGAATGTCGTCGTCAATTGCATTGCCGTAACCAAAAGGCGGGAAGCACCTGCGGACCCGACCGCGAGCATTCTGCTGAACGCATGGCTGCCGCATCGTCTCGCCGAATGGACGGCAGCGAATGATGCGCGCCTGATAACGGTCAGCACGGATTGCGTATTCGATGGCACGAAAGGCGGCTACACCGAAGACGACGCACCGAATGCGCGGGACATTTACGGCCGCACCAAGGCGCTGGGAGAGGTCGGCCTACGGCAATGCACTCACGATGCGCACATCGTTTATCGGGCGCGAGCTCGAGCACGGGACCGAATTGCTCGAATGGTTTCTCGCCCAGGACGGCAAAACGGTGCGCGGATTTCGCGGCGCGCTATATACGGGGATTTCGACCCTGTATTGCGCCGATTTGATCGGCGATATTATCGAGCGTTTTCCGCGCTTGCATGGGCTTTACCAGGTTACTTCGGAAGTCATTACCAAGCACGATCTGCTATGCTTGGCGCGCGCGGCATTCAACCTCAACATCAAAATAGAGCCGGATGACAGCATAATAATCCGGCGCAATCTCGAGGGCGGCCGGTTCCGGCAAGCCACCGGTCTGGCGACGCCGTCGTGGAGCATTATGATGAACGACCTTGCGGCCGATCCCACACCCTACGGCAAATGGAGCGCCGCGTGCTGTTTGATCGGAAAAACGTCCTGATCACCGGCGGGACCGGTTCTCTCGGCAAGGTGTTGGTACGCCGCATTCTCGAGCGGCGAAAGGCGGCACGCCGAAAAAAGTCATCGTGTTCTCGAGAGACGAAGCAAAGCAGCATGCGATGCGCCTGACTTATCTGCACAAGAAAGTCTCGACCGATGAAGCCATTTACCGCAATTTTTCGAAAGTCCTGGAGTTTCGCATCGGCGACGTGCGCGATTACGCGGCCGTCTGCTCGGCGGTAAAAACTGCGGACATCGTCGTCAACGCCGCAGCGCTGAAACAAGTCCCGTCTTGCGAATATTTTCCCGCCGAAGCCATGCTGACCAATTGCATGGGCGCCGCCAATATCGTGCGCGCGATCGGCGAAAACGGTTACCCCGTTAATACGGTCGTTGCGGTCAGCACCGACAAGGCGTGCAAACCTGTCAACGTGATGGGGATGACCAAAGCGCTGCAGGAACGGATTTTCGTCGCGGCCAACATCCTGAATGCGAAAACGCGCTTCATCGGCGTGCGCTACGGCAACGTGTTGGCGTCGCGCGGCTCGGTGGTCCCGCTCTTTCATGAGCAGATACGAAACGGCGGACCGGTTACCATCACGGTGCCAGAGATGACTCGCTTTCTGCTGAGCCTGGACCGTGCAGTGGACACCGTATTTGCCGCGCTGGAGACTGGTTTGCCAGGCGAGATATACGTCCCGAATGTAGCGTCCGCCACGGTCATCAATATTGCGCAGGCGTTGATCGGCAAGCGCAAAATCAAGATCAAAAACATCGGCATCCGGCCGGGCGAAAAACTTCACGAGGTGATGGTGTCGGAAGAAGAAGCCAATCACTGCGTCAAACGCGGCGAGTTCTACGCAATCAAGTCGATGCTTCCCGAGCTCGCCGGCACTCGCAAGGAACCTAATGCCCTCAAGGGCGAATTCAGTTCAGCGCATAGAATTCTCGACTATCCGCGCACGATAGAACTGCTGAAGCAGCATCGCTTGATGGTAGGCGACAAAATCGAGTTGGACGACGGCGAATTGCTGCGTTGACGGACACGAGACATCGCCATGCCGCTTAAAGTCATGACCGTCGTCGGCACACGGCCGGAAATCATCCGGCTTTCGCGCGTTATCGCCGAACTGGACAGGCATGTCGACCATGTCCTGGTCCACACGGGCCAGAACTTTGATTATGAGTTGAACGAGATTTTTTTCGAACAGCTGGGGATACGCAAACCCGATCATTTTTTGAAAGCCGCCAAAGCGACAGCGGCGCAGACGATAGGCAACATCATCGCGACAGCCGACGCCGTCATGGCCAAGGAGAAACCGGACGCATTGCTCTTGCTGGGCGATACAAACTCCAGCCTGTCCGCGATCGCCGCGAAGCGCCTCAAAATACCGGTGTTTCATATGGAAGCCGGCAATCGCTGCTTCGACGAGCGGGTGCCTGAAGAACTCAACCGCCGGATCGTCGATCACATCAGCGACATCAATCTGACTTACACGGAGCATGCGCGGCGCTATCTGCTCGCGCGAGGGCGTTCGTCCTGAGACGGTAATCAAGACCGGCTCGCCGATGTACGAAGTGCTCAATTACTACGAGCCGCAAATCGAAGCGTCGGGCGTGCTTAAGCGACTCAAATTAAAGCCACGAGAATATTTTGTGGTGAGCGCCCATCGCGAGGAAAACGTCGATAGTCCGGTGAACCTCGCCGATTTGCTCGACAGCCTCGACCAGGCCACGAGGAAATTCAAAAAACGCGCAATCGTATCGACCCATCCACGCACCCGCAACCGGCTCGCGGCACTGAAACGCAAGGCGTTGCCTTCAAAAGTCGAATTCCTGAAACCGCTCGGCTATTTCGACTATATGAAGCTTCAAACCAACGCCTATTGTGTACTGTCGGACAGCGGAACGCTGACAGAGGAGTCGTCCATTCTGGGTTTTCCCGCCATCATGATCCGACAGGCCCATGAACGACCCGAAGGCATGGACGAGTCGATCGTCATCATGAGCGGTTTGAAGGCGGCCAATGTGATCGACGCGATTAAAGTCAGCGTCGCGCATTACAAGGGCGTCAAACGCCCGTTCAAGCTGGTCGCCGATTACGATACCGACAACGTGTCGCGCAAGGTTCTGCGTATCATCATGAGCTACACCGACTACGTCAATCGTACCGTGTGGTTCAAGACCTGAAGACGCAGGGCGGGGTTCTTCCGCGTCGAGCACTGGTTACAGGCGCGACTGGCTTCGTAGGCACCGCACTCTGCGACGCGCTGCGCCGGCAAAACTGGGACGTGCGACGCGCGCTGCGCACTGGCAACTCCCTCGCTTCAATTGATGATGCCGTGGTCGGCGACATTGGCCCGGCTACGGATTGGCGAGTTGCTCTGAGAGGCGTGGACGTCGTGATTCATTTAGCCGCGCGCACCCACGTCATGCGTGACACTGCAGCCGATCCGCTCGCCGCGTATCGGCGCCTCAACGTCGAGGGCACTCAAACGCTCGCGCACGCTGCGCAGGCTGCCGGCGTGCGACGGTTCATTTTCTTGAGCTCCATCAAGGTGAACGGGGAGTCGACGACGCTGCGCCCGTATACCGAAAACGATGCGCCATATCCCGAAGATCCTTACGGCGTCTCGAAGCGGGAAGCCGAGCTGGCACTGCGCGCGGCCGCAGCAGGCATGGAAACAGTAGTCCTGCGCCCTCCGTTGCTTTACGGTCCCGGCGTCAAAGGCAATTTCCTGCGCCTGATGCGCGCGATCGAGCGCGGCGTGCCATTGCCATTAGGTTCAATTCAAAACCATCGCAGCCTGCTGTATCTGGACAATCTAGTCGACGCGATGATGGTATGTCTCGATCATCCCGCGGCGGCCGGACAAACGTATTTGCTGGCTGATGACGAAGACCCTTCCACGCCAGAGCTCGTACGTGCCATTGCCGCCGCCCTGCACAAGCGTGCCCGGCTCATCGGGTTCCCGCCGCAACTGCTGAAAATCGCCGGTGCCGTGACCGGCAAATCCGCCGCCGTTTCGCGTTTGCTCGGCTCACTGCAAATCGACAGCAGCAAGATCCGTGGCGAACTCGGATGGCAACCACGCTATGCGTTGGCCGAAGGGCTGAGACAAACAGCTGAATGGTATTATCGAACGCTAGCCGCCGATATTCGAACTTGATCTCTCTCTTAAATGCCGTTGTCGTGCCGCCGCTGATCGCATTGATCGTGAGTGGTTCGCTGGTTGCGCTGCTCATGCGGGGCCGCGCTGCCTCGCTCGCGCTCGATCTGCCCAATCAGCGCTCGCTGCACTCAACACCGACGCCCCGGCTGGGCGGCGTCGGCATAGTCGCCGGCATCGCCGCGGCGTGGGCCTACACGAATCCGCCGTTCGAGCCGCTGCTGCTGGCCGCGCTCGCGCTATTGATCGGTGTTTCGCTGCTCGATGATCTGAAGGATGTCGGCGTCACGTGGCGCTTGATGATCCACGTGACGAGCGCGGTGCTGGCCGCGATGGCCGTTTTACGAGGTGCCGACTGGTGGGTGCTGACGATTGCCGCGCTCGCCATCGCGTGGATGATCAATCTTTATAATTTCATGGACGGCGCCGACGGCATTGCCGGCGGCATGGCGGTGATCGGCTTCGGCGCGTATGGCGCCGCCGCGCTCGCGGGCGGAGATTTCTTGTTGGCGGCAACAAGTCTGTCCATCGCCGGGGCGGCGCTGGGTTTTCTCTTGTTTAATTTTCCGCCCGCGCGGGTGTTCATGGGGGACGTCGGCGCGATTCCGCTCGGCTGTCTCGCGGCCGTGCTCGACCTCGCCGGCTGGCAGCGCGGCGCCTGGCCATGGTGGTTCGGCGTCTTGATTTTTTCGCCGTTTATCGCCGACGCATCGCTGACGCTGGCCAAGCGATTGATGCGCGGCGCCAGGGTGTGGCACGCGCATCGCGAGCATTACTACCAGCGCCTAATCCAGAGCGGCTGGAGCCATCGCAAAACCGCGTATGCGCAATACACATTGACGCTGGGATGCGCCGCTATTGCATTTGCCGGCATGCGCCAGAGCGCACCCGTGCAGGCGCTCGTGCTGGGTTCCGTTGCGGTGTTGTACGGGGCCCTCGCGCTCGTGCTCGAAAAATATTTCACGCGCTATGCTCAAGCTTAATCCCCGCACTGCCCTTGCCTTTATGCACGATGTGGTCGCCGCGGCAGCGACCTGGATCATCGCATTCGGTTTGCGCTTCAACCTCGACGTGCCGCAATACTACTTGGCAATAATGCTCGAGTCGTTAGTGTGGGTGGTCACGCTGCAGGCCGCGATTTTCTGGATATTCGGCCTCTATCGCGGTCTGTGGCGCTACGCGAGCCTGCCCGACCTGAAACGCATCGTATCTGCCGTGATTGTCGCCGCATTGGCGCTGCCCGCGCTGTTTCTCATGCTGCGAATGTCGGTTCCGCGGTCGGTGCTGATTTTCGACCCGATTTTGCTCGTCATGATCATGGGCGGTAGCCGCTTCGCCTACCGAGTATGGAAGGAACAGGGTTTCAGCGCCATTACCCAGGGTGAACCGGTGATTATCATCGGTGCCGATGAAACGGCGGTGACGCTGCTGAAAGAACTCGAGCGCAATCCGCAATGGCGAGCCGCAGGGGTATTCGACGATGATGCAACCAAAGCGGGCCGCCAATTGCAGGGCGTGCGGATCCTGGGCACGCTCAAGGACGTGCCGCGGTACATCGAGCGCCTGAGCGTGAGACACGCGATCATCGCAATGCCGGCGGCGTCGCATACGCTGCGGCGACGCGCAGTGAAGATCTGCACCGATGCCGGCCTGCAGGTCATGACCGTGCCGTCGTACGACGATCTCGTCAACGGCACGGTCACGGTTTCGCAGATCCGCCATGTCGAGCTCGACGACCTCCTGGGTCGCGATCCGGTCGTGCTCGATACCGCGGGGTTGAGGGAGTGGATCAACGGCCGCGTGATCATGGTCACCGGTGCGGGCGGCTCGATCGGCAGCGAGCTGTGCCGCCAGATCGCGCGCTTCAAGCCGCGCGCGCTCGTGCTCTTCGAGCTCAACGAATTCGCGCTGTATGGCATCGAGCAGGAATTTCGCCGGATGCATGCCGCGATACCGCTGGTATGCGCGATCGGCGACGTCAAGGACCGCGCGCGGGTCGAGCAAGTGATACGCACGCACGGGCCGTCGGTGATTTTTCATGCGGCGGCCTACAAGCACGTGCCGCTGATGGAAAGCGAGAACTCGTGGCAGGCAGTACTCAACAACGTGGCGGGCACGCATGTCGTGGCCGACGTCGCAGCGCAGGCCGGTGTCGAAAAGTTCGTGCTGATTTCCACCGACAAGGCGATCAATCCGACGAGCGTCATGGGCGCGACCAAGCGGCTCGCTGAAATGGTCTGCCAGTCGCTGCAGCGTCCGCAAGGCACCCGGTTCGTGATGGTGCGCTTCGGCAACGTGCTCGGCAGCACCGGCAGCGTGATCCCGAAATTTCGCCAGCAGATCGCGGCGGGCGGGCCGGTGACGATCACCCACCCCGAGATCACGCGCTATTTCATGTCGATCCCCGAAGCGGCGCAGCTCGTGCTGCAGGCGGGGCTCATGGGGAACGGAGGCGAAATCTTCGTGCTCGACATGGGCGAGCCGGTGCTGATTGCCGATCTGGCGCGCGACCTGATCCGCCTTTCCGGCTTCGGCGAAGACGACATCAAGCTCGTTTATACGGGATTGAGACCCGGCGAAAAACTCTATGAGGAATTGCTGGGTGCAGACGAAAACACGCTGCCGACACCGCATGCCAAATTGCGCATTGCGAAGGCGCGCCAGGAAAACGGCTCGTGGCTCGCCGAGTTGCTTGCCTGGCTGGGCCAACGCACGCACGCGGACGACGATGACGTGCGACGGGATCTCGCGCGTTGGCTGCCGGAATACCGGCGGGATTGAAGAATGGCCCGTTGCTCGGACGGCGTTTCCGGCGCCGGAGGTGATTCCCGTAGAATGAGCGCCAATCTCGTGCGGACCGCCATGCGCATTACGACTCTTTCCAGCCGGGCCGACGCCTGCGCGCGCGCCTTCGCCATCGCCCTCGGATTCTCGATTCCGATTTCGGTGGCGCTCGACAACATACTGCTGGCGTTGCTGCTCGTGTCGTGGCTCGCGTCCGGCGACTTTCGCGAAAAATTTGCAGTCGATCAGAGCGAATCCCGTCGCGCTGGCCGCGCTCCTGTTATTCGGGCTGCTCACGTTGGGCCTCGTCTATGGAACGCGCAACCCGGGCGACGGCCTGCGCTATTGGGGAAAATATGGTGATTTACTATTCGTGCCGTTGTTCGTCACGTTGTTCCGCAGTAAACAAACGCGGGAAGACGGGCTGAAGGCGCTTGAGTGGCGCGCTGATCCTGAGTTTAATTGTGTCGTTCATCGCGCATACGGGCCTGTTATTTCAAAATCCGCTCGTGCCTCCAAACAGTGCGGATACTCCGGTTGGATTCAAGTATTCGATCACTCACGGTGTCCTGATGGCGTTCGGCGCGTTTGTGTTCGTGCTCGTCGCGCGCTTCAAAGCGTCCCGCGCTGCACGTGCCGTCCTGAGTCGGACTCGCTCTAATCGCGGCGTACAACGTGCTGTTCATCGTATTCAGCCGCACCGGCTATGTGGTACTTGCAGCATTGATGCTTTATTTCTTTATCACGCAATTCCGCTGGCGCGGGCTGATCGCCGCGACGACGCTGGGAGTGATATTGTTTGGCGGCGCTTACTATGGTTCGGACATGTTTCAGCAACGCACCAATCTCGCCGTTTCCGAAATGCGTGACTGGAAGCCGGACTCGCCTGCCACCTCTTCAATCGGGATGCGCATGGAGTTCTACCGCAGCAGCGTGAACATCATTCGCGAACATCCGTTGTTCGGCGCGGGTACCGGGTCGTTTCCAGCGGTGTATGCGGCTACCGTCGCCGGCAAGCATATGGAAGACACCGTCAATCCGCACAACGAATATCTGCTCATTGCGATTCAGATCGGACTAGTCGGGCTCGCGTCCCTAATCGGTCTTTTCTCGCTACAGTGGCGTCTGGCCGCGCGACTCGAGCCGTTATACCGCGACCTTGCACGTGGACTCGTGCTCGTGTTCGTCATCGGGTGTCTCTTTAATTCGCTGTTGCTCGATCATACGGAGGGCCTGTTATTCGCGTGGGCAACCGGCTTATTGTTCGCCGGACTGCCGTCATCTGCAAAAGTTGCCGAGCGTGCCGGATGACCCTGACTGTCACAGTGATCACCCGCAACGAAGCGCGCGTCATCGCACGCTGTCTGGAATCGGTGGCATGGGCTGATCACATCGTCGTGCTGGATTCGGCGAGCACGGACGGCACGCCGGACATCGCGCGCAAATTGCGGGCGCAGGTGACGACCAGCCCTGACTGGCCGGGCTTCGGTCCGCAAAAAAATCGGGCGCTCGAAATGGCCACGGGCGACTGGGTGCTGTCACTCGATGCCGACGAATGGGTCACGCCGGAACTGCGCAAGGAGATCGAGGTCGCGATGCGCGAGCCCGGCACTCATGCGGCGTTCAGGCTGCCGCGGCTTTCCAGTTACTGCGGCCGCTTCATGCGCCATTCGGGCTGGTGGCCGGATTACGTGACGCGGCTTTTCCGCCGGGGCGCCGCGCGTTTTTCGCCGGACCTCGTGCACGAGCGCCTGATCGTCGACGGCACGACCGGCACGCTGCAGGCATCGCTGATGCACGAAGCGATCGTCGATCTCGAAGATGCGCTGCATAAGATGAACGCGTATTCGACTGCCGGCGCGGCGATGCAATTCGAGCGCGGCAAAACCGGCTCGCTAACCAGCGCTGTCCTGCATGGCGCCTGGACGTTCGTGCGCACGTACGTGCTGCGGCGCGGATTTCTCGACGGACGCGAGGGTTTCATGCTCGCCGTCTCGAACGCCGAAGGCGCGTATTACCGCTATTTGAAGCTCGCCTTGCTGGGTAAAAAGCGGCAGTGAAAACCGCCGTCGTCGTCACGACATACAACCGGCCGGATGCATTGCAGGCGGTGCTGGCCGGCTATCAGGCGCAACGCGATACCGGCTTCGAGCTGGTGATCGCGGACGATGGCTCGACCGCAGCGACGCGCGAGCTGGTCGAGGCCTTCCAAACGCGCGCGAGCTTTCCCGTCAAACACGTATGGCACGAAGACAACGGCTTTCGCGCGGCGGCGATCCGCAACCGCGCGCTCGCCGCGACGAGCGCGGACTACGTCATTTTCAGCGATGGCGATTGCGTGCCGGCGCCCTATTTCGTCGCGCAGCATCGGCGGCTCGCCGAGCCCGGCTGGTTCGTCGCCGGCAACCGCGCGCTGTTGAGCAAACCATTTACGGAGCGCGTGCTGCGCGAAAAAATCGCCATCCACGCATGGACGCGCGCGGACTGGTGGTTGGCATGGGCGCGGCGCGACATCAATCGATGGCTCCCGCTGGTGACGCTGCCTGACGGCAATTTCCGCAAATCCTCGCCGCAGCGGTGGGAAGGCGTCAAAACCTGCAATCTCGCGGCGTGGCGCGCGGATCTGCTGCGCGTCAACGGCCTCGATGAAACCTACTCCGGGTGGGGACTCGAGGATTCCGATCTAGCGATCCGCCTTCTGCACGCAGACGTGCGACACAAGAGCGCGCGCTTCGCCGCTCCGGTATTCCACCTGTGGCACAGCGAAAACGACCGCAGTCGCCTCGCCGAAAACCAGCGTTTGCTCGATGCATTGCTCGCTTCGAAGCGCAGCGTCGCCGCAGTGGGCGTCGCCCGTTACCTGTAATGCGCATACCAATGAAATCGTTACGTGCGCTTTAGCCTCGACCTGGCACCTTCGCATCGCGCATCACCCTCCCCTTCAAGGGGAGGGTCGGGGTGGGGATGGGTCACTTGACGCCACCGAAGTCCGTGCTGGTCGTCGTCACGCGCCGCATCGGCGACGTGCTGCTCGCCACCCCGCTGATCCGCGCGTTGAAACGCGCGTGGCCGGACGCATCCATCGACGTGCTCGTGTTCGCCGGCACGCAAGGCGTGCTCGCCGCCAATCCCGACGTACACGACGTGTTGACGGTCCCCGAGCGGCCGCGCCCGCGTGAACATTTGAACTTGGCCAAGAAAATCTTCCGCCGCTACGACATCGCTTTATCGCTGGTGCCGAGCGACCGGCCGACCGTATACGCGTGGCTCGCCGGACGCTGGCGCGCCGGCCTGGTCGTCGATGAAATCAAACACCGCTGGAAGGCCTGGCTCCTGAACCGCGCGGTGCCGTTCGACAATCGGGATACGCACACGGTGTTGATGCATCTGGCGCTCGCGGCTGCGGTGGGCGTCGCGCCGGATTACGAAGTGATCGCGAGTTCGAACGATGCCGACGGCGCTGAACTCGCGCGGCATTTGCCGTTCGCGCTCAGCGAGCCGTTCGTCGTGTTGCATGCGTACCCGAAGTTCAATTACAAGATGTGGCGGCACGCCGCCTGGGCCGAGCTTGCGCGACAGCTGCAAACACGCGGCCTGCGCGTCGTGCTGACGGGCGGCAGCGACGCGGCCGAACTCGGGTATGTAGGAGCGATTGCGCGCGAACTTCCGGGTGTGGTCAACCTCGCCGGCAAATTGACGTTGAGCCAGACCGCCTGCCTGCTCCATACGCGCGCGCCTATGTGGGTCCGGACACCGCGGTCACGCATATGGCGGCGGCGCTCGGCATACCCGTGGTGTCGCTTTACGGGCCGACCGATCCGGTCAAGTGGGGACCGTGGCCGCGTGGTTATGCGCGGTCCGCCAACCCGTGGCAGCGCCTGGGCTCGCAACGCGTCAACAACGTCACACTGTTGCAGGGGACGGTGGCGTGCGTGCCGTGTTTCAACGAAGGCTGCGACCGCCACATCGCGAGCTACAGCGATTGTCTGCAGCAGCTGCCCGTAGCGCGGGTCGCCGCTGCGCTCGCGGAAGCGATTAAGCGCGCGCGCTAGCGCGCGGCGGCGCGCTTCGAATAGAAAGCCTTGACCGCGTCGATGACCGCATCGACCTGCGCGTCGGTGATGCCGAAATAAAGCGGCAGCCGCAGCAGCCGGTCGCTGATGGCGTCGGTGACCTTGAACGTTCCGCTCGCGCGCGCAAATTTTTGCCCGCCCGGCGACGAATGCAGGGGCACGTAATGCGACACCGAATGCACTTCGTGGGCCTTCAGATGCGCGGCAAGCTCCATGCGCGTCGCCAGCGTGTCGGCCATCACATAAAAAATATGGCCATTGGCCACGCGATCGGCCGGCGGTTCGGCGGGTATGCCCAGCGCGCCGGAATCCGCCAGTTCGGCGAGCCCGGCGTGATAGCGTGCGCAGACGGCGCGCCGGCGCGCAATGACCTCGTCGGCATGCGCGAACTGGGCGTCGAGGAAAGCCGCGATCAGTTCGCTCGGCAGGTACGACGAACCCAGATCGACCCACGTGTACTTGTCGACTTCGCCGCGCAGGAAGCGGCTGCGGTTGGTGCCTTTTTCGCGCACGATCTCGGCGCGCTCGACGAAGCGCTCGTCGTTGACGAGCAGGGCGCCGCCTTCGCCGCTCAGCAGGTTCTTTGTCTCGTGAAAGCTGAAGCAGCCGAAGTGGCCTATCGTGCCCAGGTGGCGGCCCTTGTAGGTCGAGAGCAGCGCCTGGGCCGCATCTTCGACGACGAGCAGCTTATGGCGCTCGGCGATCGCCATGATCGTGTCCATTTCGCAGGCGAGCCCCGCATAGTGCACGACCGCAATCGCACGCGTGCGCGGCGTGATCGCCGCTTCGATCAGGCGCTCGTCGAGGTTGATCGTATCCGCGCGCACGTCGATAAAAACCGGCACGGCGCCGCGCATCGCGAACGCGTTCGCGGTCGAGACGAAGGTATACGAGGGCATGATCACTTCGTCGCCGGGCTTGAGATCGCACAGTATTGCCGCCATGTCGAGCGCGCCGGTGCACGAATGCGTGAGCAATGCGCGCTTGCAAGCGAGGCGCTGTTCGAGCCACTGGTGGCAGCGCTTGCTGTAGTAGCCGTCGCCCGACAGATGGCCGCGGGCCAGCGCGTCGGCGATATTGGCCAGCTCAGCGCCGACTGCACTCGGCTGATTGAATGGTATTTTTTTCATGGGCATGATGATAGCAATATGAAACCCGGCATGCAGCGCTTTTGGCAGGCGCCGCTTGCACCGGTGCTACTGCGGCGCGGGACGTGGCGCCCGGCACGCCGCACCGCGGCACAACAGGTAAAGCGTATTGCCGCCGAGCGGATAACTCGCCGCGACCTCGCCCAACTCCGCATTCGGCGCATAGCTCAAAACGAAGCCGTCGCTCCACTGCGCCGGCGGCCAATGCAGGTACGGCGCGGGATAACGCAATGTATCGAGATGCGCCGTGACGCTCAAACCGGTTGACGATACGTCGGTTGCGTAAAGCGGAAACCCGCGCGTCGTCGCGGCGATCTGCGCCGCGGTCGCCGCGTAGTGCCCGCGATAGTTCTCCTGGTACCACGGGAAAATCCACAGGCCGATCGCATATCTCAACACGACGGCGGCGACGAACCAGCGCGCGGCAATGACGCGCGGGCGCTCACCGAAATTCCAGATCGCCGCCGCGAGGACCAGCGCCGCCAGGGGATACAGCGGCATGATGTAGCGGATGTGCGTCTTCGGTCCCAGCCAGTACGGCAGATAGTTGAGGATCAGCATGGCGAGCAGCGTGCGCCACGGAAATCCTTCGATCGCCGCGGCGGGAGCGGCGGCGCGCGTGCGCCACCAGTAGTAAACGAACACCAGGCTGGCCGGCGCCAGGCGCAATACCGTCTCCGGCGGAAACGACCACAGTTGATGCAGGTAATCGGCAAGATCGACGCTTTTGATCTTGAGCAGGATGTCGACCCCGGTGCTGGCACTTTGGGTGCCATGGGTGAAATAGGCATTCCACGCGAGCAGCACCGCGACCGCCGCCGCATGCGCGGCGATGGAATGGGCGCCGAGCAGGAAACGCCGCGCGTCGCGGTCGGCCGCGAGCACGACCAGCGCCACGCCATAAAACAAATACGCGGTCTGCACTTTGGCGAGAAAGCCGCAGGTCACGAGCACGACTGCGAGCCAGAGCAATGCGCCCTCTTTGCGCAGCACCGCAACCCACAGGCAGGCAATCGCCCCGAACACGCACAGCGTCAACAGCGGATCCGCGTACGCGAGCCAGCCGCGGTAGAACAGCGCATCGCCGCTCAGGAATACGACGGCGGCGAAGGCGGCCAGCGCGCGGTTTCGGGTAAGATTCAGCGTTAGCCATGCCAGCACCAGCCCCGTCAGCACAGTCGCGGTGGCAGCGACCAGGCGCGATGCCAGCAACATGCGATCCCACCCGAGCATTTCAGCGAGCGGGATGATCAGCCAGTTGAGCAGCGGCGGGCGGCCATAATTGGTGCCGTAAAGTGTGGTCACGAAGTAGTCGTGGTTCAGTCGCATTTCGAGCGACGTAATGGTATAAACCGCTTCCTCGCCGATGTAAGGCAGGCCCAGCGTCGTGTACAAGCTCAGCGCGGCGGCCGCGTACAGCCACCACCACGTTTTCGCTGAATAGGGAGTTGGATTCATCTTGTTTACGGCGGTCATCGTTGTCGCACATTGCCCGCTGCGGCGCCTTCGCTACGGTGCCCGCATTTTAAAGCAGTTGCGCGACCACGGTCGCGTACGGCGGGCCGGCGCCTGATGCCTGCAGACCAGCCAACACGCAAGCTGTGGATCGGGTTGCCCGCCTATAACGAGGAGGCGACGATACCCGCGCTGTTTCCGCGCTTCAAGGAAGCGCTCGCGGACACCGGCGCCAATTACCGCATCGTGCTCTACAACGATGGCTGCACCGATCGCACGGTCGAGCGCACGCTCGAGTGGAAAAATCAGCTCAACGTGGAAGTCATCGGCAAACCGGTCAACAAAGGGCTGGGCGAGGGACTGCGCTGCCTCGTTGCGCACGCGACGGAGCACGGCGCCGCGGACGACGTGCTGTTCATCATGGATTGCGACGACACCCACCATCCGCGCCAGTTCGCGGGAATGCTCGCCGCACTCGATCGCGGCTTCGATGTCGTGATCGCATCGCGCTACCGCCGCGGCGCGCGCATTGCCGGCGTCGCGCCGCACCGCCAGGTGCTGAGCCTCGGTGCGGCAACGCTCTTCAAGCTGCTGCACTGGTGCCCGGGCGTGCGCGACTACACCTGCGGCTTTCGTGCGTATCGCGTCGCGCTGCTGCAGCGCGCGCTCTCTCATTACGGCGAGCGCCTGATCGAGGAGCGCGGGTTCGCCTGCATGGTGGAGCTCCTGCTGAAGCTCAACCACCTGGGCGCGAAAATGTGCGAAGTCCCGCTCGACCTGCGCTACGATTTGAAGCAAAGCGCGAGCAAAATGGATGTCGGCGGCAACACCACGCGTTTGCTCAAGAAGCTGGTAGCGTGGCGCGTGCGCGGATTAGAATGAAAACCACCTGCCGGTCGAGGGCATCGCGCAATATCGTGACCAGGAAAATCACCTGCATCCGTTTACGGCCGCATGAAATTCGTTAAGCCGCTCGTCAAGATCGCGATTTCGGTCGTGTTAATCACGATCGTGCTGCGCACGTTCGACGTGCGCGGCGTGGTGGCGCACTTCGCCAAAGTCGATGTGACGACGCTGCTCGTGGCCGTCGCGCTCGCGCTGGCGATCGCGCTGCTGCATACGCTGCGCTGGCTCGCAGTCGTCAACGCGAACGGCTCGACGCTCACCTTCAAGACGGCTTTGCAGGTCGTGCTGATCGGCCATTTTTTCAATCAGGCGCTGCCCTCGTCAGTCGGCGGCGATGCCCTGCGCGTCTGGTGCGCTTATCGCGCCGGGCTCACTTTCGGCGCCGCCGCCAATACGGTCATCATCGATCGCGCGATCACGCTGCTTTCGCTGCTGCTGCTGAGCGCGGCCGGCCTGCCGTGGCTGTTCGACATCGTCACCGATCCGGTGGCGCGATGGGCGCTGTCGACCGTAATCTGCGCGGGCGTGGCTGGATTCGGCGCGTTTCTCGCATTGAAGCGTCTGCCATCGGCGGTTACCCGGTGGCGCGCAGTGCGCGCGCTGCTCGACCTCGCGGCGCTCGCGCGCAAGGTGGTGTTCAATCCGCGCTATGCGCTGCCGGCCCTGCTCCTGTCGGTATTGAGCTTCGTCGGTTTCGCGGTGATCGTGTACTGTCTCGCGCGCGCGATGCAGTTGGACGTCCGGCTGCTCGATTGCATCCTGCTCGTGCCGCCGGTCATCCTGGTGACGGTCGTGCCGATTTCGATTGCGGGCTGGGGGGTGCGCGAAGGCGCAATGGTAGTCGCCTTCGGTTTCATCGACGTGCCGGCGAGCGCGGCCTTCGCGGTGTCGGTGCTGTTCGGACTCACGCTCGCGGCCGCGAGCCTGCCCGGCAGCCTGATCTGGTGGTTGAGCGGTTACTCGGTGCGCAACGTCGCCGCGAATACCGCCGCACTCGAAACGGACGACGAGCCGGCGGCGCGCTAAACGCGACGCGCTAGCTACCTCGCGGCCCGGCGCGAACTGGATTTCATAGAGCCGTGCGTAAATTCCCCCCGCCGCAAGCAGTTCGCGATGGCTGCCAATCTCGGCGATCTGCCCGCGGTCGAGCACGACGATGCGGTTGGCTCGCTCGATCGTCGACAGCCGGTGCGCGATCACCATGGTCGTGCGTCCCTGCATCAGGGTCTCGAGCGCTGCCTGCACGTGGCGCTCGGATTCCGAATCGAGCGCCGACGTTGCTTCGTCGAGGATCAGCACCGGCGCGTTCTTGAGCAGCGCGCGCGCGATCGCCAGCCGCTGCCGCTGGCCGCCGGAGAGGCGCACGCCATTTTCGCCGACCAGGGTGTTGAGCCCGTCGGGCATTGCGCGGATAAATTCCATCGCGTGCGCGGCCTCGGCCGCCTTCACGATGTCCGCTTCGCTGGTGTCGCGCATCACGCCGTAGGCGATATTGGCCGCGACGCTGTCGTTGAACAGCACGACGTCCTGGCTCACGAGCGCGATGTTCGCGCGCAGGCTCGCGAGCGTGAGCGTCTCGAGATCGTAGCCATCGAGCAATATGCGCCCGCCGGTCGGCCGGTAGAAGCGCGGCACCAGGTTGGCGAGCGTGGTCTTGCCGCCGCCGGAGGCGCCGACCAGCGCGACGGTTTCGCGCCGGATTGATCGTGAGCGTAATGCCCTGCAGCGCCGGGCGGTCGGCGTTCGCATACGTAAAGCTCACGTTGTCGAAGCGGATCGCGCCGTCGACGCGCGCGATCGCCGACGCGGCCGGGATCGCTTTCCGCCGGCTGGTCTATGAGGTCGAATACGCTCTCGGCGGCGGCGAGTCCGCGCTGCAGCGGTTCGTTGACGCCCGTGATGCGCTTCAACGGCGCGGTCAGCATGAGCATGGCGGTGATGAACGACACGAATTCGCCGACGGTGATCTCGTTGCCGCTCGACTGCTGTGTCGCGAGATAAACGATTGCGGCGAGCGCGAGGCCGGCCAGCAATTGCACAATCGGCACGCTCGCGGCGGCGGCAGTCGTCTGCTTCATCATGAAACGGCGCACGCGGTTGACCTGCTCGCCGAAACGCGCGCCCTCGTAGCGCTGGCCGCCGAAGAGCTTCACCACCTTGTGGCCTTCGATAGTTTCCTGCAGCACCTGCGTCACATCGCCCATCGCCTGCTGCACCGAGCGGCTGCTCATGCGCAGGCGCACGCTGATCAGGCGCACGACGCCGACGATCAACGGCGTCATGACGAGCGCCAGCAAGGTCAGTTTCCAATTGAGCCACAGCATATAAATCAGCAGGCCGACGAGCGACACCGAGTCCTTGAACATCACGGTCAATACGCTGGTGCCGGCGGCGGTGACTTGCGTCACGTCGTAGGTGAGCTTGGAGATCAGGTTGCCGCTCGCATGATCGTCGTAGTACGGCGTCGGCAGGCCGAGCAGCTTGCTGAACATCGCTTCGCGCAAATCCATCACGAGCTTGTTGCCGACCCAGTTGATGCTGTACGCGGCCATGTACTCGGCGCTGCCGCGCACCACGACGACCGCGATGATTACCGCGGGCATCCAGCGCATCAGCGCCTGGTCCTTGTAGACGAACGTGCCGTCGAGCAGCGGCTTCATCAACGCGGGCAGCGCCACTTCGGTCAGGCCGACCATCACCATGCCGATGAGTGCGAGCGCAAAGATGCGCCAATACGGCGCGACGTATTTCAACAGCCGCAAATACAATCCGGAGCTGGTCATTTGCTGCATGGGCGCAACAATAGCAGAAAACGGCGCCGCGCCCGGCGCGCGACGCCGTTGTGCGGCACGTTACCGGAAGTCGTACTGAGCGGACGCGAACACCGCGCGTTCCGAGGCCGGGTAAGCGTTGAACGTGGGGAATCCCGTGACCACGCCGTAGGTGAAATATTTTTCGTTGAACAGGTTTTTGACGCCCGTGTTGAAGGTCCACCCGCGATACTCATGCGTGAGCTTCAAGTCGACCAGCGTGTAGCCGGGCATTTTCGCGTTGAACGTATTGGTTTCATCGCTATCGAAGCGCTGCTGGCCGACATAGTTGGCGACCGCGTTCACGCGCGTGCGCGGCATAAACTCCCACGACATGCCGAGATTCGCCATCGTGTGCGGCACCAGCGGCACGTCCTTGTCGGTGACGTCGATGCCGCCGAAGCTGCCGCTGCGGAATTTGGCGACCGTGTACGTGTAATTGGCAAACACGCTCAACGCCGGCGAAAAATTCCACTTGCCCTCGAGCTCCGCGCCATAGCGCTTGGTCGGCGGCAGGTTCACATTATTGAACGCGATCGGATCGAGATGAATCTCGTTGTTGGTGTCGATGCTGTACAAGGCGAGCCGATACGCCGCGCGGCCCAGTTTGAGTTCGGCGCCGATTTCGCGGTCGTGCGAGGTTTGCGGCTCCAAAAGCGCGATCGCGCCGGTAAACAGATTGAAGTTGTCGTTGATGTTGGGCAGCCGGAAGCTGGTGCCGAACTTGCCGTACACCCCCCACGCATCGGTAAGCTGGTGCCGGGCGGCAATCTCGTACGCGCGCAAATTGCGCTCGAGATTCGCGGCGGCGCCGCCGATGATCTCGCCGACGTTGTAGGTCGTGCGCTGCATGCGCCCGCCGACCGAAACCACGGTCGCCGCGCCGAGCGCAATGCTGTCCTGCAGGTACCACGCGGTATCGCGCTGCGTCGCCACGGAGTGACTGAAAAAAGCGCTGGCGGTCTGGTCGAAATCCCAAGTGTCCCAATCAACCCCCGTGACCAGCGTGTTCTTCACCCCGCCCAGCGTGAAAGGGATTCTCGCGCGCGGCGTCACGCTCGCCACTGTGACCTGGGTGCTGATGTTGTTGCGAAACGGCGTCGCCACAAAGAATGCCGAGTTGGCCTGCTTGCCGCGATAGCCGGCATTCATCGCGAGCTGCGCATCGCCGAGCTTGAGCTCGCCGCCGAGATTGCCATAGCCGCCCGATATATGGCTGAAGTCGCCCGGCGTTGCCGCCTGGCGCGGGTTTACCGCGATTTGCGCTTCGGTGAGCGAACCGGGCAGCTGCAAGCGCTGATCGTCGCCGCCGAACTTTGCGTACAGGGTGCCGCGCGCGCCGGTGTAGCGCAGATCGGCCTGCGCGTCCTGCTGGCGCAATTGGTTGTTGGCGCGATAGTTGTCAGTCGCCAGGTGGCTGCCGTTGACGATCAGGCCGACGCTCTCGCCGGCAATGTTGAAGCCCGCCCGAATGTCCGACGTGTTGTACGTCGCAACGCCCGCGCCGAGATACGCCGACTTGCGGTCTTGCACCGGCGCCTTGGTGATGATGTTGATGGTGCCGCCGGTCGCACCGGCGCCGTACAGCACCGCGCCGCTGCCGCGCATGATTTCGATGCGCTCGATCGCGGACAGCGGAATCGCCGCCCAGTTGACGGTGGTCTGCTCGTTTTCGCTGATGCGCTGGCCATCGAGCAGGATCAGCGTGTTTTGATCGCCGAAGATGCCGAACCCGCGCATGTCGACCTGCTGGTTCGGCGAACCGGAATTGTCGCGCACGTGGATACCCGGAAACTGCATGAGCAGCTCGGGCACCGACGACGCGGTGTTCGCGCGAATTTGCTCCGCGCTGATGACGGTCACGCCGATGGGCGTGTCGCGTTGCGGCTCTTTGAAACGTGTCGCGGTGACGACGACTTCTTCGCCGACGGTGGCCGGCGCGCGCAGCTGCGCATAAGCCGGTGCTGCTGCAATCGAAACGATTAAAACGCCTAAGGTCGAACAGATGCGGTGGTAATAATGAACCGGTTTCATGACATTTCCTCGAATTGACGCACGCCCGCCGCGCGCGGATCACTCACACAAGGAAACACCTCGAGGAAAACATTCCCGAACCGGCAACGGCGCGCGAATGCCGCTTCCCCGCGGCATTACCTTACCCAGTGGCTCGAGGCCGGTCTACGGGCTTACGAGATTTGACGCGCCGCCTTCCCGGACGATCAGGTCCAGTGGCATATTGACGTGGCGCGCCCGCGCTCGATTACCGTTGCGGGGGCAGCACAAGAATGGGCAGCTCAGGATTGAGCAAACAATCCAGAACCCGCCGCACTTGTTTCCCGATTATCCCGGACCGAAGATCTCAGCCCGGGCACCTGGAACCGCGCCGCCGGGAGTTTTTGTGGCTCGCGACGACACGCGATTTTAACCGACCGCGCGTTGTCATACGCGTTCAGCCTGCGTTTACGCGGGAAGTTAGCGTGCTGCGCGGCAATATCAGGAACCGCCCAACAAATCAGGGTTATGGCTCACTCGAAACGCGTGGCGCGTCGTGGCAAACCACATTCAAAAATGAGCGTTAGGTGTTGACTTATCAGGATTTTTGAAACTATAGTGTCGCTATGGACGTCGAACTCAAGTCGCTCGAAGACAAAATAAATCAGTTCGTCACATTGTGTCAGCGCTTGCGCTTGGACAACCACGAGTTGCGCCAGCAACTAGCAAGCGCGCATAACGACAACAAGCAGTTGAACGAAAAAATCGGCGACGCGAAAACGCGGCTGGAGTCGCTGCTCGCGCAAATTCCCGAAGAATAAACGTGAGCGCGGACACCACAGGCATGCAAATCAGCATCATGGGGCGCGAATTTCGCGTCGCGTGCGAGCCTGCCGAACAAAAGTCGCTGCAGGAAGCGGTCGAGTATCTGAACCGCAAAATGCAGGAGATCAAGGATCAGGGCAAGATCAACGGGCTCGACCGCATCGCGATCATGGCCGCCCTCAATATCTCGCACGAATTCCTGACCACTCGCCTCGGCAATTTTGACGTGTCCGAATTCAAGCGCAGGGTGGCAGGCATCGAGACCACGCTCGATCAAGCACTCGCCGACCAGGAAAAATTGTTTTAAAGTAGCTGCCTCTATCCCCTGCGGTGTTCGTCAGGGCCTTAAAGTCTTTGAACCAATATTTGTTAACTGGTTGCGGACCTTTGCGGTGCTGTTGTGCGCGTCCGACAGGAAGCGCCTGATGCGCCCGGAAAGCGACCACTTGAGCCTTTGGTTCAAGATGCGGGCTCAACGGCATCTGCGGGGGACCCATTAAACAAAAAGCGGCGCTGCGCGCCGCTTTTTGTTTGATGCAATTCGTCACCAATATCTCGTCACCTGTATCTCGTCACCCGTTACTCAAGTTTAATTCCCGCCGTCTTCACGACCTTGCCCCATTTCGCCAGTTCGGCGCGGATATACGCGGCGAACTCATCGGGCCGGCTGCCCACGGCGTCCGCACCGTCGGCCGCGAGTCGGTCCTTAACTTCCGGCAGCACCAGGATGCGGGCGATCTCAGCCTGCAGCTTGCCGACGATGTCGCGTGAAGTGCCTGCCGGCGCGAGGATTCCGTACCACTGGATCGCTTCGTAACCGGGCAACGTTTCCGCGATGGCCGGAATATCCGGCAAGCCGGTCGCGCGCTTGCTGCTGGTGACGCCGAGGCCGCGCAGCTTGCCGCCCTTGATGTGCGGCAACGCCGTCAGTACATTGGGCATCGACAACTGCACCTGCCCGGCGAGTAGATCGACGGTGGCCGGCCCCGAGCCCTTGTAGGGGATATGCGTCAGCGTGATGCCGGCCATCAGTCGAAACAATTCCATCGACAGATGCGGCGACGTGCCGCTGCCCGCGGAACTGTAGTTGAGCTGGCCGGCGCGGGTTTTCGCGAGCACGATCAATTCGCGCACGGACTTTACCGGCAGCGCGGGATGCACGACCAGGATATTGGGCAGCGATGCGCCGAGCGTGACCGGCGCGAAATCGCGCAGCGTGTCGTACGGCGGTTTCGCGTACAGCACTTCGTTGATCACGATCGCGCTCGCCGCCATCAGCAGCGTGTAGCCGTCGGGCGCCGAGCGCGCGACCGCTTCGATGCCGATGACCTGGCCCGCGCCGGGGCGGTTTTCGACCACGAACTGCTGGCCGAAGGTTTCGACATTTTTTGGGCGAGCACGCGCGCGAGTATGTCGGTGCCGCCGCCCGGGGATGACGGCACGACGAGGCGCACGGACTTCACGGGATAAGGGGCCGGTGCCGGCGCCTGCGCGACCGCGAGGCCGGCGGCGAACACGAGCGCAACGGGCAGCAAGCGCGTCATCTTCATTGATTTCCTTTGCCTCCGTTTTACCCGGCAGCGTTTACTGCGGCCGCAACAGGGAATGCAACTGGCGCAGGTCCGGCACGCTGCTCCAGGTTCCAGATCGTGTCGATCAGCTGTTTGGCGCGCCGCGCACCCAGCGTCGGCGCGAGCAGGCCGCGCGCCTTGCCGGCAACGTCTTTGCGCGTCATCGGATTGGTCGCGCTGCCGCGCACCGCCGTGGTGTGATAACGCAGGCGCTCGCCCTTGCGCGTGGTGATTTCGACGATGGCCTGCGTCGTTTTGGTCTTGCCGAGCGCCGCGCTGCCCTTGAGCTCGATCGTTTTGCGCAACTTCAATACCGCCGGATCGCGCACGCGCTTCGCGTCGTGCGACGAGGCGAACGTAATGTCGCCGTCGATCAGCATGAGTGCGGTCAGATGCTCGATGTTGATGTCGGCCATTTTGCGGCCGCTGACCGTGCGCGCGCCCTGGTCGTCGAGCGTGATCAGCACGCGCGCGACGTCCTTCGCGGCGACTTTATGCGCGGCCATCAGATTGGCCAGCGCGTCGAGCGGCGCCTGAATCGGGTAGCCGACGGGCCAGCGCTTGATCGCCGTCTGCATGATGTCGAACTCGCGTCCCAGCGCGTGCACCAGCAGCGCCGGTTGCGCATAACGTTCGTGCGCATGAAAAAATCCGCGGTCGCCTGCAAATACGTCCTCGACGCCGGTAAAGCGGCTCGCCACCATCGTCGCGGCCGTCACGCCGTTGCGCGCGGGCATGCCGCCGAAGTCGAACGCCTTTTCGACATGCTCGACATCGCGCGCCCAGCACGACAAGCCCGATGCCTGCTGCGCCGCGTACGACAACAGGTAACGTGCCTGCTCCGCGTTGATGCCCGCGAGCGCACCCGCCGCGGCAGCCGCGCCGAACGTGCCGCCGTAGCTATGCGTGGAATGCCCGGCACTGCGAAAGCGCTCGATGCCCAGCGTTTTCGAAATGCGCGCGCAAACGTCGTAGCCGAGCACCACCGCGCGCAGCAGGGCCGTGCCGTTGCGGCGGTTGCGCTCGGCCATCGCGAGCGCCGCGGGCACCACGCTGCAGCCCGGATGCACGAGCGCGAGATAATAGGCGTCGTCGGTTTCATCCGCATGCGCGAGCATGCCGTTCGCGAGCGCCGCGTTGGCGGCCGACGTGACGACCCGGCTGCCGACGATGCCGGCTTCGGGCACGCCGCCCAATGCGCTCACGTATTCGATCGCGCGCCGGCCCGGCAGCAGCGGCGCGCCCGACACCATCGCCGCCAGCGTGTCGAGCACGTGGTATTTCGCGCGCTCCATGACTTCCGCCGGCAGGCGCTGCCGCGGCACCCGCGCGATGTACTCGCTCAATTTGCGCATGACGGGAGAAATTGCCGGTGCAGTTTTGGCCATGATAGGAGGCACTCTTGACAGCGATTGACGAGAGAGTCGCGATATTAACTCACGGCGGCGGGATTGAGCCGCGGGCTCTTTAGTATTTGCGCCGCTTGGTGCACTATGGCGCTCGTCATGCAGATTGCGTACGGGTGAACGAATGAAAGCGATGGTGCTGCGCGCGTTCGGCCAGCCGCTCGAGCTCGCCGAAATGCCGAGGCCGCAGGTCGGTCCCGCGGACGTGCTCGTGCGCGTGCGCGCTTGCGGCATCGGGCTTACGGTGGTCAACCTGCTGGCGACGCCGGGCCGAGTCACCGCGTACCCGCGCATTCCCGGCCATGAAATCGCCGGCGACGTCGTCGAAGTCGGCGACTGCGGTGCGCACCGTCAAAACCGGCCAGCGCGTGACCAACCATTTCTACCTGACGTGCGGGCAGTGCAAGCAATGCCGCGCCGGCCGTGAAACGCTGTGCCTCAATCAACGCGGCAATATCGGCGCCGCGATCGACGGCGGCTATGCGGAGTACGTGGCGCTGCCCGAGCGCAATACGGTGCCGATTCCCGATGGCGTGTCGTACGTCGATGCGGCGGTCGCGTCGGACGCGATCGCCACGCCGTATCACGCGTGCCACAAGGAAGCGCGGCTGGGGCCCGGCGACAGCGTGCTGATCGTGGGCGCCGGCGGCGGCGTCGGCATCCACATGGTGCAAATGGCCAGGCTTTGCGGCGCGCGGGTGCTCGCCGCGGATATCGGCGACGACAAGCTTGCGCTGGCGAAGTCGATGGGCGCGGATGAAGTGATCGATGCGCGTAAGGCGAAATTGCCGGACGCCGTCAAAGCGCTCACGAATGGACTCGGCGTCGATGCAGCGATCGATATCGTCGCCAGCCGCGCAACGCTCGAGGCCGCGCTGCAATCGCTGGCGGTGGGCGGCCGCCTCGTGATCATAGGCGCGCAGCCGCAACCGGTGTACGGCATTGAGCCTGGATTCACCGTGAACCCGCTCGAGTTTTTGCATCGCGGGCTCGAGCTCCATTCGTCGCGTTACGTGAACGTCGCCGAAATCGCGCACACCCTCGAGCTCGTGCGCTTGAAGCGCATCAAGCCGGTCGTGACGCAGACTTTCGCGCTCGAGCGCGTCGAAGAAGCGCATGAGCTGATCCGCCGCAATGCGACGGCGGGGCGGCTGGCGATGGTAATAAGTTAGAGCGGAACGCGTTCCCATCCTCCCCTTCAAGGGGAGGCCGGGGTGGGTTCGAATTTACGCTGACCCATCCCCATCACCTTCCCCTTGAAGGGGAAGGTGAGATTGGCGCTACGCGGGAAATTAAAAGTAAGCCTGTCCCCGTTTAATCGGCGGCGTCCATTCGCATTTGCCCCACGGCCCGTCGCCGTGCTCCTTGATGTAAGCGATGCGGCCGCTTTTCTTCGGCACGCGCTTGCCAGAGAAAAAACCCTTGAGCCAATCGAGCACGTAGTCGTGGCAGTCCATGCCGCCAAGATTGTTGATGCCCCACAGCGGGTGATACTGATTCTCGAACACCCACATTTCCTTCGGCACCTTCAGGTCTGCGTACGCCTCGACGGCATCCTCCAGCGGGCACAGCGGATCGAATTCGCCGGTCACGAGCAACGTCGGGCATTTGATCTTGTCGAGATAGCCGCGCACCGTCATGCCGCGCGCGACTTCGACGTCGAATTTCTCCTCGTTGTCGTAGCCGGCCATGTACATGAACATCTGCTTGAAGCGCGGGGAGGACTGCGTGAAGATCGTGTTGTTCGGGTTGAAGCACGCGACCGAGCTCACGACCGCCGCCGCGCGATGGTCGTAGCTCGACAGGCGCAATGACCAATAGCTGCCCATGCTGATGCCGTAGATCGCGATTTTTTTCTTGTCGACTTCGGGCCGCTTCATCAAATAGCTGATGACCGCCGCACCCGCCCGCTCGTAGTTGTCGCCGACCGCGCGGATTTTCTGGATGTTGGAATTGCCCTGGCCGGGTCCGTCGATCGCGAGCACGTGAAAACCGCGCGACAGCGCGATGTTGTGGCTCGCCTTCGGAAACACTTCCTTCGACTGGTCCATGCCCGGCACGTAAATCACCACCGGCGCCTTGCGCCGGTCAGGCAGCAGGTGCAAGAGACACGAAATTGTTTTGCCGTCGTCGAACGGCACTTCGACGCGCTCGATCGGATAATCGGCAACGGCCGAGCGGCGGTCGACCATTTCGTTCAGCTTGCGGTACAGCGCTTTCTTGACCGGGTGGTTGTCGTAAAAAATCGGGTGCTGCGCCATGCGATAGCCTTCGATCGCATGATCGTAGTGGTGCGTCGCGGTCGCGTTGGCGCCCTGCGCTTCGGCGCGGCGCGCCAGCAATTCGTTGCGCTCGGCGGCTTCGCGCCAGACTTTGGGCAGCATGCGGTAATTGCGCGCGCGCTTGCCGGCGGGCACTTCCAGATCGTCGCGCTCGAAATTCTGCACGCGCCCGCGCATGTTGAGCGCGAGATCGAGCATCCACTGCTGGTTGTCGCGTTCCGTTCTGAGCTTGCGTATCATGGCCTCTCCCCACTGCGAATTTAATGTTTTAGCTCGCCGCAATCTTAACGCAAAAATACGGAAAACCCATGCGCTACTGGCTGATGAAATCGGAACCCGAAGAATGCAGCATCGACGATCTCGCGCGCGCGCCGAAAAAATCCACCGCGTGGTTCGGCGTGCGCAACTACCTCGCGCGCAACTACATGCGCGATCAGATGCAGCTCGGGGACCGCGTCCTGTTTTACCACTCGAGCTGCGAAGTGCCGGGCATTGCAGGCATCGCCGAAGTGTCCAAGCTCGCTTATCCGGACGAGACGCAATTCGACAAGAAGAGCAAGTATTTCGACCCGAAAGCGACGCGCGAGAATCCGCGCTGGGTCCATGTCGACGTGAAGCTCGTCAAGAAGACACGGCTCGTGCCGCTGTCGGAACTGCGCACCTATCCGCAGCTGGCGAAGATGCAGCTCCTGCAGCGCGGCAACCGGCTGTCGATCACGCCGGTCGATCCGAAGGAGTGGAAGTTTATCGAGGGGATACTTTAGGTCGAAACGAGAGCGCTTTAAACAATCCCTGCTGCTTTCAGCCTCGCAATCTCCGCTTCATTCTTCTTCAAGACACCGCCCAGTATTTCATCGGTGTGCTGACCCAGCGCCGGCGGCGGCACTTCATGCTTAATCGGCGTGCCTGAGAACTTCATCGGGCTCGCCACCAACGGCACTTTGCCCGCCACCGCGTGCGGCAACTCGATTTTCATGCCGCGCGACTGCACCTGCGGCTCTTCGAACACTTTCTCTATCGTGTTGATCGGGCCGTTGGCGACACCCGCTTCGTCGAGCAGCTTCACCCATTCGCGCGTGGGGCGTTTCAGGAAAATCTCGTTCAGGAGCCGCGTAATCTCGTCGCGGTTGTTGACGCGCTCGCCGTTGGTCGAGAAGCGCGGGTCCTTGGCGAGGTGCGCGCAGCCCGCGACGTCACAGAACTTGTTGAAGAGATTGTCGTTGCCGCACGCGAGGATCAGCGCGCCGTCGGCGGTCTTGAACGTCTGGTACGGGACGATGTTCGGATGCGCGTTGCCGAGCGGGCGCGGCGACTCGCCGGTCGCGAAATAATTCATCGCCTGGTTGGCGAGGAAGGCGACGCATGAGTCGAGCAGGGCCACATCTATCCACTGACCTTTGCCGGTCACCGCGCGATTGGCGATGGCCGCGCAGATCGCGATCGTCGCGTACATGCCGGTCGTCAGGTCGATGATGGGCACGCCGACTCTCTGCGGCCCGCCGCCCGGCAGGTCGTCGCGCTCG
Organism: uncultured beta proteobacterium; assembly: GCA_963804885.1. Lineage (GTDB taxonomy): Bacteria > Pseudomonadota > Gammaproteobacteria > Burkholderiales > SG8-41 > PALSA-1004. The sequence continues at coordinate 38,540 of CAWDSF010000010.1, forward strand.
CCGGTGATGCTCATCAGCCCGCCCATCCCCTGCGCCATGAAATCGTAGCCGGGGCGGTCCTTGTCGGGGCCGGTCTGGCCGAAACCCGTCACCGAGCAATAGATGAGCCCGGGATTATCCTTCTTCAGATCGTCGTAACCGAGGCCGTAGCGCGCGAGATCGCCGACCTTGTAATTCTCGATCAGCACATCGCACTGTTTCGCGAGCTCGCGCACGAGCTGCTGGCCTTCCGGCTTCGAGATATTGACCGTGATCGACTTCTTGCCGCGGTTCGCCGCGCAGAAATACGCGGACTCGCGCGTCTCTTTACCTTGCGCGTCCTTCAGGTACGGCGGCGCGTAAGCGCGCGAGTCATCGCCCTTCAATGGTCGCTCGACCTTGATCACTTCGGCGCCGAGGTCGGCGAGATTCTGCGCGGCCCAGGGGGCAGCGAGCACGCGCGAGAGATCGAGCACTTTGATATGGGATAACGGTCCTGACATGGTCCTGGTCCTTGTTTTATTTGCCCTTGAACGCGGGCTTTTGCTTGGCGATGAATGCGGCTATGCCCTGACGATAATCGTCGGTCTGCAGATAGTCGAAATTCGCGTCGATCTCGGCCGCCGTCAGCGGCGGCGCGCTCTGCGTGAGGCGGCGGATGAACTCTTTGTGCCAGCGCGCGACGAGCGGTGCGCCGTCGGCGATGCGCCGCGCCGTGGCATACGCTTCGCGCTCGACGGCCGCATCGGGCACGACGCGCGTGAGCAACCCTTTCGCATACGCTTCGTCCGCCTTCCACACGCGGCCCTCGAGCAGGATCTCCGCCGCGACCGCGTGCCCGGCGAGTGCCAGCAGGCCGGCGAGTTCGGAGTACGCAATCGCGAAGCCCAGCCGGTTGATCGGCACGCCGAATCGTCCCGACTCGCCGGCAATGCGCAAATCGCAATTGCACGCGATTTCAAGTCCGCCGCCCACGCACGCGCCCTGGATCAACGCCACCGTCGGATGGCGGCATTCGCCCACCGCCTTCAGCACCCCGTGCACATAGTCGTGATGATAGGTTTTCGCCTGCGCGAGCGTCGCGCGCTCGGTGATGAATTCCTCGAGGTCGGCGCCGGCCGCGAAGGCCTCGGCGCCGGCGCCGCGAAGCACGATGCAGCGCAGTGCGTCGTCCGCCGAAAGCTCATGCATCACGCGCGCGAGCTCGCGCCACATCGCGATGGTCAGCGCGTTGAGCTTGCCCGGATTGTTGAGCGCAACGGTGGCGATATCGCCGTCGCGCGTGACGTCTATCGATGCCAAGGAGATTTTCCGAAAGACGTATTGTAGGGTTTCAGGCCGCGCAACGGCTACCGCAGGTAATTGAGCACTATCAACGAGCCGGCGCCGACGGCCACCGCGACGAGCAGATTGCGCCGGCACACGTAATATGCGGCCAGCCCGAGCAGACACGCGAGCAGGCGATGCCAGGTGAGACTCGTCGCGAGCAAGCCGCTCGGCATAACGATGATGCGCATCACCAGGCCCGCGATCATCGCGTAGGTCACGCAGGTTACCCACGTGAACCAGGCACCATGGACCGAGATGCGTCCGGACAGCAGCACGCCCAGGCCGCGCCATGCGTATGTGCCGAGCGCGCACAGCAGCAAGAGGAGCCAGACGTCAGGCACGCGAGCGTCCGGCGGTCCGGTGAATCGCGAAAGCCAGCGTGCCGCCGATAAAGCCCGCCAGCAGCACGCTCCACTGTGGCGTGAGCAGATAGAAGAGCGGGCCCGCGACGCCGCCGCACGCGAGCGCGATCGCCACCATCCGGGTGCGCACTTCGACGATCAGGAAAATGACGAAGTAAACCGGGGCCAGAAAGACCATGCCGATCTGCATGACCGGCGGAATCGATTCCGCAATGTAATAGCCAACGACGGCGGCAACCACGCCGATCGCGATGAAGCCGGCCGCCAGCCCGCCCAGAAACGCCACGCGCTCGCGTGCCGGCAGTTCGGGACTGCGGCGCATGCAGATGATCCACGAGCTCATGGCCACGCACTGCGCCGCGACGTAATAAATCCATTCGGGATGGCTGCGATCGCGGATTACCGGCATCACGGTAACGGTCATCGGCAGAAAGCGCGCGTTGGTCAGCATCACCGCGAGGACTATGGCGATCATCGGCGCGCCGATCTGCCACATGTCGACCATCACGAGTTGCCCCGGCAGCGCCCAGATGGTGATCGTCGACACGATGACGATCCACACCGGAATGCCGCTCGCAAACGCCAGCGCGCCAAAGCCGATGTAACTCGCGGCGAGCACGCCGCCCGGCACGCCGAACGATTCGCGCACGCCGGTGCGGAACGCGGCGGATTGCATACCGTTAACGCGGGCCGCGGCTATTGATGGGCGAAAAGTTTCTTGCCGGCAACCGGCAGCTGCGCCATGAGGATGTCGCCCGACAGCGATTCGGTGATGTACAGCGTCTTGTTATCGGGGCCGCCGCACGCGATGTTCGCGAGGTGATGGTGCTTGTGGTCTTCCGAGTAAATCAGATGAGTCGGCAGCATGTTGCTGTCGAAGCGCCAGACGCCGACGCCGAGCTGGCAGACGAGCAGGCCGTTTTCGGAGTCCATCTCGACGCCGTCGGGACCGCCGACGCCGCCCGACAACTGCACCGCGACGCCCGTTTTCGAAATCGTGCCGTCGGCCATCAGCGGCAGGCGCCAGATCTGCTGCGAGCGCGTGACGCCGACGTACACGTGCTTGTCGGTCGTCGACAGCGTAATGCCGTTCGGGCTCGGCACGTTGTCGCACAGGCGGTCGAGCCGGCCTTTGGTGTCGAGCCGGTAGACCCGGCCGGTCGGATCGGCAATGCCGGTCTGGCCCTGGTCGGTGAAGTACAAATCGCCGTTGGCCGCGAAGTGCAAATCGTTCAAGCCCTTGAACCCTTCGCTGAACGCGGTGCGCAACACGGTTTCGAGCTTGCCGGTTTTCGGATCCAGCACGAGCAGGCCTTCCTTGTAGTCGCAGATGAAAATGCGCCCGTCCTTGTGGATCTTGAGCCCGTTCGGCCAGCCGTCGTATTGCGTGACGAGTTCCCAGTCTTTTTTCGGCGTGATGCGGAAAATGCGGCCGAACGGAATGTCGACGAACCACAGGTTGCCTTCGCGATCGAACGACGGACCCTCGAGAAAACATTCGACTTCGGCGCCCTGGCGATTGGGATCCGACCACGCGGAGCGCGACTTCTTGCGGAATTTCGCCGGCATCGTCATGAAAACTTCGGTCTTGATCATCTGCAAAGGCTGAAACGGGTTGAACATGGTCGTCCTGAATAGGTAAATTCGCGCGGAGCGTAAGGCTAACGGAGTACGCGCGGCTTGCCAACCGGATGAGGCCGCGCCGGTTGACATGGCAACACCTTGGGAGTTACGGTGCGCGCTCGGCCTTGAGCGTCGCCTTCACATCACACGCCGGCCCCGCGTTACCGAGGAGAAAAAACATGTTCCGTGCATTGCTCCGCCGCCGCCCTCGCCCTCGTCGCTGCCGTCGGTCACGCTCAGGACTTCCCCGCGCGCGCGATCAATCTCATCGTGCCGAATCCGCCGGGCGGCATGAACCAGATCCACGCGCAGCCGCTCGGCGCGGTAATCGAAAAGCTCTACAAGCAGCCCGCACCGGTGTTGAACAAACCGGGTGCCACGGCCGCGGCGGGCACCGCGTTCGTCGCGAACCAGCCGCCCGATGGCTACAACATACTCGTTACGACGCCGAATCTTTATCTCGCCACCGAAAAAGACAAGCTGTTCGGCATACAGTCGCCCTACAAGCTCGAGCAGATCGTGCCCATAGCGCTGCTCTCCGCCGATCCGCTCGCGTTCTGCGTGCAAACCGAAAATCCGATCAAAACGATTCCGGAACTCGTCGCGGCGGCAAAGGCGAAGCAGGGCGGCATGTCGTTCTCGTCGTCCGGCCCGTACGGCATCACGCACGTGCCGGCGGCAATGTTTCTCGATGCAGCCGGCATCAAGATGCGTCACGTGCCGACGACCGGCGGCGGCCCGGCGGTCATCCAACTGCTCGGCGGGCACGTGGACATGCACGACGGCGGCCTCGCGGCGGTTGCTCCGCACATCAAGTCGGGCAAGCTGCGGCCGCTCGGGTTGACGGACGTGAAACGCTCGTCAGCCTTCCCGGACGTGCCGACGATGAAAGAACTTAGTTATGACGTCGAAGCTTATCTATGGGTGGGTCTTTTCACCGCCGCGGGCGTGCCCGATGCCACGATGACGAAATTGCGCGACGTCGTCCGCAAAGCGGTCGCCGATCCGCTGTTTCAGGATGCGATGGCCAAAGCATCCGTCGTGATCGACTATCGCGACACGCCGGAATTCCGGAAGTTTTTCGACGCGGATTACAAGCGTCTCGCCGGCGCCGTCAAGGCGATCGGACGGCTCGACGAGCACAAGTAATCCCGCCTGCAACGGACAGCTGACGGACCTGCGCGATGACGACAACCGCCACCTCGTCCCGTCCGGCGCTGGCCGCTGCGCATGCGCGGATCAAGCGCATCGAGGCGATCGCGGTGCGCCTGCCGATGGCGCAAGCGATGAAAATGGCCGGCGTGCTGATCGAGAACGCCGACAACGTGCTCGTCAGGATGGAAACCGATACCGGCCACGTCGGCTGGGGTGAAGCCGCCTCGGCGCCGACCATGACCGGCGAAACCATGGAAAGCATGACCATCGCCGTGCGTTACATGGCGCCCGTGCTCGCGAGCTGCCCGCTGGCCGGCATCGAGGCGGCCAGCTCGATCATGGACGGCGCAATGTACGGCAACCACGCCGCCAAGGCCGCGATTGAAATGGCCTGGCACGACGCGCTCGGCCGTGTGCTGGGCAAACCGGTCTATGCATTGCTCGGGCGAAAACTGCGCGAGCGGGTGCCGGCGCTGTGGATGCTCGGGACGGGTGACGCCGACGCGGATGTGGCGGAAGCAGGCCGCAAGCGCGACGCCGGCTACGTCGCCTATAAGATCAAAGTCGGGATTGCGGAACCCGGCGCGGATGCCGAGCGCACTCGCCGGATCTGTGCTGCGGTGGGCTCCGGCCACTTGGTCTCGGCCGACGCCAATCAAGGCTGGACGGTGGAGCAGGCGCTCACTTACGTGCAAATGGCCGCCGATACGGCGCTGGATTTTCTGGAGCAGCCGGTGCGCGGCACCGATCTACCCGGCATGGCCAAGGTCGCCGCGGCGACCCGCGTGCCGATCGGCTTCGACGAAGGCGCGCACAGCCTCGCCGACATCGCGCGCCATCACGAAATGCACGCGGCGTCCGGCGGCAGCCTGAAAGCCATCAAGCTCGGCGGGTTGCGGCCCGTCTACCAGGCAGCGGTGCTATGCGATTCGCTCGGCATGAAAGTCAACCTCGCGTGCAAAGTCGCCGAGTCGAGCATAGGCACTGCCGCGGTATTGCAGCTCGCCGCGGCGATTCCAAAGCTCGATTGGGGCGTCAGCCTGACGAGCCAGTATCTGGCCGAGGACGTCGTGCGCATCCCGCTGTCGTTTGCTGACGGCCACGCGACGGTTCCCGACGGCGCGGGGCTCGGCGTCGAAGTCGACGAAGCGCGCGTGCGCAAATACCAGCAGAAAGTCTAGCGACCGGCGTTACGGTGCAAGTTGCGCCGTGAGTTCCTTGAAGTCGCTGACGATCAGGTCCGGCTGATACGGCCATTTGCCGAACGGCCGTTTGCGCCGGTCGACAAACGCCGTGCGCATGCCCGCCGCTTTCGCGCCGATGCAATCGAACGCGTGGTTGGCGACAAACAAAATCTCGTCGAGCGCAAAGCCGGTGATTTCGGCGGCTTTCGTGTAGGTGGCGGCATGCGGCTTGAACGAGCCGGCGGTCGCGACCGAAATAATGTGGTCGAACGCAATGCCGTGGTACGGCCGCGCGGCTTCCAGCATGTCCGGGTCGCCGTTCGACAGCACCGCGAGCTGGTAGCGCTTGTGCAACAAGGCCATCGCGGCGGGCACGTCCGGAAATGGCCGCAGTTTCTCGATTTGCGCGACCAGCCAGCTGACCTCTGCATCGGTGTGCGGGATACCCGCGCGTTCGAGCGTGGTGTCGACGGAGATCTCGCCGATGCGCCGGTACGGGATGTGCTCGCGATGGAGCAGCGCATCGATCATCGAATTCTCGAAATGCGTGCGCCGCCACCAGGTGACGAATGCGTCGGGCCGCCCGCTCCAGCCTTTGCCCTTCAGGTACGGCGTCGCCACTTCAATGAGCCCGCCCTGCATGTCCACGACCGTGCCGTACTGGTCGAACATGAGCAGCTTGATGCCGCCGCGGATGGCGTCGAATCCGGCCACGGGGCTTAAATCTTGATTTTCGGGTCGAGCCAGTCGCGCAGGCTGTCGCCGAAGAGGTTGAACGCAAACACCGCGAGGCTGATCGCGAGTCCCGGGAAAATGATCATCCACGGCGCCTGCTGGTAGAAGTCGGCGGCGGCGCCCGACAGCATCAGGCCCCACGACGCGGTGGGCTCGGTAACGCCGAGACCCAGAAACGACAGCGACGCTTCGGAGAGGATCGCTTGTGCGACGTACGCTGTCAGCATGATCAAATACGGCGCGACGACGTTCGGCACCATGTGGCGGAAGATGATGCGCGTGTTGGTAAAGCCGGCCGCGCGCGCGGCGTCGATGTACGGCAGCTCGCGGATCGCGAGCGCGGACGCGCGCACCACGCGGCCGACGCGCGGCACCATCGGTATGCTGATCGCGATGATGAGGTTGATGTCGACGCCGAACACGATGTTCTGGCCCAGCATCGCCACCACGGTCAGCGCGAGCACGATGATCGGAAACGACAGCAGAATATCCATGAAACCCTGGATGATCATGTCGATTTTGCCGCCGAAATACGCGGACACGACGCCGATGATCGCGCCGGCGGTGGAGCCGACGAAAGAGGCGAGAAAGCCGACGGCCAGCGCGGTGCGCGCGCCGTAAATCACGCGCGTCAGCATGTCGCGGCCGAATGAATCGGTTCCCATCCAGTGCTGCCACGACGGCGCCGCGAGCATGCTGCCGTAGTCGACGGTGAGCGGGTCGTACGGCGTGACCCACGGCGCGAAAATCGCGGCGAGCGCCATGATCACGATGAAAACGAGGCCGCCGGCGCCGAGCGGCTGGTGCAGGATGAACTGCAGAACCGGATGGCGGCGTGCCGGCAGGGCGTAGGTGAGCGCGGGAGCGAGGGTGGACATCGTCGATATCAGCGGTAACGGATGCGCGGGTCGAACACCGCGTAGAGCATGTCGATCACGAAATTCACGAGCACGAACACGACCGATACCAGCAGCACGAGCGCCTGCAGCAGGGTGTAGTCGCCGCGCGCGATCGCCTGCACGAAGAGCTTGCCGATGCCGTTCAGGTTGAAGACCTGCTCAGTTACCACCAGGCCGCCGATCAGAAACGCGAACTCGAGCCCGATCACGGTTATCACCGGCAGCAGCGCGTTGCGCAGCGCGTGGCGCGAAATCACGAGCCGCTCGTACACGCCTTTGGCGCGCGCGGTGCGTATGTAGTCTTCCTGCAGCACCTCGAGGATGCTTGATCGCATCATGCGCGTCGACACCGCCGAATAGCGGTAGCCGACCGCGAGCGCGGGCCAGATCAACTGCAGCAGGTTGGCCTTCGGGTCCTGCATGAAGGGCGTGAACGTGAGCGGCGGGATCCACGAAAACATCGTTAAGAGGCCGAGGATGATGATCATGCCCAGCCAGAACGACGGCACCGCGAGACCCGCGATCGAGAACACGCGGATGGTATGGTCGATCCAGGTGTCCTTGAATATCGCCGACAGCGTGCCGAGCGGCAGCGCCAGCGCGACCGCGAGGATGGTCGCAAGCACCGCGACTTCCAGCGACAGCTCGAGCCGGATCGCGATTTCGTGGAGCACCGGCTTGCCGGTCCAGATCGAATAGCCGAAATCTCCGGTGAGCGCGCTGCCGAGCCACTTGATGAACTGCAGATAGATGGGCTGATCGAGCCCGAGGCGCGCGCGCTCCGCGTCGACGACCTCCTTCGACACGTTGGCGCCGTCCAGCATCATCTGCACCGGGTCGCCCGGCATCAGGCGCAGCATGAAAAAGACGAGGATCGCGACGCCGAGCAGCGTCGGGATCATCAGCAGCGCGCGATGGATCAGGTAGCGGAGCATTGTTTTAGGATCGAGGATCGCGGATTGAGGATTGAGGAATTAAAACCGCTTGCTCGATCCTCAATCCTCGCTCCTTAATCCTGCCTTTTCTTATTGCTGCAGCCACACGTCGGCGAGGTCCTGGCCCGACGTAATGCGAGGGCGTGATGTGCCAGCCCTTCAATTTCTGGTTGAGCACGATGATGCGGTGCCACCAGATGGTCGGAATCGTGTACGCCTGCTCGAGTGCGCGTTTCTCGAAATCGCGCAGCAGCGCCATGCGTTTCTTCTTGTCGAGCTCGCCCGATTGCTTGTCGTAGAGCTCGTCGAGCACGCGGTCGGTCTGCCCCGCGTAGTTGATCGCCGACTTGTCGTGCGACAGGAATTTCTGCAGCTGCAGGTTCGGCTCGTCCATGTAATCGCAGTTGAAGTCGAGCGCCGCATCGAACGTCGCATTGTCTTTTTGCTGGGCGGCGAGATAGAGCTTGGTCTCGAGCTGCTCGTGCTTGACGTTGATGCCGAGCTGGCGCCACTGGTCGATCAGGAACACGCCGACCGGCGTGTACGGCATCGCCACGTTGCGATTCGTCAGCGTGAACGTGAGATTCGACTGCCCGGCATCGGCGAGCAGCTTTTTCGCTTCGGCGCGCGACGCGTTGATGTCTTTCGAGAACCCGGGCAGCTTCAGCAGGTCGGCCTCGGGCGTCGCGAGTTCATAGCCGGGCCGCAGCAGCCCGCCGACGTGGCGCACGAGCGCGATTTTCTGCAGCGCCTGCGCGCCGCCCCAGCGATCGATGCCGAGCGACAGCGCCTTGCGCACGCGCGCGTCGTCGAACGGCTTTTTCTTGGTGTTGAACGTCACGACCAGGCTGCACACCCACGGCGATTCCTGGACCACGGCTTTGTCGCCCAGCGCCTTGACCAGGCGGTCGCGGTCGGCCGGCGAATGGCCGCGGAATTCGGCCATGATTTCTCCGGCCGCGAGCGCGTTGACCATCGGCGCGCCGGCGATGAACAAGGCCAGAAAGCCATTCAGATAGGGTTTGCCTTTCTCGAAATAGCCGTCGAAACGGCGCCCGCTCCAGTGCGAACCGGCGACATGCTCGACAAACGTGAACGGGCCGGTGCCCATCACGTTGCGCTCGGGCCAGCGCGGATCGGTTTTCAGCTTGGCCGCGCTGTAAATGCAGTCCCACGGGCTCGCAAAGTTCGACAGCATCGACGCATTCGGCTTCTTCAACTTGAAGACGACGGTCAGCGGATCGGGCGTGTCGATCGTCGTGATGTCGGCGTAGCCCTCTTCCCGCAAGGACAGCACGCCCTTCGGCGGCTTGCGGATGCGGTCGTAGGTCGCCTTGATGTCTTCGGACGACAACGTCGATCCGTCGTGAAACTTGACGCCCTTTTTGAGCTTGAACGTGTAGGTCAGCCCGTCCTTGGCCACGGTCCACGAATCCGCGACGTCGCCCACGATCTTCGGATATTGCGCGGTGTCGAACTTGAGCAGCGTCGAATAATGCGGGCGCACCGGATGGATGAACGCGAACGAGGACTGCGCGTGGCAATCGTAGTTGGGCGGCTCGGCGCCCACGGCGAATTTGAGCAGGCCGCCGGCGACCGGCGTTTCCGCGGCGAAACAGGCGAACGCGAGCAAGCCCACGGCGCACCCCGCCAGACTACGCATCATCTTCATTTCTTTCTCCTCCAGCTTATTGGAACGTCGATTCTAAATTTTGATGCAGGCGGCGAAATGAGCGGGCCTCACTTCGCGCAATTCAGGCACCGCCGCTTTGCATTCCTCGCTGGCCAGCGGGCAGCGTGTGTGAAAGACGCAGCCGCGCGGCGGATTCAGCGGGCTCGGCACTTCACCGCTCAACACGTGATAGGCGCGGCTGGCCTCGAGCGCGGGATCGGGAATCGGCACCGCGTCGAGCAGCGCCTTAGTGTAGGGATGCAGCGGTTCGCTGTAAAGCGCGTCGCGGTCGGCGATTTCCATCACCTTGCCGAGATACATCACGATCACGCGATCGGAAATGTGGCGCACCACCGCAAGATCGTGGGCGATGAACAAATACGTGAGCTTGAACTCGCGCTGGAGTTCTTCGAGCAGGTTCATGATCTGCGCCTGGATCGACACGTCGAGCGCCGACACCGGCTCGTCGCACACGATGAGGCTCGGCTGCATCGCGAGCGCGCGCGCGATGCCGACGCGCTGGCGCTGGCCGCCCGACAACTCGTGCGGATAGCGTTCGGCCATGTAATCGTAGAGGCCGACCTGCGTAAGCAGCTGCGCGACCTTGGCGGCGGCCGCGCGGCGGTCGGGCTCCAGCCCGTATACCAGCATCGGCTCGGCGATGATCTGCCCGATGGTCATGCGCGGGTTGAGCGAGCTGTACGGGTCCTGGAATATCACCTGCACCTGCCGGCGGTACTGCTTCAACTGATCGCCCTGGGCGTGGGTCACGTCCGCGCCGTCGTAAACGATGCGACCCGCCGTCGGATTTTCGAGCCGCAGCAGCGTGCGCCCGACGGTGGTCTTGCCGCAGCCCGATTCGCCGACCAGGCCGACGGTTTCGCCGCGCTGGATTGCAAACGACAAGCCATCGACGGCGCGCACCACGGACCGCGCGGGCTTGAGCAATTGCATGCCGGTCGACACGTCAAAATACGTGCGCAAATCGTGCACGTGCAGCAGCGGCGTCGCGGCATCGATGCTTTTCGCTGCGGGCGGCTGCGGATTCGCGCTTTGCAGGCCGAGGCCGACCGGTCCAACCTGCGCCATTTCCGCGCCGCGCACGCATGCAGTCCAGTGCGCGGTTTCGACTTCGAGCAGCGGCGGCGGGGCGGCCGTGCAGACGGGCAGTTGCGCGGGACAGCGCGGCGCGAAACGGCAGCCGATCGGCGGATCGAGCAGGTTCGGCGGCATGCCGTCGATGGTTTCGAGCTTGCGCCCGCGCGGCTGGTCGAGCCGCGGCACCGAGCGCAGCAGGCCGGCGGTGTACGGATGCAGCGGCCGCGCAAAAATCTCGCGCGCCGCGCCCTGCTCGGCGATGCGCGCCGAATACATCACGTTGACGCGGTCGGCGTAACGCGCGACCACGCCCAAGATTGTGCGTGATGATGACCAGCGCGATGCCGAGCTCGCGCGAGAGGTCTTTCATCAGCTTCAGGATCTGCGCCTGGATCGTCACGTCGAGCGCGGTCGTGGGCTCGTCGGCGATCAGCAGTTTCGGATTGCACGACAAGCCGATCGCGATCATCACGCGCTGGCGCATGCCGCCGGAAAACTGGTGCGGATACTGGTCGAGCCGGCGCTCCGGATCGGGGATGCCGACCAGCTTCAGGAGCTCGAGCGCGCGGGCGCGCGCCGCGGCCTCGTCCATGCCCAGGTGTATCTGCAGCGGCTCCATGATCTGAAACCCGATCGTCAGCACCGGGTTCAGCGACGTCATCGGTTCCTGGAAAATCATCGCGATGTCGCGGCCGCGAATTTCGCGCATCTGCTCTTCGGAGAGCTGCAAGAGATCGCGCCCCTGAAACAGCACGCGCCCGCCGACGATGCGGCCGGCCGGTTTCGCCAGCAGGCGCATGATCGCGAGCGACGAGACCGACTTGCCGCATCCGGATTCGCCGACGAGAGCCACCACTTCGCCGGCCTTGACCTGGTAGGAAATGCCTTCGACCGCGCGCACGACGCCGCGCGAGGTCACGAAGTGCACGTGCAAGTCCTCGACCTCCAGCAGCCAGGCACTGGCGGCGCCGGCATTCGCGGCGGGTCCTCGGGCGGGTTGCACAACGGCGCTCATCGGCGCGGTGTCCGTTTTTTGGAGTCTGCGCAGGCTATGGGGTGGACGATATCCTGTCAAGGACGGCGGTCAAGATCACGGGAGAGGCGACAAGCGACAGGCGATAGGCGGCGCATTTTTTTCCTCTCGCCTATCGCCTCTCGCCTTTCCCGCGCGTTTCACGCCAGCGCCGCCTGCAGCACGCGCGCGACGTGCAGCGCATCGCGCTGCGCGCCATCGTGAATCTGGTGGCGGCAGCTCGTGCCGTCGGCGACGATCAGCGTTTCGGCGGCGGCCGCGCGCACTTTCGGCAGCAGGCTCGCCTCGCCCATTTTCATCGACACGTCGTAGTGCGCGGCCTCGTAGCCGAAGCTGCCCGCCATGCCGCAGCAACTCGATTCGACGAGCTCCACCTCGAGCCCGGGCACCAGTTTCAGCGCCTTTTGCACCGCGGGCATCACGTCGAACGCTTTCTGGTGGCAATGCCCGTGCAGCAGCGCTTTTTTGTGCGGCAGGGCTTTGAACTTCAGCTTGAGCCGGCCCGCGTCCGCCTCGCGCGCGATAAATTCCTCGAACAGCAGCGCGTTGAGCGCCAGCGCCGCAGTGTCCGGGCCGGGCAGCATCGAAAGAAATTCGTCGCGCAGGCCGAGCAGGCACGACGGCTCGAGCCCCACCACCGGCACGCCGCGCTCTATGAAGGGTTTTAACGCCGCGAGCATGCGTTGCGCTTCCGCGCGCGCTTCGTCGACCAGGCCCGCCGCGAGAAACGTGCGTCCGCAGCACAATGGCCGCGCGGAGTCGGACGCGCGCGGCAGATGCACGACGTAACCGGCGGCACGCAGCACGGCCAGCGCCGCGCGCGCATTGTCAGGCTCGAAATAATTGTTGAACGTGTCGATCAACAGGACTACTTCGCCGTTGACGGTGCCGCCGCCGACCGTCGCGCCCGGCCGGCGCGCGAACGTGTCGCGCCGCCACTGCGGCAGCGAGCGGCGCGCGGAGAAGCCCAGCAGTTTTTCCGACAGCAGCGCGAGACCGGGCACCGCATCGCGCAGATTCGCGAGCCACGCGAGGCGCGCCGCCCACGGCGCGTAGCGCGGCAGAAAGGCGAAGAGCCGGTCGCGCCAGCCCAAGGCGTGCTGCTTGCGGTAATGATGCAGAAACTCGATTTTCATTTTCGCCATGTCGACGCCGGTCGGGCACTCGCGCTTGCAGCCCTTGCACGAGACGCACAACTCCATCGTTTCGTACATCGCGCTCGATACGAATGCGTCCTCGCCGGGATGCGCCGGCAGCTGGCCCGAAAGTGCCAGCCGCAGCGTATTGGCGCGGCCGCGCGTCAGGTGCTGCTCTTCGCCGGTCGCGCGAAACGACGGACACATCGTGCCCGCGTCGAACTTGCGGCAATGCCCGTTGTTGTTGCACATCTCGACCGCTTTATCGAAGCCGCCCCATTCCGACCAATCGAGCACCGTGTCGAGCTTGCGCGCGGAGTAATCCGGCTTGTAGCGAAAGAGCGTGCGGTCGTCCATTTTCGACGGACGCACGATCTTGCCGGGATTCATGAGGCCGCGCGGATCGAAGATGTCCTTGATTTCCTCGAACGCGTGCGTAATGCGCGGGCCGAACATCGGCGCGATCCATTCCGAGCGCACGAGCCCGTCGCCGTGCTCGCCGGAATAGGCGCCCTTGTATTCGCGCACGAGTTCGGATGCTTCCTCGGCAATTGCGCGCATCTTGCGCGCGCCGTCTTCGCGCATGTTGAGGATAGGCCGCACGTGCAGGCAGCCGACCGACGCGTGCGCGTACCACGTGCCGCGCGTGCCGTGCTTTTCGAATACGCGCGTCAGCCGATCGGTGTATTCGGCGAGATGCTCGAGCGGAACCGCGCAGTCTTCGATGAACGACACCGGTTTACCGTCGCCCTTCATCGACATCATGATGTTGAGCCCGGCCTTGCGCACCTCCCAGAAATCGCGCTGCAGCGCCGCGTCCGTAATTTCCACGACGCCGCCCGGCAGCCCCAGCTCGCCCATCAGCTCGACTAACTGTTTCAGTTTGGCGATTTGCGCGTTCTGGTCGTCGCCGGCGAATTCGACCAGCAGTATCGCGTCGGGGTCACCGTTCACGCAGCGCTCGACGATGGGCCTGAACGCGGGATTCGAACGCGCGAGCCCTATCATCGTGCGATCGACCAGCTCGACGGCGGTCGGATTCAGCTTGACGATATGCTGGGGCGCCTCCATCGCGCGATAAAACGTCGGGAAGTGACAGATGCCGAGCGTTTTATGCTTCGGCAGCGGCGAGAGGTTCAGATGCAGGCGCTTCGAGTACGCGAGCGTGCCTTCCGAGCCGACGAGCAGATGCGCCATGTTGTGGCCGGCGCCGCTGACCATGTCGAGGTTGTAGCCGCCGACGCGCCGCAGCACTTTCGGAAAACGGTGTTCGATTTCTTCCGCTTCGCGCGCGGCGATCGCGCGGATTTTCCTGACGAGCTCGAGATAACCCGGCGGCGCGTCGCAGCGCGCCAGATCTTCCGGCACGTCGCCGAAGTTGAATTCGGCGCCGTCGGCGAGCACCGCGTCGATCGCGCGCACGTTGTGCACCATGTTGCCGTAGCGGATCGAGCGCGAGCCGCAGCTGTTGTTGCCGGCCATGCCGCCGAGCGTCGCCTGCGCGCTGGTCGAGACGTCGACCGGATACCAGAGCCCGTGCGGTTTTAACCAGGCGTTCAATTGATCGAGCACGACGCCGGGCTGCACGCACACGGTCGCCGCATGGCGGTCGAACGCGAGGATCTCGTTCAAATGCTTGCTGCTGTCGATCACGAGCGCGGCGCCGACGGTCTGGCCGCATTGCGAGGTGCCGCCGCCGCGCGGCAACACCGCGACGCCTTCCTCGCGCGCGATTTGCAGCGCGATTTGCGCATCGCTTTCGGTTTTCGGGATGACCACGCCGACCGGCTCGATCTGATAGATCGACGCATCGGTGGAATAGCGCCCGCGCGAGTACGCGTCGAACAATACTTCGCCCTGCGTCTCGCGTTTGAGCCGGCGCGCGAGCGGGCTGGCGTTCGCGCGCGGGTGCAGCTTGATCGGTGCAGCGGTCATCGGAAAGCAATTATTCGCGGGTTGACGCCCCCTTGCAACTTAACTAATCTCCGTGATTGCTCTTTTTTCGCATTTCGCCTGCGAGGCCGCCATGACAGGAATCAACGGACGCCATTTTCTGCAAATCCCGGGTCCGACCAATGTGCCCGACCGCGTGCTGCGCGCGATCGACAACGCGACGATCGATCATCGCGGGCCCGGCTTTCAGAAGATCGGGCAGGAAGTGCTCGCCGGCTTGAAGCAGGTCTTCAAAACCAAATCGCCGGTCATCATTTTTCCCGCATCCGGCACCGGCGCGTGGGAAGCCGCCCTCGTCAACACGCTGTCGGCCGGCGACCGTGTATTGATGTGCGAGACCGGACATTTCGCGACGCTGTGGCACACGATGGCGCAAAAGCTCGGCCTGGTGCCCGAATTCATCGCCGGCGACTGGCGCCACGGCGCCGATCCCGCCGCGATCGAAGCGCGGCTGGCGGCCGATACCAAGCATGCGATCAAGGCGGTATGCGTCGTGCATAACGAGACTTCCACCGGCGTCACTTCGCGCATCGGTGAAGTGCGCAAGGCGATCGATCGCGCGAAACACCCGGCACTGTATTTCGTCGACACGATTTCATCGCTCGCGTCGATCGACTATCGCCACGACGAATGGGGCGTTGACGTGACCGTCGCCGGTTCGCAGAAAGGGCTGATGCTGCCGCCCGGATTGTCGTTCAACGCGGTCAGCGACAAAGCGCTCGCGGCGACGAAAACATCCGCGCTGCCGAAATCCTTCTGGAGCTGGGACGACATGCTCGGGCCCAACAAGACCGGCTATTTTCCGTACACGCCGGCGACCAACCTCCTGTACGGCCTGCGCGAAGCGCTCGCCATGCTGCAGGAAGAAGGTCTCGACAACGTGTTCAAGCGCCACGACCGGCACGCGGAAGCGACGCGCCGCGCCGTGCGCGCGTGGGGACTCGAAATCCTGTGCCTGAACCCGGCCGAATATTCGAGCGCTTTGACCGCGGTGCTGATGCCCGAAGGCCGCAATGAGGCGGAGTACCGCAAAATCGTGCTCGACAATTTCAACATGTCGCTCGGCAGCGGGCTCGGCAAGCTCGCGGGCAAAGTGTTCCGCATCGGCCATCTCGGCGACTTCAACGATCTGATGCTCGCGGGTACGCTCGCCGGCGTCGAAATGGGATTGGCGGTCGCAGGCGTACCGCACAAGAAAGGCGGCACCGCGGCGGCGATGGATTATCTCGTTTCCACCAAAACTTCCGCCGGCAAACAACCGGCCGCGAAACTGAGCGTCGCCTGAGCGCGACGCACGAACGCGGGTCACCAGCCGGGATGAGACGAACGATCAGCGGCGTGCTTGCCGCGCTGACGCTCGTAGCGCATGGGGCGCTGCGGCGCAAAGTTACCCGACCAAGCCGATCCGCTTTGTTGTGCCATTTGCACCCGGCGGCGGCACCGACATCGTCGCGCGGCTGATTGCGCAACGTCTGAACGAGGGCCTCGGCCAGCCCGTCGTCGTCGACAATCGCGGCGGCGCCGGCAGCACGCTCGGCACCGACATCGTGTGCAAAGCGCCGCCCGACGGCTACACGCTGCTGCTCGGCAATATCAGCCTCGCGTTCAATGCGTGGCTGTATAAAACGCTGCCGTACAACGCGGTGAGGGATCTCGCGCCGGTGTCCATGGTCGCGGTCCAACCCAATATCGTCGTGATTCATCCATCGATCGCCGCGAAGTCGATCAGGGAATTCACCGACTACGCGCGCGCCAATCCCGGCAAGCTTTCGTATGCGTCGGCCGGCGCCGGTTCGGGCACGCATCTGGCGGGCGAAATGTTGAAAGACCGGCTGAAGATCGACATGCTGCACGTGCCTTATAAAGGCACGGGGCCGGCGGTCACCGACTTGATCGGCGGGCAGGTGCAGGTGATGATTTCGACCTTTGCATCCGCGCTGCCGCACGTAAAAAGCGGCCGCCTGCGCGCGCTCGGCGTCACGAGCGCCAAGCGTTCGC
The DNA here is from genome assembly GCA_963804885.1 of uncultured beta proteobacterium. Lineage (GTDB taxonomy): Bacteria > Pseudomonadota > Gammaproteobacteria > Burkholderiales > SG8-41 > PALSA-1004. The sequence continues at coordinate 55,631 of CAWDSF010000010.1, forward strand.
CCGCGACACCCGACGTGCCGACGCTGATCGAAGCCGGCGTGCCGGATTACGATTACAGCACGTGGTATGCGCTCTTCATGCCGGCCGGCACGCCGGCCGCGATCATCGCGAAAGTCAACCAGGTCACGCGCGCCGCGCTCGCGACGGAAGACCTGAAACAGAAATTTGATGCGCAAGGCGTCGAACCCTGGACCAATACCCCCGCCGAACTCGGCGCGTACGTGCGCGCAGAAACGGAAAAATGGGGCAAGGTCGTGCGCGCGGCCGGCATTCCGCAACTGTGAGGCGGACGCCGCCGGACACCGGCTGCGGCTGTGATAAAGTTGCAGCCCGCTGATCGGGACGCATCGTCGAGGAGATAAGTTTGGGTTTGCGCGAGCGCATCGGCGTCGATCTCGGACGCCGCATCAGGCTCGAGGAGGGCATCGAGTGGGCCGCGCAACACGCCGTGCGGTTCATCGATATCCAGCTCGATACCGCCGCCAATGCGGTGACGGCATTCGACGACCAGCGCGCCGAGCGCGTGCGGCAACTCGCCGCCACCCACGGCATCACCCTCGGGCTGCACACGCTGTCGGCGGTCAACGTCGCGGAATATTCGCCGTACGTGAGCGAAGCCGTCGATGCGTACCTCAAAAGCTATATCGACATCTATGCCAAGCTCGGCGCGCAGTGGATCGTGGTGCACGCGGGCTATCACTTCACGGACGACATCGACATGCGCATGCAGGCCGGCTGCGCCAGGCTGCAGCGCATGGTCGACTACGCCGAACAAAAAGGCGCGGTGCTTTACCTCGAGAACCTCAACAACGAGCCGGCCGACGCCGAAGTGCATTACCTCGCGCACACGGTGGCCGAATGGATGTACTACTTCGACCGCATCCGGTCGCCGAATTTTCGCATGTCGTTTACCGCGAATCACGCGCACCTGGTGCCCGATGGCGTCGACGGTTTCATCGACGCGATCGACTTCTCGCGCGTCGGCGAGGTGCGGCTGGCCGATTGCCGCCGGCTGGGCAAGGAAGAACATCTGCAACCCGGCGCCGGCGACCTCGATTTCGGCAATATGTTCAAACGCATCGAAGCCAAGGGCTTCAAAGGCCATTATATGAACGCGTTCGGCACGCTGGACGGCATGCTGGCCGGCCGCGAATACGAAATCGGCAAAGCCCGCGAAGCCGGAGTTGCCGTATAAAAACTGGCTCGCCGCACAGGCGGGGCCTAAATGAGGAGAGAACCATGAAGCAGCTTCGGGCAATTGCGACAGTCGCACTCGGCTTGGCGGCAGGCACCTCTTTTGCGCAGCAATATCCGACCAAGCCCATACGGCTGCTGGTCGGCTTCGCGCCCGGCGGCGGCACCGACATCGTCGCGCGCGTGATCGGCCAGAAACTGTCGGAATGGTGGGGCCAGCAGGTGATCGTCGAGAATCGCGCCGGCGCCACCGGCACGATCGCCGCCGATTTCGTCTCGAAAAGCCGGGCCCGACGGGTACACGCTGCTGATGGGGCACGTCAATTCGAATGCGATTGCGCCGACGATCTTCAAGAAACTGCCGTACGATGCGATCAAAGATTTTGCTTCGGTCACCTACGTCGGCTACGTGCCCAACGTGCTGACCGTCCATCCGTCGCTGCCGGTCAGATCCGTCAAAGAGCTCGTCGCGCTCGCCAAATCGCGGCCGGGCGAGCTTACTTGCGCGTCCTCGGGCACCGGCAGCACCCAGCACCTCGCGCTGGAATTGTTCATGACGCTGACGGGCGTCAAAATCATTCACGTACCCTATAAAGGCAGCGGCCAGGCGATCGTCGACCTCGTGGCCGGCCAGGTGCTGATGAACTTCGACACCATGCCGCCGGTTATCGACCATATCAAAAGCTAACCGGCTGCGCGCGCTCGCCGTCACCACGCCCAAACGCGCGTCGCAATTACCCGATATTCCGACGCTCGACGAAACCGGGCTCAAAGGTTTCGAGATGACCAATTGGTATGGGGTCGTCGCGCCCGCCGGGGTGCCGCGCGACATCATCAACAAAGTGAGCGCCGACATCAACAAAGCGCTGCAGGATCCGGGCGTGCGCAAACGGCTGGTCGACGTCGGCACCGAAATCGGCGGCGGCACGCCCGAATCGTTCGACAATTTCATCAAATCCGAAATCGCCAAATATACGAAACTCGTCAAAGCGGCCAATGTGCAGCTCGACTAAGCGCGCTCGTTTCGACAACCCGCAGGAGATAACTTGAAGATACGCTCGCAACTGACATTGACGGCCTGTTTGCTGTGCTTCGCCGGCGCGGCATCCGCCCAGGCGTATCCGACCAAGCCCATCCGCATGTTGATCGGGTTCGCGCCCGGCGGCGGCACCGACATCGTCGGCCGCATCGTGGCGCAAAAACTGGGCGAAGCGCTCGGCCAGCAGATGATCGTCGACAACCGCGGCGGGCGCCAGCGGCCAGCTCGCGGCGGAGCTGGTGGCGAAAGCCTCGCCCGACGGCTATACGATCATGATGGCGCACATCGCGGCGATGTCGATCCTGCCGTCGCTCATCAAGCTGCCGTACGACCCGCTGAAAGACTTTGCGCCGGTCTCGCTCGTCCGCGATCGGCCCCAATCTGCTCGTCGTGCATCCCGTCGGTGCCGGCGAAAACGGTGCAAGGAACTCATCGCGCTCGCCAAAGCGCGAGCCGGGCCAGTTGCAATACGCGTCCCCGGCGCCGGCACCGTGCAGCATCTCGCCGGCGAACTGTTCAAGCTGCAGGCCAAGGTCGACATGCTGCACGTGCCGTACAAGGGCAGCGGCCAGTCGATCGTCGATCTCATCGCGGGCCAGGTGCATCTGGATTTCGACTCGGTGCCGCCGGTTATCAATTACGTGCGCTCAAGGCAGGCTGCGCGCGCTCGCCGTCACTTCGGCAAAGCGGTTTTCGCTGCTGCCCGATATGCCGACCGTCGAGGAAGCCGGCGTGCACGGCTTCGACATGAGCACGTGGTGGGGCATGGTCGTGCCGGCGGCGATGGGCAAGGAAGCATCGTGCAGAAGCTCAGCGTCGAAACCGTGAAAGCATCCGCCAACCCGACGTGAAGGACAAAGATCGCCGTCGTCGGCGCCGACACCGTCGGCAACACGCCCGAGGAATTCGCCGCGTTCATCCGCAGCGAAACCGAAAAATACGCGCGCATCGTCAAGGCCGGCAATATCAAGCTCGACTGATCCAGGGCCACCATTGGCTATGCAGCCCGCAATCGCGCCGGTGCTCGTCACGCGTGACGGTCAAATCGCGACGGTCGCTCTCAACAACCCCGCGCGGCTGAATGCCCTCAACAAGCCGATGTGGGTCGCGCTCGGCGCGGCCATGCATGAACTCTCGGCCGACGACACGCTGCGTTGCGTCGTGCTGCGCGGCGCCGGCGACAAGGCATTCGCGGCCGGCGCAGACATTGCCGAATTCGCGAGCGAGCGCGCCGATGCGCGGCAGGCCAAAAGCTACGGCGAAATAATTCACGCGACGATGCAGGCGGTCGCGCGCTGCCGGCATCCGGTCGTCGCGCTGATCAAAGGCGCGTGCGTCGGCGGTGGGCTCGAAATCGCGGCGATGTGCGACCTGCGCATCTGCGGCGTATCGAGCCGCTTCGGCGTGCCGATCAAGAATCTCGGCCTGACCATGGGCTATGGTGAATTGCAGGGCGTGCTGGCGCTGGTCGGGCGCGCGGTGACGCTCGAGATCCTGCTCGAGGGGCGCGTGTTCGATGCAGCGGAAGCGCTGCACAAGCGGCTCGTCAACCGCGTCGTGCCGGATGATGACGTCGAAGCCGAAGCTTATGCGCTCGCCGCGCGGATCGCCGCCGGCGCGCCGCTGGTCGCGCGCTGGCACAAGCAATTCATCGACCGTTTGACCGTCACTCAGTCCGTCCCGGCGGCCGAGTGGGACGAGGGCTATGCGTGCTTCGATACCGCCGACTATCGCACCGGGGTCGCGGCATTCCTCGCTAAAACGAAACCGCAGTTCGAAGGACGCTGAGCAAGTGAATCTGCGGAGAGGAAAGTCGGTGCGACTGTCTTTGCTCTTGCTGCTGCTGGTTTCGACGCTGCTCCAGGCGCAGCCCGCTTCTCAGCCCGATTACGCCCGTGAAAAGCGCTGGGCGGACGAGATCACGCCGGGGTTGGTGGTGGGCGACGCGATATACCTCACGCAAAAAAGCGGCCACAAATTTCTCGCGATCTACACCGAAGCGCCCAACGCGCCGGCGGCGGTCATTGTCGTGCATGGCCTGGGCGTGCATCCGGATTGGGCGCTGATCGGGGCGTTGCGCAGCGGACTCGCCGACAATGGCTACACCACGCTGGCGGTGCAGATGCCGGTGCGCGCGGCCAACGCGCTGACCGAAGAGTACCCGGGGCTGTTTCCGGATGCGGCGGAAAGACTTGCCGCCGCCACGGCGCTGCTGCGCGGCAAAGGCTATCGCCGGATCGCGATCGTCGCGCACAGCATGGGTGCGCGCATGGGTAATTACTTTCTCGCGAACGCCGCCCCCGGCACCATGGACGCGTGGGTGGCGATCGGCATCAGCAACGGCGAGTTCATGAATGCCGACAAGCTGGGATTGCCGATACTCGACATCTACGGCGAACGCGATTTCCCGCCGGTGCTGCGGAAAGCGGGCGCGCGCGAAGCGGTCCTGCGCACATTGAAAGGCTCAGCCCAGATCGAAGTCCCGGGCGCCGATCATTACTTTGCGGGCCGGGAAAGCGAGCTCGTCAAACAAGTCAGGCAATTTCTCGACCGCCGGCTGCGGTAGAACTGCCTAGTTGATTGATTTTTATTGATTTATTGGGTTGCCCACCCAATCTCGATGCGCGCTTCGCAAGTCCACGGCATCGTTCCCCCTCCGTAAGCGTCTTGTCAGGTTTTTATTAGGGTTTTCCCTCATAATCATCCTGCATATAAAAAAATCAAGTTATGCGTTGCAGTTTCGGCGGCAGCAATCGCTGCGCCGTCAACTTCAAGGAGGAGCTTCATGGAGTTAACCGCTAAGCACCGCGAGTACTGGCACAAGAACCTGCTCGTCACCGCAGTATTGCTGTTCATCTGGTTTCTCGTCACGTTTGTCGAAGGCTGGTATGCGCGCGAGTTGAACGCTTATACCTTCTTGGGCTTCCCGCTCGGCTTCTACATGTCCGCGCAGGGTTCTCTGATCGTGTATGTCGCGCTGATCTGGTACTACCAGCACTACATGAACAAACTCGATATTGAATACGGCGTTGACGAGGGAGAAGACGAATGAGCGCAATCAGTGATGGGCCATAAGGCATTCAAAAGCCAGCTCAAGCGGTACTACAGCTTTTATACCGTCGGCTTCATCGTCTTCCTCGTCCTGCTCGCGATAGCCGAGCAGATGGGCTTGTCGAGGCAGTGGATCGGTTACTGCTTCCTCGCGGGCACCATCGGCCTCTACGCGGGCATCGGCATCATGAGCCGCACGGTCGATCCCGCCGAATATTATGTCGCCGGCCGGCGCGTGCCGGCATTCTTCAACGGCATGGCAACCGGCGCCGACTGGATGAGCGCGGCTTCGTTCATCGGGATGGCGGGCACGCTGTACCTGGCGGGCTTCGACGGGCTCTCGTTCGTCATGGGCTGGACCGGCGGTTACTGCCTGGTCGCATTTCTGCTCGCGCCGTATCTGCGCAAGTTCGGCCAGTTCACGATTCCGGATTTTCTCGGCGAGCGTTACGGCGGCAACATCGTCCGCAGCGTCGGCATTTTTGCCGCGATCCTGTGTTCGTTCACCTACGTGGTCGCGCAAATCTACGGCGTGGGACTGATCACCAGCCGCTTCACCGGGCTCGAGTTCGGCATCGGCGTGTTCGTCGGTCTCGGCGGCATTCTGGTGTGCTCGTTCTTAGGCGGCATGCGCGCGGTCACCTGGACCCAGGTCGCGCAGTACATCATTCTGATCATCGCCTACCTGACGCCGGTGGTCTGGCTGTCGGTCAAATACACGGGCAACCCGGTGCCGCAGCTCGCCTACGGGCAGGTGCTGCAGAAGGTGACCGAACGCGAGAAAGTGCTGACCAACGATCCGAAAGAGATCGAGGTGCGCAACATTTTCAAGGCGCGCGCTGACGCAGCAAACGCAAACCTCAAAGATCCTGCCGCCGCCTACACGCGCGACAAGGGAGATCTCGAGAAGAAGCTTGCCGACCTGAAGGCGCGCGGCGCGGCGCCGGCGGAAATGGCGTCAACCGAGGCCGCACTCGCCGCCTATCCGAAGGACGAAAATGCGGCCAAGGCACAGTGGAACAAGGATAAGGGCCTCGCCGCCCGCGCGGCGCCACCGCGACCGCATGCCACGCCGTTCCCCGGCAAGGACGAGGCGGCGCAGAACATCGCGCGCAACAACTTCCTCGGCATCGTCTTTTGCATGATGTTCGGGACCGCAGCGCTGCCGCACATCCTGATGCGCTACTACACGACGCCCAGCGTGCGACAGGCGCGCCAGTCGGTGTTCTGGTCGCTGTTCTTCATTTTCCTGCTGTATTTCACCGCGCCGTCGCTGGCGGTGCTGGCGAAATATGACGTCTACCACTTCCTGGTCGGCAGTACGTTCGCGGACCTGCCTGCATGGGCGGCGAACTGGTCGAAGGTCGATCCATCGCTGCTGTCGATTACCGACGTCAACAAGGACGGCATCGTGCAGCTGGCTGAAATCGTGCTCGGCACCGACATCATCGTGCTCGCTACGCCGGAAATAGCCGGCTTGCCGTATGTCGTTTCTGGTCTGGTTGCCGCGGGCGGTCTGGCTGCCGCACTGTCGACCGCTGACGGCCTGCTGCTGACGATCGCCAACGCGCTGTCGCACGATCTCTACTACAAGATGATCGATCCGACCGCCTCGACGAGCCGTCGCGTATCGGTGTCCAAAGCCCTGCTGGTGGTCGTGGCATTGACTGCCGCCTACGTCACTTCGCTCAAACCCGGCGACATCCTGTTCCTGGTCGGCGCGGCGTTCTCGCTGGCGGCCTCGGCCTTTTTCCCGGCCCTGGTGCTCGGCGTCTTCTGGCGGCGCGCCAACAAGTGGGGTGCCATTGTCGGCATGGTGACCGGGCTCGGGGTGTGCATGTATTACATGTATACGACTTACCCGTTCTTCGGCGGCGTGGCGGCCAATCAGTGGTTCAACATGAACCCGATTTCGGCGGGCGTCTTCGGCGTGCCGATCGGCATCATCACGATTATCGTGGTGAGCCTGCTGACTCCCGAGCCGTCGGCGAAGGTGCAGGAGCTGGTCGACCACGTGCGCTACCCGCACCTGCGCGGCGACATCGACACTCAGGCGACCTGAACCGAAGCGCTATCGATGGATGCAACAAAGCCCGCTCCGGCGGGCTTTGTTCTTAAAGAGCCCGTAACACAATGAAACGCGCGATGCGCTGTCACGATTTTGGCTCAGGGCTAGAAGAAAGTCCGCGGCTTAGTCATTCTAAGCAAGGGACTTTCGACAACGCCATGGGCCAAAACTCGTGCCAGCCCGAAGGGTTGCAGCCAGAATCGGCGGCGCACCGCAGCGTGGAGCAGGGGCCCCGCTTGCGGGGATGCGACCGCGAAGGTGTGCGTGAATCGCGTGGATTGGTGCGCTTCTTGTCGCGCTCCGGGGTCGCATCCAAGCATACGGCGCTTGGAACCTGCTCCGCCCTCCACGCGACGCCGCGTTGCTCGTCTTGGCAATAGAACGACTATTGCCTTCACCGGGCGCCTTGCCCTCACCAATTCTGGCTGCAACGCACACGCGTTTCATTGTGTTACGGGCTCTAAGGCACAGGCCACTTTGCTAGAATGCGGCGGCATGAAATTGAATCCATGGCTGTATTACCAGCGTTCGCGCTTGCTTGCGCTGGTTAAGCGCGACGATGACGCGATAAGCGATCTGCAAGCCGCGCTGCGGCTGGATCCTTCGTTTGCACGCGCGGCGAGTTCACTGGGCTTCTTGTATGCGAAGGTCGGCCGGCGCGACCTCGCAATCGAGCAGTTTCAGCAGGCGCTGCGCAGCGAGCCGGACAATCCGGTGCTGCTGTTCGATCTCGGTTACGTTTATCACATGCAGAAAAACTACGAGCCGGCCATCAAGGCGTTCAAGGACGCGTTGCGCCACGATCCCAAGATCGACCGCGCGTGGTACGGGCTGGGCCTGGCGCTGGAATCGCTGAACCGGCACGAAGAAGCGGCGGAGGCGCTGCAGGAAGCAGCGACGCTGCAGCCGATGAACGCGCACGCGTGGTACGAGCTCGGCATGGTCTACCACACGCTGAAACGCGCCGACAAATTCGCGGAAGTCAGCGCGCACTTGAACCGGTTCGATCCGAAAATGGCGCTGCACTTAAGCCATGCGACAAAGACCGCACCGCCGGCCGACGCGGCTGCGGACAAACCGGCCGGTGGTTAGCGATGTTTGAGTTCGTGGTGATCCTGAAAGGCCTCAACGAAGTCGCCTTGATGGCGTTGCTCGGTCAGGGTGCGCTTTTCATCCTGGCGGGATCGCGCCGTGAGACCAACATCGTGTATTCCATGCTCAAAACGGTGACCTCACCGCTCATGAAAGCCACGCGCTGGATCGCGCCGCGCTTTATCGTCGACCAGCACATCGGCTTTCTGACGCTCTTTTTCCTGCTGGTGATCGAAGCCGTACCTGATCGTGTTCAAGGTGCGGCTCTACTATGCCGCCGTCGCCGCAGGTTAAGCCCCAGTCCCGGCGTCCGGCGTAGCATCCATGCACGGCTCCTGATTACCGCCGTTCGCGCGCCATCATGAGCACGCAAGCGCCGCGGGCGCGATCGCCGCAGCAGTCGTCGACTTCCTGCGCAGCCATCCGCCGTTCGATCACGTCGAAGACGCTACGCTCGCCGCGCTCGCCGCGGCCTGCCGGGTCGCGTATTTCGCGCGCGGCGAATCCATAGTCTCACCGGCCTCCGGCGTACCCGACGCGTTATACATCGTCAACAAAGGGCGCGTTCTCGTCGAGCAGTCGGATGAGAACAGAGCCGCGGGCACGCCGAATCTCGCGCTGGGACCCGGCGAATGTTTTCCGCTCAGCGCGCTGATCGGCAAACGCGCGACGACGAGCATTTATCGCGCTGCCGGCGATGTCTTTTGCTACGCGGTTCCCGCCGAGCGGGTGCATGAATTGCTGCGCACGAGTCCCGCGCTGCTCGAATTTGCCACCGGCCATCTCGCGCTATTGCTCGCGCGCGCACAGACCCAGGTGCGCAACCACGCCGGCCAGGCCGCCCTCGACGCGCACGGCATGTCGGCTGCGCTCGAGGACTTGCTGCGGCGCAGCCCGGTCAGTTGCGCGGAGCACGCGTCGACCGGCGAAGTGCTCGCGCGCATGCGCGACGAAAAAATCGGCAGCATGGTGATCGCCACCGCGGACGGCGTGCCGGTGGGCATTTTCACCGAGCGCGACGCGGTAGCGCGCGTAGCCGCAGCAGGACTCGATCTACGCACGCCGATCAAGCAGGTCATGACGGCTGCGCCGCTCGCGCTTCCCGCCAGTGCCAGCGCAGGCGATGCTGCGCTGCTGATGGCGCGCCACGGTATCCGGCACGTGGTCGTGCTTAATGACGCAAAGTTCTGTGGCGTCGTGTCCGAGCGCGATCTATTCGCGCTGCAGCGCTTGAGCTTGCGCCGGATCAGCGCAGACATCGCGGCAGCCATGAGTATCGCCGACGTGCAAAGCGCGGCGGCACGCATCCGTCTGCTCGCGCGCAACCTGCTGGCCCAGGGTATAGGCGCCGAGTCGCTTACGCAGTTCATCGCCGAATTGAACGACCGCGTGACCTGCCGCGTGATCGAGCTGACATTGGCGCGCCATGCGCTGGATGATGTGGCGTTCTGCTGGATCGCGCTCGGCAGCGAAGGGCGGCTCGAGCAGACCTTCAGCACCGATCAGGACAACGGCATCATTTTCGACCTTCCCGCCGGCCAGTCCGCGGCCGCTATGCGCGAGCGCCTGCTGCCGTTCGCGGATGAAGTGAATCGCGCGCTCGCCGAGTGCGGCTTCCCGCTGTGCAAGGGCGGCATCATGGCCGGCAACCCGCGCTGGTGCCTGAGCAGCGATGAATGGCAGGCGACGTTTTCCGACTGGATCCGCAATTCGGCGCCGGAAGCTTTGCTCAACGCGGCGATTTTTTTCGACTTCAGGCCGCTGTGGGGTGTCGCGGCGCTGGCCGACCGGCTGCGCGATGGGCTCTTCGCGACCGCGTCGGTGAACCGCCGCTTTCTGCATCAGATGGCGGTCAATGCGCTGCAAACGCAGCCCCCGCTGGGATTGGTTCAGGACTTCGTCACGTCGGGCAGCGGACGCGATGCCAACACGCTGGATTTGAAAGCGCAGGGTGCACGGTTGTTCGTCGACGCGGCGCGCATATACGCGCTGCAGTATTCGATTGCGGCCACCGGCACCGCCGCGCGCATCCGCGTCTTCGCCGGACAGGCGGGCGTCGACCCGGCTGAAATCGGCGCCGTGCTCGACGCATTTTTCTTCATCCAGATTCTGCGGCTGCGGCACGACATATTCGACGCGTCAGACGCTGCTGCGTCGCCCAATCGCATCGATCCCGACCGGCTCAATCCGCTCGAACGCCGCATCCTGAAAGAAGCGCTGCGCAGCGCGCGCCGCGTGCAAAAGCGGCTCGCCCTCGACTACCAGGCATGAGCTGGCTGGATTATTTCATCCGCCCGCGCGCGCTCCCGCCCGCGCTGGCGGCCCGCGTTGCCGCGTGGCAGCGGTTGCCCGCCGCCGATCCCGCCATGGCGCCGCGCCGCTGGGTGGTCGTCGACACGGAAACCAGCGGGCTGGACACGGCGCGCTGCAACCTGATTGCGATCGGCGCGGTGGCGATCGAAAACGACGTGATCGTCGTCGCGCCCAGCTTCGAAGCGGTGTTGCGCCAGGATTCGACGAGCCCGCGCGCGAATATTGAAATCCACGGCGTCGGCGCAGAAGCGCAGGCGCACGGCGAAGAGCCGGCCGAGGCGCTGGTCCGCTTCCTGGAATTCGTGGGCAAGGATGCGTTGATCGCTTATCACGTCGCGTTCGATGCGGCATTTTTGCGCCGCGCAATCAAAGCCCGCCTCGGCTTGCGTTTCACCGGCGAATGGGTCGATATCGCGGTGCTCGCGCCGCTTACATATCCCGATTTCGCGCGCAGCCGCCGCGGTCTCGATGGCTGGCTTGCGCGCTTCGGCATCGAGCCGGGGGCGCGCCACAACGCGCTGGCCGATGCTTACGCGACTGCACAGTTGTTCCAGATCGTCGCGCGTCGCGCCGCGCGCGACGGCCGCCGGCGGCTATGCGACCTGCAGAGCGTGGCCGGCGAGCACGCGGCAAATGTTTGGAACGCCAGCGGATAGCATTTCAATACGCGCGCCACGGCTGGCGCGGCTCGTTTACCCGCGGCATTATGGGCACTGAAATGGCTGAACTATGAACTGGATCTTGGCGGCGTGCGGCGCGAATTGTCGCAGCGCCCGACGCGGAATGGCGCAGCGTGCACGCTGAGCCGGCGCGTCCGCTGGCGGTCATGCTCTACGTCTTACTGTTGTCGCTGATTCCGGCCGTCGGCTGGAGCACCGGTCTGTGGCTGTTCGGCAACGAGACCAATGTCGGCCGCGGCGCTCAAATTTCCGGTGTCGGCCAGATTGCCTATCGCGGCTTGCTCGCCGCGGCGGGCTTCGTGCTGTGGGTCGTGCTGTGCGCCGCGACGCTGGTTGCGCTCGCTCGGCTGTTCGGCGGCGCACGCGACTGGGCGCGGGCTTTGCAAGTGGCCGCCTACAGCGCGACGCCGGTTGCGCTGGCCGGTCTGCTGTTGATCCAGCCCAACCTGCTGTCGGTCCTGATCATCGCTTTCTTCTACAGCCTGTATTTGCAGTATGCAGGCGTGCAGCATGTTCTGCAGGTGAAAGAAGGCGCGGCGGCCGAATACGTTGCCTTAAGCACTATACTGCTGTCGGTTTTATCGACCGCGATTGGCGGCATTGGGCGGCTGGCTCGGTGTACTCTAGGGTGGCAATGGCCGACAGGACAGTGGCGTTGCGCGTTTAAACAGGCGATCACGTTATGGTAAGCCATCCTCACTTTTAGACGGCGAGTTGACCGTGCTTCGCAGTTTCCCCCATCCGCACCGTCTAACCTGGATCATCGGGTGCGTCGCCCTGGTGCCGCTGATCGCCTTGGGCGATTACGCCACCGGCTACGAGTTAAGCCTGGCCATTCTTTACCTGGTACCCATATTCGCCGCCACCTGGGTGCTCGGCCGCGGTTACGGCATTTCGATATCGGTGTTTGCGCTGGTGAGCTGGCTGATCTCGGTGCATTTCATGGGTTTCGCTTACGCGCATCCGTTTTATCACCTGTGGGAAGCACTGATCCGGCTGGTGACGTGGGTGATCTTCGTGTTATTGCTGGCGCGGTTGAGGGTGGCTCTGGCCCACGCCGATGAGCGCTTCGTCACCGTGCTCGAGGGGCTCGATGCCGCTGTCTACGTCATCGATGCGGCCAATGACGAACTTCTGTATGTGAATCAAACCTGCCGCGCGATGTTCGGCGCCGGCAACCTGCTGAGCCGCGCCTCGCAGATCGAGTCGCGCTTCACGCCGCAGCCGGCGCACGAGTTCGTCCACGGTAAACAGAGGGCAGGCGGCGACGCAGCCACCGGCGAATTCGCGGACATTGCGCGCGATCGCGCATACCTGATACATGCGCGCTCAATCCGCTGGATCGATGGGCGCGCAGTCCGGCTGAACGTAGCGACCGATATCACCTTGCAAAAGCAGACCCAGGAATTGAATCGCCAGCAGCAGGAAAAACTGCAGCTCACCGCGCGGCTGATCAGCGTCGGCGAAATGGCTTCAACGCTCGCGCACGAACTGAATCAGCCGCTCGCCGCGATTGCCAACTACAACATGGGTTGCGTGCGCCGTTTGCGATCGGGCGACTACACCGCGCAGGATTTGCTGGACGCCATGGAAAAAAGCAACGCACAGGCCGAGCGCGCCGGTAAAATTATCCAGCGCGTGCGCGAGATGGTACGCCGGCGGGACCCGCAGCGCGCCGAGTGCAGCATCAATGACATAATCAGCGATATTGCGCACATGATCGAAATCGAAGCAGAAAAAAATGGCGTTGCGCTCAGCCTCCAGCTCGATCCCGCGCTCCCGCGGATAATTGGCGACAGGGTCATGCTCGAACAGGCGATCCTGAACCTTACACGCAACGCGATCGAAGCCATGCGCGACACTCCGGCCGCGGCGCGCAAGCTGACCATTGCGTCGCGTTGCGATAAAGAATCCATGATCGAGATTCAAGTGTGCGACGCGGGTTGCGGAATTCCTGCCGCGCTCGTGGATAACCTGTTCACACCGTTTTTTACGACCAAGCGCGATGGCATGGGCATGGGGCTGACCATCTGCCGCTCGATCGCCGAATTTCATGACGGGCGCCTATGGGCCACACGCAACCCGGACGTCGGCAGCACATTTTATTTTTCGCTTCCGGCGGCGGCATGAGCGTCGAAGCTGACGGCACCGTTTTTATCGTTGATGACGACGACGCGTTTCGGGATTCGCTGTGCTGGCTGCTTGAATCCGCCGGCCATCGGGTAGTCGCGTACGCCGCCGCGGAAAATTTTCTAACCGCCTATGAGCCGGACCAGGCAGGCTGTCTCGTGCTCGACATACGAATGCCGGGCATGAACGGGCTCGAATTACAGGACGAGCTGAAACGGCGCGAGCTGACCTTGCCGATCGTTTTTGTCACGGGGCATGGCGACTTACCGATGGCAGTGAGCGCCGTCAAGAAGGGCGCGGCGGAATTCATCGAGAAGCCGTTTAACGATCGCGCTTTCCTGGGCCTGATCGAAAAGGCGCTCAAGCTCGACGCCGCACAGCGTCGCGAGCAGACGCGCAAAATGACGGTGACGGCGCGGCTCGAAAAGTTGACGTCGCGCGAACGCGAGATCATGCGCTTCGTGGTCGCGGGCAAAATGAATAAAACGATTGCCGACGAACTTTGTATCAGCATTAAAACCGTGGAAGCACACCGCTCACGCGTCATGCAAAAAATGGGAGTCGACTCGGTTGCTGCGCTGGTTCAGCTCGCGCTCGAAATCGACCCCCGGCGCTCCGCGCATTAGCGGGTTCAGTCGCAACCCGCGAAAGGATGGCGGCCTCACCTGGCCATCCTTACCGAATGCTTACCAAACCGCCCGCAAACCCAATGCCGGCGCGGCCTGCAAGGGTTATCCCTAATAGCTGAACGTGGCGGGCGACCGCTATCGTCAATCGCGCGTAGGTTACGGCGCGACATTTGTCGCGCCAGCATTTAAAAAAACTTTACCCCGCGTCCGGATGGCGATGTGAGCCCGCCACCGAATACCAAAGGAGAGAACTAAATGAGCGTAGCCGCAGCCGTCGCACCCGCGAGCGATTTCAAACCGGAGGAGAAGCGAGTCATATTCGCGTCTTCGCTCGGCACCGTTTTCGAATGGTACGACTTCTACCTGTACGCCGTGCTGGCGCCGTTCTTCGCCGCGTTGTTCTTCCCCCCGGGCAACCAGACCGCCGCATTGCTTTCGGCTTTTGCGGCCTATGCCGCCGGCTTTCTGGTGCGGCCTTTCGGCGCGCTGCTGTTCGGCCGCATCGGCGACCTGGTCGGACGCAAATACACCTTCCTGATCACCATCGTGGTCATGGGCGGATCGACCTTCGCGGTCGGCCTGCTGCCAACCTATGAAACCCTGGGCTGGGCAGCGCCGATCCTGATGGTGAGCCTGCGGCTGCTGCAGGGCTTGGCACTCGGTGGCGAATACGGCGGCGCGGCGACTTACGTCGCGGAGCATGCGCCGAATCATCGCCGCGGTTACGACACAAGCTGGATCCAGACCACGGCTACTCTGGGCCTGTTCCTTGCGCTGCTGGTCATCTGGCTATGCCGCAGCAACATGGATGCCAAGGAATTTGCCGATTGGGGCTGGCGCATTCCGTTCTGGGCCTCTGCCATCCTGCTCGCGTTCTCGGTCTACATCCGGTTGAAACTCGAAGAGTCGCCGGTATTCCAGCGCATGAAGTCGGAGGGCAAGGGCTCGAAATCGCCGCTCACTGACAGCTTCCTGCGCTACCCGAACAACAAGTACGTGCTGCTGGCGCTGCTTGGCGCCACTGCCGGGCAGGGCGTGGTCTGGTACACGGGGCAGTTCTACGCGCTGTTCTTCATCCTGATCTTCCTCAAACTCGACTACGTCAGCACCTACTCGCTGATCGGATTGTCGCTGCTGATCGGCACACCGTTCTTCATTTTCTTCGGCTGGCTCTCCGACAAGATCGGGCGGCTGAAGATCATCTTGGCCGGCTGCCTCATCGCTGCGGTCACGTACTTCCCGCTGTTCGCGGGACTCACGCACTATATCAACCCGGGACTCGAGGAATTTTCGGCAAAGACCCCAATCTCGATCGCGGCCGATCCGGCCACCTGCCAGTTCCACATCTTCGTCGGCCCGTGGAGCAAGTTCTCGGACTGCGACAAGACCAAGGACTACATGACCAAGCTGGGCCTGTCGTTCAAGTCAGTCAATGGAGCGGCCGGTTCGGGGGTTGTTACTACGATCGGCAGCGGCGACACCGCCGTCAAGATCGAAGGTCCGGACCAGAAGGTGATCGCGGCGGCGCTCAAGACGGCCGGCTATGCGGCCGCGCCCGACAAGAGCCGCATCAACTGGGTGATGGCCGAGTTGATCCTCGTCATCATGGTGATCTACGTGACCATGGTGTACGGGCCAATTGCGGCGTTCCTCGTCGAGTTGTTTCCAGTGCGGATTCGATATACCTCGATGTCGCTGCCGTATCACATCGGCAACGGCTGGTTTGGCGGCATGCTGCCGCTGACCGCCACGGCGATGGTTGCGGCGACCGGCGACATTTATTACGGGCTCTGGTACCCGATCGTGGTGGCGCTGATGACGCTGGTCATCGGCACCTTGTTCCTTAAAGACAACAAGGATCGCGACATCAATTTCAACGAGGCCGCGGCCGACAGCACGCGCTGACGTTCGTTCCAGCAGGGGAAAAAAGCCCGCCTTGCGCGGGCTTTTTTTTGAACGGGGCAGGAAAATCAGGCCCGCGTGGCAAGTCGCATCAGCGGGTTGCCCGCGCGGCCTCCGGCACGCGAACTACGTGAACGCTGCAGTGCGCGTTTGCCGTGACTCCGGAAGCGACCGATCGCCACCAGGCCAGCGCCTCCTGCTCCGGACCGGGTGCCCCGACCACGATCAGATCGACATGATTCTGGCGCGCAAAGTTCACCAGCGCATCCGCCGGATTCGCTGCTTCCAGCACGTGCAGTGATAACCGCTGTGCCGGCAACTGCAGCGGTTCGACCCAGTGGCGTAACCGCACCATATGATCCACTTGTGCGCTCACCATGCCATTACTGTCCGAGATCGACTCTACTCCCGGACCGCCGCGAATGATTGAGACACAGATCAGCCGAAACTCCGCGCTCAGTGTCAGAAGTTGCGCAATGACCCCCCGCAATGCGGGGTGCCGTTCATCATCGGGATGTGTCGTGTCCACCGCGGCCAGAATTACCGGCGCCCGTTTGATCAGAGCGCGGGGCAGTCGATGCATTACCGGAGACACTGACTGCGCGCGCCACCAGCGCCCCGCCTGGGCAAACAGACCGGATTGTCGCGACTTGTTGGCGCGAGCCGTCAGCATTACCTGGGAAGGATTGCGCAGGTCGAAAGCGACGTGTGCGGCCGACTGGTAGCGATTTGCTGGCATCGGCTCCAGGCACCGCAAAATGATCTCCTGCAGCCACGGCGGAATGCCGGCCGTCCAAACACGAGGTGGAACTGGGTCGAGCCAGAGCCGGTCTCGTAGTCCCGCCATCGACGCGGGGATTCCAAACGGCAATTTTCCGGTTGTCATTTCGTAGAGCACCACACCGAGCGCGAACAGGTCACTGCGCGGGTCGGAGCGTGACCGCAGAACCTGTTCCGGCGAGACGTACGGCGTCGATCCCGCGGTGAAGCGTCGCTCCTCGGCCAGCAGATCCGGATAGCGGGCGTGATGCGCGAGACCGAAATCGATCAGGCATACGCGGCCGTCCGGCCTGACAATCGCGTTGTCGGGCTTGAGGTCGAAATGAATCGTATCCTGCAGGTGCAGACTTTGCAGCGCGTCAGCAATCCCCGCCCCGACGCGCACGGCCTCCGCGGGAGGGATGGGACCGCTCTCGAGGATGCTGGCTACGCTGCGGCCGTCCAGCCATTCAAGCACCAGGTACGGATTCTCGGTGACGTCGCCGGCCCGCACGAAGCGCGGGAAATGAGCTCCGGACAATGTGGGCAATATCATCACCTCAGTTTCGAACGCAAGCAGCCCTTCAATGGATTGCTCGTCGCCGAGGCGAGGCACCTTCATGATCACGGGAAATCCGACCGGCGTGCCGCTGACGCGATAAATGTCGCCCATGGCACCTGAGTGAATGCGCTCGCCGAGACAAAACCCGTCGATCGATGCGCCTGGAAGCAATCTTGCTCGCATGGACTTCGCGCCCGGGTCGGCCGCAGTCAGGCGCCGGCCTCGAAACGATAGGCCAGCGATTCCGGCAGGCCCGCCTCGCGAATTCTGGCGGCCGCCCACAAATGATCGTAGGGCACGCGGAAGAAGGTGATCTGCTCGCGATCGCGGTCGAATATCGTATAGGCAGCGGATGTACTGCCGCCGCTGGGTTGTCCCACGGATCCCACAATCGCCAGCCAGCGGCGATGCCGGCGCACGGGAATCCAGGTTCCGGGAATCGGGCGGAAAGGAACCATCTTGCGGTCGGCGGTCTGAAAATAAAGCTGCTGCTCGTGCATGTGTCCGCAGAACGAATAAGTTGTCTGCGCCGCGTCGGTACTCTTGCGGGCGGCGCTTGCACTATCGACATAATTCCAACGCTGCGGAAAGTCGGCCGACGCGTGCACGAAGCACATATCGTTGTCGCGCACGAGAAGAGGCAGTGCCGCGAGAAAACGTTGCTGCGGAGCGTTCAGCGTCCCGCGAGCCCAGTCAATCGCCGCCTGCGCCGGCCTGTTCATATAGGATGCATTCTTCTCCACCGCCTCATCGTGGTTGCCTTTGACCGCGACGGCACCCTGAGCGCAGTAGTGCTCCACAATCTCGACCACACTCTGCGGGTCGGCCCCGTAACCGACAAAGTCGCCGAGAAAGACAAACCGCTCGGCTCCTTGCGCGCGGGCGTGCGTCAAACACGCTTCCAAAGCACCGATATTGGCGTGAATGTCCGAAAGCAGAGCGATGATCAATCGTGCCCCTCCAAAAATCGCCCGTCACGCCCGGAATTTTCAGGTCCCGCGCACGCGCGAAACATGCAAGCACATGCGCCATGGCGAGTGGGCCGCCGCGAAACCGCCGGATACCGGACCCTAGCGCGGCATGATCTCGTCGCGCACGCAACTCAATAATGCAGCCCAGCGCCGGTGCTATTCCAGGTCGCCGAACTTGCCTTTGCTGATCATCCAGGACAATACGCCAAAAACTACCGCCACCGCGCACAGAAACAACCAGTACCAAGCATAGCCGCGGGAGAGTTCGCGCTCCGCCTCGTCAGCCAGGGTGTCCAGCGCGGCGAAGCCGCTGTAGGCGAATCCAAAGCAGAACAGCGCGAATACGGCGCACATCCAGACCCCGATTCTGGCGGAAACTTTCATGCCCCATCCTAGCATGGCAAGACCGTGGGACGTCGGCGCCAAGAAAGGCCGCCGCAATCGCGTCGTCGTCCGCGTCGTTAAGACGTTGATGGCGGTCGAGCCCCCGCCGCAGCGCGGAGAAGCCGGTCGTTGACCGCAGCCCATTCCGGGCCCTGCGGCAACTCTTCCACCAGTAACGCATCGCAGCCGGCGGCGTCGAGAGTACGCAGGTTCGCATACAAATCGTGCGCGTACTGCTGCGCTTCGCGCGGCGCCGCCACCCAGATGACTCCCGTAAGCAGCGGCTGCAGCGCGCTGCGGGCGAGCACTGCGACCCGCTTGCCCTGGCGAGTCAGCGTCGCGGCGAGTTCGAGCAGCAGATCGCCTTCCATCACGAGCAGCGGCGTCGCCGGCGCGTAGTGCGCGGCCAGCGTGCCCGGCGCGCGCGGCGAGTGCGGCGTTGGCGCAGCCAATGCGATACCCGCCGCCTGTTCAATGTCGCGCGCGGTGATATGACCCGGCCGCAACAAGACCGGCGCGGCGCCGGTTGCATCGACGATCGTCGACTCGATGCCGACGTCGCATTCGCCGCCGTCGAACACGAAGTCGACTGCGTCGCCGAATTCGCGCCGCACATGCTCGGCAAGCGTCGCGCTGACGCGGCCGAACCGGTTGGCGGACGGAGCGGCGATGCCGCCGCCGAATTTTTCGAGCAATGCATGCGCGACGGGATGCGACGGAATGCGCAGGCCCACGGTGTCCTGTCCGCCGGTGACGGCGTCGCTGACGCCCGGCGCACGCTTTAGTATCAGCGTCAAAGGACCGGGCCAGAAGCGCTCGGCGAGCCGGCGGGCGACCGGCGTAATCTCGCGCGCCCATTCATTCAATTGCGCCATGCCGGCGACATGCACGATCACCGGATGGTCCGCCGGACGGCCCTTGGCGGCGTAGAGTTTGGCGATGGCCGCCGGGTTGCCAGCGTCAGCGCCGAGTCCGTAGACGGTTTCGGTGGGAAAAGCGACGAGGCCGCCGCGCTTCAATACGGCGACCGCCTCGTCGAGTTGGCTGTTCATCGCCGGACTGCGGGTATGAAGACGCGATCCGCGCGGGCGCGGGTCAGCTCGTCAGCAGACGCAGCACTTCCCGGTACTTGGCACTCGTGTTCGCGAGCACTTCGGCGGGCAGCCTGGGCGCCGGATGTTTTTTGTCCCAAGGCTGCGTTTCGAGCCAGTTGCGCACGATCTGCTTGTCGAACGACGGCGGGCTGATGCCGGTGCGGTACTCGGCCGCTGGCCAGAAGCGCGACGAATCGGGCGTCAGGATTTCATCGATCAGATAGAGCTTGCCTGCCGCATCGACGCCGAACTCGAACTTGGTGTCGGCGATGATGATGCCTTTGCTGCGCGCATAGTCGGCGGCTTCGCTATAGAGCTGGATCGATATTTTTTTGACCTGCGCGGCGAGGTCGGCGCCGACAATTTTGGCGGCTTCCTCGTACGAAATATTTTCGTCGTGCTGACCGGCCGGCGCCTTGGTGGCCGGCGTGAAGATGACCTCCGGCAGCTTCTGCGCCTCTTTCAGGCCGGCCGGCAGCTTGATGCCGCACACCATGCCGGTCTTCTGATAATCCTTCCAGCCGGAGCCGATGATATAACCGCGCACCACCGCTTCTATCATCAGCGGCGTGAACTTGCGCACGACCATCGCACGGCCGGCAACCTGCGCGCGCTCGTCCGCCGCAACGACGGTGTCCGGCGCAATGCCGGTCAGGTGGTTCGGAATCACATGGCCCAGCTTCTTGAACCAATAATTCGACATCGCCGTCAGCACTTCGCCTTTGCCCGGGATCGGGTCCGGCAGAATCACGTCGAACGCCGACAGGCGGTCGCTTTGGATGACCAGCAGCTTGTCGTCGCCGACCGCGTAGATATCGCGCACCTTGCCGCGGTGCAGAAACTTAAGGCTTTTCAGGTTCGATTCGAACAGTGTCGCATTGCTCATGGCGTTACCGATGCGTGAAGGTGGATAAATTCAGGAGAGTTCAGGCAGCTTGACCGCCTGCACGGCCGCCGCCTGTTTCGCGCGGAATGCCGTGAGCTTGGTCGCGAGCGCCGCATCGTTCAACGCGAGTGTCGCGACGGCGAACAATCCGGCATTCGCCGCCCCGGCTTCGCCGATGGCGAACGTGGCGACCGGTATGCCCTTGGGCATTTGCACGATGGACAGCAGCGAATCGAGCCCCTGCAAATGCTTCGACGGCATCGGCACGCCGAGCACGGGCAGCGTCGTTTTCGAAGCGACGACGCCGGCGAGATGCGCGGCGCCGCCGGCGCCCGCGATGAAGCAGCGCACGCCCTGCTTTTCAAGTTCGCCCATCCACTCGATCAAAAGATCGGGCGTGCGATGCGCGGACAGCGCGCGCGCCTCGTAACTCACCCCGAAATCCTTGAGTTGCCGCGCGGCATGCTGCATTATGTCCCAGTCGCTCTGGCTGCCCATGACGATACCTACCAATGTTTTCTTCACTGCAAATCCTTTCGTTGGCACAAGCCAGCATTTTAACTTATTTCAGACGGCTGCCAGCCATGGCGCCCGCTATCTGCTGCTGACGTTCGCATGCTGAAAGCAGTGTTGTGCCGCGCGTGGCAGTCTGTGTCCGCTGCTTTCGCGCGGGCGCCGCAGAATGCCGAATGGCGCCGACGATCTCGAGCAGTTAGCGGTTCGGCACGGCAGCGACAAGCGCGACCGTCCTTCTTACACGGCGCACTATCAGCGGCATTTCGCGCCGCTGCGCCATAAAAAACTGAATATTCTCGAGATCGGCGTCGGCGGCTACGACGACAACCGCGCGGGCGGCAATTCGCTGCGCATGTGGAAAGATTATTTTCCCCACGGCGCGATCCACGGGCTCGACATCTACGACAAGAGCGCGCTGACCGAGGCGCGCATCACCCTGCACAAGGGCAGCCAGTTCGATCGCACGTGCCTGGAGAAGATCTACGCCGAAATGGGCACGCCCGATATCGTGATCGACGACGGCAGCCACCACAGCGAGCACGTGATTTTTACGTTTAAAATATTGTTTCCGCTGCTCGCCGAGCACGGGCTCTACGTGATCGAAGACACGCAGACCTCGTACTGGCCATTTGCCGGCGGCGACGGCGCCGACCTTAAGAACCCGGCGACGCTGATGAATTTTTTCAAAGATCTCGCCGACGGCTTGAATTACCAGGAAGTGCCGCGGCTGAATTATGAGCCGACACTCTTCGACCGGACGGTCGTGGCGGTGCATTTTTACCATAACCTTATCGTCGTGCAGAAAGGCCACAATGAAGAGCGCAGCAACAAAGCGGAATTCGTCGCGCGCATGGCGGCGGAATCCGCCGGCGCAGCGCGCGACGCCTGACGCGGACCCGTTGTCAGCGCCGCTCGCGGCCGGGACGAATAAGCTGCGCACTGCCATCGCCACAGGCCTTCTGCTCTCTATCCTTGGCGCCACCGCGGTCTGCGCCCAGTCGTATCCGGTAAAGCCGGTCCGCGTCATCGTCTCGTTCCCGCCGGGCTCGGGCGCCGACATCGTCGCGCGCACGATCACGCCGCGGCTGGCCGAAGCGTTCGGCCAGCAGTTCATCGTCGATAATCGCGCCGGCGCGTCAGGCAATCTTGGCTCCGAGCTGGCCGCGCATGCGGTGCCCGACGGCTACACGCTGCTCTTTACGCCGGCGTCGGTCGCGAGCAGCCAGGCGCTGTACGCGAAGCTCGGCTACAACCTGCAAAAGGATCTCGAGCCGATTTCGCTGATTGCCTCGGCGCCGTTCGTGCTGGTCGTGCATCCTTCGCTGCCCGTGAAAAGCGTCAAGGACCTGATCGCGATGGCGAAGGCGCGTCCCGGCCAGCTGCTCTATGCGTCGACGGGCAACGGCGGCAGCCCGCACCTCGCGATGGAGCTATTCAAGATGCAGGCGAAGATCGACATCGGGCATATCCCTTATAAAGGCACGCCGCCCGCGGTCACCGATTTGATCGCCGGCCAGGTCTCGATGATGTTCGCCAATACACTGTCGGTGCTGCCGTACGTGAATTCGGGACGGCTCCACGCGCTCGCGATCAGCAGCGCGAAACGCAGCGCGGCCGCACCGTCATTGCCGACCATCGCCGAGACCGGCATGCCGGGCTTCGAAGCGAGCACGTGGTTCGGCATGCTCGCGCCGACCGGCACCCCGAAGGAAATCGTCGCGCGCCTGACGAGCGAAATCAGAAAGCTCGTGCAGAATAAGGCGGTGGCCGATGCTCTGCTCGCGCAGGGGTCGGACCCGATCGGCAGCACCGCCGAAGAATTTCAGGCGAGGATCAAGGCGGACATCGACAAATGGTCGCGCACGATCAAGGCAGCGGGAGTCAAGGCCGAATGACTGAAGTCACGCGCACGCTCGCCCGCTACCTCGTCGGCTCGCGATTCACCGATATTCCGCAGGCCGTGAAGCACGAAGCGGCGCGCGCGCTTTTGAACTGGGCCGGCTGCGCGATCGGCAGCGCGCGTCACGAGACGGTCGAGTGCGCGCTGGCGGCGCTCGCCGATTTTTCCGGTCCGCCGCAGGCTGGCCTGTTGGGCCGCCGCGAACGCATGGACATACTGCACGCCGCGCTGCTCAACGGCATCAGCTCGCACGTGCTCGATTTCGACGATACGCACGCGCGCGCCGTCCACCCGAGCGCGCCGGTGCTGCCGGCCATCCTCGCGCTCGCCGAATGGCGGCGCTTCAGCGGCGAAGAACTGGTGCACGCATTTGTGCTGGGCGTCGAAGCCGAATGCCGGGTCGGGCTCGCCGTGTTTCCCGAGCATTACGAGCGCGGCTGGCACATCACCGGCACGGCGGGCGTGTTTGGCGCCGCGGCCGCGGCCGGCAAGCTTTTGAATCTCAACGAGCAGCAAATGACGTGGGCGCTGGGCATCGCGGCCACGCAGTCGTCCGGCTTGCGGGAAATGTTCGGCTCGATGTGCAAAAGCTACCACCCGGGCCACGCCGCGCACGACGGCCTCACCGCCGCGCTGCTCGCCGCGCGCAATTTCACGAGCTCGGAACGCGGCATCGAAGCGCCGCGCGGGTGGGGGCACGTGCTGTCGACGAAATTCGATCCCACGAAAATCACCGCGGAACTCGGCCAGCGGTTCGAATTGATGTCGAACATGTACAAGCCGTTCGCGTGCGGGCTCGTGGTGCACGCGACGATCGACGCGTGCATCCAGCTGCGCAACGAGCACGGACTCCAGCCCGACGCAATCGCGAGTGTCGAGCTCGTCGTGTGTCCGATCGTGATGGAGCTCACGGCGATCACCGATCCGCAAACCGGGCTCGAAGGCAAGTTCAGCATTTTCCACGCCGCAGCCGCGGCGATCGTGTTCGGCGCGGGCGGTGAAGCGCAGTTCAGCGACGCGGCCGTGCGCGATCCGCGCGTCATCGCGCTGCGCCAGCGCATCACCGCGGTGCCGGATCCGCAATTGCGCAAAATCGCCGCGCGCGTCAATGTCCGCATGCACGATGGGCGGACCCTCACCAAGCACGTCGCGGACGCGCTCGGCACGCTCGCGCGGCCCATGAGCGATGCCGACCTCGAAGCCAAATGCCGCGGCTTGACTGACGGTATAATCAGCCCCTCCCAAACCGACGAATTGATCCGCCTGTGCTGGTCGATAGCCGCGCTGCCCGATGCCGGCGCCATCGCCCGCGCAGCCGTCCCCGCCGCCTGACGAAGTGATGCCATGAAAACCAAAACCGCACCGCAAATTTCCCCCGTCATGCAGGAAGTCAGCGCTTATATCGCCGCGGCGCCGAAAAAAACGCTGCCCAAAGAGGTGGCCGAAAAGACCAAGCACCACGTGCTCGATACGATCGCGGCGATGGTGTCGGGTTCGCGCCTCCTGCCCGGCAAGAAAGCGATTTCGTACATCAAGACGCTCGGCGGCGCGAAGGAAGCGACCGTGATCGGCAGCCGGTTCGTGACGACGGCGATCAACGCCGCGCTCGCCAACGGCATGCTGGGCCACGCCGACGAAACCGACGATTCGCACGCGCCTTCGCTGTGCCATCCCGGTTGCGCGATCGTGCCGGCGGCGCTCGCGATGGCCGAACGCGAACGGCGCAACGGCACCGCGCTGCTGCGCGCGGTAGCGCTCGGGTACGACATCGGCTGCCGCATCAATCTCTCGCTCAATGCATACGAATTCCGCGAAGACGGCCATTCGACGCACAGCTTCGGGCCGATGTTCGGCGCGGCGGCGGCGACCGGCTCGTTGTGCGGTTTCGATGCGCGCCAGGCCCGCCATCTGCTCTCGTACACCGCGCAGCAGGCCTCCGGCGTGTCGTGCTGGATGCGCGACGAGGAGCACATCGAGAAAGCGTTCGACTTCGGCGGCATGCCCGCGCGCAACGGCACCGCCGCCGCCGCGATGGTCGCGCACGGCTTCTCGGCGGTCGAAGACGTGTTCGCCGGCGAGCGCAATTTCTTCGTCGCCTACGGCCGCGCGCCGAAACCCGAAGTGCTCGTGCGCGGGCTCGGCTCGACGCTACGAAATCATGAACACCAACATCAAGCGCTGGTCGGTCGGCTCGCCGATCCAGGCGCCGCTCGACGGCCTGCTCGATTTGATCCGCGAGCACCAGATCAAGGCGGACAACGTCGAAAAACTCGTGGTGCGCGTCTCGCACCAGGGTGCAAACACCGTGAACAACCGCCACATGCCGGACATCTGCATGCAGCACATGTGCGCGGTCATGCTGCTCGACAGTTTCGTCACGTTCAAGTCGTCGCACGACGAAAAGCGCATGCGCGACAAGAAAGTGCTCGAGCTGCAGAAGCCGCATCGAACTCTACGGCGACGACGAACTGACGCGCGTGATGCCGAGCCGCCAGGGCATCGTCGAATTGAAACTGCGCGACGGCCGCGAACTGCAAGCTGCACATCAAAGCCGTGCGCGGCACCAGCGACAGCCCGATGTCGCGCCGGGAAGTCGACGAAAAAAGCTACGACCTGCTCGCGCCGGTGCTCGGCAAAGCCCGCGCGCGCAAATTGTGCGACGCCGTGTGGAACATCGAGAAGCTCACCGACGCGCGCAAGCTGCGTCCGCTGCTGCAAGCCTGAGTTCGCCATGGCGCTGAAGCTCAAGCCGGCTGCCGGCGTGATCACCATCGGCGTCGCGGCCTGCGCGCACTGCGCGCTCGCGCAACCGTATCCCAGCAAGCCGATCCGCATGATCGTGATATCGGCGCCCGGCGGCAGCACCGACATCCTGTCGCGCGCAGTCGGCAAATCGATGACCGAGACGCTCGGCCAAACCATCGTGCTCGACAACAAGCCGGGCGGTGGCGGCATCATTGCCACGGAAACCACGGCCAAGGCGCCGCCCGACGGCTACACGATACTGATGTCGAACACGAGCCACTCGGTGCTGCCTAGCCTGCACGCGAAACTCCCGTACGATCCGATCAAGGACTTCGCGCCGGTGAGCCTGGTCGCGCTCACGCACAGCCTCTTGCTCGTCAATCCGCAACTGCCCGTCAAGAACGTCAAGGAGCTGATCGATCTCGCGCGCGCGCAGCCAGGCAAACTGAATTACGCGTCGGGCACCACCGGCGCGTCCGCCCATTTCGGCGCCGAGTTGCTCAAGCTGATGGCCAAGGTCAACATCGTGCAGGTTCCTTACAAGGGCACCGCAGGCCAGTTGACCGCGCTGATCGCGAATGAGGTGCAAATGAGTTTCGTAACCATGCCATCGGCGTTGCCGCATGTGAATGCGGGCCGCTTGCGCGCACTTGCGATCGGCAGCCCGCGGCGTTCGCCCGACCCTGCCCGACCTGCCCACCGTTGCGGAATCGGGTCTGCCCGGTTTCGACATCGGCGCGTGGAACGGGCTGCTCGCGCCTGCGGGCACGCCGCCGGCATTGATCGCGAAGCTCAACGCGGCGATCGTCAAGATGACCACCGATCCCGTCACCAAAGAGCACGCGTCGAGCCAGGGCGCGGAGCTCATCAGCGACACCCCGCAGGAATTCACCGCCTACATCAAGGCACAGATCGCGCGTTTCGCCCAAGTCGTCAAAGCGACCGGCATGCGCGCGGATTAACCCGACAACCGGAAAGGCGCCCGCCATGGATTTTTCCTTAAGCCCGGAGCAGCAAATGTTTTGCGACTCGGTGCGCGGTTTTGCCGAAAAGCATCTCGCCGCCGGCGCGCTCGCGCGCGCGCACCAGGAAGAACATCCGTGGGATGTCTCCAAGCTGATCGCCGAGCAGGGCCTGATGGGCATCGCGATGAAAGAAGAGGACGGCGGCCAGGGCGGCACGCTGATGGACGCGATTCTCGCGATCGAAACCGTCGCGCAGGTGTGCCCGCGCAGCGCCGACGTGATCCAGGCCGGCAATTTCGGCCCGGTACGCGTGCTCGCTGAGTACGGCACGCGCGACCAGAAGGACCGCTACCTCAAGAAGATTCTCGCCGGCGAATCGGTGATCACGGTCGGCATGACGGAGCCCGAAGCCGGCAGCGCGGTGACCGATCTCACGACGTCGGCGAAACCCGACGGCTCCGGCTACCGCATCAACGGCGTGAAAGTATTTCAGACTCACGCCTCGTACGCCGAAGTGATGCTGACTTACGTGCGCTTCGGTCCCGGCGTCGGCGGCATCGGTTCGGTGCTGATTCCACGCGATGCCGACGGTTTCAAGCAGGGCGCGCCGTCGAAGTTCCTGAACGGCGAGGACTGGGTGCAGACCTATCTCGACAACGTGTACGTCGGGCCCGAGAACGTGATGCTGAAAGAAGGCGGCTTCAAGAAGCAGATTGCCGGCTTCAACGTCGAGCGCATCGGCAACACCGCGCGCTCGCTCGCGTTCGGCCGCTACGCCTACGAGCAGGCGCGGCAATGGGCGATGCAGCGCAAGCAGTTCGGGCGTCCGTTGTGCGATTTCCAGGGGCTGCAGTGGAAATTCGCCGACATGAAAATCAAGCTCGACGCCGGCCAGCTGCTGATCTACCGCGCGGTAGCGAATGCGGTCGACGGCATTCCGACGGCCGAGGACACCGCGATCGCGAAAGCGTTCTGCAACCAGGCCGGCTTCGACATCTGCAACGAAGCGATGCAGGTCATGGGCGGCATGGGCTACACGCAGGAGACGCTGGTCGAATATTGCTTCCGCAAGTGCCGCGGCTGGATGATCGCCGGCGGCTCGATCGAGATTTTGAAGAACCGCATCGCCGAAAGCATTTTCGAGCGCTCGTTCTCGCAGCGCCCGCCGAAAACCGGCAAAGCATGAGGAGTGCGGCGTGAAGAATGACGCGCAAAAAACCCAGGCCGCGCTCGCGCAGGCGCTGTTCGAGCCGAAAACCGTCGCGCTGATCGGCGCGTCCGGCGATCCGAAGAAGAACACCTCGCGCCCGCAGCGCTTTTTACGCAAGCACGGTTATACCGGCAGGATCGTGCCGGTCAATCCCGGCCGCGACGAGATTTTCGGCGAGAAAGCGTATCCGAACCTGATGGCGGTGCCTGAAGTCGTCGAGCACGCATTCATCATGGTGCCTAAGGATGCGGTCGCGGCGGCGATCGAGCAATGCGTCGAGAAGAAGGTGCTCACCGCGACCATCTATAGCGACGGCTTCGCCGAAACCGGCGAAGAAGGCCGCCGCATGCAGGAAGAAGTGATGGCGATCGCGCGCGCGGGCGGCGTGCGCGTGCTCGGCCCCAATTGCATCGGCATCCTCTCCATCCGGCCGTCGTTCGCGCTGTCGGTGAACGCAGTGCTCGAAATGGATCACATCAAACCCGGCCCGTTCGCGATCGTCTCGCAGTCGGGCAGCATGACCGGCGGACTCCTGTCGCGCGGGCTCGGCCGCGGCGCCGGGTTTTCCAAACTGATTTCGGTCGGCAATGAAGCCGACATCGGCGTCGGCGAATTGACCGACATGCTGGTCGACGATCCGCATACCGGCGCGATCCTGCTGTTTCTCGAAACGCTGCGCGACGCCGACCGCCTCGCGTATGCAGCGCGGCGCGCGTACGCCGCCAACAAACCCATCATCGTGTACAAGCTCGGGCGCTCCGACATCGGCCAGGATCTCGCTGCATCGCATACCGGCGCGCTCGCGGGCGCGGATGAAGTCGCGGATGCTTACTTCCGCGCGCACGGCATGCTGCGCGTCGAAATGCTCGAAACATTGTTCGAGCTGCCGGCGTTGATCGCGGGACAGAAACCGGCCAAGCGCCATCGGGTCGCCGTGATGACCACGACGGGCGGCGGCGCAGCGGCAGTCGTCGACCGCCTCGGCACGTTCGGCGTGGAAGTCGTGCCGCCGTCCGATCGCGTGGTCGACCAGCTCGCGCAGAAAAAAATCACGATTCCGCGCACGCGCCTCACCGATTTGACGCTCGCGGGCGCGAAGAAGGAAATCTACAGCGCGGTGCTGGGTGAACTGCTCGCGTCCGATCATGCCGACCTCGTGCTTGCGGTGGTCGGCAGTTCCGCCGCGCTGCATCCGCAAATCGCGATCGAGCCGATCGCCGAGGCGCAGCGCGGCGGCAAACCGCTCGCGGCGTTTCTCGCGCCGCACGCCGAAACGTCGTTGGGCCTCCTGACCACAGCGGGAGTCGCCGGTTTCCGCACGCCGGAATCGTGCGCGGATGCAATCCGTGCCTGGCGCGACTGGACCCCGCCCGTCGAAGTGCCCGCTGCCGACGCGAAAAAGCTCGCGGCCGCCGGCACGCTGCTGAAGACGATGCCCGGCAAGCAGATCAACGAATTCGATGCATGCAAGGTTTTTGCGGGCCTGGGTATCGCGCATGCAGAGACCGCCGTCATCGCGAAGCCCGAGCAAGCCGCCGGGGTCGGCTTTCCCGTGGTCGCGAAAATCCTGTCGCCCGACATCCTGCACAAGACGGATGCCGGCGGCGTCGTGCTCAATATCGCCGATGGATCGGCATTGCAGACAGCGGCTAAAGACATCCTCGCGCGCGTCAAAGCCAAACATCCGGCGGCGAAAATCAACGGCATCCTCGTGCAGCGCATGGAAAAAGGTCTGGCCGAAGTGATCCTCGGCTTTCGCCGCGATCCGCAGGTCGGCCCGGTCGTGGTGCTTGGCGCCGGCGGCGTGCTGGCGGAGATTTACAAGGACATCGCTTTGCGCATCGCGCCGGTCGGCATTGAAACCGCGCGCGCGATGGTCGAGGAAGTGCGCGGATTGGCATTGATCCGCGGCTACCGCGGGTTGCCGCGCGGCGACTGCGAAGCGCTCGCGCAGGCGGTGGTCGCGATGTCGCAACTCGCTGCGCTCGAAGGCCGCGCAGTTGAAGAAGCCGAAATCAATCCGCTGATCGTGAAAGCCGAGGGGCAGGGCGTGGTCGCGGTGGACGGCCTCATCGTGTTCCGCGACAATTGACGACCCAGTTCATACCGTAAAGCAATAGCAAGGAGGAGCGCCATGCTGACCCAACAACTCGCCGATTACGCCGTCAAGGAACAGAAATCCAAGCTCTCCGACCATGTGCTGCATCACGCCAAGCGCGCGGTCATCGATTGGTACGCGGCGCTGCTGCCGGGCAGCCTGGTCGCACCGGCCACCGTGCTCGAACAGGCGCTCGCCGATGATCTCGACCGCGGCAATGCACGCCTTGCCACGGGACGGCGCGCAACGCTGCGCACGGCGGCTTTGATCAATGGCGCAGCTTCGCACTCCGTCGAGTTCGACGATATTTACCGCGATGCGGGTTACCACCCGGGCAGCCCGGTCATTTCCGCGGCGCTCGCCGCTGCGCAGTCGACCGGCGCATCCGGCGAAACTTTTCTGCGCGGCGTGATCGTCGGCTATGAAACTTCGACGCGCATCGGCGAAGCGGTCATGCCGTCGCATTACAAGTACTGGCACACCACCGGCACCGTCGGCGCGTTCGGCGCCGCTGCCGCGGTCGCGACTGTCCTCGGCTGCAACCGCGACCAGATCGCGCACGCGCTGGGCACGGTGGGCTCGTTCGCGTCGGGACTGCAGCAGGCGTTTCGCTCGCAATGCATGACCAAGCCGCTGCACGGCGGACATGCGGCGGAAGTCGGCGCGCTCGCGGCGATGGGCGCGGCCAAGGGACTCACCGGCGCGCTCGACATGCTCGAAGGCGAAGTCGGGTTCGGCGCCGCGATGAGCGTGAATCCCGACTGGACCAAAGCGGTCAAGGATCTCGGCGTCGATTACCACATCACGCGCGTGACGTTCAAAAACCACGGCTGCTGCGGCCACACGTTCGCGCCGATCGACGGCGTGCTGCACTTGCAGAAAACGCACGGCT
Source organism: uncultured beta proteobacterium (assembly GCA_963804885.1). Classification (GTDB taxonomy): domain Bacteria; phylum Pseudomonadota; class Gammaproteobacteria; order Burkholderiales; family SG8-41; genus PALSA-1004. The sequence goes on from CAWDSF010000010.1 coordinate 86,711, forward strand.
TCACCTGGCGCGACGTAAAGCGCGTCAAAGTCGCGACCTACAAGGCCGGCACCGACATCACGAACAATCCGGACCCCGAAGGCGAATACCAGGCCAAGTTCAGCCTCCAGTACGTGATCGCGCACGCGCTCGTGCATGGCAGCGTGCGGCTCGTCGCGTTTGCGCCAGAGCGCCTGCTCGACCCGAACGTGCGCGCGGTGCTCGCGAAAGTCGAAGTGACCGCCGATCCGATTCTGTCAAAAGGCTATCCGAACCAGCGCGCCGCGCAGATCGAAGTGGAACTCAACGACGGCAAGATCCATCAGCACTTCCAGCCGTTCCGCAAAGGCGACCCCGAAATGCCGCTGACCGACGACGAAGTGAACGACAAGTTCCTCGAGCTCGCGATGCCCGTGATCGGCGATCCCGCGGCGCGCGAATTGCTCGCCGCGCTATGGCAGCTTGAAAAGCGGCCCGACGCGGTGTTCGATTTCACGTCACGTCCGCGCGCTCGCGCCGCGGGCTAGGCGGGAGACGCCATGCGCGCGTTCCTGGTGGTCACCGGTATCGCCGCGCTGCTCGGGTGCAGCGCCGCATGGGCGCAGAACTATCCGTCCAAGCCCATCCGCTTCATCCTGCCGTTTCCGCCCGGCGGCGGCACCGATACGCTCGCGCGCATCGTGGGCCAGCGGCTTGGCGAGAATCTGGGCCAGACGATGGTGCTCGATAACCGGCCCGGCGCCGGCGCCAACATCGGCGCCGAAATCGGCGCGCACTCCGTGCCGGACGGCTACACGCTCACGATGGGCAACGTCGCTCACGCGATCAACATGACGCTCTACGCGAAGCCAGGCTACGACCTCGCGCGGGATTTCGCGCCGATCACGCTGCTCGCCTCGACCCCGAACATCCTGGTCGTGCATCCGTCGGTCGCGGCCAAATCGGTGCAGGAATTGATCGCGCTCGCCAAAGCCAAGCCGGGCCAGCTCAACTACGCATCATCCGGCAGCGGCAGTTCGGCGCATCTCGCCGCCGAACTTTTCAAGAGCATGGCCGGCGTGAATCTCACGCACGTTCCCTACAAAGGCGGCGGCCCGGCGGTGACTAGCCTGGTCGGCGGCGAAACGGTCGTCGGCTTCGCAACCGCGCCATCGGTGCTGCAGCAGATCAAGTCCAACCGGCTGCGCGGGCTCGCGGTCACCACCTTGAAGCGCACGGCCGCCGCGCCGGAGCTGCCGACGATCGCCGAAAGCGGCGTGCCGAATTACGACGCGAACACCTGGTACGGCGCGCTCGCACCCGCCAAAACGGCAACGCCGATCGTGACGCGGCTGCACGCGGAATTTATCAAGATCATGCAGTCGGCGGATATCCTCGAGCGCATCGCGGTGCTGGGCTACGAAGCGTCGACCACGACGCCGCAGGAATTTGCCGCCTATATCAAAGCCGAAATCGCCAAGTGGGGTAAGGTCGTCAAGGCCACAGGCATCCGTGCCGACTGATGCAGCGACGGCAGCGCGCACGCTGGCGCGTTATGCCGTCACTGCCGCGTACGCGGATATTCCCGCCGCCGCGCGCCACGAAGCGGCGCGCTCGCTGCTGAACTGGATCGGTTGCGCCGTCGGCGGCTCGCGCCATCCCGCGGTCGACAAGACGCTCGCCGCGCTGCTCCCATTCGCCGCCAGCGATCAGTGCACGGTCCTCGGCCGGCGCGAGCGCACGGACGCGCTGCACGCGGCGCTCATCAACGGCCTCTCCGCGCACGTGCTCGATTTCGACGACACGCATTTGCGCACGCTCCTGCATCCGAGCGTGCCGGTCGCATCCGCGCTGCTGGCGCTCGGCGAACGCCAACCGGTCAGCGGGCGTGATTTCCTGCTTGCCTTCATCGTCGGCGTCGAAATCGAGTGCCGGATCGCCAACGCGATATGGTTTGCGCACAACTCGCATTGGTACATTACCGGCACAGCCGGCGTGTTCGGCGCGCGCGGCCGCGAGCGCGCGTGTGCTCGGCCTTAACGAAGACCAGACCACGCACGCGCTCGGCATTGCGGGCGCTCAGTCGGCAGGCACGCGCGAAATGGCCGGCACCATGACCAAAGCCTTCATCCATGGCCGCGCCGCGCAGAATGGACTGCTTGCCGCGCTGCTCGCCCAGCAGGGTTTCACCGCGGCGGAAACAAGTCTCGAGGGACCGCACGGTTTCGCCAACGTGCTCGCACCCGAGCGCGATCTTGCCGCGCTCACCGCCGGCCTCGGCACGACGTATGAAATCACGTCCAACAGCTATAAACCATTCGCCTGCGGTGTCGTCGCGCATCCGGTGATCGACGCGTGCATACGGTTGCGCAACGAAAACAAATTGAATGTCGCGGACATTGAAGCGATCGCGCTGCGCGTCAGTCCGCGCGCGCTCGAACTGACCGGCATCAAGGAGCCGCCGAACGGGCTCAAATCGAAATGGAGCATTTATCATTCGGCTGCGGTCGCGCTGGTGGACGGCGCTGCCGGCGAGCATCAATACAGCGATGAGCGCGTCAATGCGCCGGAAGTGCGCGCGCTGCGCGCCAGCATTTCCGCGACCGCCGATGCGCAACTGACCGAAATCGCCGCGCACGTGACGGTCAAACTAAAAAATGGCAGCGCATTGGAAAAGCGCATCGACCGCGTGGTCGGCAGCGCGGAAAATCCGATGAGCGACCGCGATCTTGAAATGAAGGTGCGGGGGCTCGCGCAGGGCGTGCTGCCGGCAGCGCAGACGGATGCGATGATCGCGCTCGCGTGGCGGATCGACGAACTTGCCGACGTCGCGCAGTTCGCGCGCGCGGCGGCCGCGACGTGATCGTGCCGTTTGATCTCTACCGCAATGCCGGCCGACCATGTCACCAATCCGCATGAGGCATCTTGATAAGAGTCGAACCACGAAAGGAAATCATCCATGGAAAAAGTAACGACCCAATTACGTAAATTGCTGGCCGGCCCCGGCTGTGTAGTCGCGCCCGGTGTCGCCGACGGACTCGCCGCACGGCTCGTCAAGCTGGCGGGGTTCGACGCCGTGTACATGACAGGCTTCGGCACCAGCATCACGCGGCTGGGCATGCCGGACGTCGGACTCCTGACCGCGACCGAGATGATCGACAACGCGAGCCGCATCGTCGATGCGAGCGAGCTGCCCGTCGTCGCCGATGCCGACACCGGCTACGGCAACCCGATCAACACGCGCCGCACGATCCGCGATTATGAAAAAGCCGGCGTCGCGGGCGTGCATATCGAAGACCAGGGCTGGCCCAAGCGCTGCGGCCACCTCGCCGGCAAGCGCGTGATTCCGACCGCGGAAATGGTCGCGAAAATCAAGGCCGCGTGCGACGCGCGGCGCGATCCCGATTTCGTGATCATCACGCGCACCGACGCGATCGCGATCGAAGGACTCGATGCGGCGCTCGAGCGCGGCGAGCGTTACCGCGAAGCCGGCGCCGACGTGCTGTTCATCGAAGCGCCGGTCGGCCGCGCCGAGGTCGATCGGGTGTCCAAACACTTCAAGGGTGTGCCGCTGCTCTACAACATGGCATCGAGCGGCAAGACGCCCGATCTGCCGGCCGACGAGCTCGGCAAGCTCGGCTTCCGCATTGCGATCTACCCGAACTGGGTGATCCTCGCCGCGATTCCGGCGATGCAGAACATGCTGGCCGAATTGAAGCGCACCGGCTCGATCGCGCACATGCGCGACAAGGTGGCGACGTTCAAAGAATTCACGGAAATCGCCGGACTGCCGGACATCATGGAGCTGGAAGAACGCTACGGCTTGCCGGAAGATCAGCGCGCGAGCTTATAGCCAACGATGCTTTCGTTAATCGTCATACCCGCGCAGGCGGGTATCCAGACGCTTTTAATCTCCTGGGTTCCCGCCTGCGCGGGAACGACGAAAGTAAATGCGTTTATCCGGGTCAAGTCGTCGCCCACGCGCCATCGATCGGCAGCAACCCGCCGCTGATATTGGCGGCCCCGTCGCCGCACAGGAAAACGCCGAGCGCCGCGACTTCGGCGGGCATGATGGGCCGGCGGCTCGGCTGGCGAATGTCGACCAGTTCGCGGATCGCCTGTTCGCGCGTCTGCTTTTTTTCCGCCATCTGGCGCGCGATCTGGCCGTCGGCGTGCGGCGTCAGCACCCAGCCGGGTGCAATCGCGTTGCACGTGACGCCGGTCGTCGCGCACTCGAGCGCCACGGCGCGCGTGAGACCGACAATCGCGGCCTTGGTCGTCATGTAATCGATGCGGTCCTTGACCAGATTGGTCGCGTGGATGGACGCCATGTTGATGATGCGGCCCCAGTTGCGCGCTTTCATCGCCGGCAGCGCGAGCCGTATCGTATGGAACGCGGCCGACAGGTTCACCGCGAGCGCGCGGTCCCATTTGTCCACCGGGAACGCTTCGACCGGCGCGTAATGCCGCGTCACCGCGTTGTTGATCAGAATATCGATCGCGCCGAAACGCTTGAGCGCCGAAGCCATCATTGCCTCGACTTCATCGGGCTTGCCGACATCGGCCGGGTGGTAGACGACTTCGACACCGCTTTTTGCGATCTCGGCGCGCAGCTTTTCGATCGCCGCCGGGTCGCCGAGCCCGTTAAATACGATGTTGCAGCCCTCCGCCGCGAAGGCACGCGCAAAGGATTCGCCGATGCCGCCGCTCGCGCCCGTCACGAGGACGGTCTTGCCTTTCAAAGCCATGCCGGTTCTCCCGCGAATTCAGTAAAGACTTGCTCACTGATAATACACGATGCGCTTGCCTGCCCGCCGCGCGAGGCATGCTAAGCTTTCATACAGCCAAGGAGGCCGCACTATGCCGCAAACCCTGTTCGAAAAAATCTGGAACCGCCACGTAATCGTGCAGCGCGGCGAGAACGAAGCGCTGCTGCACGTCGACCGCAATTTCGTGCACGAAGGCTCGTTCCACGCCTTCAAGGCGCTCGCCCTCGACGGCCGCAAAGTGCGCAAGCCGCGCCAGACGTTCGCGACGGCCGACCACTACGTGCCGACGCGCAACCGCGAGCAGGGTCTCGCCGCGGTCACCGATCCCGAAATGCTTCACATGCTCGATTTGTTCGAAAAGAATGCCAAAGCCAACGGCATTGAAAATTATTTCGGTCTCGAGCATCCGCAGCAGGGCATCGTCCACGTGGTCGGCCCCGAGCTCGGCATCACGCAGCCCGGGCTCATCATCACGTGCGGCGACTCGCACACCTCCACGCACGGCGCGTTCGGCGCTTACGCGGTCGGCATCGGCGCGTCGCAATTGAAGCAGATCCTCGCGACGCAATGCCTGTGGCAGAAGAAACCGAAGACATTGCGCGTGACGGTTGACGGCACGGCACCCGCGGGCGTCACCGCCAAGGACATCGTGCTCGCGATCATCGCCAAAATCGGCACCGCCGGCGGCACCGGTCACGCGATCGAGTTTGCCGGCGAGGCGATCCGCGCGCTCACCATGGAAGGCCGCCTGACCGTCTGCAATATGGCAATCGAGGCCGGCGCGCGCTCGGGCATGATCGCCCCCGACGACAAGACGTATGCCTACCTCGCCGGCCGCGAGTTCACGCCACGCGGGCTGATGTGGGACAAGGCACTGCTGTTCTGGCAATCGTTGCCGACCGATGCCGGCGCGCGCTTCGACCGTGAAGTGACGCTCGACGCGGCGACGCTCGCGCCGATGATCACGTGGGGTACGAGTCCCGAGGAGGCGATCTCGATTACGGCGGCGATTCCCGACCCCGCGACGGCCAGCGACGCCGACAAGCGCTCGCACATGGAGCAGGCGCTGCGCTACATGGATCTCGCGCCGGGCACGCCGGTCGATGGCTTCAAGATCCACCGCGCATTCATCGGCACCTGCACCAACGGCCGCATCGAGGATTTGCGCGCGGCGGCAGCGGTGCTCAAAGGCAGAAAGAGTGTGGTGCCCGCATGGGTCTCGCCCGGATCGAGCACGATCAAGCGCCAAGCCGAGGCCGAGGGGCTTGACAAGATTTTCATCGCGGCAGGTTTCGACTGGCGCGCGTCGGGCTGCTCGAGCTGCGCCGCGATGAACGGCGACTCGGTTCCGGCGGGCGAGCGCTGCGCGTCGACGTCGAACCGCAACTTCGAGGGCCGCCAGGGCAAGGGCGCGCGCACGCATCTGATGAGTCCGGCGATGGTTGCCGCGGCGGCGGTGACGGGCAAACTCACTGACGTTCGCAAGTTAATGGGGATTCAACTCGTTATTCGGCGCAAGCCGGAATGACGGAAAAGAGGAAAATCTATGCAGCCATTTACGAAAATTACTGCCGTCGCCGCGCCGCTCGATCTCGCGAACATCGACACGGACAAGATCATCCCCGCGCGCTTTTTGCGGCGGCTGCGCGAGCCGGGTTACGAAAAGCTCGCGTTCCACGATATCCGCTACGACGCCGACGGCAAAGACCGTCCCGACTTCGTGCTCAACCAGGCGCCGTATAAATCCGCGAAGATACTGGTCGCGGGCGCGAATTTCGGCTGCGGCTCATCGCGCGAAGCCGCGGTCTACGTCATGTGGGACTACGGCATCCGCTCGGTCATCGCGCCCTCGTTCGGCGATATCCATTACGGCAACGAGCTGCAGAACGGCATGCTGCCGGTGGTATTACCCGACGCGACCTGTCAGAAACTGCGCCAGCAGCTGCGCGAGAAGCCCGGCGCGCAGATCACGGTCGATCTCGAAACGCAGACCGTGACCGGCCCCGATGGCGCAACCTACCGCTTCGAGATCGATGCCAATCACAAGGAGCGCCTGTTGAAAGGCCTGGACGACATCGGGCTCGTGATGCAGAACATTAAAGAGATCGAGGCGTTCGAGAAGAAACACCACGAAGAGATGCCGTGGCTCGCCTGACCATCACCAGAGGTCAACGCCTATGAACCAGCAATATATCGCCATGGAGCAGGCCCGCGAGCAGGCGTTCGAGTCGATCTGGGACGAGGACATCAACGCGGTTTTTGCCGACGTCGCGAAATATTACGACCGCGCCAATGTGTTCGCGACACTCGGGCTGCTGAACTACCTGCGCGACCGGTTTCTGGCAACCATCGACGTGCGGCCCGCGCAACGGGTGCTCGACGTCTGCGCGGGCACCAACGTGATCGGCATCGGGCTGATGCGACGCGAGTCCACGCTCGACGTTTGCGCGGTCGACCGCAGCGCGGCGATGCAGGAAGTCGGGCGCGATTCGGCGCGACGTCACGGTTTCGAGATCAAAAGCACGATCTGCGATGTGCACACCCTGCCTTATCCGGACCATCATTTCGACGTTGTGACACTGCAATGGGCGACGCGGCATCTGCGCGTGATGGAAGTATTCTCCGAGATCCACCGCGTATTGAAACCCGGCGGTTGGTTTTACCACTGCGACATGCTGCGGCCGGCCAACAAAGCCGTCGAGATGGCCTATTACCTTTACCTCAAGGCCTGCGTGGCCGTTATCTCGAGCGCGTTCAAAAGCAACGCGGCGGCGTTAAAGTGCCGCGTGTACTTTGTCGACGCCATCCGCCTCTTTTACTCGACCGCTGAGCTGTCCGATGTGCTCGACGGTGTAGGATTTGCCGAAACCAAAGGCACGTCGGTGCTTGGGGGCACGGTTGGCTTCCACGCGGCGCGCAAGCCGCAGTAGTCGGCGACCGAGAGGCCGGCGGTCAGGCAGTCTTCAACCACTGCACCACCTCAGCCGCATTCGCGTCTGTCGGAAACACCGGGTAAAACACTTTTACGATCGCGCCGTCGCGTATGACCAGCGTGATGCGCTTGATGAGCTGCATGCCATCGACTTCGAACGTCGGCAGTTTCAGCGCTTGGGCAAACTCCAGTTTTTCATCGCTGAGTATCTCGAATGGCAGGTGCAGCCGTTCCACGGCTTCCTGCTGATATGCGGTGTCCTGGGTGGACAGGCCAAAGAGTTCCGCCACGCCGAGCTCCTTCAGTTCCTGGTAATGGTCGCGGAACGCGCACGATTGCGGCGTGCAGCCGCGTGCGCCGGGTATCGCGTTCCAGCCGGTCGGCACCTCCTGGTCGGGACGGCCGGTCCGCGGGTAAATGTAGACGACGGTGGTGCCTTTGAGTTTGGCCAGGTCGACCGCGCGGCCGCGCGTGGAGCGCAGTGTAATTGCCGGCAGCTTCATTCCGCTCAGATGAGCGCACGCGCCGTCGTCCTGCGGCACCGGCAGGTCCTGGGGCAGTTCCATCAAATTATCCGAGCGCGCCATAGTTTCTCCGATCACCGAAAAAGCCAAACTCGCCACAGAGGGCACAGAGCACACAGAGAAATACAGAACGACAAATTCTCGCTGATTCTTCCGGGTCTGCTTTTTCCTCTGTGCTCTCTGTGTCCTCTGTGGCTAAGCTTTAATCAGTAGATTTTTTAAAGTATGAAGATAAATCTGCGGCAGTTGCTCGAGCTCTTCGACCCTGATGCATTCGTTGAGCTTGTGGATGGTCGCATTGGTCGGGCCGCATTCGACGAGCTGGCCGCAAATGTCGGCGATGAAGCGCCCGTCGGAGGTGCCGCCGGTCGTCGACAATTCAGTCGTAAGGCCCGTCACCGTCTTGATCGCTTTGGCGACAGCCGCCACGAGATCGCCCTTCGGCGTCAGAAACGGCCGCCCGTCGTAGCGCCACTCGAGATCGTACGGGACGCCGTGCTTGTCGAGGATGCCGTGCACGCGCGTCTGCAGCGACTCCAGCGTGCTCGCGGTGGCGAAGCGGAAGTTGAACCGGACGTGCGCTTCGCCGGGCACTACGTTGTTGGCGCCAGTGCCCGAGTTGAAATTCGAAATCTGCCAGCTGGTCGGCGGAAAGTACTCGTTGCCGTTGTCCCACTGGGTTGCGGCCATCTCGGCGATTGCGGCGGCCACCAGGTGGATCGGGTTCTTCACTTGCTCCGGATACGCGACGTGGCCCTGCACGCCTTTCACCGTCAGCATGCCCGACAACGAACCGCGCCGGCCGTTCTTGATCATGTCGCCCAGCTTCTCGACCGCGGTCGGCTCGCCGATGATGCAGTAGTCGAGCTTTTCATTGCGGTCTTTCAGCGCCTCGCATACGCGCACGGTGCCGTCGACGGCCGGGCCTTCCTCGTCGGACGTGAACAGCACGGCAAGGGAACCCGGATGGTCGGGATGCTGGCGGATGAATTCGTCGATGGCGACGACGAATGCGGCGAGCGAGCTTTTCATGTCGGATGCGCCGCGTCCGTACAGCACGCCGTCGCGAATCGGTCGGCGTAAACGGATCGCTGTGCCATTGATCGAGCGGCCCGGTCGGCACCACGTCGGTGTGGCCCGCGAAGCACACCACGGGACTCGCCGTGCCGCGCCGCGCCCACAGGTTGTCGACGCCGCCCCTGCTGATTTTTTCGCACTCGAACCCGAGCGGCTCGAGATACCCGCACAAAAGGTCGATGCAGCCCGCGTCGTCGGGCGTCACGGAATGGCGGGAAATAAGTTTTTTGGCGAGTTCGACGACGTCGATGGACACGGGATGGCTTTCGCTGAATGCAACGCCGCATCTTAACAAATCGGCGCGTGCCGGCAGTGCCGATTACCCGCTAAAATAGCGCAAAACTCGCCCGTCGCCCGCAGTGCCCGCAGACGGCGTCCCATCGACTGCAGAGGAAATCCGCGCGTGCCCGGCTTGCTCGTCTCGCATCAGTTCAACGCCCGCTACGGCGCGGATTTCGTCGCCGCCGGCAAGCGCAACAGCGTCGACATCGAACTATTGGTCCTGCCGCCGGATCCCGAGGCACGCATCGCCGAAGCCGCTGCCGCGCGCGCGGAAATTGCGTACTTCAGCAGCGATATCATTCCGCTCCATACCAAGCAGTTCTTCTCCGCCACGCGCAAGTCCCCGGCGCTCAAGTGGATGCAGGTATTCAACGCCGGCGTCGATCACCCGGTGTTCGCGAGCGTGCTCGAGCGCGGCGTGCGGCTTACGACATCGTCGGGCACGGCGGCCGAGCCGATCGCCCAGACGGCAATCGCCGGCATGCTGATACTCGCGCGCAATTTCCCGCGCTGGCTCGCCGGCCAGCGCGAGCACAGATGGGACCCGATGCCGCCCGCGGATTTCCCGCGCGACTTGCGCGGCCAGACCATGCTCGTCTACGGTTTGGGCGCGATCGGCGTCGAAATCGCGCGGCTTGCGCGCCTGCTCGGACTCAAGATCATCGGCGTGCGGCGCAGTCCGGCGCGCGTCGAGCACGTCGACGAAATGCATACCCCCGACCAGCTCGGCGAACTCCTGCCGCGCTGCGACTGGCTCACGATCGCGTGCCCGCTGACCGCTGAAACGCGCGGCATGTTCAACGCCGCGCTGCTCGCCAGGCTGCCGCGCGGCGCGCGCGTCATCAACATCAGCCGCGGCGAAATCGTCGACGAGCCGGCGCTGATCGCCGCGCTCCAGGGCGGCCAGCTCGCCGGCGCGTATCTCGACGTCTTCGTGCAGGAACCGTTGCCGGCGTCTTCTCCGCTATGGGACCTGCCCAACGTCATCGTCACGCCGCACAACTCGGTGGCGTCCGCCGGCAGCGATGCCCGTGTCAACGCATTGTTCCTCGATAACCTCAAGCGCTGGGCAGACAACCGGCCGCTTATCAACGAAGTCAAAAAACCATGAGAATCCCGGTCCTGATCGCCTGTATCGTTTCGAGCGCCGCTGTTTACGCGCAGAACTACCCCGTGCGCACGGTACGCATCGTCGTGCCTTATGCGGCGGGCGGCAACACGGATTTCACCGCGCGCGTCATCGCGACCAAGCTGACCGACGTGTTCGGCCAGCAGGTCGTGGTCGAAAACCGCGCGGGCGGCGCGACCAACATCGGTTCCGACCTCGTCGCGAAAGCGGCACCCGATGGCTACACGATATTGATGGGCGGCGCGTCCAACGCGATCAACATGAGCCTGTATCAGAAGCTGCCGTACGACACGCTGCGCGACTTCGCGCCGATCAGCCTGTGCGTAAAGGGCGCCAACGTGCTCGCCGTGCATCCGTCGCTGCCGGTGAAGACGGTCAAAGAGCTGATCGCGATCGCGAAAACACGGCCGGGCAAGCTCAATTACGCGTCGTCGGGCCTCGGCAGCTCGAACCAGATGGCGGGCGAGCTCTTCAAGCTGATGGCCGGTGTGAACATTGTGCACGTGCCGTACAAAGGCAATTCGCCGGCGCTGACCGACACGATCGGCGGCCAGGTCGAAATGATTTTCAGCGGCGTGCCGCTGCTGGTGCCGCACATCGAGGCCGGGCGCATCCGCGCGATCGGCATCGGCAGCCTGAAGCGCTTTCCGGCGTTGCCCAAGGTGCCGACGATAGACGAATCCGGTTTGAAAGGTTACGAGGCGACGACGTGGTTCGGCCTGATGGCGCCGGTCAAAGTGCCGAAGGACATCGTCGCACGCCTTAACGTCGAGGTCGGCAAGATACTCGCAAGCAGCGACGTGCACTCGCGCTTTATCAACGAGGGCGTCGAGCCGATCGGCGGCACGCCGGAATTTTTCACGGCTTTCATCCGCGACGAAATCGCGAAATACGCGAAAGTCGTGAAAGCCGCCAACCTCAAAGGCGAATGAGCGGTGAATGACGGCGCGGGCAGCGGCGGCAAGCTGACGCCGCAACGCGGCTTCGCGCGGCTCTTCAATCCGCGCGCGATTGCCGTGATCGGCGCGTCGCCCGACATAAAGCGCATCGGCGGCCAGCCGATACCCATCCTGCTCGACTGCGGCTATCGCGGCGGCATCTTCCCCGTCAATCCCAAGTACCCGAAGATCGGCGATCTCGCGTGCTACGCGAGCGTGGCCGACGTGCCCAAGCCGTGCGATCTCGCGCTCGTCGCCGTCGCCGGCCGCCTCGTGCCCGAGGTGATCCGCCAATGCGGCAAAGCGGGCATCGCGTTCGCGACGGTATTCAGCGCCGGTTTCCGCGAAGTCGGGCCCGAAGGCGTAGCGCTCGAAGCCGAGTTGAAGGCGGCCGTCGCCGAGAGCGGCGTGCGCATGATCGGTCCCAACTGCATAGGCACGATGAACCTCGTCGACCGCGTGTACTGCGGCTTCGGCGTCGGCTTCAAGGATCCGAATCTTAAAAAAGGCCCGGTCGCTTTCGTGTCGCAAAGCGGCGGCTTCGCATACTCGGTGGTCGCGCTCGCCGACGCCGAAGGCATGGGTTTCAACTACATCGTCTCCGCGGGCAACGAAGTGGATATCACCACGCTGGAGCTCGCCGCCGACTTTCTCGAGCGTGATGAAGTCGAAGTGCTCGTGCTGTATCTCGAAGGCGTGGCCGACGGCCGGCGGCTGCGCGCGCTGGGCGCGCGCGCTCTGGAGCTTGGCAAACCGATCCTGACGTGGAAGGCCGGCAACAGCGCGATCGGGCGTGCGGCCGCCGAATCGCACACCGCGAGCATGACGGCGGATTACGAGCTTTATCGCGCGGCGTTTCGCGAGGGCGGCTTCATCCAGGTGCGCGACGTGCACGAAGTCGTCGACCTGACGCGCGTGTTCCTGGGCCGCCGCATGCCGCGCGGCAACCGCATCGGCATCATCACGACTTCCGGCGGCTCGGCAGTGCTGATGACCGACGAATGCGACCGTCACGGCCTGACCCTGCCGCGCTTCGCTGATGCCACCGTCAAGGCCATCGAAGAGATAGCCCCAAAGCACTGCGCTTTGGGCAACCCGGTTGATCTCACCGCGCAGATCAGCGGCAACGACAAGGACTTCAACCGCATCGTCGAGCTCGCGTTGAACGATCCCAACATGGACCAGATGATCGTGCGCTACGGTACGGTGCAGGGCGCCCGCGGGGCGGCATGGGCGACCGCAATCGCCGAGATTGCCGACAAAGCGGGAAAACCCATGATCGTATCGCTCGGCCGGGTTGCCGAATCGGCCACCGCAGCGATCAAAATATTCGATGCAAAACGGGTCCCGTGGGTGCTGACGCCGACGCGAACCGCGGAGGCCGCCGGTGCGCTGAGCCAGTTCGCGCAGAAGCAACGGGGCTATCTCGCGGCCAAGGCGCGCGGTGAGCGCCGTGTCATCGCGCCGCAAAAACTCGCCTTCGCGTCCAACGCGCCGCGCCTGAGCGAAGCGGAATCCAAGCAGGCACTGGTTGCATACGGCATTCCGATCGCGCAGGAACGCGTGCTGGCGCCGGCGGCCATTGCCGCGCTTACCGAGGCGCCGCTCAAATTCCCGCTCGTGGTCAAAGTCGATTCGCCCGACATTCCGCATAAAACCGAAGCGGGCGCCGTGCGGGTCAACGTGCAAACGCTCGCGGAATTGAAGGAGGCGGCCGCGGCCGTCGTCGCCAATGCGCTGCGCTACAAGCCGGACGCGCACATCAACGGCGTGCTGGTCGCCGAGATGGCCACCGGGACCGAAGTCATTATCGGCGCCGTGAATGATCAGTTTTTCGGCCCGGTCGTCATGTTCGGGCTCGGCGGCGTGTTCGCCGAGCTCCTGAAAGACGTGACTTACCGCTTCGCGCCGTTCGACGTCGATACCGCGCGCGAGATGGTCGCGGAGATCAAGGCGGCGAAACTGCTCACCGGTTATCGCGGCAGCGCCCCGCTCGCGATCGAGGCGCTCGCGGACGTGTTGGCGCGCGTCTCGCTGCTCGCCGCCGATCACGCCGACCACATCGCCGAGATCGATATCAATCCATTGTTCGTGAATACGGCTGGCGTCGTCGCCGCCGATGCATTGATCGTGCGAAAAAGCTGACGGCCGCTCGAATGTTCGACCAGGTCGATTTTTCCGCGCTCGAATTGCCGCCATCGGCACGCGCATTGCAGCGCGAGGTGCGCGAGTTCTTGCGCACCGAGCTCGCCGCGCTCGGCTTCACGCCGCATCTGGGCCATGCCGAATTCCATGCGGACTTCACGCGCCGGGTCGCCGAGCGCGGCTGGATCGGCATGACCTGGCCGAAGCGCTACGGCGGGCAGGAGCGCTCGTATCTCGACCGCTTCGTCGTGACCGAGGAAATGCTCGCGGTCGCGGCGCCGTGCGCGGCGCACTGGTTCGCCGATCGCCAGACCGGGCCGAGCCTGCTGCGCTATGGCACCGAAGCGCAGCGCCAGCGTTACCTGCCGGCGATCGCGCGCGGCGAATATTATTTCGCGCTCGGCATGAGCGAGCCGAATTCGGGTTCCGATCTCGCATCGGTCAAGACGCGCGCCGAGCGCGTGCCGAACGGCTGGCGCGTCACTGGCCAGAAAGTGTGGACGAGCTGGGCGCACAAGGCGCACGCGTTTTTCGTGCTGTGCCGCACGTCGCCCGATAGCCGGCAACCGCCACGAAGGTCTGTCGCAGCTCATCGTCGAGCTCGACGCGCCCGGCGTGACGGTGCGCCCGATCCGCTTCATGAACGGCGAGCATCATTTCAACGAAGTATTTCTCGACAACGTGTTCGTGCCTGACGACCGCGTCGTCGGCGAGATCGGCCAGGGCTGGAAACAGGTCACGTCCGAACTCGCGCTCGAGCGCAGCGGGCCCGAGCGTTACATGACGACGTTCCCGCTGTTCACCGAGCTCATGCGCCGCCTGGGCGGTACGCCCGACGCGCGCGCCGCCGAAGCCGCGGGCAAGCTCGCCGCGCGCATGTGGTCGCTGCGCCGCATGTCGCTCGCGATCGCGATCACGCTCGACCCGGGTCCCGATAGCGAACAAGGCACGCCCAAGGCGACCGTCGATCTCGCGACCGAAGCCGCGCTGGTCAAAGACATGGGCACGTTCTTTGAGCGCGAAATCATCGACGCCGCGCGGCTGCTCGCAACCGTCGAGCCTGCGCCCGATGCCGACGGATTTGTTCGAGCGTTACCTGGCCGACACCATCGTGTGCGCGCCGGTGTCGACCATCCGCGGCGGCACGACGCAGGTATTGCGCAACCTGATTGCGCGCAAACTGCTGGGACCGCTGAAGTGAATGACGGACGAATGAGCGACATTCGCACGATGCTCGTCGACTCGGCGACGCGCTTGTTCGCCGATCACGTCAACGCCAAAATGCTGGACGCCGCGAAACACGATGGCTGGTCGTCCGCGCTGTGGAAAATCGTCGAGGACGCGCAGCTGCCGCTGGTGTCGATCGCGGAGGACGCCGGCGGCGCCGGCGGCTCGCTGTCCGATTTCGCCGCGGTGCTGCGCATAGCCGGCCGCTGTACGGCACCGATTCCGCTCGCCGAAACCGCGCTCGCGGGCTGGCTGCTAGCAAGTTCCAGACTCGCAATTCCGGCGGGTCCGCTGACTGTCGCCCCCGTGCACGGCGAAGAAATCTCTGCGCGCAAAGTCGGGAGGCATTGGAAATTGTCGGGTTCACTGCAGCGCGTGCCGTTCGCGCGCATCGCGGGCCATATCGTGGTGCTCGCCGCCGGTCCCGACTGGCGATCTCGTGGCATGCGTCGACGCCGCGCAATGCGAAATCACGCCCGGACGCAATCTCGCGTCCGAACCTCGCGACGGCGTCGTGCTCGCTGATGCCGCGGTCGCGGCGGAGTTTGTCGCGCCGGCCGCCGCCGGCGTTAATCCCACGACGTTGCGCGAACGCGGCGCGCTGCTGCGCTCGGTTGCAATGGCGGGTGCGCTCGAGCGCGCGCTCGAACTGGCGGTCGGCTACGCTGGCGAACGATCGCAGTTCGGCCGCAAGATCGGCCAGTTCCAGGCGATCCAGCAGGAGCTCGCGCGGTTTGCCGGCGAGGTCGCGGCCGCCGTCGCATCTGCACTATCGGCAGCAGGCGCGGTCGAGCGCGCGCAGAATGCAACCTTTGCTGTCGCCTCCGCCAAGATCCGCACCGCGCAAGCCGCCCATGAGGGCGCGTTGATCGCGCATCAGGTCCACGGCGCGATTGGCGTCACCGATGAATACGCGCTGCACCATGCGACGCTGCGCCTGTGGGCATGGCGCGAGGAATTCGGCAACGAAGCCGCGTGGGCGATCGAGCTCGGCCGCGCGATGTGCGCCGCCGGCGCCGACCGCTTGTGGCCGGCGCTGACTTCCGACTGACAACGATAAAACTTTCAGCCGCAGATACACGCGGATAAACGCAGATGAAAATCTCAAAGAATCAAATCACGGCGCTGCTTGCCTTTGACCTTATCTGCGTTCATCTGCGTTTATCTGTGGCTATAAATGGTTTGATGATAGTTCTGGCACTTGCTGCATTCAACTCGCACGCGCAGCCCGCATGGCAGCCGATCGAAGAATATCGAAATCGTCGTGCCGTCGGCGCCCGGCGGCAGCAACGACAAAACCGCGCGCAGCATCGAGCGCGTCATTCAGGACAAGCGCCTGCTCAACGCCACGCTGACGGTGGTCAACAAGCCGGGCGGCGGCAACGCGATGACGATGAACTATCTCAACCTGCACATGGGCGACGCGCACTACCTGATGATAGGCACGCCGACCATCCTGACCAACCACATCATCGGCGCGAGCGCGCTCAATTACACCGACTTCACGCCGGTTGCCTCGCTGTTCAACGAGTACATCGTATTCGCGGTCAAAACCGATTCGGCAATCAAAACCGGCCGCGACCTCGCCGAGCGCCTGAAGAAGGATCCGAAGTCGGTCAGCATCGGTTTCGCCACGGCGCTCGGCAGCCACAATCACATTGCGGCGGGTCTGCTCGCGAAAGCGATCGGCGGCGACGTGCGCGCGCTGAAGGTTGTCGCGTTCAAAGGCTCGTCGGAGGCGATCGCCGCACTGCTGGGCGGCCACATCGACCTCGTGACGACCGCGGCCGGCAATGTCGCGGACCAGGTCGAAGCCGGCAAGCTGCGCATCGTCGGCGTGGCGGCCAACCAGCGGCTGCCTGCGCCGTATGCCGGAGTGCCAACGTGGAAAGAGCAGGGCGTCAATGTCGTGTTCGGCGGCTGGCGCAGCATCATGGGGCCCAAAAACATGACTGCGGCGCAAATCGCCTATTGGGAAAAGGTGCTGACGCAGGTCGTCGCGCAGCCCGAATGGAAAAGCGATCTCGAGCGCAATTACCTGACCGACGATTTTGCGGTCGGCGAGCGCTTCCGCGCCGAGTTGAAGCAGGATTACGCTAGCATGAAGGCCGTGCTCGTCGAGCTCGGTCTCGCGAAGAACTGAATTCGCAACTAAATAAGGAACACCATCATGACCGAACCCGTTGTCCTGATTGAAACTCCCGCGCCCGGCGTCGGCCTGATCCGCATCAACCGGCCGGATGCGCGCAACGCGTTGAACATGGAAGTCCGCCGCAGGATAGTCGATGCGTTAAACGAGATGACCGAGAACGCCGACATTCGCGCGATCGTGCTGACCGGCAATGCGAAATCATTCGCGGCGGGCGCCGACATCAAGGAGATGGCGGGTGCCGGCAGCATCGAAATGATGCAGCGTGGCACGCACAAATTGTGGCGCGCGATTTATGCCTGTCCGAAGCCGGTGATTGCCGCGGTCAGCGGGCTCGCGCTCGGCGGCGGCTGTGAGCTCGCGATGACCTGCGACATCATTATCGCCGGCGAGTCGGCGAAATTCGGCCAGCCTGAAGTCAAGATCGGCATCATTCCCGGCGGCGGCGGCACCCAGCGCCTGACGCACGCGATCGGCAAGTACAAAGCGATGCGCTACATACTGACCGGCGACCTCTTCGGCGCGAAGGAAGCGTTCGACATGGGGCTCGTATCCGAGCTTGCGCCGGATGCCGACGTTGAGAAGCGCGCGGTCGCCATGGCGCAGCAGCTTGCCGAGCTGCCGCCGCTCGCATTGCTGCACGCCAAAGAGTCGGTGCTGGCGTCGATGGAGGCGCCGCTGTCGAGCGGGCTCGCGTTCGAGACCAAGGCCATCCAGATTCTCTTCTCGTCGCAGGACCAGAAAGAAGGCATGGCCGCGTTCATCGAGAAGCGCAAAGCAAAGTTCATCGGCAAATAGCCGATCTCGCGTTTGAGTTCTTCCATTCCAGCGGCGGATGCGCGACGCGCCAATCTGATCGCGATCGGCGCGCTGCTGCTCGGCGCGACTGCGATCGGCACGTCCGCGCTGTTCGTCAAAGTGAGCGAGACCGGTCCCGTCGCCACCGCATTCTGGCGCGTATTCCTGGCGCTGCCTCTCTTGTGGCTGTGGTCCTCACTCGGGCAGCGCGAGCATCACGGCGCGGGCTTCGCGAACGCGCGCGGCCTGATGATCGCCTGCGGGTTGTTCTTCGCCGGCGATCTTGCGGTGTGGCACTGGTCGATCATGCTGACCTCGGTCGCCAACTCCACGTTACTGGCAAACCTCGCGCCGATATTCGTCGCGCTCGCGGCGTGGCTCATGTTCCGCCAGCGGCCGCAGAGAAAATTTTTGCTGGGCCTGACGATTGCAGTCACGGGCATGATGCTGTTGATCGGCGGCGACTTCCAGTTGCAGGGCACGGAATTGATCGGCGACGCGCTTGGCGTGGTGACCGCGATGTTCTACGCGGGCTACCAGCTTGACGGTAACGAAGTTGCGCGAGCGCGTCGCGACTTCGACCCTGATGGCGTGGACCGGTCTCATCACCGCCATCGTGCTGCTGCCGATTGCGCTGCTGACAGGCGAACAAATGCTGCCGGTCAGCGTCATGGGCTGGGTCAAGCTTGCAGGGCTTGCGCTGATCTCGCAAGTCGCCGGCCAGAGCCTGATCGCCTATGCGATGGCGCACCTGCCCGCAACTTTCTCGTCGGTCGGTCTGCTGTTCCAGCCGGTCATGGCGACCTTGTTTGCCTGGCTGCTGCTCGGCGAGGCGGTGAGCGCGCTGCAGCTGGCGGGCGGCATTACGGTGCTCATCGGCATACGCATGGTGCATCTCGCGGAAAATCCGCGCTGATGCGCGCCGCGCGAACTTGTTCTGCGCTGCGCCATTCTTTATGCTGGCAGCCGCTCGTCTCCATTCAGGAAAGGTTCCCCATGACGCGATTGCTGCGAGTCGTGACGTCCCTGTTGCTGCTGCCGTTCGCCCTGATCGCGACCGCGCAAACCTATCCGTCGAAGTCCGTGCGCATGGTAGTGCCGTTTGCAGCCGGCGCAGGCTCCAATGACATCATGGCGCGGCTCATCGCGCAAAAGCTGACGGAGACTTTCGGTCAGCAGGTCGTCGTCGATAACCGGCCTGGGGCGTCCGGCATCATCGGCACCGACATCGTCGCCAAGGCGCAGCCCGACGGCTACACGCTCCTGATGATGAGCCTCACGTTTTCAGTCAACCCCAGCCTGTTCAGCAAGCTGCCTTACGACACGGTAAAAGATTTCATTCCGGTTACGATGGTCGCGTCCGCGCCGCTGATGCTGGTCGTGCATCCGTCGGTGCCGGCGAAGTCGGTGGCCGAATTCATCGCGTACGCGAAAGCCAACCCGGGCAAGCTCAATTTCGGGTCGGGCGGACCGGGCACGACGCCGCATCTCGCCGGTGAAATGATCAAAACGATGGCCGGCCTGCAAATGACCCACATTCCGTACAAAGGCGGCGCGCCGGCGCTCGCCGATCTCGTCGGCGGCCAGATCCAGTTCATGTGCGAAAACATTCCGGGCACGCTGCCGTTCGCCAAGTCCGGCAAGCTGCGCGCGCTCGCGGTCACCGATCTCAAACGCTCGCCGCTGCTGCCCGAGCTGCCGACGCTCGACGAATCAGGCCTGCGCGGCTATCAGATCGTCGGGTGGAACGGATTGTTCGTCCCGACCGGCACGCCGCCGGCGATCGTGACCAAACTGCATTCCGCGGTCGTCGGCGCGCTTGCGCTGCCGGACGTGAAAGAGCGCCTGACTATCATGGGCGCGGATGGCGTCGGCGACACGCCGCAGCATTTCGCCGCGTTCATCAAAGCGGAAATCCCCAAGTGGGCGCAGGTCGTCAAGGCGGCAGGCCTCAAAATCGAATGACCGACGTCACACGCCAGCTCGCGCGCTTCGTCGTCGCTTCACGCTGGACGGAATTGCCGCGCGAAGTGCGGCACGAGGCGAAGCGCGCGCTGCTTAACTGGCTCGGCTGCGCGCTCGGCGGCTGCAACGATCCCGCCGTCGATACCGCGCTGGCGGGCCTGCGCGAATTCGCGGGGCCGCCGCAGGCGACCGTGCTCGGCCGGCGCGAGCGGCTCGACATACTCAACGCAGCGCTCGTCAATGCGATCGGCTCGAACGTGCTCGACTTCGACGACACGCATTTGCGCACGGTCATCCATCCGACGGTGCCGGTAGCGGCCGCGATTACCGCACTGGCCGAACATGTGCCCGTTACGGGTGCGCAGTTTCTGCACGCGTTTGTGCTGGGCGTTGAAGCCGAATGCCGGATCGGCCTCGCGGTGTCGCCCGAGCATTACAACGCCGGCTGGCATATCACGTCGACGTGCGGCGTATTCGGCGCCGCGGCGGCGTGCGGCAAGCTGCTGAAGCTCGACGAGCAGCAAATGACATGGGCGCTCGGCATCGCAGCGACGCAGGCCGCCGGACTGACCGCCGTGCACGGCAGCATGAGCAAGTGCTTCAACATGGGCCATGCCGCGCGCAACGGTCTGACCGCCGCCCTGCTCGCGCAGAAAGGGTTCACCAGTTCCGAGCGCGGCATCGAAGCGCCGCGCGGTTTTGCGCACGTGCTGTCGCCGCGCTGCGATCTCAACGCGTCGTCGACGGGCTCGGCCAACCTGGGAGCTGCTGGAGAATGCTTACAAACCCTATCCGTGCGGCATCGTCGGGCACCCGATCATCGACGGCTGCCTCGAATTGCGCAGCGCTCACGGCATCGCCCCGGACGCGATCGAGCGCATCGAACTGCGCGTGCACCCGCTCGTCATGGAGCTGATGGGCAACCCGGCACCGCGCACCGGACTCGAAGCCAAGCTGTCGGTGCATCATTGCGCCGCCGCCGCGTTCGTTTTCGGCGAAGTCGGCGTCAAGGAGTTCACCGATGCCTGCGCGACCGATCCGCAGTCGCGGCCCTGCGCGCCCGCGTCGCGCCGACTATCGACACTGCAATTGCAGCGGACGCTGCTGATGTCGTCAGTCGCGCTCAAGGATGGAAAAAAACATCATGCGTTCGTGCCGCATGCGCTGGGCAGCCTGGAACGCCCGCTCACCGACACCGAGCTCGAAAACAAATTCCGCGCGCTCGCTGCGTGGGGATTTTCGACGTGCAATGCCTACGACGTGATCGAGCTGCTATGGTCGTTCGACAACATCAACGACGCGGCGGCGCTCGCGCGCACGACCGTGCCGTCGGTCACGACGGCCGTGTAGTAATATCGCGAGCACTATTCGCCAATTTCCCAGCGGAGTATTTCATGCCCTACGCAGACTCGAACGGCGTCAAGCTCTATTACGAAGAAGCCGGCCGCGGTGTGCCGATCGTGTTCGTGCACGAATTCGCCGACGACCTTTACGGCTGGGAAGACCAGATCCGCTATTTCAGCCGGCGCTATCGCTGCGTCGCCTTCAACGCGCGCGGCTATCCGCCGTCCGAAGTGCCGAAGTCCGCATCCAAGTACTCGCAGGCAATCGCAACCACGGACGTCGCCAACGTCATGCGCCACCTGAAAATCCGCAAGGCGCACATCATCGGCTGCTCGATGGGCGGTTATGCGACAGTGCACTTCGGCCTCACTTATCCGCGCATGGCCTTGTCGCTGACCGCGATCGGCGTCGGCTTCGGCTCCGATCCCGGACAAGCGCGCGCAGTTCATGCGCGACAACGCCGTGATGATCAAGCGCTTCCTCGAGCTCGGCACGAAAGAAGCAATCCGGCCTTATCAGGTCGGCCCGTCGCGCGTGCAGTTCCAGAACAAGGACCCGCGCGCCTTTGCGCATTTCTGCGCCGAGTTCGCCAAGCATTCCGCCCTGGGCTCGGCCAACACGCTGACCGGCGTGCAGGGCCGGCGGCCCACGATTTACAGCCTCGAGCGCAAGTTCAGGCAACTCAAAGTGCCGCTGCACATGGTCAGCGGCGACGAGGACGACAACTGCCTGGAGCCCGGCATTTTCATCAAGCGGGTGTGCCCGTCGGCGACGCTGACGGTCGTCGCCGGCACCGGCCACGCAGTCAATCTCGAAGAGCCCGCGCTCTTCAACCGCATCACCGCCGAGTTTCTGGCCCAGGTCGACAGCGGGCGCTGGAAGCCGCGCGACGTGCGCTCGCTCGGCAAGTCGACGATGGCGGCGAAGAAGTGAGAAAAAAGGAGTGAGGTGACGCTCACGACAATAATTACCGCGCCCGCACGGCGGGATTCCGCTCCGGGCGTCGCGGTGCGCGCGCTGACGGTGAATTACGGCGCGCACGCAGCGCTGGAGAACGTGTCCCTGGCGGTGCGGGACGGGGAGTTCGTCTGCCTGCTGGGGCCTTCCGGTTGCGGCAAGACGACGTTGCTCAACGCGATCGGCGGGTTCGTCCGCGCAAATGCCGGCGACGTGCTGGTCGACGGCGCCGTCGTGACGGGCCCGGGTGCTGATCGCGGAATGGTGTTCCAGGAGTACGCGCTGTTCCCGTGGTTTTCCATCGAACAGAACGTCCAGTATGGGCCGCGCCTGCGTCGTGTGGCCAAGGCCGCGTTGCGGGAGATTTCCGATCGCTATCTCAAGCTCGTGCACCTCGAAGAAAACAAGCGCCGTTATCCCAGCCAGCTGTCCGGAGGACAACGCCAGCGCGTGGCGATTGCCCGCGCCCTGGCCAATCAGCCCAAGATCCTGCTGATGGACGAGCCGTTCGGTGCGTTGGACGCGATGACGCGCGAGTCGCTGCAGGAAGAGTTGCTGCAGATCTGGGAGGCGGAGCGCCGCACCTGCATCTTCGTCACGCACAGCATCGGCGAAGCCGTTTTCCTGGCGGATACCATCGTGATCATGGCGGCACGCCCCGGCCGCATCGGGGCCGTGGTGGAGAACCGCCTGCCCCGTCCGCGCGACCGCACCGCGGACGCCTACTTCGCCATGTATCGGGAAATCGACGGCTTGCTGCGCGCGGCTCACGGGCCGGCGTCCGCTCCGGGGCAAACCCCATGAAGCCAGCCACCGGCGGCGCACCGCGTCCAACCGACGCGCTCGGCACGCCGTTACTTACGCGTCGCCAGCGATCGTTGCTCGCGTTCACCTCGCTGTTCGTCACGCTTGGCCTTTGGTGGCTAGCCAGCGCAAGCGGATGGGTCGACAAGATCCTGCTGCCGTCCCCGCGCGAAGTGCTCACGGCGTTCCACGCTTCGGCGGCGGACGGCAGCCTCATGCGCAACGTCGTCGCCAGTCTGCGGCGCGTGCTGGAAGGGTTCGCGGCCGCCCTCATCGTCGCCGTGCCGTTGGGCGTGGCGATGGGCGCGTCGCGCATCGTGCATGGGGTCGTCGACCCGCTGCTCGAGCTCCTGCGCCCGATTCCGCCAATCGCGGTGATTCCGCTCGCCATCCTCTGGTTCGGGATCGACGAACTGTCGAAAGTCTTCATCATCGCGTATGGCGCATTTTTCCCCATCCTCGTGAACACGCTGGCCGGCTTTCGCGAAGTCGAGCGCGTGCAGGTGCGCGCGGCACAGGCGCTGGGCGCCAACCGCTATCAGGTATTCAGGGATGTCGTCCTGCGCTCGGCTTTTCCGTTCATCATCATCGGCGCGCGGCTCGGGATGAGCATGGCGTTCATCGTGCTCGTCGCGGCCGAACTGATTGCGTCCAGCGCGGGGCTCGGGTTCATGATCAGCGACGCGCGCTACAACTTTCGCACCGACCAGATGTTTCTCGGCATGGCCTGCATCGGTGTGCTCGGGTTCGCGCTCAATACGCTTTTGCTCAAGCTGGAGCGTTCGCTGCTAAAGTGGAAACCGCAGTAGAACTGGGGTCCGTCTCGTCATTACCAAGGCCAGGAGAATTCGTCATGAAATGCATCCAACACCATGTCACCGACCGGTCGACGCGCGCGCTCCGGTTCTTTCGCGTCGCCTGCGCACTGCCCGCGCTCGCCCTCGCCGCGGCGCTGCCCGTTCCGGGCGCCGCGCAAACCGCCGTGACCATCGGCGCCGGCAAGGATCCCAATCTCGCGGCGCAAATCGTCATCGCGCGCGACAAGGGTTTCTTCAAGGAAGCGGGACTCGACGTCGACATCAAGTTTTTCCCGTCGGCCGGCGACCTGATGACGGCGGTGGTCGGGGGCAGTGTGCCCATCGGCACTTCCGGCGCGACGCCGACCACCACGCTGCGCTCGCGGCCGTTCCCGATCAGGATCTTGTCCCAAATATCGGACATCTCCGGTGCGCAGCAGATCATCGTCAAACAGAACCTGAAAAGTCTCGATGAGCTCTACGGCAAGAAAATTGCCATCATGCGCGGCACCGCTTCCGAATCCCTGTTCAACTCGTTTGCCAAGGCCTATGGGTTCGATGCCAGCAAAGTCGAACTCGTTAACATGGCGCCCGCCGAAATGCTCGCGAGCTTTTCGCGCGGCACTGTCGACGCGATCTCGGTATGGGAGCCGAACACGACGCGCGCGCGCCGCACCGCCAACGGAAAGGTGCTGGTGACCGGGACGAAGTCGATGATCCCGGGGCGGGAAGGTGAGCGCCGCATTTACGGCGACCACAGCGTGCTGTTTGCGACCGAGACGTATATCAGGGAGCACCCCGCCGCCATCAGGGCCATCCTTGCTGCGCTGCTCAAGGCCAATGAATTCATTGGCAGCAACAAGGCCGAGGCAACCGCGCTGCTGGCGAAGGAATTCGGCCTCGAGCTCGCGGACATGGCCGACGTGATGGCGTCCAACAACTACACGCTCGCGCTCAACGACGAGATGGTACGGGACCTCGACCAGGTGGCGGATTTCCTGCACGGATTGAAGCGCATTCAATCACAACCGAAGGCGCGCGAGTGGATCGATCCCGATCTGCTGCGCGCGGTGCGCCCCCAGCTCGTCACCATCAAGTAGCCGCGCGCAGCCGCCCGCGGCAGCCGATGAAAATAGCGTCCCACATTGAAAAGTTCGAGCGCCTGGACGCCGTCAGGCGGCGTCTCGATCCCGTAGCGGACACCGAGCTCTGGATCTGGACGGCCATGACCGCCTGCACCCACCTTCTCAACGCCGCCCTGCATCGGTGCGGCGTGACGGAAGAGTTCGACTCCTTTCATTCGCAGGTCGAAGGACAGTACGCGATACCGGACCGCGACAAAGGCACGCTGAGCGAAGCGCAACATCGGCCGGGCGACTTGATGCACGTCGACCAGCCGCCGGTGGAGCGCCGCAAGCCGCCTGCCGTCGAGCGCGCGTGCACGGCATTAAAAATTATCGAAGACCTGCGCGAGGCCCATGTGCGCGGCAATCAGCCAATCGCGGACGGCGCCGCCGGCCAATGGGAACGCGCGTACGCGCAATGCGTCGCCGAGCTGTCAGCCGCGCTCGGCATTTCGGTTGCGGCCGCCAGATGAGAATCGAAGACCACGTCGCGAAAGCGCAGAGCATAGAGCGGTCGCTCGCACGATGCACCGCGGCGGATTACGAGACGGTGATTGAAGCGGCGATGCTGGCCGGGACGCACTGGTTCAACATCGTGCTGCACCGAACGAATGTGCTGTCCACGGAGCACGATGCAATGCACGCTGAATTCCTGTCCGCGCACGACCGGCGCAAGGTCGAAGCAACCGCGCCAGCTGCGCTGCGCTCGCTCGACGACATCGAGCGGCTGCGCACGCCGTATGTGCGCGGCAACATGCCCGGCGGGGAACAGGCAGCCGCGCGCGCTTTTGCGTGCCTCGCCCGACTGCGCGAAGAGGCACTTCGAGATACAGGCTCATGACCGCGACCGTGCCATTGCATCAGCTTTCCGCGACCGCCGCGGCCGCCGCGATCGCGGCGGGCAAGCTGACTTCTGAAGCGCTGGTTGCCGCCTGTCTCGAACACATCGAAAGCCGCGACGGCGACGTGCGCGCGTGGGCCGCGATCGACCGCAAGCTTGCATTGCAGCAGGCGCGCGACCGTGACCGCGCAACACCCCGCAGCCGTCTGCATGGCATTCCGGTCGGCGTGAAAGACGTGATCGACACCTGCGACCTGCCGACCGCCTACGGCTCGCCAATTTATGCCGGCCATCAGCCGGCCAGCGACGCGGCTTGCGTGGCGCAGGTGCGCGAATTGGGCGGCGTTATTCTCGGCAAAACCGTCTCCACCGAGTTCGCCACGCGGCATCCGAATAAGACGCGCAATCCGCGCAACCTCGCGCACACGCCCGGCGGCTCGTCGAGCGGCTCGGCCGCCGCGGTTGCCGCCGACATGGTGCCGATCGCGTTCGGCACGCAGACTTCCGCGTCGATCGTCCGGCCCGCCGCGTATTGCGGCGTAATCGGCTACAAGCCGACTTTTGGCCTCCTGAATCGCGCCGGCCTGAAGTTCCTGGCCGAATCGCTAGACACGCTCGGCACTTTGACGCGCACCGTTCCCGATGCGGCGCTGATCGTCGAAGCGCTCGCGGGCGTGCCGGCGCCGGCGTTCGCTGAAGCAGCGAATCTCAAGCCACGCATCGGCCTGTGCCGCACGCCCTACTGGCAGCACGCCGACGCCTCGAGCCAGGCCAATTTCGAGCGTGCCGCCGGCAAGCTCGCGGCGAATGGGGCCGCAGTCGAGGACGTGACGCTTGGCGGCGAGTTCGCGGCGCTCGCCGCCACGCAGGTCACGGTCAGCGGCTACGAATTTTCTCGCGCGCTCACCCATGAGCGCATGCGCCATCCGCATCAGATCTCGGCGAGCCTGACCGGACGCATCAATGCGGGCCTGCTGGTGACTCGCGCGGAGTACGAAGCAGGCCAGTCGCTGGCCCTGCGCTGCCGTGCGGCCGCCGCCGACACCTTCAGGCAGTATGACGTTCTGCTGGCGCCGAGCGCCACGGGCGAAGCGCCGCAGGGGTTGGAGAGCACCGGGGACCCGGTGTTCGGCCTGATGTGGTCGCTGCTGCATCTGCCGTGCCTGACGCTGCCCTGCGGAACGGGTCCCGCGGGACTGCCGTTGGGCGTTCAAGTGGTGGCGCGCCATGGGGCTGACGCGGCACTTTTCCTGCACGCGGACTGGATCCACCGCGCGCTCGATTCCGGTCCCGATGCAGCGCGCTGAATTCGACGTGATAGTGGCGGGCGGCGGCACCGCCGGCGCAATCGCCGCGATCGCCGCCGCGCGGGCCGGCGCGCGCACCTGCCTTGTCGATGCCGCCGGCCACCTCGGCGGCACTTGCTTCGCGCTCGCCAACATCA
Organism: uncultured beta proteobacterium; assembly: GCA_963804885.1. Taxonomy (GTDB): domain Bacteria; phylum Pseudomonadota; class Gammaproteobacteria; order Burkholderiales; family SG8-41; genus PALSA-1004. Next base: position 113,915 of record CAWDSF010000010.1, read on the forward strand.
CCCCGTTTCACAACAGCCGCGGCCAGCCGGTAGTCGGCGGGCTCGCGCAGGAGCTCGTCGAGCGCATTGCGACGCGCGGCGGCGCGCGCGAGAAAATCCACCTGCCCAACCCCGCCGGCATCGGCGGCTCGTTCACGCCGGTCGATCCTGACGCGATGAAACTTGCACTGTTCGAGATGGCGGAGGGCGCCGAACTGTGGCTGCACACGGTGCTGGTCGACACGCTAAGCGTTGACGGCCGCGTAGCCGGAGTGCGTGTGCACAACAAATCCGGCATGCACGAACTGCGCGCGAAGGTTGTCGTCGATGCAACCGGCGACGCCGATGTCGCGGTGCGCGCGGGCGCGGCTCACGTGCAGGACACGCCGGAGGCGGCGCTCAACGCAACACTGCTTTTCCGCGTCGCGGGCGTCGATACCGACGCATTCATCGCCGATGCGCGGCGCACACCCGACAAGTTCGTGCTGCTCGCGGATCCCTATCTGCGCGAGATCAAGAAGCTCGCGCCCGCAGACGTCATGCGCGAAGTGCGCGACATTTACGACTGTCCGTATATCTATCTCGCCAACCTCGTGCGCGACTACGTGCCGCGCGCGGACTGGGACGAGTGGGAGATCACGGACGCGGACAAGAGCGGTTGGGGCAGGTTGAAACCGTTTGCCGCCCGCTTCAGCATCATGCCGTTGCCGCACCGCCGCGACATCGTCACGTTGAACGCCACCAGCATCACGTTCGACGCCACCGACGGCGCGCAACGCAGCCGCGCCGAGGTCGAGGGCCAGCGCCAGATGCGGATCGTGCTAGAGGTGCTGCAGCGTTATATACCGGGCTTCAGCGCTTGCTTTCTGCACGCGGTGATGCCAGCGGTATCGATTCGTGCATCGCGGCGCATCGTCGGCGAGTACGAGCTCACGCGCGACGACGTCGAGCGCGGCGCCCGTTTTCCCGACGCGATAGCGCGCGGCGCGTATCCGATGAGCGTCCAATCCGCGTCCCAGCCCGGCATGCGCCAGCATCTCTTCGTGCGCGACGGCGGCGACTACGACATTCCGTACCGCTGTCTTGTGCCGCGCGACATCGACGGCTTGCTGGTCGCGGGCCGCTGCCTCGCTGCCACGCGCGAAGCAATCGGTTCAGCGCGCATGGGCGCGCAATGCATGGCTTATGGCCAGGCCGCGGGTACCGCCGCGGCGCTGGCGGCGGCCCGGGGCATTGCGCCGCGGGCGATCGATATCGCGGCGTTGCGCCGCGCCCTGCAAGCCGAACGCGCCATCGTCTAACGGCGCGAACCGTTATCAAAATTTTAAAACTGGAGGAGTGCGCAATGACCAACCCGCGAGTGCCGTTTCAGATGTCCAGCGAGCGCAAGCCGCTGAAGCCGCCCAAAAAGGGCAAAAATCTGATCGTGCACGTCGTATCCAACGTCGAGTACTGGCCGTTCGACCAGCCGATGCCGCGCAAGACGCTGTCCACCCCCCACGGCATGGAAAACATCCCCGACATTCCCAACTACGCGTGGGCGGAATACGGTCTGCGCTGCGGCATGCCGCGGCTGCTCAAGCTGCTGGCGGACCTAAAGCTGCCGGCGAGCGCGAACTTGAACTCGACGGTCATCGATCACTATCCGTCGGTGGCGGAAGCCATGTTGAAGGCCGGCTGGGAGTTCATCGGGCACGGCTATACGCAGCGCCTGCTGAACCAGGAAAAGGACGAGGAAAAGATCATCGAGAAGTCACTCGACCAGGTCGCCTCTTTCACCGGCAAGAAAGTGCGCGGCTGGATGGGTCCGGGCTTCGCGCAGACGTTCGACACGCCGGACTACCTGAAAAAGCACGGCATCGAATACAACCTCGACTGGATACTCGACGATCTGCCGTGCTGGATGCGAACCAAGCACGGCCCGCTCGTCTGCATGCCTTACGGCTTCGAGCTGAACGACAGCCTCGTCTATACGGTGGAACGCCAGTCGTCGCCGGAAGTCCTGCAGCGCCTGAAGGACACGTTGAAGACGTTCGGTCCCGAGTTGAAGAAGCAGCCGCGCGTGCTGACACTCGGCCTGCACCCGCACCAGATCGGCGTGCCGCACCGCATGCCCTATCTTGCGCAGTGCCTGAAGATGCTCAAAGAGCGCGACGATACGATTTTTATGACCGGCAGCGAGATCGCCGACTGGTACATGGCCGCCGATCCGGCGCCGGTCGATCTGTAGCATAAGGGCCCCGCGGTGGCGCGAACCGACGTTGTCAGCCGTTTCCCCAGCGAAGGGTTGCGCGCGCTCGCGGCGGACATATTCTCGGAGTTGCAGCGCATCTCTTATGACGGCGTCGGGATCACGCGCGAGTCCTTCGGGCCGCTGGAAAACGCGGCGCAGGAAATAATCGCCCGGGTGGCGGCGGAAAACGGTCTCGAAGTCAGCCACGACCGCGCGCGTAACCTGATCGTCACGCTGCCGGGAACTGCGCCGGACGAACCTTTCATTGCCACCGGTTCGCATGTGGACAGCGTTCCGCGCGGCGGCAACTACGACGGCGCCGCCGGGGTGGTCGCCGGGCTGCTTGCCCTCATCCACCTGAAGCGGCAAAACGTAACGCCCGCGCGGACCATCAAGTTGATCGCACTGCGCGGCGAGGAAAGCGCATGGTTCGGGAAATCCTGGATCGGCTCGCACGCCTTGTTCGGAATGCTGACCGAAAGCGATTTGGCGCGACCGCGCTACGACAACCAGCGGCCATTGCGCGCGTACCTTGAGGACGTCGGCGCGGACGTGCCGGCAATCGCGCGCGGCGAACGGCTGCTCGACCCGGGGGCGGTTGCGGCGTTCATCGAAGTGCACATCGAGCAGGGGCCGGTACTCGAAGCCAGGGGCTTGCCGGTCGGTATCGTGACCGGCATCTACGGCAACCTGCGCCATATGCAGATCACATGCCGCGGCGAGGCCGCGCATGCCGGGGCGACGCCGCGTTTCCTGCGCCACGACGCCGTCGTCGCGGTCGCCGCCCTTATCATGCGCATGGATGAGCATTGGCAACGCTGGCTCGCGGATGACAAGCAGATCACGATTACGCACGGCATCATGGGCACCGATCCCGCGGAGCACGCGATCTCGCGCGTGCCGGGTGCAGCCCGCTTCAGCGTTGAGATCCGCGCCGACGATTACGCAACACTCATGGCGTTCCACAACCTCCTGCTGGCCGAGGCGCACAGCGTCGCGGCCGAGCGCGGCGTTACGTTTGGATTCGACGACGCGATCATCAATCGGCCGGCGCCGATGGACGGGCGCTGGATCGCGCGGCTGGAGCAGCTATGCGCCGACGCGGGCGTGGCGCAGATGCGGCTGGCGAGCGGCGCCGGTCACGACGCGGCGGTTTTCGCTCACGCCGGCGTCCCCACCGCGATGCTCTTCATCCGCAATGCACACGGATCGCACAATCCGGAGGAACACATGGACATCGCGGATTTCATGCTGGCGACCCGCGTTCTGGCAAGCGCGCTGCTCGCCGCGGGTCAGTAATCGTTCAAAGATTACCGGGTTGCAGGCCCGCCGCCTTGACAGCGACGCCCCAGCGCTTGAGCTCGGCCTTGATGTAATCGCCGAATTCTCTGGGACCCATGTAAATCGGGTCGGCGCCTTGTTTGGAAAACGACTCGATCAGGTCTGGCAGCGCGAGCGCTTTCTGGATTTCGGTGTTCAGCCGCGCGATGGCCGCCGCCGGCGTGCCCTTCGGTCCGATGAAACCGTACCAGGCGAGTGATTCATAGCCCGGCAGCGTCTCGGCCACGGTCGGCACGTCGGGCAGCACCGGCGAGCGCTTGAGGCCAGTGACCGCGATCGCCTTCAAGCGGCCTGCCTTGATGAGCGGCATGGTGACCGGCATGGACGGAATGTGCATCTGCACGGGCTCAAGTCGACAGCGGGCGCTGGAAGCCGCGCGACGTGCGCTCGCTTGGCAAGTCGACGATGGCGAAGACTTAGAGACACCGGACTTCAGCTATGTGCTGAAGCCAAAAAAGCGGAGGGGAGCATGACAGCGCAGAAGGTCGTTGCCTTTATCTTGTTGTGGGCATGCTGCGCTATCGCGCTGGCGCAAACCTTTCCCTCCAAGCCGATTCGCATCATCGTGCCGACGATCGCCGGCAGCGCGCCCGACGTGCGCGTGCGCCAGATCGCGCCGAAATTGAGCGACGCGGTCGGCCAGCCCGTCATTGTGGACAACCGCCCGGGCGCGAACGGCACGATCGCGACGCAGCTCGCGGCCAGGGCGACGCCCGATGGCCATACGCTGTTCTACGGGCTGATCAACAACGCTATCAACGATGCGCTGCATCCGGACTCGTGCTGTCGGCTCAACCAGGAATTGGTTCCCGTCGTGCACTTCACGTCCACCCCGCTCGTGATGGTCGTGCACCCGTCGGTCGCTGCAAACACGCTGCAGGAGTATCTTCAGCTCGCGAAAGCGAAACCCGGTTTGCTCACGTACGCGTCGGCCGGCCCCGGCAGCATTACGCAGCTGCTCGGCGAGTGGATCAAACTGAAAAGCGGCACGCGCATACTTGACGTGCCGTACAAGTCCGTCGGCGCCGAAATGCCCGATCTGCTCGGCGGCCAGATCATGACGGCGTATCTGAATCCCATCGCCATTGCGACGCACGTACGCTCCGGCAAGCTGCGCGGACTCGCCGTCGCGGGGCCCAAGCGGATCGCTGCACTTCAAGATGTGCCGACCATCGCTGAGGCCGGGCTGCCCGGCATCGAGGGCATCGTGTGGAACGGCTTCTTCGTGCCGGCCGGCACGCCGAAGCAGAATATTCAGATACTCAACCGCGAACTGCTGCGCACGTTCAATGCGCCTGACGTGCGCGAACAGGTAGGCTTGATCGGTGCCGAGATCATGGGCGGACGGCCCGAAGACTACGCCGCGTTCATCCGCCTGGAATCAGCGAAGTGGAGCAAGATCATTCGCGATGTCGGGATCAAGGCTGAGTAAGTCGTAGCCCCTGCATTGCACCGGCGTTTGCCGATACGTATTAAGCACGCTCGCACCACGGGGTCTGGCATAAGCCAGGCACGGCGTGCACTCGCTCGGCACGTTGACGATGGCGAAGCAAGGCCAAACAGCATTGGGCCAGGGCGTGAGTACGTCGATTGCAATTCTCTGACGCTCTAGCGCCTTCACGATCTCCCGGTATGCATTTGCCGCCGCACTCATCGAGTCGAATAAAAGCAGGCTTTTTGGAGACCGGTTGGGAAGGCGTATTATTAGTCGAGAGTCGTTCTGGCGTCTGGGCTACGCGTCTGCCCGAGTGCGTCGGCAGCCACATTTCACGTGATCTTGGCTTGGGGGAGACAATGCTACGGCGCGAATTCATTGCGATCATTGGCAGTGTGGGCGTGACATTGTCGCGAGTGGTGGGCGCGCAGAATTTGGTCGCGACACGGCGCATCGGCGTGCTTATGAGCGTGACTGAAAACGACCCCGAGGGACAAGCACAGGTCGCCGGATTTCGGCAGCGGCTCGCGGAACTGGGTTGGACCGACGGTCGCAACGTGCGCATGGACGTTCGTTGGGGCGGCAGCAGCGTCAATCAGATACGGCAATTCGCGAAAGAGTTGGTTGCCCTACAGCCTGACTTGATCGTCGCGCAAGGAACTCCCGTAACCGCGGCGCTCCAGAGGGAGACGCGGAAAGTACCGATCGTGTTTGTGGTCGTGACCGATCCGGTCGGTGAGGGATTCGTGACGACACTGGCACATCCTGGTGGAAACGTCACCGGCTTCTTGACGTCCGAGTCGGCGATCGGCGCCAAAATGCTCGAACTACTGACGGAGATCGCTCCTAGAGTCAGCCGGGTCGCCATGCTGTTCAATCCTGACACTGCGCCCGGCGCGGGGATGTACTACTTCCGCGATTTCGAGGCTGCCGCCAGATCGTCCAAGGTCGAGCCGATCGCAGCGCGCGCTCGGAGCAACGCCGAAATTGAAACCGTCGTAACATCGCTTCGAGGGCGTGGGGGCCTCATTGTGATGCCGGACTTCTTCATGCTCAACAACGTTGAGTCCATCAAAATGCTGGCGGCGCGAAACAACGTGCCCGCGATCTATCCTTGGCGGTACGTCGTCTCCAGGGACGGCGGTTTGCTTTCATACGGACCAGACCTCAGAGATATAGTGCGTCGCGGGGCCACCTATGTCGATAAAATTCTCCGTGGCGCCAAGCCGGCTGATCTGCCGGTCCAAGTGCCGGTTAAATGGGAAATGGCGGTAAACGTCGCAACGGCCAGGGCGCTCGGCCTTACTGTCCCTCCCTCGATTCGGTTGCGTGCTGACGAAACGGTCGAGTGAATCAGACCGACGCATCCGCGCATGACGTCTGCGAGCCCTAACAAGTCGTTGCACCCGATCTTCAGGACCGACAATAGCCCGAGGTCACCGATGAAACACTCTTCTTATTCATTCACCCGACGAGCCACCCTCTTTTGCATGGTGGTCGCTTGGTTACCTTTCAAGGCTATTGCTCAAGTCGGTTCCCTGCCGCCTGAACTATTCGGGCATTGGCGAACGACCGTCATCATCTACGGCTCGCCGCTCGACAGAAATCTGGTTTTGAAGCCTGATGGCTCCGCCACTCGTTGGACTGTCACAGCTCGGAGCCGCGACGCGCCTGAGTCCGGAAGCTGGAGCGTCGTTGGAAACACGCTTGTCCTAAGCTTTGGCGGACAAGTGCAACAATCGCCCTACACGTTTTATAAGGGTCAGCTTGTGTTCCCCAACATCTCAAACCGCAGGGGCTTCTGGGACCGTGTTTGAAACACGCTCCTCCGCCAGCGCGCGCACGCCGGCGACGCCTAACCCCTTGTCTGAGAACGGACGCGCCAAAAGCGGCGCGCCAGCTCAACGAGAACGTTCGGCGTCACCGGCGTCCTCTTGGTCGTCGAGGCTTTGTACGAACTTAAGGAGGGAGTTCCATGATTACCGCGCTCGTTCAGTTCAAGCTTCCCCAACCGGTCACTCGTGAGAAGGCGCAGGAGATCTTCATTAGCACTGCGCCGAAGTACCGTGAAACACCCGGGCTCATTCGCAAGTACTACCTCCTCTCCGAGAACGGCAGAACCGCGGGCGGTGTCTACTTGTGGAAATCGAAGAAAGATGCTGAAGCTCTCTACACCAACGAGTGGGGAAGCTACATCCGTGAAAAGTATGGCGCATCACCGTCAGTGACATATTTCGAGAGTCCAGTTGTCGTCGATAACGTCACGAACGAGATCGTTTCCGATTCGTGACGCAGTGCGCGCGCGATCGCTGAGCGCCACAATGCCGCTGAACACCACGTTAGGCCTGCAATTGAAAAGTAAGTCGCAATTAGCTCACACAGAAGGAGAAATCATGCGTCTGCTTTTTGCATTGCTTTTGGTTCTTGTGTTTCTTGCGCTGCCAGCTGCAGTTTCAGCGCAGGACAAGTTTTTCGACTCGAACGGCGTTCAGATTCGTTACGTCGACCAAGGCTCGGGCGAAGCAATCATCCTTGTCCACGGGCTCAATAACACCATTGAGATCTGGAATGCGCCAGGGATTCTTGCGAATCTGGCCAAGGATTACCGAGTTGTCGCGTTCGACATGCGCGGCCATGGCAAGAGTGGCAAGCCGCATGATCCGAAGCAGTACGGGCGCGAGATGGGGCTCGATATCATTCGACTGCTCGATCATCTGAACATTCGCCGCGCACATATCGTGGGCTACTCACTCGGTGGCATCGTGACAGCTCAACTCCTTACGCTTCATCCAGACCGGTTCTTGACGGCTACGCTCGTGGCCGGGTCCCCACGCCTGGAGTGGACTCCAGATCTGGCGCGCGACGCGGAACAGGAAGCCCAGAGCGGGAACGGGAGTGCGTCAGCCGTACGCTTATGTTCCGGTTGGCGCCACTCGATGCACCCAAGCCATCTGAAGAAGCGATAAAAGTTGCTTCGGATGGATGTTTGGCGAACCCCGACATCGACCGGTTCGCAATCGCCGCTCTTACACGTTCACGTAGCGACCAAGTAATCGATCCCGCCCTGACGTCCACCGTCAGGGTGCCAACACTCGCCATCGTCGGCAACCAAGATACCTTCCTCACGCCCCTTCGGGCACTAAAAGAACTGCGCCCAGATCTCAAGCTCATCGTGGTCGATGGTGCCACTCATGGCGGTCCGCGTGGAATCCTGACACGCAGCGAACTCACCGGCGCTGTCCGGGAATTCATCGCGGTTCATAAGGCAACAAATTGAGAACGGCCTAACCGCGGCTTGGACGGCGACGCCCGCGAAGCGGGCGCGCGTCAAGCCGGACGTTAGCAAAACGCCGCACCCGATGCTTCTTCAATCAGATGACTCGTGTTGAAATTCACGGTTCGTCGCGTCATTCCTTCCTGATTACGCCACGCCTTCGATCTTCGCTTTGAGCCGCGCCATGTATTTGTCGAGATCGACGACGTAGCGGTCGTGCTCGGCTTCGCCGATCTGCTCGACCTCGTCGAACACTTTCATCTTGAACGTGAGCTTGCGGCGGTCGATCGCGACGAGCTCGACTTCGCATCGCACTGGTTTGCCGATGGGCGTCGGCGCCATGTGGCGGATGTTGACCTGCAGCCCGACCTGGCCCTGGCCCGGCTTCAAGTGCGGGCCGACCAGCTTGTGGGCGGTCATTTCGACGAAGCGCGTCATGCCCGGCGTCGAAAAAACTTTGTAGTCGCCGCGCGACGTCGCGAGGTCTTCCGTCACTTCCCAGATCATTTCGTCGCGCATGCCGACTTTTAGAGTATCCATAAGTTTCTTTCGTAATGTTCAAACCCACCGGTCTCCCCTAGCCCCAAGGGGATGCTTCGCGGCGGGGATCGGCCGCAGACCGATTGCAGCGCTATTCGCCCTTGATTCCGGCGTCCTTGATCACTTTCGCGTACTTGGTGATTTCGTTCTGCACGAATACGGCCGTTTGCTGGCGCGTATAACCGACGCCGTCGCTGCTGAGCTGCCGCAGACGCTCCTTTATATCGGGCATCCCCAAAATGCGCACGAGCTCCCGGTTGAGCTTGTCGGCGATTGCATCCGGCGTGCCGGCCGGCGCGTGCATCGAATACCACGTATTGGTGTCGTATCCCGGCATGCCCGCCTCGGCGAAGGTGGGAATTTCGGGATGATCGCTCAGGCGTGCCGCGCGGCCCACCGCCAGCGCCCTGATGCGGCGCGCCTGCACCATGGATAGCATCGATCCGGTCGTCGAGATTCCCATATACGCTTCGCCGATGGCGATGCCGAGCTGCGCCGGACCGCCGCCTTTATAGGGAATGTGCACCAGATCGATTCCCGCCATCCGCTTGAAAATCTCCACGCTCATATGCATGGGAGAGCCGGCGCCGCCTGACGCATAAGTGATCGTGCCGGGATTTTTCTTCGCCAGCGTAATCAGCTCCCGCATCGATTTCACGGGGAACGAAGGGGTCACGCCCAGCAGCATAGGCGACACGGCAAGCACGGTGATCGGCGTGAAGTCCTTGATTGGATCGTAACCCGGATCGCGATACAGATTGGGACTTACCGCATGACTCGAAACGAGCGACAGGATCAGCGTGTAGCCGTCCGGCGCTGCATGCGCGACAAACGCCGTGCCTATGGTCGTGCCTGCGCCGCCCCTGTTTTCTACGACGACCTGCTGACCCCAGGCTTCGCTCAATTTCTGCGCGAACAAACGCGCGATGACATCGTTGCCGCCGCCCGGCGGATTGGGCACGACCAGGCGAATGGCTTTCACCGGATATTCCTGCGCCAGCGCCGGATGGGCGCTGATGGCGGCACTCAGCGCCAGAACAAGGTTGCCGATGAAACGTCTCGTCCTCACCGGGAATAAATCCTACGGCCGTTTCGACGTGCGCAGCTTGAGAAACGCTTTGACGTACTCGACGGCCATGCCCACGACGCGCCGCACCACCTCGGCGCCTTTGTCGACGTCGACTGCAGCCGGGTTGCCGTTGCCACCGGATGGTGAGAAATCATGCACCTCGATATACAAGCCGAAAACCCCTTGCCCAACTTTCACCTGGTGCGATGCCGCCAGCGGCAATCCCTCAAACTCCCGCCACTCCTGCGGTTCCGGTGGTGCATCCATCCGGACTGCGCCTGGCAAGCAGTAGCTGAGCATCGAAGTCACTCTTTCGTCGCCGTGGCCGTGCGCCGAGCCAAGTTTGGGATAGAGGTCCTGCGTACTTTTTTCGGCCAGGACCACCGGATTGATGTAGCCCATGATTACCCCGTATTTCTCGCGGATCTGCCGTCCCGCATGCTCCATGATCGGTTCGTTGGTCTGGTGGGAATTGACCAGCAGCACATGATCGAAGCCGTCCTTTACCAGCGCTTCGCAAATATCGTAGATCAGACGGCGCAGCGTATCGGGTTGCAATGAGATGGTGCCGGGAAAATTGCGGTGGCGCGACGAGTAACCGTAACTCAGCAGCGGCGCGACCACCGCCCCGGTCTCGGCGGCGATCCGCTTCGTGATCTCGAAAACGAGCAGGCCGTCCGTCCCCATCGGACCGAGCGTGCCGTTTTGTTCGTGCGTGCCGATGGGCACCAGCACCGCAGCGCCCCGATCGCGCGCAGCTTCCACTTCCTTCCAGGTCATGTAAGCGAGTTCACATTGCGCCATTTTGTTTCTCCCTTTCAGCGACGTCGGTCAGTTACGAGGTTGATTACCAAGCCGCCTGCAGCACGTCGCGCAACAACTCGCGCTCGCGCACGAATTCACGCTTCGGATCGGCGTTGAAATTTTTCAGCGAATTTTCCAGTACCTGGTCGAGGCCTTCACGCGGAAACTCGAGCTCGCGCAGCCGCGTCGGCATGCCCAGGCCGGTAAAGAATTTATCGAGATAGTCGGCCGCAAGCTGCGGCGCGTCGGCGAGCGGCATGGCGTCGTTCCACACGCCGAGGCCGCGCGCGAGATTTCCCATCGCCTGTGGATCGCGGCTTCCCAGGCGGCGCAGCACGGTGCCGGTCAGCGCGGTATTCGCTTCGCCCTGCCCGATGTGCGGAAACGAGATGAACAGCGCGGTCGCGAATGCATACGTCGCGCGCACGACCCAGTGCCTTGCCGCGGCGCTGCCGCCTTCGTCGGCGTCGCGATTCAACAGAAAGGCCGCCGCGCACAGCTCGATGCGCGGCGCGGCATCGGTTGCATCCATGATTCTGGGCAAAGCCCGGGCGGCGAGGCGATGTGCATGCAGGCGCACGCCTTCGAGCAGCGGGTTGACGTCGTCCCAGCCGAGATTCATCACGCTGCGCCAGTAGACCGAGCAGCCTGCCGTGCGGATCAGGGAAGATGGCGCGGTCAGCAGCGCGTCGGCGTCCCAGAACAGCGCCTTGGGCCGCGTCTTCGGATCGAAGAACTCCATGCGGTGGTCGAGCGTGTCGTCGCGCAGCGCGGAGCCGCCACGGTTCTGCGCAGAGGTCGGCACCGTCAGCACATTGATGATCGGCAGCTTGGGCGCCAGCAACTTGGGACTGATGGCGGGTGCGTTGTCGGGATATTGCGTGATCAGGTCGTGCGGCGCGCCTTTTTCGGCAAGCAGTATCGCAACCACGCGGGTGGCTTGCGTCACGCTGCCGCCGCCGACGCTGATGAGCAGGTCGGCGTTGGCAGCGCGCGCCGCGGCAGTCGCGGCGAGCACCGACGGCAGCGTCGAATCCTTCTCGATTTCATCGAACACGCCCGCGCAACCGTCGCCGAGTATGCGGCGCATGCGCGCGATGAGATCGGTGCGGCGCGAGACGGTGCGGCCGCATAGAATGAACGCGCGCTGCGCCTTGTTGCGCTTTAATTCCGCGGGCAGATTTTCGAGCGCGTCCTTGCCGCTGTAAACGCGGAACGCAGACTCAGCGCTTTGAAATCCGTGGAAACCATCGCCTATCGAGACTGCTTATCTCTATCGCACGTGAAAGGTAATTCCCTCCCCCTTGACGGGGGAGGGCTAGGGTGCGGTCAACGTGCAAGTTCAGCCCATCCCACCTTCCTCAGGGAATCTAAACGTCGGAAAAACCCGCCCGTGCATCTACCCGCCGCGCGTATGCAGGAAACGCTCGTGCGCCTGCAAAGCCGCGAGCGCGTGCCCGGCGTTGCTCATCTCGTCGTAGACCGGGATGCCGAGTGCTAAGGCGCTGTCGCGAAATCCGCGCTTGCGGGCTTCGAGCTCGGGATCGCCGTCGGAGCGCAGCACGAGCAGGAAATGCGCCTGGCCCGGGTAATGCGTTTGCACGCGCAGTGCGGCCTTGAGCACGTTCTCGATCACTTCGGGCGGCGTGCGCCCGGCAAATGCCGACATGTTCAGATGCATGACCAGCGCTTCCGGTTTTCCCTTGCTGTAGATTTCATCGAGAATTTTTTCGGCGACGCTGCCGTTTTCCTGCTGCAGCGTGCTGACCGGGCAGTCGACCGGATTGGTGATGCTGGTGCCCGGCGGCAGCTTCAACGCGGCGAGCGCATCGAGCGCCGGCTGCCCGAACGGCGTCACGTCGAGACCGAGCCGCGCGAAACAATCGGTGGCGAGCACGCTGGTGCCGCCGCCGTTGCCGAACAGCACCACGCGTTTGGTCGGATGCTGCGGCTGCGGCGTCAGCGTCTGGAAAATGAGCAGCGTGTCGATGAATTGATCGAGCGTGTCGACGAGCACGCAACCGGTTTGGCGCGACAGCGCGATCCACGCGCGGTCGTCGCCTGCGAGCGAACCCGTGTGCGAAGCCGCGGCAGCGAGACCCTGGCCCGTGCGGCCGCCTTTCAGGATGACCACCGGCTTCTTCGCCTTGGCCGCGCGCAGCATCTCAAACAGGCGGCGCCCATCCTTGGCCGTCTCGATGTAGAAACCGACCACTTTGGTCTGGTCATCGGCGAGGTAGAACTCGAGCAGGTCCGACGGCGTCACGTCGGCGCAGTTGCCGACGGTGACGAGACCGGAAAATTTCACGCCTCGACTCAAGCCGCGCCGAATGATATCGGTGCCGAGCCCGCCGCTTTGCGAGATCACGCCGACCGTGCCGACTTCCTTGGGGCTGATTTCAGTGAACGTAATGCGGCCGCGCGGCGTGTAGATGCCCAGACAATTCGGCCCGAGCAAACGCATGCCGCCCGCGCGCGCGGCCTCGAGCAGGCGCTGCTGCAAATCCTTGCCTTCATCGACTTCGCCGAAGCCGCTCGACACCACCTGCGCGTAGCGCACGCGGCCGGCCGCGACTTTGAGCATGTCGGGAATCTGCGCGCCGGACACCGCGATATAGGCGTAATCGACCGGCTTGGGGGTCGCCGCGAGGCTCGGATACGCGGTCAGCCCGTCGATCGTTGGCGCCGTGGGATGGATCGGATAAATCTCGCCGGCGAAACCGTACTCGCGTATCCGCCGGATGAAGACGTTCGGCAGCGCGTTGCCCTTGCTCGATGCGCCGACGACCGCGACGGTTTTCGGCATGAACAACGGCCCGTAGCGCTCGAGCATGGCGTCGACGCTCATGCGAGGATGAACCGCGCGTCGACCGCCACTGCGCCGGTTTCGGACACGATCAGCGGATTGATGTCGGCTTCCGTGAAGTCGTCCGCGTGCCGCATCAGGAGCCCGTCGTCGCCGCCGATCTTCAGCAGCACGTCGACGATCGCGTCGCGAGAAACCGGCTTACGTCCGCGCGCGCCCTCGAGAATGGCGGCGCCTTTCAACTCGGCCAGCATTTCTTCGGCATCGAGCCGCGTGATCGGGCAGATGCGGAACGCGACGTCCGCCAGCACCTCGACGAAAATGCCGCCGAGGCCCACCATGACCATGGGCCCGAAATCCGGATCGCGCACGCTGCCGACTACGATTTCCTGCCCGGCGGGCGCCATTTCCTCGATTAAATAGCCGTCGATTCGCGCCGCTTTGATCGCGGGCAACGTCGCCATCGCGTCGATCGCCTGCCCGACCTCATGCGCATTCTGCAAACCGATTTTGACGCCGCCGGCGTCGCTCTTGTGCAGTATGTCGGGCGACATGACTTTCACTGCGAGCGGCGGTGTCAGTCCGGCGGCGGCGGCTGCCGCGGCACCTGCGTTCGGGACTGTCACCGACCGCGGAACCTTCACGCCGAAGCCCGCGAGCAATTGCTTGCCGGCAAGTTCATCAAGCGCTGCGCGGCTCTGCGCGCGCGCCGCTGCAATGAGCTCGACGCCGGTCATGTCTTTTTCTTAGTGAGCACTTCGGGTATCAGACCCGTGTGCACGTCGCCCGAGCGGAACTGCTCGGAACGCAATATCGCAACCACCGCCGGGATGTTCGTCTTGGGACCTTTGATGTCGAACGCTTCCAGCGCCAGGATGAGCTTGTCGATCGCCAGCTCGCGCGTAGCCTCATGCACGATGACCTTGGCTATCATCGGGTCGTAATGCGGCGTCACGTCGCGGCCTTCGGCGTAGCCGGTCTCGATGCGGATCGATTTATCGTCGGGCGGTCGGAACACCGTGAGCTTGCCCGGCGACGGGAAAAAATTCTTGGGATCTTCGGCATACACGCGCGCTTGCAGCGCATGGCCGTTGATCGCGAGTTTATTCGGCAGTATCGCGGACAGTTGCTCGCCGGCGGCGGAACGGATCTGCGCCTGCACGAGATCGACGCCGGTCACCTCCTCGGTTACGCCATGCTCGACCTGCAGACGCGTATTCATTTCGAGAAAGTTGAACGAGCCGTCGGCGCTCATCAGCATTTCGACGGTGCCGATGTTGTCGTAGCCCATCTCCTTGATGATAGACGCGATCTGATCCGCCACCGCGTTCACTTTGGAGCGCTCGAGGGCGGGACCCGGCGCCTCTTCGATGACTTTCTGGTTGCGGCGCTGCACCGAGCAATCGCGCTCGAACAAGTGCACCGCATTGCCGTGCTGGTCGCCGAGCACCTGGAATTCGACATGGCGCGGGCGCTCGAACAGGCGCTCGAGATAGACTTCGGCGTTGCCGAAACCGCGGCTCGCCATCGAGCGCGAGCGCTCGACCACCGCCAGCAGCTCGCTTTCATCCTTGGCCGGCAGCATGCCGATGCCGCCGCCGCCGCCCGCCGGCTTGACCAGCACCGGGTAACCGATCGCGCGTGCGGCCGCGAGGATCGCCGCGGGCTCCATCGGCAGCACGTCCGAGCCCTTCGACATGGGCATGCCGTATTGCGCGGCGATTTCGCGCGCGCGCGTCTTGTGCCCCATCGCGTCTATCCACTTCGGCGAAGGCCCGATAAAGTGCACGCCCGCGTCGGTCACGCGCTGCGCGAATTGCGCATTCTCGGACAGGAACCCGTAGCCCGGATGCACGCCGTCGACACCCGCGCGCTTGAAGACGTCGAGCAGCAGATCCTGGTTCAGATAGCTGTCGCGCGCCGGCGCCGCGCCGATCGCGTAAGTCTCGGCCGCCATTTCGAGGTACGGCGCGCCGTAATCCGCTTCCGAATAGATCGCGACCGCCTTGATGCGCATTTCGTACAACGCACGCAGCACACGCGCGGCAACGGCGCCGCGGTTGGCTACGACAACTTTGTTGAACATCGAAACCTTTCGACTGCAGTCGGCGCCGCAATGGCCACCGGTAAAAGTTAGTAGCTCGTCGGCCACATCCGCATCAGATGCTGGCCGACGCCTTTGGTCATGCGCAGCTTGTACACGTCGAGCATGCGTATCAGGTAGTCGCGCGTCTCGGCGGGAAGTATCACGGCCTGCGCGGCAAATACCGACGCAAGTCCCCACACGTCCGAGCCCTGCTCGATTTCGGCGAGCCGTGCCGGATAGTCGGCGTCGCCCGGCTTCACGCCGTGCACGATGGTCGTCGCGAATTCGGGGCTCATGAAACTGATTTCGGCGGTCGGCCACGCCGCTATGTCGTCGGAGTGGCGGCCGCCGCCCATGCAGACATACGCGCGGCCATAGCTCTTGCGCAGGATCACGGTCAGCTTGGGCACGGTGACGAGCGTCATCGCGTTCATGAAGTTCATGATCTTGCCCGGCGCGCCGCTTTTTTCGGCTTCGGTGCCGATCTGGAAACCCGGCGTGTCGACGAGCATCACGATCGGGATGTTGAACGAATCGCACAGCACCAGGAAGTCGACGATCTTGCGGCACGCGTCCGCGTCGAGCGCGCCGCCGCGATGCAAGCGGATTGTTGGCGACGATGCCCACACTCTTGCCGCCCAGGCGCGCGAGGCCGACCGTTGCACTCTTGCCGAAGCGCGGCTTCAATTCAAACAACGTGTCCTTGTCCACCAGCGCCCTGATTACGCGCTTCATGTCGTACACCTGCGTGCGCTTCTCGGGCAGGATGGAAAACACGTCGCGCATATCGGCGCCGGAACCGGCGGGCACCGGCGCGTCCGGCGGCGCTTCGCGATGGTGGCTCGGCAGATAGGAGAGAAAGCGCTTGATCGCGCCGAACATCTCCTCCTCGGTATCGACGACCTGGTCGATGAGCCCGGTGATTTCGGCGTGCATGCGCCAGCCGCCGAGCTCTTCGAGATCGACTTTTTCGCCAAGCGCCATCTCGATCAGGCGCGGGCTCGATACCGCCATCGTCGCGCCTTTTTGCATCACCGCGAAATCGGCGAGGCACGCGAGCCACGCGGACGAGCCGAACGAGGGGCCGACTACGGCGGTCGCGAGCGGCGTCTCGCGCGTGCGGCGGAATTGAGTGTTGTCGTTGCCGAGCAGAAGTCCCATGCCGCGCGCGCCCATCGCGTCGGGCAAACGCGCGCCCGTCGATTCGCCGACGATCACGAGCGGCATGCCGCGCTCGGTCGCGGTGCGCTTCATGTGGCCGACTTTCTTGCCGTTGGTCGCGCTCGTCGAGGCGCCCTTGACGGTGAAGTCATTCACGACGACGGCGACATCGCGCCCGTCGATGCGCGCGAAGCCGGCGAGCTTGCCGTCGGTCTGCGTCTCCGCTTCCTGCTCGGGATACACGCCCGACGCGCCGAACAGGCCCGACTCGATAAAACTGCCTTCGTCGACCAATGCGGCAATGCGCTCGCGCGCATTGAGCACGCCGGCCTTCTTGCGCCGCGCGTATTTGTCCGCACCGCCGCCGGCGAGCGCGCGCGCGCGCCGTGCCGCGTATTCGTCGAGTAGTTTTTCGAATGCCATGCTGTTCAGTCCCGGAAGTTGGTTGCGCGTTACGGCCGCACGCCCGCGCGCAGGCGCGGGCCGACGCGGGTCTGCATGCCGACCTGCGCGGCTTCGAGGAAGCTGCACAAGTAAGGCCGCGTTTCGCGCGGATCTATGATGTCTTCGACGCCGAATGCCTCGGCGGTCAGGAACGGCGACGTCTGGCGGCGGAGGTCCGCTTCGATTTCGGCTTCTTTCTGCGCCGGATCGGCCGCCGCTTCGATCTCACGGCGGAACGCGGCTTTGACGCCACCCTCGATCGGCAATGAACCCCATTCCGCCGACGGCCACGCGATTTTGAAATTGAGCCCGTTGCGGTCTATGGTGCTGCCGCCGGCCATGCCATAGCACTTGCGCACGACGACCGTGTAAACGGGGACCGACAGCTGCATGTTCAGATAGCGGCCCTGCATGCCGATGCGCAGAATGCCGGCGGCTTCGGCTTCCATGCCGATCTGGAACCCCGGCACGTCGACCAGGAAAATAAGTCGGAATGTTGAACGTGTCGCACAGTTCGGTGAAATGCGTCTGCTTGCGCGCGGCCTTGACGTCGACGATGCCGCCGAACATCGGATTGAACG
Organism: uncultured beta proteobacterium; assembly: GCA_963804885.1. GTDB lineage: Bacteria > Pseudomonadota > Gammaproteobacteria > Burkholderiales > SG8-41 > PALSA-1004. Next base: position 131,668 of record CAWDSF010000010.1, read on the forward strand.
CGATCACGCCGACCACCATGCCGTTCATGCGGGCGAGGCTCGTGATGATCGCGCGACCGAACGTCGGCTGAATTTCGAACACCGACTCGCGGTCGACGACCATCTCGATTAACTTGCGCATGTTGTACGGCTGGCGCTGCGAGCGCGGGATGATGTCGACCAGCGCATCTTCGCAGCGGTCGACCGGATCGCCGGACGCGATGCGCGGCGGCAGCTCCCACACGTTGGACGGCATGTACGAAAGAAAGCGCCGGATCTGGTTCAGGCAGTCCGCCTCGTCTTCGGCGGCGTTGTCTATCGTGCCCGCGGTATCGACTGCCATTTTGTGGCCGCCGAGCTCTTCTTTCGTCACCTTGGTGCCGAACGCGCGCTCGACCACCGGCGGTCCCGCGGCGAAAATCTGGCTGTGGTCTTTGACCATCACGGTCCAGTGCGCAAGTATCGCGCGACCCGACGGCCCGCCCGCGGCAGTCCCCATCACCGCGCTGACCACCGGCACGATGCCCATCAATTCGACCGAGCGCTCGAAACCGTCGGGGCCCGAGCCCGGAAACGTCGCATGGCCGCGGCGTGAAATCGACGTGACGCTGCCCCCAACGCCGTCGACGAGATTTACGAGTGGAATCCGGTACTGGCAGGCCAGGTCTTCGATGAATCCGCCCTGGCCGCCCTTGCGCCGCTGGCCGCCGAAGCCGGCGCCGCCTTTGATCGTGTAATCCTCGCCGCCGATGGCGACCGGACGGCCGCCGATTTTGCCAATGCCGGCCACATATGGCGACGGTGTGAATCCGGTAAGCGCGCCGCTGGCGTCGTAAGTCGCTTTGCCGGCGAGCTTGCCGACTTCCTGGAACGTTGCGGGGTCGAGTACCGCGGCGATGCGCTCGCGGATGGTGAGCTTGCCGGCTGCGTGATGCTTGGCGACCGCAGCGGCGCCGCCGCAGGCTTCGGCGAGCGTGCGACGGCGTTGGATCTCCTCGGCTTCGGCTCTCCAGCTCATGAGTGGGTGCGGCGGCTTGGGAGCGGCGGCCTTGCTTGCGGCGCGCATCCCGGTTGGGGTCAGGGGAAGCTATCCTAGCGGCAACCCCTTTTTGTTGTCAATGAGATTGTTGACAATCTGACAAGAGTCGCGCTAAGTTACGCGAATGGGACAACTCGCCCGCTCACTACCCCCGTCGACCGGCACAGCCACGCCCGGCGGCGCACCGATGCTCTCGCTGCCCGAACAGATCGCGGCCCAGCTCGCCTCCCGCATTACCGCCGGCACCTACCCGCCCGGGCAACGCATCATGGAGCAGGCGCTGGCCGTCGAATTCAGCGTGAGCCGCGGCCCCGTGCGTGACGCGCTGCGCCTGCTCGAGAAAGACGGGCTGGTGACCATCCTCGCGCGCCGCGGCGCCCAGGTGACGAAGTTGAGCATTCAGGAGGTCAGGGAAATTTTCGATATTCGCGTGGCGTTGAACGGTCTGCGCGATCGCGGCATTGCCGAGGATCCCGAGCGCTCGAAACTGCTGCCGCTGCTCGAAGCCGAAGTCGCCGAGCTCTCGAGGCTCGCGCGCAACGCGCGCCACAGCGAAGAGTACGTCGAGTGTGTGTTCCGCCTGAACCGCGCACTGACGGCGGCGTCGCGCAACTCACGCCTGCGCGCGATTCTCGATCCGCTCGGGCGGCAAACGCTGCGTTATTCGCGGCTGGGGCTCGCGAGCGAGCTGCGGCGGCGCCAGTCGGTCAAGCATTGGCAGGAACTCATCAAAGCCGTGCGCGAAGGCGACGGCGAGCGCGCGCAACGCGCCGCGGAAGCGCGCGTGCGCGCGTCGCGCGACGAAGCGATCAAGAAACTGCGGGAGCTGGCGGAGGAGATTTAAGCGCGCAGGCGGGCGGACGTGACCTGCGGCGGACGCACTAACCTTCGAGTATTGCGACGACCTGGCCTTCGGCCACCGGGTCTTTTTCCTTGACCAGAATTTCCTTCACGGTGCCGCCGTCCTCGGTGATCACCGGGATTTCCATTTTCATCGATTCGATCACGATCAGCGTGTCGCCGTCTTCGACCTTGTCGCCGGGCTTGGACTTGATCTGCCACACGGTGCCGGTTATTTCGGATTTCACTTCGATTCTTGCCATGATGCTTTCCCCAAATTGCTTGCCGCAAAGAGCGTGTGGCCGCGAGTATAGCATCGCCGCCTGCCCCGTTGTAACGCCACCCGCGAGCGCTTACCATAGTCGCTCGCGCCGTTTTCTCTCCTACTTTTCTCTCCCTCTTTAAGGACACCCATGGCCGCTTTACCGCAGTTAAAAGACGCCGCATTGGCGCTCGACGAGCGGGTCGCGCTGCTCACGTTCAAACGCGACGACGTGCGCAACGCATTGACCAGCACCGATCTCACGTCGGACATCGTCACGACGCTGGCATGGGCGAACACGAGTCCCGACGTGTCGGTGCTTATCATCACGGGCGACGGCAGCGCGTTTTCCGCGGGCGGCAACATCAAGACCATGGGCGAGCGCTCGAAGGCGGCGCCGCATTTGCTGCAGCAGGCTTACAAGCACGGCATCCAGCGCATCCCGCTCGCGATGCAGGACGCCGAAATCCCGGTGATCGCCGCGGTCAACGGGCCGGCGATCGGCGCGGGCTTCGATCTCGCCAACATGTGCGACATCCGAATCGGCTCGACCAATGCGCAGTTCGGCGAAACGTTCGTGAACCTGGGCATCATTCCCGGCGACGGCGGCGCGTGGTTTCTGCAGCGCCTGCTCGGCTACCAGCGCGCGGCCGAACTCACGCTGACCGGGCGCATCATCAAAGCCGACGAAGCCAAGACGCTCGGCCTTCTGCTCGAAGTCACGGAACCGGACGCGCTGATTGCGCGCGCGCGCGAACTCGCCGGCAAGATTGCAGCCAAGCCGCCGCTCGCCGTGCGCTATGCCAAACGCCTGCTCAAGCTCGCGCAGACCCAGCCACTCGCCGAGCATCTCGACGTGTGCTCGACCTTCCAGGCGCTGTGTCACAAAACGGAAGATCACCAGGAAGCGCTGACGGCGTTTTTCGAAAAGCGCCGCGGCAAATTCAAAGGCTGCTGATGGTCCGCGCGCTGTGCCTCGCGCTGGCGTTGCTGCTGCCAACGGCGGGCGCGGCGCAGGAAACGAAACTCATTCCTGTCGACGAGGGTGCGAGCGACGCGACGTGGCCGCGCTTCAAGGCCCGCCTGCTCGAGGCGCTCGCGCGCCGCGACCACCAATTCGTGCTCGACATCGTCGACCGCAAAATCCGCAACATGTCGGGGCCCGACGGCGCAGCCGAATTCAGGAAATTGTGGGAGCCGCAATCGGCCGAGAGCCCGCTTTGGACCGAGTTGCCGAAACTGCTGTTTCTGGGCAGCGTGTTCGTCAAGCGCGATGCCAAAACCAGCGAGCTGTGCGCGCCCTACGTGTATTACCGCTGGCCGGAAAATGCCGGCGGCAACGCATCCGGCGCGATTATCGCCAAAGAGACGCTACTCAAGGCTGAACCCGCCGCCGGCGCAGCGACGCTCGCCGCGCTGTCATACGACCTGGTCGCGGTCGCCGATTGGGAAGTCGCGGATCAGAACAAGAACACGTCGCAGAAATGGGTCAAGCTCAAGGCCGGCACCCGCGAGGGTTACGTGCCCGAGGAGCACGTGCGCAGCCCGCTCGAATACCGCGCGTGCTTCGTCCAAAGCGGCGCGCGCTGGCGCATGACGGCCCTTGAAGTCGGCGAATAGGCTTAAGTTTCGCGAAAAAATGTTTACCGGCTGCCGTCAGTAGCTCGTCGGCCAGGTGCGCATCAGATGCTCGCCGACGCCGTTGGTCAGGCGCAGCCGATGCACTTCGAGCGTGCGCTTCAGATACTCGCGCGTGTCGCGCGGATCGATCACGTTCTGCGCGGTGTAGATGGCCGCCATGTCGTACGGCGTGGAACCCTTGTTCATCTGCGCGACGGCGGCCGCGTATTTTTCGGGGTCGTCTTCAGTTACGCCGAACACGACTTTCGCGCCGAATTCCGGTTTCATGAAGCTCACTTCGGCAGTCACCCAGCAGCACACTTCGTCAGCGTTGCCGCCGGCGCCCATGTTCGAAACGGCGAGGCCGTAGCTTTTGCGCACGATGATCGAAATCTTCGGCACCGTGCACAAGGTCATCGCGTTCAGCCAGTTCATGACTTTGCCCGTCACGCCTTTTTGCTCGCCTTCGAGCCCGATCAGGAAGCCCGGCTGATCTACCAGCATCACCAGCGGAATGTTGAACGAGTCGCACAGCACCATGAAGCTCTGCACTTTCTGGCAGGCATCCGCGTCGATCGCGCCGCCCTTGAAGAGCGGGTTATTGGCGATCACGCCTATCGTTCGGCCATCGAGCCGGGCCAACGCGGTCACGAGTGTTTTGCCGAAGCGTGCTTTGAGCTCGAACGCCGACCCAGCGTCGACGATGGCCGCGATGACTTTGCGCATGTCGTAAACCTGGTTACTGGCCTGCGGCACGAGCTTCATCACGTCTTTGATTGCAGCGTCCGATCCGGCCGGCACCGGCCGCGTCGGCGGCGCTTCGTTGTGATGGCTCGGCAGATACGACAAAAACTGTTTGATCGCGTCGATCGCCTCTTCGTCGCTCTCCACCACTTGGTCGACCAGGCCGCTGACTTCGGCATGCACGCGCCAGCCGCCGAGCTCTTCGGGATCGACTGCCTTGCCGGTTGCCATCGAAATCAGGCGCGGGCTCGACACCGCCATGATCGCGCCCTTGCGCATCACGCAGAAATCCGACATCGAACCGTACCAGGCGGACGAGCCGTAACAATGGCCGAGCACGGCAGCCGCCCACGGCACTTCGCGCATGCGCTGATATTCGGTCGGATCGTCCTTGGAGCCGATGCTCGAGGCGCCCATCACGTCGGGCATGCGCGCGCCGGTCGACTCGCCCAGAAACACCATTGGGACACCGCGTTTTTTCGCGGTGTTTTTCATGTGTTTGAGCTTCTTGATATTGATCGACGCGCTCGAAGCGCCCTTGACGGTGAAATCATTGGCGAGCACGCCGGCTTCGCGCCCTTCGATGCGGCCAAAGCCAGCGACCTTGCCGTCGGCCGGCGTAGTCAGGCGGTCTTCCGGCCGGTTCGATACGGCGAGCAGCCCCGACTCCAGAAACGTGCCGGGATCGAATAAACGGTCGATCCGTTCGCGCGCATTGAGCACGCCCTGCGCTTTGCGCTGTGCGAGTTTTTCCGCGCCGCCCATGCCCAGCGCGCGCTGGCGGCGTGCGGCGAGCTCTTTTAACAGTTCTTCAAAGGCCATGCTTGGTTCCTATCGTTCGTGCGCCGGCGCCCGTTTTACTCGGTGCGCAGATTCAGCTCGCGGATGAGCTTGCTCCACTTGGCGCTCGCCGCGCGCGCCGACTCGGTCATTTGCACCGGCGTGCCGCCCGCGGGTTCGGCGCCGTCGCTGGCGAGGCTCGCCTTGATCTCGGGCAGTTCGAGGATGCGATTAATTTCCGCGTTGAGTTTGGACACCACCGCCGGCGGCGTGCCGGCCGGCGCGAGCACGCCGAACCAGCCGGCGGCTTCGTAACCGGCGAGCCCCGACTCCGCGACGGTCGGCACGTCGGTCATCAGGCCCGAGCGTTTGGCGCTGGTGACAGCGAGCGCGCGCAGCTTGCCGCTTCGGATGTGGGGAAGCGCGGTTGGAAACGCGGAAATCGCGAGCTGCACCTGGCCGCCCAGCAAATCCACCACGGCGGGCGCGATGCCTTTGTAGGGCACGTGCACGATCGAAATGCCCGCACTCGCGTTGAAGAGTTCGAAAAAGAGGTGGTTCCACGCGCCGGCGCCGGGCGAGCCGTAATTGAGCCGGCCCGGATTGCTCTTCGCATACGCGATCAGTTCGCGCACGTTTTGCGCGGGCACGGCCGGGTTCTCGACGAGTATTCCCGGCGGCAACGAGACCAAGGCGATCGACGCGAAATCCTTGAACGGGTCGTACCTTGAGATTCTTGTACAGGCTGTTGGCAACGATGATGTTGCCGAACGAGCCCATGATCAGCGTATAGCCGTCGGCCGGCGAGCGTGCGACGAGCTCGGCGCCCACGGTGCCGGCGGCGCCCGGCCGGTTGTCGATGATGACCTGCTGGCCCCAGGCTTCGCTGAGTTTTTGGCCGAGGAGGCGGGCGAGTATATCGGTATTGCCGCCCGGTGCGTAGGGCACGACGAAGCGGATCGGCTTGCTCGGATATCCTTGTGCAGCAACGCTCGTAGCGAGGGTGAGCGCTAACATCAAGAGGCCGATTACACGCCCGAGCTTGGTCAGGCCGGGCACCTTAATAGCTCGTCGGCCAGTTGCGCAACCGGTGCTCGCCGACCCCGTTTTTCAGGCGCATCCGGTGCACTTCGAGCGTGCGTATCAGGTAGTCGCGGGTATCGCGTGGGTCGATCACGGTTTGCGCTTCATACAATTCAGCCAGCGCCCACGCGGAGGTGTCGCGCTGGACTTCCGCGATGAGTTCTTTGAAGCGCGCGGGGTCGTCTTCCTGTTTGAGGCCGTGCAGCACATTGACGCTGACCGCCGGGTCCATGAAGCCCAGGTCGGCGGTAGGCCACAATGCGACCTCGTCGGCGCCCTTGCCGCCAGCCATGTTGATGTAAGCCTGGCCGTAGCTCTTGCGCATGATCACCGTTATTTTGGGCACGGTGATCTGGCTCATCGCGTTCATCCAGTTGATGACCTTGCCGGGCATGCCGCGCATCTCGCCTTCGACGCCGATCAGGAACCCCGGCACGTCGACCAGGTAGACGAGCGGCACGTTGAACGAATCGCACAACACCATGAAGCTCGTTATTTTCTGGCAGGCGTCGGCATCGAGCGCGCCGCCCTTGAACATCGGATTGTTGGCGATGAAGCCGACGCTTTTGCCGTCGAGCCGCGCGAACACCGTGGCAATCGATTTGCCGTAGCGCTCCTTGAGTTCGAACGTGGAGTCGGTATCGGCGATGGCTTTGATTACCTTGCGCACGTCGTAAACCTTGTTGCGCGACTCGGGCACGATATCGAGCATCTGGCGGCAGGCGTCAGCGGAGCCTGCGGGCACCGGGTGAACCGGCGGCGGCTCGTTGCAATGGCTCGGCAGATACGACAGAAACCGCTTGATTGCGTCGAGCGCCTGCTCGTCGGTGTCCACCGCAAGGTCGGCCAGCCCGGAGACGCCGGTCAGCAACTTCCAGCCGCCCAGTTCTTCAGAGGTTATCGGCTTGTTGATCGCGATCGAGGTCACGCCCGGACTGGCGATCGCCATGATCGCGCCCTTGCGCATCACGACAAAATCGGACATCGCCGAGTACCACGTCGACGAGCCGTAGCACGCGCCGAGCAGCGCCGATGCCCACGGCGTTTCGCGCAGGCGCTGGTACTCGGTCGGATCCTGGGCAATGATCGCGCGGCCGGCCGAGCCCATGCGGTCAGGCATGCGCGCCCCGCTCGATTCGCCGAGCAGCACGAGCGGCAGTCCGCGTTTGGCCGCGACCTGCTTCACATGCTTGATTTTCTTCATGTTTATGACGGATGACGACGCGCCGAGCACGGTGAAGTCGTTCGACACCAGCCCGATTTCGCGGCCGGCGATGCGCGCGAAGCCCGCGACCTTGCCGTCGGCCGGGGTCTTTTGGCGCACTTCGGGGCGCACCCCGACGGCAAACATGCCCGACTCGAAAAAACTGTCGGGGTCGACGAGGTAATCGATGCGCTCGCGCGCGTTGAGATGGCCCTCGGCTTTGCGCTTGGCCAGTTTATCGGCGCCGCCCATCGCGAGGACACGCGCGGTGCGCTCGCGCAATTGCTGTATCAGGTCTTCGAATGCCACTACGGGGAACTCCTTCGAATTGGTGACGGGGCTAACGGCCCGCGTTGCGTATCATGTTGCGCGCGATGATGAGCTGCTGGATCTGGCTCGTGCCCTCATACAGGCGAAAGAGCCGCACGTCGCGGTAGAACCGCTCGATCGGCGAATCCGCCATGTAGCCGGCGCCGCCGTGGACCTGGACCGCGCGGTCGGCCACCCGCCCGCACATTTCGGACGCGAAATACTTGCAGCACGAAGCTTCCAGCGTGACGTTGCCGCCGGCATCGCGGGTGCGCGCGGCTTCGAGCGTCATGCTGCGGGCGGCGAAAATCTCGGTCTGGCAATCGGCCAGCATCGCCTGCACCAGCTGAAACTCGGCGATCGGCTGCCCAAACTGCTTGCGCTCCAGCGCGTAAGTCAGTGCTTCCTCCAGCATGCGGGTCGCGGCGCCCACGCACACCGCGGCGATGTTGAGCCGCGCCTTGTCGAGCACCTTCATCGCGGTCTTGAAGCCCACACCTTCCTTGCCGCCGATGATATTTTCGGCCGGCACGCGCGCGTTGTCGAATATCACGTCCGCCGTGTGCGACCCGCGCTGGCCCATTTTGCGGTCGGGTTTGCCGACCGTGAGCCCAGGCGTGTTGCGCTCGACGATGAACGCCGAGACGCCGCTCGCATCTTTCGATTGCGGATCGGTGCGCGCCATCAGCGTGAATACCCCGGCTTCCGGCGCGTTGGTGATATAGCGCTTGGCGCCGTTGATCACGTAATGGTCGCCGTCGCGCCGCGCGCTGGTGGTCAGCGAGCCCGCGTCGGAGCCGGCGCCCGGCTCGGTCAGGGCGAACGAGCCGATCAGTTCGCCGCTCGCGAGTCTGGGCAGGTACTTTTGCTTTTGCGCGTCGGTTCCGTCGATCACGATGCCCTGCGAGCCGATGCCGTTGTTGGTCCCTGCGATCGAGCGGAACGCCGGCGACGCGCGGCACATTTCAATCGAGGTCAGCACTTCTTCTTCGGTGGTCAAACCGAGTCCGCCGTACTCAACCGGTATCGTCAGGCCGAAGAGGCCGATCTCGCGCATTTCCTTGAGGATCGCGGGCGGGATCTCATCGGTGTCCACGAGTTCGTTTTCCGCCGGGATCAACCGTTCGCGCACGAAGCGGCGCAGCGTGTCGAGCAGGATGGTGAAGGTCTCGGGGTCGCGGATCATGGCGCACGTATTATTTCATTGCAGTTCGACGTTGGCGTCGCGGATGACCTTGGCCCATTTCGCGATCTCCGCTTTGATGTGTGCGGAGAACTGTTCGGGAGTGCCACCCACCGATTCGGCGCCCAAATCGGCTAAGCGGGCGCTCACATCCGGAAGTTTCAGGATGCGCGCGGTTTCACGCGACAGCTTGGCCACGAGATCTTTCGGCGTGTTGGCCGGCGCAACGAGCCCGAACCACGCCCCGGAGTCATAACCGGGAACGCCGGCTTCGGCCACGGTCGGCACGTCCGGGAGCGCCGGCGAACGGCGCGCCGGACTGACGGCGAGCGCGCGGATTTTTCCGGCCTTCACCTGCGGCACGTACGGCGGCATGTTGTCCATGGTGACGACGATCTGGCCGCCGATCAGGTCGGCGAGCACGCCGGCGCTGCCTTTATAGGGCACGTGCACCATCTGTATCCCGGTCATCGATTTGAAGAGTTCCATCGACAAGTGGGCCGTGCTGCCGTTGCCGGGCGACCCGTAATTGAGTTTGCCTTGATTCGCCTTGGCGTAGGCGATGAACTCTTTGAGGTCTTTTGAAGGCACCGCGTTGTTGACCACGAAAACGTTCGGCACCATCGCGACCAGGCTGACCGGCGCAAAATCCTTGACCGCGTCGAAGCCGAGCTTGCGATAGAGGCCCGGGTTGATGCCGTGGGTGCCGGCCGTCACCATCAATAAAGTGTAGCCGTCGGGCGTTGCCTTCGCCGCGTACTCGGTGCCGATGTTGCCGTTGGCGCCGGGCCGGTTGTCGATGATCACCGCCTGTCCCCACGCTTCGGTCAGTTTCTGGCCGATCGTGCGCGCGAGTATGTCGGTCGCGCCGGCCGGCGTGTAAGCCACCACGATGCGTATCGGCTTGGTGGGATAAGCCGCGGGTTGCGCAATCGCAGTGGCAGATGCGAGCAAGGCGACAATGCTGAGCATTGCAATGCGGATGAACATACGCGTGAGTCTCCTTGGCGCGGCTAGCGCCGCGATTCGATCAGTTGCAGCGTTTTTTTCAGCGGGTCGACCCGCACGATGTCGCCCGTATGTATCCATGCGTACGGATCGCGCGACCAGCCCTCGGTAATGGTGATGCCGGCGAAGACCGCGCCTTGCACCATGACGGGATTGGTCACGCCGAACACAAACGCCTTGGGCGCGATGCCCTTGTGCTTGATGTCGTAAAACGCCCAGCCGGCGGCTATCCCGCCCTTGGCGCTCGGCGTGATCAACACCTTGTCCTTGAGATTATGCCCTTCGAGCGCGTGGCCGGGCCGCGAGATCAACCCCGTCCAGCGATCGAGATCGTAACGCGGGCTGAACCCTTCGCGCGAAACGAGCGCCTCGCCTTCGACGATCTGACCGTACGCGCGCCGGACCCTGATGAGAGGCGCCTTGCCGCGCGCGCTGATCATCGATCCTCGCCGGTCAGCGCGATGCGCACGCAGTCGTCGGTCCGCCGCAAGATCGTGTTGAACTTGTGCGCGCCGATGATGTTCGCGAGCTTGGCGGAATTGGTGACGAGATTGCTCCAGCCGTTTTGCACGCGGATCTGGCCGATGTTCTGCAGAATGTAAAAACACACGCCTTCGAGCACGATGGCGCCGGCGGCTTCGATCGCTTCCAGATAGCCCAGCGCGCGCGCGGCGCTTTTGACGCCGTTGCTGGTCGTCACGAAGAGGTGGCTGCCGGGCTTGATCTTTTTGCCCGCCAGCAGGCGGGCCAGGTTTTTCATTTCGAACAGCGATTGCTGCGGGCCGGAGAACACGACGAGGTTCAACGGATTGTTTTTCGGATCGTAACCGGCGTAGACGCGCGCGATGTCGCGATTCGTAATCGTGGTAGTCGACACGGGCTTGTTGCCGCCGAACGCGGCTTTCAACGTCGGTGCTTCGGGCGTCACGCCTATCATGTGGAACATGCCCATCGAGCCGTAGCTCGCCAGCGACGCGCCCAGATGCTTCAATTGATCGGCGGTCGGCGGGCGCTTGATGCCGCTGAACACCGGTACCGCGAAATAATCCTGGTGCGCTTCGCCGACGAGCTTGCCCAGCGCGCCCCAGTCGGCGAAATCCTCGAGATCGGCTTTGACGTTGACGAGCAACGTGCCTTTGCGGTGAGCGTCGAGCTGAAAACCGTATTCGGCGACCCGCCCTGTGATGCCGGCAGCCAGCGCGGCGGGCCCCGCCTCGAAATTCGAACGCGCGCCGAAGACCGAATTCGCGTAGATCACGGTCCCGGTGTCGCCCCAGGCGACGCGCTCGCCCTGATGCGGCTGGTACAGCGTCTGGTAATTGATGCAGGTGTCGGCGGTGATCACGTCCATCTTGCGCAAATACCCGATGAGCTCGCGTTCTTTGGCCGCCTCATCCGGGTTCTGCCTGAGCTTCGCCACATAGTCGAAATCGATGCAGCGCGCGTTGGTCGTGGTCGGCACGGTGCACTGCGCGCCGGCCTCGCTCATGCGCGCAAGAAACGCCTTGCCGCTATCGCCCATCACTTCGATGTCGCCCATCATGTGCACGTTCGACACCGGCACCAGCCGTTTCGCGCCGAAGAACTTGCCGACCTCGATCTGCAGCTCCAGCGCCTCCTTGATCGCCGCGCCCTTACCGCCGCGCAGCATTTTCTTTTCGTCAGGTGTGAGCTGCATGAAAGTGACTCGCTGGCTTGCGGAAAGCGGAGAAAAAATTGCCCCGGAGGTCGTCCGGGGCAAAATTCAAAACTGAAAAATTTCGAAGCGGTTTTGCTTAATCCGCGCTTTCGTAAACGACCTCTTCGCGTTTCTTGCGAATCTGCGGCAGGACGATGATAAGCAGCAGGAAGAGCGCGACGACCAACATCCCGCAGCTGATCGGCCGCGTGAAGAATACCGACGGATCTCCGCGCGAAATCAGCATGGCGCGGCGCAGGTTTTCTTCCATCAGCGGTCCGAGCACGAAGCCCAGCAGCAGCGGTCCGGGTTCGCAACCCCACTTGTTGGAGAAATACCCGAAGAATCCGAACAACGCCGCCAGGTAGACTTCGGCGGGGCTGTTGTTCACGCTGAACGCGCCGATGCAGCAGAACAGAATGATGCCGGGAAACAGCACGCGATAAGGAATCTTCAGGAACTGCACCCACATGCTGATCAGCGGCAGGTTCAGAATCACCAGCATCAGGTTGCCGACCCACATCGACGCGATCATGCCCCAGAACAAATCGGGCTTCTGCGTCATCACCTGCGGGCCCGGGGCAATGCCCTGGATCGTCATCGCGCCGACCATCAACGCCATCACGGCGCCGGTCGGAATACCGAGGGTAAGCAGCGGGATGAACGAGGTTTGCGCGGCCGCGTTGTTCGCCGCCTCGGGGCCGGCCACACCTTCGATAGCGCCTTTACCGAAACGCGACGGGTCTTTGGCCAGTTTCTTCTCGAGCGTGTACGACGAGAACGACGCGATAACTGTGTGGGAGCCCGGCAGGATGCCGAAGATGGTACCGAGCGCCGTGCCGCGGACGATCGGTCCGAACGACATTTTCAGATCGGTCCAGGTCGGCATCAGGCTGCCGACTTTCGACGTATTGACCTCGCGCTCTTCACCCTGCTCCAGGTTGGCGATGATCTCGCCGAAGCCGAACATGCCCATGGCGACCGATACGAAGCCAATACCGTCGGACAGTTCAGAGATGCCGAAGCTGTAACGCGCGATGCCCGAGTTCACGTCGGTGCCGACGATGCCGAGCAGGAGGCCGACCAGGATCATGCACACGGCCTTGATCAGCGAACCGTGCGCGAGCACGACCGCGGACACGAGACCCAGCACCATCATCGAGAAGTATTCGGCGGCGCCGAATTCAAACGCGAGCTCGGCGAGCGGCGGCCCAAACAGCGCAATCAGGATGGTACCGACGCAACCCGCAAAGAACGATCCCAGTGCGGCAATCGCAAGTGCCGGACCGGCGCGACCCTGTCGTCCCATCTGGTAGCCGTCGATACAGGTGACGACCGAGGACGATTCACCGGGCAGGTTGACGAGAATCGCCGTCGTCGATCCGCCGTAGCTCGCGCCGTAGTAAATGCCGGCAAGCATGATCAGCGCCGGCGTCGGCGGCAGGTTGAACGTGATCGGCAACAACATCGCGATCGTCGCGACCGGGCCGATGCCCGGCAACACGCCGATCAGCGTGCCGAGAAAGCAGCCGATAAAGCAATACATCAGGTTCTGCAGCGTCAGTGCAACGCTGAATCCCAGGCTCAAGTGCTGAATAAGTTCTGTCATGGTGCGCTCCGTTATCTCTTGTCAGTCACTCACGACCAGGGGAAAAGCTTGAACGGCAGGCCCAAGGCCTTGTCGAAGATCAGCCACACCGTTATCGACAAAAACGTCGCCGAAATAATCGCTTCTTTCCACTTGAACTCGTGGCCGCCCAGCGCGGAGAGAATGATCAGCACCACGGTCGCGGTGATCAGACCGCCGGTGTTGATGAGCGCGGCGAATGCGCAGACCGCACCGATGACCAGGATCAGCGGTCGCCATGCAGTGCGAGTCGGCGCCGTATCTTCGACTATAAAGGATTCGATAAACACGAAGAGGCCCAATGCCACTGTGCCCCAGCCGAGTATGCTGGGGAAATATGCCGGGCCCATGCGGACCGCGGTGCCCATTGGATATTGGTTCGCGCCGATCGCGAACAGACCGCCGATGCCCATGAACATCAACCCGGCATTAAAGTCTTTCATGCTCCGGATTTTCAATGCCATTTGACCCCCTCCAAAATGATTAAAACTATTTATTCGCCGTGCTTAAAATCGCTTGCCGGCCAGCGTGCTGGCGCATGATAACCGGTTTCTCGATGCCTAGCCACAACCGCACCGCGCGGTATTTCGAGGCACCTTTTATGGGCATGCGGCAGCGATTTCAGGCTGCCGGCGCGTCCTTTTCCATTTCCGCTTTATAGCGGCCAAAACAGGCCGCACTGTTCAGATTTGCGCGGCGAAACAGCGCTTTTTGCGCTGCCGCGACGCTGCCAGACTGCCCTTTCCATCCTTTTAAGCCCGGCGCCTGCAAAGCGCCGCCGCACGAAAATGACAATGGGCAGGGCAATTGAGCCCCGCCGGCGTTCATTGCATTGAGGTGCGCGGTCGCCCGTTCGTCGCTTTGGCCGATAGCGTTTCTCGATCGTGCCGCTCGATTCGTGCAGTGGCGAGGATGCCCTTGCCCCGGGCGACCATCGCCGCCGCGGTTGCTGAGAGTTCTCGATCAAACAAGCTAATCTCCTCGAACTTGACTGACGCGTGTCTCAGACCTGCATAACACGCGGACGGGCTAAATATTCTACCTGCAGCAAATACGCTTGACTACGTTGAAAACGATGCGGGCCGCCAGTCTAGCCATACCCGCTTACGCCGAACTTACTCATTGTAAAAAATGCGCGTTTTATGAGCGCCGGTGCTCGCCGACTTTCACTATCTTCATCGTATTGGTGCCGCCCGCTTTGCCGAACGGCTCGCCTATCGTCAATATCATGTAGTCCCCGGGATTGACCGCGCCGCGCTTGAGCAGCTCGTCCTCGGCCATGTTGAGCGCGCGCTCGGGGTCGCGCGCACCCTTGAACTTGACCGGGTACACGCCGCGAAACAGCGTGACGCGCCGGCGCGTTTCGACGACCGACGACAGCGCGAATATCGGCACGCTCGAATTCATGCGCGACATCAGAAGCGCCGTCTTGCCGCTTTGCGTCAGCGCCGCGATCGCCCTGATCGACAGGCTGTTGGCGGTGAAGATCGTCGCGCGCGCGATCGCCTCCTCGACGGTTTCCGGCCCGCCGGAGCGCCGGCGCTCGGTGCTGAACGCATCTTCTTTTTCGGCTTCCAGGCACACGCGCGCCATCGCGGCCACCGTTTCGACGGGATACTTGCCCGCGGCGGTTTCCGCCGACAACATGACCGCGTCGGTGCCGTCGAGCACCGCGTTAGCGACGTCGGAGACTTCCGCCCGCGTCGGAATCGGGTTGTTGATCATCGATTCCATCATCTGGGTCGCGGTGATGACGAGCTTGTTGCGCTCGCGCGCCATGCGGATCATGCGTTTTTGCAGTGCGGGCACCACCGCGTCGCCGACTTCGACCGCGAGATCCCCGCGCGCCACCATGATCGAATCCGACGCGTCGACGATTTCTTCGAGCGCGGGTATCGCCTCGGCGCGTTCGATTTTCGCGCACAGCAGCGCTTTGCCGCCGGCCTTGGTCATCAGGTCGCGCGCCCACTGGATGTCGGCGCCCGAGCGCGGGAACGACACCGCGAGATAATCCGCCTTGAGCAACGCCGCGGTCTTGATGTCCTGGACGTCTTTTTCGGTCAGCGCCGGCGCGGTGAGGCCGCCGCCCTTGCGATTGATGCCCTTGTTGTTCGACAGCGCGCCGCCCTGCTCGACCAGGCAGAAAATGCGCGAGCCCTTGACCGCGGTCACCGCGAGCACGATGCGCCCGTCGTCGAGCAGCAGGGTGTCGCCGCTCGATACGTCCTGCGGAAGATTCTTGTAATCGAGGCCGACGCGCGTGGCGTCGCCCAGCTTGCATTCGGCATCGAGCACGAATTTATCGCCCGAGTTGAGCACGATGCGGTCGCGTTCGAAGCGGCCGATGCGAATTTTGGGCCCCTGCAAATCGACCAGCACGCCGACCGAGCGGCCGGCCTTGCGCGCGAGCGCGCGCACGAGTTCGACGCGTTCGCCATGCTCTTTCGCGGTGCCGTGCGAGAAGTTCATGCGCACGACGTCGAGCCCGGCCTCGATCATGCGCTCAAGCGTTTTCTTGTCGCTCGACGCGGGGCCAAGCGTAGCGACGATTTTAGTGCGGCGGGGCATAAAAGCAGGATCGAGCTATCAGGATTGAGGATTGCGCAAGAGCGTAACCGGTATTGCCTCAATCCTCAATCCTCGCTCCTCAATCCTGCTTCGCGCGCTGCTCGAGGATTTCGATTGCGGGCAGCTGCTTGCCCTCGAGAAACTCGAGAAACGCGCCGCCGCCGGTCGACATGTAGGAGACTTTATCGGCGATCCCGTATTTGGCGATCGCGGCCAGCGTGTCGCCGCCCCCGGCGATCGAGAACGCTTTCGATTCGGCGATCGCGCGCGCAATCCGCGCGGTGCCCGCGCCGAACTGGTCGAATTCGAATACGCCGACCGGCCCGTTCCATATGATGGTGCCGGCTTGTGCGATGACGCCGGCGAGCAACTCGGCGGTCTGCGGTCCGATATCGAGAATCATGTCGTCGGCGCTGACCTGGTCGGCCGCGACGAGATTGGCGCGCGCGCGCGCGGACAATTCGCCGGCCACCACCACGTCGACCGGCAACGGCACCTGCGCGCCGCGCGCTTTCATGTAATCGATGATCGCGTGCGCTTCGCCGATCAAGCCGGGCTCCGCCAGCGATTTGCCCACGCGCTGGCCCATCGCCAGCATGAATGTGTTGGCGATGCCGCCGCCCACGATCAGCTGGTCGACTTTTTCCGCGAGCGATTTGAGGATCGTCAGCTTGGTCGACACCTTGGATCCGGCGACGATCGCGACGAGCGGGCGTGCCGGGTCGCGCAGCGCTTTGCCGAGCGCCTCGAGTTCGGCAGCCATTAGCGGTCCCGCACACGCGATGGGCGCGTATTTGGCGATGCCGTGCGTGGTCGCCTCCGCGCGGTGCGCGGTGCCGAACGCG
The DNA here is from genome assembly GCA_963804885.1 of uncultured beta proteobacterium. GTDB lineage: Bacteria > Pseudomonadota > Gammaproteobacteria > Burkholderiales > SG8-41 > PALSA-1004. Next base: position 148,437 of record CAWDSF010000010.1, read on the forward strand.
TCATTCACGTAGACGTCGCACAACGCCGCCAGCTTTTTCGCGAGCGCGTCGTCGTTTTTCTTCTCGCCCTTGTTGAAACGGCAATTCTCGAGCATCACCACGCTGCCCGGTTGCACGTCGACGCCGCCGACCCAGTCGCGCACGAGCGGCACCGGCTGCTTCAGCAACTCGCTCATGCGTTGCGCGATCGGCGCGAGCGAATCCGCCGGATTGAATTCACCTTCGGTCGGGCGGCCCAGATGCGACGTCACCATCACCGCCGCGCCCGCCTTTAACGCATGTTGCACGGCCGGCACCGACGCGCGGATTCGCGTGTCGTCGGTGATCTTGCCCGCATCGTCCTGCGGCACGTTGAGGTCCGCGCGGATGAACACCCGCTTGCCGGCGAGGTTCACGTCCTGCATTTTGATTACGTTCATGCCGTGACGCCGGGGAAGCCGTTATTTCGCGATGACGCGGGCCATTTCGAGCACCTTGCAGGAATAGCCCCATTCGTTGTCGTACCACGAGACCACCTTGACGAACGTGCTGTCGAGCGCGATTCCGGCCTCCGCGTCGAACACCGATGTGCAGACTTCGTCGCGGAAATCAGTCGACACGACCTTTTCCTCGGTGTAGCCGAGCACGCCTTTCATGGCGCCTTGCGATTCCGCTTTCATCTTCGCGCAGATTTCGGCATAGCTGGCCGGCTTCACGAGTTCCACGGTCAGGTCGACGACCGAGACGTCGGAGGTGGGCACGCGGAACGCCATGCCGGTCAGTTTCTTGTTGAGCTCGGGAATCACCACGCCGACGGCCTTGGCGGCGCCGGTCGACGACGGAATGATGTTCTCCAGAATCCCGCGGCCGCCGCGCCAATCCTTGTTCGATGGACCGTCCACTGTTTTCTGCGTCGCCGTCGCCGCATGCACCGTCGTCATGAGCCCGCGCTTGATGCCCCAGGTGTCGTTGAGAACCTTCGCGACCGGCGCCAGGCAGTTGGTCGTGCACGAGGCGTTGGAGATGATCGCCTGACCTTGGTACGTCTTGTCGTTCACGCCGAACACGAACATCGGCGTGTCGTCCTTGCTCGGCGCGGACATGATCACCTTTTTCGCGCCTGCGGCGAGGTGTTTCTCGCAGGTTTCCTTCGTCAAGAAAAGTCCCGTCGATTCGACGACGACGGTGGCGCCGACCTCGCCCCACTTCAGCTGCGCAGGATCTTTTTCGGCAGTGAGCCGGATGCGCTTGCCGTTGACGACCAGCGTAGTGCCGTCGACCGTGATGTCGCCCTTGAAGCGGCCGTGCACCGAGTCATAGCGCAGCATGTACGCGAGGTAATCCGGCTCGAGCAGGTCGTTGATGCCCACGATCTCGAGGTCCGGAAAGTGCTGCACCGCGGCGCGGAACACCATGCGGCCGATTCGTCCAAATCCGTTGATGCCAACTTTTGTAGTCATGTCGTTCTCCAGAGTGTCGCGCCGCCGGGAATGCCCGCCGACAGGCGCGCTTTATTGCAGACTTTTCACCACCGAGACCACGTTCTCGACGGTAAAACCAAAAAACTTGAACAAGGCGCCGGCCGGCGCCGATTCGCCGAAGCGGTCGATGCCGACAACCGCACCGGCGCGCGAATCGACTGCGCCCGTGTATTTGCGCCAGCCATCCGTCACGCCTGCTTCGATCGCGACGCGCGGAATGCCCGGCGGTAGCACCGCCGCGCGGTAGGCTGCGTCCTGGGCGTCGAACAGCTGAAGTGCAGGGCATCGATACGACGCGCACGTTGACGCCTTCTTTCTTCAACTCGTCGCGCGCCGCCATCGCGAGCGGCACTTCGGAGCCCGTCGCGATGAGCACGGCGCGCGGCTTGCCGGCTTCCGCATCCGCGAGCACATAGCCGCCGCGCGCAATCGCTGCGATCTGCATGGTGGCGCGTTGTTGAAACGCGACGTTCTGGCGCGACAGGATGAATGCCGTCGGGCCATCCCGGCGCTGCAGCGCCACACCCCACGCGACCGCGCTCTCGACGGTGTCGCAGGGCCGCCACACGGCCATGTTCGGAATCAGCCGCAGGCTCGCCGTGTGCTCGATCGCCTGGTGGGTCGGGCCGTCTTCGCCGAGCCCGATCGAATCGTGGGTGAACACGAAAATATTGCGCAATTTCATCAATGCCGCCATGCGCAGCGCATTGCGCGAATAGTCGGAGAAGGTCAAAAACGTGCCCGTTTCCGGAATGAAGCCGCCGTGCAGCGCCAGTCCGTTGCTGATCGCCGCCATCGCAAACTCGCGCACGCCGAAATTCACGATGTTGCCGGCGGTAGTGCGCGTCACCACCTGGCTGCCCGGCCAGTTCGTGAACACGCTGCCCATGAGATCAGCCGAGCCGCCGACGAGTTCCGGTAACTTGGGCGCGAGCTGCGTCAGCGCCAGCTGCGAGGCTTTGCGCGTGGCAACGGTTTCGCCTTTGGCGTTCGCCGCTTCGACCGCCGCGGCCACGCTGGCCGCAAAATCGGCCGGCAAGTCGCCGGCCATGCGGCGCTTGAATTCACGCGCGAGCTCCGGGTGCGCCGACGCATAGGCGGCGAATCGCTTGTCCCATGCTTGCTGCGCCTTCGCGCCCGCCTCGCGGCGGTCCCAATCCGTGTAGACCGATTGCGGGATCTCGAACGCGGGAGAGTTCCAGCCGAGCGCCGCGCGCGTGGCCGCGACTTCCTCGGCGCCCAGCGCTTCGCCGTGCGCCTTGGCGGTGCCGGCTCGATGCGGCGCGCCTTTGCCGATCACGGTCTTGCAGCAGATAAGGCTGGGCCGGTCGCCCACCGCCTGCGCAGCTTTCAACGCCGCTTCAACCGCTGCCGCGTCATGCCCGTCGACGCCCGCGAGCACATGCCAGCCGTAGGCTTCAAAGCGCTTGGGCGTATCGTCGGTGAACCAGCCTTGCACGGGCCCGTCGATCGAAATGCCATTGTCGTCGTAAAACGCGATCAGCTTGCCCAGGCCCCAGGTTCCCGCCAGCGAACACGCCTCATGCGAGATGCCTTCCATCAGGCAGCCGTCGCCGACAAACACGTACGTGTGATGATCGACGATCGTGTGGCCGTCGCGATTGAACTGGGCGGCCAGCAGCTTTTCCGCCAGCGCCATGCCCACTGCATTGCTCAAGCCCTGGCCGAGCGGGCCGGTCGTGGTTTCGACGCCGGGCGTCATGCCGAGTTCGGGATGACCGGGCGTCTTCGAATGCAGCTGACGGAAATGGCGGATTTCGTCGATCGACAAGTCGTAGCCCGTCAGGTGCAGCAGCGCATACAGGAGCATCGAGCCGTGGCCGTTCGACAGCACGAACCGGTCGCGGTCGGCCCAGTGCGGATTCGCCGGATTGTGTTTGAGATGGTGGCGCCACAGCACTTCGGCGATTTCGGCCATGCCCATCGGCATGCCGGGGTGGCCGGAATTCGCCTGTTGCACGGCATCCATCGCGAGCGCGCGGATCGCGTTGGTCAGGTCTAGGCGGGAGCCCATGCGAGATTGTCCTTGCGGGGAAAACCGGAGACTTGCGGGAGCCGCAATTATCTTAGAAACGGCCGTCTTTGGCTACGTCGCGGGCCCCGGTTGCGCCAATGCACGACCAACGCGCGACCTATTCTTCGCTGCGGCGCGCGAGCTTGATGCCGAGTTGCTTTAACTTGCGGTAAAGATGTGTGCGTTCGAGCCCGACGCTGTCGGCGACGCGGCTCATGTTGCCGCCTTCCTTGCCGATGTGATGCTCGAAATAAACGCGCTCGAACGCATCGCGCGCTTCGCGCAGCGGCAGATCGAGCGGCAACGCAGACGGCGCCGCGGACGGCGGCGCGCCGTAGGTCGGCAGCGCCTGCGCGACGTCGTTCACGCCGATTTCCTCGCTCACCGCCGTCAGCGCCAGCGTGCGCACGACGCTTTCGAGCTGGTTCAAATTGCCCGGCCAGTCGTAGTTGCGCATAGCATTTAGCGCGGCAGTGCTGAAATGCCGCGCCGGCGTTTCCTTGGCTTCGATGCCGCGCAGCAGGAACAGGTTGGCGAGATCCGGAATGTCCTCGCGATGCTGGCGCAAGCTCGGCACGTTGACCGTCACCGCGGCGATGATCGCGTAGAGCTTGGCGTCGAATGCGCCCTGTGCGACGAGCTCGGGCAGCGCGCGCGAGGTCGCGCAAATGAGCCGCGTATTATATTTCTCGAGCTTGCCCGCGATCAGCAGCAAACCTTTTTGTTCCGTGCGGTTAAGATCCCCGACTTCGGGCAGGAACAGCGTGCCCTCGCGCGCCTGGTTAAGCAGGTCGAGCGGCGTTTCCGCGAGCGCCGCCAGATTCTCCGGCTCCACCCACGGTGCGTTCGGTTTGCCGGGCAGCGGATTGGGCTGGTGCACAAAGCGCGCGCAGAGTTCGGCGCCGCTCCCCGGCTCGGCCACCATCATGAGCGGAGACTTCAGATTCGCCACGCGCTCGAGCCGCTGTTTCAATTCCGTTACGACCGCGGCGCGCCCCAGCGTTGCCAGCATCAGCATCGGCTTGGCCTGCGGCTCACCGCGTTTCAAGGCGCGGCCGACCGTCGCCAGCAATTTCTGCAGCGCGATCGGCTTCTCGAGGAAATCGTACGCGCCGATGCGCGTGGCTTCGACCGCGGTGTCGATAGTGCCGTGGCCGGACATCATCACCACCGGCATGGTGAGCAGACCCGCGCTCGCCCACTCCTTCAATAGCGTGATGCCATCCGTGTCGGGCATCCAGATATCGAGCAGCACGAGGTCGGGGCGTGCCTGCGCGCGTTGCGCGCGCGCCTGCCCCGCATTTTCGGCGAGCCGCACCTGATAGCCTTCATCGCGCAGGATCTCCGACAGGAGCTCGCGTATCCCGACTTCATCATCGACCACTAATATTTGCTGCATAGCTCCATTCCAACTCGCTCAGTGTCGTTCAGTGTCATTTACGCGCGCGCCGCGGTTTTGACGGCCGCCGCCTGGACTGCGCCGGCGGGGAAATTCAGCGTGACGCGCGCGCCGTGCGGCGCGACGTTGGCGATCTCCACGCTGCCGCCGTGCTCTTCAATGATTTTTTTCACGATGACGAGACCCAGGCCGGTGCCTTTCGGCTTGGTCGTCACGTACGGTTCGAATATGCGCTGCATCAGCTCATGCGGAAAACCGCTGCCGTTGTCGGAAATCGTCACGCACAGCCCGCCCGCCTGCGCCTGCGTGCGCACGACGATGCACGGATTCTCCGCGTCGGCGAGCGCGTCTTCGGCGTTCTGCAGCAGGTTGTGGATGACCTGGCGCAACTGCGCGGGGTCGCCGACCATGCGCGGCAGTTCCGGCGCGAGCTCGACCTGCAGCCGCCCGGCGAGCGATTCGTACAGCATCAGCACTTCGCGCACCAGGTCGTTGAAGTCGAGCTCCTGGCGCGTGGGCTCCGGCATGCGCGCGTACTGGCGGAACGCTTCGACCATGTTCTTTAACGCGCTCACCTGGTTCACGATGGTCTGGGTCGAGCGCTTCAGCATATCGGCGTCGGCGAGCCCCAGCTTCGCCGCGAGCTTGTGCTGCAGCCGTTCGGCCGACAGCTGGATCGGCGTCAGCGGATTCTTGATTTCATGCGCGAGGCGGCGCGCCACTTCGGTCCACGCGGCGTCGCGCTGCGCCTGCAGCACGTGGGTGATGTCGTCGAATACGACGACAAAACCGGTCCCGCTGCCGGCCGGCAGCCGGGTGCCGCGCAGCAGCAGCATCTGGTTGCCGCTTTTGCCGGCGCGCTCGATCTGTTTCGCCCATTCGGTGCCCGCGCCCGCGCGAAACGCCGCCTCGACTTCGGCCGCGAGCTCTTTCAACGCCGGCAGGCGCTCGTGCCAGCGCGCGAGCTCGATGCCGCTTAGCTGCGCGAACTCGGTGTCGAGTATCGCGCCCGCGCTGTGATTGAACGAGCGCAGGCGCAGCGTCTCGTCGAAGGCGAGCACGCCCGCCGACAGGTTGGCGAGGATGCTTTGTACATAGGTATGCGCGTCGGTTAGCTGCGCCTGGTTGCGCTCGGCGGTGGCGCGCGCTTCGGCCAATTGCTGGCGCATCGCATTGAACGACTGCGTGAGCACCCCCAGTTCGTCGCTGCTCGCCACGGTTTCGCGCTGGCTGAAGTCGCCCTGAGCGACGGCGCGCGTGCCTTCGACCAGAAAGCTCAACGGCGCCGACAGGCGCTCGCTCATCACGAACGCGAGCGACAGCGCCGTCAGCAGCGCCAGCAACAGGGTCAGGGTCAGCGTGAGGCCGTACAGGCGCTTCAAGCCGGTGCGCGCCAGCAGCAACTCCTGATATTCGCGCTGGCCGGTTTGCACGGTTTCGGCGTCCAGCGCGAGCTGCTCGGGCACGCGCTGCAGTAATTGCAGCACGCGCATGTCCTCGGCGAGGCTGATGGTGTTGACCGTTACCAGCACGCGCAGGTAGAGGCCCTTGTCGGGAATCGCCTCGACCGCGCTGTACATTTGCTGCTGACGCAGTTGACGCAGCACGTTGGGCCCGGGCAGATCCGGCATGAGGCCCGTGCGCTCGCTGCCGGCATAAACGATGACCTTGCCGCGCGGCGTGAACAAGGTCGCCTCCTGCACGTCCGACTGCTCGCGCAACATGTTAAGTGCGGCGAAATGTTCGGCTGCCGGCCGCACTGACAGGGACGCCGCCATGGTGTCCGCTTTCTTGCGCAAATCCTTCAACAGATTGTCGAGCGTCGTGCGGCCAAGATTCAACCCGCCCTCGAGCGCCTTTTCGACCCGCACGTCGAACCACGATTCGATGCTGCGCGCGACGAACTGCACCGACACGCCGTACACGAGCACGCCGGGCAGCACCGCGACCAGCGTGAAGAGCAGCACCAGGCGCAGCGTGAGTTTCGAGCCGAAGACACCCGCCTTCAATTTCTGGCGCAGCGAATACAGCTGGTAGCCAAGCAACGCGGTCAGGCAGACGGCGAGCCCGCCGTTCAGCGCGAGCAGAAGCGGGTAGTGCTGCGCAAACAGCGCGGTGTTGGCGCTGGCCGTGGCGAGCAGGTACAAGGTCACGGCGCCGACCACCGCGCACACGATCAGCAGATATTTGACGGCGCTGCTGCCGAAAGTCAGACGGATGCCCGCCATGTCGAGGCTCATGGCGTCACGCTCCAGCGATGCCACTCCGACCCGAAATTCCAGTCGCGCGAAGCGAGCGCGTTCAATTGAAAGGGCTTGGGCAGCTGCGAGATGTCGAGCCGCATGCGCACGCCGGCCACATACGTAGTGCCCTTGGTCAGCGTACCCGGTTCGAGCACCTGGCGGCGGCGCACGCGCGACAGAAAATCGAGCGTTTCCGACAGCGAGGCAAAATTCTGGAAGAGCGAACCCAGGCCGAGCCGGTACTGGCGCGTGAGCGCGTTGTAAGCAAGGCGATATTGCTGCTGGTTATTGAGAACTTTCTCGTTCAGCCAGTACCAGCGCGGGCGGATAACTTCGAATTCGAGCAGGAAGTACAGCGGCACGCCCTTGTTGAGCGCTTCTTCGAGCGTCGGGTTCAGTGCGATCTCGAAATCGGCTTCGAGAAAATAGCCTTCCTCGCCGGCGACGAGCGCGGCATTGCGCACCTCGATGCCCTCCGCGTGCGCAACCGCGCCGAATGCCAGCGCCAACGCGCACAGCGCAAGCGCGCAGAGCCGGCTAAACTTTCTGGAGCAGCGCGTAAAAAAAACCGTCATGCTCGTTATCAGGCAGCAACTGGCCGTCCGGTGTCCCGTCCAAGGTACGCACTCCGCTTAGTGGCAGCTGTCTGGCATCGGCGTGCTGCGCGAGAAAATCGGCTGCCTGCAGTGAGTTCTCTTCCTGGAAAATCGAGCACGTTGTATACAGCAATTTACCACCACTGGCCAGCAATCGCCACAGAGTGTCGAGCATGCGCTGTTGCTGTTTGACGAAGCGCGGCAGATCGCTCGCGCGCCGCAACCATTTGATGTCGGGATGGCGGCGCACGACGCCGGAGGCGCTGCACGGCACGTCGGCGAGTATGCGCTCGAAAGGCTGGCCGTCCCACCACGCGGCAACGTCATTGACATCGGCGGTTTTGAGCGTCGCGGCGAGACCCAGGCGTGAAAGATTTTGCTGCACGCGCGCAAGCCGGCCCGCGTCGTGGTCGACCGCGGTCAGGGCGAGATCGGCAAGTTCGAGCAGGTGCGTGGTCTTGCCGCCCGGCGCGGCGCACGCATCAAGGAGGCGCATACGCGGCTGCACATCGAGTAAAGGCGCCGCGAGCTGCGCGGCGGCGTCCTGCACGGACACGAGCCCATCGACAAACCCGGGCAGCCGCTCGACCGGTACCGCGCGCGCCAGCGTCACACCGTCAGCGCCAACTGCGGTCGCTGCCAGCTCCTGTTGCGCGAGCAATTGGAGATAGTCGTCGCGGCTGATGCGCCGGCGATTGACGCGCAGCGTGAGCGGCGGATGCAGATTGCCCGCGGCGAGGATGTCGGCGTAATAACGCGGATACTGTTTGCGCAACTTGTCTATCCACCAGTGCGGGTACGCGTAGCGCCCGGTGTCGTTGACCGCGGCCTTGGCGAGCAATGCCTCGCGCTTGCGCAAAAAATTGCGCAATACCGCATTGATTAAACCCGCCGCCTGCGGCTTGCCGAGCACGGCCGCGCAGCGCACGGCGTGATCGACGATCGCATAAGGCGCCGCGCGCGTGTACTGGAGCTGATACAGCGCGACCAGCAGCAGCCAGCGCAGTGACTCGTCCTGCAGGGTTTTCGTGAGCAGCTGCGCGAGGACTGCTTCGAGCTGGATGCCGAAGCGCAGCGTGCCGTAACATAAATCCGTGATCGTCGAGCGTTGCTGCGCGGTCAACTGCGGGTGCCGCGGCCACAGCGCAGCGAGCGCCGAATTCAGATTGCGCCCGCCGGCGACCGTCGCCACCGTCGCGCACGCAAGCCGCTGGATATCAAGCACGGCTTGCGGCGCGCACTTAGCTTAGTGCGCCATCGCGAGCAGGCGGGCGATGCGCTCGGCGGTTGTGGGATGGGTGCTGAACAAACCGGCGAGGCCGCCGCCATGCAACGGATTGATGATCATCATCTGCGCCGTCTCGGGATGCTGTTCAGCGGAGGGCATCGGCAGGCCCTTGGCATAGCGCTCCATCTTCTCGAGCGCGGAGGCGAGTGCCTGCGGGTCGCCGGAGATTTCCGCGCCGCCGCTGTCCGCGCCGAATTCGCGCGCGCGCGAAATCGCAAACTGAATGAGCATCGCGGCAATCGGCGCCATGATCATGACCACGATCGCAACGATCGGATTCGGGCGGTCGTCGCCACGCCCGCCGAACAGAAAGCCGAAATGCGCGATCGCGGAGATGGCGCCCGCCATGGTGGCGGCGATCGTCGACGTCAGGATGTCGCGGTGCTTGACGTGCGCGAGCTCGTGCGCCATCACGCCGCGCAGTTCGCGCGCGGTCAGCAGCTGCAGAATACCCGTGGTTGCCGCGACCGCCGCGTGCTGAGGATTGCGGCCCGTCGCGAATGCATTGGGCTGCGCTTCGTCGATCACATAGACCTTGGGCATCGGTATGCCCGCGCGCCCGGCCAGTTCGCGCACGGTCGCATAGTATTCAGGCGCGCTCGCGGCATCGACTTCGCGCGCGCCATACATGCGCAAGACCATTTTGTCGGAAAACCAGTATGCGAAAAAATTCATTCCCGCCGCCGAGCAGCAGGGCGATCAACATGCCTTCGGCGCCGCCCAGCGTCGCACCGACGATGCCGAACAACGCAATGACGGCTGCCATCAGCAAGGTGGTTTTGAACCAGTTACCGAGCATAAGATTTCCTCTCGAAGCTGCGCGCGGAATTCCGCATCAATAACATAGGCATGATAGACGCAATTTCAAGTCCCCAGCCGCGACCCGGCAGCGAGCGCCGCGCCGGCGAGAAACTGCGCGGCGGGCAGGCGCTTGCCGCCGGCTTTTTGCAGTTCGGTAATTTTGACAGCCTGAGAACCGGCAGCGACGACGATTCCATCGCTGTCGACCTTGACGACGGTGCCCGGGGATGCGCCACCATTCTCCGCGACCGTCGCGCGCCATATCTTGAGCACCGATCCGTTCCACGCCGTCGCGGCGCCGGGCGTCGGATTGAAGGCCCGCACCTGGCGGCAGATAGCGCCGGCATCACGCGCCCAATCGATCGCGGCCTCCGCCTTGGTAATTTTTTCGGCATACGTGGCGAGCGCGGAATCCTGCGCCCGCGCTGCGAACGGCGTGCGCAAGGCCTGCACGATAGCCCCAGCGCCGACCCGCGCGAGCTTGTCGTGCAGCGTCGCTCCGGTGTCGTCGCCCGCAATCGCGACGCGCTGCTGCAACAACATGGGACCGGTGTCGAGACCCTCATCCATTTGCATGATCGTGATTCCTGTCTCGGTATCACCGGCGAGCAACGCGCGCTGAATCGGCGCAGCGCCGCGCCAACGCGGCAGCAGCGAAGCGTGAATGTTTAGACAGCCGCGCGCCGGAATGTTCAGTACCGCGGGCGGCAGGATCAATCCATACGCGGCCACTACCATTGCCTGCGCGCCGACCGCGCTCAACGTCGCTTGAATGCCGGGATCCTTCAGGTTCGCCGGCTGCGCCAGCGCCAGGCCATGCGCCTGCGCGCGCAGCTTGACTGCGCTCTCATGCGTACGCAGGCCGCGTCCGGCGGGACGATCGGGCTGGGTCAGCACGAGGCCGATTGCAAAGCCGGCCTCGACCAACGCGTCGAGTGCAACTGCGGCAAAGGGGGGTGTGCCGGCGAATATGAGCGTCATGGATTTCCGGGCTGAATGAACGCGTGATTATCCTACGCGTGGTCGCGGCGCTCCCGACGGTAGTGCGAACCAGGCGCGCAACTGATTACATCACGTGGCGTTGCTGTTTCTTGAGCTTGGCCAGAATCCGCTGCTGTTTCAAGCGCGACAGGTAATCGACGAAGACCTTGCCCTCGAGATGGTCCATCTCATGCTGGATACAAACGGCGAGCAAGCCATCGGCGTCCAGCGTGAAGCCTGCGCCCTGCGCATCGAGCGCGCGCACGGTTATCCGCTCGGCGCGCGCAACCTTCTCGAAAATCCCGGGTACCGACAAACAGCCTTCCTCGCAGGTCGCCGTGCCGGCCGAACTCACAAGTTCAGGGTTCACGAAGACCTGCAAACGATCGTGGGTTTCGGAAATATCGATAACGATGACGCGCCGGTGGTCGTCGACCTGAGTTGCCGCCAGGCCGACCCCGGGCGCCGCGTACATCGTATCCGCCATGTTTTTGATTAATTGGCGGATATCGTCGTCGACGTCCGGCACTCGCGCCGCTACGGTGTATAGCCTTGGATCGGGGTATTGCAGGATAGGCAGCAAAGCCATAAGTCTTGCTAATTTAATAAATTACGGGCACAATTTAAACTAATCTATGACGTTCTGGCCGAGTTGGAGCGGTGCCGCTTGGCCCGCAAAAAATAAGACGGGGGTGCGATGAATAAGTTGATTATATCGCTGATTCTATTATGGAGTTGGAGCGCGGCCGCGCCCGCTGCCACGACTGCCGACCTCGCCGTCGACGCCCCTGACCGCTACGTCGTGGTCCGCGGCGACACCTTGTGGGCAATCTCCAAGCGCTTCCTCAAAGATCCGTGGAAATGGCCGGATTTGTGGAAGGCGAACCAGGAACAGATCCGTAACCCTCACTGGATATACCCGGGCGACGTGCTCGTGCTCGATCGCTCGGCCGAAGAAATGCGCTTAAAGCTCGTACGGGCGGAGACGGTCAAGGTCATTCCACAGATCCGCGCGACCGAGCGCCCGCCGGAAGCGATCCCGGCTATCCCGACCGCGGATATCGAACCGTTTCTCAGCAAACCACTGGTCATCGCTCATAATCAACTGGCCGACGCGCCGCGGATTGTCCGCACGCAGGAAAGCCGCGTCGCGGTGGGCGCTGGCGACGTTGCGTACGCGACCGGCATCACCAAGGAGCAAGGTCTCTACTGGCAGGTATTCAGGCCGGGCTCTCCGCTGATCGACCCGCTCACCAATGAAACTCTGGGTTACGTCGCCGTGTACCTGGGCGACGCCAAGGTGCAGCGGTTGGGCGACGTCAGCACGATGGATATCACCAGCGCCGGGCAGGAGATTTATGCCGGAGACTACCTGCAGGCGTCGCCGCGTGAAATCACGCTGGACGGCTACGCGCCGCACGCGCCGGCCAAGAAAATCGACGGGCGCATCATCGGGCTCTACAGCCAGCTGTACGAAACCGGTCCCAACGCAATCATCACTTTAAACCGCGGCACCCGGGACGGGCTCGAAGTCGGCAACGTGCTCGCGATTTACCGCAACCTCAACGCGCCGACGTTTACGTTGCGCGAAAGCGCGTTGTGGGGACGCACCGGGCTCATCTACAGCGCAGCCAGCCCGAATACCGACTATCAGAACGAACCGCTGGGCGACCGCAACTCGCCCATCTACGGCCGCATCGGCCCGGCCGGAGCGCAATTCAAAAACGACAAGACCGCCGTGCCGAACGTCACCTTGCCGGACGAGCGCTATGGGCTGCTGATGGTATTCCGTGTGTTCGATCGCGCGTCTTATGCGTTAGTCATGAATGCGTCGCGCCCCGTCAACGTACTGGATATCGTCACCAACCCTTAATCGCGACGGGTCGTTGCGGTTCGTCTTTTCCCCGCCGCAGGCCAGCGGCGCTGGTGGTACCCCGCGTGCCGAACACCGATCTTAACGACGCCAGCCACTGGCTGTGCCTGACGCTGGTCCCCGGCCTGAGCCCTCTTACGCTGCGTGCGCTGCTCAGCGAATTCGGATCGCCCGAAGCGGTGCTCGGCGCTGCGCACGCGGCGCTGCGCAAATTCGTGCCGGGCGAAGTCGCCGCCTCAATAGCCGACGGCGGCAACGCGGCAGGCGCACAGGCCGCGCTCGCCTGGCTTAACGAGCCGGACAACCACATCGTCACGCTCGGCGACGCTGACTACCCGCAACTTCTGCTGCAGATCACCGATCCACCGCCGTTGTTGTACGTAAAAGGCCGGCTCGACCTGCTGAATCGGCAGTCGCTCGCCATTGTCGGCAGCCGCAATTCCTCAACACAGGGCAGCGAGAATGCAGCCGAGTTCGCGCGCGCGTTGAGCTCGGCGGGCATCACGATCATCAGCGGGCTCGCGCTGGGCATAGACGCCGCGGCCCATCGCGGCGGGCTCGCCGGCGCCGGGAGCAGCGTGGCGCTGGTCGGCACCGGCCTCGACATTGTGTACCCGGCGCGCAACAAATCGCTCGCGCACGATCTTGCGGCCAACGGCACATTAGTCTCTGAGTTTGCGCTCGGCACGCCGCCGCTCGCGGCGAATTTTCCGCGCCGCAACCGCCTGATCAGCGGCATGAGCCTGGGTTGCCTGGTGGTCGAAGCGGCCCTGCAAAGCGGGTCGCTCATCACCGCGCGGTTTGCCAACGAGCAGGGGCGCGAAGTGTTCGCATTGCCCGGGTCGATCCATTCGCCGCTTGCCAAAGGCTGCCATGTGCTGATCAAGCAGGGCGCGAAACTGGTCGACGATGCCAATGACATTCTCGATGAGCTCAAGTTGCCCGCCGGCGAGAGAGTCGCGCGCGCGACGCCGGCATTGGACCCGGCCGAAGCGTCGTTGCTCGAGCACCTCGGGCACGCGCCGTGCGAACTCGACGCGTTGTGCGCGCGCGCGAACCTGGGCGCCGACGTGACGGCCGGCGTGCTGCTTCAGCTCGAATTGAAAGGGTTGGTCGAAAGCCTGCCCGGCGGGCGCTATCAGCGCGTGCGCTAAGCGAATTTTGGGGCAATCGCGCGGTTTATTTCGCGTGCCCGCAGCGGTACGCGCTTGCCTAGTCCGTCTTTTGTTCTTATCATCTGGCGCTCTCTCGGCCCGGCCCTCAACCTAAAACCGGCCGTGACTTAACTCACAAAGCCCTGATGGCCATCAAAAAGAAATCCGTCGCCAAGAAACCCGTCGCCGCCAAAAAATCGGCGCCGGCCGGCAAGAAATTGATCATTGCCGAGAAGCCCTCGGTCGCGAACGATATTGCGCGCGTGCTCGGTGGCTTCACGCGGCACGGCGACTATTACGAAAGCGACGAGTACGTGCTGTCGTCGGCAGTCGGCCACTTGCTGACGATCGTGCCGCCGGAAGGCGCGGAAGTCAAACGCGGCAAATGGTCGCTCGCGAATCTGCCGGTGATCCCGCCGCATTTTGATCTGCTGCCGATCGAAAGATCCGAGGACCGCCTGAAGCTGCTCATCAAGCTCATCAAGGCCAAGAACGTTTCCGCGCTGCTCAACGCCTGCGACGCGGGACGCGAGGGCGAATTGATTTTTCGCTACATCGCGAGCTACGCCAAAACACCGAAGCCCGTGGAGCGCCTGTGGCTGCAGTCGATGACGCCGGCGTCGATCCGCGAAGGCTTCGAGCACCTGCGCGGCGACAAGGAAATGCTGCCGCTCGCCGACGCGGCGATTTGCCGTTCCGAAGCCGACTGGCTCGTGGGCATCAACGCGACGCGCGCGATGACCGCCTTCAACTCCAAGTCCGGCGGCTTCCACCTGACGACGGTCGGACGCGTGCAGACCCCGACGCTCGCGATCCTGGTCGAGCGCGAGGAGAAGATCAAGAAATTCGTGTCGCGCGACTATTTTGAAGTGCACGCGACCTTCGCGTGCAAGGCGGGCGAATACACCGGCCGCTGGTTCGACGAGAAATTCAGCCGCGACAAGAATGCGGAAGACAACGACATCATCCGCGCGGAGCGCCTGTGGGAACCCGCGCGCGCCGAAGCGATCCGCGCCAAGTGCGAAGCCAAGCATGGAATCGTCGAGGAAGAAAGCAAACCCACGACCCAGCAATCGCCCCTGCTCTATGACCTGACGAGCCTGCAGCGCGACGGCAACGGGCGCTTCGGGTTTTCCGCCAAGACCACGCTGTCGATCGCGCAGGCGCTGTACGAAAAGCACAAGGTGCTGACGTATCCGCGCACCGATTCGCGCGCGCTGCCCGAAGATTATCTGCCGACGGTCACCGCCGCGATGCAGGCGCTCGACAAGCCTTACCAGCCGTTCGTCAAGCAAATCCTCACCAACAAGTGGGTGCGCCCGAACAAGCGCATCTTCAACAATGCGAAGATCTCGGACCACTTCGCGATCATTCCGACGTCAATCGCGCCCAAGCACCTGACCGAAGCCGAGGCCAAGATTTACGATCTCGTGACCAAGCGGTTTCTCGCGGTGTTCTTTCCGCCCGCCGAATTCCAGATCACCACCCGCATTACCCGCGTCGAGAACGAGCCGTTCAAAAGCGAGGGCAAGATCATGGTCAATGCGGGCTGGCTGCAGATTTACGGCAAGGAAGCCGAGACCGACGACACGCCGGCGCTGGTGCCGGTCGTCGCCAAAGAGTCGCCGCGCGTCGCCGACATCAAAGTGGCGGCGCTCCAGACCAAGCCGCCGGCGCGCTACTCGGAAGCGACGTTGCTCTCCGCCATGGAGGGCGCCGGCAAGCTGATCGAAGACGAAGAATTGCGCGATGCGATGCGCGCCAAGGGCCTGGGCACGCCGGCCACGCGCGCGACCATCATCGAAGGGCTGATTTACGAGCGTTACGTGCACCGCACGGGCCGCGAGCTGCAACCGACCGCGAAAGCGTTCTCGCTGATCACGCTGCTGCGCGGGCTCGAGATCGCCGAGTTAAGTTCGCCCGAGCTGACCGGCGAATGGGAATACAAGCTCGCGCAAATCGAGCAGGGCACGCTGTCGCGCGACAAATTCATGCGCGAAATCGCCGCCATGGTGCGCCGCATGGTCAAGCATACGAAGGAGCACGAAAGCGACACGGTGCCGGGCGACTTTTCCACGCTCGCGACGCCGTGCCCGAAATGCGGCGGCGTGGTCAAGGAAAACTACAAGAAGTTCCAGTGCCAGAAGTGCGACTTCGCGTTGTGGAAAATTCTCGCGGGGCGCCAGCTGGAACCGGCCGAAGTCGAAGAGCTCATCACCAAGGGCAGCGTGGGTCCGCTGCAGGGCTTCCGCAGCCGCATGGGCAAGCCGTTCATCGCCAACATCAAGCTCGACGCGGATTTCAAGACCGAATTCGATTTTGGCCAGAACGGCAACGAGGCCGATGCCGCGCCGGTCGATTTTTCAGGCCAGGAGCCGCTCGGCGCCTGTCCGAAATGCGGCAGCCGCGTCTTCAGCCACGGGGTTGCCTACATTTGCGAGAAGGCGACCGGCGCCGACCGCACGTGCGATTTTCGCTCGGGCAAGATCATCCTGCAGCGCCCGATCGAACCCGAGCAGATGCAAAAGCTGCTGACGACCGGCAAGACCGATCTGCTGCACCGCTTCATTTCGAAGAAAGGCCGCCCGTTCTCCGCGTACCTCACGCGCGGCGACGACGGCAAGGTAACTTTCGAATTCGCGCCGCGCGAAGCCAAGGCCCCCAAAGCCAAGGCGCCGGCTCCGGCTAAAGCGCCCGCCAAAGTGAAGAAGGCCGCGGCGGGCTAGTCGAACCGCGGGTCAGACGTCGAGGTCAGACGTCAAGATTACGCACGCCCAGCGCGTTGCTCTCGATAAACGCACGGCGCGGCTCGACCAGGTCGCCCATCAAGGTCGTGAATATCTCGTCGGCGGAAATCGCGTCCTCGATCTGCGCGCGCAACAACCGGCGCACGTTCGGGTCCATCGTGGTTTCCCACAACTGGGACGGGTTCATCTCGCCCAGGCCCTTGTAGCGCTGGATGCCCAGGCCCTTCTTGACCTCGTCGAGCAGCCAGTTGAGCGCGTCCTTCACGTTGCTCACCAGATGCTTGTGCTCGCCGCGCTTCACGTACGCACCGGCGCCGAGCAGACCCTGCAATACATGCGCGGTCGTTTTGATCTGTTCGTAGTCGCCGCTATGGACGAAATCCTCGTCGAGCGCGGTCTGGTGCAGGTTGCCGTGCTGCGTGCGCTTGATCACGCAGCAGCCGGCGCTCGGTTTTCTCGTCGTATTTGGGCTCGACTTTGATGCCGTCGGCAGCGAGCGCCGCGGTCAGGCGCGCCGCACTTTGCGCCGCGTTGCTTTCGTCGGCGAGGTTGACTTCCGGATTCACGAGCAGGACCTGTAAAACCGCCGGATCGATCAGCCGGCTCAAGCGGTCGATCACGGCCTCGGCCAGGAAATACTGTTTCGCCACCTGCGCGAGCGTGTCCTTGGTCAGCGCCGGCGCGTCGGTGCCGGGGAAGAGCTCGGCATCCGCCAGCGCCAGCTTCAAGAGGTGCTCCTTTAACTCGTGTTCGTCCTTGATATAGCGCTCGCTCTTGCCGTGCTTGACCTTGTAGAGCGGCGGTTGCGCGATATAGATGTGGCCGCGCTCGAATAGCTCGGGCATCTGGCGGTAAAAGAACGTGAGCAGCAGGGTCCGGATGTGCGAGCCGTCGACGTCCGCGTCCGTCATGATGATGATGCGGTGATAACGCAGCTTGTCCGCGTTGTACTCGTCCTTGCCGATGCCGCAGCCCAGCACGTTGATGAGCGTCGTGATCTCCTGCGACGACAGCAGCTTGTCGAAGCGCGCTTTCTCGACGTTGAGGATTTTGCCCTTCAGCGGCAGGATCGCCTGGAACTTGCGGTCGCGGCCCTGCTTGGCGGAACCGCCCGCCGAATCGCCCTCGACGATGTAGAGCTCGCATTGCGCAGGGTCTTTCTCCTGGCAGTCCGCGAGCTTGCCCGGCAAGCCGAGCGAATCGAGCACGCCTTTGCGCCGCGTCATCTCGCGCGCCTTGCGCGCGGCCTCGCGGGCACGCGCCGCCTCGATGATCTTGGACGTTATCGTGCGCGCATCGTTGGGGTTTTCGAGCAGAAACTCGTTCAGCTTGGCGGCGATGATCTCCTGCACGACCGGCTGCACCTCGCTCGAGACGAGCTTGTCCTTGGTTTGCGAGGAAAACTTGGGCTCCGGCACCTTGACGGACAGCACGCAGGTCAAGCCTTCGCGCATGTCGTCGCCCGAGGTCTCGACTTTCGCGCGCTTGGCCAGCTCGTTTTGCTCGATAAAGCTGTTGAGCGTGCGCGTCATCGCCGCGCGCAACGCGGTCAGATGCGTGCCGCCATCGCGCTGCGGTATGTTGTTGGTGAAGCACTGCACGGATTCCGCGTACGAATCGTTCCATTGCATCGCCACTTCGACCGTAATGCCCTCTTTCGAGCCCTCGGCATAGAAGATTTTCTGATGCAGCGCCGATTTGCTGCGGTTCATGTACTCGACGAACCCCTTGACGCCGCCGGTAAACGAAAAATTTTCCTGCTTGCCCGAGCGCTGGTCGATCAACGCGATTTTTACGCCGTTATTCAGGAATGAGAGCTCGCGCAGCCGCTTGGCGAGGATGTCGTGGTGGTACTCGACCTGGATAAAAGTGGCCTTGCTGGCCAGAAAATGCACCTCGGTGCCGCGCTTTTCGGTCTTGCCCGTTTCCTTCAGCGGCGATACGGGCACGCCGTCGCGAAATTCCATCTGGTAACTTTTGCCGTCGCGGCGGATCGTCAGCCGCAGCCACTCGGACAGCGCATTGACCACGGATACGCCAACGCCGTGCAGGCCGCCCGAGATCTTGTACGAGTTGTTGTCGAATTTACCGCCCGCGTGCAATTCGGTCATGACGATTTCGGCGGCGCTGCGCCGCTGCTCGTCATCGTTCTTGATTTCGGTCGGAATGCCGCGCCCGTTGTCCTGGACACTGATCGAATTGTCAGGATGGATGGTGATCGTTATATCGTCGCAATGGCCGGCGAGCGCCTCGTCGATCGCATTGTCGACGACTTCGAACACCATATGATGCAGGCCCGTGCCGTCGCTGGTATCGCCGATGTACATGCCGGGACGCTTGCGCACCGCTTCAAGGCCTTTTAAGACCTTGATGCTGTCGGCATCGTAATCATCGTTGGGGACGGGCTGATTCTCTTCGGTCATGGTCTTCGCTTAAAAACAATCACTGAAATGCCCGCTTCAACCAGTCTCGCAGCGGGCGGGCTTAAAAAACGCTGTCCTAAAATCAAATCCGCATCGGCATCACGACGTAGCGGAAATCGGGGTCTTCGCTGATCGTGATCAGCACGCTGCTGTTCGCGTCGCCGAACGAGCACGTCACCTTGTCGCTCGACAAATTGGCCAGCACGTCGAGCAGGTAGGTCACGTTAAAGCCGATGTCCAGCGCTTCGCCGGCATAGCTGATTTCGATTTCCTCGAACGCTTCCTCCTGCTCCGTGTTCGTGCAGGAGATCCGCAGCTGGCCGTCGGTCAGCGTCCAGCGCACGCCGCGGAACTTCTCGTTGGACAGGATGGCGACGCGCTGCAAAGCCTGCTGGAGAATGCTGCGTTCGATCAGAAAATTCTTCTGATAGTTGGTCGGTATCACGCGCGTGAAGTCCGGAAACTTCCCGTCGACGACCTTGCTCACGAGTTCGACGTCCTGAATGCCGAATTTGACCTGGGTCGGCGCGAGCTCGACGCTGACGTCGTCGTCGCTGTCGCTTAAGAGCTTAACGAGTTCCTGCACCGCCTTGCGCGGCAAAATGACTTCGAGCGGCTCGACGGCCTGCGACAGCTTCATGCTCGCATAGGCAAGCCGGTGCCCGTCGGTCGCCACCACTTTCAACACGTCGCCATTGAGAACGAGCAGCATGCCGTTCAAGTAATAGCGGATGTCCTGCTGGGCCATCGCGTATTGCACGAGCAACAACAAGGACTTGAAGGCCTTCTGGGGCAGTTTTATCTTGATCGCCGCCGCCGGGGCTTTGGGCAGCTTGGGAAAATCCTCGGCCGGCAGAGTCTGCAGCGTAAAGCGGCTCTTGCCGGACTTAACCAGCAGGCGGTTGTTTTGCGCTTCGAGACCGATGTCGGCCTGCTCGGGCAGCGCACGCAGTATGTCCTGCAGCTTGCGCGCGGACGCAGTGACCGCGTACTTGTCGGCGCCTTTTTGCGCGTTGCCAAAGCTCGTCGACACCTGGATTTCCAGATCGGTCGCCAATAAATGCAGGCGATCGTCGACCTGCTCGATCAGGACGTTCGACAGGATCGGCAGGGTGTGGCGTTTCTCTACGATGCCAGTCACGGCCTGCAGCGGCTTTAACAAGTTGTCCCGCTTGGTCTGTACTAGTTTCATAGTTTATATATCCTAGTAGTAGTAATTACAGTCGCCTTTTTTGTGGATAAGTACCCGATCACAGGGCGGCTGCGACTCTTCAGGCATTTCGCGCATCAACAAAGCACGTGATACCGTGTGGATAGTTTGTTGGTTAAATTTTCAAAGTTGCCAAATCTGTTCTTATGCACAAGTCGGCCTAAAGTTATCAGCCGCGCAAAACCTTGAGCAGCGAATCGAAGTCCCGCGTTATTTCATGGCTGGTGGTTTTCAGCGCCGCGATCTTGCGGCACGCATGCAGCACGGTCGTATGATCGCGGCCGCCAAACGCCTCGCCGATATCCGGCAGGCTCAAATGCGTGAGTTCCTTGGCGAGCGCCATCGCGACCTGGCGCGGCCGCGCGATGTTGCGGCTGCGCTTCTTGGAATACATTTCGGACACCTTGATTTTGTAGTAGTCGGCGACCGTCTTCTGAATGTTGTCGATCGAGATCTGGCGGCTTTGCAGCGCGAGCAGATCTTTTAATGCATCGCGGCACAGGTCGACTGAAATCTGGCGGCCGGAAAATCGCGAATAAGCGAGTATGCGCTTCAACGCACCCTCGAGCTCGCGAATGTTGGACTGGCTGTGGGTGGCGATGAAGAACGCGACGGTTTCGTCGAGCACCACGTTCTCGGCCTCCGCTTTCTTCAGCAGGATGGCAACGCGCATCTCGAGCTCCGGCGGCTCGACTGCGACCGTGAGCCCCCACGCAAAACGCGAGATCAGGCGGTTTTCCATGCCCGGAATTTCGCGCGGGTAGGTGTCGCAGGTAATGACCACCTGCTTGCGCGATTCGATCAGCGCGTTGAACGCGTAAAAAAATTCCTCCTGGGTGCGGCTCTTGCCGCTGAAAAACTGGATATCGTCGATCAGCAGCAGATCGAGCGAATGGTAATAGCGCTTGAAGTCGTCGAACGACTTGTGCTGGTAGGCGCGCACAACGTCCGATACGTATTGCTCGGCGTGAATATAGCGGATCCGGCTCTGCGGATTACGCTGCAGCAGCAGGTTGCCGATCGCATGGATCAAGTGCGTCTTACCCAGACCAACGCCGCCATAGACGAAGAGCGGGTTGTAGGCTTCGCCGGTGCGCTCGGCCACCTGAATCGCCGCGGCGCGCGCGAGCTCGTTGGCCTTGCCCGTCACGAACGTGCTGAAATTGAAGTCCGGGTTGAGACGCGAAATATCGCGCGTGCTCGGTTTGGTGCCGCCGCTCGCGGGAACCAGCTCTTTCGGCGGCAGCGCGGTCTCTTTTTCCGCGAGCACCAGGCTGACGGCGACCTCGTTGCCGAAGCGCTCGCCGGCCAGGCGCTCGATTTCGGCCAGGAACCGGTCGCGGATCCACTGCAGCACAAAGCGATTGGGCGCCGTGAGCGTGAGCTGATTATCGGCGGCTTGAAACTTGAGCGGTTTGATCCAGGTTTTGAATTGCTGGGGCGGCAGCTGTTGTTCAAAATGGGCGAGACAAGAGCGCCAAAAGCTATTCATCGCGAGGCAGACTATGTTGTTATAGGAGGGCAGGAAAAGAGGACGGCGACCAAGGGTCGAGTTTAGCGTTTTTGGCCTAAGTTATCCACAACCCGGCGACGATCGGCGCGCTGAATACGGCGCAGAATCGGATTGACAGAAGCACTCGTTAACGGTTGTAATAGCGGGCTTTTCACACGAGCTCAGGCAGAGATCATGAAACGCACCTATCAGCCGTCGACCACCCGCCGCAAGCGTACGCATGGATTCCGGGTGCGCATGAAAACCCGCGGCGGTCGCGCAGTGCTGCGTACGCGTCGCGCGAAAGGGCGCGCGCGTCTCGGCGTTTGACGAGCGCCGGCGCGCGTTTTTCTTTTTCCCGGGCCAGCCGACTCGAGGGGCCGCATGCATTTGCCGCGGTATTTGCCTATAAGTGTTCGGTGGCCGGCAAGTTTTTTCAGGTCTACGCCAAACCCAACGGCCGCGACGAATCGCGGCTCGGCATCACGGTCAACAAGCGTTATGTGCCGCGCGCGGTCGCGCGCAATTTGTGCAAACGGCTCGCGCGTGAAACGTTTCGCCGCCATCGCGCCGCGCTTGTTGGCGTCGACCTGGTGGTGCGCGCGCGCGCCGTCGTGTTAGCGGCGACGTCCGCGCAAGCACGCAGCGAAATCCTCGAACTCATGACGCGCGCGCGGCAGCAATGCTGCGAGGGCGCTACCGCGCAAAAAATCGCCAAGCCACTTTAACCACCGAATTGATTCATGGATACCCAGCGCTTAATTCTGTTCATGCTCTTCACGTTCTCGTCGTTTTTTCTGATCGACGCATGGCAGAAGGACGCGCATCCGCCGGTGACCGTGCCCGCCTCGAGCGTGCCGAAGGGCACGCCCTCCGCAACACCGGTGCCCTCCGCCACCCAGCCGTCTGCCGCGCAACCTTCGGCCGTTGCGCCGTCCGCGAGCGCGCCGGTGACGAGCGGGGAGTTGCAGAAGGGCGAGCAGATCCGCGTCCAGACCGACCGGTTCATCGCCGTGATCGACACGGCGGGCGGCGACCTGCGCCATCTGGAGTTGCTTGGCCAGCGCGATACGCTCGACAAGACCAAAAATTTCGCGCTGCTCGAACTGCAACCCGCGCGCACCTATATCGCGCAAGCGGGATTGATCGGCAAGGACGCGCAGGGCAAAGACCTGCCTAACCATCGCACGCTCTACACGGCGAGCGAACGCGAGGTGAAACTCGGCGACGGCGCGGCAGAGGTCGCGGTGCGCCTCACCGCAACGACGCCGGCCGGCGTCAAAGTCACCAAGATTTATACTTTCCATCGCAACAGCTACGTGATCGATGTCAGCTATGAGATCGATAACAAAAGCGCGGCGCCGTTTCAGGCCGACGGCTATTTCCAACTCGTGCGCGACGGCAATCCGCCCGTCGGCGATTCGGCGATGCTGCCGACGTATACCGGCATCGCGGTCTACTCCGACAAGGAAAAATTTCAGAAGGTCGCGTTCAGCGACGTCGACAAGAATAAGGTCAGCTATCTTAAGAAAACCAACGACGGCTGGATTGCGATACTCCAGCATTATTTTCTAAGCGCCTGGCTGCCCGCTAACAACACGCCGCGTGAGTTCTACACACGGCGTCTCGATAACGGACTGTATGCGGCGGGCGTAATTCTGCCGATTGGCACAGTTGAACCGGGAGCGAGCGCCGCGCTCAAGGTGCCGCTGTACGTCGGGCCGCAGGAAGGCGAGAACCTCGCCAATCTGGCGCCCGGGCTCGATCTCACGATCGATTATGGCTGGCTGACTATCCTCGCCAAGCCGCTCTTTTGGTACTTGCAGTGGCTTTACCACTGGGTCGGCAACTGGGGTGTAGCGATCATTCTGCTGACGGTGACGCTCAAAGCGGTGTTCTATCCGCTGTCGGCCGCGAGCTACCGTTCGATGGCACGCATGCGGGTGCTGGCGCCGAGGCTGCAAAAACTCAAGGACCAATACGGCAATGACCGTCAGCGTATGAACCAGGCGATGATGGAGCTGTACAAGACCGAGAAGATAAATCCGCTCGGGGGCTGCTTGCCAGTTCTCGTGCAAATACCTGTTTTTATTGCACTTTATTGGGTTTTGCTAGCTAGTGTGGAGTTGCGGCACGCACCGTTTATGCTGTGGATAGACGACCTTTCGCGGCCCGACACGCTGTTCGGCGTTTGGTTTGGAATGCCAATCGGGCTGTTGCCCATTCTCATGGGCGCCACGATGATTTTTCAGACCTACTTAAACCCCGAGCCGCCGGACCCGGTCCAAGCGAAAATCATGAAGATCATGCCGATCGCGTTCAGCGTGATGTTCTTTTTCTTCCCCGCCGGCCTGGTGCTCTACTGGCTCGTTAACAATATTCTTTCGATCGCCCAGCAGTGGCAGATCACCCGCGCAATGGAGCATCCCAAGCCGGCGCATGGCAAATGACGCCATAGCGGCGATCGCGACGCCGCCCGGACGTGGCGGCATCGGCGTCGTACGGGTCTCGGGACCCGCGCTGGAACCGACGCTACACGCGCTGGCAGGCCGCGACGTGCGGCCGCGACAGGCCACGCGCGCCGACTTCCTGGACTCAACAGGCGCGGTAATCGACCAGGGGTTGATCCTGTATTTTCGCGCGCCGCATTCGTACACCGGCGAAGACGTGATCGAGCTGCAGGGGCACGGCGGGCCGGTCGTGCTCAATCTGCTGTTGCAGCGCTGCCTGGAGCTGGGCGCTCGGCTCGCGGAGCCAGGTGAATTCACCAAGCGCGCATTCCTCAACGACAAGATCGATCTCGCGCAGGCGGAAGGCGTGGCGGATTTGATCGATGCCGCGACGGCGCAGGCCGCGCGCTGCGCCATGCGCTCGCTGCAGGGCGATTTTTCGCGCCGTATCGAGGCGCTGGTGGACGCGCTGACCGAGCTGCGCATTTTCGTCGAAGCGACGCTGGATTTTCCCGACGAAGAGGTCGAGTTTCTGGAAAGCGGCAAGGTGCGGGCTCGGCTCGCCGCCATTCGCGCGCAGCTCGCGGCGATCATCGCAGCGTCGCAACAAGGTCAGCTATTGCGCGATGGAATTCACATTGTTTTGACCGGCCAGCCCAACGTCGGCAAGTCGAGTCTGCTGAACGCACTGGCCGGGAACCGAACGCGCGATCGTGACCGAAATTCCAGGGACGACGCGCGACCTGATCCGCGAAACGATCAATCTGAACGTGGCGTGCCCCTCCATGTAATCGATACGGCCGGTCTGCGCGAACCGCGCGACCCGGTGGAGAAGATCGGCATCGAGAGAACGTGGCAGGCGGTCGCGGCCGCCGATCTGGTGTTGTGGGTCAGCGATCTGACACGTCCCGAGACATGCGTGCCTGATCCGGCGTTGGGCGTACGAACGACGGCGGGGGTACCGCAACTGCACGTGCTCAACAAGGTCGACCTCGCGGGTCTCGAGCCCTCTGTGCGCACGATGGGTGGAATGGTCGAGGTCGCCGTTTCGGCGAAATCGGGCGCGGGCCTTGATTTGCTGAAGACGGCCGTGCTGACCGCAGCCGGGTGGGACGTCGCGAATGAGGGGGCCTTCATGGCGCGGGAACGTCACCTGCAAGCCCTGCAGCTCGCTCAGGAGCACGTCAACCAGGCGGCGGGGCAGAGCCAAGTCGAATTCCTCGCTGAGGAACTCAAGCTGGCGCAGCACGCACTCGGCGGCATTACCGGCGAGGTTACGGCGGACGATTTACTGGGCAAAATCTTTTCCCATTTCTGTATCGGCAAGTAATCAAGGTTTCACGTGGAACACTGTAGGCGTGACGTCTGTTGGTGCGCCGTGGTTTCACGTGAAACACCTGTCTTCGCAGGGCCAAAACTTCGTTTTCGAGCCATTTTCCGGTATCATTCCGACCCTGCGATTCGAGCGCCTGCGAGCATGCATTTCCCTGAAAAATTTGACGTAATTGTCGTTGGTGGCGGGCATGCCGGCACCGAGGCCGCGCTCGCCAGCGCGCGAATCGGCCGCCGCACGTTGCTGCTCACCCATAACGTCGAGACGCTGGGGCAAATGTCGTGCAATCCATCGATCGGCGGCATCGGCAAAGGGCATCTGGTTAAGGAAATCGACGCCTTGGGCGGTGCCATGGCGGCGGCCACCGACGAGGCCGGCATCCAATTCCGCATCCTGAATTCGAGCAAAGGTCACGCGGTCCGTGCGACGCGCGCCCAAGCCGATCGGATACTGTATCGGAAAGCGATCCGCGGCCGCTTGGAAAATCAACCTAACCTATTGATATTTCAGCAATCTGTAGACGATCTTACGCTCGAAGGCGAGCGCGTCACCGGCGTGGTGACCCAACTGGGGCTGCGCTTCGCGGCCGACGCCGTCGTGTTGACGGCGGGGACGTTTTTGGCCGGGCTGGTTCACGTCGGGCTTAAAAATTACCAGGCCGGGCGCGCCGGCGATCCGCCTGCGGTGAGCTTGGCCGCGCGCCTGCGCGAATTGAAACTACCGGCCGGGCGGCTCAAAACCGGCACGCCGCCGCGGCTCGATGGCCGCAGCATCGATTTCTCGCAACTCACCGAGCAGCCGGGCGACGAGCCGCGGCCGGTGTTTTCGTTTCTCGGGTCGCGCGCGCAACACCCGGCGCAGTTGCCATGCTGGATCACGCATACGAGCGTACGCACGCATGACATCATCCGCGGCGGTCTCGACCGCTCGCCGATGTTCACCGGCGTGATCGAAGGCGTAGGGCCGCGCTATTGCCCGTCGATCGAAGACAAGATCACGCGCTTCGCCGACAAGTCTTCGCATCAGATCTTCCTCGAACCCGAAGGTTTGACGGTCAACGAGTTTTATCCCAATGGCATATCGACGAGCCTGCCGTTCGACGTGCAGCTGGCCCTCGTGCGCTCGATCCCCGGACTCGAAGCCGCGCATATCACGCGGCCGGGCTATGCGATCGAATACGATTACTACGATCCGCGCGCGTTGAAGAGCTCGCTCGAAACCAAGTCGATCAAGGGTCTCTTTTTCGCCGGCCAGATCAACGGCACCACGGGCTACGAAGAGGCGGCGGCCCAGGGCCTGCTCGCCGGCATCAATGCTGCGCGCTTCGTCGCCGGTGACGACTCATGGTGTCCGCGCCGCAATGAGGCTTACCTCGGCGTGCTGGTGGACGACTTGATCACGCGCGGCGTCTCCGAGCCGTACCGCATGTTCACGAGCCGCGCCGAATATCGGCTGAGCCTGCGCGAAGACAATGCGGATATGCGCCTGACGGAAATCGGCCGCGGCCTGGGTGTGGTGACCGACGAGCGCTGGGAACAATTCGCGCGCAAGCGCGACGCGGTGAACCACGAATTCGAGCGGCTGAAATCGACGTGGGTGAATCCCGCGGTCGTCGCCCGCCACGACTGCGAACGCGTATTGGGTCAGGCTATCGAACGCGAATACACGTTGCTCGATTTGTTGCGGCGGCCGAACGTGAGCTACCCGACGCTGATGACGTTGCCCGCAGCGGGCCCGTCCGTCGACGACCCGCAAGTCGCCGAGCAAGTCGAAATTCAATGCAAGTATCAGGGCTACATCACGCGCCAGCAGGACGAGATCACGCGCCAGGAAGCGTACGAAACGACGCGCCTGCCGGTCGATCTCGATTACCGGCGCGTGCACGGGTTGTCGATCGAAGCACAGCAAAAGCTCAACCAGCATCGGCCCGAGACCCTGGGCCAGGCGGCGCGCATTTCCGGCATTACGCCGGCGGCGATTTCGTTGTTGCTCGTGCATCTGAAGCGGGGCTTCGGCGCTGCGCAAAAAACGGCATGACGCCCGCCGAACAGCTTGCGCAGGGCATCGCCGAACTGGGGCTGCAAGTCCCGGCGGAAATTCAGGCGAAGCTCAACGACTATCTCGCGTTGATCGCGAAATGGAACCGCGTCCACAACCTGACCGCCGTGCGCGACAGCGCGAAGATGGTCAGCGTGCACGCGCTGGATACGCTCGCGATCCTGCCGCATGTGCATGCCGCCTCGGTGGTCGATGTGGGCAGCGGCGCCGGCTTGCCGGGAATTCCACTCGCGCTCATGTGGCCGCAGGCGCGTGTGGTCCTGCTCGACAGCAACCACAAGAAGGCCGCATTTCTGCGGCAGGCCGCGATCGAACTGAAGCTAGCGAATGTCGAGGTCGTGTGCGAGAGAGTCGAAGCGTGGCAGCCGCCGCAAAAATTCGAGCTCGTGATCTCGCGCGCTTTCTCCGACCTGCCGGAGTTCCTGAAGCTTGCCGGCGGTCTATGCGCGAGCGGCGGCGTGATTGCGGCGATGAAAGGGGTTTATCCCGATGAAGAGCTCGCGCAATTGCCCGCTACGTTCAAGCTAATGAGCGCAGTGCCGCTCAAGGTGCCGGGATTGAGCGCCGAGCGCCATCTCGTTTTGCTGAGCCCCGCGGGGGCGTGAGATGGCGAGAATCCTGGCGATCACGAATCAAAAAGGCGGGGTCGGCAAAACCACGACGGGTGTCAACCTTGCCGCGAGCTTAGCGGCGACCAAACAGCGCGTGCTGCTGGTCGATCTCGATCCGCAGGGCAATGCGACGATGGGCAGCGGCGTGGATAAGCGCG
Organism: uncultured beta proteobacterium; assembly: GCA_963804885.1. Taxonomy (GTDB): domain Bacteria; phylum Pseudomonadota; class Gammaproteobacteria; order Burkholderiales; family SG8-41; genus PALSA-1004. Next base: position 176,749 of record CAWDSF010000010.1, read on the forward strand.
CGCTCAAAGTGACGGTCTATCACCTGTTGCTCGGCGAAGCGGAAATCGGCGCGGTGCGTGTGCACTCGACGAGCGGCAACTACGACGTGCTGCCGGCCAATCGCGAGCTCGCCGGCGCCGAGATCGAGCTGGTCGACATCGAGCACCGCGAAACGCGGCTGAAGTCGGCGCTCGCCACGCTCGAAAGCGAGTACGACTTCATCCTGATCGATTGCCCGCCGGCGTTGAACCTGTTGACGGTCAACGGGCTGTGCGCGGCCCACGCGGTGCTGATCCCGATGCAATGCGAGTATTACGCGCTCGAGGGACTGAGCGATCTCGTGCAGACGATCAAAAAGGTGCGCACCCATCTCAATCCACAGCTGCAGATCGAGGGCCTGTTGCGCACGATGTTCGATCCGCGCAATACGCTCGCGCAACAGGTCTCGGCCCAGCTCCAGCAGCATTTCGGCGATAAGCTGTATCGCACCGTGATCCCGCGCAACGTGCGGCTCGCGGAGGCGCCCAGTCATGGCGTGCCGGTTTTAGGGTTCGACCAAAAATCCAAAGGTGCGCAAGCTTACCTCGCGCTCGCCGGCGAAATGCTGAATCGCGCGGCGCCGGTGGTTTAAAAAGGCGATGGTGATGGCAAAGATGAAGGGACTGGGGCGCGGCCTGGATGCACTGCTCGGCAGCGAGGAGCCGGCTGCGGCACGGGCGGCGGGCGACCAGCAGGCCGAACTCAAAGTCGATCTTTTGCAGCCCGGCAAATATCAGCCGCGCACGCGCATGGACGAAGCGGCCCTGAAGGAGTTGGCCGACTCCATCCGGATGCAGGGCGTCATGCAGCCCATCCTGGTGCGCCCGGTCGGCGGCGGGCGTTACGAAATCATCGCCGGCGAACGGCGCTGGCGTGCCGCGCGCATGGCCGGTTTGAGCGACGTGCCGGCGCTGGTCCGCGAAGTCCCGGACAATGCCGCGCTCGCGATGGCCTTGATCGAAAACATTCAGCGCGAAGACTTGAATCCGCTCGAAGAGGCCAACGGCATTCAGCGCCTGGTCACGGAGTTCAATATCACGCACGACAAGGCGGCCGAAATGGTCGGCCGCTCACGCAGTGCCGTATCCAACCTGCTGCGCCTGCTGGCGCTCTCGGAACCGGTGCGCGATCTCCTGCACCAGGGCAAGCTCGATATGGGGCACGCGCGCGCGCTGCTGGCGTTGACCGGTATGCAGCAAATCGAAACCGCCCGCTTGATCGCCGAGCGCGGCATGTCGGTGCGCGAAACTGAAAAGTTGGTCGGCCGGCTGTTGCGCGGAACCCCGGCTAAAAAATCGCGCAAGACGTCGGATCGCGATGTGCTGCGCTTGCAGGAAGAGTTGGCGCAAAAGCTGGGGACCAAAGTCGAAATCAAGGCCGGCAGCAAGGGCCGCGGCTCAGTGGTGATCCAGTATTCGAACCTCGATCAACTGGACGCGATTTTGGCGCGGCTTAGCCGATGACGCTCACATGTTGCACTGCAAGACCGTTTGACGCCAAACGGCGAAACTAAGTACAATCAACATGTTGACTTGGATCAATCTGGCCGTTGGGGCGGTTCCGCATACTTTCAAAAACAGGCCCTTACGCGTCGTTCTGCGGCTGCAATTTCTAGTGACCCTTGGAATCGCGGTGGGCGCGGGCTTATGGCTCGGCGTATACGCTGCAATTTCCGCGTTGCTCGGCGGCATGGTCATGATGGTTGCGTGTTGCGTTTATGCGGCATTGACCGGGCGCAACAAAGTGCGGTCCGCAGGCGAAACCCTGAGGGTATTGATTAGAGCCGAAACCGCCAAGATCGGGGTTATCGTGCTCCAGTTGTGGGTGGTGTTGACGGCATATGAAGGGGTGGTGCCCGGAGTTTTTATCGGCACTTTTATCGTCGCAGTATTGATTTATCCGGTCGCGTTGCTGGTGCGCGATTGATTGGACCTTGGTCCCATAGCCGTGGGTCTGGTCAGCGCATAACCTGTGCGTCGGCAAACGCAATCGGTGGCTACGGTGCTTACAATCAGGATCGCAGGGAATTGCAATGAGTGAAGCCGGCGGACTCACGCCAACCGAGTATATCGGTCACCACCTGACCAATCGCACCGTGTCGCTCGGCGACAGCCCGTTCTGGACGCTGCATCTGGACACGTTTCTGACGGCGGTTGCACTGGGCATCGTCGGTTTTGGATTCCTGTGGTGGGTAACGCGCGGCGTGACCGCCGGCGTGCCGAACCGCCGCCAGGCGTTTGTCGAATTGCTGGGCGACTTTGTCGATGACCAGGTCAAAGGCATTTTTCACGGCAGCCGCGCTTTCGTCACCCCGCTCGCGTTGACCGTGTTTGTCTGGGTGCTGTTGATGAACGCGATGGATTTCCTGCCGGTCGATCTCGTCGCGGCCTTTACCACCCATGTGCTGCACCAGCATGAATGGAAGCCGGTGCCGACTTCCGACGTGAATACGACTTTCGCGCTGGCGTTGTCGGTCTGGGGCCTGATGATCTTCTACAATCTCAAAGTCAAGGGTGTCGGCGGCTGGACTCACGAGCTCTTTTGCACGCCGTTCGGTTCGAACCCCCTGCTGTGGGTGTTTAATTTCCTGTTTAACGTGGTCGAGTACATCTCCAAGCCGCTGTCGCATTCGCTGCGGCTCTACGGCAATATTTATGCGGGCGAGATCATTTTCATGCTGTTGTGGATGTGGGCGGCGACCGGACTGGTCGGTTCCGTATTCGGCGGCGTGCTGGCATTCGGCTGGGCGATCTTTCACATTCTGATCGTCGTTCTGCAAGCCTACATATTCATGATGCTGACCGCCGTTTACATGGCGATGGCGCACGAAAGTCATTGAACAAATAACCCGTCGAAACGATTTTCCCTGAAAGGAGATAGTAATGGACAAGTTGCAAATGGTAGCGATGATTCAGGCCTATACCGGCATCGGCATCGGCCTGATGATTGGCTTGGGGGCCGCCGGCGCGTGTATCGGCGTGGGCATCATGTGCAGCCGCTTTCTCGAGGGTGCTGCACGCCAGCCCGAACTGATGCCGCAACTGCAGGCCAAAGTGTTCCTGCTCCTGGGCCTGATCGACGCCTCGTTCATTATCGGCGTCGGCCTGGCCCTGTGGTTCGCGACCGGCAATCCGCTGCTGGCCAGCCTCAAGTAATTTCCGGGAAATTTTCAGCAGGGGCAAAGCATGAACCTAAACGTCACCATGTTTGCGCAGGCCGTCACGTTCTTCGTGTTTATTTTCTTTTGCGCAAAGTTCATCTGGCCGCCGTTGACCAACGCCATTTCGGCGCGCCAGAAAAAGGTTGCGGATGGACTGGCGGCGGCCGAAGAAGGCAAGCAGTCGCTCGCGCGCGCCGCGGTAACAGCGGAAGAAGAAATCGGCAAGGCGCGCACGCGTGCCGCCGAAATCGTCACCCAGGCCGAAAAACGCGTTTCGCAAATGATCGAGGAAGCCAAGAACGCGGCGCGCGACGAGGGCAACCGCGAGAAAGCGGCCGCCAAGGCGGAAATCGAGCAGGAGGTTTCGCGCGCGCGCGAAGCGCTGCGGCTGCAGGTTGCCGCGCTGGCGGTGGCGGGTGCGGAAAAAATTCTGCGGCGCGAAGTCGATGCGAAAACCCATGCCGCTCTGTTGCAGGCAGTGCAGGCGGAGCTGTAGAGCGAAAAATGGCTGAAACAGTCACCATCGCGCGCCCCTATGCGGAAGCTGCATTCAAGCTCGCGCACGAGCAAAACCGGCTCGAGCCATGGTCGCAGATGCTGGGACTGCTCGAACTCGTCACCCAGGACGCGGACGTCGCGCGTTGTCTTAGCGACCCCAATGTCAGCGCGCAGCAACTGGAAAGCCTGGTTCTGGGCGTGTGCGGCGAGCGTCTGGACGGCGCGGGACGCAATTTCGTGCAGGTGCTGGTGCATAACAACCGGCTCGCTGTGCTGCCGGAAATTCGCGCGATGTTCGAGCAATTGCGGCTGGCACAGGAGGGCGTGCTGGAGGCGGAAATATATTCGGCTTTTGCGGTCAACGATGCCGAGGTCGCGCAACTGGTGAAGAAGCTTGAAAGCAAATATCAGCGCAAGGTGCGCGCGCAGGTCAGCGTCGATCCAACCCTGATCGGCGGAATCAAGATCGTGATCGGCGACAAGGTGGTAGACGCGACCGTCCGCGGCAAACTCGACGCAATGTCGGCCGCACTCATTCGTTAGGAGCTTCAGATGCAACTCAATCCGTCAGAAATCAGTGAACTCATCAAGAGCCGGATCCAGAACCTCGGCGCGACCACCGAGTCGCGCACGCAAGGCACGGTCATATCGGTGACTGACGGCATTTGCCGCATTCACGGGCTGGCCGACGTCATGCAGGGCGAGATGCTCGAGTTTCCGAAGAGTACCTTCGGTCTCGCGCTGAATCTCGAGCGCGATTCCGTCGGCGCGGTGGTGCTCGGCGAATACGAGCACATCTCCGAAGGTGACGTCGTCAAGTGCACCGGCCAGATTCTGTCGGTGCCCATCGGTCCCGAACTGATCGGGCGCGTGGTCAATTCACTCGGTCAGCCGATCGACGGCAAAGGCCCGATCAATGCCAAGCTGTCAGACGTCATCGAGAAAGTCGCGCCGGGCGTCATTGCGCGCAAATCGGTGTCGCAGCCGGTGCAGACCGGCCTCAAAGCGATCGATGCGATGGTGCCGGTCGGCCGCGGCCAGCGCGAGCTGATCATCGGCGACCGCCAGACCGGCAAGACGGCGGTGGCGGTCGACACCATCATCAATCAGAAGGGCAAGGACCTCTTTTGCATCTACGTGGCAATCGGGCAGAAAGCCTCGACCGTCGCCAACGTCGTGCGCAAACTCGAAGAGCACGGCGCCATGGCGTACACCATCGTGGTGGCGGCCACCGCATCCGAATCGGCGGCCATGCAGTACATCGCGCCCTACTCCGGCTGCACCATGGGCGAGTATTTTCGCGACCGCGGCCAGGATGCACTGATCATTTACGACGATCTGACCAAGCAGGCTTGGGCCTACCGTCAGGTGTCGCTGTTGCTGCGCCGACCGCCCGGCCGCGAAGCCTATCCCGGCGACGTTTTTTACCTCCACTCGCGGCTGCTCGAGCGCGCAGCGCGCGTCAACGAAGAATACGTCGAAAAATTCACCAAGGGTGCGGTCAAGGGCAAGACCGGTTCGCTGACCGCGCTGCCGGTAATCGAAACCCAGGCCGGCGACGTGTCGGCGTTCGTGCCGACCAACGTGATCTCGATCACCGACGGCCAGATCTTTCTAGAAACCGATCTCTTCAACGCGGGTATCCGCCCGGCCATTAACGCCGGCATTTCAGTGTCGCGCGTTGGCGGCGCTGCGCAAACCAAGGCCATGAAGCGCAAAGACGTCGGCGGCGGCGTGCGTTTGTCGCTCGCCCAATACCGCGAACTCGCTGCATTTGCGCAATTTGCGTCCGACCTCGACGCCTCGACCCGCAAGCAACTCGAGCGCGGACGCATGGTCACCGAGCTCATGAAACAGGCGCAGTACCAGCCGATGCAGGTGAACGAAATGGCTTTGACGCTCTTTTCCGTCAACAACGGTTACTTCGACGACATCGACATCAAAAAAGCGCTGGCTGCCGAGCGCAGCCTGCGCGACTACATCAAGTCCAAGTACGCGGCGCTGTTCACCGGCATCGAGGAGAGAAAAGACATCAGCGCCGACGAGGAGAAGACCCTCAAGGCCGCCGTCGAGGACTGGAAGAAGAACGGCACCTACTAGATTTGCGCCGCGGTAATTCGAGAACCCGCAGCAATCCCGGTCAAGGATAAGACGCATGGCAGGCAGCAAGGAAATACGGACCAAGATCAAGAGCGTGCAAAGCACGCGCAAGATCACCAAGGCGATGGAAATGGTTTCCGCGTCGAAGATGCGCAAGGCGCAGGAGCGCATGCGCGCCGCGCGCCCCTATGGGGAAAAGATCCGCAACGTCGCCGCGCACATTTCCCACGCCAACCCCGAGTACCGCCATCCGTTCCTGATCGAGCGCGACTCGGTCAAAAAAGTCGGCATCATCATCATCACCACCGACAAGGGGCTGTGCGGCGGCCTGAACACCAACGTGCAGCGGCTCGCTCTCACCAAAATGAAAGAGTGGGAGGCCGAAGGCGAGTCGTTCGAAGTCTGCTGCATCGGCAACCAGGGCCTGGGCTTCATGCAGCGGCTCGGCGCCAACATCGTGTCGCAGATCACGCAGCTGGGCGACCGGCCGCCGATGGATAAGCTGGTCGGCGTCATCAAGGTCATGCTCGACGGCTATAGAGAAGACCGCTTCGACCGCCTGCTGATTTTCTACACGAAATTCATCAACACCATGAAGCAGGAACCGGTCGATGGAGCAGTTGCTGCCGCTATCGGGTGAGAAGCTCGGCGTGCCCGAGGGCGCGTGGGACTACATTTACGAACCCGAAGCCAAGGTCGTGCTCGATCAGGTGCTGACGCGCTACGTCGAAGCGATCATCTACCAGGCGCTGAGCGAAAACCTGGCGTCGGAACAGTCGGCCCGCATGGTCGCCATGAAAGCCGCGTCGGACAATGCCAACAACGTGATCGACGAACTGACGCTTATTTACAACAAATCCCGCCAGGCGGCGATCACGCAGGAACTGTCGGAGATCGTCGCCGGCGCCGCCGCGGTTTAACCATTTGAATTGAACGTTTAGGAAGAACGCTATGGCACAAGCACAAGGCACCATCGTCCAGTGTATCGGCGCGGTAACCGACATCGCATTTCCGCGCGATGCCATGCCGCGGGTTTACGATGCGCTGGTCCTGGAAGAAGACGCGGCCAATCCGCTGGTCGAAAAAGGGCTCACGTTCGAGGTCGAGCAGCAGTTGGGCGACGGCGTCGTGCGCACCATCGCGCTCGGCTCTTCGGACGGTTTGCGCCGCGGCATGAAAGTCGCGAGCACCGGCAAGCCGATTTCCGTGCCGGTCGGCCAGGCGACGCTCGGCCGCGTCATGGACGTGCTGGGCCGTCCGATCGACGAGCGTGGCCCGATCGGAACCGACGAGCGCCGGTCGATCCACCAGACCGCGCCGAAGTTCGACGAATTGTCACCCTCGGTCGAATTGCTCGAAACCGGCATCAAGGTGATCGACCTGATTTGTCCGTTCGCCAAGGGCGGCAAGATCGGCCTCTTCGGCGGCGCCGGCGTCGGCAAGACGGTGACGATGCTCGAGCTGATCAACAATATCGCGACGCAGCACTCGGGGCTGTCCGTGTTCGCCGGCGTCGGCGAGCGCACGCGCGAAGGCAACGACTTCTATCACGAAATGTCGGAAGCCAAGGTCATCGTGCAGGAAGACCTGTCGAAGTCGAAAGTGGCGATGGTGTTCGGCCAGATGAACGAACCGCCGGGCAACCGTTTGCGCGTGGCCCTGACGGGGCTGACGATGGCCGAAAGCTTCCGCGACGAGGGGCGCGACATTCTGCTCTTCATCGACAACATTTACCGCTTCACGCTCGCCGGCACTGAAGTGTCGGCCCTGCTGGGCCGGATGCCGTCCGCCGTCGGTTATCAACCGACGCTCGCCGAAGAAATGGGCCGCCTGCAGGAGCGCATCACCTCCACCAAGACCGGTTCGATCACGTCGATCCAGGCGATTTACGTTCCGGCCGACGATTTGACCGACCCTTCGCCCGCGACCACGTTCGGCCACCTCGACGCCACCATCGTGTTGTCGCGCGAAATCGCGTCGCTCGGTATTTATCCGTCGGTCGATCCGCTCGATTCGACGTCGCGCCAGGTCGACCCGCACGTGATCGGCGAAGAGCATTACAACACCACCCGCGCGGTGCAGGAAGTGCTGCAGCGCTATAAAGAACTGCGCGACATTATCGCGATTCTCGGCATGGACGAACTGTCGCCCGAAGACAAGCTGGCGGTCGGCCGCGCGCGCAAGATCCAGCGTTTCCTGTCGCAGCCTTTCCACGTCGCCGAAGTGTTCACCGGTTCGCCGGGTAAATACGTGACGTTGAAGGAGACGATCAAAGGCTTCAAGATGATCGTCGAAGGCGAATGCGACCACATGCCCGAACAGGCGTTCTATATGGTCGGCGGCATCGAGGAAGCGATCGCCAAGGCGAAAACAACGACCTGATCGCGAGCCATGGCGCACACCATACACATCGACGTCGTCAGCGCGGAAGAGAGCATCTACTCGGGCGAGGCGGAATTCGTCGTCCTGCCGGGCGAGGCGGGCGAGCTGGGTATCTATCCGCAGCACACGCCGCTCATTACGCGCATCAAGGCGGGTTCGGTGCGCATCAAGCCTGCCGGCGGCGGCGCCGAAGAACTGATCTTCGTCGCCGGCGGCATCCTCGAAGTGCAGCCTAAAGTTGTTACTGTGCTGGCCGACACGGCAATCCGCGGAGTGGACCTCGACGAGGCCAAAGCCAACGAGGCGATCAAGCGAGCGGAGGACGCCCGCGTCAAAACGCAGGACAAGCTCGAAGTCGCATCCGTCGAGGCGGAATTGGCGGTGCTCGCCGCCCAGCTCTGCCGCGATTCGCAAACTGCGCCATAAGAAACAATAAAACCGGACGCCCTGCGGATGCCGGCTTAGTTTTGCAGATTCGAGCGCCCACGGGCGTTCAACCTGCGAGCGGAAAAAGAGGCGGCGCCAGGCCGCCTTTGCTTTTTGCGCCTGCCGTTAAAATAAGCGATCGTTGACCCCAGGGCCCGCCGTGGATGAAAACGCGCACTTCGATCTGCTGATCATCGGCGGCGGCATCAACGGCGCCGGCATCGCGCGCGATGCCGCGGGCCGCGGCCTGTCGGTCCTGCTCGTCGAGAAAAACGATCTCGCCGCCGCCACCTCGTCGGCGAGCAGCAAGTTGATCCACGGCGGCCTGCGCTATCTCGAGCAGTACGAATTCCGGCTGGTGGCGGAGGCGTTGAGCGAGCGCGAGGTGTTGCTCAACATCGCGCCCCACCTCGTGCATCCGCTGCGTTTCGTCATGCCGCATGTGCCCGAATTGCGGCCGCGCTGGATGATACGCGCAGGTCTTTATTTATACGACCACCTGGGGCGCCGCACACGGCTGGCGAGCTCGCACGGCGTCGATCTCAACGCGTCACCGTATGGCGCCGGCCTCAATCCGGCGGTGAAAAAAGGCTTCGTTTATTCGGATTGCCGCGTCGACGATGCGCGCCTGGTGGTCGTGAATGCGCTGTCCGCCCACGCGCTCAGCGCGCAAATCGCCACGCGCACGGAATGTCTGTTCGCTAAACGTGCAGGGCTGCGCTGGCATGCAGAGCTGCGCAGCGCCGAAGGCGTAACGCGAACGGTAACCGCCACCGCGCTGGTCAATGCCGCGGGTCCGTGGGTGAAAGAAGTGCTGAACGAGCGGTTGCATCAGCCGAGCGGCGACAACGTAAAGCTGGTCAAGGGCAGCCATATCGTCGTGCCGAAGCAATATGTGGGCGAGCACGCGTGCATATTGCAGAACGACGATCGCCGCGTCGTCTTTATGATCCCGTATGAAGAGAAGTTCACGCTGATCGGCACGACCGACGTGGCGCTGAGCGGCGATCCGTCCAATCCTGACGCGAGCGCGCAGGAAATCGCGTACCTTTGCCGCGCCGCCAATCGCTACCTCGCGCGGCCGGTCGCGCCCACCGACGTGCTGTGGACTTATGCCGGCGTGCGTCCGCTGTACGACGATGGCAGCGCCAACCCTTCCGCGATCACCCGCGACTACACGTTGAGACTGGACGCGGACGCCGGTATTGCGCCGGTGTTGTCGGTGTTCGGCGGCAAAATCACCACCTACCGCAAGCTTGCCGAGCATGCGCTGACTAAGCTCGAGCATTGGTTTCCTGATATGCGGCCCGCATGGACTGCGGGCACGCCGTTGCCGGGTGGAGAGCTCCCGCAGGGATGGGAAAAATTTACCGAAGTCGAGTTGCGGGCCCGCTATCCGTGGCTACCGGATGCCGTTCGCCGTGCCCTTGCGCGCCGCCACGGCGCGGCAGTGCCCGAAGTTGTGGCGGATGCGCGCGCAGTGGGCGATCTCGGCGCCTATTTCGGGGCCGAACTTTTCGCGCGGGAAATTGACTACTTGATCGAGCATGAATGGGCGCGCACGGCCGAAGATGTAGTTTATCGGCGCACTAAAACCGGCTTGCACCTGACCGCGGACCAGCGCGGTGCGGTGGCGCAGTACGTAGCGGCGCGGGTCGCAACCAACGCTTTGCCCATGAGATAATCGATCGATGTCCGTCAACGTCGTGATCCTTGCCGCCGGCCAGGGCAAGCGCATGCAATCGGCGCTGCCCAAGGTTTTGCATCTGCTTGCCGGCCGGCCGCTGCTCGCCCATGTGCTTGCTTGCGCACGCGCGCTGAAGCCCGCTCGCACGTGCGTCGTTTACGGCCACGGCGGCGAGCAGGTACCGGAGGCAATGCGCGCCGCGGATCTGAGTTTCGTCAGGCAGGAGCCGCAGCTGGGTACCGGGCACGCCGTCAAGCAGGCGCTGCCGCAACTCGACGCCCGCACCGATACGCTGGTGCTCTACGGCGACGTGCCCCTGATCGCCGCGGCCACGCTCGAAGCTTTGTGTTCCGGCAGCGGCGAACGGCTGAAAATCCTGACTGCCGAAGTCGCAGAACCACGCGGCTACGGCCGGATCGTGCGCAATGCGCAGGGCGCAATCACGGCGATCGTCGAGGAAAAAGACGCGACTGCCCAACAGCGCGAGATCCGCGAAATCAATACCGGCATCATGCTGCTGCCGGCCGCCCGCCTCGCCGGCTGGCTTGACCAGCTGTCGAACGAGAACGCGCAGCGCGAGTATTACCTGACCGACGTCGTCGCGCTCGCGGTCAAGGACGGCGTCAAGATCGAATCGTCCGCGCCGCAGACGCCCGATGAGATACTCGGCGTCAACAGCCTGCGCCAGCTCGCAGACCTCGAACAGATTCACCGCGCGCGCAGCGCCGACCGGTTGCTCGAATCCGGCGTTGCCTTGGCCGACCCGCTGCGCATCGACGTGCGTGGCGACTTACGCTGCGGGCGTGACGTGCGGATCGACGTCAACTGCGTATTCGAGGGACAAGTCGAGCTTGGCGACCATGCGGTGATCGGCGCGAACTGCGTCATCCGCAATGCAAGCATAGGCGCTGCGACGCGCGTCGAGCCGTTTACGCTGATCGACGAAGCCGCGATCGGGGATAACTGCCGGATCGGGCCGTACGCGCGCATCCGGCCCGGCACCAAGCTCGCGGCGGAGGTGCACATCGGCAATTTCGTCGAAGTCAAAGCGTCCGACATCGGCGTGGGCTCGAAGGCCAACCATCTCGCCTACGTGGGCGACACCAGCATAGGACGCAACGTGAATGTCGGCGCCGGCACCATCACGTGCAACTACGACGGCGTGAACAAGCACCGCACCGTGATCGAGGACAACGTACTGATCGGTTCCGATGTCCAACTGGTTGCGCCGGTCACCGTCCATGCGGGCGCAACCATAGGTGCCGGCGCGACCATTACCAAGGACGTGCCGCCAGGCGAACTCACGCTGACCGAGAAAAAGCAGGTAGTGCGGCCGGGCTGGCAACGGCCCGTCAAAAAGCGGTAGCCGCCGCCATCGACTTGAAGAAAGGGTAACCAGCAAATGTGCGGTATCGTCGGCGCGGTCGCTGCGCGCAACGTAGTGCCCGTTCTGCTCGAGGGCTTGAAACGGCTCGAGTACCGCGGCTACGATTCGTGCGGCGTGGCCGTGAATAACGGCGGTCTCAAGCGCGCGCGCTCGGTGCGCCGCGTGCAGGACTTGATCGCTCAGGTCGAAGAAACTCACCTGGAAGGCACGACCGGGATCTCGCATACGCGCTGGGCCACGCATGGCGCGCCGGTCACGATGAACGCGCATCCGCATTTCTCGCGCGACAGCATTGCGCTGGTGCATAACGGCATCATCGAAAATTACGAAGAGCTGCGGCGCGAGCTGCAGGCGGCCGGCTTCGTGTTCGAAAGCCAGACCGACACCGAAGTCATCACCCACTTAGTCAACCATCTGTATACAGGTGACCTGCTCAAAGCGGTGCAGCAGGCGATCAAGCGGCTGCGCGGCGCCTACGCGATCGCGGTGTTCTGCCGCGACGAGCCGCAGCGCGTGGTGGCCGCGCGCTTTGGCAGCCCGCTCGTGGTCGGCCTGGGCGACCACGAAAACTTCGTCGCGTCCGATGCGATGGCGCTCGCCGGCACCACCGACCGCATTATCTATCTCGAAGAGGGCGACGTCGCCGACGTTCAACAGGACGCGGCCCGAATCTACGACCGCACCGACGCGCCGGTCGAGCGCGAGGTGCGCATCATCAAGGCGCTCGCCGGCGCGGCCGAACTCGGCCCGTATCGGCACTTCATGCAAAAGGAAATCTTCGAGCAGCCGCGCGCGATCTCCGACACGCTCGAAGGCGTCGATGCCGTAACGCCGCTGCTGTTCGGCGAGCGCGCGGAGCAGATATTCGGCCGCATCGATTCGCTGCTGATACTGGCCTGCGGCACGAGCTACTATGCGGGCCTCACGGCAAAATACTGGCTCGAGGAAATTGCGAAGCTGCCCACCCAGGTGGAAATCGCGAGCGAATACCGCTATCGCGAAAGCGTGCCCAATCCGAACTCGCTCGTCGTCGTGATATCGCAGTCCGGCGAAACCGCCGACACGCTCGCCGCTTTGAAGCATGCGCAGTCGCTGGGCATGACCGAAACGCTCGCGATTTGCAATGTGGCGTCGAGCGCGATCGTGCGGCTGACCAAGCTCAATTACCTGACCCGCGCCGGCGTCGAGATCGGCGTGGCGTCGACCAAGGCGTTCACCACCCAGCTCGCGGCGCTCTTCATGCTGACGCTGGCGCTGGCGAAACTGCGCGGACGCTTGTCCGCCGAGGCGGAAGCCGCGGCCCTGCGCAATCTGCGTCATTTGCCGGTCGCCTTGCAGGCGGTGCTGGCACTCGAGCCGCAAATCATTGCGTGGGCGGGCCAGTTCGCGCGCAAGGAGCACGCGTTGTTCCTCGGCCGCGGGCGGCATTTTCCGATCGCGCTCGAAGGCGCGCTGAAGCTCAAGGAAATTTCGTATATCCACGCCGAAGCGTACGCGGCGGGCGAACTCAAGCACGGCCCACTCGCGCTGGTGACCGATGACATGCCCGTGGTCACCGTCGCGCCGAACGACGCATTGCTGGAAAAGCTGAAATCCAACATGCAGGAAGTGCGCGCGCGCGGCGGCCAGCTGTACGTGTTCGCCGACGCCGACACGCATATCGCGTCCGCCGAGGGCCTGAACGTCATACGGCTGCCCGAGCATTACGGCGCGCTGTCGCCCATCCTGCACGTGGTGCCGCTGCAGCTGCTCGCGTACCATACCGCGCTCGCCCGCGGCAACGACGTCGACAAACCGCGCAATCTCGCCAAATCGGTCACGGTTGAGTAAGCCCGCAGTCACGCGACCCGACGCCCGCACCGTACTCAAGGACGTTTTCGGCTACCCGGCTTTTCGCGGTCCGCAGGCGGACATTGTCGACCATGTGACCGGCGGCGGCGACTGCCTGGTGCTGATGCCGACCGGCGGCGGCAAGTCGTTGTGCTACCAGATCCCCGCCTTGTTGCGCGCGGGCACCGGCATCGTCGTCTCGCCGCTGATTGCCCTCATGCAGGACCAGGTCGCCGCATTGCTCGAAGCGGGCGTGCGCGCGGCATTTCTGAATTCGACGCTGACCAGCGAAGCCGCGGCGGCCGTCGAGCGCGGACTCTTGGCGGGCGACTTCGACTTGTTGTATGTCGCGCCCGAACGGCTGCTGACGCCGCGCTTCATGCAGCTGCTCGCAAAACTGCGCGCGGCGAACGGGCTGGCCTTGTTCGCGATCGACGAGGCGCACTGCGTCGCCCAATGGGGCCACGATTTTCGCCCGGAGTATATCGAGCTTTGCGTGCTGCACGAGCGCTTTCCCGACGTGCCGCGCATCGCGCTCACCGCCACCGCCGATCAGCAGACGCGCGACGAAATCATCACGCGGCTCGGCCTGGACGAGGCGCGCACCTTCATCGCCAGTTTCGACCGCCCGAATATCCGCTATCGCATCGTCGAAAAAGCCAACGCCAAAGCGCAGCTGCTCGCGTTTCTGCGCGCCGAGCACCCGGTCGATGCCGGCATCGTCTACTGCCTGTCGCGGCGCAAGGTCGAGGAGACCGCCGCGTGGCTGGTCGAGCAGGGACTGAATGCGCTGCCTTATCACGCGGGCATGGACACCGCGACGCGTACGCGGCACCAGGCGCGGTTCCTGCGCGAAGACGGCATCATTATGGTGGCGACGATCGCGTTCGGCATGGGTATCGACAAGCCCGACGTGCGTTTCGTCGCGCATCTCGATCTGCCGAAAAGCGTCGAAGGGTATTACCAGGAGACCGGGCGCGCGGGGCGTGACGGCGCGCCGGCCGATGCGTGGATGGCGTACGGTCTCGCCGACGTCGTCAATCATCGCCGCATGATCGAGGCATCGGACGCGGAGGACCAGTTCAAGCGCGTGGCAGGCGCCAAGCTCGATGCGCTGCTGGGCTTGTGCGAGGCGACCACGTGCCGGCGTGTGCGCCTGCTCGCCTATTTCGGCGAAGCCTCGACGCCGTGCGGTAATTGCGATACCTGTCTCGAGCCGCCGGTAGTCTGGGATGGCACGGTCGCCGCGCGGAAGGCGCTCTCGTGCGCGTTCCGCTGCGGCCAGCGCTTTGGCGCCGGGCATTTGATCGATGTGCTGCTCGGCAATGTGACGGATCGGGTGGTGCAATGGGGGCATAGCGCAGTCAGCACGTTCGGCATCGGCAAGGAACTCGACAAGAAACAATGGCAGGCGGTCTACCGGCAATTGGTCGCGCAGGGCGTGCTGGCGGTCGATCATGCGGGCTATGGCGCGCTGAAATTGACGCCGTTGAGCCGCGCGGTGCTGACCGGCGGCGAGTCCGTCCATCTGCGCCAGCTGCAGGAAAAGCGCCGCGTGCGCAATATCGCTAAAGGCGCCGGCGCCGCGGCTGGGCTCGACGATACCGCGCGCGAACGCTGGGAACGCCTGCGCAACTGGCGCGCGGCCATTGCCAAAGAGCATGGCGTGCCCGCGTACGTCGTGTTTCACGACGCGACGCTGACCGAGCTTGCGCGAGAATGTCCATCGACGACCGATGCATTGAGCCGGATATCCGGCGTGGGCGCGCGCAAACTCGAACGTTACGGCGCGGATCTGCTCGCGCTGCTGCGCGCCTAGCGCAACCCCGCGCTAGGCGAGCGGCGACCGCGGCTTGCGCGGCGCGTTGCCGAACAAGCGGTCGTACAGCCAGTTCGGCAGTACGCGCAGCACGCGGGCGACGATCGCCATTTGCCACGGGATCACCGCAAACGTTTTGCCGCTGTCGATGATATCGAGCATGGCGCGCGCCGCCTGGTCCGCGCTCAGCATGAATGGCATCGGGTACGGGTTTTTGGCGGTCATCGGGGTCGCGATATAGCCGGGACAGATCGTGATCACCTTGATGCCGCTTGCGCGCAGTTCGACGCGCAGGCTTTCGAGATAGGAAATAGCCGCCGCCTTGGAGGCCGAATAGGCTGCCGCGCCCGGCAGTCCGCGATAACCGGCGACGCTGGCGATGCCGACTAAAGTGCCACGGCCGGCGGCGCGCATTGCGTCGATGAAAGGCTGAAAGGTGTAGACCATGCCGAGCACGTTGATGTCGAGCACGTCTTTGAATGCGGCGAGATCTTCGGGTAGTTCAGTCAGCGTGCCGGTGCTGACACCCGCATTCGCGATCACGATGTCGGGACTGCCGTGCAGCGTGATGAATGCGTGTGCAGCGGCGCGCATCGCCGCGCTGTCGCGCACGTCCAGCGCATAAATCTCGTGCGGCGTGGAAAATTGGGCGGCAAGCTCTTTTAGCGCGCCCGCGCGCCGCGCGATGAGGCCCAGCGTGGTCTGGCGTGCCGCGTAAGCTCGCGCGAGGGCGGCGCCGATGCCGCTCGACGCGCCGGTAATGATGACGCGTCGCATTATGTGCGCCCTGGTAATCTGCCGGCTGCGCTACTTGCCGGCCTTTTTCTCGCGCTGCTGGCGCGCGATGCGGACCATGCGATCGAGGATCTCGATGGTTTTGGCCGACGCGCCGTCGGTCAGAAAGCGGCCGTCGACGACCAGCGACGGCGTGCCCTGGATTTCGTATGCCATCGTCTGCTTGCGTGCGCGTTCGACCTTCTGGCGGGTTTCATCGGACCGGTAGATCGCCATAAATTTTTCGCGGTCGAGGCCTTGTTTGCCCGCCCATTCCGCAATCACTTTTTCCTGGCTCATGTAAAGGTCTTCGACGTGATAGCTGTGGAACACGGCAGGGTGCAGGCGCTCGACCTCGCCCATCGCCTCCAGCGTGAAATACGTCTTGGCGAGCGGCACCCATGAATCATGGCGCACTACCGGGATGTGCCGCATGACGACGTCCGCCGGCATGCCGCGGCGCCAGCGCTCGAGGCGCGGCAACAGGTCGTTGCAGTACTGGCAACCGTAAAAGAAAAAATCGATGACTTCGATTTTGTCGCCGGTCTCGATCGGCTGCTGCGGAATCTCGCGGTAATCGAGGTCCGCTTGGCTTTGCGCAGCCGCCGGCTGCGCAAACGAAACGCAGGCGAGCCACAGGACAAGCGGCAGCGAAAATCGCAGGCGCGCCGCCATCACTTATTTCTTGCCGGCGCGATCCTTGCGCGCCTGCGCGATCAACTGGTCGACCACCTGGAAAAACCGGTCGTAGTTGACGCTGCCATTGGCATTCGAAAAACTCGACGGGCTCGTGAGATAGCGGCCGTCGATCGCCACCGCCGGCGTGCCGGGCACGTCGTAACTGCGCGTCAGGTCCTCGGAGCGCTTCGTGCGGTTATTGACCGCGAAAGAATTATAGGCGTCGAGGAATTTCTGCTTGTCGACGCCTTTCGACGCGAGCCAGTCGGCGATGGCGCGCGAATCGCTGACCATCGCGCGCTGCTTCGCGGAATCTTTTTCCTCGTGTATCGCAGCGAAAAGCGCATCGTGATACTTGGGTGCAAGCCCCATCGCATCGAGCGCATAGTACGTGCGCGTCAACGGCTCCCACTGGGGTGCGCCAAAAGTGCCCGGCACCGGCCGGAATTCGACATCGGCCGGCTTCTTTTTCAACCAGGCCTTGAGCGCGGGTTCCAGATGGTAGCAATGCGGGCAGCCGTACCAGAAAAATTCGATTACCTCGATTTTATTGCCGCTGTCGGTCGACTGCGGCGGATTTAACTGCGTGTAATCGCGGCCGACCACGGGCGCCTGTTGCGCGAATGCGCTGCCCGCCGCCAGCACCAGCAACACCGTCGCGAAATGACCCACCCATCTGGAAAACTTCATCATGCCTCCCGGTAAATTATTACTTGCCTGCCGGTGCCGTGGTGTCGCGCACCTTGATTAGAGTGGTCTCGATACCGTTTTGTTTCAGCGTCTCACGCGCCCGATTGAGTTCTTCGATCGCAGTATACGGACCCACGCGCACGCGATGCCAGACACCTTTGTCCGGCAGCGTCGTCGTCTGCACGGAGGCCGCCATGCCGACGAGCGCGAGCCGCGCCTTCAGATTATCGGCGTCAGGGGCGTTTTGAAATGCCCCCGCCTGCAGATAAAACGTTTCTTTGGCCTGGGCGGGCTTGTTCTGCGCATCTTTGAACTGCTGCTCGGTGACCGGCTCTTCGGAACCGGGCAGGATCTTGTAAAAGTCGAAACGCGGCTTGGCGTCGGCCGACTTGGCGGTTTTATCGTCGCTTTTCGCGACGTCGGGACTTTTCAGCGGCTCGCCTTTGAGCGGCGGCGGTGCCCGGTTGACGAACGGCGTGGGCATTTTGTTGATGTACCAGGCGACAGCGAGCGCGATGCCCAGCCCCATGAGCAAACCGATCAGGATGCCGATCAACAACGAGCCCGCGCCGCCTTTGCCGCCGCCGGATTTTTTGGCGGGCCCTTTGTAGTCCTTGCTCATGGCGGAATTTTACATTTTTTCCGGTGCAGACACACCCAGCAACGCGAGGCCGTTGCGCACTATATGGCGCACGGCGACGGCGAGCGCGAGACGCGCAAGTTTGAGAGACTCTTCCGGCACCAGAAAACGAGTGCCGTTGTAATAGCCGTGAAATTCACCGGCGAGCTCTCGCAAATAGTAGGCGACCTGATGAGGTGCGAATTCGCTGGCAGCATTCGCAAGGATCTCCGGGTATTCGGCGAGTCTTTGCATCAAGGCGAGTTCGTGTTCGTGCGTCAGGGGCGCAAGCGAAGCAGCGTTCAAACTCTCCAACTGGCCACCCCATTGTGCCAACACGCTGCAGACTCGCGCATGGGCCATTTGTACGTAATAAACTGGATTCTTTTCGCTTTGTTCCAAAGCGAGATCGATGTCGAAGACGAATTCGGAGTCGGCGCGGCGCGATACCAGAAAAAACCGCACTGCATCGCGTCCGACCCATTCGATCAGATCACGCAAAGTCACGTAAGCGCCGGCACGCTTGGAGATTTTGACTTCCTCGCCGCCCCGCATTACCCGCACGAGGCTGTGCAGCACGTAGTCCGGATAACCCGTGGGAATGCCAATGTCGAGCGCCTGCAGTCCAGCGCGTACGCGCGTGATGGTGCTGTGATGGTCGGTGCCCTGGACGTTGATCACGCGCTGGTAGCCGCGCTCCCATTTGGTCACGTGGTAGGCCACGTCCGGGACGAAATAAGTGTAGGTGCCGTCCGATTTGCGGACAACGCGGTCCTTGTCATCGCCGTAATCCGTGGTGCGCAGCCACAGCGCGCCGTCCTTCTCGTAGGCTTTGCCACTGGCGATAAAACCTTTTACGACGGCATCGACCTTGCCTTCGGCGTAGAGGCTCGACTCGAGGTAATACACGTCGAACTTGACGTCGAATTGCTGCAAGTCCCCGTCCTGCTCGTGGCGCAGATAAGCGACGGCGAACTTGCGTATCGACTCGAGATCGTTGCTGTCGCCGCTGCCGACGACGGGCACGCCATCAGCGGCCCCCACGGTTTTGCACGCGAGAAAATCGGTGGCGATGTCCTGGATGTATTCGCCTTGATACGCGTCTTCGGGCCATCCGGGATCGCCTGGCTTGATTCCCTTCGTGCGCGCCTGCACCGACAGCGCGAGATTCTGGATCTGCACGCCGGCATCGTTATAGTAAAACTCACGCGTGACCGCGTAGCCCTGCGCTTCCAATAGCGCCGCTATTGCATCGCCCAGCGCCGCCTGGCGGCCATGGCCGACGTGCAGCGGACCGGTCGGATTGGCGGAAACGAATTCGACCTGCACTTTGCGCTTGCCGCCGGCGTCGCTAAAACCATAGCCGGCGCCCAGCGCGAGGATGTGCGCCACCGCCGCCTGATGCGCTTCAGGTTTGAGAAAAAAATTGATGAATCCGGCGCCGGCAATTTCCGTTTTCGCGACATAAGCGTGATGCAGGTAATGCTGCGATCAGCGCGGCAGCGATGTCGCGCGGATTGCGCTTGAGGGGTTTTGCCAGCTGCATCGCGACATTGCACGCATAGTCGCCGTGCTGCGCCTGTTTCGGACGCTCGATCACGACCTTCGCTTCCAACTGTGCGGGAGCTACGGTGGCGCGTGCAGCTTCGAGCAAGCCGGCGATATGCGCACGCAAATCAGGAAAAGCGGAAATAGTCATGCCGAATCGTCAAATTCCAGTGCGCCGGGATGGCGGGTGTAAGAGGCACCGCTGAGTGCCAGCCGTGTATGTAAAGTCTTGAATTTTAACATGTGCCTGTGCGAACCTATTTCATAACTCGAGCGGGTCAACGTCGAGCGCCCACCGCACTTTGCGCTCGCCCAAAGCAGTCAGTCGCGCGTGCCAGGCATGCAAAAATCGCTGCAGCGCAGCGCGCGAACGCGCCTGCACGGTGAGTTGCGCGCGTTCCAGTCCGGCCAGGCGGACCAAGCTGGCGGGAACCGGGTCGTAGATGGTTACCGGCGCCGCGATTTGCGCACCCGCGCGCGCGGCATGCGCGAGAAAATCAAGCGCGACGGGCAGCTGCGGTGCTTCAGCGCGCAATACGGCTTGATGGACGAACGGCGGAAATCCCGCTTGCTTTCGCTCCGCCAGCAACTCGCGCGCATACGCCGGGTAATCGTGGCGTCGCAAAGCCTGATACAGCGGATGCTGCGGAAATTCGGTCTGTATCAGCACGCGGCCGCGGGTCGCGCCCCGCCCCGCCCGCCCGGCGACCTGAGTCAACCGCGCAAACAGGCGCTCGCTCGCGCGAAAATCCGTGCTGTATAACGAGCTGTCCGCATTGATCACGCCAACCAGATTCAGTTGCGGAAAATCGTGCCCTTTGGCGAGGATCTGGGTGCCGACCAGAATGTCGACTTCCTGCGCCCGGATCTGGCGGCGCATGTCCTCCCACGCGTGTTTACGCCGCGTACTGTCGCGATCGACGCGCAAAATGCGGGCCGCGGGAAAAGTGCGGGCGAGCGCCGACTCGATGCGTTGCGTTCCCTGCCCCAACGGCAACAGATCCTGATTGCCGCAGTCCGGGCACGCCGCGGGAATCGCTTCCTGGTGACCGCAATGGTGGCAGTGCAGGCGCCGGCCCGTCGCGTGCATCACGAGTTTGGCCGAGCAGCGCTGGCAGTTCGCGGTCCAGTTGCAGCTGCGGCAGATCAATACTGGCGCATAACCGCGCCGGTTGATGAAGACGAGACTCTGCTCGCCGCGCTTGACGGTCACATCGATCGCTCTCAACAATTCCTGCGATAAACCATCGATGAGCGGCGCATTGCGCGTGTCTACATACTCGATCTCCGCCGGCATCGCGTTGACCGGCTGGCTCAGCGCCAAGGCCCGGTAAGCGCCGGTCGCCGCATTGTGAAAAGTCTCCAGAGCGGGGGTCGCCGAGCCCAACACGATCGGAATCGCGCGACGCTTGGCGCGCACCAGCGCGAGATCGCGCGCCGAATAACGCAGGCCGTCCATTTGCTTGAACGAGGCGTCGTGCTCTTCGTCGACCACGATCAATCCCAGCGCGGGCAAGGGCGTGAAGATGGCAAGCCGCGTGCCGAGCACGATACCGGCTTCGCCCGCCTGCGCGGCGAGCCAACCGCGTAAGCGCTCGCTCTCGTTAAGACCGCTGTGCAATGAGACGATGAGAGTCGCGGGAAAGCGCGCGCGCACGAGCGCTTCGAGCTGCGGGGTGAGATTGATTTCCGGCACTAAGACCAACGCTTGGCGGCCACGCGCCAACACCTCGGCGATCAAGTGCAGGTACACCTCGGTCTTGCCGCTGCCGGTGACGCCCATGAGCAGCCATGGCACGAAACCGCCGCCCGCACCCGCCCGTATCGTTTCAACCGCGGTATTTTGTTCAGCGGTAAGTGTCGGTCCCGCCACCGGCGTGAACGGCGGCGTGAGCTCGCTTGCCGGCGCGGACGTGCCGGCGCTGCGCTCGATCAAGCCGCTGTCCAGCATGGTCTTTACAGTCGCGCGTGCACCCGGCGCCACCGCGTAAAGCGTGGCCTCATTAACGGCGCCTCGCGCCTCGCGCAATAAAGTCAGGAGCTCGCGCTTGATTTTCGCGCGCGCCGGCAATGCGCCCGGGTCGACCGCCTGGCCGTCCGCAGTCAGTCCATACGCGCGAGGGGTGTCGAGTTTGAGCAGCTGGCGCCGGCGCAAGCGCGTCGGCAACGAATTGAGTACCACTTCACCGAGCGGATGGTGGTAATAGTCGCTGCAGAATTTGAGCAGGTCCAATACGTCGGCGGGCAACGCCGGCACGTCGCGCTGGATTGCGAGGACGCGCCGCACGCGTTGCGGCGCGAGCGCTGTGCTGTTTGCAATTTCCATGATGATGCCGACCGCAATTTTTTTTCCGAACGGTACCAGCACGCGTCTGCCGATGTCGTCAGCGGTGACTGCGTCGACGGAGTAATCGAAGAGGGTTGATAACGGAACGTCGAGCGCGACGCGAACGAAATTCATGGATGCTTCGTGCGCGATATAGGGTTAGCGCAAAATGCTAGAGTGGAATCTCAAAGACATCCGCAAGTCGCTTAGTCGATAGAGATTTCCCTGCGCCATTTTGAGATGTGGATAACTTTGTTGATTAATATTAGGGCAAGCCACTATCCGCCATCGATAGAGGTGGACTGATTTTCTTAAGATTTTTATTTTATCGAAAAAATAACATATAAATCAGATAGTTAATTAAGCCAGTGTTCGGATGCGACACTGTTGCGGATTCAACGCGCGTGCCAAGCCGTTGCTGTGCATAAGTTTCTTGGGGAGGCTGCCCGCAAAGTCCCAGCTGGCGCGGGTTTTCAATGATAGGCGGCGCTGGCCGTACGGACCGTTTTAATCAGCGCGGCCACGTTTTCAGGCGGTGTGTGTTGAGAAATGCCGTGGCCCAAGTTAAATACGTGGCCGCTGCCCTTGCCGTAACTCGCGAGTATCGCGGCCGCTTCGCGCTGGACGGCTTGCGGCGACGACAACAGGATGGCCGGATCCAGATTGCCCTGTAATGCCACTCGCATGCCGACGCGCGCGCGCGCGGCACCGATATCGACTGTCCAGTCGAGGCCCACGGCGTCGCAACCGATTGCCGCGATGCTCTCCAGCCAGCCGCCGCCGCCCTTCGTGAAGACTATGTTCGGCACGCGCAGTCCCTCGCGTTCGCGCGTCAGGCCGGCAATGATCCGGCGCAGATACGCGAGCGAAAACTCGTGATAGGCCGCGTGCGACAACATGCCGCCCCACGTGTCGAACAGCATCACGGCTTGCGCCCCGGCTTCGATCTGCGCGTTCAAGTAAGCAATCACTGCCTGGGTATTGATTTCGAGTATTCGATGCAACAGGTCCGGACGCTCGTACAGCATCTTTTTCACCGTCGCGAAATCGCTGCTGCCGCGACCTTCGATCATGTAGCACGCGAGCGTGAAAGGACTGCCCGAGAATCCGATCAAGGGCACGCTGCCGGCCAGACTGCGGCGGACCTGGCTCACGGTATCGAGCACGTAGCGCAGATGGGTCGCCGGATCCGGCGCCGTCAAATCCCGGATTTCCCATTCTTCGCGCAGCGGCCGCTCGAACCGCGGGCCTTCGCCTTCCGCGAAGTAAAGTCCAAGACCCATCGCGTCCGGTATGGTCAGGATGTCCGAGAACACAATCGCGGCGTCGAGCGCGTAGCGCGCGAGCGGCTGCAGCGTTACCTCGGTCGCGAGATCGGGGTTCTTGCACAGGGCGAGAAAATTGCCGGCACGCGCGCGCGTCTGGTTGTACTCGGGCAGGTAGCGGCCGGCCTGTCGCATCAGCCAGACGGGCGTGTAAGGCGTGGGTTCGCGCAGCAGCGCGCGGATGAAAGTATCGTTTTTGAGTTTGGACATACCGAGTGGGCGACGGTTTAAGGTCAGGGCGCCATTGCTTTGCTTTGTTGCCGACCGCAGGTCGGCTCCGTCGGGGGGTTACGGGGGGCGCCGGAATGCCCCCTGTTCGTATTGCCCAAGGGTTCGTCAGATTGCCACGTTAACGTGGCAATACTGATGAACCCATCAGGAATTCGTCCACGGCGCGCGCGCATTGGCGGCCTTCGCGTATCGCCCACACGACCAGCGACTGGCCGCGGCGCATGTCGCCGGCCGCGAATACCTTGGGCGCGGACGTCGCATAGCTGCCGGCGCCGTCGGTGGCGGCCTTCGCATTGCCGCGCGCATCCTTGGCGACGCCGAACTCATCGAGCATGGACTGCACCGGCGAGACGAAACCCATCGCGAGCAGCACCAGGTCGGCCGGCATCTCGAATTCCGAGCCCGGCATCTCCTGCATCTTGCCGTCCTTCCATTCGAGGCGCGCCGCGATCAGCTTCTCGACCTTGCCGTCTTCGCCTTCGAAGCGCTTGGTGGCGACCGCCCAGTCGCGATTGGCGCCTTCCTCGTGCGAGGACGAGGTGCGCAGGCGCTGCGGCCAGTACGGCCACACCGGGTTCTTGTCGAGGTCCGGGCGGCATGGGCAGGAGCTCGAACTGGGTGACCGAGGCGGCGCCGTGCCGGTTCGAGGTGCCGACACAGTCCGAGCCGGTGTCGCCGCCGCCGATGATGACGACGTGCTTGCCGGTCGCCCACAGGTCGGCACGTCGGCGTCGCCGGCGACGCGCCGGTTCTGCAGCGGCAGGAAGTCCATGGCGAAATGCACGCCGTCGAGCTCGCGTCCCGGCACCGGCAGGTCGCGCGGCTGCTCGGCGCCGCCCGCGAGCACCACCGCGTCGAACTCGGCGGCGACCTGCGGACGGCTCGAGCGCGGTCGCGGCAGCGTTGCCCGCGCCGACAGGCGCGGCGCCGACGACGTGATTGGCGCGGAACTCCACGCCTTCGGCGCGCATCTGCTCGATGCGGCGGTCGATCAGCGCACTTCTCCATCTTGAAGTCGGGAATGCCATAGCGCAGCAGCCCGCCGATGCGGTCGTTCTTCTCGAACACCACGACGTCGTGGCCGGCGCGCGCGAGCTGCTGCGCACAGGCGAGCCCCGCCGGACCCGAGCCGACCACGGCGACGCGCTTGCCCGTTCTTGCGTTTCGGCCGGGCGCGGCGCGACCCAGCCTTCTTCCCAGGCCTTGTCGATGATCGCGTGCTCGATCGACTTGATGCCGACCGGGTCGTTGTTGATGCGCAGCGTGCAGGCTTCTTCGCACGGCGCCGGACATACGCGGCCGGTGAATTCCGGGAAATTGTTGGTCGAGTGCAGCGTCTCGATCGCCCGCTTCCAGTCCTGCTGGTAAACGAGGTCGTTCAAGTCCGGAATGATGTTGTTGACCGGGCAGCCGGTCATGCAGAACGGGATGCCGCAGTCCATGCAGCGCGCGCCCTGCACTTTCGCCTCGTCGTCGTTCAGCCGATGCACGAACTCGCGATAGTGCTTCTTGCGCGACGCCGTGTCCTCGCTGGCTTCCTGCAGGCGCTGAAATTCGAGGAAACCGGTGACTTTGCCCATGCTGTGCGGTCCGCCTGGTTGAGGATCAAGCCGCGGCTTGCGGCCGGCGGCGGCGAGCTCGGCGAGCGCGCGCTGGTACTCTTTCGGGAACACCTTGACGAAGCGCGGCGGTAGGTATGTCCACTGCTCGAGAATTTCATGCGCGCGCTTGCTGCCGGTGTAGCGCGCGTGGTTCTCGATCAGCCGCTTGAGCGTGACTTCGTCGGCGAGGCCCAGGTGCCACAGGTCGCGGGAAATCTTCGCCGACTGCTCGGCTTCCGCGAGCACCGGCTCGAGATCGACCATCGAGAGGTTGCAGCGCTTGCTGAATTCGCCGTCGCTCGTCGAGCACGTAGGCGATGCCGCCCGACATGCCGGCGGCGAAATTGCGGCCGGCGACGCCGAGCACGACCACCGTGCCGCCGGTCATGTATTCGCAGCCATGGTCGCCGACGCCTTCCACCACCGCGTGCGCGCCCGAGTTGCGCACCGCGAAGCGCTCGCCCGCGACGCCGCGGAAGTACGCTTCGCCCGCGATCGCGCCATACAGCACGACGTTGCCGGTGATGATGTTGTCGGTGGGTTCGCCGCGGAACTTGGGCGACGGCTGCACGCTGATGCGCCCGCCCGGACAGGCCCTTGCCGCAGTAGTCGTTGGTGTCGCCGATGAGGTCGAGCGTCACGCCGCGGGCGAGGAACGCGCCGAAGCTCTGCCCGGCCGAGCCCGCGAAACGCACGTGGATCGTGTCGTCGGGCAGGCCTTCGTGGCCGTAGCGCCGTGCGATCTCGCCCGACAGCATCGTGCCGACGGTGCGGTTGATGTTGCGTATCGGCATTTCGATCGTCACTTTTTCGCCGCGCTCGAGCGCGGGCGCGGCGAGCTCGATCAGACGGTGGTCGAGCGCCTTGTCCAGGCCGTGGTCCTGGCTTTCGCAGTGCCGGCGGGCGCACTTCGGCGGAGACCGGCGGCCTGATAGAAGATCCGCGAGAAATCGAGCCCTTTCGCCTTCCAGTGCTCGATGCACTTCCTGCGTGTCGAGCAGATCGGAGCGCCCGATCAGGTCGTCGAACTTGCGAATGCCCAGCTCAGCCATCAGCTCGCGCGCTTCTTCGGCGACGAAGAAGAAGTAGTTGATCACGTGCTCGGGCTTGCCCTGGAATTTCTTGCGCAGCACCGGGTCCTGCGTCGCGACGCCGACCGGGCAGGTGTTGAGATGGCACTTGCGCATCATGATGCAGCCCGATGCGACCAGCGGCGCGGTGGCGAAGCCGAACTCGTCGGCGCCGAGCAGCGCGCCGATCACCACGTCGCGCCCGGTCTTCATCTGGCCGTCGACCTGCACGGCGATGCGGCCGCGCAAGCGGTTGAGCACCAGCGTCTGCTGGGTTTCGGCGAGTCCCAGCTCCCACGGCGTGCCGGCGTGCTTGATCGACGACCACGGCGAAGCGCCGGTGCCGCCGTCGTGACCGGAGATGGTGACGTGATCGGCCTTGGCCTTCGCGACGCCGGCGGCGACCGTGCCGACGCCGATCTCGGACACGAGCTTCACGCTGATCGACGCGCGCGAGTTTGCGTTCTTCAGGTCGTGGATCAGCTGCGCCAGATCCTCGATCGAGTAGATGTCGTGATGCGGCGGCGGCGAGATCAGCTCGACGCCCGGGGTCGAATAGCGCAACTCGCGATGTACTCGGAGACCTTGCGGCCGGGCAGCTGACCGCCCTCGCCGGGCTTGGCGCCCTGCGCCATCTTGATCTGGATCTGCTCGGCGGACGCGAGGTATTCCGCGGTCACGCCGAAGCGGCCGGAGGCGACCTGCTTGATCTTCGACTTGAGCGAGTCGCCTCTTGAGCGGGATGTCGCTTTCGATCGTGCCTTTGCCCAGGCGCGACGCCAGCGTCTCGCCGGCCTTGACCGGCGCGTAGCGATGGCGGTCTTCGCCGCCCTCGCCGGTGTTCGACTTGCCGCCGATGCGGTTCATCGCGATCGCGAGCGTGGTGTGCGCCTCGGTCGAGATCGAGCCGAGCGACATCGCGCCGGTCGAGAAGCGCTTGACGATGTCGGCCGCCGGCTCGACTTCCTCGAGCGGCACCGGCGTGCATGCACCGAACCGGAATTCGAACAGGCCGCGGAACGTCATGTGCCGCGCGGACTGGTCGTTGATGATCTTCGCGTATTCCTGATAGGTCGCCGCCGAATTGTTGCGCGTCGAATGCTGCAGCTTGGCAATCGCGTCCGGCGTCCACATGTGGTCTTCGCCGCGCACGCGAAAGGCGTATTCGCCGCCGGCATCGAGTGCCTGGGCGAGCACCGGATCGTCGCCGAACGCGGCCTCGTGGATGCGCATCGCCTCTTCGGCGACTTCGAACACGCCGATGCCCTCGACGTTGGACGTCGTGCCGGTGAAGTACTTGTCGACCAGCGCGCGCGACAGGCCGACCGCCTCGAAAATCTGCGCGCCGGTGTACGACATGTAGGTCGAGATGCCCATCTTGGACATCACCTTGCGCAGGCCCTTGCCGATCGCCTTGACGAAGTTCTTGATCGCCTTCTTGCCGTCGATGGCGGAGCCGAGCAGCCCCTGCTTCGCGAGATCGAGCAGCGTTTCGAGCGCGAGGTAGGGATGCACCGCTTCCGCGCCGTAGCCGCCGAGCAGCGCGAAGTGATGCACTTCGCGCGCCGAGCCGGTCTCGACCACGAGACCGGTCGAGGTGCGCAGACCCTTGGCGACCAGATGCTGGTGGATCGCCGACAGCGCGAGCAGCGCGGGGATCGCGACGTGCGCGCGGTCGACCTTGCGGTCGGAAATGATGACGATCGAGTAGCCGCGAGCGCACCGCGTCTTCGGCCTGGGCGCGCAGCGAGGCGAGGCGCGCCTCGATCGCCTGCTTGCCCCAGGCGACCGGATAGCTGATGTCGAGCTCGCACGACTTGAACTTGCCCTCGGTGTAGCGCTCGATGTGGCGGATCTTCTCCATCTCGTAGAAGTCGAGCACCGGCTGGCTGACTTCCAGGCGCAGCGGCGGATTCAGCTCGTCGATGCCGAGCAGGTTCGGCTTCGGCCCGATGAACGACACGAGCGACGTCACGAGCTCTTCGCGGATCGGATCGATCGGCGGATTGGTGACCTGCGCGAACAGCTGCTTGAAGTAGTGGTAAAGCGTCTTGTTCTTGTTCGACAGCACCGCCAGCGGCGAATCGTTGCCCATCGAGCCGATCGGCTCTTCGCCGTTCATGGCCATCGGCGTCATCAGGAACTTGATGTCTTCCTGCGTGTAGGCGAAGGCCTGCTGGCGGTCGAGCAGCGGCACGCCCGAGCGCTCGGGACTTTGCCGGTCGCTCTCGACGTCGTCGAGCTTGACGCGGATGCGCTCGATCCATTCGCCGTACGGCTTCGCGTTGGCGAGCGTGTCCTTCAGTTCCTTGTCGTCGATGATGCGGCCCTTTTCGAGGTCGACCAGGAACATCTTGCCCGGCTGCAGGCGCCATTTCTTGACGATGCGCTCTTCGGGGATCGGCAGGCAGCCGCATTCCGAGCCCATGATCACGAGGTCGTCGTCGGTGACGATGTAGCGCGCGGGACGCAGGCCGTTGCGGTCGAGCGTCGCGCCGATCTGGCGCCCGTCGGTGAAGGCAATCGCCGCCGGGCCGTCCCACGGCTCCATCATCGCGGCGTGATATTCGTAGAACGCGCGCCGGTTCGGATCCATCAGCGTGTGGCTTTCCCACGCCTCCGGAATCATCATCATCATGGCGTGCGCGACCGAGTAGCCGCCCATCACCAGCAGCTCGAGCGCGTTGTCGAACGACGCCGAGTCGGACTGGCCGTCGTAGATCAGCGGCCAGAGCTTGTCGAGGTCCTTGCCGAGGATCGGGCTTGAGATCGCGCCCTGGCGCGCGCGGATCCAGTTGACGTTGCCGCGCAGCGTGTTGATCTCGCCGTTGTGCGCAGATCAGGCGGAACGGATGCGCGAGGTCCCACGTCGGGAACGTGTTGGTCGAGAAGCGCTGGTGCACGAGCGCCAGCGCCGACACGACGCGCGGATCCTGCAGATCCTTGTAGTAGGTGCCGACCTGGTTCGCGAGCAGCATGCCCTTGTAGACGATGGTGCGCGCCGACATCGACGGCACGTAGAACTCCTTGCCGTGCGCCAGCTCCAGCGCCTGGATCGCGTGGCCGGAGCTCTTGCGGATGATGTAGAGCTTGCGCTCGAGCGCATCGGTCACCGTGACCCCGCGGCCGCGGCCGATGAATACCTGGCGGATCACCGGCTCGATCTTGCGGACCGACTCGCCGAGGTCCGAGTTGTCGCACGGCACGTCGCGCCAGCCGAGCAGGAGCTGGCCTTCGTCCTTGATCGCGCGCTCGATCTCGTATTCGCAGGCGAGCCGCGAAGCCGGTTCGCGCGGCAGGAACACCATGCCGACGCCGTATTGGCCCGACGGCGGCAGCTTGACGTGCTGGCGCGCCATTTCTTCGCGCAGGAAGGCGTCCGGCATCTGGATCAGGATGCCGGCGCCGTCGCCCGCCAGCGGATCGGCGCCGACGGCGCCGCGGTGCGTCAGGTTCTTCAGTATCTGCAGCCCCTGCTCGACGATGGAGTGGGATTTTTTGCCCTTGATGTGCGCGACGAAGCCGACGCCGCAGGCGTCGTGCTCGTTGGCGGGATCGTAAAGACCCTGGGCAAGGGGCGGCTGGTTCACGGATTACCTCGGTAAAAAAAGCCGGGGCGACGCCACCGGCATTAGTTCACGGGAATTGCGGGGAAACCGGTCAAATATACAGTCTCGCGGGCGAGACTTCAAGGCGTTGAAAAGCTGCGCGAATCCAAGCTTTAGGCAGCGAGTTTAAAGCGTTTTGCTGCATTGCGTCAATTGGAGTACTACAATTGGTCGACGGCAAACAGGCGCCGATACTCGCGAATCGCGTAACGGTCGGTCATGCCGGCGATGTAATCGGCGACCGTGCGCGCGGTATCCGTCGCCGCCTGCGCGTGGTATTGGGGCGGCATCAATTGCGGCTCGTCCATGAACGCCTTGAAGAGATCGCGCACGACGCGCCGCGCTTTGTTGGTCATGCGGGCGACTTGATGATGCTGGTAAAGGTTCACGCGCAAAAATCGTTTCAACTCCTGCTGCTCGCGGCGTACCGGCGCGGAAAACGCGATGAGCGCGGGCGCCGCCCGCACGTCGTCGAGCGTGCGCAGCCGGCCGTTTTTGATGTTTTGCGCCGATTGGCGGGTCAGATCCGTCACCAGGGTGCCGATCATGCGGCGCACCGTTTCATGCACGAGCCGGCGCGCGTCGATTTTGGGATGCTCGCGTCGGACCTCCTGCATGTGGCGCGCGAAAATCGCGACGCGCGCGAGCTGCTCGATGGTCAGCAGCCCCGAGCGCAGGCCATCGTCGACATCGTGATTGTTGTACGCGATTTCGTCGGCGAGGTTCGCCAGCTGCGCTTCGAGCGACGGCCGCTGGCGCTTCACGAAGCGCTCGCCAACTTCGCCGAGCATGCGCGCGTTTTTAAGCGCGCAATGTTTCAAGATGCCTTCGCGGGTTTCGAAACACAGGTTAAGCCCGTCGAATGCAGCGTAGCGCTGCTCGAGCAGATCGACGACGCGCAACGACTGCAGATTGTGCTCAAAGCCGCCGTGCGACCGCATGCAGTCATGCAGTGCTTCCTGGCCGGCATGACCGAATGGCGTGTGGCCGAGATCGTGGGCCAGCGAAATGGCCTCGACGAGGTCCTCGTTGAGCCGCAGGTTGCGCGCGACCGACCGCGCGATCTGCGCGACCTCCAGGCTATGGGTCAGGCGCGTGCGAAAAAGATCGCCCTCGTGGTTCACGAAGACCTGCGTTTTGTATTCGAGCCGGCGAAACGCGGTCGAGTGAATAATGCGATCGCGGTCGCGCTGGAACTCGCTGCGCCCGACCGGCGGTTTTTCGCGCCGTGCGCGCCCGCGCGTATTGCGCGGGCTGATGGCGTAGGGCGCGAGCTCAGCCATGGGCGGCGGACGCGGCAAGCGCGGTCGTGAGCGCCGATTTCGGCACGTCCGCCGTCAAGTAGGCCGTCCCTAAGCCGCGCAACAGGATGAAGCGGATTTTGCCGCTTTCGACTTTCTTGTCGATGCCCATCAATTCCATGTAGCGCGCGAGCCCGAATGCGGGCGCCGCCACCGGCAGCTGCGCGCGCTCGAGCAGTTTGACCATGCGGGCGACGTCCGCTTCCTTCAGCATGCCCATCGCCTGCGACACGCGTGCCGCTATGACCATGCCGGCGGCGACGGCTTCGCCGTGCAGCCAGGCGCCATACCCGAGACCGGTCTCGATGGCATGGCCAAACGTGTGGCCGAGATTCAGCAGCGCGCGTTCACCGTGCTCCTCCCGCTCGTCCTTGACGACGACTTCGGCTTTGTTCTCGCACGAGCGCTGGATTGCATAGGTCAACGCCGCCGCGTCGCGCGCGACCAGCGCATCGATGTTGTCTTCGAGCCAGTCGAAAAATGGCAGATCCCGGATCGCGCCGTACTTGATGACTTCCGCGAGACCCGCGCTGACTTCACGCGCGGGCAGGGTGTTCAGCGTGGAAGTCTCGGCGATCACCGCGAGCGGCTGATAAAAAGCGCCGACCATGTTTTTGCCGCGCGGATGATTGATTGCGGTCTTGCCGCCAACCGAGGAGTCCACTTGCGCCAGCAGCGTCGTCGGTATCTGGATGAACGGCACGCCGCGCAAATAAGTCGCCGCAGCAAAACCGGTCAGGTCGCCGATCACGCCGCCGCCCAGTGCGATCAGCGCCGTCTTGCGCTCGCAACGATGCGCGAGCAACGCATCGAATACCGAGTTGAGCGTTTGCCAGTTCTTGTGCTGTTCGCCGGCGGGAAGCACGATTGGCGTAACGGTGACGCCCGCAGCGGTGAGCGTACGGGTCACCACGTCCAGATACAGCGGCGCCACCGTGGTGTCGGTGATCAGCGCGGCGCGTTTTTGCGGCAGATGGCGCGCGATCACGTCGCTGCGCTCGAGCAGATGCTCGCCGATGTAAATCGGATAGCGGCGATCGGACAGGGCGACTTCGACGGTTTGCATCGTTTGGTTGAGCGGACTAAGGGAGTGGTTCAGCGCGCCAGACCTTGCGAGGAACCGTCGCCGGCGCCGGCGGGCGCTCGCGCAGGCGCTGCTCGAGCCGGCTCGCGAGGTTGCCAAGGCTCTGGTTGCCGGTGTCCATGACGACGGCGGCGATTTCACGGTACAGCGGATCGCGCTGCGCGAAGAGCTCCTCGAGCTTGGCACGCGGATCCGGCGTGCGCAACAACGGGCGATTGCGATCGTGACGCGTGCGTTGCCACAAATCATCGAGCGACGCGCGCAGGTAAACCACCGTGCCGTGATGCTTGAGGACCTGCCGGTTTTCTTCGCGCAACACCGCGCCGCCGCCGGTCGCGAGCACGATGTCATTCAAGCCGGCGAGCTCCTTCAGGACATTGGCCTCGCGCGCGCGGAAACCCGCTTCGCCTTCGATTTCGAAGATGACCGGAATTTTGACGCCGGTGCGCCGCTCGATTTCCTGATCGCAATCGTAGAACGTCTTGCCGAACCGTTTAGCGAGCAGCCGTCCGACCGACGTTTTGCCGGCGCCCATCAGCCCGACCAGAAAGATGCTGCCGGGAATGGGCGGACCTGCGAGCGGGGCGGATGGCGCGTTCGACATGCCATGATTGTAACTTGAATCTCCGGCGCTCCGAATCGCTGCCCACGCGCACCGCCAAAGAAAACGGCGGGGGAAACCCGCCGTTTTGCCCAGCTGAATGCAGTATGGTCTAGCGCAACGACACGGTGCTCTTCATGATGCGTGGACTGACGAAGATCAAGAGCTCGTTGCGGTCGTCCTGCTTGCTGTTGGTCCGGAACAGGAACCCCACATACGGCAAGTCGCCGAACACCGGCACTTTGCTCGTCTGATCGTTCTGCGTTTGCGTGTAAATTCCGCCGATCACTACCGTGCCGCCGTTTTGCACCAATACGTTGGTGGTGATCTGCTTGGTATCGATCGACGGGCCCGCCGTAGTCACCGTGCCGACGCTGTCCTTGTGGACGTTGAGATCCATGATGATGTTGTCGTCGGGCGTGATTTGCGGCTTTACTTTGAGCGACAGCGTGGCTTTCTTGAAGGCGACACTGGTCGCGCCGCTCGAAGTCGCCTGCTGATACGGAATCTCCGTGCCCTGTTCGATCGTCGCTTCGACCTGATCGGCCGTGATAACGCGCGGGCTCGAGATAATCTTGCCTTTGCCGTCGGCTTGCAGCGCCGTCACCTCCAGGTTGAGGAACTTCGACAACGCCGAGTTAAACAATATCAGCGAGAACACGCCGGGGTTGCGGCCGTTGATGCCGGTCGCCGGCAGGTTCACGCCGAGGGTCTGCGCAAACGTCGGGATCGGCGTCGCGATTTGCGAGGTTAAAAAGCCCGTCGCGTCGAGCGAGCCGCCGGCGGTCACCCTGTTATCACTGTTGAGAACGGTATTGCCAGCAGGTCCTGTCGCGGTCGCGCGGTCGAACATGCCCAGGCGCGCACCTAGGTTGCGGGTGAACGTGTCGGAGGCCTCGACGATCCGCGCTTCGATCATGACCTGGCGTACGGCCACGTCTATTTTGCGCACGAGAGCGCGGACCTGCTCGAGACGCGATGGCGTGTCCTGCACGAACAACGTGTTGGTGCGCGGATCGATGACCGCGCTGCCGCGCTTGGACAGGATGCGCTGGTCCTTGTCGGCAAGGATTTTCTGGAACGCGTCCGCCTTCTGGTAATTCAACTGAAACGATTCGGTGCGCACGGGTTCGATGTCGGAAATCTGCGCCTGCGCTTCGAGCGCGAGCTTTTCCTTGGTCGCGAGTTCATCCCGCGGCGCGATCCAGACGACGTTGCCGTTCTTGCGCATGTCGAGACCCTTGGTCTGCAGGATGATGTCGAGCGCCTGGTCCCACGGCACGTCCTTCAAGCGCAGGGTAAGGTTGCCGCCGACGGTGTCGCTGGTGATGAAGTTAAAGCCGGTGAAATCGGCGATGACCTGCAGCACCGCGCGCACTTCGACGTTCTGGAAGTTAAGCGACAGCTTTTCTCCCGTATAGCCGACGCGCGAACCCTGGATCAGCTTTGTCGGATCTTCGAGGATAGGCTTGATCTCGACGATGAAGCGATTGTCGGTCTGGTAGGCCGAATGCTCCCACAGGCCCTTGGGCTCGATCGAAATACGCGAGCCGCCGCCTTGCGCGAAAGCATCTATCGTTTGCACGGGCGTCGCGAAGTCGATGACATCGAGACGGCGCTCGAGGTTTTTCGGCAGCGCGGTGTTGGCGAAATCGACGATCAGATTGCGGCCCTGCTGGCGCAGGTCGATGCCGACCGCGCTGTCTGACAGGTCGATCACGAGGCGGCCTTCCCCGTTAGGTCCGCGCCGGAAACTGATGTCGCGCAGCGTGTGGCGCGTGTCGTCGGGTTTCGCTTCGGCGAAGTGCGAAGTTACTGCGGCGCCCGCCGTGCTCGGCGCAGAAGTCTGGAGCGTGATCAGCACCATCTTGCCATCGATTTTCGTGTCGTAGCCGACCGGTTTCGCCAGGTTCATCACGAGCCGCGTGCGGCCGGCGGCCTGCACGATGTTCATATTGCGCAGCTCGCCGTCGCCGACTTCCTGCGTGGTCTTGCCCAGTGCGTTGTCGGTATCCGGAAAATCGAACGCGATGCGCGGCGGGTTGTTGATCGTGAATCCTGCAGGTGGATTGGCGAGCGGCTGGCGCAGCGTGATTTTGACGATGATGTTTCCGCCCTGTTGGCCCGCCACCGCAATGGCCTCTATGCCGTTGGCCTGCGGAGTTGCGCTCTGACCCCAAGCCGCGAAACTCGCAATCAAACCGGCGCCGACTGCGAGCACCGCGCGTTGCACTGTCTGCATGCCTTTGTCCCAGACTTTCATTTGTGATGCCTCCTGATTTTCCGGCCTGTTGCTCGCACGGCCTTCACCGCTGCAACTGGCCGGATTATTTGCCCGCTTCTTCCGCCAGCGTCAAAGTGCTGACCCGCTCCGTCCAGTCACCGCCGCTGTCCTGCACAATTTCCTTGAGCTTGATCGTCGATTCTGAAATCGTCGTGATCAAACCGAAGTTCTGTCCCAGGTAATTGCCCGATTTGACCCTGAACAGATTGTTGTCGGGACTCTTGACGAGCGCATAAGTCTGCTTGTTTTGCTGCAGCGTGCCGACCATGCGTAGATTTTCGAGCGGGTATGCCTCGAGCGGCTCCTTGCGGCGCGCCAGATCGGGCTGAACG
This sequence comes from uncultured beta proteobacterium, assembly GCA_963804885.1. Classification (GTDB taxonomy): domain Bacteria; phylum Pseudomonadota; class Gammaproteobacteria; order Burkholderiales; family SG8-41; genus PALSA-1004. Next base: position 212,129 of record CAWDSF010000010.1, read on the forward strand.
CCGCCGCCCGCCTGCGTTTTGGGCGGTTCGATTTTGCGCGGCTTGAACGGATCAATGAGGTTGTACGCGTCGTAGGTAAAGGGTTCGTACGGCTTGACGTCGGGCAGCGGCGGGATTCTGCCGTGCGGCAGCTTCTCGGAGTCTTTGACGAATTGCCGCAAGTCGGAATATTGTTCGCCGCCGCAGGCCGCCAGCCCGCAGCAAAGCACGATCGGCAGCCACAGTCGCCGGCTCATTTCTTCCCCGCCTTGTCTTTAGCGGCTTTCTTTTGCTTGGAAATTTCTTCTTCGTCGAGGTAGCGATAGGTTTTCGCGACCGCGTCCATGGAGAGGCCGGCGTCTTTGTTGTTCAGCGCAAGGTTGACGTCGTTGAGCAGCACGATGCGCGAGAGCTTCGAGATGTCGCTCGCGAACGCGCCCATGTCGTGGTAGCTGCCGGTTACGCGTATGTTGATCGGCAGTTCCGCATAGAATTCCGACAGCGTTTCGCTCGCCGCTGGCTTGAATAATTCGAATTGCAGACCGCGACCCAGCCCGGCCTGATTAATGTCGGTGAGCAACGCCTCCATTTCGGATTTGCTCGGCAATTGCTTGAGCAGCGTGCCGAACGATTTTTCGATGTCTGCAAGCTGCTTGCGGTAGGCCTCGAGATCGATCGCCTGCTTTTTCTTGTCGATGAAGGTCGTGCGCAGGGTCTGCTCTTTCTTTACCGATGCATCGATCGCCTCGAGCTGGCCCTGCCAGTCGAAAAAATAGCTCGCCGCGACGCTCGCGACGAGAGCGAGCACCAGGATGCCGAGCTTCGGCAGCGCCGGCCAGCTGCCAATATGCTTCGGGTCGAGCCTTCTTAAATCGTCCAGTGTCATCATTTTTTGGCGTCCGCTGGATTGCCCGGCGCGACGACCTGCGCGGTAGGTATCGCCGCACTGGTGGCAACCGGTTTCTTGCCCACAGGCTCGTCTTTAGTGCGCGTGAGGGAAACGCTGAGGCTGAATTCGCTCAAGCGCGTGCTTTTGTCCGTGATCGCATGGATCTCAACGAGGCTCGGCTTTTCGAGATAAGGTGACGACTCCAGATTGCGCATAAAGGTCGACACCCGCGCGTTGGACTGGGCAAACCCGTTCACCGCGACCTTGCTGCCTTTTTGCTGGACGCTTTTCAGATAGACGCCATCCGGCAGCTGGCGCACCAGCTGGTCGAGCAGATAGACGGTCTCGGCCCGATTGGCCTGCAGGGATTCGACGATTTTTTTGCGTTGCAGCAGAGCCGTCGTCTGCTCCTGCACCTTCTTGATTTCCTCGATCTGCTTGTCGAGCGCGGCGATTTCCTGTTCGAGATAGGTATTGCGGCCGTTCTGTTCGTCGAGTTGGCCGCTCAAGTACGTGTGGGTAGCGAACCATACCGTCGCGCCCAGACCGGCGACGATGCCCAGCAAAATGAAAAATTCTTTCTGCTGCTGTTTGCGCCGCAGCTCGCGGTGCGGCAGTAGGTTGATGCGGATCATGCGTCAAACCTCCGCATTGCCAGCCCACAGGCGACCATCAGCGATGGGGCGTCCGTCGCAAGGTTCTTGGGCCTGATTTTCGACGACAGTGCCATGTTCGCGAACGGATTGGCGACCATGGACGACACCGACGTGCGGCGCGTGACGACTTCGTCGATGCCCGGGATCGCGGCGCAACCGCCCGCGAGCAGGATGTGGTTGACCTGATTGAATTGCGTCGAGGTGAAGAAAAACTGCAGCGCGCGCGCTACTTCGAGGCCCAGCGTGTCCATGAAGGGCGCCAGCACTTCCACGTCGTAATTGTCGGGCAGTCCACCGGTGCGTTTCGCCGCTTCGGCCTCCTCGGGCGACATGCCGAAAGCGCGCTGGATTTCCTGCGTGAGCGTGTTGCCGCCAAACGGTTGTTCGCGCATGTAGATGGACTGGCCATTGCGCAGCACGTTGAGATTCATCATGGTCGTGCCGACGTCGACGATCGCGATGTTCTGGTCTTTGCCGTTGTCCGGCAGCGCGCGCTCGATCAGCTCAAAAGCGGTCTGGATGGCGAAAGACTCGATGTCGACGACCATCGCCTTCAACCCGGCGGATTCGGCCGCGGCGACGCGGTCCTCGATTTTCTCCTTGCGCGAGGCCGCAATCAGCACTTCGACGTCGTCGGGGCTGTTGGGCGCGGGCCCGATGACCTGGAAATCGAGATTCACCTCGTCGAGCGCGAACGGGATGTACTGGTTCGCCTCGGTTTCGACCTGCAACTCGAGCTCGTTTTCCATCTGTCCGGCCGGAACCACGATCTTTTTGGTGATGACGGCGGCCGACGGCAGCGCCAGCGCGAGCCCCTTGATATTGGTGCCCATTCGTTTCCAGCCGCGCTTTAAGCAGTCGCTCACTGCCTCGAGATTGTTGATATTGCCGTCGACGACAGCGTCGCGCGGCAGGGGTTCTATCGAGTACCGCTCCACCCGATAGACGTTCTTGCCAGCGTCGGCAATCTCGACTAACTTGACCGACGACGAACTGATGTCGCAACCGATCAATGCCGGCGCTTTTGTCTTGAATAAGCGCTCGAGAATTTCGAGGTTAAAGTTCACTTTTCCCTTAGGCGTGGGCTGGTTAGGCGAAGTTTATATAATTTACATTAAATGCTAACAACAACTCCCGACCAAGTAAAGTAATTCCGTGGCGTTCCTTTTGCCTTCCGCCGGGCCTATAATGTGACAAATTCACTATATGGCTTAGTTGTTTAGCATGTGCGCCGGTATGCGAACCCGACTTCGAATTTGCACATGTTAACCGGTTGTTTTTTTACAACAATCACCTTTGCCACCCGATTAGCCCGATGACCTCCCGCTGGTGGACTCTGCCTCTGGTACTCCTGCTGTCCGCAGTTGCTGCGGGCATCCTAGTGCTTGTTTTCGCAGTGGTAATTATCTATCCGCAGTTGCCGGACCTGACGATCATCACGGATTACCAGCCGCGGGTGCCGTTGCGCGTGTATAGCGCCGAAGGGTTGCTGATTGGTGAATTCGGCGAGGAGCGCCGGGCTGTCGTCAAGATTGACGCGGTCCCCAAGCAAATGCGCGAAGCAATCCTGGCGGCAGAGGACGAGCGCTTCTACCAGCATGGCGGCGTAGATTACGTCGGCGTCCTGCGCGCTGCGTTGTCCAATTTCATGTCCGGTGGCGCGCGTCAGGGTGCGAGCACGATCACGATGCAGGTAGCGCGTAATTTTTTCCTGACCAAGGAAAAAACCGTCACCCGCAAGTTCAACGAGATGCTGCTCGCTTTTAAAATCGAGCACAGCCTGTCGAAAGACCAGATACTCGAGCTCTACGTGAACCAGATCTACCTGGGCCAGCGCGCGTATGGCTTTGCCGCCGCCGCGCAGATTTATTTCGGCAAGTCCCTCGATCAGCTGACCATCGCGGAAATGGCGATGCTCGCGGGCCTTCCTAAGGCGCCGTCGAGCTTCAACCCGGTCGTCAATCCCAAACGCGCCAAGCTGCGCCAGCAATACGTATTGCGGCGCATGCGGGAACTCGACTTCATAACCGACGAGCAATGGCAGACCGCGGACAAGCAAACGCTGGCCGTCAAAAAGCTCGTGAACGATTTCGCCGTCAAAGCCGAGCACTTTGCGGAAATGGTGCGCCAGGTCATGTTCGAGCGCTTTCAGGACGACGTGTATACGCGCGGCTTTCGGGTTTATACGACCTTGTCGGCGACGCACCAGAACGCCGCCTACGCGGCTGTGCGCGCGGGCGTGATGGATTACGATCGCCGCCACGGCTATCGCGGCGCTGAAAGTTACGTTGAGCTCGGGCCTAAACCGACCGAGGAAGATTTCGAGGACGCACTCCAGGATGAAAGCGAGAGCGATGACATCGCGCCCGCCCTGGTGCTCGATGCGAGCCCGCGCGCGGTCAAGGTGTATCGCAAGGGCGGCGAGACGCTCGAGATCAGCGGCGATGGGCTCAAGTTCGCGCAGAAAATGCTCGGGGACAAGGCGCCCGCCAATCAGCGCCTGCGCCGCGGCGCCATCATCCGCATTCAGAAAGACGACAAAGGCCACTGGCTCGTCACCCAGCTGCCGCAGGTCGAAGCAGCGCTCGTGTCCGTCACTCCAGCCGACGGCGCAATCCGCGCGCTGGTCGGCAGCTTCGATTTCGCGCGCAACAAATACAATCACATTACGCAGGCGCTGCGCCAGCCCGGCTCGAGCTTCAAGCCGTTTATTTATTCCGCCGCGCTCGAAAAAGGTTTCACGCCCGCCACCATCATCAACGACGCGCCGCTCGTGTTCGATGCGAGCCAGACCGGCTCCGAGCCGTGGGAGCCGCACAATTTCGACGGTAAATTCGAAGGGCCTATGCGCATGCGCACGGCGCTCGTGAAATCCAAGAACCTTGTTTCGGTGCGCATCCTGCAGGCGATCACCCCGCAGTACGCGCAGGACTACATAACGCGATTCGGCTTCGACGCCAAATACCATCCGCCTTATCTGACCATGGCGCTGGGCGCCGGCAACGTGACGCCGCTGCAGATGGTCGGCGGCTACTCGGTGTTTGCCAACGGCGGTTTTCGGGTCACGCCGCACTTCATCGTGCGCATCGAAGATCTCAAGGGCAACGTCATCACCCAGGCGCGGCCCGCCCAGGCCGGCGAAACGGCCGAGCGCGCAATCGATGCCCGCAATGCGTTCATCATGTCGAACATGCTGCAGGACGTGGTCAAAATGGGCACCGCCACCCGGGCCATGCAGCTCGGGCGCACCGATCTGGCCGGGAAAACCGGCACGACCAATGAATTCGTCGACGCGTGGTTTTGCGGCTTCGGCAGCGGGCTCGTCGCCGTCGCGTGGATCGGCTTCGACAATCCACATACGCTTGGGCATAACGAGACCGGCGCGGCGGCAGCGTTGCCGATGTGGATCTCCTATATGGGCAAGGTCATGAAAGGCGTCGAGGAGACGCCGCGTACCGTTCCCGAGGGCGTCGTGCAGGCGCGCATCAGTCCCGAGTCCGGCCTGCGCGATCCCGACGGCCGTATTGCCGAATATTTTTATCAGGAATTCCTGCCTGCGGAGCGCGAGGGCGAGACTGCTCCCGTCGGCGCGCCGGCCGGCGCGCCGAAGCCGCCGGAAGAAGTTAAAAGTCAGTTGTTCTGATTCTTATGGCGCGTGAGGTCGGCCGCAATCCGTTGCGCGTAAGCATCGCCAATGCGGCGGCGCGCCTGATGGCCGAAGACGGCATCGAAGATTACGGGCAGGCCAAGCGCAAGGCGGCGCGCCAGGTCGGCGCGACCGACGCCCGGCAAATGCCGACCAACGACGAGATCGATGCCGCGCTCACGCTCTATCGCAGTTTGTTCCAGCGCGACCATACGGTGCAGTTGCGCGAACTGCGGGAACTGGCGCTCGAGGTGATGCGCGAGCTTGCCGCGTTCAATCCGTACCTGACCGGCTCAGTGCTGCGCGGCAGCGCCGGCAAATATGCCGACATCCAAATTCAGCTGTTTTGCGACAACGCGAAAAGCGTCGAGCATTATCTGCTGGGCAAAGGCGTTCAGTTCAAGAGCGCGCAATCCCAGCTCTACGCAGGCGACATGGCGGTGCCTGCGCCGGTATTGATTTTCAACCGCGGGGGATATGACATACACCTCGCGCTGTTGTCGCCGCGCGATCTGCGGCTCGCGTTGAAAACGACGCCCGCCGGCAGAACACTCGAGCGCGCGAAGGCCGACGCCGTCGCCGCACTGCTGCGCGACGAATGAAAGTCAGCTGCGCTCTTTGAGCCACTTCGCGGCGGCGACCGCGAAGTAAGTCAGGATGGCGTCCGCACCCGCGCGCTTGAATCCGGTCAGGGCTTCCAGCACGCATTTTTGCTCATCGAGCCAGCCGTTGCCGATCGCCGCCATCAGCATCGAGTATTCGCCGCTGACCTGGTAGACGCAGGTCGGCGCCTTGAATTCGTCTTTGACGCGCCGGATGATATCGAGATAGGGCATGCCGGGTTTGATCATCACCATGTCGGCGCCTTCGGCGAGATCGAGCCCAACCTCCCAGAGCGCTTCATCGCTGTTCGCGGAGTCCATCTGGTAATTGAATTTGTTGCCCAGCCCGAGCTGCGTTGACGAACCGACGGCGTCGCGAAAAGGTCCGTAAAAACCCGATGCGAATTTCGCGGCGTAGGCGAGGATGCGCGTATGGATGTGGCCCTGACCATCCAGCGCGGCGCGGATTGCGCCGATACGCCCGTCCATCATGTCGGAGGGCGCGACGATATCGACGCCGGCGGCGGCATTGACGAGCGCCTGGCGTTGCAGCACGGCTATGGTTTTGTCATTGAGAACGTAACCTGACGCATCGATGATGCCGTCGTGTCCGTGCGTCGTGTACGGGTCGAGCGCGACGTCGGTAATTACGCCGAGCTCCGGGAAACGTTTTTTGAGCGCGGCGACGGTGCGCGGCACGAGCCCTTTCGGATTCGTCGCTTCACGCCCGTCCGCAGATTTCAGATCGCGGCCAATCGCCGGAAAAATGGCGAGCGCCGGAATGCCGAGCGCCACGCATTGCTCCGCGTGCGGCAGCAGCTTGTCGATCGTATACCGGTGTATACCGGGCATCGAGCCGACGGCTTCGGTGCGGCGCTTGCCGTCGATCACGAACACGGGATAAATCAGGTCGTCGGTGGTCAAACGGTTTTCCCGGACCAGACGGCGGGAGAATTCGTCGCGGCGGTTACGGCGCATCCGGCGCTGCGGGAACTTACCGAGGATTTTCATTCGACGGCCCAAGTAATTGAAACAAAAGCGGCTATTTTTTGATCAGCGGCAGGGGAACTCCGCGAAATTATAATAGTCCTAGAGGTTAGACGGCGTTTAATCGTCTCCCGCTTCTCCTCCCTGAGCGGGCGCCTTAATCTTTATTAAGGCTTCCCCCCGGTTTTACTCCCCTTTAACCGGGGGTTTTTTATTCCATCCAACGCTCAACCAGCGTTGGATTTGTTTGGCGGCCTCAACGATACCGAGTTTGCGCGTGCTCGAAAAGAGCTGCGCGGTGCAGTTGACGTAGCCGCGCGCCAGCGCGGCGTTCACCTCGCGCAAAGTCGCGCCGGCTTTTTGCTGGCCGAGCTTGTCCGCTTTGCTCAAGAGTATGTGCACGGGCACGCCGCTCGGCCGCAGCCAATTCAACAATTGCTCGTCGAGCTCGGTCAACGGATGGCGCACGTCCATGATGAGGATCACGCCGCGCAGGCACGCGCGCGTCTGCAAATATCCGCCGACGAGCTCGTGCCAGTGCGCGCGTGCCGCTTGCGGCACGGCGGCGTATCCATAGCCGGGCAGGTCGACCAGATATTGCCCGGGGCCGACGCTGAAAAAATTAATGTGCTGCGTGCGGCCCGGCGTTTTGCTCACGAAGGCCATGCGGTTGCGTTGCGCGAGCGCGTTTATCGCGCTCGATTTGCCGGCGTTGGAGCGTCCGGCAAATGCCACTTCTGCGCCGTGCGGCGGCGGCAGCATGCGCGAGTCCGCGACCGTCGTAACGAATTCAATATTGCGTAGTGTGGACATCGCGCGCGCAGCCTAGCCTGAGGGGGGGTATTTCGATAGAATACGGCGTTTTCGTCAGCTTGCAATGTTCCCAGGAGATTCCATGAGATTCATTACGGCGCTGCTTGGTCTGCTGTGCGCTGTCCCTATTCCGTTGGCGTATGCCGCGGAGCCGGCGGCCAAGGCCGACCCCGCCCAGGCGCAAGCTATCGTGAGCAAGGTGTGCGCCGCCTGTCATGCGACCGACGGCAACAGCGTAAGTCCTGCGAATCCCGTACTTGCGGGTCAGCACGCCGACTATATTGCGAAGCAGCTTGCCGATTACAAAAACAACAAGGACCGTAAAAATCCGGTCATGTTTGGAATGGCATCGCCGTTGTCGCCGCAGGACATGAAAAATCTCGGCGCGTATTTCGAGTCGCAAAAGCCGAAGTCGCGGGCGGCCAAAGATCCCGCGCTGGTCAAGCTCGGCCAGCAGATTTACCGCGGCGGCATCATGGCGAAAGGCGTCGCCGCCTGCTCGTCGTGCCACGGGCCCAACGGCGCCGGTATTCCCGCCCAGTTTCCCCGCGTGGCCGGCCAGTACTCGGAATATTCCACCGCTCAACTGCAGAGCTTTCGCGCAGGCGAGCGCGCGAACGACCCGAACAGCATGATGCGCGCGATTGCGGCCAAACTGTCCGACGGGGAAATCAAAGCGGTCGCGGAATACATCGCCGGCTTGCGCTGAACTTAGCGCACGCATAAGAGCTAAAGGGCGGCGCCAGCCGCCCTTTTTTATGGCGGCGTGCGCGATCAGGCAGCGCGCGCGAAATAGCTGCGTGCCGCAGCCAGCGTTTTTTCGATCTCGACTGCGCCATGCGCGGACGAGACGAAGCCCGCTTCGAACGCCGACGGGGCGAAGTAGATGCCGTGCGCAAGCATCGCGTGGAAAAACCGGTTGAATGCCGGCACATCGCATTGCATCACTTCGGCATAGCTGCGCGGCGGCTGCGCGCGAAAGTAGAGGCCGAACATGCCACCGATGGCCTGCGCGCAAAAGACCGCGCCATGCGCGCTCGCCGCGGCATTCAACCCGTCGGTCAACGCGCGCGTGGTTTGCTCGAGCTCCGCGTAAAAACCGGGCGCCGCAAGGAGCTCCAGCGTCGCGAGGCCGGCGGCGACCGCCACCGGGTTTCCAGACAAAGTTCCCGCCTGATATACGGGGCCCAGCGGCGCAATCTTCGCCATGATGTCGCGGCGGCCGCCGAAAGCACCGAGCGGCATGCCGCCGCCGACGATTTTGCCCAGCGTCACCAGGTCCGCCGTGATGCCGAACAAGCGCTGCGCACCGGCCGGGCCGACCCGAAAGCCGGTCATCACTTCGTCGAAAATCAACACTGTGCCGTGGCGCGTGCACAACGCGCGCAGTGTATCGAGAAATCCGCGATCGGGCAGCACCAGGTTCATGTTGCCGGCGACCGGTTCGACGATCACGCAAGCGAGCTTGGCGGCGTCGCGCGCGAATGCGGCTTCGAGCATCGCGATGTTGTTGTATTCGAGCACCAGCGTGTCGGCGGCGGTGGCCGGCGGCACGCCGGCCGAACTGGGATTGCCGAGCGTCAGCGCACCGGAACCCGCTTTGACGAGCAGCGCATCGGCATGGCCGTGATAACAGCCTTCGAATTTGACGATGCCCGCACGGCCCGTGTAGCCGCGCGCGAGCCGGATTGCGCTCATCGTCGCCTCGGTTCCCGAACTCACCAGACGCACCTGCTCGAGTCCCGGCACGCGCTCGCACAGCACTTGCGCGAGTTCCACTTCGGCGGCGGTCGGCGCGCCAAAACTCAGGCCTTGCGCAACGGCCTGCTGAACGGCCGCGATTACGGTGGGATGCGCATGGCCGAGGATCAAGGGACCCCACGAGCCGACATAATCGACGTATGCGTTGCCATCGACGTCCCAGATCTGTGCACCGCTGCCGCGCGCAAAAAAAAGCGGTGTGCCGCCGACCGAGCGGAACGCGCGCACCGGAGAGTTCACGCCGCCCGGTATGACCTGTTGGGCCGCCGCAAATAACTCATCGTTGCGCGACGTCACGCCGCCTCAACCTGGAAGAGCCGGCAGAAGTCGCGCGTCGCGCCGGCCGGGTCGGGCGCCGCGAACAGCGCCGAAATTACGGCGACCGCATCGGCGCCCGCGGCGATGAGTCCGCCGGCATTGTCCAGGGTGATGCCGCCGATGGCGACCACCGGCACGCCTAACGCGCGGGCTGCGGGCAGCACCGAGAGCGGTGCGCGCACCGCACCCGGCTTGACGGCCGATGCGAAGAAGCTGCCGAATGCAACGTAGTCGGCGCCTTGCGTGGCGGCCGCGCGCGCGCGCTGCAGATCGTCGTAGCAGGACACCCCGATAATTTTTTCGGCTGCCAAGTTGTTCGCGGGCAATCGCGAGTGCGGGATCGTCGGCGCCCACATGCACACCATCCGCGTCGATCGCGCGCGCCAGCGTTACATCGTCATTGATGATAAGCGTGGCCGCGTGGCGCCGGCACACTGCGCGCAGCGCGCGGGCCTGCTCGCCGCGCCTGGCCGCGTCGGCGCTCTTGTTCCGATATTGCAGCAGGCGCGCACCGGCGGCGAGCACCGGTTCGACTTTGGCCAGCAGCAGCGCGGTGTCGGCCACGTCGGGCGTGACCGCGTAGAGGCCTTTAATCGGCAGCATCAGTGGGTTCATCCTCGCGCGCCCAGAACAGGCGATCGGGGATGTGCTGGCCCATGCCGGGCCTGAAAGCGGACTTGAGCGTTTGCCACGTATATTCCTGGGCGTCTTTGACCGCGTCGCTGATGCTAAGGCCGTTCGCGATCGTCGCGGCGATTGCCGAGGCGAGCGTGCAGCCCGAGCCGTGGTAGCTGCCGGGCAGACGATCCCAGCTGTCGGAGCGCACGACGCCATCCTGCCCGTAGAGCGTGTTGACGACCTGGGCGGTGTTTTCGTGGGTGCCGGTGATCAGCACGTATTCGCAACCCATCGCCAGCAGGCGCCGCGCGCACTCGGCGAGATCCAAGTCGTCTTCGCCGTCCTCCTGGACCAAGCGGCGCGCTTCTATGCTGTTGGGCGTGATGATGGTCGTCTGCGGTATCAGCAGTTCGCGCACGGCGGTTATCATTTCGTCGGTCACGAGTTCGTCGCCGCGGCCTGATGCGAGCACGGGATCGAGCACCAGCGGAATTTCGGGATAATCCGAAACCACTTCCGCAATCGCCGAAATATTCTCGATGCTGCCGAGCAGTCCGATCTTGAACGCCGCCACCGGCATGTCCTCGAGCACGCAGCGCGCCTGATCGGCAACCCACTCGGCGTCCAGCGGCATCACTTCTTCGACGCCCATCGTGTCCTGGATGGTGACTGCGGTCACGACCGACAACGGGTGACAACCCATGCTGGCGAGCGTCATCACGTCGGCTTGCAGGCCGGCGCCGCCGCTCGGATCGGTCGCCGCGAACGCGAGCACGATCGGCGGTAGTGCGGAAGGCGTCGGGGAGTCCATGCTCTTATAGGCGGGATTTGTTGTTCAAACGCGGGGCATATCGCTAAAATGACATTTTAACCTCATTAGTAAGCCACCATGACCACCACGGACGTTAATGTTTTTAAAACCTACATGTGCCTCATCTGCGGCTTCATTTACGACGAAGCTGCGGGGCTGCCCGACGAGGGCATCGCCGCGGGCACGCGCTGGGAAGACGTGCCGATGAACTGGACGTGTCCGGAGTGTGGTGCGCGCAAAGAGGATTTTGAGATGGTGCAGGTATGAGACTTCTGCATACGATGCTGCGCGTCGGCGATCTCGACCGCGCGATCGCGTTCTATACGCAGGTGCTGGGCATGCGCGTGCTGCGGCGCAAAGATTATCCGGACGGGCGTTTCACCAACGTGTTCGTCGGTTACGGCGACGAAACGCGCGATACGGTCGTCGAACTCACGCACAACTGGGATACGAAGAGCTACGATCTCGGCACCGGCTTCGGCCATCTCGCGGTCGAGGTCGAAGACGCGTATAAGGCGTGCGAGGAAGTCAAAAAGCGCGGCGGCAAGGTCGCGCGCGAAGCCGGGCCGATGAAGCACGGCACCACCGTGATCGCATTCGTCGAAGATCCCGACGGCTATAAAATCGAATTCGTGCAACGCAAGCCGGCGTAATCCGCGCCGCGCTTTTCGCATCGCCGCGGGCGTCTGACCGCCCTGTCTGTTAACCGCCGGTCAAACAGGTTTTTCGGGCAGGCCGGTCACGTGGTCGGCGAGCGCGATGAATTGCGCGACCGACAGTTCCTGCGCGCGCGCGGCGGGGCTGATACCCAAAGCAGCGAACGCCGGCTCCGCGATCAACTTGCGCAGCGAATTGCGCACGGTCTTGCGGCGTTGCGAGAACGCGGCGGCGACCACGCGCGCGAACTGCGTTTCGTCGCGCGCTATGTAGCGTTGCGGGCGCAACGGCGTCAACCGGATTACCGCCGAATCGACTTTGGGCACCGGATCGAAGGCCAGCGCCGGCACGTCGAGCAGTTTTTCCAGCTCGAAACGGTATTGCAGCATGACGGAGAGCCGGCCGAAATCGCTGTCGCCGGGTGCTGCGACCATGCGTTCGACGACTTCTTTCTGCAGCATGACGTGAATGTCGCGGATGTGCGCGGCGTAGTCCGCGAGGTGAAAAAGCAGCGGCGTCGAAATGTTGTAGGGCAGATTGCCGATCACGCGCAGGCGCTCGCCCAGCGCCGCGAAATCAAATTGCAGCACGTCGCCCGTGTGGAGTTTCAGCCGCGCGCCGAATTCCTGTGCCAGCGCCTGCGCGAGGTCGCGATCGATCTCGATCGCATGCAATTCTCCGGCCGCGGCCAGCAGGGGCCGGGTCAGGGCACCGAGGCCCGGGCCGATTTCGACCAGGCATTCGCCGGGCGCGGGGTTGATCGCGGCAACGATCGCCGCGATCGCGGACTCATCGGTCAGAAAGTTCTGGCCGAACCGCTTGCGCGCCTGGTGTTTCACGCAGCGCCCGGGTAGCCGCGCTTTAAGCGTGGCCGCGGGCGAGGGCGCCGGCCAGCGCAATCGCGGTCCGCAAGCTGCCGACGTCGATGTTCCCGCTGCCGGCAAGATCGAGCGCCGTGCCGTGATCGACGGAGGTGCGGATGATGGGCAGGCCCAGCGTCACGTTGACGCCGCTGCCAAAGCTCGCGTACTTCAAAACCGGCAAGCCCTGATCGTGATACATCGCGAGGACGCAATCGAAATCGCGCAGGCGCGCGGGATTGAACAGCGTGTCCGCCGGCAGCGGCCCCGTCAATTGCATACCCTGCGCGCGCAGGCGTGCGACGAGCGGGATGATGATCTCGATTTCCTCGCGTCCGAGATGGCCGGATTCGCCGGCATGGGGATTCAAGCCCGCGACCGCGATGCGCGGCTGCGCCAGGCCGAAGCGGCTCGTCCAGGTCGCGCTGCAGTACGCGCAGCGTTTGCTCGAGACTGGCGGCGGTGATCTGCGGCGCGATATCCTTGACCGCGAGATGCGTCGTGGCGAGCGCGACGCGCAAGCCGCCGCCGACGAGCATCATCACCACGTGGTCAGCCCGGGTGCGCGCGGCGAGAAATTCCGTGTGTCCGGTGAACGCGATGCCGGCGTCGTTAATGACGCCCTTGTGCACGGGTGCGGTGACCATCGCGGAAAAATGCCCGGCCAGGCAGCCGTCGGCGGCCGCTTCGAGCGTCTGCAGCACGTAGGCGGAATTCGCCGGATCAAGCTGCCCCGGCGTCACCGGGGCCCCCAACGGCAAGTCAAGGACTGCCATTGCGCCCGGCGTGAAGGCGTCGCCGCGCGGTGCGTCCGCTGGCAGCGCATGCCATGCCAAACCCAACTGCCGCGCGCGTTGCGCGAGCAGGCCGGCGTTCGCGATCACGACGAGTTTTTCGGCCTGCGGCTCCTGCGCGAGCAGCACGCACAGGTCGGGCCCGATACCGGCGGGCTCGCCGGCGGTGATGGCGATCACGGGAGAAGCGGGATTTGACTGGGCATTAATAAGCGTTCCAGTAGTCAGTGTCTGGGCGCGGCGGGCATCGCCACCGCCGGCGCCGCCGGATTATTTTTCTTCAAGCCGGAGTTCGACGAAGGCTTTGTCGCGCAGCTGGCGCAGCCATTCCTGGTAGGCCTCGTCGGCTTTCTGTTCGCGCAGCGAGGCGCGTGCCTGCAGCCGCTCGCGCTGCTTGGACATGTCCTCGTTGCGGCGCTCGATGACCTGGATTATGTGCCAGCCGAACGGCGAACGAACGGGGCCGGAGATTTCGCCCACTTTGAGCGCGTCCATCGCCTTTTCGAATTCGGGCACGGTATCGCCCGGCGACAACCAGCCCAGGTCGCCGCCGCGCGAGGCGCTGCCGTCCTCCGACTGCAGGCGCGCCAATTCCGCAAAATCCGCTTTATTGTCGAGTCGCTCTTTGAGCTTCACCAGGCGTTCGCGTGCGTCGCCTTCGGAGACGACCTCGCTGGTTTTGATCAGGATGTGGCGCGGATGCGTCTGCGATCACGATGACCGGCGCGTTCTGGCCGCGGCGGCCGTTCAGGCGCACGATGTGCATTCCGTTGGGGCTGCGCAAGATAGCGCTCACTTCGCCCGGGCTCATTGATTTGACGGTCTCGGCAAAAATGCTCGGCAGCCGCGCGAGCTCGCGCCAACCCATGGCGCCGCCCTGCACGGCGTCGGGCGCATCGGAGAAACTGGCGGCGACCTGCCGGAAATCGGTGCCGCCCTTGATTTGCGCGAGCGCTTGCTCGGCGCGCGCGCGACGGTCGCGCAACTGCTCGGGGCTCGCCTGCTCGGGCACGCGGACCAGGATGTGCGACAGATCGAATTCCTCGCTCTTGCCGTCCTGCGATTTGAGCGCGTTGAGCAGGTTGTCGATCTCGCTTTCGGCCACCGTTATCTTGTTGTCGACTTCGCGCTCGCGCAGCCGCGACATCACGATTTCGTCGCGGATGTCTTCGCGGAACTTGGCAAAGCTCACGCCGTCCTTTTCGAGCGTCTCGCGCAGCTTCGCCGGCGTGATCTTGTTGTTTTCCGCGATTCGCGCGATCGCGCTGTCCAGCTGGCCGTCATCGACGCGCAGGCCGGTTTCCTTGGCGAACTGCAGCTGCACTCTTGTATAGATCATGCGATCGAGCACCTGCTTTTCGAGCACGTCGGTCGGCGGCGCCGGCGTGCCCTGCTCGCGCAGCTGGACCGAAACGACCCGCATGCGGTCGTCAAGATCGCGCCGCGTAATCACGTCTTCGTTCACGACCGCAACGATGCGGTCGAGCAGTATGATGCGCTTGCCCGGCGCTTGCGCGGCCGCCTGCCCGCTCGTGCACGCGAGCACGGCCAGCAGCATGGATATGCCTGTAAGCTGCGAGAAACTCATAAATGACCTGCCCCGAATTTTAGCGCAGCGGAAAGACGGTATCGTCGGCGCGAACGGTCTGCGCGGTTCCGCGATAGTAACCGGCGATGTTACGTCGCAACAGTTCCAGCGGACTGGAGCCGATTTTGGAAACTCCGTTCAATTCGAGCTGCATGAAAAAGGAATTGACAGAGGTCGTCGCCGTGGTTGCGAAACTGTGGGCGACGACGCGAAACGCCCAGCAGCCGCCGTCGTATTCGAACCCCGCCAACCCTTCCAGGAGCCGGCTGTCGGCGATCGAATAATTCATGCGTGCGATGGCGCTTAATTGGCGCGACAGCGGCCACTGGGCGGAAATATCGGTCTGGCGCAACGTGTTGGACGGATTGGCAGCAGTCGAAAAAACCGTCGTGCCGGTGCTCGAGACGAGCCCGCCGTTGGTGTAGCGGTAGGCGACATTGACCACTTTGCCGGGCTGCGGCTCGTAGTGCACGCCGGCATTGAGGCGTTGGGTTTGCGACAAATCGGTCGTGTACTGCCACCCCAAATCGGCGGTCCAGTGCGGGATGACGGTGCCGGAGAGCGCCGCGAGCAGGTCCGAATTATTGCTGCCGCGCGGCGTGACCCCGGGCAACGTCACTTCCTGGCTCTTGAAGTAGAACCGTTGCGCGAGGCCGACGCGCACGCGCTCGACGCCGTTGGTCTGCAAGAGCCGCGATGTAATGCCCGTCGTAATCTGGTTGGCGTCGTTGATGCGGTCGTTGCCGCTGAACTGGTTTTCGGTGTACAGCGTCGCGAAGTTCGTGTTTTGCAGCGCCGAATCGAATACCGGCAGCTGGTTCTGGTTGCGGGTCGGAATGTACACATAGAATAGTTTGGGCTCGAGCGTCTGCAGCAGGGGCTGCCCGGACAACGTCATGTCACGCTCGAAGATAACGCCGCTGTCCACCGAAAATATCGGCAGCGTGCGGTTCTGGTCAGCCAGCGGCGTATTGGTCTGGTCGAAGTTGTAGTGCGTCATGTGCATGCCCGCTTTGGGCGTGACATACGCGTATGACGTTTGCAACGGGAGGCTCACGGTCGGATAGGCGAAAGCGCGGTTGCCGTTGATCAGCGTCGGGTGGGTGAACTGCGCGACGTTACCCGTAAAGTTCGAATCGGCGACGCCGGCAATGGGCTTGATCGCGCTCAAGTTGACCTGGGACGTGCTGTACGGCGGCGTGACCGGATTTAAGGGATCGCTTTGCAGTGTTTGCCAGCGCTGCAGGCTCGTCGACAATCCCCAGTTGCCGTCGCTGCCCAGCGTGCCACCTTTCGCGAGCACTGCCGTGCGCGGCAGCAGGACCTGCGAGGTCGCGGTAATCTGCGTCGACAAGTCGGTGAAATAGTTGTCGTCCGACACCTTTTGCAGGTTCAGTGCGCCGGCCCAGCCGTTGCTGAACACCTGGTTGTGCACCAGGGACAACGCAGTGCGCGTATCGCCGCCCCTGACCCGGTCGTTCGGCAGAACTTCGTAGCGTAGTTCGCCGCGATACAACGGCTCGAGGTAACGGAATTCGTTCAGCAACTGGACGCCGCGCTTGGACATCACGCGCGGCGTGATCGTCGCATCGCGGTTGGGCGCGATGTTCCAGTAATAGGGAATCGAGAATTCCGCGCCGGAATTGCCGGTGGTGCCGAAAGTCGGCGCGAGAAAACCCGATTTGCGCTGACGATCGAGCGAGAAACTGATGTACGGCGTATACAGGATGGGCATGCCGAGAAATTCGACGCTCGCGCTTTGCGCGGTGCCGATCTGGCGCTCCTTGTCGATCTCGAAGTCCTTGGCGCGCACGAACCAGTCGTTGTTGCCGACTTCGCACGTCGTGTAATTGCCGCGCAGCATGCGGTATTTGTTTTCGCCTTCGAACACCAGCCTCTCGCCCTCGCCGCGGCCCCTGGTCGCGCTGACTTCCACGCTGTATTTGGGCTGCTCCATGGCGCCGCGCTCGGTATCGAGATTGTAGTTGAGCTCGGTGCCGTCGATCGTGTCACCGCGTTGCTCGATGCGCACGTTGCCGCGCGCGTGGATTTCCGCCGCCGCCTGGTCGTAACGCAGCCAGTCCGCATACACCGCCTTGCCGCGCTTGCGCAGGCGTACGGTGCCTTCGGCCTCAATCTCCTGCTCGTGATGTCCCTGAATGCTGTCCGCGTCCACGAACAGCGGCACGACGTCGCGATTGGTCGGTGGTATGCGGATAAATGCCGGCTGCAATTTGAGCTGGATGCCGCCGGTGGGCTTCAAACCGAGCGGGGTGTCGTCTGCGGCCGTCGCGCAACCGCACGCGCACAGCATCATGAACACACTAGACCTGGAGCAAAAGTTGCGCATTATCAACATAGTGGATGAGGAGTGATAAAATCGCACACTTTCCCGAATTAGGCAATGCGCGGCGTGGACCGACAAAGTGAGCTCAAGTGCTGGGTCGAGAGCCGGTTGAGCGCTATCGCCGCTTGAACTCGAACCCGCTTCCGCCGATGCGAGCTTCCGGCGCTATTTTCGAGTGCGCAGCGCGGGCCAGTCTTTCATCGTGATGGACGCGCCGCCCGCGCACGAGGATTGCAGGCCCTTCGTACGGATCGCGGGCTTGATGGCGGACGCGGGACTTAACGTGCCGCGGGTGATCGCCGAAGATTTCGCGCGCGGATTTTTGCTGCTGTCCGATCTGGGCACCGCGGGTTATCTGCAGGCGCTCAATGCCGACAGCGCGGACGCGTTGTTTCGCGACGCGATCGACGCGCTGCTGCGCTGGCAGCTCGCGAGCAAACCCGGCGTGCTGCCGCCGTACGATCGAGCGCTGCTGACGCGCGAACTCATGTTGTTTCCCGATTGGTATGTCGGCCGGCATCGCGCACTGACACTCAATGCCGCGCAGAGCGCGGCGCTCGACTCCGCATTCAAGCTGATACTCGAAAACAATCTGGCGCAACCGGCGGTTTACGTGCATCGCGACTTCATGCCGCGCAACCTGATGGTCGCTTCGCCCAATCCGGGCGTGCTCGACTTTCAGGACGCCGTCTACGGGCCCGTCACGTACGATCTCGCATCGCTGTTTAAAGACGCATTCATCAGCTGGGACGAAGAGCGCGTGCTCGACTGGACCGTGCGCTACTGGGAGAAAGCCAAGCGCGCCGGCCTGCCGGTCGCCGCGGATTTCGCCGAATTCTATCGGGACTTCGAGTGGATGGGACTGCAGCGCCATCTCAAGGTGCTCGGCATTTTCGCGCGCCTGAACTACCGCGACGGGAAAAGCAGCTATCTCGAAGACACGCCGCGCTTCATCGGATATGTGCGCGCGGTGGCGGGGCGCTACGCGGCGCTGCGCCCGCTGCTTACGCTGCTCGATGAAATCGAAAATCGGCCGGCCCCGCGCGCCGGTTACACATTTTGACCGCGTTGCGTGCCACCGCAGCGCCGAGAGTCATAGTTCAACGCTGCGCTGAACGCCCAGACCGCGCATGAAAGCCATGATCCTCGCCGCCGGCCGTGGCGAACGCATGCGGCCGCTGACCGATAATCTGCCCAAGGCGCTGCTTGCCGTGGGTGGCAAGCCCCTGATTGCGTGGCACGTCGAAAAGCTCGTCGCGGCCGGTTTCGCCGACATCGTCATCAACCATGCGCATCTGGGCGCGCTGATCGAAGCCGCGCTTGGCAGCGGCCGGCAATTCGGCGCCAACATCATCTATTCGGCGGAAACTCAAGCACTCGAAACCGCAGGCGGCATCGCCAACGCACTGCATCTCCTGGGTGACGCACCGTTCGCTGTCGTGAACGCCGATGTGTTCAGCGATTTTGATTATCGAGGTCTGGCCGACAGCGTGGCACGCATGGCAGGACTCGACGTGCGTCGCCCATTTGATCCTGGTCGCCAATCCTGAGCACCATGCGAGTGGCGACTTTGCGCTGCGCGCCGGCCGCGTCGCGCTCGACGGCGAACGCCATACGTTTAGCGGTATCGCTGCATACCGGCCGGCGCTGTTTCAGGCGCTAGTCCCGGGTTCCAGCGCCAAACTCGCACCGCTATTGCGTGAGCAGATCGCCGCGCAGCGCGTGAGCGGAGAACTGTTTGCAGGACGCTGGCGCGACATCGGCACGCCCGCGCGATTGGCCGCGCTCGAGCGCGAACTCGCGGCGCGTTAGCGATAGCGGCCGGGTGCGCGGCGTATAATTTGCGCATGGCACAACCTCCCACCGCGCCGCCGGTTATCAGCGTCCACGCCGAGCGGCGTGCGCGGCTCGCCCAACGCATGCAAAACGGCATTGCGGTCATTCCAACCGCTCCCGAGCGCACGCGCAACCGCGATTCGCATTATCCGTATCGCTACGACAGCTATTTTTATTACCTGACCGGTTTCATCGAACCCGCCGCCGTGCTGGTGGTGATCGCCGGCGCTGCGCCGCGCAGTATTTTGTTTTGCCGCGATAAAGACAAAGAGCGCGAAATCTGGGACGGCTTCCGTTACGGTCCTGAGGCCGCTTGCAGCGTGTTCGGGATGGACGAATGCCACAGCATCGCCGAACTCGATGCCCGCATGCCCGCGCTGCTTGCCGATCAGCCGCAGTTCTGCTGCCATTTGGGTAGCGACGAAGCGTGGGACGCGCGGGTATTGGGCTGGTTGAACCAGGTGCGCGCGCAAGTGCGCAGCGGCGTGGCCGCGCCGGCCGCGATTACCGACGTGCGCACGCTGCTCGACGAAATGCGCCTCATCAAGGATGGCCATGAGCTCGCGACGATGCGCGAAGCTGCGCGGATTTCGACGGCCGCGCACCAACGCGCGATGCGGGCGACGGCGCCGGGGCGCGCGGAATTCGAAATCGAAGCCGAGTTGCTGCATGAATTCCGGCGCGGCGGTGCGCAAGCGCCCGCTTACACGTCGATCGTGGCCGGCGGCGCGAATGCGTGCGTGCTGCATTACGTGCAGAACGACGCGGTGCTGAAGGCCGGCGACCTGTTGCTGATCGATGCCGGCTGCGAGCTCGATGGCTACGCGTCCGACATCACGCGCACGTTTCCCGTGAGCGGCCAATTCAGCGCCCCGCAGCGCGACGTGTACGAGCTGGTGCTCGCCGCCCAGGCGGCGGCGCTGGCGACGGTCGCGCCGGGCGCCGCTTGGAACGCACCGCATGATGCGGCCGTGCGGGTGCTGGCCCAGGGCTTCATCGACTTCGGCCTGTGTCAGGGCAGCGTCGACCAGGTGATCGAAAACGGCGACTACCGCAAATACTATATGCACCGCACCGGCCACTGGCTGGGTCTCGACGTGCACGACGCGGGCGAATACAAAGATCACGGCGCCTGGCGCAAGCTCGAGCCCGGTATGGTGCTCACGGTGGAACCCGGCTGCTATATACAAGCCGGCGACGGGGTGCCCGCCCATTTCGCGAATATCGGCGTGCGCATCGAGGACGACGTGGCCGTCACGGCGACCGGCAACGAAGTGTTGACCGCGGCCGCACCCAAGACGGTTGCCGCGATCGAAGCGCTGATGCGTGGCTGAGCATTACGCGATCGTAATCGCCGGCGGCGGCCCCGTCGGCGCCGCGCTGGCGCTGGGGCTGCGCGCAAGCGGTCACCGGATTGCTTTATTGGAAGCACGCGCAGCGGACGCGGTGCTGGCCGACGCGCGGGTGATTGCGCTGTCCTACGGCAGCCGGCTGATACTCGAGCGCCTGGGCGTCTGGTCAGCCCTCCCGCAAGTAACCCCGATACTCACCATCACCGTGTCGCAGCAACGGCGTTTCGGCCGCGTCGAATTAACTGCGCCGCAGGCAGGGGTCCCGGCGCTCGGCTACGTAGTCAGCTATGCCGCACTGCAACGAGCGCTGCTCGGCGCGCTCGCCGGCAGCGAAGTCGCCGTGCTGAACGGTTGCCAGGCGCGGGATTTCACGGGCCGCGCCGACGGTGCGGTGCTCTCAATTGAATGCGCCGGCGTGACGCGCGACTTCGAGGCGCAGCTCGTGGCGCTCGCCGACGGCGGCGATGGCCTGCAGCTCGCGCCGCTCGAAGAACGCGATTATCACCAGTGCGCGCTGGTGTGCGACGTGGTCAGCGACGAGCCGCATCAGAATCGCGCTTACGAACGCTTCACCCCCGAAGGCCCGCTCGCGTTGTTGCCGACCGTGCGCGGTTGGTCGCTGGTGTGGACGGTGCCGACCGCGCGCGCAGGCGAGCTCGCGACGCTCGACGAAGCCGCATTCTGTGCGAAATTGCACACTTCGTTCGGCGCGTCGCTCGGAACGTTTCGCTGCGCGAGCGCACGCCAGGTGTTTCCGCTGCGCCTGAAATTCGCGCGGCGACCGCTCACGCCGCGCGTCGTGCTGGTCGGCAACGCGGCGCAATCCCTGCATCCAGTAGCGGGGCAGGGTTTCAATCTCGGATTGCGCGACGCGTGGGAACTCGCGAGTGCGGTGCGCACGGTCGCCGATCCGGGCGATGCGGCGACGATTAATAGCTATTTGAGCGAACGACGTTTCGATCGAACCGCCACCATTTTGTTCACGGACACACTGATCCGGTTGTTTTCGAACAACATCCCGATCCTCGACCGCTTGTGCAGCGCGGGACTCGCCGCGCTGTCCGGCATACCGCCCGCAAAAAACTTTCTGGTCCGGCGCATGATGTTCGGTGCGCGCGGCTGAAAAAAATTTCGCACGCGCCGCTTTTCTTGCCATCGCGACGCGATTACAATTACGCCCTTTCCCCGAATTTTTGCAGCGCTAAAAAAAATCCACTCTCCATGCGCGTCGGCCCTTATCAACTGAAGAACAATCTGGTGGTAGCACCCATGGCCGGCGTTACCGATCGGCCGTTTCGCCAGTTGTGCAAGCAGATGGGCGCGGGCATGGCGGTATCGGAAATGGTCGCGAGCAATTCGCTGTTGTGGGGCAGTGAAAAAACGCGCCGCCGCGCGAATCACGAAGGCGAAGTCGATCCGATCTCGGTGCAGATCGCGGGTGCTGATCCGGCGATGATGGCAGAGGCCGCGCAATACAACGTCGACCAGGGCGCGCAAATCATCGACATCAATATGGGCTGCCCCGCAAAAAAAGTCTGCAACGTAATGGCGGGCTCGGCGCTGCTGCAGAACGAGCCGCTGGTCAAGCGTATCGTCGAGGCCGTCGTGCGCGCAGTGAACGTGCCGGTCACATTGAAGATACGCACCGGCTGGGATCGCGGCAATCGCAATGCGGTGGCCGTCGCGCGGCTCGCCGAAAGCGCCGGCATCCAGCTGCTCGCGGTGCACGGGCGCACGCGCGCGTGCGCCTACACCGGCGACGCCGAATACGACACGATCGCCGCGGTCAAATCCGCGGTCAGGATACCGGTCGTCGCCAACGGCGACATCACCACCCCGGAGAAAGCCCGGCACGTGCTCGCTTATACGGGTGCTGACGCGGTCATGATCGGCCGCGCGGCACAGGGCCGGCCGTGGATTTTCCGCGAGATTTCCCACTATCTCGCCACCGGCGCGCATCTGCCGCCGCCCGAAGTCGCGGAAATTCATCGCGTGCTGGTCGCCCATTTGCACGACCTCTACGCGTTTTACGGTGACTACACCGGCGTGCGCATGGCACGCAAGCACATCTCGTGGTACACGAAGGGGCTCGCCGGCTCAGCCGCCTTCCGCCATGCGATGAATCAGTTGCAGACCTGCGCCGAGCAGCTCGCCGCAGTCGACGAATTTTTTGGGGAGCTGGCAACCGGCAGCCAGCGGCTTATCTATGTTGAGGAACTCGCGGCATGATGATGAACGAAAATGAAATGGCCCGCTTCGTGCGCAAGGCGATCGACGGCTACTTCAAAGATCTGGATGGGGAGAAAGCACGCGGCGTTTACGACATGGTCATCAACAGTGTCGAAAAACCGCTGCTCGAATCGGTGCTGCATAAATTGCGCGGCAATCAGTCGCACGCGGCGCAAGTGCTCGGCATCAACCGCAATACGCTGCGCAAAAAAATGAAGGCTCACGGGATCAAGGGCTAGGATCGAGGACCGAGGAATGAGGATTGAGTTTGCTCAATCCTGACGACTCAATCCTCAATCCTGCTTCTCATGTCCGTCATTAAAACCGCGCTGCTGAGCGTTTCCGACAAGACCGGACTGGTCGAGTTTGCGCGCGGGCTGACGAGTTTCGGCGTCGCGCTGCTGTCGACGGGCGGCACGGCCAAGCTGCTGCGCGACAGCGGCATCAGCGTGACGGAAGTGTCCGACCATACGGGCTTTCCCGAAATGCTCGACGGCCGGGTCAAGACCCTGCATCCTAAAATCCACGGCGGCATCCTCGCACGGCGCGACCTGCCCGCACATGCAGACGCATTGCGCGGCGCGGGCATCACCACGATCGACCTCGTGGTCGTCAATCTCTATCCATTCAGCCAGACGGTGGCGCGCGCGAATTGCACGCTCGAGGACGCGATCGAAAACATCGATATCGGCGGACCGGCGATGGTGCGCAGCGCGGCCAAGAATCATGCGCACGTCGCGGTCGTCACTGATCCGGCGGACTACGCCGCGATACTCGCCGAAATGAGCGCGGCCGGCGGCGCCGTCGGCGAGACCACCCGCTTCAGGCTCGCGCAAAAGGCGTTCTCGCACACCGCGGCGTACGACGGCGCAATCAGCAACTACCTGACCGCGTTGGGCAGCGATGGCGCGCGCGCGGCTTTTCCGCGGCGGCTTAACCTCAATTTCGAATTGACGCAGGCGCTGCGCTACGGCGAGAACCCGCACCAGAGCGCGGCTTTCTATAAAGACCTCGATCCGGCGCCGGGCAGCCTCGCGCGCTATGCGCAGCTGCAGGGCAAGGAACTCTCGTACAACAACATCGCCGATGCCGATGCGGCATGGGAGTGCGTGAAATCGTTTGACTCAGTTGGCAACAACGCCGCCTGCGTGATCGTCAAGCACGCGAATCCGTGCGGTGTCGCCGTCGCGGCCGATCCGCTCGCCGCCTATCGCCTGGCGTTCGCGACCGACCCCACGTCCGCGTTCGGCGGCATCATCGCGTTCAATCGCGAACTCGATGCGGCGACCGCGGCCGCGGTCGCCGAGCAGTTCGTCGAAGTGCTGATTGCGCCGCAGGTTAACGTTGCCGCGCGTGCCGTGCTCGCGAAAAAGGAAAACGTGCGCGTGCTCGAAGTGCCGCTCGCGCCGGGCGCCAACGCATACGAGATGAAACGCGTCGGCGGCGGCCTGCTCGTGCAAACCGCCGACCATTTCAGCGTTAGCGCGGCCGACCTCAAAATCGTGACGAAAGTGAAGCCGACGCCGCAGCAAACGGACGACCTCCTGTTTGCGTGGCGCGTGGCCAAGTTCGTGAAATCCAATGCGATCGTGTTTTGCGGCAACGGCCGCACGCTGGGCGTGGGTGCCGGCCAGATGAGCCGCATCGATTCGGCCCGCATCGCCGCGATCAAGGCGCAGAACGCCGGCCTGGCGCTTGCCGGCTCGGTCGTGGCGTCGGATGCGTTCTTTCCGTTTCGCGATGGCCTCGATGTCGTCGCCGAGGCGGGCGCCATCGCCGTGATCCAGCCGGGCGGCAGCCTGCGCGACGAAGAAGTGATCGCGGCGGCGGACGAGCGCGGCATTGCGATGGTGTTTACCGGCCATCGCCATTTCCGGCACTGACGGCGTGCCAAGGAATGCGCTCTGCCATGAAAGTGCTGGTCATCGGGGGCGGCGGCCGCGAGCATGCGCTCGCGTGGAAGCTCGCGCGCTCGCCGCGCGTCTCCAAGGTTTACGTCGCCCCCGGCAACGCAGGCACCGCGCGCGAGGACGGCGTCAAGAATGTCGACATCACCGACCACGCAGCGCTCGTCGCCTTTGCGCAGCAGGAGCAGATCGCGCTGACCGTGGTCGGCCCCGAAGCGCCGCTGGCGGCGGGCGTGGTCGATTCGTTTCAGGCGGCGGGACTTAAAATCTTCGGCCCCACGCAGCGCGCGGCGCAACTCGAAAGCTCCAAGGATTTCGCCAAGTCGTTCATGCAGCGATATCGTATACCGACTGCCGCGTACCAGACGTTTACCGACGCGCAGGCCGCACATGCATACGTCGACGGGCGCGGTGCCCCGATCGTGATCAAGGCCGACGGGCTCGCCGCCGGCAAAGGCGTCGTCGTCGCCGCGAGTTTGAAGGAAGCGCACGACGCGATCGACATGATGTTAACCGACAACAAGATGGGGGCTGCCGGCAGCCGCGTGGTCATCGAGGATTTTCTCGAGGGCGAGGAGGCGAGCTTCATCGTGATGGTTGACGGCCGGCACGCGCTGGCGCTCGCGACGAGCCAGGACCACAAGCGGCTCAAAGACGGCGACATCGGGCCCAATACCGGCGGCATGGGCGCTTATTCGCCGGCGCGGGTGGTGACGCCCAGCGTGCACGCGAAAGTCATGCGCGAAGTCATCAAGCCGGCGATCGCCGGCATGGAGCAGGATGGCGTGCCGTTTGTCGGCTTCCTGTATGCGGGGCTGATGATCGACAAGGCGGGACAGGTAAACGTGGTCGAATTCAACTGCCGGCTGGGCGACCCGGAAACGCAGCCGATCATCCTGCGCCTCAAGAGTGATCTGCTGACGCTGCTCGACCACGCGCTCGCGGGCACGCTCGATCAGGCCGAAGCCGAATGGGATCCGCGCGCGGCGCTGGGTGTAGTGCTCGCCGCGCACGGCTATCCCGACGCGCCGCGCAAAGGCGATGCGATCACCGGCTTGCCGCCCGCAGGTGATGATTACCACGTGTTTCATTCCGGCACCGCGCTCGACGGCGAACGGGTCGTTGCGACCGGCGGTCGCGTGTTGTGCGTCGCGGCACTCGGCCACAACGTGAAGACGGCGCAACGCCGCGCGTATGAAATAGCCGGGTCCATACGCTTTGACGGCATGCAGATGCGCCGCGACATCGGCCATCGCGCGACGCACAATCAGCGGCGCTGAGCCGCGCGCCAGGCATCCCGGGAGCGCGTGCTAGAATAATTTTCCGCTGCGCGAGGCGCGGTCCACCGATTCAACCGTGCGCCGACGATGCGCAACGCGAGAGGAGAAATTGATGGCAAACGCGAGCCCGGCCAAAACTCTTACCGTCCCCGCCAGCATGAAAGCATGGGTGCTCGGCAACCCCGATGAATTGAAGCTCGTCGATAAGCCCGTGCCGCAGCCCGGCGCTGCCGAAGTGCTCGTGCGCATCGATGCGATCGCGGTGTGCGCGACCGATCTCGAAATCATCCACAGCGGGCCGCCCGCGCTGATCCAGGGCGGCGCTCCGTTCAACAAGAATTTCACGCCCGGCCACGAATACATGGGCACCGTCGTCAAGCTCGGCCCCGGTGTGGACGAGTTCGACATCGGCGATCGCGTGACGGTGGAAATCCACGCTGGCTGCGGGCGCTGCGAGCGTTGCCGCGAGGGCATGTACACCGCGTGCACGAATTACGGCATGAACTACGGCGACCGCAACAAGGGCCACCGCGCCAATGGTTTCACCACCGACGGCGGGTTCGCGCAGTTCGCGATCAACAACATCAATACCATGGTGCACGTGCCCGACGATATGAGCGACGAGGAGGCCACCCTCGTGGTTACCGCCGGCACGGCTATGTACGGCCTCGACGTGATGGGCGGCTTGATCGCCGGCCAGACGGTGGTCGTCATGGGCCCGGGGCCGATCGGGCTGATGGGTGTCGGCGTCGCGAAAGCGCTCGGTGCGCAACCGGTGATCCTGACGGGCACGCGCGACAACCGGCTGGAGATCGGCCGGAAACTCGGCGCGGACCACGTGATCAACGTGCGCAACGAAGATGCAGTCGAGGCCGTCAAGCGCATCACGCATGGCAAGGGCGCGCACTACGTGCTCGAATGCTCGGGCGCGCCCACCGCGGTCAACGAAGCCGCGCGCATGCTGAACCGCGGCGGCCGCATCTGCCTTGCCGCGTTTCCGCACGAGCCGGCGCTCGTCGACGTCGCGTACCTCGTGCGCAACAACATTTATCTGTTCGGCATTCGCGGCGAAGGCAAAAGCGCGACCCATCGCGCGGCCGCGTTCATGGCGCAGAAGCGTTTCGACGCGAAGCTCATTCATACGCATACGTTCCCGCTCGCGGACGTGCCGACCGCGATCAAGTACGCGCGCGAGCGCATCGACGACGCGATCAAAGTAGTCGTCAAAGTCCACCAGTAAGCATGCGCGGCTACGCGGGTCGTTCGCTCTATGCGCGGCTGGCGGCCGCGCTCGCGCTGGCGGCGGCTGCGCCTGTCGCGCCCGCGCAGGAAACCTTCCCCGGCGGCAAGCCGATCGAATTGACGGTGTTGTTTCCGGCCGGCACCTCCGCCGACGTAACCGCGCGCGTGCTCGCCGACGGCATGTCGAAGCAGCTCAACACCAACGTGCTGGTGGTCAACCGGCCCGGCGCTGGCGGCGCGATCGGCTACAAGTACGTGGCGGCGCAAAGTGCTGCCGGCCATCACCTGGTGTGGAACTCGAATTCGATCTCCACGACTTTTCATATGGGCATGATGGCGTTCGATTACCGCGCGTTCACGCCGGTGGCGCGCGTGCTGATCGAGACGCCGCTGCTGGTCGTCAAAAGCGATGCGCCGTGGAAGGATCTGCGCGACCTTGTCGCCTATGCCAAAAGCAATCCGGGCAAATTGACCGTGGGCAACTCCGGCGCCGGCAGCCATACGCATTTCTCTGCCGTCATGCTGTTCAAGGCAGCCGGAGTCGAGGTGACCGACGTGCCCTTCGGCGCCGCGCAGGTCGTGCCCAGCCTGCTCGGCGGGCACGTGAATACCGTCATGCAATTGCCCGGCGCGCTCGCCGCGCTGGTGCGCAACGGCAACGTGCGCGTCGTCGCGGCCCTGTCGGCGCGGCGCGACCCGGCATTTGCCGACGTGCCGACCGCGGCCGAGCAGGGTGTCAACGTCGCGGCCGACGCGTGGCGCGGGATCGCGGTGCCCAAAGGCACGCCCGCCGCGGCCATTGCAAAGCTCGAAGACGCGATACGCAAGACCGTCGCGGGCCCCGAATTCGTCAAAGCGTGTGACAACCTGTCGGTGGCGCCGGCTTTTCTGCCGGGTGCCGAATTCGGCCGTCTGATCGCGAAAGAAGACAGCGAGCTTGCGGTGGTCATTCAGTCGTTGGGTCTCAAGAAGAGCGCGAACTGACTTGAGCGCCGTCCCGTCGTCCGTCGACTTAGCGGCAGTCAGGCAGTATTTGACTGGCCTGCAGGAGCGCATCGCCGATGCGCTCGCGGCGATCGACGGCCAGCCATTTCGCGCCGATACCTGGCAGCGACCCGAAGGTGGTGGCGGTGTCAGCCGCGTAATCGAGGAGGGCGGCGTATTCGAGCGCGGCGGCGTCAATTTCTCGCACGTCACGGGCAAGACTCTGCCGCCGTCGGCCACGGCAGCGCGCCCCGAGCTCGCCGGTCGCGCCTGGGACGCACTCGGCGTGTCGCTCGTTTTGCACCCGCGCAACCCGTACGCGCCGACCGTGCACATGAACGTGCGGTTTTTCGTCGCGCATGCAACGGGCGCCGCGGCGCCGGTGTGGTGGTTCGGCGGTGGCATGGATCTCACGCCTTACTACGGCTACGCCGACGATGCGATCCACTTTCATGGCGCCTGCCGCGACGCGCTCGCGCCGTTTGGCGCAGACGTCTATGCGCGTTACAAAAAATGGTGCGACGAGTATTTTTTTCTCAAGCACCGGGCCGAACCGCGCGGCATCGGCGGGATCTTCTTCGACGACCTGAACACGCCCGACTTTGCAACCTGCTTCAAGCTGCAGCAAAGCGTCGGCGACCATTTTCTCGACGCCTACGTACCGCTGCTCGAGCGTCGCAAAGCGGTCGCTTATGGCGAGCACGAACGCGACTGGCAGGCGTATCGGCGCGGCCGTTACGTCGAATTCAATCTGGTGTGGGACCGCGGCACCTTGTTCGGCCTGCAATCGGGCGGGCGCACCGAATCGATCCTGATGTCGTTGCCGCCGGTCGTAAAATGGCGCTACGACTGGCATCCCGCGCCCGGCAGCGCGGAAGCCGCGCTGTTGAGCGAGTTTCTCATCGGCAAGAACTGGCTCTGAGCGGCGGCGTCCGTTTCGATGCTCTGCGCGCGCTTTTATCGGGCGGTCAACGAGGCCCGCTTTGCGAGCGCTGTTAGTTGGCGCCGAACCAGCGTCCGCGCAATGCCTTAATGCCGTCGCGAATGCGCTGGCCGAATGAGGAGTTCGGCGCGGCGATCGCCGGCTGCACGGTATGGGCTTTGACGAGATCAGGCGCTTGTTTGTAAGTCAGGTAGCGCTGCAAGGCGGCGTTTAAGTGCCCCTTCAACAGCTTTACGTTCACCGGCCGGTTCAGGAAGCGGAAAATCTGCGCTTCGTTGATGAGCTCGATCACGAGCTCCGCGTCCGACGCCGAGGTGGCGACGATGGTCAGGATTTGCGGATTTTCACGCTTCAGCAGTTTCAGCATGTCGGTTAGCTGGCCCTGACCGGCTTCGACGTCCGTGATCACGACCGCGATTTCCTGCGCCTGCATGACTGCAACCGCGGCATCCGCATCGGCGGCGTACACGACCGGACATAAACCGCCGAGCAGTTCGCGCGCTACGCGATAAATCTCCTCGTCGCGATCGATCACGAGCACGCCGGCATCCATTTTTTTCGGCAACGCGGCCGCAGGCGTCTTGGTATCGGCGAGCTGCAGGCCGATGGTCGCTGCCTCCGCGACGATGGTCTGCAGATCGGTGTTGTCCCACGGTTTGCTGATGAAGCGGTAGACCTCGCCGTCGTTGATCGAGCCGACGATGGAGGCGAGATCGGAATAGCCGGTGAGCAGAATACGCACGCTCGTCGGTGAAATGCCCTGCGACCTTCGCAGCAGCTCGACGCCCGGCATGATCGGCATGCGCTGATCGCTGATGATCACATGCACGTGATACTTGCCCATGAAATCGAGCGCCTTGTTGCCGTCGGTTGTGGTGAACACGTGGTAGCGCTGACGAAACAGCGATTTCAACGCACTCAGAATGCGTTCCTCGTCGTCGACCAGCAGCAGGCGCGCCTGTTTGACGCCGGTGTCGAGACTGATCGCGCTGTCACCGGTTAGAAACATCGAGACGTCGCGCTCGCCCGTCGTGGCGGCGGCCGGTGCGGCGGTGGTCAGCAGGCGCGCGGCTTGCAAGAGCGCGGCGGCGTCGGGCGCCGCCGCGGCGGGTGCCGCGCCATTTACGGCAAGCGAAGCATCGATCGCCGCCTGGAAGGCGTCGGCGAATTCGCGCGCGTTCTGGAACCGGTCTTCGCGTTTCTTGGACAGCGCCTTCTGCAGCACACGGTCGAGCAGCGGCGACAATTTCGAGTTCAGGGTGGACGGGTTGACGGGCACCTGGTTCATCACCTGATGCATGACTTTCGCGGAATTGCCGATGAACGGCTTGCGGCCGGCGAGCAATTCGTACGCGATTACCCCGACCGAATACAGGTCGGCCTGAAGACCGATGTCCGCACCCATGAATTGCTCGGGCGCCATGTAATGCGGCGTGCCGAGCACGTCGCCGACTTGCGTCAATTGCGAGGACTCGATGCGCGCGATGCCGAAATCGCTGATCTTGATGCGGCCGTCGTTATTGATCAGAATGTTGGACGGCTTGACGTCGCGATGGATCACGCCGGCAGCGTGCGCGTGGGCCAGTCCGTCGAGCAGCTGATGGATGATTTCAGCGACCTCGCGCATTTCATAGACGAGTTCCTGCTGCAGATGCTGGGCGAGCGTTTTGCCGTTGACCAGCTCCATCACGATGTAAGCGACGTTTTCGTCCTCGCCGAAGTCGTAAATCTGCACAATGCGCGGATGTACGAGCCGGCCGACCGCCTGGGCTTCGTGGCGGAAGCGCTGCATGATGTGCTTTAAGTCTTCCTCGCCGACCATACCCTTGGAAATGGCCTTGATGGCTACCGCGCGCGAAATCGCGGGATCGAACCCGCGATAAACGCTGCCCATGCCGCCCTTGCCGAGGACGTCCTGGATGTCGTACTTGCCTATTTTTTGCGGTGCGGCCATGGCGATCGGTCAGGCGGCGAGGCTCGCGTCGGCCGGCGGCTTGAACGGCAGCCAGACGGTGAACAGGGTGCCGCGACCGATTTCGGAGTCGACGTCGATGCGCCCGCCGTGCTGCTGCACGATTTTGTACGAGATCGACAAGCCCAGACCGGTACCCTTGCCGATTTCCTTGGTCGAGAAAAACGGATCGAAGATTTTCGGCAGCACGTCCGGCGGAATGCCGTCGCCGTCGTCCTCGACTTCGACCCTGACGCCGTCGCCGTCGTCGCGGGTCGTCAGCATGATCTTGCCCGGCCGCTCGCCCATCGCCTGCGCGGCGTTGGTGATCAGATTCAAAAACACCTGATTGATTTGCGACGGCGAGCACACGATAGGCGAAATGTCGCCCAACGCCTTGTTGACCGTCACCGATTTCAGCAGGTGCTTGGCGAGCAGGAGCGTGCTTTGCAGGCCGTCGTTCAAGTTGAAGCTCGTGACCTTGCTGCGATCGAGCCGGCTGAAGTCCTTGAGGTTGCCGACGATTTCGGCCATCTGGCCGGTGCCGTAAAGGCCATCGTTGACCAGGCCGCTCAACTCGTTGAGCACGCCTTGCTGCTTTAACTGCCCAAGTTGCGTGGACACCACCGCGAATTGCCGCGAGAGCCCGGCCGCGTCATTGCCGGCCTGTAGCAGGGCCAGCAGCTTTTCGCAGTTCAAGAGCGTGTCGGTGAGCGTAGGCAGTTTGTCGGCGACCGTACCGAGACTGTTTTTCACATAGGCAAGCGGCGTGTTGATCTCATGCGCCACGCCGGCGACCATCTGGCCGAGCGACGACATTTTTTCCGACTGAATCAGCTGGGCCTCGGAGTCTTTCAGATGCTGGAGTGCTTCGGACAATTCGCGCGTGCGCAACTGGACGCGGCGTTCCAGGTCAAGGTTCGCGGCTTTGAGGTTGCCGCCGAAGTAGGCCAGCAGCACGAGCAGCGCGCCGGCGTAAGCGATCAGGTAGACGCGGTAGCGCTCCTTCTCGGCGAGTTCAGCTTCGACTTCCCGATTGACCGAAAAGGTGAGGTTTTCGAGCCGCGGACCGGATGTCAGCAGCATCAGTTTCGGGAAAATGGCTTGTTCGGCCGGCTTGGCTTTGAGCAGCGTTTGCACGGCGCCGTCGAGCTTGGCGGCGTGCTCGCGGAGGGCGTCAGGCACTGCTTTTAGCGCGGCGGCGGCCGCTTCGAGGTTCGCCCGCTGGCTGTCCTGTGCGAGCCAGTAATACAGCGGGGCCACGGCTGACAACGTCGCCAACGCGGAATCGAGCGCGGGCGGATGCGGCTTCAAGGTCGCCGCCGCCGAGCCGACTTCGGCCGTACCTTTGAGTATGTCGCGCACGGCTGATTGCGCGGCGGAATTTTCCGCCTTGAATTGCTCGACGAGCCGGGCTTTTTGCTCGACGGCGGCGCGCAGCTCGGGCAGCGCCGCGCTCAGCGCGTTGCTCGGCGTGCGTTGCGAAGCGGCGGTCAGGTTATCGAGCGCTTTGGCGGCACTCGCCGCGCGGTTCGGGGCGGGCAGTTCTGCCGCCGCGAAATCGGCGCGCGCGCGCATGACGTCCACGTCCCAGCGGCTGTCGATGTCTCGCAACTCGCGCAAATAGCCCAGAATCTCATTTTGCTGACTTAAGTCGACTGCCTGGGTCTTGTTGTATAGAAATGCCAGCGCTCCGGCGAGCGCCGCCGCGCCGACGCAGAGCAGCGCGGTGTGCAGAGCTTCGGATTTATTCATAAGCTCGCTTACTCCCCCAGATACGCACGCCGCACCCGCGGATTGGCAAGCAGCGCCGGCGCGCGGTCGGTCAACGTGATCTCGCCGCTTTCCATCACATAGCCGCGATCGCACAGCTCGAGCGCGAGCTTGGCATTTTGCTCGACGAGCAGCGTCGTGACGCCGGTCGCGGCGATTGCGCGGATGGTTTCGAATATTTTCTGCACCATCAAGGGCGCCAATCCCATGCTCGGTTCATCGAGCAGCAGGAGCCGCGGCCGGCCCATGATCGCGCGCGCGATGGCAAGCATCTGCTGTTCGCCGCCCGACAGCGTGCCGGCCGCCTGCTGGTGGCGCTCAGCGAGCCGGGGGAACAGCGTAAGCACATGCTCATGATCGGCCCGTATCTCCCGTTTGTCGTCACGGCAATAAGCGCCCATGTCGATGTTTTCTTCGACCGTCAGGCGCGGAAACACGCCCCGGCCTTCCGGAACCAGCGCGATGCCGAGCGCGACCAGGCGATGCGACGGCAGGGCGGTAATATCCGCGCCATTGTAGCGGACGCGGCCCGCGCTGGGGTGGACCAGGCCGGTCAGCGCTTTCAACGTAGTGGTCTTGCCCGCGCCGTTGGCGCCGATCAGCGTGACCATCTCGCCGGCGGCAACCGCAAAGTCGATTCCCTTGACGGCGTTAATGCCGCCATAAGCGACTTTGAGGCCGATGACTTCGAGCAATGGCTGGACTTTGCCGGCGTCAGGCATGCGATGCCCGTCGGTCGGGCGCGGTCGCGCGGTCGCAACGGTTAGACAAGCGCGCCGCCCAGGTAAGCCGCGATGACAGCGGCATCGCGCTGGACGCTGGCCGGCGCGCCCTCGGCGATCTTGCGGCCGTAATCGAGCACGGCGACGCGATCGCACAAGCCCATCACGAGCTTCACGTCGTGCTCGATCAAGAGGATGGTCGTGCCGTCGGCGCGGATGCGCTCGAGCAACTGCTTGAGCGTCGCGGTTTCAGTGGCGTTCATGCCGGCCGCGGGTTCGTCGAGCGCGAGCAGCTTAGGGTCGGTCGCGAGCGCGCGCGCGATTTCCAGGCGGCGCTGATCGCCGTAGGGCAGGCTGCTCGCGAGATCGTGCTGGCGCGCGCCCACGCCGACGTACTCGAGCAGGTCGCGCGCGCGGGTGTGGATGGCCCGCTCTTCGTCGCGCGCGTGACGCGTGCGCAGCACCGCGCCGAACACGCCCGCCACGGTGCGCACGTGGCGGCCGACCATCACATTTTCCAGCGCGGTCATGTTGCCGAATAGCCGGATGTTCTGAAACGTGCGCGCGATGCCTGCCGCGGCCACTTCATGCGGGGCGGTGACTTTGAGCGGTGCGCCGTCGAACAGGAAGTCGCCGCCATCGGCGTGGTAAAAGCCGGTGAGCACGTTGAAGAACGTGGTCTTACCCGCGCCGTTGGGGCCGATCAGGCCGTAGATTTCGCCGCGCGCTATCGTCAGCGCGACGTCGGTCAAGGCTTCGAGCCCGCCGAAGCGCTTGGTAATGGCCCTGGCTTCCAGTAGGTTTTTCACGTCGACAGTTCGCGTTTACGCACCTTGGACGGCCACAGGCCGGCGGGACGGAACAGCATCATGAGCACGAGTGCCAGGCCGAACAGCAGCATGCGCAAATCGGACGGGTCGATGAATACGCGGCCGAACCAGTCGCTTTGCAACGGCCCGACGTAGCGCAGCGCTTCGGGTAGCGCCGTCAGCAAGATCGCGCCGAGCACCACGCCGGGCACATGGCCCATTCCGCCGAGCACGACCATGCACAGGATCATGATCGAATCGAGCAGGGTGAAACTTTCCGGGCTGATAAAGCCCTGAAACGCGGCGAACAGGCCGCCGGAGATTCCGCCGAAAGTGGCGCCCATCGCGAACGCGAGCAATTTGATGTTGCGGGTATTGATGCCCATCGCACGCGCCGCGGTTTCGTCCTCGCGGATCGCGATCCACGCGCGGCCGATGCGCGAATCCTCGAGCCGCACCGAGACCAGCATGATCAGCACGGCACACGCGAGAAACACGAAATAGTAATTGTGGACCGGCGCGAACGTGAGTCCGCCGAGCGTATACGTCTTGCTCAGCGCGAAGTCGCCGATATGCAGCGGATCGACCAGCGTGATGCCCTGCGGCCCGTTGGTCAGATTGTACGGGCGGTTCAGATTGTTCAGGAATATGCGGATGATTTCGCCGAACCCCAGCGTGACGATCGCGAGGTAATCGCCGCGCAACTTGAGCGTCGGCGCGCCGAGCAGAACGCCGAAACCGGCAGCGACCAAAGCGCCGAGCGGCAGCAGCACGAGCAGCGGCGCGTGTATGCGCGTGCTGCGGCGAGGCGAGCAGCGCGTAGCAATACGCACCGACCGCGAAGAACGCGACGTAACCCAGGTCGAGCAACCCCGCGTAACCGACCACGATATTGAGCCCGAGCGCCAGCATGGTGAAGAGCAGCGCCACGTCGATGATGCGCACCCACGTGCGGCCGAGTGTCGCATCCACTACAAACGGCAGCGCGACGAGCGCAAATGCGATCAAGGCATAGGCGGCCCACAGCGTTCGGCGATCGTGCCGGAATCGTGTCCAGTGTCCGCCGGCTGAATTAAGCATTTCGCCTCACGCCTTTTCGCTCGCGGATTCGCCGACCAATCCCGACGGCCGGAACACCAGCACGACCACCAGCACGAGGAACGCAAACACATCGCGGTAATTGCTGCCGAGCACGCCGCCGGTCAGATCGCCGATGTAGCCGGACGCGAGACTCTCGATCAGTCCGAGCAGGAGGCCGCCCAACATCGCGCCGTGCACCTTGCCGATGCCGCCCAGCACCGCCGCCGTAAACGCTTTCAGGCCCAGCATGAAGCCCATGTAGTAGTGGCCTAGCCCATAGTAGAGCACGACCATGACGCCGGCGACGGCGCCCAGCGCCGAGCCCAGCAGGAAGGTGAACGCCACGATGCGGTTGATGTCGATGCCCATGAGGCCCGCTACGCTCGGATTTTGTTCAGTCGCGCGCATCGCTTTGCCGATGCCGCGTGCGCTTGATGAACCACAGGAGCGCGCCCATCAGGCCGCACGCGAGCAGAAAAATGAACGCCTGCAAATCGGTGAAGCTCGCGCCGCCCACCGTGAACTGCGCAGGCCTCAAAATTTCGGGCAGCGAGATGTACTGCTTGGACCAGACGAGCGCCGCCGAATACTGGAGCAGGATCGACACGCCGATTGCGGTGATCAGCGGCGCGAGCCGCGGCGCGCGGCGCAGCGGCCGGTAGGCGACACGCTCGATCGTCACCCCCAGCGTCATGCAGACGAGCATCGCCGCGAGCGTCGCGCAGGTGATCGCCAGCGACACCGGCAGGGTCGAGCCGAACAGCGACTGCAAAACGGTCAATGCGACCAGCGCACCGACCATCACGAGATCGCCGTGCGCGAAATTGATGAGACCCAGGATGCCGTAAACCATCGTGTAGCCCAGCGCGACGAGTGCATAGATGCTGCCCAGCACCAGGCCGTTGATGATTTGCTGCAGGAATATGTCCATGCGGCTACCGCGCGTCCATAGCAAAACGGCACCCGCAGGTGCCGTTTGCATACGATGAAGTTAAGTTCAACCTGCCATCATTTCTTGGCGGGTTCGGCCGCTTTGGCCGGTTCTGCCGCCGCGGGCGCCGGCGCATCCGCCGGTTTCGCCTCGGGCGCGCCGCCCGGCGTCACGACTTCCATGGTTTCCCATTTGCCGCCTTTCACCACGTAAACGGTGATCGGGCCATTCTTGAGGTCGCCCTTGTCGTCGAATGCTATCGGCCCGATCACGCCCTTGTAATCGGTCTTGGCCACTTCGGGCAGGAATTTCGCGGGGTCGGTCGATTTCGCGCGCTTCATCGCTTCGATGAACACGAATACCGCGTCGTAGCCCATCGGCGCGAACAGCTCCACTTCGGTATTGAATTTGCCTTTGAATTTCTCGAGGAACTTGGCGCCACCCGGCATCTGATCCTTCGGCAGGCCGGGCATCGACGCCATCGTGCCTTCGGCCGATGCATCGCCCGCGAGCTTGATGAAATTGGGTGTCTGCATGCCGTCGCCGCCCATGAATTTGGCCTTGATGCCGAGCTCGCTCATCTGCTTGACCATGGGGCCGGCTTGCGGATCGATGCCGCCGAAAAATATCAGGTCCGGCTTCTTGCCCTTGATCTTGGTCAGGATCGCCTTGAAATCGGTGTCCTTGTCCGTCGTGTGCTCGCGCGCGGCGACTTTCGCGCCGCCGGCCTTGACCGTTGCTTCGAAAGTGTCGGCCAACCCCTGGCCATAGGCGGTCGCGTCGTCGATCACGGCGATGTTTTTCGCTTTCAGTTTTTCAAGCGCGAATTTGCCGCCGACCGGCCCCTGCTGGTCATCGTTGGCGACGACGCGGAACGTCGTCTTGAAGCCCTGCTGCGTGTACTTCGGATTGGTCGACGACGGTGAGATTTGCGGAATGCCCGCGTCCGAATAAACTTTCGAGGCCGGAATCGATGCGCCCGAGTTGAAGTGGCCGACGACCGCGACTACTTTGGCGTCGACCAGCTTTTGCGCGACAGTCGCGGCCTTGGTCGGATTCGCCTCGTCGTCTTCCGCGACGAGTTGCAGCTTTATTTTCTTGCCATCGATGGTGAGACCGGCGGCATTGGCGTCGTCGACCGCGAGTTGCACGCCGTTCTTGATGTCGGTGCCGATATGCGCCTGCGGTCCGGTCAGCGGTGCCGCGACGCCGATCTTGACGATGGTTTCGGCCGGCGGCGCTTCAGCTTTCGGCGCCGGCTTCGGCGGCTCTTCCTTGCTGCAACCCTGCATCAGCAACGCACTGGCGAACAACATTCCGGTGGCAAAGGACTGAAGGCGATTCATGAGGTCTCCCGTAAGCATAAATAGTTGTTGTAACGCGACAATTGATTATCCGTAGGCGCTTAAGCCTTGTCAATTTGCGCGCTGCACCCGGTAACCGAAAAAAAGGGCGCCGCCGCGAGGCGCGCCCTTGTTCCGGCAGCCAGAGTCGTTACTTGGCTTTGGCCATCATGAGGTCAACGACCGCTTTCACGTCGGCGTCCGCCAGATTGGCGAACCCGCCTTTGGCGATCATCGCCGTGCCGGGCTTGCCCTCCAAGGAGACTTTGTACAGCGCTTCCTTGCCTTGTTTTACGCGCGGCGCCCACGCGGCTTTGTCGCCGAGCTTAGGGGCGTTCGCGACGCCGGCGTCGTGGCAGGCGGCGCAGGCGTTCTTGTAGGTTTCTTCAGCGGTGGCGGCGAAAATGCTGCCGGCCGCGACCAGGCTGATAACGCCCAGGGTGCCAAGCACAAACGATTTCATCATGTCTCCTTTGAGGTGCATACAAAAAACCGCCGGCATCATAGCAAATCCGGCCCGCTTCATCCAACGCTATTACCAGCGGATAGCGTGGATGCAGTGAGGACGGATAGCAGTTCCGCGCGGTCGGTAATCGGTGGTAAACACGTAACGCCCCGGCATACCCAAGCGTTGACCGTCGCGCCGGCGGGCTTGACGAGCGTCGCGGGCAAATCCGGCTCGCCTGACGGGAATCGCCAGCGTCAGAACGTGCGGCAGGTAGCGGCCGTTTAACTCGCGTTGCCACGCGCCAGCCTCGTCGCCGCGCAGGATCACGACGGCAGGCGGCGCGAGCTCTTCCTCGAGCGCCGCGCACAGGCTGGTGTGCGCGATCGGTTCCTGTTCCAGCAGGGTTTTAAATGCACGCAGCGTGCGCGCCGCGGCTTCGCTATAGCGCGGCTCGCCGGCGAGATGCCCGAGCCGGTTCAGCGCAAGCGCCGCAATGCCGTTGCCGGATGGCGTCGCGTGGTCGCGGCCGCTCTTGGCGCGATACAGCAACTGCTCGTGATCGTGGCTGACGAAAAAGAATCCGCCGTGCTCGCGGTCTTCGAACTGGTCGAGCAGCACGTCCGCGAGCGCGCGCGCCCACTCGAGATCAGCCGCGCGAAAATCGTGCTGCATGAGCTCGATCAACGCGTCGAGCAAAAACGCGTAATCGTCGAGATAGGCGTTTAGATGCGCGGTGCCGTCTTTGTACGTCGCGAGCAGGCGGCCGTCGCGCCACAATGTTGCGCGGATGAATTCGGCGGCCTGGCGCGCCGACGCGCGCCACGTCGCATCGCCGAACACGCGCGCCGCCCGCGCCATGCCTTTGATCATCAGCGCGTTCCAGCTCACGAGAATTTTCTCGTCGCGGCCGGGATGCACGCGCAATTCGCGCGCAGCGAAAAGCTTGGCGCGCGCGGAATCGAGCAAAGCCTGCGCGCGAGCGGCCGGCAGTTCCAGGCGTTTGGCGACGACGCCGAGCGGTTTGGTTACGCGCAGATGCCAGAATTCGCGCTCGAAATTGGGCCGCACGTCGAGCCCCCAGTGCGGGAGCGGCCACCGCATATTCGTCGGCGCTTAAGATTTGTCTGACCTCGTCCGGCAGCCACACGTAAAACTTGCCTTCGACGTGCTCGGAGTCGGCGTCGAGCGACGAGTAATAGCCGCCCTCAACGGATTGCATTTCTCGCATCACCCACGCCGCAGTCTCCGCAACGATTTTGGCGTAGAGCGGCTGCGGTTCCGCCAGCCACAATTCGCTGTACAGACGCAGCAGCGGGCCGTTGTCGTAGAGCATTTTTTCGAAGTGGGGTATCGTCCACTCGCCATCGACGCTGTAGCGGCAGAAGCCGCCGCCCAGCTGATCGTAAATCCCGCCTTCGGCCATTTTGGTCAGCGTCAGTCGCGCCATGCCCAAAGCGTAAGCGTCGTTGACGTCGGCGGCGCGGCGCAGGCAGAAGTCGAGCTCCGCGGGGTGCGGAAACTTGGGTGCCGTGCCGATGCCGCCGTGGGTCTCGTCGAAAATATTCTTCAGCTCGCGCAGCGCGACGTCGAGCGCGATGCCCGACAGCGCACCGGTCGTCGCGGGCGGCGGCAGCGTATGCACGAAGGCGCCGCGCAGTGCGACGTTTTGCCGCTCGATTTCGCCGCGCTGGTCGCGGTACGCGGCGGCGATTTGCGGCAGCAGGTCGATAAAGCCCGGCATGCCATGGCGCGCCGTTTTTGGAAAATACGTGCCGCCGAAAAAAGGCGTCTGGTCGGGCATCAAAAACATCGTGAGCGGCCAGCCGCCGTTGCGCCGCGTCAACAGTGCATGCGCCGCCTGGTATATCTGGTCGAGATCCGGGCGCTCTTCGCGATCGACTTTGATGTTGATGAACAATTCGTTCATCAGCGCGGCGACCGCCGGATCCTCGAACGATTCGTGCGCCATCACATGACACCAGTGGCACGCGGAGTAGCCGATCGACAACAGCATCGGCTTGTCCTGCGCGCGCGCGGCTGCAAGCGCTTCTGCGCCCCACGGATACCAGTCGACCGGGTTGGCGGCATGCTGTTGCAGGTAAGGGCTCGTTGCGTGCGCGAGTCGGTTGGGCATCGGCGTTCCGGGATGATGGGTGGCGGCGCGGACTGGCCGCGACGGCTTCTGTTCAGCTTTGCAGCGATGGCCGCAGATATTCCATGCGGTCGATCGACTGCACGGTCAGTTCGCGCACGACTTTCGCGCGCCAGATTTGCAGCGTGATCTTGCTGCCGGCGGCGCCGCTCGCCCACACCGCCTGATAAAACTCGGCCTGGCTGGCGATCGCCTGGCCGCCGACTGCAAGAACCACGTCACCGCGCGCCAGGCCGCCGCGTTCAGCCGGCGCATCGCGCAATACCTGGGTCACGACGACGTGTTGACGCACTTCTTCGGTATACACCCCCAACCACGGCCGCGCCGCGCCGCGCCGCCGGCCAAACTGTTTCAGGTCGCTTAGCACCGGCAGCAGAAGATCAACGGGCACGAACATGTTGCCCGGAAATGCGGCGCCCGTATTGCTCGCGTCACCGACCCACAGCGAGCCGATGCCGATCAGCTCGCCCGCGTCGTCGAGCAGCGCGGCGCCGCTGTGCTGGTCGCGCGCGGGCGCGGTGAAGATCGCATGGTCGAGCGCGTACTCCCACCAGCCGGTGAACGCGCGCCGGCTGATCACGCACGCATTCGACCAGCCGCCCGCGCCGGCATGCGCGGCGATGGTGACCGTGTTCATTTCGCGCACCTGGCTGCCGGCGCCCAGCGTAACCGCCGGGTGATCGAGTGATTGCGTCGCGCGCACGAGTCCAAATCCCGTCGCGTGGTCGAACCCGGCGACCGTTGCAGGCAGCACACGGCCATCGGCGGTGACGACCAGAATGGATTCCGCCTCGAGCAAAAGATAGCCGATGGTCAGGATATGTCCGGCGTCGTCAATCAGCACGCCGGTGCCTTCGCGTTCAGTGCCCAGCGTTTCCGCGGTGCGCGCGGTCGCGGGGACGCGGATGCCGAGCTTGACGATGGCGCCGGCGAGATCGTCCGCCGCAAACTTGCCGGAAGCGGGCAGATTGGCGGCACCCCAGGCGGCCCAGGCTGCGGTGATCAGTGAAGGCATGACGAAAAGTTAATGTGGTGCGAGTAACGACTTTACCAACGCGACGTACCGTTCGCGAGCATTATCGCGTGCCGGGCGCATAAGTTTCATCCACGGGCCGAACTCTGCAAAAACGGGCGTTACGAATATAGGGCCAATGCAAACGAAAGCGAGATACCGACCGCGTAGGTGATGGCCACGCCGATAAAGGCCAGGCGATTGAAACGGGTCGCACGCGCGACCTGGCCGGCTTCCAGCAGGCGCTCGCAAATGACCGAGGTGACCAGCAGCGCGCCGATCATCAGAAATGCCGCGAGCGCCACGCGGTCGGCGAGCGCCGAGCGCACCGCCGCGTCGATCTGCGAATTGATCAGATATTTGTTGCTGATGGCAGCGAAGGTCGCGCTCGCGATCAGGGTCGAGCGCACCCCGAACATCGACGGATTGACGAAGTACGATCCCAGGCACAAAAGGCTGCTCACAAAAAATCCGATGAACGCGTCGAACACGAGACCGGTGCTGTTGCGGTGGGCGCTGACCGCAATTTGCACGCGCGAATATGTCTGGTCGCCCGCCGCGACGGAGCCGAATTTAGTCGGGTAAGTGTAATCGCCGACAGTCACGGCGAGATCGGAAATGCGCCAACCGGGTGAGAATAACTCGTTGCTGAGCGTGCTCTCGCCCGGATCGGCGACGAGCTGCAATTCTTTGGCCGCGAACCAGTGCTCGAGCGTGAATATCAGCCGATGCGAATCGAACGGATAGGCGGCGGCATCGAGGCGCTGGTTGATGGTCGCAAAAAACGAGGCGCCGACATAATGCCGGCCGTCGGGCATGGTCCGGCGCACGGGCTGAATGAGGCGCACGTCGCGCGCATTGATGATGCCGGCGCTTTCCAGCGGGTTGAGTTCGATGCTGCGAAACTTCCACCACATGTAGCCCGCAATGCGGAAGCTGCCGTCGGCGAAGTTGAAACCGTAAATATCCTGAATGTAGACGCCGAACGCCACCTTCTCGGGATCATTGCCCGGCAATTCCGCGCCGGTCGGCGTCGCGGATTGCGCGGACCGGCATACCAACAGCAGGACGAGAATGGCGATGAAATGCAGCAGGGCGGGCATCCGCCCGCGCGAACTCAGACGCAGTATCGATTCCATCCTTATGCGCCCCTTAGGTTCGCCGCGTCTGCCGTCAGTCGGTTACCGCGCCTTTGCTGGCCGTTGAAACGAGCTTTACGTACTTGGCGAGCAGTCCGCGCGTGTAGCGCGGCTTGGGCTGGCGCCATTTTTTACGGCGCTGCGCAAGTTCTTTGGCGGCCACGTTAAGCTGGATCAATCGCTT
Source organism: uncultured beta proteobacterium (assembly GCA_963804885.1). GTDB lineage: Bacteria > Pseudomonadota > Gammaproteobacteria > Burkholderiales > SG8-41 > PALSA-1004. The sequence goes on from CAWDSF010000010.1 coordinate 254,772, forward strand.
GTGCGCGTCGATCGTGATCGAGTCGCCTTCCTTGACGAGCGCGATCGGGCCGCCTTCAAACGCCTCGGGCGCGACGTGGCCGACCACCATGCCCCACGTGCCGCCGGAGAAGCGTCCATCGGTGATCAGGCCAACTGATTCGCCAAGCCCCTGGCCGATAAGAGCTGAAGTGGGCGCTAACATTTCTTGCATGCCGGGGCCGCCTTTGGGCCCTTCGTAGCGGATCACAATGACGTCGCCCGCCTTGATTTTCTTGGCAAGTATCGCGTCCATCGCCTTCGGTTCCGAATCGAACACGCGCGCCGGGCCGGTAATTTTCGGCGACTTCAAACCGGTGATTTTGGCCACGCAACCTTCAGGCGCAAGGTTGCCTTTCAATATTGCGAGGTGCCCGTGCGGGTAAAGCGGTTTGCTCCACGGCCGGATGACCTCTTGATCGGTGCGCGGTTCCGCTGGGATGGCGGCCAATTCCGCGGCCATCGTTTTGCCGGTGATCGTCAGGCACTCGCCGTGCAGAAGCCCGTGCGCGAGCAGCATCTTTAAAACCTGCGGCACGCCGCCGGCACGATGAAAATCGGTGGCGACAAAGCGGCCCGACGGCTTCAAATCGCAGATCACCGGCACGCGCCGCCTTACGCGCTCGAAATCGTCGATCGTCCACTTGACCTGAGCCGCATGCGCGATCGCCAGGTAATGCAGCACCGCGTTGGTCGAGCCGCCGGTAGCCATGATCAGGCACGCGGCGTTTTCGATCGATTTGCGCGTGATGATGTCGCGCGGCCGCAAATTGAGCTTGATGGCATTGACGAGCACGGCTGCGGAAGCTGCGGCAGAGTCGGCTTTCTCGGCGTCCGGCGAAGCCATCTGCGACGAACCGAGCAGGCTCATGCCGAGCGCCTCGAACGACGACGACATCGTGTTGGCGGTAAACATGCCGCCGCACGCGCCGACCGACGGGCAGGCATTCTTCTCGATGCCGATGAAATCTTCGCGCGCCATCTTGCCGGCGCTGAACGCGCCGACCGCTTCGAACGCGCTGACCACGGTCAGGTCTTGGCCTTTCCACTTGCCGGGCTTGATGGTGCCCGCATAGACGTAAATTCCCGGCACATTCATGCGCGCCATCGCCATCATGCCGCCCGGCATGTTCTTGTCGCAACCGCCGCAGACCAGCACGCCGTCCATCGCCTGGCCGTTGACTGACGTTTCGATCGCGTCCGCGATCACTTCGCGCGACACCAGGGAGTACTTCATCGCTTCGGTGCCCATGCCGATGCCATCGGTAATGGTCGGCACGCCGAATACCTGCGGCATCGCGCCGACTTCGCGCAACGCGCTCATCGCGCGATCGACCAGCGGCTGGATGCCGGCATTGCACGGATTCATGTTGGAGTGGCCATTGGCGACGCCCACGATAGGCTTCTCGAAATCGGTATCGCCAAAGCCGACCGCGCGCAGCATCGCGCGATTGGGCGAACGCGCATCGCCGTGCGTGATCAAGCGGCTGCGTTTATTCAGTGCCATGCGTTGCCCCTGAAGTGTGTTACGTTTAATGGGACGATTTTAACCCAAACCCCCGCGCCCTCTCTCAATGCTCGTCCATCCGCAGTTCGATCCGGTCGCGATCCATCTCTTCGGACCCCTCGCGATACGCTGGTACGGTCTCATGTATCTGGTTGGTTTCGCGCTGCTCTGGCTCGGCGGACGCTATGCGCTCAAGACGCGCCCCCATACCGGCATGACGCGGCAGCATTTCGACGACCTGCTGTTTTACGGAATACTCGGCGTGATACTCGGCGGCCGGCTCGGCTACGTGCTTTTCTACAAACTTGGCGATTACTCTCGCCGAACCGTGGAAAATCTTTTACGTGTGGGAAGGCGGCATGTCGTTTCACGGCGGCTTTCTGGGCGTGATCATCGCGATGTGGTGGTTCGCGAAATCGCGCGGGCTGCGCTGGCTCGCGATCACCGACTTTATCGCGCCGCTGGTGCCGCTGGGGCTGGGCGCCGGCCGGCTCGGCAATTTCATCAATGCCGAGTTATGGGGCCGCGCAACCACCGGCCCGTGGGCGATGGTGTTTCCGAATGTCGACCGGGTGCCGCGCCACCCGTCGCAACTGTACGAGTTCGCGCTCGAAGGCATCGTCTTGTTCTGCGTGTTGTGGTGGTTCGCGGCGAAGCCGCGGCCGCGCGGCGCCGTGTCAGCGTGCTTTTTGATCGGCTATGGATTGTTTCGATTTGCCGTCGAGTTCACGCGCGAGCCCGACAGCTTTCTGGGCCTGCTCGCATTCGGGCTGACGATGGGCCAGTGGCTGTCGCTGCCGATGGTGGTGGCCGGCCTGCTGCTGCTGGCGTGGTCGTACCGTCGCGCCTAGGTCAATTTCTTTGCGCCCGACTTGGCTTGCTGCGCGCGGTTTGCCAGTGCCGCGCGGCGGTCGAGCAGCCGCCGAAAATTGTCGAGCGAGATCAGGTGCGCGTAAATACGCCCGAGCACGCCCTTGGCGGCGAGGTCCTTCATCACCGCGCCATCGAGCTGCGCGAGCTTTTCTTCCGACACGCGGTACATGCCCGTCAACTGCAACGGCTCGCCGTTGTTGGGCGTCGCCTGCATCGTAAAAGGCTCGAGCAGCTGATGCTGCGCGAGCAACTTGCACATCTCGTCGGTGCGCCCGAGGTCGGCTTCGAATTCGAACAGCAGCTTCTCGCGCTGCTGCCATTCCGGCAGCGCCTCGCCCTTGTCGTCAAATAGCTTTTCGCCTTTGTCGTTGATCGCGATTTTTTCGACGCACGCGACGCGCTCCGGCGCCTCCTTGCCGTCGACCATCACGCGCGTCATGCAGAACGGAAAGCGCCTCACGTACGCCGGCAAATACACGCGGCGGTCCCAGGTGTCGTCCCACAGCACGAAGAGATTCTGCTGGGCCGCGAGTCCCAATACCAGCATGGGCGCATAGGATTTGCCTTCATCGCCGCTGATGAAAATCACCGGGTAGTCGCGGCTCGCGATCGGGAACTCGGTATAGCTGACCGGAATCGGGTTCATGCTGCGGAACACGACCGGCACCGTCGGGCCTTTGGGCAGCAGCACGCGATGGGTCTTGGTCAACGCAATGACTTCCTGAAAACCGTACGGCGGCGTGATCCGGGGCGGCGCGGTGTTCTGAGTGGCCATGAGTGCGTTCTCCCTGCGGCAAAGCACGAAGTATAACGTGCACGTCGGTGCAACTGCCCCCGGGCGGCCTTTCCCGCCGCCATCAATTGCTGCTAAAATAACGGCTTATCTTGGGGAAGTAGCTCAGCTGGGAGAGCGCCGCGTTCGCAATGCGGAGGTCGGGAGTTCGATCCTCCTCTTCTCCACCATCCCGTTTAAAATCCGTATTCAAAAACGCCTCCCGTTGGCGGTGGGAAGCGCCGATTAACGAGCTTCATCCATCCGCGGAGTAACGACTTGGCCGCCGATTCGCAAACGTCAGCTTCGGGCAACGACCACGCGCGCATGCTGCGCGACAGCGTCGCGGATTTCGTCAAGCGCGGCACCGACATCAAGCGCGTGCGCCGCTTGCGCGACACTCAGCCGGGCTTCGAGCGCCCGGTCTGGCAGCAGATGGCCGAGTTCGGCTGGCTGGGCATCCTGGTGCCCGAAGAATATGGCGGGCTCGGCCTGGGCTGCACGGAAATGGCGATCGTCGCCGCCGGCACCGCCGGCGCGTTGACGCCCGAACCGTTGACGGCCGCTGCGGTGCTGGCCGCCGGCGCGATCGCGCGCGGCGACAATGAAACCCTCAAGCGCGAACTCCTCGAATCGCTGGTGGCGGGCGCTTTGATTCCGGCGCTTGCCTGGCAGGAGCGTCCCGGCGTGCTCGATGCGACGGCGGTTGCGCTGCGCGCTGAACCCTTCGAAGCGGCGATCAAGTTAAATGGCCAGAAGAACTTCGTCGCCGGCGGCGCCGGCGCGGATGGTTTTGTCGTTTCGGCGCAATCGCCCGAGGGACTCGCGTTGTATTGGGTGCCGGCACAAGCGAGCGGTCTGGCACTCGATTTGCAGCCGCTCGCCGACGGCCGCATGACGGGCACGTTGCGCCTGAACGATGTCGTCGTGCCGAAAAATCACCTGCTCGCGTCGGCCGCCTGTGCGCCGGAAGCACTGCGGGCGGCTCTCGACACAACGCTCGTGATGGCCGGCGCCGAGATGTCGGGCGTCATGGGCCGCGCACTCGACATGAGCGTCGACTACATGAAAACGCGCGTGCAGTTCGGCAAGCCCATCGGCAGTTTCCAGGCGCTCGCGCACCGCGCGGTCGATTTGCACATTCAGCGCGAGTTGTCGTCGGCGGTGCTCGACGATGCCGTCGCATTGTTCGACGCCGGCGCATCCGGCACGCGGCGCAGCGCGATGGCCAGCCGCGTCAAGGCGCGCTGCTCGGAGGCAGGCCTGCGCATAACGCGCGAAGCGATCCAGATCCATGGCGCGATCGGCTTCACCGACGAATACGACGCCGGGCTCTATCTGAAACGCGCGCTGACGTTGTCGGCCTGGCTCGGCAACGCCGCGCAGCATCGCAGGCGTTACGCTGAACTCGCCGCCGCGGACCACGAGTAATACGACTGATGACGCCGCCCGATTTCAACGCGCTGAGCGACGAGGAATTCCGCGCTAAAGTGCGCGAATTTTTCGCCGCGCACTATCCGCCGCATCTGCGTTTTGTCTTGCGGCGCGCGCGGCTCGCCGACATGATGGACTGGTATTTGACGCTGTCCCGCCACGGCTGGATAGCGCCCAACTGGCCGCGCGAATACGGCGGCATGGGGCTCGATACCGGCAAGATGCTGATCCTGCTGGAGGAGAGCGAACGCTACGGCGTGTCGCGCGTGCCCGATCACGGCATCGTGCAGGTCGGGCCCATCCTCATGAAATACGGCAGCGCCGAACAAAAAAAATACTACCTGCCGAAAATTCTGTCGGGCGAGCACATCTGGGGCCAGGGCTATTCGGAACCCAATGCCGGCTCGGATCTCGCGAGCCTCATGACTTCGGCGGTGCCCGACGGCACCGACTTCATCGTCAACGGCCAGAAAATCTGGACAACGCTCGCGCACGACTCGACGCACCTCTACACGCTGGTGCGCACGAGCAAGGAAGGCAAAAAACAGGAAGGCATCAGCTTCCTGCTGATCGACGCGAAATCGCCGGGCATCACCATCCGGCCGATCCGGAACATCGCCGGTCACGAAGAGTTCTGCGAAGTGTTTTTCGAGAACGTGCGGGTGCCGCAGGCCAATCTGGTCGGCGGCGCTCAACAAGGGCTGGACGGTCGCCAAGGCGCTGCTGTCGTTCGAGCGCATCAACATCGGCAGCCCGCGCCGGCCGCAATATGCATTGAAGCGGCTCGAGCAGCTCGCGCGCGCGAAGGGCTTGTTCGACGATCCGGGTTTCGTCGATAAATTCACCGCGCTCGAGCTCGACTTAGCCGATCTGGGATCGCTGTACGCGCGCTACGTCGAAGTCGTCAAGCGCGGCGAGGAACTCGGCCAGGAAGTTTCGATGCTCAAGATCTGGGCGATGGAGTCGTGGCAGCGGCTGACCGATCTTTTGATTGAGACCGCGCAGGAATACGGCGGCATGCCGGGCGAGCACTCGATGGATGGCGCGGAGGTGGACGTGCTGAGCCCGTTCTATTACGCGCGGCCGGGCACCATCTATGGCGGCTCGAGCGAAATCCAGCGCAACATCCTCGCGAAGTACGTACTCAAACTCCCTGCGTGACGCATCGTAAACGGGCCGCCGCTCGGCCCGGCTTTACGCGACTTTCATCGGCAGGATCACCATCTGCTGGCCCATGATGTGCAGGCGCTGCTGGATCGCAAGCGCCGTTTGATTGTGCAGCCAGCGCGTGAAGAATGATTCGTGGGCGAAGATCAGTTTGCTCGCGAAGCACACGCTGTTCGGGAACTCCTTATAGACCTGGTCGGAAAGTTTGATCAGCTCCTGGACGGGGTCGGTGCCGAACGCCAGATACGATTTCGCGGCGAGCCCGTGGCTGTGGCAGAAGTTCACGTAATAGCGCAGCGAGTTCTCGATTTCGTAGCGCAGCGTGCGCAGCGCGCCCTGGCCGTCGTAGCTCTGCGCGTCGACTTCGCCGACGCTCAGAAAAATGAAGTTCTTGAAATGTTCGGGAAAAAGCCGCTGCACCCACAGCAGCGCGTGCATGCTGACGCCGCGGTTTTTGCCGACAAAAAATACGGCGGTCGGTTTTTGCGGATCGAGCGCGGGCGGGTTGGCAGCGTCCTGCAGCACGGGCTGGCCCGCAAAAAGGCGGTCGATCTGGCGCAATTGCTCGCGTGTCTCGTCGTAATGCCAGCGGATCGCGAGACACACCGTGATCACCAGGCCGGTGATGACGATAGTCACCCAGCCGCCGGTGCCGAATTTCTCCCATACGAGTATGAGCAGTATGCCGCTCGTCACGAATAGGCCGGTTGCCGACAGCACGAACCGCCGCTTCCAGTGGCGCGCGTTGCGGCGGTTCTTGATCCAGTAGATGCACAGCCCGAACAGCGAAATGGAAAACGTGAGAAACACGTTGATGCTGTAGAGCACGACCAGCAGGGCGACGCTGCCTTGGCTCCACACCAGCACCGCGAGCGCCGCACCGCCCATCAGCACGACCCCGTTTTGGGTGACAAGCCGGCTCGACAGCTGGCGGAACTGGCGCGGCACCCAGGAGTCGGCCGCCATGTTGGACAGCACGGCGGGGCCGCCCAGGAAGCCGGTGTTGGCGGCGACGAACAGCAGGCCGGCCTCGAGTACCAGCACGCCGATCAGCGCGCCGCTGTTGACCACGGCACCGCCGAGATCGAAATGATCGATGATCGATTTGAATACGACCGCGTTCAGCGTCTGGCCGGGACTCTGCGTGACGTTCCACAGCAGATACAGCAGCATGATGCCGCCGGCGGTAAACGCGAGCGATGTCGCCATGTAGAACATCGTCCATTTGCCGGTCGCGATGCGCGGTTCGGCGAGCGTGTTGACGTTGTTCGACACCGCCTCCAGGCCGGTGTAGGTGCCGCCGCCCTGCGAATAAGCGAGCAGTATCGTCGACACCACGAAAATCCAGCCGGTCTCGCGCGCGAGGCCCGCGGACTCGTTCAGCGTTTCGGGAATCAACGCAGGCAGGCGATCCGCGTGCGCGTAGATGCCATAACAGATAAGCACCACGTGCACGATCACGAAGCCGATGAAGATCGGCAGCAGGAATTTGATCGCCTCTTTCATGCCGCGCAGGTTGAGCGCCACGAGCAGTATGATCGCCGCGAATTCGATGCCTATCTTGTAGCTGTGCAGGCTAAGCGGCAGCAGGCTGAACATCGCATCGGCGCCGCTGGCAATCGATATTGCAATCGTCAGCACGTAGTCGACGATGAGCGCCGCGCCGGACACGAGGCCGGCATGCGGGCCGAGCAGATTGGTGGCGACCTTGTAGCCGCCGCCACCGTTCGGAAAGAGCTCGATGACCTGGTTATACGCGAGCGAGATGATGAAGACGGTGACCGCGATCGCGACCGCGAGATAAAGGCCGAAGTGCGTGTGGCTGCCCAGCGCCAGAAACGCTTCTTCCGGCCCGTAACACGACGACGACAAGCCGTCCGCGCCGAGACCGACCCACGCAAAAAATGCAATCAGCGCGACGTGCTGGCGCGTATTGGGATCGAGCGGATCGAGCGGCGCGCCGGTGATCAGTCGCCGCAGATTCTTAGGCGCGGGCATCGAGCGGCGTCAAGCGCGGCGTTGTGCGCCGGCCCTTGCGGCGGCGACCCTGTCGTTCGCTGCAGCCGCGACCGGGGTTGAAGGTCTGGCGAGGGCAGCGGAGGTCACGGGAATGGAGGGAGGGGGAGCGGGCGGCCGCGATTGAATTCCGACCGTGCAGGCATCATGATAGCGCAGTTCCACCGCGGGAACCAAACGGAGGCATGATGAAGCAGGCAATCCATACGGCAGCAGCGCCGCAGGCGATCGGCACGTACTCGCAGGCGATACGGTGCGGCGACACGGTGTATTTATCCGGCCAGATCGGCCTCGATCCTGCTTCCATGCAGCTCGTCGACGGCATCGACGCGCAAATCCATCGGGTATTCCAGAATCTGCAGGCGGTGGCGGCCGAAGCCGGCGCGCGCCTCGATCACGCGGTCAAGGTGACGGTTTACCTGACGGATCTGTCGAACTTTGCGCGCGTGAACGAAATCATGTCGACGTATTTTACGCAGCCCTATCCCGCGCGCGCGGCGATCGGCGTAGCGGGGCTGCCACGCGGTGCGCAGGTCGAGGTCGATGCCGTCCTGAATCTGGCGTAAGGCCGGTGGCATGAAGCGCAAGGCGGTGAAGCGCGTCAAACCGGCGCGCCCTAAACTCGTGGCCGCCGCGCCGCACGCTTCGCTGGCCGGTTATAACAAGGCCGCCATCGCCGCGCTCGCGAAGCTCGGCATACATCGCGAGTTCGATCTCGTGCTGCATCTGCCGATGCGCTACGACGACGAAACGCGCCTGTACCCGATCAGTGAAGCGCCCGAGGGCGCGCCGGCGCTGGTCGAAGGGGTCGTCATCGACAACGCGATCAAGTACAGGCCCAAGCGCCAGCTCGTGTGCACCGTCGAAGACGCATCGGGCACGGTGGTGATGCGCTTTCTTAACTTTTATGGAAGCCAGGTCAAGCAGCTTGCGCCGGGCACGCGCGTGCGCTTGTTCGGCGAAATCCGCCAGGGATTTTTCGGGGCCGAGATGGTCCACCCGCGCTATCGCGTCGTGCGCGAGGACACGCCGGTGGCCACCACGCTGACGCCGGTGTATCCGACCACCGCCGGCTTGAGCCAGGCGAGCCTGCAGCGGTTCACGCGCGACGCGCTCAAAGCGAGCGAGCTGGCCGATACGCTGCCCACAAAATTGCTGGAAAGAAACCGGCTGCCGGGATTTCGCGAAAGCGTCGCCTTTCTGCATCATCCGCCGCCCGCCGCCGAACTCGCGGCGCTGCAGGACAGGACGCACCCGGCATGGCGGCGCGTCAAGTTCGACGAGTTGCTTGCGCAACAATTGTCGATGCGCATTCATTACGACCGCCGCAAAACCGTCGGCGCGCCGGCGTTGCCTGCCCGCGATAAAGCCGCGCGCGAACTGCTCGCACGCCTGCCGTTCAAATTGACGCGCGCCCAGTCCCGCGCGCTGGACGAGATCCGCCGCGATCTCGCACAACCGCATCCGATGCAGCGCTTGCTGCAAGGCGACGTCGGCAGCGGAAAGACCGTGGTGGCCGCGCTGGCCGCGCTGCAGGCGCTCGAAAACGGTTATCAGGTTGCCGTGATGGCGCCGACCGAGATCTTGGGCGAGCAGCATTACGCCAAATTCTCGACTTGGCTTGCCGGCCTCGGCATCAAGGTGGTCTGGCTGTCGGGCAACCTGCCGCGCAAAGACAAGCGCGCAAGTCTCGACGAGATCGCGTCGGGCGCCGCCCAAATCGCGATCGGTACTCACGCGCTGTTCCAGGACGCCGTCGAGTTCAGCCGGCTGGGCCTCGCAATCGTCGACGAGCAGCATCGATTCGGCGTGCGCCAGCGGCTCGCGCTGCGGCTCAAAGGCTCGACTGCCGGGTCCACCGCCCAGCCGCATCAATTGATGATGAGCGCCACGCCGATCCCGCGCACGCTGGCGATGAGTTACTACGCCGACCTCGACGTGTCGGTGATCGATGAGCTGCCACCCGGCCGTTCGCCGATTGCGACGCGGCTGGTTGCCGACAAGCGGCGCGACGAAGTGATCCAGCGCATTCGCGATGCGTGCGTAGCGGGCAGCCAGGCGTACTGGGTATGCCCGCTGATCGAAGAGTCGGAGGTGCTGCAGTTGCAGACCGCGCTCGACACGCATGCGCGATTGCAAACCACGTTTCCCGAACTCACGGTCGGGCTGGTGCACGGACGCCTGCCGACAGCCGAGAAACTGACGGTGATGCAGGCATTCAAGAGCGGCGCGATTCAGCTACTGGTCGCCACCAGCGTCATCGAAGTCGGCGTCGATGTTTCGAACGCGACGCTCATGGTGATCGAGCATGCCGAGCGCATGGGGTTAGCGCAGCTGCACCAGCTGCGCGGCCGGGTCGGCCGCGGCGCGGGCGCGAGCACCTGCATCCTGCTCTATCAGCAGCCGTTGTCCGAGCTCGCGCGCGAGCGCCTGAAAATCATCTACGAATGCAGCGACGGATTCGAAATCGCGCGGCATGATCTGCGCGTGCGCGGTCCCGGCGAGCTGCTCGGCGCGCGGCAGAGCGGCGTGCCGATGCTGCGCTTTGCCGATCTCGTCGCCGATGTCGATTTGCTCGAAAAAGCGCGCGACGTGGCGCACGCGCTGCTGCGTGATGAGCCCGCGGTGGCCCAACGGCATTTGCAGCGATGGCTGGGCGGCAGGCAGGATTATCTGCGCGTGTAGCGTGCTGACCGCAAGGGAAGCACCGTGAACTAAGCGATAATACGCGCGGCCCGAGATCGTATGCATAACAACACCTCTTCCTGGCATCCGCTGCCCGCTTGCGGCGACGCGCGCCTGCGCCGCTGGCTGCTTGACCGCGGCTCGCTGACCCGGCGCATACAGCTGCGCTGCGAGAATTTTCGGCTCGCCCTGCTCGCGCAGCGATTCGCGACCATCCGCGCGGACGAACGCGCGGCCCTCGGTCTGCGCGCCGGCGCGCCATGCCTCGAGCGCGAGGTCAGCCTCAATTGCGGTTTGCGGCCGCTGGTATTCGCGCACTCCGTGGTGGCGCCGCGCGCTTTGAAAGGCCCTTGGCATATGCTGGCGGGATTGGGCACGCGCCCGCTCGGCGCCGCCTTGTTCGCCGATCCGCGCATCCGGCGCCATCCGCTGCGGTTCCGGCAGCTGACTGGCGGGCATGCGCTGTATAAACGCGCCTGCCGGCTCCTCGACGCGCCGCCGGCGACACTGTGGGCCCGCCGCTCGCTGTTCGTGCTGTGCGGTGCGCCGCTGCTCGTGACGGAAGTGTTTCTTCCCGCTATCCTTGCGCTCGCGCCATGACCCTTTCAGAACGCCTCGACATTTACGAAAAGCTGATGCGGCTCGATAAGCCCATTGGCATCCTGCTGCTGCTGTGGCCGACCTTATGGGGACTGTGGCTGGCGTCCCTCGGCTCGCCGAATCCGTGGATCGCCGCGGTTTTCGTGCTGGGCGTGGTTCTCATGCGTTCGGCCGGCTGCGTGATCAACGATTTTGCCGATCGCGAATTCGATCGCCATGTCGAGCGGACCAGGGACCGGCCGCTGGCCGCGCGGCTGATCTCGCCGAAAGAGGCGCTGCTGCTCGCCGCGGGACTGACGCTGCTGGCTTTTCTGCTCGTGCTGCAGCTCAATTGGCTGACTATCAAGCTCTCGGCCGTGGCGCTCGCGCTGGCGGTGATTTATCCGTTTCTCAAACGCGTTTTCTGGCTGCCGCAGGCGTGGCTCGGCATCGCGTTCGGGTTCGGCATTCCGATGGCGTTCGCCGCCCACCAGGGCCAGATCGTGCCGCTCGCCTGGGTGCTGTTGCTCGGGAACATATTCTGGGCGATTGCGTACGACACCGAATATGCGATGGTCGACCGCGATGACGACCTCAAGCTCGGATTGAAGTCGTCGGCGATATTATTCGGGCGTTTCGACGTTGCGGCCGTGATGATCTGCCATGCCCTGTTTCTGCTCTGCATGGTGTACGTGGGCGTCAAGGCGCAGTGCGGGCTGGGTTATTTTGCGGGTCTCGTCGTGGCGGCATGCATCGTCGCCTATCAATATCTGCTGATTCGCGGGCGCCGCCGCGAAGATTGCTTCCGCGCTTTTACGCTGAATAACTGGGTTGGCGCCGCGATATGGGTGGGTATCGTCGCGGAATTCACGTGGCGCATTCCATTGTTCGCCGGCGCCCCGCCCGTGCGCTGAACCCCCGGTGAAATATCGCGATTTAAGGGACTTCATCGCCCAGCTCGAGCGGCGCGGCGAGCTCAAACGCATATCCGTCGAGGTCGCACCGCGCCTCGAGATGACGGAAATCTGCGATCGCGTGTTAAGGGCGGGCGGGCCCGCGCTGCTGTTCGAGCGGCCGGCGGGTTTTGGCATGCCGGTGCTGGCCAATCTGTTCGGCACTCCGCTGCGGGTTGCACTCGGCATGGGCAAAGACGAGGTGGCCGAGCTGCGCGAGATCGGCCACTTGCTGGCGGTCTTGAAGGAACCCGAACCGCCGCGCGGCTGGCGCGATTTGTGGGACAAGCTGCCGCTCGTCAAGCGGGTGTTCAGCATGGTGCCGACCGTCGTGTCCGGCGCGCCCTGCCAGGAAGTCATACGCGAAGCCGGCGAGGTGAATCTTAGCGACCTGCCGATTCAAACGTGCTGGCCCGGCGACGTCGCGCCGCTGATTACGTGGGGGCTGGTGGTCACGCGCGGGCCGCAGAAGCGCCGCCAGAACCTCGGGATCTACCGTCAGCAGGTCATCGCGAAAAACAAAGTCATCATGCGCTGGCTGAGCACGCGCGGCGGCGCGCTCGATTACCGCGACCACTGTCTCGCCCATCCGCGCGAGCCGTTTCCGGTGGCAGTTGCGCTCGGCGCCGACCCCGCCACCATGCTGGGCGCGGTGACGCCGGTGCCGGACAGTCTGTCCGAATACCAATTTGCGGGCCTCTTGCGCGGCGATCGCACCGAGATCGTCAAATGCCTGAGCCACGACTTGAACGTGCCGGCGCGCGCGGAAATCGTGCTCGAGGGCTTTATCTATCCGGGCGAAACCGCGCTCGAAGGCCCGTTCGGCGACCACACGGGCTATTACAACGAGCGCGAGCGGTTTCCGGTGTTCACCATCGAGCGCATGACGACGCGGCGCGATCCCCTGTATCACAGCACGTACACGGGCAAGCCGCCCGACGAGCCCGCGGTGCTCGGCATGGCACTGAACGAAGTTTTCGTGCCGCTGCTGCAAAAGCAATTTCCGGAGATCGTCGACTTTTACCTGCCGCCGGAGGGATGCTCGTACCGGCTCGCGGTGGTCAGCATGAAAAAGCAATATGCCGGGCATGCCAAGCGCGTGATGTTCGGCATCTGGTCGTTTCTGCGCCAGTTCATGTACACCAAGTTCATCATCGTTACCGACGATGACGTGAACGTGCGCGACTGGAAGGAGGTTATCTGGGCGCTGACGACGCGCGTCGACCCGCAGCGCGACACGCTGATCGCCGATAACACGCCGATCGACTATCTCGATTTTGCGAGTCCGGTGGCCGGACTCGGCTCCAAGATGGGCATCGATGCCACGAACAAGTGGCCGGGCGAGACCGGCCGCCTGTGGGGCACGCCGATCGCGATGGACGAGGCAACGCGCCGCCGGGTCGACGCGCTGTGGGATGAACTGGGTTTGGAAAAAAAATAGCCGGGGGCTACCCGGCTATGTAATTTTGGCGCAGCTTTTTAGTTAGAACTTTAGTACTGCACCAATAGTCCACTGGTTGACTTTTGAATCGCCCGAAGACGTGTTCTTGCCAATTCCGTTGAAACGCTCGAATTCGCCGCGAATTCCCCATTTCGGATTGAAGTCGTATTGCACGCCGGCCCCGATTTTGAAATCGAATCCGTTGTCATCGATAGTGGTGGTTCCGAGCGGTGTGGCGCTCGGCATCTCGCTCTTGGTTTTCCAATAGTAGCCGCCGAATCGGGCGAGGATCGAGAATTGCTCGTTCATCGGGAACTTGGCCACGAGATCCAGATTTACCAGCTCGGCTTTTTTGCTGCCGCCAATCGTGCCAAGATTGGTGGTTGAAGTGAAATTGATGTCGCCGAGATAGTTATAGCCGCCCTCGAGCGCGAATGTTTTACCGAGGTTATATCCCAGTTGAATCTTGCCGGAAGTCGCCCCGTCGTCGGTGGTCGTGCTGGACGTGGTGAATCCACGGCTTGTGTTGAAAGTGTTGATCGAGCCGGGATTGTTGTCCAGCGTAGACTGCCCCACACTCAAAACCCCATAGAAATCGGCGGGGGCGGCGATTGCCGGCAGTGCTGCCGCAGCGGCGGTGATCGCAACTGCTGACAAAAGCAATTTTTTAAGCATGGTCTGCATTCCTCAATGTGCTCGAGGCCTTGCGCGGAAGATACCGCAGCAAAAACCTCTATGTGTTAGAGCGTTGAGGCCAGCTTAAAGAAAAAACTTTAAGTTGTCGACTTAAGGTGCTTTATTCAATCATTAAAACGGTAAAACCTGTTGTATTTTGGCAACAATACTCTGCAACATATTGAATAAATTTGAATAACTTACGACAGGGTTATCGCCGATAGACCCAGTTGAGGAGCGCATCCTGTACGGCCGGGGCGCTCTGAGCCTTCGCATGATTGATGATGCACACGACCACCATCGTGCGCCCCTTGGCGTCGAGCACGTAGCCGGCAATCGCGCGCACCCCGGTCAATGAGCCGGTCTTGATATGCGCCTGGCCCGCGACGTCGGCGCCCGCGAGACGTTTTTTCATCGTGCCATCGACGGCTACCAACGGTAATGACGCTGCAAATTCCGGCATAACGGAACTGCGCTGTGCGACGAGCAACAGTTGCGCGAGGCTCTTCGCACTGATCCGCTCGATGCGCGAAAGACCCGACCCGTTTTCCAAAGCCAACTCGGGAATGAGCAGGCTACGGGAAGCCAGCCACTGCCGGATGGCGCGCGCGCTCTTCTCGTTCGATGCCGGGGGGCCGAGCGCGATAGCGCCCAGCGTGAGGAACAGTTGCCGCGCCATTACGTTGTTGCTGTATTTGTTGATGTCGCGCGCGATTTCGGCGAGAGATTGCGTCTGCTGCGACAGAAGCAGGCGGACGCCCGGTGGCGCGGTGCCGTCGCGGACGCCGCCGCTGAACGAGCCGCCCAGTTCCCGCCATAGCAGCGTGAACAGCCCGTGCACATACTGCGGATGGCCCAGCACGCTGTAGTTGCGCTCTTTTTCACCGCACGCGACGGAGTAATTGCCGCTGAACAACAGGCGCGCGCCCGCGCGATCGCCGACCGCGGTCAGTTTGAGCCTGCCGACCCAGTCGTCGCAGCGCTCATTGTCCAGCGTGATGTTGTTCAGGATCTGCACCTGCGGCAGCGCGGGCTCGGCGATGATTTTGAGCACCTGGCGTTCGGCATCCGGCAGGAACTGCAGGCGCAACGCCTTGAAATTCACGAGCAGCGCATCGGGCGGCGTGTTGTACGGCCGCGTCGGTTCGTTATCGAATTCAGCAGGGTCGGCATCCTCGCGTGCGAAATAGCTGCGGTCGAGCACGAGGTCACCGCGGATTTCGCGCACGCCGCGCGCGCGCAGGTTGCGCAGCATGAGCCAGAAGTTTTCCAGCGTCAGGCGCGGGTCGCCATAGCCTTTGAGCACCAGGTTGCCGTTGAGCACGTCGCCAGTCAGCGTGCCGTCGGCATAGATTTCGGTCGCCCACTGGTAGGCGGGCCCCAGCTGGTCGAGCGCCGCGAATGTCGTCAACAGCTTGATCGTGGATGCCGGGTTGAGCGCGCGGTCCTCACCGACCGCAACTACCGCCTGCGCGGTCTGGACGTCCTGCACGAATATTCCGACGCTGCTATCCGGTATGCCCGCATTGGCCAGCGCCGCCGCGACCGGCGGCGGTAGCCGCGAACCGGTATCGGCGGCGAACGCCAGCGCGGCGAGACAACAGTAAACGGCGACGATCGCCGGAGCGACCCGCCTACACAGGCAGCGCATTAATGACCTCGAGCGTGTGCGCCACCAGCATGTCCATCTCGTCCGCGGTTATGACGTAGGGCGGCATGAAGTAAACCGTGTTGCCGATCGGCCGCAACAGCAGTTCGTGTTCGAGCGCCGTCTGATAGAAATGGCGCGCGAACGCCGGATCCTCGGTTTCGATCTCAAATGCCCAGATCATGCCGGTGGTGCGAAAATTCCTGACGCGTGGATGCGTGGCGATGCTTTGTGCCGCAGCGGACAGGTGAGCGGCTTTCGTGCGATTGCTGGAAATCACGTCATCGCGCTCGAACAGTTCGAGAGTTGCCAACGCAGCACGGCACGCGAGCGCGTTGCCGGTATACGAATGGGAGTGCAGAAAACCGCGCGTCACGTCGTCATCATAGAACGCCGCATAAACCGGATCGGTGGTCATGACGACCGACAGCGGCAGATAACCGCCGGTGATGCCTTTGGACAGGCATAGAAAGTCCGGCCGGATGACGGCCTGCTCGTGCGCAAAAAAAGTCCCGCTGCGCCCGCAGCCGATCATGATTTCGTCAGCGATCAGGTGCACCTCAAAGCGGTCGCACGCGGCGCGCGCGAGGCGCAGATAGTGCGCGTCGTGCATCGCCATGCCAGCGGCGCCCTGCACCAGCGGCTCGACGATCAGCGCGGCGATCTCAGCGTGATGCTGCGCCAGATAACGTTCGAGCACGCCGGCACAGCGTTCGGCGTACGCGCGCGGCGACTCGCCTTTGGCGGCGAGCCGCCAGTCGGGGCTTTGCACCTGGGTGCTCTGCCGCAGCAGCGGCGCATAGGTATCTTTGAACAATGCGACGTCGGTGACCGACAGCGCGCCCAGCGTCTCGCCGTGGTAGCTATTGGCGATGCTGACGAAGCCGGTTTTTTTCGCGTGCCCGCGATTGCGCCAGAAATGAAAGCTCATTTTCAGTGCGATCTCGACTGCCGATGCACCGTCGCTGCCGTAAAAGCAGTGGCCGAGCGCGCCGCCGGTCAAAGCGCTCAGCCGTTCCGACAACTCAACGACGGGGGCGTGCGTGAAGCCGGCAAGCATCACGTGTTCGAGTTGGCCGAGCTGCGCAATCAGCGCGGCGTTGATGTACGGATTCGCATGGCCGAACAAATTGACCCACCACGAGCTGACCGCGTCGAGATAGCGCCGTCCGTCGAAATCGTACAGCCATACGCCGTCGCCGCGTGCAATGGGCACCAGTGGCAGCGACTCGTGCTGTTTCATCTGCGTGCACGGATGCCACACGGCGGCGGCACTGCGTGTCAGCAGAGTGTCGTTGCGAGTGCTAACGCGCATGCGGGAAATTACTGCCGGAGAATTGCAAAACGTATTTACAAGCGATGTAACTCATGCAAAATGTATGGCGTCTGAATTAGCGCGGAAAGGAGACTCATCTTCGTTGCGACGAGACTATGACGCCAGGCTCAAGACTCATTTGCCGATGCCGCAATCAACTTCATGCACTCTCTATGCAATCGTCAACGCGCGGATGGGCGCAGACGTTGTTGTAATTGAGTGGTGGCATCAAATTTGCTCGGTTGTGAGTGTAGCATTCCTGTGGAGGTAAGCTCGCCATGGAGTTACTCGATCGCATCGAAGATCAGGTCGCCGCAACGGGCCTGCCATTGTTTGCCATCACGCTCGCCGCAGTGCCGTGTCCCGACACGCCCGTCATACTGACCTTGCACTGGCACGGCTTCATCAAAGAAAAGCTCGCCGAAATCGAAGAAGCCGACGTGGTTTCCTACACGCCGATTCCAAGTTCGGCATTGCAGTTGAACGAGCGCTGGCGTGATCTGGTCGCCGTCGATCGCGCAGCCATGGATGCTGCCTGGGAACTCGGGGCGTGGGACGTGCAGCGCGCGGAGCGACCGGGTTGCATGCGGCCGGGCGCCGATTCGGCCGAAGCGCTCGAGTGTTTGCAGGCTTTCGGTTCGTTCCCGTTTGGCGTCAGCGGCAACAATGCGGTCGTGGCCGATGCGCCGGATGCCGACGAGCTCGTCGAAGTGGCGGCGCGCCGCGGTTATCTGATGTGGCTGTTCCGTCCCGTGTGCGGCGGCATCTGGGGCGAATACGCAGATGATGCAACGCTGGTGGAGGATGGGCGCCGGCGTCTGCCGTGCCCATTGCGGCCGATACCGCCTACCTGCGAAGGTCGGCGCAAGACCGTGTACCGGTTTGGCGTGCCGGCGAATAGCGCCTTGGTTCAATCGAACTGAGCCAATCGCAGCCGTAACTGGCTGAATCAGTTGTTGTTTCTTGCCGCGCGCATTCTGCCCGCCGCGGCGGCTGGAGCGCCTTTTCGGTCTGCGCTCTTGAAAACCCCTCGCTAAAGCCTTATTATTAGCACTCACTCAACTCGAGTGCTAATAATTTTCCGCAAATCATTCACGGCTTTAGCAAAGAGGAGAAGCATCTATGAAGATTCGTCCCTTACATGACCGCCTGATCGTCAAGCGGCTGGAAGAAGAGCGCAAGACCGCGTCCGGCATCGTTATCCCCGACACGGCGGCTGAGAAACCCGATCAAGGCGAAGTCAAGGCCATCGGCAAAGGCAAGAGTGCTGGAAGACGGCAAAGTTCGTGCGCTTGATCTCAAGGTCGGCGACCGTGTTCTGTTCGGCAAATATTCCGGCCAGACCGTCAAGGTCGAAGGCGAAGAACTGCTCGTGATGCGCGAAGAAGACATCATGGGCGTCATCGAGTAACCAGCCAAAGCAAACCAGGAGAAATTCACATGGCTTCAAAAGACGTCAAATTTCATGATTCAGCCCGCGCCAAGATCGTCGCGGGTGTCAACGTCCTGGCCGACGCGGTCAAGGTAACCCTCGGCCCCAAAGGCCGTAACGTCGTGCTCGAGCGCTCGTTCGGCGCGCCGACGATCACCAAAGACGGTGTATCGGTCGCCAAGGAAATCGAGCTCAAGGACAAATTCGAAAACATGGGCGCGCAGATGGTGAAGGAAGTGGCCAGCAAGACTTCCGACATCGCCGGCGACGGCACCACCACCGCGACCGTGCTCGCGCAATCGATCGTGCAGGAAGGCATGAAGTTCGTTGCCGCCGGCATGAACCCGATGGATTTGAAGCGCGGTATCGACAAAGCGGTCGAGCTCCGTGGTCGACGAGCTGAAGAAGCTGTCGAAGCCCTGCACGACCAGCAAGGAAATCGCGCAGGTCGGCGCCATCTCGGCCAATGCCGACTCCAACATCGGCGAGATCATTGCCGAAGCGATGGAAAAAGTCGGCAAGGAAGGCGTGATCACCGTTGAAGACGGTTCGGGCCTGCAGAACGAGCTCGAAGTCGTCGAGGGCATGCAGTTCGACCGCGGCTATCTGTCGCCGTACTTCATCAACAATGCCGACAAGCAAATGTCGCTGCTCGAAAATCCCTATGTCCTGCTCTACGACAAAGAAGATTTCGAACATTCGCGATCTCCTGCCCGTACTCGAGCAGGTAGCGAAAGCCGGCAAGCCGCTGCTGATCATCGCTGAAGACATCGATGGCGAAGCGCTGGCGACCCTGGTCGTCAACAACATCCGCGGCATCCTCAAAACCTGCGGCTGTGAAAGCCCCGGGCTTCGGCGATCGCCGCAAAGCGATGCTCGAAGACATCGCGATCCTGACCGGCGGCACCGTGATTGCCGAAGAAGTCGGCCTCTCGCTCGAAAAAGCGACGCTGAACGAACTGGGCCAGGCCAAGCGCATCGAGATCGGCAAAGAAGAAACCACGATCATCGACGGTGCGGGCGACGCCAAAGGCATTCGAAGGCCGCGTCAAGAACATCCGCAAGCAGATCGAAGAAGCGACCAGCGACTACGACAAAGAAAAACTGCAGGAACGCGTGGCTAAACTGGCCGGCGGCGTGGCGCTGATCAAAGTCGGTGCCGCGACCGAAGTCGAGATGAAAGAGAAGAAAGCACGTGTCGAAGACGCGTTGCATGCCACCCGCGCCGCAGTCGAAGAAGGCATCGTGGCGGGCGGCGGCGTGGCATTGATCCGTGCGCGTTCGGGCCTGGCCAAGCTGAAAGGCGACAACCATGACCAGGACGCCGGCATCAAGATCGTGTTGCGCGCGCTCGAAGAGCCGCTGCGCGCATGATTGCCTACAACGCCGGCGACGAGCCGTCGGTTGTGATCAACAAAGTCGTCGAAGGCAAAGGCAATTTCGGCTACAACGCCGCGACCGGCCAGTACGGCGACATGGTTGAAATGGGCGTGCTCGATCCGACCAAAGTGACGCGCTGCGCATTGCAGAACGCCGCTTCGGTCGCTGCTCTGATCCTCACCACCGACGCAATGGTCGCGGAATCGCCGAAAGACGAAGGCGGTCACGCTGGTCACGGCCATGGTGGCGGCGGCATGGGCGGCATGGGCGGCATGGATATGTAATAGCGCCCAAGCGCTGATATAGGTTGCACCGATAAGCCCCGCGCAAGCGGGGCTTATTTTTTGGTGCGCCGGAATGCGGATGCAGATTATCCGGGCCGAGCACAGGTCAGCTGAGGTAAAATTGGCCATCCGCAGCGCTTGACGCATCGAGGGTAATAAGGTTTTAATAGCGCCCTTTTGTCGACCCTTCGCGCACGCAGTCAGTCGCGACAGCCAAGTACAGTCAGTCAGATAAACGACGACCGACACGCGTGTGCCGACATTTGCAGTTGCAGTTTTGTCGTTGTTCGAAAAGTGGCCAAGTAGCTCAGTTGGTAGAGCAGAGGACTGAAAATCCTTGTGTCGGTGGTTCGATTCCGCCCTTGGCCACCAAATTACCGTCGACGAGAAATCAATCCTCCACGTTCGTCTCGTTCGTGCGCGTGAGCAATGCCCGTGCATTTCGCATGTCGAGCGAATCGAGGCCCTGTTCAAACCACCGGTAGGCGGGCTCCAGCGTCTCGAGCAGCGCCACCTCCCGCAGCGGCGTGCGGAGGATCCGGCAAAGTTCTGTTGCGCTTCGCAGCTCGAAAAGCTTCGCCTTCTGTTGCCGCGATAGTTCGATCGACTGGCGCAACCAGGACTCGGCCTCGGCAAGTTCGCCTTTCTTTGCAAGGATCTCGCCCTTCAGGCGTAGTAACTCGGCAAGGTAAAAGCGCTCGCCTGTTTTCTCACCGACAGCGAGTGCCTGCGCAAGCGCCCCGAGAGCTTCATCAAGGCGGCCGCCAATGATGAGTCCTTTGATTAAAACCGAAATTCCAAACGGCTGATAGGCACCCGCTGCCATATTGCTATGCGCGTTCACGCCCGCCTTTATCGCTTCCAGCCCGTCTGCGCAGTTGCCATTTTGCGCCAGAGATGCACCTCGAATCATCTGCGATATTCCGATCCATGTCGCGAACCCCTGTTCCTGCGCCAATTCGAGGGATTCGGTGGCGACCCGCAGCGCCTGTCGCGAATCACGACGGATGTGAAGCACAGCTGCCAGGAAGCACAATGAAAAGTTAATCGTATGCGGATCACCTAGCGATCGCGAGTGACGAAGGCTGTCCTCCGCCGCGCGCAACCCACTGTCAAGGTAACCAAGAATGGTGAGCGTCAGCGCGAGGTAGCACAGCACGGTCGACTTCTGATCCTGGACGTAGAGAATTTGCGTGCCTCGATACGGCGTTTCATCTTCCTCATAGAGGGAGAGCGCTTGCTCGAGGTGTTGCCGGGCAGTAGTGAACTCGCCGGTTAGGAATGACGTGCCTCCGAGAAGACGGTGTCCCATCACGAACGGTGGCTTCGATGTCTGTCCGGCCGCTCGCGAAAGACATTCCTCGCCGGCGGCACGGCATTGCGGAAACAAGGCGCGAGTGATTTGGAATGAACCGACTCGCGAAAGGACAGAGAATATTTCGGGTGCGTCGCCAAGCTCCCGACAAAGTTCAAGCGCCTTGATGTATGCATTACCGCATTCGATGTCAGAAAATCCTCTATATTCGGCGTTGATGTCTCCAAGGGTGACGTACAGCTGCATTTCCTGCCTCGTCCTCGAGCTGGAGCGTGGTTGCGCTTGCAGGAGAGCTAGCCCCTTTTCCAGTTGCGAGATCGCTTCGACGAATCCGGAGCGTCTGGCCGAAAGCTGTGCCGCCTTGATGAGATAGGGCACGGCTTGATCGATTTCACCGGCGGCCTCCAAATGCTCCGCGAGAAGCTCGGGCTGCTCGTTCGCCGTTTCCGGAAAATCATCGACCAGAACACCGGCAATTCGCGCGTGCAGCGCGGCCTGTTCTTTCTTCAACAAACTGGAGTACGCTGCATCGCGCACCAGTGCGTGCTTGAATACGTGGGTCAAGACGTCGGTCGCACGGCTGCGCAGCAACATGCCCGACTGCGCGATTCGATGCAGCTCCTCCTTCAGGATCTCTTCGGGGGCGTCGGTCACCTTCGATAGGAGCTCATAAGAAAACTCTCTTCCTATCACTGCTCCGATTTGGGCCACTCGCTGGCCGAGCCCAACCTGTCGAGGCGCGCCATGAGGGAGTCGGTCAGCGTCGCGGGTATGGCAAGCGCCGAGCGTGTCTCGGGTTTCGACGCCGCGCCGTCGGCTCGCCGCAGCTCGGCAAGCTCCAGCATGTCGCGGGTCAGATCCTCGATGAACAAGGGTAGCCCGTCGGTTTTGTCCGCGATCTGGTGAACCGTGGGCTGCGGAATGTTTTTGTTCGCGCACAAGAGTTCGATCATGGCGATCGAGTCGTTTCGCTCCAGGGGAACCAGCGGCATGTATACGAGCTGGGCCTTGTTGTCCCAATGCGATTGGAACTCAGGACGCGCGGTGAGGAGTAATAGAACAGGTAATTGCTTTAGGCGATCGATGAGCGCACCGATCAATTCGTCCGTTGAAGGATCGATCCAATGCAGATCTTCCACCACCAACAATACGGGTCGTCGCGAAGCCAAGACCTCCAGCAGATGCATGAGGACCTGAAACAGGCGATGCTTCTGCCGCTGCGCAGACATCTGCAGCGGGGGATATAGAGTTTCGTAGGGGACCGACAAAAGGCTCGCCAGCAAAGGCACGATTTCCATCGAGCCATCCGCATTCGGGGGAATGAGGCTGCTGAGCTTTTGTAACTTGAGATCGGTGTCATCGCCGTCGGCAAAGCCCGCAGCAAACGCCAACTGTCGAATTAGAGGCGCGAGCGGGGTGCTTTGCAAGTGAGTCGAGCAGTAGTACCAGAGGCGAAGGCAATGGCGGCCCGCAATGTGTGTCGCGACCTCTTCGGCGAGCCGTGACTTGCCGACACCGGGCTCGCTCGATAACAGCACGGCCCTGCCGTGGCGGTTCTGCACCGCGGTCCAGATTTCGCGCAGCTTCTGCATCTCAGTCTGCCGGTCCACGAGCGGCGTCAATGCAGACACGCGCAACGCATGGAAGCGGCCCCGCACGTTGCTCTCACCGATGACTTGCCATGCCTGAATGGGCGCGTCAAAGCCCTTAAGGCTGTGGTGACCCAAGTCGGCGTACTCGAACAATCCTCTAGTCAGCCGCCGTGTCTGCTCCGAGACCACCACAGTTCCCGGTCCGGCGAGAGCTTCCAACCGGGCAGCGAGATTGATTGCGCTACCCACCGCTTCAAGTTCCGGCCATTGTCCGGAACGTGTACCCGCCGCGGAGGAATGCGTGCTAACCGATAGGTCGCCGACCACGACCACGCCGGTGCCAACGCCAATGTGCACCTGAACATTGGCGCTATTGGATGAAGGTTGCGCCGTCGCCCCGACGATCCCCAGCGCGGCTCTCAACGCACGTTCGGCATCGTCCTCGTGCGCGCGAGGGTAGCCGAGGTACGCGAGAATGCCGTCGCCCACGTACCGCGCCACTACTCCCCCGTGGTGATTGATGATAGCTGCGCAACGTTGGCGATAATCCTGAATTAATTCGGTGAGCTCCTCTGCATCGAGTCGCATAGAAAGCGCGGTCGAGTCGACCAGGTCGCACAGCATCACAGTGAGCTGACGGCGTTCCAATGGGTGCTTATCGCTCATGCAACCATCACACGGAGTTCGGGAACGGTGGCGGCCGTTCGCAACGACAGCCGGACGGCCCTCGCGGATGGCAACAGTTCAAGGCTTGCGCGTAGCTGGCGAAACGCGAAACCGTATTTTGAAGTGATCATATGAATACTGAACGTTGCCCGTTTCGACCCTGGGGCCCAGATGCTCAAAACGAAATCTTGTCAGCAACGAGGCTAGGGTCGCCTTCAGGATAAATCTCGCGAGGAACTGGCCGGCGCACGATTGGCGTCCGGAGCTGAAGATATAGACGCGCGGCAACGCGTCGTGCGTCTCCACCTTGGGGGAGAATTTATTCGCGGCCTCACCGAAAAAATCAACGTCGCGATGATAGAAGCCGGCATGAAACAGGATCTGCTGTCCGGGGTCGAGCGTAACTTCGCCGGGCAGCGAGAAGGCGCTGACGGCGCGACGCAAGAGGATGGGCACCGGCGTCCACAGTCGTGAACTGTTCGCCTATACAGGCTTCCAGGTAATGCAAACCATCGATCGACTGCGCGGCCGCTGTTTGCATGCCGTCGACTTCCCGTTGCACTTGGTCATACACCTCCGGATGGGCGGCGATTAGGGCCAGTGTGCGAGCTACATGCAGTTCGAGCGCGTCTTTGAGCACGAAGAACCAGAACCCGATCTGGGTCGGCGCGCAAGTCGACGGCGTAGCGTGTGCGCTTTTTACCAATTCTGCACTGTCACCGATCAAGCAACGAATTGAAGATGTTTCGTTACTCACCGCGGCGCGATCTCGAAACAGGTAGGCGTCGATGCGCTTGTAGAACGCGGAAAAGGCCGCGCCGTCGCGCGGCAGAACATACCAGTTGCTGCGTTTGACCATTCTCGCGAGCTGGGAGGTCATTGGGGGCTCGACACGCCCTTGCCCGAGGAGGACCCTGATGAGAAATCCGCTCCGCGAGTGACTGAAAATCTTCCCAACAAAGCTCGGAACCAGGCTTGCGGGTCAATTGCTCGACTTCGGCCGCGATGATTTGCACGAAAGCGTCGGCGTGACGGTGCAGCCGATGACCAAACTGCAGCACGCTCTCGTTGAAGTCGCGGCGAACTCGCCACTCTGCGCCGCTCGAGATGACCAAGGAATCGGGGATGAACTGCGAAAGTGTGCGCTTCTTGAGCTCAGGGTCGGCGGCGTTGGCATCGGAGGCCAGAACCGCGTCCATGCCGTGCGGATCCATGACCAGCAGCGTCGGGCCTCCGGGGAACCATAGTCGAAGGTAGCTGGATCGGTACTTTCGGCGGAGGGTCGAGAGAAAGTGTCCGGTGGCTCTGCCCACGTCCCAGCGGGCCAGCAATCCCACCATAAAGCGGTTCGGGGCAACCAAGCCCCATAGAGTGACGGGCACGCTCACCAAACAAAAAAAGCGCAGCGTGTCCCAGAGAGAAAGCTTTCCGACGGCGATTGCCATCTACTCCCCCCGTTGACTGCTCCGATCCTGCTTCATGTCCAGCCGCCACCGTTGGCCCGCGGCTCCACCTTCTAGCGCGACAATGCGCTTGGGCATCCCATCATTGGCAAAATGTTCGTCCCTGCTCTTCCTGCGAAGTCTCATGACGCACACCTTTTTGATGTTAGCCGGGAACGGTAAGCGAAGGAACGGGTGGTGCCTCGGCTAAACGTGGGCGAATTCAAACGTGCCTCTTGACGCGCATCGAACTGATGCCAGCAGTCTGCTGCCAATTCCAAAGGAAATATTGCACCCGCGCCCGGCCGATTGCAACGACGCTGAGGTCGAAATGGCGCGAAGTCTGAAACGAGGGCAATCTAGTGCCCCCTGACCGGCACACGAGTAGGGTTCGGGTGGTGGATGCATGAAAATCTTGACGAGCCCCGTCGGCGCTTCACGCGCGTGATCCGCGATAGGTCGGTAGCGAATGTTTGTTGCCGCTCGATAAGTTAACTATCGTCACGCTTGGCGATATAGTTCCAGACAGAAAACTCCGTCCGAGGGCAGACCATGGAGCAGCCAGCAACGCCAACGCGCGAATTGACGCTCGAGGAGGCGGTTTCGATCGCCATTCTTCTACAGAAAAGCGAGCAGTTCGCGGAGGCGGAGGAAGTGTATCGTCGCATTTTCGATATCGCTCCCGACCATCCCGAGGCGCTGCATTATGCGGGCGTGCTCGCTCATCAGCAGGGCCGCAGTGACGAGGCCATCGCGCTCATCGAAAAGAGCCTCGGACTCGTTCCCGACCGCGCGGATTGCTACAGCAACCTGGGCATCGTCTTCCAGGCGCAAGGCAAGCTGGACGATGCCATAAACGCCTACCGCCGCGCGATTTCACTGCGTCCCGATCATGCGAATGCGCACAGCAATCTTGGCGTGCTGTTGCGGGCGACGGGCAAACCGGTCGAAGCCGAGGAGGCTTATCGAACAGCCATCCGCCTGGACCCGGGACACATCGATGCGTACACCAACCTGGGCGTTCTTCTGACGGGGTTGAAGCGAACCGAGGAGGCGGTCGCGTGCTTCTGCAAAGTTATCACGTTAAGGCCGAAGCACCGGGACGCCCGTAGATTCCTGGCGCTGGCGCACTGCACTATCGGCGAGATCGACGAGGCGGTGAAGATTTACGAGGAATGGCTCGATG
This sequence comes from uncultured beta proteobacterium, assembly GCA_963804885.1. Classification (GTDB taxonomy): domain Bacteria; phylum Pseudomonadota; class Gammaproteobacteria; order Burkholderiales; family SG8-41; genus PALSA-1004. Next base: position 281,151 of record CAWDSF010000010.1, read on the forward strand.
AGGAGCCGGAGGACCCGATCGCGCGGCACATGTTGGCGGCGTGCACCAGTCGAGACGTTCCGGCGCGCGCGTCGAACGGGTTTGTCGCAGAAACATTCGACAGCTTCGCTGCCAACTTTGAGACGAAGCTTGCGAAGTTGTCGTACCGCGCCCCGGCGCTTGTCGCGGCAATGCTGGAAGATTCGGGTCGCGGGCCGGCAAAGAGCCTCGACGTGCTCGATGCCGGCTGCGGAACGGGGCTGTGCGGTCCGCTCGTGGTCCCCTATGCCCGCCGACTGACAGGTGTCGATCTCTCCGCCGGCATGCTGGCGCAAGCGAAAGAGAAAAATGTCTACGATCTGCTAGTAAAAGGCGAGTTGACGGAGTACCTGCAGGACAACAGGGCAGCGTTCGACCTGATCGTCTCGGCCGACACGCTGGTCTATTTTGGCGGTCTGGAGGAGGTTCTAGCGGCCGCTGCGGGCGCTCTGCGCCCGGACGGTTTATTGATCTTTACTCTCGAGCACTCGGTAGGGGGCGACGCGACCCCCGACTATCGTCTCGAGCTGCACGGCCGCTATAGCCATTCCAGCGGGTATGTCGAACGGCTGCTCACCGGCGCCGGACTGGTGCCGGAGGTCGCGCAGGCCGAGTTGCGCATGGAATCGGGAGCGCCGGTTGCGGGGCTGGTGATCCGAGCGACGAAACACCTGAGCCAACCGGGGGCCAGGTGATGCGTAGCTGCGGGAATATTCGCTTGCACGAAAGTTCTGGAAGCGTAGAGTAATGATTGCGCGCATGGACGTTCATGGTGGCTCCGCAGCTATTCGTACATCCATCAAAGTAAAAACCGTAGGAACTTCGTTATGGCATCTGACATCTTCGCAAAGATAGGCGACATAAAAGGCGAGTCGCTCGACGACAAGCACAAAGACGAGATCGAGGTGCTGTCGTTCTCGTGGGGTCTGTCGAACTCGGGTTCGATAGTTTCGGGCGGCGGTGGCGGTGGCGGGGCGGGCAAAGCGACCTTCCATGACCTTTCGTTCGTTCACCATATCGACAAGGCGTCGCCGGTTCTCATGCAAGCGTGCGCCACCGGTGTGCACTTGAAGGACGCGACGATCACCCATCGCAAGGCAGGCAAGGGCCAGCAAGAATTCCTGGTCGTGAAGATGAACGACGTCATCATCACGAGCGTGACACACGGCGGCAGCACCGACGGCAGCTACCCGGAAAACGTGAGTTTGGCGTTTGGCAAAGTAGACTTGGAATACAGGCCGCAAAACCCCAACGGGACACTGGGTGCCGGCGTCCATTTCAAGTACGACATAAAGGGCAACAAGGTAGGCTAAACGAGCTGGCGCTGAATACCGCCACGGTCCACGGACGGGGCGGCATCGCTTAAGCACGGATGAGGATCGCGGTTGACATCGAGATCCGCGATCGGCCTTGACCCAGTTCACGACTTCGATCCGCATTCTTTCGAATAACGCATCGAGCAGGTCGAGCGCGGCCGTCACCGTTCTGAATTTCGCGTGTCGGCCGACTGCTGGTATTCTTCCGCTCTGTTTCCAGCGCACGAATGACGGATCCCCATGAGCAAGCGATTACTGCGTAGCGTGCTGGCGCTTGGAGTATTAGTCACTGCCGATGCATCGAGCCAAACGCCGGCGTATCCAAGTAAGCCGATACGCCTGGTCGTGCCGTTTGCGCCGGGTGCCAGCAACGATACCTTGTCGCGGGCGGCCGCGCTCACGATGGGGCCCATGCTCGGGCAAATATTCGTCGTCGACAACAAGCCCGGCGCGGGCGCCATGATCGGCGCCGAATACGCGGCGCGCGCCGAGCCGGACGGCTACACCATACTCACCATACAGACGTCGTTCGCGACCAACGCTGCCGTCCGCGCCAAAATGCCGTACGACGTGTACAAAGATTTCGCGTATATCGGCATGCTCGCCAAAAGCCCGATGATCGTGGTGGTGCACCCGTCGATGCCCATCAAGTCGTTGAAGGAGCTCATCGCGCTGGCGCGCAAACGTCCAGGCGAGCTCAATTACGGTTCGTCCGGCACCGGCGGCAGCAATCACCTGACGACCGAGCTGTTCGCGAAGCTCGCCGGCATCAAGATCACGCACGTTCCCTACAAGAGCATGGGTCCTGCATTGACCGACCTGCTCGGCGGGCAGGTCGAGATGGTGATCACGACGCTGCCGTCCGCGCTGACCCAGGTCAAGGCCGGCCGGTTGAAGGCACTCGGCATTGCGGGCGCGCAGCGGTCGGCGTTCGCGCCGGAGATCCCGACGATCGTGGAAGCCGGCGTGCCTTACGTGAGCGAACAGTTCTGGGGGCTTGCCGCGCCGGGAAAGACGCCGCCGGATATCGTCAACCGCCTGGCGGAAACCTTGCGCAAAGCCGTGCAGACGCCGCAATTGAAAGAGCAGTTTGCCCGCGAGGGCGGCGAGCCGGTGCTGATGACGCAGGACGAATTCGCCAAGTACGTGCTGGCGGACGTGGAGCGCTGGCGCCAGATCGTCAAAGACATAAAGCTGCAGCTCGAATGATCACCGAATTGCCGCACACCTATCGTTAAGCGAAGGAGCACAGACTTTGGAAGCAGAAGTTTTATTACCGACCGCCAAGACGCGGGCGTGGGTGCGCGACTTGTGGCTTGCGGCCGGCAGCGCAGCGGAAGAAGCGCAGCGCGTCGCGGACCATTTGGTCGCCGCCAATCTTGCCGGCCACGATTCGCACGGCATCGGCATGGTGGGCCCGTATGTGCGCTCATTGCTGGCCGACGAGCTCCAGCTCAATCAGCGCATCGCCGTCATCACGGACACCGATACGCTGCTCGTTGTCGACGGCAATCGCGGCATGGGCCAGACGATCGCCTATCAGACCATGGAGCTCGCCATCGAGCGGGCGCGGCAACACGGCGTCGTCATTATCGGACTGCGCAATTCGCATCATCTCGGCCGCGTCGGTCACTGGGCGGAGCAGGCGATCGCCGCCGGCCTGGCCTCGATCCATTTTACGAACGTCGTGAGCCGTCCGTTGGTCGCACCGCATGGCGGTGCGCAGGGGCGCTTCGGCACCAATCCGTTCACCGTTGGCCTGCCGCGCCGCGATGCGCCGCCCATTCTGCTCGACTTCGCCTCGAGCGCCATCGCCGTGGGCAAGGTGCGTGTTGCCTACAATCGCAAAGGCCAGGCGCCGGCCGGCACGCTGCTCGATCATGCAGGACAACCGACGACCAATCCGGCGGTGATGTACGAGGAGCCGGTGGGCGCGCTGCTCACGGCGGCGGGCCACAAAGGCTACGCGCTCGCGATGGTGTGCGATCTGCTCGGCAGCGCGCTGTTCGGTGGAGCGACTCCGCAGCCCTCGCGCCTGCGCGTGCCCGGCCTGTATAACAACATGCTCGCGATCGTCTTCGACCCGTCGCGGTTCGGCGCGGGCGAACACTTCGAAAACGAGGCGCGCGAGTTTATTGCGTACGTGCAGTCGGCACGGCGCACTGCGCCCGATGCGCCAATCGAAGTGCCCGGGGATGCCGAGCGGCGCTATCGGGTCGAGCGCGCCAGCGCATTGCCGGTCGATAAGGGAACGTTGCGCACGCTCGATGAAGCGGCTCAGGCAATCAACCAGCTGCGCGGCGCGAAACTCGCCCCGGCGTCTGACCTTATAGGCGCCTGAACCTGCCGCGGCGCGCGCTCAGTGAAAGTCCCGGCTGGTGGTTTCCAGCCGTCCCAAGAGCGCGCTGTAATCGACGAGCCGCTGCGCGATGAGATGGACGACTTCGCCCTGCCGCTCGAGAACCCCATAGACGCCCAATAAGCTCGAGCCCAGCAATTCGCGGCGCTGTTTTTCGACCAGGCTGTTCCACACCACGACATTGATGTTGCCGGTTTCGTCCTCGAGCGTGACGAAGACGACGCCCGATGCCGTGCCCGGACGCTGACGGCCGGTCACGATACCCGCCGCGCGCGCGAGCCGCCCGTGCGGAAACTGGTTTAACTCCGCCGCGGTCGACAGCCGCAAACGTCTTAAGCGGCTGCGCAACAAAGCGAGCGGATGACGGCCGAGCGTCAGCCCGGTGCTCGCATAATCGATGACCAGGTTTTCGCCTTCGTCCGGCGGCGCGAGCGCGGGCACCGTGTCGAGCACGGGTGCTGGCTCGAGCAAACGCGTGGTCGGCTCGACGCCGGCGACCTGCCAGCGCGCCATGCGCCGGTGCCCCGCCAGTGCAGCGAGCGCATTGGCGCTGGCCAGCAGCTTCAGATCGCGCGCATCGAGCCGCGCGCGCCGCGCGAGATCGTCAACCGATTCGAATTTGCGCTCGCTGCGCGCAGCGATCAGCCGCTCGGCCGATTTTTCCGCCAAGCCGATGATGCGGCTGAAACCCAGGCGCACCGCCGGGTTGCCATGCGCATCCGGCTCCAGCGTGCATTCCCACGCGCTCGCTTCGACATCCACCGGCCGCACGTCGACGCCGTGGCGGCGCGCGTCCTGCACGAGCTGCGACGGGCCGTAAAAACCCATCGGCTGGCTGTTGAGCAGCGCGGCGAGAAATGCCGCCGGCTCGTGGCATTTCAGCCACGCCGAGACATAAGCGAGCAGCGCGAAACTCACCGAGTGCGATTCGGGAAAACCATACTCGCCAAACCCGAGTATCTGGCTATAGATCTGGTCCGCGAATTCGCGCTTATAGCCTTGCGCGAGCATGCCCGAAATCAATCGCTGCTGCAGATGCTCGAGCCCGCCTTTGCGCTTCCACGCCGCCATCGAGCGCCGCAGCAGATCGGCCTCGCCGGGCGTAAAGCCGGCGGCAACGACCGCGAGCTGCATGACCTGCTCCTGAAAAATCGGCACGCCGAGCGTGCGCTCGAGCACTTGCTTTACGGCTGCGCTCGGATAGCTTTCTTTTTCGAGCCCCTGCTTGCGGCGCAGATAGGGATGCACCATGCCGCCCTGGATCGGGCCCGGGCGCACGATCGCGACCTCGATCACGAGATCGTAGAATTTATCCGGCTTCAGCCGCGGCAGCATGCTCATTTGCGCGCGCGACTCGATCTGGAACACGCCGACGGTATCGGCGCGCTGGATCATGGCGTAGACAACGGGGTCTTCGGACGGGATATCGACCATTGGGAGCGACTTGCCGCGCCACGCGCCGATCATGTCGAGCGCGCGGCGGATGGCCGACAGCATGCCGAGCGCCAGCACGTCGACTTTCAGCAAGCCCAGCGCTTCAAGGTCATCCTTGTCCCACTGGATCACGGTGCGCTCCGGCATCGCGGCGTTTTCCACCGGCACCAGCCGCGGCAGCGACTTGCGCGCGATCACAAAGCCGCCGACGTGCTGTGACAGATGGCGGGGAAAGCCGAGCAGCGTATCGACGAGCGAAATCAGGCGCGCGATTTGCGAACTCGCGGGATCGAAGCCGGCTTCCATGAGCCGCTTGGGCAGCGCCTGCCGGTTGTCCCACCACGCGAGCGATTTGGCGAGACGGTCGATTTGGCCGGCATCGAAGCCCAGCGCTTTGCCGACATCGCGCAGCGCGCTCTTCGCGCGATAGCTGATGACCGTCGCAGCGAGTGCTGCGCGGTCGCGGCCGTACTTCTGGTAAATATACTGAATGACTTCCTCGCGGCGCTGATGCTCGAAATCGACATCGATGTCGGGCGGCTCGTCGCGCTCGCGGGAAACAAAACGCTCGAACAGCACGCTCATGCGGGCGGGATCGACGGCGGTGATGCCCAGCGCATAGCACACCGCCGAGTTGGCGGCGGAGCCGCGCCCCTGGCACAGGATTTTCTGGCTGCGCGCAAATTTAACGACGTCATGCACGGTCAGGAAAAAAGGCTCGTATTTCATTTCCGCAATCAGCGCGAGCTCGTGCTCTATCAGCGTCGCGCACCTTGGCGGACGGGCCTTCCGGAAAGCGCTCGCGCAGCCCTTGTTCGGTTAGATAGCGCAGCCACGACGCCGGCGTGTGCGCCGGCCGGCACCAGCTCTTCCGGATATTCATAGCGCAAGCTGTCGAGCGAGAAGTCGCAGCGCGCGGCGATGCGCACGCTTTCGGCCAGCAGTTCGTCCGGATAAATCTGCGCCAGCCGCGAGCGCAAACGCAAATGACGCTCGGCGTTGGGATACAGCGCATGCTTCGCATCGGCGACCGTCGTGTTCAGGCGCGCCGCAGTCAGCATGTCCTGCAACGGGCGCCGCGAGCGCACGTGCATGTGCACGTCGCCGGCGGCGACGAGCGGCAAACCGCAGGCGAGACTCAACTCATGCAGGCGCTCGAGCTGCGCGCGGTCGTCGGGCCCGCACAGGAGCTCGACCGCGATCCACGCCTGCTCCTTGAAACGGGCTGCGATACGCTGCGCGACGGCGGGATCCGGCGGTTGACCGGGAATCCACAGCACGAGGCAGGCGCCGGCGCCGCGCTCGACGTCGCTCCAGTCGAGCTGGTAACTGCCTTTCGCGCTGCGCCGCCGCGCCGTGGTGATCAGTTGCGACAAATCGCCGTACGACTCGCGATCGGTGGCGAGCAGCACGAGTTTCAAGCCATCGGCGAGCCGGAACTCGGCGCCGATGAGCAGTTTCAGCTTGTATTCTTTGGCTGCAATGTGCGCGCGCACTATCCCCGCGAGCGAGCATTCGTCGGTGATGGCAAGCGCCGCGTAACCAAGCTGGGCGGCGCGCTCGACGAGTTCCTCAGGGCGCGAAGCCCCGCGCAGAAAAGTGAAATTGCTGATGCAATGCAGCTCGGCGTACGCCGGTAGTACGGAAGACATACAACATCAACTGCCCATTTAACTGCGCATTTAGCTAAAGACGCCGTGCAAATACCAGCCGCCGGGCGCGCGGCTGTCGCGGTAGATCCATAACGTCGCGTGATCGGGCGTCTGCGCGACGAAGTAATCGCGTTTGACGTCATCGTCGTCCCACCAGCCGGATTCGATGCGCTCGGGTCCCGCGACCAGGGCGAGCGCGGTTTCGCGGTAATGCGGGCGCGCGGCGACTTCGCGCAACGGTTGCGGCGCGGCGAGCAGCCATAACGGCCGCGGCCCGCGCGCGGGCGCCGCGCTAACGGTGCCGGGCTCGCTGGCGCGCGACGCGCGCTCGGGCCGGTGCTCGGCCTCCGCGGCCACGCCTTGTACCCCTTGCGGCCCCAATCGCGCGCGCAGGCGCTCGACCAGCTTTTGCCATTCGCCTTGCCCCTCGGCGCGATCCGTAAACAGTTCGCGGTTGGCTTCGGCCAGCACCAGAATATCGTCCGCCTCGACGCCCAGCGTATGCACGGGCGCGTTCAGCGCGAGCGCTCCCAGCCGCTCGCGCACGAGCAGCGTAAGGTGCGCGGGATCGCGCGTCGGCGCCACGAGCCCGATGTCGACGCGGGTGGCGGCGCTGCGCTCATGCATAAGCGTCAGGGTGAAACGCTGAATGCCGCCGTTGCGCGCCGCCAGAAAACCCGTCAGCTGATTGATGAGGCGCCGGGCCGCGAACAGCAGGGCTTCGCTGTGCGCGACCGGCGCCGCAAGCTCGAGTTTGACGCTGAATTGCGCGGGCGGGACAAAGAACTGGCGCGGCGCCGGCAGCCGTCCCAAGCGCGCGGTCGACGGTGTCGAGCAATGGCCGGCCGCCGCGCCGCGCGAGCCCGTCGCGCGGCAACGCCATGAGTTCGGCCACGTGCCTGACGCCGACCGCCTGCAGCATCTGCGCCGTTTGCGCATCGCAGTCGAGGGCGGCAAGCGGCAGGCTCGCGACGACCGCTTCGAGCGCGCGCTTGCAGTTGACGACTTTCTGCATGCCGGCGCGTGCGAGCAATAAGGCCGCGGTCGCGGTCGGCGCGCATGCCATCGTCGCGGCATAGCCCATGTCGTCGAGCTCCCGCTTCAGCGTCTGCAGGATGGGACGAATGCCGCCGAAGCAGCGCAGGCTGCCTTCGATGTCGAGCAGCAGCGCGCGCGGCGGCTCCAGCGAAACGTTGGGCGTGAACTGGTTTGCCCACGCAGCGAGCGTCACGAGCGTGGCCGCTTCGGCGGCTTTATCGCGCAAGCGATAGTTGAGCTGCGGCGCAAGCGCGCTGGCCGCCGACAGGCGCATGCCACTGCGCACGCCCAGCGCCTGGGCCGGCGCATTGCAGACCAGCACCTCGGTGCCGTCGGCGATGGCCCACGGTTCAGTGTGCGCCGATGATAGCGCGAACGTGTCGAGCGGAAGGCAGGGGAAGTCTAAGGCGATCCACAGCATGATGATTCCAAGGCTTGTTGAAATTACGAAACCGCGCGACAGAGCGGTTTTGCTCGAAGCTCCCCTCGCCCTCGCAGAGGGAGAGGGGTTGGGGGTGAGGGGATCGAGCGCGACGAGGTTGTGAAGCGATCGATGAAGGCGCGTCGAGGCGTGACGGCAGGTGAGTTAAGAGTCCCTAACATCATGAAACGCGTGATGCGCTGTCACGATTTTGGCTCAGGGCTAGAAGAAAGTCCCGCGGCTTAGTCATTCTAAGCAAGGGGCTTTTCGACAACATGGCGCCGAGACTCGTTAGCCGCAGGCCCGTTTGCGGGAACGGCGCCGTAGCTGCCGGAATCCCGATGCGCCATTTGGCTCACGTCTCCGCCCCAATGACAAAATCCTTTCGCCGAGAGCCGGGAGCTACAGGCCAAAACTCGTGCCAGCCCGAAGGGTTGCAGCCAGAATCGGCGATGGCCGCGTTGCTCGTCTTGGCAATAGAACGACTATTGCCTTCACCGGGCGCCTTGCCCTCACCAATTCTGGCAGCAACGCACACGTGTTTCATGGTGCTAGGGACTCTAAGCAGGATGGGCGTATTAAGTGCCGCGCCGCGGCGTTTCAAGATTCGCACGGCGAGCCCGCCGTGCCAGGTTTTGAGTTCGAGCCGCAATGCCGCGCACGACGTTTCAAGCGCCGCCTGCGGCAAACGGAACAATACGGTGAGCACCGGGTTGCCTTCGGCGGCGAGCTGCAGGCGCCGCAATTCCGGATACTTGATCGCGCCCGGCCATGCGAGCACCGCGCCGCAGGCTTGGGAGCGCAGCGCCTGCTCGGTCGCCCACAGCGTTTCTTTCGGCGAGCGGGTGGTGACGATGATGAGATGCTTAAGATCGATGCCTAAAGCGGCGAGCGCCGGCGCGTACGGCCGATGCGGCGGCGCAATCCACGCGAGCATGCGCTGTTGCGCGGACAGCGCAGCGAGGGTGGCGCCCAGTATGCGCAGTTCGCCGATGCCTTCGTGCTGGGGCAGGATTTCCGTCAGCGCCGCGGTCGGCCAGCCGCCGCCGGGCAGTTCCGCATCGAGCGCGGGAAAACCGGTCGGCACGCTCGCGCTGGCGACACGGCTTAGTTCATTGCCGCGCCACAGGGTGGGATGGTTCAATAACGCAGCGAAATTCACAGCGTGCCATTGCGGATGACGCCGACCGCGATGCCCTCGATGGTGAGCGGCGTGCGGTTGTCGACTTCGATGATTTTGAAATCCGGATTTTCGGGCACGAGCTGCACGTGGTTGCCGCGGCGGCGCAGGCGCTTGACCGTGACTTCATCGTGCAGCCGCGCCACGACCACCTGGCCCGAGCGCGCTTCATGCGTGCGGTGCACGGCGAGCAGATCGCCGTCGAGGATGCCGGCATCGCGCATGCTCAAGCCCCGTACCTTCAAGAGGTAATCGGCGCGCGGCTTGAACAATTGCGCATCGACCTGGCAATGCATCTCGATGTTCTCGACCGCCAGCAGCGGGCTGCCCGCGGCGACGCGCCCGATCAGCGGCAAGCCCGTTTCCGCGGTGAGCCGGATGCCGCGCGAAGCGCCTTCGAGCATTTCGATGGCGCCCTTGCGCGCGAGCGCGCGCAAATGATCCTCCGCGGCATTCGGCGAATTGAAACCCATCGCGCGGCAGATATCCGCGCGCGTCGGCGGAAAGCCGGAATCCGCGATGAACTCGCGGATCATGCGCAAAATCTCCTGCTGGCGTTTGGTCAGTTCTTCCATCGCGACCTTTCTATTCAATCAAACAAACGAGCAAGAGACCGGCGGGAAGCTCCCTTTCCTGGAGCCCATAACATGATGAAACGCACACGTGTTTCACATGTATGGGTTCCCCGGCCCCTCTTTCGTCCACTCGTGCTCTTAATGCTGGGCCGAATACGTTGCCGTGTCCGACGCGACCTTGCGTCCGCGCATATTGGCGGGCTGCTCGATCTTGCCGAGCTTGGCGAGCCGCACTTCGATCGCGAAGCGCGAACGCTGGTGCGCGGTCGCGAGCTCGAGGATTTGCTTGCCGGCATCGAACGCGGCGGCGAGCGCCTTGTCTTCATCGTCCGACCACGGCTTGCCGGAATTGGACGGCGCGTTCTCGGCGGCGGCGGCGCGTTGTTTGCCCGCAGCCGGCGCGGCGGCCGGCGCATCGAGCGCGCGCAAGGCGACGAACAGCGCGCGCACGGTGTCGGGATGCTGATAAGGACTGTCGGCGCCGAAGGCCTTGCCGGTATGCGGATCGGTACCGTCGGCGAGCTGCTGGAGGATTTTCAGTGCGGCTGCTTTTTCCATGCGGTTTCTCCTGGGTTGTGCCCGTTGCAAGCGACGTTTCGCGGGCTGGAAACGATACTGTAATTATATACAGTATAGGAGCAGTAACGCGGCGATTGCAAGCGGGTGTACAAACGCTCCTGCAATCGTTTTGGGTCCGGCCGGCAATGCCCACAATTTAATGTGGCCGCACGATTGCGCCACCACTACTGCTGGTGGATGCGGGCGGTAGCGGACGCGGTGGCATAATCGACCGCATAACAAAAGGAGGAGTTCATGCAGATTCGCACTCGTTTATTCGCCGTTATCGCCACCCTGCTGCTGGCCGTGGGCGCCGGTGCGCGCGCCGAAGTCAGTGAAGTCAGCGTTGCCCAGCAATACGGCGTGAGCTTTCTGCCGCTGATGTGGATGGAGCAGAACAAGCTCATTGAAAAGCACGCGAAGGCGCAGGGGCTCGGCGACATCAAGGTCAACTGGGCCAAGCTCGCGGGCCCCGCGGCCATGAACGATGCGCTGCTCTCAGGCTCGCTTCATTTCAGCTCGGTCGGCGCGCCGTCGCTGATCACGCTGTGGGGCAGGACCAAAGGCAACCTCGGCGTCATGGGCGTATCGGCGCTGACGACCTATCCGCTGTATCTCAACGTGCGCAATCCGAACGTGAAGTCGATCAAGGATTTCACCGACAAGGACAAGATCGCGGTGCCCGCGGTCAAGGTGTCGACGCAGGCGATCATGCTGCAGATGGCGGCCGAGAAGGCGTTCGGCGAAGGCAATCACTACAAGCTCGACCCCTACACCATCACGCTGTCGCACCCGGACGGCATGGCGGCGCTGATGTCGAACACCGGCGGGGTCGATGCGCACTTCACGACGTCACCGTTCCACGAGCAGGAATTGAAAATCCCGGGTGTACGCACGCTGACGACGTCGTACGAAATTCTCGGCGGGCGCGCGACCGCGCTGGTAATTGTCACGTCGACCAAGTTCCGAGACGCGAATCCCAAAACCTATAGCGCATTTTTTGCCGCGCTCAAAGAAGCGGTGGATGGCATCAACCGCGACAAGAAGGCCGCCGCGCAACGCTATCTCGAGTGGGCGAACGACAAGAAGTCGACGGTCGACGAAGTTTATGCGGCGATTTCGAATCCCGATTACGCATATACGCTGACGCCGGAAAAAGTGTTCAAGACCGCCGAGTTCATGGGCAAGATCGGCTCGATCAAGGACGTGCCCAAGCGGTGGCAGGACATGTTTTTTCCCGAAGTGCACGACCTGCCCGGCAACTAAATGCCGCGCCGTAAGTCCGACGGCACTGCGCATAGGCTCGGGCGCCGGTTTTGCCGGCGACCGTCTCGAGCCGGCGGTGATCCTCGCCGAGCGCGGCGGCCTGCAGTATCTCGGTCTCGAGTGTCTCGCCGAGCGCACGATCGCGCTCGCGCAACTGCGCAAGCTGAAGGAACCCGCCGAAGGCTACGACGTGCTGCTCGCGCGCCGCATGGAATTGCTGCTGCCGGTGATCAAGAAGAAGCGCGTGCGCTTGATCACCAACATGGGTGCGGCGAATCCAGTTGCGGCGGCCGACCTGATCGTCGAAATCGCCAAGCGCCGCAAGCTCGATATCAAAGTCGCGGCGGTCACCGGTGACGACGTATTGAAGCTGATGCGGCCGACCGACCGCGTGCTCGAAACCGGCGGCCCGCTATCCGCGTACAAATGGCTGGTGTCGGCGAATGCGTATTTGGGTGTCGACGCATTGCTGCCCGCGCTGGCGACCGGGGCCGACATCATCATCACCGGCCGCGTCGCCGATCCGTCGTTGTTCCTGGCGCCCGCCGCTTATGAATATGGTTGGGAGCCCGACGATCTCGACCGCATGGCGCGCGGCACCGTGATGGGCCATCTGCTCGAGTGCGCGGGCCAGATCACCGGCGGCTACTGTGCCGATCCCGGCAAGAAAGACATTCCGGATTTCGCGCACATCGGATTTCCGTATGCGGACGTCGATGTTGATGGCAACTGCGTGATCGGCAAGCCGGATGACACCGGCGGCGCGATCAATCTGATAACCGCCAAAGAGCAATTGCTGTACGAGGTGACCGATCCGCGCGCGTACGTGACGCCGGATATCACCGCGGACTTTCACGACGGTGCAGATTAAAGCAAGCGGGACGTAATCGCGTCGCCGTATCCGGCGCGACTGGCAAGCCACGCTCGCCGACGTTGAAAGTCAGCATCGGCTATCACGCGGGTTACGTCGGCGAAGGCGAAATCAGCTATGCGGGCGCCAATGCGTTGCAGCGCGCGCAGCTGGCGGGCGAAGTCGTGCAGACGCGGTTAAAAGACGAGTTCAAGGAAATGCGCGTCGATTACATCGGCAGCACGTCGCTGCACGGCAAAGCGTTACGACGAGAGCGCGCGGCCTTATGAAGTGCGGTTGCGCGTGGCCGCGCGCGCCGCGACGCGCGAGAAAGCGGCGCTCGTCGGCGAGGAAGTCGAAGCCTTGTGGACCAACGGGCCGGGCGGCGGCGGCGGCGCGCGCAAGTACGTGCACGAGCAGGTCGGCGTGATCTCGGGACTCATCGCGCGCGACAAGATCAAAACGGAAGTGACGGTGCGGGAGTGGCGGCGTGAAAAAGAAACTATATGACTTAGCCCACTGCCGCGCCGGCGACAAGGGCAACACGTCCATCCTGTCGCTGATCGCGTACCGCGACGAAGGACTACGCGGTGCTGTGTGAGAACGTCACGGCACAAGCAGTGAAACGCCATCTCGCGCATATCATCCAGGGCAAAGTCACTCGCCACGAGGTGCCGAACGTCGGCGCGCTGCAATTCGTGTGCAAGCAATCGCTGGGCGGCGGAGTGACGACTTCGCTCGCGATGGACGCGCATGGCAAGAGCCTTTCGTACGCATTGCTCGAAATGGAAATCGAGATTTAGAGTCTGGCTGCGGCGCTCGATCGGTTTTACCCGGCTATTCGCCGCGTATCCCCGCCTGCTTGATCACTCTCGACCACAGCTCGTGCTCGGCGCGGAGGTGGGCCGCGAATTCTCCCGGCGAACTCCCGACGGCCGTTGAGCCTTCGGCGACCAGGCGCTTCGCCATGTCGGGGGCCTGCATTGCTTTAATGGTTTCGCCGGCAAGCTGGTCGATGACGCGCTTGGGCGTGCGTGCGGGCGCGATCAGGCCGTACCAGTTGAGCACGACCACGCCGGGCACTCCGGCCTCGGCCATCGTCGGGATATCCGGCAGCGCCGGCACGCGCGTCGCGGGCGTGACCGCGAGCGCGCGCAAGCGTCCGGCGTTGATGTGGGGAATCGAGGAAATGATGGTCGGAAAGGATAGCTCGACGTGTCCGCCAACGAGATCGTTGTAGGCCGCCCCCATGCCTTTGAACGGGATGTGGATCATGCGGGTACCCGTCGCTATCTGGAACAGCTCGCCGCTCATGTGTATCGGGCTGCCAATGCCGGAAGAGCCGTAATTGAGCTTGCCCGGATTCGCGCGCAGGTACTGCACCAGCTCCGCGACCGATTTGACAGGGACGGCCGGATGCACGACGAGCACGTAACCCTGCGCGCTGACCTGCGAGACCGGCGCGAAATCGCGCAGGATATCGAAGCGCGATTTGTAGAGAATCGGATGCACGATGGTGGTTGCGCTGATCATCATGAGCGTGTGGCCGTCGGGTGTCGCCGCGCCGAGGATTTCAAGGGCGATCTGGCTGCCCGCGCCGGGACGGTTGTCGACGACAAAGCTCTGGCCGAGGACGTCGCCCAACCGCTGGCCAAGCCCGCGCGCGACGGTGTCCATGCCGCCGCCGGCCGAGAGCGGCACGAGCACCCGCACGGCACGGTTCGGATAACTCTGGGCATGCGCTGGCAGCACCATCAGCGTTGCGAGAAGCATCAGCAAACCTGCCACGCATGTCTTCATTGTCGTTGCTCCCGCTGTGTCGGGCGAGACTCCGTTCACGTCATGCGAGCGAACGGCGGCTACTTGCCGTCGGCTTTCAATACCGCAAACGCCTGCTGCAGCACTTTCTCGATGCGCGTTTTTTCTTTCGCGACGCTCTCGTCCGTCCATTCCCAGATGCCGCGCTTGGTTTTCATGCCGATGTGGCCTTTGGCAACCATGTCTTTCAGGAACTGCGGCGGTTCCTTCTCGCTGTGCAGGCTGGGATACAGTGAGGTGCCGGCAAACAGATTGGTGTCCCAGCCCGACATTTCCTTTTGGATCATCGGGCCGCATGCCAGGAAGCGAAAGCCGAAGCCATAGCGCACCGCGGTGTCGATACCTTCGGGCGACACTACGCCGTCCGCCACCAGATACATCGCTTCGCGCATCATCGCGTGCTGCAGGCGGTTGCCGATGAAGCCGGGAATATCCTTGTTCACGCGCACCGGCGCCTTGCCGAGCGCTTTTTGCTGCGCTTCGAGCGCATCGCCGACTTTCGGATCCGTAAAGTCGGCCTGGATGATTTCGACCAGCGGCACCAGGTGGGCCGGCATGAAGTAATGCAGGCCGACCACGCGCGAGCGTGTCTTCAAATGGCGGCCGATGTCGCCGATCGGAAACGTCGAGGTATTGCTGGCGAGCGGAATGTCGGGCCGCGCGAGCGTTTCGAGCTCGGAAAAAAGTTTTTGCTTGAGCGCGAGATCCTCGGTTGCGGCCTCGATGACGAGATCGACGTCTTTCCACGGGATCGCATCAAGGCTCGCGTAAGGCTTGACGAGCGCTGCCGCGCTCTCGGGCGCATCAAGTTTCTTGAGGCCGGTTTTGATGCGCGCGGGCAGCGAGCTGCGGGTTTTTTCCGACGGGCTCATCACGTGCACGTTCCAGTTGCCCGCGGCAAAGATGATGGCGATGTCGCCGCCCATGATGCCGCCGCCGATGATAACTACGTCTTGTTGATTGCCCGCCATGTATTCTCCACGATGAATGCCGCGCCCATGATTGCCGCTCGCTGACGCGCATTATAAGGCGGATTTGCGCGCGCTCTGGCCGCCTGGGATACACTCGTGCGACCGAAAATTCTCGGAGCATCATCATGCGTCCGCTGCGTACTTTGATTCCGGCGTCCTGCGTTTTCGCGCTGGCCGCTTTGGCTGCCTGGCCGCTGTGGGCGCAATTCAATCCCGAGCGAGCCTACCGTCAAAGCGACGCCGTCAGGCAGCACTATCCCGATCCCGCGGTTCGTTTCGATACGCCGGCATTTGCGCCCGGCAAAACGGATTTCACGTCGCACGCGGAAATGATGGACTTCATCTATGCATTGCAGAAAAACAGCAGCAACGTGCAGGTGCGCATCGCAGGCGCTTCGCAGGAGGGGCGCGCGATACCGATGCTGATCTTCAGCAATTCCGGCCTGTCGGCGCCCGCCGATCTCATCCGCCTGAACCGGCCCATCGTGTTCCTGCAGGGCCTGCAACACGGGAACGAGCCTGCCGGCGGCGAGGTCATGCTCGCACTCGCCAAAGACCTGGCGAACGGGCCGCTAAAACCATTGCTCGACAGGATTACCGTGATCATCATGCCGCGTTGCAATCCGGACGGCGCGTATTACTTCACGCGCACCCCGGCGCGCGGCATCGACGTCAACCGCGACCACATCAAGATGGATCTGCCCGAAACCGTCGCGCTGCATAAGGCAATCAACGAGTTTCAGCCCGAAGTCTTCGTCGACGCGCACGAATTCAGCGTGGCGACGCGCTGGCTCGAAAAATTCAACAAGATACTTGCTTACGATCTCACGCTGCTCTACGCCACCAACCCCAATGTTCCCGTTGCGTTGACCGCACTTGCCGAGAACCTGTACCGGCGCAATATCGTGCGCGAGGTCGAGCGCGCCGGGTACACGCATTACTGGTATTTCACGACCTCCTATGATTCCGCCGACAAGAAAGTTTCCATGGGCGGTACATCGCCGGACATCGGGCGCAATACTTCGGCGCTGCAGAACGCGATCTCTTTCCTGATCGAGACACGCGGCGTCGGCATCGGGCGCGAGGGCTACGCGCGGCGCGTGCATACCCACCATGTCGCCATTGCCAGCCTGCTCAACATCACCGCCGACAACGCGCCGCAGGTGATGAACGCGGTGCGCGGTGCGCGCAGCGCCGTCGCGCAGCGGGGCGAAGCGAGCGCGAACGATATTGTGGTGACCTCGAAAAACCCGGTGGTCGCGCAAAAGCTCGCGATGCGCGATCCGCAAACCGGCGAACTATTGCAGGTAGACGTCGAGTGGGACGATTCGCTCGCGGCGCAGCCCGAACTCGTGCGCAAGCGCCCGTTTGCTTACGTGATGCCGCCGTCGTACGGCGACGTCGCGCGGCGGCTGGCTTATTCAGGCGTCGAGGTGAGGCGGCTGCACCAAGCGCTGACGATCGAGGTCGAAACCTATCAGGTGACGGACAAGCGCGCCGGCAACACGTTTTACGAGGGCCACATCCGCAATGCCGTGACAACGGAGGTGGTGGCAAAACCATTGACCCTGGCCGCCGGCAGCTACGTCTATACGATGACGCAGCCCAACGCGAATATCGTCGCGGTAGCTCTCGAACCGGAATCGCCGTCGAGCTTCGTGACGTTCGGCATCATCCCGGTGGACCGCAAAGGGGCGGGCGGCGCACCGAGCGAGGTGCCGGTCTACCGGCTCATGCAGCCGGTCGCGCTCGACGCGCGCCTGATCGAGCGCGACTGAACGACTATTTCGCCGCGGCAGGCTTGGCGGCCGCGCGCGTCGCGTGCCAAGGCCCTGCGCTCGCGCCGCGCATCGTGCCTTCGATGTTGTTGCCGTTGACGCGGCCCGTGTATTCCGTGTTGCCCGCACTGAACGAAATCTGATCGCCGCGCAGCTTGCCGTTGGTGATCGTGACGGGGTTGCCGCCGCCGCGCAAGGTGCCGGTCACGTTCTGATAGGTCTGGTTCAGCGCCAGCTCCCCTTTGTCGAGCTGCCAGCTGCCTTCGACCTTCGCCGGCACGATCCACATGTAAGCGGTGCGGCCGTCGAACGATTCGGTCTGATCCGCTTGCCAGTCGTCCATCGTGAATGCGTGCGATACGATGCGCGTGCCCGGCTTCAAGTCGAGGATTTTCGGGCGCAGCTTGACATTGATCGTCGGCAGCAGATACATCGTGATCACGGTCGCCTGCGAAAAGTCGCTCTCGAAGAGATCGGCCTTCATGAAGTTCGCTTTGCCGGCGACACCTGCCTTCTCGGCGTTGCGCTTGGAGAGCTCGACCATGTCCGGGTTGTACTCGATGCCGAGCGCCTTGGCGCCGCGCTTGGCCGCGGCGATCACGGTGCGGCCGTCGCCGGAGCCGAGATCGATCACGGTATCGGCGGCGGTGACTTTCGTCATGTCGAGCATTTTCGCAATGAGTCCTTCCGGGGTGGGCACCCAGATGACGTCTTTGCCTTCCTGGCCGACCTGCGGCTCGAACTCCTTGTCCTTTTTCACCGGCTGCGCAGATACGCCCGCCGCGATCAGGCATAGCAGCAGGGTCAGATAGCAGCGTCGCCGAAATTGTGCAGCCAACATGCGAATTTCTCCTTTAACTGATCATGAGTCGGTTGGAAAAACCTGGATTACCGGCGCGTCGCCGTCCATTTGGACGAGTTGCCGCCGCTGGTGACCGTGCCGTCGATCGTGTTGCCATTGACGCGGCCGGCATAGGTGGCGCCGCCCGCGTTGAAGCTCAACTGATCGGCGCGCAGTTTTGCATTGCTGATGATTTGCGTGTCGCTGCCCGACTTCAGCGAGCCCTGGACCATCTGGAATTCCTGCTTCAGCGTGAAATCGCCTTGCGTGGAATGCCACGTGCCGGCGACTTTGGCCGGTACGATCCACAGGTGCGCGGTGCAGTAATAGCTGCAGCCCCCGGCTTCGTCGACGGTCGCGGTCTCGTCATCCTTCCATTCGCCCATCGTGAAGGTATTGGACACGATGCGCGTGCCGGGTTTCAGGTCGAGAATTTTCGGGCGCAGCTTGAGATTGATATCGGGCAGCAGGAACAACGTGATTACGGTGGCTTTCGAGAAATCGGTTTCGAACAAGTCCGCTTTGACGAACGTTGCTTTGTCGCCCACGCCGGCCTTGGCCGCATTGGCCTTGGACAACTCGACCATATCGGGGTTGTATTCGACGCCGGTCGAGCGCGCACCGCGCTTGGCCGCCGTGATCACGGTGCGGCCGTCGCCGGAGCCGAGATCCATATGAACATCGGTCGCCGTTAGCTTGGCCATGTCGAGCATCTTGTCGACCAGCGCCTGCGATGTCGGCACCCATACGACGTCTTTGCCGGGCTGGCCGGAGAACGGCTCGAACGGCTTTTGCGCCGGCTGCGCGAGCGCAACCGAGGCGGTGAACAGCAATGCAACGGCGGCGAACCGCACGTGTAACGGTTTGAATCTCATCACGGTGAATCTCCCTTTTCAGTTCAATTGACTACGGCTCTAAACAAGCGCCATCCCGATATTATTCCGGCTTGGCACCCGACGCCTTGACCACCGGCGCCCAGCGCGCGATTTCGGACTTGATGTGCGCGCTAAATTCCTCCGGCGTATTGCCGACCGGCACCACGCCGTCGCCAGCCAGCCGTTCCCTGACGTCTGGCAGGCGCAACGCTTTCACCATTTCGGCATTGAGCTTCATGACAATGTCGCGTGGCGTCGCGGCAGGCGCCAGTATCCCATACCATTGCGTCGCTTCGTAGCCCGGCACGCCGGCTTCGCTGATCGTCGGCACGTCGGGCAGCACCGCCAGCCGCTTGGCGGTGCCGACGCCGATAATGCGCAACTTTTGCGATTTGATATGCGGCATCAGCGCCGCCATGCCGGTAATCATGGTCGAAGTCTGGCCGGCGATGAGGTCATAGATTGCCGGGCCGGTGCCTTTGTACGGAATGTGTGTAAGTTTTACCTTGGCGAGCAGTTCGAAGTACACCATCGCAAGATGCGCGGCGCTCCCGCTGCCGCCGGAACCGTACAGGACGTTGCCCGGTTTCGCGCGCGCGATGGCGAGCAGGTCCTTGACCGAACGCACCGGCAGCGTGGGGTGCACGACCATGCCATTGGGGACCATCGCGAGCAGCGTAATCGGCGCGAAATCCTTGATCGCGTCGTACGGCAGCTTTGGATAGAGAGTGGGGTTGGCGCCGAAAGTTCCGATATGGCCCATGACGATCGTGTAACCGTCGGGTGCGGCGCGCGCTGCGAGTTCGACGCCGATGGTGCCGCCGGCGCCGCCGCGATTTTCGACGATCACCTGCTGGCCCCAGGCGTCGGTCAGCTTTTGCGCGATCACGCGCGCAAGCAGGTCGGTGCTGCCGCCGGGCGGGAACGGCGCGATCAGGCGGATCGGCTTGACCGGGTAAGTCTGGGCAGAGGCAATACCGCAGGAGGCAATCATCGACAGCGCGAGTGCCAGCAGTCTATTTTTCATCCTTGCCTTTCGGCAATCGTCCGTCGACCGCGCTGCCCGCCTTTAGCATCGCGTCAATCGCCGCTTCGCTGTAGCCCGCTTCGCGCAGGATCTCGACCGTATGCTGGCCGACTTTCGGCGCCGGCATGAAATCCTCGCGCGCACCCGCGGTCGACTTATTGGTCAGCGCCATGTCGATCATGCGGCCCTCGGTCGGATGATCGAACTTGCGGAAAAATCCGACGTCGTTCAAATGCGGATCCTGCATCAGCGTTTCCAGCGTGTGATAGGGCATCGCCGGCACGTCGAGCTGGTCGAAGATCTGAGCCCACTCGGCGGTCGTTTTCTGCTTGAGGCCTTCCGCGCGCGCCGAAAAATATTCCGGCACGTGCTTGAAGCGCGCGGCGACCGAAGAGAAGCGCGGGTCGGTCTTGAATTCCGGCTTGCCGATGGCGTCGAACACCGCGAACGCCTGCGCGTCGGTATTGGCCGAGATGCAGATATAACCGTCGCTGGTCGGCACCGGCCGCGCCCAGGGATCGAACAGGCGCGGATCGCCGGTCGTGCCGATCGGCGGATCGAACGTCTGATGATACATGTGCTCTTCGAGCACGAAGCGCGCGATGTTCTCGAACATCGGCACCTCGATCGACTGGCCTTCGCCGGTGCGCTCGCGATGATAGAGCGCCATCAGCACCATTTGCGTCGCGATGAGGCCGGTGGTCTTGTCAGCCATCACGATCGGCACGTAGCGCGGCTCGCCGGTCGCGCGGTGATGGAGCGCAGCGATGCCGCCGGAGCCTTGTATGATCGAATCGTAGGCGGGCTTGTTCTTATAGCGGCCGGTCTGGCCGAAGCCGACGATGCCGCAGTAAATGATTTTCGGATTGATCGCTTTAACGTCTTCGTACGAGAGCTTCAACCGCCCCATCGCCGACGGCCGCACGTTCCACAGCAGGACGTCGGCGGTTGCGAGCAGCTTCTTCACTGCGTCGTACGCCGCAGGTTTCTTCAAATCGATCGCCAGCGAGCGCTTGTTGCGGTTCAGGTGCAGGAATTTCGGCGACATGTTGGGCGAGATCGCGCGCCCCGCGAGGTTGCGCACGATGTCGCCCGACGGCGGCTCGATCTTGATCACGTCGGCGCCGTAATCGGCGAGCATGAGCGTGACCATCGGCCCGACGACGACCGACGTCATGTCGATTACGCGGATGTCCTTGAGCGGTCCGCCGGCCATTAGCGGGACTCCGCGCAGGCGAAGGGTGCAGCGTGAGCATCATTGACGAAGTTCTGAACCACTGCGGCGTCTCCTTGGGGGGCGGTGCGGGACGGGCGGACTGAAAAAAACGGCGAGGCGTGATTCTATCAATTTCGCGCGTCCGCCGTGCCGGCGCGCGGCGCGGCTAAAGTTTCACGCCGCTGTCTTTGATGACTTGCGCCCAGCGCGCGATGTCGCGCTTGAGAAACGTCGTGAATTCCTGCGGCGAGTTGCCGACGATTTCCGAGCCTTCGCTCGTGAGCTTCTCGCGCACGCCGGGTAGTTGCAGCGATTTGACGATGGCCGCGTTGAGCCGGGACACGATGGCGGGCGGCGTGCGCGCGGGCGCGGCGACGCCGAACCAGTTCAGCACTTCGAACCCGGCGAGTCCCGACTCGGCCAGCGACGGCACCTCGGCGAGCGATGCCGCGCGCTTCGCACTCGTGACGGCGAGCATGCGCACGCGTTTGCCCGCGACGAGCGGCTGGATCGTGATTTGCGAGGCGAATTGAAACGCGAGTTGCCCGCCCGCAACGTCGATCGACGCCGGCGCGGCGCCTTTATAGGGCACGTGTGTCGCGTTGATGCCGGTCGTCGTGCGAAAGAGTTCGCCCGCGAGATGGCCGCCGCTGCCGACACCGGCCGAGCCGTAGCAGAGCGGTTGCGCCTTGCCGGCGGCGATCAGGTCCTTGACGGTATGCATGTTTGACGCGGCCGGCACGATCAGCACCAGCGGCGCGGACGTGACCATGGTGATCGGCGCGAAATCCGCAATCGGATCGTACGGCAGTTTTTGCAGACTCGCATTGGTCGTATGCGAGGTGTAGATCATGACCAGCGTATAGCCGTCGGGTGCGACCTTCGCGACGATGTCAGTGCCGATCACGCTGCCGGCGCCGGGCCGGTTGTCGACGATCACCTGCTGGCCGAATTCGGCGCTCAACTGCATCGCCACGATGCGCCCGAGCACGTCGGAACTGGCACCCGTCGCGTTCGGCACGATCATGCGGATGGGCCGCACCGGATATTGCGCGTCTGCCGCCAACGCCAGGCCGCTTGCCGCGCCGAGCGCGAGCATTACTCCGCGCGCATGCCGGTATCTTTGACGACCTTGCCCCACTTGACGATCTCCTCCTTGATGTAGGCCGCGAAGTGCTCGGGCGTGTCGCCGACCGGGTCGACGCCTTCGGTGGCGAAGCGCTCGAGCAATGCCGGCGAGCGCAGGACCTTCACGGTTTCGCGGTGGAGCGTCGCGATGATCGCGGGCGGCGTGCGCGCGGGCACGAGCAAACCGAACCACGGGCTCACGACATAGCCGGGCACGCCGGATTCGATCACGGTCGGCACGTCGGGCAGCGCGGTGGTGCGGGTTTTGCCGGTCACGGCAAGCGCGCGCACGCGGTTGCTCTTGATGTACGCGAGCACGCTCGGTATGCCCGTAAACATCACCTGCACCTGGCCGCCGATCAGATCGATCACGCCTGGGGTGCTGCCCTTATAGGGTACATGCGTGAGTTTCACGCCTGCCGCCGTGTTGAACATTTCGGACGCGAAATGCGGTGCGCTGCCGGCCCCGCCCGACGCGTAATTGATCTGGCCGGGTTTCGCCTTCGCGAGCGCGATGAGTTCCCTGACCGAATTCGCCGCCACCGATGGGTGCACGACGATCACGTAGGGGCTCGCGATCAGCATGGTCACGGGCGCGAAGTCGCGCACCGGATCGTAGGGTAGCTTGCGATGCAAATGCGGACTCAAGGCCAGCGTGCCCGTGCCGCCGATCACGAGCGTGTAGCCGTCGGGCACGGCGCGCGCGGCCGTCTCGGTGCCGATGACGCCGCCCGCGCCCGTGCGGTTGTCGATCACGATTTGCTGGCCGAACGTATCGGCGAGCTTTTGCGCGACCGCGCGCCCCGCGGTGTCGATGCTGCCGCCGGCCGGATACGGCATGATCATCCGAATCGGCTTGTCGGGATACGCGGCGCCTGCAGGCGCTGCGGCGAGCAACAAAAAGATCGGGAATATCGATGCGCGCATAGTCTATTCGCGCCCGCCGTCCACGACGCCGCGGCAGATCGCTTCGAATTCGGCAAAGGTCAGGTAATGCGTGTCGTAGTTGCTCGCGACCGCGGCGCGCGCGCGGTTGAGGATGCGCTGGAATTGTTCCTCGGATACTTCGAGACCGAGATCGCGCACGATGTCGCGCAGGAACACCGGGTCGTCGGTGTGCGCGCTCGAGCGCTCGCGGCCGAACAATATCTTACCGCCGATCACGTTCTCGAATTCGCGGCCGACCACGCGCGGCGCGATGCCTATTGTCGATTCGGCGTCCGCACTGCCTTCCTGGTGGCCGACACCTTCTTCCTTGTTCCAGTTTTCGCCGACGATCGGTTTCCACGGCGGCAGCTTGATGCCGTAGGCCTTCTGCACGTACAGGCATAGTTCGTACAGATTTTCGAGCTTGATGCCGGTCGCTATCCCATACATTTCGAAGAGCGCCGCGGCTTCTTCGAGCGCGACGCAACCGCCGCGATCGCCGATGCCGATCACGGAAGCGTCTATCCAGTTGGCGCCGCCTTCGACTGCCGCCATCGCGTTGGCCGTCGCGACACCGAGATCGTTGTGGTGCTGGACATACACGTCGCACTTGCTACCGACGGCATCACGTACCCGGCGAATGAACGTGCGCGTCGCGAGCGGTGCGCTGTTGCCGCGGCTGTCGACGACGTATACGCCGTCGGCGCCGGCATCCGCCATCGCCTTGAAGAAGAGGCACGCGGTATCGACCGGCGAGCGCATGCTGTCGACCATCCATGGCACCACGCGCACTTTCTGGCGCTTCATGTACTGGATGCTTTCGGTAATCGCGTCGACGACCATCTGCTTGGTGAGCTCGCCCGCGAAATCGGATAGCGTATCGGCGTAGTCCCACTTTACGATCGGGCTGATCACGTCGGCACCCAGATCGATGTGGCGGTCGATCGCGCCTTTCCAGTCGCCTTTGAGCGGCGGCTTGACCCCCGGCCCCTTCGCGACCAGCCGCGTGCGCACGCCGAGGCGGCGGCACGCCTTGATCATGTCGCGCTCTTCGCTGAAGGTCGCGTGGCTCGGCAGCGTAATTTCGCCGACGCCGATCGCATCGAGCCGCTCGATCACGCCCAGCCGCGTGTTCCAGTTCAGCTGGTGGCCGACGCAGTCGTCGCCTTCGCTGATCGTGCAGTCGATGAACTGGATGCTTTGCGGCATGCCCGCCCGCGCTTGCAACGACTCGTCATCCCAGTACGCGGGATTGGCGAGCCATTTGCCGGGTTGGTGCCAGGGTTTGCCGCCGTTGGCGGCGGGTGATTTCGGTTTTTGCGCCATGGCGTAATCCTGTCAGCGGTCGCAGCGCGCGATGGTCATGATTTCGGTCACGTCGGCCAGCGTGTCGAGCTCTTCGACAAGCGCCAGCATGCGCCGGGCTTTGGTTTCGTCCAGCGTGCGCCGCGTGCAGCCGAAAAATTTCTTCAGCCGTTGCTCGCGCGTGAGCGGCGAGCCGATCCAGCCCGAAAGCTTGTCGACCCGCTTGGAAAGCTTCTGTCCGTCCTTCAGCCACACGTTGACGATGGTGTGCATCTGGTCGAAGTCCGACGGAATCGCGTCGTCGACGGTAAGCGTCACCTGCGGCAGCAGCGCTTCGACGTCCGGCGCGAACCGGCGCTCGTTGGTGAACGAGTCGATCGTGATTTCGCCGTCGAGCAGCGCAACGAGGGTTGCATATTGCACGCTGAACTTGCCGTCGAGACCGGTTGCGGGAACGGGGCGATTCACGTAATCGAACCGAGGAAATATCACTTCGACGCGCACGATTTCAGCGGGCGCGATGCTGAATTCTTCGCGCAGAGCGAGCGCCGCGTCGATCGGGCGGTGGGTGAAGTAATTGCTCGGGTGCTTCTTGAAACCGACACCGGGTTTCACCATGCGCAGCGGCGCGGCGAACCCTTCGATCAGCAACTCGGGCTTCGCATCGCCCTGAAAGAAAGTGTCGAAGAACCCTTTCGGCCCGAACACGTCATCGCTCGCGGTCCAGCCCATTTTGGCGAGCACGCCGCATTCGACGCCCATGCGCGCCGCGTGTCCGGAGTGCGACGACTTGGTCATGGTGCCCGTGTTGATCGAGATGCTGCCCGCGCGCGAGCCGGCGAGGCCGAACGCCATCAGCGTTTGCTGCTTGTTCAGATCCAGCATCTTGGCAGCTGCGGTCACGGCGCCGAATTGACCGGTGGTGCCCGGCTTGTGAAAACCCTGCCCGGTCTTGAGCCCGGTCGCGGCGATGCGCAGGCGGCCCTGCACTTCGAACGCGGCGGCGATCGCTTCGATGATTTTCCTGCCGGGCGACTTGTGGTGCTCGGCGATCGCGAGTATCGCGGGCAAGTGTCGGCGACGTCGGATGATTGAGCGGATACCACGTGTTGTCGAAGTCGAGCGCGTGCGCCATCGTGCCGTTTGCGTACGCGGCGTTGATCATCGACGTCTTGAATCCGCCGGTGATCACCGACGCCTGCGGCGCGCCGCCCATCTCGCGCACATACTCGATCGAGATGCGGCCGACGCCCAGCGGCTCGTTCGCGCCCGCGATCATCACGGCCAGGCCGTCGAGCGTCACCGCCTTGGCCATGTCGATTGCCTCGGGCGGCAGCGACGCGTAATCGAGAGCGAGCACTTTGTCGACCAAGGCGGCCGTGATAGTGGGTTTCGTCATGTGATTTCGATCCTGACGCAGGCTGGCCGGCAACAGGCCAATAATTGCGGAATACGGGGAATGCGTTCCCCCGTATTGTAATAGTTAACTCATTCGGCTTTGGCGCCCGATTCCTTGACCGCCTTGCCCCACTTGGCGATTTCGGATTTCATGAACGCGGTGAACTGCGCGCGCGAGTCGCCGACCGGCGTGAACGCGAGCGTGGCGAGGCGCTCCTTCACATCGGGCTCGTTGATGATCTTCACCATTTCGGCGTTGAGCTTGTTCAAAATCGCCTCGGGCGTTTTGGCGGGGGCCGCGATGCCGATCCAGCCGACCGCCTCGAATCCCGCGTAGCCGGATTCCGCGATGGTCGGCAGGTCGGGCAGAAACGGCGAGCGCTTGAGGACTGCGATGCCGAGTCCGCGCAAGCGGCCCGATTTGATATGCGGCAGCGTCGCCGGTATCGCGTCGAACATGACCGGAATCTGCCCGCCGATGAGTTGCGTATGCGCTTCAGCGCTGCCCTTGAACGGCACGTGATTGATCCGGATATCCGCCGCAAAGCGAAACATTTCCATGGTCAGGTGGCTGGTCGAGCCGTTGCCGAGCGACGCGTAGTTGATCTGGCCGGGCTTTTCCTTGGCCGCGGCGACGAATTCCCGCACGCTCTTGAACGGGCCCGAGGGATTCGTCACCAGCGTCTGCGGCGTGAGGCCCAGATTGGAAATCGGCGCGAAGTCCTTCAGCACGTTGTAGCTCGTGTTCGGATAGAGCGTCGGATTGATCCCGAACGCGGAGGACACCGCCATGGTCAGCGTGTAGCCGTCGGGATTCGCTTTCGCGCCGAGTTCGGTGCCGAGCACGCCGCCGGCGCCGGGGCGATTGTCGACGATCACCTGCTGATTCCAGTCCTGCGCCATTTTCTGCGCGACGATGCGCGCGAGGATGTCGGTCGAAGAGCCCGCGGTGAATTGCGCGATGATGCGGATCGGCTTCGCCGGATAGTCGCTGGCCGCAGCGGTTGATGCGATCAGACAGGCGAGGGCGGCTAACACGAGGTTCGGTTGTTGCATGGTTCCTCCGGCGGATGCGCCGTGTATTTTGACTGCGCGGCGCGAGCGTATACTGACCGACGCAAAATAGGGTGTCAATTTTATAAAACCGTGAGGGGCGAGGCGTGAGGAGCGAGGAGGAAAAAACTTCAATCGTGAAGTGTTTGTTGGCCGCGTCGCTTGCACTATTTGCGACTGGCGCAGCGTTCGCGCAAGACTATCCCGCACGGCCGCTGCGCCTGATCGTGCCGTGGCCGCCGGGCGGCGGCGCCGACGTGATAGCTCGCGTCATTTTCCAGAAAGTCGGCGATTCCATCGGCCAGCAGGTCATCGTGGATAACCGGGGCGGTGCTTCCACCATCATCGGCATGGACATAGTCGCGAAGGCGGCGCCCGACGGTTACACGTTCGGATTTCCGACCAGCAACCTGACGGTTAATCCGGCGTTGTTTGCCAAGTTGCCGTTCGACGCCGCGCGCGACCTGGCGCCTGTCACGCAAGCGGTCAACGGCCTTTACATTCTTGCCGTGCATCCGTCGCTGCCGGTGAAGTCGGTGGGCGACCTCATCGCGCTCGCAAAAACAGCGCCGGGCAAATTGAATGCGTCGATCGCGGGCGCCGGCACGCCGACGCATTTGGGGCTGGAGCAATTCAAAGCGATGGCGGGGGTCAGCATCGCGGCCATCAACTATAAAGGCGCGGCACCCGCAGCGACCGGCCTGTTGTCGGGCGAGACGCAACTCATGTTCGTCAGCGCGCCGACGGTGCTCACTCAGGTGCAGGCCGGCAAGTTGCGCGCGATTGCGGTGATGGGCGCGAAACGTTCGTCCGCCTTGCCCGATCTACCGACGATTGCCGAATCGGGTCTCGACGGCTACGCGGTCAGCGAATGGTACGGCGTCGTCGCCCCCGCGGGCACCCGCGCAGCGCACGTCGAGCGCGTCAATGCCGAAATACGCAAGGTGCTTGCACTGCCGGAGGTGAAGGACAGGCTCGTCGTGCTCGGCGCCGAAATCGTCGCCAGCACGCCGCAGGAATTCGGCGCGTTCATCAAGGCTGATATCGCGAAATGGGGCAGGCTCGTCAAGGAGGCGGGAATCAAGGCGGAATAGGGCGGGTGTTTTTAGAAATCATCACATGGAGATCGCAAGCATGAAATGCACAAAGATGGCAGTCGTGGCCGCGCTGGTGCTTTTAAGCGTTCCTTGCATTGCGCAATCGCAGCAGCATTTTCCCGCCAAGCCGATTCGCATGATCATCGGTTACACCCCCGGCAGCGAGATCGACGTCATTGGCCGCATGGTGGCCTACGAAATGTCGGAGCACTGGGGCCAGAAGGTGGTGGTGGACAACCGTCCCGGCGCCGGCAGCACTGTGGCAGCCGCCATCGCCGCAGTTGCCTCCCCCGACGGCTACACGTTGTTCTTCAATTCGGTCTCGCACGCGGCGACGCCGGGGCTGTATTCGAAGCTGCCGTTCGATACGCTGCGCGATTTCGCCGGCGTGTCGCAGGTGACGAGCGCGCCTAACGTGCTCGTGGTGGCCCCCGCGCAGGGAATCAAGTCGCTGAAAGAACTCATCGTGTTCGTGAAGCAGCGGCCCGGCCAAATCAACTACGGTTCGGCCGGCATCGGCAGCGGCACGCACATCACCGGCGAGATGCTGATCCTGGCGGAGCAGTTCAAGGTCTCGCACATTCCGTACAAGGGCGTGCCGGAAGTGCTGACCGACACCATGACCGGGCGCGTGCAGTACTCGTTCGCGCCGATCGGCAACACGCTGGCGTTCGTCAAGGACAAGCGGCTGCTGCCGCTGGCGGTGACGACACTGGCACGCTCCCCGATGCTGCCCGAGGTGCCCACTGTCGCGGAGGCGGCAATTGCGGGCTTCGAATGGGACCAATGGTACGGGCTCTTCGCGCCGGCCAAGACGCCGCGCCCGATCGTGAATCAGCTGTCCCGGGAGGTGGCCCGCATCCTCGCCATGCCCGAAACGCGGGAGCGGCTGGCGATTCGCGGCTCGGTGCCGAAGCCCTCCACGCCCGACGAATTCGACAAATTTGTCCGCGCCGAGGTCGAGAAGATCACGCGCGTGATCAAGGCCGGTGGCGTCAAAATTGAGTAGGGCGACGCTGCTTATTCAGGGGTGATGCCGACAGCGGTCGCGAGCTTGATCCATTTTTCGATTTCATCGCGATTGAATCGCTCGTACTCTTCGGGCGTGCTGGCGACTGCGTCCGCGCCGAGCTTTGCGAGATTTTCCTTGACCATTGCGTCATTTAGCGCTTTCGCGACTGCCGATTGCAGGCGATCGATGACGGCGCGCGGCGTGTTCGCGGGCGCGAGCATGCCG
The DNA here is from genome assembly GCA_963804885.1 of uncultured beta proteobacterium. GTDB lineage: Bacteria > Pseudomonadota > Gammaproteobacteria > Burkholderiales > SG8-41 > PALSA-1004. Next base: position 310,489 of record CAWDSF010000010.1, read on the forward strand.
CAACTGCCGACAACTACAAAGCCTGGATAACCCGCGTCGCCCATCGTCGGCACATTGGGAGCGGACGCCGAACGTTTTTCGCCGGTCTGCGCAAGCATGCGCACCTGGCCGCGCTGCGCGTACTGCAGTGCCAGCGGCATGCTGGTGAACTGCATCTGCACGAATCCGGCGACGAGGTCGACAATCGCGGGCCCCGCGCCTTTGTACGGCACGTGGACGAGTTTTATTTTGGCCGTGGAGCTGAATAGTTCCGCCGACAGATGGCCGACCGTGCCGCGGCCCGCCGTTGAATAGTTGATGCTGTCGGGATGCGCACGCGCGAGCGCTACCAGTTGCTTGACGTCCTTGACCGGCAGCGACGGATGCACGAGCAATGCATTGGGAACCGAGACGAGCAGTGAAACCGGCGCGAAGCTTTTGATCGAGTCGTAGGGAATTTTGCGGATCATCGCCGGATTGATCGTGTGCCCCTCCGAGACCATCAGGAGCGTGTAGCCGTCGGGTGTGGCTTTGGCGACCATTTCGCTGCCGATGGTACCGCCGGCGCCGCCGCGGTTGTCGATAATGATCTGCTGACCGAGGAGCTCGGACATTTTGGGCGCGTAGAAGCGCGCGATGATGTCGGTGTTGCCGCCGGCCGCAAATGGCACGATCAAGCGTATTGCCTTGCTCGGAAAGGGCTGCGCGGACGCGGGTTGCTCTGCCAGTATTACTGCTCCCGCACAACACAATAGGCATTTCCATTGCCACCGCGGAGCGCGCATGCGTGTCCCTCGAAAAGTTTCGTCTATAATCATTCTACACGCGGCGAGATCGCGCTTTTGCCGCATTCCATCGCAGGACAACTCAAAAACGACCGAAGGCGACGCCATGGCGGACGGCCACGCAGGCGAATCCAAAATTCTGGCGACATATCGCGCGCGCACACCGCGCGCTGCGGAGCTCAATCGGAAAGCGCGTGGCGTACTGCCGGGCGGCATCGTGCACGATTCGCGGCGCATGTCGCCGTACGGTATCTATGGCGATCACGCGCTGGGATCGCACAAGTGGGACATCGACGGCAACGAGTACGTCGATTACTTCGGCGGCCACGGCTCGCTGCTGCTCGGACATCAGCATCCGCAAGTGCTGGCAGCGATCCAGAAGCAACTCGACAAAGGCATGCATCTCGCGGCGGCGCATGAGCTGGAAGTGGAATGGGCGAGCTTGGTCCAGGAGATGGTGCCGTCGGTCGAGCGCGTGAGGTTTACTTCGTCGGGAACGGAGGCCACGCAGCTTGCAATGCGGCTAGCGCGCGCGGCAACTGGGCGGCGCCGGATCGTGCGCTTCCTCACCCATTTTCATGGTTGGCACGATCACGCGGCGGGCGGCGTGCACGATCATTTCGATGGTTCGCCGAACGCCGGCGTGCTGGAGGAAGTCGCTGAGAGCACGACACTGGTTGCGCCGAACGATGTCGCTACCGTAGAAAAAGTTCTTGCCGCCAGCAAGGACGTTGCCGCCGTCATGCTGGAACCGGTCGGCAGCAGTTCCGGCATCGTGCCCACGCCGCCGGAAGTGCTGGGCATGCTGCGCGAGATCACGAAGAAACAAGGTGCGCTGCTTATCTTCGATGAGGTGGTGACCGGCTTCCGCGTTGCCCCCGGCGGTGCGCAGGCATATTACGGCGTGATCCCCGATATCACGACCATGGCGAAGATACTCGCCGGCGGGATGCCGGGCGGCGCCGTTGGCGGGCCCAAGGACATACTCGACCAGCTCGACCACGAAGCTGCGCATGCCGCCGGTCGCGAGCACGTGAACCACCACGGCACGCATAACGCTCACCCGGTGTGCGCCGCGGCGGGCATCGCGACCCTGAACATCATCCGCGGCTCGGACGCATGCGAAAAAGCATCGGCAACCGCGGCCATGCTACGCAAGGGCATGAACGAAGTGCTGGAAGAGGAAGGCGTGCCGTGGGCGGTCTACGGCGTGCACTCTTTCTTCAACATCCACTCGAATCCGCAGGGGCACGCAATACGCCCCACCACTTTCGACGCGCGCACGCTGACCGCCGATTCGTTGAAGGGCCGGGACGAGGCAATGCTCGGCAAGCTGCGGCTCGCGATGCTCAACAATGGCGTCGATCTGAAAGGCTGGCGCGGAGGGCTGCTGTCCACCGCGCACACGCAGGCCGACGTCGACTTCACCGTCGATGCGTGGCGCAAATCGCTGCGCGCGATGAAGGAAGAGGGTTTGCTGGCATAGCCGGGGAACACCAAGGCAGTCTTGTTCTAGCTCCTGCGTGTGCGGACAAGCATCGCTAGAGATTGTGAGATCTTATGCGCGAATTTCGAATACGGCATCAACCACAATTGGTACATTAAAGCGCAGTCCGCTGACCCCCATTACCGTGCGCACGTGCTTGCCCGCGTCGCCGAAGACCTCGAACATCAGATCCGAACACGCATCGAGCACTTTTGGGAAATCAAAGAAGTCAGGCGCCGCACTGATATATCCGCACACGCGCACCGCCTTAATTACGCGTGACCAATCCGCGTTGCAAGCGGCTTTGACTTGCGCAAGCACGTTAATGCCGCAGAGCCGCGCCGCACGATGCGCATCCTGCGGTGTAACCTCCGCGCCGACGCGACCGACGTAATCGTATTTGCCATCACGAATCGGCGCCTGGCCCGCGACCCACAGCTGGTTGCCGCAGAGGGTCCACGGCAAATAGTTCGCCGCGGGTGCAGGCGCCGACGGTAACGTTATCCCCAGTGTCGCAAGCCGATGTTCGATATCCGCCGTTGTATTTTTCACTTAACGCTCCTCGAATTTTTTAAACCACATTGAAGCCCTGCGCACGTTGGACGTCTCCGGGCGAGACATTGTTCTCAAATGCCGAATTACCGGATATGCCTTTGGCAAATATGACAAAAACGACATGCTGAGACTTCTGTCCCGTGCACATTTTTAGCCGCATGCAAACTATGCCCGCTTTTTTTGCGCCGCGCTTAAAATTCGTGACTTAAATCACGCTACCGTTCGTCGCCGTTTGTCGGACGTTCGTCGGTGTCTGTTGACGCTTCGACAGCGCGAGCTTAGTCTTCGAATCGTTCCACTTGGCAAACCCGCTCGAAAGACGGGGGCGCAAAGTTACCGGTCTAAAGAGCGGAGGCTCTATGACAGCGGGATTGCGGCGTGCAGGTCGACGTCAGATTCACTCGCAACTCATCCCGCCTCGAAATTCTCTCCGCACCGATAGCTGCCAAGTGATGAACTTGCAGCAAATGCGTGCCGCAAAAAAGTTGATTTTAAGCAGTCCCTAAAAAGGGCAAACCCGTCCGAAAGGCGGGGGCGCAAAGTTACCGGTCTAACGAGCGGAGGGCTCTATGACAGCGGAATTGCTAGGTGGTGTCGCTGTGTTTTGTATGCTTGGAATAGCAGTCATCGGAAAAATCTTCGGCCATGCTGCGCCGAAGGCAATTCCCATCCCGGCGGAGGCCCGCGCGGTTGCGTCACTCGCGGGTGTGCGCCGCGAGCGCGGCTTCACCATGCCGGAACTGATGGTCACGGTCGGGATAGTCGCCATACTTGCCGCAGTTGCTGCGCCGCCTCTCATGTCGATGATCGCGGCACAGCGCGTGAAGACTGCGACCTTTGATCTTTATTCCGCGATGTCTTATGCGCGCAGTGAGGCCATCAAACGCAATGCGGTAGTCACTATCGCCCCGCGCAATGGCGCATTTACCAACGGCTACGATCTGGTGGTGGGTGGCGCGGTCCTCAGAAGCCAGATGGGCAGCCCCGAAGTCTCCATCAGCGCGCCGGCCGGCGTGACGCTCGCGTTCGACGGCTATGGCCGCCTGACCGCGCCGGCACGGTATCAACTGGAGTTGACCTCCGGCCAGGTTACTACGACGCCCAAGCGCTGCCTCGTGATCAGCTCGACGGGCCGCCCTACCATTCAAGTCGACAATAATCATGACGGCAACTGCATCAACGGCTAACATGTCGCGCAAAAAAAACATCGCAGGCTTCTCGCTCATCGAAATTCTGGTGACGCTCGTGATTATTGCGCTCGGCTTGCTGGGCTTAGGCGCGTTCCAGATGCGCACGCAGCAGGCCGGCCTGGAGGCGTACAACCGGGCACAGGCCCTCGTGCTGCTCGATGCGATAGTGAATCGCATCAACGCCAATCGCCAGACAGCGCCGTGTTACGCGATAACCACGGCGGGTGGCGCTCCCTATCTCGGTTATGCCGATGTAAACCACGCGGGTGCCATTAGCTGCGCGGGATTCGGTGACGCCAACACGCAACAGCTTGCGGTCAATGATCTCAACGATTGGGACCAGACCCTGCAAGGCGGGCTGGAATCTGTCGCGGGAACTGCCACCGGTGCCGCGTTGGGCGCCCGCGGTTGCATCATATTCAATCCGGCGACCTCGACTTACACCGTCGCCGTCGCGTGGCAGGGCATGGTCGAAACGCAACCGCCGACGGTCGCTTGCGGCAACAACGCGTACGGAACCGAGTCGCGCCGCCGCGTCGTGTGGACGACATTCAAGCCCGCGACCCTGCTATGAGCTTGCGGCAACTTCAGTCCGGCAGCGCTGCGGGCAACCGCGGATTTACGCTGATCGAATTGATGATCTCGCTGACGATCGGCTTGATCGTGCTGGGCGGATTGCTTTCGTTCTTCAGCAACTCGAGCAACGCCTATGCAGAGCTCAAAAAAAGCGCCGAGCATACGGGCAACGGCAGCATGGCGATGTGGACGCTTACGCAGGACATCAATCATGCCGGGTATTACGGCGATTTTTACACGTTGCCGACGGCCGGCGGCGCGTTGCCCGATCCGTGCGTGGTTACGACCGCGGCGCTTTACAGTGCGCTCGCTTTTCCGGTCCAGGGTTATGACGCGCCTCTGACGTCGCCGCTCTCATGCTTGAGCGACGTTAATTTCGTGCCCGGCACCGACATTCTGGTGGTTCGCTATGCCGAGTTCTCTCCGCTCGCGCCCGCCAACGTTCCGGTGACCGGCCAGGTCTATCTGCAATCATCGACGCTCGCCGCGGACGTGCAAATCGGGGCCGGCGGCAGCGCCGTGGGCACGACCAAAAAAGCCGACGGGACGGCCGCGACTATTTTCAAGAAGGATGGAATTTCGGCGGCAGATATCCGCAAACTGGGCGTGCACATTTATTTCATCGCGCCGTGCAGCGTGCCCGCCGACGGCACTGAAACCTGCACCGGTCCCGCGGACGACGGCGGCACGCCGATACCGACGTTGAAGCGACTCGAACTGTCGGCCGTAGGTGGCGTGCCCGGCTGGACTATTGCGCCGCTTGTTGAAGGCATACGCAATCTGCAAATCGATTATGGCATTGACAGCCTGCCCGCAACGCTGGATCCCTCGACGAATCAGTTCGGCGACGGCTCTCCTGACGCTTATGTAACGGCGCCGGCTGTGGCGGATTGGACCAACGTGGTCGGCGCGCGAATTAATTTTATTGCGGTGTCATCGAAACTCACCGCGAAATATGTCGATACCAAGACCTACAACCTCGGCTTGGCCGGCGTGGTGGGTCCTTTTAACGACTCGTTCAAGAAGCATCTGTTCACCGGCTTTGCGCGCCTGATCGACGTCAGCGGACGCCGGGAGATCCCGCAATGAGGGGGCCCCGTCAACAGCGCGGAGCGGTGATGCTCGTGAGCCTGGTCATCCTCATGATCATCACGCTGTTCGTTGTGTCTTCCGCGAACATGACGTCGGGAGATCTGCGGATCATCGGCAACTTCCAGCGAAAAATGATGCTGACGCAGAGCGTGCAGCAGGCGATAGAAGACGTGTTGAGCAACGTCGCCAATTTCAACACGCCCGTCGCTCAGACCATCACGGTCAACGGGATCGCAGTGGCAGTCAATGCGCCGCAATGCCTCGGCACCCAGACCGCAGCCGGCTATACGGCGGTCAACAACATCACGCTGTACGACACCAACTGGGCGATATCGGCCAGCGCCACGGACGTGCTTACGGGCGCCACGGCAACCATCAATCAAGGTGTGCGCATCCGGTTGCCCACCAATTTTTGTCCGTGAAAACCTCGGAAGGGAACGCAACATGAAAATGAACTGGCGACATTTGTGCATCAGGTTGTTGTGCCTGGTCATTGCCTTTCCGGCGCCCGCGCTTGCGGAAGACATCGACATTTTTACCAGCAGCGGGACGGTAACGGGTATCACGCCCAACGTGCTCATCGTCCTCGACAACTCCGCGAACTGGAGCGCGTCATTCGACGGCGGCACCAAATTCAGCTCCGAGATCGCGACATTGTCGAACGTGATCAGCAATTTAAATACCAACGTCAATGTGGGTTTCATGGCGTTCGGCGAAACGGGTCCCGGCACCAGCGCGCCAATAAGCACGTACATGCGATATGCGGTGCGCAACATGAACGGCGGCAATCGGAGCGCACTGCAGTCCTTGATAAACGGGCTGCATATTAATAACGACAAGAGCAACAACGCGCCATACGGCTTTGCACTCTTCGAGGCATTCAAGTATTTCGGCGGCGGCGGCACGACGCAGGCCCCGCAGAACGCACAGAATTTCGGACCGACGGCCTTCGGCGGGTTTGGTCAACCGAAGCGCGACTTTACGGGAAACCACAACCCCAACACGGTAGGGGATTTGCCCGGCAATGCATTTAGCAGCGACTCAAGCAAGTCGTACATCAGTCCGATCTCGGACGCCTGCCAGAAAAACTACGTCATATTCATCAGCAACGGTTTGCCTCAGTCGGGAGCGGATAGCGGCAATCCGAGCGCCAGCACTTTGCTCAGCAACGTGGGCGGTGCGGGGGCAGTTTCGACGATCCCGCTGCCGAACAGCACGGCCCAGGGCAACATCGGAGACGAGTACGCGCGGTTCCTTTATCAGACCGATGTCAGCGCGCTGGCCGGTAAGCAAAATATCATCACGTATACGGTCAATGTGTACGATCCGACCCACATGACCGGCAATGACACGTCCAACATTGTTCTGCTCGAAAGCATGGCCAATCAGGGACATGGCCGCTACTTCGCCGCGACAAGCACTACCGCGCTGAGAGACGCGCTGGAGACGGTTTTTAAGGAAGTACAAAGCGTCAACTCGGTGTTTTCGTCGGTGACGCTGCCGGTGGCGGTGAACGTGCGCGGTACCAACCTGAACCAGGTCTATCTGGGCAATTTCCGGCCCGATCCGGATGCCACCCCGCGCTGGTTTGGCAATCTGAAGGAATATCAACTGGCCTTTAATTCGAATACGAACAAGGTTTACCTGGCCGACGTGAACGGGCTCGCGGTTGAGAGTCCGGGAAGCGGCTTTGTCGTCGACGACGCGATCAGTTACTGGACATCGTCGTCGACCTTCTGGTCTTACGCGCCCTCGGGCAACCCGCCATCTGCATCCGATTCGCCCGATGGCCCCGTCGTCGAGAAAGGCGGCGTCGCGCAGCGCATCCGCGCGCTATATCCGAATCCGGATTCGACGCTCGCGCAAACCCGCAAAATTTACACGTGCAATGGCGCATGCCCGGCCGGCACGAATGTGGCGCTCGCCACCTATCCGTTCAATACCACCAACGTCAGCCCTTCGGCGGCGGCCAACATCAGCGCGTTCGGCGCGAGCGATGCCGCCGAAGTGACGGCGATCATCGACTGGGTGCGCGGCAAGGACAACGCGAGCGACGAAAATCTGAATGGCAGCGCGAGCGACGTGCGGCCGTCAGTGCACGGGGACGTGCTTCATTCACGGCCGGCGGTCGTGAACTACAATCGCAACGCGGACAATAACGACGTCGTGATTTTCTACGGGTCGAATGACGGGCTGTTTCGTGCCGTCAAGGGCGGGCAGAATGCGACCGACGGCTACGAAAAATGGGCGTTCGTGCCGACGGAATTTTTCCCGAAGTTAAAGCGAATACGCGACAACCAGCCGGCCATCAGTGCCGCCAACCCGCGGCCCTACTTTGCGGATGGCTCGGTCGGCGTGTATCAGCTCGACGTCAACAACGACGGCAAGCTGGTGGCTGCCGACGGCGACAAGGTCTACCTCTACATCTCGATGCGGCGCGGCGGCCGCATGATATACGCGCTCGACGTGACGGACCCGGATCAGCCGAAATTCATGTGGAAGCGTGACAACACGAGTCCCGGCTATGGCGAACTCGGCCAGACCTGGTCCGAGCCGAAGGTCCGGAAAATCCGCGCGTCGGCCAATCCCGTGCTGATTTTTGGCGGCGGCTACGACGCAGCGGTCGACGACCTCGATCCAATCCCCGTCGGCACGACCAATACCCTCGGCCGCGGTATTTTTGTCGTCGACGGGCTCACCGGCAACGTGATATGGCAGGCGGGACCATCGGCACCTGCGACGCTGTCGTCCGGCGAAGTGTTTCAATCGGTACCCGCTATGACGTATGCAATTCCTTCTGACATTGCGATTCTCGATCGCAACAGCGATGGTTATGCGGATCGATTGTATGTCGGCGATATGGGCGGTAACGTCTGGCGCGCCGACATAAACGATGCGTCGCCGGCGAACTGGACCGTCAACAAATTCGCGTCCCTCGGATATGCAGCGAGTTCCACAATCGGCAGCCGTCGTAAGTTTTTGTTCTCGCCCGATGTGGTTTACAGCAGCGACGCCAACGGGCCCTATGACTCGGTCTTGATCGGCTCAGGTGACCGCGAACATCCGTTCAACGGGTTCGGCGATTCGGCCAATCCGCTGGTTAACGCGGTAACCAACCGGTATTACATGCTCAAGGATCGCAATACCGGCTTCGCGTTTGGGGGCACCACGATTACCGAGGCCGACTTGTTCGATAACACCAGTAATATCGTTGCGAGCTCGTCCAATACCGCGCTCGCCGCGGCCAAAGGCTGGTATATAACGCTCGTCACGGGTGAAAAGGTGATCAGCAGTTCGATCACTCTCGGTAGCGCAACATTTTTTAACACTAATCGACCCACGCCACCGGCGCCCGGCGTATGCGGCGGCAATCTTGGGGAAGCGCGCGAATACACGGTCGACTTCCAGACGGGCGGTTCAATTGCGTCCTTTAATCTCGCTGCGGGGCTGTCTGCTAACGCCCGCTTCCAAGTGCATCCGGGCGGCGGCTATCAGCCTTCGCCGGTGGGCGCGATCGTGCAGCTCGGGGGCAGGCTGCAGCAGGTGCTGATCTCGGGCACCTCGGTGCTGCAACCGCCGGCCTCACCGGTCGGCGCCCGAATACGAACGTTCTGGAAGCAGAAGTAGCACGCACAATTCCCTGGTGGCGACCTGATTTATGACGGCATGCCACCAGATTGCACATGGGATGGAGGGTTTGCCTTTGCTAACTGTAAATATTCAGCTGCCAGAGCCGGAATTAGTAGCGACCTTAAAGAAGCGTTGCTCCAAGTTCGGCACGGTCAAGTTTATTCGAGTGCTGCCTATTGCTAAGGACAATCTGCATCGCTTTGCATTTGTGCAGATGTCCACTTTGGCTGAGACCATGGACTTAGCGATGGCCACCGGCGGATCGACGCTCGGCTCTGGAGCGGTTGCTTTGTGCTTAAACGCAGATTCTAAAAAGCTCGTGCGCGCCGAGGTCATTCGGTAACGCCCTCAACTGTATGGTGTCGGAGCTGCTCACGAAAGACGCCCGAATGCGAACGTTCTGGAAGCAGAAGTAGCGCGTGGTTCCTGCGAGGGGGGACTCGCCGCGGTTTGCCTAAACCGCGGCGAGTGTTTTCGCCTCGCGCGCCTTGATCGCGTCATACCGCTTGATGAGTTTTTGCGCGCGCACGATGATCGGAATGTCGATCATTTTGCCGTCGAGCGACCATGAGCCGCGGCCCGATGCCGCCGCTTCCTGATCGAGCTTGACGAGCTTACGCGCGTAGTCGACTTCGTCCGCGGTCGGCGTGTATTCCTCGTTGACGATGGTGACCTGGCCCGGATGGATGCAGCCCGCGCCCATGAAGCCGAAGTCGCGCGAGCGGCGCACCATCTTGCGGAACTTGTCCCAGTCGCCGAAGCCCGCGACGCTGTCGACGAAGCCGATCGGCATGATGCCGGCGGAATTGGCGGCGAAAATCATGTGCTGCTTGGGATAGAAGAGCGCCTCGCCGGTGGGCTGCATGTTGTTGTCGAGCGCGAAGTCCTCGCCGCCGATGCAGGTCGCGACGATGCGCGGGCTCGCGCGCACGATTTCGTGGATCCGGAAGAACGCGTCGGCCGTTTCCACCATCGCGATGAATCGGGTGTGGCCGGCCGGCATGCCGCGCTTTTCTTCGAGCTCGGTCACCAGCTCGTCGAGCAGCCTGATGTGAGACGCGCTGTCGACCTTGGTGCAGGCGATCGCGTCGACGTCGGGGCAGATCGAATGTTCGAGATCGCGCACCGCGAGCGACAGCGGGCGGTTGATGCGCACGACGACGTCGGCGCCGGCGCGGCGCACTTTCTTCGCCGCCGCTTCAACGAGCGTGCGCGCCTTGGCTTTTTCCGCGGGCGGCACGCTGTCCTCGACGTCGAGCTGGATCACATCGGCGCCGCGCGTATGCGCTTTGTCGACGTACTTGTCGACGTTGACCGGCACGTACATGAGTGAGCGCCAGACGGGTAGTTCGCGGGGTGCTGTCATTCGTTCATCCTCTTGGGTTGGGGCTGGCGCCGCGCGCCGGCGGCAGACAGGTAATAAATGAATATTTTAACGGCGGCGAGCCGTCAAGCGGCGGCGGCCTCGTTTTCGAGCGGCTTGCCGTGCAGATAGGCGTCGAGGTTGCGCAGAAAAATCTCGACCCCGCGCGCATAGGTGCCGTTCGATGCGCCGGCGTTATGGGGCGAGATCAATACGTTGGGCAGCCGCCACAGCGGAGAATCTTGCGCGAGCGGCTCCTGCACGAACACGTCGAGATAGGCGCAGCGCAGCCGGCCGTTGGCCAACGCGTCGGCGAGCGCTGCTTCATCGACGATCTCGCCGCGCGCGATATTGACGAACCCCGCCGTGCGCGGCAGCAGCGCGAGCCGCCGCGCGTCTATCATGCCGCGCGTTTCCGCCGACAGCGGGCACGCGAGGATCAACCAGCCGCAGGTCGGCAGTCGGGCGTCGAGCGCGGAGGGCGCCAGCACTTCGTCGAAATGCGGGGCCGGTGCGGCGCGCCGCCGAATGCCTATCGTTTTCATACCGAGCGCCTGCAGTACGCGCGCTATGGTGCTGCCGATCAGTCCCGCGCCGACGATGATCGCGGTCTGGCCGCGCAAATCGGGCGGCAGGTCCGCGGCGCGCAACGGCGCCCATTCGCGACGTTGTTGCGAGGCGATCCAGTTCGGCAGGCAGCGCGACAGCGCGAGTATTCCCGTCACCGCGGCATTGGCGACCGGGTCGGTTTGCGCGCCGGCGCCGGTCGTCAGGCGCACGCCGCGCTGCATCGCCTGCTGGTATTGCGGTTGATCGGTGCCTGACGAGAACACCGGTATCCACTTGAGATTCGGCGCCCGTTCGGCAACATCCCAGAATACGCGCCCGGCGGGACTCAGCGCGCTTTTCGCCGTGCCTTCCCAGATATCGCGCGAATAATAGGCCGCTTCGATGGACTCGAGCTGCGCGGGCGCGAGCTGCAAAGCCGGCGTAAAGGGCAGCAGTTCGATGGGCCGCGGCGCTGCGCTCAGGATCTCGTTAAGACGCGCGCCGAACTCGGCAACGACCTTGTGCGAAATAAGTAGTGCCGGTTTCATGAATAAATGAAAAAATGACGAGCGATCGAGCTTACACGGCCGCCGCGGCTTAGTCATCACCCCCGCGCCATCGCAGTATCGACGCAGCAGAACATCGAATAGGCAGGAGGAGAAATTATGAATACGCATATTGTACGGCGCGCCGTGGTCGCGGCCGCCGCGGTATTGGCGCCGACAGTTCACGCGCAGACCGCGCCGGTCGATCCGGCGCAGGCTTATCCCGCGCGCTCGATTCGCTTTGTCGCGCCGTACCCGGCGGGCGGCACGTCCGACATCCTGGGCCGGCTGATCGGCCAGAAAATGACCGAGAAGTGGGGACAGCAAATCCTCCTCGAAGCGCGGCCGGGTGCTGCCGGCCTGATCGGCACCGAACTCGTTTCGCGCGCGCAACCCGACGGCTACACGCTGCTGGTGACGGACATGGGCTCGGTGTTGATCTCCTATCTCGCGCAGGCCAAGCCGGCATTCGACTACCTGCGCGACCTGACGCCGGTCATGGCCCTCACGTTTTCGCCGCACGTGCTGTGCAGCCATCCGAGCCTGCCGGTGACCAACGTCAAGGAATTGATCGCGCTCGCGAAGCGGCGTCCGGGCGAACTGAATTTCGCGGCGTCGCTGGCCGGCGCACCGCTGATGGCGGGGATCGATTTCGCGAGCCGCGCCGGCATTCGCTGGACTTACATCACCGGCCGCGGCGGCATGCAGACGATCATGGACGTGGTGTCGGGTCAGGCGGACGTTATGTTCAACGGCATGCTGCCGGTCATGCCGCAAGTGCAGAGCGGCCGACTGCGGCTGCTCGCCATTACCAGTGCGGAGCGCCTGCCCACGCTGCCCGATACGCCGACCGTGGCGGAACTCGGCATGCCCGGTTTTCTCACCGGGTCGTGGCAGGGGCTGCTGGCGCCGGCGGGCACTCCGCCGGAGATACTCTCCAAGCTGCATCTCGAGATCAGCCGTATCCTGCAGCTGCCCGATATCAAGGAAAAGCTCGCCGTGCAGGGCACGACACCACTGAGCACCGCGCCGGCCGAAACCGCCAAAGCGTTGCGCGCCGAACGCGATCGCGTGTCCAAGCTCATGCGTGAATCCAGCTACAAATTCGGCCAATAGATGAAAATCGAAAAAATCGAACCGCTGTTCGTCAACGTATCCGAAAAATCGAACTGGACTTTTTTTCGTATCGTCACCGACCAGGGGCTCAGCGGATTGGGTGAGGCGACGCTGCAGGGCTGGGAGGAAGTGCAGCTCGCGTGCCTGAACCGGCTGCTGCCGCAACTCACGGGGGCGACGCTCGATCAGGCGATGCCGCTCATTACGGTCTATCCGCACGCGTTCGGCGGGCTCGCCGCGAATTCCGTATTGAGCGCGCTCGAGCTTGCGATCATGGACATACGCGCGCAGGCCGCCGGCAAGCCGGTGCATGCGCTGCTCGGCAAGCAGCTGCGCGATAAAGTGCGCGTGTACGCCAACGTGAATCGCTGCATTACCGATCGCTCCGTCAAAGGTTATGCGGATACGGCGCGCGAAATGGCGGGGCGCGGATTCACCGCGATCAAGATTTCCCCGTTCGACGGCGTGATGCCCGATCAGCTCGACGATCCCGCGGTCAAGCAAGCCATCGCGAATGGCATCGCGTGCACATATGCGGCGCACGAGGCGGCGGGTCCCAAGGTCGACGTGCTGCTCGACTGCCACTGGCGCTTCGACGAGGAATCCGCCAAGCACGTGATCCGCGAACTGGCGCCGATGAAACCGTTCTGGCTCGAGTGCATGGTGTCCGAAAGCCCGGAAGGCCAGCCGGCGCTCGCGCGCGTGTGCCAGTACGCGAAGGAGCACGGCATCCGGCTGGCGGGCGCCGAGCGCCAGGTCGCGGCGCAGGGCTTCAAGCGTTACGTCGACAACAAGCTGCTGCAGGTCGTGATGCCGGACATCAAGTACGCGGGCGGCTATACGGAGATCGTGAAGATCTGCAAGCTGACCGCCGCGGGCGGCATCGAATATTCACCGCACAATCCGACGTCCCCGTTGTGCACGCTGGCCAGCCTGCACGCGTCGGCGGTGGCGGAAAACTTCCTGATTTTCGAGCACCAGCTGGCGGAAAACGAGCGCTACGACGAAGTCATCATCGGCGCCACGCCGCCGCTGGTCGACGGCTGTTACGAGATTCCGCAGGCAACGGGAACCGGCATGCAGTTGAACGACGAAGTCGTGCGCGCGCATCCGTGGCGCCGGCTCGCACCGAACATGATCCGCGATCCCAAGCTCGGCTGAGCCGGCGCAGCAGTCCTAAGAGCGTTTTTTGCGGGCGGGCGGCGCGTGCTCGCATACAACGCCCGTGCCCGTCAGTTTCGCGTAAGCCGCGTCGTCGATGCCGATCTCGGCGAGCAGCGCGCGATTGTGCTCGCCGATGTGCGGCGCGGGCGAGCGGATCGCGCCCGGCGTGCCCGACAGCCGCGGCACCACGTGATGCATCGGGAACTGTTCCATGTCGGCGTCGGGATAGTCGGCGACGAGCTCGCGCTCGATCACGTGCGGATCCTCGACGATTTGCGCGACATCGTAGATCGGGCCGATTGTGACTTCGGCCTTCTCGAAGAACTCGACGTTCTCGGCCTGCGTGCGTTGTGCGACGAACGCGCCGATGATCGCGTCGAGTTCCTCGGCGTGCTTTACGCGCTCGGCGTTGATCTTGTAGCGCGGGTTGTCGATCAGGTCGGCGCGGCCGATCGAGCGGAACAGCGCGCTCGGCCATTTTCTGGATCGACGCCGACAGCCCCACGTATTTGCCGTCCTTGCACAGGTAGACGTTGCGCGGGCACGAGTTGGTCGAGCGGCTGCCGGTGCGCGGCTTCAGTTGCCCGGTCAGGCGGTAGTTGGCCGCCTGCGGCCCGAGCACCGCGAACACCGGATCGAGCAGCGGCAGGTCGATCACCTGGCCTTTGCCGCCGTTCATCTCGACTTCGCGCAGCGCGATCATCACGGCCGTCGCGCCGTAGAGGCCGGCGTAGCAGTCGGCCATGTACATCGGCGGCAGCACCGGCTCGCGGTCGGCAAAGCCGTTGATCGCGGCAAAGCCCGACATGCCTTCGACCAGCGTGCCGAAACCCGGCCGCCGCTTGTAGGGGCCGGTCTGGCCCCAGCCGGAAATGCGCACGATGACGAGCTTCGGGATTTGTTCGCGAGCAGCACGTCCGGGCCGAGCCCCATCTTCTTCGAGCGTGCCCGGGCGGAAGCTTTCGACGAACACCGCCGCCGACGGCAGCAGCTTGAGCAGGATCTCGCGCGCTTCGGGCTTGCGCAGTTCAAGGCCCAGGCTCTTCTTGTTGCGCGCGTAGATTTTCCAGTTGGTCGCCACCCCGTCGGTCTGCCACGCGCGCAGCGTGTCGCCGGCCGGCGGCTCGATCTTGATTACCTCGGCGCCGAAATCGCCGAGCACCTGCGTCAACGTGTTGCCCGCGACCAGCCGCGACATGTCGAGGATGCGGACGCCGTCGAGCGCACCTTTCGCGCCCGGCTGAAACGATTTTTTGCGCAGCGCGCTTTTCATTCGGGCTTGATGTTCGCGGTCTTGACGACCTTGGTCCATTTCGCGATTTCGTTTTTCACGATCGTGTTGAAACCGTCGGGCGTGGTCGGCGCGCCGACGGCGCCGAAATCGGCGAAACGCTTTTTCATGTCGTCGGTCGTCATCGTTTTGTGGATTTCGGTGTTGAGGCGGTCGATGATGGGCTTGGGCGTTTTGGACGCGACGAACACGCCCCACCACAAATCGTTGTCGTAGCCGGGCAGTGTCTCGGCGATCGCCGGCAGGTTCGGCAGGAACTTTGAGCGTTGCGGGCTGCTGACGCCGATCGCGCGCAGGCGTCCCGATTGCATCTGGGTTTCGACCGCCGTCAGGCTCACGAGCAGCACCTGCACCTGGCCCGCCATCAGGTCGGTGATCGCCGGCCCCATGCCTTTGTGCGGCACGTGCACGATGTCGATGTTGGCCATCGACTTCAGCACTTCCATCCCGAAGTGATTGATGCCGCCGACGCCGGAGGACGTGTAGTTAAGCTGACCCGGCCGCGCGCGCGCGACCGCGATCAATTCCTTGACCGTTTTCGCCGGCACTGATGGGTGCACAACCAGCACCATCGGTCCGCGCGCGACCATCGTGACACCGGTCAAATCGTTGATCGGGTCGAACGGCAGTTTCGCCATCAGCGCCACGCCGGTCGTGTAGGTCGTGGAAGTTATATAAAGCGTGTGGCCGTCGGCCGGCGCTTTCGCCGTGAGATCGGCCGCGATCATCTGCGAGGCGCCCGGACGGTTGTCGACGATCACGGGCTGGCCGAGCGCTTCGGACAAGTCGCTGGCTGATGGCGCGCGCGAAAATGTCGTTGCTGCCGCCGGCCGGCGCGCCGACCAGAAAGCGAACCGGCTTGGACGGATACGCGGGTTGCGCGATCGCCGAAGCGCCGGTCAGCGCTACCGGCAGCACGATACCGATCGTACGCAAAATGGATTGCATGGAGTGTCCTTTGATTCCGGATGCGGCGTGCGAAACGGGGAGGGCGAAAACATAACAGCAATCATCGGGGGGTGCAATCCGCGCCGCCCGTGAATTCGCCGCGTGCGTTAAAATAGCCCGTCACCGCGTGCCCGCATACGCCGCATCGATGCGCCGCGCGCCTTCTCCCATCCCGAACGAGGAGCACCATCATGACCGATCTTTCTACTGGCTCGCCGTCGCTCGCGTCCGCGGGCGCGCGCTTTCGCGCCGCTGTCGCTGCCGAGAAACCATTGCAGATTGCCGGCACCATCAACGCCTATCACGCACGCATGGCCGAGCGCGTCGGCTTCAAGGCAATTTATCTGTCGGGCGGCGGGGTCGCTGCCGGCTCGCTGGGCCTGCCCGATCTGGGGATCAGCAATCTCGACGACGTGCTGACCGATATCCGCCGCATCACCGACGTGTGCTCGCTGCCGCTGCTGGTGGACGTCGACACCGGCTTCGGGTCGAGCGCGTTCAACGTCGCGCGCACCGTCAAATCGCTGATCAAGTTCGGCGCCGGCGCGATGCACATCGAAGACCAGGTCGGCGCGAAACGTTGCGGGCACCGGCCCAACAAGGAACTCGTGACCCAGCAGGAAATGGTCGACCGCATCAAGGCGGCCGCCGATGCGAAGACCGATCGCGAGTTCGTGGTGATGGCGCGCACGGATGCGCTGGCGGTCGAAGGGCTGCAGGCCGCGATCGATCGCGCGTGCGCGTGCGTCGAAGCGGGCGCCGACATGATTTTCCCGGAAGCGATAACCGAATTGTCGATGTACAAGAAATTCGCCGACGCGGTGAAAGTGCCGATCCTCGCGAACATCACCGAATTCGGCGCGACGCCGCTGTTCACGACCGAGGAACTGAAAAGCGCGAACGTCGCGATGGCGCTGTATCCGCTGTCCGCGTTCCGCGCGATGAACGCGGCGGCCCTGAAAGTATTCCAGGCGCTGCGCAAAGAGGGCACGCAGAAGAACGTCGTCGACACTATGCAGACGCGCAACGACCTCTACGATTACCTGGGCTATCACGCGTACGAGCAGAAGCTCGACAGCCTGTTCGCGGCCGGCAAGAAAAAATAAGCGTCGCGCGTTCAGGGCGTCGGAGGGAGAGCCGCGTGACCGGGATACTGCTGTCGAAAGCATTCATCGCGAACTATGGCAGGCAACTGGCCGACGTCGCGCAGCGCCTGAAGCTCAAGCTGGAAGTCCTGCATTTGCCCGACGATCCGCAGGCGCGGCTCGGCCCGGCCGATTGCGATCGCATCGAGGTGACGATGCAATCGCGCGACGTGCGTTTCTCCGATCACTTCAAGAGTTTCGGCGAAGCGCTCATCGCGGCGAAAAATCTCCAGTGGGCGCATTTTCACAGCACCGCGATCGAGCAGCATGTGTTCGTCGCGCCGCTGCTCGCGCGCGGCGTGAAGCTCACGACCTCGGCGGGCACCAACGCGGAACCCGTTGCGCATACCGCGATCGGCGGTCTATTGATGCTGGCGCGCAAGTTTCCGCACTGGCTGGCTGCGCAACAACGCCGCGCCTGGGAGCCGTTGCGCGGCGACAAAAATGCCGGCCGATTTGCGCGGCCAGACGATCGCCATCGTGGGGCTCGGCAACATCGGCATGCCGATCGCGCAGTTTTGCCAGGCACTCGGCATGCACGTAATCGGCATCCGCCGCACGCCCAAGCGCGACGGCGATCCGCTCGACGAAATTCACCCGCTGGCCGCGCTTGGCGACGTGCTGCCGCGCTGTCAGTGGCTGGTGCTCGCGTGCCCGTACACCAAGGAGACGCATCACATCGTCAATGCCGCCATGCTCGCCCGCTTGCCGCGCGGCGCGGCGCTGATCAACGTCGCGCGCGGCCGCGTGTGCGACGAGCCCGCGCTGATCGACGCGTTGAAGAGCGGCCAGCTCGGCTGCGCGTACCTCGACGTATTCGAAAAAGAACCGTTGCCGGCTCGAGTCGCCGCTGTGGGATTTGCCGAACGTGATACTCACGCCGCACAACGCCGCGGTGTCGGCGGGGAACGAGCGCCGCGCCGCGGAGCTGTTTCTGCTCAATCTCGAGAAGTGGGCGCGCGGCGAGCCGCTGCTGAACCCGCACACCGCGTAAGCAAGCCCGCCGAGCCCGGTCTCGGCGCCGTTAGCGCGAGGCCGGGTGCGCTACCGAGTGGGGCTATAATATGCCCCTTCATTCAGCGGCTTGGCTCTCATGCAGCTTTTCGCTTTCGGCATCAACCACCAGACCGCGCCGCTTGCGCTGCGCGAACAGGTGGTGTTCAGCGCCGAAAATCTGGTGCAGGCGCTGCGCGACCTGGTCGATCGCAACCCGGTGAAGGAAGCCGCGATCATCTCGACGTGCAACCGCACCGAAATCTACTGCGATACCGCGGAGCCGCGGCAGGCGCTGCGCTGGCTCGCCGATTACCATCAGCTCAAAGCGCAGCACCTCGATCCGTACGTGTATCAATTGCCGCGCGAGCACGCGGTCAAGCACGCATTCCGCGTGGCAAGCGGGCTCGATTCCATGGTGTTGGGCGAGCCGCAGATCCTCGGCCAGTTCAAGGACGCGGTGCGCACCGCGGAACAGGCCGGCACGCTCGGTCTGCTGCTCAACAAGCTTTTTCAGCGTACCTTCTCGGTCGCCAAAGCGGTGCGCTCGGAAACCGACATCGGTGCCAGTACCGTATCGATGGCGTCCGCCGCGGTGCGGTTTGCCGAGCGCATTTATCCGAGCATTGCCGAGCAGAGCGCGCTGTTCATCGGCGCGGGCGAGATGATCGAGCTGACCGCCACGCATTTCGGGGCGCGCCATCCGAAGCACATGACGTTCGCGAACCGCACGGTCGAGCGCGCGCAGCATCTTGCCGAGCGCTTTCGCGGCCGCGCGATCAGCTTGAACGATCTGCCGTCGCAGCTCGCGGTCCACGACATCATCGTGTCGTGCACGGCGAGCATGCTGCCGATTATCGGCAAGGGCCTGATCGAGTCCGCGCTGCGCGCGCGCAAGCACCGGCCACTGCTGATCGTCGATCTCGCGGTGCCGCGCGACGTCGAATCCGAAGTCGGCGCGCTCGACGACGTTTTTTTGTGCACGGTGGACGACCTTGGCCGGATGGCGCGCGAAGGTCTCGACAAGCGAGAGTCGGCGGTGGCACAGGCCGAAGCCATCATCGAAACCCAGGTCGGCGACTTCATGCAGTGGCTCGACAACCGTGAGCTCGTGCCGACGATACGCGCGCTGCGCGACGATGCGGAGCGCGCGCGCCGCCACGAACTCGAGCGCGCGGTGCGCAACCTCGTGCGCGGCGACAACGCGCAGCAGGTGCTCGAGCAGCTCTCACATTCGCTCACCAACAAATTCCTGCATGCGCCCACACACGCGCTCAACCACGCCAACGACGACGACCGCGAGCACCTGGTGGCCATGCTGCGGCGGCTCTATCAGTTGAAACAATCCGAATGAAGGAAAGCATCGCCGCCAAGCTCCAGCAGCTCACGCTGCGGCTTGAAGAACTGAACGGGTTGCTGAGCTCCGAACACGCGACCGACAGCATGGATAATTACCGCAAGCTCACGCGCGAGCACGCGGAAATCACGCCGGTCGTCGAACTCTACACGTCGTATCGCCAGAGTGAAGACGACATGCGTGCGGCCCAGGAGATGACCGCCGATCCCGCCATGCGCGAATTCGCCGAGACCGAAATCAAAGAGGCGCGCGCTCGGCTCGAAGCACTGGAAGCGAAGCTGCAAAAGGAATTGCTGCCCAAGGACCCCAACGACGAGCGCAACATATTCCTGGAAATCCGCGCCGGCACCGGCGGCGACGAGTCCGCGCTGTTCTCGGCCGACCTGTTTCGCATGTACACGCGCTACGCCGAGCGCAAGAAGTGGCAGGTCGAGATCATGTCGCAGAGCCAGAGCGAGCTTGGCGGCTACAAGGAAGTGATCGCGCGCATCGCGGGCCAGGGCGCGTATTCGAAGCTCAAGTTCGAATCCGGCGGCCACCGCGTGCAGCGCGTGCCGACGACGGAAACCCAGGGCCGTATTCATACCTCCGCGTGCACGGTGGCGGTGCTGCCCGAAGTCGATGCGGTCGCCGACGTGGTGTTAAACCCCGCCGAGATGCGCATCGATACCTTTCGCTCGTCCGGCGCCGGCGGCCAGCATATCAACAAGACCGATTCGGCAATCCGCATCACGCACCTGCCGACCGGCATCGTGGTCGAATGCCAGGACGACCGCTCGCAGCACAAGAACAAGGCACGCGCGCTCGCCGTGCTGGCCGCGCGCATCAAGGATGCGCAGGTGCGCGAGCAGAATCAGAAAACGGCCGCCACGCGCAAGTCGCTGATCGGCAGCGGCGACCGCTCCGAGCGCATACGCACTTACAATTTTCCGCAGGGCCGCGTGACCGACCACCGCATCAATCTCACGCTCTACAAAATCGCCGCCATCATGGACGGCGATCTGGACGAATTGACCGGCGCGTTAAGTTCCGAGCACCAGGCCGAGCAGCTCGCGGCGCTCGGCGAAGAAACGCAGCCCGCTTAATTCGTCGTTCCAGGTCTTTACCCGTCATGCAACCCACCATCGCGCAGGCGCTCGCGAGTGCGCAGCTCGACGCCGTCGATGCGCGCGCGTTGCTGCGGCACGCGTGCGGCAGCGATGACGCTTTTCTCGTTGCGCATGCCAACGATAAACTGAGCCCGGCACAGAGCGTGCAGTACGCAGCGCTCGTCGCGCGCCGCGCCGCGGGCGAGCCGGTGGCGTATATCGTCGGCACGCGCGAGTTTTTCAGTCTCGACTTCAAGGTCACTCCAGCGGTTTTGATTCCGCGGCCGGAAACGGAATTGCTGGTCGAAATCGCGCTCGAGCGGATCGCTGCCGACCGGGCGGCGGCCGTGCTCGATCTCGGCACCGGCAGCGGGTGCATCGCGATCGCAATCGCCAGGCATCGGCCGCTTGCGCGCGTAGTGGCGGTCGACCGCAGTGCCGCGGCGCTGGCGGTCGCGCGCGAAAATTCCGTGCGCCATCGCGCCTCCAATCTCGAACTGCGGCAAAGCGACTGGTTTTCCAACGTGGGCGCAGAGCGCTTCGATCTGATCGTCGCCAATCCGCCGTACGTCGCCGCGCACGATCCGCATCTGCAAAGCGGCGATTTGCGTGCTGAGCCTGTCGATGCGTTGAGCGCGGGTGAAGATGGACTCGAGTGCCTGCGCGCGATCGTCGCGTCGGCGCCTGCATATCTGAACAACGGGGGTGTGCTCGCGGTCGAACACGGATACGACCAGGCGCCGCGCTGCCGCGAGTTGCTGGAAGCAACTGGGCTTGAAGAAGTGTTTTCGCGTAACGATATAGCAGGAATTGCGCGCGTCAGCGGCGGTGTGTGGCTTGGTCAGTCTTGACGCCTACGCCGGCGAGCTTGTAAAATACCATATCAATTCACTCAAGTATTCAGGAGTTTTTAATGAGCGTTCAGGAAGTTATCAAAGAACAAGTGACCAAGAACCCGGTCGTGCTGTACATGAAGGGTTCGCCCGACTTTCCGCAGTGCGGCTTCTCGGCCAACGTGGTCGGCATCCTGCGCGCGTGCGGCGTCGAGGACTTTTATGCGGTCAACGTGCTCGAAAACCCGGACATCCGCCAGGGCATCAAGGAATACGCGAACTGGCCGACCATTCCGCAGCTCTATGTGAACGGCGAATTCGTCGGCGGCTCGGACATCCTGCGCGAGATGTACGAAAGCGGCGAACTCAAGAAAGTGCTGCAGAAATAAGATTTATTTTTCCGTGAAAAAAGGGAGCTTCGGCTCCCTTTTTCATGGGTGCGACCGCCTCAACCTTGCCAATAGCGATAGACATATTGGGCAAGCAGGGCAAATGCAATCAATGCAAGCGCGCGCTTGACCCAGCGGCGGAACATTGCGGCATCGATGCGATCGCGCACCCGCGCGCCCGCGAAGCCGGCGGCAACCGCGATGGCGCAAAACGGCAGCGTGGCGAGCCACTGCGTCGCGGAAACGCCGCCGTGCCAGGTCAGCACCGCGAACTGGGTCGACTTGCCAACGAGAAAGCAGAGCTGCATCGCCTGCACCATCATGGCGGGCGCCAGACCGAGCGCGAGGTAATAAATTATCAGCGGCGGCGCCGCAACGTTGGCCGTGCCTTCGAATAGCCCCGCGGCAGTACCCGCGAGTGGTGCGAAAGCTCGTTCATGCCGTTTCACGAGCGGCCATTCGCCGCGCGAAAAGCGATCGAGATTCAGATACACGATGATGATCAGCGCGAGCAGAAGCTGGTACGGCGCGGTGGGCGCCGAGACGAAGATCCAGGTGCCCGCGAGCGCGCCGAGGGTCGCATAGACCGGCATCGGCCAGAAGCGCTTCAAGGTCGGTCCCAACGGACCGCTGGTGAAGAGCGTAATCGCGACGGTCGCGAGCGTCGGCAGCAGCACGGTAATGATGGCGGTCCGCATATCGACCAGCATCGCAACCATCGGTGTAGCGATAAACGGAAAACCGAATCCGAGCGCGCCTTGAATAAAACCCGACAGGATCATCGCGAATGTGAGCCAGACGATGACGGCGAGCGGCAGCGATTCAATAGCGGACATCGTGATCCAATCCGGTTGCACGCCGCCGGATCGCGAGGCGCGCAGCGTTAAAAAATTATGCTGTGCGGACATTCTAACCTGCGCTGTTTGCATGGGACGCGCGCGCAAAGGGCGCTCGCTAGACACTCGCAATACCCCATGCAATACTCGCCGCAAACATCAATGCAGGCCGCGACGACCGGGCGGCCGATACCATTTCACTTGCCGGAACGAAATCGATGCAAACGGTGACGTACGATTACATCATCATCGGCGCCGGCTCGGCCGGCTGCGTGCTCGCGAACCGCCTGAGCGAAAACGGCCGGTTTTCCGTGCTGCTGCTCGAAGCCGGACCGCGCGACAACAACCTGTGGATACATCTTCCGATCGGCTACGCGAAGACGATGTTCCATCCCGTCTACAACTGGGGATTCCATACCGAGCCCGAGCCCGCGATGAACAATCGCGAGATCTACTGGCCGCGCGGCCGCGGGCTCGGCGGCTCGAGTTCGATCAACGGGCTGATCTACGTGCGCGGCCAGCATCAGGACTACGACCATTGGGCGGCGCTCGGCAACGACGGCTGGAGCTGGCGCGACGTAATGCCCTATTTCATCAAGTGCGAGCGCAATTCGCGCGGCGCCAGCGAATATCACGGCGAGGACGGTCCGCTCGCCTGCTCCGATATCGGCGAGACGCATCCGCTGATGGACGCGATCATCGAGGGCGCGGGCGAACTGGGCGTGCCGCGCAACGACGATTTCAACGGCGCGCAGCAGGAGGGCGTCGGCTACTACCAGTTGTTCACGCGCAACGGCCTGCGCTGCTCGACCGCGGTCGGCTATCTGAAACCGTCGCGCAGGCGCGCCAATTTGCGCATCGAAACCGACGCGCGGGCGACCTCCCTCGTGCTGGAAGGCAAACATGCGGTCGGCGTGCGCTACCAGCAGCGCGGCGTTGAACACGTAGCGCGCGCGGCGCGCGAAGTCTTGCTGGCCGCGGGCGCGCTGCAAAGCCCGCAGCTGCTGCAGCTGTCGGGACTCGGCGGCGCGGCGTTGTTGCAGGCGCACGGAATTCCCGTCGTGCATGAATTGTCCGGCGTCGGCGAGAATCTGCAGGACCACTTGCAGGCGCGCGTCATGTACAAGGTCAAGCAGCCGATTACCATCAACGATGAACTGAAAAGCGTGCGCGGCCGCGTCAGCATGGGGTGGAGATGGCTCGCGCACCGCACCGGGCCGCTGGCCATCGGCATCAACTACGGCGGCATGTTCGCGCGCGCGCTGCCGCAGGCGGCGTCGCCCGACATCCAGTTTCACTTCGCCGCACTGTCAGCGGAAATGGCCGGCGCCGCGACCCACCCGTGGCCGGGCTGCACGTTTTCCATGTGCCAGTTGCGGCCGACGTCGCGCGGCACGGTGATGATCAAATCGCGCGATCCGCTGGCGGCGCCGGCGATGCGGCCCAACTACCTGTCGACCGAGCTCGATTGCCGCACGATGGTCGAGGGCGTCAAAGTCGCGCGCAAGCTCGCGCGCACGCGCGCGCTCGAACACTTGATCGGCGACGAATACCGGCCCGGCGACAGCGCGCAAAGCGACGACGAAGTGCTCGAATTCGTACGCAATTACGGCGCGACGATTTTTCATCCGGTCGGCACCTGCAAGATGGGCGCCGGTCCCGAAGCCGTGGTCGACGCGCGGTTGCGGGTGCACGGCGTCGCCGGTCTGCGCGTAGTTGACGCCTCCATCATGCCGACGCTGGTGTCGGGCAATACCAACGCGCCGGTCGTCATGATCGCGGAAAAGGCGGCCGACCTGATTTTGCAGGACGCCGCGCGCGGCGGTTTGTAATGACGCCGGGATTACACTACGATGGACGAAGCTGCCGGCCCGCGCATTCCAACCACTCTCAAGGAGGGACGCCGTCATGAGTGAATCCAATCCCTATCAGCCGCCGGGTTCGCCCCCGCCGCGCGCCACGCCTGCCGTCATGCCGTCCGCCGCGCCCGCTCTTTCGTCGACGCCGCGCAGCGTGGATGCCGGGCGCGGGTGGGAGTGGATCGCGGAGGGTTTTGCGCTCTTCAAGAAGCAGCCCGGCACCTGGATACTGATCCTCATCGTGTTCGTGGTCTGTGCGACCTTGATCCATTTCATCCCGGTCATCGGCTCGCTTGCCGGCGTGTTGCTCACGCAGGTTTTCATGGGCGGTTTGATGCTCGGGTGCGCGGCGCTCGCACGCGACGAAACCCTCGAGGTTGGTCACTTGTTCGCGGGATTCAAGCAGAATACCGGCGACCTCGTGTTGCTGGGCGTCCTGACCGTGGTCGGCTGGATACTCGCGCTGATACCCGCGGTGCTAATTGCGGGCGGCGGCGCCTTCATGTCGATGATGATGGGCGGCGAGCCGATCGCGCACGTCGGGGCGATGGGACTTTCGTTCTTCCTCGCGCTGCTCGTCGTGCTGGCCCTCGCGGTGCCGCTCTACATGGCGCTGTGGTTCGCGCCGTCGCTGATCGTGTTCAACCAGTTGAAGCCGGTCGACGCGATGAAAACGAGTTTCTACGCCTGCCTGAAGAACATCGTGCCGTTCCTGATCTACGGCGTCATCGCGGTCGTGCTGTGCCTTATCGCCGCCATTCCGTTCGGGCTCGGGTTTCTGGTGTTGGGACCCGTCCTGTTCGCTTCGATATACACGGGCTATCGCGATATCTTCACCGCGGGCTGACCGGCCGCGCGTCACCGGAGAAATGCTGTGGGTTGCTGTCACCATTATTTCGCGCCGACCGACGACGGCGATCGCGCGTTCACGATTGACGCATCGACACTGACGTTCGGCGCCGGCTGTCTGCGCGAGGCGGGCGACCAGGCGCGCGCGCTCGGGCTGAAACGCGTTGCGATCTACACCGATGCCGGCGTCCGCAAACTGCCGCCGCTAGCCACCGTCACGGCGTCACTGAAAGCCGCGGGGGTCGATTACGCGATATACGACGAAGTGCGGGTCGAGCCGACCGACGCCTCATTCAAGGCGGCCGCGCAGTTCGCGCTCGACGGCACGTTCGACGGATTTTTTTCGGTCGGCGGCGGTTCGGTCATCGATACGTGCAAGGCGGCCAACCTGTATTCGACGTATCCCGCCGATTTTCTGACGTACGTGAACGCACCTATCGGCGGCGGTCAGCCGATACCCGGTCCGTTGAAGCCGCACATCGCCTGTCCGACGACCTCCGGCACCGGTTCGGAGGCCACGGGGATCGCGATATTCGACCTGCTCGCGATGAAGGCGAAAACCGGTATCCAGTCGCGGCTGTTGAAACCGACCACCGGACTCATCGATCCCGAGGTCACGCACACGCTGCCGTCGACCATCGTCGCGTCGACGGGTTTCGATGCGATGTCGCACGCGCTCGAAACGTTGACCGACATTTCGTACGCGCGGCGCGCAAAACCCGCGAACGGCAGCTTGCGTCCGCCCTCGCAAGGCGCGAATCCGTTCAGCGACATGGTCGCGTTCGAGGCGCTGAGCCTCGTCGGCAAATACCTCGTGCGCGCAGTCAACGACCCCGCCGACACCGAGGCGCGCGCCGAAATGATGTACGCGGCGACGCTGGCCGGGATCGCCTTCGGCAATGCGGGTTGCCATCTGCCGCACGGCATGTCCTATGCGGTGTCCGGGCTCGTGCACGAATATCGCGCGCCCCACTATCCGCAGCACGAGCCGTTCGTGCCGCACGGCATGTCGGTGGTGCTCAATGCACCGTCCGTTTATCGCTTTACCGCCAGCGCCTGCCCCGACCGCCATCTCGATGCGGCGCAACGGCTGGGCGCGGACCTGCGCGGCGCCACGCTTGCCGACGCCGGCGAAGTGCTCGCCGGACAGATCATCAAGTTCATGCAGGCCACGCAATTCCCGGGCGGCCTGTCGTCGATCGGATTTTCGGCGCGCGATCTCGACGCGCTGGTCGACGGCGCATGGCCGCAGCAACGCGTGCTCAAAAACGCGCCGCGCGCAGTGACCCGCGAAGACCTGCGCGAATTGTTCCGCGGCGCGCTCGCGTATTGGTAGTCGGCCTGAACGCCGATGTTTGTGCGGACTGCTCGCGTCGCGCGCCGCGCCGTCGTGGGCACGCGCGCACCGCAGTCTTTAATTGCAGCGCTCACCGTATTTTCCGTACGTCCTGTTGGCGATTGCGGTGCTCTTCTGGGCGGGCAACTGGGTATTTGCGCGCGCGCTGCGCTTCGACGTGCCGCCGGTAGCGCTTGCATTCTGGCGCTGGTCCATTGCGCTCATCATCCTCACGCCGTTCGCCTACGCGCACGTGCGGCGCCAGTGGCGCGTGATCGCCGGCTCGTGGCGCGTGCTCGGCCTGCTCGCGCTGCTCGCCACGGTGTTTCAGCACATTCCCGTTTACATCGGGTTGCGCGAGACGACTGCGACCAATGGCGCGCTGCTCAATTCGGTCACGCCGGTATTGATCCTGCTGCTGTCGCGCCTGCTGTTCGGCGAGCGGCTGTCGCTCATGCAGGCTCTGGGCGTGTCGATTTCGATGGTCGGCGTTACCGTCATTCTTACGGCGGGCGATTTCGCCGCGCTGGCGACCCTCGAGCTCAATCGCGGCGACTTGTGGGTGCTGCTCGCGACGCTCGCGTGGGCGATCTACACGGTTTGTTTGCGCTGGCGGCCGCTGGAGCTCAATCTGCTCGCGATGCTGTGGGTGATTGCCGCGATGGGCGTGTGCGCGATGATCCCGTTTTATGCGTGGGAGCTCGCGGCGGGCCGCACGCTCAATCCGACGGCCGAGGTCCTGGGCGCTCTGCTTTATATCGGCGCGCTGTCGACCGTCGTCTCGTACGTGTTCTGGAACCGCGCGGTGCAGGAAGTCGGGCCCAATCGCGCGGGCCCGTTCATGTACCTGATGCTGGTCTACACGCCGCTGCTCGCGATCGTGTTTATCGGCGAGCGCCTGCACTTCTATCATCTGATCGGCTGCGCATTGATACTCGGCGGTATCTACCTGACGAGCCGCGGCCGGCCCGCCAGCGCACCAGTCGAAGAAGCCCCCGATCTCTAGCTAATCGGGTCCGCAACGGCCAATGTAAGCGCTTCCAAAATCGCAGGGCCCGCGCTAAACTGCGCCCCTCGACCGCCGCCATTTTTTGCCCCCCAGGAGCCGCCATGAACACGATGACTGAAGTGAAAAATCTCGCCACCCAATCGGGCAAAGTGCGCATGACGCCGTCCGAAGCTTTCGTTGAAACGCTGGTCGCGCAGGGCGTGACCGATACGTTCGGCATCGTGGGCAGCGCCTATATGGACGCGCATGATTTGTTTCCGCTCGCCGGCATCCGCTTTATTTCGGTCGCGCACGAGCAGAATGCGGCGCACATGGCCGACGGCTATTCGCGCGTGACGGGCAGGCACGGCGTGTGCATCGCGCAGAACGGCCCCGGCATCACGAATTTCGTGACCGGCATCGCCGCCGCCTACTGGGCGCATTCGCCGGTCGTGTGCATCACGCCGGAATCGGGCAGCCTGACCATGGGTCTCGGCGGTTTTCAGGAAACCGAGCAGATGCCGATCTTCTCGAAGATCACCAAGTGGCAGGTGCACATTAATTCGCCGCTGCGCATGGCGGAGCTCATGCACCGCGCGTTCACCATCGCGATGCACGAGCGCGGCCCGGTGCAGATCAACATTCCGCGCGATTACTACTACGGCGAGGGCGATTACGAAATCCAGGCCCCGCAGAAAATCGAACGCGGCGCGGGCGGACCGGAATCGCTCGACCAGGCGGCGCGCCTGCTCGCCAAGGCCAAGTTCCCGGTCATCCTCTCGGGCGGCGGCGTCGTGATGGCAAACGGCATCAAGGAATGCGTGGCGCTCGCCGACTATCTGACCGCGCCCGTCGTCAACAGCTATTTGCACAACGATTCGTTCCCGGCAAGCCACCCGCTTGCGTGCGGGCCGCTCGGCTACCAGGGCTCGAAAGCCGCAATGAACCTGATCTCGCGCGCCGACGTCGTGCTGGCACTCGGCTCGCGGCTGGGACCGTTCGGCACGTTGCCGCAACACGGTCTCGAATACTGGCCGAAAAACGCCAAGATCATCCAGATCGACTCTGACCCGCGCATGCTGGGCCTGGTTAAAAAAGTGTCGATCGGCATCTGCGGCGACGCGAAGCTCGCCGCGCGCGAGCTGCTGCACCGGCTGCAGACCTACGGCAAGATGGCGCCGAACAAGGGGCGGCTGGCCGAAGTGCGCAAGGAAAAAGAATCGTGGGCGCAGGAGCTCGCGAAATGGCCCTCGCCCAACGAGAAAGGCCGCATCGGCCCGCGCCAGGCGCTCGCCGCGCTCGCCAAGGCGATGCCGAAAAACGCGATGGTGTCGACCGATATCGGCAACGTGTGCTCGGTCTCGAATTCCTACCTGCATTTCGACATGGCGCCGAGTTTTCTCGCCGCGATGAGCTTCGGCAACTGCGGATACTCGTATCCGGCGGCGATCGGTGCCAAAGTCGGCCGCCCCGACCGTCCCGCCATTGCCTATGTCGGCGATGGCGCGTGGGGCATGAGTCTCGCCGAAGTGATGACCTGCGTGCGCGAAGACATACCGGTGGTCGCGGTGGTGTTCAACAACGGGCAGTGGGGCGCGGAAAAGAAAAACCAGATCGATTATTTCAACAACCGCTACCTCGGCACCAACCTCGAGAACCCGAATTTCGCCGATGTCGCAAAAGCGATGGGTGCGAAAGGCATGACGGTCGATGAGGTCGGCGACATCGGCGACGCGCTGCGCACGGCGGTCAAATCGAACAAGCCGACGGTCATCAACCTGATGCTGACGCGCGAGCTCGGCGACCCGTTTCGCCGCGATGCGTTCAAGCAGCCGAAGCGGCTGTTGTCGAAATACAAGAAGTACAGCGCTAAAGGCGTATAGCCCGCTGCGCAACAAAAAAAGCCGGCTTATCGCCGGCTTTTTTATTCGCGCTGTGCCTTTGCGCCGACTCGTCAGCTCGTCAGGTAGCCGCCGTCGATATCGATGACCGCGCCGGTGATGTAGCTGGCGCGCGCCGACGCGAGAAACGTGATGAGGTCGGCGATGTCGTGCGCTGCGCCGAGACGGCCCGCCGGGATGCGTGACTTGATTCTCGCCAGCACCTCCGGTGTCAGCGCTTCGCGCACCAGCGGAGTGTCCGTGAGTGCTGGCGCCAGCACGTTGGACGTGATGCCAAGCGGCGCCAGCTCGCGCGCGAGCCCCTTGGTCAGCGCGATGACGCCGGCCTTGGTCATACCGTAGAGCGCGTTGCCGACGAGACCGCCGCCGCGGTGGGCGGCGACCGACGCGATATTGATGATGCGCCCCGCGCGCTGGCGTGTCATGACGGGCATCACTGCGTGGCAAGTCGCGAGCACGCCGGTCAAATTGGTGGCGCACAGCGCCTGCCAGTCCTCCATCGTCGAGGCCGCGAGCGCGCCGCTCTTGATGATGCCGGCGGCGGTTACCAGCACATCGATGCGTTTCTCGCGGGCGGCAATGTCGGCGACGCAATGGTCGATGGCGCTGCGGTCGCGCACGTCAAGCGCCATCGCGCGCGCGTGGCCGCCCGAGATTTCGATTTCCGCCGCGACCGTCTGCGCGCCGGCGACATTGATGTCGGCCACGATTACCCGGCAGCCCTCAGCGGCAAGCGTGCGCGCGGTGGCGGCGCCGATGCCGCTCGCACCGCCGGTGACCAGCGCGATCTGATCGCTCAATTCAAGCTGCATGCGGGCGGTCTTCCCTGTACGTGCCGGGACGCTAGCGGACTGCCCACAGCGAAATCGGCGGCACGAATCCGATCAATGCCGAAACCAGCACCATCACCACCACGAACGGAAATGCATAACGCGCGATGGTCATGATCGGCTGGCCGGTCAGGCTCGCGACCACGAACAGATTGAGGCCCATCGGCGGCGTGATGAAGCCCAGGCCCAGCGACGTCACCATGAAGATGCAGAAGTGGATCTGGTCCATGCCGATTTGTTGCGCGACCGGGTAGAGCAGCGGCGCCAGGATCACAATATTGGGCGTGGTCTCCATGAACATGCCGGCGATGATGAAGATCAGCAGCATGATCAGGATCAGCAGCGTGCGGTCGGTCGTGAGCGCGGTGAGCGCGGCGACAAACTGCTGCGGAATGTCGAGCACGGTCAGCGCCTGCGCGAACAGCAGCGCGACCGCGATGATGGGCAGGATCACGCCGTTGACGCGCGCTGAAGTCGCGAGCATCGCCGGAAAGTCCTTCAACGTGATCGTGCGCTGGCAGAGGCCCACGATCAGCGCGACGGCCACCGCGACCGCTGCCGATTCGGTCGGCGTGAACACGCCGCTGTAAATTCCGCCGAGGATGATGAGCGGCACGGCGATTGCATACTTGGCATCGTTCAACGCGATAAACCACGCGCGCCACGAAAAGTGGTGTTTGGAATTCTCGTAGCCGTTGATCCGGTTGAGCGCCACGTTGGTGAGCATGACGGAGACGAGCACGAGCAGGCCGGGAATGAATGCGGCGAGAAACAGCGTCGACGATGAAATGCCGAGCACGAGCCCGATGATAATGTAGGCGATCGACGGCGGAATCAGGATGCCGGTGCACGCGCCTGCCGCCACCAGTGCGCACGCATATGGCAGCGGATAACCGCGTTCGACCAGCCGATTCATGGTGATGCGGCCGATCGCGGCGGCGTCGGCCGCATCCGAGCCGGAAATGCACGCGAAAAAACCGCAGCCCATGACCGTCGAGGTGCCGAGCCCCGAGCGCAGGCTGCCGGTGGTCGCTTCCGCGAAATCGAGCAGCTTGTAGGCGAGCTTCGAGCGCACCATCACGTCGCCCGTCAACACGAAGAGCGGAATCGCGATCAGCGCGAACGAATCGACATTGTCGAACAGCGCTTCGCCGAGCAGCGACAACGGCAGCGAATCGGTGGTCAGGAGCAGGGCCACCGTGCCGACGCCGAGCACCACCCAGAACGGCACCGACAGCGCGAGCAGCACCACCATGAGCACGATGCACAGCGTGGCCGTCATGGTGTCAGCATTGGAAACTGCGCGACATGTCGGGCGCAAGGCGCAGGCGGTCAGCCCGGCCCTGATGAACGCAGTGAGTCATCGGAATCGTGGCGTCAGTCGAACAGCAGCGCGCCCTTGAACGCGTCGCGCCCGGCGCGGATGTCCGGATGTCGCGCCGGATCGATTGCACGAGGCGCCAGATCATGAGCGTGAAGCCAAGCGGCACCGCGCATTCGAACCACGCCTTGCTGATGCGCAGGGCGGGGGCAGCCGCGCCAAACTCGATCACCGTCGAAATCGTATGCAGCGACCAGTAAATCGCAACGATCGCGAACACCAGGGTGACGACGTCGGCGAAAATGTAGATATAGCCATGCCAGCGCTTGGGCAGCAGCTGCAGCACCGTGTCGAAGCGGATGTGCGCGCGCTCCTTGACCGCTTGCGCAGCGCCGATCCAGCCCAGGTAGATGAACGCGTAGCGCGCGACTTCTTCGCCCCACAGGCTCGAGATACTGGAACACGAAGCGCCGCACGACTTCGTTGACGATGACGAACACGACCGTGCAGTAAAACACGAGCATCAGATAGCGCTCGGCGTCGGCGTCGAGACGCTTAATAGGCTATGTCACGGTCGGGCTCCGGCATCGCGACCGGTTAACTTGCCACCGTCAGCTTGCCCTTGGTGTTGGCCGCCTTCTTCAGTTTCTCGAACGTGTCGAGCGAGCCCGCGAGGTCTTTCTTGATGTCGTCCCATTCCTTCCTTTGCTCGCCGCACGCGTCGATCCAGCGTTTTTTCTCGTCGGCGGTGGGCGCGTAGAACTTGCAGCCGACCTTGGTGAACTCCTGCACCGACAGGTCGCGCGCCTTGATGATCTGGGCGAACGATTGCGCCTGGGTCAGTTCCGCGGCCTCCTCGAATTTGCGCTGCACGTCTTTGGGCAGGCCGTTGAACCACGGCAGGTTGCACGCGAACATCTGCGCGTCCGGCACCGACTCGACCGTCGTGATCGCTTCGAGGATGTCGATGAAGCCGAACGTATAGAGCGCGCCGATCGCCGGGTCGAGCGCATCCGCCACACCCTGTTTGAGCGCGGTCGGCGTTTCGCCCCACGCGACGATGGTCGGGTTGGCGCCGGCGAGCTGATAAAAGCGTCCCAGCAGCTTGGACGGCGGGATCCGCATCTTGACGCCTTTCATGTCGTCGGGCGTGCGCACGATCCGGCCGAAGCCCTTGCGCACCGCGATCGTGCGCGGGTCCACCGTGTAGTAGAACAGCGGTTTGTAGTTCTTGGCATTGACTTTGGGCGTGATTTCGTCGGCCCACGCCTTGGACGTGACCAGGTTCGCGTAGCGCTGGTTCTCGCCGCACCAGTACGGAATGTTGATGAGGTCGACTGCCGGCGCGTAGGCGGAGAAGTTCGACAGCGAGAGCCCGCCGGCGTTGACCGTGCCGCCCTGCACTTTCTGCGCGAGCGAGCCGCCGACGCCGAGCTGCCCGGCCGGGAAGAGCTTCACGTAGAGCGCGCCTTTGCTCAGGTTCTGGGCGTTCTCCTTGAACGCCTCCTGCATGATGGGGTAGCTGACGAACGAGCCCAGCTTGTATTCGGTCGCGAGGATCATGCGGTGCTGCGCATTGCGCGCGCGGCTGTCCTCGTCCGCGGCGGTCTGCGCAACCGCGGCGTCGGACCACAAATAGCCGCCGGTTGCGGCGAGCACCGCGGTGGTGAAACCGTAACGCGCGGACACGTCCATGAAGCGCCGGCGCGCCGGTGATGCGAGCGGTGTTTTCGGCTGGTCATTGTTTTCTCCTCTGGCAGTTTATTATTGAAGCAGGGACTTTCGCTTAACCGGGCGGTCCTGCGCCCGTCTCGTTACGCATGAGGCCGGTTACGAACAGGACCATCGCGGCAAACACGGTCAGAAACTCGGCAATGTCGTTGGCGTGCGGCAATGGCCAGCCAAACAATGCGACGCCCTTGCCGATCAGCACGTTTGCGCCGTACGCGCACAACAGCAGCGCGGCGAGCGCGTAAGCCAGCCGGCCCGGGTTACCCGAACTCATGATGGTGTCCAGTCATCGCGCAGACAGTCTTTCATTTCGCTTACCCGGCGGCCCTTGCGGACGCCCCGCCTTGCAGTTCGATACGCATGGTGCGAGCATACTTGAACTTCACTCACCGGACACGCGTTGACCAAACCCGCGGCCAAGCTCATCGATGTCGCGCGCCTTGCCGGCGTGTGCAACGCCACCGTGTCGCGGGCGCTGGCGCGGGAGCCATCGGTCAGTGCGGCCACTTTGAAGCGGGTCGAAGACGCGGCTCGTCAGCTCGGTTACGTACCCCATGGGGCGGCGAGCGCGTTGCGCGCCCGGCGCAGCCGGACCGTGGGCGCCGTGCTGCCGACGCTCGACAACCTGCTTTACGCGAAGGCCACGCACGCACTGCAAAAAACGCTCGACGAACGCGGCTATCTGCTGCTGCTCGCCTGTCACGACTTCGATCTCCAGAATGAAGTGAAGGTCGCGCGCTCGCTGATCGAACGCGGCGTCGACGGCGTCGTCCTGATCGGGGCCGAGCATTCCGGCGATCTGTTCGGACTGCTCGCCGACATGCAAATGCCGTACGTGCTGACGTGGGCGCTCGATCCCTCGGGACAGCACTCGTGCGTCGGCTTCGACAATCGGATCGCCGCGATGCGCGTCGCCCATTATCTCGCCGATATCGGCCACCGCGAATTCGCGATGATCCACGGCGTGATCGAGGGCAACGATCGCGCGCGCAGGCGGCTGGCGGGCGTGCGCGAAGCGCTCGCATCCCGCGGCCTCGCGTTGGCGCCACAGCATGTGATCGAGGCGCCGTACGCGATCGCCGCCGCGCGCGCGGCCATGCGGACACTGCTGGATTCCTCGCCCCGTCCGACCGCAGTGATCTGCGGCAACGACGTGCTGGCGATGGGCGCGGTGCTCGAATGTCACGCGCAGTCGGTCGCCGTGCCGGGCGACGTGTCGGTCACCGGTTTTGACGATATGGAAGCGGCGTCGATCCTGGTGCCCGCGCTGACCACGGTGCGCGTGCCGATGCACGAGCTCGGTTACGCAGCGGCGCAGCAGATCCTCGCGCATATCGACGGCAAAACGGGCGCGCGCTCGACCGAGCTCGCGGTGGATCTCATCGTGCGCGGCACGACCGCGCCGCCGCGCCGGTGAAAGCGCTTGCCGCCGCCAGACGTAGTTGCTACGCTCGGCGCTGTTTTATTGCAGCGTTGAATTTTTGAATACCGCGAAGAAAAACGCCAAGTTAAGCGACGTCGCGCGCGCGGCCAAAGTCTCGACCGCCACCGTGTCGCGCGCGCTCATGCTGCCGCACAAAGTGAGGCCGCGCACGCTCGAGCGCGTGCAGGAGGCGGTGCGCAGCCTGGGTTACGTCGCGCACGGCGCCGCACGCGCGCTTGCCTCGCGCCGCACCCACACGATAGGCGCGGTCGTGCCGACGCTCGACAACGCGATATTCGCGAACACCACCCACGCGCTGCAGAAGACCTTCGACGCGGCAGGCTACACGCTGCTGCTCGCCTGCCATGAGTTCGACGCGGCCGTGGAAGTCCGCCTGACGCGAGCGCTCGTCGAGCGCGGCATTGACGGGCTGGTGCTGCTCGGCACTTCGCACGACCCCCAGCTCTACGCGCTGATCGCCCAGCGCCACCTGCCGTACGTATTGACGTGGGCGCTCGATGCGAGCGGCCAGCATCCGTGCGTCGGCTTCAACAATCGCGCCGCCGCGTTGCAGCTGACCAATCACCTGCTTGCGCTCGGCCACCGGGAGTTCGCCATGATTTCGGGCGTGACCGCCAACAACGAGCGCGCGCGCGATCGCCTGCAGGGCGTGCGCGATGCGCTGGCCGCGCGCGGCATCAAACTTGCGCCCGAGCGCGTGATCGAAAAACCGTATTCGCTCGCGAGCGGGCGCGAAGGTTTGCGCGCGTTGATGGCCACCGCGCGGCCGCCGACCGCCGTGATGTGCGGCAACGATGTGCTCGCCATCGGCGCGATCGCGGAGTGCAATACGCTCGGCATCGCCGTGCCGCAGCGGGTGTCGATCACGGGGTTCGACGACATGGAGATCGCCTCGCTGCTCTCGCCCGGGCTCACGACCGTGCATTTCCCGACGCTCGAGCTCGGCCAGCTCGCGGCCGCGAACTTGCTGGCCCAGCTTGCCGGCACGAGCGCCGCGCGCCAGCACGAATTGCCGGTCGAACTCAAAGTGCGCGGGACGACCGCGCCGCCGGCCCGCGCGCAGTTGCGGCGCGCGCGCTAAAGCGGTGCCGGAATGAAACGCACCGGGCGCCGGCGCGCGCCGCTGGAACAACTGCATCTCGCGCTCGACGAGTCCGACATCCGGCAGAACAAAAAAGCGCTCGGCGTTTATCGCGACCACAACGCGCATCACGCGATCGTCTATCAGATCGGGAAGACCCGGATCTCGTTCGTCGAAATGAAAAAAGGCAAGCTCGTCACGCACGGGCTGACCGACCAGAAATTTTTCGACGAACGGCGCTTCGAGCGCGTCGAATATCCGCTCGAGCGCGCAATCGAAAACTTTCTGCAGCACTCAGGCGGCGTGTCAGACACTGCGGCGCGCGCATTGCGCGGACTGTTGATAACCGTGCACTCCCTGAAAAGCCTGTTTTAGATTTCGGCGAGCAGGCGGTCGACCAGCGTTTGCGCCTGCACCGCATAGCCGCCGCCGAAGAGGTTGAAGTGGTTCAACACGTGGTACAGGTTATAGAGTTGTTTGCGCACTTCATAACCGGCTTCGAGTGGAGACGCGGCGTTGTAAGCGGCGTAGAAATCGGCGCTGAAACCGCCGAACAATTCGGTCATCGCCAGATCGGCCTCGCGGTCGCCATAGTAGACGGCCGGATCAAAGAGCACGGGTGTGCCGGTGCGGTCGAAGCCTGCATTGCCGCCCCATAAGTCGCCGTGCAGCAGCGCGGGTTTGACGCAGCGGTCGGCGAACAGCGCGGCGAATCCGCCGGCGAGGCGCTCGCCTTTCCTGAGTAACGCGCCCGGTGCGCCATTGCGCGCCGCGAGGTCCAGTTGATAGCCGAGTCGGCATTCGCGCCAGAACTCAAGCCAGTCGGCGTTTTGTGTATTGAGCTGGGGCGTTGCGCCTATGGTGTTGTTGGTAGTCCAGCCGAATTTCCGGGCCGTCACGCGATGCTGCGCGGCCAGCGCCTCGCCGAGTTGCGCCATGCTGCGGGTCGTCGCCTCGCCGAATTCGATGTGTTCAACGACCAGCCACGCCGCCTCTGCGTTCGCTCCCGTGCACAGCGGCGCCGGCACTCGCGTAGTTGCGGTGGCCGCGATTTCCGCGAGGCCCGCGGCTTCGGCTTCGAACATCGCGCGCCGCTTGCTGGAATTCACCTTGACGAAGTAAGCGCGTCCTGCACCCGCAACGCGATAACACTGGTTAATGCACCCGCCGGCGACGGGGGTGCGCGATTCGATTGCAAACGGGCTGCCGCAGGCGCCGGTGATGCCGGCGCTGATGTCCGCCCATGTCGTCGCGTTCACGCGATCGACTTGCGGCCCTTGGCAATGGCGGCTTTGACGCGCGCGGGCGCGGTGCCGCCGATGTGGCTGCGCGCCTTGAGCGCGCCGTCGAGCGTGAGCGCGGCAAATACGTCGTCGCCGATCAGCTTCGAGAATTGCTGCAGCTCGGCTAATTTCAGCACCGCAAGGTCGCGGCCGCATTCCTCGGCAAAGCGCACCGCCTGGGCGACGGCTTCATGCGCCTCGCGAAACGGCAGGCCTTTCTTGACGAGGTAATCCGCAAGATCGGTGGCGGTCGCATAGCCTTCAAGCGCCGCCTTGCGCATCGCTTCCGCGTTCACCTTGATGCCGCCGAGCATGTCGCCAAATACCCTCAAGCTGGCAGCGACCGTGTCGACGGTGTCGAACAGCGGCTCTTTGTCTTCCTGGTTGTCCTTGTTGTAGGCGAGCGGCTGGCCCTTCATCAGCGTCAGGAGCGCGACGAGGTGGCCATTGACGCGGCCGGTCTTGCCGCGAATCAACTCGGGCACGTCGGGATTTTTTTTCTGCGGCATGATCGACGAGCCGGTGCAAAACCGGTCGGCGAGATCGACGAATGCAAACCGCGGATTCATCCAGATGACGATCTCCTCGCAAAAGCGCGACAGGTGCGTCATCACGAGCGCGCCGGCGGCGCAAAACTCGATCGCGAAGTCGCGATCGGACACCGCGTCGAGCGAGTTTTCGCACACGCCGTCGAAACCCAGTTCCTTGGCGACCATCAGGCGGTCGATCGGAAACGTCGTGCCCGCGAGCGCCGCGCTGCCCAGCGGCAGACGGTTGACGCGCTTGCGGCAATCGATGAGCCGTTGCGCATCGCGGTTGAGCATCTCGAAATACGCCATCAGGTGATGCGCGTACGAAACCGGCTGCGCGACCTGCATGTGCGTAAAGCCCGGCATGATGGTGTCCGTATGCCGGTCGGCGAGATCGAGCAGAGCGCGTTGCGCGGCGCGGATCAAAGCGAGAATGTCGTCGATCGCCGCGCGCAGATACAGGCGCACGTCGGTGGCGACCTGGTCGTTGCGCGAACGCGCGGTGTGCAGGCGTTTGCCGGCGTCGCCTGCGAGCGCCGTCAGCCGGCTTTCGATGTTCATGTGCACGTCTTCGAGATCGACCGACCACGCAAAGGTGCCGGCGCTGATTTCGGCGCGGATTTGCGCGAGGCCCTGTTCGATCGCGGTCAGGTCGGCGGCGGAGAGAATGTCCGCGGCGCGCAGCATTTTCGCGTGCGCGAGCGAGCCGTCGATGTCGAACGCCGCAAGTCGCCGGTCGAACCCTACCGAGGCGGTGAAACGCTTGACGAGTTCGGCCACCGGCTCGCTAAAGCGGCCGGACCACGGCTGAGTCCCATCGGCTTGTTTCTCTTGCGTCACGTGTTGTGCTCTCACATAATCGAGCGGTGAGTATAAATCAAAACGCCAACACGGGCGCCCTGCCGAACTTCCGCAACCTCGGGATTTTGCTACGAATTCTGGTAATCGTCGACGGCATGTGCCTTGCCGCTGCGCTCCTGAAAACGACCGAGCCGCTGGTGCTGATGGAGGAGCTGATCGATGTCTCGGCGATCGTGCAGCCGATCCTGATCCTGAGCCTGTTGGCGCTCGCCGCGGCGAACGACTGGCTGCATCGCTTACGCTATTGGCATGCGCTCGCCGCACTGATCGTGCTTGAGCTGGCAATTACGGCGGCGGTGTACGGTTTTGGCGCGCACATGCTGGGCACTGCCGGCGGTCTTGGCCGTTACGTTATATTTACGCTTGTGATCACCGGCGTGCTGATCGGCTACTTCGATTTGCGCGGGCGCGCGTTGTCGCCCGCCCTGACCGAGGCGCGCTTGCAGGCATTGCAGGCGCGCATACGGCCGCATTTCCTGTTCAACAGCATCAACGCCGTATTGAGCCTGATGCGCCAGGAGCCGCGCCGCGCCGAGCAGGCGCTCGAGGACTTGGCCGATCTGTACCGCGTGTTGATGGCGGACAATCGCCAGCTCGCGCCGATCGCGCGCGAGGTCGCGCTCGCGAAGCAGTACCTGAGCATCGAAGAGTTGCGCCTGGGCGACCGTCTGCGCATCGAGTGGGACATCTCGCACATGCCGGCGGACGCGTTGATTCCCCCGCTGGTGCTCCAACCGCTGCTCGAAAATGCCGTGTACCACGGCATCGAGCCGCGCAGCGAACCGGGCACGATCAGCATCAGGATCAGCCGCGAAGCGAAGGAGATGCACCTGACGCTGCGCAATCCCTACCGGCCCAATGGCAGTCACCATGCGGGCAACCGCATGGCGCTCGCCAATATCCGCGAGCGGCTCGCGCTGCATTTCGACGCGGAAGCCGGCATCAAAACCGTGGCGAGTGCCGA
This sequence comes from uncultured beta proteobacterium, assembly GCA_963804885.1. Taxonomy (GTDB): domain Bacteria; phylum Pseudomonadota; class Gammaproteobacteria; order Burkholderiales; family SG8-41; genus PALSA-1004. The sequence goes on from CAWDSF010000010.1 coordinate 350,377, forward strand.
CACGTACGAAGTGCGCATCGTGATCCCCTACCTGAAGGCGGGCACGTGACGGCGGCGGAGCAGGCGCTGCGGGTGCTGGTCGTCGACGACGAAGCGCCGGCGCGCAACCGGCTGCGCGACCTACTCGCCGACTGCGCGGTCAAAATGCCGCTCGAGATTGCCGGTGAAGCGGCGACCGGGCGCCAGGCGCTCGAGATGCTGCCCGCGTGCGAGGCCGACGTGGTGCTGCTCGACATCCGCATGCCCGACATGGACGGCATTGAAACCGCCCAGCACATCCAGAAATTCGACGACCCGCCGGTCGTGATATTCACCACCGCGTACGATGCGTATGCGTTAAAGGCGTTCGAAGTGCACGCGATCGACTACTTATTGAAGCCGATCCGGTTAAGCCGCTTGTCCGAGGCGCTCGCGCGCGTGCGCTCGTTCGCGCCGCTCAAAGCCGACGTGCTGCGCGAGATGAAGCCGGACGCGCGCAGCCACCTATCGGTCAACGAGCGGGGCCGCATCCATTTGATTCCCGTCCCGGAAATCGTGTTCCTGAAAGCCGAGCTGAAATACGTGACGGTGCGCACCGCGGAGCGCGAATTCCTGCTCGAGGAATCGCTGGCGCGACTGGAGCAGGAGTTTTTCGGCCGTTTCGTGCGCGTGCATCGCAATTGCCTCGTGGCCAAGGACGCGATTCGCGGTTTCGAGCGCGCGCTCGACGCCGACGGCGAAGGGCATTGGGTGGTCGTGCTGAACAACGTCGCCGAAAAAATCGACGTGAGCCGGCGCCAACAGCATATCGTGCGTGAACTGGGGAGAATCCTTTGAAGTCGCGCCTGCTGGTGATCGGTTGGCTCGCCGCCTGCATCGCGCTGCCTGCCGCCGCTGCCGACATGCCGTACGGCGTGCTCGATATCGGGTTGGGTGCAAGCTACGCGCGGCTTGAGCGCGAGCTGGATTTTCGCGACATCGAAGCGTCGCTCGCGAAGAGGGCGGGCAAGCCCGATCTGGGCCGGCGTGGCTACGGCTGCATGCCGCGTGAAGACGATTTCGCCGACATCGGCTGCGTGTCGCATACGGAGCGGCTCGACGGCATCGAGACGCGCGAAATCCGGCTGCATTTTCTCGATGGCCGCCTCCAGCAGTTCTCGGTGACTGCGGAAGTGCAGAACTTCGACGCGGTCGTCGGCTACCTGCGCGCGCGCTTCGGCGCCCCGCAGCTGGTTATCGCGCAGGGGCCGACCGAGTTGCCGAGCGTCAAATGGCAGAACGAAGCCGGCCAGATCGTCGCGTACCGCGGCAAGGATCTCGTGTTCGTGAGCTTCGAGCTCGTGTCGTACCCGGCGGCGGTCAAGCGCAAGCGCGAGGGCCAGCGCCTGCTGTGCGGCTAGCCGGCAGCGCCCCCGCCCGCGCTGAAGCTTATTGGCGCGCGCGCAACTGCACCCGCGCGGCGTCGATCGCCTGCTCGAGATACAGGTTATAAAATTCCGGCACATTAAGGCCGACGAGCGGGGCGGCGAGCGGCTTGCCGTGACTGTCGACCACGATCACCGTGGGCACGATCTTGATGGCATATCTGCGCGCAAATTCGGCATGGGTGGTCAGCGTACCGTCGAAGTCGCGCAGCGGGATCAGCGCGTTGGGCGCCTCGATTTCGCGCATCACGACTTTCGCGCCGTAACCGGGGCTCGCATTTAACGGTTCGAGGTGATCCTGCTTCGCGCGCGCGCAAAACGGACAGCCGGGCCGTGTGAACACCAGCATGATCGGCAGTCCCGAGGCCGCGACGGACTGGCCCAGCTCGGCGAAATCATCGGCGTACTGGAGCGGTGCGGCCGGTGCCTGCGCCAGGGCTGCACGCACCGTGCATGCTAAAATCAACAGCAGCAAACCGGATCGCGGCAAGCCGATCGTCATATCCCCGTCGTATCCTTAATCGCAGGAAATTCGCGTGATGAGCGCCGCTACGCCCACATTATCCAACCTGGTCATCGCGTCGCGCGAGAGCGCGCTCGCGCTGTGGCAGGCGCGCAACATCCAGGCGCGACTCCAGGAATTATATCCGCAATCAAAAATCACGATCCGCGGCATGACCACGCAGGGCGATCGCATCCTCGATCGCGCGCTCGACAAAATCGGCGGCAAGGGACTTTTCGTCAAGGAACTCGAAGACGCGCTGGCGGCGGGCACCGCCGATATCGCGGTGCATTCGATGAAAGACGTGCCGATGGATTTGCCGCCGGGCTTCGCGATCGCGGCGATCACCGAGCGCGCCGACCCGCGCGATGCGTTCGTCTCCAACGAGTACGCGGATTTCGCCGCTGTGCCCGCCGGCAGCCGCGTGGGCACGTCGAGCCTGCGCCGCGAAAGCCAGATTCGCGCGCGGTTTCCGCAGTTAATCGTCGAGCCCTTGCGCGGCAACGTGCAGACCCGATTGAAAAAACTCGACGATGGCCAGTACGCGGCGATCGTGCTCGCCGCGGCGGGCTTGAAGCGGCTGGGACTTGCCGATCGCATCACCGCGATCCTGACGCCCGAGCAAAGCCTGCCGGCGCCGGGGCAGGGCGCGCTCGGCATCGAATGCCGCGCCGACCGCGCCGACCTCTTCGATCTGATGCGCGCGCTGCACGATCCGGCGACCGACGCGTGCGTGCGCGCCGAGCGCGCGCTGTCGCGCGCGCTGGCAGGCAATTGCCAGTTGCCGCTCGGCGCGTTTGGCGAGCTCGAAGGCGGGCGTCTGCGGTTGCGCGGATTTGTCGCCAGCAAGGATGGCAAAGAGTTCGTGCGCGCGGAGCTGACGGCCGACGCGCGGGATCCGGAAGCGCTGGGCACCGAGCTCGCCGCGCGGCTGCGCGCGCAGGGCGCCACGGAAATTCTCGCAGCACTCGGTGCGTGATGCGGCGAGCGGGCGGCGCACTGCCGGCGCGCATATGACGGACAGCAACGCCGCGCTCGCGGGTCGCGGCATCGTGGTGACGCGTCCGGCGCATCAGGCGGCGCCGCTGGCGACAATGATCCGTGCTGCAGGCGGCCGGCCCCTGCTGTTTCCCGTCATCGATATTGCCGATGTCGCGGATCAACGGCCGCTGACCGAACAGATCGACCGGCTCGATCAATTCGACCGTGCGATATTCGTCAGCCCCAATGCGGTCTATAAGGCGCTGACCCTCATAACGGCGCGGCGCGCGCTGCCGGTCGGTCTCGCCTACGCGGCGGTCGGCCGCGGCAGCGTGCGCGAACTCGCCAGGTTCGGCGTGACAGAAGTCGCCGCGCCCGCGCGTTTCGACAGCGAAGCGTTGCTCGCGCTGCCCGAGTTTGCCGACGTCGCAGGCCAGCGACTGATCATCTTTCGCGGCGTCGGCGGTCGCGAGGTGCTCGGTGAAGCGCTCGCGGCGCGCGGCGCGAGCGTCGAATACGCCGAATGCTACCGGCGCGTGCTGCCGTCCGCCGATCCGGCGCCATTGCTCCTGGCCTGGGAGGCGAACACACTGCATGCCGTCACGGTGACCAGCAGCGAAGGCTTGCATAATTTCTGCACGCTCATCGGCGCACGCGGCCGCGCGTGCCTGCAGCAAACGCCGCTCTTCGTCCCGCACGCGCGCATTGCCGCGACGGCCGCCGAGCTGAAGCTCGCGTCGGTCGTGCAGACGGCGCAGGGCGACGACGGACTGGTAGCCGGTATGCAGCAATGGTTCGCGGCGCGCAGTTGAATATGCACGCCTGTTTACAGCCGCACCGGCACTGATTAGAGTCCCTGCATGGAAGAATCCTCGAAGCCGGCGGATGTGCCTGCGTCCGCCCCGCCGCCCCTGGTCGCGCGGCCGTTGTACCTGCATCCCGTCGCAATCGTCGCCGCGCTCGCGCTCGCGGTACTCGCGTGGCAGTGGTACGACAGCCGCCAGCAGATCGGCGCGCTGCAGCACGAGCTCGCGCAGCGGCTGGCCGCCGCCGACGTCGAGAACAAGCAAAGCCGCGGCTTGGCGGAGCAGGTGCGCGAAGCGACGCGCGAGGCGCAGGTCAAGCTGGGCGTGCTCGAAGCAAAGCTGCAGGAGTCGCAAAACCAGCAAATCGCGCTCGAGGCGCTCTATCAGGAACTGTCGCGCAGCCGCGACGAATCGCTGCTGGCCGATGTCGAGCAGACGTTACTGGTGGCGAGCCAGCAGCTGCAGCTCGCCGGCAACGTCAAGTCCGCGCTGATCGCATTGCAGGCCGCCGACGCGCGGCTCGCGCGGCTCGACCGCCCGCAGCTCGCCGGGTTGCGTAAGGTCATTGCGCGCGACGTCGAGCGGCTGAAGCTCGCCCCCTACGTCGATATGATCGGCATCAGCGCGCGCATCGACAACCTGGCGGCCTTGGTCGACAGTCTGCCGCTCGCGATGGAAGTGCGCGCGCCGGACCCCGCGGCGGCCGCCAGGGATGCAGCCGAACCGCCGGCCAGCCCGTGGCTGCGCTTCACGCGCGAATTGTGGCGCGACATGCGCGAGCTGGTGCGGATTGAAAGAATGGAGCGGCCCGATATTCCGCTGCTGACGCCGGGGCAGACGTATTTCCTGCGCGAAAATCTGAAGCTGCGCTTGCTCGGCGCGCGGCTCGCGCTGCTCGCGCACGACGAGAAGAGCTTCAAGGCCGACCTGAAGGCGGCGCGCGAGTGGCTCGTGCGCTATTACGACGGGCGCAACCCGGCAGTGGTCAATGCCATTGCCGCCGTGCGCCAGCTGAACGACAGCCAGATCAGCATAGAAGTGCCTGACGTCGCGGCGAGCCTCGACGCCGTGCGCAACTACCGGCTCGTGCGCGAACGCGCGCGCTAAGGCCCAGGGTCGCCGATGCGCTGGGTATTCTGGATTCTCGGGCTCTTCGCGCTGGCGGTGGCCATCGCGCTTGCGCTACGCTTCAACGACGGCTACGCGCTCTTCGTGTGGCCGCCTTATCGCGTCGAGCTCTCGCTCAATCTGCTCGCACTGACGCTGGGGGCGGCTTTCGCCGCCGCATACCTGCTCGTGCGCTTCATTTTCGGCGCGCTCGCGCTGCCGGCGAAGGTGCGCGAATACCGCGAACGGCGCCGGCGCGAGAGTTCGCACCTCATACTGCGCGACGCGGTGCGCGCGTTTTTCGAAGGCCGTTTCGGACGCGCCGAGAAATCCGCCGCCGCCGTGGCGGAGTCGCCGGATACCACCGCGGTCGGGCTGGTGCTCGCCGCGCGCGCGGCGCACGAGTTGCGCCACTACGACGAGCGCGATGCCTATCTCGCGCGCGCCGAAGAGCTGGCGCCGGCCGAGCCGGCAGTGCGCATTATCGCGGCGGCCGACATGCTGCTCGACCAGCGGCGTTTTCAGGAAGCGCTGCTGACTTTGAAGACGCTGCCGGAACGGCACACCGCGGCGTTGCGCCTCGAATTGAAGGCGCAGCAACAGGCCAGCAACTGGGAGCAGGTGCTGCAGCTCGTCGACCAGCTCGAAAGGCGAAGCGTGTTCGACGCGACGCAGGCCGGGCAGTTGCGCCGTTACGCGCACGCGGAAAATCTGAAACGCAAAGCGCTCGACCGGCGCGAGCTCGACGAATGCTGGCAAAAAATTCCGGCCGAGCAGAAGCGCGACGGCAAAATTGCGGCGGCGGCCGCGCAATGCTATCTCGCCCTGGGCGGCATCCCGCAGGCGCAGCAGATCATCGAGCAGGCCCTCGCGATGGAGTGGGATTCCGAGCTGGTCGGTCTGTACGCCGAATGCGAGGGGCCCGACACCGTCCGCCAGATCGAGCGCGCCGAACAGTGGTTGACGGCCAACCGCCGCGACGCTGTGCTGCTGCTGACGCTCGGGCGGCTGTGCGCGCGCCAGGAATTGTGGGGCAAGGCGCAGAATTACCTCGAAGCGAGCATTTCGGTCGAGCCGCTTTATTCGGCGCACCTGATGCTCGCTCAATTGCACGACCGGCTCGGCAATGCCGACGCCGCGCGCCGCCACTATCGCGCCAGCCTCGATCTGGCCATCAGCCAGTTAAAGCAAATGACCGGCGGCCGCCGGCGCACGTTGTTGTAACCGCGATCACTGCTAGTGGCCGATGTCGCGCGGTCCGCGCGGCAGGAGTTCGGTATGTTGTTCGTAGCGCCCGCTGAATCCGACGATGCGCAGGTCTTGACCGGCGCGCAGGTCGCGTGCATCGATGTGCGTGCCAGTCGCGACGAATATCAGCAGAGGCCCCGAGCCGTCATCGAGGTAAAGTTTCCAGCCCCACGGCTGGTCGTCGATTACGTCGCCAGTCACTCTGCCGCGCACCGCGATCAGCCGGCCTTCGGTCGCGGGCCCGACTGCTCCGGTGGTGGTTTCCAGCGGCGCGGGTGAATTGGCGATTCCGAGCGCAACGAGCGCGGCGGGCTCGATGCCCGCTTGCGCGTGCGGCGCCACCGCGCGGCCTTCCACGCGTAAGCGCTCGCCGAGCTCCGGCGCCGTCCCGCGCGCGTGCGTGACGTAGATTCCGCCCGTGGCGTCTTGCAGCGCAAAGCCGGCATCGAAGGTGCCCGCGCGCACGGTGACTACGCCTTCGATCGTCACCCGGGCACCGGGGGCAAGTTCGCGGGCAGCGGCGATAGGCAGCGCTGCTGGCGGCAGACCTGCGGGCGCGGCGCAACCCGCGGCGACGATCACGCAGAGCATCACGCGTATACGCGCCGTCAGAGCAGGAAACATTGCGCAGTGCGGCGTAATTCGGCTCGCCGGCAACCGCCGGCACAGGTTCACGGCGTCGGCGTGGCGGCGGTGAACGCGTCCGAGAAAAATTCATCCTCGGGCATGCTGCACCGTGTAGTGAAATCGCGATGCGCCGATTCCACCATGATGGGCGCGCCGCACGCGTAAACCTGGTAGCCGCTCAAATCCGGCAGGTCCTGCATGACGGCGTGATGGACGAGTCCTGTGCGGCCGGTCCAGTTATCGTCCGGTCGCGGTTCCGACAGCACCGGCACGTATTTGAAATTGGGGTGCTCGCGCGCCCACTGCTCGGGCAGCTCGTTCATGTACAGATCGGAGCGGACACGCGCGCCCCAGTACAAAACCATCGGCCGCGTCGTGTTGACGTGGAACGCGTGCTCGACGAGCGATTTCACCGGCGCGAAGCCGGTGCCACTCGCGAGCAGCACGATCGGCTTGTCACTGTCGTCGCGCAGAAAAAACGTGCCGAACGGCCCTTCGAAGCGCAGGATGTCGCGCACTTTCATCGTGGTGAATACGTGCTGGCTGAACGGCCCGCCGTAATTGCGCAAATGCAATTGCAGGAGCTCATCGTCGTGCGGACCGTTCGCCATCGACAGGCTGCGGCGCGAGCCGTCTTTCATCAGGATGTCGATGTACTGGCCGGCGAGAAATTGCAGCCGCTCGGATGCGGGCAGCTTCAGGTACAAAACCATGATGTCGCCGGCGACGAGCTCCATTTTCTGTACGCGGCACGGCAGCGTCCTGATCTGAATATCCTTGACGGCGTTGACCTCGCGGCACTCGATCACGAGGTCGCCGGACGGCCGCGCCTGGCAGAAGAGCGCGAGTCCGAGCCGTTTTTCCGCTTCGGTAAGCGCGCTTTCCTGGTACGTCCCGTAATCGACATTGCCGGAGAGCACGGTGCCCTTGCACGTGCCGCAAGCGCCATTGCGACAACCGTACGAAATCACGAAGCCCTCGCGCAGTGCAGCGTCGAGTATCGTTTCGTCGTCCTGCACCAGGAAAGTGTGGTTGCTCGGACGAATGGTTACCTGGTTGGGCATGTCAACGCGTAAATATAGGTGGTACCGGCGAGGAGCCGCTTTTTTAAGTTAGAATTTGCACCCTATGCGACGCTTACTGATCATCGGTTGCGGCGACGTGGCGTTGCGCGCATTACCGCAATTGCGCGAACGCTACCGCATTTACGGCCTTACCCACAACCGCGCGCGCGCGCCGCTGCTGCGCAGCCACGGCGTCGTGCCGATCGTGGGAGACCTCGATGATCCGGCGAGCCTCGACGGTCTGGCGGGCATAGCCCATGATGTTCTGCATAGCGCTCCGCCGCCGTCGCAGGGCGCGCGCGACACTCGCACGTCCCACCTGATCGCAACGCTGGCAAAGGCCAAAAGTCTACCACAGCAATTCGTCTACATCAGCACGAGCGGCGTCTATGGCGATTGCGCGGGCGCGCTCGTCGATGAGACCCGCTCGCTGCATCCGCAAACCGCGCGCGCGCAGCGCCGCGTCGACGCCGAGCGCCAGCTGCGCGTGTGGGGCAGACGCAGCGGCGTGCGCATTTCGATCCTGCGCGCGCCCGGCATTTACTCCGAAGCGCGCCTGCCGCTGCAACGCCTGGCGGCCGGCATGCCGGCGCTGTGCGCCGACGAAGACGGTTACAGCAATCACGTGCACGCCGCAGATCTCGCGCGCATGGCGGTCGCGGCGCTGCGCTTCGGCCATGCCGGCCGCATGTACAACGCGAGCGACGACAGCGTGCTCAAGATGGGCGACTACTTCGATCTCGTCGCAGATCATTGCGGGCTGCCGCGCCCGCCGCGCCTGTCGCGCGCGGAGGCGAGCGCACGCCTGCCGTCCAACCTGTGGTCGTTCATGAACGAATCGCGGCGGCTGTCGAACCGCCGTCTCAAAACCGAGTTGCGGTTCAAGCTGCGCTATCCGACGGTTCGCGACGGCATTGCCGCAATCGCGCCGGCGGACGGACGATGAATGCCTTGTCACCCGATGAACGCATTGGTCGTCCCATGAACGCAGTGGTCGTCTTAACCAATGCGCCCGACCGCGCGGTCGCCGAAAAAATCGCGCGCCTGCTCGTCGACCGTAAGCTCGCGGCATGCGTCAACATCCTCGCGGAATGCTCGTCGGTATACCGCTGGCAGGGCAACGTGGAAACCGCGGCCGAGGTGCCGCTGCTGATCAAGACGCGCGGCGATATTTACCCCGAAGTCGAGGCCGCCATCAAAAGCGTGCATCCGTATGAACTTCCGGAAATCGTCGCGGTCCCGGTGGCAGACGGGTCGCGTGAATACCTCGACTGGATCAACGCGGCGACCGTAACCGAGATCGGCTGAAGCGAATATGGCGAGACTCCTTTTCATCCTCACGCTGCTGCTGGCGATCGGCACGCAGGCCTTCGCGCAGGAATTGCTCGAGCCCGAAAAGGCGTTTCAATTTTCGGCGCGCCTGCTCGACGACCGGCAGGTCGAGATCAAGTACGTGATCGCGCCCGGTTACTATCTTTACCGCGAGAAATTCAAGTTCACGGCCGAGCCGGCGAGCGTCAGCGTCGACGCGTCCCAATTGCCGCCTGGCAAGGTTAAGAAGGATGAATTTTTCGGCGAGGTGCAGACTTACCGCGGCGAGCTGCGTTTCGTGCTGCCGGTCAAAGGGCTGGCGGCGCAGGCGCCGCAGTTCACACTGAAGGCGGTTTCGCAGGGTTGCGCCGACATCGGCGTGTGCTACCCGCCGCAGGAGCAGACGGCCAATGTCACGCTCGCCGCCTTTTCGCCCGCGGGCGCGGCGACGCCCTCAACGCCGTTCCTCGCGAATGCGCCGCCGGCGCGCGCCGCGGGCCCGCAATCCGAAGACGCGTTGATCGCCGGTTTGTTCAAAGGCGGATTCTGGGTATTGATCGCCAGCTTTTTCGGCTTCGGCCTGCTGCTCGCGCTGACGCCGTGCGTGTTCCCGATGATCCCGATCCTGTCGGGCATACTCGTGCCGCATGGCGCGCACCTGACGCACGTGCGCGGCTTCGTGTTGTCGCTGGTGTACGTGCTCGGCATGGCCATCACTTATGCGGCGGCGGGTGTTGCTGCCGGGTTGCTCGGAACGATGCTGTCTTCGGCGCTGCAGAACGTGTGGGTGCTGTCAGGTTTCGCCGCGATTTTCGTGCTGCTCGCGCTGTCGATGTTCGGGTTTTACGAGTTGCAGCTGCCTGCCTCGATGCAAAGCCGGCTGGCGGCGACCAGCAACCGGCTGCACGGCGGGCATTTCGCCAGTGTGTTCGTGATGGGCGTGCTCTCCGCGCTGATCGTCGGCCCGTGTGTGGCCGCTCCGCTCGCCGGCGCGCTGCTCTACATCAGCCAGTCAGGCGACGGCGTGCTCGGCGGCGCCGCGTTGTTTGCGATGGCGCTCGGCATGGGCGTCCCGCTGCTCGCCGTCGGCGCGTCGGCAGGGACGTTGCTGCCGAAAGCCGGCCCGTGGATGGATACCGTGAAGCGGTTTTTCGGCATCGTGCTGCTCGGGGTTGCGATCTATCTGGTCTCGCCGCTGTTGCCCGCGGCCGCCCACATGCTCGCATGGGCTGCCCTGCTGATCGTGTCCGCCATATATATGCATGCGCTCGACCCACTGCCGCCCAATGCGCCGGGTGCGCACAGGCTCTTCAAGGGCATCGGCGTCATCAGTCTATTGGCGGGCGCGGCCTTGCTGGTTGGCGCGTTGTCGGGAGGGCGCGACATATTGCAGCCGCTCGCCGGTTTGCGCGGCGCAGCCGGAGCGGTCGAGCATGCGCCGGCGTTTCAGCGCATCGACAGCTCGGCGCAACTGGATAGTGCGATCAGCGCGGCAGCGGGCAAGCCCGTTATGCTCGATTTTTACGCCGACTGGTGCGTGTCGTGCAAGGAAATGGAGCGCTACACTTTTACTAACGAGGCGGTGCGCACGCGGCTCGCCGGCATGGTCGCGCTGCAGGCGGATGTCACGCAGAACAACGACGAGCATAAGGCATTGCTCAAGCGGTTCAGCCTGTTCGGCCCGCCGGGCATCATATTTTTCGACCGCCAGGGCAAGCAGCTAAACGATCTGCGCGTGGTTGGTTTCCAGCCCGCGGATAAATTTGCGGCGACGCTCGATCTGGCCTTGCGATGACGCGCCGCTGGCAGGCGCTGCTCGCGGGCGGCGTCGCCATCATCTTCGCCGCCGCGGGGTTCCTGGCTCACCAGTGGCAGGCCGCCGATGCGCCGCCCGACCCGGTTGCCACGGGCCGCATGGTCCTGGCCGCCGAGCTCATGGGACTCGACGACAAGCCTCAGCGCTTCGAGCAATGGCGCGGCAAGGTGCTCGTAGTCAACTTCTGGGCGACGTGGTGCGCGCCGTGCCGCGAGGAAATTCCCGGTTTCATCAAGTTCCAGGAACGTTATCGCGCGGACGGCGTGCAGTTTGTCGGTGTCGCGATCGATCAGAAGCAGCGGGTCGTGCCGTATGCGAAGGAAATGGGCATCAATTACCCGCTGGTGGTCGGCGGCATGGAAACCATGGATTGGACGCGCGAGTTAGGCGACCGGGCGACCGTCCTGCCGTTTACGCTGATTCTGGATCGCGCCGGCCAGGTGAAACTCTCTAAAGTGGGCGTTTTAACGACCGAAAAGCTCGAAGCGGCGATTAAACCGCTCTCTGTAAAATCTCCACGGTGCCTTCAAGTTCGCCTAAATTCGGCGAAACAGCCGGTAAAATACAGGAACTTTCATTTAGATCCCCGCCAACTCCGGTAAAATTGACGCCATCGACCAAGGCGCCACTCACTTAACGGGCGCGGCCGCCGAAGCGGCTTCAGCCGTGGGCCACGTGTGGCCGGGCTGCGTAAGCCAAACGGGGCGCAACCGCACCCAAAGTTGGACAAAATGCGGCGATCTGCTGCAAAATACCGACAACTCGCGTAATGAAGTGCGGAAAATCTCACAGTTTCGCTCTACCGAGGCATTACACTCCGCAACTACCACCCCTCTATGCCCGCACCCGCCAACATCCTCGTCTTGCATGGGCCCAACCTTAATCTCCTGGGCGAGCGTGAGCCCGAGCAGTACGGATCGACGACGCTGGATGCCATCAACAAAAAACTCGCCAAGCGTGCGGCTGCCGCGGGCGTCGCACTTACCGTTTACCAGACCAACATCGAGGGCGACCTCGTCAGCCGGATCCAGCAGGCACGCAACGAAGCGGTCGACTTCATCATCATCAATCCGGCGGCCTTCACGCACACGAGTGTGGCGTTGCGCGATGCATTGGCCGCCGTGCGGATTCCGTTCATCGAAGTGCATCTGTCCAACGTGTACCGGCGCGAGGAATTTCGCCGCCACTCGTATGTCACCGACCTGGCAGCCGGCGTCATCAGCGGACTCGGCGCCAAGGGTTACGAACTCGCGCTCGACTATGCACTGCAACACTCAGCGGGAGGCTGAATATGGACTTGCGTAAACTGAAAAAGCTGATCGATCTCGTTGAGGAGTCAGGAATCGCCGAACTCGAAATTACCGAGGGCGAAGAAAAAGTCCGCATCAGCCGCAACAATTCCACCAATGCACCCGCGACCGCGACGGTCACCCAGGTCGCCGCGCCGGCGACCTCCGCGCCGGTTGTCCCAGGCGCTCCGGCGGTCACTGGCGAACCGGCGGCGGCAGCACCCGAAGGGCATGTATTGAAGTCGCCAATGGTTGGCACTTACTATCGCGCTCCGACGCCAGGCGCCAAGGCTTTCGTGGAGGTTGGGCAGACGGTCAACGAAGGCGATACGGTGTGCATTATCGAAGCGATGAAGCTCTTGAACGAGATCGAAGCAGACCGGTCGGGCGTCATCAAGGCGATCCTGGTCGAGAACGGGCAGCCCGTCGAATACGGTCATCCGCTGATGGTGATCGGGTGATGCGGTTGCGGGATGGAGCCGACCTAGCCGTAACTGCAAATCCGACCGGGCGCAACCCGGCGGGTGCCAGCCGCCGTGGCGGCGCGGCAACGGACGGGCGCTAACCGGTGTTCGAAAAGATCCTGATCGCCAATCGGGGCGAAATTGCGCTGCGCATCCAGCGCGCCTGCCGCGAGCTCGGCATCAAGACGGTGGCCGTGCATTCGGAGGCGGACGCGGAAGCCAAATACGTCAAGCTCGCGGACGAATCGGTATGCATTGGGCCGCCACCGTCGGCCTTAAGCTATCTCAATATCCCCGCGATCATCAGCGCGGCCGAAGTGACCGACGCCGAGGCCATCCACCCGGGCTACGGGTTTCTGTCCGAGAACGCCGATTTTGCCGAGCGCGTCGAAAAAAGCGGCTTCGTCTTCATCGGGCCCAAGGCCGAGACGATCCGGCTGATGGGCGACAAAGTCAGCGCCAAGGTCGCGATGCGCAAGGCCGGCATCCCGTGCGTGCCCGGCAGCGAAGGCGCATTGCCCGACGCGCCGGAAGAAATCGTGAAGATCGCCCGCACGGTCGGTTATCCGATCATCATCAAAGCGGCGGGTGGGGGCGGCGGTCGCGGCATGCGGGTGGTGCATACCGAAGCGGCCTTGCTCAACGCGGTGTCGATGACGCGCGGCGAAGCGCAGGCCGCATTCGGCAATCCGATGGTCTACATGGAAAAATTCCTCGAGGCGCCGCGGCATATCGAAGTGCAGGTACTGGCCGACCGCTTCCGCAACGCGGTGTATCTGGGCGACCGCGACTGCTCGATGCAGCGGCGGCACCAGAAAATCATCGAAGAAGCGCCCGCGCCGCACCTGCCGATGCGCGGCCGCATCCGCGTCGGCGAGCGCTGCGCCGAAGCGTGCCGCAAGATCGGCTACGAAGGCGCCGGCACCTTCGAGTTCTTGTACGAAAACGACGAGTTCTATTTCATCGAGATGAACACGCGGCTGCAGGTCGAGCATCCGGTCACGGAAATGATCACCGGCGTCGACATCGTGCAGGCGCAGATTCGCATTGCCGCGGGCGAGCGCATGCCGGTCAAGCAGCGCGACATCGTGTTCAAGGGCCACGCAATCGAATGCCGCATCAACGCCGAGGACCCGTACAAATTCACGCCGTCGCCCGGACGCATCACGTCGTGGCACATGCCCGGCGGACCGGGCATCCGCGTCGATTCGCACGTGTACAACAATTATTTCGTGCCGCCCAACTACGACTCATTGATCGGCAAGCTGATCGCGTACGGCGACACCCGCGAGCAGGCGATTGCGCGCATGGGCATCGCGCTGTCGGAGGCGGTGGTCGAGGGCATCCAGACGAATTTGCCGCTGCACGCGGAATTGATGCGCGACGCGGCGTTTTTGCGCGGCGGCACCAGCATTCACTATCTCGAGCAGAAACTCGCCAAGGCGAAATAGCCGCACGTTTGCACCGACGGGCAGAGCGATGGACACAGCCGATTTCCCGCACACCGCAGCACCCGCGCGCGAAGTTTCCCGCGTCACTGCCGGCGCCTGAATGGCCTGGCTTGCGGTCAGCTTCACGGTTGACGCCGCTCGCGTCGAGGCGCTATCCGACGTGCTGCTCGAGTGCGGCGCGATTTCAGTCGATGTGACCGATGCCGCTGCCGGCACGGCGGACGAGCACGCGTTGTTCGGCGAGCCGGGCGAACCCGCGGTCGGCGAATGGGCGTTATCGCGCGTCAGTGCATTGTTCGAGGAAGGACCAAACATCTCCGCCAGCGTCATCGCCGCGCTGCATGATGCGGGCCTCGATTCGGCAGTAGTCGTTGACGTCAAGCCGGTCGCCGATCAGGATTGGGTGCGCGCGACGCAAAATCAGTTTCAACCGGTGCGCGTGTCGTCGCGCCTATGGGTGGTGCCGACGTGGCATGCGGCGCCCGATCCCGCCGCCATCAATCTGGTGATCGATCCCGGTCTGGCGTTCGGCACCGGCACGCATGCGACGACCCGGCTGTGCCTGAAGTGGCTGGACACCAATTTGCGCGGCGGCGAATCCGTGCTCGACTATGGCTGCGGCTCGGGCATCCTCGGCATCGCCGCGATGAAGCTCGGCGCCGCCCGTGCCACCGGGGTCGACATCGATCCGCTGGCGTTGCTTGCGGCGCGCCATAATGCAATGCAAAATCAGGCGCACATGGAGTTTGTCGCCGCCGAAAGCGACGCCCCGGAGCCCGCCGATATCGTGCTTGCCAATATTCTCGCCAATCCACTCACCCTCCTGGCGCCGCTGCTCGCGCGGCTCACGCGCCGCGGCGGTCATATCCTGTTGTCAGGCGTGCTCGAGCACCAGGCGCGCGAGGTAGAGGACGCTTATCGCGCCGCGTTTGACTTGGCACCACTCGAGCATGACGACGGCTGGGTGCTGATCAGCGGCAGCAAACGGTAGCGCGCGACTGTCATGAGCATCGTCACCCAGTGCCCGAGTTGCGCAACCACTTTCCGCGTTACGCCGCCGCAATTGCAGGCGCAGCACGGCATGGTGCGGTGTGGCCGGTGCGCGCAGGTGTTCGACGGCTTCAAGACACTCGCGACTTTGCCCGAAGCGCCGCCGGAATCCGCACTGCCGCCCACACCGGCGCCCGAGACGATCGCGCCCGAGCCCGTGGCAGCGACCGAAGTGATAATGGATGCACCGCCCCATGCGGTGCCCACACCTGCCGCCGATGAAGCGGCTTTTACCCAATCCCCGGTGGCGGTCGAGCCGCCGCCGTACGAGCGTCCCGCCTTCGATCTCGCGTCGCCCCGCCGCCGCAACGTCGGGTGGGGCATCGGTGTCGCGCTGATGCTGTGCGGCCTCGCCGCGCAGGCCGCCTATTTTTATCGCAGCGACATCGCGGCCAGCCTGCCCGAAGCACGTCCGCAACTGAACAGGATGTGCGAGCTACTGCATTGCACGGTCGCGCTGCCGCAGCGGCCGCGTCAGATCAGCATCGAAGCATCCGATATGCAGGCGCCCGATCCGGCCAATCCGGGACTGGTCGCGTTGACCGCGACGCTGCGCAGTCACGCGACGACTGCCCTGGGCTATCCCGCGCTCGATGTCGTGCTGACCAATACGAAGGAACACACGGTTGCGCGCCGGATCTTCATGCCGGCCGAGTACCTGGTGGCGGGCAAAGATCCGCGTGCGGGAATTGCACCGAATGCCGAAGTCACGATCCGCCTCGATCTCGATACCGGCGATCTGGGCGCGGCCGGATTCCGGCTCGACTTGATTGCCGCGCCCGCGCGCTGACTTGCCCGCGCCGGCGGCGGTGCAGTATAGTGTCGTCGCTGCGGGGCCTTGACGGGTCCCACGTCGCAACAGGAGAGCGTGCCGCGTTTGCGGTACCGCCGAAGGCGCAACCACCCGGAATCGCTCAGGCGTAGGATCACTCCTTGAGTACTGCTGCGCACGAGGCAACTCTGGAGAGCGCGGGGCCCGCCAACGGGCTCTTCCACCGAAGGGGCACGCGGAACGCGTAACGCGTTTTGCAATCTCTCAGGTACCCGGACAGAGGGGTGAAGCCGACTGGTCGGCCTCACCCTTTTTTATTGGAACCGTGCCCGTGACCGCATCGACGCTGAAGACCACGCCGCTCAACGCATTGCACCGCGAGCTCAACGCGCGCATGGTGGATTTTGGCGGCTGGGACATGCCGCTGCACTATGGCTCGCAAATCGAAGAGCATCACGCGGTGCGCAGGGCCGCGGGCATGTTCGACGTGTCGCATATGCTGGCGATCGACGTGCGCGGCGCGGGCAGCCGTGAATTTCTCGCCTACGTGCTCGCCAACAACGTGCACCGGCTGCGCGACAGCGGCAAGGCTTTGTACTCGTGCCTGCTCAATCCCGCAGGCGGGGTGCTCGACGACCTCATCGTCTATTTTTTTGCGGAAGACTGGTTCCGGCTCGTTGTCAACGCCGGCACCGCCGACAAGGATTGCGCGTGGCTCATGGCGCAGCGCGCCGCGCGCGCGCCGCAACTCGTTATCACACCACGCCGGGACCTGGCGATCATTGCCGTGCAGGGTCCGCAGGCGCGCGCCAAATTGTATGCGGCGTTGCCCGGGACACAGGCAGCAGGCGAGCCGCTCGTCTATTTCAGTGCGGCGCACATCGGCGATCTCATGCTGGCGCGCACCGGCTACACGGGCGAAGACGGCTTTGAAATCGTCCTGCCGGCGGCCGAGGCCGTCGCGTTATGGCGCCGTCTGCACGAGCAGGGCGTCACCCCCGCGGGTCTGGGCGCGCGCGATACGCTGCGCCTCGAAGCCGGTATGAATTTGTATGGCCAGGACATGGACGAGAGCACCACGCCGCTCGAAACGGGCCTCGCGTGGACAGTCGACTTGAAAGCGCCGCGGGATTTCATCGGCAAAGGCGCGTTGCAGAATGCGCAGGCGGCGCGGCATGCGCTCGGGCTCGTGCTGCTCGACAAGGGCGTCATGCGCAGCCACCAGAAAATAACCAGCGCGCACGGCGACGGCGAAATCACGAGCGGCGGCTTCGGGCCGACGCTCGAGCGCTCGTTGGCACTCGCGCGCGTGCCGCTCGCCGTGCGCGCGGGCGACGAAGTCGAGGTCACTGTGCGCGACAAGCGCTTGCGCGCGCGCGTCGTCAAGCCGCCGTTCGTGCGCCACGGCAAGGTGCTCATCGCATGACAAACGCAACGAAACGCCGACCCTTTCGGGATAAAATCCTTCCCCGACTTAGTTGAAGCAACCCTGCCGCCATCAAACCCCGGAGCATAACCATGACGACACCCGCCGAACTCAAATACACGAAATCGCACGAATGGATCAAGCAGGAAGCCGACGGCACCGTCACGGTGGGCATCACGCACCACGCGCAGGAATTGCTGGGCGACCTCGTGTTCGTCGAGCTGCCCGCGATCGGGCGCAAACTGAAGCAGGGCGAGGAATGCGCGGTCGTCGAGTCGGTCAAGGCGGCCGCCGACGTGTTCGCGCCGGTGACCGGCGAAGTCATCGGGGCCAATGCGGACCTCGCGGATGCGCCGGAAAAAATCAACCAGGACGCGTACGGCGCGTGGATGTTCAAGTTGAAGCCGGCGGCCCCGAACGAGCTCGCCGGGTTGCTCGATGCGGCTGCTTACCAGGCGATCGCGGACGCCGACGCGCACTGATTCATGCCGTTCATACCGCACACCGAGGACGACGTACGCGCGATGCTCGCCGCGATCGGCGTCGCTAAGATCGACGATCTCTTCGACGAGATTCCCGCGTCATTGCGCGACACCGCACTGTCGGGCGTGCCGCCGGGCTTGAGCGAGATGGAAGTCACGCGCCTCATGCACGAGCGCGCCGAGCAGGACGGCCGCTGGCTGAATTTCATCGGCGCCGGCGCGTACGAGCACCACATTCCGGCGGCCGTCTGGCAGATTGCGACGCGCGGCGAATTTTATTCGTCGTACACGCCGTATCAGGCCGAGGCCAGCCAGGGCACGCTGCAATTGCTCTACGAGTATCAGTCGATGATGACGTCACTGACCGCGATGGACGTAACCAATGCGAGCCTTTATGACGGCGCGTCCGCTCTGGCCGAGGCGGTGTTGATGGCGGTGCGCGCGCACAAGTCATCCAAGCGCGTGCTCGTGCCGGCGACGGTGCATCCGGTGTACCGCGCGGTCACGCGCACGATCGTCAAGGACCAGAACATCGAATTGGTCGAGGTGCCGTACTGCACCGAATGCGGCCACGTGATTCCGGCGGCGCTCGACAGATTCGCCGGTCAGGATTACGCCGCGCTCGTCGTGCCGCAGCCCAATTATTTCGGCGTGCTCGAGCCGGTCGACGAGCTCACCGCATGGGCGAAACGCAACCGCATGCTGACGATCGCAGTCGTCAACCCGACGTCGCTCGCGCTATTGAAGCCGCCGGGCGAATGGGCGGACGGCGGCGCCGACATCGCGGTCGGCGAAGGCCAGCCGCTCGGCGTGCCGCTCGCCGCGGGCGGTCCCTACTTCGGCTTCATGGCCTGCCGCAACGAATACGTGCGGCAAATGCCCGGCCGCATCGTCGGCCGCACGCTCGACGTCGACGGCAAGCCCGGCTACACGCTGACCCTGCAGGCGCGCGAGCAGCATATCCGCCGCTCGAAAGCGACGTCGAATATTTGCACCAATCAGGGGCTCGCGGTAACTGCGGCGACGATCTATCTCGCGCTCGTAGGACCAGCGGGGCTCGCGCGCGTCGCTGAAGCCTCGCACGCGAATGCGATTGCGCTGGCGGACAGGCTTTGCGCGGTTCCCGGCGTCACGCGCGTGTTCAACGGTCCGATATTCCACGAGTTCGTCGTGCAGTTTGACGCGCCGGCCGCCGACGTGTTGCAGGCGCTACAGGTGCAAGGCATACTGGGCGGCCTCGCTATGACGCAGGACTATCCCGAACTTGGCAACGCGATGCTCGTGTGCGCAACCGAAACCAAGCGCGACGACGACCTGACGCGTTACGCCGCCACTCTGAAAAGCATACTCGGCCGATGTACTCGCGGCGCCGCGCGCGCTTAACTCTTTACACCAATTCAACCAAGGAGAATTCTATGTCTACCGTTACTCTCGGCGGCAACCCCGTCAATGTCGCCGGCAACTTTCCGAAGGCGGGCGATGCCGCGCCGGACTTCACGCTGACCGGCAAGGACTTGAAAGACGTGAGTCTCAAGGATTACGCGGGCAAGCACAAAGTGCTCAACATCGTGCCCAGCCTCGATACGCCGCGTATGCCAGACCTCGACGCGCAAATTCAACGAGAAAGCCGGCAGCCTCGCCAACACCGTCGTGCTCGTGATATCCGCTGATCTGCCGTTCGCGATGAAGCGCTTCTGCGAAGCCGAAGGCATCAACAACGTCACCTCGCTCTCGACGATGCGCGGCCGCGATTTCCACGCGAAGTACGGCGTCGACGTCGCCGATGGCCCGCTGAAGGGCGTCACCGCGCGCGCAGTGGTCGTGCTCGACGAGAACAACAAGGTCAAATACTCGCAGCTCGTGCCGGAAATCAAGAACGAACCCGATTACGACGCGGCGCTGGCCGCGCTGAAATAGGATAAGGCGCGGGCGGCGGGACATGGCGGCTCTGCCGAGCGGTACGTTCAGGGGTTCCTGTCATTGCGGCAGCGTGGAGTTCGAAGTGACGGGCACCTTCGACGACTTCACGATGTGCGACTGCACGTTGTGCGTGAAGAAGAACGCCGTCATGTACAAAGTGCACGAATCGGGCCTGAAGATATTGAAGGGCGAAGACAAGCTCGTGCTCTATCGGTGGAACACGCGGGTCGCCCAGCATTATTTCTGCGGCGCGTGCGGCATCTATACATTTCACCGCAAGCGCGCCGCGCCCGACCATTATGGCGTGAACGTCTACTGTCTCGACGGCGTCGACGTGTCGCAGGTGCCGGTGCGGCGCGTCGACGGCAAGACCATGTCGGTGGCCGGAAGCTGACGCGAGGCATGCCATGCTGATTTTCGAATTGTCGCAGCGCGAGCGGCGCAACGCCGCGCAGATGCCGCCCGCCGCCGGGCCCGCGTCGATCCCCGCAGCGCTGCGTCGCGCGACGCCGCCGCTGTTGCCGCAGGTTTCCGAGCTCGACGCGGTGCGCCACTACACGAACCTGTCGCGCCGCAACTTTTCGATCGATACGCACTTTTATCCGCTCGGCTCGTGCACGATGAAATACAACCCGCGCGCGTGCAACGCGCTCGCGATGCTGCCGCAGTTTCTCGCGCGCCATCCATCCGCCCCGGCCGCTACCGGGCAGGGCTTTCTCGCGTGCATGTTCGAGCTGCAGGAAATGCTCAAGGACGTGACGGGCATGGCGGGTGTCAGCCTGGCGCCGATGGCCGGCGCGCAGGGCGAATTCGCCGGCGTGGCGATGATCCGCGCGTACCACGTCGCGCGAGGCGATACCGCGCGCACCGAAATCCTGGTGCCGAACGCCGCGCACGGCACCAATCCGGCGTCGGCCGTCATGTGCGGCTATACGGTCAGGGAGATTCCGACCGATCGCGAGGGCAACGTCGAACTCGCGGCGCTCGCCGCGGCAGTCGGCCCCCACACCGCGGGCTTGATGCTGACCAATCCGTCGACGCTCGGCGTGTTCGAGCGCTCGATCATCGACATCAGAAAAATCGTGCACGATGCGGGCGGGCTCCTGTATTACGACGGCGCCAACCTCAATGCGATACTCGGCAAAGTCAAACCGGGCGACATGGGGTTCGACGTCATCCACATCAATCTGCACAAGACGTTTTCGACGCCGCATGGCGGCGGCGGCCCCGGCGCCGGTCCGGTCGGCGTCGCCACGCGCCTGTTGCCTTATCTGCCGCTGCCGATGGTCGCGCTGAAGAAAAAGAGCTTACGTTTTACTCGGCGAGCAGGACGTGCCGCAATCCATCGGGCGCCTGTCGGCGCATCTCGGCAATGCCGGCGTGCTGTTGCGCGCTTATATCTACGCGCGCCTGCTCGGCAGCCAGGGCATGCAGCGGGTCGCCGAATACGCGACGCTGAACGCGAACTACCTGATGGTGGAATTGAAGAAGGCGGGCTTCGACATCGCGTTCCCGATGCGGCGCGCCAGCCACGAATTCATCGTGACGCTGAAAAAGCTCAAGGACGACACGGGCGTTACCGCGATGGACTTCGCGAAGCGCCTGCTCGACAAGGGCTTTCACGCGCCGACCACGTATTTCCCGTTGCTCGTGCCCGAGTGCCTCTTGATCGAGCCCACCGAAACCGAATCGAAGCAGACGCTCGATGCGTTCGTGCAGGCGATGGCGGAAATCCTGCGCGAAGCGCGCGAGCAGCCCGATCTCGTGAAAGCGGCGCCGCACACGACGCCGGTGCGCCGGCTCGACGACGTCAAGGCCGCGCGCGAACTCGATCTCAAGTGGCGGCCGGCGGCGGCCTGAAACCGCCCATCGCCTGTTCTGTAATCGGAGCCGGCGCGAACAACAAAGCAGGGGGAAAAACGCATGTCCAATGACGATCGCGCACCGCCTCACTTTTTACGGACCGCTCATGAGTAGCCCATACAAAAGCAAGGCCGGCATCCAACGCATCTGGAACGCGCTTTTCTACGCGCTCGACGGTTTTGCGGCGGCGCTCAAGCACGAAGATTCGTTCCGGCTGGAAGTCGTGCTGGCGCTCGCGCTGATCCCGCTCGCCTTGTCGATGCACATCGACGCGGTCGGCAAGGCCCTGATGGTCGCCAGCGTGCTGCTCGTATTGATCGTGGAACTCATCAACTCCGCGATCGAGGCGCTGACCGACCGCGTGTCGCTCGAGAAGCACGTGCTCGCGAAGCGCGCCAAGGATCTCGGCAGCGCCGCCGTCATGCTGAGCATCATCAACGCGGTCGTTATCTGGTTGATGGTGCTCTTCGGCGGCGCCTGGCTGCCGCACTGAGCAGCCGGCGCGCTATTTTTTGAGCGAGTCGCGGATTTCGCGCAGCAGCAGTACTTCTTCGGCGGTCGGCGGCGGCTCGGCCGTTTCGGCCGCCTGCAGGCGATTGATCGCGCGGATCAGCAGAAATACCGCGAACGCGACGATCACGAAACCGATGCAGGTATTGATGAAGACGCCGTAGTTGAGCGTGACCGCGCCGGCTTTCTGGGCAGCTTCGACCGTCAGGTACGGGCCCGGCGGCGCGCCGTCCCTCAGCACCCAGAACAGATTGGCGAAATCGACTTTACCGAGCAGCAGCCCGACCGGCGGCATGATCAGGTCCTTGACCAGCGAGTCGACGATTTTGCCGAATGCGGCGCCGATGATGACGCCGACCGCCAGGTCGACGACATGGCCGCGCATTGCGAACTTCTTGAATTCTTCGAGCATGATGTACTCCATTCGCCGTAAGTGCGCGCAATCATCATAACAAAAGAATTCAGCGGTCGCGCGCAATGCGCCGGGCGCAAGCACGCCGGAGTGCGCGAAGGCGCCGATGGTATAATTTGCGCCTTTTCCGCGGGAAATTCTCCATGCACACCCTGATTTGCGGCTCGATTGCGTACGACACCATCATGGTGTTCCCAGGCCGCTTCAAGGAGCACATCCTCGCCGAGAAGCTGCATATTCTCAACGTCGCGTTCCTGGTGCCGGAAATGCGCCGCGAGTTCGGCGGCTGCGCGGGCAACATCGCGTACAACCTTAACCTCCTGGGCGGCAAGCCCAAAATCATGGCCACCGTCGGCGACGACGCGAAGCCGTATGCCGATCGGCTCGACAAGCTTGAGTTGTCGCAGCAGCACGTGCGCCAGGCGGCGGGCACATTCACCGCGCAGGCGTTCATCACGACCGATCTCGACGACAACCAGATCACGGCATTCCACCCGGGCGCGATGAATCATTCGCACGAGAACCATGTCGGCGATGCCGCCGGCGTCACGCTCGGCATCGTCGCCCCCGACGGGCGCGATGGCATGCTGCAGCACGCGCGCGAATTCCACGCGGCCGGCATCCCGTTTATTTTCGACCCCGGGCAGGGGCTGCCGATGTTCAGCGGCGAAGAGCTCTTCGAATTCGTGCGGCAGGCGGATTATCTGACGGTCAACGATTACGAGGCGCAGGTGCTGCAGGAAAAAACCGGCCAGACGCTGGACACAATCGCGCCGAACCTGAAGGCGCTGATCGTCACGCTCGGCGCGCAGGGCTCGCTGATTTACGCGAACGGCCGTCAATTCGAAATCCCGTGCGCGCGGCCGGCAGCCGTCGTCGACCCGACGGGCTGCGGCGATGCTTATCGCGCCGGGCTTCTGTATGGGATCGCCAAC
Organism: uncultured beta proteobacterium; assembly: GCA_963804885.1. Classification (GTDB taxonomy): domain Bacteria; phylum Pseudomonadota; class Gammaproteobacteria; order Burkholderiales; family SG8-41; genus PALSA-1004. The sequence goes on from CAWDSF010000010.1 coordinate 373,816, forward strand.
GGACTCGATTGGCAACTGACCGGTCGTCTCGCGTCGGTGCTCGGCGCGCTGAAAATCGCGCATCGCGGCGGCCAGAACCATCATTTCACGCGCGACGAGATCGTCGCGCATTTCAAGCAGAATTTCGGGACCACTCCCTGGTAAGCGACCTGATGCTGCCGAGTGCTAGCAGCACGCGCGTTACGCTCTAGGCCGCGAGCTCCCATCGTTCAGCGCGCGGGGTCTGAACCTGTCCACCCAGCTCACTTCACCGGCCGTGCGCGCGCTGCGCGTTGCGCGGCTCGCGTGGCACGTGCTGCGGGCCGCGGCCGTCGCCGCGACGCTGTTTCCGTTTTTGAGCGCGGCCCAGCGCCGGCTGCGCGTGCGCCGGTTTTCGCGCCAACTGCTCGTGATACTCGGCGTGCGCCTTACGGTAAGCGGCGAGCCGCCGCGCGCGGCCGACGCGCCCGCGATGCTGGTGGCCAATCACGTGTCGTGGCTCGACATATTCGCGATCAACGCCGCCCACGCAATGCGGTTCGTCGCGAAGTCCGAAATCCGGCGCTGGCCGCTGATCGGCTGGCTGTGCGCCCAGGGCGGCACGCTCTTTATCGAGCGTGCGCAGCGCCGCCATACGTTGAATATCAATGCGCAAATCGTGGCGGGCCTCAAAGCCGGCGATACGTTCGCCGTATTCCCCGAGGGCATTATCACGAGCGGCGACGTCGTGCTGCCGTTTCACGCATCGCTACTCCAGCCCGCCCTGGCGTGCGACGCGCGGCTATTTCCAGTCGCGGTGCGTTACACGCGGACGGACGGCAGCTTGTGTATTGAAGCCGACTACGAGGGCGCCAAGACGCTGCTCGATTCGTTGCGCCTGATCCTCACCCAGCCGGTGATCCACGTGCATTTGCAGTTTCTGCCGCCGCTGGCGTGCGGCGCGCGCCACCGGCGCGACCTCGCGGACGATGCCGCCGCGCAGATCGCCGCGGCGCTTAATCTGCCCGCGCCGCAGCGGCGCAAGCATAAGTCTTCCCGTCCTTAAGCCGGAACGCCGTCAGTTTGCGGCCCCAGACACAGCCCGTGTCGAGGCCAACTACGTTCGAGCCGATGTACAAGCCGAGCGCTGCCCAGTGGCCGAACAGGATTTTGGTCGCGCGGTGGCGCCGGCGCGGCGCTTCGAACCATGGCTTGAAGCCGCGCGGCACATCGACCGGTGCGCCTTTGTGCGCGAATTCCATGCGTCCGTCCGCGGTGCACAGACGCAGGCGCGTCAAAACGTTGGTGATCACGCGCAGGCGATCGTAGCCGCGCAAATCGTCGCGCCAGCGGTCGGGCTGGTTGCCGTACATGTGGCGCAGGAATTCGCCATAGTCGGCGCGGCGCAGCGCGCGCTCGACTTCATGGGCGAGGCTCAGTGCCCTGGCAATGGTCCACTGCGGCAGCAGCCCGGCGTGGACCATCGCATAGCGGCCCGCCGCGTGCATCAGTTTGCGGTTGCGCAGCCAGTCGAGCAGCTCGTCGCGGTCGGGCGCGCGCAAAATCGCATTCAGCGTGTCGCCGCGGTGCGGCGCGACATGACCGGCGGCCACCACCAGCAAATGCAGATCGTGGTTGCCGAGCACCGTGACGGCGCGCGTGCCGAGGCTTTTGACGAAGCGCAGCACGGCCAGCGATTGCGGGCCGCGATTCACCAGGTCGCCGACCAGCCACAAGCGGTCGCGCGCGGCATCGAATTCGATTTTGTCGAGCAGCCGCCGCAGCGTCGAGTAGCAGCCCTGGATATCGCCGATCGCGTACGTCGCCATTATTTTTGCTTGAGCCCGGCCATGATTTCGTCGCCCGCCGTCAGCGCGCGCGCAAGCAGCGCCGCCGTCAACCGGGCCGCGTTTTCCATTTCACCCGGCGCCAGTTTGTCGCGCGTGTCGCCGCACGTCAGGATGTGCTTGATGTTGCAGTCGGGCCGGTCGAAGCCCGCGACCAGGCGCAGCGCCGGAATGCCGTGGCGCGCAAAATTATAATGATCGGAGTTGCCCATCAGAGGCGCGTACGTGCCGACCGCCATGCCCGCGGCTGCGGCCGTTTCGCGCACGAAGGTTTCGAGGCGCGGGAAGTCGCTCGTCAGCGCGGTGAGCTGCGCGTCGCCGCCGACGGTGTCGAGATTGATATTGAGCGCGATGGCCGCAAGCGCGGCGGCGGGCAGGCGATCGAGATACTCACGCGAACCCGCGAGCGCCCACTCCTCGGCGCTGAATAAACAAACGCGCAAGCCGCGGCGGCAGTTCGTCAGCAGCGGCGCAAATGCACGCGCGACTGCCAGCACGACCGCGACGCCGGTCGCGTTGTCGAGCGCGCTCTCGGCCAGGTCGTGGCCGTCGACGTGCGCGCTGAGCGCGATGCGCTGATTCGACTGTCCCGGCAGATCGAGCAGCACGACGCCGGTTTGCGCCGCATCGTCTTCACCGGCGACGCGCAGGTGCACGCGCGCATGCTGGCCGCCACTCGCGGCCAGTCGCGCGGCCGATTCGAAATCGGTCGCAACTGCGGGAATGCCGGCGCCGCCGCCGCGGCCTGACGATCCGGAGAGCGGACCGCCATTCGGCAGCGGATTGGCGATGATGAATGCTGCCGCGCCGTGCTCGATCGCCCAGCCGTACTTGCGCCGGCGGTGGATATGCACCGCGGAAAACGGATATTCATGGCGCACCAGCACGCAGCGGCCCGCGATTTCGCGCGTGTGACGTGCGAAGTCGTCCGGCGTGCCGCGGCCCAGGTCCACGACTTCGGCGTCGAGGCCGGCCGGCGGCGTCGCTGCCGAGCCGAGCAAGGCATTGCACGCGAGCGGGGTGCCGTCGGCCAGCGCGAGCTCCACAGCGGAACAACGCCAGCCCGCATAGGTAACCTGTTCAATGGTCGCGGCCGGGGCGATCGCAGCAAGACGTGCACGCACAAAATCCAAAGCCGCGGCTTCGCCGGGCGTGCCGGCACGGCGGCCGCCGAAATCGCACAGCGCGGCAAAATCGCGCTGCATTTCGGTATCCGCGGCGAGCGCGGCCAGCGCCGCGGACAGTAGTGGATCGGTCACGTTGCGGCGCAACGGCTTATTCGATCTTGATGCCGGCGGCTTTGACCACCTGGGCCCAGCGCCTGACATCGGTTTCGAGCAGCGTGCGGAATTCCTGCGGCGTGTTGGTGCGCGGTTCCACCGCGAGCACGGTGAAGCGCTCGCGCACGTCGGCGGCATTGACGGCGTTGACGATTGCGCCGCGCAGCTTTTCGATCACCGATCTCGGCACGCCCGCGGGCGCCATGACGCCCCACCAGTGCTCGACGATCATGCCCGTGACGCCGCTCTCCTCGAACGTCGCGACGTCCGGAAACGCGGCCAGGCGTTTGGCGCTGGTGACGCCGAGTATGCGCAGGCGGCCGGATTGCGCGAACGGCGCCGCCGTGGCCATCGACGTAAAGGTCGCGGGAATCTGGCCGGCGACGACATCGGTCAGCGCGGGCCCCGCGCCTTTGTACGGCACGTGCGTCAGCTTGATGCCGGCGTGGCTTTGCAAGAGCTCGGCCATCAGATGCGTCGTCGCGCCGGTGCCGCCGGACGCGATCGACAGCTTGCCGGGCTGCGTTTTCGCGAGCGCGACGAATTCTTTGACGTTCTGCGCCTTCACGGCCGGATTCACGAACAGGAACATCGGCGACACGCCGACGGTCGTGATGGGTGCAAAGTCTTTGACCGGGTCGTACGGCACTTTGGCGTAGATGCTCGGGTTGATCGTGTGCGGCATGTCCGAGAGGATGATCGTATAGCCGTCGGGCGTTGCTTTGGCGGCGATGTCGGTGCCGACCATGCTGCCGGCGCCCGGCCGGTTGTCGACGACGAAAGTCTGGCCGAGCGCTGCGCCGAGCTTTTGCCCGAGCGTGCGCGCGAGCACGTCGGAACTGCCGCCCGGCGCATACGGCACGATGAAGCGCACGAATTTGACCGGATAATCGGGCGCGTTCGCTTGCGCGGAAACGGTGGACGCGGCGCAGACAAGGAGCAGGGCTGCGCCGCGCAGACTCTGCAATGCAATTGCGCCCAGTATTCGGGCTGGCGTCGCGCGCACCGATAAAAAAGGCGCAGACTGGTCTGCGCCTTGGATGCTGCTCGCCGCGATGTTACTTGGCTTTAGCCTTCGCATCCGCAGCGGCCGGTGCCGGTTTGGCGGCGGGTTCTTTGAAGTTCGCCCCCGATTGATTGGCCATGAACGCGACCGCGCGTTCGATTTCGAGATCGGAGAGATCGGGATTGCCACCGCGCGGCGGCATTTGGCGCACGCCCTTGATCGCGTTTTGAGTCAGGTGCCCGAGCCCTTCGCCAAGATGCGGCGCCCACGCGGCTTTGTCGCCGATCTTGGGCGCGTTGAGTGCGCCCGTCGCATGACACGCGCTGCACACCGCATCGACGATTTCTTTGCCCGACTTCTCGACCTTCGGTGCATTCGGGTCCGTCACCTCGACTTGCCCGATCGGTTTGAGGCGCGCGGCAATTGCTTCTTCAGTTGCACCCTGGCTGTCTTTGCCCGGGGTGACACCCGTGGTTATCAGTTGCGAGAGCATGACGATCACGACGATGGGCACCAGAAACGACAGCAGGACCACGATGATCAGCTGCTTGGGCGTCTTGATCGGCGAGGAGTGCTCCTCGATGTGGACTTCGCTCATGAAATTCCCTGCGGCAATGCGTTGGAAAGGCGCACATTATAACGGCAATCCCCGCGTGCCGTAAGGCGCGGGCAGCGCCGCCGGTTGGACGCTCACAGGGAAAACCGCTATCCTTGGCGCCCTGTTCGCACCACCTCAGCGCCCGTAGCTCAGCTGGATAGAGTGTCGGCCTCCGAAGCCGAAGGTCGCCCGTTCGAATCGGGCCGGGCGCGCCAAATTTCTCCGCCTCTCATTGTTCGCGCCCCGCGGGCGCAGCCGCCGGTGTGCGCTCATCCGTAAAGCGGATGGCAACTGCCTTCAGAGTTTGCACTTCGCCGCCGCCAATCCACCGGTAGCCGTCGTACGGAAACGGCGCATACGCGTACGGTAGGTGGGGAGTAGAACGAGCGGTACGGATAGCGATAGCGCGGGTAGAACATGTTCGCGTACGCGGGATCGTAGACGAGCACCGGCGGTTGATAGAAGGCCGTGACTTCCTGGCGCACGATGGCGTCCGCGCCGAGCGCGGCGCCGCGCTTGCGCGCTTCCTCGAGCAGGGCTGCTTCGCTGCCGCCGACTATGCCCTGCGCCTCGATCAACGCGATCTTCACGTAAGGTTTCGGCGGGTAATCGAGCAGAACGCATCACGTACTCGGTGGGCGCGAATTTATGCGCCGGATCGAGCACCGTGATTTCGGTCGTGACCGACGCACACCCCGCCAGTGCAGTTGCAGTCAGTGCGAGTATCAGCGGGAGTGATCTAAATAAAAGCATGTCGAAGTTAGACCCCGGGCGGCGGCGACTGTTCCTGTTTTGACCATTGCGGTGATGAGAGCAGGGAACGCGGCGCGTATATCGCCGGCGACCCGTTCACCAGTATCATCCATTAAATGTCCGAACCGCAAAAATACGACGCACTGATCATCGGCGGAGGCCACAACGGCCTCGTCTGCGCGTGCTATCTCGCGGCGGCGGGACTCAAGGTGCGCGTGCTCGAGCGGCGCAGCGTCATCGGCGGCGCCGCGGTGACCGAGGAATTTTTCCCCGGTTTTCGCAATTCGACCGCGAGCTACACCGTGAGCCTGCTGCATCCGCAGGTAATCCGCGATCTTCGGTTGCACGAGCACGGCTTGCAGATACTCGAGCGGCCGGTGGCGAATTTTCTGCCGCTCGCGGACGGCCGCCATCTCACCATCGGCCCCACGCTGGAAGCGACCCAGCGCGCGGTCGCGCCGTTTTCCGCGCGCGACGCCGCGGCGTTGCCGCATTATTACGCGATGCTCGAGCGCGTCGCGGATGTGATGCGCCAGCTCGCCGTCGAAACACCGCCCAATGTCGGCGGCGGCGTGCGCGACGCGCTGGCCGCGTTGCTGGCCGGCAACCGGATGCGCAAGCTCGATCTCGCCGCGCGGCGCGACGTGCTCGATCTGTTCACGAAAAGCGCGGGACAGATGCTCGATGCGTGGTTCGAGTCGGCGCCGCTCAAGGCGGCGTTCGGATTCGATGCGATCGTCGGCAACTTCGCGAGCCCGTATACGCCGGGTTCCGCGTACGTGCTGCTGCATCACGTCTTCGGCGAGGTCAACGGCAAAAAAGGCGCGTGGGGCCACGCCGTCGGCGGCATGGGCGCGATTACGCAGGCGATGGCCGCGGAGGCGCGCGCGCGCGGCGTTGAAATCAGCATCGAATCGCCGGTCGAGCGCGTTGTCGTGAGCGGCGGCGCGGCCCGGGCGGTCGAACTCGCCGACGGGACGCAGATCGTCGCGCGCTGCGTCGTATCCAATCTGAATCCGAAATTGCTTTACCTGAACCTGATCGACGCCAACGAGCTCGACGCGGATTTTCTCGCGCGCATGCGCAATTACCGCTGCGAATCCGCGACGCTGCGCATGAACGTCGCGCTCTCGGAACTGCCCGACTTCAGCGTGCTGCCCGGACGCGAGACGCAGCCGCACCACCAGTCCGGCATCATCATGGCGCCCTCGCTCGCCTATATGGAGCGCGCCTATTTCGACGCGCGCACCACCGGCTGGTCGCGCGAGCCGATAGTCGAAATGCTGATTCCAAGCACGGTCGATGCGACGCTGGCGCCGCCCGGCCGGCACGTCGCGAGCCTCTTCTGCCAGCATTTCAGTTACGAGCTGCCGGACGGCAAGCGCTGGGACGATTGCAAAGAAGCCGCCGCCGATCTCGTGATCGACAGCGTCAATCGCCATGCGCCGAACTTCAAAGCAAGCGTGCTCGGGCGCAACGTATTGTCGCCGCTCGATCTCGAGCGCGATTTCGGCTTGACCGGCGGCGATATATTCCACGGCGCGCTGACCCTCGATCAGCTCTACAGCGCGCGCCCCGTGCTGGGTCATGCAGCGTATCGCGGTCCGCTTGCGCGCCTGTATATGTGCGGCGCCGGCACGCATCCCGGCGGGGGCGTGTCGGGCGTGCCGGGCATGAATGCCGCCCGCGAAATCGCGCGGGACTGGCGGGCGGGCCGGCTCGCCAGCTGAGCATTGTTACGGAGAGATTGCATGCGCGACATCAGCGATTTCACGATACTGGTCCTGCCCGGGGTTAACGGGTCGGGTGCCGGACATTTTCAGACTGCGTGGGAAGAGGCGTTTCCGGAATTTCAGCGGGTCGAACAGGCGGACTGGGATTACCCGGTGTACGCCGAGTGGTCGGCCCGCCTCACGGCAGCCGTTGCGCAAAGCGTGCGTCCGGTCGTGCTGCTTGCGCATAGCCTCGGCACGTCACTCGTCATGCGCTGGTCATTGGAGCAGCCCGCGCTCGCGGAAAAGGTGGCCGGCGCGTTCCTCGTTGCGCCCACCGATCGCGACCGTTTCGATGGCGTGCCCGATTCGCCGGTGCGCGGCTTCGGGCCGATGATATTGAAGCGCCTGCCGATTCGTTCAGTCGTCGTGGCCAGCCGCAACGACGATCGCGTGACTTTCGAGCGCGCCACCAAATTTGCACGGGCTTGGGGCGCGACGCTGGTCGACGCCGGCTATCAAGGGCATATGGGATCTGCCGCGCAACTGGGCATCTGGCCGCGCGGCCTGCTGTGGTTCGGGCAGTTCCTGGCGTCGCTTAAGGCGGGCTAGCAGCACGCCGCGGAGGAGAGGGCCGGTATCACTGAACGTTCCAGACGCTGCGCTCGATTCTGGCGGCCAGCGCTTCGGCCGCGTAAGGCCAAATTTTCATTTCGGCCGAGGCCGCGATGCGCGCCATTGTCTGCTCAAAGCTCGCCATGTCCGCGTGCTCGCGCTGCCAGACCACTTGCGGCAAATCGTTGCCCGGCGTGATCAAACGTAGAAGCCGGCCGCGCGCGAACCCGAGCCGCGCATAGAGACTCGCTTGTTGCTCGGCAACGGCGAGCGCCTGATCGCCGTGCGATGCCGTGCAGAAAATCCAGTCAAGCGCGACCACTCGTGATGCCGGCGCTTGCGCAGTCGCCGCCGCATCCGCGCTGATCTCGAATAACGGGCGTTCGAACCGCCGGCACAGCTTGCGCATGCCGGCCCGGATGGCTTCAAACTCGGCGCTCGCGGCGCGCGCCGCCATGTCGGCGTGGTGGCCGTCGACATTGTCGAACTGATGTTCCCAGATGACATCCGGCAACTCTGCGGCACCCGCGCTGCGCGCGAGCACGCGGCCGCACGGCACGCCCATGTTGTCCCGGACGTCGCACGCGCGCAGACGCTGCCGCAACACCGCATCTTCCTGGCCCGGCTGCGCATAGTAAAAATTGAAAGAGGTGATCATGTCGATTATTGGGGCTCGATGCCCGCGGCTTTGATGATCTTGCCGTATTTGATCAGATCTTCGCGGAGAAAGCGCGCGAACGCCGCGGGCGTGCTGTCGGCGGGCTCGATGTTGAATTGCGCCAGCGCCTGGCGCGTCTCGGGGTGGCGCACGCCATCGCGCGTGGCTTCGTAAATCCGCGTCAGGATCGGTGTCGGCAGGCGCGCCGGACCGTACAACCCGTACCAGCCGATTGCTTCATAACCTTTGAGCCCGCTCTCGTCCATGGTCGGCACGTCCGGTATCTGGTCGAAACGCTTAGTGCCTGTATATGCAAGGCCGCGCAACTTGCCGGTCTTCACGTGGGGGATGGAAATCGGGCCGGACGCGAACATCAGCGGCACCTGGCCGCCGATGACGTCGATGATAGCCGGACCGCCGCCTTTGTACGGCACGTGCAAAAGCTTGACGCCCGCCATCTGGTTGAACATCTCGCCGGCAAGATGCGTGAGATTGCCGACCCCGGCGGACGCATAAGCAATCTTGCCCGGAGAAGCCCGCGCGAGATCGATGAGTTGCGGTATCGTGCGCGCGGGAAACGTCGGCGTAGAGACGACGACCAGCCCGCCGGTGGTGAGGAAACAGGTGATCGGCGTGAAGTCGGCGAGCGTGTCGTACGGCAGCTTGCGGTAGATGTGCGGATTGCTGGTGTGCCCGCCGGAAGTCATTAAGAGCGTGTAACCATCCGGCGCCGCGCGCGCGACGGTCTCGCTCGCGAGCACCCCGTTCGCGCCGGCGCGATTGTCGGCCACGATTTGCTGGCCGAAAATTATGCTCAGCCGCGTCGCCAGGATGCGCGCGACCGTGTCGGGTCCGCTGCCCGCCGACGACGGCACGAGCAACCGGATCGGCCGCTCCGGATATGCGCCGCCGGCGAGACCAGAAACCGCCGCGAGGAGCAATGCAACTGCGAGGTGCTTGAGCAAGTTGTTTTCCCGTCGTCCGGTTGTCGAAGTTGGTCCGTCAGCCGCGTTGCGGATAGTAAGTGCCGCGACCCAACGCTACCACGCTGCCCTTCTCGTCCATCACGTCGATGTCCACGACCGCCACGGTCTTGCCGGTACGGCGCACGCGCGCGATCGCGGTCAGTCCATCGCCGACTGCCGGCTTCAGGTAATCGACACGCAGGTTGATCGTGGGCACGCCGCCGCCGAGCATCATGCCGAGCGCGAAGTCGCCGGTGACGTCGATCAGCGCAGCGAGCGCGCCGCCATGGAACTGTTTGGTGCCCACCCGCCGCTCGAATTCCGGCCGCAACGGCATCCGTACGCTGAGTTCGGTTTTGGCGTAATCCATCGTCAGCACTTCAAGGTGGAGCGTGCTCATGAAGGGCGAAGCCGCAAACAGCGCGGCGAGACCGCCGGCGTCGAGTCGCGCAGGAATATTTTCGCTCATGGCAGCACCACCACCTTTCCGAATACCGCGCGTTGCTCGAGCAGATCGAACGCGGCGTTGACATCCGCCAGCGCGAACGTGCGGTCGATTACCGGCTGCAGCTTGCGGCTTTTCACGAGCTCGAACAGCTGCTCGATGTCTTCGCGCATCCAGCCGTTGGAGCCCAGCACCTGCAGCTCGTAAGTCCAGATGTAGCGGATGTCTTCCTTGGGATCGAAGCCGGCAGTCGCGCCGCACGTCAGGAGCTTGCCCTGCCGGTGCAGAATGCGCAGCGACGGAACCCAGGTATCGCCGCCGGTGAAATTGACCACGACGTCGACGCCTTGAGTGAATTTGCGCCGGTGCGGCTTGCCGAATTTCTCGAATACCCAGTCGGTCAGCTTGTGCTGCGAGTAATCGAGCAAATGATCGGCCCCCAGCGCTTTCAAGCGCTCGATCTTGGCCGCGCTCGACGAGCACGCAATGACTTCGCAGCCCGCGAGCTTCGCGAGCTGTACGCAGCAGCTGCCGACGCCGCCGGAGGCGCCGAGAATCAGCACTTTTTCACCGGCCTTCACGCGGCCGATCGTGTACATCATGCGCAGCGCTGTCCCGTACGCGACCGGCAGGCACGCCGCATCTTCGTACGTGATGCCGTCCGGCAATGCGACCAGGTGATGCGCCGGCACTTTGCAGAGCTCGGCGAGCCCGCCGTGCGACATCTCGCCGATCAGCCCGGCGTGGTTGACTCTATCCATGGGATCGATCAGCACCCGGTCGCCCTTCTTCCACGGCTTGACTGCCGCACCCGTCGCGACGATTTCGCCGGCGAAATCGATGCCCATGATGCAGGGCATCGGCACCTTGATGCCGGGCATGCCGCGCCGCGTAAAGAGGTCGTGGTAGTTGAGTGAGGTCGCGCGCACGCGCACGATGACGTCGTCCGGGCCCGGTACCGGGTCGGGAAAGTTCGTTTCGACATTGATCGAGCCTGCGCCGCCGTGCTCGTGTATGACTGCTGCTTTCATGTGCTCTTTTTTCTTAAGCGGAAAAGTAAATCGCGACGCCGCACGCATGAGCGGGCGCGATCCAGAGCCCGCCGTCCGCTGCTTCACGAATTTCGACGCCGTTATTCGCCAGCAGCGCACGCGTAGCGGCCAGACTTTTTACTTTGAAGCCGATTCCGGCCGGGCCCGGCAGCGCGGGTGCCGCGGCGCCCTGAGAGCGGACTGTCCACGCGTCCGGCGTGGCGATCCACACCTGTCCGTGCGCCAGCGCGATGCGCCACTCTCCCGACGCGACCTCATCGGCGGGCCGGGCGAAGAGCGCGGCGTATTTATCCGCCGCCGCGCGCGCGTCCGGCACGCACAGGAATACGTCACTCAACGCTACCACGCCGTTCGGGTGATCGAGCAAATGCGGTTGCCACAACACGTCGCGCGTCAGGTGCTCGATGTAGAGCAAACGCGCTTCGGGGTATTTGGCCGGGTCGAAGTACATGTTGCGGAAGGCTGCGCGCTTGAGTTGATTGTTCTGCGGCCCGTAAGCGGCGTCGCGCTCGAGTTGGCGCGCCGGCTCGATCGGTATGCCGCGGGCGGCGAGCTCCTGGTAAGTGGCGTCGGCCGATTCGACGCCGAACGCGACGATATGCGCGCCTTCGTAGCGTGCGACCATCGGCTTGATGTTGCTGAAGATTGTGGGGTCTACGAGTCCGACGACTTCCAGGTAGCCCTCGTGAAACATCGCGCAATGATTGCCGGACCCGAACGGCACCACCGGCGCGCCCGGTGTGGGGGAGCCGCGATGGATGCTGCGCGGCGTGAGCTTGAAGCCCAGGCGATCGTATGCCTGGCGGCCGCGCTCGAGATCCTTGATGGCGACGCCGATGTGATCGAGCTTGACTGAGGAACTCATGAATGTCCGTTGTCCTGTACAAGGTGCAGCACAAATCCGTTGGCGTCGCGCGACGCGATCCACAGGCCTTCGCGCGAAGTCGTCACCGCGACACTGCGGCTCTTGAATAAGGCGAGCGTTTGTTCAAGATCGCTAAAGCTGACGGTGATCGCCTGCAGGCCGGAATGCGGCGCATAACCATACGTCTCTGCGAACAGCGTGCTGTCTATGATGTTAATCGAACCGCGGCCGGGCAGCCGCGCGCTGATTGTTGCACCCTTCCCGGCGACGGGGGCGGCGCCCAGCGCAGTCAGCCGCGGGATAAGCGTGGACGGATCGTCGGCAACGAAGGTCACTGCCACGAGCTCGCATGCGCCGTTCGGGTGCCGCTGATAGCGCGGCTGCCACAAAAATTCCGGCGTCTGATGCTCGATTACGAGATAGCGTGCTTCGGGCCAGATCTCGTCGCGGCTGAAAATATTTCGAAAGCGCATCGTGCGCGGTTCGCCATCGACATCGAGAACTCGCTCGCGCTCGACCGGCGGCAGCAGCGCATCGGTGCGGGCGGACAAAATCGTGTGTGCGGACGCCGCGTCGCGGCAGCGCAGCGCGAGGAGGTGCAGTCCCTCGTTTTTGGCGATGAACCGCGCCCACGGGTTGAACGCTGCGGCTTCGACGACGCCGATCAGCTCGAGATACGTGTCGCGCAGTATCACGCAGCGGTTCGCCGTGGCCCACGGATGAAAGCCCTCGCGGCCGGGCACCGCGCCGCGCTGCCGGCTCACCGGCGTCAGCTGAAAGCCGAGACGCTCCCACTGCGCAGCCCCCGTGGTGAATGCGTTGACGATGCATCCGATGTGATCGAGATCGAGCTGCAGCGCCTTCGCCGCCGAACCATGTTGTTTCATGCCGGTAATTACGCCGTCGCCTGCCACAGTGCGGCGGCTTTTTGCTTGAGCTCCTTGCGGTCGACCTTGTTCGGTCCCGCGAGCGGCAGCGCATCGACGAAACATATCCGGCGCGGATGCTGGTACGCGGGCCCATGGTCGAGCGCATAGCGCTTTATGTCGTCCTCCATGAGCTTGCTGCCGGCTTTCAACACGACGAACGCAAACGGCTTCTCGCCTTTGATCTCGTCGGGCACCGGCACGACGCACGCCTGCAGGATGTCCGGATGGCGCTCGAGCAAATGCTCGACTTCGCCGGGAAACACGTTTTCGCCGCCGCACACGAACATGTCGTCGGTGCGGCCGACGAAGAAATAGGCGCCGTCGGCATCGCGGCGAAACACGTCGCCCGAAATGTACCAACCGTCGGCCGTGAGCACTTCGCGCGTCTTCGCGGGCATGTTGAGATAGCCGGACATGTTGGCCGGTGTGCGTTGCCACAGCACGCCTTCGTCGGCCTCGCGGCCCTGCGCATCGATCAGCCGCAGCTCGACGTCGTCGAACGGCCAGCCAATCGACGTCGGCGGCAGCTTGCGGTCAGGCCGCGGGCCGCAGATGACGGGCCCTGATTCGGTCGTGCCATAGCTGTTCATCACGAGCGCGTTCGGAAACGTTGCTTCGACTTCCCGCCACAGTTTCAGCGAAATCGGCGCCGATCCCATGCGCACGGTGGCGACCGTGGAACGGTCCGTAGCTTCCATCAGATCTTTCTCGCGCAGGCACATCGCGTACATCGGCGGCACGCCGGTCAGCCAGGTGCAGCGAAAGCGCTCGATCGCCTGCAGGAAATGGCGCGCGTGGAATTCCGGCATCAGCACTTCGCTCGCGCCCGAAGCCATGACGAAGAGCGTCGTGCACAGTCCGTTCATGTGGCAGAGCGGTGCTGCGACCAGCAGGCGCTGCGCGTTGAACGGCGCTCCGCGTTTCATGCGCGTGCGCGTCGCCCACAAGTGGCCTTCATGACTCAGCGGCACGCCTTTGGGTACGCCGGTCGAGCCCGAGGTATAGAGAATCATCGCCGTTTCGCCCGCGCGAGGCCGCACCGCTGAAAATTCGCCAGGGTCGAGCAGTGCCGTGAACGCGCCGGCCTCGTCGAAATCGGTCACGGGAAATTCTGCCGGCACGAGGGCGCGGCGCGCGGCGTCGCACATGACATGCTGCACCGACGCGTGCTGCAGCACGTATTCGATCGTGGCGCGCGGAAACTTGTGGCTGATCGGAACTGCAACCAGGCCCGCGCGCACGATGCCGAGAAACGAAATCACGAACTCCGCGCGATTGACGGATAGGATCGCCACGGCGTCGCCGCGCGCGAATCCGCGCTTCTGCAGTCCGCGCGCGAGAGCGTTCGCGGCGTCATCGATTTCGCGATGGGTGTAAGTGCGCGGATTTTCCCAGTCGAGCACGTCGATCAGCGCGGTGCCGTCGCCGCAAGTGGCGGCGTCGTACAGCGCGCCTAAGTTGTAAGCCTGCGTCATCTCAGAGCCCGTAACATGATGAAACGCGTGTGCGTTGCAGCCAGAATTGGTGAGGGCAAGGCGCCCGGTGAAGGCAATAGTCGTTCTATTGCCAAGACGAGCAACGCAGCCATCGCCAATTCTGGCTGCAACCCTTCGGGCTGGCACGAGTTTTCGCTCATGGCGTCGTTGAAAGTCCCTTGCTTAGAATGACTAAGCCGCAGGCCTTTCGCCTCGCCCTGAGCGAAAATCGTGACAGCGCATCACGTGTTTAATCATGTTACGGGCTCCTGCGCACGGGCAGCACCGCGGCGAATTTCGAGCCGCGCACGCACATGCGGCCTTCCGGGTCCTGCCATAGTTTTTCATCGACGTGGAGCTTGCCGAACGCGCGCGTGATCGCCTGCTGCGGGGCAGCGGGGAACGCTTCGAGCACTTCGGCGTAATACAGCGGCTTCACCTCGATCAACGCGAGGATCTTCTGCGCGAGATCGGCAATTTCAGCGTCGGCAGGTTTGCGTTGTCCCGCGGCAACGGTCTTCGAGTCGAGCTTGTAGCTGCCGTACTTCGCGACGTCGGCGTACGCATACGCGATGCGCTCATAGCGCTCGCGCGGAATTCCCTCAGGGATGGTGGCGTCGATGCCGACCTTGGCGCCGGTGGGCACCACACCGGCCGGCATCACGGGCAGGCTGGGATCGAGCGGCTTCGCGCGCGCACCGGGAATCACGAAGACATCGCGGTCGGCCTGCACGCGTGTCGCAATCGCCCATTCAACGTCGAGGCCGTTGTAGACGTCGATGTCGTCGTCGACGACAACCGCATGCTTGATGTCGCCGACCGACAGCGCCGCCATCAGCGCGTTTTTGCCTTCGCCCGCTTGCTTCTTGATCGAGATGACGACGTGCCACGATCCCGCACCGCCGAGCGTCACGTTCATGTCCTTGACCTGTACGCCCGCTGCGCGCATCGCGCCGCGCAGTTGCGACCAGCGCGTGGGTATCATGAGCCAGGTCACTTCCCACGGCATGTGCAGCGCGTAATAAATCGGATTGCGGCGATGCGAAATCGCCTTCACGCGCACCAGCGGGTTCCAGTGCAGCCCGCCCATGAGCCGGGTGAATTCACCGAACCGGCCTTCGGGCCAGGTCCAGCCGGTCGGCAGGATTTCCGCTTCGAGCACGATCTCGGCATCGGCGATATACGGTACGTCGATCGTTTCGCACATCGACAGCGGCACCGGCGCACCGCGCAAGCCGCCCGCGATGTTGATCTCGTCCACGCCCATCGGCGCGCGGTAACCCGCCGCCATGAACTCGTACATATGGGTGCCGATCGAAATCGAAATCGGCAGCGGCTTGCCGGCTTCGAATGCGCGCTGGGCGAGCGCGCGCAGATTGTTGGGTGTGACGATATCGATGCCGGTCAGATTCTTTTCCTTGAGCAGGAAGCGATAGATGCCGGCGTTGAGGCCGTCACCGTCGCGCACGATGGTGACGCCCGCGGTAATCATCGGGCCGCCGTCGAGAATGGACGACATCGGCACCGGCAGGTTGAATAGATCGACTTCGTCGCCGATCTGCGTCACTTCGCGCGTCGCGCTGGTTTCGACGTACACCGGCGGAATCGGGTCGGCGATCGCGCGCGTGAGTTTTTGCTCGATGTCGGCGTAGCGTTCGACGCCGAGGCCGATCGCAACGCGCTTGGAGGAGCGGATCAGGCCCGACACCACCGGGATGTCGTAGCCCACGACGTTGTGGAAGAGCAGCGCCTTGTCCGCCTGATCGACGAGCGTTGCGATATGGCGGCTGTCGACCGGGTCCTTGATGTCTTCGAGTTCGCCCGCGGCGCGCAAACGTTCAAGCAATCCGCGAAAAGTTTCGCTTTCGTACATGTGACTCTCTTTTCGGTGGTGAGAAAACGGGACGACAGGTCCCCTCGTGCGGCTTTGAAATAACGGCGCGGGTTACGCTAATGCAGGTATTCAGTTTTCCTTGATGCCGGTCACCTTGGTCGCGCGCTGCCAGTGTGCCGTTTCTTTCTTGATGAGCGCCGTGAGTTCTTCCGGCGTGCTCGAGATGGGTTCGGTGCCCTGGCTGCTCAACGCATCGCTGACCATGGGGCTGGCGACCGCGCGGCGAATCTCGGTATTCAGGCGCTGGACTAACGGCTGCGGCAATCCCCTCGGCCCGACTATCGTGTAATAGCCGATGATCACGAGGTCCTTGTAGCCGGCTTCGACGAGCGTCTCGGTATCGGGATAGCTCGGGTTGCGCTTGGCGCCGGTCGTGGCAAGCGCGCGCACGCGGCCGCTTTTCACGTAAGGCAGCCCGGTATTCGGCTGCGTGATCATGAGCTCGATTTCGTTGCCGATCACCGCGGTTATTCCCTGCGCGCCGCCTTTGTACGAGATCGACTCCATCTTGATGCCCGCCGCGCGCGCCAGCAATTCGCCGGTCAGATGATTGGACGTGCCGAGGCCTACCGTGCCGTAGTTGAGTTTCGCCGGATGCGATTTGGCATACGCGATGAGTTCCTTCACGTTCTTTACCGGCAATGCGTTGTTCGCCACGATGAGCAGCGGCTGCTGGGCAATCAGCGATAGGGGCGTGAAGTCTTTGAGTGAGTCGTAAGGCACCTTCTTGAAGTAGGCGGGCGCAATGAAGAGCGCGCTCGACGATGCCATGAACAGGGTGTAACCATCCGGCGCCGCCTGCACCGTCAGCTCGGCGGCGAGTATCCCGCCCGCCGAGGGGCGGTTGTCCACGATCACCGGCATGCCGAGCTGGTCATGCAATTTGGCCGCGATCGGGCGCGCCATGATGTCGACGGTGCCGCCGGCGGCAAAGGGCAACAGCATGCGGATCGGGCGGCTGGGGTAGGTATCTTGCGCGTGCGCACTTGCCAGTGCTGCGGCAGATGCGACACCGAGCAGAATTTTGAAAACATCGATCAAGGCGCGGTCCTTTTCAAGGCGCAAAACGGGTTCAAGTTAAAAAAGAGGGTTGAGCGCCGGCTATTTGCCGCGATAGTACTGCGGCCAGCGCTGTTTCACCGCGGCGGTGGTGTCGTCGTACATATGGCACGCGTTCAGCTGATAGGGTTTTTTCGTCACCGGCTTGCCCGCGTTGCGCTGCTCGCGCGCGCGGCCGGTGGCCTGGAACGCCGTGGTGCCGACCGGCCCGAGCAATTCGACCAGATGCGTGCAGCCTTTGATGCCGCCCAGCAGTTCAAGCGTTTTCTTGCGCCAGCCGGGCCCGATGATGACGCCTTTCAACGCCTTGAAGTTCGGCGTGATGTTGCCGCACGGAGAATAGGGTCCGGCGTCCGTCACGGCTTCGGCTTCGTGGATGAGCAGGTCGAGATCGACCGTGAGCCGCAGCCACATGTTGTGCACGGGCTCGCCCGGCTGGCGCGCGCGGCCGGTGTCGCGCGCCGAGGTCGGATAAGTCTTGGTGTCGACGAGATGGCCCTCGATGTCCCACAGGCCATCCTCGCGCTGATAACCGCGGCATTCGATCGCGCGGTTGTGCATGAGCTGGCGGGGAGCGGAGGTGGACAACGGCATGACTGAAACTCCTGTTATTGCACGTGATGCGGAAAAGGATTGCGCGCTTTGCGCTGCGCGAGTTCTTCGAGCAGCGCGAATTTCTGCTCGCTCGAGTAGCTCGCCCACTTCGAAATTTCGTCGAGCGTGCGGTAGCAGCCGCGGCAGATGTCGCGCGCCGCGTCGACGACGCAGATCCTGACGCACGGCGATGGCACGTCGTCGTCTATCATGCCGCTTTCGTTTTGGCGGAAAGTGCGCGCGCGACGCGCGACAGCGTCGGGCGGCCGAGCACGCCGCAGATGAAATCGCCGGCCGCCATCAGTTTACGCCATGTCGACGCCGGTCTCGATCCCGAGGCCGTCGAGCATGTACAGCACGTCTTCGCTCGCGACGTTGCCGGTCGCGCCTTTCGCGTACGGGCAGCCGCCGAGCCCCGCGACCGAGCTGTCGTACGTGGCGACGCCGCATTCGAGCGCGGCGAGCGTGTTGGCGAGCGCCTGCCCGTAAGTATCGTGAAAATGGCCGGCGAGCTTTTCGACCGGCACGTATTTCGCGACGTCTTCGATCACCGCGCGCGCCTGGCCCGGCGTGCCGGCGCCTATCGTGTCGCAAATCGTGATTTCGTAGCAACCCATCGCATAGAGTTCACGCGCCACCCGCGTCACGTGCGCGGGCTTGACTTCGCCTTCATACGGGCAGGCGAGACAGACCGAAATATCGCCGCGCACCCGCAAGCCGCGGGCAATGGCTTCCGCGCAGACTTCCGAAAAGCGCGCGAGCCCCTCGTCGATCGTGCAGTTGGTATTGCGTTTCGAGAACGACTCGGTAGCCGCGCCGAACACGACGACTTCATCGCAGCCGGCGGCGATCGCGGCGTCGAGACCTTTGCGATTGGGCACCAGCACCGGGTAGTCGACACCTTTTTTGCGGCGGATGCCGGCCATCACGTCGGCGTTGTCCGCCATTTGCGGCACCCACTTCGGCGACACGAACGCGGTCGCCTCGACCACCGGCAATCCCGCATCGGTCAGGCGGTCGATCAATTCGATCTTGACCGCGGTCGGCACGTTCTGCGCTTCGTTCTGCAGGCCGTCGCGCGGACCGACTTCGACCATTTTGACTTTTTTCGGCAACGCCATAATTAAATCCTTGTGCTAGCGCTTCTTCGCCTTCTTTTTGCCCAGCGCCGGTGCCAGCCATGCCGCCTGGCGCTTTTCGAGAAACGCCGACAGGCCTTCCTGCGCTTCGGGCGTCGCGCGGATTTCCGCGATGGTGACCGCCGTGTCGGCAACCGTGGCATCCGTGATGCCGGCCTTCGCGACGCGCGCAATCTGGCGTTTCGCCGCGACTATCGCCTGCGGACCGCCGCAATAGATCTGCGACAGCAGCTCGCCGATGCGGTCGTTCAAATGCTCGAACTCGACCAGGTCGTGCAGGAGGCCGATGCGATACGCTTCCGCGGAATCGAATTCCTCGCCCGTCACGAAGTAGCGCCGGGCATGGCGCTCGCCGATAGCCGCGACCACGTACGGGCTGATCATCGCCGGCACGATGCCCAGCCGCACTTCCGACAGCCGGAACGTCGCGTCGCGCGAGCCGATCGCGACATCGCAGGCGGCGACGAGACCCACGCCGCCGCCGCGCACTGCGCCGTGCACGCGCGCGATCGTGGGCTTCTTGAGCGCGTAAAGCGTGTGGAATATCTCAGCCGATGCGCGCGCCGCCTTCAGGTTTTGCTCTTTGGTGAACTTCGCACTTTTGCGCATGTGGTCGATGTCGGCGCCGGCGGAAAAACTCTTGCCCTGACCCATCAGCACCACCGCGCGAACCTTGGGATTCGCTTCGAGCTTTCTAAGCGTGGCGATCAGCTGCACGCCCATTTCCGGATCGAACGCGTTATGCACGTCGGGACGGTTCAGCGCGACCGTCGCATTGCCGTTGGCGTCGACCTGCATCAATACTTTTTCTGCCATGTAACGATCCAGTCTCGGGTGATTTTTTCGGGCGGACTATGCGCGAATTATACGCGCGCGTGCCAGGCTCTTCCGGGCGCGCGGCGGCTGCCTCACATGCGAAACACGCCGAACGTGGTTTTCTCGACCGGCGCATTGAGCGCGGCCGACAAGCCCAGCGCGAGGACTTTGCGCGTGTCGAGCGGATCGATCACGCCGTCATCCCACAGCCGCGCGCTCGCGTAGTACGCGCTGCCCTGTTGCGCGTACTGCTCGAGAATAGGCGCCTTGAAATCGTTTTCATCGCCGGTGCTCCATGTCTGCCCGGCTTTCTCGAGCGCGTCGCGCTTGACCTGCGCGAGCACATTGGCCGCCTGCTCGCCGCCCATCACGGAAATGCGCGCATTGGGCCACATCCAGATAAAGCGTGGATCGAACGCGCGGCCGCACATGCCGTAGTTACCCGCGCCGAAACTGCCGCCGACGATCACGGTCAATTTCGGCACGCGCGAACAGGCGACTGCCGTCACCATTTTCGCGCCGTCCTTGGCAATGCCGCCGGCCTCGTATTTTTTGCCGACCATGAAGCCGTTGATGTTCTGCAGGAACACGAGCGGAATCCCGCGCTGGCTGCAGAGCTCGATGAAGTGCGTGCCCTTCAACGCCGATTCGGAGAACAGGATGCCGTTGTTGGCGACGATGCCGACCGGATGGCCTTCGATGTGGGCGAACGCGGTGACCAGCGTGGCGCCGTAGCGCGCCTTGAATTCGTCGAACTCGGAACCGTCGACAATGCGCGCGATGATTTCGCGCACGTCGAATTGCGCGCGCGGGTTGACCGGAATCAGACCGTACAGTTCCGCGGGATCGAGCGCCGGCGCGCGCGGCTCGCGCATATCGAGCGTGGCGGGCTTGACGATGTTCAGGTGGCCGATCGCGCGGCGCGCGATTTGCAAGGCATGCGCATCGTCGTCGGCGAGGTGATCGGCGACGCCCGAGATTTTGGTATGCACATCCCCGCCGCCCAGCTCTTCCGCGGTGACGACTTCGCCGGTCGCTGCTTTGACGAGCGGCGGTCCGGCCAGAAATATCGTGCCCTGATTTTTGACGATGATCGTCTCGTCCGACATCGCCGGCACGTAAGCGCCGCCCGCGGTGCACGAGCCCATCACGACGGCAACCTGCGCGATGCCGAGCGCCGACATGTTCGCCTGGTTGAAGAATATGCGCCCGAAGTGATCGCGGTCGGGAAAGACTTCGTCCTGGCTCGGCAAGTGCGCGCCGCCCGAGTCTACGAGATAGATGCACGGCAGGCGGTTCACCTGCGCGATTTCCTGGGCGCGCAAATGCTTTTTGACCGTCAACGGAAAGTAGGTGCCGCCTTTGACCGTCGCATCGTTCGCGATGACCACGCATTCGCGGCCCATTACGCGACCGATGCCGGTCACGATGCCGGCGGCAGGCACCGCATTTTCATACATTTCATAGGCGGCGAGCGGCGACAGTTCCAGCCATGGCGACCCCGGATCGAGCAATGCCTTGATGCGGTCGCGCACGAGCAATTTGCCGCGCGCGATATGGCGCTCGCGCGATGCGTCGTCGCCGCCCTGGCTGATCGTTGCGAGCCTGCGCTTCAGTTCATCGACGTGGCCGCGCATCTGCGCCGCGGCCGCGGTGAATTCCGCGGTGCGCTGGTTTCAATCGGGTGCGGAATTGAGCCATGGCATCAACTCAAAACGGCCGCGCAGTCGCGATGTGCTTGAATTCGATCCGCATGCTCAACGATTTGTCGCGCAATCCGCGCGGGCGCGCCGGCTTGACCGCTTTGAGCGTCGCGATCATTTCCAGCACGACGTTGCGCTGCGAACGCAGCTCTTCGAATATCTGATCGAACGTTTTTCCCGCGTGGCGCGCGCCATCGACGGTCAATACGATGTTGTCGACTTCCCAGTCGCCGCGGTAACCATAGTCCGCATACCAGTAGCCGCGCTGGGAAAAATAGGAAAACGAATAAAGAAACAGCCGCCTGACGTGGGTCGGGTCTTCGTCGGCGTCATCGCTCGAGCCGTACGGCACGCGGATGGTCGCAATGGCGCCGGGTTTCGCGATCCGATGCAGTTCCTGCATGAATCCGAGCGCGTCGCGCAGGTGTTCGAGCACGTGGCTGCAATAGAACTCGTCGATCGAATCCGCTGGCAACGGCAGCGGCGTGCGGCCGCAATCGTCGAGATTCGCGACGACGTCGACGCCGGGCAATCGGCTCGAATCGAGATTGATCCAGCCGTCGCGGATGTCGGTCCCGCAGCCTACGTTCAGGCGCCGGACGCCATCAAGAGGCACGAAGGCTGCCGGCTCACGCCGGAAGCAGTTCTTGAGGAAAGCGGCAATCACCCGGCCGCCGGTCGTGGCTGTCGCATCGATTTACTCCGCGCCCTTCGCGGCGCCCACATTCGCAAGCTCGGCATTGTATAGGTTCAACATCGCCTCATCGAAGCACGCAAAGATAATCTCTGCAGGAAGCGCTCCACTGCCAACGGCAGCCGCGCATTCGCTGACGGCAATTTTGACCGCGGCCGCGGGCGGATAGCGGTAGACGCCGCAACTGATGGCGGGGAACGCAAGCGAGCGCACCGCGTGCTCGCGCGCGAGCTTGAGACTTTCTCGATAGCACGAGGCGAGCAATGCGGGTTCGCCGCGCCGGCCACCGTTCCACACCGGCCCCACGGTATGAATCACGTGCCGCGCGGGCAGCCGGTAGCCGCGCGTGATTTTCGCCTGGCCGGTCGGACAGCCGCCGAGCGTGCGGCATTCCGCGAGCAGTTCGGGACCCGCCGCGCGATGGATTGCGCCGTCGACGCCGCCGCCGCCAAGGAGCGTCGTGTTCGCGGCGTTGACGATCGCGTCGACTTGAAGCGTAACGATGTCGACCCGGCGCGCTGAGAGTGCGGCGTGCATGTCGCGAATTCAGAACGGCCCGCGCGCGAGCCAGCGCTCGAGCTGGTCGAAGCGGTCGATGCCCCAGAACGGCTCGCCGTCGACGACGATGTAGGGCGAGCCGAACACGCCGAGCTTGATCGCCGCGTCGACTTCGTTTTTAAGCAGATCCTTGACCGCAGGGTCGTTGAGCGCGGCGAGCACGTCATCGCGCTTGAGACCCAGCGTTGCCGCCACGTCGGCCGTGATTTCGGGGCTCGAAATGTCGCGGTCGGCGACAAAGTACGCGCGATACAGCGCTTGCGCGAGCCGTTTCGCGAGCGCCGGGTCGCGTGTGTTGACCCAATAAAACGCGCGCCCCGGCGCCTGCGTGGCGACCGGAAATTTCGACGGCTGTTTGTACTCGACGCCATGAAAGCGCGCGGAGCGCAGGATGTCGCGCAGCGCGTAAGGTCCTTTCAACGGCAAGGTCGGCAGCGGCGCTGCCGCCCGAAATTTTGAATACGGCGCCGAGCAGGATCGGCTTCCAGTTCACTTCGCGGCCGTATTTGGCCGCGAGGTCGTCTATTTTCATGGCCGCGAAATAACCGTACGGCGACGAGTAGTCGAAATAAAACTCGAGGGGAGCGGCATGCCATTCCTTAGTTGAGGCGTTCGATCGCCATGGCCGTCGCCTCGCCGCCGCCTATGCACAGGGCCGCGACGCCGCGCTTCAGGCCGTATTTTTCGAGCGCGGCCAGCAGCGTAACGACGATACGCGCACCGCTGGCGCCGATCGGATGACCGAGCGCGCACGCGCCGCCATGGACGTTGACTTTGGCGTGCGGCAGATCGAGGTCGTGCATGGCGGCCATCGTGACCACCGCGAACGCTTCATTGATTTCATATAAATCGACGTCGTTTTTGTTCCACCCGGTCTGAACGAACAGCTTTTTCAGCGCGCCGACCGGCGCCGTCGTGAACCAGTTGGGTTCGTGCGCGTGGGTCGTGTGCCCGACAATTTTTGCGAGCGGCTTGAGCCCGCGTTTCTGCGCTTCGGATAACCGCATCAACACGAGCGCTGCGGCGCCGTCGGAAATCGAGCTCGAATTCGCCGGCGTGACGGTGCCATCCTTGCGGAATACCGGTTTCAACTGCGGAATCTTGTCGAGATTCGCTTTCAGCGGCTGCTCGTCGCGCGCGATCGTCGTTTCACCTTTGCCCTGCTTGATGGTCAGCGGCGTGATCTCGGCGGCGAACCAGCCGTTATTGATCGCATCCTGCGCGCGCTTCAACGAGGTGATCGCAAAGCCGTCCTGGGCCTCGCGCGAGAACTGATATTTGGCCGCGGTGTCCTCGGCGAACGTGCCCATCAGGCGGCCGCGGTCATACGCGTCTTCGAGCCCGTCGAGAAACATGTGGTCTTTGACTTCGCCGTGGCCCAGGCGCAGTCCGCCACGCGCTTTCGGCAGCAGGTACGGCGCATTGGTCATCGACTCCATGCCGCCCGCGACCATCACGGTGTTGGTGCCGGCGAGCAGCAAGTCGTTGGCCAGCATCGCCGCCTTCATACCCGAGCCGCACATCTTGTTGATGGTCGTACAGCCGACGCCGAGCGGTAAACCCGCCCCGAGCGCGGCCTGGCGCGCGGGCGCCTGGCCCTGGCCCGCCGACAGCACGTTGCCCATGATGACTTCCTGCACGTCTTCCGCCTTGATGCCCGCGCGCTCGACCGCGGCCTTGATTGCCGCCGCGCCGAGCTCGGGCGCGCTCACATTCTTCATGTCGCCCTGGAACGCGCCCATCGGAGTGCGCGCGGCGCCTACAATAACTACGGGGTCATTCATCGTCGCATCCTTCATTTGGTTTCGTCGAACAATTCCCGCCCGATCAGCATGCGGCGGATTTCGGAAGTGCCCGCGCCGATTTCGTACAGCTTGGCGTCGCGCAGCAGGCGCCCGGTCGGATAGTCATTGGTGTAACCGACGCCGCCCAGGCACTGAATCGCTTCGAGCGTCATCCACGTGGCTTTCTCCGCGGTATAGAGGATTACGCCGGCGGCGTCCTTGCGCGTGATCTTGCCGTCGTCGCACGCGCGGCCGACCGCGTAAGCATAGGATTTGCACGCGCTCAAGGTCGTGTACATGTCGGCGAGCTTGCCTTGCATCAGCTGGAATTCGCCGATGGCCTGGCCGAACTGTTTGCGCTCGTGCACGTACGGCAGCACGACGTCGAGACACGCCTGCATGATGCCGAGCGGCCCGGCGGCGAGCACCGCGCGCTCGTAATCGAGCCCGCTCATCAGCACGTTGACGCCCTTGCCGGTTGCGCCGAGCACGTTGGCGGCCGGCACCTCGCAATCCTGGAACACGAGCTCGCACGTGTTCGAGCCGCGCATCCCCAGCTTGTCAAGCTTCTGCGCGGTGGAAAAACCCTTGAACGATTTTTCGATAATGAAAGCCGTGATGCCGCGCGCGCCCGCGGCCGCATCGGTCTTCGCATACACGACGAGCGTGTCGGCATCCGGCCCGTTGGTGATCCACATCTTGGTGCCGTTCAGCACGTAGCGGTCACCTTGCCGGTCGGCGCGCAGCTGCATGTTTACGACGTCGGAGCCGGCGCCGGGCTCGCTCATCGCGAGTGCGCCGACGTGCTCGCCCGAAATCAGCTTCGGCAGATAACGTTGCTTCTGCTGCTCGCTGCCGTTGCGCCGGAGCTGGTTCACGCACAGGTTCGAATGCGCGCCATACGACAGTCCAACGGACGCCGAGGCGCGGCTGATTTCCTCCATGGCGACGATGTGCGCCAGATAACCCATGTTGGTGCCGCCGTATTCCTCCTCGACGGTAATGCCCAGCACGCCGAGATTGCCGAGGCTGCGCCACAGCTCATGCGGGAATTCGTTGTCGCGGTCGATCGCCGCCGCCCGCGGCGCGATTTCGCGCGCGGCGAAGTTGGCGACCGTTTCACGCAAAATCGCGATGGTTTCGCCGAGTCCATACTCGAGGCCGGGATTCATCATCGGTTTGTCCTCAGGTTTGCCGCATTCAGAAGCGTGTTTCGGGGTTTAAAGGCCATTACCTTTACGTTAACGTCAAGCAGATATGAGCGTATCCGTGGTCAAGCGGCCGATTGCGCGGTTGCGGCAGGGTTCGCGGGATCGGCGGCCAGCAGCTTGCGGCACTGGATTTCGAAAAACGCGATCTCGTTGAGCATGACCTCGATGTCCTCGCGCTGTTGCTCGAGCAGCGCACGGCGCTTTTCCAGCTTGGTCAGGAACTGCTCGAGTTGTCCCTTCTCGTCCCGCGCCAGGTCGTAAAGATCGAAGAGCTCGCGGATTTCCGAGAGGGAAAAGCCCAGGCGCTTACCGCGCAACGCGAGCTTCAGACGGACCCGGTCGCGCGGGCTGAACAAGCGGTTTTGACCCTCGCGACGCGGCGACAGCAAGCCTTCGTCTTCGTAATGGCGGATGGTCCGGGTCGTGATGCCGAACTCGCTGGCCAGCTCAGTAATGGTATGAATGGCGCTCATTTGTGCTTTGCAATATATCCGTGTAAAATCAGTATTCTTCGAATCTTGCTGGTTATCACGTTTACGTAAACGTAATGCAACAAGCGACCAAAGTCAAGCCACGCCCGCCGGATGGGCTCCGCTACCCTTACGCCGACCCGCCGATGCCTGCCGGGTTTCGCGAGGTCGCTCCCGGCGTGCACTGGTTGCGCATGCCGTTGCCTTTTGCGCTCGAGCACATCAATTTATGGCTGCTCGCGGACGGCGACGGCTGGACCATCGTCGATTGCGGTTTTGGCACGGACGAAACCCGCGCGCTGTGGCAAAAGATATTCGCCGAACAGCTGGGCGGGAAGCCCGTCACCCGGGTCGTTGTCACGCACTTTCATCCCGATCATTGCGGCCTGGCCTCTTGGCTGGCCGAGCATTGGGGCGCGCCGGTACACATGACCGAACCGGAATTTGCCGCTGCGCGCGCCTGGTACGAGGCGCGCGAGCTGCACCGGCGCGAAGCGCAGGAAACGCTCTTCCAAAAGCACGGTCTGCCCGCTGCCGATGCGCAGACGGCGCACCGCAAAAATCTTTTCAGGCGCGGGGTGCCCGAGCTGCCGGCGGCGATCGTGCCGCTCGTCGATAACCAGCGCTTGCACGTGAACGGCCGCGAATGGCGGGTCATAGCGGGGTACGGGCACTCGCCCGAGCATGCAGCGCTTTATTGCGCGGAGCTGGGTGTATTGATCGCCGGCGACATGGTCCTGCCGCGCATCAGCACTTTGGTCAGCGTGCAAGCCGCGACGCCCGACGGCGATCCGCTGGGCAGCTTTCTCGACTCGTTGACGCGCTATGCGGAACTGCCCGCCGACACGCTCGTCCTGCCTTCGCACGGTTTGCCGTTCTATGGCCTGCGCGAGCGGGTGGACGCCCTCAAGCAACATCACGCCGCGCGCCTCGACGAACTGGTCGCCGCCTGCGGCAATGCCGCAGACCGGCGCGCAAATGATGCCGGTCGTATTCAAGCGCGTGCTCGACGCCCAGCAGACCATGTTCGCAATGGGCGAGACCCTCGCGCATATCAATTATCTGCACCAACGCGGCCGCCTCGCGCATACTCGCGGCGACGATGGAATTCACCGCTACGCGCGGGCTTAACGCGCAGGCACCCAGGAGAAGCAAGATGGCAGACCAACCGCAAAATTCCCCGCTCGATCCGACCGCGCTCGCCACGGCCTACGCCGAAATCGCCCAGCGCAGCAGCCAACTGATGAGCGATTACATGAAACGCCAGAGCACGAGCGCCACGCCGGCATTCGGCGACGAGCTCGGTATCGCCAAGGCGTTCTACGAGATGACGGGCAAGCTGCTCGCCGATCCGGCGAAGTTCGCCGAAATGCAGATGAAGCTCTGGCAGGACTACATGTCGCTGTGGCAGAACTCGATGATGCAATTCTTCGGGCAGCAGGCGCCGCCGGTCATCGAGCCGGCCAAGGGCGACCGCCGCTTCAAGCACGACGACTGGCAGCAAAATTTCCTGTACGACTACATCAAGCAGTCGTATCTGATCGCGGCCAAGCACATGCACCAGGCCGTGGGCAGCGTGCAGGGCCTCGATGAACCGACGGCGAAGAAAGTCGATTTTTACACGCGCCAGTACATCGATGCGTTGTCGCCGTCGAATTTCGTGATGACGAATCCCGAAGTGCTGCGCGAAACCGTGGCGTCCGGCGGGCAGAACCTGGTCAAGGGCTTGAACAACCTGCTCGAAGACTTAGAAAGCGGCGACGGCAAGCAGGTGCGCGTGAAGATGACCGATCCGTCGGCGTTTCAGGTCGGCGGCAACCTGGCGGTAACGCCGGGCAAGGTCGTCTACCAGAACGACCTCATGCAGCTCGTCCAGTACGCGCCGCTGACCGACGAAGTGTTCCGGCGCCCGCTGCTGATCCTGCCGCCGTGGATCAACAAGTTTTACATCCTCGATATGCGCGAAAAGAACTCGTTCGTGCGCTGGGCGACCGAGCAGGGGCATACCGTGTTTATCGCGTCGTGGGTCAATCCCGATGCGACGTACGCGCAAAAATCGTTCGATGACTACCTGCTCGACGGTCCGCTCGCCGCGCTCGACGCAATCGAAAAAGCCACGGGCGAGCGCGAGATCGACGCCATCGGCTTTTGCCTGGGCGGCACGCTGCTGGCGGCGGCGCTCGGTTACATGGCGGCCACCAAAGACAACCGCATCAAGAGCGCGACCTTCTTCGCGAGCATGATCGATTTTTCGGAGCCCGGCGAGCTCGAGGTCTTCATCGACGAGCAGCAGGTGACCGCGCTCGAGAAAAAAATGCAGGAGCGCGGCTACCTCGAAGGCTCCGAGATGGCGACCACGTTCAACATGCTGCGCGCGAACGACCTGATCTGGTCGTTCGTCGTCAACAACTACCTGCTCGGCAAGGACCCGTTCCCGTTCGACCTCCTGTACTGGAACTCCGATTCGACCCGCATGCCGGCGGCGATGCACAGTTTTTACCTGCGCAACATGTACATCAACAACCTGCTGCGCACGCCGGGCGGCATCACGCTGAACGGTGTGCCGATCGATCTCACCAAGATCAAGGTGCCGCTGTATTTCGCGTCGACGCTCGAAGACCATATCGCGCCGTGGAAATCGACTTACGCGGGCGCGCAGCTCTTCAAGAGCAAAGTGCGGTTCGTGCTCGGCGGCTCCGGCCACATCGCCGGCATCGTCAATCCGCCGGCGGCGCACAAGTACGGCTACTGGACCAACGACGAACTCGCCGCGACGCCGCAGGCATGGCTCGACAGCGCAACCCAGCATCCGGGTTCGTGGTGGACCGACTGGGAGAAATGGGTCGCAGCGTATGCCGGCGACAAAGTGCCCGCGCGTATTCCGGGCAAAGGCAAGCTGAAGGCGCTCGAAGATGCGCCCGGCTCGTACGTGAAGTTGAGGCTCGACGCGAAGAAGGCCGCCGCGTAAAAACGCTGGACGGCGGCTTAAGCGAGCGACGCGCGCAAGCGACCGAGCCCGCGCAAGCCGTGAATCGCGCGGCTGCCGTACCACGAAGTCATTTCGCCGTCGATCAGGTGCACGCTGCAGCGCGCATTCTTCGGCAGCAGTTTTTGCACGACGCCGATATCGCGCTCCCGAAAGCGATACGGTTCGCTGCTGAGGAGAACATGATCGGCATCCGCCAGTATCGCGGCATCGAGCTCCAGCTCGGGGTAACGCGCGTGCGCGTCCGCGGGCAGCGTATCCCAGCCGACCAGCGCCAGCGTGCGCGAAATGTACGTGTCCCGCGACACGGTCATCCACGGCTTGCGCCATATAAGGTACAGCACGTTGCGGCGCGGCAGGCTCGCGCATGCGGCCAGCGCGTCTGCATAGGCGCGTTCGAATTCCGCGCACAACGTTTCAGCTTCTTTGGCGCGATCGAAAATGCCGCCGAGCAAACGATACAGCGCGAGATTGTCGCGCGGCGCCAGCGGATGGGTCACGATCACGTGGGGCACGACGCGCGCAAGCTCGTCGACGGTCGGCTTTTCGTTCTCATCGATGTTGACGACGAGATGCGTGGGAGCGAGCTCGCGTATGCGCGCGACATCGACGGCCTTGGTGCCGCCGACTTTCGGGATGCCGCGCACGAGCGCGCGCGGATGGATGCAGAAACCCGTGCGGCCGACGAGCGACGCCGCGAGACCCAGGTCGCACAAGAGCTCGGTAATGCTCGGCACCAGCGACACGATCCGCGGCGGCGCGGTTACCGCAACGTGGTGCGTGCCAATGGCATCGACGAGCGCGCGCGGCGCGTCATTTTGCGTTGGTAGTATCACCGGCGTAAGCTAGCTTCCGATACGACGATATGACCGATCTGAGCGTCTCCAAAAAAACCACGCAACGCCGCGGTACCGCGACGCGCAGAATACGCTTCGTCACCGCGACGAGCCTCTTCGACGGTCACGACGCGTCGATCAACGTGATGCGCCGCATTCTGCAGGCGAGCGGCGCCGAAGTCATCCATCTCGGCCACAACCGCGCGGTCGAGGAAATCGTGACCGCCGCGCTCGATGAAGACGTGCAGGGCATCGCGGTCAGCTCGTACCAGGGCGGGCACGTCGAATTTTTCAAGTACATGCTCGATTTGCTGCGCGAGCGCGGCGGCGCCCACATCAAGGTGTTCGGCGGCGGCGGCGGCGTGATCGTGCCGGTCGAAGCCGCGGAGCTGCACGCGTACGGCGTCGACGCGCATCTACACGCCGGAAGACGGCGCAAAACTCGGTTTGCAGGGCATGATCGACGACATGCTCGCGGCGTGCGATTTCGACCCGGCGGCGGTGCGCGCGCCGGACCTCGAATCTGTCGCGCGCGGCGACCGGCGCGCGCTCGCCGCGCTGATCACCGCGCTGGATAACGGCACGCTCGATGCATCGGTACGGCGGCAGCTCGCCGAACGCGCGCGCACCGTCGCCGGCGTGCCGGTGCTCGGCATTACCGGCACCGGCGGCTCGGGCAAGTCGTCGCTGACCGACGAGCTCGTGCGGCGACTCCGGCTGGATCAGGACGACCGCCTCAAAATCGCGCTGATCGCGGTCGATCCGTCGCGCCGCAAAAGCGGCGGCGCGCTGCTCGGCGACCGCATCCGCATGAACGCGATCGACAGCCCGAACATTTACATGCGCTCGCTCGCGACGCGCGCCGCCGGCAGCGAAATCGCGGCCAGCGTGCCGGACACCATCGCCGCCTGCAAGCTGGCCGGCTTCGAGCTGATCGTGGTCGAAACGTCCGGCATCGGCCAGGGCGACGCCGGCATCGTGCCGCTGGTCGATTTATCGGTGTACGTGATGACGCCCGAGTACGGCGCGGCGAGCCAGCTCGAGAAAATCGACATGCTCGATTTCGCCGACTTTGTCGCGATCAACAAGTTCGATCGCAAAGGCGGCGAAGATGCGCAGCGCGACGTGGCGAAGCAGGTGCAGCGCAACCGCGCGGCGTTCGGCAAACCGCCGGCCGACATGCCGGTGTTCGGCACGATCGCCGCGCGCTTCAACGACGACGGCGTGACCGCGCTGTATCAGGCGTTGAAGCCTGAGCTCGCCGCAGCCGGGCTGGCGCTCGAACCGGGGAAGCTCGCGCCGGTTGCCGTGCGCGCATCGACCGGCAACATTTCGATCGTCCCGCCAGCGCGTGCGCGATATCTCGCTGAAATCGCCGACGCGGTGCGCGCCTATCACGAGCGTGGGCGCGAGCAGGTGCGCGTTGCGCGCGAGCGCCAACAGCTGATGGAGACGCAGCGGATGTTGCGCGAGTCTCCGTCATCCCGGCGCACGCCGGGAACCAGGACCCATGACGAACTTACAGCAGACCTCGACGCGCTGATCGCCGAACGCGAGCGCGCGCTCGACGCGCGCAGCCGGGAGCTGCTCGACCGCTGGCCGGGCGTGCGGGCCGCATACTCCGGCGACGAGCACATCACGCAGGTGCGCGACAGCGAGATCCGCACCCGGCTCACGGTCAAGAGCCTGTCCGGCACGCCGGTGCCGAAAATCGCGCTGCCGAAATTCGCCGATCACGGCGAGCTTCTAGCCTGGCTCTGGCGCGAAAACCTGCCCGGCCATTTTCCATTTACCGGCGGCGTGTTCCAGTTCAAGCGCGAGAACGAAGACGTGACGCGCATGTTCGCGGGCGAGGGCGACGCGTTCCGCACCAACCGGCGGTTCAAAATGCTGTCCGCGCACGCCGAAGCCACGCGGCTGTCGACGGCGTTCGATTCGGTCACGCTGTACGGCTGCGACCCGCACGAGCGGCCGGACATTTACGGCAAAGTCGGCAACTCCGGCGTCTCGATCGCGACGCTCGATGACATGAAAGTGCTGTACGGCGGGTTCGACCTCATCGCGCCCGACACGTCGGTGTCGATGACGATCAACGGTCCCGCGCCGACGATACTCGCGATGTTTCTGAATACCGCTATCGACCAGCAGCTCGCGGCCTTCGAACAGGAACACGGCCGCGCGCCGGACGCGGCCGAAGCCGCGCAGGTCCGCGCGCGCACCCTGCAAACCGTGCGCGGCACCGTGCAGGCCGACATCCTGAAAGAGGACCAGGGCCAGAACACCTGCCTCTTCTCGACCGAGTTCTCGCTCAAGGTGATGGCCGACATCGCCGAATATTTCGCGCGCGAGGAAGTGCGCAATTTCTATTCGGTGTCGATCTCCGGCTATCACATCGCGGAAGCCGGCGCGAACCCGCTTTCGCAGCTCGCCTTCACGCTCGCCAACGGCTTCACGTACGTCGAGGCGTATCTCGCGCGCGGCATGCAGGTCGACGATTTCGCGCCCAACCTGTCGTTCTTCTTTTCGAACGGCATGGATCCCGAGTATTCGGTGATCGGCCGGGTCGCGCGCCGGATCTGGGCGGTCGCGATGCGCGACCTGTATGGCGCTTCCGAGCGCAGCCAGAAGCTCAAGTATCACACGCAGACGTCGGGACGCTCGCTGCACGCGCAGGAGATCGACTTCAACGACATCCGCACCACGCTGCAGGCGCTGATCGGCGTCTACGACAACTGCAACAGCCAGCACACCAACGCGTACGACGAGGCGATCACGACGCCGTCCGAAGAGTCCGTGCGGCGCGCGATGGCGATCCAGCTGATCATCAACCGCGAATGGGGGCTCGCCAAAAACCAGAACCCCAACCAGGGCTCGTTCGTCATCGAGGAGCTGACCGACCTCGTGGAAGCCGCGGTGCTCGCCGAATTCGAGCGCCTCGCGGCCCGCGGCGGCGTATTAGGCGCGATGGAGACCGGCTATCAGCGCGGCCGCATCCAGGAAGAGTCGCTGCATTACGAAACCATGAAGCACGACGGCACGCTGCCCATCGTGGGCGTCAACACGTTCCGCAATCCCCAGGCGGTCGACGCCGGCAACACGATCGAGCTCGCGCGCTCGACGGAAGCCGAAAAGCAGAGCCAGCTTAAGCGGCTGCGCGATTTTCAGGCGCGCCACCAGGATGCGGCGCCCGCGGCGTTGCAGCGCCTGCAGGCGGTCGCGATGGCGAACGGCAACGTGTTCGCGGAACTCATGAACGCGGTGCGCACCTGCTCGCTGGGCCAGATCACGCAGGCATTGTTCGAAGTCGGCGGGCAATACCGGCGCAACATGTAATTGCAGTCGAGCCTTGCTGCGTTCGAGCGATACCCCTAAGATTCGACCAGAGAACCGGAGGAGCCGGCGATGCCGGATAACCAGGCCCGACCCGATACGTTTCCGCGCCTGCTGCTCGCGAATGCCGAGCGGTTGCGCGGGCGGCCGGCCATGCGCGAAAAAGACCTCGGCATCTGGCAGACCTGGACGTGGGACGAGGTCGCCGCCGAGGTCCGGATGCTCGCGTGCGGACTCGCGGCGCGCGGCTTCAAGCGCGGCGACACGCTCGCGATCATCGGCGACAACCGGCCGCGCCTGTATTGGGCGATGGCCGCCGCGCAGGCGCTGGGCGGCGTGCCGGTGCCGCTCTACCAGGACGCCATTGCGAGCGAAATGGTTTACGTGTTCGAGGACGCGGCCGCGCGTTTCGCCATCGTCGAAGACCAGGAGCAGGTCGACAAGCTCTTGGAAATCCTGCCGCGCTGTCCGCTGCTCGAGCACATCGTCTATGACGACCCACGCGGGATGCGCCATTATCACCAGCCGCAGTTGCAAAGCTACGACGCGCTGACGGAGCAGGGCCGCGCGTTCGATGCGGCACAGCCGGATTATTACGCGCAGCAAATCGCGCAGGGTAGTGCGTCCGACGTCGGCATCATGCTCTATACGTCGGGCACGACGGGCAAGCCCAAAGGCGTGTGCCAGACCCACCACGCGTTCATCGTGTCGGCGCAGGGCGGCGTCGGCTTCGACCGGCTCGGCCCTGACGACAGCATGCTGTCGTACCTGCCGATGGCGTGGGTCGGCGATCACCTGTTCTCGTATGCGCAATGGCTGGTCGCGGGCTTCACGATCAACTGCCCCGAATCGGGCGAGACGGTGATGACCGATCTCAAGGAAATCGGGCCCACGTACTATTTCGCGCCGCCGCGCGTGTTCGAGAACCTGCTGACGACCGTCATGATCCGCATGGAGGACGCGAGCGCCGTCAAGCGCGCGCTGTTCGCGTATTTCACCGGTGTCGCGCGCCGGTGCGGCGCCGAAGTGCTCGACGGCAAGCCGGTCGCGCTGCTCGACCGGCTGCTCTACGCGATCGGTAATCTTTTGATCTACGGCCCGCTGCGCAACGTGCTCGGCATGAGCCGCATCCGCGTCGCCTACACGGCGGGGGCCGCGATCGGCCCCGATCTGTTCCGCTTCTACCGCTCGATCGGCGTCAATCTCAAGCAGTTGTACGGCTCGACCGAAACCTGCGCGTACGTCTGCCTGCAGCCCGACGGCGAAGTGAGCTTCGACACCGTCGGCAAGCCCGCGCCCGGCGTCGAAGTGCGCATCGCGGACAACGGCGAAGTGCTCGTGCGCGGCGCGATGCTGCTGAAGGAGTATTACAAGCAGCCGGCGGCGACCGCGGAATCGATCGATGCCGACGGCTACTTTCACACCGGCGACGCCGGTTTTTTCGACGAGCGCGGGCAGCTCAAGATCATCGACCGCGCCAAGGACGTCGGCAAGCTCACCGGCGGCGCGATGTTCGCGCCCAACTACATCGAGAACAAGCTCAAGTTTTTTCCGCACATCAAGGAGGCGGTCGCGTTCGGCAACGGGCGCGACACGGTCGGCGCGTTCATCAACATCGACATGGGCTCGGTCGGCAACTGGGCCGAGCGGCGCGCGATCGCTTATTCGGGCTATACGGACCTGGCGGCCAAGCCGCAGGTGTACGAGCTGATCCGCGAATGCGTCGAGCAGGTCAACGCGGAACTCGCGGGCGAAGAGGCGCTCGCCGGTTCGCAGATTCATCGCTTCCTGGTTTTGCACAAGGAGCTCGATCCCGACGACGACGAGCTCACGCGCACGCGCAAAGTGCGCCGCGGTTTCATCGCCGACAAGTACGCGATCCTGATCGACGCGCTGTACTCGAGCCGCAGCGAATGCCACGTCGAAACCCAGGTCCGTTTCGAGGATGGCCGCAGCGGCATCGTGCGCGCCGACGTGCAGATACGCCCGGCGCGCACGTTTGCTCCCGAGCAAGTGAAGGCGGCCGGCTAAGGCCGCATCCGCATGGGCGCACCGCGCAATGTCGGGGAAGTCGTGCTCGCGATCGACAACATTTCTCTCGCGTTCGGCGGCGTAAGAGCGTTGGCGGAGGTGAGCTTCGACGTGCGCGCGCACGAGATTCGCGCGATCATCGGCCCCAACGGCGCCGGCAAAAGCTCGATGCTGAACGTGATCAACGGCGTCTACCATCCGCAGCAGGGCAGCGTCACGTTCAAAGGTGTCACGCGCCGGCAAATGCGGCCGCACGAAGCCGCGCGCCAGGGCATCGCGCGCACGTTCCAGAATATCGCGCTCTTCAAAGGCATGACGGTGCTCGACAACATCATGACCGGGCGCAACCTGAAAATGCACGCGGGGTTTTTCGCGCAGGCGGTGTGGTTCGGGCCCGCGCGCAACGAGGAGATCGTGCACCGCCGGGTCGTCGAGCAGATCATCGATTTCCTGCAGATCGAGGCGATCCGCAAGACGCCGGTCGGGCGCCTGCCCTACGGCATGCAAAAAAGAGTCGAGCTTGCGCGCGCGCTGGCCGCCGAGCCCGAGCTCCTGCTGCTCGACGAGCCGATGGCGGGCATGAACGTCGAGGAGAAAGAGGACATGTGCCGCTTCATCCTCGACGTCAACGACGAGTTCGGCACCACGATCGTGCTGATCGAGCACGACATGGGTGTCGTGATGGATTTGTCGGACCGCGTCGTGGTGCTCGACTACGGGCGCAAGATCGGCGACGGCACGCCCGACGAAGTCCGCACCAACCAGGCGGTCATCGACGCCTACCTCGGCGTGCAGCACTAGGCCGCGATGGGATTTTTCCTCGAAGTGTTGTTGGGCGGCCTGATGGCCGGAGTGCTCTATTCGCTGGTCGCGCTGGGCCTCGTGTTGATTTTCAAGGCGTCGGGCGTATTCAATTTCGCGCAGGGCGCGATGGTGCTGTTCGCGGCCTTGTCGCTCGTGCGGCTGATGGAGAAAATGCCGCTGCCGCTGGCACTCCTGGTCACGTGCGTGATCATGCTGGCGCTCGCGTACGCGATCGAGCGGCTGGTGCTGCGCCCGCTCGTCAACCAGCCGGGCATCTCGCTCTTCATGGCGACGCTGGGCATCACGTTCTTCCTCGAAGGGTTCGGCCAGATCCTGTGGGGCAGCGACATCTACAAGCTCGATCTCGGGATTCCCAAGCAGCCGGTCATCATCCTGGAAAACGTGTTCAAAGGGGGCATCCTGGTCGGCAGCGACGATTTGTTCGCGACGGTGGTGTCGGGCGCGCTCGTCATCGTGCTCGCGATTTTTTTCCAGAAGACGCGCATCGGGCGCGCGCTGCGCGCGGTTGCCGACGATCACCAGGCCGCGCAGTCGATCGGCATCCCGCTCAACCAGATCTGGCTGATCGTGTGGACGGTCGCCGGACTCGTCGCGCTCGTCGCCGGCGTCATCTGGGGCTCGCGCCTGGGCGTGCAGTTCTCGCTGTCGCTGATCGCGTTGAAGGCGCTGCCAGTCGTGATCCTCGGCGGTTTCACTTCGGTGCCCGGGGCGATCGTCGGCGGTCTCATCATCGGCGTCGGCGAAAAATTGTCCGAGGTCTATCTCGGCCCGGTGATCGGCGGCGGCATCGAAAACTGGTTTGCGTACACCGTGGCACTCGCGTTTCTGCTGGTGCGGCCGGAGGGACTGTTCGGGGAGAAGCTCATTGATCGCGTCTGATCCTTCATGTTCGCGGTCTAACGCCATGTTCTATCGCGAAGTCGGTGAGTTCAAAAACAGCTATGCGGCGGATCAGGTGGTGTTCCCGATCCGCCAGGACCGCTATTTCGTGTGGGCGGTCGTGCTGTTCGCCTTCATCGGCGTGCCGTATCTCGCCAATCCGTACTGGTTCAGCGCGATCCTGATTCCGTTTCTGATCCTGTCGCTGGCCGCTTTGGGCCTTAACCTGCTGGTCGGCTACTGCGGCCAGATTTCGCTCGGCACCGGCGGCTTCATGGCGGTGGGCGCGTACGCCGCCTACAACCTCGCGCTGCGCGTGCCGGGGCTGAATCCGCTGGTGGCGTTTCTGCTCGCGGGCGGCATCGCGACGCTGGTCGGCGTCCTGTTCGGCATACCCAGCCTGCGCATCAAAGGCTTTTATCTCGCGGTCGCCACGCTCGCCGCGCAGTTTTTTATCGACTGGGTGTTCAGCCGCATCGCGTGGTTTACGAACTACACGCCGTCGGGCTCGCTCAACGCGCCGGCGATCACGCTGTTCGACTTCACGTTCGACACGCCGGTGCGCAAATACCTGCTGTGTCTCGCGTTCGCGACGGCGTTTGCGCTGCTCGCGCGCAATCTCGTGCGCGGACGCCTCGGCCGCTCGTGGATGGCGATTCGCGACATGGACGTCGCCGCCGAGATCATCGGTATCCGCCCGCTGTACGCGAAGCTCTCGGCGTTCGCGATCAGCTCGTTCTTCATCGGCGTCGCGGGCGCCCTGTGGGCATTCGTCCACCTGGGCTCGTGGGAGCCGCTCGCATTCGACGTCAACCGCTCGTTCAGCCTGCTGTTCATGGTCATTATCGGGGGGCTGGGCTCCATCCTCGGCAGCTTCCTGGGCGCGGCGTTCATCACGCTGCTGCCGCTGTTGCTGAACCAGTTCCCCGCGTGGCTGGGGCTGCACTGGTCGACCGCGCTGATTTCGCACCTGGAATCGATGATATTCGGCGCCCTGATCGTGTTTTTCCTGATCGTCGAGCCGCTGGGCCTGGCGCGGTTGTGGAGCGTCGCGAAGGAAAAACTGCGCCTGTGGCCGTTCCCGCACTGAGCCTGGCGCTTGCGCCGGGCGGTTTCAGTCAATACACTGGTTTTCCCCGATATTCGAGCAGGCAAGCGCGTATCGGCGCATAGTTGAACGGACCGGCGACAGACCGGCCCGGAGACCACCAAAGGAGGCAGTGATGATGGGCAGCTTCAGCATATGGCAACGGCTACTGACGGCGGCGTTCGCTGCCGGCGCGCTGGCCGGCGCGACGCCGGTCTACGCACAGGCGAACGAGCAGTTCATCCCGGTGCTGGTCTATCGCAGCGGCGCTTATGCGCCGAACGGCATCCCGTGGGCAAACGGCTTTGTCGATTACCTGAATCTGGTCAACGAACGCGACAAAGGCATTAACGGCGTCAAAATTACCTACGAAGAATGCGAAACCGGCTATGCGACCGATCGCGGCGTCGAGTGTTACGAGCGTCTGAAGGGCAAGGGCCCGACCGGCGCCGCGGCCTTCAATCCGCTGTCGACCGGCATCACGTTCGCGCTGACCGAGAAGGCGCCCGGCGACAAGATTCCGATCATCACCATGGGCTATGGACGCTCGGAATCGGCCGACGGCAGCGTATTCACCTGGAATTTCCCGCTGCTTGGCACCTACTGGACCGCGGCGGACGTGATCATGCATCAGATCGCCAACAAGTTGGGCGGCTACGAGAAGTTGAAAGGCAAGAAAGTCACGCTGGTCTACCACGACTCGCCATACGGCAAGGAGCCGATCCCGCTCTTGAGCGTGCTCGCCAAGCAGTGGAATTTCGATTTCAAGTCGATTCCGGTCACCCATCCGGGCGTCGAGCAGAAAGCGGCGTGGCTGCAGATCCGCCAGGACCGTCCCGACTACGTGCTGCTGTGGGGCTGGGGCATCATGAACTCGACCGCGATCAAGGAAGCGGTGGCGGTCAATTATCCGCGCGACCAGATGTACGGCGTCTGGTGGTCGGGTGCCGAACCCGATGTGCTGCCGGCGGAAGCTGGAGCGACAGGCTACAACGCCGCCGCGCTGCAACACTCGTCCGGTCAGACCTCGGTGCACGCCGACATCATCAAGAACGTCTACGACAAGGGCAAAGGCACCGGCGGGATCCCGAACAACGTCGGCACGGTGCTTTATAACCGCGGCATGATCAACGCGATGGTGACGGTCGAGGCGATTCGCACCGCCCAGGCGAAGTACGGCAAGAAGCCGCTCACGGGCGAGCAGGTGCGCTGGGGCATCGAGAACCTGAACCTCGATCAGGCGCGGTTGCGCCAGCTCGGCTTCGGTGGCCTCATGCAGCCGTTGAAACTTTCGTGCAACGATCATGAAGGCGCGCGCATGGCGCGCATCCACCAGTGGGACGGCACGAAGTGGGTCTATGTGTCCGACTGGATCGAGGGCAACAATAAATTGCTGCGGCCTATGGTCGAAGAGGCGGCCAAGAAGTACGCCAAAGAGAAAAACATCGTGCCGCGCGATTGCTCGAAAGTAAGCTGACGGTTGCCGTCGAGGGGTAAGGAGGCGCATTTCGCGCCTCGCCCCTCCCCGATTTAACAATGTCCGCCATTCCGCAACCGGTTCCCGCGCGAGCATTGCTCGCGGTCAACAATGTCGAGGTCATTTACGATCACGTGATCCTCGTGTTGAAAGGCGTGTCGCTCGAAGTGCAGGAAGGCAAGATAGTGGCGCTGCTCGGCGCCAACGGCGCGGGCAAATCGACGACCTTGAAATCTATTTCCAATCTGCTGCGTGCCGAGCGCGGCGACGTGACCAAGGGCTCGATCGAATTTCGCGGCCAGCGCATCGACCGCCTGAATCCGTCGGAACTCGTCAAGCGCGGCGTCGTGCAGGTGATGGAAGGGCGGCATTGCTTCGCGCACCTGACCGTCGAGGAGAACCTGCTGACGGGCGCGTTCACGCGCAGCCGCCGCGGCGACATCGGCGCCGATCTCGAAAAGGTCTATGCCTATTTTCCGCGGCTCAAACACCGGCGCACGAGCCAGGCCGGTTACACGTCGGGTGGCGAGCAGCAGATGACGGCCATCGGCCGCGCGCTGATGGCGCGGCCGTCGATGATCCTGCTCGATGAGCCGTCGATGGGCCTGGCACCGCAGATCGTCGAGGAAATTTTCGCCATCGTGCGCGATCTGAACCAGAAGGAAGGCGTAAGTTTCCTGCTTGCCGAGCAGAACACCCATGTCGCGCTCCGGTTTGCCGATTACGGCTACATCCTCGAGACCGGCCGCGTGGTGATGGACGGCAGCGCCGCGGAGCTCGCGAGCAACGAAGACGTGAAAGAGTTCTATCTCGGCATGAGCTCGGGCGCGCGCAAGAATTACCGCGACGCGAAACACTATCGCCGGCGCAAGCGCTGGCTGGCTTGAACAGCATCGCTTCACGTGTCGATGGCGAAGCATGCAGTGGTCGCGGGCGGTTCCCGGGCGTTGCCGGCGGTGCTGGATTAAATGACAGCGTTCTTCGACAGCCTGGAAACACGCGACGCCGCGCAGCGCGAAACCGAGCAGTTCGCCGCGCTGCGCGCGCAGATCGCGCACGCGCAGGCGCAGTCGGCATATTTCGCCGGCGTGCTCAAGGGCGTGACTCCCGCGGACATCAAGGATCGCGGCGCGCTCGCCGCGCTGCCCGTAACGCGCAAATCCGATCTGATCGAGCTGCAAAAAGCTGCACTCCCGTTTGCGGGCATGACGGCGCTGCCGCCGGCGGCGCTCGGCCGCGTGTACATGTCGCCCGGACCGATGTTCGATCCCGAAGGCAGACGCGCCGATTACTGGCGGCTCGCGCGCGCGATGCATGCGGCGGGCTTTCGCGCCGGCGAGCTCGTGCACAACACGTTCTCCTACCACTTTACGCCGGCCGGCTTCATGGCCGACATGGGCGCGCACGCGCTCGGCTGCCCGGTGTTTCCAGGCGGCACTGGACAGACCGAGATGCAGGTCGCCGCGATCGCAGCGTTGAAGCCGGCGTGCTACATCGGCACGCCGTCGTTCCTGCGCATCATCCTCGAAAAAGGCGACGAGCTCGGCGCCGATGTCGCGAGTTTGAAGAAGGCGCTGGTGTCGGCTGAGGCGCTGCCGGCGACGCTTCGTGCATGGCTCAACGCGCGCGGCGTGGCCACGCTGCAATGCTATGCCATCGCCGATCTCGGACTGGTCGCGTACCGAGTCCGCCGCACAGGAAGGCATGATCGTCGACGAGGGCGTCATCGTCGAGCTCGTGCGGCCGGGCACCGGCGAGCCGGTCGCCGCGGGCGAAGTCGGCGAAGTCGTGGTGACGACGCTGACGCCCGAATATCCGCTGATCCGCTTCGCGACCGGCGACCTGTCCGCGACGCTCGCAGGACCGAGCCCCTGCGGCCGCACCAATATGCGCATCAAGGGCTGGCTCGGCCGTGCCGACCAGACGGCGAAAGTCAAAGGCATGTTCGTCAAGCCGTCGCAGATCGCCGATGTTGCGCGGCGCCACCCGGAAATCCGCAAGTACCGGCTCGTGATCGGGCACGACGCGAAAAAAGCCGACTGCATGACGCTGCATTGCGAAATCGCCGGCGCCGGCAATCCAGCGCTCGCCGCCGCCATTGCGGTCACGCTGCGCGACGTCTGCAACCTGCGCGGAGACGTCGCATTTGACGCCGCGGGCGCGTTGCCCAACGACGGCAAAGTCATCGACGACGTCAGGAAGTACGACTAACATGATGGACACGGCGACGCAGGTCCGCGCTGGCTCACCTCTCCCTCACATCATTCATTCATGCAGATAAAAGACAGCGTATTTCTGATTCCCGGCGGCGCTTCGGGCCTGGGTGCGGCGGCCGCGCGCCAATTGTCTGGCGCGGGCGCCAAGGTAATGCTCGCCGATCTCAATCGCGACGCGGGCGAAAAATTCGCGGCAAGTCTCGGCGGCGGCGCGAAATTCGCGGTCGCCGATGTGACCAACGAAACGCAGGTGCAGCAGGCGGTCGATGCCGCCGTCGCCGCTTTCGGCGCCTTGCACGGGCTCGTCAATTGCGCGGGCGTCGCACCCGGCGAGCGCGTGGTCGGCAAGAACGGCCCGCACAAGCTGGAGACGTTCAGCCGCGTGATCAACATTAACCTGATCGGCACCTTCAACGCGCTGCGGCTGGCAGCCAACGCGATGGCCAAAAATACGCCGAACGCCGATGGCGAGCGCGGCGTGATCATCAACACCGCGTCGGTCGCAGCTTTCGAAGGTCAGGTCGGGCAGGCCGCGTACAGCGCATCCAAAGGCGGCATCGTCGCGATGGCGCTGCCGATCGCGCGCGAGCTCGCCAAGCTCGGCATACGGGTGAACACGATCGCGCCCGGCATCTTCGACACGCCGATGCTGCAGGGCATGAGCGAGGAAATTCGCGCGTCGCTCGGCGCGCAGGTGCCGTTTCCGTCGCGCCTGGGCCAACCGGAGGAATATGCGCGGCTCGTGGCGTTCATCGTGGAGAACCCCATGCTCAACGCCGAAGTAATCCGCCTCGACGGCGCGATCCGCATGACCGCCAGGTAATGGCGTCCGCTCACGACACGACACCCATGACCTATCAAAATTTGTCGCTCGAATCGGCGGAAGGCGGCCAGGTTGCCGTGTTGACCGTCAACCGGCCCAAGGCGCTCAATGCGCTCAACGCGGAAACGCTCGGCGAACTCATGCAGGCGCTGGCGCAGGTCGCGGACGACAAAGCGGCGCGCGTGCTGTTGATTACGGGCGGCGGCGACAAGGCATTCATCGCGGGCGCCGATATTGCAGCGATGCAGGCGATGAGCGCGCTCGAGGCGCAGGCGTTTTCGGAGAAGGGCCAGCGCGTGATGCAGGCGATCGAAGCGTTGCCGATCCCGGTGATCGCGCTGGTCAACGGTTACGCGCTCGGCGGCGGCTGCGAACTCGCCATGAGCTGCGATTGGATCATCGCGGCGGAGCGCGCGGTGTTCGGCCAGCCGGAAGTCAACCTCGGCATCCCGCCGGGCTTCGGCGGCACGCAGCGACTCGCGCGCTTGATCGGCCGCGCGCGCGCGCTCGAGCTCGTTACCACGGGCCGCCAGGTCAAGCCGCCGGAAGCGCTGCGCATCGGGCTCGTCAACGAAGTGGTTGCCGATGCCCAGCTGATGGAAAAAGGGCTGGAGATGGCGCGCATGATCGCGGCAAAAGCGCCCGTGGCGGTGCGCGTCGCCAAGCAAGCAGTGCAGCGCGGGCTCGACCTCGATCTCGCCAACGGGTGCGTGCTCGAAACCACGCTGTTCGCATTTGCATTCGGCACCGCGGACCGCAAGGAAGGCATGACTGCGTTCCTGGCCAAGCGCGCGCCCAAATTCGAAGGCAGCTGACAGCTGATAGCTAACATGAGCGCGCCGTCCATCAGCCGCTACCCGGTGCCGAACCTCGCGGACCTGCCGGCGGATATGCGCGAGCGCATCGAGCAGGTGCAGGAAAAAGCCGGGTTTGTGCCCAACGTGTTCATCACGCTCGCGCACCGGCCCGACGAGTTTCGCGCGTTTTTCGCGTACCACGACGCGCTGCTGCTGAAAGAGGGCGGGCTGACCAAGGCCGAGCGCGAGATGATCATCGTGGCGACGAGCGCCGCGAACCAGTGCCATTACTGCGTGATTGCGCACGGCGCGATTTTGCGCGTCTATGCGAAGAACCCGCTGATCGCCGACCAGATCGCGGTCAATTACCGCAAGGCTGATCTCGAGCCGCATCAGAAAGTGATGCTCGATTTCGCGCTCAAGGTCGCGCTGCACTCGCACGAGATCCAGGATGCGGATTTCCCGCCGCTGCGGGCGCACGGATTTTCCGACGAGGACATCTGGGACATCGGTGCCATCGCCGCGCTGTTCGCGCTGTCGAACCGCATGGCGAATCTGATCAACATGCGCCCGAACGACGAGTTTTACCTGCTGGGCCGCGCACCAAAAAAGTGATTCGGCGCCCTCGGAAGCGCTGGCCGGCAGCGATGCCCGTCCTCGCAGCGCGGTTTTTATCCAATGGCGAGCCGGCGACCGAAAAATGCTGCGACGGACTCGATTACCCGCACCGGGACGGCTTACTTACGATGATATAATTGACCCTAAAACCGGTGCCACGAGTACCGGAATCCACCCGATGCATCCCGACCGGACGCTGCAAACCCCACGAAGGTGAAGCCATGGATATGCAGGACATCCCTGATACCGATCCGCAAGAAACCCAGGAGTGGCTTGAAGCGCTCGACGGCGTCTTGAAACACGAAGGCGCGCACCGGGCCCACTTTCTGCTCGAGCAACTCGTCGACAAAGCGCGCCGCAGCGGCGCCTATATTCCGTTCAGCGCGAACACCGCGTACATCAACACCATTCCGCCGCAGCTCGAAGAGCACAGTCCCGGCGACGCAGAAATCGAACACCGCATCCGCTCGTACGTGCGCTGGAACGCGATGGCGATGGTTATCCGCGCGAACAAGCACACCGAATGTCGGCGGCCATATCGCGAGCTTCGCGTCGGCCGCCACGCTCTACGACGTCGGCTTCAATCATTTCTGGCGCGCGCAGACCGACACGTTCGGCGGCGATCTCGTCTTCGTGCAGGGGCATTCAGCGCCCGGCGTCTATGCGCGCGCCTTTATGCTGGGCCGGCTTACCAATGAACAGATGGACAACTTCCGCCAGGAAGTCGACGGCAAAGGGCTCTCGTCCTATCCGCACCCGTGGCTGATGCCCGATTTCTGGCAGTTTCCGACGGTGTCGATGGGTCTCGGCCCGTTGATGGCTATCTATCAGGCGCGGTTCATGCGCTATCTCAAGG
Organism: uncultured beta proteobacterium; assembly: GCA_963804885.1. Taxonomy (GTDB): domain Bacteria; phylum Pseudomonadota; class Gammaproteobacteria; order Burkholderiales; family SG8-41; genus PALSA-1004. Next base: position 418,657 of record CAWDSF010000010.1, read on the forward strand.
ATCGCGGTTTTCTCGAAGCGCAGGGCCGCAAGACATGGGCGTTCATGGGCGACGGCGAAATGGACGAGCCTGAGTCGCTCGGCGCGATTTCGCTGGCTGGCCGCGAGAAGCTCGACAACCTGATTTTCGTCATCAACTGCAATCTGCAGCGGCTCGACGGGCCGGTGCGCGGCAACGGCAAGATCATCCAGGAACTCGAAAGCGATTTCCGCGGCGCCGGCTGGAATGTGATCAAGGTGATCTGGGGCGGCTACTGGGAGCCGCTGTTCATGCGCGATACCAAAGGCATATTGTTGAAGCGCATGGCCGAGTGCGTCGACGGCGAGTACCAGACATTCAAATCCAAGGATGGCGCGTACGTGCGCAAGCATTTCTTCGGCAAGTATCCGGAACTGCTGGAGATGGTTTCGACGATGACGGACGACGACATCTGGCGCCTGAACCGCGGCGGCCACGACCCGCACAAGGTATACGCGGCATATGCGGCAGCGATGAAACACACCGGCCAGCCGACCGTGATCCTCGCCAAGACGATCAAGGGCTACGGCATGGGCGAATCCGGCGAATCGCAGAACATCACGCACCAGCAGAAAAAAATGGGGACCTCGTCGATCAAGGCGTTTCGCGACCGCTTCGCGATTCCGGTGCCGGACGACAAGCTCGAGGAAGCGCCGTACGTCAAGTTTCCCGAAGGCTCGCCCGAAATGAAGTACATGCACGAAAGACGGCAGGCGCTCGGCGGTTATCAGCCGGCGCGCCGGCGCAAAGCGGAGCCGCTCGAAATTCCGCCGCTGTCGGCGTTCGAGACCTTGCTCAAAGCGAGCGGCGCGGGACGCGAGCTATCCACGACGATGGCGTTCGTGCGGATACTGACGATGCTGGTGCGCGACAAGAAGATCGGCAAGTTCGTGGTGCCTATCGTGCCCGACGAGTCGCGCACGTTCGGCATGGAGGGCATGTTCCGCCAGCTCGGGATCTATTCTCACGTCGGCCAGCTCTACACGCCGCAGGATGCCGACCAGCTGATGTTCTACAAGGAAGACCAGAAGGGCCAGGTCCTGCAGGAAGGCATCAACGAGCCGGGCGCGATGTCGTCATGGATCGCGGCGGCGACGTCATACAGCACGCACGGCATTTCGATGATCCCGTTCTACATCTACTATTCGATGTTCGGCTTCCAGCGCGTCGGCGATCTCGCGTGGGCAGCGGGCGACATGCGCGCGCGCGGCTTCCTGCTCGGCGGCACCGCCGGCCGCACGACGCTGAACGGCGAAGGGCTGCAGCACGAAGACGGCCACAGCCACCTGCTGGCGGCGACGATACCGAACTGCGTCGCCTACGATCCGACGTTCGCGTACGAGCTCGCGGTCATTATCCAGGACGGCCTGCGCCGCATGTACCAGGAGCAGGAAGACGTCTATTACTACATCACCGTGATGAACGAGAACTACGAGCATCCGGCAATGCCCGAAGGGGTCGAGAAGGGCATCCTGAAAGGGATGTACCTGCTGCGCGAAGGGAAGAGCAAAAAGAACGCGCCCAAAGTCCAATTGCTCGGCAGCGGCACGATATTGCGCGAAGTCATCGCGGGCGCCGACCTGCTCGAAAAGGATTTCGGTATCGCGGCGGATATCTGGAGCGTGACGAGCTTCAACGAATTGCGCCGCGACGGCCTCGACGTGCAACGCTGGAACATGCTGCATCCCGAAGCGGCGCCGCGCGTTTCCCACGTCGAAACGTGTCTCAAGGACCGCGAGGGGCCGGTCATCGCGTCGACCGATTACATGAAGATGTTCGCCGACCAGGTGCGCAGCTTCCTGCCCACGCATCATTTTCACGCGCTCGGCGCCGATGGTTTCGGCCGCTCGGACACGCGCGAAAAACTGCGCCAGTTTTTCGAAGTGGATCGCAACTATGTCGCGGTCGCCGCCATGAAGGCGCTCGCCGACATGGAACTCGTGCCGCGCAAGAAAGTCACCGAGGCGATCAAGAAGTACGGGATTGATCCGGAAAAACCCAATCCGACTACGGTATGATCAAAAATCCGTTGGGTTTTCAGTGCAGACTAATGCGCCGCAGGCGCGTTATGTCGAAACTCAAGCCCCTAAGCTGAGCGTATGAGCAACGTTATCGAAGTCAAAGTCCCCGATATCGGCGATTTCAAGGAAATCCCGATCATCGAAATTCTGGTCAAGCCGGGCGACAGCGTCAATGCGGAAGATCCGCTGATCGCGCTGGAGTCGGACAAGGCCACGATGGAAGTGCCGGCGCCGAAGTCGGGCGTCGTCAAGGAAATCAAGGTCAAGGTCGGCGACAAGGTTTCCGAGGGCACGCTCGTGTTGATGCTCGATGCGGCGGAGTCCGCGGCCGCGCCCGCCGCCGCCGCCCCGGCGACGCAGCCGGCAGCCGCACAACCCGCCCAGGCGCCGTCCCCGCCGCCTGCGCCGCAGCAGCGCAGCCGGCTGCTGCCGCGCCATCGCCTGCGCCGGCAGCGACGAGTCCCACGGCGTCGCTCGAGCCGATCGACGAAGCGAAAATGAAGTCGGTGCATGCGGGCCCGTCGGTGCGGCGTTTCGCGCGCGAGCTCGGCGCCGATCTATCCAAAGTCACCGGCAGCGGGCCGAAAGGCCGCATCCTGCGCGAAGACGTGCAGGCTTACGTGAAGGGCGAACTCGCGCGCCCGCGCGGCGCCGGCGGCGGCGGGCTCGGATTCAACCTGCTGCCGATGCCGCAGGTCGATTTTGCGAAGTTCGGGCCCGTGCAAATGCAGGCGTTGTCGCGCATCAAGAAATTGTCGGGCGCCAACCTGCATCGCAACTGGGTCGCGATTCCGCACGTGACGCAGCAGGACGAAGCCGACATCACCGAGCTCGAGGAATTCCGCAAGTCGCAGGCGGAGGCCGCCAAAAAGGAAGGCATCCGCTTCACGCTGCTCGCGTTCCTGATCAAGGCCGTAGTCGTGTCCCTGAAGCAGTACCCGAACTTCAATTCGTCGCTGTCGCCCGACGGCGAGAATCTGGTGCTGAAACAGTATTTCAATATTGGCGTGGCAGTTGATACGCCGCTCGGATTAGTCGTGCCGGTGATTCGAGAGGCGGACAAAAAAGGCCTGCTCGAGCTCGCGCGCGAGCTCGGCGTCATCAGCGCGCGCATGCGCGACGGCAAAATCAATTCCGCCGACCTGCAGGGCGGCTGCTTTTCGATTTCGAGCCTCGGCGGACTCGGCGGCACCTACTTCACGCCCATCATCAATGCGCCGGAAGTCGCGATACTCGGCGTCGGCAAGTCGGTCATGAAGCCGGTGTGGGACGGCAAGCAGTTCGCGCCGCGGCTCATGCTGCCGTTGTCGCTGTCGTACGATCACCGCGTAGTCGACGGCGCGCAGGGCGCGCGCTTCATCGCTTATTTGAGCAACGTGCTGTCGGACATCCGCCGATTAGTGCTCTAAAGGCTAGCCGCGCCGTCCCGCAACGCTTATCCTCGAATTTCATGAGCTGCACGCCCAACAGGGTCGATTGACGCATGGCGATCAAGCCCGTCGCCATTTTCGGCGGCACTTTCGACCCGATACACTTCGGCCATTTGCGATTGGCGCAGGAACTCGCCGAGTCGATCCGGCTCGAAGAAGTGCGGTTCATGCCCGGCGGCACGCCGCCGCATCGCGCGGTACCGCAGGTCACCGCCGGTCAGCGGCTGGACATGGCGCGCTTAGCCCTCGGCGACAACCCGCTGTTCAAGATCGACGACCGCGAGGTGAGGCGCAGCGGCCCCGGCTACACGATCGACACGCTGACCGAAGTGCGGCGCGAGCTGGGCGCCGTGCGGCCGTTGTGTCTGCTCCTGGGCGCCGACGCATTTCTCGAGCTTGCGACGTGGCACCGCTGGCATGAATTATTTACGCTCGCGCACATCGTCATCGCGCACCGGCCCGGATTTCCGCCCGAGTCGTGGCCGGCACGCATGCCCGAGCCGCTCGCGCGCGAATATTCGGCGCGGCTCATGCGCCAGCCGTTCGCGATACATCTGTCGCCCGCCGGCGGCATCGTGACGCAGGCGATCGCGGCGCTCGACATATCGGCGTCGATGATCCGCGATTCGCTGGCGCGCGGCGTGAGCCCGCGCTATTTGCTTCCCGATCCGGTTCTCGACTATATTCGAAGCAACGGACTTTATGTTACGCAGGAGGTGAATGAGGCTCGATAGACTGGTTAAAACCATCGTGGATGCGCTCGAAGACATCAAGGGGCGCGACATTGTGGTACTCGACGTGCGCCGCATGACGGCGCTCTTCGACAAGGTGATCGTGGTGAGCGGGGACTCGACCCGGCAGAACAAGGCGCTCGCCAATCATGTTCAGGACAAGGTCAAGGCGCTCGGCGCCACCGTGTATGGGGTCGAAGGCACGGATCCCGGAGAATGGGTATTGGTCGATCTGGGGGCGGTGGTGGTGCACGTGATGCAGCCGGCGGTCCGCCAGCACTACAATCTCGAGGAACTATGGAGTAACGCGGCCCCCGTGCCCAGGCGGCGCGCGGCCGGCGGCGCCCGCTCGTAGGCTGCGTCGCCGATGAAATTGCGCATAGTGGCGGTCGGGCACAAGATGCCCGCATGGATCACCGCTGGCTTCACCGAATATGCGCAACGCATGCCGCGCGAAGTGCGCGTCGAGCTGACCGAAATCAAGCCGGCCGCGCGCACCGGCAGCGGCCCGAAATCCATCGAGCAATGGCGTGACCTGGAGGCGCAGCGCATCGGCGCCGCGGTGCCCGCGCGCGCCTTCAAGGTGGTGCTCGACGAGCGCGGCAAGACGCTGACGACGGCCGAACTCGCGCGCCGGCTCGAACGCTGGAAGCAGGACGGCGGCGACGTCGCGTTTGTCATCGGCGGCGCCGACGGTACCGCGCGCGCATTGCAGGCGCAAGCCCATTTGCTGTGGTCGCTGTCGCCGCTCACGCTGCCGCACGGCTTGTGCCGCGTCATCCTCGCCGAGCAACTTTATCGCGCCGTGTCGCTGCTGGCCGGGCATCCGTATCATCGGGAGTGAAAAGCAGGATTGAGGAGTGAGGATTGAGGATCGAGCAATCCCAAACGAGCTTTTGCTCATTCCTTTATCCTCAATCCTATGACGGTCATCTATCTCGCCTCGCGCAGCCCGCGCCGGCGCGAACTGCTCGCGCAACTCGGCGTTGCGTTCGACGAATTGCTGACCCACGAATTGCACGGCGCCGACGTCGACGAAACGCCGCATGCGGATGAGGCGGCGCCCGCCTACGTCATGCGCGTGGCGCGCGCGAAAGCCGAGCTCGGCTGGCGGCAGATCGCGTCCCGCGCGCTCGCGCCGTTGCCGGTGCTGGCGGCGGACACCACCGTCGTGCTCGACGGCGAAATCCTCGGCAAGCCGGCTGACGCAGAGCACGCGGGGCAAATGCTCCGCCGGCTCTCCGCGCATACGCACGAGGTGTTGACCGCCGTGGCGATCGCGCGCGGCGACCGCATGGAGACTGCGCTGTCCGCCTCTACGGTAGAATTCCGCAATCTCGACGACGCGGAAATCCGCGCCTACGCAGCGAGCGGCGAACCGCTGGACAAAGCGGGCGCCTATGCAATACAGGGAGGGGCGGCGGTTTTCATAACCCGGCTGGCCGGCAGTTATTCCGGCATCATGGGCCTGCCGCTGATTGCAACCGCGGAATTATTATGGCGTTTCGGCATCGCTTCGAACTGGGGACCGCTTGACTGAGGAAATCCTGATTAACGTCACGCCGCAGGAAACGCGCGTGGCGGTAATCGAGCAGGGTGTCGTACAGGAAGTGCAGGTCGAACGCTCGTCCGCGCGCGGCCTGGTCGGCAACATCTGCATGGGGCGCGTCGTGCGCGTGCTGCCCGGCATGCAATCCGCGTTCATCGACATCGGCGGCGCGCGCGCGGCATTCCTGCATGTCGCCGACATCTGGGGCCATCGCGAGGACGGCGCCGACGCCAGGCCCATCGAACGCTTACTCGCCGAGGGCCAGAACCTGATGGTCCAGGTCGTCAAGGATCCGCTCGGCACCAAAGGCGCGCGATTATCCACGCAGATCAGCATAGCGGGGCGCCTGCTCGTCTATCTGCCGCAGGAGTCGCGCATCGGCATCTCGCAGCGCATCGAAGACGAGGCGGAGCGCGAGCATCTGCGCACGCGGCTGCAGCAGATGATGCCGCCGGATTTCGCCGGCGGCTTCATCGTGCGCACGATGGCGGAAACGGCGAGCGACCGCGAGCTCGCTGCCGACGTCGAATACCTCGCCAAGTGGTGGAAGGACATTCAGGAGAAGGCGAAGTCGGCCGCGCCCGCCGCGCTGCTCTATCAGGACCTGAACCTCTCCCAGCGCGTGCTGCGCGATTTCGCGAATGAGGAAACGGCGCGCATCCTCATCGATTCGCGCGAGACGTTTCAGAAAGTCGAGGCGTTCGCGCGCGAGTTCATGCCGAACGTCGCAGCGCGGCTCGAGCACTACGCGGGCGAGCGGCCGATATTCGATCTCTACAGCGTCGAGGACGAAATCGAAAAGGCGCTCGCCCGGCGCGTCGACCTCAAATCCGGCGGTTATCTGATCATCGACCAGACCGAGGCGTTGACGACCGTCGACGTCAACACCGGCGGCTTCGTCGGCGGCCGCAGCTTCGACGAGACGATCTTCAAAACCAACCTGGAGGCGTCGCAGGTGATCGCGCGCCAGCTGCGCCTGAGAAATCTCGGCGGCATCATCATCATCGACTTCATCGACATGGACACCGAAGAGCATCGCAACGCTGTGTTGAACGAGTTTCGCAAGGCGCTCGCGCGGGATAGGACGCGGATGACGGTCAACGGCTTCACGCAGCTGGGCTTAGTCGAGATGACGCGCAAGCGCACGCGCGAGAGCCTCGCCCATGTATTGTGCGAACCCTGCCCGGTATGCGAAGGGCGCGGCGAGCTGAAAACCGCGCAGACCGTCTGTTACCAGATACTTCGCGAGCTCCTGCGCGAGGCACGCCAGTTCGATGCGCGCGAATTTCGCATCCTCGCTTCCCAGCCCGTGATCGACATGTTTCTGGACGAGGAATCGCAGAGTCTCGCGATGCTGTCGGATTTCATCGCCAAGCCCGTGTCACTGCAGGTTGAAACGCAGTATAGCCAGGAGCAGTTCGATATCGTGCTAATGTGAGCGGCATGTTTGAATCCGCCGAACTGGGGCACTGCATCACCGACCGCGAATACGACCGCGCCGAGCCGAAGCTGCGCGAAGCGCTGCTGAAGGCCCAGTACGAGCTGCTGGCGCACAAGGACTTCCCGGTGATCATCGTCATCGGCGGCGTCGATGGCGCGGGCAAAGGCGAGACGGTGAATATTCTGAACGAGTGGATGGACCCGCGGCACATCGTCACCCACGCGTTCGGCGAGATGTCGGACGAAGAGCGCGAACGGCCGCGCATGTGGCGCTACTGGCGCGCCCTGCCGCCGCAAAGGCCGCATCGGGATCCTGTTCGGCGCGTGGCATAGCCAGCCCATCCAGGATCGCGTGCGCGGCAGGCTCGACGACAACGAGTTCGAGCTCGCGCTCGAAGAAATCGTGCACTTCGAGCGCATGCTCGCCGACGAAGGCGCGCTGATACTCAAATTCTGGTTTCACCTGTCGAAGAAAGCGCAAAAAAAGCGACTGCAGGCGCTCGAGTCGAATCCGCACACGCGCTGGCGGGTTACCGACACCGATTGGGCGCAGTTCAAGGCGTACGACCGCTACCGCAAGGTTTCCGAAACGGCGCTGCGCGAAACGAGCGCCGCACACGCGCCCTGGACCGTAATCGAGGGCACCGATCCGAACTACCGCTATCTGACCGCCGGGCGCACTTTGCTCGATGCCATGCAGAAGCGCCTGGCCGGCGCCAGGCCCCGGGTTAGCCAGCCGGCGGCGCTGCCCGAATCCGCGCTCGATAAACGCACCGTGCTGTCCGGCCTCGATTACTCCCAGCGCATGCCGCACAAGGAGTACGAGCGCAAGCTCGAAAAATATCAGGGCGAACTGAACCTGCTGACGCGGCACAAGAAATTCCGCCGCAAATCGATCATCGTCGTGTTCGAAGGCGCCGACGCTGCCGGCAAGGGCGGCAGCATACGGCGAATTACCGGCGCGCTGGATGCGCGCCAGTACCGGGTGGTGCCGGTGGCCGCGCCCACCGAGGAAGAACGCGCGCAACCGTACCTGTGGCGGTTCTGGCGCCGGCTGCCGCAGCGCGGGCGCGTAACCATATTCGACCGTTCATGGTACGGCCGCGTGCTGGTCGAGCGCGTCGAAAAGCTGTGCTCGGAACAGGACTGGATGCGCGCCTACCACGAGATCAACGACTTCGAAGAGCAGATCGTGGAGGCCTCCGGCGTCGTCACCAAGTTCTGGCTGACGATCACCAAGGCCGAGCAGCTGCGGCGCTTTCGCGAGCGCCAGAAGACGCCGTTCAAAAGCTTCAAGATCACGCCCGACGACTGGCGTAACCGCAAGCGGTGGGACGATTACGAAGTGGCGGTGTGCGACATGGTCGAGCGCACGAGCAATCGAGATGCGCCGTGGATATTGGTGCCAGCCAACGACAAGTACTTCAGCGCGCATTCAGGTGTTGAAAACGCTCTGCGAACGCATCGAAGCCTCGCTCTAAGTGCCGCCGGACCGCGCGGCGCGGGCGATTAAGCGACTTCCTCCAGCGCCGGTTCCGGCTCGACTTTGGCCACAGTACGCTCGCCATCGAGGCTCAACTTGATGCCGGACAGCACCTGGGCCTGGCTCTCGAGCTCGACCCGCAGTTTTTCGAGCTGCTTGATGCGGTCTTCGACCGAGGTGATGTTGTCGCGGATTTTCTTGAAGTTCTCGATCCGCTTGGCGAGCACTTTCTCGTGTTCCTTGATCTGCAGGTTGAGCGGATTCAAGGCCGACTTCAACCAGGTCTCCGCGTCCAGGCGCGTCATCTCGAAAATCTGGCGGGCTTCGGCGACCAGGCTCTCGTAAAAGCGCTTGACCACGAAGTCCTTATATTTCGCCATGTTGACCGGGTCATGGCAGAAAGAACGCGCCGTTTCCTGCATGCCGGTCATCGTCAACGTGTGCCGCTCGAGGTTGAGCGATGGCGGAGATAACCGCGCGAAGCCGAACTTCTCGTGAAAATGCAGGTAGGTCGCGTCGACGAGGGTCTTAATCTGGTTGGAGAAATTGAGTATCTTGGCCGACACCGCGGTGAAATGCTGAAACAGCATTTGCATACTTTTCCACAACCCCGCCGTCGTCCATGCGTCCTCGATGAACTTGCGGTCCTTATTCAGAATGTCGTCCAGGCGGTCGTCGTCGAGCTGCTTTAATAGCGTTGCACCCTGATTGGTAACAGTGTTGACCGTCGCGCGGAAGGTCTGCACGGTGGCGTGATAATTTTTGCGGTCGACTTCGAGCCGCGCCACCATCGTCTGCGCCATGCCGCGGCTCTTGCCCGACATCACCGCGAGCTCCTGCAATTCGGCCTTGGTGGCGTTCAACTGGCTGGCGACCGCCAGCCGCGACGCGTCGACCATGCTGCCGATTTCACGCTGCACGGCGGCGCGCATGATTTCCTGCTTGGCCGGAATGATCTCCGAAGCAAGCAGGTATTCGAGCTGCTCGATGCCGCTTTTAGTCAGCAGCGCATTGTCGCCGCGTACCCGCGCCAGCAACGCCTTTTGCGCGGAGATCGCCATCACGTGCGTGCGCGGCAGCGCGAGCAACGTGGACGTCTGCTCGAGCTGGCGCTCGACATCGACCGCGATTTCAGCGGCGGTTTTCAAGTCATCCCACATCAGGTCGATCTTGTTCAGCACCGCGATGCGGCGGGTGGCCGCGGGCTGCACGTATTTCTGCCATACCTCGAGGTCGGACTTGGTGACGCCGGTGTCCATCGCGAGCAGGAACAGCACCGCGTGCGCGTTCGGGATCATCGAGAGCGTTAACTCGGGCTCGGTGCCGAGCGCGTTCAGGCCCGGGGTGTCGAGCACGATCAAGCCGCTTTTCAGCAGTGGATGCGGATAGCTGATCATCGCGTGGCGCCACGCCGGGATCTCAATCTTGTCCCCGTCCTGCTTGACGATGGTCGCGGCCATCGGGTCGTTGTCGTCCCACAGGCCGAGGGTGCGCGCCTCGTCGGTGCTGACGAGTTTCACTTCGACGAGGTGCTTCATCGCCTCGGCCATGTCCTCGCGCGAGTCGACGTTCAGCTTGACCTTGATCCACTCGACATGCTGGCGCTTTAACGCGCTCACGGTTTCCTGGCGGCTGCGCGTCTCGATCGGCAGGAGCCGCATGTACGGCTCCTCCGCCGCGTCGTAATAGATCTCCGTCGGGCACATCGTCGTGCGGCCGACGTTCGACGGCAGCAGCCGCTGCTTGAAGTCCGAAAAGAACATCGCGTTGATGAGCTCGGTCTTGCCGCGCGAAAACTCGGCGAGAAATGCCAGAGTCATGCGATCGTTGCGCAGGCTTTCGATCAGGTCGTAAATGCGCAGCGACTGCTGGATATCGGCGTAGCCGTTGGTGTCGAGCCAGGATTTGTAGGATTCGATCCCGGAAATCATCTCGTCGCGCCATTCCTGGTAATGGGCGACTTCTTTTTCGAGTTGACTCGTCATAGTTGCTCAGTAGTGGCGAGCGCTATCTGCCACGTTCTCGATCCGGCAAAAGCCGAACTTTTTCCGGCGCTTATGCGTTGCGCGCCCCATGATAATCCGCTTCGGGTACAGCGCTTACATCGCGCCGGCCCTTTCTCGAGGCGGTCCGCGATTACCCCGACAACGCCGGCTTGGCTTCAGCGACGGGCTTCGCAGCCGCGGGCGCTGTCAGCGCAAGGTTGGTGCGCAGCTGGTCGAGCTGCTCGCCCTGCTTCTTCAGCTCGACGCGCTGCTCATCGAGGATCTTGATGCGTTCCTTCACCGAGGTCATGTTTTCCTTCATGTCGCGCAGGTTCTCGACGCGCTTCAACATGAGTTTCTGGCGCTCCATGATCTGGCCGTTCAACGGGCCCAGTGCGCCGCGCAGCCAGTGCTCGGTATCGAGCCGCGTCAGCTCGAAGGTCTGGCGCGCTTCCTCGACCAGGCCGTCATAGAACTTCTTGACCAGGAAATCCTTGTAGGTCGCGATATTGACCGGGTCGTGACAGAAGGCGCGCGCGTTGGCTTCCAGCGCGTGCATCGATTCCAGGTGCTTTTGCAGCGTGAGCGGCGGCGGGCTCAATTTCGCGAGCCCGAAATTCTCGTGAAACTGCTGGTAAATCCCCTCGACCGCCTCACGCAGCTTGACCGCGTAGTTGAGGATTTTCTCGACTTGCGTGGTGAAGTAGCCGAACAGTCCCTGAATGCTCTTCCACATGCCGGCAGTGGTCCACGCGCCCTGGATGAAGTCGCGGTCGTGCGAGAGGATTTCCTCGATGCGGTCGTCGTGCAGGGTAGCCAGCAGTTCCTGGCCCTTGGCGGTCAGGTCGGAATAGGTGACATTGAAAGCCGCGACGCTTTTCTGATAGGTCTTGCGCTCGTTTTCCAGGCGCGTGAGCATGTCCTGCGCGACGTTCTGGTTTTTGCCGGCCGTCGAGGTCAGGTCCTGCATTTCCTTGATCGTCGAAATGAACCGCGCGGCCACTGCCTGGCGCGCCGACTGGACAAGCGGACCGATTTCCTTGGAGACCGAGGCCAGCAGCAGCGCCTGGCGCTCGGGCACGAGCTTCTCGGCATGCAATTTTTCCAGCCGCTCAATGCCGTTGGACGGATCCGCGGCGGCTGCGTGGCCCAGGCGGCCCGCGACGGCCTGCTTGATCGGCAGCGACAACACGTTGGATTCCGCGATGCCGAAAGCATCGACGACCGCGCGTTCGGCGGCGGCGTCGGCGCCGGAGCCGCTGTCGAGCACGGTGAACTTATGCGCAAGCGAATTCTGCGCGTACTGTTTCCACACGTCGCGCGCCGCCGGCGTGACCTCTTTGCCGAGCACCATCAGCAGCGATTGCGAGCTTGACGTGATGCGCATCGCGACTTCCGGCTCCGCGGCGAGAATTTGCGAGCCGGGGGTGTAGAGCGCGATCAAGCCGCTCTTGAGCGCGGGATGGGGGAGATTGATAAGCGCATAGCGCCACGCCGGGATCATCACCGCATCGCCGCTGCGCTCGACGTTCGTCAGGTTGAGTGATTTGGCTTCGTCGACGCTGACGGCGCGCGACTCCATCAGGCTGTGCGTGGCTTCTGCAATCGATTCCGGCGAATCCGGATTCAGGCGCATCGTGATCCAGTCGACGGGGCTGCGGCGCAAATTGGCGATACTGTCTTCGCGCTTGCGCGTCTCCATCGGCAGCACGCGCACATACGGCGACTCGCTGGGGTCGTGGAAGATCTCGGTCGCGCACAGGAATTCGCAGCCCGGACCCAGCGGCAGCAATCCGCCGGGCATGTCCGCGAACAGCAGCGCATTGATGAGCCCGATCTTGTCTTCAGCCGATTCGCCCATGAAGGCGAGCCGAATGCGGTCGTTGCGCAGGCCTTCGACGAGATCGTATATGCGCAGCGTCTGTTCGATGTCCGCCTGACCGTACGTGTCCTGCCAGGCTCGGAATTCGTCGATCGATGCGACGAGTTTCTCGCGCCAGCCGGTGAACTGCGCTATGCGTTGTTCTAATTGATTTGCCATATAGCGTCCGTGTCGGCGAGTTTTGCCACGACGGCGGGGCCGGCGTTGTTCAGTTCCACAATCTTGCGCCGGCCGCGCACTCCCTGTTTGATTGTAATATCTAGGATTGGGAGCTTAAACCATTGATGTAAAAAGTCAATCAGCTTTCTATTCGCCTGGTCTTCGACGGCCGGGGCGGCGACCTTCATTTTGAGCGCATCGCCGTGTCGCCCGACAATCGCGGTCACCCGCGCATTCGGTTGAATATGCAGCGTCAGAGTGGCCCGGCGGGCCGCTGGCTCGTAGCGGAACCAGCTTGAATATCCGCCCAAGCGGGCCTAGAGAAGCCGCCCGACCGTGGCTTCCAGCCAAACGAAGGGCACGGCGAGCAGTAATTGGCAGACGATCAGCACAATAAACGGCGTTAGGTCGACGTTCGCGACAGTTGGCACCCGTTTCTGCAGCGGACGCAGGAACGGTCGGGTCAGGGTGTTCAGCAACGGTGTCAACGCGTTGTAGGGCTGAACCCAGCTTAAAACCGCCTGCACGACGACCGCGAACATCACTATGTATATAGCGAGCCTTAGCAGGTTGAGCGCGCCGAGCGCTGCCACCGCTACTCCGGTCGCGCCCGTGGCTAAAGCGGGGTCGTAGCCCTTGAGCATTAATACGAGCACAAGTTGAAGTACGGCCACCAGCCAGGCCAGAAGCAGGGTGGCGAAATCGAGTCCCCACCAGCCCGGAATCAGCCGCCGTGCCGGCCGGACGACAAAATCCGTCACCGCCGCCAGAAATTGGGAGAGCTGATTGCGCGCCGGCGCGCGCGCCCATTGCAGAATAAAGCGCAGCAGCAGCGCCAGCACGAAGAGGTCGCCGGCCGTGGTGACCAGGAAAATCAGGGTCTGCGTGAGCATCGTGGAAAACCGGCCCTAGTCCCTAGTCTTTACCCAGCTCGTCGCCCAGTTCGCGTGAACGCGCGTCCGCGGCTTTGACGGCGCGCACGATGGCTGCTTTGATCGCCGCGCTCTCCATGCTGGCGAGCGCGGCGGCCGTCGTGCCGCCTTTCGACGTGACGCGCGCCCGCAGGGTCGCGACATCTTCGCTGCTCTCCGCGGCGAGCTTGATGGCGCCGCCAAATGTTTGCAGCGCGAGACTGCGCGCGGCGGCCGGCGCCAATCCAAGCTCGACTGCTGCGGCCTGCAGCGCCTCCATAAAATAGAACACGTAAGCCGGTCCGCTGCCGGACACTGCGGTGATCGCATCCAGCTGCTCTTCGCGCTCGACCCTCAGGGTGGTGCCGACCGCACCGAGTATCGCCTCCGCGTGCGCGGCGTCTTCAGGCGTGGCGCCCGGCATCGCATACAGCCCGGTGCAGCCGGCGCCCACCAGCGCGGGCGTGTTGGGCATCGCGCGCACCAGCCGCTCATAGCCGCCGAGCCAGCGCGCGAGATCGCCGCCGCGGATCCCGGCGGCGATGCTGATCACGAGTTGCTGCTTCACGTGCGGACGCAACGCAGTGGCGACTTCGCGCATGTTCTGCGGCTTGATTGCAAGCACGATGCAATCGACCGCGACCGCCGCGGCATCGATGCGGTCGAACGTTTTGATCGCGTACTGCTCGGTGAGCCGGGCGCGCGCGGCGGCATCGATTTCGACGACGCGCACGGTCGGCGCGCGCTGGCCCTGCTTCATCAGGCCGCCGATGATCGCGTTGGCCATATTGCCGCCGCCGATGAACGTGATGTTCATGAAATCTTCCTGGTTGGGAGCACGGAGAATCTGCCTATTCTAGGGTTTCTAGCGCGTGACTTCTGTCACAGACGCATCGGGCACGTGGCGTTCGCCGAAGATCGAAGTGCCGATCCGGACCAGCGTAGCGCCCTCCGCCACCGCGGCTTCGAGATCGGCCGACATCCCCATCGATAGAGTGTCGAGCACGACCCCTTCGTGCGCGAGTTGCTCCTTTAACTCGCGCAAGACGGCGAAATGACGCCGTTGTTGCACAAAATCGCTGCTCGGCGGTGGAATTGCCATCAGACCGCGCAATTTGAGCCGCGGCAACCCCGCGATTACCCGCGCGAGCGCGGCTGCGTCGGCGGGCGCGACGCCGCTTTTCGTGTCTTCGCCGCCTATGTTGACCTGTATGCAGATTTGCAGCGGCGCGATGTGCGCGGGCCGTGCAGCGGACAGTCGTTCGGCAATTTTGGCGCGGTCGACGCTGTGCACCCATGCGAAATTCTCGGCAATCGCGCGCGTCTTGTTGCTTTGGAGCGGGCCGATGAAGTGCCATTCGATGCCGTGCATCGGCAACGCCGCGATTTTTTCAAGGGCTTCTTTCACATAATTCTCGCCGAAAGTATGCTGTCCGCATGCCATTGCGGCAGCTATTGCGCCGGCATCGAATGTTTTGCTGACTGCGAGCAGCCTAATCTCGCCCGGTTGGCGTCCGTACGCGTGCGCGGCGGCCTCGATACGCCTGCGTACGGCTTGCAAGTTATCCCCAATTGTGGCCATAATTTCGCGGACTTAGAGCAATTGCTTAAACTAACGCCGCAACGCGGCAGGCGCGTTGCGCTAACTCACCCCCGCAACCAGGAAATTATAATGGACATATCCGAACTGCTTGCGTTTGTGGTCAAGAATAAAGCCTCCGATCTGCATCTTTCCTCGGGCCTGCCGCCGATGATTCGCGTGCACGGCGACGTGCGGCGCATAAACCTGCCGGCCATGGAGCACAAAGATGTGCACGGCATGGTGTATGACATCATGAACGACGGTCAGCGCAAGTTCTACGAAGAGAACCTCGAGTGCGACTTCTCCTTCGCGATTCCCAATCTCGCGCGCTTCCGCGTCAACGCATTCGTCCAGCAGCGCGGCGCCGCCGCCGTCATGCGCACGATCCCGTCCAAGATCCTGTCGCTCGAGGACCTGAAAGCGCCGAAGATTTTCGGGGAGATCGCCGACCAGCCGCGCGGCATGGTGCTGGTCACCGGGCCGACCGGTTCGGGCAAGTCGACGACGTTGGCCGGTATGGTCAATCACAAGAACGAAACCGAGCTCGGCCACATCCTGACCGTCGAGGACCCGATCGAGTTCGTCCACGAATCCAAAAAATGCCTGATCAACCAGCGCGAAGTCGGCCCGCACACCCTGTCGTTCGCCAACGCGCTGCGCTCGGCGCTGCGCGAAGATCCCGACGTCATCCTGGTCGGCGAGATGCGCGACCTGGAGACGATCCGGCTGGCGATGACGGCCGCCGAAACGGGCCACCTGGTGTTCGGCACCCTGCATACGAGTTCGGCCGCCAAGACCATCGACCGCATCATCGACGTGTTCCCGGCCGAAGAAAAAGAAATGATACGGGCGATGCTGTCGGAGAGCTTGCGCGCGGTGATTTCGCAGTCGCTATTGAAGACCAAGGACGGCAGCGGCCGCGTCGCGGCGCACGAGATCATGATCGGCACGCCGGCCATCCGCAACCTCATACGCGAGGCGAAGGTCGCGCAGATGTACTCGGCGATTCAGACCGGCAATTCGTACGGCATGCAGACGCTCGATCAGAACCTGACTGAACTCGTGAAACGCAACGTCGTGTCGGTTGACGAAGCGCGCAGCAAAGCCGCGAACAAAGACAATTTCAGGTAAGTCCGCCGCTAAATGCGGCGGTCGACCGCTTGATGCGATAAGGGGATGCGCTATGGATCGTGAACAGTCAGTCCAATTCATGCATAACCTGCTGCGCGCGATGCTCAGCAAGAAGGCTTCCGACTTGTTCATTACCGCCGGATTCCCGCCGGCGTTCAAAGTCGACGGCAAAATGACGCCGGTGTCGAACCAGACGCTGACGCCGTCCCATACCGCGGATCTCGCGCGCGCGATGATGAACGACAAGCAGGCGGCGGAGTTCGAGGAGACTAAGGAGTGCAATTTCGCGGTGGCGCCCGCGGGCATCGGCCGTTTCCGCGTCAACGCGTTCGTGCAAATGGCGCGCGTCGGCATGGTCATGCGCACGATCACGACGACGATTCCGAAGTTCGACGACCTGAAGCTGCCGCAGGTGCTGAAAGACGTCGTCATGAGCAAGCGCGGCCTCATCATATTCGTTGGGGGCACGGGTTCGGGCAAGTCGACGTCGCTCGCGGCAATGATCGGCTACCGCAACGAAAACAGCTACGGGCACATCATCACGATCGAGGACCCCGTCGAATTCGTGCACGAGCACAAAAACTGCCTGATTACGCAGCGCGAAGTCGGCGTCGACACGCTGTCGTGGGAGCACGCGCTGCACAATACGCTGCGGCAGGCGCCCGACGTCATCCTGATCGGCGAAATCCGGTCGCGCGAGACGATGGAACACGCGGTAGCGTTCGCTGAAACCGGCCACTTGGCGATGGGCACGCTGCACGCGAACAGCGCCAACCAGGCGCTCGACCGGATCATCAACTTCTTCCCGGAGGAGCGCAAAGCGCAGTTGCTGATGGACCTCTCGCTCAACATTCGGGCGCTGATATCCCAGCGTTTGATCCCGACCAAGGAAGGCAAGGGCCGCCGCGCTGCCATCGAGATCCTGCTCAATTCGCCGTTGATCCAGGACCAGATCTTCAAAGGCGAAGTGCACGAGATCAAGGGCACGATGGCGAAATCGCGCGAAATGGGCATGCAGACGTTCGACCAGGCGCTGTTCGATCTCTACGAAGAGGGCGCGATCAGCTACGAAGACGCGCTGCGCAACGCCGATTCGGTGAACGAGCTGCGCCTGAAGATCAAGCTCGAAGGCCAGGAGTCGAAGGACAAGGACGTAATGTCGGGTATCGAGCATCTGAATATCGTTTAACCCCGGACGCTGCGCGCCGGCGTAACGCGCCGGTTCGAACTGACGGCTAAAGCCGCTGTTCAACCGGCGTATTCATTTATGAACATTCCCTTCGAACTGCACAGCCTCGCCATCAGCGCGCTGGTGGTCACTGCCGCGTACGTCATTTTCGGTATCTCGGCGTTCGGCGCCGCGCTGGTCACCGTGCCTGCGCTGTCCTTTTTGTATCCGCTCGATTTCGTATTGCCGGTGTGCGTGCTGCTCGACGTGTCGGCGGCGATCGCGATCGGCACCCGCTTCTCGCGTGAAGCTGACCGGCGCGAACTCGCATGGATGGCTCCCGCGTGCCTCGATCGGCGCGGTGCTCGGCGTGACGTTGCTCGTGAGCCTGCCGCGGCACGCCACCCTCATCGCGCTCGGTGCGTTTTTGCTTGTGTACGGGATATACACGCTGCGCCAGGGCACGCCGAGCGGGACCCTCAGCCCGCGGTGGGCGCCGGTCTCCGGCTTCGTCGGCGGCGCGATGGGCACGCTGTTCGGGATCGGCGCGCCGCCGTATGCGATCTATCTGTCGCGGCGGCTCGCCGACAAAGGCGCCTTGCGCGCCACGCTCTCCAACATGGTGCTGCTCTCGACCGGCATCCGCGCGCTGGTTTTCGCGGTGGGCGGGCTCATGCTGGCGGACCGCCTGCTCATGTTCCTGCTGCTGCTGCCGTTCGCGCTCGCGGGCTTGTGGTGCGGCAACCGCATCCACGGCCGCATTTCGCGCGAACAGGTCGCGCGCGTGATGAGCGTGGTGCTGCTCCTGATCGGCGCGTCACTGCTGGTGCGCGCGCTGTCGTAATTGCGCGATCAGCTTTCCTCGCCCGTCAGCACTCGTTCGATGCGCCGGTCGGGCACCAGCCACAGCAAGGCCACCAGCACGTACAGGCACTGTGAAATCCACTGCCACCAGAACGCCGCCGCGATCGCCGCGAGATAGAAAAACGGCGACGCCTTGCCTTTCCAGTCATTGCCGACGGCTTTTTTCAGCAGCGAGTCCGGGCCCTGCGCTGCGATGATCAGCTGCTGCAGCACCCAGTACGCGATGGCGGCCATCAGCAGGACAAAACCGTAGAAAGCCGACGGCGCCGCCGCAAAATGGTTTTCGCCCATCCAGCCGGTCGCGAACGGAAACAGCGACAGCCAGAACAAGAGATGCAGGTTGGCCCACAGGATCGCCCCGGTCACATTGCGCACCGCATGCAGCATGTGGTGATGGTTGTTCCAGTAAATGCCGACGTAGACGAAGCTCAGCACGTAACTCAGGAACACCGGGATCAATGGTGCCAACGCGTCCAGGCTTTCGCCATGCGGCACCTTCAATTCGAGCACCATGATCGTGATGATGATGGCGATCACGCCATCGCTGAATGCTTCGAGCCGGCTTTTGACCATGGTTTACTTTCGTTCCCGTTATTTCACTTTCGCGCCGCGTTCTCTCAACAATTCACGCAATACCGAGCGGTGGCAAAGGGCTTCATCTGCGCAATAGCAGCCGACGGAGAAATTGCTGGCGTGGGAGAGGGCGGCAAGCAGATCGAGCGTTGCCCTGTTATCCGGTTTCGCCATCTCGGCGCGATATCTTTTCCTGAATTGGGCCCAATCGCGCGCGCTTTGCGCCCGTTGCGCGAATTTTACTGTGGCGGCACTCGGGGCGAGCGTGGGCAGCCACACATCGTAGAAATTCCGGACCGAATAATCTTTTTTTGGCACGCCGCGCGGCGGCCGCCGCACCGTGCCGATGCGCAGGCCCTCGCCGGGAAAGCGGTCGCTACCGAGGCGAACGATACGGATGGTCAAGCGGAGTCCGGGCGATAACGTCTGAATTGAGCCGCGCCGCGGAGCGGTGTCGGCTTGAATTGATTGTTAGCGCCAATCATCACCGCAGAATCTTCTCCATTGCCTTTCCTTTCGCAAGCTCGTCAATCAGCTTGTCTAGATAACGGATTCTTTGCATCAGTGGATCCTCTACTTCTTCCACGCGGACACCACACACAACCCCTTTGATGAGCGAGGTATTTGGATGGATAGCGGGAGCTTTGGCAAAAAAACTCTCAAAGTCGCTCTGTTGCTTGATTTGCTTCTCTAGTCCCGCTTGGCTATAGCCAGTCAACCAGCGGATGATTTGGTCAACTTCGTCCTTCGTGCGATTTTTACGTTCCGCTTTTTGTACGTATAGTGGATATACCTTGGAGAACGCTGTAGTGAAAATTCGATGCTTAGGCATCTTCATGGCTCCAACGGGTCGAAGATATACGGCCGTGTTGCGCGCTAATGATCGCGCTAAACGGCCCGAAGCAAGCGGACGAGGACCGCTTGCAAATGATCCGCCTCCAGTGTGCGGTTAGCCCGCATTTCGGACTCTGGTATAGCCGGCGCCAATTACGAAGGCGACGATAACCGCCCACTTGAATGTCGCGACTATTCCTGCCACGAAGTAAAACGCCGCCGGTATTCCCTTTCCAGCATAGATAAAGGTGAGGTGGAGCATGTTCTCCACTGCATCCATGACAGCAGCGAACGGTAGTGCCCAAGTAAGCAACGACTTTGCCAACGCTGATAGCCCCACAGTGAGGGATGTATGCTTGCACAGCAGGTAGCCAAAGAGTCCGTAGCTTACAAGGAAAGGAAAGTCGATCATAAAGTGTGTCTTGAATCGCGCGACGCCGGTAGGCCGCCATTGGGCGAGGACTGCATTGAAAGATGCTTCGCTGAAAGTGAAATGTATCGTCGGGATACTTGGGTTAAGGGGTGCTGCATGGATCACCATTGCGACGAAGAGCAGCGCCGTTAAAATGCCTAGGATTCGAAGCAGAACGATACGCGACATGTACGGGCTATCGTCCCGCATGATCCGCCGCAACGCGGTCCCTATCGATGCGGCGGTTAGGCTGCACGATCTGTCTAGCTAACGCGGCGGATAGCTTGACCTGGCTTCGCGAACTCATGAAATAGGTCGTCCAGATAGGTGGCAATCTCGTTTTCTTGCACTTCGGTCGGGATCACGACGTGAGTCAGTGGCACTCGCTTTCCCACATTGAGGTTGAACACCCGCCACTTGTCGCCTTCGCGCACGACATCAAGTTCATAGTTTCCGTAAATGCTAAATCGCACGGTCATCTCCCGCTGAGGTATCTCTGTGTGCGGCCTAACGTGAAGGTAATGGGCGGTGCGCGGCTTCATCGCGCAGCGTCCCCTTGACCGTAGGGTTGGACAGCATTTTTAACCTTTGCTCCACGCGAGATATCACCGCTGGACAAGGCGTTGGTTCGCAAACCTGCGCGGTTCGTAAGCCGTTTTACTACAGCGGCGACCGGGTAGTCCGCGGAAGCTAGAGTGCGACCAATGAGAGCACAAGGCTCGCAGAGTTCTACTCCACGGAGTTTTACTTCTCCAATCATGAAATCTTTCCCGACAAGGTCATTCAGTCGGACTCCGCGAGTAACAATATTTCGACGCGTTACGGAGATGTCTCGGACTTCCCTCGACTCACTGAAAAATGCCTCGATCTCTTCAGCCTCAATTAAACTGATGTTCTGACCCGGGTCGTCATTCTGCGCAAAATTGCGATCACCTTCGATTCCGGCCCCGGCCACAACTGAAATCGTTGTGCATTCAACTTGCGGCCCACCCGTACTTTCGAAATGAATATGCGCTCAACTGTCATGGCGATGTGCGGCGACCAATGCTGTCTAACTAGAAGCCATCTCAAAAATGCATATAAGGACTTGTACTATTGCGATTTAAGCGGTACGTTTATCTCAGTTCATGCTGAGGTGAACCGATGCCACGACGCGAAGAATTGAACGATGAGCAATGGAAGGCCATCGAACCGTTACTACTGAAGCCGCAGCGCAGGACTGATGGGCGCGGCAGGCCGCGCAAGGACGATCGCCAGGTGCTCAACGGCATCCTATGGATATTGCGCTCGGGTGCGGCGTGGCAGGACTTGCCGGAACGCTTTGCGTCATACCAGACCTGCCACCGGCGATTCCAGTATTGGGTCGATGCAGGAGTATTCAGGCACATTCTGGAAGCGCTGGCCGAAGATTTGCGAAAGCGAGGCAAACTGGACTTGGCGCAGTGCTTCATCGACGGCACCTTTGTAGGGGCCAAAAAGGGGGCTGCGCAGTGGGAAAGACCAAGCGGGGCAAGGGTACGAAGCTCATGGCAGTGGCAGACGGCGCTGGTATTCCTGTCGCCATCCACGCAACGTCTGCTTCGCCGCATGAGATCACCCTTATCGAAGCTACCCTTGAGCAGCGCTTTGTCGCTGCCAAACCCGAGCGACTGATTGGCGACCGCGCTTACGACAGCGATCGGTTGGATGCCCAGCTTCAGATCCAAGGTATCGACATGATCGCACCACATAAGAGTAACCGCATCAGGAACGCTACTCAGGATGGCCGCAAGTTGCGCAGGTATCGGCATCGCTGGCGAGTTGAGCGACTGTTCGCATGGCTGCACAACTTCCGTCGCTTGGTGACTCGATACGAATTTCACGTCGAAAACTTCCTCGGCTTTGTACATCTCGGATGCATGTGTATTATTCTGCGAACCCATTTTTGAGATGACTTCTAGTATTAGTTGGCAAATATTAGATGATAAAAATCATATGCCACTTATTTGGTGGCAAATAGTCTATTAACGCGGACTAACATCTAACTCCTATTCCGTCGGCATTTCCCGATTCCATACGTTACGCCTCCTGTTATGCTGGCTTTACCTTCCGCATGCTGCCGGCAACCAGTTTGTATTCAAGCAACCGGCACTCCAGCGCGCCGTTGTAGAGCACCGTGCGTTTGGACGCGGACAAGCGGATCAATTTCGGCAGTTGCGCATCGCCCGTGAAAATATACGCGCGCCAGCCGCTGAAGCGCTGCTTGAGCGCGTTGCCGAGTTTGGGATAGAACTCGGCGAGCTCGTGCTCTTCGGAGAGCCGCACGCCGTACGGCGGGTTGGTGACGATGACGCCGCTCGCGGCGGGCGCCGGGATTTCGAGCACGTTCGCCTGCTTTAGTTGAAGCTCTTCGGCGAGGCCCGCCGCCGCGATATTTTCACGTGCGCTCTTGAGCTCGTCGCCGTACAGGTCGGCGCCGTAGATCGGCAGCGCATCGCCGCGCGGAGCCTCCCTGGTTTTCGCGCTAAGCCGCAGCCCCTGCCAGAGGCGCTCATCGAAGTTTTTCAGTTTCTCGAATGCGAAGCTGCGCCGCGCGCCGGGCGCGATATTGAGCGCAATCAGCGCCGCTTCGATGAGCAGCGTGCCGCTGCCGCACATCGGATCGAGCAAGGCTTCGGGCGGATTCCAGCCCGAGAGTTTGACGATGCCGGCGGCGAGATTCTCGCGCAGCGGCGCTTCGCCGGTCGCAGTCCGATAGCCGCGCTTGAAGAGCGGCTCTCCCGACGTGTCGATATAGAGCGTCAGCCGGTCGGCGGTGAGAAACGCATGGATGCGCACGTCCGGGGCTTGCGTGTTGACGTTCGGTCGCTCGCCGCCCTTCGCGCGAAATGCGTCGCACACCGCGTCTTTGATGCGCAGCGTGACGAAATCGAGGCTTTTCAGCGGGCAGCGCACGGCGGCGAGGTTGACGCGTATCGTGCGTTCGACATCGAACCACTGCGGCCACGGCAGCGCCAGCGTGGCCTTGAATATGTCGTCCTCGGTTTTGTAGGGCGCGGTCGCCACGCGCCAGAGAATGCGGCTGGCGATGCGGCTTTCGAGGTTGGCGCGATAGCCCAGCGCCCAAGGGCCTGCGAAATGCACGCCCCCATCGGCGGTGCGGATGCCGCTGGCTTCGAACTCAGCGAGTTCCTGCGCGAGCACGGTTTCCAAGCCGCGCGGGCAGGGCGCGAAGTAACTTTCCATCAGTAAGGGCTATTCCGCTGGCGATTCATTTACTTTCCTTCAATGCTTCCGGAGCAGCCTGCAGCGGGACCAGGATGTCGTAGCCGATCAGATGGCGGCCATTGCGCCGCTTCGACAATTCGATAATTCGCGCCTCTACAGTCTTGCCGGCGTCGAGCTCGCGTGCAAGCGCGCCGTTCTCCTGCCGCGGCACATAGCCGATCTTGCGCCCGTTCCATTCGAGGCGGATGGCAGCGGCGTCGAACGGGTTGTCAGGCTCGCGCACCAGCGCCAGCGCGTCGCCGGCCCGCATGTCGTTCCACACCAGCCTGCCGTCATTGTAACGGAACCCGGCCAGCGGCGAATTGCGGACCATCATGGCGACGACGGCTTCGCCGGCGCCGGCGAGCGCGGCAGGCGGCAGCAGCAGTGCGAGCATAAGGATAGAGCGGCGCATGCCGGTACAACGCGCCGGACGCGTGCCCGTATTAAGACTTAAGTCCTAGAACGGCTTGACGACGACGAGAATCACGATCGCGAGCAGCAGGACGGTCGGGAACTCGTTGAGCCAGCGGTAAAACACGTGCCCGTAACGATTGCGGTCGTGCTTGAAGTCCAGCATCAGCTTGCCGCAATAGACGTGATAGGCGACGAGGATCGCGACGAGTGCCACCTTGGCGTGCAGCCAGCCGCCGCTGAATCCATAGCCGAACCACAGCCATACGCCGGAGACCAGCGTCAGTACCGCGCCCGGCGTCATGATGCCGTAATAGAGCTTGCGCTCCATCACCTTGAAGCGCGCGATCCCGGCCGGATCGTCGGCCATCGCGTGGTAGACGAAGAGGCGCGGCAGGTAAAAAAGCCCGGCGAACCAGGTCACCATGAAGATGATGTGAAACGCCTTCAGCCAGAGCATCGCGGTTCCTTATGCCAGGGCCAGCATAAACTACTTGAGCAGGCGGCGCCGCGTCAGCGCGAGCGCGATGTAAAAGCCGCCCGCCGCGTACGCGACCAGCACTGCGACGTGCAGCGGCCACGCGGCCGGCACCGCGCCGTTCATCAGCGGCCTGACCAGTTCCACCGCATGCGTGAGCGGCAGAAACGCCGCGGCCTGCTGGAGCGCGCGCGGCAGCTGGTCGGCGGGGAAGAAGACGCCGCACAACATCATCATCGGCGTGATGAACAGCGTGAAGTAGTACATGAAGAAGTCGTAGCTCACCGAGAGCGCGGTCATGATGAGACCCAGGCTGGCAAACGCGAGCCCGGTGGCAAACATGACCGGCAGCACCCACAGCGCGAGCACCGATTGCGTGAAGCCGAGCGCCGTTGCAACCAGCAGCACCGCGCTGCCGGCCATGAAGCTTTTGCTCGCGGCCCACACGAGTTCGGCGACCAGCACGTCGTCGAGCGTGATCGGCGCATTCATGATCGCTTCCCACGTTTTTTGCACGTGCATGCGCGAGAAGCCCGAGTACATCGCTTCGAACGACGCTGCCATCATGGTCGACGAGCACACGGTGCCCGCCGCCAGAAACGCGATGTACGAGGTGCCGAACACGTCGGGCAGCATGCGTCCGAGCCCGTACCCGAAACCCAGCATGTAGATCATCGGATCCGCGAGGTTGCCGAGCACGGAGGGCAGCGCGAGCTTGCGCCACACCATCATGTTGCGCCGCCAGACATGGATAAAGCGCAGGCTCAACAGCGGCGGCGCCCAGATTCGCGCGTTCATCGCGACCCTCAATCCCGCAGGTCGCGGCCGGTCAGCCGCAGAAACACGTCTTCGAGGTTCGCCGGCCGGTGCAGGTAACGCAGCTCGGGCCGTTGCTCGAGGCTGTGCAGCAGCGGCTCGACATTGCGCGCGTAGCAGAAGACGGTCTCGCCGGTTTGCTCGCACCGCTCGCACAGCGCGCCGCCCTGGTCGGCAGCCCACCCTTCGGCGCCGTCGCCGAACACTTCAACCACCTGCGGCTCGATATGCGCCGCCACCAGATCGCGCGGCGTGCCCATCGCCATGATGCGGCCGTGATCCATGATGGCGAGCCGGTGGCACAGGCGCTCGGCTTCGTCCATGAAATGCGTGGTCAGGAAAATCGTTTTGCCCTGCGCCGCGAGCTGGCGCAACCGCTGCCAGATCAGATGGCGCGCCTGCGGATCGAGGCCGGTCGTCGGTTCGTCGAGAAAAATAAGGTCGGGATCGTTGATCAGCGCGCGCGCCAGCGTCAGCCGCCGTTTCATGCCGCCCGACAGCGCCTTGATATTGTCGCCGGCGCGGTTGGCGAGCCCCGCGAATTCCAGGAGCGCGGGAATGCGCGCGTCGATGTGCGATTTCGACAAGCCAAAGTAGCGGCCGTAAACCATCAGGTTTTCGCGCACCGTGAAGTCGGGATCGAGATTGTCGATCTGCGGCACGACGCCCACTCGCGCGCGCGCTTCGCGCGCGGAGCGCGGGATCGGCAGGTCGAACATGCTGATGGTGCCGCCGTCGGGGTCGGTTAGCCCGAGGCACAGGCGCAGGGTCGTCGTCTTGCCGGCACCGTTCGGGCCGAGCAGGCCGAAGCACTCGCCGGGCTTCAGTTCGAGATCGATGCCGGCAACGACTTCGTGCGTGCCGTACGACTTGCGCAGTTCGCGCGCGACGAGGTAGGTCATCGGCAATGCCGCGTCACGATCTCCTGCAGCTGATGCAGACGGCCGTGAAAAAAGTGCTCGCCGCCGGGGACCACCACGACGGGCAGGTTTTGCGGACGCGCCCAGTCGAGCACCGCGGCAAGCGGCACCACGTCGTCGACTTCGCCGTGGATGACCAGCGTGCCCGCCGCGACGGTTTCGGTGGGAAAGCGATTCACCGCTGGCGCGACCAGTACCAGTTGGTGGGGATTCAATTCTTTCGCCACCCGCGTCTGCACGAAACTGCCGAACGAGAAGCCGGCGCAAGTGAGCGGCAGTTGTCCGTATTTGTCCAGTGCGTAGTGCGCGACCGCGATCAGGTCGGCGGTTTCGCCGCGGCCCTCGTCGTGCGTGCCCGTGGTTGCGCCGACGCCGCGAAAGTTCGGCCGCAGCGCGACCAGACCGAGTGCGTAAAACGTGCGCGCGAGCGTCGTCACCACTTTGTTGTCCTTGGTGCCGCCCATCAGCGGATGCGGGTGCGCGATCAGCGCGATGCCGCGGCGCGCCTCTCCCGGGTCGCTGACATCAACTTCGATTTTCCCCGCGGCGCCGTCGAGCAGCAGCCGGTCTGTCGTGGCGCGCCTCAAATCTTCAGGCGTTCGACAACGCGGCCGTTCTGCAAATGCTCGGTCACGATCTCGTCGATGTCTTCGCGGTCGACATAGGTGTACCAGACTTCTTCGGGGTAAACGACGATCACCGGACCTTCCTTGCAGCGGTCAAGACAACCCGCCATGTTGACGCGCACCTTGCCCGGTCCGGACAGGCCCAGCGCCTTGACCTTCGCTTTTGCGTAATCGCGCATTTCCTGCGCGCCGTGGTCGTTGCAGCAGGCTTCGCCGTTTTCGCGCTGGTTGCAGCAGAAAAATACGTGGTTTTTGTAATAGCTCATGGATTTGCCGGTCAGTTCTCAAGGCGCGCGAAAAACGCCCGCTATTCAGTCGGGCCCGTATGGTACTGCAAAAGTTCCCGGTCTGACCAATCGCCGGGAAACGACGGCGGCGGTTCAGAGCTCGCTGTATTTGCGCGCGTTGCCTTTGGCGCGCCGGACCGGGTACTTGCGCGCATTGATCCGCATCTTGCGGCGCGCCGCCGCGACGGCATCGATGTCGAGCACGTCGGCGAGCCGCGTAAGGTAAAGCAGGACATCGGCGATTTCGTCCGCCACTTTGCGTCGCGCGCGCGCATCGAGCCGGGCGCTTTGCGCCGGCGTCAGCCACTGGAATTCTTCGAGCAGCTCGGCGGCCTCGACCGCCAGCGCCATCGCGAGATTCTTCGGCGTATGGAACTGCTCCCAGTCGCGCGCGGCGGCAAACCGACGCAACGCATCGCGCAGATCGTCAAGGGTGGCGGGTGCGTGGCTCATGAATGACCTTCAGGTTGGGTAGTGACGGCTCATCGGGCGGTCCGCGGCGGGCCCGCACGCGCGAGTCCGCAGAGCAGCACGAGCACGGCAAACGGCCAACACTGCGCCAAAAGGCGCACGATGCTACCGAAATTGGTGAGATGCGTCGGCGGCAGGCTCGACATGAATGGGGGCACGGATATATAGGGATTGTCGGGCATCAGGTTGACGATCGCGATGCCGGCGGCGATACAGACGATGGCCGCGGCGGCGCGGACCGTCGGCGCGAGCCACACCAGCAGGGCTACGGCGACGATGCCGATGGCGAGACCGGCGGCGACGCCCGGGGTCAGCCATTGGAACCAGTTGGCCGTGCGTGCGATGGCCACTGCGGCGACCGATTTGGCGGCCGCGGTCAGCAGCAGCGTCGCCAGCATCACACGCAGGCTGTAGCGGCGCGACTGCAGCAACAGCGAAATGGCGAGCCCGATGGCGGTCACTGCGAGCGCCACGATGGCGGCTTCGCCCAGCAGGTAAGCCTGGGACGAATGCATGAACACCGGCGTCAGGCGGAACGCATCGCGCAGGTTGCCGCTGCCGAAGGCAAGGGGCGAGGGCTGGAACTGGATCACGATCCAGAGTGCGATGAGGATGATGCCCGCGTCGCCCAATAGTCCGGTCCGCACTATTTTCACCCGCAGCGCGGCCAGCGGATTGTTCCCGAGCGTAAGCAGCATCGCGCCGAGCGCACCCAGCGCGGCGCCCGCGCCATTGGAAATGAGATCGACGTTCGACGCGATCCGCGTGGGCAGGAACATCTGCACGCTTTCGAGCAACAGGCTCAGCAGGATGGCGAGCAGGGTGGCCAGGATGAACGCGAACGCGGCTGCCAGCGGCGGGCGCAGCGCATAAAACAACATGGCGCCGAGCGGCAGATAGGCAGCGACATTGAGCGCGATATCGCTGGCGGTGATGTAGCGCGGCCACGGCGCCGTCAGGAAAGCGAACACTTCCGGCGGCGGCATGCGCCAGCCCGTGAACGGTTGCAGGCTGGCATACACGATGACCAGTGTGTAAGCTAACGCAACGTATCCCGCAAGGGACGCTCTGAGCAAAGCTTTCATTATGTTACGGACTCTCGATCCAAAAGGTCGTCCGAAGTAGCGACGGGCAACAGGTCTTCACCTGCTTGTTTTTTGACTTCTCCGCACCGGCCCTCGCCACATGACAGTATTCTATGATGTTTTCAACGGCGATGCGGATGGTATCTGCGCATTGCATCAGCTGCGCCTGGCAGAGCCGCGGGAGAGCGTGCTAATCACCGGTGTAAAGCGCGATATTGCGCTGCTCGAGCGGGTCGACGCGCAGAGCGGCGACGAAGTCACCGTGCTCGACATCTCGCTCGCGCGCAACGCCGCTGCGCTTAAACGACTGCTGGCACGCGGGGCTGCCTGCCGCTACTTCGATCATCACGTGCCCGGCGAGATCCCCGTGCATCCCAAGCTTGCAACCTTTATCGATACGGCGCCGACGGTGTGCACGAGCCTTCTGGTCGACGGCTACCTGCATGGAAGCCAACGCGTCTGGGCGGTGGTGGCGGCATTCGGCGACAACCTCGCAGATTCCGCGCGCAACGCGGCAGTTCGACTCGAGCTCAACGAACTGCAGCTCGCGCAGTTGCAGGCGCTGGGGGAATGCCTCAATTACAACGCGTATGGGGACAGCGTCGACGATCTGAATTATCACCCCGCCGAGTTGTATCAAACGCTGGCGCGGTATGCCGACCCTTTCCAGTTCATCACGGGCGAACCGATTTACGAAGTCCTGCGCGCGGCGCGTGCCGATGACCTGTATCGCGCCAGCGAGATTGCGCCCGCACTCGCGACCGCCAGGTCCGCGATCTACGTGTTGCCGGATGCGGCGTGGAGCCGGCGCGTGAGCGGCACTTTCGGCAACGAACTGGCCGCGGCACATCCTGAGCGCGCACATGCGGTGCTGGTGACGGGTACCGACGGATACACGGTGAGCGTGCGCTCGCCCTTGATCAACGCGCGCGGCGCGGATGCGGTTTGCCGCGAGTTCGGCGGAGCCGGCCGCGAGGGCGCTGCCGGGATCAACCAACTGCCCGCGGGGGATTACGCGCGGTTTGTCGAGGTTTTCACACGCGCTTACGGCTAGACGCGCGTCCGCAATCACTGCGGTTGCCGTCAATCCGCGTTGAGCGATTTGCCGAACAGCAGCGTCACGTTGACCCGGCGGTTGCAGTAACCGGGCTTGAAGTGAATTTCGTCGGTCGTGTGGAAAAGCGTCGAATCGAACAGCACGCAGCGGTTTTCCCGGTAGGGCACGCGCTGGGGCTGGGCATTATTCGCGGCGAGGAACGCGGCCATCTTGGCGGACTTTCCGTTGTAATGCTCGAACGTCCAGTCCGCGGGCGCCGGGACGTCGTAGATGACCATGCCGCCGGTGGTCTTGTCCTCGCACGCGTCTTCGGGCGTGATCCAGAAATTGACGTTCACGTTGGCAAAATCCGCGTGCATGTTGATGCCCTGCAGCCGCTGGTCGTACTTGAACGCCCACGCCTGGGTCAGCGGCGCGCCGCCGATCACGCGCGGCATCATGAGCTTCAATTCGTCCGCGATCGCCAGCAGCACGCGCGGACTGAAGCCGCTGCCCAGGAGCGCGCCGACGTAGCCATTGTCGAAATACGACTTCCAGATGGTCGCTTCTTCGCAAAACTCGCGCAGGCATGCGAGCGCGGCGGGCGACAGAAAGTTGTCGATGATGACGAGCCTGGGCGAGCTTTGCATGAACGTTTCTTCGATCGCGCTGTAGTCGTTTTCGCCGAGCGCGGTGCCGCTGTAGGCAACATCCGGGCAATAATGATATTCAGCCAGCGCCTGCCGCAATGCCTCTCCGTCCGGGCCCGACGGCGCAAATTGGGCGTTCACATCGCTCGTTTGCGCGTGCTGCCGCTTGAGGACGGTTAGCGCGCGCGCGGCGCTGCCGGGGAGCTTGCCGCGGCTCGCGAGCAGTTCCAATTGCTCGAGGTCATGACGCAGGCGGGGTTCCGGCACCGGCCATGTCAGGCTGTCATAACCGACGCCCTGCTCGCTCGAGAGCTTCAGGCCCAGCTGCAGCAATTGATGGGCGACGTCCAGCTCGCGGCGATGCAGCCGATCGCGCGCCAGCACGGCCAGCGCTTCGATGTCGGCGTAGATGTCGTCACGATATTGGGCGATGAGCGCGTCCCGCTCGCGCACCGCGCCCGAGTTGATGAAAATCTTTAAAAGCCCGCGGATTGCCGTCAGCGGTTTGCGGCCGGACGCGAGCGCCTTGCGATGAAATTCGATCGCGCGGCTGATATTGTCGAGCCGCGCGTACGCAACGCCCACTTGCGCATGGATTTCCGGCAGCACGGCGGGCTCGTCCTTGAGCTCGTTGAACGCCGCGATCGTGGAATAAAAATCGGCGAGCTTGTTGTAGCATTTGATGAGCTGCAGGATGGTCGTCTGGTCCCGCGGCCGGACCTTGTCCGCGTGTATCGCGTTGCCGAGCGACTCGTGCACGTTGCCGAATTCGAAGTTGGCCATGCTGCAAATAATCAGCGCGCGCGTATTGTGCGGGTTGGTCGACAACACGAGCGTCGCCATCGAGTACGCGCGCATCCAGTCGCCGATGGTGGCGGCCACTTCTCCCAGCACCGTCAGCAGCAGGACTTCGTCCGCCGGCGGGCTCATCAGTCGCTCGCGCACGTAGGCGGCCGCTTCGTCGATCAGGCCGTTCATCTGCAGCAGTATCAAAAACACCGCCACCGCGTCCGCGTTCGCGCCCGGTTCGCCAATCGCCTCGCGCGCGAGCGTCAGCGACATGCGGGGATCGTGACGCTGAACAATGCCGCCAATGGCACGGGCCGTTTTGGCGGGCCATTGGTTCCCCCACTTGTGCTGTGCGCTGAACTTCACCAGCGCTTCGAATTCCGCTGCGCTATAGAAGCAGATGACGGCTTCGAGCGCATCTTCATCGGACGCGGGCCGGGTCGTTGCGATCAGCTCGCGCGCCGCGGGGAAATTACCGGTCGAGCGCAGTTTTTTTATCTGGACGAACTTAGCGGACAGCATCGGGGCAGGCGGGCCGGATTTCGCCGCGGAACTCGCAGCGCCTCAATCGGCCTTGATGTTGCCGTCGCGAATCACTTTCGCGTACTTCGCGTTCTCGGCTTTGATGAAGGCGGCAAATTCGTCGGGCGTATTCGCGAAGGGCTCGCCGCCAAGGGAAATCAGGCGCTCCCGCACGCCGGCGTCGGCGGCTGCGCGCTTGACGTCGGCCTGGATTTTGGCGATTGCGTCGGCCGGTGTGCCGGCGGGAGCGAGAAACCCGAACCACTGCGTCGATTCGAAATTGATTCCCGCCTCATGCAGTGTCGGCGTGTCGGGCGAGGCGGCACTGCGCTTCGCGGAAGTCACCGCGAGGCCGCGTATGCGCCCCGATTTGATGTGCGGAATGATCGGCGCCAGCCCCAGTATCGCGGTCGGAATCTGCCCGCCGACGAGATCGGTTACCGCCGGCGCCGCGCCTTTATACGGTACGTGCAGGTAGTTGATGCCCGCGTTGGCCTTCAGCCATTCGCCGGCGAGATGCTGCGTGCTGCCGGTGCCGCTCGAGCCGAACGGCAGGCCGCCCTGCGTTTTCTTCGACAGCGCGATCAATTCTTTGACGGTCTTAGCCGGCACCGAAGAGTGCACGACGATCATGTTCGGATACGTGGCGGCGAGGGAAATCGGCGCCAGGTCTTTGAACGGGTCGTAGTTCATTTTTGCGTAGAGCGCCGGGTTCAGCGCGATTTCCGCCGGCGAGCAGATCAGCAGGATGTAGCCGTCCTTCGGCGAGCGCACGACTGCTTCGGCGCCTATCATGCCGCTCGCGCC
This sequence comes from uncultured beta proteobacterium, assembly GCA_963804885.1. Lineage (GTDB taxonomy): Bacteria > Pseudomonadota > Gammaproteobacteria > Burkholderiales > SG8-41 > PALSA-1004. The sequence goes on from CAWDSF010000010.1 coordinate 450,977, forward strand.
GGGCCGGTTCTCGATTACGACGGTCTGTCCCCAGTAGTCGCCGAGCTTCTGGCCAAACGCGCGCGCGGTGATGTCGAGGCCGCCGCCGGCGGGGAACGGCACGATGACGCGCACCGGTTTCGCCGGAAACGACTGGGCGTAGGCGGCGGCCGCGCTGGCCAGCAGTACGGCAGCAGCCAAACCATAGCGAGTCAACATGTGGCAACTCCGGATAATCGCGAAAGAGATCTCATACTAATCGAAAACGCCGCCCGAAGTTAGCCGGGCGCAGCGGGATGCGCGGCGGCAACCATGTCCATTTCGATGGCGGCAAAAGCGACGAGCCACAAGAGCGCGTCGTACGCGTCGAACCATTCGCCTCGCCATGCCCACAGCAATACCAGCACGGCGAGCCCCGAATAAAGCGCCGCGGCAACCGCGGTAAAGCCGCGCCGGAAGCGCGCGATTTCGCCGGGAAAACGGACTTCGATTTCAAGCAACACGACGACCGCGAGCCACAACGCCGTATTGACGGCGTCCAGCACGTCGCGCTCGATTATGTAGCCGATGCCGGCTGCGCATACGCCGAGCGCAGCGATCAGTCTGACGGCGCGCAAGACTAAAGCGGTGCGGCGCGAGTGGACGACGGCGGCGAACCCGGTCTCCAGCGCGAAGAGCGCGAGCAAGACCAGCCAGGCCGCCGCATCGACGCCCTTGGCGAGCGTGCCGGCATAAAGGTAGTACGCGGTATTGCACGCGAGCAGCGCGAAGACTGCGATGCGCATGCCGCGATACCACGGCGATGCTGAACCGGCGGGCGGCATACTCGCAATAAGCGCGCGCTGCGCTGGCTTAGCGCGACGCCGGATGGCGCGGGTGCGCGGCCGCGTGCGCCGCCGGTTGATGCCGGATCACGAGCGGCGCCAGCGAACCCGCGATCATGCCGAAGAGCGCGGCAAGAAAACCGGCGAGCTGCGGCGGGCACACCGCGGTTGGCGCGAGGATTTCGAGCCAGATCCACGTTGCCAGGCCGAGCACGATGGCGGCGAGCGCGCCCTGGGTGTTGGCGCGCTTCCAATACAGGCCGAACGCGAGCGGCACGAAGGCGGACACCAGCGTCACCTTGTAGGCGTTTTCGACCATCTTGTAGATGGACAGCTGCGAATTCAACGCGAACAGCGTGACCAGCACGGTGAAACACAGCACGACGATGCGCATCAACCGCAACAACTGCTGGTCGCCCAGATGCTTGAACGTGGGGCGCAGGATGTTTTCCGTGAAAGTGACCGACGGCGCGAGCAGCGTCGCGCTCGCGCAGCTCTTGATCGCGGAGAGCAGCGCGCCGAAGAACATGACCTGCGCGAACAGCGGCGCATGGTTGAGTATCATGTTGGGCAGGATCAATTGGGACTGTTTGTCGCCGTCGATCAGTTTTTGCACGAGCTGCGGATCGATCAGCGTCGCCGAGTACGCGAGAAACATCGGAATGAAAGCGAAACAGAAGTACAGGCAGCCGCCCAGAATGGACGCGCGGCCCGCGGTGCGTTCGTCTTTCGACGACGCCACGCGCTGGAACACGTCCTGCTGCGGGATCGAGCCCAGCATCATCGTGATCGCGGCGGCCGTGAAACCGAGGATGCCGGCGAGCGACGCCTCAGGCAGGAAGGTTGCGAACTTGCCGGCGTCCGCCGCGTGCGATACCACCGCCGTGACACCGCCCGCCATCTGGCTCACGTCCCAGCCGATATAGAGCATCCCGATCACGATGATGATCATCTGCAGGAAGTCGGTGATCGCGACCGCCCACATGCCGCCCCACATCGTGTAAATCAGCACCGTCGACGCGCCGACGATCATGCCCGTCGACTGCGACATCGCGCCTTCGGACACGACGTGGAAGACCAGGCCCAGCGCCGAGATCTGGGCGGCGACCCAGCCCAGATAAGACAGCACGATGCACAAGGTGGTCAGCGTTTCGACGGTGCGGCCGTATTTGTTGCGATAGAAGTCGCCGATCGTCAGCAGCTGCATGCGGTAGAGCGGCCGCGCGAAAAAGAGCCCGACCAGGATCAGGCACATGCTGGAGCCGAACGGATCGGCGATGACGCCGCCCAAACCCTCGCGCAGAAATGTCGCGGGTATGCCCAGCACGGTTTCCGACCCGAACCAGGTCGCGAAAACGGTGGCGGTGACGATGTAGAGCGGCAGGCTGCGCCCGGCGACCGCGTAATCGGCCGTGTTCTTCACGCGCATTGCGGCCCACAGGCCGATGCCGACCGAAATAATCCAGTAGATGATGACGAACCAGAGCAGCATGTCGGCGATGCGCGGACGGCATGGACCAAAACGTTGACGCCGGCATATTACACGATGCGCTTACGCGCCGGCTAGGTTGGGCGCCCGTCTATCGCAAGCCGTACAGCAGCGCAACTGCAATGGCGATGAGAGCCACTGCGATGGTCGCCAGCAAGGCTGTCTGCCGGCGATTTTCGAGCGTGAGCTGGCGCAGGTACGACGCAAGCCGCTCGTTCGCGCTCTCGTTCAGGAAGCGATGCACGAGGCGCGGGATCTGCGGCAGCAGCGTGCCCCAATAGGGCGCCTCGTCCTTCACGTGCTGAACAAGTCCGCGCCAGCCGATCTGCTCGGACATCCAGCGTTCGAGATAAGGCTTAGCCGTCACCCACAGGTCGAGCTCGGGATCGAGCTGGCGGCCGAGGCCCTCGATGGTGAGCAGCGTCTTCTGCAGCATCACGAGCTGGGGCTGGACCTCCATGTTGAAGCGGCGCGCCGTCTGAAAAAGCCGCATCAGCACGCGGCCGAACGAGATATCTTTGAGCGGCCGGGAAAAGATCGGCTCGCATACCGCGCGGATCGCGGTCTCGAATTCGTCGACGCGCGTGTCGGCCGGAATCCAGCCTGATTCGATATGCATCTCGGCGACGCGCCGGTAGTCGCGGCGGAAGAAGGCGAGGAAATTCTGCGCGAGGTAGTGCTTGTCGATCGCGGTCAGCGTGCCCATGATGCCGAAATCGAGCGCGACGTACTGGCCGTCCGCAGCCACCAAAATATTGCCCGGGTGCATGTCGGCATGGAAGAAACCGTCGCGAAACACCTGCGTAAAAAAAATCTCGACCCCCGCGCGCGATAATTTCTTGAGGTCGATGCCCTGCTCGCTCAGCGCCGCGATGTGCGAAATCGGCGTGCCATGCATGCGCTGCATCACCATGACCTCGGTCGCGCAGTAGTCCCAGTAGATTTCCGGCACGACCAGCAGCGGGGAGCCGGTGAAATTCCTGCGCAGCTGGCTCGCGTTGGCGGCCTCGCGCATGAGATCGAGCTCGTCATCCAGGTGCTTGGCGAACTCGGCAACGACTTCGTGCGGGCGCAGGCGCTTGCCGTCCGCCCACAGAAATTCGACCAGGCTCGCGCCGGCATCGAGCAGCGCGATGTCGTGCCGGATGATCTCGGGAATGCCGGGCCGCAGTATCTTGACCGCGACCTCGCGACCGTCGTGCAGGCGCGCGAAGTGGACCTGCGCAACCGACGCGCTGGCGACCGCACTGGGTTCGAAATGGGCGAACACCTCGTCGACCGGCCGGTGGTACGCGCGCTCGAGCGCGGCGAGCACGAATTCGGGCGCGAACGGCGGCACCTGGTCCTGCAGCTTGGCGAGCTCGTCGGCAATGTCAGGCGGCAACAGATCGCGGCGCGTCGACAGGAGCTGGCCGAATTTGACGAAAATCGGGCCCAGCGCTTCCAGCGCGAGCCGCAGGCGTACTGCCCGGGGCGCGTCGAGCCGGCGGCGAAACAGCAAAAATTTGAATACCCAGCGCAAGCCGCGCACGCGCTCGTGGCCGAGTATGAATTCGTCAAGTCCGAACCGCAGACTGACGGCGATGATTTTCAGCAGCCGGAAAAAACGCATGCGCGATTGTAACTGCCGGGGGGAGGGGGCGCGAGCAGCGCTGGCGCTTGCGCCGGCACTGGACGACCCGGCAAAGCGACCTTACCTATATGCCGGCGTCTTGTTTGAGCAATTGCTCGATGCGTTTCTCGAGCCGCGCGACATCGTCGCGCAAGGTGTCGACCTCGCGCACGAACCGTTCGACATCCGGCTTCGCTGCAACCAGCGGCTGTTCTTCGGTCCAGTATGCGGCCATTGCGCGCGTAAAGCTGCGGGTGCTGTCGCGCTGCCAGCGCCGCAATTCGCCGGCGGCCGCCGCCAGCCGATGCGCGGCGACGTCGCCGATCACGCGGCTTAGATCCTCTTCGATGTCCCACTTAAGATTTTGCGCGATGTACAGGACCTCGCGCGCGAGCGCACCGTCACCGCCAACCGTCACTTTCTGCCACGCGTCGGAATCGCCGCCCAGCATGCGCAGGGCGATGCCGGGCGAAAGTGCAAAGCTCGCGTCGGGCGCGGACGCGGCGGGCGCATCCGCGACTTCGCCGGAGTCGAGTATCGTGAATGCAACGGTGAAGGGAGCCAGCTCAAAGCGCGCAATCCTGCCGGCAAAAGGGCGCAGGCGCTCGCGCGCCCACGACGCGCTTTTGAGCAGATGGTTGAGCGCCGCGGCAGTCGGCGGCTTTAATCCGAAACGCGGACTGGAGCGCGGGTCGGGCGGCGGGACGGCACCTGCCGGTTGCTCAGCCGTCCCGGTCATGCCGCTCGATCAGTTTTGCTGAATGCCGCTGATCAACCAGCCGGTGCCGCCGTTGAGCGGTTTCTCAAGATGCCAGGTTTCGCTGAACGGCGCCGCGGCTGCATCGACTTCTTCCCGGATCATCCCGTTGAAGTTGACGCTCGCCACGTAGACATCGCCTTCGGGCACGACTTCGAGCACGTCGGCATTCAGCGTCACGACATCGGTTTTTTGCGGCGCTCCGCCACGGGCTTTAATGTCGGCCGCGATTTGCGCATACAACTCCGGCGTCATGAAGTCGCGCATGGTGGAAAGATCGCCCTGGTCGTTGGCAGCCTGCAAGCGCGTGAAGTTGAGCTTGGCGTGGTGCGCAAACTGCGCGACATCGAATCCCGGCGGGAAACGATTTGCCGCTACTGCCGCCGGCGCGGGCGCCGCGCCACCGAAACCGGTTGCCATGTCATTGCGAATTCCAGGCTCATTGCGATTTCCAGGCGGCGCCGCCGGCGCGTTGCCGGCGTATTCGAGCGGGGCCGGCTGCGACTTCGAGCGGAACATGCGCGAGCGCGAAAATTACGGCCGCTGCGATGGCCAGCATCAGCAGAATGCTGCCGAACGCGCCGCCAAATCCGTTGCCCATGAACATCGACGCGAGCCCCGCGCCGATCGCCAGGCCGGCGAGTGGCCCGAGCCAGCGGCTCATGCCTGACGGTTGCGGCGCGGCAGCGCCCGGCGCAGCGGCGGGCGCCTGCGGCTGGGCCGAGGGCGATGCTGCCGGCGGTGTTGCGGAGCGTTGTTTGCCTACGCTGCTGCCGCCGCCCAAGCGCTTGGCGTCGGCGTCGGTGACCATTAGTCCAAGGCTCAATATGGCGGCGAATACTGCGATCCATTTATTTTTCATATTTCCTCCGGGCTGAATTACGGGGGGCAATCATTCTACCAATATAGCAACAGCTAAACGGTGTGGCGATCATACTTTGCAATGCCTGACCGGTCGAATTGCGTTAATTACGGCGGTTGGACGTCCTGGCGCTTAAATAGTTGCCTTAATGGCCAAAATCAAGGGGTATCAAGGCTTGGCCGCGCTGATTTCGGCGAGTTCGACGATGTTCCAGTCGCCGCGAAACCACGGACACCCGCCGCGCATGCAGCGGCTCAAGTCCTGCCACGAGGATTTGCTGTCGATTCTGACGGGCCGGCCCAGCGCAGGCGCATACCAGTCGGTGTTTTCGATGTGCGTTTCGCGCATGAACGTGTCCCAATCGCCCACATAGGTGCGGCGCACGATCTTGATCGTATCGAAGGTGCCGGCCGGTACCGTGATGCGCTCGTTGCCGACGACTTCACCATCGACCCGCACGCTGTTGCGCCGCCCGGACCCCGGCTCCACCGCATCGACGCGGACCGACCATGAATTGCCTTCGTTGGCCGGCGGCACATAGACCGGCAAAGGCTTCGCGAAATCGAATTCACGCAGCTGATCGTGGCTCGCGAGCGGGTGGCGCAGCCAGTTGCCGTTCTTGGTGTAGATTTCGGTGCGCGCGCTGCCCGCGCTCGGGGTGTCGGTCGTGACCGCAACTTCGATGCGGTCGGAATCTGCTTTTTCGACGCGGTAATTGATCTTCCCGCGCACTTCGTTGTTATAGCCATTCGAGATGCGATATACGTAAGCATCGCCGGCCGCCGCGAATGCCGAACTCGCGCAGAGGCTCGCTGCGATGATGAACGCCGCTGTCTTCAACATGTCACCCTCCTGTGGACGAGATTGCGATAAACGCGTGCTTATAACCGGTAGCCGCGGTGCAGCGCGACCACGCCGGCACTGAGATTGAAGTATTCGACCCGCTCGAGTCCGGCTTGTTCCATCAGGGCCTTGAGTTGTTCCTGGTCCGGATGAACGCGGATGGACTCGGCGAGATAGCGGTAGCTGTCGCTGTCGTTGGCGACCAGTTTGCCCAGCAGCGGCAATACCTTGAGCGAATAGGCGTCGTAAAGCGGCTGCAGCGGCTGCCAGACGCGCGAGAATTCGAGCACCAGCAGACGTCCGCCGGGCTTCAGCACACGGTGCATTTCCGCCAGCGCACGCTCCTTGCGCGTCATATTGCGCAGCCCGAAAGCCACACTTACGCAATCGAAATGCGCATCCGGAAAAGGCAGCTGCTCGGCGTCGCATTGGACGGCCGGCGCGAGTATGCCCGCGTCGAGCATGCGGTCGCGTCCGCGTGCCAGCATCGCCGGATTGATGTCCGTGAGGACGACCTCACCGCCCGCGCCGACGCGGCGGGCGAACTGGATCGCAAGGTCGGCGGTGCCGCCGGCGACGTCGAGCACGCGCTGCCCGGGCCGGAGTCCGCTTTGCTCGACGGTAAAGCGTTTCCACACGCGATGCAGACCCGCCGACATCAGGTCGTTCATCAGGTCGTAGCGCGCGGCTACCGAGTCGAACACGCCGGCGACGCGGCGCGCCTTTTCGTCCTCGGGGACTTTTTCGAAGCCGAAATCGGTGGTCTTGCTCATGAGGGAATAGCTTACCGTGAATCCTGCCGCGTTACCCGCGGCGTTTCACCGGCTATTTCTTGTCGCGGCTGGCGCCGGCTTCCTGCATGCGCTGCAGATAATGCGCCCACATTTCCTCCTGGTGGAGGCCGAACTGGTACAGCAGCTCCCACGAATAGATGCCCGTGTCGTGGCCGTCCGAGAAATACAGCTGGACCGCGTAGGTGCCGACCGGCTCGATGCGGGAAATGTTGACTTCGCGCTTGCCGGCCTGCAGAACCTCCTGGCCCGGCCCGTGGCCGCGCACTTCGGCCGAGGGTGAATGAACGCGCAGGAACTCGCACGGCAGGGTGAACGTCTTGCCGTCGGCGTAGGTGATCTCGAGTGCGCGGGATTTCTGGTGCAGCTTGATTTCAGTCGGCGTCGGCGTGTGCTTGTCGGATACGGCCATGGTTCACATGCGCTCGCGGGAATTACGGGATACGCATGATAGCCGAGTTGGATAAAGTGGAATATCGGCGCGCGTAGCGCAGGCGGCAGGCGATGGAGGACGGGCGGGCGAAGCCGCCCGGCGGTCAAACCAATGACACGGTGCAACGGTCGAAGTCGCTGCCTTTTTCGATCACGTTGAGGAGTTTTGCGACCTGTTTCTGCTCGCCGAACAACTCGATGAACCTTCCCTGCTGATACCAGCCGGGCGGCAAAATCAGGGTGGCGGGCGTCGCCGGCACCGCCATTTCGGGCAGCAGCAGCGCGCGCTCGAAGCCGTTGATGCCGGACGGCGCGTTGAAATTCGCCGGCCGCGCCACCACCGCGCGCGCGATACCCGGAAAGAGGCGCACGCCGACAAACAACTCGGCGTTCTCCTCGATGCGCAACCATTGCACGAGCCCGAGATAAAACAATTTGCTGGTGCCGCGGCGCACCGCAACCAGCTGGTTGTGGCCGATGCGCAGTGCTGCATCGTGCTCGCGCAGCATGCACATGAACCCCGAGTTGCTCTGGTTCACGAGCTCCCACGATTCGACCGCCGCACTTTGGGTGGTCACCAGCGAGCGTTCGGTGCGTTCGCTAATGTGACCGAACAGTTGCATGTCGTGCTCTTCCTGCCGCGACAGGCTGGCGCCCGGCACACGGAACGAGCGCCCGCCGATGAAAAAATGCGCGGCATGCACGCCGATGCAGACCTGGGCTTTTTCTTCGATCAGGTTGCGTTGCTCGCCGCGGCCCGTGCCGGCACGGCACCATTGGATGTACAACAACATCAGCAAATTCTCGCAACCCGGCTGGCGGGCATCCTCGCCCAAGCCCAGCATCGTGGGTGTCTGCCCCTGCTTGAGCAGGGTGATGTTCTGGCGCAGCGTACGGCCGATTTGTTCGAGATCGAGATGACGCAGGCTGGAGACGGGCTCGCACTCTTCGGTGAACGTCGGACCGGCGCTACCCGCGAGATCAACGCTTAATGCGGGAATTGCGGACGGTGTCAACGGGCGCAATGAAAGGCTGACCTGAGTCGACCATTTCTCGACCCAGCGCGCGAGGAATTCCATTTGCCGGCCGGAGAGCGCGAACGGATTCGCGAGCTCAGCCAGCAAAGCCTGGCAATAGGCGGCGCAGCACGACGAATCGGCTTCCTCGCGATTGAACGTATCCGCGACCAGCGTGCGCGCGAATTCACTTTGCTCCGCGAATACGTACAGTTCGTGCAGAGTCTTCCATTGGCGCGCCGGGACCCGGCGGTAGATGCGGTAGTGCTCGAACATCGCGTGCGCGGTGTAGCGCAGGCAGCGCATGACGATCAGCGGGCCTTGATTGCGCAGGGCCGGGTCGCCCTGCACGTGGGCATCGCGGCAGACCAGATAGGCCGCCGTCAACTCCTGCCAGAGTTCGACTGCCCGCTTCCATAACGATTCTTCATTGGCCTCGAGCGGCAGCGGCCTGGCCGTGTACTTGCGGGCCAACTCGCTTTGCACGTAATGTATGGGTTCGCGCAGGGATTCGAGTACTCGCAGCATTTCCGCCGGCACGATGCGCGCGTGGCGCACCAGGGCAACCTGTTCGGTCAGCGCGCGTTGCGCTGATTGCAGGTTGGTGAGCGGCACCGACTCGATCCAACGTTTGCAGCTTGCGCTGTCCGTGAATTGCAGCCGCGCTTCATCTAGCGACGTTGCATGAGTGACCATCTAGCCCCACCTCCGGTAATCGATATATCCCAGCCACCCCTGACCGTGTGTCGGTGACGCCGCCGCGGCCGTCGTGCCGTATGCGTCACCTGGTGGACATATCGCGTTCAATTCGGAGCTTAAACCCCTGCTTTCGCAGGGGCAATTTCCTGCCGACGAAGGGCACAATAGCCGACTCCAACGGCGCATGTATGTGATTAACATCACGCCTTTAGAGTATCTTGGCGCAACGCGGGCTTAATTCACGTTCCGCCATTCCACGGGCATTCGTCAGAGCAAGGTCGCCAGCTCGGCGGCGAGCGCGTCCCGCGTTCGCCCGCGCGCGGCCTGATCAAGACCGCCCGGTGCCGGTCGCTGCCGCTCACCCCATATCGGGTTGGGAAAATGCGCATCGTCTGCATTGCGCGGAATAACGTGCCAATGCAAATGAGGCGTCACATTGCCGAAAGCGGCCAGGTTGATTTTGTGCGGCGCCAGCACGTTGCGCACAGCACGCTCGACTGCCAGGACCACGCGCATGCAATGCGCTTGATCCGCGGCGGCAAGGTCGGTCATTTCCTTCACGTGCGTGCTCCAGATCACGCGACAAAAGCCCGCATAGTCGGGATCCGCGACGAGCACGACACGGCATTTCGCGTCGCGCCAAACTACGTCGCCGCCGGCCTGCGCGCACAATTCGCACGCCTGCTTGCTGGGCTGGTGGTCGCTCACGTTTGTGGGTGCCGGTTTTACGCCGCTTACAACAGCACGCGTTCGATGCCGCCGCGGTTCGCTTTCGTCACGTAATCGGCCATCCAGTTCGCGCCGAGCCGGTGCTTGGCGATTTCGACCACGATGTAGTCGGCGTCGGTGCCCGCGTCATTTTCGTAACGCGCGAGCCCCTGCAGGCACGACGGACACGAGGTCAGGATCTTGACCTCGCCGTCGAAACCATCGGCGCGCAAAGCAGCTGCGCCTTTGCGCATTTCCTCTTCCTTGCGATAGCGCACCTGTGTCGATACGTCGGGCCGCGTGACCGCGAGCGTGCCGGACTCGCCGCAGCAGCGGTCATTGAGCGTGACCTTGGTGCCCATCAATTCGTTGACGACTTTCAACGGCTGTTGGGTCTTGATCGGCGTATGGCAGGGGTCGTGATACATGTAGCGCACGCCATTGACGCCGTCGAGCCTGACGCCTTTCTCGAGCAGGTATTCGTGGATGTCCAGCAGCCGGCAGCCCGGAAAGATTTTCGAGAATTCGTATTTCTGCAGCTGGTCCATGCAGGTGCCGCACGACACGATCACGGTCTTGATGTCGAGATAGTTGAGCGTGTTGGCGACGCGGTGGAACAGCACGCGGTTGTCGGTGCTGATCTGCTGGCCTTTCGCTTCATCGCCCGCGGCGGTTTGCGGATAGCCGCAACAGAGGTAGCCGGGCGGCAGCACGCATTGCGCGCCGATCTCGTAGAGCATCGCCTGCGTGGCGAGCCCGACCTGGCTGAAGAGCCGTTCCGACCCGCAGCCCGGAAAATAAAATACCGCGTCCGAATCCTCGGTGACCTTTTGCGGGTCGCGGATGATCGGCACGATAGCCGGATCTTCGATGTCGAGCAGCGCGCGCGACGCCTGCTTCGGCAACCCGCCCGGCATCGGCTTGTTGATGAAATGAATGACCTGCGCCTTGATCGAGCGTTTGCCGACCGTGGCGGGCGGCCGCCGCGTCTGCGCCTGCGCCAGTCCCAACGCCTTTACTACGCGATGGGCGAGGCGCTGCGCTTTGAAGCCCCATTCGATCATCAGCGTGCGCACGACCTTGATCGTGTTCGGGTCCGTCGCGTTCAGGAACAACATCGACGCCGCGGTGCCCGGATTGAACCGGTTCTTGCCCTGGCGGCGCAGAAAGTTGCGCATCGCGATCGAAACGTCGCCGAAATCGATATCGACCGGGCACGGATTCAGGCATTTGTGGCAGACCGTGCAATGATCGGCCACGTCGCTGAACTCGTCGAAATGGTCGAGCGAGATGCCGCGCCGCGTCTGCTCTTCGTACAGGAATGCTTCGATCAGCAGCGAGGTTGCGAGTATCTTGTTGCGCGGGCTGTACAGCAGGTTCGCGCGCGGCACGTGGGTCGCGCACACCGGTTTGCATTTGCCGCAGCGCAGGCAATCCTTGATCGAGTCCGAGATCTTGCCGACTTCCGACTGCTCGAGGATCAGGCTTTCCAGGCCGAGCAGGCTGAAGCTCGGCGTGTATGCATTGGTCAGATTTGCGCCAATCAGGAGTTTGCCTTTGTTGAAGCGGCCGTGTGGATCGACCTTTTCCTTGTACGCGCGAATGCTCTCGATATGGCCCGCGTCGAGGAATTCGAACTTGGTGATGCCGATCCCGTGCTCACCGGAAATCACGCCGTCGAGCGAGCGCGCGAGCTGCATGATGCGCGCGACGGTTTCGGCCGCTTCGTGCAGCATTTCGTAATTGTCCGAATTGACCGGTATGTTCGTGTGCACGTTGCCGTCACCGGCGTGCATGTGCAGTGCGATGAACAGGCGGCCGCGCAAAACGTTTTTGTGAATCGCGTCGCACTGCTCGCGGACCTTCTGGAAATGCAGCCCGCTGAAAATGTCCGCGAGCGGCGCGCGCACCTCGGTCTTCCACGATACGCGTAGGGTGTGGTCCTGCAGCGCCTTGCCTATCGTGGCCGGCGGCGTCAGGTGCGCTTCCGCCTTGATACCCGCCGGCAGCGCGGCGAACGGCGCGTCGAGATTGTCGGCGAGCCACTGCCAGCGCACGCGCGTTTCGGCGAGCAGCGCGCACGCACGCTCGACGCGGTCGCCAATCAGCTCCGTCGGCGCCACCGCAACTTCGCCCTGTTGCAGCGGCAGATCGCCGCACACGAAATCCGACAGTGCAGCGAGCAGCTTCAGCTTGTTGCTGATCGACAGCTCGATGTTGAACCGCTCGATGCCGTCGGAATAATCACCGAGGCGGTCGAGCGGAATCACGACGTCCTCGTTGATCTTGAACGCGTTGGTGTGCTTGGAGATCGCGGCAGTGCGCGCGCGGTCGAGCCAGAATTTTTTGCGCGCCTCGCTGCTGACCGCGATGAAGCCCTCGCCCGAGCGCGCGTTGGCGATGCGCACGACCTGCGAGGCCGCGGCTGCCACCGCGTTCTCGTCGTCGCCGACGATGTCGCCCAGCAGGATCATTTTCGGCCGGCCCGCGCGCTTGGCCTTGGTTGCATAGCCGACGGCGTGCACGTAGCGCTCGTCGAGGTGCTCGAGCCCCGCGAGTGTGGCGTGCGGATTCGACTTGATGTAATCGACGATCTCGACGATCGCCGGCACCGCCTCGCCGACCTGGCCGAAAAATTCGAGGCATACGGTGCGGATGTGCGGCGGCATCTTGTGCAGAACGAAAGTCGCCTCGGTGATGATGCCGTCGCAGCCTTCTTTCTGCACGCCCGGCAGGCCGGCCAGGTATTTGTCGGTCACGTCTTTCCCGAGCCCGAGCTTGCGGAAGCTGCCGCCCGGGATTTCCATGATTTCTTCGGACACCCGGGTCTTGCCGTCGATCGCGTAGCGCGTGACGCGAAAGCGCGCCAGCGCGATGTCGTGAATTTTGCCGAGGTTATGGTCGAGACGCTCGACTTCCATCCACTCGGCATCCGGCGTGACCATGCGCCAGCTCGCGAGGTTGTCGAGCGCGGTTCCCCACAGCACCGCTTTCTTGCCGCCGGCGTTCATCGCGACATTGCCGCCGATGCACGACGCGTCGGCGGAAGTCGGGTCGCAGGCGAAAACCAGGCCCTGCGCTTCGGCGGCTTCCATCGCGCGCTTGGTGACGACACCCGCGCCGCAGCGCACGAGCGTGACCGGCTTGGCAACACCGGTGAGCGCCGCGTCCTTGATCAATTCCCACGCATCGAGTTTTTCGGTATTGATCACCGCCGACAGCTTCGTCAACGGAATCGCGCCGCCCGTATAGCCGGTGCCGCCGCCGCGCGGAATGATCGTGAGCCCAAGTTCGATGCACGCCGCGACGATGCCGGCGATTTCTTCCTGCGTGTCCGGATTGATGACGACGAACGGATATTCGACGCGCCAGTCGGTTGCATCGGTCACGTGCGATACCCGCGCGAGCCCGTCGAACTGGACGTTGTCGCGGCGCGTAAGACGCGCCAGGCGGCTGACGACCTTGCGCCTTAGCGCGAGCACCTCGTCGAATTCCTGCTCGAATGCATCGACCGCCGCGTGCGCAGCCTTTAAGAGGGTCGTCACCTGGTCGACCGGATTCTGCCGCCGCACTTCGATTTCGTGCAGCCGGTGGCGCAATGCCGCGACGAGCAGCGCACGGCGCTTGCGATTACCGAGCAGGTCGTCCTGCAGATAAGGATTGCGCGTAATCACCCAGATGTCGCCGAGCACTTCGTACAGCATGCGCGCCGACCGGCCGGTGCGGCGCTGGCCGCGCAGCTCGTTGAGCACTTCCCACATCGCGGGGCCGAGCAGGCGAATCACGATCTCGCGGTCGGAGAACGACGTGTAGTTATACGGGATTTCCCGCAGGCGGGCGGTCATGGGCGTAGACGGTGCGGAAAATAAGTCATTTTAGGGCAATGCAACGGCTGCGTAGACGTTATGCACGATTCACAACTATGCAATGACAGCGGCGATCGTCAGGTAGCGCGCAAATTTGCCGATCGTCATGAACAATGTGCTTAACCATGGATTGATGCGCAGCCACCCCGCTGCAACGCACAGCGGATCGCCGAGAATTGGAACCCACGCGGCGAGCAGCACCGGGCTGCCATAAGATTGAACCCATTTGAGGCCTTTAAGTTCCGCGCGCTGCGGAATGACCCGGCCAATCAGGTATGACGACATGCCGCCGAGCGTATTGCCCACGGTGGCGACCGCCAAGGCCGGCCAGTATAGATGCGGCTTAGCATTAAGAATGCCGGCGAAGACGAACTCCGAACCACCGGGCAGCAGTGTTGCGGCTAGAAAGCTGCTCGCAAACAACGCCCATAGGCTCACCGGGTCATCCATGGACGCCATTGTTGCACGCTGAAGTTGGATCCAGCGGGTTTGACGCCCATTAAGGCAATCGCTGATAATTCACGCCGCGTTGGCGCACGCGCGCCGCGCAGCCACTTTCCCGGGTAGTCCGCACGATTCGGTTCCGCGAGCGCGACTATCACGCCCGGTGGCCCATTTTTTGAAATTCCCGCCCAGAAAGGCAAGCCATGAAATACGTGATCGATTTCCCTGCGCCCACGACGTTGCCGGTCTTGGAGAGCAACGCCGAGTTCCCGGTCGGCCGCATTTACTGCGTCGGCCGCAATTATGCGGAGCACGCGCGCGAGATGGGCCACGATCCGGACCGCGAACCGCCGTTCTTTTTCATGAAGCCGGCTAATGCGATCGTGCCGAACAATGCGACGATCCCTTATCCGCAGGCGACCAAGGATCTGCACCACGAGATCGAGCTCGTCGTCGCGCTGGGCAAAGGCGGCGCGAACATTCCGGTCGACAAGGCGCTCGACCACGTCTGGGGGTACGGCGTCGGCCTCGACATGACGCGGCGCGATCTGCAGGGCGAAGCGAAAAAAATGGGCCGGCCGTGGGAGATGGGCAAGGCTTTCGACAATTCCGCGCCGTGCACCGCGCTGGTGCCGGCGGCGAAAAGCGGGCATCCGGCGAAAGGCGCGATCTGGCTCAAGGTCAACGGCGCGGTCAAACAGAAGGGCGACTTGTCCGAGCTCATCTGGAACATTCCCGAAACGATTGCGTATTTGTCGGGACTGGTGACGCTGCAACCCGGGCGACCTGATTTATTCCGGCACGCCTGCGGGCGTAGGGCCGGTCAAGGCGGGCGACAAGCTCGAAGGCCACGTCGACGGCTTCGCGGACCTCACGATCACGTACGCCAAATAACTCAGCGCGAGCGAAAGGACGACATGCAGTTACGCAAACTCGGCGCGCATGGCCCGCAGGTTTCCGCGCAGGGACTGGGTTGCATGGGCATGTCGATCAGTTACGGCGAACCTGACGACGCCGAGTCCATTGCGACGATCCAGCGCGCGCTCGATTTGGGCGTCAATCTGATCGTTACGTCCGATGCCTATGGCGCCGGCGTCAATGAAAAGCTGGTCGGCCGCGCGCTGCAGGGACGGCGCGACCGCGCATTGATTGCGACCAAGTTCGGCAATCTCGGTCTCGCCGGCGGCAATCCCACGGGATTGTCCGGCGGACATCCCGATTACGTGCCGCAGGCCTGCGAAAAATCGCTCAAGTGCCTGGGCGTCGACGTGATCGACATTTACGGCCTGCATCGCGTCGATCCGGCAGTGCCGATCGAAGATACGGTCGGCGCAATGAAAAAGCTCGTCGAGCAGGGCAAAGTGCGCTACCTCGCGTTGTCCGAAGCGGGACCGCAGACGATCCGCCGCGCGCACCAGGTGCATCCGATCGCCACGGTGGAAACCGAATATTCGCTGTGGAGCCGCGACGTCGAGAATGATGTGCTCCCGGCGTGCCGCGAGTTGGGGATCGCCTTCATGGCCTACGCGCCCCTGGGGCGCGGATTTCTCACGGCGACGATGAAGACGCTCGATGCGCTGTTGCCTAAGGACCGTCGCCGCGAGCATCCGCGCTTCAATTCGGACAACATCAAGCGCAATGCCGAGCTGCTCGCGCCGATCGAACGGGTCGCCGCCGCTCGCAGCTGTACGCCCGCGCAGGTTGCGCTGGCATGGGTGCACGCACAGGGCGCCGACATTTTTCCGATTCCGGGAACGAAGCGGCGTAGCTATCTCGAACAAAATATTTCCGCATTCGAACTAGCGCTGACCGCTGATGAAGTCGCTGCGCTGACGAAGGCATTTCAGCCCGGTGTAACGGCCGGGACGCGCTATCCCGAAAAACAGTTGAAGTCGCTCGGCATCTGATTCCGATGCGACAGCGTGCATCGTTCTTCAATTGACGCCGACACTTGCCGCGGCGCTCGCGCGCGCGCAGACCTGCCATCGCGAAGGAAACCTCGTCGAAGCGGAACGTTGCTATCGCGAGATCGTGGCCGGCGATCCGCAGCAATTTGCGGCAGTCCACGCGTTGGCGATCTTATGCGCGCAAAGCGGGCGCATTGACGAAGCACAACCGCTCGCCGAGCGGGCAATGCAAATCGATCCCCGGTCCACCGACGCCAAGGCCACTTACGCCAACGTTCTTCAGGCACTCGATCGCCAGTCCGATGCGTTGGCGATCTGGGACGACATTCTGACGCGCGAGCCCGATATTGCGCTTGCACTTTATAACCGCGGTAATTTGCTCCTGGGCATTGGCCGCTTCGCCGATGCGCTCAATGATTACGATCGCGTCATTGCGTTGATGCCGGACA
This sequence comes from uncultured beta proteobacterium, assembly GCA_963804885.1. Classification (GTDB taxonomy): domain Bacteria; phylum Pseudomonadota; class Gammaproteobacteria; order Burkholderiales; family SG8-41; genus PALSA-1004. The sequence goes on from CAWDSF010000010.1 coordinate 467,655, forward strand.
ATGCGGCGGCGCTGTATAACCGCGGTTGCGCATTGCAGCAGTTGCAGCGGTATGAAGAGGCGCTGGAAAGTTATGAGCGTGTTGTTTCGCTTATTCCGGACAATTTTTTCGCTCTGCACAATCGAGGCGCGGCGCTGCTCGGACTCAATCGGTATGAAGACGCCTTGGCGAGTTTCGACCACGCGTTGACGATCGAGCCCGACGATACTGAAGCACTGACCAATCGCGGCGTCGCTCTCTACGAACTGAACCGGTTCGCGGAAGCTCTGACGAGCTACGACAAGGCGCTCGCGATCAATTCCGGCTACGTCGACGCGCTGAATAACCGCGGCAACGCACTGTTGGCATTAAATCGCTCGGCTGAGGCGCTCGCGAGCTTCGATCAGGCGCTGGCAATCAAACCGGAGTTCGTTGCCGCGATGCAGAGCAAAGGCAACGTGCTTCAATACCTGAATCGTCACGAAGAAGCTGCGGAAATCTACGGTCGGGCCCTGGAAGTCGCACCGGACGACGCATTTGTGTCGTGCATGCTGTTGCATTCCAAGCTGCAATGCGCCGACTGGAGCGGATACGATCAGCACGCGCGCCGTGTTATCGCTGATGCAGGTCAGGGCAAGGGCGGCATCACACCGCTCGCCTTTCTGGCGGTTTCCGATTCGGCCGATCATCAATTGTCTTGCGCGCGCACCTGGGTAAACGAAAAATGCCCGCCATCACCGGCTGCTGTCTGGAAAGGTGAGAAGTACCGGCACCCGAAAATTCGGGTCGCCTACATTTCCGGCGATTTGCGTGAGCATCCGGTTTCCTACCTTCTCGCGGGCCTCTTTGAAGCGCATGACCGTAGCAGGTTCGAGTCGATTGCCATTTCGTTTGGCCCGCCCGCCGTCGATGAAATGCGAACGCGCCTGGAGGGCGCCTTCGAGCGATTTATAGACGTCGGCGACAAAAGCGATGCCGAGGTGGCCGAGTTGCTGCGCATGCTTGAAGTGGATATTGCCGTGGACTTGATGGGCTTCACCACTCACAGTCGCGCAAAAATTTTTGCTTCACGACCAGTGCCTGTGCAGGTGAACTATCTCGGATTTCCCGGGACGATGGGCGCAGCTTATATCGACTACATCATTGCCGATTGCTACGTGGTTCCGCAGGAGCGTTGTCAGCTCGTATGCAGAGAAAGTGGTTTATTTGCCCGATACATTCCAGGCGAATGATTCCAGAGAGGCGCATCGCCGAGCGAGTGCCTGCGCGAACGGAAGTCGGGTTGCCCGATCAGGGCTTTGTTTTTTGCTGCTTTAACAACACTTACAAGATCACGCCCCGGATTTTTGACGTCTGGATGCGGCTGCTCCGGAAGGTCGAAGGGAGCGTCATGTGGTTGCTCGCCTCAAATGATGCGGCGCTACGCAACCTGCAGTCTGCGGCGCGCGAACGCGGCGTCGATCCCGGCCGCTTGATTTTTGCGCCGCCGACCAGCTATGCGGATCACCTCGCGCGGTATCGAATTGCCGACTTGTTCCTCGATAACCTGCCGTTTAATGCCGGCGCAACAGCAAGCGATGCGCTGTGGTCGGGCTTGCCTTTGCTCACTTGTTCTGGCGATGCGTTTGCATCGCGCATGGCTGGAAGTTTATTGAAAGCCATTGGACTGCCGGAATTGATCACAGACCGTCTCAATGCCTATGAGCAGCGAGCGCTCGAGCTGGCCGCGAACGAACGAATGTTGGCGGAAATCAGGGCGAAGCTCGCCAGAAACCGCGCTACCCACGCGTTATTCGACACAGACCGGTTTACGCGACATATCGAAGCCGCTTACGTCATGATGTGGGAGCGCTATCAGCGCGGGGAACCGCCGGCAAGCTTTGCGGTAGAGCCGATTAAGCGATCAGACCAATCCGAATAAAGTCCCGCATCGTAATAACGGAATCCGAGAACGGCATGACATTAACTGAGCAGCTGGAGAAGGCGGTATTTATTTCCTCAACGTAAGATGATCTCAAGGAAGAGCGTCATCAGGTTTTCTAACGCAACGTAATTCACGGGGGGGGCTCGGTGAATATGAGTAGTGATAGAACTCTCTTAGTGCTTTCTCACTATGCGGGACGACCACTAAAGCGCCTGACACGACTAGAACCTATCTCAAAATGACTAGAACGACATCAGACGCAGATGAACGCAGATACACGCAGATAAAAATCCAAGGCGCCACCCGGACGACGTATGTCTTTTACCCCGATCTGCGTTTATCCGCGTTTATCTGCGGCTCCGATATGTTTTTAAGACAGCTTCTAATCAAAACGCTAAAACGCTTGACAACGGAAATTGTAGTTGTGGTAAACGACGACGATGCTTTAACAGAATCAGCAGAACGTTTTCAATCAGTCCCTTTAATAAGACGAGCGAATACAGGAATGAATATCGGGGGTTGGGGCGCTGCTTATAGGTTTTACCCTAATTATGATTTCTATATCTTTATGCAAGATGAGTGCGAGGTCATTCGCGAGGACTTTGTTAATGCCTATCAATCCGAGTTATCAAAAGATAATGTTGGCATGACCGGTGAGGTCATAAACCAAAAATGGAATATCGAATGGACCAAGCTCGCGCTCAGTCCATTAAATTACATAGCTGGTGTTGATGCGCTTGGGATGTCAATACCTCGAGTAACTTATTATTTGCAATGTTTGCGAGATTGGGAAATAGACCCTCGGGTACATGCTACGCATTTAAGAGCACTGGTCTGGGGTTTTAATAGTCGCGCTCTCGAGGTTATTAAGAATTTCCCAGTTGGTCTTAATAAAGAACAATGTATTGCTGCAGAAATTGCCGTCTCGAAGAAAATTGAGCAGCACGGGTATAAAGTTACGCAAGTCTCAGACTTTCCCTTTAGATACATTCACCACGTCGAGTGGCGAAAAGGCGGCCTTAATAAAAAGCGACAGGCTTTGTGTTGAAGTCTTTCATGGCATTTTTAGAATTTATGACAATTGCGAAGTGCAATATGGTGGAGACGTAAATATGCTGCGCGAAATTGCGCCCACTGCAGCCGCATTCGGACAAAGTCGCACTGCTGGTTGATAATTTGGAAATTGCGGCTGGGGTGAGTCTTTGCGTGTTTATACGGCGGCAGAAGATTCCGGTGCGGACAGGAATAAAGCGGGGATGATCCCTGCGTGCAACGGATACATGACGCGATGAAACTGGTTTGGGTCGTGCCGCGATCTATGGTCAAGATTCGACCGGACGGGTTGCACACGAACTTGGCAAGCATCCGTTACCGCGCGATCATTCCGGTGCAAGGACTGGTCGCGCGCGGGCACGAGGCCTCGATCGTCGGCTTGAATCCCGAGTGCTTCGACGAGGTGCGCGAGCGAATCGCGGATGCAGACCGCGTTGTGTTTATCAAGAACTACTTCGAGTCCCAGTGCAGCGAGCGCATGATTCAGGAGCTGCGTGCGCGTGGGGTGAAGACACTGTTCGATCTGACCGACGACCGCTTTCAAGGGGAGCATGGTGCGCATCTTCAGCAGATGGTCGCGTACGCGCAGGGCGTCGTCACCGTGTCTCCCATGTTGCGTGACATAATCAAGCAGCGCACCGGCAAGGATTCAGCCATCGCGTGCGATCCGTACAGAGGGCGCCCGCGGGGTCGCGAGATGGTCGCCGGATGGACGCCGCCTAAGGGCGTTGTGGTTCGGACACGAATCGAATATTGTCAGCTTGCAGCGCGCGTTGCCTTCGTTGCTGGACGCCGGGAAAAAATTCCCGATTGAACTGCGCATAGTGACTGCTGACGTCGATGGCATCGAGCGTGATTGCAAGACATTTAACAGCAAGTATCGGCACGCGTTGACTTTGCGCTACGCCAGGTGGTCAATTGAAGAAACCTGGAGTTCACTCGCCGCCGCGGATTTTGTCGTTATTCCAGCGCTGCCGGACGCGCAATGGACGCTGTCAAAGAGTTCCAATCGGATCATCGAGGCGCTGTGGGCTGGACGGTTCGTCGTCGCTCATCCAATTCCATCGTATATGGAATTCAAGAACTGGGCATGGATCGGCGGCGATTTGTCGGCGGGCGTCGCGTGGATGTTGGAAAATGGTGCATCGATCGCAGGCCGCGTCAGCGCCGCGCAGGACTACATCGCGTCGACGTATTCGCCGGAGAGCATCGCATCGCAATGGGAGCAGATTTTTGAAAAAACTTAATCTCGGCTGCGGCGACAAAATCCTTCCCGGTTACGTTAATGTCGATGTGGCCGAAAGTCGGCGCGGCATGAAGCCGGACGTGCTATGCGACTTGCACAAGCTAGCGCCATTCGAGGACAACACCGTCGATGCAATACTTCGGTGCACGTGGTGGAGCATTTCTGGCGGTGGGAAGTCGTAGATATTCTCAAGGAATGGGTGCGAGTCGCTAAAGCCGGGCGGCGTCATGATTCTGGAGTGCCCGAATTTGCTGTCCGCGTGTCAGGAACTGCTGCGAAATCCGGATGTCTCCACGGGGCCCGGACAGGAGGGACAGCGCTCAATGTGGGTTTTTTACGGGGACCCAGCTTGGAAGGACCCGTTGATGATTCATCGGTGGGGATACTCGCCTCGCAGTCTGGGGCAGGTCATGTATGACGCTGGTCTGGTGAATCTGCGGCAGGAGCCCGCCCAATTCAAGCTACGCGAACCGCGCGATATGAGAATTGTCGGTGAGAAGCCTTTACGCTAACGGAGCGACCACGTGAATGTTGCGAGCCAGCAGTATCGGGAGTGGCTTTACGGGACCGACGTCCGGAAAGATCTGAGCTAGGGAGGGTGCGCGCGCCAAAGTTGCCACTGGACTTGTCGAACGATCAGGAAATCATTTTGAAAATAACGTGCGCTGGATAGTCGAGACAGGTATCCGGTGCGGCGGATTCCGCCCTATATTTCGCTGATGCTCCGTCGCGCGTGGCCCGTTGTCAGGTGTTTGATCCTCCGCGCTTCACCAACTCCGCGATCCGTTTGACCCCCGTTTAAATTCAGCGCCGCCGGAGCATCATCGCTGTTACGCATTTATAATTGTACTGGTAAAGTCTTTTAACGACGGGATCAGTCGGCGCGCCGCACGAATGGACTAAAAATGTTGATCCGCAAAATGATCGGTACGATCCTCGGTGGAGACGAACTCGGTGCAAAACCCGGTTCGCCAGCTTCACCATCTAGTAATCGCGCGCCCACAACAATCACCGACGATTATCGGCAGATGCAGACTCAATTGCATCGAGACCCCGAGTACGGCGTTGCGTCGGTCCATTATGCGCCGATGGTTGCGCAGGTCATCAAGACCGTCGGTGCGCAGGAGCTTCTCGATTACGGCGCAGGCAAAGGTCGACTGGGTATTGCTCTTAAGCAGCATCTAAACCAGGCACTCAA
>CAWDSF010000011.1:0-175364 GCA_963804885.1 uncultured beta proteobacterium
GCGACATGGCCATGCTGTCGTCCAAATGAAATTTGGCCGGCAGGTCCTTGACCTGGAAGCGCATGACGGCGAGCGGCATGCGCGGCCCTTCGGCGGCACGCGCAAACACGAACACGGTATCTGTCGGCCCTGCTTTAGCCGCTAGTTCGCGGCTCAATGCCACGGTGCCGTCCACGCTCGCGCCGCCGGAAACCGCCGTTGATTTAACGTCCGCTTTCACCGGCGGCGCATCGCTGGCCGCAACTTTGAGTCCGCCCAACTGGCGCGCTTCGTCGATGTTGGCCGCCACTTCGCGCGCGAAGTCGGAACCGGGTTCAGCGCGACTCTGCAATTTCTCCCAATAGGCGACAGCGGTCTTGAAATCCTTGCGCTCGAAGGCCGCGGAGCCCGCCATCGCGAGCGCCTTCCACTGCAGCGGGTCAATTTTCAGCGCGCGCTCGACGACTTTCAGCGGTTTGCCTTCGATGCGCCGGCCCTGCGTCATCGCGAGCGCGTCCGCGTAATCCGCGAGCAGGTCGGCATCGTCCTTGATCAGCGCAACCGCGCGCTCGTACGCGGCCACCGCGTCCGCATGGCGCTGCATGACCAGATAGGAACGCGCGAGCAGCGCCCAGCCGTTGCCGTCGTCCGGCGACTGCTGCATGCGCGCCGCGAGCTTGGCGACCATGGCTTCGACTTCCTGCGGCGTGACTTTGCTGCCGCCGTGGACTTCGGCCGCCGGGACAAGCCCCTCGGGCGTGCCGAACTGCCAGTACAGCGCCGCGGCGCAGATCGGCAGCAACGCCGCCAGCACGATGGCGGTCCGCCGCGCAGGTGCGGGCGCAACGGCAACGGGCGCCACCGGCTCGCGCGCTTCTTCGTATGCGCGCCGTTCGAGATCTTCGCGCGCCTGCTGATATTGCGCCTGCGGCAACGTGCCGGCCGCGACGTCCTGTTCGAGTTCCGCCAACTGGTCTTTGAGTATGGCGAGATTGGATGCGCGCGTCTGCACGACCACCGCCGTGTCGCGACGGCGCAGCAGCACGGGCAGCACCCACGCGAGCGCGACGGCAGCCATTGCCACGGCAATCACCAAAAAGAGCGTCATCCGCGCGTGCCCGCGTTATCTTCACCCAGCAGCGCGCGCGCTTCGCGCCGTTCGCTGTCCGACAGCGGCTGGAGCTCCACGCGCTGGCGCCGCGAGCGCAGATACCGAAACAAAAATACGAAGCCGCACACCAGCAGCACCGGCGGGCCGAACCACAGGAACAAGGTCGTCGCTTTCAACGGCGGCCGATACAGCACGAAGTCGCCGTAGCGCTGGACCATGTAGTCGATTATCTGGGCGTCATTCCTGCCCTGCGCGATCTGCTCGCGAATCTGGCGCCGCAAGTCGACCGCGAGTTCGGCGTTGGAATCCGCGATGGTCTGATTCTGGCAGACGAGACAGCGCAATTCCTCGGCAAGATGCATCGCGCGCTTGTTGGTAAGCGGGTCTTCCGGCAGCGGCTGGGCGGTTTGCGCCGCATAACGCTAGCGGCAAGCACAGCAGCCATAGCGCCAGCCCACGCCCTCATGATTGCTTGAGCTGCTCGATCAGCGGCAGGATTTTGTTTTGGAGCGCCGCCGGCGTGATGGGGCCGATTTGCTTGTAGCGGATGACACCTGCTTTGTCGATCACGAAGGTTTCGGGCACGCCGTACACGCCGTAGTCGATGCCGACGCGCCCGTCGCGGTCGACGATGCTCGCCGTATAGGGATCTCCGAACTGCTTGAGCCAAGCCAGCGCGTCGTCGGGCTTGTCTTTGTAGTTGAGGCCGTAGATCGGCACCACATTGCGCTTCGCGAATTCCACCAGGACCGGATGCTCGTCGCGACACGAAACGCACCACGACGCCCACACGTTCAGCAGCCACACCTGGCCCAGCATGTCCTCTTTGCCGCGCACCTTGCCGTTGCCGTGCAGTTCGGCGAGCCGGAATGCGGGCGCGGGCTTGCCGACCAGCGGCGACGGCACTTCGCGCGGATTGAGTCCCAGGCCGATGCCAAGGAACACGACGAGCACCAGAAATATCCCGAGCGGAATCAGGTAACGGTTCATGCGCTGGCGCTTCCGTTCAGCCGGCGACCGGCTGTTTCGCGCCGGCCGGCAGAACTTCGGGGACACGCCGCGTAGCTGTGCGGTACCGCCGGTCGCTCAAGGCCAGGAAACCGCCGAGCGCCATGATGATGCAGCCGCCCCAGATCCACGTGACGAACGGCTTGTGGTACACGCGCACGCTCCACGCGCCGTCACTGACGGGCTCGCCCAGCGACACGTACAGGTCGCCGAACAACCCGGTCGATATCGCCGCCTCGGTCATTGGCATCTGCTGCGCGTTATAAATGCGTTTCTCCGGATGGAGCACCATCAGTTCTTTGCCGCCGCGGCTCACCACGACGCTGCCGCGCGCGGCGCGATAGTTCGGGCCGGTCGCGTTCTGCGCGCCGTCGAAACGGAACGCATAGCCGCCAACCTCGACGCTGTCGCCGACCGCCATGCGCACGTCGCGCTCGCTTTCGTAGCCCTTGACCAGGGTAACGCCGGCGATGAAGACCGCGACCCCGCAATGCGCCAGCAGCATTCCGTAATAGCCGCGCGGCTGGCTCGCCAGGCGCTCGCGCAGACTGCCCCCCAATGACGCGAGCCGCTCCTTGAGGTTGACCGCCGTAGATGCCGCGATCCACAACGCGAGCGCGAGACCGAAGCTGATGATCGGCGTCCAGTGGCCCAGCGCGAACGGCAACAACAGCGCGGTCGCAATGCTGACGGCAAACGCCCATTTCAGACGCGTCGCGATATCGGGCAGGCTCGCATCTTTCCAGCGCGCGAGAGGACCGATGCCCATCAGAAACAGCGCGGGCGTCATCAACGGCACGAACACGCTGTCGAAGTACGGCGGGCCCACCGAGATCTTGCCCAGGTTCAGTGCATCGAGAAACAGCGGATAAAGCGTGCCGAGCAAGACCGATCCGGCGGCGACGATGAGCAACGTATTGTTAGCGAGCAGCATCGACTCGCGGGATATCAGCGAAAATGCCCCGCCGAGCCCGACCTTGGGTGCGCGCCACGCGAACAGCGCGAGCGACCCGCCGATGACGACCGACAGAAATGCCAGTATGAAGATCCCGCGCTTCGGATCGGTCGCGAAGGCATGAACCGAAGTGAGTACGCCCGAGCGCACCAGAAACGTCCCGAGCAGGCTCAGGCTGAACGCGCAGATCGCCAGCAGCACTGTCCAGCTCTTGAAGCCGCCGCGCTTTTCAGTGACGGCCAGCGAGTGTATGAGCGCGGTGCCGACCAGCCAGGGCATGAAGGACGCGTTCTCGACAGGGTCCCAGAACCACCAGCCGCCCCACCCGAGTTCGTAATACGCCCACCAGCTGCCGAGCATGATGCCGATCGTCAAGAAGCACCACGCGAGCGTGGTCCACGGGCGCGACCAGCGCGCCCACGTTGCATCGAGCCGCCCGCCGAGCAATGCCGCGATGGCGAACGCGAAGGCCACCGAGAAGCCCACGTAGCCCATGTACAGCATCGGCGGATGGATCACCATGCCGGGATCCTGCAGCAGCGGATTCAAGTCGCGGCCGTCGGCCGCCGCCGGAAACAGGCGCTCGAACGGATTGGACGTGAGCAGCATGAATAGAATGAATCCAACGCTGACGAGCCCCATTACGCCGATCACGCGCGCGGCCATCTGCTCAGGCAGATGCCGGCTGAACACCGAAACCGCGACCGTCCACACGTTGAGCATCAGCACCCACAGCAGAAGCGAGCCTTCGTGCGAGCCCCAGGTTGCCGCAAGCCGGTATTGGATCGGCAATTGCGAATTGGAATTGGTCGCGACGTTCAGCACCGAAAAGTCATTGTGCGCGAACGACCACGCCAGACAGCCGAACGCGATCGCGACGAACGTGAACTGGCCTTGCGCAGCCGGACGTGCGAGCGCCATCCACGCCGCGTTGCCGCGCGCGGCGCCCGCGATCGGCAGCACGCCCTGCGTGACCGCCAGGAGCAGCGCGAGTATCAATGCGAATTGGCCGATTTCCGGAACCATATCCCGCCTTTACTTTGTGACGACGCTTTTTTGCGCCTTTTGCGCCTGCTCGATCGCGTGCTTGGCGTCGGGCGGCATGTAGTTTTCGTCGTGCTTGGCGAGCACCTCGGTCGCGCGAAAATCGCCGCCCGGCTCGAGCTTACCCTGCGCCACCACGCCTTTGCCCTCTTTGAAGAGGTCGGGCAGGATGCCCGTGTAAGTGACGGGTATCGTCTGCGCGGTGTCGGTCACGCGGAAATGCACCGTGAGGCCGTCATTTTCGCGTTTGACGCTGCCGGTCTCGACCATGCCACCGATGCGGAACGCCTTGCCGCGCGGCGCTTCGTTGGCGAGCACCTGGGTGGGGCTGAAGAAGAAAACAAGATTGCTCTGGAACGCGTTCAATACCAGGGCGGCGGCAATGCCCAGCGCGGCCAGGCCTGCGGCGATGATCGCCATGCGTTTATGTCTGGGTTTCATGAGACTTAAGTGGTTTCAAGGTTCACGACAGCATAACGCGCTGCCCGTTCCAGCGCAGTCGCGGCCGCCGGGCGCGAGTGCCGCAGTGTAACCGCGCATTTTACCGGAATCATATCAACGGCAAGCGACATAAAAATGCTCAGACTGGTTAACTATGCGGACAACCGCTCGTGACCGATGCAATGTACAAACAAACCCCCGCCTGTTTTACGGGCGGGGGCGTCCGGATTAAGGCAGCTTTACGGCCTGAATATCGGCTTTAGCGCCGAACCCAAGTGTCTTCACGAACGACACATGGTGACCGCGGGTGGTGATGTTGTCGTCGTGCAGCCCGAATCCGACGTTATATACGCCGCCTTCCTTAAGGGTCTTGTCGTCGGCGTTGGCGAGGCCCAGCGGCCGAATGATCACGACCGTCCACACGCCGTCCTTCCAGCTTGCGATCGAGTTGTTCTCGGCCGCCGAGCCCGCCGCATCTTCACGGCTCAGCACGTAATCAGGAATCAGATCGCCCTCTTTCCAGCCCGCGTTCGGATCAAACGGCACGGCGTTTTGCTCGCGCACGAGGAAATGGTCGCCTTTGCGCAACTGATCGGCCGTGATCGACTTGTAGCCGACTTTTTTGGCATCCCACATAAATTTCGGCTGATGCGTCTTCGCATCCGCGTTGCTGCCGAACATGTCCTTGCCGGCATCCGAATTGCGGAACTCGAGCACATAGCCGTCGTCGGCCATGCCGACACCGTGCGAACGATGCGCCCGCCACTGGATCAGGTCGACGAAGCCGCCGGCTGCCTTGATCTGATTGATCTCGTCCATCGACTTGCCGGTTTTCCAATCAGACGGATCGGTCCGGGTCGACGGCAGATACTTGCGCACGTCGCCTTTCTTGATCGCGGTCAGCAATGCATTGCCTTTGACTTCCTCGCTGGTGAACTGCTTCGGCATATCGCGCTGCCCGTCGTGGCATGTGAGCCAGCAACCCTGCTGCGCGAACTGCGGCACTTTGCCGTCGTCGATCATGATGGTCATGCGCGACTCATAGATGCCGGGCTGCTTGCCCTCCTGCACCACCTTGTCGAGCTTGGGAAAGCCATAGACTTTCCATTCCTTGCCGTCGAAGCGCAGGTACTGGTGCTCGGTACCCGGGTCGGGCAACTGCGTCTTCCACTGAAAGCGCAGATATGCATTCTTCGCGTCATAGGCTGCCTGGAATTTCAGATCCGCCGAACCCGCTTTGCCTTTGACCGGCGTCGGTTCCAGCGGCCCGCCCTTGACGATTTTGTCGCCCATGGCTTTTTCTTTTCCCTGATGACACGTCCCGCACGCGGTGCCGTCCGCTACCATCTTCGAACCCGGATGACTGCCGCTGCGCACCCACTCATACGAAGCCTGGCCCGGATAGAACAACGTCACGTTGGCCACGGGCACCTTCGACCAGTCGATTGTGGCGGGATCCGCCGCCAATGCGGACGAGCAAGCGAGTGCAGATATCGCTAATGCCAATGCGATTTTCGTCATGCTGTTCTCCTAGGCTGAAAATATCGCTAACCACCTCCTAGGCTAAAGCAGCACATGCTTTGGGTATTGACCCACATCAAGAATCTGGGAGGTAGCAAGTTGATTGCGGGCAAGAAAAAAGCCGGCATGCGCCGGCTTTTTGTCTGCGGAAACTACCCGCGAATCACTTCTGCGCCAGCACGTAGTCCACCAGTGTCTTGAGCTCCGCATCGGTGGCGGCGACTTTGACCGGGTGGCCTTTGCCTTCTTTCAGCGCGCTGACCAGCTTCGCCTCTGCTTCCTTGTTATCTTTGTATTTGGCCGCGACATCCTTGAATGCCGGCCCGACTTTCTTCTTGTCCAGTTCATGGCAGCCCATGCAATTTTTCGACTTCGCGAGATCCGCGCCCGATTGGGCGGCGGCCGTGCCGGCTAGCAGCATGCCGGCGACGATCAGAAGGATGGATTTAGTGTTCATTCTTACTCCTTTTTCAGTGTGAAAGCGCAATGGTTGCTGGAGCCGCGCCGCTCAAATGAGCGTTATCGGATTTAGCCGGCTAGTGACCCCATAACGCGCATTCTAGCGTAGCGGATGACAGCGATCATCCGTCGTTTATCGGCAACCCGCCGCTCAGTCGAACTTGTAATTGACCATCATGTACAAGATGTTCATCGTGTAATTGTTGAACGCATTCAGGCCGCTGGCGTAGGAGTTCTGCGTTGTAGGCGTAGACGCCGCTATATAGCCGTAATTGTCCGTCCCGATGTCGCTGATGCGGTAGCGTTCGTACGCATAACCGGCGGACAAGTCCCAGTTTTTCGTATATTTATAGGTGCCCTTGAGATTAAACGACGTCTTGTACGAGTTGTCGAAATTCGTGATCCCAAGCAGTCCCGGAGATTGCAGTATCGTGCCGGCTTGAGCTGCAAAGTCCGCGCTGCCATTGGTTTTCGACCAGATCGCCGAGCTCTTCACTATCCAGCGCTCGTTTGGCAGCCAGTCCGCGCCCAGACCCACCTGGTAGGCATGATCGCGGTTCTTTGCACTCCATGTGTAACTCGTATTGGGAGGACCACCGGCGGGCGCCGCATCCGGATCGCCGCTCGCGGGAACAGCACCCACCCGATGTAGCGATTCATATTGGATCAGTTCCGCATCGACGAACATCAGCATACGAAAGGACTTCGGATCGCCGAATCCGATGCTGCCGTAAATTTCCTCGCGCTTGTCCTTGGTGCGCTGCAAAAACTGTCGATCACCCGTGTAGTCGTTGTCCTTGTACAAAATCTCCAGCCCATAATCCAGATGCTGCCGCGGCGTCCAGTCGAAGGCCAGCTTCGCGAGGTTCTGATTCACGTTCTGCAGGTCGAAGCGCCGCTGGAACTGATCGAAATTGCCGGTTTGAACGAAGTTCGAACTGCGCGTCAAGTACTGGTACTTTGCCTTCGTGTCGAGGGTGTCGAACGCGCTGTTTTTCCACTCAAGCGAATACTTACGGTCGATGTTGTGGATGAAATCGATGCGTTCGCGATCCGCATCCAGGTAGTCGAAACCGGCGACCACGCGGTTTTCCGGATTGAAGCGATACCCGACGTCAGCGCCGAGATTGTACTTTTTGTAATTGAAGAGTTCCGTCGTGCAGGGCCCGCCGCTGCATTGCAGATTCGACCCCGCCACCGGCGTGAAGGTCATCTGCGTCGAATTGTTGTCTTTGCGCGACCAGTTCCAGTAGACCTTGGTATCCACGGCGCGCATCGGCTGCGAGTTGAGCGACAGCGACATGGTCTTGTTGACAATCTCCCCGGCGAAACCTCCGCTGCTGGCATTGGTTGCATTAGTGACGCCGACCGCGGCGGCCAGCATGTTCGGCAACATGCCGACGTTGTCGGTCGTTTTGCTGTAAGTCATGCGTCCGGCGAGGACCGAGTTGCCGGGGAGTTGCCGCAAATTACCGTTCAGGGAGACTTTCGAAACATCGTTGTTGGGCGCCAGAACAGTGGTGTCGGTACCGCGGAAAAACCCGTTGGTCCAGTTCAGGACCTGATCGTTATTCGTAAACTGGCTGCGCATCGCAGTCAATGCGACGTGCCCGTTCTTCGCCTGGTAGCCGGCTTCCAGCGAGTAATTGTTGGTTCTGTAATTGATCGGCGCCGGCAAATCGATGAATCCCTGCCCGGGACTTGAGCCCTGCGCACCGGCCAGGTCCTTCACGCCGTTTCGATTGACCTGGTTGCCGTCAAAGCGCAGATAAAATGGCGACTTGGCGGAGACCTCGAACATCGCGCCGATGTCCTGCCGCTTGTAACCTGCATCGAAAGCGTTCCACGTGCTTGGGCTTTTGTTGATGATGCCCGTCGCATTGATCGGCGTAGTCAGATTGACCGTGCCCACCCCGAAATAAGGCGTCAGGGCGCCGGAGCCGGATGCGATGTTATGCCGCAAATCGTTATTGTAAACGCGGTACTTGAAATCGCCGTACTTGCCGCCGTTGAAGTCGATGTACTGATCGTCCCGGCCCAGGTTTTCGCCAAAAGCGTTCAGATAGTAATCGGTGCCGCGGCCTTTGATATCGAACGTTCCCAGCACGCCGCTGGAAAGATCGCGATATTCGGTCGCCTTGGATGGGTCGTTTGCATTGATGTTCGAGTACTGGTAACCGAGGCCCACGTTGCCCGTGATGCCGAATCCGCCAACATCCGCCGCGCCAACGGCACCCGCTATGACGAGCAGACCAAGGGCAGGTAGAACGTTCAGGTTTCTCATTCCTTGTCTCCTAGCGCAGGAAGAATTTGCCACGCATCGCAGGCGCGTTGCTGCCATGCAGGTTGTTGTGACAATTCACGCAGCCACGGGCGATCAAGCGCGTATTCGGCGCTGTCGTCGGCGCGATCGGCACCCATCCACCCTTCGCGTCGTAGACCGTGCCGGGGTGCTGCGCTGCATCGTGGCAGTCCTGGCATACGTTCGGCGCTTTCTCGGCAAGCAGCCGGTTGTGATTCGAGCCATGCGAGTTGTGGCAGGTCAGGCAGTTTTCCTCGACAGGCGGGTGTTCCCACATGAACGGGCCGCGCTTTTCGGTATGGCAGGAGGTGCACAATGCGTTTACCGATTCGCTCTTGACCATCGCATGGCTGAGCGCCCCATGGGGGTTGTGACAATCCGAGCACGCGATACGACCTTCGATGATCGGATGATGCGAGGGCTTCAGCAGCTGGGCCCGGATCTGCTTGTGACATGAAGTGCAGGTCTCGTACTGCAACTGCCGCGAGGTCGTTTCGTACGGGCTGATCGTGGGATTCTTTTTGGTCAGCGCGATCGTCGCGCCCGGTCCCGGCACCGTGTGCAGGGTGTGGCAGTTGTTGCACGACACGTCGTTTTTCACGTGTCTGCCGGAGGCCCAGAAGGCCAGGTGCCGGTTGCCGCCGTGGCACGACATGCAAACCGCGGCTTTCTGTTCGGCGGGGATCTTTTTGTTGTTGAATCCGAAGATGCCGGCCACGCCTCGTCCGCCGCCGGCTTTGGCGTGCTCCAGCGCATTGGCATGACACGTCTGGCAATCGGGTCCCTTTAGATTGCCCTGCTGGCCATGCTTGGTGGTCAGGTAGGATTCGACGTATTTTTCGTGGCACCCCTTGCAGATTTCCGCTTCCGGGGCGACCGAACGGGCGGTTGTGGGTGCTGGTGTAGGGGCGGGGGCGGGCGTTTCAGCGGCGGGGACCTGCGCGCCGACAATGGACAGCAAGATTGCCAACACGAGGTTTACTGCGCCTACCGACCGAAATCGCTTCACAGGCATCCCCTTCTCTCTGACATTGCGGAATACTATAGAACTAATTAGGGCTATAGAACTAATTGTTTCGAACAGTTGATCTAAGTCAAACCGGCTGCGTGCGTCGCAAATTGCCATGATTTGCGCACGCGATCTTAAACGGTTACTTTGCGAGGAGCGTGCGGATTGTCGACGCCCGGCGAATCAATCCCGCGCGATGGCCGCGCTCTTGCTCTCGCACGCCTTTGCGGTAGCGTTCTGTCAAGCATGTCGCGATTGATTGAGCTCAGTGATTGAGGCCAGTGCGTCGCCGCCGCATGGGGCGCGCAACCAGCGCACCGGCCCAATTTGAGGCCGGTGCCTGCTGGCCAAAACCTCGGCCGGCTCATTACTTTGCGGCGTCGATCATGTAGTCGACTGCAGCGCTCACATCAGCCTCAGACGCAGCGCCGCCTTTGGGCGGCATTGCCCCTTTGCCCTTCATGACCGAAGCGGTCAAATCCTTCGATCCTCTTTTGGCAAGCGGAGCCCACGCCGCCTTGTCGCCGAATTTGGGCGGCATGCCCGTATGGCAACCCTTGCACGACTTTTCGAATACCGCTTTACCATCGGCCGCCGCAACGGAACCGATGTTAAACAACGCGGCCAGAACGGTTATCCCGACAATTGCGACCTTCATTTTTTTCCTTTCACGTTGATAATCGAAACCCCAAAAGTATGTCGTTGTCGTAGCCTACATCAGTGAGGCGCGCATTCGACATGCGCTTAAGCCTAACGCGCTAATAATCGCCCCTTTTGATCTGTGTCAAATTAATATCCGAAGCCCAAGTGCATCATACGAAACGCTAATTTTGTGCCCCTGTGGTTCGGCGCGCGAATACCAGGCAATGGGTCGAAGGAACACGATGAATGATGGCAGGTTGAAATATGCAATCGCAGCCGGCACGCTTACGATTGTGCTTTTGGCCGCCGGCCCGCGCGCGGGAACTGTGATAGCGGCGCAACCCGCCCCTGCCGACGATCTGCGCGCCGCTTATGCAACGCCGCAGGATGTCGCCGATGGCAAAAAGGTTGCCCAAGCGTCCTGCGCGAACTGCCATGGCATGGAAGGGATTGCCGCCGGCAGGGACGTGCCCAATATCAGCGGCCAACGCGCGGTGTACATGCATCGAGAACTGCTGGTCTACAAGGCCGGGGGGCGTGGCAATACGCCCATGAACAATGCCGTCAAATTTCTCAGCGACGACGCTTTGCTTAAAGTTGCAGCCTACTATGCGAATCTCGATCCCGCACCACCCGCGTCGTCTGCCAAAGCGAAGTCAGGCGCTGCGGCCAATCCCGTGAACGCCGGCAAAGCCGCCGCAGGCGGCTGCGCCGGGTGCCACGGCGAAACGGGAATCAGCAAGACGCCCGGCATGCCGAGCCTGGTCGGCCTCGATCCCAAGTACCTTGCAACTGCGCTCAATGCGTACAAAACCGGACAACGCAAGCACGACATGATGAAAGCACTGGTTTCCGCTCTGAGCGAAACTGACATGAATAACATCGCGCTGTTCTTCGCCACGCAGAAGCCAGGCAAGGCGCAAACGAAAGCGGCGGGGAACGAAGCCGCCGGCAAGACCGCCGCCGCGGGATGTGCCGGATGCCACGGCGAAAGCGGCGTGGGATCGTCCACCGCCCCTGCCCTGGCAGGACAAGACGCGCAATATTTTATTGCCGCGGTGCGCGCTTACAAAGACGGCTCGCGCGCTGACCCGACGATGAAAGGTCCCGCCACTTCGACCGATGAAGCCGCTCTAAAAGACATCGCCGCCTATTATGCCAACCAGCAGCCTCAATTACCCAAGGTGCGCCTGCCGGTCACCACCGCGGAACTGGCGACACGGTGCGATCGTTGCCACGGCACCGACGGCAACAGCACCGACCCTCGCGCGCCGGCGCTTGCCGCGCAACGCGCCGAGTATCTTGAAAAAGTCATGCGCGCGTATCAGAAGGGGGAGCGCAAAAGCTCGGCGATGGCAGCGATGCTGGACGGTCTCAATGACAGCGACATTGAAGGCCTTGCGGCCCATTACGCCCGCCGGAAGGCCCGCGCTGTCGTTTACATTCCCGTGCCCGCGAAGTGAGCGGACTGCGGGAAAAATGAGTTGCGCGCGTCGATGCGCAACGGAATCGGTAACTAGCATGATCGAATTTGCATGCGGCAGCGGCGGCGTCTCCAGTCCGCGCGCGGTCCCGCAATCCGTCCTTACAACGTAAGCAGCCCAGGGAAACCGTCATGAGCGAAACACCACTCCACCGGCTCTACAGCCATTACTCCGAGTTGCCGTGGAGCCTGCGCGTACTTTACACGGCCGCCCTATGCATACTCGGCTCGGGGTATCTGTTCGCGCTCATATACCTGGTGCACGTCAATTCAGGACGCGACGGCAACCCGATGAATTTGACCTACGAAGACCTCGTGATAACTTACGCCGGCAGCGGCAAGGGCTCCAAGCTGGAGTCAGCGCTGCGCGGGCCGATGTCGACCATGCTGCCCGCGGACGAGGCCAAAGTCATTGTCACCTGGGTACAGAACGGCGCCGACCGCGACAACTACGAGAGCCAGATCAAGCCGGCGCTCGAAAAACGGTGCATGAGCTGCCACGATGGCAGCAATCCCCACCTGCCGAATTTCAGCGGCTACGACAATCTCAAGAAAGTGACCGAACAGGACACGGGAACCGGCATCTTTACTCTGGTTCGCGTTTCGCACATTCATTTGTTCGGGATAACGTTCATATTCTTTATCGTGGGCACCATTTTCAGCCATGCCTACCTGCGGCCGGTATGGCTCAAGTGCCTGATCATAGGCTCGCCCTTCGTGTGCCTGTTCATCGACGTGAT
This sequence comes from uncultured beta proteobacterium, assembly GCA_963804885.1. Lineage (GTDB taxonomy): Bacteria > Pseudomonadota > Gammaproteobacteria > Burkholderiales > SG8-41 > PALSA-1004. Next base: position 12,695 of record CAWDSF010000011.1, read on the forward strand.
CTCCTGGTACCTGGTCAAGGTCTGGCATCCGTTCGCATGGGTAACGATGGGCGCCGGTGCCCTGATGGGCTTGTGCTTCGCCACCATGTGGGTAATTTCGATGTATCAAATGTGGTTAATGCGCACGCCGCCGGCGCCGGTGGTGGAACGCACGGCGCAGTGGCGCAGGGTGATCGGATAAGGATCGCGCGTGGGTTGCGCCATACATTGATTTGCGGAAGGCGTTCCGCTCGCTTTGAGCACGCAGCATGATTGGAGCAAGTCTGCAGCCGGCTAACCTGCTCCGCCTCGAGCGCTGATGTCGTGGCGAATACGACGTTTCGGCCACGTTAATCCACGCCTCGAGTCAGCTGCCGCGACAAAAAAGAGCGGCACCTTGCGGTGCCGCTGCTGAGCAAAAAGCCTGGCGTTACACCGAAAGCCGAGTGTTCAGTTAGCCGGTTGACTCGCGTACCACGATGCCAGGCTCTCAATAAGCGCATTGCTGTAGGGAAAGCTCATCTTGTGCATCGTCGTGCTTTCGCGCTTGTCGTCGCGATAGGCCCTCAACGCCATGACGAGATAATCCTTGTCCTGCCCGCGCATTTTCGGCGCCACGATTGCGGGATTATCGGTCTGGTCGTGGCAGCGATTGCATTTTTCGGCCAGTTCCTGCGTGGACCCCGGCACCTGCTCGGCTGCCTTCGGCGTCTGCGTCGCATAGAACGCCGCAATGTTGTCGATGTCCTTTTCGCTGAGACCGGCGACATAGCGTTGCATGCCCCAGTTTTTGCGCGTGGTCCTATACGACTTGATCGACTTGACGAGATAACTGAAATCCTGACCGGCAAGGCTGGGCGTGGCGGCATCCGCGCTCACGCCGCGTCCGCCATGGCAACCACCGCACATCGCGGTAGCCGGCTCGCCTGCGACCGCGTCGCCGCGCGGCGGGGCCGCTCGCTGAACCGGAGTTTGCGCCGCGAAATAGAGGGCTAGGCCCTCCAGGTCCAGTTTGCTCGCATCACGCAACATCGATTTCATCGTGGCATACGCGCGATCGCCCTGATGATATTCCTCGATCGCGGCCACCAGATAGTGCGGCTGCTGGCCGGCGAGAGTCGGCGTGCCGGCGGCTTTGCTGTTGCCGTCCTCCCCGTGGCATGCGACGCATTTTTGCGCCAGCTTCTTGCCCTGCTCATACGGCGACGAATGTTTGATATCGGACGCGGCCGCATTCACGACGGGCGGCTGGCCCGCATAATACGCCGCGATGTTCCGCAAGTCAGTCTCGCTCATCTGCTCCGTCATATTCCGCAAAGCGGCATGACCGCGTTTACCTTCCTTGTATTCTTTCAATGCCGCGACCAGATAAGCTTCGCGTTGCGCGGCGAGATGCGGAATCGCCGGCGCCACTCCTTTGCCGTCCAGCCCGTGACAGGTCTTGCATTCCTTGTCGGCGATCGCTTTCCCCGCCGTGACATCGCCAGTCAGCGGTTTGGAGGTGGTAGCCGGTTTATCCGTGCATCCACATAGTGCAACCAATAATCCCACGCCCAGCAAAAAGTTTTTCATGACGTTCTCTGAGATCTAGTCAATTGCGAGCCTGCCGCCACCGGACGATGTGCTGCCGGACCCCGCACGCTTCCGGCATCCGGGTGACCGCAAAACAGGGCACGACACGTTCAAGCGATCACCCGTGCAGCAGGCTGCCGACAAACCCGCTCAACACGAGCGTCAGGATCGTCAACCCGCATCCCAGCAGAACTATGCCGAGTATGCGCGCGCCCAGTGTCATCGCAGGCGACGGCACGTCGACGAGGTAATCCTTCAGCCGGCCGCTCGCCACGAGCTCGTTGAACTCCAGCGTGTGCTCGCGCTTGAATTCCTCGAGCGACACCGCACCGGTAAACATTACGATGTCGGGTGGCGGCAGCTTGTCCGGCCTGAAATGATTGTTGAAGAAGTGCACCGTGAACAGGAACACGATCGCGAGGAACGCCTCTTCGCCGTGCGCGAGCGTTGCGACGTTGAATATCCAGCCCGGCCATACCGACGCGGTGAGTTCCTTGAACCACAGCATGAGCCCGCTGCCGCCGACGATCGTCAAACCCCAGAACGGCGCCCAGTAGTCGAATCGCTCGAGATAGTTCCAGCGCCCGAATATCGGCCGCGGGCCTTTGCCGAAGAACCATTTGAACATCGCGATGATATCGCGCAAATCCTGCAGGCTCGGCACCAGTGAAGTATGCCCGAACCATTTGAACGTCCGCCAGCGCGGCGCCAGGCGGATCACGAAGTAGATGAGCTGCGCCAGGAATATGCTGAGAATGATGACAGCGGCGGTACGGTGAATTATTGCAGCCGACTGCGGGCCGCCCAGCGCCCGCATGAGGGCGCCGGCCCACCCGGTCTTGCCGTAAAACACCGCCATGCCCGTCAGCGACAAGGTCATCAGGCTGAGGGCAAACGCGAGGTGGGCAAGCCGCCACACGGGACCGAACCTCTGATAGTACTTGCCCTGCGCCTGGGGCACGTCCGCGGCGGCAATGTGAGGACGCGCGATACCCTGCTTGCGATCTTTAAATTCTCGGTAGAACCAAAGCGCAGAATGCGTCCAGAAAAACGCGAATACACCGATGATCAGCACGAGCATGAATTTCGCGACGATCCACATGAGCGGATAGCGCTCGTAATCGTGCGTGTTCGCATGCGGCTGGAAGGTGACGAACCCCCACGTCGCATTGTCGTGACACTTCTGGCACGTCTGCAAACGATGGTACGGATGCACGGTCGAATCCGGGTCCGAGACGCGCTTGATGCCGTGATTGCCGTGGCAGTCAAAGCATTTCGCCGTGTAAGTAAAACCCAAAGCATTGACCTGGCCGTGGTACGTATCCCCGTACGACTGGAGATTTTCTTTATGGCATGTACCGCAGCGCTGCACGATCGCGAGTTTGGCCGCATCGGTCTTGGGCGACACGATCTCGTGGTTGGTGTGACAGCTCACGCAAGTGGCCGCCCCCGTGTTTCCTTTGGCCTGTTCCTGGGCGTGTACCGAGGTCAGGTAGGCCTTTTTTTGATCGGCGTGGCAGGTGCCGCAATCGACCTTCTGGTGCTTGTCCGAATGCGGCACGGCCGTAATGTCCTGGTGGCACATCGTGCATTGAAACGCGCCATGCACGCTCTTTTCGAATTTCTCCCCCGGGACGTGCAACTGGCGGACTTTGCCATCCGCGCCCGGCATGGTGAAGCCTTCATTGCCGTGACAGCCCAGGCATATCGCTTTGTCGGTGGCGGACGCAGATGCTTCGGCGGATTTTGTGTCGGCGGCTGCGGCAGGGAAAATCTGCGCCGCTGCCGCGGCGATAAAGACGACACATGCCAGCAGAGCTCGGCGGTTCACGCGCATGACTTTCGACTCCCGATTATATTCACGACAAATTTGCTTTTGCTTGTATCAAACTTCCCTGTCCCGCTCCAGTTATGATCGAGGTTAATTTGATTCATATCAACTTTCGGCGGAAAAGACCGGAGCCGGTCGGCCGCGCTCCTGAACGCCAGGGGCATGCAGCTTAACTGCCGCGCAGAAAGTTCTCCACTTTGCCCGCCATGCCGTGAGCCGCTTTGACGCAGTCCCCGATCGCAACCCCGCCGCGATAATTCGCACAGAAAAAGACGCCGGGAAACGCGCGCTCCGCGGCGTCCACCGCGGATATGCGGTTGTGATGGCCGAGCGTGTACTGCGGGATCGCCTGTTCCCAGCGCTTGATTCGCACGAAGTCCGGCGGGTTCCGCGCGCTAAGCGTTGCTACATGGCTGGCTTGCACAATGGCCGCGATTTCAGCCTCATCAAGACGGGCGAGCGAGGGCTGCCGAGTGCCGCCGACGAATGTGGTCAGCATGACTTTTCCGGACGGTGCGCGATGCTCGAATAAAGAACTCGAAAAGAGAGTACCGAGCGTCTGTCCGCGCTCGCGCTGCGGAACCAACACGCCGAAGCCGTCGAGTGGATGGCCGATCGCATCGCGCAGGTAGCCGCAGACCGCCACAGCAACGGGCGGATAGGGAATCGTTGTCAGCGCCGCGCCGGCGGCCGGCGAAAAACCGCCAACCAGCCCAGCGGCGGCATGCGCGGGCGTCGCAAGCACGACCGCGCGAGCACGGAAGTCGCGAAGTCCATGCGGACTGCGTACCGTAACCGAATGGCAGTCCGGGCCCGGCACGACCTTGAGCGCGGCGGTGGCAAGTTCGACGTGCGCGAGCTTACCGGCGATGGCGTCGGTCAGGGTCTGCATGCCGTTGCGAAAGGCGAACATCGGCGCCGCGTGCTTCGATTTTTCGGGGTTGCGCTTGCGCGCCGCGCCGCCGGCAAGGTAACCGCGAATCAGGCTGCCATGCGCCTGCTCGAGCTCGTAGAGCCGCGTAAACGCCGCTTTGACGCTCAAGACTTCGGGGTCGCCTGCGTATACACCCGCCACGAACGGGTTGATGGCGTATTCGAGAAATTCGGTCCCGAGCCGCCGGCGCACGAAGCCGGCGACTGTCTCTTCCGCCACCGACGCTGCGCCGATGAAAGGCTCCTTGAGCAAACGCAGCTTGGCACGGAGCGAAAACAAGCGGGTCGCGATGAAATCCACCGGTGACATCGGCAGTGCCATTAATTTGCCGTCGCGCAGAATGTAGCGCTTGGCTGCAGCCCGGCTGGAGGCAATGCGCTCCCCTGCTATGCCGGTCTCCTCGAGGAGGCGCGCGATCAGCGGCGTCGTGTCAAGCGCGCTGTTCGGGCCCGCTTCGACCAGGTATCCCTGCTCGCGGCCGCTGCCGATGCATCCGCCCGCCCGGGATTGAGATTCCAGCACGATGACATTCAGGCCGCGCTGCTGGAGGTTCCACGCGCACGCAAGGCCTGATATGCCACCGCCTATCACGATCACATCGGCATCGAAAGCACGGCTCATAAGGGGCCCGGTTGCGGATACTCGAATCGTTTGCGACCGATTTGTGGCAGCACCGCATTAGCGCATGGTCGCAGCAGCGATTGCGCATGCACTGCCGGGCAAGGGGACATTCTTTGACGGCCTGTATCGGAAGGTCGTCATCGCAGTTCATGGGCCGCTCAGGGCGCTAGCGAAACTGGCTACCCGGGCGGCAAGCCGCCGCCCCGGGTGCAGCATAACCGCGGCTGGTCGCCTATTTTGCGCTCTCCGGCGTCCGGCCTTTGTTCATCATGTAGACGATCGCGTCCTTCATCTCGGCATCCGACAAATTCGGCATGCCGCCGCGCGCGGGCATACCGCCATGTCCGTTGATTGCCGAACGCACCGTCGCATCGAGGCCGTCCTTCACGCGCGGAATCCACGCATCGCGGTCGCCGATTTTGGGCGCGCCGCCTTTGCCCGTTTCATGACATTTGGCGCAGCGCATTTGCACGATTTCTTTCCCCGTGCGCTTCGCCGCGGGTTTTTGCTTACTGGTTGGCTCGATCCAGTGGCCGCCCGATTGGTTGACCATGTACGCGACGGCACGTTTGATTTCCGTATCGGACAGTTGCATGTTGCCGCCATGCGGCGGCATCTGACGAATGCCTTTGAGCGCGCTTTTCGTCAGACCCGTGAGCCCTCCGGCCGCACGTTTTTTCCAGGCGGCCCGGTCGCCGATTTTCGGCGCACCCTCTTTGCCGGTCGCATGGCAGCCGGCGCAGGTTTCATCGACGACGGCCTTGCCGCTGCGTTCCTCTTTCTGAGCGAATGCGCTAATCGATGCAAATGTCAGGAGCAATGCAAGGGCCAACCCGGCCAACGGGCGGCGCGCTCCGGAAACGCGACGGCCGCGGCGTTGGAATGTTATTTGTTGGCTCGACATTGGTGCCTCCTTTGATATGACGATGTTGAATTATATGCATTACGACGATTAAGCGCCCCACCCGCTGCGGGCTGTATATCGTGATCGCTTGATGTATGTCAAATAAACTTGCGGCTTCCAGGCTTATAAAAATCCTGCGTTATCGCAGACATGTTCGCATCGCAGTCCACCATGCTAAGGGGCACGCACATGGAAGTATTCAAGGCCGATGTCGTCATCGTCGGCGCGGGCGGTGCGGGCTTGCGCGCCGCTATCGCAGTCGCCGAAGCGGATCCGGCACTGACCGTCGCGCTCGTCTCCAAGGTCTATCCGATGCGCAGCCACACGGTGGCGGCCGAAGGCGGCGCGGCCGGCGGTCACCCAGCCGCACGACAGCCTCGAGCATCACTTCAACGACACCGTCGGCCGGCGGCGACTGGCTGTGCGAGCAGGACGTGGTCGAGTATTTCGTCGCGCACGCGCACCGACGAGATGGTGCAGATGGAGCACTGGGGCTGCCCGTGGAGCCGCACGCGCGGACGGCCATGCGAACGTGCGCGCGTTCGGCGGCATGAAGATCGAGCGCACGTGGTTCGCCGCCGACAAGACCGGCTTCCACATGCTGCACACGCTGTTCCAGACGTCGATCAAGTACCCGTCGATCAAGCGCTTCGACGAGCACTTCTGCGTCGACCTCGTCGTCGAGGACGGCCGCGTGCAGGGCGTGGTCGCGATCGACATCGCGACCGGCGAGTTCCGGCTGATCGCAGGCCAAGGCGGTGATCATCGCCACCGGCGGCGCCGGCCGCGTGTTCCGCGAGAACACCAACGGCGGCATCGTCACCGGCGACGGCATGGCGCTCGCCTACCGCCACGGCGTGCCGCTGCGCGACATGGAGTTCGTGCAGTACCACCCGACCTGCATGCCGGGCACCGGCCTGCTGTTCACCGAGGCGTGCCGCGGCGAAGGCGGCTTCCTGCTCAACAAGGACGGCTATCGCTACCTGCAGGACTACGGCCTCGGGCCGGCCGATCCGTCGCCGCGCAACAAGGCGATGGAACTCGGGCCCGCGCGACCGCCTGAGCCAGGCGTTCTGGCACGAGAAGCAGAAGGGCCGCACGATCGACGGGCCGCACGGCGCGGTGGTGCATCTCGACCTGCGCCACCTCGGCGAGAAGAAGCTGCGCGAGCGCCTGCCGCAGATCTACGAGCTGGCCGAAGAATTCCTCGGCGTCGATCCGGCGACGCGCAGCCGATCCCCGTGCTGCCGGCGGTGCACTACACGATGGGCGGCATCCTCGCCGACGGCAAGACCGCGTCGCCGCTGCCCGGCCTGTATTCGGTCGGCGAATGCTCGAGCGTCGGCATCCACGGCGCCAACCGGCTCGGCTCGAATTCGCTGACGGAGCTCATCGTGTTCGGCAAGGTGGCCGGTGATGAAGCCGCGCGCATTCGCGCAAGACGGTGACGACCGGCAACCCGGCGACGCTCGCAAGACAGGCCGAAGCGATACGCGCGCGCGCACTCGGCATCGTCAGCACGCGACGGCGGCACCGAGCGCATCGCCGACGCTGCGCACGCGAGATGGCCAAGAGCATGGAAGACGGCTGCGGCATCTACCGCACGGGCCGCGACATGCAGGCGACCTGCGACAAGATCGCCGAGCTGAAGCAGCGCTACAAGCGCCTGCAACTCGACGACCACTCGCGAGCGTGGAACACCGAATGGCTGCTCGCGATCGAGCTCGGCTATCTGCTCGACGTCGCGCAGGCGATGGCGCATTCGGCGCTGCAACCGCAAGGAGTCGCGCGGCTCGCACCAGCGCCTCGACGGCTTCGAGCAGCGCGACGACGCGAACTATCCTCAAGCACACGCTCGCCTACTATGCCGGCGACGGCGCGCCGCGCATCGACTACGGCGCCGGTGAAGATCACGAAGTCGCAGCCCGGCACGCGCGCGTACGGCGCCGCGGGCGAAAAAGCGGATGCCGAACGCAAGAACGAGGCGAGCCATGCCTGATACCGGAAAAATCATCGAGATCGAGGTGCTGCGCTACCGCCCCGAGCAGGATGCGGAGCCGGTGCTGGCAGACCTACCAGGTGCCGTTCACCGACGACATGTCGGTGCTGCAGGGCCTGCAGTACATCAAGGACTATCTCGACGGCACGCTGAGCTTCCGCTGGTCGTGCCGGATGGCGATCTGCGGCAGCTGCGGCATGATGGTCAACGGCAAGCCCGAGCTTTCGTGCAAGACCTTCCTGCGCGATTACTACCCGGGCAAACTGCGCGTCGAGGCGCTCGCGCACTTCCCGATCGAGCGCGACCTCGTGGTGTCGGTCGACGACTTCGTCAAAAAGCTCGCGAGCGTCAAGCCCTACATCATTCCGAAGGAAGCCGCGCTCGCTCGACGACGGCGAATACCTGCAGACGCCGGCCCAGCTCGCGCAGTACGAGCAGTTCAGCTCGTGCATCAACTGCCTGCTGTGTTACGCGGCGTGCCCGCAGTACGGGCTGAACCCGGACGTTCACCGGCCCGGCCGCGCTCGCGTTGCTGCATCGCTACAACGCCGATTCGCGCGACGGCGGCAAAGCCGAGCGCATGGAGCTCGTGCAACGCCGAGGAAGGCGTCTGGACGCTGCACGCTGGTCGGCTATTGCTCGGAAGTCTGTCCGAAGGGCGTCGACCCGGCGAACGCCATCAACCAGAACAAGACCAGCAGCGCGACGGATTACTTTCTGCGCTTCGTAATGCCGAAAGGAGCGCGTCAAATGACGCGCTTGCCGTACGTGCGGCCGATGCAAGGCTGGTGGCGGCGCAATCCTTATTACGTGCGCTACATGCTCATGGAAACCACCAGCGTGATCGTCGGGCTCTACGCGGTGATTCTGCTCGTCGGCGTGTGGCGGCTATCGCAGGGCCAAGCCGCATATGAGGCGTGGCTTGCCGCGCTGCGTCAGCCATGGGCGGTCGCGTTACATGGCTTCATGCTGCTCGCAATGCTCTATCACGCTTACACGTGGTGGAAAGTCCTGCCGAAGACGCTGCCGTTGATCCATGTCGGCGGCAAACCCGTGCCGGGACTGCTGCTTTCAGCGGCAGGGTGGACGGCCACGCTCGTGATTTCCGCGGCTGTCTACGCAACCGTGCGGTGGTGGGGCCTATGAAACGCTCGAATGCACCCATTTTCTGGTCGCTGTTCGGCGCGGGCGGCGTGCTTTCTGCGTTGCTCGCACCCGTACTGGTCTATATCACCGGCATCGGCGCCTCCACTGGCGCGGGAATGCCTCAGTCTGCGCTCGCGTATCCGCGAGTCCTTGCCTTTGCGCAAAACCTGGGCGGCAAGGCCGTCTTGTTTTTCGTAATCGCCCTCTTTCTCTGGCATGCCGCGCATCGTATCTATCACTGCCTGCACGATTTCGGTGTGCATCCGGGATTGACGACCAAGCTGATGCTGTACGGTTCCGCCCTCGCGGGAACCGTGGCGGCAGCGGTGCTGCTGCTCACGATCGGGCTTTGAGCTGCGTGCCACTATCGAGCGCCGATAAAAAAGGCGCACCAAAGTGCGCCTTTTTTTGCCCGCGAGAAACCCGCGGCTATTTCTTCGCCTCGACCTTGGGTGCAGGAGCGGGAGCGGTCGCCGGTGCCGGCGCCGCGGCCACGGCTATCGGGGTGGGCTTAACGGTCACGCCTTTGGCCTTCTGCGCCTTGATATAGTGGTCCGCGACGCGGTCCTGGGACTTTGCCAGCAGCTCACCCTCTTTTTTCGCTGCGTCAGCCGCTTTGGCTTTAGCTTCTTCGGCCTTGGCTTTTTGTTCGTCATTCAGTTGCGGCGTCGGCAATTTCGCGTAAACGGCGCCCGTCGTCACTGCGCATAGCGCCGCAATGATCATCGCTTTATTGAATTTCATCGTCCTCTCCCCGCTAAGCCTTAAGGCCCTGCTCGACCTGCACTCTGACTTCGGGCGGCGCATCGTCGGCAAAGTGCTGACGCGCCCTGCCCGCCTTGACCTCCTCGTACCAAAGCTCATGGTGCTCCTTGGCCCAGGTTTCATCCACGTAACCCGTGCGCATGCCTTCATACGCGCCCTTGGTCCCGATGGTGCCGAGGTAAATATGGAAAGCGGCGAGAAAGATCATGACCATAGCGCACGAGATGTGCACGATGTTGGCCGACTGCATCAGTTCGCGGCCTTGCTCGAAGTTCGGAAACAGCATGATGGCGCCGGACGCGCACAACACCACGCCGAATATGGTCGCCATCCACCAGAACAGCACCTTTTCGCCGAAATTAAAACGCCCGGACGGCGTCTCGCGCCCGCTCTTCGAAAACAAGCCACCAAAACTCAATAGCCATTTGAGATCGCCGCGCTCGGGCAGATTGTCGCGCACGAACAGCACGATCATGACCGGCAGCGCGCAAAAGAATACCGGCGCGACGAAGTTGTGCAGGTTTTTCGCGAGAATCGCAATCCATGAAAAGATCGTGTAGCCCACGACCGGCAGCAGCATGTATTTGCCGAACGAGATGATGAGCCCGGTGATCGCGAGCACGCACACGCTGATCGCCACGGTCCAATGCGTGAACCGCTCTACATCGGAAAAACGCTTGATGAGCCTGCCGGTGGCCGGATCGTGCACGCCGATTGGACCGCGCCACCAGTAAAACGCGAAAACAGCCAGCATCGCAGCAGCAATCAACAGGCCACCCGCGAGCGCAATCGGCGGGCGCAACTGGCGCCACGACTGGCCGGACGGCTGCACGAGCACGTTGGTTTCGACGCCGCGCACCTGAGTGGTCTGGTACGGGTTCACGTTCGGCGTCACGCCCTCGCGCACGTCGCGCCACATCGGCGCGTTGTTGCCCGGCTGCGTCAGCTGGCGCTGCGCCTGTTCCTTCGCTCCGCCCGCATCCTGCGCGATCGCGCTTGCCGGCACTCCCAGCGCAAGCAACATTGCCAGCAGCGGCAACCAGCGTTTGAATGACGACAAGCTGGTCATCAATATCCCCTATTTGGCGCTCGCGACTGAGCGCGTGTTCTCATCCTGGCCCTGGTTGCGCGCCTTGATGGCCTTTTCCCATTCGACCTGATTGCCCTTGAACTGCGCGTTGTCCCATGGCTGGCTGTCGGGCTTGCCCTGATATTGACCCTGCTTGTAGATCACCGGCTTGTCGCCGCAGCCCGCAATGCTGCAAAACATCACGGCGGCCGCGCATGCCGAAATACAGGCTCTGACAATCATGACTTCGCTCCGGGCGGCGTGGCCGGCTTCGCATCAGGTTTGCCGTACGCCGTGCCCCATCCCCAGATTTCCGAGCCTTTGCCGCGCTTCAATACGCGATTACGGTAGATGTCCGAGATCACGTCGGCATCGCCGCCGAGCAGGGCCTTGGTCGAGCACATTTCGGCGCACGCGGGCAGTTTGCCTTCCGCGAGCCGGTTGCGGCCGTATTTCTTGTACTCGGCTTCCGAGCCGTCCGCTTCGGGACCGCCGGCGCAGAACGTGCACTTATCCATCTTGCCGCGCAGGCCGAACGCGCCGTCCTGCGGAAACTGCGGCGCGCCGAACGGGCACGCGTAAAAGCAATAGCCGCATCCGATGCAGAGATCCTTGTCGTGCAGCACGACGCCTTCGGAGGTCTTGTAGAAGCAATCCACCGGGCACACCGCCATGCACGGCGCGTCGGAGCAATGCATGCACGCGACCGAAATCGACTTCTCGCCCGGCACGCCGTCGTTCAGCGTCACCACGCGGCGGCGGTTCACACCCCACGGAATGTCGTGCTCGCTTTTGCAGGCGGTCACGCAGCCGTTGCACTCGATGCAGCGCTCGGCATCACACAGAAATTTCATTCTTGCCATGGCGGAACTCCTCAGCTCTCGTTGTCTTTTATGCCGCTTTGCTGATCTGGCACAGCGTGGTTTTGGTTTCCTGCATCATGGTGACGATGTCGTAGCCGTAGGTCGTCGCCGTATTGACGGCCTCGCCGCGCACGATGGGTGCTGCGCCCTCCGGGTACTTGTCGAGCAGGTCCTTGCCCATGTACCAGCCGGAAAAGTGGAACGGCAGGAACACGGTGCCCGCCGCCACGCGCTCGGTCACCTGAGTCTTGACCTTGAGGCGCGCCTTGGTCGGCGTTTCCACCCACACGTATTCGTCGTGCTTCAAGCCGCGGTCGTTGGCGTCTTTCGGATTGATTTCGACGAACATCTCCTGCTGCAATTCGGCCAGCCACGGATTCGATCGCGTCTCCTCGCCGCCGCCTTCGTACTCGACCAGCCGCCCGCTGGTCATGACCAGCGGATACTGCTTGACGGCATCCTTGTTCGCCTGCTGCACGGTCTTGAACAGCACGGGCATGCGCCAGCGCGTTTTCTGATCGTCGTGCGTCGGGTATTTGTCGATGAGATCGGGACGCGGGCTGAACAAAGGCTCGCGGTGCAGCGGTACGGCATCGGGGAAATTCCAGACCACCGCGCGCGCCTTGGCATTGCCCCACGGATGGCAACTGTGATTTTTCATGACAATGCGCTGGATGCCGCCGGAAAGATCGGTCTTCCAGTTCTTGCCCTCGGCGGCTTTCTTTTCGTCGTCGGTCAGCTCATCCCACCAGCCGAGCTTCTTCAGCAGAACATGGTCGAACTCCGGATAGCCTGTCGTCAGGTCTGCGCCTTTCGAACACGAGCCGTCTTCGGCCAGCAAGCTGACGCCGTCGCGCTCGACCCCGAAATTGGCGCGGAAATTACCGCCGCCATCCATGATGTTCAGCGACGTGTTGTAGAGCACCGGCGATCCCGGGTGTTTCAGCTCAGGCGTGCCATAGCACGGCCACGGCATCCCGAAATAGTCGCCATCGAGAACGTAACCCGTCTTCGCATCTTTGCCGCCTTTCGCGCGCAGCGTGGTCACGTCGAATACATGCATGTTGCGCATGTGCGCCTGCAACCGTTCCGGCGACTGCCCCGTGTATCCTATGGTCCAGCAACTGCGGTTGATCTCCCGCGTCATGTCTTCAGTGTCGGGCTCGTCCATGCCGCCCTTGCCTTTGACCAGCTTGATCTTCGACTTCCCGTCAGCCTGCTTGCCGATCAACTGATCCGCATAGCCGAACTTCTGGGCAAGTTGATACATGATCATGTGGTCGGTGCGCGACTCAAACAGCGGTTCGATCACTTTTTCGCGCCACTGGATCGAGCGATTGGATGCCGTCACCGAGCCCGCACATTCGAGTTGCGTCGCGGCCGGCAGCAAATAGGCGCCGTCCTTGCGCGCCATCGCCATCATCGCTGCCGTGGCCGACGGATACGGATCTATCACGACCAGCAGATCGAGCTTCTTCATCGCCTCGATCATCTCGGCGCCGCGCGTCTGGCTGTTCGGCGCATGGCCCCAATAGACGACCGCGCGCAGATTCGAATCCTGATCGAGGTTTTCGTTTTTCTCGAGCACGGCGTCGATCCAGCGCGACACGGTGATACCCGGCTTCTCCATCATTGCCTGGGACGCGAACTGTTTCTTGATCCATTCATAATCCACGCCGTAGACCGCCGCGAAATGCTTCCATGCGCCGGTGGCGAGCCCGTAATAGCCCGGCAGCGAATCCGGGTTCGGGCCGACGTCAGTCGCGCCCTGCACATTGTCATGACCGCGATAAATATTGCAGCCGCCACCCGGGACACCGACGTTGCCGAGCGCCAGTTGCAGAATGCAGCTCGCGCGCACGATCGCGTTGCCGTTAGTGTGCTGGGTCTGGCCCATCGCCCACACGATCGTGCTGGGTCGGTTCTTGGCCATGGTTTCCGCCACGTCGAGCACTTCCGCTTCTTTCATCCCCGTCACTTCTTCGACTTTGTCCGGCGTCCACTTGGCGACCTCTTCGCGGACCTTGTCCATGCCGTAGACGCGCGCCTTGATGTAGTCCTTGTCTTCCCAGCCGTTCTTGAAGATGTGGTAGAGCATGCCCCACAGGAACGCAACGTCCGCACCTGACCGGATGCGGTAATACTTGTCGGCCTTCGCGGCGGTGCGCGTGAAGCGCGGGTCGACGCAAATCACCTTGGCGCCGCTCTCCTTGGCATGCAGGGTATGCATCATCGAGACCGGGTGCGCTTCGGCGGCATTGCTGCCGAAGAACAGGATGCATTTCGAATTCTGCTCGTCGTTATACGAGTTGGTCATCGCGCCATAGCCCCAGGTGTTCGCAACACCCGCCACTGTCGTCGAGTGGCAGATGCGGGCCTGGTGGTCCATGTTGTTGGTACCGAAGAAGGACACGAATTTACGCAACAACGCGGCCTGCTCATTATTGTGCTTGGAGGAGCCGATCCAGAACGTCGCATCGGGACCGCTTTCTTTCCTGATTGCGAGCAGCTTGTCGCTGACCTCCTTCAGTGCGTCGTCCCAGCTCAAGCGCTTCCATTTGCCGTCGACCAGCTTCATCGGGTATTTCAGGCGGTACTCGCCGTGGCCGTGCTCGCGTATCGACGCCCCCTTGGCGCAGTGCGCGCCCAGATTGATCGGCGAGTCGAACACCGGCTCCTGGCGTATCCAGACGCCGTTCTGCACCACCGCGTCGATCGCGCACCCGACCGAGCAGTGCGTGCAGACCGTGCGCTTGACTTCGAGAGTGCCGCCCTGGCCCTTCTCGGCGGCTTTGGCCTTGCCCATCATCGAGAACGGCAACTGGCTGACCGCCGCCCCCGCGCCGACCGCGAGGCCCGAGCGCTTGAGAAACGTTCGCCGGTCTATCGTATTGCCCAGATGCGCCGCGACGGTGCGGCTCAAGCGGCCGGGTGGCGCCGCGACAGTGCTCGCTTTTCGGGTCAGTAGCATGATGGCGTCTCCGGGCGATTAAACTTTGGCGGTTCGATAGTAGTTGCGGACGTGTTCGGTGACCTGGTAGCCCTTGCCCTGGGGCGCGACTGTCGCGCCTTTGGCGGCAGGCTCCGCGGCCTGGCGGGTGAGCGCAACCGTCGCGGCGGCGGCACCGCCGACGCCGAGCGTCGCCAGAAATTTTCTGCGGCTGGTGGTAGGTTTGTTCGGCATGCTTAGTCCTCCGTCCGTTTCAGTGTCTCAGCCCATGTCGAAGGCTGTATCCTCGAGCGCGAAAAATTCGCGCATTAACCGCGCAACGTGCTTGTAGAAATGGGTTTGACTGGCACCCGCGATGGCGGTGTCGAGCCGTGCATACCAGGGAGCGATATGGCGACGGAAGAAATCGCGCTGCAAGGCCAGCGCGGCGGGCGGCGTTCCAGCATCGCCCGCTATCAGTAACCGCATTACGTCGCACAACGCTGACACATGATCCTCCGATTCGTGCCGGTCGCCGCGCCGCGCAATTCCCATCTTCGTGAGATCTTCGCGCAGCAACACCAGTGGCTTCTCGTGCAAGAATCCAGACTCATAAAACGAGCCATACAGCATCACCGGTTGCCGCCCCGTCCCGATGAAAGCCGTTTCGAACTCGTCCTTGACCGCTTCTGCATCTGTTTGCGCGGCGGCTTGTTGCAGTGCGCGCCACGCGTGGCAGAAATCGGTAACTGATTCATCATTGCATAGGACAGCGTTGGCGGCAATATTGCTCAATATTTCTTTTGGGGGCGGCGCATAAAAAAGGCTGCCGAGCAACGCGTAAAGGTCGGCGCGTGCTAAGATCTTCTGCTTCCAAAGCCACGTTCGGCACGTGGCTTTGATGCACCGCATCATCGGTCATTTGAGGTCGTGTACGGAGCCATGCTTCGCGTTGTGCATGAGGTCGATTACGCGGCAGTCGGCGCACATCTTGAGCCTTTCGAGCGCGCCCGCTTCACTGAACATGGAATGGGTGCCCAAGCGCGCCAGCATGTTGTCGATCATTTGCCGCGTTGCAAACGGCTTGCCGCATTTGATGCAGCCGAAGATTTCCGCCTCGTTCAGGACAACTTCAGCCTTCGCCTGCCGGGTGAGCGCCAGTCGCGGCACCAGCGCGATCGCGTCCTCCGGGCAGGTCTTCGCGCACAACCCGCACTGCACGCAATTGCGCTCGATGAACTTCAGTTGCGGCCGCTCCTTGGAGTCGAGCAGCGCACTTTCCGGGCAGGCGCCCACGCATGCCATGCACAGCGTGCACTTCTGCTGGTCGACGGTGATCGCGCCATAGGGCGCGCCGGATGGCAGCGCGATTTGCTCGCGGGCTTGCGGCGCATGTTTTTGCAGATGGTCGAACACGAAATCGAGCGTCGTGCGCTTTTCGTTCGACAGGTTGAACGTAGCTGCAGGCGGCGCGATGGCGGTTCCCGGCAATGACCAGATGGCTGCCTCGAAACGGGCGAACGTCGGGAGCCTCGACGATGGTGAAATGACCGCTGCCATAGCCCAGCGCGGTCAGGATTTGTTGCGCATAACCCAATTCGCGCTTGAGCGATTCAATGTATTCGGGCGCTTCCACTCCCGTGGTGACAATGACGGCCTGGACGGCGCCGTAGGCGATCGCCCCAAGCAGGGTGTCGATACCCAGCGACGCGATGTGGAAAGTCGCGAGCGGCAGCATGCGCGCCGGCAGTCCTTTGCCGCGGCGGCCCAGATGTAAAACCGCCTCG
Organism: uncultured beta proteobacterium; assembly: GCA_963804885.1. GTDB lineage: Bacteria > Pseudomonadota > Gammaproteobacteria > Burkholderiales > SG8-41 > PALSA-1004. The sequence goes on from CAWDSF010000011.1 coordinate 29,094, forward strand.
CGGCCGTCAGTTTCGTTGTGAAATACCACGCAGGCCGCCTTGCCACCGGCTCGCGCATAGGTCGTCAACAGCGTTTTCAGGCGGCTTCCCATATCGGCCACCCGCGGGTAAGCGTATGTCATAGCACCCGACGGGCACACGCTGGCGCACGCGCCGCAGCCCATGCACAGGTGAGGCTCGACTTTGACGTGATCGCCGTCCGGGCTGATTGCCGCGGTTGAACAGATGTCGATGCACTGCGTGCAGCCGGTAATGCCCGCACGACCGTGCGCGCAGATATTTTCGCGGTAAACGAAAAACTTGGGTTTTTCGAACTCGCCCGTCAGTTGCGCGAGTTCGTGCGCGGCGGCGGCCTGCGCGAGCGGCTCGCGGCCCGGGGCCAGATATCCCTGCGGTGGCTGGTGCAGCCGGATCAACGGTTCCGCGGACAGATCCAGGACCAGATCGAAGCGCTCGCCGCGCGCGCGTTCACCGCGGTCGAAATCGATTGCATGCACGTCGCCGCACGCTTTGACGCACGACCGGTGCGACTTGCATTTGTCGAGATCGATCTGGTAGCCGTAATCGATCGCGTGCTCCGGACACGCGGTAATGCATGCGTTGCACCGCGTGCACGCTTCGAGATCGAGCGGGTTCGCCTGCTCCCAGCTGACATCGAACGCGCCAAGGTAACCGGTGACTTTCACGTTGCAGCCCGAATACACGGGATAGCGCCGCTCCAGCGGCAGTTCGGCGCGGCCGGCTGTGCTCGAGATCAGGACGCTGACCTGTAGTTGGCCGGCCAACTGTTCCGCCCACTGCAGCGCGACCGCGGCCTGGCCGATGATCAGCAGTTGCCCGTTCGATTGGTACGCCACCACCGGCACCGGCGCGGGCTGGGGCAAATCGGCGAGCGCCAGCAATGCCGCAATTTTCGGCGACGCGCTAGAGGCTTCCGGCGACCATCCCGCGGTCTCGCGAACATTCGTAAAACGAATCTCTCCTACTCCGGCGAGTTGCTCATTCACCTCGCGAAACAGCGGCGCCTCCTGCGTGCAGGCAACCAGCAGATCGTCGCCGCTTTTGACCGCAGCTTCGAACGCAGCGACCTGCTTGCGGCACAGTTCGGTATGGATGAGCGGTGGCGCGGCCAAATCCAACGCGCCGGCCACTGCCTTGCCGTCGATTGGCGACGTGCGGTTGCAATTGCACAACAGCAATTTGTGTCGTGGTTCGGTCATGACCTCAGAGTTTTAACAGGCGCGACGCTATCGAGTGCGGGCCATACTAACCAAATGATCCTTGCGGCGCTACGACTTCCGCTCCTTGGCGTCGGTGTCGGTCGCCGTGGGCATGCTGGTCGGTTCAGCCGGCGCGAGCGTGCGATCGGTTGCGGACGGCGGCGCCTGCTGCGACGCAGTATCGGCGGCGATTGAATCGATGGCTTCGATTGAATCCACTGCTTCGCCGGCAACGCGCGCGGATTCCTCAGGCGGTGGCGCAAACCGCGCGGCCGTTTCTTCTTTGGTCTCCTTCGCCCACGCCAGAATATTCTGCGCTTGCCGCAATCCTGCCAGCATGGCGGGCGGAAGCGGGTTCGGCTGCGAATAATCGTCGATGTAGGTATCGAGACCATCCATGACGTTGAAATGGGGATCGCTGAAGAGCTTTTGCAGCGCGGCGCGCCGCAGCGCCGGATCCACTTTCGGATGCATGAATCCGCTGAAGTCGGATTCCGGCGTCAGCTCTTCGATCGGCGGCAAAACGGGCAGCGGCTTTTCCGCATCGTCAACGGGCGCCACGGCGGCGGGTGCTGCGCGCGCCTCCTGTTTCTTCTGCGACCAGCGCGCGAGGAACGGCTGCGTGGTGGATTTATCGTCGTCGGTCATACGCTCAATCGATGCGGCCCATGCGGCCCTTGTCTTTGTTGCTCGCGTAGCGCTTCGGCTTTTTGGGCTCAGGCTTGTAGTGCTGCTCGGCAAATCCGCGTATCCACGGCAGGAGTTCAACCGGCAGCGGCACGCCGTCCACTTTTTCGTCGCTGTCCATCCAGCGCGCGCCCTCGTGATAGCTGACCGTCACCCGCTCGGGCCGCGCGACCTCGTCGTGCATGCGCCACAGCACGAACACTTTCGGCTCCGGTGACGTTATGTTGTAGAGATAGCCTTCCGCCTCGTCGCGAAAGAGCCGGATCTGATGGCCCGGAAATACGAGCCGCGTCAGTTTTTCAGTGCGCTCGACCACTTGCTCCGCGGGACCGTCAGTGTCCCGCACGACGCCCCTCGCTTCCCACTGCATCGTCTCCCAGCGGTTGCCGGTGAGCACGATGCAATCCATGAGGATCGCGATCGGACAGGCCGTCTGGCTCGGATTGAAGGCATCCATAGGTCCGCGATTGTGCGCCCGCTGCTGCGGGAATTCAATTCGGCGTGTAAAGCCAAATGGTTGATTTATCAATAGTGTTTTCCTTGCGGTGCAATGCGTTCTTTTGCCATAATCCGTCTCCCGTCACGCGGGTTTACGAAGCCATGCGGAGCAACGCTTGAACGATCCGGTATTTCCTGCAGCAGCCAACCAGGGCCACGTCGCCGACCGGCGCGGACGGCCGCTGCGCGACCTGCGTATCTCTGTGACCGACCGCTGCAATTTTCGTTGCGTGTATTGCATGCCGAAAGAAGTGTTCGGCAAGGATTATCAGTTCCTCGAGCACAAGGAACTGCTGACGTTCGAAGAGATTGCGCGACTTGCGCGCATTTTCGCGGGGCTCGGTATCGAGAAGATCCGCCTGACCGGCGGCGAGCCGCTGGTCCGCCGCCATATCGAGCGCCTGATCGAGTTGCTCGCGGCCATCCCCGGTCTCGACCTGACGCTTACCACCAATGGCTCGCTGCTCGCGAAAAAAGCGCAGGCGCTCAAAGCCGCGGGCCTGAAGCGCATCACTGTGAGCCTGGATTCGCTCGACGATGCCGTATTCATGAAAATGAACGACGTCGACTTTCCGGTCGCGCGCGTGCTCGAAGGCATCGATGCCGCGGCTGCCGCCGGCCTTGCGCCGATAAAGATCAACATGGTGGTCAAGCGCGGCATGAACGACGACAGCGTGACGGCAATGGCACGCCATTTTCGCGGCAGCGGCCACATCCTGCGCTTCATCGAATACATGGACGTCGGCCACACGAACGGCTGGCGCATGGACGACGTGATGACGGCGAAAGAGATCGTCGCCGCGATCAACGCGGAAGCGCCGCTCGAGCCATGCGATCCGAACTACCGCGGCGAAGTCGCCGAGCGCTGGCGGTATCGCGACGGCAGCGGCGAGATCGGCGTGATCGCGTCGGTCACGCAGGCGTTCTGCCGCGATTGCACGCGCGCGCGGCTGTCGACCGAAGGCAGCCTCTTCACCTGCCTGTTCGCCACCGCCGGTCACGCGTTGAAGCCGCTGCTGCGCGGCGGCGCCTCCGATGAAGAGATTGCGGCCGCGATCAACGCGGTGTGGCGCCAGCGCGACGATCGCTATTCGGAGATCCGCACCGCGGAAACGGTCAAACTGCACAAAGTTGAAATGTCGTATATAGGCGGGTAAGGCGTTAGGAGTGAGGCGTGAGGCGGAACGACTTAAAGCCTTTACCCCTCACGCCTCACGCTTCACGCCTCACGCCACATGAACCATCGCTACCGCCCCGAAATCACCCACGCCAAGCGGCCGCTGACGTTCACCGTCGAAGCGCGCAACGAGCGCGGCGAAAATCTGCCGACCGAAATAGCCGGCGAGCATCCTCTCACCCTGTACGTCGACAAGCGCGAAATCGTCACGCTGATGACGCTCGGCGCGGCGCCCGAGGCGCTCGCGATCGGATATCTGCGCAATCAGCGCCTCGTCGCCGGCATCGAGGAAATCGTGTCGGTCCAGGTCGACTGGGACGTCAACGCAGTGGCCGTCACCACGCGCAGCGGCATCGCGGATCTCGACGGGCGCATGGAAAAACGCACGGTGACGACCGGCTGCGGCCAAGGCACGGTTTTCGGCGCGCTGATGGACGAAATCGAATCGATCCGGCTGCCCGCGGATGCGGTCCTGACGGAAGCGACGTTTTACGGACTCATCGACAACGTGCGCCGGCATGAAACGGTCTACAAGCAAGCCGGCGCGGTGCACGGCTGCGCGCTCGCCCAGGGTCCCGAGATTCTGATGTTCGTCGAGGACGTCGGGCGCCACAATGCAGTCGATGCGATTGCCGGGCAGATGTGGCTGGACGGCATCGACGGCGCCGACAAAATTTTTTATACCACCGGCCGGCTCACGTCCGAGATGGTGATCAAGTGCGCGCAGATGGGCATACCGTTCCTGGTTTCGCGCTCCGGGCTCACCCAGATGGGTTACGAAGTCGCGCAAAAAGTCGATATCACGATGCTCGGGCGCGCGACCGGCAAGCACTACCTGCTGTTTACCGGCAAGCAGCGCTTCACGAAATGAACGCCGGTATTACCGGCGTCATACTCGCGGGCGGCCAGGGCCGGCGCATGGGTACCGTCGACAAGGGCTTGCGCGAACTGCGCGGCAAGGCGATGGCGGCCTGGGTGATCGAGCGCTTCGCGCCGCAGGTCGACGAGGTGCTCATCAACGCGAATCAGAATCTCGACGTTTATGCGCAGTTCGGATATCGCGTGATACCGGATGAAATCGGCGGCTTTGCCGGTCCGCTCGCCGGATTGCAACGCGGCTTGAGCGAGGCGAGTCATCCGCTGGTCGCGACATCGCCGTGCGATACGCCGTTTCTGCCGGCCGATCTGGTCGCGCGCCTGCACGCCGCACTGGAGGCCGACGCCGCACAGCTTGCCGTGGCCCGCACCGGCGACCAGCCGCATCCGGTGTTCTGCGTATGCCGGCGCGATGTCTTGCCGCACCTGACTGCCTTCCTGCAACAAGGCGGCCGCAAAATCGATGCATGGTATGCGACGCTCAAAGTCGTCGAAGTGGCTTTCGACGACCAGCCGGATGCATTTTCCAACATCAATACACCGGCCGAACTGAGCGCGTTCGAGAACCAGCGCTAAATCCGCAATTCCTTGCGCAGCAGCCGCGCGGCGCCTTTGAGGCCGACTTTCGGATCGGTCACGATATGCAGCGGATAGCGCCGCAGTAAATCGCTAAAACGTCCCTTGTGCGCAAAGGCGCGCACGAAGCTGCCGTCGCCTAATTTGCCCGCGATCTGGCGTGCGATGCCGCCCGCGACGTAAACGCCGCCGCGCGCGAGCGTGGCGAGCGCCATGTTGCCGGCGAATGCGCCGTAAATATCGACGAACAGATCCAGCGCGTGCACCGCCACCGGATCGGCCTTGCTGATCGCGAATTCGGAGATCGCGGCGGCCGCGTCCTGGCGCTGCATCGCGTCGCGCAACTGCTTCGAGGGCTGCCCGGCGCCGCCGTTCTCGAGCACGCTGAATATACGCAGCAGGCCGGGTCCCGATACCAGCCGCTCGTAAGACACGCGCCCGAACGCCTGGCGCAAGTTCGCGAGCAGGATGTCCTGCGCGTCGTTGATCGGCGCAAAGTCGGTGTGCCCGCCTTCCGAGGGATGCACCGCGTAGTCATCTCCCTGCCACGTCAGCATGCAGACGCCGAGCCCGGTGCCCGCGCCGACCACCACGCGAGTGCCATGCGGTTGCGGGGTTCCGCGTTGCAAAGTCATCAGATCGTGTTCGCCCAAAGCGGCGATACCGTGGCCGACCGCAGCGAAGTCATTCACCAGCAGCACGTCCGGGATGCTCAGGCGCGCGCTGACAACCCGGGCGTCGATCGCCCAGTTGAGATTCGTCAGCGTTGATGCGTGCCCTTCGACCGGACCCGCCACCGAGAAACAGGCCGCGGCGATGGGCGCCGCCGCGCGTTTGACCGGTTCCAGCGCGTAAAACTCGTGGATCAATGCATCGAAGCTCGCAAACTTTTCGCTGCGATACGTCTGCTCGTGCACGGTATGCAGCCGCCCGTCGCGCCCGGCCATCAATTCAAGCCGGGAGTGCGTGCCGCCGATGTCGCCTAACAGAATTGTCGGAAGCGTCATCGCGTCCCGTCAGACCGGTTCGAGCACGGCCGGAACCGCATCCGCGGTCTTCTGCAGCGCCTCGGGTTTGGCCACGAAATAGCCTTGTGCGTAGTCGACGCCGATCGCGCGCAGCTTTTCCATGATGGTCGCGTCCTCGACATACTCGGCAACCGTCTTGAGGCCCAGAATATGGGCAATGCGGTTGATCGCTTCCACGATCGCCTGGTCCATCGGATCGTCCGCCATGTCGCGCACGAACACGCCGTCGATTTTGATGTAATCGACCGGCAGGTATTTCAGGTACGCGAACGACGACATGCCGATGCCGAAATCGTCGAGCGCGAAGCGGCAACCCATCCCTTTCAGTTCGTGCATCAGGTGCGCCGCCTTGTTGAGATTCGATATCGCGGTCGTTTCGGTGATTTCGAAGCACAGGAGGCCGCGCGGCAGGTTGAACCGGGTGAGCAGCTGGCGCAGGAAATCGATGAAGCTCGCATCGTTGATGCTGACGCCCGACAGGTTGACCGCATAAAACGCGCCGCTCAATGCCGCCGGGTCGCGCGGCAGCGCGCCGCTTTCGCATTGGCGGTGCAGGAACTCCACGAGCGAGCTGATCACCCAGCGCTCGATCGACGACAGCAGGTTGTAGCGCTCGGCGGCCGCCATGAAGGCGCTGGGCGGAATCAGGTTGCCGGTGCGGTCGACCATGCGCACGAGGATCTCGTAGTGCGGCTCGTTGCCGGCCTCGCCGCTGAGCGCGATGATTTTTTGCCGGTAAAGCCGGAAATTTCCGAGCTCGAATGCATGGTTGATCTGGGATACCACCTGCAGATCGACATTCTGCTCGCCGGCCAGGGTTTGCTTGCCGCGATGCACCTGAACGCGGTCGCGGCCCCTGCTCTTCGCGTCGTAGCACGTCGCGTCCGCGCTGGCCAGCACGCGGCTCACGCTTTCGCTGCCGTCGATCGTCACCAGGCCCGCGCTGGCGCCGATGCCGAATGTCTTTTCCTGCCAGATAAACCGAAAATCGCGCACCGCTTCGCGCAGGCCGTTGGCAATGCGCACCGCCTGCTCGAGCGGGCACGATTCGAGCAGCACGCCGAATTCGTCGCCGCCGAGCCGCGCGAGCGTGTCGCTGCCGCGCATGCGCGACTGCATCACCGTGGTCAGCTGCAGCAGGAGCTCGTCGCCGGCCGCATGGCCGCAGGTGTCGTTGACCGTCTTGAAATTGTCGAGATCCATGTACAGCAGCGCATGCTGCTTGCCGTCCGTGCGCGCCGCCTCGATCAGGCCGCCTAACCGGCGCTCGAATTCGCGGCGATTGACGAGCCCCGTCAAGGCGTCGTGGCTGGCCTGCCACGACAGCTGCTGCGCCATCTCCTGGATCTGGCTCACGTCGTGAAACACCACGACCCAGCCGACCAGGTTGTCGTCGCTGTTGTGGATGGGCGCCGACGAATCGCGGATCGCGCAGATATTGCCGGTGCGCCCGAGCAGCCGCACCGTCATGCCATGCGCGCCGCGTGCGCCAACCTCGTGACCGCCCGGATGCGGCATCGGTTTGCCGGTTTGCTCGTCGACCACGCGATACACCGCGTCGAGCGGCTGGCCTTTGGCCTCGTCGCTCTTCCAGCCGGTATATTCCTCCGCCACCGGGTTCATGTACTCGACCCGCCCTTCGGCATCGAGCGTAATGACCCCGTCCGCGATCGAATGCAGCGTAACCTGCGCGAGCTCCTTTTCGCGGTGCAGCTCGTTTTCGCTTTGCGCAATACGGCGAGTCACCAGGGTCGCGATCCAGGCGCCGGCGACCAGCACGAGCGTGCCGACGATCGCTACGAGCAAAAGCGCATCGCGCATCGCCTTGCCGGCCTGCGATATGGCTCCCAGCGTAGCCGTGCGCTTGGAATCGACCACGACGTTGAGCGACGTCTGAAACTCGTCGTGCACCTGCAGGCCCTGCCGCAGCAACATCTCGGTGGCGAGCGGCACGTTGTTCTGCATCAGCAGTTCAACGATGTGGTCGCGCACGTCGCGCAGGCGCGTCGCGGCGTCGAGCGCCTGATTCAGCGCGGCGCGCTCCGACGCCGTCATGTCGACCTCGTCGAACCGCTCGCGCGTGGCGAACAGCGGCTCGTTCAGCTTGCGATATTCGTTGAACACGGCGGCACGCTCGGCGCCATCGGCCGCCGCAAAAAGCCGGTACATCGCGTGCTGGCGCTGCTGGCTGGCGGTCAGCAGCATCGTCAGCATCTCCGACTTCAGATTCTGCTCCTGGACCAGCGCCTCGATGCTCTGATTGATCGCATAGATGCGCCAGATGCCGAGCAGCGTGATCGTTATAATCAGTATCAGCAGCGCGCCAAAACCCGCGGTCAGCGCCTGCCGCGAATTGGCAAAAGAAAACCCCCTTAACATGCCGTCAAGCTTACCTGATTGCGTCGCGCAATTGGACCGCCGCACGCGCCGCCGGATCCTGGCGGTAAAAAGCCTTGAGTTGCGCGTAAATCTCCGGATATTCGGCGAGAACCACGCGCGGCGTGTCAAAAAATGCCTCGCTGACCACCGCAAAAAACTCGCCCGGGTTTTCGGCGGCGTACGGATCGATGGCTAGGTTTTCCTCGACCTCGACGCGCCGGCAGAAATCGTCATAGGCGGCGCTGAAGGCGCTCGCCCACGCCTGCCGGGCCATCCCCTTGTGCAGGGGCGGAAAGCCGTTCGCGTCACCGTTCAGCATGTCCAGCTTGTGCGCAAACTCGTGGATTACGACGTTCACCCCCTCGGCGACGGGCGCCACATCCGCCCACGACAGGATGACCGGTCCCTGCAGCCAGGCTTCGCCGGCGCGTGCCTCGCGCTCGGTATGCACGATGCCGGCGTCATCGACGTACTCGATGGTAGGCACGAATTCGTCCGGATAAACGATGACCTCGACCCATCCGCTGAAGTAATCGACATCCAGGTTGAGAATCAGGATGCAGGCCTGCGCCGCAATCAGGAGGCGCATGCCGTCGTCGATCGCCAAACCCGCCGCCCCGCGTATCGATTTCGAATGCAAAAACAGGATGACGGTGTCGCGCAGGCGCGCGCGCTCGTCCGCGGTGAGCCCGTCCAGAAACGGCAGGCGCCGCAGCGTTTGCTCCCACAACGCGGGGTCCAGGGCCGCGCGCGCGATGATGCGTTGGCGCCACCAGCGCCGCAACGGTCCCGTCACTTCTCCGCAGCGCCGTCCACCGCGCGCAGTTTGGGCTGGTCGGACGCTTCGAGCTCAACGCGCTCGATCCGCGCGAAGCGCTCGCTGATCTTGCGGCTGCTGACGTGCACGTCGTCGACGTCGTTCTTGGCCTGCTCGATATGCTTCGCGAGGTTGTCCATGCGGGACTGGAAGCGGCCAAAGTCGGCGCCCAGCTTGTGCAGCTCGTCCTTGATGATGTGGATCTGCTTGCGCGTCTCGACGCTGCGGATGACGGCCTGCGCGGTCGTCAACACTGCCATCAGCGTGGTCGGCGACGTCAGCCACACGCATTTTTTTTGCGCGTAGTCGACCAGATCGCGATGGCGTGCGTGGATTTCCGCGAACACCGCTTCCGCCGGCAGGAACAGGATCGCGCCGGCGCTGGTTTCGCCCGGAATGATGTATTTGCTCGCGATATCGTCGATGTGCTTGCGCAGATCGATCTTGAACGCGGCAGCTGAAATACGCTCGACGCCTTCGGCGAACATGCGCTCGAAATTTTCGAGCGGAAATTTGGAGTCGATCGCGATAAGCCCGGTCGGCTCGGGCAGTTTCAGCACGCAATCGGCGCGCACGCCGCGCGCGAACGTGTACTGGAATTCGAACGCGGTCTCGGGCAGCGCGTTGCGCACGATCGCTTCGAGCTGCACTTCCCCGAACGCGCCGCGCGAGCGCTTGTCGCCGAGCAATTCCTGCAGGCTCACGACGCTGCCGGTCAGCGTCTCGATTTTTTTCTGCGCCTCGTCGATGGTTGCGAGACGCGTCATCACGTTGGTGAAGGTTTCGTTGGTTTTCTTGAAGCCTTCGTCGAGCCGCTCGTTGACCTTGCCGCTGATCTGCTCGAGACGCTCGTCGATTTTCGCCGTCAGCGCCTGGGTGGTCTCCGTGAGCTTGACGAGCATGGCCTCGCGACTTTGCCCAAGGTTCTCCGAGAGCGCGAGACGCAGTGCATGCAGCGTGTCGCGCGTCTGTTTCAACTCCTCGGCGGTCGAATTGCGCAGCCGGTCGGAATTATCCGTGAGCGCAGCGCCCAGGCGGTCGCCCTGCTTCGCGAGTCCGTCGTGCAGATCCGTGAGCATGCCCCGATGGCGCTGCTCGAATGCTTCGGACTGGCGCGCGGCCAGCTCCCGCAGCGCGCGTCCCTGGGCGGCGGATTTGACCAGCAGCACGACCATCGCAACCAGGATCAGCAGCGCCAGGCCGGCCAGCATGAATGTTTCAGTCATTGAATGATTTCCGCCGCGAAAGTATAGCGCATCGCCATCGCGCCCAGCCGTCAGGCGACCCGGCGGAGCGACTGCAACGGCGGTGCCGCGAGCACGCGGCGGGCGCCGAGCATGCCCGCGAGCGCGATGCCGGCGCCGCCTGCGCCGATGCCGATCAGCCAGATCCAATGATTGGCCGTGTACGGAACATTGAGAACCTTGAGAGCGAGCGTATAACCGAGCGCGCTCGCGCCTGCCGCGGCGAGCAAACCCGCCAATGCGCCCATCAGCGCGAACTCCGCCAACTGGGTCGCGGCAATCTGGCGGCGGCTCGCGCCCAGCGTGCGCATCACCGCCGCTTCGTACTCGCGCTCGTCGCGCGTGCTGGCGATCGCCGCATACAGGACGAGCAGCCCGGCAGCCAGCGTAAACAGAAACACGAACTGCACCGCGCTCGCGACCTGGTCCATCATTTTCTGCACCTGCGCCATGATCTGGGCGACGTCGATGACCACCAGGTTGGGAAATTCGCCTACGAGCTGATTGAGCGTCGCGGCCTGCCCTGGCGGCACGAACAGGCTCGTCATGTAGGAAACGGGAAAATCCTTGAGCAGCGCAGGCGGCGCGATGACAAAAAAGTTCGCGCGGAACGTATCCCATTCCACTCTGCGCAGGCTCGTGATAGTGGCATCGAACGTGCTGCCCGCAACGTCGTAGGTCAGCCGATCGCCCAGCTTCAAGCCGAGCGTCGTTGCAATTCCGTCTTCCACCGACAACTGATCGGGTCGCGCAGCGCCGTCGTCGTTCCACCAGCGGCCCGCAGTGATGCGATTGTCGGGTTGCGGACGCGCCGCCCATGACAAATTGAATTCGCGGTCGATGAGGCGTTTGGCGCGGTCTTCCGCATAATCGTTCGACGATACCGCGCGGTCATTGATGGAGATCAGCCGTCCGCGCACCATCGGATACACCGCCGGCTGCGCGATGCCGTGCTTGGCGAAGAATGCATTCAGCGGCGCGACCTGCTCGGGCTGGATGCTGACCACGAAACGGTTCGGCGTATCGGGACGCAACGTCGCCTGCCAGCTGTGAAGAAGGTCGCCGCGGATCAGCGTCAGCGTCAGCAGCGCCATCATGCCCAAAGCAAGTGCCACGACCTGTATCGTATTGGCCAGCGCATGGCGCCGCAGGTTCGCGACACCGTAACGGAAGCTCACGCCGCCGCCCGCGCGCACGCGGGCCAGCAACCGCAATAAAAGCAGGATCAGCACGACCGACACGCCCGCGGCGGCGAGAAAACCGCCCAACACGTAAGCGCCTAACTTCAAATCCTGGGCTTTCCACAGCACCAGCGCGCAAATGACCGCCAGTCCCAGCAGGTAACCGATGGCGCCGACGCCGCGCGGCAGGCCCAGGTCACGCCGCAGCACGCGCAAGGTCGACACCTGACCCAGGCTCATCAGCGGCGGCAGCGCGAATCCGAGCAACAGCAGCACGCCCGCGGCGACGCCGTAATACGCGGGCATGAGGCCGGGCCACGGCAGTGCGACGGCGAGAAAGCTGCCGAGCCACGCCGCGAGCGCGAATTGGGCCGCATAGCCGATCAGGCATCCCGCGACACCCGCGACGGCGCCGAGCGCGATGAAATGCAACAAATAAAGGCGCACGACGGTCGCCTGCCGCGCACCGAGGCAACGCATGACCGCGCACCCGTCGAGATGGCGGCGCAAAAAACGCCGCGCGGCGAGCGCTATCGCAACCGCCGACAGGATTACGCTGACGAGCGCCGCGAGCCCGAGGAAGCGCTCCGCCCGTTCCAGCGCCGAGCGTATCTCCGGCCGCGCGTCGCGGATGCCCTCGATCGTCTGGCCGGCGCCGATGTGCGTCTGCGCCCACGCGCGGTAAGCATCCACCGCGGGTGTTTCGCCCGCGACGTACAGCCGATAGCGCACGCGGCTGCCGGTCTGCAGCAGGCCGGTCGATTCGATGTCCGCCTCGTTCATCAGGACTCTGGGTGCGCTGTTGATGAAGCCGATCACGCTGTCGGGCTCCTGGGTGACCAGCGCGGCGATGCGCAGGCGCGCGCGGCCCACCGCTACCGTATCGCCGGGCTTCACGTTGAGCCGCGTGAGCAGCCGGTCGTCGACCCACGCGGTGCCCGGCGCCGGGATTTCGCGCGCGATGCGCTCCGCGCCGAACAACGCATCGGCGAGCCGCACTTCGCCGCGCAGTGGATAGCCGGGGCCGACCGCCTTGATGTCGGTGAGCAGGCTTTCGCCGCCCGCGCTCGCCATGCTCGGAAAGCGCAGCGCGCGCGTAACGGCCAGGCCCCGGGTCTGCGCGGTCGCTGCAAACTCGGCGGCAAACGGCCGGTCGGACACGATGGAGAGATCGGCGCCGAGCAGCTGGTTCGACTGCTGCATCAATGCGAGTTGCACGCGGTCGGTAAAGAAACTGACCGTAGTGAGGCTGCCGACGGCGATCACGATGGCCGCGGCCAGCAAGGTGACTTCGCCCGCGCGCCAATCGCGCCACAAGAGGCGCAGCGCCACCATTAATTGCTGGAGAGCAGTCATCGGTCAGGCGCCGTTCGTGAGCCGGCCCGCGGTGAGCCGCAACGCGCGGCCGCAGCGGCGCGAAATGGCCTCGTCGTGCGTCACCAGCACGAGCGTCGCGCGCTGCTCGCGGTTCAGCTCGAACATGAGGTCGATGATTTGCGCGCCCGTGGCCGAATCCAGATTGCCGGTCGGCTCGTCGGCGAACAGCAGGCGCGGCGCGCGCACGAACGCACGCGCAATCGCAACGCGCTGCTGCTCGCCTCCCGATAGCTGCTTCGGATAGTGCGCGACGCGCGGGGCGAGCCCGACGCGCCCGAGCATTGCGTGGGCTTGCGCTTGCGCGCCCGGCGCGCCCGCGAGTTCCAGCGGCAGCATTACGTTCTCGATTGCCGTGAGTGCGGGCAGCAGCTGAAAAGACTGAAAAACGAAACCGACGAGTTGCGAGCGCAGCGCCGCGCGTCCGTCCTCGTCGAGCGCGAACAAATCCGTGTCCGCAATGCTGACGCTGCCCGCGGTGGGCGTGTCCAGCCCCGCCAGCAGTCCGAGCAGCGTGGATTTACCCGAACCGGAGGCGCCGAGCACTGCAACTGCTTCGCCCTGCGCGATGTCAAAGCTTACGTCGTCGAGGATAGTGAGCTGCGCGTCGCCGGTTGCAACTTGCTTCGACAGACCCACTGCCCGCACAATGGGCGCGCCGGATATTTCAGCCATGTTGGCACTCTCAAATTTTCCTTTTTCTTCTGTTGTCGTGCGCGGCCGGTGCAGCGTGCGCCACCGGGACCGTCCTCGTATTCGGCGACAGCGTGTCGGCCGGCTACGGCCTGCCGCGCGACCAGAGCTGGGTCGATCTGCTGCGCGCGCGCCTCACGCGCGAACATGCCGATTATAAGGTCGTGAATGCCAGCGTGACCGGCGAAACGACCACCGGCGGCAAAGCCCGCCTCGCCGGCACGCTGAGCCAGCATCGCCCGCAGATCGTGATACTCGAGCTCGGCGGCAACGACGGCCTGCGCGGCACGCGCATCGATACGATACGCGCCAACCTTGCCGCCATGATCGCCGAGGCTCGCCGCCACGGCAGCAAAGTGCTGCTCGTCGGCATGAACGTGCCGCCCAACTATGGCAGCGATTACACGGAAAAGTTTCGGTCGCTGTTCGAATCGCTGGCCAGGAAGGAGCGCGTGCCGCTGGTGCCGTTCCTGTTTGAAGGTTTTGCCGCGGAACGCGCGATGTTTCAGCCGGATGGCATACATCCGGTCGCGGCAGCCCAGCAAAAAATGCTCGACAACGTGTGGCCGCAACTCAAGCCGCTGCTCGCGCCGTCGCCCGCTAAAGGTAATGCGCGTTAACTAACGGTGATAGTCGGCGGGCCCGCGCTAAGGCTGCCGATTTCGCGCGCATATTTAAAACCCTGCTGCTTGAAGATTTCGAGCACACCGGCGACGCTTGCCTGGTCGCACGCTACGAGCAAGCCGCCGCTCGTTTGCGGATCGGTGAGCATTTTTTTGTGCCACTCAGGCGCATTCGGCGGCAAGGTCATGTGCGCAGCGACGCTCGCCCAATTGCGATCCGAGGCGCCGGTCGCATAACCATCCTGCGCAAGATGTTTGGCCGCCGACAGGACAGGCAGCGCGTCGAAGCGGATATCGGCGTGCAATTTCGAGCCGCGGCAGATTTCATGCAGATGTCCGGCCAAGCCAAAACCCGTTACGTCCGTCATTGCATGCACGCCGGGCAGCTCGGCCAGCTCGATGCCAGGCGTGTTGAGCTGGGTCGTGGTTTCGATCATCTGCTGATAGGCCTTGTCGCGCAATTCGCCTTTTTTGAGCGCCGCGCTCATGATGCCCACACCCAGCGCCTTGCCGAGTATCAGCACGTCACCGCTTTGCGCGCGATCGTTGCGCTTGACGCGCGACGGATGCACGAGGCCCAGCGCGACAAGCCCGTAGATCGGCTCCGGGTTGTCGATCGAGTGTCCGCCCGCGATCGGAATGCCGGCCGCTTCGCACACGGATTGCCCGCCTGCGAGGATCTGCTGCATCGCCTCGACTGGCAGCTTGCCGATCGGCATGCCGACCAGCGCCAGCGCGAACAGTGGACGCGCGCCCATCGCGTAAATATCGGAAATTGCGTTGGTTGCGGCGATGCGCCCGAAGTCGAACGGATCGTCGACGATCGGCAGAAAGAAATCGGTGGTCGCAACGATCGCCTGCTCGGCGTTGATGCGATAGACCGCCGCGTCGTCGCTCGACTCGGTGCCGACGAGCAGATCCGGATACGCGCGCGCGAGCGGTATCTTCGACAGCAATTCCCCCAGCAACGCTGGCGGTAGTTTGCAGCCTCATCCGCCGCCGTGTGAGAATGCGGTCAGCCGGATTTTCTGCAGGTCGAGGGGATCGTTCATCGGACTCTTTTGGAAAAAACTTTGCGCACGGATTCGCGTAACAACGAGCTGGTTACCGTAGCACAACTCGCCGATTTTGACGAGATAATCGACACGCGCTCCGAATCGGAATTCGCCGAGGATCACATTCCCGGCGCGGTCAACTATCCGGTGTTGAACGATAACGAGCGCGTGCGCGTCGGCACCCTTTACAAGCAGGTGTCGGCGTTCGATGCCAAGAAACTCGGCGCGGCGCTCGTGAGCCGCAACATCGCGCGCCACCTCGACACCACGTTCACCCAGCGGCCCCGCAACTGGCGCCCGCTCGTTTATTGCTGGCGCGGCGGCAGCCGCAGCGAGGCGCTGGCCCACGTGCTGCGTCAGGTCGGCTGGCGCGCAATGCGGCTCGACGGCGGCTACAAAACGTACCGGCGGGCAGTGATCGACGAGCTCGAAGTGCTGCCGCAGCGCTATCGTTGGTGCGTGGTTTGCGGATTGACCGGCTCCGGCAAGAGCCGCCTCCTGCGCGCGCTCGCGCTGCAAGGCGCCCAGGTGCTCGATCTCGAGGCGCTTGCGGCGCATCGCGGTTCCGTGCTCGGCAATCTGCCCGACGCGCCGCAGCCGGCGCAGAAAATGTTTGAAAGCCTCATCTGGTCGGCATTGCGCGGCTTCGATCCGGCGCGGCCCGTGTTCGTCGAGGCCGAGAGCAAAAAGATCGGCAACCTGCGCGTGCCGCAAACGCTGATCGCGGCCATGTGGGAAAGCATGTGTGTGAAGCTCGATGCGGCGATCGACCTGCGTGTCGCGATGCTAATTGACGAATACCGGCACTTTGTCGCCGACGCGGGCGCGCTCGGCGTGCAGCTCGATTGCCTGACGGCGCATTACGGCGAACAGCAAATCTCCGCCTGGAAGACGCTCGCCGCGCACGGCGGTTGGGATGCGCTGGTGCGCGAGTTGCTCGAAATGCATTACGATCCGGCCTATACGCGCTCGACGCTCAAGCATTATCCGCAGCTCGCAGCGGGCACCGCGCTGACGGTCACAGCCAACAGCGATCGCGAGTTCGAACGGCTTGCTACGCAATGCTGGCCGCCATCTCGAGGCAATTGCGCGCCCACTGACCCTCGCGCGATACGCCGGGCCGGCGTCGGCGGTTCGGCTTTACGCGCGCGTCCGCCGCTAAGCGGATGGTATAATTTCCTCCCATTTGAGCAGTTCACCGGCAGCCCCATCTACCAGCGCAACCACGCCCGCCCAACGCGGATGGTGGATCCTGCTGCTTATCGCCGTCGTCATCTGGTGCGGCAACCTCGAATACCGCAAGCTCTCGCTATCCGACGAAGGCCGCTACTCCGAAATCCCGCGCTATATGGCGCAAAGCGGCGACTGGGTGACCCCGCGCCTGAACGGGATCAAATATTTCGAGAAACCGCCGTTGCAATACTGGGCGACGGCCGCCGCCTACCGCGTGTTCGGCGAGCACAACTGGACTGCGCGCGTGTGGCCGGCACTCACCGGTTTGCTCGGCGTGGTGCTGATGTATTTCGTCGGCGCGCGGCTGTTTGGCCGGACGGCCGGGCTCTATGCAGCGGCGGTACTCGCGAGCAGCGTGCTGTACGCGGCGCTCGCGCATATTCTCACGCTCGACATGGGGCTCGCGTTTTTTCTGACGGTTGCGTACGCCGGGCTGGTGCTCGCACTCGATCCTCGCGCGGATGCTGCGGCCAACCGCCGCTGGATGCACGTCGCAGCGGCCGGGTGTGCGCTCGCGGTGCTCAGCAAGGGACTGATCGGCATCGTGCTGCCCGGCGCGGTGGTCACGCTTTACATATTGCTCAAGCGCGATTTCGGCTTGCTGCGCAGGCTGCATTTATTGACCTGCGCGGCACTGTTCCTCGCGATTACGGCGCCGTGGTTCATTGCCGTTTCGCTCGCCAATCCGGAATTCGCGTGGTTCTTTTTCGTGCACGAGCATTTACAGCGCTACACGTCGACCATCCATCAGCGCTACCAGCCATGGTATTTTTTCATCCCGATCCTCGCCGCCGGCATCCTGCCGTGGCTGATTACATTGATCGACGCGATCGGGCACGCCTACAAAGGGCGCGCCAAAGACGCGCGCTTCGACCCGCTGTATTTTTCACTGCTCTGGGCCGGCTTCATTTTTTTGTTCTTTTCCGCGTCCGGCTCCAAGCTGCCGTCGTACATCCTGCCGATTTTCCCGGCGCTGGCGCTGCTGATCGGCGTGCGCCTGACGACGATCAGCGGCCGTGTCCTCGCGTGGCAGCTCGCACCGGTGGCGATGCTGGCGATCGCCGGATTGATCGCAGTGCCCTATACGGTCCGGCTCGCCACCGACAACATCCCGGCCGAACTCTATCGTGCCCAGATGCCGTGGCTGTACGCCGCCGGCCTGACCTTGCTGGTAGGCACGCTCGCCGCCATTTACCTCGGGCGCAAGAACCGCGTGCGCCAGGCCGTGCTCGCGTGCGCATTGGCAGGGCTCGCCACGACGCAGCTGCTGGTCACCAGCGAAGATGCGCTCTCGCCGGCGCATTCGACCTATCATGCCGCGCAGAAGCTCAAGCCGTACTTAAAGCCCGGCATGCCGTTCTACAGCGTGCGCACGTACGAGCAGACGCTGCCTTTTTATATCGACCGCACGGTGACGCTGGTCGAGTACCAGGACGAAATGGCGTACGGCTTGCAGCAGGAACCGCAACTGTGGGTGCCGACGCTCGCCGAATTCAAGACCCGCTGGGGTGCCGAGCAGTACGCGCTCGCGGTCATGAGCCTGGAAGTTTTCGCCGAACTCGAGCGGGCCCGCCTGCCGATGCAGGTAATCGTGCGCGACACCGAGCGCATTTTCGTGCGCACGCCGCCGCGCTGAACCGGAGACCACCATGAATGCGACCAGTTTTTCGCTGCTGATGACGGGCGTGCTGCTCAATGCCGGCGCGCAGCTCCTGCTCAAGGCGGGAACGAACAGCGTCGGGGTGTTTGAGTTCAGCCGCGACAATCTCGTGCCGGTCGGCTGGCGGCTCGCGACCGAACCGCACATCGTCGGCGGACTTGCCTGCTACGTGATCAGCGTCGTGGTCTGGGTGATGGCGCTGTCGCGCGTCGAAGTGAGTGTCGCGTATCCTCTGCTGTCGATCGGGTACGTCGTCAACGCAATCGCGGCGTGGTACCTGTTCGGCGAAGCGGTGACGCCCATGCGGCTGGCGGGCATCGGCATCATCATAGTCGGCGTCTGCCTGGTCGCGCGGTCGTGACGAGCGAAGACCTGGCTGCAGAGTCGACGCGCCGCGCGCGCATCGGTTACCATGCGCATGACATCGACCTGCCCACCATGACCGCGCCGACCGTATCCGTCATCATCCCCGTATACAACGAAGAGCAGACGCTGCCGCTGCTGTTCGCGCGCCTGTATCCGGCGCTCGACAAGCTCGGCATCAATTACGAAATCCTGTTCATTAACGACGGCAGCCGCGACCGCTCGGCAGCGCTGCTGCGCGCGCAATTTCAGCTGCGCCCCGACGTGACACGAGTGATCCTGTTCAAGGGCAACTTCGGCCAGCACATGGCAATCATGGCGGGATTCGAGCACTGCCGCGGCAGCCGCGTCGTCACGCTCGACGCCGATCTGCAGAATCCGCCCGAGGAAATCGGCAATTTGCTCGCCGCGATGGACCGCGGCCACGATTATGTCGGCTCGGTGCGCATGGAGCGCCAGGATTCCGCCTTCCGCCGCCGCGCCTCGCGCGCGATGAACTGGCTGCGCGAGCGCATCACGCACATCCGCATGACCGACCAGGGCTGCATGTTGCGCGCCTACGATCGCACTATCGTCGACGCGATCAAATCCAGCCACGAGGTCAACACTTTTATCCCCGCGCTGGCTTATACGTATGCAGGCAACCCGACCGAAATCGAAGTCGCCCATGAAGAACGCGCAGCCGGCGATTCCAAGTACTCGGTGTACGCACTGATCCGGCTCAATTTCGATCTCGTCACCGGCTTTTCGATCGTGCCGTTGCAGGTATTTTCGATCCTGGGCATGTTCGTCGCCGTGATGTCCGTGCTCGTGTATATCGGCGTCATCATCCAGCGCTGGATTGCCGCCGATACCATGCGCGAGGGCGTGCTCGCCCTGTGGGACCGCGACATTCTGCAGTTCTTCCTGACCGGTCTCGTGCTGTTCGGGCTCGGCCTGCTCGGCGAATACATCGGCCGCATCTATCAGCAGGTGCGCAGCCGGCCGCGCTACCTAGTGGAGGCGATCCTGGAACGCGAGCAATGACGGGGGCGGTTGTCTTTGCCTATCACAACGTAGGGTACCAGTGTCTGAAGGTTCTGCTGGCGCATAAACTCGATGTGCGGCTCGTCGTCACCCATACCGACAACCCCGCCGAAAAGATCTGGTTCGAAAGTGTCGCCAAGCTCGCCGCCGCGCACGGCGTGCCGGTAATCACGCCGGAAGATCCGAATAAGCCGGAAACGATCGCGCGCATCCGCGCGCTGCAGCCGGATTTTCTCTTTTCGTTCTATTACCGCAATATGCTGTCGCCGGCACTGCTGGAGTTGCCCCGCCGCGGTGCGCTCAACATGCACGGCTCGCTGCTGCCCAAATATCGCGGGCGGGTGCCGGTGAATTGGGCGGTCATCAACGGCGAAAGTGAAACCGGCGCCACCCTGCACTACATGACCGCCAAACCGGATGCGGGCGACATCGTCGCGCGCCAGGCGGTGCCTATTCTGCCGGACGAGACCGCAAGCGATGTATTCAACAAGGTGACCGCGGCCGCGGCGCAGGTGCTGGACCGCGCGCTGCCCGCGCTCATCGCCGGCACCGCGCCGCGCGAGCCGCAAAATCTTGCGCTGGGCAGCTATTTCGGCGGCCGCAAACCCGCCGACGGGCGCATCGACTGGCGGCTGCCGGCAGTCCGCGTGCATAACCTCGTGCGCGGCGTCGCGCCGCCCTATCCCGGCGCGTTCACCGCCATCGGTGGGGCGACTTTGCGTATACTCCGCACACGCCTGGCGGGCGCCGCCAGCCTGAAGTCCCCGCCGCCGCAGCTTTATGTCCGCGATAATGCGTGTTTCGCCGCCTGCAGCGACGGCGCGGCGCTCGAAATCCTCGACATGGAACTCGACGGCAAACCGTTTACGGCGGCGAAATTCCTGGCGCGCTTTGGCCACCATCCCATCAACCTCGAGACTGCATCCGAATGAAAAAAATACTGATCCTCGGCGTCAACGGCTTTATCGGCCACCACCTGTCGCAACGCATCATCAAGACGACCGATTGGGAAGTTTACGGGATGGACATGCAGACCGAGCGCGTCTCGGACCTGCTCAAGCACCCGCGCTTTCATTTCTTCGAAGGCGATATCACGATCAACAAGGAATGGATCGAATACCACGTGCGCAAGTGCGACACGGTATTGCCGCTCGTCGCGATCGCCACCCCCGCCACTTACGTCAAGGAGCCGCTGCGCGTATTCGAGCTCGACTTCGAAGCCAACCTGCCGATCGTGCGCTCTTGCGTCAAGTACCAGAAGCGCATCCTGTTTCCGTCGACGTCCGAAGTCTACGGCATGTGCCGCGACGGCGAATTCGACTCCGAACATTCGGAGCTCGTGCTCGGCCCGATCGCCAAGCAACGCTGGATCTATTCATGCAGCAAGCAGCTGATGGACCGCGTGATCTGGGCGTACGGCTCGGAAGGCCGGCTCGATTTCACGCTGTTCCGCCCGTTCAACTGGATCGGCGCCGGGCTCGACAGCATCCACACCCCGAAGGAAGGCAGCTCGCGCGTGATCACGCAGTTTCTCGGCCACATCGTGCGCGGGGAGAACATCAAGCTCGTCGACGGCGGCACGCAGAAACGCGCGTTCACCTATGTCAGCGACGGCATCGACGCGCTGATGAAAATCATCGACAATCAGAACGGGATCGCCAGCGGGAAAATCTACAACATCGGCAACCCGAAGAACAATTTCTCGGTCAAGCACCTCGCGCAGATGATGCTCGATCTCGCGTTGACCTATCCCGAATACCGCAAGAGCGCGAAAAAAGTCCAGCTGGTCAAGACCACCTCCGCCGCGTACTACGGCAAAGGCTACCAGGACGTGCAGAACCGCGTGCCCAAAATCACCAATACGTGCGACGAACTCAAGTGGAAGCCGCGCGTCGACATGGCAACCGCCTTGAAGCATATCTTCGACGCCTACCGCACGCACGTGGGCGACGCCCAGCGCCTGATGGACTGAAGATCCGGAGAGGCGACAAGCGAGAGGCGAGAGGAGTAAAACTATATTCCGTTCGCCAGCAACCGGTGAGACAGATCGCCTATCGCCTTCCGCCTATCGCCTCGCTCTCCGTCCCATGAAGCTCGCTCTTAAAATCGACGTCGACACCTATCGCGGCACGCGCGAAGGCGTACCGCGGCTAGTCGAAGTGCTGAAGAAATACGGGGCCGGCGCGACGTTCCTGTTTAGCTTGGGACCCGATAACACCGGCCGCGCGATCAAGCGCGCGTTTCGTCCCGGCTTCATGAAGAAAGTCTCGCGCACGTCGGTGCTCGAGCATTACGGCCTCCTGACGTTGATGTACGGCACCGTCATCCCGGCGCCCGATATCGGCCGCCGGTGCGCCGCCGTCCTGCGCACCGTGCGCGATGCCGGCTTCGAGGTCGGCATCCACACCTGGGATCACGTCAAATGGCAGGACACCGTCGGCACCGCAGATGCGGCGTGGACCGCGCATGAAATGCAGCTCGCCGGCGACCGTTACGCCGATATTTTCGGGGCGCGCGCGCATGTGCACGGCGCCGCCGGCTGGCAGATGAATCGCCACGCGTACCGCCTGACCCAGCAAATGGGCTTCGACTACTGCTCGGATACCCGCGGCACGCATCCGTTCATCCCGATATACAACGCCGAGATCATTGCCTGCCCGCAGTTGCCGACCACGCTGCCGACGCTCGACGAGCTGCTCGGCATCGACGGCCTGACCGCCGACAACATTGCCGCCCACGTGCTGCGCTTGAGCGCGGACGCGCCGCCGACCGGCCACGTGTATACCCTGCATGCCGAACTGGAAGGCATGAAGCTCATGCCCGTGTTCGAGCAGCTGCTCGCCGGCTGGCAGGCGGCCGGCCATGAGCTGGTGTCGCTTAAGGATTACTACTCGCAGCTCGATCTGAAAACGCTGCCGCGCCACGCGGTGACTTGCGGAGAAATTGCCGGACGCTCCGGCACGCTCGCCCTGCAGGGCGCGGAGTTTCTCCCGCTCGCCGCCGCTTAGCATCGCGCATTGCCGATTTGTGACAGCGCAGCGGCGGCGCACTTGCTTAGCCCGGATATTTGCCCGACAATCGTAACCAGCTACATCACCATAAGCGTCCATGCCCAAGCAACCGTTTGCTGACTTTGAACTGCCAGGCACCAGCAACACGAGATTCAAGTTTTCCGAGCAGCGCGGCCATCCGGTCGTCCTCTACTTCTACCCCAAGGACAATACGCCGGGCTGCACCACCGAGGGCCAGAACTTCCGCGACCTCTATGCCGCAGTTCCGGAAGGCGAAATGCGCGATCTACGGCATGTCGCGCGACAGCGTGAAGTCGCACGAAGGCTTCAAGGCCAAAATGCAGTTTCCGTTCGAGCTGCTGTCCGATGCCGAGGAGACCGCGTGCAAGCTCTTCGGCGTCATCAAGATGAAGAACATGTACGGCACGCAGGTGCGCGGCATCGAGCGCAGCACGTTCGTCATCGACGCGAGCGGCCAGCTGCGCGCGCGAATGGCGCGGCGTGAAAGTCCCGGGCCACGCGCAGGAGGTCCTCGAGTTCGTGAAAGTCTCTGATAATCTTGATTCATCCCGACCTAGGACGATGCCATGACCCAACGCAAACCCGCTTCCGCAGTCACGCGCCTACCCGCCAACATCAAGCTCTTCGTGCTCGACACCAACGTGCTGATGCACGATCCCACCAGCCTGTTCCGCTTCGAGGAACACGACATCTACATGCCGATGGCCACCCTCGAGGAGCTCGACGACAACAAGAAAGGCATGTCGGAAGTCGCGCGCAACGCGCGCCAGGCGAGCCGCTTCCTCGACGAGATCGTCAGCGGCAGCGAGCACGAGATCGACGAGGGCATCGCGCTTTCCGCGCGCAATGGCGACAAGCAGCCGCGGGCGGCTGTTCCTGCAGACCCAGGCGATCAACGGCGAGCTGCCGGCGCGGCTCGCGAGCGGCAAGGCCGACAACCAGATCATCGGCGTCGTCAACATCCTGCAGGAGGCGCACCCCAAGCGCCAGGTGATCCTCGTCAGTCAAAGACATCAACATGCGCATCAAGGCGCGCGCGCTGGGTCTCGCCGCCGAGGATTACTTCAACGACAAGGTGCTCGAGGACACCGATCTGCTCTACACCGGCACGCGCGAGCTGCCGGCCGATTTCTGGGACAAGCACGGCAAGGAGCATGGAGTCATGGCAGCAGGCGGGGCACACCTATCTACCGGGTGCACGGCCCGCTGTGCGCGAGCATGATGGTCAACGAATTCGTCTATCAGGAAGCCGAACGCCCGTTCTACGCGCAGGTCAAGGAAGTCAACGGCAAGACCGCGATCCTGCAGACGCATCAAGGATTACACGCACCAGCGCCACAACGTGTGGGGCATCACCGCGCGCAACCGCGAGCAGAATTTCGCGCTCAACGCCTTGATGAACCCGGAGATCGATTTCGTCACGCTGCTCGGCCAGGCGGGCACCGGCAAGACGCTGCTGACGCTCGCCGCGGGGCTCATGCAGACGCTCGAGCACAAGACCTATTCGGAAATCATCATGACGCGCGTCACCGTGCCGGTCGGCGAAGACATCGGTTTCCTGCCCGGCACCGAGGAAGAAAAGATGAATCCGTGGATGGGCGCGCTCGAAGACAATCTCGACGTGCTGAACAAGACCGACGACGAGGCCGGCGAATGGGGACGCGCGGCGACGCGCGATCTGATCCGCTCGCGCATCAAGGTGAAGTCGCTGAACTTCATGCGCGGGCGCACGTTTCATCAACAAGTACCTGATCATCGACGAGGCGCAGAACCTGACGCCCAAGCAGATGAAAACGCTGATCACGCGCGCCGGCCCGGGCACCAAGGTCGTCGTGTCTCGGCAACATCTCGCAGATCGATACGCCTTACCTGACCGAGGGCAGCTCCGGACTCACTTACGTGGTCGACCGCTTCAAGGGCTGGGCGCACAGCGGGCACGTCACGCTGCAGCGCGGCGAGCGCTCGCGGCTTGCGGACCACGCAGCGGAAGTGTTGTAGCGGGCACCGACCGTTCGCCCTGAGATTCTATGGTTGGTGTCAAGCGGGGCAATAAGGTCGCGGCACTAACCGAGGGTTGAAGTCCGAATGATTTCGATACATGGCGAAGGCAATTCTGACTATCCGGCGGGCAATGATGATGATGGCCTCGGTGGAGGCAAGTCCACGGTTGCGCAGATGCAGATAGAGCGGGCGCCAAGCGGGCGTGCGGATGGCGGACATGGCGGCATTGTAGAGCAGACGGCGATCCTCGCTCGGACCACGCTTACTCAAACGCCGGCGACCGCGGTGCTGGCCGGAATCGTTGGGTCGAGGATCGAGTCCAAAGAAGGCGACCACCGCATCACTACTGTGAAATGGCACACGGGTGAAGAGCGTTGCGCAACGAATGCTGGTGAGCGTGCCCACGCCATCGATCGTCTGCAGCCGCTTGACGAGCGTTGCGCGTTCGCTGGAACGCGCGGCGATCTGGGCGAGCTTGCGCTCGAGCCGGTCAGCAAAGCTGCCCATGGCGCGCAACAGCTCGCGTCCTTCGCGCTCAAAGCCGGGCAGTACGCGCAAGGACTGCTGGAGCATGCTCTTAGCGTTGACCAGGGTGGCGCGCCGGCGGGCGAGCTCGCGCAGCAGCTTCTCGTCGGCGCTCAGAGGCGTGAATGGATGCAGACGCGCGCAGTGTTCGGCCACGTAAGCGGCAATGATCTGTGCATCCAGCCGGTCGGTCTTGCCACGCGCCCCCAATGCACGCGCGTAGAAGTGCACGTCCTTGGGATTGAGTATGTAAACGGTAAATCCCAACGAGTACGCGAGTTCCGCCACCGGTTCGTGGTAGCCCCCCGTCGCCTCCAGGCCCAAACGGCTGCCCGCCGGCACGCTGCCGAGCCAACGCCTTAGCCCGGCGACTGCGTTGGCCATCTTGAGTATCGCGAAAGCGCCTTCATGACAAGCGACCACCACCTCGTTCTTCCCGATATCCATGCCGAACGTCAGCTTCGATTGCATATCAACCTCCGTCAGGTGTAAGGTGAACGGCGCTGGGGTGGCTCGTCTATCACGTAAACTTGCGTTCAAATCGGCGGTCGGCGTTACAAGCGCTGCCGCTAGATTCCTCATCGACGTTGGGAGACGGGGTGGGAGAGTTCTCAGCAGGTCTGTCCAGCCTCTGCTGGCAGATCAAATCGAACGTCCCTCCACCCCAGCGTCCCCCCAGCATCGCTCAGAGAACGCAGAAACACCATACAAGGTATCGAAGGGCGAACGTAATGCGTCGGCAGTCAGACCGTTCGTGCTTCTTACATCAGCACGAATGGACTTATCTAGTAGCGGCCGGCTTCGGCGTAATTTTCGAAGCGCGTAAACTGGCCGCGGAAAGTCAGCGGCACCATGCCGATCGGCCCGTTACGCTGCTTGCCGATGATGATCTCGGCCTTGCCCTTGTCGGGAGATTCTGGATGGTAAACCTCGTCCCGGTAGATAAACAGTATGAGGTCTGCGTCCTGCTCGATGGCCCCCGATTCGCGCAGGTCAGACATGACCGGGCGCTTGTCCGGACGCTGCTCCAATCCGCGATTGAGCTGCGACAGCGCCATCACCGGTACATTGAGTTCCTTGGCGAGGGCCTTCATCGCGCGTGATATCTCGGCGACTTCGGTCGCGCGGTTTTCGGTGCTGTTGCCGGTTTCCATGAGCTGCAGGTAGTCGACGATGATCAGCCCCAATCCCGGGCCGCCCTGCTGGCGGTAGAGGCGGCGCGCCCTGCCGCGCAGTTCGGTCGGATTCAACATCCCGCTCTCATCGATGAATATGGGCGAGTCGTGGAACCTGCCGACGGCGTCGGTCAGACCTTTCCAGTCATTGTCGTCCAACTTTCCTGTGCGCATCTTCTGCTGGTCGACGCGCCCGTTGGAACCCAGCATGCGCATGACCAGTTGGGCGGCTCCCATTTCCATGCTGAAAATCGCCACCGGCATTCCCACGCTGAGTGCAACGTGCTCAGCGATGTTGAGCGCGAACGCAGTCTTACCCATGCTGGGCCGCCCCGCCACCACGATCAGATCGCCGGGCTGCAAGCCGGACGTCTTGCGGTCAAGGTCAACGAACCCGGTTGCAATGCCGGTCACATCGCTTGGATTGTCAGATTTGTAGAGCGTGTCGATGCGTTCGATCACCTGCGTCAGCAGAGGCTGAATGTCGGAAAAGCCGCCTTCGCTGCGCGCGCCGGATTCGGCGATTGCAAACACTTCTTTTTCCGCCAGATCCAGCAAGTCTTTGGCCGAGCGCCCCAGCGGGCTGTAAACCGATTCGGTAATGCTGGTGCCGACCTCAGCGAGCTTGCGCATGATGGCCCGCTCGCGCACGATTTCCGCGTAACGACGGATGTTGGCGGCGCTCGGGGTGTTCACGGCGAGCGAACCCAAGTACGCCTGCCCGCCCACCTCTTCGAGCTTGGCGCTGCGCTCAAGGCTCTCCGCCACGGTCAATGCGTCGGCCGGCTTGTTTGCCTCGATCAGCAGCGCAATGTGGTGATAGATCTGGCGATGGTCCGCGCGATAGAAATCCGCGCCGGTCAGCAAATCGAAGATTTTTTCCCACGCGCTGTTGTCGAGCAGCAGTCCGCCCAGCACGGACTGCTCGGCCTCGACCGAATACGGCGGCAGCTTCAACGCATCGATTTGCGGATCGCGGTTGAGCGGAGTAACGGCCTGGGCCATGGCAACTTTCGGTGGGTACGCGGGGCTTTTTTTCAGCCCGGAATCGCGGCGGGAATAGCGTGAATCACAGCGCAATTTACTAAAAAAAAAGGGCTGTCGCCAGCCCTTTTTTCATCGAAAAAAATTCCGTTTCGATTGAGTCGCTAAGCGGCTTCTCCGAGCACCGAGACTGTGATCGTGACGATGACGTCGGTGTGCAATGCGACCTTGAACTGCTGATCGCCGACCTGCTTGATCGGGCCCGCGGGCATGCGGATCGCCGCTTTCGGCACGTCGAACCCTTGTGCTTTGAGCGCTTCCGCGATGTCCGAATTCGTGACCGAACCGAACAGCTTGCCGTCGACGCCGGCTTTCTGGGTGATCTGCACCATCAGGCCGTCGAGCTTGGCGGCGCGCTCTTGCGCGGCCGTCAATGCTTCGGCCTGCGCTTTTTCGAGCTCCCCGCGGCGCTTTTCGAACTCTTCCAGGCTCGCCTTGGTCGCGCGCTTGGCTTTGCCCTGCGGGATCAGAAAATTCCGCGCGTAGCCCTCCCTCACTTTGACGACCTCGCCCAACTGGCCAAGATTGATTACTTTTTCGAGCAATATGATTTGCATGGCAGTCCTTTAATGCAGATCGGTGTACGGCAGGAGCGCGAGGAAGCGCGCGCGCATGATCGCATCGCCGAGCTGGCGCTGGTAGCGCGCCTTGGTGCCCGTGATGCGCGCCGGGATGATCTTGCCGTTTTCGTTGATGAAATCCTTCAGCAAATCGACGTCCTTGTAGTCGATCTGCTTTATTTTCTCGACCGTGAAGCGACAGAATTTCTTGCGCCGGAAGAGGTTCTTAGCGCCCCGTTTCTTGTCCTTGTCCTTCTTGTCGTTCTTGCCTTTGCCTTTACCGCGTCCCATTGCCATCTTGATCTCCTTGATTCCCGTTCTGTCCGGTGCCGCTGCCGGTTGCGTTGTTGACCAATTCGGCCTTCACCACCTGCAGCACGAGCCTGCGATCCTGTACGCTGTGCCGGGCGAGAAAGCCGCTCAACTGCAACGGCTGATTGAGTTTATGTTTGCTGAGCCTGACCGCGAGTTCGCCGATTGCCACCGCATCCACTTCACATCGCACTTCGCGCCGCCCGCCTGCTTCGATCTGGATCGACCGGTGGTCGATCACGAGATTTATCGCAGGGGTGCCGGCCGGAGTGTGACGCAACGTGCCGCGTTTAAGCAAAAGGCCGTCGATCACGACCTCGTTGCGCTTCACCTATGCCGTGGCAGGTGCCGCTGCCGGTGCTGCTGGTTTAGGCGCATCCGCCGAAGGCGCCGCGGCCGCCGGCGCTGCCGTGCCTGCCGGTGCTGCCGTGCTTGCCGGTGCATGTGTCAGCGAGCGCGACTTCTCCTCTTTCATCATCGGCGAGGGCGTGGTCATCGCCTCCGACATCCGGACGGTCAGGTGGCGCAGCACGGCGTCGTTGAACTTGAATGCGTGCTCGAGCTCTTCGAGCGTCTCGTTGTTGCACTCGATGTTCATGAGCACGTAATGCGCCTTGTGCATTTTCTGGATCGGGTAGGCCATCTGGCGCCGGCCCCAGTCTTCGAGACGGTGAATGGCGCCGCCTTTGGCCAGCACCGTCGAGCGGTAGCGCTCGACCATCCCGGGGACCTGTTCGCTCTGGTCGGGATGCACGATAAAAACGATTTCATAATGTCGCATCTAAATAACTCTCCTTATGGACTAAGTTGCGTAATTGGCCACCCGTTATGCGTGCACGGTGTGGCAAGGATTATGGTCTATAGACCCTAGGCGGGTATCGACCGAGGCGCGGATTCTACAGAAGTTTCAGCGGGATAGCAATTAATCCCCGGCCCGCCTCAAAACGGAATGGCGAGGGTGCCCTGGAGCATCTGGTCGTATTTAGCCTGCGTGCCGGCCGGGTCAACGACCTGGGCGAAGTCGAGCCGCAAATTGATGTGCTTGCCGTAGGTCATGCGCATGCCGATGCCGACGCTGCCGCCGGACTGGCCATACGACTCGCCGGGCTGGACACTGTTGCGGCCGGTCGTGCCCATATCGTAGAAGGCCAGCAGCCGCATCCTTGTTTCCTTCCAGTTGAATTTGGCGCCCAGTTCAGGCGTGTAAATTTCGACGCTGCCGGAATAGCCTTTGTCGTTGGCGACTTCGCGCACGTTGAAGCCGCGCACCGAGTCGGGACCGCCAAACCCGAACTGCTCGCCGGGTATGAGCGCATCGGTCGTGTACTGTCCGTTGAAGACGCCGCGAAATTGCCAATCGCCCGGCAAAGTCCGGCTGTAGGTCGCGCCCGCGCGGAGAATCTTGTAGTTCGCCGTCGCATCCGTGCGCACGGCCTTGAAGCTGTTGTCGCCGCCGTCGTTCATACCGGGAACGTTGGCCGAGTACGTGAGATAGTAGCCGAGTTCCGAATTGCTCATGCGCCACAGGCCGTTGTAGGCAATGCTGAGCGGCAGAATCGTGACGTCGGGCACGAGTCGTGCCCGAGCTGCCGATCGGGTTCACCTGGTTCTGAAACGCGCGGTAATCGACGCCCAAGGCCAGCTTGTGCTCGTATTCCCCGATCTTGGGCAGATAAAAATTGTAGCGCGCGCCCATGATCGTGCCGCTGCCGGCCACGTTGAACAGCCCCTGCAGCGTGCCTGAGTTTACATCCGAGTAGCCTGCGAAAAACTCGAACGAACTGTACTTGTCATAGAACGGAATGCGGTAACCCATGCCGTAAATCTGGACCTTGCTCGGGTTTTCGGGATTGGTCACGTATTGCAGGGTCGCCACGTGGTCGCGATTAAACACGTTCGAGTGCTGCATGGCGATGCCGGTGCGGAAGCGGCCCGTGTCGTCGGTGCCGGAGTTATCAAGCGTCGCCACGAACTTAAGCGGATTTTCGTCGATCACTTTGACTGTGGCATCGACCAGCGATTCGGTCTCGCCCGCCCGCAACAGCACGGTCGTCTGCTTGGCCGGATGCTCGGCCAGCAACTGAAGATTCTGCGCCAGCTTCTGGGAGTTCGGCGTCGCGCCGGGCTTCAACCCCGGGAGACTGTTGCGCACGTTCGTGTCGTTGAAATACTTGTTGCCTTCGATCACGACCTTGCCGATCTTCGGTTCGATTACGCGCAGGCGGACCACGCCGCGGGTGATGTCCTGCTCGGGCAGCAGAACCTGGACGACGCCGTAGCCGCGGTCGCGGTAGACCTGCTCGAGCGTCTCCAGAGCGCGCTGAATATCGGAAAAATCCTTCTGCTTGCCGACGTAGGCAGCCACCGCAGCATCGATTTCACCCTGCTTGAGCAGCGTGTTGCCCGTTACGTCGAAGCGCTCGATGTCGAAGCGCGGCGCCGCCACGACATCGGCTTGCGGTGTTTGCGCCCATACCGTTCCCGCATACGCAGCCACGCATACGTACGCCAGAAGTCCAAGGCAGCGTTTGACGACTTCTTTCACCCGGCGGCTTTCGTAATGTTGTTATACCGGCAACCATACCAAAAAAATACGCACATAATCAATAATTTCAAGCGCGTTTCCGATAACGCTCCGCAACTCCGTGTGCATGGATACAACAGGCGGGTGGTGCCGGGGGCGTCTCGCAGCTTGCCCGCCCCCCTGCTCAGCGGTCGATTTCCGCCAAGAAATCTACGATTTTGAGGCCCGGGTCCGGCTTGATTCGTCGACTGGCACAATTTTCATGTGGACCGGATGCCCGAGGCAGGTATGCAACGCGGCATCATGCGGACAACCATCCCCGGGCCTCAATCCGCGCGGCGCCGGCGCTCGCGATTAAATCGCATCGCGTCTTTTCTCCACCATCCGCGGCTGCGCGATCGACGCGCCATACTCGACTTGCGGAGCACAAAATAAACCCCGCGGCTGCGGGGTCTGTGGCCAAATTGGCTACTTTCCGCAAGGTCCCTTTAGCGCGCCCGACAAGCTCGTTGGCCAAACCTTGTTCCATTCATTGTCAAAATGCCCAGCCGAAACGCGAATAGCATCGCGGGCCCCGCGAACCTGGACGGAAAACCCCGCGCCAACTTCCCGGGACTCGATTTCATTTGTCAGGACATAGGTTCCCAAATGTGTAAAGTGGTCTACGGTAGAACCATCCACCCTGGTGTCCCCCATTGAACCCCGTATCCCAATCGTAGCAGTGGATGTACCGATACGATATGCATTCTGATCGCCGCGTTTGCCGACCAAGCCCGTCACCGTCCGCATCCCGCCCTTGAGCAGGCGGAAAAAGGCATTGTCCGCCTGCGGCTGATCCTGCACGAAGCTGTAAGCGTCGATTTTCATCTGCGTATTTGGACGCATCGTCACCGAGCTGCCGTCAGTGAAGTTGATCTGGGCATAGCTATCTTTTTGCGTGGTTAGAATGTCGCCCGCAATGACTTCTGATTTCTGCCCCAACACGCGCATAGTCCCATCCAAGCGCTGCACTGAGAGCGTGCCACTTAGATTGGTCACTTCCCCTGCGCCAGCAGCAAGCGCCGAAACACTTGTCAATGTGACCAGCACAAGGGCGAAAACCGCTGAACAAAGCACTTTCATTGGCATGACGCTACCAATTTCTCCGCGCCCTTTGCTTACATTCATCATAGTTTTCATTATTCGCCCACCTAATTACAGTATGCCTTCAGGCCCTGCGCGAGACCTTTTTCGTCCTTCTCCTGCTTTTTTGGGGCTTCGCTTGGCTTGTCTTTGTTGGCAGGTTCGCTAATCGTCACGCTGCGATCGATCGCTACAATAGAAGGTGAAATAGCCTGTTGCGCAGCCTGTTGCGTTGCCGCAGTCGGCACGCTGGCAGGCTGTTGCGCAGCCTGTTGCGTTGCCGCAGTCGGCACGCTGGCAGGCGCAGGGGGGGGCACATTAACGATCGTGGAGGCCCCGCCAATTGATAAATCAAATGGATAGCTCTGGCCAGACGAGTAAGTCGCAGCCACAACCGTATACGTCCTCCCCGGAATCAGGGTTGCCACGTTGTAGCCCTGAAACTGATTAGCCGGGTTCGGCGAATTTATAATCGAGTTATAACCCTGCGGACTGTCGTCGTCGGACGCAATCAGCGTACCCGCGTCAAGCAAATATAAATAAGGGTCAGTTCTTAAAATATTGGCGCGCGGCGAATTCAAAGTGATTATTGGGTTCGGGCTGTTGGCCGTGAAAGTATATTGGGGATTGGCTGCGGAGACGTATGATTGCCCTCCAGAAACGATCCACTCGCCGTGGATCACGATGCCGCCGGTGACGACCGTACTGTCGGCGTCGGTGGTGAGGCCTGACAGAACGTTATTGCCGCCCGCATTGTGAATATTTTGCACGACGGCCGTGGAAGTGGTATTGCGCAGCACAATGTTGCCGGAAGTGCTGTTGGTCGCATTGACATAGCTCGGCGAGGCACCGCCGATGGCGGTATCAAGGTTGATACCACGGGCAGCTGCCGCTTCCAGATACTGGGCTGTGATATTGTTCGCGGCACCGTTGCCGTCTATGATTGCGCCCGCAGTTGCGCGCAGAATGGCATGGCTGCCAACAGATACGGTGCCACCCAATTTCAAATCGCCGGACTTCGCGATCAGCACGACATCGCTTCCGGGACCGCCGCTGATTAACCCTAGCTGATCGATGTTATTTCCTGCAAGTAAAGTCAAAACGTTGGAGTTGGTCCAGCGGATCGCAATTGAGGGGTCGACGAAATTAATATCCTGCGGACCGGCGCTCGCGCTGGCGGTAGTGATGGTCAGGCTGCCAAAACCTAACTGGCGACTGATGTAATCGTCCGAAAAGGTATCCATACCGGATTGGGTCGTGGCACAACTGCTTGGCACGTGGCAGATGGTGACTGTGCCGGGATCGAGCAGCAGCGTGCCCGCCCTGCCGTTCGGAGCGCGCAGATCTGCGAAGCCCGTGAGAGCCAAGTGCTGCTTCCCTGATATTTCGGCAAAGCCGCCATTGCCCGACGCGATGCCCCCGCGCGCGGTAATTTTTCCATCGAACCGCGTCGTATCGTCCGACCACACGATGACCCTGCCGCCGTCACCGCTTTGCCCCGCGTCAGCCAGCAGATTTGCGCCACGCGCAACCGAAGTAAACTGCGCATTCTGAACGTTAGGATTGCCGCCTTGCGTTTCGCCGCCAACCAGTATTACGCCGCCGCCCGCCTGGCCTGAAGCGTCGACCGTGGAAGTGCCAGCGAGCGCAACCTGGTTGCCAAGCAATTGGACCACGCCGCCCCGCCCCTCATTGCCTGTCGCCTCGATCGTACCGGATACAAGCGTGCTGTCCCCGGATTGAATCGTAATCCTGCCGCCTTCTGCGCCACTCGCTGAAACAATACTGCCTGAATCGAGCGTGGCATTCTGCGTCGCCTTGAGCAGAATTTCGCCGTTCTGCCCGACGACTACGCCGTCGGCGCGAATCTCGCCGCTGTTCTTGATGAGGCCCGCATAGATGCCGATTTTTCCGCTGCTCGCGACGATCTGGCCAATGTTCACGACCTCGGTGTCCGGCGCGGTAATTTCGATGTGCAAATTCGGCGTGCCCGCATCGACGAGTTCGACCGTGCGGCCCGCCGCGAGTATCACTTCGCCCTTTGGACTCGTGATGATGCCGCTGTTCTGCACGTTCGGCGCAATCAAATACACCTGGCCGCCGCTGGGCGTCGTTATGGTGCCCTGGTTCGTAATTTTGCCCGCGCCCGGCGTATCCGTGAAGCGCAGGCGTCCCGCCGCGAAATCGGCGTTGGAAAGATTCAACGTGGACGCGACGAGTCCGGCAACGTCGATTTTCGCGCCGGCGCCGAACAATATGCCATTCGGGTTAATCAGGAATACGCGGCCGTTCGATTGCAGAGCGCCAAGTATGGCGGACGGGTCCGCGCCGACGACCCGGTTGAGAACTGCACTTGCGGACGACTGCTGAATGAACCGCGTAAGCTCGTTGGGGCCGATCGAAAATGCGCGCCAGTTGATAACGGCGCCCGGCGTATTGGTGATCGAGAGCTGGCTACCCTGCTGACTGAACGTCGCGCTGCCGCTGGCGACAACGCCGCCCGTCGGGTTTGCCAGCGCGGTATCCGTCGCGACTAAAAAACAGGAAGCTACAGCCAGTGAGACTGCTGCTATTTTGAAAGGCCGCCGTTGGTGAGGACGCAAAGTAGTCATTTTTCCGACCATCTAACGGGATAGTGAGTCTGAATTTTACACCACCGGCGGCGGTGTTTTGGTCGGTATTTTGGCCTATGCGCCTGCGAAATATTACCGATTCAGGCCGGCGCCCGCGGCGCACCGCTGCGGCGCTGACGGACCGTTTCGCCGAGGCAAACGCCGCTGGCGACCGATACATTCAGGCTTTCGACGCTGCCGAGCATCGGAATACGCACCAGTTCGTCGCAGTGTTCGCGCGTAAGCCGCCGCATACCCTCCCCTTCAGCGCCCATCACCCATGCCAGGGGCCCGGCCAGCCGGGTGTCATAAAGGTCATTGGCGCCGGATTCGTCGGCGCCGACGATCCAGATGCCAGCGTCCTTGAGCTCGCGCAACGTGCGCGCGAGATTGGTGACCGAAATATAGGGCACGGTTTCGGCCGCGCCGCTCGCCACCTTGGACACGACCGGCGTGATGCCGACCGCGCGATCTTTGGGCGCGATCACCGCATGCACGCCGAACGCATCGGCGACGCGCAGGCACGCGCCGAGATTGTGCGGGTCCTGCACGCCGTCGAGCACCAGCAAGAGCGCGGGACCGTTGATGTTGTCGAGGACATCGTCGAGATCGTGTTTGAGCGCGACTGCGGCAACCCGCGCGGCGACTCCCTGATGCCGTGCGTGCCCCGTCAGGCCGTCGAGACGCTGCGTGTCGACCGCGATCATGCGCACGGCATGGCTGGCCGCAAGCTTGGTCAAGTCCTGGGCGCGCGCATCGTGGCGCGACGCGTCGAGATAGATTTCCTGCACGCCCGCTGCGTGCTGACGCAAGCGGCTGATCACCGCGTGAAAGCCGTAAACGATGCGCCCGTCAGCCAACGACTGGCTCCGCCGCAGAATTTGCTGCGCTAAGCATGCGCATTATTTGCGCCTCGGTTTAGGCGAACGCGCAGTTGATCCTGCCCCCGCTGCGGCGCTCTCTTCAAGCACGAAATCGATCTTGCTCGACTCGATGTCCACGCGCACCACCCGCACGCGCACGCGGTCGCCGAGCCGATAGCGCTTGGCTGTCCGCTCGCCGACCAATTGATGCTTCGCCGCGTCGAAATGGAAGTAATCGCTGCCGAGGTCCGACACGTGCACCAGGCCCTCGACGTAGACGCCGTCGAGCGCGACGAAAATCCCGAACGCTACCGCGCGAGCTGATAGTGCCGTCGAACACATCGCCGACGCGATCGCGCATGTAATAGCATTTGAGCCACGCCTCGACGTCGCGCGTCGCGTCGTCGGCGCGCCGCTCGGTCAGCGAGCATTGCATGCCGAGCTCCGCCCAATCACCCGGCTCGTAGCGTTTTTTCCTGAGCACCGCTTTGATCGCACGGTGGATGAGCAGATCGGGATAACGCCGGATCGGCGAGGTGAAGTGCGTGTAGGCCTCGTACGCGAGCCCGAAATGCCCAAGGTTCTCCGGGCTGTAGACCGCCTGGCGCAGCGAGCGCAGCATCACCGTCTGCAGAAGCTGCGCATCGGGACGATCCTTCACGCGCTCGAGCACTTTCGCGTAGTCCTTCGCGTGCGGCGTGTTCCCGCCGCCGAGTTCGAGACCGAACCCTTTGAGAAATTCGCGCAGGCCGAGCAGTCGTTCCGGGGTCGGCCCTTCGTGAACGCGGTAGAGCGCCGGATGCTCGTTATCGCGCAGGAATGTCGGACGCGCAGACGTTCGCCGCCAGCATGCATTCTTCGATGATGCGGTGCGCGTCGTTGCGCTTGCACCGGCACGATGCGCTCGATTTTGCCGTGCGCGTCGAAGATCATCTGGGTCTCGATCGTCTCGAAATCGATCGCGCCGCGCTTGGCGCGCGACTTGGCGAGCACGTGATAGAGCCGGTAGAGATTCGTCAGGTGCGGCACCAGCGCGCGGTGCTCGGCGGCCGCCGCACCCTGCGGGTTCTCGAGAATGTCGGCGACCACGCGTATAGGTGAGCCGCGCGTGCGACCACATGACCGCCGGGTAAAAACGGTAATCGGCGACCTCGCCGTGCGCGTCGATGTTCATGTCGCAGACCATGCACAGACGGTCGACGTGCGGATTGAGCGAGCACAGCCCGTTCGACAGCACTTCCGGCAGCATCGGAATGACGCGCCGCGGGAAATACACCGAGTTGCCGCGAGTCGAGCGCCTCGCGGTCGAGCGCATCGCGCGTGTTCCACATAGTGGCTCACGTCGGCGATCGCGACGAGCAGGCGAAAGCCCTTGCCCGCGCGCGGCTCGCAGTAGACCGCGTCGTCGAAGTCCTTCGCGGTTTCGCCGTCGATCGTGACCAGCGGCAGCTCGCGCACGTCCTCGCGCCCGGCGATATCTTGCGCGGTAACTTTGCCGTCGAACCGCGCAGAGGCCTTTTCAACCGCCGGCGGAAACTCGTACGGCAGATCGTGCTTGCGCAGCGCGATCTCGATTTCCATGCCGGGATCGGCGTAGTTGCCCAGCACCTCGACGATGCGCGCGACCGGCTGCGCGTGGCGTGCGGGCTGCGCGATGATTTCCGCGACGACGACCTGCCCCGGCTTCGGCGCCGAGGCTGTCGCCGGGCGGCACCAGCAATTCCTGGCTGATGCGCCGGTTTTCGGGCACGACGAAGAGAACGCCGTGCTCATTACGCAGGCGGCCGACGATGCGCTGATTGACGTGCTCGAGGACTTCGACGATTTTCGCCTCGGGCCTGCCGCGCCGGTCGACGCCGATTTCGCGCGCGACGACGCGGTCGCCGTGCAGAACTTTGTGCATCTCCGGCGGTCCGAGGAACATGATCCGGCCCGCCGTCGTCGCGGATCAGGAAACCGAAACCGTCCGGGTGCCCCTGGACTTTGCCGGTTATCAGATCGAGCTTGGTCACGACGCAGATCGCATCGCGGCGGTTGCGCATGATCTGGCCGTCGCGCTCCATCGCGGAGAGCCGCCGCTCGAAACCTTCGCGCTCGCGCTCGGTGATGCCGAGCAGTTTTTCGAGCTGCGCATTGCTGACCGGCACGCCTTGCTCGTTCAGCGTCTCGAGGATCATCTCGCGGCTCGGCACCGGCTCGTCGTAATTGCTGCTCTCGCGCGCCTGGAACGGATCGTTGCCGCGACCCGGCGCGCGCAATAGCGACGCAGGACCGGGGGCGGAGTGGCGCGACGTTGCGGATTGAGGTGCAAAATGTTTCGCCCGCGCCGGCTTTACCGGCGCGGCGTGCTGCGTTTTCTTACCCGCGCCGCGCTTGACGCTGTCAGCGTCACGCGCGCGTGCGCGGGATTTTCGCGTTTTCATTGACAAAAGTGGCCTTAATGATTAAATTTGCCCGCCTTGCATGCCCGAGGTGGCGGAATTGGTAGACGCACTAGGTTCAGGTCCTATGCGGTGGCAACACTGTGGGGGTTCGAGTCCCTTCCTCGGCACCAGAAATCGAGGATCGTGGATTGAGGATTCAGGCTCTGAGCGAACCAAGTCGCCGTTCGCTTGCGCTCCGCACTCAGTCGTAATTGCTGCGAATCCTCAATCCCCGGTCCTCAATCCTGCCGTCATTCGAACGGATGGCGCCGCACGATGGTCTCCTCGCGCTCCGCACCGGTCGAAATCATGTCGACCGGCACTTCGCAGATTTCCTCGATGCGCTTGAGGTAATGCCGCGCTGCGGCCGGCAATTGCTCGTAACGCGTGACGCCGACTGTGCTTGCCTGACCAGCCGGGCATCTCCTCGTAGACCGGCTCACACTCGGCCAGCACTTCAGCGCCGAACGGCAGGATGTCGAGCCGCTCGCCATCGACGCGGTAGCCGATGCCCAATCTGCAGCGTCTTCCATGCCGTCCAGCACGTCGAGCTTCGTCACGCACAGTCCCGAGACGCCGTTGATCTGAATCGAGCGCTTGAGCGCCGCCGCGTCGAACCAGCCGCAGCGCCGCGGCCGTCCCGTGGTCGAACCGAACTCGTTGCCGCGCTCGGCCAGATGCTTGCCGATGTCGTCTTCGAGCTCGGTCGGGAACGGACCCGAGCCCGACGCGCGTCGTATACGCCTTGGTGATGCCCAGCACGTAATGCAGCAACTGCGGTCCCACGCCGGCGCCCGCACGCGCGGCACCCGCGACGCAGTTGCTCGAGGTCACGTACGGATAGGTGCCGTGATCGACGTCGAGCAGCGTGCCCTGCGCGCCCTCGAACAGCAGGTTATTCCCCGCGCGCTGCGCTTCGTAGAGCAGGCGCGGCACGTCGGCCACCATCGGCTTGATGCGCTCGGCGAGCGCCAGCGTCGTCGTCGAGCGTCTTCTGGAAATCGACGTATCGGCGCGCTGAAATAGTTCTTCAGCACGAAGTTGTGGTAGTCGAGCACTTCGCCCAGCTTGGCCGCGAAGCGTTCGCGATGAAAGAGGTCCTGCAGGCGGATCGCGCGGCGCGCGACCTTGTCCTCGTAGGCGGGCCCGATGCCGCGCCCGGTGGTGCCGATCTTGCCTGCGCCCTTCGCCGCTTCGCGCGCATGGTCGAGCGCCACGTGATGCGGCAGGATCAGCGGACACGCTTCGCTGATGCGTCAGCCGCGCGCGTGACATCGACGCCCGCCGCTTCGAGCGTCGCCGATCTCTTCGAGCAGCGCCGTCCGGCGACAGCACCACGCCGTTGCCGATGTAGCAGGCGACGTCGTCGCGCAGAATGCCCGACGGAATCAGGTGCAGCACGGTCTTGCTTGCCCGCCGATGACGAGCGTGTGCCCGGCGTTGTGCCCGCCCTGGAAGCGCACCACGCCCTGCGCGTGATCCGTCAGCCAGTCGACGATCTTGCCTTTGCCTTCGTCACCCCACTGGGTGCCGACGACGACTACGTTTTTTGCCATTGCTCTCTCTGTTTTGAAATCATACGTTGCTGCGCTCGACCGGCGCCGCGCGCAATTGCTCGACTATCCACTTGCCGTTGCGCAGCGCGAGCCGGCGATCGCAGCCGAGCTCGTCGCGCGCCTTGTCGTGGCCGGGCAGATCGACGATCACGGCATCGCCCGCCTTGCGCAGCGTCGCGATGCGCCGCTGCAAGCGCGGCGTCCGCCGGCGCATAAGGCGCGAGCATCGCCGTGCGCGGTTCCGCTGCCGGCGCGATCACCGCGATTTCGCGCAGATCCATGCTGAAACCGGTCGCCGGCCGCGCGCGGCCGAACGCCTGGCCGACTTCGTCGTAGCGCCCGCCGAGCGCCAGATCGCATTCGACCAGCCTTCGGCATAGGCGGCGAACACGACGCCGCTGTGATAGTGATAGCCGCGCAATTCAGCCAGGTCGAAGCAGACTTCGATGCGCGCGCGTCGTGCAGCTGGCGGCCGCGATCGCGCGCAGGTCGCGCGAGCGCCTGCTTGATCTCGGCATTCTCGGGCAGCGCGTTTCGGCGCCGCGTCGAGCACATCGGTGCCGCCGTAGAGTTCCGGCAGCGCCAGCAGCGCCGCGCGCGTAGCTTGCGGTCGAGCTTGCGCGCGAGCTCGCGCAGCGCCGGCACGTCCTTCGCCTGCATCGCGCGGAACAGCTCCTCCTCCGACTTCCGCGCCGACGCCGGCCTCGCTGCACGAGCGTGCGGAAAACCGCCGACGTGGCCGATGTCGAGGTGCAGCTTGCTCGATGCCGGCCAGGCGCAAGCGCATCGAGCATCAGGCGCTGGATTTCGACGATCGCTCTCGATGCCGGCGTGCCCGTAGATTTCGGCGCCGATCTGCAGCGGTTCGCGCGTGCGGTTCAGTGCCGCCGGCAGCGTGTGCAGAACGCTGCCGGCGTAGCAGAGCCGGGTGACGCCTTTGCGGTTCAGCAGGTGCGCGTCGATGCGCGCGACCTGCGGCGTGATGTCGGCGCGCACGCCGAGCATGCGGCCCGACAGCTGGTCGACCAGCTTGAACGTGCTGCAGGTCGAGATCGTGGCCGGTCCCGGTGAGCAGCGATTCGACGTACTCGAGCAGCGGCGGCATGACGAGCTCGTAGCCGTGCACGCGCGAACAGGTCGAGCATGCGCCCGCCGCAGGCGCCTCGATCGCGCGCGCGTCTGCCGGCAGGATGTCCTCGATGTACTCGGGCAACAGCCAGGCACGCATGATGGTTCAACAAGTTACGAAAATAGACGGCATTCATAAACGACTCGCAAGGATACACGCGTACGCGCCCTTTTCCCAAGCGGTGCGAGCACCCGACTCCGCGGCCTAGCGCGCCACGAACGCCAGCAGCAGAGCCCCGCACAGCATGGAGGTGAGCCCGACGAACCGGATCTGT
Organism: uncultured beta proteobacterium; assembly: GCA_963804885.1. Classification (GTDB taxonomy): domain Bacteria; phylum Pseudomonadota; class Gammaproteobacteria; order Burkholderiales; family SG8-41; genus PALSA-1004. The sequence goes on from CAWDSF010000011.1 coordinate 69,956, forward strand.
CCGTCGGACAGTTCGGTGAGACGGCGAAACGTCTCGCGCCACAGGGCCGGGAGCGAGAAACGGCAGCAACGCCCTCGATGACGAGCATGAGCGCAACGCCGTGAGCAGCGTGTTGCTCACGCACGGCTCATCTACCCTGGATTCGCGCAGCTCGCGCCCGCTCGCCGCTTACTTCGCCGGCTTGCCGTCGGACTTCAGGTACTTGAAGAACTCGGAACTCGGTTCGAGCACCAGCACGTCACTCTTGTTCTTGAAGCTCTGCGTGTAGGCCTCGAGCTGCGGTAGAACGCATAGAACTCGGGATTCTGCTCGTAGGCGCGCGCGTAAATCGCCGATCGCCTTCGCGTCGCCCTCGCCCTTGATGCGCTGCGCGTCGCGGTACGCCTTGCGCGAGGATGACCTCGCGCTGCCGGTCGGCGTCGGCGCGAATCTTCTCCGACTCCGCGGCGCCCGTCGAACGCAGCTCGTTCGCCACGCGCTTGCGCTCCGCTTCCATGCGGCCGGTAGACCGATTCGCTGACTTCCTGCGGCAGATCGACGCGCTTCAATGCGCACGTCGAGCACCTGCGACGCCGATTTTCACGCGCGTCCTCGTTGGCCTGCTCGCCGCATGAGCTCCATGATCTTGTCGCGCTCGCCGGACACCACTTCGTGCACGGTCGCGTTTGCCGAACTCGGCGCGCAGGCTGTCGTTGATCGTCTGCAGCAACCGGATCTGCGCGCGACCTCGTCGCCGCCGACGCTGATGTAGTACAGCTGCACGTCGGTGATGCGCCACTTCACGAAGAGATCGACCAGCACGTTCTTCTTCTCGGAGGTGAGGAAGCGCTCGGGTTCCGCGCGTGTCGATCGTCAGGATGCGCGCGTCGAAATAGCGCACGTTGTCGAGCAGCGGGATCTTCACGTAGAGGCCGGGCTCGTTGATCACGTACGACGACTCTCGCCGAAGCGGAACACGATGGCGTTCTGGCGCTGTCGACGACGAACAACGCGACATCGAAGCGACGATCAGCAGGATGACCAGCGACCACCAGCGATCAGCGCCGAGATTGCGGTTCATCAGCGTGCCTCCCGCTCGCGGCTGCGGAACGCGTCGCGCGAACGCGACGCCGACGGCAGCGCCTCCGAGCCGGCGGCTCGGCTCGGCCGGCTTGCTCGTCGCGTCGACCGCCGGCGTGCCCGACCCGGTCGATCTGCATGAGCTTGTCGAGCGGCAGATACAAGCAGGTTGTTGCCGCCCTTCTGGTCGACCAGCACCTTGCTGCGTGTTGCTCATGATCTGCTGCATCGCATCGAGGTACAGGCGGTCGCGCGTCACGCCGCGGCGCCTTGTTGTATTCGGCGACGATCTGGCGGAAACGCGGCTCGCGTCGCCCTCCGCGCTGTTCGATCACGCGCTGCTTGTAGCCTTCGGCTTCCTGCAGCAGGCGCGAGGCCGCGCCTGCGCGCTTTCGGCACGACGTCGTTGGCATACGCCTGGCCTTCGTTCTTCTGGCGCTCGCGATCCTGGCCCGGCCTTGACCGCGTCGTCGAACGCCGCCTGCACCTGCTCCGGCGGCTGCGCGTTCTGCATGGTCACCTTGCTGATGCTGATGCCGGTCTCGTAGCGATCGAGGATTTCCTGCATCAGCTTTTGCGCGTCGCGTCGCGACTGCGCGCGGCCTTCGTAGAGCACGAAGTCCATGCTGCTCTTGCCGACGATCTCGCGGATCGGCGGTTTCCGCCGCCTGCAGCACGGCTGTCTTCGGGCTCGCGGTTGTTGAACAGATAATTCCTGCGGATTCTTGAGCACGTACTGGACCGCGAACTGGATGTCGATGATGTTCTCGTCGTCGGTCAGCATCAGCGATTCCTTCAGCACCTTGCTCTTGCACGTTGTTGCGGTAGCCGATTTCGACCGTGCGCACCTGCGAGCAGGTTGACGATCTCCGCCGATCTCGATCGGATACGGCAGATGCCAGTGCGGTCCCGGCAGCGTCGTCTTCGACGAACTTGCCGAAGCGCAGCACCATGCCACGCTGGCTGGCGTCGACGATGTAGAAGCCGCTCGCCAGCCAGACCAGAAAGACGAGCCCGATCAGGATGCCGGCGCCGCCGCCGAACTGCGCGAAGCGCGCGGCCCGCCCGGCGTGCGTTGTCGCCGCCGCCTTGCGCCCGAACAGACGAGCCGAGTTTTCGGTTGAAGTTGCGCCACAACTCGTCGAGATCGGGCGGCCCCAAGAATTCTTGCTGCCGCGCCGCCCCATTGCGGGTCATTGAGCGACATCAGCACGAAGCCCGCGCAGGCGGCGCCAGCGCCCGGCAGATAGCCGCGCGCGGAATCGACTGCCAATGAGCGTACTCATGATTGTTTGATCCGTGTCATGCCGCCGCGGGGCGCGCCGCCGTATGACGGTTTGCCGCGGCAGCGTGTTCTTCGAGCGCTGCCCGCACCAGATCGAGTCCCAAGCCCGGTCCGGCGCTCATCCAGACGCGGGCGATTTTACCATATTCATCCCGCTCGACCCGCGGCTCGCCGCCGGTCAAATCGATCTTGTTGAAGACGAGTATCTGCGGAATGTGAGCGGCGCCGATTTCGGCGAGCACTGCGTTGACCGCCGCGATCTGCGCGTCGCGCGTCGGTGCTGGCTGCATCGACCACGTGCAGCAGCAGATCGGCCTGGATAGTTTCTTCGAGCGTGGCGCGAAAGGCCGCCACCAGCGTGTGCGGCAGCTGGCGAATGAAGCCGACCGTGTCGGACAGCACGAGCGCGCCGCCGGAGGGCAGAAATACGCGCCGCGTCGTCGTATCGAGCGTCGCGAACAGCTGGTCGGCGGCGTACGCATGCGCGCGCGTCAGACGCATTGAAGAACGTGCTCTTGCCCGCGTTGGTGTAGCCCACCAGCGACACCGACAACACGTTCGCGCGCTGGCGCGCGCGGCGCTGCACCTGCGCGCTGCTTCGCATGCGCGCGAGCTTGTCCTTCAGGAGTTTCACGCGCTTGCCGAGCAGCCGGCGGTCGGTTTCGAGCTGCGTCTCGCCCGGCCCGCGCAGACCGATACCGCCCTTCTGCCGTTCCAGGTGGGTCCAGCCGCGCACGAGCCGCGTCGCGAGATGTTCGAGCTGCGCGAGCTCGACCTGCAGCTTGCCTTCGTGGCTGCGCGCGCGCTGCGCGAAGATGTCGAGGATCAGGCTCACACGGTCGATGACGCGGCAACCGAGCTGCTTTTCGAGGTTGCGCTCCTGCGCGGGCGACAAGCTCATGATTGAAGATGACCAGCCCCGCCCCGGTTTGCGCAACGCAGTGCGGCGATTTCGTCGACCTTGCCGGTGCCGGCGAAGAAGGCCGAGTCCGGACGCGCGCGCTTGCCGCGCAAAATGCCGGCGACGCCGATGCGCGCGCTCAATGCGAGTTGCGTGAGCTCGTCGGTCGATTCGGCGTAATCCGTATCGCCGAAATCGAGACTGACGAGCACCGCCTGGGAGTCGCTCCCGGGACGTTCAAACATTCAAAGGATGAGGAACGAAGGTCAGCTGTCGGCCGAATGGTCGATCGCCAGAGTTGACCGCGCGCGCCGGCACGACGGTCGAGATTGCGTGTTTGTAAACCATCTGCGTGACAGTGTTCTTCAGCAGCACGACATATTGGTCGAATGACTCGATCTGGCCCTGCAGCTTGATGCCGTTGACAAGGTAGATGGAGACCGGAACGTGCTCTTTACGCAGTGCGTTAAGAAACGGGTCTTGTAGCAGCTGCCCTTTCGTGCTCATTGTGGCCCCATCGTTTTTAGTATTGATAACAGCACTCTACTGCATTTCACCGGGGAGCGCCATAGGACGCGACGCTCACCGCTTGCCGCGCCGTTTGTCATACGGATTAACCCCTTGCCGGAACTCTATTTTCAGCGGCGTGCCCAGGAGTTCGAACGCGTCGCGGAAGAAATGTTCGAGGTAGCGCCGGTAGCTGTCCGATACGCGGTTGAGCCCCGTGCCGTGGATGATGATGCGCGGCGGATTACTGCCGCCCTGATGGGCATAGCGCATTTTGGGCCGGAATATGCCGCCGCGCGGCGGCGCCTGGCGCGCGATCGCAGCTTCGAGCGCGCGCGTGAGCTTGGGCGTCGGCAGCTTGATCATGGCCGCGCGGTAGGCGCGCTCGACCGCATCGAGCAATGATTTAATGCCGGTTCCGGCCAGCGCCGATATGTAATGCACCGGCGCAAAATCGATAAAATTCAACGTGCGCTCCAGCGAATGCTTGGCGCTTTCGCGCTGCTCGGGGCGCAGACCGTCCCATTTGTTGACGGCGACCACCAGCGCGCGGCCCGCTTCCACGATGTATCCCGCGATATGCGCATCCTGGTCGACGATCTGATCGCGCGCATCGAGCACCAGGATCACGACGTTGGCATCCTCGATGGCCTGCAGCGTCTTTACGACCGAAAACTTTTCGATCGCGTCGGTGACGTTCGCGCGCCGCCGCACGCCCGCGGTGTCGATCAGCGTGTAGCGCTGCCCTGCCCGCTCGAAATCGATATAGATGCTGTCGCGCGTGGTGCCTGGCTGATCGAACACGATCACGCGCTCTTCTCCGAGCAGGGAATTGACCAGCGTGGATTTGCCGACATTCGGACGGCCGACGATCGCGATGCGCGGCCGGGTTTCGGGCGCCGCATCCTCGTCGACTTCTTCGCGCTCGGGGAAGTCGGCGGTGATCAATTCGGCGAGATCCCCCACGCCTTCGCCGTGCGCAGCGGAGATCGCGAGCGGCTCGCCCAGCGCGAGCTCGTGGAATTCAGCGTTGACCGTCGCCGGCTGCATGCCTTCGGCCTTGTTGACGACGAGCCAGATCTTGCGGCCGGTGCGGCGCAGTTGCTCCGCGATCGCGCGATCCTGCGTGGTCACGCCCTGGCGTCCATCGACCAGCAACACGACTGCGTCGGCCTCGTCGATGGCCAGCAGCGTCTGCTGCGCCATGACCTGCATGACGCCCTCGTGCGATACCGGCTCGAGCCCGCCCGTGTCCACGACGATGTATGACTTGTAGCCGACGCGTCCGCGCCCGTAATGCCGGTCGCGCGTCAAGCCGGGAATATCGGCGACGATCGCATCGCGGCTGCGCGTGAGCCGGTTGAAAAGCGTCGACTTGCCGACGTTCGGACGGCCGACGATAACGAGGGTTGGAATCACTGTGCGGCTCGCGAAATAAAGATCGGTACTGCCAACGGCGGCGCGCCTGACTGCTGTCATTGCGGCGCTCACTGAATGGCGATCGCGAATACCCCGCCCTTGACCGTCTGCACGAGTATCCCGTCATTGAGCAGCTGCGGCTGCGCCACGACGGCGCTGCCATCGGTGGGGATGCGCGCGACGAACGATCCGTCATCGCGCGAAACGAAATGCACGTAGCCCTGGAAGTCGCCGACGGCTATGTATCGGCCGACAACCACCGGCCCGCTCACGTACCGGCCGTAGAGTTTGTCCTGCTTCCACAAGCTCGCCCCGCCGGTGAGCTCGAACGCAATAAGTGCGCTCTTGTCGTCGGCGATGTAGAGATTTTCGCGATCGTTGGCGAGCCCGGCGATGCTCGAGACGTCACGGCTCCAGTTCGGCGAGCCTTTGATCAGGTCGAAGCATGCCGCGCGGCCCTGGAATGCCACCGCGCAAACCTGCCGCCCATCGGTGACCGGCAGGCTCGATACGTCGGCGACGCGTTCGAGCTCGGTCGCGCCTTTCGGCAGCGCCACCGTAGCCTCCCAGCCGACGTTGCCGCTGTCGACTGACAGCGCCACGAGCCGCCCGCCCGGGAAACCGGCGAATACGCCGCCGCGATGGAGCAGCACGCTCACCGCAGTGCGCACGGTCAACGGCGGCAGCGCGCGCTGATAAAGCCATTTGCGCGCGCCGGTCGCGGCATCGAGGCCGAAGATGCGGCCATCACCGGTGCGCGCCACGACGATGTTTTGCGCAATCTGCGGTGCGCTCAGCACTTCGCTGGTGAGCTGGCGCTGTCCACAATTGCTTGCCGCTGTTGTCGAGTGCGATAACTTCACCCTTCGAGCTGCCCACCAGCACGAGCGTTGCCGTCGCTGCCGACGCCGCCCGACAGCGGAATTTTGGCGTCGATGCGGCCAAGCACTTTGCCGGTGGCGGCATCAAGGCGCAGGATCTGCCCGGACGCGCCCGCGACGTAAACCACCGAGCCGACAATGGCGGGGCTGAATACATACCGCGCGCTCGCGCCGACGCCTGCCTGCCACACAATTTTCGGCGTGGCGGTGGGCTTGAACACGACAAGTTCCGCCGGCTTTTGCACCGGCCCGCTGCCGAACCATTTATCGATGACGTCGCCGGGCGCCGCGCACGCTGCCGCCAGCAGCAGCGCGCCGAGCGCAGCGAGCGTGCGTACGCGATGGGTCATCGCGCCGCGCCGAGCGCGTCGAGCTTGACCTGGATCAGCGCACGGTAACCGCTCTTGCTTTCGCTTTTGTCCAATGCCGTCTGATAGGCGGCGCGGGCCTCCTGAGGCTTGCCTTGCGCGACGAGGATGTCGCCTTTTAAATCGGCATACAGCGCAGCGAAGGTTTCGACGTGCTGAGTCTCGGCGAGCTTCAGCGCTTCGTCATATTTCTTTTCGTCGAGCAGCACCGCCCCCAGGCGCAGGCGCGCGATGTCCCGCGTTTCGGCGTCGCGCGCGTTGTCGACGACCCATTGCAGCTGCGTTTTCGCGCCGGCGGAATTGCCGCTGTCGAACGCTGCCTTGGCCGCGGCGAGTGCGGCGAATGCCGCATAACCCGTGCGCTTGTAGCGATCGGTGATGACCGCGGCGATGTCCTGGACCTTCTTCGGATCGTTGGCGCCGGCCGCGCCCTGCAACTGCGTATACAACTCGCCGGCCTCGACGCCCTGCCGGGTCTGGTAATAGCTCCAGCCGCGCATTCCGGCTACCGTCAGCACCGCCGCCGTCGCGAGGAGTATCACGAGATTGCCGTATTGCTTCCACCACGCCTTGATTTCGTCTATCTGTTCCTGCTCTTCCAGATCGTATACGGCCATCGTCAACCTCTTTTGCTGTCCATCGTGTTTACCATCATCGCCGCCGCTTCCACTACCGTGCAGCGCGTCTGCTCCGCGGTCTCGCGCAGCGCCTTCACGCTCACCTGTTGGGCGGCGATTTCATCGGCGCCGATGATAACCGCGTAACGCGCGCCGCTGCCGTCGGCTTTCTTCATCTGCGATTTGAATCCGGCGCCGCTGCAGTCGAGCACCACCGCCAGGCCGCGATCGCGCATCGTCTCGGCCGCCTGCATCGCATACTGCGCGGCGCCATTGCCGTGATGCGCAATATAGGCATCGGGGGCGCGGCGGGCGTGGATTTTACTCTCTTCGAGCAGCAGCAGCGTACGTTCCACGCCGATGCCGAATCCGCAGCCCGGCGCCGGTTTGCCGCCGAGCTGCTCGAACAAGCCATCGTAGCGGCCGCCCGAGCAGATTGCGCTCTGCGCGCCCAGCCGGTCGCTCACCCATTCAAAGACCGTCAGGTTGTAGTAATCGAGCCCGCGCACGAGCCGTGGATTGACGGTAAATGGGATGCCAGCCGCGCGCAGTCCCGCCTGCACCGCCTCGAAATTGGCGCGCGATTCGGCGCCCAGCGTGTCGAGCAGGCGCGGCGCCGCGTTTACCAGTGCCTGCATTTGCGGGTTCTTGCTGTCCAGTATGCGCAGCGGGTTCGTGTGCAGGCGGCGCTTCGCGTCGTCGTCGAGCACTTCCGGATGCGACTCGAAATATTTGATCAGCTGTTCGCGAAACGCGCGCCGCTCCTCCGCGCTGCCGATCGTGTTGATCTGCAGCTGCACGCCGTCCAGACCCAGCGCCTGCCACACGCGGCGCGCCATCACCAAGAGCTCGATGTCGACCTCGGCGCCGGCGAGTCCCAGCACTTCCGCGCCGAACGTGTGGTATTGGCGATAGCGCCCTTTCTGCGGGCGCTCGTGGCGGAATAGAGGCCCGCTGTACCACAGGCGTTGCGGCCCGTTATAGAGCAGGTTGTGCTCGATCGCCGCGCGCACCGCCGGCGCCGTGCCCTCGGGCCGCAGCGACAGCTGGTCGCCGTTCATCGCGTCGGTGAACGAGTACATTTCCTTTTCGACGATGTCGGTGACCTCGCCGACGCCGCGCACGAATAGCTCGGTGCGCTCCACGATGGGCGTGCGGATATTGCGGTATCCGTAGCGCCGGAACACCTCGCGCACGGTATCTTCGAAAAATTCCCACAGCGGCGACTCGTCCGGCAGGACGTCGTTCATCCCGCGGATGGCCTGGATTTTGTTCGACATGGATCTGGAGTTCGGGATTAGTGCGCGCTGACAGCCGGACGGGTGGTTGCGCCGTCTGCCGGCGCATAGTGCTCGTGCACGTAGCGCTCTACCAGCGCCTGGAATTCCGCGGCGATGTTGTCGCCTTTCAAGGTCACCGCCTTGGCGCCGTCGATGTACACCGGCGCGACCGGGTTCTCCCCGGATCCGGGCAGGCTGATGCCGATGTTGGCGTGCTTGCTTTCGCCGGGCCCATTGACGACGCAGCCCATGACTGCCACGTGCATGTTTTCGACGCCCGGGTAATGGCCGCGCCAGAGCGGCATCTGCGCACGCAGATACGTCTGAATGTTGTCCGCGAGCTCCTGGAAGAACGTGCTCGTCGTGCGTCCGCAGCCCGGGCAGGCGATGACGAGCGGCGTGAACGAGCGCAAGCCCATCGTCTGCAGCATTTCCTGCGCGACGACGACTTCCCGCGTGCGGTCGCCGCGCGGCTCGGGCGTCAGCGAGACGCGTATCGTGTCGCCGATGCCTTCCTGGAGGAGCACGCTCATCGCGGCGGTCGACGCCACGATGCCCTTCGAACCCATGCCCGCTTCGGTGAGGCCAAGATGCAGCGGGTAGTCGCAACGCGCGGCGATGTCGCGATACACCGCGATTAAGTCCTGCACGCCGCTTACCTTGCACGACAGGATGATGCAATCGCCCGCAAGTCCCAGGCTTTCAGCTTGTCGGGCGCTGTCGAGCGCCGACGCGACGAGCGCCTGGCGCGTCACGACCGCCGCTTCCTGCGGATCCGCGCTGCGCGCGTTGTCGTCCATCATGCGCGCAATCAGCTCGGCGTCGAGGCTGCCCCAGTTGACGCCGATGCGCACCGGCTTCGCATACTTGCACGCGAACTCGATCATCGTCGCGAACTGCTCGTCGCGTTTGGAGCCGCGGCCGACGTTGCCGGGATTGATGCGCAGCTTGGCGAGCGCTTCGGCGCACGCCGGGTGCTGCGTGAGCAGGCGGTGCCCGTTGAAATGAAAGTCGCCGACCAGCGGGACGTCGACACCCTTGGCCGCCAGCCGGTCGCGGATATGCGGCACCGCGGCCGCCGCTTCGGCACTGTTCACGGTGATGCGCACGAGCTCCGAGCCCGCGCGCGCGAGCGCCGCGACCTGCGCGACGGTCGCGTCGATGTCCGCGGTATCGGTGTTGGTCATCGATTGCACGACGATAGGCGCGCCGCCGCCGACTGCGACGCCGCCGACCACCACGCGGCGCGTGTGCCGCCGCTGCAGGACTCCGTACATAGCCGCTTATTCCAGCGTCAGCCGCGCGACATTGACCTTGGTGTGAGGGCCAAGGTTGACCGGCTGTTCGTTGTGGGTGACCTCTACGCCGTTCGCATTCCCGACAATCAATTGCAGCGGCGGCAACCCGCTTACCGTCTGTTCGGTGCCCGGCGCATTGATTTTCGAAAATATTTTGCGTCCGCTGCGATCGCGTATCTCGACCCACGATTCGCGCGCGAAACGCAGGCGCACAATTTGCTCGCCGGGCCGCGCTGCCGCGCCGGTCGCCGGCGCACTCGTGGCGGCAGATGCTTCAACCGGCGCTGCCGAGGATGCCGGAGCATCGCCCAAAACCGTTGACGGCAGAACGCCCGGCGGTGGTGTTGCGGTGGTCGACGTATCGGCGGCCACTTGCGGCGGCGATTCGACCTGGCCCGTCTTGATCCCGGATTCCGACGTGTCCAAGTAATAAAACTCGTACACCGCGAGCGGGATCAACGCCACCGCCGCGAGGATTGCATACTTGTACCAGTTCACCCGGCGCGCGATCGGATAGGGAATTTCCGCCGAAGGACCGAGCGCGCCGCGCGACAGCGCCGCCGCCGGTGGCTCGCGGTCTGCGCCCTCCAGCAATCCCGCGGGATCGAGCTTGACCAAACGCGCGTAGTTGCGGATAAATCCGCGCACGAATACCGGGCTTGGCAGCCGCCGGTGGTCGCCTGCCTCCAGCGCTTCGACTTGCCACGGCGACAGTTTTAGGTGCTGGGCGATCTCGGTAATGCTCAGGCCGCGGTTCGCCCGCGCGGCCGCGAGCTGCTCGCCTGCCGGTAGCGCTTGCGGCAGCTCCGACTCGGCCGAGAATTCCGCAGTGCTCATTCGTACAGGCCGGACGCCAGCGCGCGTGCCTCGCGCGAGTCGGGGAAGTTCTTGCGCAGCTGGAACGCCAGGCTGCCTTCGGCATTACGATCGCCGATCGCGCGCTCGACCCGCAACGACAGCCACAGAAATTCGGCCGTCGGCTCGACCTCGCGCTGAATGCGCATCAGGTACGATTTGGCTTCGGGATAGCTCTTGCGCTTGTACGCCATGTCCGCGAGCTGCAGCAGCGCCTGCGGTTGCCCCGGCCGCACCTTGAGCGCTTTCTGGAAATAGTCGTCCGCCGCCGTGATATCGCCGGCCTGGCGCGCGCACACACCCGCATTGACCCACGACTTGTCGGGGGTCGGATACAGCGGGTTGCGCAGCGCGATCAGAAAATACTTGATCGATTCCTGCTCGCGTTTGCGCTGGCACAAAAACCAGCCGAAGTTATTGTTGACGTCGGAATCCTGCGGGGCGATGCGCAGTGCGCGCTGGAAGTTGGCTTCCGCCGCCCGGTCGTCGCGCAGTTCCATGTACACGAGCCCCAGCACGCTGAATGCCGGCGCATAGTTGGGGTCTGCTTTGAGCGCTTCGCCCGCCTCTTGCAGCGACACGCCGTAATTGCCGAGCTCCAGATAGCCTGCCGCGAGTTCCGTGTGGATACGCGCACGCGACATTTCGCCCGTATCGGTGACGGTCTGGGGCGCGTAGCTCGTCGATTCGGAGCCGGTGCCCGCGCAGCCGCACATCCCGAGTATCAAGCCAACAGCAATCACCCGTTCGATCAGTCGTGTCATGAGCACCTCACGCCGTTGCGATTGCAGCGCGCTTTTCGCGGCGCCGCGTCTTGTCCTGGACCTGCCCCGCGAGCTGTCCGCACGCGGCATCGATGTCGTCGCCGCGCGTCCTGCGCACCATGACCGTGAAATCCTTCTGCATCAGCACGTCGCGGAAATTCGCGACCGTCGCAGCGTCCGAGCGCACGTAGCCCGAATCCGGAAACGGATTGAACGGGATCAGGTTGATCTTCGAGGGCACCGTCTTCAGCAGTTTCGCGAGCTGGCGCGCGTGCTCGGTGCTGTCGTTCACGCCGGCCAGCATCACGTATTCGAACGTGATGAAATCGCGCGGCGCGCGGTCGAGGTAGCGCACGCATGCGGCCAGCAACTCCTTGAGCGGGTATTTCTTGTTGATCGGGACGATCTCGCTGCGCAGCTCATCGGTGGGCGCGTGCAGCGAAACCGCCAGCGCCACCGGGCACGCATCGCGCAAGCGATCGATCGCCGGGACCAGTCCGGACGTGCTGAGCGTGACGCGCCGCCGCGAGAGGCCGTAGGCGTCGTCGTCGAGCATGAGCTGCAGGGCGGCGACGACGTTGTCGAAATTCGCGAGCGGCTCGCCCATGCCCATCATGACGACATTGGTGACGGGACGCGGCGTCTCGACGCTGCGTCCGAGCTCGCGATTGGCGAGCCACAGCTGGCCGATGATTTCGGCGACCGTCAGGTTGCGGTTGAAGCCCTGCCGGCCGGTCGAACAGAACGTGCATGCGAGCGCGCAACCGGCCTGCGACGAGACGCACAGCGTGCCGCGATTGCGCTCGGGAATGAACACCGTCTCGATGGCGTTGCCCGTGCCCACATTGAGCAGCCACTTGCGCGTGCCGTCGGCGGCGGTCGTGTCGCGCACCACGTCGGGCGCGCGAATGACGGCGAGCTTTTTCATGTCCTCGCGCGACGCTTTGGAAATATCCGTCATCGCGTCGAAATTGTCGACGCCGGACTGATGGATCCAGCGCATCAGCTGGCGCGCGCGAAACGGCTTCTCGCCCAGCCCCGCACAAAACTGCGCGAACCCGGTACGTTCAAAGTCGAGCAGATTGACGGTCATGGCCGCGGAAGTTAACGCGAATAAATATTGAGCGAAGGAAAGAAGTAGGCGATCTCGACACCGGCTGTTTCGGTACCGTCCGAACCATGCACCGCATTGGCGTCGATGCTTTGCGCAAAATCGGCGCGGATCGTTCCTTTGGCGGCCTTCTTCGGGTCGGTCGCGCCCATGAGGTCGCGGTTCTTCTGGATCGCGTTCTCGCCTTCGAGCACCTGGACGACGACGGGGCCCGAAATCATGAAATCGACCAGGTCCTTGAAAAACGGACGTGCGCGATGCACGGCGTAAAAACCCTCCGCATCCTCCCGCGACAACCGCAGCATGCGCGCCGCGACGATCTTGAGTCCGGCGCCTTCGAAGCGCGCCATGATTTGTCCGATCACGTTGTTGGCGACTGCATCGGGCTTGATGATAGAAAGCGTACGTTCTACTGCCATGCATCTTCCTTTGTGTCTGAATTTTAAGGCTAATTCGTAAGAATACCACGTTAGGGCGTGGTTATAAAGCTAGGCGGCCCGATTTATGCCCCATTTTGCGAGCTATCCGGCTGCCACTGGGGCTCGACCGCCGGCTCGCCGCTGTGGGCGCCGAATGCGGTGTCGATCCCGATACCCGGCACGTAGACCAGCGTATCTCCGCAGTACAGCAGCGGCAGACGCGCGCGCAGCCACGGCGGCAGCCGCGCTTCCTGCAGCAGATTCTTCAGGCTCCGGCGCGGCCGTTTGGCGTCCGGACGCAGGCGCTCGCCGCCCGTGCGCAGCCGCACGGTCACGGCCGCCGTTTGCAGCTTCGCCAGACTCAAGCCCGAGCCGCGGGATTTTTTCATCAGCAGTGTGGCGCCGAGCTCGGGCAACGCGAGGCGCGCTTCGCCCTGCCACTGGCGGCTGAAATCGGCAGACGGCACCGGCGTCTTCGGCACCACGCGCAATTCGCTGCCGAAACGCCGCAGTTCGTGCGCTCCGAGATCGATGGCGATGCCGGTTGCGCGCGGCTCTTGCACCTGGCGTACGCATTCCGCGAGTCTCGTCTCGTTCGGCATCGTCACGCCATGCGTGCCGAGAAAATACCGGAGCGCATTTTTGGCGCGCGCCGTCGTCAACGCCCGCAGGTCCGTTATCTTCAAATGCGCAGCAGCGTTCGGCATGTCAAGGGACGCGAGCTCGTCCAGCAACACGGCGGCTTCGGCGAAATTGCGGCTCGCGCGGGCGAGTGTTTTACGATAGGCGGGATAGCGTTCCGCGATGACCGGCAGCAGCCGATGACGCATAAAATTGCGATCGAACCCGGTATCGGCGTTGCTGTCGTCCTCCACCCAGCGCAATTTGCGCGCGCGTGCATAAGCTTCGATTTCGGCGCGTGTGATATCGAGCAGCGGACGCAGAATTGAAGGCGAGGATCGAGGTGAGGATGCGTCGACGTGAGCGGGGCTTGAATTTTCCTCAATCCCCAGTCCTCGATCCGCAACCGCGAAGCACCGGCATCGCACTCACGCCCTTGACGCCGGCGCCGCGCAACAACTGCAGCAAGACCGTTTCCGCCTGGTCGTCGAGATTGTGCGCGAGCGCGACAAAATCCGCGGGCAGCCGCGCAAATGCCGCGTAACGCGCATTGCGCGCCGCGGCTTCCAGGCTAGCCTCGCGCGGCACGTTCACTTTGACGACGGTCAGCCCGATGCCGAGCTGCCGGCAATACGCGCCGCAAAACCGCGCCCACTTCGCGGCCGCCGGATTGATCTGATGATTGACGTGCAACGCGGCGAGTTCGAACCGCATTTTGGCCGCCGCGCGACGCAGCAGATCGAGCATGACCACCGAATCGATGCCGCCGCTCAGGCCCGCCACCAGACGGTCGCCGCGACGCACATGCCGGCCGAGTACCGCGGAAACGCGCTCGAGCAGGGCCTTACTTGGCGGCAACTTCCTTGTACTTGCCATAGCCCATCAGCCTTTCGAACCGCGCCTGCAGGAGCTCGTCGACCGACTGGTTCTGCATCTGGCGCCAGATGTCCTGCAGCGCCTTCTTGAGCGTCTGCATCATCGCGTCGGCATCGCGGTGCGCGCCGCCCAGCGGCTCGGTGATGATCTTGTCGATCAGGCCCAGCGTTTTCAGCCGGGTGGCCGTGATGCCGAGCGTTTCTGCTGCCTCTTCCGCGTGGTCCGCGCTTTTCCACAGAATCGACGCGCAGCCTTCGGGTGAAATCACCGAATAGGTCGCGTATTGCAGCATGAGCAGCGCGTCGCCCACCGCGATGGCCAGCGCGCCGCCCGAACCGCCCTCGCCGATCACAGTGCAAATGATCGGCACGCGCAGTTCCGCCATCGCATAAAGATTGCGCCCGATCGCTTCCGACTGCCCGCGCTCTTCCGCGCCGACGCCCGGGTACGCGCCGGGCGTGTCGATGAACGTGAAAACCGGCACGCCGAATTTTTCGGCGAGCTTCATCAGCCGCAGCGCTTTGCGGTAGCCCTCGGGCTTGGGCATGCCGAAATTGCGGTAGATCTTGTCCTTGGTGTCGCGCCCTTTCTGATGGCCGATCACCATGACCGACTGCTCGTTGAAGCGCGCGAGCCCGCCGACGATCGCCGCATCGTCCGCGAACGCGCGGTCGCCGTGCAGCTCCTCGAAGCCGGTAAACATGCCCTGCATGTAATCGAGCGCATACGGCCGCTGCGGATGACGCGCGACCTGCGAGATCTGCCACGCCGTCAGCTTGGCGTAGATTTCCTTGGTCAGCTGCTGGCTTTTTTTCTGCAGGCGCGCGATTTCCTCGGAAATGTCGAGGGCGGAATCGTCCTGCACGAACCGCAGTTCGTCGATTTTCGTTTCGAGCTCGGCGATCGGCTGCTCGAATTCGAGAAAAGTGGTCTTCATACCATGATGAAAATGGGGCGCGCGGCGAATGATACCGCAGATCGCATTGCCATCGTCAGTGCGCGATTGCGCGTCTGCGCCGCCGGATCAGAACAGATGGAAGGACAACGGCGCGAAAAATGCGACCGTGCAAAAGACCACGCCGATCACGCCGAGCCCGACGCCTATCCATGCCAGCACCATGGTGCTGGTCACGATGGCCGCCGATGCGAGCACGATGGCGATCTGCAGCGCTGCCGATGCAGTTTCATAATGGTGGTAAGCGGCCAGCGAACGATCGCGCACTTTTTCCGCCGCCTTCGCGCGCGCAGCCAGCTCCTTGCGGCCTTCCTGCGTTTCCGGCTCGCTGTCGTAACGCTCGGCGGTCTTGCGCCAGCCGGCAATGCGCTGCGTAATCGCCTCCTTCGACTTCGGCAGGCCCATCTGGCCGAGCTCGAGTTCGGCCGCTTCGGCGGCCGTGCGCACCACCGTCATGCGAATGGTCTTGGCCTGAAAAAACGACCACAGGTTCGAGGCTTCGATGTTCTTGTCGATCGCCGTGGTCTGCGAACCTTTGCCCAGCGTCTCCGAAATCGAGAGCACCAGGGCGAGGATCGAAATCAGCAGCGCGATCCGTTTGTTTTCCGGCCCGCCGTGGCCGGCGTCATGTCCATGTCCGTGCCCTGCTCCCGACATATTTCCTCCCGCTTTTCAGCGCTAATACCCGCCCATGTCGAACCCGCGCGGATCGCTCGCCGCCTGCGCCGACCCGTCGACGTTCGACTTGAAGACTGCCTGCATATTGCCCCATTTGCGGTTGACCGGCCGCAGCTGATGTCCCTTGTCTTCGAGCGATGATCGCCACGCGGCGGAAAAACTGTCCGGCTCGATTTCGACCAGGTCGGGCCAGCACTGGTGGTGGTAGCGCGGCGCCGTCACGATGCGCAGCAAATCGACGCTGTCCTGGTTCACGTAATCGAGGATGCCGAACAGCACCATGCTGATAATGCGCGAGCCGCCCGGCGCGCCGATGACCAGCACGCCTTTGCTGTCCTCCACGAACGTGGGACTCATGCTCGACAAAGGCCGCTTGTGCGGCTCGATCGAATTGGCCTTGCCGCCGAGCAGTCGATAAAGGTTAGGCAGGCCGAGGCCCAGCGAGAAGTCGTCTATTTCGTTGTTCAGCAGCACGCCGGTATCGCCCGCAATCACGCCGGCGCCGAACCACGAGTTGATGCTCAAGGTGGCGCCCACGCGATTGCCGTCGACATCGATCACCGAGTAATGCGTGGTGTTATAGCTTTCGGTGACGGCCGCGAGCGGCGTAATGGTCAATGCGTCGAGCGGCGTGGCGATGTTCGGATTGATCGATGCGGCGCGGCTGTGCGCGTACGCTTTGTCGACCAGTTTCGCGACCGGCACCTGCACGAAGTCGGTGTCGCCCAGATAACGCAGCCGGTCCTGGAAGCCGCGGCGCAGCGCTTCGATCACGATATGCGCGTCTGCGGGGTCGCGCGCATCGGCGATCTTGTAGCCTTCGAGGATATTGAGCGTCTGGGCGAGCGTCACGCCGCCCGACGACGGCAGCGCCGCCGAGACGACCGTCGCGCCGCGGTAGCTGAAACGCACGGGCGGCCGCTCGATTATCTTGTAATCGGCCAGATCCTCCGCCTGCCACACGCCGCCGGCGGCATTGACGCCGCTCACGAGCGCCTGCGCAACCGGCCCGCGGTAAAAACCATCGCGCCCCTGCTCGGCCAAGCGCTCGAGCGTCGCCGCGAGTTCCGGCTGACGCAACAGATAGCCTTGCGGTGGCGCCGCGCCGTTGTCGAGAAAGATGCGCGCCGTGTTCACGCCTTCGCGCAGCAGCGGCTCGCGCACCTTGGCGATGCGCGCAAACCGCGAATCGAGATTGAACCCGTTGCGCGCGAGCGCGATGGCCGGCGCGAGCAACTGCCGCAGGCGCAGCTTGCCGTAGCGCTGGGCGAGATGCACCATGCCCGCCGGCACGCCCGGAATTCCAGCCGCCTTGCCGCCGCGCAGGGTCGCACCCGGTACCGGCACCCCATCTGCATCGACGTACATGGATAGCGCGACTCCGGCAGGCGCGGTTTCGCGCGCGTCGATCATGACCTGCTTCTTATCGCTTGCCCGGTGCAGCAGCCAGAACCCGCCGCCGCCCAGGCCCGCCGAATAGGGCTCGACGACGGCCAGCACGGCGGCGACCGTCACGGCCGCGTCGAACGCATTGCCGCCCTGCTCCAGAATCCGGTAGCCGGCTTCAGTGGCCAGCGGATGAGCCGTGGCAATCGCCGCGCGCGCCCGCCCTTCCGCCGCGTTCGCGGACACGGTGACGCACGCGAGCAAAAGTATGGCGACGTGCCGCCACTGCGGGAGCCGCGCCCGCATCTTCATCACCGCTTCAATGTTGAACAATGCCCGCAGAGGCGCGCCGGCCGGATGGTTAGACAATGTTGTCCTCGTAAAAACGTTCTGCGGGAAGAGCGGATGGTCGCCGGATTCACCGGGTCGCTCGACCTCTGATTCACCGGCGCAGTATACCAGCGCGCGTCGCCGCACTGGCAGCGTGCGCGCCCCGCGCCGTCAATCGAGCGTCTCGCGGTAACGGGTCAGCGCGATGGTGCCGGCGATCAGCAAAAACAGGGCAAGGGGCCACATGTTCGGCGCAATGTCGGAGAACCCGTTGCCCTTCAGCAGGATGCCGCGCACGATGCGCAGAAAATGCGTGAGCGGCAGCGCTTCGCCGAGCCATTGCGCCCATTGCGGCATGCCGCGAAACGGGAACATGAAGCCCGATAGCAGCATCGACGGCAGAAAAAAGAAAAAAGTCATCTGCATCGCCTGCATCTGGTTCTTGGCCAGCGTCGAGAACGTGTAGCCGATCGCGAGATTGGCGGCGATGAACAGGATCAGCACGACCGACAGCAGAGCGAGGCTGCCGAGCATGGGCACCGCAAACAGGAGCTTGGCAGCGAGCAGGATCACCGTGACCTGGATATAACCGACGATGATGTACGGCACGATCTTGCCGATCATCACCTCGATCGGGCGCACCGGGGTGGCGAGCAGGTTCTCCATGGTGCCGCGCTCGTATTCGCGCGTGACCGCGAGCGACGTCATCATCACCATCGTCATGGTGAGCACGACGCCGAGCAGGCCCGGCACGATGTTGTACTGGGTGATGCCTTCGGGATTGTAGCGGCGCTGCACGCGCAATTCGAACGCCGGCGCCGGGTATTGCAGGTCGTGCAGCGCGCCCGCCAGGTCGCGGTTGAGCGCATTCTGGTTGATCGTAAGCAGCGCCGCGATCGCATTGCTGGTCGCGGCGGGATCGGTCGCGTCGGCCTCGACGAGCAGCACCGGGCGCTCGCCGCGCTCGAGCTTGCGCGAGAAATTCTCCGGGATAGTCACCACGAACTGCACCGTGCCCATCGCGAGCGCGCGGTCGGCCTCGGCTTCGCTGGACAGATGCTGCACGACGCGGAAATAACCGCTGTTTTCGATCGCGCGCACCAGCGTCCGCGCATAAACGCTGTTGTCGGCGGCGAGCACCGCAGTCGGCAGAGACTTCGGATCGGAATTGATCGCGAACCCGAACAGGATCAACTGCATGATGGGCACGCCCACCATCATCGCGAACGTGAGCCGGTCCCGCCGCATCTGCACGAATTCCTTGGTGAGCACGGCCCAGAACCGCGCGAAGGAGAAAGTCCGGTTCATGCGTCGAAATTGTCCGGCGCTTCATCCATCATGCGGATGAACACGTCTTCGAGACCCGGCTGCGCAGGCGTCCACGCGGTGCCGGCCCGCGCGCGGAATGGTGCGAGCGCCTCGTCCAGCGCCTGCGCGTCCGTGCCGCTCACGTGCAGCGTGCTGCCGAACGGCACCACCATCTTGATCGCCGGCACGTCGCGCAATTGCGCCGCCAGACCGAAGAGATCGGGTCCGCTCACAGCCCAGGTCGTGAGCTTCGAATGCGCGATCACTTCCTCGGCGGTGCCGGTGATCAGCAGCTTGCCGTACGCTATGTACGCAAGCCGGTGACAGCGCTCGGCTTCGTCCATGTAATGCGTGCTGACCAGCACGGTGATGCCCTCGGCGGCGAGCATGTGGATCTGGTCCCAGAATTCGCGCCGCGCCTTCGGATCGACGCCCGCGGTCGGCTCGTCGAGCAGCAGCAGGCGCGGGTTGTGCAGCAGGCAGGCCGCGAGTGCGAGCCGCTGCTTCCAGCCGCCAGACAACTGGCCGGCGAGTTGCCCGCTCCGATTGGCGAGCCCGAGCCGTTCGAGCGCCGTCTCGACCGCGTGCTTGCGATCGGGTACCGCATAAACCCGCGCAATGAAATTGAGGTTCTCGCGTATGCTGAGGTCCTCGTAGAGACTGAAGCGCTGGGTCATGTAGCCGACTTCGCGCTTGATCAGCGCCGACTCACGAAGGATATCGTGACCCAGGCAGGTGCCGCGTCCGCCGTCCGGCTTCAAGAGGCCGCACAGCATGCGGATGGTCGTCGTCTTGCCGCTGCCGTTGGGGCCGAGGAACCCGAAGATCTGCCCGCGCTCGACGCGGATGCTGAAATCGTCAACGACGCGCCGGCCGCCGAAGCTCTTGGTGAGCCCTTCGACGTCGATGACCGCCGCTTCGCTCATCGCGGCGAGATGTCACATCGACCGGCTGACCGGGATGCAGCTTTACGGCGTCCTCCGGCGCGGTGCGCGCCTCGATCAGGTAGACGAGCTTGGTGCGCGAGTCGCGGCTGTAAATCACCGGCGGCGTGTATTCGGCCTGGGGCGAGATGAAAGTGACCTGCGCGGCGAGCGGCGCGGCACATCCGTCGCAGCGCACGCTGATCGTTTGCCCGACCTTCACCGCGCCCAGCATCGATTCGGCGACGAAGAACCTGACCTTGATGTTCTGCGCCGGCAACAGCGACACCACCGGCGAGCCCGCCGGCACCCATTCGCCCACGACGTAATTGGTGTCGTTGACGAGCCCGGCCACCGGCGCCTTTACTGACTTCTGCGCGAGCCGCCAATCAGCCTGCGCGAGCGCGGCGCGCGCCGCTTTCGCGTTGGCCTCGGCGGCGCGGATTTCATCCTGGCGCCCGGCGAGTTGCACGGTCGCAACCTGCGCTTCGAGTTCGGCGACGTGCGCGCGATCGCGCTCGGCCGCGGCGCGCGCGTCGTCGACCGCGCTTTTCGACACGAAGTTCGCCGCCGCGAGTTGTTCCTGCCGCGCGAGATTGGTGGTGGAAAGCTTGAGGCTCGCGCGCGCCTGCGCGAGTTGGGCGCGCACTGCTTCGATTTCGGTCGGCCGGCGGCTTTTCCGCAGGTCCGCCGCCTGCGCCTCTGCGTTGCGCACGCGCTCTTCGGCTTCGCGGCGCCCCGCCTCTTCGTTGAGCTGCTCGAGCGTGAACAACGGATCGCCGACCTTGACCTGGCCGCCGCGCTTCACCTGCAGGTTCTGCAGATTGCCCGCAAACGGCGCCGCGACCCGCACGTATTCGCCTTCCGCGTACCCCTGCAATCCCGCTTCGACCTTCTTGTCGCAGCCGGCCGTCAGCGCGGTGAGCAACAGCAGCGGGAGACAGTGCAGAATTTTCATTGATTCAAGCCAGGGTTTCGAACGCATCGCACTTATTGCCGCGACATTGCCCGCGCGCCATCGCCGCGCCGTCCATCGATTGCCGTCGATGCTATCATTTTCGCATGTCCAACGCCGCCACCGGCAGCCCGCCGCCGGTCATTGCCGTCCCGCTCTGGGCCTGGCTGATAGTTGCAGCATTGACGCTGTTGCCGGCGGCATATTTTGCTTATCTCGACAGCGGCGAAGCGGCGCGCGTAATGCGCGTGCGGTTGATCGAGCATTACCGCTTGTGGGAAACGGCGCCCGAGTATGCGGGCACGCCGCAGGCGTGGACGCGGTTCGCCGCGTGGCTGCTCGATACCGACCAGCTGATGGAGCGCGTGCGCATGCGCGAGGGCGCGCTCGCCGAGCAGATCGAAATCGATTACCGGCGCGACATGCTGCTCGTCTGCGGCAAAATCATCGGCGCCTATCTGCTGGCGTGGCTCGCGGCCCTGGCGCTGCTCTTCGGTGCTGCCCGCCTCTATCGGCGGCGCGCTCGACGTTAACGCGGTTCGGTGCGCCGCACCGCGATACGTTTTAGCGCGTCGGTCCGCATGATGAGCGCGCCGGCGCCGAGCAGCACACCGTCCATCCAGAACGCGGCGCCGATCCCGAACGCGCTGCCGAGAGTGCCGAATATCAATGGCACCAGCACCTCGGTGAATTTCTGCACGCTTTGGCGAAGTCCCATTGCCTCCCCGCTGCGCCCTTCCGGCGCGCGGTTATAAGTAATCACCATCGACAATGGACCGCAGCAGCCCAGCCCCAACCCCAGGACGAAAGAAATACCGGCCAGCATGTACACGCTAGTGACGAACGGAAATACCACGCACGCGACAGCGGCCAGCGCAAGCGATCCGCACAAGACCCGCTCTTCGCTGCTGCGCTTGACGAGCGCGGACATTACGAGCCGCGTCAGCAGTACCGCCACTGCGTAAGTGCCCAGTATCATGCCGATTACAGACGCCGACAAGCCGATCGAGTGGCCGTAAATCGGCATGTAAAAATTGTAGAGTTCGCCGCCGGTTTCGATAATACCCGCCGCGATGTACGCGCGCCGCAGAGGCGCGCTGCGAATGAGATCCATCGTGCGCTGGCCGCCGCGCTTCGCGTCTTCGGCTACGCGCGGCAGCCGGTGCGCGAAAAAAAGCAGAAACGCCACGGGGCCCACCGGCAACAGCGCGAGCACGAGATAAGTCGACTGGTGCCCGATCGAATCGATCAGGAAACCCGTAAGCGTGGGCCCCAGCAATGCAGTCACGGCGACGCCGAGACTGAACGTCGCGTAGTTGCGCGTGCGCTTGTGCCCTTCGCCGAAGGCGCCGATCAGGTGCTGCGCGGAAACCGTGTAAAAAATATACAGGGTGCCGATCAGCGTCGCCGATATGAAAAGCGCGGTAAATCCCCGCCAGATGAACGGCAGCACGAGCCCGCAGGCCAGCGCCAGCGACCCCATCAGCATCGGCATGCGCGGCCCGAGCCGGTCGGACACGCGCCCGGCATAAAGCGCGAGAAACAGCGAAAAAAACGAATACAGCGCATACAGGATGCCGATGACCAGCGGCGTGGCGCCGAGGTCTATCGCGTACAGCGAGATCAGCATCTTGCTGCCTTTGTACGCGATATGGTTCAACACCGTCATGGCGACGATGACGTAAAACCCCATGGCTTCCTTGGCGCGGCGGCGCGGCGCGCGGGTTGAAAATGAGCTCCGATTGTAATCCATGCGTGCGCGCCGCCTGCCGCGGCGGGCCCCAGATCAAGTTAGAATCGACGCTCGCGCCCGCAGCTCACTGCGCACGCGCAACCTGGAGACCCGCGCATGAAAATCGAAACCATAGGTGTGATGAGCCCCGGCGACATGGGCCAGGCCATCGCGCAGCAACTGAAGAACAACGGATTCAAAGTCTGCACTGCGCTCGATAGCCGCAGCGCGCGCAGCAAAGCGCTGGCCCGCGAGGCCGGCTTGACCGACGTCGGCTCGATTGCGAAGCTGACCGAGCAATGCGAAGTGATTTTGTCGGTGATGAATCCGGGCGCAGCACCCGCGTTCGCCGCCGAAGTCGCGCAGGCGCTGAAGGTCAACAAACGCAGCCCGCTCGTCGTCGACTGCAATGCGATCGCGCCCGTCACGATGCAGGCCATCGCCGCGCAGATTACGGGCGCCGGCGGGCGCTGCGCCGACGGCGGCATCATCGGGCCGCCGCCGCGCGGCGCGGCGAAGACCACCTTATATGTATCGGGCCCCGAGGCGCATGAGCTCGCGCAGATCGCGACGCCGCAAATTGCGATCACCGTGATGAGCGATCGCGTCGGCGACGCGAGCGCGATCAAGATGTGCTACGCCGCGATGACCAAGGGCGTGCAGGCACTGGGGGTCGAGTTGCTGGTGGCCGCGCGCCGTCTCGGCGTGGACGCCGCGCTCGAAGCCCAGTTCAAGGCGTCGCGCAGCGACGTCTATAACTGGGTGGTGGGCGCGCTGCCGGTAATGCCGCCCAAAGCGTACCGCTGGGTGCCCGAAATGCTCGAGATCGCCAGGACTTTCGAGGCCGCCGGCATGACGCCGCGCATATTTGAAGGCGCGGCCGAAATGTATACGTTTATCGCCGCCACCCCGCTGGGTAAAGAAACGCCGGAGAACCGCGACAAATCGCGCACCGGCCAGGACGTCGTCAGGCAGCTCGCCGAGGCTCGCGGCAAGTAATCCGGCGCCGCGCGCGGGCGGTCACTGCAAGCGATACATCGAACGGCGGTCGCGGGTGAACGAGATGATGTCCTCCGCGCCGTCGCGCGCGCTGCGCCCCAGGGTCAGCGTGCCTGTCCCGTCGAGCAGCAGTTCCTTGCGCAGCACGTGCACTTCGTCGCCGCTTTCGAGCGACACGAACGTGCCGTTCAGGCTGTGATCCACCAGGTAGAAATGCGTGCGCATCAGACGAATGCTCACATGCTTGCGCGACGCGAGCTTCTCGTGCACGACCAGATCGCAGTCCTCGCCGCGGCCGATCGTAATGTTGGGACGGGCCTGGTCGAGCCGCAGGCTCAAATTGCGATGCGCGACGATCAGACTGCCCTGATCGCCGGGAATGATTTTATGCGAGCGCATGTTGACGTCGGTCAAGTTCACGATGTCGTTGTGCCAGACGACCTGGTAGACCGTCGATTCTTCGGTGCTGCCCTTGAGCACCGCCTTGAACACCGGGCGCACGGTGGCGCGCAATTCAGGCGAGAGGTTGCGTTCGGTCGCCTCGGTCGTGAGGATCTGCTCCGCGGCGGCCACCGCCGTCAGATAAGCGGCGGCGTTGACCGTGTCGCCGAACACGTCGTTGTCCTCGATCAGCACCGGTCCGTAATGCAAGCCGATGTGAAGCTGTACGTGGCGCTTGCCCGGGCGCTTGGCGTCGACCGTCGCCTGCATCTCGCTTGCTGCCATCACCGCATCGTCGGCACGCCCGAATACGCACATAACTTCGTCGCCGATGGTTTTGACGACGCGGCCCCGAAAGCGCTCGACCACGCCGCTGACCAGCGACAGGCAGGCGTTCACGACTACGCGCGCAGCATTGTCGCCTAGTGTGCTGTAGAGCTTGGTACTTTCGCAGATATCAGCGAACAGTATTGCCAGGTTCTGAGTTTGACGCGTCATATGCTATTTGATTGTTCAAACGCCAGCCATTATCCCACACGGCGGCATCAGCCTGATGTGAATTCGTGCCGCGGCCGCAACGGTATGCGACGACATTACTTCAGTGCTTGATGTATCCAGTGCGCGCCCGCGAGCGTTTCGACGTCGCTGCCGAATGCGCCGATCACCTGCAGGCCGACCGGCAGACCGTTCTTGGCCGTCGCGACCGGCAAAGTCACGCACGGCGTGCGCAGCAACGTCCACATGCGATTGAAAACCGGGTCGCCGGTCATGTTGAGCCCCGCGGGCGCCGCGCCGGGCGCGCTCGGCGCCAGCAGCACATCGCAATCGGCGAATACGTCGCCCAGTGTGCGCCGGCAGTTGCGCGCGAGCATTTGCGCCGCATCGTAACGTTCGTGGGTGATCGCAAGGCCGGCGTCGAGCAGCGCGCGCAGGTTTTTGCTCAGCAATTCGGCGTGGGCGAGACGTTCGTGCGCGAGCGACTGCACCTCTTCGAAAAACATGATGTCGCACTGCGCCTGCACGAGGTTCGCGTACGTCGGCGGCAGTTTTATTTCGCTGACCTGCGCGCCCGCGGCGCCGAGCTTGCCGGCAGCGGACTCCAGCGCGGCAACGGTTTCGGGCAGCGCGTGCTTCCATTCGTAAGTACGGCAGATGCCGATGCGCAGTTTTCCGGACCACGGCTGTTCGATGATCAGCTGGCGGCGGCCGCTGACTGCCGCCGCCAAATAAGCGGCGTCGGGTACGCTGCGCGCGAGCGTTCCCACCGTGTCGAGCGTATCGGAGAGCGCTTTGACGCCGACGCGGCTGATCAGGCCGAAACTCGGTTTATAGCCGACCACCCCGCAGTAAGACGCCGGCCGGATGATGGAGCCCGCGGTTTGCGTACCGAAGGCCAGCGGCACCATGAAATCGGCGACCGCGGCCGCCGAGCCGGACGACGATCCGCCGGGCGTATGCGCGGGATTGTGCGGGTTGCGCGTCTTGTTCGGATGCATGTTGGCAAATTCGGTGGTCACCGTCTTGCCCAGCACGATGCCGCCGGCAGCTCGCGTGAGGGCCACGCACGGCGCATCCCACGCCGGCCGATGCCCCGCGTACACCGGCGAGCCGTAGCCGGTCGGCATGTCGATGGTGTCGATCAGGTCCTTTACGCCTACGGGCACACCCTGCAGCAGGCCACGGCCCGGGTTCGAGTCAGCGGCGCGGGCCTGCGCGAGCGCCGCGGCTTCATCGATATGCTCCCACGCCTGAACTTCGCCTTCGCGCGCGGCGATGCGCTCGAGACAATCGCGCACCAGCGCTTCGGACTTGATTTTGCCGGCGGCGATCTGGCGCGCGGCCTCGACCGCCGACAGCGTATTCAATGCACCCATTACGAACTCCAGTCCTTGATCAGCTCGACGTAAATATCGACGGCCTGCTCGATGCAGTCAACCAGGCAATATTCGTCGGTCTGGTGCGCGAGCTGCGGCTCGCCGGGCCCGAGCACGACCATCGGGACGTCGCGATAGGCGTCCTTCAACACCGCTGCATCGGTGAAATAGGTTGCCGTTTTCGCCTGCGGCCGGGTCTTTAGATGCGGCTGCGTTACGTCGAACACGTGCTGGATCCACGGCTGGGCGGGGTCCGAATAAATCGACCCGACGTCTATGGTGGGCGTGATTTCGACCGTCTCGCCGAGCAGGCGCTGCATGCGCGAGCGCAACAGCGCATGGTCCTGGCCCGGTATCGTGCGAATGTCGACGCCGATGACGGTCGAGTCGGGCACGGAATTGATGTTGAGCCCGCCGTGCACGGTGCCGACGTTGAGCGTCGGGCTGCCCATTAAATCGTGCGCCGGCGTTTCGAAATCGAATTCGCGCATTTTCTGGATCGCGCCAGCGGCTTTGTATATGGCATTGTCGCCGCGCTCCGGCATCGAGCCGTGCGCGGTAATGCCGCGCGTCATCACGTCGAGCCACAACGCGCCCTTGTGCCCGACCAGCGGGTAATTTGCGGTCGGCTCGCCGATCACCAGCGCGCCGACTTCGCCCAATAACCCGCCCTGCTTGACGAGATGCGCCGCGCCGCCGCAGCCGCACTCCTCGTCCGCCGTGATCACGAGCGTCACGCCCGGGCCCGCCTTGAGCTGCTGCGCCGTCTTGAGCGCCGCCACCACGAACGCGGCGACGCCGCTTTTCATGTCGCTTGAGCCGCGCCCATACAGCTTGCCGCCTTCCATGCTCGCGCCGAATGCGTCCGCTTTCCACGCGGCCGCGCCCAGCGGGACCGTATCGATGTGCCCGGTGAATCCAAGCGGCCGCTTGTCCGGCCGGCCGCCGAGTTTCGCCACGAGACTCGTGCGCGTCGGTGCGAATTCCGCATAGTCGACGGTGAAACCCGCGCGCAGAAGGATTTCGCCAAGATGCTGCGCGCACGCCTGCTCGGCGCCCGGCGGATTGATCGTGTTGAACTTCAGCAATTCACGCGTGAGCTGCACCGCGTCCGGCATCGCTGCCATGGAACTCCTCCTTAAGCGTTCTGCTTGTCGCGCAAGTGACACGCGACAAAATGTCCGGCCCGCACTTCCTGCATCAACGGCTCCTCGACCCGGCAGCGCTCGAACGCATACGGGCAGCGCGTATGAAAGCGGCAGCCGGGCGGCGGATTGATCGGGCTGGGCACGTCGCCACCGAGAATGATGCGCTTTTTTTGCGCGCGCGGGTCAGGTGTCGGGCACCGCCGACAGCAATGCCTCGGTATACGGGTGCTGCGGATGCGCGAACAGCGAGCGCTTGTCGGTGAGCTCGACAATCTTGCCGAGGTACATGACCGCCACGCGATGGCTGATGTGCTCGACCACCGCGAGATCGTGCGCGACGAACAAATACGAAAGCTGCATCTCGTTTTGCAGATCCATCAGCAGGTTGATCACCTGCGCCTGCACCGACACGTCGAGCGCCGAGACCGGCTCGTCGCACACGATGAGCCTGGGCCGCAACGCGAGCGCGCGCGCAATGCCCAGACGCTGGCGCTGGCCGCCCGAGAACTCGTACGGATATTTGATCAGCTGATCCTGGCGCAGGCCGACCTTGTCGAAGAGCGACGCGACGCGCTCGCGGATTTCCGCGCGCGACGCGGTTTCGAAATTGCGGATCGGCTCGCCGACGATGTCTTCGGCACGCATGCGCGGATTGAGCGACGAATACGGGTCCTGGAACACCGCCTGCAGCTCGCGCCGGTACGGTCGCATATTGCTCGCCGACAGCTCATCGATGCGCCGCCCCCGCCAGTCGATCGAGCCGCTGGTGGGCTCGACGAGCTTCAATACCGCCTTACCGGTCGTCGATTTGCCGCAGCCGCTTTCGCCGACCAGCCCCAGCGTTTCGCCGCTCGCGATGGAAAAGCTCACGTCGTCGACCGCGTGCACCTGGCCGGTCACGCGCCCGAACACGCCCTTACGCACCGGAAAGTGCTTCACGAGATTCCTGACCTGCAGCAGCACGTCGCCCGCGCTCATGCGCCGCCTCCGCGCAAACGATCCGCTTTCATGCGCTGCTTCCGCGCATGCGATCTGACTCCCAGCACGCCGCGAAATGGCCCGGAGCCTTTTCCTCAAGCGGCGGATATTCGCGGCGGCAGCGCTCGGTCGCGTAGCCGCAGCGCGGCGCAAACAGGCAACCGGCGATCTCCTCCTTCAGCGACGGCACCATGCCGGGAATTTCGGCGAGCCGTAAATGCCCGGCGGCCTGCGCGTGCTCGAGCCGCGGAATCGACTTGAGCAGCCCTTCGGTATACGGATGGCGCGGACGCGCGAACAAATCGTCGACGGCGGCCTCCTCGACCTTGCGTCCCGCGTACATCACGACGACGCGCTGCGCCATTTCCGCGACGACGCCGAGATCATGCGTGATCAGCACGATGGCTGCGCCGGTTTTCTCCTTGAGTCCGCGCATGAGATCGAGGATCTGCGCCTGTATCGTCACGTCGAGCGCGGTCGTCGGCTCGTCCGCGATCAGCAGGCGCGGGTTGCAGGCGAGCGCCATCGCAATCATCACGCGCTGGCGCATGCCGCCCGAGAGCTGGTGCGGATACTGCTCGATGCGCCGCGCGGCTTCCGGGATGTTGACCAGCGTCAGCATTTCGACCGCGCGCTCGAGCGCCGCTTTGCGCTTCATGCCGCGATGAAGCACCAGCGCCTCGGCAATCTGGCGGCCGATGGTCAGCACCGGATTGAGCGACGTCATCGGTTCCTGGAAGATCATCGAGATTTCATTGCCGCGCACCTTGCGCATCTCGTCTTCGGTAAGGCCCAGCAGGTCGCGCCCCTGAAACATCAGGCGGCCATTGACTATTTTTCCGGGCGGCGAGGCGATCAGCCGCAATATCGACAGCGACGTCACGCTTTTGCCGCAGCCCGATTCGCCGACTACCGCGAGCGTTTCGCCCGGATAGACCGTGAACGACACGCCGTCGACCGCGCGCACGATGCCGTCGCGCGTATAGAAATACGTTTTGAGGTCGTCGACTTCGAGCAGCGGCTGCGTCGGCCGTATCCATCACATCCTCCGCGCCAGCCGCGGATCGAGCGCATCACGCATGCCGTCGCCGAGCAGGTTCACCGCCAGCACGGTCAGCGACAGGAAAATTCCCGGAAATAAAATCAGGTAGCCCGCGATCTGAAAGAGGCTGCGCGCCTCCGCCATGATGTTGCCCCAGCTCGGAATGTTGGGCGGCGTGCCGGCGCCGATGAACGACAGGATCGCCTCCGTGATCATCGCCGACGCGCACACGTAAGTCGCCTGCACCAGCAGTGGCGCCATGGTGTTCGGCAGGATGTGGCGCAGCAGGATGCGCGGCAGCGTCGTGCCCGCGGCGACCGCGGCTTCGACGTACGGCTGTTCGCGCAGCGTGAGCACCAGGCTGCGCACGAGGCGCACCACGCGCGGCACTTCCGCTAGCGTGATCGCCGCGATCACGTTTTCGACGCTCGCGCGCGTGAGCGCCATCAGCGCGATCGCCAGCAACACCGGCGGGATCGACATGAGGCCGTCCATGATGCGCATCACGATCGCGTCGAGCCAGCGCACGAATCCGGTAACCAGTCCGATCGCGAGTCCGATGAGCGTGCTCAACAACGCGACCGCGATGCCGACGGTGAGCGAGACGCGCGCGCCGTAGAGCACGCGGCTGTAGACGTCGCGGCCCAGCATGTCGCTGCCGAACCAGAATTCCGCCGACGGCGGCTTCAGGCGGCGGATCGGCGTCACCGCCTGCGGGTCGACGCGTGCCGAGCCACGGCGCGAATATCGCGATCAATATCATGAGCAGCAGCACGACGCCGCCCGACTATCGCGGTCGGATGGCGGCGAAACGACTCGCGGAAGCGCCGCCACGTGGGCGATTCCGACTTGGGCAGCGCGTCGATGGCGATGGCAGTCATCAGTAACGAATGCGCGGATCGAAGATACATATAGCTCATGTCCACCGCGAGGTTCACCAAAACGTAAGCGCCGGAGAACAGCAGGATCACGCCCTGGATGATCGGATAGTCGCGCCGCAAAATC
Organism: uncultured beta proteobacterium; assembly: GCA_963804885.1. Lineage (GTDB taxonomy): Bacteria > Pseudomonadota > Gammaproteobacteria > Burkholderiales > SG8-41 > PALSA-1004. Next base: position 99,971 of record CAWDSF010000011.1, read on the forward strand.
GCATCCACGGTGAGCCGGCCGATGCCGGGGATCGCGAACACGGTTTCAGTGACGATTGCGCCGCCGATCAGGAGCGCGATGCCGATGCCGATGATGGTCACGATCGGCACCGCGGCGTTTTTCAGCGCGTGGCCGCAGCAACACCGCGCGTGACGACAGTCCTTTGGCCTGAGCCGTGCGCACATAGTCCTGCGCGAGCACGTCGAGCATGGAGGCGCGCGTGATGCGCGCGATCAGCGCGATATACACGGTGCCGAGCGCGGTGCTCGGCAGCACGAGATGCCGGAACCACTGCCACACGCCTTCGCGCAGCGGCCGATAGCCCTGCACCGGCAGCCAGTCGAGGCTGATCGAGAAAGTCCCGATCAGCACGTACGCGAGGACGAAAACCGGCACCGAAAACCCGAGCACCGAAAACGCCATCACCGCGCGGTCGACCCACGTGCCGACTTTGGCCGCCGCAATCACGCCGAGCGGCACAGCAATCGCGACCGATATCAGCAGCGTGCAAAGTGTCAATGCAACTGTCGGCTCGATGCGCTGGCCGATCAGGTGCGTGACGGGAAGATTGGTGAATATCGACGTGCCGAGGTCGCCGTGCAGCAGCGCCCAGACCCAGCCGCCGAAGCGCACGAAGAATGGTTCGTCGAGGCCGAGCTTGGCGCGGATGCGCCGGATGTCATCGTCGGTGGCCGCGTCACCGGCGAGAATGGCCGCCGGATCGCCCGGCGTCAGATACAGCAGCGAGAAAACGACGAACGCGACCACCGCCATGACGACTATGGTCGCGCCCAGTCTGCGAACTACATATGAGAACACTTAACCCGGCCGCGCCGCAGCCCGCTATTTCTTCTCAACATTCCACAGGAGATTGATCGGCGCGATGATGAGCCCGCTGATGTTCGAGCGGTACGCCGTCGGCAGGATGAACTGGCCGGTCGGGATGATGGGCACGAATTCGAATGCCGCTTCTGGACCGCATCCGCCGCTATCTTCGAGCTCGCGGCATCGGGCGCGTTGAACCAGGCTTCGCGCAACTCTTCCATCTTGGGATCGGTCGGCCAGCCGAACCACGCTTTCTCGCCCGTGCCGCGGATCGGGAAGTTCACCGCCGGGTTGACCATGTCGGGACCGACCAGCCAGGTATGGAAAATCGACCAGCCGCCTTTTTCGACCGGCTCTTTGACCGCGCGGCGCGTGATCAGCGTGCCCCAGTCGCCGGCCTGGATCTCGGCGTTGAGACCGATCTTCTTCAGCATTTCGAGCGTCAGCAGCGATTGCGCGTGCACGATCGGCTGATCGGTCGCGTCGATGATCACGATCTTCTCGCCTTTGTAGCCCGCTTCCTTGACGAGTTGCTTCGCCTTCTCGAGGTCGCGCTTGCCTTTCAGCGGTTCCGCCGAAACTTCCGACGAAAGCGGCGTGCCGCAGGTGAAATACGAATAGCACGGTGTGCCCGTTCTTCGGATCGCCGGCGATGCCGATCACGTAATCCTGCTGGTTGACCATGTAGAGCAGCGCCTGGCGCATTTTCACGTTGTTGAACGGCGGATGCAGGAAGTTGAAGCGGATCATGCCCATCGAGCCCAGCTGGTCGATGTTCTTGACGGTGATGTCCTTGTTCTTCGCCAGCACCGGAATCAGGTCGGGCGGCAGTTGCTCCCAGATGTCCGCTTCGCCCGCATTGAGCGCGGCAGCCGCGGTCGCGGAATCCGGAATGTAGATCCACTCGACGCGATCGACCTTGACGACCTTGCCGCCGGACGCCCACGACGGCGGCTCTTTGCGCGGCACGTAGTCGGTGTTCTTCACGTACACGACCTTGCTGCCCGGAACCCATTCTTCCTTGACCATCTTGAACGGGCCCGAACCGGTCGCGTCTTCGATGTTCTTGAACGCATCGGTCTTCGCGACCCGCTCGGGCATGATGAACGGCACGTTCGACGACGGCTTGGCGAGCGCTTCGAGCGTCAACGGAAACGGCTTCTTCAGCTTCAGCCGGAAAGTCTTGTCGTTGACTGCGGTCCAGCTCTCGGTAGATTCGGCGAGTTTCTGGCCGAGCGCATCGCGCTTGGACCAGCGGTCGATCGAGGCAATGCAGTCCGCAGCGCGCACCGGCTGCCCGTCGTGAAACTTGAGCCCGTCGCGCAGCGTGAACGTGTAGGTGAGGCGGTCTTTCGAGAGCTCGTGCTTGTCGATCATCTGCGGCTTGACCTCGAACTTCTCGTCCATGGCGAACAGCGTGTCGTACACCATGTAGCCATGGTTGCGCGTGATGTAAGCCGTCGTGGCGATGGGATCGAGTATGCGCAGATCGGCCTGCGGTATGAACTTCAGGACTTTTTGCTGCGCCAGCGCGGCGCCCGACACCAGCGCTGCGGCTAGCAGGCTGATGGCAACCAGACCGGTCGAACGAAACAGCTTGATCATCGAAATCCCCTCTTTCATCAATAAATGAAACGGATCCATTGGTGCAGGCAATTTGGACGCCCAGAGTCTAGCCGGGCGTGCTTATTGTATTACAAGCCCCCTGGCCGCCAGACAACTATCGGTCGACCGCGGCAGCACGCACAGGACGGGGGCATGTTGCGCCGCGATGGTGCGCCACCGCATGATAAATCAGCGATCGAGCGGATAAATCGGGCGGCGTACCCGCCCGTACGCGAACAGCGAAAAATCCGAGGAACACACGCCGCCGCTCGCGCATTCGATGATGGTGCTCGCGAGCGGCGCGAAAACCGGCCGGTAATACATGCGCGACTTCAGTATCAGGTAGCGCTCGCGCGTCGGCTGCAGGCCTACGCAGGTAAAGACGCCGAGGTCCCATGGCTCCTGCGTCTGCTCGGTCACGACGATGCGCGCGGCGCCGATATCGAATAACACCGTGCGTCCCATATAGCAGCGCGTGCCCGTGTAAATGGGCCCGCTGATCGTGTATTCGCCGTTGCCGATCGTGCGCACCTGCCCGGTCAGCCGCAGCGGTGCGCGCGGCGCCTGCGCGATTTTCGGCATGGGCACTTTATTGCCAAGGTCTATCGTGACGGTTGCCCCCTCGCCCGCCGCAATCAGCTGCGCGACTGCCTGCGGATCGCAGATGGGCCCGACGCCGATGTGCGTCATGCCGTGGCGCAGGCATTCGTCCAGCACGTCCATGGTGTCGCAGGTGCCGCCCGACATGCAGTTGTCGCCGTGATCGAGCAGCAGCGTGAGGCCGTGCTTGACGGCGCGCGCCCGCGCGACGGAGTCGCTCAGCGGCGTCTGGCCGAATACAAATTCGCTGCGCCGTGCGGCGAGCATTTCGCTGCAATCGTCGGCCCAGCGCTGCGCCTTGGCCATATCGCGGTCGGCCACGACGACGACACTCATGCCGGCATCTTCGATGTCGGCCAGATAAAAACCACCGAAGACGGTGGCGGCAAGCGCCCCGTGCCGCTCGAGCCCGCGCGCGAATTCGACCCCATCGCGCATGGCGCCCGGTATTTCGGTGTTCTGGCACAGCGTCTGGGAGAGTACCCCGGGCCGCGCAAGCGCGACGACCGGCTGTGTCTTTCCCGCGAGCATATCGAAGAGCAGCCGCGCCGCGTGCGCGCCGGTATCGTACATGTCGATGTGCGGATAAGTCTTGAACCCGACCACGATGTCCGCGTGCCCGATCATGCGCGGCGAGATGTTGCCATGCAGATCTAGCGCCAGCGCCAGCGGCGTGGCCGGCGCGATCGCGCGTATCCGCTCGAGCAAAGCGCCTTCGCCGTCGCCATTGTCTTCGACCACCATCGCGCCGTGCAGGTCGAGCATGATTGCATCGCACCCCGCGGCGATCGCGTCGACGATTGCATCGCACATCACGCGATAGGCGGCCGCCTCGACCGGCCCGCTTGGATTGGCCATTGCAAACAGCGGCGTAACGATCTCGCAGCCCTTGCGCTCCGCCATATCTATATAGGCGCCCATCGCGGTGGCCGACCCGCGCGCCGCCGTATAAGCATCGGCGCCGAACGCCGGTCCATGCGGATCGCCGGCGCCGAATGCGGCGAGCGGCGTCGGCAAAGGAGAAAACGTATTGGTTTCGTGGTTCAAACGCGCGATCACGACTTTCATGGCAGCGATTCTAGCGCGAAGCGCCGATTGTCATCCCGCGTTGCCAGGTAAATCGTTGCCATGCTTTAATCGCCTTCTATATGCCTGACACCGTTACGCGCACCATCGTCCACAGTACGTGCCCCCACGACTGCCCGAGCACGTGCGCGCTCGAAGTCGAGAAACTCGACAGCCACCACATCGGCCGCATTCGCGGTGCGTCCGCCAACTCGTATACGTCCGGCGTGGTCTGCGAGAAAGTCTCGCGCTATGCCGAGCGCGTGCATCACCCGGACCGTCTCACTCAGCCCTTAAGGCGCACGGGCGCCAAGGGCGCCGGCGAATTCGCGCCGCTCTCGTGGGAGTCGGCGCTCGACGAAGTGGCCGAACAGTTCATGCGCGCGGCCCAGCGGCTTGGCGCGACATCGGTGTGGCCGCTGTATTACGCGGGGACCATGGGCCTCGTGCAGCGCGACGGCATCGAGCGCCTGCGCCACGTCATGCGCTATTCGCGCCAGCACTCGACCATCTGCACGGCACTCGTCGATGCCGGCTGGATGGCCGGCGTCGGCGCCAAAATGGGCCCCGATCCGCGCGAGATGGGCGACGCGGACCTGATCATCGTGTGGGGCAGCAATCCGGCGTCGACCCAGGTCAACGTCATGACGCATATCGCAAAAGCGCGACGCGAGCGCAACGCGCAATTCATTGTCGTCGATCCCTATCGCACGCCGACGGCGAAAGTCGCCGATACCCACCTGATGTTAAAGCCGGGCACGGACGGAGCGCTCGCGTGCGCGATCATGCACGTCATGTTCCGCGACGGCCATGCGGACCGCGAGTACATGCGCACGCACGCCGATGTCCCCGCCGAACTCGAAGCTCATCTCGCGTCGCGCACGCCGCAGTGGGCCGCCGCCATCACCGGTCTGCCGGTCGCAGAGATCGAACGCGTCGCCAAGCTGTATGGCACTACGAAGCGTGCGTTCATCCGCGTCGGCTATGGCTTCTCGCGCCAGCGCAACGGCGCGGCGAGCGTGCACGCGGTGTCCTGCCTCGCCACGGTCGGCGGCAAATGGCCGCACCGCGGGGGCGGCACGTTCTACAGCAACGGCGACATCTACAAGATCAAAGACGCGCTGATCAAAGGCACCGACCACCTCGACCCGCAAATCCGCGCGCTCGACATTTCACGCGTGGGCCCGGTCCTCACCGGCGACCGCAGCGACCTCGGCGACGGCCCGCCGGTCGCCGCCATGCTGATCCAGAACATGAACCCGGCACTCGTGTGCCCGGATTCGCACGCGGTGCGCGCGGGCTTCATGCGCGACGACCTGTTCGTCTGCGTGCACGAGCAGTTCATGACCGATACCGCCAGGCTGGCGGACATCGTGCTGCCGGCGACGACGTTTCTCGAGCACGACGACATGTACCGCGCCGGCGGCCACTCGTTCTTTCAGGTCACGCGCAAAGTCATCGAGCCTTATGCCCAGGCGCGCGAAAACCACTATGTAATATGCGAACTCGCGAAACGGCTCGGCGCGAAGCATCGCGGCTTCGACCTGACGGCGTGGGAACTCATCGACGAAACCCTGAAACTCTCCGGCTATCCGGATGCGGCGACCTTGCACCGCGACCATTGGATCGACCGCCAGCCCGATTTCGACACGGCGCATTTCATCAACGGCTTCCCGACACCCGACGGCAAGTTCCGCTTCAAGCCCGACTGGGCGGCGCGCGGCAAGTACCACGCGAAGATGCCCGCCCTGCCCGACTACATGGGCAGCGAAGAGCGCGCCGACGCAGACACATCCGTTCCGCCTCGTAACCGCGCCGGCGCGCAGTTATTTGAACAGCACGTTCACCGAAACGCCCACCTCACGCAAACGCGAGGCGCGGCCGACCGTGCTGATCCATCCTGAGGATTGCGCGCAACTGGAAATAAAAACCGGCGAGCGCGTCGAAATCGGCAACGCCCGCGGCGCGATTACGCTGCATGCGAAATCGTTCGATGGCGTCCAGCGCGGCGTCATCGTCGTCGAGTCGATCTGGCCCAACTCCGCGTTCGAAGGCGGCATCGGCGTCAACTCGCTCGTCGGCGCCGACCCCGGCGCGCCTAACGGGGGCGCGGCGTTCCACGACAGCGCGGTGTGGGTGCAGACGTTTGGCTTGACCCTGCGCGAATCGCCCTCACGCAAACGCTGCGGGATTCCGTCGCTACGTTCATCGGATTGCGCGCCAACCGCGCTTCACGTGTCCAGCAGCGGCAAGCCGGGCAGCAGCTTTTCTATCGTGATCGGAAAGTCCCGCACCCGCACGCCGGTGGCATTGAACACGGCATTCGCCACCGCCGCATTGGCGCCGCAATGGCCCAGCTCGCCAACGCCCTTGGCGCCCAGTACGTTGGCCTTGTCGTCGAAGTTCTCGAGCAGCACGGCATCGATTGCGGGAATGTCCGCGTGTACCGGAACCAGATATCCCGCCAGATCGTGGTTAAGGAATGCGCCACTGCCGGGCTCGACCAGAGCTTCCTCATGCAGCACCGAGCTCACGCCGAAGGTCATGCCGCCGATGAGTTGAGAGCGCGCCGTCTTCGCGTTGAAGATGCGCCCTGCCGCGAAGACGCCGAGCATCCGCCGGAGCCGGACTTCAGCCGTATCCGCATCGACGCCGACCTCGACGAAATGAGCGCCGTAGGCGTGGATCGAATATTTCTGGTAGTTCGGATCTTTCCACATCGCGGCGATCGCACCCTCCGCTTCCACGCCCTCGGCGGGAACGCTGCCCTTCTTCAGCTTCTCGCGCAGCGCCATGCACGCGTTGTAGACGGCGGTGCACGTGTTGGTCGCGCCGAACGATCCGCCGGAGCCTGCGCCGGGTGGATAGTCGGAAGATCCGATTTCGACTTTGACGCGTTCAAGCGGAATGCCGAGCGTCTCGGCCGCAACCTGGGCGACGATCGTGTACGTGCCGGTACCGATATCGGTGATGTCTGAGCGGACCAACGCAGTTCCGTCAGGAAGCATGCGCACGGTCGCCTTGCTCGGCAGCTGGAACTGCATGCGCACCGCGGCCGCCATGCCGTAGCCGACCAGCCAGCGGCCGTCTCTCACGCTGGCCGGCTGCGCCGGGCGGCGCTCCCAGCGCGAACCGGCGCGCGCCTTCGCGCATGCACTCGACGAGGCGCCGATCGCTGAACGGCTGCCCCGTTTCGGGATGGACCTTCGGCTCGTTCAGGATGCGCAGCTCGATCGGGTCCATGTTCAGCGCCACGGCCAACTCGTCGACCGCGCACTCGACCGCGAGCAGTCCCGGCGCTTCGCCCGGCGCGCGGACGTCTTCGCCGCGCGGCAGATCGAGATCGACCAGCCGGTGTCGCGTCAGCCGGTTCGGCGCCGCATACATCGGCCGCGCCGAAGTCGCCGTCTGTTCCGCGTACTGCGCGATTGGATTGTTGTGCATCGTTACATCATGCCCGAGCGCGACCATGCGGCCATCGCGCGTCGCGCCCAACCGCATGCGCTGGCTCGTCATCGCGCGCAGGCCGAGCAGCTGGAAAATCTGCTGCCGCGTCATGACGACCTTGACCGGATGCCTGCAGTTCGCGTGCGGCGAGCGCCGCGAGGATCGTCTCGGCGTGGATGCCCAGCTTCGAGCCGAATCCGCCGCCGACGTAGGGCGACACGATGTGGATGCGCTCTTCGTTCATTTTCAACGTGCGGCGATCGCGGTGCGCGCTTCGCCGACGATCTGCGAGCTCACGTACACGGTCAGGTCCTCGCCGCCCGGCACCACCATGCACGCATGCGGCTCCATCGGCTGGGAAAACTGATACGGCGTCGTATAGGTCGCGTCGACCGTGACTTCGGCGCCGCCGAACGCACCGTCAAAGTCGCCGATCGCGCTCTCGGTGGGAAGTCCTGCGTTCACCTTCTTTGGGACGTAGGACTCATCGAGCCGCGCAGCGAAGTCGAACCGCCCGGACTCATTGGCGTACGTGACATCGACGAGATTGGCCGCGGCGCAGGCCTGCTCGAAGGTCGAAGCGACGACGAGCGCAACGGGTTCGCCGTAGTGGCGGACGTCGGGACCGCTCAACGTCGGGTACGCTCGCGAATAGGCCGATTCCGCGGGATCGGCCTTGCCCTGCGCAGGTGCATTGCGATGGGTCATCACCATGCGGACGCCGGACGCCTGCTCAGCGCGCGTCGTGTCGATGGCGGTAATGCGCCCTTTGCCGATCGTGGCACCCACGATGTAGCCGTAGAGCGGCTGGGCGACGTTCCAGTGTTCGGCCGCGTAAGTGGCGCGTCCGCTGACCTTGAGCGGACCGTCGATGCGGTCGATGGGTTGTCCGATGAGCGCGGCCATGGTCTCAACCCTCCTGCGCTGCTTGCGCGAGCGTGCGACAAAGCGTGCGCCTGGCCAAATCGATCTTGAAGTCGTTGTGGCCATGCCCCGCGGCGTCTTTCATCGCGAGATCCGCGGCAGCGCGATAGGTGGCCATCGTGGCGGGACGCCCGATCAACGCAGCCTCCGCTTCCAGCGATCGCCACGGTTTATGCGCCACGCCGCCGAACACAATTTTGGCCGACGTGATCCTGCCCTGCTCCGCCGCGACGATCGCGGCGACAGACACCAGCGCGAATTCATAGGAGGCGCGGTCGCGAACCTTGCGGTAGATTTGCCGCCCCGGCGGCGGTGCGGGCAGGACGACGCCGGTGATCATCTCGTCCGGACGCAGCACAGTCTCGATCTCGGGCGTATCGCCCGGCAAGCGATGGAAATCGACTATGGGCACGACGCGCGTGGCGCCACCGGAACCGAGCAGCTCGATCCGCGCCTCGAGCGCAACCATTGCTACGGCCATGTCCGACGGATGAACCGCGATGCAAGCGTCGCTCGCGCCGAGGATTGCGTGGATGCGGTTGATCCCGCCGACCGCGGAACATCCGCTGCCGGGGTTACGCTTGTTGCAGCCGTACAGCGGATCGTAAAAGTACGGGCAGCGCGTGCGCTGAAGCAGATTGCCGCCGACCGATGCCTTGTTGCGGAGCTGGCCCGAGGCGCCGGCGAGCAGCGCTTCGGCAAGCACCCGGTAGCGGCTGCGAATGCGCATGTCGGCGGCAGTGTCGGAGTTCGCGGCCTGGGCGCCGATGCGCAGCCCGCCATCGCTCAGATCTTCGATATCCCTGAACGGCAGGCGGCTGATGTCGACCAAGTGGGTGGGCCGCTCGATCTCGAGCTTCATCAGGTCGAGCAGGTTGGTGCCGCCGCTGATGAACCTGGCGCCGGGCCCGCCCTTGGCAATCGCAGCGATCGCGGCGCCCGGGTCGGTCGCCCGCTCGTAGGTAAACGTTCTCATCCGTGCGCTCCTTTCGCGACGTCGCTTATGGCGGCGACGATGTTGGGATAGGCGGCGCAACGGCAGATGTTGCCGCTCATGCGCTCGCGGATTTCCGCCTCCGTCAGCGCGATGCGCGGCGCAGCGACGTCGGCAGTTGCGTGACTGGGCCATCCCGCCTTTGCCTCAACGAGCATACCCATGGCAGAGCAGATCTGGCCTGCGGTGCAGTACCCGCACTGGAATCCGTCGTGCTCGATAAACGCAGCCTGCAGCGGATGCAGGGCGCCGGGTGCACCCACGCCTTCTATCGTGACGATCTCATCGCCCTCGTGCATCACTGCAAGCGTGAGGCACGAATTGATGCGCCGGCCGTTGATCAACACGGTGCAGGCGCCGCACTGTCCATGGTCGCAACCTTTCTTGGTCCCGGTCAGGTGCAGGTGCTCGCGCAGCGCGTCGAGCAAAGTCGTTCGCGTGTCGAGTTCAGCGGTTTGTTCGTTGCCGTTGATGCGTAGCCGGACGCGGACCGTCGGCGGCGACAGCGCGGCATTCGGCGGAGACGCGGAATTCTGGGGAAAATCAGGTGTCATGGTCGCTCCTGGGCGTGTGGTGGCCACCGGGTGACTGCCGGGAACGAGGCTTGGGGTTTGCGCAGGCGCGCAACCCCATCCGGAGCCGCTCCCACGTTGCCGGTTCCGCAGCCCGTCGAGTTCCTGGCTGCGGGCCGGCGAGCAGTCCCCTGCGGGGATGACGAGTACTCGGGGCATGTTAGACCTCCCGCGAACGGGGTCGGTCTACGAGGAATTACATCACCGGAAATCGCAAAGCGTCAATCAGACAGGCGTCCATTTTTTCGGCAAGATTCAATCAGCTTTTGCGCCGGATGCTTTGACGACCTTCGCCCACTTGCTGATTTCAGCCTGCAAAAACGCGGTGAATTCTTCGGGCGAATTCGATGGCGCAGGCTCCAGCCCGAATGCGTTGAGAGATTGAACCATTTCGCCAAGCGCGAGTGCCCGGGTAATGTCGGCGTGCAAACGACTGATAATTTCCCGCGGCGTGCCGGCGGGCGCCAACACCCCGTACCAACCCGTGACCTCATATCCTTTGAGGCCGGCTTCGTCGAAAGTCGGCAACTCCGGCATCAGCGCGGAGCGTTTTGCGCTGGTGATCGCCAACGCCCTGAGCTTCTTGGCCTGTAATTGCGGCGCAACCGACGAAAGGCTGACAAACGCGAGATCCACATGTCCACCCAGCAAATCGACCACCGATGCGCCGGCGCCTTTGTAAGGGATGTGCACGATTTTGACGCCGGCCATTGCGTTAAATAGCTCGCCGCTCAGGTGAGGCGTCGTGCCGTTGCCGGAGGATGCGTAATTGAGCTGGCCGGGCCTGGCTTTCGCAAGCGCGATAAAGTCCTTCAACGTATAGGCCGGCACGGATGGATGGACGACCAGCACGTTGGCGCCGGTCGCCGCCAGCGTGATCGCGGCAAAATCCCGCAGCGGGTCGTAGCCGAGTTTCTTGTAGAGACTGACGTTCACCGTAAACGCCGGCTGCGCCATCAGCAGCGTATATCCGTCCGCCGGCGATTTCGCGGCGACTTCAAAGCCGACGTTGCTGCCGCCGCCTGGACGATTGTCGACCAGCATCTGCTGCCCCCAGGTATTCGCGAGCCGCTGCGCCAGTGCGCGCGTGAGTATGTCGGTGGCGCCGCCCGTGGCAACCGGCACGACGATTCTGACGGTTTTTGCCGGATAACCCTGCGCGCTCAACCACGAGCAAAAAAGCAGTCCGACGAATCCGGCGGCGAGTGCGAGCCGCGGCGTTGGCCTTTTATATATTGGTGCAAGCACTAAGTCTCGACGCGTCAGGCTTTGGATATCAACTTGAGTTTCTCCTGCATCCGCACGTCAAAGCGCTCGAGGTTGATGATGATGCGCTCGTGCACTCCGCCGCCGATGCGTTCTTGCTCGTCCTCGGCATGCACGCTGAACGTCAGGGTGCGCTTGTCCACTTTGGTCAGCTCTGCATAAGCCTTCACGCGCATGCCGACCGGCGTAGCGGCGGTATGCGTGATATCCAGATGCGTCCCGACGGTCTGATGTCCTGCCGGCAACAGACCCTCGACTGCCTGCAGCGCGGCAGCTTCCATCAGATTAACCATTACAGGCGTCGCCAGCACGTGCACGCGCCCGCTGCCGACGTGCGGCGCCGTGTGTTCTTCGCCGACGACGATTTCGACCGAACCGGTGAGCCCGGGCTGCAATGTATTCATATAGGCGGTTCGTCAATCCAGCGGCTGCAAAAACGCGAACGGCCATCGATCGATGACCGTCGCACGCGAGTCCGATAACCGGTTACTTGGGAATCTGGTCGTAGCCGGTGCAAACACCGGAGCCGACGATTTCCTTCGCGAGGTTCGCGCTGTCGGCATCCAGGTTGCCTGCCGCGAGAATTTTCTTGGCTTGGCCGCAGCCCTCGCGCTTTTCCGCCTCCGTCGCGCCAAACGACAGAATCGTGGTTTGCGAGCGAATCCTGCGCAAGGTGCCGCCGATATAGCCGCTCTCGACCATCATGTCCATGAGCTCCTTGGCGCGGTACGGGTCGGCATACGTGCTCATGCCGAGAAATCCGATCCGGTTGTAATAGTCGTAGGCACGCCCGCGGGCGATGTTGCTGCTGTCTACCCCGCGCTCGAGCAGCCGCAGCGCAATCTTGATGCGTTGATCTTCCCTGGTTTCGCGAAACTCGTCCGGCAGGTCGTTGCCGACCAGGATCGCCGCGGCTTGCGCGCATATATCGCCGCTGGCCTTGCCTATAGGAACGTCTTTTTCGCATTGCGTGCGCAGCAGCTTGAACGACTCGTTGTACGCGCTCGGCCCGCTCGGCTGCGGCGTATAGGCGGCGGTGCCTAGCTTATTGGGCTCGGCACTGGTGTCGGCCAGCGCCGGCAGCGCGGCAAGCGAGGCGGCTACCAGCATTGCACCCAGTGAATGGCTTAAGCAGTTACTTGTATGCATTGCACATTCTCTTGTGTTTTACTGCGGCGATTTTACTTCCAATGCTCGGGCAAAGTCACGTGCATGACTCGCTTTGTCATACATCAGCGCCGCGCCGGCACGCCCTTTTCGGCGAGGTCCCAATAGAGTCCCGTCATCATCTGCAAACCCTCGCGCAGGATAGGCGCAAGGACGTGCTCGTCGGGCGCGTGCTGCGAGCAGCCGGCATACGAATGCGGCACCCAGATCGTCGGCAACCCGAGCGTGTCGGCGAAGCATTCGTTGGGCAAAGAGCCGCCGATGTTCGGCAGGACCGCCGGCTTCGCGCCCGTCGTGCGCGCGATCGATTCCACCGCCCAATGGACCCATGGATGATCGGGATCGAGCCGTGTGGCGTGAAAGAAGCCTTTTTTTGCCTGCTCGACCCTCACCTTGTCGAATCCGTGCGCAGCCAGGTGCTTGCGCAACGCGGGAACGAACGAATGAGGATCGGCGCCAGCCACGAAACGTATCTGGCAATGCGCGGTTGCCCGCCCGGGAATTGCATTCACCGGATTCTCCGGATTGCCGGTCCTGAACGCGAGCACTTCGAACGTATGCCAGCCGTAAACTTTTTCGGCGCGCGTAAAGCCCGGCTCGCCCCACCAGTCGTCGACCGCCGGCTCGTCGGCGCCGGGCTCCACCGCGCAATCCGCGAGCGCCTTCTTCACTGAAGCCGGAATGCCGGGCGGCAGGATCTCCGGCACCAGAATTTTGCCTTCGCGCGTGACGATGCTGGCCAGCGCATGGGCGAGCATGATTCCCGGGTTGGCGAGCAGGCCGCCCCAGTTGCCCGAGTGATGCGCGCCTTCACGCAGATCGACCGTGAAGTCCATATTCAACGCGCCGCGCGAGCCCAGGTATATCGTCGGGCGATGCTCTGACAGGCGCGGACCGTCCGACGCGATCAGCACGTCGGCTTTGAGCCTGCTGTTTTCGCGCTCGCAGAATTGCTGCAATCCGGGCGAGCCGACCTCCTCGCCTGTCTCGATCAGAAATTTGGCGTTGAACCCGAGCTTGCCGCGTTCCGCGATGACGGTAGCGAGCGCCGCCATGTTGATCGAATGCTGCGCTTTGTTGTCGGCGGAACCGCGCCCGTAGTAGCGTCCGCCTTCCTGCTTGAGTTCCCACGGCGACAGCCCGGTGCGCCACTGGTCGGCGAGCCCGCGTATCACGTCGCCATGCCCGTAAGAAAGAACGGTCGGCAGACTGGGATCTTCGAGACGCTCGGCGAGCAGCAGCGGTCCGCCGCCAGCCACCGGATTTTCGAAGACCTGAACCTTGAAACCGATGCGCTCGAACGCAGGGCCCAGTTCCTGCGTGAGATAGGCGCCGAGATGCGGCCGGCTCTCAGGGACCTGGCTTTCGGTGCGATAAGCGACGCGGCGCGCGAGATCGGCGATGAATTCGCCGTCATCGAAGTGGCGCGTCGCACGTGAAATGGCGGATTCGCGGGTCATGAGGTCAGATTCCCCTGCTGCGTTTCAATCTTTGTAATCCGGGTAATGTTTTTCCACCAGCGCCATGCTCGCGACCCAGTCGCGGCTTTTGGCGTCGTATTGCCCCATGCGGCCAAACTTCTTCACGCGCTCGGCGCACACTTCGGGACTCGGCATTATCAGCGGCGTACCGCCGGCGAGAGCGCCGATTTGCGCGCGGCACGCCAGCTCGAAGAAATGATGAAAGATGTAGGCTTCCGGCAACGTCGTGCCGCAAATCAGGGCGCCATGATTTTCGAGAATCATCACCCATTTGTCGCCCAGCGTCAGGGCCAGGTGGCGCGAGCCTTCCGCCGTGGTGTCGTCGACTTCATTCGCGTAATAGGCAATCCGATTGTAGAAGCGCATCGCCTGCTGCGTGACCGGCATGAGGCCGGATTTTTGCGCGGAAACCGCGAGGTTCGCGGGCGAATGCGTATGCACCGCCGCCATGATGTCGGGCCGCTCTTTCATGACTGCCGCGTGCAGGTTATACGCGGCCGGACTCGCCTTGAGCGCGGATTCCATCACCTGTTTGCCATCGACATCGTATTTCACGAGGTTGGAAGCGGTGACCTGCTCCATGAATACGTTGTCGGCCTTGACCAGGAAATGAGCGGGCTCGCCCGGAACCCGGGCGGAAATGTGGTTGTAAGTCATGTCGACGAACACGAAATGCGCGATCAGGCGGTGAGCGGCCGCGAGTTGGCAGCGCAGCTGCCACTCGTCGTCGCTTACGCGCTCGCGCAGCAGTGCTGTCTTGCGGGTCGGCGCTGCAGTGAGCGTCATGCCGGCTCCTCCGGGTTGGACGGTCAAACTTTACCACGGCACACGCCGAACTGATGCGACGCACCAATCGCGCATCGCTGGACCACGCTCGGGATTCCCGCATTTGCTACAGCGACGGCCTCTGTGCTAAAACTACCGCATAAGAAAACAATTTCACCGGGCACAAAACTTCAGCACTACTGGAGGAGCACTACGATGATGCGCCGTTCCATTATCGCCGTAACTGTCGCCGTTGCTTTGCATGCCGCGCCCGTTGTCGCCGCGGATTCGTCGCTCGATTATGGGTTTTACAAAGCCAGCGTCGAGCCGATTTTTCTGAAGAAGCGCCCCGACCACGTGCGCTGCTACGTCTGCCATTCCGAAAGCACCAATGCATTCAAGCTTCAGCATATGGCGCATGGCGCGAAGGCCTATACCGACGAGCAGTCGCGCAAAAACTTCGAATCCGCGGCGAGCCTCGTAGTGCCCGGCGACATTTCCAAGAGCCGCTTGTTGCTGCAGCCGCTGGCGCCGCAGGAAGGCGGCAATCCTTATCATTCGGGCGGCCGCCAGTTCGAGAGCAAGAACGACCCGGACTGGAAAGTCCTGGCCGAATGGGTGAACGGGAAAAAAGCGCCGGTCAAGTAATTGACAGGCGCAAAAACAAACGGCGGCGACCCGCGGGTCGCCGCCGTTTTATTGTGTTACTTACTGCGTCAGCGCATGACCAGCGTGTTCATCCGCTTGGGCACCTGCCCGACCGGGATCTGCGCGACGACCTTCATGGTTTTCATGTCGATCGCGGACACCGAATTGAAAGTCGAGTTGCCGACATATATCGTTTTGCTGTCCGGCGAGAAAGTCACCCAGTCCGGGATCGCGCCGATCGGCTCGCGCCCCGCCAGTTTCAAGTCCGGCAGCGCGGCAAATCCGAGCGGCTTCAGGTCGGGCAGCGAATAGGCGAACACGCCGTTGGCGATATGACTGTTCGCCCAAAGCGACTTGCCGTCGGGCGCGATGCCGATGCCATGTGACGGCACGCCGGCACCCAGGCGGCCTTCGATCGCGCCGTAGCCCTTGGGCTCGTCGGGGAATTTGACGCGGGCCACTTCCTTGCGCGCATTGAAGTCAACGACGGCGAAGCCATGCAGGTTGGAAAGCTGCACGAATATCCGGCTCGTCGAGCCGTCGGCCGCTTTCTCGATCGCCATCGGGCGCACGCCGCCGTCAAACTCGATCTCCCACGCGGTTTTATCGGTCGTCAGATCGACCACGTTCAGGAATTTCTTGCGCACCGAGCCCGATACCGCGTACTTGCCGTCAGGCGTCACGTAAGTGTTGTGCAGGCGCCCGGTCATCGGGATCGTCTTGCTCAATTTCTGCGCCGCCGTATCGATAATATCGAGCGTCCCCGGTTCGGTGATCGCGACGACGATGCGCTTGCCGTCCGGCGTGACGGCGATGTTGTTGGGGCGGCCGCTCAGCGGAATATGCTTGACGATCTTGCCGGATTTTTGATCGACGACATCGAGCGTGGCTTCCGCTTCGTTGCTGACGTACACCCATTTGCCGTCAGGCGAGAAGCCCACGCCGTGCGCCGCCTCGATGCCCTTGATCACCTGGACGACCTTGTTCGTCGCGGGATCGATGACGTGAATGTTGTCGCCGGCGGCGTTCGTCACGTACACGCGCGCGGTTTCGGCTGCCGCCGGCGCTGCCGCCAACGCCAATGCGAGCGGCAGGTAATGCAGGTTACGGATCTTGTTATGTGCGTGCATGAGAGACCTCCTCCTTGAGTGGGCAGGAATAAGTCTAGGCCGATAGCCGCGCGCTGGCAATGCGGCAATGCCGCATGACCGATTCAGACGCGCTGGTCGTGCAGGATTTACCGGCGATCGGGACGCACTGCGGCGGCCGCCGCTTGCGCGATGTCGATGCCGTAGTCGGCCTTGATTTTGGCGGCGGATATCTTGCCGTCCACGAAATCGCCGATCAGGGAGTCCAAGTCGCGCTCGCCAGGCTTGCCAAAGCCGCCGCCGCCCGGCGTCATGATGGTGAGGTGCTGGCCACGCTGGATACGGCCGCTGAATTTGCTCGGAATTTTTTTGCGCGTGCCGCCGTCTTCTTCGAGATAGAACGTGCTGAAACTGCCGTTGCCGCCGTCGTATAAGCCGCGCGGCGCGAATGCCGCGCGGTCGCCGCGCACGTTGACCGACGCGGTTTCGGCAAGCATTTCGTATTCGCGCAGGATGCCGAGCCCGCCGCGGAATTTGCCGCTGCCGCCGGAATCGGGCACGAGCTCATAGCGCGACACGCGCACGGGGTAATCCATCTCGATCGACTCGACCGGAATGTTCATCGCATTGGAAGTGCCGGTGCTGACCGCGTCGGCGCCGTCGGCCGTCAGGCTGCCGCCCATGCCGCCGTTGTAGCTTTCGTAAAACACGAAGTTGCGCCCGGTGCGCGGGTCCATGCCGCCGAACGACACGCCGACCGGCACGCCGCAGCACTGCGCGCCGACCTTCGCCGGCACCGCAAGCGCCAGCGCGCCCATCACGGTGTCGGCCACGCGGTTCACCGTGACCGAACGCGCATTGACGGGCGCCGGATGCCGCGGATTGAGCAGCGTGCCTTCGGGGACGTAAACCTCGACCACGCGCGTCAATCCATCGTTGAACGGAATATCGTCGGGCAGCACGCAGCGCACGCAGTAAAACACGGTGGTCCACGCCTTCGACAGCGGCGAGTTGAGCGGCCCTCTCACCTGCGCGTCGGTGCCGGTGAAATCGAAATGCATGCTGTCGTCGCGCACTTCGAGCTTCACGTGAATCTTGATCGGCTTCGTGAGGTCGACGCCGTCGTGATCCATGTAATCGGTGAATTCGAACACGCCGTTCGGAATGTCCCTGATCGCGGCACGCGCCTTCTTCTCCGCGTGATCGATCAAGAGCTCCATCGCCTGACTAACGCCATCGAAACCGTAGCGCACAAGCACGTCGCGCAGCCGCTGTTCGCCTTTGAGCAATGCGCCTTGCTGCGCGCGCATGTCGCCCATAAAAATTTCGGGGCCGCGCACGTTCGCGCAGATCATGTCGATCAGCGTCTTGTTTTCAACGCCGGCGTCGACCAGCTTGACCGGCGGTATCACGAGCCCTTCCTGGTAGAGCTCGGTGGCAGTCATCGGATTGCTGCCGGCCACCATGCCGCCGACGTCCGTGTAGTGAATGATGCAGCCCGCGAATACGATCAGCCGGTTGTCGTGAAAGATCGGGCGGAACACCGCGATGTCGGGCAGGTGACTGCCGCCGCGATACGGATCGTTGATGATATAGACGTCGCCGGCGCGCATGGTCGCCGGCGGAAATTCCTTGAGCACTTCCTGCAGCATGAAGCGCATCGAGCCCAGGTGACCAGGCACGACGACAGGCTGCGCGACGATGCGCCCGCCGGCGGTGAAGATCGCGCACGACGCGTCCTGCGCCTCTTTCACGACCTGCGAATAGGCGGAGCGCAGCAACGTGAGCTGGATTTCCTCGGTTATCGCGTTCAGCGCGTTGGAAAGAATTTCCAGCCGGTAGGCATCGAAGGATACTGGGTGCGGAGCGTTCATCTCATTCACCTTTACGCGTGATCATCAGATTGCCGATGCGGTCGCAACGCACCGTCCATCCCGGCGGCACGACCGTGGTCGAATCGGCGGCTTCGATCAGGGCCGGACCGGCCACCGTGTCTTCGGCAAGCAGCAAGGTGCGGTCGTAGCATGCGCAGTCGATCATGCCATGGTCGCGGAAATAGACCTTGTGCGCGGGCTTGCGCGCTTTTTTCGCGGTGCCGTCGCCCTGCGCGAGCGGTTTGTGTTCGAGCCGCCGCGTATTGCCCACCGCAGTCACCGATAACGTGACGAACTGGATGAGGCCGGCCGTATCGCGCCGCCCGTACATGCGCTCGTGCAATTGGTGGAACGCCTCAGCGATTTCGGGCTGGTCGGCGGCGGTCAGCGCACGATCGGGCAGCCGCATGTTGATTTCGTACGCCTGGCGGCGGTAGCGCATGTCGGCCGAGCGCTGAAATGTAATGCCGCTGTCGGCGAGCCCGTAAAGCTGCAGCGCTTCGCGCCCGCGGCGTTCGAGCTCGACGAACACGCGCTCGACCGATCCGATGTCGCCGCCGAGCACCGCCTCGACGTGCGTTTGACGAAAGTCGTAGCGAATATCCGCGACGAGCAGGCCTTGCGCCGACAACAGGCCAGGCGCGGGCGGCACGATCACTTCACGCACGCCGAGATCGGCCGCGAGCTCGATGCCGTGCACCGCGCCGTTGCCGCCGAACGCGACAATGGTGAAATCCGCGGGATCGCAGCCTTTTTCGACCGTCACGATGCGCAGCATCTTCAACATGTTCGCATTGGCGACTTCGACGACGGCGGCGCACGCTTCCTCGACCGTGATGTTGAGGGGTTTCGCCAGCTGCTCCTGCACGATGCGGCGCGCGCGCTCGAGATCGAGCTTCATTTCGCCGCCGAGGAAATATTCGGCAGGTATGCGGCCGAGCAGAAAGTTCGCGTCGGACACCGTCACGCGGTCGCCGCCCAGTCCGTACGCGATCGGCCCCGGATCGGCGCCTGCGCTGTGCGGGCCGACCTTCAGAATACCGCCGCTGTCGAGCCACGCGATTGAGCCGCCGCCCGCGCCGACTTCCGCCAGATCGACGGTCGCCGCACCCACGTAATAGCCGCCGCCCTGGAGAATGCGCGAAATGTTGATGCCCGCGCCGAGTTCCTGGCCCGGCGACTGGCGCACTTCCCCGTTTTCGATCAAGCCCGCCTTGGCGGTGGTGCCGCCCATGTCGAACGAAATGAGATTCTTGCGGCCGGCGAGCCCGCCGAAGTGCGCGGCCGCGATGACGCCCGCCGCCGGCCCCGACTCGACTATGCGGCACGGCATCTTGGTCGCCTCCGCCCACGAGATGATGCCGCCGTTGGACTGCATCATGTGCAAAGGCACCTTGATGCCCGCTGCGGTGAGCGCACCGCTCATGCGCTCGAGGTAGGTCGACACGCGCGGGCCGAGACACGCGTTGACCACCGTCGTGCTGGTGCGCTCGTATTCGCGGTACTGCGGATAAATCTCGCTCGATAGGGTGATGAAGCAGCCGGGCAGCATCGCGCGCGCAATTTCGCCCGCGCGCTTTTCATGGCTCGCGTTGCGGAACGAGAACAGAAAACAGATCGCGAGCGCTTCGATGTCTTCGCCGGCCAGCGTTTTCAGCGCAACTCTCAACGCCTCTTCGTCCAGCGGCTTCACGACCGCGCCGGCCGCATCCATGCGCTCCGGTATGCCGAACGACAGGCGGCGCGGCACCAGCGGCGCGATTTTCTTGTACGACTGATCGAAGAGGCTGTAGCGCTTGTGGCGCTGGATTTCCAGCAGGTCGCGAAAGCCTTCGGTCACGAGCAACGCCGTGCGCGCGCCGGCGCCCTGCAATACGGTGTTCGATGCGACGGTGCTCGCATGCGTGAACTGGCTGACGCTCGCGAGGTCGAGTCCCAATTCGGTATGCGCACGGCGCACGCCGACCAGCACGGCTTCGGAAGGATCGCGCGGCGTCGAAGTTACTTTCAGCGTCTGAATACGGCCGGTGTCTTCGTTCAGGATGACAAGATCGGTGAAGGTGCCGCCGATGTCGACGGCAATGCGGTGACGTTCAGTGCTCATTGCTCTTCCACGTGAAATGGACACGCCGCGCTCTTGACTTCTTGTCTGGGCGCGTCCCGGGCAAACCAAATCGGATAAACTATATTGTAACCGCACATCGATACGCGAGTGCGCGGCCGGAGGAGACAATGCGAATAAGACTTACATGCGTGCTCGCTGCGTGCGCGCTGACGTCGCCAGTTATCTGCGCAGCGCAGGACTGGCCGACGAAGCCGCTGCGCTTCATCGTGCCGTTCGCCGCCGGCGGCTCGACCGACCAGGTTGCGCGCATACTCGGCGAGCGCCTGTCGGCGACTCTGGGCCAGCAGATCATCATCGACAATCGCGGCGGCGGCAACGGCGTGCTCGGCACCGCGCTCGCCGCCAAGTCGTCGCCCGACGGCTATAACTATCTCGTCGTGTTCGACAGCCACGCGACCAATCCGAGCCTGCAGAAGAACCTGCCGTACAACACGGTAAAGGATTTCACGCCGATCACGCTGATCGCGTCGTCGCCGATGGCGCTCGTCGTCCACGCGGCGGCGCCCTACCAGAATCTCGCCGACCTGATTGCGGCCGCTAAAGCAAAACCCGGCGAACTGATTCTCGGTTCCGGCGGCATCGGCAGCCGCGGACATCTTGCCGTCGCGTCGCTCGAGCGGCGCGCGGGCTTCAAGGTCACGCAGGTGCCCTACCGTGGCACGTCCCTTATCACTACCGACTTGCTCGGGCGGCAGATCACAATGCAGATGGGCACGGTCTTTTTCGTCGCGCCGTTCGTGAAGGCGCAGCGCCTGCGCGCGCTCGCCGTGACAGTCGCGAACCGCGTCGAGCAACTGCCTGACGTGCCGACGGTCGCCGAGCAGGGCTATCCAGGCTATGACGTCAACTCGTGGTGGGGCATGCTCGCGCCGGCCGGCGTGCCGAAACCGGTGCTCCAGCAGTTGAATGCAAAATTGCGCGAGGTCTACGCGAGCCCGGTCATGCGCGAGCGTCTCGCGCAAGTCGGGCTCACCGAACGCGCGTCGAACGCCGAACAATTCACGCGCTTCATCGCTGCCGAAATGGATTTCTGGGGCAAGGTCGTGCGCGAGAGCAACATTACCGCGAGCGAATGAAATGATGATGAACCGACTTTGGCCGGCTGCGCTGTTGTGCATGCTGTGTTCGCACGCAGCAAGCGCGCAGAATTCCCCGCAGTGGCCGACCAAGCCAGTGCGCTTCATTACCGCATTTCCGGTCGGGGGCTCGTCCGACCAGGTCGCGCGCATCGTCGCCGAGCGACTGACCGCAATTCTCGGCCAGCAGATCATTATCGACAATCGCAGCGGCGGCAACGGGGTGGCGGGCACCGCGCTGGCGGCGGCAACTGTGCCCGATGGCTACAGTTTTCTCGTCGTGTTCGATTCGCACGCGACCAACCCGAGCCTGCAGAAAAACATTCCGTACGATACGGTCAAGGCATTCACGCCGGTCATGCTGTTCGCGAGCTCGCCGTACGCGCTCGCCGTTGCACCCACCGCGCCGTACAAGTCGCTCAACGATTTGATCGCGGCCGCCAAAGCGAAACCCGGCGAGTTGACGCTCGGGTCGAGCGGCGTGGGCAGCCGCGGGCATCTCGCCATGGCGCTGCTCGAACAGCGCGCGGGTTTCCGCATTACGCAGGTTCCTTATCGCGGCCCGGCGCAGGCGATGACCGACGTGATCGGCGGCCAGATCACCATGCAGATGGGAACGTTCCTGTTCGTGTCGCCGTTCGTGAAAGGACAGCGCGTGCGCGCGCTCGCGGTGACTTCAGCCGCGCGGATGGCGCAATTGCCCGAGATACCGACAGTCGCCGAACAGGGATTTCCGGGTTACGAGGTGCGATCGTGGTGGGGCATCGTCGCCCCGGCCGGCGTGCCGGCGCCTATCCTGCAAAAACTGCATGCGGGCTTGAGCGCTGCGCTCGGCCAGCCCGAAGCGCGCAACCGGCTCGAGCAACTCGGCGCGACCGTACACGCGTCGTCACCCGCCGAGTTCAGGAACTACATCGCGCAGGAAATGGCACTGTGGGGCAAGGTCGTGCGGGACAGCAAGATCAGCGCGACGGAATAACCGGCGCCTCGACGGCGCCGGCAGATTACATCAGACCGAATGCGGCATCAGACTTCGTGCACCTGCATTTTGGCGCTGGTGCCGGACGGCAGCTCGGGCGGCGTTTCGGTCGCGGGGAAGTTGAACTCGAGCTTGGTGCCGACCGGGTCGTGCAGAAATACCTGGTAGCCGGCTTTCGGAATGTTCTGCTCTTCGAAATACACGCCGACTTTTTTGAGCCGCTTGCGAAACTCGACCGCGCCGGTCGCCCTGAACGCAATGTGGTCGACGCTGCCGTTGTGCTTGTCGACCACGATCGAGCCCGCCGGAAAACGTCCGCTCACGTGCACGATCGGATCGTCGCCGTCGTATAGCCACAGCCCGTTGAACGGAAAGTTGGGGCGCGGTCCGGCCGTCAGGCCGAGCACTTCGCCGTAAAATTTTTCGATCGCGGGCAGATCGCTCTCCGCGCAGCGTATGTTGACGTGCTGAAAGCCGCTGATTGCCATTGCTGACTCCTTTGGGTGCCGTTACGAATACCTGGCAAATATCTTACCGCAATTTCCGCCGCGGGCTGTCATAGTGCGTGCGTCATTTGGACTATTCGGCCTTGATTTGCGCCTGCCTCGCGACTTTCGACCAGCGCTCGATTTCGCGCGCGAGCAGCGCCGCCGATTCCTCGGCCGACAAGCCCAGCGGATCGGTGCCGGCGCCGGCAAACCGCGCCCGCATGTCGGCCGAAGTGCTCGCTTTGACGGTTTCCGCCGCCAAACGCTGCACGATTTCTTTAGGCGTTGCCGCCGGCGCGAACAAACCGTACCACGAGCCCATTTCGTAACCGGGTAAACCGGATTCGGCGACGGTCGGCACGTCGGGCAGCGATGGCGAACGTTGCGGGCTGCCGATCGCGAGGACGCGCACGCGCCCTGATTTGATGTGCGGCGCCGCGCTCGGAATCGAGTCGAATACCAGCGAAGTATTGCCGGCCACCAGGTCGATCATGGCTAGAGGCAGGCCTTTATACGGAATGTGGCGGATTTTTATTCCCGCGTTCAACGCGAATAATTCGAAACCGAGATGCGTCGAGCTGCCGACGCCTGACGAGCCGTAAGTCAGCTCGCCCGGGTGTTTTTTCGCGAACGCGACCAGCTCGCGCACATTTTTTACCGGCAGCGACGGATGCACGCACAGCACGAACGGCGCGTTGGAGAAAATGGATATGGCCGCGAAATCTCTGGCGGGATCGTAGGGAAGGTTTGCGAGCACGGCGGGATTCGTCGCATGCGTGCCGGTCGTGCCGAGCAACAGCGTGTAGCCGTCGGCAGCGCTTTTCGCCACCATGTCGGTGCCGATGACGCCCGCAGCACCCGCGCGATTGTCGACGACGAAGGTCTGGCCCAGCGCGTCGCCGAGTTTCTGCCCGACGACACGCGCCATGAAATCCGCACCGCCGCCGGCCGGGAACGGCACCACGATACGCACGGGCCGCGCCGGATAAGCCTGTGCTGCGGCGCCGCTCGCGCAGCACATCAGCGCGAGCGCGGCCAACGCGCGCACCTCCAGCCAGCCCGTCCACTCTCGCGATCTCATCCGCTCTCCTCGGCCTGCAATCGTTCTATTTGTCACGCGAACATCGCGCGCTCACCCGTCGCCGCGGCGCGCGATCGCCGCCAGGATCGCGGCATTGTCCCATTGCGCCTCGCCCTGCTCGATGCAGTCGTGCAGCAGTTCCGCATACACCTGCGCGAAAGGCAGTTGCTGGCCCAATGTCGCCGAATAGTCGAGCATCAGCGAAAAGTCCTTGTAGCTCTGGTCGACGCGGCTTACCGGAGTCAGAAATTCGCGCCGCGCCATCAACGGGCCCTTCGTGTCCATGACTTGCGAGTACGCCGCGGAATTGCGCAGCACATCGAGAAAGGCCACCGGCTCGAGGCCCATTTTTTCGGCGAACACCAGGCCCTCCGCGATCGCGCCGCGGTTAAGCCCGAGCACGAGATTGACCGCGAGCTTGGCTTTGCCGCCGTTGCCGACCGCGCCCAGGTAGCTGGCGGTTCGGGCATATCGCCTCCAGCACCGGCGTCGCCGCCTCGACCGCCGACCGGGCGCCGCCCACCAGGCCCACTCCATCGCCGGCCGCGACCTGCGCGCTCGTGCCGGACACCGGCATCTCGATATAGTCGGCGCGCGAGTCGATGCGCGCCGCGAGCTGCGCGATGCGGTCCGGATCGCACGTGCTGGTGCAGATAAAAATCGGCCGCGATTTTGCCGGCGCCTGCGAACTGAGCAACCCGTCCGGGCCCTCGATCACGGCCTCGACCTGATCGGTATTGAAAACCGCGAGCATGATCGTCGTGCATTGCTCACGGAGCGCAGCGAGCGAATCGGCCGGCGCGGCGCCCAACTGCGCCAGGCGCGCCCGCTTGTCCGCGTCGACGTCGTATCCTGTCACTTCGAAGCCGGCCGCGCGCAGGCGTTGCACGATCGCACTGCCCATGAGGCCAAGACCTACCACTCCTATGCGCTGCATAGCCCGCTACTCCCGGCTGAATCGTTCCGCGATGGTAATCCGCGTGGGTTCAGCTTGCCAGCCCGCAGGCGCTCGGGGACGCGTGAAACCCGCGCTTATCAACGCAAATGACATCGTTTATGATGCTGAGCGTAAACCGTGAGATTCAATCGAGCATCGCGAGACCGCCGCCCGCACGTTCGGAAGCGCGCTTGACGACGGGCTCGCACCAATCCGGCAGGAGACCGACATGTCCGCATTGCAAAAACTCTCGCCCGCCACCGGCGCCGGCTATAAAACCATGGAAGTGCGCCCGTTGAGCGGCACGCTCGGCGCCGTGATTACCGGCGTGGATTTGAAAGACCGCGCGAACAAGGCGATGTGGGAAGAGCTGCATCGCGCGTTTCTCGAGTATCACGTCATTGCGGTTCGCGGCCAGGACCTTGCACCGGCGGACCAGTATGAGGTGGGCCGCTTCTTCGGCGAACCGTGCTTCTATCCGTTCGCCAAGGGCATGGAGGGCTTTCCCGAAATGACGCGCATGGTCAAGGAGCCCGAAGAGCGCGAAAATTTCGGCGCCGACTGGCATACCGACACGTCGTACCTCAAAGAGCCGCCGCGCGCGACGCTGCTCTACGCCGTGGAAACCCCGCCGAAGGGCGGCGATACGTTATATGCGAACACGCGCGCCGCCTACGACGAGCTCTCCGACGGCATGAAGGCGATGTTGAAAGGCATCATCGGTGTGTTCAGCGGCGGGCTCAAGCACAAGAAAGGCGGCGACCGCGCCGCGCATCATGCGCGCATCGCCCACATGACCGTGCAAAAATCGGAAGAGGCTGACAAATACGAGGCGCGCCATCCGGTCGTGCGCACGCATCCCGAGACCGGCAAGAAAGCGCTCTACCTGAGCGCCCTGCATACGCTGCGTTTCGACGGCATGACCGAGCAGGAAAGCCGGCCGATCATCCAGATGCTCGACAGTCACTGCGTCGAGCCGCAATTCACGTGCCGAGTGAGTTGGGAACCGGGGCAGCTCACGGTGTGGGACAACCGCTGCACGCTGCACAATGCGATCAACGATTATCACGGCTACCGGCGCGAGATGCGCCGCCTGACGGTCGGGCCTGAAGTGCCGCGCTAGACGGCCCTAGTCCAGAATATGCGCGGACGACTTTAACTCGCCGCGCTGCACGCGCAGCACGAGGTCAACCAGCTTCGCGTTGTTCGGCGTCGGAATGCCGACTTCCTTGCCCTTGGCGGCGATGTAGCCATTCATAAATTCGATTTCGGTACGGCGCCCCTTCTTCATGTCCTGTGCCATCGACGGCCGCTGTATACCGGCGCGCGGATTCGATGCGTTGCGTGCAATCATGATCTTTTCGACCTCCGACATGGCGGCTGCATCGCCCGCGCTCGCTTTCGCGAGTTGCTCAGGCTGCATGCCGCCGAGCCCGACGAGCTTGACCCCCAGCTTGTTCGCGACCTGCACGCCCTCACCGCCGAGCTTGATCGCAAAGCGGCGCGGCGATTCGTTGGTGTCGCACTCGCCGCTCGTGAGTCCGGTCACGGCGGCTACACCATTGCGCATGCTGTTCTGGATCAGCTTCGACCAGCGCTCGCCGAGCAGGTTGGTCGTCGCCTTGGTGCTGTCGATCAGGGAAAACATCGCGATGAGCTCATTCACGCGGTCGGTCACGTTGCCGCTCATCTCCCCGATGCGAAACACCGTGTGCTTGTCGCCGCCTTTGGCCGCCATGCGGCGTATCTTCCCCGCCTCATAGAGCTCGACCGAAATGATCGACGCGATGACGCCGAGGGTTTTGTCGGCGCCGACAATGGCCGCAATCGTGTCTTCGTTGATGCAGTTCTGCAGGGAAACCACGTAGCCGTCCGGCGCGAGAAACGGCTTGATCGCCTTGGTCACGCGCTCGGTGTCGTACGATTTGACCGAGACGAACGCGATGTCGACCGGTTTGCCCTTGCCGAGCTCCCGCAGATTGTCGAGATGGATCGTCTTGTCGGTCTTGACCGTGAATTTTTCTTCGGCCGTGACGCCGTCGAGCTCGAGCCCGCGCGTGCGTATCGCATCGAGGTTCTCCTGCCACATGTCGACGAACGTCACGTCGAAACCCTGCTGCGCGAGATTGCCGCCGATATAGCCGCCAAGCGCGCCCGTGCCCACCATCACAATTCGTTTTTGCTTTTGCATTTTGATTTTCCCGTTTTAACAGTTTCAATCGACGCGCGCGCCCGAGTCCTTGACGGGCTTCGCCCAGCGCTCATAGTCTTCGCGCAATGACTTTGCGAGTTCTTCCGGCGATGACGCTATGACCTCGGCTCCGTCCGCTGCCATGTGCGCGGCAACCTCGGGAGTCTTCAGGCTGCGCACCATCTCGGCATTCAACTTGGCGATGATCGCCCGCGGCGTACCGGCCGGCGCGACCACCGCGTAGAACGATTCGACTTTGTAGCCAGGCAGACCGGATTCCGCGATCGTCGGCACATCGGGCAGCGGCGCGTAACGCCTGGCGCTGCTGATCGCGATGCCGCGCAAACGGCCGCTCCTCACATGCGGCAATACGGGCACCACGCTGCCGAAGCGCAGCTGCACGTTGCCTGCAAGCAGATCGACGATGGCCGGCGCCGCGCCTTTATATGGAATATGCACGATATCCACCCCTGCCATGTTGCCAAACAAGACGCCGGCGAGATGGGTCGAGGAGCCGCTGCCCGACGAGCTGTAGTTCAGTTTACCCGGGTTCGCTTTTGCGTACGCAATCAGTTCCTTGACGGTGGCGACCGGAATTTTCGGATGCACCACGAGATAGTACGGAGAATTAGTCGCCATACTGACCGGCGCGAAGTCCTTGAACGGGTCGTAGCGTAATTTCGAATAGAGGTGCGGATTGATGGTGAGAACGGCGCTGGGCGTGACCAGATAGGTGTAACCATCGGGCGCTGCGCGCGCGACGGTTTCCGCGCCTATGATGCCGCCGCCGCCCGGCCGGTTGTCGACCACCACCGGCTGGCCCCAGGCGTCGAGCAGCTTCTGGCCGAGAATGCGCGCGAGCGTGTCGCTGCCGCCGCCGGGCGCGTACGGAGTGATCATGCGTATAGGCTTGACCGGATATGCCTGCGCGTTGGCTGCGCCGTGTGCAAGCGCCAGTGCGATTGCGACGACTCCGCCTCTCACGACCATCGACGTCCAGGATTTCATCGGCTCAATTTTTCCGGCGCGGATCGTGCGCGAGCAGCGCCATGACTCGGGTGAAATTTCCCGGGCGCTCGAATTCGTTCAGCAGCGTATAGAGCTGCGCGGTCGCGTCGCGCCCCAGCACCGGCACCACGAGGCCTTCGAATTTTCCGCGGAAGTCCGCTTCGCTCATCGGGTTGTCCGCGTGGCCGAGCACGATCGCGGTGTCCTCGTGCAAGTGCGTGCCGTCTTCGAGATAAACATCCATGTGCGCCTCGTATTGCGGCTGATCCTGCACGACTTCGAGCTCGATGCGCGGCAGCAGCTCAGTAACCGCGCGATCGGCAAACGTCGCGTCGGTGAAATCGGTCGCCACGACACGGTAATCGCGCAACCCGAGCGCAATACAAAAAGAAATACTGAATTTGCATTCGAGCGGCGTGCGCGGATTCAATTTGCCGGCTGCGACCATTGCATTCGGATGGATTTTCGCAGCGACGCGTGCGATTTTTTTGTCGCCAATCAGCGACGCCAGTTTTCGCGCAGCCTGGATCGATGCGTGGGTCGCGCGGCAGCTTGCGTAGGGTTTAAACCCGTTGCGCAATATTTCCCAGCGCGCGCCGAAGTCGAGCGGCGGCACGTCGACCTTGCGGTCCTGGATGATAGAGTCGAGCAGGCCCTTCTCCAGTTCGAGCAGGTGGGTCGCCGATTCGAAGCCATGCGCGGCGAGCTGGGCCGCGAGTATGCCGTCCATCGCCGCCTTGCCGCCATGAAACGGCTTCGCGTGCGTGCCGAACGAACCGATCAGGCCGCCGGCGGTCGTCGCGGCGGCGCCGAGCGCGTATTCGATTTTTTTTTCGTCCAGCTTCATCAGCACACCCGCCACGACGGCGGCGCCGATGCGGCCCAGGATAGACGTCGGATGAAAACCGCGGCGATGCAGGTTGCGCCCGACACCGGTCGAGCTGCCGCCGCCGAGTCGTGCCATCACTTCGAACCCGGTGATGAACGCGGCGAGCGTATCTTTTTCGCTGGACCCGAGCTCATTCGCGACTGCGAACGCCGCCGACCAGCACGGGCAGCTGATATGCCCTGCACCCATCTGGTGCGCATCGTCGTAATCCATAGCATGCGCCATCGTCGCATTGACGAGCGCGGCGAGCGCCGGGGTCGTCAGCGGGCCCAGAAATATTCGCGCTTTTCCGCGCGCCGCCCAATCCTCGGCTACTGCGCGCACGGGTCCCACGGGCGCCTCGTCGACCGCACCAATGGCGACGCCTATATAGTCGACCAGCGCCACGATCGCGGCGCGCATCACGGCCGGCGGATATTCGCGCGTCAGCGCCCCCGCTGCGTACGCGGCGATCGCGCGGCTGCGGGTCGCGTGCGTATTGTCAATTACAGTTCCCTCGTTCATATAAAAGTTTAACCCACTAATCTGCGCGGGCCCCGGAATCCTTGACGATGACCGCGTAACGCTCCCGCTCGGCTTTAATGAACGCGGCAAACTCATCGGGCGTATTGCTCACCGCACTGGTCCCTTGCGTGCCCAGCACCCGGTTCAACTCTGGCGCCGCTGCGGCATTGCGGATTTCCGCGTTCAGCCGCTGGATAATTGACGCGGGCGTGCGCGCGGGTGCCAATATGCCGTTCCACAACGAGACGCTCATCGTCGTCATACCCGATTCCTGAAAAGTCGGCACGTCGCTGAAATAATCCATGCGTCGCGCGCTCGTGATCGCCAACGCAATCACCCTTCCGGATTTCACATGGGCGGCAACTGTTCCAACGCCGCTGAAAGCCATCTGCACTTGCGCGGCGAGCAGATCAACCGTCACCGGCGCAGCCCCTTTATAAGGAACGTGCACGAGCGCAATGCCCGCTTCTTTGCCGAACATATGTCCGGCCAGATGCTGAATGCTGCCGCTGCCAAGCGAACCATATGCGAGTTGCCCCGGCCGTGCCTTGGCAAGCGCGATCAATTCCTTCACGGAGCGCGCCGCTACGCCCGGATGAATGACGAGCAGTAATGGGTTAAGCGTGGTGATCGAGACCGGAGCGAAATCGCGCTGCGCGTCGTATGGCAGTCTGTCATAAATGAAAGGGTTGATCGAAATGGTGGAGATATTGGTCTGGATCAGCGTATACCCGTCGGCCGGCGCTTTCGCAACCGCGTCCATCGCGATAATGCCAGCGGCGCCACCTCGATTATCAACTACGATCTGCTGGCCGAGCGATTTGCTCAAGTGAGCTGCATAACTACGCGCAACGAAATCGGCGCCGCCGCCGGGCGGAACGGGAACAATAAGGCGAATTGGCTTGCTCGGAAAACTTTGCGCGCCAGCTGTCGCGCACAGACCCGCGCATGCGAGAGCAACGGCCATACCATGGATCCCGCGCTTCCAGCCAAGCACTGGCGACGACTGACTCACCGACCCTCCGGTTGAAATTCATAGTGCGTTTTCACGTTAGACTAGCACACGTCGAAGATTTCTAAGAGTAGCCGCATGCAGGCAAGCGCCGCCCCCGACACGCTCGTCACCACAGATCGTTTCGTCACCCATGTATCCACTGTTCCCGCGACGGCGGGCCAGACGGTCGGACTGTTCGTGCGCGAAATCGCGCTGGCCTCGACGTTGCGTCAGCAAGCACCGCCGGTCGTAATTATGGTTCACGGCGGATTCGCGACTTCGGTTGTGGCGTACGATCTGCGGTATAAGGATTACAGTTTTATGGCGGCGCTCGCTCGCACGGGCTTCGACGTGTTTGCGCTCTCACACACGGGTTACGCACCGTCACCCCAACCGTTAATGGACGATCCGTGCAACGTCGACCGAGAATTCCAGCCGGAGCTCATACCGCATGTGCTTGACGCGCCGGCGCCGCCGCGTTATCCGCACAAGCTTGTGTCGAGCCGCTCGGAATGGGACGAGCTCGCGACCGTCGTCCGCTTTATTCGTACGCTGCGCAATAGCGAGCGAGTGTCATTCGTGGGCTGGTCGACCGGCACGCCGCGGGCCGGAGGATTTGCCGCACTGCATCCGGAGCTGGTGGATAAATTGGTAATGTTCGGACCCTCTCCCTATTTTCCTAACGAGCAGCCGCCGGCTCGAATGCCCGAGGCCGGTTCGCCCCTCATACTGCAGACCCGGGAATTTCTGCTGCATCGGCGCTGGCAGGACCATGTGCATTGCGAGGGACAACTCGAAGACTCCATGATCTGCGAGGAAGTGTGGAAGGCACTCATGGCGGTTGACCCGGTTGGCGCAACCTGGGGCTCCGACGGGCGCGGTATTATGCGTGCACCCAATCGAATGAACTTCGGCTGGCGGGAAAATCTGGCGCGAATTCAAGCGCCCACGCTGGTGCTGCTCGGCGAATACGACAATTACGCTAAGCGTCTGGAAGCATGGCGCGGTTTGAAAAACGATCACAAGATGTTCATTAAAGTCGCGTGCGCATCGCATTTCATGCAATTTGAGCGCGCGCGTCACCTGCTCTATCGCGCTACAGCTGCGTGGCTCGGCACGGGCGCCTTCAACGGGCATGCGCGCGGAGAATTCCATGCGGACGCCGCGGGAGAATTAAAGGCAGCGCCCGCCTGATTGATAACCTCGAACGACTGGAGCAATAGACCTCCAGAAGTCCGCATCCGTCTGGTGCACTTCCCACTTATTAATCGCTGCGCCCCCTTGCAGTCACGTGCGCCGGCGGCGCGAACGCGATAGTGGCACGCCCCTGTTGCCGGATTCATTTGTGTCGAGACTCCAGGTTAACGCGGCAGTCATATCTAGCGCTAACACACGTGTAAACTTTTCTCAGAGCGCGCGCATTGTGAACTGCGTCACACTAAACGCCATCTCGAAGGAACATTTTGTACGCGCCACATGTCAACCCTAACTTAGTCCAACATTGGCAAATATCAATCGATTTGTCGACCTGCTACGTTACAATGACACCCCCACGCTGCACCGGCCGTCGCGACGGCGCCCGCCGCGGGCGATCCGATGAGCCAGGAGAAAAAAATGTTGCCCAGTACCATGAACGCGATCACCATCGCCCGCGCAGGCGGCCCCGAGGTGCTCGAACCGGTCACCCGGCCCGTGCCGCAGCCTGCCGCGGGACAAGTGCTGATAAAAGTCGCGTACGCCGGCATCAACCGGCACGACTGCGGCCAACGGATCAGAGGCTACGGTCCGCCCGGTGCAACGGACATTCCGGGGCTCGAAGTCGCTGGTGAAATCGCGGCGGTCGGCCCGAACGTCACGCGCTGGAAAGCCGGGGACCGCGTTTGCGCGCTCGTCAACGGCGGCGGCTACGCGCAGTACTGCCTTGCCGCGCAGGAAATTACGCTGCCGATACCGGAACGCTTCGATCTGAAACTCGCCGCCTCGCTGCCCGAAGCGCTGTTCACCGCGTGGCTCAACGTCTTCATGCTCGGCCGGCTGAAAGCCGGCGAATGGCTCCTCGTCCACGGCGGCTCGAGCGGCGTCGGCACGATCGCAATCCAGCTCGCGCGGCTTGCCGAAGCCAAAGTCGTAGCGACCGCGGGCAATGCGGCGAAATGCGAAGTCTGCAGCAAGCTCGGCGCCGCCGCCGCCATAAACTATCGCGATCAGGATTTCGTGGCCGGCGTCCAGACGGCCACGGACAAGCACGGCGCCGATGTGATACTCGACATGGTCGGCGGCAAATACGCGAAGCGCAATATCGAAGCGCTCGCGATCGACGGCCGGCTCGTCCATCTCTCAGGCGGCGACGGCACCGAATTCAGCGTGCCGGTTCCCGCGATCATGGCGAAGCGCGCGGTGGTGACGGGATCGCAACTGCGCGTGTCACCGCTCGCCCTAAAAATCGAAATCGTACGCCAGGTCATGGAGCGCGTGTGGCCGCATCTGGGCACGAAAGTCACGCCGCTGATCGATTCCGTCATGCCGCTCGCGGACGCCAAGGGAGCGCACGCGCGCATGGAAACGAGCGCGCATATCGGCAAGATACTGCTCGAGATCAAGCACTGACATTCCAGTCCGGCAACCCGATGATCAATAATTTGTTTTCACGCCTGCCGCAGCACCAGCATACGGATCCTGCGCAGCGCGCGCTGGGCGTGGCGGAGCTGCAGCCCGATTCCGCCGATGTCGCCCATTTGCTGACCGCCGATCCGGCACCCGAAGTGCGCATTGCCGCAGCGCGGAGGTGCGCCGACGCGCGCAAGCTCGCCGCCGCCTGGCAAACGGAAACCGATGACGCAGTGCGCGCGGCGCTTGCCGAAGGCCTCGTCGATGCGCTGGATGCACTGCATGACGCGGAGCGTCGCGCCGGTGTGCTCGCCGCAATCGATGACGACAATCTGCTGATCGAGCTGGCGCTCGCCGCGGGTCATGCCGAAATGCGCAAGGCGGCGGCGACGCGTATTACCAGCGCAGCCGGTCTGCGCAAGCTCGCGGATGCGGCGAAAAGCAAGGATCGCGGCGTCGCGCGCATCGCGCAGCAGCGGCTCGATTCGATGGCGAGCCGCGCTGCGCAAACCAGCGAAGCCGACGCGATACTTGCCGAGCTGACCGATCTCGCCACGCGCAGCGGTGCCATCGTGAGCGCGGTAGTCGAGCTCGACCGCCGCTGGCATGCGCTCGATATGAGCGGCGATCCGGCACGCGTCTCGAGCTATCAGGCAGCCCGTGAAACGGTGCAGGCGCGCTTTGCCCGCGAGCAGGACGAGCAGCGCGGGCGCACGCAGTTCGAACGCGGACTGCACGAGTGGGTGGCCAAACTGGCGCCGCCAGAGGCCGCGGATGAAATCACGAGGCAGCGCGCAGAACTCGCCGCTTTCCGAACAGAGGCTGCCGCGCGCGACAATCAGCCGGCGCTTGCACAGCTCGAAGCTGCGGAATCATCGTATCGCCGAATATGAACGCGACCTCACGACGTCCGCGAGCGTCGAGGCGCTCGTCGTCGAAGCCGAGCGGCTCGCCGCCGGCACGACGGTTGATGACGCGCAATTGCCGGTGCGCTGGCAGGCGCTGGACCGCAAGCTGCGCACGCCGGCGCTCACGCAGAGATTCGAGACGGCGCTGATCATCGTCGAGCAGCGACGGCTCGCGTTTCTGGAAACCACGCGCCAGCAGACGCAAGCCGTGCGCCAGCAGGTCCATAACCTGCTGCATGGCGCCGAGCAGGCGCTGGCCGCCGGTCAATTGCAAACCGCGCGCACCGCCGCGGACAACGTCAAAAAATTGAAGCTCGCTGCCGGCTTGCTGCCCAAGCCGACGATGCAGCGGCTGGGCCGGCTCATGCACCAGCTCGTCGAGCTCGAGCGCTGGGAATCGTTCGGCCAGCAAAACGCGCGCGTTCAGTTATGCGAACGCGCCGAGGCGCTCGCCGCGCAGACGCTGGATGCGCCGCAACGCGCCGCCGAAGTGCAAAAGCTGCGCAACGAATGGAAGGCGCTCGACCAGCAGCATGCGGGCGTGCCGAAAGCTTTATGGGAGCGCTTCGACGGCGCCTGCGAAAAAGCGTATGCGCCGGCCGCGCGCCATTTTGCGGAACAGGCGGCATTGCGCAAACAGGGCCGCAAGCAACGCGAAGAATTCATCGCCGCAGCCGCAGCCCACGCGCCAACGCTGCTGGGCGAGTCAGACGTGGGGCGCGACTGGCGCGCGATCGAGCGCTGGCTGCGCGAAACCGAGCAGAAATGGCGCGAAGGCGAGCTTGGCAGCGTCGAACCGCGGGCATGGAAGAAGCTCGACTCTGAACTAAAGGCAGCGCTCGCGCCGTTGCGCGATGCGTTGTCGACGGCGCGCGAGCAAGCCAAGGCCGTGCGTGTTGCGCTGATCGAGGAAGCCAAGGGTCTCGCCGCCAAGGCCATGGAGCGCGATACGCTCACGCAGGTGAAGGCGCTGCAGGCCAAATGGCAGGAGCAGGCCAAAGCGATCTCGCTGCTGCAGCGCGACGAGCGTCCGCTATGGGAGCAATTCCGCGCCGCCTGCGACGCCGTCTTCGCGGCCCGCGATGCGAAACGCAAAGAGCAGGTGGACATAAAACAACAGGGCCGGCGCGAACTCGAAGAACTCTGCGTGCAGCTCGAGGCGCTCGCCGCGGCGACCGGCAAAGGCGATCAGGAAATCCGCCAGGCAGCGCGCGCCGCGGCCGAGCAATGGCGCAAGCTGCGCGGCGGCCACGATCCAGCTTTGCGCGGCATCGAAACGCGCTTCAAAAAAGCGCAGACCGCCGTCGATGCGATGCTCGCGGAGCGCGCCCGCGCGCAGAAGGCGGCCGTGTGGACGACGCTCGCCGCGAAAGAGCAGGTGTGCGAAGAATTGGACGGCCTCGTGCGCGCGGGCAACGCTGCGCCAGATTCAGGTACCGCTTGGCAGGACAAATGGGCTGCACTGGCTGCGCTGCCCGACGCATGGGAGAAGAAAATGCTGGCGCGCCGCGATGGCGCGTTGAGCGCCCTCGCCGATCCCGCGCAGGCTGCCGGATACAGCGCAAGCATCGAACGTGGAAACGACGGACGCCGCGAACGATTGCTCGAGCTGGAGCTTGCGCTCGGCCTCGACAGCCCGCCGGAATTGCAGCAGCAGCGCCTCGCGCTGCAGGTCAAGCAACTGCGCGACCGCTTCAAGAACGAAGCGACCGCCGGCGCTAACACGCCGGCCGAGCGCCTGCTGGCGTGGTGCGCCGAACCGGGAATGGCCGATGCCGCAGACCGCCAGCGCCTGCAGCGCATTTTCGCGAGAGTCGCCGCCAAAGCTTAGCGAGCCAGGCGCAGCAGTCCGCTGATGCGCAATCCGGTCAGGTCGCAGTCTTGGTGAATCTTATGGTCACCGCGCGAGCGGCAAAGTCCGTCACCACGTTGATGAGCGCGGGCTTGCCGTTTTTGAGCGCCGCTTTCGCGCGCTCCAGCGCCGGCCCGATATCTTCCGGTTTCTCGACCTGTTCGCCGTGGCAGCCCAGCGCCTGCGCCATCAGATCGAAGCGCGTATAACCCAGGTCCCGCCCCGGTTTGTCGTGCTTCGGGTCGGCGGTCCACCCGCCGTTCAGGCTGATGATGACCAGGATCGGCAACTTGTGGCGCGCGGCGGTGTCGAGTTCCATCGCATTCAGGCCGAACGAACCGTCGCCGTGCAGCACGACGACCTGCTTGTCGGGAAAAGCCGTCTTGGCGCCGACGCCGAACGGCATGCCCACGCCCATGATGCCGAACGTGCCGGAGTTGATGCGGTGGCGCGGGTTGAACGTCGGTATCGATTGGCGGCCGTAATTGAGAATTTCCTGCCCATCGACTACGAGGATGGCGTCGCGATCGATGAAATCGCGGACCTCCTTGCACAGGCGCAGCGGATGGATCGGCACGTTGGCCGTGGACATCGCCTGTTCTGCCTCGGGACGTTTGGTCGCTTCGATCGCAGCGAGATTGCCGCGCCAGTCCGCGAACGCGCCGCCATTGATGCGCGAACCCGCGGCGGCCAATAGTTGCTGCATCACCGCTTTCGCGTCGCCGACGATACCGATGTCGACGCGGGAACCGGCGCCGATCTCGGCGGGATCGATGTCGATGCGGATCACCTTGGCATCCTTCGACACCCGCGGCGGCGAGATCTGGCCGAACACGTAGTTCAAGCGCGTGCCGACGATCAGCAGCAGGTCAGCTTCTTTCAAAGCCGTCGAGCGTGCGTTCAGGAACGCGTTCGGATGGTCTTCCGGCAACACGCCGCGCCCCTGCGGCGTCGTGTAAATCGGCATGCCCGTATCGAGCACCCATTTGCGCAACTCATCGACGGCGTCGGACCACAGGACGCCGCTGCCTGACAGCACCACAGGCTTGCGCGCGCTTTCGATCAGCTTGATCGCCTGCTGGATCAGCGCGGGATCGCCCTGCGGGCGATTGCGCGCGAGCGTGCGCGTAAGGTCCGGCCATTTCACCAGTGTTTCGTCGATCTCGTTGTTGATGACATCGGACGGCAGGTCGAGATAGACCGGCCCCGGCTTGCCCGCAATCGACTGGCGGAACGCGAGATCGATCATCTCGGGAATGCGCCGTGTCTCATAGACGCGTTGCGCCCATTTGGTAACCGGTTTCATCACCGCGACCTGATCGATTTCCTGGAAGGCGCCGGTCAGGTACTCGTTGACCGGGCTCGAGCCGCCAAACGCCACGATCGGGCTGCAGTCGATCAGCGCGTTGGCAAGGCCGGTCGTCAGGTTCACGGTGCCGGGACCCGAGGCGCCCATGCACAGCCCCGGCTTGTTGGTGACGCGCGCATAGGCATGGGCGCTCATCGCCGCCGCCTGTTCGTGGCGCACATCGATGCCGCGGATGCCTTTTTGCATCGTGCGGGTCAGAACGCCGTTGATTGGACCGCCCATGATGAAAAAGAAATCCTTGATGCCGATGCGTTGCAGGGTTTCGGCGACGAGTTCATTGCCTGAAATGTTTGCCATGATTAATTCATTCCTAATGTTTGCCGGCGATCTTGAGCGGCGTTTCTTTCACATACTCCTTGATTTCATCCGCGCTCAAGCCTGCCCACTCGGCGAGGACGTCTGCCGTGTCGTGACCCAGCATCGGCGCGCATTTGACTTCGACGTTGCTTGCCGACATTTTCACCGGCCAGCCCGGCATCCAGATTTCGCCGCGCTGCGGATGGTTGACCGGCGCAAACATGCCGCGCTTGCGCAGGTGGGGATCAGCCGTGAGTTCCGCGGTATCGAGCACCGCACCGGCGGGGACGCCGGCGTTCTGCAGCTTTTCCATGGCCTCGATCTTCGTATGACGCGCGCACCATTCCGAGACCAACCCGTCGACCACCTCAGCATTCTTCACGCGCATCGCCGGCGAGGCGAAACGCGGATCGTCCTTGAGATCCTCGCGGCCGATCACCGTCAGCAAGCGCTGCCAATGCCAGTTGCCGGCGCGCGAGTTGTAAACCATTACATAGTCGTTGGGTCCGCCCGGTTTGCAGACGTACAATTCGCTCGGCGCGGTGGCGCCGATCGAGCTTTGGTTGCCGGTGCGCTCCACCGGCTTGCCGAACATCAGCTGGCCCGCGAAACAAATGCGATTGAAGTTGATCACCGCGTCCTGCATCGACACTTCGATGCGCTGCCCGAGCCCGGTGGCATGGCGCTGGTTCAGTGCGGCGAGGATGCCGACCAGGCAATGGATGCCCGCGCCGGTATCGCCGACGTGCGGACCGGGACGCAGCGGCGGGCCACCCTCGACGCCGGTGATGGCGAACGCGCCGCCTACCGCCTGCGCGATCATGTCGAAGCTCAGATATTTTGCATAAGGACCGTCGGGCGCAAAGCCCTTGATCTGCGCGAAGATGAGTCGCGGGTTGATCTTTTGCACCACGTCCCAGCCGAATCCCATTTTCTCGATGCCGCCGGGCGACATGTTCTCGATCATGATGTCCGCTTCAGCGACCAGCTTGTTCATCACCGCCTTGCCGCGCTCCGACTTCAGGTCGCAGACGAGGCTGCGCTTGTTGGCGTTCATGATGATGAAGTAAAACGAATCGACGCTGCCGGTGTTGCTCGATGCAAAGCGGCCATTCTCTCCGCCCTGCGGCTCGACCTTCACCACGTCCGCGCCCAGCCATGCCAGGGCCTGCGTACACGAAGTGCCAGCTTCGTACTGAGTCAGGTCGAGGACCTTGATGCCCGCCAGCGCGGTGCTCGTATTCGGATTCTTGGGCGTCGCGTTCATGCTTTTCCTTTTTCGATGTCTGAATTGCGATTGACTATTCGGGCCGAATGCTCGCCGGCGCTTCTCATGACGCGGCGGCGTTTCCGTCCCCTCCCTTGCATTTTTTTCTCATGCTCTCCCCCGCTTTTCGTCGACGCGCCCGCTCTCGCCGCGGCAAATCGGTCGCGGGCGATGATGGTCCGGATTGTTAGAGGAACAGGACGACGGCTGGCGCAGTAAAACTGACGTTCATCCCGATAGTAAACCGGGTTCCCGCCGCTTGCCAGTCCGAATCTGCCGCGCCCGCTTTCCTGCAAGGCGGGCCCCATGGACCGGCGCTTTGCAAAGCGTGTGCGTGTTACATACAATGGTTTTTGGCCCCTAAATTCCGGCTCTGCCGATACCATGCAGCAAACCTACATCGTCGACTCCGCGAACGCCCCCTGGAAACGCGGCTCTACCGAGGGAATCACGTTCGCCTGCCAAGTGCTGCTGGCGGGCGAAGATGGTGGCCCGGAGGCGCTGCGCTTCCGTTTCGACGATAGTCCGTCGGTGTATGGCCACATGCATCTGACCTCGCAGTTTCAGCTGCTCTTGAACGGCGCAATGGACTTCCCGCGCGGGGTCAAGCATCTCGAGGCGCTCGCCATTCATTACACCGATCACAACATGCCCTACGGGCCGTTCGCAGTGTCCGGCGGGCACGACATGCTCGTATTGCACCCGAAAGCCGGCGGCATCATCGCGATGTCGAATCTCGATGCGCGGCGCCAGATTCATCTCGGCGGGCGCATTTTTGCCGCACTGGCGGCCGATTCGGCCTGGCAGCCCTTGCCCGGAGTGCCTGACGGATCGTTCAAGCTTCTGATGCCGCCCGATTACGGCCCCGCCGCGGTGATCGTCAAGGCGCCGGCCCACGCCTCGCTCGCCATGCCGGCGGCCGAATTCGGACGCTATGAAGTCGTGCTCGACGGTTCGGTTATCATGGAGGGCAGGCCAATCGCCGCGCCGGGTTTCCGCTATGTGCGCGGCGAGCAGCCCGCCGACCCGCTGGTCACCGCGGAGCACGGCGCGACCGTCGC
Source organism: uncultured beta proteobacterium (assembly GCA_963804885.1). Taxonomy (GTDB): domain Bacteria; phylum Pseudomonadota; class Gammaproteobacteria; order Burkholderiales; family SG8-41; genus PALSA-1004. Next base: position 139,925 of record CAWDSF010000011.1, read on the forward strand.
CTTTCTGAGTTTCGATCGCGACGTGCTGGCCGGCGGCATCACCGGCGAAGGTCTGGCGGTCGAAGCGGCTGAAGCGATGGCCCGGGCAATTTAGCGAAGGAGACGCGCGATGGAAACGCAGTCCACGGAAATACCGGAGCAGCGGCGGCACCATTTCGCGTCGCTGTGTTCGCGGACTTTGTGTGCCCCTACAGCTTTCTCGCGGTCGAGCAGATCGACCGCCTCGCGCGCGAGTACGGCGTCGAGCCGATGTGGCGGCCGCATTGGCTGCATCCCGACACGCCGCCCGAGGGCTGCGCGCGCGAGCGCACGCCCGAAGCTGACGCCAAAGCCGAGCGGCGCAACGCGTGGCTGAAGGAAATGGCGCCCGACCAATATGCGCGCATGCATTACCCGGAAAAACGCCAGTTCAGTTTCCTTGCGTTCGAGGCGCTCGAATTCGCGTGCGATCACGGCCGCGATTTCGCATTCAAGACCGCCGTTTACGATCTGATGTGGACCGAAGGGCATGACATTGGCGAGCCCGAGACGCTGATGGCGGCGGGCGAGCGCGTGGGGCTGGATCCGGCGGAAATGCAAATCGCATTGCACGAGCGACTCTACGCCGAACGTGCGCTCGCGGCAGTCAATCAAGCGCGCGACATCGGCATCACGAGCACGCCGACGATATTCCTCGGCAAAACGCGCATCAATGGCTGGACGTATTACGAAGTGATGCAGCAGGTCATGGAAAAGCAAGGCATGCATCCGCGCGAGGCGCTCGCGAGCTGATCCAGCGGGTGTGCGTGGACTCTCAATCCGCGCATTGTAGGATTAGCGTCCGCTGGATCGTAGGCGCTGCGCCCGTCGGCACGGATATCGCCGCGGCGCCGGAACCAATCGAAAATCGCCGGCGTCTATTGAGTTCTTCATGACTCGCAGCAAAAAGCCGTATGGCGCTGCCCGACCCACGTTGTCCCAACACCCGGCATGCGCGATTTGCATCGTCGCCGGCGGGCACGCGAATAAAACGCCTGCGCCTCGCCTGCTGCCTACTTTTCGCGGCTGCGCCTGCCGCGGTCTGCGCCCAAAATGTATGGACCTACGAAGTATTGCAGCCGGATAACCGCATCAGCGTGGCCCCGAAACCGCCGCATGACATAAGTTATCCACCTGCGGGCCAGCACGCCCGGATTGCCGGTCCGAACGAGCACAACGTCGTTCCTATCAGCGCAGCGGAAGCAGCCGACCGACGCCGCGCCCCCAAGCTGATCATCCTGCTTGCGCCCGAATTTCCGGCCACGCAACTCTGATCGCGCAAGCGATTGCGCAAATAAGTCAGCCATGTAAACGCCATGGCCGAATCCAAAATCGCCGTATACGGCGCGATTGTCGCAAATCTCGCGATCGCCGTGACGAAATTCATCGCCGCCTCGATCTCCGGGAGTTCGGCGATGCTCTCCGAAGGCATTCATTCCATCGTCGATATGGGCAACGGCGCCTTGCTGCTGGTCGGCATGCGGCGCAGCGAGCGCCAGGCCACGTCCGAGCACCCGTTCGGCTACGGCAAGGAATTGTATTTCTGGAGCCTGATCGTCGCGGTGCTGATCTTCGGCGTCGGCGGCGGCGTGTCGTTCTATCAAGGTGTGTCGCACATCATGCACCCGCCGGAATTGGGCGACCCGACGTGGAACTACGTCGTGCTCGCGGCCTCCGCGGTATTCGAGGGAACAAGCCTCGCGATCGCGCTGCGCACGTTCTGGCGTCAGAAAGGCAGCCGGCCGTTCTGGGCCGCGCTGCATGCGAGCAAGGACCCCGTCACGTACACAGTGATCGCCGAAGATTCGGCGGCGTTGATCGGGCTCGGCTTCGCAGCGGCCGGCGTATGGACGAGTCACCGGCTGAACATGCCCGTGCTCGATGCAGTGGCTTCCGTAATGATCGGCTTGCTGCTGGCCACCGTGGCCATTCTGCTGATCCACGAGTCGCGCAGCCTGCTGGTAGGAGAAGGCGTGCGGCCGGCGACGGCGAATGCGATACGCGAGCTCGCGCTCGCGGACAAACGCGTGCGGTTCGTCGGCAAACCGTTGTCCATGTATATAGGCGCCGATGAGGTGTTGCTGGTCCTCGATGCCCAGTTCGATCCGGCAATGCGCGCCGGCGAGATCGCGCAGGCGGTGCGCAGCCTCGAGCGCCAGATTCGGGAACGTTATCCGAATATCCGCCGCATCTATATCGAAACGTCGACCTTGAGCGCTGCGCCCGAGCAAGCCGCCAAAACGCCGGCGAAAATCAGCACGTAAGCGCTTCCCGCCTGAGTCGTACCCGCGGCGGCGGGCACTCCGCCATGCGGCTACAATGCAAGTCCACGAAAACTCCGGACTGCCCTCATGGATTTCACCCTGCCCGAAGAACTGCGCATGCTGCGCGCAACCGTCGCCCGCTTCGTGCGCGAAGAACTGCGGCCGCTCGAAAAAGACGTGATCCGCCGCGAGGCGGAACGCGGCTTGACCGACGCGCCGCTGGTGCCGCACGAAGTCGAAGAGCACCTTAAAAACAAAGCGAAGGAAATCGGCATATACGGGATCGACGTGCCGGAGGAATACGGCGGACAGAATCTCGGCATGCTGGCGAAAGCGGTCGTGATCGAGGAACTGAAGACGAGTATCACGCCGTTCGTGCTGCCGCCGGACAGCCCCAACCTGTTCATGCTGAAGGAAACCTGCAAGGGCGAGCAGATCCAGAAATATTTCATTCCCTACGCGAACGGCGACAAGAAAAGCGCGATAGCGATCACCGAGCCGGGCGCCGGCTCCGATCCGGCGGGCATGAAAACGCGCGCGGAATACAAAAACGGCAAATGGGTGATCAACGGCCAGAAAATTTTCATCAGCAACGCGCGCCAGGCGGATTTCATGATCGTGATGGCCGTCACCGACCAGGCCAAGGGCTCGCGCGGCGGCATCACCGCTTTTCTCGTCGACAAGGACACGCCCGGCATGTCGATTCCGACGGTGCTCAACACGATAGGCGAGCACGCGCCGTACGGCGTTTACTTCGACAACGTCGAAGTGGCCGACAGCCAGGTGCTCGGCGAAATCGGCAAAGGATTCGGGCCGATGCAGAACCGGCTCGGCGTGCGCCGGCTGGAAATTGCCGCGCGCGCGCTCGGCTACGCGCGCCGCTGCATGGAACTGATGCTGCCGCAGGCGAACGACCGCGTGACGTTCGGCCATCCGCTCGCCGACCGCCAGGCCGTGCAGTGGTGGCTCGCCGACAGCTTCCAGGAAATGGAAATGGTGCGCCTCATCACGTGGCGGCTCGCGTGCATGATCGACGAGGGGAATGCGAACTGGCGGCGCGACGCGGCCATGGTCAAGCTGCAGGGCAGTGAAATGATCATGCGCGTCACCGACCGCGCGATGCAGCTGTTCGGCGGCATGGGCATGACCAAGGACCTGCCGCTCGAATACATGTCGCGCGCGTGCCGCGTGTGGCGCATCTACGAGGGGCCCAGCGAAGTGCACCGCTGGTTCATCGCGCGCGATTTGCTGAAGAATGGAATGCCGGCGGAGTGGGTGTAATAGCTCCGCATCCCGGCGTATCAGGCAGGAAAACGTTGCGACTTACCGCTTGAGGTTGCCCGTTTTGGTTGCCGGCGTTGTGCCGAGCAGCAGGTGCACGAGCTCGGTCACGCTTCTGACCTGCAGCTTGTCCATCACGCGCGCTTTATGCCCTTCGACGGTGCGCGGGCTGATGCCGAGCGTCGCCGCGATTTCGCGGTAATGCGTGCCCTCCGCAATCAGTTCCATGACCTGGCGTTCGCGCGCGGTCAGAATTTCCAGCTTGCGTTTTTCCTCCTGCATCTTGCGCACGGCGATACGGCGGGCCGCATCGCCTTCGAGCGCCGAGCGCACCGCCGCGAGCAGCAGCTCGGGATCGACGGGCTTCTCCAGAAAATCGGTGGCGCCCGCGATCAGCGCGGCGCGCGCAGTCGGCACGTCGCCATGCGCGGTGATCACGATGATCGGCAACTTCAGTTCCGGCTCGCGCCAATGCCGCCTGCAGTTCGAGCCCGCTCATGCCCGGCATCCGCACGTCGAGCAGCAGGCAACCGGCGCTCGCGGGCCGATAGTTTTTCAGGAACTCGTCGGCGCTCGCATAGGCCTGCGTGCGGTAACCCTTGAGCTCGAGCAGCACCGTGAGCGAGTCGCGCACCGACGCGTCGTCGTCGACGATATACACGCACGGGTTAACGGGCGTCATCGGCGCTGTCCCCGAAATCTGCGGGCGGGATCGTGAAGTGGAACACCGCGCCGCCGTTCACGCCCGCTTCAACCCATAGCTTGCCGTCGTAAGCCTCGACGATGGCGCGGCTCATTGCGAGACCCATGCCGATGCCCGTGATCTTGGTCGTCGCAAACGGCTCGAACAGACGGTCGACGATATCCGCATTGATGCCCGGTCCCGAATCCGCGACGGAAACCTTGACCCATCCGTCGGCCATCAGGCTCGCGCAAACGCGCACGGTGCGAACGCGCTGCCCTGCCCCGGCGATGGAATCGAAAGCATTGCCGACCAGGCTGTGTATCACCGCCTCGAGCTGCACGCGGTCGATCAGCAGGTCGACATTTCCGCAGGAAAGTTCCTCGCTCAACGTGATGTTTTGTTTCGCCGCCTCCGCGCGCATGGGCGACAAAGCGCCATCGATCAGGCGCTGCACGTTCATATATTCGAAACTGGAGGAGCCATCGCGAAAGAAATCGCGCAGCCTTTGCACGACTTCGGCCGCGCGCGCAGCCTCGTGCTCGATTTTCTCCGGCAAGTCGCTGCCCCCGGCGGGCCCCTGCTGCGAGCGCGACGCATGCGCATAATTTCGAATCGCGGAGAGCGGCTGATGCAACTCGTGCGCGAGCGCCGCGGCCATCTCACCCGCGGCGGCCAGCCGTGCCGAGCGGCCGAGCTGGCGCTCCATCGCCTTGCGCCGCGTGATGTCGCGGGTAACCGCAATGCGCATCGCGGGCGTCTCGTTTTCGGCCGTGCCGACGGACAGCTCGACCGGAAACCGCGTGCCGTCTCCGCGCACGCCCGTCAATTCACACGGTTCGCCGGCGCGCGCGGCCTGCTCGAATTCGGGCAACACGTCGTACACGCGCTTGCCGATCAGATCGGTCGTCGCGTATCCGAATATTTTTACCGCGGCCGGATTGGCCGCTATGATAAGACCCTGCTGCCCGACCGTAATGATGCTGTCCGGCGCGGTGGACACGATTGCGCGCACGCGCGCCTCGCTTTCGTTCAGCGCATTGCGCGCCTTGCGGTGCTCGTCAACGACCATGCCCAGAAACAAGCCGGTCACCGCAAGTGCCAGCAGCATCAGCTGGAATTCGGTCACGGACATGCCGACGTCGTACGTCGAGTTCACGACGAACACGATGAATCCCAGCTGCATCACCGCGGTGCCGAATATCGCGCCGACCAGGCCCTGCCGCATCGCAATCCAGATCAGCGGCAGAAACAGCAGGTAGAACTGCTTGTACGGGTCGGCCCAGCTCGATCCGAAAATAAACCACAGCGTGAAAATAACCGTAAGCAGCTGCGCGACGATTTCCACCCGCGACGATTGCCGCACGACCTGCACGACGCGCGGCCAGTTCGTGAGCAACAGCAATAACGGCGTGTTGATGACGATACCGAGCAGGTGGCCCGTCCATGAGCGCATCATCGTATGGCTGGTCTCCGCCACAGCCAGCAAATCGCCGACCCGCAATACCGTGACGAAAATCACGGCGACGATGAAAGTCCCGACCGTGGCGACGAGCAGCAGCGCAAAAACATCGCGCAGGCGGTCGAACTCGAGACGAAAGCCCACCGGTCCGCGCAACAACCCGGCCATCCCCGCGTAAGCGACCGTAATCGTGAGCGGCAGGAGCAACTGGAGAAACGGCGGCGACGGTATTCCGCGGATCAGCAGATTGGCTACGCACGAAGCCACGGCCAGCGCGGGCCAATACTTATAGCCAAAGACCAGCAGCATCGCGAGGGCCAGGCCGGCCGAAGGATTCCAGGCGGTAATGCCGAACGGGCGCACGAGATATTGACGCGCCGCCAGCGCGAGGAACACGTAGCAGGCGATAAATATTACGGAAACGACCAGTGCGCGGCGCGTCGACGACGAGCCTGCATGGACATCGAGATCCGTTGCCGTGGAAAGTATCTGCATCAACCTCTGTCCCGGTAGCCGCGCGTTGGGGGAGCCGGTGCGTGAGACGCCGGCGACCTGCCCTCTCTCGCCGCCGACGAAAAATTTATTATACGGAATTTTTGCCGCGCTTCGCTCAGAGGTGAATGGTTGCCATGCGGCTTCCAACGTTTGCAGACCGACTTTGCTTTTTGAAGAATCCGGATCGTGCAGGCTGCCAGCAAAGGTGCGTCCGGGAAAAGTGAGTCAAAAAAACAACACATCAAAAAGAAATTTAAATTTTTTTGCAGCGGAAAATCGGCTCTGGAAGTGAATTTCGCCCAGGAGAATCAGCGTATGCACACGTAATAACACGTACGTATTTTTGCGTGAAATCTGCATTACATTGAAAAGGCCCGCTTCAAATTGAAATTCTTAATACGAACGTGCAGGATGAGGGCTGCGGCTGCGGCTCGCGTCGTCAAGCGGCGTCCGGCCAATCACACTATCTCGCTGAATACAATGGGAAGATACCGTTCATGCGCAATACTGCAAGGCTCCAGCAAATCAAGCCAAACAGCACGGCCAACTCGATCCTTAACCCTCGCGATCGGTCCCATTGCGGGGTGGTGACTTCGCCGTGCAGAAACCCCAGCCACCCGAATGGGCCGGTATTCCGCTCAGTGATTGTCGCCGCCTGCGTAGAAACCCGTACGCGGCCGAACCCTAGTGATGCTTTTCAAACAGTTGCGATACTTCCCTCGACCCCACTTAGTGCGGGCGCGGGACCAAATATCTGCCGGCCCCGCAATGTTGTAGCCGGCAGTGTCACAACGTCTGAGGAGATACGATGAACAAGAAAGTCATGACACTGGCGGTAGCAGGCGCCTTCGCGGCACCCGCAGCGGCTTTTGCGCAGGCGAGCAATGTGCAGATTTTCGGCACGGTGTATCTGGAATACGCCTATGCCAAGCAGGGCGCAATTGCCATCCGGCGGCGATCTAGTCAATGTCGACATCATGCAAACCCCGGGCTCGGAAATCGGTATCAAGGGTGAAGAAGCACTCGGTGGCGGCACATCCGCCTGGTTCCAGTGTGTGAGCACCGCGGACATTCGCGGTTCATCGCAAAACGGCTTCTGCTCGCGCAACAGCGCAATCGGCATGAAAGGCTCGTGGGGCAACGCCTACGCGGGTAACTGGGACATGCCGATGAAGAAAACCGCGGGTGCCGCGCGCATTGTGTCGGACACCGGTATCTGGGGCGTGGGCCGCATGCTTTACGGCGATTCGAGCACGTTCAACGGCCAGGCGACGCCCTACTCGTTCAGCCGTCGCCAAAACAGTTCGCTGTTCTACGACACTCCGAACTTCAGTGGTTTCCAGGGCTCCGTCGGCATCAGCAGCACGAGCGGTTCGACCGGTCAGACGGCCAACAGCTCGGGCAGCAAGCCGCGCGTGTGGGGCGTGGGGGGATCGTATACCAACGGCCCGTTGTACGTCACGCTGGCGTATGAACAGCATAAGAACTTCGGCGCAAACAATAACATTAACGGCGGCGCCGGCTACAACGGCGACGACTCCGCCTGGCATGCTGGCATAGCGTACCAATTCGGCCCGGTCAAAGCCGGCCTGTTGTACGTTAAGCGCAATTACGATATGTCGGCCAATGGCGCGACGGATCTCGACGTTGACACCTGGAACCTCGCAGCACAGTGGAATATTGCCGGTCCGCATTCACTGCGCGGCGGCTACACGAAGGCAAACGACACCGGCGGCAGTGCTGGTGGAACAACGGCGCTCAACCCCCCGATCACCTTCGGCGCTGCGGGCGGTAACCTGGTCGCCAACGGCGGCGCAGGCAGCACGGGTGGCTGGATAGGGCAGATTCAGTATGTGTACAACGCGTCGAAGCGCACGGAGTACACGGCTTGGTTACGTGTACTTGTCGAACGACGGGAACGCACGCTACTCGCTCGGTGGCTTGAGCGCCGGCACGATCAAACCGGGCGAAACCCAGCAAGCGTTTGCAGTCAGCATGAAGACCACGTTCTGATCCAAAGCTTCACGCAATATGAAAACGGGCGCTGCGGCGCCCGTTTTTATTTTTGCCGTCACAATTGCGCGCCGAAGAGTGCCGCGAACCAGTCGCCCAGTTTCTCGTGCCACGGCCGCTCCTGCCATTCTTCGAAGGTGACCCGCCGCGAGTGCCGCAGGTCCTCGTTGAAGATTTCGAGCTGGCGGCGGGCTACTGCCTCGTCGTACACGTTCAGGTTGGCTTCGTCGTTGAGCCGAAACGACCGGTTGTCGAAATTCGTCGAGCCGACTGAAGTCCACAACCCATCGACCACCAGCACTTTGCAATGGTACATGGTCGGCTGGTATTGATAGATTTCGGCCCCGCGCTCGAGCAACACCCCCCATTTCGCGCGCGAAGCGCTGCGCACGAACGCGGCATCCGTGTGCGGTCCCGGCAGCAGAAGCTGGATCCTGACGCCGCGGCTCAGAGCGGCCAGCAATGCGTCGAGCGCAATGTCGTCCGGCGCAAAATAGGCCATCGAGAGCTGGATGCTCGCGCGCGCGGCGGCAATCGACAGCAGGTACATCAGGTGCATGCTTTCCGCGCCGCCCTCGATGGAGCTTTGAAACACCTGCGCGTAATGGGGCCCCGTCGGCGTAACCGCGGGAAAGTAATCGACGGTGTGCAGCACGCGGCCGGTCACCTTGGTCCAGTTGTCCATGAACGTCGCCTGCATCTGCGCGACCGCCGGGCCCTCGATCCGGTAGTGCGTATCGCGCCAGTGATCGGGATCCTGCGCGTTGCCCGACCACTTGTCGGCGATGCCGACGCCGCCGGTGAAGCCGGTTTTTCCGTCGACGACGAGCAGCTTGCGGTGAGTGCGGTTGTTGAGCTTGCCGAGCGTGTACCATTTGACCGGATGGTAAAACTCGATTTCGACGCCGGCCTTGCGCATGAGATCGATCGAATCGCCATCGAGCTTCTGGCTGCCCACCGCATCCAGCAGCACGTGGACCCTGACCCCGCTTTTAGCGCGCTCCGACAGCGCATCGGCGAACGCTTTGCCGATTTCGCCCGACCAGTAGATATAAGTTTCGAATGTGATCGTTAAGCGGGCGCCGCGTATCGCGGCCAGCATCGCCGGGAATATCTGGTCGCCGTTGAGCAGCGTTTCGACGCGATTGCCGGCGACGAGCGGCGGTCCCAGCAACGCTCCCATCGTGCGCGCGAACTGCGGATTGGCGACGTCGTAGCGGTGCTCCACATGCTGCGTAATCTTCTTCTCGCCCGCCATCAGGTTGAGCCCGAGCACCGCGATCACGCCGGCGACGATCAGCGTGAGGACGACCAGCAAAACTTTTTTCGAGTTCATCGGCTCTTTAAGAGTTTCAAGATTTGCGCGATCGTTTCGAAGCGCGCTTCCCCGATTCGCGCAGCACGATCCAGGTCGGCGCGTGATCGCTGGCACGCTCCCGGCCGCGGTATTCGGCATCGACACCCGCGGCTGCCAGGCGCGGCGCCAGCCGCGGATTCAAGAGCAGGAAGTCCATGCGGAAGCCGGCATTGCGCTCGAACGCGCGCGCCGTGGTCCAGAACGTATAAATTCTTTTGCCCGGATGCAGATGACGCGTCGCATCGATCCAGCCCTGCGCAAGCAGGCGGCTGTAGGCGGCGCGAGTCGCGGGTTGCATGACGGCGTCTTCGCGCCACCACCATGCGTTGTAGATATCGGCATCGGTCGGCACTACGTTATAGTCGCCGGCGAGCACTACCGGTTGCTGCAAATCGCAGAGCTTCTCCGCGTATCGAATCAACCGCTCGAACCAGGCGAGCTTGTAGTCGAATCGAGGACCCGGCTGCGGGTTGCCGTTGGGCAGATATATGGACGCGACGCGCAGTCCTTTGACGCTCGCTTCTAGATAACGTGTTTCGCGATCTACCGAATCGCCAGGCAGCCCGCGGCGCAGCTCGGCGGGAGCGTCGCCCCGCGCCAGGATGGCCACGCCGTGATGCGAGCGTTGCCCGTGCCATATCGCGCCGTAGCCTGCTTCTTCAAGCGCGCGCACCGGAAACTTCGTATCGTCGGTTTTCAATTCCTGCAGGCAAACGACATCGGGCTGCGTTTCGCGCAGCCATTCGAGCAAACGCGGCAGCCGGCCGTTTACGCCGTTGACATTATAGGTGGCGACCCTCAATAGACGCTCCGGATCAGGCGCACGTAGCGTGTCGCCGCAACGTCGTATTTTCCGGCATGCGATGGCGCTCTTACCAGTCGTAAACCGCCTGCCGCCATGTGGGACTACACCTACTCCATTCACGGAATTCATTTGGCATACGCACGCTGGAACATCCGTTCAGTTGCACTGGTCTATGGTAAGTGCCGCACCTCCTCTCGCCAACTTCCTGAGCCACATGTCCGCACGAACTTCAGCGTCCCCGTCATCGCGTAAACGTGCAGATGGTGGCCGGCAACAGCAACTCGCACCGCCGCTCGAGCCGATGCTGGCAAAGCTCGCAACGGAGCTTCCCGCTGCAGGCGACTTTTTATACGAGCCCAAGTGGGACGGATTCCGCTCGATCGTCTTTCGGGACAACGATGTCTACATTCAGAGCCGCGACCAGCGCCCGTTCGATCGCTACTTTCCCGACTTGCACGCCGTCTTTCTGCGCCAGTTGCCGCGCGGCTGCGTGATCGACGGCGAAATCGTGATTGCAACTCCCGACGGTCTCGATTTCGACGCGTTGCAGATGCGGCTGCATCCCGCTGCCTCGCGCGTCGCCAAACTGGCCGCGGCCACGCCTGCGTCGTTCGTCGCGTTTGATTTACTCGCGCAGAATGGCCGCAATCTCATGCATCTGCCGCAAAGCGAGCGGCGAGCTTTGCTCGAAACCGTATTCAAGCCGCTAGACCCCCCGCTGTATCTGACACCGATGACACGCGATCGCGAGCGGGCGGCGAGCTGGCTCAAACGCTTCGAAGGCGCGGGCCTCGACGGCGTAATCGCGAAAGCCGCGGACCTGCCCTACCAGCCGGGCCGGCGCGCGATGATCAAAGTCAAGCATGTGCGGACGGCGGAATGCGTGGTGGCGGGCTTCCGGTGGTACAAGGACTCGCAGGATGCAGTCGGTTCCCTGCTGCTCGGGCTGTACGACGAGAAGCGCGTACTGCATCATGTGGGAGTGGCGTCGTCGTTTCCGATGGCAGACACGCAAAGCACTCGCGCGGGAACTCACGCCGTTGCGGCGCAACGCGATGAAAAAGCATCCATGGCGCGATTGGGCGCAAGCGCAAGATAACGAAACTCAACGCATGCCGGGCGCGCACAGCCGCTGGAGCGCGGGCAAGGACCTTGCTTGGGAGCCGCTGCGGATCGAGCGCGTTTGCGAGGTCAAGTACGATCATCTGCAGGGCGACCGCTTCCGGCATGCGGCGGTGTTTCTGCGTTGGCGCCCGGACAAGCCTCCGCACGATTGTCGGTATGACCAGCTCGAAACGATTCCGCCATTCGAAATTGCTAAAGTATTTGGCACCGGTACACCCCAGCGCAGCAAGAAACGCCGCAAGCGCGAGCCTAACCTTCTGAATTAGTTGGTTGCGTAGCTAATCAGCGGCCCATCCGCGTCGGACTTTTCCGACAGAGTGTACCTACGCGGCCAAGCTATTTGCGCCGATGGCAAGCCTGAATCCAGCGCCCGATAATCCTAAGAGACACCCTCCCCCTATGCCCGCAGCGCGAAGCCATGAATGTCCCGCCAACACAGGTGACCCGCGTCTCCGCAGGCCTCGTCGGCGGCGCTCAAGGCTGCGGGATCATCAGCCACGGTAAGTACCGGCCCGTTTTCGTTCAGCAGGGGGATCTCGACGGCGCGTGCGGAACGCATTGCCTCTTCATGGCATTGATGGCGATGCGCGTGATTCCCACGTCCCGATTTTTTCCGATGGACGAGCGGCGCATGGGCGCGGATCTGCGCCGGCTTTACCGGCTCGCGCGCACGTTCTATTTTTCCGGGACCGACTCGCGTGACTTTCGCAAACTTTTGCGCCTGGTGCGGCCGAAAATCGAATTCGACGCCACCGAAGCAACCGATACCGCGGCAGAGCAGTTCATCGCGAAACACCTCCAACACGGCAGGCTGGTTATTGTCGGTATCGAAAGCGCCGCTCGCAAGCTGAATCACTGGGTACTCGCGATCGGTCAGGCGGGCATCGAGCAAAAAGGCGTCTTTCAACCGCGTAAATTTTTGATCGTCGATCCCGGCGACGATCCCGACCGGCTGGTGCCCTGGAACGCAACGCTCGAAACCGGCGCAACGCCGAATTCACGGCTCTTTCGCAGCCTGTGCGATCTGCGCGGCGAGGCCGCTACCGTGCGCTTGAGCGGCGCAATCGCGATTGCCGCTCCCAGCGGCCGCGCGCAGCTTCGATCGGCCTGACGCTAACGTCCGGGAGTCGCTGGCGCCAGACTACATCTCGCGCCACAACACCTAGATCGACAACTCGTGCACGAGTTCGGCGGCCCGCTGCTTCTCGAAGCGCGCAATGTCCGCCTGCGCGATCATGCCGCAGCATTCTCCGTAGTCGTCGACGACCGGCGCGCGCCGGATCAGGCTCGCTTCGAGTAGCTCCACGCAGCTCTCGACCGAACTGTCGGCTGTTACCGTTATGCACGGTGTGCTCATGCAGTCGCCGGCGGTCATCACGCGGATGTCCTTGCCCTGCGCAACTGCGCGGCACACGATGTCGCGATCGGTGATGACGCCGATCGGCGTGCGGCTGTTGGGCGAGTCCATGACCGGCAGTTCTCCGCAATCGGCCTCCAGCATCTTCTGCGCGACTTCCTGCAAGCTCGTTTCCGGCGTGCAGTACGCGGGGTTCTCCGTCATGATGTCTTTGGCTTTCAGCATGATCGTTCCTTTCCGGTGGTAGGCCGGGAGATGCCGAGACTGTAGCGATGCGCGCATTGCGTTTATATCGGCTCACGCCGTACTGCGGCGTCAGCCGAACTCTTACATTTACCCTGGCGCGGCACCAGCCGCGCGTGTGGTACAGGTGTTCGTCTTCTTCGTCCTCGATGCGCTCGTACGCGCGCTGCATCGCAGCGCCCTGTTCGCCGCCCGCCTGTTTGGCGCACTCGCCAATGAGTTCCCAGTCGAAATGGTCCTTGGTCTCCGCGAGCACTACGCATTCGCAGGCGACCAGCTCGGCAGCTGCCGGATCGGCTGCAGCAAGCGCCATTTTCATCGCGACGACAAGCGACGTGCCCGTGTGGTGGACGATCTTGCGTCCCGGAGTCATTTCGTGCGGATCGATACCCATCGCCGCGCACACCTCGACCAGCGCGGTCACGTGCTCGCGCGTCTGCGCCAGGTACTTTTCCCACTCCTGCCGCAAATCCGCGTTCCGCGCGCATTCCAGGGCGGTCTGATAAACGATGACGCCGCCGCGCTCGTGCTCGAGCGATTGCAGCAGTAACTCTTTCAATCTTGGTTGAACTGCCATGTGTGCTCCTGCATATTATGTATCGGTTTAATTGACGCCATGTATCAGATCAGCGGCGGATCGGTTTCGCGCGCGAAATGCCGGTGTTGCGCAATCGCTTCGGCGAATGCATCGCATGCCGCCGCTGAATCACGCGCGGCGAATTGCAGCAATCCGGTATCGGCAGCCCCGTCCGGCAGCGTCAATGGAATGCTGAGTGCCTCGAGCAAAGTCTGGGCCGCACCCAACACCAATATAGGCTTGCAATGCCGGTACTGGTCCTTGATGAATTCGAGTGCCTGGCCGCTTTCTCCGAGCGCGGCAACGCCTGCGTCGCCGTCCGGCAGGATCAGCGCGTCGTAGACTACCGCCGGGCTGGTTTCCAGCGATATCTCCACGTCGATTGCATTGCCGGTCGCTCCTTCGATTTTTCCGAGCCGCACGCCGACAAAACGCGGCACTGCGCCGCGCTCTGCGAGCAAACGATGGAGCTCGGTCACGCTCGCGTCGTCGATGCCGTCGGCCACGAGGATCGCTATGCGGCGCGTCGCGATTCCGGTTACACCGGGACGCGCAAGCAGCGACAGGGCTTTGCTCGTTTTGACCTCGGGCCGCGGAGTCCGCTCGCTGACTTTGGGCAACGGCGGCGGCAGCTCGATGCCAAGCCCGTCCGCCACTCTCCTGGCGAACTCTTCGTCCACATTGCGCAGCCCCGCGACCATCCGCGTGCGCACGGCCAGTGTTTGCACCTTGGTCAGCTCGAAGCGGAAGGCCCCCACGATGTGGTTTTTCTCGACTTCGCTCTGGCTGTTAAAAAAGAGCGTCGCCTGGTTGTAATGTTCGGCAAATTTCTCCGCCTTGCCGCGGACCTTGTGCTCTTCCGTGGGCTGCGGGAAAGACATGAACCCTTGCGCGCCCGCCTGAAACGGACAGCCGCCGCCGAGCGAATTCGGTTCGTAAGCTACCCGTCCACGTGGAATCGCCTGCCGGTGCATGCCGTCGCGCTGGTTGTTATGCACCTGGGCGACCGGCGAATTGATCGGGATTTCGTGAAAGTTGGGCCCGCCCAGACGCGTGATCTGCGTATCGACGTAAGAATGAATGCGGCCCGCGAGGAGTGGATCGTTGCTGAAATCGATGCCCGGCACGACGTGGGCCGTGCAGAAAGCGACCTGCTCGGTTTCCGCAAAGAAATTATCCGGATTCCGGTTCAGCACCATGCGCCCGATCGGCGTCAGCGGCACGAGTTCTTCGGGCACGATTTTGGTCGCGTCGAGCACGTCGAACGAAAACTTCTCCGCATCCTGCTCGCTGAAAATCTGGACGCGCGAGCTCCCATTCCGGATAGGCGCCGGCTTCGATTGCTTCCCACAGGTCGCGCCGGTGAAAATCCGGATCGGCGCCTGAAATCTTGACCGCTTCGTCCCACGCGAGCGAATGCGTGCCGTTGACCGGGTTCCAGTGGAACTTCACGAACTGCGATGCGCCCTGCGCGTTGACAAACCGGAACGTGTGCACGCCGAAGCCCTGCATCATGCGGAAACTGCGCGGGATCGCGCGATCGGACATGACCCACATCAGCATATGCGTCGATTCCGGCATCAGCGAGACGAAATCCCAGAACGTGTCGTGCGCCGACGCCGCCTGCGGCATCCCGTGATGCGGCTCGGGCTTCACTGCGTGCACCAGGTCCGGAAACTTCATCGCGTCCTGGATGAAGAACACCGGAATGTTGTTGCCGACGAGATCCCAGTTCCCCTCGTCGGTATAAAACTTGACCGCGAAGCCGCGTACGTCGCGCGCCGTGTCCGTCGAGCCGCGCTCGCCGGCGACGGTCGAAAATCGCACGAACACCGGCGTGCGCTTGCCGGCTTCCGCGAAAATCGACGCCCTCGTCAGCTTGGTGAGCGGCTCGTAGCACTCGAAATAACCATGCGCAGCGGAGCCGCGCGCATGCACGATGCGCTCTGGAATGCGCTCGTGATCGAAGTGCGTGATTTTTTCGCGCAGGATGAAGTCTTCGAGGAGCGTCGGCCCGCGCAGCCCGGCCTTGAGGGAATTCTGGTTGTCCGCGACGAAGACGCCCTGGTTGGTCGTGAGCGCGCGACCGGATGAATCGACACGCACGCGGTCGAGCGGCCCGTTGCCGGGATTGAAGCTCATCGGCGGATTGCCGCTGCCGACTTTCTCGGATGAGTTGGACTCCGACAGCGTGCTCGCACCGACGATAGGATGGGGCGGATCGACGCTTTGCCCGACCGCGGGCTCGCTCGATGCTTCACCGTATTCGCTCGGCTTCGCCGCATTAAAGGGCATTGCCGCCGCCATTGCTTCAGTTCCCGCGACCTTCGCGGTCGCATCATCGGTCACGTCTTGATAACCGTTCTTTGCTGCGGGGCCGCTGACAGTGGAGCGGGCGGACGTGCGTGCGACGTCCTGCGCGGCGCCGCCCGTGTCTTTTATTTGGTTACGTGCAGGCGCGGACGCCTTGGACTTGGAGTCCTTCTTCTTAGCCATTGAAATCCTTCGGGGGTGAACTGCTGTGATTAAAAGCTGATAAGCGCGGACGAATCGATTAAACACCGCCGCGTGCCCACCGCGCTGTAGGTGCAACCCGCTTCCGCAGGACAGCCGCGGACTTACACTTCTGTCGAGGCATTCATTGCCTCGATGCGACGAGCACCGGTCGCGTAGGCGCGCGGACGATCGCGCGCACTACTCTTTCGTTTCAACTATCGCGGGTCGAAATCTCCTGCCCGCGATGAACCTCGCCGCGCCACGCGCCCGTCTCGGCGCCGACCGCTTCGATAAATTCTTTGAAGCGCTTAAGGTCGCCCTTGACGCGTCGGTCGGTCACGCCTATCGCATCACCCACATTTTCGACGATGCCTTCGGGCTCGTACTCCATGACCAGCTGCACCCGGGTGCGGCTCGGGCCTTCAGCGTGAAATTCCACTTTGCCGCCATGCTTCACACCGGTCGTGCTGCGCCAGACGATACGCATGTCGGGAATCTGATCGATGATTTCGGCTTCCCATTTGAGATCCTTGCCGCCTATTTCGGCATGCCATTGCAGGTGAGTCGCATCGATCTGGCGTACCGATTTGATCCCCTCCATGAACCGGGGGAATTCCTCGAACTGCGTCCACTGGTTGTAAACCGTATTCACCGGTTTATCGATGATTTCGTCGTGCTCCATGCGTTCCATGGTGAAGCTCCTTATGGATGGCTGGCTGAGCCGGTTCTGTGAAAGCCGGCGACATGCTATCGAGCGAGTGTGGCCGCACGACGCCGCGAATACTATCGGCGGCGACTGCAAGTTCAGGTAGGAAGGCTCCGACCGCGCGCGAGAGGTAAGTCAGAGCGGACGCTGGCGCAGTTGCGCCGCCAGATAGCGCGCCAGCAATATCTTGTCGCGCTTGACGAGACCCACGCCGATTTCGACTTCGTTGCCGTGCGAGCGCAACGCGATGCGTTCGCCATCCGGCGAGCAGATGAGCCGCGCCCAATAGCGCTGCAAGCTGCATCGCCATTGAAGTTCGCGTCTGCTGATGGCAATGACTACCGAGTCATCTTGTATTGTGACGGTTTCGCAATCGTCTTTGTGCCGCTCGATTTCCAGCCACACGTAGAGCATCGCCGCCATTTCGACGGCACAGCACAAAAGCACGGGCCACGCGCCGAGCTGTGCACATGCGATGCCGACGCCTAGCACAATGATGCAGGTTGCCGCGTACAGGCCGGCGCGTTGCAGGAAAGTAGTCGAATAATGCCGGACGATCGAGAATCCGGACGCGCGAACGGGATCTTCCAGGTGCAGCACCATGCCGCCGCTTACCAACGGCTCGAGATACTGATACGCGGCGGTGCGAGTATTCATCGGGATGAATGAAGAGTATCGGCAAGCCGCCACCGCGCCTATCGGTGGTTTGCTAGGGACGGTGTAGGCCTCAGCCTACGTGGAACCGACTCGCAAGAACGATAAACGTTTGCTTATGGCGAGCGCCGGGCGAACGCGTCATTAGTGGTCGGGCTGCGATATGGAGGTCAGCGCGTCGGCGGCCGGCTCGGGATCGTTGATCGCCAGATCGCCGAGGGAAACGATACCCACCAAACGCTTGTCCCGATTGACCACCGGCAACCTGCGCACCTGCAACTCGCTCATGTTGCGCGCCACGTCCTCGACCGATTCATCTTCATAAACGTACCTGACGTCCTGCGACATCACCTCGCGCACCTTGCATTGGTCGGGGGCGAGGCCGCGCGCTACCGCACGGATGGTGATGTCGCGATCGCTCAGCATGCCGACCAGCCGATCGTTCTCACCGATGGGCAACATGCCGAAATCGTTCTGTTCCATCAGCTGGGCAGCCTTCTGCAACACGTCGTCGGGGGAAGCAACCTGGACGTCGCGCGTCATTACTTCGCTTATGTTCATGGCAATCTCCTCGGGGTTTCCTGCTTGTGGAACGGGATTCGTCAATTATCGAGGCATCCCGGCAGCGCTTTTATCGGCATGCATCTGATAACGCCGTAAGCGCGCGCTGTCAGCGTAGCGTGGCGCTAAGCCCCTACGCGCGAGGCAGCCGTTCCATGTATTGCCGCAGCGCGCGCAGCAGGTCCGCCATCAGGGCTTCCTGAAACCGGTACTGCATTTCCTCGCCCATGGGCACCAGGACCGACATCGATTGCTTGCGGCATAGCTCGAGGAGCGCGGACAGGCGCCGCACGAGCCCGTCGAGTTGCGCACGGTTGTCGGGCTCGAGGTAACGCTCGTCGACCGGCAGATCGGCGATCGAATCCACGGTCACGTCGGCGCCGAAGAGCGCCTCGACGTCGCGCTCGATCTTCACGCGGTTGGCATCGACGCGCCACAGGCGGAAGCGATGCCACAACGCCATGCCGCTGAACAATATCGAGAAGGCCACCCCGAGCTGGATCCACGTGGGCATGGGCATGATGTCCACCGCCCACGGCGCGTATTTACCCAGCAGGTCGGGCCCCTCTGCACTGTAAAAGTTTGCGGCGACCGGCGACATCGGCAAGCCGGTCAGATTGGCCTGTCCTTTATTGTGGCGAATGAATGTCGGATACACGTCCGCCACCGCCATCAGGAATTGCTGCTGTACGCCGTCCGGCGCGCAGCCATTGCCGACGATGAGCGCGTCGACCTGCAGCACCTTCTTGTCTTCGCGCGGCAGCTTGCGCGCATAGTCCATTTGTCCGGCCTGGATCACGCCGACGCGCGTATACGGCAGATGGCGCGCGAGCGATTCGATCGCGGGCAGTTGCAGAATCTCCATGTGGCGTTGAGTGACTGCATCGTCCAGGAGCTTGCCCTCGTCGTCGAGGACCATCGCAGCAAGATCGAGTTGGCCACGCTCGGCCATCGCGAGCTGCTGGTCGATCGGCAGCGTCAATGGGACGACATCGACACCTTCGAACAACGCCAGCACATGCCGCATCAGGTCCTGAGTGCCGCTGCCGTCCGGGCCTATGCCGATGCGCAGGCCTTTCAAATCCGCCGGCGTGCGTATGCGCGCGACATTGCGCCCGAGTAGCGTGAGCGACTCCGGCCGCGTCAGCCGGCCGATCAGCTCCAGCTTATGTCCCTCCGGGAAGGGGAATGCCTTGCTGGACAAGTCCGAAATGGATCGTGCAGTCCTTGGCGCCTGCGATCAGCCGCTGGACATTTTCGACCGAGCCGTTCGACGGCAGATTCTGCACCCGGCCTTTGCGGCGCGCAACTTCGGCGCCGATTTTCTCGACGGTAGCGTAGTAGTTGCCGGTGACGCCGGCGGAGAGCATCGCCACCTTCACGTGGCGCAGGCTCGGCCGCGGGTCCAGCCAGGCGACGAGCGCCGTGAGCACGGCAAGGACGCCGAAGAAAATCGCAGTTTTTGCGGTGGGCGACAGCGCTCCGCCCGTTGCGGGGCGGCCGAGCGCGCGCTTCATTCGGTCAGCGGAGATGAGACGGCTTGCGAGCCCCGGCTTTTTAGCCATTGGACAGATGAAAAAGGGACCGCATCAGCAACCCCTTTTTAAAATTCGTGGCGCGCCCGGCAAGATTCGAATTTGCTACCCCTTGGTTCGTAGGGGTGAAGTCGGAGCGCAAGTGATTGAAACTTAATAATACGTGCAAAAGCCGTCCGTCGCAAACTTTTGCAACAATGCCCCACGCAGGCCAACAAAGTCTTGCGAAAGTCGAGCACTGCCGCGATTACCACGCTGGAAAGCGCGGTGCGATACCTCGGGGAGGTCGACTATCGTCCCATGGCAACGGCCAGCCGTTGCTTAAGATGGGAGTCGCTCACGAGTACCGGCTTTCCAGCAGTATTATGCGGCCCTTACTGCGGGTCGACTGCGCAAGGTGCTCGAAGAATGGCAATGTCTAGGCGGCCCACCGATCTACACGCTTTACCGAAAGAGTTCATCCAAGGCGCCAAAGATCACGGCATTTCTTGAGTTCGTGGGTGAGAGCCTCGGCGCATTCGATCCAGAGCAAATCACGCTGCTTCAGCGCGGCCCTTCGCGCGCCTACGCCCTGCGAATTAACGATCGGCTTCGTTCCAAGGATACAATGCCTATTCCATTTGACTTGGCCGGAGGTCCCGAAAATGCCACGTTCCGTGCGGAAATGGGGTTGGATGATCGAGCGCTGGCCGACACTTAGCTTCTACCAGCGGTTCGAAAGCGTGATCGCTTTTGTACTCACGCTCATAGTTACCCTCATCATATTGGTGGCGCTTTACGGTCTGTTGGTGGACGTCACTGCCGGGCTTGTACTCGGCATCCTTAATCCGCTCGAGCACAAAGTATTCCAGCTCGTCTTCGGCGAAATCCTCACAGTCCTGATTGCGCTAGAGTTTAACCACACGATCCAATTCATTGTAACGCGCCAGCAAGGCATAATTCAGACCAAGACGGTGCTGCTGATCGCCCTATTGGCCTTGGCGCGCAAATTCATCGTCCTGGACTTGAAAGAGACGACTGCCGATGAAATGTTGGGATTGGCAGCCATAACATTAGCGTTGGGGTTTACGTATTGGCTTATGCGTGAGCGTGACGATCGTATTGCCAAAGACGAGAACAGCCCGATATAGCGTCAGTGAGCGCCAAATCCGATTTCCATCTTCAAACTGAAGCGGATGATAAGCACAAGAAAGCGGCAATTGCTCTAGTGGTAACCCTGCTCGCACTGAGTGCTCACAAGATAAGGATTAAGGATTACCCCTTCAGTCGACGGTGTGAGCGGCGTGGGGCCGTCGGATCCGCGTATGTGACGCACCGTACGTGAGTTCCGCTGACATCGATTGCATCTCTGCACTCGTCTCCTCGTCATCCTGCATGATTATTGCAGTAGCCGCGCTGTGCTGCCTGCTCGTACTGCGCGAAGAGTCACTCATCGGTCCTGCAAATCGACAACACGCGTCTTGACCTCGCGCTTTTGATTTCCACGCTGCACCGTGAGCACGGCTTCGTTGCCAATGCCCACTTCATCGAGTCCCGACGCGAGATCGGCGACGGTCAATACCGGTTTGCCATTGAGTCCGACGATAATGTCGCCGACCGTCCTTTTCGCGGAGTCGAGCGGCACTAGGCCGGCTTGTTGGGCGGGAGAGCCCGGCGTTACACCGGCAACAATCACGCCGCGAACGCCAAGTCGGGTAGCAAGCCTTTCGTCGGCCGCCCCGATGCCGATCCCGGGCCGCGCAGCTCTTCCCGTCGCGATGATCTGCGGTACATTGCGAATAACAAGATCCACCGGGATAGCGAAGCCTATACCGGCTGACGCGCCGGACTCGGAGAAGATTGCCGTGTTCACTCCGATGAGTCGTCCCGAACTGTCGAGTAGCGGCCCGCCCGAATTGCCGGGATTGATGGATGCATCGGTTTGAATGACTCCCCGAACTTCGCGCCCCTCCGCGGTTGGCAGATGACGTTCGAGGGCGCTGATGATTCCGGTGGTTAACGTACGGGAGAGGCCAAACGGGTTGCCGATCGCGTAAGTAGCCTGTCCGACTTGCAATGTTTTCGAATTGCCGACCGCAATAGGTTGCAGATTGTCCGGCACGTCGACGAGCT
Organism: uncultured beta proteobacterium; assembly: GCA_963804885.1. GTDB lineage: Bacteria > Pseudomonadota > Gammaproteobacteria > Burkholderiales > SG8-41 > PALSA-1004. Next base: position 161,668 of record CAWDSF010000011.1, read on the forward strand.
GCACGACGGCGATGTCGTAGAGCGGCGATCCGCCAACCACCTTTGCCTTGATCGGTTCTCCAGCATGTAATTGCACCTGCACAATATCGGCGCCAGCGATGACGTGATAGTTGGTAATGATGTGGCCGGCCTTGTCCCATACGAATCCGGACCCCGCTCCTTGCATGCCCGAGACGCCACGGAGCGGATCGCCGCGTTTTTCCACAGTAATCGCGACCACGGAGGGAGCAGCACTGCGAAATAATTCGATGTTGCTCTTTTCCCAATCGCCCAACTTGCCTTCGGGCACGACGAGCGGAGCGACTGCAATGCTTCCATCGCCGCGGGGCCGGCCCGGGGTAAGAGATGGAGAAGGCGAAGGTGAAAGCTCGCGAGGAGGAGATCGATCAGCTTGCGGAAACCAATCAGCTTGATCCGACCATTTTCCAACCGCCCACCATGCCGCCGCAATCACAAACAGGAGGAGCACAACCCTGGAAAGACAACCGCGAGTCACTATCGCGGATCCTCAGCGAAAGCGCGCAACATGAATGGGGGCGGACATCGGGATTCTCGTTGGTGTGCTTACGTAAGCAGAAGAAGTAGCCCGACCATCTTGCAACGAAGCGCACGCGATTACAATCGGACCAAGTCCTACGCGCGGCTTCCGTATACCTCTCAAAGGCTCACTTACAGGCGCCCTTCTCTAAAGCTGCTGGAGCTTATTCGGCGCGCTGCCCTTAGTCAGGCGGTAGCTTGACACGCTCAAGGCGATAGCGACGGACTGCTCCGCCTGGCTACTAAATCTTTTTAGGTCGATTACTACTGAAGGGGCCAGTAACTACAACCACCAACAACGTCAGCGAATAAATGCGGACTAGGCGACCGCGGAGTTGGCTGAGCTGATCCTGCCGCGGATTTCACGCGGGTTAAGCAACTGCTTGAGCGCTCGAAGCGCAGAGCCGCGTGAGGCCAGCAGTTACCTGGCACTGCGAACTGGGCTAGGGATCTCCCGGTCTCGAAGTGCCGCCGTGCGAAGTAACCCCAAGACTCGAGAACAAATTAGCGCACACTCGGGTCAATCGTAGTCGTGTCCCTCTGCTGCGTGCTGACAGCACGTCGATGCTCCTTATTCTCATCTTCACGCACTGTTTTCAAATTTTAGAATTCAAGGCTACGAACTGGTTGTTCGGTCCTTCTGCCGATCTACCGAACAGATCGCGTCGCACTTTCAGAGTAGCTCGCAAAAGACAAACTTTTCGTTGATCAATTGGTGAATCTCGGACTCGTCTGCAGGGATCTTAACGCCTTAACTGGCGCAAGCTATGCGCTTAACGAGAAAGGCAGGCATCTCCTCCATGAACAAGGCTTACTCTAATAATTCCATGGAGCATCCTACGGCCTACCTCCGACATCCAGTGTGACCAACTCAACTTGTGTCTTCGATGCAATAGTGGATTGCGTTAGTGGCTTGACTTAGCCAAGAAGAACTAATCGTTGCATAAGAACAAAAAGAACAATGAAAAAAAGCCGCCCTGGTCGTGGCGGCTTAGGATTGCCTCTGAGGAGGCTGTCTTCAGGGAATGAAGACGGACAAACAATACTCGCCGACTCACGTGGAGTATGTAAGTAAATGCCGCACACATATGTAGGACGAACAGCAAAGGAGTTAACAATTACAGTGCAGCGGATCCGACAAATACGTTTTCGTCTGCACGATCCCCATTCACCCCGATCGCTGAAGGAATCGAACTCATCGAGCCGCAACTGCTAATGCTCGGCGATCAAGCGCTAATCCTGCGCGGTTTCGAGCGCCTGCGAAACGATGAAGGGCCGTTTACGGTGCTGTGAAGCCAGCGTAATTGACCCAGCAACGGACCGGCGAGCCTCGATCACGCCTAGCTTCATCGTCGGCTCCTGGAAATGCTGAAAGCCTTTTTAAGCGCACGACTGCTTTCGGCCACAACCGGGTCAGTCACGGTTGCATTTCATTTTGACCATTGATCGTCACCTTCGCCCGCCTTACGTTAAAAATCGCCATTCTGCCGTCCTTTAATTGATTTGGCATAATGGGAGCGCGGATTATAGGGGGCGAATTGAATACACGTCGCAAACTGATTGTTGCGATTGGCGCGGGTGCGCTCGCAGCGCCGCTTGGATCTTTCGCCCAAGTGCAAACGTCAAAAGTTTTCCGGATCGCGCAAAGGCAAACAAAAAACCCGCTGAAGCGGGTTCTATGTGGGTGATGCCGAAGCGGATTAAGCGGCTTTCTGTTTCCTGCGGCGCGCGACAAAACCGAGCAGGCCGAGACCGGCGAGCATCATCGCGTAGGTTTCGGGTTCGGGTACAGCGGCGGTAAGGCTGCGTCCCTCAACGATGATGGCGTTGAATGTCGTGGAGGGTGCAAAACCTGAACCTTGATTTAGTTCGTTACCCTATGAATGTGGCCAATCCGGAAGTGGGTGCATTCGATGGGTTGGTCCGATCCCAAGCCGGCGGGGCTCCTGACGCCGGGAACGCTACTTCAATCCAGTAAGTGGTGTTCGCCGCCAGAGACAACGGATTGGCGGGCGTAATCGTGAAAGCCGCCGTAGCCGCTTGGCCGACGACGGCCTGGGAACCAATCGTTGCGATGAAGCTTCCCGGCAGTCCATTGGCATCCGAATTCAGCGTGAACGTTAAGCTCCCGCCCGAACTGTCGTGCCCCCCCCCAGTGCGACTTGGATGTCGTCGAGCAAAAGTCCGTTCGATCCCGTGAGAAATCCAACGGCCTTTGTTCCGAGGTTGGTCCCGTTTTGGTACGGTCCGGTGACGGAATTTCCGATGATCACTGCCGCTTCAGCGTTCGCGCACACTGCAAATACATAGGCCGCAAACAAGATCTTTTTCATCGCAGCTCCTTTTCAGAAAACGTGTCGTCGAGGGGGCGACCAAACCGATAGTTTTGGATTGCCCCGAGTCATTCTCCTTTGGTTATAGATTTCTCCCGCAATCGAAAATATAAACCAAAATTGGACGAATTTTAAGTGAACAATTGAAGAAAAATGACGGACTCATATTGTAGTATTTACACAGAGCTGGATTCGACCTCGATACAAGGCGTTGGCGGCGTAACAGATGAGACTGTACGCGAGCGATAAGGCGAGGAAAAACACGAACGGCTAGATTGGAGCCAGGAAGTTAGAACCAGCAATGACAGCAGGGGTAGCGCGGCGCGTCCTTATTCGTCTATCCCAAATGTCTGCTTCGGATTCTGACCTTTCGCTAGCGGCTGCATGACCCAGGCAACGATAAAATTTTCCGACAAATCACGAATGGCCGGTATTGGGAAAGCGATTTTGACCGGTTTGGGTCGAGGCTGTGTGAAAACGTAGTCAGCAGTCGTCTGGAACGTTTGGTTGTTGCGTGGATCGAATACTTCGTAAAACCCGTGTTACGAGGTATATAGCTGATGAAGCGCTTTATTCAAGGTGAAGATCGTTCGCAGAGCACGCTGCTTCCTGAGTGCCTTGATGACTATATCGTCGGCGATAATCCCGTGCGCGTCATTGAAGTATTTGTTAACGAACTCGACTTGGGCAAGTTGGGTTTTGACGGGGCAAAGCCGCAGGCAACAGGCCGGCCCGCTTATCATCCGTCGACGCTGCTCAAGATCTACATCTACGGCTATTTGAACCGGCTGCAATCCAGCCGTCGCCTGGAGCGAGAGACCCAGCGCAACCTTGAACTGATCTGGCTTACCGGCCACTTGACGCCAGACTTTAAGACCATCGCCGACTTCCGTAAAGACAGCGGCGCCGCCATTCGTCGCGTATGTCGGGAGTTCATCGTCTTGTGCCGGAACCTGCGCCTGTTCTCGGAGGCCATCGTTGCGATCGACGGCAGCAAGTTCAAGGCGGTGGAACAATCGCGACAAGAACTTCACCGACCGGAAGTTGCAGGCGCGCATGGAACAGCTGGAAGAAAGCATTGCGCGCTACCTTGCGGAGCTCGATCGAGCAGATCGCGAACCCGTCGCGGTGAGCGAAGGCCGTGTGTCTCGACTTAAAGAGAAGATCGCCAGCCTCAAGCAACAAATGCAACATTTGAACCAGATCGGTGAACAGATGCAGACCGCAACAGACCATCAAGTTTCGCTGACTGATCCCGATGCCCGCTCCATGGCCACCAGTGGTCGCGGCACCGGCATGGTGGGCTACAACGTTCAAACAGCGGTCGACACCAAACACCATCTGATCGTCGCTCACGACGTGACCAACCGCGGGCACGACCGCCAGCAGCTCTCTCCAATGTCCCAACAAGCCGGGCAGACAATTGGCAATGAACGCCTCACGGTGCTTGCCGACCGGGGCTACTTCAATGGCGAGCAAATCCGTGAATGCGAGCAGAACGGTATCGCGACGTTAGTGCCCAAACCACTCACGTCCAACAACAAAGCTGCAGGGCTCTTCGACAGGCGCGATTTCGTTTACATCCCCGAGAACAACGAATACCGGTGTCCTGCCGGGGAGCGCGCAATATGGCGCTGCACGAGCGTCGAGAACGGCATGAAGCTACATAAGTATTGGTCCTCGGCCTGTGCGCAATGCAAACTCAAAGCACGATGCACAACCGGTACCGATCGCAGAATTACCCGCTGGGAACACGAGGATATTCTAGAGCGTATGCAAGAACGTCTTGACCGCACCCCCGAGGGCCACGAAGCTACGCCGTCAGACCGTTGAGCATGTGTTTGGAACGCTCAAGGCGTGGATGGGCGCAACTCATTTCCTGACCAAGACGTTGCCACGAGTCAGCACCGAGATGAGTCTGCATGTGCTGGCCTACAATCTAAAGCGAACAATACAGATCTTCGGTGTGAAACCACTGATCAGGGCCATCATGGCGGCGTAAGCCCGCCTCCCTACAAAAATCCAGCGACATTTACTGCAAGCAAAAACAACTTCGCTTGGGATATCGTGATGCGCGATGATTTCAGTCGTGCCAAATTTATGTTTTTACACAGCCTCGGTCGGAAGCTGTCGCTGGTGAAGGGCGGCTCTCGGCCACAACCGGACGCCCGCCGTCAACGAAGAAGGCAGGCTTCAGTCGCCGATGGCGACAAAAATTGCGGAATTGCGTGACAGGTTTGCGGAACCAGATTCCGGCGGGATAATGGCCGGCAAGGGGAACGCTAATGAACAATCGCCGCAAATGGCTCGCTGTTGTTTGGGCCGCATTGCCAATGACGGTCGCCGTAGCTGCCGACTATCCCGCCAAACCGGTGCATATCATTTCGCCCTACACGCCCGGCGGCGGCAATGACGTCATTTGCCGCGCGGTCGCGGTACGGCTCGGTCCGATAATGGGTCAACCGGCGGTTGTTGAGAACAAGCCCGGCGCCAACACCATCATCGGCACCGACTACGTGGCCAAGTCACCCCCTGACGGCTACACCATGATCTTGGTGCCCAGCGCGCACACCGTCAATCCGCACCTGTATGAAAAGCTGCCCTACGATTCGGTGCGCGACTTCACCCCCATCACGCAGGTGGGCTCCGCCCCGCTGCTGCTGGTGGTCAACGCGTCTTTGCCGATCAAATCGATCCGCGACCTGATTCAGGCCGCGAAAGGCAAACCCAACGAGATCACTTATGGCACGTCGGGAAGCGGCTCCGCCGGTCACCTGGCCGGCGCGTTGCTGGGCGCGCTGGTGGGTATACAACTGCAGCACATCCCATACAAAGGTGCTGCGCCGGCTGCGACCGCGTTGCTGTCGAACGAAGTCATGCTCAGCTTCTCGCCTCCCTCGACTCTCATGCCGCACGTCCGCAGCGGCAGGTTGCGTGCCCTGGGCATGAGCGGCGACAAACGCTCGGCCATCGCGCCCGACATACCCACCATCGCTGAATCCGGCATTCCGAATTACGAGGCCGGCCTGTGGTACGGATTTCTGGGACCGGCCAAACTACCGCGCGACATCCTGCTGCGCTTGAACTCCAGTATTGCCACCGTCATCGCTGACAAGAGCACGCAGGAAGTGCTGGCTAAACTGGGGATAGATCCTTTCACCAGCACGCCCGAGGCGTTCGCCCAGCTGATTCTCAACGACATCCAGAAATGGGGCCCTATCGTCAAGGCATCGGGGATCAAGGCCGAATGAGTGGAGACACCATGAATGCAAACACGCCGGCCACCGACGGCACTGCGGAAAACATGCAGCCGCTGTCGGGAATTCGCGTCATCGATGTCAGCCGCATAGTCGCGGGCCCGTTTTGCACCTTCCAGCTTGCCCTGCAGGGCGCTGACGTGATCAAGATCGAAATGCCCGGCAAGGGCGACCCGGTGCGCTGGAGCCCCGCCGGCAGCGACACGCATTACCGCACCCGCGGCATGGCCACGAACTACATGCCGCAAAATTCCAACAAGCGCTCGCTCACGCTCAACCTGAAGAACGAAGAGGGCAAGGCGGTGTTCCGCGAGATGGTGAAGAGCGCCGATGTGGTGATGGAAAACTTCCGCGCCGGCTACATGAAGGAACTGGGCCTGGACTACGACGCGCTGCGCAAGATCAACCCCAGGCTCGATTTTTTGCTCGCTCACCGCCTACGGACAGAACGCCCCCAAAGGTCATCACACCGCCTACGACGGCATCGTGCAGGCGGCCTCGGGCATGATGAGCGTGACCGGCACGAAGGAAACCGGCCCGCTGAAAGTCGGACCGGTGATCCTCGATTACGCCTCGGGCCTCGCCGCCGCCTATGCCATCACGCTGTCGCTGCTGCGCCGGGACAAGACTGGAGAAGGCCAGTACATTGACGTTTCCATGCTGGACACCGCTCTCACGTTCATGAGCGCGCTTATCGTGGACTACAAGTGCACCGGCAACGTGCCAGGCCTGCGCGGCAACGTGCCGGCGAGCGGTGTGCCCACCTCAGGCTACTATCATTGCGCCGACGACCGCATGATCGTGATCGGCGCCAATGAGGAACACCAGGCGGTAAAACTGTTCCAGGCACTCGGGCTTGGACACCTGCTGGACGATGCGCGCTTCACCGGCCTGGAAGCGCGCCTCTCAGGCAAGGCGGAACTGGCTGAGACCTTCGCCAGAATTTTCAGGACCAAGCCCGCTCTCGAGTGGGAGCAACTCCTCAACGACGCCCGCGTGCCCTGCTCACTGGTGCGCTCCATCGACGAAATCCTGGCGCATCCCCAGGTAGCGGCGCGCCAGCAACTGCATACCTTCAAGGATTTGAAGAGCACCGGGAGCGACGTCACGGTGCTGAATGCGCCTTTCAAATTTGCCAAGGACGGTCCGCAGCTGAAGTCTCCGCCGCCCACAGTAGGCGAACATACCGAAGCAATTCTCACGGAGTTGGGTTATGACAGGGTCGGCATCGCAGGACTAAGGAAGCGAGGGGTAGTCTGACATTCGAGGCCCGAGAGGTCAGCACGCGGCCACAAACGGTCAGCCCCCTGTTACATTTTGTTTTGCCGATGGATCGTAAATCTGCACCTGCCTGCCGATTAAAAGCTTATTGGCCTGCCACGCGTTTCGTGATTTGGCATAATAGTCGCGCAGATTGTCGGGAGCGGAGGATGAACAAACGCCGCAAACTGGTCATCGCACTTGGCGCGAGTGCGCTCACTGTGCCATTCGAAGCGTACGCCCAGCAGCCGGCCGCGACCATCCCTCGGATCGGGTTTCTGGGAGTGTCCACGCCCGCGGCGTGGACCACGCGCGTCGATGCATTCCGGGCGGGACTGCGCGACCTGGGTTACGTTGAGGGCAAGAATATCGCCATCGAGTTTCGCTTTGCCCAAGGTCAGTATGACCGTCTTCCCGAGCTCGCCGCCGAGCTTGTCCGGCTCAAGGTGGATGTCATCGTGACGCACTCGGCACCGGGCGCCCTCGCCGCGAAGCAGGCAACCGCGACGAATCCGATACCGGTGGTCATGACCAACGTCTCCGACGCCCTTGGAGCGGGAATCGTCGCGAGCCTCGCGCGCCCCGGCGGCAACGTCACCGGCGACACGTTCTTCGTTCCCGAGCTCGCGGCGAAACGGCTCGAGCTGCTCAAGGATGCGATTCCGCGCCTGCGCCGGGTGGCGGTCCTCGCGAATCCGGACAACGCCGCAATGGGTCAGGCCCTCCAAGCCATGGAAATCGCGGCCAAGGCGCTGAACGTGGCATTGCTCCGGTTCAATGTGCGGAGTCCCGCAGACCTGGACGGCGCTTTCGCCGCGATGGCGAAGGAGAATGTCGACGCGCTCGCGGTGATCGAGGACATCGTCCTCATCCAAAATCACAAAAGGATCGCGGAGTCAGCGGTCAAGCAGCGCCTTCCCTCGATCAGCTTCATCGAGTACGCCGACGCCGGGGGACTCTTCGGCTACGGCGCGGACTATCTGGCACTCTATCGTCGCGCCCCCGTCTTCGTCGACAAGATCCTCAAAGGCGCCAAGCCCGCCGACATTCCGATCGAGCGACCGACGACGTTCGAATTCGTGATCAACATGAAGACCGCCAAGGCGCTTGGCCTCAAATTCCCACAGTCGATACTCCTCCGCGCCGATAAGGTAATCGAGTAAAGACGCGAATGTCAGCTATGTGGCAAAGGCGACCGTCTGGTATGGGTCGCGGATTCAACCGGTGGATGCAACACACTAGGACTCGCGTAAGCAGGAGGAGTGTTGCAGATGAGGCCACGACCACGGATTTATTACACGGAACGCCAGAAGGCGCTGATGTGGGAACGTTGGCAGAAGGGCGATTCTCTCCAGCAGATCGCCCAGTTGTTTGATCGAAACCACTCGTCGGTACAACGCATTCTGGCAAGACGGGCGGGATACGTCCCGCGCGACGATCCCGCTCGAGATTGGCGCTGACATTGGCCGAACGCGAAGAAATATCGCGTGCGGTGGCCGCGGGTCATTCGATCCGGTTGATTGCAACCTTACTCGGGCGCGTGCCTCTCCACCATCAGCCGCGAAGATCCAGCGCAACGGTGGCCAGCAGGCTATCGGGCGAGTCAGGCCGATCAGGCGGCCTGGGATAGAGCGCGTCGCCCCAAGACGTGTAAACTGGTTGAGAATCGAAAGCTGGCGGACGTCGTGGCAGGTAAGCTCCAGTGCAGTGGTCGCCGGAGCAGATTGCTGGGTGGTTGCAACGGCCTCGTTTATCCGGGCGACGAGACCCACCACGTGTCACACGAGACCATTTATCGGAGTCTGTTCATCCAGGCCCGTGGCGCCCTGAAGAAGGAATTGCTGCAGCATTTGCGGCGGACACGAGTCATGCGCCGTTCGCGTCACCACACCCAGAAAACAGACAATCACGGCAGAATCACGGACGCGGTATCGATCAGTGAGCGTCCGGCCACGGCCGGAGATCGGGCACTACCCGGTCACTGGGAAGGTGACCTACTGTTCGGCAGCAAGAACAGCCAGATTGCGACCCTCGTTGAGCGTCATACACGCTATGTGATGCTGGTGAGGGTCGCCGAAAAAGATACCGGGACGGTCATCAACGCGCTGATCAAAAACGCTCGCAAGTTGCCTCAGGAGCTCTACCAATCGTTGACTTGGGACCGGGGTAAAGAAATGGCCGACCACAAGCGCTTCACCTTGGCGACCGATATCAAGGTCTACTTCTGTGATCCTCAGAATCCTTGGCAGCGCGGGACAAATGAAAATACGAACGGGCTCTTGAGGCAGTACTTCCCCAAAGGCACCGACATCTCGGCCTACTCGCAAGCCAAGCTCAATGCAGTAGCGAGGAGATTAAATGAGCGCCCAAGAAAAACATTAAACTACGACACGCCCGCTGAACGATATCGACAATCTGTTGCGTCGATCAGTTGAATCCGCAGTCGATAGCAGACGTTCGCAAGGGTTGAAGGGTTGTTTAGGCACTGCGTACGCACATTTGCAGTTACGGTAATCAAGGCCCCTTCAAAGTTGCCACGCTTACCGGTGAAAGCACGGTCGCACCTCGCATCGAGCTCATTGAGCCGCAATTGCTGGACTTGGGAGACCAGGTTCTAATACTTCGCGGCTATGAACGGCTGGCGAGCGATGACGGGCCGTTTACTGTGCTGCAGGAGTGGCGATGCGAGCCTTTATGATTGCGAAAGCTTATCACCAAGGTTTATTGGTTTGAAATTGCCAGATAGCGGACTACTTGATTCTTTTCACTTTGGCCGCCGAAGCTGGAGGTGCGGGGATCTTTCGCTCCCTTTTCGGTTTCAGTGCTTCGCACATTTCTTCGTGCGGTGTCTTCGCCTGATTCCCGCGATTGCTGAAGACGCTAGTCATGACTTTATTCAGCCATTTCATGTTATCGCATGCTTTCTTTTATGACTTCACACAAATATTAGCTTGTAGCTCTTTCCGGGTGCGCGATCGAATCAGCGGGAAATGGCGGCAGACTCGATACCGATTGAGCGATGCGGATGCCCTAGACACGTACGGCCAGAGGGGAACTACCAGCGACTGGATTGGATTCGGGAAGATACCCGACCAATTAATGCCCCCAAAACCGGCCTTTTTGGACGGTTTTTTGCCCTCCAAGAACTGTCATGGAGTAGCAAAGTAGTAGCAAGCTGGAGAATTAAAATAGGCTGCATCTCTGCAACCATTTGATTTTATGGCGCGCCCGGCAAGATTCGAACTTGCTACCCTTTGGTTCGTAGCCAGAGTACTCTATCCAGATGAGCTACGGGCGCTGGAGGACGCGAAATGACTAGCAGAGAGGTCAAAACGTTGAAACCACAGCGTATTCGGGCGGCAGAGGAGTTGAACGCGATACGTTCCTGACTGGCAAGTAATCGCAATTACTTGCGTGCGGGGCGCTTCGGCTTCGCGGTCAGCCGCATCAGCTTGCCGATGTCGCTCACCTGCTCGACGCCAGCCACGAGCTCAGCGAGCTGGGTTGCGTGCGCTTCCTATCACGGGGGTCGGCCAATGTATCGAATTTCGTGCGCAGCTCGGCGTCCGACATCGAGTTCTGAATCGAGCCTTTCGGGTAATCGATCTGCGACGACGAAGCGCTGCCCGTCGTTCATCGTCATGGTCATCTTGCACGACACGCCGCGCGGCAGCGACGCGTCGACGATGATGTCGACGAGATCAGAAATGCGGCGCAGCACCGGGTCGCTTCAGCTTGCGGTCGCTATATTGCTTGAGCAGCGCCTGGCCTTCTTATCAGCGCCACGGCGACCGAATACGGCAGGCTGACCTGCGCTTCGTGGTAGGTTTGCGGTGTCTTGTTCTGGTGGTAGTGCGCCCAGTCGGGATGGCGCGCCACGCGATATCCTTGATGTCTTCGAGCTTGGGTTGATGCTGGCGGCGAATCTCCAGCGCGCAGTCGATTGCATTGTGTATCGGCCGCGCGCACGAATATGGCTTGAACTCGATGTCGAGCTGATAGGGCTCCTCGATCCTGCGGTAAGCTGCCGAGGCGTCGGATTTGTCGGTGAACGTCCGCAGGAAACCGCGCTCGCCTTCGAATATCGTGTCCGCGCCCGGTGAAACCGAACTGCGCCATCGCGGCAGCGGTAATGCCGTTGCGCGCCGCGGGGCCCGGGTTGAAGCGCTTCTGCATCGAAGGCCCGTACATTTCCATCAGGCCGGACGCCTGCGCGCCGGCGAGCCCGAACGCCGAGGTCAATTTCGCCGGGGTCAGACGCGAAAGCTTGGCCGCCGCGACTGTCGCGCCGAAGACGCCGCACGTCGGCGTCGTGTGGAACCCTCGATTGCGCAGCGAATTGTTGGCGGCGCGGCTCACGCGCTCCATCATTTCGCAGCCCGCGGCAAGCGCGACCAGCAACTGTTTGCCGCTCGCGCTGTGCTGCTCGGCGCTGGCGAGCGCCGCGGAAAATACCGGCGGGCTGAAATGAAACAGCGCGATCACGTCGATATCGTCGAGCTCGATGCTGTGCGAGGAGATGGCGTTCGCGAAGGCAGCGAGTGCCGCCGGCACGCGCGCCGATTCGCCGATCAGAGTCGATTCGGCTTGGTTCCGCCGCACTGCGCGAACATGCGCGCCGCGTGGCCGCTCTCGGTCTGGCTGCCCGCAATCGCGACGCCCAGGTAGTCGAGCAGCGCGCTTGACCGCGACGCGCTACGTCGGACAGCTGGCGGTGATCGTTTATGAAAGCTCGGCGAAGGTTGCGTGCGATCGTTGCGGCCATGTTCGTCCTGATGTCGAAACCATTAGTTATAGGTTTGTGCAGCCTGTCCGTCGAGGATGTGAGTTTATTGTGTTATCGCTGTGTCCAGTGTCGCGGCGAGCTTCACCAGCTTGTCGATGTCGGTTTCGGCAACGCAGCCGCTCACGACGTCGGAATTTGTACTGGATCTCTTCCGGCTTCAGCGGATTCTCCGGACTGCCGCGCCGGTGATGCAGCAGCTTTTCAACGCTGCGGCCGTCCTTCGCCGTCACCTTCACGCGCGCGGCATGGCGGAATGGCGCGCCCATTTTTCGATTTCCGGATCGACATACGCGCTGACGTGTGAAATGAAATCGAAGATCGCCGGATCGTTGAGCCGTGTACGTCTTGGACTGCTCGGTAAACGCCATGCCGTCGAGCGCGGTCACCGCGAGGCCGTAGTAGAGATTCATCTGCGCCGCGGTCACGCCCTGGCCTTGTAGATCCCACGCGCAGTGCACATGCGTCATCGGGCTCAAGCCCGTTCGACCTGCTCGACGTCGTCGGCGGAGAGTTTCTCTCGCGCATGATCTCGGCCAGACCGTCGAGCGCGGTGTGGATGCTGGTGACGGTGCGTGCGGTTTGTAGCCGACGTTGAGCGTCTCCCAGGTCGTGCCAAGGCCAGCGGTGAGGCGCGCGGCATTGGGCTCATTGGAATAGCAACTTAGGTAACCGCCGTAAGCTGCCTCGAGCACGTCGGTGATCCCGGTGAAATCGACCGACGCGAGCGCCGGCGGAATACACGCCGCTCTGCGCCGCACGCCCGGAATGAAAGCGCTTCACCATGGCGCCTTCCTGCGCCGCCATGAGCCCGCCTGCCTGCGAGCCCACGATGCCGAGCGCGTGCTGAAAGCGGTTCGCATCGAGCCCGAGCATGCGCGCCGCGGTGGCAGCGGCTGCGAACGCCGGAGGTGCCCTGCGGATGGAAGCCGCGAAAAAAGAGGCTCATGGTCGCGGCGTTGCCGACCCGCGCGCCCACCTCGTAGCCTGCGGTCATGCCGGTGATCACATCCCGGCCGCTCGTTCCGGTCTTCTCCTCGGCATACGCGAACGCGACGGGTGTCGCGAGCGAGCCGATGTGGATGATCGACTCCTTGTGGATGTCGTCGAGCTCGAACGCGTGACCCGCGGTGCCGTTCACCAGCGCCGCCAGCGATACCGACGTCTTTCTTCCCCATGCCGATCAGCTACGCGGCCGGGCGCGCGCCTTCGGCCATGGCGAGATCCGCGACTTTGCGTGTCCACGGCAGCGTGGCCCCGAAGAGACAGCAGCCGATGCTGTCGAGCACCGAGAGCTTGATGCGCTCGATCGCTTCCGCGGGGATATCGTTGAATTTGCAGTTTCGCCGCGAAGGCCGCGAGATCGCGCGTCGCATTCGCAAGTAATGGTGCCTGCAGTGCCGCTCATGTGCCCTCTTGATTGACAGTTGAATTGAGATCAGTCGAATTTCGCGCCCGCGGCCGGGATCGCCGATGCCGAGTATGCAAACCACGGCGCAATGCGACGCGCCGCTAAGACTTTTCACG
>CAWDSF010000012.1:0-312978 GCA_963804885.1 uncultured beta proteobacterium
GATGCGCCGCCGGTCAAAGCAGACGCGAAATCAACGGGGGATTCCGCCGGCGCGAGCGTGGACGGCACCGTAGCATTGAGCCGCGAACTCGCGGCCAAGGCAGCACCGACCGATACCGTGTTCGTGTTTGCGCGTGCCGCCGAAGGGCCGCGCATGCCGCTCGCCATCATGCGCTTCCAGGTCAAGGACCTGCCGGCGAAATTTCATTTGGATGACAGCATGGCCATGTCGCCGGCCGCCAAACTGTCGAATCATCCCGACGTCATAATCGGCGCGCGCGTCTCGAAGTCAGCCAACGCGACGCCGCAGCCGGGCGACCTGCAGGGCGCGAGCAAGCCAGTCAAAGCCGGGGCCACCGGCGTGACGGTAATCATAGATCAGCTCGTGCCCTGAACAATACTGCCGGGTCGTTTGCGACAGATCAAACGATCGCTGGTTAGCGGTTGATGCCCCAGAACGCATCGCTAAACTGGTCCATGAGTCATCCTCACTTCAGCAGGGAGATATCATGGGCAATCGCAATTGGCGGCGCGCGGCCATCGAGGCCGCCTGCATATTGATCCTGGCAATTCCGGGCATCCTGCTGGCCGCACCGGCGCAGAAGACCGGTGCCGGCGCAGCGGTGAAGCCAGTCGACGTCGAACTTTGTTACGGGTGCCACGCGCCGATCAAGGAATTTCACGCGGGCAGCAAACACAAGAACGTCAATTGCACTGCATGCCATAGCGGCATCGACCAGCATCTCGCCGATTCCAAATCGCGTCCTGTCACGCGCACCGACCTGGCGGCCTGCGGTACCTGTCACCAGAATCAGTACAGCTCCTTCCAGACCATGAACTGGAAGAAAACCGCGCGCTCCGAAAAATCCCTGCTGACCGGACCGTCGCCGAATGCGGCCTGGGACAAACTGATGATGCCGCATGGTTTCACCAAAGAGCACAACGTGCCGCGCTCGCACACGTTTGCGCTGCTCGATCAATTGATCGTCGACCGCTCGTTCGGCGGCCGCTTCGCATACAAGAACGGCTGGCAGGGACTCACGGAAACCGGAGATCTCAAGTTGTGGGACGTGATCGAAGACGAGTACCCCGGCCAGGACCACAAGCCATTCAAGCCCGGCACCGCGGCCGCCGCAAATCCTGTGTGCCTGTCCTGCAAGACGCAGGATCACATCCTCGATTGGGCGTACATGGGCGATCCCGTGCCTGGCGCCAAGTGGAGCCGCACCTCGAAAGTCAACGAAATGGCGATGAGCGTCAGCCATTCGCTTAACTGTTTTTTCTGCCACGATCCGCACTCGGCCAGACCGCGCGTCGTGCGCGATGGCCTCATTCAGGCGTTGACTCGCCCGGAGAAAGACACGCTCTGGCACAAGGATCCGAAGGCAACCAAAATCGACGTCAAGGACATGGGCGTGCGCGGCTATACGCGCAAGATCGCGCTGCTCGAAAAAACCGACACCAAGCTGATGTGCGGGCAGTGCCACGTCGAGTACAACTGCAATCCCGGCATCGACCCGACCACCGGCCAGCCGATCGGCATGGGCGACCAGCGCACCAACCACTTCCCGTTCAAGTCGGTGTGGGAGATCACCAAGCATTACGACGATCTCAAATTCCGCGACTTCCGGCACGCGCTCACCGGCGCGCTGCTGTGGAAAGCGCAGCATCCCGACGTCGAGACGTTCTGGAACTCGAAACACGACAAGGCGGGCGTCGGCTGCCACGATTGCCACATGCCCAAAGTCACCGACCCGAAGACCAAGAAAATCTACACGTCGCACTGGCAGACGAGCCCGCGCAACTACCTCAAGGAAACCTGCCTGCGCTGTCATAACGGCTGGGACGAAACCAAAGCGCGCTACGTGATCGACTCCACTAATGCGCATATCCAGGGGAAAACGCGCAAAGCCGAGTTCTGGCTCGTTCAGCTGGTCGATAAATTCGGCGAGGCGAACACGGCCGGCGTCGATGAAGCGGTGTTGAAGGATGCGCGGCGCAAGCACGACGAAGCGCACGCGCACTGGGAATGGTGGACGGCCGCTAACGGCGCCGCCTTCCACAACACCGATCAGGCGAAGGATTCGCTGAACCGCTCGATGGTGCTTGCGCAGGAAGGCATCAAGATTCTCGACGATGCCATCAAGGCCAGGCGCAGCGCACCCGCCAAGGCAGCGCTGGTCGCGCCGGCGCGCTGAATGGATGCGCGCCTGACCGGAAGCGGAGTCGAATCTCCGTCTCCCACGAACCCCGGATTCGCGCGCAGAGTCGGCGTTGGGTTGGCCGCCGGCGTGTTTCTCGCAGGCGTCGCGATAATGCTCGCATTCTATTGGGGTGAGCGCGCCGTCGTCCGAATGCAGGAAGGGGAAACGGCGTCAGTCGTTCAAACAGGCTTGTTGCCGGAATTAGCCGCGCATCTGGACAAGCACCCGCGGGACGCGCGCGCGTGGGCAATCCTGGCGCGGCTTGAATTTGCGCGTGGCGACTATCCCCGGGCCGTCTCCGCTTATGCGCACGCCGTCGAGCTGCCGGGTAAAGTCGCGCGCGATCCGCTCGTGTGGTGCGAATATGCCGATGCGGTAGCGCTGGCGGCCGACGGTCGATTGGCGGGCAAGCCGCGCGATCTGATCGACCATGCGTTAGCGCTGAACAGCAGACATCCGCGCGCGCTCGAAATGGCGGGCAGCGCCGAAGTCGAGGCGGGCAACTTTACTGCCGCTCTGCGCTATTGGGAGGAGTTGCTGGCGATACTGCCGGCGGAATCGCCAGCCCGTCCTGAACTGGCGAGGGCCGTGGAGCGTACGCGCATGCGCGCCGGCCGCTGAATTACGGTGAATTCGCGCGCGATCCTGTAACCGGCAGTTCGCGCAGCGCGCCGCGGCGCCGCGCGGCCAGAACGGCGATTTCGAGCGCGATGCACGCCGCCGTTACGCCAAACGAGCCCCAGACGTATACCCCATAACCGCCCATCGCAAAAAAATCGGCTGCACTGGCCCAGTTCATGGCTGGCGCTCCTCGAGTGCTTTAACCCAGTCGCTGTTGCGCTCGCGCTCGAGCATGATGGCGCGCACGCGCATCAGCGTCACCGCGATGCTGTACATCCAGAACGCCAGCGCCATCACCAGCATGCCGAGCAGCATGGTCTTCGCCATGGTGGGGCTGCGCGTCAGGCTCACCGATGCGCCCTGGTGCAGCGTGTTCCACCATTTGACCGAAAAATAGATGATGGGCACGTTGACGACGCCGACCAGCGCAATGACGGCGCCTGCTTTGTCGGCGCGGCGTGGATCGTCGATCGCCGCCTGCAGCGACATGAAGCCGAAATAGAGGAACAGCAGGATCAGTTCCGAGGTCAGTCGCGCATCCCACACCCACCAGGTGCCCCACATCGGCTTGCCCCACAGCGAGCCTGTCCACAGCGCAATAAAAGTCATCAAGGCGCCGGTCGGCGCGAGCGCGGAGGCGACCATCGAGGAGAGGCGCGTGTTGAATGCGAGGCCGATGCCGGCCCACATCGCCATCACGACGTAGATGAACATCGACATCCAGGCGGCGGGCACGTGGATGAAAATGATGCGGTACGCTTCGCCCTGCTGCGCGTCGGTGGGCGCGACGAAAAAGCTGATGTAAAGGCCCGCAATCACGAACAGCGCAGCGGCGGCGAAGAACCACGGAGTGAGGCGGCCCGCGAGCGGATAGAAGCTTGCGGGCGACGAGTATTTGAACCAGTTGATAGCCATGTCCGGATGATCCCGCTTATTCGACTGCAATGCGTACGGACACCGCGGTCGCCCACGGTGCGAACACCAATGCGACCAGCAGCAGCGCGCCCAAAAGCGACAAGTGCGCGGCCGCGCCCAGCCCGGCCGCGGTTGCTTCGACTGCGCCCGCGCCGAATATCAGCACCGGCACGTACGAGCGGCAGCACCAGCAGCGACAGCAGTGCGCCGCCTCCACGTACGCCCAGCGTAAGCGCCGCGCCGACTGCGCCGATCAGGCTCAAAGTCGGCGTGCCCAAGAGCAGCGATGCTAGCAGAACGAGCTGCGCGTCGGCGCTCAAATCGAATTGCAGCCCCAGCAGCGGCGCGATGACGACGAGCGGCAGCCCGGTCGCGAGCCAGTGCGCGGCGATTTTCGCGAGCACGAGCAGCGTCAACGAATGCGGCGCGAGCGCGAGCTGCTCGAGCGTGCCGTCGGCATAGTCGCTTGCGAACAGGCGCGCCAGCGCGAGCATCGACGCGAGCAGCGCCGCGACCCAGACGACGCCGGGCCCCATCACGCGCAGCAGCGCCGTGTCGGAACCCACCCCGAGCGGAAAGAGGCTCGCGACGATCGCGAAGAAGATGAGCGTGGTGAGCAGATCCGCGCGATGACGCAACGCGGCAAGCAGGTCGCGGTGGGCGATCGCGCGCAGCGCATCGGTCAGACCTGGCGCGTTCATCGGGTAAGCTCCACCCGCTGCGTGGCGCGCGCCGCGATTGCGACTTCCTGGTGCGTGGTCAGGACGACGATGCCGCCGCGGTCCAAATGCGCTTCGACGAGTTGCCTGACGACGGCAAGCGCCGCGGTATCGAGCGCGGTGAACGGTTCGTCGAGCACCCACAGCGGCCGCGCCGGCGGACAAGGCGAGCCGGGCGAGCGCGACGCGGCGGCGTTGGCCCTGCGACAGCGCTTTGCACGGCAAATGGCGGCATTCGCTGATGCCCAGGGTTTCAAGCGCGGCGTCGATCGCTGCCGCGTCGGCGGGCAGCCCGCCGGCCCCCGCCGAGAAGCACAGATTTTCGGCGGCGGTGAGCTCGTCTTTGACGCCGCTCAAATGGCCCAGGTAGGCAAGCTGCGCGCGGTATTCGTCGCCGAGCGCATGGATGTCCGTGCCGCACCAGGTTATCGCGCCGGCGGCCGGCGGCAGCAGCCCGCACAGGTTGCGCAGGAGACTCGTCTTGCCGCTGCCGTTGGGGCCGCGCACTTCCAAGAGCGTATGCGGGGCCGCCGTGAAGCTGAGATCGCTAAACAGCCGGCGTTCGCCGCGCACGCATTCGAGTTGGGTTATCGCAAGCATTTCGCCTCGCCTGTTCGCGGGCCCGGGAGGTCGTGGATCAGCGCGCGATGATACCTTACCCGGCGGCGCGGCGCGTGCGATTGAATCATTCGACCTTGATGTAGATCAACGCCGGCACGCCGCAGCGTTTTAGCATGACTCCTCATAGACCGCGTGCCATCGAGAGGATTGCAACGTAGCCTCCGCAGATCCGCCGACGTCGTTCCTTCAGAGGAGATTCACCATGCAAATCGAGCAGGCACGCAAATCTTCCCAGGCCCCGACCCGCGGGCTCGCGTTACTGCAGGATCCCACGCTCAACCGTGGCACCGCATTTACCGAGGGGGAGCGCGATGCGCTTGGCCTGCGCGGTCTCCTGCCGCCGCATGTGTTGAGCCAGGACGAGCAGGCGACGCGCGTGCTGATCAATTTGCGCCGCCTCGCCGATCCGCTCGACAAGTTCGTCGCGCTGAATTCGCTGCACGACCGCAACGAGGCGCTGTTTTTCCGCGTGCTGTGCGACCACATCGACGAGATGCAGCCGCTGGTCTACACGCCGACCGTAGGCCTCGCGTGCCAGAAGTTCGGCCACATTTTCCAGCGCCCGCGCGGCCTTTTCATCGGCGCCAACGATCGCGGCCGCATCGAGCAGGTCCTGCGCAACTGGCCCCATCCCGCGCAGTTGATCGTCGTCACCGACGGCGAGCGGATACTGGGGCTTGGAGATCTCGGCGCCAACGGCATGGGCATACCGGTGGGCAAGCTGTCGCTGTATACCGCCTGCGCCGGCGTGCATCCCAATCTGTGCCTGCCGGTCACCATCGACGTCGGCACCAACAATGAAACGCTGCTCGAAGACTCGTTTTATGTAGGCCTGCGCCAGCACCGCATCACCGGCGCGCCCTACGATGAATTGATCGAGGAATTCATCACGGCGGCGCACAAGGTATTTCCCGGCGTCCTCATTCAGTTCGAGGATTTCGCGAACCATAACGCATTCCGCCTGCTGCAAAAGTATCGCAACCGGATCTGCACGTTCAATGATGATATTCAGGGCACCGCTGCGGTGGCGCTGGCCGGCCTGTTTTCCGCACTGCGTATCACGGGCGCGAAGCTGACCGACCAGAAGATCCTGTTTCTTGGCGCCGGCGAAGCGGCGACCGGCATCGCGGATCTCATTGCATCTGCGATGGTGGCGCAGGGCCTGTCGGAGTCCGCGGCGCGCCAACGTTGCTGGCTGGTCGATTCGAAGGGGTTGGTGATCAAGAGCCGCACCGATCTGCCGGCGCAAAAGATTCCATATGCGCACGAGCACGCGCCGGTCGGCGATTTTCTGTCGGCGATCAAGGCGCTGAAGCCGACGGCGCATCATCGGCGTCGCCGCGGTCGGCGGCACGTTTACGCGCGAAGTGCTCGAGGAAATGGCGCGGCTCAACGAGCGGCCGATCGTGTTCGCGCTGTCCAACCCGACGTCGAAAGCCGAGTGCGATGCGGAGCAGGCTTATCGGCACACCAACGGCCGCGCACTGTTCGCGTGCGGCAGCCCGTTCGACCCCGTGCAGTTCAACGGCAAAACCTTCGTGCCGCGGCAGGGCAACAATTCGTACATCTTCCCCGGCGTCGGTCTCGGCGGCATCGTGAGCCGCGCGCGCCACATCACGGACGATATGTTCATGGCGGCCGCGCACGAGCTCGCCCATCTTGTCACCGAATCCGATCTGGAGCAGGGCAGCCTCTATCCGGCGCTGCCGCGGATCCGCGAAGTGTCTTTGCACATCGCCAAAGCAGTGGCCGATACAGCCGCTAAGAACGGCCTCGCCGGCACGCCGCCTGCGCCGGACATGCTAAAGCACATCAAGGCGCAGATGTATGACCCGCACTATTAGCGTGGCGACCGAGACGGCGCGACATGATGTTTCAGGTGCGCATACATGGCAGAGGCGGGCAGGGCGTGGTATCCGCCGCGGAAATGCTTTCCCTGGCGGCGTTCGACGAGGGCCGCTACGCGCAGGCGTTTCCGAGCTTCGGCTCGGAGCGCATGGGCGCGCCGGTCATGGCGTTCTGCCGCTTCGACGACCGGGAAATCCGCACGCGCGAGCCGGTGCTGCAGCCGGACGCGCTGATCATCCAGGACCCCACGCTTCTGCACCAGGTCAATCTCTTCAGCGGCCTGTCGCCGGGCGGCTATATCCTGATCAACTCGACGCGCACCTTCGAGGAACTCGGCATCGACGAATTCGTGCGCAATTTCGATCATCGCCATCTGTGCACGGTGCCTGCCACGGAGCTTGCGTTGAAGCACGTCGGGCGCCCGCTGCCCAATGCGGCGCTGCTCGGCGGATTCGCGGCGATCAGCGGGCAGCTGCAGTTCGAATCGGTCGCGAAGGCGATCCAGGAAAAATTTCCCGGCAAGGTCGGCGCGGCTAATGTCGCGGCTGCGCGCGTCGCCTACGAGCTCACGCTCGCCGCCGTGAATGGAGCCGTGCATGCTTAAGCAAATGGAAGGTTCGCTCGCAGTCGCGCAAGCGGTGGCATTGTGCCGGCCCGAAGTGATCTGCGCGTATCCGATCACGCCGCAAACGCACATCGTCGAAGGTCTGGGCGAGATGGTGAAAGACGGCGAGCTCAAAAATTGCGAGTTCATCAACGTGGAATCCGAATTCGCGGCGTTGTCGGTCGCGATCGGCGCCTCCGCCGCCGGCGCGCGCAGTTATACGGCCACCGCGAGCCAGGGCATCCTGTTCATGGCCGAAGCGGTGTACAACGCGGCGGGTCTCGGCTTGCCGATCGTGATGACCATCGGCAACCGTGCGATCGGCGCGCCGATCAACATCTGGAACGATCATTCCGACAGCATGGCGCTGCGCGACGCAGGGTGGATCCAGCTCTTTGCGGAAACCAACCAGGAAGCGGCGGACCTGCACATCCAGGCGTTCCGGCTCGCCGAGGAATTGTCGTGCCCCGTGATGGTATGCGTCGATGGCTTCATTCTCACGCACGCGTACGATCGCGTGGACATACCGGGTCAGGCCGAGGTGGATGCTTATTTGCCGCCTTTCGAGCCGGTGCAGGTCATGGATTGCAGCGACCCGGTGTCGATCGGCGCGATGGTCGGACCCGAGGCGTTCTTCGAAGTGCGCTACCTGCAGCACCACAAGCAACAACGTGCGCTGGAGCTGATCCCGCAACTGGCGGGGGAATTCAAAAAGCAATTCGGACGCGATTCCGGCGGGCTCATCCGCAGCTACCGGTGCGAAGACGCCGAAACTGTAGTCGTCGCATTAGGCTCGCTGGTCGGCACGGTCAAGGACGCGGTCGACGAGGCCCGCGCGGGCGGGCATCGGATCGGCGTCGTGTCGATCTGCTCGTTCCGGCCGTTTCCGCTCAAGGAAATGCGCGCCGCGCTCGGCCGCGCAAAGCGTGTCGTCGTGCTCGAGAAGTGCATGGCCGTCGGCATAGGCGGCATTGTGTCCGACGGCGTGCGCAAGTCGTTGTCGGGAATCCAGCTGAAGGGTTACACCGTGATCGCCGGGCTCGGCGGCCGCGCGATCACTAGGCAATCGCTACTGGCGTTGTTCGGGCGCGCGTTGCGCGACGAGCTCGACGAGCTTAATTTTCTCGATCTCGACTGGGACATCATCAACCGCGAGCTCGCGCGCGGCCGGCAGCAGCGCCGGGCAGGGCCTACCGCCGAAAACATTTTGCGCGACCTGGGTCAGGTCGCCGCGAAGATCGCCTAGGAGCAGTCATGAGTATGCAACCGGTAAAGTTTTATCAAACCGGAACTTTCACGGTGGGCAACCGGCTGCTCGGCGGCCCCCAGCGCACGGTGCAGGCGAACATGCGGCGCACCAACTCCCTCAATTCGGGTCACCGCGCGTGCCAGGGCTGCGGCGAAGCGCTTGGCGCACGCTACGCGATTGACGCCGCGATGCAGGCAACCGGCAACCAGGTGATGGCGGTCAACGCGACCGGCTGTCTCGAAGTGTTCTCGACGCCGTACCCGGAAACGTCATGGCAGATTCCGTGGCTGCATTCGCTGTTCGGCAATGCCGCGGCCGTCGCCTCGGGTGTCGCTGCCGCGATGCGCGTGAAGGGCAAGAAGGGCGTCAAGGTGATTGCGCAGGGCGGCGATGGGGGTACCACCGACATCGGCTTCGGTTGCCTGTCGGGAATGTTCGAGCGCAACGACGACGTGCTGTACATCTGCTACGACAACGAAGCGTACATGAACACCGGCGTGCAGCGTTCCAGCGCGACGCCACCGGCAGCGCGCACGGCAACGACGATGGCGGTGGGCGAGCATCCCGGCAACGTTTTCGGCACCGGCAAGAACGTCCCGCTGATCGCGATGGCGCATCAGATTCCATACGTCGCGACGGCGTCGGTCGCGAACCTGCGCGATCTTGAAATCAAAGTCATGCGGGCGATGGGCATCGGTGGATCGCGCTATATCCACATTCACGTGCCGTGTCCGCTGGGCTGGGGCTCGGCGCCGGCCGACACGATCAGGATCGCGCGGCTCGCCGTCGAGTCGGGATTGTTTCCGCTGTTCGAAGCGGAGGATGGCGAGATCACGGGCCGCTATCAGTTGCGCCGGCGTGTGCCGGTGGAAGAATACCTGAAGCCGCAGCGGCGTTTCGCTCATCTGTTCGGCAAGGCACCCGACGTTCATACGATAGCGGCGATCCAGGCGATCGCCGATCGCAACGTGCGCAGGTTCGGGCTGGCCACGGGGAGCGCAGCATGAAAAAACCGTTCGCGATCACGCTCGACCCGGGTTCCAGCCTCGCCAACCATACGGGTTCCTGGCGCAACGACCGGCCGGTCTACGTCGACCGCCTGCCGCCATGCAATAACGCGTGCCCGGCGGGCGAGGATATCCAGGGCTGGCTCTATTACGCGGAGAGCGGCGAATACCATCGCGCATGGCAGGAACTGGTCAGAAACAATCCGCTGCCTGCGTTGATGGGGCGGGTGTGTTATCACCCCTGTGAAAACGCGTGCAATCGCGGCACGCTCGACGAGGCCGTCAGCATACACGCCGTCGAGCGTTTCCTCGGCGACGAAGCGCGCAAGCAGGGCTGGAAATTCGAGATCGACCAGCCGGCGTCCGGCAAGCATGTATTGGTGGTCGGCGCTGGACCCTCGGGACTCTCCGCGGCGTACCATCTCGCGCGGCTCGGCCACAAGGTCACGATCTACGAAGCGGGTCCGCTCGCGGGCGGCATGATGCGCTTCGGCATTCCGAAATACCGGCTGCCGCGCGACGTGCTCGACGCGGAGGTGCAGCGCATTCTCGACATGGGCATTGCACTCAAGCTCAACACGCGAGTTGACAATATTCTCGACACGATGAAAGCGGGTGGATTCGATGCGGCGTTTCTGGCCGTCGGCGCGCATGTGGCGAAGCGCACGGACATTCCGGCACGCGATGCAACCCGCATCCTCGACGCGGTAAGCGTTCTGCGCGGCATGGAAACCGATGCGAAGCCGCAGCTCGGGCGCCGCGTCGTCGTATATGGCGGCGGCAACACGGCGCTCGACGTCGCGCGCACGGCCAAGCGGCTGGGTGCGAGCGAAGCGATGATCGTCTACCGGCGCACGCGCGAGCAGATGCCCGCGCACGACTTCGAGCTGCAGGAAGCGCTCGACGAAGGCATCATGGTCAAGTGGTTGAACACGATCACGCGCGTCGAGGACACCACCTTTACGGTCGAAAAAATGGTGCTCGACGCCCAAGGTTTCCCGCAGCCGACCGGTGAATTCGACACGATAGAGGCCGACACGCTGATACTCGCGCTGGGGCAGGACGTCGATCTCTCGCTGCTCGACAAGGTGCCGGGGCTTGCGATCGACAAGGGCACCGTCAAGGTCGACCGCAACATGATGACGGGTTACGCGGGCATCTTCGCCGGCGGCGATATGGTGCCGTCCGAGCGCACGGTCACGGTCGCGGTCGGGCATGGCAAGAAAGCCGCGCGCAATATCGATGCATGGCTGGGCGGTGGTGCATACCGGGCGCAACCCAAGCACGAGGTCGCACGCTACGATTTGCTCAACACCTGGTATTACGCCGACGCCCCGCAGACCGTGCAGCCGGTGCTCGACATCCTGCGCCGCCAGTCGACATTCGACGAAGTATTAGGCGGGCTCGACGAATCGAACGCGTTATTCGAAGCGCGCCGCTGCCTTTCGTGCGGCAACTGCTTCGAGTGCGACAACTGCTACGGCGTGTGCCCCGACAATGCAGTCGTAAAGCTCGGGCCCGGCAAGCGCTTTGAGTTCAACTACGATTACTGCAAAGGTTGCGGCATGTGCGCGGCCGAATGCCCGTGCGGCGCGATCAAGATGGAGCCGGAAACGATTTGAGGATCGTCGGCATAACGCCGCCCGCGACCTAAGCCAGCTTGCCGACGCCTGCCTCGAGCAGCGACCACGCAGTGCTGCCGAACTCCTTCTTCCAGCGCGCATAAAACCCGTCCAGGAGTTTCGCGCGGAAGCTTGCGATATCCGGCCGCGTGAATTGCATCCCGCGTTGCGTGAGTTTCTGCTCGAGTTCGCGATTCAATTTGACCGTGTGCGCGCGCTGACGGCCGATGTGCTGCTTCACGTTGCGCACGACGAGCGCCCGTAAATCCGTGCCGAGCCGGTTCCAGAAGCCGGGATTGGCGATCAGGTTAAAGCCCGACCACATATGCGACGTGAGTGCGATATGGCGCGTGACGTCCGCGAGCTGCAACGACTCGGTGATTGCCAGCGGGTTTTCCTGTCCATCGACTCGGCCTTCGGCGAGCGCTCGATATAGATCGAGCACGAAGACCGGCGTGGGCGTCGCGCCCAGGCTCCTGAACGTATCGTCGAAGATGCGGCCCTCGGGGACGCGTATTCGCAAGCCCGCCAGGTCGTTTGCACCGGCAATTTTTCTCTCGACCGTCGAAATATGGCGAAAACCATTTTCCATCAAGCCGTACGGCATCGCATACACGCCGCGCGCCGCGAGGTCGTTGCGCAGGTAAGTGCCGAGCTCGCCGTCCATCAACGCGTAGACCTGTTCTTCCGACGAGAACGCAAACGGCAGGCCCTGGATCTCGAACACCGGCGACAGCTCGCCGAGCAGGCTGCCCATTATCGCGTAGAGCTCGATTTCGCCCTGCCTGACCTGGTCGATGATTTCCGCGTGCGAATCTTTGCGACCGTCGTTGTTCGCATGCACGGTGATATCGATGCGTCCGCCGGATTCTGCACGCACGCCATCCCACAGGTCGACCAGAAAAGGGTGAATGTGGCTCGCGACGGGTTGGTAATGAAACTGCCGGCCTTGGAGCCGGGCGGGATCCGCGTTCACATCATCACGCGGCCGCCGTTGACGTCGAGCACCACGCCGTTGATATAGGCGGCGGCGTCGGAGGCGAGAAACAGCATCGCATTCGAATGATCCTCGGAGACAGCAAGGCGGCGCAGCGGCACTTGCGCGGCGATGCGCGCAATGTCTTCTTCAGTGCGCAGGGCTTTGACGCGCGGCGTGAGCGTCGTGATCGGCGCGATTGCGTTGGCGGTGATGCCGTCGGGACCCAGCTGCTGCGCGAGGAAGCGCGTGAGCTGGATAACCGCGGCTTTGGCGGATCCGTACGCGGGCGATGACGCGGTGGTCACCGTGCGGCCCGATATCGAGGCGACGCTGATGATGCGGCCCGCTTTCGATTTTCTCAGGTGCGGTATCACGGCGCGCGATACCAGAAACACGCTGCGCAGATTGAGCGCGATCGTGCTGTCCCACTCGTCGACCGGCATGTCTTCCACTGTGGCGAGCCGGCCGTAGCCGCCGGCGCAATTGACCAGGACATCGATGCCGCCGTATTCGGCGGCGACACGTGCCACCGCGGCCGCCACCGATTTTTCGTCCGTGACGTTGGTATGAACGACGAGCGCGCGGCCGCCGGCGCCGGTGATCTCTTTGGCGATGACCTGTGCACCGGCGTCGTCGAGGTCGAGCAGCGCGACCTGCGCTTGCTCCCTGGCGAAGGCCTTGGCAGTGACAGCGCCTATGCCGTGCGCAGCGCCTGTGATGGCAATGACGCGCCCGGCGAATTCTGGATAAGACGGCATGATTTAGTCTCGCAGTCGGAAAGCGATTGAAAGTAGGGCGAAGCTGAAAAACCGGATTGGTGCTGCACGCGATCGCGTTACACGACGCCTTCCATGACCTGCACCTCAACCATCGCGCCTACGGAGACGTTGCCCTGATCGGTGGGCAGAATGATGAAGCAGTTGGCTTCGGTCATCGAGCGCAGTATTCCCGAGCCTTGCTCGCCGGTGACGCGCACGCTCCAGGCTCCGGCGGCGTCCTGGGTCAAGATGCCGCGCTGAAACTCGGTGCGGCCCGGTGCTTTCTTGAGCGCGCTGGTGCACGGCACTTTGAACGTCGGCAATGGCGGCAGCGGATCGCGCCCGCCGAGTTTCAGCAGCGCGTCGCGCACGAACTGATAGAACGTGACCATCACCGAAACCGGATTGCCCGGCAGGCCGAAGAAATGCGCGTCGCCGATGCGGCCGTACGCGAGCGGGCGGCCGGGCTTCATGGCGATTTTCCAGAACACGACTTCGCCCATGCGCTCCAGCAGTTCCTTCACGAAATCGGCTTCGCCCACGGATACGCCGCCGCTGGTGATCACGACGTCGGCGCAGCGCGCCGCGTCGCCGAACGCCTGTTCGAGCAGCTTCGGATCGTCGCGTATCACGCCCATGTCGACGATCTCGCAATTAAGCCGCGCGAGCATGCCGTGGATCGTGTAGCGGTTGCTGTCGTAGATCTGGCCCGCGCCGAGCGGCGTGCCGATCGAGCGCAGCTCGTCGCCGGTCGAAAAGAACGCGACGCGCAGCTTGCGATAGACGGTGATTTCGCCGATGCCCAGCGATGCGATGAGCCCGATTTCCGCGGGGCGCAGCAGTACGCCGCGCTTCAGCGCGACTTGTCCCGTCGTCAAGTCTTCGCCCGCGCGGCGCAGATTCTGGTTCAATCGATGGCCGCCGCCGATCGTTACGCTGTCGCCCGTTGGCTTTGACGTGTTCCTGCATGACGATCGTATCCATACCGGCGGGCACGACTCCGCCCGTCATGATGCGGACGCAGGCGCCGACCTTGACTGCGCCCTCATACGGCACGCCGGCGAATGAACTTCCTGCCACTTTCAGCGTGACTTCGCCGTCCGGCTTGAGATCCGCGAAGCGCACCGCATAACCGTCCATCGCCGAGTTGTCGTGCGACGGCACGTCGAGCGGCGAAATGACGTCCTCGGCCAGCACGCGATCGAGCGCGGCGCGGATATGCACGCGTTCGATGACGGCGACCGGCGTGAGAAAACGCGCAATAAATTCGCGCGCCTTGGCTACCGGCATTGAGTTTGGATCGTAATCGTCCGCGCAGCTCGCGTCGCGGATGGAGGCTGTTTTACCGTTCATTGGAAACCTTGTGCATGCATCGCGGAAAGGCGAAATGTTACCGCAATATCGACGAGCCGAAGCGCATTACGGGGCAAGCCGTATTTGCCGCGGTGTCGTTACCGCACGCGGTCGCGCGATAGCCGGCGGGTGCCGCCCGCACTGAATAATGTGTCGCTGCCCGAGTGTGTTGCGTCGTAGCCGGGCAATGCGGCGCACACCGCCTTGAATTCCGCGCTCCGGAGAAATGTCACCAGGCGCGAGATGTGTCCGGTGTTCGGCCGGTCTTCGCGGCAGGCAAGATAGTACGTTTCACGTTCCAACCGCACAAACGGCAGGCCGAACTGTACTGCCGCGGCGCGAATGCCGAAACCGGCGTCGGCGCCGCCGCCGGCGATGGTTGCGGCGACGGCCAGATGAGTAAATTCCTCGTTCTGATAGCCGCGTATGTCGATGGCGCGGAGTTTTTCAGCTTTGAGCAGGCGGTCAAACAGCGTGCGCGTACCCGAGCCGCGCTGGCGGTTGACGAAGCGCGCGCCGGAGCGTGCCAGCTCGGCAAGCGTGTGGATTTTAGTTTCAAGGCCCGCGCGCAACATCAATCCTTGTTCGCGCTTCGCAAATTCGACCAGGCGAATGGGCCGGTCCGCGGCGCGCACCAGGGAATCGCGCAGACATGCTGCGGGCGATTCGTCGCCCGATATATGAAAGCCTGCGACGTTGCACCGCCGCCGCGCCAGCGCCTCCAGGCACTCGTCGCTGCCGTGGGTTTCGAGTTCGAGATCGACGCCGCACGCGTGGCTTAGCGCTTCGCGGGCGTTCAACAGTGCAAGGTCATGACTCGCAAATACCCGCCAGCGGCGGGCTGTTGCCGGCGCGGGAGACGCGAGTTCTTGTGCAAGTTCGTGCGCAATCTGCGCGAGTTCCGGTGCGAGACGTGATTCGACGCGCGCGCGCGCCGCAAGCAATGCACTGCCTAGCGGGGCCAGCTGCGACCCGCGGCCGCGGCTCAACTCGGCGAGCGGCTTGCCCAGTGCCGTCGCGGACGCCGCGAGCAAACCCCAAGCATGACGATATGAAACGCCGGCGCGCCGGCAGGCTTTCTGCAGCGAACCGGTTTCCTGAATACCCGCGAGCAGCTCGAATAGAGATTCATCGAGCGGCGCCGCGGTGTCCACGCCCAGGTTCCAGCGTAAATCCAGTTCGACTTTCATAATATGCAAATCAGTGCATATTGCTCAATAAAAGACAATGATATTAATCTTTATCGTTGAAATAAAAATTATGCGAATAATTGCATATTAAGCCCAGAAACCGGAGGATAGCAAAGTGAACCCGAGTGTTGCGAGATTAACCGGTTGCCTGCTGGCGTTGCTGATGGGAGGGACTACGCTGGCGGCGGAGGACATCAGGCTCGCGACCACTACCAGCACCGAGAACTCGGGATTGCTTAACTACCTGCTGCCCAGATTCGAGGCGAGATACGGCGGCAAGGTGCGGGTCATCGCAGTGGGCACGGGAACGGCGCTCAAGATCGGTGAAAAAGGCGACGCGGATGTCCTGCTGGTGCACGCGCGGCCGCTCGAAGATAAATTTATGGCGTCGGGCTTTGGTTCGGTGCGCAAGGACGTCATGTACAACGACTTCATCATAGTCGGCCCGAAAAAAGATCCGGCAGCTGTGCGTGGCGGCAAGGACGTGATTGCCGCGATGAAGAAAATCAGCACGAGCGGCGCCAGATTTGTTTCGCGCGGCGACGAGTCCGGCACGCACCAGATGGAGAAGGAATACTGGAAGGACGCCGGAGTGGCGGCGCAGGGCCCATGGTATGTTTCGTCAGGTCAGGGTATGGGACAGGTGTTGACAATGGCCGGACAGTTCGAGGGCTACGCGCTTACCGATCGTGCAACCTACGCGGCGTACCGCGACAAGACGGGGCTCGACGTGCTGGTCGAAGGCGATCCCAGGATGTTCAATCGGTATGGAGTCATCGTGGTCAATCCGGCGAAACACAGCGGTCTGAACACCAGGGGCGCAACGGCGTTCGCTAACTGGCTGACGTCGGCTGAAGGCCAGAAGGCGATCGCCGATTTCAAGATCAGCGGGTTACAGATGTTTTTTCCAAGCGCCAAATAGATGGAGTGGTTCGAGCCGACCGGCTTGGCGTTCTTCCTGCTGTTGACCGGCGACGCCGACCTCTGGCGCATCATATTCACGTCGCTGATTTGCTCAGTAATCGCATTGCTTCTGATTTCACCGGCGGCGATCGCTCTGGGATTCCTGATCGCGAAAATCACCTTTCCGGGCCGGCGCGCGCTCGTGGTTTTGGTGCAGGCACTGCTGTCGTTTCCGACTGTCGTGGTTGGACTCGTGCTCTACATGCTGTTGTCGCGCCAAGGACCTTTCGGCTTTCTGAAATTGTTGTTTACGCCGGAAGCGATAATTATCGGCTACATGATAATCGCTTTTCCGGTGCTCGTCGTCTTTACGCTGTCAGCCGTGCAAGGCGCAGATCCGCGCATTTACGAGACCGCGCGCAGCCTCGGCGCGAGCCCTTTGCGCTCTGCGCTTACCACGCTCTTCGAAGTGCGATTCGGCGTCATGGCCGCGGTATTCAACGGCTTCGGGCGCGTAGTGTCCGAGGTGGGTTGCGCGATCATGGTCGGCGGCAACATCGCCGGATTGACGCGAAACATTCCGACCGCGATTGCGCTTGAAACGTCCAAAGGCGAGTTCGCGCAGGGCATCGCGCTCGGCTTCGTGCTGATCGTCGTCGCGATCGGCATCAATGCCGCGCTCGCGTGGCTGCAGGGGCGGGGAGGACTCGAGTGAGCGCGCCGCTGTTTTCGCTGCGGCAGCTCGCCAAGCAGTTCGGCACGCGCGTGCTGTTCGAAAACGAGCGGCTTGAGTTCGAATCCGGCAGCGGCTACGTCCTGACCGGCCCGAACGGCAGCGGCAAGACCACGTTGCTGCGCATCGTAGCTGGCCTCGAGCCGGCGGGCGGACTGATCGAGTTTCGCGGGCAACTGTCACTGATAGCGGCCTACCCGGAGGAATGGCGGCGCGAAGTCGTGTACGTGCACCAGCAACCTTATCTGTTTCACACGAGCATCGAAAAGAACCTGGAATACGGTCTGGCGAGGCGCGGCATGCCGGCCGCCGAGCGCGGCGAGCACGCGCGCGACGCGCTGGAATGGGCGGGCCTCGGGGACCGCCGCGACGTGCCGCCACACAAGCTTTCGGGCGGCGAGAAGCAGCGGGCGGCGCTTGCTCGCGCCAAGGTGCTCAATCCGACGCTGCTGCTGCTCGACGAGCCGACTGCAAATCTCGACGGCGACGCGCGCAAGCAGGTGCTGGAGCTTGTGACCGCGCTATGCATCGAGAACCATACGGTAGTGGTGGCGAGTCACGATCCGGAAATCATCCGGCTCGCGATCCTGAACCGGGTGCATGTCGCCGACGGGCACATCAAATCCGATGATTGAACAGGGCGGCTGGTAAACTGCGTGTCCATGAAGATTTTCGGCATCGCCGGTTACTCCGGCTCGGGCAAGACGACGCTGATCGAAAAGCTAATTCCCGTGTTTACGCAGCGCGGCCTCGCGGTGTCGCTGATCAAGCATGCGCACCATACGTTCGACGTGGATCAGCCGGGCAAGGATTCGTACCGCCACCGTCATGCGGGGTGCAACGAAGTGCTGGTGACGTCGAGCCGGCGGTGGGCCTTGATGCACGAATTGCGCGGCACGCCGGAGCCGACGCTGCAGGAGCTGATCCGGCATATTTCGCCGTGCGATCTTTTGCTGATCGAAGGTTTCAAGCACGAGCCGATTCCGAAGCTCGAGGTGTACCGCGGGGTGGTTGGCGAGTCGCTGCTGCATCCGCAGGACGCCCATGTTGTCGCGGTGGCGAGCGATAGCAAGGTGACGACTACGCTGCCGCAGTTCGAGCTTGATGATGTAAAGGGAATCGCCAACTTTATCGTGGCGCATGTTGGATTGCAGCGGTCGCGCCAGCTTTCCTGACGGCCTGCCGCTGGCGCATAATATTCGCATGATTACGGTCATTTATTTCGCCCGCCTGCGCGAGGCACTCGGCAAAAGTTCGGAGCAACTGGCACTGCCCGCTGGCGTACGCGATCTCGCCGGATTGCGCGCGCTGCTGATCGAGCGCGGCGGCGCATGGGCCGTCGAGCTTGCCGGCAGCAGACCCGTGCGCGCGGCAGTCAATCAGGACATGGCGCAGAACGACACGCGTGTCGCCGACGGCGATGAAATAGCGTTCTTCCCGCCGGTAACCGGAGGTTAGCGTGAAAGCGACCGGGGCCTGAGATGACGGTACGCGTGCAGAGCGAAGATTTCGACGCCGGGCGCGAGATCGCGGCGCTGCGCCGGGGCAACGCGCAGGTCGGCGCCGTAGCGGCCTTTGTCGGCGTCGTGCGCGACATGAACGACGGCAGCGCGGTTGCCGATATGGTGCTCGAGCATTATCCCGGCATGACCGAGAAGGCCATCACCGGCATCATCGATCAGGCTAGAACGCGCTGGAACATCTTCGACGTGCTGGTCGTGCATCGCATCGGCCATCTGAAGCCGCTCGACCAGATCGTGCTCGTGGTCGTCGCCAGCGCCCATCGCGGCGATGCGTTCGCCGCCTGCGAGTTCGTCATGGACTACCTGAAGACGCAGGCGCCGTTCTGGAAAAAAGAGCAAACGCCGGAAGGCGCCCGCTGGGTGGAGGCGCGGACGAGCGACGATGCCGCCGCCGAGCGGTGGCAATCCAAATCCTGATCCGCAGATGAAACACGTCAAAGCGCGACCCCGGATTCGCGTCCAGCTGGGGCCGGCGTTCGCCATCGGTCCCGGCAAGGCGGATCTGCTGCAGGCCGTCGCCGAGACTGGATCGATCTCGGCAGCCGCCCGCCGCATGGACATGTCGTATCGCCGCGCGTGGCTCTTGCTCGACACCATGAACCGATGCTTCCGGGAGCCGGTGGTCGACACAGCGACCGGCGGTAAAGGCGGTGGCGGCGCGCAGATAACGGTGTTCGGCAAAACCGTTCTGAAGTCCTACCGCGCGATGGAAGTGCGCGCCATGGCATCGATGTCCAGGCAACTTCCCGATTTTTCCCGGCTGCTGCGCAAAAAGCCTCCCACCGGCAAGGTTTATTGACAATCAGGCAGCATGCGTTATATTCAGCGGTATATAGCGCTGAGCCGGGGACTTGATGTCGCGTTTGTTGCAATCTGCCGGGTGCATGCACACTCGATTTCTGGTGGCCTTGCTGCTGGCAGCGTTGCTGTGTTGCGCATCCGCGCGCGCACAGGATCTGCACGTATTCGCGGCGGCCAGCCTCAAGGAGGCGCTCGACGATGCCGCGCAGCAGTTTCAACGCGTCAACGGACAGAAGGTCGCTGTCTCATACGCAGCCAGCCCGGCACTGGCCAAGCAGATCGAGAACGGTGCGCCGGCGGATATTTTTATCTCCGCCGACCTCGACTGGATGGATTATGTGGATCAGCGCAAGCTCATCAGGGCGGGCACGCGCGCAAATCTGCTGCGCAACCGGCTCGTCTTGATCGCGCCCGCGCAGAGCACCGTGCAGGTCGAAATCAAACCGGGTTTCCCGCTCGCAAAGCTGCTGGGGGACGGCAGATTGTCGTTGGCCGATCCCGACAGCGTGCCCGCCGGCAAATATGCGAAAGCCGCCCTCGAAAAGCTCGGTGTATGGAGCGGTGTAGAGGGGAAGATCGCACGCGCTGAAAACGTCCGCGCGGCGCTCAATTTCGTCGCGCGCAATGAAACGCCGCTCGGCATCGTTTATCAGACTGACGCCAACGCCGAGAAAAAGGTGCGCATCGTCGGCCGGTTTCCGGCGGAAACGCATCCCGCGATCATTTACCCGGTTGCGCTCATTGCCGTCCAGCAGGCATGCGGCAGCGCCGGCGTTCTTCACTTATTTGAAATCCCCCGATGCCCGTGCCATATTCGAGAAATATGGCTTCAGCGTGGACCAGTAGAGGCTCGGCTTGACTCCGGTTGAGTGGGAGATACTCCAACTCAGCCTGAAGGTCGCATTCTGGAGCGTGCTCTGCAGCCTGCCCATTGCGGTCGCCGTCGCGATGCTGCTGGCGCGCAGCAACTTCCCGGGCAAAAGCCTGTTCGATGCGATCGTGCATCTGCCGCTGGTGCTGCCGCCCGTGGTCATCGGCTACTTCCTGTTATTGCTGCTGGGCCGGCGCGGCCCTCTCGGTGCGGTGCTCGAGGAATATTTCGGCATCGTCGTGGCATTTCGCTGGACCGGGGCAGCCATAGCCGCCGGCATCATGGGCTTTCCGTTAATGGTGCGCGCCATCCGGCTGTCGATTGAAGCGATCGACGACGGCCTGGAAGCGGCGGCGCGCACGCTGGGCGCCACGCGCTGGCGGGTCTACGCAACGGTGACCCTGCCGCTGGCTCTGCCCGGAATACTGACCGGCGCCTTGCTGTCGTTCGCGCGCAGCCTCGGCGAGTTTGGCGCGACGATTACGTTCGTCTCGAACATACCGGGCGAAACCCGCACCTTGCCGCTGGCCATTTACACGTTAACCCAGGTTCCCGGCGGTGACGCCGCGGCATTGCGGTTGAGCGTCATTGCCATTTTGCTGTCGGTGGTGGCCTTGATGCTGTCGGAATATTTCGTGCAGCGCGCGCAACGCCGCGGCAAAGGCCAGGATGCTTAACGTCCGAGTCACCAAGCAACTCGCCAACTTCGATCTCGACACCGAGTTTACGAGCGATGCCGGCATCACCGCGTTGTTCGGCCGTTCCGGCGCGGGCAAGACCACGCTGGTCAACGCCATCGCGGGCCTGGTGAGTCCCGACGCGGGACGCATCGAAATCAACGGCGATTGCCTGTTCGACAGCGCGCGCGGCGTCGACGTGCCGGTCGAGCGCCGCCGCGTGGGTTACGTGTTCCAGGAAGGCCGCCTCTTTCCGCATCTGACGGTGCACGGCAACCTCAATTACGGTTACGCGCTGGCGCAGCCGGCTCAGCGTTACGTCGAATTAAAGCAGGTCGTCGACTTGCTGGGTCTCGGGCATTTGTTAGAGCGCCGTCCCGCCAACCTGTCCGGCGGCGAGAAGCAGCGCGTCGCGATCGGCCGTGCGCTGCTCGCGAGCCCACGCGTGCTGCTGATGGACGAGCCGCTGGCCGCGCTCGATCATTTGCGCAAAAACGAAATCCTGCGCTACATCGAATGCCTGCACGCCGAAATCAAGGTGCCTATCGTTTACGTGACGCACGCCGTCGAGGAAATCGTGCGCCTCGCCGACGTCGTGGTGCTGATGGCGGCCGGGAAGGTGGTTGCGACCGGCAAACCGAGCGAAGTCATGGGCCGGACGGAACTGCGCGCGCCCACGGGGATATTCGAAGGCGGAACGGTGATTGAAGCCAGGGTCGTGTCGCACGATCTGCATTACGATCTGACGACGCTCGAATTCAGCGGCGGCGCGCTGACCGTGCCCGGGGTCGATGCTTTGCCAGGCGATTCCATCCGTCTGCGCGTGCGCGCGCGCGACGTTTCGATCGCGTTGACGCGCCCGCAGGACGTGAGCCTGCTGAACGTCCTTCCCGGACGGGTAGCAACCCTGACGGCCGGCACGGGGTCAAGCTGCGACCTGCGGCTGGACGTCGGCGGCGTAAATCTCGCGGCACGCATTACGCGCTTGTCGGCGGACCGGCTGAAGCTCGCGGTCGGCACTGAGGTCTACGCTCTGATCAAAGCGATATCGCTCGACCGTTGACCTTCAAGAGTCGGATTGTTGCACTGCACATTGCAAGGACTTTAGCGACGGCAATGCATGACCCGACGCCCCAAGTTGCCGTTATAGCGCGATAATAAATTCTGATGTCAGCGCCGGGGTAATTTTGCTATAACTGGCGTATAAAAAGTAAACGTAGTGCCGGAGGAGCAAGCCTTGTCTGATCACACTACGTCGATCATGCGCCGTGCCCGTGCAGTTTTTTTAATGCGCGCGCTTCACGTCGTCCGTTCTTCACATCCACAAATTCGTCTATAGCTGCGTCCGAACCGAGAGGAGGAAGTCGAATATGAACTCGCCACCCCGCATCAAGCCGGAACGTAAAACTCAGGTTGCGCCCGCATCGGACGCGGCCGAATTGCCATCCAGCGGGCGCCGCCACTTTTTGCGCAAGGGAGCGGCGATGGCCGGCACCGCGCTCGCCGGCGGCGCGGTCGGCGCCTCGGTTGCGCACGCGGCGCCGCTCGAAATCGCCGAGGTCAGCAAATCGATGGGCAAGCCCATCCCGGCGACCGAATACGGCGTGCCGTCGAAGTTCGAGAAGAACTACGTGCGCGTGCGCACCAATGTATTCGTCAATCGCCAGAATCATTCGGACTGGAGCTTTACGCCGCTGCAGTACCAGCAGGGCATCGTGACGCCCAACGGCGTGGTCTACGAGCGGCACCACAACGGCACGCCGGACATCAATCCGGACACGCACAAGCTCGTCATACACGGCATGGTCAAGCAGCCGCTGGTGTTCACGATGAACGACATCATGCGCTATCCGTCGGTGTCGAAGTTTTACTTCATGGAGTGCTCCGGCAACGGCCTCACGGACTGGACCAAGCCTGCATCGACCACGGTGCAGCAGACTCACGGCTTGTTGTCGTGCGGACAATGGGTGGGCGTGCCGTTCTCGACGCTGCTCGACGAAGCGGGGCTGGCGCCGGGCGCCAAATGGCTGCTCGTCGAAGGCGCCGACGGCGTCGGCCATACGCGCAGCATTCCGCTCGAGAAAGCGATGAGCGACGGTCTCATCGTCTACGCGCTGAACGGCGAGATGCTGCGGCCGGAAAACGGCTATCCGCTGCGCGCGTTTTTCCCGGGCTGGGAAGGCAACGTCAACGTCAAGTGGCTGCGCCGCATCAAGGTCGGCGATCAGCCGTGGCATTTCCGCAGCGAAACCGCGCGCTACACGGACCCGATGCCCGACGGCAAGTGGCGCCAGTTCAGCATGGAAATGGACACCAAGTCGGTCATCACCTCGCCATCGGGCGGACAAAAGCTCGCCGGCGCGGGGCCTTACGAAATCCGCGGTTTTGCGTGGTCCGGCCGCGGCAAGATCGAGAAGGTCGACGTGTCGGTCGACGGCGGCAAGAACTGGCGTGAAGCGGCGCTGGAGCCGCCGGTATTGGACAAATGCCTGACGACCTTCAAGGCGCCGTGGAACTGGGACGGCCGGCTGGCGATATTGCAGAGCCGCGCGCTCGACAGCAACGGCTACGTCCAGCCGACGGTCCAGGAGATCGGCGCCCATCGCGGCATCCACCCGTACGCGTTCGTGCAGCATCACAACGGGATACAGAGCTGGGCGGTCACCGAAAAAGGGGAGGTGAGCAATGTCATCGCGTCTTAGCGTCATCCTGGCCGCCGGCGTGCTCGCCGGCATGGCAGCAGTCGGCGAGCGCGCAGGACAAGCCGCATTTCGGCAAGCCGATCAGCGAGGCCGACATCGCGCCCTGGAACATCGATATCCGCACGCCGGACGGCAAAGGCCTTCCGCCCGGCAGCGGCAACGTGGCCGACGGCGAAAAGATTTACAACGTCAAATGTCTCGCGTGCCACGGTCCCAAAGCCGCCGGCGGCGCCGTCTACGGCACGATGGTCGGCGGCATCGGTTCTTTCAAGACCGAGAAACGCGTGCTGACGCCGGGCAGCATGTATCCGTACGCGCCGATTCTGTACGATTACATCAACCGCGCGATGCCGATGGACAAGCCGCAAACGCTGACGCCGAACGAGGTCTACGCGTTGTCGGCGTACATCCTGAATCTCAATGGCCTGATCCCGGCCGACGCGGTGATGGATGCGAATACGCTGCCGAAAGTGAAGATGCCCAACGCCGGCAACTTCTTTGTCGACGACCGGCCGGACACCAAGGCGGTGCGCTGCATGAGCAACTGCCGATAAGGTCGCGAATCGATCAGCAGGCACGTTAAAGGCGGACGCTAGTCCGCCTTTGTTTTTTCAGCGTGCGTATGAATCGCGGTTAAACGTTCGGGCGCTGAACTGCGCGAAGCCGAATTCACGTGTCCCGGGAGCGGACGCTTACGCGAAAGCAGCAGCGCGGCCGCAATCAGCGAGCAGGGTAAACGCAATCGGACCGTGATAGCTCGCGTGCGCAACCTGCAGTTCCCAGCCGAACCCCACCAGCAACGCCGCTTCGAGCCAGGTCGCCTTGCGATTCAGGAATAGATACGCGGCCGCGCTAACCGCTGCGATGAAAACCGCCCACGAACCGACCAGGCTCACGACCGATCCCACGCCGCCGACCCAGGGATCCACCCACAGTCGGTCAAGGAACAGGCGGATAGCCTGAGCGTCGGCCTCACTGATGGTGCCTGCCGCGAGCAGTTCTTTGAGGATTACCAGTTCGCGGCCGAGCGCGATGCCGCCGATGGCGTCGAGCACGGTGTAATAAGTCATGAAGACGACCGTCGCCACGCGGGAGAGCCAGGCGAAGGGCAGGTACTGCGCGGTGGCGTCGCGCCCGAAGGTATCGGTCAGGGACAAGAGCCCGAACGCGACAACGACGACGAGCGGGGTCTGCACCATGTGCAGCAGGAACCACCACTGGGGCCCGAAATACGTGATCGCGTTGAAATTCGGATCGCGAGCCTGCGGCTGCGAGAGAAACTCCGTCATGCCCGGATTGAGCGTGAAATGCGCGGGATGAAACAGCTCGATGCCGGCGAGCAGCACCGGCGCAACCACCAGGCTCAGAAAAGCCAGCGCGCGTCTCGGCTCGATCGTCATCGTCTTTACCCTTTACAGTGCGCTTACCGCTTCGTCACAAGTCGCGTTCAGCCGTCAACGCTCATGGTCCGTCAACCTCATTATTGCGGACGGAAAAATTTCGCGAGCGAGCGCTCGTCGGTGCGGGCCTGGTACGTGATGTTCTTCTTCATCGCCCACGTCACGACCTGGTGATACAAGGGTACGATCGCTACATCGGCAGCTGCAATCGCCGCAGCGTCGCGGGCAAAGGCCTCGCGTTTGGCTTCATCGACCGTATCGAGCGCATCCTCGACGAGCTTGTCGACTTTCGGATTGGAGTAGCGGCCCCAATTCCACGCACCGTTGCCCTTGTCGACGTTAGGCGTCATCAAGATGGCGCGCAGCGCGAGATCGGCCGCATACGATCCCCAGCCAAGCATCGCGAAACTGAACTGCTGGTCGCGCGCCTTGGTCAGGTAGACGTTGAACGGCATCGCTTCGACCGCGCACTTGATGCCGATGCGCGAGAGCATTTGCGCGACGGCCTGCGCGACCTGGTCGTCGTTGACGTAGCGATCGTTCGGCGCCGACACGGTAATTCCGAAGCCGTTGGGATAACCGGCTTCGGCAAGGAGTTTCTTCGCACCCTCGGGATCGTAACCCTCGACCTTGGCGCCGGCATTATGACCGAAGATTTGCGGCGACACGATGTTGGAGGCGGGGACCGCGACGTTCTCCATCGCGCGCTCCACCAGCGCCTTGCGGTTGATCGCCTTCGAAAACGCCCGGCGCACGCGCACGTCCATGAACGGATTCTTGCCGAGCGGCTTGCCTTCGAGGTCCGTGACCAGCGGCGGCTGCGTGCGGTACTGGTCCATATGGAAGAAGATCGTGCGCCACGACACGGTCTGCTCGAGGCGCACGTTGGGGTTTGCGCGCATGCGCACGAGATCCGACGGCGGCACGTTCTCGATCACGTCGACATCGCCGGAGAGCAGTGCGGCCGTGCGCGCCGGATCGTTCGACATCATGCGGAAAGTGACCTTGTCCCACGCCGGTTTCGTGTCCCAGTATCCTTCGAAGCGGGCGAGTTCGACGCGGTCGCCGCGCGTCCAGCGCACGAACTTGTAGGGGCCGGTGCCGATCATCGCTTTGCCGCTGTCGAAATCCGCGGGCGTTGCATTGAACGCGGCTTTCTTCGACACGATCATGATCGCGTTGAGGTCCTGCGGCATCGCCCCGTAAGGCGTCGCGGTCTTCAACCTTATCGTATAGGGATCGACGATTTGCTTGGAGATGATGCGGCGCACGTACACGGCGAAGCCGCCGGGGCTGCCCGCGATCGCGAGCGGGCGCACGAGCGAGTAAGCAACGTCGTCCGCGGTGAGCTCGCTGCCGTCGTGGAACTTGACGCCTTTGCGCAGCTTGAATTCCCAGGTCGTCGGGTCCACCGCGCGCCACGACGCGGCGATGCCGGGGATGATGCGCGCCTTTTCGTCGACCCGCGTCAAGGCATCGAACACGTTCCAGCCGATCGCAACGTTGTGCTGGGTCGCGACGTAGTGCGGATCGAGCGACGTTACGTCCGCGCTGATGCCTATCGAGAGATCCGCCGCATGGACTGCCGCGGACCACAGGAAAATCCCCGCGGCTATCCACTGCACGCGACGCAATAATGGGCCTATCCGTTCTTTCATTAACGCTCCTGAGGTGGCGCTCGACGGTGCCGGCCGTGGAATTCTACTTGGAAAGGCCCGTTCATTGAACGATCTTGTCGTTGCAACTCTACTTGACACGCGTACCGCGGCATGGCTGGCGCGGGCATGGCTGCCCGGTTTACTCGCGCGCGCTGACGACGGCCAGCATGGCGGCAGGATCGGTGATCGGCGGCAGGCAGGTGACGCCCTGGCAAACCCACGCTTTCACGGCGCCGCCGGCGGGCTTGGCGAGCGTGTCCGGCAAATCTGCCGTGCCCGCCGGTATTGCGAGAGAAATGACGTGCGGCAGGTACTGTGCGTCCAGCGCGCGTTGCCACGCGCGCAAGCCGCCATCGCCCGTTAACACGACGAGCGTCGGCGGCGCGAGCTGCTCGTCGAGCGCGGTGCCCAGCATGCCGTGCGAGGACGGATGCTCTTCGAGCAATGGGCGGAAGGCCTGGACCGTGCGCCGCGCCGCCTCGCTGTAGCGCGGTTCACCGAGTATGTGGCCCAGGCGGTCGAGCGCAAACGCAGCGACGCTGTTGCCCGACGGCGTGTCATTGCGCGCGCCGATCTTGGCGCGGTGCAGCAGCTGCTCATGATCGTGGCTGACGAAAAAGAAACCGCCGTGCGCTTTGTCTTCGAACTTATCGAGCAGGACGTCGGCGAGCTCCCGTGCCCAGGCGAGATCGGCGGGACTGAATTCGGCCTGCATGAGCTCGAGCAGCGCGTCGAGCAAAAATGCGTAATCGTCGAGGTAGCCGTTCAGGTGGGCCCGGCCGTCCTTGTGGCTCGCGAGCAGGCGGCCGTCGCGCCACAGATTGGCGCGGATAAAATCGGCGGCGCGGCGCGCGGAGCGCAGCCACTGCGCCTGCTCGAACACGCGTGCGCCATGCGCCATGCCCCGGATCATCAGCGCGTTCCAGGCCGTCAGGATTTTTTCGTCGCGCGCCGGGTGCACGCGGCGCTCGCGCCGCGCGAGCAGCTGCGCGCGTGCCGCGTCGAGCAACTCCTGC
This sequence comes from uncultured beta proteobacterium, assembly GCA_963804885.1. Taxonomy (GTDB): domain Bacteria; phylum Pseudomonadota; class Gammaproteobacteria; order Burkholderiales; family SG8-41; genus PALSA-1004. The sequence goes on from CAWDSF010000012.1 coordinate 27,974, forward strand.
GCGCGGTCGAGCGGCATGCCCAGTTTTTTCGCGACTTCTTCCAGCGGCACGACGACTTGCAGGTGCCACTCCTGGTGCTCGAAATTGGGCGGGCTAGCGAGACCGTAGTGCGGGGCGACGACCGCATACTCGTCGGCGCTTAGCGCGGCTTTGATTTCATCCGGCGTCCACACATAGAACTTACCCTCGACGTGCTCGGAATCGGCATCGAGCGTCGAATAATAGCCGCCGTCGGGCGACTGCATTTCGCGCATTACCCAGGTCGCCGTATCCGCCGCGACGCGCGCGTACAGCGGCCGGCGCTCGACCAGCCACATATCGCTGTACAGGCGCAGCAGCGGGCCGTTGTCGTAGAGCATTTTTTCGAAATGCGGAATCACCCATTGCTGGTCGACGCAGTAGCGGTAGAAGCCCCCGCCGAGCTGATCGTAAAGGCCGCGCTCGGCCATGCGCGCGGCGGTGAGCTTGACGAGTTCAAGCAGCGGCGCATCGCCGTACGCGACCGCGCTCCGCAGGCAGAATTCCATTTCCGCCGGGTGCGGAAACTTGAGCGCCTCACTTAAGCCGCCGTCCGTCCTGTCGAAGCGGCGCTTGAGCTCTTCAAGCGCTTTCGTGCGCGTGGCCGGCGTCAATTCGCCGGCATCGGCGGCACCCGGCTGCGTCTGCGAAAGTGCTGCGATCAGCTCCTTGCCGCGCTGCTCGATGTCGGCGCGATTGTCGCGATACGACGCGGCGACGCGCGGCAGGAGCTCGAGCATGCCCGGTTTCTCCAAGCGCGGCGTCTTGGGAAAATAGGTGCCGCCGTAGAAGGGCGTCTGGCCGGGCGTCAGGAACATAGTGAGCGGCCAGCCGCCGCGGCGCGATGTGAGCACCTGGTGGGCGGTCTGGTAAATCTGGTCGAGGTCGGGACGTTCCTCGCGGTCGACTTTGACGTTGATGAAGTGCTCGTTCATCAGCGCCGCAACGTCGGCGTCTTCAAAGCATTCGTGCGCCATCACGTGGCACCAGTGGCATGCCGAATAACCGATCGACAGCAGAATGGGCTTGTCCTGCTTGCGCGCGGCGGCGAGCGCCTCGTCACCCCATGGATACCAGTCGACCGGATTGTCGGCGTGCTGCTGCAGGTAGGGGCTCGTTTCCCGCGCGAGACGGTTGCTCATGACCAGATGCGAGTAGCGAAAAAATCAGTATAGCATTGCGCTTCGCCGGCTTCGGAGCGCTGTGCACGCGGCAATTCTTTGTTATGCTTGCCGCATGAAAACCGAGCGGTATGCGCGATGACGCCTTACGGCTTTCTCGCGGTCGGCATAGGCGGTGCGCTGGGTTGTTGGCTGCGCTGGGTGCTCGGCATCGCGTTCAATCCGCTGTTTCCGAATATGCTGATGGGCACGCTCGCCGCGAATCTTGACCGGCGGTTACCTGATCGGCGTGGCAATCGAATATTTCACGCACCACGACAGCCTGCCGCCCGAATTGCGCCTGTTCGTGATCGTCGGCTTTCTCGGCGGGCTCACCACGTTCTCGTCGTTTTCGGCCGAGGCTGTCGAGTTGCTCGCAGACAAGCAACTCGGTTGGGCGTTTGTAATGGTCGCGTCGCATCTGCTCGGCTCGCTGGCGATGACCTGGCTCGGCATACTTTCGATGCGTTCGCTGCATGCGTGAAGCCGTCATTATCGCCGGCACTCTGTGCGCGTTAATGCTGTCGTCCGCGTTGCCCGCGCACGCGCAAACGGCCAGGGATTATCCGAGCCGGCCGGTGCGCATCATCGTGCCGCAGGCGGCAGGCTCCGGCGTGGATTTGACGGCACGGGTGGTTGCGCAAAAGCTGACGGAAGCCTGGAGCCACCAGGTTATCGTCGAGAACCGCCCGGGTGCGAACGGCATCATCGGCCTGGAAGCCGGCGCCAAAGCGAAGCCCGACGGCTACACGCTGTCACTCGGCGTGCCGAGTTCGCTCACGATGAATCCGTACGTTTACAAGTCGCTGCCGTACGACACTTTGCGCGACTTCGTGCCCATCACGCAGACGGCAACGAATACGTTCGGGCTCGTGATCAACCCGTCGCTGCCGGTCAGGAGCGTCAAGGATCTGGTTGCGCTGGCCAGGGCGCGGCCCGGCGAGTTGAGCTATGGCTCGTTCGGCATCGGCAACCAGACGCATCTCGGCGGCGAATTGTTCTCGTCGCAGATCGGCATCCGCCTGCTGCACGTGCCCTATAAAGGCGAGACGCCGGCGGTGGTCGATCTCCTGAGCGGCCAGATCGCGATGATCTTCACGCCGATGCAGGGCGCGGTGCCGCACATCCGAACCGGTAAGTTGAAGCTGCTCGCCACGTTGGGCGCGTCGCGGGCGCGCGCGTTTCCGGAGGCGCCGACCATGATAGAAGCGGGCTACAAGACGATCGTGATTACCGGGTGGACGGGCCTGCTGGCGCCTACCGGGACGCCGCAGGATATCGTCGACAAGCTGCAGAAAGAAATCGCCGCGCGCCTGCTGGTGCCCGAGACACGCGAGAGCCTCGCCAGTCAGGGGGCCGAGCCGGTCGCGAGCACGCCCGAGCAGTTCGCGGCGTTCATCCGCGCCGAAATGGCCAAGTGGTCGGCGGTGATCAAAAAGGCGGGATTGGAAGCCAGCCAGTAAGCCCGGCCCTGCGGACTTTACGCGTGGTTGAGCAGAGTCCGCGCGGCAGCGATGCATTCGCCGGCCGTCATGCCGATTTGCCCATGCGCGGCACTTAGTGCATCGCCCGCGGCGCCATGCAAATGCACCGCGGCGAGCAGCGCGGTGGTCGCCTCCGCTCCCTGGGCCAGCAAGGCCGCGATAAATCCGGTCAGCACGTCGCCCATGCCGGCGCTCGCCATGCCCGGATTGCCCGTGGTATTCACGAACCACGTGCCATCGGGCAGCGCGCAGATACTGCCGGCGCCTTTGAGCACTACGGCGCTTTTATAGCGTGCGGCGAGTTCGCCCGCCGAGGCGACGCGGTCGGCCTGCACTGCCGGCGTGCCGCGCGCGAGCAGGCGCGCCGCTTCCGCGGGATGCGGCGTCAGCAGAGTCGGCGCAGTGCGTTGCGCGGCAAGCTGCTGCAGGTTCGGATCGGCCGCGAGCAGATTCAATGCATCGGCGTCGAGCACCAGCGGTTGCGCAACCTTCAGCGCCTGCGCCAGCAGCCGCTGCGCGTCCGGCGACACTCCGAGGCCGGGACCGACTGCCAGTGCAGTGAGATGCTCGAGCCTTAATATCTCGGCGGCCGGGCGCAGCATCAATTCCGGCTGGACCGGGTCGTAACCGCGCGCCTCGTCGCCCAAGAGCCCGACGTAAACGCGACCGGCGCCGAGCTGTAGCGCCGCGCGGCCCGCGAGCACTGCGGCACCGGCCATGCCGGGCGCGCCGCCGATGATGCCGACGCTGCCGTAATCGCCTTTATGCGTGTTCGCGCGGCGCGCCGGCAGCACGGCCCGGATCGCGTCATCGCCGATCACCGCACCGCTGCGCCGCGGCGTATCGAGGTCGAGCGTGCAGACATGGATCTCGCCGCACTGGTCGGGCCCGTGCAGGGTGAGCAGGCCGGGTTTCAGCCCGATGAAAGTCGCGGTGTGGTCCGCGCGCACCGCGCAGCCGCGTATGCCGCCGGTGTCCGAATCGAGCCCGCTAGGCACGTCGAGCGCGAGCACGCGGCACCCGAGCTCGTTGATCGCAGTGACGAGCGCCGCAGCCGCACCGGTCAGGTCGCGCTGCAGGCCGATGCCGAACAAGCCGTCGACGACCAAGTCCCAGTGGCCATCGGCCGGCAGGCTCGCCTGCGTCGTGCCGCCGCCGTCGCGCCAGGCATCGAACGCCGCGCGTGCATCGGCCGGCAGCTTCGCGGGATCGCCGGCGAAAACGACATCGACGTTGTACCACCAGGCTTTGAGATGCCGCGCCACGACGAATGCATCGCCGCCGTTATTGCCGGGGCCGGCGATCACGAGCACGCCGCGCCCGCGATCGGCGCCGACTCTGCGCGCGATCTGCGCGGCGGCCAGACCCGCGCGCTCCATCAGCGGCGGCGACGGCTGCGCCGCGAGCGCAGCCGCTTCGATCTCGCGCAACTCGGAATTGCGATAGACGGGCTGCGAAGTGGATGAATGAAAGCTCATTGACGTGTCGTTGATATTTGACGCTAGTTTAGCGTAACGACTCGGCGGCAGACCTCGTTTCGGGTAAAATCCGGTTTTACGGATATCGCGCTTTACATGCCGCATTTTCTCAGTTTGCGCGGGCGCAACGCCCTTTCCGAGTTCCGTACTCGCAAGCTTACCGACGCACTCAAGCACGCCCGTCTCGATATCTCCCGCATCAGCGCCGAATACTGGCACTTCGTCAGCGTCACCCGCGAGTTGAGCAATGACGAGCGCGCGACGCTCGAGCGCATCCTGACTTACGGGCCGGCGGCGCAGTCAGTCAGCGAATCCGGTCATTTGCAATTAATCGTGCCGCGGCTGGGTACGATCTCGCCGTGGTCGTCGAAAGCGACCGATATCGCGCGCCAGTGCGGCCTCGCCGGCGTCGAGCGCATCGAGCGCGGCACCGCTTATTACGCAGAGAAAGCGAACGGCAAGCGGCTGTCCGCGGATGAAATTGCGGTGCTGCGGCCGCTTATTCACGATCGCATGACCGAGACGGTGCTCGACGCATTCGAGGAAGCCGCCCGGCTTTTTCAGCATTACGCGCCGCAGCCGCTCACAACCGTCGACATTCTGGCCGGCGGAATGGCCGCGCTCGAAAGTGCGAACCGCGAGATGGGTCTCGCGCTGTCGCCCGATGAAATCGACTACTTGTGGCAGAACTTCACGCGCTTAAAGCGCAACCCGACCGACGTCGAGCTCATGATGTTCGCGCAGGCTAACTCGGAGCACTGTCGCCACAAGATATTCAACGCCGACTGGGTCATCGACGGCCGGCCGCAGTCAAAGTCGCTGTTTTCGATGATCCGCAACACGCACGAATTGAACCCGGGCGGCACGGTTGTCGCGTACTCGGACAACTCGTCGATCATCGAAGGCGCGCGCGTGCGGCGGTTTTATCCGGCGGCCGGCGGCGGCTACGCGTACGTCGAGGACGACGCGCACATCCTGATGAAAGTCGAAACGCACAACCATCCGACCGCGATCTCGCCGTTTCCGGGTGCGGCGACCGGCGCCGGCGGCGAAATCCGCGACGAAGGCGCGACCGGCCGCGGCGCCAAGCCGAAGGCGGGGTTGACCGGCTTCAGCGTCTCGAACCTGCGCATCCCCGCGCTCATACAGCCGTGGGAAAGCAACTCGTACGGGCGCCCGGCACGCATTTCGTCGGCGCTGCAAATCATGCTCGACGGGCCGATCGGCGGCGCATCGTTCAACAACGAATTCGGCCGCCCCAATCTGTGCGGCTACTTCCGCACGTTCGAACTAGAGGTCGGCGGCGAAATGCGCGGCTATCACAAGCCGATCATGATTGCGGGCGGTCTCGGCAATATCAGCGCGCAGCATGCGCACAAAGAAGGTTTCGGCGCGGGGGCGCTGCTGATCCAGCTCGGGGGACCGGGCATGCTGATCGGACTGGGCGGCGGCGCGGCATCGAGCATGCAGACGGGTGCGAACATCGAGAACCTCGATTTCGCGTCGGTGCAGCGCGGCAATGCGGAACTGCAGCGCCGCGCGCAGGAGGTGATCGACCGCTGCTGGGCGCTCGGGCCGGACAATCCTGTACCTGTCGGTGCACGACGTCGGCGCCGGCGGCCTCTCGAATGCGCTGCCCGAGCTCGTGCACGGCGCCGATTGCGGCGCACTCTTCGATTTGCGCAAAGTGCCGAGCGAGGAGCCGGGCATGTCGCCCGTGCAAATCTGGTGCAATGAAGCGCAGGAGCGCTACGTGCTCGCGATTCCGCCCGCGCAGCTCGACCGGTTCAAGGCTATCTGCGAGCGCGAACGCTGTCCCTATGCCGTCGTCGGGACCGCGACTGCCGACGGCCGGCTCATCGTCGAAGATCCGGTGTTCAACAACGCGCCGGTCGATATGGAACTTGCCGTCTTGCTCGGCAAGCCGCCAAAAATGCTGCGCGACGTCAGGCACCGGGTGGCGACGCCGGCCGCATTCGATGCGTCGAACATCGAATTGCACGAAGCGGCGCTGCGCGTTCTGCAACTGCCGGCGGTGGCCGACAAGACGTTTTTGATCGCGATCGGCGACCGCACGGTCGGCGGCATGACCGCGCGCGACCAGATGGTGGGTCCGTGGCAGGTACCGGTTGCCGATGTCGCCGTCACGCTCGCCGGATTTTACGAATATTGCGGCGAAGCGATGGCGATGGGCGAGCGCACGCAGCTCGCGCTCATTAATCCGGCGGCCTCCGGCCGCATGGCCGTCGGCGAGGCGATCACGAACATCATGGCCGCGCCCATCGCGGCGATCGGCGATATCAAGCTATCGGCGAACTGGATGGCGGCGGCCGGGCATCCGGGCGAAGACGCGGCGCTCTACGACACGGTGCGCGCGGTCGGCATGGAGCTGTGCCCGCAACTGGGCATCAGCATTCCGGTCGGCAAGGATTCGTTGTCGATGAAGACGACGTGGAGCGACGGCGGGACCGAGAAAGCGGTGACCGCGCCGCTGTCGCTGATCGTCTCGGCTTTTGCGCCGGTGACGGATGCGCGCAAAACACTGACGCCGCAGCTCAAGCTCGACGGCGGCGACACGGCGCTTGTACTGATCGATCTCGGCGCCGGCAAAAACCGGCTCGGCGGCTCGGCGCTCGCGCAGGTCTACAGGCAGGTCGGCAGTGCCGCGCCCGATCTCGACGCTCCACGCCAGCTCGTGCAGTGTTTCGATACCGTGCAGAAACTGAATCGCGAAGGGCGCATCCTCGCGTATCACGACCGGTCCGACGGCGGGTTGTTCGTCACGCTGTGCGAAATGGCGTTCGCCTCGCGGGTGGGGCTCGCGATCAAGCTGTCGCGGAAAGACGGGCTCGCCGAGCTGTTCAACGAAGAGCTCGGCGCCGTCCTGCAGGTGCGTGCCGCCGATCTGCCGCTCGTGCGCGGCGCGTTCGCCGAGGCAGGTCTGCAGGCGGAATTCGTCGAGATCGGCAAGCCGGTCGCCGGCGATATCATCAGCATCGAATGCAACGGCGCGGAAATCTTCCGCGCGTCCCGCACGGAACTGCACCGCGCTTGGTCGGCAACCACGTTTCAGCTGCAAAGCCTGCGCGACCATCCGGCGTGCGCGCGCGAGGAATACGACCGCATACTCGACGCGGCAGATCCCGGGATCACGCCACTGCTCAAGTTCGATCCCGCCGCCGACGTCGCCGCGCCATTGATCGGCGGCGCCCGGCCGCGGGTCGCGATTTTGCGCGAGCAGGGGGTCAACGGGCAGATCGAAATGGCGGCGGCGTTCGACCGCGCCGGTTTCGAGGCCCGCGACGTGCACATGAGCGACGTCATCGCGGGCCGCGTGCGTCTCACCGACTTCAAGGGGTTCGCCGCGTGCGGCGGCTTCTCGTACGGCGACGTGCTGGGCGCGGGCGAGGGCTGGGCCAAGTCGATCCTGTTCAACCGCCGCGCGCGCGACGAGTTCGCGGCATTTTTCCAGCGCGCGGACAGTTTCGCGCTGGGCGTCTGCAACGGCTGCCAGATGATGAGCAACCTGCACGAAATCATTCCGGGCACCGCGGCGTGGCCGCATTTCGTGCGCAACAAGTCCGAGCAGTTCGAGGCGCGCTTCGCCACCGTCGAGGTCTTGCCGTCGCCGTCGTTGTTCTTCGCCGGCATGGCGGGCAGCCGCTTGCCGATCGCGGTCGCGCACGGCGAGGGTTTTGCGGAATTCAGCGATGACGCGCAACGCAATCGCGCGCTGGTCGCTTTGCGGTTCGTCGACAATCGCGGCGAGCCGACCGAGCTCTATCCGTACAACCCGAATGGTTCGCCGGCCGGCATCACGGGCCTGACGACCGCCGACGGCCGCTTCACGGTATTGATGCCGCATCCGGAGCGCGTGTTCCGCAGCGTGCAGAATTCATGGCATCCCGCGGACTGGGGCGAAGACGGTCCGTGGCTGCGCATGTTCCGCAACGCGCGACTGTGGGTTGGCTGAGCGGCGCTAAACCGCGGCGCCCATAAAAAACGGCGCACCGCGGTGCGCCGTTTGCGTGGAAATCGCGCGGGCTATTCGACTTTAGCCTTGCCGCGCAGGTCGGTGATCTGTTTCTCGATCGCCTGGCGCTGGAGGCCCTGCTGAATCTGCGGCCTGACTTCGTCGATCGACGGGAACTTCATCGCGCGCTCGTCGTCGACCCGGATCACGTGCCAGCCGAACTGCGTCTGCACCGGCGTGTCGGTGATCTGGCCTTTCTTGAGCTTTTTCAGCGCATCGCTGAACGCCGGCACGTAGCGGCCGCCCGGCGCCCAATCGAGGTCGCCGCCCTTGTCCTTGGAGCCGGGATCCTGCGATTTCTGCGCCGCGATTTTTTCGAAGCTGCCGCCTTTCTTGATCTGCGCGATGATCGCTTTCGCCTCGGCTTCGTCTTTTACGAGAATGTGGCGGGCCTTGTATTCCATGTCGCCGGCCTGCGCTTTGGCGCGGTCGTATTCGGCCTTGACCGCTTCTTCGCTGACCGGGTTGCTCTTGATGAAATCCTGGATGTAGGCGTTGACCAGCGCTTCCTGGCGGTTCAGCTCGACCTGGGTCGTGAACTCGGCAGTCTTGTCGAGGCCTTTCTTAACGGCTTCCTGCGCGAGCAGCTCGTTGCGGATCAGAACTTCGCGCACGCGGTTGCGCAGGTCCGGGCTGTCGGCCTGGCCTTGGGCGGCATTCGCCTTGATGACAAAGTCGGCGCGGCTCTGCGGAATTTCCTTGCCGTTGACCTTGGCGACCGGGGCCGCGGACTGCGCACGGCTCGGCGCAACCGCGATGGTCAGCACGGCGGCGAGCACGAGTGCAGTGGAGAAGGACATGTTTTTCATTGCATTTTCCTTGGTTTGGCCTGGTTTCTAAATTAAATTTCGTCGGGAGTATACGCCTTGATCGATAGCGCGTGAATCTCGCGCTCGAGCATGTCGCCGAGCGCGGCGTGAATCATGCGATGGCGCTGCTGGCTCGATTTTCCTTCGAACGCCGGCGATACGATGATCAGCTGGAAATGACCGCCGCCGCCCTTCGCGCCTTCATGCCCCGCGTGCTGGTCGCTGTCGTCTATGAGCTCGACGCTGTCCGGGTTCAGCACCGCGAGCTTCTGTTCGATCCGGTCGAGCGTGTCTTTCATTTGGCCGGGCCGTCGTCCATGTGCTTCGCCAGCATCAGCGCCTGCAGGACGGCGAAGACCAGCATCAGCCCCATGCCGCCGAACAGCTTGAAATTGACCCACGTATCCGTCGAAAAGTTGAACGCGACGTAAAGGTTCAGCACGCCCATCACGATGAAGAACCCGACCCAGCTCAGCATGAGCTTGCGCCAGAGCGCGTCGGGCAGCGTCATCTGCTTGCCCATCATCAACTTGATCAGGTTTTTGCGGAATCCGAACTCGCTCACCAGCAGCGTCAGGCCGAACAGCCAGTACAGCACGGTCGGTTTCCACTTGATGAAGGTCTCGTCGTGCAGCAACAGCGTCATGCCGCCGAATACCGTGATGACGACGAGGCTCACCCACAGCATGCCGTCGACCTTGCGCCGGCGCATCCATACCCAGCCGATCTGCAGGAACGTGGCGACGATGGCAACCGCCGTCGCGATGTAGATGTCGGTGAACTTGAACGCGACGAAAAAGAGGATGACCGGAAACAGGTCGAACAGGAATTTCATAGGGCGCAATTATCGTCGGTGGCCACGCGGTTGTCCATGCGCGGCGTCACGTTTGCCGCGCTCATTTCGAGTCGAATCTCAGCGCTGCCGAGTTGATGCAGATGAAAATGCCCGGGCGTCAGCTGCTCTTTCCACGCTTGCCCGGTTTTCTCGATGTTGTCGGTCATGTCGTGATTCCGCGTCAGGGCCTCGGTTGAAGGATCTCCAGGCGTCGACGCGTGCGCGATATTACCGCAGTCACGCGCTCCGATGCCGTGACATTATGCGCGGGCGGTTAGTTCCAGCTTGAGGTCGCCTTTTTCGACATACACCCGGCCGGCGCGCGGGCGTTTGGCGAGTTCTTTGAGCAGCCTTACCAGCGGCTTGTCGAAATGCCAGGCGGTCTGCATGGGGCCGGCGGCCAGCATGTCGTCGACTTGCGAGCCCGCATACAAATGCCGCAGCAGCCGCTCTTCATCGCTGATGCCCGGGTATTTTTTGCGCAGGCCCGGCACCGCGGGCGCCAGCGGCTGCGGGGTCAGTGCGATTTTCGGCGAACCATTGGCGACGATGCGATCGAGCACGTCGGGCGCCACCGGCGCCAGTGGCTTGCCGTAATAGCCGAGCGCATATTTTTTGACTTCGTCCGGCACCGTGCGGTAGCGCTCGCCTTGCATGACGTTGAGCACGGCCTGCGTGCCGACGAGTTGCGAGAAGGGCGTCACCATCGCCGGCCAGCCGAGATCGGTGAACACGCGTGCGGTTTCCGCGAGCACGGCGCCGAACTGGTGGCTCAAGCCGGCCTGCGCGAGCTGAAACTTCATGTTTGTCAGCATGCCGCCGGGCAACTGGTGCTCGTAGTGAAACTGGTCGTATTCCATCGGCACGCCGAGCGGCAGCTGCTTCTTGCTCGGCCACCGCGCGAAAATGCGCGCCGACTTCGTCGATCAGCGCATCGTCGATGTTGATTTCGTAACCCATGCTGCGCAGGTTGCGCGCGACGGTCTGCGTCGCCGGTTGGGCGGGGCCGTTCGCCAACGGCGCGATCGACGTCTGGATTTGCGTGACGCCGAGCTTCACGCCTTCGAGATACACGAGCGGGGCCAGGCCGGTCATGCAATGGCTGTGCAATTCGAGCGGGACCTTGCCGGTGACTTTCAGCATCGCGGGCACCAGCGTGCGAATGCGGTCGGGCGTGAGCAATCCGCCCGGGTCCTTGATCATCATCACGTCGATATCGGCGCGCGCGATCAGCTCCGCGGTTTTGCGCGCGAAGAATTCATCCGTGTGCACGGGGCTTTCGCAGAACACCACGGAGCCGACCGATTCCATGCCGAGCTCTTTGACTTTCAGGAGGATGCCGACGATGTTGTCGAGATCTGACAAGGCGTCGATCGCGCGCACGCGGCGGATGCCGTTTTTCGCGAGGCATTCGAGCCACAGGTAATTCACGTCGTCGGGCTGCACGTCGAACGACAGCAGGCTTTTGCTGCGCATCGCCGACTGCATCTTGGTGCGCGTGACGCGCTCGCGCATGAGTCGCAGGCGCTGCCACGGGTCTTCTTTCAGGTAGCGCACGCAGACATCGAACTGGATCGCGCTCATGAGATCGATCGCCTCGAACCCGCAGCGGTCCATCGCGTCCGCGACGGGCAGCATCATCGCCGTCGTCATGCGCGTCGCCCACAGGCACTGGTGCGCATCGCGCAGCGTCGTATCGATGACCTTGATTTCGGACATTGGGTTCAGGTTTCCGGTTTGATGATGACCAGCACCTGGTCCTGCTGGACCATGGCTTCGTTGGAAACCGGGATGGCCGCGATAGTTCCGGCGACGCCGGCTTTCAGCGTGCTGAAGAGTTTCATCACTTCGAATACGCCAACGGTATCGTCCGGCTGCACGCGATCGCCGACTTCCGCATGCGGTTTGGCGCCCGGCGACGAAGCGCGGTAAAACGTGCCCATCGTCGGCGCCCGGATCGCGACGTGGCCAGCCGGCACTACGATCGGCGCGGTCGTTGTCGGTTCCGACGAAGCAGCGGCTTGGACCGGTTTCGCGGCGGTGGGCGTTTTTGGCGCAGCAGTGAATTCGGACGAAGTGGCGCCGCGCGTTACGTGCAGTTTCAATTCGCCGATTTCGAGATGAACGTCGCGGTCGCCCATCTCGTCGATGATGCGGAGGATGCGCTGAACGTCGTCGTGCGTGAGTTCCGACACCTGCGTTCCTTTCGGACCGGCTACAGCACCTTGCCCGGATTCATCAGGTTATTCGGATCGAGCGCTTTTTTGACGATGCGCATCAGGTCGAGCTCCGTCGCGCTCTTGTAATGCGCGAGCTCGTCGCGCTTGGACTGCCCGATGCCGTGCTCCGCGCTGATGCTGCCGCCGAACGTCTGCACGATGTCGTGCACGAGCCGGTTGACGTCGGTCATGCGGCGCGCGACCTCGTCGCTGCGCTCGCGTCCGGGCACAAACGCGTTGAAGTGCAGGTTGCCGTCGCCGAGATGGCCGAAGCAGATGATGCGCACGCCCGGGTACGCAGCTTCGAGCGCAGCGCTCGCCGTCGCAATGAATTCGGGTATGCGGCTCACCGCCACCGCGATGTCGTGGCGATACACGAGTCCCTCGACTTTCGCCGCGTCGGGTATCGATTCACGCATGCGCCACAGCGCTTTGCCCTGGGCGGCGTTCTCCGCGATCGCGACGTCCTGGACAAGCCCGCGTTCGATGCCTGCCGTCAGCGCCTGCTCGACAGTCGCGCGCAATTTGTCGTCGTCCTGCGCCGCGGTGAGTTCCGTCAGCACGTACCACGGATATGCGGCGGCCAGCGGATCGCGCGTGCCGGGAATGCGGCGCACGACCATCTCGAGACAGTTGCGCGAAATCAACTCGAATGCGCTGATGCCGTCGCCGCATTGCGCGCGCAAAAGGGCGAGCAGCTCGACCGCGTGGGCGGGATTGTCGATACCGGCGAACGCCGTGACATTGCCGTGCGGGCGCGGAAATAATTTGAGCACCGCCTGCGTAATGATGCCCAGCGTGCCTTCAGCGCCGATAAAGAGATGCTTGAGGTCGTAGCCGGTATTGTCTTTGCGCAGGCCGCGCAAACCGTTCCATACGCGGCCGTCCGGCAGCACGGCTTCGAGGCCCAGCACCAGATCGCGCGTGTTGCCGTAGCGCAAAACGTTGATGCCGCCGGCATTGGTCGAAATATTGCCCCCGATCACGCAGCTGCCTTCGCCGCCCAGGCTCAGCGGGAACAGGCGGTCGACGTCGGCGGCGGCCTGCTGGATGTTGGCGAGGATGCAGCCCGCCTCGACGGTCATCGTGTTGTTGAGCGGATTGACGTCGATGATCTTGTTCATGCGCCCGAGCGCGACGACCACCGCGGTGCCGGCGGTGTCGGGCGTGGCTGCGCCGCACATGCCCGTGTTGCCGCCCTGCGGCACGATCGGCGTGCGCGTTTCCGCGCACAGGCGGACGACCGCCGCGTACTTCCGCGGTGCTCGCCGGACGCACGACCGCGAGCGCGCTGCCTTTGTAGAGGTCGCGCCAGTCGGCGAGGTAGGGCGCCATGTCGGCGGCCGCGGTGATGATGCCGCGCTCACCGACGATTTCCGCGAGACGCTGCGGCAGTTCGCCGGCAACCTTGGGGCGTGCATTCATCGTGGCGTACCCTTATCAGCTGCCGGAGACGTTGTGAATTTCGGGGAAGAAGAGATCCTTCCACGACGCGGGCTTCTTCTTCGTCGACCCCACCTTCATCATGAAGTCTGCGTACTTCATCGTGTTTTGCGGCACCAGCGTGTATTGCACCTGCGGGTTCGCCAGGATTTTGTCATACAGCCAGTCGCCGGTTAACTTGCTTTTGGTCGATTCGGCCCAGATCTGCGCGGCGGCACGCCGGTCCTTGTTCAGGATGTCGGTCGCTTCCTGCAGCGCCGCAAACACCGCGCCGTAAAGCTTCGGGTTTGCGTCGCGGAATTTCTTGCTCGTCCAGATGACCGTGAACGTGTGCGGCCCACCCATCACGTCGAACGAGTTGAGCATCGTGCGCACGCCCGTTTTTTCGAGCTGCTGATACTGGAATGGCGGCACGCTGAACACGTTGTTGATTTCGCCCGCGCCGGACAGCAGCGCCGCCGTCGCGTCGGGCGGCGAGACCGATACGGTGAGCTCGTCGAGCTTGGAAAAATTCGCCTCGCCGAATTCCTTCGCGGCGGCCATTTGCAGCGTGACCGCCTGCACCGAGACCTTCACCGCGGGCACCGCGATTTTGTCCTTGCCCGAAAGATCGCGGATGGTTTTGATGTTGGGGTCGCGCGTGTTCAGAAAAAACGGCTGCGAGCTCATGGCCGAGACGCCGCGCACCTCCTGCGGCGAACCCGCGGTCTTTTCCCACAGCGTGACGAGCCCCGGCACGCCGCCGGAGACGAAATCGACGCGGCCGGCGAGCAGTGCGTCGTTCATGTTATTCGGCCCGTTGAACGTGTCCCAGAACACTTTGATTTCGCCCAGGCCGGCTGCTTTCGCATATTTCTCGATCAGCTTGTAGCGGTCCATGATGCTGAACTGCATATAGCCCATGCTCGTCTGTTGGGCGAGGCGCACTTCGCTGACCTCGGCGGCGGCGCGGCCGCAAACGAGACTCAAACTCAACAAGGCAAGCAGGATGACGGGGCGGGCGCTGGTCATGAACATCTCCTCGCTGTGATGCAGCGTGCCGTCGAGTATAACAACCGCGATATACGCGCGCAAAAAAACAGGCCGCAACCTTGTGAGCCGCGGCCTGCCGGACGAGCGCGGCCTTTTAAGCTGCGCGTTTGAATGATATCAGGCCGCGGGCAATTCGCTCAACCCCTGCGCAGGTCCTACGCGAGCAGCTCGCGTAGGACCTGCGCAGCTTGTCTGCGCTCGTTAATAAAAGGCCTTACGTGCTACGTGAGCAATTCGCGTGTACCTGCGCAGCTTGTCTGCGCTCGTTAAAATAATGGGCCTTACGTACTACGCGAGCAATTCGCGTAGTACGTAAGGCAGAATACCGCCGTGCGCGTAGTAATCGACCTCGATCGGTGTGTCGATGCGCAGCTTGAGCGGAACCTGCTCGCTCGCGCCGTCCTTGCGGTGGATCGTCATCGTCACGTCCTGCATCGGCGTGATGCCTTGCTCGACGCCGCTGATGTCGATCACTTCCGAGCCGTCGAGTTTCAGCGACTGCGCCGTGACGCCGTCCCTGAACTGCAGTGGCAGCACGCCCATGAAAACCAGGTTCGCTCGATGGATGCGCTCGAAATTGCGCACGATCACCGCCTTGACGCCCAGCAGCTGGGGGCCTTTCGCCGCCCAGTCGCGCGACGAGCCCTGGCCGTATTCGTCGCCGCCGAATACGACGCTCGGCACGCCGTCTTTCTTGTAGCGCATCGCCGCTTCGTAGATCGAGGTCTGCTCGCCGCCCGGGTAATGGATCGTGACGCCGCCTTCGCTGCCCGGCACCATCAGGTTCTTGATGCGGACGTTGGCGAAGGTGCCGCGCATCATGACTTCGTGATTGCCGCGTCGTGCGCCGTAGGTATTGAAATCAGCGACGCTGACGCCGTGATCGAGCAAATACTTGCCGGCCGGCGACGTCGCACGGATGCCGCCGGCGGGGCTGATGTGGTCGGTCGTGATCGAGTCGCCGAAGATGCCGAGCACGCGCGCGCCTTTGACGTCGGTCACCTTGCCCGGCGTCATCCGGAAGTCGTCGAAGTAGGGCGGGTGGCGCACGTAGGTTGATTTTTCGTCCCATTGGTACGTGGCGCCGATTGAAGTCGGAATCTCGTCCCACATCGGATTGCCTTCGCCGAATGCGGAGAAGAGTTTCTTGTACATCGCCGGATCGGTCGCGTATTTCATGACGGCGGCGACTTCCTGCGTCGACGGCCAGATGTCTTTCAGATAAACCGGTTTGCCATCCTTGCCGGTGCCGATCGCGTCCTTCGTTATGTCGATGTTGACCGTGCCGGCGAGGCCGAACGCGACCACGAGCGGCGGGCTCATCAGGAAATTGGCGCGAATGTTTTGATGAATACGTGCTTCGAAGTTGCGATTGCCCGACAGTACCGCGGCGGCCACCAAATCGTTTTTGGTTACCGCTTCGTCGATGTGAGGATCGAGCGGTCCCGAGTTGCCGATGCAGGTCGTGCAGCCGTAACCGGCGACGTAATAGCCGAGCTGCTCGAGGTAAGTCAGCAGGCCGGCGTTCTTCAGATATTCGGTCACTGCGAGCGAGCCCGGTCCCAGTGACGTCTTCACGCGCGGATGCGGCTTCAGGCCTTTCTCGACCGCTTTCTTCGCGAGCAATCCTGCGCCTAGCATCACGCCCGGATTGGAAGTGTTCGTGCACGAGGTGATCGCCGAAATCAGCACGTCGCCCTGGCCGACGTCGATGCCGGGCTGGCTCGTCGGCACGCGCTTGTTCATTTCGCCGGCTTTGCCATAGCCGCCGTCGGCGAATGGCTTGCCCATCAGCTCCTTGAACTTGCTTTTCAGGTCGGGCAGGTCGAGTCGATCGTGCGGACGGCGCGGGCCGGATACCGCCGGCTTGATCGAGGCGAGATCGAGCTCGACCACGTCGCTGTAATCGATGTCGCCGGCTTTGGGCATGCCGAACATGCCTTGCGCTTCGTAATAGGCCTTGACGGCCACGGCGACGTCGCCGCGTCCCGTCATGCGCAAAAACTGGCAGGACACTTCATCGACCGGGAAGAAGCCGCAGGTCGCGCCGTATTCGGGCGCCATATTGCCGATCGTCGCGCGGTCGGGCACCGGCAGCGATGCCGCGCCCGCACCGAAGAATTCGACGAACTTGCCGACGACTTTTTTCTCGCGCAGCAGCTGGACGATGCGCAGCACGAGATCGGTCGCGGTGACGCCATCGGGCAATTGGCCGGTCAAATGCACGCCGACGCAATCGGGCTCCAGAAAGTACATCGGCTGGCCGAGCATCGCGGCTTCCGCTTCGATGCCGCCGACCCCCCAGCCCAGCACGCCGAGGCCGTTGACCATGGGCGTGTGCGAGTCGATGCCGACCAGGCTGTCGGGGTAGTACATGTCATCCTTGTGCCAGACGACCTGCGACACGTATTCGAGGTTGATCTGGTGGCAGATGCCGTTGCCGGGCGGGATGATTTCGAACGTATCGAACGCCTGCGCGCTCCACTTCAGGAACTGGTAGCGTTCGCGATTGCGCTTGAACTCGATTCCCATGTTTTTCCGGAGCGCGTCGGCGGTGCCGTACGTGTCGATCTGCACCGAGTGGTCCATGATCAGGTGCGCGGGGCACAGCGGCTCGATGATCGCGGGATTCTTACCCTGCGCCCTGGCGGCTTCACGCATCGCGGCGAAGTCGACCACCAGCGGCACGCCGGTCATGTCCTGCAGCAGCACGCGGGCGACGACGATGGGCACTTCCTGCTTGCGCTCGCCCTTCGGTTTCCAGTTCGCGAGATTTTTCAGGTGCGCTTCGGTGATTTTGCTGCCATCGAAGTTGCGCAGCGCCGACTCGAGCACGACGCGCAGGCTGACCGGCAGGCGCGCAACTTTGGCCACGCCGGCCTGCTCGAGCGCTGCCAGCGAATAGTAGCGACCGGTTTTGCCGGCGCCGAAACTGAATTCCTGCAATGACTCGTAAAGATTGTGGTTCATGGATAGCACTCCCGAATTGTTTCAGCGGAACTGCAATTGATGGCAATGCAGAGATTCGACTGCCGCACGGCCGGGCAGGCCTTACGCGGGTCGATGCAGGACGGGGCAGGGAAGCGCGAAATCGGCCCGGACAGGGCTGACAAAACCAATCCAAATCTGTCTTGAATTCTACGCGCCCGGCACATTGGGTGCAAAGCCAGCGTCAAGGCGCGACCGCGTTTGAAGTCGCAGCGACGGCCTTCTTTTTCGGTGCATGCATGCCCGTGGTGCGGATATGTATCGCAAATTGCCCATGCTATTATCGCGGCTCATCCAGACGTCTCAACACCGCCGTGCGGCCACGCTGCTTCGCACGCATCCGAGAGAGGGAGCGCACGGGAGTGCCCAAGACCGCAGATATCATCGCCGCCGCGCTATACGAGGACGGCGTGCGCTACGCGTTCGGCATCCCGGGCGGCGAAGTGCTGGAGTTGCTCGAAGCGTTTCGCAAAGCCGGCATCAAATTCATACTGACCAAGCAGGAACTGGGCGCTGGCGTCATGGCCGATGCGACCTACCAGCTGACGGGCAAGCCCGGCGTACTGGTCGCGACGCTGGGGCCAGGCATCACGAACACGACGACCGCGGTCGCGCAGGCGCTGCTCGACCGCTCCGCCGTCATCGTGCTCACGGGCGAAATCGCGACCTCGCTCAAATCGATATACACCCACCAGATCCTCGATCAGGAATCGCTCTTGCGCCCGCTCGTCAAGTGGACCACAACGATAGCGGCAAAAAATGCGTTCGACCAGGTGCGCAAAGGCCTGGCAATCGCGCGCCAGCCGATGCCGGGGCCCGTACATTTCAACGTGCCGACCGACGTGGCGGGCGCGGAGCAGGCTGAATCGCGGCGGTTTGCGCCGGTCCCCGTGCGCACGTTGCCGCGGCGCGAAGACCGCGGTCCGATCGAAGCGTTGCTCAAAAAAGCCCGGCGGCCACTGGCACTGGTCGGCTTGGGCGTGCAGATCGACGGCGCCGAGCGCGAATTCAAGCGTTTCATCGAAGCGTGGCGCATTCCGTTTATCGCGACCTATAAAGCCAAGGGCGTGGTGCCCGAAGATCACGCGCTATGCGCGGGCGCCACGGGCTTAAGCCCGGTCGTAGACAAGATCCAGATGGCGCACGTGCGCGAAGCCGATTTGATCCTGACGATAGGCTTCGACCCGGTCGAGCTGCGCGCCGACTGGATCGCGCCATGGGACGAGAAGAAAGCCACCGTCAACATCGATCTGGTGCCTAACACGCATCACGTATTTCGCAGCAGTTACGAATATGCGGGCAGCATCGTGGGCTGTCTGCACACGCTCACGCAGGCGGCGCCCAAGCGCGCGCCGTCGCGCTGGCTCGATTCCGATCTCGACCGTTATCGCCGCACCGTGCAGCACGCGCTCGAAAGCACGCCGGTCAAGGGCCTGGGCCCGTACCAGGTCGCGCTTGCGCTGCGCGAAGTGTTTCCGCGCGACACGATCGCGACGATAGATACCGGCTCGCATCGCATCCTGATCAATCACGTCTGGCAGTCGTACGAGCCGCGCCGGCTGCTGCAGTCGAACGGCCTGGGTACCATGGGTTACGCGCTGCCATCGGCGATCGCCGCCAAGCTCATGTTCCCCAAGCGTCCGGTGCTCGCGATGATGGGCGAGGCGGGGCTCGACATGGTGATTGGCGAAATGGCGCTGCTGTCCCAGCACAAGCTCGCGTTGACGCTGGTGGTGTTCCGCGACGACACGTTGTCGCTGATCAAGCTGAAGCAGGAGCGCATGAAGCTGCCGGAGACCGGGGTCGCGATGGGCAGCCCCGATTACGTGATGGTGGCCGAGGCGTACGGCGGCAACGGCTTCGTCGTCAACAATGTCGTGGAGCTCAAAAAGGCCGCGCGCGTCGCCTTGAACAGCAAGCGTTTCACGCTGATCGAAGCGCGCATCAACCCCGCCGAATACAAACACCAAATGTGATGATGCCATGTTGATCGATCGATTTATCGGTGCTGCGGCGCTGTTGCTTGCCGCGGTTTATCTCTACGCGACCGCGCAAATTCCGACGCTCGAAATCGGCGATCCGCTCGGGCCCAAGGCATTTCCGCGCCTGCTGGGCATCGCGCTCATCGCCGCGGCGATTCTGCTGTTCGTGGAGACGTTCAAAGCGGACAAGGAGTCGGGCGAGAAAGCACCGCGCGGCAGCCTGCATCACCTGTGGCTGATCGGCGGCGTGACGGCATGGACGGCGCTGTATTTCGGCGTATTCGATCTCGCCGGTTATCTGGTGGCGACCACGATTTATCTGCTCGTGCTGACCTCGGTGTTCAATCGCGGCAAGCGGATGGCCAATATTCTGACCTCGGTGCTGTTCGCCCTGGGCAGCTACATCCTGTTCGTGGGCATCCTCGGCGTGTCGCTCGCGAAGGGCGTGCCGCCGATCGACGCCATCAGCTCCGGCGTGGATATCGGCTGGAAATCCGCGGTCGCGGCGGCTAAAAGCATGTTCGGGCGCTAGGGCGTAACCATGGATACTCTTTCCCACATCCTCCACGGTTTCAACGTCGCGTTGATGCCGATCAATCTTTGGTACACGTTTCTCGGCTGCTTCATGGGCACGATCATCGGTATCCTGCCCGGCATCGGACCGGCCGCCGGCATCGGGCTGCTGATCCCGATTACGTTCGGCATGGACCCGACTTCCGCGCTGATCATGATGGCGGGAATTTATTACGGCGCCATGTACGGCGGCTCGACGACGTCGATTCTGATCAACACGCCGGGCGAAGCGTCATCGGTGATGACCGCGCTCGACGGCTACCAGATGGCCAAAAACGGCCGCGCGGGCGCGGCGCTCGCGGTCTCGGCCATCGGCTCGTTCATCGCGGGCACGTTCGGCATCATCGCCCTGACCCTGCTCGCGGTGCCGCTCGCGGCCATCGCGCTCAAGTTCGGCCCGGCTGAGTACTTCTGCCTGATGCTGTTCGCGCTCGCGGCCGTATCGTCGCTGACCGGCAAATCGGCGGCCAAGGGCATCATCTCTACGGTGCTGGGCCTGATGGTCGCGACCATCGGCATCGACCTGCAAAGCGGCCAGCCGCGCTATACGATGGGCGTGCCGGAGCTGCAGGACGGCGTCGGTTTCCTCGTGGTGGTCGTCGGCATGTTCGCGATCGGCGAAGTGTTCAGCAATCTCGAGGAGCACATCAAAGGCAAGGCCGAAATCATCCGGCTCAAGGGCCGCCTGTGGCTCACTGCGGAGGAGTGGCGCCGCTCAGTCCTGCCGATCATCCGCGGCGGCCTGATCGGCTTTTTCAAAGGCGTGCTGCCAGGCGCCGGCGCGACCATTGCGACGATGCTGTCGTATACGGTCGAAAAACGCATATCCAAAACGCCGGAAAAATTCGGCACCGGCATGATCGAAGGCGTCGCGGGGCCGGAGGCGGCAAACAATGCAGCCACGTGCGGCGCGATGGTGCCGCTGTTGACGCTGGGCATACCGGGCTCGGGCGCGACCGCGGTATTGATGGGCGCGTTCATCATGTACGGAATACAGCCCGGGCCGCTGCTGTTCGAAAAGCGCCCGGACCTCGTGTGGGGCTTGGTCGACAGCATGTACATCGGCAACATCATGCTGCTGATCCTGAACCTGCCGCTGATCGGCCTCTTCGTGCGCATCCTCTACATACCGACCGGCATCCTGCTGTCGCTGATCCTCGCGATTTCCGCGATCGGCGTGTACTCGATCAACGGCAACACGCTGGAGCTGCAAATGGCGCTGATGTTCGGCGTCATCGGCTACCTGTTCCGTAAAATCGACATTCCGCTGGCGCCTATGGTGCTGGCGCTCGTGCTGGGCGGCATCATGGAGCAGTCTTTCCGCCAGGCAATGACGATTTCCGGCGCGGACCCGAAAGTGTTCGTCGGCAGCGGGATCTGCATCACGCTGCTGGTGCTGGCGGTGGTGATGCTTTTGCTGCCGGTGGTGCTGCCGCGGCTGCGCGCTATGAAGGCGGGACCCGAAGACCTTGACTCTTAAGTCGCGGTCCGCTCGATTTGAAAGGTAAATGATGCATCGTATTACTTTGATTCCGGGCGACGGGATCGGCCCTGAAGTCACGGCTTCCGCGCGCGAAATCGTCACTGCCGCTGGGGCCGCCGTCGAGTGGGAAGTTGCCGAGGCGGGCATGCGCGCGGGCGAGAAAACCGGCCGGCCACTGGCCGAATCGGTGCTCGAATCGATCCGCAAAAACAAGCTGGCGCTCAAAGGGCCGACGCAGACGCCGTTCGGAGACCCGTATCCGGTCTACGTCGGCGACCGCGTTTATCCGAGCGTCGCGATCGGCCTGCGCAAGGAGCTCGGTTTCTACGCCGCCGTGCGTCCGATCAAGAATTACCCGGGCGTCAAATCGCGCTACGACAATGTCGATTTCATTATCTTCCGCGAGAATTCCGAAGATCTTTACATGGGCATCGAGCACATGGTCGATGCCGACACGGCCGAGGCGACCAAGCGCATCACTCGCGGCGCGTCGGAGCGCATCGCGCGTTTCGCGTTCGAGCACCTGAAGAAGCTCGGCCGCAAGCGGCTGACCGTCGTGCATAAAGCCAACGTGCTGAAAATGACCGACGGCCTGTTCCTCAAAGTCGCACAGGACGTCGCGCGCGACTACCCCGACATGGAGCTCGACAATCGCGTGATCGATGCGCTGTGCATGGAGCTCGTGATCAAGCCCGAAACCTTCGACGGCCTGCTGCTGCAGAACCTGTACGGGGACATCGTGTCCGACCTCGGCGCGGGCTTGATCGGGGGGCTGGGCGTCGCACCAGGCGCGAACATCGGCACCGATTGCGCAATGTTCGAGGCGGTGCACGGCAGCGCGCCCGATATCGCGGGCAAAGACCTCGCCAACCCGATGTCGCTCATTCTGTCGGCGGTGATGCTGTTACGCTATATTGGCGAGAACGCAGCGGCCGACCGCATCGAAAGCGCAATGACGGCGGTGTTGAGCGAAAAGAAGCAGGTTACGCGCGACCTCGGCGGCACCGCCGGCACGCGCGCGATGACGCAGGCTATAGTCGCAAAACTTAAATAGGCAGAAAGATGAGCAGCGGAAAACGCATCGTGGTGATTGGAGCGGGTGCAATCGGCGGATACACGGGATCATTGATGGCCCGCGGGCGGCGAGGACGTAACTTTGATTGACCCGTGGCCGGAGCATGTCGAATACATCCGCGCGCACGGCATGCAGTTGTCGGGGCTGACGCCCGCGGAAACGCATTCGATCAAAGTGCCGGCAATGCATATCGGCGAGGTGCAGCAGCTGGCGCGCGAGAAACCGGTCGATATCGCGTTCATCAGCGTGAAATCGTACGACACCGAATGGGCGGCGCATCTGATCAAGCCGTATCTGGCGCCGGGCGGTTGCGTGGTATCGCTGCAGAACTGCATCAACGAAGAGCGCATCGCGGGCATCGTCGGCTGGGGCAAGGTGCTCGGCACCATCGTCAGCCTGCTCGCTTCCGAATGTTATGCGCCCGGGCATGTGAAGCGCACCATGCCGATGGGCGGCGACCACTACATCACGTACCGTGTCGGCGAAGTTCACGGCCGCGTGACGCCGCGCGCGGAGGAAATCGCGCGCATCCTGAAGCACGCGGACAGTTCGAAGGTGACGACTAATCTGTGGGGCGAGCGGTGGTCGAAGCTTGTCATCAACTCGATGCGCAACGGCCTGTCGGCCGCGACCGGATTGTCCGGCAACGAACGCGATCTCAACGAGCATCCGCGTGACGTGTCGATCCGGCTCGGCGGGCAGGCGGTACGGGTCGGCCAGGCGCTGGGTTTCCAGCTCGAGAAGCTGCAGGTGATGGACGCGGAAACGCTGGCGCGCGCGGGCGAAGGCAGTTCCGACGCCAAAGCCGAAATCGTCGATCAGCTGATCAAGCTGTCCAAGACGCGCTCGGAAGAGCAGCGCCCGTCGATGGCCCAGGACATATTCAAAGGCCGCCGCACGGAAACGGATTTCATCAACGGCTTTGTCGCCGCGAAAGGCGAGGAAATCGGCGTGCGCGCACCACTTCACGCAGCGATGAATACGCTCGTGAAAAAGGTCGAGCGCAGGGAAGCCAACGCCAGCCCTGATCTCATCAAAGGCATCTAGGCACCGCATGAAAATAATGCGCTACAGCCGTAAAGGCGAGAAAGCTTCGCAGGCGCGACTGGGCGTATTGGTCGGCACCGATCTGATCGCGGATTTGCGTGCGGGCTACGCGCGTTACCTGATCGGCGAGATCGGCAATACCAAAGGACGCGAGATCGCGGCAATTTTCCTGCCCGGCTACATCGCGGAGTTCCTGCATGCCGGCGCGCCGGCATGGGAAGCACTGGCCGAAGCGTACGGCTGGCTGTCCGACCTGGTTAAGTCCGAGCCGGACGCGCTGGGCTTGACCGGCCACGAGCTGTTCCTGCCGCTCGCCGAATGCCGGCTTTACGCGCCGGTGCGCGGCAGCAAGATCATCTGCGTCGGCCGCAACTATCCGAATTACACCAAGAACGAGGGCAAGGAAGCGGGCCTGGTGCCGGCCGGCTTCGTCAAGGTTCCGTCGTGCATCGTCGGACCCGGCCGCGACATATTGAAGCCGCGCGCGACCCAGCAGCTCGATTGCGAGACGGAGCTCGCGGTGGTGATCGGCCGGCAATGCAAGAACGTTTCGGAAGAGAACGCGTATGACGTGATCGCCGGCTACACGATCCTGAACGATGTGACCGCGCGCGATGTCAGCAAGCTCGAACGCCAGACCGGCCACATGCTGCTCGGCAAGACCTTCGACACGTTTGCGCCGATGGGTCCGTGGCTCGTAACCAAGGTCGAAATACCCGACCCGATGAACCTGCGCATCAGCACGCGCGTCAACGGCGAGCTGCGCCAGGAAGGCAATACGAGCGAAATGATCTGGTCGATCCCGCAGCTCATTTCGTACATTTCCCAGATGACGCTGATGCCCGGCGACATCATATCGACCGGCTCGCCGGGTGGAGGCGCGCTCGAGCGCTCCGAGTGGTATCTGAACGCGGGCGACGTGATCGAGTGCGAAATCGAAAAAGTCGGCACGCTGATGAATGCGGTAGTCGACGAGCCCAGGGGCTAACCCGCCGCGTGGCCGCCAGCCGGGGAGAACCATCTTGATGCGCATGTTGCTCGTGGCGTTGGCGTTATGGCACGGCGCGGTCTATGCAGCCCCAAGCTGCAATGGTCCGATCGGGGACAGCAAGAGCAGCGAGCCGATGGTCGACTGGTACGACAATTACATCCGGCCGTATCGGCATCTGCCTGCCGACCAGGCCGCGCAGCGCCTGAACAAGGCGCAGGTCGAAGCCTTCATCGAGACGCTCGGGACGTTCAATCGCAGCGTTTCGCTCGACCAGCTCGCCCTGGAAAATCTGGTCGCGCAGGTGGTCGCGAGCTACGCGCGCGCGCCCGACTTCAAAGGCATAGACACCGCGGTGGTCGAAAAGCTCTACAAGCCGGATTCCGGGCAGCGGCTCGATTTTTCGCTGTTCTGCATCAGTCCGCGGACGCTGCGCACGCCGAACGATGCGTTTACCGTGACCTTGTTCGGAGTCATCGTCGACGACTGCCAGCATATCGGTTTGAGAGGGCTGGTATTTACGTCCGCGCTGGTCAACGGCAGCGCCAACGGGCAGTGCAAGCCCGACCTGCGTTTTACGAAAATGTATATCTGGCCGCTGCCGGCGGGGACCAACGAAGTCACTTTCATCTGCGGCAAGGACACCGGCGGCTGCGCGCGTTAGACAACTCTCACCGCATATGAACCGGCAATTCGATGCAATCGTTATCGGCACCGGCCAGTCCGGGCCTGCGCTCGCGGTGCGCCTCGCCGCTGCCGGGTGGAAAGTCGCGATCGTCGAGCGCGCTCGTTACGGCGGCACATGTGTCAACACCGGCTGCATTCCGACCAAGACGCTCATCGCGAGCGCTTATGCCGCAAATCTCGCGCGGCGCGCCGCCGATTACGGAGTGATGATCGATGCGCCCGTGAGCGTCGATATGCGCAGGGTCAAGACACGCAAAGACCAGGTTGCCGGCGAGGCGAGCGCGGGCGTCGAAAAATGGCTCAAGCGAACCGCGAATTTGACGGTAATCGAAGGCCACGCGCGCTTTGACTCGGCCACCGCCGTGCGCGTCAACGATGACGTGCTCGAAGCCGGAAAGATATTCGTCAACGTCGGCTGCCGTGCGCTGGTGCCGCCGATGCCGGGCTTGGAAGGCAGCGGCTATCTGACCAATTCATCCATTATGGACGTCGATTTTTTGCCGGAGCATCTGGTGATTATCGGCGGCAGCTATATCGGGCTCGAATTCGGGCAGATGTACCGGCGCTTCGGCGCCCGCGTGACGGTCATTGAGAAGGCCCCGCACATCATTGCTCGCGAAGACTCCGACGTCATTGAGGCAGTAACAACGATATTGCGTGACGACGGTGTAACCATCGAGACGGGCGCGGAGTGCATGCAGGTTGAAAAGCGCGGGAAGCAGGTCGCGGTCAAGCTGGACTGCGCAGGCAGCGCACGCGAGGTCGAAGGCTCACATTTGCTGCTGGCGGTCGGCCGCGTGCCGAACACCGGCGATCTGGGGCTCGACAAAGCGGGTGTGAAAATCGACGCGCGCGGCTACATCACCGTCGACGACAAGCTCAATACCAGCGTGCCGGGCGTGTCGGCGATCGGCGACTGCAACGGCCGCGGCGCGTTCACGCATACGTCGTACAACGATTACGAGATAGTCGCCGATAATTTGCTCAGCGGCGCGAGCCGCAGTGTCAACGACCGCCTGACTGCCTATGCCTTGTTCATCGACCCGCCGCTGGGACGCGTCGGGATGACGGATACCGAAATACGCAAGTCGGGCCGCCGGGCGCTCGTCGGCATGCGACCGATGACACGTGTCGGCCGCGCGATCGAGAAGGGCGAGACGAAAGGCTTCATGAAAATCGCGGTCGACGCGGACAGCAAGGAGATTCTGGGCGCCGCGATATTGGGAACGGGCGGCGACGAGGCGGTGCACTGCATACTCGACATGATGTATGCCAAGGCGCCCTATACGCTCATGCAGCGCGCGATGCATATACACCCGACCGTATCCGAATTGATTCCGACCCTGCTTGGCGAGCTGAAGCCGCTTACGTAAACCCGTGCGGGCGTGGCCGATCAAGTCTGCGATTTTGGGGTGGCGTTCTACTCGAGCTTGATGCCGGCCTCGCGCACGACGCGCGTCCATTTCGCGAGGTCTTCCTTGACGAAGCGCGCAGTTTCCTCGGGGGAGCTTTCGAGCGTTTCGGCGCCCAGGCGCGCAAACGCATCGCGCGTCGTTTTCGTCCGCAGCGTTTTGAGCAGTGCGGCGTGAACTTTGAGCACGATGTCCTGCGGCGTTGCCGCCGGCATGATGATGGCGGTCCAAGTGCTCGAATCGAAACCGGGTATGCCGGATTCGGCGATAGTCGGCAGCTCGGGCATGGCGGATGCGCGCTTGATCGTGGTCACGGCCAGCGCGCGCAAGCGGCCGGTCTGGATGTAGCCGATCGAAGCCGACAGCTGGTCGAAGAAAATGTCGATCTGCCCGCCCATCAAATCGATCAGACCCGGGCCGCTGCCCTTGTAAGGGATATGAATGAACTTGGTGCCGGTGGCGCTTTGAAAAAGCTCGCCGCTCAGATGGTTGGTGGTGCCGGCGCCCGACGAGCCCATGGTGATCTTGCCGGGACGCGATTTCGCGAGCGCGATGAATTCCTTCATGGTCTTCGCCGGTATCGACGGATGCATTTCCAATACGAGCGGCACGTTGTTGACCAGCGATGTCATCGCAAAATCCTTGACCGGATCGTAGCCGAGCCGCGGATAGAGCGGCGGGGCGGTCGATAACGTACCCGTCGAACCGAGCGTCAGCGTGTAGCCGTCGGGCGCGGCCTTCGCGCCGATGTCGGCACCGAGCGTCCCGCCGGCGCCGCCGCGATTGTCGATCACGACCTGCTGGCCGAGCGTTTCAGCCATGCCCGGCGCGATGATGCGCGCGGTGATGTCGATATTTCCGCCCGGCGCATAGGGCACGATGATGCGGATCGAGCGTTCGGGATAGGCCGCCGCGAACAGGGTATTGGCTGCGACGAGCAGCATGGGCAGGGTCAGTCCGACCAGAATACGCATTGCTCCTCCGGCATTTTTTGAACGTAGCCAGCCTAGCATGAATCGCGGCGGGCCCTGAAGCTGCGCCGCGACGATGGCTTATAATTGCCGCTGATTGTTCCCGGGAAATCCTGTGAGACCCGAGCAGCGCCTGCCTTATTCCGCGATCGTCGATCGCAAACCATTGAAATTGCCGCGCGGCGTGCGCCTCGTCGTATGGCCGATAGTGAATGTCGAAGTGTGGGACATCGAGCGGCCGATGCCGCGCCAGGCGCTGCCGCCGCCGACCGGCGTTACGCGATTGCCCGATGTGCCGCATTGGGCATGGCACGAGTATGGGAACCGCGTCGGCTTCTGGCGCCTTAAAGCCGCGTTCGACAAGCTGAAGGTCACGCCGTCATTGTCGATCAATGCGCGCGTATGCGAGGACTATCCGCGCATAGCCAAAGCGGCGCACGAAGCGGGCTGGGAGTTCATGGGCCACTCGTACGACCAGCGGCCGATCCAACTCGAGCCGAATCAGCGCGCGACTATCAAAAAAACCGTCAAGGTCATCAAGAGCTTCACCGGTAAGCCGCCGGTGGGCTGGCTGGGACCGGGGTTTACGCAAACGTTGGATACGCCTGAGAACCTCGTCGAGGCAGGCATTAAATACATTTGCGACTGGCCGATCGATGATGAGCCGGTCGAAATCAAGACGGCGAAAGGGCCGTTGCTTACGTTGCCCTACAGCATAGAGCTCAACGACATTGCGCTGATGATCGTGCAGCATCAGGCGCCGCAGGAGCTGTACACGCGCTGCATGGATTACTTCGAGCGCCTGTACGCGGAATCGGCGTCGCGCGCGAAAATCATGTCGATCGCCGTCCATCCTTACATTTCGGGCACGCCGTTCCGCATCAAGTATCTCGAGCAGGTGCTCGCCGCGTTGAAGAAGAAGCGCGGCGTCGTGTTCTGGACCGGCGAGGAAATCATGAACTGGTACCGCTCGGCGCGGCGTCAATAACGCAGGGAAACGCATGAAACAGTCGAATATCCGCGCACCCGCCGCGCAGTCCGCCCCCGTCGAAGTAATCCCGCAACGGGCGCCGCTCGGCGCCGAAGTGCGGTGCGGCGATTTGCGCGTGCTCGATGAAGCAGGCTTCGCCGCGTTGCGCCAGGCGTGGCTGGACAATCTGGTGATCGTCATTCGCGGCCAGACCTTGAGCGATCCCGAACTGATGGCGTTCGGCCGGCGTCTGGGCGAGCTCGATGCGGCACCGCTCGCTAAGACCGGCAACGAAAAAGCGCGCGCGCATGAGGAAGTCATCGTCGTTTCCAATGTGATGGAAGACGGCAAGCCGATCGGCGTCCTGCGCGACGCCGAGGTGGTCTGGCATTCCGACAACTCATACCGGGACGTGCCGCTATCATTCAGCGCACTCTATTCACTGGAAGTGCCGCCGACGGGTGGCGACACCGGCTTCGCCAACATGTATCGCGCGCTCGAGACGCTGCCTGCCGACCTGCGCCGCCGCATCGACAAGCTCACGATCAAGCACGACATGACGTACAACAGCGTCGGCGATCTGCGCGCAGGGTTCAAGCCCGTGACCGACGTGCGCGACGCGCCGGGACCGAGCCATCCAATAGTCCGTACGCATGCGGAAACCGGCTACAACGCGCTGTATCTCGGACGCAGGCCGAATGCCTATATCGATGGCCTGCCCGTCGAAGAATCTGAGCAAATTCTCGAAGCGCTGTGGGCGCACGCGACGCAACCGCAATTGACGTGGCATCACCAGTGGCGCGTGGGAGATCTTCTTATCTGGGACAACCGTTGCGTAATGCATCATCGCGAGCCGTTCGATGCGGGCTCGCGGCGCGTGATGCATCGGATCCAGGGCAAGGGCGACAAGCCCGTGCAGCGGGCCGATGCGATGTCGGCGCCGCATCCGCGTTCGTCGCGGTGATGTAATTTTTCAGCGCAGCGGTTGGGGCGAGGCTAATGTGGGCTCCGCCCACGTTATGCCGAGACCACAACAATAAAATGCATCATCGCGAGCCGTTCGATGCGGGCTCGCGACGCGTGATGCATCGGATCCAGGGCAAGGGCGACAAGCCCGTGCAGCGGGCCGATGCGATGTCGGCGCCGCATCCGCGTTCGTCGCGGTGATACTTTCAGGGCAGCGGTTGGCTGACTCGTCGCTCAGGGCGCAGCGAAACCAAGAAATGTAGCCAGCTCGGCAGTAGTTAGCGCACCGGTATTGCTGACCACGCGGCCCGTACTTACATTTTTTGCAAGAATGTAGGGCACTGATTCCACTCCAAGACTGGAAAACAGAGCGGTGTTTTTCTGGACCGCCCGCGCCATTTCCGGCGGCACGCTGGCAGGCGCGGGCATGCCCCCAGTGCCCGCAAGTATGGATTTCTCATGTGCTGCCATCGTCTCCGCGGGATTGCCCGCTGCCAATAAGGCAGCACCCTGCCGCGCGCTCTTGCTGTTGATGATGGACACCGGTATCCACACGAACTTTGCCTTGCTGAGCAGCGGCAGCGCGGCTTCCCATAGGTGCCCGCAATGCGGACATTGCGGGTCAAACAGCACGTAAACGGGGTGGGCGCTCATCATGGCTCCCACGGTGAAGCCTTTGCCTTGCGCGGCTACGGCCTCATAGGGCTCTGCCGGCCTGGAGGCTGTGGGCGATGCACTTGACGGCTGAGCCGGTGCATCCGATTTGGAGCACCCCATCAAACCAAGAACCAATAATAAGGCGACGGTTAATGCAGAGTTTGCCGGTTTCAAGCGGATTTACCTTTGCGCAGTGTAGATGCAGTCGGTTCTGACCCAAAAACGGCGCCGCAGTTCGATTTTTTACGCAGCGCAGGATTTCACCGCTCTTCCACGTCCTCGAATTTCACGGTGTGCCGCTTGCCCTGGAATTTATACGCACGCTTCTTGCTGCGCGGATACTCTGAGATGTCGATCGGCTTGCGCGTGCCGCCGAGCAGATAAATCAGCGGTTCCTTGTACGGATTCGCAATCGAGTGCGGTTCAGACGGCGCGGTGAAACCCATGAAGTCGCCGGGGCCGATCTTGTGCTTGCGACCGCCGATCTCGGTGATGCCGCGGCCTTCGAGCACGTAGACGAATTCCTCGTCGCAGTAATGCGTGTGATATTCGGTCGATTCGTCGCCCGGATTGATGCGAACCAGATGCACGCCGATATCGCGCATGCCCACCGCGTCGCCGAGCGCCTTGTAATTGCGGACCGCTCGCTTGTTGAGAACGTGAACGCGGCGAATTTCCTTCAGCGATTCGATCGCCGCGGCCTTGAGCAGCGGCGCGGGTATGCGTTTTTTGGCGGGCACCGGAAGGTCTTCAGTCGGCGCGCTGCAGATCGGCGACCATCGCCGCCATGAAGCGGCCGGCTTCGCCGCCAGTCACCGCGCGGTGATCGAAAGTAACCGACAGCGGCAACACGCGATGCACGGCGGGCTTGTCATCGATGGCGACGACCTCCTTGCGCACGCGGCCCGCGCCGACGATGGCCACCGTCGGCGGTAACACAATGGGCGACGCATAGCGGCCCGCAATCGGACCGAAGTTCGACAGCGTGATGGTGTTCGCGCGCAGATCTTCCGGCGGCACTTTGCGCTCGCGCGTATCCTGGATCAGCTTGGTCAATGACTTGTGCAAATCCTCGGGCGAGCGTTGCTCGACGTTGCGCAACACCGGCACCAGCAGGCCGTCGGGTGTGTCGACCGCGATGCCGATGTCGACGTTCTTCAGTAACCGGCGGCCGACCGCCTGGCTGTCGTACCAGGCGTTGAGCGCGGGTTCGGCACGGCAGGCGGCGACCAGCGCGCGAATCAGGCGCAGCATGATGTTGCCGCCGGCCGCCCATGAGTCGATATCGGCGTCATCCATCAGCGTGGCGGACGCGACCTCCGCGTGGGCGAGCGTCATGCTCTGCGCCATTACTTTGCGCACGCCCCGCAGCAATTCCTGCGGGCCGATTTCGGAGAGTATGCGCGAGGCGCGCTGCACATCGTTGGCAGTGATCATGCCGTCGGCGCCCGTCGGCGTGACCATCGCGAGATCGATATTGAGCTTGCGCGCCATCGCGCGCACCGCCGGCGTCGCCTTGATGCCGTGCGCGAGCGGCGTCGCGGCGGTGGGCGCATCGGCCATGATTTTCTGGCCGACTTCCACCTTGCCGACCACGGTGCCCGTATCGTCGTCGCCGCCTTCGAAGGCGACCAGCGGCTGGCCGACGCGCGCGACGTCGCGTTCGTTGCCGTAAAGCTTCACGATTTTGCCCGCATACGGCGAGGGAATGTCGACGATGGCTTTGGCCGTTTCGACCGATGCGAGTGGCTGATCGACGGCGACCGTATCGCCGGCCTTCACGTGCCAGGTGACGATTTCCGCTTCCTGCAGGCCTTCGCCGAGATCGGGAAGTTTGAAGATTTTCATATTCGTGTTCAGTTAAAAACTTACAGCCACAGATAAACACAGATGAACACAGATAAGTTCGAAGTTTTAGAACAGGGACATCTGCGTTTATCTGTGTTCATCTGTGGCTTACCGATCTTAGATTTACTCTTTAAGCGAACTCGAGAACTTTACGCACTGCGGCGGTGATCTGCGCCTTGCCGGGCAGGTAATGGTGTTCGAGCCGCGACAACGGCACGACGACGTCCGGCGCCGTTACACGCAGCACCGGCGCCAACAAGGTCAGCAGGCCATGCTCGGCCAGATGAGCGCTGATTTCTGACGCGATGCTGCAATGGCGCGGCGCTTCAGTCACGATCACGCAGCGGCCGGTTTTCGCGACTGACGCGAGTATCGTATCGAAATCGATCGGCTTCAGCGTCGCGACGTCGATGACTTCGGCGGCGATGCCTTGCTCGGATAGTTCATCGGCGACCTGCAGAGTCTCGTAGATCATCGCGCCCCAACTCACGAGCGTGACGTCGGTGCCTTCGCGCAGCGTATAGCAGGCGTCGAGCGCGAGGCTCTGCCCATCGTCGGCGACTTCTTCCTTGAACAGGCGATAGAGGCGCGTCGGCTCGAGAAATATCACCGGATCGGGATCGCGGATCGCCGCCAGCAGCAGGCCATACGCGCGCTTCGGCGACGATGGATACACGACGCGGATGCCGGGTATGTGCGCGAACATTGCGTCGGGACTCTCGGAATGATGCTCGGGCGGATGGATACCCGCGCCGCACGGCGTGCGCAGCACCATGGGGCACGACAGGCGTCCGCGCGTGCGGTGGCGCAGTCGCCCCGCATGGTTGAGTATCTGATCGAGCACGGTATAGGAGAATCCGGAAAACTGGATTTCGGCCACCGGCTTCAAACCTTCCGCCGCCATGCCGATGCTCGCGCCGGCGATCAGATTCTCGGCGAGCGGCGTGTCGATTACGCGCTCGGGGCCGAACTTGTCGAGCAGGCCCAGCGTCGCTCGGAACACGCCGCCGTCGCGCCCGACGTCCTGGCCAAGCACCACGACATCGCCGTCGTCGGCCATCGCGCGATGCAGCGCGAGATTGATGGCCTCGACGAGCGTTATCTGCGCCACGTCATTTTCCGATGATCGCGGCGCGCTGCGCGAAATAGGCCGCTGGCAGAGTCGCATACAAGTGATCGAACATCTGCTCCAGCGGCGGGGGCGGAGTGTCGATATACGCCTGTGCGGCGGCCTGCACCTGCTCGTTGCATTGCTTCAGCAACGTTTCCTCGCGCGCCTTATCCCACGCGGCGGCTTCACTGAGGTAATTGCGCAGGCGCAGGATCGGTTCGCGCTTCCATGCATCGGCGACCTGCTCGGGCGGACGGTAACGCGAGGCGTCGTCGGCTGTCGTGTGATCGGCGAGCCGATAGGTGACTGCCTCGATGACCGTCGGCCCGCCGCCTGCATGTGCTTTGGCGAGCGCCTCGGTGACGGCATGATGCACGGCGATTACGTCGTTGCCGTCGATCTGCACGCCGGCGACGCCGGCCGCGATGGCTTTCTGCGCAAGCGTCTGCGCGGCGCTCTGGGTCGTGCGCGGCACCGAGATCGCCCATTGGTTGTTGGTGATGAAAAAAACCAGCGGCAGCTGCCACGTGCCGGCCGCGTTGAGCCCCTCGTAGAAGTCGCCTTTGGAGGTCGCGCCGTCGCCTATCATGCACACCGCCGCGCGCTTTTGTTTGCGCAGCTTCATCGCATAGGCGACACCGGCCGCGTGCAGGCATTGCGAGGCGATCGTGATGCAGACCGGGAAATCCTTGCGCGGGACGGCGAAATCGCTGCCGCGCTCGTCGCCGCCCCAATACAGCAGCAACTCCTGGATCGTCACTCCGCGCATGATCTGCACGCCGTTTTCGCGGTAAGTGCACAGGAACACGTCGTCTTTCGCCATCGCGGCGCCGATGCCGGCCTCGACTGCTTCCTTGCCGAGCATCGAAGCATACGTGCCGAGCTGGCCGGTGCGCTGCAGCGCGATGGCTTTGGCGTCGTATGTGCGCATCAGGACCATCGCGCGATAGAGCTCGACGAGTTTCGCGGCGTCCGTGGCGAACTCAGGCAGAGAGTTGACGACCTTGCCTTGCGGGTCGAGAAACTGCAGGTATTCGATCTGGAATGAGGCGGCGGTGGTCATGCGGGGTTTTTCCGCGTTTATTCTAACCGGAAACCGGATGAGCACGCCGCGTTCGTGCTGTCCTGCATTGCGAGTGTCCGGTGCGCGCGCACCTTGGTATAATCGCGCTATCTCGCCGCCCGCCGCAGTCTGGCCGGCGGCTTTTTGTTTCCGCTTCCACCGCAGGCCCGAATCGAATTCA
This sequence comes from uncultured beta proteobacterium, assembly GCA_963804885.1. GTDB lineage: Bacteria > Pseudomonadota > Gammaproteobacteria > Burkholderiales > SG8-41 > PALSA-1004. Next base: position 62,487 of record CAWDSF010000012.1, read on the forward strand.
ATGAACGCACCGTCTTTTCCCGCCGATCTCATGCGCGATGTCGCGAAGCGGCGCACGTTCGCCATCATTTCGCATCCGGATGCGGGCAAGACGACGTTGACCGAGAAGCTGCTGCTGTTCGGCGGCGCGATCCAGATGGCCGGCACGGTCAAGGCGCGCAAGAGCGCGCGCCATGCGACGTCCGACTGGATGGAGATCGAGAAGCAGCGCGGCATTTCGGTCACGAGCTCGGTCATGCAGTTCGAATACGCGGGTCACACCGTGAACCTGCTCGATACGCCGGGCCATGAAGATTTCTCCGAGGACACGTATCGCGTGCTGACTGCGGTCGATGCAGCAGTCATGGTGATCGACGCCGCGAAGGGTGTCGAGGCGCAGACGATCAAGCTGCTGGAAGTGTGCCGGCTGCGCAATACGCCCATCATCACGTTCGTCAACAAGATGGACCGCGAAGTGCGCGAGCCCGTCGCTCTGCTCGAGGAAATCGAGTCGGTCTTGAAAATCGACTGCGCGCCGGTGAGCTGGCCGATCGGCATGGGCAAGAGTTTTCGCGGCGTCTACGACCTGCGGCAGGACCGGCTGGTGCGCTTCACGCCCGGCGAGGAGCGCCGCAGCGACGAGAGCGAAAACATCGGCGGACTCGACAATCCGCGTCTCGAAGAGCTGTTTCCGGACGAAATGCCGGCGCTGCGCCGCGACGTCGAGTTGATCCGCGGCGCGAGCTCGCCGTTCGATCTCGAGGAATTTCAGGCTGGCCGCCAGTCTCCGGTGTTTTTCGGTTCGGGCATCAACAATTTCGGCGTGCAGGAAGTGCTGCAGGCGTTGGTCGAGTGGGCGCCGCCGCCGCAGCCGCGCGACGGCGGCGACCGTCTCGTGCATCCGGCCGAGGCGCCGTTCACCGGTTTCGTGTTCAAGATCCAGGCGAACATGGATCCCAAGCACCGCGACCGCATCGCATTTTTCCGCGTCTGCTCGGGCCGCTACCTGCCCGGCATCAAGGTGCAGCATGCGCGCATCGGCCGCGAGATCAAGCTCGGCAATGCGCTGACGTTCATGGCGAACGAGCGCGTGAGGAGCGAGGACGCGGTCGCCGGCGACATCATCGGGATCCACAATCACGGCCAGCTGCAAATCGGCGACACACTGACCGAAGGCGAAGTGCTTGGCTACAAGGGCATCCCGTATTTCGCGCCCGAACTTTTCCGCCTCGCGCGCGCGCGCGATCCGTTCAAGGCCAAGCAGCTGCAAAAAGGCCTGCAGGAGCTCGGCGAAGAAGGCGCGATCCAGGTGTTCGATTCGGGCAACTCGCTGCTGCTGGGCGCGGTCGGGCCGCTGCAGTTCGAGGTGGTCGCGCAGCGCCTGCAAAGCGAATACAAGGTCGATGCGGTCTACGACAACGCCAATATTTACACCGCGCGCTGGCTCACGTTTCCCGACGAAACGATACGCAAGAACTTCGAGAAAGAGCTTGCGATCAACATGGCGCGCGACGTCGACGACAACCCGGTCTATCTGGCGCCGAACAAATACAATCTGCAGCTCGCGATCGAGCGCTGGCCGCAGGTCGGCTTTCACGACACGCGCGAGCACGGCCAGAAGCTCGCGCATTAACGCAAAGCGATCCAGGGGCGATGATGAAGCTGGGCTTTTTCACGATGCCGATGCACCCGCCGGAGCGCAATTACACGCAGACGCTGAAGGAAGACCGCGCCGCGGTGCTGCTCGCCGACGCGCTGGGCTACAGCGAGGCCTACATCGGCGAGCACGTGACGGACATCTGCGAATCGATCCCGTCGTGCCTCGCGTTCATCGCGAGCGTCGCCGACGTCACGAAGCAGATCAAGCTCGGCAGCGGCACAGTCAATCTGCCAAACAACCATCCCGCGCAGGTCGCGGCGACGGTCGCAATGATCGATCACATGCTCGAAGGCCGGTTCCTGTTCGGTATCGGGCCCGGCGGGCTGAGATCCGACATGGAAATGATGGGCAACCTCGAGCGCGACCGCAATGCAATGTTCGTCGAGGCTATCAACCAGATACTCGCGATGTGGAGCGGCGATGCGCCGTACAACATCGAAGGGAAATTCTGGAATATCACAACCGAGAAAACCATGATCCCGCCGGTAGGGCAGGGTGTGATGCTCAAGCCCTACCAGCAGCCGCATCCTCCGATTATCGTGACCGCGATCGTGCCGCATTCGAAAGGATTGGTCGAAGCCGCGAAGCGCGGCTGGCAGCCGATCACGGCCAACTTTCTGCAGCCCGTGTGGGCGAAGACGCATTGGCCGAAACACGAGGAAGGCTGCAAGTCAGGCGGCCATCCCGCGAATCGCACCGACTGGCGCGTGTGCAAGAGCGTGTTCGTGGCGGATGACGATGCGACGGCGCGCCGTTACGCCAAAGACCCTAAGGGGCCGTACGGTTTCTACTACTGGAACCTGCTGACCAAGCGCAAGGGACACGGCAACGTCGACATCTTCAAGCACGATCTCGCAATGTCCAACGACGCCGTAACGCTTGACTACCTGCTCGACACGCTGGTGATATGCGGCAGCGTCGACAGCGTGGTCGAGCAAATCCTGGCTTTCCGCGAAACGGTCGGAGATTTCGGCACGCTGCTCTACGCGGGCCACGACTGGGCCGACGTCAAACTTGCGCGCCGCTCGATGGAACTGATGGCGGAAAAAGTGATGCCCGCCGTCAATGCGGCGATCGGAAGTTCGCGCTAGCTAAATGCGCTCCCTCCCCTTGAAGGGGAGGAAGAACAGCATTTACGCCGCTTCGGCCAGAATCTGGCGCAGCACGTACGGCAGGATGCCGCCGTGCTTCAGATAGTCGACTTCGATCACGGTATCGACGCGCAGCGTGAGCGGCACGCGCTGCGTGGCGCCGTCTTTGCGCGTGATCACGAGCGTCACGTCCTGCATCGGCTTCACGTCGCCGCCGTTGACGCCTTCGATGTCAAACGTTTCGGTGCCGTCGATCTTGAGGGATTGCACGCTGTCGCCCGTCTTGAACTGCAGCGGCAGCACGCCCATGCCGACCAGGTTCGCGCGGTGGATGCGCTCGAAGCTGCTGCACGATCACGGCCCGTGCGCCTAGCAGTTGCGATGCCTTTTGCCGCCCAGTCGCGTGACGATCCCATGCCGAAGTCTTCGCCGCCGAAAATGACGAGCGGGGTGCCTGCCTTCTGATAAAGCTCGGACGCTTCGAATATGGTCATCTGCGCGCCGTCGGGTTGATGCTTGGTGATCGGGCCTTCGGTACCGGGCGCGACCTGGTTGCGCAGGCGCACGTTGGCGAACGTGCCGCGCACCATCAGCTCATGATTGCAGCGGCGCACGCCAAAATGGCCCCATTCCGACGGCGGGCTGTTGTAGCCCTCGAGCCATTTGCCGGCCGGCGTGCCCGTCTTGATCTTGGTCGAGGGGCTGATGTGGTCGGTGGTGATCGAGTCGCCGAGGATCGCGAGCGCGCGTGCGCCCTTCACGTCGTTGACCTTGCCCGGCACGCGGGTAACGCCTTCGAAGAACGGCGGCTCCTTGATGAAGGTCGACTTCGGGTCCCACTGATAGACTGCGCCTTCGATGGTGGGAATCGCTTCCCACAGCTCCTTGGCGCCGGAGAGGTCGCCGTATTCGCGGCGGAAATGCTCTTTGTTGGCGGCAAACTTCATCAGCGCGCCGACCTCGGCATCCGTCGGCCAGATGTCTTTCAGATAAACGGGCTTGCCGTCGCTGCCCGTGCCCACAGGATCCTTCGTGAGGTCGGTGCGCACGGTGCCGGCGATCCCGTAGGCCACCACCAGCGCGGGGCTGGCGAGGTAGTTCGCGCGAAGATTGGCATGCACGCGCGCTTCGAAGTTGCGGTTGCCGGAGAGGACTGCGGCGGTGACCAGGTCTTTCGATACCACGGTTTCTTCGATCTTGGGATCGAGCGGACCGGCCGCGCCCATGCAGGTCGTGCAGCCGTAAGCGACGACGCCGTAACCGAGTTTTTCCAGGTACGACAACAGGCCCGCATCGCGCAGGTAAGCGGTGGCAACCTTGGAGCCCGGGGCCAGTGACGTTTTCACGCGCGGGCTCACCTTGAGGCCCCGCTCGACAGCTTTCTTGGCGAGGAGGCCGGCCGCGATCAGCAGCGCGGGATTCGACGTGTTGGTGCACGACGTGATCGACGAGATCAGCACGTCGCCGTGTCCCACGTCGAACTCCGGATGGCCGCTCGCTTCACGCCGGTTGAGATCGGCCGCGGCGCGCGCGTAGCCGTTCTTGTCGACGGGGGCGGAGAACAAACTGTCGAATCCACGGCCGAGCTCGGGCAGATTGACGCGGTCCTGCGGGCGTTTCGGGCCGGACAGGCTGGGCACGATGCTGTCGAGGTCGAGATTGATGATTTCGCTGTAATCGATATCGCCCAGCTTGGGCATGCCGAACATGTCCTGCGCTTTGAAATAGGACTCGATCGCGGCGACCTGCTCCGGCTCGCGGCCCGTGGTGCGGAAGTAGTCGACCGTTTTTTCATCGACCGGGAAGAACCCCATGGTTGCGCCGTACTCGGGCCCCATGTTGGCGACCGTGCAGCGATCGGCTGCCGTGAGCGCGGTCGCGCCTTCGCCGAAGAATTCGACGAACTTGCCCACGACTTTGGCTTTGCGCATGAGTTCGGTCACGGTGAGTGCGAGATCGGTCGCGGTGACGCCTTCGCGCAGCTTGCCGGTCATATGGCAGCCGACCACGTCCGGTGTCAGGAATGCATTGGGCTGGCCTAGCATGCCGGCTTCGGCTTCGATGCCGCCCACGCCCCAGCCGACGACACCGATGCCGTTGACCATCGTCGTGTGCGAGTCGGTGCCGAACACGGTGTCGGGGAACCACACGCCGTCCTTCTCCCACACGCCGCGCGACAGATACTCCATGTTGATCTGGTGAATGATGCCGTTGCCGGGCGGGACGACGCGGACCGTCTTGAATGCACCCTGGGCCCATTTGACGAACCGATATCGCTCGGCATTGCGCTTGAATTCGATCTGCTGATTGCGTTGCACCGCATCCGGCGCGTTGTACACGTCGATTTCAACCGAATGATCCACCACCACGTCGACGGGCACTAGCGGCTCGATGCGGCTCGGCGACACGCCGAGGCGATCGGCCGCGGCGCGCATCGCGGAGAGATCGTTCAGCGTGCCGAAACCGATCAGGTCCTGCAGCACGATGCGCACGACGATGAACGGGATCTCGGTGGTCCGCTTGCCATTGGCCTGCCACGCGGCGAGATTTTTCACGTGCTCTTCGGTCACCAGCTTGCCGTCGCAATGACGCACCAGCGCCTCGAGAACCACGCGGATCGAGCGCGGCAGCCGCGAAATCTTGCCGAGTCCCGCGGCTTCGAGCGCGGCCAGCGAGTGGTAGCGGCCTTTTTTGCCCGGTGACGGCGTGAAGTCGCGCAGCGTTTTGAAAGTATCGGTTGCCATATCGTTCGTTCCTGTCTATTTGGTGATTACGCTGCCATCAGTTCGCGCAGGACGTAGGGCAGAATGCCGCCGTGCTTCAGGTATTCGACTTCGATCGGCGAATCCACGCGCAGCATCACGGTGACGTTCTGCTTGGAGCCATCCTTGCGGTGGATCACGAGCGTCAGGTCCTGCAGCGGCTTCACGTTGCCGCCGGCGACGCCGATGAGATCGAACGTTTCCGTGCCGTCGATCTTAAGCGACTGCACGCTGTCATTGCCCTTGAACTGGCAGGGCAGCACGCCCATGCCGACAAGGTTCGAGCGGTGGATACGCTCGTAGCCGCGCGCGACCACGCATTTGACGCCGAGCATCTGCGTGCCTTTCGCCGCCCAGTCGCGCGACGAGCCGGTGCCGTATTCCTCGCCGCCGAAGACGAACAGCGGAATACCGTCGTTCTGATAGCGCATCGATGCTTCGTAAATCGTCATTTTGTCGCCGCTCGGCTGGTGGATCGTCACGCCGCCTTCGGTGCCAGGTGCGAGCAGGTTCTTGATGCGCGGATTGGCGAATGCGCCGCGGACCATGACTTCATGGTTGGTACGGCGTGAGCCGAAACTGGAAAGGTCGGTGCTGCCGGCTGCTACCAGCCAGTCGCCCGCCAGCGTGCCTTTACGAATCGGGGCAACGGGACTGATATGGTCGGTCGTGAGCTTGTTGCCGTATATGCCCAGCGCGCGTCCGCCTTTGACATCGCTGATTTTAGGCAGCTCGACTTTAAATCCCTCGAAGAGCGGGGGTTCGAGCAAGTAGGTCGATTTAGCGTCCCAATCGAACAAAGCGCCCTTGGCTTCAGGGATGGCATCCCACAGGTCCTTCGCGCCGGCGAGGTCGCCGTACTCGCGCTTGAAGTTTTCCGGATTGGTCGCGAATTTCATCACCGCGTCGACTTCGGCGGGCGTCGGCCAGATGTCTTTGAGGAAAACCGGCTTGCCGTTTTTGTCGTTGCCGAGAGGGTCTTTGTCCACGTCCTTGAGCACGGTGCCGGCGAGTGCGAATGCCACGACCAGCGGCGGGCTCATGAGGAAGTTGGCTTTGAGGCTCTGGTGCACGCGCGCTTCGAAATTGCGATTGCCGGACAGAACCGCGGCGGAGATCACGTCGTTCTTCACGATGCTCTCTTCGAGGTCCTTATCGAGCGGGCCGGCGAGGCCCATGCAGGTGGTGCAGCCGTAGGCGACGACATAAAAGCCGAGTTGCTCGAGGTACGGCAGCAGGCCTGAATCCTTGAGGTAGGCGGTGACAACCTTGGAACCGGGCGCCATCGACGTTTTCACGCGCGGATGCGGTTTCATGCCGCGCTCGACCGCCTTCTTGGCCAGCAGGCCGGCAGCCAGCAGCACCCACGGGTTCGAGGTATTGGTGCAGGAAGTGATGGCCGCGATCGAGATGTCGCCATGGCCGACGTCACCGATCGCCGCATTGGCGACGGGATAGCGCGTCACGAGCCCGGCAGCGGGCTTGTTGTAGCCACTCTCCGCGACGGGTTTGGAAAAGAGCTCGGTGAAACGACTCTTGATGTTCTCGAGATTGATGCGATCCTCGGGCTGCTTCGGGCCGGATACACTCGGGCGTACCGTCGAGAGGTCGAGCTCGACGACCTGCGAGTAGTCGATCTCGCCTTTTTTCGGAATTCCGTACATGCCCTGCACTTTGAGATAAGACTCGATCGCATCGACGTGCTCTTCGCGGCCCGACATCCGGTAGTACTCGAGCGTCTTGTCGTCGATTGCAAAGAAGCCGCAGGTCGCGCCGTAATCGGGCGCCATGTTGGCAACCGTGGCGCGGTCGGTGGGGGAGAGCGACGCCGCGCCTTCGCCGAAATATTCGACGAACTTGCCGACGACGCGCGTCTTGCGCAGCAGTTCGGTGACGGTGAGCACGAGATCGGTCGCGGTAACGCCGGGATTTAACTTGCCGGTCATGTGCACGCCGACCACGTCCGGGGTCAGGAAGTAATAGGGTTGGCCCAACATGGCGGCTTCGGCTTCTATGCCGCCAACGCCCCATGCGAGCACGCCGATCGCGTTGACCATCGTGGTATGCGAATCGGTGCCGACGGTCGAGTCGGGATAATAGATGCCGTCTTTTTCCCATACGCCGCGCGACAGGTATTCGAGGTTGACCTGGTGGCAGATGCCGTTGCCCGGGGGGACGACGCGAATGCCGGAAAATGCGGCCTTCGCCCATTTCAGGAAGGTGTAGCGCTCGCCGTTGCGCTCGAATTCGATTTCCATGTTCTTGCGCAGTGCGTCCTTCGAGTTGCTCACGTCGACGACAATCGAATGGTCGACCACGAGATCGACCGGCACAAGCGGCTCGATCCTTGTGGGGTCGAACTTCTGGCGCATCGCTTCGGCGCGCATGGCGGCGAAATCGTTCAGCGCCGGAAAGCCGGCCATGTCCTGGAGCATGATGCGGGCGAGCACGAAGGGGACTTCCGCGGTGCGCGGTTCGTTTGGTTTCCAGGCGGCGAGCGCGCGCACGGCGTCTTCAGTAACGCGTTTGCCGTCGCAGTTGCGCAGCACCGATTCAAGCACCACACGCAGGCTCACCGGCATGCGCGACGTTTTGCCGAGGCCCGCCTTCTCGAGGGCCGCGAGCGAATAATATTTACCGGTCTTGCCGGATTTGAGCTTGAATTCCTGCAGTGCTTTGAACGGGTCGTTTGCCATGGTCTTGTCTTCCTGGTTAAAAGTCATTGCTGCCATTGTTTACCGAATGCCGTGAGCTGCGCTGACGCGCAGTACAGCGGAAAATGTCCGCGCAGGAAAATCTGCGCGCTGCGTTCGTAAGCGGCGCTGCTGATGCGCATGCCCGATGCAGTCATCGAGGCTGCGATGCGCGCGCGCAGCACGCCCGCAGGGTTGCGCATCTGTACGACGGTGACGCTTTCTTTGGCGCCGATTGCCGGGATGCCGCGCGCGAGCCTGTTCGCCACGGTGCCGGGCATGAGACATGCCACCGCGAGGCAACACCCGCCGGTCACCGCGAGCGAATTGTGGGGCGTCTGCGGCGTGAAATAGCGGACCAGAATATGCTCGTCGCCGGTCGGCGGCGCGACCATGCAGATTTTCGGGATGGTCTCGCTATGTGCGAGATCGTCGGCGTTCATGGCGTCGCCGTTCTTCTTGCGCAGCCCCATCTTGAGTCCGGCTTCGACCCATATCGCCTGCAGTTTTTCTTTCAGCGCGTGATCGCGCGCGAGCTCATCTACAGATTCCTGGCCGGTCTTGCCAAGGTCGGCGGCGCTCACGATCACCATCGGCACGGCGACGTCGACGCATGAGGCTGCGATGCCCGCGAAAGTGTCGACCACGTTGCCGGTCGGCAATAGCTTGCCGGTCTTGGCGCCGACCGGATTGCGCAGGCTCAGTTCGACGCCGGGGAATTTGCCCATCACGCCGGGAATCTCGGTGTCTGCCGGAATGAGCGGCGTGCCGTCGGGCGTTTTTACGGTCGCGTCGGTTGTGACCTGCGTGTTGGTGTTGAAAATGCGCATCACCGTCTTGCCCCGCGATGCGTGAAAGAGGCCGGTATCCAACGCATACATGGTCAGCGCAGCCGACATGTTGCCGCAGTTGACGCTCCAGTCGATTGCGGACTTGTCGGCGGCGAGCTGGGCAAGCGTGCTCGTGATATCGGCGTCGGCGGTCGGCGAGCGATCGACGATGAACACTTTGTTGCTCGTCGACGGGCCGCGGCCGAGCCCGGTCGTCTGCCGGTTGCCTTTGACTTCGCCAGTGGGCGGCACGCCCATGATCACGCGGATCGCTTCTTCGCGCAGCGCGAGTTCGACGGGCAGATGCTCGTGCCACAGCACGACACCGGTCGAAGTGCCGCCGCGCATGTGATAGACGGGCAGCTCGAGCACGCCGTTGACGAGACGCGGCACGAAACCGGCCAGCGCCGGGTTCGGCAGGCGCCCCGATAAGGCGGGCGCGGCGTCTTTCAATCTTGCGCTCATCTATTCCCTGCGGTCAGAAGAACCATCTATTTTACGTCAGAGCCGCGCCGCTGCGGGAGCCGGGCCAGCCGACGCGCGCCGAACTAGGATGGCTTGCAATCTCCGGTGCGCTTGGCGGTAATCGATTGCGTCATCGGTCCCGGCATGCCTTCCATGGTCATGGTCATGTCCATGTTCATGCTGGTCGGCGTGAACGCGCCCTGGACGTTGCCATCGAGCTTTTGCGGTTTCGTGCACGCCATCTTGTACGAAAACTTGCCGCCGCTCTCCTTGAGATCCTTGACCTGGCAGTCGCTGCCGGGTCCCTGCGGCATCTGATAAGCCTTGTTGCCTTCGAGATCCTTGGCGCCCAGACAGCGCTGCGAGGTTTGGGGGGGCATATTGCCGGGGCCGCCGGGCATGCTGATCTTGATCGTATATTCGTACATGCCGGGCGTCATTTGCGCGGCAGCCGCGAGCGGCAGGGCCAGCGCCGCGGCGACGGCGCCGCGCAACAGCGTGTTTCTCAGTGTGGTCATAGTGCCTCCTCAGATGACAAAAAGGTCGACGAATTCCTGCACGGGTGTTGCTTCGAGTTTTTTCTGGTCGTTGCACAAGTCGAATATCGCGGCCTGCTGTTTCGCCGGAAAGCGGCGCGCGAGGTTGGTTTTGTACTTGGCCTCGAGCAGCGGCACGCCTTCCTTGCGCCGCCGGCGGTGGCCGATCGGATACTCCACTTCGATGTTCTCGGTTTTGGTTCCGTCCTTGAAGAAAATCTGCACCGCGTTGGCGATCGAGCGCTTGGCCGGATCGAGGTAATCGCGCGTCCATTGCTTTTTCTCGACGCACACCATTTTCGAGCGCAGCTTGTCGACTCGCGGGTCCTGCGCGACGTCGTCCTCGTAGTCCGTGGCCTCGACGTTGCCTTTGAGCAGTCCGATGGCGACGATGTACTGGATGCAATGGTCGCGGTCGGCCGGGTTATTGAGCGCGCCCTGCTTGTCGATGATGCGGATCGCGGACTCGTGGGTCGTGATCACGATTTTCTGGACGTCGTCGACCCGGTCGTGCACCGCGGGATACAGGCGCACCGCGCATTCGGCCGCGGTCTGGCCGTGAAATTCCGCCGGGAACGAAATCTTGAACAGGATATTTTCCATCACGTAAGAGCCGTACTTGCGCGTGAACTTGAACGGCTTGCCTTTGAACAATACGTCGTAGAAGCCCCAGGTCTTGGCGGTCAGCGCGGACGGATAGCCCATCTCGCCTTTGAGCGCCATCAACGCGAGGCGCACCGCGCGGCTCGTGGCATCGCCCGCCGCCCACGATTTGCGCGAGCCGGTGTTCGGCGTGTGGCGGTAGGTGCGCAGCGACTGGCCGTCGATCCATGCATTGGATACCGCATTGACGACTTCGTCGCGCGTGCCGCCGAGCATTGCGGTGATGACCGCGGTGCTCGCGACCTTCACCAGCACGACGTGGTCGAGGCCGACGCGGTTGAAGCTGTTTTCGAGCGCGATCACGCCCTGGATTTCGTGCGCCTTGATCATGCCGGTCAGCACGTCGCGCATCTTGAGCGGCGCTTTGCCCGCCGCGACGCGCGTGCGCGAGAGGTAATCGGCGGCGGCGAGAATGCCGCCGAGATTGTCGGACGGATGACCCCATTCGGCGGCGAGCCAGGTGTCGTTGAAATCGAGCCAGCGGATCATGCAGCCGATGTTGAATGCCGCAGCGACCGGATCGAGCTGAAATGATGTGCCCGGCACCTTCGCGCCGTGCGGAACGACGGTACCCTGCACAATGGGCCCCATCAGCTTGGTGCACGCGGGATACGACAGCGCTTCGAAGCCGCAGCCGAGCGTGTCCATCAGGCACAGCCGCGCGGTGTGGTACGCCTCGTCGCTCTTGATCGAATATTTCAGCGCGTAGTCGGCGATGTCGGCGATGACCTGGTCGGTTTTGGGACGCACGTTCGAAATTGGGCTGGACATGTTTTCTCTGTTGGTTTTTAAAAGAATGAGGCGCTTACAGCTTGACGCCGAAATACGCGCCGAGTTTGACCATCGCGAGATACAGGAGGGCGGTCATTAAGCAGTTCAATGCCAGCGCCAGATAAAACCCCATGCCATGCCGCAGCATCAGCGGCAGCACGAGGAACATCGGCAGCGAAGGCAGCACGAACCAGAACGTCGCCGTGGAATGCGCCGCGATGCGTGGAATGTCGTGCGTTTCCTGATAAATCCAGATCATGCCGAGCACCGACACCAGCGGCAGCGACGCGATCAGCGCGGCCAGCGCGGGACTGCGCTTGGCTACTTCGGACACCAGCGTAATGATGAGTGCCGAGACGAGGGTTTTTACCAGCGTATATCCCATGGCGGTGCTCCGGTGCGGGTAACGGCGAAAGCGTGCGCGTCACGCGTTTACTTGCCTTTCCTGTGGCGCCCGCGCTCCGCTATGGGCACGAACTTGCGCGCTTCGGGGCCCGTGTAATTGGCCGTCGGCCGGATGATTTTGCCGTCGATGCGCTGCTCGATCACGTGCGCCGCCCAGCCGGAGGTGCGCGAGATCACGAAAATCGGCGTAAACATGGCGGTCGGCACGCCCATCTTGAAGTACGACACCGCCGAGAACCAGTCGAGATTGGCGAACATCTTCTTCTCGCGCATCATCACCGCCTCGATGCGGTCGGCGATGTCGAACATCGCCATGTCGCTGGTCTCCTTCGAGAGATTGCGCGCAACTTCCTTGATGATCTTGTTGCGCGGATCGGCGATCGTGTAGACGGGGTGGCCGTAACCGATCACCACTTCCTTGTTGGCGACGCGCGTCACGATGTCGGTTTCCGCCGCGTCCGGCGACTCGTAGCGGTTCATGACTTCGAACGCGACTTCGTTGGCGCCGCCATGCTTGGGGCCGCGCAGCGCGCCGATGCCGCCGGTAATCGCCGAATACATGTCGGAGCCGGTGCCGGCGACGACGCGGCAGGCAAACGTCGACGCATTGAACTCGTGCTCGGCGTAGAGGTTCAGCGACGTGTGCATCGCGCGCACCCACTTGGCCGACGGCGGTTTGCCGTGCAGCAAGTGCAGGAAATGCCCGCCGATCGAATCGTCGTCGGTTTCGACTTCAATGCGGCGGCCGTTCTGGCTGAAATGAAACCAGTAGAGCAGCATCGAGCCGAACGACGCGATCAGGCGGTCGGCGATGTCGCGCGCGCCGGGCATGTTGTGGTCGTCTTTCTCGGGCAGCACGCTGCCGAGCACGGAGCAGCCGGTGCGCATCACGTCCATCGGATGCGCGGCGGCGGGGACGCATTCGAGCGCCGCTTTGACCGCTTCCGGCAGGCCGCGCAGCGCTTGCAGTTTCAATTTGTAGTTGGCAAGTTGCGGACCGCTCGGCATCACGCCGTGGATCAGCAGATAGGCGATCTCTTCGAACTCGCATTGCTCGGCGATATCGAGTATGTCGTAGCCGCGGTAATTCAGATCGTTGCCGCTGCGGCCGACCGTGCACAGCGCCGTGTTGCCGGCTTCGATTCCCGACAGCGCGACGGACTTTTTGGGTTTGAAGCCGCCGGTGGTTTCCTTGCTGCTCATCGCATCTCCTCAGTGCTTTTAAGCGAGCCGCATAGCGGCGTGGTATGAACGTGAACCGGCGCGCGCAAAAAAAGGCGGAACCGTTGCCGGTGGCCGCCTCTCTTGCGCTGCATTTTTCGTATCAGCCCAGCAGGTGTTTTACGCCGTCGCGCTCTTCATGCAGCTCTTTTAGCGTGGCCTGCATGCGTGAACGGCTGAAATCGCTGACGTCGATGCCTTTGACGATCTCGATTTTGCCGTTTTTGCACGTGCACGGATAACCGTACATCACGCCTTCGGGTATGCCGTAGCTGCCGTCGGAAGGCACACCCATGCTGACCCAGTCGCCGTCGGCCGTGCCCTGCACCCAGGTGCGCATATGGTCGATTGCCGCGTTGGCGGCGCTTGCCGCCGACGACAGGCCGCGCGCCTCGATGATCGCGGCGCCGCGTTTCTGGATCAGCGGAATGAACGTGTTTTCGAGCCACGCCTGGTCGTTGATTTGCGGCCAGACTTTTTTGCCGTCCGCTTCGGCCTGGAAGAGATCCGGATATTGCGTCGCCGAGTGATTGCCCCAGACCGTCATTTTCCGGATGCTCGAGACCGGCTTGCCGACTTTTTGCGCGACCTGCGTGAGCGAGCGGTTGTGATCGAGGCGCAGCATGGCAGTAAATTGCGCCGGCTTCAGTTTCGGCGCGTTCTTCATCGCGATCAGGCAGTTCGTATTCGCGGGATTGCCGACGACCAGCACTTTGACGTCGCGGCTCGCGACATCGGACAGCGCCTTGCCCTGCGGGCCGAAGATTTTGCCGTTGGCTTCGAGCAGGTCCTTGCGTTCCATGCCGGGCCCGCGCGGCCGCGCGCCGACCAGCAGCGCGAAATCGACGTCCTTGAACGCCACATTGGGATCGCTCGCGGGCACCATGCTATCGAGCAGCGGAAACGCGCAATCGTCGAGTTCCATCATCACGCCGCGCAGCGCTTTTTGCGCCTTCTCGTCGGGGATTTCCAGCATTTGCAGGATGACGGGTTGATCTTTGCCGAGCATTTCGCCGCTGGCGATTCTGAACAGCAGGCTATAGCCGATTTGGCCGGCGGCGCCGGTGACGGCAACGCGAACGGGGCGTTTCATGGTGAGGATGCTCCTTGGAACGAAGGTGTCAGTCGATGTGCGCCACGGAAGGGAACATAAACAATGGCTTATCGGCAAGTATAACACGGGCCACGGTGCACTGCGTCATCGCGGCGGCGATTCTGCGGGGCATCCGCGGCGCGCAGCATGGCGTGAGCGAAATCAGAATGCGCAGCGCGTGAAAAAATTCAAGCGGCTGGCGCGCGGCGTTTCGTCACGACTCTGCGCATGCGCGCAGATTGCACCGCGCGTCGACCCGCATGCCGAGCGCAGACACGCGACGCGTCTTTTGCGATGCACCAATAACTGCTAAAATCAGTGCTCGCGGCAGTACAACGTTGCAAGCCCTTGCCTAAGCCTCATGCGATTGCGGCGGGGTGTGAAGAAAAACTCCAATCCGCTCAGACTACACATGGCCACCCGCCCCAAATATCTCAATCTGCTGCAAATCCGTATGCCGGTGCCCGCAGTCGTCTCGATCATGCATCGGGTCAGCGGCGCCGCGTTGTTTCTCGGTGCTGCCCGTACTGCTTGCGTGGTGGCAGTGCAGCCTCTCTTCGCCCGACACGTTTGCTGCATCGAAGTCGTTTGCTGCGATGCCGCTCGTGAAAATCGGCATCCTGCTGCTGGTCTGGGGCTACCTGCATCACCTGTGCGCCGGCGTGCGCCACCTCGCGTCCGACATCGATCTGGGCACTGAATTGAAGTCCGCGCGGTTCTCGAGCTGGCTCGTGCTCGCAGTCAGCATCGTGCTGACCTTGCTGATCGGGGTGCGCATATGGTGAACCGTGCGGTGACCGGCGCGCACTACGGGCTGCGCGATTGGCTCGCGCAGCGCGTGACCGCGGTCGTCATGCTGCTCTACACGCTGCTCATCGTCTGGCTGCTGCTTGCAACGCCGGTCATCGATCATGACGCATGGCGCGGGCTCTTCGCGCCGCAGTGGATGAAGCTCGCAACGCTGCTGTGTCTGCTGAGCCTGTATTTCCACGCATGGGTCGGCATGCGCAACATATTCATGGATTACATCAAGCACGGCGGCGTGCGGCTCGCGCTGTACGCCCTGGTGATCGCCGCGCTGATCGCGTACGCGGGCTGGTCGGTGCAGATTTTGTGGAGCATATAAATAAATGGCGATTGCGAAAAGACAGTTTGATGCGGTAGTCGTCGGCGCCGGCGGGTCCGGTCTGCGCGCGGCGCTCCATCTCGCTGAAGCCAATCTGAAGGTCGCGGTGCTGTCCAAGGTTTTTCCCACGCGCTCGCACACCGTAGCCGCACAGGGCGGCGTCGCCGCGTCGCTCGGCAACGACGGCGACGACAACTGGCACTGGCACATGTTCGATACCGTCAAGGGCTCGGACTACCTGGGCGACCAGGACGCGATCGAATTCATGTGCCGCAAGGCCAACGAAGCCGTTTACGAGCTCGAGCACTTCGGCATGCCGTTCGACCGCACGCCCGACGGCCGGATTTATCAACGCCCGTTCGGCGGCCAGACGCGCAATTACGGCGAAGGCCCGGTCAAGCGCTCCTGCGCTGCAGCCGACCGCACCGGTCACGCGATGCTGCATACGCTCTACCAGCGCAACGTCCGTGCGCACACCCAGTTTTTCGTCGAGTGGATGGCGCTCGACCTGATCCGCAACCAGGCCGGCGACGTGCTGGGCGTGGTGGCGATGGAAATGGAAACCGGCGAAGTGATGACGCTGCAGGCGAAAGCGACGTTGCTGGCCACCGGCGGTGCGGGCCGCATTTACTCCGCGAGCACCAATGCGTTCATCAACACCGGCGACGGCCTCGGCATGGCCGCGCGCGCGGGTATCCCGCTCGAAGACATGGAGTTCTGGCAATTCCACCCGACCGGCGTCGCGGGCGCCGGCGTGCTGATCACCGAAGGCGTGCGCGGCGAGGGCGGTTTCCTGCTCAATAAGAATGGCGAGCGTTTCATGGAACGCTATGCGCCGACCGTGAAGGACCTCGCCTCGCGCGACGTCGTGTCGCGCGCGATGGCGACCGAGATCAAGGAAGGCCGCGGCGCGGGCAAGGATGGTGAATACATTTTGCTGAAGCTCGACCATCTCGGCGCCGACGTCATCGACAAGCGGCTGCCGGGCATCCGCGAGATCGCGATGAAGTTTGCCAACGTCGATTGCACCAAGGATCCGATTCCGGTGGTGCCGACCTGTCACTACCAGATGGGCGGCGTGCCGACGAATATGCATGGCCAGGTGTATGTGCCGGACGGCGCCAACGAAAAAATCGTGCGCGGACTGTACGCGGCAGGCGAGTGCTCGTGCGTATCGGTGCATGGCGCGAACCGTCTCGGCACCAATTCGCTGCTCGACCTGCTGGTGTTCGGCAAATCCTCGGCGCAACAGGTGATACGCGACATCGAGGTCGATGAGGCGTTTCCCGATTTGCCGGCGGACGCGGCCGATCGCTCGCTTGCGCGGCTCGCGCGGCTCGACAGCGCGACTTCCGGCGAGAGCGTCTCCGAAGTCGGCGCCGAAATGCGCCGCACGATGCAGCTGCATTGCGGCGTGTTCCGCTTTCCCGACAGCCTGGCCGACGGCGTGCGCAAAATGCTTGCGGTGGCCGAGCGCGTCAAGCACACGTTCATCAAGGACAAGAGCAAGGTGTTCAACACGGCGCGGCTCGAAGCGCTCGAGCTCGACAACCTGGTTGAAACCGCCGTCGCGACGATGATTTCAGCGGATGCGCGCACGGAAAGCCGCGGCGCGCACGACCGCAGCGACCATCACGACCGCGACGACGCGAACTGGATGAAGCACACGTTCTGGTTCAAGGACGGCAACCGCCTGCAGTACAAGCCGGTCAAGTTGAAGCCGCTGACGGTCGAGTCGTTCCAGCCCAAGCCTCGTGTTTACTAGCGTTTGAGTTTGCCCAGGACCCTCAGATGAAATTTTCGATTTATCGTTACAACCCGGACGTCGATGCCAAGCCGCGCATGCAGGACTACGACATTGCGCTCGAGCCCACCGACCGCATGCTGCTCGACGCGCTGATCCGCATCAAGGAGCAGGACGACACGCTGTCGCTGCGCCGCTCGTGCCGCGAAGGCGTGTGCGGCTCCGACGCGATGAACATCAACGGCAAGAACGGGCTCGCGTGCATATCCAAGCTCGCCGACCTTAAAGAGCCCGTGGTGATCCGGCCGCTGCCGGGGCTGCCGGTCATTCGCGACCTGATCGTCGACATGTCGCAGTTCTTCAAGCAGTACCATTCGATCAAGCCGTATTTGCAGAACGACTCGCCGGCGCCGGAGAAGGAGCGGTTGCAGTCGCCCGCCGATCGCGAAGAGCTGAACGGCCTTTACGAATGCATCCTGTGCGCGTGTTGCTCGACATCGTGCCCGTCGTTCTGGTGGAATCCCGACAAATTCGTCGGTCCCGCGGGGTTGCTGCAGGCCTATCGTTTCATCGCCGACACGCGCGACCTGGCGATCAACGAGCGCCTCGACAATCTCGAAGACCCGTACCGCTTGTTCCGCTGCCATTCGATCATGAATTGCGTCGACGTCTGCCCCAAGGGCCTGAATCCCACGCGGGCGATCGGCAAGATCAAAGATCTGATGGTCAAGCGCGCCGTCTAGCTCATGGAGCTCGCTACCACGCACGGCGCATTGGGTAAATTGAGATGGGATTGCCGGCGCGGGCTGCTGGAGCTCGATCTGATTCTCGAGAAATTCAACGCACGGCATCTGGCGACGCTTGAAGCCGAGCGCGTGGCGCAGTTCAGGGAACTCCTCGCGCTTCCCGACAACGATTTGCTCGATCTCATCATGGAGCGCGGCCCGCTTGCGGACCGGCGCTTCGAAACGTTGCTTAAGCTGCTGCGCACGCCCTGAAACGGGGCGTCAGTTGTCCTCGCAAGTGCAATTCATTGACGTATAATTATTTTTTTAGTTCACGAATCCGCGGAGAAATCTATGGCTGAGAAGCTTGCAACGCTGTCGTTCACGGATGGTACTCCGGCAATCGATTTTCCCGTGATCGCGGGGTCAGTCGGTCCTGACGTCATCGATATCCGGCCGCTGTACAACAAAACGGGCAAGTTTACGTATGACCCCGGCTTCATGTCGACCGCGAGCTGCCGGTCGACGATCACCTACATCGACGGCGACAAAGGCGTCCTGATGTATCGCGGGTATCCGATCGAGGACCTCGCGCAGCATTGCGATTTTCTCGAAGTTGCCTACCTGATTCTGTACGGCGAGCTGCCGAATCAGGCACAACGCGACGAGTTCTGCAATACGGTTACTCATCACACGATGGTGAACGAGCAGATCGTGCGTTTCTATTCGGGATTCCGCCGCGACGCGCATCCGATGGCGGTGTTGTGCGGCGTGGTCGGCGCGTTGTCCGCGTTCTATCACGATGCGCTCGATATCAACAACCCGCGTCATCGCGAAATCTCGGCGTTCCGCCTGATTGCCAAACTGCCGACCATCACGGCGATGTGCTACAAATACAATCAGGGCCAGCCGTTCATGTACCCGCGCAACTCGCTGGGCTACGTCGAAAATTTCCTGTACATGATGTTCGGCACGCCCTGCGAAGACTGGAAGCCGAACAAGATACTGACGAGCGCGCTCAACAAGATTCTCATCCTGCACGCCGACCACGAGCAGAATGCTTCGACTTCGACGGTGCGCACCGCGGGCTCGTCGGGCGCGAACCCGTTTGCCTGCATAGCATCGGGTGTCGCGAGCCTGTGGGGTCCGGCGCACGGCGGCGCCAACGAAGCAGTGCTGAAAATGCTCACGGAAATCGGCGACGAGTCGAATATCGGCCCGTACATCAAGCGCGTAAAAGACAAGGGCGACCATTCGGTGCTCTACGGCTTTGGCCATCGCGTTTACAAGAACTACGATCCGCGCGCCAAGATCATCCAGAAGACCTGTCACGAAGTGCTCGACGAACTGGGGCTAAAGGACGACAAGCTGTTCAAGCTTGCCATGGCGCTGGAGAAAATCGCGTTGGAGGACGAATATTTCGTAACGCGTAAGCTTTATCCCAACGTCGATTTCTATTCCGGCATTGTTTACAAGGCACTCGGCATTCCCGTCGGCATGTTCACCGCGTTTTTTGCGGTGGCCAGGACCGTCGGCTGGATCGCGCAGTGGAACGAGATGATCGGGGACCCCGAGCAGAAGATTGCGCGGCCGCGCCAGCTCTATACGGGACACAGCGAACGCCCATTTGTGCCGGTGAGCAAGCGCAAATAAGCGCGAGCGGTCCCCTTCGGCACAGCACCATGCCTTACCACGAACTGCGCGGCAACTCGTACCTGTTCGGCGCCAACGCGCCGTTTATCGAAGCGCTGTACGAGCGCTATCTCGAAGATCCGACTGCCGTCGAGCCGCGCTGGCGCAGCTACTTCGACGAGCTGCAGAAACTCGACGACGGCGCGCGCGATGTCGCGCACGCGCCAGTCCAGGAATATTTCGCTCAACTCGCCAAAAGTCCGCGCGCTGCAGTTGCCCGCGCCGGCGCGGGCGCCGGTGAGCATCAGCTCAGCGAAAAGCAATATGGTGTGCTGCAGCTCATAGGCGCGTACCGTTTTCAGGGCGCACGCATCGCCGACGTCGACCCGCTCAGGCGCCAGGAACCGCCAGTCGTCGCCGAGCTCGATCCCGCGTATTACGGGCTGGGCGCCGAGGACATGGAGACCGTGTTCGGCACGGGCTCGCTCGTTGGGCCGCGCGAAATGAAGTTGAAAGACATCCTGCAGATGCTGCGGGATACGTACTGCCGCACCATCGGCACCGAATACATGTACATGACCGACGTGCCGCAGAAACGCTGGATCCAGGAGCGGCTCGAGCCGACGCGCGCAACGCCGCAATACGACGCCGAGTACAAGAAGCACATCCTCGAGCGGCTCACCGCCGCGGAAACGCTCGAGCGCTACCTGCATACCAAGTACGTGGGCCAGACCCGCTTCTCGCTCGAGGGCGGCGACAGCCTGATTCCGCTGCTCGATAAGCTGCTGCAGCACGCGGGCGCGGCCGGCGTGCAGGAACTCGTGATCGGCATGGCGCACCGCGGCCGCCTCAACGTGCTCGTCAATACGCTGGGCAAGATGCCCAAAGACCTGTTCGCCGAGTTCGAAGGCAAGCAGGACGACTCGAAGCTCGCGGGCGACGTCAAATACCACGACGGCTTCTCGTCCAACGTGATGACGCCGGGCGGCCCGCTGCATTTGTCGCTCGCGTTCAACCCGTCGCATCTCGAAATCGTCGACCCGGTGGTCGAAGGGTCGGTGCGCGCGCGCCAGCACCGCCGCCGCGACAAGTCGGGCAGCCAGGTGCTGCCCGTGCTGATCCATGGCGATGCGTCGTATGCCGGGCAGGGCGTCGTCATGGAAACGTTAAACCTCGCGCAAACGCGCGGGTTCGGCACCGGCGGCACCGTGCATATCATCATCAACAACCAGATCGGCTTTACCACGTCCGACCTGCGCGACGCGCGTTCGACGCTTTACTGCAGTGACGTGTCGAAGATGCTCGAAGTGCCGATCTTTCATGTGAATGGCGACGATCCCGAGGCGGTCTGTCTCGCGACCGAAATCGCGCTCGACTACCGGATGAAATTCTCGAAAGACGTGGTGATCGACCTCGTCTGCTACCGCCGGCTCGGCCACAACGAGCAGGACGAACCCATGGTCACGCAGCCGCTCATGTACAAGCGCATCCACCAGCATCCGACGCCGCGCAAGATCTACGGCGAGCGTCTCGCGAAAGAGGGCGCCATCACCGACGCGGACGGCGAGGAAATGGTCAAGACGTATCGCAGCGCGCTCGATGGCGGGTTCCACACCAACAAGACCATCCTGTCCAACTTCAAGCCGCCGTTCGAAGTCAACTGGAAGCCCTTCATGGGCACCAAGTGGAATGAGAACGACGATACGCGGCTGCCGCTCGACACGTTGAAGCAGCTCGGCCGCAAGATTGCCGAAGTGCCGCCTAATTTCAAGCTGCATCCGCGGGTCGAGAAAATCATGGCCGACCGGCGGCTGATGGCGGACGGCAAGCTGCCGCTCGACTGGGGCATGGCCGAGAATCTCGCGTACGCAACTCTGCTCAACGAAGGGTATTCGGTGCGCATCTCGGGGCAGGACGTCGGCCGCGGGACGTTCTTCCACCGCCACGCCGTGCTGCACGACCAGAACCGCGAGAAGTGGGACCAGGGCACGTACATGCCGCTGCAGCACATCAGCGAAAAGCAGGGCGACTTCGTCATCATCGATTCGGTGCTGTCCGAGGAAGCGGTGCTCGGTTTCGAGTACGGCTACTCGACATCAGGCCCCAATGAGCTCGTGGTATGGGAGGCGCAGTACGGCGATTTCGTCAACGGCGCGCAGGTCGTCATCGACCAGTTCATCGCGTCGGGCGAAATCAAGTGGGGCCGCCTGTGCGGGCTCACCATGATGCTGCCGCACGGCTACGAAGGCGCGGGCCCCGAGCATTCGTCGGGCCGCATCGAGCGCTTTTTGCAGATGTGCGCCGATTACAACATGCAGGTCTGCGTGCCGGCGACCCCGGTGCAGATGTATTACCTGCTGCGGCGCCAGATGGTGCGCCCGTACCGCAAGCCGCTGATCATCTTTTCGCCGAAGAGCCTGCTGCGGCACAAGGAGTCGGTGTCGCCGCTCGAGGAATTCGCGAACGACAAGTTCAATCCCGTCAACGAGGAGTGGGACGACAGCATCGATCCCGCGAACGTGAAGCGCGTCGTCTTCTGCAGCGGCAAAGTTTTTTACGATCTGCGCGCGGGGCGGCGCGAACGCGGCATTACCGACATTCCTCTGATCCGCATTGCCCAGCTGTATCCGTTCCCGCATGACGCGTTCAAGGTGCAAATCGAAAAGTACAAGGACGCAACCGAAATCGTGTGGTGCCAGGAAGAGCCGCGCAATCAGGGCGCGTGGCATCGCATCCAGCATTACCTGCTGCGGCATCTGCTGCCGCACCAGAAGCTTATTTATGCGGGCCGCGATTCGTGGGCGACGCCGGCCGCCGGCTACAAGTCGTTGCACGAAAAGCAGCAGAAGGAGCTCGTCAATCTCGCGCTGACCGTGGGCGCGGCGTCGCGCGCCGACGGCACGATGTAAGCCATCTAATGCAGCACCACCTGGAGCAAGCATGCTAGTCGAAGTAAAAGTGCCGCAACTCTCGGAGTCCGTGGCCGAGGCGACGCTGGTGTCGTGGCACCGTAAAGTCGGCGACTTCGTCAAGCGCGACGAGAACCTCGTCGACATCGAGACCGACAAAGTCGTGCTCGAGACGCCGGCGCCGGATTCCGGCGTGCTGGTCAAGATCATGAAGGGCGACGGCGGCACCGTGGTGGGCAAGGAAATCATTGCGACCATCGATACGGAAGCCAAGACCGCGACGGCAGCCGCACCCGCCGCCGCACCTGCGCCAGCCGCCACGCCGGCGCCTGCGCCCGCCAGCCAAGGCACGGCGCCGGCAGTCATGCCGGCCGCGCAGCGCATCGCGGCGGACAACAAGATCGATCCCGCGGGCTTGAGCGGCAGCGGCCGCGGCGGCCGCGTGACCAAGGGCGACGTGCTCGATGCAATCCAGCAGCGCCCCTGCCGCGAAAGCGCCCGCGGCGCCGACCGCACCGGCCGCGGCCTTGCGTCCGGCGGCGCCTCCGGTCGATCTCGGCGCGCTCGGCGAACGGCCCGAGCAGCGCGTGCCGATGTCACGCCTGCGCGCGCGCATCGCGGAGCGGCTCGTCCAGTCGCAGTCGACTGCGGCGATACTGACTACCTTCAACGAAGTGAACATGCAGCCCGTCATGGAGCTGCGCAACCGCTATAAGGAAAAGTTCGAGAAAGAGCACGGCGCGAAGCTGGGCTTTATGTCGTTTTTTGTGAAGGCGGCGGTCACCGCGCTCAAGCGTTACCCGGTAGTCAACGCGTCGATCGACGGCAACGACATCATCTATCACGGGTATTTCGACATCGGCATCGCCGTGGGCAGTCCGCGCGGGCTGGTGGTGCCCATCATCCGCGACGCGGACCAGCTGTCGCTCGCGGACATCGAGAAAAGCATCGCGGACTTCGGCAAGCGCGCGCAGGACGGCAAGCTCACGATCGAAGAGCTGACCGGCGGCACGTTTTCGATTTCGAACGGCGGCGTGTTCGGCTCTATGCTATCCACGCCCATCATCAATCCGCCGCAAAGCGCGATCCTCGGCGTGCACGCGACCAAAGAGCGCGCGGTCGTGGAAAACGGGCAGATCGTGGTCCGGCCGATGAACTACCTCGCGCTGTCGTACGATCACCGCATCATCGACGGCCGCGAAGCGGTGCTGGCACTCGTCGCGATGAAGGAAGCGCTCGAAGATCCGGCGCGCATGTTGCTCGATATTTAAAGGCAAGCCACGGAGAACGCAGAGGTCAGGCGAGGGTTGCGCAGAACTCTGTGTTCTTGACTGTGCCCTCTGTGGCTCGTACTTCTGCAGGTTTTGCACATGGCCGAAGTCATTCGACGTCGTAGTCATCGGCGGCGGCCCCGGCGGCTATATCGCCGCGATCCGCGCCGCCCAGCTCGGTTTGAAGACCGCCTGCATCGATGACGCGGCGACGGCAGACGGCAAGCCCGCGCTCGGCGGCACGTGCACGAACGTCGGCTGCATTCCGTCGAAAGCGCTGCTGCAGTCGTCGGAGAACTACGAGCACGCCGGCCATCAATTCGGCGAGCACGGCATCCAGGTCAAGGGCCTCTCCGTCGATGTCGCGCAGATGCTTGCGCGCAAGGACAAGGTCGTCAAACAGAACAACGACGGCATCGTGTATCTGTTCAAGAAGAACAAGGTCGAGTTTTTTCACGGCCGCGGCAGTTTCGTGAAGACGGGCGCCGACGGCATCGAAATCAAGATTGCCGGCAAAACGGCGGAATCGCTGCTGGCAAAGCAGGTCATCATCGCCACGGGCTCGAACCCGCGCGCGCTGCCGGGCGCCGACTTCGACGAGAAACTGATTCTGTCGAATACCGGCGCGCTCGCGATTCCCGACGTTCCGAAGCGGCTCGGCGTGGTCGGCGCGGGCGTGATCGGGCTCGAGATGGGCAGCGTGTGGCGGCGGCTCGGTTCGGAAGTGACGATCCTGGAAGCCCTGCCGGCCTTTCTTGGCGCCGCGGACGAGCAGATCGCCAAAGAAGCCGCCAAGGTGTTCGCGAAGCAGGGGCTCGCGATCCACACGGGCGTCAAGATAACGCAAGTGACGAGCAGGAAGAATGTGGTGGTCGACTACACGGACAGTGCAGGTGCGGCGCAAAACGCGACATTTGACAAGCTGATCGTATCGATCGGCCGCGTGCCGAACACGGCGGGACTGGATGCCGCGGCGATCGGCGTCAAGCTCGACGAGCGCGGCTTCGTGGCGGTCGACGAGCAGTGCCGCACGAACGTCGCCAACGTCTGGGCGATCGGCGACGTGGTGCGCGGCCCGATGCTCGCGCACAAGGCGGAGGAAGAAGGCGTCGCGGTGGCCGAGCGCATCGCCGGCCGGCATGCCCACGTCGATTTCAACACCGTCCCGTGGGTGATCTATACGTCGCCGGAAATTTCGTGGGTCGGCCAGACCGAGCAGCAGTTGAAAGCCGCCAGCGTCGACTATCGCGCCGGCGTATTTCCGTTTATGGCCAACGGCCGGGCGCGCGCGATGGGCGACACCACCGGCATGGTCAAGATGCTGGCGGACGCCAAAACCGACCGCATCCTCGGCGTGCATATCATCGGGCCGATGGCGTCCGAATTGATCGCCGAGGCCGTGGTGGCGATGGAATTCGGGGCCTCATCCGAAGACATCGCGCTGATCTGCCACGCGCATCCGTCGTTGTCGGAAGCGATGAAGGAAGCAGCGCTCGCGGTCGATAAACGCACGTTGAATTTCTGACGCGGCGCTCACAATCGCCTTGAACGACGACGCGCGCACCGGGACCGGCACCCGTTATGGGCACTTCGCCCTGCCCGAAGACAGTTCCGATATCGTCGCGTGGGTGCGCCAGCACGGGCAGGCACATGGCTTCGAGCTCGACGCATCGCAAAGCGCGGCGCTCGAAGTCCTGCAGGGCGTCTACGAAGACCTGATCGCGCTGGAGCGGCTCGAGGCTTCGCTGATTCGTCTGCTCGCGCGCAAGCAGACCGTGCGCGGCGCCTACCTGTGGGGCGGCGTCGGCCGCGGCAAGAGTTTCCTGATGGACAGCTTTTTCAATTGCGCGCCGGTCGCACGCAAGAAGCGCATACACTTTCATCGCTTCATGCAGGAAATCCACCGCGGGCTCAACGAGCACCAGGGCAGGGAAGATCCTCTTGCGCTCATCGCGCGCGACATCGCGAAGGAAACGCGCCTGCTCTGCCTCGACGAGTTCCACGTCACCGATATCACCGATGCCATGCTGATGCGGCGGCTGCTCGAAGGGCTGTTCGAGCATGGCGTGGTGCTCGTAACGACTTCCAATCAGGAGCCGGACCAACTCTACAAGGATGGGCTGCAACGCAGCCAGTTTCTGCCGGCGATCGAGCTCATCAAGCAGAACCTGCACGTCGTCAACGTGGACGGCGGCACCGATTACCGTCTGCGCGAGCTCGAGCGGGCCGGTGTTTACCATACGGGGCCGGATGCGGACGCGCGCATGGAACAGGCATTTATCGCGATCGCGCGCCACGAATCGACGGAAACACCGGCGCTCGAGATCGAGGGCCGCATCATCAATGCGCGGCGCATCGCGCGCGGTGTCGCGTGGTTCGATTTCCGCGAGCTGTGCGACGGTCCGCGCGGCAAGGCCGACTACATCGAGCTCGCGCGGCGCTACCATACGGTCCTGATTTCAGGCATTCCGCAGTTCAAGCAAGATGAAGCCGACGTCGTGCGCCGCTTCACCTGGCTCGTCGACGAATTTTACGACCGCCGCGTCAAGCTGATCGTGTCCGCGGCGGCGCCGCCGGCGCAACTATATGCGTGGGCCGAAGGCGGCGACCAGTTCGAGCGCACGATCAGCCGCCTGATCGAGATGCAGACGCGCGATTATCTGAGCGAGCCGCACCTGCCTTAGCCGCTTAACGAGGAGGGGATCCAGCGTGGAAAAATTCAACGCGTACCGCATATTCGAGGAAAACGGCAAAAGCCGGGGCCGCGTCGTTGCGATGACGCTCGACGAGCTCGACCCCGGCGAAGTCGTCATCAAGGTCGCCTATTCGAGCGTCAACTTCAAGGACGCGCTGGCCGGCACCGGCGCCGCCAAAATCGTGCGCCGGTATCCGTGCGTCGGTGGAATCGACAGCAGCGGCACCGTCGTATCGTCCAGCGACGCCCGCTTCAAAGCCGGCGACCCGGTAATCTGCACGAGCTACGATTTCGCAATGGCGCACGACGGCGGCTACGCAAGTTACGCGCGCGTGCCGGCGGACTGGGTAGTGCCGCTGCCTCAGGGGCTCACGCTGTTCGACGCAATGGCGCTGGGGACTGCCGGCTACACATCCGGCCTCGCCGTGCATTTGCTCGAGCACAACGGCATGCGGCCCGCCAACGGCAAGGTCGTCGTCAACGGCGCGACCGGCGGCTGCGCGAGCCTGGCGATCGATATGCTCGCGGGTCTGGGCTACGCGGTGACGGCGGTAACCGGCAAAACGACGGAACACGCGTACCTGAAGGAAATCGGCGCCGCTGAAATAGTCGGCCGCGAAGCGCTGAAGCTGGGCACACGGCCGCTGGAAAAAGGCGTGTGGGCGGCGGCGTTCGATTCGGTCGGCGGCGAGCAATTGTCCGCGTTGACGCGCTGCATGCAGCAGCACGGGCTCATCGCGAGCTTCGGCAACGCCGGCGGCATCGAGCTCACGACCACCGTATTGCCGTTCATCCTGCGCGGCGTGCGCCTGATCGGCGTCGACTCGGGCTATACGCCGATGGACATCCGGCGCCGCGTGTGGGAGCGGCTCGCCACCGACCTGAAGCCGCGGCATCTCAAAAATATCGTGCGTACCATTGAGCTGGATCAACTGCCGGCGACGTTTGAGGCGATGTTGAAGCAGGAAACAAAAGGTAGAATTGTCGTGGCAATTGGCAAGCAGTAGCGCGAGCGGTTCGAACGCGCGCGCGCATGAAATCGCAAATGCGAAGGCGCGGAGGAGCGTATGGCCAGTTATAAGGAATTCCATCGACGCTCGATCGACGATCCCGACGCGTTCTGGCGCGAGCAGGCGAAGCTTATCGACTGGCACAAGCCGTTCGGCAAAGTGCTCGACTACAGCCGCCCGCCATTCGCCAAGTGGTTCGTCGGCGGCGAAACCAATCTGTGCCACAACGCGGTCGATCGTCATCTCAAGGACCGCGCCGACCAGAATGCGCTGATTTTCGTCTCGACCGAAACCGGCCAGAACAAGACCTATACGTTTCGCGAATTGCACGCCGAGGTCAACCGCTGCGCCGCGGTGCTGCGCGAGCTGGGGCTTGGCAAAGGCGACCGGATCCTGATTTACATGCCGATGATCCCGGAAGCGGTGTTCGCGATGCTCGCGTGCGTGCGGCTCGGCGCCATTCATTCGGTGGTGTTCGGCGGCTTCGCGGCACACAGCCTGGCGTCGCGCATCGATGACGCCAAACCGAAAGTCATGTTCACCGCCGACGCCGGCATGCGCGGCGGCAAGCCGATTCCATATAAAGGGCTGGTCGACGAAGCGATCCGCCTGTCCGAGCATCCGCCGCAGAAAGTGGTGATCGTCAACCGCGGCATCGCCGAGTTCAAGCCGGTGACCGGCCGCGATCTCGATTACGCAACGCTGCGCGAGAAGCATTTGTCCGCGCAGGTCCCGGTCGTCTGGCTCGAGTCGAGCGAGCCTTCGTACATCCTCTACACGTCCGGCACGACCGGCAAGCCGAAAGGCGTGCAGCGCGACACCGGCGGCTATGCCGTTGCGCTCGCCGCGAGCATGCAGCACATCTATTGCGGCAAGCCGGGCGAGACGATGTTCACGACCTCCGACATCGGCTGGGTCGTCGGCCACTCGTACATCGTCTACGGCCCGCTGATCCACGGCATGGCGAGCGTCATGTACGAAGGCCTGCCGATCCGGCCCGACCCGGGCATCTGGTGGAAAATCGTCGCCGAACATAAAGTCACGGTGATGTTTTCGTCGCCGACCGCGATACGCGTGTTGAAGAAGCAGGACCCGGCGTATCTGACGCAAGTACGGCAAGAGCACGCTGCGTCATCTATTCCTGGCCGGCGAGCCGCTCGACGAGCCGACCGCGCGCTGGATTTCCGAGTCGTTGAACGTGCCGGTGATCGATCATTACTGGCAGACCGAGACCGGCTGGGCCCTTTTGTCGAGCATTCCCGGGGTCGAAGCGACGCCGACCAAGTATCGGCAGCCCGAGTTTCCCGGCGTACGGCTACAACGTGAAGCTGCTGCATGAGGCTACGGGCCAGGAAATCGGCGCGAACGAAAAGGGCGTCGTGGCGGTCGTGCCGCCGCTGCCGCCGGGCTGCATGACCACGGTGTGGGGGCAGGACGAGCGCTTCGTGCAGACTTATTTCACGAGTTTCAAGGACCAGCTCGTTTACACGACGTTCGACTGGGGCATCCGCGACAGCGACGGCTATTACTTCATACTCGGCCGCACCGATGACGTGATCAATGTCGCCGGCCATCGACTCGGCACGCGCGAAATCGAAGAAGCCGTCAGCGGCCATGCCAATATCGCCGAAGTCGCCGTCGTCGGCGTGCACGACGCGATCAAGGGGCAGGTGCCGGTCGCGTTTGCTGTCGTCAAGGACGCCACCAAAATCGCGGATGCCAACGGACGCCGTGCCATGGAACAGGAAGTGTTCGACGCCGTCGACAAGGCGCTCGGCGCGATCGGGCGGCCGGCGCGCGTGCATTTCGTGACACTGCTGCCGAAGACCCGCTCGGGCAAGGTGCTCCGCCGCAGCATCCAGGCCATCGTCGAAGGCCGCGACCCCGGCGATCTGACCACGCTCGACGATCCGGCGGGGATCGAGCAGATACGCGCGGCGGTCGCTAAAGCCTAGGCAATTCGCCGAGCGCGAAGGCGCTCGATTTCTTCAGCGCGAGCGTAACTTGTCCAGCAAGGTCGCGAATTCGACCGGCTCCTCAATATGACGAAACCGGCAATTCGCACGTCGTGAACTGGTGCGCGTAGCCAGTCAGCCCGCGCCCGCCTTATATTTCCGCGATCTGCGGCCGGCGGGCCGTGGATAACGCGCAAACGCAACCAATCCAAGCACGACATCGGCGGAACAGGCAATCACTGTCCTGCGCTGCGCAAAGTCGCGTCGGTTTCGCCCTCTAACTCGTGAACAAATTCACGGTTAGATATATTAAAACTATTAAAAGGATATATATTAGGTAAACCAAGATATATTTTCCTCTCAAACTAAGATATAACTGTCGGGCGCTGTAAATTTACGACGCCATCATCCAATAGACACGGTCAATCGGGGAGAAAGACCGGATGTCTGGCGAGTGACCACAAACTGTAAACGGGGGGTTTGCAAAATGCGTGATCACAATTGTCCATCGGGCTTCGTCGCGCTTGTGACGTTGACCACTTCGAAACACGCTGCATTAAGCTCAACGCGCCGCGCCGCGAGAACTTTTCTGATGGTAGCAGCCGTGCTGCTACCTACTGTCGTCCCGAATGCACAGGGCGCCGCGCCAACGGCGCAATTGCCAACGGTGCAGTCTTCAGCAACCACGCGCATCGTCAAAGGTCGAGTTCTCGTTCAGCCAAAGGCGGGATTGAGTACCGCGCAGTTGGATCGCATCCTCGCCGGTCACGGGGGGAAGCGCAAACAGCACCTGACAGCGATCAATGTTCACGTGGTCGAATTACCCGCCACGGCTAATGAGATGGCGGTCATCAAAGCGCTTAAGTCCAACCCGAACATCAAGTTTGCAGAACCGGATGGGGTCCTGGACCCAAGCCTTTTCGTCAACGATCCGTACGTACGGTCAGGAATGGCACCTGCCTAAGATCGGCGCCACTACGGCGTGGGACACGCGCACCGGCGGCGGGGTTACGATAGCCATTCTGGACACCGGCACCGATCCTGCTCACCCCGACTTTGGTGTGCGGCAGGGTTTGGTGTTCCGGGGTGGAACACTTACGATAACAACAACAATACCGCCGACGTCTATGGTCATGGCACCATGACTGCGGGCACCGCGGCTGCAGCAGGCAATAACTCCGTTGGCGTCAGCGGCGTTGCGTTCGGCTCGAAGATCATGCCGATTCGCATCACGGACACCGCCGGTTACGGCTACTACAGCACCATGGCAAGCGGCATCACCTGGGCGGCTGACCATGGCGCGCGGGTCGCCAGCATCAGTTTCCTGGGGGTCACCGCAAGCTCTACGGTGATCAGTGCTGCGCAGTACCATGCGGTCGAAGGGCGGCGTGGTCGTCGCCGCAGCCGGCAACACCGGCGCACTCGAATCCTATCCGGCGACCGATTACATAACCTCCGTGAGCGCCACCGATTGGGATAACAGCATGGCGGGTTGGTCAGAGTACGGGCAACTACGTCGATTTGGCGGCGCCGGGGGTAAATATCGTTACTACCACGAATGGTGGCGGGTATTCAGGCGTGTCGGGTACATCATTCTCGAGTCCTGTCGTTGCGGGAGTTTATGCGCTTACTATGTCAGCGAATCCTGCGCTCGGTCCTACGCAACTCGACGGGATTATATTTTCTACCGCGACTGATCTTGGGGCAGCCGGCAAGGATACTCAGTATGGATGGGGCGTAGTCAATGCCAGCGCCGCAGTTACGAAGGCGACGCAGTCTTCTGCGTCGGACTCCACCGCTCCGTTGTGAAAATCACCACACCGACGACATCCGCCAAACTGTCAGGCCTCGCACCCGTCGACGTGACGGCGACCGACAACATCGCGGTGGTGCGCGCCGAACTTTATGTGAATGGCAAGCTTTACGCGACCGAAACTGTTGGCCCGTTCGATTTCAGCCTCGACACCAGCGGCTTTGCCGCCGGCAGCGCGACCCTCGTATCCAAGGGGTATGACGCAGCAGGAAATGCCGGGACGTCGGCATCCGTCGCGGTCATCATCGCGAACGACACGACAGCGCCGGTGGTTACGATTCAGAACCCGACAAGCGGAAGCACGGTAACCGGCACTGTCTCCGTTGCTGCCTCTGCCACCGATAACAATAAGGTAGCGGAAATCAGCCTGGCCATCGACGGCAAACAGGTCGCATTGTCGTATGGCTCGTCGCTCAGCTACAGCTGGAACACCGGCTCGACGTCAACCAACGCAAAGGGCAAGGGCAGGAAGTCCACGAGCACCGCGGGCTCACATACCCTTGTGGTTACCGCGAAGGAACCGGCCCGCAACGTAACGCAACAGTCGACGACGGTCACCACGAACTAGGAGGCGAGGGCGCACCGCCTTGTCGATATCGCGTTTGCACAATGGCGCGCCCTTAGCCACCCGTAGTTCCGCGATCGGCGGAAACAACTGAGCGAGTTTCACCTCAAAGGGACTGTTGTCCCTCACAAACTTTGCCGAGCAGGGCGGCCTTTTATTTTAAGCTTCGCGTATATCCGGTGCAGATGCACCTTGACCGTATTTCGGTGATCGCCAGCTTGCGCGCGATCTGCTTGTTGCCAAACCGCTTAACGCAAGCCCCGCGACTGCGTGCTCCGCGAAGTGAGCAGCCTCGAAATATCGGCACTACCCCCAACTGGGCGTCGGGCCAAAACATCGAACGTCCGCCGCCAGACTTCTCTGTCGATGAACTCCTCGCCCGCTTGGACCACGCGCACGCAGCGAGCCAGCAGCGGCGCCGGCAGGGCTGTGCTGAACACGCCGCGCACGCCAAGTTGCATCGCGTGCATGAACTCCTCATGAGACATTCTTCCTGCCAGTATCACGGGGCGGGTCTTCGATCCTGTTTTCTGTAATAGCTCAATCACGTTCAGCGCACCGCTGCCCTGCATGCGCAGTTTCAGCAGGACGACATCCGGACGAAACTTCTCGATTGCCGCGAGTGACGCCTCTATCGTCGTGATCTTGGCCACCAGCTTGATGTCCGCCTCGCGGCCCAAGGCGCTGTCGATTCCGCTCATCATTAGCGGGCGATCGTCCACTGCAATCACCGAGATCGCTTGGCTGGTCGGTAATTCACCATCACCGGAATGTCCTGAAAGCGTGGCGGTTTTGCGTCTCATTGCTGCCTCATCATTGTTTGTATTGTAGTGTCTTTCGCGGGCTCGCAGATGATTGACCTGAACTAACAGGCCGAAAGTGCTCCCATGGTTAAATATACGATTGATATATCTAAAGGTTTACACGAAGATTAATTATTCAAAACTCTGTAGCCGCTAACGGTAATTGCCTTAAGTTGCCGTCTTTAACTCGTGCAAGCGTTATTTCATTGCCGAGAAGTTTAGATCCTTCTATTTTCTTGAATTCCAATATCGCGTCCAATTTCGAGTAATTTGTCATTGGGCCGAAGAGAATGGCATGGCCATACCAAGTTTGACCTGAGGCGATCCTGGCATTGTAGTTTCCGACAGGGACCGTTACTTCTGCCGTTTGACCCGCACCGATAAAAACGCTCATGACCTCGGCCCGTCCCTGACCCGGATCAGCTTCAGCAGGGCGTTGACATCCAGTGAGTTGATTACTCTGAAGGTAGGGCTCCTGGCGAGGTTGTAATGCTGTCGATCCGCGAAACGGGTGACGCCACTTTCAGGCAGCGGCTTTTTCATGCTGTCGAGAGTTCCGGCTTCTGCTGCGGCAACCGCAGCGGCCTTTTCCGCCTCGATGCCTCGCCGTTCTAACCTGGCCTTTTCAGCCTCGGCGGCAACGATGCCATGGCGGTAAATCCCGGCAGCAATCAAACCGGCAAATAACAATAGCAACAGTGATTGATAGGCGAACCGCTTATTGAAAAAATCCGCGATAGGCTTTAGCATCACCAGTTTTGGAAGCAGTTTCAACAGGAGGTTTGGCACTATTCGCACCATATTGTTGCCGCATGTTTTCATCTGAAAGTGCTGCGTACACGGCTTGCAGGTTTTGAAACTGTGTCGTCGTGTCCCGCTGCGGATTTCGGTCCGGATGCAGGTCCATAACCAATGCTCGATAGGCGTCTCTTATCGCTGACGCCGAAGCATCGGGCGGCACACCGAGTGTTTTGTAATAGCCCTTGGGGTCTCTATCGTTCACTATGGCACTACCCCTTGATCTATCCCAGTCTGGAGTTAACTGCTCACCATTATCCAGCTAAGCATAGAGGTCTTGGCGTGTTCTAGAATCTAAAGGTTTTACAATTTTGCCATTGCAGTTCCGCGTACCGAAACGTCAGCTGCGTCGCCGCGCAGGTACAGGATTTCGCCGTCCGGCATTTTCCAGGCCTGCAGCCAATTCTTGGCCACCATTTCTTCGAGTACCGCGTCGATGTGATCCGGTGCATCCTCATATCCGGTGTCAGGCAGCCACCAGCCGATAATTCCGGCCGCGCTATCCGCTGCATCGGGATGCTCCCCTACATGACGGAGAATGGCGTCGCGGAGTCTGGCTTTGGCGGCAGCATCGTCATCGGAAAACACATTATTACTACGAGCGGTTGATGCAATTTCTTTCAAGGCTCCTCCAGTTCTCCCCATCAAACTCAGCTCGTTTTGCTTCGGCGACGACGGGCAACAAATCCGATCAGGCCCAGACCCGCCAAAATCATGGCATACGACTCCGGTTCTGGAACAGCCAGGGCAGTGGGAACAGCCAGGGCAGTGCCATACTGAAAGAAAACGTTGCTGACACCTGTGGCCACGTTAAAGCCCGCCGGCAACGCGCCCAGCACAAACGTCACTTGATTTTGTATCAGCGCGTCATTGTTCAACCCACCATTGCCTGTAGCGGGGTTGTCTCCAGCCGACGTGATGCCGAATTGACCGCCGGCTACGGCAGTGGGACCTTGCAAATTAGGGCCATTGAAGTTTGCGCTGCCGAACAGCCCCAAGCCGGCGCTGGATATCCCTTGATGCGCCCCCAGTGGTGCACCCACCAGGCCACTCGCGTACGCCCACTCGCCGCCAACGTTGCCGGCTATAGGCGCTGTGCACGAGTTCGCGGCTGTGCAGTTAAGCACTGTGCCAGGTGCGCCGGAAATCAAGGCGGTAATGGGCGACAGGCTCGGGTTTCCGAACAAGTCGAAAAAGATCGCGGTCAGAATATCTGTCGGGTACTAGTGCATCCGCAACGCTCGTGTTGGTTACGACAACCCGCAGATTGCCGGCGATGGTATCAAACTGGGCTGATGCCGCGAGCGTCCCGTTGGTTGACGTAACAGTTACCGCTGCACTCGCCGGTTGCGTGGCCGCGATCGTCAAGCCCGCTGCGAGCAGTGTTGCATAACAAACCGACGCAATCTTGTTATTAGAAGGTGTCACCCACGTCGCCAAGAATTTCAATTTCGATTTCATAATGATGGTCTTTCAGTTATCCGCCACATCCGGGTATTCCCGGACGTGGCGGAGATTGGCTTCGCGGAGTTCGGTTGATGATTTACCTTCCAAACTCCTCCATTTCGACCAGGAAGCTAACTCACATCGCGTTCCGGCGACGACGACGGGCAACGAATCCCATCAGCCCGAGGCCGGCGAGCAACATCGCGTAGGTCTCGGGTTCCGGTATGGACGTGGGAGGTAGGCCTGAGCTTACGTCGACGAGACCGGTTAGACCAGTGGTGCCGCTAAGATGTCGGCGACGAAAATATTGCCGAGGATTCGGACCGGTCAGATCAGCAATCGTCGCGTTGGCCACAGGGTAATCCAAGATTGCTGACTGAGTGCCAAGAGCCCCGTTGGCGCGCGTGGTACAGGCGACCCGAACAGGAAATACCCGGTCCCGCCCCATTGAATGTCCCGGTTTGGGTGACGGGTATCACCGGGGATCGGAGTGACTGAAATGTCCCCAAGCGCGACTCCTGTCCCGTTGAAGTTGAACAGCTGGAAATCAGCAGCGCCGGTACTTGCCGAACTAGTTGCGTTGTCCAGGTAACGGATATCGACGGTCGCTCCGGTCTGCGTCACCGTCACGGTGCCAAACGGAGCGGTGCCGCAACCTCCAGTGCAGTGGTCGCCGTCAGTTGGAAGTGGCTGGCGGATCCGCCGCCTGAGTAACCCCGCTAGTCGGGGACACACTCCCAGTCCTGTCGCGAGAAGCCGCGGCTACCAATCTAAGGTGGTATAAAAGTAGCTTTCATAATAATAATCTCCTGGTCAAATGCATTAATAATTCGGGTGTTCGGCCAACGCGTGCAGCGGCGGGGGTCGGTTGACGCATCGCAAATGCGGAGTGCGATCGCCTTCCTCGCTACGCGTAGAATCTTTCGTAATAATAATAAGAAGGTTAGCGCTGCCGCTTTGCCTGATACCTTCATGCCGGATCTCCTTTTGTAAATGCCACTGGTATATGCCACGGTTAGCTACATCGATATCGGCCACGTCTGCCTCACACATCAAGCGCAGCGGTGCCACACATCTCTGTTACGCAAGCGCTGTGCCAGCGTAGGCGTATGCATTAAGTGCTTGATGGAAAACGAATTGCCAATTCTCGCCGCAAGCCGCGCTGGGTCGCGGACAACCCGGTGCCGGCGGTATAGATGTGGCGTGGAGCGAGTAGGCATCGGACTTTGTAGCTGCTGCGCGCGAACGACCGCACATGGGTGTTCCCAACCCCATGCGTGGAAGCAGCGATCACGCTGCTTCCAAGAGAGGACCAGGAGCGGACCGAAGAACGGATAGCCCTGCGCCGCGCGCGCAGCGCGCAGCGCGGATTACCGCGTTAGCGAGGCCAGGCGGCTATGGGTGGGAAGGAAACTTGCGAATGCTGTACTTCTTGAGCAGGCGGCCGAGATGCCGGCGTTCGGTCCCGCTTATCCGTGCGGCGGCTGATACGTTGCCGTTGGCCTGCTCGAGCAGCCGCATCAGGAAGCGGCCCTCAAACTCCGTGATCGCACGGCTCTTGGCGCTCTTGTAATTTAACGCGCTACCGGTTTCCGCAATGTCCGAGGCGAGCAATTCATTGGGGGCGGGAATGGAGATTTGCGCGCCTTCAGCCAGCAGAAACTCTCGAATCACGAGATTTTCGAGTTCACGGATGTTGCCCGGCCACGTGTAACGCTCAAACCAGGCCAGCGTCGCGGCATCGAGCGGCCTCGCCGGCTTGCCGAAACGCTCGCTGCCGGCCTTGATGAAATGATCGGCAAGCAAGGCGATATCGCCGCGCCGTGATCGCAGCTCCGGCATCCGCAGGTACAGCAGCTTGAGGCGATAGAGCAGGTCGAGGCGGAATTCGCCGATCTTTGTTTGCTGATCGAGGTTGCAGTTGCTGGCGGCGATGATGCGCACGTCGGCTTCCTGCTCGGAGCGGCCTCCGAGCGGCCGGAAATGGTGATCCTGAATGAAGCGCAATAACGTTACTTGCCCCTTTCGGGTCAGCGCGTCGATTTCGTCGAGAAACAGCGTTCCTCCGTTTGCCAGTGCAGCCAGTCCAACCTGGTCGTCACGCGCGTCGGTAAACGCGCCGCGGCGATGACCGAACAGTTCGTTCTCGATCAGGGAATCGGGAACCGCGCCGCAGTTTATGGGAACGAACGGACCGCCGCGCCGGCTTCCTCCGTAATGAATGGCGCGGGCGGCGAGCTCCTTGCCAGTGCCTGTCTCGCCTTCGATTAGCACAGGCGCGTCGAAAGCCGCTATTTTGTCGATCAGCGCCTGAACCGCGAAAAATGCTTCCGACTGGCCGATCATCGTCGCGCGTGGTCAGCTGCTATTGGATGAAGGCGAACGGCGAAGTCCGTCATGCGCAGTCCAGCGAAGGTGCATGTCCTCTCGCCGGCAGCTAGAAGGCAGAAAATTCGCCGCAGTTTCAGCCGCGATGAGACGACCGCTGCAGGTAACCCGCTGTCGACGTGCGCGGACGATCGAAGACTTTACATCGAGCTCGCCAGAACAATCCGAAGGCTGCCGTACTCTGCTGTTAACAACGGTCTCAAAACGCGTCCTCTGTCCCGATATACCGATGAAGTTGCCAAGCCCATCCAGGCTCGACAGCGCAATTCCCGACAGCGCAATTTCCCGTGCTGTTGTTTCAACAATATAGCCTCAAAGTGATGAGGCTCAAGGGTCAATTCAACTAGGTTGCCGTTCCAATACGAGCATTTTCTTATGGGAGGTTTGTACGTACCGCTTGCCCGGACATTTGGATCAGGACAAACGTGCGTTCCTGTGGAGCTGTTTTAATTGTTTTTGGATTTCTGGCGGAGAGAGTGGGACTGCCAGGGCGATAGACAAGACCTGACCCCTATTGAATGAGATCCCATTCCGCTTTTGACCCAAAAGCGGACATTTAGCCGTGAGAGTCTGCGGATATGTTCACAAAAAAACACTTCAATTAACGCACACAATGCAATCCCATAATTTCGCATCATAATGGACAGTGCAAATCCTAGAAATGCAATATGTGAGCCGCGATAATCGCAAATTACAAGATATATGATTCATATATCTATAGGATTATTCGGGACGTTATCTATGCAGTTAAGCAAGCCCTGTGCATTTCGAATGTTGCGTCGCGCGCATGTCCGCCATTCCCACCCGTGCGATGCGAGCTAAAAACGTTACGATTCCATGGATTTAAAGTGGCGGAGCATACGATCGACGTCAGGGTCAATTCCCGTAAACAACTTGAACGCGCCCGCGGCCTGAAACACCGCCATTCCGCTGCCATCCGCCGTGCGACAGCCTTTGCTTCGCGCTACTTTTAAAAGTGCGGTTTCCAGGGGCACATAAACTATTTCGGCCACCCAGTGGCGGGAATGCAATAGCGCCGCCGGCAACGGCAAGCCGGGAAGCTTCGACATCCCTGTAGGAGTGCAATGGATCAGCCCATCCGCGTCGCCCATTGCCGCAGGCAGGTTTTCGCCGTATTGCGCCCCCGGTGCCAGTTTCACTGCGAGTTCCATCGCCTTGGCGGGATTGACATCGAAAATCGTCAGTTGCCTGATGCCCAGGTCGGCAATGGCGGCGCGTGCGACCGCGGCGCCCGCTCCGCCGGCGCCGAGCTGGACTGCCCGCTCGACCTTCACGCCTGCGAGCGCGCGGCGGAACCCCGCGGCGAAACCCGTGGAATCGGTGTTATAGCCGATGCGCCTGCCGTGCTTCAGCAGGACGGTATTCACGGCGCCAATCGCGCGGGCGTCTGCAGAAAGCTCATGCAAGAGCGGCAGGATCGCCTGCTTGCAGGGGTAGGTAATATTGAGCCCTGTGTAACCCAGGCGCTCCGCGTCAGCCAACAACTCCGGCAGCGCTTCCACGCCGACCTTCAACTCGTCGAGGTCGAACTTCTTGTAGACGCAGTGCAGACCGTGAGCCGCTGCTTCCTGCTCGTGCAGGCGCGGCGTGTGCGAACCCTGGATTCCCGACCCAATCAGCCCGCAGAAGATCGAATCCGCCATGACTAGTCGATCGGCGCCCGCATCGGTGAGCCGTTGAAGCCGGGCATGTTCATTTACGGGCTTTTTTTGCAGCATGTGCGCCCAACCTACGCACCATCGCCGCCACTGCCGTCGGATAGCCGTCTGCCCCGAGTCCCATCATGACCGCAGTGGCAACTTTGGAAATCAGCGAGTCGTGATAAATCTCTTCGCGGCGGTGGACGTTGGTGATGTGCAACTCGAAGATCGGTCCCGGAAACATTTTCAAGGCATCGAGTATGGGGATAGACCTGAAGGTGAGGCCCGCCGCATTGATGACTATGCCCGCGCCCCGGTCGATCGCCTCATGAATCCAGTCGATGAGCTCGTGTTCGGCGTTCGACTGCCGGAATTGCAGCGGGTGGCCGTCCGCGGCTTTGCGGCACATCGTCTCGATCTCCGCGAGCGTCGTGGTGCCGTAGATCTCGGGCTCGCGCTTGCCAAGTCTGTTCAGGTTGGGGCCGTTGAGAACGTAGATTGCTTTGGTCATGGCTGGTCCTTGGAAGTAAGGGAATAGGCGGGGCGGTAGAGGCCAACGGTGCATCCGGGTTGCGCGTCTAGCTCGTCGGTCACAACATTCTTCACGGCTTCGACATCGTAGCCGCCGACGAGCAGCACCCAGTCTGCGGTCCGGTCGCCGCCGCGGATTTTCTGCTCGGCGGTTTGCGGCGCGCCGGCCATCGGCTGCGACTCGAGCAAATGTGCGCCGGTCAGGCCCTTGCGCCGCGGTAGAGCGGGCAGCGCTGTCGCCGGCGGCCGGAACCGGACGGTCGCCAGCACCTGCGGCAATCCGCCGCCCCAGCCCGCCCGCAGCGCGCACAGGCTGCGCACCATGTTGCGATGGTGCGGCATCATCTTGCGCGACCAAGGCGTTGGATTATTCAGGCGCTCGAGGTATGCCCCGGCGGTGATCGTCTCCAGGCTCGTTACTTCATAAGATACAAAATAGGACGGCTCGCCCGATTCGGCGATCCAGCGCGTGCCGCGCAGGAAGCCCGGGATGGCGAGACGCTCCGGCATGTGCTCGTGCGTATGCCAGTCCTCGAACTCGGCTTTCATCTCCGGCGAGATGTCCCACCACATGACGACTGCAGCCTGACCGAGCATGTGAGCCTCAGCCTTGGTAGCCCAGGAGCCGCGGCAGAAAGAGCACGATAGCCGGTACGAAGGTAATCAGCGCAAGGGCGGCTAGCATGGCGCCGAGAAATGGCATCACGTCGCGCACGAGATCCTTGAGGGAAACATTTGCAATCTTGGCCATCATGAAGAGCAGCAGGCCGTATGGCGGCGTAATCAAGCCAATCATGATGTTGACGACCGCGACCACCCCGAAATGCACCGGGTCGACGCCGAGCGCCTTTGCAGTGGGGAGGAGAACCGGAATGATGATGAGAAGAATCGTGGTTCCCTCGAGGAAGCAGCCGAGCAGCAGGAGAATGACGTTCGCAAGAAGGAGGAAGGTAAACGGCGAGAGATCGTACCCCTGCATCATGAGGGCGAGCGTCTTGGGAATGTTTTCGACCGTAATGACATAGTTGAAGACCATCGCGGCGGCAATCAATATGCCGATCGATATCGTGACGCGCGCACTGGTCAGCAGCGAGTTGTAGACGCTGCGCCAGGTAACGGCGCGATAGAGAAGCGCGGACACCAACAGCGCATAGAAGGCGGCGAGGGCGGCCGCTTCCGTGGGCGTGGTGATGCCGCTGTAGAGACAGCCGAACAGGATCACCGGCATCATCAGCGCCGGGAGAGCGTCCCAGGTGATGCGCGGGATTTCGCGCAGCGGGACGGCTTTTTCGACCGGGAAATTTCTGCGCTTGGCGACGAACGAGATATAAAGCATCTGCGCGATGCCTATGAGCAGGCCCGGGACGACGCCGGCGAGGAACAGGTAGCCGATGGATGTGTCGGAGACCAGCGCGTAGATCACCATCGGGATCGATGGCGGGATGATGGGCCCGATGACCGAGGATGCCGCCGTCAGGGCGGCAGCGAAGCTCGCAGTGTATTTGCCGTCCTGCGTCATCATTTTCTGCATCAGCTTGCCGCTGCTCGCCGCGTCGGCGAGGGCCGAACCCGACATCCCAGCGAAGATAATGCTTTGCACGACGTTGACGTGAGCGAGGCCGCCGCGAAAGCGCCCGACGAACGCGTTGCAGAAGTTCAGCAGCCGGTCCGTGATGCTGCCTATGGTCATGAACTCGGCGGCGAGGATGAACAGCGGAATGGCGAGCAGCACGAAGCTGTGGTACATCCCGTTCGAAAGCTGCTCGGCGGCGGTTCCGACGTCAAGGCCGGTTATGAAAAGATAAAGAATGGATCCGCCGATCATCGCATGTCCTATCGGCAGCCCGAGCAAGGTAAGGGCGACGATCGCCATGACTGTGAGCGAGAACGGGCTGGTGGGATTCACAGCCCGGAACTCACGTTGGTCAGGTCGGGGGCTGCGGGGTCCTTGCCGCGCAGCAGGCGCGACAGGATCCAGAGGTAACGAATTACGACGGCAACGACGAAGAACACATAAATCGAGAACAGCCAGTCGAAGCGGATCTTCAGATAGGAGGTTGATTCAACCTTCATGAAACTGACGTATTTGATCGTTGCCGGGAGCGAGGCGGCATACAGCACCACGATCGAGATTCCGGCGATGATTCCCATGATGCGGCGCGCGCGCGGGCCCGCCGCCCCGGAGATGAGGTCGAAGCGGATTTCCTCGCTTTCCTTGACCACGAAGGCGGCGCCCCAGAGCACCAGCCACAGCCAGGTAATTACACTCAGCTCGGATGTCCAACCGATCGGGAAGCTAAAGAAATAGCGGAAAACGATCTGCACCATGAAAGCGACGAACATGACGGCGAGCAGGCCGGCCGCGACGTTCTCCGCGCGGCGCCGCAGCCAGGCTGCGGCCTTCTGAAAGACGCCGCTGGACACGCGGGTTTACTTCAGCGCGTTGATTTTTTCGAGCATGCCCTTCGGCCAGTCCTTGGCTTCGTCGGAGGCCAGATAGATCTTCTGCGCGTTGGCGCGGAACGCGTTGACGTCGGGGACGTAGACCTCGAGGCCCTGCTTTCTGAATTCGGCGGCAAGTTCCGCCTCGCGCTTCAGGTGTTCGGCCGCGCTCCAGGCGATCGCCTTGTCGACGGCGGCCTGAAAGGACTTCTGCTGCGCGGGCGACATGCCGCTCCAGGTTTTCATGTTCACCGACAACAGATCGAAGCCGACCAGGTGGGAAGTCAGCACGATCTGCGACATCACCTCGTAGAACTTCATGTTTTGCACGTTGGGCAGCGGGTTGTCCTGGCCGTCGATCGCTCCGGTCTGCAGGCCGGTGTAGGTCTCGGCAAAGGCCATCGGGGTGGGATTCGCGCCCAGGGAACGGCCCAGCAGCTGCCAGGCATCGCCCGGCGGCATTCTCAGCTTGACGCCGGCCATGTCGGCTGGCGTGCTGATTTTCTTCTTCGGCTTCAGGCCCACCTGCCGGGTGCCGAAGAAGGTCGGCCCGAGAATCTTGATCTTTACCTGGTCCTCGGCCTGCTTCTTGAACTGCGCGCCCAGCTCGCTCGCCCAGAAACTGCCCAGGTGGTTCGCGTCGCGGAACAGGTAGGCTGAGGTCAGAATCGTCCACGCCGGGATCTGCTTCGAGATGTCCTGCGGCGCGATGTTGC
Organism: uncultured beta proteobacterium; assembly: GCA_963804885.1. Classification (GTDB taxonomy): domain Bacteria; phylum Pseudomonadota; class Gammaproteobacteria; order Burkholderiales; family SG8-41; genus PALSA-1004. The sequence continues at coordinate 104,885 of CAWDSF010000012.1, forward strand.
CCATCTCGAGGTTGTCGCGCTGCAGGGCGACCAGCTCGGTACCCTGCTTGAACAATGAGCTGTTATAGAAGGGCTCGATCCTGAAGTCACCCTCGACGTCCTTGGCAAGCATGCGGATCATGTCCGCGCGTATGTCCCGGTCGGAGAATACCGCTGCAAAGCGAATGGCGGGTTTGACCTGAGCACGTGCCGGCAATACGCAGGAGGCCGCGAGAGCTGCTCCCGCCTTGAGTGCCGCACGACGCTCGATTTTGAAATTCATGCTTATCCTCCTCCTGTGAAACCTGTTGGCGCTCAATAGTCGAAGAAAACCGTTTCGTCTTTCCCCTGCAGCATGACATTCCACTCGAGCACGCCGGGCCGGGAGGAAACCTGCTTCGCGACAAGCGTCGCACGGCGCTCCGGCGGCACGAGCGCCAGTACGGGATCGTTCGCGTTGGCGGGCTCGTCTGGAAAATAAATGCGCGTCGCAAGGTGCTTGAGCAGGCCGCGCATGAAAATGGTGATGGCGAGGTGCGGGGCCTGCAGCGCGCCGCCGGGACCCGGCACGGGCCCGGGTTTGATCGTCGTGAACTGAAATGCGCCGTCCGTGCCGGTCAGCACGCGGCCGAAGCCCTTGAAATTTTCCTCGAGCGGCTTCTCCTGCACATCCTCGGCATGCGCGTACTTGCCATGCGCGTTGGCCTGCCAGGTCTCGACGACCGCGTCGGTGACCGGAGCGCCATCACCGTCGAGCACGCGGCCGCGTATGACATAGCGTTCGCCTGCGACTCCCGCCGGAGCGACGTCGGTCACGAGGTGTTGGTCAAAACTGATGGCGACGAAGGGCCCGACGGTTTGTGACGATGTCAGCAGCAGACTCATTTCATTTCTCCAGCGGTGTCGCGTCCCGCCCCCGCAGGATGATGTCAAAGCGATAAGCCAGTGCATGCTCGGGCACCGTATGCTCCCAGTCGAAGTCGGCGACGAGGCGGGCGCGTGCTTTTTCGTCCGGGATGCCCGTCAGCATCGGATCGTACGGCAGCAGCGGGTCGCCGGGAAAATACATCTGAGTGACGAGTCGCTGCGGAAGTCCACTGCCGAATACGGAGAAATGAATGTGCGCCGGGCGCCATGCATTGTAGTGATTGCGCCACGGATACGCGCCGGGCTTGATCGTCTTGAACTGGTAGCGGCCGTCCGCGTCGGTCAACGCGCGTCCGCAGCCGGTGAAGTTCGGATCAAGGGGCGCGTCGTGATTATCGACTGCATGCCGATAGCGCCCCGCGGCGTTTGCCTGCCAGATCTCGATAAGCGTATTGGCGACGGGGCGGCCATTTTCATCGAGCACCCGTCCACTCACGTACATTCGCTCGCCAATGGGCTCTGCGGCGTGCTGGCGTGTGAGATCGTTGTCGTCCGGCGGAACCTCGTCGCGTCCGAACAGGGGGCCGGTCACTTCGGTGAGCGTCTGCGGCGCCAGAACGAGCGGCTTGCTCGGCGCGCGTTTGACGGTGGACCGATACATCGGATAGAGGTAGTCGGGCTGCGTATCCCAGTTCGGCCGCCGATACGACACTATTCGATGCATGTCATCCCTTCTTCTGAAGGCCGCCACGCACGCTGGCGGAGTGCATATTCTGGCGGAGAGAGTGGGATTCGAACCCACGGTACGTATTGCTACGTACACACGCTTTCCAGGCGTGCGACTTAAACCACTCATCCATCTCTCCGACGAGCGCATTTTAGCATTACGGTCCTATAGACCAAGCGGCGGACGGAAATTCAAGGAGAGCGCGGGATTGTGCGCGGCTCGCGGCGGCTTTGCAATTTGCACATCCTGCGTCTTGTACACAGCCTTCTAGGCTTGCGACTCCACCATTCGCCAATCTCTCCGCAGGCGCGCATTCCGGCGGACGGCGGGTATACTTTCGCCGATGCGCATCCTGCTGACCGAAGACGATGCCGCGCTCGCCGAGGCGCTGCAGTTCGCGCTCACGCAATCCGGCTACGCAGTGGACTGGGTCAGCAACGGGGCGGCGGCGGACGAGGCGCTCAAGCAGGATATTTTCGGGCTGCTGATACTCGATATCGGGCTGCCCAAGCTCGACGGGTTCGAAGTCTTGCGGCGCCTGCGCCGGCACAACGCGACTTTGCCCGTCCTTATCCTGTCGGGCCGCGAGCAGTCCGAAGAAAAAGTCACCGGCCTCGACCTTGGCGCGGACGACTACCTGGTCAAGCCATTCAGCCTCAATGAACTGCAGGCGCGGGTGCGCGCGCTGTTGCGGCGCGGGCAGGGCAGCGCTGCGCCGCTGATCACTTTCGGCGAGCTCAATTTCGATACCGTGCAGCGGATTGCGACCGTCGGCGGCAAGGCGCTTGCGCTGTCGGCGCAGGAGACCGGCGTGCTCGAAATTCTGCTCGCGCGCTTCGGGCGCATCGTGAGCAAGGAACAACTGGTCGAACAGCTATACAGCGCCGGGCACGAGGTGAGCCTCAATGCCATCGAGGTTTGCGTGCATCGCCTGCGCAAGAAACTCGAGCGCACCGGCGTCAGTGTGCGCACGCAGTACGGCCGCGGCTATTTGCTCGACTATTTACCGCTCTGAAGAGCTCGCCGTGCCGGTAGCGAGCAGTTGGTGCACTTTCGTTACGAGATCGCGGGTCGCGAACGGCTTGGTCATATACGTATCCGCGCCGACTGCCACGCCGCGCTCGACTTCGGCGGCGCGGCCGCGCGCCGTCAGCAGCAGTATTTTCAATTGCGCCTGGGCCGGATCGGCGCGCAATTGCCGGCATACCTCGAAGCCGTCGAGCACCGGCAGCATTACGTCGAGCACCATCAAATGCGGCTTGAACGCGGCGGCCTGGTGCAGCGCCTCGCCGCCGTTCGGCGCGGTCGCCACTTCATAGCCCTCTTTGCGCAGCAGAAACTCGAGCGACAGCACGATATTCGGCTCGTCGTCGACGATCAGGATCCGCGCGGCCATGTCGACGGAGGCGTTCGCTGCGGCCTACGTGCCGAATTTGCGGGACGGCGCCGGCGTCGCAGCGATGCAGTCGCGCGGCAGCACGAACGAGAACGTCGCGCCGCTGCCGGGTGCGCTGTCGACCCACAGCCGGCCGCCAAAATGGTGAATGATCTGGCGGCAGATCGGCAGGCCCAGACCGGTGCCCTGAGGTTTTTGGGTGAGGGTATCGCCGACCTGGCGGAATTTTTCGAATATCATGCGCTGGTCTTCGGCGCTGATGCCGATGCCGTTGTCCGTGACGTCGACGCGCAGGCCGTCGGCGACCAGCGCGCAGCGCACGGTGATCCTGCCGCCGGTGTCGGCGCAGAATTTGGCCGCGTTGGACAGCAGGTTCAGCATGACCTGCATCAGGCGGTCGCGGTCGGCGACGATGGTCGGAAGGTCCTCGGGAACTTTGAGCTCGAGCGCAATGGCCTTGTCCGAGAACAGCTGGCTGGTCGAGGACAGCGCATCCTCGATGACTTCGCGCAAGCTGATTTCACCCGCATGCCATTTCGCGTTGCCGGATTCGATTTTTGCGAGGTCCAGCACCTGGTTGATGAGGCGCGTCAGGCGCTCCGATTCGCGCGTGATGATGCCGAGAAACTTGGCGCGTTGCGCGAGATCGAGTGCGGGATTGTCGTGCAGTATCTCGGAAAACGCGCGGATCGAAGTCAGCGGCGTGCGCAATTCGTGCGTCACCGTCGACACGAAATCATCTTTGAGGCGGTCGAGTTCCTGCAGCCGCTGGTTGGCCGAGCGCAGTTCGGCCGTCGCCACTTCGAGCTCGCGCGATTTTTGCTCGAGCTGGCGGCTGTAGGCGAGCGCCTGGGAAGTTTCGTCGAGGATGTTCATGACCTTGTCGATGCCGAGCGGCTCTTCCTGCACGACGGATGCGACCACTACGTTCGCCGAACCGGCGCCGATTGCGCCCGCCAGCAGCGTTTCCGCGAAATGGATCAGATCGGCGTCCGGCTTGAGCTCCTTGGCCGATTTCGCGCCGGTCTTCAGCGCATATGCCGCGAATGCGTCGCGCGCGCGGCGCTGTCCGAGAAAGCGCCCGAGCAGCATGATGAGCTCGTTCACCGACGCGTCGCCGCGCAGCGATTCCGCGCGCGGTCGCCGCGGCTCGATGTGCGCGTCGACAAACAGCGCCGCCTGGACCTGCTCGGCAACACTCTGCGTAGTGAGCAGTGAGATGGATATGTAAGCGCCGATGTTGGCGAGCAGGCTCCAGAACAGGCAATGCGTGATGTCGTCGAAGCCGGCGAGGCCGAAGAGCTCGAGCGGCTTAAGGAGGCTCACGCCGAACATGCCTTGTTCCACGAACGAAATGGGCAGCCAGCCCGACTTCGCGAACGACGGCAGGAGCAGCGTGTAAGCCCATACGGCAAAGCCCGCGACGAGGCCGCAGATTGCGCCGCGCCGCGTCGCGCCCTTCCAGAACATGCCGCCGAGTATGGCGGGCGCGAATTGCGCAACCGCGGCAAACGAGATGAGACCGATCGAGACGAGCGCATACGCTTCGCCCGCGAGCCGGAAATAGCCATAGCCCAGCATCAGCACGCCGACGATCGCGCCGCGGCGGATGCCGACGATCAACGTCGACAAATCGGCGCGCTCGTGCAGGTGCAGCACCGTCAGCCGCAGCAGCAACGGCATCGCGAGGTTGTTGCAGACCATCGTCGACAGCGCGATGGTTTCGACGATCACCATGCCGGTCGCCGCGGAGAGCCCGCCGATGAACACCGTGAGCGTCAGCAACGATTGCTGCTGGGCGATCGGCAGGGTGAGCACGAAGCTGTCCGCATCCACGTTGCCCGCCGGGAAGTGCATGAGGCCGGCAAACGCGATCGGCAATACGAAAATATTGATCGCCAGCAGGTACAGAGGAAACAGCCAGACCGCTTTTTTCAGATGCCTTTCGTCGACGTTTTCGACGACCGCGACCTGGAACTGGCGCGGCAGAAACATGATGGCGAGCATCGACAGGAAGGTGAGCGAGGCCCATGACACGTGGTCGACCGACGAGCCGCCGAATTCGAGCAGCTTGCGCAATTGCGGATATTCGACGGCGCTCGAAAAAATGTCGGCGAAACCGTCGTACAGCCCGTAGGTGACGTAGACGCCCACGGCGATGAACGCGAGCAGCTTGACGATGGATTCGAACGCGATCGCGGCCACCAGCCCTTCGTGGCGCTCGGAAGCGTCGAGATGGCGGGTCCCGAACAGGATGGTGAAGACCGCGAGCAAAAGCGCAATGGTGAAAGTATTGTCGGCGAGCAGCGGGATCGTCGCCTGGCTGTCGGCCGACGCGACGGCCGGATATTTCAATATGATCGAGAAGCTGTTCGATACCGCTTTCAACTGCAGCGAGATGTAGGGCACGATCCCGATGACCGCGATGATCGTGACCAGCCCGCCCAGCAGCTGGCTCTTGCCGTAACGCGACGCGATGAAGTCGGCAATCGACGTGATGCGATTGGCCTTGCTGATGCGGATCATCTTGAGCATCACGTACCACCACAGCATCGCCATCAGCGTGGGGCCGATAAAAATCGGCAGGAAGCCGATGCCGCTGGTGGCCGCGCGCCCGACGCTGCCGTAAAACGTCCACGACGTGCAGTAGACGGCGAGCGACAGCGTATAGATGTACGGATTGGCGATGATGCTGCGGCCGGCGTCCGCGCGCTTGTCGCCGTAATAGGCGATCGCGAACAGCAGGCCGACGTAAACGAACGACGCCAGGACGATTACGGAACCGGTCAGCATGGGCTATGCGCGCGGAGCCTGGCTTATGCGCTACCCGCTCAATCCGGATGGCGGCTGATGATGACGGCGGTCAACGCGATCAGCAGGGCCCACGCGGAAAACGTGTAGACGTAGAGCACCGGGATGCCGAATATCCGGTGGCTGACGTTGAACAGGTACAGCAGCGGATAGTTGAGCAGCAGGCAGCCCAGCAGGAAAACCGCGATCAGGCGCTGTCCGTGGATGCCGGGCCGGGTCATGACGGCGCGCGCAGGCGGCGGGCGTGGTTCACCCGCGCAACCCGGCTCAGGCGATCGGTTCCCTCAGCTGCTGCAGTATCGCGGGATTTTCGAGCGTCGAAACGTCCTGCGTGATTTCTTCGCCCTTCGCGATCGAGCGCAGCAGGCGGCGCATGATTTTCCCCGAGCGTGTTTTCGGCAGGTTGTCGCCGAAGCGGATGTCTTTCGGTTTCGCGATCGGGCCGATTTCCTTGCCGACCCAGTCCTGCAGCTGCTTGACGATTTTTCGGGCTTCCTCGCCGGTCGGGCGCGCCTGCTTCAGTACCACGAACGCCGCCACCGCTTCGCCGGTCAGGTCGTCCGGCCGGCCGACGACCGCGGCTTCGGCGACCAGCGGGTTGGCGACCAGCGCGGATTCGATTTCCATCGTGCCGAGCCGGTGTCCCGACACGTTCAGCACGTCGTCGATGCGGCCCATGATCCAGAAATAGCCGTCAAGATCGCGGTTCGCGCCGTCGCCGGCAAGATAGTATTTGCCGTTGAAGTCCGCCGGGTAATAGGATTTCTTGAACCGTTCGGGGTCGCCCCAGATCGTGCGTATCATCGATGGCCACGGCTTCTTGATGACGAGAAAGCCGCCTTTGCCTTTCTCCACGTCGTGGCCCGCTTCGTCGACGATGGCCGCCGCGATGCCGGGCAGCGGCAGCGTGCAGGAGCCCGGCTTGGTGCTGACGACACCGGGCAGCGGGGTGATCATGTGCCCGCCGGTTTCCGTCTGCCACCACGTGTCGACGATCGGGCAGCGCGATTGGCCGACCGTTTCGTGGTACCACATCCAGGCTTCGGGATTGATCGGCTCGCCGACGGTGCCAAGAATGCGCAGCGACGAGAGGTCGAATTTTTTCGGCAGGTCCGCGCCAAGCTTGATCAGCGACCGGATCGCGGTGGGTGCGGTGTAGAACACGCTTACTTTGTGGTCCTGGATCATGCGCCAGAAGCGGGTCGAATCCGGATAGGTGGGCACGCCTTCGAAGACGATCTCGGTCGCGCCGACCGCAAGCGGCCCGTAGCAGACGTAGGTATGGCCCGTGACCCAGCCGACGTCGGCCGTGCACCAGAACACGTCGCTCGCTTTGTAATCGAACGTCCATTTCATGGTGAGAATCGCGTGCAGCAGGTAACCACCGGTCGAGTGCTGCACGCCTTTGGGCTTGCCGGTCGAGCCTGAGGTATAGAGGATGAACAACGGATGGTCGGCTTCGACCCACTCGGGCTCGCAGGTTTCGGCCTGCTTGGCTACGAGGTCGTGCAGCCATACGTCGCGCGGGGCGGTCCATTTCACCTGGCCGCCGGTGCGCTTATAGACGACGACGTGCTTGATCGAGTCGCAGCCGCCGAGCGACAGCGCTTCGTCGACCGCGGCCTTGAGCGCGATCGGCTTGCCGCCGCGCATCTGCTCGTCGGCGGTCAGCACGGCGACGGCGCCGGCGTCGATGATGCGTTCCTGCACGCTTTTGGCGGAAAACCCGCCGAACACCACCGAGTGGATGGCGCCGATGCGCGCGCATGCCTGCATGGCCACCACGGCCTCGACGGACATCGGCATGTAGATCAGAACCCGGTCGCCTTTTTTGATATTGAGGCTCTTGAGCCCGTTCGCCATCATGCAGACGCGGCGGTGGAGCTCCTTATAGGTGATCTTCGTGACTTTGCCGTCGTCGGCTTCGAAAATGATCGCGACCTTGTCGCCCTGGGTCTTGAGATGGCGATCGAGGCAGTTATACGACGCGTTGACGGTGCCGTCGGCGAACCACTTGTAGAACGGTGCATTCGATTCGTCGAGCGTTTGGGTGAACGGCTTGTGCCACAGCACGTTTTCGCGGGCGAGCCGCGCCCAGAAACCCGTGAAGTCGCGTTCCGCCTCGGCGCAGAGCTTGTTATAGGCGTCCATGCCCGAGATGTTGGCCTGCTTGACGAAGGCCGCGTCCGGCGCAAAGGTCCGCGTTTCGTTCAACACCGATTCGATCGTCTGGGTCGCCATGCGTCCTCCAATTGACCTGCAAATAACTGCCGATTCAAGTCGCGCGTGTCTTGGGCAGAGGGTGCGGTTCGCCGGCAGGCGGCCACGCCCGTTTTATTCCGTGAAGTCCTACAAAAATTGTATCACGCGCTTTTTGGCGCAATCATCTGTTTGCCCGCATAAATCGACGCTCGCCGTCCCGCGCAACTACGGGCATAATGCAACCAGGCTGCATGCTGCAAGGTGCGGCAACGAACAATGGCGGGCCCCCCCGCATTGCACGGTAGTGAACCTGGTCAGGTCCGGAAGGAAGCAGCCAAAGCTATTCTCTGCAAGTGCCGGGGACCAGGCTCGCCACCCTTTTTCTTTTGCGTTATCATAGCCATACGTGAAACTGCTCAGAACTGCCAAGGACTTATGAAAACCACCCGATACCTGATAGCAGCGGCCGCTCTGGTGGTAAGCCCCGCTGTGCACGCAATCGACGGCATGTCGGTCGTCTATGGGCACTCCGATTCGTCGAACGTGAGCGTGAACATGGGTCGCATTGGTGTCCAGTGGGACTGGAACAAGAAATGGGTCGAAATGGGCAACTGGCATTTCGGCGGCTACTGGGAGTCGGATTTCGGCTATTGGGACAACAACAGCATCGCAAAGACGCATAGCAGCATCTTCGACATCGGTTTTACGCCGGTGCTGCGGTTTCAGCAGACGACCCGTTCGGCCATCTCGCCGTACCTGGAGCTCGGCGTGGGCATGCATCTGCTGTCCGCGACTTCGCTCAATGCGCAGCGCCAGTTCAGCACCGCTTTCCAGTTCGGCGATCACGTCGGCGTCGGCGTGCGCTTCGGCGATAAAGGCAAGTATGAGCTCGGCTATCGCTACCAGCATTTCTCCAATGCCGGCATCAAGGAGCCGAACCAGGGCGTCAATTACAACGAAGTGCGCCTGCAATACCATTTCTAAAAGCGCCAGCGCCGGTGCGTGCCTGGCATGACGCGCGCAACGCCATTTCCTAGAGTCAACGTCGAGCCCATTTTCCCGTGAGCCAGGCTCTCGCCCGCAAGTGGCGCCCCAAGACATTTACCGAACTGGTCGGGCAGGAACACGTCGTCAAGGCGCTGACGAACGCGCTGACCCAGCAGCGGCTGCACCACGCATACCTGTTTACCGGCACCCGCGGCGTCGGTAAAACGACACTGGCGCGCATCATCGCCAAGGCCTTGAACTGTGAAACTGGCATTACGGCGACGCCCTGCGGCAAGTGCTCCGCCTGCACCGAAATCGACGCGGGCCGCTTCGTCGACCTGATCGAGCTCGATGCCGCGTCGAATACCCAGGTCGACAACATGCGGGACCTGCTCGAGAACGCGCTTTATGCGCCAACCAGCGCGCGCTTCAAGGTGTACATCATCGACGAAGTGCACATGCTGTCGCGCAGCGCGTTCAACGCGATGCTGAAGACGCTCGAGGAGCCGCCGGGCCACGTCAAGTTCATCCTGGCGACGACCGATCCGCAGAAAATTCCGGTGACCGTGCTGTCGCGCTGCCTGCAGTTCAACCTGAAGCAGATTCCGCAGGCGCAAATCAAAGAGCAGCTCAAAAAAATCCTTGCGCTCGAAGAAGTCGCCGGCGATGACGAAGCGTTGACGCTGCTCGCGCGCGCCGCGCACGGCAGCATGCGCGACAGCTTGAGCCTGCTCGACCAGGCGATCGCGCACGGCGCCGGGCGCGTCGAGCACCAGTCGGTGCGCGCGATGCTCGGCAGCGTCGAGCAGGAATACCTGCGCGACATTCTGTCGGCGCTGCCAGCAACAGGACGGCCCGGGCCTGATCGCGGTGGCCGACCGCATGGCCGAGCACAGCCTGTCGTTTGAGATAGCGCTGCAGGATTTGGCGACGCTGCTGCATCGGGTGGCGCTCGCGCAAACCGTGCCGCAGGCGATCGCGACGGACGATCCGGACCATGGCGCGCTCATGGCGCTCGCGCAAGGCTTCGGCGCCGAGGAAATCCAGTTGCTGTACCAGATCGCGGTCACCGGCCGCCAGGATCTGGGTCTCGCACCCGATGATTACGCGGGATTCACGATGACGTTGATGCGCATGCTCGCGTTCATGCCGGCATCCGCGGCAGTGGCGCGCACCGGCACACCAACGGCGGCGCCGGTCAGGACTGCTGCGCCCGCAGCCGCCGCGGCGCCGGCTGCCGATTTAAAAAAAAAGCAGTTTGACGGCGACTGGAATGCGCTGATCAACCGGTTGCCGCTCGCCGGCATGGAGCGCATGCTCGCGCACAATTGCGAACTCGTGGCGTGGCAGGACGGTCATATCCAGCTGCGGGTCCCGCATGCGCAGCGGCATCTGAACGACCGCGCCTACCAGGATCGCCTGAAACTTGCGCTCGAGCAGCATCTCGGCACCAAGCTCAAGCTGGAAATTGCGGTGGGCCCCAGCAGCGGCAATACGCTCGCGGAAATCCGCGACCGCGACAACGAGCAGAAGTTGAATACCGCGGCGGCGGCGATCGACGGCGACCCGTTCGTGCGCGATCTCATCGAAAATTTCGGCGCGCGCGTCGTGCCATCAACCATCAAACCCGTGCAATGAGGAGTCAGTCATGATGAAAGGCGGCCTGGCAGGGCTCATGAAACAAGCCCAGCAGATGCAGGAGAACATGAAGAAGATGCAGGAAGAGCTGGCGACCATCGAGGTCGAAGGCCAGTCGGGCGCGGGCATGGTCAAAGTGACGATGACCTGCCGTCACGACGTGAAGCGCGTGGTGATCGACGAAAGCCTGTTGAAGGATGACAAGGACATGCTCGAAGACCTGATCGCGGCCGCGATGAACGACGCGGTGCGCCGCGCCGAAGCGACGACCCAGGAAAAGATGGGCGGCATGACGGCTGGCATGGGCTTGCCACCGGGTATGAAGCTGCCGTTCTGAGATCAATGATGAATGATGAGCGCGAAATGATGAATGAAAATTCCGGAAGCCATATTCCGGTCATGGCTTATCGCTCGTCGCCCATCATTCGACAATGAAAAACCCCTCGAGCCTCGAAGAGCTGATCGAGGCGTTGCGCTGCCTGCCCGGCGTCGGTCCGAAGTCCGCGCAGCGCATGGCGTTCCATATGCTGCAGCGTGATCACACGGGTGCCGCGCGCCTGGGCATTGCCCTCGGCCGCGCGCTCGAACTCATCAAGCATTGCGAACGCTGCAACACGTTCACCGAGGAGCAGATTTGCGGCTTGTGCCGCTCGCCGCGGCGCGATGCGCGCCTGCTGTGCGTCGTGGAGACGCCCGCCGACATGCTGATGATGGAGCAGGCCGAATGCTACCAAGGGCTCTACTTCGTGCTGATGGGGAGGCTTTCGCCGCTCGACGGCGTCGGCCCCAAGGACATACACCTCGACCGTCTGATCAAGCGCGCCGATGACGGCGTGGTCGGTGAAGTGATAGTCGCGACGAACTTTACGATGGAAGGCGAGGCGACCGCGCACTATATCGCCGAGCTGCTGCTGGCTCGCGACATCAAGGTAACGCGCATCGCGCGCGGCCTGCCGGTCGGCGGCGAACTCGAGCATGTCGACAGCGGCACGCTCGCGCAAGCGGTGATCGAGCGCCGTGCGATCGAAGCCGCACCGTGAGCCGGCCTCCTAAAGCGGAGCGCAAAACGCGTAACGAGCGTCCCGGCCGCGCACCGGGATCGCCACACGGCGGGCGGACATCGACGGCGCCGCGAGGCGGACGGATATCGGAGGCGCCGCGGGGCGGGCGCGGCCGACCGGCCGCCGATGCGGATGCGCCGACGCAAAAACTGCAGAAGGTCCTCGCGCAATCGGGGCTGGGGTCGCGCCGCGACATGGAAACGCTGATCAGCGGCGGCCGCGTCACGGTCAACGGCGAAGTGGCCACGATAGGCGCACGTGTCGGGCCGGCCGACCAGATCAAGGTGGCGGGGCGCATCGTGCGCGCGCAGTCGACGTCGCGATTGCCGCGCGTGCTCCTTTACCACAAGCCGGAAGGCGAGATCGCCAGCCGGGATGATCCGCGCGGGCGGCCCAGCGTATTCGCGGGATTGCCCTCGCTGTCAGGTGCGAAGTGGATCTCGATCGGCCGGCTCGATTTCAATACCTGCGGCCTGCTCATGTTCACGACGTCGGGCGAGCTCGCCAATCGCATGATGCATCCGCGGTTCGAAATCGAGCGTGAATATGCGGTGCGCGTGATGGGCAAGCTGCAGGAGCAGCATGTCCAGCAATTGCTGCAGGGAGTCGAGCTCGACGACGGCGTCGCGCGCTGCGAGCGCGCCGATCTTCGCGGCGGCGAGGGCGCCAACACCTGGTGCCATGTCATCCTGAAGGAAGGCCGCAATCGTGTCGTGCGGCGTCTCTTCGAAAAGCTGGGCTTCGTCGTCAGCCGGCTGATGCGCGTGCGCTACGGCCCGGTCGAGCTGCCGTCGCGTGTGAAAAGAAACCAGTATTACGAGCTCACTTCCGACGAGACGCGGCGGCTGCTCGACTGGCTTGACGCGGCGCAGTCGCCCGCAGCGCCGCCGGACGCTCCGCCGGCGCCCCCGCGCGCAGCAGGTCGGCGCGGCTCAGCATAAACACGCAATCGTTGCCGCCGCTGGTCTGCGGCCAGACGAACGGATAGCGCGCGAACGCGCGCTCCACCCGCGGGCGATGGTGCCCGACTTCGACAACGAGCAGACCCTTGTCCGTAAGCAGCGCAGCCGCCTCGCGCAATATCACGCGCACGGCGTCAAGCCCGTCTTGGCCGCTCGCGAGCGCGATGGCCGGTTCGTGGCGGTACTCGCGCGGGAGCTTGCGCATGGTGTCCGCGCTTACGTACGGCGGATTCGCGATAATGAGATCGTAGTGCTCGCCGCGCACCGCATCAAACATATCTGATCGCAGCACGCGCACGCGGCCTTGCAGCTTGTGGTCCGCGACGTTACGCCGCGCAACGGCGAGCGCGCCGCGCTCGATGTCCACCGCATCGACCGTGGCGCTGCGGAAGGTTTTGGCGAGCACGATCGCGAGGCAGCCGGAACCGGTGCACAGGTCGAGAGCCCGGCGTATGCGCAGCCGCGGCGGCAGCCACGGCACGAAACGCTCACGTATGAGCTCGGCAATGAACGAGCGCGGCACGATCACGCGTTCGTCGACATAAAACCGGTCGTCGCCCAGCCAGGCCTCGCGCGTGAGATATGCGGCGGGCACACGCCTGCTTATGCGCACGGCGACGAGTTCCGTAACCTGGCGAACCACACGCGGCGTGACGGCCTGCTCGAGATAGGGGGTCAACCGATCGGGCGGCAGCTTCAGCGCGTGGAGCACGAAGTAAGCGGCTTCATCCCATGCAGTGGGTATACCGTGACCGTACGCGAGCCGCGCGCGCGTGAGGCGCGCGCAGGCAGTTTCGATTAGGGAGCGGACGGTGATGACGGACGGCATCGCGGGCGGCGTGCGCCGCGTGCGCGCTAGACCATGTCGAGATTAAGCTTGATGCTGCTCAAATCGTCGCTTTGGCCCGTGGTCGTGCGGGCACTGGATTTCTGGTCTTCCTGGCTGGGCGCGGGCTCCGTCGCAACCTTGCCGGTATTGTTGATCAGCCAGTGCAGGTTGGTGGGCGAGTCCGAATTGGCGAGCGCGTTCTCGAGCGTGATTTGGCCGGTCGAATACAGATTGAACAGCGACTGCTCGAAGGTCTGGCTGCCGGGCGCAAGACTCTGTTCCATCGCGTCCTTGATTTCGCCCATCGCGCCATTCTTGATCAGTTCGGAAATGTGCGCAGTATTGAGCAGCACTTCGACCGCTGGAATGCGGCCGCCGCCCTTGGCACGTATCAGGCGCTGCGACAACACGCATCTCAAACTGATCGCGAGGTCGGCGAGCAGCGCTTCGCGCGCCTCGCGCGGGAAAAAATTGATGATGCGGTTCAATGCGTGATAGCTGTTGTTCGCGTGCAGCGTCGACAGGCACAGGTGGCCGGTTTGCGCGAACAGCAGCGCGCTTTGCAGCGTCGGCTGGTCGCGGATCTCGCCGATCATCAACAGGTCCGGCGCTTCGCGCATCGCGCTGATCAGCGCCTGGTTATACGAGCGCGTGTCCATGCCGACTTCGCGCTGGTTGACGATCGACTTCTTGTGCTTGTAGACGAATTCCATCGGATCTTCGATCGTCAGGATGTGGCCGGTGCGCGTACTGTTGCGATAATCGATCATCGCCGCCATGGACGTCGATTTTCCCGAGCCGGTCGAGCCGACGACCAGGATCATGCCGAGCTTCTCCATCACGAGGTCCTTGACGATGGGGGGGAGCTTGAGCTCCTCTACCGTCGGGATGTCCGGCTTGATGAAACGAACCACCAGGGCGACCGCGCCGCGCTGGCGGAACACATTGAGGCGGAAGCTGCCAAGGTCGGAGCGGCCGACCGCGAAATTCATCTCGAACGTTCTTTCGTATTCCTCGATCTGCGCCTCGGTCATCACCTCGTACGAGATTTTCTTGACGCCGGCCGGGTCAAGCTTCTGTGCGTTGACGGGCATCACGACGCCGTTGATCTTGATCTGGATCGGCGCGCCGGCGGTGAAAAACATGTCCGAAGCCTGCTTTTCGGCCATCAGTTTGAATAACGGGTCGAGGAACATGGTGTCTCCGGTCAGCGCTTCAGTAGCGACTTGATGTTGTGCATGAGGCCCTTGCCCGCGTCGCCGTCTGCTTCGCTCCCCGGGTCCCGCTTCGCGGCCAGCGCGTCGACGACCGCTTCGCGCGGCACGCGCGAGTTCGTCGTCGTCGCCATTGCCTGCTGGCGCTTGCCGGTCGTGCGAAATGCATTGGGCTTGGCGATGATTACTTTGCCGAGCTCTTCGAGCACGTCCTTGCCGAATTCGTCAAACTCGTAGATGTAGACATATTCGCCGAGCTTTTCGAGATTCTTGGTGACTATCTTGATCTGGGCTTTCTCGAGATCGCCGCTGATGGTGATTGTTACCGGCACTTCGCACTTAACCGTGAAGATGCCGCGCTCCACATAGCCGCGCTCGTTGCGGACCTCGGTGACCTCGAACTTCAGCGCATGCGTCCACAAATGGTCGCGCAGGCGATTGACCATCGGGTCGGACTGCTTTTCGAGAGTAATATTGCCATCGGCAACGCAGCGAAAGCGCAGCACGATGGCCTCGATGTAGTCGCGATGGTCCACCGTCAGGCGGCGGCCGTTGCAGTTATAGTCGCACTGCATCAGATTTTCGAGCTGGGTGTTGCCGCCTTCGAGTGAGTAAAAGCGCGGGACGACTGGCTTGATCACGTTCAGCGAATTGAAAAGGTCGACCAGGTAGTGCAGGCCGTCCTTCAACTTGGAGTGCGCGAGCAGCAGGTTCTGATTAAGTTCAGCTTGCGTGACCTGCTGCTTCTGGCGCAGCGAGTCCGCCTGCTGCTTGAGGTCGTCAAGTAAGCCCATTACATCCTTGTCATTTTTACACCGGGGATGAAGTGACTATTCTGCCAATTTTTGAAGGGCTTGGGAAGCATAATTCGAGCGTTCTCTGAATCAATCCCCACGCAATAAATCGTTAATACTGGTTTTTGCACGCGTTCCGGCGTCTACCCTTTTGACGATGACGGCACAATAAAGCTGACATTTGCCGTCGCTGGACGGCAATGTGCCTGAAACGACTACCGAACCTGACGGTACGCGGCCATAAGTGACGGTGCCCGTCGCCCGGTCGAAGATGCGCGTGCTCTGGCCGATAAATACGCCCATCGAGATCACCGAACCGGTTTCGACGATCACGCCTTCGACGATTTCGGAGCGCGCCCCAATGAAGCAATTGTCCTCGATGATGGTCGGGTTGGCCTGCAGCGGCTCGAGCACGCCGCCGATGCCGACGCCGCCCGACAGGTGCACGTGCTTGCCGATCTGCGCGCACGAGCCGACCGTCGCCCAGGTGTCGACCATCGTGCCTTCGTCCACATACGCGCCGATGTTGACGTAGGACGGCATGAGCACTGCGTTTTTGGCTATGTAGGCGCCGCGCCGCACCATCGCCGGTGGCACCACGCGAAACCCGCCGCGCGCAAAATCCTCGCGCGAGTAATGCGCGAACTTGCTCGGGACTTTGTCGAAGTACTGGGTGGCAGCACCTGCCATCGCGACGTTGTCCTCGAGGCGGAAGGACAGCAGCACCGCCTTCTTGAGCCACTGGTGGACTATCCACTCGCCGTTGATTTTTTCCGCGACCCGCAATTTTCCCGAATCAAGGGCTCCGACCACGTCATTGACCGCAGAGCCGATTTTGGCCGGCGCGGTGCCGGGATTGAGGTCCGCGCGCTGGTCCCACGCCTGTTCGATGATGGTTTGCAGTTCGTTCATGGTTTTTTTCCGTGACTTATTTAACGTTTTCGCATGAATGCCGCGATGCGCTGCGCGGCCTCGGTGCATTCGGCGGTGGAAGCGACCAGCGCGATGCGCACGAACTGGGCGCCCGGGTTCACGCCGCGCGCTTCGCGCGCGAGATAGCTGCCGGGCAGCACCGAAACATTCTGCTCGGCCAGCAACTCGCGCGTGAATTGAGTGTCATCGCGCAGCGTGTCGAGCCACACATAGAACGCCGCATCGGGCATGCCGACTTCGGTGACTTCGCCCAGGATCCCGGTGAACGCGGTGAATTTCTCGCGGTAGAGGCGGCGGTTTTCGACGACGTGAACTTCGTCCTGCCACGCAGCGGTGCTGGCGGCATGGATCGGCGGACTCATCGCGCAACCCTGGTAGGTGCGATAGAGCAGAAATTTCTTGAGGATTTCGGCATCGCCGGCGACGAAGCCCGAGCGCATGCCCGGCACATTGGAACGCTTGGAGAGGCTGGAAAACATCACGAGCCGCGGAAATCCCGCGCGGCCGCACTGTTGGGCCGCCTGCAGCGCGCCCAGCGGCGGTTGCGCCTCATCGAAATAAATTTCCGAATAGCACTCGTCCGCCGCGATCACGAAACCGTAGCGGTCCGACAGCGCGAACAGGCGCTGCCACTCGTCGAGCGTCATGACGCGGCCGGTCGGATTGCCCGGCGAGCATACGTAAACGAGCTGCGTGCGCTGCCACACGTCCTCGGGCAGTTGCGCGAAATCGAGCGCAAAGCCGTTGGCGGGCAGTGTGTGCAGGTATTGCGGCGTCGCCCCGGCCAGCAACGCGGCGCCTTCGTATATCTGGTAAAACGGATTGGGCACGACGACGACGGGCGCCGCGCGCGTGCGATCGACGACCGTCTGCGCGAATGCAAACAGCGCTTCGCGGCTGCCGTTGACCGGTATGATCTGGGTCTCCGCATTGATATCCGTGAGGGCGTAACGGCGGCGCATCCATTCCGCGATGGCGATGCGCAGGCTGGGCGCGCCGAGCGTGGTCGGATAATTGGCGAGGCCGCCCAGATTTTCCGTGAGCGCGCGCTTGATGAACTCGGGCGTCGGGTGCTTGGGCTCGCCGATGTGCAGGCTGATGCGTTTGAGTTCGGGAGGGGGCGTGACCGCGCCGGTCAGGGCGGCAAGCTTCTGAAACGGATAACTTTGCAGCTGGTCGAAGCTCGGATTCATGCGCACCGATCGGGATTACCAGGCGCGTGCCGCGGAATGGGTTTCATCTTAACCAGGCTTCGTCTTTTGAGTGCGGTTGTGCAAGGACTTCGCGTCCCTGTTCATGGATTTATTCAAGGTCGGATTATAAAGGTGTTGCGGTGCCGTTCACAAAAATGATCCCGGTCACGGCGCTGCTCACCGGGGCGACCGTCTGGGGCGTCATCTGGTATCCATACCGCGTGCTCGAGCACGCGGGCGTCGGCGGCGCCGTCGCGACGACCCTGACCTATGCGGGCGCCCTCGTGCTGGGTCTCGTCTGCTTGCGTCCGCGCATTCACTTGTCGTGGGTATTGCTGGCGATTGCGCTGGCTGCGGGCTGGGCCAACGTCGGTTTCACGATGGCTGTCGTCTATGGCGACGTGATGCGCGTCGTGCTTCTTTTCTACCTGTCGCCGATATGGACGATATTGTTCGCGCGGTGGTTGCTGGGCGAGCGCCTGTCGGGCACAGGGTATGCGCTGATGCTGTGCGCGCTCGCGGGCGGCGCCGTGATGTTGTGGCAGCCGCAGCTGGGCTGGCCGGTGCCGAGGTCGCCCGCCGAATGGGTCGGCCTCTCCGCCGGCACCATGTTCGCGCTGTCGAACGTGCTGATACGCAAAACGGCTCAGCTCTCGATCGAGCTCAAAGTGCTCGCGGTTTTTTTCGGCGGTGTCGTGGCGGGAGGCGGTTGTATATGGGCCGTGCAGCCGGTGGCCGACATCTGGGCGCCGGCACTGGCGCAGGCCTGGATGCTGGCGCTGCTCGCGCTCGTAATATTCGCCGTCAACATCGCGGTCCAGTACGGGCTCACCCACATCAGCGCCAACCGCGCGATCGTCATTTATCTGTTTGAGCTGGTCGTAACGGCAATCTCGGCGTGGCTGCTTGCCGGCGAGGTGCTCGAACTGCGCGAATGGATAGGCGGCAGCATGATCGTCGCCGCCGGCTTGCTGTCGGACCGGCTGGGTCATCAGCCAGCGGGCGCGACTAGCGGATACTCGACGAAGGCGGCAGCGCGTGCGGATCGAGGTTGAGCGAGGCGGGCGCGCGCCAGCCTTTCTTCTGCACGCTCGCCACCACGGTGGTGAAGATGCCGCCGCGCACGTAGAAGCGCGCGGTCAGCCGCATGTAGCGCGGCGCGGTCACTTTGGCTAGATCATCGAGGATGCGGTTGGTCACCGCTTCATGAAAAGCGCCTTCATTGCGGAACGACCAGATATAAAGTTTGAGGCTTTTCAGCTCGACGCATTTGCGGTCCGGCACGTAATCGAGATAGAGCGTTGCGAAATCCGGTTGCCCGGTTTGCGGACACAGGCAGGTAAACTCCGGTATTTCCATGTGAATCCGGTAATCGCGGCGCAGCTGCGGATTCGCAAACGTGGCAAGCGCTTTGCTGGGGCTGCTGGGCATTAGGGCAGATGAATTAATTCAGTTAAAATGGCGCGCTATTCCGGCCCGAATTATAACCTCACCTGGCATAGAAAAAATTGCGCCTCACTGAAATCAAGCTCGCTGGCTTCAAGTCTTTCGTCGATCCCACCAGTATTCCCGTGCCAGGCCAGTTAGTCGGTGTGGTAGGCCCCAACGGCTGCGGTAAATCCAACATCATCGATGCAGTGCGCTGGGTGCTTGGCGAATCGTCGGCGAAGCATCTGCGCGGCGAGACCATGCAGGATGTTTTGTTCAACGGCTCGGGCAACCGCCAGACGGTGAACCGCGCAAGCGTCGAACTCGTGTTCGACAACAGCCTCGGCCGCGCGGGCGGACAGTGGTCGGGCTACGGCGAGATTTCGGTCAAGCGCGTGCTCGAGCGCGACAGCGAGTCCGCGTACTACATCAACAACCTGCACGTGCGGCGGCGCGACGTGGCCGACATTTTTCTCGGCACGGGACTGGGGGCGCGCGCCTACGCGATTATCGAGCAGGGCATGATCTCGCGCATCATCGAGGCGAAACCCGAAGAGCTGCGCATATTTCTCGAAGAGGCCGCGGGCGTGTCGAAATACCGCGACCGCCGGCGCGAGACCGAATTGCGCCTGGGCGACACGCGGGAAAACCTGCTGCGCGTCGAAGATATCCGGCTCGAGCTCGACAAGCAACTCGAGCACTTGCGCGAGCAGGCCGAAGTGGCGCGCCAGTACCACAGCCTGCAGGAACAATTGCGCCTCGCGCAGAACCTGCTGTGGCTGCAGAAGCGGCGCGAGGCGACGAGCGCGCGCGAACGCTACACGCGCGAGATCGAGAAGCTCGGCGTCGAGCTCGAAGCGGAAACCGCGCGCCTGCGCGAGGCCGAGCGCCGCATCGAGGAGTTGCGCGACAGCCACCACATGGCGGGCGACGCCGTGCACGCAGCCCAAGGCAGCCTGTACGAAACGAACGCTGAATTCTCGCGCGTGCAGCAACAGCTCCAGCACGTGCGCGAAAACCGCCAGCGCATCAGTAATCAGCTCGCCGCACTGCAAAGCCAGCTCGAGCAGGGCGAAGCCCAGTTGCAGACGCAGCACGCGAGCCGCGACGAATGGCAGCAGGAAGCGGCGCGCGCCGGCGCCCAAGCCGAAGCTTGCCGGATCGCGGCGGCGGAGGCGGTTTCGCAACTGCCGGTGTCGGAGCAGGAGTTCCGCGCGAGCCAGGATGCGCGCGATCAGCTCCAGCAGGAGATTGCAGGCAACGTACAGGCGCTGCAGCTCGAGCAGACGCGCAGCGAGCATGCGCTGAAAATCCTCGCTCAGTTCGCCCAGCGCGAGCAGCGGTTGCGCGAAGAGCAGGCTGCGTTGACGCCGCCCGACAGCGACGAACTGGAACGCTTGCGCGCCGAGCTCGTTGCGCTCGAAGCGCAGCACCGCGACAAGCGCGCGGCGCTCGACGCCGAAGAGACGTCGCTGCCGCGGCTCGAGCAGGCGTTGCGTGAGCAGGGCGACACCGTGGATGCGGCAGCCCAGCAGGTCACCGCGCTCGACGCCCGCATCGAAGCGCTCACGCAATTACAGGATCGCATCGCGCGCAGCGAAACGATGCAGGGCTGGCTGGCGACGCACGACCTGAATTCGGCGCGGCGTCTGTGGCAGGACATCGAAATCGAAGCGGGCTGGGAAGACGGCCTCGAAGCCGTGCTGCGCGAGCGCTTGAATGCGATTGGGCTGGACAATCTGGGGCAGGCGGCGCCGTGGCTCGGCGATTTGCCGCCAGGCAAGATGACGGTTTATACGGCGGCGGGCGATACGCCGGTGACGCCGGCACCGTTCGGGCTCGAGCCATTGGCGGCCTACGTGCGGTGCAAGAATTCGGCCGCGGCCGGCGCGCTCGCCGACTGGCTCGACCAGGTCTACGTCGTCAAGGACCGTCACGAGGGTCTCGCGTTGCGCGAACGGTTGCCGGCCGGTGCGCTGCTGGTCTCGGGTGACGGCCACGTGTTCACGCGGCACAGCGTGAGTTTCCACGCGCCGGATTCCGAACTGCACGGCGTGCTGTCGCGGCAGCGCGAGATCGAGCAGCTGACCGCCCAGCATACCGGCGAGCATTCGCGGCTCGCGACGATGCGCGGCGAACTCGCCGACGCCGAAGCACGGTTCGAGCAGCGCAGGACGACGCTCAACGAATTGCGGCTCGCGGCGGAGTTGATGCAGCAATCGCTGCATGAATCCGAGCTCGCGATCCTGCGTCTTTCGGAGCAGGCGCAGCGCGTAACCCAGCGCGGCGAGCAAATCGCCGCCGAGCTCGCGGAAATCAACGCCCAGTCCGGGCACGAGCGCGCCCAGCACGATGCGGCGCAGGTCAACGTCGTCCAGCTCGATGGTTTGCGCATCGAATTTCAGTCGCGGCAGGCGAGCATCGTTGCCGCTTACGAGGCGGCGGAGGCGGCGCTCGAACAGCAGCGCCAGCTCGTGCAGCAGGCCGAGCGCGCGGCGCAGGAATCCGCGTTTCACGTGAAGACGTGCGCGAACAAGATCGCCGAAGTCGAAAACGCGAGCAAACTGATCGCCGACAGCGTTGGTACCGTCAAAACCGGCATAACCCAGAACCAGCACGAGCTGGAACTGCTCGACGAGGCGCCGCTAACCACCGAGCTCGAGCAGATCATCGGCGTGCGCGCGCAGAAGGAGCAGGTGCTGGCAGCCGCGCGCGATGCACTCGAAGCGACCGAAACGACGTTGCGTGAAACCGAGCAGGAGAGGCTCACGATAGAGCAGAACCTCGGGCCCATTCGCGAGCGTACCGGGGAGGTCAGGCTAAAGGAGCAGGAAGCCCGCCTGACCGAGGAGCAGTTCGCGCAGCAACTTGCCGACGCCGGCGCCGACGAGCAGGAGCTCGAGGCTCAGCTCGAAAAAGGCAAGCGCTCGGGCGCGTGGCAGGCCGACATTTCGCGCCTCAACGGAGAAATCGGCGCGCTGGGCGCGGTTAATCTGGCGGCGCTGGAGGAACTCGATTCCTCGCAGCAGCGCAAGAATTATCTCGACGCGCAATCGCTCGACCTGAACCAGGCACTCACCACGCTCGAAGACGCGATCCGGCGCATCGACCGCGAGACGCGCGAGCGGCTGCAGCACACGTTCGACGAGGTCAACACCCATTTCGGGCGCCTGTTCCCGTCGCTCTTCGGCGGCGGCCGCGCCAAGCTCGAATTGACGGGCGAGGAAATCCTCGATGCCGGCGTGCACGTGATCGCGCAGCCGCCGGGCAAGAAAAACAGTTCGATCCACCTCCTGTCGGGCGGCGAGAAAGCGCTGACGGCGCTGTCGCTGGTGTTCGCGCTATTCCAGCTGAATCCCGCGCCGTTCTGCCTGCTCGACGAGGTCGACGCGCCGCTTGACGACACCAACACCGAGCGGTTTTGCGACCTGGTGAAGAAAATGTCGGCCAATTCGCAGTTTTTGTTCATCAGCCACAATAAGATTACGATGGAGATCGCGAACCAGCTGATCGGCGTGACCATGCAGGAGGCCGGCGTGTCGCGCGTGGTTGCAGTCGATATCGAGGAGGCCATGAAGCTCGCCGAGGAAGCCGCGTAGGCACGCCCGCATAACCATGAGCGATCTGCAGACAGCTTTGATCGCCATCGGCGCCTGCGTGGTGGCCGGGGTACTGGCATTCAACTGGTGGCAGGAACGCCAGTTCAGGCGGCGCGCCGAGCTCGCGTTCGATCACGAGCATGACGACGTGCTGATGCCCGCCAAATCACCCGGCGCGGAGGCCGCGCCCGATGCGCGTATCGAGCCGCGGCTGGATGGCGGCACGCTTCCCGAGAGCGCGCCGCGCGCCGCACCGCTGCGCCCGTCGGCGGCATTGCCGATCGATCCGGTCATCGACTACGTCGTCGAAATCGAGCTTGCCGAGCCCGCGCCGGTTGCGGAGCTGCACCCGCAATTGAACGCGCTCGCCGCGAACTGGGGCAAGCCCGTGCTCGCGGCCGGCTACGATGCAGCGGCCGGCGGCTGGCAGGCCGGCGGCACCGGCAACAAGGACTACGCGCAACTGCGCTTTGCCGTGCAGATGGCGAACCGTGCTGGCTGCATCGAGCAGGAAAAGCTGACGACTTTTCGCGCCGCCGTGGAGAAATGGGCGGAAGTGCAGGCCGCGATTGCGGTCAAGTCGCTGGACGCCGGGCTCGCGCATGCGATGGCCGTGCAGCTCGACCGCTTCTGCGCGGATGTCGATATCGCGGTGGGCGTCAATGTGGTGACGCGCAATGGCGGCCCGTTCTCCGGCACGAAGATCCGGGCGCTCGCGCAAGCCGCCGGCATGAAGCTCGAGAGCGACGGCGTTTTTTACCTGCGCAACGACGCCGGCCAGCCGGTGTATACGCTGGACAATCACGAGCCGATGCCCTTTATGCCCGAGCAGATCACCACGCTTACGACCAGCGGCGTGACTTTCCTCCTCGACGTGCCGCGCGTCGCGGAAGGGCTGGCGGCCTTCGAGGCGATGCTGGCGACCGCGCGCAGTTTTGCGTCCACTCTCGACGGCACGCTGGTCGACGACAATAAGGCGCCGCTGTCCGACGAGGCGATCGAAAAAATCCGGCGCCAGCTGACGGGCATACTCGCGAAAATGGAAGCGGGCCAGATTGCGGCCGGGGGAGCGCGCGCGCTGCGTTTGTTTTCGTAAATGGCCTTGCCGGAGTCCATCACCTCCCGCGCTGAAGCATTGCGCGCGAAAATCGAGCAGTACAATTACGACTATTACGTGCTCGACCGGCCGACCGTTGCGGATGCGGAATACGACCGGCTGTTTCAGGAGTTGCAGGCGCTGGAAGCGGCGCACCCGCAGCTCGTGTCGCCCGCGTCGCCGACGCAGCGCATTGGCGGTGGCGTGCTCGCGGAACTCAAGCCGGTGGTGCACGCGCTGCCTATGCTGTCGATCCGCACGGAAACCGACATCAGCGACGCCGGCGCAATTAAATTCGATGCGTACGTCCGGCGCGAACTGGGCCTGGATGAGCAGGCGCCGCCGGTCGAATATGTTGCTGAGCTCAAATTCGACGGCCTGGCCATCAACCTGCGCTACGAGGACGGGCATCTCGTGCAGGCGGCCACCCGCGGCAACGGCGAGGTTGGCGAAGATGTTACCCAGAACGTGCGCACCATCCGGCACGTGCCGCTGAAATTGCGTGGCGCCGCGCCCACGGTCATCGAAATACGCGGCGAAATCTACATGCGCCGCAGCGACTTCGACCGCATGAACGAGCGGCAACTGGCGGCCGGCGGAAAAACTTTTGTGAATCCACGTAACGCTGCCGCCGGCGCCATCCGCCAGCTCGATTCAGGCATGACCGCGCAGCGCCCGCTGTCGTTCTTCGCATACGGGCTGGGAGAATTTGCCGGATGGCCCGCACCGGAACGCCACAGCGAGGTGCTGGACGCGCTGGAAAAATTCGGCGTGCCCGTTAGCAAAGACCGCAGCGTGGTGCAGGGGGCCGAAGGCCTGGTCGCGTATCACCGCGATATCGGCGAGCGACGCGACCAGCTGCCGTTCGGCATCGACGGAGTCGTCTATAAGGTCAACAGTCTGAGGGCCCAGCAGCAACTCGGTTTTCGCACGCGCGAGCCGCGGTGGGCCGTTGCGCACAAGTATCCCGCGCAGGAGGAAATGACCATAGTCCTCAATATCGATGTGCAGGTGGGACGCACCGGCGCGCTAACGCCGACGGCACGCCTGCAGCCGGTATTCGTCGGCGGGGTTACCGTAACCAATGCGACGCTGCACAACGAGGATGAAGTGCGGCGCAAGGACGTGTGGATAGGCGACACCGTTATCGTGCGCCGCGCCGGCGACGTAATTCCCGAAGTCGTGGCGGTCGTGGCCGAGCGCCGTCCCGCCGATGCGCGCCCGTTTACGATGCCCACGCATTGCCCGGAGTGCGGATCGGCAGCGGTGCGGCTGCCCGACGAAGCGGTCACGCGCTGTACCGGGGGATTGTTTTGCCCGGCGCAGCGCAGGGAGGCGTTGCTGCATTTTGCCGGTCGCCGGGCGATGGATATCGAGGGGCTGGGCGAAAAGCTCGTCGAGCAGCTGGTGAACGGCAACATCGTGCGCACACCGGCCGATCTTTACAAGCTCGGCATCGCGAGCCTCGCCGAGCTCGAGCGCATGGCCGAAAAATCGGCGGCCAATCTGGTTGCCGCGATCGAAAATAGCAAACGCACGACGCTTGCGCGGTTCATTTATGCGCTGGGTATCCGCAATGTCGGCGAGAGCACGGCGCAGGACCTCGCGCGTTATTTCGGCAATCTCGACCGCATCATGCAGGCGGATCTGGAAGCCTTGCAGCAAGTGCCCGATGTGGGTCCCGTGGTGGCGCAAAGCATCGTCGGGTTTTTCGCCGAGCCGCACAATCGCGAGGTCATCGAGCAATTGCTGGCCGCGGGGGTCTCGTTTGCGGAGACCGCAGCCAAAGCAGTGGACACCGCGAATCCCGGCTACGGCAAAACTTTTGTGCTGACGGGGACCTTGCCCGCGCTCAAGCGCGACGAGGCGGCGCAAAAAATACGCGATCATGGCGGCAAGGTCAGCGGCAGCGTGTCGAAGAAAACCGATTTCGTGGTCGCCGGGGAGGACGCCGGCAGCAAGCTCGACAAGGCGCGCGAGTTGGGGGTTGCTATACTGGACGAGGCAGGCTTGCTGAAGCTGCTGGAATCGTGACGGAAAGCAAAACGGGAATATGAGCGACATGAACAGCATAATTACGAAAGCGGTGTTTCCGGTGGCCGGCCTCGGCACGCGTTTTTTGCCGGCAACCAAGGCGAGCCCCAAGGAAATGTTGCCGGTGGTCGACAAGCCGCTTATCCAGTACGCGGTCGAGGAAGCGGTGGCCGCCGGCATCACCGAGCTCGTCTTCATCACCGGCCGCAGCAAGCGCGCGATCGAAGATCATTTCGACAAGGCGTTCGAAGTCGAGTCGGAGCTCACGTCGCGCGGCAAGCATGCGATGCTCGCGATGGTGCGCGACGTGGTGCCGCCCCACGTCAAATGCATCTACGTGCGCCAGCAGGAAGCGCTGGGCCTTGGCCATGCAGTGCTCTGCGCGCAGCCGGTGGTCGGCGATCAGCCGTTTGCCGTGATGCTGGCCGACGACTTGATCGACGCGAAGCCGCCGGTGATGAAACAGATGGTCGACGTGTATCGGCGCGAGCGCTGCTCGCTGCTGGGCGTGCAGCAGATCGCGCGCGCGGAGACGCGCCAGTACGGCATCGTCAAGCCGGGCCGCCGCGAAGGCAACCTGCATCCCGTACTGGCGATCGTGGAAAAACCCGTCGCGGCAAAAGCGCCATCGCTGCTCGGCGTCGTCGGCCGCTACATCCTGTCGCCCGCGCATATTTCATCACCTGCAAACCATCAAGCCCGGCGCGGGCGGCGAAATTCAGCTCACCGACGGCATCGCCGCGCTGTTGCGCGAAGAGCGCGTACTCGCGCACCAGTTCGCGGGCGTGCGCTACGACTGCGGCAGCAAGCTCGGTTATTTGAAGGCGAACGTCGCGTACGGGCTCAAGCACCCGGAAGTGGCGCGTGAATTCGCGCGTCACCTCGCCACACTGCGCCGCCAGGGCGCCGCCGTGAAGCGCCGAAAGCCAGGTTGATGCTGGCAAGCGCCGAGGCGCAGGCCATTCTGCGCGCCGCCGATCTGGTGTGTCCGGCCGACGCGGTCAGCCGCGCCGTGCGGCGGGTCGCCGCCGAAATCTCAACGATGCTCGCCGCCGCGAACCCGCTGGTGCTGAGCGTGATGAGCGGTGCCGTCGTATTCACCGGGCAATTGCTGCCGCTGCTCGAATTCCCGCTCGATGTCGATTACATACACCTGACCCGCTACGGCGACGCCACGGTCGGCGGCCGCATCGAGTGGAAAGCTTTTCCCGCCGCGAAAATCGCCGGCCGCGTCGTGCTGATCGTCGACGACATCCTCGATGAGGGCCATACGCTCGCGGAAATCCGGCGGCGCGTGCTTGCCAGCGGCGCGCAGCCAATGCTATGCGGCGGTGTTCGCCGACAAGGACATCGGCAAGCAGAAGCCGGTCGCGGCGGATTTCGTCGGCGTCACGCTGCCCAACCGCTACGTGTTCGGCTTCGGCATGGACGTCAAGGGTGCGTGGCGCAACCTGCCGGCGGTTTACGCGATGAAGGAGGCGTGACCCGCATGCTGGCTATCATCGGCGGCAGCGGCTTCGCGAATATTCCGGGCTTTGCGCTCGAGCGCCGCGAAGTTGCGCGCACCCCTTACGGCGAGCCGTCGAGCGCGCTGGCATTCGGCACGCTGGCGGGGCAGCCGGTCGTGTTCCTGGCGCGGCATGGCTATGGACACACGATACCGCCGCACCAGGTCAATTACCGCGCCAATATCTGGGCGTTGCAGGCGTGCGGCGTTAAAAAAGTTCTCGCGCTCGCAACCGTCGGCGGCATCCGCGCCGATCTCGCGCCCGGCGTGCTGATGGTTCCCGACCAGATCATCGACTACACGCATGGTCGGCCGGCGACTTTTTTTACGCTCGGCGACCGCGGCGTCCACCACATCGATTTCACGCTGCCTTATTCGACCGAACTGCGTAAGGCCTGCATCAAGGCAGCGGCGCGCGCGGGGGAACCGATAGTGGATGGCGGAGTCTATGCTGCAACGCAGGGCCCGCGGCTCGAGACGGCGGCCGAAATCAACCGGCTGGAACGCGACGGCGCCGACGTCGTCGGCATGACGGGCATGCCTGAGGCCGTGCTGGCGAAAGAAATCGGTCTCGCGTACGCCGCGCTGGCGATCGTCGTCAACTGCGCGGCGGGGCGCGGCGCGAGCGGTGACGGCATCGTGATGGACGACATCGCGGCCGTCATGCAGCAGGCTGCGGCAAAAGTGCAACGGATACTGGAACAGGTGGCTATCGACAATGGCGGTTAGAGAAGTTTTGCGGATGGGCGACCCGCGCCTGCTGCAGCGCGCGCAGCCGGTGGCAAAGTTCGACACGCCCGAATTGCGCGAATTGCTCACGGACATGCAGGACACGATGGCGGCGCTCGATGGCGCGGGCCTCGCGGCGCCGCAGATCGGCGTCGGCCTGCAGGTGGTGATTTTCGGCATCGACCACAATCCGCGGTATCCGGATGCCGAAGCGGTGCCGCAGACCATTTTGATCAATCCGAAGTTGACCGCGCTCACGGAAGACGTTGCGGAAGATTGGGAAGGCTGCCTGTCAGTGCCCGGCATGCGTGGCGTCGTCCCGCGCTTCACGCATCTGCGCTACGAAGGCTTCGATCAGTACGGCAAGCCGCTCAAGCGCGAGGTCGACGGCTTTCACGCGCGAGTGGTGCAGCACGAGTACGATCATTTGATCGGCGTTTTGTACCCGATGCGGATCCGCGACTTCAGCCGCTTCGGATTTACCGAGGTGCTGTTTCCCGGCGAGGATGTCGCGGACGGCTGAATTCGCGCGTCAGGTCTGCAGCTCGCGGACGAGATCGCTTTCGAGTTTTATGACTTTCTTCGGATCGCTCAACGCCGGGCCGTTGATCAGGAACACGTCTTCGGCGCGGTCGCCGAGCGTGTTGATCTTGGCCGTGTAAAGATTGATCTGGTATTCGACGAGGCAGCGTCCCACGCGCGACAGCAGGCCCGGGCGGTCGCCGGCGATGATGTTGAGCACTTTGTAGAGGCCGCGTTCGTCGGCGGTGATCCTGACTTCGGGCGTGATCGGAAAATGCTTGAGCTGGCGGCTCAAGCGCCCCTGCGCGGGCGGCTCGAGCGGCGTCTGGTGAGTCAGGCGCTGGCCGAGCTCGTATTCGATATAGCCGATCAAGTCGCGGTATTGCGGCTTTTTGTTGGTCGGATCGAGGATCGCGAAGCTGTCGAGCGCATAGCCGTGGCGCGTCGTGTAGATTTTCGCGTCGACGATCGAATAGCTGATGCGCTCGAAAAAGCTGCAGATGCGCGCGAAGAGGTCTTTCTGGTCGCGCACGTAGATCATCACCTGCAGGCCTTCGCCGGCCGGCGACAGGCGCGCCTTGACCACCGGCACCGGCGTATCGACCCGGTAATTCAAGAGCCGCGTGTGCCACGCGATTTCGTCGGCGTCGTGGCGCAGGAAGTACGAGATGTCGAGCTGCGACCAGAGTTTTTCCGTCGCCTCGTCCTTGATCGCGTAGAGCCGCAGCTTCGCTTTCACGGCGTCCTGGCGCTGCTGCAGGCTGCTGTCGAGCGAGCGGGTGTCGCCGCTCAGGCGCCGGCGCGTCATCAGGAAAAGATCCTCCAGCAGCTTGGCCTTCCAGCCGTTCCAGACCTTGGGGCTGGTGCCGCGTATATCGGCGACGGTCAGGATATAGAGCGCCACCAGATGGCGGGCGTCGCCGACCCGAGCCGCAAATGCGGAAATCACGTCCGGATCGGAAAGATCCTGCTTTTGCGCCGTCGCCGACATCACGAGATGGTTCTCGACCAGCCATGCAACGAGATCGGCGTCCTCGCGCGACAGGCCGTGTTCGCGGCAGAATCTGAGCGCGTCGACTTTCCCGAGCGCGGAATGATCGCCGCCGCGGCCCTTGGCGATGTCGTGAAAGAGCCCTGCCAGGTACAGCAGCTCCGGACGTTCGAAGTCGCTCATCAGGCGGCTCGCGAGCGGAAATTCGTGCGCGAGCTCCGGCACCGCGAAGCGGCGCAGATTGCGCACGACATTGAGGATGTGCTCGTCGACCGTGTAGACGTGGTAGAGATCGTGCTGCATCTGGCCGACGACGCGCCCGAACGCGGGGATGTAGCGGCCGAGGATGCCGTAGCGGTTCATGCGCCTTAATTCGCGCACCACGCGCGACGGGCTGCGCAGGATCTGCATGAACAGCTCGCGGTTGCGCGGATCGCGCCGGAACGCCGGATTGATCAGCGTGCTCGCGCGCCACAGCGAGCGCAGCGTGCCGGCGGCCATGCCTTTCAATTCGTGGCGCTGCTGCAGGATGACGAACGCTTCGAGCATCGCGCCGGGCTCGCGCCGGAACAGCGCCTCGTCGTTGGCCTCGAGCAGTTCGTTGCGGCTGTGAAAGCGCTCGTTGATTTTTTCGCTGCCGCGGCTGCGCGGCGGGAAGATCAGCGTGCCGAGGTTTTGCAGCACGATCGTGTTCAACTGGCTGATCTCGATTGCCGTGCGGTAAAAGCGCTGCATCAAGTGCTCGCTCGCGCGGCGGTGCGCGGTGTCGCGCAGGCCCATCTGGGTCGCGAGCGCGGTCTGCACGTCGAATACCAGGCGTTCCTCGCGCCGTCGCGCGAGGTAATGCAGGCGGATGCGCAGATTCTGCAGGAAGGCTTCGTGCTTGCGCAACAGCGAAGCCTCGCGCCGCGTGATGATTTCGCCCTTCACGAGATCCGACCAGCGCGTGCCGATGCCGGCGGCTTTGCTGATCCATAGAATCGTCTGCAGGTCGCGCAGTCCCCCGGCGGTTTCCTTGATGTTGGGTTCGAGGTTCGTGTCGTGGTAACGCACGTGGCGCTGTTCCTGCTCGAGGCGCTTGGCTTTGGTGAATTGCTCGGCATCGAGCTTGCGCTGGAATTCGCGCTCGAACTGGCGGAAGAGCTTGCGCTCACCGACGATCAGGCGCGCTTCGAGCAGGCTCGTCTGGACGGTCACATCCTGCGCCGCGAGCTCAACGCATTCGGCCACCGTGCGCACGCTGTGTCCGACATCGAGGCCGATGTCCCACAGCAGGCTGATGAACTGCTCGAGCTTCTCGGTCAGCGCGGCATCGGCCGCCTGCGGCAGCAGGATCAGCAGATCGATATCGGAATAGGGGAAAAGCTGGCCGCGGCCATAGCCGCCAACTGCGACCAGCGTGGCATCGGCCGGCATTGCAATGTGCTGCCAACCGGTTTTGAGCGTGTTGTCGACGAGCTTGCAATGCTCGCGCAGCAGCGCAGGCGCCGAAGGATGGTCGAGATAACGTTGGCGCAGCGTCGCGCGGCTGTCCGCCAGCCGCCGTTTCAACCGCGCGCCCGTCGATTCCACCGGAGCGGCAGACGCGGGCGGCAGCTGCGGCGTGTTAGGCATTAATTGCGGCAGCGAAAGCCGGGGGCGGCGGACTGGCGGCGGAGACGGTCAGCACTTCGTAACCGCCGGGCGTCACCAGCACGGTATGTTCCCACTGCGCCGACAGGCTGTGGTCCTTGGTCACTATCGTCCAGCCGTCCGCCAGCTGGCGGATGCCGGCGCGGCCGGCGTTGATCATCGGCTCGATCGTAAACGTCATGCCCGCGGCGAGCTGCATGCCGGTGCCGGGGCGCCCGTAATGCAGCACCTGCGGTTCTTCGTGAAACTTGCGGCCGATGCCGTGGCCGCAAAATTCGCGCACCACGCTGAAGCCGTACGCTTCGGCGCAGGTTTGTATCGTATGTCCGATGTCGCCCAAGCGGGCGCCCGCGCGGACTTCCGCGATGCCGCGCCACATGCACTCGTACGTGATGTCGCACAGCCGGCGCGCCTGCACGGACGGCTCGCCGACAAAAAACATGCGGCTCGTATCGCCGTGATAGCCGTCCTTGATGACCGTGACGTCGATGTTCACGATGTCGCCGGGTTTGAGCTTTTTGTCGCCGGGCACGCCGTGGCACACGACGTGGTTCACCGACGTGCAGATCGATTTGGGATAAGGCTGGTAACCGGGCGGCGCGTAATTGAGCGGCGCGGGCACCGTTTTTTGCACCTCGACCATGTAGTCGTGGCACAGGCGGTCGATTTCGTTCGTCGTCATGCCGGGCTTGACGAGCGGCGTGATGAAATCGAGGACTTCGGACGCGAGCTGGCCCGCGACGCGCATCTTGGCGATTTCTTCGGCGGTTTTGGGGGCGGCGGTCATGGCGGAGGCGCGACTATACACGGACGTTTATGCAATCAAATCAAAAGGAGGCGGATTCTAGTCCAGTTTTGAGCCCGTTCCAAACGACGCAACAGGCGAGGGCGGCGCGAAGGCGGGCAGAACTGTCGGCAGAGACGGTCAGCGGTTGAGGAAAAACAATTAAAGATGATATAATTATCGACTGGTCTGAAACAAGTTCCCCATGAATTTATGGGGTTTTCAGGCTTAAATCGCACATCCGCCGTAGTCAGGGTGCTCGGTAACGAGTGTACGTGGGCGGGTGGAGGCTTAACCCTAACTGGAGATTGTATGTCAACTAGCATGCGTGAAATGCTGGAGTGTGGTGTCCATTTCGGCCACCAGACCCGGTACTGGAACCCCAAGATGGCCCCGTTTATCTTCGGCCATCGCAACAAAATTCACATCATCAACCTGGAAAAGACGCTCGCGCTCTACCAGGACGCGCTGAAGTTCGTGCGCCAGATGACCGCCAACAAAGGCATCATCATGTTTGTCGGCACCAAGCGCCAGGCGCGTGAAATCGTCAAGGAAGAAGCGCAGCGTTGCGGCGCGCCTTACGTCGATCACCGCTGGCTGGGCGGCATGCTGACCAATTACAAGACCGTCAAAGCTTCGATCAAGCGCCTGAAAGACATGGAGGCGATGGCCGAGGACGGCACGTTCGAGAAGCTGGTCAAGAAAGAGGCGCTCAACTACCAGCGCGAGATCGTCAAGCTCGAGCGCAGCCTGGGCGGCATCAAGGACATGAACGGCCTGCCCGATGCGCTGTTCGTGATCGACGTCGGCTACCATAAAGGCGCCGTCGCCGAAGCGAAGAAGCTCGGCATACCGATCATCGCGGTGGTCGACACGAACCACAATCCGGAAGGCGTCGATTACGTGATTCCGGGCAACGACGATTCCAGCCGCGCGATCAGGCTCTACGCGCGCGGTGTCGCCGACGCGGTGCTCGAAGGGCGCAATCAGGTCGTGCAGGAAATCATCGGCGGCGACGAGGAATTCGTCGAAGTCGAGGATGGCGCGCCAACGAAATAACGGACGCCATCCAAAAAAAGGGGGCTAACGCCCCCTTTTTTTAAAGTAACGATGCGGGCGGTCGGGTTGTCTCGCTGCGCAGAACGGCGCAGCAGCGCAACGGCCGCGGATTACGGACAGTTTTTGAATCTGGAGTTGAAATGGCGGAAATAACCGCGGGCATGGTCAGGGAATTGCGCGACAAGACCGACGCGCCCATGATGGAATGCAAGAAAGCGCTTACCGAAGCCAACGGCGATCTCGCCAAAGCCGAAGAAATTCTGCGCATCAAGCTTGGCAACAAAGCGAGCAAAGCCTCGTCGCGCGTTGCTGCGGAAGGCATAGTCGCAGCGTACGTCGCACCTGACGGCAAGACGGGCGCGCTGCTCGAAGTCAATTGCGAAACCGATTTCGTCGCGAAGAACGAGGACTTCCTCGCGTTCGCAGGCAACGCTGCGAAACTCGTGGCAACTGCCAATCCCGCGGACGTCGCGGCGTTGTCGGCGCTGCAGCTCGACGGCAAAACGGTCGAAGCAGCGCGGACGGCACTCGTCGGCAAGATCGGCGAGAACGTTTCGCTGCGCCGGTTTGCGCGCATCGCGGCGACCGGCAAGCTCGCCACCTACATACACGGCGGCGCCAAGGTCGGCGTGCTGATCGATGTGGCAGGCGGTGACGAAGCGCTCGCGAAAGACATCGCGATGCACATCGCGGCGATCAAACCGGTGGCCTTGTCGAAAGCGGAGATTCCTGCCGAGCTCATCAAGCGCGAGCGCGACATCGCGGCGGCCAAGGCGGCGGAATCCGGCAAGCCGGCGAACATCGTCGAAAAAATGGTCGAAGGCAGCGTGGCGAAATTCCTGAAAGAAGTGACTTTGCTCGGACAGCCGTTCGTCAAAGACGACAAGCAGACCGTCGAGCAGCTGCTCAAGGGGAAGAACGCGACGGTACATGCATTCAAGCTGTACGTCGTCGGCGAAGGGCTGGAAAAGCGCAAAGACGATTTCGTCGCGGAGGTTCAGGCGCAGGCCAAGCGGGCCGCCGGGGGCGCCCAGTCCAGCTGACGCCATGGCCGACCAACCTGCGCATAAACGGATATTGCTCAAGCTCAGCGGCGAAGCGCTGATGGGCGACGACAGCTACGGCATCAACCGCCCGACCATCGAGCGCATCATTTCCGAGATCGCCGATGTAGTTGCGCTCGGCGTAGAGGTCGCGGTGGTGATCGGCGGCGGCAATATTTTCCGCGGCATGGCGCCGGCCGCGGCGGGCATGGACCGCGCGACTGCCGACTACATGGGCATGCTGGCGACGGTCATGAACGCGCTGGCGCTGCAGGATGCGATGCGGCACATGAACCTCGTCAGCCGCGTGCAGTCCGCGCTCAACATCGAGCAGGTCGTCGAGCCGTACATTCGCGGCAAGGCGATGCGCTATCTCGAAGAAGGCAAGGTCGTTATTTTCGCGGCCGGCACCGGCAATCCGTTCTTCACCACCGACACGGCGGCTGCGCTGCGCGGCATGGAGATGAACGTGAGCCTCGTGTTGAAGGCGACCAAGGTCGACGGCGTTTACACCGAAGACCCGAAAACCCACGCCGACGCGATGCGCTACAAGAGTCTTACGTTCGACGAGGCAATCATCAAGAACCTCAAAGTGATGGACGCCACGGCGCTGACCCTGTGCCGCGACCAGAAACTGCCGATCAATGTTTTCAGCATATTCAAGCCCGGCGCGTTCAAGCGCGTGGTGCTGGGCCAGGACGAAGGCACGCTCGTGCATTGCTAGCGGGGAGCTCCCATGATCGCTGACATCAAGAAATCCGCCGAAGAAAAAATGAAAAAAACGCTCGAGACGTTGAAGAACGATCTCGGGAAAATTCGCACGGGTCGCGCGCATACGGGCCTTCTCGACCACGTGATGGTCGATTATTACGGCACGCCGACGCCGATCAACGGCGTGGCCAATGTGACGTTGCTCGACGCGCGAACACTCGCGGTCACCCCGTGGGAAAAGAAAATGGTATCGGCGATCGACAAGGCGATCCGCGATTCGGACCTGGGGCTCAATCCCGCCACCATGGGCGAGACCGTGCGCGTGCCGATGCCGGCACTGACCGAAGAGCGGCGCAAAGACCTGATCAAGGTCGTGCACAAGGAAGGCGAGGGCGCGCGCGTCGCCGTGCGCAATATCCGGCGCGACGCGAACAATCACCTGAAGGACCTGCTCAAGCAGAAGAAAGTCGCCGAAGACGAAGAGCGTCGCGCGCAGGACGACGTGCAGAAACTGACCGACCGCCACATCGCGGAAATCGACAAGCTGCTGGCTGCCAAAGAAGCCGATCTGATCGCCGTATAAGCGCGCGCGTCGTGTCCACTCCCGATTCCACCACCCTCGGTATTCCGGCTGCCGCCGCGATGCCCCGCCACATCGCCATCATCATGGACGGCAACGGGCGCTGGGCGAAGCAACGCTATCTGCCGCGCATCGCCGGCCACCGGCGCGGCGTCGAGAACGTGCGCAGCACGGTGCGCGCATGCGCCGAAAACGGCGTCGAATACCTGACCCTGTTCGCCTTCAGCAGCGAGAACTGGCGGCGTCCCGCGGAGGAAGTCTCGTTTCTCATGCAGTTGTTCATCTCGGCGCTCGAGCAGGAAGTCGCCAAGCTGCACGAGAACGGCGTGCGCTTCAAGGTGATCGGCGATCTGTCGCGTTTCGAGCGGCCGCTGCGCCAGCTCGTGGCCGACGCGGAAAAGCTGACCGCCGACAACCGCCGCCTGACGCTCACGGTCGCGGCCAATTACGGCGGGCGCTGGGACATCATGCAGGCAGTCAAGCGCATGCTCGGCGACAAGCCGCAGCTTGCCGCCGGCTTCGAGGAGACCGACCTGCTGCCGTACCTGTCGCTCGCCTATGCGCCCGAGCCCGATCTTTTCGTCCGCACCGGCGGCGAGCAGCGCATCAGCAATTTTCTGCTGTGGCAGCTCGCGTATACCGAAATGTACTTTACCGACACCTTGTGGCCGGACTTCGACACCGCGGCGTTCGACGCCGCCATCACGTCGTATCAACAGCGCGAGCGGCGGTTCGGGCGCACCAGCGAGCAACTGCGCGAAGACGCCGCCGAGCCGTCGCTGCGCCGCGCCGTCGATGGGCGCTGACGCACTCGCGACTGACCACTGATGTTAAAGCAGCGGCTGATCACTGCGGCGGTGCTGATACCGCTGCTGCTTGGGGCAATGTTCCTGCTGCCGGGGTTCTGGTGGCAACTTCTGCTGTTGATACCGGTGTGGATCGCCGCGCACGAGTGGTCCCGGCTGGCGGCTTTTGGCCGCGCGGGCGAGGCGGCGCTCATGCTGGTGCTGACGGCCGCGATCGGCCTGCTGATGGCAGTTGCGACGACCCCGGAAAGCGCGTGCGCCCGCATCATTCTCGGATTGAGCGTCGCGTTCTGGCTCATCGTGGCGCCGTGCTGGCTGTGGCTAAAAATCGTCGTGCGAAATCGCTGGTGGCTCGGCATTTGCGCCGTTGTCGTATTGGTGCCAACCTGGCTCGCGTTCGCGCAGCTGCAGCGCACTCCACTGCTGCTCTTGTTGCTGCTCGCCGTGGTATGGATCGCCGACACCGCAGCCTATGTATTCGGCCGCACGTTCGGGCGCCACAAGCTCGCACCGGCGATCAGTCCCGGCAAAACGTGGGAGGGCGTGACCGGTGCGCTGGCGACGGTCGCGGTGTATGCTCTGGCTCTGAATCTGGCGCAAATTTTGGGGCGTGATGGCGGATTTCTGGTCGCCGCATTTTTAAGCATGACGGTATTCAGCGTAGTCGGCGATCTTTTCGAGTCATGGATGAAGCGCAGCGCCGGCGTCAAGGACAGCGGCGCCATTCTGCCCGGTCACGGCGGCTTGCTCGACCGCATCGACGGCGTCATGGCGGCGTTGCCGCTCGCCGCGCTGATTTTCATATGAGCACCTCGCGGCAACTCGCAATCCTCGGCTCGACCGGCAGCGTGGGCGTCAACACGCTCGACGTCGTGGCGCGCCATCGCGACCGCTTTCAACGTCGTCGCGCTCGCGGCCCACCGGCAAGTCGATCTCCTGTACCGGCAATGCGTCGACTTCAAGCCGCTGTATGCCGTCATCGGCAGCGCACGCGACGCGGAAACGCTGCAGGGCCGGCTCGCCGCCCACGGCAGCGCGACCACGGTGTTGCATGGCGAGCATGCACTCGAGGAGATTTCAAGCTTGCCCGAGGTCGATACGGTGATGGCCGCCATCGTCGGCATCGCCGGCCTGCGCGCGAGCTTCGCGGCGGTGAAGGCGGGCAAGCGGGTTTTGCTCGCGAACAAAGAAGCGCTGGTCACGGCAGGTCCCGTATTCATGCAGGCGGTGCGCGCGCATGGCGCGACCCTGCTGCCGATCGACAGCGAGCACAACGCGGTATTCCAGGCGTTGCCGCGCACGTTTGCCGGCGATCTTGCGGCTTCCGGCGTGCGCCGTATCGTGCTGACGGCTTCCGGCGGGCCTTTCCTCAACGTCCCGCGCGAGCGCCTGCCACGACGTGACGCCCGATCAGGCATGCGCGCATCCGAACTGGGTGATGGGGCGCAAGATTTCGGTCGATTCGGCCACCATGATGAACAAGGGGCTGGAAATCATCGAAGCGAGCTGGCTGTTCAACGCCGCTGAAAGCGTGATCAAGGTCGTCATCCATCCGGAGAGCGTGATTCATTCGCTGGTCGAGTACGTCGACGGCTCGTTGCTCGCGCAGCTCGGAAATCCCGACATGCGCACGCCGATCGCATTTGCGCTCGGCTATCCGGACCGCATCGAGGCCGGCGTCGAGGGACTTGATCTTGCGGCGTTGAGCCAGTTGAACTTCGAGGAGCCCGACAGCGCGCGGTTTCCGTGCCTCGAGCTCGCGCGCGCAGCCTTGCGCACGGGCGGCAGCGCGCCTACGGTGTTGAACGCCGCCAACGAAGTCGCGGTCAGCGCGTTTCTCGCGTCGCAGCTCAGATTCGACCGGATCCCGGCGCTGATCGAGCATGCGCTGGCGACCGTCAGCAATGGGCCGCTCGATGGGATCGCGGACGTGTTTGCCGCCGACCTGGCCGCGCGCGAATGCGCGCAGGCGTGGCTGGCCCGCCACGCGGCGGGTGTCGCGCCGGCGACCTCGCGCCTGCCCGCCTGAAGCCTTGCTCATGATGAGCCTTCTGAACACGATAATCGCCTTTGTCGTCGCATTAGGCTCGCTGGTGGTCGTTCACGAATTCGGCCACTACCTGGCGGCGCGGATGTGCAACGTGAAGGTTCTGCGCTTTTCAGTCGGTTTTGGCCGCATCCTCGCCAGCCGCCGCCTGGGGCGAGACCAGACCGAATGGGCGCTCGCAGTGTTTCCGCTCGGCGGCTACGTGAAGATGCTCGACGAGCGGGAAGGCGAGGTTGCGCCGGAGGATTTGCCGCGCGCGTTCAACCGCCAGTCGGTGTGGCGACGCTTTCTGATCGTCGTGGCCGGGCCGCTCGCCAATTTTCTGCTGGCGATCTTCGTCTATTGGCTGATTTTCATGCACGGCGTGCCGGGCTTGAAGCCGGTCATCGGCGGAGTAGCGCCGGCTTCAGCGGCGGCGCAGGCGCAATTCGAGCCCGGCGAAGTCATCGTTAAAGTCGGCGGCGATGCAGTCGCCACGTGGCAGGACGCGCGCTGGGTATTGCTCAAGCACGCGGTCGATCGCGCAACGGTGGCGATCGAAGTCCAGAACGAGCGCGCCGAGATTCACTTTCGGCGGCTCGATATGTCCGGGATTGAAGCCCGCCGATCTCGACGGCGACTTTCTGCGCACGCTCGGATTTGCGCGGCCGCAACCGCCGCTGGCGCCGGTGATCGGACGAGTGGTCGCGGGCGGAGCGGCCGAACGCGCAGGCTTCATGGTGGGCGATGAGGTGCTCGCCATCGACGGCATGCCGGTAAAGCGCTGGGATCAGGTCGTCGCTGCCATCGCCGCGAGCCCGGAGCGTGAGCTCGAACTTGAAATAAAACGCGGCGACACGCGCAAGACTTTCCGCATCAAGCCGGACGCGGTCGTCGAAAACTCCACTCGCATCGGCCGCATCGGCGTCGCGGTGAAGGTCGATCCCGCGGCCATGCAGCGTTATATGGTGGAAGTGCGCTACTCGCCGTGGACGAGCATCGGCAAAGCGCTCGAGCGCACGTGGGACACGTCGCTCTTCAGCCTGCGCATGCTCGGCAAAATGATCGTCGGCGAAGTATCGCTGAAGAACCTGAGCGGTCCGATTACGATCGCCGACTATGCAGGCCAGTCGGCACAAACCGGCTGGATTTCCTATCTCGCCTTCATCGCCCTGATCAGCATCAGTCTGGGCGTGCTCAATTTATTGCCCATCCCCTTATTGGATGGCGGTCATTTAATGTATTATATGCTTGAAATTGTTAAGGGAAGTCCCGTTTCTACCAAGGTGATGGAGATTGGCCAGAACATCGGGATGGGATTGCTGTTTTTGCTCATGGCATTTGCGCTTTATAACGATATCAGCCGGCTCGTAAACGGTTAAAACAAGATGCGCTTTTACCCACAGATTTTGCTTCTCGTCGCAGCCGCGGTGACGTTCAGCGCCCATGCGTTCGAGCCGTTTGTGGTCAAGGACATCCGCATTGAGGGCATCCAGCGCACGGAAGCGGGCACCATATTTTCGTACATGCCGGTCAAAGTCGGCGAGACGATGACCGACGATAAGGCGGCCCAGGCGATTCGTTCGCTTTACGCGACGGGTTTTTTCAGGGACGTCAGCCTGGAAGTCGACAACGGCGTTCTGATCGTCAACGTGCAGGAGCGCCCGTCCGTCGCGCAAATCGACATTGTCGGCGCGAAGGAATTCAGCAAGGAAGACCTCCTGAAGGGTTTGCGTTCGATTGGCCTTGCCGATGGGCGCATCTTCGACCGCAGCCTGCTCGACAAGTCGGAGCAGGAATTAAAGCGCCAGTACATCAGCCGCGGCAAGTATTCCGCGCAGATCACGACGACCGCGACGCCGCTCGAGCGCAACCGGGTGGCGGTGCGCTTTGACATAGTCGAAGGCGAGGTCGCCAAAATCCGCCAGATCAGCATCATCGGCAACAAGGTGTTCCCGGAAAAGGAGCTGCTCGGGCAGTTCAAGCTGCGCACCCCCGGCCTGCTGACCTGGTTCAGCAAGGACGACCAATATTCGAAGCAGAAGCTCGCCGCCGACCTGGAAACCCTGCGCTCGTATTATCTCGACCGCGGTTATCTCGAGTTTAACGTCGATTCGACGCAGATCTCGATCACGCCCGACAAGAAAGACGTCTACATCACGGTCGGCGTCTCGGAAGGCGTGCAGTACACCGTGGCCGACGTCAAGCTCGCGGGCGAAACGCTGATTCCCGAGTCCGAGGCGCGCGAACTCATCAAGATCAAAT
Source organism: uncultured beta proteobacterium (assembly GCA_963804885.1). GTDB lineage: Bacteria > Pseudomonadota > Gammaproteobacteria > Burkholderiales > SG8-41 > PALSA-1004. Next base: position 145,290 of record CAWDSF010000012.1, read on the forward strand.
CCGGCGACATATTTTCCCGCAGCAAGCTCACCGAATCGACCAAGCTGCTGAGCGACCGCATCGGCAACGACGGTTATGCGTTCGCCAACGTGAACGCGGTGCCCGAACTCGACAAAGACAAGCGCAGGGTCAATTTCACGTTCTTCGTCGACCCCGGACGCCGCGTGTACGTGCGTCGCATCAACGTCACCGGCAACACGCGCACGCGCGACGAAGTCATCCGGCGCGAGATGCGCCAGCTCGAAGGCGGCTGGTACTCGGCGAGCAAGATCCAGAATTCGAAGCAGCGCGTCGACCGTCTCGGCTACTTCGCCGACGTGAGCGTGGAGACGCCGAGCGTGCCGGGCACGACCGACCAGGTCGATCTCAATGTCAACGTGGTCGAAAAGCCGACGGGCAGCGTGCTGTTCGGCGCCGGGTTCGGCAGCGAGGGCGTCGTGTTAAGCGGCGGCGTCACCCAGCAGAACGTATTCGGCTCGGGCAACCACATCGGCGTGCAGATCAATTCGAGCAAGATCAACACGGTTTATTCTCTGTCGTTTACCCAGCCGTACTGGACGGTCGACGGCGTGAGCCGCGGATTCGACATCTATCACCGGAAGACCAATCCGGCGGCACTGGGTCTGGGCTTGTATGAAACGTCCACTACCGGCGCCCAGGCCCGGATCGGCATTCCGTTCACGGACATCGACTCCATAACGATCGGCGGTGGCTACGAAGATACGACCATCACCGCCTTCGAGGGCGCGCCGCTGCAGATCACGAGTTACGTAAATACGTTTGGCACCAACAACACGGCAGTGCTCGGCACCCTCGGCTGGAACCGCGATACGCGCGACAGCGCGATCTATCCGACCAAGGGCGCCAGCTCGCGGGCCTACCTCGAAACCGGCCTGCCCGGCGGCACGCTGCGCTTCTACAAGCTCAGTGCCGAGCACAAGCGATATATTCCGCTGACGCAGACATTCGTCGCGTACATCAACGCCGAAATCGGCTATGGCGGTGGATTGGACGACAAGCCGCTGCCGTTTTTCCGCAATTACTACACGGGCGGCCCCACTTCCGTGCGCGGTTTCTACCCCGCCAACATCGGCCCCAAGGACATCAACGGCGATCCCACCGGGGGCCAGCGCAAGCTGGTCGGCAACCTGGAATTGCTGTTTCCCGTGCCCGGTATGCCGAATGACAAGTCGATTCGCATGTCCACTTTCGTGGACGCCGGCCTGATCGGCGACACCTACTCTTTCGACCAGACACGCGCTTCGGTCGGATTCGCGGTATCGTACGTGTCGCCGTTTGGCCCGCTGAAGATGAGCTTCGCCCAGCCGGTAAAGACCGGGCCCGGCGACAAGTTGCAGAAGATCCAGTTTCAGTTCGGGCAGCAGTTCTAGGGCGGCGCCTGGCGCCCGCGCGAACCGGTTAATGTACGTGTAAGGAGACGACGTTGAAACGAATCTACCTGATCCTGCTGACGGCTGCGACGCTGGCAGCCGGTGTATTCTCCGAAGCCCAGGCAGCACAGGCGGCCCCAGGGGCCGAACTCAAGATCGGTTTCATCGACGCCGACCGCATCAACCGCGAATCGGTGCCCGCCGAGCGCGCGACCAAGAAGCTCGAAAAGGAATTCGCGCCGCGCGAGCAGGAACTGCGCCGAATCGAAGGGCAGATCAAGAGCCTGCAGGGCCAGCTCGAAAAAGACGGCCTGACGATGAGCGACAGCGACCGCCGCACCAAGGAAACCGAACTCGGACGCCAGACGCGCGAATACCAGCGCCTGCAGCGTGAATTTCGCGAAGACCTGAACCTGCGCCGCAACGAAGAGCTCGCCGCTCTGTTCGAGCGCGCGAACCGCGTCATCAAGCAGGTCGCCGAAAGCGAGAAGTACGATTTGATCGTGCAGGAAGCGGTATACCGCAGCCCGCGCATCGACATCACCGAGAAAGTACTGAAGGCCCTCGCGTCCGAGAAATAGCCGGGCGGTGAATACGCAGGACCGCATCTTCGGCACCCCGCGCACTGTGGCAGGACTATGAGCAGGCGCAAATCCTACCGGCTGGCAGACATCACCGCGAAATTCGGCGGCGAGCTCATTGGCGATCCTGGCGTGCGCGTGAGCCAGGTGGCGACGCTGGAAGCCGCCGGGCCGACCGACCTCGTATTCATCTCCCAGCCACGCTACCTCGGCCAGTTGAGCAAAACCAAGGCGGGCGCGGCCATACTCGGCGCGGATGCGCCCGAAGCGCAGTCGATTGCGCGCATCGTTTGCGCCAACCCGTACGCGTATTTCGCCAACGTGTCGGCGCTGTTCAATCCGGCGGCGCCCGCCGTGCCCGGCGTGCACAAGACGGCGGTCGTCGACAAATCGGCGCGCGTCGATAAGACGTCGAGTGTCGCGGCAGCGGCGGTGATCGGCAAGCGCGTGCGCATCGGCAGGCGTGTTCAGGTCGGTGCGGGCTGTTTCGTCGGCGACGACACCGCGATCGGCGACGATACGGTGCTGCATTCCAACGTGTCGGTCTACCATGGGTGCCAGATCGGCATGCGCTGCATCGTGCATGCCGGCGTCGTCATCGGTGCGGACGGCTTCGGCATTGCGCGGGAAGCGGGGACCTGGAAGAAAATTCCGCAAATCGGCGGGGTGGAAATCGGCGACGACGTCGAGATCGGCGCCAATACGACGATCGACCGCGGGACGCTCGACAACACCTTGATCGGCGAAGGGGTCAAGCTCGACAACCAGATCCAGATCGCGCACAACGTGAAAATCGGCGCCCATACGGCCATTGCGGCCTGCGTCGGCATCGCGGGCAGCGCCACGATCGGGCGCAATTGCGCGCTTGGCGGCGCCGCGATGATCTACGGACATATTACAATCGCGGACAACGTCAGCGTATCGGCCGGCACGCTGGTCATGAAATCGCTTGCCCAGCCGGGCACCTATACCGGCGTGTATCCGTTTTCGACGCACCAGCGCTGGCTCAAGAACGCAGCCCAGTTGCGTAACTTGGACGAGCTGGCGGAACGCGTGCGCGATCTCGAAGCAAAGCTCGGCAAAGACAAAGGAAGCCAGCCGTGAACAGCATGGACATACATCAGATTCTCGACTATCTGCCGCACCGCTATCCTTTTCTGCTGGTGGACAAGGTGGTGTCGTGCGAGCCCGGCAAAGGCATCGTCGCGATCAAGAACGTGACGATCAACGAGCATTTTTTCGCCGGCCACTTCCCGCACCATCCGGTGATGCCGGGCGTGCTGATCATCGAAGCGCTGGCGCAGACCGCCGCGATCCTGACCTTCAAGACCCATGATCACAAGGCGGACGACAAGTCGGTTTATTATTTCGTCGGCATCGACAAGGCGCGCTTCAAGAAGCCGGTGATGCCCGGCGATACGCTGGAGCTCAACGTCGAAATCAAGCGGTTTGCGCGCGGCATCTGGTGGTTCGCGACGCGCGCGAAGGTCGACGGCCAGGTGGTCACCGAGGCCGACCTCATGTGCACGCTGCGCACTATCGACAGTCCGACGGCATAGCCGGCGCGCGCAACGTGGCGGCGATTCATCCCACAGCGATAGTGCACGACGGCGCGCGGCTGGCCGCCGGCGTCGAGGTCGGCGCGTACGCCGTGATCGGCGCGCACGTCGAAATCGATGCCGGTACCCGCGTGGGCCCGCATGCAGTCATCACCGGGCACACGCGCATCGGCCGCGACAATCGCATTTTTCAGTTCGTCTCGCTCGGCGAAGCGCCGCAGGACAAGAAGTATGCCGGCGAGCCTACGCGTCTCGAAATCGGCAACGGCAATACGATCCGCGAATTCTGCACTTTCAATTGCGGCACCGTGCAGGATGCGGGCGTCACGCGGCTGGGTGACGATAACTGGGTGATGGCATACGTGCATCTCGCGCACGACTGCCAGATCGGCAACCACACGATATTCGCCAATAATTCGCAGCTCGCCGGCCACGTGAAAGTCGGCGACTACGCGATACTCGGGGGATTCACCGCGGTTCACCAGTTCTGCCATATCGGCGCCCACAGCATTACCGCGATCGGCACCGTCGTGCTGCAGGACATTCCGCCCTTCGTGACCGCGTCGGGCAACACCGCGCAGCCGTACGGCATCAACTCCGAAGGTCTCAAGCGGCGCGGTTTTTCGGCCGACGCGATCGCCTCGATCAAGCGCGCGTACAAGACGCTCTACAAAACGGGCCTGGGACTTGAAGACGCGAAGCAGGAGATTGCGACGCACGTAGGCCACTGCCCCGAATTGCAGGTATTGCTGGATTTTCTCGCCCAGTCGACGCGTGGCATCATCCGCTGAGCCTGCGGGACGCCCGCGCACCATTGCAATCGTCGCGGGCGAAGCGTCGGGCGACCTGCTCGGCAGCCAGCTGATCCTCGCCTTGCGCGAGCACCTGCCCGCGCTCAACGTCGTCGGCATCGGCGGTCCGCGCATGGAAGCCGCCGGCATGGACGTGTGGTTCCCGCTCGAAAAACTCGCGGTGCGCGGCTATTTCGAGGTGCTCAGGCACTATTTCGAAATCGTCGGCATCCGCCGCAAGCTGCGCCGCCGCCTGCTTCAAGACCCGGCCGGATGTCTTCATAGGGATCGACGCGCCGGATTTCAATCTCGACCTCGAGCGCGGGCTGAAGGCGCGCGGCATTCCGACGGTTCATTACGTGAGCCCGGCGATCTGGATGTGGCGCCGCGAGCGGCTCGGGAAAATCAAGCGCGCCGTCAGCCGCATGCTGACGCTGTTCCCGTTCGAGGCAGACATCTATCGCGACGCGGGCGTGGACGTCGCGTTTGTCGGGCACCCGCTCGCGGACATGCTCGACCAGATTCCGCGCGACGACGCCGCGCGCGATCAGCTGCGATTACCGCCGGCGTCGCCGGTGGTCGCGCTCCTGCCCGGCAGCCGCCAGAGCGAGCTGAAATACATGGCGGACTTGTTTATCCGGACCGCAAAGCTGATCCATGCGCGGCTGCCCCACGCGGTATTTCTGGTCCCGTTGACGACGCGCGAAACGCGCGTGATGTTCGAAACCGCGCTGTACCACAACGACGCCGAGGAACTGCCGCTGACCATCATGTTCGGCCATGCGCAGGAGGCGATGGCGGCGGCCGACGTCGTGCTGGTGGCGTCGGGGACGGCGACGCTCGAGGCGGCGCTGCTGTGCAAGCCCATGGTCATCACCTACAAGATGCCGCCGGCCACGTACTGGCTCCTGCAAGGCAAGGGCTATCTGCCGTACTACGGCCTGCCCAACATCCTGGCGCGCGAATTCGTGGTGCCGGAGTTCATTCAGGACGACGCGACGCCGCAAAACCTGAGCCAGGCGCTGCTCAACCTGCTCGCCGACGTGGCGACGCGCGACCGGATTGCCGCCCGCTTCGCGACCATGAGCGCCAGCCTCCATCGCGGCGCGGCCCGCCAGGCCGCGCTGGCCGTGCTGCCGATGCTGCCGGACTGACATGCGCTGCGGCGTCGACGAAGCGGGGCGTGGGCCGCTGGCGGGTCCGGTCTTCGCTGCCGCGGTGATCCTCGGCGATGCGCATCGCATCAAAGGGCTCGCCGATTCGAAAATGCTGAGCGCAGTGAAACGTGAGGCACTTGGCGGTGCAGATCAGGCGCTCGGCAGTCGCGTGGGCGGTAGCCAGCGCTTCCGTCGAGGAAATCGACACGTTGAACATCCTGCAGGCGACGCTGCTCGCAATGCGGCGAGCCGTCGAAGCGCTCGCGCTGGCGCCGACCGAAGTACTCGTTGACGGCCTCTATTGCCCGCGGATTACGCATCCGGCGCGCGCGGTCGTGCGTGGCGACGCGTTGATACCCGAAATATCCGCGGCGTCGATACTGGCCAAGACGTCACGCGACGCGCTGATGCTCGCCTTGCACGCGCAATATCCCGACTATGGGTTCGACCGGCACAAGGGTTACGGGACCGCCGACCACCTGGAGGCGTTGCGGGCACATGGCGTATCCGGCGTGCATAGACGCACGTTTGCGCCGGTTCGCTTGCTGCTCGCCGACGACTGCTAGCCGGGGTCTACGCCGCAACCTCCCGCAGCAGCGCGCGCAGGGCGTTTTTCTCGCGCGCAGGACGGGTCAAAGCGCGCCGCGCCGCGCACTGGCGTTTGAGCCGCGCGTAAAACGCCGGGTCGGACTCGGCCCGCCACAGCAGGCGCGCGAGTGCGCGCTCGTTGCCGAAAGGAAAATAACCGGCGTAGTCGCGACCCAGCATGCCGACGTTGCCCGATACTCGCGAAGCGATTATGGGCACGCCGGCGGCCAGTGCTTCGGTAACGACGTTGGCGCCGCCTTCCATGCGCGAACTGATCACCATCAGCCGCGCCCGCGCTAGACGTCTCAACGCTGCGCCGTGCGGCAATTCACCTATCCACCGGTAGCGCGGCTCACGCCGCATCCAGCGCTGCGCCGCCTGCTTCATCGGCACGTTCATCGCGCCGCCGATTTGCACCGCGCATATCTGGCTTTGCGCCGGCAGATGACCGAGCGCGGCCGCGAGCCTGAACGGATCCTTGACGTCGCGCAGATGGCCGCTCACGCAGACTTCGAAACGCGACTGCAACGGCGGCCGTCTTGCGCACGGTTCGCGTCGATTGGTAAATCACGCGCGCCCGGGCGCGCAGGCGCGGCGCCAATTCGGCAAGGCCCTCCTGCTGCAGCACGACGAGGCGAGTGGCGAGCTTGAGCGAAAACCTGGCTGAGGCATCAACGCGTATGTCGGCATAGAGATCCGTGCCGGTCAGCATCAGGATCAGCGGGCGGCGCGGAAACGCCGCGGCGAATCGCGCGATCGATGCATGACTGCGCCGCGCATGCAGCGCGATCATCACGTCGGCGGGCTTCCCGTCCCATTCGGTTGCTACGAGCACGCGGTGCCCGAGACCGCGCAACAGCGCCGCCCAACGTACGGCCGTGTTGCGGTTTCCCGAGTGGGCGACGGGCCGTGCCGGCGTGATGAGCGCGATTTTCATGCGTTGCCGATAAGCTAGAATGCCGACATGGAAGCAGCGCAAACTATAGCAGACGCGCGGCGGCGCGATTTGACTACGGCAACAGCGGCGCCCGCGCTGGCCGAGCGTTTGCGCGCGGCTCGCGAGCGCACGCTGTTGCTCGCATCCGATCTCACTGGCGCGCAACTGCTGGGCCCGCAATTGGCGATCGTGAATCCGCCGCTGTGGGAGATCGCGCACGTCGCGTGGTTCCAGGAATACTGGTGCTTGCGGATTCGCGATGACGGTGGATTTGCGCCGTCGCTGGTGCCCGCCGCCGACGCGCTTTACAACTCCGCGCTGGTGCCGCACGCGACACGCTGGACGCTGCCGCTTGCTGCCGTTCGATGCGGTACTGCGTTTTCTCGATGACGTGCTCGCGCGCGTGCTGGAGCGGCTGCAGCGCGAACCCGCGAATACGTCGTTGCGATATTTCGCGGAGCTCGCCGCCTCGCACGAGGAAATGCACTGCGAGGCGTTTACCTACACGCGCCAGACCCTCGGTTATGCCGCGCCGCGCGGCAGCGTGAAGTTGGTGGCAGAACGGTGCCGGCTATCCGGGCGACGCCGCGTTGCCGGGCGGGAAATATCTGCTCGGTGCGCGCCGCGGCGACGACTTCGTTTTCGATAACGAGAAATGGGAGCATGCGGTAACGCTGCAGCCGTTTGCATTGGCGCGCGCCGCGGTGACCAACGCGGCAGTTTGCCGAGTTCGTCGACGACAACGGTTACGCACGGCGCGAGTTGTGGAGCGAGGAGGGCTGGCTCTGGCGCACCGGCGCCGATGCGCGCGCGCCGCTGTATTGGCTGAAGCGGCCCGATGGCTGGTATCAGCGTGTTTATGCCGACGTTGCCGCGCTCGCGCCGCAGGCGGCAGTGATGCACGTCAACTGGTACGAGGCGGATGCGTGGTGCCGGTGGGCCGGCCGCCGGCTGCCGTCCGAAGCGGAATGGGAACAGGCCGCTGCCACCGTACCGGCCGATCCGGGCGGCACGCAAGGCAAGCGCAGATATCCGTGGGGCGATCAGGCCGTCGATGTTGCGCACGCTAATTTTTACGCAGCGGGTGGCGCGGTCGCGCCGGTTTCTGCATTCGCCGCCGGCGACAGCGCATGGGGTTGCCGCCAGCTGCTCGGCAATGTGTGGGAATGGACGGCCGACTGGTTCAATCCTTATCCGGGATTCGTGCGCGATCCGTACCAGGAATACTCGGAGCCGTGGTTCGGCAACCACAAGGTTCTGCGCGGCGGTTGTTTTGCGACGAGCGCCGCGTTGCTGCGCAACACGTGGAGAAATTTCTATACACCCGACCGGCGCGACGTGTTCGCCGGGTTCCGGACGTGCGGGGCATGATGCGGACGTGCGCGGCATGAAGCGGATCGTCTCCGCCGATAATCCGCGATTCAAGGCTTTGCTCAAGCTCGCTGAGTCGTCGCGCGAGCGCAAGAAACACGGCCTCTCGGTGCTCGACGGCACGCATCTCGTCGCGGCATATCGCGAGCATGTCGGTTTACCTCGCGAACTGGTGATCAGCGATACGGGCGTATCGAATCCTGAAGTTGAGGCGCTCGTCGCGGCAATGGCGCCCGTGGCGCCTTTAGTCCTTTCCGACGCGTTGTTTCATCAGCTCTCGACGGTCGCCACGCCGACCGGCGTATTGGCCACGGTCGAAACTCCGCGCCCGCCGGTGGCGCCCGCGCATATCGACGCGTGCGTGATGCTCGAGGATATTCAGGACCCCGGCAATCTGGGCTCGCTGTTGCGCTCGGTGGCGGCCGCCGGCATCGCGCATGTCTTTCTGTCGCGGTCGTCGGTCCATGCGTGGTCGCCGCGCGTGCTGCGCGCCGGCATGGGCGCGCACTTCGTGGTGCGGATCTACGAGCAATGCGATTTGCAGGCGCTGGCGCGCGAATTCAGCGGCCGCGTAGTCGCGACCAGCCACCGCGCGGGCAAAGCGGTCTTTGATGTCGACTTGACGGGGCAGGTGGCGATTGTGTTCGGCAACGAAGGCACCGGATTGTCGGCGGAGCTCACGGCAGCCGCGCACGCCGTGGTGGCGATTCCGATGCCGGGACGCGCCGAGTCGTTGAATATCGCTGCCGCCGCGGCCGTGTGCCTGTTCGAGCGCGTGCGCCAGCAGCGCGCGGCGCGCGGCCGTCAGTAGACGCGGCGGACGAGCTTCGCCTGCTGCAATATCGTGGTGGCCAGCTCTTCCACCGATTTGGTCGTCACATCCAGGTAGGGAATGCCTTCCTGGCGCATCAGCGCCTCGGCTTCGCGCACTTCGAATTCGCAATTGGCGCGCGTCGCGTAAGTGCTGCCCGGGCGCCGCTCGTTGCGGATCTTCTCCAGGCGGTCCGGCTTGATCGTCAGGCCGTATAGACGCTTGCGCAAACTCTTGACCTGCCCCGGCAGCTGCATGCTCGCGAAATCCTCGGGCACGAGCGGGTAGTTCGCCGCGCGGATGCCGAATTGCATCGCGAGGTACAGGCAGGTCGGCGTCTTGCCGCAGCGCGACACGCCGACCAGGATCACGTCGGCTTCGGCAAGGTCGCGGGTGGACACGCCGTCGTCGTGGCTCAGCGAATAATTTACCGCCTCGATGCGGTGATGGTAATTGGCGAAATCGTTGGCGCTGTGCGAGCGCCCGACGGCGTGCGAGGCGAGCACCCCGAGCTCTTTTTCCATCGGCAGGATGAAAATATCGAAGCAGTCGAGAAAGAGCGCGCTCGCCTTGGCGACCACGCCGCGACACGTCCTGGTTGACGAGCGTGCTGAATATCAGCGGCCGCGTGCCGTCCTTCTCGCCCTGTTCGTTGATTTGCCTGACGGCCGCGTCCGCCTTCTCGATCGAATCGACGAAGGGCAGGGTGACTTCGTTGAACGATACCATCTCGAATTGGGTCAGGAGACTGTGGCCGAGCATCTCGGCAGTGATGCCGGTGCGGTCGGAAATGAAGAAAGCGGAGCGCTTTTGCGGCATCGCAATGGCCAGGAAAGGTATAACCGGTAAAATAGCCGCTTTTGATGCTTTGCACAAATCTTAAACAGGTGGTTAATGAGTAACGAGTCGTACGTCGTCGCGTTCGAAAAACTGCGCATGCAGGATGTGGGACGCGTCGGCGGCAAAAACGCGTCGCTGGGCGAGATGATCGGCCAGCTTGCGAATGCCGGCGTGCGCGTGCCGGGCGGATTCGCCACGACGGCGCAGGCGTACCGTGATTTTCTGGCGCACGGCGGCTTGGCCAAGCGTATCGAAGACAAGCTTGCCAAGCTCAATGTCGATGACGTGAATGCGTTGGCGGCGGCGGGCGCCGAAATCCGCGGCTGGATCACCGCCCAGCCGTTTCCCGCGCAACTTGAGAAGGACATCGGCAACGCGTACGCGGCTTTGCAGCAGGGCGCGAATGACGACCTGTCGGTCGCGGTGCGGTCGTCGGCAACCGCGGAAGACCTTCCCGATGCATCGTTCGCCGGCCAGCAGGAAACTTTTCTCAACATCCACGGTTTGGCCAGCGTGCTCGACGCCGTCAAGCACGTGTTCGCATCGCTCTACAACGACCGCGCGATCTCGTATCGCGTGCACAAGAATTTCATACACGCCGATGTCGCGTTGTCCGCCGGCGTCCAGCGCATGGTGCGCAGCGATCTCGCCGCGAGCGGCGTGATGTTCACGCTGGACACCGAATCGGGCTTCGACCAGGTCGTGTTCATCACGGCGGCCTATGGTCTGGGCGAGACGGTCGTGCAGGGCGCAGGTCAATCCGGACGAGTTCTACGTCTACAAGCCGGCGCTGAAGGCTGGCAAAAAAGCGATCATCCGGCGCAATCTCGGCTCCAAGGCGCTGCGCATGACGTTCACCGACTCGCGCGAGGCAGGCAAATCGGTGCGCACCGATACGGTTTCCGAAGCCGATCGCCGCCGTTTTTCGATCAGCGACGCGGACGTCGAGGAACTCGCGCGCGACGCCCTGATTATCGAGCAGCACTATAAGCGCGCGATGGACATCGAATGGGGCCGCGACGGCGTCGACGGCAAGCTGTATATCCTGCAGGCGCGTCCGGAGACGGTCAAAGCGAGCGAGAAGGTCGATACGCTGCGCCGCTATCGCTTGAAGCAGCGCTCGGACGTGCTGGCGTCGGGTCGCGCGATCGGCCAGCGCGTCGGTTCCGGGCCGGTGAAGCTCGTGCAAAGCGCGGCCGAGATGGATCGCGTGCAGCCCGGCGACGTGCTGGTGACCGACATGACGGACCCTGATTGGGAACCGGTCATGAAACGCGCGTCGGCGATCATCACCAACCGCGGCGGCCGCACGTGTCACGCAGCAATCATCGCGCGCGAACTCGGCATACCTGCGGTCGTCGGCTGCGGCGACGCGACGCGCAGTGTTGAAGGATGGCCGGCCTGTCACGGTATCGTGCGCGGAAGGCGATACCGGCTTCGTCTACCGCGGCATCCTCGAAGTCGAGGTGATCGACCTGTCGCTCGAGGCGATGCCCAAGGCCCCGCTCAAGATCACGATGAACGTCGGCAATCCGGAGCTCGCGTTCGAGTTCCAGCGCCTGCCGAACGACGGCGTAGGCCTCGCGCGGCTCGAGTTCATCATCGCGCGCATGATAGGCGTGCATCCGAAGGCGGTGCTGGCCTATCCCGACCTGCCGGGCGATTTGCGGCTTGCGGTCGAGCAGCATGCGGCGGGCTACGCGAACCCGGTCGACGTTCTACGTGGAAAAGCTGTGCGAGGGCGTGGCGACCCTCGGCGCCGCATTCTGGCCGAAACCGGTGATCGTGCGGCTGTCGGACTTCAAGTCGAACGAGTATTCGAGCCTGACCGGGGGCTCCAAGCTACGAGCCGCATGAAGAGAACCCGATGTTGGGATTCCGCGGCGCGTCGCGCTATATCGCGGCGAATTTCCGCGATTGCTTCGAGCTCGAATGTCGCGCGATGAAGAAAGTGCGCGACGAGATGGGGCTGACCAACGTCGAGCTCATGGTGCCGTTCGTGCGCACCGTCGGCGAGGCGAAGCAGGTCATCGAGCTGCTCGCCAAAAACGGGCTCAAGCGCGGCGAGAACGGCCTGCGCGTGATCATGATGTGCGAGATTCCGTCGAACGCGATTCTGGCCGATCAGTTCCTCGAGCATTTCGACGGCTTCTCGATCGGCTCCAACGACATGACGCAGATGACTCTGGCGCTCGACCGCGATTCGGGCATCATCGCCGAAGGGTTCGACGAGCGCGATCCGGCCGTGAAGCACATGCTGCACCTCGCGATCCAGGCCTGCCGCAAGGCCGGCAAGTACGTGGGCATTTGCGGGCAGGGCCCGTCGGACCATCCGGATCTCGCCAAATGGCTGATGGACGAAGGCATCGACAGCCTGTCGCTCAACCCCGACACGGTGGTGGAGACGTGGCTGTATCTCGCGGCGGAAGCGAAAAAGGCGCCGCCGCCGCGCTGAAATCCCGCGCGAAGCCGCGCGAATTTCATTGAGTGCAGACGTCAATTGCGCTAGAATGTGCAAACGGCTGGTATGACATGAAATGACCAAATATATCTTTGTCACAGGTGGTGTGGTTTCCTCCTTAGGCAAAGGTATCGCTGCCGCCTCTCTCGCCGCAATTCTCGAATCACGCGGCCTCAAAGTCTCGATGTTGAAGCTGGATCCCTATATCAACGTGGATCCCGGCACCATGAGTCCGTTTCAGCATGGCGAAGTGTTCGTCACCGACGACGGCGCCGAAACCGACCTCGATCTGGGCCACTACGAGCGCTTCGTCAGCGCCAAGATGGGCAAGCGCAACAACTTCACGACCGGCCAGATTTACGAGAGCGTGATCAAGAAGGAGCGCCGCGGCGATTATCTCGGCGGCACCGTGCAGGTCATTCCGCACATCACCGACGAAATCAAGCTTTTCATCGGCCGCGGGGCGGCGCGATGCCGAGGTGGCCATCGTGGAAATCGGCGGGACAGTCGGCGACATCGAGTCGCTGCCGTTCCTCGAGGCGATCCGCCAGATGGGCATCGAGATCGGGCCGCAACAACGTCTGCTACATCCATCTGACGCTGGTGCCGTACATCGCGTCGGCGGGCGAGATCAAGACCAAGCCGACCCAGCACTCGGTCAAGGAGCTGCGCGAAATCGGTATTCAGCCCGACGTGTTGCTGTGCCGCGCCGACCGTCCGCTGCCGGCCGATGAGCGGCGCAAGATCGCGCTCTTCACGAACGTGCAGGTCGAAGCCGTCATCTCGGCGGTCGACACCGATAGCATTTACAAGATCCCGGGCATGCTGCACGCGCAAAATCTCGACGATATCGTGTGCCGCAAACTCGAAATCGTGCCGCGCACCGCCGATCTCGCGGTGTGGGACAAGCTCGTCTACGCGCTCGAGCATCCGACCAAAACAGTGTCGATCGCGCTGGTCGGCAAGTACGTGGACCTGACCGAGTCGTACAAGTCGCTGTCCGAAGCGCTGATCCATGCCGGCATCCACACCGGCGCCAAAATCAATATTCATTACATCGACTCCGAGTCGATCGAGCAGAACGGCACCGGGTGCCTCGCCAACATGGACGCGATCCTGGTGCCGGGCGGATTCGGCAAGCGCGGCGTCGAGGGCAAGATTAAGGCCATCCGCTACGCGCGCGAGAACAAGCTGCCGTATCTCGGCATCTGCCTCGGCATGCAGCTCGCGGTGATCGAATTCGCACGCAACGTGGTCGGTCTCGACGGCGCGCACAGCACGGAATTCGAGCCCGAGACGCCGCATCCGGTGATCGCGCTGATCACGGAGTGGCAGGAGCGCGATGGCCGTGTCGAGCACCGCAATGCGACCTCCGATCTCGGCGGCACCATGCGCCTGGGCGGCCAGGAGTGCCTGCTGAAAGCCGGCAGCACCGTGCGCGAGGTCTATGGCGCGGATCGCATTGTCGAGCGCCATCGCCATCGCTACGAAGTGAACAATCATTATCTGCCCCGCATCGAAGTCGCGGGCATGCGCGTTTCGGGCGTCTCCGCGAAAGAGCAGCTGTGCGAAATGATCGAGCTGCCGACCGACGGCAAACATGCGCATCCATGGTTCGTCGGCTGCCAGTTCCATCCTGAGTTCACGTCCACGCCGCGCGCCGGTCATCCGCTGTTCAACGCCTTCATCCGCGCCGCGCTGAGCAACGCAAAAGTCACCGGCACGTTTCCCGCCGCAGCGCCCAAGCTGCAGAACATCGCGTGACACGCCGTGAAACTGTGCGGATTCGACGTCGGGCTTGAACGGCCGATATTTCTGATAGCGGGGCCCTGCGCGATCGAGTCGCGCCAGCTCGCCTTGGACACCGCCGGGCAGCTGAAGGAAATCTGCGCGGCCGTCGGCGTGCCATTCATCTATAAGTCGTCGTTCGACAAGGCCAACCGCAGCTCCGGCAAGTCTTTCCGCGGCGTCGGCATGGACGAAGGGCTGAAAATTCTGGCCGACGTCAAAGCCCAGATCGGCGTGCCGGTGCTGACCGACATCCACGACATCGAGCAGATCAAGACCGTGGCGGCCGTCGTCGACGTGCTGCAGACGCCGGCGTTCCTGTGCCGCCAGACCGATTTCATTCACGCCGCCGCGAGCGCCGGCCGGCCGGTCAACATCAAGAAGGGCCAGTTCCTGGCGCCCGGCGACATGAAGAACGTCGTCGACAAGGCGCGCGAAGTCAGCAAGCAGGACAACATCCTCGTGTGCGAGCGGGGGGCGAGCTTCGGCTACAACAATCTCGTATCGGACATGCGCTCGCTGATGATCATGCGCGAGACGGGCTGTCCGGTCGTTTTCGATGCGACGCATTCGGTGCAGTTGCCCGGCGGGCAGGGCACCTCCAGCGGCGGTCAGCGCGAATTCATTCCGGTGCTCGCGCGCGCCGCGGTTGCGAGCGGCGTCGCGGGGCTCTTCATGGAAACGCATCCGAACCCGGAGAAAGCGCTGTCCGACGGACCCAACGCGTGGCCGCTCAAGCATATGCGCGCCCTGCTCGAAACGCTGCAGGCGCTCGACTCGCTGGTCAAGCAGCGCGGATTCGCAGAACAACTAATAACAGGTCAGGGAAAATCATGAGTGCGATAGTGGATGTGATTGCGCGCGAGATACTCGATTCGCGGGGGCTGCCGACGGTGGAGGCCGACGTGCTGCTCGAATCCGGCGTGCTGGGCCGCGCCGCCGTGCCGTCGGGCGCTTCGACCGGCTCGCGCGAGGCGATCGAGCTGCGCGATGGCGACGACAAGCGTTATTTCGGCAAAGGCGTGCAGCGCGCGGTCGAGAACGTCAACACGGAAATTTGCGAGGCGATCATCGGGCTCGACGCGGTCGAGCAGCGCTTCGTCGACCAGACGCTGATCGAGCTCGACGGCACCGAAAACAAGTCCCGTCTCGGCGCCAATGCAACGCTTGCGGTATCGCTGGCGGTCGCCAAGGCGGCGGCCGAAGAATGCGGCTTGCCGTTGCATCGCTATCTCGGCGGCGCAGGCGCGATGTCGATGCCGGTGCCGATGATGAACGTGATCAACGGTGGCGCCCACGCCGACAACAGCCTCGATATGCAGGAATTCATGCTGGTGCCGCTGGGGCTGCCGACCTTCAAGGACGCATTGCGCTGCGGCTCGGAAGTGTTTCATGCGCTGAAGAAACTGCTGAAGGACAAGGGGCTGTCGACCGCGGTCGGCGATGAAGGCGGCTTTGCGCCGCGGCTCGCGAACCACGAAGCGGCAATCAAGCTCATCATGGAAGCCATCGGCGCGGCCGGCTACACGCCCGGCGTCGACGTCGCGCTGGCGCTCGATTGCGCGGCATCGGAGTTTTATGCCGACGGCGAATACACGCTCGCGTGCGAAGGCAAGACACTGAATGCCGCAGCGTTCACCGATCTGCTCGCCGGCTGGTGCGATCAGTATCCGATCATCAGCATCGAAGACGGCATGGCGGAGAACGACTGGGACGGCTGGAAGGTGCTGACCCAGCGGCTGGGCAAAAAAGTCCAGCTGGTCGGCGACGACGTGTTCGTGACCAATACGAAAATCATCGCGAAAGGCATCGCGCGAAGGCATCGCCAATTCCGTGCTGATCAAAGTCAACCAGATCGGCACGCTGACCGAGACGCTGGCGGCGATCGAAATGGCCAAGCGCGCCGGCTACACGTCGGTGGTGTCGCACCGTTCCGGCGAAACCGAAGACACGACGATCGCCGACATTGCGGTGGCGACCAATGCGCTGCAGATCAAGACCGGCTCGCTGTCGCGCTCAGACCGCCTGGCCAAGTACAACCAGCTGCTGCGCATCGAGGAAGATCTCGGTGACGCATCGGCTTATCCGGGCCGCGGCGCTTTTTATCAGTTGCGCTGACATTGACATGACAAACCCGGCGTGAAGCTCGTCACCCTCGCGCTCATCGCCCTGATCGCACTGCTCCAGCATCCGCTGTGGCTGGGCAAGGGGAGCTGGCTGCGAGTGTGGGAAGTCGATCGGCAGATGCAGGCGCAGCGCGAAACCAACCAGAAGCTCGCGCTGCGCAATGCCGCGCTCGACGCCGAGGTGCGTGATCTGAAGCAGGGGCTGGACGCCATCGAGGAACGCGCGCGCAGCGAGCTCGGCATGATCAAGCGCGACGAAATTTTCTTTCAAATCCTGGACGAGCGGTCGACCGCGAAGCCGTCGCCGCCCTGATCCGGCGGTTGTTTCCGGACAGCCCAGCCGCCGTTTCGTTTCGAAACTGACCGCCGCGCGGGATTCGCCGGCAGCGCTGCGAACCGGCGTTTTTCCCTCTGCAGCAGCTACCGCGGCCGGTTGGCATGGAATCTGCGTGTGGTTGGTCAAATTTCGGCCGTGCCGATAAAAACGTGAGGAGGCCTTATGTCGAAAAGCTCGACGCAATGGCATCAGCAGCCCAAGTTCCCGCAATCGCATTTCGTCGACAGCCGCATCTATACCGATGAGCAGCTGTTCGCCGAAGAGCGCGAAAAAATCTTCAACAAGTGCTGGATCATCGCGTGCCACGAGTCGGAGGTGCCCAACGCATTCGACTACCGCACTTTTTCGCATCCGGGCGGCGCACCGCTCATCGTCGTGCGCGGCGAAGACATGCAGGTGCGCAGCTTCTACAACGTATGCCCGCACCGCGGCAACACGCTGCTCTACGACCCCGTCGGCAACGCCAAGCGCATCACCTGCATCTTTCACGCCTGGTCGTTCGACACCAAGGGCAACTGCACGGACATCTCCCGCGAGGAGCAGGGTTTCCAGAAGCGCTTCTGCAAAGCCGATGCGGGACTGCGCGAAGTGCGCGCGGAAGTGGGGTTCGGCGGCTTCGTGTGGGTCAACACCGACGACAACGCGTGCACGCTGAAGGAATACATCGGCGATTCGCTGAACATGCTCGAAGAAAACATGTCGATGCCGCTCGAAGTATTTCATTACCACAAGGCGATCGTCGACACGAACTACAAGCTGTGGCACGACACCAACAGCGAGTTCTATCACGACTACATGCATTACTTTAACCGCGTGACCGGCATGCTGCAGCCGGGCTACTTCGACCGCAAGTACACCGGTTATCCGAACGGCCACGCGTCGGTCGGCTCGATGGAAATCAAGTACGACGCGTACGAAGGCAGCAAGGCGCGCGGCGTGGGCTGGCCCGGTCTCGCGCCCGGCGGCTGGATACTGATCGATATTTTCCCGGGCATGACTTACAACCTGCGCACCTCGGTGTTGCGCATGGACACCTCGATTCCGCTCGGTCCGAACAAGCTGCTGATCGAGTTTCGCGGCCTCGGATTGAAGAGCGACACGCCGGAGCAGCGCGCCGAGCGTATTCGCGACCACAACATGATCTGGGGCCCGTTCGGCCGCAACCTGCACGAAGACCTGCTCGGCGTGCACGGGCAGGGCCGCGCGATGCGCCCCGGCAGCGAGCCCACGTGGGTATTGCACGGCCGCGAGGAGAACATGACCATCCATGACGAAGGCGGCATGCGGCATTTCTACGCCGAATGGAGCCGGCGCATGGGGCGCCAGTCCTACGATCCGTTCGGCGAGGGCAAAACGAGCGCTGCCGCGTAATAAAGTTTTCGGCAGCGGCCGCCTGACATGCGGCGGCCATGCCATGGAGGAGCTGGAGATGAAGACCGACAGAACGGCGATCGCGGAAGTTGTCTACCGGTCGTGCCTCGCGCTCGACGAGAAGAATTTCAAGGCCTATCTCGACCTGTGCGACGGCGAGTTCCATTACACGATCACCGCGCACAGCCCGGAGATCCGCAAGGACATGGTGTGGCTCGATCACGACAAGGCCGGCATGCAATCGCTGTTCACCAATCTGCCCCGCCACAACAGCGACCATTCGCCGGTCACCCGTCACGCCACCGTGTATACGGTCGAGGTCGACGAAGCAGCGCAACAGGCGACGGTAGTGTCGGCGCTGCAGGTCTTCAAGACGAGCCTCGACGGCGGCGCGACGGAATTGTTCGCGGTGGGCCGCTACATCGATACCGTCAAATGTGGCGGCGAGGCACCGAAGCTCTTGAAGCGGGTCGTCAAGCTCGACACGCGGCAATTCGGTTTCGGCTATCACATCCCGTTCTGAATCCCGTCCCGATGCGTATCCAGGTCAGCGCGCGCAATCGTGCGTTCCAGTTCGAAGCCGCCGCCGGGACGCGCATGCTGTATGCGGGGCTGGCCGCGGGCATCCATCTGCCCTACGAATGCGGCACCGGGACCTGCGGCACCTGCAAAGCCAAAATCGTGACCGGCGACGTTGAAGATGCCTGGCCGCAGGCGGGCGGCCGCAAGTATCTCAAGCAGGCGGGAGAAATTCTCCTGTGCCAGTGCACGCCGAAGACAGACTGCACGCTGGAAGTGGCGAACTTCGTTTATGCGATGGACCCCGCCGTGTGCGTGCCGGTATTCGGTCGCGGCACCATCGGCAACGCGCGGTCGCTGACACCCGACGTAACCGCATTCTCGATCGTGCTCGATACCGCGTGCGACTTCGACGCGGGCCAGTTCGTCGTCGTGCAGGTGCCCGGCGTGCCCGGGTATCGCGGCTACTCGATGGTGAATTTCGACCGTGCGGCACGCCGCCTCGATTTCGTGGTCAAGAAAAAGCCGGGTGGCGGCGCTTCCGAATGGCTGTTCAAGGGCGCGGTCGACGGCCAGCAGGTCGACTGGTTCGGCCCGCTCGGCGCGGCGACGTTTTATCCCAATCTGGGCAAAAACATTCTGTGCATCGCGGGCGGCAGCGGCATCGCCGGCATGCTCTCTATCCTGTCGCACGCGCGCCAGGAGCATTATTTCGACCATTATGCCGGCGACGTATTTTTCGGCGTGCGCACTTATGCCGACGCGTTCTATCTCGACGAACTCGGCGCGCTCGCTCGCGAGTTTCCGAAGCAGCTGCGCGTGACCATCGCATTGTCGGATGAAGACGTGCCGGCCGAGGCGCACACCGCCCATCCTGCCCTCAGGTTCGATCGCGGGATGGTTCATGAAGTCGCGGCGAAGCACATGCAGGGCAGGTATCAGAACGTACGGGCCTATCTGGCGGGACCGCCGCCGGCGGTCGACGGCGCGATTCGCATGCTTTTGCTGCAGGCGAAGCTCACGGCGGATAATATCCGCTATGACAAATTCAGCTGAGCGATGAATGGGTAAAACTTTTGTGTGTCCGCGCAGTCAGGTGCCGGCCAACGGCATGGTGGAGTGCGCCGTCGACGGCGGGCTGAAACTGCTGGTCGCCAATGCGGGCGATGAGTATTTCGCGTATCAGGCGATGTGCCCGCACCAGGACGTGGCGTTATGCGAAGGGCTGTACGACGGCTCGGTGCTGACCTGCCACCAGCACTTGTGGCAATGGGATATACGCACGGGTGCGCCAATTGGCCTCGCCGAAGCGCCGCTCGAGGGATTTCCGGTCGAGGTCGAAGGCGAATCAATTTACGTAGTCGCCCAGAGCGCGTTGAGTGCCGCGGAGTTGCTGGCGGGAATATCGGCTCCCACGCTGCAGGCGCTGACGGAACTTGCCAAAAAAGAGCAGTTCGAAGCGGGCCGCGCGCTGTACGACGTCGGCGATCCCGCCGATGATTTTTTCATACTCGAAACGGGCCGCGTCGAATTCCTGATCGGCCGCGACGAGCGCGTGAGTCCGGCGGGCTTCATGCTGCGCAAGGGCGAAGTGTTCGGCTGGGCGGCGCTGCTCGACAACCAGCCGAGGCGGATCGCGCGCGCAACCTGTCTCGAGCCGTCGCAGATACTGCGCATCAACGGCAAGGCGGCGCTGCGCGTGCTCGAAAGCGATCCGGCTTCGGGTTACCTGGTGATGCGCCGGCTGTCGGCGCTGATCGCGCGTTATCTGGTATCGTCCGGTTCGAAATAGCGGACGCGTTTTGCAAATGACTTAAGATTAAGGCAACACCGGCGGCGCGCAGGACAATAAGACAGAACGGGTAGCAGAAATGTTAACCACACAGGAGGGTGTCATGGGCAAGATGCAGCGGTTATGGCAGTTACTGGGCGCGGCCGCGGCTGTCGTGCTGGCGGGCGGAGCGGTGCAAGCGGCCGATATCAATTTCGGCAAGCCCGGGGAGCCGGTCGAGCTCGTGGTCGGCTACCAGCCTTACTACACGCAGTCATGGTCCGGCGTGATCATGCGCGGCAAGAAGTTCT
Organism: uncultured beta proteobacterium; assembly: GCA_963804885.1. Lineage (GTDB taxonomy): Bacteria > Pseudomonadota > Gammaproteobacteria > Burkholderiales > SG8-41 > PALSA-1004. Next base: position 166,000 of record CAWDSF010000012.1, read on the forward strand.
ACGAGAAATATCTGCCCAAGGGCTCGAAGGTCGAGTTCCAGATCGGCCTGCAGGGCGCGATCATCGTCAACAACATGCTGGCCGGCAAGCAGCACATCGGCTACATGGGCGACATGCCCTCCATCGTGTCGACCACCAAGCAGGAAGTCGCCGATATCCGCATCGTCGGCACGCTCGGCATCGCGCACGATCAGTGCAACATTTTCCTGGTGCGCAACGACGCGCCGAAATTTGCGAGTACGCTCGACGCGATCAAGTGGCTGGACGGCAAGCAGGTGGCGGTGCCGAAGGGCAGCTGCACCGACCGCTATGCGCAGGCGGTGTACCTGAAATACAAGGTCAATCCCGCGGCCTACCTGAATCAGAACATCGAGGTCATCACCAGCAATTTCCGCGCGGGCAAAATCGACGCCGCGGTTATCTGGGAGCCGACCGCCTCCAAGCTCGTGCAGGAGGGGCTCGCGCGCCGCGTGATCACCGGTGTCACGCCGCAGGAAAACGACGGCGGGTTCCTCGCGATGCGGGCCGATCTCATCAAGCAGCGGCCGGACGTCGTAAAGGCCTGGATGAATGCCGAGCTCGATGCCCAGCTGTTCATGGGGGATCCGAAGAACTCGCAGGAAATTATCCAGATGGCAAAACAGCAGACCACCGGCTTCACCGATAAAGTGCTGTGGTATTCGCTGTACGGCGCGTATGGCCCGGAACAGGACGGCACCAAGGTGCGCAACAGCCTTCAATATACGATCACGCCGTCATCGCGCGAGCTGCTCGATCGCGCAACGGCGTTCCTGTTCTCGATCAAGAGCATCAACACGCCCAAGCTGCGGCCCGAAGCGGTCATGCCGGAATTTGCGGACGCCGTGTTGAAGGAGCGCAATCTGAAGGCGCCGATCGGACAGGTAACCGCATTGCCGGACTCGGATTTCAAGCCGCTCAACTAGCCGTAAGTCATGGGGAGCCGGCCGCAGGGCCGGCTCTTTTTCGCCGTTTATCCCGTAACAGCGCCGTTTTTAATTTTCGAATCGCGTAATGCCTCGTTCCACGTCTCGATGAACCAGCCGACTGAGCAACTCATGCCCGAGCAATGGCTCGCAATTCTGAAGCAGACGATGCCGTTCCAGGTGGTGGACGATGCGCTGCTGCGCAGGATCGCCGCGCTCGGCAAGCCGGTGTCGTGCGCTGCCGGCGCGACGATATACGACGTCGGCGATAAGGCCGACGATATTTACATCGTCGTTTCCGGCCAGGTCGAGCACGCGCTCGCGCCCGGTGCGCATGCGCGCCGTCCGCTGAAGCTGCTCGGCGCCGGCGACGTATTCGGCTGGGCCGCCTTGCTCGAAAAGTTTCCGCACCGGCTCGCGAAGGCAGTGTGCAAGGAAAACGCCGAGCTCGTGCGCATCAACGGCAATGAGCTCCTGCGCATGTTCGAAGCGGAGCCCGACACCGGCGACGTCGTGATGAGCCGTTTCGCGACCATGATCACGCGCGATTTCACCGTGCCCGACCTGGTCGCGCAATTGCGCGGCGTCCATCGCCGCATGCACGCGGGCGACATCCAGGGCATGAACCTGACGCTGTACCGCTTCCTGCAATGGGTCAAAAGTCCGCGCCCGTACCTGATGCTGATCGGGTTCGCGCTCTTTCTGGGCTTCTGGTACCTGGCGGTGGAAGTCTGGCGGCTGCCGCGCTTTCGCGAAATGCCCGGCATCACGACCGTCGTCAAGGAGTGGCTGAGCCCGAACCCGACTTACGGCCTGTCGCTTTACACCGAGGAGTATTACACCCACATCTGGGTCAGCATCTGGCGCGTGACGCGCGCTTTCGTGCTCGCCACCCTGCTCGGCGTGCCGTTCGGGCTCTTTCTCGGCTGGTCGAAAAAATTCAAGGAATACGTGTTTCCGGTGTTCGAGACGCTGCGCCCGATCCCGATACTGGCCTGGGTGCCGCTGGCGATCGTGATGTTCATCGCGACCGAATCCGCCGTCATCTACCTGACTTTCCTGGCGTCCTTTTTCGCCACGGCGCTGAACACGATGCTGGGCGTCGAGTCGATCGACGAATCGTACGTGCGCGCCGCCTACTGCCTGGGCGCCAAGCGCTCGCAGGTGTTCCGCCATGTCGTCATCCCGGGCGCGCTGCCGTTCATATTTACCGGCTTGCAGATTTCCGTCGGCGTTTCGTGGTTTTCGCTCGTTGCGGCTGAAATGGTGTCGGGCCAGTACGGTCTCGGTTACGTGATCAATACCTCGTACACGATGGTGCGCTACCCGACCATCGTCATCGGCATGATTACGCTCGGCTTCGTCGGCTATACCACGAGCGCGCTGGTGCGCCTGCTCGGCGATTATCTGATGCAGTGGCGCACGCGCGAGCTCGCGCTGGGAGGCCAATGATGTCTGCGGTGATGCCCGCTACGCGCACCGCGCCGGCGACGACCCGCGGCGCGATCGTGATCGACGACGTGGTCAAGATCTACGATCCGCAGGGCGCGGCGGTCATGGCGGTCGATCACTGCTCGCTCGACATCAATGCGGGCGAAATCTGCATGATCGTCGGCCCGTCGGGATGCGGCAAAACGACGCTGCTCAATGCGATCGCAGGATTCCACGAAATTACGTCCGGGCGCATTCTGCTCGACGGCGAAGTGCTGTGCAGCGCGGACAAGCCCAAGGCGGAGCCGGGCTCGGACCGCATCGTCGTATTCCAGAATGGCGCGCTGTTCCCGTGGAAAACCAATCTCGAGAACGTCGCCTTCGGGCCGGTGATGCAGGGCACGCTGAGCCGGCGCGAGGCCAACGAGAAGGCGCTGGACATGATGGCCGACGCGGGCCTGGCCGGCGTTGAGCACAACTTTCCCGGCGAGGTTTCCTCGGGCATGCGCCGGCGCGTGGAAATCGTGCGCGCGCTGATGAACAATCCCAAGGTCTTGCTGCTCGACGAGCCGTATCGCGCGCTCGACTCGCTGACCAAATCGGTGATGCACGAGGCGCTGCTCGAAATCTATTACAAGAACAAGGTCACCATATTCTTCATCACCCACGACCTCGAAGAGGCGATTTTCCTCGGCCACAAGGTTGCCATCATGACGACGCGGCCGTGCAAGCCGAAGAAGATCCTGACCGTGGACATTCCGCACCCGCGCGACTACAGCGTGCTCACGTCCAAGCGCTTTCGCGAGCTGATGGAGGAGACCAACGAAGCGGTCCACGAAGAAGCGCTGAAGGCCTTCGCGGCCGGCGAGAAGGAAGGCTAGGACATGGCGCTCGCGCGCAAGGCCTATATCGGCACGAGCCTCTGGCGCGGCGTGATTTCGATCGCCGTGTTTCTCGTGCTGTGGGAAATCGGTTCGCTGTCCAAGGTCTGGATCAAATGGGATACGTTCGAATGGCTGCGCAACCTGCTCACGGGCATCGGCTTGAAGCCGGTTTACCTGCCGTGGATAGGCGCGGTGCCGGCGCCGACCGAGGTGCTGCAGGCATGGGCGAAAGTGATCGGCGACCCCGGCTATTGGCAAAGCTGGTACATGAGCTTTTTCCGCGTCATGGCGGGTTTCATCGCGGCGATGCTCGTGGGCATACCGTTCGGCCTGATGCTCGCGGTCAGCCGCACCGCGTACGGCATCGGCTTTCCGGTGTTCGAAGTGCTGCGCCCGATCCCGCCGCTCGCGTGGGTGCCGGCGTCCATCATTTTCTGGCCGACGCAGGAAATGTCGATCGCGTTCGTGACGTTTCTCGGCGCGTTCTACACCATCGTAATCAACGTGGTTGGCGGCGCGCGCTCGATCGACGTGCGCTACTTCCAGGCGGCGCGCTCGATGGGTTCGAGCCAGTCGGATATTTTCTGGCGCATCATCCTGCCGGGCACGCTGCCTTCGATCATGGTCGGCTCGGCGGTCGGCATGGGAATTACCTGGGAGGTCGTGGTCGCGGCGGAGATGATTTCGGGCGGCGGCAGCCAGATCGGCGGCACCAGCGGCGGCGGCCTCGGGTTTTTCATCTGGAACTCCTACGTGGGCGGCTCGTACGAGCAGATCGTCGTGGGCATGATCAGCATCGGCATCGCCGGCTTTATTTCGAGCGAGCTGCTGCGCACGCTGGGCAAGCGCGTGACGCCGTGGCTGCGGCTGCGATGAGGGAAGACAGCCGATGAGCGAGCAGAACCCCATCCGCTCCGGCATCAGGGCCGGCGAGATCGTCGCGCGCAACGTCAGCAAGAGCTACGGCGCGGTGCATTTCAGCAAAGAAGTGGTCAAGGACTGCTCGTTCACGATCGAGCGCGCGAAGCTGACCGTGATGATAGGTCCGTCGGGCTGCGGCAAAAGCACGCTGATCCGGCTGCTCGCCGGCTTCGAGCAGCCGACCAGCGGCACGCTGGAATTGAACGGCCAGCGCATCGAAGGCCCGGCGCGCGACCGGCTCGTGCTGTTCCAGGAGACCGCGCTCTTTCCGTGGATGACGACGTGGGACAATATTCTGTACGGTCCGCGCGCGCGCGGGGAGCTCACGAAGGAAACCATCGAGCTTGCCGAATTCCTGCTGCAAAAGGTCGGGCTCCGCGATTTCCGCAGGAAGTACCCGACGCAGTTGTCGGGCGGCATGCAGCGCCGCGCCGAGCTCGCACGCGCCATGATCAACAATCCGGAAGTCATGATCCTCGACGAGCCGTTCCGCGGGCTCGACGCGATGACCAAGGAGCTGATGTGGGAATACTATTCGGCGCTGTATGAAGAGAACCGTCGCACCAATTTTTTCGTGACGACCGACATCGACGAAGCAATTTTTCTCGCCGACCGCCTGCTGATCATGTCGAATATCCCGACCCAGGTGCGCGCCGTGCTCGAAGTCGACGTCCCGCGGCCGCGCAAGCTCGCCGACCTCGTCGAAAACGATCGCTCCAACGAAATCAAGATGGAGGCCTTGGCGATCCTGCACGAAGAAGCCATGAAATCATTTTCGCGCGGCAGCAAAGCCGCCGCTGATTTCGTCGACGCGTATTCGAAGCGCGTCGCCAAGGGCTGAGGCGGCGATGGAATGGCTGCTGACGCGTGAAGTAGTAGTAGGCCTCGCGGTGCTCGGCGCGCTGCCGTCGGTCGCGGCGAGCGTCCTCGCAGCGCGCGGCGGTATTTCGCCCGCGCGCGCCAGGCAGTTAAACCTCGTCGGCTACGGCCTGATGGGGATTAGCATGTTGTTGTTCATCATCGTCGGCTTCCGGTCGCACTAAAGCCTGTGACCGCCAAAATAATCGACGGCAACGCAGTCGCCCGCCACGTCAGGGGCGAGTGGAAGAAGCGGGTCGATGCGTTGAAAGCGCGCGGTGTCACGCCGGGGCTCGCGGTCGTCATCGTCGGCAACAATCCGGCGTCGCGCCTGTACGTGCGCAACAAGGTCAAGGCGTGCGGCGAAGTCGGCCTGCATTCCGAGACGCACGAATTCCCCGCCGATGTCGGCGAAGAGCCGATCGTCCGGCGCATCGAAGAACTGAATCGCAACCCGGCCATCCACGGCATCCTCGTGCAGCTGCCGCTGCCGCCGCAGCTCGAGACGCGTCGCCTGCTCGGCGCGATCGCGATCGACAAGGACGTCGACGGTTTTCATCTGTACAACGTCGGCGGCCTGGTGGTCGGCGAGAACAATATTTTCCCGCCGTGCACCCCTTACGGCGTGCAATGCCTGCTCGAGTACGAAAACATTCCGATCGAAGGCCAGAACGTCGTGGTGGTGGGCGCGAGCAACATCGTCGGCAAGCCGATGGCGCTGATGCTGATGGCAAAAGACGCGACCGTCAGCATCTGCCACATCAAGACGCGCGATCTCGCCCAATACACGATACTCGCGGATATTCTGATAGTCGCTGCGGGATGCCCCGGCCTGATCACGGCGCCGATGGTGAAGCGCGGCGCCGCCGTGATCGATGTCGGCATCAATCGGTTGCCCGACGGGCGGCTCGCGGGCGACGTCGACTTTGACAGCGTAAAAGAGAAAGCGTCCTACATCACACCGGTGCCGGGCGGCGTTGGTCCGATGACAGTGACCATGCTGATATGCAATACTGTGGCCGCTGCCGAACGCAACGCCAACAAGAATGCCGCCCAATCCCCCGTTTCCGCCTGACTCTCCAGCGTCTGACTCCCCAGTAAATCAGTGCCCGCGGGGCTATGCTCCCGCCGATCGCTCCGGACAGCGGCACTTCCGGCAACCGGCCGCCAGCCGCTAAATGGCTGCAACTCTGCTGGACGGGGCGGCGATTGCCCACCAGGTTTACGCGCAACTGAAGGAGCGCATCCGGAACCTGCACGCACGCGGCGTGCAGCCGGGTCTGGCCGCGATCCTGATCGGGGAGAATTCCGCATCGCAGATTTATCTGAAGAACAAGTCGCAGGCCTGCCGCGACATCGGCGTGCATTCCGAAATTCTGCGTTTCGCCGCCGATTGCGGCGAAAACCAGATATTCACGACGCTGCAGAACCTGAATGCCGATCCGCGCATACACGGAATCCTCGTGCAATTGCCGCTGCCGTCGCAGTTGAATTCAGAGCGCATTCTGCAGGCAATCGCGCCGGTCAAGGACGTCGACGGATTCAACTGGGTGAACCTGGGCGCAATGGTCGCCGGGCGCACGTTGCTCGCGCCGTGCACGCCGCTGGGCGTGATGACGATGCTCGATTACGCGCGGGTGCCGATCGAGGGGCGCAGCGCGGTGGTGATAGGGCGCAGCGCAATCGTCGGCAAGCCGCTGGCGCTCATGCTGATCGCGCGCGGCGCGACGGTCAGCGTCTGCAGCTCGAAGACGCCGGATTTGCGGCAGTACACGAAGATGGCCGATATTCTCGCCGTGGCGGTGGGCAACCCGGGGCTCGTCGACGGCTCGATGATCAAGCCCGGCGCGGTCGTCATCGACGTCGGGATCAACCGGCTGCCCGGCGGCAAGCTGGTCGGCGACGTCGATTTCGCGTCGGCGAGCCGCGTCGCTTCGAAAATCACGCCGGTGCCGGGCGGCGTGGGCCGCATGACGGTGGCGATGCTGCTCGAAAATACGGTGACCGCGGCCGAACGCAGCGTCGGCTTGGGATAGCGTTACGGCGCCCGGCGCGGCAGCCGGCGCGCGGGATCGTAAAACGGCAGGCGCGCGACCTTCGCTCTTTCGCCGCTGTCCAGCGTCACGGTGGTTCCCGGATAAGCGTCGCCTGTGGCCACGAAACCCAAACCAAGCTCGCGTTCCATCAGCGGCGACCACGCCTTGCTGGTCATGATGGCAGTGGCGCGAGTCCGCGCCGTGGTCGTTGGCGGCACGAAGCGTGCGCCATGCAGCGGCAGCAAACCGACCAGGCGGCGGGCCGGCCGGCGCCAGCGGTGCGCGCGCACGGCAGTCGCGCCGCAGAATTCCTGCCGATAAAAATCGATGAGCCGCGTGAGGCCGAGTTCGGCCGGCGCAGCACGCGCCGCCAGTTCGCGCGTGAACAACAGGTGCCCGGCCTCTATGCGCAACGAATCGATCGCGGCGAAACCGCCTTCGCGCAGACCGTAGTCATTGCCCTGTCTCGACCAGGGCGCTCCACAGCGCGGGGGCCACCGCATCCGCGATGACGATTTCGTAGCCGAGCTCCCCGCTATAACCGATGCGGGCGACCTGGCATTCAGCCCCGGCGAATGCCAGCTGCGTAAACCCGAAATAAGGCAGCGCGCGAACATCGGCCGTGCCCAGCGTGCGCTCGATTATCGCCGCACTGGCCGGACCCTGGACGGCCAGTACGGATTGCAGCGTCGAGCGGTCGGTTAATGCGACATCGTAAGCGCGCGCAAAGTCGGCTATGTAATTCGCGTCGCCTCGGCGTCCGGTGAAAAGCCAGTAGCGGTCACGATCGAGGCGCCATACCGTGGCATCGATAAGCACGCTGCCGTCATCGCGCAGCAGCAGCGTGTACGCGATACGCCCGCACGGCAGGGTATCGACCGCGCGCGTCTGCAGCGCGGCGAGAAAATCTCCGCTGCCCGCGCCGGTGATCTCCACGCAGTACATGAATGAAAAATCGAACAGTCCCGCGGCGCGGCGGGTGGCGAGGTGCTCGCCCGCCGCATCGGAAAAGCAGCGCGGAGTTGCGATGCCGGGCGCAAGCGCGATCGTATCCGCGCAGCGGCCGGCGAGGAATGCGGAAAATTCCGAACCTACCTGAACCATCCGAGTTCGCGTCCCATGAGCCACGCGCCGACGGCGACGCACAGCACGGCCACGAATTTACGCAGCAGGTCGGCGTTGACCGCGTGCACGATGCGCGCGCCGGCGAACACGCCGGCAATTTCGAGCAGCGTGACGGTGGCCGCGACGCCATAGTCGATCGTGCCGTATTTGAGATTCGCGAGCGTGCCCGACACCGCGGCGACGATCTGTATGACCTGGCTGGTCCCGATCGAGGTCAATGCCGGGAAGCCGCACAGCACCATGAGCGGCACCGACAGGGCGGGGCCGCCGACGCCGGTCAGGCCCGAGCCGAAACCGGCGATGGCGCCCAGCGCCAGCAGCAAAAAGTTCTGCGCGCGCGGATGCCCCGCAAATGCCGGCTGCGGCATGCCGTGCCAGCGCGCGAGCGTATAGACGCCGGCGAATATGATGATGCCCGCCAGGATCAGCGCGAGCGCGCCGGGACCGGTCAGCGAATTGACCCACGCGCCGACGAACGCGAAAAAAACCGCGCCGAGCAGCACCGGACGCGTCACGCTCCAGTCGATGCTGCCGCGGCGCTGAAACATGATGGTGCCGGTCACGCCGGTGAAAGCGAACGTGAACAGCGCGGTCGCCATCGCGGCGTGGATCGACAGTCCCGCGAACGCGCTGAGTGCCGGGATCAGCAGGATGCCGCCGATGCCGACCGCGCCGATCAGCGTGCCGACAGCGAAAGCGGTTGCGAGCAGCCAGACGAGATCAGGCAGCAGAATGTCCTCCGCAAAAAATCAGGGGCATGTGAGCATGCCCCTGGGTGCGCAGCCGTATCGTCGCACTGGCCGTCATCCCGAAGCAAACGCGGTGAGATTGCCGGTGATCAGCGCGTTTAGCTGCTTCATCAGCCGGTAACCGAGGCTATGGTCCGCTTCCATCAGCAGCAGGAGCTGGTCGCCGTTGATGGCGAGCACGCTGCAGGGCGAAATGCAGAAAGCCGAGGCGATCCGCTTCGGCGCCTGCTCGACCAGCGCGGCCCACCCGAACACTTCGCCGCGGCGCAGGACCTGGCCGGCGGCCGCGCGCCGGCTGCCGAGCCCGATGCTGAAGCGCACCATGCCGTCGACCAGCACGTAAAAGTCGGTCGCCGCGTCGCCGATGTCGTAGATCTGGCCGTCCTGGCGATAGGTCTCGATGCGGCCGAGCGCGGCCACCCGCTCGCGCTGAGCGGGCGTCAACTCGGCGAAGAAACCGGTGGCGGCGACGATCTCGGCGCCGCTCGGCGCCACGCTCGCTGGCGCGGGCGAGCTCACTTTTTCCAGCCGACCTTGTCTTTGAATTTCTTGAGCTCGTCTTCCTTCATGAACACGGTGTGCTCTTTGCCGGGATAGATCCGCTTGCTGACTTCGTCGCGGTAATCGGTCAGGCCTTTTTCGATCAGCGGCACGAGATCGCAATAGATCTTGGAGTGGCGCGGCGTGTGCTTTTCGTACAGGTGGAAGAGGTCCGAGCCGATGATGTGCACGCCGTCCGACGTGTTGCCCGAGCCCAGGCTGATGACCGGCACCGGCAGCGTCTCGGTCAGATACTGCGAGACTTCCGACGTCACGACTTCGGTCATGATCGAGAAGCAGCCGGCGTCGACGAACGCCCACGCGTCGTCGACGAGTTCCTTCGCGCGGTCGGCAGTCTTGCCCTGCGCGGCGAAGCCGCCCAGCTGCGGGATGCGCATCGGGCAGATGCCGATATGGCCCTGCACCGGAATGCCGGCCTTGACGATCGCCTCGATGTACTTCGCGTGATGCTGGTTGCCTTCGCACTTCATCACTTCGGCGCCGGCCTGCGACACGTACTTGGCGGCGTTGTCGACCGCCTGCTGCGCGGACAGGTGAAAGCTCATGTACGGCATGTCGACCATGCGCAAGCCGTACTGCGAGCCGCGCTTGACGGCCTGCGCCATGAACAGCACTTCCTCGAACGACACCGACGTCGTCGACTCGTGCCCGAACAGCACCATGCCGCCGGTGTCGGACACGCACAGGATGTCGATGCCGACGCGGTCGGCGACGATTGCGGTTTCGTAGTCGTAAACGGCCAGCTGGACGATGGGTTCGCCTTTTTTCTTCTTCTCCATCAACATCGGGATCGTGACTTTCTTGCGTGCGGCGGGTTCGGCCATGGCTGCCTCCTAGGGTGGTTTTATTCTGAATACGGGTTAAGACCTGCTATGCGTAAGCAATCCTTATGCCAATGGTTTACAAGGAAAAATTGACTGAATTGAGGGGCTTGCGGAAGCCCCGGTCAGGCGTGCGCAGGCCTGGTTTCCAAACGAAACGGCGGCTGTTTCTTAAGCACCTGCGCGAGCCGCGGGCGATCCAGCCGCGCAGCGCGCAGCACGGCTAGGCGCGTGCGCGTGAACCTGCGCTGCGCGCGGGCCGGCTGCCGGCACGGAACAATCCCCACCGGTTGCGGCGCACCCACAACGCTTTACGCCCGATTCCCAGCATCGCCGCGAGTTCCTGTTCGCTGTAGCGGTCCTGGTGGCGTCTGACGAATTCGGCGATATAGTCTTCGACCGACAGTGCGGCCGCTGCGGCGCCATCTTTTGCGGCATCCTGCGGCGGCAGTCGGCTCGAGCGCCGAGAGGTCGGAAAAATCGCGCGCCGTCAGAGTAGGGCCATCGGCCAGGATGACCGCGCGCTCGATCACGTTTTCGAGTTCGCGCACGTTGCCCGGCCACCGATAGCGACTCAAGAGGTCCTTTACATCGTCGCCGAGATTCGTGATGTCCTTCGACAGGCGCCGGCTGTGCACGGCGACGAAATGTTGCGCGAGCAGCTCGATGTCCTTGCCGCGCTCGCGCAGCGGCGGCACGTTGATGTTGATGACGTTGAGCCGGTAAAAGAGATCGGCGCGAAACGCGCCCTGCGCGGTCGCGCTTTTCAAATCGCGGTTGCTCGCGGCCAGAAACCGCACGTCCGTGTGAAACACGCGCGGCGAGCCCAGCGGCCGCACCTGCTTTTCCTGGATTACGCGCAGCAGCTTCACCTGCAGTTGCGGCGCCAGTTCGGAAATCTCGTCGAGAAAGAGCGTGCCGCCATGCGCTTCGCGGATCAGGCCTTCGGTCGCCGCCACGGCGCCCGTGTACGCGCCCTTCGTATGCCCGAACAATTCGGACTCGAGCAGCTCGGCGGGAATCGCGCCGCAATTGATGGGCACGAACGGCCGTTCCGCGCGCGGGCTCGAGCGGTGGATCGCCTGCGCGACCAGCTCCTTGCCCGTGCCGCTTTCGCCCTGGATCAGCACGTTCGCATCGGTGGCCGCTACTTTGTCGATCAGCTCGTATACGCGCTTGATGCCGGCGCTGCTGCCGATGATCTCGGCGCTGGCGCGCGACTTCAGGAGGCTGCGCCGCAGCAATGCGTTTTCGCGCTGCATGCGCCGCTCGTTCAGCGCGCGCTCGATTGCGAACAGCAGCGCATCGTTGTGAAACGGCTTGATCACATAATCGACCGCGCCGTTCTTCAGCGCTTCGATCGCGGTGTCGAGCGACGAATAGCTCGTCATCATGATGATCGGCAGCGCGGGCTGCGCGGCGTGCAGCGTGCGGATGACTTCCATGCCGTCGCCGTCGGGCAAGCGCAGGTCGGTGATGACGAGCTCGAATTCGCTGGCGGTCGCGCGGGCGATGCCGTCCCGGGCGCGGCTGGCGAGCTCGACGCGGTAGCCGCGCGCAGGCAGCAGCAGCTCGATGCTCGCGCTGACGCCCGGATCATCTTCGATGACCAGAATCCGTTCGTTGCGCGGGGATGCGGGTACCGCTTCGCTCATGCGGACACCGCCGGCAGGCGGATGTAAAAGCACGCGCCGCCGCCCACGTCATTGGCCGCGCGCATGCTGCCACCGTGGGACAGCACGATTTCGTTGCTGATCGCGAGCCCCAGGCCGGTGCCGTGGCCGGCGGGCTTGGTGGTGAAAAACGGCTCGAAGAGGCGCGGCAGGTCGCGCTCGGCGATCCCGGGACCCGTGTCGCGGATGGCGATCTCGACGTGCGTTTCGTCGGGCCGCGAATCGCGGATATACAGCGAGCCGCTGCCGCGCATCGCCTGCACCGCATTCGTCAGCACATTGCACAAAACCTGCTGGAGCTGGCCGGGATCGGCGTGCACCACCGTTGCTTCGTCGAGCGTGCATACGACGTTGATCTCGCGCATCGAGCTGTCGTGGTTCAGCAGCGCGACCGCGTCGGTGACCGCGGCGCGCAGGTTCAACATCGCGCGCGCGTCGTCGCCGGCGCGCGAAAAATCGTTGAGCTTGCGCGATATATTGAGCATACGCTGCGCATTGGCGGCGATATTGGCGAGCCCCTTCTCCAGCAAAGCCGGCGACGCGGGACTCGTGCGCAGCAACTGTATCGTCGAGTTGATGGCGGTCAGCGGATTCGCGAGCTCGTGGCACACCCCCGCCACCATGAAGCCGAGCGACGCCAGGCGCGCGAGCTGCGCGTCGCCGAGCGCGGCCGCGGTATCGGGCTGCACGGCCACGAACAGGCACGCGCCGAACGGCAGGCGATGCAGCGAAATGCGCTCGGTGACGGTTCTGCCTGCGTGCACGCGGCTTAACGCGACGGATTGGGGCGTGAGCCACGGCACATCACCGCGCAACGCGGCGAAATAGTCGGGAAAGCGTTTTGCCAGCAGCATGCCGTCGGCGCCGGGCGCGGCTTCGGTTTCGCGCATGAGCGGATTCGTGTAAGTGACGCCGCCGCACTCATCGAGCATCAGCGCGGGCCACGGCAGGCTCTCGAAGAAAGCCGCCAGAATAGCCTGCACATCGGTAAACGTATTCATGTGCGCACCGCCGTCAGCACGAGAACATGTTCGCGTAGCCGATCAGAAAATCGGGGCCCAGGTAGGCTTTGAAGCTCAGGTACGTGACGTAAGCGAGCAGCGCCGCAAGGACGACCCACAGGAGCGGGCGGTGGGTTTGCCGGATCACGCTTTAGCCTCCGCGGGCCGCAGTGCCGTCACGTCGCGTTCGTCGATCGGCGCACACAGCGCCGCCGCGACGACGCTCAACGCCGCGCAGAATATCCATACCGTGGTGTAGGAACCGGTCAGATCGAACATTAAACCGCCATACCATGCGCCGAGAAAGCTGCCGATTTGATGACCCAGAAATGCGATGCTGAACAGCGTCGACAAATATTTTACGCCGAAAATCTGGGCGACCATTCCGTTGGTGAGCGGGACAGTGCCCAGCCAGGTCAAGCCCATGGTAGCGGCGAATCCCCATAACGTGTAGGACGACAGCGGCAATGCGATAAACAGCGTGATGACGGCCGCCCGTACGCTGTACAGCCACATCAGGACTTTCTTCTTACTGTAGCGGCCACCCAGCAGTCCGCACGCGTAAGAACCGACGATGTTGAAGAAGCCGATCAACGCGAGCGCGGTCATGCCGTCGGTGGGCGTCATGCCCTTGTCGACGAGATAGGCGGGCAGGTGAATCATCACGAACAGGGTCTGAAACCCGCAGACCATGAAGCTCAAGGTAAGAAACCAATAGCCTTTGTGCGCCGCTGCTTCGCGAATCGCGGCGGTGAGACTCTGATCGCTCGCGTGTGCGGCGGCGTTGCGGCCCGCCAGTGCGGAAGCGAGTGGAATGATCATCAGCGAGGTCGCGGCGAGTACCAGCAGCGCACTCAACCAGCCGAAATGCGAGATCAGCGTTTGCGCGTACGGCAGCATCGCGAACTGGCCGAACGAGCCGCCGGCGCCGACGAGCCCGAGCGCCGCGCTGCGCTTGTCGGGCGGGGCCGCACGGCCGACGACGCCCATGACGACACCGAAGCCGGTACCGCTCAAGCCGAGTCCGACCAGGATGCCTGCGCTCACGTCGAACGCGAGGCCGGTCGTCGAGTACGCCATCAACACGAGCCCGAGCGCGTACGCGATGCCGCCGCCTGCAATCACGCGCGCCGCGCCGAATTTGTCGGCGATCGCGCCGGCGAACGGTTGGCCGAGGCCCCACACGATGTTTTGCAGCGCAATTGCGAAACCGAAAGTTTCGCGGCTCCAGCCGAGGTCGAACGTCATTGGCGGCAGAAACAAGCCGAAGGTCTGGCGCGTGCCGATCGACAACATCAATACCATGCCGCCGCACGCAAGCACGATTGCCGGCGTGCGCCAGCCCGCGACCTGCGTGTTTGTTGAATGTGTGATGACCACTCCTCCGCGACTCGCCAGCACATATAACGAACTGGTATAAATTTATTATCGCACAAAGGGTTGACGCAGTTCATCGACGCCCGCGACGACTGACATTGCGAAGGTTTTATGCTATGTTCGCCGGCCTTGCGCAGCGCACCATCCGCAGTCAAAACTTCATGTTGAAATTACCTCACGGGCTGTCGTTCCCCGACCTCTACACGCGCGACGGTCTTGTGCGTGTTGACGCAGCGTTCCTGTCCGCGCTTGCGCGCGCCGACGACGCTTTATGCCAGCAACTGCGCGCGGCGCGCGAACAAGCCGCCGTGCTGACGAACAAGCAGGAATCCGAGCTGCTGATCGCGCTTGCGCCGCATCTGGACGATTTCATCGCGGAATTGTTCGGCATCGAGGCGGAAGTACGTGCGCTGTCCGCGCGCCATCACGAGCTCGCGCCGCTCTTCAGCTGCAAGCGGCTGTTCGTGCAACGCAAGGCCTTGCATAAATACAAAGCGGATGCGGCCGCCGCGATCGACGGTCCGCAGTTGCGCACGCAGTTGAGCGCGCTGTTCGGCGGTGAGTTCACCGAGCTCGCATTCGCGCAGCACGTCACGCGGTGGCAGGAGAACGAAGCGGCGCACGCCGCCGAACTCGACCTCGCGCTGCAGTACGCGGCTTGGGCGACGCAGACACCGGCGGGCAAGGCCGCGCATCGCGCCGGCGTCCTGTTCAAGGCGCCGCACAAGCTCGATTATCAGCACCTCGTGCCGCTGGTTGCCGACGACTCTGCGGGCTACACCGCATTCACCACGGACCCTGCACACCTGCGCCGCCGCGCCGGCTTCAAGTTGACCGACCCCGGCACCGACCTCACCGGCGCGCTCGATCAGGCGCATTACTGCATCTGGTGCCACGAGCAGGGCAAGGATTCGTGCTCCAAAGGGCTCAAGGAGAAAGGCGCGACGGGCCGCGGCATCGCGTCGTTCAAGAAAAGCCCGTTCGGCGTGACGCTCGCCGGCTGCCCGCTCGAAGAAAAAATTTCCGAGTTCCACAAGGTCAAGACCGAAGGGCTCGCCATCGGCGCGCTCGCCGTGATCGTCGTCGACAACCCGATGGCGGCCGCGACCGGCCACCGCATCTGCAACGACTGCATGAAGGCCTGCATTTATCAGAAGCAGGAGCCGGTCGACATCCCGCAGGCGGAGACGCGCACGTTAAAAGACGTGCTCGAGCTGCCGTGGGGATTCGAGATCTACAGCCTGCTTACGCGCTGGAATCCGCTCAACCTGGGCACGCCGTATCCGAAGGCGCCATCGGGCAAGCGCGTGCTCGTCGCCGGCATGGGGCCGGCCGGTTTCTCGCTCGCGCACTATCTGATGAATGACGGCCATACGGTCGTCGGCATCGACGGGCTCAAGATCGAGCCGCTGCCGCCGCAGATTTCCGGCGTCGACAGCCGCGGCGCGCGCGTCGCGTTCGAGCCGGTACGCGACGTGCGCGAACTCTACGAGGCGCTCGACGAACGCGTGATGGCGGGATTCGGCGGCGTCGCCGAGTACGGCATCACGGTGCGCTGGGACAAAAACTTCCTGAAAGTCATCCGGCTTTTGATAGAGCGGCGCGGCGAGTTCGCGTTGTTCGGCGGCGTGCGCTTCGGCGGCACGCTGACCGCCGATGACGCGTTCGAACTCGGATTCGATCACATCGCGCTCGCGCTCGGCGCGGGCCGGCCTACGGTGCTCGACATGCCCAATGGCCTTGCGCGCGGAGTGCGCACCGCATCGGATTTCCTGATGGCGCTGCAGCTGACCGGCGCGGCCAAAGCGGATTCGATTGCCAACATGCAGGTAAGACTGCCGGTGGTCGTGGTCGGCGGCGGCCTGACCGCCATCGATACCGCGACGGAGTCGCTCGCCTATTACCCGTTGCAGGTCGAAAAGTTCCTGCGCCGCTACGAAGCCATGGCACGCGAGCATGGCGAGGCAGCGGTGCGCGTCGCGTGGAACGACGAAGAGCGCGCGATCGGCGACGAATTTCTCGCGCACGCGCGGGCGCTGCGCGACGAGCGCACGCAGGCGGCCGCCGAAAAGCGCGCGCCGCGCCTGCTCGAATTGCTGCAGCAGTGGGGCGGCGTGACCATCGCCTACCGGCGGCGGCTGATCGACAGCCCCTCGTACACGCTGAACCACGAGGAAGTCCAAAAGGCGCTCGAGGAAGGCATCCGCTTTGCCGAAGGTTTGACGCCGCTGGGAGTCGAAGTCGATAGCGACGGGCATGCACGCGCGCTGCGCGTGGCGGCACAAAAGCGCGGCGCCGACGGCACCTGGACCGAATCGGGGCAAATGGAATTGGCGGCGAAAACCATTTTGATCGCAGCCGGCACCCAGCCCAATACCGTGCTGTCGCGCGAAGCGGCGCCTGCGTTTCCGCTCGACGGCAAGTACTTTCGCGCCACCGACGAAGACGGCGCGCCGGTCGGCGTCGAGAAGGCGATTGCGAAGCCCGAGCACGTTCGGGTGCTGGTGGCGCGTCGCCCCGATGGCCGCTTCATCAGCTACTTCGGCGACGTGCATCCGTCGTTTTTCGGCAACGTGGTCAAGGCGATCGGCAGCGCGAAGCAGGGCCACCCGATCGTGAGTCGCGTGCTCGCCGAGGTCAAGCCGGCAACGGACGTCAGCGATGCCGAATTTCTCGCCGGGCTCAACGACAGCCTGCGCGCAACCGTGCGCGAGGTTATCCGGCTTACGCCGACAATAGTTGAAGTGGTGGTGCACGCCCCGCTGGCGGCGCGGCGTTTCCGGCCCGGGCAGTTCTATCGGCTGCAGAATTTCGAAACCAGCGCGTTGCGGGCCGAGCACTCGCGCCTGGCCATGGAAGGCCTGGCGCTGACCGGCGCGTGGGTCGACCGCGAGCGGGGACTCGTCTCGACGATCGTGCTCGAAATGGGCGGCTCGAGCGATATGTGCGTGCTGCTCAAGCCGGGCGAGCCCGTCGTGCTCATGGGGCCCACGGGCACGCCGACTGAAATTCCGACGAAGGAAACGGTAATTCTCGTCGGCGGCGGCCTCGGCAATGCCGTGTTGTTTTCAATCGGGCAGGCGATGCGCGCCGCGGGCAACCGCGTGCTGTATTTCGCCGGCTACAAGCACATGCTCGACCGCTATAAGGTCGCCGAAATCGAAGCGGCCGCGGATGTCGTCGTGTGGTGCTGCGATGAAGAGCCGGGATTCACGCCGGGCCGTCCGTCAGACCGCACGTTCGTCGGCAACATCGTGCAGGCGATCCACGCGTATGCAATCGGCAACCTGGGCGTGCCGGAAATCTCGCTCAAGTCGGTCGACCGCCTGATCGCCATCGGTTCCGATCGCATGATGGCCGCGGTCGCGCAGGCGCGCCATGCGCAATTGAAACCGTTCCTGAAGCCCCATCATTTCGCGATCGGCTCGATCAACTCGCCGATGCAATGCATGATGAAGGAGATCTGCGCCCAGTGCCTGCAGCCGCACGTGGATCCGAAGACGGGGGCGACGACTTATGTGTTCTCGTGCTTCAACCAGGACCAGCCGCTCGACACCCTCGACTGGGCGGCGCTCAACCAGCGGCTGCGGCAGAATTCGGTGCAGGAGAAGCTCACGGCCGAATGGATCGACCACTGCCTGATGAAGCTCGGCAAGCGCGAGATGCAGCGCGTTTAAATCCGGGGCCTCACGGCCCGCGAGTTCTTTGCTCTAGCGTCCCATCTCGCGCAGCACGCCGCCCAGCGTGCCGACCAGCTCGTCGATCTGCGGCTTGCTGATGATGAGCGGCGGCGACAGGGCAATGATGTCGCCGGTGGTGCGGATCAACACGCCCTTTTCATAGCAGCGCTGGAACGCTTCGAACGCGCGCGCAGTCGGCTTGCCCGGAATCGGCTCGAGCTCGATGCCCGCGACCATGCCCATGTTGCGCACGTCGATCACGTGCGGCAGCTCGCGCAGGCTGTGAACCGCATCTTCGAAGTAGGGCGCGAGGTCGCCGGCGCGCTTGAAGAGCTGTTCTTCTTCGAACACGTCGAGGCTCGCCAGCGCCGCGGCACACGCGAGCGGATGACCGGAATACGTATAGCCGTGAAACAGCTCGATCGTATTTTCGGGCGCGGCGGCCATCATGCCGTCGTAAATGCCTTTGCGCACCATGACCGCGCCCATCGGCACGCTGCCGTTGGTGAGGCCTTTGGCGAGACACAGGATGTCGGGGATGACGCCGAGTTTTTCGCACGCGAACGACGCGCCGAGGCGGCCGAACCCGGTAATCACTTCGTCGAATATCAGCAGAATGCCGTGCTTGTCGCAAATCTGGCGCAGCCGCTCGAGATAGCCCTGGGGCGGGACCAATACGCCTGCGGAGCCTGCGAGGGGCTCGACGATGACGGCCGCGATGTTCGACGCATCGTGCAGCGGGATGATGCGGTTCTCCAGCTCGTCGGCGAGATGCGCGCCCCACGCGGGCTGGCCGCGGCTGAACGAATTGTGCTCGAGATCGTGGGTCGCCTGCAGATGATCGACCGACGGCAACAGGCTGCCGAATGCTTTGCGGTTGGCCGGCATGCCGCCGACCGATACGCCGCCGAAATTGCCGCCGTGGTAGCCGCGCTCGCGCCCGATCAGCCAGCGGCGCTGACCCTGGCCGCGCGCGCGATGATAGGCGAGCGCGATTTTGAGCGCGGTCTCGACCGATTCCGAGCCCGAATTGGTAAAGAACGTGTGATCGAGATCGCCGGGCAACAGCGCTTTCAGCCGGTTGGCAACCTTGAACGGCAGCGGGTGGCCCATCTGAAACGGCGGCGCGTAATCGAGCAGCGCCGGCCTGCTTCTGAATGGCTTCGACAATCTTTTTGCGGCCGTGGCCGGCGTTGACGCACCACAGGCCGGCGATGCCGTCGAGCACCTCACGCCCGTCGTCGGTGATGAAGTGCATGTCCTTGGCTGACGCAAAAATTCGCGGCGCCGCCTTGAACTGGCGGTTGGCCGTGAACGGCATCCAGAATGCATCGAGGTCGTAATCGCGTGGTTTCATGGAGGTTCTTCGAAAATTATGCGCCGGTCGTGACGTTAATTAATCCGCGCGGACACCGGCTGCTTTGACGACGCGCGACCACTTGGCAACTTCGGCGATTATAAACTTTTCGAACTCGGCGGGGCTGCTGGCGACGATATCGACGCCCTGGTTCAGGATGCGGGTTTTGAGGTCGGGCGCCTGCAGGATGCGCACGATCACGCTCTGAACGTGCGCGATGATTGCCGGCGGTGTGCGGGCGGGCGCCAGAATTCCGTACCAGGTGCCGGTCTCGACGCCGGGGAAACCGGCTTCCGCCATCGTCGGCACGTCGGGCAGGATGCTCGAACGCCGCTTGTCGGCGAGCGCGAGCGGCCGCAGGCGGCCGCTCTTGATGTGCTGCTCAAGCGCGAGCGGACCGGCAAACATCATCTGCACGTGACCGCCAAGCAGGTCGGTTACGCCGGGGCCCGAACCTTTGTACGGAATGTGCGTGATCCGGGTGCCGGCGACGATATTGAAGAGCTCGCCCGACAGATGCGGCGAGCTGCCGTTGCCGCCGGATGCGAAATTCATGCCGCCGGGCTTCGCCTTGGCCATCGCGACCAGTTCCTTCACCGATTTCGCGGCGACCGATGGATGCACGACCAGAATATTCGGTTGCGAAACGACCAGCGAGACCGGCGCAAAATCCTTGACCGTATCGAACGGCAGTTTGGCGATCAGGCTCGGGTTGACCGTGTGCGTCGTGGTCACGAGCACGAGCGTGTAGCCGTCGGGCGCGGCTTTCGCCGCCATGTCGGTGCCTATGGTGCTGCTCGCGCCGGGCCGGTTGTCGATCACCAGCGTCTGGCCGAGCGCTTCGCTCAATGCGGGCTGGATGGTGCGCGCGAGCGCGTCGGCGCTGCCGGCAGGCGCGAATGGCACGATCAGGCGGATCGGCTTGGTGGGATAGGGGCCCGTATCAGCCGCGTGCGCGCAGCACAATACGAAAACCGCCGGAGAAAGTGCCGCGAGGCAGTACGCGGATTGCAATTTCGTTGATGTGTTCATGCCGCGAATAGTAGCAAAACCCGGCGTCCGGAACAGGCGCGCAGCACGCGCTATAATTCCCGCTCCAAAAACTCTAGCGCGCGCGGCGTCAGCGCCGCCGCCGCATCGGCGGTTTTGCACTCATGACAACGAGCAATTTCTGGCAGGCGAGCGACGGCACCAAACTTCATTACTGCAGCGACGACTTCACCGACCCGTGGAAACCATCCGACACCGTCGTGCTGGTGCATCCCGGCATGGGCAGCGCTTTACGGCTCTACGCGTGGGTGCCGCATCTCGCGCGCGACTATCGCGTCATCCGGCCCGACATTCGCGGCCACGGCAGATCCGAGCCATCGCTCGACAAGCCGCTCACGAACGAGCGGCTCGCGCGCGACCTGATCGAACTGCTCGATCAGCTGAAATGCGAACGCGCGCACGTGATCGGGGCGTCGGCCGGCGGCATCATCGCGATGCATGCGGCGCTGCGTTTTCCCGAGCGGTTTGCGTCGCTGGGACTTTATGCCGCGACTCCCGGCATCAATCCCGAGCGTCCGAAGAAGGGCAACTGGCTGGCGCGCGTGGCGAAAGGCGGCGTGCGCAACTTTCTGACCGAAACGATGCACGACCGCATCGGTGACGCGAGCCCCGCGCATCAAAAATGGTTTCTCGATACGGCGGAGGGCGTCACGCCCGAATACCTGGGCCGCTTCGTGCCGCTGATGGCAAGCGAGTATTTTCCGGAGAAGCTCGCCGCGATCGCGTGCCCGACGCTGATGGTCGTGCCCGACCCGGACCCCATGGTCGAGGCGCACGAATACGAGCGCATGCGCAAATACCTTAAGAACTGCCGCTACGTAAGCGTGAAAGGCGCGGGCCACAGCATGGTCGGCGAAATTCCGGATCGGTGCGCGGCGGAAGCGAAGCGCTTTCTCGATGACGTGCGCGCCGGCCGTGCTTTGTGACCCGCCGCTAGCTCAATGAAAACCGCGGCGGTCTCGCTATGCTTGCTGTGCATTGCCGGCAGTGCGGCCGCGCAGTCGTATCCGGCCAAGCCCGTGCGACTCTTATCCGGGTTTCCGGCCGGCGGCGCCAACGATTATCACGCGCGCGTGCTGGCGCAAAAACTGACCGAGTTCTTCGGCCAGACCGTCATCGTCGAGAATCGCGGCGGGGCAGGCGGCACGATCGCCGCGGATGCGATCGCCAAGGCCGCGCCCGATGGCTACAACCTTTTGATGGGCTTCGGCTCGCTCGCGGTCGCCCCCAGCGTGTATGCGAAGCTGCCGTTCGACGTGCTCAAGGATTTCACGGCCGTTTCGCTCGCCTGCCGCATCCAGAACGTGCTCGTCGTGCCCTCGGCGCTGCCGGCGAAAAACGTGCAGGAGTTGATCGCGCTCGCACGTGCTCACCCCGGCAAAATGAACTACGCGTCGTCCGGCACGGGCGCGACCCCGCACCTGTCGGCCGAGATGTTCAAAGCGATCGCGAAAGTCGATATCACACATATTCCGTACAAAGGCGATACGCCCGCGTTCGTCGACCTGCTCGCGGGGCAGGTGGACATGATGATCACTGTCGTGCAATCGACGCTCGTGCACATCGAATCGGGTAAATTGCGTCCGCTCGCGGTCACCGGGCTGAAGCGCACCGCGAGCCTGCCGAAAGTGCCGACCATGCAGGAAGCCGGGCTGACGGGTTACGAGCTCACCTCGTGGTTCGGCGTGATGGGTCCCGCTAATATGCCGCGTGACGTGCTCGACCGCCTGAACGGCGCGGTGGTCAAGGCGATCGCGCAAAAAGATCTGCAGGACAAATTCGTCGCGGGCGGCTCGGAACCCGAATCGAGCATGCCCGAGCAGTTCGCGCAGCTGATCCGCGACGACGTCGCTAAATTCGCGCGTATCGTTAAAGCCGCGGGCATCGTGCCTCAATAAATCATCAACCGGAACTGCGCAATGGAAAAACAGACATTCAAAACAAGCGACGGCGTCGAAATCGCGTATTACATCGACGATTTCACCGATCCGTGGAAACCGGCCGAAACGCTGGTCATGCTGCATCCCGCGATGAGCAGCTCGCGGCGTTTCTATTCGATGGTGCCGGGGCTCGCGCGCCGCTTTCGCGTGATTCGCGTCGATACGCGTGGCCATGGCGCGTCGCAGATTCCGCCGGAGAATCTGCCGGTCAACAAGGAACGGCTGATGAAGGACGCGCTGGAGCTGCTCGATCACCTGAAGCTTGCCAAAACGCATGTGATCGGCGTATCGGCCGGCGGATATTCAGCGCAGCAACTCGCGATTCATCACCCCGACCGGTTAAAAAGTCTCGTGCTGTTCTGCTCGACGCCGGGCTTCAAGGGCGAGCAGGGCAAGCGCTGGCTGCGCGACGCCGCGAAGCGCGGCATGCGCGCCGTATTCGGGGAGACGATCAACGACCGCCTGCCGGTCGGCGAAGCCGATCCCAAGCTGATCGCGTGGGTCCTGGACGAGATCTGCAAAAACGATCTGGCATTTCTCACCCGTTTTATCGGCTATTGGACCGACACCGATTTCATGGACGAGATTCACGCGATAAAATGTCCGACGCTGATCGTGGCGCCCGGCGCGGAGCCGATCGGCGCGGTGTCGCTGTACGATGAAATGATGAAGCGCATCAAGGACGCGGAACTCATTATTTACGAAAACGCGCGGCATAATGTCTACGATTACATGCCCGACCGCTGCGTCGCCGACGTGCTCAAGTTTCATGACAAGCGCTTTCCGCCTCGCTAGTTAATTCCCGGCCGGCTAGTTAATCAGCTGGCAGACTGCCTGAAAAGGAATCCGACATGTATAAGCCGTTTCCGGTAATAAACATCGAGGGCGACGCCCACGAATGCGGCGAGCAGCACGGCGCCAAAGCCGCCGATCGCGTAGCCAAAACGATCGAGTTCTACTTGCCGTCGTTCGTGAAACAGGCGAAGCTGACGCTCGATGAAGTGCGCGAACGCGCGCGCGGGTATGGCGCGCAGATCGAGAGCATAGACGCCGATATCATGCAGGAACTGCGCGGCATCGCCGCCGGCGCCAAACAAAAACTCGAAGACGTGATCGCGGTCAATTGCCGCACCGAGATCCTCTACGGCAGCCTCGGCGGCACCCAGCCCGCAACCGAATGCACGACCGTCGTCGCGCTGCCCGAAGCGACGCGCGACGGCAATATGCTCGTCGGCAAAAACTGGGACTGGCGCAACCAGACGGTCGAGTCCGTCGTCGTGCTGCGCATACGCCAGCGCAACAAGCCGGCGCTGGTCATGATCGTCGAGGCGGGCATGGTCGGCCGCGACGGCTTCAACGAGCACGGCGTGATGGTGTGCGGCAACCTGCTGGTGTCGAACGAAGATCGCGGCAAGGTCGGCGTGCCGATCCCGATCCTGCGCCGGCGCATCCTGCATTCACGCCACTACTACGAAGCGATCGACTCGCTGGTGCGCGCACCGCGCGGCGCGTCGGGCAATTACCTGATCGCGCATCGCGATGGCGTGGCGATCGATTTCGAAACGACGCCGGACAACGTGTACGTCGTGTATCCCGAGCGCGGCTTGCTGACGCATGCCAATCATTTTCAGTCGGTGGTCGCGCAGACCACGGGCGTGACCAAGTACTACACGGGAGACACTTTGTATCGCGACTTTCGCGCGCGCCAGCTGCTCGAGCCCAAGATCGGCAAAATCACGATCGACGACATCAAGCTCGTGCTGCGCGATGAGTTTGGCGCGCCGCGCGCGATCTGCCGCACGCCGCACGACTATCCGGGCCAGGAGCCGACGATGACGATCGCCTCGCTCGTATTCGACTTGAAGCACGATGTGCTGCACGTCGCCGCGGGACAGCCTACGCAATCGGAATATCAGCCCGTCAAGCTGCCCGACGCGGCGGGATTGAAAGTCGCGCATGCCCGCTAAGCCCGCGAAGTCGACAACGCGCCTGACCGCGGTCGACGAAAGCACCAATGCGGAGGCCGCGGCGGTCTTCGCGCAAATCAAGCAAACGCGCGGCACCGTGTCGCACGTGTTGCGCAGCCTCGGCCACGCGCCTGCAGGGCTGCGCGCATTCGCGGGCTACGGCGAATACGTGCGCTATCGCACCACGCTGTCCGGCCGCGTGCGCGAACTCGCAATCCTCGCGCTCGCGCGCGGCAATCAGTATGCGTGGACCCATCATGCGCCGTTCGCGCTGAAGGAGGGCGTAACGCAGAAGGAGCTCGATCGCCTCAACGGCGGCACTCTGGCATCGACATTGAGCGCGCCCGAGCGTGCGGCCATCGACTATGCGCGCGAGTTCGCACTGGGCGGCAATGTCAGCGATGCGACGTTCGCGCGGCTGCGGCGCGAATTCGACGAGCGCGGAATCACCGACCTTACGTTGCTGTGCGGATACTTCATCGCGCTCGCGTCGGTCATCAACGCGCTGCGCATCGAGCTCGAGCCCGACCGCAAGCCGATGATGAAGCCGGTGAGCTAGCCGATTGAGCGGGAAAATCGCGTTCGTCGGCGCCGGCGCGGTCGGCGGTTATACCGGCGGTCACATGGCGCGCGCCGGCCACGACGTGACGTTGATCGATCCATGGGCGGAGCACGTGGCCGCAATCAAGCATGGTGGCCTGCAGCTCGGCGGCACCCAGGGCGAGCATTCGGTACGAGTAAATGCGCTGCACGTCGCTGAAGTGCAAAGCCTGGCGGGTTCCGCGATCGACATCGCTTTCATCTGCATGAAGCTGTACGACACGGCCTGGGCGACGGCGTTGATTACGCCGTATCTCTCGCCGGGCGGCTGCGTGGTAACGATGCAGAACGGTCTCGTCGAGGACGAGGTCGCGCGCATCGCCGGCTGGGGCAGGACGCTCGGTTGCATCGCGAGCACGATCAGCGTCGAGGCAGTGGCGCCCGGGCGGATCGTGCGCAGCCAATTGCCGGGGGGCGATGCTTACACGGTCTTTCGCGTCGGCGAACTGAACGGGCTCGCCACCGCCCGCGCTCAGCGGATTGCCGAAATGCTGCGCTGCGTGGACAGCGCAAAAGTCACTTCCAATTTGTGGGGCGAACGCTGGTCCAAGCTCACCGCGAACACTATGACCACCGGCCTGTCGGCGCTTGCCGGGCTCGATCTCAACCAGGTCGTCGAATTGCAACCGGCGCGCCGCGTGCAGATCCGCCTCGCTGCGGAGGCCATCAAGGTCGGCAATGCATTGGGCTACAAGCTGGAGGCAATACGAGGCCTGCCCGCGGAAAAGTGGGTCGCTGCGGCAGAGGGGAATGCGGCGGCGCTCGCTGAAGTCGAACAGTGCATGCTCGAAGGTTTGAAGCGCCGCCCCGAGGGCGGCCGCTCGGGCACCGCCCAGGATCTGGCCAAGCGCCGGCGCACCGAAGTCGATTTCATGAACGGCTATGTCGCCGAGCGGGGCACCGCATGCGGCGTGCCCGCGCCGACGCACGCGGCCATCGCGGCGCTTGTTCGGCGCATCGAGCGCGGCGAGCTGGAGCCCGCGCGCGACCTGCTGAAGCTGCTGTAAGCGGGGCGCGAAAAAAAGCCACCCGAAGGTGGCTTAGGATTGTTGCAACTGCCGTTGTTGTTATTATGAAACTCTGGGTTTGCCGCAGGCAATATTCCACATCGCTTCGTCGAGCGAGCCCGGCGCGACCGGCCGCCAGTTGCCCGGCTGGTTCACTGCGTGGATGGTGCCGCCGCGCGCCATCTTGTCGGTGTGCGCGGATGCGGCCAGGGGACGCGAGTTCTTGTTGCTGCAGCTGTATTCGGTTTGCGCACGGACCGAGCGGAACGACTGGCCCGTCGGAATTTCCTGCGCCTTTTTATAGTCGAGCAGGTCCCACATAGTTACTACACTGCCGGACTTCTGGATGGTGGCCGTGTCGACGTATGCCGTGACGCTTTCGGTGGCACCTACGTCGACCCAGGCCGCCGCTGCCCCATTGCTCACAAGTGCCATCAGTGCCGCCGCAATTACGTATTTGGTGTTCGGTTTCATGTTCCAGGTCTCCCGTAGTTATCTGACTCTTGGGGATAACCGTTCGCATGAAGTGTGCCAAGCGGGCCGGCCAGCAAGCCGCGGAAGGGCCGGATAGGGTAGCCGAGCCCAGATGATTAAATATTATAGTATATTTATATTCAGTAACTTATAGTTAACTCGTGAACTGAATTCTGGAGTAAGCGGGAGGGAGCGCCGGGTTTGCTATCCGGACTTATTGCCGGCTTTAACCGCAAACTAATCCCCTTAAAGTGCCGCCATTACCCGCGACGGGCTGTCGTGATTTCGGCAGGACGTGGAGTCGCCGTCAAGCGCTGATGGCTCAAACGGGCGCGGGACCGTCCACGCCGGCTACTCTGGCTTGACCCCGGCGAGCCTGGCGAGGTGCGCGAATTTCTGCAGTTCGGACTTGATGAACGCAGCAAACTGTTCCGGCGTGTTTGCCGCCGCCTCGACGCCCAGTTCGCTGAAACGTGCCTTGATGTCCGGCATCGCGGCGATTTTGGCCATTGCCGCGGACAATCTGGTAATGGCATCGGGCGGGGTGCCGGCGGGCGCGAGCATTCCCCACCATGTGCTGATGTCGAATTCCTTCAAGCCGCCGGCTTCGGCAACCGTCGGCAGCTCGGGCATCACCGGCGTGCGCTGTGCGCCGGTGACGGCTAACGCCTTCAACCTGCCGGCCTTGATGTGCGGCGAGGTTGCCGAGACGGCGAGAAACGCGAGGTCGACGTGACCGCCGAGCAGATCGGCGATCGCCGGCGTGTCGCCTTTATATGCGACATGCACCATCTTTACTTTCGCGAGCGTATTGAACATCTCGCCGGCAAGATGCGGCGGTGCGCCTATGCCCGACGATGCGTAATTGAGGCCGCCGGGTTTGGCGCGCGCGAGCGCGATGAGTTCCCTGACCGACGCCGCGGGCACCGACGGGTGGATCACGAGCAGATAGGTGCTTTTCGCCGAAATGCTGACCGGCGCAAAGTCCCGCACGATGTCGTATGGCAGTTTGGTGTACAAACTCGGCGCCAGCGTATGGGCGCCGGCCGCCATCAGCAGGGTGTATCCGTCGGGCGGCGCCTTGGCGGCGATATCCGCGCCTATGGTGCCGCCGGCCCCCGAGCGGTTATCGACGACGATATTCGCGCCCAGCATCTCGTTCAGCTTCTGGCCCACGGTCCGCGCTACGATGTCGTTGGCGCCGCCGGCCGGATACGAGACGATGATGCGTATCGGTTTCGCGGGATACGTCTGCGCATCGACGAGTGCCGGCGCGGCTGCGGCGAGCATTAACGACAGCGTGACTGAATATCGCATCGATTCGCCTGGTGACGGCACGTCCGCGCCCGCTTCCTTATAGCCCGGCTTTGGCTTTCTGCCAGTCTTTCTCGATTTTCATCACCGCCGGCGATTCCATCTCGACGCCGAACGCCATGACCAGCGTGCCCAGTGCGCGATAGTAGGTCGCCGACAATGAAATGTCGGTGATCTGGCGCGGCGTGAAGTGGCGCGCGAGTTCGGCGAACGCGTCATCGCTGACCGACTGCGCGGAAAACAATTCCTGAATGTAGCGCGCGATAGCCTGCTCGGCGGGCGGCAGTGCCGTGGGGACGCGGCCCGCGCCTATCGCCTCGATCGCCGCCGGCGGTATGCCGGCCTGCTGTGCGAGCGACATGTGATGTGTCCACGCGTACGCAACGCCGCGCGCCGCGCACAAAATCGACAGCTCGCGCAAACGCTCGGGCAAGTCGGTCTGGTATTTCGTGTACGCGCCCAGCCGCGCCAGGTGACGCAGTCCTTCCGGCGCATGGCCGACGGCAGCAAGTGCATTCGAAACAAAGCCGCGCGTCGCGGTAATTTCGGCAAACACTTCGGCAACGGCGGACGAAGAC
Organism: uncultured beta proteobacterium; assembly: GCA_963804885.1. GTDB lineage: Bacteria > Pseudomonadota > Gammaproteobacteria > Burkholderiales > SG8-41 > PALSA-1004. Next base: position 194,348 of record CAWDSF010000012.1, read on the forward strand.
TTCTCAGTGACGGGCGGGAGGCGGGGCATGGCGGAGTGCTTTCGGGGAGGGGTGCGTCGATAGTAGCGACGCGCGGTTCGTTTGGTCAAGGCGCGAGCGCAGCGCCTGTCGCCGATAGGTTAGAATCGGCAAAAATGAATCGGCAATCAAGCCTAGTCGTCACCTTCAAAAGCTCCGCGCTGTGGACGCTGCTTGCCGCGTTTTGGTGTATTACCGGTCTGGCACAACCCTATCCGTCGCGTGCGGTGCGCGTTATCGTGCCGTTTGCGCCGGGCGGGGGCACCGACATTCTCGTGCGCACGATTGCGCCGCGGCTCTCGGAGGCGCTCGGCCAGCAGCTGGTCATTGACAATCGGGCGGGCGGCGGCAGCACCATCGGCAGCGAACTCGCGGCCCGGTCGCCTGCCGACGGTTACACGTTGTTGATGGTCGACACTTCGTTCACGACCAATCCCAGCCTTTACAGCAAGCTGCCCTACGACTCGGTGCGCGACTTTGCGCCGGTTTCGTTGCTGGCTGCCGCGCCAGTGATCCTGATCGTGCACCCATCGGTCCCAGTCAAGACGGTCAAGGAGTTCGTCGCGCTCGCAAAAGCCAGGCCGGGACAGCTTAACTTCGCGTCGGGCGGGCCAGGGAGTTCCACCCACCTCGGCGGCGAATTGCTGAAACTCGTCGCGAATATCGATCTGGTGCACATTCCCTACAAAGGCACCGGCCCGGCAGTCGCCGACGTCCTGGGCGGGCAGGTCGTCATGATGTTCGCGGGCATCAGTTCGGTGAAGCAGCACGTCGCGGTCGGCCGGCTGCGCGCAATTGCGGTCACCGGCGACAAGCGCTCGCCGGCGATGCCGGAAGTGCCCACGTTCGTCGAGTCGGGCTTGAAAGGCGTCGATTCCGGCACGTATTGGGGTTGTCTCGCGCCCGCGGCAACACCCAGAGACATCATCAATAAATTGAGCTCGACCATCGCCGGCGTGTTGAAGCTGCCGGATATCCAGCAGCGCCTGATCGATCTCGGTTTCGATCCGATCGGCGGATCGCCGGAGCAGTTTGCCGCCAATATCAAAAGCGAAACCGAAAAATGGGCGCGTGTGATCAAGAACGCCAATGTAAAACTCGATTGAAAGCGCAACGATGCCTTTGTCCACAGAACTGCAAACCCATGTCGCAAGCGACGGCCTCAAGCTGCGTTATGCGGTAGATGACTACAGCGATCCGTGGCGGCCGCAGGAAACGGTATTTCTGCTGCACGCGGCGATGGGCAGCTCGCGCCGGCTTTACAAATGGGTGCCGATCCTGTCGCGGCATTTTCGCGTCGTGCGACCGGACATGCGCGGCCACGGACAGACGGAGATTCCGGGCGCCGACCAGTTGACGGTGAAGCGGCTCGCGATGGACGTCGCCGAGCTTGCCGACGCGCTCGGCTGCAAGCAATTTCACGTGGCGGGTTCGTCGGCCGGCGCCATAGTGGCGATGCAGGTCGCGGTCGATTTTCCGGAGCGGGTCAGGACGCTGGGTGATTTTGCGTCGACGCCGGGACTTAAAAATTCTCTGGTCGATGCCGAAAAATGGATCGCCGGCATTCAGGCGCAGGGCTTTCTGGGTTTTCTCGAATCGACGATCGGCGACCGCCTGCCGAAAGGCGCGGACGAGAACTTCAAGCGCTGGTTCATCGACGAAGCGGCGAAAACCGATCCCGAACTCTTCTACCGTTTCGTGCGCATGATGAAGGCGTGCGACCTGACCGACCGCCTTAACGAAATTCGCTGCCCGACGCTCGCGGTGATTCCGCATCCGGATCCGCTCGGCACGCCGGACCAGTACGAGGTCGTCAAAAAGAAGATTCGCAATTGCGAGTACGTCGTATACGAGGGCTATCCGCACAACATCACCGACTCGGTGCCGGAGAAATGCGCGAACGAGCTGCTGCGTTTCCTGCTTAAGCACTGCCCGCGCTGAGGGATGCATTGAAATGGGGCGGCTCGCCGGCAAAGTAGCTTTCATTACCGGTGCCGGTTCGGGCATCGCGCGCGCGGCAGCGTCGATCTTTGCGCGCGAAGGTGCGCAAGTCGCGCTCGCTGAAATCAAGCCCGACCTGGGCAGCGCCACCGAAAAACGCGTGCGCGACGCGGGCGGCGCAGCGCTGTTCGTTCACACGGACGTCACGAACGAAGACAGCGTCAAGGCCGCGATCGCCGCGACGCTGCGCCGTTTCGGCCGGCTCGACGTGCTGTACAACTGTGCGGGCGGCTCAGTGCCTGCCGACAGCTACGTTACCGACGTCGACCTCGCCGTATGGCAGCACACGATGTCGCTCGATCTGCTGGGGCCGATGCTGTGCTGCCGGCACGCGATTCCCGAAATCATCAAGGCGGGCGGCGGCACAGTGGTCAACATGTCGTCGGGGGCCGCGCTGCGCGGCGGCAGTCCTTCGCATATATACACCGCAGCCAAGGGCGCGATTCTGTCGCTGACGCGCGCGCTGGCCGGCGCTTATGCCAAGCACAACGTGCGCGTCAATGCGATTTGCGCCGGCCGCATCCTGACCGAGCGCATCACCGGCAACGTACGGCACGCCCGGCCGGCCGGGGCCGATTGCCGATCGCCAGGATGCCGCCGGCCGCAGCAAAGAGTATCCGTTCTGGGTCGGCCAGCCGGAAGACATCGCGAACATCGCATTGTTTCTCGCGAGCGACGAATCGCGCATGATCACCGGCGCGACCATCCCGGCCGAAGGCGGCCGCTCGGCTTACTAGACAATAACTGAGCAATAACTGAGGACTGCAAATGGCCAAGCATATCGTTTGTCTCACTTTCGACTTCGACGCCATGTCGGGGTTTATCGCGCGCGGGATGACGTCGCCGACGCCGGTGTCGCGCGGCGAGTTCGGCGCCGACGTCGCGACGCCGCGCCTGCTCGCGCTGCTGAAGAAATACCGGATAGCGACGTCCTGGTATATCCCGGGCCATACGCTGGAGACTTATCCCGCGCGGTGCCGCGAAGTGTTCGCCGCCGGCCACGAAATCGGCCATCACGGCTGGACGCATGTGCCGCCGGCGCTGCTCACGCGCGACAAGGAGGAAGAGGGCCTCACGCGCGCGAACGAGCAGATCAAAAAGCTTACGGGCAGTTATGCGCGCGGATACCGCTCGCCGTCGTGGGACCTGAGCCCGCACTCGATCGAACTCCTGCTCAAGCACGGTTTCGAGTACGACAGCAGCATGATGGGCGACGATTACACGCCGTATCGCGTGCGCCAGGGCGACGTCATCGAGCTCGAAAAGCCGGCCGTATTCGGCAAGACCACGCGGCTCATCGAGATGCCGATCAGCTGGACGCTCGACGATTATCCGCATTTCGAATTTATCCGCACCAAGGACTGGATATTGCCGGGCCTCATGAACTACAACCTGGTGCTCGAAAACTGGATCAACGATTTTCTCTATATGAAGAAGATCCTCAAGTGGGGGGTCATCACGTACACGTTCCATCCGTTCGTGATCGGGCGCGCCGGGCGCATGCTGATGCTCGAGAAGCTCATCAAAAAGCTCAAAGCCGAAGGCGCGGTGTTCATGACGCTCGAGCAGGCGGTGGCTGAATACGACAAGCGCGCGCCGTTCAAAAAATGACCACGCTGCACAAATTCCAGGCGAGCGACGGCTTGCGCCTGAGTTACGCGGCAGACGACTACACCGATCCGTGGCGCGCAAGCGATACGCTCGTGATGGTCCATGCAGCTATGGGCAGCGCGCGCCGCTTCTATGCATGGGTGCCGCATCTCGCGCGCGATTTTCGCGTCGTGCGACTCGAACTGCGCGGACACGGGGAATCGGAGATTCCGGGACCGACGCAGCTCACGTTCGAGCGCTTGACGCTGGATGTGGTCGAACTGCTCGATCATCTCGGCGTTGCGAAGGCGCACCTGATGGGATCGTCGGCTGGTGCCTTCGTCTCGCAAAGCGTGGCCGCGAATTATCCGCAACGCATCAAGACGCTCGCGTGCTTCGCTGCGACGCCGGGCATGAAAAAAGGCACTACGGATTACAAAAGCTGGGTCACGCGCATCGGCGCCAGCGGCGTTGCCGCATTTTTGCGCGAAACGATCCGCGACCGCATCAACCTGAACGCCGTCGAGCCGGGATTCGTCGACTGGTTCATCGCCGAATCGGCGCGCGCGCCCGTCGAGGTGCTAGCGCGCATCGTGCCGTTGATGGCGAGCATGGACCTGGCGCCCGAATTGCCGAAGATCGAATGCCCGACGCTGGTCGTCGTGCCGGGCGGCGATCCGATCCACGGCGTCGAAGAGTACCGCGTGCTCGAACGCCTGATTCCGGATTGCGAATTCATTGTTTACGCCGGCATGCCGCACAACATCACCGATGCGGCGCCGGATCGCTGCGCGCAGGAACTCAAGCGCTTTTTGCTCGCCCATGCATAAGTCGGCGTCGCTTACAGTCGGGGTGCTCGCAGGCGCTGCATCGTTAATGGCTGGCACGGCGGCGCTGGCACAGGCGTATCCGGTAAAGCCTATTCGCTTCGTTGCCGCTTTCCCCGCGGGCGGTCCCAGTGACATAGTCGCGCGCGCGATCGGCCGCCGCATGTCGGAAGTGCTCGGGCAGTCGGTCGTGATCGAGAACCGCACGGGCGCCGGCGGCAATATCGGGGCGGAGGCGGTCGCCAAGGCGGCGCCCGACGGCTATACGGTTCTGCTCGGCGGCAGCTACGTTACGATCGCGCCGAGCCTGTACAAAAAACCCCCGTTCGATCCGATAAGGGACTTTGCGCCTGTCAGCCTCATAGTGTCGAACCAGTATGTGCTGGTCACGCATCCGTCGGTCCCGGCGCGCACGGTGCGCGACCTGATCAAGATCGCCAAAGCACAGCCGGGCAAGCTCAATTACGCGTCGACCGGTCCCGGCTCGCCGCCGCGGCTGTGCGCCGAGTTGTTCAAGTCGATGGCAGGCGTGGATATGGTCAACATCACGTACAAGGGCGCGACACCCGCGCTCGTCGACATGATAGGCGGGCATATCGATGTGTATTTCGGCGGTATATCCGGCGCGCTGCCGCCGATCGCACGGCAACAAGGTGCGGCCGCTCGCGGTCACCAGCAACAAGCGCTCGTCGCAGTTGCCGGACATCCCGACCGTGGCGGAGGCAGCGCTCCCGGGATACGACATCACCACATGGTTTGGGCTGCTCGCGCCGGCCGGCACGCCGCGCGAGATCGTCAACAAGCTGAACGGCGTGATCGTCGCGATCGTCGGCGACCCCGAGATGAAAAACTATTTGATCGGGCAGGGCGTCGACCCGGTCACCAACACCCCGGAGCAGTTCGCCGCATATATAAAAGGCGAAGTTCCAAAGTTCGCGAAAATCGTGAAGGCTGCCGGCATCGCCCCCGAGTGAACAGTTCCCGCCATTGCTCGCGCGCCCTGACGCTGTTATTGGCCGTCATGGCGATTTGCGCTTTACCGGCGGGCGCGGCAGAACTGACGGTCGGCTCCAAACGCTTTACCGAGTCGTACATCCTCGGCGAAATCATCGCCCGCACCGCGCGGGCGGCGGGCGAGGCGCAGGTCGCGTTCAAGCCGGGGCTCGGCAACACCGCGGTCGTGTTCGCGGCGCTGAAAAACGGCGCGATCGACGTGTATCCCGAGTATTCGGGCACCATCGCCTTCGAACTGCTCGGCGGCCGCACCTCGCCTGATATTGCCGCCATCAATCAGGCGCTCGCCGCCGACGGCCTGGCCGCCTCGGTGCCGCTCGGGTTCAGCAATACTTATGCGCTGGCGATGAGCGAAAACGTGGCGCAAAAGCTCGGCATCGCCGCTATTTCCGATCTCGCGCGGCACCCGGACCTCAATATCGGACTGTCCCAGGAGTTTCTCAACCGTAAAGACGGCTGGCCCGCATTGCAGCACACGTACGGGCTTACCCTCGCTGCGCGCGGACTCGATCACGGTCTCGCGTATGAAGCGCTGGCGGCGGGGCGCATCCAGGTGATGGACGTTTACACGACGGACGCCAAAATCAACCGGTATGGCCTGCGCGTGCTCGCGCGACGACCGCAAGTTCTTTCCGCCTTATGCGGCGCTGCTGCTGCATCGCGCCGACCTGCCGCAGCGCCTGCCAAAGACGTGGGCGGCGCTGACGACGCTGGCCGGCAAAATTCCGCCCGAACGCATGATCGCCATGAATGCGGAGGTCGAGCTCGACGGCAAGTCGTTCGCGCAGGTCGCTCAAGGGTTCGTCGGTGAAGCGCCGTCCGGGCGGCAACCGGGGTCGCGTAGTCCTCTCGCAATACTGTTCGGCGACGACTTTCTGCGCGTTACCGGGCAGCACCTGCTGCTGGTATTTGCGTCGCTGGCGGCTAGCTGCGCAGTGGGGATACCGCTCGGGATCTGGGCGGCGCGGTCAACCGCCGCCCATCGCGTCATTCTGCCGGCGGTCGGCGTGCTGCAAACCATCCCGGCGCTGGCGTTGCTCGCGTTTCTGATTGCGCTTCTCAATCGCATCGGGACGCTGCCGGCGCTGGTGGCGCTGTTCCTGTACGGGTTACTCCCCATAGTGCGCAACACCGCGACCGGCATGACGGAGGTGGCGCGCGGATACAAGCAGGCGGGTGCCGCGCTCGGCTTGCGCGATGGCGCGATTCTGCGGCTGATCGAGCTGCCGGTCGCCTCGCGCACCATCCTGGCGGGGGTTCGAACGTCCGCAGTCATCAACGTCGGCACCGCGACGATAGCCGCTTTCATCGGGGCGGGCGGCTACGGCGAGCGTATCGTCGCGGGCCTGGCGGTCAACGACAATGCTCTGCTGCTTGCCGGAGCGGTGCCGGCGGCGCTGCTGGCTATCCTCATTGAAGGCGCATTCGGGCTGGCCGAACTGTGGCTCGTTCCGCGCGGGCTGCGCCTGGCCGCAGCCCGGCGTTAGGGGTCGCAGGTATCGGCTATTCGGCTTGGACCGCGTCCAAATCTCCCTATGGCAGAGCGCCTTTCGAAGATAACCCTGCTCACCAGTGAACTAATCGCAGACTTGGCTTGTCTGTCGCATAACGGAATCACTTCGCCTAGGAGGCACGCGGTCTGGGGTATACTTAGCGCTTTGTTTTCGCAGGCTTAGCGCCGGCAAAGCACAAGCAATCCAGGGACCGGTTTCATGGGCGATCGTGAAGTCGACCAGCAACTGGTCGAGCGGGCGCAGCGCGGCGACAAGAAGGCGTTTGAGCTGCTGGTGGTCAAATACCAGCGCAAGCTTGCACGCTTGTTGTCGCGCTTCATCCGCGATGCCAGCGAGGTCGAAGATGTAACGCAGGAGGCCTTTATCAAGGCCTATCGCGCCTTGCCGTCTTTTCGCGGCGACAGCGCGTTTTATACTTGGCTGTACCGGATAGGCATCAACACGGCGAAGAATTACCTGGTCGCGCTGGGTCGCCGCGCGCCGACGGTGACCGAGATCGACAACGAAGAAGCAGAAGACGTGGAAGTCGGCGAGCAACTGAAAGACATGAACACGCCAGAACAACAAATGATGACGCGGCAAATCGCAGAAACAGTGAACTCCACGCTGCTTGAGTTGCCTGAAGAGTTGCGGACCGCGATTACATTGCGCGAGATCGACGGCTTGAGCTATGAGGAAATCGCCCAGATCATGAATTGTCCGATAGGCACGGTGCGCTCGCGGATTTTCCGTGCGCGCGAAGCGATCGCCGGACGATTGCGGCCGCAACTGGGTACCCCGAAAGACAGGAGATGGTAATGGAACGGATCTCGGCATTCATGGATGGCGAAGCGGGTCATGCGGAGACGCACCATGCGCTTCTGCGATTGAAGCAGGACACTGAATGCAACCAGACCTGGGCCGCATTTCACCTGATTGGCGACACCATGCGCGGCGATCCGCTGCTGCGCGACGATTTCATGGCTCGCTTTCATGCCCGCATGGAAAGCGAACCCACCCAGCTTGCTCCACGCATGAGCTGGCGCAAGTCCGCCAACTACGCACTGTCCGCTGCCGCCTCAATCAGCGCGATCGCGGTCGTTTTGACACTGACTCTCGTTGACAACCCCCTGCGCCCGCAGGCGCCCATTGCTGCGGCGCCGCGCAGCGACGCGCCGGTGCTCGCCCAAGGCGAGCCCGCCCGGCCCAGACAAGGTAAAGTCAACGAATATCTAATGGCGCACCAGGAGTATTCGCCGAGCACGGCGTTGCAAGGCGTCGCGCCATACGTGAGAACAGTGTCGGAAACGCATGACGGTAACCGATAGTAACGCTCGATCAAGGGTGCGAGCTCCGCTGCGCTCCCTATTACAGAGGAAGCTCGTGTGCATCAAGTCGGGTGATCAGAGCTTCCTGGCGCTGCGCACGCGCCGCGCAACCGCTCCCGCGGTATTCGCATTGCTCGGCGCATTCGGCTGCGGCATCACCGTCGCCGCCGAAACCCCGGCGGATGCGATGGCATGGCTCAAGAAAATCGCCGCTGCTTCGCGCCAGCTCAACTACGCTGGCACATTCGTCTACCAGCACGGCCGCCAGATGGAGTCGTCGCGCATCGCCCATATGGCCGACGCGAACGGCGAGTACGAGAAGCTCGAGACGCTGGACGGGCCGCCACGCGAAATCATCCGCAACAACGAAAACGTCACTTGTTACGTCCCCGACAATAAAACCGTCATCATCGAAAAACGCACGGCCCGCCAGTTCCCGGCACTGCTGCCGGAACAGTTGACCGGCATTACCGATAATTACGTCGTCACCAAAGGCGGGCAGGACCGGGTCGCCGGGTACGATTGCCAGGTCATCGCGCTCGAGCCCAAGGACAATCTGCGCTACGGGCACAAATATTGCGCCGAGCTCGCCAGCGGACTCGCGTTGCGGTCGCGCACTTACAATGAAAAAGGCGAGATAGTCGATTTGTTCGTATTTACCCAGCTCATGATCGGCAACGGCGTCAATAAGGACATGTTGAAGTCGCGTTTCGCGGCGTTGAGCCAGGGCTGGCAAGTCGATCGTGCCGCGCTCGATTTGCGCGAGGCCGCTCCCGACAGCCGCTGGGAATTCAAAAGCCCGCTCGCCGGCTTCCGTAAGCTCACCGAAATGAAACGCTCCATTCCGGGCCGTTCCGCGCCCGTATCCCACATCGTTTACTCCGACGGCCTCGCCGCGGTGTCCGTATTTCTCGAACCCATGCCCAAGTCGCCGCCCGCTGCGGGCGCAACGTATCAGGGCGCGGTCAACATGTACGTGAAATCATCTGCCGATCAAATGGTGACCGTCGTCGGCGAAGCGCCCGCCGGCACGGTTAAGCAAATTGCCGAGTCGTTTACCGCCAAAGGCCGGTAATCATCGCCGGTGGCGCGGCGCGCAATACACGCAGTTAAAAAAATCGCAGTCGATAAAGGGATGAAAGATGTTTAATGCAAGTTACGCAAAGAGAGGCTTCATCCTCTCGCAGCCCCCTATGGGCGGCCTGTTTCGGAACGTGCGGCAGCAGGCGGTGAAAACCATTCTCGCGATTCTGGCGCTGGTCCCGCTGACTGGCGCGGCGCAACTCCCCGACTTTACCGACCTGGTCGAAAAGCAGGGCGCGACCGTCGTCAATATCAGCACGACGCAAACAGTGCGCAGCCCGCTCGGCTCGCAGCAGGCGCCGCAATTGCAGGAGGACGATCCGTTCTACGAATTTTTCCGCCGCTTCGTGCCTAATCCGGGGCCGCGCGAATTCCAGAACAATTCACTAGGGTCTGGATTCATCATCAGCACCGATGGTTACATTCTCACCAACGCGCACGTGGTCGAGGCCGCCGACGAGATCAACGTCAAGTTGAACGACAAGCGCGAGTTCAAGGCGAAAGTCATCGGCAGCGACAAGCGCACTGACATCGCGCTGATCAAGATCGACGCGACCGGCCTGCCGGCGGTGAAGTTCGGGGACCCCAACCGGCTGAAGGTCGGCGAGTGGGTGATCGCGATCGGCTCGCCGTTCGGGTTCGAGAATTCGGTTACTGCCGGCATCGTGAGCGCCAAGGGCCGCTCGCTGCCGCAGGAAAATTTCGTGCCGTTCATCCAGACAGACGCCGCGGTCAATCCGGGCAATTCGGGGGGGCCGCTGTTCAACATGCGCGGCGAGGTCATCGGCATCAATTCGCAGATCTATAGCCGCACGGGCGGCTTCATGGGACTGTCGTTTTCGATCCCGATCGACGTCGCGAACGACATCGCGAACCAGCTGAAGACCGGCGGCAAGGTCACGCGCGGCCGCATTGGCGTGGTCATTCAGCCGGTCACGCGCGAGCTCGCCGAATCGTTCGGCCTGCCGAAGCCCGCCGGCGCGCTGGTGAGTTCCGTCGAGAAGGGCAGCCCCGCGGAAAAAGCCGGCATCGAAGCCGGCGACGTGATTTTGAAATTCGGCGGGCGCGACGTGAATTCCTCCGAAGACTTGCCGCGGCTCGTCGGCGGCTCGAAACCGGGCACGAAAGCGGCGGTGCAGTTGATGCGGAACAAAGCCGCGCGCGAAGTTTCTGTTGTCGTCGGCGAAATGCCCGACGAAGCGCGCACCGCGCAGCGCACACCGCGCGGCAAACCGGGCGCCAAACCTCCCGCGGAGTCGGTAAGCCGGCTCGGCATGACGCTGTCGGAGCCGACGGCCGAGCAGCGCAAGGAACTCAAGATCACCGGCGGCATCCTCGTCGAGGAAGCGACGGGGCCCGCCGCCAAAGCCGGGATACGCCGCGGCGACATCGTCCTCGCGGTCAATAACCAGGACGTGAAGTCGCTCGAGCAGTTCACCCAGCTGATGGGCCAGTTCGAAAAAGGCAAGATCGTGGCCATGCTGGTGCGGCGCGGCGGCAACGCGCTCTATATTCCGTTCCGCATCGAGTAGCGGGCCAGCGCGTCATCAAGCTCACCGTTTACGGGCGCACGTATTGCCACCTGTGCGACGACATGATCGCCGGCCTCAGGGAACTGCAGGCCGGCGCGCGTTTTGAGCTGGAGATCATCGACGTCGACAGCGACCCCGCGCTCGAAGCTCGCTATGGCGAGCTCGTACCGGTGCTGGTCGGCGCTGACGGCGAAATCTGCCACTATCACCTGAATGCCGCCAAAGTTAATGATTACCTGAGCAAAATCGGCTAAAATCACCTTTTATTTTCTGACAAAAGGGCACGTCTGGCGTGCCCTTTTTCGTACATGCAGCGTATCCGCAATTTTTCCATCATCGCGCACATCGATCACGGCAAATCGACGCTCGCCGACCGCTTCATCCAGTTCTGCGGCGGCTTGTCCGACCGCGAAATGGAAGCGCAGGTGCTCGATTCGATGGACCTCGAGCGCGAGCGCGGCATCACGATCAAGGCCCAGACCGCGGCGCTGCAATACAAGGCGCGCGACGGTGAAACCTACCTGCTCAACCTGATCGACACGCCCGGCCACGTCGACTTCTCGTACGAAGTATCGCGCTCGCTCGCCGCGTGCGAAGGCGCATTGCTGGTGGTCGATGCGTCGCAGGGCGTGGAAGCGCAGACGGTGGCCAATTGCTATACGGCCACGGAGCAGGGCGTGGAGGTAGTGCCGGTCATCAACAAGATCGACCTGCCGTCGGCCGAGCCGCAGCGCGTCATTACCGAGATCGAGGACATTATCGGCATTCCGGCGCAGGAGGCGATATCTGGCGAGCGCCAAGTCCGGGCTGGGGGTGCAGGACATCCTCGAAGCCGTGATTGCGCGCATTCCGCCGCCGCAAGGCGATCCCGCCGCGCCGCTCAAGGCGCTGATCATCGACTCGTGGTTCGATAATTACGTCGGCGTCGTGATGCTGGTGCGGGTGGTCGACGGCGAATTGCGCCCGAAGGACCGTATTCTGCTGATGTCGACCGCGACCCAGCACCTGTGCGAGCAGGTCGGCGTTTTTACGCCGAAGTCGCGCATGAAGGCGAGCCTCGCCGCGGGCGAAGTCGGGTTCGTGATTGCCGGCATCAAGGAACTCAAGGCCGCGCGCGTCGGCGACACCGTCACGCTGGTCGAGCGTCCCGCGGCGGAAGCCTTGCCGGGTTTCAAGGAAATCCAGCCGCAGGTGTTCGCCGGCCTGTACCCGATCGACTCGAACCAGTACGAAGCGCTGCGCGACGCACTGGAAAAACTGCATTTGAATGATGCGTCGCTGCGCTACGAGCCGGAATCGTCGCAGGCGCTCGGCTTCGGCTTCCGCTGCGGGTTCCTCGGGCTGTTGCATCTCGATATCGTGCAGGAGCGGCTCGAGCGCGAATACGGGATGGAGCTGATTACGACCGCGCCGACCGTCATTTACCAGGTGCTGTTGAACGACGGGACGCTGCTCGAAATCGAAAATCCGTCGAAACTGCCGGATCCATCGAAAGTCAGCGAAATACGCGAACCGATCATCACCGCGTCCATCCTGATGCCGCAGGAGTACGTGGGCTCGGTCATCACGCTGTGCACGCAGAAGCGCGGCGTGCAAAAGAACATGCAGTACCTCGGCCGCCAGGTGATGCTGACCTACGAGCTGCCGCTGAACGAAGTCGTAATGGATTTTTTCGACAAGCTGAAATCCAACAGCCGCGGCTATGCGTCGCTCGATTACGATTTCAAGGAATACCGGGCCGGCGATCTGGTCAGACTGGATATCCTGATCAACAGCGAACGCGTCGATGCATTGTCGCTGATCGTGCACCGCGCCAACGCGCAGTATCGCGGGCGCGAGCTCGCGTCAAAAATGCGCGAGCTGATTCCGCGCCAGATGTTCGACATCGCCGTGCAGGCTGCGATCGGCGCGCATATAATCGCGCGGGAAAACGTCAAGGCGCTGCGCAAGAACGTGCTCGCCAAGTGTTACGGCGGCGACATATCGCGCAAGCGCAAGCTGCTCGAAAAACAGAAAGCCGGCAAAAAACGCATGAAGCAGGTGGGCAACGTTGAAATTCCGCAGGAAGCGTTTCTCGCGATTCTGCAGGTGGAGAGCAAATGAGGCTCACAGTGAATGAGCGAACGCCATGCGCCCGCCGCCTTGCTCCCGGCATCGGCATTCCTTTCCGACAGGACTCGACTAAATGAATTTTGCTTTGATCATGTTTTCACTGCTCGTCGTTACGGGCGCAGTGTGCCTGCTCGACTATTACGTCCTGCGCAAGCATCGCGCCGCCGAGGCACCCGAGCCCTGGTGGATCGAGTATCCGAAAAGCTTCTTCCCGGTAATCCTGATCGTATTTCTGCTGCGCTCGTTTCTGGTCGAGCCGTTCAAGATTCCCTCCGGCTCCATGCTGCCCACGCTGTTGATCGGCGACTTCATCCTCGTCAACAAGTTCACGTACGGCATCCGGCTGCCGGTCATCAACAAGAAAGTCGTCGACATCAATGCGCCGCAGCGCGGTGAGGTGATGGTGTTCCGTTACCCGGAAAATCCGTCGCTCGACTACATCAAGCGCATCGTCGGCGTCCCCGGCGACAAGGTCAGCTATCAGAACAAGCGTCTGTCGATCAACGGCCAGGAAGTGAAGGCCGACGCGGACGGGCAGTACAATTACGTAGAGACCGGCCTGAGCTTCGTGTCCACCCAGCGGCTGAAGGAACTGCTGGCGCCCGATCACGAGCATGCAATATTGATCAACCCGGACATTCCCACGCTGCGCGTCTCCGACGTCAAGCGATTCCCTTTTCACGAGAATTGTGCCTACAATGAAGCGGGCTTTACGTGCACGGTGCCGCCCGGGAATTACTTCATGATGGGCGACAACCGCGACAGCAGCAGCGACAGCCGGTACTGGGGATTCGTGCCGGATGAGAACATCGTCGGCAAGGCGTTTTTGATCTGGTGGAATTTCGACGAGTTCAAGCGTATCGGCCATACGATCAAATGACAGGGAGCGTTATGAACAAACAACGTGGCGTAAGTTTGAGCGGGCTGCTCATGGTCTCCGTGGTGCTGATCTTCGTTCTTTTGCTGGGTTTCAAGCTCTTTAAGCCGTACTCGGAGTTCTTCGCGCTGCAAAAAATATTCCGCAACCTGGCGGTAAAGCCCGAGGTGCGCACTGGCTCGCGCCGCGAAGCGATGGCCGTGTGGGCGCCATACGCCCAGATCGAGGGAATTTCGGCGATCAGTGGAGATGACATCGAGATTACCAAGGAAGGCAATGGCGTGATCGTTAGCGCTGCCTATCAGGTACGCGTGCCACTATTCAAGAATTACACGCTGCTGATTGACTTCAATCCTACTTCGGGCACTGCAGGGCAGTAAGCAAGTGGCAGGGCGTCCGACTGCAAGATATGGTTGAACACGCCCTCGGCGACATCACGGGTTACCGGTTTCGCAATGCCGGGCTGCTGCGGCAGGCCCTGACGCACCGCAGTTTCGGTGTTCCGCACAACGAACGGCTGGAATTCCTCGGCGACGGTGTCTTGAACTGCGTCGTCGCGGCGACTCTGTTCGAGCGTTTCCCTCAGCTGCCGGAAGGCGACCTGTCGCGGCTGCGCGCCAGCCTCGTGAACCAGCAAACGTTGTTCGAAATTGCGCAGCACGGCGGGCTCGGCGGCCAGCTGCTACTCGGCGAAGGCGAGCTGAAGAGCGGCGGCGCACAGCGCCCGTCGATCCTTGCCGACGCGCTTGAAGCGCTGATCGGCGCGGCGTTTCTCGACGGCGGCTTCGCGGCGGCCCAGGCTATGGTGCTGCACCTGTTCGAGCGCCAGCTGCGCGCGGCCGACCCGCAGACGATCGGCAAGGACGCCAAGACCCTGCTGCAGGAATTCCTGCAGGCGCGCCGCATCGCGCTGCCGCAGTACACGGTGGTGGCCACCGCGGGCGAGGCGCACGAGCAGAATTTTCGCGTCGAATGCGCGATCCCGGAGTTGAATATTCGCACGCATGGCGAAGGCAGCAGCCGGCGCAGCGCGGAGCAGGTGGCCGCGCGCCAGGCGTATGACCTGGGCAATAAAACGTGAACGAAACCGTCAAACCGTTCCGTGCCGGCTACATCGCCATTGTCGGCCGTCCCAACGTCGGCAAATCGACGCTGCTCAACCGGCTGGTCGGGCAGAAGCTCAGCATCACGTCGCGCAAGCCGCAAACCACGCGCCAGCGCATCACCGGCATCGTGACGCGCGACGACGCGCAATTGATGTTCGTGGACACGCCCGGGTTTCAGACGCGCCATACGAGCGTGCTCAATCGGCACATGAACCGGACCGTTACGCAGGCGCTCGCCGACGTCGACGTCATCGTGCTCGTCATCGAGGCCGGCCGGTTCAGCGCCGAAGACCGCGCGCTCCTGGCGCTGCTGCCCGCGCAGAGCAAAGTGCTGCTGGTCATCAACAAAACGGATCGCCTGGCCGACCGCGGGATGCTGCTGCCGTTTATCACCGAGGTCGCCGCCGCGCATGAATTCGCGGAAATCGTCCCGGTGTCCGCCGTCAAAGGTCATGGCGTCGAGGAGCTCGTCACAACCATTACCCGCTATCTGCCTGAGCATGCGGCGCTGTACGGTGCCGACGAGATCACCGAGTCGAGCGAACGTTTTCTCGCCGCCGAAATGATCCGCGAAAAGCTGTTTCGCCTGCTCGGCGACGAACTGCCGTATGCGAGCGCGGTCATAATCGATAAGTTCGCGCTCGAAGGCACCATGCGGCGCATACACGCGTCGATCATCGTCGACAAGGACACGCACAAGGGCATCGTGGTGGGCGCGAAAGGCTCACAATTGAAAGCGATCGGCACCAAGGCGCGCCTGGATATGGAAAAACTGTTCGGCGGCAAAGTCCACCTCGAGCTGTGGGTCAAAGTCAGGCGCGGGTGGGCGGAAAATCAGCAGGTCATGAAACAGCTCGGCTATGGCTGATGCAGGCAGGGCGCGGCACGAGGCGGAACCTGCGTTCGTGCTGCATAGCTATCCATTTCGCGAAACCAGTCTCATCATCGAAGCGTTTACGCGCAACTGGGGCCGCGTCGCGCTGGTTGCGCGCGGCGCGCGGCGGCCGCGCTCTGCGCTGCGCGGAGTATTGCTCGCCTTTCAGCCGCTGCTTCTGAGCTGGGGCGGCAAAGCCGAGCTGCGCACGCTGCACAAGGCGGAATGGCAGGGCGGGCTGCCGCAACTGCGCGGGCGCGGTCTGCTGTGCGGCTTCTATCTGAACGAGCTCATGCTGAAGTTGCTCGCGCGCGACGACGCGCACGAATCGTTGTACGAAACCTATTATGCGACGCTGACCGCGTTGAGCAACGGCGGCGAGCACGCGACGACATTGCGCAGCTTCGAGCAGCGCCTTTTGAAGGAGGCGGGCTACGCGTTGACGCTCGACCGGGACGTCGCCACCGGAGAGGAAATCCACGCCGACTGCACTTATCGCTACCTGCTGGAGCGGGGGCCGGTGCGCATCCAGCGGGAGCCATTTCACGTCGCCGAGCGCGGCGGCGACGAGGAAAACCGGTTAGAATTGGCTGGTCAAACGCTGCTGGACATGGCGCGCGACGACTACACGAGCCCGATCACCTTGCAGCAAAGCAAGGCCCTGATGCGCATATTGATCAATCACTGTCTCGGTAACCAGATTTTGAATACGCGCCAGTTATTGAAGGATATGCAGCAACTATGACGCGGCTGAGCGTCAATCTGAACAAGATCGCGCTCTTGCGCAATGCGCGCACGCTCGGCATTCCGAGTGTCACGCGCGCCGCGACCATTGCGCTCGACGCGGGCGCCCACGGCATCACGGTGCATCCGCGGCCCGACGCGCGACATATCCGCATTGAGGACGTGCGCGAGCTCGCGGCCCTGCTCAGAAGCCGGCCGGCCGCCGAGTTCAATATCGAAGGCAATCCGTTCGAAGGGCTGGTTGCCATTGCGCGCGAGGTCATGCCGCAGCAATGCACGCTGGTGCCTGACGAGCCCGGCGCGGTGACTTCGGATCACGGCTGGGATATCGATCGCGACGGCGCGCGGCTGCGCCCGCTGATAGCCGAGCTCAAGTCGGCTGGTATACGCGTTAGCCTGTTCATGGATCCCGTGCCTGCCGCCATGGCGGCGGTGCGCGAGCTCGGCGCCGATCGCATCGAGCTGTATACGGAGCCCTACGCGCGCGCTTTCGGTAGCGCCAGCGAGCGGGCGGAAGTGGAGAAATATGCCGCAGCCGCGCGTGCCGCGCAGCAGGCGGGACTCGGCATCAATGCCGGCCACGACTTGAATCAGCAGAACCTGCCGCGCTTTCTGACCGGCGTACCCGGCGTGCTCGAAGTATCGATCGGTCACGCACTGGTGGCTGACGCGCTAGAGGCGGGGCTCGCGGCCACGGTGCGCGGGTATCTCGCGGCAATCGCGCGGGCGGGCGGCGCATGATATACGGCATCGGCGTCGACGTCGTGGAACCGCAGCGGGTCAGGCGGTTGCTCGAGAAATACGGCGAACGCTTTGCGCGCCGCGTGCTCACCCAGCGCGAATGGCCGGGTTACGCGAAGACCATCAACCCGGTGCTGTTCGTCGCCAACCGGTTTGCCGCGAAAGAAGCGTTCTCCAAGGCGATGGGGACGGGCTTTCGCTATCCCGTGACCCTGCAATGCATCAGCATCGTGCCCGACCGGCGCGGCAAACCCGAATTCGAATTCCATCCGCGGCTCGCCGAACTGGTCGCCGCCGAGGGGATCGTCGGCCATTTCGTGACAATTAGCGACGAGAAAAGCCTCGCCTGCGCGTGCGTGGTGCTGGAAAAACAATGAGCTCTCCTCTGCATATTCCGCACGGCCCGGTGATGCTCGATGTCCTGGGTCTCGAGCTCACCGATGAAGATCGCGAGCGTCTCGCCCATCCGCTGGTCGGCGGGGTGATCCTGTTTTCGCGCAATTATGAAAATCCCGCGCAGCTCGAAGAATTGACGCGCCAGATCCACGGCGTGCGGCAGCCGCCGCTGCTGATCGGCGTCGACCATGAAGGCGGCCGCGTGCAGCGCTTCCGCGAAGGCTTTACCGTGCTGCCCGCGATGCGCGAGCTGGGGGTGGCATGGGATGCCGACCCCAAGGGTGCGCGCCGGCTCGCGGAATCCGTCGGCTACGTGCTTGCCGCCGAATTGCGCGCGCGCGGCGTGGACCTGAGTTTCACGCCGGTGCTCGACGTCGATCACGGCAACAGCAGCGTCATCGGCGATCGCGCATTTCACAGCGATCCGGCGGCCATCGGCGAGCTCGGCACGGGCCTGATGCGCGGGCTGCGGCACGGCGGGATGTCGGCAGTCGGCAAGCATTTTCCCGGCCACGGACACGTCAAAGCCGATTCCCACCACGAAATGCCGATCGACGAGCGTCCGCTCCCGGCGCTCGAGCAATCCGACCTGAAACCGTTTCGCCGCCTGATCGAAAACGGGTTGGGCGGCATCATGCCGGCGCACGTCGTGTATCCCGCGGTCGACGACAAGCCAGCGGGGTTTTCCGCGACCTGGCTGAAGCAGATTCTGCGGCGTCAGCTCGGCTTCAACGGCATGATATTCAGCGATGACTTGTCGATGGAAGGCGCGAGCACGGCCGGCAGCGTGGTCGAACGCGCGTACGCGGCAATGCGCGCCGGCTGCGACATGGTGCTCGTCTGCAACAATCCGCAATCGGCCGACGAGCTGCTCGCAAATCTCGATTACACGATGCCCGCGACTTCGTTGACGCGGCTGGCGCGCGTGCACGGCCGCGGCGGCCCCGAGTCGTTCGCGCAGTTGCAGCGGGACAAGTACTATCTCGACGCGGTCGCGCTTGTGCGCGCCATCGGCGTCAACAGCGGCGATCTACCGCTGTACCGTTAGCGGCGCTTTGCGCTGCTTTGCCGCATGAAGTTTTCGCCTCAGTGCCGCGACTGTCCGCGTCTCGCCGGTTTTCTCGATGAGGTAGGCGGCAAATATCCGGAGTACCATGCGCGGCCGGTCGCGCCGTTCGGCGATCCGCGCGCGCGCCTGCTGATCGTCGGTCTCGCGCCCGGCATGCACGGCGCCAATCGCAGCGGCCGCCCGTTTACCGGCGATTTCGCCGGCATACTGCTCTACGCGACCCTGCACAAATTCGGCTTCGCGAGCGCGCCGCAATCGGTTAGCGCCGACGACAAACTTAAACTCATCGATTGCCGGATCACGAACGCCGTGAAATGCCTGCCGCCGCAAAATAAGCCGGAGCTGGCGGAGGTGAAGGAGTGCAACAAGTACCTCGCGGCGGAAATTGCCGCGATGCCGAAAGGCGGCGCCGTTCTCGCGCTCGGCACCATTGCGCACCAGGCCGTGCTGATGGCCGCGGGCGTCAAGCCGTCCCAGTTGCCGTTCCGGCACGGCGCGCGCCACACGCTGCCCAGCGGTCTCGCGCTGTTCGATAGCTATCATTGCAGCCGCTATAATACGCAGACCCGCCGCCTCACTGCCGCGATGTTCGAGGCCGTCTTCGCCGACATCTCCAATTATCTGCAGCGTGTTCGACCCTAACGAAGTCATCGCCAATCTGCCGCATCTGCCCGGCGTCTACCGCATGCTGGGCGCGACCGGCGATGCGCTCTATGTCGGCAAAGCGGGCGACCTGAAGAAGCGCGTCTCCTCGTATTTTCAGAAACAGGCGGGCGTGTCGCCGCGCATCCGGCTGATGCTGGGCCAGGTGCAGGCGATCGAGACGACGGTGACGCGCTCCGAGGCCGAGGCGCTGTTGCTCGAAAATAACCTGATCAAGTCGCTGGCGCCGCGCTACAACATACTGTTCCGCGACGACAAGTCCTATCCCTATCTCGCGCTGACGCGCCACGAATTTCCGCGCCTCGCGTTTCACCGCGGCAGCCTCGACGCGCGCAACCGCTACTTCGGGCCGTTCCCCAACGCCGGCGCCGTGCGCGAAAGCATGCAGCTGCTGCAAAAAGTTTTCCGGCTGCGCACCTGCGACGACAACGTCTACGATAACCGCTCGCGCCCGTGCCTGCTGCACCAGATCCGGCGCTGCACCGCGCCGTGCGTTGGTCACATTACCGCCGCCGAGTACGCCGAGGACGTCAAAAATGCCGAGCTCTTCCTGCGCGGCAAGGACGACGAGGCGATGGAGCGCCTGATTGCGCGCATGGAAGCCGCGGCCGAGGGGCAGAATTACGAACAGGCGGCCATTTTCCGCGACCAGATCGGCGCGTTGCGCAGGGTGCGCGAGCGGCAATTCGTGAGCAGCAAGGTTGCGCGCGACGCCGACATCATTGCCGGCGCCGCGGAAGGCGAAATTGTCTGCGTGAACCTGGTGATGATCCGCGGCGGCCACCATCTGGGCGACAAGCACTTCTTCCCGCGCAACGCAGCGGGGCAGGAGATGTCCAGCGTAATCGAGGCTTTCATCGGCCAGCATTACGCGGCCGGCGGCGCGCCGCCGCTGATCGTCAGCGGCCATCCCGTGAACGACGAGGGGCTCGCGCAGTTCTTGAGCGATTTGTCGGGGCACAAGGTGCAGCTGCTCGTGAATCCCGGCGGCGAGCGCCGCGTATGGCTTGACATGGCAACCAAGAACGCCCAACTCGGCGCCCAGCAGCAGCTCAACCTGCAGGCGAGCCAGGAAGCGCGGCTGACCGCATTGCAGCAGGCGCTCGGCGCGACCGAGGCGATCCAGCGCATCGAATGTTTCGACATCAGCCACACGATGGGCGAAGCGACCGTCGCGTCGTGCGTGGTCTACGATAACGCGGCGATGCAGAAGGGCGAATACCGGCGCTTCAACATCGCGGGCATCGAGCCCGGCGACGACTACGCGGCCATGCGCGACGTATTGAGCCGGCGCTACCGGCGCATCGTCGCCGGCGAAGGCAAGATGCCCGATCTCGTCCTGATCGACGGCGGCAAAGGGCAGTTGGGCGTCGCGTGCGAAGTGTTTGCGGAACTGGGCCTGTCCGACGTGCTGCTGATCGGCGTCGCCAAGGGCGAAGAGCGCAAGCCGGGCCTCGAGCAATTGATCATTCCGGGCCGCGCAAACCCGCTACAGTTGCCCGGTGAACATCCGGCGCTGCACTTGATCCAGCAGATACGCGACGAAGCGCATCGCTTCGCAATCCAGGGACATCGCGCGCGCCGCGGCAAAACTCGCAATACCTCGACGCTCGAGAGCATCGCCGGCATCGGCGCCAAGCGGCGCCAGAGCCTGCTCGCGCGGTTCGGCGGGTTGAAGGGACTCATGTCCGCGAGCGTGGACGAGCTCGCGCAGGTCGAAGGCATCAGCCGCGAGCTTGCCGAGCGCATCTACGATCAGCTGCACTGACATGCCGTTCAATATCCCCAACCTGCTGACGTGGCTGCGCATCCTGCTGATTCCGCTCTTCGTCGGTATTTTCTATTTCGAGAAAAGCTGGGTCTCGCTGCCGAACCAGAACCTGGTGGCGACCGTCATTTTCACGCTCGCCGCGGTGACCGACTGGTTCGACGGCTGGCTCGCGCGTAAGCTCAATCAGACTTCGGCGTTCGGCGCGTTTCTCGATCCGGTCGCCGACAAGCTGATGGTCGCTGCGGCGCTGATCGTGCTGCTGCAGCTCGGCCGCGTCGATGCGATCGTGGCCCTGATCATCATCGGCCGCGAAATCACGATTTCGGCGTTGCGCGAATGGATGGCGCAGATTGGGTGAATCGAAAAGCGTCGCCGTGTCGTTTCTGGGCAAGATCAAGACCGTGTCGCAGATGGTGGCGATTCCGCTTTTGCTGTACGACGACATGCTCGGCCGTTTCGACCCGCATCTCGTCGGCACGTGGCTGATATACGTGGCCGCGGTCCTGACCCTTATTTCGATGGCTTATTACCTCAAAATGGCGCTGCCGCAAATCAATAAACGCCTATGAAACAAGCGTTTTCCCGGCCGCTCTCCTTGACCACCAAGGCGCGGGTAAATATAATGCGTCTCCAGTTATCGCGGGAATAGCTCAGTTGGTAGAGCGCAACCTTGCCAAGGTTGAGGTCGGGAGTTCGAGCCTCCTTTCCCGCTCCAGATTCCGGGAAAGCGACGTAGGGTGGAACTCGGGCGGTTGTAATGCGGGATGCCCGGACCCAGACTTCGCTTTCCCGTTTTAGTTTTAGCGACGGCTTCCGGCGCGGTAGCAAAGCGGTTATGCAGAGGATTGCAAATCCTTCCAGGGCGGTTCGACTCCGCCCCGCGCCTCCACATTTGCCCGGATGGTGAAACTGGTAGACACAAGGGACTTAAAATCCCTCGGCTGGAAACGGCTGTGCCGGTTCGAGTCCGGCTCCGGGCACCATAAAAACAACATCGGCACGTCTCTTTCGAGTATCTCAATGAATGTCGGCCCCAGCCTGTGGCTGGGCGCATATCGCGACGATCTTCAAGCTTTATTGCGGAAGACGCCCCATGCGCTGTAGGCGGCGCTATCTGATTGTAGAGATCGAAAAGGACGGCATGCAATTGCAACGATCTGCGTGCTATATCTTATGCGTCCGAAAAACATTTTCGCAGTAACAAATAGCCGCGTGAAATGCGGCAAGCGCGGGTAGCGGCTCGTCATTGAAGATAAACGCTGAGGGGTGGGGCAGCGATGGCGTGCAACACTTAACTTCTGACGTACAGTGTCTTCGCGGCGGAAGCCATAGAACGTTACAGTTCAATCGTCTTCCCGTGCGCCTACCGCGGATTGCGGCCGAAGCTCAATCTCGTGTTTGACGACTTCGAGGCCTTGTAAGCGGCGTGAGGCCTTCGGAAAGGAGATGCGGCTTATCCGTTGCGAAAGAACTTCGATCCTGAAGGCAACCTGCGGATGCCTTGAGCTGGATTGCAGCTCATTGACCTTCATATAGTCCCGAAATGCCCTAAGCGCATCCACGGCAGCGGACGTGTCATATCCAGCGTTGGCAAGCAAGACCAGACTCTCGGCATCGGCTTCTTGTTCGTGCCACATCCTCAATCGATTAATCGCAAAGGGTGGCAGGCGATGCCAACTCTCCAACACGGCATGTTCATGTGCCAACGTAAAATGCGCCATCTCATGCGCCAGCACCGCAGCTATCTCATCCTCTGAGTGAAGCAACTGGACGAGTTCTGCAGACACCTCCAGTATGCCTGCCTTCATTTGCGCGTCGGGGAACTCCACGATGGAGCAAGTAACTACCACCGTCATCGGATAGTCATTGCGATTCATCCTCGCCCTTAGATGAGAGGCAGATATGAGCCGGTCCGAGATGTTCTGTATGTAGCGTTGGGTTTTGGGGCATAACGCCTGCCCCACCGCACGTAGGCTCTGAGGGCGCGCAAACTCCTGGTTAAAAGCATTCATTCGTTCGCGAACTTCCGCTGGAAACTCCCTGTGATGCACAAACCGCGAGACGATGTAGTGCTCATCTTTTGGGGGAAAATCCTCGTCAGCGAGAGGCGGCGCTTCAGGGAAATTGTTTTGAGCGGTCGCACTTCCCAGAATCAGAGAAGCCAACACTCCACAGGTGAGGGAGCATAGCCGCGAGGACCTGCGCTGAAAGTTTCCCATAGTCATACTTTTCACGAGGCGCATGGGAGAGACCACTAATGACGGGACAGGATTACGCCCTATGTGCGCCAATACGCGTCTCCAAACGTTATGCTATGAGCATTCTTTGGATAGCGCAATAGGATTTGTTTTGCGCTAATGCCAAAAGCATTTTAAAAAAAACCTATTAAATCACCGCTTTGAGTTGAATTCTGGCAATCTAGGCTGTCTGAGCTCACTATGCCAAAATCATATTTACGACGAGGCTTACCGTAATTGTGCTCATCCAGCATCGCGATTGAGTCAGATGGCGAGTCGAGGATGGTTGATGTGCCGTAACACTGATTTCATGACAAGCGTATAGCGCGTCGACGGCGCTGGATGCTGCCCGCGTCATTTGTACGTCGCGCGCCTCGGCATCGACATGGCCAATGCGAACTCGCACGAGTCCGACGTCGGCGACCGCTCGTTCAAGTTCATGCCCGCCGCGCGCCGCTTCGATCTCGGCAATTACAACTTTGCCGGCATGTGCGCAGTTTATGCGTCGCTCGAATTCCTGCTCAAGCCCGGCACTAAAAGCATCGAAGCGCACCGTCAAGCTCACGCATACGCTGGCGCTGCGTTTCATCGAGCTGGGCCTGCTCGTCTGCGGCGGCCGACCGGGCCTGCATATCGGGGAAATCGTGACCGTGGGTCAATATGGTTCTGGCGTTGCGCTGAGCGCTGTGCGGGATGCGATTGGCCCGCGGGTGCGGCAGTGGTAAGCTGTCGTCATCTTCATTCGCTTTGAACACACGGACTGCGCTTTTTCATGATCGTTTTCAATCTCACCTGCGGCAACGATCACCGCTTCGAAGGCTGGTTTGCTTCGGCGGCCGATTTCGAGCGCCAGCAACAGGCGATCGAGCTCAATTGCCCGCTGTGCGGCAACACGACGGTTAACAAAGGACTGCACGCGCCGTACGTCAATACCGGCAGCGCGCCGCAACTGCCGCAAGGCGACAAGCCGGCGCATGCATCCACGACGGTGCCCGATCAGTACGTGAATATCGGCGCCGAAGTGAATCGCATGATCGAGCACCTGATTGCGAATACCGAAGACGTCGGCAACGAGTTTCCCGAAGAAGCACGCAAGATCCATTACCAGGAAGCACCCGACCGGAAAATCCGCGGCAACGCGTCGCACGACGAAGTCGAGGAGCTGCGCGATGAAGGCATCGAAGTCATTGCGGTGCCGGTGCCGCGGCATCTGCTCGACAAGCCGCACTAGCGTATCGAGTCCCCGTTACCTGCGGTCGCAGTAGCCGTCGCAGCTCGCACTGATACCCCGCAACAGATTGAGGAGGTTCGCGTGTACAAACACATATTGCTGCCAACCGACGGCTCGAAGCTCGCCACCAAAGCGGTCCGACAGGGCATCGCATTGGCGAAATCAACCGGCGCCAAGACGACCGTGCTGAACGTCATGCCCGAGTTTCAAATGATAGTTGACGAGGGATACGTGCTGCCTAACGTGACGGCGCTCCAGAAACGCTTCGACGAGCAGACCGCCAAGCAGGCCAAAAAAATCGTCGACACGGTCGCGTCCGAAGCGCGCAGTGCCGGCGTCAAATGCGCGATGTTGGTCGATAAAGGCGACCATCCGTACGAGGCTATTCTGCGGCACGCCAAAAAAGCCAAGTGCGATCTGATCGTAATGGGTTCGCACGGCCGCACCGGCCTCGCCAGCATTCTGCTGGGCAGCGAGACATCGAAAGTGCTCACGCACTCGAAAATACCGGTGCTGGTCGTGCGCTAAGCGCGTCCGCGCCGGGAATCGCAACCCGGCGCCGTAGCGTTGCAGCCTCCAAGGTAGAATTGCCGGGTGTCAGCCTACCCGCAATCCTTTCTCGTTTCCGCAGTCCGATGAACTCCCTGCGCGAGCTGCTGAACCCCGCGTCGATCGCGATCATCGGCGCCTCGGCCGATTTCGCTAAGGTCAACGGCCGGCCGCTCAAGCATTTGCTCGATAAGGGCTACGCGGGCCGGATCTATCCGGTAAATCCAAAATATACGGCGATCAACGGGCTCGCATGTTTTCCCACGATTGCGGACGTGCCGGGCCCGATCGATCTGGCGATCGTCGCCGTGCCCGCCAAATTCGTCGCTGCCGTACTGCGCGAACTCGGCGCGCAGCATGTCGGCGCCGTCATTGTTTTCAGCTCGGGCTTTGCCGAACTCGGCGAAGCAGGGCGCGTGCTGGAAGCGGAAGTCACCGCCGTGGCGCGCGCCGCCAGCATGCGCCTGTGCGGGCCAAACTGCCTCGGTTTGATCAATGCGTTCGAGCGTGTGATCGCTACGTTCGGTCAGTTTGCCGACGGCGCAACGCCGCCCGGACCGGTCGGCTTCGTTACGCAATCGGGCGCATTCGGGACGGCCATCGCGGCATTGGCGCGGCGGCGCGAGCTCGGTCTTGGCTATTTCGTTAACACCGGCAATGAAGGCGACGTCACGTTCGCGCAGGTGATGCGCGAGGTGCTTGCCGATCCGCGCATCAAAGTCGGCGCTGGTTACATCGAAGGCCTGCGCGATGGCGCGGAATTGATCGAGCTCGCGCAAGCAGCGCTCGCCGCCGGCAAGCCGCTCGTGCTGACCAAGGTCGGCCGCAGCGATTCCGGGGCCCGGGCTGCGGCATCGCATACGGGGTCATTGGCGGGCGCCGATGCGATTTTCGATGGCGTGATCCGCCAGTACGGCATCATCCGCGCGCGCAACGAGGAGCACATGCTCGACATCGTCGAAGCCTTTGCGTACTGCGGCCTGCCGCAGGGTAACGGCCTCGGCATCATTACGCAGTCCGGCGGCGCGGGCGTATTGATGGCAGATCGCGCCGAGGAGCTGGGCCTGCGTGTGCCGGTGTTGGCTGAAACGACGCAGAGCGCATTGCGCCGAACGATTCCGGGATTCGGCGCATTCATGAATCCCGTCGATGTCACGGGACAGTTCGTCGCCGATCCCGCGCTGTTGCGCGAAAGCGTAAAAATCGTGATGGCCGATCCCGACGTGCACATCGGCATCATCTGGCTGCAGCTGATGGACGCCTACGTCGATGCGTTGATTACCATCTTCGAGGAAATCAAGGCGCAGGTAACGAAGCCGTTCGTGGTGTGCTGGGTCGCTGCTTCCGATAAGGCACTGCACGCGTTGCGCGCGCGCGGTATTGCGGTGATGCGCGGCGCCGAGCCGGCAGTCGATGCCGTCGCTGCGCTCGTGCGCTACGCGGCAATTCAGCAGCGCTGGCAGACGGAACATGGTGCGCTTGCAGTGGCATTGCCCGCAGTCGAACTGCCGGCGCGGCCCGGGCGTGTCCCGACTGTCGAAGCCGCGAAACTGCTGCACGGCAGCGGCGTCAAACTCGCTCGCAGCGAACTTGCGCGTAACGTGGAGGAGACGGCCGCCTGCGCAGACTGCATCGGCTATCCGATCGCCCTGAAAATTGAGTCGCGGGATATACCGCACAAGACCGAGGCCGGTGGGGTTGCGCTCAATCTGCCGGATGCGGCTGCGGTTGGCGCTGCTTTCGCCCGCATTACAGCGAGCGCCCGGCGCTACAAGGCTGATGCGGCAATCGACGGCGTAATCGTCCAGCAGATGGCAGGTGAAGGCGTCGACATGGTTATCGGTTTGCAGAACGATCCGGTCTTCGGCGCTATCGTAATGGCGGGACTCGGCGGGATCCACGTCGAGGTCCTGGGCGACGTTGTCTTTCGCAAGGCGCCGGTGTCGACGGCAGAAGCGGCGCGCATGCTCGAAGAGCTCAAATCCGGCGCGATCCTCGACGGCGTGCGGGGGCAGCCGCCGGTGAACCGTGATGCGCTCGCATGCCAGATCGCGGCGGTGTCGCGTTTCGGCGCGGCCGCCGGCGCGCGACTGGCCGAGCTCGATCTGAACCCGGTGCGCGCTGGCGTCGACGGTACTGTCGCCGTAGACTGGTTGATGATATGCCGTTGAAAGCAATCATTCTCAAGCTGCAATCAGGCGCGCGCATCGCCGCGTACGCACTGCTCGTGGGCGCAGCGCCGGCGCATCACGCGGCGGCGCAACTGCATGCGGTGCCGATCACCAACGCCGCGACCGTGTATGAGCTCGAAGGCTATAGCGTGTCGCCGCCGCCGGGAAAAAGCTGGTTTGAAATGCAGCGCGACCGCCAGCAGGTGCTGTTCGGCAAGAAGGTCGATTCGCCGACGCATTCGTTCGGTGCTACGGCGACGTCGGATCTTATCAGGGAAAAATTCGAAACCCGCGAGCAGTTCCAGGAATACGTAAACAAGCTGCGCACGGCGGACTTCGATCCGTTACGCTTTAAGGTCATCGAATTCGAGTCAGCGGTGGATACCAACTATCCAGCCTGGTGCGTGCGCTATCGCCTGAAGCACACGGACCGCAATGCAGTGCTGGCGCGCAACCGCACGCTGCTGGTCGAGGATTTCGGCATCACCTGCCTGCACCCCGACAAGAAAGATCTGGTGGTCGACGTCGGCTATTCGGAGCGCGGGCGTGCGGCCGAGCTGAAATCCGACCTCAGCGCCGACCTGCGCAAAGAAGGGGAGAGCTTCATGCGCACCCTGAAATTCAAGGTGCGTTGAGCATGGCGGTGACGCTGGCCGATATACGCAGCGCGGCCACGGCGATTCAGGACGCCGTGACGGATACGCCGTGCCTGCATTCGCGCACGCTGTCGGAAGTGACGGGCGCGGAGGTCCATCTCAAGTTCGAAAACCTGCAATTCACCGCGGCGTTCAAAGAACGCGGCGCGCTGAACAAGCTACTGTCGCTGACGCCCCGGCAGCGCGCGGCCGGCGTAATAGCCGCGTCGGCGGGCAATCATGCGCAAGGGGTGGCCTACCATGCGCACCGACTCGGGATCCCGGCCGTTATCGTGATGCCGCGCTTCACGCCGACGGTTAAGGTCGAGCGCACGCGCAGCCACCGCGCCGAAGTGATTCTGCACGGCGAGAACTTCGACGCTTCGCAGGCGCACGCATTGACCGTAGCCGCAGCGCGCGGGCTGACGATGGTGCATCCGTACGACGATGAAAAAATTATTGCCGGCCAGGGCACGCTTGGGCTCGAGATGCTGGCTGCCTGGCCGCAGCTCGAAACCTTGATCGTGCCGATCGGCGGCGGCGGCCTGATTGCCGGCATCGCAACCGCCGCGAAGGGCATCAAGCCCGCCATCGAAGTGATCGGCGTGCAGACCGAACGCTACCCGTCGATGTATCGCGCGGTGCGGGGCGAACCCGCGCAGTTCGGCAGCAATACGATCGCCGAAGGCATTGCCGTCAAGGCGCCGGGCGTCCTGACGCTGCCCATCGTGCGCGAGCTTGTCGATGACATCGTGCTGGTCGGCGAGGGCGTGCTCGAACAGGCGGTCGTCATGCTGCTCGAAATCGAAAAGACGGTCGTCGAAGGCGCGGGCGCGGCGGGCCTCGCCGCACTGCTCGCCTTTCCGGAGCGCTTCAAAGGCCGGCACGTCGGTCTGATTTTATGCGGGGGCAACATCAATCCGCTGATGCTGGCCGACATCATCGAGCGCGGCATGGTGCGCGCGGGCCGCCTGACGCGCCTCTTGGTCGAGCTCACCGACCTGCCGGGATCGCTCGCTGCGGTGGCCACGTGCATTGCCACAACCAACGCGAACATCGAAGAAGTGCATCACCAGCGTAAATTTACGCACTTGCCGGTGCAGTCCGCCGTCGTCGAATTCGTGCTGCAGACGCGCGACCATGCGCACGGGGCTGAGATCGTCGCGGCGTTGACGGCGGCCGGCTTCGTCGCCCGCCTGGCCGACGGCGGCAAATAAGTCCGAATTTCCGCCGCTCAGCCGGCGGTCATTCGAGCTTGATGCCGGCGACCTGGATCACTTTCTTCCAGCGCACGGACTCCACCTGCATGAACTTCGCGAGTTCTTCCGGCGTGCTGCTGCGCGGTTCGGCGCCCTGGCTCGCAAGGCGCTGCGCCATTTCAGGATCGGCCAGAATTTTCACGACTTGCTGATTGAGTTTAATGACGATGTCGCGCGGTGTTTTGGCCGGCGCGAACATGCCATACCACGTGACATTTTCAAAGCCCGGCACGCCGGCTTCCGCGACCGTCGGCAGTTCGGGAATGGCCGGCGATCGCTGGGGACTGCCGACGCCGAGGCCTTTGAGCTTGCCGCTTTTGACGAGCGGCAGCACCGACGGCATGCTGTTGAACATCAACTGCACCTGGCCGCCGAGCAGATCGGTGATGGCCGGCCCCGTCCCCTTATACGGCACGTGCACGAGATCGATGCCGGCGAGCGCCTTGAGCAACTCCATGCCCATATGATTGGGCGAGCCCTGACCGACCGATGCGTAATTGAGTTGTCCCGGCCGCGCCTTCGCATACGCGATCAGTTCCTTTACGGTATTGGCGGGAATCGAATTGTGCAGCACGAGGATTTGCGGATTGATGACGAGCAGGCTCACCGGCGCAAAATCCTTGACGGCATCGTAGGGCAGCTTGCTCGACAACGCGGGGTTGATGGTCAAACCGGCTGAAGTGCCAAACAGCAGGGTGTAGCCGTCAGGTACCGCTTTGGCCGCGAGATCGGTGCCGATTGCGCCGCCCGCGCCCGCGCGATTGTCGATCACAATTTGCTGGCCCCATGCTTCCGTCAGTTTGGCGCCGATCGAGCGCGCGACGACATCGGTCGGTCCGCCGGGCGGGTAGGTGACTATCCAGCGGATCGGACGGGTTGGATACGATTGCGCCAGCACATCGATGCGCCGCTAATTGCGCGGCCGCGAATGCGCAGGCCGATACCAAATGATTTATTTTCATAACCTCACTCCAGACGTATGCCGCTTGTGCGTATCACTTTACCCCAGCGCTCGGTTTCTGCGCGCATGTAAGCCGCAAGTTGTTGCGGCGTGCTGTTGGCCGGCTCGACACCGTTTTGCGCGAACTGGCGCTCGATTTCTGGCGACAGCAGAATTTTGACGAGCACGGCATGCAATCGGTTGACGATGGCGGCCGGCGTGCGATGGGGCAGGAACACCGCGTACCACGTCACGAGTTCGTACCCGGGTATCGTCTCGGACAGGGTCGGCGTATCCGGTATCGCCGGCGTGCGCCGCGCAGCGCCGGTCGCGAGCAGCTTCAGCCGTCCCGCAGTCACGTGCGGCTGCACCGACGGCAGGCTCGTGAACATCAATTGCACCTGGCCCGCGATCATTTCAGTCAGTGCGGGCGCCGTGCCCTTGTAAGGCACGTGCAGCATTTCGAGTCCCGCCGCCTGCTTCAGCAATTCCATGCCAAGGTGGCCGGTCCCGCCAGTCTGCACCGACGCATAGTTCAGTTGCCCGGGGCGCGCTTTCACGTACGTGATGAGTTCCGCTACGGTTGCGACCGGCAACTTGCCGTTGGCAACCAGTACTTGCGGCGAAGTCACCACTTGAGTGACAGGCGCGAAATCGCGCACGGCATCGTACGGCAATTTGGCCGTGAGCAGCGGCAGCGTTACGAGTTGCCCAGGCGTGCCGAGCAGTAGCGTGTAGCCATCGGCCGGTGCACGCGCGACAATTTCCGTCGCGATAACGCCGCCACCGCCCGCGCGGTTGTCGACGATGACTTGTTGGCCCAGCGCATCCTGCAATTTCGCCGCTACTGCGCGGCCGACCAGATCCGTCGGACCACCCGGCGTATACGGAATGACCAGCCGAATTGGTTTTGTCGGATATTCGGCCGCGGCTGACGTCGTACCTGCCGCGCACCATGCCGACATGGCCGCAAGCACGCTGAAAACGATGCGCAGACGTTGGATTTGCATTATGCGTTGTGGATGGTCCCGGCCAGCCCGCGCCGCGATGAACGTCGATGATGCCGTAAAACAGCGTGCGAGACCAATAGCACGCCCCTTTACGCGTCGCTATAATGGCACGCAGCAAAAATCCGCGCCGCGCGCGACCGCCAAAAAATGTTTTTCGAGGAGGCAAGCGATGATGAAACTGACCGGTCCGACATTCCTGTTGACACTCGCGCTCGCGCTGGTGCACGCGACGGCGTTTGCGCAAGGGCGTTGGATCAAGCTTGCGCCGTTTCCCGAACCGGCCGAAGAGGTGCTGGGTGCGGCGGCAGGCGGCAAGCTTTACGTGTTTGCGGGCCTCAACCCGGGCTGGAAACCCAAAGCGCTGGTATATGAATATGATCCAGCGACCGACAAGTGGTCCAAGAAGAAGCCGATGGCGCTCGCCTCGCATCACGTGGCGATCACGGAGCACAAAGGCAAGATTTATGCGTTCGGCGGCTTCGTGCTGCCGGCATCGGGACCGGCAGCGTGGCAGCCGATCGACAATGCATTCGAGTACGATCCCGCCGCGGACACCTGGAAAGCGCTCGCGGCGATGCCGACCAAGCGCGGCGCGGCTGTCGCGGCAAGCGTGGGCGACAAGTTGTACGTGATCGGCGGCGCGACGATGCTGCCCGGTTCCAAGGAAACGGGAATTCACCCCACGCGCGCGCATCGCTCACTCACGACGGTCGAAGAATACGATCCCGCAACCAATACCTGGCGCGAGCGCAGCATGATGCCGACGCCGCGCAATCATCTGGCAGTCGGTGTTGTCAACGGCAAGATTTATGCAATCGGCGGGCGTATCGGCGGCGCTTTCATTTCGGGCGGCGGCAATCGGCTCGATCTCGTCGAGGAGTATGACGTCGCGGCGGACAGCTGGAGTCCGGTGCGTGCGCGCATGCCGACGGCGCGCAGCGCGTTGGCGTACGGCGTTCACGGCGGCCGCGTTTACGTGGTGGGCGGCGAACACCAGGAATACAACCTGTCGACGGCGTTTCGTGCATTCGAAGGTTTCGATGCGGCCAAAAAAGAGTGGACCGTGATGCCCCCGATGGCGCTGCAACGCCACGGTCTTGCCGGCGCGGTGCTTGGAAACCGCTTTCACGTGATCAGCGGCGACGTGCAATCGGCCGGGACCGGTCTCGAAATGCACACCGACGCGCACGACGCGTACGAGTTCGAGAGCACGGCTAAGTAGCGCCGGGCCGCGCGCGGCGGCCCGTTAATTCCAGCATTTCGGCCATCCGGCGGGCAGCAAGCAGCCGTACGCGCCGGCGGCTATCCATTAAAATACGCGTTTTATTCAATCGGACGAGAGCGCCCATGCAAACGAACACTGACAAACTCATCGCGACCAAAGACAACGGCATCGGCTGGATCACGTTCAACAATCCGGCGCGGCACAACGCCGTCTCACTCGAAATGTGGCAGGCACTGACGAGCACGCTCGAAGCGTATGCGGTCGATCCGGAAGTGCGCGTGATTATTCTCAAAGGGGCGGGCGAGAAGGCGTTCGTCGCCGGCGCCGATATCTCGCAGTTCAAAGAAAAGCGCTCGAGCCCCGAAGCCGTAGAAGAATACAATTCAACCGCCGACCGCGCGGGCCAGACGCTGCAGCAGAGCCCGAAGCCGACGATTGCGATGGTGCGCGGTTATTGCATCGGCGGCGGCACCGCGCTCGCAGTGGGCTGTGACCTCCGGATCGCGGCAGACGATGCGAAGTTTGGAGTTCCCGCGGCCAAGCTTGGCCTGGGCTACCGGTTTACCGGCATCAAGCGCCTGGCTGACATCGTAGGGCCGGCCTTTACAGCGGAGATTTTCTTCACCGCCCGCCAGTTCAATGCGCAGGAAGCGCTGCAGATGAATCTCGTCAATCGCGTCGTGCCGGCTGCCGAGCTCGAAAAATATACGCTCGATTACGCGAACACCATCGTGAACAACGCGCCGATGACGATTGCCGCGGTCAAGCGCAGCCTCATCGAATACGGGCGCAATCCGGCCGAGCGCGACATGGCGTTGTGCCAGAAATTGGTCGATGCCTGTTATACGAGCGCCGATTACAAGGAAGGCCAGACGGCGTTCATGGAGAAGCGCAAACCTGCTTTCGTGGGCCGCTAGACACCGGCATGCGGCGGATGGCCGGCAACGGCGCGACTTCGGTATGGACGGCGGGGTTTTGCGCGTTGACGCTTAGCGCGTCGTTAAATGCAGCAGCCGCGTTCCCGGAGCGGCCCGTGCGCCTGATCGTCGCGCAATCTCCCGGCGGCAACGCCGATATCATCGGCCGCGCACTGGCGGAAGGATTGAGCGAGCGGTTCGGGCAAACCGTGATCGTCGACAACCGCGGTGGCGCAAGCGGCATCATCGCTATCGAACTCACGGTGCGCGCGCCGGCCGACGGCCACACTTTGCTGCTGGTGGCGAGTTCGTTCGGCGTCAATCCCGCGTTGAAACGCAAACTGTCGTATGACCAGCAGCGCGACCTCGCGCCGATAACCCTCGTCGCGACCGCGCCGAATATTCTGGTGGTCGGACCCGCGCTGACGGTGAAGTCGGTGGCGGAATTGATCCAGGTTGCGAAAAGCCGGCCCGGCGAGCTTACGTTCGGATCTTCCGGCAATCTGGGTTCACCGCATCTCGCGGGTGAATTGTTCAACCTGATGGCCGGCGTCAAGATGGTGCACGTCCCGTACAAAGGTGCTGCCGCCTCGCTGACCGATTTGATAGCAGGCCGCATCTCGATGTCGTTCGCGAGCCTGCCCAGCGCCATCGGCCACGTCAGGAGCGGACGCCTGCGGGCACTTGCCGTCACCAGCGAAAAACGGTTCTCCCTGGTGCCCGAGCTGCCGGCCATCGCGGAACTCGGCTTTCCCGGGTTCGAGACCAGCGCGTGGCAAGGACTGCTCGCGCCCGCCAATACGCCGCGCGCAATCGTCAACCGGATCAATGCGGATGCAGCAGCCAGCGTGACTTCTCCTACCATGCGCAATTTGCTGGCTGCCAACGGTGCCGAAGGTGTTGGCAATTCGCCCGCGGCATTTGCCGACTATGTGCAAAAGCAAATCGTTAAGTGGACCAAGGTTGTGCAAGCGGCGGGCATTCAGGCCGAATAGGATTATTCCGTCTACCGGAGAAGCGATGTGATACGCGTTCAGCAGCAGGGAGCAGTGTGCGAAATCGTGCTCGACCGCCCGCAGCAGCGCAATGCGCTGAGCGCTGAGATGATCGGGTCGCTCGCCGCGGCCGTCGCCGCGGCGGATGCGGCAGCCGACTGCCGCTGCGTGGTGATCAAGAGCTCGAGCGAGCACTTTTGCGCCGGGCGCGAATTGGCGCCGGACCGCGAGCGCGATCTCACTTCGGTGCTCGCCTACGACGACGCCTACGCCGCGATTTTTGAACGCCTGCGCGTATTGAACAAGCCATCGCTGGCAGTTGTGCGCGGCTATGCGGTGGCGGGCGGATTCACGCTGGCCATGGGCTGCGATTTCGTGATCGCGGACGAGTCGGCGAAATTTGGCGCGGTTGAAATGAATAATCGTTTTCCCGCGGCGATCAATACGGCGCTGTTGTCGCATTTGCTCGGGCCGCGGCGCGCGCTGGAAATCCTGTTGCTGGGCGAAATGACCGGCGCTCGCGCAATGCACGACATGGGTCTCGTCAATCGGGTGGCTGCCGACGCGCCGGCGCTCGCCCAGGTGGAGTCCGCGCTCCTGGCGCAGTTGACGGCGCTGGATCCCGCCGCGGTGCGGCTGACCAAGGAAACGCATCGCGCCGCCTGCAATATGCCGCTGGCCGATGCCCTGGTGGTCGGCAAACAGCTCAATGCGCTGCTGCTCGCATCCGGGCGCATCGACGAGGCGAGCCGCGCGTTTGCCGCGCGCCGCAAATGACGGCTGGGCAGGGCAGCACAGAGCGATCACGCGTGCGTTTCTGGTATAATTTTCGGCCTAGATGGGGCAGTTGAGCTCCGCATTCTCCCGCGCTTTTCCCGCACGTTCGCACGGTAATGCCGGTAACCGGCGGGCAGCATTTCACTCACGTTTCCGGCGACAAAGGACGACATGAAGTTCGACGCAAACCGACCCGATCTGACGATAGGCGTGCTGGGCACCGGCGCCATGGGCCGCGGGATCGTGCAGGTGGCCGCCGCCGGCGGCATGAACGTATTGATGATGGATACGCGCGCCGGCGCTGCCGACGAAGCGCGTGATTTCGTCGCGAAGATGCTCTCGCGCGCGGCGGAAAAAGGCAGCATGAGCAAGGAAGATGCGGCCGCCGCCACGGCGCGCATCAAAGTCATCAACGCATTGACCGAATTCAAGCCCTGCCACGCCATCATCGAAGCGGTGGTGGAGAACCTCGACGTCAAGCGCCAGGTATTCGGCGAGCTCGAAAACATCGTCGCGCCCGATTGCATACTCGCCACCAATACGTCGTCGATGTCGGTAACGTCGATTGCGGCGAAACTGAAAACGCCGCAGCGGTTCGCGGGATTTCATTTCTTCAATCCGGTGCCGCTGATGCGGCTGGTCGAAGTGATTTCCGGGTTGTTGACGGAAGAGTGGGTGTGCGAGGCGCTGGTTGGCATCGGCAAGCGCATGACGCGCGAGCCTGTGCGCTGCACCGATGCACCAGGGTTTCTCGTCAACCAGGTCGGGCGGGGCTTCTCGCTCGAAGCCACGCATCTGGTCTATGAAGGCATTTCGACGTTCGCGGACGTCGATCGCGTGATGCGCGATGTCGGCGGTTTTCGCATGGGGCCGTTCGAACTGATGGAATTGACGGGCCTCGATGTGACGCAGCCGGCCTCGCACCTGATCTACAACCAGTTCTTCCAGGAGCCGCGCTACCGGCCCAGTCTGATCATGCAATCACGCTATGAGGCGGGCGTGCTCGGCCGTAAGACCAAGAAAGGTTTCTACAATTACGACGCCGACATGAAAGCGATCGTCCCGCCCGAGGCCCCGGCTCCCTCAGCACGTCCGGATAGCGTATGGGTGAGCGCGGCTCGAGCCGGCCGGCCACGCGGCATTGAGCGAATTGCTGAGCAAGCTCGGCGCGAAGGTCGAGTCCGGCAAAACGCCGAGCGCCAAGGCGCTCTGTCTCGTGACACCCATAGGCGACGACGCGACGACGTGCGCCGTAGAGCAGGGCCTCGATCCGAAACGGACGGTTGCCGTCGACACGCTGTTCCCGCTGGCCAAGCGCCGCACCATCATGGGCACGCCGCTCACCGAGATGGCCTATCGCGATGCCGCACATGGCTTGCTCGCTTCGGACGGCGTTCCTGTGACAGTATGCCGCGACAGCCCCGGCTTCATCGCGCAGCGCATCGTCGCGATGATCGTGAACATCGGCTGTTCGATTGCGCAGAGCCGGACGGGCACGCCCGCCGACATCGACAAAGCCGTCACGCTCGGGCTCAATTATCCGAACGGGCCGTTCAAGTTCGCCGACGTGCTCGGCGTCGAGCGCATCCACCGCGTTCTGACCGCGATGAATCGCATTTACGGCGACCCGCGCTACCGTCCCAACATCTGGCTCACGCGCCGCGCGAAACTCGGCGTTTCGGCTCTCACCAACGAACCGTAACCTTTACTGGAAGGAATTCCCATGCTCGACGCGTACATATTCGATGGAAAGCGCACCCCGTTCGGCCGCTATGCCGGAACCCTCGCCAAGGTGCGTCCCGACGACCTTCTCGCCAGCGCGATCAACTCGGTAATGGCCGGCAGCAAGTTCAAAGCCGAGCAAATCGAGGACATCGTCGTCGGCTGCGCCAACCAGGGTGGCGAAGACGCGCGCTGCGTTGCGCGCCACGCGGGATTGTCGGCCGGACTGCCGATCGAGATTCCGGGCACCGTTCTGCAGCGCAATTGCGCGAGCGGCCTGGGCGCAATTGCGCACGCTGCCCATTCGATTACGGCAGGCGAGGGCGAGGTGTTCCTCGTCGGCGGCACGGAAAGCATGAGCCGCGCGCCTTTCGTCTTCGCGAAAAGCGAAAATCCTTTCTCGCGCGATCTCAGGATTTACGACAGCACGATCGGACCGCGCTTCTCGAATCCGAAATTGACCAAGCTCTTCGGCGACGACCAGATGCCGCAGACCGCCGACAACCTCGCCAAGGAATTCGACATCAAGCGCGAAGAAGCGGACAAGTTCGCGCTCTCGTCCCAGCAGAAATACTCG
Organism: uncultured beta proteobacterium; assembly: GCA_963804885.1. GTDB lineage: Bacteria > Pseudomonadota > Gammaproteobacteria > Burkholderiales > SG8-41 > PALSA-1004. The sequence continues at coordinate 231,832 of CAWDSF010000012.1, forward strand.
ATCGCCAAAGGGGAAGGCTTTTTCACTGGCGAAATCGGCCCGGTCGAAATGCCCGCCACGCGCAAAGGCCCGGTGCCGCCGGTGGCCGAAGACGAGCATCCGCGTCCGCAGACCGACATGGAAACGCTGGCCAAGATGAAATCGCTGTACGAAGGCGGCGTTACGACGGCGGGCAATGCGTCAGGCGTCAACGACGGCGCATGCGCGATCCTGATGGGCAGCCTCAAAGCGGGCGAGAAGGCGGGCATGAAGCCGATCGCGCGCGTGATCGCGACTGCCGCGATGGGCGTCCCGCCGCGCATCATGGGCATCGGCCCGGTCGCCGCTTCGAAGAAGGCGCTCGAGCGTGCCGGCCTCACGATCAAGGACATGGACATCATCGAAATCAACGAAGCATTCGCGACCCAGGTGCTGTCGTGCCTCAAAGGCCTCGGCGTCTCATTCGACGACAAGCGCGTGAATCCGAATGGGGGCGCGATTGCGCTCGGCCATCCGCTCGGCGCGTCGGGCGCCCGCATCGCATTGACGGCAGCGCGCCAGCTTCAGCGCAGCGGCGGGCGTTACGCGCTGGTTAGCCTGTGCATAGGCGGCGGCCAGGGCATGGCGGCGATACTCGAAAGAGTTTGAGCCGATATCTTTACGTGTCACAGGCCGGTAGCGTCACCGCTGCCGGCCTTTTTCTTGGCGGAATGAGCTCATGGCAGAAACTTCCAGCGTTACGCTGACCGGCGGCCGCTTCGAATGGCAGGATCCGCTGCTGATCGAGCAGGAACTGACCGACGAGGAGCGATTGATCCGCGATACCGCGCGCGCCTATGCGCAGGACAAGTTGATGCCGCGCATCCTGCTCGCCAATCGCAACGAAACCTTCGACGTTGAGGTCATGCGCGAAATGGGCGCGCTCGGATTTCTCGGTTCGACGCTCGAAGGCTATGGCTGTGCGGGCATCGGTTACGTCGCCTATGGGCTCATCATGCGCGAACTCGAGCGCGTCGATACGGCCTACCGCTCGGCCTGCTCGGTGCAAAGCGGCCTCGCGATGACGCCGATCTTCGCGTACGGCAGCGAAGCACAGCGCGAAAAATACCTGCCGAAAATGGCAACGGGCGAACTGCTCGGCTGCTTCGGCCTGACCGAACCCGATCACGGCTCGGACCCGGGCAGCATGACCACGCGCGCGCGCAAGGTCGATGGCGGCTATGCGTTGAGCGGCACCAAGCTCTGGATCACGCATGCGCCGATCGCCGACATCATGGTGGTGTGGGCGAAAGACGACGGCGGCGTGATCCGCGGCTTCATCCTCGAGCGCGGCATGAAGGGCCTGACCACGCGCAAGATCGAGGGGAAATTTTCCGTGCGCGCTTCACCCACCGGCGAGATCGCGATGGATGACGTGTTCGTGCCGGAAGAAAACCTGCTGCCCAACGTGTCGGGACTCAAGGGCCCGTTCGGCTGCCTGAACAACGCGCGCTTCAGCATCTGCTGGGGAGCGCTCGGCGCGGCGGAATTCTGCTGGCACGCGGCGCGCCAGTATGCGCTCGACCGCAAGCAGTTCGGCCGCCCGCTGGCGGCGAACCAGCTGATCCAGAAAAAACTCGCCGACATGCAGAGTGAAATCGCGATCGGCCTGCTTGCGTGCCTGCACGTGAGCCGGCTGCGCGAGCAGGGCAGGGCGACGCCGGAGATGGTATCGTTAATGAAGCGCAATTCGACCGGCAAGGCGCTCGATATTGCGCGGGTCGCGCGCGACATGCACGGCGGCAACGGCATCTCGGACGAGTTTCACGTGATTCGGCATGTCATGAACCTGGAAACGGTCAACACGCTCGAAGGCACCAGCGACATTCACGCGCTCGTGCTCGGCCGCGCGCAAACCGGCATCTCGGCTTTCAACTAGAAACCAGAACCGTTTGAAGGAGGAATACATGGCCATTTCATCGCGCGCCGCACTCGCGTGCCTGCTGTCCGCAACGTTGACCGGTGCCGGACCGGTCTACGCACAGGCGTATCCCGTAAAACCGATCCGGATGATCGTCCCTTATGCACCGGGCGGCTCGACGGACGTGGTGATGCGGATAATTTCGCCGCGCATGTCAGAAACGCTGGGGCAGCAGGTCGTCGTGGAGAATCGGCCCGGCGGCTCGTCCACGATCGGTCTCGACATCGCGGCGAAGTCGGCGCCCGATGGTTACACGCTGGGTGTTCCCAACCTCACTTTCGGCGCCAACCCGAGCCTCTTCAAGAAAATGCCGTTCGATTCCGAGAAGGATCTTCTGCCGGTGACCCTCGTTTCCATCGTCACGCTGGTGCTGACCGTGCATCCATCCGTGCCGGCACGCTCGGTGAAGGAATTGATCGCGCTGGCCAAGAGCAAGCCTGCGAGTCTCAATTACGGTTCGGCCGGCAACGTGAGCGCAAATCACCTTGCCACCGAACGGTTCAATTACATGACCGGCACAAAAATGGTCCACATTCCGTATAAAGGCGGCGGGCCGGCCGTGATATCGATCGTCAGCGGCGAAACCGCAATCCTGATGGCGACTATCCCGTCTTCGATCCAGCATTTCCAAAGCCGCCGGCTGATTCCGCTCGGCGTGACGACCTTGAAACGCAATTCGGCGCTGCCTGATATCCCGAGCATCGCCGAGGCCGGGGTGCCCGGCTATGAAGCCATCGAATGGAACGGCGTGATGGTTCCGGCCGGCACGCCTGCCGCGGTGGTGACGCGTCTTAATCAAGCCATCGTCAAGGCGCTCGCGATACCCGAAGTCAAGGAGCGCATCGTGGGGCTAGGCGCGGACCCCGTCGGCAATTCTCCCGAGGAATTCGGCGCCTTCATCAAGAAGGAAATGGCGACGTGGTCCAAGGTCATCAAGGAAGTCGGCATCACGATCGAATGAGGTTTCGGCATCGTTCAAAGAGGACAGCGGAATGGCAGCGAGTGGTAGTTGGATAGAGCAATTCCCGGGCAACATGACGTGGTCGAATGCGGCGCTCGTCACCAAGGGTATGGCGCCCTATGGCGCGGTGGCGCTCGGCGAGATCGACGAGGTTTGCGAACGGTTGAAAACGCGCCAGAACGAGCCCGACGCGTGGCAGGAGGAATGGTGCGCGATGGGGCGGCGGCTGGAGAAGGTCGCCGACCAAGCCGCGGCGGAAGGGCGCCAGCACACCGCGGGCAATTACTATCTGCGCGCCGGCATGTATTACTTCACCGGCGAGCGCTTCATTTATCCCGGGCCCGCCAAGCTCGAGGTCGGCCGCAAGTCGCTGCAATGCCAGCGCGCCGGGCTCGAGCGCCGCTATCCGAACATGGAATTCGTCGAGGTGCCGTTCGAGCAGACGACGCTGCCCGCGATTTTTCTGAAGGCGCCGGGCGTGACCGGTCCCGCGCCGACCGTCGTCGTGTTCGACGGCATGGACAACTGCAAGGAAATGAGCATTCTCTTCAACGGGCTCGAATTCGCCGCACGCGGCTGGCACACGCTGGCGATCGACGGGCCCGGGCAGGGCGAGTCATTGCGCCTGCGCGGCCTGTACGCGCGGCACGATTACGAGGTTGCCGGAACGGCCGCGTACGACTATGTCTCGCGCCGGCCCGACGTCGACGCCAAAAAAGTGACCGTGATGGGTTACAGCTTCGGCGGCTATTATTCTTCGCGTGTTGCCGCGTTCGAAAAACGCTATGCGGCGGGCGTCGCGTTCGCGGCCTTGCATTGGGATCTCGCAGGCTGGCAGCGCGAGATAAAGCGCCGGCACGAAGTCGATCCCAAAAATACGGCGCAATCCGCATTCCACTTCCGCTGGATCATGGGCCACATCGACGACGGCGAGGCTGCGATCGAGAAAGCGAAGAAGTTTTCACTGGCCGAGGTTGCTGGTCAGATTACCAATCCGTTCCTGATCGTACATGGCTCGGAAGACAAAGTCGTCCCGGTGGCGTCCGCGCACAAGCTCTACGACGCGGTCGGCTCGAAGAACAAGACCCTTAAAATACTCACGCCCGAAGATGGCGGCACGTATCACGCGCAGGCCGACAACCGCCAGGTCGGCGTCGATTTTATCGCGGACTGGATAGCGGCGAACGTCGTCACGCCGCGATGAGCCGCATCAATAAGGTCACGTCGGAGGGCTACCGCGAATTTAGCGCTGCTTTTTCCGGCAGTGGCGGGATCCGTCGGATGGAATCACTTATCTCCATAATGACCAAAAGAATTTAAATAAGCAGGGGGGCTATGGTGGAAGATGGAGTGTCGTGGACACGTTGCGTTGCTATCCGTGAGCACTTAACGGTCGAACAACGCAATGCTCTTAAGATGATCGCCGAAGGTAAAGCTTATTCCTTGAATGCGGCCGACTTTGAAATGTTGAAGTGCTATCGACTGGTCAGGCTCAAGGGTGATGCTTGGGAGGTAACAGACGATGGTCGCGTGATCGGATTTTGGAGTTGATGCATGGAACGCGTTAGCGCTTGGTTTGGGTGGATGCAGTGGATTTGACATAATATACATTATACGAAGTACTACACAGGGAAAGCACCCCGAATCGGCCACTTGCACCTTCACCTATTTGGCGCTCTTGGCGAGCAGCTCGACGATATTCGGATGGTTCTTTTCGCCTGCTATGCTTGCCGCCGTCGTGCCTGCCTCCGACTTCAGATTCGGATCGGCGCCGTTAGCCAACAGCAAGCTCACCATCTGCGCATGACCCTCCCGTGCTGCCAGCATCAGGGACGTGATGCCGTTGTCCGAGGTGTCGTTGACGTGAGCTCCAGAAGAAATCAAAAGCCGGGCGACGTTGACGTGGCCCATCACTGCGGCATACATGAGCGGTGTCCAGCCCGGCCGGTTCAGGATGGCGCCGCGCTCGAGCAGGCTGCGCGCGATATCGACGTGGCCGCCGATAGCGGCCAGCATCAGCGCCGTTTCGCCAAACTCGTTCACCGACTGGACTTTCGCCTGGGCCGCCAGCAGCTGCTTGACGACGCCGTTGCTGCCTTCCTTGGCCGCCATCATCAGCAGCGTGTTGCCTTCGCGGTCGCTCGTATTGGGGTCAAAACCGCGCTTAAGCAGGGAGTTCACCACGTCCGGTTTGTCTGTTTTTACGGCATCCACCATCTGTTCGAAGCTGCTGGCCGCCGCCGCTAACTGGCTCCCAAACAGCAGGATCAGGCCGCCGATAAAATTCCTGTATAACATGAGATCATCCTTTTATTGAATTGAATAGATTAAAGAAGTTTTTCGTCGTTATCGAGCATACTTGGTCGAACGGCACGCCCTTCAGGCGCCCTATTTCCGCCGCGACGTGTTTCACGTATCCCGGCTGATTGGTGCGGCCCCTGTAGGGGACCGGCGCCAAATAAGGCGAATCGGTCTCGACCAGCATGTTCTCCAAGGGCACTGCAGTGGCCACCGCCTTGATGTCCCTGGCGTTCTTGAACGTGACTATCCCCGAAAACGAAATATAAAACCCCAAGTCCATCGCTGCCTTGGCAACCTCCGCGGATTCGGTGAAGCAATGCATGACGCCGCCGGCCTTGTCGGCACCCTCCTCGCGCATGATTCGCAACGTGTCTGCCGCGGCCGCGCGCGTATGGATGATCAGCGGTTTGCCGCATTCGCGCGCTGCGCGGATGTGCGTGCGAAACCGCTCGCGCTGCCACTCCAGATCGCCCGTGAGACGGAAGTAGTCGAGCCCCGTTTCGCCGATAGCGACAATTCTGGGACTGTCCGCGAGCGCCAGAAGTTCCTCGACGCTCACGGCATCGACTTTTTCATAATCGGGATGCACGCCGACTGAAGCGTGGATATGCGGATACGTTTCAGCCAGCCGGCGCACGCGCGGAAAATCCTCGAGCGTCACCGATACGCAGAGCGCGCGCTCGACCTGATTTTCGCGCATCAATTGGAGCACGGCGTCGAGCTGGTCCGCGATCTCCGGAAAATCCAGATGGCAGTGCGAGTCAACGAGCATAGCTGGCGGTCAGGTCCTCGCCGCGCAGCAGCGCGGTATAGCAGAATAGCAATTGTTCGATGTACAGGCGCGCGTTCAGCGGATGGTGGACGCTGCGCTGCTGGCGCACGAGGGTACGGTGAAAACGCGCGATATCGATCGCGCGCAGGCGCGCCGCAAGCTGTTTCAGCGGTTTTGCGTAATCGGGGTTATAGCGCACGCGGCCGGCCGACTTCTCGCTCAGCAAATCGTAGCTCCAGCGCTGCAGCCACCCGAGCAGGCGCGGGATCGGAAAATCGCGCACCTGCTCGGCGAGCGTCAAGGCGTCTACCTGCGGTGCCGCAAGCCCGGCGAGCAGCGATTTGCGCTGCTGCCAGTAGGCGCCGTCATCGAGGGCCAGCGCGGCGAGCGGCGCGTTGCCGGTCTGCGCGAGGCTCAGCGCGGGCTCAGCGATGCCCTGCTCGCGCAACCATTGCTCGGCGACCGGCACCGCCGGCGTCGGCAATACGATTTGCTGGCAGCGGCTGATGATCGTGGCCGGCAAATAGCTGGGCCGGTGCGCGACCAGCATGAAGCGCGTGTTCGGCGGCGGCTCTTCGAGGCTTTTCAGCAAGGCGTTCGCCGCGTTGACGTTGAGCGTCTCGGCCGGACAGACGACGATCGTTTTGGCGCCGGTCTGATGCGCGGTCAGGTTGATGAAATCGTGCAACGCGCGAATCTCGTCGACCGATATCTGCTGGCTGGGTTTACGCTCGCCGGCACCCGTCGCCTCGGCCTCGACGGGCTGCAGCGCTTCGGGTATGAGCTCCCGGTAATCGGGATGCGCGCCCGCCGCAAACCAGCGGCAGCTCTGGCATTCGCCGCAAGCCGCGTTCGCGACCGGCGTCGGGCAGGCGAGCGATTGCGCGAGCTTGCGCACGAAGTCGAGCTTGCCGGTCCCTTCCCTGCCGCGAAACAGCAAGGCATGCGGCAGGGCTGCGCGGCGCTGCAGGAGGTCCTGCCACTGAGCCTGCTGCCACGGATAGACCGTCACGGGCATAACGGCTCCACGATGGCGCGCACCTGGCGCTGGATTTGTTCGATCGACGCACCGGCATCGAGCACCCGCACGCGCGTGGCATCTTCGCGCGCGCGGCGCAGATAACCGTCGCGCACGCGCTGAAAAAAATCGTCGCGTTCCTGCTCGAACCGATCGGGCGTCTTGATGCTGCCGGCACGCTCGCGGCCGACCGCGGGTGCGACGTCGAACAGCAGGGTCAGATCAGGCTGCAAGGAGCCCTGCACCCAATTCTCGAGCGTCTTGAGCCGCTCCCAGTCCGCTCCCCGGCCGCTGCCCTGGTAGGCGAACGTCGCGTCGGTAAAGCGATCGCACAGCACCCACGCACGCCTTGCGCCAGCGCGGGCGCAATGACTTTGTCGAGATGCTCGCGCCGCGCGGCGAACATCAGCAGCGCTTCGGTCTCCAGATGCATGGCTTCGTTTTTGTCGAGCAGCAATGCGCGCAGTTTCTCGCCGAGCGCGGTGCCGCCGGGTTCGCGCGTGACGACCGCCTTCAGGCCGCGGTCCTGGATATAACCGGCGAGCCAGGCGAGGTGCGTGCTCTTGCCCGCGCCGTCGATGCCTTCGAGAGTGATGAATTTTCCGTGCATGATGTCAACGCGTGCCGCGCCGCTGGTATTTTGTCACGGCGCGCTCGTGGTCGGCGAGGTTATTCGAGAAGTGCGACGAGCCATCGCCGCGCGCAACGAAATACAGCGCTTTGCCGGGCGCCGGATTGAGCGCGGCAGTCAGGGCTGCGATGCCCGGCAGCGCGATCGGCGTCGGCGGCAGGCCGGTGCGCACATAAGTGTTGTACGGCCCATCGGCGAGGAGGTCGCGCTTGCGCAGGTTGCCGTCGAACTCCGCGCCCAGTCCGTAGATTACGGTCGGATCGGTCTGCAGCTGCATGCCGATTTTGAGACGGTTCGCGAACACTTCGGCGATCAGCGGGCGCTCGGCCGGCTGGCCGGTTTCTTTCTCCACGATGGATGCGAGGATCAGCGCTTCGTAGGGAGTCGCGAGCGGCAGCCCACCGGCGCGCGACTTCCACAAAGCATCCAGTTGCGTGCGCATCGCCCGGTGAGCGCGCTGCAGCAGCGCCAAATCGCTGGCGCCATTCGGAAAAAAATACGTGTCCGGCAAAAACCAGCCTTCGGCGGACCGCTCCGTAATTTCCAGGCGTGCGATCAATTCAGTTTCGGCCACGTCGCGCGTGTCGTGCTTCAACGCCGGGTGCGCATCGATTGCCTCGCGCAGCTGATTGAAAGTCCAGCCTTCGACTACGGTCAGCTTATCCTGCCCGCGCACGCCGGACGTTATCATCTGCAGCAGCTTGTATGGGCTGATGGCATCGCGCACTTCGTAATTGCCGGCCTGCACGTGCGTGGCATGCTGGCTCAACCGCCCGAGCACTTCGAATTGCCAGGGTGACGCCAGCACTCCGGCCTCGTTCATTTGCCGGGCCGCGCTGCGCAGGCTGCTGCCCTCCTTCAAGCTGAATTGCAATGGCGCGACGAAGGTGGTCTCGAGCAAGCCGTAACCGATCAGCCACGCAAAAAATGCCACGGTGAGCGCCAGGCCCAGCCAGAACAAGCGCTTTAAAAACAACTTAAGCGTTTTGAGCATCGGCAATCCAGCGCTGCATTTGCAGGGTCAGCGGCCCCGCCGCCCACGCTTTACGCTCGAGCGCGATGACTGGCCAGACGCCGATCACGCTATTGACGACGAAAACCTCGTCGGCCGCGAACAGGTCATCAAGAGAGATCGCTTTTACTTGCAAGGGGATCGCGTGATTGCCGGCAAACTCGATGACGACGTCGCGCGTCACCCCGGCTACGCCGCACGCTGTCAGGTCCGGCGTAACCAGCGCCCCGGCCTTGGCAATAAACAAGTTGCTCATCGTGCCGCCGATCACGTTGTCGGCCGCATCGCAGAGCAGGCCTTCGGCGACCGTGGAGTCGCTCCATTCGGCCCGCGCGAGCACGTTTTCGAGCCGATTGAGATGCTTGACGCCGGCGAGCGCCGGCTGCGCCGCCAGCCGGAGGTTGCAAAGATGTACCTTCACGCCCTGCGTCGCATGCGTGCCCGGATATTCCGGCAACGGCGAGGAAGCTACCACGCGCGTCGGCGCGGTGCGGATGGCGGCGCATAACCACGCACGCTGTCGCCGCGCGTCACGATGATCTTGACGACGCAGTCGCGCGTGTCGAGCAGCGCAAGATCGCTTTCGAATGTGTCCCGGGACGGGCAATCGATTTTGAGCGCGGCGCAGTCCTGCGCGAGCTTCGCGTATTGGCGCTGCCACCAGACCGGCTTGCCCTGGCGCACGGGAAAAGTGCGAAAGACGCCGTCGCCGTAGGCGAGGCCGCGATCGCGCACGCTGATCGTTGCGCCGGCGATGCCATTGATGAGATTCATACCGTGGGGGCTGCTGCGATGGACGCGCTTCGCCGGCGCGGCGGCCAAATCAGACTGCGCGGAATACCAGGCTGCCGTTGGTCCCGCCGAATCCGAACGAATTCGAGACCGCGACCTGGATCGGCATCTTGCGCGCCTCGTTCGGCACGTAGTCCAGATCGCATTGCGGATCCTGGTTGACGAGATTGATCGTCGGCGGCGCGATTTGCTCGTGCAACGCCAGCGCCGTGAACACCGCTTCGATGCCGCCGGCCGCGCCCAGCAAATGGCCGGTCATCGACTTGGTCGAGCTCACGGCAAGCTTTTTCGCGTGATCGCCGAAGCAGCGCTTTACCGCGACCGTTTCCGCGATATCGCCGAGCGGAGTCGAGGTGCCGTGCGCATTGATGTAATCCACCTGGTCAGGATTGACTCCGCCATTGCGCAATGCGTTGACCATGCAGCGCGCAGCACCCTCGCCGTCTTCGCACGGTGCGGTGATGTGGTGCGCGTCGGCGCTCAAGCCATAGCCGGCGAGCTCGCAGTAAATGCGTGCGCCGCGCTTTTTCGCGCGCTCGTATTCTTCGAGGACCAGCACTCCTGCCCCTTCGCCCAACACGAAGCCGTCGCGATCCTTGTCCCACGGGCGGCTCGCGAGCTCGGGCGCGTCATTGCGCGACGACAGCGCGCGCGCCGCGCTAAAGCCGCCGACGCCCAGCGGGGAAACGCACGCTTCGGCGCCGCCGGCGATCATCACGTCGGCATCGCCGTATTCGATGTGACGGCCGGCTTCGCCGATGCTGTGGTTGGCCGTCGTGCAGGCGGAGACGACCGAGATGTTCGGCCCTTTGAGACCGTACATGATCGACAGCTGTCCCGAGATCATGTTGATGATGCTGCCCGGAACGAAAAACGGGGTTATCTTGCGCACGCCACCGGCGAGCATTGCGTCGTGAGTGTTCTCGATCAGCGGCAGCCCGCCGATGCCGGACCCTATGCAGACGCCGATTTGCTCGCGGTTTTCCTGCTCGAGGTCGAGGCCCGAGTCCTTGATCGCATCGATTGCGGCGGCGAGGCCGTAATGGATGAACGTGTCGAAGCGGCGCGCCTCTTTCGGCGCGAGCCATTTCTCAACTTCAAAGCCTTTGACTTCCCCGGCGATCTGGCTCGGGAATTTGGCCGCGTCGAAACGCGTGATACGGGTGATGCCGGATTTGCCGGCGACGATGCTTCCCCATGCTTCGGGAATGCCAATCCCGACCGGAGAGATGATGCCGAGTCCGGTTACAACTACTCTGCGTCTTGCCAATGGGGTGCCGCGGCGTGAGCCTGGTGGTTACTTGAGGTGGGATTTGATGTAATCGGTCGCTTGCTGAACCGTGGTGATCTTTTCGGCCTCTTCATCCGGAATTTCGCACTCGAACTCCTCTTCGAGCGCCATCACCAGTTCCACGGTATCGAGCGAATCGGCGCCGAGGTCGTTGACGAACGACGATTCGTTCTTGACATCGGCTTCGTTGACGCCCAGTTGCTCGGCTACAATTTTCTTGACGCGCTGCTCTATGTTTTCCATCTAATTCCCCTTCTGGAGTCGTCCGGTTTTTATGCAAAAAGTATTTTACCAAATCCGGCGCGGGCTACCTAACCCGCGCAATTTGCGCGCTAATCCATCAACATTCCGCCATTGACATGCAAAGTGGCGCCCGTAATGTACGCGGCCGCGGGGCCGGCGAGAAAAGCGACCGCGCCCGCAATGTCTTCGACCGCGCCGAGGCGCGCCAGCGGGATTTGTCCGATGAGTGCGGCGCGCTGCGTTGCATCAAGGTCGCGGGTCATGTCCGTATCGATAAAGCCGGGCGCCACGCAGTTTACCGTAATGTTGCGGCTGCCGATTTCGCGCGCGAGCGACTTGCTGAAACCGATCATGCCCGCCTTGGCCGCCGCGTAATTCGTCTGCCCGGCGTTGCCCATCACGCCGACCACTGAAGTGATGTTGATGATGCGGCCCTGCCGCGCCTTCATCATCGGGCGCAGCACGAGTTTCGACAGCCGGTAAACCGACTTCAGGTTGGTCGACATGATGTCGTCCCACTCCTCTTCTTTCATGCGCAGCAGCAGGTTGTCGCGCGTAATCCCGGCGTTGTTGACCAGGATGGCGATGTCGCCGCATTGCTTCTGCACCGCGGCCAGCGTCGCCTCGACCTGCGCCGCATCGTTGACGTTCATCGCAAAGCCGGCGCCTTTGATGCCGGCTGCCAGCAGATAAGCGCCGATGGCCTGGGCGCCCGCTTCGCTGGTTGCGGTGCCTGCGACCACGGCGCCCTGCCGGCCCAGCTCGAGCGCGATCGCCTGGCCGATGCCGCGCGTGGCGCCCGTGACCAGAGCCACTTGTCCGTTAAGCATCAGCCGCCTCCTTTAAGGCCTGCACCGATTGCGCGAGCGATGCCGCGTCGGCGATGGCGAAACCCTGCAGCCCGCTTTCGATGCGCCTCGTCATTCCTGCGAGCACCTTGCCCGGACCGCATTCGCCGACGTGGGTCACGCCGCTGCGCGCCATGTGTTGAATGATTTCAACCCAGCGCACAGGGCTGCAGGCCTGCCGCGCGAGCGCGGCCTTGATTAGTTGCGGGTCCGTAACGACCGCGACATCGACGTTGTTGACGATCGGAATTTGCGGCGCGTGAAAAGTAATGCCGGCCAAAACCTGCTCGAGTCGCTCGGCAGCGGGCTTGAGCAGCGATGCGTGAAACGGTGCGCTGACCGGCAACATCACGGCGCGCTTCGCCCCCCTGGCCTTGGCGGCGGCAGCGGCGCGCTCGACCGCCGCCTTGTGTCCCGCGATCACGACCTGGCTCGGCGCGTTGAAATTCACCGCTTCGACGACTTCGCCTTGCGCGCTCTCGGCGCATGCGGCGCGTACCGCGTCGTCGTCCAGGCCGAGGATGGCGGCCATCGCGCCGGTGCCGACCGGCACCGCGTCCTGCATGGCTTGCGCGCGCAGGCGGACCAGCGGCAGCGCATCGCGCAAAGAAACGACGCCGGCCACCACCAGCGCCGTGTATTCGCCCAGACTATGACCCGCGACGATCGCGGGCGCAGGACCGCCCGCCTCGCGCCACGCGCGATACACGGCGTAACCCGCGGCCAGCATGAGCGGTTGGGTATTGACGGTCGAATTCAAGTCTTCCGCAGGGCCGTCGGCTGCGAGCTGCCACAAGTCCTGCCCCAGGACCTCCGCGGCTTCGGCAAAAGTGTCGCGCACGGGTTTGCTGTCGGCGAAGCTTTGCAGCATGCCGACCGCCTGCGAGCCCTGTCCAGGAAAAACCAATGCGAGTTTCATCGCTGCTACATCTCCACGAGGGCTGCGCCCCAGGTGAAGCCGCCGCCGACGCCTTCCAGCAACACTTTATGGCCGGCTTGATGCGGCCGTCGCGCACCGCGACATCGAGCGCGAGCGGCACCGATGCCGCCGACGTATTGGCATGGCTGTCGACGGTGACGATGACTTTTTCGGCGGCGATTCCAAGCTTCCTGGCGGTCGCATCGAGGATGCGCACGTTCGCCTGATGCGGAATCAGCCAGTCCACGTCCGCGGGCTTCATTTCGCACAACGCCAGCGTTTCCCGCGCGACTTCATCCAGCACGCGCACCGCCAGCTTGAATACCGCCTGCCCGTCCATGCGCAAAAACGGATCTCCCGTCACCTTGCCGCCGCAGACATGGCCAGGCGTCGACAGGATGCCGGCGTGCGAACCATCGGCGTGCAACACGCTCGCGCGCACACCGGGCGTTGCGGCTGCCGCCAATACAACCGCGCCGGCGCCGTCGCCGAACAATACGCAGGTGCCGCGATCTTCCCAATCGAGTATGCGCGAAAACACTTCGGCACCTACGACGAGCGCGCGCTTGTACATGCCGCTGCGGATGAATTTATCCGCGATGTCGAGCGCATAAACGAAGCCGGAACACACCGCCTGCACGTCGAATGCCGGACAGCGCTTGCTGCCCAGCCTCGCCTGTAGCACACAGGCCGTGCTTGGAAAAATAAAATCGGGCGTCGAAGTGGCGACGATGATCAGGTCGAGATCCGCCGCAGTTGTGCCTGACGCGGCAAGCGCCTGCAACGCGGCCTCGTACGCGAGGTCGCTCGATTTCTGGGCGGGGTCGGCAAGATGGCGCTGCCGTATGCCGGTGCGCGCGCGTATCCACTCGTCGGAGGTATCGACCCGGCGGGCCAACTCGTCGTTGCTCACGACATTGACCGGCAGGTAGCTGCCGGTGCCCACGATGCGCGAGTAGATCACGCTGCGTTTTCCTGGATCGCCGACATGCGCTCGGTGATCTTGCCGAGCACGCCGCTGCGCGCTTCGTCAGCCGCGCGGCCAGTCGCGATGCGAAACGACACGCGGTCGGCGGAACCGTGGCTCTTGACCACGATGCCGCGCAAGCCCAGCAGCGTCGCGCCGTTGTAGTTGCGCGGGTCGAAGCGGCGCTTGAATGCGTTGAGCACGGGCAGCGCCGCGACGCTCGCCGCGCGGGTCAGGAGGTTGCGGTTGAATTCCTCGCGCAGGTAAGTGCCCAGCATGCGCGCGATGCCCTCGGAGGCCTTGAGCGTCACGTTGCCGACGAAGCCATCGCATACGACCACGTCGGTGGTTCCCTTGTAGATGTCGTCGCCTTCGACGTTGCCGTAGAAGTTAAGGCCGCTTGCGCGCAGCAGTTCACCCGCGTGCTTGACGACTTCGCTGCCTTTGATTTCTTCCTCGCCGATATTGAGCAGGCCGACGCTCGGCCGCTCCTTGTTTTCCACGGCGCTGACCAGCATCGCGCCCATGACGCCGAACTGCAGCAGGTGGTCAGCGGTGCAATCGACGTTGGCGCCGAGATCCAGCATGTAAGTGCGTCCGGTCAGCGTCGGCAGCACGGAACAGATGGCCGGGCGCTCGATGTCGGGCAACGTCTTGAGCACGAAGCGCGAGATCGCCATCAGCGCGCCGGTGTTGCCGGCGCTGACGCAGGCGTGCGCGACGCCGTCCTTGACGAGGTTGACCGCGACGCGCATCGAGGAATCTTTTTTTCCGCGCAGCGCGCTGGCCGGCGCCTCGTCCATGCCGACCGCCTCGCTCGCGTGCTGCACGGCAGTGCGTGCGAGCAGATCGCTGCGGGCTTTGCGCAATTCCTGGTTGATTTCGTCCTGCAGGCCGACCAGGACGACGTTGACGCCGTCGCACTGCCGCAGGAAATCCAGCGCCGCGGGCACGGTCACATGGGGGCCATGATCTCCACCCATGCAATCGACGGCGACCGTTACGTCCATCTAATGTCCTCGCTGGCGCGAACCGTACATAGTGCGGCGCGCGTGACTACGCGAATCGACACCAACCTCGCCGACCCTACTCGTCTTTGGTTTTGACGACTTTTTTTCCGCGGTAGTAGCCCGTCGGGCTGATGTGATGGCGCAAATGCACCTCCCCCGTCGTCGGTTCGACCGCGAGCGGCGGAGTGTTCAGAAAATCGTGCGAGCGATGCATGCCGCGCTTCGACGGGGACTTCTTGTTCTGCTGTACTGCCATTTTGAAACTCCTTTACGTTCGATTCTTCGTACGTTCCTGCGTCAGCCGGGCCAGCGCCGCAAACGGCGATGCAACCGGCTCGCCTGCCGTCTTTACCGCCGGACTGCATTCATTCTCGGCATGCCGCGGCGCCAGCGGTATCGCCAGCAGGACTTCGTCTTCCACCAGCGACCACACATCCGTCTGGGCGGCGGCTGGTATTCCGTCGAGATCGTCGAGCTCTGCGGTGTCGCCCCCTGCCTCGCCCGTCAACACCAGCAAATTCGTTTGCACCGCCACCGGAAAAACCAGCTTGCCGAGGCAGCGCTGGCATTGGAGATCGACGCTGCCCGCAACCGTCATGTGCAACCGCAACCGCTGCCGTCCATCGCGTCCGCCCGTCAGCTCGAATTGCAAATTGCCGTCGGTGTCGAACAGGCTGTCCGCCAGTCTGGAAAGTTCGCTGACCGGCACGCTGCCGCTCAACTGCTCGCCAGCGCGGGCAAATTCAAGACTGTCTATCGAAGCCCGTGCAGACATAAACCGCGCATGATAATATTTTCGCCCTAATCTGTCAAAACAAAATAACAGAAAACCCGCAGGACTTAGAGTGCCTAACGCAACGAAACACGTGTGCGTTGCGCCAGAATGGTGATGGCAAGGCGCGGAAGGCAATAGTTATTCATTGCCAAGACAACGCGTCACGCCGATTCTGGCTGCAACTTCGGGCTGGCACGAGTTTGGCCCATAACATTGTCGCAAGCCACTACTTAGAATGACAAGTCGCGGTCTTGCTCGCGTGAGCCAAATCGTGACAGCGCATCGCGTGTTTCGTTGCGTTAGGCACTCTAATCATAGCCGATGCCCCACCCTGCCCCCGCCAAGCTCGTGCTTGCTTCGACCTCGCGCTATCGGCGCGAGTTGCTCTCCCGTCTCAACATTCCCTTCGAAGTGACGGCCCCCGCCGTCGACGAAGCACCACTAGCGGGGGAAGCGTCGCAGGCGCTGGCATTGCGCCTGGCGTGCCTGAAGGCGCAGTCGGTGCGGCATGCGTGGCCGGACGCGCTGATCGTCGGCAGCGATCAGGTGGCGGTCGTGGACGAAACGATCCTCGGCAAGCCGGGCAATTTCGACCGGGCGGCAGCTCAACTGAAGCTCATGCGCGGTAAGCCCGTGTATTTCCATACGGCTTTGTGCGTGCTCAACGCGCGCACTTCGCGGGAACAGACCGCACTAGTACCGGTTACTGTCCACATGCGCGACTATACGGACTCGCAGATTGAGCGTTACCTGCGCGCCGAAGAGCCCTACGACTGCGCCGGCAGCGCGCGCATCGAAGGGCTCGGCATCGCGCTGGTCGCCAAGCTCGAAGGCGATGACCCGAACGCGTTGATTGGACTGCCCCTTATCGCCCTGTGCGACATGCTGCGCAACGAAGGCTGGGAACTGCCGTGATTGCGGAGCCCGGCGAACTGCATTTGATTCCGGTGACGCTCGGCGATGTCGACCCGCGGCTGGTGCTGCCTGCGTCCGCGCTGCAAGCGGCGTCCGGGCTCGATTACTTTTTGGCCGAAAACGCCAAAAGCGCCCGGCAGTTTCTCAAGAACATCGAGCACCTGCGGCCGCTGCGTGAATTGCAGATTGAATGCTTCGACAAAGACAGCAGTCCCGAGCGGGCCGGTGAGCTGTTGCAGCCGCTGCTCGCGGGACGCAGCGCCGGCGTGCTGTCGGAGGCCGGCAGTCCCGCGGTCGCCGACCCGGGCGCGTTGCTCGTCGCTGCCGCACATCGCCTGCGCATCCGCGTGGTGCCGCATGTAGGGCCGTCCGCGATTCTGCTCGCGCTGATGGCGTCCGGCTTCAACGGCCAGCGCTTCGCGTTCCACGGTTACCTGCCGGTGCCGAAAGACGAGTGCCGGCGTGCCATCGCGATGCGCGAGCGCGAATCGCGCGAGCAGGACCAGACTCAGGTGTTCATCGAAACGCCGTATCGCAACGATCAGTTGCTGCAGGCGTTTTGCGCGACGTGCGCGGGAAGTTCGCGGCTATGCGTGGCGAGCGATCTCACGCTAACTGGGGAATCGGTGCGCAGTGCGACGATCGCCGAATGGGCTGCGGGCAAAGCGGAAATCGGTCGCCGGCCCAGCGTATTTCTACTCTACGCTCGTTGATTAGCGCAGCTGAGCGCCGCCGGTCGCGCTGACTTTGACGAGCGCTTCCGCCATCGCGGCACCGAACTTGCGCGCCACGCGCTCGGCGATGTTTTCGTGCGGCGTGAAGTCCACGACATCCTCGGCCTTGATCACGTCGCGCGCCACCGAATCCACGCTGCCGAGCGCATCGGCAAGGCCGAGCTCTATGCTCTTTGGTCCTACCCACACCAGGCCGCTGAAAAGTTCGGGCGTTTCCTTCAGGCGTTTGCCGCGGCCCTGCCGCACGACCGTAATGAATTGTTCATGGATTTCGGCGAGCATTTTTTCAGCAAAAGCTTTGTGCGCGGGATTGACCGGCGAAAACGGATCCAGGAATTTCTTGTTTTCGCCCGCCGCGATAGCCCGGCGCTCGACACCCAGCTTTTCCATCGTGCCCGTGAAGCCGAAACCGTCCATCACGACGCCGATCGAGCCCACGATGCTCGCCTTGTCGACGTAAATCTTGTCGGCCGCGACCGCGACGTAATAACCGCCCGACGCGCAGATGTCTTCGACCACCGCATACAAGGGAATATTCGGATACAAGCCGCGCAGGCGCTTGATTTCGTCGTTGATGTAGCCAGCCTGCACCGGACTGCCGCCGGGACTGTTGATCCGCAGCACGACGCCGACTGTATTGCTGTCCTTGAATGCCGCCTGCAACCCCGAGGTCACATTGTCGGCGCTCGCCTGGCCCTCCGATGCGATGACACCGCGCAGCTCGACCATCGCGGTGTGCTTGCCGGTCGATTTGTCCCCGGCTTTCTTGAGCCAGCCCATGCCGAGAAACAGCACGAGAAAGAGATAGATCATCACGAGCATCTTGAACGCCATGCCCCAGCGGCGCGCCGTGCGCTGCTCGGCGATCGCCGCGAGCGCGACTTTCTCGATCACGTTGCGCTCCCAGCCGTCACCTGTGTTGCGCGGATCCAGATCAGCCATCGCGATTTTCGCCTTCTTTCAGAATAATTTCGCCGTTACACTCGTCAACCGGCACCGCGATCAGTCGCTGTCCTTTGCACGGGCCCATGATGCAATGACCGGTCGCAGGCTCGTAAGTTGCGCCATGCGTTGCGCACACCAAGTATAACCCAGCTTTATCGAAGAACTCGCCTTCCATCCAGTCGAGCTCGACGGGAATATGCGCGCAACTGTTGAGATACGCGTGCACCTTGCCGTCATACCGGATCACAAACGCGGCGGCGTCGCGGCCATCACGCTGCATGGTGAAACGAACGCCCGGCCCGCCGTCGACGAGTGCGCTGCTGGTACAGATTACGCGTTCTGTCTGAGCCATTGCCACAGATGCTGCGGTTCATCGAAGCACGTGAGCGGGTTCAATGCCGCCAATTGGTCGCGTGGATGAGCGCCATATGCCGCCGCAACCCCCGCGACGCCGGCGTTGGCCGCCATCTGCAAGTCATGCGTGGTGTCGCCTATCATCACGGTTCGTTCTGGAATGGTGCCGAGCATGGCCATCAGATCGAGCAGCATGCCGGGCGCCGGCTTGGTCGCTGACTCTTCGCCGCAGCGGGTGGCGTGAAACAGCGGCGCCAGCCCGGTTTTTTCGAGCGCGCGGTCGAGACCGCGCCGGCTCTTGCCGGTGGCAATAGCCAGCCGATGCCCCGCGCCATGCATGTCGCGCAGCAGCTCTTCGGCGCCGGCGAACAAAGGCGATTGCGGCTCGCGCGTCCGAAAATGATGGCCGTAACGCTCGACGACCTGTGGATAGACGGACGTGCTGACACCCGGCAGCACGTGCGCCATCGCGTCGTAGAGTCCGAGCCCGATAATGTGGTGCGAGCGCTCGTCGGAGGGCACGGGCAGACCGACGTCTGCGCACGCGGCCTGCAGCGAGGCCACGATGATCGCCGTCGAGTCCATCAGCGTGCCATCCCAATCGAATACCACGAGATCGAAACGTTTACCCACGCGGCTTCAGTCCAGTTTGTCCACAAACTTTTGCAGGTCGGCTGGCAGCGGCGCTTCAATCACGAGCTTGGCGCCGCTCGCCGGGTGCTTGAGGCCGATGCTCGCGGCGTGCAGAAACATGCGCTTGAGACCGTTGCGCGCGAGCTCTTTGTTGAGCTCGAAATTGCCATACTTGTCGTCGCCGGCAATGGGAAAGCCGAGATGCGCGAGGTGCACGCGGATCTGATGCGTGCGGCCGGTCTTCAACTCGGCCCGCAACAGGCTGAAATCGCGCCACGCCTGCTTGAGCTCGAACACCGTATGTGATTCCTGGCCATCGGCATGGACGGCCACCCGCCGCTCGCCGGACGCGAGCAGGTATTTGTGCAGATTCAGGTGCACGGCCTGTTTCTTGTTGCGCCAGACGCCTTTGACCAGCGCGAGATAGTATTTTTTGAACTGGCCGTCGCGCAATTCCGCGTGCATGGCCGTCAACGCGCTGCGTTTCTTAGCTATTAAGAGCACGCCCGAGGTGTCGCGATCGAGCCGGTGCACCAGCTCGAAATAGCGCGCGTTTGGACGCTGGCTGCGCAACTGCTCGATTACGCCGAAGCTCACGCCGCTGCCGCCGTGCACCGCCAGCCCGGACGGCTTGTTGAGCGCGATCAAATGCTCGTCTTCGAACAGGACCGCGCGCTCGAGTTCCTCGCTGACCGGCGGCGCGGCGCGGGTCGGCCGTTCCGCCACCCGCACCGGGGGTATCCGCAGCTCGTCGCCGATCGCGACGCGGTAATCGGGCTTGGCGCGCCCGCCGTTAACTCGCACCTCGCCGCTGCGCAAAATGCGGTAAACGTGGCTTTTGGGCACGCCTTTGAGCAACTTGACCAGGTAGTTGTCGATGCGCTGCCCGCCGGCGTCCTCCCCGATTTGGTGCCGCGACACCGATTTTTTGCCCAAATCCTTCATTTTGCTTATACTATTCGCCGGTTAGCAGACTTGAGGACAGTGTTGTCCGGAGCCCCAGGCGGTCCACCGCGGCGGTTTCGCCGCAGGTAACGCCGGGCAGAATGGCCCAGCGCCAAGCAGTCGCTATCCAGGTACGCTGAAATCACAGCACGGGACGTGGTCCCGATGGTGCGGTTAAGCGGTTGCCGAAACCCAATGGTTAATGTCGCTCACCACTAAAAGTAGCGATGGTAGTCGAAATACGCGCTCACAGCACACGAAAACCTTTGTTGACGCAGCGGTTCGCGGCCACGGTGCGACGCACCCGATACCGGATCAACCGCTGCTCACTGACGAATTTAACGGCAAACAGCGAAAGTCATTTACAACTAGTCACCCACATACATGATCCATTTCGTGACTGAATGATTGAAGCATTAGCGCGCGGCGCGTTGTAATCCGCGCGTGAGTTTGCCCATCCCGTGACACTGAGCGCGGGAGAAGAATAAAATGAAACGCATGTTGTTTAACGCCACGCAGTCGGAAGAGCTGCGCGTTGCGATCGTAGATGGACAGAAACTGCTCGATCTGGACATCGAATCTGCCGGCAAAGAGCAGCGCAAGAGCAATATTTACAAAGGCGTCATCACTCGCGTCGAGCCCAGCCTCGAAGCGGCATTTGTCGATTACGGCAGTGAGCGCCACGGTTTTCTCCCCTTCAAGGAAGTCGCCCGCGCCTATTTCAAGGCCGGCGTAGACGTCGCGCGTGCGCGCATCCAGGATGCGCTGCGCGAAGGCCAGGAACTGATCGTCCAGGTCGACAAGGACGAGCGCGGCACCAAGGGCGCCGCCCTCACGACTTTCATCAGTCTGGCCGGCCGATATCTCGTGCTGATGCCGAACAATCCGCGCGGCGGCGGCGTCTCGCGCCGGGTCGAAGGCGAAGAGCGCGCCGAGCTGCGCGAAACCATCGACCAGCTCGAAGTGCCCGCGGGCATGAGCGTCATCGCGCGCACCGCCGGCATCGGCCGCAATGCCGAAGAACTCGGCTGGGACCTGAATTACCTGCTGCAGTTGTGGCGCGAAATCGAAAACGCCTCGACCAGCCAGAACGGCGCTTTCCTGATTTATCAGGAATCGAGCCTCGTCATTCGCGCGATCCGCGATCACTTTTCGCAGGACATCGGCGAAATTCTGATCGACACCGAAGACATCTACGAGCAGGCGCGCGCGTTCATGGGCCACGTAATGCCCGCGAACGTGAATCGCGTCAAACTCTACAAAGACGATGTGCCGCTCTTTTCGCGCTTCCAGATCGAGCACCAGATCGAAACCGCGTTTTCACGCCAGGTCACGCTGCCCTCCGGCGGCGCGATCGTCATCGATCATACCGAGGCACTGGTGTCGATCGACGTCAACTCCGCGCGCTCTACGCGCGGCGCCGATATCGAAGAGACCGCGTTCCGCACCAATCTCGAAGCCGCCGATGAGCTCGCTCGACAATTGCGCCTGCGCGACCTGGGCGGCCTGATCGTGATCGACTTCATCGACATGGAAAGCGGGCGCAATCAGCGCGAAGTGGAAAACCGCCTGCGTGACGCGCTGCACGTCGACCGTGCGCGCGTGCAGACCGGCAAGATCTCGCGCTTCGGCCTGCTTGAACTGTCGCGCCAGCGCCTGCGTCCCGCGCTCGCCGAAAGCAGTCATATCCCCTGCCCGCGCTGCCATGGCACCGGCCACATCCGCGGCATCGAATCGACCGCGCTGCACATCCTGCGCATCCTGCAGGAAGAAGCGATGAAGGAAAACACCGGCGCTGTGCACGCGCAAGTGCCCGTCGACGTGGCAACTTATTTGCTTAACGAGAAGCGCGCCGAATTCCATTCGATCGAGCAGCGCCTCAAAGTCAACGTCGTGCTGATTCCGAACATACACCTCGAGACGCCGAACTACACGGTCACGCGTTTGAAGCACGAGGAACTCAATCAGGCCGACCTGCCGCCGCCGAGCTACGAAATGGTGGCGATGCCGGAAAAGACCGACGGCGGCTTGCCGTCCGCGCAGACCGAGCCGGCCACGCCGCGCCAGGAAGCGGCCGTCAAAGGCATCACGCCGTCGCAACCGGCGCCTATCGTCGATCACACGCCGAAACCCGTCGCAGCGGCAGCACCGGCGCCGCAGGCCGAAGCGTCCATCATCAGCAAGATTTTTGGCTGGTTCAAGCGCCCCGCGACCGAAACCCCCGAAGCCAAACCCGCCGCGCTCACCCGCGAGCGTACTGACCGCGGAGAACGCGGCGACCGTGCCGATCGTGGTGAGCGCGGTCAGCGCCGCGGGCGCCCCAATGGCCCGCGCCGCGAGCACAAACGCGACGAACCGCGCGGTGAACGTACTGCGCATGGGCCTCGCAGTGAGGCCGGTGCCGAAGGCGGTCAGCGTCAGCAACAGCGCGGCCGTCCCGGGGAGCCGCGTCCGCCGCGTGAACCGCGCGAGCCGCGTCCGCCGCGCGATGGGCAGGAGCAGCAACCGCGTCGCGAGGGGCAGCAACCGCGCCCGCCGCGTCCCGAGCGTCCCGAACGTCAAGAGCGTCCCGAACGTCAAGACCAGGCGCCGGCGGAAGCTGGCGGCGCACCAGCCGCAGCCCGCGAGCAGACGCCGCGCGCTGAAGGTGAAGCACGCGAAGGTCGAGAAGGCCGCGAAGGCGGGCGTCGTCGCCGTCGCGGCGGCCGCGGTGGCCGCGAGCGCGGCGAGCGGCACGAAGCTGCCCAGGGCAATGGCGAGAGCGCAGCGCAACCGGTGTCAGCGCCGGGCAATAACGGGGCCGAGCTGGACCACGCTCCCGCCGCCGCGATGGCTTCAAATGTAGAAGCCGAACCGGTGCAGGCGCACGAGCCGCAGATTCCGCACATGCCGGCGCCGCCTGCGCCGTACGAGATGCCCCAGCCGATTATGGAAGAGCCGGCGGCGATCGAGCATCACGCAGAGCCCGCGCCCGTGGTTGAGCGCGTCGTTGAACATGTTCCCGTCGAGCCGGCGGTCGTTGCGCCGGCGGTGCCCGTGGCGCGCGAACCCATCGTGCTGCCGTCGGACCTCGAGCAGGTTGAAACCGATGCGGAAAAACTGCGGATAGCAGCGAGCAAAGTCGAGCCGCCTGCGCCGCCGCGCCCGCCGCGCGTGCGCCCGCCTCTGCCGCCGCTCAGCAACGAGCCGCTGGAGCAGGTCGAAACCAGGAAGTAACTTCAAAAAGTGCCGGGCATTCTCCCGGCACTTTTTTTATGCGCGGGAAGACTCGCGCAGCCGCGCGACCAGGCTGGCGCTTACCGCCTCGATCATATCGAGCACCTGCTCGAATCCTTGCGCGCCGCCGTAATAGGGATCGGGCACTTCGCAGCCGGCGAAATTGTCATCGAAGTCGCAATAGAGTTTGAGCTTGCCGGCGTACTCGGGCGGGCACAGATTTTCGAGCAATGAATAATTACGCCGGTCCATCGCCACGACGTAGTCGAAGCTTTCGAAATCTTTTGGTCCGACCTTGCGCCCGCGCAGATTGCTCATGTCGTAACCGCGGCGGCTTGCCGCCAGTTGCGCGCGCTGATCGGGCGGCTCCCCGATGTGATAGTCGTGGGTGCCGGCGGAATCGCATTCGATCACGTGGTTGAGCCCCGCCTTGTCGACCGTGCGTCTGAACACGGCTTCCGCAGTCGGCGAGCGGCAGATGTTGCCCATGCAGACGAACAAAACGCGGATTTTCGGCTCTTTCGGCATGACGATGGAGCGATACTGGAAATAGTGCGGCAAACCACATGATACGCGCTCACAATGTGGCGGATTGTCTTCCCCCGCGGACATCGCTCCGCATGAAAAGCGGGTGAACTTTGCTGGTTCCCCATCAATCCAACCGCTACTTATGATTCATCAGACACGCATACCGCCCGGCGTTATCCCCAGGACCTGGCTTGGCCGCGTGAGCGCAACGCTCATCGCGGCGGGCCTCGCCGTCGTCGGATTATTTTTTCTGGCCTTTGCCCTGGTTGCCGCCGCGCTGATCGCCGGCGTCGTGATCGTCCGGATCTGGTGGGCGTTGCGCAAAGTGCGCGCGCAACGCGAGGCGGACGTGATCGAAGGATCGTATTCCGTCGAAACGGACGCACCCCCGGCCGTCATTTCCGGCGAAACCGACCCGGCCGTGCTGCCCGCCGACCGGAAATAATCAGCCTGGTGCGGATCGCAACTTAAGACGGTTCCGGGCCCTGCTGCTGCCATGCCGCCCGCCGGACCTGGCGACGCCGCGCGGGCACCGCGGAAGCCTTTTCCGCATACTCGCGTATTTTTGCCGTCACCGCGACCCGGATATCGTCGGGCAATGCACGCGCCGCGAATTCGAAGCGCGATGTAATCGCTGCCGCGCTTGGCTCACGGGCCGCCGTCTCCGGCGCATCGAGTATGGCGCCGGGAACGGTATTGCCGGGCTTGGCGCCGTCGTGAAAAAAGCCGCGGTTCTTGCGCCATTCCAGCGCCCGCTCGCTTGAATCGATCCCATAGCAAAGCTGGAACGACTCGACTTCATTGGCCGTGTTTTGCCACACGAACAGGTCGAAATATTCGTCGTGAAACCAACGCCGGCGCGTTTCCGGTTCGCCTTGTACCACACCTTCGATCTCTCTCATCATGAGCTTTTTCGCTCGCTAAATGCCCGTAAAGCGCGGCATCTCGCGCAACGCCTCCTGCCGAAGTTTGAGATAAATACCCCCCTTCGACACCGCTATGGCGGTGTAGTTCGTGGATTTTGCAGGTTAAATCGCCCGCCGCCAAGTCCAGCCGGGATAACCGGGCCCGCGACGCACGCAAATGATGCGAAATGCATAGCTGGCGCATTGCGGTTCAGGTTTTGCGCTCGCGCACCACGTAATCGACCTTGTCAGCGCCGTATTTGCGTTCGAGCTGCTCGTCCGGCAGGAACTGGGCCTCGAGCTCGGCAATCTTCGAGTAGCCCATCAAGTCGGTTATCTCTTCCATTCCATACAGCAGGTCCGGTCGGTCGTGCAGCGTGCCCGTCTCGACGTGGTCGCGCATGAGCTCGAGCGCTTTGTGCATGCCCATTAGCGCCGCCGAAGGCAGCATGCGCGCCATGGTGACGCGGGCCACCCCGATCTCGGCGAGCCGCTTGACCGGTATCAGCGGCGTGGTCGGCCGCGAGCGGATACCGAAACCGATATTGATGCTCACCGGTGCGTCGACCGCATCGACAAAGCGCTTGATTTGCTCCTCGGAATCGACTGCATCGGGAAAAACCATGTCGGCGCCCGCCGCGATGTAGAGGCGTGCACGCTCGATCGCTTTATCGAGGCCTTCGATGGCAATCGCATCGGTGCGCGCGTTGATGATGAAGTCGGGATCTTTTTTCGCCTTGACTGCGGCTTCGACTTTTTTCGCCATTTCCTGCGCGCTGATCAGTTCCTTGCCCTGCATGTGGCCGCAGCGTTTGGGACTCACCTGGTCCTCGATGTTCATGCCAACGACGCCGGCTTCCTCGAAGTACTCGACCGCGTGAAAAACCGTGACCGGATTACCGTAGCCGGTTTCCGCATCGGCCATCAACGGGATCGACAGAGTGCGCGCGAGATGCCGGCACGCATCGACGTTCTCCATCAGCGTCAGCAGGCCGATGTCAGGCTGGCTCAGCCGCGCGTTCGAAGAATCCGCTCCCACCAGTAGCGGCTGCTTTAAAGCCCATTTTCTCGACCATGCGCGCGCTCAACCCATCGTAAACGCCGGGCGACACGACGATGCCCTGCTTCAACAGTTCGCGCATGCGCGCGGCTTTCGTTTTCATCGTGGGCTCCTTCGACGATACTCAGGTATTCGGCTTGACCCTGGCCTGCCGGATCACGGTGGTCCAGACATCAATCTCCGTGCGCAGAAACTGGCGCAGTTCTTCCGGGGTGCCGCCGATCGGATCCGCGCCTTGCGCGAGCAATGGCTCCGTCATCGCCGGCGAGCGCAGCGCCTGGATCGCGGCGCCATGCAATTGGCTGATGATCGACGGCGGCGTGCGCGCCGGTGCCAGCAACGCATACCAGGAGCTCGCGCGAAATCCCGGCAGCGGCGCAGCTTCCGCGACGGTCGGCACGTCGGGCACGGCGTGCGACCGCGTTGCGCTCGTCACCGCCAGCCCGCGCAACTGTCCCGAGCGCACGTGCGGCAGCGCCGGCAGGGTGCTCGTGCACAGCACCTGGATTTGCGCGCCGAGCAGATCGATCAGCGCCTGGCTCGCGCCTTTGTACGGCACGTGCGTCATGCTCACGCCGGTCTTCAGGCTCAATAATTCCATCGCGAGGTGTCCGCTCGTGCCCTGTCCTGCCGAGCCGTAGATGATGCGTTGCGGCTTGGATTTGGCGAGCTCAATCAATTCACGCAAATTCGCTACCGGCAACGACGTTGGCACAACGACGATCAGCGGCGTGTCGACCGCGAGCGTAATCGGCGCGAAATCATTCATCGGATCGAACGGGAGTTTGGCGACCAGCCCAGGGTTCGTGGCGTGCGCGGTCGCTACCAGCACCAGCGTGTAGCCGTCGGGATTCGAGTGCGCGGCGAGATCGGTTCCCAGCACCGTGCCGGCGCCGGGCCGGTTATCGATAACAAATTGTGCATTCAATCCTTTCGCCATTCCGCTGCCGAGCAGACGCGCGATGATGTCGGCGCCGCCGCCGGCTGAGAACGGCACAATCAGGCGGATCGGACGCGACGGATAGGATTCCGCCGCGAAGGCTGCCGCGTTGGTGCAGAGCCAGGCAATGCATGCGATCTGCTTAAACATGCTGCAGCCCTCTTCCGGCCCGCGTTATTCGGACAGCACGATTTCCTGAGTCACCGAGCGTGTGTAAGCCGAGACCGGCAGGAACACCGAATGCGATCCCGGGCCGCCTGCCACGACGATAGTCAAATCTTCCGGCTTCTCCGATATCGGCAGTATGGTGTCGGGGCCGATATCGCCAAGCTCGGCTTTGCGCGCGGTAACCATGCGATCGAACTCGCTGCCTTTATGGCGTCCAGCGCGCATCTTCGAAGCTTCCCACAATCGCCGCTTGACCTCCGCTTTGTCCCAGCCTTCGCGGTGAAAAAGATTCGCGTGCTGTGGCGAGAGGATGATGAACGGCGCGCCAGCGTGGATGTAATCGCTGCTCGCCGGGTATTGCATGGTGTCGCCTATCATGGCGATCACCTCTTCGCCTTTGCGTGCGGTCATGTTCATGCTCCAGGTGCCAAGTACCCCGCCCACTGTCACGGTATTGGCGTCCTTGGCGAAACCGCGCTCGACATGCAGCGGCTCCCACGGGCTCGCTTCCTCGTTCTCGGCGCAGC
This sequence comes from uncultured beta proteobacterium, assembly GCA_963804885.1. Lineage (GTDB taxonomy): Bacteria > Pseudomonadota > Gammaproteobacteria > Burkholderiales > SG8-41 > PALSA-1004. Next base: position 259,181 of record CAWDSF010000012.1, read on the forward strand.
AGAACGTATATTTACCGGGCTGCCCCTGCGTCGCCTTGTCCATCTCGCCCGGCAGCGCGCCGCCGATGTTCTGCAATATCAGGCGCAACGCACGGCCCAGCGTGGCATTCGCCCATGCACCCTGCCCCAGGCAGCCGGCGCCGCTGTTGACCTCGAGCCAGCGCGCAATCGGCCCGTTGACGATCAGCCAGATAGCCGCGGGGTTGGTCGTCGCCTGCATGGCCTGCAAATGGAATTTCGGCGTTGCGACGGCTTCTGCGGCGGCGATCAGCACCGGCAGATATTCCGGATAGCAGCCCGCCATCACCGCCTGAATCGCGATGTACTCGACCGTGGCGGCGCCCATACCCGGCGCAATCGTCGCGACGACGTCGTCGGGCGCACGCTTCGTGTGGCGCAGCATGCGTTGCACCGCTTCCTGCGTCGGCGGCGATATCGGCAAGCCGTCGCCCCACCGCCGCTTCATGTAGAACCTGTTCAGCTCGTCGAGATCGCCCGGTGCTTCCACCACCTTCGCACGCGCGGACACCGGCACTGATGATGCGGAGGCGGCCGATTTGCCGGGTACCGTCGTCTCACAGAGCAGGCGGGCGATGTCCGCGGCGCAGGTCGCCGCGATATTTCTGACTTCCTCGCGCGAGCGCGTGCCGAACGGATGCGGGATAACGGCGATCGGTAAATCTGGCGACCCGAGCGCCTTTTGCTGCGCGCGTCCAAGGCCGATGAAGCTCTGCGAACAGACCGTCAGCGCGGCCTTGGCCCGCTTCGCGACTTCTACACTGTCGTGGATACTCCACGACGTGCAAGACCCTCAATCGCCGGAACCGGTGATGACCGCATCGACCTGCCCGACCAACTCGTTCATCACTTCCGCGGGTGCGCCCTGCGAAGCGCTTTTCTTGCGCCGCTTGACGACGCTTTTGACGCCGTGCTTTTCGATCAGGATTTGCGCGAGGTCGTCGACCAGCAGATTGAAATTGGGCTTGGAGTTGTCGATGAAGCCGATCACCTTGCCCGCGAGGCTGTCGAGCGCCTGGCGGGATTCGCGCAGTTCGGTGAGGCACGGCGCGACGGGTTCGTACACGAGCATGCTGCTGGACATGGAATCTCCTGGTAGCAGTCCTCCGACGAATTGCATGGAGGGCGGATGCTGTTAGTACTGACGGTGAACTATGTGTCGATTCCAACTTAATCGAAAAATTACGCGTGCGCAACTGGCGCCCGGATTGTTGCAGCGGGCCGTATGCAGTATCTTCTGCATCGGCCACCAATCTGGGAATTCCGATGAGTTTGAAGTGTCATTTTGCAGCAATCGTTTTTTGCGCACTAAGCGCATTCACTCATGGTGCGTGGAGCAGTGATTTTCCGTCGCGACCGGTTCGCATCGTTGTGCCGTCGACGCCCGGCGGCGCGCTCGACATCCTGTCGCGCATGCTCGCGCAGAAGCTGCCGCAGCGCTGGGGCCAGCCGCTCGTGATAGACAATCGCGCGGGCGCCGGCGGCATTATCGGCAGCGAGATCGTCGCCAAGTCCGATCCGGACGGGCATACGCTGCTCGTGGTGGCGCTCGGGTATGCGGCGAACCCATTTCTTTACGACAAGCTGCCGTATCGCACGCCGCAGGACTTCGCTGCGATCACCGTGCTCGCTTCGGCGCCCAACGTGCTGGTCGTGCACCCGTCTGTCGCGGCGAATTCGGTTCGCGAGCTCATCGCCCTGGCGAAGGCCAAGTCTGGCGCCCTGGTCTACGCGACTTCCGGCGTGGGCACCAGCGGTCATCTCGCAATGGAGTTGTTCAAGCGCATGGCGGGTGTCGAGATGGTGCACGTGCCGTATAAAGGCGCCGGCGCATCGACCGCCGCCGTCGTCGCTGGACAAGTGCAGGTGCTCTCGACGGCGCTCGGCGCCGCGTTTCCGCAAATCAAGGCCGGCCGCTTGCGGGCCTTGGCAGTGACCGGGACTGAAGCGCACCAGCGTGGCGCCCGAGATTCCAACTGCGGCAGAATCCGGCCTGCCCGGTTACGTGGTGGATGGCTGGTTTGCCGCGCTCGCGCCCGCGAAAACTCCGCCGCGGATCGTCGAGCGCCTGCAATCCGAATTTTCAGCGGTCTACAAAATGCCCGACGTCGCCGAGCGGCTGACTGCGATGGGCTTCGATGCCGGCGGAATGACGCCGCGCGAGACCACGCGCTTCATCGACGACGAAATCGCCAAATGGGGCAAGCTCATCAAGGAAGTCGGCATCAAGGGAGAATGAAACCACGGCCAATCGCCGGCAGACCGCTGTCTGCTGTTAGCGCATCGTTGCTGCGTTACGCGGCGACCGAAAACCGTCCCAGCTTAGGTTCTTCCGCCGCCACGTAATCGGCAAATGCCATGGTCACGCTGATCGCGTGGTCCCCGGCATTGAAGTTGATTTTCGCCTGCCCCGCCAGCTCTTCGTCGCAATACGTGGCGAATCCGAACAAGCTGCCGAATGGCGGGATCGAACCCGGAAGGAGCGTTGTCAAGTTGTTCCACCTCTTCGCGCGTGGCAAAGCGCAGCGACCGCAGATTGAATGCTTTGCGCACGAGCTTGCTGTCGAGCCGGCGGTCCCCCGGCATCACGAACATCACGAATTCGCCAGCCGCCTTGCAGATGAGCGCTTTCGCGCCACTGGAGAGCGGCGCGCCGCGCACCCGCGCCGCTTCTTCACTGGTGAACACCGGCGCATGGCGCGAAACGCCATATGCGACGCCTTTGCTGTCGAGCAACGCGATTATGCGATCGAATACGGTCATGGATTGATGGACCCGTTGCGCGTTCACTCCGCGCGCAGGCCGGCCGCCTTGACGACTTTCGCCCATTTGACGAACTCCGCACTTATATAAGCCGCGAATTCTTCAGGCGTGTTGTCGATCGCTTCGGCGCCGAACGAGTAGAGCCGCTCGGCCGTTTCCGGCGAGCGCAGGATGCGCGCAACTTCGGTATTGAGCCGGACGACGATTTCTTTCGGCGTCCCTGCGGGCGCCAGCAATCCCGACCATGAGTTGACCTCGAACCCGGGCATGCCCGCCTCCACCATCGTCGGCACGTTCGGCGCGCCCGGCCAGCGTTTGATTGTGGTGACCCCGAGCGCACGCAAGCGGCCCGCCTGCACGCTCGGCAGCGTCCCTGCCATCGCGGCGAAGAACATCGTGACGCGTCCTCCCATGAGGTCCGTATGCGCGAGACCCGTGCCGCGGTACGGCACGTGCACGATATCGATGCCCGCGCGCATTTTCAGCAGCTCGCCGGCGAGATGGCTTGCGGTGCCGTTGCCGGCCGACGCATAGGTGATTGCGCCGGGCTTCGCTTTCGCCAGCGCGATCAGTTCCCTGACCGTTTTGACCGGCAGCGATGGATGCACCACGAGTATGTTGGCCGACGATGCGCACAGGATCACCGGCGCGAAATCGCGCAGCGCATCGAATGGCAGCTTGGCGTAAAGGCTCGGGTTCACCGCGTGCGCGAACACGCCCAGCAACAACGTGTGACCGTCGGGCGGAGCCTTGGCGACGATTTCGGCCGCGACATTGCCGCCGGCGCCCGGCCGGTTGTCGACGATGACTTGCTGGCCCCACAGTTCGCCGAGCCCGCGCCCGACCGCGCGAGCGACGAAATCGGAATTTCCGCCGGGCGGAAACCCGACTACGATGCGCAGCGGCTTAGAAGGATAGTGCGCGGGCGTATCGGAGCGCGTTTGCGCGCCCGCGCTCGCACATGCGATGCCCGAGAGTAAGGCGGCCAGCAGCCGATGCGGCGTTCCGCATATCACAGCCGTTCACGCCGCGGCATTGCTCATTCTGCCGAGCGGGCTCGGGCGCGAGATGCCGTAACCCTGCGCGAAAGTGATATCCAACTTCCTCAACGCGTTCAGCGTCGGCGCATCCTCGACATTTTGCGCGATGGTCTGCACGTCGAACGAGCGGCACGCGTTAGCCGCGGTCCGGACCTCCGCAACCGTCGCCTCGTTCCTGGCTAGTTCCTGCATCAGGCGGCCGCCGAGCTTTAGAAAGTTGGCCCCCATATCCTTGATCGGCCGGAACGGAATTTCCCCGTCATCCATCGCACCGACCGAGATCTGGCAGCCGATTCGCTTCAAGCCTTCAGCCAATGCCACTGCGCTCGCCGGATAGTTAATTTCCTTGCCAGGGAATTCAAAGCACAGCAACTCGCCGGCAGTTTCGGTGCGCCGCAGTTCCTCCTGGACGAAAGCGCAAAAGTCCGGATCCGCGAGTGTGTCGCCGCATAGATTGAGGTGCGCGACACCGCGCTTTTCAGGCTTGATCGACCGGTAGGCGCCGAGCAGCTTACGCAACACGTAGCGGTCGAGTATCGGGCCCAGGTTGAAGTATTCGAGCATCGGCAGGAACGATCCCGGCGGGATGAGGTGCTGCTCCTCCTCCTGCAGCCGAATGAACACCTCGAAGTGCGCGCGCTTCTCGCCGCCCGGGGCCAGTTTGATGATGGATTGGCTGAACAGGATGAATTCGTTCTGCGCAAACGCCCTGCGCAGCTTTTCCTGCGGCTTGTCCCACCCCGACGTCGTGTCGGCGACGCTGACGAGGTAAGTTTCCTCGGGTTCCCCATTCGACATGAACGCTCTCCGGACTGCTTGCCAGCGGACATTCTATGTCGGTTGCTGCCTGAAAATCTATCAAAACGATCAATTTTCCGCTGTACGGTAATGCCCGCAGCATAAGCGGCGCAAGTGCATTGAACACCTTACGGAGACTCATTCACGCCGGCTGCGCGGCGTGCCTGTTCAAGTTGCAACGCCGACCGAATAGCGGAAGTTTACGTTTTGGATTTTGGTCAAAACCCATTTGCTGCCTTTACGCTCATACACGAGTTGCAGCTTGCCCGAGACCTGGACCTGTTCTTCGTCGGCGACCGGATTGTTGCGCGTTGTAACGAATACGACCACTGTCTGGATATTGCCCAGAGTCTTGCTCTCGAGAATATCGACATGCCGGAATTCTTTGGATTCGAACGTCCATTCAGTTGGGTCGGCATTGCCGGACAAGTCCGAGACCCGCACCACGCGGCCAACGATGTCGCTCGCCACTTGCTCAGGGCTGACTACTGCCTTATCCGGATGCTGCACCGCCTGCAGCCGGTCGGCTGAACGGTTGTTGTCGGATGTGGATTGCGGCGAAGGACTACAGCCCGCGGCAAGTAGCAGGACCAGAGCAACGGCGGGGAAGGTTTTCATCATGGAGGCTCCAGAGCATTTCCCGATGCGCGAGTCGCGGGATCCCGGGTCCGGAACCAACGGCAACTCAATAGCCAAGTTTAACGCAAAGTGCCGTTGGCGCACGCCAAAACCGTACCGAAAAGCAATTGGCGGCACAAGTCGGAACAATGAATGATTTCGACCGCTGAGCGCGCTCCTATCGTGCGCGCGATGTGCTATGCGTCTGGACGCTCTTTCTTCCTGGTCACCCTGGATTTCTCGATCGACATCTGGTCGTTGACCTTCTCGGTGCCGGCGGTTTGCCGGGCGAGGTCGGCGACCTTCGCCCGCTGCGCACGGGCCGCGCAAGTGAGCGAGCTCCTTGACGATGACTCTAACTTTGTGCGCGTATGTCGACAGCGACTTGTCGCGCACGATTGCCTGAGAACTGCGGCCGCGAGTTCGCGGTCAGTCTTCGCATTCGACTGATCTTGTGCCCGTGGGTGACGCGATAAGCCGTTGCGCCTTGTCGTCGTCCGCTTTCGGCTGCCCCTCCGCGAGCGCGCCGATGCTTGCCAGCAAGCCCATTAATAGCCATTTCGCTTTGCAACTTGCCATTAAGCTGGTCCCCCGAATAGTTGCTGAAACCTTGCCCATGGTCTTAAGTCAGCGCTATAAGAGTGCGTCCTAAATCACTGTAAAACAAGGGAGTCAGCCGGCACCAATAAACCTGCAATTTTATTCTGAGCCCGGTACGGGAAATGCACCTTGGGTTGAGGACTACACTCCTATGACAATATAGGTGTCTGGCCTACAGACTCTTTTTTCGACTCGCATAAGAATCCATTGTCCAGTCATATGGGCCGAACGAACCCATGGCTTCCCAATACAAAGAAAACAATCGATTGGCGGTCTCCGAAGCTGAAAAAGATGCGCTCGAAAACGATCCGCGCGCATGCCTCACTTCGGACGTGGACGCCCTCTTGGCGATATTCGAGCGCATCGAGCAATCGATTGCGGATGGATCGGCGGCCGGGAAGTTGAACGTCATCCGTAAAACGTCGAGGTTCATGGTTGTTGCCGAACACAAGAAGTCGCAAGGGACCCTCGGGTAGCCGTCTTAGTCATCCCCATCGCGGCTTTCACCGCCGAACGTCTCAAAAAAACCCCGCCTCGGCGGGGTTTTTTGCGTGAGCGCTCAACCGATCAAGTGCCCCTCTGCTTACGGCGACGCGCGATAAATCCCAGCAAGCCAAGACCGGCAAGCATCATGGCGTAAGTCTCAGGCTCAGGAACCGCAGGAAACGGCCCCTCGACTACCTCAAACGCCGAGTACGTAACGTTGGCTTGGGAAAAGTTATAGAAGGCCAATCGGCCGTTACCGAAGACGCCCGCGATGTCGAGCTCCTTGACACCATTGACGAAGCTTCCAGGTCGTTCGGGCCGAAATTAAGGCGCGCAGAACGTCTTCGACATCGTCGAAAGTCGCGTTGCCCAACCGAGCGCGATTCGTATAACCCATCCGAGTACGCGGGTGCGTAATCGTCATAGGTGTACGCGGGGTCATAATGAGATTGCGACTTGTGATTATCGCGCCAGTCGCATCTTCGGCAGTCGGATCCAGCGCTTCGCCGGCGGCTTTACCAGCCAGCCCGCCCACAATCCCGCCGACGACTGCCCCGGCCACCGCGCCAGCCGGTCCACCCACGGCGCCGGCTGCAGCACCGGCCGCCATGCCGCCTGCAGCTGTTCCCAAGCCGACACCTACGGGGTGTGCCCCGGGCGCTCCGGTAATCGGGTCGCGATTGGCGTCACGCGGTTCTTTTTCGTTTCGTTCCATAGCTTTTCTCCTCGTCGGGTTGATGATGATGGTTATCAAGGACGAGAAATTATCAACGCCACAGTACGCGCGTCCGTCAGTGTGCGTCCCATTCGCGTGAAGGCGTAGCGCTCAACAGAAGGCACGCGCTCGTGCGCGATCGATATTTGCCAATCACATATTGGCGTGTATGCATCAACGACTTTGTTTACGGGAAAGACGCTTATAAATGAGCGCTTTCGTCGCGACGACCTTCCAGGCTTTCGGAAAAGGAATGAAGTCCATTGCCGCCTGCACCGCGGGGCCGGGCAGTCCTTCGCGAGACTGATTGGTCGTAATAAGCTGCATGACGCGCCAGACTTCGTGCGCCTGTCGGCCAGACAACTTGCCTGCCTTTGCCAGCGCTGTGTGCGCCGCCAACGCCCGGATTTGCGAGTCAATAGCCACAAAGGGCGCGACTTCCCCACCGGTCGCGACAGAATTGCTCGAGGGTATCCACAATTGTATGTTTGCATGCAGGCGGTCCGCCGCGCCATCAGCGCACTGCCCGTTACCACATCGGACGTTTTCTTACACGGCGTTTTCACTACGAACAGGCCCATGAAGCATGGGACCGCCGGCTGCGCTATGCCAGGAAAGCGATTTGATACTTTCGGCGTGACTCGCCTTAACCGGGCAAGCTCGCTAGGGACAACTGTGTATTTTGCGGTTTGTCGCTATTGATCTGATCACGGCTTGAGCACCGACGTGCGAGTCTTTACCGCCAAACCCACTTTGGCGCCTTCGACTTCGACACGCACAATTTCACCCCGACAATTCAGCACCAGCTTCTCGCCCTGCGGACCCATTAGCTCTATCGAGAAGCTAATTTCATTGCCAACGGCGTGCGGGACATCGGTCTCGAAAAATACACCCGATGCACTAATGTTTCGGGTAACACCCTTGGCGTGACCTAATCTGACTGGTCGCCGGGTGGACATCCTGCTTTCCTGCCTTTTTTCCATCGTTGCATTAACTCTATAGGGTGCTTGCCAAATGCGCCCGCACTGTATCTGCGTCCGCCCCGACCGCTTTCACGGCGTCAAGCAATTGTTGTTCACTGATTCGAAATTTCGCGCACCAATACTGGCGCTCCCACACGTCAAAGACGTTTATACGGTTGCTGCGATTATCATTGCCGCTGCGAAGCGCTGAATAATTATCTACCACCACATATTCCCCTCACGACGGTCTACCCTTGCTCAAAGTTGCTTCCTATTAGTGCTGGAGCCGAAAAATACATGACCATGAGACATAGGTATGTGACGTAATGCTTACGTCATTGAATCAGCTGACACCACCCGCTCTCGTTATTACAATTTTCAGCTATAGTCCTACTTCCAATTGGCTAAGACTTACAAAAGTAGCTTAGGCGGTGTATGTGGCATATCAGGGTCAGTGAACTTGCCGGTGACGGGTGGATAGGTCACTGGTCCCCGGGAATTGGCGACCCCACGATAATGGGGTGGCTTACCGTGGTCCTGTATGCCCTTGCGGCGTGGCAATGCTATCGGCTAGCCACCACTCATTCCGATATGCAGGGGCGGCGCGAGGTAGCGATATGGTGGACTCTTGCGCTGGGGCTTCTGGCATTAGGCGTTAACAAACAACTCGACTTGCAGACGGCACTGACCGAGATCGGGCGCATCGTTGCGGCGAAAAACGGATGGTATGAAAGGCGCCACGATGTGCAGCTGGAGTTCATCTACGGCGTAGTCGGGGTCGCCAGTTTGACTGCTGTCGCATGGTATTTCTTGCACGCAAGGCGCACCCTGCGACTATTCTGGCGCTCGTCGGCAGCGCGTTTCTGTTGGCATTCGTCGTCATGCGTGCGGCTTCATTCCACCATTTTGATCTTTTTATAAAAAGTGAATATCTCGGACTCAGAATGAACTGGATACTGGAGATGGGCGGAATTTGCATCATCATCGCCGCGCGCGTTGGCGATTGCGAGCGGAACATCCGACGTCGGCGTAAAGCTCGCGCAGGCCTTTTAATTCTCCCGGTTCCTGCGGCGGCGGTTTAAGCGCTGGTAACTCTGTGTGATCCAGCGATCAATTCAGCGTGTTGATTTTTCGGGCAACTGCTGAAACCACGACATCGAATCAGCACGCACCCGGCGCCCATCGCGTGAATTAATTGGCAGTTCGAAATGCAACGGGGCGATGTATTTGCCCGTTCCTACTGCGCCGTCCTCCTTTTGATATGACAAGGTCCATTTCTTGAGGACATATTGCCGCCTTATTTTGCTTGATCACTTTCCGTTGCTCATTGGCACGCTTTCTGCAGAGTAAGCGATGTTATTAGCCTAAACGGAAGTACGGTTCGTGATGAATGCACTCGATTTTAAATTCTTCCATTCGCCGGAGGGATCGGCGTCAGCCGACGCAGGCGAGCAACCGCCATCGGCCGCGTCAAGGAAACACGGCGCATCGTCCCATGTGCGACCGGTCGGGGGACTCTTAATCGATGATGGCGACAGATTTCTACGCATCGTCGAGCGAACCTCCAACGTCAGACGCCACCGCGAACTCTACGAGCTGCTGCAAAGTGACGATATTCAGCGGTTCATCCCGCATCAGATCCTGATTTCCGCCTGGGGCGATTTCGGCGGACTGCAATTGCAGCGCGACGTAATTTCCGGATTGCCGGGATTGCGCACCGGCTTGCTTCACGATTGCACCATGAACGGCATCCTTGGAATTCTCTACAAGCGTTGGCTCGCGGAGAATCGGCAACCATTATTGCTCGAGAGCGCGAACAACGCGCAGTCGGAGTATTCCAACTGCACTTGCAAATTTCACATCTTCCTGCAGGGCAAATGGTCGATGCTGGTTCATGGTGTTACCAACGTGCGCGATGGCGAAGTGAGCCTGTATGTGGCGCTACGCGAGAGCCCTATCGTAACAGGCTCCGTGGAAGGCTTTCGCCTATCGGTCGATCCATTGATTGCACAGATCGACGTGGCGTTTCGCAGAGTCGCGGCATTGAAGTCACCAACTATCGCGGGCCACCAGGAGTCACGCGCCAGCCTCCCGATATTGAGCCGACGCGAGGAAGAGGTTCTCGCGGTGGTGGCGCAGGGCAAAACCAATTTCGACGCTGCGAGAATTCTCGGGGTTAGCGCATTCACGGTGAAGGCACACATGCAGCGGATCATGAGAAAGCTTGGTGCGCATAATCGGACCGAAGCGGTGGCAAAGTTCCGCGACTCTACCGTATCGCGCTAAGAACATGACAACAACAACACTGGGCGAAGAGATCTACCGCGCGATGTTCGAGAACGCGGGCGTCGGGATCACGCGCGTTGATCTGAAAGGCGCGCTTGTCGACGCCAATCAAACATTCTGCAATATGGTGGGCTACACCAGAGATAAGCTGCTCGGCCGGCCTCTGAGCGAGATAACGCACGCTGAAGACTATGGCGAAGGAGCGGATTATCGTAACCAGTTGACGCGCGGCGCCATGAAGTCGGCCACGGGCGAGAAGCGGTTCGTGCACAAGGACGGCTCGATCATCTGGGTGCAGCGGACGATGTCCATCGTCACCGATGATGCAGGGAAGCCTCAATACGTAATCAGTGTCGTCGAAAACATCAGCAAGCGCAAGCAAGTCGAGCGCCGCCAGATGGTCGAGCATGCGGTGACGCTTTTGTTGGCGGATGCCCACAGCATCGCGGAAGCGATACCCCGCGTAATTCAGATCATGAGCGAGACGCTCGGTTATGCTTATGGTGCGCGCTGGGTGCTCGACCCTGCGGACCGCGTATTGCGCTGCACGGAGAGCTGGTGCGCTGCCGAGCCTGCGGTTGAAGAATTCTGTCGCAAGAGCACTTCGAGTGTCGAAACCGAAACCCCGGGCAAGCCAGGCGGGCTCAACCGTGCGGTGTGGTCGACGGCCGCCCCGGTCTGGATCGCCGATGTTGCGCAGGAAACCGCGTTGAAGCGCCGCGAGTCAGCGCAGCAAGCGGGATTGCGTTCGGCGTTCGCATTTCCGATACCCGTCGGCGGGAAATTCTATGGCGTCATGGAGTTTTTCGGGCGCGAAGTGCGTCCCCGCGACGAAAGAATTTTGGAAATCGCGCGCACGGTCGGCCATCAGATCGGCCAATTCATTGCCCGCAAGCAGGCGGAAGCTGAATTGCAAGAGGCCAACGGCCAGCTTATCCTCAAGGCCCAGCAGCTAAGCCGCTCCAACGCCGAACTCGAGCAGTTCGCCTACGTGGCTTCGCATGACCTGCAGGAACCGCTGCGCATGATTGCCAGCTACACGCAGTTGATTCTCCGACGCTATGGAGATCGCTTCGACGGCGACGCACGGGAATTCATGGACTTCATCGTCGATGGCGCGACGCGCATGAAGCAGCTGATCGAGGACCTCCTCGCCTACTCGCGCGTCGGCACTCACGGCAAGGCGTTTCGGCCGACGGATTCCGGAGCAGCGGTCACAAAAGGCGCTCGCCAATCTCCGGGCGGCGATAGAAAGCAGCAATGGAACCGTTACCTACGATCCGCTGCCGACGATTAATGCCGACGAATTGCAGCTCGTTCAGTTGTTCCAGAACCTCATCGGCAACGCGCTGAAGTTCAAGGGCGCCGAAACGCCGCGCGTCCACATCAGCGTGAACGAACAGGCCGACACCTGGACATTCGGCGTCAAAGACAATGGCATTGGCATCGATGGCGAGTACTTCGATCGCATCTTCATGGTGTTCCAGCGTCTGCACAGCAGAACGGATTACCCGGGAACGGGAATCGGGCTGGCGATCTGCAAGAAAAGTCGTCGATCGCCACGGCGGACGCCTATGGATAGAATCCGGCGTAGGCTCGGGAAGTACCTTTTGGTTCACGGTGCCGAAAAAAGTGGGAGGCCGTTGATGATTGACAAGAACGAGGGAACGAGTCCGATAGAAATCCTGCTGGTTGAAGACAACCCGGGCGACATGCGGCTGACCAAGGAGGCTCTCAAGGAAGGAAAGGTCTACAACAATCTGCACTGGGCTCAAGACGGCGTTGAGGCGCTCGAGTTTTTGCGGCGGCAGGGCAAGCATGCAAAAGCGCCGCGGCCCGACATCATCCTGCTGGACCTCAATCTGCCGAAAAAGGATGGGCGCGAAGTGCTGTCGGTAATCAAAAATGACGATGAACTCAAACATATCCCGGTCGTGGTCCTCACCACCTCCAAGGCCGAAGAGGACGTGGTTCGCAGCTACAATCTGCACGCGAATTGCTACGTCACCAAGCCAGTCGATCTCGAGAAGTTCATCAGCGTGGTGCACGCAATTGATCGTTTCTGGCTTACCGTCGTCACACTTCCGCCGACGAAATAATAATGAGTGGTATTAGCACCGTCCTGCTCATCGAGGACAATCCCGGTGATGCGCGCCTGCTCAAGGAGACTGCTGGCGGAGGAGCCCGCTGCGCCCTTCCGGATCATTTGCGTTGACCGTCTGCAGCGCGGTCTGGAATTACTCTCGACTGAAAAAATAGACGTTCTTCTGCTTGACCTTTCCCTGCCGGACAGTCACGGGCTCGAGACCTTCGCCAAGGCGTACGCGCATGCCCCCAAAGTGCCGATCATCGTGCTCACCGGCAACGATGACCATGCCCTCGCACTATTGGCGGTCAAGGCAGGTGCCCAGGACTTTCTCTTCAAAGGCAAGCTTGACCGTGAGCTGCTGATACGATCGATGCAATATTCGATCGAGCGCAAGCGCTATCAGGAGCAGCTCGAGCATCAGGCCAATTACGATGTGCTCACGGGCCTGCCGAACCGCAATTTGCTCCACGATCGGCTCAAGCGCGCAGTGTTCGCCCAGCGTGATGCGCGCCCGATAGCCGTGGTGTTCATCGATCTCGATCATTTCAAGTTCATCAACGACAGTCTCGGCCATACCCAGGGCGACAAGTTACTCGCGATCATCGCCGAGCGGCTGGCTTCGATTGTGCGCGAGGGCGACACCGTGGCGCGGCTCGGTGGCGATGAGTTCGTGCTGGTGCTGAACGATCAAAACAAAGAGGACGTCATCTTCCGCGCGATGCAGCGAGTGCTCAACAAAGTAAGCGAGCCGATGACCATTGATGGCCAGGAACTCTATATTACGTGCAGTGCGGGGGTCAGCCTCTACCCGGCAGATGCGCCCCGACGTGGAAACGCTGCTTAAAAACGCCGATGTGGCGATGTATCGCGCCAAGGAGCACGGCCGCAATAACTTCCAGTTCTACACGCCGGAGATGAACGACCTGGCCAACGAGCGGCTCGCACTCGAACATAGCCTGCGGCGCGCGTTGGAGAGAAATGAGCTGCTGCTGCACTACCAGCCGAAAGTGAATCTCGAAACCGGCAGGATCGTGGGCGCGGAAGCGCTGCTGCGATGGCAGCACCCGGAATGGGGCCTGATCGCGCCGGAGCGGTTTATTCCTATCGCCGAAGAAACCGGGCTGATCGTCCAAATCGGCGCATGGGTAATACGTACAGCATGCAACCAGGCCCGCCTGTGGCAGGATGCCGGGCTGCCCCCTGTCATTATGTCGGTCAACCTTTCGGCGCGGCAGTTCCGGCAGGAGAGTTTTGTTAAAGTGGTGACGCAGATCCTGCATGAAACCGGCCTTAAGCCCGAGCAGCTGGAAATGGAGCTGACCGAGAGCATGCTCATGCACAATGCCAATGCCGCCATCTCAATTTTGGGGGGATTGAAATCACTCGGCGTTCGATTGTCGCTTGACGATTTCGGGACCGGTTACTCCAGCCTGAGTTATCTGAGTCGCCTGCCTATCGACACGCTCAAGATCGATCGCTCATTCGTGCAGCACATTGGCGATCAGGATGAGTGCGGCAACGGCATCCTCGCGCAGGCTATAATTTCACTTGGTCACAGCCTTAACCTGACCGTGATCGCCGAAGGCGTTGAAACCGGTGAGCAGCTGAAATTCCTGAAAGCGCACCAGTGCGACGAAGTACAGGGCTTTTACTTTTGCAAGCCGACGGTGGCCGGGGAGTTTGCTAAGATGCTGGCGGAACGTCTCGTTGAGGCGACTGCATAATAATTCAGGTCGAAAAGAGGACTCGATATGATACGAGTTGATCTGAGTAAATCTAATAAAGCGCTCTCCAACATAATTGCCGACTTATGTGCACCCTTCGGTAAAGTAAATTCAGTCAATATTTATAGATCGCCAACGCCATATGCCGTGGTGCAAATGGATGACCGCAAGAAGGCGCTTGTGGTGGCCAGAAAACTGGGGAAATTAGGCTTCGACGGTGCCGTGCTTATACCCCTGAAGCGTAAGTAGAGAGCTTGGTGCCCCTCTTGCAGCGCGCGTCCGCGCGCGACGGAGCGAAATATTGGAATCCGCCCGTAAAGAGAAATCTAATGCGGGAATGACGGACTAAGAATGTTCTTTAGGGCCTCAAAGTCGATGGGCTTTGAAATGTGCATATCAAAGCCGGCCATTTTCGCGCGCGTACGATCAAGCGTGGCATCGTATCCAGTAAGCGCAACGAGGACTGTCTTGGCGAATTTCGCGTCGCTGCGTAATTGCCGTGCCGCTTCATAACCACTTATTATCGGCAACCCAATGTCGTGAAGTATGACATCCGGCACCCACTGATGAGCAAGCGCCAGGCCCGAAGCTGTGTCGTAGGCAACCAAGACTTTATGCCCGTAGTCCCTGATGGAAACTGCCAACGTATCAGCAGCATCGTGGTTATCGTCAACGATTAGGATCGTTTTTAGTGCTTCGGACATGACGCAAAAATATAGCCCATTATTGGGTTAATTGCACGATAAATGGACGTCAATACTATTTACATTTTCGGTAAAGTTTAGAAATGCATTCGTAAAGGATGCCAAGGGCATGCAGCGCCCGACGCTAGCTGAGCAATCACTGAAAAAAAACCGCCCGACTAAAGGGCGGCTAAGGAATTGCCCTCTAGGAAGGGCTGTCTTAACAGGGAGAGAAAAGACGACTGAATAATAAGCGCAGCGCTATTTCAAAGATGTAGTCCAATATCTAGGACATATGTAGGACGAAGCAACGGTCAGACGCCTTGAACGATTGCAAACTGAGCGCAATCGAAATCGATTCCCCGCTCAAGTAATTTCGACGGCCGCAACAAGTACTTCATGTCGCGCACCATTAGGTCAAGGTTTTCTCGCGGCTTATAAGTGTCAGCGCGAAGCAGCAGCTTGATTTCGCCGTTCTCGTCGGGATTCCTGGACAGCAGCACTGCGCGATCGCCTTCGCCTCTCATTTGCATCGATGCATTCCCGGTTGTCGATGAAACGACGACCGCGTTCGCGAACTGCGACAGTAACTGAATGCCGATGCGCTTTTGTTGGCTGATGCGGCGAATGATGCCGACGCGCCACCCTTCTTCCGTCTCAGTTTTTAGCCCTACCAGGGCGCCCACCCGAATCCAGTCGCCCTTTACCTGGGGAATGATGGCGCCATAGCCGGCTCCGCTCGCATTTTCCACAATCCAGCTCTCAGTTCGCGTGAAATCAAGCGAATCATTATCGGTGTCGGCTTCAATCTCGTTGAGCAACCCGCTGAAGCTCGGCGCCACTGTGAGGCGCATGGTGACTTTGTGACGCTCTGAAGCTGCGCGATGGCGGCACATCGGACCAGTAGCGCGCCAAGTGTTCCAGCACTCCGAGCACGAGGCCGGTATTACTTCCGCCGCCGAGCTTGACGTCGGCCGGGACACGTTCTTTTCGCCTCGTCTCTGCAATCAGCTCGGCTAGGCCCATCGTCGCATTTCCTGCACCGAAGTAACGCAAATCACCAACTGCGTTCGCACCTTTATGTACGCGCGCTGGCGGCTTGCGCATCGAAAGATCAAAAAGAAAGGTACAGCCCGGGCCTGGTTGATCTTGCAGTACATAGCGATTACTAAAATGCGCGATGGCGCGCTCCGCTATATCCTGCTCAAGCAAATTTAAGGCATCAGTAGAAGAGACACTTAACATCATTGCATTGAGAAATTCGCGTCGCACCGAAGATCGGCCGATGCTCACCTGGATATATCTCAATAGCGGCCATCGAGTTGTGCTGCGTTTCCGCGAAGCGGTAGAGCCGGCCAAGCTCTCCCCAAATATGGTCGTCGATATGACCGTAGCGCAGCAACGACCATTTGAGTTGCAAAGTCAGCGCGCGCAGAGCTCGTGCGATAACGACTGAAAGTTGTTTCTGGATTGACGACGAACCGCTCGAACCGGATTGAAAATCGTCGATGCACCGGTTGTAGGATGCGCCAAGGAGCTTGCAGAACCTCATCGCGGTAGCCCATAGCGTGTTCTCGCGAATCTTCTGCAGGCGCTGCCCCGACAGATACTCCTGGCCTATCTTGCGCTGATGGATCTTCGCCGCTTGATCGAGCAAGTCGATGAGTTGAAAGCGATGATCGGTCCTGAAATCGTTAGTATTGGCGATCGAATCCAACCAGAAGCAAATTAGTTCAAGCGCCTTGACCGAATCAGTAACAGGCAGCTCGGATATAACCTTCTTCGCCTGGTTGATGTCCGCCAATGGATGCTCGGGTTTGGCGCGAACGAACCAGTCAGTTACAGGAGACATAGCGGTTACGGTGCGCCGAAGTAAGGCGCTGCCACGTGAAAAGTTGCATAGATTGCGTGGCCAAATCCCAGCGTGCCTCGATTAGCTGGCGCGTCGCCTGCAGCGCTGCTAGCCACTTACCTGGCCTTGCGCGAGTTAATATCCACCACGAGTGGCCTCTGCTCTTCTCGCTGCTTTTCCTTCAAACGTTCCTCGCGAAGTGCTTTCGCGAATGTCTTGCGCACATCCGTGCTGGTGCTCGGGGTATATTTGAACGAAGGGTCTAGAATTGATTTCATTTGATCCTCCATGTGGCATTAAATGAAATGCTCACAAATTACCTCGCAAAATGCGGGCCAGCGCTACGACCAGCCAGCGCAGGGGTAAACCGTGACAAATTGCTCGAATCGAGCTAAAACGCGTCGCGCTGCGAACACGTGTGCGTCGAAGATGCGACATGATGATGCGAGACCGACGGTTTTGATCAGATCTGGAGACTGAAGTAAATTGCCCGAATTTTGGGCATCGGTTCTGATGCGCGTTTGTAAGGCGTTTGCAGAAAACGACGAGCGCGAGCGGCGTCCGACCATCTTTGTCTGCGAACAGGCCGGAGGCATCTGACTGCACAGGATCTCGACGCCTTTGGCATGCCCATTGGCAACTACCTTGTGCGACGCCGTCAGAGGCAGATCTTGGGAGCACGCATCCGATTTCTCTGACGCGTGCCCGCTCTCGCAACAAATCGCCAGCCGGACGCTTACCTCTCCCGCCACGCCTCGTGCAAGTTCTTTTGAATTGGCGAGAGCAGGTACTGCAGCACCGAACGTGTGCCCAGATTGATTTCGGCGCTGACCTGCATGCCTGGAGTCAATTTGAAGCGCTGTCCTCTGGCTTCTAGCTCCGTTGAATTGAGCGCCACCAAGGTGCGATAGGAAAGCGCTGATTGGCCCGGCTGCGGCTTGTTTGTTTCGTTTGCCTGAGCAAGATTACCATTCTCGGCTGGCTTGTCACTGGCATCCGCGCTCACGTAACGCACGGTGCCATCCAACATGCCATATTGCTGAAATGGATAGCTAATCCCCAGATTTTTCCGTGAACGATATTGGTTTCAAAACTTTACTAATAAACGTGTAAACAAACTCCTCAGTCTTGTCAGACGGGCAAGCTCTCGTTGGATTTTCTCGACAAATCCTTTGCTACCAACCGCAATGGCTTCGGACCAGCATGGCTGGCGCGCATCCACGCTTTCGCGCAACGCTTCTTCAACCCATTGGCGATGAGCTACCTGAAAACTTGCGATGTCGTTAAAGCCGCATAACTCGCTCACAGCTGCAACGTTCAGAATGGCATACCGCGTGGGTGGTGCCTGTAGCTCCCGATAGCCGCTCGTGTCCCAATCACCCGGATGGGCGACTGCCCCGGCGCGAACCATATTAAGATCGATATAGACCAGGCAGCGCTGCAGATGCTCGCCAGTCTCAATCGCGGTCGCGTGATACCGGTCTTCCCAGAAGGCACCCTGGCGCCCCTTGCGGCGGTTGTAGTCCTGTCCGGTGCAACCTGCAATGAGTTGAATGCTTCGGGCCAATGACGCCTTCGGCCGTGTCCTTGATTAGCAGATGAACGTGGTTCGAGGTCGCTACGTAATTGAGCACGCAAAGCCCGTAACGCTTCTTCGCTTCAAAGAGCCAATGCAGCCAGCATCGCCGGTCGCGCGCAAACTTCAGCAGGAATTCCCGCTTATGGCACCGGTGGGTGATGTGCCATAGGTGGTCATCTGCAAAATGTCGGTTTGCTCGAGGCATGACTGTGCTCTGTTAAACGATGTGTTTTCGCCGTCGAAAAGCGATCTTTAAGCATTAAATCGGAGCTTGATTGGGCGTTTTATCTTGACGATTCCGCGTGTTGCGCTGGTCCGACCCGGTATGAGCTGAGCATCGCATGGTTATGCTCTCAGCCTCATTCTGCTAGAATCTTCCGCATCCGAACTGATCGGAGCCCGTATATGAAAACCTATACCGCAGTAATCGAGCGTTGCTCGGATAACGGACTTTATGTGGGTTACGTTACCAGGCTTTCCCGGCGCCCATTCGCAGGCCGAGACTCTTGATGAGCTCAACGCGAATCTGAAAGAGGTCATCGAGATGCTCAGCCAGGATGGCTATCCCGCACATTGAGTCGCAATTTGTAGGAGTCCAAACCGTCGAAGTTGCGTAAATGTCCGGAATACCAGTTCTCAAGCCGCGCGAGGTCGTCTCGATTCTGCAGCGACTGGGGTTCCAAGAGGTTCGTCAAAGCGGCTCCCACAAACAGTTTCGGCATGTCGATGGTAGGTGTACAACCGTTCCATTCCACGCCGGACGCGATCTTTCTCCCATCCTGTTGCGTCAGATCGCCAAAGATATCGGAGTCACAGTGCAAGAGCTCCTGCGGCATCGTTAACTCACTAATGTTTTCACGATGCCGGCTCCTGTTCGGGCGAAACCACTACTCCAAGCCTCACCACTTCATCAACCCGCAATCCCTTAGGTAGTTGATGCGCAATAAACAGCATCGACACCTTCCCCCTTAGCTGATTGACCTTCTTTGCAAAACTTTCCGCAGTTGCCTCATCTAGACTGCTGGTCGCTTCATCGAATATCAAAATCTTCGGCCGCTTCAGTAATGCGCGTGCTATCGCAATGCGCTGTTTCTGCCCGCCTGAAAGCCCTACTCCGTGCTCTCCGATCGCCGTCTGATATCCCTCGGGTAGTTTTTCGATCGTGTCGTGTATTTCTGCGAGCTTGCAAGCCTGGATTACTTGCTCAAATGTCGCGTGCGCGTTTGCGAGTACTAGGTTGTCGTAGATCGTCCCTGAAAACAAAATTGTTTCCTGCGGCACTACGCCATAATGCTGGCGGAGTTCATTTGCCGAAAAATGACGGATGTCACGATCGTCAATCAGGATTGCGCCATCGCTCGGTAGGTAGAAGCCTTGCATGAGCTTCGCGAGTGTGCTCTTGCCTGAGCCTGACGGACCCATCAACGCTATGCAGCGGCCTGGTTCGATGGCGAGGTTCAGGTCGCGATATAGATAAGGCAGATTCTCCGCGTAACGGAAGGCCAGGCCCTTGATCTGTAGTCGGCCCTTGCCCCCGCCTTCACGCGACGGCGTCATCGAGTAAGGCTCAGCAGGCGCGTTCATGACGTCGCTGATACGCTTGACCGCAATGCTCGCGTTCTGGAATTCCTGCCACAGCCCGACCATCCTCAGCATCGGCCCTGACAGCCGGCCGGCGAACATCTGGAACGCGACGAGCATGCCGATGGTCATCGTGGTGCTGTTCATGACGATCCACGCGCCGACGCACAGGACGCTCAGGGTCATCATCTGCTCGAGCATGTTGGCGATGGAGTTGGCGGTGTTCGAGATCTGGCGGGTGTTGAAGCCCGGCGGCGAGGTATGACGCCAGGTACTCGCCAAATTTCTTGTTGAGCTGCGGTTCCATCTGCAGCGATTTCACGGTTTCCATGCCTGACACGTATTCGGTGAGGAATGCCTGGTTGCGCGCGCCGAGCAGGAATTGCTGGTTAAGGCGTTGGCGCAGGACCGGGGTCGTAATGACGCTGATCCCGGCGATGAGCAGCAAAATGACGAGCACGAGCAGCGTCAACAGCCAGCTGTAATAGAACATAACGCCAAGAAAGATGAACAGGAACGGGATATCGAGACACAGCGTCACTGCCGCGCCGCTGATGAATTCGCGGATGGTTTCGACGCCATGCACGCGCGCGAGCGAGCACTCCCGTCGGCCGTGCTTCAAAGAAACGCGGCGGAGCTTAAACAGCTGCTCAAACACCTGCATGCCCAAAACCGCGTCGATTCGATTACCAGTATGCAAAACTAAGAACTGTCGAACCCAAGTCATCGCCGCGCTGAACAGCATGAAGACCGCGAGGCCAATTGCAATCACTATGAGCGTGCTCGTCGTGTGGTGCACGATGACTTTATCGATCACGACTTGGGTGAAGACCGGCGTCGCCAGCGCCATCAACTGGATGGCGAGGGACGCGAGCAGCACGTCGCGCCAGATCTGCTTGTGCTTCAGGAGTTCGGGGATAAACCAGCTAAAGCCGAATTCGTTATCCGGCTTTAGCATCGGGTCGCCTTCGACGGCGGCTTTGGATGTCGCCTGAAAGAGTATCACCTGTCCCGAGAATTGCGCGTCGAAATCGGCGAGCGCGGATTCGAATGGATTCTTGCTTGTTTCGTCGAACAGCAATACGCGCGCGTCGTTCGCCTTGAGGACAAGCGCAAGACGGTACGGCGGCGACACATCCTGACCTTCACCCGCACCCTCACCCCCGCCCTCTCCCGTCAAGGGAGAGGGAGTTATTGATTCGTTTGCTGCTGCTACTGGATGCTGGGCCGACGCCGGCTTCAAAACGGCTAAACAAGGTAATGGGAGTTTGGCGAGCTCGGTTGCCGTCGCTTGCTTGACGCCAGCTTTGAGGCCGAGCGTCTCAGCGGCGAGCTGCAACGCGTTGAGGCCGTAAGGCGGCGCGACTTGCTGCAATACGAGATTGGGAGCAAAGGGAATACGCTGCAGATGGCACATTCCCTGGAGTCCCCAGACGAATGTCTCAGTGGCAAACAGCCAGTGGCTAGCCAAAAACGTGCACCCCTCACGTTCCGGCGGGATCCGATCTTCCCTCTCAACGGCTCGCTGAAATAGCCGTTTCCCCAAATCTCCCGCCCTGAAATCATTAAAGCCAACTAAGTCACGCAACGCAAATCTACCAAAACAACAGATTTTAGTTTTTCATCGGCAATACAAAGAGTTGCAGCCTAGTCCTTTTGGACTAGTGCGAAATTTATTTCGCGTTGATGCTGATGGCATTTAGGGATGGCGACGCGCCCTCCAAGATTCGATCGGCGAAAGAACTCTTGTCATGCGGGCGTCATTCAGCTGGAAACCATTGTTCCAGCACCCCTAATTCATCGAATGCCTACGCCAACGGCATGAATCTACTGCCGCACCATCCCCTGCCGCTCGATGAACTCGACGATCTGGTCGAGGCCCTTATTGGTCTTGAGATTGCTGAACACGAACGGGCGGTCGCCGCGCATTTTTTTGGCGTCGCGGTCCATCACTTCGAGCGAGGCGCCGACCATGGGCGCGAGATCGATCTTGTTGATGACGAGCAGATCGGATTTGGTGATGCCGGGGCCGCCCTTGCGCGGGATCTTGTCGCCGGCGGCAACGTCGATCACGTAGAGCGTGAGATCGGATAATTCGGGGCTGAACGTCGCGGCGAGGTTGTCGCCGCCGCTTTCCACGAAAATGATGTCGAGGTCGGTGAAGCTCGCAGTCAGGCGCGAAATCGCTTCGAGGTTGATCGACGCATCCTCGCGGATCGCGGTGTGCGGGCAGCCGCCGGTTTCGACGCCGATGATGCGGTCGGGCGTCAGCGCTTCATTCGTGACGAGGAACTTCGCGTCTTCCTCGGTATAGATGTCGTTGGTGACGACGGCGATCTGATAGCGCTCGCGCAGGCTGCGGCATAGCGCCAGGGTCAACGCGGTCTTGCCGGAGCCGACGGGGCCGCCGATGCCGACGCGCAGGCTAGGTTCGCTCTGTTGCAGTCGAGTAAAGCCCCTCACACTCTCACTGTCGCGGGGCGAGGGAGTGACTGCGCTTGCACTAGATCGATCGGAACAAACGGCTGTATTGCGTTTCGTGCCGGCTGCTCGCGATCGCAAGGCCCGGCGAGAAGTTGGTCAGGTCGTCGTCTTCAAGCTGCATTGCGCGCTGCGCGATCGCCGGCAGATCGGCGCCTATGCCCGCGAGCATGCGCTGGCCCGCGCTCTGCCCCAAGCGGCACGGCCTTCAGCGCGGCCATCACCTGGTTCTCGAGCCAGCTCCACAGATAGCCGACGAGCGCCGGCTCCCGCTCGACGTGCATGTGATGCGCCGCGAATGCGTACACGGCCGGATAAGTCAGCGCACCGATGCCATGCAACTTCGCGATCTCGTCGGCACTGCAAAACGGCAGGTCCTTCAGCAGCGTGACGAGCGCGTGCCCCATCTGTAACGTCTCGGTGCGCAACTCGGCGGTTTCGCGCCCGCTGCGAAACAACGTGTTCCATCTCGCGAGCGCGGCGTAGTCGTTTGCCTCAAGCGCTTCCATCATGCGAAACAGCAGCGGCACTTCGAAACTGCCGAGGCTGAAGTCGAGCACGTCGCGTATCCACGTTTCCGTGGTGCGCGCATCGGTGACGATGCCGTCTTCGATCGCGGATTCGAGCCCGCCGGAATAGCTGTACGCACCGACCGGCAACGTCGGGCTCGCCAGTTGCAGCAGGCGCGTCAGGCCCAGCATGTCCGTCCGGTCATTTCTTCTTGAAATCGCGGAATTCGTGAATGATGCCGCTGTGCTTCGCGTCCATCGAATGGTGGTGATGGCCGCCCGCATAGGCGCCCGCCTCCGGCTCGAACGGCGCGGACACTCTGCTGACGGTGGCATTGAGGCCGCGCAGCATTTGCGCGAGCACGTCGTCGGCCTGGAAGCGCAGCCAGCCGTCGCCGATCTGCACCGGCACGTGGCGATTGCCGAGGTGATACGCGGCGCGCACGAGCTGGAACGGCGTCACGCATTTCGCTTCCATCAGTTCTTCATCGGCGGCGACGACGAGCACGATGCGGCCGTCGTTCGCGCGCAGGCAGTCGCCGCCGCGCAGGATGCTGCCGTGTTCCAGAAAGAGCCCCGCCTCCTCGCCCGACGCGAGCTTCGTGCGCAAGCGGCTTTTCTGGCGCAGCTCGAACGGCAGGCTCAACTGCTCCTGGTGCGCGGCCTTGTCACAACGCGATTCGATGACGAGCATACTTAGAACAGGAAGTAGCGCTGCGCCATCGGCAGCACGCTCGCCGGTTCGCACACGAGCAGTTGCCCGTCGGCTTTCACTTCGTAGGTCTCCGCATCGACGGAAATGTCCGGCGTGTAATCGTTCAGCTTCATGTCGGACTTCCGCAGCTTGCGCACGCCTTTGACCGCGACCAGCGGCTTGTGCAATTTGAGCTTGGCGATGGCGGGATTCTTCGAGCGCGGCTTTCGACACGAACGTCACCGACGTATTCAGCGCTTTGCCGAACGAGCCGAACATCGGACGGTAATGCACCGGCTGCGGCGTCGGGATCGACGCATTGGGATCGCCCATCGCCGCCGCGGCTATCATGCCGCCTTTCAGGATCAGCGACGGTTTGACGCCGAAGAAGGCCGGCTTCCACACCACCAGGTCCGCGAGCTTGCCGACTTCGATCGAGCCGACTTCGTGCGCGATGCCGTGCGCGATCGCCGGATTGATCGTGTATTTCGCGATGTAGCGCTTGACGCGAAAGTTGTCGCGGTCTTTGCGTGTCGCTCGTCAACGCGCCGCGCTGCTGCTTCATCTTGTGCGCGGTCTGCCACGTGCGAGTGATGACTTCGCCCACCCGGCCCATCGCCTGCGAATCGCTCGACATCATCGACAACGCGCCGAGATCGTGCAGGATGTCTTCGGCCGCGATCGTCTCGCGCCGGATGCGCGATTCCGCGAAGGCGACGTCTTCGGCGATCTTGGAGTCGAGGTGGTGGCACACCATCAGCATGTCGAGATGCTCGTCGAGCGTGTTGACCGTGTACGGCCGCGTCGGATTGGTCGATGACGGCAGCACGTTCGCTTCGCCGCACACCTTGATGATGTCCGGCGCATGGCCGCCGCCGGCGCCTTCGGTGTGAAACGTGTGGATCGTGCGGCCTTTGAACGCCGTGATGGTCGTTTCGACGAAGCCCGATTCGTTCAGCGTGTCGGTGTGGATCGCGACCTGCACGTCCATCTCGTCGGCGACCGACAGGCACGCGTCGATCGCCGCGGGCGTCGTGCCCCAGTCTTCGTGCAGCTTCAGGCCGATGGCGCCGGCTTGCACCTGTTCGCGCAGCGGTCCGGCGAGACTCACGTTGCCCTTGCCGAGAAAGCCGAGGTTCATCGGGAACGCATCCGCCGCTTCGAGCATTCGATGGATGTTCCACGGGCCCGGCGTGCACGTCGTCGCGTACGTGCCGGTCGCCGGACCGGTGCCGCCGCCGATCATCGTGGTGACGCCCGACATCAGCGCGTCTTCGATTTGCTGCGGGCAGATGAAATGGATGTGCGTGTCGATGCCGCCCGCGGTGACGATCATGCCCTCGCCCGCGATGACTTCGGTCGCGGCGCCGATCACGATGGTCACGCCCGGCTGGATATCGGGATTGCCGGCGTTGCCGATGCCGCTGATGCGGCCGTTCTTGATGCCGATGTCGGCCTTGACGATGCCCCAGTAGTCGACGATCAGCGCGTTGGTGATCACGGTGTCGGCGCAGTCCTTCCAGTTGCGCTGGCTCTGCCCCATGCCGTCGCGGATGACCTTGCCGCCGCCGAACTTCACTTCTTCGCCGTACGATCGTGAAATCTTTTTCGACTTCGATGAAGAGATCGGTGTCCGCGAGGCGCACGCGATCGCCCGTCGTGGGCCCGAACATCTCCGCATAAGCGTGCCGGCCGATCTTGAGCGTCATTTTTTGCCTTTCGCGCGCGCGGCCGGCTTCTTCGCCGTGACCTTGTCGAGCTTGCCCATGACTTCGCCGAGAAATCCGTAAACGACGCGGTCGCCCGCCAGCGCCACCAGCGCGACCGTGCGCTCCTGGCCGGGCTCGAAGCGCACCGCGGTGCCGGCGGCGATGTTCAGCCGAAAGCCGCGCGCGGCGGCGCGGTCGAATTTCAGCGCGGCATTGGTCTCGAAGAAATGATAATGCGAGCCGACCTGGATCGGGCGGTCGCCGGTGTTCGCGACTTTGAGCGTCAACGTCTTGCGGCCGTCGTTGAGCTCGATGTCGCCGCTCGGCCGTGAAGATTTCGCCGGGGATCATATGTGGGCTCCGCTATACGATGGGCTGATGCACGGTGACGAGCTTGGTGCCGTCGGGAAACGTCGCCTCGACCTGGATCTCGGGAATCATTTCGGCGACGCCGTCCATCACCTCGTCGCGCTTCAGCAGCGTGGTGCCGAAGCTCATCAGTTCGGCGACGGTTCTGCCGTCGCGCGCGCCTTCCATGATGGCGGCTGTCACGAACGCGACCGCCTCCGGATAGTTGAGCTTCAGGCCGCGGCCCTTGCGCCGTTCGGCCAGCAACGCCGCCGTAAAGATCAGCAGCTTGTCCTTCTCGCGTGGTGTCAGTTCCATGGCTCGCCTTCAGGTGGTCCAGATGCGCGGCGTCACGGCGTCGCGCCCGGTGAACTGCGGCCGCAGCAGGCGCCACAGGTCGATAAAATAACATTTTGCCTGCTCGCTCGAATGCCCGAGATAGCGCGCGACGAAAATATTCGGCATCGCGGTGATCCCGCTGCGTGCCGGGCCGTCGAACTTGATCGCGCGGCATTTCGCCACCAACTCGGGCGCGACCGTCTGCCCCGCCGCCAATAGAATGGCGCTGACCGGCGCACCGTTCAGGCCCGCGGGCGCGGCGAGCAGACGCGAGCCGCCGTGCAGGCGGCAGCGTTCGCTCCACACCAGCTCGCCGGCCACCGAAATTTCCGTGGTTTGCCGGATGTCGCCGGCATCGTAGGTCTCGCCCGACGCCGTGCGTCCCAGGCACAGAACTTCCCAGCCGATATAGTTGCCGCCACGCAAGTCGATCGACGTTTGCATGCGCACGGCGGCGCGATCGAACACGATGGTTTCGGGCGGCAGCCATTCGAGCGTGGCGCCCATGCCAACCCTGGCGTTGAGTTTTTGCGTCGCGGGCGCGTCCGCGGTGCGGTACCACTTGGTGGCGCCGGGCATCGTAATCAGTACTTTGGCGCCGTCGTTCAGCTTCAGATCGACGGCCAGCGTGTCGTTCCCGGCGATGCCGCCCGGCGGATGCAGGATCAGCGTGTGACAGACGTCCGGGCCTTCGGGGAACAGCGATTTCTGCACGGTCAGCGGGCCGCGTATGCGCGCGCCGCGTCAGCGTGGTGCGAGCGCCTGCGAATGCGTACTCGAGCTGCAAGCGAGCCTGCCAACCCTCGCGAGCGGGCGCTGCCAGCTTGTCCGTCCCGATTAAAACTGCCGCCTCCCGCATTTATACGCTCGTATTTTTATAAGCAAACGCTGTACCGATGCATGCCGACGGTGCGGTCGTTGCTGTCTGCCGTGCCATCCCGGTGCGTGTTCATTTTGTCCCGCTTTGCATTACGCCCGCAATTGGTGCGCCTTGGGCCAGTCCGCGCACCAAACTCATGCATTAAAGAGAGCCGTCACCGGAACTGCTGCAACGTGGAGTTCCGAGTTTGGCCTTGAATCGCATTTAAGTCCATGTGCGGACGAGAGTTTGCAGATTACGTTCGGCGTTGGTGACGATGTTGGCACGCTCCATGCTGAGAGCATTATCGGATTCAATTGTCTCTAATTTTAAGGGGGTACCCATCCATGCGACGCAGAAATTTCATTAGAACGTTGATTGCCGGCGCAACGCTGTCGGCCTTCGGCATGCTTTCAAGCTTCACGGCCAGCGCCGCCGACACGATCAAGGTCGGCGTGCTGCATTCGCTGTCCGGCACGATGGCGATCAGTGAAACGGTGCTGAAGGATGTCACGCTGATGGCGATCGAGGAAATCAATTCCAAGGGCGGCGTGATGGGCAAGAAACTCGAAGCGGTGGTCGTCGACCCGGCTTCGAACTGGCCGTTGTTCGCGGAAAAAGCGCGCCAGCTGCTGACCCAGGACAAAGTCGCCGTCGTGTTCGGCTGCTGGACTTCGGTCTCGCGCAAATCGGTGCTGCCGGTCTTCGAGGAATTGAACGGCCTGCTCTTCTACCCGGTGCAATACGAAGGCGAAGAGCTGTCGAAGAACGTGTTCTACACGGGCGCCGCGCCGAATCAGCAAGCGATACCCGCAGTCGAATACCTGATGAGCAAGGAAGGCGGCGCGGCCAAGCGCTGGATCCTGCTCGGCACCGACTACGTCTATCCGCGCACGACCAACAAGATCCTGCGCGCATTCCTGAAGTCGAAAGGCGTCGCCGACAAGGACATCGACGAGAAGTACACGCCGTTCGGCCACAGCGACTATCAAACGATCGTTGCCGACATCAAGAAATTCTCGGCCGGCGGCAAAACCGCGGTCGTGTCGACCATCAACGGCGACTCGAACGTTCCGTTCTACAAGGAACTCGGCAACCAGGGCCTGAAGGCCACCGACGTGCCGGTCGTGGCGTTCTCGGTCGGTGAAGAAGAACTGCGCGGCGTAGACACCAAGCCGCTCGTCGGCCACCTCGCGGCGTGGAACTACTTCATGTCGCAGAAGAACCCCACGAACGACGCGTGGAAAAAGCAATGGGCCGCCTATGCCAAGAAAGCGAAGCTGCCGAATGCCGACAAGCCGCTGACCAACGACCCGATGGAAGCCGCCTGGATCGGCATCCACATGTGGAAGCAGGCAGTGGAAAAAGCGAAGTCGACCGACACCGATAAAGTCGTCGCGGCGATGGCCGGCCAGACTTTCGCGGCGCCTTCGGGCATCACGTCGAAAATGGACGAAAAGAACCACCATCTGTGGAAGTCCGTGTTCATCGGCGAAGTCAAAGCCGACGGCCAGTTCAACGTCGTATGGAAAACGCCCGGCCCGGTGCAAGCCAAGCCGTGGAGCCCGTACATTCCCGAGAACAAGGACAAGAAAGACGAGCCGGACCTAACGGCCAAGAAGAAATAAGTTAGTATCGATGCAGGCGGCGGCGCGAAAGCGCCGCCGCTGTTTTATGACCCCCTAATTCAACTTTAATCCTGATGCGCGCAGCTTATTCGTTCATCCTGTTCTGCCTGCTGGCGCTGAGCCTGCCCGCCCGCGCGCTGGATGCGGAAGTCGTGCGCAAGCTCGCTACCGGCGAGAGCGACGAGCAAGTCGCTGCGGTGGCCGCACTGGTCGCCGAAGGCGATGCCCAAGCGTCCGCCCTGCTGCAGGCCCTGGCCGACGGCCAGCTGCAGACGTCCGGCAAGCAGGTGCTGATCGTCAAAGGCGAGCAAGGCATAGACGCGATGACCGGGCAAAAAGTCGACCCGCTGCCCGCCGAACGCGAAGACGTAAACGCCAACAACCGGCTGCGCCGCGAACTTGCGACGGCGCTCGCCGCACTCAAGCTGATTTCACCCGAGCGCACCGTCAGGCTCGCCGCCGCCAAAGAACTCTCCGGCGGCGCCGAGGACGCCATGCTGCCGCTGCTCAAGAAAGCGCTGGCCAAGGAAACCGATCCCGAAATCAAGCCGATGCTGGAAATCATCCAGGCGGCGCTCGAGCTCAAAAGCACCGACCACGCAACGCGCCTGGGCGCGATCCGCATCCTGGGCTTGTCGAACAATTCGAACGCGAAAACCCTGCTCCTGTCGGTGCTCGAGAAAACGCCCGACGGCAAATACATAGAAACCGACGAAGAGATTTACGTCGAAGCGCAGAAAAGCCTGCGCGCCGTCGAAGGACGCCTCGCGTGGGGCGATCGCATCGGCGTGCTGTTCTCGGGCGTGAGCCTGGGCTCTATCCTGCTGCTCGCGGCGCTGGGCCTCGCGATCACCTACGGCCTGATGGGCGTCATCAACATGGCGCACGGCGAGCTCATCATGATCGGCGCCTATACGACGTACGTGATTCAGAATTTA
Source organism: uncultured beta proteobacterium (assembly GCA_963804885.1). Classification (GTDB taxonomy): domain Bacteria; phylum Pseudomonadota; class Gammaproteobacteria; order Burkholderiales; family SG8-41; genus PALSA-1004. Next base: position 288,480 of record CAWDSF010000012.1, read on the forward strand.
TTCAAAGCGCACGCGCCAGGCCTGTTCGACTGGTACCTGCTCATCGCGGTGCCGGGTGCCTTCCTCGCCGCCGGGCTCGTCGGCATCGCGCTCGAGCGCACGGTCATCCGCTTTCTGTACGGCCGGCCGCTCGAAACTTTGCTCGCGACCTGGGGCATCAGCCTCTTCCTGATCCAGCTCGTGCGCACGATCTTCGGCGCGCAAAACGTGCAGGTCGAGAATCCCGCGTGGATGTCGGGCGGCATCGAAGTCTTCACCAATGTCGTGCTGCCGTACAGCCGCATCGCGATTATCTTCTTCGCCGCGCTCGTGCTCGTGCTCGTGTGGCTGATGCTGACGCGCACGCGCCTCGGTCTTTTCGTGCGCGGCGTGACGCAGAACCGCACGATGGCCAGCTGCGTGGGCGTCAGGACGCCGCGCGTCGACATGCTGGCGTTCGGGCTCGGCTCGGGCATTGCCGGCCTCGCCGGCTGCGCGCTCTCGCAAATCGGCAACGTCGGCCCGGATTTGGGCCAGTCGTATATCGTCGACTCGTTCATGGTCGTCGTGCTGGGCGGCGTCGGACAGTTGGCCGGAACCGTCTACGCGGGACTGGGACTGGGCCTGCTCAACAAGATACTCGAAGGCTGGTCGGGTGCCGTGCTCGCGAAAATCGCGATCCTGGTGTTCATCATCATCTTCATCCAGAAGCGTCCGCAGGGCCTGTTCGCGCTGAAGGGGCGCGTCACGGAATCCTGACATGAGCCTCTCGCACAAAATTACCCGCTTGTACGGCGCCAAAGGCTGGGCGGCGATCTTTGCGTTCATGGTCGTCGTGCTGGTGGTGTTCCCGCTGCTGAACCTCGTCGTGCCGAAAGACAGCGTCTTCTATCTCTCGGATTATTTCGTCGCGCTCGCCGGCAAAATCATGTGCTATGCGATGGTCGCGCTCGCGATGGACCTGATCTGGGGCTACACCGGCATCCTGAGTCTCGGCCACGGCCTCTTCTTCGCGCTCGGCGGCTACGCGATGGGCATGTACCTGATGCGCTCGATCGGGCTCGACGGCGTCTATCACAGCCCGCTGCCCGACTTCATGGTCTTTCTCGACTGGAAAGCGTACCCGTGGTACTGGGCAGGCACGTCGAGCTTCTGGTATTGCGCGTTGCTTGTCGTGCTGGTGCCGGGCCTGCTCGCATTCGCATTCGGTTTCTTCGCGTTCCGCTCGCGCATCAAGGGCGTTTACTTCTCGATCATCACGCAGGCGCTGACGTTTGCGTTCATGCTGCTGTTCTTCCGCAACGACACCGGCTTCGGCGGCAACAACGGCTTCACCGACTTCAAGCGCATCCTCGACTTTCCGATCGCGACGTCCGAAACGCGCATGGCGTTGTTCGTGATCACCGGCTCGACGCTGATCGCCACCCTGCTGCTCGCGCGCTACCTCGTGCAATCCAAGTTCGGCCGCGTGCTGACCGCCATTCGCGATGCCGAGAGCCGCGTGATGTTCTCGGGCTACAACCCGCTCTGGTACAAGCTCTTCATCTGGACGCTGTCGGCGGTGATTTGCGGCATCGCCGGCGCGCTGTACGTGCCGCAGGTCGGCATCATCAACCCGAGCGAGATGTCGCCCGCCAACTCGATTGAAATCGCAATCTGGGTTGCGGTCGGCGGGCGCGGCACGCTGGTCGGCGCGCTGCTCGGCGCGGGTATCGTGAACGGCGCGAAAAGCTGGTTCACGGTCGCGTTTCCCGAGTACTGGCTCTTTTTCCTCGGCCTGCTCTTTATCGCCGTGACGCTCTTCATGCCCAAAGGCGTGATGGGCCTTCGTCGATCAGATCAAGGCGCGCCGCGCATGAACATGGCCGCCGTCCCGCTCGAATCCCACGACGATCCGCAGGCTTCGCAGGGCCGCGTCATCGAACCCGGCGCGGTCGACCTCGCGCACGGCGCGATTCTCTATCTCGAAGACATCTCGGTCAGTTTCGACGGCTTCAAGGCGCTCAACAACCTGAGCCTGATGATCGAGACCGGCGAGCTGCGCTGCATCATCGGCCCCAACGGCGCCGGCAAGACCACGATGATGGACGTGATCACCGGCAAGACCCGCGCCGACACCGGCACCGCGTTCTTCGGGCAGAACATCGACCTGTCGCGCTTGTCGGAAGCGGAAATCGCGCATGCCGGCATCGGCCGCAAATTCCAGAAGCCGACGGTGTTCGAAGCGCACTCGGTGTTCGAAAATCTCGAGCTCGCAATGAAAGTCGACAAGCGCGTGCGGCACAGCCTCACGGCAGAGCTCGATTCGGCACAGCGCGACAAGATTGCGGCGACGCTGGCGATGATTCATCTCGACGAATCCGCCGACCGTCCGGCAGGACTGCTCTCGCACGGCCAGAAGCAATGGCTCGAGATCGGCATGCTGCTGATGCAGGAGCCGCAGTTGCTGCTGCTCGACGAGCCGGTCGCCGGCATGACCGACGAAGAAACCGAGCGCACGGCCGAGCTGTGCAATACGCTCGCCGGCCAGCATTCGCTCGTGGTGGTCGAGCACGACATGGATTTCGTGACACGCATCGCGCGCAAGGTCACCGTGCTGCACGAAGGCAGCGTGCTGGCGGAAGGCTCGATGGATACGGTGCAGAACGATCAACGCGTCATCGAAGTCTATCTGGGACGTTGACCATGTTAACGATCTCCGGACTCAACCAGTATTACGGCGGCAGCCATATTCTGCGCGACCTGAGCTTCGAAGTGCCCAAGGGCGCGTGCACGACCATCCTGGGACGCAATGGCGTCGGCAAAACGACATTGTTGAAATGCCTGGTCGGCGTGGTGCCGACCCGCTCGGGCGCCCTCACCTTCGACGGCAAGGACATCACGTCCATGCCGCCTTACGAGCGCGCGCGACTGGGCATCGGTTACGTGCCGCAGGGACGCGAAATTTTTCCGCGGCTGACGGTCGAGGAAAATCTGCTGATGGGCCTCGCACCGAAAGCGGGCAGCTCGAAAATTCCCGCGCGCATCTTCGAGATGTTTCCCGTCTTGAAGGACATGCTGCACCGGCGCGGCGGTGATCTCTCCGGCGGGCAGCAGCAGCAGCTCGCGATCGGCCGCGCGCTCGCCGCCGACCCGAAAATCCTGATTCTCGACGAGCCGACCGAAGGCATCCAGCCGTCGATCATCAAGGACATCGGCAACGTGATATCCGCGCTCACCAAGGGCGGCGAGATGGCCGTGCTGCTGGTCGAGCAATACTACGATTTCGCCAAGTCGCTCGCCGACCACTATCTCGTCATGTCGCGCGGCGAAATAATCAAGCAGGGGCTGGGCAAAAACATGGACAGCGAAAACGTGCGGGCGTGCCTCGCGCTTTAACGTCCGCTTGACCGAGTACAGCGCCAGTACATGGATCCCAAATCAATCGACGATGAATATGTCGCGCGCGCCGCGCACGGCATTGGTCTCGAACTCGCGCCGTCGCACGTTCCCGGTGTCGTCCGCTACTTCCAAATGATTGCCGGCATGGCGGATTCGGTCGCCGGACTTCCGCTCGACGACACGATCGAACCCGCGGCGATTTTTACGCCATGCCCGGCGCCGACGCAGGATTGACCGCGGTAGCCGCCGCGGTTCGCAGCGGCGCGGTCAGCGCCACCGAAGTCGTCCGTGCGGCGCTGGCGCGCATCGAGACGCTCGATTCCGGGGTGAATTGTTTCACCGCGGTTACGGCCGAACGTGCATTGACGGAAGCCGGCAGGCGTCGATGCCGCGCGCGCCGCGGGTCGCGCTTCCGGTCCGCTCGCCGGCGTGCCCTATGCGGTCAAGAATCTCTTCGACGTGACCGGGCTGCCCACGCTCGCCGGGTCCCGCATCAACGCCGAACGCGCACCCGCGAACGCACGATGCCGTCTTGATCCAGCGGCTCAAAGCCGCCGGCGCAGTGCTCGTCGGCACGTTGAACATGGACGAGTACGCGTACGGATTCACCACCGAGAATACGCATTACGGCGCGACGCGCAATCCGCATGCGCTCGATCGCATTGCGGGCGGATCGTCGGGTGGATCGGCAGCTGCGGTGGCGGCCGGCCTGGTTCCATTGACGCTGGGCTCCGATACCAACGGCTCGATTCGCGTGCCCTCCTCGCTATGCGGCGTGTTCGGGCTCAAGCCCACGTTCGGCCGCCTGCCGCGCACCGGCACCTTTCCGTTCGTCGCGAGTCTCGACCATCTCGGCCCGTTTGCGCGATCGACCCGCGATCTCGCGTCCGCTTACGATGCAATGCAAGGCGCCGACGCTGGCGACCCCGCATGCGCTGCGCGTCCCGCCGAACTTTGTTGCGCGGAACTCGATCGGGGCGGCGCCGGATTGCGCGTGGCGACGGCCGGGGATTACTTCGAGTCGCGTGCGAGCGATGAAGCATTGGAGGCGGTCCAAACTGCCGCCCGCGTTTTGGGCGCCACACGCAAAGTCGTATTGCCCGAAACCGCGCGCGCCCGCTCAGCTGCCTACATAATTACCGCCTCTGAGGGCGCCAACCTTCATTTCACGAATCTGCAGCAGCGTGCGCAGGATTTCGAGCCCTTGTCGCGCGACCGTTTTTTGGCAGGAGCGCTCGTTCCCGCGACGTGGTACCTGCAAGCCCAGCGCCTGCGCCGCTGGTACGCGCAGCGAGTCGCCGAATTATTCAGGGACGTGGACGTTATAATCGCGCCGTCGACACCGGTCAGCGCCACGCTGATAGGCGCAGAAACTGTCACTATCGCGGGGGAAACGATGCCGGTCCGGCCTAACCTGGGAATTTTCACGCAACCGATCTCATTCATCGGGCTGCCGGTCGCGGCTGTGCCCATCTACCGCGCCGGCCGCCTGCCGATTGGAATTCAGGTGATCGCCGCACCGTGGCGCGAGGACATTTGCCTGCGCATTGCAGCGGCGCTCGAAGCCGCGGGCGTCGCCCAGGCGCCGATCGCCGCGTTATGACTATCGAAACGCCGGCGTTTGCCGTCAACCTGCCCCGCGTCGTGATAGAAGTCACCGCGGCCTTTAATCGCTACGAACAGGCGCTCGTGACGAACGACGTCGCCGTGCTCGACGAACTGTTCTGGAAAAGCCCGCTCACCTTGCGCTATGGCGCGACCGAGAATCTGTACGGCCACGACGAAATCGCGCAGTTTCGCGGCGCGCGCTCACCTGCGGGACTGGCTCGAAAGCTGGTGAAGGTCGTGATCACGACGTATGGAACCGACTTCGCGACCGCCAATTGCGAATTCGAACGCGGCGGAAAATCGGGGCGGCAAAGCCATAGCTGGATACGCACGAGCGACGGCTGGCGCATCGCGGCCGCCCACGTGAGTTTGCTCGCCGGCAGCTAGCGCCTGACTTCGCGCTGGAAGATTTCGAGACTGCGCTTCTTGGTGCTGATGAAGCTCGCTTCCGACAGCGTGGCCACCGTGCGCGGACGCTGATCGTCGTAGCTGAGAATCTCCGCAATGCGGGTTGGACGCTTGGTGAGCAGCAGGACCTGGTCGGCGAGGTACACCGCTTCTTCGAGATCGTGCGACACCAGCATCATCGTGGTGCCCGTCTGCATGAAGACTTCCTGCAGCTTTTCGCGAATGAACAGCGTCATCTCGAAATCCAGCGCGGAAAATGGCTCGTCGAGAAACAGCACTTCCGGCCCGGGCGCCAGTGCGCGCATGATGGAAGCGGTCTGCTGCTGGCCGCCCGATAATTCATACGGATAGCGGTTCAAGTCGAACTTGACGTCGAAGGAAGCGACGAGTTCAGCAACCCGCCGGTCCAGTTCAACCTTGGACCGGCCTTCGAGCTTCAGCGGATAGGCGATATTGTCGATCGTCCGCAGCCACGGGAACATCGCTTCGCGATAGTTCTGAAATACGTAGCCGATCTTCGTATCCGCGAGCGATTTTCCGTCGAACAGGATTTCGCCGGAATCGATCGGGACGAGCCCGGCGATCATGTTGATCAGCGTTGATTTCCCGCAGCCGTTGGGCCCGAACACGGACACGATCTTGTGCTTCGGAATGTTGAGGTCGAAATTCTCGTACAACGGCCAGCCGGCGAAATACTTGGTGAGGCCGCGGATCGTGATGTGGGTGCCTGCCGGCCCGGGCTGGAATGGCGGCACGGGAACATCGGCGACTGCCGGCGCATTGGCGACACGCATGGCCTATCTCCCGCTCCAGTGGACGACGCGGCGCTCGATGATGAGAAAGAGAATGTTGAGCGTGTAACCGAGGATGCCGGCCGCGAGTATCGCGGAATACATGCTCTTCACGTTTAATACCTGCTGTGCATCGATGATGCGGTGGCCGAGGCCGTTGTCCGAGCCGATAAACATCTCGGCGACGATGACGATCACCAGAGCCATCGATACAGCCGAGCGCAGGCCGACGAAAGTCGGCTGCAGGCTCTCCCAGATGAGCACGTCCTTGAAAATCTGCCAGCGCGATGCCCCCATGACCTTGGCGGCCATGATGCGCTGCTTGCGCGCATTCATTACGCCATAGGCGCTGTTGAACAGAACGATCAGCAGCGCGCCGAAGGCGGCAATTGCGACCTTGTTGATGTCGGACACGCCGAATATCAGCAGGAACAGCGGAATCAGCGCGGACGACGGCGTCGAGCGGAAAAAGTCGATCAGGAATTCGACGCTGCGATAGGCGCGCTCGTTGCTGCCCAGCAGCACGCCCAGCGGCACGCCGACCGCGGCGGCGATCAGGAATGCTTCCAGCGTACGCTTCACCGTTACCGCGAAATCCAGCAGCAGTGGCCCGCCGGCCAGCCCGGTCACCAGCGCGATCAGCGTGTCGAACGGCGTCGGCAGCAGGATCGGCTTGATGAGACCGAACCGCACCACCGCATCCCACAGCACAAACAGCAGCAGCGGCCCCAGCACGGGCAGCAGGCGTGCCCATGGGAATTTCTGCGGCACGGCGCGCGGCGCTGCCTCCGTGGCGCCGGCCCAGGTGGCGGCAGGTGCGGATGCGGTATCGGGCATCGGCCTATCCTTTGTAGAGCATCGGTTCGACCATCAGGCGCGAGCTGAAGATGCCCTTGTCGAAGAACAGGTCGAAAAATTTCTGAAAATACGCGATATCCGACTTGGTGAATTCGCTGTGCAGCATGTAAGCGGCCAGCGGCACTTCGGTCGTCAGCGGACCTTCGATCGCGGTGTAGCCTTTCATGTACTGGCGCGCTTCGGCGGGCTTGGTGCGCACGAACTCGATGCCCTTGGCGTAAGCCGCAATGTACTTCTTGGTCTCGGCCGGATATTTGCTGATAAACGCCGAAGAAAGCGACGCCGAGCCGCCGTGCCACGGCGCCAGCGGATCGCCCAAAATATATTTCGCGATCACGCCGGCCTCCAGCACGCGAGTGGTGCCGTTCATGCGACCCACGGTTCCCGTCGGCTCGAGGGTGTAGCAGGCGTCGGCCTGGCCTGCGACGATCGCCGCGACATGCTGGCCGATCGGCAATTCGAGAACTGTGGCGCCCGTCGCGCCGGCCTTCTCGAGCACCTGCTTGCACAGCGTTACGTTCTGGATGCCGGGCCCGGATGCGATGCGCTTGCCCTTCAGGTCGCCCATCGCCTTGTATGAACTGTCCTTGGCAACGATGAATTCATCGAGCACGTTCTTGGCGTTGCTCGGGTTAGTCGCGATGATCTTGAATGTACCGGGCTGCGCCAGCTCGCCGATGGCAAGATTGGCCGAGCCCGTGCCATTCGCGCTGCCGTCTGCGCGGCCGGACAGCACGGCCTCCATCACCTGCTGTGCACCGGCGAATTTGAGCCCCTCGACATCGAGTCCTGCTTCCTTGAAATAGCCCTTTTCAATCGCGGTGTAAAACGGCAGGCCGGCCGCAATCGGCCAGTACCCAATACGTATCTTTGGTCCGCTCTGCGCGCGCACCAAGGCGGGCGCGCCCGCGAGTGCCAGCGCCGATGCGGCCGCGGTGGCGCCGATAACTTTGCGGCGATTGACGTTCACGGCCGCAGTGCGTTCGCCTGCCGGTGAAACGGGACTTAGGGAATTCGGGCGGCGACGCCAATCGCGGTTACTCATTACGCTCTCCTGGTCGATGAACGGGTGGGCGCAACGATCTGCTTCTATGCGCTTTGCATAGCGAAGCAATTCGAATGCCAGTGCGCCGGGAGGCAACAACGGCATGAAACGTATGAGATTAATGCTTACCGCGCGCTAAAGCCGTTGGCGTGAACGACCCGTTTTGGTGCGCGGAAAAATCTACGCACTACGCTGAAGCGTAGCGAGGTCTGAGGAACGCAGTACTGCCGTGCGGCGCGACGCCGAGTTACGCCGCGGCGTCGATGAACAAGCGCTGCTTGAGCTTCTTCAAGCTGTCGCGCAGCTGCGCGGCGCGCTCGAACTCGAGGTTCTTCGCAGCGTCGAGCATCTCCCGCTCGACGCGCTTGATCTCGCGGGTTAGCTCCTTCTCGCTCATCGCCTGGTAGGCCGCCTCGCTTTGCGCGGCCCTGCGTTGAGTCTGCGCTTCCTGCGCATCGTAGACGCCGTCGATCATGTCGCGCACTGTCTTGACGATGCCTATCGGCGTGATGCCCATTTTCAGGTTGTGCGCGATCTGCTTGTTGCGGCGGCGGTCGGTTTCGCCGATCGCGCGCGTCATCGAGTCGGTGACCCGGTCCGCATAGAGGATGGCCTTGCCGTTGATATGGCGGGCCGCGCGGCCTATGGTCTGGATCAGCGAGCGTTCGGAGCGCAGGAAACCCTCTTTGTCCGCATCCAGGATCGCGACCAGCGAGACTTCCGGCATGTCGAGTCCTTCGCGCAGCAGGTTGATGCCGACCAGCACGTCGAATTCGCCGAGCCGCAGGTCGCGGATGATTTCGACGCGCTCGACCGTGTCGATGTCCGAATGCAGGTAGCGCACTTTGACGCCGTGCTCGCCCAGGTAATCCGTCAGATCTTCGGCCATCCGCTTGGTCAACGTGGTGACCAGCACGCGCTCGTTGACCTTCACGCGCTCGCTGATCTCCGACAACAAGTCGTCGACCTGCGTCGCGGCCGGGCGCACTTCGATCTGCGGATCGACGAGACCCGTCGGCCGCACCACCTGCTCGACGACCTGGGCCTGGTGCGTGCGCTCGTATTCCGCCGGCGTTGCCGACACGAACACCGTGCGCTTCATCAGTCCCTCGAATTCGTCGAACCGCAGCGGCCGGTTGTCGAGCGCCGACGGCAGGCGAAACCCGTAATTGACGAGGTTTTCCTTGCGCGCGCGATCGCCCTTGTACATGCCGCCGACCTGCGGAATGGTCACGTGGCTTTCGTCGATGAACATCAGCGAATCCGGCGGCAGATAGTCGATCAGCGTAGGCGGCGGCTCGCCGGCCTGGCGCCCCGACAGGTGGCGCGAGTAGTTCTCGATGCCTTTGCAGAATCCCATTTCCGCCATCATTTCGAGATCGAAGCGCGTGCGCTGCTCGATGCGCTGGCATTCGACCAGGCGGTTTTCGCGCTGGAAATACTCGATGCGCTCGCGCAGCTCCTCCTTGATCGCCTCGATCGCGCGCAAGGTGGTAGCCCGCGGCGTCACGTAGTGGCTCGACGGATACACCGTAAAGCGCGACACGCGCTGCAGGATATGTCCCGTCAGCGGATCGAACACCGACAGGTTCTCGACCTCGTCGTCGAACAGGCTCGACGCGGATCGCGGTCTCGGAGTTCTCCGCGGGGAAGATGTCGATCACGTCGCCGCGCACGCGGAAAACGCCGCGCTTGAATTCGACGTCGTTACGCTCGTACTGCATTTCGGTCAGGCGCTTGATCGCGTCGCGCTGCGAGATTTTCTCGTTCTCGCGCAAATGCAGAATCATGCTGTGGTAATCGGACGGGTCGCCGATACCGTAAATCGCCGACACCGTGCCGACGATGATGGTGTCGCGCCGCTCGAGCAGCGCCTTGGTCGCCGACAGCCGCATCTGCTCGATGTGCTCGTTGATGCTCGAATCCTTCTCGATGAACAGGTCGCGCGACGGCACGTACGCTTCGGGCTGGTAGTAATCGTAGTACGAGACGAAGTACTCGACCGCGTTCTCGGGAAAGAATTCGCGCATCTCGGAATAGAGCTGCGCGGCGAGCGTCTTGTTGGGCGCCATGATCAGCGCCGGACAGCCCATGCGCGCGATCACGTTCGCCATCGTGTAGGTCTTGCCCGAGCCGGTTACGCCCAGCAGCGTCTGGAACGAGAGCCCGTTCTCGACGCCTTCCGTCAGCGCCGCGATGGCCTCGGGCTGGTCGCCGGCAGGCTCGAACGTCTGATGCAGCCGGTACAGGCTGCCGGGGAACGTGATGACCTGCGGCGCGATCGCGGCGGGTTGGGTCTTGGGCGTGATTTGGTCCATGTAGGGTCGGAAAACGAAACTGAACCGTATATTGTCCCACGATGAGCCGATTGCAAGCCACACTTATAGGCGTCCTGTCGCTTTGGCACGACAGGATTACCGTCAAGCAGGTAAACTACGCGTCGCGAGCGTTGTGCTCGCCGAATTTTTCAACTTAACCGACTTTTAACCATGACCGCACCCCTGCTTGCCGCCGTCGAAATGGCACCCCGCGACCCTATCCTGGGCGTAACCGAAGCTTTCGTGGCGGATACCAATCCCGCCAAAGTCAATCTGGGCGTCGGTGTCTACGTCGACGACAACGGCAAGGTGCCGATTCTGGAATGCGTGCGCCGGGCCGAGGTGAAAATCGCCGCTACCGCCGCGCCGCACAGCTATCTGCCCATCGACGGGTTGCCGATGTACGACAAAGCGGTGCAGGCGGAGCTCTTTGGTGCGGACAGCGAAACGATACGCGCGGGACGCGCGGTCACTGTTCAAGCGCTGGGCGGCACCGGCGGGCTCAAGCTCGGCGCCGATTTGCTGCGCCGGATCGATCCGAACGCCCAGGTCTGGATCAGCGACCCCAGCTGGGAAAACCATCGCGCGCTGTTCGAATACGCCGGCTTCAAGGTCAATACGTACCCCTATTACGACGAAGCGACGCACGGCGTCAATTTCGACGCGATGATGGGCGCGCTGCAGCAGCTGCCGTCCGGCTCCATCGTTGTGCTGCACGCATGCTGCCACAATCCGACCGGCGCCGACTTGACGCCAGCGCAGTGGGAGCGCGTCATCGAAGTCGTGAACGCGCGCACGCTCGTGCCGTTCCTCGATATTGCGTATCAGGGATTTGCCGAAGGACTCGACGCCGATGCCGCCGCGGTGCGCCGCTTTGCGCAGGCCTGCCCTATCACGGTCGTATCGAGCTCGTTCTCGAAATCATTGTCGCTCTACGGCGAACGCGTCGGCGCGCTCAGCATTGCGACCGGCAGCGCTGATGAGTCAGCGCGCGTACTGAGCCAGGTCAAGCGCGTGATTCGCACGAATTACTCGAATCCGCCGCTGTTCGGCGGGCAGACCGTGGCCACCGTGCTGACGACGCCTGAGCTGCGCAAAGCTGTGGGACGTCGAGCTGGGCCAGATGCGCGACCGCATCAAGACCATGCGCCGTCAGTTCGTGGAAAAAGTTCGCGCGCTGCGCGCCGATTTCGACTTCAGTTTCATCATGGAGCAGCGCGGCATGTTTTCGTATTCAGGCCTCACCAAAGAGCAGGTCCTGCGCCTGCGCTCTGAATACGGAATCTACGCAATCGAGAGCGGCCGCATCTGCGTGGCCGCGCTGAACACGAAAAATATCGACTACGTGTCGAAGGCCGTCGCGAACGTCCTCGTGTAGATCGAAGTTGGCCGGGGCGCCGCGCTCCGGTATAATTGCGCGCCTTTCGCATATTCCCCGATAGCTCAGTTGGTAGAGCAACGGACTGTTAATCCGTGTGTCCCTGGTTCGAGCCCAGGTCGGGGAGCCAAATCTCTCAACAAGTTACGTAACGGGTAACTTGTCGGAATAGTCGCATGGGACACTGGTGGGACACTTTTAGTCTCTTCGGCCTGTGTCATCCTGCAGATGTCCCCCGCCGGAAATCTCGCACCAGCTCGAATCGCGAATCGACCGGAAAGTTGTGCTGTACGAATGCGGCATTCCGTAGCTATACTGATAGTTGATATGCATCGATTTTGTAACAGGTACTTAGCGTCTTGTCAGTAGAAAACGCTGAACAAATGGTCGATTTGGCGTATCAATATGAAGGGGTATCGAAGTATGACCAAGAGACCGGGCTACGCGGGTATCAAATCACCGATCTGTTTCCTGGAAAAGCTCCTCAGGAATTATTTCCACGAGAGACCTGCCGAGTGGGTCGCATCCCATACCTGATCTGGATGCAACCGAAGCACGGGCAGGATCAAATCCCGTCCCACTGTGAAGCAGACCGAAGGGCTGGTCGCAAGACTGGTCCTTTTACGAACCGGTTTTCGGCCGGTTGTTTGCACGTCGCAAGACGTGGGATCTGCTTTATGGAGCACGTTCATGCCAACCATCGAAGTTCGACCAGTGCCCGGCGGCAAGCCGGTCTATCGGGTAAGAGTCCGTCTAAGCGGGCATCCCACCTCAAACTGCAACCTTCCCTCGACTCACCGACGCCAAACGGTGGGCGCAGGCCACCGAAGCGGCCATTCGCGAAGGCCGCTACTTCAAGAACTGCCGCCGCGAAGAAGCATACGGTTCGCGAACTCATCGACAAATACGTCGCCGAGATCCTGCCCAACCAAACCACCCCACGCCCAGACCCAGACGTATCAGCTCGACTGGTGGAAGCGCGAACTCGGGCACCTGTCGCTCGCCGATCTCACGGCACCCGAGATCGGGAAATGCCGCGACAAACTGCTCGCGCACGAGTTTCGTCCAGGCAAGATCGACCTCGCCCGGCACGGTCGTTCGTTATCTCGCGGCGCTCTCGCACGCGCTCTCCACCGCGGTCAAGGACTGGGAGTGGCTCGATGACAGTCCAATGCGCAAGGTCCGCAAGCCCAAAGAGCCACGCGGCCGCACCCGCACCCTCTCCAAGGCGGAAATCCAATACCCTTCTCGCCGCCTGCAAGACCTCCAAGAATCCCCATCTGTATCTGATCGCTCTACTCGCCGTCTCCACCGGCATGCGCCTGGGCGAAATCCTGACGCCTCAAACGCAACCAGATCGACCTCGACAAGCAGCGCCTGATTCTGAACCACACCAAAAACGGCGACCAGCGCGCCGTGACGCTTGCAGGCCCTGCCCTCACCGCACTTACCGAACGGCTGAATACAGCCCGGCAAAGCCGACGCCCTGCTTTTCCCGGGTCGACGGCCGGACAGGCCCACCGAAATCCGCAAGGCATGGGATAACGCACTGACGCGCGCCGGCATCACGGACTTCCGATTCCACGATCTCAGGCACTGCGCGTCGTCCCTGTTGCTCGAGTCCGGCGCATCGCTGGGACAGCTCGCCGAAGTTCTCGGGCACCGCACGCTGCAGATGGTCAAGCGCTACTCGCATCTGTCCGAATCCGCACAGCGCAAAGCTCGTTGCGACCATGAACGCAGATCTTTTTGGAGACTGCGTAAATGACCCCATCCGATAAATCCGGCGGTCATCGGTGGGCGCGCGGGCCACCCAGCGGCACCGCAATACGGCAATTCAATCAAAATAACTAACCTAAGGAGGAAGCTATGGAATCTGACTACACGACTCATCCCAGTCAAGGACTGGCAGAAATACCACCCGTGGCCACCGATCGGCGGCCTGCGGCATCTGATTTTTCACGAGAAGACGAATGGCTTCGACCGCGTCGTTCGTCGCTGCGGGCGCACGCGTCCTGATCGACGAAGCGGCATTTTTTGAGTGGACAAAAACCATAATGGAGGAAAGCAATGAACAGAACGATTGCAATGTCAGCGCAATCCGCCCTACCAGCAGCACATGAGCAGGGCAAAACACAGGCTGCATCAGAACTCCCGCAACGGAGTAGCAAAGAATGTGACCGGCTGCTCGACAAAAAGCGCTGTGGCTTGAAAACACGCCGACGCGGTGTCGGCAGGAAAGAATCGCACGCGGAGGACAATAGGCAGCCGCAGGATAACGCGACAATCATGGCCGGGCACGATACAACACCGCCGGTGCTTGAGCCCGATCTCGCAACTGCAAGGCAATTCCTGGATCTTCTCGATCCAAGCGGGCAGTTCACATTCCAGACGATTGCAGATAGGAAAGGCGCGTCGGATGGCTGGAGACTCAATCGCGTCCTTCACGGCAGCTTCGATGAACATGCAGATGCACTAGTCAGCCTAAATATTCTTGGCGCCGGCATATTCGTCATGGTCAATGAGGGCGACGGCGTGACACGCCCCGGCAACAAAACCTGCCGGGCGATCAAAAACGTAATTCGCGTGCGCTCCGCCTTCGTAGATCTTGACGGAAGCCCCGTCGATCCAGTTATCGAAGCGAAAGTTCAGCCTTCGATTGTAGTTGAGAGTAGCCCGAACCGCTGGCATGCGTATTGGCGCTTGGACGATTGTCCGTTAGGTCAGTTCAAGGCAATGCAACTCGCACTGGCTGAGAGGTTCGGCGGCGATCCGGCAGTAAACGACCTATGCCGCGTCATGCGCTTACCGGGATTTATTCATCAAAAACAGGATCCGTTTATGACGCGGATCGTGGACATCCACGAAATGAAGGGGAAACAGTAATGGAAGCAGTTGAACGTATGCCGGTTGCGAAGAAGTATCCATATGGAGAGTTCATTGCTGCGATGGGTTTGAAGGTAAGGAAAGAATTCGGCAAGAATCAAGCGATATTGGAGTCGTCGAATACTCAAAGCAACGACATCGTCGCTGAGGGAGGTCGTAACGCTGCACTTACGAGCCTGGCCGGCGCGCTGCGTCGTCGTGGCCTTGACGTTGAGCTCATCCGTAGCATTTTATTGACCCAGAATCAGGTGATATGTAATCCACCGCTACCGGCTGAGGAGGTCGATCGTATCGCGGCCAGCGTATCGCGTTATGAAGCTCAGCCCAACGTTGACGTTGCGGCGACGCTGACCGACACGGCGAACGCGGAGCGGTTTGAGCAAAGCTGGAACGATCGTATCCGATATGTTCCGACGTGGAGAAAATGGCTGCTGTGGGACGGCACGCGATGGGTTAAAGACGATTCCAACCTAATTATGGAGCTCGGCAAGGAAACTGCGCGCCGCATATATGAGGAAGGCGTCGCGATAACCGACGAGAAACTCAGGATCAGCATCGCCAAACACTCGGGCAAGAGTCAGCAAGCCGAACGTCTCAAAGCGATGATTAACCTTGCGACGAGCATCCCGTCGTTGGTTGTTAAGGCATCCCAGCTCGATGCAGACCCAATGCTCCTGAGTGTCGCGAACGGCGTTCTGGACCTCCGAACTGGCCAGTTACGACTCGCCAAGCCCGAAGACCTGATCACGAAGCAATCTCCGGTGCAGTTTGACCCCAATGCCCAGTGCCCTAGGTTTGAATCCTTTGTTCGAGACGCAATGAACGGCAACGAGGAACTCATCGCCTATCTCCAACGCGTCATGGGTTATTGCCTGACCGGGCTTACCGACGAGCAATGCCTGTTTTTCTTCTATGGCGGCGGCGCGAACGGCAAGAGCACATTTCTGAACGTGTTGAAGGACGTGCTCGGCGATGATTACTGCAAGCAGACACCGTCGGACACGTTGATGGTCAAAAAGAACGGACGGAACTCGACCAACGATATCGCGCGGCTGGTCGGCGTCCGGTCCGTCTTGAGCAATGAAGTTGAAGAAGGCTCAAGGCTCAGCGAATCGTTCATCAAGGAGATGACGGGCGGTGACGCGATCTCGGCCAGGTTCCTCTACGCCGAATATTTTGAATTCACACCCGAGTTCAAGATCATCATCGCCGGCAATCACCAGCCGGTCATCCGCGGCGACGACACTGGCATTTGGCGCCGGCTCCATTTGGTTCCGTTTACGGTAACGATCCCATTGGATACAGCGCGATCCGAAACTGGCGGAAACATTGCGGGCAGAACTTCCTGGCATTCTGAACTGGGCTTTGGCTGGATGCCTCGATTGGCAGCGACAGCGGCTGAGTGCACCCAAGCTCGTAACAGACGCTGTCGCTGAGTATCGATCGGATATGGACGTATTGGGCCAGTGGCTCGAGGCAAAGTGCGCTCTCGGTGCTGACAAGACGGTTGGAGCAATGACGGCGTACGGTAGTTATGCCGAGTGGGCCCGGACCAATGGCTTCATGGTAATGACCAGCAATGCGTTTGGACGCCGATTGAAGGAGAGATTTGCTAGAAAGAAGACTGCCACGGGTCAGCTGTACATCGGTCTTGGAGTGAAGTCGATGGCATAGGCCAATAAGCGATAGTGACGGATGTGACGGATTTAGTCAGAAATACGTAAAGTCTCTTAGGTTTTATCTTTCATATGGACTTATACGAAAAACATCAAAATCCGCCACTATCCGCCACTTTCCCAGTGCGATTTACAAATTCTTAAACGAAATTACGGAGGCAACATGGCACTTCAATCATGGTATCGAGATAAATATCCGCTTGGACTGAAGGAGTGGACACCAGAACGGGTAGCGGATTACAGGAAATATACGTCGGAGATTAATTCACGCCCAAGGCCGCGACGGCCCCGAACGACGACCAGATGTCCTAACGCATTGGCATTGCGAAAGCATTCGGCCCGCGACAAGCGTCGTCAGGAACTGCGTCGATCCGCAGAGGCATATTTGGCAAAGCGAAAGTATGACCTGTCGAAACTGAAGTAGGCATCATGCAAGCCACGTCAGCCTCGTCCCACCGTTCCGGGTACCCCCGTACCCGGCCCTCGCGCCCAAGCTCGCCACGGCCTCGTACGCAAGTCGTAGGTACATCCAAACGCTGGATTGTCACCCCGCTTCCTGGCTCCGGAGATTCGGAGTAATTCGGGGCTTGGCGCGCGGTTTTGAATTAGCGGTGCCAGGTGCGTGCAGGACATTTCATGGCGTTTCGAGGGTATCGGAGCGCGAAATTTGGCGGACGACAAGCGTTCTACACCAGCGGGAAAAAGCACAAAAGGGCGACTGGTAAAACCGCGCGCCGCAATTCCCGATCCTGGGAACGTTCTATTTCTTCTCCAACAGCCGCGTCGCTTCCTTGCGCAAGATTGGCAGAAGGACTTTCGCTGCTTTCGCCAGAAGCTTAGGCAGCGACACTTCAATGCGCAGCGCCTCATCCAGCACTTCAATGCTCGCCGAGGCGGTTTGGCCTAGCGCGAGTATGCGGAAGCGCACTGTATCTCCTCGCCAAGTCTCCTGCTCCGTCGCGATCGTCCCTCCCAAGTGACCATTGGCGCGGGACAGCCCCTCTTTAAGGCGACGGACAGCCTCCACCTTCCCGAGATGATGGCTGACTATGACTGAGACGGTATCGCTCACCGAGACTTGAAATGCGTAGGTTGGGGACAACCGTTCAACGGTGGTTATTTCTGCCGCGCCTTGCGCGCGGTATATTTGGAATCGCGCGCGGCCTTCTGCTCCCTTTTGAGCGCTGCGGCGGCTTCCAATTCGGCAACGCGCTCGGCTTCCTTGCGTGCCTTTTCTTCCGTGACCGCGCGTGCCTGCGTGACCTTGTCCGCCGCGAGTTGTGCGGCTCTTTGTTCGGCGATGACCCGGTTCGCGGATTTGCGTTCGGCCGTGCGGATTTGGCGCGCTGCTGCGGTTTCCACCCGTGCGGCCTGCCGCTCGGTAGACTGTGCTTCGTTAGCTAGCGCCGTTGCGCGGATCTTTTCCAACTGTGCTTGCTTCGCCTTGACCGCCGTTTGCAGGCGTTCTGCGAAACCGGGTTCTTTACGAGACATATTTCCAATTCATCATCGTCAAGCAATCGTGTAGGAGGATAATCTTGCACCGAATATTTCCTAGCGGCTCGGAAACGCACCGCCTTGTTTGCTGATCATATCTCATCGCGTTGCAGTTGTGAGCGTGCGTCGCACGAATACGATGCAGCAGCGTTAGGTGCGTGCAGGATGTTTCATGGCGTTTCACTCAGTTCAAACTGCACCGGATCGGGCGATCGCGACTCTGAGTGGATCAGAATGAGCCAGCGGTGCCAGGAAAATGCGGCAGATTGCATGCTACCGTGCGTAGGGCTGCCTTCGGAAACTCGACCGGCAGATATCGACCCATACCGGCCAGTCCGCTTGCTCCAAAGCGGACGTTCACACCCCGCGGACACGGGGAGGCGCATCCAAAGAACGGTGTTGGTTCGCCCGTTTGTGGATTGTGCCGGAATTGCCTCATTTCTCATTAGCCCCGATAGCGCAGCGCATTGACAAGCAGGGAAAATGCCGGAGTCTGTTGGCGGCGACTCGGGTAATACAGATGATAACCCGACATTGGCGCAGACCAATCGGCGAGCACTCGCCCCAGATGACCTTTCGCCAGGTGGTGTTTCACCACATCCTCGGGCAGATACGTTAGCCCCAGCCCCGCCAAGGCGGCATCGAGGTGAGCGTGATCGTGTTGAACGCCAATTGTCCTTGGGGACGCACCTTCAACTCGCGCCCGTTCTTCGCGAACGGCCACGACCAGAAGCCGCCGGATGTCGGCAGGCGAAGCGCGATGCAATGATGGCCGGTCAGGTCATGCGGCGTTTCCGGCTTGCCGCGCTTTTTAAAGTACGAGGGCGCGCCGACCACTATCTGTTCGAAGTCCGGCCCGATGCGCACGGCGATCATGTCCTGCGCAACCTGCTCGCCCAAGGCGAATGCCCGCATCGAAGCGATCGGCCACGATGTCGGTGAGCCCGTAGTCATTGATGATCTCGACGCTGATGTCTGGATAGTCGGGCAGTAGCTTCGCGAGCGCGGGTGCGAGAATCGTCTGGGACGCGTGTTCGACCGAGGTGAGGCGGAGGTTTCCCGTCGGCTTGTCCCTGAGTTCGCTCAGTGACGCCAATCCGCGCTTGATGCCGTCTAAGTGCGGACCGATGCTATTAAGCAGCCGTTCGCCCGCTTCGGTCGTCGAGACGCTGCGCGTCGTGCGGGTCAGCAGCCGCACGCCCAGCCGTTGCTCGAGTGTCCGGATCGTCTGGCTCAATGCAGGCTGCGAGACGCCGAGCTGCGCGGCGGCCCGCGTGAAGCTCTGCTCCCGCGCAACCGCCAGAAAGGCGATCAGATCATCCACGCTCTCCCGCGCCATTAATAAGCCTAACTTATAAGACCAAGACGATTATAGCACTCTAATCCTATGGGTCCGCGAGTGCTAGTTTGAGACCTGCCTCACCAATCGAAACCGTTTTCACCGACGAACTGATGCAAAGACAGGCGAGAGCCCATGACAGCAAATGCTGAAACGGTTCGACCAACTAGTCGACGCTGTAGCCGATCACGAAGACATCGGGCGCCGCACGTTTCTTGAAGACTTCCGCTCTGCTGGGCGCCGCCGTGGCCATGGGTCCGATGCTCGGGACCGGATCGACGCGGGCGCAGGAGAGCAAGAAGCTCAAACCCAATGGAGAAACGAAAATGAAACAGCGGAAACTTGGAACGATGCAGGTGTCGGAGATCGGCGCAGGATGCATGAGCATCAGCGCCAACTACGGACCGCCTGCGCCGCAAGGAACAGGGCCTCAAAACGATCCGCGCGGCCTTCGAGAACGGCGTGACCTTCTTCGACACGGCCGAGGTCTACGGCCCTTACACGAACGAAGAGCTGGTCGGCGAAGCACTTCAGTCCGTCCGCGACCAGGTCAAGATCGCCACCAAGTTCGGCTTCGCCATCGACGGCACGATCGGCCTCGAACAGCCGCCCCGAGCACATCAGGAAGGTCGTCGAGGAATCGCTCAAGCGGCTCCGGACCGATCGCATCGATCTCTACTATCAGCACCGCGTCGATCCGGCCGTGCCGATCGAGGATGTCGCCGGTACGGTGAAGGACCTCATCAAGCAGGGCAAGGTTCTGCACTTCGGCCTCTCCGAGCCGAGCGCGAAGACCATCCGCCGCGCGCATGCCGTGCAGCCGGTCGCGGCCGTCCAGACCGAATACTCGCTGTGGACGCGCAATGTCGGAATTGAACGGCGTTCTGGCGACCTGCGAAGAGCTGGGCATCGGCTTCGTGCCGTGGGCACCGGTCGGGAAGGATTCCTGACGGGCAAGATCGACACGAACACCAAGTTCGATCCGAAGACGGATTTCCGCTCTGGCTTCCCGCGCTTCTCGGCCGAGTTCCTGCCGAGGAACATGCCGATCGTCGAATGGCTGAAAGGCTATGCGGCCAAGAAAGGCGCGACGCCTTCGCAAATCGCGCTCGCATGGCTGCTGGCAAAGAGCCCGAACATCGTTCCGATCCCTGGCACGCGTAACGAGGCGCATCTGCTCGAAAATCTCGGGGCGCAGCGCGTCCAACTGACGCGCCAGCGATATGCAGGAAATCGAAACGTCGCTGTCGAGGTTCGTCGTGTACGGCGATCGTATGGGCGAAGAGCATATGAGCCAGATCGACTACACGGTCTGATACCGTTCGCGCGAACATGGCGATCGGCAGAGCCCATCACTCCTGTCGATCGCATGTGGCCCAATACGACTACAACGAAAACGTAACAGCGACCGACTGCTTGTGGCCGAGAGCGGCCATGCGCTCAATTTTAGGCTTTCAACATTTCTTGGAGCCACGGTGAAGTTGGGCGTGATGGAGGCTCGCCGATCCAATGCTCGGTCAGTTACGCTGGCTCACACCCCCACTCCTGCAGCACGGTAAGCGCCCCTTTGTTATCTTGCAACCGCTCGTAACCGCGGGATCGGCCTGGTACGCCAACCATTCCGTCCGCAACGTTCGTTGGCGCACAGACAGTGGGTATCGGCGTGCTTAGAGTTACCCCTCCAACACGCTGAAGCGCGAGCCGACTCGCGAATCACTCAGCAAGAATCTAAAGGTGATGTGAAAACGCAACGTTCAAATTCCCTGCCAGCGAATATTCGAATAAATGTGGACGAGATTTACGAGGTGAGGCATTGGGCCAAACAGCTCGGCGTGAGCATAGATCAATTACGGACCGCGATCGAGCAGGTGGGACCGTTAGTTTATGCAGTCTGCCAACATCTAAAAGATGAAATGAACCCTAGTAACCAGTGGTATCCGCGTTTGAAGTAACCCCGAGCCAATTGGTGAAGCAACTGTCAGGAAACGGAGTAATTGAGCCATGCTGGGATTGGGCCACGTAATTTTGACAACTTTTCACGTCGTAGCGCTCCGCTTCGGCGCGGCATACCTCTTAATCACAATACCGGTGCATTTGATATATGCCGCTGTGGCTTTAGCGAAGCAGGATGCAACTCTTGCTAAGCCTGTCCCAGTTGCCTTGCTGTCTAAAAGACAACCAATCTGATTCCCACCTTGGGTGTTATCTGGGCGTTGACTTACTTCGAATGGTTTTCAATACAGACTGGCAACGTAATGACCGTCCTCCGTTGCGGTGAACGATTCTCCATCGGGACGCACCAAGCCGAGTTCAACCAAAGTCCGGCAAAGCGTGACGCTCAATACCTCCGCTTTGGATTCGACAATCACTTTTAAATGATGGCGCTGCACGGGCGACAAACTGTCGTAAACGGAACGTAGCCTAGTCAAAGTCGCATTGTCCACGACTGCTTCCTCCTATGCTTTTATTTTAGTCTAACGCAATTATCCCTAAACGATGCTCTGCTCGGCTAATGCGAGAAAAGCCTATAAAGCGATTCAGGAGGCGCGATAGTAACGAATAACGCGCATTCGAAGAACACTGACCGACTGGCTTCAGAGAACTATAACGAAAAGCGGTCTTTCATCCTTCCCGCATGATTGAAGTTAATGATTCATGCGTGAGCGGCTTCGCGAACAATCTTTCGAATCCAGCTTCTTTCGCCTTGGTGTGGTCCAGTTGCGAACTGTATCCCGAGGCTGCGATCAGTCTAACTGTTTTTAGTGCGCTTTCTGCGCGGCAGGCCCTGGCGAATGCGAAACCGTCCATCGGTTGAGGCAGGCCAAGGTCGCAAATAATGAGGTCCGGCGTGGTATCGAGCGCCATCCTAATCGCGGTGGTCCCGTCATGCGCGATCCGCGGGTCAAAACCCATCAGATCAAGGAAGTCGGCGAGACTATCGGCAACATCACGGTTGTCTTCAACCACGAGCACTTTCGTCCGTGCAAGCTGAGGCGAGTGTGGTGTCGCCGCTGAGTCCTTTTCTGAACCATCTGCGATCGGTATTTTTAGGGTGAATAATGCACCCCTGTTGGGTCCTTCACTGGCTGCGACAAGCGACCCTTGATGCAGCGTTGCCAAGCGGCTGGCGATGGCAAGGCCCAGTCCCAAACCACCGGGTTGCCGATTGCGGTCTTGTTCTATCTGAGTAAACGGCTCGAAGAGTTTTTGGGCTAATCCTGGGTCAAATCCGATTCCCGAATCACGCACCGTGACGACCCCGTAGGCTTCTTCCCGGGCGAAGGAAAGTTCGACGTGCCCTCCCGCAGGGGTGAACTTGATGGCGTTGGCCAGTAGGTTATCGATAATCTGTCGGAGTCGGACGCGGTCTGCTTTGGCGATTACCGGTTCGCTTTTCAAATTTGCGACCAAGTGCAATCCTGCCTGTTGCGCGCGTAACTGCTGTTCGTCCAACGCATTGGCAAGCAATTCGATTAGGTCGACGCCCTCCAAATTGACAGACACCTTACCTAGCGCGATACGAGAAGCATCCAAGAGGTCGTCCAGCATCCGCGACATTGCTGTGGTTTGGCGATCCAACCGTTCCAGAAGACGCACCGCGCTCTGGTCCTTTAGGCCCAAGAGATTCATCGCATCGGTGGCGAGCCGGATCGTCGCCAGTGGATTACGCAGTTCGTGCGCCAGGACAGCGATAAACTGGTCTTTCTGCCGGTCTTTTACCTCTAGTGCCCGCTTTGCCGCTTCCAGTTCCTGGCGCTCGTGCAACTCTCGCAGCGTCGTCAACTCTTCGAACACGCGCTCGCTCATCTCGCAGCGATCAGATTCGGAATCTTCGGACAGCAGACGCGCCAGTACCTCGTGTTTCCTCAGTAGTAACCGCATGTCTTCTTCGGCTTCAATTTCCGGATGCAGCATCGTCCAGTAGTGCGCGGTTCGGATGAACGCCAGGCAACCGCTGAAAAATTCAAAGCGCCGCTCATTGACTGCATGTTGCACTGCTCTGCGGGCGCGTTCGCTGCGCGCCGGCTCGATAAACATCACCGCAGCGCACGCGAATATCGCGTCTTCCAGCTGGCTGCCCGAATCCGGCCAATCCTGATCGGGATTCGTCTGTCCTTCAAGAAATTCATAGACCGGTGCCATATCGCGTTGCCACGGGGTGGGTCGTCGAAGCAAGCGAACTACCTCATCAATACTTTGGGGATGGGCAGTGGCATCTCCAGCGGCGTGCCCGTATCCATTGCCCAGCAGAAATCCTACATGACGAACGATGCAGTAGCGCATGGGACAAAAGCGGGATAACCAGACAAATAACCGCTCCTTAAATACAGACGGCATCGGATTGTTCAGGTAACCGGATTTTGCGAATCCCCACAACTCCTGGATAAGCTCCTGCGCCGCGTTAGCCGAGCGGAAAAAATTCGGCAGAATACCGAAGCGGTGGGTTACTTCGGCGTGAAACTCTCTCGTCGAAGCTGGCTCTTTGTCCATAATCACTTTCCAAGGATCTGGCTGTCCTGAATTGCTGTGGTTTAGAAGTTCAGATAGCACTGCAGCCCAAGCAGCCTAGTCCGGTGGCTGCGAGCGTCGCAATGTCAGATTTTCTGTAATACGTACTGCTTGAATACTTAAATCGCGCCGCTGTTGCGGAATCAGCCAGATCGTTCGTCCCGTCCAGATGCGGCACGAATCACGGCGGCGATGTGTTCGCACACTGGTGCGAAAACGTGATGGTGGGGCTAACGGTTTAGAAGGATGACGCTCAGCGATTCAAAGGACCGTGCCTGTGCATTTAGAGGATACGCTGAATGTCAGCGATATCCTACATTTGTTTTACCCCTACAAGGCTGGCGGCCACGCGGCACGACAATGATTACCCTAGTACCGTAGGACCCCATCCAATTGCTATAGCCATTAAAGGGGCTTAACGTCTGAATGTGTTGCCCTTATTCCCCTTTGAAATCGGAGAAGCGGCCGGGGCGTGAACCCCTTGGCTTCCTGCATGCCCGTCGGCCAAAAACTAATCGTTCTAATCGTCGACGACAATCGAGACGCCGCTGAGACGTTGGCTATGCTAATTAAAGCGGCAGGACACCGGGTACTGACGGCGTACGACGCGTCAGCAGGGCTTCAGTTAGCCAGGGACGAGTCCCCTAACGTCATCTTTCACGATATAGGGATGCCGAAAATTAATGGATACATGGCTGCTCGCAAATTGCGAAGCGAGGCGCAGTTCGCAAAAACCATTCTCGTTGCAGTTACCGCCTACGCTCGTGCGGTAGATCGAGCGCAGGCTTTGTTAGCTGGTTTCGATTTTCACCTTGCTAAGCCATTC
>CAWDSF010000013.1:0-10634 GCA_963804885.1 uncultured beta proteobacterium
CGCCAGCATCGTAGACGCGAGCAGTATCGCCACTTTAAAGATATCTCTCATCAATCCCCTCCCTCTGGTGTGCACGGGTTGCACGCACAATGGAGCGTGCCTGCCGATTCTTGCGTTCGCCATACCTTACGCCCGAGTGGCAGCGGGCGCAATTCGACGAATGTTTTCGTCCGGTCGGGATCAGCGCTCTAAGGTTTTGCGGTGGCCGTCTTATCGAGCCCCGCGCGCAGGCTTTTGGCGAGTTTGACCGCATCGTCGACAGCCCAGTAATGCATGAAAATAAGGCGCGGCTGTTCGCTCAGCATATGGCTATGCATCGCGGTTACATCGATTCCATTGGAGCGCAGAATGCGGATCATCGGCATGACTTCGTCGGCAACGAGAACAAAATCGCCCGTGATCGCAGCTTTGCCGCCGCCGGTCGGCTGGAAGTTGATCACATGCGCGGAGCCCATGGCGGTCGGAATCGTCATGCCGCCCTCGGTGACCGGATCGCGCCGCGGCACATTGAACTGATAGACCCCGCCATTTGCCTGGCCTTTCGCACCGATGATCTGATCGAGTTGCGCTGTATCAAGATCGACCGCCGGCGGAGTCGCGGGAGGCGGCGACGCTGGCGGCGTTTTGCTTTGCGCCAAGGCCGTCTTGATGACTTCCGCCATTTTGACGGGATCGCCGGTGCCGCCGACATGCATGTAAAAAGTTGCCGGGGTGGCGCGCAGCAGGTGGTTATGGATCGCCGTGATTTCCAGGCCGCCCTCGAGCAACTTGGCCATCACCGGATTGACCTCAGTTTCGAGCAGCACGAGATCGCCCATCACCATTGCATGATCGCGCATCGGCATGAATGCTACCCAGCCGCCGAGCGCGAGCGGCGGCTTGATCGTGACGCCGTCGAGCGTAACCTGCAGGTCGGAACGTGGGAATCCGTAGCGATGAACTTCACCGGCGACGGTCGCGTTTCGGCCCATCGCCGCGTCGACTTTCGTCCAGTCGACCTGCTGGCCCTGCGCAGCGGCGGCAAGCGTCAGCGCACTCCACAGTGTAATAGTCTGCAAAATTTGCATCGTCGTCTCCTCCTACACGGGTTTGACAATTGCATACCGCGCGATGCGGCGAATGCACTCTCTCCTATCGACATCACATCGGTGGAATGGTTTCGCCGCGTAGCTGACTAGCGAATCACGGGGCTCGCCGTAGTTTGCGTTGCCGGATTCAGGTCGCCGCACGCCAGTCCCAGCCTGCCGCCTCCAATTCCAGCAGCGCCGCGAAGCGCCCGCCGCGTGCGATGAGATCCGTCGGCGCGCCATCTTCAACGATGCGACCATGATCGAGTACGACCACTCGGTGCGCTTCCCGGGCAGTGGATAGCCTGTGCGCGACAGTCAGCATCGCCGCACCGCGCTTTAGCACGGTGGCGCGCAGCGCCACGCGCAGCGCTGCTTCGCTCGCTCCATCCAAAAAGGAAGTGGCCTCGTCAAACAACAGAACGGCGGGCCGCGATACCAGCGCCCGGGTCAGGGCCAGAAGCTGCTCCTGACCCGCCGATAGTTGCACGCCCGCGCCGCGGCCTCGTCCCCGCAGGACGGTTTGGTAACCGTCTGGCAGAGCGCGAATGAACGAGTCGGCGCCGCTGATGGTCGCCGCCTCTTGCGCCGCTGACTCCGCTATCCCCTGAGTCATTGAGCGTGAGATTCTCCAGCACCGTGCCGTGGAACAGCTGCGACGCCTGAGGCACGATGCCGAAGGCTGATCGCTTCTCCTGGTCGAGCAAGGTGCGCGGGTTGCGTCCGGAGATGCGAACCGTGCCTTGCCACGGCTCGTACAGACCGGCGAGAAGGTGGACAATGCTTGTCTTCCCCGCACCGGTGCGCCCGACTAGAGCGACGTGTTCCCCGGAGGCTACGTGAAGGCTTACGGCGTGCAGTATCGGTGTTCCGGGCACGTAACCGAAAACGACATCCTCGAATACGAGGCCGTCCCGGAACTGTCCTTGCGGAGGCGGTCGCGGCTGGTCGTCGGCGGGCAGCGTCAGCACCTCGAAGATGCGCTCGGCACCTGACAGAGCGCCTTGTACCGTCTGCCACTCGTCGCCCAAAGCGGTCACCGGCGTAAAAAAGCGCTGCAGCAGCAGGGCAAACGCGGTCAGGGTCCCGATCGAGATGTCCGGCATGCCGAAGGTCCCCAGCGCGCTCCACGTATCGCGCGTGCCCGCCCACAGTAGAAAGGCAATGGTACTGTAGGTGAGCATCGCGGTCATGGGCGGATAGAACGAAGAATAAATAGTGGAACGATTCGCGGCTTGCAGCACGCGCTGCAGCACGCGCCGGAAACGTGCTACGAAGCGCGATTCCCGTTTAAACGCCTGGATGACCTCGACGCCGCGCAGCGTTTCCTGCAGGTGGGTATTCATCTCGCCCACTGCTCTGCGGGTGGCACGCTCCGCCTCGCGAATGCGTACCTGGAAGAATCGAGTGATGATGACTAGCGGCGGCAACACCACTGCCGCCGCAAGCGACAACACCGGGCTGAGGATGATCATTGCAGCCGCAATCGTAATCAAGCGAAAGAGGTTCGCTACCAAGGTCGCCACGCCGCTTGTGAACATCGTATCGAGAGTGTCGATGTCCGCCGTGCAGCGGCTGATTGCGTCGCCGAGGGGCGTCTGATCGAAATGGCTCGCAGGCAAGCGCTGCAGATGGTCGAACAATCGTACGCGCAGGTTGCTGAGGACGCCCTGTGCCACGGCCGCCGCCAGATAACCATACACGAATGCGAGTCCTTGACCTATGGATATCGCTGCCAAGTACCAGAGCGCAAGCACGAACAAACCATCGCTCCTGCCGACCGCCAGATGATCGTCGACGATCCATCGGATAAGTACCGGAGGCATGAGTTCGAACAGGGCGCCGGTCAGCACGAGTGCGGCGATGACGATGAGGCTGCCCCGCGCGGGCCGCAACAGCCCGGCAAGCTGACGCCCAAAGCGATTGCGCGTTGCGGAATCGGCAGCACCAACTGCGGCAATGCTCATGCTGCACCCATCGCCGCGGCCGGCTCGAAGCACGTTTGAGCGCGGTAAATGCGCGCGTACAGGCCATTGCGCGCCATTAACTCGACATGCGTGCCTTCCTCCTCAATTCTGCCTTTTTCGAGCACCACGACCCGGTCGGCCTGCGGGAAGGCTGCGAGGCGCTGGGAACAAAGCAGTATCGTTACGCGTTCGTTCGGCGGTTGTTGTGCGCCAAAAGCCTCGCGCAAAGCCGCGACGATGCGCGTCTCCGTCTCGACATCGACTGCGGAGAATGGGTCGTCCAACACGAGCAGACCGGGCGGGTTCGGGGCGTACGCCGCGATCGCGCGCGCGAGGCCCAGACGTTGCCGCTGGCCGCCGGAAATGCGCACGCCGAGCTCGCCGATCTGGGTGTCAATGCCCTGTGGAAATTCGGCAACGTCCGAGTCGAGAGCAGCGATTCGAAGTGCCTGCGCAACGAATTCCGGGCAAGCGGCTTCTCCTGCCATAAGGACGTTATCCCGAATCGAACCCGAGAAGAGATATGCATCCTGCGGGAGGTAACCGACGAGTGCGTGGTGGCAATCCGGTGTCGAGCCGTTTGTTGCGTAGAGACATGATTTTCCCGACTCGATGGGGTAAATGCCAAGCAGGGCGCGCGCCAGCGCGCTCTTGCCCGATCCCACCGCCCCGGTCACCGCGACGAGACTGCCCGGCGCAATCTCAAGCGAGAAGTCGGCCAGCGCTGGCCGGTTACCGCCAGGATAACTAAAGGTGACATTTCCCAGCGAAGCACCGAGCGGACCGCATCGGCTGCGCATGCTTGCGCTTTGATCCGTCGTTGACTCGACTCCGACACCAGCAACGTGACCGGGCTTGAATGATGCAAATCGAGGTTCATGCGCCACGGTAAGCGCAGGCGCCAGCATCGGCTCAAGCCGAGCATAGGCAGCGCCGCCACTCTGGATGGAATTGACGAGTTGCGGGATGCGAAAGCCGCGTTCGACGAAGCGGATGAACAACGCCAGGTAACCGATGAAGACCCCCACACTCATGGCGCCATCGACCACGCGTTCACCGCCCTGCCAGATCACGACGAGAATGCCCGACATCATCAAGATGCTGTAGACCGGGGGCAGACCAAGACGCAGCCGCGTCGCGCTCAGGTTGCGCTCGGCGAACGTGTTGGACAGGTTCTCGATCACGTCCTTCGCAGCTGCGCTACGGCCGAAGAAGCGCAGCACTCGAAACCCGGACAGCAGTTCCTGAATTCCCGTGGTCAACGCGGCATTCGCCTCCCGGGCACGCGTCGTTCGCGCCGCTACCCAGCGACCCGAGGCATGAGCGATGAGCATCGCAATCGGCACCGGCGCCAGCGCGAGGAGTGTCAGCCGCGCGTCGATGACGAACATCGCAACAAGGAACGAACAGGAGAAAAGTACGGTGTCCCACGTCTCGATGGTGAATTCGCGCACTCCCACACCGAGCACTTCGACGTCGCCGACAATGCGCGCCAACTGGTCACCGATCGAAGTCCGGTGAAAATCGACGAGCGAACGTGCAAGTGCGCCGCGAAGCGCATCGGCCCGCAAGTTGGCGCGGATGCGCGCGTTGGCCGTAATCAGCCACCAGCGCTTTAGCACGCGCGGCCCCTCCGTGAGCAGTGCGCCGCCTACCAAAAGTAGCGCAGCCAGGGTTACGTCGTCTGGTGTCGCCTCGCCTCGCTCCAGTGCCAGGGCCTTATCGATCGCTCTGCCCAGGAGGATTGCCGGAAGAATCACGGCAGTGTTCATGACGATGCCTCCCAGCGAACCGAGAACGAGTTCGCCCGCGACGTGGCGGTAGTAAGGGCGCAACTTCCAAAGGTAATTCACGTCGCCATCACCCTATTTTCTCTGTAACAATCCCGGAGCCTCGTTTGCTCCAGGAGTGGAGGATTGAAGCGATGTTGGTGGGAAACTACCGAAGGGGAGTGTGCGGCCTGCATCGAGCAAGGATTAATCCCGCCAGCGGGTTACGACGTCGTCGAGTTCGGGTCGCGACAATTCGGGCGGAACCACGGCCGGTGTGCCGATGAAGATAAAGCCAATGATGGCATCACCTGCCCGGAGCCGCAGACCTTCCTTCACGCGCTCGTCATAGGCGGGCGCGCCTGTGCGCCACATCGCGCCATAAGCAAGGGCTTGTGCGGCCAGCATGATGTGTTCCGCTGCCGCACCAGCCGAAACAATTTGCTCCACATCGGGAATCTTGTCGCCTGACTTAATTCGCGCCACGACGACAACGACCACGGGCGCGCGCAACGCTTTTTGCTGCTCGCGCTCGAGCATTTCCCGCGTCGCTGTCGGCTCGCGGACCCTGAGTGACTCGGCCAGGAGACTACCTAATCGCGCACGCCCTTCGCCTGTAATGACGATGAAATGCCAGGGCCGAAGGCGCCCGTGATCCGGCGCGCGTAACGCGCTGCGCAGTATCGTGTCGAGTTCTTCCTGCGTCGGGCCGGGTTCCTGAACCTTGACCGCAGAAGTGCGCTCGAGCAGTAGTTTCATTGCATCCATAAGGGTCTCCGAACGCGCTTCGGCTGTTGAAGCGCTGTTAATGCCGTCAATGAAGCCAACAATGTCGTTAACGTTCGAAGCGGGCGCCGACGGTTTCAGCGCGATTCTCTAGCCTGAGCGTTCACGCTTTACGGTTTGTGTCCTTGCGAGCGTCGCCGCGGCGATTGGCGCGACGGCCGAGTCGGGGAATGGCGACACGCTGCTGATGTTGATTTCGCACAGCACATACGTGTCCAGTCCCGATGCGTTTCTCGGTCCAAACATGAAATCGCAATCCCACAGCACTGGCAGGTCAGCGGTTTCGATGTCGAGCACCTTCTGCATTGCCGGCACCCAGTCCTGTTCCAGTTGGCGCTTCAGTGCCTGGAACTCGGGCATCGAGGCAGGATGGTACAAACGCGGCGTCGGTTGGGGTGCGGCACCCGCCGCCGCGCCGGGAGATGCCGGACAAAGCGCAACGACCGCCTGATGCCCGAACCCTGCCACCTTGTCGTGCACGAGGTAGCAGCGCACCATGCCGTCCGGCAAACGCGGTTGGTATGCCTGATCGATCATCCTGCCGTCGCCGGCAAAATATGGCGCGCAGCGCGCGAGAAACTCGTCCAGCGGCATCTCTTCGTCGAGGCTTCCGCGTTTGGCATGCCGTGCGCGCACGCGGCTCTTTCCGCGCAATGACATTGCGTCATCGTGCACGAGCTCGACTTTCCAGATACCGTTGCCGCTGCTGCCGCGGTATTGCTTGAGAACTCGCGCCGCGCCCGCGCCAAGGCTCTCAGGAAGCTTCGCACGCAATTGCTCCATCGAGCGATAGATACGAGTGTCGCAGCCCCATCCAATATCGCGGGTCTGATACAGGACTTCTTTCGTCCCAAGCTTCAGAATAACGTCAGGGTGCGCGCTGACGAATACGCCGGCCTTCGCAATTTCGCGCAGCATCGCATCGAGCATCGACCGGTTGCGCCCCCCTTCATCGGGATTGAACCAGACGAGCACTGCGTCGACGCGCATGATCTGATCGCGTACTTCAGCACAGTGATCGTCGTCGTAGAGCGCCGGCTCCGCGTTCATGCCGTGCGCGTTCAACGCCTCGTACACCTTGGCGAAACGGGTGTTCTGAGGCGGCTGCGCATCGCGCTCGCGCGGCGAGAGAATTGCGATCCGCGGCCGTGAGTCGGCACTCATGGCATCACGGGTGTATCAGCGGATATACGGCCAGCCCGATCAGAGCCGCCGCAGCGACGATTGCCGGCTCGGGAATCTTCTTGAATTTCCACAGCAACGCCACGGTCGTGACAGCCAGCAGGATGGTCGGAAGATCCGTAATCGAGCGCTTGCCAAGCACGATGACGGCGCCGGTGATCGTACCTATTGCTGCCGCGGTCACGCCATCGACGAAGGCGATGACGCCCGGATGCTTGCCGTGTTTTTTGAAGTACGGGGCGGGAATAATGGTGAAAAAATAGCACGGCAGGAATGTCGCGAGCGCGGCAACCAACGCGCCGGGAAATCCCGCAACGAGATAGCCGATAAAGCCAACCGTAATGACCACCGGCCCCGGCGTAATCATGGCAACCGCCACCGCATCGACGAATTGGCGTTCGGTCAGCCAATGATGTTCGTTGACCACGCCGCCGTACAGGAACGGCACGATCGCAAGCCCGCTGCCGAATACGAAGGCACCGGCCTCCGCAAAAAATATGCCGATTTGCCACAAAACCGTCCAATCGGTTGTCGCGGCGAGCGGTACCGCTGTCGGCAACTGCGCGGCAAACGCCAGCATTCCCGGAGTGCCACCGCTTCCGAACCACTTCTTTGGCGGCGCCCTCACCATCCAGACCAGCAGCCCCGCGGCGAAGAACAGGGTAACGAATTCGGATTCAGTAACGACAGTAATCACCGCGGCTACGAGATATATCGCCCACAATAACGTGTCCTTGCCTATGCTTTTGGTCGCGAGCTTGTAGGCGCTGATCGCGATAATTCCGATCACGCACGCGCCGACGCCATAGAACACCGCCTGCATCCACGGCAACCCGCCGTAGGCCACGTACACGGCACCGATCGCCACGACCATGAGAAACGACGGTATGACGAATGCGACACCCGCCATCGCCGCGCCGAAATTGCGATAGTGCACGTAGCCCACGTAAATCATCAGTTGCGCAGCGAGCGGACCCGGCATGAGCTGCGCCAGGGCGAGACCTTCTTTGTAGTCGGATTCCGAAATCCACTTGCGGTCTTCCACCAGATCGCGGTGCATATAGTTGACCAATGCCGCAGGGCCGCCGAATCCGACCGCGCCCAGTCGCAACGCATACTTTACAAGCTGCCACAGCGAATATGCGGGCACGGTTGCGGATTCCTCGGTCGTCGCTTTTTCTGCAGAGGTCATCGAACTTTCCCTTATTTGCTGCCGTAGGAGAAATCGTCGAATGCTGTGACGCTGTCGGCCTTCGTCCAGACCCCTACCGCGCCGGCGCCCGCAATATGCGTATCTTTAACCTCGATGTACGTCTTGCCGTCCAACGCGACTTTGATTGCCGGGCCGGCAAACTCAACCCGCAACGTATGCCACGAGTTTTTCGGCACCGGCGCATCGACGTACTTGATGGTCTTGCGGCTGCCGCCTTCAGTGTAATAAAGCGACACGTTGTTCTCGAGCGCGTTGGCGCGTGCCACATAGTAGTTATCGCCGTCCTTGAAGCGCCAGATGAGCCCGCCGGCCTGGTCTTCCCTGCCGGAGATCGGCTTGAACTTGACCTCGACATAGCCGTCGGTGAGCGAGCCTTGCTGCAGCACGCAATACGGAAACGTCCCGCTGCCGGATTGCTTGAGCACGTTGCCTTTGCTCGGCGCGCCCGCGTCCGGCTCGACGGCCCACTTGGGCGTGCCGCGCCCCGTCACGCCCGCTTTCCATCCCGCCGGCAGTGCGCCCGGCTTATCGTTATCGAAATTGACTGTTTCTGCCATGGCGGCTCCTGTCAGCAAAGTTAATGCGGTGATGGTCGCGAGCGGTCGCATAGTGATCTCCTGAAGATTATGGCGCCACTATACATTTTGCTTCACCGGCGCCCCGATTGCGCGCCATGCGGAGTGGCCGCCTTTCATGAATTTCGCGTCGAATCCGGCGTCGCGTAGCGCGATCGCGGTTTTGCATCCGATGTGAAACCCGTAGGCGCAAAAGGTAACGACTGGTTCCGACTTCGAGAGTTCGCCGATCCAATCCTGCACGCGTTCGGGATCGCGCCACGTCGCGCCATCGATAATATCTTGCTGGCGCGAGACGAAATGTCGCGGGCGCGCGTCGATGAACTGCACGGACTTGCCAGCGTCGAGCATCGCCTTCACTTCCTCCACGCTGACGCTCGGCAGATCGCCGAACTCCGGTTGCTCGAGCGGCCGTGGCGGCGCGACCTTGGTTGCGTCTTCGTAGCGTTCCTCGACCGACTTCCAGTCAAGATTACGCATGAACGTGTCGACATAGGCCTTGGCGTTCGCGCCGTAGTCGATGTGATATGCATGCTCGTACATGTCAAGCGCGAGAATCGGAATTCCGCCCGCCGCCGCCTGCGTATGATCGGACGCATATTGGTTGATGAGCCGGTGGTCGCGCGGAATGTAAGTCAGCAGCACCCAGCCCGAGCCGCCCGAGAGTGCGTTGCCCATGGCGCAGAACTGCGTCTTCCAGCTGAGGTAAGAGCCGAAATCCCGCGCGAGCGCATCAGCGAGCACCGCAGGCGGCTTGCCGCCTTCACCGCCCATGCTGGCGAAGTACAACTCGTGAAGGAGCGTCGAATTGAGCACTATCAATTCTTCACGCTTGAGTCCGTTGATCACATAACCCGGCGTCTTTTCCCAATCGAGCGCCTCGAGTTTTTCGGTAATGGCGTTGAGCTTGCGCAACGCGCCGCCATAGTGATTTTCGTAATGGCTTTCGATCAGCTTGAAGGACAGCGCATTGAGTGTCCAGGGACGGCAGTGTATCGGGGTCAGTTGATAGCGCATGATGTGCTCCTTTTAACTACGCGTTGAAAGAAAATTGCAGGTGATGCAGGTGAGGTTTCATGAGTCAGGCATTGAATGAAAAGGGGATTGAATTTCTTGTCATCTTGGTCACAGGTCGCTCAAGGAGCGTCGCAAATCCCCCGTCGCTTCGTCCTCGCGGTCCGGGAAAAATGCTACGAGGATGGCGGAGGCAGCAACCGTGACGGCTTTCCACGTCCGCATGAATTCATCGCTCACGGGTGCGTCGGCGGTGTAGCCGGCCAGTACGGCGGCGCGTTCGGTGGGCCAGCGCCAGCGCCACACGTCCAAAGCCGGATGACTGATGTAAGCGTCGCCAAAATCAATCAGGCCCTGGAAGCGCCCGGTGCTCGGTCGACAAAGGTGTGAGGCGGACCGGGGTTGGAGTGCAAAGCCAGGAACTCCTGCGATTCGGGCAGGGCTGCCAATGTGCGTTCTCGCACCGTTTCAAATGGAATCTCCAGCGGCCACGCCCGCCCTTTCTCTTCAAGTCGCCTGGTGACTACGTCGAAGTATTCGGACAGCCGCCTTTTGAAGTCGGCCGGGGTGCGGTCGGTGGGGAAGTGAGCGCTGTCGTGAAATGGCTGCTGCGGGATGGCATGGAGACGGCGCAGTAACCGCCCCACGCTGAAGATGACGTCGTGCCGCGCTTCGGGCGTAAGGGTGGCGTCGGCGCAGGCCACGCCCGGCATCCGGGTCTGGATGTTGTACTCCAATAAATTGGTCTCGCGGTTGTAGCCGAGGACGCGCGGCACGGGCAGGTCGGGCGCGGCCGCCGCCAGCTGGTTGAGAAAAAACACTTCGCGGGCCAGGCTGGTGCCGACGCGCACTTGTTGTGGCCGCTGCACCTTGAGCACGATTGCCTCATCTACGATGTAGGTCCGCGCTTCGCCGCCCGATTCATCAACGCGCGTCATGGCTTTTGCCGTTGGCACGAAACGGCGCACGCAGCGCAGCACCTCGGCCTCCGGCAGAACCGGGTCGGGCGCATCGGGCTGCAGATAGTATTCTTTGAGCATGCTCATGTAGACGTCCCAAGG
>CAWDSF010000014.1:0-282501 GCA_963804885.1 uncultured beta proteobacterium
ATCCATCAGCATGAACATGACGTCATCGGTGGTTGCCGGCACGGTCGCGGTAGTGAGCAGCGGGTGCTCCTTGTCGCCCGAACCGATATAAACCGCATGGAAATCGAACCCGGTCGCATTTTGCAGCGCCACCGCCGGCGGGAAAAAGAATTTGCGCTTCGGTTCCGTCGCCGGGTTGTTCGAGAGGCTCGCCAGATGCAATCCCCGCCAGTTGGCCGGCACCGGATCGTCGATGTCAAAACGCCAGACGTTGCCGCCCATGTCGCCGACCAGCAGCCGATCAAGATAGTTCTGGCTGTCGAAGTCGGCGTTAATCGCCATCACCGCGGACGGTATGGCGTAGGTCGTGATAGTGCCGGCCGTCCGGTAGGTACCGGCTTGAGCTCCGGCGCCCCATGACTTGATCACGGACCCGTCATTGCCGTTGACGACGTACACGGCGCGACCCATGGTGCGGGAGCTTGGCGGCACGCTGTCTTCGCCGGGATCGTACCCGCCGCCGAATATCAATGCCGGCGGGTTATTCGTGGCGCCGAACAGATACTTGATCTTACCTATGGCTGGAGTCGACCAGGTTTGCCCCAATTCGTTGAACTCCGGGGCTGCGGCGCAAGTGCTGGTGCCGTTGCAAATCTTGCCCGTGCCGGTCTCATTCGTGATCTTCCATTTGAATACCGGCGCGTTCTTGCTCGTGATGTCGAGCGCGTAGTACGACTTGCCGCCGCGGCGCAGGCCGAAAGTAGATCCAGACACGGTCGGCGCCGTTGATGATGCCGTCGCCATTCTGGTCGTCGTAATACACGACCGGATCCCCGTCGGCGGCGTATATCTCGAGGCCGTTTACGTTCGCCTGCATGCCGGCGATCTTCGCGAGAGCCTCCTCGACGAGGAACGACCATTGTTCCTTGCCGGTATGAGTGTTGACGGCTGTCAACATGCCGTTGGTCTGCAGGTAGAACATGTATTGCCCATTAACCGGGTCGGTGCTGTCGTACGTGACCACCGCGGGCTTGGAATGTTCGACCCCGGTATGCGGCCACGTCGACCACGTCGCGCAAGTGGTGGCGGTACTACCGTCGGTGCACGTCGCGTCTCCCAGGTTGCCGCCGCGTATATAGCTGAGCAGCGTTTTGTGGGTCGCCGCGCTCATTGCGCCAGCGCCCGCGCACTGCGCGGCATCGCCTAACCGGCACTTCGTAATATTTGCGCTGTTGGTATTGAAGTCCACTTCGTTGCTGTGGTCGCCTACGATCGCACCGATCAATTGGGTAGTCGTCGACAACGAGCCGACGGTGTTGCGCAGCGCCACGCTGTCCGTCAGGTAGGTATAGATTTTGCGCTGATCAGGCGTGTAGCCTGCGGTGTTGACGAGCACGTGCCCGGTGCCTCCCTTGTTCGGCTTGGAGCCGTCCTGCACGGTACTCGCGTACCACGCGCTGCCCGGCGGATGGTTGGTGTCGTTAGGGCCGCTGGTTACGGTGGGATCGACGACGCCCTGGCCAGTAATGGGATCGTGGGTCTCGATGTTGTAAACCCCGTTGACCAGAGTCTGGCCTATCAGGCACGGTGCGGAGCCGACGCCGCAGTCGCTGTCGAGGGTGCTCAACTGGAACTTCTTGACCGTTCCCGGCCATACCGAAGCGGCCGAGGGTGCGAAGAACGCGAGGTAGATATCGCTCGAACTGACACCGCGGTTAAGCGAGGAAATCGGCACCGTAACTGCGGCCGTCGTCGCGTCATAACTCGCGATGGCGATAAATGCCGCGGTAAGCGCCGACTGCAGCTGCGGCGCATTTTGCGCGATGTAATAAATTCCCCCCGAAACCGTCGCCGCGTTCTGCACCACCGGCGCACTGACTCCGGCGAAGCCGATGGTATAGGTGATTATCGATTGGCGGCCTGTGATGAGGTCGGTCGTGGTTGGCGTATCGCACACGTGCGTCCCTGAAGGACTCCCGCAATTGGAGTATTCCGCCTGGTAATTGGCCGCTCCCGGGCTGACGTCTGCCGATGACATGAAGTAAGTGAGCTCATCGAGCCACACGTAGCCGCCGTCCGCGCCGGTGCCGGCCGCATCTGTCGGCCCGTACGGGTTGCCGCCGATCACGGTAGGTATCTGCCGGTAGTCAGGCGCGCCTGCATTGTTGGGCGTTGCGCCGGCGGTGTCGAAATCAGTCCGCGGCCCGATGGTTGCGCCGGTGGCGGCGGCATACGCCATGGTCTTGATGGCCGTGTTCGCCGAGGCGTCTTCCTCGGGCTGGCCGTTAGTGATCATGACGATGTAGTTTTTCTGGCAGTTCGCCGGATTGGCAACGGTCGGATTGTTCAGCATCGGCGAATTGTAGGCGCCGCTCGCTTTCGTCACGAAAACATTGCCGTAAAAGCTGGGGTCGTCCACGTTCGTGCCGACCGTCGCTTCCCTGCCAGCGGATACTGCGACCACCGACTTGCGCTGCGGTTGCCAAAGTTCCAAAAGTCGGCGTGCGGCCCGAGAAATACCGGTATGCCTCGTACATGGTTTCCGTGAGCGGCGTGCGGGAAGACGCGACTACGCCTTGAATCGCCGATACGAGTGAGGCGCGGTTGTTATAGGCGGGCAGGTCGGCCGCGCTGGCGCCCATGCGGCGAACCGCATAGACGATGTTGCCGCCTTCATTGGCGGTCGTGGTGTCGGTTTTGTTGTAAACCATCAACCCGAGACGCACGCCGTCGGTCGCAGTGACGAGGCCGGATAAAGCGTCCTTTGCCACCTGCAGGCGGGTTTTGCGCGCAATCGGGCTGCACGTGGCGCCGGCTGGCGGCGTGCTCAGCGGGCCCGCCGTGATGAGATTGCCGCTCGAGTCGCGGCACGCCTTCGCGCCGTGCAGGAAGTTCATGTAATTGTTCGAGTACACGTCGATGTTCTTGGCGGGATTGGCGGGATACCGCTGCGCCGCGGGCGCCGCGCTCGTGACGTAGGCCTCGGCCAGATTCGTCGACGCGTCGGTCGTGACGAGTATGTTGTTGCCTTGACCGAACGTGCGCATGAACGCCGTCGGATAGCTATCGCCGCCGGGATTCAGCGTCGGCGAATCGGCCAGACACTCATGGATGAGTCCGGTCGCCGCCTGTCCCTGCCAACTGATACGCCTGATACCACCGGCCTATAGCGCCGGCGGAGACGCTGTTCACGACCGGCGTCTGGCAGTTCCCCGACGGCGTGCTGTACGGCTGGCAGCTCGTGCCATACCATCCGACGCAGGAATTGACGTTGGAATAATTGTTGTTGCAGTTCTGGTTGTAGGTCTGGCTGCCGGAGTTGCGGATGTTGATCGCCGAGCCGCCGGACGGCGCCGCGCACACCGCCGCGCGGGTGCCGACCGGATTGGGGCCGGGTCCGATAAGCTGGCGGGCGGCGGGCCGGTCCGGCGACGGTCGCACTGGGCTGCGGCGGCACTGGCAGAGAGCCGGGCACCTGCGCATTGTTGAATCTCGGCATTTGGTAAACCTGGCCGCCGCTGCAGCTGCCGCCGTAACGATAAGACCCCGCAGCGACCGTGTTATAGCAGCCGAGACGTGGTCGTGGCGCTGGCCGGCGTTGGCGACGGGTACGGGCCAATCACGTCCGGCTGGGAAGTGCCGTTCAATGCTTTGCTCGCGTTATAAGTGCCGGGAGCAACGCCGTTATCGCCGATGGCGCACGACGAGTTGGGCTGAGTCGAGTTGTAACCGCTTTCTCCGCAGGTGCCGCCGTAGTAATAAGTGCCCTGGCCTTCGATATACACTGATTGCCGCCCGGACCACTGGCACGTCCCGACGTTGACGACGGTGCCGCCGCCGTAATCGCAATTCGCGTTGACGTACGAGGTGTAGAAGTTGTTGTCGGTCAGCAGGTTGCATACCGGCGGCGTCAGATTGGCCGGCGCTCCCGTGCATTGGGCCATCGGCTTGTTCACGCCGTCCACC
The DNA here is from genome assembly GCA_963804885.1 of uncultured beta proteobacterium. Classification (GTDB taxonomy): domain Bacteria; phylum Pseudomonadota; class Gammaproteobacteria; order Burkholderiales; family SG8-41; genus PALSA-1004. Next base: position 3,946 of record CAWDSF010000014.1, read on the forward strand.
GAGCAGGTTGCGTTTCCCGTCGGATTGCACGCGCCGCTGGCTTGCGTGTAACGCTCGACACCGGCCGCATCGGTTTCCTTCAGGACCGAGCCCATGCGGCGTGCATGACTGCTGGATTACATAGGTAGACGCACCACTCGCGAATTGAATGCACTTCTGAGCCGACCGTCGGGCCCGCCGTAGGATTGCAACTCGCAACGGTCGCATCGTAATAGCCTGGCATGCCCACTTGACGCCCAAATGCCGGCGCGCCATCGCGGTTGCCCAGCCAGGCACTGAACTGTTCGTATGCGAGCGAGCCTGCTGGAACCTGCGCCACGCCGGCGGCGCCGAGACCGTAACCGTAAAGGCTGCGCAGGGAGGCGAGTACCGATTGCGTGTAGTAGTTTTGGTACGGATAGTTGGTCCAGTCATAGAACACGTAGCCGCCCAGATCGGCCTTGGGATCCGTCCAGCCGGCGTAACTGCGTGATCCATTGGGGGCGGTAGTCGGACTCGTCACCGCCGTCAAGGCGGCGATAGGGCCTTTCTGTCTGCGTATCGGAAAACCCGTACCGCCAATGTTGTCGGCCCAGCTGTCCCGATACACATTCGTCGGCTCGGTCGTCGTCGTGTTGGTCGGTGCCCCGCTCACGCCGTCGACATACCCGCGATAAAAAGTCGTCACGGTAGGCGCCGATGACGTGTTAACGGCTGCCCCGTTGGAGCCTGTATGGTTGCCCGGATAATTGAGAGCGGGATTATTGACCGCCTGAAGGTCAAGAAACGGTTCCCACCGTACCCATTGCTGGTTCAGCATGAAACCGGCATTCAGGGCGCGCCCGGTCGGCGCGAAAATGGTCGAAGGCTCGAGTTGCGTCAGCGACGAAGTGCATCGATTGGAACCGCGGAAATCATTGGTGCCGGTGTAGTTCGGAGTCGTGGCAGGCGGAAAAGTCACGCCGCCGCGTACTCCGGGTACGGTTTGTATGAAGCCGAGAAAGCGGTTGAACGATACCGACGACAGCAGCGGGTTGGTCGTCGGCGTGCCGGTAGGCGCCCAGTAATGCCATGAGCCCAGCCAATAATTGCGGTAAACGCTGCGCGGCCCCGGGTCGCCGGCTTGTGTGCCTTGCGCGTAGGCGAGCGTCGCCTGCCACAATGCCCGGCGATCGGTGTTGAGTGCGCCTGACCACGTGCCCCACGCGCTGAACGGGTTGACGGGCGGCGCCGCGGTCGAAATCATGTCGACGTTCTCGGCGACGACTTCAGCGGTGTTGATGATGGCAAGGTCATTCCACAGATACTCGGCGTGCGAGTCGTAAGTGACCGGATCGTATTCGCGCCACGCTTCGGCGATGTTCATTCGATCGTTGGTACCCAGGATGAATAGCACGTTCGGTTCAGCGGTCGAAGTGCCGGCCGGGGTCGTGAGATAGATGTCGCTGTCGCGCGCGAACGCCGGTGCGATCAGGGCCGGGTTGACCATCGACGCGATCAGGGTCCAGGCTATTATTTTTTTAAACGACTCGGAGCTATACATGTGACACCTCATTGGTGGTACACAACGAACATCTACTCAAATATTGCGCACGCCCCTCACGGCGCTCGCTTTATTACGGACACGACCCGCTGGGCGCCAGCGACTGCACGCCCTGGTGGGTAACGACCTGGCCGCCCGTGCCGCCGATCGCCGTGGCCCAGATATCGAATTGGACGGCCTGCAGGCTGTTCGGACCAATCTGCTCGCCAACGCGTTTCGGTGCGCCACAGCTCAGCTGAACCCCGGCGAGTTGGACCGACGCACCAAGCGCGCTATAGGCGGTCACCGCGGTGCTATAGGCAAACGACCCCGCGACAGGGCCGGCTGCGCCGGCGGCGGCTAGCCAGTTCGGAGCGAATCGACCGCTGTTCAGCGCGAGGAAGTTGTCGATCGCTGAATCGGCCGCGCTGAGATTGGAAGCGGCAGTCTGGCTTACACCGCCGATTTTCAATTCCACAATGGACGTTTTTATCATCGAAATGACGAACAAAGTCAGCACCGCAAGCATGATCAGCGAGACGACGAGCACGGCACCGCGCTGACGAAACGGGGCGCCTGACATTTGGTTGATCATGCGCCACTCCTTTGCGCGATATTGCGCATCTGAATGGTCTGGGAAAAAATCTTGCGCTTGTAATTGCAGGCGGGTGCCGGCGACGTGGTGCAGCGGTAAAGGGCCGTAACGCCGTCGCCGAGCAGGTCATATTGCTTGCCGCTATCGTCATATTCGATATTGATGTTGGGCGAGCGAATCAGCATCGTCACCTTCACCGAAACCACTTGCAGCCATTGAGTCAGGGTAACGATATTCCCGAGGTACACGTCCGCCACGCCATCGGCGTTGGTATCGACGCCGAAGCGGTAATCGATAAGCTCGACGCCTTCCACCAGCGGGACCTCCGTCATGGCGCTGCCGATCAATTCCTGCCGCACGAGGGTCGGGATGGGGCGGCCGTTGTCGTCGTTGGCGCCGGTACAATTTACGGCGCCGCCGGCGGGCCGGCTGCACGGCCGGATGTAGTAGACGTGTGGGCGGTATTCGAACATTTCCATGTCGGTTCCGTTCGGGTACCGGCGCGCCGTGGCTCCCGCGCGCAATGCCGCATAGTCCGCGCCATAGAATGCAATGCCCGTATACGGATCGGCCTGCAGGTAAATCGTAGTCGCGAAATTCGGTTGATTGGTGAGCAGAGCGGCAGTGTTGGAGCAGGCCGGCGATAAATTGGGCACTGCGGCCACGATCGCCCAGCACAGGCGCATGCCGCTCGCGCCGCGCGTGACGAGTATCGGATTCGGGTTCGCGACCGGCGGTCCCTGGTAGAAATTGGCCTGCTGGATGCACGGAAAATCCCCGTTGACTGTGAGGGGGGTGTAATTCATGTACGCGCGTATCGGCGTTCTGAAGTCGAGCGCAAAATCGACTGAGGGGGTAATCGTGCCCGAGCCGCAGTCTGTCGTCGTCGCTACCGCGCTGCCGGCGGGGATCTGCATCGACGTTGTATCCTGGGAGCTGCCGTAAAAACCAGCCTGGCGCAGCGAGTCGCTCAGATAGCGAAATGCGCTCACGGCGTTCTCCTGCATGCGTGAGAAATCATCGTTGACCCGGAATGACTGGGACGTGCTGACGATCATCGTGAACATGCCCAGCGTCAGGACCATGCCGATGGCGAGGCCGACCATGAGTTCCATGATCGACAGGCCGGATTGCGAACGCGCAGGTTTCGAACGGGTATGCATGAGCGATCTCATAATGGTCATGGACACGGCTGCGACACCAATAAGTCATACGTGACGATGCGGCGTTTGGTTTCCGCGCCATAGCGATTAATTCCGCAGCTCGAATTCGCGGAGTTCGGCGCGGCGGTGTCGTCATTGCCCTGCCACGCCACGCTGATGCGCAGAGTGCGACTGAATATGGCAGTAGCGGGGGCCGGCGGCGCCGGGCAGGTGCCGGTCGTATTGGACAATTCTTCGATGCAGCCACGGGCGCCGACGATCAGATTGACGGGCGCCAGAGCACCGACTTGCCGTTCCGAGTAGCCATTCAACAGCCCGTCCCACAGCGCGACGTCGTATAACGCGAGTTCCTGTATCGTGCAGGCCATGGTGGCGCAATCTTTTACTGTACCGGTGCGGTAGTCGGCGTAGAAAAGCCCATCGCCCACCGGCGTATTTACCGGGGCGCCCATCGTATATGACGTGCATGCAGGTCCCGGCGGGCAGGCGACCGCGAGGAATCGGTTACCTCTGATGCGCTCCGCCATATCGGTGGCCAGCGCCACCGCCTGCTGCCGTTGATAGGCCTCGAAAGCAATGCGCTGACCTTTTGCCATCAGGCCGGCGATGCCAAGCAAACCGAAGGTCAGGATGACCATCGTGACCAGGACTTCGATCAGTGTGAAGCCGCGGCTCAGTTGGCGACGCATGGCAGGGCCTGTCCGTTCAGTTTGAGCACGGTCGTGCGGCCGGAGAGTCCGAACTGGATTCCCCTGATTTTGTCGTTGGACGCAGTGCCGTCGCCCATGGTGTCTATTATGTAAATACCGTCATTAGCCGACAGCGCACCGGTGCGCACGATCCGTCCATCGGGGCGAAAAGCGATCTGATTCAGAAATGCGCCGACCGGAAAGGTGCACACGTAGATACTGCCAGAGCTGAATCCCTCGAAGCGCTTAAGTTCGAGGTCGACGCCGGCATCGTAAACGCCGTTGTCATTATTATCGGCATACAGCCGCCACCCGTTATTCCAGTTCACACCGAGCTTTTCCATGTACACGCGGCGACTGGTTTCAATCGCCTTGGCGCGCGCGAGCGCAATCTCGGACGTAATATCGGACGCCACCGTGCGCACGCGCTGGTCGGCGACGAATTCCCCCATTGCCGGCACGCCTATGACAAGCAGCAGGGCGATTATGGTGAACGTGACCATAATCTCGAGCAGCGTAAAGCCGCGAGAGCGGCGGACGCGGGCGGCGCATGATTTTAATGCGGTGTGCAATTTCCAGCTTCCCACGTGCAGTCGCCGACGTTCGCAACCTGGACGTTGTAGACCAGGTTGGCATCGACCTCGCGCCAGCGCTGTTGAAGGCTGTTGATCACGAGCGTGCCATCTGCCTGATTTGCCGGTACGCTGCCTGCGTTCGGCGTCAGCACCAGCATGAACGTAGGCGGCGTTGCCGCGTTGTTGACAGCGAATGGCTGAGTCAACGTGTATTGCGCGGCAATATTAGCCGGAACAGTCCGGTTGAGCAGGCCCGCACCGACGCCGAGATCGGTCGCGTACTGGCGTTGATCCAGAAAATACTGTTCCTGGGCCTGCGCGATGTCCATTAAAAATTGCTGCCCCTGCGAGCGTATGCCGCGCACCTGATAACGTTGGTACGAGGGCAAAGCGACCGCGATGACTATCGCGATGATGGCAAGGACCATCATCAGCTCGATCAATGTCATTCCAGAATTTCGGCGCATGCGAGTACTCCTTTGACGTGTGGCATCTTAATGACGCCGGGTTGGCAATGCCACGTGCAACCGATAAGCGGTCTGTTCATTGGAACGAACGGATGCCGGTCGCGCGCGACTCCTAAACGTTTAAAAGTAGAAACTTTTTTGTGTTTTGCGGGCGGTGCGCCCGGGCTTCGATTCCAGCAGTCGGACTATGCACGTTGTCGTTTATTACCGACGTGATTTTTGTCACGCGAGGGCAATGCCTGAACTTTCGTGCGCGCGGATTCTTGCTGCTCAATGCAAACCGCGGTCATCGCGCGCAGATCGTTTTGAAATTGTTGCGCGTGCGATTAGTCACAACGCCGGCTGCGTCAATTAGACAGCGTCCAGACGTTGCTTTAGAATAAATAATCATGTTTCAAAACAAGTATGTTCGAACCTAGCTACACGCGCGACAACCTGGCAGAGGTGCTGCGCGGCCGCGGCATCACGCCGACGCATCAGCGCATTGAAATCGCCTATGCGATATTTTCGCGCGGCGAGCACTTGTCGGCCGATCGCATACTTGCGCTCGTGAATGACCGCGCGTCGGAAACGTCCAAAGCTACCGTTTACAACACGCTCAATCTTTTTCTCGAGAAGAAACTGGTCCGCGAAGTCATCGTCGATCCCAGCAAGGTTTTCTACGATCCGAACACGGAACCTCATTATCACTTCTACAACGTCGACACCGGCGAGCTTACCGACATTGATGCGCGCGATATCAAGGTGACGGGCCTCCCGTCACTGCCTCAAGGCATGTCAGCCGAGGGCGTCGATATTATCGTTCGTGTCCGTTCCAGCGCGCTCTGAGTCCCTGATAGCTCGTCGCTGGCAAGCCGAGCACAGAATAGGGGCTTTTGCATCTACGACACTGCGCCAGTTGGCGCGATCCTCAACAGGCACACGTGCGCAAAGCCGCGACGGATAGAGGGGGTCTCGCTGACGATGCGCTGTGCTAAAATCGCGCAGATCCCTTGAAAAACAATAAATTTTCCGGCCATTTCCGGCTCGGTTAAAATAGCGGTCGGCAGGGCTTACAGGAATATGCCGGAATAGCTCAGTTGGTAGAGCAGCGCATTCGTAATGCGAAGGTCGTAGGTTCGACTCCTATTTCCGGCACCAAAACCTGCATGCCAAGCAGCGGCAGCCGTAAGCGCAGTCCGCTATCGCCTGCGCTGGTGCTGGCCCATAGTCGATAGTCGTAACGATTTGTCGGCACAAAACGTCCAATGGGCAACGCAAGTGGTTGCGCAAAGGGACAGACGGCAATATTCCAATGAAATGGCGTTTGTCATGCAAGGCGCGCGGCAGTCGCCTGCCGTCATTGCAGCGCCCCATTGCCGGCTTCGTTGCTATTCTGCCGCAATAACCGATCCCCCAACTGTGCGCGGTCAACTCGCAAACGCCATTTGCGGTTGTGCTTCGCGAATCGGTAAATTGACCAGCGCAGCAGTGCACGCCAGAGCGATATCGGCGTACCACATCCATTGATAGGTTCCGGTTCTGTCAACGGCGATGCCGCCCAACCACGCACCGAAGAATCCGCCAACCTGATGGGACAGCAGCGTCAAACCAAATAACGTGGCGAGATGGCGCGCACCGAACAATTTGCCGACGAGTCCGGCGGTCGGGGGCGCAGTCGCGAGCCAGGTCACGCCCAGCGCGGCACCGAAGACGTATAATGTTAATGCCGTCTTGGGCGCCGCGAGGTAACATGCAATCGCCACGGCGCGGGCGCCGTACACATAAAACAGCAGCGTCTTCATGCGATGTTTCTGAGCGAGCCAACCCACGCTGAGACTACCCGCGACGTTAGCGATGCCGATGATTGCCAGTGCGCCGGCTGAAACTGCGGCGGGCAAACCGCACAATCCCACCTCGCCCGGCAAGTGCGTCACCAGAAACGAAATGTGAAATCCGCAAGTGAAAAACCCCGCGTGCAAACACCAGTAGCTGCGATCCTTAAATGCTATTCGTATTTGCTCCTGCAGCGATATTTCTGGCGGCGCGCCGGCGACCGGAACGGTTTTTGGCTCGTCGCCCAGCTTGAACGCCAGCGGAATCGTCGCAAGGCACGCCGCGGCCAATGTCCACAACGCTGTCATCCAGCCGAATGCGGCAATCACGGCCTGTGACAGCGGCGCAAACACGAACTGGCCGAAAGAGCCGCCCGCATTGATGAACCCGGACGCAAACGAGCGTCGCTCCGCCGGCAGGCGCTGCGCAGCACAGCCGAGCAAGACCGAAAAACTGCCGGCGCCAGCGCCGGCCGCGGTCAGTATGCCAAGCATCATGGCGAGGCCAAAGCCGCTCGACATAAACGGTGTTGCCGCAAGCCCCACTGCCATCATCAGAGCGCCAACTACGATGATGCGAATTGTACCCGCGCGGTCCAGCAGGGCGCCAAATAGCGGTTGTGCCACGCCCCACGCAAACTGACCCATTGCCAGCGCGAAGCTGACGGTGACGATACCCAACCCAGTAGCCGTATTGAGCGGCGATATAAAAAGTCCCAACGACTGGCGCACGCCCATGGTGATCATGAAGATCGCTGAGGCCGACAACACCAGCATCCAGTGGTTGCGTTTACCAATCATGAGATCTCCCTATTGCCGCTTGCGTCGACGACGGTTTGTACGTCGGCGGACCAGGCGGTCTGCTGCCGGGTCTCGCATGCGACGAGATCTAGGGGGGCATCGGCGCGGAAATGACTGCGGACATGCCTGTAAATCTTCAAGATTGACGCGTGAACGCCTGGTATCACTTTCGCCACATCAACCATTGATCGATCACCTCGCGTTCGACGCCGCGCGTTGCATACTTCGCGCGGTGCTGCCGGTGGCGCGGCAGATAGGTGTTGGGAAACGTCATCGGTGAATACCGGCTGGCACCGAGTCTCTTCGCAATCGCGTTAATCGGCGCGATCGCTTTTACCAGTGCGGATGCGATGGCGCCGGCCAACGATGCGACCACTCCCCGCGTTGGCATACCGAGAGCGATGCGCGCGCGCCGGCCATCCGCGTGCACCTTTTCGACTGCGCTCGGACGCGCGTTCCCCGCGATGAGTTCGATGACTAGGCGTGCCGGCCGGATAGCGGATACGATGGCCTTGCCCGCGCGGGCGAGTTCAACCTCGTCACCGGGACTGAGCATCTGATCTGCGGAACTGTCGGCCTCGGTTATCCAGAGCTTGCCGCTTAGTGCGCGCACGCGCATGCCCCGGCCATGGCGTATGCACAGCAGCTCGGCGTTTTTGAGGGCGATCAATTTGCCCGTGCCGGGCGAGGGCGCCTTCCATGTTGCCGCTGGCGGCCTGATGTTCATAGGTTACTCCTTGATGAAGGTCGCGCGTTCACCGCGCGGATTTCAAGAGAGCATGGGAGTCGGGGCACACGCGGGTACGTTCGGCTTGTCCCGTTAGTTCTGCGGCGACTGACCTTATCTCACTCCGATTGATGCCGAGATCGCGCAGAATGCGGTCGTCGAGCTGGCGAAGCGCGACACGTAGGTTCCTCGCCTGCTGTCGCTGCCGGTAGCGCGCAATGGCTTGGCGTACGATCGCACTACCTGCGTGGATGGTTTGGATTACGAGGCTACCGAGGACCAGCGAGCAATGAGCCTTGGCGGCTCGATCCAGCTCGCATAGCCCGAATGTTCCTTTCGTTCCGATAGTTGGCCACTGCATCTGCGTCTCCATAGTGTTTGCCAGGGGGTGCAGTCTATTGCTCAGGTACGGCAGGGCGACGTCACAGGCAAGCCATTTTTGTTTCGTTTGTTTCACGGACTCCCGGCAAGCGTCGAGGCCGGTGCAATTGGATTTATACTTACAACCCGATTGGTTTGGTCCAAATATGCCACACGCCAATGACGTTCAACGCAGTGGAACCACTGCCGTGAGCCCGAAAGCCACCATCTTGATCGTCGATGACGAGCCGGACGTACGCGAAGTGTTAGAGGAATACTTCGTCGCGCATGGCTACGCGGCAATTTGCGCTGAGAGTGCCAGTGCCGCAAAGGCGGTGGCCGCTGAGCAATACATCGACCTCGCGTTGGTGGACATCAACATGCCGGGCGAGGACGGACTCAGTCTGGCTCGGCACCTGCGTGAGCGCTACGCGAAGATCGCTGTCATCATGCTGACGTCTGCCGCTACGGTGGTGGACAGGATCGTGGGCCTCGAGATGGGCGCCGACGACTATGTCCCCAAACCCTTCGACCCACGTGAACTCGTGGCGCGCGTCAAGAGCGTGCTCCGGCGCACGTCGAGTGCAGGACGCGCCGACCTCGGTGCTGCGCGGATCCGCATAGGCCGATGCGTGCTCGACATAGACGCACACCGGCTCACGAACGAAAAAGGCGACGACGTCACAATATCTCCGCTGGAATTCGATCTTCTCAAAGCGTTCGCGGAGCATCCCAACCGGGCACTGTCTCGCGAACGCATCCTGAGTACGCACCAGCAGCGGGACTGGGAGCCATTCGACCGCAGCGTGGATCTGCGCATCATGCGATTGCGCAAGAAGATCGAGCCTGATCCCGAGCATCCAAGGTTCATCAGGACCATACGCAACGAGGGCTATATCTTCGTACCAGACGGAGCGTAAGAGCCAAATGACCACGGGTCCGCGCGCGAGCAAATATCGGTGCGTTTTTGCATGCGTTGCGCTTCTGCTTTCGCTCTATGGTTGCATGCGCGAATCGGAAACTGCCCTGCGCATCGGTACCAATGTCTGGATTGGATGCGAACCGCTATACCTGGCGCGAGAGCTGGGTTATCTGGACCCCAAGGCGGTACAACTTGTGGAGTATCCATCGGCGAGCGAAGTCCACCGTGCTTTCCGCAACCAGGCCATTGACGGCATGGTGATCAGCATGGATGAGCTGTTCGGGCTGGCCGTGGACGGGTTGCAACCGCGGATCATCCTCGTGGTGGACGTGTCCCTCGGGGCGGATGTGGTCGTAGGTCGTGCCGGTATGCGGACAATGAATGACCTCAAGGGCAAGCGGATCGCCGTGGAACGCGGCGCATTGGGTGCGTTCGTGTTGAGCCGCGCCCTGGCACTCAACGGAATGCACGCAGGCGATGTCAACGTCGTACACCTGGAGTCGAACGAGCAACCCAGCGCGTTCGAGAAAGGCCAAGTGGATGGTGCCGTCACGTTTGACCCATACCGCGCCCAGCTGCTTCGCGCGGGCGCCACGACCCTGTTCGACAGCACCCGGATACCCGGCGAGATTGTCGATCTTCTGGCGGTGCGTGCAAGCGTTCTCGACAAGCAGCCCAAGGCTATTCAGGCGCTGCTCGCCGGCTGGTTCACTGCAATCGACTACCTGAAGCGCGAGCCCAAGGACGCGGCGCAGCGCATGGGCATACGCCAACAGACGACCGGAGAGCAGTTCCTGGAGACGCTCCAAGGCCTGCGTATTCCGTCGCGTGAGGAGAATCTCAGCATGCTCGGCGGGACGACACCGGAACTGGCGGTGACCGGACGCCGACTCATGGCACTGATGCTGGAAGCAAAGTTGCTCCGCTCTGAGCTTGCAATCGATGGGATGCTCGCAGCCGGTCCGCTGGCGAGTCTGCCAAAATGAATTTCCGCTTGCCGGCGTCGCTCAATGTCACGGTCCCACTGATCCTGCTGGCTTTTGCAGCGATCCTCAGCGCGGTGAATCTCCTCTATCACGTGCCCAAGGCCGAGCGTGCGGCTGAAGACACCGGCCGCGAGCGTTTAGCGCAGGAGATGTCGCGGTTGCAGAGCACTCTGGAATATCTGCTGCTCAAGGGCGATTTCACCATTGCACAGCACGAGATCGAAGTGCTCGCACACGACCACGACGTCATACTCGCCGCGCTAACCAATGAGCGACAGCAGGTCGTCGCTGCGACGAAACGTGCGTGGCTGGGTCGATCAGTAGCAGAGGTTCTGCCGCAATTCGATCTCGATCAGGCGGCAGGCGCCATTCGCGAACGTCGCGCAGAGGTAACCACCGACGCCAACGCCGACGTATTGCTCGGTTACGCCGGTGTCCTTATAGGAGGCGAGCGCGAAGAGTTGCGTCCCTATCGGACCGGCACCTTGTTTCTCGCTTACGACTTGCGACGCTACAAGACGGAAGCTCGCGCGCAGGTTCTCCAGCAATCGTATTACTGGGCGGGATGGGTGACCGCACTTGCCCTTGGGATGTGGCTCGTATTTTATTTCCTGCTGACCCGCCGGACTGCGCGGCTGGTGCATGCCGCTGAACAACTCGCCGCTGGTAATCTTGCCGCCCGCAGCGAATTGAGCGGCCGCGACGAACTCGGCCGGCTGAGTCGCGCGTTCGATTCCATGGCGCTCGAAGTTGCCGAAACGCAGATTCGGCTGCGCCGGGATCTTGCCGAACGTGCGCGCGTGCAGCATGCGCTGGAAAACAGCGAAACGCGCCTACAGCAGATCCTCAACAACACTACGGCCGTGGTCTTCGTCAAGGACACTGAAGGTCGGTTTCTGTTTGTCAACAGGCAATTTGAGCGTCTGTTCCATTGTCGCCAGGCAGAGGTTGCAGGAAAGACCGATGGTGAGATTCTCCCGGCCGAAATCGCGCAGGCATTTCGCGCCAACGATTTGCTGGTACTGCGGCGCAATATGCCTATGGAATTCGAAGAGACCGCGCCGCTGGACGATGGCTTGCATACTTACATTTCGATCAAATTCCCGTTGCATGACGCGAAGGGTGTGGCCTATGGCGTTTGCGGAATTTCCACCGACATCACCGAGCGCAAGCGCTCCGACCAGGCACTGCGGGTATCGGAGGCAAACTATCGGGCGATTTTCGACGCCTCCGAGGACTCGATTTTCGTACACGACATCGAAACCGGCGCCATCGTCGATGTCAATCCCAAAGCCTGTGCCACCTTCGGCTACAACCGCGAGGAGTTCCGAAACCTTGACGTCGGCACGCTCGGTACTGGCGAGCGTCCCTATACGCAGCAAGACGCGATCGAACTGATCGCACGTGCGGCCGCCGGGGAGCAGCTGTGCATCGAATGGCATGGCAAATGCAAAGATGGCAGTTTGCGCTGGCATGAAGTGTTCGTTAAGCGTGTAACCATCGGCGGACATGATCGGATACTGGCGCTCGCGCGTGACATTGCCGCTCGCAAGGTGGCCGAGGGGGCGTTACGCGCGAGCGAAGAACAGTATCGCGCCATGTTCAATGCGTCGATCGACGGTGTGGCGCTGTGGAACGCTGCAGGCGAGATAGTCGATACCAATCCCGCTCTGTGGCGGATGTACGGCTACAACGATGGTGAGTCCTCCGCATTGCCGCCAGGCGCCTTCGCGGGCCCGTCTTATGACCGAGGGTTTCTGCGGGCGGTCGCTGCCGGTGAGCCGCTTCACTCGGAGGTGACAGAGTTGCGCAAGGATGGCTCGGCATTGGAACTCGAGGTGCATGGGATCCCGATGCAGTATCAAGGAAAGCCTCATGTCCTGACCATCGCTCGTGACATCACTGAAAAAAAACGCGCTGCAGCGGAGCTGACGCGACAGCGCGAATCGTCGTATCAACGCGAAAAACTTGCCGCGCTCGGTTCACTGCTGGCCGGTGTTGCCCACGAGCTTAACAACCCGCTTTCCGTGGTGGTGGCGCGGGCGGTAATGCTCGAGGAGCAAGGGTATCCGGCTTCCCAGGCTGCGGCGCTGAAGATTCGGACTGCCGCTGAACGATGCGCGCGGATCGTGCGAACCTTCCTCGCCATGGCCCGGCAGCAGCCACCCGAACGCGGCCCGGTGGCGATTAACGACGTCGTGACGGCGGCGCTCGACATGACCGTATACACCGTTCGCACGAGCGGCATCGAAGTGGCTCTCGACCTTGCTAAGGGCATTCCGCCGATCCTCGCCGACGCCGACCAGCTTCACCAGGTCCTGCTAAACCTTATTGTCAACGCCCAGCAGTTACTGCAGGATCGGCCAGGACCGCGCCGGATACGCGTGGCGAGCCGATACGACCCGGACACCCGCGTGATCCACATCGCGGTCGCCGACAATGGCCCAGGGATTCCAGAGCACCTTCGTGCGCGGGTCTTCGAGCCGTACTTCACCACCAAACCAACGGGGCAGGGCACGGGGATGGGGTTGGCCGTGAGCCACGGCATCGTCGAAGCCCACGGCGGCACGCTTAGACTCGATTGTCCCGAAATGGGGGGAGCCGTATTCACCATCACGCTGCCCGTAATTCCCTGGGACGCAAGCCGTGTCGATCCGGGACCCTCCCCCGAGTCGAGCGCGAACTCGCGCAAGATACTCATCGTCGATGACGAAGCAGAGATTCGCGAAACCCTGGCCGAGATTCTTGCCGGAGCGCACCATCGGGTGACGACCGCTAGCTCCGGGCGCGAAGCTTTGGCGCGGATGGCAGCAGAGCACTACGATGTGGTCCTCACCGATGTCCGCATGCCCGATCTCGACGGGCGCGCCTTGTATCGCGAGATCGAACGACGCTGGCCGGAGCGGGCCGCTCACGTCGTCTTCGTGTCGGGCGATACTCTTGCCTCGACCTTGCGTGTTTTTGCTGCCGAGAGCGGCTGTCCCGTGATTGAGAAACCATTTCTGCCCAGCGACGTACGGCGCATCGTCGCCGAGATGGATATCGACGGCGAGCGTAGCGTCCGCCATTGAAGAAATCCGGACCCTGCGCCGAGCGCGGTCGCCGGGTTTGCGCAACGCCAAGACGCCACTCCTTGCGGGCGAGCCCCCTCAAACCGGGAGCGTATGCGTGTCGAGGCGCTTGATCACGCGGAGTGCGCATGGATCGTCGGCGGCTACCAGTTCGCAGTCGAGACGGTCAAGGAGCGCGAGCATTGGCCAGTTGTCGGTGAGGACGCAGCCAGTGTATGCGCCGAATCCTGCGCGCGCCGCATACTCGGCCAGCACGCCGATCAGTTGCATACCCAGGCCTTGCCGCTGCCAGGCGTCGTCGACCACAACCGCGAATTCGACTTCGGATGGCTCGCAAGCCGCGTACTGCGCCATGGCGACGATGCACGATCCCACACCCTCCGCGGCTTCGCCCACGAGGACGAGCTCACCTGGAGGTCGCGACCGCGTGACACGGTGAAGCTGATCCGTTGAGAGTTCGCGCACCGTAGAAAAAAAGCGGTTTCGCCGTGACCGGTCTGAAAGGCTGCGCACAAACTGCTGCACGGCTGAGGCGTCCCCGGACTCTACGACGCGCAACACGACCGCACGCCCGTCCTTCAGTCTTAGGGTCCGCGCAGGGGCAACTCCGCCGCCCGCAGTCAGGTCGGCCTGCGCCGGGCTGGAAAACTGTGTCATCTCACTTTCCCGTACGGTATTGGCTCGCTGGTGTTGATCCCGATGAAGCCGGGCCTGCTCTGCAGTCTGGTCACCAATCGCGTCACGGGTATTTCACTGAGCGACCCGTTTTGTTTCGTTTGCTTCAGCTGCTATGCATATGTCGACCCGGTTGCGAGGATCTGCAGAGGCCGAAAGTGACGGGCGGTGAAACGCATGAAACAAAAGTCCCGCCACGACGAAATCAAGCTAATACACACGCTCAATATATTGCACAGCCATGCAGGCAGAGAGGAATCCATGTACCAAAGTGCACGCAAGTAGGCCCCGCGCTGCCGCCTTCCATTTCCGTTTTCAACGACACAAGGAGTGAGCAATGATTACGACTCAGAAATCCGTCAACAACGGCGTAAACGTCGAGGCGCTGCTGGGCGCACGTGAAGCGCTATCGAAGGCGCCGGAGGCCGCGCTGTTCAAGTGGAGGGCAACGTGCAAATGGATGAACGGTACTCACAGCCGCTCCACCGTCGAAGGATTCTACGGGCTCGGCCGTGAACAGCAGCACAAGACTCAGTTCACGTTCGATGCCGATCATCCGGAAGTGTTCGCGTCGGACGACAAGGGCGCCACACCCGTCGAGTTAGTGCTTGCGGGTTTAGCCAGTTGCCTTACCGCCGGGATCGCAGCCGTCGCGCAGCTTCGTCAGATTAAGTTACGGTCTGTGTCGGCGACGCTCGAAGGCAGGATGGACGTCCGCGGAATCCTCGGCGCCGACACAGATGTGCGCAATGGATTCCAGGGTATCAATGTGATCTACAACATCGACGCCGACGCATCGCCTGACGACATCAAGGCACTCGTTGCCCAGTCGCAAAAGCGCTCGGCCGTCTACGACATCATCACGAATCCGACGAACGTAATGGTCGAAGTTCAGTGATCCACCAAGTCGGGACGAGAGGCAAGCGTTACATTACCACGCTGATTATCGGCGCCGGCCATGCGGGATTAGCCATGAGTCGGTGCCTCGCCGAACGCTCGATCGACCATGTGTTGCTCGAGCGTGGCGAGATCGCCAACTCGTGGAAGACCGAACGCTGGGATTCGCTGAGGCTGCTCACGCCAAACTGGCAGAGCCGGCTGCCCGGCTTCGGATACGAAGGCGACAATCCCGACGGATTCCGCACCATGCCCGAAACCATCGAGTTCATCGAGCGGTATGCCCGAGTCATTTCGGCACCTGTGCGAACCCATACTGAGGTGATTTCGGTGCGCCGCAGCGATGACGGCTATGAGGTCGCGGCCGGTCAGGCCACCTGGCACTGCGACACTATCGTGCTCGCGAGTGGAGCGTGCAACATCCCACAGGTGCCTGCGCTTTCTACGGCGGTGCCGGCGCAGATCGCCACGCTCACGTCCGCGCAGTATCGCAATCCGGCCCAGCTCGACGGTGGCGGCGTGCTCGTTGTCGGCGCCTCCGCCACCGGCGCACAGATCGCCGATGAGATTCACCGCTCGGGTCGGCCGGTGACGCTCGCAGTGGGCGAGCACGTCCGGGTGCCCCGCATGTATCGAGGCAGGGATATCCAGTGGTGGATGGATGTCGCCGGAGTGCTCGACGAGCGCTACGACCAGGTCGATGATGTTGTGAGGGTCCGAAATGGTCCATCGCTGCAACTCGCGGGCTACCCCGACCGGCGGATGATCGATCTTAATTCACTCGCGCAAATCGGCGTGAAGCTGGTAGGCCGCGTGATGGGTATCAACAACGGTAAGGCACAGTTCTCGGGGTCGCTGCGCAACGTGTGCGAGCTGGCCGACCTCAAGATGAACAGACTGCTCGGAACGATCGACGAATGGGCGAGCGCAAACGGTCTCGACAGCGAGATCAGTCCGCCACACCGCTTCGAACCAACCCGGGTCGAAGCCTCACCACCGCTCGGCATTGATCTCACGCATGGTGAAATCAGAACCATCATCTGGGCAACCGGATACCGCCCCGACTACTCATGGCTCGAGGTGCCGGTGCTGGATCACAAGGGGCACATCCGCCATGACGGCGGGATCGTCCAGTACCCCGGCATGTACTTGATCGGCATGCCGTTCCTGCGGCGCCGCAAGTCGAGTCTCATCGACGGCGCCGGCGACGATGCTCGCGACCTTAGCGCCCGCCTGGCGTCCTACCTGAGCCGGCGAAAACGGGCCTTCCTACAAGCAAGGCAACCTAGGCACGGAATGGCTTCGCCGCGCCTAATTTGAGCAGCTTCTTCATGAATGGTGCATTGAACTTGGGCACACGCACGCGCGGCGTTATGCCGGCTTGTCAGCGGTGCGTCGATATTCCCTTCCACATACAACATCAGCCGTATTTGTTCCGTGTCCGCCCGCAATCAAAATTCAATTACGAAAACTCAATGCGGAGCACATCATGAAATGTGAAAAAGACTTTGATGCCCGGATTAATCAGGATTTGACGCGCCTGATGGAGCAGGCACGGACCGCGCGTGCAGACATATCAAACCTTAAAGTCGGGAAGCAGCGCTAGTGATTACCAGAGTTCTGACATTCCCGCACTTCAAGTGGCTTGCGTTCCTGGCGAGCACCGCTATCGCATTTCCCATCGTGTGGCCTCCATTGGGTATGGAACACCAGGGAGCAGTCTGCTCTCTGGTGATGTTGTCAATCTTTCTGGCCGCGACGATTTCAAGCATTGCAGGATTCGCGTTTTCGGCCATTGCTGGCGCCAGCCTTCTTCACCTCATTAACGATCCAGTGGAAGCAGTGAAGGTGATGATTGCTTCCAGCATTGCCATTCAGTCCTACAGTGTGGTGGCGATCTGGCGCACGATCGATTGGCAGCGACTGGCGCCGTTTCTGCTTGGCGGTGCACTGACCATCCCGGCAGGAATCTATCTCGTGCTGAATGCCTCGGCCGGGGCCTACTGGAATGGCATGGGTGCATTCCTGGTGTTGTACGCGCTCATCATGCTGTTTCGCGGAGGCCCGGCAACATACCGCGGCAGCGTAATCGTCGATGTCGTCACTGGTGCCCTGGGTGGGATAACAGGGGGCGCGGCCGGTTTCCCCGGCGCATTTGTCACCATCTGGTGCGGCATGCGCGGGTGGGACAAAAATCGCCAGCGCGCTGTGTACCAACCGTTCATTTTAATAATGCAGCTCCTGACCCTGCTTGCGCTCGAAGTTTCCGGAGCAGGGCAAAGTTACGACATATCGCTCATGGAATATGCGCCGGCGGCGCTGCTCGGCGCTTATTGCGGACTTTTCATTTTTAAGCGGCTGAACGATCGGCACTTCAACATCGCGATCTACGTGTTGCTGATCATATCCGGCATAGCGCTGGTGGCAAAATGATCGTCAAGCGGCGTTCTCGTGGGATAGGCCCGGCCAATGGGAAGACGGCGCTCGTTGGCCTGCTTATAGCGCTGACCATTGGTTTGACTATCCCGAGCGCGGGCGGACTGTCGGATGACCTGAGGGTCGCCTACGAGTACACGTCCGCCGAAGTCATCGCTGCAACCGAAAAAGACCTGAATCTAACGCTAGCACCATATGAAAAGGCAGGGCGGCTCAATAGAAACACGCCCGACCTTGTCCGTGTGAAGGATCTATCTGCGGCATTAATCAAAGTCGCGATGCACGAATCCGAATTGGCCCGCACCCTCGGCTGGCGTATATATCTACACGAAGGCCGGCTTGCCGAGGCCTATTCGCGGGCGGGCGGACAGATAGTCTTATCCGCAGCATTTCTTGAGCGTTACCAGCCCGACGATGCGCAGCTCGCTTTCATCATCGGGCACGAGATAGCCCATGTCCTTTGTCAGCATGAGCGCATCAGGTTGTCGGCGGTGTGGCGGAGAAATGCTCCTCAGCAGCTGCTCGCCCAGTACGCGATGGAATACCTCGATACCGAGCCGATGGTGCGGGCGCAAATCGCGTCCATCGCCAGCTCTCAAGAACGCACGGCTGACCGGATTGGCATGGAATTCGCCGCTGCAATCGGGGTTGATCCGCTTGAAGCGGTGCGTTTTTTTGATACGAGCATTGCCAAGGATGGGGGCGGAATAATGCCCGACATGCACGATTCGCCGGCCGAGCGAAAGACAAAACTCCTGCAGGACATAGCGACATATCCCCCGTTATTGGCGATGCGTCGCGGCCACCGATTGAACTGCGCACTCTGATCGTTAGTGAAAAGATGCAAAAGTGCTCGGTTTTAATAGATACGATCGACCGACCGCAGACCTTAGAGGGGGTATCTTTGGGGGTATCTGTTGCCGAGGAAAAGTTATCGCCCAAGCATCCATGCGGGTTTCGAAGCGTGATGTGCCTCCTATTTCCGCACCATCCATTTCCCTCTGTCCCCGCGGTGATCTTCCCATTTGTCGCCCACGGCCAACGACCGGCGGCCTCTCAGGCAATGTTTCACGCAACATCCAACAAGATAATCCGGTTCTGCGACGGGCGGCGGGGGGGACTTTTCTCGATCGTGAGAGCATCAATCCGCATGAGCGCAACACTGACTTGCGGCGAAAAAATGTTTGCGTGCGCCGCCAGTGAAAAATTAGTGCTGGTGTTGTCGTGCTCTCAACCGTCGTTGCGCGAAAGTTGCCGCGGCAGGTATATACGAAAATGCGGTGGCCCTTGTCGACCTGCATCGCACCAAACCGATAAAGATGATCCCGGAGAGGCTGTATCGCGCGTTCTCGTAGTTTCGGACCGGCCAGGAGACCATAGAATCCGAGATTGACACTCTCCCGCATGTGAATGGCAACACGCTCTTTGTAACGCACGCCACTCTCGCCGTTCGAAGGCGTTCTAACCTCTTTGCTTTAGCTCGATCTTCAGGTGCCCGATGTGGATTCGACAATTCCTGTCGAATCTACTTGTGCACTTTTACCTGCCTCGCGCCCACTTGCTGCGACGACATCGTCGATATTCTCTTTGTGTGGGACAAATTTCCTCAATTTTGCATGTCTTTATCATGGCTCAAAACTTGCAAGGCTAGTGTGGCAAGGCGACATTGCTGTTGCTGAAAGACCGAAAGAAATAATGGAACTGGATGCCAATATGTCGGACCCATTCGTGGAACTGATAAAGACAAAAAAGGGCTTAACGGACATCCACGTCGCGACCTTCGAAGTACATTCGAGGCCACCGACTTTTGAGGATGCGCTAGCGAAGGCCGTTAAATTGTCTCGCGCACAAGCGCACGAGGTCTGGTACGCATTACAACTCCTCGTAGGTCATGAGTCTCTCGTTGGACAACCTGCCGCAGTGGTCGAATTGGCAATGGAATTTAACCCCTTTCCAATAACTTGGAAGGTCATCGCAGATAAAGCCCTCGAATATGAACACCTCACCGTCAAGCAGAAAGCTTAACTGCTGGCCTACGCGAACTATGGATCAGAATCCTCCAGTTAACGACCCGGGGCCGGTGACGAGAGAGAACGCGCTGGAGAAAGTACTCGCGCTGTCTGTTTCCCAAGCGCACGAAATCTGGCACGCGATGCAACTCATAGCGACCAATGGATCTCTTGAGGGATTGCCGCGCCCAGTCGTTCAGGTTGCGATGGAATTGAATGATTTTCTAAATGCTTGGAAAGTCGTCGCAGAAAAAGCTGTCATCCATGAGCGCCTCATCGGCAAGCCCCGACGTCGTGGATTTTGGGTTCGATAACCATGGATAACAATTCTCACGTTACTGGTCTCCGCGCGTTGGTTGCGAATGTGATGCTAGAGAGGGCGAGGGAGTTGTCTGACCTACGGGCTTTTGAAGTCTGGCGCTTGACGCAACTTATCGACGCCGGCGCATCTCTCAAAACAGTGCCTCCCGCAACGCTTCAGATGGCGATGGACTTCAATCGTTTTCCGCTCGCCCGGAGAGTAATCGAGGAAAAGGCTCTTGCCTACGAGAGTGCTACCGGTAAGGTCGGTAACATCGATTGATTGCGACCGGTTTTTTTAGCGAACGGGCGTTCGTTCCATTCCAGAGATTTATTCACGATACCCCTTGTACCGGTCGTTTTAGGACTGGTCCGCATTTTGCTCGATAGTGCCAATATTTTCTAGCTCAAAGGTCGGTAAATGTCCGTTAACATCAGCATTGCAGGCGAAATGCCAGCTCATCGAGGCCTGCTCGGATTAGGCCATGGAATTTCTATAACGTTTCACGTGACAGCGCTTTATTTCGGTGCAGCGTATCTCTTAATCACAATACCGGTGCATTTGGTTTACGCCGCTGTCGCCTTAGCTAAGGAAGACGGCAGCGTCCGGCGCCCGAAAATGGACGCGCTTTGCGCTGAGTGCACCGAGTTGGTTACTAATCCAACTAAAGTGAACACTCGCGGTTAAGCGCTATATTAGTCGGCCACTGTACACGCTACCTCGTAAAGTCGGCTACTTCTTCTTCGCCTGGTTGAGAACGTGCAAAAGGTCTTCATAGCGCAACGGCTTGGAGAGGTGCAAATCGAAACCAGCTAACAAAGCCTGCGTTCGGTCCACCGTAGCGGTGTAGGCAGTAAGGGCAATGAGATACGTTTTTGCGAACTGCGCCTCGCTTCGTAACTGGCGAGCGGCCATATATCCATCCATGCCAGACATCCCTATGTCGTGAAAAATGATCTGTGGGGAGATGTCCCTGGCTAATTTAAGTCCCGCCGGCGTGTCATAGGCCGTCATTGCTCGAAACCCCATACTTTCGATAAGCATAGCCAAAGTATCAGCGGCGTCTCGATTATCGTCGACGATCAGTATGGTTGATTTTTTGATGACAGACATGCAGGAATAATTATCATTTTAGCGCGCTCGGCCCTAGTCAGATCACAGTACTATTTTCGGTGGCGCGTAATGTCGACGATGGAGCCCATAATGAGAACGCACTATGCCTCGCATTGGACATTATCACTGACGAGATGTAGTGCTTCAGGTGAAGCAATATCCTACGCTGTGGGTCGCCATTTAGGGTAAAAAACGAAACGAAGTACCCTGCGTGCAGAATTAAATGCATGCATCCCGCGCCGGCGCTCGGGTGAAACGATCTCGAAAATCTATCAAAAATATAGATTTTTTGTAGGACGCGTGTGCGTTAACATGATTAAGTTTCACAAACGCGGTGAGCACACTTGGGGAAGCGTTATAACTGCTCGAGTCTCACTCAACTCATGATGCCGATCTGGCATCCTCCGACATGACGACCATGCGATTTGACGATATCTTAGTGGACCTGATTCATTGCATATTCAATTCCCGGACGTAGCCCACACGAAAATTTGACACTGCTATGGACGAAAACGTAGGTGATGACTGGCTGCGCGTGAATATTCGGTTGCCCGATCAGGAATTATTGGCAATCTTAAAAAAGCGCTGTGCAGAATTCGGCACCGTCAAGTTCATTCAACTACTGCCGATTGCGTCGGACAATCTGCACCGCTTTGCGTTTGTGCACATGTCTACGTTGACTGAGAACATGGATTTAGCGGCCGCTGCCGGAGGATCGACGCTCGGCCATGGTGCAGTTGCGTTGTGCTTAGAGGCTGATTCCTAGGAGGCGCGTGTTTACAATTATTCCCTTGGAGTAATCGCTTTTAGCCCACCCCATACCGTCTAGACCTGGCCAGGGTCAGGCGTGATGCACTATTCAAGTGTCATCTACTGTGTATCTTGCTGCGAGATTCGAAAGGCGTTCTTGCCGGCTCGCTTAGCCTCGTACAAAGCTATATCTGCGCTTTTCATCAGGGAGTCCGCATCTTCGCCATGCGCTGGATAAATACTGATACCGGCGCTCGTGGTGACGCTAACAGTATGACCTTCGAAGAAAAAGGGTTGCGAAACTATTTCTACCAATTTTGTCGCCACGAATGCGAGATCGCTTCCATTGGTAATCTGCCACAGCGCTATCATAAATTCGTCGCCACCCACACGTGCTACCGTATCTTCTTCACGCACGATGGATTCCAGGCGCCGGGCGACGGTTTTTAATACCTCGTCTCCGGCGACGTGTCCCAAAGTGTCGTTAATTTGTTTGAACCCATCCAAATCCAGATACACCACCGCCATTTCGTTATGATTGCGTCGAGCGTTCGCCAGGGCGGCTGAAATTCGCTTGATCAGGAGCCGCCTGTTTCCCAGGCCGGTGAGTGGATCTTGCATCGCCAAAATCTCGTTCGTCGTCACGGCGGTGCGCACTGCCTCATGCAATAGACGGATTTCCAGCATATTACGAACCCGCGTTATGGCTTCCTCCACGTCAAACGGCTTGGAGATGAAATCCTTTGCACCCGCCTTCAGCGCGGGTAGTTTATAAGATGATTCCGAGGTAATGGCGAGGACTGGAATATAGTCATCCCGTTCGATGGCCTTCAACTCATTCATTACCTCGAAGCCATTCTTCCCCGGCATCTGCAAATCGAGCAGAATTACCTTGTAGTGGTTAGCGCGATGGAGCGCGCAAACTTCAAAAGGATTCTTCGTGTAGGTAACGTCGGTGTGACCGGCTTGCTCCAGCATTTCTTTGAGCATACAGGCCACCATTTCCTGATCGTCTACGATCAGGACTTTGGCACTCAGAATTTCGGCTGCGCTAATCATGCATAGTTCCTGTCGTTCCGCCTCGGGGAGCTCATGAGGAATTGCGCCACGCCTCGCAATCTTGCATGGCAAATGGCAACTGTGCCAGCAAACCAATAAGTTTGGAAGTTCGAAGACCCTGTTGCGTCGCAGTGGGCCGATGAACTGCGGCTGGAGACACCGTGGAATTCCGCAGGAACGCGTGTTTCGCGCCGACGCAGTGATCGAGTTAGACCCCTAGCGCCGCTTGCGGGAACCCTGAAGGACCCGAGCAGGGCGAAAACAGGCATCTGAGCGTTTTTTGGGCAGCGGGCGCTCGAATCCGGAGCGCTGATCGTATGTTCGTCGGGCCGCCAGCGGTCGGTCAGGCCGAAGACCGGCCTTGCCGTCCTCATGAATGCACGTCTTTAGCGTTGCATTTCTACCCTGCCGGTTGTCAGCACGCGGTCATGAGCGGTCATTCGTCAGTCGCTCGTTCGGCCACCCAAGTCTTTCGCGCAAGGAGCCTTGCGCTTTATCGGGCCCATCGTCATGTGGGCACTCGATCAGCGGGTATATCGCTAACCTGGAAAACTAATCGCCCGGCTCGCGCTTAGCCCGACGCCGAACGTCGCCGTCCTGCTGTGCTAAAGCCACGGCGGTGTATATCAGATGAACCGGTATTGTGATTAAAAGGCATTGTGCGCCGAAGTAGAGCGCTGCCGCATGAATCGCTGCAAAAAGTGCGTGGCCCAAGCCCAGCATGCCTCGATTAGCTGGGGTTTCACTTTCAATGCTGATGTAGACAGCCATTCACCGACTCTTGAGCGAGAAAATATTCGCAACGACTGGCTTCTGCTCTTCCGTTTGTTTTGCCTTCAAACGTTGCTCGCGAAGCGCTCTCGCGAATGTCTTGCGCAAATCCGTTCTCGTGCTTGGAGTATATTTAAACGAACGATCTAAAATTGATTTCATCTGTCCCTCGTTATCAACGCAGTATTGCGATCACAACGCTCGCAAGATGCGGGCCAGTAGGCGAGGCCGGTAAATCGCGGGAGATCACTGTATCAAACCGCGTTTGATAGCGTAGTACGTGATGTGCGCGTTGGTTTTCATTTTCATTTTATCGAGGATCCGCGCGCGATACGTGCTGATTGTTTTGACGCTCAGGAACAGCTCGTCCGCCACTTCGGACACCGCCTGACCGTCGGCTAGCTTGCAAAATACCTGGAACTCGCGTTCTGACAGTTCCGTGTGCGGCGCTTTGTACCCCTCACCCTCAAGTTCGTCTGCGAGTTGATCGCCAAGCGCCGGACTTATGTAGCGGCGGCCGGATACCACTGTCCGGATGGCACCGATAAGAGCGTCCGGTGTGCACTCTTTACGCAGATATCCGCTGGCCCCGGCGCGCAATACATTAATCGCATATTGATCTTCCGGATGCATGGTCAGGATAAGCACCGGCAGCCCAGGTTTTATGCGCTTGATTTGCGCGAGCGCCTCAATGCCATTCATGCCGGGCATCGAGATGTCGAGCAGAACGACATCCCAATCCGCTTCACGCACCATTTGAACTGCCTCAACGCCCGATCCGGCTTCGCCGACTACCGTGATTTCTTTATAGTCGGAAAGCAATAATTTTAGCCCCGCCCTTACGATCAGGTGGTCGTCCACCATTAAAAGCCGTGTCATAACAATGCCCCTTTTTGAAACTCCACTTGCAAGTACTGGACCAAGTTAGGGCGTCGGACATGAGCGGACTTTTGTCACACTGAACAATTAGATCAGGGTATTGCAGGGCGTAGGTAGGCGACGATGAGTACGGAAATTCGACAGGCGACGTCGAACTGGCGGCACAGGCGCTAAGGATCCCGCTAACACAATGCGGTTTAAATTGCGGTCTGAATGCATGACACGAACTTTGTGGGTCGCATCAAGCGCGCTTTATGTTTCTGGCGACGTGCTACGAACCCAGTAGGCCAGGACACGACCGTCAAACAGGCTCGCCAACCCGCGGCGCCCCCTTCCGTTCTGAAGCGCAACGTTGCAGTACTTGTGAAATGTCGGACTGCGTTAACCATTGGCACGTTTCGTGCGGGATACACGGCATGTAAAAGGTCACACAAACAGTCAGGCTCTGTCGATAGCCGGTGTTGGATTAAGGATAGTTAATTATGAACACTCAAGAATTCTATCTATTCCGGGTGCGCGATCCCGTCAACGGCAAGTGGGGGCAGACGCGCTATAAGGTCACAGAGGAGACCGCGCGCGAGCGTTTCGGCGAAGGATGCTACGAACGGATAGATGCCAGCCGAGAGCTCAGGACCGGCTACGCAGAAGGTATCGGCCTTGATAAGTTTGCCGAAGATCTTAGGGATAGGGAATAAAGATGTACGCCACATCCAGAATGAAAAAGGAACTCAGTTCTTGGTGCCACTCAGTGACAGGCTTGCGGGGGCTGGCAAGGAAAAGAGCGCTACAGATAGCGAATGAGCTGTCCGGTCAGCAGGCTTACGAAATTTGGAGCGTTATGCAGGTGCTCGAAAATAAATCCGCTAGCGAGGATTTGCAAGGATCAGTCGTTGAGATGGCTACGGATCTCAAGCTATTTCCGGAAGCTTGGAAAGTGGTGGTTTTCAAGGGAGCCCTCTATGAGCGTCTTTTCGGCAAGCGCAATCGCTGATCGGCGGTAAGGGAAAGGCCAGCAAACTAAAGCGCGAACGCCCATGTTGGCAGTTAGGAACTGTCCCCCCAATCAAATTGGCGGTAGAAGTCTATAGGGCGGCGCCCAAGCCCGTAACAACGCAAAGGGCCGAACGAGTCGGCCCTTTGCATCTGTGCAGCGTACGTTTGCTCAATTGCTCATAGCGCCTGTTTGCTCCGGCGGCGCGGTATGAATCCGAGCAGGCCCAAGCCAGCCAGCATCATTCCATACGTCGCGGGCTCCGGGACCGGGGCCGACAACACGATCAATTGCGATTGCGCGCCGGCAGGCGCGTTAGCGGTCTGGTCCTGCTCGGCGATCAGATAAATCGTGCCGTTCTCGTCGATCGTGACCCCTTCGATCCCATTGTTGGGCAGGACGTTGGCGAGATCGAAGACGCTCTTGATGTTTCCGAGCCGGTCTATCTCAACAAGCCGGCGCGAATCGAGGCTCAGCAGCAACAGGTTGTCCGCGGCCGGAGTACCGATTAACGCATCCACTGGTGACAGCGTCTGCACGTCTGACAGGCTCAACAGGCCAAAAAGAGAACTGGCGCCGGAGAACAGAGCCGTCGGGACGGCATCGGCGGCGGCAATGGCTGAGAACGAGAGCGAGTCGAAAATGCGCAGTTCGGCCGGGTTATCCTGCTTCACGGTCACGAAGTTGCCGTTGCGCGGATCGTAACTGACGCCTTCTATGCCGACGTTGCCGATCGTGGGCCCGATGGACACGAACGGTGCACTTGCGAGTGCGACGGTGCTGTTGGCCGTATAGTTGAAGCTATAGAGATTCTGCAAACGTTCTTCGGCAACGACCAACTGTCCATTGCCGAGGTAGGTGAGGCCTTCGCTGTCGTTGTTGGTGCTGCCGGTGCCGGTCCAGTTGAATGAGCTGCTGCCTATCACCTGTCCGGTCCTGGAAATCTCAACCACGCCCGTGCCTTCGTCGCCGACGAAGAACAGCGTTCCGCGGTCCCGTGCGTAGGTTATCGCGGAGCCTTCGAGGCCCGAGATCCCTCCGCTGGCGCCGTTCAGTCTATCCAGCCCAAAGACGCCGGTGACGGAATAGTTGCCGAGATTGATCGACGTCTGCGCATAGGCCGGCACAAAGCTAACTGGCCGCGGCCGCAAGTATCAGGTAATTCAGTTTCATGTTCAGGGCTCTTTCAGAATCGGTGATTAATCAGCGCAGGCACTTGCGGGGGATTTCCGATGCCGTCGCCACAACGTCGCGGGCATGTGCGGCTACTGCCGCGAGGCTCATAAAAATATACGCATCGAATGTTTCATTCTTGTGAAAGAGCGTATCCGCCGATCGGACTAATGCAGCCTGCGCTTTCTTTATCGCGCCTGTCCGTTAGCTTCCCGCCGCCCTCTCAGTTACGAATTAAATGTCGCGCACGTGTAGAAACGAAAAAAAAGAGGGCAACAGCGTGCGCTGCGGCCCCCGATTTGCCTCGTGGTCGGAGTGAGACGGGCTTACTTGAATCCCCCGCGGTATTCGCTGTCGCTTGTCATTTCAGGCAGCCGCAGTTGACTTGCCCGCAAGCTCGCGCTTGATGGCATGCAGCCCGCGCTCCAGATCGTCCTCATTGTTGAAAAATGACATCGATACGCGCAATGCATTGTCTTTGACGTTCACGACGACGCCTTGAGCGCGCAATTTCGTCTGCAGGACACTCGCGTTGGGCACCATCAGGTTGACAATCTGCGCGCGCTCGTTCCACTCTGCGGGCGTTTGCGTTTTGAGCCCGGCTTTCTTCACCATGTCGAGAAACCGCGTCGAGAGTTCCTTCACGCGCATTTCGATATTGGCGATGCCGATCGATTGCAGAAATTCAGCGCCGCGCCGCATTACGAGCAGCCCGAGAAAGCTCGGATTGCCGCCTTCGAAGCGGTGCGCGTCGTGCACGTGGTCGAACTGTTTGTTGACGGCGGCGCCGACGATGTTGAGCGGCCGGATAAACGGCGTCTTCAGATCGCGGATGAGACCGGCGCGGCAATACAGCAGGCCGGTGCCCGTCAGTCCGAGCAGGCCTTTATGCCCGCCGAGGGCGACCATGTCGGCTCCGAGTTCCGACAGCGGCGCCGCCAGTATGCCCGCCGCCTGCACGCCATCGACCACGAGCCTGATATCGCGCTCGCGGCAGATTTTTCCCAACGCGGGCAAATCCACGCGATAGCCGTTGCCGTACGTCACGTACGCGCACGCGACGACCCGGGTGCGCTGGTCTATCTTGTCGAGAAACGTCTCGAGCGTAAGACGCCCGTCGCGATTTTGCGCGAAACGGATTTCCACGCCTTTGGCTTCCCAGTGCCGCCACACCCACACGTTGTTCACGTGCTCCATGTCGGTGAGCACGATGTTGTCGCCGGGCTTGAGGTCGAATGCATGCGCCGCGATGTTGAGCCCTTCGGTCGTGTTCTTCGTAAAAGCGATCTCGCCGGGCTGGGCGCCCAGCAACTTCGCCATCAGATCGCGCGTCGCCTCGACGTTTTCTCCCGACCATGCTTCGGCGCCCGCATTCTCGTAGACGTCGCGACAGTACTCCTGCATCGCCCACTCCGCGCAGCGCGGCGGGATCGTTTTGCGCGCGGTATCGAGGTACGTCCATTTGGCGAGCGTCGGAAATTCGGCGCGCAGCGCCGCCCAGTCAGGCTGTTTTTTCATCGCATTCTTTCCACTAGTGAATATTAGTTGGGGAGTCAGTCGGGTTTTATTTTCGCCTGCTTGATGACCTGTGACCAGCGCGCGAGTTCGCGCTTGATATGGGCGCCGAACTCGGCAGGGGAGCCGCCCGCGGGCTCCGCGCCTTCGTTCGTCAGCCGCTCGCGCACGTCGGGCAACTGGACAGCCTTGACGATTTCGCGATTGAGCCTATCGATGATGGTTTTCGCGGTGCCTGCGGGCGCCAGCACGCCGTACCACGATGCCGTTTCATAGCCGGGCACGCCCGACTCGGCGACGGTCGGCACGTCGGGCATCGCCGAAGAGCGTTTGGCGCTCGTCATCGCAAGCGGCCGCAACCGGCCCGCGCGGACCTGCGGCAGGATCGCAACGGTGCTCGAGAACATCAATTGGACCTGTCCGCTCAACAAGTCGGTCAGCGCCGGCGACAGGCCCTTGTATGGCACGTGCACCATGTCGGTTCCCGTCATCATCTTGAAGAGCTCGGCGGCCAGATGCGAAGACCCGCCGGTTCCGTTCGAGGCGAAATTGAGCTGACCGGGCCTGGCTTTGGCGAGCTGTACCAATTCCTTCACGCTTTTCGCCGCCACCGACGGATGCACGACGAGGATCAGCGGCGCAGAGGCGATCAGGCTGATGGGCGCGAAATCACGCACCGGATCGTAACCGAGCTTCGGCTGCAGATTGGGCACGATGCCGTGACTCGCCACGCCGCCCAGAAAAAGTGTGTAGCCGTCGGGCGCCGCATGCGCCGCGGTTTCCGCGCCGATCACGCCGCCGGCGCCCGCCCGATTATCGACGACGAACTGCTGGCCCAGCACGGCGGCAAGCTTGTTGCCGATCGTGCGGGCCATCGTGTCATTCCCGCCGCCGGGAGGGAAGGGCACGATGAAGCGGATCGGCCGCGATGGATACTCCTGCGCAACGGCGCCGAAGGCCGTCAGCGCCGCGCCTACCGCGAACCAGCGCGCGATCACGAACTTACAATACGCCGGACATGCCGCCGTCGAGATGCACGCTCGTGCCCGTCACATAGCTCGCCGCAGCGGAGCAGAGAAATACGATGACGTTGGCCGCTTCCTCGGCTTCCCCGAATCGCCCCAACGGAATCGGCTTCGCTTCCTTGCTGTAATACTCTTCTGCGCTGACGCCGGTTTTCGCGATGCGCCGCTCGTGCTGGCCGGATTTAATTTTCCCGATGCACACGGTGTTGACAAGAATATTGTCCGCCGCAAACTCTTTCGACAGCGCCTTGGTAAGCGCCAGGCCCGCGGCGCGCGAGATGGTCGTCGGCATCGAGCCGGCGCCCGGTTGCTTCGCGCTGGTAATCGTAATGTTGATGACGCGCCCGCCGCCGCGTTTCTTCATGTGCGGCACCGCCAGCCGCGTGCAGCGGATTGCGCCGAAAACCTTGAGTTCGATGTCCGAATGCCAGGTGTCGTCCTTGATGTCGAGAAACGCGCCGCGCGCCGACGTGCCCGCATTGTTGACGAGTATGTCGATCCCGCCGTACTGCTTGACGACGGCATTGATGAACCGCTCGATGTCTTCCATCTTGCTCATGTCGGCCGCCATGCCGTAAGCATCGCCGCCCGCGCGCTTGATCTCGGCGACGGTTTTTTCGACGTTTTCCGCGTTGCGCGCGCAGATGGCGACTTTTGCGCCTTCGCGCGCGAATTCGAGCGCGCTCGCTTTACCGATGCCTTCGGTGCCGCCGGTCACAATCGCGACTTTGCCTTTCAATCCCAATTCCATTTCTATTCCCCCTCGAGTTTGACTGCTGACAATACTTCGTGAATTCGGGCACGGTTGTGCCCGTGCTGTTTATATGGCTCGTAGGCAAGACCGCCGTAACGGCGTATGACAATGTTCCATTCTGGTGTAGGTGATAGCTGACGCCAGGCACATCCGGCGCGGCAAATATTTTCTCACGACTTCGGCGATTGCCGAAGCTCCATTTCCGGAATAGTATTTGGCTTGAGCTGCATAGCCGCGTCACAGGAGACCTTCCCCATGTCCCGTCCAGTTGCTTTAGTTGCTCCACGCGGCAATCTCGATAATTACCGCCTGTATCTTTTCGTCGCCTGCTGGCTGTTGCTGGCGGCATTGTGTTTCGCTTTCCCCGCCAGCGTGCGTGGCGCGGATGCGCCGCGGGCCGGCGGCCGCGAGCCGCTGACGGTCGACGCGTTTTCGGTCGTCAAGGTGCGCGTGAAGGCCGTGTCGGATGCACGCAGCCGCAATACGCTGGGCGGCGATCGCGAAGGCACGGGCATCGTCATCGATTCGAGCGGCCTCATCCTGACGATCGGTTACCTGGTGCAGGAAGCCGACTCGGTCGAAGTTTCCGCCGCCGATGGACGCGGCGTGCCTGCGAGCGTGATCGCCTACGATTTCTCGACCGGCTTTGGGCTGCTGCGCGCCGCCAAGCCGCCGACCGTCAAGCCGATTGCCTTCGGCGATTCGGCGACGGTGCCCGAGCGCGAGCCCGTGCTGATCGTCGGCTTCGACGGTGTTGCGCCGGCCTTCGTGGTGTCGCGCCGCCCGTTTGCCGGTTACTGGGAATACCTGCTCGACGAAGCGATTTATACCGCACCGGCAACGGTCAACTGGCAGGGCGCGGCGCTCATCAATAAGGAAGGCAAGTTGCTCGGCGTGGGTTCGCTGGTCGTCGGCGATGCCATCGGCAAAGGCCAGGTGCCGGGCAACCTGTTCGTGCCGATCGATTTGCTGAAGCCGATCCTCGGTGATCTGATTTCGCAGGGACGCACTTCGTCCAAGCCGCGGCCGTGGATAGGCGTCAACACGCAGGACCTGCAGGGCAAGCTGATCGTGACGCGCGTCTCGCCCGACAGTCCGGCCGATCAGGCGGGGCTCGCGAGCGGCGATATCATCATCGGTATTCGCGGCGAGCAGGTCAAAGGGCACACGGATTTTTATCGCAAGCTATGGGCGAGCGGCGATGCGGGGACCAACATCGTGCTCGACGTGCTCAAGGGCACCGAGATCAAGAAGTTCGAGATCCATTCGATGGATCGCGAGAAATACCTGCGCCCGAGACCCACCTACTGAACGGACGTCCGCACGAAGAAATCCCGGGCAACCGGGATTTTTTTTGCCCGCGCTAAAACATCCCCATTCCGAGCACGCCGGTCGCGAGGTCCATGTCCCGCACCAGCTTGCGCCCCACCAGGTTGCGCAGCGTTTCGCTGGTGCCGCCGCCCAGGCTGCCGTAGCGCGTGCCGCGGAAAAACCGCGAGACCGGATATTCGTCGGTGAAACCGTAGCCGCCGTGCACCTGGATCGCCTCGGACGTCACGCGGATGCTCATTTCGTTGCAGTAGATTTTGGCCATCGCCGCGAGCGTCGGGTCCGGGAAACTGGTCGCCGCTGACCGCCGCGCGATAGAGCAGGCCGCGTCCGGCCTCGATCTGGATGTACATGTCGGCCGCTTTCCAGCGCATGCCCTGGAAGTCGCCGATCGGATGCCCGAACGCCGAACGGTCGCGCAGTATTTGATCGCTTCTTCCATCGCGCCTTCGGCCAGGCCAAGGCAGATCGCCGGGTTCAGGCAGCGCTGCGTGTTGAATGCGCTCAACAGCTTTTTCATGCCGTCGCTTTCGATGACCAGGTTTTCGAGCGGCAGCTCGATGTCGTTGAACTGCACTTCGCTCAGGTATTCGCCGCCCATCGTGTGATACTTGGCTTCGGCGACCAGCCCTTTGACGCCGCCCGGAATCAGCACGCAGCCGATGCCCTTGCGCGCCGGGCACGCTGTCGACGCGCGTGAACACGACGAACATTTCCGCGATGTCGGCGCGGCTGATCAGCGTCTTGCGGCCGTTGATGACGATGCGATCGCCTTTGATCACCGTGTTCGTCGTGTAGTTCGGCACGTCGGTGCCGGCGTTCGGCTCCGTCATGCAGATCGCGAGAATGGCCTCGCCGGTCGCCGACGCGCGGCAGGATGTTCTGCTTGATCGATTCCGGCGCGTAGGTGCTGATGATGCGGGTCTGGACGCCGACTTCGCCCAGCACCGCCATCGCGGTCACGTAGCAGACCTTGCCGATTTCCTCGAGCACGAGCACGGTGTCGAGTATGCCCAGACCCGAGCCGCCGTATTCCTGCGGGCACCGACATGCCGAGCACGCCGATTTCGGCGAGGCGTCTTCATGTTCTCCGCGGGCCACGTGCCGTCGAGGTACTTGATCGCGCGCGGCGCGAATTCTTTCTGGCACACCTTGCGCACGACATCACGAATTCGCGCTGCTCGTCGCTCAATTTGAAGTCCATGCGGTTCTCCTGTTGGCCTGTTTTAAGTGGGGCGCGCCGCGTGCCACGCGACGATGCCCCTGGTCATGTCGTCCAGCGAGCCGAATACGGTGACGCCCGCGCGTTCGAGCGCTGCTTTCTTGGCGGCGTAGCCACCGTGGCTGCCGTGCACCAGGGCGCCGGCATGTCCCATCGTGACGCCTTCGGGCGAGCTGCGGCCGGCGATCAGGGCGAACACCGGCTTGGCAAAACGATGCTCGCTCAGTGCAGCTGCGAACTCCTCTTCCTCGCTGCCGCCGATTTCGCCGATGATCAACAGCGCCTCGCTTTGCGCATCCTGTGCATAGAATGGCACGAGTTCCGCGAAGCGCGTGCCTTTCACGGTATCGCCGCCGACCCCTATCCAGATCGAAGTCCCGACGCCGTTCTGCGTGAGGCGGAAGCCCGATTCGTATGAAAGCGTGCCGCTCTTGGACATGAGTCCCAGCGGTCCCGGCAGCAGTGAAGCTTCGGGCAGAAAACCAAGCTTGGCCTGGCCGGCCACGGCCATTCCCGGTGTCGAAGCTCCTAACCAGGTCACGCCGGCGCGCCGCGTGATGCGGCGGGCGCGCAGCGCATCGTGCACCGGCATGCCTTCGGTCGGGGTGACAATCAGTCGAATGCCGGCGTTCACGGCGTCTTCAATTGCGCCCAGCAATTGCTCGGCGCCGACTAACAGCACGCTCGCGGTTGCCCGGGTCGCCGCCACGGCGTCGCCGCAGCTTGCAAAAACCGGAATGCCATCGACGTTGTCGCCTGCTTTCGGCGAGACACCGCCGACGATGTGCGTCCCGTATTCGCGCATCAGGCGGGTGTGCATGCGGCCCGCGCGGCCCGTAATGCCTTGCACGATGACGGCGGTATTGCGATCGATGCGCGGGTTGATCATTGCAGATGCCGGCGAACCAGCGCGACCGCTTCGCCAAGATCGCTGCAAACCGGTACGTTGCGGGTGGCGAGATATTCGCGCGCCGCTTCGACGTTGGTGCCCACCAGCCGCGCGACGATCGGAATTTTGAGCGCCGGCACGCGCGCGAAAGCTTCGACGAGCAGGCGCGAAAACTCGCCGAGATCGGTGATGCCGGCAAAGATGTTGACGAACAGCACCTTTACGCGCGGCCCTTCGGCGATCCAGTTGAGCACGTTGACGAGCCGCGCGGGGTCGCCGCGCAAGCCGCCCGTCCTGACGTCGAGAAAGTTGTACGGCTTGAGGTCCAGGCCGCGCAATTCGTCGATCAACATCATCGAGAGTCCCGCGCCGGTCGTCAGCAGGCCGATCTCGCCCTGCGGATCGACAACCACATAATCGCAGCCGTATTGGTGCTTGCGATGTGCTTCCGGATAAGCGCTCGCGCGCCCTTTGAGCAGCGCGCGCAAATGCGGCTGGCGGAACATCGCGTCGGCATCGGTCACGACTTTGGCGTCGCCTGCGATCCAGCTGCCGTCGGGGCGCACGAAGAGCGGGTTGATTTCGAGCAGCGACAGCTCCGCCGACAGAAACACGCCTGCCAGCTGG
Source organism: uncultured beta proteobacterium (assembly GCA_963804885.1). Lineage (GTDB taxonomy): Bacteria > Pseudomonadota > Gammaproteobacteria > Burkholderiales > SG8-41 > PALSA-1004. The sequence continues at coordinate 38,032 of CAWDSF010000014.1, forward strand.
TGGCCGGCATCGGTCAACGCGCGCGCAAGATGCGGCGCGAGTCCGCGCGTCAAATCGTCGATGGCCGCATTGAGCGCGACAGGCTCCGGCGCCGCAAGCGCGCTTTTCAACCCGCCGGGCGTTGCCGCCAGCGTTTCGATTTCGACTCCGCCCTGGGCGGCGAGCATGACGCGCACGTTGGCGGAAACCGGGTCGAGCATGAAACTCAAGTACGTCTCTTCGACGTCGGTCACCTGCGTTTCGACGCGGCACGCACGCACTGTCATCCCTTTGTGCGTCGCGCCGAGGATGGCGCCGAGGTGGGATTGCAGCTCGTCGCGCGTTTTCGCGGTACGGATCAGGCCTGCCTTGCCGCGCCCGCCGGCGGCGATTTGCGCTTTCACTACCCATGGCGCAGGCGGCAATTGCGTGCCGGCGATCTCGGCGCTTTCGAGCAATGCGCCCTGAGGCGCAGGGGCGCCGTGCAGTGCCAGCAATGATTTGGCGTCGTGTTCGAGCAGAAACATGGGGAGGAATGCGGTGAGGCGAATTTCTCGTGCCGCGATATCGGCGGGAGCGCGAATTATACGTGGGGGGCACGCGCCAACGCGCGCGGCGGCCGGCAGATGCGCGGTCAGTATAGAATGCGGTCTTTCCAGCCGCGCGCGATCGCATTAAGCGCGCGCGGCGATCAATTCACACGGAGCGGTATCGATGAGTACACAAGCAGCGGTTGCAACGGCGGGACAGGAACATTGGACCAAGAAGGGCGACGTCAAACTTTTTCTGTGGGAGAAGCGCGCCGCAACGTCGAGCAGGGGCCCCGCGAGCGGGGATGCGAACGTGAAGGCCGTGCGCGGCACCATCCTGTTCGTGCACGGGTCGTCGATGGCGTCGACGCCGACGTTCGATCTGCAGGTGCCCGGCCGGCCGTACTCGTCGGCGATGGATTATTTCGCGTCCCAGGGCTACGACACGTGGTGCTTCGACATGGAAGGCTACGGGCGCTCGGACAAGACTCGCGACATCAATTGCGACATCGCCAACGGCGCCGACGACGCGAAGGCCGCGACCGACTACATCATGAAAACGCGCGGGGTGAAGAATTTTCTCGTCTACGGCATTTCATCCGGCGCGCTGCGCGCGGCGATGTTCGCCGAGCGCCACCCCGAGCGCGTTGCGCGGCTGGCGCTGGACGCATTCGTGTGGACGGGCAAGGGCAGCCCGACGCTCGACGAGCGGCGCAAGAAGCTGCCGCAGTTTTTGCAGATGAAACGGCGCCCGATCGACCGCGCATTCATGCACAGCATATTCGAGCGCGATCATCCAGGCTGCGCGGAGAAGAAAGTCGTCGAAGTGTTTGCCGACGCAGTGCTGGCGCTCGACGATTCGATGCCGACCGGAACGTACGTCGATATGTGCTCGAAGCTGCCGGTCGTAAATCCGGAAAAAATAACCGTGCCGTCGCTGATCATGCGCGGCCAGTTCGACGGCATCGCAAGCTTCGACGACCTGATCGATTTCTTCAAGCGCCTGCCGAACCCCGACAAGCAGTTCACCGTGATGTCGGGCATATCGCACGCGAGCTTCCAGCAGATCAACTACGAGATGGTGTACCACATCCTGCTGTCGTTCTTTTCGCAGCCCGCGCCGATTTACCGCGCCTGAAAATGGAAAGCCTGCGTTAGCCGGGCGGCGCCGCCCTGGCCTTGATCGCGTTGGCTGGCGCGGGCGGTGCCTCAGCGCAAACGTGGCCCGCCAAGCCGGTGCGCATCGTCGTGCCTTTCACGCCCGGCGGCGGCCTCGATATCCAGGCGCGCTTGTTCGGCAAGAAGTTCTATGAAACACTGGGCCAGACGTTCGTCATCGAGAACCGCACCGGCGCGGGCGGCTTGATCGGCGCGGAGGCCGTCGCGCGCGCCGCGCCCGACGGCTACACGTTGCTCTTTTCGAGCGCTTCGCTCGCGGTCAACGTCAGCCTGTACAAGAAACTCGCGTTCGACCCGGTCAAGGATTTCGATCCTGTCTCGTGGGTATCCTCGGTGCCGCTCGTGCTGGTCGTGCATCCGAGCGTGCCGGTCAAAAACGTGCCGGAGCTGGTGGCGCTCGCCAAAAAACGCGCTGGGCAATTCAACGCGTCGTCCAACGGCATCGGCACAACGAGCCACCTGTCGATCGAAATGCTGAAGCAGTACGCGGGGGTGGCGGTGACTCATGTCCCTTACAAAGGGGGCGGACCGGCAACGACCGCGGTGCTGTCGGGCGAAGTCGATATCGCGTTCGTGCCGGTCTTGTCGGCGCAACCGTTCATGAAAAGCGGCAAAGTCAAAGTGCTCGCGGTAACGACCGCCAAGCGCTCGTCGATACTGCCCGACGTGCCGACCATGAAGTCGTTTTATCCGGAATTCGAGTCGGACAACTGGTACGCGTTTTTCGTGCCGGCGGGCACGCCGCAGGATATCGTCGCGAAACTCAACGCCGAGATACTCAAGGCCCTGAAAGCGCCCGATGTCATCGACTACCTGTCGCACGACGGCGCCGACCCGGTGGGCAGCACGCCGGCGGAGCTGGCGGCCAATTACCGGCGCGAAATCGTCAAGTATGCAAAGCTGATCAAGGCCGCCAACATCCAACCCGAGTAATCAACCAGGAAATCTCATGGCCGAATTCGACGCATCCAAGCTCACTCAATTAGAGCAGTACAAGCTGCTGGTCGGCACCGTCACGCCGCGGCCGATCGCGCTGGTCACGACCCTGGGGCCGACGGGACCCAATGCAGCGCCGTTCAGCTTTTTCAACGCCGTCGGCTCGGATCCACCGATGCTGTGCTTCTCGGTCGGCAACAAGGGAAGGGCGCGAAAGATACGGTGGCCAACGTCCGCGACTGTCCCGAGTTCGTCGTGCACATCGTGAGCGATGCGATCAAGGACAAGATGAACGTTTGCGCGGTCGACTACGCGCGCGAAATCAATGAGCTCGAGAAAGCGGGTTTACCGCGGTGCCGTCGCGTATCGTGCGCCCGCCGCGCATCAAGGAAGCGCCGGTCGCGATGGAATGCAAGCTCGTGCAGATTATCGAGCTCGGCCGCCGCCCCAACCACCTCGTGATTGGCGAAGTCGTGTGGTTTCACTACGACGACGGTCTCGTGAACGACCGCTATCACGTCGATGTCGGCCGCGTGAATCCGATCGGGCGTCTCGCCGGCAAGGGCGGCTACACGCGCATTACGGACCGGTTCGAGATGCCGCGGCTGCCGGGCGGCTCGTCGGAGTAGCGTAGTGCGTGGACTGCTGCTCGCGTGCATTGTCTTGGCACAGTCAGCTTCAGCGCAGGACTATCCGACTAAGCCTATACGTTTCATAGTTGGCTTTGCACCAGGCGGCGTGACGGACATCGTTTCGCGCGCGTTGGGGCAAAAACTCTCCGAGCGTCTCGGTCAGCAGGTCGTGGTCGACAATCGCGCGGGCGGCAGCGGCACCATCGCAGCCGTCATGACCGCGAAAGCGCCGCCGGACGGCTACACGCTGCTCATGAGCTCGATCAGCACGATGGCGACGAACGTGAGCACGGTGGCGAATCTTCCGTACGATCCGCTGCGCGACTTTGCGCCCGTCACGCTGGTGCTGGTGACGCCGTACCTGGCGACGGTGAACGCCGGATTGCCGGTCAACAACCTGCGCGAATTCATCGCCTACGCCAAGGCTAAGCCGCGCCAGCTGAATTTCGGCTCGTCCGGCACCGGCGGCGGTGCACATCTCGCGGTCGAATTGTTGAAGGTGACGGCCGGAATCGAGCTTACGCATGTGCCGTATAAAGGCTCGTCGCTTGCATTGAACGATCTGCTCGGCGGGCACATCCAGCTCACGTTCAGCCAGCCGCCGATCGTGCTCGCGCACATCAAGAGCGGAAAATTGAAAGGGCTCGCAATCAGCAGCGCGCACCGGCTCGCGGTCCTGCCGGAATTCCCGACCATCGCGGAGTCGGGCGTTGCGGGATATGAGGCGACATCGTGGCAGGGCCTGGTGGCGCCGGTCGGCACGCCGCGCGCGATAGTCATGAAACTCAATAGCGAAATCAAGCGCGCTTTGCAGTTGCCCGAAATTGGCGCGCGACTCGCGGCGGAAGGTTCGGAGGCCGGCAATACGACACCGGATGAATTCGGCGCCTACATCCGCCGCGAAATCGCGAAGTGGTCCAATGTAGTCAAAACGTCGGGCATCAAAACCGACTGATCCTTTAAACGCTGTACTAGTTTCTCAATCCAACCTCAACCGTCCGGAATCCCTATGGCTGCCAAGTCCACCAACACCCGTCCCGTTTTCGACCAAGTCATTGCCGATATCGCGGATTACGTCGAGCATTACTCGGTCAAAAGCGTGCTTGCACTCGAGACCGCGCATTACTGTTTGATCGACAGCCTCGGCTGCGGTTTCGAGGCGCTGGGCCTGCCGGCGTGCACCAAGCTGCTCGGGCCGCTGGTGCCGGGCACCACCGTCCAGCATGGCGCGCGCGTGCCCGGAACCTCGTTCGTGCTCGATCCGGCGCATGCCGCGTTCAATATCGGTGCGCTCGTTCGGTGGGTCGATTACAACGATGCGTTCTACGGCGCGACGGTAATCCATCCATCGGATACGTTTAGCGGAATACTTGCGACCGCCGACTGGCTGAGTCGCACACGCGTGGCGAACGGCAAGCCGCCGCTGAAAATGCGCGTCGTGCTCGAAGCGGCGGTCAAGGCGTACGAAATCATGGGCTGCCTCGCACTTGAAAACGGTTTCGGCCCCGTCGGGCTCGACCACACCATACTCGTCAAGATCGCCGTCACCGCGGTGGTGACCGAAATGCTCGGCGGCACGCGCGAGGAAATCATGAACGCGGTGTCGAACGCGTGGCTCGACGGCCATCCGCTCGCGGCGTTCCGGCGTAAGCCGAATACCGGCTCGCGCAAATCGTGGGCGGCCGGCGACGCGGCGAGCCGCAGCGTGCGTTTGGCGCTGATGGCCGTCAAGGGAGAGATGGGCTATCCGTCCGCGTTGACGGCGAAAGGGTGGGGCTTTTACGACGTGCTGTTCAAGGGCAAGCCGTTCAGGTTTCAGCGCCCGTACGGCAGTTACGTGATTGAGAACGTGCTGTTCAAGATCGCTTATCCGACGGCGTTCCACGGGCAGACGGGCGTCGAGGCCGCCATCAAGCTGCATCCGCTGGTCAGGGATCGGCTCGACGACATCAAGCGCATCGACGTGCAGTGCCACAACTCGACAATGGTGATCCTCGACAAGACAGGGCCGCTCGCGAACCCGGCCGATCGCGACCATTGCATGCAATACATGATGGCGGTCGGCATGATCTTCGGCAAACTCACGACCGAGGACTACGAAGACCACGTGGCGGCCGATCCGCGCATCGACGCGCTGCGCGCGAAAATGACGCTCACCGAATCGAAAGTGTTCGAGCGCGAGTACCACGACCCGGCCAAGCGCACCAACGCCAATTCGATCCAGGTTTATTTCAGGGACGGCAGCAAGGCGCCTCTGTCGCAAGTCGACTATCCGCTCGGCCACCCGAAGCGGCGCAAGGAAGGCATACCGCTGCTGATCGAAAAATTCGATCGCAATCTCGCGCGCGTGTATGCAGAAAAGCAGCGCCGCGCGATCCGCGACGTCTGTCTCGACCGTGCGCGCCTCGCGGCGCTGCCGGTCAATGAGTTCTTTGATATGCTGCAAACGTAATTCGCGCACTGCCGCGCGGCGAAGCGGAATCGGGGCGCTGTCATGAGCATGGAATTGTTGGAGGTCGAACCGCAACCCGACTATCTCAAAGTCGTGGTGAGCGGCGCGTTCGACCTGCATCTCGCCATCGACCTCACCCCGCAAATTTTCGATGCCTGCGTGGCGCACCGCGCATCCAAGCTGCTGATCGACGGACGCACGGTCACCGGCACCATGACGATCACCGATCGATACATCTACGCGGACAATTTCGCCAATCAATACACAGCTCGGCGCATTGCGGGCTCGTTCAAGCGACTGCAGATCGCCGTCGTCGGGTCGCATGAAATCGTCGATCCGCTGCGGTTCGGCGAGAAGATCCTGACGATGCGCGGCATGCACGCGAAGGTTCTGACGGATTTCGACCGCGCGCTGACGTGGCTGGGCACGGCGCCGCTGCCGGACGACGATACGGAACTGCCGATAATCAGTCGAGACTGATCCCGGATGCCTTGACGACCCGCGCCCAGCGCGCGATGTCTTCCTTGATGAGCGCGGCGAATTGCTCGGGCGTGCTGCCGACCGGCTCCGCGCCGAGCGGGGCCAGGCGCGCCTGCATGTCGGGCGCCTGCAGCGCGCGTACGAGCTCATCGTGCAGCCTGCGAATGACCGGCTGCGGCGTGCCGCCGGTGGCCGCCATGCCGACCCACACCGTCGATTCGAAATCCTTGACGCCGGATTCGATCAAAGTCGGCACGTCCGGCATCAATGCCGAGCGCTTCTTCCAGGCGACCGCGAGCATCCGCAGCTTGCCGCTGGTCACATACGGCGCGGCCGACGCGGTGGATGTGAACATCAGCGACACCTGTCCAGCGAGCATGTCGATCATCGCCGGCGCGGCGCCCTTATATGGCACGTGCGATACGTTGATGCCCGTCGCGTGCTTGAACGCTTCCATCGTCAGGTGCGAGATGCTGCCATTTCCGGTCGAGCCGTAGTTGAGCGGCTTCGCTTTGGCGAGCGCGACGAGTTCAGGCACGTTTTTCACCGGCAGGCTCGGCGTCACGATCAAGGCCATCGCGGTGTCGACGAGTTGCGTGATCGGCGCGAAATCCTTGATCGGATCGTACGGGAGCTTCGGATGCAATGCAGGCGCGAGCGAAATCGGGCCACCGGTAATGAGGAACAGCGTATAGCCGTCTTTCGGCGCGCGCGCGACCATTTCGGCAGCGATCAATCCTGCCGCGCCGCCGCGGTTGTCGATCACGACCTGCTGCTTGAATGACTCGGTGAGCTTCTGCGCGAATAGCCGCGCGATCACGTCCTGCGAGCCGCCGGGCGTGAACGGCACGATCATGCGCACCGGTTTGCTTGGATAGTCCTGCGCGGGAGCGGACGGCGGCGCGCAGGCGCACAGTGCCGCAATTGCGCAATGCTTGATACGGAACGAGCCGGTCATTGCCACGAGCCTGCCTATTTCCACGACCAGAAGTCGCCGCGTTCTTTCATGAAGAATTTCGCGAGCACCATCTTGTGCACTTCGGACGCACCGTCGACGAGCCGCGCCTGGCGCGCATAGCGGTAGATCCATTCGAGCGGGGTGTCGCCCGAATAGCCGCGCGCGCCGTTCAACTGAATCGCGGTGTCGACCGCATGGTGCAGCACGTCGGCAACCGCCACTTTGGCCATCGAGACTTCCTTGCGGGCGTAATCGCCGCGGTCGAGCTTGTCCGCCGCGCGCATCACCAGAAGGCGGCCGATCTCGATTTGCATCGCCGCGTCGCCGAGCAGCCACTGCACCGATTCGCGGTCGGCTAGCTTGATGCCGAGACCGCTGCGCTGCTCGACGTAATCGGCGGCGATCGCCATCGAGCGGCGCGCGAGCCCGAGCCAGCGCATGCAGTGCGTGAGCCGCGCCGGTCCCAGCCGGATTTGCGTGTACTTCAACCCGTCGCCGACGTTCATCAGCCGGTTCTCGTCGGCAATCTCGAGCCCGTCGAATTCGAGCTCGCAATGCCCGCCGTGCTCTTCGGGGCCCATGATCGGAATCCGGCGCACGATGCGCCAGCCCGGCTGGTCGCGGTCGAACAGGAACGCGCTGAGACCTTTGCGCTTATCGTCCGACGTTTTGGCAATCAGGATGAAGTGCTGCGCGACACCGGCGCCGGTGATGAACCACTTGCGGCCATGGATCACCCATTTGTCGCCTTTTTTGGTCGCCGTGGTGAGCATCATGGTCGGATCGGAGCCCGCGCCGGGCGCCGGCTCCGTCATCACGATGGCGGAGCGCACCTTGCCGTCGACGATAGGCTGCAGCCAGCGCGCTTTCTGCGCATCGGTCGCGACCTGATTGAGCGAACGCATATTGCCGTCGTCGGGCGCCGCGCAATTGAATACTGCCGGGCCGAAGAGCGAGTAATTCATTTCCTCGTAGCATGCGGCGATGCCGACCATGTTGAGGCCCTGGCCGCCGACGGCTTTCGGCATCTGCGGCGCCCACAATCCGTCGGCCTTCGCTTTGGCGCGCAGCTTGTCGAGCAGGTCCAGACGAATATTCTCGTGATCGTCGAACGACGCGGGGTCGCTCTCGAGCGGCAGCACGTGCTCGGCGACGAATGCGCGATAGCGCAGGCGGAATTCTTCAACGTGGGGCGGCAGGGTGAAATCCATGAATGCTCCTAAGACGTTTGCACAGAGCACAGAGGACATAGAGAACAGGATCGAACGAGATTTCTCGATCCTCGAGTCTCTGTCCTCTGTGGCTAGATTCTGCTTTTTCGCGCGCTCGCGCAAAACGAATTTCTGGATCTTGCCGGTCGCGTTCTTCGGCAATTCGCCGAATACGATTTTCTTCGGCGCCTTGAAGTGCGCGAGCAGGCTGCGCACGTGCGCGATAAGTTCTGCCTCGGTCGCGACCGCGCCGGGCTTTAAGGTCACGTAGGCAACCGGCACTTCGCCCCATTTCGGATCCGGCCCGGCGACCACCGCGGCTTCCATCACGGCCGCGTGCGCGGCGAGCGCGCGCTCGACTTCGAGCGACGGGATGTTCTCGCCGCCCGAAAGGATGATGTCCTTGGAGCGGTCCTTGATCTCGACATAGCGGTCGGCGTGCATCACGCCCAGATCGCCGGTGCGAAACCAGCCGTCGGGCGCGGCGCGTTGCGTCGCTTCTTCGTCGCGGTAATAGCCGAGCATCACGTTGTTGCCGCGCAACGCGATTTCGCCGATGGTCTGCGCGTCGGCCGGCACGTCGCGGCCGTCCGCGTCGACAATGCGCAGTTCCTGCGCGATCACGTTGCCGACGCCCTGGCGCGCCTTGAGCTGGCCCTGTTTTTCGAGGGGCAGTTCGCTCCATTCGGCGCGCCACTCGCAGACGACCGCCGGGCCGAACGTTTCGGTGAGGCCGTACAGGTGCGTGACATCGATACCCAGCTCCGCCATGCGCATCAGGATAGCGGGCGTGGGCGGCGCGCCGCCGGTGGCTGCCTGCACTACGCGCGCGAGCTTCCCGTGTTCAGCCGCATCCGCCCATGCAATCATGATCAGCACCGTCGGCGCGGCGCAGAAGTGGGTGACGCCCGACTCGCGCAGATGCCGCCAGATTAATTCGGGATCGAGCTTGCGCAGGCACAGGTGCGTCGCGCCCGCGGCGGTGACGCCCCACGTGAAGCACCAGCCGTTGCAGTGAAACATCGGCAAGGTCCACAGGTAAGTGCTCGTGCAGTCGAGCCGCATGTGCGCGACCATCGCGAGCGCCTGCAGATAAGCGCCGCGGTGGTGATACATCACGCCTTTGGGCTTGCCGGTGGTGCCGCTCGTGTAGTTGATCGAAATCATGCCGCGCTCGTCGGCGACGGGCTCGGCATGCGGCGTGGCGGCCGCGAGCCACGGCTCGTATTCGATCCTTGCCGCCGGCGCGTATCAGTTTGAGTGTCGGCACCGATGTCGCGCGCGATGTCCTGCGCAACGATTTCGAATTCGTGGTCGTAGATGAGCACTTTCGCGTCGCTGTGCCGGATCGCGTACGCGAGATCACTTGCGGTCAGGCGCTGATTGAGCGCGACCAATACGGCGCCGGCCAGCGGCACGCCGTAGTGCGCTTCGAGCAGCACGTGCGTATTCGGCGCGAGAATGGCGGCACGCGCGCCGCCGCTCACGCCTATTGCGCGCAGCGCACCAGCGAGTTGCAGCGCACGGCGATAAAACTCGGCGTACGTATATTGAAGGTCGCCGTCGATCACCGCGACGCGGTCGCCGAACACCTCGGCCGAGCGTTTGAGAAACGCAGTCGGCGTCAACGGCTCGAACGACATGGATGCCGGCGTCGACATTTTGTTCTGCTCTAGGCTTCCAGCGCGCGCGGATTCGAAACCGCTAGCTCGTCGGCAGCCGTCTGCGCGAGATGATCGAGCAATGCAGCGCGATCCCGGTCGTCGAAGCGGCCGGCGCGGATATGCGCGGCGAGGCGGCGGTTCAGGTCGATGCGTGCGGATATCAGCTCCGCGCCCGCGCGCGGTTCGCACTGTTCCTTCAAGAGTGCCGCCAGCCGGACCACCTCAGCCTGCATGGCGGCATCACCCGCCGTATGCTCGCGCGCAGCGATCGCCATGGCATTCGCGATCATCAGCGCGTCGTACCGCAATTCCTCAGGCACGCGCGGCAGCAGCTTGTCGAGCAGCGTCGAGCGCGCGATCGCGAGCAGCTCGGTGGCGTCCGGGATATCGCTCATCGGGTCAGGGCAACGATTTCATGTTCGAGCTCGGCAACGATGCGGCCGGTGAGCGCCAATTCGAGCGAGCGCTCGACACCCGACAAATGGCGCTGCGCCTGCTGCAGCGCGATGATCGCCCACCGGATGTGCGCCATCACCTGCCAGTATACGAGCGCCTCCGGCGTCACGGTGCGCCCGGACGCGCGTTGGTACGGCACGAGAAAATCGGCGGGCTCCGCGATCCCGCCCGCGGGCAGCGCCTTGCCGGCAAAGCGCCAGCATTTGGCGAAGATCCAGCCGACGTCCTCGAGCGGATTGCCGAACGCCGCGAATTCCCAGTCGAGCACGCCGGCCAGCCGGCCTTCATGCACCAGGTAATTGCCGGTGCGGTAGTCGCGATGGATGAACGTCGTTTCCTCGCGGTCCGGCGCATGCACTTCGCACCAGCGCAGCCCCCATTCGAGCGCCGGATGCGCGGCGGCGAGCTGATCGAGATATTGCCGGTAATGCGCGATGTTGTCGCGCGCGCGCATGGTCGCGAGGAATGCCAGTTTGGATTGCGGCGGATGAATGGAGTGCAGGCGCGCGAGATTCTCGGCAAGCTCGCAGGCGAGACGCGCACGATCGGGCACGAGCGCCGCATCGCGGGTGACGCGATGCCCGCTCGCGATGCCCGGCAGCCGCTGCATGACGAAAAATTCGCGGCCCGTGACCGCCAGGTCGCGGCACAGCCACAGCGGTTCCGGCGCGTGCAGTCCGGCCGCGTGCGCGAATTGCAGGATATGGAATTCATCGCTGCGTCCGAGGCTCGCCGCAACGCGCGCCGCGGCGTCCGTGCGCAGTACCCATTGATGCGGGCCGGGCTGCGTGCCGCCGGCCATGTCGGCATCGAGCGCCCAGTTCTCCTGCACCGCGCCGCCGGAAAGGCGGTGGAGATGCCGGATGTGCACCGCGTCCGCGCCGGCGGCGGCCCGCAGGAACGATTCGAGGCGGGCGCGGGTGTCGGCGGCGTCGAGATTCATTTTTTAGCTCCCTTCGCCGCGCGTTGCGCAGGGAAGGCGATGCAGTGAACTACATGTGAGAGTAAAGCACGCGCCCGGCCGTCGGCACGCGCGCGGTCAGCACGCAGCCGCTGCCGGAATCGGTGATGTAGATCGTTTTGCGGTCGGGGCCGCCGAATGCGACGTTGGTCACGAGGTCGCTGCCGCACGACTGCACGCGATACAAAGGCTCCCCGCGATGGCTGAATATCCACACCGCACCCATATCGGGATGCGCGACCACGAGCCCATCATGCTCGTCGATGGTCATGCCATCGGGGCCGCGGCCGCCCGACATCTGGATGTGCACGCCCATGCGTGCGACCGTGCCGTCGGGCGCCAGCGGAAAGCGCCACACTGCATTCGCGCGCGTCGCGGCGACGAACAGCGTGTCTTCCTTCGCGTTGAGCACGAGCCCGTTCGGACTCGGCAGGCAGTCGGCGACCTTTTGCAGGACGCCGGCCGTCGTATAGCGATACACGCGGCCGGTCGGGTCTGCCATGTCGCTCTGGCCCTGATCGGTGAAATACAGATCGCCATTGGACGCAAACGTGAGATCGTTGACGCCTTTGAAGTGCTCGCGATGATAGCGCGTGACGAAGGGCGTGATGGCGCCGCTCGCCGGATCGAGCAGCACGATGCCGATTTTGTGATCGGCGACGAAAATGCGCCCGTCTTTATGTATGCGCAAGCCGTTGGGCTCGCCGTCGTATTCCGCGACGACATCGAACTTGCCCTGCGGCGAGATGCGAAAAATCCGCCCGTACGGAATGTCGACGACATAGAGATTGCCGGCGCGGTCGAACGACGGCCCTTCGAGAAAGCTGCCCGCCGGAACTCCGCCCGCGCCCGCGGCGATGCGCTCGGCCGGCACGTGGCTCTTGCGCAGGTTCTGCGGCACGGCGGCGAAGACTTCAGTTTCGATGAGCTGGGGAGGGGCGAACATGATGGGAAGGTCTCGTAAGTCTCGTAAACCGGAGCCACGATTATATGCGAGTTGCGGCGCGGCGCTATAATCGCACGGCGCAACGACGCGTTTTTTTCGCGCTGCAAATCCCGTTCACCATGGCTAGCCGATGAAATCCCCGCTTGACGTAATCCGCGCGTACCCGCCGCACGACTACTCGCTGCACGGCGTATTCATGAGCCGCCTCGAGCGCGATCCGGGCCGGCCGTTTATTGTGTTCGAAGGCCGCGACTGGAGCTGGCAGGAATTTCACGACCTTGCGCTCGGTGCGGCCAACGTGCTCGCGGCGCGTGGGATCAGGCATGGCGATCGCGTTGCCGTGATGGCGCGCAATCATCCGGGACACGTGTTGATGCTGCTCGCGCTGGCGCGCCTGGGCGCGATCATGGTGCCGATCAACCCCGAGTTTGGCGTGACCGAGACGCGCTATGTGCTGGAGCATGCGCAGGTCTCCGCGGTCGTTTGCAGCACCGAAACGCTGGCGATCGCCCGTGAAGCGGCGGCCGGCATTGTGCCGGCGCCGTGGTTTGCGCTGCTCGACAAGGCGGCCGATGGCGTGCCGGCGCTCGCCGACCTGGTCGCCGCCGCGCCCGCGACGCAATTGCCGGCGCACGGCAGTGCGGACGACACCTGTCTCATCGTGTACACGTCGGGCACGACGGGCTTTCCGAAGGGCGCGATGCACAGCCAGCGCAGTTTCGTCACCGGCGGCGAAGCGTTCGTGCAGCGCATTTACGTGCAGCCCGACGACCGCCTGATGATCGTGCTGCCGCTCTTTCACATCAATGCCTTGTTCTATTCCGTCGCCGGCACGCTCGCGGGCGGCGCCTGCATGGTCATCGTGCCGCGCTTTTCGGCGACGACGTTCTGGCAGACCGCGGCCGCGACCGGCGCGACGGCGGTCAACATCATCGAAGCGATCGGCACGATCTTGATGAAGCGGCCGCGCGAGGAATTTCGCGCCGATCACAGGATCACCAAGCTCTACGGCGCGCGCCAGCCGATGATGGACACGTTCCGCAACGAGTTTCATATCCCGCATCTGATCGGCGGCTATGGCATGACCGAAATCCCGGGCGTCACGTGCATTCCGCTCGAAGGTCCGGCCAAGGTCGGCAGCATGGGGCCGGTGGGCCGCCATCCGGATCCGGCGCGGCCGTGGGCGCAATGCCGCGTCGTCGACGATGACGGCGCTGATGTCGGCGCGGGCGAAGTCGGCGAGCTGATCGTCAAGACGCCGATCATCATGCAGGGCTACTTTCGCGATCCTGAGCAGACGAAGAACGCATTCCGCGACGGCTGGTTCCTGACCGGCGACCTGGTGCGGCGCGACGCCGACGGCTATTTCTTTTTCGTTTCGCGCAAGAAGGACATCATCCGGCGCCGCGGCGAAAACATTTCGGGCGCCGAGCTCGACCGCGTGATCGGCGAGCATCCGGCGGTGTTCGAAGTCGCGGCAATTGCGGTGCCGTCCGAACTCGGCGAGGACGAGATTCTGGTCGCGGTGGTGCCGCGGCCTGGCCAAACCGTGACCGCGGATGAGATTGCGGACTGGTCGCGTAAACATCTGGCTGCGCAGAAAGTGCCGCGCTTTGTCGCGATCGTGGAAGAATTGCCGCACACGCCGACGCACAAGATCTTGAAAGCGAAATTGCGCGCCGACACGGCGTTGCGCGCGCGCGCGGTGGATCTGCAGGCAAGGAGCGCAAAGCGTGAGGCGTGCAGGACGTGAGGAGTGAGGCGTGACATGCAGACTGGACGCGTTGATGCGCTCGGGATCGCGCTGATTCATTGTCGTTGCAACCAATGCATTGCGCAGAGCTATCCGATCAAACCGATCCGACTCGTGCTGCCGTATCCGCCGGGTGGCGGCACCGACGTCATCGCGCGGCCGCTCGCGCAGAAACTCACCGAGCAGCTCGGCCAGCAGGTGATCGTGGATAACCGCGGCGGCGCCGGCGGCAACATCGGCATGGAATTCGTGGCCAAGAGTCCGGCCGACGGATACACGCTGCTTTTCGCGCTGACCGCGCAGTATGCGGTCAATCCGAGTCTGTATCCGAAGCTGCCATACGATCCGGTCAGGGATTACGCGCCGATCAGCCTCTTGGCGAATGCGCCGTATCTGCTGGTCGTGCATCCGGCGCTGCCGGCGAAGTCGGTCGCCGAGCTGGTCGCGCTGGTGAAAGCGCGGCCCGGCCAGCTTTCATATTCGTCGTCCGGCAACGGCAGCGGCGCGCATCTTGCCGGCGAAATGCTGCGCAGTCTGGCGCGTGTCGAAATCGTGCACGTGCCGTATAAAGGCGCAGGTCCGGCGATGCCCGACCTGATTGCCGGGCAGGTCCAGCTGTCGTTTATCACGTACACCGCCGCCGGGCCGCATATCAAGACCGGCCGCTTGCGCGCGCTCGGCGTGACCACCGCGAAGCGCTCTCCGACGCTACCGGATTTGCCGGCGATCGGCGAAACCGTAGCCGGCTATGATTCCGCGGTGTGGTACGGATTCGCGGCGCCGGCCGGCACGCCGCCCGAGATCGTGTCGAAACTGAACACCGAAGTGCTGCGCGTGCTCGCGGCGCCCGACTTTCGCAGCCGCATCACGCTCGAAGCAGTTTCTCCGATCGGGAGCACGCCGGAAGAATTCGGCAGCTTCATGAAAAGCGAGATCGTGCGCTGGGCGAAAGTCGTCAGGGATTCTGGCGCGAAAGTCGATTGAGTCGCGGCTGCCGGCGGACTCGGTATAATCATTCGCAATACAAGCAGGACGCACCTCTTCAGGCACCGCCGGCGGCAGCGCGGCGCACCGGGCAGGGCATACCAGAGACAGGAGCAAGCAGTTCCGATATGAACGCGGTGCGTTGCCGCTTGCTGCAAGCTATGGAGAATTGCCATGAGAATTACGTTATTGCCGAGCGCGCTGCTGGCAGGTGCATCGCATGATTGTTCACCCCTATCGCACGCGCAGGATTATCCGACGAAGCCCGTGCGCATCATTGCCGCGTACACGCCGGGCGGGGGCACCGACCTGCTCGCGCGCATCGTCGCCAAAAAGCTCGGCGAAGTCTGGGGTCAGCAGGTGGTCGTGGAAAATCGTCCGGGCGCCGGCGGCAACATCGGCACCGACGCGGTCGCCAAGGCGCCGCCCGACGGCTATACGTTGCTGGTCGCACCCAGCACGCATGCGATCGTGCCGAATCTTTACTCCAAACTGCCGTTCGACACCTTGAAGGATTTTACTTTCCTCACGTTGGTCGCCGCCGGGCCCAATATACTGGTCGTGCATCCATCCGTGCCTGTCACGACCGCGCAGGAACTGATTGCGCTCGCCAAACGCCGCCCGGGCGAGCTCACGTTCGCGTCCGCCGGCATCGGCGCGACGACCCACCTCGCGGGCGAGTATTTCAAGAACGTCTCCGGCATCAACGTGCTGCACATACCCTATAAAGGCAGCTCGCAGGCGCAGATCGACCTGGTCGGCGGCCATGTCTCGTTCATGGTCGACAGCATGCCGTCGGCACTGCCCAAAGTGCAGGCCAACAAATTGCGCGCGCTCGCCACGACCGGCAAGCAGCGCTATCGCCTGCTGCCCAACGTGCCGACGGTGCTCGAGTCGGGCCTGCAGTACGAGTCGATTTCGTGGTGGGGCGTAGTCGGGCCCGCGAACATGCCGCAGCCGGTGGTCAACAAGCTGCTCGCCGACATCACACGCATCATGGCCCTCGCCGATGTGAAGGAACTCGTGTCGACGCAGGGCGCGGAGGCCACGACCAACACGCCGCAGCAATTCATCGACTATGTGAAGCAGGAAACCGCGCTGTACGGCAAAATCATCAAGGCCGCCAATATCCGTATCGAGCAATGATTTGACTGGGACAAACTCGAATTCCTCGGCGCACGCTGCGCTATCGCATAGGCATAGACGTCGGCGGCACTTTCACCGATCTGTTCCTGCTCGACGAAGCCAGCGGCGTCGTCGCGCGCCACAAGCTCCTGTCGACACCGGGCGAGCCGCATCGCGCGCCGCTCGCCGGCATTCGCGAGATTCTCGCCACGCTGGGCGGCCGCGGCGCCGACGTCGGATTCGTCGGGCTGGGCACGACGGTGATGACCAACGCTCTGCTCGAACGCAAGGGTGCCGCGACCGGACTCATCACGACCGCCGGATTCCGCGATCTGCTCGAAATCGCGCGCCAGATACGGCCGCACACGTTCGACCCTTTCGTGTCGAAGCCGGAGCCGCTGGTGCCGCGCCAGCTGCGCCTTGAAGTCGGCGAGCGCATCGCGGCCGATGGGACCGTCATCACGCCGCTCGACCGGCCGAGTCTCGAGCGTGCGATCGAGGCGCTGCAGCAGGCAGGCGTCAAAGCGATCGCCGTGTGCCTGTTGAATTCGTATGCGAATCCCGCGCACGAGCGCGCGATTGCCGATGCGCTGCGCACGCGCTGGCCCGGCGCGCACGTGTCGATCTCGACCGACGTGCTGCCCGAGTTCCGCGAATACGAGCGCCTGAGCTCGACCGTCGTCAACGCGTACCTGATGCCGGTCACGCGCGAATACTTTCGCGCGTTCGACGCGGAGGTCGCGCAAATGGGCGTTCCCGAGCCGCCGTTCATCATGAATTCGGGCGGCGGCATCATGACGCCGGAGCAGGCGGGCGAGCGGCCGATCGACACGCTTTTTTCGGGGCCGAGCGGCGGCGTCAGCGGCGCGATCTACGTCGCAGCGTCGCGGCGGCTACGCGAACATCATCACGTTCGACATGGGCGGCACGAGCACCGACGTGTGCCTCATTCAAAACGGCAAGCCGCAGCTTTCGCACAGCCGCATCATCAACGGCGTGCCGTTGAAGGCGGCGGCGCTCGACGTGCATACGGTCGGCGCGGGCGGCAGCAGCATTGCGGGTCTCGATGCGGGCGGCATGCTGCTACGCCGGGCCGCACAGCGCAGGCGCCCGGCCCGGCCCCGCGTGCTATGGCAACGGCGGCGACAAGCCGACCGTCACCGATGCGAACGTGGTGCTCGGACGACTGAATCCGGAATTTCTGCTTGGCGGCGCGCTTGAAGATCGACGCCGCGCGCTCGCGGGCGGTCATCGAGCGCGATATCGCGAAACCGCGCGGTGTCGATGTCGGTCGATGCGGCCGCTTCGATCATCGCTATCGCCGATACCAACATGGCGCATGCGGTGCGCTTCGTTTCCGTCGAGCGCGGGCTCGATCCCGGCGACTTCATGCTCGTCGCGTTCGGCGGCGCCGGCCCTGTGCATGCGGCAGCGGTCGCGCGGCATCTCGGCGTGGCCGGCGTGCTGGTGCCGCCGGCGCCGGGTGTGCTGTGCGCGATGGGCGTGCTCGTCAACGATCTGCAGGCGGACTTCAGCCGCACGCGCATGACGACCGAGTCGGCGCCCGATTGCATCGCCGTCGTGGACGGCGTCTATCGCGAGCTCGAAGCCAAGGGGCGAACGGCATTCAGCAGGCGAAAAAATCGACGCGGCGAAACTGGATCTCGCCCGCATGGTCGATGCGCGCTACGCGGGACAGAACCACGAATTGACGGTCGATGTGCCGGCGGGCCCGTTCACCGCGCAAGCGCTCGCGGCGACCAAGGCGAATTTCCATCGCGGCGCATCGCGAAATGTTCGGCTACGACTCGCCGGAAAAACCGATCGAGCTCGTGACCTTCCGCTTGCGCGCCCGCCTCCAGGTCGCGCGTGGCAATTTCGCGGGAGCGCCAGCCGCGCGCGCGCAAGGGCGCGCTCAAGCCCGCCGTGCACACGCCAGGTTTATTTCGACGATCCGGCCGGCTTTGTCGCCTGCCCGGTTTACGATCGCGACACTCTTATGCCGGGTGACGCGTTCCGCGGCCCGGCCATCGTCGAGCAGATGGATTGCACAACAGTGGTGCCGCCGGATTTCGGCGTGCGCGTCGACGATGCCGGCAATCTCATTAGCTGAAGCTGTCAGTACTCTTAGCCACAGATACACGCAGATACACAGCAGATGAATTCAAAATTCACGCTTGCGCTTTCGCGGTTTGCGAGTATCTGCGATGTCTGCGTTTATCTGTGGCAAAACGTGTTCTTGACGTAATGGAGTAGCAATAGGCATGGCCCACGCGCAACTGGAAATCATCGCCGCCGCCTTCGAAGCGGCGACGCACGAAATGGCGGCGAGCCTCGTGCGCACGGCGTTTTCGCCGAACATCAAGGAGCGCGCCGACTGCTCGACGGCGCTCTGCGACGCCAGCGGGCGCGCGCTCTCGCTGATGACCAATGCGCCCGCGCATCTGGGCTCGACGCTGCGCATGGTGAGCGCGATACTCAAGCGCTTTCCGCTCGAAACGCTGCAGCCCGGCGATGCATTTCTCGCCAATGATCCGTACATCGTCGGTGTCACGCATCTGAACGACTGCACGGTCGCGACGCCGATTTTCCACGACGGCCGCCTCGTCGCGTTCGCCGCGGCGGTCGCGCATCATTCGGATGTCGGCGGGCGCGTGCCCGGCAGCGAAGCGGGCGACAGCGTCAGCATTTTTCAGGAAGGCATCCGCGTGCCGCCGGTGCAGATTTACACGGCGGGCAAGCCGCGCGCCGACGTGCTCGAAATGTTTTACCTCAATTCGCGCATGCCGCATTACGGCGAGGGCGACCTGATGGCGCAGATGGCGTCGTGCAACCGCGGCAGCGCGCGGGTGCAGGATCTCTTCGCGAAGTACGGCCATGACGCGATGCTGAAATGCATCGACGACATGCTCGATGCGACGGAGCGCCGCATGCGCACCGGCATCCGCAGCGTATTGAAGGAAGGCACTTACAGCGCGGTCGACTGGCTCGATGAAGACGGCGTGACCGGCGAGCGCGTGAAGCTCGCAGTTACGCTCACGATCAAGGACGGCCATTTGACGCTCGATTTGTCGGACTGCTCGCCGCAATTGGGCAGTGGCAAGAACGTCCCGCTTACGCACTGCTACGCGACCGCGTACTTCTGCCTGAAGTCGGTGGTCGATCCGTTCGTGCCGACGAACGAGGGCCTGTATCGCACGGTCACGATCATCGCGCCCGAAAGGCTCGTCGTGAATCCGGTGGCGCCAGCTGCGGTGAGCTCGCGCAACATGACTTCGATGATACTGGCCGAAGCGATCAACAATGCGCTCGGCCAGGCGGCACCGACGCGCAGCGTGGCGGCGGGCGGGCCGGGACAGGGCTGCATCAGCGCCGGCGCCGATCCGCAGTACGGGACGCTACTTCATCAACTACGAGAATCTCGCGGGCGGGCAGGGCGCGCGCTGCAACGCCGACGGCATGGACGTCGTGATGATCAACATGACCAATACGTCGAACCTGCCGGTCGAGGCGATGGAGATGGAATTCCCGCTGCGCATCGAGCGCTACGAGCTCGTGACCGATTCGGGCGGACCGGGCAAATATCGCGGCGGCATGGGCATCCTGCGCGACATGCGCTTGCTGGCCGATCATGCGGGCGTGTCGCTCAGGAGTTCGCGCCAGAAATTTCCGGCGCCGGGCATGGCGGGCGGCGTGCCGGGCGGGCTCGGGACTTTCATCCGCAATCCGGGACTCGCCAGCGAAACGCGGCTGCCGATGACGACTTCGGGCACGCCGTTCGCGAACGGCGATGTGCTGCGCGTCATGTCGCCGGGCGGGGGCGGCTACGGCGATCCGCGCGAACGCGATCCCGCGGCGGTCAAGCGCGATCTCGTCGAAGGCAAGATTTCGGCCGCGGTCGCACGCGCTATTTACGGCCAGTGATAAACGATCGCTTAAGTGAGCTGCGGCGTTCGGGCTCGAGCGGTCCGGCAATTTCCGGATTCGGCTATCGAGCCACTGCGGTGAATTCCTCGAACCGGGCCGCGAGCCGGTCGCGGTCCGGCCGATCCACAGCCCGATCGGGTAGATGCAAGCGCCCGTAATGCAGTCGTTCGAGCGCCTCGGCAAGCTGCCCTTCTTTTCGGTTCATGAGCCGCTTCGCAACATGGATGCCGAAGCTTGCGTCGATACCGATCAGGTTTGAATCAAAAGCCGACCGCAGGATTTTCGACAGCGGGATGCCGTTGGTAACTTGGGACGTCCGGGCCGTTCATCTTTATTCGCCGTAATGTGCGCAGCGTCCAGCAGCAGCGGCTCCAGCAGCCCTGAGAGGGCGCATCTTCCTTTGTACGCCGTGATGACGGCTTCGCGGAAGGTTGCGTGGTACAGCCGCTGCTTGACGGCCTGCAGCGCGAGCCGCCGCTCGGCCGGGCTTTCGGACAGCGTAAGCGCGGCGCGGTCGGAAAATCCGAAAGCCATTTTTACTTCTGAGGGCCGCGGCGTCCCAATCCACGACGAAAGCCGGGAATATCGCCTGGTAACGCCTGGGAGATACGGCCAAAAAGTAAATCAGCGGGACCCCGCTGTCCATCGCCTCGCGCAGCAAGCTGCCATCAGCGGCCCCCGATTCGCCACGCTTGAAAGTCCAGTCGATGGTTTCATCTGCGGCATAGATGCGGGCGTGCGACGCCCGCGGATCGTCGTACCACACCTTGGCATCGATTTCCGGAAAGACCGTCCTTATCGACAGCAATTCCCGCATTTGCGGCGGCTTGAATATAGTGCGTTGCGTATGGGTCAGTGCGACGCGCTGGTCCTCGAACATGAAACCGGGTTGAAGCTGCTGCCGCGGTCAGCTGCGCGCGCGTCTCCTGCAGGTGACGCAGATGATCGAACGCCGCGGCACGGACCAGAAAGTTGCTGTCCAGATTGTTCATATTTATCCCGTATGGCCAATCGGTCAGCCCGTAGCGAATTTTTATTTGACGAACGGGTTTGAATTACCGGGAACGGCCGCGATGCATATGCGACTGTTCGGCGGCTGGAACCCCATTCTGGCGAATATATTCACGCGCTGTAATGCCGTCAGTTCGCCAGCGTACATATGCAAATCAATGTTGCATTTTGATTTACGTTAAGTATTGGAAGTTGGCCCCGGCGCGCAGCGTGAGATTAATGCACCCTATGTATGCTGGAGTACAGAGCGCGTCTGCGGGCGGGGGATAGTCTATGCCCTCAGATCCAGCAAGGCCGGAACGGCATGACGGCGATTTGCGCGCGTGTGCAACGAGTTGCGGCTTTCTATCAACAAGACAGGTTAAATGATGTTGCGACAAAAAGCCGGTTATACGTGCGCTGGCAGTACAGAGATGCATTCTGCATCCTCTCTAAGGTAGCCCATGCTGCACGAATTCCTTACGACCAACCAGGAAGAGCTGATCGAGCGCTGCCGCGCGAAGGTCGGACTGCGCCTGCCGCCGACGGCGACCGCGAGTGCGCTCAAATACGGCATACCGCGCTTCCTCGCCCAGCTCATCCGAACGCTCGAGATCGAAGAAACATCCGAGCCGCTGCGCAGCCTCGAGGTTTCCGGCGCCGGCGGGGGCAGGAGCGCTTCGTCCGAGATCGGCATAACCGCTGCCCAGCACGGGCTCGAACTGCTGCAGCAGGGCTTCACCGTCGACCAGGTCGTCCACGATTACGGCGATCTCTGCCAGTCGATCATGGACCTGGCGTTCGATCGCCGCCAGCCGATCGACGTCGACGAATTTCGCACGCTCAACCGCTGCCTCGACAATGGAATCGCCGATGCGGTCAAGGAATTCGCGCTCCAGCGCGATGCGTTGCTCGCCGAGGGCGGAATCCAGGCCTCGAACGAAAGGCTCGGCTATTTCGCGCACGAGCTGCGCAACCAGCTCAACACGGCGATGCTCGCCGTCGCCGCGATAAAAACGGGCAACGTCGGATTGGGCGGCGCGACGGGATCGATTCTCGACCGCAGCCTGCTCGCATTGCGCAACTTGATCGATCGCTCGCTCGCCGACGTGCGGGTTACGGCCAACATGCCGGCGCGGCATCAAATCGTGTCGGTGGCGGATTTCATCGCCGAGGTCAAGATTTCCGCGTACCTCGACGCGCATGTGCGGGAGTGCCGGTTCACCGTCGCCGACGTCGATCCCGCGCTTTCGGTCAGCATCGACCGCGAGATGCTGTTTGCCGCCGTAGGCAATCTGCTCCAGAACGCATTCAAGTTCACCGGCGCCGGAACTACTGTCTCGCTCTGCGCATATGCGTCCGGCGAGCGTTTGCTGATCGAGGTTGCGGATCATTGCGGCGGGCTGCGCGAAGGCGAAGCGGAGAAAATGTTCAGGCCGTTCAGCCAGAGCGGCGACCGATAAATCAGGCCTGGGCCTTGGATTGCTGATTTGCCGGCGCAGCGTCGAAGTCAATAACGGCTCGGTCCGGGTGCGTAATTCGCCCGGCACCGGCTGCACGTTTACCATCGATCTGCCGCTGCACCTCGACCGACGGCAGCCGAGATAGAAAATAAGCAGGAACTGCTCACGCGGCTCATCGCGGGGTTCGAACCGCATGAACAGGCACCGCGTTGGATGAAGATTCGGCGCCGGTTTTGGGCAGGGTATCGTCCCAACACGCCGAGAGACGGCACGATACCACAATGTGAATGCAAGCGTCCCTGCGCTGCTGTACCGACGGCGGGGCAATGCGGAAATACTGTGACGATGCTTGCGCCGCCGCCAGCATCGCGGGCAGTGAGCGCTAAGCCACCCATCAATGACAATCGCTCAAGAGCGCACGCCGAACCATTTGCTCGCTGCCGTATCGCGGCGCGCTTATCGGGAGATGCTGAGCGGGCTCGAACCGGTCAAGCTGGTGTACGGGCAGGTGCTCTATGAGCCTACCGGCCTCATAAGGCACGTATATTTCCCGATCGACTGCCTGGTTTCTTTGCTGACCGCAGTCGACAACGGGCGCGTGCTGGAAGTGGGCATGGTCGGCAACGAAGGGATGGTCGGCATGCCGATGGTGCTGGGGATCGGCGAATCGGCCGTGCGCGCACTCGTGCAGGGAGGCGGCACGGCCATGCGCATGCCGGCGTCACGCTTCCGGACCGAATTCAATAAAAACATCCCGCTGCAGCGCGCGCTCTTCCGCTATACCCACTTATTGATGGCCCAAGTTTCGCAGACCGCCGCGTGCAACCGCTTTCATGAGGCGGAGGGGCGGCTCGCGCGTTGGCTTTTGATGACGAGCGACCGTTTGCATACGGACGAATTTTTGCTTACCCATGAATTTCTGGCCCACATGCTCGGTGTGCGCCGAGTCGGGGTGACCAAGGCTGCGGAAGGCTTGCGGCGCAAGAAGCTGATCGTTTACAGCCGCGGCCATATCACCATTCTGGACCGCGTCAACTGGAGAAGACCGCTTGCGTCTGCTACCGGATTGTCAAAAAACTGCAGGACGGCGCGCAAAAGCGGTAGCGGCCGTCAGTGGGGCGGGACTTCGTAGGGCAGCAGGCGGTCGAATTCTTTTTTCACCACCGCGTAGCATTCGCATACGCGCTTTTCCAGTTTCGGCCGGTCGAGCACCACGATATGACCGCGGCTGTACTTGACGAGTCCGTCCGCCTGCAATTTGCCGGCGGCGGCGGTGACGCCCTCGCGGCGCACGCCCAGCATGTTCGAAATCAACTCCTGCGTCATCATCAGTTCATTGCCCGGCAGCCGGTCGAGGCTCAACAGCAGCCAGCGGCACAGCTGCTGGTCGAGCGTATGGTGACGGTTGCACACCGCGGTCTGCGCCATTTGCGTGATCAGCGCCTGCGTATAACGCAGCGCCAGATACTGCAACTGACCGCCCAGCGCGAATTCGGTCTTCAGCACGCTCGCCCTCAGCCGGTAGCCGTTGCCCTTGCTCTGCACCACCGCGCGGCTCGGCGTGCTTTCGCCGCCCATGAAAAGCGAGATGCCTACCAGTCCTTCATTGCCGGTGATCGCGATTTCAGCCGAAGCGCCGTTTTCGAGCACATACAGCAGCGACACGATGCTGGTGGTCGGGAAGTATAAATAGCGCATCTGCCCGCCGGCCTCGTAGACCGCCCAGCCGAGCGGCATCGGTACCAGCTCCAGGTGGGGCAGCAGGCGTGCGTAATCCGCGGCCGGCAGGGCGTCGAGAAGATGGTTTTGCTTGGGGCTATGCGGGGAGGACACGATTGGCAATTCCTTCCCTGCGCAATTTTGCGCTTATACGCCGGAGCAGGCGTACCGAGAGTTTACTCTATATGTGCGATACCGAACATATGTGCTTTACTGAACAATCGGCGGATACGATCAGTCGTTCGCATGCGAATGCGGCTGGTTTGATTGAAAAATGCCGGGGTCGGACGGCCGTCAGGAAGCGGCGGAAATGGCCCCGCTGATGCTCGTGTGCGCGCGCGCCGGTTCTTCACCAGAATCTCCGCGCACTGGCTCTCGACATCCTAGTCATTCAGGGGTGGAGTGAGTTTTACCACCGAATAAGGCAAGTTTGCGCTATATCAAAGCGGCAGATTGTCCGCGGCGTAGCGTTTGCATCGAGAGTGGCTAGAAAAGCGCGGGATGAGGCTTAGGGCTGCTCCCATTTGCTTCCCCCACACTGCCTTATGGAGGGGTTTATGAACATGCTGACGTTGTTTGTTCTGGTGGCTGCAGCTGCAGTGATTGTTTCGCTTGTAATGGGCGTGTCGTCGATGGCCACTGACGGAGAAATCGGCCATCAAACCAGTGCGAAGTGGATGACGTGGCGCGTCGTATTTCAGGCTGCCGCGCTGGCGCTGATCATGCTGGCGATACTCGGCCCGCATAATAGCGCGCATTAGATCGAAGGTTTCGCCGGTTCACCGGCGTGCTGTTGATTGCGCGGGCGGCGAAACGCTGCTCGATTTGCGTTGGTCGCCGCGCTTGCTTTTAGTCCCGCCGGTTCAGGCCGCAAGCGCGTCGGCGGTGCGGGCGGCGTTCAGGCACGCGTCCACTACGTCGCCGCTGACGGTTTCGTGTTCGAGCAGCTGCGCCGTCAGGCGTTCGAGCGCGTGCCGGTTCTTGACCAGAATCTCGGCGCACTGGCTCTCGACATCCTTGATGATCTCGCGCGCCTCGGTGACGGCCTCGGGATAGCATTCGCGGCGCCGATCGCCATACGGCAGGCCCGCGTAGCTGAAAGGGCCGATTTTCTTGCTGAAACCGAATTCGGTGACCATCCGGTAGGCCATGCTCGAAACGCGCTCGAGATCGTTGGCGGCGCCGGTCGACGCCGTCTTCAGGATCAAAGCTTCCGCGCCGCGGCCGCCCAGCAGCATCGTCATCGTCGCGCGCAGTTCCGGCTCGCTCATCAACGTCACGTTCTGATCGCTGGTGACGAGCGTCGCGCCCAGCGCTCTGCCGCGCCTCAATATGCTGACTTTTTCGACCACGCCGGTGTTGAGCAGCTTGGCAATCAGCGCGTGGCCGGCCTCGTGCACCGCAATGCGCTCGCGCTCGGCCTGCGTCAACGCGGCCTGGCCGCCCGTGCTCGGCCCGCCCATCAGGTGCTGTTCGAGCACCCGGTGCATGTGCTCGTGGGTGACGGCCTTCGCGTCTTCCTTGGCGGCGAGCAGGGCCGCGGCATTGACCGCATTGGCGATCGAGGCGGGGGACAATCCCGATGCTAGTCGCGCGAGCTGCCGAAAGTCGATGAATCCGTCCGTGCGCAATTTTTCGGCATACAGTCCGAACAATTTTTCGCGCTCGTCGACGTCGGGCAGCCCCAGGTTGCAGGTACGGTCGAAGCGGCCGGGCCGCACGAGGGCGGGGTCAAGATTGTCGAGGTTGTTGGTTGCGCCCAGCACGACGATGCCCGAAGTCGGGGAGAAGCCATCGAGCTCGACCAGCAGGGTATTGATGATGCGGTTGTTTTCGGTCTCGCCGGCGGAATTTCCGCTGCCGCGTTTGCCGAGGCCGTCGATCTCGTCGATGAAAATGACGCAGGGCGCGAGTGTCCTGGCGAGCGCAAACAGCTTGCGGACGCGGCGCACGCCGATGCCCATGAACATGTCGCTGAAATCGCCGCCCGATAAGGCAATGAAAGGTACCCCGGCCTCGCCGGCGACCGCGCGGGCGAGGAGGGTCTTGCCGGCGCCGAAGTGCCCTTCGAGCACCACGCCCTTGGGCGGCTTCGCGCCGAGTTCCGAGAATTTCGCAGGGCTCTTCAGATACGCGACGATGTCCTCGAGCGCTTCCTTGGCTTCCTCTACGCCAATGACGTCGGTGAAGCGGGTGTCCGGCTTCTCCGTGGTCTTGAACATCGCCGTACCGCGGGCGGGATTCATCTGCAGCAGCATGAAGACAATGAGCAGCGGACCGAGCAAGGAGATCAGCAGGGTCGAAGTCAGTCCGCGGGACATCAGCGTCAGGGGCGGCGCGGGCGGCTGGACGTCGTCAATCGAAAACACGGCAGGTGCTCCTGCGAGATTGCCCCTGAGCAGTTCCCCCACCAGGGCCCGCTGGTTGTCCGTGCGCACATAATAACGGTCGCCGCTGCTCAGGCTCACCAGCGCAAATTGCGGCGACAGCCCGATGCTCGCGGCGGCGCCGTTCTGCACGTCACGCGCTAGCGCCGACAGGTCGCGCTCCGTCGCAAAAAACAGCGCGGAGTCTTTTTCCATCGCCGTGGCGACCGGGCTTCTGCCCTGTTCAGGCGCGTTGAACGAAAACCAGGCGAGCGTGAGGCAGGCCGCGAACAGCAGGATGGCGCCCGCAATCGCGAGCGGCTTCTTGTGCTTCTCGAAAGATCTGAGCATAGATTCCTTGAGCCAAAGTTCAGGCATTCCGGCTGTCGTTCCGGACGCAATTGCTTAAGTTGCGGGCTTCCGATCGTCGCTGGGGGCGATCGGCGCATGGCGAGGCGGGCTCAAGGGCGCGAGGGTGCCGACCGATATATTGAGGGCCGCGCGTGATTATATAACCGGAAGATTCCGGCTCGCCATGAAATCCTGCACATTTTGCAGGCAGCGCGTCAGTCGATCAGCTCGTCCGCGCGGCCCAGCAGGGTGTCCATGTAGGACGCGGCGCGACGGATCGGCCGCAATTCAGTTAATGTACGGCGGACAGATCGCGGACAAACAATACTGCTCAACAAGGGGGAATCTCATGAAAATACTCTTCATCGCGGCGGGCTGCATGCTGGCAATCATGTTCGCACCGGCCCACGCCCAGGGCAATCGCTTCAAGCCCATCGCGGAAAGCGACATGACCGACGTGCAGAAGCAGGCGGTCAAAGACATGATCGGCGGCCTGCGCGGCAGCTTCAATTGGGACGGCCCCAATGCGCTGCTTCTGCGCAGCCCGGAATTGCAGTCGCGCACGCAAAAGGTCGGCGAGTATCTGCGCTACAAGACGGTCATCCCGCAGCGCCTCAATGAATTCGCGATCCTGATCACCGCACGCCAGTGGGACGCGCAGGGTGAATGGATACAGCACCAGGCGCTGGCCGAGAAAGCCGGCATTGCGCCGGCGACGATTGCCGATCTCGCGCAGGGGAAGCGTCCGGGCGGAATGAAAGACGATGAAGCGCTCGTCTATCGGTTCCTGCAGGAACTGCACGCGACCAAGACCGTGAGCGACAGCACGTTCAAAGAGGTGAAGGACAAATTCGGCGAGCAGGGCGTCATCGACCTGACGACGGTGTCGGGTTATTACACGATGCTTGCCATGATTCTCGGCGTCGCAGGCAATCCGGTGCCGGCGGGGGTCGCGGCGCCGTTGCCCATGTTGAAGTGAGGTGCCCGCGGTTACTCGACTTTTATATTCGCCGCCTTTATCACCTTCGCCCACTTCGCGGTTTCCGCCTTGAGGAAAGCGCCGAATTCCTCGGGCGTGCCGCCGATGGCTTCCATTCCCGACGCCGTGAAGCGTTCTTTGACGTCCACTGCATTCAATCCGCGGCCGATTTCGGTCGCCAGCGTGTCGACGATAGCTTTGGGCGTGCCGGCGGGCGCGACGACGCCGTTCCATGCCGTGCCCACTACCGCGGGCCAGCCGGCCTCGCCCATGGTGGGAACTTGCGGCAGGAGCAGAGTCCGGCGGTCGCTCGCGACAGCGAGCGTGCGCAGCCGGCCGCTCTGAATGAAGGGCAGGGCTGCGGGTAGCACGCTCCACAACGCTTCGACCTGGCCGCCGGCCACATCGGTCGCCGCCTGCGCGCCGCCTTTGTAGGTGATGACTTCCATGCGCACGCCGGTCGCGTGATTCAGCATTTCCGCGAGCAGGTGCTGGACCGATGCAATCGTGCTCGCGGCAATGTGCAGCTTGCCTGATTTCGCGAGGGTGATCAGTTCTTTCACCGTGCGCGCGGGAATGGATGGATGAACGGCGAGCACATTCGGGCTGGCATTGACGAGTATCACCGGCGCGAGATCGCGCTCGGGATCGTACGGCAGGTTCGGATACAGGCTCTTGCCGGCCGTCACCGGACCGGGCGTGGCCATGCCGAGCGTATAACCGTCGGCCGCCGCTTTCGCCATCGCGTCGGTGCCGATGTTGCCGTTGGCGCCTGCGCGGTTCTCGACGAGCACCGGCTTGCCGAGACTTTCGGTGAGCTTCTGCGCGATGAGCCGTGCCGCCAGGTCGGTGCCGCCCCCTGGTGGATAGGGAACAAGGATGCGGACAGATTTCGTCGGGTACGATTGCGCCAGCGCCGGCGCGCTACAAGCGATCGACGCAAGAACCGCTACGGTGAGAAATATTTTCATGGCATTATGTTAGTCCCATGAGCACTGTCCCGCCATCCCGCGCTTTCACGTGCGCAGTGCTCCTGCTCTTTCCCGCGGTTGCGCTTGCGCAGGACTTTCCAACCAAACCAATCCGCATAGTCGTGCCGTTTACGCCCGGCGGCGCCACTGACGTCGTCACGCGCATCGTTGCGCAGAAACTGAGCGAGCAATTCGCGCGCCAGGTCGTTACCGACAATCGCGGCGGCGCGGGCGGCATCGTTGGCGTTGAAGTGGTCGCGAAAGCGGCCCCCGATGGCTACACGCTCGTGATGGGCACCAGCGGCACGCACGCGATCAACGTGAGCCTGTACCCGAAGCTGTCGTACGACCCGGTCAAAGACTTTGCACCGATTACGCGCGCATCGCTCTTGCCCAGCATGATCGTGGTGCATCCGTCCGTGCCCGCGCGTAACGTCCGCGAGTTGATCGCTCTCGCCAAAAAGAATCCGGGCCAGCTCACCTACGCGTCGTCGGGCAGCGCGCAGTACCTGACCGGCGCGCTCTTTACCAGCATGGCGCACATCGAGATGGTGCACGTGCCGTACAAAGGCGGCGGGCAGGCGCTCCCCGCGCAGCTGGGCGGGGAAGTCGCGCTGTCGTTTTCCACCGTGGTGTCTTCATTGCCGCACGTGACGAGCGGGCGCTTGCGCGGGCTCGCTGTGACGAGTGCAAAGCGCACGCCCGCCGCGCCGGACTTCCCGACGGTCGCGGAATCGGGATTGCCCGGTTACGAAGCGGTCTCGTGGTATGGGCTCTTCGCGCCGGCGGGCACGCCGCGTGACATCGTCGTCCGCCTGAACGCGGAGACCGTGCGCGCGCTGAAACTGCCCGACGTGCGGCAGTTGATGCTTGCGCAGGGCGCGGAGCCGGTCAGCGACTCTCCCGAACAGTTTGCGGCTCTCGTCAGGGCGGATATCGCCAAATGGGGCGAAGTCGTGCGCAAATCGGGTGCCAAGGCGGATTAACGCCGCGGGAATAAACTTGCCGCACGGCCTGTTTAAGCTTCCACAGGTTCAACCACAGAGGGAGATAACCATGTTGAAGTCGCTACGTATTGCGGCACTAGCCGCGGCCTTGAGCGCTGCCGGCGCACTGGCGGAATCGAACACGCCTCCACCGGATATCGGGAGCGACCCGAATTTCATCGCGGCCAAGAAGGCGATCGCGGCAAAGCAGTGGGACAAGGCGCTTTACAGCCTTAAATACGTGAAGGCCGAAGATGCGGAAGTCTACAACCTGACCGGTTACGCGAGCCGCAAGGTCGGCAAGATGGACGATGCGTTCCGCAATTACAAGATAGCCTTGCAAATGAATCCCAATCACCGCGGCGCGCACGAGTATGTGGGTGAAGCCTATTTGATCACGAACAATCCCGCGATGGCGGAAGAGCACCTGGCGGCGCTTGAGAAGATCTGCGGCAAAAATTGCGAGGAGTACAAGGACCTCGCGCGCGAGATCGCGGAGTACAAAAAGAAGAACTGAACGTTCGGCGCAACACGGACGCGGCGCCGGCCAGTCGCGCGTTTATTCGCTTTTTATGTTGCGCTCGCGGATGACCTTGCTCCAGCGGGCCGCTTCGGCGCGCAGGAAAGCCTCGAATTGCTCGGGCGGTCCACCGACCAACTCGGCAGACAGCAGGGCAAACCGTTCGCGCAGGTCTTTTTGCGCCAGCACCGCGGTGATTTCAGCCGCAATGCGCGCAACGGTCTCCTTAGGTGTGGCGCCCGGTGCGACAAATCCCTGCCACGCTGACACCTCATAACCCGGGAAGCCCGATTCAGCGACAGTCGGTACTTGCGGCAGCTGCGCACTGCGCACGGTCGTGGTCACCGCAATGGCGCGCAGCTTTCCCGCCGCCACGTGCTGGCCGATGCTGCCTATGCTGTCGAACATCACCGGCACGCGACCTGCGATTACGTCGGGTTGCGCGGGTGCGCTGCCCTTGTACGAGATGTGCTGCAGGTTGATGCCCGCCATGCTGTTGAGCAGTTCACCCGCGAGATGGCCGGTGCCGAGATTACCTGATGAAGCGTAACTGATGCCGCCGGGTGTCGTCGCAGCGAGTGCGACCAAATCTTTCACTGTTTTGACCGGCAAGACGGGATGCACTACGAGCATCTGCGGGAAACGCGCAGTCTGCGTAACGGGCGCGAGATCTTTTGCGCTGTCATACGGCAGCGAACTCATCACGATCGGATTGATCGCGAACGGTGCCGCAGTGAGAAGCAGCGTGCAGCCGTCAGGCGGCGACTTGGCGACGAATGCGGTAGCGATCACCGTGCCGCCACCGCCGCGATTCTCGACCACGATGCTTTGCGCGAGTTTTTCACCGAGTTTCTGCGCAATGATGCGCCCCTGCGTATCGGTCGGCCCTCCCGCTGGATAGGCGATCACGAGCCGCAATGTTTTACAGGCGGGAAAGCTCTGCGCATGCGCGGGCGAGATAACGGCTGACAATAAACAGCCGGCGACCGTGTATAGGGCGCGCAGCTCCCTGCGGGTATTGAACATGCTTACTCCGGTTTGATGCCCGCTTCGCGCGAAACTTTCGCCCATTTGTCGATTTCGTCGCGGATGAACCCGCGCGCTTCGTCGGACGTGCTCCACAGCGGATTCGCGCCCTGGCCGACCAGGTATTGCTTCATCTCGGGCGCCTTCATGATCCGCACGACTTCGGTGTTGAGCCGCGCGACGATCTCCTTCGGGGTCGCCGCCGGCGCCATCATGGCGATCCACGGCGAAGCGACGAGTCCCGGCAGCGACTCGTTGAGCGTCGGCACGTCGGGCAACAATTCAGAGCGCTTTGCATCCGCGACGGCCACCGCGCGCAAGCGGCCCGCCTTGATGAATTCGAGCAGCGTCGGCAGATTGATGAACGTCATGTCGTTGTGCCCGGCCAGCACGTCGATCAGCGCGGGCGCTCCGCCCTTATAGGGAACGAGCGCGATATTGACGTTCGCGCGCAGGCGAAACCATTCCGTCACGAGGTGCTGCAGCGTGCCCAGGCCGGGCACGGCCGAATTCAATTTTCCGGGCTGCGCCTTGGCGAGCGCTATGAGTTCACGTGCATTCCTGGCCGGTACCGCGGGATGCACGACGAGCGCGATCGTGGTGTCGGCGAGCAGCGAGACGGGCATGAAGTCGCGCATTACGTCGTAAGGAATTTTGGAACGCAGGCTCAATCCGGCGGCCAGCGAGCCTGCGTTGCCGACGAGCAGCGTGTATCCGTCCGGCGGTGACTTGGCGACAGCATCGGTGCCAATCAGTCCGCCAGCACCCGCGCGGTTGTCGACGACGACCGGTTGCTTGAACACGCCGGCCAGACGATCGCCTACCGCGCGCGCCACGAGGTCGTTAGTGCCTCCCGGCGGAAAAGGCATGATGATCTTGATCGGCTTGACCGGGTAGTTCTGCGCCGTGACCGGCAGCGCGCAGGCCGCGAGCAGCACTAGCGCGCCACGCGTGGCATACCGGCGCGGTCGAAGATCAAATCTCATCGGGCTCTCGCTTTTCTCTTTACGCTCGGTTTCGCGCGCGCGGGCGAGTCAAGCTCGGCGAGGCGCCGCGCATCGTCTGCGGCTTCTTGTAAGAGCCAGGCGCGAAAGGTCGCTATCTTCGGCAATTCCGCCGCCGATTTCGGGCATACGATCCAGAATGCAAAGGGCGCATCAAGGGCCAGATCGAACGGCCGCACCAGGCGCCCGGCGATCAAATCCGACGAAGCGAGCGCTGTGCGTGCCAGCGCGATGCCCTGTCCGTCGACCGCGGCATCGATCGTCATGCTCGCCTGATTAAAGACGACGCCTCGCTTGACGTCTACGCCGTCGACTTCGACGCGGCGCAGCCAGTTTTCCCAGTCAGCCGTGCCATTGGTGTGGAGCAGCGTGTGATGCGCGATATCGCGCGGGGAGTGCAGCGCGCCGGCGCTCAACAGTTTCGGGCTGCACACCGGAAAGAGTTGCTCGGTGCAGAGACGCGTCACGTGCATTCCCGCCCACTGTCCGTCGCCATGGCGGATTGCCAGGTCGATGTCTTCGCGCGCGAAATCGATATGTTGCACCGACGCGCTGACCCGCAAATCGATTTCGGGATGCGCTTCGGAGAAGCGTCCGAGGCGGTGCACCAGCCATTTGGCGGCGAAGTTGGGAGAAGTGGTGATAGTCATCGTCCCGGATTTTTGCCGCTGCAGCAGGCGCTCCGTGCCCATTCCCAAGCGGTCGAACGCGTCGCGCACCACTTCCAGATAGGTTCGCCCGGCGTCAGTGATGATGAGACGCTGACGTTCGCGGCGAAACAGGCGCACCCCCAGTTCGGTTTCGAGGCCCTTTACCTGCTGGCTTACCGCGCCTTGCGTCACGCACAGCTCGTGCGCCGCTTTGGTGAAGCTCTCATGGCGGGCGGTTGCCTCGAAGGCCTTGAGACCATTCAAAGAGGGCAGTCGCCTACGCATAGTCAGGCTTGTTCATCATTAGAAAAACTATTGATAGGGCGAGAAATGATGCTTTGCGCATAAAGCCAGTGTGCCTGAATATTCGCCTCAACGGAAGGAAAGAGCAAATGCACAGTCAATAAATTTACTACTGAAGTCGCACCCCTGGCATTGGCGGCGGCGCGACTTAATCGGGTTTTATGCAGACACCCGGTAGCCCAAGACGATTTTGTCTCAAGTCCTGCTCCAGTCCTACGAAACAGGAGTGCGTCATGAACAATCAAATCGTTTCAATTCGCAGTTCGCTGGCCTTGCTTCTGGCAACGGCCCTTACAGCAGGGTGCGGCGACACCGGCAAAGACTCTGCGGACTTCTCCGCAGCTTATGTTGGCAGCGCCGATCTACGCAATGAAAAACAGGGCGGGCAAGACGTTCTGCGCGTTAGAGAGGACCTGGTGCGCAATCGTCTATGGGTACTGACTTCAAGTGACGTGCGGGTCTACAACACTGCTGCCACGGGTAAGCGGTTGATCCGGACGATAGCGCTGCCTAACTGGTCGGTGGTCGGGTTTCGGAACGTATGCATGCCCGACCTCGTATTGGATCGGTCGGGTTCTGCGTTCATCGCCAGCAACGGCCAGGCGCGATTGATGCGCATCGATGCCGATCGTTTTGCGCTGAAAGATTACGCGATCAGCTTCCGCGAAAGAGACGGGATGGATATTGGATTTGGCGCACTCGCATTCGCCGCGGACGGCGCCCTGTTTGCGCGGACGACACCGGGCGGAATGCTGTGGAAAATCGACCTCGCGCGATCGAGTGCAACGATGACCGATGTCGTTAAAAAACTGCCGGCTGATCAATGCGCTATTACGACACAGCCGATGACCACTCAATTGCTTACCGACTTTGAAAGGAGTTGAAAGCGATGAATAGCCGACAATCATGCGATACAGCGATACGGTGCCGGCGATTGTATTGACTCGCAACCGGCAGCCGGCGTATTCTGTGAGTGCGTGGGGTCAATGCAGATTCCCCGCCGTCGTTAAGACGCCTCGCGTCCAAATTCTGCTTCTACTCGTTATTTGCGGAGTGAGAAGCCATGGACGCAGCAATCAAATCCACTACTTTGCAATCCGAGCGGGCCGGCAAGCACGCGCCGCTGGTCATCGACGTACGCAAGACTCCCGCCTTTAACGCAGCGTCCGAAATGATCGCGGGCGCGTTGCGGCGCGATCCTGCCCATGTTGATGCGTGGGCCAGCGAACTGCCGCAATCGAGCACGGTGGTCGTGTATTGCGTGCACGGCCATGAAGTCAGCCAGAGTGTCGCGCAGAAACTGCGCGACGCCGGAATTTCCGCACGCTACCTCGCCGACGGCATTGAAGAAGGCTGGAAGCAGGCGGGCGGCGAAGTCATCGGCAAAGCCGCCAACGCCGCAACGCGCTGGATCACGCGCGAGCGTCCGAAGATCGACCGTATCGCCTGCCCGTGGCTGATTGCCCGCTTCGTCGATCCGTCCGCCGAGTTCCTGTATGTGCCGACCGGCGAAGTGCTGAACGCCGCCAAGGAAAAGAATGCGATCCCGTACGATGTGCCGGACGTCGCGTTCACGCATGACGGCGATCTTTGCAGCTTCGACGCGTTTCTCAAGACTTATCATTTGACCGATCCCGCGCTTGCACGCCTCGCGCTGATAGTGCGCGGCGCCGATACCGCGCACCTGGAACTCGCTCCGCAATCGGCCGGCCTGTTCGCGATCTCGCTTGGCCTGTCGCGCAATTTCCCCGACGACCACGAAATGCTCAGGCACGGCATGGTCATGTACGACGCGCTCTATGCATGGTGCAAGGACGGCCAGGACGAGACGCATACGTGGAACCCGGCGGCGTACCGCTGAGCTATCTATGGCCGACACCGCAACGCTCATATTCAGCCGCAGCGATGTCGAGCGGCTCCTGACGCTCGACGAATGCATTGCCGCAGTGGAAGACGCCTTTGCCCAGCACGCGCAGGGAAAGACGTCGCCGCCGGGCGTCCTCGGCATGCATGCGGAGGACGGCGGCTTCCATATCAAAGCGGCATTGCTGACGCTGGATCGCCCTTACTTCGCGGCCAAGACCAATGGCAATTTCGCGCAAAACGGCGCGCGTCATGGCTTGCCGACAATCCAGGGTGTCGTTGTGCTCTGCGATGCAAGCAACGGTCTCCCGCTCGCGGTGATGGATTCGATTTCAATCACCGCGTTGAGAACGGCTGCGGCGACGGCGGTGGCAGCCAAATATCTGTCGCGCAAAGACAGCAAGGCTGCGCTCGTCTGTGGTTGCGGCACGCAGGGAGCGATGCAGTTGCGCGCGCTGTGCCGCGTGCGCAGACTCGAGCGCATCCAAGCTTACGATCAGGACGCCGGCAAAGCCGCCAAGTTTGCTAAGGATCTCTCGGCAGAACTCGGTATCCCGATCGTCGCGGTGAACGATCTCGCAAAGGCCGTCGCGAGTAGCGATATCGTCATCACGTGCACCACTTCGAAACGATTCTTCATCACTCACGGCATGGTGCGTCCGGGCACGTTCATCGCGGCGGTTGGCGCCGACAATCCGGACAAGCAGGAAATCGATCCGCAGTTGCTGGCGCGGCACACCGTCGTCGCCGACATACTCGACCAGTGTTGCGCCATCGGCGATCTGCACCACGCGATCGACGCCAAAGTGATGACGCGCGCCGACGTGCATGCAGAACTCGGCCAGGTTGCGGCCGGACTGAAGTCTGCACGCACATCTGACGATCAAATCATTGTGTTCGACTCAAGCGGCACCGCGCTGCAGGACGTGGCTGCGGCCGCAGCTGTATACCGCCGTGCTACTGGCTTGCAACACGGCCTGAAATTTTCTTTCAACGCGTAATCCTTGGGACATCAACATGAGCATGCTCAAAGAATACTATCTGCAACCCGATGCGCCCGACCCGGTTCTGCCGGAAGCCGAGGTGCTGCGCTGCGTGCGCCGTTTCGTGCCAACGGCCAAAGCCGTGACGCGCGTTGATGAATCGGGCGGCGAAGCGCGGACCTACATCGTAGATGAGGCAATCGTGCTCAAGGTCCAGCGGCCACAACAAGTGCGCGTCGGCACCAGCCTGGCCCGCGAAGTGTTTTTTCTGAACCAGCTGGCGGCGGCCGCGCCCGACCTGCCCGTGCCGCGCGTCCTCGGCTACAACCGCGAGAACAATTTATTGGAGTACAACATCCAGACACGCATGCCGGGAGTGGCCTGCGCCGACGCCAACCTTACTTCCGAAGCGCGGCACGATGTCATCTTCAGCGTGGGGCGACTACTGCGCCGTATCCATGCCATCCCGCAGCGGCCGTTTCAAGACAGCGCTCACTTCCCCACCGACCGCACCCCGGCCGACTTCAAAAGGCGGCTGTCCGAATATTTCGACGTAGTCACCAGGCGACTTGAAGAGAAAGGGCGGGCGTGGCCGCTGAAGATTTCATTTGAAACGGTGCGAGAACGCACATTGGCAGCCCTGCCCGAATCGCAGGAGTACCTGGCTTTGCACTCCAACCCCGGTCCGCCTCACACCTTTGTCGACCGGAGCACCGGGCGCTTCCAGGGCCTGATTGATTTTGGCGACGCTTACATCAGTCATCCGGCTTTGGACGTGTGGCGCTGGCGCTGGCCCACCGAACGCGCCGCCGTACTGGCCGGCTACACCGCCGACGCACCCGTGAGCGATGAATTCATGCGGACGTGGAAAGCCGTCACGGTTGCTGCCTCCGCCATCCTCCTAGCATTTTTCCCGGACCGCGAGGACGAAGCGACGGGGGATTTGCGACGCTCCTTGAGCGACCTGTGACCAAGATGACAAGAAATTCAATCCCCTTTTCATTCAATGCCTGACTCATGAAACCTCACCTGCATCACCTGCAATTTTCTTTCAACGCGTAGTTAAAAGGAGAACATCATGCGCTATCAACTGACCCCGATACACTGCCGTCCCTGGACACTCAATGCGCTGTCCTTCAAGCTGATCGAAAGCCATTACGAAAATCACTATGGCGGCGCGTTGCGCAAGCTCAACGCCATTACCGAAAAACTCGAGGCGCTCGATTGGGAAAAGACGCCGGGTTATGTGATCAACGGACTCAAGCGTGAAGAATTGATAGTGCTCAATTCGACGCTCCTTCACGAGTTGTACTTCGCCAGCATGGGCGGTGAAGGCGGCAAGCCGCCTGCGGTGCTCGCTGATGCGCTCGCGCGGGATTTCGGCTCTTACCTCAGCTGGAAGACGCAGTTCTGCGCCATGGGCAACGCACTCTCGGGCGGCTCGGGCTGGGTGCTGCTGACTTACATTCCGCGCGACCACCGGCTCATCAACCAGTATGCGTCCGATCACACGCAGGCGGCGGCGGGCGGAATTCCGATTCTCGCGCTCGACATGTACGAGCATGCATATCACATCGACTACGGCGCGAACGCCAAGGCCTATGTCGACACGTTCATGCGTAATCTTGACTGGAAGTCGGTCGAGGAACGCTACGAAGACGCAACCAAGGTCGCGCCGCCACGGCCGCTCGAGCAACCGGAGTTCGGCGATCTGCCGAGCGTCAGCGTGGAGGAAGTGAAGGCGATGCTCGACGCTGGCAAGTCCGTGCAGTTCATCGACGCGCGCCCGCGACATTTCGTCTCGCGCCAGCAAGATATTATCGATGGCGCGACGTGGCGCGATCCCGAACGCGTGCAGGATTGGATCGGCGAACTCTCGAAGTCGGAACCAGTCGTTATCTTTTGCGCCTACGGGTTTCACATCGGATGCAAAACCGCGATCGCGCTACGCGATGCCGGATTCGACGCGAAATTCATGAAAGGCGGCCACTCCGCATGGCGCGCAATCGGGGCGCCGGTGAAGCAGAATGTATAGTGGCGCCATAATCTTCAGGAGATCACTATGCGACCGCTCGCGACCATCACCGCATTAACTTTGCTGACAGGAGCCGCCATGGCAGAAACAGTCAATTTCGATAACGATAAGCCGGGCGCACTGCCGGCGGGATGGAAAGCGGGCGTGACCGGGCGCGGCACGCCCAAGTGGGCCGTCGAGCCGGACGCGGGCGCGCCGAGCAAAGGCAACGTGCTCAAGCAATCCGGCAGCGGGACGTTTCCGTATTGCGTGCTGCAGCACGGCTCGCTCACCGACGGCTACGTCGAAGTCAAGTTCAAGCCGATCTCCGGCAGGGAAGACCAGGCCGGCGGGGTCATCTGGCGATTCAAGGACGGCGATAACTACTATGTCGCACGCGCCAACGCGCTCGAGAACAACGTGTCGCTTTATTACACCGAAGGCGGCAGCCGCAAGACCATCAAGTACGTCGATGCGCCGGTGCCGAAAAACTCGTGGCATACGTTGCGGGTTGAGTTTGCCGGCCCGGCAATCAAAGTCGCGTTGGACGGCAAGACATACATCGAGGTTAAAGATACGCATATTGCGGGCGCCGGCGCGGTAGGCGTCTGGACGAAGGCCGACAGCGTCACAGCATTCGACGATTTCTCCTACGGCAGCAAGTAAGGGAAAGTTCGATGACCTCTGCAGAAAAAGCGACGATCGAGGAATCCGCAACCGTGCCCGCATATTCGCTGTGGCAGCTCGTGCTGTATGCGTTGCGACTGGGCACGGTCGGATTCGGCGGCCCTGTCGGCATTGGTCGACTATATGCACCGCGATCTGGTGGAGGACCGCAAGTGGATTTCGGAAGCCGATTACAAAGAGGGTCTCGCGCTCTGCGCAGCTCATGCCGGGTCCGCTCGCCGCGCAGCTGATGATTTACGTGGGCTACGTGCACTATCGCAATTTCGGCGCGACGCTGGCGGGCGTCGCGTTCGTCATGCCGTCGTTTCTCATGGTCGTGGCGATCGGCTGGCGTGTACGTCGCTTACGGCGGGCTTACCGTGGATGCAGGCGGTGTTCTACGGCGTCGGCGCGTGCGTTATCGGCATCATCGCCATCAGCGCCTACAAGCTCACGACCAAAAGCATCGGCAAAGACACGTTGTTGTGGGCGATTTATCTGGTCAGCGCGGCTGACTACGATTATTACTGAATCCGAATTCGTTCTCCTGTTCTTCGGCGCGGGGTTACTGGTCTGGCTGATCAGGGCGCCGCCCAAAGAAATGGTTCGGCAGCGGCAGCACGCCGGGATTGCTGGCGTTTCGCCGCTCAGTTGCCGACATGCGACACCGATCGCCGCGAGCACCGACTGGTCGGTGCTGTGGCAAATCGGAATATTTTTCGCCGAAGCCGGCGCATTCGTGTTCGGCAGCGGGCTGGCCATCGTGCCTTTCCTCTACGGCGGCGTCGTCAACGAGCATCATTGGCTGACCGAGCGTCAGTTCGTGGATGCGGTGGCGGTCGCGATGATTACGCCCGGACCGGTGGTGATTACGGTTGGATTCATCGGCTATCTCGTGGCCGGATTTGCCGGCGCCGTCGTCGCCGCGCTCGCCACATTTCTGCCGTGTTATTTCTTCACGATCCTGCCTGCGCCTTACTTCAAGAAGCACGGCAAACATCCGGGCGTCGTGGCATTCGTGGATGGCGTTACCGCGGCCGCGATCGGGACGATTACCGGCGCGGTCTTCGTGCTCGGCAAGCGTTCGATTACCGATCTACCGACTATCCTGCTGGCCATTACGACCGTCGTGCTGCTCTGGAAATTCAAAAAAATTCCCGAGCCCGTCGTTGTCGCCGCCGCGGCGGCGATCGGCCTGGTCGTGTATCCACTTATCCGTTCTTAGGGCGAAATATGAAGCGAGGCACGGCACCGCGGATCGCAATTCTCTCTCCTCGCGAGCGCGATGCGCAGCCGCCGCAGGACACCCGTTTCGCGAAAGTGTACAAAGCGTTGAGCGCGCAGGGTATCAACGCAGAGCCTGCGCTCTATGATGACGTTCATTGCGCGGAGGTTCGCGGTCAGCTCATGGGCGTCGACGGCGTGCTCGTCTGGTTTAATCCCGACGAAGGCGGGGGCGACCGGTCGATGCTCGATGCGATGCTCCGCGATGTTGCGAGCGCCGGTGTGTTCGTCAGCGCGCATCCCGACGTTATTCTGAAGCTCGGGACCAAAGAAGTTCTGTACCAGACCCGCGGTATCGGATGGGGCTGCGACACTCGTATTTATCGCTCGCTCGAGCAAATGCGTGCGGAACTTCCTGCGGGCCTTCGCTCCGGCGCGGCGCGCGTGCTCAAGCAATACCGCGGTAGCAGCGGCGATGGCGTCTGGAAGGTGGAACTGTTACGCGATGATGCGGTGCCTTTGCCGGGTGAGAGCAGGGTGCGCGCCCGCCATGCAAAGCGCGGAAGCGTTGAAGAAGAAATACAGCTGAGCGAGTTCATCGCGCGCTGTAAGCCGTATTTTGCCGGCGAGGGCAGGATGATCGATCAGGCGTACCAACCGCGATTGCCCGAAGGGATGGTCCGCTGTTACCTCGTGCACGACAAGGTCGAGGGTTTCGGCTATCAGGCGGTCGTTGCATTATGTCCTGCGCCGCCGGGCGCGCCCCCGGAAGCGGCGCCGCAGCCGACGAAGCGCGGCTACCATCCGCCCTCGTTGCCTGAATATCAATCGCTCAAGCGGCAACTGGAGGAAGAATGGATGCCGGCGATGCAAAAGGTGCTCGATATTGAAACTGCTGCGCTGCCGATACTTTGGGATTGCGATTTCCTCCTGGGCCCGAAGGACACAGCGGGGCGGGACACTTACGTGCTGTGCGAAATCAACGTGAGCAGCGTATCGCCGTTTCCCGAATCTGCGCTGGCGCCGCTTGCCGAGGCCACACTGGCCTGTATTCAGCAAGGTCAACGCAACACCAGATAAGCGGCGTTCCGGCCGATCCGAAAAACATTTGCTGAATTGCGTCCGTCGGCGCGCGGGCGTAATGTATCCCGAATACTACAAACCGCCAGCGCGTTCCGTTCAACGCGCAACATCCAGGAGGGAGAGTCTGATGCGTCATATTCAAGGGTTGGCAATTGTGCTCGCGGCGTTCATCGTATTCAGTGGCGCCTGCGCAGGCCGCCGACGTCATGCAAACGAAGGCGCGCGCCTTGCCCGTATTCGAGGTGGATCCCGCCTGGCCGAAAGTGCCGCCGAAATGGAAGCTCGGCGACGCCTCGAGCATCGCGTTCGATGCGCAGGACAATGCTTATGTCTTGCACCGCCCGCGCACTTTGAAACCCGACCAGGCGGCGCTGGCGGCGCCGCCCGTGATGGTGTTCGATGCGGCGGGCAACTACGTGAAATCGTGGGGCGGAACGGGCAGCGGCTTCGAATGGCCGGAGCGCGAGCACGGTATCCACATCGACCGCAACGGTCATGTGTGGATAGGCGGCAACAATTGCCCGGAGGGCGGGAATCCGGGGCTTAAGCCGGTGGCCGACGATGCACTGCTCAAATTCACGCTCGACGGCAAATTTCTGCTGCAGATCGGGCGCAGCAATCAAAGCAAAGGCGACACCGACACGGTCAACGTGCATCGCGCCGCCGATGCGTGGGTTCACGCGCGCACCAACGAGATTTTCGTCGCGGACGGCTACGGCAATCATCGCGTCATCGTGTTCGATTCGGACACCGGCCAGTTCAAGCGTATGTGGGGCGCGTTCGGCAAGCCGCCAGCCGGCGTCGACCGCTGCGCGGTGACCGCACCGAAAGGTTTTGCGGATGCTGAAACAATTCCGGATTACAACGTGGTGCACGCGATCCGCGTCGCCAACGACGGGCTCGTGTACGTGGCGGACCGTGAGAACCGGCGTTTGCAGATGTTCACGGCGGACGGCGGCTTCGTGAAGCAATTGGTCAAGGCCGACGTCACTTTTGCGCGCGACCTCGCTTTCTCGCCGGACGCCGCGCAGCAATTCCTGTACGTAGGCGGCGGCAAAGGCATCTACATCGTCGATCGCATGACGCTCGATATCCTGGGCATGATCCAGGTGCCTGGCCAGCTCGGACCCGGCCACCACATTGCGACCGATTCGAAAGGCAATATCTATATTGCCCAGACCGCGGCGGGCTTGCAGAAGCTCGTCTTCAAAGGCATGAAATGACAATGCAGTGAGTGAGACATCGCGGAGGGTAGCACCATGGATGCATTGAACCGTTATGGCCCGCTGGTGGGCCGGCTGATGATCGCGGCGATTTTCGTTGTCTCGGGCTTCGGCAAAATCACCGGCTTCGACGGCACGGTCGGCTATATCGCGAGCAAAGGGCTTACCATTACCGCAATTAGCGGCAATCGCGGCGATCATTGTGGAATTGGGTGGTGGAATACTGCTGATCCTGGGCTGGAAAACGCGCTGGGCCGCGGCCGCGATGTGCATTTTTACGGTCGTGGCGGCGCTGATTTTCCATAATTTCTGGGCGGTGCCGGCCGAGCAGGCGCAGAACCAGATGATCCATTTCATGAAGAACATCTGCATGGCCGGCGGTTTGCTATACGTCGTCGTGTTCGGCAGCGGCCCCCTGGCTGTCGATGCCGGCGCCAGCGGACCGCGCGCGTAACGCGCACATATCGCTTTACCGCCGGTAATATTCCTGCACGGTTTCTGCTCTCGTTTTGCGCAAATTCCAAGCATGGACGCGAATGTCGGCCAGGTTGTGAGCACGCCGTCGCTGGCAGTGTTGCTAATACCAGTTAGGCCAGAATTGCATTACCCAATCGGCAGAGACCACACCGGGAACCGCAGCAAAGCTGCTATACTGGCCTGCGTCCGGAAGCATCGTCGCGCTGCTGGTTCGGAGGACGCGACGCACGCGCGCAGGCGGC
The DNA here is from genome assembly GCA_963804885.1 of uncultured beta proteobacterium. GTDB lineage: Bacteria > Pseudomonadota > Gammaproteobacteria > Burkholderiales > SG8-41 > PALSA-1004. The sequence continues at coordinate 81,308 of CAWDSF010000014.1, forward strand.
ACCGCGGGAAGAAAACCCATGCGTCGAGCCGCGAGAGCGCTATGCGCCACGGTTATCCCGCTTGAAACGGCGCTTGTTTCTGGGGCGAACCGGGTGAGTTTGCCTGATAGTCCGGTAGTTTCCTTGTCCGGCACCAGTAGTTTTTCGGGTGCCGCCCATGCCGTGTGTAGCCTACACTGCTATCGCAATGATGAACTAGGGAGAACGAACATGAAAATGCTGTGGGTACTGATTCTTGCGCTGTCCGCGGTAATGATGCCCGCGCTTGCGCATGCGCAGTCGAAGCCGGCGGGCGGTGGCGAGCCAGCGGACAACATGCAGATCCTGCGCGATAAGCTGATGGCGGACAAGAAGCTGGTGGTGGCGGCGAACATGGCGTTGACCGAAGGCGAAGCAAAGGCGTTCTGGCCGCTCTACGAGCAGTACCAGAAGGAGCTGCACCAGATCAACGACCGCACGGCAATGCTCCTCGTCGGGTACTCGAACGTGTACGGCACCAGTAACCTGACAGACGAGAAGGCAAAAGCGCTTCTGGAGAACTACTTCGAGATCGAGGAGGCTGAGATCAAGTTGAAGAGATCGTTCGTGCCGAAGCTCTCCAACGTGCTGCCGGGCGTCAAGGTTGCGCGCTATATGCAGCTCGAGAACAAGATTCGTGCGATCGTGAAATACGAGCTCGCGCGCGAAGTGCCGCTGGCGCAATAGCAAAAAGGAAAACTGCCATGAATCCTATCCATCTGATCGCGACCCGGGCTCTTTCCGGAATCCTGCTTGCCGCATTCCTGTTGCACGTCGGACCGCCGGCAGCGGCGCAATCCGCCGGGCCGCAGGAGCCGCAGCTCACTCCCGAGGAAATAGAGGCCGCGCGCGGGGCGCGGCTCAAGCTCGCCGCCACTGGCCTCGAAAAGCTCTACAAGCTTCACCCGGAGGCGCAGCAGACCGTCGAAAAGGCCGCGGGCTATGCGGTGTTCGACGTCACCTCGATCTACGTCTTACTGTTCGTCGGACAGAAGGGAGCGGGAGTGTTGTTCGACAACAAGACCAGGAAACCGACCTACATGCAGAGCATGCGGGCGGGAACGGGCCCCGGCGTCGGCAAGCAGCGCGTGTACCAGGTGTTCATCTTCAAGAGCAATGGGTCGATGGAGCAGTTCGTGCTCGCCGGCGGCACCGGAGGCGACGTCAGCGCCTCGATGAGCACGGGAAAGGGCGGCAGCGTGCTCTCCTTCAACCCTGACATCGACATCTACCAGATCCCCGAAAGCGGCATGGCGGTGCAGGCGAGCTGGGGCGGTACGGTCTACTCGGTGGACGCGCAATTGAAATGATGTCTTGCCCCTGAGGCCCGGCGCCCGGGTCATATGCATGCGGCGAGCCGGTTCGTTACCATGCTGGTATCGCAGTCCGAGGTCCAGCCGCACATGGGCGCATTGAAGTAGCGACAGGGACGCTCATGCTCGCGCGCCGCCATCGTGCTGGCCGCGGCCCTCTCTGGCGCACTCTTTGCGCTGTCCGCGCTGGCGCAGCCCGTTCCTTTCCTCGCCAAAGGCGATCCCGGGAAAGACACCGGCGCGGCCGCGCAGGCGGCATTGGATCCTGGCGCGACGCGGACCCGCATCGAGCAGGAAATGGCCCGCTTGCCGGAACGCCTGGAGCGTGCCCGGTGTGAGCCGGTAACTTAGGCTAAATCAGCTACAGTGGCGCCACAGACCCGCGTTCGCGTAGCCAATGCTCAGACCACAAGGGAGCAGCGCGCGGCAATGGAGGCGAATGAACCAGCGCCGCCATGGGATTGTCGAAGGGCAACCAGCGATCAGGGCCGGATACCATATGTGGCGGAAAATTTTACAATTCTTCGATCGCGTCATTGTTAAATTCTTCGATCGCGTCATTGTAAAATTCTACAATCGCGTCATTGTTAAATTCTACGATCGCTTAATCGTTAGATTCTTCAATCGTCTTGTGCCTTATGATCCAGAGGCGAAAGTCGCGAAGGCAATTGCCTTACTTAAGTCAAAGAACGTTGCTGAAAATATAAATACGCTTCTGAACAGATATTTCGCTAACGCCGGCGGGATCGATATTAAGCGGGACGCAGCCTGCTCAGTTGAATTGATAACTGCATTAGGGGCAAAAGAAATCGCGGAATCGATTACTTATACATTTAATCAAAAAGTAATTCAGTTTTTAGTTGCGGATATGCGTGGGTCGTATACCCCAGATGATTCTACGAATTACGGAAATTTATTCGTTCTATTTAATGGCGAATGCGTTTTGCATAACGATTTAATGTTCCATGATAAAGGCTACAAGCATTACGGCGTTAATTTTTCAACTTCGTCACTGAAGTCCCTGAAGGTTTCAATTTGGATTGATGACCTCCGATATTTAGTGAAGGCGCTCACCGATTTGGAAATGCGAGCAAGAGACAAGCAGCGCGCAGAATCGATCTCACGTACTGCTTCCAATATTGACTTTGGCAAACAGCGGCACGGTTAACTTTCCCGCTTTTTTTAGTGTGTATTTTCGAGTCTCGGAGATGTGATGATAACGGCTATATGATCGGAGCGTCCCGCGATGGTTAAAAGGCGAGAAGGGCGGATGTCTTGGACAAGAATAAAACCGACAGTAGGCGGTTGGTATTGGTATCGCGGCGCATACGACGTCAACCCTGCGGGGATCCAGAAGGAGCCGGTAGTTGTTTTCGTAGAGACCGCGCGAAATGGCCATAAAAAAACGCTTGCAGGCTGGCAGCCGTTCCTCAATGTTCACGTCCCCCTCACCGAATTCACAGGTGAATGGTGCGGCCCAATTCCGGAGCCAGGCGATTAGTGCAGCACTTAGCGCCCAGATGGGTCGGACGTCATAGGCCGAATGTCAGGAGCCGGAAAATCCCATCTTTTCGGACGAAAGGCGGCGCGCCGCCAATTTCCGCACGCGTCGGCTGGGTTGCGGCCAGCGCGCCGCCGGTCGTTGCAATCAGCAGGCCCGCGGCGGCGATGGTGCGGGTAAGGCTGAGCTTATGGATAAACATCTGATTTCCTTATCTGTGCGTCGGTTATGATTTTATCTGCATGGCCTGCTTCAGCAGGTCCAGGTTTTCGCGGCCCATGGCGATTTCGTGCCGGTTGATCTTGCGGTCGATTTCCACCACGGCATCGTTGAGCGGCGTGGCGATGCCGAGCTCGCGGCCTTTGCGCGACACGACGCCCGGTATGTACTCCATCTCGCTGGTGCGCCCCTTGATGTGATCGTGGATCGGCGCGGTGCGGCCGTGCGTGATGTGGCCGAGCAGCGTTTTCATCGCCTTCACGAGATTTTCCTCGACGGTTCCCGCGAATTCATCCGCGCGCAGCCCGAATATCGGCTGCAGCCGGAAGCCGAGCGCTTCGCCGACTGCCGCTGATTCCTTGCCGAGTGCGACCGACAGCTCGAACATGCCGGGCAGGTTCGCAGCGTCCGAGTTGCCGAGTCCCAGCAGGCCGAACGGACCCATCGTCATCGTATTGGCCACGAGCTTGGTCCACTTGGTGCTGTAGATGTTGCCGGTCAATTCGACGTGGCCGACGTGGCGCATGATCGCTTCGATCTCGCGCAGGCGCGGCGTTGCCATGCCGTCGAGCTCGCCGATGCCGAACCACGTCGTCTGCGGGGTCGTGTTGCGCTTGACGAGCCCCGGCGTGAATATTTCCGCGGACAACTCGAGCGCGCAGCCGACGACGCGCGGGCGGCCGATGATGGAAGCGATCGAGTCATCGTTGAAGCCGTTCTGTACCGGCACGAGCACGCCGTCGCTTTTCAGATACGGCTTGATGAATTCCGCGAGCCAGCGATGGTCGTTCGATTTGACCGCGAGAAACACAATATCGAATTCCAGGTTCGCCGACGCGAGATCGCACAGATGCAGCGCCCGTATCGGCACGCGCAACTCGCGATCCGGCATTTTGATGGTGAGGCCGCCTGCCTTCAGCGCTTCGACCTGGGCCGGCCACTGGTCGATCACGGTGACGTCGAGACCCGCGTTCGTCAGATCGGCCGATACGCTGCTGCCGATCGCGCCGGCGCCTAGCACGGCGATCTTTTTCAGCGTGTTGGCCACTCTAGAACTCCTCGGCGCTGTATTCGTCGAGCGTCTGGCGCACGAGCGGCACGGCGCCGCCGCTCGCGAAGAGCTCCTGGGCCGTGGTGAACGACGCGAGCTCGCTCGCAAGAAAGAGGCACGCGTTGGCGACTTGCTGCGTATCGCCCAAGCGCGCCATCGGGATGCGTTCGAGCCGTTCGGCGTAGCCGGTTTTCAATTCCGGATACCACTCGGGATGCGGTCGCTGCGTATCGATCGTGCCGGGGATGACGACGTTGATCGTCACGCCGAAGCGCGCGACTTCGAGTGCCATCGCGCGCGTGAGGCCGACCAGTCCCAGCTTCGCGCTGACGCCGTGGGCGCGCCTGACTTTGCCCCAGTAGGCATCGGTGCCGCCGATGTTGATGATGCGGCCCCATTTCCGCTTGACCATGCCGGGTAGTACCGCCTGGCTGAGGAAGAACGGCGCCTTCAAGTTGGTGTTGAAGACGAGGTCCCATTCTTCGAGCGTGATTTTGGAAATCTTGGTATTCGGGCGGATCGCCGCGTTGTTCACGAGTATGTCGATGCCGCCGTGCTTCTGCTCGATTTTCCCGACCAGCGACGCCAGGCTCGTGGTGTCCGCGAGGTCGGCCTGATACATTGCGGACTTGGCACCGAGGGCGGCGACTTCTGCGCAGACCTTTTTAGCTTCGTCCGCGCCATCGCGATACAGCACGATAGTCGTTACGCCTTCTTTCGCGAGCGTCAGCACGATGCTGCGCCCGATGTTGCGGTTGCCTCCGGTTACCACTGCGACACGACCGGTGATGCCGAATGAATTGTGCTGCTCGCTCATTTATAAACTCCCCTTGACCGCGAAATGTTGGCATTGCTGCGCAACCCCGATTGTGCCAGTTGTGCGCGCCGTGTTGGGCGGCTCATCCGGCCGTCGTCCTGTGGCACAATGTGCGCCACGGACCGGCGGAACCACGAGTCCGCGCGTTCGTCACCAGGAGGATTTCCCATGACCCCACGTTACACGGCTCTGTCGAGCTGCCTGCTGACCGCTTTACTTGTCGTATCGCCTGTTAATGCACAGCCGACAGCGGCGCCCGAGGCATCGAAACCGATTCCCCCCGTGCAACCGGTGCCGACCACCGTGCCGGGCCGCCCTGACATTCCCAACGCCGAGGTCGCCAAGCAACTGTCTAACGTCGCACCACTGCCATTCGGCGCGCCGGCGGACCAGTTGCCGACTCCGCAGTTGAAGCTGCCCAAGGGTTTCAACGTCGAAGTCTATGCGAGCGGTATCGCGAATGCACGTTCGTTGCGAATCGGCGACAAGGGGACGGTATTCGTCAGCAACCGGCTCCTCGACAAGGTCTACGCAGTCGTCGACCGTAACGGCAAACGTGAGGTGAAAGTGATCGCCTCCGGCATGGACCGGCCCAACGGCCTCGTCTTCGACCGGGGCACGCTTTATATCGCCGAAGGCACGCGCATCTCCAAGCTGGAGAACATCGAGGACAACCTCGACAATCCGCCGAAGCCCGTCGTGATCTACAGCGATTTTCTCAATCACCAGTCGCACGGCTGGAAGTTCATGGGCCTGGGACCGGACAACAAGCTTTACGTCAATGTCGGCGCGCCGTGCAACATTTGCGAGCCGCCGGAGACCAACGGGCAGCTGCGCCGCATCAACCTTGATGGCAGCGGCGCCGAAGTGGTGGTGCGCGGAGTGCGCAATTCCGTCGGCTTCGACTGGCACCCGGTGAGCAAGGAACTCTACTTCACCGACAACGGCCGCGACTGGCTGTCGGAAGACCTGCCCGAAGACGAGTTGAACCGCGTCACCAAGACCGGCCAGCATTTTGGTTTTCCGTACTGCCACCAGGGGAATTTCACCGACCGCGAAATGGGTTGGGGACGTTCGTGCGACGAATTCGAGAAGCCGGTCGCCTTGCTCGGGCCGCACGCCGGCGTGCTCGGCATGCGCTTCTACTCAGGCAAGATGTTTCCGGCCAAGTACCGCAATGCCGCTTTCATCGCGCGTCACGGTTCCTGGAACCGCACCAAGAAAATCGGCGGCGACATCATCGTTGCTTATCTGAACAAGGACGGCAGCGTCAAATCGTGGGAGCCTTTCCTCACTGGCTTTCTGCAGAACAACGCCTATATCGGCCGGCCCGTCGACGTGCAGGTCATGAAAGACGGCTCGCTGCTGGTGTCGGACGACCACGCCGGCGCAATTTACCGCGTGACGTATGGCGGCGGTGCCAAGGTTGCCGCGCGTTGACGAGGTACGGTCCGCGATTTTTCTTACGTGGTCGCCGGCGTGCGCAGATGCTCGCGCGCGTTATCGCCGCAGCCGCGCTCGTCTTGACAGGGGCACCACCGGCCACCGGTGCGGAGCCCATTTCGGCGCGTCTCGCACCTTGCCTCGCCTGCCACGGCGAGCAGGGCCGGTCGGAGAATGCCGGTGTGCCGTCGCTGGGCGGGCAACCGGAATTTTATTTGACGGTGCAGTTGCTAATGTTCCGGGACAAACTGCGCGTCGTCGAATTGATGAACGCCGTGATGCAGGGATTCAGCAACGACGATTTGCGTGCGATGGCCGCGACGCTCGCGAAGTTGCCGCCGCCTCCGCCAGCCGGCGGGAACGCCGACGCCGCCCGTATGGACGCGGGGCGCACACTCGCCGAACAGAACCGCTGCAACTTTTGTCATACCGCAAATTACCACGGCGAGCGCAACGTTCCGCGTCTGGCCGGCCAGCGCGAGGACTATCTGGTAAAGGCACTGCGCGAATACAAAAGCAACTCGCGCCGCGGCTACGATGCATCGATGGCGGACGTGCTGTATCAGGTCAGCGACGAGCAGATTCTCGACCTGGCATACTTTCTGGCGCGCCGTCCTTAAAAATTGCCTGAGCAAGGACAAAAAGGAAAATCAATATGAAACCAATTATTTCAGGATGTGTTGTCGTCGCGGCGTTGATCGCCACGGGGCTGGTGCAAGACACCGGCGGAGTTGTCAATACGGCGGCCGCCCAGGCGCTGCAAAAAACCAGCCGTGAAGTGCCGAAATTCGAAGTTGATCCGACGTGGCCGAAGCTGCCGGCGAAGTGGGTATTTGGCCAGGTATCAAGCGTGTCCGTCGATGAAAACGGGCACGCGTGGGTGCTGCAGCGACCGAACACGGTGCGCGCCGACCAGAAGGGCCGTGCGGCGCCGCCGGTCCTCGAATTCGACGAAAACGGCAATTACGTCCAAGGCTGGGGCGGCCCGGGCGAAGGCTACGATTGGCCGGAGATCGAGCACGGGATATACGTCGATCCCAAAGGCTTTGTATGGCTGGGCGGCAACGGCAAGACCGACAATCACCTCGTCAAATTCACGAAGGCCGGCAAGTTCGTGATGCAGATCGGTCACAAAAGCGCGAGCAAGGGCAATACGGACACGCAAAACGTGAAAGAAGCCGCCGACACTTTCGTCTACGCAAAAACCAACGAGCTGTTCGTAGCCGACGGTTACGGCAACAACCGTATCATTGTCTTCGATGCCGACACCGGCGCGTTCAAGCGCATGTGGGGCGCGTTTGGCAAGGAACCGGCGTCACTCGCGCCACCGCCAAAAGTCGCCGAATCATCGCGCATACCCGCCAAAGAGCTGACCGACGACGGCCCTGCGCAATTCAGCACGGTGCACGCGGCGCGCGTGTCGAACGACGGCCTGGTCTACGTCTCGGACCGCGCCGGCAAGCGCGTGCAAGTGTTCACCATCGACGGAAAATACGTAACGCAAAAATTCATTGACCGCTGGTGCGAGGCGCCGCACTGCGGCAATGGCCAGACGGTGGCGAGCACCGCGTTCTCGCACGATCCCGAGCAGAAATTTCTGTACGTCGCGAGCCGCAGCCCCGCGCGCATCTGGGTGCTCGACCGCAAAACACTCGAGCCGCTGGACTCGTTCGGGCGGCCCGGCGTCGCGCCCGGGGAGTTCTACGTCATCCATCACATGAACGTCGACTCCAAGGGCAATCTGTACGTGACCGAAGTGCAGGATGGGAAACGCGTACAGAAGTTCACGTTCAAGGGCATGCAGACGATCGCGTCTAAATAGCGCGGTCACGCCGGGTAAGGAGGCGGCCGCCTCGATGCCGATCTGTTTGCATCCCGCATCCCGGCACCCCGCGCGCATTTGAAGGAAAGCGGTAATGGAGTTGCTTCAGCTGGTGTTGTTCCTGTTGTTATGCGCGGTTGCGCTGGGCTGGGTGGCGCGGCGGTTCAACTTTCCTTATCCGATCGCGCTGGTGATCGGCGGCGGCGCGCTGAGTTTCGTGCCGCGGCTCCCGCAATTTCCGTTCGATCCGCAGTTCATCCTGGTGCTCGTGCTGCCGCCCATTCTTTACCAGGCGGCGCTGCTGACTTCCTGGCGTGACTTCAAGGCGAACATCCGGCCGATCGGGCTGCTCGCGATCGGGCTCGTGATCGTCACGACGCTCGCGGTCGGCACGACGCTCAAACTGCTGATACCGGAATGCCCATGGGGCGCGGCGTTCGTGTTCGGGGCCATTGTGTCGCCGCCTGATGCAGTCGCGGCGACGGCAATCCTGTCGCGGCTTAAGATTCCGCGCCGCGTGGTCGTGGTGCTCGAGGGCGAAAGCCTCGTCAACGACGCGTCCGGTCTCGTGCTTTACAAATTCGCCGTGGCGGCGGTGATGACGGGGGCTTTTTCATTGATCGAAGCGAGTGCGGAGTTCGTCGGCGTGGCGGCGGGCGGCATTGTCGTCGGCGTGCCGCTTGCGCGGCTCTTCATTGCCGTGCATCGCCGCCTGGGCGACGTTTTTATCGAAGTGCTGACGACCCTGGCAGTTCCGTATGTGGCCTATATCGTCGCCGAATCGCTGCACGTCTCAGGAGTGCTCGCGGTAGTGACCGCGGGCCTGGTCCGCGGCCGCTATGCGCCGGTCATCGTGTCGGCCGAGATGCGGATCATCGCGAGGTCGGTGTGGAACATGCTCGTGTTTCTTTTGAACAGCTTGATCTTCATGCTGATTGGTATCCAGCTGTCGGAGGCAGTCGAGCAACTCGTCGGGTATTCAGCTGCCGAATTGTTTCTGTACGGGATGATCGTCAGCGCCATGGCAATCGCGGTGCGCTTCGCGTGGGTTTATCCAGCCACGTTCCTTCCGCGCATATTGAGTCCCGCGCTGCGGGCGCGCGAACCGGCACCGGCCGAAGGCGAAGCGTTCATCATGAGCTGGTGCGGCATGCGCGGCATCGTATCGCTGGCCGCAGCGCTTGCGTTGCCCGTCACGCTCGCGAACGGTCAGCCGTTTCCGCAACGCGACCTGATCATCTTTCTCACCTTCATTGTGATCGCTGTGACGCTCGTCGTGCAGGGCCTGAGCCTGCCGCCGCTGATCCGCCGGCTGAAAGTCGGTACCGATCGGAGCTTGCATGACGAACATCGGCATGCGCGATTGGCGCTGGGAGCGGCTTCGCTTGCCGCCATCGATGCATTGGCGACGCGGGAGGGCGTGCCTGCCGCGCTCGCGGCACGAGTGCGCGCCGAGTTCGCGGAAAAAATCGAGCGCGCATTCGCCGATCTGCCGGTTGCCGAGCGCGACAGCGACGTGGCGCGGCAGCTGCGACAGGCGGCAATCGATGCGGAACGCCGGGAATTGATTCGCATCTGGCGCGAGAACCAGATCAGCGACGAAATTCTGCACCACATTGAGAAAGATCTCGATTACCAGCAGGCGCAAATCTAGGTAACCGTTCGCCGTGTTGCAATAGTGGCGAAATCCGGCGTACTGCCTAGTCGCCTTTGATGCCGGCGAAACGGATGACCGCGCCAAGCCGCTTCGTATCTTCCTCGATGAAGCGCGTGAGTTCCTCGGGCGAGCTTGCGCGCGGCTCCGCACCCTGAGAAGAAAGGCGCTGCGCAACGTCGGGCATCGTCAGAATGGCAGCCAGGCGCGCGTTGAGCTTGTTGATGATCGCGCGCGGTGTTCTGGCCGGGACGACGATGCTGTACCACGTCACGTACTCATAGCCGGGCACGCCCGCCTCGGCGACTGTCGGGACTTCAGGCAATGCGGCCGAACGTTGCGTGCCGCCGACTGCGAGCGCTTTCAGGCGGCCGCTTTTCACGTGCGGCAGCAAGGGCGGCATCGGGTTGAACATCAATTGTACGTGGCCGCCGACTAAATCCGTGACGGCGGGCGCGGCGCCCTTGTAGGGCACGTGCACCATGTCGGTCCCGGTCATCGACTTGAATAATTCCATCGCCAGATGGTTGGGCGTGCCTTCGCCGACCGACGCATAATTCAACTTGCGCGGCTGCGCTTTCGCGAGAGAGATTAAATCCTTCACGGTGTTCACCGGCAGCGTGTTGTGCACGGCGAGCAGCTGCGGATTCAACGCGAGCAGGCTGACCGGCGCGAAATCGCGCGTCGCGTTGTACGGCAGCTTGCTGTTGAGCAGCGGGTTGATGACGAGCGCGCCCGGCGTGCCGAACAGCAGCGTGTAGCCGTCCGGCGTCGATTTCGCAACGGTATCGGCGCCAATCACGCCACCGGCGCCGCCGCGGTTGTCGATGATAATCTGCTGGCCCCATCCTTCGGTGAGCCTCGCGGCGACTGCACGCGCGACGATATCCGTGCCGCCGCCCGGCGGGAAAGGCACGATCCAGCGGATCGGGCGGTTCGGATAGTCCGGCGCGGGATCGGCGCTGAACGCCGGCAGGCAGCTTGCACCGGCAAGCAATCCAAGCAGCGGTGCAAGAACATTGCGCATATCAGCGCAGAAACTCCAGCGTCCGCTTGCCGATATCGTCCGCTTTCTCCCATGCCACGCAGCAGCGTCCGCCGGCGATCACGTGCTGGCGCAGGCCGGGTATGCGCACGGCAAACTCGGGATGGTCTTTGACGTAAATGAAATGTTCGCCGGTCAATTGCAAAGCCGGACGCTTGACGCGCGGCACGTTGGCCGGCATGTCGTACTGATGCAGCGCGTCCAGCACCTGCCAGCGTTCGCGGCCCGCTTCGAGCTGCGCGCGGTTGATGCGGTCCATCCACGATTGCGTCGGCTGCATGGGGGCGTGCGCGGGATCGTGCTCGAGCATGAATTCGATCGTGCGCGTCGTCGGAAATCCTGAGGCATCGCTCGGCCGCGCGCCGCTTTTCAGGACGCCGTGATTGCGCGTCGCAGTTTTGTTGTCCGGGTACCAAGGGCAATTGACCATGACGATTTTATCGACGCGTTCAGGGTGCGCGGCGGCGAGTTCGATGCACACCACCGCGCCGCCGGATTCGCCGAGGAAGCTCGCGGTTTTCAATCCCAGCGCATCCACGACTTCGAGCACGCAGCGCGCGTAGTCCGCGATGGTCGGCTGGATCGTAATGTGATCGGACATGCCGTGGCTCGGATAGTCGATTGCGATCGCGCGCACGGTGGGCGCGAGCACCGCCATCAGTTCGAGATACAGCGCCGACGATTGCTGGTTCATATGCAGCAGCACGACCGGCGCGCCGCGGCCGGCGGCACGGTAATGGATGTAGCCCATGCTCGTTTTCACGAGCGCGCGTTCGATGTCCATGGCGGGGTCCCGGGGAAGGCAGATGGAGTGCGCTGATTTTCGCATGTATTACACGGTCCGGCGCTGACGCGCCCGGCGCTGCGATTTGCCGTAAAATCAGGTGCACTTCACAGGAGGACTTTATGACCACCGCCGAACTCACCACCTACGCCATCGACGTCACCGATATCGAATATCTGCGCCACGGCGACAAGCCGCTGCTCGCGCGCCTGTACAAGCCGCGCGGCACGGGCCCTTTCCCAATCATCGTCGATCTGCATGGCGGCGCGTGGTGCAAGAAAGATCGCATGGCCGATGCCGGCACCGACGAACCGCTCGCGAAAAGCGGCGTAATCGTGGTGGCGCTCGATTTTCGCATGCCGCCCGACGCGGGCTATCCCGCATCGCTCGCGGACGTCAATTACGCAATACGCTGGTGCAAAGCGCACGCGGCGGAGTGGAACGGCCGCGCCGACCGCGTGGGCGTGCTCGGCGTCTCGAGCGGCGGTCACCAGGCGATGCTCGCGGCGATGCGCCCCGCGGATGCGCGTTACGCCGCGCTGCCGCTGGCAGGAAAATCCGCGGTTGACGCGAAGGTCCACTGCGCGGTGATGTGCTGGCCGGTGATCGATCCGCTCGGCCGCTATCAATATGCGAAGGCCGCGCAGAAGGGCAGCGACGAGAAGCTGAAAAAATCCGCGGACGAGTGGGTGGTCTGTCACGACAAGTACTGGGGCAGCGAAGCGGCGATGACCGAGGGCAATCCGACGCTCGCGCTCGAGCGCGGTGAAAAAGTCCGACCTGCCGCCCGTGCTGTACCTGCAAGGCACCGCCGACATCGCGCATCCGAAACCCAATCGCGACCAATTCATCGCCAGTTATCGCAAGGCGGGCGGGCGCGTCGACCTGCATTTATTCGAAGGTGTCGGCGAGGCATTCATTACCAACGATCCGACTTCGCAGGCGGCACGCGACGCGATCGAGCGCATAGTCGAGTTCGTGCACCGCGAAATGCGGTGAGCTAGTCGACTTTCAGGTTGGCGGCCTTGACGACCGCGCCGAGCTTGACGAACTCGGTGCGCACGAACTGGTTGAACTCTTCAGGCGTCGATGGCCGCGCGACGGCACCGCGCACGTCAAAGCGCTCTTTCACGTCCGGCAGCTTCAGTATGCGCGCCACCTCGGCGGAGATTTGCCTGACGACCTGAGCGGGCGTTTTCGCGGGGGCGAAGAGTCCGTACCACGTATCGAATTCGAATCCGGGCAGTCCGGCTTCGGCAACGGTCGGCACATCGGGCAGCGCAGGCGAGCGGGTGGCGGGCGACACGGCCAGCGCCAACAGGCGCTTGTCGCGCACCAGCGGCAGCGCGAGACCGATCGGTGAAAAGACGAAATTGATCCGGCCGGCCAGCACGTCGGTCAGCGCTTCGGGCCCACCCTTGTATGCGACGTGCACGACATTGATATCGGCGGCGAGCCGGAACTGCTCGCCGTTGATGTGCATGCCGCTGCCGACGCCGGCCGAGCCGAACGTCAATTGTCCGGGCTTCTGCTTCGCCAGTGCGATCAATTCCTTGACGGTCTTCACGCCTTGCGCCGGCGGCACTATCAGCACGTTGGGAACGCCCGACACCTGGGCGATGCCGGTCAGATCGCGCAGCGTGTCGTACGGGAGGTTCGTATAAATCGCCGGTGTAATTGCGTGCGCCATCGAATTCATGAATATCGTGTAACCGTCCGGCGAGGCGGCCGCGACCAGACGGGTCGCCAGCACGCCGCCCGCGCCGGGACGGTTGTCGACCACCACCTGCTGATTCCAGTGCTCGGCCATTTTCTGCGCAACGACGCGGGCAAAGAAATCGGTTTCACTGCCCGCGGTGAACGCGACGATCATGCGCACGGGCCTGACCGGAAAGTTTTCCGCCGCCTGCGCAATCAGCGCCGCGCACGCGCAGCCGATGCCCGCGGCGATGCCCGCGTACTTCATGACTCCTCCTGTGATTGGCGGCGATACCGCCGTGCCCGCCGGTTGGCGAAGGCCGCGGCTTGCCGGTATGATCGACGGAAGTATATCCATGTTTGCAGGAGGAGTGACTGTGACCCTGTCCATCCGCCGGCTGTCTCCCGCATGCGGTGCCGAAGTTGGCGGGATCGATTTCACGCGGCCGCTCGGCGCCGATCGCGTGCAGGAAGTCGCGCAGGCGCTCGGCACGCACGGCATCCTGCTGTTTCGCAATGCGGACATCGACCCGGCGCAGCACGTCGCGTTCAGCCGCCAGTTCGGCCCGCTCGAGACGCACGTCGTCGGCGAATTCAACCTGCCCGATCATCCCGAAGTCTTCGTCGTATCGAACGTGAAAGAGGCCGGCAAGCTCAAGGGCGCGGTATACGCCGGGCAATACTGGCACTCGGATCTTTCGTACATGAAGCGCCCGTCGCTGGGCTCGCTGCTGCTATGCCACGAGATGCCCGAGATCGGCGGCGACACGATGTGGGCGAACATGTACCTCGCGTACGACACGCTGTCCGACGTGATGAAGCAATTCATCGGCGGCTTGAAAGCCGTGCACGACTACAGCCATGCCTACGACACGTACTTCGCGCACCTGAAAGAGCGCCCGCCGCTGACGGCCGAGCAGCGCGCGAAGACACCGCCCGTCGAGCAGCCGATGGTGCGCACGCATCCCGATACCGGCCGCAAGGCGCTTTACGTGAACCCGGGCTTCACGACCGGCATCGTCGGCATGCCGAAGGAAGAAAGCGACCCTATCCTCGATTTTCTGTTTCGCCATGCGACGCGGCCGGAATTCATTTACCGCCATCGCTGGAGCGTGCACGACATGATTTTCTGGGACAACCGCTGCACGATGCATTACGCGCTCTCGGACTACGATTTTTCCGTGCGCCGGCACATGCATCGCACCACCGTGGCGGGCGACGAGCCTTATTGACCGGTCTACTCGATGCGGATGTTGGCGGCTTTGATGATTTTCGCCCACTTCGCCGATTCGTTTGCCATATAAGCGCGCAGTTCTTCCGGCGTGCCCGGATCAGGGTCGCCGCCGAGTGCGGTGAAGCGGTCCTTGATGTCGGGCGTTTCCATCGCCTTGACGATTTCCGCGTTCAGCCTTGCGATCAGCGTGCGCGGCGTTTTTGCGGGCGCGAAGATCCCATACCAGGTGGTGTATTCATAACCCGGCACGCCGGCTTCGGCGATGGTTGGAATGTTCGGCAGTGCCGGCGAGCGCTTCGCGCTGCCGACGCCCAGCGCAACGAGGCGGCCGGCCTTGATGTGCGGAAGCACCGCGGGCACGCTGCTGAACGCCATCTGGATCTGGCCGCCGAGCAGGTCCGTCAGCGCGGGGGCGCCGCCCTTATAGGGAACATGCACGATGTCGACGCCGGCCAGCCACTTCAGAAGCTCGGTGCCGAAATGGTTCGGCGTGCCGACGCCGCTCGAGCCTGCATTGAGATAGCCGGGCTTTGCTTTGGCGAACGCAATTAACTCGCGCACATTTTTCACCGGCAGCTGCGGATTGATCACGAGCAGTTGCGGCACGATCACGACCATGCTGACCGGCGCGAAATCCCTGACCGGATCGTAGGTAAGCTTGCGCGACAGCAGCGGATTGATCACCATGCCCGCCGACGTGCCGAGCATGATGGTGTAGCCGTCGGGCGCAGACTGCGCGGTGATCATGGAACCGAGCACGCCGCCGGCGCCGCCGCGGTTGTCGACCACGACCTGCTGGCCCATGAATTCGCCGAGTTTTAGCGCGAGCGCGCGGCCGACCAGATCGGTGTTCCCGCCGGGCGGGTAGGTAATCACGAGGCGGATCGGCTTGGTTGGATACTCCTGGGCGCCGGCATTCGGCAGCCACGCCAGCGCGCCCACGAGCAGGCCAAGCGCAAAACCTTGCGCCGGCGCGTTCACGCTGCGCACTATCATGGCGGCGGCGGCCGCAACGGATCCTCGAAAAATTCCTGCATCAGGAATTGCTCGAGGCCGGCGTTGTCGCGTTGCCGCGCGGACAGCATCAGGCTGCGCCCCAAGCGCCGCGATTCCCACACGAAATCCTGCTGCTCGTACTCGCGAATGATGGCGATCATGCGGCGTACCACTGCGATGCGCGTATCGGCATTGTTGCCCTTCCTGACCTCGATCAGCTGCTTGGTGTTGCGGCGGATGTCCTTATTCCAGCCGAAGAACAGAAACTCGGCATCGCTATAGCCTACGCGGACGAGCTGGAAGACGCCACCGCCCTGCGATGGATCGTAGCCGAACGTCTGCTTGCGCTGCGTGGCGAGATTGGCGGCCGCCAGGCGGTTGCTGCGCGCATTGTCGTCCTCGGTCGCAGGTGCGTTCATTTCCGCGCCGGTCGAAGGCGGCGCACCGGTATCGCCGCGCGCGCGCCGGCGTGCTTCAACGTATGCAGCGAAATCGCCGCTGACCGATGGACGCGTTGGCGGCGGGGGAGCGACCGGAGTCGGCACTGCGGGCACCGGGGCTGGAACGGTGGGCGCGGCGGGCGGTGGCGGCGTGCGCAACGCCAGCACCGGGGCAGACGGTTGCGGCCGCGGCTTCGGCGCAGGCCGGGCCGGCGTCGGTTGAGCCTCAATCGAAGGCGCCGCCGGTGGTGCCGATGGCGGCCGCGGCGGCGGCGCCAGTCGCACCGAGATGGAGCTGCGGGCTTCTCCGCGTTTATCCAGCTCGGGCGACGGCAGATGCAGATTCGGCAGCCACTTCCACAGCACCGCGACGTGCAGGAGCACCGACAGCGCTACCGCGATCCAGATCGTGGGCACCGTGATGCCGTCGCGCCGGTTGCGAAATTCGTCCTTCATCGCGGGTTCATATCGAATCGAAGCGGTTCGCGCAGGCGTCGCGGCGCCGGCCGAAATGCCGGCGCGGACGCGCCGGTTTGTCCATCACCGGCGGTTGCGCCGGCACGCGCCCGCCGCGATTCAGCAGCTCAAGATCGCGGCGGGCACGGCGTGGAGCGGTGGCTTTGCGGCTAACGTGACGACTGGCCTTCCAGTAAAAGTTTTACGACCTGCGGCGTGATGTCGCGCGCGCGCTGATCGAGCTCGGCCTCGGTAAGGTTTGCGATCGGATGCGGCATCGCAAGAAATTTAAAATCCTTGAGCCCCCATGAACGGGCCATCGCGTCGCCGGTCTTCATGAACACGTCGGTGATGATCGACGCGGTCGGCATTCCTTCTTGTTCCATTACTATGCTGTCGAGCACACTGCCCGAGCTGCATGACCCTCAATCGCCGATGCCGGCGACGACGACATCGCAATTCTGCCTGAACTCCGCGATGATTTCGGGTGAAACGGGGATGCCGGCGCTTTTCTTGCGCCGCGTAATGTGCGCCTTCACGCCATGCTCGCGTTCGAGCACGCCTGCGATGCGCTCGAGCAACTGGTCTGAATTGTGTTTCGAGTTGTCGACGAGACCGACACGCAGGCCGGCGAGCGATTTGGGCCGCGGCGCGTACTCGATCCTGCGCCCCCTGGGTTCGGTAGTCGGGTCGTATATACGTACTGTCATGAAGTTCTCCTTTGGGTTGCCGAATGCAGGATCGAATCCGTGAACGGTCACGGACGGTGGATTTCTTTCGTGACGGCTTGCGAGCCGTTCTTGCCGCCCCAGCCTGGAATGTAGGCCGACTGCACGCCGGCTTTTCCGCCTGCCATGACGACGAGAAAATCATCAGGTTCGTGCACGAGTGTAACCATTTCCTTTTCATCCGCCGGGGTGACGGCGCCATCCTTCAAGTTAATGCGCTTTAACTCGGCCACCGAGATTCGCGCATTTTCGAAACAGTAGCGCTTGACGTCATCGCGCGTCCAGCCGGCTTTGGCGATGACCGCCATGTGCTCGCCCGCGAAAACCAGCGCGTAGAACGGTTTGCGCGCGGTGCCCGCGGAGACGCGCATTTGTGCGCACGCGGTTGTGAGGATGCCTTCCGGTGTACTGGAGAGTCCGTTGGAGTACCGATGCACGCCGAGTGCGGCCATGATGGTCACCGCGTTCTGCTCGCGCTTGAAACCGCGGGACACGTGCAGCGGCGGCCATGGGCTTTCCGCCTCGTTCTCCGCGATGCAGTAGGTGTATTTGCCCGGGTGGCCGAGACTGCTCTGGTCGAGCGTGCCGGGCAGCGTGCCTATCGTATTGCGCATCAGGAGTCTGACCGCGCGGCCTATCGTCGCGTTCGCGCGCCACCCCGGCCCGAACAGATTGTGGCCGCAGTTCATGTCGAGCTCGCGCGCGATCGGGCCGTTCACGATCATGAGCACGCCGGAGCCGCCCGTGCTGGTGCCGGGGCCGTGATAGCCATAGAGCGGATCGCCGAGCGCCTCGGCCGCCGCGACGACGACCGGCATGTATTCGGGCTTGCAGCCGGCGAGCACCGCGTTGATCGCAATTTTTTCCGCGGTGACGGAAACCTGGCGGTTTTCGATGAAGGCGACCTGGTGCCCGGGGTCGAGCTTGACGGCCGCGAGCATGGCGGCGATCCGGTCTTCGGTCGGGGGCACGACCGGCAGGCCGTCGGTCCAGCCTTTTGCAAAGCAGAGTTCCATGGCGGCCGCCAGGTCCGGCGACTCATGGGAACGCGACGTTAATTGCATGGGGAGGATTCCTTGAAATGGGCGAGCCGTAGGCGCGCGTCTGACAGAGTTCACAGTATGCCCGCGCGGCGTCGGAGCAGCAAGGCGGGCGCCGGCGTTTCCTCCATGACAAAAGACAAGAAGCACGCGCGTTTCGCTGGTGCGCGCATGGGCCGTGTGCTAAAAAGCGGTTATAGGCACGGCAGTTGAAAAGGAAAACGCAGTGAATACAGGAATCGCGCGCGCGGCCGGCGTCGCCGCTATCGCGGCGTTAATGCAGCTGGCGCACCTGGCGCTCGCTCAGGATCCGCCGGTGCGGGTGTTGGGATTGATGAAAGCGATCGTCATACCGGCTTCCGATGCGGTGTTCGCCGTGGGCAAGGCGCCGCCGAAAACCGATCGCGAATGGGCCGCCGTCGAAAGCGGCGCAGCCAGGTTAATCGAAGCCGGCAAATCGCTCGAGGCCGAAGCGCCGGCGACGGGCGGCGCCAACTGGACCCGGCTCTCGAAGGCGATGGCGGACGCGGCTGCGGTTGCGGGCAAAGCCGCCAAAGCAAGAAATGTCGATGCGGTGCTCGATGCGGGCGACGTCCTCTACACGACGTGCGAAGACTGCCACCGCCAGTATGTGAAGAAATAACCGCGCGCGCGGTTAGCGTTCAGGCCGCCGGCTTGCGCATGATCTCGGCGTCGCTGAACAAAGACCCGATCACGATTTTCTGGATCGTGTGATCGTCCGGCACCATGAAGAGCAGCGGATTGATGAGCTCTTCGAATATGCCGCGCAGGCTGCGCGCGCCCGTCTTGTATTCCATCGCGATTTCTGAGATCTGCTCGAATACGCGCGGCTCGATCGCGAGGTCGACGCCTTCGTTTTTGAAAATTTCGCGGAACTGGTTGTAGATCGAGTTCTTGGGCTCGGTCATGATTCTGACCAGCATCGTGCGCGTGAGGGTCTGAAAATTGGCGATGATGGGCAGGCGGCCCGTGAATTCGGGAATCAATCCGAATTCGAACAGATCGGTGGGTTTCACGCGCGAATTCAGGCGGTCGAGAATGTTCTGGTTGTCGTCGTTGGTCGTCGAGATGAAGCCGTAGCCGTGCGATTTGGACATGATGTTCTCGAGCCCGATGAATGCGCCGCCGCAGATGAACAGGATGTTGGTCGTGTCGACGTAGTCCTTGTTCGCGAGCTTGGCCGGATAGCCTTCCATGATTTTCAGGAGCGCGTGCTGCACGCTTTCGCCCGAGGTGCCGCGGGCTTCGCCGGCAGGGGCTTTCAGCTTGTCGATTTCGTCGATAAAAACGATGCCGAGCTGGGCGCGTGCGATGCTGCCGTCGGCTTTGTCGACCAGCCGCTGCAATATGGCCTCGATCTCCTCGTTGACGAACTTGGTCTGCGCGAGCGAGGTCGCATCGGCAGTGACGAACGGCACGCCGAGAATTTTGGCGAGCGTTTCGCACAGCAGCGTCTTGCCGGTGCCGGATGGCCCGATCAGCAGCACGTTGCTCTTGGCGATCTCGATGCTGTCCTTCTGCAACTTCTCGAGCTTCTTGTAATGCGAATAAACGGCGACCGCCAGGATCTTTTTCGCCTCGTCCTGGCCGATTACGTACTGATCGAGATATTTGACGATGAAACTCGGTTTTATTCTTTTATCGAGCAAGTTCGTATCTCCCGCTTAACCAATGCCGCTGGCTTAAATGCAATATCATATGCCTGTCCGCCGCCGGCCATCATAATCCACTGGAGACGCGAGAGTCCCTAACACAGTGAAACACGTGTGCGTTGCATCCAGAATTGGTGATGGCAAGGCGCCCGGTGAAGGCAATAGTCGTTCTATTGCCAAGACGAGCAACGAAGCTAGCGCCGATTCTGGCTGCAACCCTTCGGGCTGGCACGAGTTTTGGCCCATGGCGTTGTCGAAAGCCCCTTGCTTAGAATGACTAAGCCGCGTGACTTTCTTCTAGCCCTGAGCCAAAATCGTGACAGCGCATCACGCGTTTCACTATGTTAGGGACTCTTACATGCTTTGGGCTATTTCCTGTACCGACAAGCCGGACACCGCGGCCGCCCGCGCCGCCGTGCTGCAGCCGCACCGCGATTACCTTAAGAGCCAGAAAGGCATACTTGTGCTCGCCGGCGCCACGCAAACCGACGACGGCACGAAAGCGCTGGGCAGCCTCTTCGTCGTGAACGTGAAAACGCGCGCGGAAGCCAAGACTTTTTCGGACGGCGACCCGTTCACGCAGACCGGCGTGTTTGCCAGCGTGACCATTACGCGCATGAACAAAGGCCAGTGGAATCCCGAAGCGGCGGAGGGTGCTTAACGCCTGCGCCTTGCCGATCCAACAAAAAAGCCCCTCGCGGGGCTTTTTTTGTCGCCGGCGCTCCCCGCGTCACTTGTAGGTTTCGCCCTCGAGATTCGGCCGTTCCTGGTCGCGAATATTGTAGTTGAACGTTTGCCCCGTCGAGGCGACCGTGATCTTGCGCAAGCCGCCGCCTTTGGAGCCGTCGCGCAACTGGTGCACTTCGACCGCAACCTTTTCGCCGGGTTTGATGAGCGTGCGCGTCCAACCCGAGCGCACCAGATTGCCCGGGCTCGTCAATTCGACGACCCACAGGCCATCCGGCACACCCGGTTTGGCCACCGCGTTTTCGATGAAGATGGCGACATGCGGGTTGGTCCAGTGCAATTCCTTGACCGTGCCTTCGAGCACGATGAACTTTTCGCGGTCGAACATCGTCGTCGAGTGGTGCGCGGCGACAGGATAGGCGGCGGCTACGAGGCCCAGCAATGCGGCGCCGGCGGCGACTTGCTTGGATGATAGTTTCATGATTTCTCCTTACGCAGAGATAAAGGGTTTGAGCAATTATTTCGGCGGTTCACGATTGCCGCCGACAGCATGCGGAATCTGCACGAAGATGTCGTTGCCATGCTTATCCTTGTCGGGTTTGAAGTAACCCTCCTGGCAAACGCCTTCGACGATGTCGTAAATCCGCGCGCGCTGCCGGAAAAATATGCGCGTCGTCGTCCACGTCTTGGTCAGCACTTTGGGCGCCGTGATTTCCAAGTGGACGAGCATAATATCTTTGTTTTTCGGGTCGAGATGGATGCGCTCCTTGATATGCATGTCGCCATTGTTCGGATGACCGGCGGCTTCGCTGACGGCGATCAGGGTCTGAGGCAGCACGCCGATCGTATCGATGACGAGCGTTTCGCCCTCCCAATGACCGATCGAATGGCCGTGAAACGTCGGATCCGGGTCCTCGGGATGCTTGCGGCCGTCGGTATAGATTCGGCGCAGACGCGCGCCATCGGACTCGCCGAGCATCGTAACGCGCCCGGGCGTGAACAGCACTTCCATCGAGTTGTGGGTGACGAGCATCCACGCCGGCATCGCTTCCGGCAGGCAATTCGTGAACAGAGGTGGCGGCCGGCCGGCGCGTTCTTCCGCCAGCTGGAACTTGATGTATTCGGCGGCCGGCGGCGTCCACGGCGGCATATTGGTCTTGACCTGCGCGTCCTGGTCGGTGATTTTGGGATTCCACACGCCGCTCCAGTCAGGGAGCTTGGCGAGATCGGCCCAGTCTTTCGCAGTTGGCGGCGGATTGATGACGGACTTGGCTTTAGGGGGAGGTTCGGCGGCCAGCGCATACGCACAGCCCAATCCCATCAAAGCGACCAAAATCGCGCTGCAAAGCTTTTTCATCGGGCCCGTCTCCTCGTACGTTGCTGGTGACGCGTATTGCGCAACCGCCCCTTACCACCAAATAGTCTAGCGGATTTCGGGAAAATTCGCTGTCTCCGCCCTAGCCGCCGACCAGATGGGGCTGCAGGGTAAACCCGATCCAGCGCCCGAAAGCGACGACGCCCACCCACAAGAGGAGCGAAGTGCCGCCCGCAAGGCGCGCCCGCAGCGGCGTCGTCTGCGCCGAGATGCCCCAGCTGTCGACGTCGCGGCCGACGACGAAATGGAAGAACAGCATGTTGATCCCGGCGAGCACCAGCAGCAGGATCTTGATCTGAAAATAAAAATTGTGCGCGTAGTTGACCGCATTCGAGATGAACATCAGCACGCCCGTCAGCAGGGCCACCGCAAACGCAAGCCAGGTGAGCGGCAGCACGTCCCGGGTCAGTCGCGTGACGGCCCGATCGAGCGACGACACGCCGATCAGGCGCAGGTCGACGATCGCGATGGAGCCGACCACCAGCGCGATTGCCAGCACGTGGATGGATTCGAGCCAGGGAAAGAGCGACTCGTTCTCGCGGATCACCACACCGGCCGCAGTTGCGTAGAGCCACTGAAATAACGGATCTAGTGCCATGCTCTGCTTCTCCCTTTGCTGCGTTGTGCGCCGCCGTTCTCCGCGGCCGCGGCGCGGCCAATGCGTCAAACGTATGCGATCCAGCGGCCCGCGCAGACGATACCGACCCACAGGGCAAGCGACACCATTGCGATCAACTTGATCGCGCCGCGGCGGGCGCCGGTGGCATCCCAGTAGTTGCGGTCTTTTTTGAGCGGCACCTGATGGGCGAGGGTGAGGACGATGACTGTAATGAGCAGAGTCATCTTCAGCTGGAACACCCAATTTTCGAGGGAGCGCACCGGCTCGCCGACGATCAGGATCGAGCCCGATAAGAGCAGGATAGGCAGGGTCCACCAGATGACCGGCCGGAACCTTGCGGAGACTTCGGCGATTGGCCGGTCGCGACCCATGACGCCGAGCAGCCGCAGATTCAGCATGAGGACCGACGCCATGACCGCCGCGATCGCGAGTATGTGCACTGTCTGCACCGCCGGCACGCTCCACGAGGTGACCTGGATCGCCTGGCTGAGCGGCGTGCGCTCTATCCATGCGCAGAAATTATCGAGAGCCTGGGTACGCATCGACGACGGACATCCTTGAAATTAATTGCCCGACGAGTTTACACCGCTCGCCGCGAATCTGTCAGGCGGACCGGCAGCGGCGTGCGCGCTGTCAACCTATCGCTGACCGCGGGAATTATTTCTTCGCCGGCTCGGCGATGCTCTTCGCGGGTTCTGCTGCGCTTTTCGGCGGCTCGACTGCTTGCTTCGCAGGGTCCGGGGAATTCTTCGCCGCCTCTGGCGGACCATCGAGATGTGTCGCGTATTTGCTATGGCAGGCCGCACAGGCCTTATAGATGTTCCCGCCTTCGTTGAACAGTGTCTCGGTATTCTTCGCCTGCGCTGCCTTGAGCGCCTGGTTCGCCGCGTCGCCGAGCCGGCGCGCCGCCGTCATCCACTCTTTCTTGTCGCGCGCGCGGCCTTCGATCATCAGCGCGTTGCTGGCTTCCATCAGCGTCGCGGCGCCGTCGCGTACTTTGTCCCAATCCGCATCGGTCTTCGGCGCGATTTCCTGCGTGCCTTTCTCAGTGATGACGGTCTTGACCGAATCCCAGATGACGTCGGCGGCAGGGTCGACAACCCACTCCATCACCTGTTTCACCGTGAGCGTGGTCGTGTAGGGCGGCGCGGGGGGCGGGGGCGGCGGCGGGGCTTCGCACCCCGCGACGATCAGCAGGCTCAACGGCAGCAATCGCAGAATCGTTTGCATGTTTTTCCTTCCGGCGTGCGTAACTGGCGTAGTCATGCATCATACACAGCGCCGGTGCCTCGGCGCTGACGGCGAGCCGCTTTACGCAGCCGCGGGCTTGTCGCCGCCGAGAAGCTGCGTCAGGTCCGCGAGCATTTGCGACAGCTCACCGGTCATCAAGGTGAAATCGAGATCGAACTGGTCTTCTTTGTTGTCGGCGTTCTGGTCCGTTTCCTGGCGCAGCAGGTTGAGAAACGTCACGCGCTTGATTTGCAGGGTGTCGGTCAGCACGAACGAAATCTTGTCTTTCCACGTCATGCCCAAACGGGTGGCGGCTTTCCCCGCGGTGATATGGGCCTGAACCTCCTTGCCGATGAGATTGTGGCGCACGTAGCGGACGGTCGCCTTGTTCGCATCGCCCGCGCGCAATTCCAGGTCCTGGTCGATGGTGAAATCGGACGAAATCTCGCCTTGCGCGAGCCAGCCGGTCATTGCGGTGCCCGGCGACAGTTGCGTGTCGAGCCGTTTGGCCGGAAATTCGTTGCCGGATTTGCGCAGCGTCTCGAGGACGCGCTCGCCTTTGGCATCGGCTGCGGCGTCGACCACGAACCAGCGATGGTCAGGGTCCACCCAGGCGGCGGTCGTCAGTCGCCGCGTCAGCGCGCGCGGCAAAAGCTCGTCGAGCACGCGCTCCTTGATCTCGCGCATTTGCTTGCGGCCGATGCTATGCCCTTGTTTCTTCGCCAACTCGGCCGCGCGCTCGACCGCGACCTGCCGGATAATCGAGGCGGGCAGGAGCTTTTGCTCGACTCCCAGTGTCAATAGCCAATGCCGGTTGAGTGCGAAAAGAAACGGGTCGCCCTCTTTCGGCGGCAGCCAGCCGTGACTTTCCATCTCGAAGCTGTTGCAAGGCTGCAGTGCCCGTCCGGCGAGTAATTTTTCCAAAATGCGCGGTTCGACGTTCCATTGGGGGCCGAGCCGGTAGACGAGCAGATTTTTGAATCGCATGAAAGCTACGCAAAAAAGGACGCAGTATACTAGAGACCTATCCGCCTGAACCCCGCAGTTTCCGGCGATTCCACCGCAAGTCGAGCGAACCAAGAATGCAAAAAGCCAGCACGAAAAAATCCACCGCCAAACGGCCCGGCGGCGAGCCGATACGTCCGGCGCAATTCCGCTTTCTGACCGAGCTCGCGAAAGAACGCCGCGCGGTCGCCATCTTCCTGATCAACGGCTTGAAGCTCGAGGGCAGAATCGTTTCATTCGACGATTACGCGATCCTGCTCGAGGGTGAATTGTCCGATCATGTCTACAAGCACGCGATTTCGACGATCCAGCCGGTGAGCGCAGCCACGGTGAAGGCCCATTCGGGGCCGCGAGAAGGCGTCAGAACGGGCGCCAAGCCGTACGCGAAGCGCCCTGAGCCGGAATACGTGGCTCACACCGGCGCGGCCGAGCGCAAACCCCGGCAGCCGACCATCGTCGTGCGTCCCAAGCGCAGAATTATCAAGAGCACGCCCGGCGAAAGCTGAATCATGCAGCGCTGTCGCGCGCTGCATTTGCGCGCTCGTTCCCGTATTTCGTCGCTACCTGCCTCCCAAGGATTTCCATCCATGACTATTTCCATGTACCAGGCCTCGGTGCCGGTTTTCATCCACATGCTGGAAAATCTCGCGCGCATAGCCGAAAAGGGCGCCGCCCATGCCGAGGCGCGGAAGATCGAGCCCGCGGTGCTGATCAACTATCGGCTTTACCCGGACATGCTGCCGTTCTCGAAGCAGATCCAGGTGGCGACCGACATGGCCAAGGGCTGCGCCGCGCGACTCGCGGGCCAGGAGCCGGTCAAGTTCGAGGACAACGAAGCGAGCTTTCCGGAACTGCTGGCGCGGATCGCGAAAACCGTCGATTACCTGAAGACCTTCCGCCCCGAGCAGATCGATGGCAGTGAAGAGAAATCGATCACGTTGAAAGGGCGCGCCGGTCCGATGACGTTCACGGGTTTGAAATATTTACTCGATTTTGCCTATCCCAATTTTTATTTTCACGTCACGACTGCGCACGACATCCTGCGCCATGGCGGCGTGGAAATCGGCAAGATGGATTTTCTCGGCAGGACCTGACCCCGCGCGGGGTCGCACGCGCATTGTCCCTGCGGCCGGCGTGGAGATAGCTCCCGCGCATTTGCCTGCTCTCCCAAGGAGATAGCGCGCCGCCCGGCGTGCTTGATTACGGCGCAATCGCCCGCACATTCGAATTCATGCCTGATGTCGTTGTCGTACACGATAGCGGCGGCCGGGAGAACTCGAATGGACGAATACGTGCACATAGTCTGTCAGCATTGCAGCACGACGAACCGCGTGCTGCGCGAGCGGCTGGGCGCCGGCGCCAAGTGCGGTAAGTGCGGCCAGCCGCTGGTCGCAACGGAGCCGTTCGAGCTCACGGCCGCGAATTTCGATCGCCACGTCAGCGCGAACGAGCTGCCGCTGGTGGTCGATTTCTGGGCGCCGTGGTGCGGGCCGTGCCGCATGATGGCGCCCGCGTACGAGCAGGCCGCCGCGCAGCTGGCGCCCGGCGTGCGGCTGGCGAAACTCAACACCGAAGACGCGCAGGCGATTGCCGCGCGCTACGGCATCCGCGGCATTCCGACGCTGGTTGCGTTCAAGAACGGACGCGAAGTGGCGCGCCAGTCGGGTGCGCTCGATACCGCGGGCCTTGTCGGCTGGATTCGCGGCCACGTGTGAGCGTGCCGCGCACTTTAACTTTCGATAATCGGGACGCATATGTCATCTCGTAACGCGACGGGCTGGATGTGGGCTGAGGCCTGTGAACTGCTGGACCAGGCCGACCGCATGCACCGGCAGTTTTTCCGGCTGGCGGCGTCGGCGCGCAGTCGCGCCGTGTGGGAGCCGCCGGTCGACGTTTTTGAAGACGAACGCGAAGTCGTGATCGTCGTCGCGCTCCCGGGCGTGGCGGAGCAGGGCGTGGAACTCACGCTGGAAGCAGGGGTGCTGATAGTGCGCGCCGAGCGGCATATCCCCGCGGCGGGCGCGCGCGGCGCCGTGCGCCGGCTGGAGATTCCCTACGGGCACTTCGAGCGGCGCATTCCGCTCGCGAATCTGCGGCTGGAAGCAGGCACGCGCGAATTCAGCGACGGCTGCCTGATATTGAGACTACGGAAGGCGGAATGAACATGAACGAAGACATCATTGCGAACATCACCCCGGTCAATGCCGACGCGGCGTCCCATGCCGCGGAGGCTGCATCGACCGCCTCGACCACGAGGACGGGAAACGCGCGTCCGTTGCCCGATGACGCGCTGATCATCCTGCCGGTGCGCCAGGCCGTGCTGTTCCCTGGCGTGGTGCTGCCGCTGACGGTCGGCCGCGAGAACTCGCGCGCCGCCGCGCAGGAAGCCGCGCGTCTCGAGCGGCCGCTCGGCGTTTTGCTCCAATCGAAACCCGACGTCGACTTGCCGGGCCCGGATGATATGCACTGGGTCGGCACCACCGCGAACGTAGTGCGCTACATCACGTCGCCCGACGGTTCGCACTACGCGATCTGCCAGGGCGTTAAGCGTTTTCGCGTGCTGCAGTTCCTCGACGGCTATCCGTACACGGTCGCGCGCGTGGAGCTCATCGAGCAGCCGGCCGAAGTCGACGCCGAAATCGAAGGCCGCGCGCACCGCCTGAAACAGCGCGCGATCGAGATCCTGCAGTTGCTGCCGCAGGTGCCCGAAGACATGGTGGCCGCGCTTAAAGGCGTGGAGGGCCCGTCGCGGCTCGCGGATTTCATCGCGGGCCTGATGGACGTGAGCCCCGAGGAGAAGCAGAAGCTGCTCGAGACCTTCGACATCAAGGCGCGGCTCGACAAGCTGCTCGAGCTCCTGACGCATCGCATCGAAGTGCTCAAAGTGTCGCGCGACATCGACGAGCGCACGCGCGAGTCGATAGAGGGCAGAAACCGCGAGCATCTTTTGCGCGAGCAGATGCGCACGATCCAGAAGGAGCTCGGCGAAGACGAGGGCAGCAGCGCGGAGATTGCCGAGCTCGACAAAGCGATCACCGCCGCGAAAATGCCCGAAGAAGTCGAAAAGCAGGCGCGCAAGGAATTGAAACGCCTGGAGCGCATGCCCGAAGGCGCCGGCGAATACTCGATGATCCGCAGCTATCTCGACTGGCTGATCGAATTGCCATGGGCGGCCGACGCGGCAACGGGTATCGATATCGGGGATGCGCGGCGCATTCTCGACGAGGACCACTACGGTCTCGAGAAAATCAAGAAGCGCATTCTCGAGTACCTCGCGGTGCGTAAATTGAATCCGGCGGGCAAGAGCCCGATCCTGTGCTTCGTCGGTCCGCCCGGCGTGGGCAAGACTTCGCTCGGCCAGAGCATCGCGAAAGCGACCGGCCGCAAGTTCGTGCGCGTGAGCCTGGGCGGCGTACACGACGAAGCGGAAATCCGCGGCCACCGGCGCACCTATATAGGCTCATTGCCCGGCAACATCATCCAGAACCTGCGCAAGGTCGAAACGCGCAACTGCGTGATGATGCTCGACGAAGTCGACAAGCTCGGCGCGGGCGGCTTTCACGGCGACCCCTCGTCGGCGCTGCTCGAAGTGCTCGACCCCGAGCAGAACTCGACTTTCCGCGACAATTACCTCGCGGTGCCGTTCGATCTGTCGGGGGTGATGTTCATCTGCACCGCCAACGTGCTCGACACGATACCGGGGCCGCTGCGCGACCGCATGGAGATCATCCAGCTGCCCGGCTACACGGCGCAGGAGAAGCTGCAGATCGCGCGGCGCTACCTGGTCGCGCGCCAGCTGGAGGCGACGGGATTGAAGCCCGCGCAATGCGAAATCAGCGATGACGCGTTGATGGCGATCATCGAGGATTACACGCGCGAAGCGGGCGTGCGCAATCTCGAGCGCGAAGTCGGCAAGGTGTTGCGCAACGTCGCGGTGCGGATTGCCGAAGGCAGCGCGCAGGCCGTGAAGATCGAGCGCACGGACCTCGCGGCCATCCTAGGCGCGCCCAAATACGATGCGGAAATCGCGATGCGCACTGGCGTGCCGGGTGTAGCGACGGGCCTCGCGTGGACGCCGGTCGGCGGCGATATTCTGTTCATCGAAGCCACGCGCATGCCCGGCGCCGGCAAGCTGATCCTGACGGGCCAGCTCGGCGACGTCATGAAGGAAAGCGCGCAGGCGGCGCTGTCGCTCGTGAAGGCGCGCTCGCGCCAGCTCGGCATTGCGCAGGAGGTGCTCGACAAGTCGGACATCCACGTGCACGTGCCGGCAGGCGCCACGCCCAAAGACGGGCCGAGCGCGGGTGTCGCGATGTTTACGGCGCTTGCCTCACTGCTGACCGGGCGTCCGGTGCGCAGCGACGTGGCGATGACGGGCGAAATCAGCTTGCGCGGGCTCGTGCTGCCGATCGGCGGGCGTCAAGGAGAAAGTGCTCGCAGCGCTGCGCGCCGGCATCACGACGGTGCTGCTGCCCGCGCGCAACAAGCGCGATCTCGAAGACGTGCCCGCGGAAGCGCGCGACCGGCTTAAGTTCGTGTGGGTTGCCGAGGTCGACGAAGCGTTGAGCGCCGCGCTGTCGGATGACGCGGTCAGCGCGGAAGCAGCCTGAGTCCAGGCGCCGCTCGGCGCTTACGACGAATGCCAGCGTAGATCGAGGGTCAGCGGATAGGCCGGGTTCAGCGGATGCGGTTCCAGCGTCTGCGGACCCGGCGTGTGGCCGTGATTCCAGAAGCGCGCGATGCGGCGCGCTTCGGCCTCGTTCGCATTGACCGGAAACGTTTCGTAATTGCGCCCGCCCGGGTGCGCGACGTGATACGTGCAGCCGCCGATGCTGCGCCCGCTCCACTTGTCGATGATGTCGAACACGAGCGGCGCCTGCACGCCGATGGTCGGATGCAGCGCGGAAGGCGGCGCCCACGCGCGGTAACGCACGCCGGCGACCGATTCGCCGGGCACGCCCGTCGCATGCAGCGGAATTTCGCGGCCGTTGCACGCGACGACGTAGCGCGATTCGGTCAGCCCGGTGATTTTCACTTGCAGGCGCTCGACCGATGAATCGACGTAGCGCGCCGTGGTCGCCGGCGCTCACCTGTTCGCCGAGCACGTTCCACGGCTCGATCGCCTGACGCAATTCGAGCTCGACGTCGTTGTAAATCACGGTGCCGTAGCGCGGAAAGCGGAACTCGATGAACGGGTCGAACCACGCCGCGTCGAACGGATAGCCGGCGGCTTTCAGGTCGCGCACGACGTCACGCATGTCGGCCGCGATGAAGTGCGGCAGCATGAAGCGGTCGTGCAGTTGCGTGCCCCAGCGGATCAGCGTGCCCTGGTACGGCGTCTTCCAGAAACGCGCGAGCAGCGCGCGCAGCAGCAGCATCTGGGTCAGGCTCATTTGCGCGTGCGGCGGCATTTCGAACGCGCGGAATTCGAGCAGGCCCAGACGGCCGGCCGACGTGTCGGGCGAGTAAAGCTTGTCGATGCAGAATTCCGCGCGATGCGTGTTGCCGGTCAGGTCGACCAGCAGGTTGCGCAGCAGCCGGTCGACGAGCCACGGCGTCAGCGCTTCCTGGCCGGCCTGCTGGCGGCGCGCCATTTGCTGGAAAGCGATATCGAGTTCGTAGAGGTTATCGTCGCGTGCTTCGTCCACGCGCGGCGCCTGGCTCGTGGGCCCGACGAATTGCCCCGCAAACAGATACGACAGCGCCGGATGGTTCTGCCAATAGGTGACGAGACTTTTCAGCAGATCGGGGCGGCGCAGCAACGGGCTGTCGGCGGGCGTGATGCCGCCCAGCGTGACGTGATTGCCGCCGCCGGTGCCGGTGTGGCGGCCGTCGAGCATGAACTTTTCGGTCGCCAGCCGCGTTTCGCGCGCGTCTTCGTACAGCGCCGTCGTGTTCGCGACCAGTTCTTCCCATTGCGCGACCGGATGGATATTGACTTCGATCACGCCGGGATCGGGCGTGATCCTCAGCGCGTTCAGGCGCACGTCGGTCGGCGGCTCGTAGCCTTCGATGCGCACTTCGAACTGCAGCGACTCGGCGGCAGCTTCGACTGCGGCGATCAGCGCCAGATAATCTTCGGCGAGCTTGATCGGCGGCATGTAGACATGCAGCGTGCCGTCGCGCGGCTCGACCGCCAACGCGGTGCGCACAATTTCGGCCGGGGTCGGCGCAGGCTTCGGCTCGACGAGCGCGCGCGCCGCCGACACGACTTCCTGGCCGAGTTCCGGCAGCGGCGCGAACGGATCGTGCGGCAAATCCTCGTCGTCGGGTTCCTTGTATTCCGGCAGGCTGCCGAGCGGCAGCCGGTAGCCGAGCGCCGAATCCCCGGATATCAGCAGCAGGTGCTTGCGGCGCAGCGGCCACAGGCTGCTCTCCCAGCGCGCGCCGGTTTTCTTGCGCACCGCGAGCTTGCTCGCGCGCAGCGGCAGCACGTAGCCGACCGGTTCGGCAAGGCCGCGCCGTAATTGCGCCGCCAGCCGGCTGCGCTCGGCCGGGTCGGCGAGATTCTGCGCGAGCGGATCGACGTTGACGGGCAGCTCGCTCTCCTTGTCGAGCGCATTCCACGTGTCTTCATACGCGGACATTACGAACGCCGGCGAAAAGCCCAGTTCCTGCACGATGCGCTCGATTAGCTGACGCGCTTCTGTGGGGCCGCGCTTTACGCCGGCAGGCGCGAGCAGGCGCGGATTGCGCCAGACCGGCTTGCCGTCCTTGCGCCAGTAAATGCCCAGCGCCCAGCGCGGCAGCGGCTCACCCGGGTACCATTTGCCCTGGCCGTAGTGCAGCAGCGCGCCGGGCGCCATCCGCTGCTGCATCCGCAACTGCAGTGCAGTCGCCAGCTTGAGTTTTTCGGGCGAGAGCGCCGTGTAGTTCCATTCCGGCCCCTCCATGTCGTCGACCGACACGAACGTCGGCTCGCCGCCCTGCGTGAGGCGCACGTCTCCCGCGATCAGTTCGCCGTCGACGGCGCGGCCGAGCGCGTCTATCGCCTGCCATTGCTGGTCGGTGTATGGCTTGGTCACGCGCGGGTCTTCGCGGATGCGCGTGACCGTCATCGAAAAGTCGAAATTCGTGTTGCCGGGATCGCCGATGATGCTGCCGGTCACCGGCGCGGCGCTGCCGGGCGAGGCGGTGCACGCGAGCGGAATGTGGCCTTCGCCGGCCAAGAGGCCCGAAGTGGGATCGAGCCCGATCCAGCCGGCGCCCGGGATATAGACTTCCGCCCACGCGTGCAGGTCGGTGAAGTCGCGCTCGGGCCCCGACGGGCCGTCGAGCGCCTTGACGTCGGCGGTGAGCTGGATCAGGTAGCCCGACACGAAGCGCGCGGCGAGCCCGAAGTGGCGCAGGATCTGCACCATCAGCCAGCCGCTGTCGCGGCACGATCCGCTCTTGAGGCCGAGGGTCTGCTCGCACGTCTGCACGCCGGGTTCCATGCGCACGAGATATTTGACACCGGATTGCAGGCTGCGGTTGACGGCCATCAGAAAGTCGATGGTGAGCATCCCGGGCTTCATTTCGCGCGCCTGGAACCCCGCGATCCACTGCTTCAATTGCGGTCCCTGCTCCTCGATCGCAAGGAACGGCGTCAAATCGTGCGCTAGCTCGGCTGGATAGCTGAACGGGAATTTCTCGGCGTAGGTTTCGACGAAGAAATCGAACGGGTTGATCACCGTCATGTCGGCGACGAGATCGACCGTCATCTCGAATTCGCGCGTCTGCTCCGGAAACACGTAGCGCGCGATGAAGTTGCCGTAGACGTCCTGCTGCCAGTTGACGAAATGCTTGGCCGGCTTGACGGTCAGCGAATACGCGAGGATAGGCGTGCGGCAGTGGGGCGCCGGGCGCAGCCGCACTTCGTGTGCCGACAGCGCGACCGGCTTGTCGTAGCGGTAACTCGTGCGGTGATTGAGGGCGACGTGGATGCTCACGCCGGGTTTCCGTGCACCGGCCCGCGCGCCGGGCCGCGGCTAACCGGCATCATCCCATTGCGGGTTGGGGATCTGCGCGAACACCCGCCGCAGGCCCTCGCCCCATTGATTGTGGATCATGTTGAAGTAGGTGTCGGACTCGTCGATGCGGCGCACGATGCCGGGCTTCAGGCTATTGTTGTGGTAGACGAGCATGTCGATCGGCAGGCCCACCGAAATATTGCTGCGCATGGTCGAGTCGAACGACACGAGCACGCACTTCGCGGCGTCGAGCAGCCCGGTATGGCGGGTGACCACGCGGTCGATCACGGGCTTGCCGTACTTGCTCTCGCCGATCTGGAAATACGGCGTCTCGGGCGTGGCTTCGATGAAATTGCCCTCGCTGTAGACGTGAAAGAGCCGCTGCGTCTCCCCCTTGATCTGGCCGCCGACGACGAACGACGCGTGCGCTTCGATATTGCTTTGCGCGAGATACGGCCCGTCGCGGCGGCGCACTTCGCGCAGCGCATTGCCGATCAGGTCGGCGATTTCGAACATCGATGTCGCGTTGTTGATCGTCTGCTCGGAGTCGGCGCTCTTCGACTGGTGCTCGAGCAGGTTGATCGCGCTTTGCGTGATCGACAGGTTGCCGGAGCTCAACACGACGATCAGGCGTTCGCCGTCGCGTTTGATCATGTGCATTTTGCTGAAGGTGGAGATCTGGTCGACTCCCGCGTTGGTGCGCGAATCGGATGCGAAGACCATGCCCGCATCGAGCATTACGGCGACACAGTAAGTCATGAAAACGATACCCCGGACGGCTGGCGTAAAGGATCTTATTCTAATGGTTGCCGCTCACGCTAGGTAACTACTCTGTGTCTGAGTTTGCGTCGCGCCGGGGAGTGGATAGACCGGCACCAGGAAGTCGCGGTTGATTTCGCTGGCCAGGTTGCCGATGCCATCGAGAAAGTCCATCAGGTACTCATGCAGTCCTACATCGAAGATCTGCTGGGTGCGCCCGTAATGCAGCTTGGCGTGCAGTTCGCCCGCCATGCGCTCGGCTTCGAGCTGGGTGTCGTCGGACAGGTTGCGCAGGATCTCGTAGATGTCGTTCATGCACGCGTGCAGCGAGCGCGGCACGTCGTCGCGCAGGATCAGGAGCTCGGCGACCTTCATCGGCGTGATCACGTCGCGGTAGACCTTGCGATACGAGTCGAATGCGGAGACCGAGCGCAGGAGCGCGCTCCATTGATAGTAATCGACGGCGCCGCCGACGTCGGCCGCCGACGGCAGCAGCGTATGGTATTTGACGTCGACGATGCGCGCGGTGTTGTCGGCGCGCTCCATGAACGTGCCCAGCCGGATGAACTGGTAGCCCTCGTCGCGCAGCATCGTGCCGAACGTGACGCCGCGGAACTGGTGGGACTGCAGCTTGACCCAGTCGAAAAATTCGCTGACGCCGCGCGATTCGACATGCGGGTAGTCGACGTTGCGCATGTCGAGCCACAGCTGGTTCAAATCCTCGTACATTTCGGACGTGATCGCGCCGCGCACGCTGCGCGCGTTTTCGCGCGCGGCCTGGATGCACGAGTAAATGCTCGACGGATTGGACGGATCGAGCACCATGAAGTGCAGCATGTTGTTGGGCGTAATCTCGGAGTAGAGCTCGTAATACGCGGTTGCGCGGCCCGTGATGACGAGCGGCAGCGCCCACGGGTCGGCCCACTCCTGGCCGGCTTCGAGCACGCGGTAGGGCAGCAGCGACATGCGATAGGTGACGTCGAGCATGCGCGCGGTGTTCTCCGCGCGCTCGATGTGGCGCGACATCCAGTAGAGGTTGTTGGCGGCGCGGGCTAGCATCAGGCCTCCAACACCCAGGTGTCTTTGGTGCCGCCGCCCTGCGACGAATTGACCACCAGCGAGCCTTCGCGCAGCGCGACGCGCGTGAGTCCGCCGGGTACCAGCGACACGGTCCTGCCCGACAGCACGTACGGACGCAGGTCGACGTGGCGCGGCGCGATGCCCGACTGCACGTAAGTCGGGCAGGTCGACAGCGCAAGCGTCGGCTGGGCGATGAACACCGCGGGCGACGCGAGGATGCGTTCGCGATAGGCGTCGATTTCGGCGCGCGTCGCGGCGGGCCCCACCAGCATCCCGTAGCCGCCCGAGCCCTGTACTTCCTTGACCACGAGTTCGGGCAGGTGCGCGAGCACGTATTTGAGGTCGTCGGGCTTGCCCAATTGATACGTCGGCACGTTTTGCAGTATTGGCTCTTCGCCGAGGTAAAACCGGATCATGTCCGGCACGTAGATATAGGTCGACTTGTCGTCGGCAACGCCGCTGCCGATCGCGTTGGCCAGGGTCACGCGGCCCGCGCGGTAGGCGCCAAAAAGACCGGGCACGCCGACCACCGAATCTTCGCGGAACGCGAGCGGGTCGAGAAAATCGTCGTCGACGCGGCGGTAAATCACGTCCACGCGCTGCGGCCCGTGGGTGGTGCGCATGTAAACGTAATTGTCGGCGACGAACAGATCGAGACCCTCGACGAGCTCCACGCCCATCTGCTGCGCGAGGAACGCATGCTCGAAGTACGCGCTGTTGTAGGAGCCGGGTGTCAGTACCGCGACGGTCGGGTTGCTCACGCCCGCGGGCGCCACGGCGCGCAGGTTGTCGAGCAGCACGTCGGCGTAGTGATCGACCGGCGCGATCGGAATGCGCGAGAAGAGATCGGGGAACAGCCGCATCATCATCTTGCGGTTTTCGAGCATGTACGAGACGCCCGACGGCGTGCGCAGGTTGTCTTCGAGCACGTAAAACGTGTCGCGGTCGACTTTGACGATATCGATGCCGGCCACGTGCACGTAAACGTCGGCGGGCACGTGGACGCCGCGCATTTCGGGGCGGAACAGGATGTTGCCGAGGACCTGCTGCTCGGGAATGATGCCGGCCTTGATGATTTCCTGGCCGTGATAAATGTCTTTGAGAAAAGCATTCAGCGCGCGCACGCGCTGGCAGCAGCCGTCGGACAGGGCTTTCCATGCGCCGGGCCGCATGATGCGCGGGATGATGTCGAACGGGATCGAGCGCTCGACGCCCGTATCGTCGCCGTACACCGCGAACGTGATGCCCTGGCGCGCGTACAGCGTGTCGGCTTCCTTCTGCTTTTGCAGCATGAATTCGACCGGCTTCGAGCCGAGCCAGTCGGCGAAGGCGGCATAGTGCTCCCGCGGAGCGCCGGACTCGTCATACATTTCGTTGAACCAGCGCTGCGCAGTCAACGATCCGTTGGTAGGCATGTTCATTGGTAGTCGTTTAGCAATGGCTGTGCCAAGCGTGGCGGCAGGGGCGGCAGGTCGAAGCGGATTTAGGGTGAATTAACGGTGACTGTTGTTATGTTACGCCCGTCGGCGGGGCGAGCGGTAATCCGGAACAGTTATGTTGGGCGTGCCGCACCAAAAGCGGGACGCCATGTTGACACACCGCCTGATAATGGTGCGTTGCCCCGTTGCGGTGCTACATTCCTGCTTTAGGGTTCGATGGGAGGGATTATGGCGAGATTGCGGCATATTGCGATGCAGGTTCCCGACCCGCACAAGGCGGCGGAGTTTTACATGCGCGTGTTCGGCATGCGCAAGGTCGGCGAGACGGATTGGGAAAACGCGCGCGGCGTGTATCTGAGCGACGGCGTGATCAATCTCGCGCTGCTCGACTACAAAACGGTCGAAGCGGCGGGAGAAGACCGCGGCTGCGACTTCGTCGGCATTCACCACATCGG
Organism: uncultured beta proteobacterium; assembly: GCA_963804885.1. GTDB lineage: Bacteria > Pseudomonadota > Gammaproteobacteria > Burkholderiales > SG8-41 > PALSA-1004. The sequence goes on from CAWDSF010000014.1 coordinate 117,841, forward strand.
GTTTTGGGTCGACGACGTTCCCGCGACCCGTAAAGCGATGGAAGACGCAGGCGGACATCACTGGATGGGCGAACCGGCAGCAGGAGGCGGCTTTTACGAAGTGAAGTACCGCGATCCGAACGGCGTCGTCGTCGATATCACGGAAAACGGTTGGGGCGGTGCGGCGAAGGATGTCGTCGAGGCGAACGCGAAGTAAATGGCGAAAAAAACTTTAGCCGCGGCCAGCGGTTTCGAAATCCGCAAGACCGCCGTGATGGTGGAGGAAATCCGTCTCGAAGCCGGGCGCGCCGATGGCCCGCCGCTCGTGCGCGTTACCGCGATGGCCGCGATACACAACCCGTATGCGGGCACGCCGCTGGCGAACATCGAGCCGCTGATCGAATTCGGCTCCGCACTGGGAACGCTGCTGGTGCAGAAGTTGCTAGCTCAATACGACAACGATCCGCAGCGGGTGGAAAGCTACGGCAAGGGAGCGATAGTCGGCACGCAAGGCGAAATCGAGCATGGCTACGCGACCATCACGCGGCCGTTCGCGACGAGCGTGCGCAAAGCGCTGGGCGACGCCACCGCGTGGATGGCCGCCAACGTCAAGCGCGGCGCCCTGGGTGCGTCGCTCGACGTTCCGCTCGCATGCAAGGACGCGCTGTACGTGCGCTCGCATTACGATACGGTGACGGCGGCGATGCCGGATGCGCCGTTGCCCGACGAAGTGGTGGTGATCCTGGTCGGCGCCGGGCGCGGCCGCCTCCACGCGCGCATCGGCGGCCTGCGCAAAGCCGACGTCAAAGGCCGCGATATCTACCTCGACAGCAAATAACGACGATTTTTTACTGCAAGGGAGCAAGTCATGCGCAAGGCCGGACGCTGGATACTTTTCGCAGGAATGTTTGCCGGTGCGGCGGCGGCAACGAATGGCGGCGCGCTCGCGGCGCAACCGGCTTATCCGGAGCGGCCGATCCGGCTCATCATTCCGCAGGCCACCGGCGGCGGCTCGGATACCATCGGCCGCTACATCACGCAGAAACTCGGCGACAGCCTCGGCCAGCAGTTCGTCGTCGACAACCGGCCGGGCGCGGCGGGCATGCTCGGCGCGGATATCGTCAGGCAGGCGACGCCCGACGGCTATACGATGCTCTTGTGCGCGATCGACACGATCACCGCGCCCATCGTGAGCCGCCGCGCGCCGTTCGATGCGATCAAGGATTTCGCGCCGGTGACCCAACTCACGCTGTCGCCGAACGTGTGGCTCGCGAGCGTGTCGTTCGCAGGCCAGACGATGAAAGACCTCGTCGACATCGCGAAAGCCAAACCGAAGCAGATCGACTACGCATCTTCCGGCGTCGGCAGCATGCAGCATCTCGGCGGCGAGCTCCTGAACAAGATGGCCGGCATCCAGCTCAACCACATTCCGTATAAAGGCGGGCCGCCGGGACTGGTCGACGTGCTCGGCGGGCGCGTGCCGGTCATGGTTTCAGGGATGCAGGGCGCGCTGCCGTACGTAAAGTCGGGGAAGGTGCGCGGACTTGCGGTGACGACCAAAAAACGCTTTGCGGCGCTGTCCGAGCTGCCGACCGTCGCGGAGGCGCTGGGCCTGCCCGATTACGAAGCCGTCAACTGGCAGGGGTTTTTGTTTCCGGCCGGCACGCCGCGCGCAGTCATCGACCGGATCGCGGGGGAAACGATCAAGATCCTTGCCGCGCCCGATACGCGCGCGCGCCTCGACGTCCTGGGTTACGCGCCGTCCGGCATTCCGCCGCGCGAGTTTGCCGTTTTGATGGGCGTCGAGCAAAAACGCTGGACGGCCATCATCCGGGAAGCCGGCATCACCTCGGATTAGCGGTACAATCATGAAACGAATCGGTGCACCCAAAGGCTATCGGCCGGCGACCTCGGTCACGGTCGATCCCGGCGGTTCGTGGGGCGCGCGGCTTGCGCGCGGCGACGTCGTGCGCTTCATCGATCTCGAGGGCCAGCAGGCGGTGGATTTTCTCTGCTACAACGCGAGCGACACGCGCGACCGCTACAACGCCGCGAATACGATGAAGATGGCGGAGAACGTTTTTCTGAATACCGGAACCGTTCTATACGGCGAATACGCGACCAGGCTGATGCGCATCACGGCATCGAGCTGCCCGAACCACGACACGATAGGCGGCTGCTGCAGCGTGGAAATGAACTGGCTGCGCTATGCGAAGCGCACGCACAGCTGCCGCGCCAACTTCATCCACGAGCTCACCAAGTTCCGCATGGGCGAGCCGGACATCGTCGCCAACGTCAATTTTTTCATGAGCGTGCCGGTCGGGCCCGACGGCCACATGGCCATCTCGGACAGCCCGTCGAAAGCCGGCGACTATGTCGACGTCGAGGCGCTGACCGACGTGATCGCGGTGATCTCCAACTGTCCGCAAAAATACAATCCGGCGTGCGGATACAACCCGTCGCCGGTGCAGGTCGAGACGTTTACCAAGGTGCGCGCGCGACGCTGAGGCGCGGCAGTAATCATTCGAACGAGAGGAGCAGCGATGGCGATCAAGCGCGGCAACCCGCCGGGCATGAAGAATGTGCGGGCGACGGTTTACAACCATTACGTGCGAGTCGATCAGCCGCAGAGCATGATCTTCGTCTCGGGCCAGGTCGCGCGCGACAACGACGGCAATCAGGTCGGGGTGGGCAGCATGCTCGAGCAAACGCGCCAGTGTTTGCGGAATATAGAGAAAAATCTCACCGCCGCGGGCGCGTCCCTGTCGGATGTCGTGTGGACGACCGTGTATACGACCGACATCCGGGAATTCAAGCAGATCGTCGCCGCGCGCGAGGAATTTTTCAAGGAAAACCTGCCGACCAGCACCATGGTCGAGGTGGCCCACCTGGCCGACCCGGGGCTGATGGTCGAGATCCAGGTTATCGCGGCGATCTAATAATCAGCGCTTGCAAGTTTACGCGTATCGGCGGCGACGACGGCGAGCAGCTGGTCGAGGTCCGCTTTGAGTTTCGCCAGGCCCGCCGTCGCGCGAAATGTTTTGGTGTCCATGAAAAGTTTCTTGTTGACTTCGATTTGCACGCTGTCGATGCCGCGCGCGGGATCGCTGTTGCGGCCGATCAGTACATTGCCGACGTAGGGCTCGTTGACGCTGACGCTGTAACCGAGGCCCTTCAGCGTATCGACGACGAGCGCGCGAAATTCCGGCGACGTCGTCCTGCCGTGCAGATCGCCGATGCAGAAGTCCGGGCGCGGCTGGCCCGCGTCAGGATGCGTCGGCGCGCCGACCGCCGACATGCAGTGACACGAAATCTGGCGCACGACGCCGAAGCGCGCATGCAGGTCGTCGATGATGCGTTTCAATTCGGCGTGATACGGCCGGTAATATTTCGCGAGGCGCTCCTCGATCTCGGCGACCGCGAGCCTGCGTTCCTGGAACGGCTCGCCGTAGCGCGATTTGCTCTTGATGAGGCCGAGGCCCTCGAGCGTGCGCGGCGTCGGCTTCAGCGCAACCGGCCACTCGCCGTCGACGACCGCCGGATCCATGTCGAGCTCGTCGCGGTTGACGTCGACCCACGTGTTCGGAAACGTGCAGTAGAGCAGCGTCGCGCCGACCTGCGGCGCGCCCGCGTACAGATCCTCGACGTACATCGACACGTTGTCGTGCACCGTCGTGAACGGCAGCGGGGTGCGGTACTCCTTCGGATACTCGCGTCCGCTGCGCGATACATCTACAATCAGCGGCACCGGCGCGGCGGCAGGCTCGTAGCGCAGGTAGAGTCCGGGTTCGGCATGTATCATCGGCGGTCCAGAAAAATGGCGAAAGAAAGTGCGGAGATCATAATGCAAGCGGTGCGGCGTTGAAACAGCTGTGGTGCGCAATGCTGTGCGCTTGCGCGGCGGGCAGTGCGGCAGCGGCGGAATTTCCCGAGCGTCCCGTGCGTTTCGTCGTGCCGTATACGCCCGGCGCGATCAACGACTTCATCGGCCGCCTGGTCAGCCAGAAGCTTTCCGACATGTGGAAACAGCAGGTGATCGTCGACAACCGCGCGGGCGGCGGCACGACGATAGGCACCGACATCGTCGCCAAAAGCCCGCCCGACGGGCACACCTTGCTGCTCACGGCGACGGCATTCGCGATCAACGCCGCGTTCTATCCGAAGCTGCCGTTCGACACGTTGCGCGATTTTACGGCCGTTACGCAGATCGGCGCGGCGTCCATGCTGCTCGCGGTCAACGCGCAACTGCCGGTAAAAAACGTCAAAGACCTGGTGGCGCTCGCCAAGTCGAAGCCGGGGCAGCTCGCCTACGGTTCCACCGGCAGCGGCGGCTCGGCGCACCTGATGGGAGAGATGTTCAAGTCGATGGCGGGCGTCGATGTGGTGCATGTGCCGTACAAGGGACTGGCGCCCGCGCTCACCGACGTGATGGCGGGGCAGTTGAGTTACACCTTCGGGACCCAGCTCGCGCTCGACGGCCCGATGAAAACCGGCCGCGTGCGCGCGATCGCGGTGACGGGCAAGACGCGCATGCGCACGGTGCCGGAGCTTCCGACCATTGCCGAATCCGGCTATCCCGATTACGACATGACGGCGTGGTGGGGCGTGGCCGTGGCCGCGCGCACGCCGCGCGCGGTCGTTACGAAATTGCACGACGACATCGTGCGCGTGCTCAACATGCCCGACGTGCGCGAACGGCTGTCGGGGCAGGGCGTCGAGGTCGCCGGCACCACGCCGCAACAATTCGAGGCGTTCGTGCGCGATGAAATCGTGCGCTGGGGCAAGGCGGTCAAACAGTCGGGGGCGAAACCCGACTGAATGTCGAAACAGGGGACATGATGAAAGCACTATTTTTTGCAGCATCGCTGATTGCGGGCAGCGCGGCCGCCGCTGATACGGCGCAGTTTCCGGTCAAGCCGATTCGCATCGTCGTGCCGTTCGGCGCGGGCAGCAATACGGACGTGCTCGCGCGTACGGTGGCCGTGCGCATGACCGAGCACTGGAATCAGCAGGTGGTGGTGGACAATCGGCCCGGCGCGGGCGGCAACATCGGCACCGACCTGGTGGCGAAAGCGCCGCCCGACGGCTACACCATCGTGCTGGGCGCGGCGAGCGTGCTGGCAATCAATCAAAGCCTTTATTCGCAGATGCCATACGACAGCAATACCGCGTTTGCGCCGATCACGAACATGGTCAAGACCACCAACGTGCTGATCGTCGCGCCTTCGTTGCCCGTGAAATCGGTGCAGGAACTGATCGCGTACGGCAAAGCCAATCCGGGCAAGCTCACTTACGCGTCCGCGGGTGCGGGCGGCACCATCCATCTTTCCGGCGAGTTGTTCAAGTCGATGACCGGTATCACGATGGAGCACATCGCCTACAAATCGAGCCCGCTCGCGCATATCGACATGATCGCCGGCCAGGTGCATGTGATGTTCGATGCGATGCCGACCGCATTGCCGCAGATCAAGGCCGGCCGCCTGCGCGCCGTTGCCGTCACCACGGCGAAGCGCTCGCCCCAGATGCCCGAGTTGCCGACCGTAGGCGAAACCGTGCCCGGGTTCGAAGCCGCGGGCTGGTTCGGTTACGCCGCACCCGCGCGCACGCCCAAAGAGGTCGTCGCCGCGCTCAACAAGGAGATCGTGCGCATTCTCGCGCTGCCCGACGTGAGGGAGCGGCTGATTGCGCAGGGCGCCGAGCCGGTCGGCGACACACCGGAACAATTCGCGCAGTACATCAAGTCCGAGGCCGCGAAGTGGGGCAAGGTCATCAAGACGCTGAATTTGAAGATTGAGTAAAATCAAGACAAAAGCATTTGCCACAGATACACAGAGATCACAGAAACGAATCAAAGGCAAGTAGGACGTTGTTTTTCATCCGTGTTTATCTGTGCTCCTCTGTGGCTCGAATTGGATTCAGGATGATAAATCATCGAACGAAAACAAATCGGCTTGGCCGTCGTCGGCTCCGGTCGCATCGGCACGCTGCGCGCCAAACTCGCGTCGACGCATCCGGCGGTCAACTTCATCGCCGTCTCGGACACCAATCTCGGCGCCGCGCAAAAGCTCGCGCAGGACGTCGGCGCCCAGTTCGCCTCGGCGAACAACGACGAGATCATCGCGCGGCCCGAAGTCACCGCGGTCATCGTGTCGACCAGCGAGGGCGAGCATCTCGCGCCGGTGCTGAAAGCGATCGAGCTCGGCAAGGCGGTGCTCGTCGAGAAACCGATCGCGCTCAATATCGCGGATGCCGATCGCATCATCGCCGCGGCGAAGAAAGCCAACGCCAATCTGCGCGTCGGCTACAGCCGCCGCTTCAAAGACCGCTACCTGATCGCGAAGGAGCAGATCATCCAGGGCCGCGTCGGCAAGATCATCGGCGGCGCGGCGCGCGTGTTCAATTCGCGCTCGCAGGCGCTGGCGATGATGAAGCGCAATCCCGAGGCCACGCCGGTGGTGGACGCGCTCACGTATTACGTCGATCTCATGAACTGGCTGCTCGAAGGCAATGCGCCGGTCGAAGTGTTCGCGCGCGGTCAAACGGGCGTATTGAAAGCCGCCGGCCACGACGTCGACGACGTCAACTGGTCGATCGTCACCTACGCGGACGGCGCGGTGGTCAATCTGGGGGTGAGTTACGCGCTGCCGGAAAAATATCCGGCGCTGGGCCACGCCGCGCGCGTCGAGATTCTCGGCACCGAGGGCGTGATGATCCTCGACGACGACCACACGGATCAGCTGATGTACAGCAACAAGGGCGTGCCGCACGTGTACCTGCCCGATCACAACGTCAACATGGTGTTCCTGTCGAGCGGCACGCCCGGCGACTGGGCGCTCGGCGACTTCTGGGGGCCGATTGCAAACGAGACGCGCGCGTGGCTCGATCATCTCGCGACCGGCAAGGCCTGCGTGCATGCGACGGCGCAGGACGCGCGCTGCAATCTTGAAGTGACGCTGGCGATCCAGCTCGCGGCGGCGAGCGGCAACACTGTCAAGCTGCCGCTGGCGGGGTGAGGGCAGGATTGAGGATTGAGGAGCGAGGATTGAGGAACAAAACATTGCTGTTAGTCGCGTGCGGCGCGAGTGCGTTTGCATTGTCATCAATGGGCGCGACTGCACAAAATTATCCGACCAAACCCATCCGAATGATCGTCGCTTATCCGCCGGGCGGCGGCACCGACATCGTCGGCCGCATGGTCGCGCAGAAATTGTCCGAGAACTTCGGGCAGACCGTGGTCATCGACAATCGCGGCGGCGCGGCCGGCGGCATCGGCAGCGAGATCGCCGCGCACAGCGTGCCCGACGGCTACACGATCATCATGGGCAACGTCGCGCCGAACGCGATCAACGTGAGCCTGTATGCAAAGCTCGGCTACGACCCGGTCAAGGATTTCGAGCCGGTGAGCCTGGTCGCATCGACGCCCAACATACTCGTCGTGCTGCCGTCGCTCGCGGTCAAGACGGTGCCCGACCTGATCGCGCTCGCCAAGGCCAAGCCGGGGTCGCTCAATTACCCGTCGGCAGGGCTCGGCAGCTCGTCGCATCTCGCGGGTGAATTGTTCGACAACCTCGCCGGCGTGAAAATGGTGCACATTCCATATAAGGGCGGCGGCCCGGCGCTGACCGATCTGCTCGGCGGCCAGGTGCAATTGATGTTCGCGACTATGCCGGCCGCCATGCCGCACGTGCGCTCGGGCCGGCTGCGCGCAATCGCAGTCACCAGCGTCAAGCGCTCGCAGGCGATGCCCGAATTGCCGACGATCGGCGAAACGCTCAAGGGTTACGACGCATCAACGTGGTACGGCGTGCTCGCCCCCGCTCGCACGCCGCGGCCCATCATCACGACGCTGCATGCTGAAATCGTAAAAATTCTCGGTGTAGCGGAAACGCGCGAGCGGCTGCTCGCGCAGGGATTCGAACCGGTGGGCGGCACACCCGCGGAATTCGGCGCCTATATCAAGGCGGAAATCGCCAAGTGGGCGAAGGTAATCAAGGCCGCAGGGATCAAGCCCGAATAGCCTGCGCGTTTTTTCCAACGTCGCGGAATCTCGGCCCGCTGATATCGAGTAAAATTATCCGTTCCGCGGCACGAATTTCCCAACAAGAAACCGATTCAAGAGAGGACGCCATGGCAGCACGCGAACCGAAAATCAAGAACACCATCGACAAGAAACACCGCAAGCTTACGCGCAAGGACATCCATGCCGCGGCCAAGCGCCTGAAGAACTGGGGCCGCTGGGGCAAGAACGACGAGATCGGCACTCTGAACTTCGTGACGCCCGACAAGATCGTCGAGGCGGCGCAGCTCGTGACGCGCGGCAAAGTCATTTCGCTGGCGTTGAACTACGACCAGAGCGGGCCGCAGGGCGGCAAGACCAAGTATCCGGCGCTCGGCCGCTTCAACCCGATCCACCTGATGACGCGCACCGGCACCGACGCGTATTCGGGCGTGCTCGATCACCGCAAGATCCGCGGCACCGACGACATCATCATCATGCCGCTGCAATGCGGCACGCAGTGGGACGGCCTCGGCCACATCATGTACTACGACTACATGTGGAACGGCTACGATTGCCGCAACGTGACGAGCGCCGGCGCGCTCAAGGGCGGCATCGAGAAGACCAAGGAAAAAATGGTCGGCCGCGGCGTGCTGCTCGACGTGCCGCGCGCGCTGGGCAAGAAGTGGCTGCCGGACGGATTCGCGGTCACCAACGAACTGCTCGATTTCACGGCGAAGAAGCACAAGGTCGAGGTGAAGCGTGGGCGACTTTCTGCTCGTGCGCACCGGACACGTCGAACGCAAGTTCGCGGACAAGAACTGGGACGGCTACTCGGGCGGCGACGCGCCGGGGCTCGCGTTCGAGACGCTCGACTGGCTGCATAAAAAGGAAGTGGCGGCGATCGTCACCGATACGTGGGGCGCCGAAGTGCGGCCGAACGAGACCGAAGACACCAATCAGCCGTGGCACTGGATCGCGATTCCGATCATGGGTCTGACGGTCGGCGAGATTTTCGATCTCGGCGCACTGGCGGTCGATTGCGCGGCGGACAAGAAATACGAATTCATGTTCGTGGCGCCCGCGCTGCCGATCACCGGCGGCGTCGGATCGCCGGTGAATCCTTACGTCATCAAATAAAGCCGTTCCGCGACGTACGGCGACGCGGGAACGGCTGCGCGGATTCGAACGGACGCAGACGCCGTTCAACCCGCGCGTGCGAGGAGAAAGAATGCGTTGGTCGTGGGCAGTGGCGGTGTTCGCGCTTGGCGCGGGTGCCGCCTGTGCACAAAGTTTCCCGAGCCGCCCGATCAGATTCGTGGTGCCATGGCCGGCGGGCGGCCCGCCCGACGCGGTCGCGCGCCTGATCGGCCAGCGCATCGGCGACGCGATGAAGCAGCAGGTCGTCATCGACAACCGGCCGGGCGCCAACAGCATCATCGGCACCGAGCTCGTCGCGCGCAGCGCGCCCGACGGCTATACCTATCTGATCACCACCGGTTCGCACACGACCAACGCGGCGCTGCACGCGAAATTGCCGTACGACACGCTCAGGGATTTCGTTTCGCTCACGCAAATGGGCGAATCCGCCGGCATGGTGCTCGGCGTGCATCCGTCGGTGCCCGCGAAAAACGTCAAGGAACTGGTCGTGCTCGCCAAAGCGAAGCCCGGCCAGCTCACGTTCGGCTCGGCGGGCAACGGCAATACGCTGCATCTCGCCGGCGAATTGTTCAAGGCCGCCACCGCGACGAGCATTACCCACGTTCCCTACAAAGGCGCGGCCCCGGCGTTGACCGATCTGCTCGGCGGGCACATCGACATGATGTTCGCGAGCCCGCTGTCGATGGCGCCGCCGATCCAGCAGGGGCGTTTGCGCGGCCTTGCGCAAATGGGCCAGCGGCGCTCGCACGTGTTGCCGGATTTGCCGACGCTGGGCGAGCTCGGCGTCCACGGCGCGCGAGATCGGCGGCTGGTACGGGCTTTACGCGCCGGCGAAATCGCCGAAGGAAAACACCGACCGCGTGCTCGCCGAAGTTTTGAAAGCGCTGAAAGAGCCCGACATCCGCGAGAAAATCGCCAACCTCGGCGCCGAGCCGACCGGCCTCACGCCCGACGAGTTCATGCGGTTTCTGGTGGCGGACATCGACAAGTACAGGAAGCTGGCGCAGCGGATCAATCTGAAAATCGAGTGAAACATTGCTGCCGAGGCCGGAATGACGAAGCTTGATTAGTCGGACGAAGAATTTACGAAACGGAGATTACAGGCATGGCCGAGCATCAAAAGTACTGGTTCCAATACTTTCCCGAGAGTTTCATGTGGTCGCAGGGGATGATGATTGCTATCGAGATGGCGCGCTGGGGCGGCAGCTCGATGAGCGAAGTCGACCGCGTGGGCCAGCGCTTGAAAGGGAAGATCGGCGACAATGAGGCGTGGGGCGTCGAATGGGAACGCGAAGCGCAGCGCATCGAAAAAATGGGTGACGATGCGGCGGGCGAGAACCATCCGTTCACCGCGGCGTCGCATTACCTGCGCGCGGCCACCTACTATTTCGTCGGCGAGCGTTTCGTGCGGCCCGGACCGAAGAAGGTCGAGCTCTACCAGAGCTGCCTGCGCTGCTTCCGGCGCGGCACCCAGGTGCGCTACCCGAACATCGAGCGCGTCGAAGTGAAATACGAAGGCACGACGCTGCCCGCGTGGTTCATGAAGTCGCCGGTCGCGGGCAAGGCGCCGACAGTCTGTTTCTTCGACGGGCTCGACAGCGCGAAGGAACTGTCGATCCTGTTCGGCGGCGTCGAGCTCGCGAATCGCGGCATTCACACGCTCGCGATCGACGGCCCGGGGCAGGGCGAGGCGCTGCGCCTGCAGAACATTCCGAGCCGCTACGACTACGAAGTGCCGGCTGGCGCCGCCTACGACTACGTGGCGAGCCGGCCCGACGTCGATCCCAAGCGCGTCGCGGTGATGGCGTTCAGCATGGGCGGTTATTACGCGCCGCGCGCCGCGGCCTTCGAAAAACGCTTCGCGGCCGGCGTTGCCTGGGGCGCGCATTTCGACTATCACGCGAACTGGATCGAGCGCCGCAAGGTGCAGGAATCCGGCGGCACCAAATTGTCGGCGCCGCATTTTCAGTTGCCGTGGGTGATGGGCATGCCGGACATGGACAGCTCGATGAAGAAGCTCGAAAAGTACACGCTCGCGGGCGTCGCCGAGAAAATCGAATGTCCGTTCCTCGTCACACAGGGCGAACTCGATTCGCTCTCGCCGCTCGAAACGGGCCAGCTGCTTTATAAAACCATCGGCTCCAAAGTAAAAAAGTACAAGGTATTCACGAAGGAAGAAGGCGGCGCCGAGCATTGCCAGGGTGACAACCGCCAGTTCGGCTCGAATTACGTCGCCGACTGGCTCGCCGATGTATTGAAAGCGACGCCGCCTTCGCAGTTCAATATTGCGACGTAGCGGATGCCTTTGAAAATCGCGGCCCGTGGGGCTTTGCTTGCAGCGCTTATTGTCGTAGCGGGCAATGCGCAGGCGCAGACGTATCCGGCGAAGGCAGTCCGCGTCGTCGTCCCTTACAGCGCCGGCGGCCCGCTCGACGACGTGATGCGCGTGGTCGGCCACCGCCTGACTGAAATGTGGGGGCAATCCGTGGTCGTCGACAATCGCACCGGCGCGGGCGGCAGCATAGGCGCGGACTTCGTCGCCAAGGCCGTCCCCGACGGCTACACGCTGCTGCTCGGCAACGCGGGGCCGATGACGATCAATCCGGGGCTGCAGAAAAAATTATCGTACGACGTGGCGCGCGATTTTGCGCCGGTCAGTCAATTGACTGCGTCGCCGATGGTGCTGGTCGTGCATCCGTCGCTGCCGGTGAAGACCGTGCCGGATCTCGTGCGCCTGGCGAAAGCGCGCCCGGGTCAGCTCGTTTATGCGTCCGCCGGAATCGGCAATCTCCAGCACCTGGCGATGGAGGAAGTGCAGGCGCGCGCCGGCATCCGCATGAACCATGTGCCGTACAAGGGCGCGCCGCCGGCGCTGATCGACGTGATGTCGGGACAGATCGATCTCATGTTCGCGAACATCGTCGGCGTGCTGCAGCACATCAAGAGCGGCAAGGTGCGCGCGGTTGCGGTTTCGTCGGTCAAGCGCGCAGCCGTGCTGCCGGACGTGCCGAGCATCGAGGACACATTTGCCGGATTCGACGCGACCGGCTGGACGGGCGTGTTTGCGCCGGCCGGCACGCCTAAAGAAATTGTCGCCAAACTGCACGCGGACATTACGAGCGTGCTCGCGCGGCCGGACATTCGCGAGCGCTTCGGCGAGCAGGGCGCTGAAGTGGTGGCGGGCACGCCCGAGCAGCTCGCCGCCTTCGTGCGCCGGGAAAGCGCGCTGTACGCGAAGATAATCCAGTCTTCCGGCATCAAGGTCGATTAAAACGCGGCATCCATGGAGCAATGATGAACATCGCAATCAAAATAACACTGGGTATGCTGGCTGCACTGACCGTTGCGGCCGCCGATTTCCCGACGAAGCCGGTGCGCCTCATCGTGCCGTATCCGCCGGGCGGCGGCAACGACACGATCTCGCGCCTGCTCGCGCCCAAGTTCACCGAGAGCACGGGCCAGCAGCTCATCATCGATAACCGGCCCGGCGCCGGCACGACGATAGGCACGGCGCTCGCCGCGCGCGCGGCGCCCGACGGCTATACGATCGTCATGACGTCGGTGGCGACGCATGCCATGGCGCCGCAGTTATATACGAACCCGGGCTACGATGCGATCAAGGATTTCTCGGCCGTCACGCTGCTGGCGACTACCCCGATGCTGCTGTCGGTGAGCGCGGGCCTGCCCTACAAGACTTTGCAGGATGTGATCGCCGCGGCCAAGGCGAGCCCGGGCAAGTTGAGTTATGCGTCGGGCGGCAACGGCACGCCGCCGCACCTGTCGGCCGCCATCTTCACCGAGAAAACCGGCATCCAGATGGTGCACGTGCCGTACAAGGGCAGCGGCCCCGCGCTGGTCGACGTGATGTCGGGCCAGATCGCGATGATCATCGACACTGCGGCATCGGTGACGCCGCACATTCGGAATGGAAAACTGCGCGGCATCGCGATCACGGGCAAGCGGCGCTGGCCCGACCTGCCCGAAGTGCCGACCTTCGCCGAGGGCGGGCTCACCGACTACGACTCGAGCTCGTGGTACGCAATTCATGCGCCGGCGGGCACGCCCAAAGACATCATCGCTAAACTGAATGCCCAGTTAGCGCGCATCGTGAAGCTGCCGGATGTGAGCGAACGGCTGCGCCTGATGAGCGCGGAGGCGATCGGCGGGACGCCGGCGGAGCTCGATACTTTCGTCCGCAGTGAATACGCGAAGTGGGGCAAGGTCATCAAGTCGCTCAATCTAAGGGTGGATTAATCATGGAAATTCGTGTCAATGCAGACAAATTGACCGACTTCGCGACAGCGGTTTATGCAAGCGCCGGCATGCCCGAGCGCGATGCGCATTTGGTTGCCGATACGCTCGTGCAGGCCGATGCGTGGGGCCATCAATCGCACGGTGTCCTGCGACTCGGCTGGTACCTCGACCGCATCAAGAATGGCGTGATGAAGCCGGTCACGCAGCCGGAATTCGTCGTCGATGCGGGCAGCATCGCGGTGATCGACGGGCATGACGGCGTCGGCCACGTCGTCACCGAGCTCGCGACGCGCGAAGCAATCAAGCGCGCGAAAGCGCACGGCCTGGGTGCGGTCGGCGTGCGCATGTCGAATCATTTCGGCACCTGCATGTATTACACCCGCATGGGCACGCAGGAAGGCTGCGCCATGTTCCTGACGAGCAACGGCGGCCCGGCGATGGCGCCGTGGGGCGGCCGCAAGAAAATCATCGGCACCAATCCCTGGTCGGTCGCGACGCCGGCTGGCAAGCATCCGCCATTCCTGATGGACATGGCGAACACCGGTGTCGCGCGCGGCAAGATTTATCTCGCGCGCAATAAGCGCCAGGCGATTCCGGAAGGCTGGGCGATCGACAAGGACGGTGCGCCGACGACCGATCCGCAGGCCGCGATTGACGGCATCATCCTGCCGATGGCGGGCCACAAGGGTTACGCGATCGCGATGATGGTCGACGTGCTGTCGGGTGTGCTGACCGGCAGCGGCTTTCTGTCGCAGGTGCACAGCCCGTACAAGACCGCCGAGAAAAGCAATTGCGGGCACTTCATGATTGCGATCGACATCGCGAAGTTCATGCCGCTCGCGCAGTTCGACCGGCGCATGGAAGATTACATTGCGGAGATCAAGTCGGTGCCGCTCGCCAAAGGCTTCGATCAAGTGTTCTATCCGGGCGAAATGGAAGCGAACAACAATATCGTCAACCGGCGCGACGGCCTCGCACTGCCCGACGATACGCTCGCCGATCTTGCGCGCATCGCGCGCGAAACCGGGCTCGATGCCGAGTTGCCGTTCAAGGCTGCGTGATGCAGATGAATAACCGGATTTTGATTACCGGCTCCGCGGGCGAAATTGGCTGCGTGCTGCGCGCCGGCCTCTACGACGGCCGGCGCAAACTGCGGCTGCTCGACATCAAGCCGCAGGCGGCGCGTCCGGGCGAAGAGTGCGTGACGGCCGATCTCGCCGATATCGCGGCCTTGCGGGAGGCGACGCGCGACATCGACTGCATCGTGCATCTTGCCGGCGTGCCGCGCGAAGGCGCGTGGGAGGCGATACTGCCGAACAATGTTATCGGCACTTACAACCTGTTCGAGGCGGCGCGCGCGAGCGGCGTGCGGCGCGTGATTTTCGCGAGCTCGAATCACGTGATCGGCTATTACCGCGCGAACGCAGCCGGTGGGCGTTACCGAACCCGAGCGGCCGGACAGCCGCTACGGCGTGAGCAAAGCCTTCGGCGAAGCGCTCGGTCGTATGTATGCCGACAAATACGGACTCGAAGTCGCCTGCCTGCGTATCGGCTCATTTCGCGCGAAGCCTCAGGATGCGCGGCAGCTCGCGACCTGGATCAGCCATCGCGACATGGTGGCACTGACGCGTTGCTGCATCGAGGCGCCGGCGTTTCATTTCCTCGTGCTGTACGGGGTATCGAACAACACGCGCAATCGCTGGCAGAATCCGCATGCGGCAAAGATCGGCTACCGACCGCTGGACAATGCCGAGCAATATGCGGCGGAGCTGGAGGCTAGAAGGCCGCCGGCAGGCGACCCCGCGGAGGATTTTCACGGCGGCGCGTTTTGCGGACTCGAATTCGTCGGAGACAGCCGCCGCATCGAGTGATGCGGCGTAAATTAATCGCGAAGGAAATGAGCATGCAAGAGAACAGGGCAAAACGGATAGTGCGCGAAGGCGGCATGGCGCTGGGCACTTATGTGGGCGGCATCGCCGATCCCGCAGATCGTGGAAATCATCGGCCACGCGGGTTTCGATGCGGCCTTCATCGATCTCGAGCACACGAGCTTCGATCTGCGCGACGTGCAGTTGATGGTGATGGCGGCCGAGCGCGTGGGCATCACGCCGGTCGTGCGCACGCCGGGCTTCGATCCGGCATTTATCCTGCGGTTGCTCGACATGGGCGTGCAGGGCATACAGCTGCCGCATGTGAACGACGCCGAGACGGCACGCGCCGCCGTGCGCGCGGTGCGCTACGCGCCGCTCGGCGAACGCGGCATGGCATCCGGCACGCGCGCGTCCGACTTCGGCAAAGTCCCGGCCAAGGAGCACATGGCGCAGTCGAACCGCGAAATCATGCTCGCGATCATGATCGAGGAACTGTCCGCGCTGGACGAGATCGAGGAAATTGCGTCGACCGAAGGCATCGATCTCGTGGTCGTCGGGCCTGCCGACATGTCGCGTGCGCTCGGCGTCAGCGGCCAGACCAATCATCCCAAGCTCGTGGAGACCATAGCGCGGGTGGCCGAGGTCGTGCGCAAAAGCGGCGTCACGCGTCTCGCGCTGCCGATGAACAATGCGGTGTTTCCGCGCGATGCGGCAGAACTGCGCAAGCTCGGCGTCGGCTATGCCAACTGCGCGCCGTCACCGGAAGTGCGCCTGCTGCGGGATCTGCAGGCGCAGACGACCGAAGCACGCCGCTTGCTCGCGGGTTGATCGATGAAGCTGCTGTTGGCACCTGTCTTGATGGCGTCCGCCGCGCTGGCACCGCTCGCGCACGGCCAGGAGTATCCGGACAAGGCGATCAGGATAGTCGTCGGTTTTTCCGCCGGCACCGCGACCGATACCATGGCGCGCATCATCGGCGCGAAGCTCAATGAAAGCTGGAAAGTGCCGGTCGTCGTCGAGAACCGCGAAGGTGCGGCGGGCACGATCAGCGCCGGGATGGCCGCGCGCGCCACGCCCGACGGCTATACGCTGTATATGGCGTCGACGACTTTGATCGTCACGCCGATTTTCATCACGAACGTTCCCTACAACGCCTTCAAGGATTTCGCGCCGATCTCGCTGATGATAGACGTGCCGACGGTGCTGGTGGTCAGTCCGCAGCTCGCCGCGCGGTCCGTCAAGGAGCTGATCGAGCTGGCGAAGGCCAGCCCCGGCGCGCTCAACTACGCGAGCACGGGCAAAGGCACGGCCAGCCACCTCGCGGCCGAACTGCTGAAATCGATGGCCGGCATCCGCATCACCGAAGTGCCGTACAAGGTGAATGCCCAGGCGATGTCGGACGTCAGCAGCAAGCAGGTCGAGATGTACTATCCGAACCTGATACTGGCGCTGCCTTACATCCAGACCGGCCGGGTTCGCGCGCTCGCCGTAACCGGCAGCGCCCGTTCGCGCGCCGTGCCGGACATACCCGCGATGGCCGAGACGGTGCCGGGATACGAAGCGGCGAACTGGTACGGGCTGGTCGCGCCCGCGCACACGCCGGCCCGGGTCGTGGCGAAAATCAATGCGGAGGTGACGCGCATACTGAAAACGCCGGACGTGCGCGAGCGGCTGGACCTGTTCGGCGCCGACGTGATCGGCGGCTCTCCCGACGATCTCGCGAAGCGGATGAAGTCGGGCTATGCGAAATGGGCGGCGCTGTTTCCCGCGGAAGCCGGGAAAAGCAGATAATCACGGCTGCGGCGGCTCCGCCGGCTCCCAGTTCATGAAAGGCACTGCAATGCATATCGTAGTCATGCCCGGCGACGACATCGGGCCCGAAATCACCGAAGTCACGATGACCATGCTCGAAGCGGTCAATCGCGCTTACGCGCTCGGCATGGAGTTTGAAATCGTCGATGTCGGGATGGCGAGCTTCAAAAAATGCGGCAATACCATGCCGGAATCCGCGGTCGAGAAAGCACTGGCGGCCGACGGGGTCATTCTCGGCCCATGCGGCATGACGCTGTATCCGCCGCGTGAAGAGGGCGGCATCAACGTGCCCGGCACGATCCGCAAACGGCTCGAGCTCTATGCGAACCTGCGGCCGGCGCGTTCGCGCGCAGGCGTGCCCAATGCACGGCCCGGGCTCGACGTGCTGATCGCGCGCGAAAACACCGAGGGCTTCTATGCCGACCGCAACATGTACATGGGCATTGCGGACTTCATGCCGACCGAAGATGTCGCATTGTCGGTGCGCAAGATCACGCGCGCGGGCTCGCGCCGCATCGCCAAAGTGGCTTTCGAATACGCGGCACGCCGCCGCAAGAACGTAAGCGCCGTCGGCAAGCAGCACGTGCTGCAGGTAACTGACGGTCTCTTCATGAGTGAAGCCTATGCGCAGGCGGAACAGCACAAGGACATCGCGTTTCGCGAGGTCGACGTCGATGCAATGGCCGCCGATCTCTACACGCGGCCGCAGCGCTACGACGTGCTGCTCGTAACAAATATGTTCGGCGATATTCTGTCCAACGAGGCGTGTGCGCTCTCCGGAGGGCTCGGTCTGGCTGCGGCGCTTAACATGGGCGACGAGCACGCGATCGCGAATGCGGGCCACGGCTCGGCGCCCGACCTGGTCGGCAAGGGTATCGCCAATCCCTCGGGACTCATGCTGTCGGTCGCCATGCTGATGGAGTGGCTGGGCATGCGGCACAAGAAGTCCGCATTCGTCGATGCGAGCCGCGCGATCGAGACAGCGCTCGACGCGGCGCTCGCGGATGCGCGCGCGCGCACGCCGGACCTCGGCGGCAACGGCACGACCAAAAGTTTCGCGCAGGCGGTCACCGCGCGGGTCGACGCAGGCGAACTGCGCGCGACAGGAACGCGCTAATACGCGATGCTGCTGGGCTGCATCGCCGACGACTTCACCGGCGCGACCGATCTCGCCAATACGCTGGTGCGGCAGGGCATGTCGACGGTCGTCCTGCTCGGCGTGCCGAACGGCCGCGTCCCGGATGCCGATGCGGTGATTGTCGCACTGAAGTCGCGCTCGATTCCGGCCGCCGATGCCGTGCGCCTGTCGTTGAATGCGCTCGATTATCTGAAGCGCGGCGGCGCGCGCCAGTTCTATTTCAAATACTGCTCGACGTTCGATTCGACGGACGCCGGCAACATCGGGCCGGTTGCCGACGCATTGCTCGCCGCCCTCGGTGTGTCATTCACCGTTGCGTGCCCGGCGTTTCCGACCAATAAGCGCACGATCTACCAGGGCAATTTGTTCGTCGGCGACCAATTGCTGGCCGAGTCGAGCATGCGCGACCATCCGCTGAACCCGATGACTGACTCGTCACTGGTGCGCGTGCTCCAGCGGCAGGCGCAGGGCAAGGTCGGGCTGATTCCGTTCGCAGTTGTCGCGCAGGGGGCCGCGGCAATCAAGGCGGAAATGAAAAGGCTGGCCGCGACAGGCGTGCGGCACTCGATCGTCGATGCGCTTACTGACCAGCACTTGTTCGCGATCGGCGAGGCGTGCAGCGACATGCAGTTATTGACCGGCGGCTCCGGGCTCGCGCTCGGGTTGCCGGACAATTTTCGGCGCACGCAGCTCCTCAAGACGGCGGCGCCGAGCGAGTTGCCACGCGTGAACGGACACGCGGTGGTCCTTTCCGGCAGCTGCTCGGCGGCGACCCAGCGCCAGGTGGCCGCACTGCAGCGCCAATGCGAGAGTTTCGCGCTCGATGCGCTGGCGCTGGCGCGCGATCCCGGCGCCGTCGCCAAGGCGCTCGCGTGGGCGCAGCCGCGCCTGGGGCAGAAACCCCTATTGATCTACTCGACCGCCGCGCCGAAGCAGATCGAAGAAGTGCAGGCCGCATTGGGCCGCGAACGTGCGGGCGCCATGGTCGAGCAGGCGCTCGGCGAAATCGCGAAGGACCTGGTGGCGCGCGGCGCGCGGCGGCTGGTCGTCGCCGGCGGCGAGACGTCGGGCGCAGTCGTGACCGCGCTCGGCATCACCGGCCTGCGCGTAGGCGCGGAAATCGACCCCGGCGTGCCGTGGACCGCGAGCCTCGATGAAAAGCCGATCGCGCTGGCATTGAAATCCGGCAACTTCGGCGGCGATGATTTTTTTCTCAAGGCTTTTAAGACAGTTGAGCCACTGATGAACGCAGATGAACGCAGAGAAAATCCTCGCGGGAGAAACACCGTGCCTTCTATCTGCGATTATCCTCGTGTATCTGCGGCAAATACCTGTGTGAATTTTAGACATCACGATGACCGAGAATCTTTTACGCGAACAAATCGCCGAGCTTGGCAAATCGCTCTACGACCGTGGCCTCGCGCACGGCAGCGCCGGCAATATCAGCGTCAAGCTCGCCGACGGCACGTGGCTCCTGACGCCGACCAACTCGTGCCTCGGCCGGCTCGATCCCGCGAAAATTTCGCGGCTCGACGGCAACGGCAAGCTGATCAACGGCGATCCGCCGTCGAAGGAAGCGTTTCTGCATCTCGCGATGTACCAGGAGCGTGCGTCGAGCGGCGCGGTCGTGCATCTGCATTCGCTGCATGCGGTCGCGGTGTCCTGCCTTGCCGGGCTCGATGCCGCCGACGTATTCCCGCCGATAACCGCGTACGCGGTCATGCAGGTCGGCAAGTTGGCGCTGGTGCCCTACTACCCGCCCGGCGATCAAACGCTCGCCGATGCCGTGCGCAAACTCGCGGGCAAGCATCACGCGGTGCTGCTCGCGAATCACGGTCCCGTCGTCGCTGGAAGCTCGCTGACTGCGGCGGTCAACGCGATAGAAGAACTCGAACAGACCGCGCAGCTGATGCTATTGTTGCGCAATCAGCCGACGCAGTTGTTGACGGCCGGGCAGGTCGCAGAATTGAACCGGCGTTTTCCGAACTGAGCGTACGCCGCCGATAAGCGGCGGCGAGAGGAGATATCCCGTGGGGCAGGACCAGCTGCAGCGCACTGAATTAGGCGTTGCGATCATAGGCGCCGGGCGCATCGGTGCGCTGCGCGCGCAGCTTGCGGTCAACCATCCGGCCGTGCGTTTTCTCGCGCTCGCGGACGTCGATGCGGCGCGCGCGCGGGCGGTCGCGGACAAATGCGGCGCGCAACTCGCGTCCGCCGACAATCTCGCGGTGATTTCGCATCCGTCGGTCAACACGGTCATCGTGGCGACCGGCGAGCACGAGCACGTCGAGCCGGTGTTGCAGGCGCTCGAACTGGGCAAGGCGGTGCTGGTGGAAAAGCCGCTCGCGCTCTCCATCGCGGATGCCGACCGCATCCTCGCCGCTCTCGCGCGCAGCAAAGGCAGCCTGCGCGTCGGCTACAGCCGGCGCTTCAAGCGCTGCTACCTGCTCGCGAAGGAGCAGATCGCGCAGGGCCGGCTGGGCACGGTCGTCGGCTTGTCGGCGCGCATTTACAATTCGCGCGCGCAGGTTTTCCAGATGCTCGACCGCAATCCGGGCGCCACGCCGGTCGTCGATTCGCTGACCTATTACATCGACATGCTCGGCTGGTTCCTCGACCAGAACCCGGTCGTCGAAGTGTGGGCGCGCGGCAAGGCCGGCATCATTCGCGCGGCAGGCTACGATTGCGACGACGTCACCTACGCGGTGCTGACGCTTGCCGACGGTGCGCTCGTCAACCTCGCCGTGAGCTTTGCGCTGCCCGCGAAATATCCTTCGCTCGGCTACAGCGGGCGCATGGAGATCCTCGGCAGCGAAGGCGTGCATCTCATCGACGACGATCATCTCGATCAGTTGCTGTATACCGACCGCGGCATCCCGCACATCTACGTGCCGGGTCACACGGTCAACATGGCTTTCCTGTCGAGCTCGGCGCCGGGCGACTGGGCGGCGGGCGAGTTCTGGGGCCCGCTGGCGAACGAAACCCGCAACTGGCTCGACCATCTCGCGACCGGCCGCGCGTGCGCCCTGACGACGGCGCGCGAAGCCCGCGACAATCTCGAAGTCACGCTCGCCATCGAATCGGCGGTTAAATCAGGTAAAACCATCAAGCTGCCGCGCGCGTGAGCACAACGATCATTGGAGTTGCGTCATGAAAAACAAAATATTCCTCGGCGCGTGCGCGCTCGTCGCGGTCGCCCTGGCGGCGCCGGCAGCCGCGCAAAGTTACCCGTCCAAGCCCGTGCGCTTCATTCTGCCGTTTCCGCCCGGCGGGCCGACCGACATACTCGGCCGCATCATCGGGCAAAGACTCGCCGTGCAGCTCAATCAGCCGGTCGTGCCGGAAAACCGGCCCGGCGCGGGCGGCAACGTCGGCACCGAGTTCGGCGCCAAACAGCCCGCGGATGGCTATGCGATCGTGCTTGCGTCGCCGTCCCTGTCGATCAGTCCCGGCTTGTACAAGAAGCTTGGCTACGATCCGGTCAAGGATTTCGCGCCGATCACGCTGGTCGCGCAAATTCCCAACGTTTTGCTGGTGCATCCGTCGGTGCCCGCGAAAACGCTCAAGGAGTTCGTGCAGCTCGCGAAGGCCCATCCAGGCAAACTCAATTTCGGCTCGGGCGGTCTCGGCACTTCGAACCACCTCGGCAGCGAGATGCTGAAAGGTCTCACCGGCATCAATATGGTTCACGTCCCGTATAAAGGATCGAATGAAGCGATGATAGGCATGATCGGCGGGCACGTGGACATGGTGGTCATCGGCGTGCCGCCGACACTTCCGCATATCAAGGCGGGTCGCGTGCGGCCGTTGGCGGTGCTGGCGGCCGAACGCCTGCCGTATCTGCCCGACGTGCCGACGTCGAAGGAAGCGGGCGTAGCGAACTACGAGGTCATTACGTCGTACGGGATCCTGGCACCCGCCGGCACGCCGCGTGAGGTGATTAACCGGCTGAACGCAGAATGGCTCAAGATCGCGGTGATGGCGGAAACGAAGGAGCGCATGAGCGGCGCCGGTTACGAGCCGATGACGAGCACGCCCGAGCAGTATGGCGAATTCATCAAAACCGAGATGGTGCGGTGGGCGAAAGTCATCAAGGATGCGAACGTCAAAATCGAGTGATGGAACAGGATTGCGGCTTGAATCACCCAGGAGAAACGAGTGAAGACAAATAAGAAGCACGTCGTGCGCATGGTCGTCGCGGTCGCCGCCAGCGCAACATTGGGAGCTGCCAATGCGGCCGAGCCGCAATATCCGACCAAATCGGTGCGCATGATCGTGCCCTTCGCGCCGGGCGGTCCCACGGACGTGATTGCGCGCTTCGTCGCCGCAAAGTTGTCCGAGAGCTTCGGCCACCAGGTCGTGATCGACAATCGCGCCGGCGCCGGCGGCAACATCGGCATGGGCATGGGAGCAAGTGCCACGCCCGATGGCTATACGCTGACAATTGTCAGCTCGAGTTTCGTCGTGAATCCCGGCCTCTATGCGAAGATTCCGTACGACCCGTACAAGAGTTTCGCGCCGGTCACCAACATGGCCGCCTCGCCGAACGTTTATACCGCGCACCCGTCCGTCGCCGCCAAGTCGATGCCGGAATTGATCAAGCTGATCCAGGCGAACCCGAAGAAGTACAGTTTCGCCACGCCGGGCATCGGCACGACGCCCGATCTCGCGGCGAGTCTTTTGAAAGTCACGGCGAAGCTCGATGTCACGACGGTGCCCTATGCGGGCGCCGGGCCCGCGGTAACCGCTGTCATCGGCAACCAGGTGCCGCTCGGCTGTACCGCGCTGCCGCCGACGACGCCGCATATTCTGGGCGGGCGGCTGCGCGCGCTGGCCGTCACCAGCGCCAAGCGCTCGCCGGCTTTGGCCGACGTGCAGACGATGGGCGAGGCCGGTTTTGCGGGCCAGGAAAGCGAAACGCTGCAGGGCGTGCTGGTGCCCGCGGGCACGCCGAAGGCAGTGGTGCAACGGCTGCAGGGCGAAATCGCCAGAATCCTCGCGCAGCCCGACACCAAAGAAAAAATCAGCGGGCTCGGATTCGACATCGTGGCGAGCACGCCCGAGCAGTTCGCCGCCCAGATCAAAAGCGAAGTCGCGAAGTGGTCCAAGGTCGTCAAGGATGCAGGCATAAAAGTCGAGTAAGAGCACCGCGCAATTACAGTCGGCAGTCACACCAACGCACACCAACATTCACGGAGGTGTATCCATGCGAACCGGCGCAACGCTCAGCATTATCGGGTTGGCGGCAGCATTGTTGGCCGGCGGGGTATCGGCGGCAGACTATCCGGTCAAACCGATTCGCATCCTGGTGCCGTTTGCACCGGGCGGCCCGACGGACGTGATCGGGCGTCTGCTCAGCGTGAGGTTGACTGAAGCGTGGGGGCAGCAGGTGGTGATAGACAATCGCGGCGGCGCCGGCGGCAACATCGGCATGGGGCTCGGGGCGCACGCGAATCCCGACGGTTACACCTGGCTCATGGTGAGTTCGAGCTTCGTCGTCAATCCGTCGCTGTATTCGAAGATTCCGTACGATCCTTATCGCGACCTCATTCCGATTTCCAATCTGGCGGCTTCGCCGCACGCGTTTTTTCTGCACACCTCGTCGCCGGTCAAGTCGATCGCGGAATTGATAGCGCTCGCGAAGTCGCAGCCCGGCAAGTTGAGCATCGCGACTCCCGGCATCGGCACGACGCCGGACCTGTCCGCACGGCTCTTCACGCTGACGACCGGCACCGATATCGTGCCGGTGCCCTACGGCGGCGGCGGACTTTCGCTCGCGGCGGTGCTCGGCAACCAGGTGACGCTCGGCTGCCAGGCTATTCCGCCGGTTACGCCGCACATCAAAGGCGGCCGGCTGCGCGCGATCGGCCTGACGGCGTCCAAACGCGCCGACGTCCTGCCCGATGTGCCTACGCTGGCCGAATTGGGTTACGCCGGCCAGGAAGCCGATACCATGCAGGGTCTGCTGCTGCCCGCCGGCACGCCGAAAGCGCTGGTCGACAAAATCTCCGCCGAAGTTCGCCGCATACTGGCCTTGCCTGATATCAGGCAGCGCGTGACCGATCTCGGATTCGACGTCATCGCAAGCACGCCCGAGCAGTTCGCGGCGCAGGTCAGGTTCGAAATCGAGCGCTGGGGCAAAGTAATCAAGGCAGCGGGAATCAAAGCGGAATGAAAATCACGGCAATTCGCGAAGTCGCGGTCCCGATCAATTCGACCATCCGCAACGCGGTATTCGATTTTTCCGAAATGACGACGTCGGTCGTCGCGGTGACCACCGACGTGATGCGCGGCGGCAAGCCGGTCACCGGCTTTGCGTTCAATTCGACCGGCCGCTACGCATGCGGCGCGCAGATGCGCGACCGCCTGATACCGCGCATCATGAAGGCGCCGCCGGATTCCCTGCTGAACGCCGCCGGCGACAACCTCGATTGCGAAAAGATACTCGCGTGCATGATGCAGCGCGAAAAGCCCGGCGGCCACACCGAGCGCTCGGTCGCGATCGGCACGCTAGAAGTTGCGTGCTGGGACGCCATCGCGAAAATCGCGGATCAGCCGCTGCACGCGGTGCTCGCGCAGAAATACAACAACGGCAAGGTGCAGGACAAGGTGCCGTGCTATGTCGGCGGCGGCTGGTACGCGCCGGGCAAGGGTATTCCGGAATTGCAGGACGAAATCCGCAGGCGGCTCGACGAGGGCTATACGACCATGAAAATCAAGGTCGGCGGCATGACGATACCCGAGGACGTGCAGCGGGTCGAAGCGGGCATCGCAGTCGTCGGGGCAAGCGACCGGTTGGCGGTTGACGCAAACGCCGGCTTCAACCGCGCGCGCGCGTTGCAGTATGCGCAGGCGTTAAAGCCGTTCAAGCTGCGCTGGTTCGAGGAGCCGACCGATCCGCTCGATTACGCGCTGCTCGCAGACGTCGCGTCGATTTACGATTCGCCGATCGGCACCGGCGAGAACCTGTTCTCGACCCAGGACATCGAAAATCTCGTGCGCTTCGGCGGCATGCGGCCCGACCGCGACATCATCCAGATCGACGTGCCGCAGTCGTACGGCATCGTGCAATTTTCACGCACGCTCGACATGCTGAAGCGCCACAAGTGGCAGCGGCATTCGATATTTCCCCACGGCGGCAATCAGATGACGCTCGCGATCGTCGGTGGCTTCGGTCTGGGCGGATGCGAAGCGTATCCCGACGTGTTCGGCGTGTTTGCCGGCTTTGCCGATGACGCCAAAGTCGAGAACGGTTACCTCAAACTCGCCGACCGCCCCGGCATCGGCTTCGAGGCGCAGAACCAGCTCTACGCGGTAATGAAGCCGTTGACTGCGTAGGGTCTTCCCCCGGCGGCGGTGCCGTTCTCCCGCCCCTGTTGGCCCGGCCACGCTCTCTTAAATGTGAATATGTCACTCATTTGAGGTGTCGTTGTGCGTTACGGTTTCCCCCTGCGCGGCCGTACCCTGACTGCTATGGCGATAATTCGCTGTGAACCGAGGGGGTCACATGTTCGAACCATTGGTCATATTGGGATTGCTCGGCGGCATGGTGTGGATGATCGCGCATGCGATCTTTCTGCTCATGCGCAGCGACACCGGCGTCGAAGTCACCCGACGGGCGGGCGACACGATGGCGCGCTTTGTCGAGGAGAATTACGGCTCGCGGTTCGTGGCCGAGAGCCTGTTGCAGGAAGAATGTCTGCGCCGGCTGTAATCGTGCAGGACTAGACGAGCGGCACGTAGTCGTATTCGCCGACGCCCTGCAGTATCAGAAAAGTGGCGGAGCGCTCGCCGCCATTGACGACGAGATGCGGCCGACGCGGCGCTACGGTGTACGTCTCGCCCGTATTCAGCCGCACTTCTTCCTTGGGCTCGCGCATGAATATGCGGATCGAGCCGTCGAGCACGTAAAAAGTGTCCCGGATGTGGCTGTGAAAATGCCACGGCACCTGCTGGGTCGGCGAGATTTGCAGCTCGTTGATGCGGAAACCAGGCCGCTCGGCGTGGCGCGCGCGGCGCTCGACTTCATACAGATGGCTCGCGTCCTTGACGGGTTGGAAGGTTTTGTCCATGTCGGTAGCTCGCAGTAATGATGAGTTGAGCACGTAGTAGAAATGGCCGCATGCGCGGCACTGATGGCATTGCGCCGTCAGCGCACCCGTTTCGCCTTGGCCGCAAGCTTGCGGTACACCGCGGGTCGCGCGAGCGGCGGATCGATCTTGCGCGTCGGCAGGCTGCGCACGCCCCCGGTTCCCGTCGGCTGGAAAGCCGGCACCAGATGGCGTTTGCCGTTGCCGATCAGGTCGGCGCGCCCCATGCGGTTCAGCGCTTCGCGCAGCAACGGCCAGTTCTCGGCGTCGTGATAGCGCAGGAACGCCTTGTGCAGGCGGCGCTGGCGCCCGCCGCGGATGATTTTGACGGGCTCCGACGTGGCGGTCACTTTGCGCAGCGGGTTCTTGTTGGTGTGATACATCGCGGTCGCGAGCGCCAGCGGCGTCGGCAGGAAGGTCTGCACCTGGTCGAGCCGGAAGCCGTTGTGCTTCAGCCACAACGCGAGCGCCAGCATGTCCTCGTCGGTGGTGCCCGGATGCGCGGCGATGAAGTAGGGGATCAGATACTGTTCCTTGCCGGCTTCGCGCGAGAAACGGTCGAACATTTCCTTGAATTTGTCGTAGCTCGCCACGCCCGGCTTCATCATCTTGGAAAGCGGGCCTTCCTCGATGTGCTCGGGCGCGATCTTGAGATAGCCGCCGACGTGATGGGTCGCGAGCTCCTTCACATATTCGGGCGAGCGCACCGCCAGGTCGTAGCGCAGCCCGGACGCGACGAAGACTTTCTTGATGCCGGGTAGCGCGCGCGCCTTGCGGTACAAGTTGATGAGCGGCGTGTGGTCGGTGCCGAGATTTTCGCAGACGTCGGGAAACACGCACGACAGGCGGCGGCACGAAGACTCGATTTTCGGTCCTTGCACGCCATGCGGTACATATTCGCGGTGGGGCCGCCGACGTCCGAGATCACGCCGGTGAAGCCGGGCGTCTTGTCGCGGATTTCCTCGATCTCGCGCAGCACGGACTCTTCCGAGCGGCTCTGGATGATGCGGCCTTCGTGCTCGGTGATCGAGCAGAACGTGCAGCCGCCGAAGCAGCCGCGCATGATGTTGACCGAATAGCGGATCATTTCCCACGCGGGGATTTTGGCCTCGCCATACGCGGGATGCGGCGCACGCGCATACGGCAAGCCGTACACGTGATCCATTTCCGGCATGGTCAACGGCAGCGGCGGCGGATTCAGCCAGACATCACGCATCGCGCGTCGCCGTGCGACTGCACCATGGCGCGCGCGTTGCCGGGATTCGATTCGAGGTGAAAGGTTCGCGACGCGTGCGCATAGAGCACCGGATCTTTCGTCACCTGTTCATAGGAAGGCAAACGAATCACGGTGCGCGCGCGCTCCTGCTGGCGCGCCGCGAGGTGCTCGGCCCGCGACTGAATGCGGATCGGGTGCACGTTGGCGGGCAGGGCAGCCGCGGGCGGCGTCGCCGGATTTTTCGTTTTTACCGCGTACGGGTCGGGATGCGCGTTGATGGCGCCCGGCGTGTCGACCGTGGTCGAATCCGCCTCGGTCCAGCCCTCGGGGCGCCAGCCGTGCGGCGCCATGAATGCGGTACCGCGCAGGTCGCGAATGTTCGCGATCGGCTCGCCTTTCGCCAGGCGGTGCGTGAGTTCGACCAGCGCGCGCTCGGCATTGCCGAACAGCAGCAGGTCGGCTTTCGAGTCGGGCAGGATCGAGCGGCGAACCTTGTCCGACCAGTAATCGTAATGGGCGATGCGCCGCAGGCTCGCTTCGATGCTGCCGATGATGAGCGTGGCATCGGGAAACGCCTCGCGGCAGCGCTGCGCATACACGATCACTGCGCGGTCGGGACGCTTGTTGGCCGCGGCGCCGGGCGTATACGCGTCGTCGGAGCGGATTTTGCGGTCGGCCGTGTAGCGATTCACCATCGAATCCATGTTGCCCGCGGTCACGCCGAAATAGAGATTGGGCTTGCCCAGGCGCGCGAAGTCGGCGGCCGATTGCCAGTCGGGCTGGCTGATGATGCCGACGCGAAATCCCTGCGCTTCGAGCAGGCGCCCGACCAGCGCCATGCCGAAGCTCGGATGGTCGATATACGCGTCGCCCGTGACGAGTATGACGTCGCACGAATCCCAGCCGAGCGCATCCATCTCGGCGCGCGTCATCGGCAGGAAAGGTGCGGTGCCGAAGCGGTGCGCCCAGTGCTTGCGGTACGCCGTCAGTTGCTTGGGGGCTGCTGCGTTCATGCGCTCGAACCGGTTGATGGGCTACCCGTCAGACATCGCCGCGGCGTTAAGTATCCCGATGGCGACCGACAAGGCAGCGAGAAACGTCGCCGGCGCGATTTTACCCTCGTTTACGTGGGCGGACAGTTGCGGCAGGACCAGGCGGGTTGCGCCATAAGCGACCAATTGCGCGACCAGCGCGACGCCGCTCCACAGCAGCATGTCGGCGAGGCTGCCGCTTTGGGCGACCGCCTGCGCGAGCGGACAGGTATAGCCGAGAATGGCGCCGCCCAACGAGATCGCGGCGGCGGTATTGCCCTGGCGGATCAGCCTGATTTCCCAGTAGGGCGTGATGGCCGTGTAAATCGCCACGAACAGGACTATCGCCGCCAGGGCGACCACGAAATACAGCAGGTGGGCGCTGACGCCGGTCAGGGCCGGGTTAAGCCACATGGGCCACGTCGATTCCATTGGATTCTCCTCGCTATTCGAAAAAATGCGGCACGAACTGGCTGCGGTTGGTGGTGATGGGTGTTACGTCTTCGCGGATGCCAATGCCCGCGGCGTCGTCGCCGACGACCCACGCGCCGATCACCGGATAGCGTCCGTCGAATGCCGGCAGTTCGGCGCGCGCCTGGTACACGAAACCCTCCGCGCCGTAGGGGCCATCGGACCGGATATCGCGCCGTTTGCCGGAAAAAGAAACATTGGCGCCTTCGCGCGACAAGAAAGGTTTTTTAACGAAGTCGGTGCCCAGGTAATCGGGCGTGAAATACGCGGGCAGTAGATTGGGATGATCGGGAAAGAGCTCCCATAACACGGCGAGGATGGCCTTGTTCGAGAGCAGCGCCTTCCACGGCGGTTCCACGACCGGGAGCGCGGCCGTCGCGAGTTGCGCGCCGAACGGTTCGCGCATCAGCCATTCCCACGGATAAAGCTTGAACCACGCGCTTAACGGCTTATCGTCCAGATCGACGAACGCGGCGCCGTTCCAGCCCAGGTCCTCTACATAGACGAATGCGGTTTCCAGGCCGGCCTGCGCCGCGGTATCGCGCAGGTACTCGATCGTCACGCGGTCTTCTTCGTTGTCTTTCACGCACGAGAAATGCACCGGCGTTTGCGGCGGCCAGTCCGTAGCCAGCGCGCGCCAGCGCTCGATCAGCTTTTCATGCAGCGAATTGAACTGGTCGGGCCGGCCGGTTTCTTCGAGCCACTGCCATTGCGCGACCGCGGCTTCGAGTATCGAAGTCGGCGTATCCGCGTTGTATTCGAGGAGCTTGGGCGGCTGCCGGCCGTCGTACGCAAGGTCGAACCGGCCGTACAGCGATGGTGCGTTTTGCAGCCACGATTTTTCGACGAGCGGCACGAACGCCGGCGGAATCAGCATTTGCGCGCACCGCTGCTCGCTGACAAGGTGCTTGACCGCGGCGAGCGCCAGCCGCTGCAGCTCGAGCGTCGCGGCTTCCAGCTCGTCGATTTCGCTCGCGCTGAAGCGATAGCATGCGGATTCGTTCCAGTAGCCGCCGTCCGCCGAATGAAACGAGAAGCCGAGCGCCGCGAATTTGGCCTGCCAGTCCGCGCGCGCGGGGGACTCGCGGCGCTCCATCACGTACCGATGGAACCGGTGGCGCGTGCCGAACTGCCGAATCCGCCGCGCGGGGTGGGCACGTTCATGGCTTTGCTGCCCATGTAGTTCCCGTTCTGCGGATTGACTGCGGGACGGTCCGGCGTGCCCGACCATACGTGCTTGCCGCCCGGTGTCTCCACGATCTGGTTGAAACGCGGGCCGAAAAAATACGCGCCGGCCAGTGCGCCGGCGGCGGCCGCTCCCGCGCCGGAACTCTTGCGCGAGGGCTCGCAATTGGTTTCGCCCCAATCCTGCACGCATTCCTGCTGCGCTTTGTAGACGTAGCGGTCTTTCGGGATATTCTCGTCAGAGCACGCGCCTATCAGCACGGTGCCGAGCATAACCAGTTGGACCTGACTCGAGCGTTTGCCTTTCATGAGGCCGCTTTCTGCGCGGATTGTTGCTGCCACCAGCGCTTAAGCCAGCCGGTATTGCCGCCGACCTCGACGATTTCGCGCAGTGCGTCGGGCAGGGGCGGATACTCGCGCGTAATGCCGCGGGTGTGATTCACGAAAAGTCCGTTCTCGAAATCGACTTCGAGGTCGTCGCCGGTCGCACATATGTCGCCGACGTTGATGCAATCGGTCAATACTCGCACGCCCGCGCCGACCGCGGCGCGGTAGGCGAGAAACGGCATCGATTCGCAAACGAGGCCCAGCCCCAGCGCCTGCATGGCGATGTAGCCATTGGCTTTCGGTCCCATCCCGAAGTTGCGCCCCGTCACGATGACGTCGCCGGGCCTGGCGCGCGTCGCAAAACCCGGATCTGTTTCTTCGAACAGGTGCGGCACCAGCTTTTGCGGGTCCATTTCGCGCGCGACGATAAGCCGGTTCGGGATCACCCCGCCCGGATGCGGCACGTCGTGACCGAGCTTGTAGCAGCGGCCTTTGAGGAGCCAATTGAACGTCGTCATATAGGTTTCAGCGCTGCTCAGTTGAGGGTCGCAGGTTAGTCACAATGTATTTATAAACAATCATATAAGTCAGCGCCCGAATGTTCAATTCGGCCGCTCCACGCAGTCGCTACTTCAGAAAGTATGTGAAAAGTCATTGCCAAGGTATTGTTTTTGAGTGATTATCTATTTTAGAGGCTATTGAGGCGCACGACATCTTAACCTTTGCGCGGCGGCCGGGAACGAGCCATGGCGAAAATCGTCGTATTCAACCAAAAAGGCGGCGTCGGTAAAACGACGACCACGCTGAATCTCGCCGCGCTGCTCGCGCGCCGGGGCCGCACGCCGCTCGTGATCGACCTCGACCCGCAAGCCCACCTGTCGGCAATCAGCGGCGTTACCGCAGCCGAGGGACGCCAGAGCCTGTACGCGTTCTATCACGACACCATTCCGCTGGCGCAGCTCGTGCGCGAAAGCAATACCGGGCTGCCGATCATTCCTTCCCACCTCGATCTGTCCAAGGTCGATACGCAGTTCGGCAAGGGGCCGCAGGCGCTGAACCGGCTGAACATCGGCATCGTGAAGGAAAACCTCAACACCACGCGTCCTATCCTGATGGACTCGTGTCCGATGCTGGGGGTGCTGTCGCTGAACGGGATTTTCGCGTGCGACCGCGTGCTGATCCCGATTTCCGCCGACTATCTCGCGATCAACGGCGCGCTGCAAGTCGACAAGACGCTGCGCGCGCTCGAGCGTGTGATCAAGAATCCACCGATGAAACGGTTCGTGCTGACCCGCTTCGACTCGCGGCGCAAGATGTCGTGGGACATCGACCGC
This sequence comes from uncultured beta proteobacterium, assembly GCA_963804885.1. Lineage (GTDB taxonomy): Bacteria > Pseudomonadota > Gammaproteobacteria > Burkholderiales > SG8-41 > PALSA-1004. The sequence continues at coordinate 149,706 of CAWDSF010000014.1, forward strand.
AAGCTGCGCGAGCGCTTTGGCGCGGAAATGTGCGAAACCCGCATCTCCGAGAACGTAAGTCTTGCCGAGAGCCCGGCCCAGAGCTGCGACGTGTTCCAGCATGCGCCGGAGAGCCGCGGCGCCAGCGACTACGCGGCCCTGCTCGACGAGCTGACGGCGGCCGGCTTCGTCAATTAGGTTTTGCCCGGCGGCTCGCTGCCGCCTTCCTTGCCGATCAGGTTGATCGCGCTCTCCAGGTCGAAACCTTCCTCTTTCAGCATCGGGCGCACTTCGATGCACTCGATGATTTCGCACCGGTGATAGACCTGGCCGACTTTGCGTTCGGCCTCGGCGCGGTCGCGCGCGGCGATCTGCAGGTTGTCCACCACCATGCCGCCGCGTGTTTTGATCTTGAGTCCGAACTTGATCACCGGCAGGGCCTTTTCACGTGGAGGGTGGAAAGATTATCCCACGACTGCGGCGCTGGAACTCACGGCTCGGCCTTCAGATTCGCCCGATACCGCTTGAAATTCGCGACGTAATGCTCGGAAGTCTCGTGGATGCGCAGGATTTCCTCGGGCGACAACTTGCGCACGACCTTGCCCGGGGAACCGAGCACCATCGAGCCGTCCGGTATGGTCTTGCCCTCGGCGATCAGCGTGTTGGCGCCGATCAGGCAGTTCTTGCCGATGACCGTGCCGTTGAGTATCACGCTTTTGATGCCGATCAGGGTGCCGTCGCCGACCGTGCAGCCGTGCAGCATCGCCATGTGGCCGATGCTCACGTTCTTGCCGAGGGTCAGCGGAAATCCCGGATCGGCGTGCAGCACGCAGCCGTCCTGGACCTGCGAGTTTTCGCCTATGGTGATCAGATCGTTGTCGGCGCGGATGATGACGTTGAACCACACGCTCGCGTTGTTTTCCAGCACTACCGAGCCGATCACGGTTGCGTTCGGTGCAATCCAGTAATCGCCCCTGGTGACGATTTTGCGTTCAGCGAGCGAGTATTTCATGGCAGTGGCGGTGAGGAGGAGGGAGTGGCGGGAAGGCTGCGATTATACCTTGGGGCTATTTGCACTCCGCGCGTGTGCTGGAGCGCCAGCATAAAAAACGGGAGCCGCGGCCCCCGTTTTTCGGATGATTGCCCGTTCGATTACAGCAACGGCACGATCAGCAGCGCGACGATGTTGATGATCTTGATCAGCGGATTTACCGCGGGGCCGGCGGTGTCCTTGTAAGGATCGCCCACGGTGTCGCCGGTGACCGCCGCCTTGTGCGCTTCGGAGCCTTTGCCGCCGTGATGGCCGTCCTCGATGTATTTCTTGGCGTTGTCCCAGGCGCCGCCGCCGGTCGTCATCGAAATCGCCACGAACAATCCGGTAACGATGGTGCCCATCAGCACGCCGCCGAGCGCCTGCGCGCCTGCGTTCGGTCCGCCCAGCCATGAGAAACCGACACCGACCACGATCGGGATCAGCACCGGCAGCAGCGACGGGATCATCATTTCCTTGATCGCCGCGACGGTCAGCATGTCCACGGCCTTCGAATAGTCCGGCTTGGCAGTGCCTTCCATGATGCCCTTGATTTCCCTGAACTGACGGCGCACTTCGACGACCACCGACCCGGCGGCGCGGCCGACGGCTTCCATCGCCATGGCGCCAAACAGGTAGGGCACCAGGCCGCCGATGAAGAGCCCGATAATCACGTAGTGGTTCGACAGATCGAAGGTGACCTGTTTGCCGGCCGCCTCCAGTGCGTGCGTGTAATCGGCAAACAACACCAGCGCGGCGAGTCCCGCCGAGCCGATGGCGTAACCCTTGGTCACTGCCTTGGTCGTATTGCCGACCGCATCGAGCGGATCGGTGATCGCGCGCACCGAGTCCGGCAAGCCCGACATTTCGGCGATGCCGCCGGCGTTGTCGGTGATCGGACCGTAGGCGTCGAGCGCGACGATGATGCCGGTCATCGACAGCATCGAGACGGCGGCGACGGCGATTCCGTACAGGCCTGCGAATGCGTAGGCGCCGTAGATTGCGGCGCACACCGAAATGACGGGCAGCGCGGTCGATTTCATCGACACGCCGAGGCCGGCGATGATGTTGGTGCCGTGGCCGGTGGTCGAGGCGGCCGCGATGTGCCGCACCGGCGCGTACTCGGTGGCGGTGTAGTACTCGGTGATCACCACCATCAGCGCGGTCAGAACCAGACCGATCACCGCGGCGCCAAACAGTCTCATCGCCGACAGTTCCGGATAATAGACGCCGATGTCGCCCATCAGATTTTGCGTTACGAAGTAGAACGCAATCAGCGCGAGCACGCCGGAAACGGCAAGGCCGCGGTAAAGCGCGTTCATGATTTTGCCGCCGTCGCGGGCCTTGACGAAATAGCAGCCGACGATGGACGCGAGGATCGACACGCCGCCGAGCACCAGCGGATAAACCGCCGCCCTGAGGGCAATTTCCGGCTGCCCGAGCAGCAGCGCGCCGAGTACGATGGTGGCCACGATGGTCACGGCGTAGGTCTCGAACAAATCGGCTGCCATGCCGGCGCAGTCGCCGACGTTGTCGCCGACGTTGTCGGCGATCACGGCCGGATTGCGCGGGTCATCTTCGGGGATGCCGGCTTCGACTTTACCGACGAGATCGGCGCCGACGTCGGCACCCTTGGTGAAAATGCCGCCGCCAAGACGCGCGAAGATCGAGATCAGCGAACCGCCGAAAGCGAGGCCGACCAGCGGGTGCACGACTTCCGGCAGGGTTGCCCCGTCAGCGGCCGTGTTGAGCAGAATCCAGAGAAATCCGGTGACGCCCAGCAGTCCGAGACCGACCACGAGCAGGCCGGTGATGGCGCCGCCGCGAAAGGCGATGGCCAGCGCTTCATTGAGACCGGTGCGCGCGGCTTCGGCAGTGCGCACGTTGGCGCGCACCGAGACGTTCATCCCGATGTAGCCGGCCAGGCCCGACAGGATCGCGCCGACGGCGAAACCGATTGCGGTGGTCCAGTGCAGCGCGAAACCGAGTGCCACAAACAGGATGGCGCCGACCACCGCGATAGTCGTGTATTGGCGATTCAGATACGCCGTCGCGCCCTGCTGAATGGCGGCGGCGATCTCGCGCATGCGATCATTGCCGGCGGGCTGCTTGACGACCCACAGCGCCCAGACGATGCCGAAAATGATGCCGATCGCCGCGCAGGCAAGCGCGATGATCAATCCAGTGAATGCAGTCATGCTTCCTTCTCCCTAAGTGTTATCGGCCGTGTCGGCGGGCCGCTAAGTTCTGATGAGTGTCATATTATATAAGACCCGCTGTCGCGGCCGCGCATCAATTTCAGATTTTGAACGCGGTGGCCAGTTTTTTCGGTACCGGGCTGTTCTTCAGCTTGACATAATCGGGCAGCCCGTTCTTGAACGGCGGGTAATCCTCTCCCGCAATCAGCGGGGACAGGTACTGGCGGCATTTGTCCGTGATGTGAAAGCCGTCCGGCGTGATGAAATCGCGCGGCATCTTTTTTTCCTGGTTCGCGATGTCTTTGAGTTCCGCGGCCTCGATCGTCCATTTGTACGGCTTGTTCGATTTGCGCACGATCACCGGCATGACGGCGTTGCGGCCCTGGAGCGCGAGCTCAACCGCGGCTTTGCCAACAGCATAAGCCTGCTGCGCATCGGTTTTGGACGCGATGTGGCGCGCGGCGCGCTGCAGATAATCGGCGACCGCCCAATGGTATTTATAGCCGAGCTTGTCCTTGACGAGGTTGGCGATTTGCGGCGCGACGCCGCCGAGCTGCGCGTGCCCGAACGCGTCCTTGAGCCCCGATTCGGCAAGGAATTTACCGTCGGCGTGGCGCAGGCCTTCCGACACGCCGATCGCGCAATAGCCGTATTGCTTGACGACGGCGTCGACGCGCGCGAGAAACTTGTCCGCATCGAATACGAGTTCGGGGAAGAGCAGGATTTGCGGCGCGTCGCCGGTCTTTTCGGCGGCAAGTCCGCACGCCGCGGTGATCCAGCCCGCATGCCGGCCCATGACTTCGAGCACGAAGACCTTGGTCGAGGTGCGCGCCATCGACGCGACGTCGTAACCGGCTTCGCGAATGCTGGTCGCCACGTATTTCGCGACGGAGCCGAAGCCCGGGCAGCAGTCGGTCACGACCAGATCGTTGTCGACGGTTTTGGGTATGCCCACGCAAATCACCGGATAACCGAGCGCGCCGGAAATCTGCGAGACCTTGTACGCGGTGTCGGCCGAGTCGTTGCCGCCGTTATAGAAGAAATAGCCGATGTTGTGCGCCTTGAATACTTCGATCAGCCTTTCGTATTGGGCGCGATTTTCCTCGAGGCCCTTCAGCTTGTAGCGGCACGAGCCGAACGCTCCTGACGGCGTATGGCGCAGCGCGCGAATCGCCGCGGGCGATTCCTTCGACGTATCGATAAGGTCTTCGGTCAGCGCGCCGATGATGCCGTCGCGGCCGGCATACACCTTGCCGAATTTGCTTTTGTGCTTGCGGGCGGTTTCGATCACGCCGCAGGCGGTGGCATTGATCACCGCGGTTACGCCGCCGGATTGGGCGTACAAAACGTTCATTTTTGCCATGACTGAGATTGAACCTGTGCGGGGAAGGGAAGCGCGATTATTTTACCATTCACGCTGCCGTTGGCAGCAGCGGCGACCACGGTAGTGATGCGACTTTCAGCCGGACTTAGCGGCCCGCGGACATGGTCTTGAACGTTACACCCGCGTATTTTTTACACAACGTCGCGTCCGCCGGCCGGCGCGTCTATCAGGAATACCGCTTTAGCCGCCGCTATGCTGCTGCGCGAGCGCCGCGAACATCTTGTCGCGTATATGCTCGATCGAGCCGCGCCCGTAAAGGTTCACGTAATGCGGCGCGCGCGGGTCGCCGCTTTCCGCCCATTTCAGATAGTAATTGACGAGCGGCTTGGTTACCTCGTGGTAGCTCGCGATGCGCCGCTTGACGGTTTCCTCGTTGTCATCCGGACGCTGCACGAGCGGCTCGCCGGTGAGATCGTCTTTACCGGGCACCTTCGGCGGATTGAAATCGACGTGATAGGTGCGGCCCGACGCGGGATGCACGCGGCGGCCGCTCATGCGGCGCAGGATTTCGGTATCGCCGACTTCGATTTCGACGACGAAATCGATATCGACTCCGGACTTGCGCAGCGCCTCGGCCTGCGCGACCGTGCGCGGAAAGCCGTCGATGATGAAGCCCTTCTGGCAGTCGGGCTCCGCGATGCGGCGGTTCACCATCGCGGTGACGAGCTCGTCGGGCACGAGGTTGCCTTTGTCCATGTATTTACGCGCCTCGATGCCGAGCGCGCTGCCGGCGTCGATTTCCGCGCGCAGCATCGAGCCGGTGGATATCTGGGGTATGTCGTAGCGCTTGATCAGAAATTGCGCTTGTGTGCCTTTGCCGGCGCCCGGTAATCCCAGCAGGATAATGCGCATCATGACGGTTTCTTTGGTGGGCACTCGCGCGTGCTGGTGGGCACGGCGGCCAGGCCGCGTAGGGCAAACTTCGGTTATTGGTGCGGCGAATTATACCGGTTCGCGCGCGGCGACGAAATGCAATGACAACTGCGCCGTCAGCGCGAGCTATCGAGAAACGTTCTCACTCGCGCCAGATCGGCGGCGGTGTCCACCCCCGCAGGCGGCGCTGCCGGCGTGATGAGAGCGCTGATCCGGTGGCCATGCCACAGCGCGCGTAATTGCTCGAGGGCTTCGAATTGTTCGGGCGGCGCCGGCGCGAGCCGCGCATAGCTCGCGAGAAAAGCGGCCCTATAGGCATAGAGCCCGATGTGCCGGTACGCGGGCAGACCGCGCGGCAGGGTGGCGATGCCCCCCGCAAATGCATCGCGCGCGTACGGGATGGGCGCGCGGCTGAAGTACAGCGCATAGCCGTTTTTGTCGAGCACGACCTTGACGACATTGGGATTCGTGAACTCCGCGGCCTCGGCAAGCGGGCAGCACACGGTGGCAATCGCCGCATCGGCATGGCTCGCGAGTTGCTGCGCGGCGGCGCTGATCAACTCCGGTTCGATCAGCGGCTCGTCGCCCTGCACGTTGACGACGATCGCATCGGGCGCATAACCGCGCTGCGCGGCGACCTCCGCGATGCGGTCGGTGCCGGACGCATGATCCGTGCGCGTCATGACCGCCGTGAAGCCGTGGGCCTCGACCGCCGCGGCGATCTCCGCATGATCGGTAGCGACGATGACTTCGGCCGCGCCGCTGGCGCGCGCGCGTTCGGCGACATGCACGACCATCGGGCGGCCGGCGATGTGAGCGAGCATTTTTCCCGGCAGCCGCGTCGATGCGTGGCGCGCGGGAATGACGACGTTGAAAGTCACGGTCACCTGGGAAAGCGAGCGCGGCAGATGTTGCGGTTGACGCCTGACGCCTTACGCCTCGCGAATCTCAAACCTCTTCCTCGGGAAGCAGCTTGCGCGCGTCGTCTTCCAGCATGACGGGTATGCCGTCCTTGACCGGGTAGGCGAGCCGGTCCGCCTTGCAGATGAGTTCCTGGCGCGATTTGAGATAAATCAGCGGCCCTTTGCAGATGGGGCACACCAGGATATCGAGCAGCTTGGAGTCCAATTAGGTTTTCCCGATCTTGTGAACGATCAATTCGCCGAGCCGGTCATCGATGGTGGCGTCCACGCGCAACGCCCACCAGCTGTCGTGCTCGCCGGCCAGGCGCTCGCATTTTACCGCATCCTTCTCCGTCATTATGACCGCCGTTTTCGCGCCGAACGCGCAATCGGCGGCGGTGTACGCGTGATGGTCCGGGAACGCGCGCGCGGTGAACGAAATGCCGAGCTCGTGCAGGCGGTTGAAGAACCGCTGCGGATTGCCGATCGCCGCTATCGCGCGCACGCTGAGGCGCTCGAAATGGTCGGCCGCCACGTTTTGGCCAGGCTCGCGCAGCGCGTAAAAGGTTGCGCCGTCCAGCCGCATGTCGAACGCGGGCACCTTCGACGGCAGCACTTCGAGCGGAAACGCAGCCCCCCCATTGATGATCAAGGCATCGACTTCGGCGAGCCGGTCCAATGGTTCGCGCAGCGGGCCCGCCGGCAGCAACATGCCGTTGCCGCAGCCGCGCTCGCCATCGAGCACTACGAGCTCGACGGCGCGTTCGAGCGCGTAGTGCTGCAGTCCGTCGTCGCTGACGAGCACAGTGCATTGAGGGTGCGCGGCGAGCAGCGCCTGCGCCGCGGCGACGCGCGAAGCGCCGATCCACACCGGGCAGGCGCACCGGCGCGCGAGCAAAACCGCCTCGTCGCCCACGTCGGCCGGATCGCTGTCCGCCGCCACGCTCCGCGCCGCGTGCGCCGTGCCGCCATACCCGCGCGAGATTACGCCGGGGCTATAACCATGGTCGAGCAGCCAGCGGACGAGCCAGATTACGCACGGCGTCTTGCCGGTGCCGCCTGCGTTGATGTTGCCGACGATGATGACAGGCACACGCATTCGCGTGCGGGCGAGCAAGCCGGCACGATAAAGCCCGCGCCGCAACGCCGCGAGCGCACCGAACAGCACGCTCAACGGCCACAATACGAGGTGCAGCGGGGAGAGGCGGTACCAGTAACTTTCCAGCCAGTGCATATCGCCGGGATGCGCTTGAAGTGATGGGTCAGGTCAATGCGCGCGATGTTGCGGCTACACGCTTTAAGCCCGAGGGCTCACTTTTTGGCGGCTTGCGTAGTGAAGGTGATGCGGCTGTAGCCGGCGATGCGCGCGGCTTCCATGATGTTGATCACCGATTGATGCGTCGCGGCTGCATCGGCATTGATGATGATGACGGGATCGGGCGTGCCGCCGGCGGCGCGCTTCAACTCGTCGGCAAAACTGTCGGGACTGCGGAACGGGACCGCCGATTTGTTGACGACATACTTGCCCTGGCCGTCGACCGCGACGTTGATCTGGTTCGGCCGCTCTTCGGGTTTGTTCGCATCGGCGGTCGGCAGGTTGATCTGCAGTTCCGCGTAGCGCGAATATGTCGTGGTGACCATCAGGAAGATCAGGATGACGAGGAGCACGTCGATCAACGGAATCAGGTTGATCTCGGGTTCCTCTTTCTGTCTGCCGAGGCGGAAATTCACGAGGCCCGTTCCCGCTTAGTGAGTGCGTTCGCCGTGCAGGATCTCGACGAGTTTCACCGCCTGGCTTTCCATCTCGACGATCAGCGAATCGACCTTGGAGCGGAAATAGCGGTAGAAAATCATGCTCGGAATCGCCACGATCAACCCCATCGCCGTGTTGTAGAGCGCAATCGAGATACCGTGCGCGAGCACGACAGGATTGCTGCCGCCGGTAGGGGCCTGCGAGCCGAAAATTTCGATCATGCCGATGACGGTGCCCAACAGGCCGAGCAGCGGGCTGATCGACGCGATGGTGCCGAGCGTGTTTAAAAAGCGCTCGAGATCGTGGGCAACGGCGCGGCCGGCGTCGTCGATCGCCTCTTTCATGACCTGCGGCGTGCTCTTGACGTTTTTCAAGCCGGCGGCAAACACCTGTGCGAGCGGCGCCCCGGTCGAGAGGCGCGCGAGCATCATCGGGTCGACGCCGTTCTGGCGGAATTCCTGGACGACTTTCGGGAGCAGGTCCGGCGGAACGACCACGTTGCTGCGTAGTGACCACGCGCGTTCGCCGATGATCGCAAGCGAGATGACCGATGCCAGAACTAATGGCCACACCGGCCAGCCGGCGGCTTCAATGAACGCAAACACTGATGTCTACTCCCGATTTATTTCGCGTAACTGTATATGGGCATTGTGTTTTCAGCAAGCGCAATCGCGCACGCCGACGCTGCGGCGACTGAATTTATGAACGCGGGTCGCCGGTGCTCGGCTCGCAAGTTTGTGCGCGTATAAATCCCGGCCGCGCGCATGTCAATCGCTGATGCAAAGTTTTCGCACTGAGATTACGTCGCAATCAAAAACGCATGCGCGCGCTGCATTCGCCACGGTCGAAAACTTGTCCACAATTGCTGTGGATAAGTATGTGCAAAGTTTGTACAAAATTGGCCTAAGTGAGTTACGCATATAGACTTTTGCTACGCTGCTCATTTTTTGAACTTATTACATTAGCATTTAGAATCAATAGCTTAAATTTTAACCCCGCATGGTTGCTGGGTTTGCGAGCCGGCCTATATTTAAGGTTCGTTAACCTGTGCGAATGCGAGGTGCCGCAATAGTACGCGCGAGCTTTTAGCGCGGCTTTGAATTGGTTGAGAATTTTTTTTGAAGCGCACCGCGGCGCGTGAATTCTCGCCGCTCAACGTTAAAATCGCCGCATGGACCTGCTTTCTGTTGCCGACAAATCTTCACGCGTGATCGGCGTCGCGGAGCTCAACCGTCTTGCCAAAGAACTGATCGAGCGCCAGCTGCCGCTGATGTGGGTCGCCGGCGAAATTTCGAATTTCATGCGGGCCGCTTCGGGCCATTGCTATTTCTCCTTGAAGGACGCGCAGGCGCAGGTGCGCTGCGTGATGTTCCGCCACAAGGCGCAGCTGCACGACTGGAAGCCGGAAAACGGCATGCAGATCGAAGTGCGCGCGACGCCGTCGTTTTACGAGGCGCGCGGCGAATTCCAGTTGAACGTCGAGGCGATGCGCCGCGCCGGCCTGGGCGCACTCTATGCGGCGTTCGAGCAGCTCAAGGCGCGCCTGTCAGCTGAAGGCCTGTTCGCGGAAGAGCGCAAACAGGTATTGCCGCGGTTTCCGCGCGCCATCGGCATCGTGACTTCGCCGCATGCGGCGGCTTTGCGCGACGTGCTGACCACGCTCAAGCGCCGCATGCCGGCCATTCCGGTCATCATCTATCCGACCCCGGTGCAGGGCGAAGGCGCGGCGGCGAAAATTGCGGCCGCGCTGGCGACCGCAGACGCGCGCGCGGAGTGCGACGTGCTTATCCTGTGCCGCGGCGGCGGCAGCATCGAAGACCTGTGGGCGTTCAATGAAGAGGTCGTCGCGCGCGCGATCGACGCGTGTAACTTGCCGGTGATCTGCGGGGTCGGCCACGAGACGGACTTCACGATCGCGGATTTCGTTGCCGACGTGCGCGCGCCGACGCCCACCGCGGCGGCTCAGCTCGCCTGCCCGAACTGCGTCGATTTGCGCGAACGCGCGGTGCAGCTGTACCACCGGTTCAAACGCGTGATGGAGCGTGCGCTCGAGCGCCGCATGCAGCATGTCGACGGTCTCGCACGGCGCCTCGTGCATCCCGGCGAGCGGATTGCCAGCCAGTTGCGCGACATTGCGCAACTTGGGAGGCCGGTTGCGCAGCGCGTGGGCGCATGCGGGCGCCGACCGGCAGTGGCAATTGCGCGACTTGGTCCAGCGCCTGCGCGCAGCCGGCCCCGACGTGGGTGCGCTGGTTATACGACAGGACGTGCTGGCGCGCCGGCTCGGAAGCGCTGCGCACATCACCGCCTCGACAGCGCTGACGGCGCGTGTCAACAGCATGGCGGCGCATCTTGCCCATCTCAATCCGCAGTCGGTGTTCGAGCGCGGCTACAGCATGGTCGAAACCGCCGACGGCAAGGTCGTGCGCGCGAGCAGCGAGGTCCAGCTAAACGAGGACGTCAAACTCACGTTTGCTCGCGGCTGGGCGCGCGCGAACGTCAAAGACAAGGGATGATGCGGCGGACAGCGGATTGACTCAGGCGCAACGGGTATCCGATCAGGCGGTCTCAGCCAATTCCCGGCGCAAGTGCGCCAGCACCTGGTCGCTCAAATCGCCGGCCAGGCAATCGAATTCGGTTATGTCTTTCATCGCGCGCAGCCACGTGAGCTGGCGCTTGGCGAGCTGCCGCGTCGCCGCGATACCGTGTTCGCGCAGCGTCGCGAGCCCGATTTTGCCATCGAGGTATTCCCAGGTCTGGCGATAACCGACGCAGCGCATCGACGGCATCTCGAGGTCGAGCGCATATTCCGCGCGCAGCTTGCGCAACTCGCCGATCAGGCCCAACTCCAGCATCGCTTCGAACCGCGCGGCGATGCGGTCGTGCAATACGCCGCGATCGCCGGGCAGCAGCGCGAGCTTGACCGGCGTGTAGGGAAAGTACACGTACTTCGGCTTCTTCAGCAGGTCCGACATCGGCTTGTTGGTGACGAAATAAACTTCGAGTGCGCGCTGCACGCGCTGGGAATCGTTGGGCTCGAGCCGCGCGGCCGTCTCGGGATCGACGCGCGCGAGCTCCTTGTGCACCGCGGGCCAGCCCGACTCCTGCGCCATAGTGTCGATCACCATCCGGATCGCGGGATCGGCTTCAGGTAGCTCCGACAGTCCTTCCAGCAGCGTCTTGAAGTACATCATGGTGCCGCCGACCAGCAGCGGGATATTGCCGCGCTCGGTGATCTCGCGCATCGCGGTCAGCGCGTCGTCGCGAAAGCGCGCGGCCGAATAGCTGTCGTCGGGCTCGATCAGGTCGATGAGCTGGTGCGGCGCAATTTTGAGCGTCGCGGCGTCCGGCTTGGCGGTGCCGACGTCCATGTGCCGGTAGACCTGCGCCGAATCGACGCTGACGATCTCGCATGGCAGCTCGCGCACGAGATCGACCGCGACGCCGGTCTTGCCGCTCGCGGTCGGGCCCATCAGCAAAATGGCCGGCGGCCATTCGGGGAGAGGCGACAGGCGAGAGGCGGGTAGTCGGTTACCGTGCTTCTGGCCTGTCGCGCGTGTTCCCCTGCCTCTCGCCTCACGCCTCTCTCCTCACGCGCACGCATCAGCGTCCGCGCATGAACAGCTTGTCGAGCTCCGCGATGCTGATCTGATGCCAGGTCGGGCGGCCGTGGTTGCACTGGCCCGAGCGCTCGGTGATTTCCATCTCGCGCAGCAGCGCGTTCATTTCCGCGGTCGTCAGCGCGCGGTTGGCGCGCACCGCCGTGTGGCAGGCCATGGTCGAGAGCAATTCATTGCGGCTTTCGACCAGCACGCGGCTTGCGCCGAACTCGCGGATTTCGCCGAGCACGTCGCGCGCGAGCTGGCCGGCGTCGGCGTCTTTCAACGCAACGGGAACGCCGCGCACCGCCAGCGGCGGTCGGCGACAGCGCCGCGATTTCGAAGCCGAGCCGCGTGAGCGTCTCCGCGTGATCTTCGGCAGTCGCCACGTCGATGCGCTCGGCGTTGAATACGACCGGTATCAGCAGCGGCTGCATCGCGATGCGGTCGTGATCGAGCTGCGGTCTTCAGTTTTTCGTAGACGATGCGCTCGTGCGCCGCGTGCATGTCCACGATCACCAGTCCATGTTCGTTGCGCGCGAGCACGTAGATACCGGCGAGTTGCGCGAGCGCGAAACCCAGCGGCGGTATTTCGGCGTCGGCCTCGGTGCGCTGGGAGGGGGCGGCCCCGGTTTGCATATCCCATATCGCCGCCGGCGCGGCGGCGGCCGCCGTTCGGAGCGGCCGAACAGCGTTTCGTACGCGGCATTGGACTGCGCGACTCCGAGCGGCATGCGATGCTGGGTCGCGACGAAGCCTGCGGCTGCCGGACGCGCGCCCGGTTCCGGCAGCGTATCGGTGGCGCCGCCGGCCGCGCCTGCGAGCGCGCGGCTGACCGCATGGAACACGAACTGGTGTATCGCCTGTGAATCGCGGAAGCGGACTTCGCTTTTCGCCGGATGCACGTTGACATCCACGCGCGCGGGATCGAGCTCGAGCAACAGCACGAACGACGGATGGCGGTCGTGATGCAGCACGTCCTGGTAGGCCTGGCGCAGCGCGTGCGCGAGCACCTTGTCGCGCACGAAGCGGCCGTTGACGAGGAAATATTGCGCGTCGCGCGTGCCGCGTGCCGCGGCCGGCGACCCGATGAGTCCCGTCAGCCGCGTCGTGCCGCTCTGCACGTCGACCGGCAGCGCCGACGCGCCGAAATCCGGCCCAAGCACCGCGGCTGATCCGCTCTTCGCGACTGTGCGCCGGCAGGTGCCATTGCGCGCGGCCGTTATGCACAGCTTGAACGCGACGTCGGGGCGCGCCAGCGCGATGCGCTTGAACGTTTCGTCGCAATGCGCGTATTCGGTCGCTTCCGACTTCAGGAATTTGCGGCGCGCGGGCGTGTTGAAGTAGATATCGTCGATTTCGATGCTGGTGCCAGCGTCGTGTGCGGCGGGCTCGGGCTCGGCCAGCGTGCCGCCTTCGACCGCGAGCGATCCATGCGTGCTTTTCATCGCGTTGCCGGCTCGTCAGCGTGAGATGGGAGACCGCCGCGATGCTCGCCAGCGCTTCGCCGCGGAAACCGAGGCTCGCGATGCATTCGAGGTCGTCGAGCGTCGCGATCTTGCTGGTCGCATGCCGCGCGACGGCCAGCGCCAGCTGCGCTTTGCCGATACCGCTGCCGTCGTCGCTGACCTTCAGCAGCTTGGTGCCGCCGCTCGCGAGCTGCACGCCGATGTCATGCGCGCCGGCGTCGAGGCTGTTTTCGAGCAGTTCCTTCAAGGCGGCGGCGGGCCGCTCGATGACTTCGCCGGCGGCGATCTGGTTGATCAAAAGATCCGGCAACACGCGAATATCGGGCATGGGAAATTATAACTTGATTGATCGGCATCAAATCGCGTGCGTCCGCGCAGCGCGGATTCCGGCGGCGCCTTGCTATAATCGGCCGCTGTTATCCAGTCCGCTCAACAAGGGGAACTCATGCCGCAGGTCATAGGCGTTCCGAAAGAAACCGCCGTCGGCGAGAAGCGCGTCGCCACCGTGCCGGAAGTCGTCGAGAAACTAATCAAGCTTGGATTCAAGGTCGCAGTGAAGACCGGCGCCGGCGACGCGGCGAATTTCGGCGACGATACTTACCGTGCAGCCGGCGCCGAAATCGTCGAGAACGCTGCGAAGCTGTGGGCGGGCTCCGATATCGTGTTCAAAGTGCGCGGACCGAGCGAACCGAGAAGTCGCGCTCATGCGCGAGGGCGGCACGCTCATCTCGTTCATCTGGCCGGCGCAGAACCCCGAACTGATGCAAGCAACTCGCGGCGAAGCAAGGCCACCGTGCTGGCCATCGATGCGCTGCCGCGCGTGCTCTCCCGCGCCCAGAAGATGGACGCGTTGACCTCGCAAGCCGGCGTCGCCGGCTACCGGGCCGTCATCGAGGCGGCCAATGCCTTCGGCCGCTTCTTCAACGGCCAGATCACCGCCGCAGGCAAGGTGCCGCCGGCCAAGGTCTTCATCGCCGGCGCCGGTGTCGCCGGCCTCGCGGCGATCGGCACGGCCGCGGGCCTCGGCGCCATCGTGCGCGCCAACGACACGCGCGCCGAAGTGGCCGATCAGGTCGTGTCGCTCGGCGGCGAATTCGTCAAGGTCGAGTACGAGGAGGAAGGCTCGGGCGGCGGCGGTTACGCCAAAGTCATGAGCGAAGGCTTTCAGCAGGCCCAGCGCGAAATGTACGCGAAGCAGGCGCGCGAAGTGGACATCATCATCACCACGGCGCTGATTCCCGGCAAGCCGGCGCCCAGGCTCATCACCGCCGAGATGGTGAAAAGCATGAAGCCGGGCAGCGTCATCGTCGACATGGCCGCCGAGCAGGGCGGCAACTGCGAACTCACCGAGCCCGGCCAGGCGGTCGTCAAGCACGGCGTGACCATCATCGGCTACACCGATCTCGTCAGCCGGCTGGCCAAGCAGTCCTCGACGCTGTATTCGACCAACCTGTTCCGGCTTGCCGAGGAACTGTGCAAGACCAAGGACGGCGTCATCAACGTCAACATGGAAGACGACGCCATTCGCGGCCTGACGGTCATCAAGGACGGCGCGGTTACCTGGCCGCCACCGCCGATCAAGATGGCGGCCCCGCCGCGCGGCCAAGCCCGCGGCTATGCCGGCCAAGGCGCCCAAGCATGGTGAGGCGAGCGCGCCTGCCTCGGGCACCAGCACGGCGATCACGTTTCTGGTCGCAGCGGTTTTGTTCTGGTTCATCGGCGCCTATGCGCCGCCGGCGTTTCTCGGCCACTTTACGGTGTTCGTGCTGGCCGTGCTTCGTCGGCTACATGGTGGTATGGAACGTTACGCCGGCGCTGCACACGCCGCTGATGAGCGTGACCAACGCGATCAGCAGCATCATCGCCATCGGCGCGCTGGTGCAGGTGGCGCCGCCGCTTACGGCCGGCGCTGGCATGGAGCGGCCGGAGGCGTGGATTCTCGGGCTCGCGGTGGCGGGCATTGCGCTTACCTGCATCAACATGTTCGGCGGTTTCGCCGTCACCCAGCGCATGCTGGATATGTTCCGCAAATAAGCGAGCCGAAAAATGTCCGTAAATCTGGCAACAGTCTGCTATATCGGGGCGACGATACTTTTCATCCTGAGCCTCGGCGGCTTATCGAATCCCGAGACTTCGCGCCGCGGCAATCTCTACGGCATGATCGGCATGACCATCGCCGTGCTGGCAACGGTGCTCGGGCCGCAGGTCACGAAGGCGGGCTATGGCTGGATCGTCGGCGCCATGGCGGTCGGCGCCATCATCGGCATCTATGCCGCGCGCACCGTGAAAATGACGCAGATGCCGGAGCTGGTGGCGCTGATGCACAGCCTGGTCGGTCTGGCGGCGATGCTGGTCGGTTTTGCCAACTATATCGATCCGGCCGCGGCGGGCGTCTTCAAGGGCGCCGAGAAGACCATCCACGAATTGGAGATCTACGTCGGTATCCTGATCGGTGCGGTGACGTTTTCAGGCTCGCTCATCGCGTTCGGCAAGTTGTCGGGCAAGATTAGCGGCAAGCCGGTGCTGCTGCCGGGTCGCCACTTCATGAACCTTCTCGGATTGCTGGTGGTTATCTATTTTGCCGGCGTCTTCATCAACACGCACACGGTGGCCGATGGCATGACCCCGCTGATCGTGATGACCGTGATCGCGCTGCTCTTCGGCATCCACATGGTGATGGCGATCGGCGGCGCCGACATGCCGGTGGTGGTGTCGATGCTCAACAGCTACTCCGGCTGGGCCGCGGCGGCCACGGGTTTCATGCTCAACAACGACCTGCTGATCGTTACGGGCGCGTTGGTGGGTTCGAGCGGTGCCATCCTTTCGTACATCATGTGCCGCGCGATGAACCGCCACTTCATCAGCGTGATTGCGGGCGGATTCGGCACCGGCGGCGGCACGCCCGCTGCAGCGGCTGGCAGCGCGCAGCCGGCGGGCGAGGTCTCGCCGATTCTGGCCGCGGAGACCGCGGAACTGTTGCGCGACGCCAAGAACGTGATCATCGTGCCGGGCTACGGCATGGCGGTCGCGCAGGCCCAGCATACGGTGTTCGAAATCACCAAGCTGCTGCGCGCGAAGGGCGTCAACGTGCGTTTCGGAATCCATCCGGTCGCCGGCCGCATGCCGGGCCACATGAACGTTTTGCTGGCCGAGGCCAAGGTCCCGTATGACATCGTGTTCGAGATGGACGAGTTGAACGAGGACTTTCCGGATACGGACGTCGCGATGGTGATCGGCGCCAACGACATCGTGAACCCCGCGGCGCAGGACGATCCGACGAGCCCGATCGCCGGCATGCCGGTGCTCGAAGTGTGGAAGGCGAAGACGTCGATCGTGATGAAGCGCAGCATGGCGTCGGGCTACGCTGGGGTCGACAATCCGCTCTTCTACAAAGAGAACAACCGCATGCTGTTCGGCGACGCGAAGAAGATGCTCGAAGAGGTGCTCGCTGCGCTGAAAGCGTAGGCCAAGGGAATCCGCCCGCGCGCACTGAAGCAAATGTGGCATCATTGTCCCGCCGCTTAAGGGGGAACGGTGCCTACACCGGAAGAAAAAGCCAGGCAGGAGATTGACCGCCAGCTCGCGGCCTGCGGCTGGCTAGTGCAGGATTTCAAGTCCATGCACATTACCGCCGCGCTCGGCGTTGCGGTGCGCGAGTTCCAGCTAAAAACCGGCGATGCCGACTACTTGCTGTACGCCGACGGCAAGGCCATTGGGGTTGTCGAGGCAAAACCCGAGGGACACACGCTCACCGGCGTCGAAATCCAATCCAGCAAGTACACACTGGGCCTGCCCGACGGCATTCCGATTTACCGCAAGCCGCTGCCGTTCGCCTACGAATCGACCGGCGCGGTCACGCAGTTCACCAACAGCCTGGAACCGGATTTTCGCAGTCGAGAGGTGTTCACGTTCCACCGTCCCGACGAGCTGATACGCCTCGCCGGCCTCGCAAAACAAGTGCGCGCCAATCTTCGCGCGATGCCTGCGCTCAACACCGATCGGCTCTGGCAGGCCCAGATCGAGTCGGTGCAAAACCTCGAAGCGTCGCTCGCCGCCAACCGTCCGCGTGCACTGATCCAGATGGCGACCGGCAGCGGCAAGACCTACACCGCATGTTCGTTCTGCTACCGCCTGATCAAGTTCGCCAAGGCCAAGCGCATCCTCTTCCTGGTCGACCGCAACAATCTCGGCCGCCAGACGCTCAACGAATTCCAGCAGTACGCTGAGCCCGTACAACGGCTACAAGTTCACCGACGAGTTCAACGTCCAGCATCTGCGCAAGAACACCATTGACCCGGCCAGCAAGGTCTGCATCACCACCATCCAGCGGCTGTACTCGATGCTGAAAGGCGAAGAGGAATATCAGGAGGAAAACGAAGAGGGTTCGTTGTTCGAGTCGGCGAGCCCGCTGATCAAAGAGCCGCTGCCTGTCGTCTACAACCCGAAAATTCCGATCGAATCGTTCGACTTCATCGTGATCGACGAGTGCCATCGCTCGATCTACAACGTCTGGCGGCAGGTGCTCGAATATTTCGACGCTTCGCTGATCGGCCTGACCGCCACGCCGACACCGCAGACCATCGGCTTCTTCAAAGGCAACGTGGTGCAGGACTACTCGCACGAGAAGGCCGTCGCCGACGGCGTCAACGTCGGCTACGACGTGTACCGCATCCGCACGCAGATCACTAGCCGGCGGTGCGACATTGAACGGTGCGCCAGGCTTGTTCGTGCCGCACCGCGACCGGCGCACATTGAAGAAACGGCTTGCGGAACTCGCCGACGACCTGACCTACACCGCCAACGAGCTCGACCGCGACGTGGTCGCCGAGGACCAGATACGGCTGGTGGTTCGCACTTCCGCGACAAGCTGTTCACCGAAATCTTCCCCGGCCGCACGGAAGTGCCGAAGACGCTCGTCTTCGCCAAGACCGACCTGCACGCCGAGGACATCGTGCGGATCATGCGCGAGGAGTTCGGCAAGGGCAACGACTTCTGCCAGAAGATCACGTCCAAGACCACCGGCAAGAAGCCTGAGGACCTGCTCAACGAATTTCGCAACAGCTACAACCCGCGGATCGCGGTCACGGTGGACATGATCGCGACTGGCACCGACGTGAAGGCGATCGAGTGCCTGCTGTTCATGCGCAACATCAACTCGGCGTCGTACTTCGAGCAGATGAAGGGCCGCGGTGCGCGCATCATCGACGCCGATACGCTGCAGAGCGTGACGCCGGACGCGCAGCACAAGACGCACTTCGTCATCGTCGACGCCGTCGGCGTCTGCGAGAACGACAAGACCACTTCGAAGCCGCTCGACCGCCAGCCGTCGGTGCCGCTGGAGAAGCTGCTGCAGATGGCTGCGCAGGGGATGGTGCACGCTGATCTCGCCTCGGCGCTCGCCGCGCGGCTTTCGCGCCTTGGGCGCGAGATGACCTACAAGCAGCACGAGCAGCTCGAAAAGGTCGCTGGCAAACCGCTGGAAAAGCTGGTGACGGATTTACTGACGAGCATCGATCCCGACGTAAACGCGGGCAAAGGCAGCGGTGAAATTCGGTATGCATCCGGGCACTGAGCCCGACGAAAAGCAGCTTGATGTTGTCGAGCAGGAAAGCATGGCCGCGGCACTGAAGCCCCTGCATGACCCGAAACTGCGCGAAGCGATACTCGCGATCAAGGCAGACATCGAGCAAGTTATCGACGAAGTGACGAAAGACACACTACTGACTTCGGAATTCGATGCAGCCGCGCGCGCCAAAGCGCAGACGGTGCTTGCGGACTTCAAAAAGTTCGTCAGTGACAACAAAGAAGAGATCGAAGCGATCAAGATTTTGTACAGCAAACCCTACCGCGCCGGATTGCGCTACCGACAGGTGAAAGACCTTGCGGCGAAGTTGAACCGAGCACCTTTCGGCATCAACCCCGACGACAAGAAGAACGCAGGCATTCAGCGCCTGTGGGGTTATGTATTAGCGCTCGAACCGGATAAGGTGAAAGGCGCGGGCGGCACCAGCCTCGTCGATCTGATCGCGTTGGTGCGTCACGCGATACATCCGCAGGAGCCGCTGCTGCCGGTAAGCGACGAGGTCGAGCAGAACTACAATGCGTGGCTCGTCGAGCAAAAGGCTGCGGGCGTTCAGTTCACGGCCGAGCAAACTGCGTGGCTCGCTGCGATCAAGAACCACATCGCGCAAAGCCTCGCGATTGAGCAGGCGGATTTTGAAGACGTGCCGTTCAACCAGATGGGCGGGCTCGGTAAGGTCTATCAGTTGTTCGGCGATAAGCTACCGAAGATTTTGGATGAATTGAATGAAAGATTGGCGGCGTGAACTCCGATTCAACGTTACCGGATGGGTGGTCTTTAAGACGGATTGGCGACGTCGCAAAAATTGTGACCGGGCTGTACACCACCAACATCCACTCCAAAGTTTTATGGCGGAGATATTCCGTTTATTAAACCGCCACACTTAATCGATCGTCCTATAGCCAATTCGGAACAGACAATAAGTCATAGCGGAAGGGACGAGACAACTATCGTTCCCAAAAATGCGGTTCTTGTTTCGTGTATCGGAAACCTTGGAAAGACGGGATTGACCACTCGCGAATCTGCCTTTAATCAGCAAATTAATGCAGCAATATTCGACGATACCGTAATTCCTAGATTCGGCTTTTATCAATGCCAGATGTTTAAGCCAATATTGGAAAAGCTGGCGTCAGCAACGACAATCTCGATTGTCAATAAAAGTAAATTTTCGGAAGTTCCGTTCCTTGTCCCTTCGCATGATTCTCAACGAAGAATCGTTGAGAAAATCGAAGAACTCTTCTCCGACCTCGACGCCGGCGTTGCCGCGCTCAAGCGCGCGCAGGCCAACCTTAAGCGCTACCGCGCGGCGGTGCTCAAAGCGGCAGTCGAAGGCAGGCTGACGGAACAATGGCGCGCGGAACGAAAAGCCAAAGCCATCGCCATCGAGCCCGCTGTCAAGCTGCTCGAACGCATTCTCGCGGAGCGCCGCAAAAAATGGGAAGCCGCGCAACTCAAGAAATATGCTGACGCCGGCAAAGCACCGCCCAAAGACTGGAAGGGCAAATATCCCGAACCTACCGTGCCTGATTCCAGCGATATGAATGAATTGCCGGAGGGGTGGTGTTGGGCGTCGTTAGATCAAATCGCTTTTTTTCAAAATGGGCGCGCATTTCCTAGCGCCGAATATACCGATGCGGGAATAAAACTCCTGAGGCCGGGAAATCTGTACGTGGATGGAACAGTTGGATGGACCGAAAGGAATACCAAGTGTTTGCCGGAGCGATGGCTGCGGGAATTTCCTGATTACCTGGTGGGAGAAGACGAGTTAGTCATGAATCTCACGGCTCAATCATTAAAAGATGAGTTTCTCGGGAGAACTTGTCTTACGTCCACAGCAGAGCGATGTCTGCTCAATCAACGGCTGGCGCGAATTTTGCCAGTTGACGCGGCAATGCGGCGTTTTCTGTTGATTATGTTTAAGAGCAAGCTATTCAGGAATTTTGTTAACGGCGCTCAATACCGGCAGCTTAATTCAACATATGTTCACCAGTCAGCTCGATGGATTTGGAAGTCCGTTACCTCCGACTGAAGAACAAGCCGAAATCGTCGCCCAAGTCGAAGCCAAGCTCTCCAACATCGCGCAGGCCGAAACCGAAATCAAACGCTCGCTCGAACGCACCGCGCGCCTGCGCCAGGCCATCTTGAAGCGCGCGTTTGAAGGGGGACTGGTTTAAAAAAGACGATTTACTCAATCCAGTTGAGTAAAAAAACACGTATTCAAGCCACTCGTGTCAAATTCCAACAACCTATAAGTAGTAATATTGGAATTCGAATACAACCTATGGGTTGTTAAAAATAAGGATCTTGTTGTTCCAGTAGTGACATCAGGCGAAATACTCTTATACCAGCTTGGTATATCCGGACTTATTGTTTTGAATTGCGTCGGGTGCCCCCGCGAGGGGTGCCGGCGCGCATTTCCTTCGCAATGAATTTCGCCAGCGGCTTGATGTCGCCGCCCACACTCGCGGCTTCGAGTGCCGCCATATACGGTGCGCGCTGTTTGAGCCTAATAACGGTCCATGGATAGCCGCCCGAGGCCATCATCGCATTCATCAGGAAGCGTCCGATGCGGCCATTGCCGTCGAAATATGGATGGATGAAGACGAACAAGTGATGGCCGAGCACCGCACGCACTGCGGCATGTGGTTCATGCGTGAGCAGATCGAACAAAGTCTCCATGGCATCCAACAGCGCTTCACGCGGCAATGGCGTGTGCATTGAATTACGGATATAGATCGGGCCGGAACGGTAGCCCGCGAGTTGATGGCTTTGGACGATGCCGGCAGTCACTGCGGGCGCGAAAAGCTCGCCGTACCATTCGTGATGGTCGCCGCGCGCGACTTCGCCGGCGGATTTGCCTTCGAGGATGCGCTGGATCGATGCTTTGACGCGGTTGAATGCGAGGTAATAGCCGCGCGCCGCCAGCGCATCGCGATCTTTGCCGTCGGCCGCGTCGAGCTTCCGGATTCCAGGTACCGCGGGCCACGCGTCGTATCAACTCCTCGGTGACCTGATACCCCTCGATGGAAAGCGAGTTGTAGGCATCGGCAGCATATCGTTCAGTCACGTTGGCGAGATACTTTTGCGTCGCGCGTGGCAGTCCCGGCGCATGCGGAAACGATTTGATGACGTCACCGCGCCAGCTTTCCCACATCGAGCGCAGGCGTAAGACGTAAGGCGAGCGCTCGCGCGCGCCGGGCGCAAGGGTGGGCGCTGGCATTTCGAACGGATTGGATTTCCCGGATGTCGTAACCAGCGCGCTTCATGGTCGTCGCGAGGCGCTCGGCGAATTCAGGCTTGCCGAGGAAGCGGTAGGCGCCTGCCAACCGGCCGGCGGCCGCAGGGTAACCTTCGCCGGACAGCAGAAAAGTCAGTAATTCGCCGGGATCGCGAACCATGGCGAGCGCGATCTCGGCTTCACGCGGGGAACTGCGAAAAAAATTCGGAGCGGCGCGACATAGCGCTTCCGGCAACGGTTGCACCTGCAGCCCCTTGAGTTCGATGCGGTTGCCCGGGACGTTTTTCGGATCCGCGTAAAGCATGATCGACGTACCGTGCGGCAAGTCGATTTTGGACACGCCGCCTTCCCTCGTAACGACCGTGACTTGCCTGGGTACGGTGGTGCTGCCGGTGTGCAGTGCAAGTGAAACCTCGGCGTTGAGGCAATAGCGTTTGCCAAAACGTTTGCCGAGATAGCCGGAGAGAAATGACCAGTACGAGGCAAACCACGCCGTGGTGTCGCCGGGCTTGTCGGCCGGGTTGGCGCAGATGTACCATCCCTTGATGACCGGGCGCAGGAAGCCGGCTTCCACCAGCCGGGCGCGGTGCGTCTCGGTCAGATCGGGCGATTCGACCACCCCGCCATGCTTGTCCTGGAAACGGCGCAGGACTTTGAGCGATTCCGCCAGCCTGAGGTTGGGTTTTGCCATCCGCCATCCCTGTTGAATAACTTTGTTTTCGGCTTGTAGTATAACTATGTTATTGCCACGTGTAAAAACTTTGTTATTCCAGGCATTCTAGAGCGATCTCAAAAGGGGAGGCGCCGGGTTTCCGGAAGTTTTTAGATGTTCCTAAGAACATTGAAAGATGCTGGTTGGCGGCAATTACGCGGCGTTAATTCCCATTATCCGCTAAAGTTGCGCCCGACACCGATGATCACCGGCAGCAGCATGACGCCGATCATGAACATATAAGGGCAATAACCGCTCTATGAGCAACGCCTCCCAGCAGATCGTCAACAAAGCCTGGAACTTCGCGCACGTGCTGCGCGACGACGGGCTGTCGTACATGGCCTATACGGAGCAGATCACTTTCCTGCTGTTCCTCAAGATGGCCGACGAGCAGACGCAAGGCGCCGTACAACCGCAAGCCCATCGTGCCCGCCGAAGATGGGCTGGGCGAGCCTGCTCGCGCAGGACGGCGACGCGCTGGAGGTCCACTACCGGCACATCCTCGAAGAACTCGGCCGGCAGCCCGGCATGCTCGGCGAGATTTTCAAGAAGGCGAAGCCGGACATCCAGAATCCGGCGACGCTAAAGCGGCTAATCGTGGATTTGATCGAGCCCGAGCAATGGACGTCGATGGAAGCCGACGTCAAGGGCGACATCTACGAAGGGCTGCTCTCGAAGAGCGCCGCCGAGTCGCCGAAGGGCGCGGGCCAGTACTTCACGCCGCGCGAACTCATCAAGGCCATCGTGGACGTTATGCAGCCGCCGCCCGGCGACACGGTCTGCGATCCAGCGTGCGGCACCGGCGGCTTTCTGCTTGCGGCGCACGATTACGTATCGAAGCACTTCGGCGCCAAGCTCGACACCGACCAGAAAAAGCATCTGCGCCAGAATTTCGTGCGCGGCTGGGAACTGGTGCCTAACACCGCCCGACTGTGCATCATGAATCTTTACCTGCACGGCATCGACGCCGACCCGTGCCCGATCCACTCCGGCGTGGACAGCCTCGCCGGCGATCCAGGCGAGCGCTTCAGCATGGTGCTGACCAATCCGCCGTTCGGCAAGAAGAGCAGCATCGCCATCGTCAACGAGGAAGGCGATCTGGAGAAGGAAGACACCGCCTACGAGCGGCAGGACTTCTGGACCACGACCAAGAACAAGCAGCTCAACTTTCTGCAGCACATCAAGACGCTGCTCAAGATGAACGGTCGTTGCGCGATCGTCGTGCCGGACAACGTGCTGTTCGAGGGCGGCGCGGGCGAGACCGTGCGGCGCAACCTGCTCAAGGGATGCGACGTGCACACGCTGCTGCGCCTGCCGACCGGCATCTTCTACGCGCAGGGCGTCAAGGCGAACGTGCTGTTCTTCGACGCGAAGCCCGCGCAGGAAGCGGCGTGGACGAGCAGATTGTGGGTCTACGACCTGCGCACGAACATGCACTTCACGCTGAAGACCAACCCACTGAAGCGGTCAGACCTGGACGAGTTCGTCGACTGCTACAACCCCAAAAACCGGCACGAGCGCAAGCCAACATGGAGCGAACAGAACTCGGAAGGACGTTGGCGCAGCTTCAGCTACGACGAGATCCTGAAGCGCGACAAGTTGAACCTCGACATCTTCTGGCTCAAGGACAAGAGCCTCGAGGATTCAGACGATCTGCCCGAACCCGACATTCTCGCGCAGGAAATCACCGACGACTTGCAAACTGCGCTCGAACAGTTTGGTGCTATCGCAGCCGAACTAAAAGCAAAGGTTTAAAACTCGGCTCAGTCGAGCCGCACGTGGACCTGTTTCTGCACGTCGCGCCAGCGCGCGTCTTCATCCTGCAGGAATTTCAGGAAGGCCTCGGGTTTGCCCGGCGTGGGGTCGAGCGTCAGCGAGATAAAGCGCTCCTTGATTTCCGGTGTGTTCAGCGCCTTGTTGATTTCGCGGTTGAGCATCGCGACGATCGCGGGCGGCGTGCCGGCGGGCGCGAATACGCCATACCACTGGAACGAGACGAAATCCTTGACGCCGGATTCCTGGAAAGTCGCAATGCCCGGCAGCAGCGGGTGGCGCTCGGCGCTGGAAATCGCGAGCGGCTTCAGACGATTGCTCTTGATGAACGGCATGGAGGCCGGCACCGCGTTCATCACGAGTGGAATTTGTCCCGCGACCGCGTCGCTCAACGACGGTCCGCCGCCTTTATACGGCACGTGATTGAGGACGAGCCCGGTCTTGATCCTCAGCCATTCGTAGAGCATGTGCGGCCCGCTGGCGAGCCCGCTCGAGCCCATCGCGAGCTTTTCGGTTTGCGCGCGCGGCATCGCGAGCAGTTCTTTGAAGCTGCCGACGCTGAACGTCGGGTGGGCAAGCAGCGCCTGCGGCGAGGTCGCGAGCAGGTTGAGAGGGGCGAAGTCCTTTATCGCATCGTACGGTGGCTTCGAATAGACGAGCGCGTTGATCGTGTGCGGCGCATCGGCGAGCAGCAGCGTATAGCCGTCGGCCGGCGCGCGCGCGGCGAGCTGGGTGCCGATCAGGCCCGTTGCGCCGGGACGGTTGTCGATCACGAACGTCTGGCCTAAGGATTCGTTGAGCTTCACGCCGATCGCTCGTCCCGTGATGTCGGAGCCGCCGCCGGGCGGGTAGGGCACGATGAAGCGGACCGACTTGGTCGGATACTGTTCCGCCGCGTACGCCGTACCCGCGATCGATGCGATGAGCGTCAAGGCGGTGGCCGTGCAGTGCAGAGCAAGTTTCATGCGTTTCCCCGGTTGAACCAGCTGTGAAATTGCGTCGTGCTTATGAAGAAAGATCATGCGTGTATCGCGGCGCTTGAGGTAATGACCGGAAAGCGCGCCGGCTCGAGCGCGGGGATCGACTTTAGCCCCGAACCGGTATTGACAATGATGACCTGATCGTCAGGCCGGACCAGATCTTTCGCGATCGCTTTTTTCAGCCCGGCCAGTGTCGTTGCGCTTTCGGGACACGCGAATATGCCTTCGTCGCGCGCGAGTTGGTCGACAGCGGCAAACGCGTCGGGCGTCGACACGGAAATCGCCGCGCCGCCGTGCTTACGCATCAATGCCAGCACGGCACGGCCACCCGGAGGATTGGGCGAGCGCAGGCCGCCGGGCGGGATGTCGATCTTGCCCCACGCCGTGCACGCATCCTTGCCTTCATCGAAGGCTTTGACCACCGGTGCGCAGCCTTCGAACTGGGTGACGTAAAGGCGCGGCAGCGTGCCCGCGATCCAGCCGAGCTTAAGCAGTTCCTCAAACGCTTTGTATATCGCGATGGCGCCGAGCCCGCCGCCCATCGGATAAAAAATCGCCGTTGGCATTTTCCAGCCGAGCTGCTCGGCGATTTCGAGCCCCATCGTTTTCTTGCCTTCGAGCCGGTAGGGTTCTCTCAGCGTGCAGATGTTAAGCCAGCCGTTGCGCTCGCAGGCTTCGGCCACCATGCGGCCGGCCTCATGCCAGTTTTCCACCAGGAACGCGGGCTGCCCGCTCGCGCGGCAGTGCTGCAGGCTCGACGGCTGCACGTCGGTCGGCAGCAGATTGACGCACGTGATTCCCGCGCGCGCTGCGTACAGACTCCACGAGCCGCCGGCGTTGCCGGAGCTGTTGTGCGCGACGGTTTTCACGCCGAGCTCGACGTAGCGTGAGATCGCGACGCTCGCGCCGCGATCCTTGAAAGTCCCGCTCGGATTGCGGCCTTCGTCCTTGACCACAAGATTTTGCAGTCCCAGCGCGCGCGCGAGCCGCGGTGTGTCGAGCAGCGGCGTATACCCTTCCCCGAGCGAAACGGCGGCGCGTGGATCGGCCACGGGCAGCAGCGGCGCATAACGCCACAGATTCGCCGGGCCGGCGGCGATGTCGCGCGGCGACACTTCGCGTTTGATGCGTTCCAGGTCGTAGCGCACTTCAAGCATTTCGCCGGGAAGCGCAGTGCAGGGTTTATCCACGGCCACGCTGCGGCCGGTGCTCGATTCGATATGGGTAACGTATTTCATTGGCGTCTCTATTCGATGCGCAGACCGGATTTGGTGACGACTTCGCGCCAGCGCTTCACGTCGGCCTCGATGATCTTCGCGAATTCCTGCGGGCCGATGGCAGCGGTGTCGATGGCAAGCGCGCCAAAGCGTTCTTTCACGTCGGGCAACTGCAGCGATTTCAGAATTTCCGCATGCAATGTTTTGATGATGGCGGGCGGCGTGCCGGCAGGCGCGAGCACACCATACCAGTGGGCAACGGTGAAATCCGGCACTCCCGCTTCGATGAACGTCGGTACGTTGGGCACCAGCGGATGCCGTTTCGCGCTGGTGATACCGAGGCCCTTCAACCGGTTCGCGCGCAAATAAGTCATCGAGGCAGGTGCGGCGTTGAAGGCGAGCGGGATCTGGCCGGCGAGCGCATCGGCAGTGGCGGGGCCGCCGCCTTTATACGGAATGTGATTCAGGGTGAGCCCCGTACGCAGCCGCAGCAGCTCGTAGGTCATGTGGGGCGAGCTGCCGGTGCCGCTCGTGCCCATCGCGATCTTTTCGGTTTGCGCGCGCGGCAATGCAAGAAGTTCCTTGAGCGAGCTGTACGCGAACGAAGGATTGGCGACCATGATCTGCGGCGCCGTGCCCACCAGCATCACCGGCGCGAAATCCTTGATCGCATCGTAGGTCGGGTGCGCATAAGTCGAGACGTTGATCGTGTGCGGCACGTCGGCGAGGATCAGCGTGTAGCCGTCGGGCAGCGACTTTGCGACGATCTCGGTTGCGACCATGCTTGCGGCGCCCGGCCGGTTGTCGATGACGAAGGATTCGCCCAGCGCTTCGCCGAGCTTGAGGCCGACCATGCGGCCGATGGTGTCGGAGCCGCCGCCGGGCGCGTAGGGCACGACCATGCGCACCGGCCTCGCGGGATAGCGTTCGGCGGCGCCGGCTGCAGTCGCTGTGGTGAGGGCCGCGCAGACGGCGACCGGCAGGAGGAATCGCCGCATACACTCGAAACGGAAAAAGGTTGCGGGATGTTAGCGCGAAAGCCGTGAGCGCGTCACGGGTTTCGGGCCACACGCGCGCGGGCGAGCGGCGGATTCTGCGCGAAGTAGCGGCGGATGCCGGCAACGATGGCTTCCGCCATCTGCTCCTGGTACGCGCTGCTTTTGAGTTTTCTTTCTTCGTCCGGGTTACTGATGAATGCGGTCTCGACGAGGATCGACGGAATGTCCGGCGCTTTCAGCACGGCGAAACCCGCCTGCTCGACTTCCGCCTTGTGCAGCGTGTTGATCTCGCCGAGCTCGGACAGCACGGCGCGCGCGAGCTTCAGGCTGTCGTTGATCTGCGCGGTGAACGACAGGTCGGCCAGCGTCATTTTCAGATACGGGTCCTGCACGTCGAGATTGACCCCGCCGATCAGGTCGGCGTCGTTCTCTTTTTTGGCGAGCCATTTGGCGGCGGAGCTCGTCGCGCCGCGCTCCGACAATGCGAACACGGACGAGCCGCGCGCATGCGGCTTGATGAATGCATCGGCATGCACCGACACGAACAGGTCCGCGTATACCTTGCGTGCTTTTTCGACGCGGTGATGCAGCGGAATGAAGTAGTCGCCGTCGCGCGTGAGCACGCCGCGCATGTTCGGCTCGCGGTCCAGCATGTCTTTCAGCTTGCGCGCAATCGCGAGCGTCACGTCCTTTTCCTGCGCGCCGCTGCGGCCGCGCGCGCCCGGATCCTCGCCGCCGTGGCCCGCATCGATTGCGACGATGATCAGCCGCTGGCTGTCGGGTCTCGTCGCGCGCGCTTTCGGCGCCGGATCGATCGTGGTCCTGACGATGCCTGTCTCGGCGGTTTTCTGCTCGACCGTCGCGGCGGGCTGGGGCAAGGGCGCCGCTGCCGCCGACTGCGATTTTTCGAGCAGCGCGAGCAGGGGATCAACGGCCTGCGCGGGATAGATGTCGAGCACGAGCCGGTTGCCGTATTCCGCGATCGGCTTCAACGTGAAGACTTCGGGCTTCGCTTCGGTCTTGAGATCGAATACCAGGCGCAAGACACCAGGCTTGAAACGCGCCATGCGCACCGCTTTGACGTACGGGTCGTTGGCGCCGATTTTGTCCACCGAGTTCCTGCAGCGCCGGCGTTATCTCGACGTCCTGCAGATCGAGCGCGAGCCGCTCGGGGTTCTTCAGCAACAGCAATTCGTGCGTGATCGGCGTCGCGGCTTCGATGGTGATGCGCGTATAGTCCTGCGCGGGCCACACGCGCACGGACTTGACCGTGGTTGCAGCGTAAATCGCCTGCGCGCCGAGCAGCGCAATGCAGAACAGAAGTTTGAGCAGAACAGGCAAAAGCCGGCGATGGTCCGCGGATGCGGTCGCCGTGGCGAAGTGCGGTGTCAGGTTTGCAGTCGCCTCAAACAATTTATGCCTGCCTCCGTGTCCGCGCTGAGCGTTGCCTTGCGTGCGTCGCCTGCTGTCGCCAAATCGATTGTCATATCGGCCGCCGGCAATTGCGCGCCGGCTTTGTCCGGCCATTCGACGAGGCACACCGCGCCGCTGCTGAAGTAGTCGCGGAAACCTGCATCGACCCATTCGTCCGGATGCCGGAGCCGATAAAAATCAAAGTGATACAAGTATAAACTAGAAATGTTATAAGGTTCAACCAGCGTATAAGTCGGGCTTTTTATGCGTTCGGTGACGCCGAGCGCCTGCAGAATGCCGCGGGCAAGCGTGGTTTTGCCTGCCCCGAGGTCGCCGCGCAGGTAAATGACCATGCCGGGACGCAATCCGGCCGCTACGGCCGCGCCGAGTGCCAGCGTGTCAGCTTCGGCCGGGAGATGGCGTGTCAATTGCATGGCCGATTATGATGCGAAGTCATGCAGAGCGAACAATTAGCCGCGCCCGCCGGACTCGCAGAACTTGCGCAGCAGATCCGCGCATGGGGCGTTGAGCTCGGGTTTCAACACATCGGCATCGCCGACGTGGACTTGAGCCAGGCCGAACCGCGCCTGCTCGAGTGGTTGAACGCCGGTTTCCATGGCGACATGGATTATATGGCAAAGCATGGCGTCAAACGCTCGCGTCCCGGCGAACTGGTGCCCGGCACTTTGCGCGTAATCGCGGCGCGCATGAATTATCTGCCGGCGGCGGCAGCAGAAAGCTGGTCCGTGATCAATTCGCCCGAGCGCGCGTATGTGTCGCGCTACGCGCTGGGCCGCGATTATCACAAAGTGCTGCGGCGGCGCTTGCAGCAGTTAGCGGAGCGGGTCGAAGCTGCGATCGGCCGCTTCAGTCATCGCGTGTTTACCGACAGCGCGCCGGTCATGGAAGTCGAGCTGGCCGCGAAGGCCGGCTTGGGCTGGCGCGGCAAGCACACGCTGCTGTTGACGCGCGAGGCGGGCTCGTACTTCTTTCTCGGCGAGATCTACACCGACCTGCCGTTGCCCGTCGATGTGCCGGGCGCGAATCATTGCGGCAAGTGCGAAAAATGCATCGACATCTGCCCGACGCGCGCGATCGTGGCTCCCTATCGGCTCGACGCGCGCCGCTGCATTTCCTATCTGACCATCGAGCATCACGGCAGCATCCCGGTCGAACTGCGGCCGCTGATCGGCAACCGCGTTTACGGCTGCGACGATTGCCAGCTCGTCTGCCCGTGGAACCAATTTGCGCAGACCAGCGGCGAAGCCGATTTCGCCGTGCGCAATGGCCTCGATAATGTCAAACTCGTGGAGTTGTTCGCGTGGAGCGAGGACGAATTTCACGCGCGGCTGCTCGGCAGCGCTATTCACCGCATCGGCTATGCGCGCTGGCTGCGCAATCTCGCCGTGGGCATGGGCAACGCGCTGCGCGAACTGCCGCCGGCCGCGGCCGACGCGAGGCGCATCGTTGATGGGCTGCGCGCGCGCAGCGACGACGCATCGGCGCTCGTGCGCGAGCATGTGGCGTGGGCGTTGCAGCAGGCAACCGGCTCATAACGGGCAATACATCGGGGAGTGGCTATGAGTTCACTGACGGGGAAGGTGGCGCTGGTGACCGGCGCTTCGCGCGGAATCGGGCGCGCGATTGCGCTCGCGCTCGCGAAGGCCGGCGCCGCGGTTTATCTCGCCGCCGACGGGACGCGCGAAGAATTGTCGGCGGTCGCTGCCGAGTGCCGCTCGCATAATGCGTTCTGCCGCGCGGAATTCGGGCTGTTCGATCTTGGCAACGCGGACGACGTGCAGCACATGACAGAGGCGGCCATCGCGAGCCTCGGCCGCATCGACATCCTCGTCAACAACGCGGGCATCCGCATCCGGCATCCGTTCGGCGAATACTCGGCCGCGGACTTCGATCAGCTGATCGCGGTCAACCTGCGCGCGCCGTTTCTCGCGAGCCAGGCGGTGGTGCCGTCGATGCGCGCGAACGGCGGCGGCCGCATCATCACGATTGCGAGCCAGAACGGCATCGTCGCTGCGGCCAATTCAGCGCTCTACGGCGTGTCGAAGGCGGCGCTGATTTACCTGACCAAGGCGATGGCGTTCGAGCTCGCGAAGGACAACATCACGGTCAATGCCGTGAGCCCGGGCCCGATCGAAACCGAATTTACGCGCGCGCACATGGAGCGCGAGCCCGGCCACCGGGAACTGCGCGCCTCGCAGGTGCCGGTCGAGCGCTGGGGCAAACCTGAAGAAATCGCGGCGGCCGATTTTGTTCCTCGCGTCGACCGAGGCTACTTTCATCCACGGCAGCAACCTGGTCGTCGACGGCGGTTCATCATTCACTGATCCTGCTATATTTTGCGGGTAAGTCCGGCACATTCGGCCGGCGCTTCCCAGACCATTGCGAGGCCATCCATGTCCGCCTACCGTCCCGTCATTACCGGCACCCGTCACATGATCGCTGCCGGCCACCATGCCGCCGCGCACGCGGGATTTGCGATTCTTGAAGCAGGCGGCAATGCCATCGATGCAGGCGTTGCGGCGGGTATCGCGGTCGGCGTGCTGCAGACCGATCGCGTCAATTTCGCCGGCGTCGCGCCGATGCTGATTTACCTCGCAAAGCAGCGCACGGTCGTCAACATCGACGGCCTCGGCACGTGGCCGCGCGCGGCGTCCATCGACGTGTTCAACCAGCAATACGGCGGCAAGATGCCGCCGGGAATTTTGCGCACGGTGATGCCGGCCGCGCCGTACGCATGGATCACCGCGCTCGAAAAATACGGCACGCTGAGTTTTGGCGAAGTGGCCGCGGCGGCCATCCGGTTCGCGCGCGACGGGTTCGCGATGCACTGGTTCATGGCCGAATATATCGAAGAGCACGCAGGAATCGTATCGACGCTGGCCGTCGAGCGCGGAAGTCTTTTTGCCGAACGGCAAGCCGCCCGCGGTCGGCGACCTCTTCGTGCAGAGCGACCTGGGACGCACGATTCAATACATGGTGGATCAGGAAGCGGCGCAGGCCGGCAAGGGACGGATCGCGGGCCTGCACGCCGCGCGCGATGCATTCTATAAAGGCGATATCGCGTCGCTGATTGCCAAATATCACCGCGAAAACGGCGGCTGGGTCACCATGCAGGACCTGGCCGACTATCGCGTGAGCTTCGAGGAGCCGCAGAAGACGCGCTACGCCGACGTCGACCTCTACACGTGCGGGCCGTGGTGCCAGGGGCCGGTGCTCGCGCAGGCGCTCAATATCCTCGTCGGGCATCGATGTGCAGAAGCTCGGGCACAATTCGCCGCAATACATCCACGTCCTGACCGAAACGCTGAAGCTCGCGTTCGCCGATCGCCAGCGCTATTACGGCGATCCGAAATTCGTCGACGTGCCGATAGCGACGCTGCTCTCGAGCCGATTACGCCGACGCCCGGCGAAAAATGATCGATCCGCGCAAGGCGGCGCCGGGCATGCCTGAGGCCGGCGACACCGGCAGCGCTGCGCCGCCGCAGAAATTGCCGCGCGCGGCCCGGGGTGAGCCCGCGCCGCTCGCCGATACGTCGTACGTGTGCGCAATCGACCGGCACGGCAATGCATTCTCGGCGACGCCCAGCGACGGCTCATCGTCGACGCCGGTCATTCCCGGCACGGGTCTCTGCCCATCGTCGCGCGGCTCGCAGTCGTGGTGCGATCCCGCGACATCCCGCGGCGGTCGCGCCGGGCAAGCGCCCGCGGCTGACGCCGAGTCCCGCGCTCGCATTGTGCAACGGCAAGGCCTATATGCCGTTCGGCTCGCCGGGCAACGACATCCAGCCGCAGGCGATGCTGCAGGTTTTTCTCAACGTCAACGCGTTCGGCATGGACGTGCAGAGCGCGATCGAAGCGCCGCGCTTCGCGACGTACAGTTTTCCATCTTCGTCGTCGCCGCACGCATACCATCCGGGCCGGCTCAATCTCGAGAGCCGCATACCCGCAGCGACCGGCGATGAGCTCGCGGCACTCGGCCACGACGTCAAATGGTGGCCGGACGTCGAATGGCGCGCGGGCGCTGTATGCACGATACGGGTGAATCCACAGACCGGCATGCTCGAAGGCGGCGCCGACCCGCGGCGGCCGGCGTATGCGCTTGGCTGGTAACGGCCGCTGAAAGGTGAGCTGGCTCGTACGTTCGATCGCACTGGTCGCGTCCATCGTCTGCGCATCCGGCGCCAGCGCCGCAGACTGGCGCCCCGAGAAGCCGGTCGAAATCATTTCCGGCGTCGCCGCCGGCGGCGCGCTCGACATCATGGCGCGCGCGATGCAGAAGGTATGGCAGGAAAAACGCGCGCTCCCCGTGCCGTCGACGGTCGTCAATCGTCCCGGCGCCGGCAGCGCGGTTGCGTGGACTTATCTGAACACGCATCCCGGCGACGCGCATTATCTGGCGGTGACTTCGCCGACGCTGCTCACGAATTCGATCACCGGCAGCAATCCGCTCAATCACAACGACGTGACGCCGCTCGCGCAGATGCTCTCCGAATACGTGGTGTTCGTCGTGCGCGCCGATTCGCCGCTCAAAACGGGGCGCGATCTGGTCGAGCGGCTGAAAAAGGACCCCGCGTCGCTGAGCTTCGGGCTCGCCACGACGCTCGGCAACCCGAGCCACATCGCGATCGCGCAAATCGCGCGGCCGGCGGGCGTCGACGTGCGCAAGCTGAAAGTGGCCGTGTTTACCGCGTCACCGCAGGCGATGACCGGCGTGCTCGGCGGGCATCTCGACGTGATGGTGTCGAATGCATCCGGGCCGCTGCCGCAGATCGAAGGCGGGCAGATGCGCGCGCTCGCGGTCGCGGCGCCGCGGCGGCTCGCGGCAGCTGTATGCCGCGGTGCCGACGTGGAAGGAGCAGGGCAGCAACGTCGTCGCCGCGTTCTGGCGCGGCGTGATCGGGCCGAAAGGCATGTCGCCCGCGCAAATCGCGTTCTGGGACGCCGAACTCGCGAAGCTCGCCGCGAGCGACGAGTGGAAAAAATATCTCGTGGATCACCAGCTCGAGGGCGATTACCGCGCGAGCCGCGAAACCAGGCAGTTTCTCGAGGCGGAATACACCGAATACAAGGCCATCCTCGGCGAACTGGGCCTGGCGAAATGATCAAGCGCGCGTTCGCGCTTGCGGCTGCGGCAACACTGGCCGCGGCGGCGTCCGGATCGAGCGCGCAATCGCTATCCGAACCGGCCGGTGCGCATCCTCGTGCCGTTCCCCGCGGGCGCCGGCGTGGACATCGTCGCGCGCATGCTGGGCGTGCCGCTCACGGACTTGTGGGGCCAGGCTGCGGTGGTCGACAACCGGCCCGGCGCGGGCGGCACGATTGCATGCGAGCTCGCCGCCAAGGCAGCGCCCGACGGCTATACGCTGCTGCTCGGCAATATCAGCACGTTCGCGATGGCGCCGAGCCTGTACAAGAAAGTGAACTACGATCCGGTGCAAAGTTTCGCGCCGATCACGCTCGTCAATACGAGCGCCAACGTGCTGGTTGCGCACCCGAGCGTGCCCGCGGCCACGACGCAGGCGCTGATTGCGCTGGCGAAAGCGAAGCCGGGCCAGATCAATTACGCGTCGGCCGGCAGCGGCACTTCGCCGCATCTCGCCGCCGAGCTTTTCAAGTCGATGGCGGGCGTCGACCTCGTCCACGTGCCCTATAAGGGCAGCCCGCAGGCGCTCACCGACCTGCTGGGCGGGCAGACGCAGATCATGTTCGCGAGCCTGGTGTCGGCGCTGCCGCATATCCGCCAGGCACGCCTGCGCGCGCTGGGCGTCACGAGCCTGAAGCGAGCGGCGGCGCTGCCCGAGATCTGCCGGCCATCAGCGAAGCCGGGCCTGCGCGGCTACGACGTTTCGGTCTGGATGGGTATCGTCGCGCCGGCGGGCACGCCGCCGGCGATAATCGCGCAACTGAACCGGCAGATCGCCGCGCTCCTGCAGTCGCCGGATATTCGCGAGCGCCTCGCCGTGCAGGGGCTCGAAGCGGCCAGCAATTCGCCCGCGGAGTTCCGCAGCTATATTGCGTCGGAAGTCCGCAAATGGGCGGTGGTGATCAAGCAGGCCGGCGTGGTGGCGGATTGATCCGCATTCCGGCGTGCGCCGTCGCGGCGAGCTGCGCGTAACGACTTAACTGATACGGTCAGGAATCTGACGCCGGATGTCGCGCGACATCCGGAGCGCCGTTTCGATGCCGTGATAGTAGCCGGGTATATAGGCGGCCTCATTGAAGCCGAGCGCGCGGTAGAAATCGCGCGCGGCAAAATTCGTCGCGCGCAACTCGAGATTGAAGGTTGTGATGCCGGCGATCAGCGCCGATTCTTCGAGCCACGTCATTAACAGCCGTCCGATGCCGCAGCGCTGGTAGGAGGGCGTCACCGCGAGCAAACTCAGGTGCGCCTGCTCGTCGCCGAAATTCATGATCGCAAAACCGGTCAGATGGTTGCGGACCGCGGCGATTACGACCGTCGTGTCCTTCGCCTGGATGGAGCGCGCGACGCGCTTGGGATCCCACGACCAGCCGGAAAGTCCTGTTTCGATCAGCTCGCGCGACATCAGTGCAATCGACTGGGCGTCGGCGAAATTGGCAAGCCTCAATGTCGGCACTGGACATGAAACAGAAGCATATCAGCAGCAAATGGAAAAAGAAAATGCCGGCGTGCGCCGAACGGCGTAATCGGTGTCGGAGTGTTGCGAATCTGGAACAGGTTCTTCACGCCGGCTGCGGCCGGCGTGAAGGAATTCCTCAAAGCGCGAGCCGACGCGTTACGCCTTGCCGGTTTTTGGAATGAATTTCAGCGCGACGCCGTTGTTGCAGTAGCGCTTGCCGGTCGGCGGCGGGCCGTCGTCGAACACGTGGCCATGATGCCCGCCGCAGCGGATGCAGTGATATTCCGTGCGCGGATAAAGAATCTTGTGATCGGTGCTGGTGCCGAACACGCCCGGAATCGTCGTGAAGAAACTCGGCCAGCCGGTGCCGCTCTCGAATTTCATCGCCGAGGTGAATACCGGCAGGTCGCAGCCCGCGCAGACGAACACGCCCTGGCGCTTCTCCCCGTTGAGCGGGCTCGAGCCCGGCCGCTCCGTGCCTTCCTCGCGCAGCACGTCGTAAGCCAGCCCGTTGAGGCGCTTCTTCCATTCGTCCTTGGTGAGCTTGACCGGCTCGCTGGGGGATGGAATTTTGGCGCCGTCGGCCAGCAGCATCTTCCAGTTTTTCTGCATGTCCTCGACCTGCTTCATCGATCCGACCGGCTCCGCAGCCGCGCGCCGGTGCGAGTCCGAGGGCGACCGGAATGCCCGCGAGTGCTTTCCAGAATGTGCGTCTTTCCATGACATGTCCTCCTGTAGCGTTAAGACCGGACGGGAAGCTGGA
Organism: uncultured beta proteobacterium; assembly: GCA_963804885.1. GTDB lineage: Bacteria > Pseudomonadota > Gammaproteobacteria > Burkholderiales > SG8-41 > PALSA-1004. The sequence goes on from CAWDSF010000014.1 coordinate 186,188, forward strand.
AATTCCCACGCCACCGCCGGTTTACGCTCATTAGTCGCCACGCGTGCTTTCTTTACAGCGCTGCTTCCGACCCGAAGATAACGGTGCATTGGCTGGACAGTACGCCGCCATTGCCGTGCACGCCGGAGCGCGAAGCAGGGGCCCGCTTGCGGGATGCGACGGCAAAGGCGTGCGTCGCACGGCTTACAGTGTTGCTTCCGAACCGAATATTACAGTGCACTGGCTCGACAGAACTCCACCATTGCCGTGCGCTAGAGCGACGTCGCAGTCCTTGACCTGGCGCTTGCCGCATTCGCCGCGCACCTGGCGGATCGCTTCTATCATCACGAGCAGGCCGTACATGCCGGGGTGGCAATACGAAAGTCCGCCGCCGCTGGTGTTGACCGGAATCCTGCTGCCGCCGGGCGCGGTGGCGCCGCCTTCGAAGAAGCGTCCGCCTTCGCCTTTGGGGCAGAAGCCGAGGTCTTCGACGAACAGCACCGGCGTGATCGTGAACGCATCGTAGAGCGACAGCATCTTGACGTCGGATGGCTTGATGCCGGCCATCTTGTACGCCTGCGCGCCCGAATCGGCTGCCGCGGTGACGGTGAGGTCCGGCATGTTCGAGATCGTGGCGTGGCTCAGCGAGTCGCCCGTGCCGAGCACGTAGACGGGTTTTTTCTTGAGCGTCTTCGCGCGCGCAGCAGACGTGATGACGATCGCGCCGCCGCCGTCGACGACGAGGCAGCAGTCACGCACCGTGAACGGGTAGCTCACCATGCGGGCTTTCAAAACCTGCTCGATGCTCAGCGGCTCTTTTTCCCATGCGACGGGATTGAGCAGCGCCCATTTGCGCGCCGACACCGCGACTTCGGCCAGATGCTCGCGCGTCGTGCCGAACTGATGCATGTGGCGGGCGGCAGCCAGCGCGTATGCGCTGATCGGCAGGATCGGCTTGTACGGCGACTCGTAGTGATTGTATTCGCGCGGGCTCGCCGCGGCGCGGCTGACCGAGCGCTGCGTGCTGCCGTACGCGATGACCGCGACTTCGCACAGGCCCGCTTCGATCGCAGCCTGCGCATGCGTGACGTGCGACATGAACGACGAGCCGCCGATGATCGTGCCGTCGAAATATTTGGGCTTGATGCGCAGATATTCGGCGAGCGCCATCGGTCCCATGCGGACCTGGGTGGCCGCGACGAACAGACTGTCGACGTCGGACAGTTTCAGTCCGGCATCGTCGAGCGCGCGCATGGTGGCCTGCGCCATCAGGTCGACCGGGCTCGTGTGGGGGGCGACGAGGCCGAGATCGGACTCCGCCGCGCCGACGACTGCGACACTACCGCGTTTACGGCCGCTCATTTTGCGCCCTCCGCCGGCGTGAACACGGGATAGGGGAGCTGTTTTTCATCGCCCTGGTTGATCTTGACTTTGACGCGCATGCCGATCTTGACCTGCATCGGATCGATGCCCTCGACGCGGCTCATCATGCGAAAGCCCTCGTCGATGTCGATCAGCGCGACGTTATGCGGCGGCTGGTCTTTGGCGGCGTGGACGACAGTGGTCGAATACACGGTGCCGAGCCCTTTCGAGACGCGCCATTCGAGATTGTGGCTGCCGGTCTTCGGCGCAACGGCGCGCGGGTAGAACACCGCTGTATTGTCGTCGGTGCACACTTGATAGGCGAGTTCGCCTTTCTTGCAATGCTCGACGTACACGCCGAGCGGCGATTCTTTCAGCAGGCTTTGCATCGTTGATTGTCCTCTCGTGGGTCTGCGGAAAACGGGCGGGGGTGAAGCGGATATTTTAACGCGAGTCGGCGCGGCGTGCGTTGGCAGCGGCGACCTAATCAGGCTTGATGTGAGTCGTCTTGATGACCTTGGCCCAGCGGGCAATATCGTTGCGGATGAGCGTGACAAAAGCTGCCGGCGGCATGCCGACGGGCTCCGCTCCGCCATTCGCGAGCAATGAAGCGACGTCGGGAATGCGCAATGCCGCAGCGATTTCGCGATAAAGGATGTCGGCGATCGCCGCAGGCAGGCGCGCAGGGCCGCACAGGCCGTGCCAGCCTTCCGATTCGTAGCCGGGCAATCCCGACTCGGCGACCGTCGGCAGGCCCGGCAGCAGCTGCGAGCGTTTCGCGTTGGTGACCGCGAGCGCACGCAAACGCCCTGACTTCACGTGCGGCATCACCGCGGGCGCGCTGATGAACGAGAGCTGAACCTGACCCGCGAGGAGATCGACCGCCGCAGGCGCGCCACCCTTGTACGGGACGTGCACCAGGTTCACCCCTGCCATGCTTTTGAACATTTCGGCGGCGAGGTGCGTCGGCGTGCCGTTGCCGGTGGACGCATACGACAGCTCGCCCGGCTTGGCCTTCGCGAGCGCGATCAATTCCTGCACCGAGCGCGCAGGCACCGCGGGATTGACGACCAGGATGCTCGTGATGATCGCGATCATGGTGACCGGCGTGAAGTCGCGCGCGAAATCGTACGGCAGGCCGGGAATCAGCGTCGCGTTGATGGTGTTGCCGGTCGAGCAGGCGAGCAGCGTGTAACCGTCGGGTGCCGCTTTCGCGACGAGATCGGCGCCGATGGTGCCGCCCGCGCCGCCGCGATTGTCGATCACGACCGGTTGCTTGAGGGATTCGGTCAGGCGCGGCGAGATCGCGCGGATGGTGATGTCCACCGGGCCGCCCGCAGGGTAGGGCACGATGACGCGAATGGGACGGGTCGGGTAGTCCGCCGCAACGGCATTTGCCACCGGGATCACCGAGATCACACCGGAGAAACAAATAAAAAAGAGCCGTGTCACTGGCGGTTCCTGCACTTCTCTGCGCCCTGCATTTTCTTAAGGTCGATGCTCAATCTACCGTCGCTCCGGAAATCTTCACGACCTTGCCCCATTTGACGATTTCGCTGTGCAGATACGTGCCGAACTCCGCGGGCGTCATCGTGACGGCTTCGACGCCGTCGCCCGCGAGCCGCTGCGCGACGTCGGGCTGGCGCATCAGGCGGTTGATCTCGCCGTTGAGCTTCGCGATGATTTCGCGCGGTGTCGCCGCCGGCGCAAACGCGCCATACCAGCCGCTCGCCTCGAAGCCGGGTATCGTTTCGGCGACGGTCGGCAGCTCGGGCACCGCGCTCGAACGCTTGGCGCTCGTGACCGCGACCGCGCGCAGCTTGCCGGACTTCACATGCGGCATTGCGGACAGCATGTTGTTGAACATCAGCGACACCTGGCCTGCGAGCAGATCGATCGTCGCCGGCGCGGCGCCCTTGTACGGAATGTGCGTGAGCTTGACCCCGGCCATGATGTTGAACAATTCGCCCGCGAGATGCGGCATGCCGCCGGCGCTCGCCGACGCGTAGTTGATCTGCCCGGGCCGGCTCTTCGCGAGCGCGATCAGGTCTTTGACTGTCTTCACGGGCAAGGTCGGATGCACGACGAGGATGAACGGCGCGGCGGCGACGAGTGCGACGGGCGCCAGATCTTTTTCCGCGTCGTACGGCATTTTCGGGAACACGCTGGGCGTGACCGCGTACGTAATCGGCACCGTCAACAGCGTGTAGCCGTCGGGCGGCGCTTTCACCGTCGAGTTCGGCGCCTATCATGCCGCTCGCTCCCGGGCGATTGTCGACGATGACCTGCTGGCCGAGCGCGGGCGACAATTTTTGCGCGACCGTGCGCGCGATCATGTCGGTCGGTCCGCCGGCGGGGTAGCCGACGATAATGCGGACGGGTTTCGTTGGGTACGATTGTGCAACGGCGATCGTCGACAACAACGCAGCGCAGATTACTGCGCCGGACTTAACGATGCGCATTGATGAATTCCAGCGCCGCCTTCGCGCACACGTCGGGCAACGCACCCGCCGCATGCCACGCATCGCTGTCGAGCACGATCAGCTTTGCGTTGGGGATGGTGGAAGTCCATTCCTTATAGCTGTCGACCGAGCGCAACCCGCTGCCGGTCGTGGAAAATACCAGCGTCGGGCACTGGATCTTCGCGACGTCGGCGCGGATATCCATGCCGGGCACCCACCGCAGATAACCCTGCATGGTCGATACCGCCGTCTTGCTCTGTATGGTATTCACCCACCACGCTATTTCCGCCGGCGACGCCTTGCTGCCGAGCCGGCCCTGCATCGTCTGCTGCGCCCACTTCAGCATGCCGACTTTTTCGATGTCCTTGATCCAGCCGATCGCCGCCTGCGGGCCCACGACGGGCGGGGTAACGCCGACCAGCGTTTTGACGAGCTGCGGATATTCGGCCGCGAGCTCCAGCGCCATCGAGCCGCCGCTCTTGGCGCCGATCAGATGCACGGGCCCGCAGTCGAGGTGATCGATCAACGCCGCGAAATCCTCGAGCAGCGCGTCCATCGTCCATTCGTACTCCTTGGGCATCGGCGTCGAGCGCCCGAAGCCGCGCACGTCGACGCGCACGCAGCGGTAATGCCCGGCGAAATGCGGCATCCACGCGCGCCACGCTTCGGTGCTTTCGGCGAGCCCGTGGATAAAGAGCGCGGTGGCCGGCTCGCGCCACGGATCGGTGAAGTCGTCTAGCGTGTAAAAAAGCTGGCAGCCGTCGGGACGCGTCAGAAAAGTTTCCATGTAATTCTCAATGTGCGGGGTGGACGGCGCCGCGACGCGCGCCGCTTGATTTCGCAGTCAGCAGATCGAGCACGGCCGCCGCGATCGCCGCCGTGCCGTCGGTGCCGCCGAATTCGCACGGCTTGACGCGGCGCTCCGAGTAGGCGCGCAGCACGGCCGCATCCAGCCTGCGCCCGGCATCCGTGGCGGCGGCATGCGCGTGCTGTGCGCCGAGCCAGTCGAGCATCATCGCGCAGGACAGCAGCATCGCCGTCGGATTGGCGATGCCGCGGCCGGCAATGTCCGGCGCGCTGCCGTGCGCGGGCTGAAACATCGCGTGCCGCTCGCCGATGTCGCCGGACGGCGCGAGGCCCATGCCGCCCACGAGCCCGCCGGCAAGATCCGACAGGATGTCGCCGCAGAGATTCTCGGCGACGATCACGTCGTAATCCCACGGTTTGCGCACGAGATTCAGCGCCATCGCATCGACGTAGCAACAGTCGGCGCCCAGGTCGGCGTTGAGCTTCGCGCGCTCGTCGAAAATGCCGCGCATATAAGCCATCGACGTCAGCACGTTCGACTTGTCCACGCACGTGACCTTGCCGGGCAGGCCGCGGGCCTTGCGCTCGCGCGCGAGGCGGAACGCGTAATCGAACAGCCGTTCGCAACCGCGGCGCGTGATGCGCGAGTGGTCGTTCGCGCCGTCGGCGTCGATTTCAGGTTTGCCGCGCGAGTAAAAAAAGCCCTCGGTCTGCTCGCGCAGGATCACGAAGTCGAGCTCCTTCGCGCGCGGATCGGCAAGCACCGTCGGCGTATTCGGCATCGCGCGCACCGGCCGCACGCCGGCGAACAGCTCAAAGTGGTCGCGAATGTCGAGCTGGGACGCGATCTCGGTGCCGTCGGGATAACGCACGTGCGGCAAGCCTATCGCGCCGAACAGGATCGCATCGCAGTCCTCGAGTGCGCGCATCGACGTATCGGCAAAAGCGGTGCCGGTGTCGAGATAATGCTGCGCGCCGCCCGGCAGGTGCCGCCATTCGAACGCGAGTCCGGGCGTGCTCTTGGCGAGCGCCGCCAGCACCGCGAGACCTGCTTCCATGACTTCCGGGCCGATGCCGTCGCCGGGCACCACGCCGATGAGAAACGATGATTTCATTGCTGCAAGGGTTCTCAGCTTCCCGCGGCGTTATGCATGTTGGGGAAGAAGAGATCCTTCCACGACGCCGGCTTTACCTTGATCGTGCCGGTCTTGTACATGAAATCGACCATTTTCATGATGTTCTTCGGCAGCAGCGAATATTCCATCTGCGGATCGTTCATGATCTTGAGGATGTCTTCGACCGGGCTCTTGTCCTTGGTCATTCTGATGTAAATTTCCGCGGCCGCGCGCTTGTCCTTGTTGATGAATGCGGTCGCTTCCTCGAGTGACTGCATGAACACGGCATAGAGCTTCGGGTTCTCACTGTAAAACTTGGTCGTCGTCGCCACGACGTTGACGGAGATCGGCCCGCCGAGCACGTCGGCCGAGTTGATCACCTTGGTGATGCCCGGTTTTTCGAGCTCTTTCTGCGCGAAAGGCGGCGAGGTGAAATGATTGTTGATCTCGCCGCTGCCGGAAAGCAGCGCGGCCATCCCGTCCGGGTGCGCCATCGACACCGTGAGGCCGTCGAGCTTCGTGTAGTTTGCGTCGCCGAACGCCTGCGCTGCCGCCATCTGCAGGAGGATCGCCTGCATCGAAACCTTGACCGCGGGCAGCGCGATCTTGTCCTTGTCGGTCAGATCGCGAATCGACTTGATGTGCGCGCTGCGCGTGTTGAGCTGCAACGGCACGAAATTGAATCCCGACGCCGCTTTGACGTCCATGCCGCCCTTGGTCTTCGCCCAGATCGTGGCGATGCCGGGAATCCCGAGGCAGACGAAATCGATGCTCGCCGAAAGCAGCGCATCATTCATGACGTCGCTCGAGCGGAACGTCGCCCAGGTGACCTTCAAGTCGCCAAGCCCCGCAGCTTTCGCGTTCTTCTCGATGATTTTCTGGTCCTCCATCACCATCATTTGCATGTAGAGGAGGCCGTATTGCTTGGCGATGCGCAATTCCGACTGCTCGGCGTGCGCGGAAAAACCGAAACAGCCCGCGAGCAATACTACGGCGGCGGCGATGCGCTGCAGCACGTGCGTCAGGTTGTAGCGTGTCATGGTCATCTCCTCTGCAAAGACGTCGTGTCCGGGCTCGAAATGAGCGCCGGACGATTTTATTTTCTGCGCCGTCAGCAGCCGATGATAAACCATCCGCGGGAAGCCGCTGCGCTGTTGCGTGCGGGCTACTGTTTCTGCAGGCCGAGCTCGATCAGCGCCTGCGCGCGCAGCTTGTTTTTCTGCACCTTGGCGCTGCCCGTCATGCCGTAATGCTCGAACGAGTCGATGATTTTCACGTAACGCGGCACGCGAAAGTTGGCGAGCCGCTCCTTGCTCCATGCGATGAGCTCTTCGGGCGTGGCAGTTTCGCCTTCGCGCAGTATTACGTAAGCGGCCGGCACCTCGATCAACCGCGGGTCGGGCACGCCGATCACCTGCGCCTGCTTGATTTTCGGATGCTGGTGCAGCACGTCCTCGACTTCGGCCGGCGCGACATTCTCCCCGCCGACGCGGAACACATCCTTGATGCGGGTCAGGAAGCGCAGGCGCCCTTCGTCGTCCATCACGCCCAGGTCGCCGGTATGCAGCCAGTTGTCCTTATCGATCGCCTTGGCGGTCTGCTCGGGCATTTTGTAATAGCCTTTCATCACGCTCCAGCCGCGCACCAGAATTTCGCCGGGCGCTCCCGGCGCGCAGGTCCGCACCGCTGCTCCGGATCGACGACGCGCACTTCAACGTCGTCGAGGATATGCGCCCAGCCGTTGATGCGCTTGTCGAGATCGTCGGTGTAATACGACATGCACACGTTGGGCGAGGCCTCGGACAGGCCGTACGCCTGCGTCACCCCGCGCATGCCCATGCGGTCGATGACCTGCTGAGTGACTTCCGGACCGCACGACACCCAGCCGCCGCGCAGCGTGAGCGGAAATTTCTCGAAATCGGGATGATTGAGCTGCATCAGGAACATCGTGTCGTTGCCCGAAGTCAGCGTGCATTTTTCGTCCGCCATTATGCGCAGCGCATCGCCCGCATCGAAGGTGGGCGTCGAAAAGAGGGTGGCGCCGCTCGTGAGCGCCGCGAGCAGCGACAGCGTGCTGCCTGCGACGTGATAAAACGGCCGCGCGCTGAAATAGCGGTCGCCGGCGCGGCAATCGAAGCGGCGCGCGATGTACGCGGCGTTGCGCAGCATGTTGTCGTGCGTGAGCATCACGCCTTTCGGGTACGACGTGGTGCCCGACGTGAATTGCATCAACAGCACGTCGTCGGGTTGCACGGCCGCGAGCGGCAGCTCGCCCGCATTCGCGCCGCGCGCGAGGAAATCCGCGTAGCTCGTCGCCGCAGGCGGCACATCCTCGCCGAGCACGATCACGTCGCGCAGCTGCGGCAGTGCCGCGTCGGGCAGCTTGCCGGTCGATCGCCGGGCAGAACCCGCGCAGCATGTCGATGAAATCGATTTTGAGGAAACGGTCGATCACGAACAGCAGCTTGACGTCGGCCTGCTTGATGCAATATTCGAATTCGTCGGCCTTGAAGCGCGTGTTGACGGGCACTGTGACGGCGCCGAGCGTGGCGGCCGCGCAGAAAAACACGACCCACTCGATCGAATTGCCCATGCACACGGCGACGTGGTCGCCGCGGCGGATGCCGCTCGCGTGCAGCGCGGCGGCGGTTTTCTGCACGGCCTGCCATAGTTGCGCATAAGTGAGGCGCTGTCCGGAAATCACGAGCGCTTCCTGCGCCGGGCGCTCGCGCGCCGCATTGGCCAGCGTGGTGGAAAGGGTCTGGCGGGGCCAGTAGGATTGCGATGACACTTGTGACCTCGCTGCTAGTCAGCCTTGATGTTCGCGGTTTTAGCGACTTTCGCCCACTTGACCATTTCGGTCGTAATCAACCGGCTGAAATCCTCGGGGGTGCCGCTGACGGGGTCCGCGCCTTCAGACGCAAAGCGCTTTTGAGTTTCGGGCAGCTGCATCACGCGATTTATTTCGACGTTGAGCTTCCTGACGATCGCGGGCTGAGTGGCGGCGGGCGCGAGTATGCCCCACCAGTTGTTAGCCTCGTAGCCGGGCAGGTCTTCGGCGATTGCCGGCACGTCGGGCAGCACGGCGGTGCGCTTGGCGCCGCCGGTGCCGAGCGCTTTCAACTTGCCGCTGCGGAAATGCGGCAGGAACTGGATCAGCGAGCCGATCGAGATGTGCGCCTGGCCGGCAATCGTGTCTATCATCGCCGGTCCGCCGCCCTTGTAGGGCACGTGCACCATGCTCAAGCCGGCAGAAGTTCTGAAAAGCTCGCTCGCGAAATGCTGAAAGCTGCCGATGCCCGCGGTTGCGTAAACCAGCGTATTCGGTTTCGCTTTGGCGAGTGCCATGAATTCTTTCACCGAGTTGACCGGCAGGCCCGGGTACATGGCGAGCACGGCGGGGCCGGTGCCCAGTTGCGCGACGCGCGCAAAAGACTTGGCGGAATCGTATGGCAATTTGTAAATCGCGGCATTCATCGTATAGGCGACCGAAATCATTAGCAGCGTGTGCCCGTCGGCGACTGCATTGGCGGCTGTTTCAGTGCCAATCAGCCCGCCGGCGCCGCCGCGGTTGTCGATGACGACCTGCTTGCCGAAGCGCTCGGACAGGTGATTCGCGAGATAGCGGCCGATGATGTCGTTGCTGCCGCCCGGCGGAAACGGCACGATCAGGCGAATCGGCTTGGTCGGATAGCTGTCGGCCGGTTGCGCGCAGGCGGCGGCTGCGCAAAGGCAAATGGCGCAGGCGGCGAACTGCGAGAGGGCTGCTTTCATGCGGGCTTTCTATGCGGGCGTACGAAAAATCAAGGAGGGCCCGATTTTACACGGCTGCCGCGCTGGCGACGGCTGGCGAAACCGCGCGATGCGCAAATTGTCGGCTAGAATTACTGTGGCCCGCATGCGATGCGCCGGAGGAGCTAAGTAACTATGCAAGCCATGCCCGATTACAACGCGATGAGCGACGACGCGTTTCGCCGCGAGGTCGGCGCGTTTTTCGCGGCCGATTATCCGCCGGAGCTGCGCTTCCTGCTGCGCCGCGCGCGGTGGGCCGAAATGAAGCCGTGGTGGGACAAGCTGTACGCGAAGGGCTGGGTCGCGCCGGGCTGGCCGCGCGAGTGGGGCGGCATGGATCTCAACGCCGCGAAAATGCTGATCTACATGGAAGAGATGGAAAGGCACGGCGTTGCGCGTGCGCCCGAGCAGGGCATCACCCAGGTCGGTCCCATACTCATGCGCTACGGCACGCCGGCGCAGCAGCAGCATTATTTGCCGCGCTCGCTGTCCGGCGAATACATCTGGTGCCAGGGTTATTCCGAGCCGAACGCGGGCTCGGATCTCGCGAGCCTGCAAACCGCCGCCGTGGTCGACGGCGACGAGCTCGTGATCAACGGGCAGAAGATCTGGACGTCGCTCGCGCACGACGCGACCCATATCTACATGCTGGTGCGCACGGATAAAACGGCGAAGAAGAAACAGCTCGGCATCAGCCTCGTGCTCGCCGACGTGAAGACGCCCGGCATCACGGTCCGGCCGATCCGCAACATCGCGGGGCACGAGGAATTCTGCGAGGTGTTTTTCGACAACGTGCGCGTGCCGTACGCGAATCTCGTCGGCAAGCTGAATGAAGGCTGGACGATAGCCAAGGCGCTGCTGTCGTACGAGCGGCTCACCATCGGCAGCCCGCGCCGGCCGGCCTACGCGTTGCGCCGGCTCGAGCTGATTGCACGTGCGAAGGGATTGTTCGCCGACAGCGGTTTTGCCGATCGCTACACCGCGCTCGCGCTCGACATCCAGGATCTGGGCTCGCTGTTCGGCCGCTTCGTCGAGCAGGTGAAGCGCGGCGAGCCGCTGGGCGAAGACATTTCCATGCTCAAAATCTGGACCACCGAGACGTGGCAGCGCATCACGGAGATGCTGGTGGAAACCGGCGCCGAAGACGGCGCGCTCGCGGGCCAGCGCGAAATCGACGGCGTGGACGCGGACATACTGTCGAGTTTCTATTATTCGCGCCCCGGCACCATTTTCGGCGGCAGCAGCGAAGTGCAGCGGAATATTCTGGCGCGCTACGTTCTGAAGCTGCCGACGTTGGCTAGATCGCTGAAGCCGCAGAATAAACGCCTTACCCCTTGACGGGGGAAGGTGGTGGGGTGAAAGATTGCGTGTTCATACTTCTATCCATCTAGCGGCTGAAGAATGGTTTGCTGTAATTACTCCGCCCTCATTTTCGCGGCGGCCACCAGTTTCGACCACTTGTCGATTTCGGCGCGGATAAACGCCGCGAATTCATCCGGTGTGCTCGCAACGGGCTCGGCGCCCTGACCCGCGAGACGCGTGACCACGTCGGGCTGGCGCAGGATGCGCACCATTTCCGCGCTGAGTTTTGCCACCACGTCTTTGGGCGTCGCCGCCGGCGCAACAAATCCATACCAGCCGCTGGCGTTGTAGCCCGGCAGCGTTTCCGCGATCGTGGGCAGTGCGGGCAGCAGTTTCGAGCGCTGCGTGCCGGTGACGCCCAGCGGGCGCACCTTGCCCGACGCGATGTGCGGCATCACGAGCAGGCTGTTCTCGAAAGTGATGTCCACCTCTCCGCGACAGCATGGCGGTCAGTCCGGGGGCGCTGCCCTTGTACGGGACATGGGTTAAGTCGATGCCCGCCATGTACTTGAGCAACTCGCCCGCCAGATGCGGCCCGGTGCCGGAGCCCGACGACGCGTAGTTCAGCTTGCCGGGACGGGTTTTCGCCAGCGCGATCAATTCCCGTATGCTTTTCGCCGGGACGGTGGGATGCACGACGAGGAAATTGGTGACGGTGACTGTCTGCGTAATCGGCACAAAGTCGCGCAGCGTGTCGTAGCCGCGATTGGGCTGCAGGCTCATCGCAACGGCGAGGCCGCCGATCGTGCCGTGCAGGATCTGATAGCCGTCCGCCGGCCCTTTGGCAACGTATTCAGTGCCGATCACGCCGCCGGCGCCGGCGCGGTTGTCAACGATCACGGGCTGGCCCCATGCCTCGGATAATTTCTGACTCACGACGCGGCCGACGATATCCGACGGCCCGCCCGACGGGAAGGGCACCACCACGCGGATGGGTTTGGCCGGGTACTGCTGGGCGGCTGCCATGCCGGATGCGGCGAGGAGCAGCCAGCCGGCGGCCCGCCACATCATTCGGGCTTCACGTTCGCGAACTTGATGACCTTCGCCCATTTGGCGATTTCATTGCGCAGGAACGCCGCATATTGCTCGGGGCTGTTGCCGACGGGATCGGAGCCGTCCGCTTTGAGCCGCTCTTTCAGCTCCGGCGAATTCACGATCTTGATCACGTCGGCATTTATTTTCATGATGACGTCGCGCGGCGTTTTGGCCGGCGCAGTGAGCCCGTTCCACGCCACCGCTTCGAAACCCTTCAAGCCTGATTCGTCGAGCGTCGGCACGTCCGGCAGCGCCGCGCTGCGCTGCAGGCTGGTGACCGCGAGCGCGCGCAGCTTGTCTCCCCTGATCAGCGCGACCGCCGACGTGATGCCGTTATATACGACGTCGAGGTGGCCGCCGACGATGTCGGTCAGCGCGCCCGCGTTGCCCTTGTACGGGATGTGGACCATTTTCACGCCGGCCATCGCGTCGAAGAGTTCGCCGGCGAGGTGGTTGGAGCCGCCGGTGCCGCTCGAGCCGAAATTGAGCTTGCCCGGTTTCGCCTTGGCAAGCGCGATCAGCTCTTTCACGTTTTTCGCCGGCACGCCCGGATTGACGACCATCACGAGCGGCGTCGTGTTGATCAGCGTGATCGGCGCGAAGTCGGTAAGGGCGTCGTACGGCAGCTTCGTGAGCAGGCTCGGATTGATCGTGAACGGCGCGGGCGTCACCAGCAGCGTGTAACCGTCGGGCGCGGCTTTGGCGACCATCTCGGTGCCGATGGTCGTGCCGCCGCCCGGACGGTTGTCGACAAAGGCCTGCTGGCCCCACATTTCGGATAATTTTTGCGCGACCGTGCGGCCGACGATGTCGGTGCTGCCGCCGGCGAGAAACGGCACGACCAGCCGCACCGCCTTGGTCGGATACGTCTGTGCTGCCGCGGCGCCCGCGGCAAGCGTGAGCGCAAGCGCGACAATTTTTTTAGTCATGAACGTTCCTTAGGCGCGCTTCGTTTTCACGGCGGATTGCGGCGCAGCGCGCAGCCCGTCGATGCGCGCGAGCGCGGCGCGTGCTTCGGCTTCGATGCGATCGACGATCGCCGCGAACGGCTCTATCTTGTCGGCGAAGATGACGCCCTGGCCGCACGACAGCATCGCTTTTTCGTATTCGCCGCTCGAGTACGCGGCGTGCGCGTTCGTGCCCATGATGTGGGGCAGGATCGCAGCCGTGTCGCCAGGTTGATCTTTCTCGATCTGCTGGATCATTGCGACATGATCGGTCTTGAGCGCGCGCTGGGTGTTGCGCATCGATTGTAAAAGCAGCGTCGTGTCGGTTTCTTTCGCCGCCAGCAGGCGTTCCTTGTAGCGGCGGTCCGCCCACACTTCTTCGGCGACGAGAAAGCGCGTGCCCATGGCCACGCCGTCCGCGCCGAGCGCCAGGGCCGCGACGAGTTGTTCGCCGGTGCCGAGGCCGCCGGCGACGATCAACGGTATTTTTATCGAGCGCGCGGCCGCGGCGGCGGCGACCATCGTGCCCACGGGCTCGACGCCCGGATGGCCGCCGGCTTCAGCGCCCACTACGGTGACGGCGTCCACCCCGAGCGATTCGGCTTTCTTCGCGTAACGCACGCCCGGCACCTTGTGCAGCACCTTGATGCCGGCATCCTTGAAGCGCTGGATATAGGCTTCGGGATTGTTGCCCGCGGTTTCGACGAAACGCACGCCTTCTTCGATCACCGCGTCGATCAGCGGCGTCACGCGGTCGGTGCCGTCGCGGCTCACGCGAATCATGATGTTCACGCCGAACGGCTTGCCGCCGGTGATTTCGCGGCAGCGCCGGATGCCTGCGCGCAATGCGTCGACGTTCTTGAAGCTCGCGGCCGTCATGAAACCCATGAGGCCCGCGTTGACCGCCGCGCCCACGTACTCGGGCGTGGCGAGCCACATCAAGCCGCTTGCGATCACCGGCAGGCGTATGCCGTAGAGCTCGGTGATGCGGGTTTTGAAAACGGGTTCCACGGATTACTTCAGCACGACCAGCGCATCGGCGGCGACCACGCCTTGACCTGCGGGCCGCACGAACAGCGGATTGATGTCGATTTCCGCGATGCGGTCGGCATGATCGACGGCCAGCAACGACAGGCGCGACAGCGCGATGGCGAGCGCCTCGACATCGAGGGCCGGCTGGCCGCGGAAACCTTTGAGCAGCGCTGCGCCTTTGATCTCGCCTATCATCTCCTTCGCCGCCGCGACATCGAACGGCGCGAAGCGGCGCGTGACGTCCTTCAGCAATTCCGTATAGATGCCGCCCAGGCCGAATACCACGACCGGGCCGAAGAAGCGGTCATTGACCGCGCCGGCGATGACTTCGAGTCCGCTCGCCATTTCCTGGATCGACACGCCGTCGATGCGCGCATTGGCATTGTGCTTTTTCGCGGCGGCGACGAGTTCCCTGGCTGCGCTCTTTAGCTCGTCGAGGCTGCGCACGTTGAGGCGCACGACGCCCGCTTCGGTCTTGTGCGGAATGTCGGGCGATTCGATTTTGACCGCGAGCGGAAAGGGCAGCGGCGCATCCGCGAGTTTCGCCACGTCGTCCGCGCTCATCAGCGCTTCCCTGACGACCGGTATGCCGTACGCCGCCAGCGCTTGTTTCGAGCGATGCTCGCCGAGCGTGCCGCTGCCGGAGGGCAGATCGATCTTTTGTTTGATGACCGCACGCTGCGCGGTTTGGCGCGGCCGTGCGGCGTATGCGCCAGTCTTGCGTGAGAATTCGTTGAGGGACGCGAGCGCGCGCACCGTGCGGCCGGGCGAAAGTATGCACGGTATGCCGTTCTGCTCGAGAAATTGCATGACGTCGGGATTATCGTCCGGCGAAGTAGGCCAGTTGATGACGACCGGCTTCGTGGTTCCGCGCACGGTCTCGGCGAATACCTTCGACCACGCCGGTGCCGCGGTGCCGCGCGGCGAACGGGCAATCACCTGATCGATGTTCGGATCGGCTATGACCGCGGCGATTACCTTGTTGTACGAGGCGAAAGCGTCGTTGTAGCCGTTGGCGGTGGCATCGACCGGATTGGCGACCGATGCGTACGAGACGACCAGTTCGCGCAGCTTGCCGGTAGTTGCTTCGGTGAATTTCGACAATTCAAGCCCGTGCTCTATGCAGCGGTCGGCGAGCAGCACGCCCGCGCCGCCCGAGAGCGTGACGACGCCGACGCGGTTGCCTTTCGGCACGCGCCGCGCGCGAAACACTTTCATCACGTCGATAAGGTCGTCCATGTCGCGCACCTCGACGAAGCCGCCGTGGCGGAACGCGGTCTGGAACAATTCGTAGCTCGCGGTCATGCGCGCGGTATGCGATGCCGCGGCCTGGCGGCCGACGTCGGTATTGCCGACTTTCCACACGAAGACGGGCTTGCCGAGCTCGAGCGCGCGCTGGCCGAGGGAGATCAGGCGCTGCCCGTCGGTGACGCCTTCCATGAACATCATCACCGAATCGTTTTCACTGCGCTCGAGGAAGAACTCCGCGAGCTCGAGCATCGAAATATCGGCTTCGTTGCCGGTCGAGATCGCGTAATTGAAGCCGACACCATAATAGGCCGCGGTGGCGACCACGCCGAAACCGAAACCGCCGGACTGCGTGATCATCGCGCACGGGCCGGGGATCAGCGTCTTCAATTGCACGGTGCCGCCGAAGCCGATGCGCGCGTTGTCGTGCAGGTTCAGCATGCCCAGGCAGTTGGGGCCGATCAGGCGCACGCCGCTGCGTTTCGCGGTCTCTATCAATTGTTTCTGCAGCGCTATGCCGTCGCCGCCGACTTCGCTGAAGCCCGCCGACAGCACGATGGCGAAAGGTATGCCGGTCGCACCGCATTGCTCGATGACGCTCAGCACGTGGTTCGACGACAGCGCCACGAGCGCGACGTCGCAGGGCTTGGGTACGGAGGCGATGTCCGGTAGCAGGTGAGGCCCTTGATCTCCGGGTACTTCGGATTGACCGGATAGACTTTGCCCTGATAGCCGAATTCGGTCAGCAGCTTCAGCGGCTGGCCGCCGATGCGCGACAGATCGTTGGAGGCGCCGACGACGGCGACGGCGCGCGGATTGACGAGGCGCGAGAAGTCCTGCACTTGATACGCCGATGCGCCGGCTGGCTGATCCAAGGGGTGTCCTCTGCGGCTGGAGAGTTTGCGCCGATTTTACCTTGATTCATCGAGGCTCTGCCATTTACACTCGGGCGATGAGACAAGTTGCGAGGAGAATGCTGTGCGCAGCATTGTGCATGGCAGGCGTGGCTGGCGCGCAATCGACGTACCCGAATAAACCGATTCGCCTGATCGTCGGCTTCGCACCCGGCGGCGGCACGGATATCCTCGCGCGCGCGCTCGGTCAGCCGCTCGGTGAAATGCTCGGCCAGCAGATAACGATAGACAACCGCGCGGGTGCGGGCGGGATCATCGCAACAGAGCTTGGCGCGAAGGCTGCGCCCGATGGCTACACGCTGCTGGTGGGCAGTTCCGCCGGCTTCGCGATCAATCCGAACCTGATGGCGAAACTGCCGTACGATCCGGTCAAGGACTTCGCGCCCGTCGGCATGTTCGCGACCCTGTCTTATGTCGTCGACGTGCATCCGTCGCTGCCGGCAAAAACGTTGAAGGACCTGCTTGCGCTTGCGCGCGCGCAACCCGGCGCGATCAACTACGGCTCGGCGGGGCAAGGCTCCTCGACGCATCTTGCCATCGAGCAATTCGCGCAAATGGCCGGCGTCAAGATGACGCACGTGCCGTACAAAGGCAACACGCCCGCGATGACTGCATTGATGAGCGGCGAAGTCGCGATGGTGTTCGATCCGGTGCTGACTTCCGCGCCGCTGGTCAAAAGCGGCCGCGTGCGCGCGCTGGCGGTAACGACCGCGCAACGCTCGGCGCTGTTGCCCGACGTGCCGACGGTCGCGCAGGCGGGGATCAAAGGCTACGAAGCCGGCAACTGGTTCGGCGTGTTCGCGCCGGCCGGCACACCGCGGGATATCGTCGATCGACTCAATGCCGCGATCAACAAAGCGATGACGCGCGCCGACATGAAAGACAAACTGGCGAGCCAGGGCGCCGACGCGTTGATCGGCACCCCGGCGGACCTCGCGGCGCTCGTGCAGCGCGAGCTCGCCAAATTCGCGGCGATCATCAAGGCCGCCGGCGTGAGGATCGAGTAACGTGGAAAAGCAACACCGCAACGTTCTCGTCCTGTCGGCCACCCAGGCGACGCTGCAAATCACCGGCGTCACGATGGTCGCCATCACGGGGCTTGCCGGTTATGCGCTTGCCGACAACAAGTCGTTCGCGACCGTGCCGCTGACCTGTTACGTGCTGGGTTCCGCCATTACGACGATCCCCGCGTCGTTCCTGATGAAAGCGATCGGCCGCCGCGCGGGTTTTCAGACCGGCACCCTGATCGGCATGCTCGGCGGCGCGATTTGCAGTTTCGGCCTGTATATCGCCAACTTCTGGCTGTTGTGTGCCGGCATGATGGTGATGGGCATGTATACCGCGTTCGGCAAGTACTACCGGTTCGCGGCCGCCGACGCGGCGACCGATTCGTTCAGGGCGAAAGCGATTTCGTTTACGCTCGCGGGCGGCATTCTCGGCGGCATCGTCGGACCCGAGATGGCGATACGCACCAAGGACCTGTTTCCCGATCACGTGTTCCTGGGCTCGTACATGTCGCTCGCGGTGGTCTGCCTGCTGGCCGCGCTGATACTCACGCGGCTCGACATCCCGCAGCTCACCGAGCACGAACGCAAGGACCCGGGGCGGCCGCTGGGCGCGATCATGCGCCAGCCGGTCTTCATCGTGGCGGTGCTCGCTTCGATGCTTTCGTACGGGATCATGAACCTGATGATGACGTCGACGCCGCTCGCCATGCGCGCGCACGACCATCATTTCAACGACGCGGCGCTGGTGCTCGAGTGGCACGTGATCGGCATGTACGGGCCGTCTTTCTTCACGGGCTCGCTGATCTACCGCTTCGGCGTGCTCAACGTGATTCTCGCCGGCATCGTGCTTTTGTTCGTGTGCATCGTGGCGGCGCTGGTGGGCACCGCGCTGATCAATTTCTGGGTGGCGATGTTCCTGCTGGGCGTCGGCTGGAACTTCATGTACGTGGGCGGCTCGGCGCTGCTCACCGAATGCTATACGCCGTCGGAGCGCGCAAAAACGCAGGCCGCCAATGACTTCCTGATTTTCATGACGATGGCAATTTCCTCGATGTCGTCGGGCCTCTTGCTCAACAAGAGCGGCTGGCACGCGGTCAATTGGGGCTCGCTGCCGTTTCTGACGCTGGCGACCGTCGCCACGCTGTGGCTGATGTGGAAACGACGCGCGCGGCCCGCCGCGGCGCCCGTCCGCGAAATCCCTTCTTAGATGCTGAAGTTCGCCCGCCGGCGCGCGCGCGGATTGAAAAAAGCATGCGAATGAGCGAAAAGCGTCCCGAGTCGGTCGGAACATCAGTGCCTGACCTCGCCGATTTGATGCACGGCGACCTTGCTCTTACGCCGGTGACAATCGCGCTGGTCGTCATCAACGTCGCGGTGTTCGGGGCGATGCTCATGCATGGCGCCGGGCTCTGGCATTCGCCGAACAATGTTCAGCTCGCCTGGGGCGCGGGTTTCGGCCCCGCCACCAAGGACGGCGAATGGTGGCGGCTGGGTACCGCCATGTTCCTGCATTTCGGGCTCTTGCATCTGGCGGTGAACATGTGGGCGCTCTGGGATGGCGGACGGCTCGTCGAGCGCCTGTACGGTTCAATACGGTTCGCCGGCATTTACTTCGCCAGCGGACTGACCGGCAATCTCTTATCGCTGATCGTGCAGGGCGACCATGCCATATCCGGCGGCGCCTCCGGCGCCGTGTTCGGCGTCTACGGCGCGCTCCTGGTTTGTCTATGGCGCGAGCGCCGCCAGGTCCATCCGGTCGAGTTCCGCTGGCTGTTCGGTGGTGCGGCCGTTTTTGCAGCGGCGACCATCGGCTTCGGGCTGCTCGTTACAGGCATCGACAATGCGGCCCATATCGGCGGCCTGGTTTCCGGCGCGCTGACCGGCATGGCGCTGAATCGACGCTTGTCCATCGAAAGCCCGCACGCCGGGCGCAGCCGCTGGGCGGCCGCCGGCGCCTATTTCCTGGCGGTGATCGCACTCGTCTACTTGATCCCCGCGCCGACCTATCACTGGCAGGAGGAATTGCAAGCGCGCGAGGAGATTCGCGCGTTCCTCGGCGATGACCGGCGCATCATGGACCGTTGGCAGGAAATTATGAATTCCGGCAAGCAGGGCACGGCGTCGTTCGACGAGCTGGCGGCGCGAATCGATACGGATGTCACGCGCGAATATCGCGAAAGCTTCGACCAGCTCTCTGCGCTGCATCTCGATCCGGCGGCGCCGTCGACGACGGCCCTGGAGGTCCTTAAAAAATATACGCAGCTTCGCGCTGATGCGTCGGAAGCACTGGCTGAGGCGCTGCGCATGAACGATCCGCAACGCATCCGCGACGCGCTTGAAATGGCGCGCCGCGCGCCGTATATTGCCCAAGGCGTGGAGCCGCCTCCGCCTCCCGCCCCGGTTCCGGCACGCTGAAAGATAGGGCAGCCATCATGAAACATTACCTAATCGATACGCCAGAGCGCTCGACCTGCATGCGCCACGCCGATGCAGGCTGCCCGTGAACGATCTCCGCGACCGGATAGGCCTGCACACCTGGACGCTCGACACGACGCCGCTCGCCGACGTGCTGCGCATCGCGCGCGAAACCGGCTACAACGCGGTCGAATTGCGCCACGCCGACTTCAAGCGCTGCATCGATGCCGGCATGAGCAATGACGACGTGCTGGCGATGATCCGCGCGAGCGGCCTCGCAGTGTCGTGCGTGGGACTCGAGACGGGCATGCTGTTCGCGCGCGGCGACGAGCGGCAGCGGCTCTTCGATTCGATGGACGAAATGTGCGCGCGGGCGGCGGCGCTCGACTGCGAAGTCATGATGGTCGCGCCGGGGAGCAATCCGCCGGGAACCGTGAAGGATGCGGCGCGCAATTTCGCGGCCGGCTGCGAGATCGCGCATAAGCACGGACTGCTGTGCGCGCTGGAATTCGGCTCGCGCCATCCGGTCGTCAACCGCCTCGCGGTGGCCCGCGAAATCGTCGCGCTGGCCGGCCAGCCCAATGGCGGCTTGCTGATCGACGCCTACCACGCGCAATGCGTCGGCGACGGCGGTCGCGGTTTCGAAGACGTGCCGGCCGCGGAGATCATCGCGTTTCAGTTCAGCGATGTTCCGGCCGGGCCGCTGGCGACGAGCGGTGCTGCACTCGACCGGCTGCCCCCCGGCCAGGGCGTGGTGCGCTGGCGTGAAGTGCTGCAGCTTTTGATGGAGAAGGGCTACGACCGCTATCTCAATTACGAAGCGCCGAACCCCGCGCTGTGGGCACGCTCGCCCGCGGAGGTCGCGCGCGAAGGCGTGACCGCCATCAGAGCGCTGCTCGCCGACGCGGCAGCACGGTAGAAACGACGAGCATGCAATTCGCCACGGGGTTCCGGGCGCGGCGGCTGATTGCCGTTCCGCTGTGCATGGTCGCCATCGCGGCGCTCGCGCAACCGGCACGCACCGACGAAGCCTTTCCGAACCGGCCCGTGCGCTTTCTGATTCCGTTTGCCGCGGCGGGCAGCAACGACGTCGTCGCGCGCATCCTCGCGCATCAATTGACCGACATCTGGAAGCAGCAGGTCGTCGCCGACAATCGTGCAGGTGCAAATGGAATCATCGGCATCGACATGGTCGCGAAAGCGCCCGCCGACGGCTATACGCTGCTGATCGCGTCGACGACGTTTACGATGAATCCGAGCCTCTACAAACTGCCGTTCGACCCGGTTAAAGATTTCGCGCCGGTGACGCTGATTGCCGAAGGGCCGCTCATGCTGTGCTCGCATCCGGGCTTCGCGGCGCGCAACGTCGAGCAATTGATTGCGCTCGCGAAAGCGAAGCCCGGCCAGTTGCAGTATGCGTCGTCGGGACTCGGCGGCATCGCGCACCTCGCGGGCGTGCTGCTCGAGAAAATGGCGGGCATTTCTTTACTGCATGTCCCGTATAAAGGCTC
This sequence comes from uncultured beta proteobacterium, assembly GCA_963804885.1. Classification (GTDB taxonomy): domain Bacteria; phylum Pseudomonadota; class Gammaproteobacteria; order Burkholderiales; family SG8-41; genus PALSA-1004. Next base: position 207,176 of record CAWDSF010000014.1, read on the forward strand.
GGGCGCGGGCGTGATCGACGCCGTGAGCGGGCAGGTGCCTTTGATCATCAGCAGCGTGAGCCCCGTATTGCCGTTCGTGAAAAACGGGCGGCTGCGCGTGCTGGGCATCGGCGGCCTTAAACGTTCGAAGTTCCTGCCAGACGTGCCGACGATCGCCGAATCCGGCGTGCCCGGCTACGAGAGCAATATGTGGTGGGGCATCATGGTGCCGGCGCGCACGCCGAAGCCGGTGGTGCAAAAGCTCAACCGCGACATTCGCCAGGCGGTCGATGCGGGCGACATTCCGCAGCGGTTTGCCGATCTGGGGATGGAGGTGCGCGTTTCGGCGCCCGAGGAGTTGGCCAGAATCGTGAATGCCGACATCCGCAAGTGGTCCGGCATCATCAGGGACGCGAAGCTCGACGTCGGCGGCGCGCGGTAGTTACGTCGCGTGCTCCATGCCCGGAATTTGCGCATCGTAGCCGGGCGCATAGTTGCGATTGGTTTGCGTGGGATTGCGGTTGACGAGCGGGCGTGCGTAAAGCGGGTGCGTCATGCTGCGCACCTCGTGCTCGATCGTGAAGAGCACCTTGCCGCTGTCGGGCGCGACGATGTCCTGAAAGCGGTATTGGAACTGGTCGCTCTCTTCGGTGACCAGGCCTTTCTTGAGCAGCCACGCGTGCGGCCCGGAAAAATCCGCTAGGTAGATCTGGAGATGGTGTCCGTCGTAAGCGGCCGACGGGCCGTCGGTTTCGCGGAAGTGCAGGTATTGCGCTTTGCCAACGGTCACGCGCGCGTAGCGTCCGGCCGCGTCGTTCTCGACGGTGGCAGGCGTCTTAAACACTTGCCGGTAGAAGTCCGCTATCCCGGAGGCCACGCCGGCAGGCACTTCGAACTCGACGTAGGGCATGCCGAGCTGGATGCGGCCGAAGCGCTGCTCGTCCGGCGCGTGGCAGCGGATGCGGTTGCCCCATGGACACGTCGCCTCGACGTACGCTTCGTGCTCGGTGAATTTGAACTTCGTGTGCGCAAGCTGCTCTTTGACCGTCGCGAGCCGCTTGAGCAGCGCCGCGCGATCGGGCAGCACGAGACCGGTGTGGCCGCGCAGCACCTGCGGTTTTTGCGTCGTCGGCAGGTGAAACTGACTGCGGCCCACGTTCATCCACATGTTTCCGAGCCCGGTCATGATGTACGGGTCGCGCGTCAGTCCGAGCCCCGTGTTGTAGAAGAGGGTGGCGAGCTGCTGGTCGGGCACAGTCACGTTTACGTGCTCGAGTCCGACGACGTTGCCCAGGTCTTCTGCGCTGCGATCGTAAGTGCTGGCCATGCTTGCCTCCGGTGCCGATTGCGGTGGGGTTTCAGTTTACCAACGCTGCGCGGGTAATGTCAGCGCTTTACCGCCAGATAAAAACTGACGAGCGACACGAATCCGATCGCGGCGAGCGCCCAGAGGACTGCGTCGTAGCCGCCGGCGGCGGACCATATGAAGGCGGCGACGAGCGGCCCCAGCGAGCGCGACGCGAGCACGGGGGCGGCGAGCGCGCCGTTGACCGCGCCATAGCGCTCGCGCCCGTAGATTTCGGCGGGAATGATGCCGCGCGTAATCGTCATGACACCGTTGCTTACGCCATACAGCGTCACGAAAACGAGCACCCATACCCAGCTCAGGCCGGCGAAGCGCAAAAGCAGCAGGGCAACGGGGAGCAGGAAGAGCGCAATGGTGGCAATTTCGATCGCGCGGAAGCGGGCGCCCACCGTATATTCGCCGATGCGTCCGGCGACCTGCATCGGGCCGATGATCGCGGCCAGCCATACCGCGTCGCTCATCGTGAAGCCGCGCTCGTGCAACAGTGGAATCAGGTGGATCGATATCGCCGAGAACGCGAGCATATTCATCGTGAAGGCAAGGGCGAGCAGCATGAATGTGCGCGTGAATACGATCTCGCGCATCCGCGGCGTAGCGCGCACTGCCTGGCCGCTGCCTGCGTCCTGCTCTTTCACCCGATGGGCGCCGGACCTGGGCAGACACCACCAATGCAGCGGTGCGCAGATGAGCAGGTTCGAGACCGCGAGCACCAGCAGCGCATGGCGCCAGCCGAGCGCCGTTATCAAAGCCTGCGTCAGCGGCCAGAAGACAGTGCTCGCCAGACCGCCGAAGAGTGTCAGAGCGGTGATGCCTTTGCGCGCGTGAGCGCCAAAACACGCCGTGATGACGGTGAACGCCGGTTCGTAAAGCACCGCGCCCATCGCGATGCCCAGCCCGATCCACGTCGCATAAAACATCGGCAGCGAAGTGGTCTGGCTCAAGAGCGCGAGCATCACGGCGGCAAGTATGGAACCGCCGCCCATGACATAGCGGCCGCCGTAGCGGTCGATCAGGTTGCCGACCGGAAATGCGGCGAGCCCGGTGCACACCATGCTGAGCGAGAAGGCGCCGACGATCGCGTCGCGGCTCCAGTGTAGCTCGCGTTCGATCGGTGCGATCAGCACCGAGATTGCATAGAACAAGGAACCCCAGGAAATGATCTGGGTGACCGACAGCGCCCACACGACGGACCACGGCGGCCGCGGTCGCGCGTCGGCTGGAGAATTCACGTATGCGGGCAGTCGCGGATAAATCGATCAGGCAATTATTTCTGCGCGACCATTGTTCAGCACCGTCACCCCGCGCGCGGGCACGGTCGAGCGGAACGAGACGATATTGCCGGCGCGCCATATCTCGGTGCGTATCGTTTCGCCGGGATAGACCGGCGACGAGAAGCGGCCTTCCATGCTTTTGAACCGGCTCGTATCGTAATCGCAGCAGCTTTTGAGCAGCGCGTGCGCGGCGACGCTGAACGTCGCGCGGCCGTGCAGAATCGGCATTTTAAAGCCGGCTTTCTGCGCGTACGCGGGGTCGGCGTGCAGCGGATTGTAGTCGCCGGAGAGACGATAGATCAGAGCGGCCTGCGGCAACGTCGGCAGATCGCAAGTCAAATCGGGCGCGGTAGTGGGAATAACGTGCTGCGGTTTGCTCGGGCCGCTGGGTCCGCCGAACCCACCGTCGGCGCGGCAGAAGGTCGTCGACGTGAGCGTGCAGATGACTTCGCTGGTTTGCTTGTCGCGCACCGTGCATTCGGTCATCACGAGCGCGCCTTTGTCCTTGCCTTTGTCCAGCACGCCGACAACTTTGGTCAGGCCGACGATCGCGCGATCGACCGGCAACGTTTTGTGGATCGTGAATCCCTGCTCGCCGTGCACCACGTGGCTGCGTGTGATGCCGGTATCGCCCTGCGCGTGCCAGGGCCCCGGATAACCGAGAACGATCGCCATCGAAGGCAGCGCTTCGAGATTCGGCTCGTAAACGAACTTCAATTGATGCTGATCGCACGGGTCGGCGCCGAGTCCTACGCCGAGCGCGTAGAGAATCGTGTCGCGCTTCGACAATTGCTGTTCGACTTCGGGAATCTTCCAGTTGATCAGGCTGTCGTAATTTATCGGCATGCGATGGATCTCCGTGGCGGACACTCTGCTTTTGTAAGATCTGCAGACGGTGAATTCGGCGGACGCCGGTGCAAATTCCGGGCGTTGTTTCGCCTGTATACTATCACACGCAAAATTCGATTTTCGTTCAAGGAGAAATGCGATGACGATCAAAGTGGGCGACAAAATGCCCGCCGGCAAGCTGTGGGAACTGCCGGTCGAATGGTTCGCCGGCTGCCCGACGGGCGCCGACGAAATAAAATTACCGGACGCGTTCAAGGGCAAGAAGATTGCGATCTTCGGGTTGCCCGGCGCGTATACCCGAACTTGAAGTGCGCTTCACCTGCCCGGTTTCGTGCAGGAAGCGGACAAGATCAAAGCCAAAGGCATCGACGAGATCTGGTGCGTGTCGGTCAACGACGCGTTCGTGATGGCGGCGTGGGGCAAGGACAACAAGGCATTCGGCAAGGTGCGCATGATGGCCGACGGCAACGCCGAATATACGAAGGCGCTCGGCGTTGAAACGGACCTGACCGCGCGCGGCATGGGTTTTCGCTCGCAGCGCTACTCGATGATAGTCGACGACGGCGTCGTCAAGGCGTTGAACCTCGAAGCGCCCGGCAAGTTCGAAGTCAGCGGCGCGGACAAGATGCTCGCGCAGCTGTAATAAATAGCGGATTGCTGATTAACGTTGTCATTCCCGCGCAGGCGGGAATCCAGAATGGCTTGGGAAAAGCAGCCTTGCGTTTACTTGTTGGCAAGTAAACGCAACGGCACGCTGTATGTGGGGGTAACGAGCGACCTGGTCAAACGTGTCTGGGAGCACAAGAACGACCTCGTCGAAGGGTTTACGGCCAAGTACGGTGTCCACCTGCTTGTCTATTATGAAATGCACGCGGACATGCTTGGCGCTATTACCCGCGAAAAGCAGATAAAAAAATGGGATCGCAGCTGGAAACTGAAACTAGTCGAGCGGGACAATCCCGAGTGGAAAGACCTATGGCCGGAAGTCATTTGACTCTGGATGCCCGCCTGCGCGGGCATGACGTTAAGCTTAGAAAATAGGGTAAGCATGACAAAAGTAGCGCCTTCATCCCATCCGGACAAAAAAACCGCCAAGTCTCCCCATCCACTCGCCGATCGCGCGCGCTATAAAGTCTGGAACATCGACAAGCTGCGTTTGACCGACGTCGACCATCAGCATCACGTCAACAACGCGATCTTCGCGGTTCTGTATACGAGCGTGCGCGCCGATTTTCTCCACGATCACGTGCGTCCGCTCGCGGCCAAGAGCGATATGTTCGCGCTCGTGAAGATCACCATCGAATATCTTGCCGAAATGCACTATCCGGGCGAAGTGGAAGTAGGGCTGGTGATCAGGCGCCTCGGCGGCACGTCGATGACGTTTGCCCAGGGTATGTTCAAGGACGGCAAATGCGTGTCGGTGGCGGAGGCGGTGATGGTGCTGCTCGATCCGGTCACGCGCCGCGCTAAACCGCTGCCCGCGGACATTGCCACGAAGCTCGCGCGGTTTATCGACGCCAAAGAGTAGCTGCCGGGCGCGCAAGGCGCCCGGACGGCTCGATTTACTTCGGCGCCTGCGACAGGTCCTGCGCCTTGATGGTGCCGAGCGGCAGCGTCGCTTTTGCGTCTTTCGCGACCTTGCGGGCGACGGAATCGTCGAGCGCGCCGGGCGCGGGCTTGTCGACGTCGATCGCCTTGGTCTCGTGCAGGTACACGTACGTTTCGTTCAGCAATTTTTTCACGCGGTCATCGAACACGAACGGCTTTTCGTCGCGCATCGGACTGCCGCCGGCCGAGGCTGGAATCGCGCCATAGAGCGAGAACCACGCCATCGGCACGGTGATGCCCGTCGTCTGGCCTTTGACGAATTCGGCGACCTTGACCCAGTTCTTCGGATCGAGCACGTAACGCTGCGCTTCGAGCTCGGTCTTCAGCCAGGCCTCGACGATGTCCGGGCGCTGTTTCATGAAGTCCTCGCGCATGGCAATCGCGCCGGCGTCCGAGATGCCGAACGTGTAGCCGGTTGCGACGATGCGCCCTGCGCCTTCGCCGACGATGTCGCCGATGCGCGAGACGGAGGGTTCCCACAGCACCGCGCCGTCGACTTTACCGGTGCGAAGATTGGTCGCGATCACTTCGATCGACTGATTCAATATCTGCGCGGGCTTGATCTTGGTTTTCTCGATCATGAGGCCCAAAAAGCGGTGCGCACAGCTGCCTTGCGGCGTCGCGACGACTTTGCCGTCGAGCCACTTGATCGCCTCGTCCGGCGATTTGAACTTGGGCGCATCGGCGCGCACCATCACGACGTTGCAGCGCTGGCCCTGCGACATGCCGGTATTGGCCACGAGATCGATCGGCGCCACGCTGCGCTTGGTGGTCGCGACGACCGCGGGCATGTCGCCGAGATAACCGATCTGCTGCTTGTTGGCGAGCATCTGGTTCACGATGATGGAGCCCTGCAGCGCGGCCTGAAATTCGACTTCGCTGCCGGGCGGCAGATATTTCTTCCACAACTCGAGCGCGCGGATCACGACCGCGGAGTAGGAGATCGTGTCGTACGGCTGGTAACCGATGGTGAGCTTGACCGGCTCGGCGGCGAACGCGCGACACGCGACCAGCAGCGTGAGCAAAGCGACGGCAAGCGCGCGGGATGGCTTGTGCATGAGCTTCTCCTTTGGTGAGTCGGGAATCTTTGTCCCCGAGCGTCCTACATGATAGGGGAATACATCGGCGGCCACCGGAAAATTTTGCAATACCGGGATGAAAAGTACTTATGCGCAGAAAACTGCCGCTCTGGCGAAAAATATTTTACGGTAGAATTTGCAGCCATGAGCAGAATCCTGATGACCATGAATGAGGATACGCAATCCTCGCGCGCGAGCGGTTTCGCGGTCACCTACCGGGTTGATGAGCATGACTGCCTCGAGTACGCAGCCGGCCTTGAAGCGCTGGGCCACGATGTGTACTTCGTCAACTGGGACGATCTTGACGGGCGGCAGTTCGGCCGCATGTTTCACGTCAACGCCGGTAGCTTTGTCGATCCTGTATTGCTCGAAGACTTCGACCTCATCTGGGTCTATCAGATGGAAGGGTTTTATGCCGACCGCGCGCGTTTCCTGCGCATGATCGAGATTTTCGAGGACGCTTGCCCGCTGGTCGTCAACGATCCGCGCACGATACGTCACAACCTGGGCAAGCATTATTTATCGGAACTGCAGCGCCACGGCGTGCGCGTAATACCGACCTACCGCGTGGATGAAACCATCTGCCGTCGTCTCACGGCAGGCACGCCGTTCGTGCTGAAGCCGGTTTTCGGCGATCGGGGCAATGGCGTATTCCTGGCGCGCGCGCCGGCCGATCTCGAATCGGATCATGGATACCCGGGACCAGTACCTTGCGCAGGAGTACGAGCCCGCCGTTCGCGATGGCGAGAAAAGCCTCATGTACCTCGGCTTTGACTATCATCATGCGGTCATCAAGCGGCCGTGCCCCGCCGTCGCCGATGAGTTTCGCTGCAACGAGTCGCTCGGCGGGACAGTAGACGTATACGAGCCGACCGCAAGCGAGCTTGCGTATGCCGGGAAAGTGTTGAAGGTGTACGCGTCGCTTGGCTGTCCGGTGCACTTCAGCCGGGTAGATTTCATCGACGGCGCCCACGGTCCCGTGCTGATGGAAGCCGAGCTGCTCAATCCGGCGGCGTTCGCGAACTACTCGGGGAAGGGCCGTGCGTTTGGACGGAAAGTCGCGGATTATTTCGATCGGCTGATCGCCGCGCAAAACGTCGTGCGTTCGCGGCCGCGGGATTTCAGCGAGTCCGCGTTCGGCGCCTGAGCGGGCGCAGGGACCGGCTACAGCGCCTGCAACTGCTCGATGAAGTAGCTGACGAGCGCCGGCCGCGCATCGACGATGCACTGCCAGAATTTGTAATCCGTAAAAATCGTTCCGCAACCGTTGATCTCGTTGATGCGGTCGCCGATGAAGTCGACCGCGCCAAAGTCGAGTCCACAGTGCGCGCGCAACCGCTCCGCCGCTTCGAGATCGGACGCGAAACCTTCCGCGCCGGTGAAATAAGGCCAAGTGTCGTAGCGGTCGGTACTGTCGGACCAGGGCGTAGGGCCGCCATGGCGCTGGCGACCGGCGACAAAGCGGCCACCCGCAAACCACAGGCGCTTCTCATCGCCGGGCCGGTACGGTTGAAAGACATAGTCGCGTAAGTCGTGGCTGTTGTCTTCGGCCAGTTGCTGCCCGAAGCGTTGCACATCGCTGTCGCTGAGCAGTCTATGCGCGCCGAGTCCGGCGCCGCCCCAGTCAAGTTTCGCCACAATGGCGTCCTCGCGCTTTCTGAAGTCGTGAACGTCGTCGATTGAGGCTGCAAGCCGGGTCGGGATGATCCGATATTCAGCGGGGTTCAGGCCGGCGAACCAGCTCTTGAGCGTTTTCGCCTCGGCGGCAGGTTCGTTGATTACGCGGCCAACGCGGCCGGCCGCGACGAAGTGCTGATGAAAATCATTCTGCGCTTGAAAAAAATCCATGCGCCGTGCGAAGCCGCGGGGACGATGATCGAGGTAGTAGCCATCGCTGTAAACGATCCAGAGATCGGCCGCGGGCGCGATCATGCCTATTTCCTCGAACCTGCCTCCGCGAACCCTGCGGTAGGCGCGCACCAGTCCTTGCGCGAAGTCGTAGTCACCGGCGGTCGCGATGACCAGGTCGGCATGCCGGTCGAGCGCGGTGACGAGCGAGCGTTGCGTCATCATCCGCTTGCCGGTTACCAGAAACGGATTGACCGTCAGTAGTACGCGCTTTTTCGCCGCCACGGCTGCGCTTTAACTTGCGGCGGCGTTAGCCGCTGCGGCTGTGGGCGCAAATCGATAGGGGAGCCGCCTTTTAATGCGTTCGAATTTAGCTTCCAGTTCGCGTTCGGACTCAGCGCCGATGTTGACGAGCCCGTAACGGAAGCTATGCGAGTCCTGCATCTGGTCCGAGAGATTCAGGCCCGGAGTCGCGTAGATTTCTATCAATGCATCGGGATACTCGGTCGCGAGCTCGAGCAGGCATTCGTTCGGCGGCACGCTTAGCACGCGCTGGTCCGCAAATGTGCGCAGCACACAGCTTGCTGCAATCGCGAAGTTGCCTTCTCCGCTGCGCAAGGTGGGCTGCTCGCCCATGGCAACCTGCAGCATCGCCGCCCATGAGCTTAGTCCGTCCACTTTGAGGAACAGGTCCGGAAACTGCGACGCAATCTTCGGATTTGCCTCGATGATCCGAATGCGATCGGTGCGCGCGTCGTAAAACATTTCGAGGTTGAATGGCGCATTGTCGTAGCCGATGCCGGTGAAGAAGCGCTGCGCGATATCCCGCATTCTGTCCTGCACGACGCTGCTCAGGGCAGACGGATACTGGAACCGCTTGAACGAGATAGCGCCGGGAAACATGATCGCATCGAGTATGCCCATTACCTGCACCCGCCCGCCGAAGACATAACCTTCAAGCGACACCTGCGAGCCTTCGAGCAGTTCCTCCACCATCAAATGCGACGCGTGCAGCGAATATTCCGTGCAGGCTTTCATCATGTCGTCGAAGGGCTTGATGAAACCCGCCGGCATCACCGCCGATCGCGCGATCGCGCGCAATTGGTCGCGGCTGTCGACGCGGTGCGCGTTGATCGACATGCAGGACTTGACCGGCTTCACAAATACCGGGAAAGCCTCGATCCCTGCTTCCGTGCTTTCGGCATCAAGCAACTGAAATGAGGGCACGGCGTCAGGCACGAATTGCCGCTGCGCCAGGCGCGAATAATATTTGTGTTCGCAATTGATCACGCTCGACGGACTCGGCCCCGGCAGCTCCAGCCGCTGGGCGATGATGCTTGCGGCGCTCATGCCCGGATATCCGACGCCGGAGGTAACGCCGCTCAGGCCCGCATGCCGGTAGCGGGCTACCGTCGCGTCGATGAGCGCGAGAATATCCAGGTGCGGAAGACTCGTGTCGGGATTTATCCGCAGAAACTGATCGAAATACCCGCCGCCAAAATCATCGAATACGAGTTCGCAACCGAGCGTCCGCGCGACCGCCGGCAGATCGCGGTATTCGCGTTGGGTAGGGCAGAGAACCAGGATTTTCTTCATGAACTGGATCGGCGTACGATTGCACTACGCGCGGTCAGGATTTCCGGAACACCACGATCCGGTTGCTGTTGGTGCCGGCTTCGTTGTTGCCCACACCCCAGATGTTGGCGGTTTTGGTAAAGCGCTGCTCGTTGATGAGTATCGCCTCGCATGCGAAGCCCGCGGCCGGTGCCGAGCGGCACGACATGTTCTTCCAGTCGGATTTTGCCCTTGCGCACTTCGCCGACCTCGAACGCGACCCAGCCGCCGGGCTTCGTCACGCGGTAAAGCTCGGCGAAAACGCGGCGCCATGCGCTGGTCCCATTCTTCGACCGTCCGCGACATCGTAATGCCGGCGGCAATCGCCTCGGCATCGAGATCGTTGAACCAGCAGCGCAGCCAGTTGTCCTGCGCGTATTGAACGACGTCGAGAAACGGCGGCGACGTCACCGTCAGCTGTACTGAAGCAGCGGGAATCTGCGGCGTCGATGCCGCGGGTCCTGTCATGAACAGCGCGTCCGCCGCGGCAGCCCGCAGGTTTTGTCCTCGCGCGTTCGTCGAGCCGGCCCTGAAGCTGGCGCGATTTCTTGAGGATCAGCGCACGCGTGTCCCGATATTCCGGCGCCTGTCCACGCGTCGAGTTGATCCGCAGCTGGTTCTGCGCCGACGCGGCCTGGTTCGGCGGCAGTGTGTAAACGGAGAAAAATCCTTTCGAGTGGCCGGTGAGCCGGTTGGTCGCAACCATGCGGATCCAGCGGTCTGCCGCGTCTTCATGCGTTAGCCGCGTGCCGGCGCTGCAGGTACGCGCGCAGCGCGCCGATTTCGCGCATTGTTCGCGCGTGGAAAAACATCGAGAGATCGGGCGCAGCGATGGCGGCGCCGTGTCGAGGTCGATTTCGGCGAGCCGTGCCGCGACCGCATCGAGCGCGGGCGGCGCAAGCCGCGGGCGCGTGAAAATCGCGCTCAACGGATTGACGTCGTTGGCGACGATGCGCCGGCCATGCAGCGCGGCTTCGATGGCGGTGGTGCCGCGCCCGCTGAACGGATCGTAAACGGTGTCGCCGGGCGCGGTCAGGCGCGAAATGAAATACGCCGGCAGTTGCGGCTTGAAGCACGCGCGATAGGACACTTCGTGTATCGGCGTGGCCTGGCGTTGCTTCGCGGTCCAGAATTCGCCGCGGTAAACCGGAATGTCGGCGCCGCCGCTGCGCAACGTGCCGGCGGCATCAGCCATTGCCGCGGTAAACAGCGGCGCGAGGGGCGCCGCGGCGAGTGCGCTAGCCGAGGCGCGCATCCAGTGCTTCTATCCAGTGCATGACCGGCAGGCCAGTCGCGGTTTGCAGATGCGACTGGCAGCCGATGTTCGCGGTGATGATGGCCGACGGCTGGCCCGAATTCAGCGCGGCGATTTTGTTTTTCAGCAATTGCTGCGACAGCACCGGCTGCAGGATCGAATAGGTGCCGGCCGAGCCGCAGCACAGATGAGCATCGGGCACGCGCGTCAGATCGAAGCCCAGCTCGATGAGCAGCTTCTCGACCTGGCCTTTCATCTTCAAACCGTGCTGCAGCGTGCAGGGCGGGTGAAAGGCGAACTTCGCGAGAGGCGTTAGGGGAGAGGCGAGAGGCGCCAAGGCTTTCAGTTTTTCTTTTTCGGCATGGATGATTTCGCTGATGTCTTTCATCAGGGCGGACACGCGCGCGGCTTTTTCGGCATAGGCGGGATCGCGCGCGAGCAGGTGCCCGTATTCGGCGACCATTGCGCCGCAGCCGCTCGCAGTCATCACGATCGCTTCCGCGCCCGCTTCGATATAAGGCCACCATGCGTCGATATTGCGCCGCATGTAATCGAGGCCTTCGTCCTGCGCGTTCAGGTGGTACGAAACCGCGCCGCAGCAGCCGGCCGTGAGCGGCGCGCACGAGCGAGATGCCCGAGCTTGTCGAGTACACGCGCTGCTGCCGCGTTCGTGTTCGGCGACAGGGACGGCTGCACGCAGCCTTCGAGCACGAGCATTTTGCGCGCATGAGTTGCAGCGGGCCACGCGGTCGCGCGCGCGGGCGGCGGAATTTTGCGTTTCAATGCGCCGAATAAAAACGGCCGCGCGAATTGGCCCAGCTTGAGCAGCGGTGAAAAAACCGACGCGCGCGGAATCGCGGTGCGCAAAGCGCTGCGCGCAGCCGTTTCGCCGGCGCTGCGCCCGACCTGGGCATCGACGACAGGGCGGCCGATTTCGAGCAGCCGGCCGTACTCCACGCCGGATGGGCAGGTGGTTTCACACGACCGGCACGTCAGGCAGCGATCGAGATGGAGCTGCGTTTTCACGGTCGCCGGCTTGCCTTCGAGCACCTGTTTCATCAGGTAGATGCGGCCGCGCGGCCCGTCGAGCTCGTCGCCCAGCAGCAGATAGGTCGGGCAGGTCGCCGTGCAGAATCCGCAGTGCACGCATTTGCGCAGGATCGCATCCGCCTCGCGTCCCTCGGGCGTGTCCTTGATGAAGTCAGCGAGATTGGTTTCCATTGTTTGAACCGTGAGGCGTTAGGCGTGAGGCGTGAGGCGGCAAAACCTGGCGTGTGCGGCCGCTTTAAGAGTTGTACTCTACGCCTCACCCCTCACGCTTTTAAAACTCAGCATACATGCGCCCGGGATTGAAGATCCCCGCGGGGTCGAACGTGAGCTTCAGCTTGCGCTCGATCGCCGCCAGCGCCGGCGGCAATGGATGAAAAACGCCGGCGGACTTGTCGCCGCCGCGAAACAGCGTCGCATGACCGCCGCCGGAGTTCCGCTGCCGCGCGCACGGCGCCTGCCGTCGCATCGGTCGCAAGCCAGCGCAGCGCGCCGTTCCATTCGATCAACTGGGCGCCGGGCAGATCAAGCGGCGGCGTCGTCGGCTTCAGGGACAGGCGCCACAGCGTCTGCGCCGACGTAAAGAACGCGTGCCGATTGCTCGCGGATGTCCTGCCAGTAGCGTTGCGCGGACGCATCGTCGAGCCGTTCGCCGCCGAGCGTGACGATCGCCGCGGAGACCGCCGCCGCGGCGCCGGACAGCCGGACATGCAGCCGGCCATCGTGCCACGCAGTTGCCGAGAGCGGCAGCGGTTTGCCCGCCCATGCATTCATCGCGGCGATCGCATCGGCGGCGGTGTGCTCGAACCGCAGGGTAGCTTCGGCGGTCGGCAAGGGCAGGACCTTGAGGGAGATTTCGAGCAGCACGCCCAGCGTGCCCAGCGAGCCCGCGAGTACGCGCGAAACGTCGAAGCCGGCTACGTTCTTCATCACCTGGCCGCCGAAGCGCAGATCGTCGCCTTTGCCGTCGAGCATGCGCACGCCGAGCACGCGTATCGCGGACCGAGCCGGCGTAGGCGCGGCGCGGGCCCGACAGCCCGGCGGCGATGCAGCCGCCCAACGTCGAATGCGGGCCGAAGTGGGGTGGCTCGAATGCGAGCATCTGGCCCTTATCGCGCAGCGCCGTTTCGATTTCCGCGAGCGGTGTGCCGGCGCGCGCGGTGATCACCAGTTCGCTCGGCTCGTAGTCGATGATGCCGCGATACGCGGCGACGCTCAAAGTTTCGCCGCGCAGCGGGCCGCCGTAGAAATCCTTGCTGCCGCCGCCGCGAATGCAGAGCGGCGCATGCTGCGCGGCGGCTTCGCGCACAGTCGCGGCCAGCTGATCAACAATCGCTTGCACTAGGCGACGATGCTCTCAGAATCTTGGCAGATCAGGAAATTTCTCCTGGCCCGCATGCACGTGCATGCGTCCGAATTCCGCGCAGCGATGCAGTGTGGGCACGGCCTTGCCCGGGTTGAGCAGCGCATGTTCGTCGAATGCCGCTTTGACGCCGTGAAAAGCCGTGAGCTCGAGCGGCTTGAACTGGTCGCACATCGCGTTGATTTTTTCGACGCCGACGCCGTGCTCGCCCGTAATGGTGCCGCCGACGTCGATCGACAGCTTCAGAATTTCGGCGCCGAATTGCTCGGTGCGATGCAGCTCGCCGGGCTTGTTCGCGTCGTAGAGAATCAGCGGATGCAGGTTGCCGTCGCCCGCGTGGAATACGTTCATGCAGCGCAGGCCGTATTTCGCCGACAGCTCCGTGATTGCATTGAGCACGCGCGGCAGCGCTTTCTTGGGGATCGTGCCGTCCATGCAATAGTAGTCGGGCGACACGCGCCCGGCGGCGGGGAACGCTGCCTTGCGCCCGGCCCAGAAGCGATAGCGCTCGGCTTCGCTCGACGAGACGCGCACTTCCGTGGCGCCGCTCGCCTGCATGACCGTTTTCATGCGCTCGATTTCCTCGGCGACTTCGGCGGCGTTGCCGTCGGATTCGCAAAGAAGGATGGCTTCGGCGTCGAGCGGATAGCCGGCATTGACGAAAGGCTCGACCGCGCCGGTGGTGATCTTGTCCATCATTTCGAGGCCCGCCGGGATGATGCCCGCGGCGATGATGTTGGCGACCGCCTGGCCGGCTTTGCCGACGTCGTCGAACGCCGCGAGTATGCACTGCGCGAGTTCGGGAACCGGCAGCAGCTTGACCGTGACTTCGGTGATCACCGCGAGCAGGCCTTCCGAACCCGTGATCAGCGCCAGCACGTCATAACCCGCCGAATCGAGCCCGTCGCTGCCGATCTCGAGCAGCTCGCCTTCGATGGTATACGCGCGCACCTTCAGAATATTGTGCACCGTCAGCCCGTACTTGAGGCAGTGCATGCCGCCGGAGTTCTCGGCGACGTTGCCGCCGATCGAGCACGCAATCTGGCTCGACGGATCGGGCGCGTAATAAAGACCGTATTGAGCCGCCGCTTCCGATACCGCGAGATTGCGCACGCCGGGCTGCAGGCGCGCGGTGCGCGCGGCCACATCGATATCGAGGATGGACATGAAGCGCGCGAGGGAGAGCAGCACGCCATTGCCGGGCGGCAGCGCGCCGCCGGACAGCCCGGTGCCGGCGCCGCGCGCGACGACGGGCACCCGCATGGCGTGACATGTTTTGAGAATGCGCTGAACTTCGGCTTCGGTCTCCGGCAACGCGACGACCATCGGCAACTGGCGGTAGGCGGACAAGCCGTCGCATTCGTACGGCTGCACGTCTTCTCGCGCATGGAGCAGTGCATGCGGCGGCAGGAATGCCGCAAGCGCGTCGACGACTTTGCGTTGACGCGCGCTATCGATCTGCGGACGGTCGGCGATGGTATTCATTTGACCGCTGCATTCTAACAAACGACCGCCGGGAAGGCCGGGGTTTGCGAATGCGCGAGCGGTTCTCGTGGGCTATACTGCAAAGCCGCCCGTCGTCATACCCGGGCAGCGCGTTCCCCTTGGCCCAATTCCGCGTAATCCATGCTCGCAGCAATCAGGGAGATTTGCCATGCGGTATGCAATCGCACTCGTTGCAGTCTTTGGTTTCGTCAACGCTCTACCCGCGCAAGCGCAGCAGTATCCCGCCAAGCCGATACGCCTGATCGTGCCGTTCGTCGCCGGCGGCTCGGCCGATGTGTTAAGCCGTGTGCTCGCGCAGCGCCTGACCCAGCAATACGGCCAGCAGGTGGTGGTCGAGAATCGTCCCGGCTCGGGCGGGCATGTCGGCGCCGAAGCCGCGGCGCGCGCAGCCCCCGACGGCTACACCATCGTGTTCGGCACGATCGGCATCCACGCCGCTTACACGATTTATTCGAAGTTGAACTACGATCCGTCGCGCGATCTGCAGCCCGTCTCGATGTATGCCGACGTGCCGAACATTTTGGTCGTGCATCCGTCGGTGCCGGTGAAGAACGTGAAGGAATTCATCGCGCTCGCGAAAAGCAATCCCGGCCGTCTCAATTTCGGCACGGCGGGCAGCGGCTCGTCGACGCACATGGCGGGCGAGTGGTTCAAGCTCTATACCGGGGTCAATCTGACGCATGTGCCTTACAAGGGCAGCGCGCAGGCGATGCAGGATCTGCTCGGCGGCCAGATCGAGCTCATGTTCGAGAACCTGCCGACGGCGATCGCTCAGGTGAGGGCGGGCAAGATTCGCTCGCTCGGCATGACGAGCCGCGAGCGCAGCCCGAGCATGCCGGAAGTCCCGACGCTGGCCGAGACCGGCGTGCCGGGATTCGAAGCGACTGCGTGGTTCACCATTGCGGCGCCCGCGAAAGTCCCGGCCGACATCATCCGCAAGCTCAACGTTGACATGAATGCGTTCCTGAAGGCGCCGGAAATGCAGCAGCGCTGGATCGACATGGGCGTCGTGCCGCTGGGCGGCTCGCCGGCCGACGCGGAAAAGTTTTTCGTGGTGGAGCGCGAAAAGTGGGGCAAGGTCATCAAGGCCGCGGGAATCCGCGGTGATTGAAATGAATAGATGCCGAATGCTCAAGGGCAGTTACGGTTACATTGCCGCGGCAATGCTGGCTGCCGCTGCGTGCAGCGCGCCGGTCAATGCGCAAACGTACCCAATGAAACCAATCCGCCTGATCGTGCCTTATCCGCCCGGGGGCGGCACGGATTTCGTCGCGCGCATCGTCGCCCTGAAATTGCCCGACGCGATCGGCCAGAACGTCGTGATCGACAATCGCCCCGGCGCCGCGGGACTTGTCGGCACGGAACTCGCTGCGCGCGCGCCGGCGGACGGCTATACGCTGCTGCTCGTCGATTCGTCGCTGCCGATCAACGTCACCTATTACAAGAACGCCAAGTACGACGCGATCAAGGACTTCGATCCGATTACCGACGTCGCCGATACGCCTTACATGCTGGTCGTGCAGCCGGGCGGCCCGTATCAAAGCGTGCGCGACTTGATCAACGCGGCGAAAGCGCAGCCCGGCAAGATTAATTTCGGCTCGGGCGGCAACGGCAGCGGCAGCCACCTGACGGGCGAATTCTTCCAGATGCGCACCGGCGTGAAGCTCACGCACGTGCCGTATAAAGGCGTCGGCCTCGCGTTGACGGACGTGATCGCCGGCCAGATCCAGACGACTTTCACTTCGGCGCCGCCGGCGATGGGTCTGATCAAATCAGGCCGCATCAAGGCGCTCGCGGTCGCGACCGAGAAACGCATCTCGGCGCTGCCCGACGCGCCGACGTTCGGCGAGCAGGGCGTCAAGGACCTCGTGGTAGTGAACTGGTACGGGATCGCCAGCATCGGCGGCACGCCCAAGCCGGTGCTCGACAAGCTGCATGCCGCGCTGCTGCAGGTGATCGCGCAGCCGGACGTCAAGGAACGTCTCGCCTCGGGTGCGCTGGAGCCGGCGCCCATGTCGCAAGCGGCCTTCCGCAAACTGATCGCCGAAGAACTCACGCGCTGGTCGGCGGTCGTCAAGACCGCCGGCATCAAACCCGAATAAGGAAATACGCAATGGCAAAGTCCGCATTCAACGCGGTAACGCTCGAAATGCTGTGGACGCGGCTCATCTCGATCACCGATGAAGCCGCGGCGGCGCTGGTGCGCACGTCGTTTTCGACGGTGGTGCGCGAGTCCAACGATTTCGCGTGCGTGCTGACCGACGAAAATGGGTTGTCGCTCGCGCAGGCCACCGATAGCATCCCGTCGTTCATCGGCACGGTGCCGCGCACGATCCGGCATTTCTTGAAGGAGTATCCGCCGAAGAGCCTCAAGCCCGGCGACATCCTGATCACCAACGACATCTGGATGGGCACCGGCCACTTGCCCGACATCACGGTCGCGAAGCCGATCTTCCATAACCGCAAGCTGGTCGGTTTCGCCGGCTCCGTCGCGCACTCGCCGGACATCGGCGGGCGCATCCGCTCCCCCGACGCGTTGAGCGTATTCGAGGAGGGCTTGCAGATCCCGGTCATGAAAGCGATGAGCGCCGGCAAGATCGACGCGACGCTCGAACGCATCATCCGCAAGAACGTGCGCGTGCCCGATCAGGTGATGGGCGATCTCTACGCGCAGTTCACGGCGTTGACGCTGATGGAGCATCGCGTGATGGCGCTCTTGAAGGAGCACAAGTTGAAGTCGCTGGCGGAACTCGGGCGCGAAATTCACTCGCGCTCGGAAAAGGCGATGCGCGCCGCGATCCGCGAAGTGCCCAATGGCGTCTATCGCCAGACCGCGCTCTCCGACGGGATTGCCGATCCGATCAAGCTCGAGCTCGAATTGACGGTCAAGGACGATACGATCGAAATCGATTTCGCGGGCACGGCACCCCAGGTGATGCGCTCGATCAACGTGTGCATGGCCTATACGATTGCCTACACGTCGTTCGGCGTGAAGGCGGTGCTGGCGCCGCACATCCCGAACAACGAAGGCGTACTGCGGCCGATCAGGATCAAGGCGCCGCTCGGCTCGATCGCGAACTCGAAGCCGCCGGCCGCAGGTGGTGCGCGCGCGCTGATCGGGCACTTCTTTCCGATGATGGTGATCCAGGCGCTGTCGCAGGCTTTGCCCGAGCGCGTGATCGCGACCGTCGGCTCGCCGCTGTGGTGCATCAATGCGTCCGGGCATCGCGCGGACGGCGCGCCATTCGCGAGCCTGTTCTTCACCAACGGCGGCTACGGCGCGGCGCACGGGCGCGACGGCGCGCAGGTGCTGTCGTGGCCGAGCAACGTGTCGTCGACGCCGGTCGAAATGATCGAGCAGTTGTCGCCGCTCAAAGTGCAATTCCGCCGGCTGCGCACCGACAGCGGCGGCGATGGCGAGTTTCGCGGCGGCAACGGCCAGGAGATCCTGTTCGAAAGCCGCGCGCCCGGACCGGTGACAGTCGCGTTTCTGGCTGAGCGCACCAAGCCGGAAACTGCGCCGGCAGGCATCGCGGGCGGCGAACCGGGCGCGTGCGGCGAACTCATCATCGACGGCAAGCCGGTCAATCCGAAATCGCAGCACCATATCGGGCCAGGCGGCACGGTGCTCATCCGCACGCCGGCGGGCGGCGGTTACGGGCCGTCCGAAAGGCGCGACAAGAAGCGCAGCGCCGCCGATCGCGCAGAGGGTTATGTGAGCGAATAAGCAGGCAGTCCTCGCCCGTCGTTCCGGCGCAAGCGGGAGCCGGGTTCACGGCACGAATCGCAATAACTTCAGCAGATATGGAAACGGATCGAGATGGCTGAATACGCATTAGGTTTGGATATTGGCGGCACTTTCACGGACATCGTGGTGTACGACCAGCACGGCGCCGCGTCGTACAGCCACAAGGAACTGACGACGCCCGAGGCGCCGCACCGCGGCGTGGTCGCCGGCATCAAGCGGCTGTTCGAGACGGAAAAGCTTGCGTACCGTGACGTCACGCGCATGGTGCACGCGACGACGCTGTTCACCAACGCGCTGATCGAGCGCAAGGGTGCGGTGACCGGGCTCATCACGACCGCGGGCTTTCGCGATACGCTGGAAATGCGGCGCGAGCACAAGTACGAGCTTTACGATTTGTTCATCGAGCTGCCCGAGCCGCTGGTGCCAAGAAGGCTGCGGCTGGAAGTGCCCGAGCGCATCGGGCCCGACGGCGCGGTCGAACTCGCGCTCGACGAGGCTGCGGTGCTCGCGCGCGTGCGCGAACTCGTCGTCGCCGGCGTGCAATCGCTCGCGGTGGCGTTTCTGCACGCGTATGCGAACCCGGTCCACGAGCGGCGCGCCGGCCAGTTGATCGCTACGGAGTTCCCGCAACTGCCGGTGTCGCTGTCGTCGGGCGTGTCGCCGCAGATCCGCGAATACGAGCGCACTTCGACCACGGCGGTCAATGCTTACATCAAGCCGCTCGCCGAGAGTTATCTCGATCTCCTCGCGAGCGAGATCGCGAAGCTCGGCATCAAGGCGCCGCTGTTCATGATGCTGTCCAACGGCGGGCTTACGCACATCGCCGAAGCCAAGCGCGTGCCGGTGCAGTTGCTCGAGTCGGGGCCGGCGGCCGGCGCATTGGCGGGCGCGCTCTTCGGCAAGCGCTCGCAAATCGACGACGTGCTCGCGTTCGACATGGGCGGCACGACGGCCAAGCTGGCGGTGGTCGAGGACGGCGCACCGCTGATCGCGTACCAATTCGAGGCGAGCCGCGCCAAGCGTTTCGCCGACGGCAGCGGCCTGCCGATCAATATCTCGACGATCGAGCTGATCGAGATCGGCGCGGGCGGCGGCTCGATCGCGGAAATCGATACCCTGGGCCTGCTGAAAGTCGGCCCGCGCAGCGCGGGTGCGGCGCCGGGGCCCGCGTGCTACGGCCGCGGCGGCGTGCATCCGACGGTGACCGACGCCAATCTCGTGCTCGGATTTCTCGACGCCGCGACGTTCGCCGGCGGCACGATGACGATAGATCGCGCGAAAGCCGAGGCGTCGATCAAGCCGCTCGCCGACAAATCGAGTCTGTCCGTTCCCGAACTCGCGTGGGGCATCCATTCGGTCGTCAACGAGAACATGGCGGCGGCCGCGCGTGTGCACGTCGCCGAGCGCGGGCATCACGCGAGCGAATTCGCCTTGCTCGCGACCGGCGGCGGCGGGCCGCTGCACGCCTGCGAAGTGGCGAAGCGATTGGGTGTCACGAAAGTAATCTGCCCGCCGAGCGCGGGTGTTGCATCGGCGTTGGGTCTGCTGATGGCGCCGGCGCGCGTCGATCGCGTCGCTACCCTGGCGCGCAAACTGGACGCACTCGACTGGCCCGCGTTCGAACGGGCTTTTCGCGCACTCGAGCAGGAGGCGCACAAGGTGATCGCTGCGACGGTCATCGGCCGGCAGCAAGGTGACGGTCCAGCGCGCCGCCGACCTGCGTTTCGTCGGGCAGGGCTTCGAAATCGTGACGGCACTGCCGCGCGGGCCGTACACGAATAAATCGCTCGCGGGCATACGCGCGGCCTTTCTCGCCGAATACAAGCGGATCTTTCAGCAGGTGCCGCCGGTCGGCGCCATCGAAATCATCAATATCCGCGTCGCGCTCACCGCGCCGATCGGGCGCGCCGCTTTGAAAGTCGAAGGCGGCAAGGGGGCGACCTCCAAGGCGCTCAAGGGCCGGCGCAAAGCCTGGCTTGCCGATCGCGCGCGATACGCCGAGATGCCGGTCTACGATCGTTACCTGCTGCCCGTGGGCGGCAGCATCCGCGGCCCGGCGATCATCGAGGAAGCTTCGGCGACCATGGTCGTGCCGCCCGGCGCCCGCGCGCGCGTCGATCGCGCCGGCAATCTGCTCGTCGATCTCGCGCAAATGATCGAGCTCTGGCAAGCACCAGCGAGCGCATCGTCGCGCGCAAGGATGGCGCGATCGGCTGGCTCGATTTTCAACAATCCGGCGAAGCACAACGCAATTTCGATGGACATGGCGGAGGCCGTGCCGGCAGTGATGCGCGACTTCGAGGACGATTCCGAAGTTCGCGTGATCGTCGTCGCGGGAGCAGGCGAGAAAGCGTTCGCGGCCGGTTCGGACATTTCCGGTTTCGAGTCGGTGCGCGCCGACCCGCAGAAGAACCGCACTACAACGACGTCAACGAGCGCTCGTACAACGCGGTCTACGAATGCACGAAGCCGACGGTCGCGATGATTCGCGGCTACTGCATCGGCGGCGGACTCGATTTCGCGACGAGCTGCGACGTGCGCTTCTGCTCTGACAACGCGGTATTCGCGGTGCCGGCGGGCAAGCTCGGGCTTGGCTACGGACACGAAGGCATCCTGCGTTTCGGCCGCGTGATGGGCTTACATGCGCGCGCGCGATTTGTTTCTGTCGGGCCGCCGGCTGGGCGCCGACGAGGCGCTGCGGCTGGGGCTCGTGCATCGCGTGATTCCGCTTGCGGAACTCGAAGCCGAAACGACCGCTTATGCGCAGTCCATCGCCGACAATGCGCCGCTGACGCTCGCCGCCATCAAGCGCGCGTTTCTCGAATACGAAAAAGATCCGGCATCGCGCGATCTTGGCGAGTGCGCAGGCAATGATCGATGCGTGCTTCAGCAGCGCGGATTATACGGAAGGCCGCGCGGCGTTCGCCGCAAAGCGCAAACCGAAGTTTACCGGCAAGTAGCTCAGAGCCGGACTACTTTGCCGGGATTGAACAGATTCTCCGGATCGAGCGCGCGCTTGATCGCGCGCATCACAGGCACGGCATCGCCGTGCTCCGCGTCGAGAAAATCGAGCTTGCCGATGCCGATGCCGTGCTCGCCGGTCGAAGTGCCGCTCATGGCGAGCGCGCGCATCACGACGCGGTGATTGATGGCTTCGGCTTCGGCGAGGTCTTTTTCGCTGGCCGGGTCCACCAGGATCACGAGGTGGAAATTGCCGTCGCCGACGTGGCCGAAGAGCGCAATCGGCATCGACGCTTTTGCGATGTCTTCATTGGTTTCGGCGATGCATTCCGCGAGCCGCGATACGGGAACGCAGACGTCGGTGGCGACGCCGCGGTTGCCCGGGCGCAATTGCATGCACGCAAGGTAGGCATCGTGCCGCGCCTGCCACAACCGCGTGCGCTCTTCCTGGCGCGTCGACCATTCGAAATCGAGGCCGCCGTGCTCGCTCGCAATAGCCTGCACGGTTTTGGCCTGCTCTTCGACGCTCGCCGGCGTGCCGTGAAATTCGCATAAGAGCATCGGCACTTCGCGCAGCGAGAGCTTGCTGTAACGGTTGACGGCCTTGATAGTCAGCGCGTCAAGCAGTTCGCACCGCGCAATCGGCACGCCCATTTGAATGGTCTGGATAACCGTGCGTACCGCCTCATCGACAGTGGGGAACATACAGATCGCCGCGGATACTGCTTCCGGCTGCGGATGCAGGCGCACGATGACTTCGGTGATCACACCAAGGGTACCTTCACTGCCGACGAAGAGCCGCGTCAGGTCGTAGCCCGCGGATGACTTGCGCGCGCGGCCGCCGGTGTGAATGATGCGGCCGTCGGCGAGCACGACGGTGAGGCCCATCACGTTGTCGCGCATCGTGCCGTAACGCACGGCGTTGGTGCCCGACGCGCGCGTCGCCGCCATTCCCGCGATCGTTGCATCGGCACCGGGATCGATCGGGAAAAAGAGGCCCGTGTCATGCAGATGCCGGTTGAGCTGCTTGCGCGTGACGCCGGCCTGCACCGTGACGTCGAGATCGTCGACGTTGACCTGGAGCACGTGGTTCATGCGCGTCAGATCGAGCGCGATGCCGCCATGGATCGCGAGCACGTGGCCTTCGACCGAGCTGCCCGCGCCGAACGGGATAATCGGCACGCGATGCTGCGCGCACAGTTTGACGACCGCCGCGACTTCTTCGGTGGTTTGCGCAAACACCACGGCGTCCGGCGGCGCATGCGGATGCGCGGATTCGTCCTTGCCGTGATGCGCGCGCACCGCTTCTGACGTGACGACGCGATCGCCGAGCAGCGCGCGTAAAGCGTCGAGAAGCGCGGTGGGCAGCGGCTTCTTCAGAGCGGAAGGGGGGTGAATGGGCTGGTTCATCCTGTGTACCGGCTGATTCTCCCGATATTACACCGGACCTTCGCGCCCCGAAACTTTCGGCGGTGCGTCACGAACCGGGGACGCGGCGCGGCCGGGCTGTACAATCGCTGTCGGCAGATCAAACTCGCAGGGAGCGACTCAACCCGGCTTGTTTCATTAACGAATTACTTCAACCAGGGACATTCAAGATGGCAATCGACCAGAGCAAAGAAATAAACGCGGTATCCGCAGCGGTGGAAGCGTTTCGCAAGGCGACGATAGCTGCAGACAAATCCGTGCTCGATAAATTGACCGCGAATGAATTGAGCTATGGCCACTCGAGCGGCAGGCTGGAAACCAAAGCCCAGTTTATCGAATCGCTGACGTCGGGCAAGTCCGGATTTTCGGCGATCGAGCTGAGCGATCAAACGATCACCATCGTCGATCAAACCGCGCTCGTGCGCCACGTATTCAACGGCGCCAGCCGCCGCGAGTCCGCCAACCTCAAACTTTCCATCCTGACGGTCTGGCTCCAGCAGCAGGGACCAATGGAAGCTGGTGGCGCGGCAGGCGGCAAAGCTTTAACGCGGGTCAACCGAAGCGGCTGCTGACGATCGGCTGCGCGATGATCCACAGGCTCATCATGGTGTAGGCCAGCATGAGGGCCAGCATCGGGTACTGGCTGCGCAGCGCGGCGCGCCGGTCGCCGAACACGCGCACGGCCATCACATGGGCGAGATATACCGCTGCCACGTGACCGAGCACGATCGCGATGACCGACGCATACCAGATGGCGCGCGCGTCCACGATGCCGATGCGCACGATATGGAGCGCGGTGCCGAACAGATCCCAGCCCAGCCCGAGCGGATCCGAGATCAGTGGAATCAGATACTGAAATGCGCTGACCACGAACGAGAGGTAATGGGCGAGGTGATAACCGATCGCGATCGGCACCAGCGTAAAGACGAAGAGACGCGCGATCGCCATCGTATTGCGCGGGGGGCCGTCCGCAGCGGCAAAGCGCGCGACGAGGTGCGCGCCGGCAAGATAGATCGCGAGAAAGGCCAGCATCATGCCGGCGAGTCCGAGGGTGTGCGACCAGCGCATGCGGTCCATCCGCGGCCGCCGGCGTGGCTAGCCACACGCTCATCTGGTCCGCAATCTCCACCCACAGCGGCGTTTCCATGAAGCCGTCGAACGTCACGGTCGCCAGCATCATGACGACCAGCACCATCAATGAAGAATGGACCGGCTCATCGACGAGCAGTCCGACTGCGTAGGGCCGAAGGTTCAACTCGGCGCGGCCGGCGGCCGTGCGGGCTTCCAGAGGCGCAAAGCGGCCCAGCAGCGCGAAAATCAGCGCGAACACTTCGCCGTGAGCGAGCCAGGTGCGCCGGCCATAGAGCAGCATGCCGGTCCACGTGATCGCGCAATAAGCGAGCGTGGCCGATGCGACATACGCGGGACGGTCGGACTGGTCCCAGATCAGTTCCGCCCACGCGAATCCGAAAAAGAGCACGACGGCCGGCCATGCGCCGAGCGCCGGCGGATAACGCAATCCGCGCGCGAGCGCCGCGCCGTGATGCAGCCGCGCATAAATTCGCTCGGCCCACGCAAACACGGCGTCGAGCGGATTCACCAAGGCCCACAGGTTCCCGAGCAGCGCACAGACATACGCCATGCCGACCCACCAGATCGCCCACACCATGATGGGCGCGATGTTTTTGACCGGCGCGGGATTGCCGAAAAATCCGGCGGCGACGACCAGGATCAGTAACGCTACGGCGGCTGCGCGCAAAGCTACACGGATAATCGGATGGGTTAGCGCGCGGCCGGCGGGTGAGCGCAGCAGATCGACGCGCGGGTAATCGGCGACCGCATGCACGCGGCGAAAAAAAATCGCCATGATCAGGAAGGACACCGCGACAACGGCCGCTGCACCCGTCAGATACAGCGATAGCGGCACCGGCAGGTCGTAGCGCTGGCCGAAGCCGTGGGCATGCGCGTCTATGCCCATTGCTGTCGCTGCGGCGAGCGCCGTGGCGCCGGCGAAAACGCGGCGGCGGGAGGCGCCGGGCGCCGTCCTGGGCGGAGTCATTGGATTTCCCTCTGTCATACCCACACGAAAAAGCAGGGCCATCATACCGTCAACAACCGTGTGGTGGATTGACAGGCGCAGGATGCGGGATGAAGATAGCGTCCCGTTTCCGCCGTGCCGCAAGCGCGCGGGAACCCACATGGAGGAGAGCCATGAAATCCAAACTCAAGTTAACGGCAATAACGGTGGCAGCCCTGGCGCGTCCTGCCTTCGCTTGCCCGCGCTGAAATACTCGCGATGGTCAATTACGAAACCAAGTCCGCGGATTCGCTCAAAGCGCTCAAGACCCCGATCGCGCCGCAGGCCCGCCGCGAAGGCATCGCGATCATCGACGTCGATCCCAAATCAAAAAATTTCGGCAAGATCATCACCGACCTGCCGTTGCCCGCCGATACCGTCGCCCATCATATTTTTTACAATAAGGACCAGTCCAAGGCCTATATCACTGCGCTCGGCAAGTCGGAGTTGCGCACCATAGACATGAAGACCAAGCCGTATGCGATAAAAACGACCGCGCTGCCGGACTGCAAGGTCGGCGAAGACGTAGTGTTCTCGGCCGACAAAAAGAGCTGGTACGTGAGCTGCATGGGATCGAACAACATGATCGTCGGCGACGCGGTCACCGACAAGCCCGTGAAGACGGTTGCGCTGCCCAAGCCTTATCCGCACGGCATCGCGATACACGACGGCATCGACCGCATACTGCTGACGAGCACGGTGCGGGCATCGGACCTTGGCGATGCGGGCGAAACGATTACCGCGGTAAAAGCCAGCACCGGCGAAGTCACGGGGACTTACAAGGTTTCGACCAAAGCCGTCACCGGGCGGCGAGGCACCGGTGGAAGTGACGTTCGTCCCGGGCGCCAATCCGCCGGTCGCCTACGTGACAAACATGTATGCCGCTACGCTGAGCACCGCGGTGTGGGATCCGGCCAAAAAAGACTTCAAAGTGCAGCAGGCGTACGATTTCGCGCCGCTGAAAGCCGGCGTGCCGCTCGAAATCTATTTCAACAAGAAGGGCGATCGCATGTACATCACGACCGCCAAGCCCGGCCATATGCATATTTTCGAGCTCGGGAAGGATGCGGCGACGCCCGAAACTGCTGAAGTCGATAGCGACGGCGGAGGGCGCGCATCATGTCGCGTTCACGCTCGATGGCCAGTATGCGTTCGTGCAGAACACGCTGCTCAATCTGCCCGGGATGAGCGACGGCTCGATCACCATTATCGACATGAAGAAAGAGGCGGTAGTCGGCAGTGTCGATACCTTGAAGAACATGGGGCTCAATCCCAACAGCATCGTGCTGCTGCCGCAGTGGAACGACCCTGCGGGCCATTAACCGCCGGCACAGCGAAAAAAAACCGCCTTGACCGGCGGTTTTTTTTCGCTTCGAAGAGGATTACTTTGCGACGTCGTGATTCGCCATGCGCTCGAGCGCCTTGACCATCGCCGAATGGTCCCACTTGGCGCCGCCGTTGGCGCTGCATGAGTTGAAGAGCTCCTGCGCGGTCGCGGTATTGGGGAGCGCCACGCCGAGCGCGCGCGCGCCGGCCAGCGCGAGCGACAGATCCTTTTGATGCAGCTCGATGCGGAAACCCGGATCGAACGTGCGCTTGATCATGCGCTCGCCGTGCACTTCGAGGATGCGCGAAGCGGCAAAGCCGCCCATCAGCGCCTGGCGCACCTTGGCAGGGTCGGCGCCGGCCTTGGACGCGAACACGAGCGCTTCGCTCACGGCCTCGATGTTGAGCGCGACGATGATCTGGTTGCAGACTTTGCAGGTCTGACCGTCGCCGTTGCCGCCGACCAGCGTGATGTTCTTGCCCATCAGCTCGAACACCGGCTTCACCTTGTCGAACGCCGATTGCGGCCCGCCGATCATGATCGTGAGCGCTGCATTCTTCGCGCCGACCTCGCCGCCCGACACCGGCGCGTCGAGATATTCGCAGCCGAGCTCGTTGACGCGTTTGGCGTATTTCTTGGTTTCGATCGGCGAGATCGAGCTCATGTCGACGACGGTCTTGCCTTTGCTCAAACCTTCTGCGACCCCGTTCGCGCCGAACAGCACTTTCTCGACGTCCGGCGTGTCGGGCACCATGACGATGACGATGTCGGATTTCTGCGCGACCTCTTTCGCGCTCGCACACGCCGTGCCGCCCGCGGCTGTGAGTTCCGCCGGCACGCTGCTGCGCGAATTGAGAAACAGCTTGTGCCCGCCCTTGATCAGGTTGGCCGCCATGGGCTTGCCCATGATGCCGAGGCCGATGAATCCGATGTTTGCCATGTTTACTCGTTCGCTCATTGCAATTGCAGGTTAAAGAGGTGCAAAGCGATGAAAAGGCGGTCTTACGCGTACTCCTCTCGCTATCGCCACGCCTCGCTTATCTAGATAGGCTTGGTCCAGCCGAGGCCGTCGACCGTTTTGCCCGCCGGCTTGTATTCGCAGCCGATCCAGCCCTCGTAGCCGAGCTTGTCGATGTGCGGCAGCAGGAAATCGTAATTGATTTCGCCGGTGCCGGGCTCGTGGCGGCCCGGCGTGTCGGCGAGCTGCATGTGCGGGATCAGCTTCAGGTGCTTCTCGATCGTGGGCGCGAGATCGCCTTCCATGATCTGCATATGATAGATGTCGTACTGCACGAACAGGTTGTCGGAGCCGACCGCCTTGATGATGTCGACCGCCTGCTGCGTATTGCACAGAAAGAATCCCGGGATGTCGCGCGTGTTGATCGCTTCGATCAGCAGCTTGATGCCGACTGCCTTCAAGCGGGTGGCGGCGAACTGCAGATTCTTCACGAACGTCTCGCGCGCATCGATCGGGTCCAGCCCGGACGGGCGCACGCCGGCGAGGCAATTGACCTGCTTGCAGCCGAGCGCCGTCGCGTATTCGATCGCCTTGTCGACGCCCGCTTCGAATTCGGAGATGCGGTCCGGATGGCAGCCGATACCGCGTTCTCCCGCGGCCCAGTTGCCGGCGGGCAGGTTATGCAGCACCTGTGTCAGGCGGTTTTCCTGCAGTTGCTCGCGCAGCACGTTCTTGTCGTAGTCGTACGGGAACAGGTACTCGACGCCTTCGAAACCCGCTTTCGCGGCCGCAGCGAAGCGGTCCAAAAAATCGATCTCGTTGAACAGCATCGTCAGATTGGCGGCGAGTTTGGGCATCGTGAGTCCAATTCTTATCAGGGGTGCGATATTGAGGCGGCGCATTAGCGTCCGCTCGTATATCGCGAACTTAATTATAATGCTTTACACCCGCCTACCTGGAATCCTGCTCTGGAAATCACCGCCATCCTTCTCGCCGCCGGCGCCGGCTCGCGCTTCGGCGGCGACAAGCTCTTGCACCCGCTGCCCGACGGCGTGGCGATAGGCGCGCACGCAGCGCGCAACCTCGTCGCGGCAGGGCTTGGACGTCGTGGCCGTCGTCAAGCAGGGCGATTTTCCGCTGGCCGACGTGCTCGAGCAGGAAGGCTGCAACGTGACGATGTTCGCGGACTCCGCGCGCGGCATGGGCGCAAGCCTCGCGCATGGCGTGGCGCAAAGGCGCAGCGCGGACGGCTGGATCATCGCGCTCGCCGACATGCCGCGCATCAAGAGTTCCACCATTGCGATGATTGCGAAGGAACTCGCCGCGGGCCGGGAACTCGTCGCGCCCGCCTATAAAGGACAACGCGGACACCCGGTTGGCCTGGGCAAGCGTTTCGGCGCGCAGCTCGCGGCGCTCGGCGGCGACGCCGGTGCGCGCGACATCGTCGCTGCCAACAAGAGCGAGCTGCGTTGATCGATTGCGACGATCCCGGCGTGCTGCATGACATCGACAGGCGTGAAGATCTCACGACGGCGGCGGGCGATCGTGCATAAAGTCCCGGCGACGTTATGGTTAGCGGCGGGCGCTGCTGGCGTGTGCCGGCGTTTCGCACGGCGCAAAATTATCCTTCCCGCTACATCCGCATGATCGTGCCGTACGTGCCGGGCGGCGGCACCGACACGCTGACGCGCACGATCGCTCCCAAGCTCGGCGAAACGCTGGGCCAGCAAATCATTATCGACAATCGCGTCGGCGGCAGCAGCGCCGTCGGCACCGAGATCGCTGCGAAGGCGCCGCCCGACGGCTATACCTTGCTGATGGTCGATACGTCGTTCACGACCAACCCCGCGCTCTACGGCAAGCTGCCGTTCGATCCGGTGAAGGATTTCGCACCGGTGTCGCTGGTGGCGTCGGCGCCCGTGATTCTGGTCGTGCACCCCTCGGTGCCCATACGCAATGTGAAGGAGTTCGTCGCGCTGGCGAAAGCGCGCCCGGGCGAACTCAATTTCGCGTCGGGGGCGCCGGGCAGCTCGACGCATCTCGGCGGCGAGCTGCTGAAGTCCGTCGCGAAAGTCGATGTCGTCAACATTCCGTACAAAGGCACCGGGCAGGCGATCACCGACGTGCTGGGCGGGCAGGTCGGCATGATGTTCGCGGGCATCAGCACTATTCGGCAACACGTGCGCGCGGGCAAGCTGCGCGCAATCGCAGTGACCGGCGAGAAGCGCGCCGCGGCGATGCCCGAGGTGCCGACCTTCGTGGAGTCGGGGCTCGTGGGCGTCGATTCCGGCACGTACTGGGGCTGTCTCGCGCCCGCCGCGACGCCCAGAGACATCGTCAATAAAGTCAGCGCCGCGCTGCACACCGTCGTCGAATCGGCTGACATCAAGCCGCGACTCGAGGAGCGCGGCTATACCGTCATCGGCAGCGTGCCTGAGCGGTTCGGCGAGAATATCCGCAGCGAAATCGCCAAATGGGCGAAAGTCATCAAAACGGCAGGCATCAAAGTCGAGGCGCAACAGTGACCGGCAGACTGCAAGGCAGAAGTGCGTTCATCACCGGCGCCGGCGCGGGCATCGCGCGCGTCGCGGCGCTGCTTTTCGCGCGCGAAGGCGCCAACGTGGCCGTCATCGAGATCAACGAGGAGAAAGGCGCGGCAACCGCGCAGGCGGTGCGCGATGCCGGCGGCGACGCGGTGTTCATACACACCGATATCACGCAGGAAGACAGCGTGAAGAGCGCCGTCACGGAAGCCGTCGCGCACCTCGGCAAGCTCGACCTGCTGTTCAATTGCGCGGGCGGCTCGTCGCTCGACGACGGGCTCGTGACCGAAGTCGATATCGCCAAGGTCTGGAACCACACGATGTCGCTCGACCTTCTGGGCACCATCCTGTGCGCGCGGCACGTCGTGCCCGAGATCATCAAGGCGGGCGGCGGGACGGTCACCAACATGTCGTCCGGCGCGGCGCTGCGCGGCGGCAGTCCGCTGCACGTTTACACGTCCGCGAAAGGCGCGATCTTGTCGCTCACGCGCGCGATGGCAGGCGCGTACGTGCAAAACAATGTGCGCGTCAACGCGATTTGCGCCGGGCGCATCCAGACCGAGCGCAACGTCGTCAAATACGGCGTCGGCGGCAAAGGCGGCGGGACTATCGTCGACCGCCAGGATGCGAA
This sequence comes from uncultured beta proteobacterium, assembly GCA_963804885.1. Taxonomy (GTDB): domain Bacteria; phylum Pseudomonadota; class Gammaproteobacteria; order Burkholderiales; family SG8-41; genus PALSA-1004. Next base: position 237,634 of record CAWDSF010000014.1, read on the forward strand.
AGGGCGGGTGAACGATTATCCGTTCTGGATCGGCGAGCCGATCGACATCGCCAACATTGCGCTGTTTCTCGCGTCGAACGAATCGCGCATGATCACGGGCGCGGTGATACCCGCGGACGGCGGGCGATCCGCGTATTGAACGGGCGCCGTTTACAGCGCGCCCTTCGGATTTTTCGGCAGCGACTCGATATTCATCGCCCACCCGAGCGCGGATTGGCACCATGACTGCCGGCGTGGCGGCAGGTCGGCCTTCTGGCGCGCAGTGCCGACGCGCACGCCGTAGACCTGCGGGTCGGTGACCGCGGTCGCGTAGATCGGCGTGCCGCATTCCGGACAGAACCCGTGCGCGCGGCGCGTCCCGCTCTCGGCGATCTTCACGTAGACCTTCGGTTTTCCCGTCAGCAGCCTGAAGCTGTCCTTGGGCGCCGGCACGGTGACGCGATACGCCGAGCCCGTCAGCGTCTGGCAATCGGTGCAGTGGCAGATGCTGACCTTAGCGGGATCGACTTCGGCCTCGTAGGTGATGAATCCGCAGTGGCATCGTCCATCAATATGCATGGCAATCTCCCGGGAAAAATAGGGATGCGGCCATCTTATCCTATAATTAGCGGACGTTCGTTGGAACGGACGCCCGAGGCGCCGTTCAACGCACTTAAATTCTTTCAATCCACTGAGGCAATCGCGAAGATGTCCCGTTTCGAAGGTACGGAAAACTACGTAGCAACGCCGGAGCTCATGATGGCGGTCAACGCCGCGATCACGCTCGAGCGGCCGCTGCTGATCAAGGGCGAGCCGGGCACCGGCAAGACGATGCTGGCGATCGAAGTCGCCAAGGCGCTGAAGCGCCCGCTCTATGAGTGGCACATCAAGTCCACGACCAAGGCGCAGCACGGCCTGTACGAATACGACGCGGTGTCGCGCCTGCGCGATTCGCAGCTCGGGGACCCCAAGGTCCACGACATCAAGAACTACATCGTGCGCGGCATGCTGTGGAACGCGTTCGACGCGGATGAGCAGTCGGTGCTGCTGATCGACGAAGTCGACAAGGCCGACATCGAGTTTCCCAACGACCTCTTGCGCGAGCTCGACCGCATGGAGTTTTACGTCTACGAGACGCAGCAGCTCGTGAAGGCGCGCCACCGGCCGCTCGTCATCATCACCAGCAACAACGAGAAAGAATTGCCGGACGCGTTTTTGCGGCGCTGCTTCTTCCATTACATCCGCTTTCCGGACCAGGAAACGATGCAGCGCATCGTGGGCGTGCATTTTCCGGGCCTCAAGAAGGCGCTGCTCAAGGAAGCGCTCGAAGCATTCTTCGAGATCCGCGACGTGCCGGGACTCAAGAAGAAGCCATCGACGTCCGAGCTGCTCGACTGGCTGAAGCTGCTGATGGCCGAGGATATTCCGCCGGAAGCGCTGACGAGCCGCGACCAGCACAAGATCATTCCGCCGCTGCACGGCGCGCTCCTGAAAAACGAGCAGGACGTGCATTTGTTCGAGCGCCTCGTATTCATGTCGCGGCGCAAGCCGAGCTAGGCGCAGCGTCATGAGCCGGGCCGCCAAGGGTTTCCCGCCGGTGATCGATGCGAAAATAGAAACGCTGATACTCGGCAGTTTCCCGGGCGTCGCGTCGCTCGTGAAAGCGCAGTACTACGGCCATCCGCAAAACCATTTCTGGCGGCTGGTCGGCGCGGTGATCGAGGAGCCGCTCGCTGAAATGGATTACGAAGCGCGCAAGCGCACGCTGCTCAAGCATCGCATCGGTTTGTGGGACGTCATCGATGCCTGCCGGCGCGAGGGCAGTCTCGATTCGAACATCCGCGATCCGCGTCACAACGATTTTTCCCGGGTGACCGGCGTGGCGAAAAAGCTGCGCCGCGTATGCTTCAACGGCAAGACCGCGGGCAAACGCGAGCCGGAATTCGCCGCGCTCGGTTACGAAACGCTGGTGCTGCCCTCCTCGAGTCCCGCTTACACGATGCGCTTCGAAGAGAAGTTGAAGCAGTGGAGGCAGATTGCGTCGCCGGGTCGTGCCGTTGGCCGTATCGCTCACGCAAGGGCGGGTCGGTTTTTCACTCATCACTCATCACTCATCGCTCTCACGCAGCAAATGCTGATCGAATTTTTCCTGAAAGTGAAGCAAGGCGGCCTGCCGGTGTCGGTGCGCGAATTTTTGACCTTGCTCGAAGCACTCGACAAGCGCGTGATCGACGGCAGCGTCGACGATTTTTACTATCTGTCGCGCGCTTGCCTGGTCAAGGACGAATCGAACTACGACAAATTCGACCGCGTGTTCGGCGCGTACTTCAAAGGCATCACCGAACTGCCCGAGGGCGCGACGGCATTGATACCCGAAGAGTGGCTGCGAAAGCTTGCCGAGAAGCACCTGACCGAGGAGGAGAAGAAGCTCATCGAGTCGCTTGGCGGCTGGGACAAGCTGATGGAGACGCTGAAGAAGCGCCTCGAAGAGCAGAAGGGGCGGCACCAGGGCGGCAATAAGTGGGTGGGCACCGCCGGCACCAGCCCGTTCGGCGCATACGGCTACAACCCCGAGGGCGTGCGCATCGGCCAGCATGAGTCGCGTCACCGCCGTGCGGTCAAGGTGTGGGACCAGCGCGAATTCAAGAATCTCGACGATTCGGTCGAGCTCGGCACGCGCAACATCAAGGTCGCGTTAAAGCGCCTGCGCAAGTTCGCGCGCGAGGGCAATCCCGAGGAGCTCGATCTCGACGACACGATACGCTCGACCGCCAAGAACGCCGGCTATCTGGACATCAAGATGGTGCCCGAGCGGCACAACAGCGTGAAGGTGCTGCTGTTCCTCGACGTCGGCGGCTCGATGGACGACCACATCACGGTGTGCGAGCAGCTCTTCTCGGCGGCGCGCACGGAGTTCAAGCATCTCGAATATTTTTACTTTCACAACTTTCTCTACGAGCGCGTGTGGAAAGACAACCGGCGGCGCACGACCGAGCGCATGGCAACGTGGGACGTGCTGCACAAGTATCCGCACGACTACAAGGTGATTTTCGTCGGCGACGCCACGATGAGCCCGTACGAGATTACGTATCCCGGCGGCAGCGTCGAGCACACGAACCCCGAGCCGGGCGCGCTGTGGATGCAGCGCGTGCTGTCGGTCTACAAGGACACGATCTGGTTGAACCCGCAGCCCGAATCGGTGTGGGACTACCACGAGTCGATCCGCGTCACGCGCGAGCTCATCGGCGAGCGCATGTTTCCGCTGACCATCGGCGGACTCGACCGCGGCATGCGCCAGTTGAGCAAGGGTCATTAGGCCGCGCGATGACGGCACTTCCGCGCGGCGTCGTCATTACCGAGGTCACCGCGACGGAGCCCAAGCTCGAAACGCTGCGCGGGCTGTTGCGCGAATACCTGCGCTCTGACGCGGTCACGCGGCGCGCCGATGGCTATGCGGGGGAACTGGCCGGTCTGCCCGGCGCTTATTCACCCCCCGCGGGCTGTCTGCTGCTCGCCGAGCTGGGCGGCCTGCCGGCGGGTTGCGTGGCGTTACGGCCGCTCGACGGCGCGCGCTGCGAGATGAAGCGGCTTTACGTGCGTGCGGCGTTTCGCGGCGCCGGTCTCGCCGGCATCCTCGTCGAACACGTGATCGAACGCGCGCGCGCGCAGGGCTACCGCGAAATGTATCTGGATACGATGCCGAAAATGCGTGCCGCGCGAGTTATGTACGACATGCTGGGGTTTAAGGCCTGCGCGCCTTACCTGACGGAGCCTACGCCGGGCGCGGATTGCCTGGTGCTGGAGCTGGGTAACGCCTGACGCCTAACGGCGTCAGCGCGGCAGCGCGCGCCGGTCCTGCATCGGAGGTGCTACTTTCATCACCTCGTCGACGGTGGTAACGCCGGCCGCTACTTTCATGGCGCCGCTGATGCGCAGCGGCTTCACGCCTTCGCGATAGGACACTTCGCGCAGCCGGTCCATGTCGGTCTTGTCGTTGATCATGTGGCGGATCTCGTTGTTGAGCACCATGATCTCGTAAATGCCGATGCGGCCGACGTAGCCGGTCATGCGGCAGTCGAGGCAGCCTTTGGCGACGTAGGTCATTTCCGGTTTCTGCGCTTTCCATGGCGCGACGAGCAATTCCCACGCCGAGTCCTCGAGCGGGGCTTGTTCCTTGCACGCCGGGCATAGCACGCGCACCAGGCGCTGCGCCATTACGCCGAGGACCGTCGACGTCAGCAGGTACGACGGCACGCCGAGATCGAGCAGCCGCGTGATCGTCGACGGCGCATCGTTGGTGTGCAGCGTGGACATGACAAGGTGGCCGGTCAGCGCGGCCTGGATCGCCATCTCGGCGGTTTCGAGATCGCGGATCTCGCCGACCATGATCACGTCGGGATCCTGGCGCATCAACGTGCGGATGCCAGCCGCGAAGTCGACGCCGAGATTCTGCACGACCTGCATCTGGTTGAATTGCGGCTCGACCATTTCGATCGGGTCTTCGACCGTGCACACGTTGACCTCGGGCGTCGCGAGCGATTTCATGCTCGAGTAGAGCGTCGTCGTCTTGCCTGAGCCGGTCGGCCCCGTCACCAGCACGATGCCGTGCGGCTTGGAAATCATGCCGGTCCATTTTTTCAGGTCGTCGTCGCGTGAAGCCGAGCTCGCTGAAATCCTTGACCAGCACGTCGGGATTGAAAATTCGCATCACGAGCTTCTCGCCGAACGCGGTCGGCATGGTCGACAGCCGCAGCTCGACTTCGCCGCCTTCGGGCGTCACGGTCTTGATGCGGCCGTCCTGCGGGCGGCGCTTCTCGATCACGTCCATGCGGCCGAGCAGCTTGATGCGGCTCGTCATTGCCGCGAGCACGGGCGTTGGGATGCGGTAAACGTCGTGCAGCACGCCGTCGATGCGGAACCGCACGTTGCCGGAGTCGCGCCGCGGCTCGAGATGGATGTCGCTCGCGCGCTGCTCGAACGCGTACGTGAACAGCCAGTCGCAAATGACGACCACGTGCTGGTCGTTGGCATCGAGCTTGCCGCTCTTGCCGAGCTGCACGAGCTGCTCGAAGTTGCCGATGCTGCTGTAGGCGCCCTTGTCTTTTTCGCTCGCGAACTTGACCGACTTTGCGAGATTGAAGAATTCGACGATGTAGTTCTGGATGTCGAGCGGATTGGCGATTACGCGCTTGATCTCGAGCCGCAGGACCTGCTTTAAGTTCTCTTCCCAGTCGCGCACGAACGGCTCGCAGGTCGCGATCGTCGCCTCGCGCGCGGTCACGCCCACGGGCAGGATGCGAAAGCGCTGCGCGTAGGCGGTGGACATCAGCTTGGTGACTGCGGCGAAATCGATCTTGAACGGATCGATATGCATGTACGGCAGCCCGACCTTGCCCGCGAGCCATTCCGCGAGCGCGTCCAGGGTCAGCAGCTTCTTGGGATGTCGCGGGTCCTTGAATTTCTGTTCGGCGACGATCGTCAGCGGATGCTGGTCGTTGCGGTGATGGCGGCGCTCATTGGCCAGCTTGTCGCCGTCCGCCTTCGCGACCAGCTTGTCGGCGACCAAGTCGGCCAATATCCGATCGAGCGTCAGGGGGCCGGTTTTAGCGGCGGTGACGGCGGTGACGGCGGGGGCGGACTTAACCGGTTTCGCTGCGCTTTCGGCCATGACCGCGAATATAACCGCATTCCATAAACAACTCAATTAGTTACGACCGCGAGCCCCGCATTATTGCCTTCCCTGTCCGCATTGCTTGCCCATATGTGGAAAACGCCCATAAAACGTGCGGAAAATTTCTCGTTTGCACCGCCATCGTGCAGAATCAAGTCTTGAACGCGAAATAAGAATAACGACTCATTGCAAAACAGTCATTTATGCTTTTGGAATATAAATTGCTTTACGCAACCGGTTCTATTCAGGGGGAGTCATGGAAAATCTAAAAAACGGCAGCGACGTTTTATTCATCCTGCTTGGCGCAGTCATGGTGCTCGCGATGCATGCCGGCTTCGCGTTCCTCGAGCTCGGCACCGTGCGCCGGAAAAGCCAGGTCAATGCGCTGGTCAAAATCCTGTGCGACTTCGCGGTGTCGACGATCGCGTATTTCTTCATCGGTTATACGCTCGCGTACGGGGTTAATTTTCTGGGCGGCGCGGAGCAGCTCGCCGAAAAAAGCGGTTACGAGCTCGTCAAGTTTTTCTTCCTGCTGACTTTCGCCGCGGCGGTGCCGGCCATCGTGTCGGGCGGCATTGCGGAGCGCGCCAAATTCAGCCCGCAAGTGGCGGCGACGTTTCTGCTCGTGGGCTTTGTCTATCCGTTCTTCGAAGGCATCGCGTGGAACGACAAGTATGGCGTGCAGGCGTGGATCGAAGCGACCGCGGGCGCCAAGTTTCACGATTTCGCCGGCTCGATCGTCGTCCACGCGGTGGGCGGCTGGATCGGCCTGATCGCCGTGATTCTGCTGGGCGCGCGCAGCGGCCGCTATTCGCGCGACGGCAAGATCAGCGCGCATCCGCCGTCGAGCATTCCGTTCCTGGCACTCGGCGCGTGGATCCTGTCGGTCGGCTGGTTCGGGTTCAACGTGATGTCGGCGCAGACCATCGATAAGATCAGCGGGCTCGTCGCCGTCAATTCGCTGATGGCGATGGCGGGCGGGATCCTGGCCGCGCTCATCGCGGGCCGCAACGATCCGGGCTTCGTGCATAACGGGCCGCTCGCGGGCCTGGTCGCGATCTGCGCGGGCTCCGACATCATGCATCCGATCGGCGCGCTCGCCACCGGCAGCATCGCCGGCGCGCTGTTCGTCATCATGTTCACGGTCACGCAGAACCGCTGGAAAATCGACGACGTGCTCGGCGTGTGGCCGCTGCACGGCCTGTGCGGCGCGTGGGGCGGCATCGCGGCGGGGATATTCGGCATGAAAAGCATGGGCGGCCTGGGCGGCGTGACTTTCGAAGCGCAGGCGATCGGCACCGCGCTGGGTATCGGCGTCGCCGTCGCGGGCGGGTTCATTGTGTACGGCGCGCTGAAGCTGCTGTTCGGCATACGTCTGGACGCGGAACAGGAATTCGCAGGCTCGGACTTGAGCATCCACAAGATCGGCGCAACGCCGGAGCGCGAACCCGGCGGTTAATTCGAGCGCTGCCGCCGCCGCTTTAACCGGCTAGCCTGCTTTGCCGCCGCTCAACTGGCGCAGGAAATCGCGGATGCGCCGCGCGTTGGTGCCGAGATCGCTGCGCCCGACGCGTGACACCGATCGCATGTCCACGCGGCTGCCGGTGCCGGCGGGCTTGATGCGGATCACGATATCGTCCTTGAATCCGAACCAGTCGGTGGTGGCGGTCGCTTCGATGCGGTTGTCCTCCGGCACGGCGGCGACGATTTCCCAGCCCGAGCGGCGCGCGATGTCGAGCGCGAGGTCGAATGCCGCGCGCGGCGGAATCGGCAAAGCGAGCGGCGCCAGTCCCGGGTAGCCCTGCTTTTGCTGCGCGGCCAATTCCGCGCCCGCATACTGCGCGGGATTCGGCGCGTTCTTGCGCAGCGGCAGGACCGCGACAAAAGCCGGCGGGTCGTCGGTGTCGGTCGTGATGTCGTGGATCGGGGGCAGCTTGCGTCCTTCGTTGACGAGATAAGACGGCACGCCGAACACGAGCGCGCCGATGATCAGCCCGTGGATCCCGAACACGATTGCGCGCCGGTAGCCATGGCGCCAGGCGACGAACATCGCATAGAGCGAAATGGCGGCGGCCGCCAGGCCGGCCCAAACCGCGAAGCGCAAAATCATAAACCCCGTGCGGAAGTCCCACCAGCCCCAGCGCGTGCCGAGACCGGCGAGGACGGCGGCGACAGCCGAGACGAAGGCAATGCCAAATCCGGCGCCGGCAGCGATTGCGCCCAGCGTATTTTTTCGGGGAGTTGTGTCAGGAGCAGTCATGCTGCCTCCTATCGGTCGGCCGATAAAGAATCGGACAAAGAATCGGCGCGGCCCGCCACATTACACGGTTGTGCCGCCTCAGAAGTGTGCGACGCCCGCCATTGCCTGGTTGCCCGCGGCGTTGGCGGTCCACACCTCCGCCGTGGAACCGTCGGCGCTCGGGTTGCCGTTGACGGTGAAGCGCTCCGTATGAAAAACCGGATGCATTGCACGGTAGTCGAGTTTTTTGACCGGGCGCGGCGCGTGCCGGCGGCACAGGTCGAGCAGCAGCGTCGTCTGCAGCGGGCCGTGCACGATCAACCCCGGATAGTGCTCTTCGTTTTTCACGTAATCGAGATCGTAATGAATGCGGTGGCCGTTGAACGTGAGCGCCGAATAGCGGAACAGAAGGACCGGATCGCCGGTCAGGCTGCGTTGCCACGCGGCCGATTTCGGCGCGGGCTTGCCTTGCGGCGGCGGATCGCCCGGCTTGGCGGCATCGCGATAAACGATATCGTGCTCTTCGCGTATCGCAGCCTTGCCGCCGGTGCTGATGATGTGCCGCACCGTCACGAACACCAGGCTGCCGCTGCGGCCGTGTTTGGACTCGACGCTCAGGATTTCGGAATCGCGGCGTATCGCGTCGCCGATGCGCAGCGGCTGCAGGAACTCGATGCGTCCGCCGGCCCACATGCGGCGGGGCAGCGGCACCGGCGGCAGAAATCCGCCGCGCTTCGGATGGCCGTCGGGGCCCAGCTCGGACGCGGGCTTCACGTCCAGAAAATACAGCCAATGCCACGCTGGCGGCAGCTCGTCGCCGGCGAGCGGCTCAGGGTCGTTGCGGTCGAGCGTCGCGGCGAGCGCCATCACCGGCCAGGCCGCCACGGTATCCGTGCGCGATTCGGTCTTGCCGACCCATTCGCGCAGTTTTTCGAATTGATCCATGGTGGTTATTTTAGACGCTAACTTCCCGGCAGGTTGTGCAACTCGGGGAAATACAGGTCCTTCCACGATCCGGCCTTGTTCTTGAGCGTGCCGGTCTTGTTCATGAAATGCTCGATCGGCAGCGTCTGCTCGGGCGTCATCGTGATCCTGATCTCCGGATCGTTGAGCATTTTTTCGATCGCGTCCACGCCGCTTTTGTCTTTCGTTTCCTTCACGTAGACGTCGGCGGCGGTGCGCTTGTTGGCGTTGATGAAATCAGTCGCCTCCTTGTAGGCATTGAAGAACGCCTGGTAGGTTTTCGGATTTTCATCGCGGAACTTGCCGGTCGCCCACGCGACGAGGAAGGTCGCCGGGCCGCCGGAAATGTCGTACGAGTTGAGTATCCTGCGTACGCCGGGCTTTTCGAGCGCCTGGTACTGAAACGGCGGGGACGAAAAATACGCGGTAATCTCCTTGCCCGACAGGAATGCGGCGAGGCCGTCGGGGTGCGACAGGTTACGGTAGAGCGTGCTGAACTTGTTGAAGTTCGCGTCGCCGAATTCCTTCGCCGCCGCCATTTGCAGCACGATGGTCTGGATCGACTGGCCGGCGCCCGCCATTGAAATGCGGTCGTTGTCGGTAAAGTCCCTGATCGATTTTACGTTCGGGTTGTTGGTGACCAGGTACATCGGCATCGAGGAAAGCGCCGCGACGGCCTTGACGTTAAGCGTCCCGCGCGTGCGATCCCACAGAATCAGAAATGGCGCCACGCCACCCGATGCGACATGCAGGCTGCCGGAGAGCAGCGCGTCGTTCATCGGCTGGCCGGAAGCCAGCACAAGCCAGGAGACTTTGGTGTCGGCGAGACCCGCCGCCTTCAGATGCTTCTCGACCAGGCCGTTCGTCTTCATGATGGTAAGTGGCAGATAGCCGATTCCGAACTGCTGTGCGATCTTGATTTCGCCAACTTCGGCAGCCCGGACTGACGCCGCCTGGATGCCGCCGGCTGCAGCCAGTAACACCAGCAATATTTTTACGATACGCATGAAACTCCTCCTCGGTTGAACTTATATTTGAATGTAGCGTTAAAGCGTAGCACGGTCTGCCGTACGGTCGCACGCCGCTTTTGGCTTTCGGCCCTACGCTGGTCGCGAGCTTGCCCTGCATTGCGTTGATGAAGCGGCACAAGTACGTACGCGTATCCCGCGGGTCGATGACGTCTTCGACCGCGAATGCTTCCGCGGTCAGAACAGGCGACGCGAATTTGCGCAGCTCGGTTTCAATTTCCTGCACGCGCAGTGCCGGATCCGGCGCGGCCGCGATTTCGCGCCGATAGGCTGCAGCGACGCCGCCTTCGACCGGCAGCGAGCCCCATTCCGCCGACGGCCACGCGATTTTAAGATCGAGGCCGTTCTTGTCGGTCGTGCCCATGCCGGCCATGCCGTAGCATTTGCGGATCACGACGGTCAGCATCGGCACCGTGAGCTGCAAGCCGACATAGACCGCGCGCATGCCTTCGCGCAACGTCGCCGCCGCTTCGGCCTGCGTGCCGACCATGAAACCCGGCACGTCAACCAGAAAAATCAGCGGAATGTGGAACGTGTCGCACATTTCCATGAAATGCGTTTGCTTGCGCGCGGCCTTCACATCCATTGCGCCGCCGTACACCATCGGGTTGTTGGCGATCACGCCGACGACCTTGCCGTCCATGCGTGCGAGGCACGTGATCACCGAGCGGCCGAACGACGGCTGGATTTCGAACATCGACTCGCGGTCGACGATCATCGCGATGAGCTTTTTCATGTTGTATGCCTGGCGCCGTTCGCGCGGCACGATCGAGAGCAGACCCTCGTCGCGGCGGTCGACCGGGTCGCTGCACGGCAGCGCCGGCGGCAACTGCCATACGTTCTGCGGCATATACGAAAGAAAACGCTTGATCGCAGAGAAGCAGCCGGTTTCATCGTCGACGACGTTGTCGACGGTGCCCGCCATATCGACCGCGATATGCGCGCCGCCGAGCGCTTCTTTGTCGACTTTTTCGCCGAGCGAGCGCTCGACTACCGGCGGGCCGGCGGCGAATATTTGGCTCGTGCCTTTGACCATCACGGACCAATGCGAAAGGATCGCGCGCCCGGCCGGACCGCCGGCGGCAGTGCCGAGCACCGCGCTGATTACCGGCACTTCGCCGAGCAGCTCTACCGAGCGCTCGAAGCCGTGGATGCCGGGAAATACGGTGTAGCCGCGCTTCTGCGCCGAGGTCACGCTGCCGCCCGCGCCGTCGATCAGGTTGACGAGCGGAATCCGGTACTCGTGCGCGAGGTCTTCGACGAAGCCGCCCTGGCCGCCTTTGCGCCGCGTGCCACCCCAGCTCGTGCCGCCGCGCACTGTGAAATCTTCGCCGCCGATCGCGACCTGGCGCCCATCGATCGTGCCGAGCCCCATTACATAAGGCGCCGGCGTCACGTCGACGAGCTTGCCGTCCTTATACGTGCCGCTGCCGGTCAGCTTGCCGACTTCCTGGAACGAGCCGCTGTCGACGAGACCGGCAATGCGCTCGCGCACGGTCAGGCGATTTTGCGCGTGATGGCGCGTGACGGACTCCGCGCCGCCGAGCGCTTCCGCGTACGCGTGGCGTTGCTTCAATTCTTCGGCTTCGGGTTTCCAGGTCACGGGATGTTCCTCGCGTTGTTCATACGTCCTTCAGATACCGCTGCTCGATCGCGCGCCAGCCTGCGCTGTTGACCGCGTCTTCGCGATCCATGAAAGTCGCGAGCTCGCTCTCGATTGCCGCCGTGTCGCCGTCGCGCTTCAGCACCGCGAGCACTTTTTTCGCGGCGGCAATTGCCGCGCGATGCGTCTGCGACGGGTAGATGCCGATGCGATAGCCCATCGCTTCGAGCTCGCGCCGCGGCAGCGGCGGCGTCTTGCCGCCTTCGAAAATGTTCGCCAGCGCGGGCTTGCTGAACGCCTTGGGGATGGCGGCGAGTTCCTGTGCGTTCTGCGGCGCTTCGACAAAGCCGACGTCGGCGCCGGCTTCGAGATAGGCATTCATGCGGTCGAGCGCCGCCTGCAGACCTTCAACCGCGCGTGCGTCCGTGCGCGCGATGATCACCATGTCTGATCGCGGCGCGTGTCGACGGCGGCCTTGATCTTGCCGACCATCTCGGCCTTGGTGACCAGTTGCTTGCCTTCGTAATGGCCGCATTTCTTGGGCGAAATCTGGTCCTCGAGATGGAACGCGGCGACGCCGGTCTTCTCGTATTCGCGCACGCTGCGCACGACGTTCACGGCATTGCCGTAGCCGCTGTCCATGTCGGCGATCACCGGGATCTCGACGGTATCGACCGTGCGCGCGATCCATTGCACGACTTCGGTCATGGTCAGCAATCCGACGTCGGGATAGCCATTCGCGCGCGAGTAGCCGCCGCCGGTCAGGTACACGGACTCGAAACCGGCCAGTTGGACGAGCCGCGCGGTCAGCGTGTCGTAAGCGCCGGGCGTGATGACATAGCCGGGGCCGGCGAGGAGTTGCCTTAATTGTTTGCGTGGATTCATGTGTGTTCCCTAGTTAAGCCGGCGGCGGATCGCGTAATTGAGCAGTCCGCCGTGGCGGAAGTATTCGACATCCTGCGTGGTGTCGAGACGCGACAGCAGCGTGATCGTGTCACGTCTGCCATCCGCGCGCGTAATCGTGCACTCAAGCTGCATGCGGGGCGACAGTTTGTCTTCGAGCCCGCTGATGTCGAACAGCTCGCTGCCATCGAGCTCGAGCGTCTTGCGCGTGACCCCGGTCTCGAACTGCAACGGCAATATGCCCATGCCGACCAGATTCGTGCGATGGATGCGCTCGAAGGATTCCGCGAGCACCGCGCGCACGCCTAGCAGACGCGCGCCTTTGGCCGCCCAGTCGCGCGACGAGCCGGCGCCGTATTCCGCGCCGGCAACGATCACGAGCGGCACGCCGTCACTGCGGTAACGCTGCGCGGCGTCGAAGATCGTCATTGGCTCGTTGGCCGGCAGGTAACGCGTGTAGCCGCCTTCCTTGTCCGGCGTCATTTCGTTGCGAATGCGGATATTGGCGAACGTGCCGCGGATCATCACGTCGTGGTTGTTGCGGCGCGACGCGTAGTTCACGAAGTCGCGGCGCTCGATCGCCGAGCGATTGCAGATACTGCGCGGCCGGCGTGCCCAGCGATATCGCGCCGATCGGGGAGATGTGGTCGGTCGTCAGCATGTCGCCGAACATCGCGAGCACGCGCGCGCCGCGGATATCGCGGGGCGGCTCGGGTGTCGCCTTCAAATCCTCGAAAAACGGCGGACGGCGGATGAACGTGCTCGCGGCCTGCCACGCGAAATTGGTGCCGGTCGGCGCGTCGAGCGCATTCCATTCCGGCGTGCCTTGCTCGATGTCGGTGTAGTGCTGGCGAAACAGCGCGGGCGAGAGCCGGGCAGCGACGATGTCCCGCACTTCCGCCGGATCCGGCCACAGCTCGCTCAAATAAACGGGCTTGCCGTCGCGATCGTGGCCGACCGGCTCGTTCGTCAGATCTTTGAGTATCGTGCCGGCGATTGCGTACGCGACGACCAGCGGCGGCGACGCCAGAAAATTCGCGCGCACGCTCGGATGAATGCGGCCGTCGAAATTGCGGTTGCCCGATAAAACCGCGACGGTCGCGCAATCGTTCTCGGCGATTTCCTGCTCGAGCGCCGTCGCGAGCGGCCCGGAATTTCCCATGCAGGTCATGCAGCCGTAGCCGGTGAGCCCGAACCCGAGCGTCTCGAGCGGCGCGAGCAGTCCGCTCGACTGCAGATAATCGGTGACGACGCGCGAGCCCGGCGTGAACGAGGTCTTAACGTTGGCGGCCGGTTTCAAGCCGCGCGCCACGGCGTTCCTGGCGAGCAGCCCGGCGCCTATCATCACGGACGGATTCGATGTGTTGGTGCAGCTCGCAATCGCGGCGATCATGATGTCGCCGTCCTTGATCGTGCCGGCGCGTGCCTTCGCCGGATAAGCGTCACGAAAAGCGGCTGGCGCGGCGGTGAGCGACAGGCGTTCGTTCGGTCGGCGCGGTCCCGCAATCGACGGCTCGACGGATGAAAGATCAATCTCGACCATGCGCGTGTAATCGGGAATGGGCGTATTCGCATCCCGCCACAGTCCCTGCGCCTTCGCATACGCTTCGACGAGCGCCACCTGTTGTTCGGCGCGGCCGGTCAGGCGCAGGTAGCGCAGCGTTTCCGCGTCGATCGGAAAATAGCCCATCGTCGCGCCGAACTCGGGCGTCATGTTCGATATCGTCGAACGTTCGGGCAACGCGAGCGCATCGACGCCCGGCCCGCAGTATTCGACGAACGCGGCGATCAGCTTGTGCTTGCGCAGCGTTTGCGTGATCGTGAGCACGATGTCGGTCGTGGTGACGCCGGCCGGCGGCGTGCCCGTCAACCGGCAGCCGATCACTTCGGGAATCAGCATCGCCACGGGTTCGCCGAGCGTGGCAGTGCCGCCTTCGAAACCGCCCACACCCCAGCCGACGATGCCGAGGCTGCCGATCATCGGCGTGTGGCTGTCCATGCCGAGCAGCGAATCGGGATAGGCGAGGGTGCGATCACCGTCTTTGCGTGTCCACACGACGCGCGCGATGTGCTCCAGGTTGATCTGGTGGCAGATGCCCTTGCCCGGCGGAATCAGGCGCAGGTTGTCGAACGCGCGCGCGCCCCAGCGCAGAAAAGCGTAGCGCTCGCGGTTGCGCTCGATTTCGAGTTGCAGATTGCGTTGCGGCGCGTCGGCGCTGCGCGTGAAGTCGACCATCACCCCATGATCGATGATGAAATCCACCGGCACCGCAGGATTGATGCGGCGCGGATCGCCGCCGAGCCGCACCATCGCATCGCGCATCGCCGCCATGTCGCCCATCAGCGGGATGCCCGACGAATCGACCATCAGCACGCGCGTCGGCTTGAACCCGATTTCACGCTCTGAGCTGCGCGTATTCAGCCAGCCTGTTACGGCGACGATGTCGTCCGTCGTGGCAGTGCCTTCCGCGTGCTGGCGCAGCAGATTTTCCAGCACGACCTTCAGCGTGTACGGCAGGCGCGCGACGCCGGTGAGCCCCATCGCCTCGGCGGCGGCCAGGCTGTAGTAGTCGTATGTCTCGCTATTGACGTTGAGTTCGCGCCGCGTGCGCGCGCCGTCGATTGCACTTGCCATGTCGTCGTCTCTTCTAGTCCGCGTGCGCGCCCGAGGCTTTGACCGCTTTGCCCCACTTGTCGATTTCGCTCACGATATAGCGCGCGGTTTCCTGCGGCGTGTTGCCGACGGGTTCCGCGCCGTCGCGCGCGAGCCGCTCGATCACGTCCGCTTCCCTGAGTGCTTTCGCGCTTTCCGCGTGGAGTCGCACGACGATGTCGTCGGGCGTGCCGGCCGGCGCGAGCAGGAAATAGGAAACCACCGTTTCGTAACCGGGCAGCGTTTCGGCGATCGCAGGCACGTCGGGCAGAATCGCGGCCCGCTTCAAGCTGCTGACGCCCATCGCGCGCAGCCGGCCGGACCGCGTGTGCGGCAGCGACGTGATCAGCGTGGCGAACATTAGCTGGGTGTGGCCGGCAATTACGTCGATCAGCGCCGGCGCCGAGCCCTTGTAGGGCACATGCGTCATGCGGATGCCTGCCATCGAATTGAATATCTCGTTGGCGAGATGGCCGCCGCTGCCGCTGCCCGCCGAGCCGTAAAGCAATTGGCCCGGGCGCGCTTTGGCCAGCGCGATCAGTTCTTTCACGTTGCGGGCCGGCAGAGAAGGGTGAACGTTCAGGAGTTGCGGCTGCACGGCGACCTGCGTGATCGGCGTGAACGCCTTGACGGTGTCGAACGGCAGCTTCGGGTAGAGCGCGGGATTGATCACGTGGCTGTGATAAGCCAGCAGCAATGTATAGCCGTCGGGCGTGGCTTTCGCGACAACTTCAGTGCCGACGACGCCGCCGGAGCCCGAGCGGTTTTCCACGACGACAGATTGGCCGAGCGTTGCCGAGAGCTTCTGCGCGAGCAGGCGGCCCAGCGTGTCGGCGCTGCCGCCCGCGGCGGTCGACACGATCATGCGCACCGGCTTGGCCGGGTACGATTGCGCGAGCGCGCGGTCTGCCACCGTTGCCGTGCCGGCGACGATCAGCGGAAGAAAAAATGCGAGCCGTCTCATGAGTGCTCCTTCGGAATAAAAGGTCGCGGCTGTTTTTAAAACGACGTCGGCCACGAGGACAGCAGGTGCCGGCCGACGCCATTGGTCTTGCGCAGTTGATGCACGTCGAGCATGCGCAGCAGGTAATCGCGCGTCTGGTCGGGCCGGATCACGTCCTGAACCGCGTAGATCGACGCGATATCGTAAACCGAATTGTCTTTCTGCATTTGCGCCAGTTTGTCGCTGAAGCCGGGATCGCCGGGTTTCAGGCCATGCACCACCGTCACCGCGTAGTTAGGATCCATGAAGCTCACTTCGGCGGTCGGCCATGCGATGAACTCGTCGGAATTGCGCCCGCCACCCATGTTGATATAAGCCTGACCGTAGCTTTTGCGCACAAGCACCGTCAGCTTGGGCACCGTGACGAGCGCGAGCGCATTCATGAAGTTCATGATTTTGCCCGGCGCGCGCTTGCGTTCGGCTTCGACGCCGATCGCAAACCCCGGCGTGTCGACGAACATTACGAGCGGAATATTGTACGAGTCGCACAGCACGAGAAAGCTCACGATTTTGTCGCACGCGTCGGCGTCCAGCGCGCCGCCCTTGTAGAGCGGGTTATTGGCGATCAGGCCGACCGTTTTGCCGCCGAGGCGCGCGAGCGCGGTGACCGCCGCCTTGCCGAAGCGCGCCTTCAATTCGAAATAGCTGCCGGTATCGGCAACACAGCGCAGGATCTTGCGCATGTCGTAGACCTGGGTGCGGCTCTCCGGCAAAAGCTTGAGGATGTCGGCGCATGCATCGCCCGAGCCGGCCGGCGCAGGCTTCACCGGCGGCGCCTCCATTTGGTGGCCCGGCAGGTAAGCGAGGAAAGTCTTGATTGCATCGAGCGCTTCTTCGTCGGTGTCGACGACCATGTCGGCGATGCCCGTCACGTCGGCATGCACGCGCCAGCCGCCGAGTTCCTCGGCATCGACCGGATCGTTCATAGCGAGCGAAGCGAGCAGCGAACTGGACACCGCGACGATAGCGCCTTTGCGCATCACGTTGAAATCCGCGAGGCAGCAGTACCAGGTTGACGATCCGTAGCAGAGACCCAGCGCGGCCGAGACCCACGGCGATTCGCGCTGGCGCAAATACTGGTGCGGGTCGAGCGCGAGCAGCGAGCCCATGCCGCGCGCGCCCATGTTGTCGGGCAGCCGCGCGCCGGACGATTCGCCGAGAAACACCAGCGGCATGCCGCGCGACACGGCGGCGCGTTTCATCTGGCCGATCTTCTTCATGTTGGTCGCGGCCGACGATGCGCCCATCACGGTAAAGTCGTTGGCCACGCATGCTGCTTCGCGGCCGTGGATCTTGCCGTAGCCGGTGATCTTGCCGTCACCCGGGCTTTTATCGCGCGCTTCCGCAATGACTGACGTGCCGAACAACCCGGATTCGATGAACGTGTCCTTATCGAACAGATAAGCAAGACGCTCGCGCGCGTTGAGCACGCCGGCCGCGCGACGCTTGGCGAGCTTGTCAGGCCCGCCCATCCCCAGCGCTTTGGCGCGGCGTTGCTCGAGGTCTTTGAGTAAATCGTCGTGTGCCATGGTTACGCTTTCAGGAAACGTTTGGCGATGCAACGCGCGCGGAGCCCGCGGCGGTATCGCAGGTGATGACTTTATCCGCCACGAGCGCGTCGATTTCAGCCTTCGACAATCCGGCAAGTTCCGTCAACACCTTGCGCGTGTCCTGGCCGACGCGGTGCCCGCTGTGGCGAATCGCACCCGGCGTCGCCGATAGCCGCGGCACGACGTCGGGCATCGTCACGGAGCCGAGATCGTCGTCGGGAACCCTGGCGAGCATGCCGCGCGCCGCGTAATGCGGGTCGGCGAAAATATCGGCCATCGTGTAGATGCGCGCCGCGGGCACCTCGGCCGCGTGGAGCTTTTCCTCGGCTTCCGCGCACGTATGCGTGAGCGTCCAGCGCGTGATGATGTCGTCGATCGCGTCTTCGTGCTCGACGCGCGCGAGCGCGGTCGCGAAGCGCGCATCAGATGCAAGCGCGGGCTCGCCGATGGCCTTCGCGATGCGCCGGAATACGGCGTCGCTTGCCGCGGTGATGTGGATGTATTGCTCGTCCGCGGTCGGATACAGATTGTTCGGCGCATTGCCCGGCAGCCGCGAGCCCGCGCGCATAGCAACGATTCCAAGTTTTTCGAACGCCGGCACATGCGGCTCCATGAAGCTGAACGCGCCTTCGTACAGCGCGGCGTCGATGACTTGCCCGCGGCCCGTCTGGTGCCGCGACTGGAGCGCGACCATCGCCCCGAACGCCGCATACAAGCCAGTGATGTAGTCGGTGGTGGAGGTCGCTATGCGGCCGGGCGGACGATCGGGGTCGCCCGTGATATGGCGGATGCCGCTGACTGCCTCGCAAATGACGCCGTAGCCGGGCCTCTCGCGGTAGGGGCCCGTCTGCCCGTAGCCGCTGATGCGGACCATGATGAGGCCGGGATTTATTTTCGCGAGCGCTGCGTAGCCGAGTCCCCACGCTTCGAGCGAACCCGGGCGAAAATTCTCGATCAGGAAATCGCATTTGGCGACCAGCGTTTTAATAAGCTCCTGGCCGCGCGGCTTGCGCAGGTCGACAGCGATCAGCGATTTGTTGCGGAATATGCTCGCGGCCCACAGCGATTTGTCGCGATAGCGCGATCCCATCGTGCGCACGGGGTCGCCGTCGGCAGCTTCGACCTTGATGACTTCCGCCCCGAAGTCGGCGAACAGGCGGCCGCAGAAGGGGCCCGCGACGGTCGAGCCCAATTCGAGCACGCGGTAGCCGGCTAGCGGACCTTGCGCGGATGATGCAGTTGGTGCGGGCATGCGGGTTCCTAGAGAACGAAGGTTTGATAGCGCTCGAGATATTCGCGCGAGCTGCGGATGTTGGCGCGGCGCAATTCTTCGGCTCCGGCGGCGTCGCCCTTGCGCATTGCGGCCAGCACCGCGCGATGCTGTTCCAGGCCTTCGGCCGCGCGGCCCGGCAGGATAATGATGCGGCGCTGGATTTCGCGCGTTTTGTCGTTGATGCTGTCGAGCATGTCGGCCAGCACGCCATTGCCGGCGGCTTCCAGCGTGCGGCTGCGCAGCTCGTCGAGGTTGGCGATGTACTTTTCGAACTCGCCGCGCTTCACGATGGTTTCCATCGGCCGTCCGAATACCTGCACGAGATCCTGCCACGACGACGGCTTGGTGCGTTCGACGGCAAGCCGCGCGCACAAGCCTTCGAGCATCTCGCGCACCGCGTAGATTTCGAACACTTGTGACAGATCGAGCCGCGCTACTACCGCGCCGCGATTGGGGATGCGCTGGATGAGCCCGCGCTGCTCGAGCACGCCGAACGCATCGCGCACTTTCGCACGCGACACGCCGAACTCGCGCGCGAGGTCGTTCTCGAGCAGCTTGGCGCCGGGAGGCAGTGTGTGACGCGCGATGCGCTCGCGCAATGCGGGCAGCAGCGCACCGGCGCCGTCGCCGCGCGCTGAACCCGTCCGGATTTTAGGCATCGGGCATCCTAAAAGTTGCCGACTAAAGTGTCAACAATCGTGTTGACGATCGAAGCGACGCGGAATGGTGCAGTGCGATATGAGGATAAGAGGAGTCTTACAAGCGAGGTGGTTTCCGGCCTATAGAGTTCTGCGCCAAGTACCCCGATGATGCGATCACGCGGAGGCGGCTACTGGCAGCAAGTTGCCGCTCAATCGGTCAATCAAGAACAGGATTTCAATGTCCGTACTACCCGCAGCATCTGCAGGTCCGGTCGATGCGGTCGCCATTCTGACCGCCGACCACGACAGCATCAAGAAAAGGTTCCGGCAGTTCAGATCGTTGTATTTGCGCGGCGAGACTGACGATGCGGAAAAAGTGGCCCGCCGGATTTGCCGTCAGTGGACGATACACACCACAATCGAGGAAGAGATCTTTTATCCGGAAGCTCGCGCCGCGATTGCCAACGCGGAACTGGTCAACGACACCAATGCCGATCGCGCGATGGCGAAGGAATTGATGGCCCAGATCATCGGCAGTTCCATCGCGGATGACAGGTACGCGACGAGGATGGGCATGCTCGCCGAATACGTGAACCACCATATCCGCGAGGAAGAGGAGGAACTTTTTCCGCAGGCGCGCCGGTGCGGCCTGGACATGGACGAAATAGGCTCCCGCATGTTCGCACGCAGACTCGATCTCGAGGCCGAGGTCGCCGCGACGGATGACGCCCCTCCCAGGCGCGGTTCTGACGGCGACGACGCAGACCGGCGAGCGGCGCGGCACGGTTAGCCGCAACGCGCGCATTACGCCTGCCGGCAGGGTGGTGGCGCGGAAGGTCGCGCAATTTGGTTGTAAGATACCGACCTCCCAACCGCCACTGCCCAAAAGGAAGATTCGAGATGGAACGGCAATCGACCAAGCTGCGCGCGCTGCTGCGCGCCAAGACTTTCCTGCACATGCCCTCGGTGTACAACGTGATCGGCGCCCGCCTCGTCGAGTCGCTTGGCTTCGAGGCGACCTATATCGGTGGTTACGTCACGGGCGGATCGACCGCGATCACCGAGCCGCTGCTGACGATGAACGAGCAGATCGACCCCGCGCGCCATATCGCGCAGAACATCAACATTCCGCTGCTGGCCGATGCGGGATCGGGCTGGGGCGAGCCGATTCACACGATGCGCACGATGCGCGAGTTCATCCGCGCCGGCGTCGCCGGCATCCACCTCGAGGACGCGCTTTATCCGAAGCGCGCGCACTATCATAAGTACGTGGTGCACGGCGTGCCGGTCGAGGAGTTCGTCGAAAAAGTCGAGTATTCGTGCAAGGAGCGCGACCGCAGCGACCCCGATTTCGTGATCATCGCGCGCACCGATACCTGCCGCGCGCTGGGGCTTGAAGAAGCCAGCATGCGGCTGAATCGCGCGGCCGACGTCGGCGCCGATCTCGGGCTGCTGTTTCCGCGCACGCCGCAGGAAGCGGAAGATGCGGTGAAGAAATGCCGGCTACCGCTCATCTACGTGCAAAGCCGCGGCAACCGCGACGGCCGTCCGATCATTTCGCGCAAAGACCTGCAGCAGATGGGCTACGTCGGTTGCATCGAAGCGCAGGTCACGCTCTGCACGGAGTTTCATTTCCTGAAGAAAGCGCTGACCGAGCTGCGCAAGACCGGCGACTACACAGGCATGACGAATGCCGAGTACGTGGCGGCGCGCCAGGCGGTCGAGGACATCATCGGGCTCGACGAGTATTACGAGATCGAAGCGAAAACGGTCGAATCGCGCCAGGCCAAGGATGCGCCGAGTGGCGGAAAGTAGTTTCCGCGCGCCGGACATTCCGGCGCCGGCCCGCAATCCGCATCCGCCGAAAATTCCGTTTCCCGCGGGCGCGTGCGACTGCCACGCGCATATTTTCGGGCCGCAAAGCCGTTATCCGCTGCTGCCGCACACGCACTTCGTGCCGCACGAGAACCCGCTCGCCGATTACGTGAAGATGCTGCGCACGCTCGGCTGCTCGCGTGGCGTGCTGGTGCAGCCGAGCGTTTACGGAACAGACAATACGCTGATCACCGAAGCGCTGACGTCGCGTGCGTTCGATTTGCGCGCGGTCGCAGTTGTCGCGGAGGACATCAGCGATCGCGAGCTCGAAATCATGCACGCAGCGGGCTATCGCGGGATCCGCATCAACACCGCGTCGGCGACTCCGGGACTCAAGCTTGCGCAGGCGCCGAAACTCGCCGCGCGCATCAAGCCGCTCGGCTGGCATCTGCAGTTTTTCGTGAACCTGCGCGACATGCCGCAGATGGAAGACGAGCTCGCACAGCTAAAGATCGACATCGTGATCGATCATTTCGCGCGCATCGCGACGGCGGATGGGCTGGCGGCGCCGCCATACCAGGCGCTGCTGCGGCTTTTGCGCCGCGACAACGTGTGGGCGAAGCTGATGGGCCCTTATTTCATTTCGGACGCGGTGCCGCATTACCCGGATATCGCGCCCTTCGCGCGCGGCATGATAGAAGCCGCGCCGGACCGCATCGTGTGGGGCTCGGACTGGCCGCATCCGAGCGCGCGCGAGAAAATGCCGGACGACGGGGATCTTGCGGATCTCATCAACGAGTGGGCGCCGGACGCGGCGCAGCGCAAGAAAATACTGGCCGACAATCCGCGCCGGCTGTACGGTTTCGATTGACGAAAGCTGGACCCCGGTCGAAGGGGAGTGAGGAAGAGGCTATGCCAGATACCAGCAACGAGTGCCGGCTTTTGTCCGTGAGCAGCATATTGGGCTACGGCTTTCCCGAGTCTTCATTGGCCGGCGGCCTGAAGCGCAAACCCCACTTCATCGGCGTCGACGGCGGCAGCACCGATCCCGGTGCTTTCTATCTCGGCTCCGGCGAGTGCCTGAATTCGCGTAAAGCCATGAAACGCGATCTGCGGCTGATGCTCCGCGCGGGTGTACACGAAAAAATTCCGGTTGTTATCGGGACGTGCGGCGGCGCCGGCGCCGAGCCGCATTTACAGGCCGTCGCGGAACTCGCGCGGGAAATCGCGCGCGAAGAAAACCTTAAATTCCGCATGGCGCTGATCCATTCCGATCAGGAGCGCAGCAAGGTCGGTGACGTGGCTCAACGAGGGCAGAATCAGCGCGCTCAGAAATGTGCCGCCGCTGACCCCGGCGACCGTCGAGCGTTCCACGCGTATCGTCGGCATGATGGGCGCGGAGCCGTTCATGCAGGCGCTGGATGGAGGCGCGCAGGTCGTGCTCGCGGCGCGTGCGAGCGATGCTGCCTCGTGGGCCGCCTGCGCAATGAGCCGCGGTATGCCGCCCGCGCCATCCTGGTACGCGGGCAAGATGCTCGAATGCGGTACGGCATCCGCGACGCCCAAAGGGCATGATTGCCTGATTGCGACGGTGCGTCCCGATCACCTCGAAGTCGAGCCCGTCAATCTCGCGCGCCGCTGCACGCCCCTGTCCGTCGCAACGCACGGTCTGCATG
The DNA here is from genome assembly GCA_963804885.1 of uncultured beta proteobacterium. GTDB lineage: Bacteria > Pseudomonadota > Gammaproteobacteria > Burkholderiales > SG8-41 > PALSA-1004. The sequence goes on from CAWDSF010000014.1 coordinate 260,631, forward strand.
AAAATCAGAGCCCGACGATCCACGAAGAACCCGGTGGGCTGCTCGATGCGACCGACTGCGAATTCATCGCGGTATCCGACCGCGCAGTGCGCGTGAGCGGAATGCAATGGCGGACGCGCGACTACGACGTCAAGCTCGAAGGCGCGGAGTTCATCGGGTTCCGCGCGATCACCATATGCGGCACGCGCGATCCGATCCTCATCAGCCAGATCGACTCGTACCTGCAGACGGTCAGGGACGACGTGCAAGCGCGCGCTACAGGGTTCGGCGTTTCGCCGGAAAAATATCACGTCGTCTTTCACGTCTACGGCAAAGACGGCGTGATGGGCGCGGCCGAACCCGTCAAGCATATAGCGTCGCACGAGCTCGGCATCGTCGTCGAGGTCGTGGCGCCCGACGAGGAAGATGCGAAGGCGGTGCTGGCGATCGCGCGCGTGGTCATCCCGAAAGTCGATTTCCCGGGACGCTTGTGCAAGAGCGGCAATATGGCTTTTCCATTTTCGCCTTCCGATATTTCGGTCGGGCCGACGTACCGCTTTTCGATTTTTCACGTGGTCAAGCCCGACAGCCCTTACTCGATGTTTCCGATCGATTACGTGGAGGTGCACTAATCATGGCGAAGCTCTCGGAGATCGCAAAAGTCTGCAAAAGCAAGAACGCGGGGCCGTTCGAAGTCACCATCGACGTCATGTTCGACAGCCGGGAAATGTACGACAAGGTATTGAAGAGCGGTGTGCTGTGCGAGCAGTTGTTCGCTACTTTGTACAACGTCGACGTTAAAGATGTTTTGTTCACGCCTTATCCGGCGGCGTTTGCGTTCAAAGGCACGATTCCGCGGCGCATATCGTCGGGCGATCTGGGCGATACGGATGTATACGGCGCGCAGCAGCACGCGCCGATGCTGGACGTCGAAATTCCGCTATAGAAGTGGCTTGAATGATCCCGGTGCCGTCGGCAAGGTTGGTATTGACACTGCTCGTATCGGGCGTGTCCGGGCTTGCCGTCGCGCAATCGTATCCCGCCAAGCCGATCCGCATGATCATTCCAGCCGCGCCCGGCGGCGGCGTCGATACCATCGGACGCGCGCTCGGCCAGAAACTCACCGAGTCTCTCGGCCAGCCGGTGGTGGCGGACAACCGCGCGGGCGCCGGCACGATGATAGGCTCTGAACTGACCGCCAAGGCGCCGCCGGACGGCTATACGTTCCTGATGGTGACCAACAGCCACGCGATCAACGCGAGCGTGCAGAAAAACCTCAAGTACGATCCGCTGAAGGATTTTTCGGAAGTCTCGCTGCTCGCGGTCTCGCCTTACCTGCTCGTCGTGCATCCAAGCGTTCCCGCGAAATCGGTGCGCGAGCTGGTGGCGCTTGCGCGCAAGCGGCCGGGAGAACTGCTGTTTGCGTCCGCCGGCACTGCGTCGGCGACGCACCTCGCCGGCGAGCTATTTAAAACCATGGCGAAAATCAGCATCACGCATGTGCCGTACAAAGGTGGCACGCCTGCCGTCACCGATCTCGTGGGTGGCCACGTTCAGCTCATGTTCAACAACCTGATATCCGTCATGGCGCTCGCCAAGGCCGGCCGCTTGCGCGCGCTCGCGGTCACCAGCGCGAAACGGCTGCCGGTCCTGCCCGAGTTGCCGACCGTTGCGGAATCGGGGGTACCCGGATACGAAGCGGCATCCTGGTACGGCGCTCTGCTGCCGGCCGGCACGCCGGCGCCCATCGTGGCGATACTCAATCGCGAGCTGGTCAAGGCAATCAAGACGCAGGAGGTGCGCGACCGGCTGGTCTCCGAAGGCGCCGAGGTGATTGGCAGTACGCCGGACGAGTTCGCGCAGTACATGAGAAACGACATCGAGCGCTGGCGCAAGCTCGTGCCGACGCTCGATTTACGCTAGGAATCCGCATGGAACACGGCAAGGCACTGGCTGCATTTTCCGCAACCGTCAACTGGCGTGACCTGCCGGGCGCATTGCGCGAGAAGGTCGTCGATCACGTGGTCGACGCGATCGGCGTCATGTATTCGGGTATCGGCATGGAGGCCTGCGTCAACGCACGGCGGGCCGCCGCGCTGTGGGGCGAGGGTGACGACGCGGCGGTGATCGGCACCAAGTCGTGGCTGCCTGCGCCGAGCGCTGCTTTCATCAACGCGCTGCATGGACGGATACACACGTTTGACGACACGTACGAGCCGGGCACCATGCATGCCGGCACCGCGGTCGTAGCGGCGGCCCTCGCACTCGCCGGCAAGCACGAGCTGGACGGCGAGACGTTCCTGTCCGCGGTGATCGCCGGCTACGAAGTCGCGGCGCGCGTCGCGGCCGCGGTGAGCCCGAGCCACTACGCGGCCGGATTTCATAATACGGGCACTTGCGCGGTGTTTGGCGCGGCGGCGGCAGCGTCGCGGCTGCTCAAGCTGGGACCGGTGGAGACCGCGGAAGCATTCGGCCTCGCGGGCGCGACTGCCGGAGGTTTGCGTCAACACCAGATCGACGGCTCGATGCTCGATTCGGCTTTTCACGGCGCGCGCTCGGCGCAATCGGGCGTCATGGTCGCGCAGCTGCGTGCGGAAGGAGTGCGCGGGCCGCCCGCCATTCTCGAAGGTCCGCTGGGTTTTTGCGCGGTGATGGCGCGCGAACGTAATCTCGACCGTCTCGTCGACGGGCTCGGCCGGGATTACGAATTCGCCAAGATCACGATCAAGCCCTATCCGACGTGCCGCTTCGCGCATGGCCCGATCGAGGCAGCGCTGGAATTGAAACGCCAGCACGCGATCGACCCGGCACGTATCAAGGACATTACCGTTGCCACGTTCAGGCAGTCGATCGAAGTGTCGGACCGTCCGCAGCTGAACGCGTCGTTCGATGCCGTCGTCAGCCATCAATACGCGGTGTCGTTGGCGATGGTTAAAGGAAAAGTCGAGCTTGCCGAAATCATCAATTACGAATCCGGCGACGCGCAGGCGCTCGCGCTGATGCAGAAGGTGAGGGTGGTGCACGATACGGCACTCGAAGCGGACTTTCCACGCGCCTGGCCGCATCGCGTCACCGTCAATATGCAGGACGGGCAAACGTATTCGCTGTTGAGCGAATATCCGCCGGGCCGCGAGGCGCCGATTCCGCGCGCCGCAGTCGATACCAAGTTCCTGAGCCAGTGCGCACCCGCGTTGGGCGCGCAGCGCGCGCAAGCCGCGCTGCAGACATTGCGCGGCATAGCCGAAATGAAAAACGTGCGCGCGCTGGGCGCCGTGCTCGCGGGCGCATGACGCGCAGCCATTCCGTGCGCAATATCGGTGCAATCGCGTTCGCCGCGCTGGTCGCGTGGGCAAGCGCCGCGTGTCACGCGCAACCGTACCCGAGCAAGCCAATCCGCCTGATGATGCCGTATCCGGCGGGCGGCTCCACGGATATCGTTGGCCGCCTCGTTGCGGAGCGCCTGACGGCGGCGCTCAAGCAGGGCGTCGTAGTCGAAAACCGGCCGGGCGCGAGCGCGCAGATCGGCACGGAGGCGGCGGCCAAAGCGCCGGCGGATGGATACACGTTGCTGATGGCGACCAGCACGAATGCAATCAACCAGGCGCTCAATCCGAACCTGCCGTACGACTTCCCGAAGGAGTTCCAGCCGATCGCGCTGATCGCCAACGCCGGGCAGGTGCTGGTCGTTCATCCGTCGCTGCCGGCGCGCAGCGTGCGCGAGTTTATTGCGCTGGCCAAAGCGCGCCCGGGGCAATTGGCTTATGCATCGTCCGGCGCCGGCACGTCGGGTCACCTGGCGATGGAGGCGCTGTCGAGCGCGGCGAAAATAAAATTGCTGCATGTCCCCTATAAGGGCAACGCACCGGCATTGAACGATCTGCTCGGCGGACAGGTCACCTGCGGGTTTGCCAACGTCGTGTCGGTCCTGCCGCAGGTTAAAGCGGGGCGCTTACGAGCGCTGGGCATTTCGAGCGCGAAGCGGTCCGCGCTGGCGCCGGATGTGCCGACGATAGCCGAAGCGGGTTTCGCGGATTTCGATATCAGCGCCTGGTTCGCCATCATGGCGCGCGCCGACGTGCCGGCTGCAATTATCGCGCGGCTCAATCAGGAAATCGCCCAGATATTGTCGAGCAGTGAAACGCAGGAGAAGCTGCTGAGTTATGGACTCGATCCTTCGCCGCTGCGCTCGACCAAAGAATTTGCCGATTTCTTGCAGGCCGATATGCGGCGCTGGTCCAAACTCGCCAAAGAAGCGCAGCTGACTTCACAATGATAGTCACCATGCCATACCCTCTGTTCGGCCCAACGCATACACGCTACACTTTTCCCCTCCCGCACGACACCGGCAAAATTCAACGATGACTTCAAAACGCAGTGCGGCACGCCGTGGCAATACGCATTTCGATCCGATCGACCTCGAAGTCCTCTGGAACCGCCTGATCACAGTCGTGGACGAGGCGGCGTACGCGGTGATCCGCACGTCGATGTCCAAGGTCGTCGTCGAGGGACGCGACTTCGGCGCATTGCTGCTCGACCCGAAGGGCCGGCTGGTCGCCGCCGATGTGAGCATCGCGTCGAAGACGGGAACGATCTCGATCGCGGTCAAGGAACTGCTCAAGCAGTTTCCCGCCCACACGCTGAAGCCCGGCGACGTGCTCGCGACCAACAATCCGTGGTGGATCATGGGCCATCTGAACGACGTCGCGGTCGTTGCGCCGTTGTTCCACCAGGGGCGGCTCGTGGGCTTTGCCGAGTGCATGGCGCACATGGCGGACATCGGCGGCTGCCTGTCGGGACCGCCGCGCGAAGTCTATGAAGAGGGCTTGATCATTCCGCCGCTGAAGGCGCTGGAAGGCGGGCGGGAAAACCCGGCATTTTTCGCGATGCTCGGGGCCAATGTGCGCGTGCCGCATCAGGTGCTCGGCGATGTGCGGGCTTTGATCGTCGGGTGCCGGGTGATGGAAGCGAAGCTCTCCGAGTTTCTCGCCGAGCAGCGGATGCGCGATCTGGACGCGCTCGCCGATGCGATCCTGCGCAAATCCACCCAGGCGATGCGGCAGGGAGTGCGCGAGACCATACCGGACGGCATCTACCAGGGCAGCACGAGTGTCGACGGGTTCGCGCAGCCGCTGCACATTCATGCGCGCGTCGAAGTGCGCGACGGCAATGTGAAGGTCGATTTTGCCGGCAGCTCGGCGCAAAGCGACCAGGGCATCAATTGCACGCTCGTGTACACAGCCGTGTGGAGCACTTACACCATCAAGTGCCTCGCGGGGCCGCACGTGCCCAACAACGAAGGCACTTTCTCGCCGATCCACGTCACCGCGCCGCAGGGCTCTTTCCTGAATCCGCGCTTTCCGGCGCCGGTGCGCATGAAGCCCTCCAGCGGCCATTACATTCCGGACGCGATCATCGACGCGCTGAAAGGCGTGATCAAGGACCAGATACTCGCGGAGTCGGGCAACAAATTTCTGGTCGATTTCGCCGGCCGCGACGAAGCCGACCGCCCGTACTCGGATGTCATGTTCATCATGGGCGGCATGGGCGCGCGCGGCAGCAAGGATGGCCTGCATTGCATGAGTTTCCCCGCCAACTCGTCGAACCTGCCGGTGGAGATACTCGAATCGACGATACCCGTGCGCGTGCTCTACAAGCGCATACGGCCGGATTCCGGGGGCGCCGGCCGCTATCGCGGCGGCTGCGGACAGGAGTTCGCGTTCGAGTCGGTGTCCGCGACGCCGCTGACGGTGCGCGCGGTTCACGGCAAATTGAGCGCGCCGCCGGGCGGCTTGCGCGGCGCCCTGGCCGGCGCTGCCGGGGCGCTGCTGATGAACGATCAACCGATCCCGGACAAGACTCCGCGCGTTATGCATAAAGGCGATGTCATGCGCCTCGTCGTGCCCGGCTCGGGCGGCATGTATCCGGCGACGGAACGTGAAAGAGCGGCGCTGATGCGCGACATCGAAAACGGCATCGTGACGATCGAATCCGCGCATAAGGACTATGCGTTGCCGCGCACTGCGGCGCCCGTCAAGTAGTCGATCGGCCACCGTCATGAAAAAAATTCGCAGGCAGGCAGTCTCACGGCGCGCGCGCTATGCGCTGGGCGTCGACATCGGCGGCACCTTTACCGACTTCGCCCTCATGAATACGGCGAGCGGCGAGGTGCATGCCGCCAAGGTGCTGACCAATTACAAGGATCTCACCCGGGCGGTCCTCGACGGCGTGCGCCAGCTCGCGGCGGGTATTCCCGGGTCGCCGGCGGCGATCGAGCGCGTGATTCACGGTACGACGCTGGCGACCAATGCGCTGATCCAGCGAAAAGGCGGCAGGACTGCGCTCCTGGTGACGCGCGGGTTCCGCGACGTGCTGGAACTCGGACGCGAAAGCCGGTTCGACATCTACGACATCAACATCGAGCTGCCTGCGGCGCTCGTGCCGCGCAAGCTGGTGTTCGAAATCGACGAGCGCATCGACCACACCGGCAAGGTCGCTGTTCCGCTCGACCTTGAACAGGCCGAGCTTAGTCATCGCCGACCTTAAAAAGCAGGGCGTCGACGCGATCGCCGTCTGCTTGCTGCACGCATTCAAAAGTCCGCAGCACGAACGCGCGCTCGCGGCGCTGATCGAGCGCGAACTGCCGCGCGTCCCGTTATCGCTGTCATCCGACGTGATGCCCGATATCCGCGAGTACGAGCGCGCGAGCACGACCGCCGCCAACGCCTACGTGCAGCCGGCGATCCGCGGTTATCTCGACCATCTGGCCGCCGGGCTCAAGAGCGAAGGGATTGCGGCGCCATTGTCCATCATGACTTCCGACGGCGGCATCGTCAGTTGCGAAACCGCCAATCGCTATCCGGTGCGCCTGATCGAATCGGGGCCGGCGGGCGGCGCGATGGCCTCGGCATTTTATGCGGACGCTGCGGACATGCCGAAAGTGATCGCGCTCGACATGGGAGGAACGACCGCCAAGGTGTGCGTAATCGACGACGGCAAGCCCGAGCAGTCGACGGAGTTCGAAGTCGACCGCGTCTTCCGGTTTGCCAAAGGCAGCGGCCTGCCGCTCAAGATCCCGGTCATCGAAATGATAGAAATCGGCGCCGGCGGCGGCAGCATCGCGGGCGTCAGCAAACTCGGCCTGCTCAAAGTCGGCCCCGGCAGCGCGGGCTCCGATCCGGGCCCCGCGTGTTACGGGCTCGGCGGCAATATGCCGACGGTGACCGACGCGGATTTATTTCTCGGTTACCTCGATCCGAAATATTTCCTCGGCGGGCAGATGCCGCTCGATCGCGAGGCGGCGGCGCGCGCGCTCGACGAGCACGCAGCAAAACCGCTCGGGGTATCCGTGTTGCGCGCGGCGTGGGGCGTGCACGAGATCGTCAACGAGAACATGGCGCGTGCGGCAAAGGTGCATTGCCTCGAGCGCGGCAAAGACGCGCGCGAATATACGCTGATCGCGTATGGCGGCGCCGGGCCGGTGCACGCGTATCGCGTTGCGAAAATTCTGGGCATCAAGACGATTTTTTATCCGCTGCGCGCCGGCGTGATGTCGGCATTCGGCTTTCTCGTTACCGCGCCGTCGTTCGAAATGATCCGCGCCGATCTCGCGCCGGTCGAATCAGCGGACGCGGCCCGCATCAATACATTCTTGCGCGAAATGGAGAATTCAGGCAAAGCGCTGGTCGCAACTTGCGGTATCGCGAAGTCGAAGCTCAGCACCGTCGTCGAAGCGAACATGCGCTTTGCCGGCCAGAGCTTCGAGCTGTCCGTGCCGATCAAAGGCGTGCTCGGCAAGCACGAACTCGGGCGCGCCAGGCAGCGTTTTTTCGATTTGTACAAGGCGCGCTATCACCGCCTGAACCGCGACGTGCCGGTCGAAATCGTGAGCTGGCGCGTGATCGTCAAAGGACCGACCCCGACCGTGAAGCTGGATACAGTGCACGAGCCGGCGACCGGCGCCAGGGCGCTCAAAGGACACCGCAAAGTTTTCATGCCTGAAGCGGGCAAATTCGTGAATTGCCCGATCTACGACCGTTATTCGCTCGCCGCGGGTGCGCGCCTCAGGGGGCCGGCTGTCATCGAGGAGCACGAGTCCACCGTCGTGCTGGGGCCGGATGCCACGATCGACGTCGACCAGCACTGCAATCTGCGTGTGAGACTCGGCGGCGCAAGCCCACAGTACGGCGCGCCGTAAGCCGGGCGAGCAGGAACTGCGGTTTACGACAGGCCGGTTGTCGAACGGCGTTAAGTTCGAACAGCCTTAAAGCGGCTAACGGCCTTCAGTCGCGAATGGATGTCGTGCCGCAACGCCGAGAACTCGGGCAGCGTGCGGTGCGCTTCGCTGCGCGGCCGTGAGAATGGAATAACGAGGTCCGCGAGTATGCGCCCGGGCCGCGGCGTCATGATCAGCACGCGGTCCGACAAATAGATCGCTTCCTCGATGCTGTGCGTGACGAACAGCACGGTCTTGCGCGCGGCGGCCCACACGCGCAGCAATTCGTCCTGCATATCCTCGCGCGTCTGCGCATCGAGCGCGCCGAACGGCTCGTCCATCAGCAGCACCGCGGGATCGATCGCGAGCGCGCGCGCGATGCCCACGCGCTGCTGCATGCCGCCGGAAAGCTCGTGCGGATACTTGCGCTCGAATCCCGCGAGCCCGACAAGCTCGACCAGGCGCTGCGCCACGCTGTGCCGCTCGCTTTTCGGCACGCCCTTGATTTCCATTCCGAACTCGATATTGCCGCGCACCGTGCGCCACGGAAAAAGGTTGAACGACTGGAACACGAAGCCGCGCTCCTGCGTCGGCCGCTCGATCGGCCTGCCGTCCATCAGCAGAGTGCCGCTGTCGGCTTTGGCGAGGCCGTCGAGTATGCGCAGCAGCGTGCTTTTGCCGCATCCGCTCGGGCCCAGGATGCTGACGAACTCGGAATCGGTCACCTTGAGCGAGACGTTGTCGAGCGCCACCACGCCGCCATCGCGGCCCGGGTAGGTTTTGCAGACATTGTGCGCTTCGATGCTCGCCATCAAATCAGCCGAGTTCTTTCAGCGCCTGCGCGACGATAGTGAGATCCGTCGCCGCCTTCAGGTCGATCGGCTTGTCGTCGATGGCTTTCGCCGCGCGGTAGTACGGCAGCAGTTTCTCGAGGTTGGACACGCGAAACGCATTGTCCGCCGGCCATACGCCGATCTCGCGCGAGAGCGCGTTCCAGTGCGCCCGCATCTCGGCTTCCGGCATGGTGTCTTTTTCTTTCAGTGTCGCGTATTTGACGAACGAATTCCTGTAGTACGCGAAGTCGGCGTTCGCCTTGCGGCTCCCGATGATGATGCCTTTCATGAACATGACGGCCTTCCTGCGGTTGGCTGGATCTTTGAGCCAGTCGGCGCGCGCGAACACGACCTCGTTGACCCAGGGATCGTATTCCTTGTGCGGCACCAGCAGCACCTTGTAGTTGCCGCTTTTCTGGATTTCCGGCACCTGGTCGAAATGCACCTGCGTTGCCTGCACCCGCTTGCTCAGCAACGCGCGCACGCGCGTACCGCTGCCGCCGACGTCCGCCCATTTCACCTTGGCCAGGTCGCCGCCGTTCTTGAGAAAACCGCCGATGGTCATGACCTGCGTGATGTCGCCTTGCGAGTTGATGCCGACAGTTACGTCCGGCTTCTCCAGATCCTTCCAGGTCTGGATGAAATCGGCGTTGACGACGACGACCAGCGTCGTGTGCAGGTAGTGGTTGCCGAAGATCACGATGTCGTTGCCGGCCTGGCGGCTGTGCAGCAGCATGATCGGCTCGGATATGCCGATGTCGCCCGTGCCGCCGGAGACGGTTTGCAAGGCGTCGCGCATGCGCTGGAATCGCTGCATTTCCACCTGCAGGCCGAGCTTGGGACATTCGTCGAGGATGCCGAAGGTCGGCGGGCAATGAATGCCGAGCACGAACCCGAGATTGATGCATTTCACGGTGTCGGCTGCGTGCGCGACTGCGGGGAATCCGCCGACGCCCGCGGCCAGCGGCGCACCGGCGATCAGGCGCATCGCTGCGCGTCTTGTCATCTTTTGCGTGGACATCGATCTTCCTCCGTTGATTGCGTATTCAATTCGACAGCTGCTGGCGCTCCGAGTACCACGGCGCGGTGCGTTGCGCGAACCACTTGAGCGCTTCGTTCAGCGCGACGCCGACCAGCATGATAGTGAGCAGCGCGCCCAGCAGGGAAACAGTGGAAATTTCAACCCCGGCGTTGTAGACGACGCCGCCGAAGCCGACGATCACGTACATTTCGGCAATTACCATCGCGCGAATGGCATGCGCGAGGCCGATGCGCATGCCGACCAGGATGTAAGGATACAGCGCCGGCAGCATGACTTTGAAAAACGTCTGCACGCGGGACGATTCGAACGCACGCGCGGTTTGCAGCAGGTCGGGGCTCACGCTGCGCGCGCCATGGTAGGTGACGAGGAGCACATACCAGACAGCGGCCATGAACACGATGGCAACGCGAAACATCAGGCCGAAGCCGAATGTGATGATGAAGAGCGGCACGAGCGAGGCGATCGAAGTGACGAACATCATGCTCACCCATGGCTGCAGCAGCCCGTCGAGCAGCGCGGAGCGTCCCATCATGATGCCGAGAACGATGCCGACGATGCAGCCGAGCAGATAACCGAGCAGCAATTGCCGCAAGCTACCGGCGAGCTCGGCGAACAGGTGGTAGTCGCGCACGGTCGCGGGAAAGCCGGCAATGACCGCCGAAAACGGTGCGAACAATGCGTCGCCGAAGATGCGTCCGGCAATTTCCCATGCGAGCACGAACACCGCGATGCCGGCGAGGCGTAGCGCCCAGGCTTTGCCGCGGCTCATGCCGTGCTTTCGTGATGCCACGGGATGACAAAGCGCTCGGCGAGGCGCATGGCTTCCTGGCACGCCAGGCCGAACAGGCTGACGACGAGGATCACGGCAAACGTCGACGCGATATCGAACGCGTTGCTGCTTGTTTTGAGCATTTGGCCGAGATAGACGGCGGAGAAGAACAGCTCGGCGGTGATCATCGCATTGACCGCGCGGCCGATGCCGACCCGCAAGCCCGTGAAAATGAACGGTGACGCCGCCGGAATCACCACTTTTCGATACAGCGCAAGTCCGGTCAGGTCGAGCGAGCGTGCCGCGTCGAGCAGGCCGCGGTCGATGTTGCGCACGCCCTGCAGCACGTTGATGAGGATTTCAAAAAAACACATCGCGAATACCAGCGCGACGCGGGCCTCGAAGTAGAGGCCGAACCAGATCACGAAGAAAGGCACGAACGCGACCGGCGGAATCGCGTAGACCGCGTTGAGTATGGGCTCGACCGCGGTGGCGATCGCCGTGCTGCGCCCGACTATGATGCCGACGGGTATCGCAAGCAGCACGGCGAGCAGATAGCCCACGAGCATATGCTGAACGGAACCGAGCAGCGCGGTCGGCAGCGAGCCGTCAGCCGTCATCGCCGCGAGCCGGCCGAGCACGGCGCTGGGTGGCGCGAACAGGGCCTTGGGTATTACCCGCGCGAGCGCCTCCCATACGCCAAGCCCGAGCACGATGGAGACTGGATACAGTACCAGCGGCCGGGTGAGCGAAATTCGCATCGCGCCGGTCTGCCTAGGCGTGAATCGTGCGCAACGGGCGGCGACTAAATCGGAATTTCGACGTCAAGCAAAGGCGCGTGCTGCTGCGCGCCGTAGACGTCGGTGTCGCCGACGGCGCCGGAAGCGATACGGCGCTCTATCGTTGCCTTGTACGCATGCGCCGGCGGAAACTCGGTGAAGACGACGGACGCCACCGGCACGCGATAGAGTCGGGCGATCAGTTCCGGACAGATCACGCCGGTCTTGCGCACTTTCTCGAACGTTGCCGCGTCCTCGAACATGATGTCGAGCGTCAGCTCGTAAGGACCAGCGTTTTTGCTTTTGCACGCTTTCGCGATTTCTTTGAGCTTGGGCATGATCCCTCACACGGTCGCGTATTCAATCGGGAACATCTGGCAGGGATCGTCGGGCTCGACGACGTGGCGCAGCGAGAATTGGTACACGGGCCCGCGCTCGATGTCCGACGGCGAAAACGGGAATCGCCATGTTGCCTTCCTTGCACAGCCGGCCGGGAAAATCGGTGTGCAGGAAAGTCACGCGCATGACCGATATCACGGCATTCGCGATGTCCTGCGTTTTGGCGACCGCTTCGGCGAGTATGCCGAGCTCATGGCGACGATCGTTCCCGCTGACGGTTCCCATGCATCCATCACGCCATTCTTGCCGTAGAGGCGCACGACGAACTGGTAATCCTCCGGCGAGATATTGAATGCCGCGACCTTGGTCGCCACCGACTCGCGCACGGTCTGCACGAAATTGTCGATCTGCCCGATCAGCCCGGGATCGCGCGTGCCCGCGAAAGTGATCGCGCTATAGCCGACTTTTTCGGCGCCTTCGAGCTTGATCGTGTACGGTTGCGGCAGCCATTGCATGCCGGACACGCGCACCGCGCGGTCGGAGTGCGCCTTGATTTCGCACGCGCTCGTGTCGAGCATGCCGCCGGGCTCTATGTGGATGACGGGGCTCGCGTTTTCGTGCAGGCACTGCACCGCGACCGACAGCGGCGTGCAGCGCAGTTCCGGGTTCAGCGGCTCGACTTCGACGTAATCGCGCGCGACCGTGCCCATCAGGCAATCGTGTTTCTTCGGCAGCGCCGCGTTGCACGCGCACTCGAGCATCTTGCCGGAATACCATGCCTGCGCGGGCGGCATGCCGTGATGCATCGCGAGCGCGGCCCACGGCGCCGGGTCGGTGCTGCGGCCGGCCAGTATCACCTGCGCGCCCGCGTCGAGTGCCGCCCGGTACGGCTCCGGCCCCATCATGCCGACGATGCGCTCCGCGCGGTCAATCACCGCCTCGTCAAGGGCGCCGCGCGCGCCAAGCGCGTGGACGCGGTTCGCTTTCACGCGCTGCTTCAACCATGACTTCTTTCTGCTCGGAATGGATCAGCGCCAGCTTGAAATGCAGATCGTGCTCGCGCGAAATTTCATGCAGCAGCTCGTTGCACATCTGCAGATGCGGCTCGCCGCCGGCGCCGCCGCAAGTGCCTATCATCATCGGGATTTTATTGGCGAGCGCGCCGCGCACGAGCAGCGAGAGGTCGCGCTTGATTGAGAGACGGATCGTGAACGGTTTGCCCGAGCCCAGGTAATGCGGTCCGGGGTCGGAACTGCCGCCATCGACGCCGATCATGTGGGGCTTGCGCGCGAGCCCCGCCTTGAGCGAGCTTTCCGGGAAGCCGTAGCCGAGGATGCCGCTCGCCGAAACCATGCGCACTTCTTCATGTTTCACTTTGTTCCTCCTATAACCAGATGAGCCGGTCTGCGTCGTTTCGAGCGTCCGGGTCTTACGCGCTTTTTAGCATAAATAAAGACGCCGCTGTTGCGGTCGCCATAACATCGTGACGAAAGGTGCCGCGAGGACATGGGGCGGACATGTTAAGATAAAAAACAGCACGCCGCTTCGCCTTCTCTCGTCACTTTGCAAAAACGTCAATCGAAATCGACCTGCATCCGGATCGCGAAAAGCGCGCATCCCGGAACTTAATGTGACTGATGCTTCTTTTGAAGGCCGCTGCATTTTTCACATTCGTCATTGCGAGTCCCGTCCTCGCGCAGACAGTGCCGCAATATCCGGCGAAACCTGTCCGCATGATCGTGACCGCCGCCGCCGGCAGCGGCCCCGACATCACCGCGCGCATCGTCGGCCAGAAACTGACCGCTGCACTGGGGCAGTCGGTCGTCATAGAGAATCGGCCGGGAGCGGGTGGCTCGATCGCGGCGGAACTTGCGGCAAAAGCGGCGCCCGATGGCTACACGCTCGTGATGGCGAGCGCCGGCTCGCACGCCGTGAGCCCCGCGCTGTATCCGAAATTGGCGTGGGATCCGGTCAGGGACTTCGTGCCGATCACGATCGTCGCCGTCGCGCCGAACATCCTGATCGTGCATCCGTCGCTGCCGGTCAAATCGGTGCGCGAGTTGATTGCGCTGGCAAGCGCGCGGCCGGGCGAGCTCTCGTTCGGGTCGGGCGGCAGCGGCAGCACTGCGCACCTGTCGGGCGAATTGTTTCGCACGATGGCCAATATAAAAATCGTGCACATTCCGTTCAAGGGAGCGCCGTCGGCTGCGCTGGGCGTGATCGGCGGGCAGGTCGAAATGGCGCTGCTCAATTTGCCGCCGACGCTGCCGCAGGTAAAGAGCGGTCGTTTGAAGGGGCTCGCGGTGACGACGGCGAAGCGCACGAGCGCGATTCCGGAGCTGCCGACGATCGCCGAAGCGGGCGTGCCCGGCTATGAAGCCTCGACATGGTATGGCGTTATGGCGCCGGCGGGCACGCCGAATGAAATCACCGGACGACTCTATACGGCCATCATCGCTGACCTGCGCACCGACGATACGCGCGCGCGCATCGCGGCCGACGGTGGTGAAGTCGTCGGCAGCACGCCTGAGGAGTTTGCCGCGACACTCAAACGCGATCTCGCGAAGTGGACGCGCGTCGTCAAAGAGTCCGGCGCGCGCGCCGACTGACCGCGCCCCGTCACTCGGCCTTGATGTTCGCTTCCTTGACGACTTTCGCCCAGCGCTGAATTTCGGATTCGATCGACGCGCGGAATTCCTGCGGAGTGCTCGCAATGATTTCGAGCCCGAGGACAGCGAAGCGCTCCTGACTCGCAGGGTCCCTGAGGATGCGGCGGATCTCTGCTGAAAGTTTATCGACGATCGGTTTGGGCGTGCCGTGCGGCGCGAGCACTCCCTGCCAGTCGCGCACGACGATGTTGGGCACGCCGGCTTCCGCCATCGTCGGCACGTCGGGCAATAGCGCCGACCGTTCCTTCGACGACACGGCAAGCGCACGCAAGCGGCCGGCCTTGACGAATTGCAGCGCCGAAGTCATCGACGCGAAACTCATGGCGACGTTGCCGCCGAGCAGATCCGCGACTGCGGGCCCGCCGCCTTTGTAAGCGACGTGAGTGAGCTTGACGCCGGTCGTCAGCGCAAAGAATTCACCTACCAGGTGCGGCGCGCCGCCCAGGCCCGATGAAGCAAACACGAGCTCGCCGGGTTTTTGCTTCGCGGCGGCGATCAGGTCTTTCACCGACATGATCGGCGATTTCACATTGACGACGAGCACGTTGCCGACCGCTGCGGTCATGCTGACCGGTTCGAAGTCTTTCACTGAATCGTACGGCAGCTTCAACAGGCTCGGATTCACCGAGAAGCGCAGCGACACGAGCACGATCGTCTGGCCGTCGGGAACGCCTTTCGCGACCAGATCGGTGCCGATGATTTCGGACGCGCCAGGCCGGTTGTCGACGAGCACCTGCTGGTTCCAGCTGTCGGTCAGCTTCTGGCCGAGGATGCGCGCCATGCCGTCGCTGCTGCCGCCCGGCGCGACGGGCACGATCAAGCGGATCGGACGGCTGGGATAGGAGGCGGCCCCATCTTTCGACGCCTGCGCGAGTACGTCATGGACTGCGCTCGACAGCGCGAGTGCAACAATGGTGCAACCAACGGCGCGATAGTTCATATTTGCCCTGTCTTCGTGCGGATTCTTCAAAAACGCGTTTTCACTGTCCCCGTCTAGCAAAGACGATGCCCGCTATTCGAGCTTGATTCCCGTCTGCTTCACAATTTTGCCCCAGCGCTCGATATCGTCGCGGATGTTCGCGGCAAACTGCTCGGGCGTGTTGCCGACCGCATCGCCGCCGAGCGTATTCTGAAAACGGTCTTTCATTTCAGGCGTCGCGAGGATTTTCACGGTCTCGTCGTGAACGCGCATCACGACTGCGCGGGGCGTGCCGGCGGGAGCGAGCAAGCCATACCACGCGGAAATGTCGAAGCCGGTGATGCCGGCTTCCGCAAACGTGCCGACGTCCGGCAGCGATGCGTGACGCCTGGCGCTCGTCAGCGCAATGCCTTTCAACTTGCCGGCCTTGATATGCGACTGCACGGTCGGAATCGCGGTCGCGAGCAGCGGAATCTGCCCCGCGAGCACGTCGATGACCGCCTGGCCGCCGCCTTTGTACGCGATATGCGTGAACTGGGTGCCGGTGCGCTGCTCGAACAGCAGCATCGCTAAATGCGGCGTGCTGGCGTGACCCGACGACGAGTAATTCAGCCCGGGCTTGCTCTTCGCGTACGGAATCAATTCTTTCGTATTGTTCGGCGGAAACGACGGGTGCGCGACAAGGATCAGCGGCAGCGCCGCGACTTTGGTGATCGGCGCGAAATCCTTGACCGGGTCGAACGGCAGTTTCGCGTACGCCGCCGGATTGATGACCATCGTCGCGTCGAACGCCATCAAGAGCGTGTAACCGTCGGCGCTGGCTTTCGCGACCATGTCGGTGCCGATGTTGCCGTTGGCGCCCGTGCGATTGTCGATGATGACCTGTTGGCCGAACGCGTCGCCGAGTTTCTGGCCGACGGCGCGCGCCAGCGCATCGGTGGATCCGCCGGCCGCATAGGGAACGATCAGCCGGACGGACTTGTTCGGATAGGGTTGCGCGTGGGCGCCATTGAGGCAGCGCCAGCAGAACGATGGCGCAGCAAGTGCGCCAGCAAAAAAGAGCGGTAGTGCGCATGTTGTCTCCTCGTCGCGGCGATGCGCGGCCGCCGATTGGTCTATCATCCGGTTTCACGCGCAGAGGCCGATAGCTGCCGATAGTATGGCACACGACGCCGCGCGTACCGACAGGACCACCTATGACATCCAAAGCAGGCGCCTTGCGCGCACGGCTCGCCGGGCCGGGTTTGATCACGGCGCCCGGCGTGTACGACATGATTTCGGCGCGCATCGCCGACCGCATGGGATTTCCCGCGCTGTATATGACGGGATTCGGCGTGGTCGCGTCTTACCTGGGCCTGCCCGACGCGGGCCTCGCCACCTATACGGACATGGTCGGGCGCGTGAATCAAATCTGCACGATCGCGAGCACGCCGCTGATCGCCGACGCGGACACCGGTTACGGCGGACTGCTGAATGTCGCGCACACGCTGCGCGGCTATAGCAAGGCCGGCGCGGCGGCGGTCCAGTTCGAGGACCAGGAGTTTCCGAAAAAATGCGGACACACCCCGGGCCGGCGCGTGATACCGACCGCCGACATGGTGAAAAAAATCCGCGTCGCGGTCGAGGCGCGTGGCGACGACGATATCCTGATCGTCGCGCGCACCGATGCGCGCACCGCGCACGGGCTGGACGAAGCGCTGCGCCGCGCGGAAGCGTATGCAAAGGCGGGCGCCGACATCCTGTTCGTCGAATCGCCGGAGTCGGAGCGCGAGATGGAAAAAATCTGCGCCAGCTTCGAGCTGCCGTTGATGGCGAACATGGTCGAAGGCGGCAAGACGCCGATTTTGTCGGCCGGCGCGGCTCACCGAGCTCGGTTATCGGATCGCGATTTTTCCGGCGACCGGTTTTCTCGCGGCGGGCGCGGCACTCGACTCCGTCTACAAGACTTTACAGCGCGACGGCTCCAGCGTAGACGCGACCGCGCCTTTGTATCCGTTCAACGATTTCGCGAAGCTCATGGGATTCCAGGACGTCTGGGATTTCGATAAGCGCCACGCGGAGTGACGGCGGCACCGATTCGAAACAATTTACAGCGAAAGAAAGCATCATGAACAAACGACAACGATTTGAAGCGGCGGTCAACGGCGGCGACATCGATTACCCGCCGTGCACGGTGTGGGTGCATTTCGTCACCGATGCACTGCCCGGCGAGGAAGCGGCACGCCGCCACGCGACCTACGTGCGCACCTACGATTGGGACATGTGCAAGGTCATGCATGACTATCGTTATCCGCTGCCCGCGGGCCTCGAAACGCTGACTTCGCCCAGGGACATGCTCAAGTTCGAAAAGCTGCCGGGCACCATCCCGAATTTTGCCGAGCAGTTGAAGCTGATCCGCGCGCTGCGCCAGGATTTCGGGCCGGACATGCCGATCGTCGACACGTTTTTCGATCCGTTCCAGCAGGTGATGCGCAAAGCCGGTTTCAGCAGCGCCGCACTGGTGTATGGCAATAAAAAAGAAGCGCTGCACATGCTCGATGCGGTTACCGACACGGTGTGCGACTACATGCAGGAATTGAAGCGCGCGGGCTGCGACGCGGTGCTCTATTCGATCAACGGCGCAATCGCGCCGCCGGGCGACCGCGGCATCGACGAGGAAACGTTCAAGACGTTCCTGCGGCCGTTCGATTTGCGCGTCTGCGAGGCGATGCAGGGCATGACGCGCATCCTGCACGTGCACGGCACGCACGTCGACATGCGGCGCGTGCTCGACTATCCGGTCGAAGTGTTCAGCGTATCGGACCGGCTGGCGGGCAACCCGTCGCTCGCGGACCTGCGGAAAATGACCGGCAAATGCCTGATGGGCGGCATCAACGAGCAGAAAATTCCCGAGCGCTCGCTGCCCGAAATCCGTGCCGAAATGCAAGACGCCGTCAAGCAGGCGGGCAAGCGCAACTTCATGCTGACGCCGGGCTGCACCAGCGCGCCGCAAACCCCCGAGCATATTTTGCGCTGCGTGCGCGAAACGAGCCGCGCGTTCGCGCGCAGTTGAGGGATTTCGCACAGGAAAGAGCAGCGTGTTATGGCACAATAGGCGCTCAACCACACGGCGAACAACTCATGCGGGTGGCAATTCTCGGCGGCGGCACCATCGCGCGCCTTTTCCTCGAGCATATCCGGCGCGGCGATCTCGGGGCGGCCGAAGTCGTGGCTATCGTCGGCCGCAACGAAGGCAGCATGCGCGGTAAGCCGCTCGCGACCGAATTCGGCGTCGCCTGCGTGACGTCGATCGGCGATCTGCTCAAGCACAAGCCCGACGTCGTCGTGGAAGCGGCTTCCCATGAGGCAGTGCGCGAATATTGCGGGCCGCTGCTCGACGCGGGCGTCGCTGTGATCGTGCTGTCGGCCGGTGCGCTGTCCGACGACAAATTGCGCGTGCGGCTCGAAGCGGCAGCGCTCAAGACCGGCGCGCTGCTCTACGTGCCGTCCGGCGGGATAGGCGGGCTCGACGCGCTCAAGGCCGCGTGCATCGCCGGCGTCGACAGCGTCGAGATCATCGTGTCGAAACCGCCGGCGGCGTGGCAGAACATACCGTTCGTTGGGAAGATGAACATAGATCTTGCGGGTCTGCGCGAACCGCTCGTTCTCTTCGAGGGCGCGGCGCGCGACGGCGTGCCGCATTTCCCGGCGAACGTGAATATTGCCGCCGTGCTGTCGATGGCCGGCATCGGCTTTGACCGCACGCGCCTGAAGGTCGTCGCCGACCCGACGATCAAGCACAACACGCACCAGATTTCGGTGCACGGCAAGACCGGCAATATCAGCATCAAGCTCGAAAACGTGCCGGCGCCGGAGAATCCCAAAACCGCGTGGCTCGCGTGTTACAGCGCGCTCGCGGCGCTTAAGCTGGCGAAATCCCCGATCCGTTACGGGACCTGATTTTTTTGATTTGTTTAACTGCGCCGGCCGCGGCCGCGCTCTTTCGGAAAAAACGATGAACGACCCGGTAATGCGCATTGCGCGCGCGAGCGTTGAACGATTTGGCACCGAAACTCCCGTTCCGGCGGATCAGCCCGGCGCGGACTCGCTTGCGCGCATGCTCGAGCATCGTTCGCACCGCCGTTACGCGGAACGGCCGGTCGCGCCGGAGTTGCTGCGGCTCCTGTTTGCATGCGCGTTCTCGGCACCGTCCAAAAGCGATTTGCAGCAGGCCGACGTCGTGCACGTCAACGACCCGGCGAAACGAAAAACGATCGCGGACCTGATTCCCGACAATCCGTGGGTGCGCACGGCGCCGGTGTTCCTGATTTTTTGCGGCGATAACCGGCGCACGCGGCAGGTCGCCGAGCTGCGCGGCAAGCCGTTCGCCAATGATCATCTCGACGCGTTCATGAATTCGGCGGTCGATGCCGGCATCGTGCTCGCGAGTTTCATCCATGCCGCGGAAGCGGCGGGGTTAGGCTGCTGCCCGATCAGCTCGGTGCGCAACCACTCGCAGGCGGTGAGCGACCTCTTGGAGCTGCCGGACTGGGTTTTCCCGCTCGCCGGTTTGTGCGTCGGCTATCCGTCCGAGACCGGCATGATCACGTCGCGGCTCGGGCTCGACGTCACAGTGCACACGGATCGCTTCGACGATTCCACAATCGCCGCCAAAATCGATGCGTACGACCGCCGCCGGCTGGCACGCCAGCAGTACAAGAGCCAGCGCGACGTCGCCCGCTTCGGGACCGCGGAGCTTTACGGCTGGTCCGAAGACAAGGCGCGGCAATATGCGAAACCGGAGCGCGCGGACTTTGGCGCGTTCATTCGCGGCAAGAAATTCGACCTGAGTTGAAATCATGCGCATGCTGAATTCCTCCGTGCGCGCACAGTCAAAGCCTTAAGGCCGCGTCTAAACCGTGAAACCGACCAACCTGATCATCATCATGTCCGACGAGCACAACCCGAAAGTTATGGGTTGCAATGGACATCCGCTCGTCAAGACGCCGAACATCGACGCCCTGGCCGCGGCCGGAACGTCGTTTACGAGCGCCTACACGACGTGCCCCGTGTGCGTGCCCGCGCGGGCGGCGTTTGCGACCGGCAAATACGTGAACCAGATCGGCTACTGGGACAATGCCGACGCTTACGAAGGCGCAATCCCGAGCTGGCATCACCGGCTGCGCGACCGCGGCCATCGCGTGGTGTCGATCGGCAAGCTGCATTTCCGCGGGCTGCCGGACGACGATAACGGCTTTTCGGAAGAAATCATTCCGATGAACATCATCGAAGGCAAGGGCGACCTGATGGGTCTCGTGAGGACCGATCTGCCGGAG
The DNA here is from genome assembly GCA_963804885.1 of uncultured beta proteobacterium. Taxonomy (GTDB): domain Bacteria; phylum Pseudomonadota; class Gammaproteobacteria; order Burkholderiales; family SG8-41; genus PALSA-1004. The sequence continues at coordinate 281,487 of CAWDSF010000014.1, forward strand.
CGCAATCTGTCATGGAAAATAGCCAAGCTCGCCGGTCCCGGCGAAACGTCGTATACCTTCTACGACCGCGAGATCGCGACCAAGGCGCAGATCTGGCTGCGCGAGGAAGCGCCCAAGTACCGCGACAAGCCGTGGGTGCTGTTCGTCTCGTTCGTGTGCCCGCATTTCCCCCTCGTGGCGCCCGCCGAGTTCTATTACCAGTATCCGGTCGACGAGATGCCGCTGCCCAAGCAGTACGCGCAAAACGAGCGTCCGCTGCATCCGTACTTGCGCGATTATTCGGACAGCTTCTCCTACGACAAATATTTCGACGAAGACAAGCTGAAGAAGGCGATCGCCGCGTATTACGGGCTGTGCACTTTTCTCGACGACAACATCGGCAAGGTGCTGCGCACGCTCGATGCAACGGGCTTAACCGACAACACGCGCGTGCTCTACACGTCCGACCACGGCGACAATCTCGGCGCGCGCGGACTGTGGGGCAAGTCGACGATGTACGAAGAAGTCGCCGGCGTGCCGCTGATCATCAAAGGACCGGACATTCCGCGCGGCGTGAAGATTACCGAGCCGGCGAGCCACGTCGACACCTATCCGTTCATTCTGGAATGCGCGGACGCGAGCGTGCCCGAAGCTTACGATACCCACCCGGGAAAATCGCTGTTCAAGCTCGCCGGCGGCGCCAGGCCGGATCGCAACGTGCTAACCGAATATCACGGCATGGGCTCGACCACAGGCGCGTTCATGATCCGCCACGGCAAATACAAGTACGTGCACTACGTCGCGTATCCGCCGCAGTTGTTCGATCTCGAATCGGATCCCGAGGAACTGGCGGATCTTGCCGAGAAACCCGAATTCGCACAGGTCGTCGCCACCTGTCGCGAGCGGCTGCACAAAATCTGCGACCCTGCCGAGGTCGATGCGCGCGCGAAGCGGCGGCAGGCCGAATTGCTCGAAGAGAACGGCGGCCGCGACGTGGTGATCAAGCGCGGCGATCTCGGCTTCACGCCGCCGCCCG
>CAWDSF010000015.1:0-64905 GCA_963804885.1 uncultured beta proteobacterium
CAGTGGGAAGGCTCGACGCTACCGGAGATGCAGCTGCGCGATCCTCGATCTCTATGCCAGGCGCCAGACCGAGAAATGGACGGTGTCGCCGCCGGGGCGGCGAGAGCTATGTCGAGGTCCAGGCGCGGAATGCAGGATTGGTACGCGTCAGTGGCGGCGGACACCGTCGCGGTGGCGCATGGCGGCACGGCGAGGGCCCTGATGGTGGCGCTCGGTATCGAGACGCCGCTCAGTGCCGCGGACCTGACCATCGAGCAGGGGGCGGTTTACGTCTTCCGCGATGCGGGGCTGCGGAAGTATAGTTAAGATCGGCTCGAATTTGACCGCGGGGGGCGCCCGCGTTACCACACGGCGCAATCCGGCGATCCCAGGCTGCAAATGTCCTTCAACACCTTCGGCCACATGTTCCGGGTCACGACCTTTGGCGAGAGCCACGGGATCGCGATCGGCTGCGTGGTCGATGGCTGCCCGCCGCTGATCCCGCTGACCAACGAGGACATCCAGCTCGATCTCGATCGCCGCCGTCCCGGCCGGTCGCGCTTCACCACCCAGCGCCAGGAACCGGATGCGGTCAAAATCCTGTCCGGCGTGATGACCATCCCGAGACCGGCGCGCAGGTGACGACGGGAACGCCGATGCGCTTCTGATCGAGAACACCGACCAGCGTTCGAAGGACTATTCCGAGATCAAGGACAAGTTTCGGCCGGGCCATGCCGACTTCACCTATGAAGCCAAATACGGCCTGCGCGATTATCGCGGCGGCTGAGCTTTGGTCGGCGCGCCGAGACCGCGACCCGCGTCGCGGCCGGCGCGATCGCACGAAAATCCTGCCCGACGTGAAAGTGCGCGGCGCCCTGGTGCAGATGGGCCCGCACAAGATCGATCGCGAGAAGTGGGACTGGGACGAGATCGCGCGCAATCCGTTCTTCTGCCCTGGACGGACAAGGCCGCTTTCTTCCGAGCAGTATCTCGCCGCATCCGGAAGAGCGGCTCCTCGATCGGCGCCGTGATCGAAGTCGTCGCCGAAGGCGTGCCGCCGGGATTGGGCGCGCCGATCTACGCCAAGCTCGACGGTGAACTGGCGGCGGCGATGATGAGCATCAACGCGGTGAAGGGTGTCGAGATCGGCGCCGGTTTTGGCGCCGCCGAATTGTTCGGCGAGCAAAACGCCGACGAGATGCGCACCGGCAACAACGGCACGCGCTTCCTGTCCAACCATGCCGGCGGCGTTCTCGGAGGCATCTCCACCGGCCAGCCGGTGGTGGTGCGTTCCGCGGTGAAGCCGACGTCGTCGATCCTGTCGCCGCGCCAGACCGTGGACCGCTAGCAGGGTCACGATACCGACATCATGACCAAGGGCCGCCACGACCCCTGCGTCGGCATCCGTGCGGTGCCGGTGGGTGAAGCCATGATGGCCTGCGTGCTGGCGGATCATCTGCTGCGCCACCGCGGGCGAGTGGGCTGACGGCGCGGCCGGCGTCACAAGATTGTAGCCCTTGTATCGCCTTGACGCGCGCCGGACTTGCGCAGCAAATGCATGGCGTCATGAACACATCCGAATTGCATCAAATCACCGACTGGCTGATCGACGGCGCAAGGTCGGTGGTCGACTCGCCGCGGCCATCTCTGAGGTCTGCGAACGGCTGGTGGAGGCTCGACTGCCGCTCTGGCAGGTCAGGCTTTTTCGTTCGAACCCTGCATCCCGACATTTTCGGCCGCAACTCTGCTCGGCGACCGGGCGCCGAGGTCGAGTTCGGAACGGTCGATTTCAAGATTCTCAATTCACCGGATTTTCACTCCAGCCCCGCTGTTCATCGTGTTCCAGCAGGGGCTCGAGGTTCGTGCCCGCATGGACGACCCGCAGAGCAAGCGCTTTCCGATCGTCGAGGACATGCGCGCCGAAGGCGTCACGGATTATGTCGCGCTGCCGCTGTTGTTTACGGACGGCGCCGTGCACGCGTCGAGCTGGTCCACCAAGCAGCCGGGCGGTTTCACAGATGAACAATTGGCGGCGTTGCGACAAATAACGACGCCGCTGTCACGGGTGATCGAGATCATCAGTTTACGCCGGCAGGCCTGGAGCCTGCTCGATACCTATGTCGGCAACCGTGCCGGTGAGCGGATCATGGGCGGACAGATCCGCCGCGGCCACACCAAATCGATGAATGCTGCGATCTGGCTGTCGGATCTGCGCGGCTTTACCGCGCTGTCCGACCGTTTGCCGTCCGAAACGTGGTCGACATTCTCAATCTGTATTTCGACTGCCAGGTCGCCTCGATCCGCTCCCATGGCGGTGAAGTCCTGAAATATATGGGCGACGGATTGCTCGCGGTGTTTCCGATCGACGAATACGTCGACGACGAACAGAAGGTCTGTTCGCGCGTGCTCGAAGCCGCCCAACAGTCGCGTGCCAGCGTCGCGGAACTGCAATACCCGATCGGGGATACGATCGAACGTTTTCGTTTCGGTGTCGCCCTGCATGTCGGCGAATTCTCTACGGCAATATCGGCGGCGGCAATCGGCTCGACTTCACCTGTATCGGTCCTGCCGTCAATCTCGCCGCGCGGCTGGAAAAGATCGCCAGCCGTCTCCGCCGCACGGTGGTGGCATCCGAAGGCTTCGCCGGCATCTGCCGGGGAGGGTGGAGCGATCTCGGCGAGTTTCCGATCGCCGGCTTCTCGAAGGCGGAGCGTGTCTTCGGGTTGGTCGACGAATCGCCGGCGCCGTGACGCGGAAATGACGTGACAGGCTGAACGAGTTGGCGTGCACAGCGGCGCTTTAAGAAAGCGTTAACCATGTTTGTTCATCAGTTACTCATCATTTCTCGCACCGGAGCGCGCCTTCGTGTCGATCTCGGTCGGATCAAACACAGCTTCCCATCGCAGCCATTCCGCTAACGCCAACAGTGCAGACAATGCAGGGTCGAAAGCCCAACCCAAGGCAGCCGACACCACCGACAGGTCATCGTCCTCGTCAACCTCGGTCACTTTGTCCGACGAGGCCAAGGCTTTTCTGGCGCGAAAGGCAGCGGCAGCCGACGGCGATCAACCTTCGGTCGCGAACCTGACCACGAACGCGCGCGCCTGGTTCGACCAGCAATACGCCTCGCTCGGCATATCGTCTGCGATGCTCGACGGGCAGGTCGCGGTCGATCTTTCCCGTCAATCGCGCGCGACCTTGTCGGTGGTAGCTGATAATGCGCAGAGCCAGTTCACGCCGGACGAGGTGACGGCGGCTGCAAAGATATTGCAGTCGCGATTTGACGACGCCATGGCGCCGCATGTCGCGATCGCGCGCCATACCGGCGATTACGCGAGCCTTTACACTGCAGCGTCGGATTATCTCGATAAGGCGGGCGCTGCCGAGAAGGCAACTCGAATCTGGAAGGATCAGAAACAGGCGGTGTTGGAAGGCCTGGCTGCCGCCCATGCGAGCTTTGGGAAGGCGCCTGCGACAGGCAATGACAACGATCCCGTGGCGCTGCTCGACAAGACGTCGGTTCAGACGCCGCCAGCCGCCGGTTCGACCCGGATGCACTGGCGTCCAACGCGCGAGCGATGCTTGATGCGCAGGCGGGCGACGCCAAGGACAACGGCAAGGAACTGGTTTTCGCCGCGGGCAGGCAGACCGGACAACAAGTCGATTTCACCGACTTCGACAATGGGACACCTTGGCCGTCATGGCGTTGAACAAGGATTCTTCGTTCTCCGCGCAGGAAGCAAGCGCTGCGAAGGCGGAGCTTTCAATCAGCGCACGCGGAGCAGTATCCTGAATGCGTTTGATCCGTCCAGCGGCGGTGGCGGGCAGGGCAGCAGCATCGCGCTGCTTCAGCAATATGCGAGCATGAGCCCGGAGGAGCGAAGCGTGCTCGGCTTTACCGATGATTTCGCCAACAAGATTGCGCAGAACTACCGCACGATGTCGTCGATCCAGAGCAGTTTCGGCTCCAGCTCGAGCGGCGGGTTGGCCGCCTATCTCTGACGTTGTGATCGCCCGCTATTCCTCGGGCTCGGTGGTGAACAGCAGCGGATAGCCCTGGCGCGGCCGGCGTCGGTGGCGCGTGTCGCCTTGGTCTCGGCGACGTCCTTGGTGAACACAGCGACGACGCAGACGCCACGCCGGTGCGCCGTGATCATGACCTTGTGGGCCTGGTCCTCGGTCATGCGAAATTCGGCCTTCAGCACCGTGACGACGAATTCGCGCGGCGTGTAATCGTCGTTGACGAGGATGACCTTGTGCAGGCGCGGCCGTTCGGTCTTGGTTTTGACCTTCGTTTTTGGCTTGGCAACGGTATCGATCATTCCAATAACGTCTCCCCGAAGCGAACGGAGTGACGGGCCGCACCTCGATTAGCTGGCGCGGCAGTCCGCCAGACGTTGCGTCATGCTCTGATCGCCGCGGCTGACGGCCGTCTCGATCAGTTTACAGGCTCCGGGCCGGTCCTGAAACTGGGCGCTTTGCGAGAGTTTTAGGCCGATCAGCGCGGCCATAGCGCCCGGCTCATCCAGTTCCGCGGCCTCGACCGCATCGTAGAGCACGCGCTTGGGATTGTTGATCCGCACCTCGGGACTCGCGGCCAATAGCCCGAGTACCTGGATGCGGGCCTTGAAATCATAGGTGCTGGCAATGTCGAGCAAGCGCACTGCTTCCTGAACGTCGCGAGGCACCAGCCTGCCTTCGAGCGTGAGCCGCCCCCGCATGCCGTCTGCCATCCAGCTATCCGAAGCGCCCTTGAGCAGCGATAGCGCACGCTTGCAGATGGCCGGACCACCTTCGCCCGCGATCAGCATTTGCGTCAGCGGAACGGTGGCGCCGCCGGGATCGGGACGGCGGGGATTCCTCCAGCAACGCCCGCGCGCGTACCGGATCGTTCTTGCGAATGGCGATCGCCAATACCTTGTAATCTTCGACGCCATGTACCTCTTTGCCGATGCGATCTCCGTCAAGGCGGACTGGGGACATTCGAGCAACGTGATCGGTGTCGAGATCTGCCAGTCCGCGCGCGCGAAGCGTCTCGCGCTGTACCATCACGAGCCCGCGTACGATGATGGCCGTATTGCGGCCGTGCTCGAGGAGACCCGGCGGTTCGAGCAGATCACGCGTGATGGTCATCTTCTGGATGTCATCGCCGCATACGACGGACTCGAGCTCGAGGTTTGATGACTGAGTTCGCAGCGGCAGCTCGGTGAATTCGTATGATTCGACTGATCCGACGTTTACTCACCCTGTTCGACGCGATTCTCGAGCACACCGATATCCGAAATTTCGATGCGCACAACGTCGCCCGGCTTGAGAAACGTTCCCTTAGGCCGCCCAACGCCAGCCGGCGTGCCGGTTGCGATTACGTCACCGGGCAATAACGTCATGCGGCGGCTCAAATACTCGATGAGCTCCGGCACATTGAAGATGAGACTCGACACGTGCGCGTCCTGTTTCTTATCGCCATTGACCCACAACTGCAGATGACACTGCGTGTGATCGGCGATTTCGTCGGCGGGCGTGATCCATGGTCCCATCGGCGCCGATGTTTCAAAGTTCTTGTGGCCGAACCAGTCGCTGACCCAGCGCGGCCAGTCGGCGCGCCGGCTTAAGTTGCGCGCAGAGACGTCGTTCATGATCGTGTAACCCGCAACGTACTGCATCGCGTTGTCAACACTGACATTGCGGGCGCGTTTGCCGATTACCACTGCAAACTCGCCTTCCCAGTCGACTTTGTCTGAAACGTTCGGCAGCCTGATCGCATCGCCGGGTCCAATCACGCAATGCGGGCCTGACTTCAGAAAGAGATAAGGCTGCGTCGTCGCCTTGTCGACGCCTTTCTTTTCCGCAGACATTTCTTCCGCGTGGTCCATGTAGTTCGCGCCGGTGCAATAAATCGCAGGCGGATAAAGCAGCGGAGCGAGCAAGCGCACGCTGGCAAGCGGGAGTATTTGAGATGGCGGTGCATCCGCCAGCGCATGCAGTGCCGGCCGGGCTGCATCCCAGGCGCCCAGTATGCTCAGCGTCGAGACGGTCCACGCTTTGTCCGGCAGCGCTCGCTGCAGATCGATGACGCTATTGCCGCCGACCAGAATTCCTGCGCGCGCTTCGCCGCTGTCACCTGCGTAATTCAACAATCGAAAACTACCCATTTGATCGAGCCCTTTTATAATTGCGCAGCGCCGTTATCCGCTGTGATGATAGCGCGGCTGCGCGCAATTAATGAAAGTCGCGGCTCGCTGTCTGCAAGCGGCCCAATAATGCGCTGTAGTCGACAAGGCGCTGAGCGACGATATGAATAACTTCGCCCTCGCGCTCCACGACGCCGTAAACGCCCATCAGGCTCGAACCCAGCAACTCGCGGTGCTGTCTGTCGACGAGGTCGCGCCATACGATGACATTCATGCTGCCGGTTTCATCTTCGAGTGTTACGAACACCACACCGGAAGCAGTGCCGGGGCGCTGACGACCGGTGACGATGCCGGCGGTGCGCGCAAGCCGTCCGTGCGGAAATCTGCCCAGCTCTGCCGCGGAAGAAAGCCGCATGCGTTTCAGGCGGCCGCGCAGTAGCGCCAGCGGATGACGGCCGAGCGTGAGCCCGGTGCTAGCATAATCGGTCACGAGATTTTCACCTTCGGTCGGCGCGCTTAGCAGCGGTATCGTTTCCGTGAGCGGCGCCTGCTCGAGCAGCGGCGTGGTCGGTGCGACGCCGGCCACGAGCCAATGCGCAGTGCGTCGATGTCCGGCCAGCGCAACGAGTGCGTTCGCGGCGGCGAGCTGACGCAAGTCGCGCTGATTCAATGCCGCGCGCCGCGCGAGATCATCGATGGAATCAAAACTGCCGGGCGCGCGTGCAGCAACGATCCGATCCGCGGTCTTCTGTGCAAAGCCGCGCACCATGGAAAAACCAAGGCGCACCGCCGGTTTGCCGTCAGCACCAGGCTCGAGTGTAGACATCCATGTGCTCACCATGACATCGACCGGCCGCACTTCGACGTGATGACGGCGCGCATCCTGCACGAGCTGCGACGGCGCATAAAATCCCATCGGCTGGCTGTTGAGCAGCGCGGCTAGAAATGCCGCGGGCTCATGATGTTTCAGCCACGCCGAAACATAAGCGAGCAGCGCGAAGCTTGCCGAGTGCGACTCGGGAAAGCCGTATTCGCCGAAGCCGAGAATCTGCCCATAAATCTGCTGTGCGAATTCGCGCTTGTAGCCGCGCGCGAGCATGCCGGAAATAAGCCGCTGCTCGAAATGCTCGAGGCCGCCTTTGCGGCGCCATGCTGCCATCGAACGACGCAACGAATCCGCCTCGCCCGGCGTGAATCCTGCGGCGACGACCGCGAGCTGCATCACCTGCTCCTGAAAAATCGGCACGCCGAGCGTGCGCTCGAGCACGCCTTTCACTTCTTCGCTCGGGTATGTGACTGGCTCATCGCCCGCCTTGCGGCGCAGGTATGGATGCACCATGCCGCCTTGAATGGGACCCGGGCGCACGATCGCGACTTCGATCACCAGATCGTAAAACTTTTCAGGCTTCAAGCGCGGCAGCATGCTCATCTGTGCGCGCGATTCGATCTGGAATACGCCCACCGTATCGGCGTGCTGAATCATCGCGTAAACCTTGTCATCGTCGGACGGTATATCCGACATGCGGTAAACACGGCCATGCCAGGCCGTCATGAAATCAAGCGCGCGGCGGATTACAGACAGCATGCCGAGCGCCAGCACATCAACCTTGAGCAGACCAAGCGCTTCGATATCGTCTTTGTCCCACTGGATTACGCTGCGCTCGGGCATTGCGGCGTTTTCAATCGGCACGAGCCGCGACAACAATCCGCGCGCAATGACAAAGCCGCCGACATGCTGCGACAGATGGCGCGGGAAACCGACGAGCGTATCGACGAGCACAATTAATTGCGCGACTTGCGCGCTCTCCTGTTCGAAACCGGCCTCGGCCAGACGCTGCGGCAGCATTTTTTTGCCGTCCCACCATGCGAGCGATTTCGCGAGGCGATCGACTTGCGCGAGATCGAAGCCGAGCGCTTTGCCGACATCACGCAGCGCGCTGCGCGGCCGGTATGTCACCACCGTTGCAGCAAGCGCGGCACGGTCGCGTCCGTATTTGCGGTAAATATATTGAATGACATCCTCGCGGCGCTGGTGCTCGAAATCGACGTCGATATCGGGCGGCTCGTCGCGCTCTTTCGAAACAAAGCGCTCGAACAGCACACTCATGTGCTCGGGATCGACTTCGGTGATGTGCAATGCGTAGCACACCGCCGAGTTGGCGGCCGAGCCGCGGCCCTGGCACAGGATTTTTTCGTTGCGTGCAAATCTGACGATGTCGTGCACGGTCAGAAAATACGGCTCATAACCGAGGTCGGCGATCAGGACGAGCTCGTGCTCGATCAAGTTGCGCACATTCTCTGGCGTGCCTTCTGGAAAACGCTCGCACAGGCCTTCTTCGGTCAGCGCGCGCAAATAGGATGCCGGCGTATGGCCGGCCGGCACAAGCTCCGCCGGATATTCATAGCGCAAACTCGCAAGCGAGAAATTGCAGCGCTCCGCGATGCGCATGGTTTCAGCCAGCAGCTCAGGCGTATAAATCCGCGCAAGCCGCATGCGCAGGCGCAAATGGCGCTCGGCGTTCGGATAAAGCGCATGCCGCGCGCCGCTAACCGTTGTACCGAGGCGCACGGCGGTCAGCATGTCTTGCAGCGGACGGCGCGAGCGCACGTGCATGTGAACGTCGCCTGCGGCAACCAACGGCAGGCCGCACGCGCGACTTACGTCATGCAGGCGCTCGATCTGCGCGCGGTCGTCAGCGCCGCACAGGAGCTCCGCGGCGATCCATGCCTGGCCGGCAAAGCGGCGAGCGACGCGTTGCGCCTGCTCGAGCTCGCGTTCGCGTTGCGGCACCAGCAGTAGCAGACATTCGCCGGCGCCGGTTTCGACATCGGCCCAGTCGAGTCGATAGCTGCCTTTGTCGCCGCGCCGCCGTGCGGTGGTGATGAGCTGCGACAGGTCGCCATACGCTTGGCGGCCGGTCGCAAGCAGCACGAGTTTCATGCCATCGGTGAGAACGAATTCGGCGCCGATGATGAGCTTGATCGAGTATTCCTTGGCGGCAATATGCGCGCGCACCGCGCCCGCGAGCGAGCACTCGTCCGTAATCGCCAACGCTTTGTAGCCAATTGATGCGGCGCGCTCGACCAGCTCTTCGGGCCGCGAGGCGCCGCGCAGAAAGCTGAAGTTGCTGACGCAATGCAGCTCGGCGTATTCCGGCAATGAACGCATCGCGCATCAGCCAAAAATGCCGTGCAGATACCAGCCGCCCACACGCCGCTCTCGATAAATCCACAACGTTGCGTGATCGGGTGTCTGCGCAACGAAATAATCGCGTTTAATATCGTCGCTGTCCCACCAGCCCGACTCGATGCGCTCAGGTCCCGCCAGCAGCGCGAGCGCCGACTCGCGGTAATGCGGCTTGTCCGAAATCTCGCGCAGCGCCTGCGGCTGATCGAGCAGCCACAGCGGTCGCGCACCGCGGGTGGGCGCATCACTCGCCGTCGCAGGCTCGGTCTTGTGCCACGCATGCTCAGGCCGATGGTCGGCATCCGCCGACAATCCGTGTACGGCGTCCGCGCCGAGCCGCGCGCGCAGACGCTCGACTAATTTCTGCCATTCACCCTGCGTATGTGCGTGGTCTGTAAAAAGCTCGCGGTTTTCTTCTGCAAGCGCAAGGATATCGTCGGCCTCGATGCGCAGCGCATGCACCGGCGCTGTCAATGCAACTGTCGCGAGACGCTCGCGCACCAGCAGCGTGAGATGCGCGTTATCGCGCGTCGGCGCTACCAGTCCGATATTCAGAATCGTGTCTGCAGCGCGCTCAGCAGACAGCGTGAGTTTGAAACGCTGAATGCCGCCGTTGCGCGCGGTCAAGTATCCCGCGAGCTGGCCGAGCAGTCGCTTCGCCGCAAACAACAATGCTTCAGAGTTCGAAACTGGTGCGGCAAGCTCGAGCTCACTTGCGAACTGCGCGGGCGGCACAAAAAATTTGCGCGGCGCCGGCTGCCTGCCCAATGCGCGATCGACCGTGTCGAGCAGCGGACGCCCGCAGCGTCGAGCGAGCCCGTCGCGCGGCAGCGCGAGAAGATCGCCGATGGATTTAACGCCGACCGCCTGCAGCGTTTGCATGGTACGTGCATCGCATTCCAGCGCACGCAGCGGCAGCGTAGCGATAATCGCTTCGAGCGCACGCTTGGAATTGACGATTTTTTGCACGCCTGCGCGCGCCAGCAGCAGCGCTGCAGTGGCGGTCGGCGCGCATGCCATGCTGACCGAATAGCCCATCTCATCGAGCCCGATTTTAAGCGCCTGTAATATGGGCCGGATGCCGCCCAGCAGCCGCAGGCTGCCTTCGATGTCGAGCAGTAATGCGCGCGGCGCTTCTATCGAAACATTGGGCGTGAATTGTCCCGCCCATGCGGCGAGCGTATCGAGCGCAGAAATTTCCGCGGCGGCATCGCGCGCACGGTAATTGAGCTGCGGCGCCAGCGCGCACGCAGCCGACAGGCGCATGCCATTGCGCACGCCGAACGCCTGCGCCTCATGATTGCAGACGACGACATCATGGGCGCCGGCGATTGCCCACGGCTCACTATGCGTCGAGACTTGCGGGAATGCTTCGAGCGGCAGGCAGGGAAAATCCAGAGCGATCCATAACATGAGTATCTGGCCATAATTTGGCCGCCCGTCGCGCAGCAACGACAGGCGAGTGCAGCAGGATGGGCGCGGCGAGGGCGGCGCCGCGGCGTTTTAAGATGCGCACGGCAAGATGGCCGTGCCACGTGTGCAGACTCAGTCGCAGCGCCGCGCACGTAGTCTCACGAGCTGCGTCAGGCAGACGAAACAGCACCGCCATTACGCAATTGCCTTCAGCCGCAATCTGTAAACGGCGCAGTTCAGTGTATTTGACGCTGCCCGGCCATGCGAGCACCGCACCGCACGCGTTGGAGCGCAGCGCCTGCTCGGTTGCCCACAGCGTTTCCCGTGCGCTGCGAGTGGTAACGATGATCAGGTGCGCGAGATCGATGCCGGCCGCGGCGAGCGCTGGGGCGTACGGCAGATGAGGCGGCGCAATCCAGACGCACATGCGCTTTTGCGCAGACAACGCGGCGAGCGCGCAGCCGAGTATGCGCAGTTCACCGATGCCTTCGTGCTGCGGCAAAATTTCAGTGAGCGCCGCCGTCGGCCAGCCGCCGCCCGGCAGCTCCGCATCCAGCGCGCTGAAACCCGTCGGCACACTCGGGCTGTCGACCCGGCTCAAGCGGTCGCCGCGCCAGATCGCGGGATGATGCAGGAGTGCGTCGAGCGCGGCGCTCATCGACATATGCGCGTGCAGTGCGTTGCAACTGCTTACAGCGCCCTGTCATTGCGAATGACGCCGACCGCGAGGCCCTCGATAGTGAGTGGCGTGCTGCGCAGATCGACTTCGATAATTTTGAAGGCGGGATTTTCAGGCACCAGCTGTACCTGATGACCACGGCGCCGGAAGCGCTTCACGGTAACCTCATCGTGCAGCCGTGCTACGACGACCTGGCCTGAACGCGCTTCGGTCGTGCGATGTACAGCGAGCAGGTCGCCATCGAGTATGCCGGCGTCGCGCATGCTCAAGCCGCGTACTTTCAGCAGATAATCGGCGCGCGGCTTGAAGAGCTGCGGATCGAGCTGGAAGTGCGTTTCGACGTTTTCAATAGCAAGCAGCGGACTACCCGCGGCGACGCGCCCGATCAGCGGCAATCCGGACGCCTGTTTCAGACGAATACCGCGCGAAGCGCCGGCCAGCATTTCGATGGCGCCTTTGCGTTCGAGCGTGCGCAGATGTTCCTCGGCGGCGTTCGGCGAATTGAATCCCATGACGCGGCAGATATCGGCGCGCGTCGGCGGAAACCCCGAGTCGTCCATGAAGTCGCGGATCATCGTCAGGATTTCCTGCTGGCGTTTGGTCAGATCTTCCATCGCGGCCTTTCCAAAAAATTTAGAGACGTTGTCTCAGCAGCGCAAGAGACCGGCGGGAAGCTCCCTTTCCGCAGCCGGCCTCTTGTTTGCCCTTGCTCAGTGCTGTGTTGAATAAGCGGCGGTATCGGAAGCCGCTTTGTTGCCGCGCAGATTGGCAGGCGGCTCAATTTTTCCAAGCTTGCCGAGACGCGCCTCGATCGCGAAACGCGAGCGCTGATGACTGGTCGCCAGCTCCGGAATCTTCTTGCCCGCATCGAATGCGGCGGCGAGCGCATGATCTTCTTCATCCGACCATGGCTTGCCCGAGTTTTGCGGCGCATTTTCGTTGGCTGCCGGGCGCGCTTTCGCCGCCGGCCGCTCGTCGAGCGCCTGCAATGCCATAAACAGGGCGCGTACCGTATCCGGTTGCTGATAGGGGCTGTCGGCGTGAAACGTCTTGCCGGTTTGCGGATCGATGCCATCGGCGAGTTGCTGGATGATCTTCACTGCAGCTGCTTTTTCCATGCGGGATCTCCTGGCGGTAATTGCTTACGGGCTCGTTCCGCGGCTGCGCAACGATACCTGTAAGTATATACAGGAACGAGCCAAGTGCAAGGAGGTGTACAGGGGTCGCCAGCCCGCCGTCAGGGCGCTGACAATCAGCTTCCACAAAGTACTGTGGTTAAGGCAATCCGCGGCACAACTATTAGTGCACGGATGGCTGAAAAATAAAGCCGGGACCGCGATTGCAGTTGCGGTTTGCAGCGCCCCGCGGTCGCCGACTACATTTTAGTTTTCACACCGACGTTGATGGTGTGCACTGACAGAAGTACATGCGCGCGCTTGCAGTTCATTACAAGCGGTCGGATGCCGATACTATATGACACTCGCAACAACGCCTGCTCAGATGCGACCGTCAGCCGCAGCACCTTATCGCTGCGACCTTCGCACAATGGACGTGCTGTTACCCGGTAGTGGTGGGCTTACGGCGTCGAATTGCAGCGCCGACAATACCGAGTCCGACAAGCATCAGCACATAGTTTTGCGGCTCCGGCACTGCGGTAATGGCCAGCGGCTCGCCATAGATGAAGTCATCCAGCACTACGAGATCCGTATTCCCTCCGTCGAGTGTGCCTGCGGCCAGGGCCGCATTACCGCTGATGATGCGAACTCTCGATATAACGCTGCCTTCGGTAAACCGCACACCTAGAAATGAGAGGCCTTCATTGGCTGCTGCGCTCTGGGGAACAGAAAATGTGCCGAGGGAGGCGTTGTTGGCGCCGAAAAATTGAAGCGACGTCGTCGAGGCCAGATCGACGTCTGAAAACACGGCGCCGAAGCCCTGCGTTAGTGCAGCTATATTACTGCCCGCAACGAAGAACGATACGTCAGTGATGGTGCTGCCAATCGCAGTGAACAGCCGCTGTGGACTGAAGGTCGAAAAATTACTGGTATAGGACGGATCGATGTTGCCAAATTCGACAGGCGTGCTCGTCGGATTAGCCGCATTGGCGCTTACCTGGAATCCGGTGCCCGGTGTTGCGAAGACAACGCCGCGCGGCGAGTTCACGTTAAAAAAGTTGGCCGCGAAACTATTCGGTGAGGACTGTGCGTCAGGGACGCCATCCCAGTTAATTTCTCGTCTTCCATCCGCGAACGATCCGGGCGCATTAGCATTCAATGTGCCAAGGCTGGACCGGAACGCGTCGACCGATGCCTGAATCCCTGCGGCGTTCGAGCCGCTCGCGCTGGTTATCACCGACGCCGCACCCGCAGTCGCTGCAAGTATCCCGATTGCGGTGCCTATAGCAATGGAAAACAGTGTCTTATGCATTATGGCCTCCGGAAAATTGGGGCTACGTCGGCGCGCCTTACCGGCGCGGCATTCCGCGCAGTTCAAAGCTAAACCTCGACTCGGCTGCACACAATAGTTCGTACGGCGGGACACGAAGTGCCGGACTGGTATGACGCATGCAAGACGGTCAAGCGAAGCTGCTAACCTTGTAAGGTAAAATCAGCGGACCGCTTGCGGGGCCAGGAGGAGAAGAGTTGCGTGCAGGCGAGTGTCGCGCAGCCGGGCGTTGCGCCATTGCAAGTGCCTGATAACAGCATGGCGCCGGGTTTTTGTTTGCCTCCGGAACTGGATTAGCGAACTGGGAACTAACAGGTTGACGCTCTTAGCGACGAAATGAAAATCCTGGCGCTATTCATCCTGCTACTGTCACCGCTCGCAGCGCTGACCGTTGAGGGCGCTCAACCGTCGTCGAAGAGTGCATCCAAACAACCGGCCTGGTCCCAGCTTACCCCGGAGCAGCAGAAAATTCTCGCCCCAATTGCGGAGGACTGGGATCAGATTCCGGACGAGCAGCGCCGCCGGATACTTGCGACCGCGAAACGCTATCCCAAAATGACGTCGGTGCAGAAAGAGCGATTTACCAAACGGCTGCCTGAGTGGAAGGACCTGACGGTCGAGCAGCGTAACCTCGCCCGGGAGCGTTACAAGGAGTTCCAGCGCCTTCCCCCGGCGCAAAAGGAAGAGATCAAGCGCCGCTGGGTTGAGCAAAAGGCGCAGCAACCGAAACCCGAAGTTCAGCCCGTCGAGCAGGTGCAACCGCCGGCGATTGACCCGGCTGCCAATCCCGCCAGCGGCTAAGACGCAGACCTGCGCGCTTCCTTCTGCGGACGTAATGGCGACGCTCGCTGTGACGAGGGCTGCATCCGGCTTGCGCAGACAGCTTTTTTAGCGTCGCCGGTACTGATAATCACATCGCGCCAGCGACTTTCGAGTAACTGGAAACGGGTCGGTTACTTCGATGCGGGCCGTGCGGGTTTCTTGTAGCGGCCGATGGGCACCAGTTCGGCAACAGTACCGCCCGGCGCCCTGAACTTGACTGGAATGACTCCTGGATCGCTGATGATTTCGCAGCCGTACTGTTTTATCTCTTCGGTTGACTTGGCGAGATTCTCTACCTCGATCGCGAAATGATGGATGCACGGTCCATCGCCGGCAGCCTTTGATTCTTTCGACTCGGTACCCTCGTCGTATTTCATCAAGGTAAAGTCGATATCGCCGTCGGTCAAATGGCGTGAAAGATGATCGCGCGTCTTGCGCGTCTCAGCTTCCCAGAAGCCGAAAACTTTTTCGTAGAACTGCGTGGTCTTGTCGAGATCCTCGACCTTGAGTGCAATGTGCACGATTCGATTCATGGTGCCTCCGTGAGTAGTAGCGTTAGCCGTCCTGTCATTACTGCACGGATACATTTACAGGGCAGGCGCTGTCTTCCGCAAGACCCGCGTGATAGACTACGTGAGTAATAATATGAACTAAGCTCGACGGGCATGTGCGCCTTACCAGATCGGACTTGCAGCCGATCGGCGTCGCCGTAACTCGAAAAGTAAAGCGGCGGTACAACGGCGCTGTCGCCGCAATACCGACTACTCCAGTAGTGTAACCGCGCCGCTCCCGGTTAATCGGCTTTCGCGCCGGTCGCTACCACCACCTTGCGCCACTTTTCAATTTCAGCGTTGATGAGCGTGGCGAAGTCGCGCGGCGTGCTGCCCACGGGCTCGGCGCCTTGGGCTTTGAGGTTATCGCGCACATCGGCAAGCTGCAAAGCTTTGACCGTCTCGCGATGCAGTTGCTCGATGATTGCAGGCGGCGTCTTCGCCGGCGCGAGCAGGCCATACCACGCATTGGATTCGTAGCCGCGAACGCCGGCTTCATCGATCGTGGGAATGTCCGGAAGTACCGCCGCGCGTTTCAACGATGCCACACCCAATGCGCGCAGCCGGCCCGATTTCACGTGCGGCATTGCGACGAGTACCGTCGTGAACGTGAGCTGAGTTTCACCGCTGATCAGCGCGACGATGGACGGCGCCGCACCTTTGTAAGCGATGTGCGTCATACGGATGCCGGCCATGCTGTTGAAGAGCTCCGCGGATAGATGCGCAGGTGTGCCATTGCCGATCGATGCATAAAGGATCTCGCCCGGATGTTTCTTCGCAAGGGCGATCAGATCCTTCACCGTTTTAACCGGCAGCGAAGGATTGACGACAAGAATATTCGGCACCGTTGCGATGAGCGTAATCGGAGCGAAGTCCTTCACGGTGTCGTAACCGAGCTTCGGATACAGCGACGCGTTCTGCGCATGGCTGGCAAACGTCGCGAGCAGCGTATAACCATCGGGCGGCGCCTTTGAGACCGCTTCGGTACCGATCGTGCCGCTTGCGCCGACCCGATTGTCCACGACCGCAGGCTGGCCGAGACTTTCAGTCAGCTTTGGTGTGAGGATGCGTGCGACCGTATCGATGCCGCCCCCGGCAGGAAACGGCACCACGACACGGATGGGTTTGACCGGATAGGTTTGCGCGGTGGCTGCGCCGATACCCTGCACGAGTGCCGTAGCAGTGGCGATGACGATGAATACGGCTGCTAATTTATTTTTCATCCCTCACCTTTCACGCCGCCGAAGATTACTTCGCGCTGTTTTCAATATCCAATCGCCTGCGCAAACGCCTGATCGCCTTGACGTAGCTATTCGCCGCGAATGCCTGCTTGCTTGATCACTCCGGCCCACAGCTCGTGCTCGGCGCGGATGTGGGCCGCGAACTCCTGCGGCGAGCTGCCGACAGCGGTCGAGCCTTCGGCGACAAGGCGCTTCACCATGTCAGGCGATTGCATCGCTTTCGCGGTTTCGGCGGCCAACCGGTCGATGACAGTCTTCGGCGTTCCTGTTGGCGCAATAAGGCCATACCAGTTGATGACCACCACGCCTGGCACGCCCGCTTCCGCGAGTGTAGGAATGTCAGGCAAAGCGGCGACGCGCGACGGGGTGGTCACGGCGAGCGCTCGCAAACGTCCAGCGTTGATATGGGGAATCGAGGAAATAATCGTCGGAAATGATAATTGCACGTGTCCACCGATCAAATCCGAATAGGCCGCACCCATGCCTTTGAACGGAATGTGGATCATGCGCGTGCCGGTCGCGATCTGAAACAGTTCGCCGGACATGTGGATAGGGCTGCCGACGCCGGACGATCCGTAATTGAGCTTGCCTGGATAGGCGCGCAGATATTGCACGAGTTCCATAGCACGACTTCGCCGGGACGGACGGGTGCACAACGAGCACATAGCCCTGCGCACTGACCTGCGAGA
The DNA here is from genome assembly GCA_963804885.1 of uncultured beta proteobacterium. Lineage (GTDB taxonomy): Bacteria > Pseudomonadota > Gammaproteobacteria > Burkholderiales > SG8-41 > PALSA-1004. The sequence continues at coordinate 17,138 of CAWDSF010000015.1, forward strand.
CCGGCGTAAAATCACGCACGATATCGAAGCGCGATTTGTACAGGATCGGATGCACCACGGTCGTCGCGCTGAGCATCATCAACGTGTGGCCGTCCGGCGCCGCCGCGGCGAGAATCTCGAGGGAGATCTGGCTTCCCGCACCCGGACGATTGTCGACCACAAAGCTCTGGCCAAAGACATCGCCGAGCTTCTGTGCAAGGCCGCGCGTGACCGTATCCATGCCGCCGCCGGCCGCGAGCGGTACAAGCACACGCACCGGCCGACTGGGATAGTTCTGCGCATGCGACGGGAGATGCGCGAGCGCCGCAAGGAGCAGCAGGCACCTTGCCACGCAGTTTTTCATCGTCGTTGCTCCCGGTGCGAGCGGGCGAGACTTCGATTTCTACTTGCCGTCCGCCTTCAAGATTTCAAACGCCTGCTGCAATAATTTTTCGATGCGCGCTTTCTCTTTGGCGACGCTTTCATCGGTCCATTCCCAGATGCCGCGTTTCGTTTTCATGCCGATGCGGTTGTTGGCGATCATGTCTTTCAGGAACTGCGGCGGTTCTTTCTCGTTGTGCAGGCTAGGATAAAGCGATGTGCCCGCATAAAGATTGGTATCCCAGCCCGACATTTCCTTTTGTGTCATCGGACCGCAGGCGAGGAAGCGAAAACCGAACCCATAACGCACCGCTGTATCGATGCCTTCGGGCGACACAACGCCATCGGCCACCAGATAAAGCGCTTCGCGCATCATCGCGTGCTGCAGTCGGTTGCCGATGAAGCCGGGAATATCCTTGTTCACGCGCACAGGCGCTTTGCCCAGTGCTTTCTGATCTTTTTCAAGCGCATCGCCGATCGCCTTGTCCGTGAAGTCAGCCTGAATGATCTCGACGAGCGGCACTAAGTGGGCCGGCATGAAATAGTGCAGGCCGACTACGCGCGAGCGCGTTTTAAGATGGCCGCCGATCTCGCCGATCGGAAATGTGGACGTGTTGCTGGCCAGCGGGATCTCGGGCCGTGCCAGTGTCTCAAGCTGCGAAAAAAGCTTTTTCTTGAGCGCGAGATCCTCGGTCGCTGCTTCGACTACGAGGTCGATTTCGGCCCATGGAATCGTATCCAGACTTGCATGTGTCTTAACGCCGGCGGCAATGGTCTCAGCTGCGCCGAGTTTTTTGAGGCCTGCATTAAGCCGCGCAGGCAGTGAGCTGCGCGTTTTTTCGGACGGGCTCATCACGTGCACGTTCCGGTTGCCGGCGGCAAAAATAATGGCGATGTCGCCGCCCATAATGCCGCCGCCGATGATTAATACGCTCTGCGTGCCGCCCGCCATGAAGCCTCCGAATGATATTCAGCTACCAGAAGAGATCGCATTATAAGGCGAAAGCCCGCACGTCCCGGCGCCTGCTATACACTCATACACGGAAGTACGGGAGACAAAGTTATGCGCCGTTTGATTCCATTACTCGTGTTCGTATTTGCGGCATGGTCGATTGATGTTTCGACCGCCGTCGCGCAGTTCAATCCCGAGCGAGCCTACAAGCAAAGCGAGGCCGTGAAGAAGTCACTACCCCGATCCCGAGGTGAAGTTCGATACGCCGGGTTTCAGGCCCGGCAAAAGCGATTTCACTTCGCACCAGGAAATGATGGATTTCGTCTACGACCTGCAAAAGCAGAGCAGCAATCTGCAGGTGCGCATCATCGGTAAATCGCAGGAGGGCCGCGCGATACCGATGCTGGTGTTCAGCAACTCCGGGTTTTTCTCGCCTGCGGATCTGCTGCGGCTGAATCGTCCCGTCGTATTTCTGCAGGGTCTGCAGCATGGCAACGAGCCGGCCGGCGGCGAAGTGATGCTGGCGCTCGCGCGTGATCTCGCACGGGGGTCTCTAAAATCACTGCTCGACAAGATCACCGTAATCATCGTTCCGCGCTGCAATCCGGACGGCGCTTACTACTTCACGCGCACCCCCGCACGCGGCATCGATGTGAATCGCGATCACATCAAGCTCGATCTGCCGGAGACGGTTGCGCTGCATCAGGCGATCAACGATTTCCAGCCTGAGGTCTTTGTCGATGCGCATGAGTTCAGCGTCGCCACGCGCTGGCTCGAAAAATTCAAAAAGATTCTCGCCTACGACCTCACCCTGCTCTATGCGACGAATCCGAATGTGCCGGCGGCGTTGACCGCGCTGGCGGAGAGTTTGTACCGGCGCAATATCGTGCGAGATGTCGAGCGCGCGGGCTACTCGCACTTCTGGTATTTCACTACTTCATATAATGCGGAAGACAAGAAGGTTTCGATGGGCGGCACATCGCCGGACATTGGACGCAACACCGCCGGGCTGCAGAACGCGGTTTCATTCTTGATCGAAACACGCGGCGTCGGCATCGGCCGCGAAAGCTATGCGCGGCGCGTGCACACGCATCACGTCGCGATTGCGGCATTGCTCAATACGACAGCAGCCAATGCGCAGAAAGTGTTGGATACGGTCCGCACGGCGCGCGCGTCTACGCTGATGCAGGACAACGCCAGTGTGGCCGACATCGTCGTGACGTCTAAGAATCCAATCGTTGCACAGCAGCTTGCGATGCGCGACCCGCAGACCGGCGAGCCGACGCAGGTCGAGGTGCAATGGGACGACTCGCTTGCAGCGGTACCGGAGCTCGTGCGCAAGCGGCCATTTGCTTACGTGATGCCGCCGGCGTATGCGGACGTCGCTCGACGGCTCGCTTACTCAGGTGTCGAAGTGCGCCGGCTGCGCGAAGCACAGACGCTCGAAGTGGAAAGCTATCAAGTCACCGACAAGCGCGTAGCCAATACCTATTACGAAGGCCATATCCGCAATACTGTAACCACTGAGGTCCTGCGCAAGCCGGTCACGTTTGCAGCCGGCAGCTACGTGTTTCGGATGTCGCAGCCGGCTGCGAATGTCATCGCAGCCGCACTTGAGCCGGAAGCGCCGTCGAGCTTCGTTACCTTCGGCATTATTCCTGTCGATCGCAAAGGCAGCGGCGGTGCTACGAGCGAAGCGCCGGTCTATCGATTGATGCAGCCTGTTACGCTTGATGCGGCAGTCATCGGGCCGGACAACTAGTCTGGGCCGCTATTTGGCCATCGCCGGCGTCTTGGCGCCTGCGCGGGTTGCAGTCCACGAACCGGAGGTGCTGCCTTTGACCGTGCCCTCAATTTTGTTGCCGTCGACGCGTCCCGTGTACTCGGCGTTACCTGCCGTGAGCGTGAGTTGATCTCCGCGTAATTTGCCGTTGACCGGAATGGTACCGGCGCCGTTTTTAAGCGAGCCCGTGACCATCTGGTACATCTGCTTGAGACTCAACTCGCCTTGTCCAAGCTGCCAGGTACCTTCGACTTTTGCCGGTACGATCCACAGATACGCGGTGCGGCCGTCAAAAGTATCGGTCTGATCCGCTGTCCAGTCTTCCATCGTAAATGCGTGTGACACGATGCGCGTGCCGGGTTTGAGATCGAGTATCTTCGGGCGCAGCTTCACGTTGAGCGTTGGCAGCAGGTACATGGTGATTACGGTGGCCTGCGAGAAATCGCTTTCGAAAATGTCGGCCTTCGAAAACTTGGCTTTGTCGCTGACACCTGCTTTCTCGGCGTTTTTCGTCGAGAGTTCAACCATGTCCGGGTTGTATTCGATGCCTTGGGCGCGTGCGCCACGCTTGGCGGCAGTGATTACCGTGCGGCCGTCACCCGATCCGAGATCGATCACATAATCGCTGGACGTCACTTTCGCCATGTCGAGCATCTTGTCGACGAGTCCCTGCGGCGTCGGCACCCAGATGACGTCTTTGCCTTCCTGGCCAACCTGCGGCTCGAAGTCTTTCTTTGCGGGCTGCGCGCAGACGGCGGCGGCGAGCAATGACAGCGACAGCGCAAAGACCGTGCGCTGCCATGAACGTTGCAGAAATTGCGTAGCACGCATGTGATGCTCCTCAGTGTTGAATGAACGGATGCAGAATCAGACGACGTTCAGTGGCGCGTTGCGCTCCACTTGCTGGTGTTGCCGGCATTGGTGACAGTGCCTTCCATCGTATTACCGGAGACATGGCCGGAGTAGGCGGCACTCCCGGCATTGAAGGTGATCGTATCGCCACGCAGTCTGCCATTTGAAATCGACTGCGAGTTAGTGCTCGACTTGAGCGTGCCCTGGATCATCTGGAATTCCTGCTTCAGCGCCAAGTCTCCATCGCCCAGTCGCCAGTTACCGGACACCTTCGCCGGGACTATCCAGAGATGGGCCGTGCAGTAGTAGCTGCAGCCCGCGCTGTCTTCGACGGTTGCCGTTTCGTCGTCCTTCCATTCACCCATGGTGAAAGTATTCGACACGATGCGCGTGCCGGGTTTGAGATCCAATATTTTTGGACGCAGCTTGAGGTTGATGTCCGGCAGCAGGAACATCGTTATGACGGTCGCCCGCGAAAAGTCGCTTTCGAACAAGTCGGCTTTCATGAATGTCGCTTTGTCGGTGACACCGTCTTTCGCCGCATTGCGTTTCGATAGCTCGACCATGTCGGGGTTGTACTCGATGCCGGTCGCACGTGCGCCGCGTTTGGCCGCCGTGATGACCGTGCGCCCGTCGCCGGATCCAAGGTCAATGACGACGTCATTGGGCGTGACTTTGGCGATATCTAGCATTTTATCGACCAGCGCCTGCGATGTCGGCACCCACACTACGTCCTTGCCCTGTTGTCCCACCGACGGTGCAAATTCTTTTTCCTTGGCGGCGGGTTGCGTCAGCGCGTGGGTCGCGGGCAACAAGAGCGCAATGCCGGTGATCAACAGGCGCAAACAGCGTGATGCATTCATGAGCGAAGTCTCCATGTGGCGGGTTACAGAACGGTTACGGAAGTTTTTCTATTCGGGGCGTGCGCCGGACGCCTTGACGACCGGTGCCCAGCGCGCAATTTCGCGCTTGATATGCGCGCTGAATTCTTCGGGCGTATCGCCAACAGGCACGGTGCCGTCGGCTGCGAGGCGCTCGCGGGTGTCAGGTTGGCGCAGGAATTTGACCATCTCGGCGTTCAGTTTCGTGACGATGTCGCGCGGCGTGGCCGCAGGGGCGAGTATCCCATACCATTGGGTCGCTTCGTAGCCGGGAACGCCGGATTCGGCGACGGTTGGAATGTCAGGCAGCACCGTCAGACGTTTGGCAGTGCCGACGCCGACCAGACGCAGCTTCTGTGATTTCACGTGCGGCATCAGTGCGGCCATGCCCGTAAACATCATCGAGGTCTGACCGGCGATGAGGTCGATGATCGCCGGTCCGGTGCCTTTATACGGCACGTGCGTTAATTTTACTTTCGCGAGCAGCTCGAAATAAACCATCGTCAGGTGCGCCGCGCTGCCGTTGCCGCCGGAGCCATACAGCAGCTGGCCCGGTTTGGCGCGCGCGGCGGCGATGATCTCTTTAACCGAATGCCACGGCAATGCGGGATGCACGGCGAATCCGTTCGGTACCATCGCAAGCAGCGTGATCGGTGCAAAATCCTTGATGGGATCGTAGGGTAGTTTCGGATACAACGTTGGATTGGCGCCAAACGTGCCGATGTGTCCCATCACCAGTGTGTAGCCGTCGGGTGCAGATCGCGCGGCCGCTTCTACGCCGATGGTGCCACCGGCACCGCCGCGATTTTCGACGATGACCTGCTGGCCAAACGCCTCGGTAAGTTTTTGCGACGTCAGACGTGCAAGAAGATCGGTGCTGCCGCCCGGCGGAAACGGGGCGATCAAGCGAATCGGCTTGGTCGGATAACTCTGTGCACATGCAGTTCCGATGATGCCGGACGCCATCATCACAGCAGCAATGACATCACGTACCTTACCGCTCACTGCGAATACATTCATTGCTTGTTTTGCGCAAGCCTGCCGTCGACCGCAATCCCATCGGCGATCATCTTGTTGATGGCTGCATCCTGGTAACCGGCTTCGCGCAATATCTCGATGGTGTGTTGCCCGACTTTCGGTGCGGGCATGTAATCCGCGCGCGCGCCGGCGGTGGACTGGTTGGGCAGCGCCATGTCGATCATCTTTCCTTCGGTCGGATGGTCGATCTTTTGAAAGAACTGTACATCGTTGAGATGCGGATCTTCCATCAAGGTTTCCAGCGTGTGATATTGCATCGCCGGCACGTCGGATTTCTCAAAAATTTCCACCCACTCGGCGGTTGTTTTTTGCTTGAGTCCTTCCGCGCGCAACGCAAAATAAGCGGGCACGTTCTTGAAGCGCGCCGCCACCGATGAGAACCGCGGGTCTGTTTTGAGCTCGGGCCGGCCGATCGCATCGAAAACGGCGAACGCCTGCGCATTCGTATTCGCCGACACACAGATCCATCCGTCTTTCGTCGGCACCGGCCTCGCCCATGGATCGAAGATGCGCGGGTCGCCGGTGGTGCCGATCGGCGGATCGAATGTCCGATGGTACATATGCTCTTCGAGCACGTAGCGCGCGATGTTTTCGAACATCGGCACTTCGATCGATTGCCCTTCGCCGGTGCGCTCGCGATGATAGAGCGCCATCAACACCATCTGCGTTGCGATAAGGCCGGTCGTCTTGTCCGCCATCACGATGGGCACGAAACGCGGCTCGCCCGTTGCGCGGTGATGAAGCGCGGCGATACCGCCTGCACCCTGGATGATTGAATCGTACGCGGGCTTGCTGCGGTAACGGCCCTTCTGCCCGAAGCCGACGATGCCACAGTAAATAATTTTGGGATTGATCGCTTTGACGTCGTCGTACGACAGCTTCAAGCGCGCCATCGCGGAGGGACGCACGTTCCAGAGGAGCACGTCGGCGGTTGCGAGCAGTTTCGCCAGCGCTTCATATGCCGCGGGCTGCTTGAGATCGATAGCGAGCGAACGCTTATTGCGATTCAGATGCAAAAACTTTGGCGACATGTTCGCCGTGATGGCGCGTCCGGCGAGGTTACGCACGATGTCACCGGTCGGCGGCTCGATCTTGATCACGTCGGCGCCATAGTCGGCGAGCATTAACGTGACCATCGGGCCGACGACTACCGACGTCATATCGATTACGCGTACGCCGGCCAGCGGTCCGCCCGCCATCAGTGCACCATGCCGGTAACTGTTTCGCGGGCCATCGATACGCTGCCCGTCTGCACTTGGCCGGCCATCAATAAAACTCCGCGCTGGCGTTCGTGGCGAGCGCACCACTGTGATCGATCGTCCACAGCTTCGCACTCTTCCCGTCGGCGGACGGCTCGCCGCACAGCGTGAAGGGCTGATCTGCAAACATCGGCCGCACGTTGCGCACCGACATGTATTTAATCGGCGATGCGGCGTTGGCGCGCGCGAGTTCGAACAGGAGGAGGTTGGTCAGCCCGCCGTTCTGCACGAGCCCCGGATAACCTTCCTTCTGAGTGACGTACGGATAATCGTAATGGATCCGATGCCCGTTGAACGTGAGCGCCGAGTAACGGAACAGCACCACGGGATCGGGGTTGAAGACCTTGCTCCACACCGCGTTACCGAGGGCAGGTTGCGGCGCAGCCTTGGGCGCGTTGGGATCGGGTTCTTCGCCGGTACACCACATCCATCTCTTCGGTGATGGCGAGACCGCGCGGACTGATCATGTCAGTCTTTACGGTCACGAATACCATCTGACCGTTGCGGCCGGCTTTGGTGGTGACATCCTTGATGCTTGCTTCCTTGCGCACCTCATCACCCACGCGCAGCACATCGTGCATCCAGGTGCGCCGGCCGGCATTCATGCGGCGGGGCAGCGGCACCGGCGGTAGAAAATCGCCGCGCGTTGGATGACCGTCGTGACCGACCTGCGATTGACGCACGACGCGCGGAAACAGCGTGGTGTGCCAGCCGGGCGGCAGCGCATCGCCGAATTTCGGTAGCGGATCATCGCGATCGAGTGTCGCCGCCAGACGGTGCACGGACGGAATGGTCACATAGTCGACATCCGTCTCGCGCTCACCGATCCAGTCCTTCAGTTTTTCGAGGTCGTGCGCCATGGGTTGTGGTTCCTGCTTGCGATAAACGGAGGCGTGATTCTAGCAATGTTGCCGCCGCGCCATGGAACAAGGTTCGGCTCAGCCGCAAACGTGGCGCGTCGACTGATTACTCCGCGCGCATGCCGGTGTCGGCGACGACCTTACCCCACTTGACGAGTTCCTCTTTGATGTACGCGCCGAAGTGCTCGGGTGTGTCGCCAACGGGATCGACGCCTTCGGTAGAAAAACGTTCGCGGATCGCGGGCGTGCGCAGCACTTTGACGATCTCACGGTGCAGGGTGCTGATGATGGCCTGTGGCGTACACGCCGGAACCAGAACCCCGAACCAGGGACTCACGACGTAGCCAGGCACGCCTGATTCGATTATGGTCGGCACATCCGGCAATGCGGCCGTGCGCTCCCTGCCCGTGACGGCGAGCGCCCGTACACGGCTGCTCTTGATGTACGAAAGCACGCTCGGAATACCGGTGAACATGACTTGCACTTGTCCGCCGATCAGGTCGATGACTGCCGGCGTGCTGCCCTTGTACGGTATGTGCACGAGCTTGATGCCGGCGGCGGTATTGAACATTTCAGACGCGAAGTGAGGCGCGCTGCCGTTGCCGCCGGAGCCATAGTTGATTTGTCCCGGACGCGCTTTCGCCAGGGCCACAAGCTCCTTCACATTCGCTGCCGCAACTGAAGGATGCACGACCAAAACATAGGGACTCGCGATGAGCATCGTCACGGGTGCGAAGTCGCGCACCGGATCGTACGGCAATTTCTTTTGCAGGTGCGGACTCAATGCAAGCGTTCCGGTGCCGCCCATTACGAGCGTGTAACCGTCCGGTGCGGCGCGAGCGCCGGTTTCAGTGCCGATGGTGCCGCCCGAGCCGGTGCGGTTGTCGATGACGATCTGCTGGCCAAAAGTATCCGCAAGTTTTTGTGCGATGGCGCGGCCCGCGGTATCGATGCTGCCGCCGGCGGGATACGGCATGATGAAGCGTATCGGTCTCTCCGGATACGCGGCGCTCGCGGCAAAAGAAAATGAAGCGGCCATCACAACGGCGCATGTTGCGAGAACGTTTGCGCGTGACCAGGAAATCGAAGTCGTGACCATCAGTCTTTGCGCCTATTCGCGCCCACCGAGCATGACGCCGCGACAGATTGCAGCAAACTCGCCGAACGTAAGGTAATGGCGATCGTAGCTGCTGGCGACGGCGGCGCGCGCCCGCGACAGGATGCGCTGGAATTGCAGCTCCGATGCTTCCATGCCGAGGTCGCGCACGATGTCGCGCAGGAAAACCGGGTCATCGGTGTGAGCGCTGCTGCGCTCGCGGCCGAACAGAATCTTGCCGCCGATGACGGCTTCGAACTCGCGGCCCACCACTTGCGGCGCAATCCCGATCGTGGATTCCGCATTGGCGCTGCCTTCCAGATGGCCGACGCCTTCCTCCTTGTTCCAGTTCTCGCCGACAATCGGTTTCCACGGCGGGAGCTGGATGCCGTACGCCTTTTGTACATAGCGGCACAGCTCATACAGTGCGTCGAGCTTGACGCCGGTCGCGATGCCGTACATTTCGAACAGTGCCGCGGCTTCTTCGAGCGCGACGCAGCCGCCGCGGTCTCCAATGCCGATGACTGACGCATCGATCCAGTTGGCGCCGCCTTCCACGGCTGCCATCGCGTTGGCAGTCGCGACGCCCAGATCGTTATGGTGTTGGACATAGACGTCGCATTTGTCACCCACTGCGCGGCGGACGCGGCCGATGAAAGTGCGAGTCGCGAGCGGCGCGCTGTTGCCGCGGCTGTCGACCACGTACACGCCATCCGCGCCGGCATCGGCCATGGCCTTGAAGAATAGACAAGCGGTGTCAACCGGCGAGCGCATGCTGTCGACCATCCAGGGAACTACACGCACCGTTTGGCGTTTCATGTAGGCGATGCTTTCAGTGATTGCATCGACGACCATCTGCTTCGACAGGTCGCCGCTGAAATCGGACAACGTATCGGCGTAATCCCATTTGACGATTGGACTGATCACTTCAGCGCCAAGATCGATGTGACGGTCGATTGCGCTGCGCCAATCGCCCTTGAGCGGCGGCTTCACACCGGGACCTTTGGCGACGAGTCGTGTGCGCACACCCATGCGACGGCACGCTTTGACCATGTCGCGTTCCTCGCTGAATGTCGCGTGGCTCGGCAGCGTGATTTCGCCGACACCGACCGCGTCGAGCCGCTCGATCAAGCCGAGGCGCGTATTCCAGTTCAACTGGTGGCCGACGCAGTCGTCACCCTCGCTTAATGTGCAGTCGATGAATTGGATACGCTTCGGTGCGGCGCTGCGTGCCGCGAGCGATTCGTCGTCCCAGTACGCCGGATTGACGAGCCATTTCCCCGGTTGATGCCACGGCTTATCGATCGACGCCATTACCGTTCTCCAGATTCGATTGCAACGATTGTTCGTGATGCGCGCGCCGACTGCCGCGCTTTATGCTGCTTGTCGATCGCAGCGCGCAATATCCATGATTTCGCATACATCGGCCAAGCTGTCGAGGCGTTCTACCAGCTCAAGAAGGCGTTGCGCCTGCGCGTCCACAAGCCTGCGGCGTGCGCAGCCGAAAAATTTAGTCAGCCGCTGCTCGCGCGTAAGCGGCGATCCGACCCAGCCGGATAGTTTGTCGATGCGCTTCGAGACCCGCCGGCCATCCTTGAGCTCGACCGTGACGATCGAGTGCATCTGATCGAAGTCGGGTGGAATCGCGTCATCGACGGTCAGCTTTACGTGCGGCAGCAGCGCTTCAACATCTGACGAGAAACGGCGCTCATTCGTGAATGAGTCGATGGTGATCTCACCGTCGAGCAGCGCAATGAGCGTCGCGTATTGGACGCTGAATTTCCCATCTAGACCGGTCGCCGGCTCCGGCCGATTGACGTAATCGAAACGCGGGAAGATGACGTCGACGCGTTCGATCTGATCACGCTCGATCGCATGGTCGTTGCGCAATGCGAGCGCCGCGTCGATCGGGCGGTGCGTGAAGTAATTGCTCGGGTGTTTCTTGAAGCCGACGCCGGGATCGACCATGCGCAAAGGCGCGGCAAACCCGGCAATGAGCAATTCAGGCTCGGCGTTGCCTTGAAAGAATGTGTCGAAAAAACCTTTCGGTCCGAACACGTCAGGGCTGGCAGTCCAGCCCATCTTCGCAAGCACGCCGCACTCAACGCCCATGCGCGCCGCGTGTCCGGAGTGCGACGATTTGGTCATCGTTCCGGTATTGATCGAGATGCTGCCGGCGCGGGACCCGGCCAGCCCGAAGGCCATCAAAGTCTGCTGCTTGTCGAGATCGAGCATCTTTGCTGCGGCAGTCACCGCGCCGAACGTTCCCGTCGTCCCCGGCTTGTGAAATCCGGCGCCCGTCTTGAGCCCGATCGCCGCCATGCGCACACGCGCCTGCACTTCGAAGGCAGCGGCGATGGCGCCGATGATCTTTTTGCCGTCCGCCTTATAGTGCTCCGCAATGGCGAGGATCGCCGGCAGCGTCGGGGAGGTGGGATGATTGAGCGGATACCATGTATTGTCGAAATCGAGCGCATGCGCCATCGTGCCGTTCGCATAGGCGGCATTGATCATTGAAGTTTTGAATCCGCCGGCGATGACCGTTGCGTGCGGCGCGCCGCCCATTTCGCGCACATACTGCGTCGAGATGCGTCCGACACCCAGCGGCTCATCAGCGCCGGCCAGCATTACAGCGAGCCCGTCGAGCGTCACCGCTTTCGCCATGTCGACGGCGGCGACTGGCAGCGACTCGAAATCGACCCCCATGACTTTATCGACGAATGCTTCAGTAAGGGATTTTCCAGGCATCGTTATGGACAGTATGAGTTGCCCAGGACTGCGAGCAGTGAATCAGAGCGGTGGATTGTCCTGCTGAGAAATCAATCCGCCCTGGCGCCGGATTCCTTTACCGCCTTACCCCACTTCGCGATTTCCGATTTCATGTAAGCGGCGAACTCCGCGCGGCTATCGCCGACGGGCGTGAAAGCAAGCGTGCCGAGTTTCTCTTTCACGTCGGGCTCATGGATAATTTTCACCATCTCAGCATTCAGTTTATCGAGAATCGGCGCAGGCGTTTTCGCCGGAGCCGCGATGCCAATCCAGCCGACCGCTTCAAAGCCGGCATAACCGGATTCAGCAATCGTCGGCAGGTCAGGAAGAAACGGTGAACGCTGCAGCGTACCGATGCCCAGACCGCGCAGCTTGCCCGACTGGATGTGCGGCCGCGTCGCGGGAATTGCGTCGAACATCACCGGCACCTGCCCGCCGATGAGCTGGGTGTGAGCGTCAGCGCTGCCCTTGAACGGCACATGGTTAAGCGTAATGCCCGCGGTGGAACGAAACATTTCCATCGTCAAATGGCTCGTCGATCCGCTTCCGAGCGAGGCGAAGTTGATCTGACCGGGCTTTTGCTTCGCTGCGCTGACGAACTCTTTGACCGTCTTGAACGGTGCCGAGGGGCTCGCGACGAGCGTCTGCGGCGTGAGCCCGAGGTTTGAAATCGGCGCGAAATCTTTGACCGCGTCGTACGGCAGTTTGGTATAAAGCGTCGGATTGATGCCGAACGCACTCGATACAGCCATTGTGAGCGTGTAACCATCCGGCGCTGCTTTGGCGCCCATCTCCGTGCCAAGAATGGCGCCGGCACCCGGACGATTGTCAACGATGACCTGCTGATGCCAGTCCTCGCTCATCTTCTGTGCAACGAGGCGCGCAAGAATATCCGTCGAAGTGCCGGGCGTAAACTGCACGATGATGCGAATCGGTTTGCCCGGATAGTCCTGCGCGAAAACGGGAACGTTCGCGACGCCTGCAAGCACGGCGAGCGCGACGACGACCGTGCGGCAGATAACATTCGACATGGTGATTTCCTCGTGAAGGCGGGCGGCAGTATGCTTCCGCTCGTTCGAATCAGGCGTGCGCCGGGTATACTGACTGACGCAAAAAAGTGTGTCAACAGCACCCGCACGTCAATCTCGAGGCGGCGATGCACTGGCACTTGATCAAAAACTTTTGCGTCGCCGCAGTGTGTGCGCTCTTGGCACAGGCTGTGATCGCGGCCACTGCGTATCCGATTCGCACGGTCAGGATGATCGTTCCGTTTGCCGCAGCCGGCGGCAGCGACATCATGGCGCGCAGTCTCGCAAAGAGCATCAGCGAAAGCACGGGCCAGCAGTTCGTCGTCGAGAATCGTCCCGGCGCCAACGCGCTGTTGGGTACGGAAGCGGTCGCCAAGGCGGCACCCGATGGTTATACGCTTCTGCTGACTACCAATATCTTCACCATCAATCCATGGCTTTATCCGAACGTGCCCTTCAACGTCGAGCGCGACTTTGCGCCCATCACGCTGGCCGGGTCGACGCCGAACCTACTGGTCGTGCATCCGGCGGTGCCGGTGAAATCGCTCAAGGAGCTCATCACGTTCGCGAAGTCACGTCCTGGTCAGCTCACGATCGCCGCGGCGGGACTTGGAACACCGTCGCACCTTGCAGCCGAACTGCTGCGTCAATCCGCAAAAATCGATTTGCTGGTGGTGCAGTACAAAGGAACCGGTTCGTCGCTCAACGACCTCATTGGCGGGCAGGTCGCGATGTCGTTCGGCACGCTGGCGGGTCTCGCGCCGTTCGTGAAGAGCGGTCGTTTGCGCGCACTCGCGGTGAGTGGAACGCGCCGCGCAGCGACGTTGCCCGACGTTCCGACCGCGGCGGAAACACTGCCTGGTTTCGATGTGCTCACATGGTACGGTTTGTTCGCGCCGGTCGGCACGCCACGCGACGTCGTTGCGCGCCTGCATGATGAAATCGTAAAAGCGTTATCGAGCGCCGAGGTGAAGCAACGCCTCGCGGCTCAGGGATTCGACGCCGAAGGCAACACGCCGGAACAATTCACCGACGTCATTCGCCACGATCTCGCGCGGTGGCAAAAGGTAATCGCTGAAGCGAAAATTCGCGTTGAGTGAAACGGTGGTGCGTGTTGCTCACTTCAGTTGCCGCGGCACGCTGCCAGACGTCAAGTCAGCGCGTCGGCTATGAGCGCTCGTATCTGCGTGACACCTTCAAGCGCCACTTCCGCCGGCGGCCGCGACCATAGCGCGGGATTCGGCGCTTCATAGTTAATGTAGCGGTCGTAGCCTTTTTCGACCAGCAGTTGCAGCACTTCCCGCCACTGCACGACGCCTTTGCCGGGCGCCAGTCGATCGAGCGCCGGGCCATCCATGACGAGCGGTCCCGGCGGCGCATCGCTGAACTGAAATGCAACGATTTCCTGCGCGGGAACATCTTCGAAGCCGCGTCCGCCGTCGCCGACGCATTGCGCGTGATACGTGTCGATCAGCACGCCGGCGTTCGGCTTGTCCGCGAGCGCAACGATTTCGCGCGCGACGGCGAGTCGGTTGACGACCGGATGGCGCGAGCCGAATTCGAGCGCGCACAGCAGACCGTGCTTCTGTGCGATGTCGCAGCCCGTGGCGAAATTGCGCGCCGCATCTTTCACGTTGGTAGCGGGATTGCTGCCGGGCGCCACCATCATCACTTCACAGCCGAGCGCCGCCGCTCGGCCACACATCACATCCATCGAGTCGAAGAGCCGCTTCGCTTCAGCGCCCTGCGCGAAGAGCATGCCGGTTTCCAGACCGACGCACGAGACGACAAGACCGCTCGCGCGGATCATGTCGAGCACCTGCTCATTGGTCATTCCGGTTTCAATGCAGCGCACGAAATCGGCGTGGCGCAACTCGACTGCGTTGTAACCCGTCTCACGCGCAATGCGGAGCACATCGGGCAGCGGCGTAGTGTCCAGCGTCCAGGTGTGGAGGCCGATGCGGTTGAGGAGGTTGCTCATAGGTGTCGGGTTGAATTTAGCGACAGTACACCGGCCGGATGCCGCGGTCCAGCGCGGGGCGGCTCAAGCAAAAGGTCGCTCGCCGTCCCGTGCAATTGACCGCGCGCCGTCGCATGCTGGAGTTCTCGCGCGGCTATGATTTCGGCGCGAGATTCACCGGACGGATCATCAAGCCGGTCGTCGATACCCGCACTTCAAGTTCCGCCGGCTGAGTAACCGGAACAAACGTCGCCGAGCCATATTCAGCATCGACCAACGGCGCCAGAAATGTATAGCGCTGCCGTATGTCGAACAAGTCGACGGGCTTCGCAGCTTCAAGCGAATGCACAGTCCTCGCTTCCGAGCGCTCCTGTCCGATCGTCCTGTAGCGGCCGCCGATGCGCGACAGCTCATAACTCGTGTGGAGTCCGAGCATATTGAGGATCGGCTGCCATTTGAGGATGTGTGCGTCGACATAGATCTCATCCCCTGCCAGCTCGAAAGTCTGTTCGCGGCCATCCGGATCGCGCATTGTCGCGGCGAAACGCTGAGGCGCGGTGGGCCGCACCCATAAGCGTGCCGCGACTTCTTCCCGTGTCAGGGCGCGGTAGCCCTGGACGCCGACCGCAACGGCGCCGGTAATTCCGCTCAGCGTCAGCAGCACAAAGCCGACAAGGCTGCGCGTGAGGAAACGCAAGGGACGCAAGGTGACGAGCGCCCACAGGCCGCTCAGTATCGTGATCGCGCCGATGAATCCGAGCACTGCGCTCGCGATGAACAACGGGGACGTAAGAAGCTCATGGAATGAAAACATGCTGACCTCGTTTCGCTGCGTATAGAGACGCGATATCCATCAGGGCGGAATTTTCGCGGCATCGCGACTGCGCCTTCAAACTTTTTTGTCTCATCACCGTAACTTCATCCAAAACGTCTGCGACGATATACTAATATTGATCGCGTTGGCGTTATGCGAAGGAGCCACCATGCGATTTTCGAAGGTGATATCAGCCGCCGGAGTCGCGGCTGTCTGGGCGATTCTAGACATCGCTAGTGCGACCGGCGCGACAAGGATTAACGCCGGCTACGATCTCCTGGGGTCAATGCGCTGTTGAATGGCAGCGACCGCAATTCCGACTTCTGGCCGGTCGGTTCTTTCGACGCCGGCGATCCACTCAACAGACATAGACTCAGCGCAGCAAGCATTCCGGAGCCTGCCAGTGCTGTGCTGCTTGCCGCCGGGTTTCTGTCTTTGCTCGCGCATCGAATCAATGCGCGGCGGCGCCGCCCGGCGTAAGCAGCAGGACTCGATACGCTAAGCCAGAATCTCCTGGATGTGCTCGCGCTCGTCCATTTCGGCCACGAACTCTCTTAGCTCAGGTCCGAGCGCCTGGCGCGCGGAGACCATGCCCACAGGCTTTCCGTTCTCAACGACGGGCACATTGCGAAACCCGCCTTCGTACATCATGTGCAGCGCGTGGCCGAGCGGTTTATCCGGATCGACGGTCTGAGGGTGGCGCGTCATGACTTCCGCAAGCGATGTCGTTTTCGGATCGCGCGCTTCAGCCATCACGCGGAACAGCGCGTCGCGTTCCGTGAACATACCAACGAGGCGCTGTTTCTCGCACACGAGTAGCGCTCCGATGCTGTTTTCTTTCATCAGTCGGGAAGCTTCGAGGATGTTGATATCGCTGTTCGCAATCACGACTTTCTGATTTTCAATGATTCCTCTGATCGGTCTGTTAGACATGACTCAAGTCTCCGCCGAAATTTGAACGTGAATGAAGTGGAACGTAAAGACGCTCCAGGAAACGCGTCTATTTAATTTGAACTAACATTGAAAGCGTACACCGATTAGACGATGTCGTGCCGGTTCAGAACCACAAAATGTATAAATAAAACTTTGCGCAATAACGCGCGTGACTCACTGCATCTTTCATGCCGTTGTGAGAAACGTGCAGTGCGGTATTGATGCGCGTTGGCGGCTGAAGAACAACGGATCGTGCGGGACATGGCGCCGATTGGCGCGATGGCCACATAATGTTGCGATCAAAAAAATTTTAAGCGGCTGCTTGGCCGAGCGGCGTGCTGCGTCGCAACGACGCAATTACGCTCTCTATCCTCGTATACTAACTCCGCGATGAGAACGCTCAACCCTTCATGGCCACGAGGGTTTTCGCTTCACGCGCCTTGATGGCGTCGTAGCGTTTGATGAGTTTCTGCGCACGCACGACGACGGGAATGTCGATCATTTTGCCGTCGAGCGACCATGAGCCGCGGCCCGATGCCGCAGCTTCCTTGTCCATGCGCACGACTTTGCGCGCGTACTCCACCTCGTCGCTCGACGGCGTGTATTCCTCATTCACGATCGTGACTTGCCCCGGGTGTATACAGCCGGCGCCCATGAAACCGAAGTCACGGGAGCGGCGTACCATCTTGCGGAATTTGTCCCAGTCGCCGAAGCCCGCGACGCTATCAATAAAACCGAGCGGCACGATGCCGACAGAGTTCGCGGCAATCACCATGTGCTGCTTGGGATAGAACAACGCCTCGCCCGTCGGCTGCATATTGTTGTCCAACGCGAAGTCTTCGCCGCCAATGCAGCACGCGACGATGCGGTCTGACGCGCGCACGATTTCGTAGATACGGAAAAACGCGTCGGCGGTCTCGATCATCGTGATGAACTTCGTGTGACCGATTTGCATGCCGCGCTTTTCCTCGCACTCGGTGACCACTTCGTCGAGCAGACGCACGTGAGAGGCGCTGTCGACTTTAGTGCACGCGATGCCGTTGACATCGGGGCATATCGAATGTTCCAGATCGCGCACGGCAAGCGACAGCGGGCGGTTGATGCGCACGACGACATCGGCGCCGCCGCGGCGGACTTTCTTTGCCGCCGCTTCGACCAGGGTGCGCGCCTTATCTTTTTCTGACGGCGGCACGCTGTCCTCGACGTCGAGCTGAATGACATCAGCGCCGCGCGTGTGCGCTTTATCCACATATTTATCGACGTTGACCGGCACATACATCAGCGAGCGCCATACGGGCAATTCGGTTTTCATGCGTCTTTCTCCTTGATTTTCGGCGCGCCTTCGCAGACGACGCCTTGCTGCACCAGCCGCGCGTAAGCTTCGTCGTTGACGCCGAGCTCTGCAAGCAGCGACCGGTTGTGTTCACCGAGTCGAGGCGCCGGCGCGCGTATCGTGCCGGGCGTCTCAGAGAGGCGCGGTACCACGTGATGCATCGGAAACGCGGCCATGTCGGCGTCGGGATAATCCGCAATAAGTTCTCGCTCGAGCACATGCGGGTCTTCGATGATCTGCGAGATGTCGTAGATCGGCCCGATCGTGACCTCGGCCTCTTCAAAAAATTTCACGTTTTCCGCTTGAGTGCGCTCCGCCACGAACGCGCCAATGATGACATCGAGCTCAGCGGCATTCTTTACGCGGTCTGCGTTGGTGCGATAACGCGGATTATCGACGAGGTCCGCACGTCCGATAGACCGGAACACGCGTTCCGCCATTTTCTGGATCGACGCTGAGAGGCCGACATATTTGCCGTCTTTGCACAGATACACATTGCGCGGCGCTGCATTCGTCGAGCGGCTGCCCGTGCGCGGTTTGAGTTTTCCCGTGAGCCGGTAATTGGCAGCTTGTGGACCGAGCACGGCAAACAGGGGATCGAGCAATGGCAGGTCAATCACCTGGCCTTTGCCGCCGTTCACTTCGACTTCGCGCAGCGCAATCAGAACGCCCGCGGCGCCGTAAAGTCCCGCATACGAATCCGCGAGGTACATGGGCGGCAGCACGGGCTCGCGGTCCGCGAAGCCGTTGATCGCGGCGAATCCCGACATGCCTTCGACCAGCGTCCCAAAACCCGGACGACGTTTATACGGCCCGGTCTGGCCCCATCCGGAGATGCGCACGATGATGAGTTTCGGATTGAGCGCGAGCAACTCCTCGGGCGCGAGCCCCATTTGTTCGAGCGTGCCGGGTCGGAAGCTTTCGATGAAAACGCTTGCGGTCGGCAAAAGTTTCAGCAGGAGGTCCCGCGCTTCGGGTTTGCGCAGTTCGAGGCTCAGACTTTTCTTGTTGCGCGCGTAAATCTTCCAGTTCGTGGGAACGCCGTTGGTTTGCCATGCGCGCAATGTATCGCCGTCGGGTGGCTCCACCTTGATGACTTCGGCGCCAAAATCCGCCAGCACCTGCGTGAGTGTATTGCCGGCCACCAGCCGCGAGAGGTCGAGCACGCGCACGCCCGCGAGCGTGCCCTTCGCCTGCGCGTCGTATGATTTGCTGGCTATGCGCGAGCTCATTCGGCTTTAATGTTCGCGTCCTTGATCACCTTGCTCCATTTGGCAATCTCATTTTTGACCAGCGTGTTCAAGCCTTCGGGCGTCGTGGGCGATTGCTCGGCCCCAAACTCGGCGAATCGCTTCTTCATGTCATCAGTCGCCATGGCTTTACGTATTTCCGCATTGAGCCGATCGATCACCGCGCGCGGCGTTTTTGCAGCGGTAAACACGCCCCACCACAATTCGTTGTCGTATCCGGGCACCGACTCTGCGATCGCGGGCAGTTCCGGCATGAACGACGAGCGCTTGGGACTGCTGATGCCGATTGCGCGCAGTCGTCCGGACTTCATCTGCGATTCGACGGACGGAAGACTTACAAGCAGCACTTGCACCTGGCCTGCCATAAGATCGGTGATGGCCGGCGACATGCCTTTGTGCGGGACGTGCACGATGTCGATATGGGCGGCGGCTTTCAGCACTTCGACGCCGAGATGATTGATGCCGCCGACGCCCGACGATGTGTAGTTCAGCTGGCCCGGTTTGGCGCGCGCAATCGCGATGAGCTCTTTGACGTTTCGCGCCGGCACCGATGGATGCACGACGAGCACCATCGGACCTTTGCCCACCATCGTGATGCCGGTCAGGTCGTTGATCGGATCGAACGGTAATTTCGGTTGCAGCGCCGCGCCCGTCGTGTAAGTCGTCGATGTCATGTAGATGACGTGACCGTCCGGCGGCGCTTTGGCAGTGAGATCGGCCGCGATCATCTGGCTCGCGCCGGCGCGGTTTTCGATCACCACCGGCTGCCCGAGCGACTCGCTCAGGCGCTGTCCGATCGCGCGCGCGAAAATATCGTTGCTGCCGCCCGCCGGCGAGCCGACAAGAAAGCGCACGGGCTTCGTCGGGTAAGCCGGTTGCGCGAACGTTCTTCCGCCAGCGAGAGTTAACAGCGCGATAGCTACAAAGCGCAAGACGGGGCGCATTGCGTCTCCTGGATTGTCGATGGGGAAAGTGCAGGGCGAGCGCGAAAACATAACAGCAATCATGCGGGGGTGCAATCCGCCCCGCAGGTCGCACGCGCGCTCGTATCACGTGCGCTAAAATCCGTCTGCCACTGCCTGCCGGCATTCAGCCGGGGCAGCCCCATCCGATTCAGGAGAAGCTCATGACCGATCTTTCATCAGGCACGACGCGTCTGGCGTCCGCCGGCGCGCGTTTTCGCGCTGCTGTCGCCGCTGAAAAGCCGCTGCAAATCGCCGGCACCATCAACGCCTATCACGCGCGCATGGCCGAGCGCGTCGGCTTTAAAGCGATTTATCTTTCCGGCGGCGGCGTTGCGGCCGGTTCGCTAGGGCTGCCTGACCTTGGGATCAGCAATCTCGACGATGTGCTGACCGACGTGCGCCGCATTACGGACGTCTGCGCGCTGCCCTTGCTGGTAGACGTCGACACGGGTTTTGGTTCGAGCGCCTTCAACATCGCACGCACCGTTAAATCACTGACTAAGTCCGGCGCGGCGGCCATGCACATCGAAGACCAGGTTGGCGCCAAGCGCTGCGGTCATCGTCCTAATAAGGAACTGGTAACGCAGCAGGAGATGGTCGATCGCATCAAGGCATCCGCGGATGCGAAGACCGATCCTGAATTTGTCGTCATCGCGCGCACCGATGCGCTGGCGGTCGAAGGCTTGCAGGCAGCGGTCGACCGCGCGTGCGCGTGCGTCGAAGCGGGCGCTGACATGATTTTTCCGGAAGCGATCACCGAACTATCGATGTACAAGAAGTTCGCGGACGCAGTGAAGGTACCGATCCTCGCCAACATCACCGAGTTTGGCGCGACCCCGCTGTTCACGACTGAAGAACTGAAGAGCGCCAACGTTGCGATGGCGCTCTATCCGCTGTCGGCATTCCGCGCCATGAATGCCGCCGCGTTGAAAGTGTTTCAGGCGATCCGCACGGAGGGCACGCAAAAGAATGTCATCGACCTCATGCAGACGCGCAATGATCTCTACGATTATCTGGGCTATCACGCGTACGAGCAGAAGCTCGACGGATTGTTTGCGCAGGCGAAGAAAAAATAGCGGTATAAACGTCTAACTTAAGTACACGTCGTTATTCCGGTGTAGACCGGAATCTGGCGGTTAGAGCACCTGGCGCGGCAGGTTCGAAGCCGCAGCGGATGTCCACGCGTTTAGAAGCATGCGTTCCGGTCTGCACCGGACCGACGAATCTAAAATCCTATAGAACTTATCTTTGGAAAAAATCGAATGACGGGAATACTGGTGTCCAAAGGCTTCATCGCGACGCATGGCGCCCGCCTGGACGAGGTCGCTAAGCGCCTCAAGCTGAAGCCTGACATCGTGCACTTGCCGGATGACCCAAAGGCACGGCTGAGCGAGCGCGACCTGGACCGCATCGAAGTCACGATGTCCACACGCGACGTCCGATTCTCGGATCACTACGACAGCTTCGCCGATACGCTCCTCGCAGCGAAGAACCTGCAATGGGCGCACTTTCACAGCACTGCGATCGAGCAGCATCCGGTGGTGGCGCCGCTGCTCGCGCGTGGTGTGAAGCTGACCACGTCGGCGGGCAGCAATGGCGAGCCCGTTGCTCAGACAGCTATCGCGACGCTGCTCATGCTGGCACGCGGATTCCCACATTGGCTCGACGCGCAGCGCCGCAAGCGGTGGGAACCGGTGCGCGGTGAGCAGGCGCCCGCCGATCTGCGCGGTCAGACGATCGTGATCGTCGGAATGGGAAACATCGGAAAACCGATCGCGCAGTTTGCGCAGGCGATTGGCATGCACGTCATCGGCATCCGCCGCCAGCCGAAAGGTGCAAACGATCCGGTCGACGAAATGCATACGTTGTCCGAACTCGGCAACGTCCTTCCACGCGCGGACTGGATCGTGCTCGCCTGCCCGCTGAACGCGGAAACGCGGCATCTCATCAATGCGAACACACTCGCGCTGATGAAAAAAGGCGCCGCATTGATCAACGTCGCCCGCGGGGGCGTCTGCGACGAACCGGCGGTCATCGCAGCCCTTCGCAGCGGTCAGTTGGGCTGTGCCCACCTCGACGTGTTCGAAAAAGAGCCGTTGCCCGCTGACTCGCCGTTATGGGACATGCCGAATTTGATACTGACGCCGCACAATGCGTCCGCGTCCGGCGGCAATGACCGGCGTAGTGCGGAGATATTTTTGCTCAACCTGGAAAAATGGGCACGCGGCGAGCCGCTGCTCAATCCGCATACCGGTTAGACGACGCACAGATCATTCGACGAAGCGCGCGGTGACACTGCCAAGGCGCGTGAAGTCGACCCGCAAATCGTCGCGGGGTTGCACCGGGAGATTTCCCATGAACGATCCCGGTCATGATCAACATGCCGGCTTCGAGTTTTTCACCGTAGCCTGCAATCGTATTGGCGACCAGCGCGACAGCAGTGAGCGGATTGCCCATCACCTCCACGCCGGTTGCCGAGCCTTTCACTTCTCCGTTGATGCTGATGACCATGCCTTCGAGCCTCAAGTCAATACCGTGCGGCGCGCTCATCGGTGCACCAATCACAATTCCGCCGCCCGTAAACTTGCTGCCGATGATGCGCATGGCGTGGCTTCGTTTTACGCGCTCGCCGCGGCTGGCGACGACTTCAATCGCCGGGAACAACCCGGCGGTCGCGAGCAATACATCGGTGATGCCGACACCCGGTCCGGCCAGATCGTGCTTGAGCAGCACCGCGACTTCCGACTCGACGATCACGCGTTTATAGCCACCGATCCGTATCGGCACCTCCTCCGCGTAAAGTCCCGAGTGCATCAGGCAGCCGACCATTGGGCCTTCAACGTGCTCGGTGGTCTGGATCGCGCGGCTCGCGCCCGCGACCTTGTAGCCGATGTGGCGATCGCCTTTAGCGATACGACGTTTCATCAGCGCATCGCGAAGGCGGTAAGCGTCGCGGGCATCGAGATCGGGAATTTTGTCGACGACGTCGCCGACGGGCCCGTCCTCGAAGATCTGCGCTTCGAGCCAGTCGAGTACCGGCTTGTGCGTGTTTTCCATACTGCTCATGCGGTGAATCGGGCGTGCAGGCTGCCGATGCGCGTGAACTCGACCGTGAGATCGTCGCCCGGTTTCACGAGCATTGCGGTCACGATCGAACCTGTCATCAGGATCATGCCGGTTTCGAGCATTTCGCCGTAGTCGCCAATCTTGTTGGCAATAACGGCCACAAGGCGCAGCGGATCGCCGAGCACTTCAACGCCGGTCGCTGAGCCGCGCACTTCACCATTGATGCTAATCACCATGCCTTCGAGACGGAGATCGATACCGCGCGGTGAACTCATCGGCGAGCCGAGCATGATGCCGCCGTTCGACTTGTGGATGGCGATGCCCATCTGACGGCTGCGCTTGCGTCCGCCGTGCGTCTGCTCGGCGATTTCGATCGCCGGGAATATGCCTTCGACCGCGAGCAGCGCCTCTTCATGCGTAACGCCCGGGCCCTTCAGATCACGATTCAGCAACACTGCAATCTCGGGTTCCACCAGCGTTTCGATGCCGTCCCTCAGCTTGATCGGTTTGCCTTCTTCAAAACTTCCGGATCGCATGAGGGAACCGATGATAGGCCCTGCGACGCCGCGGTCTTGCTGCATGGCGCGGCTCGTATACGCTGCCTTGTAGCCGACGAGTCGATCGCCCTTCGCGATCTTGCGTTTCGCCAGCGCGAACTGCAAGCGGTACGCGTCGTCCCACGTCAGGTCGGGTATTTTTTCAATGATGTCGACGTAAGGCTGAGTGCCGGAAATCTGCTCTTCGAGAAAATCGAGCTGTTGCTGCGGCGAGTCCTTCAACGCTGTCCCTTTCGCAACTGGCGCTCAAACATCTCGAAAATGCGTTTCCACGAAAGCTCGGATGCTTCCTGGTGGTAGACGACACGTCCCGGAAACGCGTATCCGTGTTCGGTGCCTGGATGGACTTCGACAAATGACCTGACCGGGCAGCTTTTAAGTTGCACCCGGATCTTCTCGACGGTTTCGGGAGGCGCCGAGTGATCGTGCTCCGCGAAGCCAAAATAAATTTCACCTTGGAGCTTCTCCAGGACGAGATTCGGTGAATCCGCTTGTGTCGTGATAAGTTGAGTGCCGAACAGTGATGCTGCCGGCTTTAAACTGATCGCGGAAAATTTGCCAGCGGCGAGCACCGCGAACCGGCCGCCCTGGCAATAGCCGATGGTGCCCTTAGGGCCCGTGCGAGCGGCTTTGTCCTCAGCGATGAATTCCAGCAGCGCGCGGGTGTCTTCGACGACTTTGCTGTTGACCAGACTGCCGCTCGCGATTTTTCGCAGCGCGAGAATTTTTTCGTCTTTGCTGTCGGGATCGATGACTATGGTTCCAAGGCGGTAATAAAGTGATGGCACGGCGCAGTAATACCCCTCTGCCGCCACACGGCGCGCCATGCCACGCAGAATTTCGCTCAAGCCACCGACGTTTTGAAACATGACGACGGCGGGGAAGGGTCCGGTGCCGTCGGGATGGACGACGAAAGTTTCCATTTGTCCATCCGGTGTCGTCACATGTACATGTCGTTCCTGCACGGGTCATCCTTCTTCGTGAGTGCGAGCCTCGGGAATCGGTGTCGCGGTCTTCGGCGTCAGTCGATAAACATGATAATTGGGATAGACGCGAAATAATATCGTTAAAATATTTCCCAATGGGCAATGTTGCGAGTCGCAGGCGACGGTCGGGCAGCTATCGAGTTACGATGTTTGGGTCGATGGCGATCTTTGCGCTTGCTAGCATGTTTACCGATGAGCCTCACGCGCAAACATATCCGGATCGACCCATTCGCCTCGTCGTGCCTTACGCTCCGGGCGGTAATCTCGATATCACGGCGCGCATTATCGGGCCGCATCTGACCGAATTACTCGGGCAGCCGATGGTAATCGAAAACTACGGCGGCGCCGGCGGAACCATCGGCATCGACCGCGTCGCCAAAAGCGCGCCCGACGGTTACACGATCGCGCTTGGCGCCACCGGTCCGATCACGCTCGCGCCAATTCTTTATGCGAAAAATCCTTACGATTCGATCAATGACCTCACAGCGGTCGGATTCGTATCGAACGTCCCGTCAGTGCTGCTCGTGCATCCCGCGCTGCCGGCGAGAACCGTGCGTGATTATATTTCGCTCGCCAAGGCGCGGCCGGGGCAGATTACGCTCGGCGGTGCGGGGACTAGTCGTGCATGCGATCTTTTTCAGTATCAGACCGGAATCAAGGTCGTGTTGATCCGCTATTACAAGGGCTCGGGCCCCGGCTTGATCGATCTGATGGGCGGGCATATCGATTCGATGTTCGACCAGATGTCCTCTGCGGCCGTGCACATCAAGTCCGGCAAGCTGCGCGCGCTTGCTGTGGCAACGCCAAACCGCGCTACTCTTTTTCCGGATATTCCGACGCTCGCAGAATCAGGCGTCAAGGATGCGGAGTCGATCACGTATTCAGGCGTGTTCGGACCTGCCGGACTATCCCGCGATATCGTCGGCAAACTCAATGGTGCGCTCAATAAGGTGCTTGCGTTGCCGCAGACGAAGGAACGCTTCGCTTCGCTCGGCGCAGAAGTATGGGCAGGCACACCGCAGCAGTTCGCCACTTTCATCCGTGATGACATCGCTAAATGGCGCAGGCTTGCGAAACAACTCGATATGAAACTCGAGTGACTGAGGCCCCGGAATGCCGCGCGTGTCGATGCGACGCATCCCGGCGCGATTGCATGACGGCACTGGCGGTGTTGTCATGCAGTTCGATGGTCAGCGTATTCGGCCAGTCTTATCCCGAGCGTCCGATCCGCGTGGTGGTCAATTTTCCGGCTGGCGGGAACGTCGACACCATCGCGCGGCTCCAGACCGCCGAATTGGAAGCGCGGCTTGGCCGAACGATTGTGGTCGACAACCGTGCAGGTGCCAACGGCATCATCGGCATCGAGCTCGCGGCGAAAGCACCGCACGATGGATACACACTGCTATTTTCGCCAAGCAGTATCGTGGTGAACCAGGTCGTTTATCCAAAAATTCCGTACGATGTGCTGAGGGATTTCGCGCCGATCACGAATGTTGCCGCTGGCACCGGTTATCTGCTGGTTGTGCATCC
Source organism: uncultured beta proteobacterium (assembly GCA_963804885.1). Taxonomy (GTDB): domain Bacteria; phylum Pseudomonadota; class Gammaproteobacteria; order Burkholderiales; family SG8-41; genus PALSA-1004. Next base: position 43,410 of record CAWDSF010000015.1, read on the forward strand.
ATCGGTCGCGGCGCGTACGGTGCGCGAATTGATCATGCTCGCGAAAAGCTCGTTCAGTCCGTTGACTTACAGCACTGCGGGCGCCGGCAACCCCCAGCATTTTCTCGGCGAATTCTTCAATGCCCGCGCGGGCATCCACATGATCTCACGTACCGTATAAAGGCGTTCCACAGGCCGTCATCGCGGCGCTCGGTGGCGAAGTCAGTGCGACATTTCAGCCGCCGCCGTCCGTGGCTCAATATGTGCGCGACGGCAAGCTCCGCGCGTTGGCGTTTACGGGCGCTGCGCGCTGGGATGGCATGCCCGAAGTACCGACCATCGCCGAAGCAGCGCTGCCCGGATTCGAGATGCGCACGGGATGGCAGGGCTGGTTCGCGCCGGCGAATACGCCCGGCGCAATCATCGCGAGACTCTACGCGGAAATCCGCAAGGCGCTGGCGGCGCCGAAAGTCCGCGCATATCTCGTGGCCGGCAGCTATGAAATCGTTGGCGATTCCCCCGAAGAATTCCGCAGGTTTCTCAATGCCGAGCTCAAACGATACGCCGAGATCGCCCGCGTCGCAAAAATCCGGATCGAGTGAGCCACGGCAGCCCCGCATCCGGCCTCCATCCAGGGGGAAGTAAGGACGATGCGGCTATAATATAGCCCTGCTATCAACGGCTAACCGCCCATGCAGCTTTTCGCTTTCGGCATCAACCACGAAACAGCACCGCTGTCGCTGCGCGAGCAGGTGGTTTTCAGCGCCGAAAATCTGGTGCAGGCGCTGCGTGATTTCGTTGACCGCAACACGGTCAAGGAAGCGGCAATCATCTCTACGTGCAATCGCACGGAGATTTACTGCGACGCCGAGGAGCCGCGGCGGGCGCTGCACTGGCTTGCCGACTATCACAAGCTCAAACGCCAGCATCTCGAGCCTCACGTCTATCAACTGCCGCAGGCCCAGGCGGTCAAGCATGCGTTCCGCGTTGCCAGCGGGCTCGACTCGATGGTGCTCGGGGAGCCGCAGATCCTCGGCCAGTTCAAGGATGCCGTGCGCAAGGCCGGTGAAGCCGGCACGCTGGGCCTGCTGCTCAACAAGCTTTTTCAGCGCACGTTTTCCGTGGCTAAAACGGTGCGCTCTGAAACCGACATCGGCGCGAGTTCGGTCTCGATGGCGTCGGCGGCGGTGCGGATCGCGGAACGCATTTATCCAACCATTGCCGAACAGAGTGCGCTGTTCATCGGCGCCGGCGAGATGATCGAGCTCACCGCGACGCACTTCGCAGCGCGTCATCCGCATCGTATGACGTTCGCCAATCGCACGGTCGAGCGCGCGCAACATCTCGCCGAGCGTTTCCGCGGCCGTGCCATTTCATTTAACGAAATGCCGGCTCAGCTGGCCGTGCACGACATCATCGTTTCCTGCACTGCCAGCATGCTGCCCATCGTCGGCAAAGGATTGATCGAAAGCGCGCTTCGCGTGCGCAAGCACCGCCCGTTTCTCATCATCGATCTCGCCGTGCCGCGCGACGTGGAGACGCAGGTCGCGGATCTCGACGACGTGTTTTTATATACGGTCGACGATCTCGGCAAGCTCACGCGCGAAGGACTCGACATACGTGAGTCCGCGGTCGCGCAGGCCGAAGCGATCATCGAGACGCAGGTCGGTGACTTCATGCAGTGGCTGGAAAATCGTGAGCTGGTGCCGACTATCCGCGCATTGCGCGATGATGCGGAGCGAGCGCGGCGCCGGGAAGTCGAGCGTGCGGCGCGACGGCTCGCGCGCGGCGAAGATGCACGGCAGGTGATGGAATACTTGAGCTACGCGCTGACCAACAAATTTCTGCATGCGCCCACGCACGCCTTGAACCACGCCAACGATGACGACCGCGAACAACTGGTGGCGATGCTGAGACGGCTGCACCAGCTCAAGCATTCCGAATGAAAGCGAGCATAGCCGCCAAGCTGGCGCAACTGACGCTGCGGCTCGAAGAACTCAACGGTCTCCTCAGCTCCGAAACCGTCACAGCGAATCTGGACAACTATCGCAAGCTCTCGCGCGAGCATGCGGAGATTACGCCCGTGGTCGAGCTGTATAAGGCGTACCGGCATACGGAAGACGACCTGCACACGGCACAGGAGCTCACCAACGATCCGTCGATGCGGGAATTTGCGGAGACTGAAATCCGGGACGCACGCGTCAAGCTCACGGAGCTCGAAGCGGCGCTGCAGAAAGAACTGTTGCCCAAAGACCCCAACGACGATCGCAACATTTTCCTCGAGGTTCGCGCAGGAACCGGAGGCGATGAGTCGGCGCTATTCGCGGGCGACCTTTTTCGCATGTATGCGCGCTACGCCGAGCGCAATCGCTGGCAGGTGGAGGTGATGTCACAGAGCCAGGGTGAAGCGGGCGGCTACAAGGAAATCATTGCACGCATCATCGGCCAGGGAGCGTACTCGAAGCTCAAGTTCGAATCGGGCGGGCACCGCGTGCAGCGCGTGCCGACCACGGAAACCCAAGGCCGCATTCACACTTCCGCATGCACGGTTGCGGTTCTTCCCGAGGCTGACGAAGTTGCGGACGTCGTGTTAAATCCTGCCGAGATGCGCATCGACACGTTTCGATCTTCGGGCGCGGGCGGGCAGCACATCAACAAAACAGATTCCGCAATCCGCATCACGCATCTGCCAACAGGGATCGTCGTTGAGTGTCAGGACGATCGCTCGCAGCACAAGAACAAGGCGCGCGCACTCTCGGTTCTCGCGGCGCGCATCAAGGACAAGCAAGTTCGCGAGCAGCAGCAGAAAACCGCAGCCACGCGCAAATCGCTGATCGGCAGCGGCGACCGCTCGGAGCGCATACGCACCTACAATTTTCCACAAGGGCGCGTAACCGATCATCGTATCAATCTGACGCTCTACAAGATCGCCTCGATCATGGATGGCGACCTCGATGACCTTACGCGCGCACTGAGCTCCGAACACCAGGCGGAACAGCTTGCTGCGCTCGGGGAAGAAACACAGGCGGCCTGAGCCGCCACTCCGTAAATAGCAATGCAGATGACGATTGCGCAGGCGCTTGACGATGCGCGGCTTGCCCGCGTCGATGCGCGTGTGCTGATGTGTCACGCGCTCGTCGTCAGTCGCTGCGTACTTGATTGCGCACGCGGACGAAAAGTTGACGAGCGTCCAGTACGCGGCGTACGACTCGCTCGCCAAACGGCGTGCACAGGGTGAGCCGGTCGCCTATATCGTCGGCTCGCGCGAGTTCTTCAGCCGCGAATTTAGCGTCACTCCGGCTGTCTTGATTCCGCGCCCCGAGACTGAATTGCTGGTTGAATATGCGCTCGAGCGCATGCCTGCAGATTCGACGGCGCACGTGCTTGATCTCGGGACGGGCAGCGGTTGTATTGCGATCAGCATTGCGCGTGAGCGTCCGTTGGCGCACGTCGTTGCGGTCGATAATAGCGCCGACGCAGTTGCGATCGCGCGGGAGAACGCGCACCGCCATCAGGTGAGCAACATCGAAATCAAGTTGAGCAACTGGTTTTCGGCGCTGGAAGGTCGCCGCTTCGATGTCATCGTGTCGAACCCGCCGTATGTAGCCGACCGTGACGCGCATCTCAATCACGGCGACTTGCGCTTCGAGCCATCGAGCGCGCTACGTGGCGGTGACGATGGCTTGGACTCTGTGCGGACCATCATTGCTGGCGCGCCTGGTTATCTGACTGCGCGCGGCGTGCTCGCGATCGAGCATGGATACGATCAGGTTGCATCGGTCCGCGCGCTCCTGCAGTCATCAGGATTCGTGGACATCTTTACCCGTAAAGACCTGGCGGGTATCGAGCGCATCAGCGGTGGAAAGTCGACGGCCGCGGCATAACCTCTAGGTGCTCGTCTTGACGGTCGATTCATGCGGCGATAAAATACCGGATTAAATCACTCAAGTATTCAGGAGTCAGTATGAACGTACAGGACGTAATCAAAGACCAGGTTACGAAAAACCCGGTCGTGCTCTATATGAAAGGCTCGCCGGATTTTCCCCAGTGCGGATTTTCGGCTAACGTCGTGGGGATACTGCGCGCGTGCGGCATGGAAAACTTCTACTCGGTCAACGTGCTGGAAGATCCCGACATTCGTCAGGGTATCAAGCAGTACCGCAAACTGGCCCACGATCCCACAGCTCTACGTCGACGGCGAGTTCGTCGGTGGCTCGGACATTCTGCGCGAGATGTACGAAAACGGCGAACTGCAAAAGATACTGGCAGGCAAAACGGCAGCCTGATAAAGCGGTAAAAAGGATAGCTGTTGGTGACGGCCATCTGGGTGGATGGCCGTTAACTTTTTCAGGCGGCGAAGAACGTGCGATAGATGTACTGCGCAAGCAGCGCGAACGCTATCAATAGCAGCACCCGTTTCACCCACGCACGAAAACGGGCGGCGTCTATGCGGTCACGGATGCGTGCTCCACCGATTCCGGCGGCGACCGCAACCGCGCTCAAGGGCACCGTTGCAAGCCACTGCGCCGCAGTTACGTTTCCGTGGAGCGTCAGCACCGCAAACTGGGTGGTCTTACCAACCAGAAAGCAAATCTGTAGCGCCGGCACGAGCAGAGCCGGTGCCAGGCCGAGCGCGAGGTAATAGATAATAAGCGGTGGCGCCGCGACGTTCGCCGTGCCTTCGAAAAGGCCGGCAGCGAATCCCGCGAGCGGACCGAACGCACGCTCGTGTTGACGGACGACTGTCCAGTTGCCACGCGTGACGCGGTCGAGGTTGAGATAAATCAGAATGACGAGTGCGAGCACAAGTTGATACGGCGCATCCGGCGCTGCAACGAATAACCAGGTGCCGGCAAACGCGCCCAGTGTTGCAAACACCGGCATGAACCAGAAGCGGCGCAGCACGGGCAGCAGCGGACGGCTCGTGACGAGCGTGATCGCGACGGTTGCCAGCGTCGGCAGCAGCACAACAATGACCGCGCTGTGCATGTCGAGCGCCATTGCAACCATGGGCGTTGCAATGAATGGAAAGCCGAATCCCAGTGTGCCTTGGATGAAGCCCGACAGCACGCACGCGAGGAAGATCCAGAGGATGATTCCGAGCGGAAGCGATTCGAGGACGCTCATTGCCGCCCGTGCTCTTGCCTAGTCACGCAACAGCGTCGGCAACCACAAGGCGAGCTGAGGGAAGAACAATATAAGCAACAGGCCAATGATTTGCAGCGCCATGAACTGCATCATGCCGGCGTAAATGTCCTTGAGGTCCCAGTCCGGCACGACACCTTTCAGAAAGTATGCCGACAGCGCTACCGGCGGCGACAGCCATGCGGTTTGCAGACAGACTGCGACGAGCGTACAGAACCAGACGAGATCGATGCCCAGTTTCTGCACCAGCGGCAGCAGAATCGGCACGACGATCAGCACGATAGGCACCCACTCGAGCGGCCAGCCCAGCACGAAAATGATCGCGAGTATCAGCAGCAGCATGATCGTGGGCGAAAAATTGAGCGTGAGCAGCGACTCGGCGATGAGAGTTGCCGAACCGAGCCGTGAAAACACGGCGCCGAAAAAGTTGGACGCTGCGACGAGCAACAAAATCATGCACGACACTTCGAGCGTCGAGTACACCGCCTTCTTGAGTTTCTGCCACGTCATGCGCCGATAGACCATCGTCAGTAGCAGGACTGCGAATGCACCGACGGCGCCGGCGTCGGTGGGTGTGGCAATGCCAGCCAGAATGACGCCCAGCGTCGCCATGATTACGATGACGATGGGTGCTATACCGAGGATTAATTCTTTGAGCACGTAACCAAAAGGCCGGCGCTCGTCCATCGGCAAGGGCGGTCCGAGCTCGGGATTGATGTAGCTCCTCGCGAGCGTGTAGACGATGTATAAGCCGGACAGCAGCAACCCCGGGACGACTGCAGCCGCGAACAGATCCGTCGTCGGCACGCCCACCACCGGGCCCATGACAATCAGCATGACGGACGGCGGAATGAGGATGCCGAGCGTGCCGCCGGCCGCGATGGCACCGGCGGACAAACGAACATCGTATTTGCTTTTCTTCATGGCGGGCGCAGCCATGACACCGAGCAGCGTCACGGACGAGCCCACGATACCGGTCGCCGCGGCGAAAATCGTCGCTGTAATGAGCACCGCGAGGTGACAAACAGCGCACCTGGACCGTGATGGCCTTCTTGTAGTCGCCGTGTTCGATGTAGAGCTGACCAAGTGTCAGCGACGCCCCGAGGAATCGGTGACGCCGTTGCCGAGCACTTTCTCGAAGTGCCCGATGGCTTCGGCCAGCAGCGCACTGGCGCGGGCTGGCTGCTGATCGGCCTGCGCCGCGCGCACGAACCCCAGCACGCGGTGGGCGTCACGGTTTTCCGCGTCGAGCCCGAGCGCGGTGGTCGCCTGCGCGCGGCCGGATCGATTTGCCCCTGACGGGCGTACTCTGGGCAATCGCGGCATGCGGCGCCGCGGCCGTCGGCGCGAGGTCGATGGCCCTCCGGTACGCAGCCACCGCGCCGGCCAGGTCGCCCTTGTCATCAGCGGCCCAGCCCTGGAAAAACGCCAGGTACGCCTGCGCGGTAATGTCCGTCGAAGCGGGAGCCGACTGGGCGGCGGCGCCCTGCCCGGCGAGAGTGACGACGAGTAGCAGCGCAGGCCAAACCATCGTGCCCTCGATTGTGGCACATCTTCTTTGACCGCTCGCCGGGGCCCCACCCCCGGCTCGCTCCGGACGCTCAGCGCCCTCGCGTACCACTCGGGGCCTCGCGGAACCCACCTTCTAACTTCTGGCTTCTAACTTCTAACTTTCCTGGAGCCCCACCCCCGGCTCGCGCCGGACGCTCAGCGCCCTCGCGTACGCTCGGGGCCTCGCGGAACCCACCTTCTAACTTCTGGCTTCGAACTTCTAACTTTCCCGGGGCCCCACCCCCGGCTCGCTCCGGACGCTCAGCACCCTCGCGTACGCTCGGGGCCTCGCGGAACCCACCTTCTAACTTCTGGCTTCTAACTTCTGACTTTCCTGGGGCCCCACCCCCAGGCTCGCTTCAGACGCCCAGCGCCCTCCGCGTACGCTCGGGGCCTCGCGGAACCCACCTTCTAACTTCTGGCTTCTAACTTCTAACTTCTAACTTTCCTTGGGCCCCACCGCCAGGCTCGCTTCAGACGCCCAGCGCCCTCGCGTAGCTCGGGGCCTCGCGGTAGTGCTCTTCTTCTCCTTTCTGATTCTTCTGATTCTGCTTCTTCTAGCTTCTAACTTCTAACTTTCCTTATACTGCCCACATGGCCGTTGACCCCGCGCTTCTCGAGATTCTCGTGTGTCCGAATTGCAAGACCCCGGTGCACCCCGTGAAGGACGGCGCCGGCCTGAAGTGCGAGACATGCCACCGCGTGTATCCGGTCAAGGACGATATCCCGGTGATGCTGATCGACGAGGCTACCATCGAGAACTGACACGCGTTGCGTATCCTGCTGGTCCGCCTCCGCCTGATCGGCGATGTGGTGTTCACGACACCGATCCCCAACGCACTCCGCCGCCAGTTTCCGTCCGCGAGCTCGTGTATCTCGTCGAACCGGCGGCCGCACCCGTCGTCGCTGGCAATCCGGCGCTGTCGGAAGTCGTGGTCGTTCAACGCCGACGCGGCTGGCGGCGGGTGGTCGATGACTTGACGATCGCCCGGCGCCTTCGCGCGCGACGTTTCGATATTGCGATCGATTTGCACGGTGGACCACGGAGCGCCTGGTTCACGTGGCTCAGCGGCGCGCCCGTGCGCGTGGGCTACGATATGCCCGGCCGCCGCTGGATGTACACGCGTGTCGTTCATCGGCCGCGCGTGCTGCGCGCGCGCCACTCGGTCGAGAATCAGTGGGACCTGCTGGCCGCCATCGACCCGGCCCTCGCCGCGCCGGCCGACCGAGACCGCGATCGCGTGAACATGACGGTCGATGACGCGGCCCATCGCGCCATCGACCAGCGCCTGGCCGATCTTGGCGTGGCAGTCGATGGTCGTGTCATTCTTCTGCACGTGAGCGCGGGCAACCCCTTCCGCCGCTGGCCGGAAGACTCGTTCGCCGAGTTGGCGGCAGGTCTCGTCACGGCCCAACCGGATCGATGGGTCCTCGTGACCGGAGGACCGTCGGATCGTGAAGCGGCCGCGCGCGTCATCGAACGTGCTCGTCGAGCGGCCGGTCCGGCGGCGGCACGGCTCGCGAGTGCCGAGGACTTGTCGCTACCGGAGTTGCGCGCCGCGATGGACCGCGCGGCGCTCTTCATCGGCGGCGACAGTGGACCGTTGCATATCGCCGCGACGAGCGACGTGCCGATCGTCGGCCTGTACGGCCCCACACTCGCTGAACGCTCGGCGCCGTGGCGGCCACGGCACCTCAAGACGGAATCGATTGACGTTGGCACTCTCCCCTGCCGCCCATGTGAGCAGCGCGTGTGTGTGCCGGGCGACTTTCGATGTCTGACGGGCATTTCGGCCGCGACGGTTCGAGCCGCGGCCGAACGACTGATGGAGGCCGGATGACGGACGTGTCTCCGTCGACAGGTTCGCCTGGGAGCCTCGAGCGCACCGCCTACTGGCTGCTGACCGCCAGCCTCGGCATGACGCTGTTCAACTTGCTCACGGCGCAGGTGCTCTTTGGCCTGGCGGCCCTGCTGTGGGTGTGGGTGATCCGCTCCGATGGGCGGCGCCCCGAGGTCCCGGTGTTCTTCTGGCCTCTCGCCGGATACGCCGGGCTGACGCTCGTGAGCGCGGCCATGTCTCCGGATCCGCGGGCGAGTTTCATCGATAGCCGGCAACTCGTGTTGTTTCTCATCGTGCCCGTGGTCGTACGCCTCGCACGTGGCGCCCGCGCCATGACGACCCTCGACGCGATCATGGCACTCGGCGCCGCGGGCGCCTTCGTGGGCGTCGTCGAGTACACCATCTTCGGGTTCGACAACCTCGACCGCCGGCCGATGGGTTCCCTGTCGCACTACATGACCTACTCGGGGCTGATCATGCTCGTGCTGGCCGCGGCGGTGGCGCGGTTGCTCTTCTATCCCGCGCAGCGCATCTGGCCCGCCGTCGCCGTTCCCGCGCTGGCCGTCGCCCTGGCCGCGACGCAAACACGAAACGCGTACCTCGGGGCCCTTGCGGCGATTGCCTGCCTGCTGCCGCTGCGCCAGATCCGGTTACTGCTCGCGATCCCGGTGCTGGTCGTCCTCTTCGTCGTGGCGGCGCCGCCGCACATCAAAGAGCGCGCCTTCTCGATCGCGAACCTGCAGGACGATTCGAATCGCGACCGGCTCCAGATGCTCGTGATGGGGCGGAACATGATTCGCGACCACCCGGTGTTCGGCGTCGGCCCCGAGATGGTGGGACGCGTCTACGGCCAGTACCTTCAGCCGAATCCCGTCCACACCTACAACCCGCACTTGCACAACGTGCCCGTGCAGATCGCCGCCGAGCGCGGCCTGCCTGCTCTTGCCGTGTGGCTGCTCTTCATCGCGACGGCCGCGTGGGGACTCTTTCAGGAGTTCCGTCGCGGTCCAGCACCCGCGTTGGCTGCGGCGGGACTGGGTGCGATTGTCGCGATGCTGACGGCGGGCCTCTTCGAATACAACTTCGGCGACTCGGAGTTCATGATGCTGTTTCTGGCGTTGATCCCTGTTCGCGGCTGCGCGTGACGCGGCACGGCGCGACAGCGGTTCGGCAATGACCCGCCTCACGGACCTGACGAGCTCGGCTCGCAGGGCGACACATCGCCGTCCGGTGTGGCGACTTGATGCTCGACCATTTCCTCATCGGACACGTCGATCGGATTTCGCCCGAGGCGCCCGTCCCGGTCGTTCGCTTCGTTCGTGATGACTACCGGCTCGGCGGCGCCGCGAACGTCGCGCAGAACGTCGTCGCGCTGGGCGCGCGAGCGTCGATCGTCGGGCTCGTCGGTCAGGACGAAGCCGCCGCGGAGCTCCGCCGTTGTCTCGAGCGCGCGTCGCTACCGGTTGACGGACTCGTCGCCGATCCGTCGCGACCCACGACGCGCAAGGTGCGGGTGGTCACGTCACGCAACCAACAGGTCGCGCGCGTGGATTACGAGGTTGACGCCGACGCCTCCGGTGACTCGTTGACGCGCGCTCTCAGCCCGAGCCGTCGAGGCCGCGGCCCGCGCCGATGCCATCGTGCTCTCCGACTACCGCAAAGGCGTCGTGTCGCCGGACGTGATCGCGACGGCCGTCGCGGCGGCCAGGAGGCGTGGCATTCCGGTGCTGGTCGATCCGAAGGTCGCCGACGCCGATCGCTACCGCGGAACGTCGGTCATCACGCCGAACCATCACGAGGCGGAGTTGATGACGCAGCGTGTCATCCGCACGCCGGACGAGGCGCGCAACGCAGCGCGCGCGCTCCACGAGCGCACCGGCTCGAACGTCATCATCACCTGGGGCGAGCACGGCATGTGGATTCTGGACGCGTCGGGCACGATACCGATCGAGCACGCGCTGCCAGCAGTCGCCGCGAGTCGCCGCTGTCACGGGCGCGGTCGGTGGTGTGGCGTGCGGCGATCTGTCGCTCGCCACCGGCGCTCTCGAGCCGGACGTCGCGAACATCGCGGCCGCGGCTCGTCGTGGTCGCCTGGCGCTGGCTCGCCGCCAGGACTGGCCGACGCGGTCGCCGCCGACCAGGATGATGCCGACGCTACTGGTCCCGCCGACGCGGCTTGTGGGCGGCTGTTTCCTCATCGTCGGTTCCTGCTGGTCGCGTTTCGGTTCTCGAGCAGCGACGGCGACTCGGATCTCTACGCCGGACTGTCCCGCCTCGGAACCGCTGAGCCGATGGGTCGCGCCCCCGAGTGGTGGGGTCTGCGGAACAGCGATACGGCCTGTTCCGCGAACATCCCGCCGGCGCGCTCATCCTCCCCGCCGCGCTGGCCGCCTCGGTGTCCCCGGACCACAGGCCGCATACGTCGTCGGCGTCGGCCTCGGGACGCTGCGCTCCTGCTGATTGCGACGCTCGTCCACCGCGTGACGACGCGCGACGACGCGCGCGCCGCGCTCGTGCTGCTGCAGTTCATGCCGGTGGCGTTTCTGTTCCGCATTCGCGCGAACCACGAATATCTGATGCTCGTGGGCCTGCTCGTCACGCTGGTTGGCGTGGAAAAGGTGCGCCGATCGTGGTGGGCCCTCGTCGTGGCCGCCGGGTCACGGCGGGGCTGCTCGTGAAAGGCGTGTTCGTGGTGCTGATCGCGATCGCCGCGGCGCTCTGGGCCCTGATCAATCCGACGCGCCGCAAGGGATCGATCGGACGGCCGTTGCCGCGGGGCTGTTCAGCCTGGCCGTCATGGCCGGGACGGCGTTCTTGTACGACAACGCATATCTGCGCGCGACGGGCGAACACTTCTGGCGGCCCTACTGGGACCGGCAGATGGGATCGGTGGACGTGGCCACCCCGATCGAAGGCGCATCGTCGCTTGCCGGCCACGCGTGGTTCTATCTCACGCGGATGCTCTGGCATCCGGCGCCCTGGAGCCTCGCGCTCGTGTGGATCGGGTGGCAGCGCCGCGGCCGGATCGGCGAGTGGTGGCGTGGATCGGCGACGGCGCGCGACGCGGTGTGCTCTTCGCGCTCGGTTTCGCCGTGGTGGCCGTCGCCATCCTGTTGCCGTCGAGCCGGTTCGCCGAGCGGTACACGTTTTCTGCCACCTATGCGGTCGCGACCGTCGGTGCGATCGTCGCGTACCATGCGTGGCCGTCGATGCGCGCGGCGCTCGAGAAGTGGGACGCGCGCATTCCCGGTCTCGCGATTTGGCTGTGGCTGCTGCTGATCGTGCTGCGGCTGACGGTCGGCCCGCTGCTGCCCCGGATCAGTTGAGCACCGGATCGCGCCAGGTCAGCGTGCATCCGGGCTCGGCATCGTTCACCAACCGGATTCCCCGAAGACGAAACGCCGCTTCCGCGTCCACGCGGAAGACGTAGGCGCCGCGCACGTTGTCCGGAAGGTCGCGAATCGCGATGGCCGGACACCTTCCGGTCGCCGGATGCGCCTGCACCGCGGCAAACACGCGGTCACGCGCGCGCGCCGCCTCGTTCCAGGCGCGCAGGCCACGGACGGTGCCAAATCCCAGGCCGACGCACAGCGCGATCAGGGCGATCGCCAGTCCGCGTCGAAGGGCGGACCATCGCACGGTCGCGGCGATCCCGGTGATGGCCGCCGCCCACGCGGCGCTGCCGAGATACAGGTACCGGCTGGCCTGCAGGTCGACGCCGATGACGAGGATCGGAAAGATCGGCGCCACCGATACGAGCACCCAGGCGGCGCCGGCTACGAGAGGACGCGCCGGAACGTCGGGCCGCAACCAGGCCGTCACCAGCGTGACGACGATCACCGCTGACGCGGCGATGGTCAGCCACGGCGTGGCGTGCACGATGTCGGCGTGCCACGGCGCGGCAAGGGCGCCGAAGGTTTCGAACAGCGAGCGCTGCATCACGTACTTCGTCAGCGGCGGGCTGCTGACGCCGAAGGCGTAGACGAGGCGCACGACGCTGATCACCGAGGCCGCGACAAGCGCCGCGACCGCCGGGATCAGGATCGTCCGCGAGCGATCGGCGCGCACCCACGCGTCGATCAATACCAGTGACGGGTGCGACGACCGCCGTCTCTTTGGACGCGAGCGCGAGAATCGCCGCGCCCCAGAACAGCGCCTGCCGTGCGACGCCGCCCTTCGGCAGATCGCGCGACGACAGCACCATCGTCAGAATCAACATCGTCGCGGTGACGTCGAACACGCCGGAGCTCCAGGCCACGGCTTCGATGGCAAGTGGGCCGCTGAGGAACAGGCCGCCGGCGATCCACGCGAATCCGCGATGCCACGGAAACCAGCCGTCGAACAGGCGCGAGACCAGCCACGCGTTCGTCGCGTGCAGCACGATATTCAACGCGTGCGTCGAGACCGCGGCGAAACCGGCCGAGAAGAGAACGGCCCAGGCGAACAGCGGCAGCGGCCGGAAGAATGAGGGCGTCACGAACCCGAACGACCACTGGTTGGCGCGCGTGACGTGGCCGAAGTCGTCCGACAGCCAGCCGAGCCGCCACGCCGAGAGGTACAGGAGCGCCGCGGCGCCGAGATAGACGAAGAGCACGACGACTGGCACGCGGCCCGGCTGGACGAGCGACGTCTTCGGGCCGGGCTCGCGGTACGGCGGCAGCGGGAGCCGGTTGGTCACGACAAGCCGGATGAGCGCGCCCGTGAGAACGAAACCGAACGACGCACTCGCGATCTGGAATCGCTCGACGCCGCCCACGCCAAGATGGACGAGAGCCAGCGTGCCGAGCGACCACGCGGCGGTCAGTCCGACCACGAGGCGGCCGGCCATTCGCGCCCACGCCGACGCGGGAGTCAGTTCGGACACTGGTTGGTCACGAGCAGCACCTCGGGAGGCTCCGTGCCGCTCAACAGCTGACCTGGCGACGAATCGAAGATCGGATGCCGCGCGACGACACAGGCTTTGGGCACGCGCGCGCGCAGTTGCAGGTAGTGCGCTTCGTCCATGATCGCGTAGGACTCCTGCGGCCTGCGGAAGAACGCCGTCGACGACTCCACCGAGCTGATGTCCTCGACGTCGCGGCCGCTGTAGAACGTGAGACTCGGGAGCGAGAGATCGTAGACCGAGCTTCGCGTCAGCCGAGGCCCGCGCCAGAAACGCGGCGGCCAGCGTCGGCGTCGGCTTCAGCCGTTCGAGGCCGGGCAGCACCCGCAGGACGAACAGGTAGTTGATCGCGACGAACCCGAGCGCGATAACGATCACGGCGTGTCGAGGCTGGCGACGGAGGGTGGCCACGAGCGCGGCCACGCCGATCGCGACGCAGAGACCGGCCACGAGCCAGGAATTCACGATCGCGTAGTAGCCGTCGCGAAACAGCCACAGGACGAGGCCGCCGGCCAGCGCGATCAACGTGGCGACGATCGCCAGCATCACGCGCGTCGCGCGTTCCCGCTCGTCCTGCCAGCTTCGGACGAGCGCGTCCGCAATCAAGGCCGCCGCGGCCGGCAGCACCGGAAACACATAGAGATCGATCTTCGTCTGCGACAGCGAGAAGAAGCCGACGATGACGATCACCCAGAGCCAGAGAAGGCGGCGCAGTCCGGCGTGTGTGGCCGTCTCGCCGGGTGCGGCGCGCCGCCACGCCGTGAACATTGGCACCAGCAGCAGCGGCCCCCACGGCGCGAGATCGCCGAGCGCGAAACGGCAGGTAGTAGAACGGGTTGCGATCGGGCGCCGACGGGGTCAGAAACCGTTCGACGTTCTCGCCGAAGAAGAAGCTCGAGATGTGCGTCCAGCCGCTCGCCCGATAGAGCGCGATGTACCAGGGAGAGACAATCGCCAGCACGATCGCGGCGCCGGGAATCAGCAGCATCCGCCGGAGATCCGTCCAGCGCCGCTCGATCGTCCACCACACCGCGATGACCATCGCGGGGATCGCGATCGCGATGGGGCCCTTGGTGAGCGCCCCGAAACCCATCGCGACGTTGTACATGGCCAGCAGCCAGCGGCGGCGATGAGCGGGATGCCGCTCGGCCTGGACGAAGCACGCGAGCACCAGCGCGAGGAAGGCCGTGATGTAGACGTCGATGAAGATGCGCCGCGCCATGAAGACGACGCGCGGTGCGGTGGCGACGATGAGCGCGGCCAGCACGCCAGTTGTGGTCGAACGCAACGCCCGGCCGATGAAGAAGGCCGCGACGATGATGGCCATGGCGCCGGCGGCGATACCGACGCGCTCGACGGTGACGGAGACGCCGAACAGGTTGTAGAGGCCGGCGACGACCCAGTAACTCAGGACCGGCTTATTGAAGCGCGGCATCCCGTTGAACCAGGGGTTGAGATAGTCGCCCCGGAGAACCATCTGCCGGGGCGTCTCGACGTAGAACGCCTCGTTCGCGTCCCAGATGGTGTTGGCGCCCAGCGCGACGAAGAACACCGGGATGGCGAGGGCGAGGAGAGGATCGAGACGAGGGGGACGGAGGTGTTTTCCACAGAAACGGCGTGTTCGGTGCCAGAGGTCTGGCCGTGGCCACGGCCGACCTCTGGCACCGAACGGCCCGTTTCTGTGGAAAACACCTCCGTCCCCCTCGTGTTAATGACGGAAAAGTGCCGGCGCCCGGTGAAGACCATCGCGATGCCGTGCTCGTCCGCCGCCGCGATGACGTCGGCGTCGCGGACCGACCCGCCGGGTTGGACGACCGCGGTCGCGCCCGCGGCCGCGACGGCGTCCAGCCCGTCGCGGAACGGGAAGAACGCGTCCGAGGCGGCGACCGACCGCTGAAGGCGGTCGCCGGCCTTCATCACCGCCGTCTTCACGGCGTCCACGCGGCTCATCTGACCCGCGCCGACGGCCAGCGTGACGTCGGCGCCGGTGAAGATGACCGTGTTCGACTTGACGTGCGCGCAGACGCGCCACGCGAAGCGGAGGCGCGTCCCACTCCTCCGCCGTCGGCGCGCGGCGCGTGACCACGCGCGGCGCGCCGGCCATCGGCCAGTCGCCCGCTGCAGCCTCCGTGACCCGATCCTGCGCCTGCACGAGCCAGCCGCCGAGAATCGTCCGCGCGTCCCTCACCGGACCCTTGCCCTCGAACGTCGTCGTCACCACGCGCAGGTTGCCCTTGGCGCCCAGAACGCCAGCACCGCCTCCGGGTCCGTCAGGCCGGGCGCGACCACCGCTTCGATGAATGTGGACGTGAGCGCGCGCGCGGTGTCGAGATCGATCGGACGGTTCAGCCCGACGATGCCGCCGAAGGCCGAAAGCGGATCGGCGTCTCGCGCGCGGACGTACGCTTCCGCCAGCGTCTCGGCGGTTGCGACACCGCAGGGATTCGTGTGCTTGATGACGACGGCCACGGGCTCGTCGAATTCGAGCGCGATTCGCGAGGCCGCGTCGAGGTCGAGCAGGTTCGTGAACGACAGCTCCTTGCCCTGATGCACCGTCGCCGCACCGAATCCCGTGCGCCCGTCGGCCTCCGCGTACCAGGCCGCCTCCTGGTGCGGGTTCTCGCCGTAGCGGAGGTCGCGGACTTGTGAGGCGCGGCTGCCAGAGCGCCGGCAGCAGCTCGCTCGGATCGGGTTCCAGCGCCGGCGTCCGCCGCCGGGTGAACGATCCCAGCTCGTCGTCGACGCGGACCTCAGCCAGCGTCGCGGCAATCATGAGTCCGCCGCCGTGTGCGCGATCGCGCGCTGGGCCAGATCGAACCGGAACGACAGGGGCGGCCCCTGGGCGCAGCGAGCGCGTCGAGCACGCGCGGATAGTCGGCCGGCTCGACGACCACGAGGACATCGCGGAAGTTCTTCGCGGCCGCCCGGACCAGGCTGGGACCGCCGATGTCGATTTCCTCGACCAGGATCGTCGAACGGCAGGTCGGGACGTGCCGCCGCCTTGGCAAAGGGATACAGGTTCACGACGACCAGGTCGATCGGCTCGATGCCGTGCTCCCCGATCGCCGCCAGGTCCTCGGGCAGGTGGCGCCGCGCCAGGATGCCGCCGTGCACCCGGGGATGCAGGGTCTTCACCCGGCCGTCGAGCATCTCGGGAAAGCCGGTCACCTCGGAGATGCCGATGACGGGCAGGCCGGCGCCGGCCAGGGCGTGGGCCGTGCCGCCGGTGGACACCAGCTCCAGCCGCGGGCGGCCAGCTCCTGGGCAAACGGCACGAGGCCGGTCTTGTCGGAAACACTCAGCAGCGCGCGCATCAGGAAGTCCGTTCAGGGGCGGCCAGGGCCACTCCACCTGGGTATCTGGTCCAAGTTGACAAGGGCATGCTCATGACTACAGTCTTCGGTTGACGTTGGACGGGCCAGCGTCGAATCGGAGACCGCATGTGGCGGTCTTTTTTTGTACCCCGACGCGCCCGCGAAAAGCAGAGCCGGGGGGCAGGGCGGCGGTTTCCGTCGCTATTCTCGCAAGGCAGGCAAGTAGTATGCGTATCACCGGCAAGGTCAAGTGGTTTAACAACGCGAAGGGCTACGGATTCATTGAGCGCGAGGGAGGGAACGACGTATTCGTTCACTTCTCCGCGATTCAGGGCTCCGGCTTCAGGACGCTCGAGGAAGGCCAGCAGGTCGAATTCGAGGAATCGTCGACGGTCCGAAGGGACCGCAGGCCGGCAACGTCACCAAGCCGAGCTAAACCACCTTGGGGGACCGGAGCGTCCGGTTCCGGTCCCTCAACCTCCCTCGCGCGCTCCCCAGCTCGAGCGCGCTCACCGAATCAGCATCCACACCAGCGGCAGCCAGAGTTCCCGCGCGTAGGGCACCGGCCGATCGTCGATCAGCACGTCGTGGTCGGGCAGGCCCGACACCAGGTCGTACAAGTCGCGAAGCCGTAACGGTCGATCGCCAGGCACGAACCGGGCGCGATGCTGCACGCGTCCGTCGGCGCGCGCCTCGACGTACTCGTCGGACGCCTTCGCCAGCGCCAGCGCCTGCGCGTACTGCTCGCCCTCGATTCCGGAAACACGACTGAGATCGAAAACGGCCACTTCCGGCCGCCGAACAACGCGTCGCGCAGCTCGGGATTGAGCGCCGCGAGTTCTTCGTCGCTCGGCTGCTCGGACAACTCGGCGTACGGCCAGAATCGCTCCAGCGGCCGATAGACCGGCTGATCCGGCAGTACGCGATCGGGTGGCTTGATGGGCTCGGCCATGGTTCGTGCGAACCGGCGCCTCGAACCCTGGGCCTAGAAAATCGACGCGACCGACTCCGCCGCCACGGACAGCAACTGACCCGGCATCAAGCCGAGGTAGAAGACGACGATCATCGCGACGAGAATGCCGGTGAGCGCGACGGGCGGCACGCGCGGCCGATGGCCGACGGCTTCCGTGTCCGACATGTACATCTGCACGACGATCCGCAGGTAGAAGAACACGGAGACGACACTCGTCAGGACGCCGAGAATGGCGAGCGAGATCAGATGCTTCCTGCACGGCGGCGTTGAAGATGTACCACTTCGCGACGAAGCCGACGGTCGGCGGGAACCCGCCGAGCGACAAGAGGAAGATCGTCAGCAGCGCGGCCATGCCCGGCCGCTCGTGCCACAGGCCCGAGAAGTCGCGGATGTCGTCGTGCGGCCGATCGTTGGTCGAGAGCGCAGCCAGGACGCCGAATGCGCCGAGGTTGGTCACCGCGTACACCGCCAGGTAGAAGAGGATGGCGGCCTTCCCTGCCGCGGTCGCGGCAATGAGGCCGACGAGCAGATAGCCGGCGTGCGCGATGCTCGAATACGCGAGCATGCGCTTGATGCTCGACTGCGCGACGCCCACCACCGTCCCCAGAATCATCGTCAGACCGGCAATCGCCGAGAGCACGGGCATCCAGTCGAGGCGGAGGGGCTCGAACGCCGAGAGGAAGACGCGCACGAACGCCGCGAACGCCGCGGCCTTCACACCGGTGGACATGAAGCCGGTGACCAGCGTCGGCGCGCCCTGATAGGCGTCCGGCGTCCACATGTGGAACGGGACCGCCGAGACCTTGAACGCGAAACCAATCAGCAGGAGCACCATCGCCAGGATGAACAGGATGTTCGGCTCCTGGGCGGCGCCGGCGATGCGAACGCCGATTTCGTCGAGCTTGGTGGTGCCGGCCGCGGCGTAGGTCAGCGCGATGCCGTAGAGGAAGAACGCGCTCGAGAAGGCGCCCAGGACGAAGTACTTGAACGCGGCCTCGGCGCCCTGCTCGCTCGTCCGCTTGATGCCCGTGAGCACGTAGACAGCCAGCGACATGATCTCCAGCGCGATGAAGATCACGAGCAGGTCGCGCGTCGCGCCCATGAGCATCATCCCGGAGAGCCCGAACAGCGATAGGGCACGTAGTCCTCGCCCGTCGGCAGATGATCGCGCTCGGCCGTCCCCGTCGAGATGAGGATCGTCAGCAGCCCCACCAGGCAAATCAGGACGTTGAAGAAAATCGTGTAGTTGTCGACGACGATCACGCCGAAGCCGACCGCGTTGCGGCCCCAGAGCGACAGGCTGGTGACGATGCCGCCAATCACGCCGATGACGCCCAGCCAGCCGACCGGCATCCAGTCGTGCTCGCGCCGGAACGACTCGGCCAGCAGCACGGCGCACGCCGACAGGGTGACGATGAGGACCGGAACGACGGGGATGATGTCTTTCAGCATCGGACTCGGTCCTACTTCCGGGTGACCGGCACGTCGGTCCGCACCGCGACGGCCGGGAGCGCATCCTGCCGCTGCGCGTTGAGCGCGCGGCCCGCCCCGACGACCTTCTCCACCGTCTTCCGCACTGCGGGCTCCATCGGCTTCAGGAACACGCCCGGCACCACGCCCATGATGATGGACATCGCGCACACGGGCGCAATCACGCACCACTCACGCACGCTCAGATCGCGCAAGCCGCGGTTCTTGTCGTTGGTCAGCGGTCCGTAGTTGACGCGCTGGAACATCCACAGCATGTACACGGCCGACAGAATCACGCCCGTCGCCGCGATCGTCGTGTAGAGCTGATGATGGTCGAAGCGCCCGTCATAGGCGCCGAGCAGAATCAGGAACTCGCCGACGAACCCGTTCATGCCCGGGCAGCGCGACCGACGCGAGGGTGACCAGCAGGAACGCCGCCACCAGCGGGGATGACCTCTTCAGGCCGCCGAATTCGCGCGATCTGCGCGCGTGTGCCGCCGGTCGTAGATCATGCCGACCAGCAGGAACAGCGCCCCGGTCGAGATGCCGTGGTTCAGCATCTGGTAGATCGCGCCCTGCATCGCCGCTGATGTTGAACGCGAACAGCCCGAGCACGACGAAGCCGAGGTGGCTGCACCGACGAGTACGCCACCAGCTTCTTCATGTCCGGCTGCACCATCGCCACCAGCGCACCGTAGATGATGCCGATGACCGCGCAGCGACGCAGATCCACGGCGCGAACTGCGCGTCGCGGCCTGGGAACAGCGGCACGCAGAACCGCAGCAGGCCGTAGGTGCCCATCTTCAGCAGCACGCCGGCGAGGATGACCGAGCCGGCCGTCGGCGCCTGCGACGTGCGCATCGGCAGCCAGGTGTGGAACGGGAAGAG
This sequence comes from uncultured beta proteobacterium, assembly GCA_963804885.1. Lineage (GTDB taxonomy): Bacteria > Pseudomonadota > Gammaproteobacteria > Burkholderiales > SG8-41 > PALSA-1004. The sequence goes on from CAWDSF010000015.1 coordinate 63,453, forward strand.
CGGCACCTTGATGGCGAACGCCACGGCGAACGCCAGGAACAGCCAGCGTCTCGCGCGCGAGCGGGAACGCCAGCGCGTACAGATCGCAGGTCGAAGCTGGGCACGCCGGTCACGGTCTGGTGGTAGTAGGCGATGATACAGGATCGCGACCAGCATCAGCACGCTGCCGGCCATCGTGTAGAGGAAGAACTTGATTGCGGCGTAGATGCGGCGGTCGTCGCCCCAGATGCCGATCAGGAAATACATCGGGATGAGCATGAGGTCCCAGAAGACGTAGAACAGGAACAGGTCGAGCGAGACGAACACGCCGATCATCGCGGCTTCGAGGACCAGCAGGAAGAACGAGAACTCGCGGACGCGCTGCTCCACCGATTCCCACGAGCACAACAGCGCAATGGGCGTGAGGAACGTCGTGAGCACGACCAGGAACAGCGTGATGCCGTCGATCCCGAGGTGGTACCAGATGCCGAAGTCCGGCAGCCAGGTGTAGCGCTCGACGAACTGGAAGTCGGCCGACGGAGGTCGAAGCGCCACCAGACCACGAGGCTGACGAGGAACATGACGAGCGAGACGCCGAGCGCCATCTGCCGCGCGAGCCCGTCGCGCCCCTTGCCGGTGAGCAGCACCAGCACGGCGCCGAGCACCGGGAACGCGTCGAGGAAACTCAGAAGAGGCATATATGCACTACCGCCACAGGTAGAAACCGATAATCACGACGGCGCCCATGAACAGCGACATCGCGTAGCTGCGGACCGACCCGGTCTGCATGCGCCGGAGCACGGCGCTCCACCCGCGGACCACCAACCCGACGCCGTTCACCGTGCCGTCGATCACGCCGGCATCGATGCCACGCAGAGCAGCGACGTCGAGGTCTTCTTGATCGGCTGGACGATGGACGCGTCGTACATTTCGTCGACGTCGTATTTGTTGAGCAGCAGCGTGTGCAGGCCCTTGAAGCGCGCGGCCAGCGCCTCGGCCTTGCCGGTCGGCTTGAGGTAGATCGCTGACGCCACGCCGATACCGGCGAATGCGACCAGCACGGAGAAGCCCATCAGCGCCAGCTCGGTGCTGTGGCTGGCCGCGTGCTCCGTCGCCGCAGCGCCTTCGCCCGCCGTCACGACCTCCGCGGCGCCGACGGCGCGAAAGCTCGGCTCGAGATACGTCTCGATGCGGTTGCCGCCGTTGACGAGGACGTTCGGCACGCCGACGTAGCCCGCCAGTACGGAGCCGAGCGCCAGCACGATCAGCGCCGTCGCCATCGGCAGCGGTGCGTCGTGCAGGTCGCCGTGGGCCGTCGCCATGCCCAGGCGGGCTGCCCCGCCGTGCGCGTGCACGTCCCCGTGACCATGCCCCGCGGGCGCATGACGCCGCTCACCGAAGAACGTCGGGTCCAGCAGCCGGAACATGTAGGTCGCGGTCAGGAACGCGGTCACGACCGCGACACCCCACAACA
>CAWDSF010000016.1:0-12256 GCA_963804885.1 uncultured beta proteobacterium
TGTTCGCGGTGTTCGCGTCGGTGAGCTTCACCGCACACGGGCAGGAATATCCCGCACGCCCCGTCCGCATTGTCGTGCCGTTCCCGCCGGGCGGCGGCACGGATGTGTTCGCGCGGATCATGGGCCAGCGGCTGATCGAAGCATTCGGGCAGTCGGTGTTCGTGGACAATCGCGCAGGCGCCAGCAGTAACATCGGCACCGAGCTGGTCGCGAAGAGCCCGCCCGACGGCCTCACGCTGCTATTCACGACTACCGCGGTCGCGATCAATGTGACGCTCTTTCCCAAGCAGGCGATCGATCCGCGCAAAGACCTGCTCCCGATCACCCAACTCGGTTCCACTACGAGCGTGCTGTGCGTCCATCCCTCGGTGCCCGCGCGCACGCCGCAGGATGTCGTCGCGCTCTCGAAGCGCACCCGCGGCGGACTCAACTTCGCGTCGAATAGCGCCGGCACGTCGAGCCATCTCGCGGGCGTCATGTTCGCGCACATCTCGGGCGCGGCGATCACGCACATTCCCTACAAAGGCGCGGCGCCGGCGATGAATGCGTTGCTGAGCGGCGAAGTCGAAGTCGCGTTCCCCGGCGTGAACAGCGTCGCGCCGCTGTTGCGCGCGGGAAAGTTGCGCGCCGCTTGCGGTGACTACGCTGCGCCGGTCATCGATCTTGCCCGACCTGCCGACGCTCGATTCGATCTATCCCGGGATCGACGTCGATCAGTGGTTCCTGTTTTTCGCACCGACCGGAACGCCCGCTGCTATCGTCGCGCGGCTGAACGCAGAAGTCGCCAAGGGCCTGCAGCATCCTGACGTAAAAGCGTTCTTGGCGCGTGAAGGCATAGAAGCGGTCGGCAGCTCACCGGCGGAAGCAGCGGCTTTTTTTGAGAAAGAAATCGTGAAGTTCGCCGGGATTATGAAGATTGCGGGGGTGAAGGGGGAGTAAGTCCAGCGCGACGGGACTTTGGGACGGCCACCGACGGTCATCTACCCCGTCGGCGACTGACGCATATCGCAGCTATGCGCGCGCGGGAACTCCCTTGCCTTTGAGCACCGTCGCGATCGGGAACAGGCAACTGTTTACCGGTGCGCTTGCCTCTGTAATTGTCGACGAATTCGAACGAACCATCCCGCAGTTCCATGATCGCTGCGCGAGATGTTGATCAGCAAGCGGCCGACAAGTTCGGCAGCGCAAACAGCCACTGATTCACCACGATGGGCCAGGGACTCGTCGCGAGACCGGACCCTCAATTCCTCCTTGCAAAAAGACTTAATACGACTGTGGCTCGAGTCCGGCTGCTTTCACGACTTTCGTCCACTTGGCGACTTCGGCACGGATGTGCTCGGTGAACTGCTCCGGCTTCATCGAGGACGGCTCGATGCCCGCCGTCAGCAGTCGGTCCTGCACCTCGCGGATCGCGAGGATGCGCGCAATTTCCTGCTGGAGCTTCACCACGATCTCGCGCGGGGTGCCGGCTGGCGCGAGCACGCCGACCGAGTTCGGTGCGTCATATCCCGGCACGCCCGCCTCAGCGATGGTCGGCAGGTCAGGCATCAGCATCGTCCGGGTCGCGGTGCACGCGCCGAGCGCGCGCAATCTGCCGCTGCGGATGTGCGAGATCGCCGTGGGCATCGTGGCAAACGTGAGATCCGCCTCTCCCCCCACGGCCGCCGCTACGGCGGGCGCCCCGCCCTTGTAGGGAATGTGCGTAATCTTGACGCCGGCCATGCTGTTAAAGAGCTCACCTGTCATCTGCGGGCCCGTGCCGCCCGCGGCGAAGTTGAGGCGGCCCGGCTTCGCCTTCGCCAGCGCGATCAGCTCCTTGACCGTCCGCGCCGGCACCGAGGGATGCACGGCCAGCACATTGGTGATGGTGGACGTCTGAATCACACCCACAAAGGCTTTGGTGACATCGAACGGCATATTCTTGTAAATGGCTGGGTGCAGCGTGAAGGTGGTGGTGAACATCAGGAGCGTATAGCCGTCGGGCGGTGCTTTCGCCGCAAGCTCGCCGCCAATAATGCCCTGTGCGCCCGCGCGGTTGTCGACGATCCACGGCTGTCCCTGGCTCTCCTGGAATTTCGCCGCGATGATTCGAGCGACGATGTCGGTCGAGCCGCCCGCCGGAAAGCCATCGATCACGCGGATGGGCTTGGACGGATAAGCCTGTGCGAGCGCCACGTTCGCGGGCAGTGCCGCAATAGCCAAGAACAAGAAGATGTTCGATTTATTCACATCGCTCCCCGTAGATCCTCTGGTGAGGATCCCGCAGAAAATATACACCCGTATTCCCGGGATAGGAACCAGCATTCACTCGCGCTCGCTGTCTGTTGAAGACAGAACCGGGATGCCTCAGAATCGAAAGAAACATTCAATCAATCTGCAACGGAACAACCATGTCAGCAAACCTGCCCATTACTATTGCCGCGGCTTCACGCCTGATCGAGGCGCGCCGGCTTTCGCCTGTAGAGCTCGTGCAGGATTTGCTGAAACGCATCGAATCCATCGACCCGGTCATCGATGCCTTCTTGCTGGTGACGGCCGAGGAAGCCATCAGCCAGGCCCGCAAGGCCGAGTCGGAGATAAGCAAAGGCGGTTATCGTGGCACCCTTCATGGCATTCCCTTCGGTCTCAAGGACATCTACGAAACCGCCGGAATCCGCACGACCGGGCATTCGAAGGTTTACGCCAACCACGTCCCCAAAGCCAACGCGACCACGGTCGACAAGCTGTATGGCGCGGGCGCGATTCTCATGGGAAAGCTCGCAACTCACGAGCTTGCACACGGCGGGCCTTCATTCGACCTGCCCTGGCCTCCCGCCCGCAATCCGTGGAACCTGGAGCACTTTTCCGGGGGCTCGAGCAGCGGCTCGGCGGCAGCGCTTGCTGCAGGATTGGTGTTCGGCGCGCTGGGCAGCGATACGGGGGGGTCGATCCGGACGCCTTCGTCACTCTGCGGCCTCGCCGGCATCAAGCCCACCTTCGGCCTGGTGAGCCGCCACGGCGTGCTGCCGAACTGCTTCAGCCTCGATCATTGCGGCCCGATGGCGAGAACCGCGGAAGACTGCGCGATTTTGCTCAGCGCAATTGCCGGCTACGACCCGAACGACAGGTCAAGCGCGCGTGGCCCGCAGCAGGATTTCCGCGCGGGATTGCGAACCGACCTCAAAAATGTGCGGGTCGGCGTGGTGCGAAACTTCGGAGAGGAGGACGCGGTCGACAATGCGGAACTGGCCGGCGCCACCGAGGAAGCCTTAGGAGTGCTGCAGAAGCTCGGCGCCCGCTTGCATGACGTCCGTCTGCGCTCGCTCCGCGACTACAGCGATGTCTGGATATTGATCGAAGAGCCCGAGACATTCGCCGTGCAAAGAGAGGTGCTCATCGAGCGCCCCGAGGATTTCGGCTCGACATTTCTGGAGCGCACGCTGATAGCGTGCCTCTTCCAGGGCGCCGACTACGTGCGCGCTCAGCAGGAGCGCAGCCGGCTGACCAGCGAGATGCAAGCCCAGCTGGCCGACTGCGACGTGCTCGTGACCGCCGGCGCAGGCCCTGCGCCCAAGCTGAGCCCGGCGCTTGCGAAGTGGCCGATTCCGCATCGCTTCATGCCATTCTCGGTGACCGGCAATCCCGCTGCCGTGGCGTGCTCTGGATTCAGCAAGGCGGGCCTGCCCATGTCGATCCAGTTCGTCGGCAAGCCTTTTGAAGACGCCAAGGTGCTAGCCATTGCCCACGCTTATGAGAAGGCGACGGATTGGTCGCAGCGACGAGCCGTGGTTTCACCGGAGGCGAGACCGGCGCCGGTTGCCCACAAGGCTTCGGCGACATCGATAAGCAGCGTGGATCCGAAGATAGTGGACCTTTGCACCCGCGCTGCGAAAAGCGCCGGTCTCAATCTCCCGGATGGGGCATTTGCGCTGCTCTGCCACCAGGCCCCAAACGCTCTCGAGATTCTCGCGCGCATCCGCGCCCCGCGAACGTTCGCCGAACCCGCAAGCGTATTCAGGTTTTCTGCCTGACGTATTTCGCTATGCGCCATTCTCACCTTCCCTTGCGAAGCGGGGAAAATTCGCGGCACCGCTTGATCCGGTCCCTGAGCGTATTCCGCAGCGGGCCAACCGCACCAAACCAAACGAAAGGAAACACCCATGTCTAAACCCGTCGTCTGGGTGCTGGGCACCGGCGGCACGATCGCGTCGAAGTACGATGCGAAGCTCGGCGGCCACGTCGCCGCGGCGAGCGCCGAAGAGATGATCGCCGCAATTCCAGCGCTGACCGAGCACGCGGAGATCCGCGCGGTCGAGCACTCGCGGATAAACAGCGCCGGCATCGATACCGCAATGGTCTTCGGCCTGCGCGACCGGCTCGTGAAGTCGCTTGCCGACCCCAACGTCGCGGGCGCGGTAATCACGCACGGCACCGCGACGCTCGAGGAAACGGCCTATATGATGGATCTCCTCGTCGATTCGCCGAAGCCGGTCGTGGTGACCGGCGCGCAGCGGAATTTCGACGTGAAAGATGCCGACGGCCCGCGCAACATCCTCAATGCCGTCAAGGTCGCGGCAGATCCGGCATCGGCAGGCCGCGGAGTGATGGTCGCGGTCGGCGGCGAGATCCATGCAGCGCGTGACGTGATCAAGTCTCATACCTACCGCCTTAACGCATTCTCGTCGCGCGACAGCGGCAAGATCGGCGAAGTCAACGAAGACTGCGTTATTTATTTCACCCGCCCTGAGCGGCGGCTTCATTTTGCAGTCGACCATGTGAAGGAAAACGTGCAGTACGTCGTGATGACGCAGGGCTCGAACGACCTGCTGCTGCGCGCGTGCATTGCGGGCAAAGCGGACGGCATCGTCGTCGATGGCGTGGGCGGCGGCAATATGAATGTCCCGTTCTACAAAGCGATCTGCGACGCGCTGGATGCGGGCATCCCCGTCGTCATCACGTCGCGCCATCTCGGCGGCCAGCCGCACATCTCGAAAGGCTACCTCGGCTCGCTGAAAAGCGTGATGGGGCGCGGCGCAATTTCCGGCAGCTACCTGACCGGCATCAAGGCCCGCATCCTACTGATGGTTGCACTCGCCAAAACCCAAAACCGGAAGGAGCTTGCGGAGATATTCGCGCGAGCGTGATCTAGCATGACTTTGATTCCGCCCGCGCCCGGACGGTCGATGCGCGTGCCGGAGACATTCGATCGGCTGCTTGCCGATGCGGATAAGGAACTGGGTTGCGCTTCGGAGGTTTGTTTGATTTAGTTGTTGATGCTCTCGCAGGACATCCAAGACTAACTATTTCCCCGCAGAAAGTAGTCCCCTAAACATCCAAGGGCGGCGCTCCTGAAGGTTTTGTATTGCTCGAACTACGGCTTGCGCTGGTCCGACCCGGATGAAAGCTCGATGAAAAAATACCATCCCGACTGGAGCGACAAGCAGCCGCGGTTTTAAGGCCTGTCGGCTTTTCGCCCCTTGATGAGGAAGGGGCGAATGTTGCTTTAGCGCTGCCGCGTCCGTATGACGGTTCAGGCCGCCGCCGATCAGGCGACGAATTTGCAGACGGAGGCGGCCGTGCGCGTATCCATGTTTCGGCCGCGGTTCAGGTGATCGTCGATCTCGGCGGCGCAGCCGAGCATGCGCGGGTACAGGAAAATCGTGAAGGCGGCTGTCTCCAGGTCTCGTTCGCCGATCTCGCCGGCGCGCAGGGCCTTCCAAAGCATCTTGAGCAGCAACGCGGCAATGACCGCATCGATGTTAACGCAGTACACATTGCGCGAAACGCCAGCATCGAACAGCTCCTGTACTAGTGCGCGGTAAAACGCGTGGAACACATTGATCTCGCCGCGCTCCTCGAACACGCGGGCGATGAATACCTCGCGCGGATCGTGATTAACGGGCTTGTCCTTGAACACCGGGTGGTTCACGCCCGGCAGCTTGGCAATGTCCACGCTGCCGGCGGTCTGCTTCTGCGTCTTGTACCGCGCGTACTGCGCGACGGCTTTGCCGGCGAGCGCTTTGAGGTCAATTCCATGGTCCTTCTTGCTAGGGTCGGTGAGCCCGCTGTCCTTGAACTGGTCGTTGAGATAGGCGATGCCCTCATAACCGTTGCCGCCGTGCGCGTAGCCGGTGTGTGTGAGGAAGCCGATCAATGCCTTGTTCAATTGCACGCGCTCGGGCTGCTCGGGACCGTCAGCGGACACCGCGCCCTTCGCGCCCTGCGCCGAGATCGCCCCGGGTCCGTTTGTGAGCAGCAGGCCCACCAGCGTCTGGAACGCGAACAGGTCGCCTTCGCCCGGCGTGTGTCCGAACAGCGCCGCGAAAGCGATCTCGCCCAAGCTCAGGCGCTCGAGCATCTGCTGTTGGGCAATGCCGCAGAAGCGTCCGGCCGCGTGTTGCTTCGCGTCGGCCGAAGCGCCGATCAGCGTGCCGAACAATTGAAGCCACCACGGGAAGCTCTCGGCCGTCAGGCGCGAGATGCGTTTGCGCGAAAGCGGTCCCCACGCCAGGGTCGCAGAGATCGCCGCGAGCGCGGCGGCTTCGGTCGGATGGCCCGACAGGCTTTTGAGCCAGCGCAGGAATGCGGAACGGCCGCCGCGCGCCGCGACGCCGTCGATCAGTGCATCCGCGCGCGCATCGCGTGACTCGGAAGTGAGGCCGGGCTGCCCTGTGGCATCGACCTTCGCGATGTCGAAGCTCTCGCTCAGGCACGCACCAAAATCGGTGCCCAGCTCCGCAGCGTGGAAGCGCTCGATCATGAACTTGAGTGCTTCACGCGCAGCCAGCTGACGCTTCGGCCCGACAATGGCTGCCGCTGCAGCGAGTACGGAATTCGGTGCATTGCCGGCGTCGCGGCTGGCTTGCGCTGCCGCCAGCTCGGGCCGGCCGTGCAGGTTGATGTAAGCCGCAACAGCGGGCGCGATCAGTTTGCGGTCGTTTTCACCGCCGGCGTCGTGCAACAGTGCGAGCGCCACGTTCGACTCCAGCGGCAGAGCGGCCGCATCGAGCATAGTGGTGCCGTGCAGACTGCTGACCTGCGTCTTCACGTCCATCTGCGACGCGCCGGACGCATCTTTCATGGTCTGTCGCGGAACAATGCCGCCGATCTGCCTGTTCAGCAGCGCCACCTGTTCATTGTACGGCGACAGCGCTTCCACTATGGGCAGCTTCAGCGCAGCGGGCAGCTTAAGCCCTTCGTCTGAGCCGAACCACGGCTTGAGGGCTAGGCTACCCTCGGGTGCGAAGTCGGGCAGGGTCGCATTCGCGCGCATCACCGCGGTGAGTGCGGCCGGAATGTGCGCGATGTTGGTCACCAGCGCGCCCTTGGCGGACAACACCGGTTTCTCGGGTGTGAAAATCGCATCCACACCGAACTTGTCCATGAACCAGCGCTCTTTCGCGAGCGCGTCGTCCGAGCCGCCTGCCATCGCGCCGGCATGGCCCACGGCGCGCGTCAGCTTGCTCTTCCAGCGGCCGACCACGCAGGCGACCACCGGTTTCGTGAAATGGGCGTCGAGCTCGTAATAGCCACCCGGTTCGCAATAGAGCACCGCTGCCTTGCTGCGCGCGTCATTCGCCAGCGCAAAGGCGAACTCGGGTGCCGCATAATGAATGTAGACGTCCTTACCACTCGAGATCACCGTGGTAGTGCCCCAGCCCGCCATCCGAAGGTACTGCGCGATCGTGCTCGAAAATCCGCCCGAATTGGAGAAGATGGCGATTGAGCCCCGCAACAGCGAATCGCCGGGCCTGTCGCCGCCCAGCGCGCCGCCGATGCGCACCTGGTTCCAGGAGTCGGCCACGCCCAGGCCGTTGGCGCCGAAGATGTCGATGCCGTTCTGTTGGCCCATCGCGCGGATTTCGCGCGCATCGTGCACGGCGATCTTCTCGGTGATGATGAAGATCTTGCGCAGGTCCGGATTGACGCGGATCAGTTCGGCAACGCCGTCGCGTGCGGCCGAGGGCGGCAGATAGACCACGCCACAGTTGAAGCGGTGGCCGGCAGCCAGGCCGTCGCGCACGTTGTTAAAAACCGGGATATTGCCGATCGGCGTTTCCAGCACGGCGCCGCCCTTGCCGGGGGCTGTGCCAAACACGACATTACCACCGGAGTAGGCGTGGCTGACCGGCGTTACTTCGCTCGACTCCCCGCCCAGGATATTGAGGACGCAGACGCGGTCCTCGCGCGAGGCGACTTGCGTCAGTGAACTGATCCCGACGTAGTACCTGAAATCGCCGACGCCTTTTTTCTGCCAATTGCTTTGCGACATCGCGATGTCTCCGTGGTCAGTTGGCGACGGCGACCGGAGCCTCGATACCCAGCCGCGCCGCCACCTGTTCGCGTCCGCCGGTCTTCATCCACGTATTGACCTTCTTCGCGAACTGGATCACCTCGCTCATATCCGAGTCGAAGCCGAACAGCCGGTACGGCAGCCCCAGCGCATCGCAGGTGTCGCGCAGCGTGCCCATGCCGCGAACCAGGTTCGGCCCGCCGCGGCCAACCACCACGTAGAGCGGCGTTGGACCGTGGGCACTGAAGTGCTCGCGCAGCGCGTCGGCCATCGCGCGCAGCGTCTCGTAGATGTCCGTGTTGTTGCTCTTGCCACCGATGATGAAGAGCACGTTGGCCTGCTTGAGCCAATGCTTGAAGCAGATGCGCGCCACCTCCTTCATCTTCTCGTAGCGCGGATTGCCGCCGAAGTCGGAGCTGATGATCGCGTCGTCATCCAGCATCTCGGTCACGAGCGAGTTTGCCCCGCCGCCGAAGGTGGGGGCCAGCACCGTCCCTTTTTCGTTGATGACATAGACATCGCTCTGTCCCTGGTGCGTGCGCAGCTGGTTGATCTCTTGTTCAAAGTTTGAGTAGTCGGCCGCGAAGAGGTGCGCCGGCAAATTCAGCCGCAGCCAGCGCGGGTCGTCGCGATCGAAGCCGCACTTGAAGTCGCAGGCCATCGGCGTCAAGCGGCCTTTGGAATCCGCGCGCATGCGAATCGGGTTCAGCTCGAGCGTGGTCATACCGAAGTTGTGGAAGAGCTCCCACAGCTTGGGCAGCTGCTGGACGAGCGGCGAGATGATCTCCTTCGGCGCGCCGATTTCAGTCAATGCGTTGGCCACGACGAAGGCCTTCAGGCCGGTGAGCGGGTCGAACGGGACCATCGCCACGTGCTTCCTGTCGATCTCCTCGATGTCCATGCCACCCATGTGCGTGAGCGTCATCGTCGGCGCACGAAAATGCGTGGAGTCGCTGATCGAGAAGTACACCTCGTGCTTGGCAGGCACGCCGGCCTCAAAAGTGACGCCGTTAGCTTTGGCTTTTGCATGGCCGACCTGATGCTGCGCGAAGTACAGACGTTCCTTCTCAGCCAGCGCTGTCTGCAGGTCGCTCGCACGGCCGAGCAGGCCCGCCTTGCCCTTCTTGCCGATGCCGCCCTTGAACACCGGCTTGATGAAGACGAGGCCGAACTTATCGATCATGGCCTTGATCTCTTCTTCGCTGGCCGCCGGGCCCAGGACTTCGGTAGCGGGAAAGCCAGCGAACTCGAGTAGCCGCCCGCCGTACAGCATTCCTGTGATCTGCATGTTCGGTAGTCTCCTGCCGGGGTCAACAGCGCAGTAGAGAAATCGCGCTTGCAGCAATCCTAGCGAATAGGAATTCGAAGCGGCTGTTCAGTCTCTGGGACTATATCGCCGGGCCTGCAGACGGTCAATTGCATGGTGTTCAGTGAAAAATTTCGCTCTTTCGATGATTAGTTGAACCCTTTCTCCAATTCCAGGGTCAGGCCCGAGAGCTTTTTTACCAACTGCCAGGCGAATAGTGTTGTTATTGAAGCGGAAACATAAATGGAACTCAAATCCCATTTATTAAATTCCGACGGTGATCTACACCGTCGGCGGATAGCGCATTGCAGCTATGCGCGTGCGACCCGCTTGATCGCCTGCGCGACGGTCAGCGCGGCGCGCGTGTTCCCGGCGTTCGACGACCGCGGCGCGCTCATTAGGTTCGGCGGCAGACCGAGGCGTGTTCGTGAGATGGATGTTTGCCGCGGCGGCGCTGCACCGGGCAAAGCGGACGGCATCGTCGTCGACGGTGTGGCGGCGGCAATATGAACGTCCCGTTCTATGGCGATCTGCGACGCGCTGGATGCGGGCTTCCTGTCGTCATCACAGTCACGGCACCTTGGCGGCCAGCCGCACATCTCGAAAGGCTACCTCGGCTCGCTGAAAAGCGTGATGGAGCACGGCGCGATTTCGGCAGGTACCTGACTGGCATCAAGGCGCGCATCCTGCTGATGGTGGCGCTCGCCAAGACCAAAGACCGGGAGGAGCTTGCGGAGATATTCGCGCGGGCTTTATCCAGCCCGAGTGTGAATTCGATTATCGCGAGAAAGCTACTCCGCCTGTATGTGGGCGGTCTGGACGAGCTTCGAGAATTTCGCGAGTTCGCTCTTGATTAATGCGGAGAATTCGGCGGGTGTGCTGCTCATCGGGTCCAGGCCCTGGCTCGACATGCGCTCGCGAAAGTCGGTTGTGCCGACAATTTTGACGATCGCGCCATTCAGGCGGTTGACAATATCGGCGGACGTGCCCGCCGGCGCGAGCAGCCCGAACCACGATCCCAGCTCGAATCCCTTGACTCCCGATTCATCAATGGTCGGCACGGCCGGCAGCAGCGGCGAGCGCTTCTTCATGGAGACCGCCAGCGCTTTCAGCCGGCCCGCATTCACGTGGGGCACGGCGTTATTCGTGGCGGTGAACATCATGTCGATCTGACCGCCGACTAGATCGCTGATCGACTGGCCGACGCCCTTGTAAGGCACGTGGACTATGTCGATCCTGGTCATCGATTTCAGCAGCTCGCCGGCGAGATGCGGCGGCGCGCCCACACCCGATGACGCGTAATTGAGCTGGCCCGGGTGCGATTTTGCCAGGGCAATGAGTTCCCTGATCGAATTTGCCGGCACGGACGGATGCGCGGCGAGCAGGTCCAGCGGTGACCGTCATGCTGATCGGCGCGAAATCCTTCGCGACGTTGGTACTGCAGGTTCTTGGAGAGCGCCGGCGAGATGGTCAGCGCGCTGGCTCCATTCAACAGCGCATAGCCGTCCGGCGGCGAAGTTGCGACATACTGCGAACCGATGTTGCCGGCGGCGCCGGCGCGATTTTCGACGATGACCGGCTGCCCCAGGGCTTCGGATAAGCGCTGGCCGACGGTGCGCGCCGACAGATCGTTAGGACCGCCGGGCGGATACGCGACGACGATCTTGATGGGTTTCGCGGGCCAGGTTTGGGCATACGCAGTGCCGCCCGCACCAATGGCAAGCGCAACGCCGAGCATGCAACTCAGAGACGAATGGATTTTCATAGGCGGGTTCAGATTATACTTAAAGAGAATCAATTTTTGAGAGCAACCACCGTGCCATCCCCGCAGTTCGAAGTTCATTACCCCGATGCGCCATTAGGCGCGGAAATTTCCGGTCTCGATTTGTCGCAGGACATCGACGCGGCGACATTTAGCGAAATCGAAAAGGTTTTCCATGAGCGCTCGGTGATCTGGTTTCGCGACCAGAAGCTCACAGCCGAGCAGCATGTGCGGTTCAGCCGGCATTTCGGCGAAGTCGAAGTGCCGACCAACCGCCAGTATTCGCTGGCGTCTTGTCCCGAGATCTACGTCGTGTCCAATATCGTCGAGAACGGACGCAACATCGGCAATGCCGACGCCGGGCGCGTGTGGCATACGGACTCTTCTTATATGCAGGTGCCCAGCCGCGGGTCTTTGCTCTACGCGATCGAGGTGCCGCAAGACGACAACGGCCAGCCGCTGGGCGACACCTGCTTCGCCAGCATGACCGCGGCCTACGATGACTTGCCGGATGAAGTGAAAAAGCGCGCGGAAGGTTTGCGCGGCGTGCACAACTACACGCAACAGTACGAGCGCAGGCTGGCGAAAATCAAAGCGCAGGGCGGCATACGCGAAGAGCTGACCGGCGATCTGAAAGCGAAAGTGCCCGACGTCGTGCATCCCGTGATACGCACGCATCCGGTCACCGGCAGGAAATGCGTTTATGTGAGCGTCTCATTCGTGATCAAGGTGCTCGGTATCGACGAAGAAGAAGGACTCAAGCTGCGCGACTACCTGATCGAGCACAGCACTCAGCCGCGCTATGTTTACCGCCACCAGTGGCGCGCCGGCGACTTCCTGATGTGGGACAACTGCGCCACCCAGCATCTCGCAATCAATGACTATGCGCTGCCCCAGCGGCGGCTGATGTATCGGA
>CAWDSF010000017.1:0-64295 GCA_963804885.1 uncultured beta proteobacterium
ACTCCTCCTGCAGTTGCTATGCTGCTTTATTCGTGCGGCTCGACGTCCAGCCGGACCGCAATCCCCTCGAGCTGCTTGGAGGCCGCCGGATAACGCTGCATGACCAGCGGATCGTGACCGGGGATGATGTGCTTCGGTGACGCCGCGAGCCTGCGCAGGCGGGCGTAACCTTCGAGCGTGTCGCCGACGTTGTAGACGGTCGGGAAACAGCGGTCTTTTTCGAAGTGCTCGTAATAATGCGTCGCATCCGACGCGACCACGAGCCAGCCGCGCTGCGTCATCACGCGCACCGACTGCAGTCCCGGCGTATGGCCGCCGATATGGTGCACGCTCAAGCCCGGCGCGAGTTCCGCATCGCCGCAATGAAACGTCACGCGGTCGCCGAACACGAGCTTGACCATGCCGACGACGTCCTCGACTTCGATGCTGTGCCGGAACCGCGTATGCCGCATCTGCCTGCCGGTCGCGAACGCCATCTCTGCGTCCTGCAAATGAAACTGGGCGCGCGGAAAATCGTGAAAAGTTCCAACGTGGTCGTAATGCATGTGCGTAATGATCACGTTTTCGACATCGGCCGCCTTAACGCCCATCAAAGCCAGGCCTTCCGCCGGCGAGCGCAGGAACGTGCGCTTGCGCGCTTCGCCGACTTCGCGCGTAAAGCCGGTGTCGACGATGAAGGTCCGCGCGGCGCTGCGGATCAGCCAGACGAAGTAATCCATCGGCATCGGCGCGTCGTGCGGGTCGCCGCCGATGAAGTGATCGTGGCGGAACGCGTTGCGCGTCGCGTATTTGATTGCATAAACTTCGTAGTTCGGATCTGCCATTGCGTTACCACCCGTTAATTGTGCGACGCCGCCCCGGAGCGCGGCCCTTCAAACCGCTGGTCGATCGACAGCGCGACCATCCAGGCGTCGCGCAGGCACGACAGGAAATCACCCGGCTGGTTGCAATCGCCCGCGAGCGCATACTCGAGACCCGCGGCCTGAATTGCGGCGACGGCGCCGCGCTCCGGCGCGGGCCCGGTCGCAATGACCAGGCAAGCGCCGACGTCGATACGTTGCGTGGAACCCTCCTCCGTCCGGACGTCCAGGTCTGTGCCCGTAGCAGCGATGACTTTGCTGTCGAGCATGATGCGGACGCCGCGTAATTTTAACCGATCCAGCAGTTCCATCCGGTTATTGCGCGCCATGCCGGGCGCGAGGCTGGACAGCGCCTCGATTAGGGTACAGCGCTTGCCCTGCTGCGAGAGCAGGTCGGCGGTCTCGATGCCGACCATGCCGCCGCCGATGATCGTAAACGACTGCACTCGCGCAACGCGCGCCGGTTCGCGCAGGATCTCCCACGCATGCAACACTTCGATCGAGGCGTCCAACGCCGCCACGTCGAACGGACACCCACGCGGCACGGCACCGGTGGCGACGATCACGAAGTCGGGCGCATAAGTTTTCAAAGCCTGCGTATCGGCCGTCACTGACATCCGCACCGGCACACCGAGCGCCTCAACCTGCTGCCAGCGATACGTCCATACCGGCTCGACTTCGCGCTTGTCGGGCGCCGCCATCGCGAGCGGCATCTGGCCGCCGGCCACCGCGGCCTGCTCCCAGACCTCGACATGGTGACCGCGCGCCGCGGCCACGCGCGCTGCCTCGATGCCTGTCACGCCGGCGCCGAGCACCAGCACGCGGCGCGGATGGCGGGTACGGGTGGCGGGAAAGAGCTGCGGCTCCGCGTGCTCGAGCGTTTCGAATTCGGTGCCTATCATCGGGTTGTGCACGCACGCGACGTCCTGCTCGAGCGTCAGCCGCTCGAAACACACGTTGCACGCAATGCACGAGCGGATCGGCGCTTTAACTTCGCCGAACGCCTTCAGGCACCAGTGCGGGTCCGCATACAGCGCGCGACCGACCGACACGAAATCCGTGCAGCCATCGCGCAGCAGCGCCTCGGCGTCTGCCGGATCGACGACGCGCCCGGCGACCAGAACCGGAATGCTCACCGCCTGCTTGATCGGCTTCGCATAAGGACCCAGGCAGCCCCGTGGGAACGACGGCGGCTGGATGCAGTACTTGGAGAGCTGCGGACTTTCGTTGCTGCCGCCCGACAAGTCGAGCGCCGCGACGCCCGCGCGCTCCAGCCGCCGCGCGAGTTCGACGATATCGGCTTCGCTATATCCGCCATCGACGAATTCGGACGCGCTCAAGCGAATCACGAGCGGAAAATTCGCCAGCGCCTCTTTGACGCGCGCTATGGTCTCGAGCAGGAAACGCGCGCGGTTGTCGAACGATCCGCCGTACTGATCGGTGCGCCGGTTAATGCGCGGCGCGAAAAACTGCTGAAACAGATAACCGTTGCCCGCGTGGATCTCGACGCCGTCGTAACCCGCCTGCTGCAGCCGACGCGCCGATGCGACGAACAGTTTTTGTATCTCCGCAATTTCCGGCACGGCCAGCGGCCGCACGTCGTCACCGGTGTTCGGGTTTTTCCACGGCGAAGGCCCGACCGGCTCCATGTTGAGCACCGAGCGCCGCAGCAACGCGCCGCGATGATTGAGCTGCGCGAACACGTGGCAATCGTGCGCGTGGATCGCGTCGACGATGCTCGCGAGACCGGGAATGAAGCGGTCGTGATAGCAGCACAGCGAATTGTGATGGGGGCGCGCCTGCGCGGTGACGACCATTGCCTCGGTCATGATCATCGCGACGCCGCCGCGCGCGCGCTCGGCGTAATACTGCTTGTCGCGCTCGGTGGACAGCCCGTCCGTCGTGCTGTAATTGGTGCCCATCGGCGCCATCACGACGCGGTTCTTCAGGCGCAATGTGCCGATGGCGCCGGGCTGTGCGAGCAACATGCGGAAACAATCCAGTCGGCTGCGTGCCCGCGATGGCGGACGGCGGCAGGTAAAAGTTCAGATTAATACGATGGCGCCGCTCACGCGGCGATCAGTCGATCGTCGCGCCGGTCGTCTTGACGACAGCCGCCCATTTCACGCGATCGTTTTTCACGGTCGCGCGAAACTGCTCGACCGTTTCGCTGCGCGGCGTGTTGCCGAGTTCGGCAAGCCGCTGGCGAATCGCGGGCGTTTCCAACGCCTTGCGCACGGCGGCGTTAATCGCATTCGCGATTTGCGGATCGAGTCCTTTCGGCCCGAACAAGCCGAACCACGTATAGCTCTCGAAACCCGGCAGGCCCGCTTCGGCGATCGTCGGTATCTCCGCCATCGCATTTACGCGGGCCTTCGTCGTGACGCCCAAGCAACCGCAGACGCCCCGCTTTCCAATGCGGAATAACGGTCTGCACCTGGTTCATGATGCAGCATGTGTCGCCTTTGATAACGCCTTGCAGCGCTTCGGGTCCACCTTGTACGGAACGTGCGGTCATGTCGAGCCCGGCCTTCGCGTTGAATTCGGCAAATGCGAGATGGGTACCGGTGCCGTTGCCGGTTGACGCGTAATTGTATTTACCCGGATTGGCCTTTGACTTTCTCGATGAATTCCTTGACGGTCTTCACATCGATGACCGCTGGATTGATGGTGAGCACGTTCGATACGTCGACGAGCGGCGCGATCGGCGTGAAGTCGGCCTCGACGTCGAACGGCAGGTTTTTATAGAGCGCCGCATTCACGCCGTGCGTCGCCGCCGTACCGAGCAATATCGTGTAACCGTCCGGCCGCGCCTTGGCGACCGCTTCGGACGCAAGATTGCCGCCGGCGCCCGATCTGTATTCCGAGATGATGCGGGTATTGAGCGTTTTCTCCATCGATTCCTGCAGCGTGCGGCCGACCACATCGACGCCGGAACCCGCAGGAAATCCCATGATCATGGTAATCGGCTTGGCCGGCCAATCCTGCGCGAGCGCGTGAGCCAGCGGCAAAGTCATTAATACAGCGGCGGCGAACAATCTGAAGCAATGGAGCGGCATCATGCGCATGGGATTTTCAATTCGTTCGCTGAAATAACGGTTAACGATGGGCAGGCAACTTTATAACCACCGCGTGGCCGGCGCAAGCCGCCAGAGCCGTCTAGCGCGTATCCGCGCCGACCGCTGCGGCGACGCTCTTGAAGCCATCCGCATGCAGGCGCCCGGCAAGGTCGCGCTTGATCTGCGTTATCAACTCCGGCCCGTGATAGACGAGCGCCGAATACAACTGCACGAGCGACGCGCCGGCGCGTATCTTGGCGTAGGCGTGCGCACCGCTCGCCACGCCGCCGCAGCCGATCAGCGGCAAGCGCCCGCCGACGCAGCGATACATTTCGGCGAGACACGCGTCGGCCTTGGCCAGCAGCGGCAACTCCCGACAGGCCGCCGGCCTCGTGCGCATGCGGGCTGCGCAGCGTCGCCGGCCGGTCAAGCGTCGTATTGCCGACGATCAGGCCGTCGATTTTCGTTTCGAGCGCGACTTCGGCTATATCGCGGATCGCCGCGTTATCGAGATCGGGACCCACCTTGACGAGCAGCGGCGGCGCCCGGCCGCCGCCGTCGCAGGCGCGCGTGCGTGCTTCCAGCACGCGCTCGATCACTTCCCGCATCTGGTCGCGCGCCTGCAGACTGCGCAGTCCCGGCGTGTTGGGAGACGACAGATTGCAGACAAGATAATCGGCCAGCCCGCAGGTTACTTCAACGCCTTTGGCATAATCCGCAGCAGCGTCGGTGGAATCGCGGTTCTTGCCGACATTGGCGCCGACCACCCCGCGCACTGAGCCGCGCTCGCGCCGCTCTTTGAGTCGCGCGGTAAATGCCGCAAGCCCTTTGCTGTTGAAGCCGAAGCGATTGATCACGGCCTGATCTTCCGTCAGGCGAAAGAGCCGCGGTCGTGGATTGCCCGGCTGCGACAGCGGCGTGACGGTCCCGGCTTCGACAAAGCCAAAGCCCAGCGCGAGCATCGCATCGGCGACTTCGGCATCCTTGTCGAACCCCGCCGCGAGACCGAGCGGGTTGGCGAAATCGAGATCCCACACGTGCGTCGCGAGCACCGGATCGTCGTCAGCCGTCGCCGCGCCGGTGAAGCCGCGCTTCAACGCCCAGATCGTTGCGCCGTGCGCGGCCTCGGCATCGAGCAGATGCAGCAGTGGACGCAAGAGACGAAACGGAATGTTGGCCATGAGTTCTGGTTGCCGCCGCGACGATTTACACTCGGCGGAATTGAAAATCGACTCTGCTACAATTGGCGCAAACTCTACACGATGACGCCGCACCGGGCAATTGAACACCGACGTCACGAATCACCGCGAGGTCCCGCCATGAAACGGCTCATCGTCGCCATCACCGGCGCATCCGGCGTCATCTACGGCATCCGCGCGCTCGAAGTATTGCGCGGCGTGCCCGGCCTCGAGTCGCACCTGATTCTCACGCCGTCCGGTGCGCGCACGATCGTCGAGGAAACCGCTTACACCGTCGACAAGGTGCGCAAGCTCGCGCATCACGAATACAACTACAAGGATATCGGCGCCGCGGTCTCGAGCGGCTCGTTCAAGACGGCCGGCATGCTGGTCGCGCCGTGCTCCGTCAAATCGTTGAGCGGCATCGCGAACTGCTACAACGACGAGCTCGTCGTGCGCGCTGCCGACGTGTGCCTGAAGGAGCGCCGCCGCGTCGTGCTGCTCTTCCGCGAAACGCCGCTGCACGCCGGGCACATCGCGCTGATGGACCAGGCGACGCGCAACGGCGCCATCGTGATGCCGCCGGTGCCGGCTTTTTACAGCCGGCCCAAAACCATCGACGAGCTCGTGATGCAGACGGTCGGCCGCGCGCTCGATCTGTTCGACATCGACGCCAAAGTGGTCAAGCGCTGGACGGAGTCGGCGCCGGCCGTCACTGCAGGCAAAAAGCGCCGCAGTATCAAATAACGCGCGCATGCCGAACACCGCCGCCGGCACCCGCGACTCCGCCTTCTGGCAATTTTCGCTCGCGTTCTACGCGCGGCCCGGCGTGGCCGATGCGTGCCTCGCGCTGCAGGACGACACCGGCGCCGATGTCAACGTGATGTTCTACGTGCTGTTTCTCGCCGGGCAACTGCGCCAGATCGATCGCGTCGACGCCGCGCATATCGATGCGTCGATCAAGGCATGGCGCGAAATAGCGGTGGTGCCGCTGCGCACGCTGCGGCGCCGCCTGAAAACCGGCATCGAGCCGATTGCCGTCGCCGATACCGAAGCGCTGCGCAGCGCGGTCAAGCGCATCGAACTCGACGCCGAACGCATAGAGCAGGAATGGCTGGAAACAAATGTCCCGGCGACAACGCTCGGCACGCCGGCAAAGTCGCCAGTCGCGGCAGCGCAGACGAATCTCGCCGCCTACGGCGCGCTGCTCGGCGATTTATCGCCAGCGCACGTCGCAACGCTGCTCGCGGCATTTACTCAACATGTGGGCGCATAGGACGACGTTCCGAACGTGCGCACAACCGCGTCTGAATGGCTCTGCAAACAAAAAGACCCCGCCGCAGCGGGGCCTTTCTGAAAACTACCGAATTGAATTAAGCGGTCTTCTGCTGCCGGCGACGGCCGACCCATCCAAGCAGCGCAAGTCCGGCCAGCATCATTGCGTAAGATTCAGGCTCGGGAACCGCCGGTGTCGAAACCAGATCCAGCGATGTTGTAATCGTGAGATTCGACTCGCTTGTATGGCGCTCGGCAAAAAAGAAGTCGAATGCGTAGTTGCCCGCGGCCTTGCCCGGACCAAACAGCGTATCGAGGTTCACGGACGCGGACGCCGAACCGTGCACGCCACCCAGGTCGATGCCCAGCTTCTTGTCGAAGAACACCCAGACATCGTCGTCACCGGAGAAATTGAACGTCTGGCCTGCGCCCGGCGTATAACCGAACGTCGCGGCGATCTGGTAAGTGAAGTGGTAGTTATGTGCACCAAAATTTCCCAGCAACAACCCGTCAATCGGGAAGAATGCGCCACTGGAATAGCTAAAAATGCCCGATCCCGCAAACGTTTCGGTCAGGGTAATGGAAAATGGAGTGCTGGGCGCCGCGGGACCATACCACTCCGCGAACGAAGCCGCTGACGTAATGAATCCCGGGGCCCCGAACGAAATCGGAGTAGGCGCACTGCCGATAAGCGTCGTGCTGACCAACCCAGTAACCACGCCACCGATGCCGCTCTCGAAATCCGGATTGCTGCTGCCGGGGACCAAGGCTCCCGGCGTGAAATCACGCACGGTGCCGGTTAGTGTTGTGCTGGCGGCGAAGGCAGTGGACGCAAATAACGTCAATACGGCTACTACAACGAGTTCATTAATATTTTTCATCGCTTGTCTCCCTGAAAGCCTGCTGAAAGGCTAGTCAAGTATTCACCCAGCTAAAGAAGGGTGCAATAGCCTGTTCGGACTAATGTCGAGCAATTATCGATAGTCCAATGGCATACAAGGAAACGCAGGTGGGTCAATGCGCTTGCTGCAACCCGCAAGGACCGCGCAATAAATCTAAGCGTTTTGCAGCACGCCGTCGACGAGACGCAAAATGCGGCTCGCGCGCGCGGCGATCAGGCTGTCATGGGTCGCGATGACGAGGCTCGTGTTGAATGCGCGGTTAAGCTCGAGCATCAGCTCGAACACGTCTTCCGCCGTTTGCCGGTCTAGGTTGCCGGTCGGCTCGTCGGCGAGCACGCAGGCAGGATTGGTAATCAAGGCCCGTGCAATCGCGACGCGCTGACGCTCGCCGCCCGAGAGTTCCGACGGCGCATGCTCGAGCCGGTGCCCTAGCCCCACTTTGCCGAGCATCTCGACGGCGCGCGCGTTGGCTTCTGCGACTGGCATGCGCCGGATGAGGAGCGGCATCGCCACGTTCTCGATCGCGGAAAATTCCGGCAGCAGATGGTGAAACTGGTAGACGAAACCCAATTGCCGGTTGCGCAACTCGCCGCGCCCCGCCTCATCGAGCGCCTGGATATCGCGCCCGCCGATGACGACCTCGCCGCTGGTGGCGGCATCGAGGCCGCCCAATAAATGCAGCAGCGTGCTCTTGCCCGAGCCGGAGGCACCCACGATAGCGACGTGCTCGCCTTTCGCGACCGCCAGGTCGACGCCCAGCAGCACGGGCACTTCGACCTTGCCCTGCAGATAAATCTTGCGCAGATTGCGGCACGCGAGCGCAGCGTCACTCATAGCGCAAAGCCTCGGCCGGATTGATCTTAGCGGCGCGGTAGCTCGGGTAGATGGTCGCGAGCATGCTCACCACGAAGGAGAAAAACGCGGTCAGCAGCACGTCGGCCATGCGCAATTCGGAGGGCAGATCGCTGATCTGGTAGACATCTTTCGACAGGAACTTGAAGCCGAACAGGTTTTCGATGAACGGCACCACGACATCCACATTGACCGCAAGCGCGATGCCCCCGGCGATACCCGGCGAGCGTTCCCATGAGTCCGATCAGCGTGCCCTGAATCAGGAAAATTTTCATCACGCTGCCGGGGCTGGCCCCGAGCGTGCGCAGGATCGCGATGTCGGCCTGCTTGTCCTTGACCGCCATGAAGAGGCTGGAGACGATGTTGAACGCGGCGACCGCTATGATCAGGAACACAATCAGGAACATCATGCGCTTTTCGATATCGACCGCGCGGAAGAAGTTGGCGTTGAGCCGCGTCCAGTCGGTGATGTAGGCGTCGGGCCCGAGGCTTTGCGCGAGTTCGCGCGAGACGCGGGTAGCGTTGAATAGATCCTTGAGCTTCAACCGCACGCCGCTCACCTGCTCGCCCATGCGATACAGCGTTTGGGCGTCCTGCAAGTCGACCAGTCCCAGGCCCGAGTCGTACTCATAATGGTCGACCGAAAATATGCCGACGACCGTGAACTGGCGCAGGCGCGGCATGATGCCCGCGGGCGTCACCTGCCCCTGCGGCGCGATCAGCACAACTTTGTCGCCGACCGCGACACTCAGCGCGCGCGCGAGCTCGATGCCCAGGACGATACCGAATTCGCCCGCCTTCAACGCGCCCAGGCTGCCGGACGCCATATGCTTCGCCAGGTCGGCGACTTTTTCTTCGGCCTCGGGAATGATGCCGCGGATGTACGCGCCGCGCACTGTGCCGCCGCTCGACAACAGGCCTTGCGCCGTCACGTACGGGGCTGCCGCCACCACCTCGGAGTTCTGACTTGCTTTGTCGGCGACCGCGCGCCAGTCGTGGAGCGAATTGGCCGGGCCCGAGATCTGGATATGCGAGGCGACGCTCAGGATGCGCGTGCGCACTTCGCGCTGAAATCCGTTCATCACTGACAGCACGGTGATCAACACCGTGATGCCGAGCGCGATACCGATCACGGAGACCAGCGAGATAAACGAGATGAAGCGGCTGCGCTGACGCGCGCGCGTATAGCGCAGGCCGATGAAAAGTTCGTAGGGTTGCAAATGGGAGTCCGCGGTCGAGGCCGCAAGTGTGCCACATCGCGGCCGCGCTCGCACATACGCGCTGCAAGACGAATGCTAAACTGCAGCGCCAGGATGAACTGCCTATGCACTGCACGTTGCTGATTTCAGATCTGCTGCCGCCATCCGATCTGGGCGCGGGGCCGTTTGCGGATTTGCGCGTGCCGCATATAAGTATGCTGCTGGCACGCGGTGAAACGGCGCGCCGTCCGCCGCTCGCCAGCGAAGATTGGTTGTGCGAGCAGTTTGGCGTGCCGACCCAACCCGACCGGCCGCTCGCTGCGCTCATGCTGCAAGCCGACGGCGGCGAACCGCTG
Source organism: uncultured beta proteobacterium (assembly GCA_963804885.1). Lineage (GTDB taxonomy): Bacteria > Pseudomonadota > Gammaproteobacteria > Burkholderiales > SG8-41 > PALSA-1004. The sequence continues at coordinate 9,682 of CAWDSF010000017.1, forward strand.
CATTATTACTGGCTGTGTGCCGAACCCGTCCAGCTGCGCGTCGACCGCAATCGCCTGATCGTCGCCGCGCGCGTCGCCGATTACACCGCGGCCGAAGCGAGCGAACTGGTCGCCGCGCTCAACCGTCATTTCAATGCCGACGGTCTCGAATTCATTGCGCCGACACCGTCGCGCTGGTACGCGCGCACGGCGCGGACGCCCGCCCTTACAACGACGCCGCTGACGCAGGCTTTGAACCGCAGCAGCAAGCACCACCTGCCGCAAGGCGCCGATGCGCTCGCGTGGCACGGGGTGATGAACGAAGCGCAGATGATATTGCACACTCACCCGGTGAACACCGAACGCGAGGCGCGCGGGATCGCCAGCCGCCAACAGCATCTGGTTATGGGGCGGTGGCACGCTGCCCGCGATCACCCCGTCCGTCTTATACGACCGCTTGGGGCGGCGGGCCCATGTTGCGCGCGCTGGCGCTCGCGGCGGGCATCGCGCACCGCGATTTGCCTGCCAGCAGCGACGAATTGCTGTCGCAGCGGGAGGACAATCCCTGGCGGCGCTCGATGCGCCCGCGGATGCGCTGCGCGAGGGCGATTTGGCAGGATGGCACGAGCGCGTGAGCGCCATCGATAAGGAGTGGGCACGACCATTGCTGGACGCACTGCGCGCGAAAACGCTCGAACGGCTGACCCTCGTCGCGTGCAATCACGACAGTCTGCTCGAAACGACAGTTACGCGCGCGAACCTGGGCAGATTCTGGCGACGGCCGCGACCACTGGCCAGCTACGTGGGCCCAGGGTGAGAATTCGATGTCATTGAATCTCGCCAGACGCATTGCGCCGGCCGACACCGCCGCGGCGCTCACCGCAGCCGGCTTTCATCCATTGCTTGCGCAGATTTTCGCGGCGCGCGGCATCACTTCGGCCCAGCAACTGGCCGCGGACGCGAGCGCGCTGTTCCCGCTCGCGCAGCTGCGCAACGTCGAGCGCATGGCCAGCCTGCTCGCCGATGCGATTGCGGCGCAAACAGAAACTGTTGATCGTCGCCGATTACGATTCCGACGGCGCGACGGCGTGCGCGGTCGGCATCCGTGCGCTGCGCGAATTCGGCGCGATCGTCGATTACCTGGTGCCGAACCGCTTCGAATACGGCTACGGGCTCACGCCCGAAATCGTCGCGCTCGCGAAAAAGCTCAAGGATCCGGCCATCCTGATCACGGTCGACAACGGCATCGCGAGCGTCGACGGCGTCGCCGCCGCGAACGCGCTCGGCATGCGCGTGCTCATTACCGATCATCACTTGCCGGGCGCCGCGCTCCCGGATGCCTGGTGCATCATCAACCCGAATCAACCGGGCTGCGGCTTCCCGAGCAAGAACCTGGCCGGCGTCGGCGTGATGTTCTACCTGATGCTGGCGCTGCGGGTCGAGTTGCGCAAACGCGGCGCGTTCGGCGACGGCACGCGGCCGACCAATCTTGGCGCGCTGCTCGATCTCGTCGCGCTCGGCACCGTCGCCGACGTCGTGAAGCTCGACGACAACAATCGCATTCTCGTGCAGCAGGGTTTGCAGCGGATACGCAGCGGCAAGACCTGGCCCGGCATCGCCGCGTTGCTGCGCATGGCGGGTCGCGACGCGGCGCGCGCATCGACGTACGATCTCGGCTTCGTGCGTCGGCCCGCGCCTGAATGCCGCCGGCCGGCTCGACGACATGTCGGTCGGCATCGAATGCCTGATCACGAACGATCATGGAACGGCCGAGCGCATCGCACGCCAGCTCGACGCACTCAACCGGGAGCGGCGCGCGATCGAGTCCGACATGCACGAACACGCGCTGGCCAGCCTGGCCGCGATCACGCCGGAGGACGGCTACAGCCTGTGCATGTTCGAGCCCGGCTGGCACCAGGGCGTGATCGGCATCGTCGCTTCGCGCCTGAAGGAACGCTTCCACCGGCCCGTCATCGCGTTTGCGCGCGGCAATGACGGCGAAATCAAGGGCTCGGGCCGCTCGATCGGCGCGCTGCACCTGCGCGACGCGCTCGATCTCGTCGCCAAGCGCGAGCCCGATCTTGATTCTGCGCTTTGGCGGCCACGCCGCGGCAGCCGGGCTCACGCTGCGCGAAACCGAGTTCGCGCGTTTCCGCGCGGCGTTCGAAAGCGTCGGCCAGGTCATTGCTCTCCGCGGCCGACCTCGAGCGCGTGATCGAAACCGACGGCGCGCTGCCGCTCGAGCACTGCACGCTCGAAGCCGCGCGCGTGCTCGAGCACCAGGTCTGGGGCCAGGGATTCGCCGCGCCGACGTTCGACGATGAGTTCACGGTCGCGCGCCAGCGCGTCGTCGGCGAACACCATTTGAAGCTGCGCCTCATGAAAGACAATCGCGAGGTCGAAGCGATGCTGTTCGCGCACGCCGACGCCGCTGCCCGACCGCATACATGCCGTTTACCGCCTCGCGGTGAACGAATGGAACGGCGCGCAAACGCTGCAACTCACGATCGAGCACTGGCAAAGCGCGTGAGCAGCGCCGGATAATGCGGCGAAATGCGCGGATTTCGCGGCACAGCGTCCTGTATAATCGCGCTTTTTTCGCCGGACACCGCCGCAGAAATCGCCATGGAAGCAGAACAACTAAACGCCATCGCCCGGCGGCTCTCGGACCTGTCCCAGCGCAACGCCGAGCTGCGGAGGTATCTTTGACTTCGAAGCCAAGCAGCAGCGCCTCGCCGAAGTCGTCAAAGCTAGCGGAAGATCCGGCCGTCTGGAGCGACCCGCAAGCGCGCGCAGGATCTCGGCCGCGAGCGCAAAACGCTCGAATCGCTCGTCACCACCATGGCGAAGCTCGACCAGGACCTGCGCGACACGAGCGAGCTCTTCACGATGGCGCGCGACGAAAACGACGACGCGACGCTCAGGACCATAGAAGCCGATGCGCTCGCGCTGGAAAAAACCGTCGCCGACCTCGAATTCCGGCGCATGTTCTCGAATCCGATGGATCCGAACAACTGCTTCGTCGACATCCAGGCCGGCCAGGGCGGCACCGAAGCGCAGGACTGGACGCAGACGCTGGAGCGCATGTATCTGCGGTATTGCGAGCGCAAAGGATTTCGCGTCGAACTGCTCGAGGAATCGCCGGGCGACGTCGCCGGCATTAAAAGCGCGACGCTCAAGGTCACCGGCGACTATGCGTTCGGCCATCTGCGCACCGAAACCGGCGTGCACCGGCTCGTGCGCAAATCGCCGTTCGATTCCAACAACCGGCGCCACACGTCGTTCGCGAGCGTGTTCGTCTATCCCGAAATCGACGACACCATCGAGATCGAGATCAACCCCGCCGATTTGCGCGTCGACACGTTTCGCGCGTCCGGCGCCGGCGGCCAGCACATCAACAAGACGGATTCCGCGATCCGCATCACGCATGCGCCGTCGCGGCATCGTGGTGCAATGCCAGAGCGACCGCTCGCAGCACCGCAACCGCGCCGAGGCGATGGCGATGCTGAAGTCCCGCCTCTACGAGCTCGAAATCCGCAAGCGCAACGAAGAAAAACAGGCGCTCGAGGATACCAAGACCGATATCGGCTGGGGCCACCAGATCCGCTCGTACGTGCTCGACCAGTCGCGGATCAAGGATTTGCGCACCAACGTCGAAATCGGCAATACGCAATCCGTGCTCGACGGCAATCTCGACGACTTCATCACCGCGAGCCTGAAGCAGGGTATATAGGACCTACGCATGAGCGATCAACCCGTTGCACCCGAAACGCCGCAAGCGCCGGCCGTCGACGAAAACCAGATCATCGCCGAGCGGCGCGCCAAGCTGCAGGCATTGCGCGCCAAAGGCAACGCGTATCCGAACAAGTTCTGGCGCGAGAACCTTATGCCGGCGATCTCGCTGAAAAATACGAGGACCGCGATCGCGACTGGCTGGACGTGAACCCGGTGGTGGTCAAAGTCGCCGGCCGCATGATGTTGAAGCGCGTGATGGGCAAGGCGAGCTTCGCCACAATTGCAGGATATCGAGCGGCAGCATCCAGCTTTATATCACCGACAGCTATCCGGGCAAGGAGCAGCACGCGGAATTCAAGCATTACGATACCGGCGATATCCTGGGCATCGAAGGCGTGCTCGTTCAAGACCAAGACCAACGAACTGACGGTACGCGTCAAGAACATCGTGATGCTCGCCAAGTCGCTGCGCCCGCTGCCGGAAAAGTTCCACGGCCTGACCGACCAGGAGCAGCGCTACCGCCAGCGCTATCTCGACCTGATCGCGAACGAGGACACGCGCCTGCGCTTCATCCAGCGCTCGCGCATCATCCAGGCGATGCGCGATTTTTTCCTCGCGAAGCGCTACCTCGAAGTCGAAACGCCGATGATGCATTCGATTCCGGGCGGCGCGTCCGCGCGGCCGTTCGTCACCCATCACAACGCGCTCGACATGCAGCTCTACCTGCGCATCGCGCCCGAGCTCTATCTGAAGCGGCTGGTGGTCGGCGGATTCGAAAAGGTGTTCGAGATCAACCGCAATTTCCGCAACGAAGGCATTTCGACGCGCCACAATCCCGAATTCACGATGCTGGAGTTCTATTGCGCGCACCGCGACTACCATTACCTGATGGCGTGCATCGAGCAGCTTTTCCGCGAGGTTGCGAGCAAGGCGCTCGGGGTCACCACCATCACCTACCAGGGCCGCGAGATCGACCTGATGAAACCGTTCGCGCGCATCACCATCACCGACGCGATCAAGCAGTACCATCCGGAAATCACCGACGAAATACTCGGCAACCGCGAGGCGCTGATCGCCCGGCTGAACGAGCTCAAAATTGCGATTCCGCCCACAGGACGGCATCTATGCCCTGCAGCTGACGCTGTTCGAGAACACAGTGGAATCGCAGCTCTTCGAGCCGACGTTCATTTATCACTACCCGGCCGAAGTGTCGCCGCTCGCGCGCCGCGACGACGACCATCCCGAGTTCACCGAGCGCTTCGAGCTGTACATGGCCGGCCGCGAGATCGCCAACGGGTTCTCCGAGCTGAACGATCCCGAAGACCAGGCGCAGCGCTTCCTCGAGCAGGCCAAGCAAAAAGAAGCCGGCGACCAGGAAGCGATGCATTACGACGCCGATTACATCCGCGCGCTCGAATACGGCCTGCCGCCGACCGCCGGCGCCGGCATCGGCATCGACCGGTTCGTGATGCTGCTGACCGACAGCGCGAGCATCCGCGACGTCATTCTGTTTCCGCAGATGCGTCCCGAATAAGTCTCCGCACGGCCGCCTCATGAGCACCCCGGTCTGGCAACCTTCCGCGGCAGCGATCGCCGCCTGCAACATGACAGCGCTTCATGCGCGCGGCCGCAGCGCGAATATGCGGTAAGCCTCCCCGATTACGCGGCGCTGCATGCATGGTCGGTGACCGAGCCGGAGCAATTCAACCGGCTGCTGTGGGACTTCTGCGGCGTGGTCGCCGAGCGCCAAGGGGACGTCGCGCTCGAGCATGCGGACCGCATGCCCGGCGCGCGCTGGTTCCCGCAGGCGCGCCTGAATTTCGCCGAAAACCTGCTGCAACGGCGCGACGCCGAAACCGCTATCGTGTTCTGGGGCGAGGACCGCGTAAAAAGCAGCGTGACTTACGCCGAGCTGTACCACGAAGTGTCGCGGCTCGCGCAGGCACTGCGCGCGTGCGGCATCAAGCCGGGCGACCGCGTCGCCGCGTACATGCCCAATCTTCCCGGCACCATCATCGCGATGCTCGCTGCGACCAGCATCGGCGCGATCTGGTCGTCGTGCTCGCCGGATTTCGGCGTGCAGGGCGTGCTCGACCGCTTCAGCCAGATCGAGCCGCGCATCCTCTTTTCCGCCGACGGCTACTTCTACAACGGCAAGACGATAGACGTGCTGCCGCGTCTCGCGGAAATCGCCGCGGCGCTGCCGTCGGTCGAAAAAGTGATCGTCGTGCCCTACACGCAGCGCTCGCCCGCGATCGGCCCGGTGCCGCGCGCAGTCGACGTCCACGCGTTCATGGCGCCCTATCGCGCGCGCACCATCGAGTTCGCGCAGCTACCGTTCAACCATCCGCTCTACATCATGTTTTCGTCCGGCACCACGGGCGTGCCCAAGTGCATCGTCCACGGCGCGGGCGGCACGCTGCTGCAGCATTTCAAAGAGCAGGCGATGCACGCCGACCTCAAACGCGGCGACCGCCTGTTCTATTTCACGACGTGCGGCTGGATGATGTGGAACTGGCTCGTCACCGGGCTCGCGTCCGGCGCGACGCTGCTGCTCTACGACGGCTCGCCGTTCGTCGGCAACGGCAACATTCTGTTCGATTTCGCGGACGCCAGCGGCATGACGGTGTTCGGCACCTCGGCCAAATTCATCGATGCAATCGCCAAGGCCGGCTTGCGGCCCGCGCAAACGCACAAGCTCGACACCGTTCGCCTCGTGATCTCGACCGGTTCGCCGCTCGTGGCCGAAGGCTACGACTACGTCTACGCGCACATCAAGCGCGACGTGATGCTCGCCTCGATGTCCGGCGGCACCGACATCATGGGGACTTTCGTGTCCGGCTGCCCGCTGTTGCCCGTGTGGCGCGGCGAAATCCAGTGCGCGACGCTCGGCATGCAGGTCGAGGTGTTCGACGATGAAGGCCGAGCAGCTGCGCGGCGCGAAAGGCGAGCTCGTGTGCACCGCGCCGTTTCCGTCGATGCCGGTCGGTTTCTGGAACGATCCCGGGGACGCGAAATACCACGCCGCTTACTTCGAGAAATATCCGAACGTATGGTGCCACGGCGATTACGTCGAAATCACCGAGCACGGCGGCATGATCATTTACGGCCGCTCGGACGCGGTGCTGAACCCTGGCGGCGTGCGCATCGGCACCGCCGAAATCTACCGCCAGGTCGAGCAGCTCGACGAAGTCGTCGAAAGCTTAGTGATCGGACAGGATTGGCCGCTACAGAATCCGACCGACGTGCGCGTTGTGCTTTTCGTGCGCCTGCGCGACGGGCTCAAGCTCGACGAAGCGCTGATCGAGCGCATCAAGCAGCATATCCGCGCCAACACCACGCCGCGCCACGTGCCGGCAAGGGTCGTGCAGGTCGCGGATATCCCGCGCACCAAGAGCGGCAAAATCGTCGAGCTCGCCGTGCGGCACGTCGTGCATCACCGGCCGGTGAAAAATGTGGAGGCGCTCGCCAATCCCGAGGCGCTGGAGCTGTTTCGCGATCGCGTCGAGCTCACGACCTGATGTTGTGAATTAGTGCGCACCGGCGCAGCGGCGGCACGGATTATAATATTCGCGCATCATGATCCAGGGAGGAGCGCGATGAAACGCCAGCAACAATTCCTGCGGGGTGCGGCGCTTGCGGGCGCCTTGTCTTGTGCGGCATTCGCCCAGGATTACCGCTATCCAGGCGCCGACGATGCGGCACGCCAGACGGCGCCGCAACCGGTGCAGGTCCAGCCAGCGCCCGTCCAGCAGCAGGTGCCGCCCGCCACCGTTGCGCCGGCCCCACCCCCACCCCAATGTGCGACCTGCGGGACCGTGGACTCGATACGCATTACGGAAAAAGCCGGCGAAGGCAGCGCGGTCGGATTGATCGCCGGCGGTCTCCTGGGCGGGCTGGTCGGCCATCAAATCGGCCAAGGCCGCGGCAACACGGCCGCGACCATCGTGGGCGCCGCCGGGGGCGCCTATGCCGGCCACCAAGTCGAGAAAAACGCCAAGCGGACGCTGCATTACGACGTGACCGTGCGCATGGATGACGGCACGCTGCGCACGATCGGCTACGACGTCGAACCGGGCTTTCGCAGCGGCGACAAAGTACGTTTCATCGACGGCCGTTTGACCCGCATCTAAGCCGGGCCGGCGCCGCCAACCGCCCGCGCCGCCGGGGCGAAATCAGATCAGTTGATGTTCCAGATCTGCCACCAGGAAGTGCCCTTCGAGACCCCCTTGCCGGACAAGTACTTGCTGTCCGGGAAATTGGTCTTCATGACGCGCTCGGCGTCATTGCGCAGATCGGTCATGCCGAGCTTGTCGTAGGCCTGCACGAGGATCAGCAGGCCCTCCTCGTTCGCGGGCGCATTCGGGTAGGTTTTCAGCGCATATTGCACGCGGTTCGCCGCGGCGACGTAGGCGCCGCGTTTCATGTAGTACTTGGCCACGTGGACTTCGTGCGCCGCGAGCGAATTGACGAGGTAGCTCATGCGATCGATCGAATCCTGCGCATATTTGCTATTCGGAAAGCGCTGGACCAGGTCGCGGAACGCATCGAACGACTCGCGCGACGATTTCGGATCGCGCTCCGTCATGTCCTGGCCGGAAAATTTGCTCACCAAACTGCCGAGTATGCCCAAGTCCTCGTTGAAGTTGGCGAGCCCCTTCAGGTAGTACGCGTAGTCGACGCTCGGATGATTCGGATGCAGCTTGATGAACCGGTCGGCGGCGGCGAGCGCCGAGGCGACGTCTTTGTCCCGGTAGTACGCATACGCGATCTCGAGCTGCGCCTGCTGCGCGTAGCGCCCGTACGGGTAGCGCGCCTCGAGCTTCTCATAAAGCTTGATGGCTTTTTCGTAGTTGCCTTCGTTCAGATTGGACTTGGCTTCCGAGTACAGCTTGTTCGCCGACCAGCCCCTGGTTTCGTCGTCATTCTGCGCCGGCAGCAACCCGCAACCTGCCAGGCACAGCGCGAGAATTAACGCTAAACTTGAACGCATAACCATGATCCTTGCGCGGAAATCGACAAATTATAGCGCATCCCCAACCGTCGATCTCGTGCGGCTGGTGCTGCCCGTGACGTGCGCCGGCCAGCGTTTAGACCAGGCATTGTCGACTTTGTTGCCGCAATTTTCGCGCAGCCGGCTGGCCCAATGGATACGTGACCGGCACGTCGAGCTCGACGGCAAGGCCGCGCTGCCCAAGACCAAAGTATGGGGCGGCGAACAGGTGTCGGTGCAGCCGGTCGCCGATCCGGCAGCCAGCGCCGCAACCGCCGAAGCAATCGCGCTCGACGTGGTGCACGAAGACGCGGCCGTGCTCGTGATCAACAAACCGGCCGGGCTCGTCGTCCATCCCGGCCGCGGCAACTGGAGCGGCACGCTGCTCAACGCGCTGCTCGCCCATGCGCCGCAACTCGCGACCTTGCCGCGGGCGGGGATCGTGCACCGGCTCGACAAGGAAACAAGCGGCTTGCTGGTCGTTGCCAAGTCGCTCGAGGCCCAGACCAGTCTCGTGCGCCAGCTGCAGGCGCGCACGGTCAGGCGCGAGTACCTCACCATGGTCCACGGCCGGGTCGCACGCGGCGGCAAGGTCGAAGCGCCGATCGGCCGCCATCCGAAACAGCGCACGCGCATGGCGGTGGCGGCGCGCGGCCGCCCTTCCGTCACCCATTACGAAGTGCTGCGCCATTTCGTGCATGCGACGTTATTGCGCTGCAAACTCGAGACCGGGCGCACGCACCAGATCCGCGTGCATATGCAGTCGCTCGGCCATCCGCTGGTCGGCGATCCCGTGTACGGTAAAAAACGCACCGCCGATCCGCTGCTCGGCGCCTTCCTGCGCCAGGCATTGCATGCCGAGCGCCTCGCATTCATTCATCCGGTGAGCCTCACGGCCGTCGAGTGGCAGGCTCCGCCGCCCGCCGACATGCGCGCGCTGATCGCGGCGCTCGAAGCGCAGGTGTCCGCATGAGCGCCGCGGCCGACTGGATAGTGCCGGACTGGCCGGCGCCCGCGCGCGTGCGCAGCCTGATTACGACGCGCCGGGGTGGCGTCAGCACCGGCGCGCATGCGAGCTTTAACTTAGGCTTGCGCGCCGACGATGATCCGCGCGCGGTGGCGGCGAATCGCGCCGCGTTGCGCGAGCACCTGCCGCAGGATCCCGTCTGGCTAAAGCAAGTGCATGGTGCAAGCGCCGTGCGCGCCGATGCAGTCACCGACTCGCCCGAGGCCGACGCTGCTTACACGCGCCGCGCTGAAACGGTGTGCGCGGTCATGGTCGCCGACTGCATGCCGGTGCTGTTGTGCGATACGCAGGCGAGCGTCGTGGCGATTGCGCATGCCGGCTGGCGCGGCTTGAGCGCGGGCGTGATCGAGAACACGATTGCGGCGATGGGTGTCAAGGCGAACGACCTGCTCGCATTTCTCGGCCCGGCGATCGGGCCGGCCGCTTTCGAAGTCGGCGCGGACGTGCGCGATGCGTTTCTTGCCGCCGACGCTGCTGCCGCGGCCGCATTCACGCCGCACCGCGAAGGAAAATGGCTGGCGGACCTGTTTCTGCTCGGGGGCCAGCGTCTCGCCCGCGCGGGCGTGCATCGCATCTACGGCGGCGGGCTATGTACCTTCAGCGACCCCGCGCGTTTTTATTCGTATCGGCGCGATCGCACGACAGGCCGCATGGCAGCGTTGATCTGGCTGGCTGACGCCTGACAAATAGCGGCAGTCCGCGGCGCGTCGTTTATAATTCGCGCCTTTCGTGTCAGTGTCATTTCGCGCCGCCATGTCCGTTCTTGCCTGGATCATCGCCACCAGTTTTGCCGGCGGCCTGTTGAGCGTCGCGGCGGCCGCGGCGTTCGCATTGAACGCGCGCGTCACGCATGTGCCCGTGCTGATCAGCTACGCAGTTGGCGCGCTGCTCGGCGCGGTCTTTCTCGACATTCTGCCGCATGCGTTCGCGCTGTCGGGCTCGCCGCAGCAGACCGCCGCGACCATCCTCGCCGGCATCCTGCTCTTTTTCGTGCTCGAAAAGCTGGTGCTGTGGCGGCATTGCCATCTGGACCAGTGCGAAGCGCACGATGCGCACCCGGCGCAGCACGATCACGGGCGCAGCGGCATGATGATCATGGTCGGCGACACCTTCCACAACTTCGTCGACGGCATTCTGATCGCGGCGGCGTTCATCGCCGACGTCAAGCTAGGCCTCGTGACCGCGATTGCGATCGTCGCGCACGAAATACCGCAAGAGGTCGGCGACTTCCTCGTTTTATTGCATTCCGGTTACAGCAAACGGGCGGCGCTGCTGTTCAATGCGCTGTCGAGCCTGGCCATGCTGGTCGGCGGCGTGCTCGCGTACTACGCGCTGCAAAGCATGCAGGAGTCGATCCCCACGCTGCTCGCGCTGGCGGCCGCGAGCATGCTGTATGTCGCGGTCGCGGATCTCATTCCCGGTTTGCACAAACGGCCCGAGATCCAGGCGTCGGTGCAGCAGGTCGGCCTCATCTGTGCGGGCATCGCGACGATCTGGGGCGTCGGCGCCGTTCTGCACTGACCTTCTCGCGTCGCGCTCACATCTCACACGAGCGCTGCTTGACACTGTACCGACCGCCACGCAGAATCGACTTCATCACCGCCCGCGGCTCGACATGACACAAAACGGCAACAGCGCGAACAATCCGCCGCCGGCGTCGCCGCAGGCGCTGTTCGACGGCCTTTCCGCGGCCGGCCGCCAATTCATCGAAAACGTGGTCGGCTCGCTGTCGCCGGCGCAACGCGCCGACAGCGCGGAAATCATGCGCGCGCTGACCGCCGGCGCACAGGCCGACGACGGACGCTACGCCGAACTGCAGCAACGCTATTACCGCCAGCACCTGGAATTGTGGATGAACCTCGCGCGCGCCGGCGATGGCGCCGCACCGATTGCACCGATCGCGGTGCCCGACAAGGCCGACCGCCGGTTCCATGCGCCCGAATGGCAGACGCTGCCCTACTTCGATTATCTGAAGCAGGCCTACCTGATCAATTCGCGCTGGCTTGCCGACATGGTCGAAAACGCGCAGCTCCCGGAGCCGGCGAAACACAAATTGCGGTTTTTCACGCGCCAGGTGATCGATGCGGCGGCGCCCGCGAATTTTGCGCCGACCAATCCCGAAGTAATCAAGTTGGCCGCCGCGACCAACGGTGAAAGTCTCGCGCGCGGCCTCGAGCACTTGAGCGCGGACGCGAAAAAAGGCCGCATATCGATGACGGACGAGTCCGCCTTCGAGATCGGCCGCAATATTGCGATGACGCCGGGCACCGTCGTCTTTGAAAACGAGCTGATGCAGCTGATCCAGTACGCGCCGGCGACGCCGAACGTGTTCGCGCGCCCGCTCGTGATGGTGCCGCCGTGCATCAACAAGTACTACATCCTCGATCTGCAGCCGGAAAACTCCTTCGTGCGCTATACGGTCGCGCAGGGGCACACGGTGTTCATGGTCTCGTGGCGCAACGTGCCGGCGACGATGGGGCATCTAACGTGGGACCACTACCTCGCGGACGGCGTGATCAAGGCGCTCGACGTCGCGCGCGACATCTGCGGCGTGGCGCAGGTCAACGTGCTGGGCTTTTGCGTCGGCGGCACGCTGGTCGGCGCGGCGCTCGCGCTGCTCGCGGCGCAGGGCAATTCAGCCGCGGCGAGCGTGACGCTGCTCACCACCATGCTCGATTTCAGCGACGCCGGCGACCTCGCGGTTTACGTCGATGACGCATACGTGCGGCAGCGCGAGCTGGATTTTGCGCACGGCGGAGTCTTGCATGGCAAGGAACTCGCGCTCACTTTTTCAAGCCTGCGCGCGAACGACCTCATCTGGAACTACGTCGTCAACAATTATCTGAAAGGCGCCGCACCCGCCGCGTTCGATCTCTTGTACTGGAACAGCGACAGCACCAACCTGCCGGGCGCGATGTTCGTTTACTACATCCGCAACACGTATCTCGAGAACAACCTGCGCTGTCCCGGCAGGCTCACGATGTGCGGCGAGCGCGATCGACCTGTCGCGCGTCACCGTGCCGGCCTACATACTCGCGACGCGCGAAGACCATATCGTGCCGTGGAAGACCGCTTACCAGAGCACGCAACTCCTGGGCGGCGACATCCGGTTCGTGCTCGCGGGCAGCGGCCACATCGCGGGCGTGATCAACCCGCCCGCCAAGAAACGCCGCAATCACTGGACCAATACCGCGGTGCCGAAAGAGGCCGCGGCATGGCTGGACAGCGCAACCTCGCAGGCGGGCAGCTGGTGGCCGGACTGGATAAACTGGCTCGCCGGACACGCCGGGGCACAAACGCCCGCGCCCGCCGCGGCCGGCAATGCCAATTACCCGCCGCTGGAACCGGCGCCGGGACGCTATGTGCGGGAGCGGTGCGACTAGATTCACGCGCAACCCGCGGTTCGTGATAGGCTGGTTTTCTGCAAGTGGAATTTCATAATCGAGGAGATGTCATGGCTCAAAGAGTAGCAGTCGTCACCGGCGGCATGGGTGGCCTGGGTGAAGCGATCTGCATCAAGCTGTCCAAAATGGGTTTCACCGTCGTCACCACCTATTCACCCGGCAACAAGAAATCCGCTGAGTGGCTCGCAGAGATGAAAAAGGACGGCCATCGCTTTCATGCGGTGCCCGCGGACGTCGCCGACTTCGATTCCTGCGCCAAGGCAGTCAAGCAGGTCGAGACGGAAGTCGGCCCGATCGACGTACTCGTCAACAACGCCGGCATCACGCGCGACATGACGTTCAAGAAAATGGGCAAGGTCGACTGGGACGCCGTGATGGGCACCAACCTCGACAGCGTGTTCAATATGACCAAAGCCGGTGCTCGACGACATGGTCGACCGCGGCTGGGGCCGCGTAATCAATGTGTCGTCGGTCAACGGCCAGAAAGGCGCGTTCGGCCAGACCAACTACTCGGCAGCCAAGGCCGGCATGCACGGCTTCACCAAGGCGCTCGCGCTCGAAGTCGCGAAAAAAGGCGTCACCATCAATACCATTTCGCCCGGCTACATCGGGACCAAAATGGTCATGGCCATTCCGAAGGAAGTGCTCGATTCCAAGATCATTCCGCAGATCCCGGTGGGCCGGCTCGGCAAGCCCGAGGAAGTCGCGGGCCTGGTCGCTTATCTGTGCTCGGATGAGGCGGCATTCGTGACCGGCGCCAATATAGCGATCAACGGCGGCCAGCACATGCAATAGAGGGTTAGCTGCGAAACTGCGCACCGCACGCCCGGCGCGGGAGCCGCGCTATAATGAAACGATGCAGCATGGCGATATTGACGCAGCGCACACGGCGCCCGGGTTGTTCATATCGCCGCGCTGCGACAATGCGGCGGCTTTAAGCCGGCCGCGCCCAAAGACGCCACGCGCGGGGCGAATTGCTGCACGACATTCGATAAAAGCCGACGCGTTGGATACGATACTGGATATGATGCCGATACCGCAGTGCACACCGGGGGCCGGACATGAGTGAAGCTGTCAGAATAATCAAAAAGTATCCGAATCGCCGGCTCTACGACACGACGACCAGCATCTACATCACGCTCGCGGACGTCAAAAAACTGGTGCTCGAAAACATCGAGTTCAAGGTCGAGGACGCGAAATCCAAGGAAGACCTCACGCGCAGCATCCTGCTCCAGATCATTCTCGAGGAAGAAAGCGGCGACGGCGTGCCGATGTTCTCCTCCGACGTGCTGTCGAAGATCATCCGGTTCTACGGCAACGCGATGCAGGGCATGATGGGCAACTACCTCGAAAAGAACATCCAGACGTTCATCGAAATCCAGAAAAAGCTGCAGGCGCAGTCGAGCGCGCTCTACGGCGGCGGCACGGCGATGCCGAACGCTGAAGCGTGGAGCGAGTTTCTGAAGATGCAGGGCCCGGCGATCCAGGGCCTGATGGGCAGCTATCTCGAGCAGAGCGCCAATGCGTTCCTCGAAATGCAGCAGCAGATGCAGAAGCAGTCGCGCAACCTGTTCGGCAACTTCCCGTTCCCGAATTTCGCCGCTGCCAATCCGTTCGCGTCGCCGCCGCGCGAAGACGCCGCCGGCCAACCCGCAAGCTCGCCTGCGCCCAAGGATGATAACGGCGACAAAAAAGGCGGCTGAAAAGCAGCGGATGGCGACAGAAACTGCGCCTAAGAAGCAACGAACGGCAACAGCAGCGGCGCCGGCAAAGCAGCGCAAGCGGAGCGGCGCCGCGCCGAAAGTCGGGTTCGTTTCACTCGGCTGCCCCAAAGCACTCGTCGATTCCGAACGCATCCTCACGCAATTGCGCGCGGAGGGTTATCTCGTCGCGCCGAGCTATCAGGATGCGGACCTCGTGGTGGTCAACACCTGCGGCTTCATCGACAGCGCGGTCGCGGAATCGCTCGACGCCATCGGTGAAGCGCTCGTCGAAAACGGCAAGGTCATCGTCACCGGCTGCCTCGGCGCGAAGGGCAACGTGGTGCTGGACGCGCACCCTCGCGTGCTCGCAGTCACCGGTCCGCATGCGACCGATGAAGTCATGCGCGCGGTGCACGAGCACCTGCCGCAGCCGCCCGACCCGCATCATCGACCTGATCCCGCCGCAGGGGATCAAGCTCACGCCGCGGCATTACGCGTATCTGAAAATCGCCGAGGGCTGCAATCACCGCTGCACGTTCTGCATCATCCCGTCGATGCGCGGCGATCTGGTGAGCCGTCCCGTCGGCGAAGTCATGCAGGAGGCGGAAAACCTGGTCAAGGCGGGCGTCAAAGAGCTGCTCGTCATTTCGCAGGACACCAGCGCGTACGGCGTCGACGTCAAGTACCGCACCGGCTTCTGGGGCGGCCGGCCGCTCAAGACGCGCATGACGGAGCTCGCGGTTGCGCTGGGCGAGCTCGGCGCGTGGGTGCGCCTGCATTACGTCTATCCGTATCCGCACGTCGACGAAGTGCTGCCGCTGATGCGCGCGGGAAAAATCCTGCCTTACCTCGACGTGCCGTTCCAGCATGCGAGCCCGCGCATCCTGAAAGCGATGAAGCGGCCCGCCAATTCGGAAAACAACCTCGCGCGCATCCGGCGCTGGCGCGAGATCTGCCCCGACCTTACGATCCGCAGCACCTTCATCGTCGGCTTTCCCGGCGAAACCGACGAAGAGTTCGAGCAGCTGCTCGAGTTCATCGAGGACGCGCAACTCGATCGCGTCGGCTGCTTCGCGTATTCAGCCGTCGACGGCGCGACCGCCAACGCGCTGCCGAACCACGTGCCGGAAGAACTGAAAGAAGAACGCAAGGCGCGGTTCATGGCGGCGCAGGCGCTCGTCAGCACCGCGCGGCTACAGCGCAAGGTCGGCACTACGCAGCGCGTGCTGATCGATCACGCGGATGCCAAGGCGGTGGTTGCGCGCAGCAGCGCCGATGCGCCTGAAATCGACGGCGTCGTCCACCTTGCGCCGTCGCCGAAGCTCGTCGCGGGCGAATTCGCGAACGTGCGGATTACGCGCGCGGACGAGCACGACCTGTGGGGCGTCGCGGTTTGAAGCGCGCGATCGCCACGTAGTCAATTACGCGGAGCGGTAACGAGCGCCGATGTGGCAACGCATACGCAGCTGGGCGCGTCAGCTCAAGGCCGAGACCATCGCGCTCTGGTTCTGCTGCAGGCATCCCGCCACGCCGCTGGCCGCCAAGATACTCGCGACACTGGTCGTCGCCTACGCGTTGTCGCCCATCGACCTGATACCGGACTTCATTCCGGTGATCGGTTATCTCGACGACGTGATCCTGATTCCCATCGGCATCTATTTCACGCTGAAGCTGATACCGCCGCCGGTAATCGAAGAGTGCCGCGTTCAGGCGCAGGCGTGGCTGGAAGCGCATAAGGACAAACCCCGCAACTACATCGCGGCGGGTGTGATCGTCTGCCTGTGGCTCGCCGCGCTGTGGCTGGCATGGCGGTGGTTCGCGCCGGCTGATTAGACCCGCCGGCCGCGCCGCCCTATTCGCGCTCGAAAAACGCGATCACCTCGGCCGCCTCGCGCGTGCCTTTCATCGACGGCAGGCTGCGCAGGATGCGGCGGCCGTAACCTTTGCTGAAGAGTCGCGGGTCGCAGATCATCAGCACGCCGCGATCGGTCTCGTCGCGGATCAAGCGCCCGGCGCCCTGCTTCAAAGTGATGACCGCCTGCGGCAACTGGAATTCGACGAATGCATTGCGCCCGTCGCGGTTGATGCGCTCGATGCGCGCCGCCAGCAGCGGGTCGTCGGGCGGCGCAAACGGCAGCTTGTCGATGACGACCAGCGACAGTGCCTCGCCGCGCACGTCGACGCCCTCCCAGAACGACTGGCTGCCGACGAGCACCGCGTTGCCGACGCGCCGGAACCGTTCGAGCAGCTCGGTGCGCGAGCCTTCGCCCTGCATCAGCAGCGGATAGTCGAGCCCGCGCTGTGCGAACGCGTCCTTTAAGAGCTCGTAGCCTTCGCGCATCGCGCGCAGGCTCGTGAACAGCATGAACGCGCGCCCGCCGCTCGCTTCGATCGCGGGCAGTGCAGCCGCAACGACGGCTCTTGTGTAATCGGGCGTGTTCGGCTCCGGCATGCCCTTGGGCACGTACAGCAATGCGTGCGTGGAGTAATCGAACGGGCTCTCCCATGAGTGCGTGATCGCGTCGGTCAAGCCCAGTTGCGCGCGGTAATGGCTGAAGTCGCCGCCGACTGACAGCGTCGCTGAGGTGAATATCCACGAGCGCGCGCGCTCGTCGATCTGGCCCTGAAACACTTCCGCGATCGACAGCGGCGTCGCGTTCAGATGCAACGCATGATGAAAGAGCTCGAGCCAGCGCACGAATTCGGGATCGTCCTGGTCGCGCCAGCGGCGCACGCCGGCGGCGAGCAGCTGACCGCGCTCCCAGCATTTTTCGAGGCCTTCGCTGCGCGCGGCCTGCGTTTCGAGCGTTGCCACCAGCGCATCGAGTTTCGCGCAGACAGTCGCCAATGCCGGCTCAAAGTCGCGATTGCGCGCCAGCGCCTGGAACGGGAAGCGTCCGCCCTCTTCCTTGAATGCCAGCCGCAGATCGCGCGCCGCCTTGTCGAGCGCGTGCGCGGCCTCGGGCAACGGCGCGAAATCCTTGGCTGACGCGACTGCTTCAATGCGCGTGTCGCGCGCAAGCTCGATCAGCTGTGAAGTCGATACCGTCTGCCCGAAAAAAAGGCTCGCCGTTTCCGGCAGCTGGTGCGCTTCGTCGAAAATTATCGTGTTCGACGCGGGCAAGAGTTCCGACACGCCCTCGTCGCGCAACACGACGTCGGCGAAAAAGAGGTGATGATTGACGACGACGACATCCGCCGCCAGCGCCTGCTTGCGCGCTTCCATGACGAAGCATTTCGCGTAATGCTCGCAATCGGAGCCGAGGCAATTCTCGCGCGTCGACGTCACGTACGACCAGATCGCGGCGTTCTCCGGCACCGCAGGCAGATCGCTTTTGTCGCCGGTCACGCTGTTCTTCGCGAAATTAGCGATGATCGGCAGGTAGCGCGCATCGTCGCGCGTCGGAAAGCGTCCTTCGTGCTGGGCGCGCGCGACGTAATGGTGACAGACGTAGTTGGCGCGGCCTTTGAGCAGCGCGACGGTGACCGGCACTTTGAGCGCCTCGCGCACGACCGCGATGTCGCGGTCGAACAACTGGTCCTGCAGGGTCTTGGTGCCGGTCGAAATGATGACCTTGCCGCCCGACAGCAGCGCGGGCACGAGATAAGCGAAGGTTTTGCCGGTGCCGGTGCCCGCCTCCGCTATGAGCACGGTATTTTTCTCGATCGCATGCGCCACCGCGCGCGCCATTTCGAGCTGGCCATCGCGCACGCGAAAGCCGTCGACGGCCAGCGCGAGTGCGCCGTCGGCCGCGAATATCCTGTCCAGATCTTGCAAAGGATTCCCATCAAGGACCGCAGCGCCGCGGTCCCGCACGATTAAAGCGCGTGAGTATAATCCGATTCGCCATGCGTGATGCCGCTACAGCACTGAAAATCGGCTTGATCTCCGATACCCACGATGTCCTGCGTCCACAGGCGCGCGACGCGCTCGCCGGCGTCGCGCATATATTGCATGCGGGTGACATTTGCGAAAGCCATGTGCTCGCGGACCTCGCGGCAATTGCGCCAGTCACCGCCGTGCGCGGCAACAACGACCGCGGTGCGTGGGCCCGTGAATTGCAAACGACCATGCGGGTCGAGCTCGGCGGCGTGTCTATCTATATGGTGCACGATCTGGCCGAACTCGACATCGATCCGGGCGCCGCGGGCGTGCAGGCGGTGATCTACGGGCATTCGCACAAACCGCGCATCGAGGAGCGTGCGGGCGTCCTCTACGTCAATCCCGGCAGCGCCGGCCCGCGCCGTTTTTCTTTGCCGGTCTCAGTGGGCTTTCTCGAAATCAAGGCGGGCAAAATCAGCGCGACGCTCGAAACCCTGCAGGTCTGAACGCGCCGCCGCGCGCTCAGCGGATTTCATCCACCTTCAACCTATCTGCCGGTCGCGATCAGGCTGGGCCATGCAACCACTGCAGGGCGGCCGTGGTCTTTAAATATTGTGTACATGTCGCTGCAAGTTTGTTTATTCGGTCAAGTTCACCCCCGCCGCTGTATTTCGCGATGTGAAATCAGGATTTACAACCGACGCTGCATCGCCTATAGTCCGCCCCGATGAAAATTTTTTCCGCTCTTGCTGCACTGGGTATCGCGCTGGCCTCCGCACCTGCACTTTCCGTCGACACCGCGCGCGATCAGGCATCCGACAGTTATTTGAGCCGGGCGCGCGAAGTAACCATCCAGGCGCTCTCGTTTCTCGGCGTCAACTACAAATGGGGCAGCTCCAATCCCGAGCGCGGATTCGACTGCAGCGGTCTCGTTACTCACGTGTTTCAGCAGGTCGCCGGCATGGTGCTGCCGCGCAACTCGCAAAGCATGAGCAAGGTCGGCGAGAAAATCGACAAGGTCGACCTGCAGCCCGGCGATCTCGTGTTTTTCAACACCCGCCGCCAGCCCAACTCCCACGTCGGCATCTATATCGGCGACGAACGCTTCGTGCATGCGCCGAGCCGCGGCGGCGAAGTCGAAATCTCCGACATGCAGGAAAGCTACTGGAAAAAGCGCTTCAACGGCGCGCGCCGGCTGCTGAACAGTGACTGACGTCAGCGGCTGACGCTAACGATCCACGTTATTTTGCGACCGTTTTCTCCGCGATTTTCTGCTTGATCGCGGCAATTGCCGCCAGCCCCGCCTTCTCCCCCTCAATTATCGCCAGGTGCCGGTCCTCGAACGCGGTGCTGCGGATGCGCCCGGTATCGGGACGAATCACGATATCGGCCTCGGATAATTCGTAACCGGCAATGCTCTGCCCCATGATGGCGAACGTCTGCAGCATCACGTCGACGCTGTCCCTGGTCTTGCCGAGCCGCGGATTGTTGGAAATGTACACGGCGATCACGAGATCGGCGCCCATGGCACGCGCCGCGCGCACCGGCACCGGGCTCACGAGCCCGCCGTCGACGTATTCTCGCCCGCTGATGGTCACCGGCTGAAAGACGCCGGGCACGCTGCTCGACGCGCGCACCGCCATCCCGGTGTTGCCCGTGCGGAAAACCACCGGTTCGCCGCTTTGCAAATCCGTCGCGACCACGGCGAACGGCTTGTTGAGTTTTTCCATCGGCCGGTTCTGCACTGCCTGGTTGACGAAATTCTGCAGTGCCTCGCCCTTGATAAACCCGCGGTCCGGCAGCGACCAGTCCGCGATGATCGTGTCGTCGAGCTGTAACGCCGTGCGCTGCAGGTCAAAGCCGCCATAACCGCTCGCGTACAGCGCGCCCACGAGGCTGCCCGAGCTCGTGCCGATCACCATGTCCGGCACGATGCCGTGCGACTCCAACGCTTTGATCACGCCGATGTGCGCGAAGCCGCGCGCCGCGCCGCCGCCGAGCGCGAGCGCGATCTTCGGCGGCGCGGGACGCACCTCCGGCTTGGGCGGCAGTTCGGTAACAGGCGCGGGCTTGGGCGCCGGTTCGGGACTGCGCGGCAATACGCCGCAGCCGGCGAGGACGCTCAATAGCAGTGCTGCAGCAAAACGCAATGAATTGACCTTTATCAACGGGATTTTGCGAGGGGGCGATTGTATCGTCAGTAACGGGTTGATGCGGCGAACCGCCGGCGAAGTCAGACCTCAGCCATAGCCGCGGCTATCCGGCACCGGTGAACGGCTTTAATTGCAGTCCGAAGCTTGACAAATGATAATCATTATCATTTAATGGCTTGCCAGAATAGTTCTCGCTCTCAATTACACAAAGATACTACATTAACTATGAACCACCTGACATTGAATAATAAAGACTTATCTTCAAACTCTTTCGTCGCGTCAGCACGTCGGCTGTTCCTGGCGATCGCGGCGTCGTTAGCGGTCGTGGCCTCGCCCGCCTTCGCTCAGGAAAACGTCCTCAACCTGTATTCGGCGCGGCACTATCAGACCGACGAGGCCCTTTACAGCAATTTCACCAAGGCGACCGGCATCAAGATCAACCTGATCGAAGGCGGCGAGGACGCGTTGATGGAGCGTATCCGCAACGAGGGGACCAACAGCCCGGCCGACGTTTTCATCACCGTCGACGTGGGGCGCCTGTGGCGCGCCGAGCAAATGGGCCTGTTTGCGCCCGTGAAGTCCAAAACGCTCGAATCGCGCATTCCCGCCAACTACCGGGACCCCGACGGCAACTGGTTCGGCTTTTCGCGCGCGCGCGCGCATCATCGTTTACAACAAAAGCACGATCAAGCCGGGCGAAATCGCGAACTACGAAGATCTCGCCGACCCCAAATACAAAGGCCGCATCTGCACGCGCTCGGGCAGCCATGTCTACAACCTGTCGCTGATGGGTTCGATCATGGGCGCGCTGGGCGAAGAAAAATCCGAGGCCTGGGCTAAAGGCGTCGCCAGCAACCTCGCGCGGCCGCCCAAAGGCGGCGATACGGACCAGTTGAAGGCCGCGGCCGCGGGTGAATGCGACATCGCGGTCAGCAACACTTATTATTTCGCGCGGCTCCTGCGCTCGGACAAGGCGGACGAGCGGCAGGTGGCGGAGAAACTCGGCGTGGTGTTTCCCAACCAGGCGGGGCGCGGCACGCATTTCAACATCTCGGGCGGCGGCATGCTAAAGCACGCGCCGCACAAGGAAGCCGCGGTCAAGTTTCTCGAGTATCTCGCCAGCAACGAAGCGCAGGTTTACTTCGCCGACGGCAACAACGAATGGCCGGTGGTGCCGAACGTCGCGACCAACAACCCGGCGTTAAAAGCGATGGGCACGTTCAAAGCCGAAACGCTGAACATCGCGGCGATCGGCAAGAACCAGCCGAACGCGCAAAAGATATTCGACCGCGTCGGCTACAAATAGCGGGTTCGCATCGTCTTGCAAGGTTACGCGGGCGCGACGCCTATGCGCCCGTCGTCCTGCACGCGGGTGGCGCCCGCCCGGGCGATGCGCCGCGACAATACGATCAGCGGCACCAGGCTCACTGCGACGATCGCCAGCGCGGACGTCGACGCTTCGGCGAGCCGCTCGTCGGCCGCGAGGTTGTAGGCATGTACGGCGAGCGTGTCGAAATTGAACGGCCGCATCACGAACGTGGCCGGCAGCTCTTTCATCACGTCCACGAACACGAGTAACGCGGCGGTCAGCGAGACTGCCGCGCATCAGCGGCCCGTGCACCCTGACCAGAGTGCCGACGGGGCCAACGCCCAGCGAGCGCGCCGCTTCGTCCATGCTCGGCGTGATCTTGGTGAGCCCCGCCTCCACCGTCTGCAGCGCGACGGTAAGAAACCGCACGAGATAGGCATAGACCAGCGCGGCAATGCTGCCGGTCAGCAGCAATCCGGTGCTGACGTCGAAATGCGCGCGCATCCAGGCGTCGATTGCATTGTCGAGACGCGCGACCGGCACCAGGATGCCAATCGCGATGACCGCGCCGGGAACGGCGTAGCCGAGCCCCGCAATCCGGTTGGCCGCCTGCACTACAGGTCCGCGGCCGCAGCCGCATTGCGTACGCCATTATCAGCGCGAGCACGACCGCGAGCAATCGCGGTCACGCCGGCAAGCGTGAAGCTGTTGAGCGTCAGCGTGACGAAACGGGCGCCGAAATGCGCGTCGCCATCGGTCACCGCCATTCGCAGCAACAAGCCCGCGGGCAGCAGAAAGCCCAGCAGCAGCGGCACGCTGCATATCGTCGTCGCGGTCCACGCGGCAATTCCGCTCAGCCGAGTACGCGCATCGCGGCGGCGTCGCGCGCGGCGTTGTAATAGCGCGCGCGCCCGCGGCTCCAGCGCTCGAGCAACAGCACGAGCACGACGAAGCCGAGCAGCAACGCCGATAACTGCGCCGCCGCGACGCGGTCGCCCATCGACAGCCACGCGCGATAGATGCCGGTGGTGAACGTCGGCACGGCAAAGTACGACACGGTGCCGAAATCGGCGAGCGTCTCCATCAGCGCCAGCGTCGTGCCGGCAACGATAGCCGGGCGCACCAGCGGCAACGCGATCCGGAAGAAACTGCGCCACGGCCCGTAGCCCAGCGTGCGGCCGACTTCGAGGATGCCGACCGACTGCTCGAGGAACGCCGCGCGCACCACCAGGTAAACGTACGGATAGAGCACGAGTCCGAGCATGACGATGGCGCCGCCGACCGAGCGGATCTCCGGGAACCAGTATTCATGCGCGCGCCATCCGCGTCACCGCGCGCAGCCAGGTCTGCACCGGGCCGGTGAACTGCAGCAGATCCGTATACGCGTACGCCATGATGTAGGCCGGCATCGCGAGCGGGAGTATCAGCGTCCATTCGAACCAGCGCTGGCCGGGAAAGCGGCACGTCGTCGACGAGCCACGCCGTGGACACGCCGCCGAACACGACCATCACGCTGACCCCGGCAAGCAGCCACAACGTATTCGCGACGTATTCGGGCAGCACGGTGGCCGCGAGGTGCGCCCAGGTCCCCTGCCCCGGCGCCAGCACGTTCGCCAGCACGACGACGACGGGCACGGCCAGCAGAATCGCGATCAGCGTCGTCAGTACCGGCAGCGCGCCGGCGTAGCGCCAGCGCTGGCCAAGGCGTGCCGGTCGCGCCGCCGGGACTCCGATCGCAGCGCTCATGTGCGCTTATTCATTTTGATTTTGCCGACCTCGCCATGGCGGTGCGCAGTGTAGCAAAGCCGTCTCCTGCGGGCAAAGAACGCGCGCCGTCGCTACGTCGTTATAATGCCCGCACATGAACATCGACAGCCGTGAATCCGCGCCGCCGCGCGATGCCGTAATTGCGCTCGACGGCGTGACGCAGGCATACGGGAAGACCGCGGTGCTGAACGGCATTTCGTTTGCGTTGCAGCGCGGCGACATCGGCTGCCTGCTCGGCGCGAGCGGCTGCGGCAAAACCACGGTGCTCCGCTGCATCGCCGGCTTCGAGCCGGTTGCGGGCGGCGAGATCCGGCTCAACGGCAGGCTGGTCAGCGGCCGCAATTACAGCGTGCCGACCGAGCAGCGCCGCGTCGGCATGGTGTTCCAGGATTACGCGCTGTTCCCTCACCTGGACGTCGCCGCCAATATCGCGTTCGGCCTGCACGATGCGGACGCCGGACATCGCGCGCGCCGCGTCGCCGAGCTGCTCGAGACGGTCGGACTCGCCGGCGCCGGCAAAAAATTCCCGCACGAACTGTCCGGCGGACAGCAGCAGCGCGTCGCGCTCGCGCGCGCGCTCGCGCCGCAGCCGGAACTGCTGCTGTTCGACGAGCCGTTCTCCAATCTCGACGTGGAAATGCGCGAGCGCCTGAGCGTCGAGGTGCGCGGCATCCTGAAGCATCAGCATGCCACCGCCATACTCGTCACCCACGACCAGCATGAAGCGTTCAACATCGCCGACATGATCGGCATCATGGCCGGCGGCAAACTCGAGCAGTGGGATGCGCCCTACGATCTCTATCACGAGCCCGCCACCCGGCTCGTCGCGGATTTTGTCGGCCAGGGAACGCTGCTGCCCGGCACCGTGGTCAGCGACCAGCTCGTGCAGCTCGAGCTGGGCACGTTCCAGGCGAAGATTCCGGCTGAATGGCCGCGCGGCGCCGCCGTCGACGTGCTGCTGCGCCCCGACGACATACTGCACGACGATGCCGGCACGCTGCGGGCGGAAGTGCTGCACAAGGCATTTCGCGGCGCGGAGTTCCTCTATACCCTGCAGCTCCCCGCGGGCGGCCGCGTGCTGTCGCTGGTGCCGAGCCATCACAATCACGCGATCGGCGAGAAAATCGGCATCCGCCTCGAAATCGATCACCTCGTGGCGTTCCGCCGCTGACAGCGGGACGTCGCGCTATTCCGCGCGCTGCGCCGTCCGCAATCCGCGCAATTCCTGCGCGAGCTCGTAGACCGCCAGCGCGTAATTCACGCTGCGGTTGTAGCGCGTGATCACGTAAAAATTGTTGAAGCCGATCCAGTGGCGCGTGCCGGCGTCGGTTTCGGCCGCGAACACCGCTGCCTTCATGTCATCGGCGACGATATAAGCGGGCGAGCCGCCGGCGCGCTTGATCGCCGCCACCGTCGTCTGCGGATTGATGCCGCGCTCGACCAGCGCCTTGAACTCGTCACTGATCGGGTCGGTCCGACTGCTCGATCTGCGCCAATACCGGCTCGCCCGGCAGCCAGCCGTAGGTTCTTGTAATAATTCGCGATGCTGCCGATGGCGTCCTGCGTGGTTCCATAAATCCCGCTTGCCGTCGCCGTCGAAGTCGACCGCATAGCGGCGATAACTGCTCGGCAGAAACTGCGGCAACTCCGAGCGCACCCGCATACGAGCCCTTGATTTGCAGCGGGTCGGTATTGCAGCTCGCGCGTAAGCAGCAGAAATTCGGCGAGCTCGCCGCGAAAGCGCTCGGCGCGCGGCGGATAGTTAAAGGCCAGCGTATACAGCGCATCGAAAACCTTGCTCGTGCCGATCACACGGCCGTAAAACGACTCGACGCCCACCGTCGCCACCAGCAATTCCTCAGGGACTCCCGTTTCCGCGGCAACCTTCGCGAGCACACCGGCATAGCGCTGCCAATAGGCAAGGCCGCCGTTGATGCGCGCGGGATTCACATGGCTCGCGCGAAACACATGCCATGGCTGCGCGGTCGTCGGGTTCGCGATAGCTTTCAATATGCCGTGCTGCACGCGCGCCTGGCCGAACCAGCGTTCGAGCTTGCGCCGGTCGAAATTATGCTCGGCGGCGAATTGCTCGATGAAAACGGCCACGTCGGAATCGGGCGCGATCGACGCGGCGTGCAGATGGCCGGATTGCGCGAGCATAGACGCGCACCATGCGAGTCCTGCCAGCGCGAGGCGAGCGAATGACGCGACGGTCACAGCGCGTTGAGCGAATCGACGACTTTGCGGTCGAAGACCAACCCTTCGATCCGCCGGCGCTCGCGTTCTCGAAACGAGCGCTCGGACGGCACGCGGATTTCGTCGACGCCGGGACGCCGCGGCGTCGCCTTGATCTTGTCGACGAGTTCCGCCATGTGATCGGGGAATTCGCCGCCGGGCAGCGTCAGCTTGGGATCGATGACGAGCAGCAGAAAACCGTAGTCCTTGACTTTGCTCTGCGCGAGGCCAGCGCCGGCGAGTAGTCCAAGTGCCTGTACTGCAAACGACAAGCCGTAACCCTTGTGGCCACCAAACGGCACCCAGCCGCCGCGCAATGCCGCATTGGGGTCGCGCGTCGGGTTGCCGTGTTCGTCGAACGCAATGCCTTCGGGCAGTTCCTGGCCGATGTGCGCGAACAATTGCACTTCCCCGACCATGATGGATGCAGTTCCGATGTCATAAATGACCGGCCCCTTCGACGACGGGAAACCGATGCACAGCGGATTGGTGCCGAATATCGGCTTGATGCCTCCGACCGGCAGAACATGCGGCCGCGTGCTTGCCGCATGAATGCCGACGAACCCCGCCTTCGCGATCATTTCCATGAAATAGGCGCTGCGGCCGCTGTAATAGCTGTCGTACACGCCGACCATCGCAAAGCCGCGGTCACGCGCTTTATTGATTGCGACCTCGGTCGCCTTATACACCGACACATAGCCGAGATTGTTGCCGCCGTCGATCAGCGCCGACAGCGGCGTCTCATGCACGACTTTGATCGGCCGGCGCTCGTTCTGCGTCTTGTTGTTGCCGGCAATCGCCAGAATGCGCGGCAGACTCGCAAACCGGTAACCGCACAGCGCGTTGTCAACCAGCTGGTCCGCGATGATTCTGGCGTCTTCGTCCGTAAAGCCGACGCGCTTCAGTGCGCTGACGGCAAGCTCGCCGGCAGCCTCAGGCGTCATTCGGATGGTGTCGGGCGTATCGGCGTCGAGCAAGGCGCCCTGGTGCGTGGTAGCCGCGGTCATGCGGAACTTCCTCTAGTGTTAGCTAAGAGAGCCGATTATAAGCGGATGTCTGCCGGCAGAAAGCGTTGTGCGTGCGATGCCTTATAATCCGGCCACCGATCGCGAGAAAATTTCGACGTGCAAATAAAATTTACGCTCAACGGCGAACCGGTCACAACGCACTTTACGAGCGGCGACCGCCTGCTCGTCGACGTGTTGCGCGAAGACCTGCAGTTGACCGGCACCAAGCACGGCTGCGGCATCGGCGCGTGCGGCACCTGCACCGTGATCGTCGATGGCCTGCCCGTCGCGTCCTGCCTGCAGCTGGCGGCGCTCGTCGACGGCGCCGATGTGCGCACGGTCGAAGGGCTCGCCGGCGCCGCGTCGCTGCATGTAGTCCAGCAGGCGTTTATCAACGCGGCGGCACTGCAATGCGGAATCTGCACGCCGGGCCACGTGATGGCGGCGTGCGCGCTGCTCGCAAAAACGCCGACACCCACGGACGACCGAGATCCGCACCAGCGTCGAAAGCGTCTATTGCCGCTGCACCGGCTACGTCCGCATCGAGGCCGCGTATCACGAAGCGGTCGCGCTCGCGCAAAAAGCAGCGCGCATGAACCAGCGCGACCCAAACCTGCGTCCCGCCGGCAGCTTGCTGGTCGTCGGCAAGAGATGTGCCGCGCACCGACGCGATTCCCAAGGTTACCGGCGCCGCGCAATACGTCGCGGACCTGCACATGCCGGGCATGCTCCACGCGGCCGTGCTGCGCAGCCCGCATCCGCACGCGCGCACTGCTCAGCATCGACATCACCGCCGCGGCGGCTCTGCCGGGCGTCAAGGCGGTCGTCACCGGCGCCGACACGGCGCGCAAAAAATGGGGCTGCTTCCGGCCCGACCTCTATCCGCTCGCGATCGACAAGGTGCGTTACGTCGGCGACGAGGTCGCGGCCGTAGCGGCGCGCGACCCGCAGACCGCACGCGCGGCGATCGACCTGATCAAGGTCGAATACGAAGTGCTGCCCGCCGTGCTGTCGCTCGACGAGGCGCTCGCGCCCGGCGCGCCGCGCGTGCACGACGATGCGGAAGGCAATGTCGCGCACCAGTTCGCGTTCGAGCGCGGCGACGTCGACGCCGGCTTCAAGGCGAGCGACGTGATCGTCGAAGGCACATGGCAAAGCGCGCGCCAGTGGCACACGTCGCTCGAGACGATCGGCTGCGTCGCGCAATGGACCGGCGACCGTGTGTCGCTGTGGTGCAATACGCAGACGCCGTTTCTCGCGCGCGGGCGCTACGCGATCGCGCTCGGGTTGCCGGAAAGCAAGGTGCGCGTCGTGCAGACCGAAGTCGGCGGCGGTTTCGGCGGCAAGTCGGGCGACGACAACGCGTCCGTGATCTGCGCGCTGCTCGCGAAGAAATCCGGCAAGCCGGTCAAGCTCATCCACACGCGCGAAGAAGAGTTCCTCGCGAGCCACCCGCGCATGCCGATGCGCTACTGGGTGCGGCTCGGCTTTTCGCGCGACGGCCGTATCAAAGCCAAAGAAATCAAGATGCTCGCCGACAACGGCGCCTACACCGGCAAGTCGCAGGCCATACTCGGCGCGGCGACGGTGCGCCACGACGCGCTCTACAAGTATCCCTGCGCGCGCGCCGATTCGACGCTCGTCTACACGAACCTCGTGCCGACGGGCGCGTTTCGCGGTTTCGGCAACCCTTCCGCGGACTGGGCCGTCGAGCAATGCTGGGATCTCGCCGCCGAGAAGCTCGGCATCGACGTGGTCGATCTCCTGCGGCTCAACGCGGTCGAGCCCGGCGATGTGTCGCCGCACAATCACAAGATCACGAGCTGCGAGCTGAAGCAGTGCATCGACAAATCCGCACACATGATCGGCTGGAAAGAGAAACGCGCAAAGCGCACGCCCGATCGCGGGCTCGGCATCGGCTGCAGCGTGCACGTGAACGGCCGCCGCAGCTTCGGCGACTGGGACGGCAGTTCCGCGATCGTGCGCATCAACGACGACGGCCGCGCGACCATCATCACCGGCGAAGGCGAAATCGGCCAGGGCACGCTGACGGTGCTGCGGCAGATCGCGGCTGAAGAACTCGGACTTGCCGTACGACGACGTCGATATCACGCGCCCCGACACTGACGTTCAGCCGTACGCACTCGGCGCGCTCGCAAGCCGCGTCACTTACGTCGCCGGCAATGCGGTCAAGCGCGCCGCCGCGGCCGCGTTGAAACAGTTGCTCGACGCCGCATCGCGCGCAATTCAACTTGCCGCCGGAAGAGCTGACCGTGCTCAATGGCGAGATCGGACCGCGGCGCGGACGCGAAACCGATTTCAAGCCGGTCGCGCGCCGTCGTGCGCGCGCATATCTACCAGCCGAACGGCCAGCCGATCATCGGCGTCGGCAATTTCGACAATCCTTCCGAGTTTCCCGATCACAGCCGCTACGGCAACGAGTCGGGTGCGTACAACTTCGCGGCGCAGGCCGCCGAAGTCGAAGTCGATCGCGGCACCGGCAAAGTGACGGTGCTCGAGATCGCCTGCCGCGGTCGATTGCGGCACCGTGATCCACCCCGCTGCCGCCGAGGGCCAGGTCACGGGCGCCGTCACGCAGGGTCTCGGGCTCGCGGTCACCGAATATTTCGACTGGCACAACGGCGTGCCGACCGACCCGAATCTCAAGGACTATCCGATTGCCGTCGGCGGCGATGATGCCGAAGATACACGTCGCGTTCGCCGACTCGTACGAGCCGTCGGGCCCGTACGGCGCGAAAGGCCTCGGCGAAATCGGGCTCGACGCGGTGCCGGCCGCGATCGCCAACGCGATCGCCGACGCCGTGGGCGTGCGCATCACCGAGATGCCGATCACTGCGGAGAAAATCTATCGCGCGCTGCACCCGGAATTGTTTACGGATGAACCGGCCTCTCCGGCACTGGCGCCCAAAGGCTCGGTGTGGACGCGCTTGATGGCCGGGCAGGCCGTCGGGCGCGCGACCGCCTGCGGCCGACTTCGTATTTGCGCAGAGCGTCGATGAGATCGTCGCCGCGCTGGCGCAAGGCGACGCCGCGATCGTGTCCGGGCGGCATGTCGCACGCGATCCGGCGCGAGCGCACCGGGTTTGCGCAGGCAAAGCGGCTGATCGCGGTCACGCGGGTGCCCGAGCTCAGGGAATTGTCGCTCGACGCGCGCGGCGTATTGAAAGCGAATGCCGCCGTGCCGCTGCAGGCGCTGTACGACGACTATGCGTATCCGCAAAGGCTGGCAGGCGATCGACGAGTCGCTCGAAGCGGTCGGCATCGTGCGCCTGCGCCGCATGATCACCATCGGCGGCAGCATAGGGCCGTTGATCGGCGGCTTCGATCTGCCCGTCGCACTGCTCGCGCTTGGATTGTCGCGTAACAGTTGCCGGGCCGGGCGGTCGGCGCGTCGCGACGCTGCCCGATCTTTTCGAAAAACGCCTCGCGAAGGACGAAATGGTGGTCGGCATCGAAGTCGATCCGCTGGCGCCGCGCAGCGGCTCGTCGTTCTTCAAATACATGGCGCGCAACGTGCTCGAGATACCGACGGTCAACACCGCCGCCGCGGTTACGGTCGATGCCACGGGGAAATGCACGCATGCGCGCGTCGTCGTCGGTTCGGTGAGCTGGAAACCGATCATCGTCGAGCCGCGCGAACTGATCGGCCAGCCGTTGGACGAAGACATTAGTGCGCCGCTCTGTCCAGGGTGTCCGCGCGCTGGCGCAGCCGATGGCCGACGTGCGCGGCTCGGTTGCGTACAAGCGCGAAATGGCGGTCGAGTTCGCGGCGCGCGCACTCTTGACCGCGTGGCAGCGAGCTGCTCAAGTAAAAGAGAAAACGGAGAGACTGCATGCCCGGCGGCACTGACGGAAAGTTTACGACCAGCGACGGCTGCGACATCGCTTACACGCTGCGCTCTCACGCCAATTCATACGCGCCGCGGGTAGCGCTGATCCATTCGCTCGCGCTCGATCGCAGCATCTGGAACGGCGTGATATCCGAGCTCTCGCTGTACGCCGCCATCCTCGCTTACGACTGCCGCGGCCACGGCCAGAGCTCGCGCGGTCGACATGCCTTATACCGCCGAACTGTTTGCGGACGACCTTGCGCAGCTGATGGACCACGTCGGCTGGCAGGCGGCAGCCGTCGCCGGCTGCTCGATGGGCGGCTGCGTCGCGCAAGCGTTCGCGGCGAAATATCCGCAGCGCACACGCAGTGCATGCCTGATCGACACGACCGCGTGGTACGGCGCCGACGCGCCGGCGAAATGGCGCGAGCGCGCGGCGACCGCAAAAGCCAAAGGCATGGGCGCGCTGATCGACTTCCAGCTCGTGCGCTGGTTCACCGACGCGTATCGTACCGCGAATACAAAAACCACCAGCGCGCTCACCAAGGTATTTCTCGCGAACGACGTGCGCTGCTACGAACGGCACATGCGAAATGCTCGGCACGGAAGACCTGCGTCCGCTGCTCCCGTCGATCAAGGCGCCGACGGCGGTGGTCGTCGGCGCGGAAGACTACGCCACGCCGGTCAGCATGGCCGAGGCGCTGCACAAGGCCATTCCCCAGTCAACGTTGGCGATCTTGCATGGCCGCCACATCACGCCAGTGGAATGCCCGCAGGACATCGCGCGCGCGCTGAAAAAGCTGCTGAAGGTCTAGGCGATGATGACCGCTGCCGGCTTCACCAGGCGTTGTGCGCTGATCGTGGCCGCCGTTGCCAATGCCGGCACTGCATCAGCGCAGCATTATCCGGCCGGCCCCGTGCGCGTCGTGGTGCCCTTCCCTGCCGGCGGCGGCGTCGACAGCGCCGGCCGCCTCTTGACCGCCAAACTCACCGAAAACTTCGGCAAGTCGTTCGTTATCGAAAATCGCGGCGGCGCCAACGGCAACATCGGGACCGAAGCGGTTGGCAAATCGCCGAAAGACGGTTACACGCTGCTCTTCACCGGCGCCGGATTCGTCACCAATCCGAGCCTCTATGCAAAGGTCCCGTACGACGCAGTCAGGGATTTCGAGCCGATCAGCCTGATGGCGCTCGGCCCCAACGTGCTGGTCGTGCATCCTTCGCTGCCGGTCAAATCCGTAAAGGACCTGATCGCGCTCGCCAAAGCAAAACCCGGCGCAGTCGGTTTCGCAGGCTCCGGCAGCGGCAGCACGCCGCATCTCGCCGGCGAGCTTTTCAACACGCTGGCCGGCGTGCGCATGGTGCACATCCCGTATCGCGGCTCGGGCCCTGCGATGATAGGGCTCTTGAGCGGCGAAACGCCGGTCATGTTTCTGCCCGCGATCAACGCCGGCCCCCACGTGAAATCCGGACGCTTGCGCGCCATCGCGGTGACGAGCACCTCCCGCCTCGCTTCGATGGCCGAATTGCCGACCGTTGCGGAGTCCGGGCTCAAAGGTTACGAGTCGAGCCAGTGGTACGGTGTGCTCGCGCCCGCGGGAACACCCGAAGATGTCCTGAACCTCCTGAATTCACATGTCGTGAAGATCGTACAAAGCGCGGACATGAAACAGCGGCTGATCGACGACGGCATCGTGCCGGTCGGCAACTCGCGCCAGCAATTCGCGGCATACGTCAAGGCGGAGCTCGTCAAATGGGCGGACGTCGTCAAGCGGTCAGGCGCGCGCATCGAATGACGCGCGCTGCGCTGTTCGCCGCGCTCGCATTTGCCACGGCGCACAGTGCGGTTGCGCAGAACTATCCCGCGCGCCCTCTGCGCATCATCGTCCCCCAAAGCGCCGGCGGCTCGACCGACCTCGTCGCGCGCCCGCTCGCGCGCAAGCTCGCCGACGCGCTGGGCCAGTCCGTCGTCGTCGATAACCGGCCCGGCGCCGGCAGCGTGATCGGCACCGATCTCGTCGCCAAGGCGGCGCCCGACGGCTACACGCTGCTCGCGGTCGCCGCGTCGGTGACCATGAGCCCGAGTCTCTACAAGCTTCCGTTCGACCCGGTGCGCGATCTTGCCGCGATCAGCCAGCTCACGTCATTGCCGAACATCCTGGTGGCGCACCCTTCGCTGCCGGTCAACTCGGTCGCGGAGTTCATCGCTTACGCGAAAGCGCGGCCCGGTCAGCTGAATTTCGGCTCGAGTGGCATCGCGACCGGCACGCACCTCTCGATGGAACTCCTGATGTACATGACCGGCATCCGGCTCACGCACGTGCCATACAAAGGCGGTTCGCTCAACGTGAATGCATTGATCGCGGGCGAAACGCAGGTCAATTTCTCCACGATCTCGACCGCTTTGCCGCACGTCAAAACCGGCCGCCTGCGCGCGCTTGCGGTATCCACTGCCAGGCGTTCGACTGCCGCGCCGGACGTGCCGACCCTCGCGGAAAGCGGCGTTAGAAATTACGATTATTCGTCGTGGATAGGGCTGCTCGCACCGGCGAGAACACCGGCAGCCGTGATTTCGCGGCTCAACGCGGAGGCGGTGAAAGCGATTCACTCGCCCGACATGAAATCGATCCTCGCGGTCGAAGCGTCGGAAGCGGTCGGCACTACGCCGGCGGAATTCGACTCAATCATGAAGATCGAAGTCGCGCGCTGGATGAAGGTGGTCAAAGCAGCAGGCATCAAAGGCGAATGAAGATAGACGCCATTGAATATGCGGCACACTGATAGACACTCGCTCATCTTGGTAGAATCGTCGCACCAATTCGCACGAGGGCGTTTGTATGGACGAATCTAGAATCGATATCGACCATCCCGTAACGAGCGGACCGGCCGTCGCGCAATGGGGCAGCGACCACATTGCTGACGTGATGCGCGCCTTGAACTTCGATTATCTCGCTCTGACACCGGGCGCGAGCTTTCGAGGTCTGCACGACAGTCTGGTCAACTATCTGGGCAACACCCGTCCGCGCATGCTGCTTGCACTGCACGAGGAAAGTGCGGTTGCGATCGCCCATGGCTACGCAAAAATCACCGGCAAGCCGATGGGCGTCGTGCTCCATAGCAACGTGGGGCTGCTGCACGCGTCGATGGCAATCTTCAATGCCTGGTGCGAGCGGGTGCCGATGCTGCTCTATGGCGGCAACGGTCCGATGGATGCCGCCGCGCGCCGTCCCTGGGTTGATTGGATGCATACCTGCACCGACCAGGCGGCTCTGGTGCGCCCCTACATCAAGTGGGACAACCAGCCGGCGTCGCTGGCCGCGACAGCGGAAGCGATGCTGCGCGCGTCGATGATCGCGCAAACGACGCCATGCGCACCGACGTACGTGATATTCGATTCCGCGTTGCAGGAGCAAAAGCTCGACAA
Organism: uncultured beta proteobacterium; assembly: GCA_963804885.1. Lineage (GTDB taxonomy): Bacteria > Pseudomonadota > Gammaproteobacteria > Burkholderiales > SG8-41 > PALSA-1004. The sequence goes on from CAWDSF010000017.1 coordinate 44,092, forward strand.
GCCGTTGCCCGTTCCGGATGTCGCCCGGTATATGGCGCCGGCACCCGCCTATCCCGCTCCGGACACGTTGCGCCAAGCGGCCAAGCTGCTCGGCAATGCAAAGCGCCCCCTGCTGCTCGCCGGACGGGGCAGCCGAACGGTCGAAGCCTGGAACAATCGCATCGCATTGGCTGAAGTACTCGGTGCGCGCGTATTGACGAGCCTCCGAACGGCCGCCGCCTTTCCATCCGACCATCCTCTGCACGCCGGCACGCCGATTAAATTCGTCAACGATTTCGTAATTGACGCTGTACGCAGCTCAGACGTCATCTTGAGCCTCGACTGGATCGATCTCGCCGGCTTGCTCAAGCAGGCGTGGAAATCTGAACCGGTAAACGCCAAGGTCATCCAGGCCTCGGTCGATGTTCAGGTCCATAACGGCTTCAGCATGGACCACCTCGGGCTGCCGGCGGTGGACCTTAATCTGCTCACCGACCCGGATGTCGCGGCCACCGCGCTGCTCGCGGAATTGCGCGCGACGCGGCCAGCGCGCAAATTCGAAACGCCTGCCGCCCGGGATACGGGCAGCGCATCCGCAGCGGCGGCGCCATCATCCGCCGACGTCATCGGTGTGCGCAAGCTGGCCGCCGCGATCAACACAATAGCCGCAGAGCAGGAAACCTGCCTTATCCGCCTGAATCTTGGCTGGCCGGCGGACATGACACGCTACAACCATCCGCTGGACTATCTGGGCGGCGACGGTGGTGGCGGCATCGGCGCAGGGCCCGGATTGACTGTCGGCGCCGCGCTCGCGCTGCGCGGCACCGGCCGCCTGCCGCTCGCGGTGCTCGGTGACGGCGATTTCATCATGGGCATAAGCGCGCTCTGGACTGCCACCCACAGCAGAATTCCGCTGCTGATCGTCGTCGCCAACAACCGCTCGTTTTTCAATGACGAGATGCACCAGGAACGCATGGCAGTGCTGCGCGGCAGGCCGGTGGAGAATCGCTGGATCGGACAGCGCATCGACGATCCCGGCATCGACCTCGCGGGATTGGCGCGCGCGCAGGGAGCAATCGCGATCGGCCCGGTAAAGAGCGCCCGCGACATGGAACCCGTATTGCGCGACGCCGTGGCAAAGACCAGGGCCGGCGCGGTTGTCGTGGTCGAGATTATGGTGACGGCAGAATACGACGATGCGATCGCGCGCACGATGGTGCGGGGTTCGCAGTAGTTATTCTTTCCTGATCCCCGCGAGCTTGATCACTTTCGCGTACTTCGCGATTTCGCTCTTCAGAAACGCATCGAATTCCTCGCCGGTGCCGCCGCCGGGTTCCTGGCCGTCGGCGATCAATTGCTCGCGCACATCCCGGCGGGTCAGCACGGCGTCAAGATCGGCATTCAGCTTCGCCACGATGGCCCGGGGCGTGGCAGCGGGTGCCATGAATCCGAACCATACGCTGGTGGTCATCTCGGGATAGCCAAGTTCGATGAAGGTGGCGACTTCCGGAATCATGGGCAAACGCGCCGTGCTGCCGGTGGCCAGCGCACGCAGCCGTCCGCTCTTGATGTGCGGCACGAGCGACGAGATTCCCGCGAAGAGCAGTTCAACCTGGCCGCCGATCGTATCGGTGATTGCGGGTGCGCTGCCTTTGTAGGGCACGTGCACGATGTCGATTTTGGCATTGATCTTGAAGAGTTCTCCCGCCATCTGGTTCGCGGAGCCCAGGCCGCCCGAGGCGAAGCTCAATTGGCCCGGTCGGGACTTTGCCAGCGCGATCAGTTCGGTGACCGACCGTGCCGGCAGTGACGGATGCACCGACAAGACGTTGGGGACGCGCGTGGCGAGCACTAGCGGTGTGAAATCGGTCATGAGGTCGTAGGGCAGCTTGCCCATCAGCGAGATATTGATCGCGTTCGGGGGTCCTGCGAGCAGCAGGGTATGGCCGTCGGCGGGCGACTTCGCCGCCAGAAGTGAGCCTATATTGGTCGCGCCGCCGGGCCGATTATCAAGGATAACCTGCTGGCCCCAGATCACTGCGACCCGCTGGGCCACGATGCGTGCGATGAGATCGGCATTGGCGCCTGGCGCATACGGAACGATCACGCGCACCGCGCGGGCCGGGAACGCCTGCGCCCACGCGCCGTCCGACAAGCACAGCGACAACAACACCATTGCCAATGCGTATCGTGGACCGGCGTTCTCCTTCGACCTTCGCCCGACCGGCATACGTTGCGCTCCCCGCGAATTAGATTTTCAATCCGGCTGATCCGGCCGGAACTTCGTTTCCGGTTTTAACCCCTTGCGCTGCAGCGTCTCCGAGACGCGCCCATTTTCGAGATAATCCCCCGCCACCGCGCGTTTGGCCGCCGCTTCCCATTGCGGCAGCCAGTCGCCCTGCGGCTCGCCGAACCACGGCGATTGCGGACGCAGCTTCGGCAGGCCGAGTTCCTCCCACAGCTTGCGCGCGCGCTCCATATATTCCCGGCGCGGCAGAGCGAGCGGCGGCAACTCCTCCTTCATCGTCGCATCCATCAGCAGCGTCGCGTCTGCGCGCTCGGCTTCGTGCTCGCGCTCGGGACCGTGCCCCGGGCTGCGGTACGGCAACACCTGCAAGTCGGCCTCCGGGTTCATGCGGAACGCAATCGCCCAGAATAGCGCGTCCGAATTGTCGGGGTCGATATCCTCGTCGACCGCGATGCAAATCTTGCCGCAATCCGCGCGCAATGACGTCGCGCCGTAGAGCGCGCGCCAGACTTCGGTGCGCGGCATGCCTTTGTCGACCGTGATGATGCAGATGCGCCGCAACGCTGTCATGCGCTCGTGCAGAGTCACGCGCTTGACGCCGCGGATGCCCAGCGTGTTGCGCAGGTGCGACAGAAACATCGGCTCGTAGGCAACGCGCTTCATCGCGCTCGATTCGCTCGGCGTGACCTGGCTCAGGTACGAAGCGACGATCGCGTTCTTCCGATGCGTGATCGCCGTCACCCGCATCGGTATGTTGAACTCCTCGAGCGCGACGTGGCCGTGCGATTCGCCGAACGGCCCTTCGGGCTCGACGTTCTCGGTGTCGAGCCAGCCCTCGATCACGATCTCGGCTTCCGCGGGCACCATCAAATCGACGGTGCGCGCGCGCACGATGTTGATCGGTGCGCCCGCCAGAGCGCCCGCGACGCCGATTTCGTCGACATCGATCGGCAGTTTCTGCGGCGCCACGAACGCCACGCACGGCGGGCCGCCGAGCACGATCGCGCACGGCATCGTCTTATCGCCGCGCTGCTGGTGCTTTACGTAGTGCCGGTACCCGCCGGCGCCGCCCACGCGGGTCGCCATGCGCACGACCAGCCGGTCGGAAGCTTTCAGCGCGGCGCGGTAGGTGCCGTGGTTCTGCACGCCGGTCTCCGGATCGCGCGTGATGACGTTGGTCGCGGTGAGCGTCGGCGCGCTGTCGAATCCCGGCGTGGAAATCGGAATCGGCAGGCTGTCGAGGCCGCGTCCCGCGCCGCGCAGCGCGTCGCCTTCGATGACGATCTCCTGGCAGGCGGCGGTCGTCACTAGCTTTCGGCGCCAGCGGATGGGCAATCGCATGGTCCCACCGCGCCTGGACTTCGTCCGCCGTGCACCGCATGCCGAGGCAATAAATTTCCCGATTTCCCGCCAGCGCGCCGACTACCACGGGAAACGCATACTTGCGGCCGCGGCCGTCGACGACATTGGTGAACAGGAAAGCCTTGCGCTCGTGCTCCTCGATGCCGCCGACGAATTGCCAGCGCACGAGCGGATGCAGCTCCGCGTCCTTGTCCACGGCGCGGTCAATGGTCAGCAGCAGGCCCCGCTGGTCGAGCGCTGCGAGATGCTCGTGCAGGTCGAGGTAGCCGCGGTTTTTTTCGGTCATTTACCTGGAGAGAGGCCACACCCGCGCAACCAGCTACGCGCGGCAAGCCGCTGCAATTTTTATAAGTGACCGGAGTCTAGCGCGAACGCCGGCGCATCTCAAACCCGCGCAACTTGCGGCATTTGCGTGCTTTTCCGGCACGCCAAGATCTGGCATTCGAGCTCCAGGGTGATGACCGGGCATAACGTGCTGCTGCTGCGGCCCGGAAGCGTCCTGTTCGCATCGAATCGTGCAAATCCTGTAGGACAGCGCAATTGGCATCACGCCGCGCGTGTGCAGCTCTCAGGTACACGAGTGCACAGTCGGGATTTGCGTGCTCGGTTACACGCAACTTCGAAGATTGCGCACGGTCGAAATTCGAGTGCCGGGTTCCGCAGGGGAGAATGTGCGCCGGCTTTTTTGTATATTTTGCACGGATCCGTCATGTTCAAACCCGCACTGTCCGACAAATTGAAAGCGTTCGCCTTTTTGGTTGCCATCGGCGCCGCTCTGCCCGCGCGCGCCGAAACACCCGCCGCGCTGGACCTCTCCGCCTACCGCCTCGGCCCCGATGTAATAGTGCGGCCGGCTGCGCCGGAGCCCGTTCCGGCCGCCGCGCCCGAACAGCGCCAGCATGCCGGCGTGTCCGCCCGGCTCGCCGGCATGCCGTTCGCGAAGCTGATCGAGGGCGCGGCACGCGAAGCCTCGCTCGATCCGGCGCTCGTGCATGCCGTGATCTCGGTGGAATCCGGCTATAACCCGGCCGCGCGTTCGCCCAAGGGGGCGCTCGGCCTGATGCAGGTGCTGCCCGCGACCGCCCTGCGCTACGGGATACGCAACGCCGCGCGCTCGCCCGCGGCCAACCTGCGCGCGGGGACGCTCTATCTCAGCGATCTCATGGTGATGTTCGATCAGCGGCTTGAACTCGTGCTCGCGGCCTACAATGCGGGCGAGGCCGCGGTGCTGCGCTACGGGCAGCGCATACCGCCGTTTCGCGAAACCCAGCATTACGTGCCGGCGGTACTCGCGCGCTACCTCGAATGGCGCGAACCTCCGCCGCGCATCGAAAAAGTGATTCCACCCGCCCCCGCGCGTACCCGCATCACTTACATGCCCGGGCACTCTGCTCGAAAGCGAGTTTCCGCACTCGACGACCGGTTACCGCTGAGCTTTTGCATTCGTCAGCGCGAGTCAGCGCGCAATCGACTTAGCGGCGCGACGGTTGCGGATTTGGCCGGCGCGGTGTTACGCGCCGCCAGGTATTCGCGAAACTGCTCGCCCACTTCCGAATGGCGCAATCCGAACTCCACGGTCGCCTGCAGATAACCGAGCTTCGATCCGCAGTCGTAGCGCACGCCCTCGTAGCGGAACGCGAGCACCTGCTGCTCCTGGAGCAGCGCCGCGATGCCATCCGTCAATTGAATCTCGCCCCCGGAACCGGGACGCGCATTTTCGAGATAGTGAAAAATACGCGGTGTAAGCACGTATCGGCCGACGACCGCCAATGTCGATGGCGCCTGCGCGGGCGCGGGCTTTTCAACTATCGCGCTCACCTGCTCGAGCCGATCTGCCACCGGGCGCGAGGCCACGATGCCATAGCTCGCCGTGTCGGTGCGCGCCACGTCCTGCACGCCGAGCAACGAGCAATTGTAAAACGCGTGCGCGTCGACCATCTGGCGCATGACCGGCGGATCGCCGTCGATGAGATCGTCAGCGAGCAGCACGGCGAACGGCTCCTCGCCGATGATCGGCTTCGCGCACAGCACTGCGTGGCCGAGACCGAGCGCCTGTGCCTGGCGGATGAAAATGCAGTTGATGTTCCGCGGTGTGACGTTGCGCAGCAAAGCAAGCACGTCGTGCTTCCCGCGCAGGTCGAGTTCGGTCTCAAGCTCGTACGCCTTGTCGAAATGGTCTTCGATCGCGCGCTTGCTGCGGCCGGTGACGAAAATCATGTCGGTGATGCCCGCCGCCACGGCCTCCTCCACCGCGAACTGAATCAGCGGCATGTCGACGATCGGCATCATTTCCTTGGGGCTGGCCTTGGTCGCGGGCAGGAAGCGCGTGCCGAGCCCCGCGACCGGAAAAACAGCTTTGGTGACTTTCTGCATTTTTTCGACGACTCCCGGTTTGATTCGGTCAAATTGGTTGAGCTACCATACATCCACACGCCCGTTGCGGCAATGCAACACCCGGTTCCGATCCCATCGGCGGATAGCCCGCGGCAGAAGTGCGCGCGAATCGAGCTTACAATTGCCGCTCGACGCGACGGTTATGAAAACATGGCCGGAAAAAGTGTTTTGTACGTTATCGAACAGAGCGGTGGCCATGGGCAGGCTAGTCTAACGGCCGACGTGAATTTGTAAGTTATGCAATTCCGGCAATCGCGCCGCAGCATGGCGCGGTAACAGCCGTGCAAGCCCGCGAAAAAAAAGGAGTGGCAGCATATGTATTACGTAACCGGCGACCGGCCGGCCAGTGGCGGCCCAATTTGCCCGGCCGCCCAGCGCCGTCTGTGCGCGTAATTCGCCGCCGTGGACGCGCCTGCGTGCCATTCCAAGTCCAAGCGTCAACCGTGTCCTATCTTCGCCAATTGACGCCTGCCGCCCTAACAGCGGCAACGTCAGTTCCAACTTTCATCTGTATCGGTCTTCCCTCCAACGGCGCATTCAATGACACCACATGCGATGCCCGTCATGCTGCGCAACCCGGGCCGGTTTTCGGTCGGGCGCGATCATATACTCAACGTGATCGAGGTCATCCTCGATCCGCTGATCCTGGTGCTGTCGCAATGGGCGGTCGCGGTCGCCATCGAAGGACGCTTGACGCCGCAGGACGTGATTTTGTCCGTGGTCGTGTTTTCGCTGACGTTTCCCGGCCCGGCGCGGCTGACCATGCCCACCGGCCGCGCAATACGCAGCATCGTGCTTAGCTGGGCGACACTGTCCGGATTGCTGTTCCTGTTTGGCTATGCAAGCCGCTATCTGTGGGATTTCGATGCGCAGTTACTGCTGACCTGGTGGTGGGTCTCGCTCGCGAGTCTGCTGGGCGCGCACTTCCTGCTGAAAGCCGCCGCGCCCGCCATCCGCGAACTGCAGGGCCCGGCGCGCTGCGTGGTGCTGGCGGGCATCAACGAACAGGGTATCGAGCTCGCCCGCCGCCTGGTGCGGGATGCTTATGCCAATGTGCGCATATTGGGATTTTTCGATGACCGCTCGCGCGAGCGGCTGAAGAACTTCGACGAGCATCCACTGCTTGGCTCGATTACGGACTTGCCGAATTACGTGAAGACGCACCCCGTCGACGTGATCTATCTGTCGCTGCCGATGGCATCGCAGAAGCGCATCCTGACGCTGCTCGATGGTTTGCGCGACACCACGAGCTCCATTTATTTCGCGCCAGACACTTTCGTCACGGACCTCATACAGGGCCGCGTCGACTCGGTCGGCGGCATGCCCGTCGTCGCGGTGTGCGAAACGCCGTTCACCGGGTTGAACTGGGTGTTCAAGCGCGGCAGCGATATCGTGCTGTCGCTCTTGATCCTCACGCTGATCTCACCGCTCCTGCTTTTCATCGCGCTGTGCGTGAAGCTGACGTCGCGCGGGCCGGTTATCTTCCGCCAGCGGCGGTACGGCCTCGATGGCAGCGAGATTATCGTGTACAAGTTCCGCTCGATGACCGTAATGGACGACGGCGACGAGATCAGGCAGGCGCAGAAACATGACGAGCGGCTGACGCCGATCGGCGCCCTCCTGCGCAAGACCTCACTCGACGAGCTGCCCCAGTTTTTCAACGTGCTGCAGGGCCGCATGAGCATCGTCGGCCCGCGCCCCCACGCGGTTGCGCACAACGAGATGTACCGCAAGCTGATCAAGGGCTACATGCTGCGGCATAAGGTCGCGCCGGGCATCACGGGCTGGGCGCAGATCAACGGTTATCGCGGTGAGACCGAAAAGCTCGAGAAAATGAAGGGGCGCATCGATCACGACCTCGAATACCTGCGTAACTGGTCGCTAAGGCTCGATCTCTACATCATCGTCAAAACCGTGTGGGTGGTGTTCGGCAGCGAGAACGCGCACTGAGCGTTTCCCCGTAGCACCGAAGCGCTGACGCCCTGTCGGCTTCGTCCCACTTTCAAATCCGGCATCGGCTTTAGCTCGTTGTCGGCAGCCTGCCGACGCCAGCGTCTTCGCACGGCACGGAATCGGAAATTCCGCGGGCAAAATTGCACGGAATTGTGGTTTTTGCACGATGCCTTCGCAGCACGAGCGTAGCCTGTCGCGGCATAGCGACAACATAAAGCCTTTGAACTCACGTGCTTAGTATGAGCAGGCGAGCTAGCGTCGGGGAACAGCGACGTTGCCACACATGGCAATGGTATCCAGAGGCCGACGCAACACGCTGTTTCCATATCCAAAATAATCCGCTGGCACGGCGATTGCGGAAGCTCCCCATGTCTGCGTAACGAGGAGCAATGATGAAATTTGGCAAGCTGCGCACACGCGCAACGTTTTCCCGCGGGAAATTTCATGGCCGGCACGCCGCTACGACTGCTGCCCAGCCGAAGGCGTCAACTCGCCCTTCCGTCCGCAATGCGCTTGACCGCACGCCCGACGATCCGGCGGCGCGCTGGCGGCTCTTCGAGCACGACTCGCTGTTCTGATAAGCGGAGGCCGCAATGCTCAATTACGACCTGCGCTTCGATGACGGCATCCTGGTATTGGAACCGGATGGCCCGCTTGAAGCGGCCGACTTTGCGACACTCGCTTATCACGTCGACAACTATCTCGATCGTCACGGCGTCCTGCACGGCGTGATGGTCAAGGCGCACGAGTTTCCGGGCTGGCATGATTTCGGCGCGCTGGTCGCGCATCTCAAGTTCGTGCGCGATCATCATCGCAAGATCGAAAAAATCGCGCTGGTTTCGGATAGCAGCGTCGCGACCGCCATCCCGCGCATCGCCAACCATTTCGTCCGCGCCCACATACGGCATTTCGATCCCGCGCGCGAAGACGAAGCGTGGGCGTGGCTTACGATGGAAGTCATGCGCAGGCCCGCTCGACACGAACATCGCGTCGGCATCTGAACGAGGAGGCAAACATGCACACTATTTCGTACCATCAAACACAAATGCGCCCGCCGCTCAAGGGGTCTTTGTGGGAGCGCCTGCCGGACGTCGATTGGTATCAGGTAGCGGTGGTCGCAGTGGCGACGTTTGCAATCGCGATGGATCTCATGTTCCCGCCCAGCCGCATGGTCCTCGGCAATGGGCTCACGGTTTATGCAGGTCACTTCTTTTCGGCGGTCCCCGCACCCGCGGCACTGCAAGTCGATTTCGCGTGGCTCGCGCTCGAATTGGTCACGATAGTAGCGATTGCCGTAGTCGGCTGGAATCTGGGCGCGGCCGCCAATCAGCGGCCAGCGAACGACGAGCCGCCGGCAGCTTAGCCGTGGAACTCAATCAGCGAGAGGGAGATGTCGACATGGACGTTCTTTACAACAGCGAGAACTTCTACGTGCTCGAGTATTTGTTCGGCCGCGGCTATGAGGTGATGGACAAGAATGCCGGCCGCGGGACATTCCTGCTCGGCGATGTCGCAGATCGCTTTCGCACCTCGATGATAGGCGCGATCCAGGAAGACGCGTCTGTCGAGCACGTCGATGAGTTTCTCGCGGGTTTCGGCGTGTTGAGCAACTATTCGACGACGCTGCATTGAAGGAGCATTCCATGGCCGGCGAAAGGCAGGAAGTCGTGGTGACCGACATCAAAGTGCACTTCTGGTCGATGGTTGTATTGATGGTCGAGTGGGCGCTTGCCGCCATTCCGGCGCTCGTAATCCTCTATGTCGTTGCGATCGTCATCACGATGATCTTGGACGCCGTATTCGGACTTGGCTTGCGGTGGTGGGGTCCGCGCACGATTTGAATGTTTGATTGCGCCGTTGCACGGGTAGCCATGGCGGCATCGAGCATCGAGGTAAGAGTTCACCTACACCAGCTTCAGTGGCGTCCTATTCCGGCCTTCCTGCAGGGCCGGTACGATTTCGACATCGCGAGAACCGCACATTGAATCGAGCGGTTCGTCGGTTGACGAAGGGATAAAGCAATGAAAAGCCCATGCAGGGTGTTCGCCAACACTTCTACTGCGTTCGATCGCAGATAGCCGCCCCGCCCAACATGAAGGCCAAATCCAGGGAGGATGCCTTAACCGCCGACGACATCGAATGCCTGTGGGCAATCGCCCGCCGCGCGACCATACAGGATCGGCTGGTTCGCTCGCGCGGTCGTCACTTGGAAAAGCAGGGCTTGATCAAGCTCACGCACGAATGGCCCACGCTGACCGCCAAGGGCCGGCGGATGCTGAATGATATGTCGGCACGCGCGATACTCGATTTGCACCGGGATCCGGACAGCGGTGAATGACACATCGAGCAGCGTTCCGCGCGCGCGTACGCCGGGCCCGGACGAATCGCGTCGTCGAATCGGCGGCGCTACCTTCGCGCGCGCTGCTACGCCGCGCCAAATGCCCATCGGCGCGGAGTGCGGCGCGGGGTGCGTGAATTTTCGCGTATGGGCGCCCGACCACGGCGCCGTTGACGTTGTCATCGGGGAAGCCAGCTGGCCGCTCGATGACGAAGGCAATGGTTACTTCTCCGCCAGCGTCAGCTCTATCGGACCCGGCACGCTGTACCGCTTCCGCCTCGACGAAAGCCCGGAGTTATTCCCGGACCCCGCCTCGCGCTTTCAGCCATTTGGCCCGCACGGCCCGTCAGAAGTCATATGCCCCGACACCTATCAATGGCGCAACCCGCGACGCGGTGCGCAGCGCCGCGGTCAGGTCATCTATGAGATGCACATCGGCACGTACACGTCAGCCGGCACTCTCCGCGCGGCAGCCGGCAAGCTCGAACGCCTGGCGCGTTTGGGCGTCACCGTCATCGAACTGATGCCGCTCAACGGATTTCCCGGACGATTCAACTGGGGTTACGACGGGGTCAACCTTTTTGCGCCCTGTCAGGTGTACGGCCGGCCGGACGACCTGCGTGCGTTCGCGGATGCCGCGCACGAAAACGGACTCGCCGTAATCCTGGACGTCGTCTACAACCATCTCGGCCCGGACGGAAATTATCTCGGCATGTTCGCCGCGAATTATTTTTCGCGCGACACACCGACCGAATGGGGCGACAGCATTAATTTCGATGGCGCGCATGCCGCCGGCGTGCGCGAGTTCTTCACCGAAAACGCCGCCTACTGGATCCGTGAATTCCGGCTCGACGGCTTGCGGCTGGACGCGACGCAATCAGTATTTGACCGCTCCCCGGTGCATATACTGGCGGAGGTCACGCAGGCGGCCCGCGCCGCGGCGGAAGAACCGCTGCTGATCGTGGCGGAAAACGAACCGCAGGATGCGCGCCTCCTGCAACCGCCGCAGGCGGGCGGCGCCGGAATCTGCGCGCTGTGGAACGACGACTTTCATCACGCGGCGCGGGTTGCGCTGACTGCTCATAACGAAGCGTACATGAGCGGTTACCGCGGCACCGCGCAGGAATTCGTCTCCCTCGTGCGCGCGGGTTTTCTCTATCAGGGCCAGTATTTCGCGTGGCAGAAAAAACCGCGAGGCCGGCGCGCGGCCAGCCTGCCGGGCGGCGCGTTGATCGCCTATCTGGAAAACCATGACCAGGTCGCCAACGGCGGCTTCGGCCGCCGGCTCGCGACGATTTGCGCGCCGGCCCAGCTGCGCGCGCTCACGGCGCTCCTGCTGCTGGGCCCCGCGACACCGATGCTGTTCCAGGGCCAGGAGTCGGGCAGCGCGGCGCCGTTTCAATTTTTTGCGGATCACGCGGGTGAACTGGGGGCGGCTACGCGCGAAGGGCGGCTGCAATTCATCGCGCAATTCCCGTCGCTCGCGAATCCGGACGTGCAGCGTGCCGCGCCGTCGCCGGCAGACGCGGCGACATTCGAGCGCTGCAAGCTGACCGATGCGGATCTCGCCGAAAACGCCCATTTCAAATTTCATCAGGACCTGATTCGTTTGCGCAAAAGCGATCCCGCGTTCGCGGCGCAACGTCCAGAGTGCATCGAGGGCGCAGTCCTTAATTCACGTGCGTTCGTGCTGCGCTTCGCCATACCGGATATCGAGGAAAGACTGCTCGTGATCAATCTCGGGCTCGACCTCCATCTAACGCTATGCGCCGAGCCGCTGCTGGCCCCGCCCGCGGGCGCTGCGTGGGAAGAGCTATGGTCGAGCGAAGCGCTCGCGTATGGGGGCAATGGCGCGCCGCCCGCCGTTAGCGCGCAAGGGCTGAATTTTCATGGCCGCAGCGCGATCGTGCTCGGCGCGCGGGTTTGCGAATGAGCGCGACACCCGCCATCGTCGGCTGGCGCCACGGCAATCCACTCGAACATCTGCTGGAGCGCGAATGGCTGGTAACCAACGGCCTCGGCGGGTACGCATCCGGCAGCCTATCCGGAGGCTGCACGCGGCGCTATCACGGAGCGCTTGTCGCCGCGCTGCCGGCGCCGCATGGCCGCACGGTATTCGTACCTTTTATCGACGAGCGCCTGACGGGCCGGCGCGGCAGCGTGCGCTTGTCGGCCATCGAGACCACAACCGAAACCTGCCTCCCCGACAGCGAGTGGATTTCTGAAATCGGGCTTGAATGCGGTCTGCCAGTCTGGCGTTACCGTCATGGCTCGACCGCAATCGAAAAAACCATCGCGATGCCGCATTTGCGCAATGCGACGTGCATACAATACCGGTTGACCACGCCCGCCCACGCTCCGATTGAACTCGAATTGCGGCCGTACATCCAGATACGCGCGCACGAGGCGAGCGTGACGGCGGGGTCAGTCGAGTTCGCGGTCGCAAGCCTGGATGCCGGCTTCAGGATTACGCACGATGCTTTCCCCGATCTCGTGTTCAGCGCGAACGGCGGAACTTTCACGCGCGACGAGCGCGCGATCGACAACGTGCTATACCGCGTCGAGCGTGGCCGCGGCTATGACCATGTCGGCCGGCTTACGTCGCCGGGCTGCCTGCGGGTCACGCTGCGGTCCGGCCAGAGCGTCACGGTGCTGATCAGCGTCGAGGGCCCGATCGATCCCGGCGATGTCGCGGCGCTGATTCCTGGTGAATTTGCCAGGCGGCGCGAGCTTCTGAATAAAGCCGATCCGACTTTGCGCCAGGGGCCCGCTGCGCAACTTATTTTGGCCGCCGATCAATTCATCATCGCGCCGCATACGCGCACGAACGACCGCGCCGACGCGCGCACCGTGATCGCGGGTTATCCGTGGTTTACCGACTGGGGCCGCGACACCATGATCAGCCTTGAAGGCCTGTGCCTGCTGACGGGCCGCGCCAACGAAGCCGGCGCGATCCTGCGCACGTTCGCGGGCCACACGCGCGATGGCCTGATCCCCAATCTGTTCCCGGAAGGCGAGAACGCCGGGCTTTATCACACGGCCGATGCGACGCTCTGGTTCTTTCATGCAGTCGACCGCTATATCCAGGCGACCAAAGATTACGCGATGCTCGATGCGTTGCTGCCGGTGCTGCGAGACATTCTCGACCATCATCTGGGCGGCACGTGCTTCGGCATCCATGTCGATCCCGTCGACGGGCTGCTCGTGCAGGGCGAGGCCGGCTATCAGCTCACGTGGATGGATGCGAAAGTCGACGGTTGGGTGGTCACTCCGCGCCGCGGAAAAGCAGTCGAGATCAACGCGCTCTTCTACAACGCGTTGAAGCTCTTCGCCGGATGGCTGCGCCGCACGGACCCCGCCGCCGCAGATCTGTACGACAATCACGCACAACGCGCGTGTGTGTCGTTCAACGCGCGCTTCTGGAGCGAACCGCTCGGCTACCTCTACGATGTAATCGACGGCGAGCACGGCACCGATTCGGCGCTGCGGCCGAACCAGCTGATCGCGATCTCACTCGCTCATCCGGTACTGGAACCCGGCCGCTGGCGCGCGGTGCTGCAGGTTGTCCAGCGCGAGTTGCTTACTCCCGTCGGCTTGCGCACGCTGGCGCGCGGCCATCCCGATTACAAGCCGCAATACGACGGCGATTTGCGCGCGCGCGATGCGGCGTATCACCAGGGCACCGTGTGGCCGTGGTTGATCGGAGCGTTCATGGACGCCTGGCTCAAAGTGCATCATGACAGCCCGCGGGACGGGAAACGGCTCGTCGAAGCGCTTTACTCGCACCTGAACGCCGGCGGCATGGGGACGATCGGCGAAATTTTCGACGCCGAGAGCCCGTACCGTCCGCGCGGCTGCATTGCGCAGGCGTGGAGCGTCGCTGAATTGCTGCGAGTGACTGCTTTACTGCGCGAGCCGGCGGGCCCCGCCGCGCAGCGCTCGGTGCACGCCCAGGCGGCGGCCGGCTGAGCGGCCGGCAACGACTCGACATCTCTGGAATAGGCGCGCTCTTACAACTCGAAAGCGCTTCTCCGATACCACCCTGGCCCGCCACGTTATAGCCTTGCGTAGTCGTCAGGAGCGTATTGCGGTGAAACGAAAACAATTAAGGCTCGGAAAAGGTTTTCGCGTCGTATTCGGCAACCGCCGTTCGCAAGCCGCGGAAATGGTGCTGCCGCCGGGCGACGCCGAAGGCGATGCGAAAAACCGCCATCACGGCGCCGATCAGTGGTTGTTCGTCATCGCGGGCACCGGCACCGCCCGGATCAACGGCAAACGCTACGAACTCAAAGCCGGCACCCTGCTGTTGATCGAGCGCGACGACGAGCACGAGATTCGCAATACCGGCCGCGGCGATCTGCGTACGCTGAATTTTTACGTGCCCCCCGCGTATTCGAAAAGCGGCGACCCGCTGCCGGCGGCGCGGCCGGGCGGCTCGTGATGAATGCGGCGCCTTACGCATGTACCTCGTCCAGCTCCTGCTGCCCCTGTACGACAATTCGGGACGGCCCTTTGCGCCAGCCAAGCTGAACCGCGTGAAAACTCTGCTCACGCGCTCGTTCGGCGGGATAACGATGTTCAGGCGCTCGCCGGCCGAAGGACTCAGCGAAGAGGCATCGGGCATGGTGCGCGACGATATCGTGATTTTTGAAGTGATGACCGCGCAGCTCGACCGCCAGTGGTGGAAAACATATCGCTGTCGCCTCGAGAAACAATTCTCCCAGGACCGCATCATCGTGCGCGCGTCGACGATCGACCTGCTGTAGCGGCCGCATGAGTCGACCATCCAAGCGCGCGCGCACCCGCAAACAAGCCGCCGCGGCCAGGTCAGCGGCCTCGGCCAAACCGCCGTTGGCCAAGCCAGCCGCCGCGTCGGCAAAAAAGCCTGCGCAGTCGTTGTGGGCGCGCCTGGGCCCCGGCCTCATTACGGGCGCCGCCGACGACGACCCGAGCGGAATCGCCACTTATTCGCAGGTCGGCGCTGGCTTCGGCTACAGCATTTTGTGGACGACGCTGTTGACGTTTCCGCTGATGGTCGGCATCCAGACCGTGAGCGCGCGCATCGGACGCGTTACCGGCCATGGGCTTGCCGCGAACATCCGCCACTATTACCCGCGTCCTGTGCTGTACGGCGTCGTCCTGCTGCTGCTGCTGGCAAACACTATCAACATCGCCGCCGATATCGGCGCGATGGGCGCAGCGCTCGAGCTGTTGATCGGCGGCAATGCCCACTGGTACGGCGCGGCGTTCGGTGTCCTGTCCGCCGTGCTGCAGGTGTTCATCCCGTTTCGCAGATATGCGCCGATACTGAAGGCACTGACGCTCGCGCTGCTCGCCTATGTGGCGTCGCTGTTCATAATAGAAATTCCGTGGGGTGAAGTAGCGGTTGGCACGTTACTGCCCAGGCTGTCGCTCAAGCCGGAATACATCGTCGCCGTCGTCGCGGTTTTCGGCACCACGATCAGCCCTTATCTCTTTTTCTGGCAGGCCTCGCAGGAAGTCGAGGAACAGCGCGCGGCGCGCGGAGAAAAGCCGCTGGTCGAGGCGCCCGAACAGGCGCGCGCGGCATTGAAACGAATCAAGCTCGACACTTATATCGGCATGGCGTTCTCGAATCTGGTCGCGTTCTGCATCATGCTGACGGCGGTGACGACGCTGCATCTGCACGGCATCACTGATATCCAAAGCTCCTCCCAGGCGGCGCAGGCGTTGCGGCCGATTGCCGGCGATTTCGCGTTTCTGCTGTTTTCGGCGGGCATCATCGGGACCGGCCTGCTCGCAGTGCCGGTGCTTGCGGGCTCCGCGGCTTACGGGATAGCGGAAGCGTTTCGCTGGCGCAACGGCCTGGGCCTCGACCTCGCGAAAGCGCGCGGCTTCTACGGCATCATCATTCTCGCGACCGCGCTCGGCATAGGCATCAACTTTACGCCCATCGATCCGATCAAGGCCCTCTTCTGGAGCGCCGTGATCAACGGCGTGGTCGCGGTGCCCGTGATGATCGTGATGATGCTGATGGCGCGGAAGAAGGAGATCATGGGCGCATTTGTCGTGAAGCGGCGAAGCTTGGTCCTCGGCTGGGCGGCCACGGCGGTAATGGCCGTCATGGTAGTAGCCATGTTCGCGACGTGGGGGCGCTAAGGCGAGCCCGCAAACCACATTACGGATTAGGGTGGCGTCCAATTAGTGTGCCGGAGGCGTCCGCCATGCAAAGAGGCCGCGTGCCGACAGTAAGCGTCGAGTCCGTGAGCTATCTTGGCTCGTGCAGTCGACTCATTTGGGAGGCGCATGATGACGGAACTCAAGTCGGCGTTAAGCCGCGAACTCACGGTCGGCAAGGCAAAGTACAAACTGACGGTCAGTCCGCAGGGATTCAAGCTCGTGCTCAAGGGAAAGCGCAACGGGCTTGAAATTGCATGGCATGACCTGATCAACGGCGATGCTGCCATGCCGGTGGCGCTGCGCGCGTCGCTGCAGGCTCCTCTTACATCCACCCGGTTTCACGCCGTGCGCAACCGCAAAAAAATCGCCGCCCGTCAAACGCATGCACTGATCGACGTACGGGCGACGTAGGATCGCCGCGGTCCAAATGTACGTCGGCGCTGTTATGCGGCGACGCTTCTACTCAATAATTACGATTGCGCATGCCGCACGGCAACCGGTCACGGATGCTACTGCGCTCGCATCAGGCGGTGGCTCGTCGCGTACAAATACAATTCCAGGCGGCCGGCCACCTGCAACTTGCTGTAGATGGCGGTGAGGTGATTGCGCAGGGTGTGCTCGCTCATGTGCAGCTTGTCTGCCAATACTTTGTTGCGCGCGCCTTTTTCCTGCATTAGCAAATCCACGATATGCCGTTCCTTCGGAGTCAGCGCGGCTATTTTGGACGCTTCTGGATCCCCCTTTTGGCCACGCGCCAGCGCCTGCAGCACATGGCCCACAGAGTGACGGTCCAGCCAGATTTCACCTTTATGCACCCTATCGATGGCGCGCAGGATAGTGCTCGCGGGTTCCTGTTTATGAATCACGCCGCGTGCGCCATGTATGATCGCCTGCTGATGTTCAAAAGGATCGCTCGACCCCGTGAGCACAAGTACACGCGCCGCGCTCTGCCGGTTCAACTCCTCCAGAAAATCAACGCCCTTCTCACCATTGAGGTCAAGATCCAGCAGGATTACGTCCGGATTGGCACCGGGGACGCGTGCGAACAATTCCGCCCGGTTCGTAGCCTGACCTACTACTACCATGCCGGGTGCCGCGGATTCGATCAGGCGCTCCAACCCCCACAGGATGGTACGGTGGTCGTCCACGAGGAATACCTTGATCGCGCTGACTGCACAGGGCTGCATAACGCTCCGCTCAGGACCTCAGCGGTATCTCGATGGAGACTACCGTATAACGACCGGAGCCGGTTTCAACCTTGCACTGCCCGCCTAGAGCGAGTGCGCGTTCGGAAATGGATCGGGGCCTGAATAATACGTTCAGTGCCACTCCGCGGTCTCGCGGATTGACGATCTCCAGCACCAGCTTCTGCCTGGCGCACGATAATTTGACGCGCGCGAAGGAAGCGTTCGTGTGGCGGCGGATGTTGCTCAACGCTTCTCCCAATATATGGGCAACGTCGTCGGCGAACGCGTCGCTGACTTCGGCCTCCTCCCCGACTTCAACGTTAATCTTGAGGTCATAAAGCTCGGCAAAGCGGGCCACATTAACCCGCAACACTGATCCCAGCGTTTCGCGCGCGGGCCTGGGCTGGCCCTTGAGCCCTTTGACATATCGCCGCAGTCCCGCAATCTCCATCGATGTCATGTCCACCAGCCGCGCGATGTCTTTGTATAGTGGATGGTCGGGCGGGACTTTGCGCGCCAAAGCTTCGAGCGCGAGCTTAAGTCCGATATAAGGTTGAACCGCGCTGTCGTGGATATCGCGCGAGATTTTCTGCCGCTCGTCTGCGATTATATTTGCGTGTGGCGCCGGTGAGCTCGCGGAATATGATTGCAGTTGCGCCGTCGAAGTCGATCCGCTCATTGACATCGCACGTCCAAGCCCCTTTATGCATGCCGCGGCCAGATCACACCGGCTAGCAATCTGAAACCCCAACCACGCCGACAGCATTTTGAAAGGAAAATCGCCGCGCCAATGTCAGCGTCATTCTGAATAATTTGTAGGACACCTCCTGCGTTGCTAATGCCCGTTATTTTCGCCGATTTCCTCTCGGAAAAATGCCGAACCCCTTTGGCATATCGGATGCGGCGATATTCGCGATTTGCGTCGGGTATAGTCCTACAACGTACGGCATTTTTCAGGCCCGCCAACACTTTGGGGGGCCTACAAACGCAAATCGTACGGATGATCGTTCCGTCCGCGTTCAGTCCTACAAATGCGTCAAGGTTGACGGTGCGAGGCGCAACCCGTCGTCACATGGTGAGCGAGACATGCGGCACTGCGACATGCTCCACGCATGCGCGGCTCAGTTCCGAGATATTGCGGCAACCGATACCGCCTGCTATCGAGCGAACTCCGTTATCCCGAATATCGCTGAAACGTCACGCTTTGCTCAGCAGTCTTGTGAGTTCCCGGACGTCCGGCAGCCTTTCCAGCCCCAGCAGCATGTCGCGAATACGCGCAGCGCGCTCCGCCGGGATCGCGGGCGCCGTCGTGCCTGTGAATTTGTCGAGTATCGCCGCGGCCGGCGCGGGTTCGTCCGGCAGGATCTGCTCGCGCTTCTCCAGTTTCTGTCCGTTCTTCATATTGACGATCACTTCCCCCGTGCGGAATTTCGGGAAGCCCGAGTCCGTATCGATTTCGTAATCGACTTTATGCGCGAGCGCGACCAACGCGGCGTCGGTGAATGAAGGCTTTTCGAGCTCGGCAAGGCCGAAGCCGCCGCGCGTGAGGCAGCAGGCGATGCCATACGGCAGGCTGAATTGCGCGGCGTAACTCGAATCGGGCCTGCGTTTCGCGGCGAGCGGCTCGCACACGAGCGGAATCGCGGGCTCGGCGATGCGCACGCGGATGGAGTCGATGTCGGCGACGCTGAATTTGTGCTCGCGCGCGATGCCGATCGCCGCGTTGAAGAACGCGTGCGATTGGTGACACGCCGGGAACAGCTTCAACGACGCGCGCGGAAACTCCCAACGCTGGCCCAGGCCTTCGCAGACACTCGCCGGGTCTGCGTCCTTGGCGTGCGCGCCGAGGAACGTCGTAAAAAGACCGAAGCGTCCTTCATACGCCTCGCTCGGCCCGATGTAGCCCTCGCGCGCGAGCGTAGCGGCGGTAATGCCGGACACCGCAGCCCAGCCGGGATGCATGCGCTTCGTCCACGAGCCATCCTGCATCGGCTGCATCGTGCCCGATGCCATGCTGAGCGCCGCACCCTGGGCAAGCGTGAGTTGCGCAGCGTCGAGCTTCATCAGCCGCCCCGCCGCCATCGTGGCGCCGAACGTGCCGCACACGCTCGTCGCGTGAAAGCCCGCGCGCAGGAATCCGCCTCTTCCCGCGGAGCCGAGGCGCGCTGCCGTTTCCAGTCCGAGCGCCAGCGCAACCAGGAGCTCTTCTCCGCTCGCGCCGTTGGCGGCAGCCACACCGAGCACCGTCGGCACGCAGCTCGCGGTGAGATGCACCGAGCCCGGCAGATACGTGTCGTCGTAGTCGAGGCCGTGGATGAGCATGCCGTTCAGCATCGCAGCATCGCGCAGGGCAAGCGTCTCCGGCATGCCGATGACAGGAGAATCTCCTGCGCCGAGGTGCTTTAACGCGGCGAGCGCGCGCTGCGCGAAATCGAACTGCGTCGAAGCGAACGCAACGCCGACCGCGTCGATCAGCAGAAGCTTCGCGCGATCCTGGACCGGCCCAGGAATCTGCTCCCACGTGAGGCCGGTCGCGAATTGCGCGAGCGTTTGTGAAATTGTTTGCTTGCTCATTTCGTCGCGG
>CAWDSF010000018.1:0-560514 GCA_963804885.1 uncultured beta proteobacterium
GGTACCCATCATTTTGGGTTAGGCGCGAGTGGAAACGAGTCGCTTCTTCATACTCCCTCGCCCTCAGGGAGAGGGCCGGGGTGAGGGTGGGTCTCGGTGCAGAGATTTCGCGGTGTCGGGTGACGGAATAAGGACGACGGAGAACCAATGAAGCTGGCATGGATAGGTCTCGGGGTGATGGGCTACCCAATGGCGGGGCATCTCGCCCGGGCCAAGCATGAGCTCACGGTCTACAACCGCACGCGCGCGAAGGCGGACAAGTGGGTGAAGGAGTATGGCGGGCGCGCCGTCGCGACACCGCGCGAGGCGGCTGAAGGCGCCGATATCGTATTTTCGTGCGTCGGCAACGACAACGACTTGCGTGCGATCGCGCTCGGCGCCGACGGCGCATTCGCCGGCGTGCGCGAGGGCGCGATTTACGTGGATCATTCGACGGTCTCTGCCAACGTCGCGCGTGAACTGGAACAAACCGCGCGCGCCGCGGGCTTTCAATTCCTCGACGCGCCCGTATCGGGCGGTCAGGCCGGTGCGGAGAAGGGCATCCTGACCGTGATGGTCGGCGGCGACGCGCAGGCATTCGCGACCGCGCAGCCGGTGATGGCGCATTTCGGCCGCGCGGTGACCTTGATGGGGCCGGCGGGCGCGGGCCAGCTCACGAAAATGGTCAACCAGATCACGATTACCGGGCTCGTGCAGTCGCTCGCCGAAGGACTTAACTTCGCGATGCGCGCCGGTCTCGATGCGAAGAAAGTGGTCGAGGTGATTTCGAAGGGCGCCGCGCAGTCGTGGCAGCTCGAAAACCGCGGCCCGACGATGATCGACGACAAATTTAACTTTGGTTTCGCGACCGACTGGATGCGCAAAGACCTGCAGATTTGTCTCGACGAAGCGCGCCGTAACGGCGCGCTCCTGCCCGATCACCGCGATTATCGAGCAGTATTACGGCAAGCTGCAGGAAAAGGGCCATGGCCGCATGGACTCGTCGGCGTTGATGAAATTGCTGACGGAAAAATAGCCCGGTCGCATCCTCAAAAAAGAAAACCCCGCCGAAGCGGGGTTTGCGTGCGGACTACAGAAGCGAATCAGGCGCGCTTGTGCCGTCTGCGCCGTGCAGCGAATCCGAGCAGACCGAGACCTGCCAGCAGCATCGCGTAGGTTTCGGGTTCGGGAACTGCTCCGACCGGTCCGTTCAGGCCCACGGTAAAGGCATAGAAGAATTCGACAGTGTTGGTCCAGCTCAGCGAGCTGAATGTTCCGGTGAACTGAACGACGCCGTTACCTTCATTGCCGCTAACCGTATTGCCGTTGACGATGATCGACTGGCCGCCGAACTGGGCGTTGGGACCACCGGCCTGCAAGGTCGGCGTCGCATTGAAAACAAAACTTGCGGCGAGACCGGGCTGGCCCAAGCTCCATATGGCGAAGACCGGATCGACAACCGGCGTGGAAAACGTAATGGTTTGCGGGCCCGCGAAAGTACCCTGCAACCGAATGTCATCGTTGACCACGCTCGGAGAAGCGGTTACCGTGCCGCCTATGAATGAGCTGTTGGGAGCCCAAATGCCCGATGTGCCGTTGATGACGCTGCCGATGACTTCTCCCGAATAAGAGACCCCCACGCCGCTCACCGTCCCGGCGGCCGACCCCGGGGCGCCGTTGGTCGCGCTGGTCCAATCAGTCCAAGTCGTGGCGGCAAAAGTCGTCGTCGAAAATAACGTTGCTACACTCAAGACGCAGCCGAGCAGGACCGTGCGCATACTGAAACGTGTGTGCTTCATCGTAGTCTCCTGATTAGAAAACTCGTTCACCCGAAAAAAAGAAACTCCCCTGTCTGTTGTTTCCTATTGCCGCCACATTGGTGGTCATCTTAGAGATGCGCTTGCCCGTCGGTATGTAGGTCTATGACACGCCAACGTGTAGGACTGACGATGATGCGGAAAGCTCGCACTCGATAGGCCAGAAAGGGAATCAGGCGCGCTGGTGTTGTCTGCGCCGTGCCGCGAATCCGAGCAGGCCGAGACCTGCCAGCAGCATCGCGTAGGTTTCGGGTTCCGGCACCGCTGCGGCGGCGGCGGCGCCATATTGCAGGTGATCGACCTCCATGCCGCCACCGGCGTTGCTCATAAAAATCGCCGAGATGCCGCCGGAGTAGGTGGCGCCGAAGAAGCGGTCTTCCGCAGTTTCGCCATTGTTGGAGTTGTCGGCAAAGCCGCTCAAGGTCGTTGTGAAAACCTGCTGGCCATTTTCGCCGAAAACGGTGAACGTCACCGAGGTGCCGAAGCCGCCGTCGGTCCAGACCAGGCCGGCGCTCGTGGGCAGCGAGCCCAGTATGGCGGCGCTGAACGTGAACCTGATGCCGGCGGCGCCAGGGCCAGTGAAATACGAGTCGCCCAACAACCCGCTGCCGTCGATGATGCCGTCATCGGCATCGACGGAATCGTGGATGGTGGGCCCGAACACTACGCTGGTGACGCCGCCGACATCCGCGCTGACTCCGGGCGTGTTTAGCAGGTGATCTTCGAAGTTCTCGAGGTGAAAGTAGCTGAAGCTGCCGCTGGCAAACGGGCTGTCGGCGAAGCTCAGGTAGGGGGTGGGGCCGAAAGTGGCCAAAGCAGCGTAGGCAGAGCCAGCAAAGCCGGTCAGCGCGCATAGCGCACCGGCAACGATCAGACGAGAAAGTAATCTTGTATTCACGTAGTCTCCTTTCAGGGCCGTGCAGGATGGTCAGGCAGTCTCTGGCGGCAGAATACGGTCGTGTCGCCCCTGATGATTATGGAATACGTCGGGTGGCCGCCTACGCTGTTAATAGCCTATACCGACCATGGAGCCGAATCTATAGTCCGATTGCACCATTTTTCAAGCAACCTGAACGGCGGTGCGCGGGGACGACGCAATCGATGTTCGACGACTCGGGATTTGTAAGACAAACGCTAATGTAGATGTAAGTCGGAGCCCTAGTGGAAAGCAGACTCGATCGCCCTTGGATTGAAGCCGACCAATTTTTTGCCGCGCACGATTAAAAGCGGCGTGCCTGGCCCCATGAGCGTCCGGTAAAGCGCCGCGCAGGTTTCGTCCCTCTCGATGAAACATTCGCGGAACGGTATGTCATTGTCAGTAAACCAGGCTCGCGCCTGAGCGCAATAGGGGCACGTGACCGAAGACACCATGTAAATATCGTTCTGATGGGCCTGCGAACGTACGCTGGCCGCAAGGCGGCTGTTCCCCAGTGTCTGCAGGCCCTGTGCAGCGAGTCCCACGCCGACAATCAAAGCGGCCAGGATAAGAATGGATCGTCGTTTTTCCACGGTAACCGATCGTATTTGCTGCAAGCCAGTAAGCGACTTTTCCCGCCCATCCGCAGACTCGCAAGCAATGCGTAGCGCGATTTTGGTATATTAAACGTTTACTCATGGCGGCAAAAATGCGTCTGCTCGCGATGACGCTCTTGTTTTTGATGCACGGTCATTGCGCCGCGCAGTCGGAGTCGCTTGCTGCGTGCCTCGACAAGTTGGCGGCAGATTCCCGCTTTGCGCTCATTGCAGGCAAGTTGTCGCTGGGCATGGCAGCGAACGCCAAGCCTGCCATGCTTACGGACTCATCCACTGCGAACAACAAGGAGCGCCCGCTGATCGCAGAGTGGGCGGCCGCGCGCGCCGACTGCCTGAAGGCCGACGTCAAATTCGGCAATGAAATTTATCGTGCGCCCATGCAGACCTTCGGCATCGACGCCGAGCATCAAGGTGATGGCGGCCGCGGTGGAGCTCTACGACCAAAAAATTTCCTTCGGTGAATTCAACCGGCGGCGCGAAGCCGTTGCAGAGGAATTGCGCGGCAAGGCTGTGGAACTGAACCGGCGGATTCGGCAGCAGAGCGTGGCATTCGAACAGGCTGACCAGCAAGCCCGCGAGCGCGACCAGATGCAACGCGAGCTCGACGAGGCGGCCTGGCAGGCGACAATGGCACGTCAGCAGGCCGAGCGGGCGCAAGAGGCTGCTGCCCGGCGCGGTGTCCGGCCCAATGCGCCGTATGGTGTCCGTCCCTATCAACGTGCGCCGGGCGTCGCTGCGCGAAACTGTTTCCGCTTTGGTGACCGCATCGCCTGCACGGGCTGGTAATGGCAGCCGCGTCGGCAAACAGGCTAAACTCGGCGTTCATTGCAATATAGCTGAAGACGGAAACGTAATGGCCGAGCTTACGCCACTCCCCGCCGCGACCGTCACGCTCGTGCGCGACGGCGCACAGGGTCTCGAAGTGCTGATGATGAAGCGCAACATGCAGTCGGTATTCGTGCCCGGCCGTTATTTATTCCCCGGCGGTTCGGTCGATCCGGCCGACGGTCTCGCCGACATTTACGCGCATTGCACGGGATTGACCGATGAGGCAGCCAGCAGCCGGCTTGGAGTGGAATCCGGCGGGCTCGCCTATTGGGTGGCGGCAATCCGCGAATCGTTCGAGGAATCGGGACTGCTGCTCGCTCACGGAGAAAATGGCGTTCCCATTTCACACGAGCAGGCCACTGAGCTCGCGCAGCATCGCAAAGCGGTGGCGGCGGGCGAGTTGGCATTCGATACGCTGCTTCGCGATGCGGGCCTGAATCTCGAAGTCGCCGCGCTCGTGTACTTCGCGCACTGGATCACGCCGCGCGGTTCGCCGCGCCGCTATGACACCCGGTTTTTCGTCGCGCATGCGCCGGCGGGACAGGAGCCCGTGCACGACAATGAAGAAATGACCGAGAGCGTCTGGATAAGCCCGCCCGAGGCAGTCGAGCGCCATCGCACCGGCAAGTTCAAGCTGATGACGCCGACTATCCACACGCTCCGCCAGTTCGCCGAATACGCAACAGCTGACGCGCTGCTCGCCGGCATGCGTGCGCTGCCGGACGTGCCGACCATAGCGCCGCGCATCGGCAAGGACGGCCGCCGGCTGTTGCCGGGCGACGCCGGATACGATGAACTAGCCAGTTGACTTATGGAAAAAAGACGTCCTATCGTTCCCGGAGAAGTAGTGCAGGTCTCCCCGCTGGTGCGCCGCCTGACGGCGCCCAACCCCGGCATGATGACAGGTCCCGGGACCAATGCTTATATCGTCGGCAAGAAGGCGCTCGCGCTGATCGATCCGGGGCCGGACGACGACTCGCACCTGCAGGCGATGCTCGGCGCCGTCGGCAACCGGCTGCGCTGGATACTGTGCACGCACACGCACAAGGATCATTCGCCCGGTGCGCGCGCTCTAAAGGAGGCGACCGGCGCTGAAGTCATCGGCATGGCGGCACCCCAGCACGACAACCAGGACAAGGAATTTGCGCCCGACCGTGTGTTCGCGCATAACGACGTGCTCGATTGCGGGCCCTTCAAGTTGCGCGCAATACACACGCCCGGCCATGCGTCCAATCACCTGTGCTACCTGCTCGACCGCGAAAAAATGCTGTTTACCGGCGATCACATCATGCAGGGCTCGACGGTCGTGATCAACCCGCCCGACGGCGACATGGTCGCGTACTTGAAATCGCTGAAGTCGCTGCTCGAACTCGATCTCGCGCGCGTCGCGCCCGGGCACGGCCATCCGATCGAGACGCCGCATGCGGAAGCGCAGCGCCTGATCGAGCATCGGCTCGCGCGGGAACAGAAAGTGGTCGATGCATTCAACATCCACAATCCTGCGACGCTCGATGAACTGGTGCCTATCGTATACGCGGACGTCGAGCCGCGGCTGCATCAAGTGGCGCGCCGGTCACTGTATGCGCATTTGCTGAAACTTGAGCACGACGGCCGCGTGTGGCTGCAGGGCGAGCGCTGGAAGCTGCGGACCTGATTCAATCCTCGCGAGCTGGATCCGTGGGTACCTGACAGAGAGAGGAGAAATCCATGACAAATCCATCGGCGGTCTCGCTCTGCGGCGCGGCAACCGTGTTCGTCGTGCAGGATGTTCTCCGAAGCGTCGAGCACTACCGTGATGTGCTCGGGTTTCACACCAAGTTCACGTATGGCAAACCGACGTTTTACGCTGGAATTGAACGAGACGATCTGGTCATCCACCTCCAGGCGGCCAGCGAGACGAAGCGACAGCCGGGCCATGGTGCCGTGTATGTTTTCGTCACTGACGTGGACGCGCTGTACCAAGAGTTGAAATCGCGAGGCGCCAGAACGCTGAATGAGCCCAAGAACTACCCGTACGGCATGCGTGACTTCGATATCGACGACATCGACGGTAATCACCTGTGCTTCGGTATGGAATCAAAGCTGCAGCAAACTTCCGGTTGAGCGGACGGGCCATGAGTGCCGCGCCATGTTGCCCGCGAGTTCTGTGCCTTCCACCGTTGGCCCGCCGTTCAGCAAGTTGTTGGTAGAACCCCTAGCCTTCGAAAGGCCCATATGACCGAAGTCCCGCCACGGCTCTCCTATGCGGCGATCTCGATTCTTCGAAGTATTCGCTGCCTGAGGCGTCCTGCATGATCAAAATAATGTTAAGGGAAGCCAATTTTACGAAACCGTTCTACGAGAGAGGAGCGTGCCCGATGAACCCGACCCAATTGTTTGCAGGCGCTACCCTGATACTGTTTTGCGCGTCGGTGCCCGCCGCGACCGCGAAGCTTTCACCGGCTGACGAGGCTGCTGCGTTCAAGGCTGCTGGCTTTAAGCTCAAGGGCAAGCAATGGCGAGCCTGCGACGATCCGTCGCCCTCCTACACGCCTGGGACGGTCGAGGAAGTGCGCGACGTCAATGGTGACGGCCTCCCCGAGGTGATCCTCACCGAGGGCAGCACCTCTTGCTACGGAAACACCGGCGCCGGCTATAGCCTCCTCAGCAAGCAAGCTAATGGCAGTTGGAAGCGTATTACAAACGGCACGGGAATTCTCACTTTCCTCACTACCAAAGGAGTCGGCGGCTGGCCGGACATTGAAATCGGCGGACCGGGCTTCTGTTTTCCGGTTGAGCGCTGGAACGGCCAGAAATATGTGCTTCAACGGCATCAATATGAGGGAAAGCCTTGTCGCAGCAAATAGCCGCGACCGTTGCCGGGAAAATTGGCGCACGAAGAACATTGCATCATTGGGCTTGAACTCCAGCGGCCTCGAATACCACTCACCCTATCGAGGAGAATTCACATTTATTCGAAATCCCTATTCGCCAGCTGGGCCGACATGGACTTCAACTCGCACATGAAGAACACGGCCTTTCTCGACAAGGCCGCCGACGTGCGCATGATGTTCTTCGCGGAGAACGGCTTTCCGGTGGGCGAGTTTTCGCGCCTCCGGCTGGGCCCGGTCGTCATGAAGGATGAGGTTGAATACCGTAAAGAGGTCGGTCTATTGCAGGAAATCACGGTGACCCTGGCGTTGGCCGGTCACTCTGACGACGGCAGCCGGTTCCTCCTTCAAAACGAGATATTCCACCTGGACGGGACGCTTTGCGCCAGAGTTAAGAGCGCGGGCGGGTGGCTGGACCTGGCAGCTCGCAAGCTGGTGGCACCACCGGCGGCTTTGCTTAACGCGATGAGATCGCTCCCGCAAACGAGTGACTTTGCGGTGCTGCCGTCGAGTGTTAAGGAACGCCGGGGCTGACACGAGCTACTCAAAGCAACATGCCGGAGACCATCGAATTCAACACGACGCGCTTGCGCCTGCGGCAATGGACCGACGAGGATCGTGAACCGTTTGCCGCGATGAACGCCGATCCTGACGTCATGAAGTATTTCGCCGGGGTCGAAACGCGGGAAGGCAGCAATCGAATAATAGATATCTGGCGGGCCGAGTTGGCAGAGCGAGGCTGGAGCAACTGGGCTGTGGAGCGCATGGACTCTGGCGCCTTCATCGGATTCGTCGGACTGTCCGTGCCGCGCCGCCTTACACTGCCGTTCATGCCCTGTGTAGAGATAGGCTGGCGCCTGGCGAAAGAACATTGGGGACAAGGCTATGCGACCGAGGCGGCAGAGGGCGCGTTGCGCACAGGTTTCGACCGCATCGGTTTGCCGGAAATCGTGTCGTTCACCAGTCTCGTCAATCGACCGTCGCGTGCGGTGATGGAGAGAATTGGAATGGTCGATACCGCCGAAGACTTCGATCATCCGGCGCTGCCGGAAGGCAGCGAGCTGCGCCGGCACTGTCTCTACAGGATCAGTCGTGCGAAGTGGAAACATAATGCGGGCTGATGCCTTCATCGAACGGCTACGCGCGAAAAAGAGCCCACGATCTCTCATCCCTGACCTTCTCCCAAATGGGAGAAGGGAACATTTTGCTCCCCTCTCCATTTGCTGGAGAGGGGTGGGGTGAGGACGGTGGGCTTTTTTCAATTCGAAGCAGCCGCTGCTTACGTCGCTTTTTGCGCGTCGTGCTCTGGCGGTAGGTTGCCTTGCCGTAGTTGACCTATGACAATGGTTTTTTGTATCAGATTGTTTCTCGCGGGTCTCGCTGTGACAGTTTACTGGATCGTTTTGATGTTGGCGTCCTTGACCACCTTGGTCCACTTCGGCACGTCGCGCTTTAACACCTCACCAAACTGGGAAGGCGGCCCGCCGACGGGATCGAGCCCTTCGCTCGCCATGCGGTCCTTCATTTCCGGCGTGGAGATTGCCTTGGTGATCTCGCCGTTCAGCAGGGTGACGACATCCTTAGGCAGATTCCTGGGACCGAAGAACGCGTACCACAGGATCGCTTCGTAACCCGGCACCGTTTCAGCCGACGGTCGGAACGTCCGGCACCGCGCCGTTGCGTTTGCTGGTGGTCACGGCGATGCCGCGCACCTTGCCGGATTTGTGCTGCGGCACCATGGCGGGCAGGGCGCCGACCATCATCTGGACCTGCCCTCCCAGCAAATCGATCAGCGCGGGACCGGTGCCTTTGTAGGGGATGTGCGTCATCTTGACGTCGGCCATGATGGCGAAAAGCTCGGTAGCGAGATGCGTGATGCCGCCGGTGCCGGTGGAAGCGTAGTTGATGCCGCCCGGCTTGGCCTTGGCGAGCGCGATAAACTCCTTGACGTTTTTAGCCGCGACGCTCGGATGCAGTGAAACCAAAAACCCGGTTTGGCCGATCAGCGAGATCGGGGTAACGTCGTTGACAGGGTCGTACGGCAGCTTGAACAGCGCGGCGTTTGCCGCATAACTGCCCGATACCATTGCGAGCGTGTAGCCATCAGGCACCGAGCGCACCGCGGTTTCCGCGCCTATCGTGCCGCCGGCGCCGGCGCGATTGTCGACGATTACCGATTGGCCGAGCGACTCGGTGAGCTTTTGCGCCATCGCGCGCGCGACGATGTCGGTGCCGCCGCCCGGCGCGAACGGCACGATCATGCGGATCGGCTTGGTCGGATAGGCTTCGGCTTTTTTCTGTGCCGACGCGTGACCCGCCGCCAGTGCGATGACGACGGTCGCTGTGATGGTGACGCAGTGATGCCTGGTGTTCATGATGCTCCTCCGGGTAAGGCGGGCGCGGATGCGCCTTGAAATGTAGTCTGAATCGGGCGCGGTGCAACTCAGGTATGTAGCAGCGCCAGCAGCTCGCGGACCGTGTGATGCTCGATATCGAGTGCGACGGCCGCGATCTGGTCGGCGGGCAGTTGCGGATTGATGCCGCGGAATTTTTCCGTGATGCCGTGGGCGTCGATCGGTGAATGGACCGAGCCGGTCGGGTTCAGGATGTCGACGCGCTCCCACTTGCCGTCGCGCGAGGCGGCGACCCAGCCTGCGAAATCCTTCGGGTAGAGCTTGTCGAGCTCCGGGTCGGGCACGAGTTCGAGCTTGTTGGCGAACGCGCCGAGCGCGGGATCGGTCATGCGCGCCTCGGCAAACTGCGCCGGCAAGACCTGGCCGTCGAGCAGCGCCGCGGCGACCACATAGCGCAAGCTCATCTGTGCGTTGAGCGCGGAAGACGGCGCATAGTCGAAACCGCATTGCACGTCGACGACTTTACTCGTGCCCACGCGAACCGGCGTTTGCGCGGTCAACGCGGAACCGAATTTCTTGCGCAGCGCGAGCGCGGCGTCGATATACGAATGCGTGCTGCCGCAGCATGAATACGGCTTGATCGACGTTTTGTCGAGGTGGTAAACGCTGCCGAGGTCCTGCGTGAGCGGGGCGGGATCCGAAGCGTCCGAAAACGCTTTCAGGATGCCGCCGTCGCTGTATTCGTAAATCTGCGTCGGACCGCTGAAGCCCAGTTGCGCGAGTTCGGCCGCCATCACCCCCGAATGCGCCGCTTTGCCGGCGTGCAGTCGCTTGCTCATCGTGCCGTCCGCATTGAACGCCCACAATCCGGCGCCCTGCGTGCCGGCGAGGCCGAGCGCCCACGCGCATTGTTCGTTGTCGAGCTTCATCAGCGAGGCGCAGGCAGCGGCGGCGCCGAACGGGCCGCACACGCCGGTCAAATGCCACCCGCGCAGACGCGTTGCCGACGGATTGAGCGCGAGGCTCGTGCGTATCATGACTTCATAACCGGCCGCGATCGCGGTCACGAGTTGCGTGCCGCTGCTGTTGAGATGCTCCGCCACGGCGAGCGCCGCGGATACCACGACGGCGCCCGGATGCAGTTTCGCGTTGTGGTAGTCGTCGAGCTCGAACGCGTGGGCGGCCGTGCCGTTCACGAGCGCGGCATCGGCGGCGCGCAATGAAGGCCCGGCATCGCCCCAGACCGTGGCGTCAGACGCGTTGCCGCCGCGCCGCGCCCACGCGAGGAGTTTCTGCGCCCACGGGGTTTGATAACCGTAGACACCCGCGCCGACGGTATCGAGGATGGCGATATGCACCACTTCGCGCGTGCGCGGCGGCAGATCTTCGTACCGCAGCGCGGCGATCCAGTTCGCGATTTCACGGGTCGGTGCGGCAACGGCGCGGCGATCGAAATTCATGCGGATGCTCCTCGGTGAAAACGGCGTCACTTCCGACGGTACGTGCGGCAGATGCGTGCGGCAATAACCGCGTGCGCTCGGGCGGCTATTGTAAGTTGGCCCCGCGTCCTTGTCATGCGCGGTCAGTGCGGCGCCCGCCGGCTTGACACTCGCGCGCGCGCGACGGCATACTCGATGTCACTTTCCGGCGCGACGATTGCTCGCAAAAGTTCGACATCGCGATCAATACTTTGTTCGGCATTCCGCGCCGCTTCCGCAAACATTCTGCTTAATTTCAAATTGAATCCAAGGATCGTTCCATGAACAACTTCGACGTAATCGTGGTGGGTGGGGGCAACGCGGCGTTCGCGGCGGCGGTATCGGCCAAAGAGCATGGCGCAAAGCGCGTCGTGGTGCTCGAGAAGGCACCCAAGGCGCAGCGCGGGGGCAACACCCATTTCAGCGGCGCGATCTTTCGGCACTACTTCAACGACGTCAAGGAGCTCGACCGCTTCGTGCCGGACGCCGAGGAAAAATATCCGGGCTTTCACGCGGGCTGCGAGCCCTATACCAAGGAAGATTTTCGCGCGGATCTGATGCGCGTCACCAACGGACGCAGCGATCCGGAGCTGGCGACGATCCTGATCGATGAATCGTACGACACCGTATGCTGGATCCAGGAAAAAGGACGCATGAAATTCGAGCTCGCCCATTCGGTCATGGGCGTGCGCATCGGCGGCAAGATCAAATGGCCCAAAGGCGCGCTCGTGCGCACCGTCCACGAGGGCGTCGGCCTGTCGAAGACATGGTTCGAGACCGCGGAGGCGATGGGCATAGAAATCCGCTACGACACGAGTGCCACCCGGCTGACCCAAGGCGAATCCGGGCGCGTCGACGGCGTGGTCGCGCGCGGTCCCGACGGCATTGCGACGCTCAACGCGAAAGCGGTGGTGCTGGCGGCGGGCGGCTTCGAAACCAACCCGGCATGGCGCCGGCTCTATCTGGGCGATCCGTGGGATCATGCGAAGGTGCGCGGCTCCAACTTCAACTACGGCGACGGGCTCAAGATGGCGATGGACATCGGCGCGATGCCGTGGGGCCACTGGGGCGGCTGCCATGCAACACCGATCAACGCGGAAGCACCCGATTACGGCCGCCGCGACATGACCGACAAGACGAACCGGCTTTCATATACGTACGGCGTCATGATCAACACGGAAGGCAAACGCTGGGTCGACGAAGGCGCGGACTTCAATTCTTACACCTATGCCAAGTACGGCGGTGCGATCCTGAAGCAGCCGGGCAGCCTCATTTACCAGATCTTCGACAGCAAGGTGCTCGAGATGCTGGAGCCGCGCTACTCGACCAGCGTGCCGTTCAAGTCCGATACGCTCGAGGGACTCGTCAAGCAGCTCAAAGTCGACCATAAGCAGGCCGTGAAGACGCTGAACGAATACAACGCGGCGGCCGGCCACGGCAAATTCAATCCAATCGCGCTCGACGGCCTGCACACTGAGGGCATCGAGCCCGCCAAGACGAACTGGGCGCAAAAGCTCGACACGCCGCCGTACGTCGCCTATCCCGTCACCGGCGGCATCACGTTCACGTTCGGCGGCCTCAAAATCACCAAGGACGCGCAGGTCGTGGGCACCGACTGGAAACCGATGCCGGGTCTGTATACGTGCGGCGAAATGGTCGGCGGGCTCTTCCATTACAACTATCCGCTCGGCACCGGTCTCATGTCAGGCGCGGTCTTCGGCCGCATCGCCGGACGCAGCGCCGCGGGCGCCTAGGGACTGCATTAGATGGAAGACGGCATGCCGTAGTATTATTTGTCCCGTTGGCGGAGCGGCTGGGGACGCACCGCCATTACAGCGGACAAAATGTCAGAACAAAGCGCCAATCTTGCCATCCTGTTCGTCGATGTCAGCGACAGCGTGCGGCTCTACGAGTCGCTCGGCGACGCTGCCGCGTTTCGCGAGGTGCACGAATACCTGAACGTCTTCAAGGACGTCGTGGTCGAGAGCAGGGGGCGGGTAATCAAGACCATCGGCGACGGCGCGTTGTGCGCGTTCCTCGATGCGGATTCGGCGGTCGTCGCGGCCTGCGAAATGCAGGCCCGGGTGCAGGAAAAACAGGCTGTGCAGGAGCGCAAGATCGCGATCCGCATCGGCCTGCACCACGGCCCGGTGCTCGTTACCGACGACGACGTGTTCGGCGACACCGTGAACATCGCCGCGCGCATGGCGCAACTGGCGCTGGCCGGCCAGATCATCAGCACCGCTGAAACCGTGGAGCGGCTCTCTGCGGCGCAGCGCAGCGCCACGCGCCGCCTCGACGCGCTGCCGGTCAAGGGCAAGCAGGAAGCAGTCATCGTCTACGAAGTGCTGTGGCAGACCAGCATCGATCACACCCAGGTCCCCGGACGTATCGAGTCGGCGCTCGACGAGGCCGGCATCGCGCGGCTGCGCCTGCATCACCACGGTAAAGAAATGATGGTCGTCACGTCCGTCAGCATCGGGCGTCAACCGACCAATGGTATTGCGCTGAAGGACCCGATGGCGTCGCGCAACCACGCGCATATCGAGCGGCGCAATGACAAGTTCGTGCTGATCGACTTGAGCTCGAACGGCACCTTCGTGTGCATGAAAAGCGGCCAGGAGTTCAAGCTGAGACGCGAAGAAATGCTGCTGCATGGCAGCGGTGCAATCGCTTTCGGCCACAGCCCGCGCGACAAGAGCGCCGAGGTCGTCGACTTCTGGTGCATTTCCAACAGCGGCGAAGAAATGTGATTTCCGCGCCGCCGCACTGCATCAGGCGGGCGGTGGCGGCTCCGCCCGCCTGACAGTCGCGCTCAGGTAGCCGCTAACGCCCAGCACCGACGCGATCATCACGAACACCGGCGTCATGCCGAATGCCGCACCGAGTCCTCCGGCAACCACCGGCACTACCGTATGCGTAAAGTGATTGAGCGTCATGCGCACTCCGGTGACTTCGCCGGTGCGGCCGGGCGGCGAGCGGTTGTAGGCCATTAATAGCGTGATCGGCTGGCCGCAGCCGAGCGCTAAGCCGATCCCGAACGACAGCGCACCGATCAGCCATGCATTGCCCGCGAACGGAAACACGATAAATACGAGCGCGCCGAAATACATCGACACCGCGAGCACGCGCCGTGCCGTAAAGCGCGCATTGAGTTGCGGCAGCCAGAAGCGCACGACGAACGTGGCGACCGCGAACATGCCGAGAATGATGCCGATGGTCGAGGGCGCGAGACCGATCGAATGTCCGTAGAGCGGCAGGTAGAACATGTAAAGGTCCCAGCCGGTGACGATCATCGCGCCGGTTAGCAGCACCTTGCGCAACTCCGGCTGCAGGAGCAGCGAGAACGCGCTCTGCGTATGCTCGGCGGCGGGCGGCGTGCGCACTTCGCGCAGCTTGCGGTACGAGAGCAGTATCGCGACCGCGAGCAGCGTCGACAGGCTCAGGTACAGATATGCATGCGCATGGTCCGAGTATTCGATGACGTAGCCGACCGCAAGCGGCCCGATGAAACTAGAAATCGAATAGCCGAGCGACAGCGTGCTGAAATTCTTGGCGCGGTCTTCGCGCGGGCCCCACGCGCCGGTCAGGTTCTGCACGGCAACGTTATAAATCACGAACCCGGCGCCGATCACGGTCGCCGACACATATAGCGTGGCCACTTTTGGCCACAGGTACGGCAGCATCAGGCCGACGCCGCACAGCACCGCGCCGAACAGCATCGGCGGCTTGACCCCGTAGCGGTCGGCCGCACGGCCGGCGGTCACGCCGAGCAGCAGCGGCGTCAGCGAATAGAGCGCGGCCATGATGCCGATGGAAAACGCGTTGACGCCCAGTTCGATCGCAAAGAGCGCCATCACGACGCGGCTGCCCGTCAGGCAGCCGTGAATGATCACATTGAGTATGACAAGCAGGTACATAGCCGCAAACGCAGGGCGCGAAACGTCGCGCAATCACTATTCTTGTATCACGATTACCGCGCGCGCGGCGCGGTGAAACGACCGGTTCCGCGTGCAAGCCCGGCATTCGCCGTCGGCGGCGGCGCTTCAGTCGACTTTGGCGCCTGAGGCCTTGATGACTTTCGCGTATTTGGGAATCTCGGCCTTGATGAAAGCCGCGAACTCGTCCGGCTTGTTGCCGATCGGTTCGGCGCCGAGCAGGGCCAGCCGCTCGCGCATCTCGGCGGTATGCAATAGGCGCACAACCTCGGCGTTGAGCCTGGCAACGATCTCGGGCGGCGTGCCGGCCGGCGCGAAGATGCCGAACCAGGTACTGACGTCGAAACCGCGCAATCCCGATTCGCTGATCGTCGGCAGCTCCGGCAGCAGCGGCGAGCGCTTGAGCGTCGTGACCGCCAGCGCGCGCACCCGTGCCGCCTTGATATTGGGCAGCGCGGAGGCGAGGTTGTCGAACATCAGCGACACGTGGCCTGCGATCAGGTCGATCACGGCGGGCGCCGCGCCCTTGTACGGGATATGCGTCATGCGCACACCCGCCATGCTGTCGAAGAGCTCGCCGGCGAGATGCCCGGCGCTGCCCGTGCTGCCGGACGCATAGTTGAGCTGGCCCGGGCGCGCTTTGGCCAGCGCGATCAGTTCCGGCACGTTTTTAGCCGGCAGCGACGGGTGCACGACGAGCACGTTGGGCACGGACGTGATCAGCGTGACCGGCGCGAAGTCCTTGATCGGATCGTAGGGCAGCTTTGTGTACAGCGTCGGATTGATTGCGTGCGTGCTGACCGCGCCCATCAGGATCGTATAACCGTCGGGCGGCGCTTTGGCCACGAGGTCGGCGCCGATATTGCCGCCCGCGCCGGGACGGTTGTCGATAATGACCGGCTGATTCCAGGCTTTGGTGAGCTCCTGGCCGATTGCGCGCGCGACGATGTCAAGCGGGCCGCCCGCGGGGAAGGGCACCACATAGCGGATCGCTTTGGCTGGATACACGGTCTGGGCCGCGACGGAGCGGCGGCACACAGAAAAGCGCCGCGAGAGCGGCGCGTTCGGTCCTTAGAGTGCCTAACATGATGAAACGCGCGATGCGCTGTCACGATTTTGGCTCAGGGCTAGAAGAAAGTCCTGCGGCCTAGTCATTCTAAGCAAGGGGCTTTCGACGACGCCATGGGCCAAAACTCGTGCCAGCCCGAAGGGTTGCAGCCAGAATCGGCGCTGGCCGCGTTGCTCGTCTTGGCAATAGAACGACTATTGCCTTCACCGGGCGCCTTGCCATCACCAATTCTGGCTGCAACGCACACGTGTTTCATCATGTTAGGCACTCTTAGCATAGTGTTAAACCGCGTAACCGGGATCCACGCGATCGAGTTTGCGCACCATCGCGGCCCACACCAGCTTGCCGCCTTCGGCCTGGCCGCCTTTGGAATAAATCTCGCGTCCCTGGTCGATCGCATGATTCACGACCTCGCGCGGCAGCTCGTTCAGCTCGGCGCCGCCGGTCATTGCGTGGATCTGGAACTTGCACGCGCGCTCGAGCCGGTACATGCGGTGAAACATTTCGCCTATCGTGGCGCCGACGGTTAGCGTGCCGTGATTGCGCAGGATCAGCATGCCGCCGTCGCCGAGCGATTTGACCAGGCGCTCGCGCTCGTCGAGATTGAAGGCGACGCCTTCGTAGTCGTGATAGCGCACGAGGGCGAGCGCGGTCAGCGACATTTGGGTCACGGGCAGCAGCCCCTGTTTCTGCGTCGATACGCCGACGCCGTACGCGGTGTGCAGATGCATGACGGCGTCCGCGTTGTGATTGCCCATGTGAATCGCGCTGTGGATCGTGAAGCCGGCCTTGTTCACGTCATACGGCGACTCGGAGAGCTTGTTGCCGTCGACGTCGACCTTGATCAGCGACGACGCGGTGATTTCCTCGAACAACATGCCATACGGATTCAGCAGGAACTGGTCGTGCGTGCCCGGCACGCGGCAAGAAATGTGGGTGCCCAGCATGTCGGTCCATCCCATCAGGGCCGTCAGCCGGTAGGCTGCAGCGAGTTCGACGCGCGCTTTCCATTCGGCGGCGTCGATGCGGTTGCGCACGGCCTTCAGCTTCGGCTTGCCGGTCGGGCGCAGCCGCGTAACGTTGGATTTTTTGGGGACGGATTTCATGGGGCGGCCTCATCGAAACGAAATGGAGCCGCCATTGTAGCGAACTCCACGGTGCCTGTGAGGTTCTAAGCGTGATCACGTGAGGCGCGCCGGGGCCATTTGCTATACTCCGGCCTCCCTTTTATGGGGCGCACCAGCTTTGCCCAGAGGAAATTCCAGAATGAAGTCGTGGTTGAGCGCGTTCTCGTGCGCGGTTGCATTGGGTTGCGCGGCTCCCGCGCTGGCGCAGGTCACCGTCAACGGCGCGTGGGTGCGCGCGACGGTGCCGGGCCAGAACATCGCAGGCGCCTATCTGAAAATCACGAGCGCATCGACCGCGTATCTCGTCGGCGGCAGCTCGCCGGCCGCGAAAGCGGTCGAGCTGCATCAGATGTCGCTCGAAAACAACGTGATGAAAATGCGGCCGCTCGCGCGGCTCGAGCTGCCGGCCGGCACGCCGGTGGAGCTGAAACCCGGCGGCTACCACCTGATGCTGATCGATATTGCCCATCCGCTGGCCAAGGGCGAACGCGTGCCGCTGCAACTCATGGTAGAAGACAAGGGCGGCCGGCGGCAGACGGTCGATGTCAGCGCGGAAGTCGGCGACGCGCCGGCGATGAGTCACAGCGCGAAATAGCCGGCAGCCGCAGCTGATCGCGGCAGCTTTATCCGCCGCGTCCGCGGGATTAGAATTGCACATCGGGCAACCAAAGGAACGCATATGAAACAGCTCAAGATTCCCGCCGTATTCATGCGCGGCGGCACCAGCAATGCCATCGTATTGCACGAGCGCGACCTGCCGCGCGACCGCGCGCAATGGGACGAGATTTTCCTTGCCGCGATCGGCAGCCCGGATCCATACGGACGCCAGCTCGACGGCATGGGCGGCGGGATTTCATCGTTGTCCAAGGTCTGCATCGTCGGCGCGCCGACGCGGCCCGATGCCGATATCGATTACACGTTCGCCCAGGTGCAGGTCAAGGAAGCGAAAGTCGATTACAGCGGCAACTGCGGCAATATGTCGTCCGCAATGGGGCCTTTCGCCGTGGATGAAGGGCTGGTCAAGGCCTCCGGCAAGGAAGCGCTGGTGCGCGTGCACAACACGAATACGAAAAAAATCATTCACGCGCGTTTCGCGCTCGACGACGGATTGTCCGCGGTGGACGGCGAACTCGAGATTCCCGGCGTGTCGGGCACGGGTTCACCCGTCAAGCTCGAATTCCGCGAGCCCGGGGGTGCTACCACCGGCAAGCTGCTGCCGACGGGCAACGTCGTCGATACGCTCGACGTGCCGGGCGTCGGCAAGATACGCGCGTCGCTCGTCGATGCGGCTAATGCGTGCTGCTTTCTGAATGCGTCCGATCTCGGCCTGACCGGCATCGAAATGCCTGAAGCGCTCGACGCGTCGACGGAGCTGCTCGCGAAGCTCGCGAAGATCCGGATTGCCGCGTCGATTGCGATGGGAATCGGCAAGGACGCCGCCGACGCGGAGAAAAAACGGGTCGTGCCGTTCGTCGGCTTCGTGTCGGGGCCGCAGGACGCGCCATCGCTGTCGGGCGCAACGATTAACGGCGACAGCGTCGATTTGACGGGTCGCATGTTGTCCAACGGGCAGCCGCATCGCGCGCTGCCGCTGACGGTGTCGCTGTGCATGGCGGTCGCCGCGCGCATCGAGGGCAGTGTCGTGCACGCGGTCACGCGTCCCGCCACGGACATTGAAGCGCCGATCCGCATCGCGATGCCGTCGGGCATCCTGGTTGTCGGCGCGTCAGTGCAAAAAGTGAACGGCGCGTGGCACGCGGAGCAGGGCGCGTTTTTCCGCACCCAGCGCCGCATGTTCGACGGCTACGTTTACGTGCGCGCTTCGCGCGTGCCGGGACTGGTTGCCGCGCGCGGCGGGAAACTCAAGGCAGCGTAACGAACCTTAGCGCCGTTGCGGGATGGCGCGCCTAGCGCTGCGCCACGCGCGCGTTCTGCGGAATCACTTCGATGATGCGGTTGGTCGCAGTCTGGTGAATAAGCAGCGTGCCTTCGCGGGTCTTACGCGCGTTGCGCAGGATGCCGGCGTAAACGTTGCCGGATTTGATCGCCCAGCTCTGGAATTTCTCCGTTGCGATGTCGAAACGCACGAGCGGATCGGGCCGCATGCCCGATTCGTTGTACCACACGCCGCCGTCCATGACGACGATGCCGTACGGATGCGAGCGCGGGCCTGACGGCGATTCGTATTCGGTGACATCGCCGGTTTTGGGATTAAAGCGGCCGAGCCGGCCGGCGCCCGAGTTCACGTACCAGATGATGCCGTCGGGCGCGACGTCGAAGCGGCGCACGGTCGTGGCGCCGGGCGGCAGCTTGACCTCGGTGATGTCGAGCGTATCCGGGTTGACCTTGAGCAGGCAGGGGCGCGCGTTGCACGACACCCACAGCGTGCCTTCCTGATCGAACTTGATGTCGTACGGCTGCGAGCGCTCCGCGGCGACCTTGGCGAGCTTGATGTCGCCGGTGTCCGGATTCAACCGGCCGACCATGTTGGCCCATTGAAACGTGAAGTACACGAGGCCTTTCTTGTCGAACGTGATTGTGTGCACGTCGACCGCTTCGGGGTCGGGCATTTTGTAGACGGTCGTCTTGCCGGTCGCGGGATCGAGCCAGCCGATCGAGCCGTTCTTGTTGCCGGAGAACCACGGCCGGCCTTTGGGATCGAGCTGCACGGTATGCGGCATCGAGTTGGGCGGCAGGTCGTATTCTTTCGCTACGCCGGTTTTCGGATCGAGGCGCCCGATCAGATTGCCAAACTGGCCCGCGTACCAGATCGTGCCGTCGGCTGCCTGGATCGGGTCGCGCGTGCGCTGGCCGAGCTGCGGCATGACCCATTCCTTGAACGTGACCTCGAGCTTGCCCGGCACGAGTTTCGGCGCGCGCTTGGTGTTCGGCGGGAACTTCGCGGCGAGATAGTCGAGGATTTCGTCCTGAGCCGCTTTGTTGTTCGAGAGGTCGATCATGTAGCCGATGAGCTCTTTCCAGTGCTCGCGCGTATAACCCGAACTGTTGCTGATCAGGTTCGTCGCGTGGCATGCCGCGCAGAGACCCTCGACGAGCTGCTTGCCCTTGCCATCGGGCAGCGGCGGCGGGCCTTTGGGGGCGGGCGCCTGTGCCTGTACGCCACAGGCAACGAGCGTTATGGCGACGATCGAAATTGCGCGAGCGATAGTAATCATGACGCTACTCCGGAGTCGAATCGATCGGATCAGTATCCCATGCTTGCGCGGGAAAATAAATGGTATTGGCGCGCGTCTTGAGCGCCGGGGCGGTGAAGATTTAACCGTTAATGCTTCTGCAAGAAAGCCAGTAAGGCCGCGTTGAACACCGCTGGATTTTCCCAGTAGGA
This sequence comes from uncultured beta proteobacterium, assembly GCA_963804885.1. GTDB lineage: Bacteria > Pseudomonadota > Gammaproteobacteria > Burkholderiales > SG8-41 > PALSA-1004. Next base: position 20,340 of record CAWDSF010000018.1, read on the forward strand.
CGAGTGCCCGGTTTCAGGAATGATCGCGACCTCGGCGTGCGGCATGCGTTGCGCGAACATGCGCAGCACCGACGGCGGGGTGTAGAGATCGGCGTCACCGGTCACCAGCAGCGTCGGCATTTTCAGTGTCTCGACTTTCGCCCACGTCACTTCCACGTTGCCGCCGTTTTCGGTGCGGGCACCCTTGCTGCGCTGGCCCTGTTGCGACAGGTCGAGCCAGCGTGCCGCACCTTCGGCATTCGCCGCGCGATAAGAAGGCCCCAACTCGCGAAAGTCGAGCGGCAGCTCATTGAACTTCGGTGCGGGCCGGATGCGGTTGCTCATGTCGAGATATTCGCGGTCGAGCACGAAGCCGATGCTGTTCGCGACGACGAGGCTCGTTACTTTGGCCGGATGCGCGAGTGCGAACTGCAGGGCTGCGCCGCCGCCTGCCGCCGTGCCGAGCAAATGACAGCGCCCGACATTCAGTTTCGCGAGCAGTCCATCGAGCAGCGCCGTTGAATTGCTGCCGTGCGCGGCCGCGCGATGGTCGAGCGCGATAAAACGGAATCCCGCGTCGATGACTGCCGTGATCTGATGCTCCCACAACGCGCTGTTGCCCGAAGCGGCGTGCAGAAAGACGACGGGCGCGCCGTCGCCGCCCGAGTCGCGATAGAAAATCTGGCCGGCGGGCAGGTCCGCCGTGACGCCGGTGATCGACACCCGTTACGCGACGTTCTTTTTCGGTGCGGCGGGTTTTTTCGCCCAGTAGTCGGGCGACGCTTTGGATTTGGCGAGCGCTTCTGCCGTTTCGAAGCCGGGCGCCATCGACGCGCCGGTGCCGGGCATCACCTGATGATGCTCGATATTCAAGAGTCGCAGCCAGCTTTGCTGGCCCAGCGTGAGACCAACCGCGCAGCCGAGCTCGACGAGCTCCGGTTCGTTGAAGTGCTTGTACATGCGCTCCCAGAACGCGTCGTCAGTGTCGAGCCGCCACGTGATTGCCTCGGCGTACGCGAGCGCCGCTTTCTGGCGCTCGTCGTACTTGACCGACTTCTCGAAATTGATCAGGTCGTCGTAATGCGTTTCCTGCAGGCCCTGATTGGCGCCCTTGATCGAGCGCTGGTTGCCGCAGAATTCGCAGATGACCGATCGCGACACGTAGACGCGGCACAGTTCCTTCAGCGCGTGGTCGAGTATCCCGTTGCGGAAAATATCGTTCCACGAGTTCGCAAAAAACCAGAAGCACGCGGGCACGTGAGCGCGCACGGCGGTGCTTTCCGGGCGCGGCGTGCCTTCGCGCGCGCAGCGCTCCATTTCGGCGCGTTGCGCGGCATCCATTTTTTCGAGCGGAACGTAGCTGATGCGTTGCTTGGCCATGGGTATCTCCTCGGATGGTCGTGCCAGCCGTTATTTTAGCGGAACGTTCCGGCAAGTTGCCGAAACGGCGTGTTTATCGCGCGCGGGCCTGGGCGGCGGCGTGCGTGCCCGGGTGCAGGGCGCGCGCGAGCAGGAAGCACAATGGCAGCGTGGCAAAGGCGAGGACACCGCAGATCGCGATCGACAATTGAACGCCGAACGCGTCGCCCAAGTAGCCGAAGACGAGCGGCACGATCAAGCCGCACACGGAGTTGATCGTATAGAAGAGGCCGAACGCGCGCGGCAGGCGGTCGGGGTCGATGACGTCGCCGATGGTCGCGTAGAGCACCGAGGACGTGCCGTTCAGCGCAATGCCGAGCAGCGGCAGCACGAGGTACGCGGCGACGTCGGGCAGCACGAGCATCAGCAGGATGCCGACGCCGGTGGCGAGTTCGGTGAGAAACACGGTGCGCACGATGCCGAAGCGCTCGGCGAGGTGGCCGCACGCGAGCTTGCCTGCCATGCCGCCGATCAGGATCAGCGGCACCGACAACGCAGCCCAGCCGGCAGGCAAATTCTTTGCGAGCATCAGAAACGCGATGAACGTGAGGAAGCCTGTGCGCACGCTCGTATCGATCACTTCGATCAGGCACAAAGCCGTGAAGCCCGCACGATTGCGGATGCCCCAGCCGGCAGGCGCTGCGGGCTCGGCAGCCGACACTTTCACGGGCTCGCTGCGGCCGGCCGTGGCGTCGAGCGCGACGAGCACCAGCAACGCGCACGCGAGCGCCAGCGCGCCGAACACCGTGATGGGCACCTGCCACGGCACGCCGGCGACGAACAGCAGGCTGACCGCGCCGCCGAACGCGAACTTGCCGACGTCGCCGAAAAAATTATAGGTGCCGAGCGCCGCGCGCCGGCCGGTGCCCGGATAAGCGTGGGAGATCAGCGTCGAGCACAGCGGATGCTGGAACGCAGAACCGAAGCCCGCGCAGAAGAGCGCCGCGAGAATCGCAGCAAAACCGGCCGACTGGCCGAGCGCGATGAATGCGAGCCCGCTCGCGGCCGTGCCGACCGCGAGCAGGTTGCGCGCGCCGAGCCGTTCCGCCGCCAGGCCCACGGGCGTCTGGAATATCGCGGTCGCCGCGCGCCAAGCCGAACGGATGATGCCGACCTGGATGAGCGACAGCCCAAACGACTGCTGCAGTATCGGCAGCAGCACGTAACTCACGTCGGACAGGCCGTCGTGCAGAATGTGTGCGGTGCAGCAGGTTGACAGCGTGCGTTTGGGCGAGGTTCGCGACACTTATGGCTCCCGTTTTTATCGTCGAATCATAACAGCCGCCGTTAGGTTTCGCACGGCAAGGGCAGCACGCGCCAGTGTAAAATTATGCATCCGGAAAATACCAGGCTTATGGAAATCATCATTTACGTTTTCGCCGCGTCATTTATTTTCATGGCGGCCGCGCTCATGGTCACCTACCGGCGCACGCGCCACTACGGTGTCTTTTTGCTGGCGCTTGCCTACGCAGCTGCCGCAATTCTGGCGGTCGTGCTCACCCACTGGTGGCCGCTCGTGGCGGGCTTTGCGCTAGTGTGGGTGCTGCGGCTGCTCGGTCTCGATCCCGACGTAAAAAAAGACGATAACGATCAATCCATAAAGGAGTAAGCAGCCATGGACAGGGGAAGCAACGCGATCAGTACCGACGAGGAAGTCATTACCGGGGCCAACGGGTGGATGATGCTCATAGTGTTGCTGATCGCGGCCGCCATCGCGTTCGGGCTGGTGGCCACGCCCGGCAGTCCGGTGAAATTCATCGGGGGCGTCGTGCTGCTGGTCGTTGCCGCCTTCTGCCTCAAGGGGCTGTTCACGCTGGAGCCGAACCAGGCCGCCGTGATGATATTTTTCGGCAGCTACGCGGGCACGGCGCGCGAAAGCGGTTTTTTCTGGGTCAATCCGTTCTACGCGCGCACGCGCGTGTCGTTGCGCATCAACAACTGGAACACGCCGGTCCTGAAGGTCAACGACGAGCGCGGCAGCCCGATCGAGATCGCCGCGGTGATTGCGTGGCGCGTGCAGGACACGGCCAAGGCGGTATTCGACGTCGAGAGCGTGGTGAACTATTTGCAGATTCAGAGCGAGTCCGCGGTCAGGCAGGTTGCCAGCGGCCACGCGTACGACATCGCCGATGGCGGCACGGACAATCGCAAAAGCCTGCGCACCGATCTTGCGGCCATCGCCGAACTGCTGCGCGAATCGATCCAGTCGCACGTCGACGTCGCCGGCATCGTGATCGAGGAAGCCAAAATCGCCCATCTCGCGTACGCGCCCGAAATCGCGAGCGCGATGCTGCGGCGCCAGCAGGCGGAAGCGGTCGTGATGGCGCGTCAGCGGCTCGTCGACGGCGCGGTCGGCATGGTGGATGGCGCTTTGAAGCAGCTCGAAGAGAAGAAGATCGTCGAACTCACGTCGGGGCAGCGCGCGGCGTTGGTCACCAACATGATGACCGTACTGCTGTCGGAGTCGGGCGCGCAGCCGGTAATCCAGATGGCGCAGGCCACGCAGTAAGCGCAGCGGGCGCGCACCATCGCTGACGCAATGGCGCGTTGAATTATCTAGGCTGGGAAGTTAGTGCAGCGGCGACGCCAGGCGGCTGGTCCGCCGCCTTTACCGCGGGATGCTACGTCGATGCGCCGGGGCCGCGCTTGCGCTTCTTGAAGAAGCGCCCGCCGGATTTCGGGCGCGAGGCGGGGTCCTGACGACGGGCCTGCTGATCGGGCCGCCGGCCTTGCTGCTCCTGGCGCCGTCCTGGTTCCTGATGGCGGCCGCCACCTTCGTTCTGCGGTGAAACTGCGCGGTTACCGGGCGCGGTTTCGATTTCGAGACTGATGATTTCGTCCCACACCGGGTCGCTGCGATCGCGCTCGGGAATGGCGAGCAGTTCGCGCAGGCGGCGGCGCGGGTCATGCGCGGGCGGCGCCGGATGTTGATGCGCTTCGACGGGCGGCGCGTCGGCCGGTTGTTCCATGGAGGGCTGTTCTTCGTTCATGACCGTATTATCACCCGAATGGCGATTTCCTGCATCCCCCCGCGCACGGTTTTGCGCGGGCGCACCATTTTGGGGTGATTCCGGCCGGTTGGATGGATTTCCGGCAGCCTTGGGCTGGCGTTCGCGTCGGCGCATTGCAGCAATAGCGGGTTTAGCGGTGCAAATGCACGTTAGAGCTTCAAACCGTGCAGAAAATTCGCACGATCGCGCGCGCCGGCCATCAGGAAACTCATATCGCCGCCGCTCAGGATGAACCGCATGCCGAAGCCGATGTATTTTTCCATCAGCTTCTGGTCGTAGACGCCCCCCATCCCGGGATGCACCTTATGCTTGCGGCACGCCTCGATGACTTTACGGTACGCTTCCTCGATGCGCGGATCGCCGAACTGGCCGGGGATGCCCATTTCCGCGCAAAGATCGTTGGTGCCGATCAGGATCGCGTCGAGTCCGGGCACCGCGGCAATGGCGTCGACTTTCGCGATCGCGTCGGGCGTCTCCAGCATCACGCAGACGAATGTTTCGCGGTTCGCGATCGTCGTCGATTCGCCGACCGGCAGGCTGCGGTATGCAAACTGGGGCAGGATGCCCATGACCGAGCGATGGCCGACCGGCGGGTATTTGCAATAAGCGACCGCGCGCTCGGTTTCTTCCACCGTATCGACGTGCGGCACGACGATGCCCTGCGCGCCCGCGTCGAGCAACCGCGAGGCATGGTGATGTTCCTTGCCCGGCACGCGCACGATGGGCGTGATGCCGACGGGCAGCGCAGCCATCGCAATCTGCGCCGCGCAGTCGACGTCCATCGAATTGTGCTCCATGTCGATGAACAGCCAGTCGTAGCCGCACGTCTTGCCGATGGTTGCGATATCGACGGTGCGGGCGAGGCGCAGCCCCATGCCGATCGCAATTTTTCCCGCTGCCAATTGCTGCTTGGTGTGATTCGGATATGCGCTCACTTAATTACCTTTCGCGTTAGGTGTCGACCCGCTCTGGCGTCGATAGTTTCGCCGGGCGTGTATTCTCGCTCGGATTGCGATCGTCTCCAAGCGCGATGCGCGCTTCGCTGTCCCGCGCGCTTCCAATTGCCGGTCCGCTATAGTATCTTCGGCGCCGGTCGCAATAACCCGCGATTTTCACCCGCCTGCCCATGAAAAAATCGCCGAAAATTTATCTGATCCACGCCGCGGATGTCGCAATGCCGCCGATCGTCGCGAGTTTTCGCGCGAACTGGCCGCAGGCGCGCATTGTCAATCTGCTCGAAGACGGGCTGATGAACGATCTTGCCGCGGACGGACGGCTCACCGCTGCGATGACCGAACGTTTCGTGCAGATCGGGCACTACTGCGTCAAGGCGGCGGCCGACGCGATTCTATTCACGTGCTCCGCATTCGGCCCCGCAATCGAGGAGTGCCGGCGGCAGGTGGCGATACCGGTGTTGAAACCGAACGAAGCGATGTACGAGCAGCTCGTCGCCAAGAGCGGCACGGTGAGCCTGCTCGCCACGTTTCAGCCGTCGCTGCCGTCGATGCTCGCGGAAATCGCAGCGCTGGCAAAGCAGCAGGGCACCAACGTCACCGTGCGGCCGCAGCTTGTCGAAGGCGCGCTGGCGGCGCTCCAGGACAATCGACCGGACGATCACAACCGGCTGATCGCGGAGACGGCGGCGAAGCAGCAAGGATGCGATGCGATCGCGCTCGCGCAGTTTTCGATGGCGCCGGCCCGGGCGCTCGCCGCGAGCTTCACGACAACGCCGATACTGACCACGCCCGATAGTGCGGTCGCGAAGCTGAAAATCCTGCTCGAGTAATCAATCCGCGTGCACGCCGGCGGTCGCGGCGACTTTGCGCCATTTCGCGATCTCGCTGCGAATGCGCAGTGCGAACGCGCCAGGCGTACTGGCGCCCGGCTCCAGGCCCTGCGCGATCAACGCATCTTTAAGGTCGGACGCACTTAAAAGCGTCGCCATTTCGCGATTGAGCCGCGCCACGATCGGCGCCGGCGTTGCAGCGGGCGCAAGGATGCCCATCCACAGGGCGACTTCATAGCCCGCGAGCGACGACTCGGCGACGGTTGGCACGGAAGGCAGCGCAGAGACGCGCGCGGCGCCCGTCGTGGCGAGCGCACGCAGCCGGCCGCTCCTGATATGCGGCAGCGTTGGCGCGATGCTCGCGAACTGCAATTCGATGCGGCCGCTCAACAGATCGACGACCGCGAGCGCCGAGCTCTTATAGGGCACATGGTTGAGTTTCACGCCGGTGAGCGTCGCGAACAGTTCACCGCCGAGATGCGCGAGGCTTGCGTTGCCGGCGGATGCGTAATTGACCTTGCCCGGGTTTGCGCGCGCTAGCGCAATCAGCTCCGCGACATTGTTCGCGGCGACCGCCGGATGTATGGCGAGGACATAAGGAGAGCTGCAGATCAGCGAGATCGGCGCAAAATCCGCAACCGGATCGTAGGCTAACCGTGAATTGACGCTGGCCGCGACTGCGTGCGTGCTCGCGGTGCCGAGCACGAGCGTATAACCATCGGGTGCGCTGCGCGCGGCGGTTTCGACGCCGATGTTGCCGCTCGCGCCACCGCGGTTATCGATGATGACTTGTTGGCCGAGCGCCGCACCGAGTTTCGGCGTTAGCAGCCGCGCTGCGCTATCGGTCGAGCTGCCGGCCGGAAATGGCACGATGAAGCGCAGCGGCTTGGTCGGCCACGCGGTTTCCGCGGCACTGACGTTAATCGCCGCGAGCGCCGCCGCACACCGCGACCATCTTACGAATCATCCTGCGAGCACCCGCGTCAAGCCCACGATGAGGTCTTCGATGTCGTCAAGCGCCGGATTAAGCGCTACTCGGCGTGAATGCCGGCAGCTTTGACAAGCTTCGCCCATTTCGCCATTTCCACTTTCAGGAATGCGGCGAATTGCTCGGGCGAGCCGCCGACCGGGTCGGCGCCCATGGCGGAAAAGCGTTCCCGCATCTGCGGCGTCTTGAAGCCTTTCTGAATCTCGGCGCTGATGCGCGTCACGATCTCGGCGGGCGTCGCCGCCGGCGCGAGCAGGCCGAACCACGCGTAGACGGAAAATCCGGGCAATCCGGATTCCGCAATCGTCGGCAATTCGGGCACCATCGCGGAGCGGCGATCGCCGGTGACGGCGAGCGCGCGCAATTTGCCGGACTTCACGTGCGGCAGCGTGATGAGCATGTCAGTGAAGCCGATCATCGTTTCGCCGCCGATCAACGCGACGAGGCCCGGTGCGCTGCCTTTATACGGAATGTGCGTAAGCTTCAGATTCGCCATGCTCGCAAACAGCTCGCCGGCGAGATGCTGGCCGCCGCCGGCACCGCCTGAAGCGAACGTGACCTGGCCCGGGCGCGTGGCTGCGAATGCAATCAGTTCCTTGACCGATTTCACCGGCAGGGTCGGATTCACGACGAGTATATTGTTGATGATGGCGAGCAATGAAATGGGCGCCAGGTCTTTGACTGGGTCGTAGCCGAGCTTGCTGTCCATGGCCGGCGACACGGCGAACGCGATCGACACGGTGGTGAGCGTGTAGCCATCGGGAGGCGAACGCACGGCCGCCAGTATGCCCACGTTGCCGCTCGCGCCGGGACGATTGTCGATGAGAACGGGCTGGCCCCAAGCTTCCGTCAGTAGATTGCCGACCGCGCGCGCGAACAGATCGCTCGGTCCGCCGGCGACGTAGGGCACGATGATCTTGATCGGCTTCGAGGGATAAGGCTGCGCACAAACGGGCAGCGCTGCGGAGAGCATGGCCGCGCAGCTGACACAGCAAGCGAGAATTTTATTTCCGTTTTTTTTCATTATGATTTTCCGTAGCCGCCGCCGCCCGGCGTTTCAATCACGAACACGTCGCCGGCGTTCATTTCGATTTTATCCGCGCCCTTGCAGTTCGACGCGCGCGCCTTCCTTGCGCACGACGTAGTTGCGCCCCACGTCGCCCGCCATGCCGCCTTTCATGCCATACGGCGGCACTATACGATGGCCGGACAGGATCGCCGCGGTCATCGGTTCGAGAAAGCGTATGCGCCGCGTCGAGCCGTTGCCGCCGCGCCACTTGCCGGCGCCGCCGCTGCCCGAGCGAATCCTGAAATCTTCGAGCAGCACCGGAAAGCGCCATTCGAGGATTTCCGGATCCGTCAGCCGCGAGTTGGTCATGTGCGTCTGCACGACGTCGGTGCCGTCGAACCCGTCCCCCGCGCCCGAGCCGCCGGAAATCGTCTCGTAATACTGGTAGCGCTCGTTGCCGAACGTGAAGTTGTTCATCGTGCCCTGCGACGCGCCCATGAGCCCGAGCGCGCCGTACAGCGCATCGGTCACGCATTGCGACGTTTCGACGTTGCCCGCGACGACCGCCGCCGGGTAGCGCGGGTTCAACATCGAGCGCTCGGGAATGATCACCTCGATCGGCTTCAGGCAGCCCGCGTTGAGCGGAATGTCGTCGTCGACCAGCGAGCGGAACACGTACAGCACTGCAGCCATGCCGACCGCGGACGGCGCGTTGAAATTGTTTTCGAGCTGCGCGCTGGTGCCCGTGAAATCGATGACGGCGCTGCGCTGTTTCTGATTGAAGCGGATGGCGACCTTGATGATGGCGCCGTGATCCATCGCGTATTCGAACCGGCCGTCTTTCAGCACGTCGATCACGCGCCGCACCGATTCCTCGGCGTTGTCCTGCACGTGGCGCATGTACGCGTGCACGACGTCGAGGCCGAAATGCGCGACCATGCGCCGCAGCTCCTGCACGCCTTTCTCATTCGCTGCGATCATCGCGCGCAGGTCCGCCATGTTCTGCGCGACGTTGCGGCACGGATACTTGCCCGACGACAGCAGCGCGATGGTTTCCTGCTCGCGCAGGCGGCCGCGCTCGACCAGCAGGAAGTTGTCGATCAGCACGCCTTCTTCCTCGACCACCCGGCTGTCGGGCGGCATCGAGCCCGGCGTGATGCCGCCGATGTCGGCATGGTGGCCGCGCGACCCGACGTAGAAGAGAATTGCCTTGCCGGCGTCGTCGAACACCGGGGTAATCACGGTGACGTCGGGCAGATGGGTGCCGCCGTTGTACGGCGCGTTCAGCACGTACACGTCGCCGGGCTGCATCTTGCCGGCATTCTCACGGATTACCGTGCGGATCGACTCGCCCATCGAACCGAGATGCACCGGCATATGCGGCGCGTTCGCGATCAATTCGCCATTCTGATTGAACACCGCGCACGAGAAATCGAGCCGTTCCTTGATGTTGACCGAGTACGCGGTGTTCGCGAGCCTGAGCCCCATCTGCTCGGCGATCGACATGTAGAGGTTGTTGAAAATCTCGAGCATCACGGGATCGACGCGGGTGCCGATGGCGACGCGCTCGGGGCGCGCCTCGATGCGTTCGAGCACGAGATGATCGAGCGGGGTGACCGTCGCTTCCCAGCCGGGCTCGACGACCGTCGTCGCGTTTGCTTCGGCGATGATCGCCGGCCCGCGGATTTTGTCGCCGGGCAGGAGCGCCTCGCGGCGGTATGCGGGCGTCGCATGCGCGCGGCTGCCAGTGTGCACCGTGACCGTTTCGGCGATCGGCGGAGTGCCGCTTTGGCGCGCAGCGGGCGCGGCGACTTCGAGCGGCGCGTCGGATTCGCCGATCGCTTCGACCGACACCGCTTCCGCGATCAGCGCGCGCGCAGGCATCAGGAAGCTGTAGCGCATGCGATAAGCCGCTTCGAACTGCGCGACCATGTCAGCGAGCTCGCCGAAATTGACGATCAGCGACGAGTCGGTGCCGTCGTAGCGCAGGTGTATCCGTTTGACGATGCGTACGCGGCTTGCGGCGATGCCCTGCGTCAACACTTCGTCGCGCGCACCCGCTGCCAGAGCGTCGAGTTTTTCTCGCAGCTGAGGCAGGCTGCCGGTTTCGAGTTTGACCTCGACGGCTTCCTCGCGCATCGCCGTAATGTCGGCGAGCCCCATACCGTACGCGGAGAGCACCCCCGCAAGCGGATGGAGGAACACGCGCGTCATGCCGAGTGCATCGGCGACCAGGCACGCGTGCTGGCCGGCGGCGCCACCGAAGCAGCACAGCGTGTATTCGGTGACGTCGTGGCCGCGCTGCACCGAAATCTGCTTGATCGCATTGGCCATGTTGCCCACCGCAATATCGATATAGCCTTCGGCGACCTGCTCGGGCGTGCGCGCGTTGCCGGTTTTTTGCTTGATCTCCTGCGCGAGCGCGGCGAATTTCTGCTTCACGACTTCGGCGTCGAGCGGCGCATCGCCATTCGCGCCGAACACGGGCGGGAAGAATCGCGGCTGGATTTTGCCGAGCATCACGTTGCAGTCGGTCACCGTGAGCGGCCCATTTTTGCGATAACTCGCCGGCCCCGGATTCGCGCCGGCCGAATCGGGCCCGACGCGATAGCGCGCGCCGTCGAAATGCAGGATAGAGCCGCCGCCCGCAGCGACCGTGTGGATGCTCATCATCGGCGCGCGCATGCGCACGCCGGCGACCTGGGTTTCGAACGCCCGCTCGTACTCACCGGCATAGTGCGAAACGTCGGTCGAGGTGCCGCCCATGTCGAACCCGATGATCTTCCCGAAGCCGGCCGCCTCCGACGTGCGCACCGCGCCGACGATCCCGCCGGCCGGCCCCGACAGTATCGAGTCCTTGCCCTGGAAGCGGCGCGCATCGGTCAGGCCGCCGTTCGACTGCATGAACATAAGCCGCACGTCTTGCAGTTCGGACGCGACGGTATCGACGTAGCGGCGCAGGATGGGCGAGAGATAAGCGTCGACCACGGTCGTATCGCCGCGGCTCACGAGCTTCATGAGCGGGCTGACTTCATGCGACACCGAAACGTGCGTGTAGCCGATCTCGCGCGCCATGGCGGCAACCACCTTCTCGTGCTGCTGGTAGCGGTAGCCATGCATCAGCACGATCGCGAGCGAGCGATAGCCTTCGGCGAACACGGCTTCGAGGTCGCGCCGCGTTTTGGCGCTGTCGAGTTCAAGCAATACTTCGCCGCGCGCGGCGATGCGCTCGTCGACTTCCACGACGCGCGAATACAACAGCTCGGGCAGCACGATATGGCGGTCGAATATGCGCGGCCGGTTCTGATATGCGATCCGCAATGCATCGCGGAATCCGCGCGTGATGAAAAGCGCCGTGCGCTCGCCTTTGCGCTCGAGCAGCGCGTTGGTCGCGACGGTTGTGCCCATCTTGACCGCATCGATCTGCTCGCCCGGTATGCGCTCGCCCGGCGCGATGCCGAGCAGGTGCCGGATGCCGGCCACCGCGGCATCGCGGTAGCGCGCGGGATTTTCGGATAGCAGCTTGTGCGTGACGAGCGTGCCGTCGGGCTTGCGCGCGACGACGTCGGTGAACGTGCCGCCGCGGTCGATCCAGAATTGCCAGCGGGACTGTGATGAGGAAGCCGTTGGATTCACGTGTGCGCTGGCGCGGCGGCGAATTGCTGAAAGGAAACCGATACTAACATGCGCGCGTCTCGCGGCGGGCGGTTTGACAAGCACGGTCGCGGCGGCAAAAATGCCTGCACCCTTCGCGCAGCGCGCGACCGCGGTCCAGCCGAATTCTCTCTGCACTTCCATTCAGAAAAGGCGCCGATGAAAGAAATCAATATCCTGCTCACGATGGATTGCGAGCCCACGCTCGCCACCACGCACGCGCAGGCCACCGGGCCGCGCGATTGGGCGCACGGCGAGCGCGCGGTGCGCGGCTACTTCAATATCGGCCGGCGCTACGGGTTTCCCGCGAGCTATTTCGTGCATCCGGAAACTGTCCTGGGCCAACCCGCCGTATTTGCCGATCTGCAAAGCAATGGCGCGTGTCTCGGACTGCACATGCATCCGTGGAAGTACTCGATGTGGCGCTACGGGCAAAAACGCTACCTCGCCAATTACGGTGGGCTGTCAGCCGACGAGCAGCGCGCGTGCCTCGCGGAATCGTCGGCGCTGTGGCGGCAGGCGATGGGCTATCAGCCGCTCTATTTCCGGCCCGGTTCGTTTTCCGCGAACGACGACGTATTCAGAGTGCTCGCCGAGGCGGGCTTCCGCGGCGGATCGTGCTCGGTGCCGGGTCGCGTGTGGCCTGACGTGGAAACAGTGTGGAGCGGCGCCGAGCCCGACCCGCACCGCGCGCATGCGATTTTTCGCCAGGTGCGCGGCGATCTCGAGTTCGCGAACATCCCGGTGTCGGTCGATTTTTCCAGCGCGATCAGCGGCGCGAAAGGTCGCACCATGCATTCCGATCTGCGGCCGGACACCGATTGGCCGGGCAAGCACGGCTTGAGCTATCAGACGATCGCCGACAATATCCTCGCGCAAACGATGGCGCGCGCGCCCAAAATTCCGGTAATCGTCATCATCTCCCACAACCACTACGAATACAGCGACGACGCGAACGCGGTGACCAAACGGCTGGTCGCGTCTCTCGATGCGGTTGTCGCCGCGTGCAAGGCGGCCGGCATCAAGCCCGTCGGCAGGACGATCGGTGAAGTCGTGGACGAGGTGTTGGCCGAGCCGCCGATGCCGCAGCCGTTCGTATGCCCGGAAAGCGCTTACTCGGTGAACGCCAAACTTTAACTGCTCGATCGTTGCCCGGAAGGATTTCAATGCTGCGTTGGCTGATGATTGCGTGCACGGGCAGTGCCGTAGCGCTGGCGAATGAATTGGCCGCTGCGGCCGACGTATATCCCACCAAGCTCGTCAAAATCGTCGTGCCGTTCGCCGCGGGCGGCTCGACGGACTTGCTGACGCGCAGCGTTGCCCAGCAATTGAATGAAGCGTGGAAGCGCCCGGTGGTCGTCGAGAACCGCGCGGGCGGCGGCGGCATCGTCGGCTCGGAATACGTCGTGAAATCGCCGCCGGACGGTTATGTACTTTTGCTCGGCACCAATACCACGCATGCGGCGGCGGCAACCTTGTATGCGAAACTCCCGTACGACTTGCGGCGCGACTTCGCGCCGATCACGGAGATCGCGTCGATTCCGCTGATCCTGTCGGTGCATCCGTCGATCCCGGTGAAGTCGGTCAAAGAACTGGTCGCGCTCGCGAAAGCGCAACCCGGTCAACTCAACTTCGGCGGCGGGACCGGCGCCGCAGCGCACATGGCGATGGCGCTGTTCGAGTCGATGGCGAAGATCGACATGGTACATGTTCCCTACAAAGGTTCGGGACCGGCGATGATCGATTTGCTGGGCGGCCATCTGTCGCTCGGTTTCGACGCCGTCATGACGACGCTACCTTACGCGCAAACCGGCAAGCTGCGCATGCTCGCCGTCAGCAGCTTGAAGCGCTCGGCGGTCGCGCCGCAGGTGCCGACCATGGCTGAGTCCGGTTACCCGGGTTACGAGGCCATCCTATGGTTCGGGTTATTCGCGCCCGCGGGCACGCCGGCGGACATCGTCAAAAAAATCAACGAAGAAACCGGGCGCAGCGTCGCGACGCCCAGGATGCGCGAACTCCTCGCGAGCCAGGGTCTGGAAATCGTCGCGAGCAGTCCGGCGGAATTCACCGCGCGGGTCGACCGCGAAATCGTCAAATGGCGCAAAGTCATATTGGACGCCGGTATCAAGCTCGAATGAGCGCGACCCCGTAGTTCACTGCACGGGACTCCCGCGCGGGCGCCCGCGAATGCGTCGTTCTTGGGCACGCGCGGCGCGGTGGCAAAGCGCAGCGCTAACGTGTTGACAAAGCAGTTAATCCCGACCAACATCAGCGCTGTTTCGGGTCGAACTCAGGGAGAACAAATGCGATTCACGACGGTATTTGCAGCGCTGGTCATGATGGCGGCGCGGTGGCAGCGCATGCCCAGAAATGGGACATGCCGACGCCGTACAGCGACAACGAGTTTCACACGCTGAACGTGAAAAGATTCGTGGAGGACGTGCGGCGCGAATCGGGCAGCCAGCTCAATATCACGGTGCATGCGAACGGCGCGCTCATCAAGCACCCGGACATACTGCGCGCGGTGTCGACCGGCCAGGTGAATATCGCCGAATTCCTGCTCGGGCAGTTCGGCAACGAAGACCCGATATTCGCGGCCGACAACCTCCCGTTCGTCGCGGCGGGCTGGGACAACTCGTGGAAGTTTTATCAGGCGCAGAAACCGCTGCTCGTGAAAAAACTCCAGGCGCGCGGACTGAGGCTGCTGTATTCCGTCGCCTGGCCGGGGCAGGGCATATACACCAAGCTCCCGCTCAAATCGGTCGATGATCTCAAGGGCACCAAGTTCCGCACCTACAGCCCGCAGACGGCGCGGCTCGCTGAACTGCTCGGCGCGAGCCCGACCGTGATCCAGGTGCCGGAGGTGCCGCAGGCGTTCGCCACCGGGACCATCAGCGCGATGATCACTTCATCGGCGACCGGCACGTCGACCAAGGCCTGGGAATTCGTGAAGAACTATTACCTGACCAACGCGTTCCATCCGAAAAACGTCGTCGTCGTCAACGACCGCGCGTTCAACCAGCTTCCGGAAAACGTCAAGAAGGCAATCCTCGCGGCCGCGGCCGAAGCGGAAACGCGCGGCTGGGAGTTCGCCAAGCAGCGCGAGCAGAGCGCCAACAAGGAACTGGCGACCAACGGCATGACGCTGCACGAGCCGGATGCGGCGATGAAGGCTGCATTCCGCAAAGTCGGCGACACCATGCTCGCGGAATGGCAAAAAGCCGCCGGCGCCGACGGCGACGCGCTCATCAAAGCGTATCGCGGCAAATGAGCACGACGGGAGCAGGCCGCCACTTGCTCCCTTTTCCCCTTTTCCTTCGCAATCGCCCGTGAGGCGGGCGCTCGATTTCATTTACAGCGCGAGCGCGGCGTTCGCGGCCGCCTGTCTCGCCGCTATCTGCGTCGTAATGCTGGCGCAGGCGTTCGGCCGCGAAGTGGGCCTGCTCGTGCGCGGCGCCGACGACATCACGGCCTGGCTGTGCGCGGCCGCTTCGTTCTTCGCGCTGGGCCACACTTTCCGCCGCGGCGAGCTCGTGCGCATGGGCTTGTGCATCGAAATGCTGGGCCCGCGCGCGCGCCGGTGGGCCGAACTCATTGCATTGTCGATCACCGCGGTGTGCGTCGGCTATATGACGTGGGCGGCCGTCGCGTTCGTTTACGACAGCTGGAAGTTCAACGAAGTCGCGCAGGGTCTGATCAAGATTCCGATCTGGATTCCGCAGCTGAGCTTCGCGCTGGGCGTACTGATCCTGTTTATCGCCGTGCTCGATGAACTGGTCGCGGTTTTGCGAAATCAGACGCCTGCCTACCAGATTGCCGAAGAGGAGCGCCGCGCGAGCGGCGATTTCTCGGAAAGCGTATGACCACGCTGACCATAGCTTCGATCATGCTCGGGCTGCTGGTCGTGCTGCTCGTGTGCGGCGTCTGGATATCGATCGCGCTGTCGGCGGTCGCGTGGTTCGGCCTGCAGTTTTTCACGAGCTCGCCGCCCGCGGTCAATCTCTTCCAGTCGTTCTGGGGCTCGAGCGCGAACTGGACCATCGCGGCGCTGCCGCTGTTCATATGGATGGGCGAAATCCTGTTTCGCACCAAGCTGTCGGAAGAGATGTTCGAGGGGCTCGCGCCGTGGCTCAATTGGCTGCCGGGGCGGCTCATGCACGTGAACGTCCTCGCGTGCGGCATTTTCGGCACGGTGTCGGGCTCGTCGGCGGCCACCTGCGCGACGATCGCGAAGGTCGCGCTGCCGGAGCTCATCAAGCGCGGCTACGACGAGAAAACCTGCCTGGGCTCGCTGTGCGGCGCCGGCACGCTGGGCATCCTGCTGCCGCCGTCCATTATCATGGTGGTCTATGCCGTGGCCGCGGAAGTCTCGATCCTGAAAGTGTTTCTCGCCGGTTTCCTGCCGGGGTTTCTGCTGATGGCGTTGTTCTCGGGGTACATCATCGTCTGGGCGCTGTTGAATCCGGAGAAGACGCCGCGCGAGGAAATTCGCCTGTCGTTCAGGGAAAAGCTGCACCGCAGCCGCCTGTTGATCCCGTGCATTGCGCTCATCGTGTTCATCATCTGGGTCATGGTCGCGGGCTGGGCGACGGCGACCGAATCCGCGGCCTACGGCGTGCTCGGCGCGCTCGCGATCGCCTGGTGGTCCGGCGGGCTCACGCGCGAGACGTTCTGGCAAAGCCTGATGGGCGCGACGCGGCTCTCGTGCATGATCATGTTCATCCTCGCCGGCGCGAGCTTCCTGACGTCCTGCATGGCGTTCACCGGCGTGCCGCGCGCGCTCGCCGAATGGGTCGCCGCGATCAATCCGAACCCCTACATGCTGATCGCGATCCTCGCCGTCATCTACATCATCCTCGGCACCGCGCTCGACGGCGTGTCGATGATCGTGCTCACGACTTCGATCGTGATCCCGATGATCGATCAAGGCGGGCTTCGACCTGGTGTGGTTCGGCATTTTCATCGTGCTGCTGGTGGAGATCGCCGAGCTGACGCCGCCGCTCGGCTTCAATATGTTCGTGCTGCAGACCATGAGCGGGCGCGACAGCAATTACGTCGCGTATGCGTCGCTGCCGTTCTTCGCGCTGCTGGTGCTCGCGATCGCGCTGATCACGATATTTCCGCAGATCGTGACGTGGCTGCCGGATGTGATGCTCGCCAAGTAAGTCCTCGTAAAGTCCGCATGCCGCAGCTGCGTCCCGAGATCAACGCGTGGTACTTGTGGAGCCTGGCGGTCGGGCTCGTGATCTCGGGCGAATACTTCGGCTGGAACTACGGCTGGGGCGCCGCGGGCACGGTCGGGTTTCTGCTCACCACGCTGATCGTCGCCGTGCTGTACGTGGCGTTCATCTTCAGCTTCACCGAACTGACGACGGCGATACCGCATGCCGGCGGGCCGTTTGCATATGCGCTGCGCGCCTTCGGTCCGGTCGGCGGCCTGATCGCGGGTTACGCCACGCTGGTCGAATTCCTGTTCGCGCCGCCGGCAATCGCCGCGGCGCTGGGCGGATATATCCATTTCCTGTTCGCGCAGATCGACGCGCTCGCGGTCGGCATTACGGCTTATGCGCTATTCGTGTGGATCAATATGCTCGGGGTCAAACAGGCGGTCCGCTTCGAGTTCTGCGTGACGGTGCTGGCGGTGGCGGAGCTTATCGTCTTCATGGCCGTGGTGGCGCCCGGTTTTGCGCTCGACAATTTCCTGGCGAATCCCATGCCCGCGGGTTTTGCCGGCGTGCTGGCGGCGATTCCGTTCGCGATCTGGTTCTTTCTCGCGATCGAGGGCGTGGCGATGGCGGCCGAGGAGGTCAAGGATCCGCATACCACGATCCCGCGCGGCTACGTGGGCGGCATCCTCACGCTGGTCGTGCTGGCGCTGGGCGTGATGATATTCGCCGGCGGCGTCGGCGATGCGGCGCGGCTCGCGAGCGTGGATTATCCGTTGCCCGAGGCGATGTCGCTGGTAGTCGGCCGGCAGAGCGGCTGGATCCACATGCTGGTCGCGATCGGCCTCTTCGGGCTGCTCGCGTCGTTTCACGGCATCATCCTCGCGTGCTCGCGGCAGATTTTCGCGCTGGCGCGCGCAGGCTTTCTGCCGGCGCCGCTCGCCGGTCTGCACCCGACCCGCGGCACGCCGCGGCCCGCGTTGATCGCGACCGGGCTGCTCGGCGCGATCGCGCTGCTGTCGGGCCGCACGAGCGAACTCATCACCATGTCGGCGCTGGGCGCGATCGTCATGTATGTCGTCAGCATGCTGAGCCTGTTCCGCCTGCGCAAGATCGAGTCCGGTCTGCCGCGCCCGTTTGCCGCTCCGCTCTATCCAGTGACACCGCTGGTCGCGCTGTTGCTGTCGGTGCTGAGTCTCGGCGTTATCGTGTATTTCAACCCGTTGATCAGCGCCATCTTCGCGGCTGGATTCGCCGGGGCGTGGTGTTATTATCGGGTCACCGCCGCGCAGCGCACCGCCGCGGCACCGGATGCGTTGTTGCAAGCCGCGCGTGCTTACACAAAAGATTAACACGCGGCGTGTAGCCTGATTGGAGGAAAACCATGCGTATATTAGGGATCATCAGGTCGGGGGGCGGGCGCCTGCGTAACGCGTTCCTGCTGTTCTGCATCTGCGTGTGCGCGGGATGCGCGGGACTGCCTGCCGGCGACGCGCAAGTGGCGTCTCCGAAGAACATTATCATCCTGTTTGCCGACGGCGCAGCGTCGACGCAATGGGAGTTCGGCCGCTATTCGAGCGGCGTGCTGCGCCAGCAGCCGTTTGCCACCACGGACGTCGTATTCAAGCAGGGCACGCTCGGCCTCGCGACCACCCATCCGCACGGGGCGTTCGTCACCGATTCAGCGGCAGCCGGTTCAGCGATGTCGACGGGTGTCAAAGTCACGAACGGTTCGGTGTCGATCACGCCCGACGGCAAGCCGGCGCGCACGGCGATGGAGGTCGCCAAAGCGAGCGGCAAGCGCATCGGCCTGGTGACGACCGCCACCGTGTACGATGCGACGCCCGCGGCGTTCAGCGTCCATGCCAAATCGCGCTCCGAATCGCAGAGCATCGTCGATCAATACCTCGCGCTCGAGCCCGACGTGCTGCTCGGCGGCGGCGCCGAATACTTCCAGCCGGCGACGGCGCCGGGCGGCAAGCGCAAGGACGGCAAGGACGTCATCGCCGCGTTTCGCGCGAAAGGCTGGCAGGTGGTGCGCAACACCGCGGAGCTTAACGCAGCGGGCAGCGCCAAAGTGCTCGGTTTGTTTGCGGACGACGATATGGATTTCGAAATCGATCGCGATGCCGCGAAAGAACCGACTACGGCGGAAATGGCCGCTGCAGCATTGAAGGCCCTGTCGCAGTCGAACGCCAACGGCTTCGTGCTGCTGGTCGAGAACGAAAATGTCGACACCGCGGGGCATGCCAACGACGCCGCCGCGCTCATGCGCGCGTTATGGGCTTTCGACGACGCGGTAAAGGTCGCGCTCGACTATCAGCGCAGCCATCCCGAAACGTTGATCCTGATCACCGGCGACCATGAAACCGGCGGCCTGTCGCCGACCTACGCGCTAAAAGACTTGAAAGACATGACGAGCCGCAACCGCTACTACACCGGCGATGCGCAGCTGCAAATGCTGGCGCGCATTACGATGTCGTTCAACACGGTGAAGGAAAAGCTCGGCGACAAGCCGGCGGGGCCGGCGCTCGACGAGCTGCTCGCCAAGCACTTTCCGGGGTTCACGCTGGACCCGGACCTGCGCGAGCTGGTGCTCGCGGGACGTCCGCTCGAGCGCAATACGTCCTATCATTCCGCAAAACACGCTCGCGCGCATGGTCGCGCGGCAGGCCGGCTTTTACTGGGGCACCAGCGGGCACACGCCCGAGCCGGTCGTGATCGGCGCGATGGGGCCGGGCGAGCAGCTGTTCCGCGGCTATCAGGACAACACGGATTTCGGCAAAAGCCTGCACCGGCTGATCACGGGGCGGTAGACATTGATGCGGCGCTGCGGGGCTCGCAACTGACTCATCCAGTGATGGGTTCGGCGCTTAGGAAGCGATAGCGCCTTCGATACTGCCGCTCGCGCGACCTTAGCGGCAAAAACTGTATGTTGTTGGCATATCCAAAAGAACGTATATTGCGCCCATACCCTTTTGGCATAGCCTTGAATGTCGTTTCCGGGGCACAAGACCATACTGATCGTAGACAATGACCGGGCTGAAGCCGATGCCCTGGCGCAATTCATTGGGAATCAGGGGCATCGCGTGTTGATTGCCCACGATACTGAAGCGGGACTCGATTTGTCGAGAAAGGCGTTGCTCGACATCATTTTCCACGGTCTGGATTTGCCGAGCATAGACGGCTACATGGCTGCCAGGCTGTTGCGCAACGACGCCAGGTTCAAAATGACTTTGCTCATTGCGCTTACCCCGCAAAACACCACCGCGGACCGGGAACGCGCGTCACTGGCGGGCTTCGATCTGCACATTTCCCGGCCCATCGACTTCGATGCGTTGAATCTCATCCTGGGCCGCGCGCCGAACGCGTAGCCGCGCGTGTGCCCGGCGGACCCTTGCCGGGCTGGTTGATCAGGACATCTGCGATACTGTTGCGCGCGGGTCACGCCTGTCCGTAAGATGGCAATCCTGAGTAAATCTACGGAGCAACCCGCATGAACACCTTCTCTCGCCTGGCGAAACGCGATATTCCGTTCTGCGCTCTCGCTGTTCTGTTTCTTGCAGGCTGCGCGCAAAACGCCCCGCTCGCAGATTCCGAGCTCGTTACCGAAGATTTCATGATCCCCGCTGCCGACGCGGGCTTCCAGCTGCACGTGCGCAACAAGCGGCCGGCCAATCTCACGCGCTTCGAATCCGGCAACGTGATCCTGTTCGTTCATGGCGCCACCACGCCGCCCGAGGCGGGGTTCGACCTGAAGCTCGATGGCATGTCGTGGATGGAATGGATGGCCCGCCAGGGCAATGACGTCTACTTCGTCAGCGTGCGCGGCTACGGCAAATCGACGCGGCCGAAAGAGATGGACCAGCCGCCGATGGCGAACAAGCCGGTGGTGCGCCTGCCGAACGCGACTAGCGACGTCGGCAGTGCGGTCGACTTCATCCGCGCCCGCCGCAACCTCCAGACGGTGAGCTTGCTCGGCCACTCGTGGGGCACGACGATCATGGCCGCCTATACCGCGCAGAACAACGCGAAAGTGCATCGCGTTGCGCTGTACGCGCCTTCATGGCTGCGCACCCAGGGACTCTCGCTGACCGATTCAGGCGGCGAGCTCGGAGCGTACCGGGTCGTCACCGAGGAGAGCGTGCGCAAGCGCCGCGCCACCGGCCAGGATCCCGCGAAGTTGGCGGACCGCATGCCGGCGCACTGGTTCGATGCCTATATGGATGCTGCTCTCGCGAGCGACCCGTGGTCGAAGACGCAGAACCCGCGCGCCTTTCGCGCACCCAACGGCGTGGTGCTCGACGGGCGGGAATATAACAACGTGGGCAAGCCGATTTTTAACCCGGCCAGCATTCGGGTCCCAACGCTGCTGATCCTCGCCGAGCAGGATGCCGACACGCCGCTCTACATGGCGCAGACGCTGTTCCCGCTGTTGGTCAACGCGCCATCGAAGCGGCTCGTCGTCATTGGCGACGGGACGCACGTGATTCTGACCGAGAAGAACCGGATGCAGCTGTTCCGTGAAATCGGATTGTTCTTCGAAGAAGGCCGCAAATAACCGATTGCGCCACACAGATCTTCGGTTTTTGGTTGAGTCCATGAGCGTTTGAAGAGGAGCGCGATTCCGTCCTGTTTCGCGGAAGATTGCGTTCGTTATTGCCGCAGGCGTGATGCGCTCATCGCGCCGCTGACTGTGTAGTCTGGCTGCGCGATTCGAAAGGCGTTCTTGCCGGCACGCTTGGCCTCGTACAGAGCGTCATCCGCGCTCTTCATCAGCGACTCCGCATCCTCGCCGTGGTCGGGGTAAATGCCGACACCCGCACTCGTGGTTACGGTGACACGATGATCCTCAATAGCTATAGGGTTGCGATACTATTTCGACCAATTTTGCTGCCACGGTCGCAACATCGCTTGCATTCGCGACTTGCCACAGCGCTATCATAAATTCGTCTCCGCCGACCCGCGCGACAGTGTCTTCTTCGCGCACGACTGATTCCAGGCGTCGCGCGACGATTTTTAGCAATGTGTCTCCGGTGCTGTGGCCCAAGGTATCGTTGATTTCCTTGAATCCGTCCAGGTCGAGATACACCACCGCCATGGCGTTCTGATTGCGTCGGGCGTTCGCCAGTGCGGCCGAAATACGCTTGGTCAGGAGCCGCCTGTTGCCGAGTCCCGTGAGTGGATCTTGCTGTGCGAGAATTTCGTTGGTCGACGCGGCGCTACGCGCGCCCTCGTGCAACAAGCGGATTTCCAGCATGTTGCGAACGCGCGTCAGGACTTCCTCCACATCGAACGGTTTGCAGATGAGGTCCTTCGCGCCGGCTTTCAGTGCGGGGAGCTTATAGGCCGACTCCTCGGTGATGGCAAGCACCGGAACGTAGTCATCCGATTCGATCGCGTTTAAGTCTTTCATCACCTGAAAGCCCGTCGAACCCAACATCTCCAAATCGAGCAAAATCGCTTTGTACTGGTTGGTTCGATGCAGCTCGCAAACCTCGTCCAGGTTCGTCGTATGCGTAACGTCGGAGTGACCGGCCTGCTCCAGCATTTCTTTGAGCGAACGGGCGCCGGCTGCCTGATCATCGACGATCAAGACTTTGGCCTTAAGAATTTGGGTTGCGCTAATCATGCTTCAACCAACGAGCGTCAGTCGCTGGAATCGATATCGTTGCAATAGCGCCGCATTTGACCATCAAACCCGGCAATTCCGCTGTCATGGAGCCCTCCGCTCTTTAGACCGGTAACTTTGCGCCCTCGCCTTTCGGACGAGTTTGCCTTTAGGGATGAGCAACGATACCAAAAGGTGGCAAATGTTGCGGTGAACAATGTCACGTGCTTACGGACCGTGACTGCAACGTTTCAATTTTTCCGAAAATTCCTTTGGCATGCGCGTTGATGCTCCCTCCACAGGGAGAAAAGTCACATTGTAAATTCGGCTCAATCACTATTAGCAGATGGGGCGCGTTCGACCAAGCGAGCTGTCGTCGCATAGCGACACCTAAGTCGCGAGGTCGTGAAAGATGGATAGCGCTCGGGGTTCCAGCCTTCTTAGTTGTTTCCGCGGGGGCGAGAACAAAGCCACCGGATTTTAGGTCAGCACATAGTTCGCCAGCGCGCACGGCAATTCACTCGACGGAAATAAAACAATATGCGTTCGCGAACGCGGCAAACAACAACGCTGCATACAGGGATCGCGGTTCGCTGGCCTGCTTCGATCCGCACAAATCCCGATTACTCGGAAATGCCCCGGTTGACGGCAATCTTTACCTTGACGCTGCGATTCCGCCCTGCCTTGTGCGGTTTCGTTCGGGCGACAGGCTTGGCCACACCCATCATAATTCTATGTGATTTCATTATTATTCCTTGTGTTTGATTTACGCGACCAGCGCGTCTTTCAGCGAGGGCGATTCCGGCGCACTTTCTCACTGATTGGAACTCTGTCGGTGCAAGAGATACGCAAGTGTCCGTTGAACGAGGCTACGACGCTATTGGGCTTTGGTCCAACACGGCGGTCGCGAGTTGTATTGAGCGTTCGATGTCCACGGGTGGCCCCACGCCGACATTCGTTTGCCAAGCGCCCGGTGACTTTCCGCGGGGATAGCTACGGGTAACCTATCGTTCAGTGAGTTTTAGCTTGCTGGAGTTTTACGCCAGACGGTCGCCAGCCACGGCTGCTGATCGCGCGGCAGGCCCGCAGGGCGATAATAGTGCGTCAGTTCGACGAATCCCGCGTCCGTTACGTAGCGGCGCCAGGTCTCCAGGTCGTGATAGGCGCCGTAGCGACCGCGGTTCCAGCCTTCTTCGTTGTTGCCGCGCGGATTCGACGCGAACAATACGCCGCCGGGTTTGAGCGTCGCGTGCAATTCGCGCAATACGCGCGGCAATTCGCGCGACGGGACGTGAAACAGCGACGCATTGGCGAACACGCCATCGAAGCGTTCCGGTGGTAAATCGAGTTTGAGGAAATCCTGCTGCCACACTTCGCAGCCGCTGTCGGCGCGCGCCATGTCCGCGAACTGCGCGGCGCCTTCCAGTCCGATGGCGACGTGTCCGAGCGCGGTGAAGGTCTGCAAGTCGCGGCCGGGCCCGCACCCGAAATCGAGCAGCGTGTAAGGAGGCGCGCTTCGATGTGCTGCAGTAGCGCGGCGATATTCTGGCTGACGTCGTGGTCGCGCGTGCCGGCGCGGAAATCCTCGGCACGCTGGTTGTAGTGTTCCAGCGTGCCGGCGGAAATTAACGCCGGGTCTTGCACATCGGTCGGTTCATTCATGGTTACTGGCGTGCTGGTATTGTGCGCGGGCAGCGCGCGCTTGCGATTATGCCTTGGTTACGGCGGTCGGGAAGGTGCCCGTCTGCATACGTGAGCGTTTGGTGACGTACAGTTCTGTGGCATCGACATGGAGCGACGCGAAATGGTGCGCAACAAGTTGATTTACATCAAATCCACGCCCCCCCGGTGAGGCCTACGATGTCGGTGGCGGACCGTGCATTTACGGCCGACATTTCCAGGTATTGGACCAAAGCCGTATTGCCTTCGGGTGGACGACGAGTACCGTACTGATTTCCGCAGCACCGTGCCAGCGTGCATCAAGTGCGCACAACGCAATTTTGAACGAAAGGACTACACCGTGGCACAGGCATCCAAGGAACTCGGCGTGATGGCAGTACTCGCGAAGCGCATGGTCGAGGAGCGGCTACCCAAGGCGTTGGCGCTGAAAGAAAGAGTCGACCGCGGCGAAACGCTGAACGGGCTCGACCTTAACTTTCTCGAACAGGTCGTGACAGACGCCAATGCGGTTATCCCGATGATGAAGGACGACCCGCGCGTTGCGCAGATCGGCGCCCGCATGCTGCAGCTGTATAAAGAGATCACAACGAAAGCGCTCGAGAACGAGCAAGGCAAGAAAGATTGATAGCTAGACAATTTTACGGAGACGATGCAATGAGCAACAAAAACAACGAAAAAGCGGCAAAGAAAAACGGCGACGGCCCGAAAGAGAAGCTGAAAGGCGAAGCGCTACGACGAGGAAATGGAGAAGCTGCACGTCGAGCTCGTCAAGCTGCAGGAGTGGGTCAAGTTCAAGGGCTTCAAGGCCATGATCGTGTTCGAAGGCCGTGATGGCGCGGGCAAGGGCGGTGCGATCAAGGCGATCACCGAGCGTGTGAGCCCGCGCGTGTTTCGAGTGGTGGCGCTGCCGGCGCCGACCGACCGCCAGAAAAGCCAGATGTATCTGCAGCGTTACATGGAGCATTTTCCGGCGGCTGGCGAAATCGTGATCTGGGACCGGAGCTGGTACAACCGCGCCGGCGTCGAGCGCGTGATGGGATTCGCCCCGGAGGCGACGGTCAAGCGGTTCCTGGAGCTGGCGCCGGCGTTCGAGAAGCTGATGATCGAATCGGGCATCATCCTGATCAAGTACTGGCTCGAGGTGAGCGAGAAGGAGCAAACCCGCCGGCTCGCGGGGCGCATCCACGACGGGCGCAAGATCTGGAAGCTCTCGCCGATGGACGTCGAGTCGTACAGCCGCTGGTACGATTACTCGCGCGCGCGCGACGAGATGTTCAAGGCTACCGATTCGTCGTGGGCGCCGTGGTACGTCGTGAATTCGAACGACAAGAAACGGGCACGCCTGAATCTCATCTCACACCTGCTTACCAAGATTCCGTACAAGAATGCGCCGCGCGAGAAAGTGAAGCTGCCCGAGCGCGGCAAGTCGCACGGCTACAAGGAGCCGGATTATCCGTACAAGTACGTGCCCGCGAAATTTTAAGGGGTGACCTTCCCATGAGAAAATCCGCGGCGATCATGGGCATATTGTGTTTGTCCTGTGTCAGCGCGCATGCCATGTGGACGAAGGAGGGCGCGACCGCGGAAGACCTCAAACGCGATCAGTCGGAGTGCGAACGCAAGGCGAGCGCCGACACATCTTTCAATCAGCCACGGCGCGGCGCGGGTTCGGGTACCGGCCCGCGCGTCTCCAACACCATGGCGAGGGAGGACCAGTCCTTCCGCCTGTGCATGAAGTCCAGGGGCTACGCTGAATCCTCCGACAAATGAGGTTGTTCCTCCGGCGGAATTCGAACCGCGCGACGTGCCGCTCAAGGACGGACGGCGCGTAACGCTGCGCGAGGTTCGCGCCGACGATGCGGAACGGATGCAGGCGGCATTGCGCGCAATGTCCGACCAGTCGCGCTATACAAGGTTCATGTCGGCCTTGCGCGAACTGCCGCCGAAAATGCTGGACCGTGCAACTCATCCGGTCGCCGGGCGCGAGTTTCAGCTCGTCGCAGTCGTCGGCGAAGGCGCGCAGCAAACTATCGTCGGCGGTGCGCGTTACGCGGCCGGCCCCGGCAGCCGCGACTGCGAGTTCGCGCTGGCGATAATCGACAACTGGCAGGGACAGGGACTTGCGCGCCAACTGCTTGAAACGCTTATGAACCTTGCACGCGAGCGCGGTTTTGAGCGCATGGAAGGCTACATTCTTCCGTCCAACGCGCCGATGCTGGGGCTGGCCAAGCGGCTGGGTTTCGCGTCCGTCGAGAACCGCGAGGATCCGGGCGTGGAGACGGTGCGCTGCGAACTCAGCCGGAAGACTACTTCCTGACCGCTTCGGTCATTTTCTTCTTTTCCAAATCTGTGTTGCCCATCACCCAAGCGCTTGAATTATCTAGGCCGGGTTGTGGCGGTTCCGCCCGGCATTGCGGAAACGTCGCGGGTAGTCATCTGCGAGGGCAACTTGATCCATCAAAGTGATACACGCCGGCTTTTGTCGCAAGGGCACGTAATGAATGCACGCATCCGTGATTGCGCGCTCGCGCTGTGCATGCTGCTCTGCCTCCCCACGTGGGCGGCACAATCTGTCGCACCTGCTGCTCCTGTAGTTTCCCAACCCGAGGCTCCGCAGGACTCGCTCGGTCGCGATACGCCCAGGGGCACCGTACTGGGCTTTCTGATCGCCGCGCGCACGGGCCAGGACGAAATTGCCGTCCAGTTTCTGAATACCCGCCTGCACGGCAAACCGGCCGTTGAACTCGCCCACCAGCTTTTCTCGGTGCTCGATCGGCGTCTGCCGCCACGGCTGTCCAAATTGAGCGAAAGGCCCGAGGGCTCGCACGCCGATCCGTTGAAGCTGAATGAAGAACGTGTGGGCACGATCAGTACGGGGGCGGGCTCATTGGACATCGTTGTCGAGCGCGTTGATCGCGGCAAGGCCGGGCTAGTGTGGCTTTTTTCAAGCAAAACGCTGGACGCGATTCCGGATGCCTACGATGAGATGACCCTGGCGGCGCTGGAGGACGTACTCCCGGCATCCGTGATGCACACGCGGTTCCTCGGGATCCTGGTGATCAACTGGCTTGCCGTGTTGGTCGGCATGCCGCTTTTTTATTACCTCACGGTTTTGCTGAACCGTTTGCTGAGCCCGCTCGTCGGTCCATTGCGCCGGCGCCTGTACAAAAAAGCCGATCTGCCCGACCCCGATTTCCTGCCCGCGCCGGTGCGTTTGCTGCTACTGGCTTTGGCCGTGCGCGGGATAGTGCTTCACATCGGACTGCCGCTGCTGGCACGGCAAGTCTTGTTCAGCATCGCGGTGGTTATCGCCATCGCGGCCGGCGTCTGGCTGTTCATTCTGCTGAACAGCTGGACCGAACAATACAGCCAACGGCTCGCCCGCAAGCACGACATTACGGGCATTACCGCCGTTGTGCGTCTCGTGCGCAGGTTCGTCGATCTGCTGGTGATCTTCGCGGGCATCATGGGTATTCTGTACTACTTCGGCGTGAACCCGACCGCGATGATAGCCGGGCTTGGCGTCGGTGGTATTGCGGTCGCGCTCGCCGCGCAAAAGACGCTGGAAAACGTCATTGGCGGCATTTCCCTGATCCTCGATAAAGTGGTGCTGGTAGGTGACACTTTAAAGGTAGCCGGCGTCGAGGGAACAGTCGAAGACCTTGGCCTGCGGTCGACGCGGATCCGCACATCGGATCGGACGGTGGTCAGCCTGCCGAACGGGCAGGTTGCCAACATGACGCTCGAAAACCTGTCCACGCGCGACAAATTCTGGTTCCACGCGCTCCTGGCTTTGCGCTACGGCACCACGCCGACGCAGCTCAACACGGTCCTCGAGGGCATCCGCCGGCTGCTGCAGGCAAGTCCGCATGTCGAACCCGATTCGGTGCGTGTGAGTTTTCTGCGTCTGGGCGTTTCTGCGCTCGAGGTGGAGGTCGTTGCTTACGTTGTGACCCGCAAAGCGACGGAATTCCTCCAGATCCAGGAAACACTTCTCCTGCGCGTCATGGAGTGCGTCGAGTCGGCGGGCGTTCAGCTCTCAACACCGTCGCAGACCATCGTGATCGACACGGCCGCCGCCAGTGAGGCCGCCGGGCGAGCGATGGTGACAGCACGCGCGCCGGACAAAAAAAACGGGGACTAGCTGCCGGGCAATGCGCACCGGACGGCAATAGGCAAGGCTACCTGCTCCTGGCGTCCTGCGCGCCCTGACTGTAGGCCTGCTCCTCATATTTTTTATGTTGGTCGTAGACATATCCATATGAGCAAGTCACGAGTTTATGCTGATCGTGTGCGCCGGATGATTGGACCAAGGTCCAATAGCAACGCCGTGAGGCGCAAGCGCACAATCAGTAGCGCCGTTCTGTTAGGTGACGAACGCAGTGCCTCCGGCAAGATATTGTTTGGACGAAATAATTCAGGCTTTTCTTTTTGACACATTGCCATAAATCAATACGCAGACCCGGCATCTGCCTTATATTGATTACCTCTACTTCAGCGTTTTAACCTTTTCCAGGTACAAGCATGGATATTTCCGCCAAACTTACCCGCAGCCAGGAAATTTCGACCAAAGTCGCGCTGCTGCTGCAAAAGCGCATCAAGGGCGCGCAGGAACGCTACAACGAGCGCGTGCAGAAGGCGCTCAAGGATGTCGCCGCCGAGATGCAGGAACGGCCCGTCACGCCGTGGGAGGCGCTGACCCAATGGAGCAATTATGCGGTCGACTTCGCGCAGCGCTCCGTGCTGTTCCTCGATACGATACGCGAGCGCGGCAACAACTTTGTCGAGCAGTCGCGCGAGGGCTTGAAGCCGGTGCTGCACTTCGAGTACGAAACGATACTCGACGCGCGCTCGTTCGAGCGCCCGGTCAACTACGCGCTCGTGAGCATAACGCCGCCGGAAGGCGTCACCGTCGACGCGAAGCGCCGGCCGTACGTCATTATCGATCCGCGCGCGGGTCACGGTCCGGGTATCGGAGGCTTCAAAGACGATTCGCAGGTCGGCGTCGCGTTGCGCGAAGGCCACCCGGTTTATTTCGTGATCTTCTTCCGCGATCCGGAGCCGGGGCAGACGCTGCTCGACGTCTGCGCGGCCGAGCAGCAGTTCGTGAAGAAGGTGCGCGAATTGCACCCGGACAGCCCCAAACCCGCGATCGTCGGCAACTGCCAGGGCGGCTGGGCGGCGATGATGCTGGCCGCTTCGGATCAGGACGACACGGGGCCGATTGTGATCAACGGCGCGCCGATGTCGTACTGGGGCGGCGCCTGGCAGGAAGGCGAGGGCGACAACCCGATGCGCTATGCTGGCGGCATGCTGGGCGGCTCGTGGCTTGCCTCTTTTACCGCCGACCAGGGCAACGGAATCTTCGACGGCGCCTACCTCGTCGAGAATTTCGAGAACCTCAACCCTGCGAACACATTCTGGGATAAGTACTACACTCTATTTTCCAAGGTCGACACCGAGGCGCCGCGCTATCTCGAGTTCGAGCGCTGGTGGGGCGGGTTCTACCTGATGAACCGCGAAGAGATCGAGTGGATCACGCAGAATCTCTTCGTCGGCAACAAGCTGTGGTCGGGCGATACCAAGGCCAAGGGCGGCAAGGCGTTCGACCTGCGTGATATCAAATCGCCGATCATTCTCTTCGCCTCGATGGGCGACAACATCACGCCGCCGCAGCAGGCGTTCAACTGGGTCGCCGACATTTACGGCAGCACCGAGGAGATCAAGGCGCGCGGCCAGGTGATCGTCGGCCTCATGCACGAGAACATCGGCCATCTCGGTATTTTCGTGTCGGGCAAAGTGGCAAAAAAAGAACACGCGCAAATTGTCTCGGTCATGAAATCGGTCGAGATGCTGCCGGCGGGCCTTTACGCAATGAAAATCGACACGACCACAGATGCCGACGGCAAAGAAGAATATACGGTCGAGTTCAGGGAACGCCGGCTCGAGGAGATCACGGCGCACTTCAACCGCTTCCAGCGCAATGATGAGAAGCCGTTCAAGGCCGTGGCCGCGGTGTCGGAATTCAATCAGCACGCATATGAGCTCTTCGCACAGCCCGCGGTGAAAGCCATGGCGAACGAAGCGACCGCGAAAGTCAGACGCGAATTCCATCCGCTGCGCTTCCAGCGCTGGGCGCTGTCGGATTTGAATCCATGGCTCGCGTGGGTGGCGCCGGCCGCGCAACAGATCAGGTCGCAGCGCAAGGCCGTGCCCGGCGACGCGCCTTCGCGCAAAGTCGAAGCGGCGATGGCTGAACTGGTGAGCGCGTCGCTGGATCATCACCGCGCGCTGCGCGATGCAGCGAGCGAAGCGAAGTTCTTTACAACCTTCGGTAATATGTTTTCGCTGTATCTGGCCGACAAGCACGAAGCGGACGAACGCGTGGCGGCGGAGACGACCGATCCGCGTGAGTTGCCGTTCGTAAAGGACGCGCTTGCCTCGATCAAGGAAGGCGGCTACACGGAGGCGTTCGCGCGGGTCGCGTACCTGCTCGCGCGCAAGGACGACACGCTGCCGTTGTCGCGGCTCGTCATGCGGCAGGAACTTGCCAAAGAATATTCGGATCTGCTGCCGTCGCTCGCGCCCGATCAATGGCGCCGCGTTCGCGGTGAGCAGGAAATCATCGCGCGCTACGAACCCGAGCAATCGATCGCTACGCTGCCCGACCTGCTGAAGCATCCGGCGGACCGCGAACGACTGCTGATGCTGATGGAGCGGGTGCTGGCCGACAAACGCATCCAGGCCGACAAGCCGAGCGCCGAGCAAATGGCAATGCTCGAACGCATCCGCGAAGTGCTGCACGACAAGTCTGGCGGCGCGCGGCGCCGGATGAAGGCAGTTTAGCCGGCGCAACCGGCCCGACCTTAACCACCAACTTTTGCAGAGAGTCGACGATGGACGAAAAACATAGCCGCTACCAAATGCTGCTGCAGCGCTGCAAAGCATTGCCGCCGACGCCTACCGCCGTTGCTCATCCGTGCGACGAGAGCTCGCTGCAAGGTGTCGTGGACGCCGCCAAGGCCGGACTGATCGCGCCCACGCTGGTAGGGCCTGCCGCGCGTATCAAGGAGATCGCCGCACAAGCCAAGCTGGATATCAGCGCATTCCCTATCGTGGAGGCCGCATTCAGCCAGGACTCCGCCGATAAAGCCGTTGCGCTCGTGCGCGCGGGCAAGGCGGAAGCGCTGATGAAAGGCAGCCTGCATACCGATGAGTTGATGAGCGCGGTCGTCAAGCGCGATACAGGGCTGCGCACGGCGCGCCGCGTCAGCCATTGTTTCGTGATGGACGTGCCGGGACATGGGGATGCGCTGATTATTACCGACGCCGCGGTCAACATCGCGCCGACGCTGAAGGACAAGGTTCACATCACGCAGAATGCGATCGATCTCGCGCACGATCTCGGCGCGAAAGAGGTGCGGGTCGCGATCCTTTCGGCGATGGAGACGGTCAATCCCGACGTGCCATCGACGCTCGAAGCCGCCGCGCTGTGCAAAATGGCGGATCGCGGGCAGATCACGGGCGCGCTGCTCGACGGACCGCTCGCGCTCGACAACGCGATCAGCCCCGAGGCCGCGAAAATCAAGAAAATAGATTCGCCGGTGGCGGGCCGCGCCAACGTTCTGGTCGTGCCGGACCTCGAAGCCGGCAATATGCTGGCCAAAAGTCTGACGTTTCTCGCCGGCGCGGACGCCGCGGGCATCGTGCTCGGCGCGCGCGTGCCGATCATCCTGACGAGCCGCGCCGACTCGCTGATGGCGCGACTCGCGTCGTGCGCGGTTGCATCGCTGGTCGCGGCGGCCCGGCGCGCGGATAGTGCCAAGGCGGTGGAGTAACGCGATGGCGGATGCAATCCTCGTCCTGAACGCCGGCTCGATCCAATCGACCGGCCGTAACCTGACAAATCGGCCGGCACGAATCTCCCCTCGCCCTGCGCATGCGGGGAGAGCGAAGCGAGGGGCCGGGGCGGGGGTGAGGGGCAGCCAGAGCGGCGTGAGGACGATATGAGCGACGCGATACTCGTCCTGAACGCCGGCTCGTCCAGCATCAAGTTCTCGGTGTTTCTGGTGCAGTCCGACCGACTCGAACTGCTGCTGAATGGACAGACGGAAGGCCTGTATACCGCGCCGCGCTTCAAGGCCAAGGACGCAGCGGGCGAAGCTCTGGAGGGGCGCGAGTGGGACAAGGGCACGCGCCTCGGCCACGACGGCGCGATCGAGCACCTGATCGGATTTTTGCGCGGGCATCGCGGCGATCACCGCTTGATCGCCATCGGTCATCGGGTCGTCCATGGCGGTCTCAATTACGCAGAACCGACGCTGGTCAACGCGGATGTGCTGACGAACCTCGAGAAGCTGGTTCCGCTGGCGCCGCTGCACCAGCCGCATAACCTCGCGCCGATCCGCATCGTCGCCGAGCGGACGCCGGACATGCCGCAAGTCGCGTGTTTCGACACCGCGTTTCACCGCGCGCAGCCGGAACTCGCGCAGGCGTTTGCGTTGCCGCCGGCGATTACCGACCGCGGCGTGCGGCGCTACGGCTTTCACGGCCTGTCGTATGAATACATCGCCAGCGCGCTGCCGGGCATCGACGCGAAAGCGGCGGCGGGCCGGGTCATCGTCGCGCATCTCGGCAACGGTGCTTCGATGTGCGCGATCAAGGCGGGCAAGAGCATGGCAAGCACGATGGGTTTCACCGCCGTCGACGGCCTGCCGATGGGCACGCGCAGCGGCGCGCTCGATCCCGGCGTCGTGCTCTATCTGATGGACGAAATGAAAATGGATGCGCGCGCGATCGAAAAGCTGATTTATCAGCAATCGGGCCTGCTCGGCGTGTCGGGCATATCAAGCGACATGCGCGCGCTGCTCGAGAGCAAGGAACCGCGCGCGAAGCTCGCCGTCGATCTTTTTGTCTACCGCATCGGCCGCGAGCTCGGTTCGCTGGCGGCGGCGCTCGGCGGACTCGATGCTGTCGTGTTCACCGGCGGCATCGGCGAGCGCGCGGTGGCGATCCGCGAGCGCGTGTGCCGCGATGCCGGCTGGCTCGGCATCGAATTAGACCCCGCCGCCAACGGCAAGGACGGGCCGCGCATCAGTACCACGGCGAGCCGCGTGCCTGCGTGGGTGATGCCGACCAATGAGGAATTGATGATTGCGCGCCATACACGGCGCCTGATTGCGAAGTGAGCCTGAAGACACCTAATCAAAGGAGGAGCACATGTCAGCCAATCTGAAAGTTGCACAGGATAAATGGGAACATGCGTGGCGCGGATTTGCGCCCGGAATATGGCGCGATCGCGTCAACACGCGCGATTTCATCCAGCGCAACTACACGCCCTACGAGGGCGACGGCAGCTTCCTGAAAGGACCGACGCCGCGCACCACGAAAATGTGGGAGACGCTCGGGCCGCTGTTCGCCAAGGAGCGCGAAAAAGGCGTGCTGGACGTGTCCCAGGTGCCGTCCAGCATCCTGGCGCACGGGCCCGGTTACATCGACAAGGCGAACGAACTCATCGTCGGCCTGCAGACCGACGCGCCCCTGAAGCGCGCGATCATGCCGAACGGCGGCTGGCGCGTAGTGGCCGCTAGTCTCGAGTCCTATAAGTACAAGCCGGACGAGAAAATTGGCGAGATATTTACCAAGTACCGCAAGACGCATAACGACGGCGTGTTCGACGCTTATACGGCGCAGATTCGCAAGGCACGCTCGTCGGGTATCGTCACCGGCCTGCCCGACGCCTATGGCCGCGGCCGCATCGTCGGCGACTACCGGCGGGTGGCGCTCTACGGCGTCGATTTCCTGATCGAGGACAAAAAAGCCGAGAAGACCGAGCTCGACGACCGTCATTCGACCGAAGAAGTGATCCGGTTGCGCGAGGAACTTGCCGAGCAGATCCGCTCGCTGCAGGAATTGAAGGAAATGGGCAAGAACTACGGCTACGATATCTCGGGGCCGGCGACCAACGCACGCGAAGCCGTGCAGTGGACCTATTTCGGCTACCTCGCCGCGATCAAGCAGCAGAATGGAGCGGCGATGTCCGCCGGGCGCCTGTCGACGTTCTGGGATATCTACTTCGAGCGCGATATCAAGGAAGGCAAGCTGACCGAGGCGCAGGCGCAGGAAATCATCGACGACCTCGTGATCAAGTGGCGGATCGTGCGGTTTTTGCGCGCGCCCGAGTACAACCAGCTCTTCTCCGGCGATCCGGTGTGGGTGACCGAGGTGGTCGGCGGCATGGGCGAAGACGGCCGCACGCTGGTGACCAAGTCGTCGTTCCGCATGCTGCATACGCTCAACAATCTCGGACCGGCGCCCGAGCCCAACCTGACCGTCTACTGGTCGCCGCGGCTGCCGGTCGGCTTCAAGAACTTTGCGATCAAAGTCTCGATCGACACCAGCGCTATCCAGTACGAGTCCGACGACCTGATGCGGCCGAAGTGGGGCGACGACAATTGCATCGCCTGCTGCGTGTCGGCGATGCGCGTGGGCAAGCAGATGCAGTTCTTCGGCGCGCGCGTGAACCTGCCCAAGACGCTGCTCTACGCGTTGAACGGCGGCCGCGATGAAGTTTCCGGCGACCAGGTCGGGCCGAAGCTCGCGCCGATCACGGGCGACGTGCTCAACTACGACGAAGTCCTGAACCGGCTCGATCCGATGCTGGAATGGCTCGCCAAGACCTATGTCAACGCGTTGAACATCATCCATTACATGCACGACAAGTACAGCTACGAAGCGGTCGAGATGGCGCTGCACGACCGCGACGTGCTGCGCACGATGGCCTGCGGCATCGCTGGGCTTTCGCACGCAGCCGACAGCTTGTCCGCGATCAAATACGCCAAGGTCAGGCCGGTGCGCGACGAGCGCGGGCTGATGGTCGACTTCAAAGTCGATGGCGAGTTTCCCTACTACGGTAACAATGACGACCGCGCCGACGACATCGCGAAGATGCTGGTGTCGATGATGATGAACAAGATCCGCAACTACCCGACCTACCGCGGCGCAACGCACACGCAATCGGTGCTGACGATTACGGCCAACGTTGTCTATGGCAAGGCGACCGGCAACACGCCGGACGGCCGCAAGAAGGGCGAGCCGTTCGCGCCCGGCGCCAACCCGTCGAACGGCCGCGACTCGCACGGTGCGCTCGCCGCGCTGATGTCGGTGGCAAAAATTCCGTACGACGACTCCGAGGATGGCGTTTCACTCACGCTCTCCGTGGTGCCAACGGCGTTGGGCAACGAAGCGGAGCGCCTTGCGCGCGGCACCAACGCGCTCGATGCTTATTTCTCGAGCGGTGGCTTCCACGTCAACATCAACGTGCTCAACCGGGAAACGCTGCAGGACGCGGTGAAACACCCGGAGAAATACCCGCAGCTGACGGTGAGGGTATCGGGCTACGCGGTGAACTTCGTCAAGCTGACCAAGGAGCAGCAGCTCGACGTCATTAACCGCACCTTCCACGGCGGCATGTAATGCCATGAGCCAAAACCTCGTCGGCAGCCGCTACGATCTTCACGTCGCCAAGAAGGGCGCGACAGAGAGCAAGACGGCGCACGACTACTACGCGGTTCATGAGGGCGATAAGGAGGAAGCGCAGGAGGGCGACGATATTACCGGCTACGTGCACTCGTACGAAGTCGGCAGCACCGTCGACGGACCCGGACTGCGCTTCGTCGGCTTTCTGACTGGCTGCCTGTTGCGCTGCCAGTATTGTCACAACCCGGACACCTGGCACAAGTACAACGGCAAGCCGGTGACGGTTTCGAACGCGATGAAGCAGATCGGCAAGTACGCGCAGGTGCTGAAAATCAGCAAGGGCGGCATCACGATCTCGGGCGGCGAGCCGATGATGCAGCGGCCGTTCGTGATGCAGATTTTCCGGCGCTGCAAGGCTCTCGGCCTGCACACCTGCCTCGACACCTCGGGACGGCTGGGCGACAAGTTCACCGACGAGCAGCTGATGGACATCGACTTGAATCTGCTCGACATCAAGTCAGGCGATCCGGCGATTTACGAGAAGATCACGCGTCAGCCGCTGAAGCCGACGCTCGATTACGCGCAACGTTTGTCAGCGCTGGGGCGTCCGCTGTGGGTGCGCTTCGTGCTGGTGCCGGGGCTCAGCGACGGCCACGATAATGTGGAAAAGGTCGCCGACATCTGTGCCGGCCTGAAATCTCTCGAGCGCGTAGAAATTCTGCGCTTTCACCAGATGGGCAAGGACAAGTGGCACAAGCTCGGTCTCGAGTATCCACTTGAGAACGCCGAGCCGCCCACTGCCGAAGTCGCCGAGCGCGTGCGCAACCAGTTTCGCAGCCGTGGCTTGACCGTTTACTAATAACAAATGCACTGGGGGGATCATGGATGAGTTAAGAACGTTTCTCGAGCAGCAGCAGATGCTGGCATTGTTTTTGACCATCGCCATTGGTTACCTCGTCGGCGAAATCAACGTCAAAGGATTTTCACTTGGCGCGGGCGCGGTGCTGTTCGTCGCCATTGCGATCGGCTGGTTCGCACCGAAGTCGGCGCCGGCGCCGATGATAGGCGCGCTGGGTCTCGCGCTGTTCCTCTATACGGTCGGCATCCAGTACGGCAAGCAGTTCTTCATGGGACTTACGAGTCCGCAGGGCATCCGCGCCAATGTAATTGCGATCATCGGCGTGATGCTCGCCGGCTTGGTGAGCCTCATGTTCGTGAAGTGGGCGGGCATCTCGTCAGGCACCGCGTTCGGCCTGTTTGCCGGTTCGGGCACCAGCACTGCAACGCTGCAGGCGGCGCTGGTGGCGACCGGGACCAAGGACGCGGCGACCGGTTACGCGGTCTCCTATCCGTTCGGCGTCGCCGGGCCGATATTGTTTCTTTACATCGTCTTTCTCATCATGAAGCCGAAATTCGAAGCGGTCTCGACCGGCGTCGAGTTCCATGAAGTCGCTGTGCGCAATCCGGACTATTTCGGCAAAACGCTGGCGGAACTCATGCCGGCGCTGCCTTCCGGCGTGCAGGTCACCGCTTTGCGCCGCGCGAGCCAGAACGCGCCGGCGTCGCCGGCCTTTATCATCGCTGAAGACGACGTCCTCTTTATCGTCGGCCCGAGCAAGGACGTGCTCGGTCAGGCGGCTAAAGTCATCGGCGAGGCGGCGCCCGGCCGTTTCGTCAAGGACCGCAAAGATCTCGATTACCTGCGTGTATTCGCATCAAAGGCAACCGCCGTCGGCCGGCCGCTGGGGGATCTCCAGTTGCCCGGAGAAAAAGCGGTCATCGTCTTGCACGTCCGCCGCGGCGATACCGACTTGCTGGCGCGTCCTGACCTGATTCTTGAATTCGGCGACCGCATTGGACTGATGGCGAACCGGGCGGATTTCCCGGCGCTGCGCAAATTCTTTGGCGACTCGATCAGGGGCACTACCGAAGTCAGCTACATCTCCGTCGGCCTCGGCATGGCAATCGGCTTTGCGGTTGGCGCGATCAGCATTCCGATTCCGGGCATCGGCAAGATGGCGCTGGGTTTCATCGGCGTGCTGCTCGTCGCTCTCATACTGGGCAATCTGCGCCGCACCGGCGGCATCAACTGGACCATGCCGCTGTCGGCCAACAAAGTGCTGTTCAACCTCGGCCTCACGCTGTTCCTCGCCAACGCGGGGATGTCGACCGGCGCCAACGTCGTCGCGACCGTCGCCCAGAACGGCGTCATGATCCTGGTGCTCGGCGCGGCTGGTGCTGGTGCGCGATCGTGCTGCCGGTCATCGTGCTCGGATTGTTCGTGTTCAAAATGTCGTACGACGAAATGGCGGGCGTGCTCGCGGGCGCGACCGGCAATCCGGCGATCCTCGCGTACGCAAACAAGCTCGCACCGACCGACCGTCCCGACGTCGGCTACGCGATGATCTTTCCGAGCATGACGATCCTGAAAATCCTGTTCGTCAACATCGCCGCCGCGCTGATGTGACGCTGCAACTGCCGCATGGACATTAGCCCCGACGCCAAGCCACCGGCCGAAAAGACTGCGAGACCGCAGGCGGTCACCATCGATACGATGGTGCCGCTCGAGATGGCAGTGCGTGCCGAGCAAAGCGGGGTGAACCGGGCGGCGATGGATTCGCTCACGGTATTCGTGTTGAGCCTCATGGGCGGCGCCTTCGTCGCATTCGGCGCTATTTTCGCCACGACGGTCAGCGCCGGCGCGGGCCCGTCTGATTACGGCGTCACCCGGCTCCTCGTTGGCGTCGTTTTCTCGGCCGGCCTCATTATGGTCGTCGTCGGCGGTGCCGAGCTCTTCACCGGCAACAACCTGGTCGTCATGGCATGGGCGAGCGGCAAAGTGAAAACCCGGGCGCTGCTGTGGAACTGGATCCTCGCGTTTGCCGGTAACTGCATAGGCGCGATCGTCACCGCCGGCCTCGTGTTCTACAGCACGCAGTACACATTCGGCGGCGGTGCCGTGGGGCTGGTCGCGCTGACGACGGCCAACACCAAAGCTGCGCTCGCGCCGGTGCCGGCGTTCACGCTCGGCATCCTGTGCAATGCGCTCGTGTGCATAGCGGTGTGGATGTGCTTCAGCGCGCGCACGAATATCGACCGCGCCGTGACGATTATTCCGCCGATCGCCGCATTCGCCGCCGCGGGCTTCGAGCACTGCATTGCAAACGCCTATTTCATACCGCTCGGATTGTTCATCAAGGCGGGAGCGGACGACACGTTCTGGAATTCGATCGGCAAAACGGCCGCGGATTTTCCGGCTCTGACCTGGACCAACTTTTTCGGCAATCTGTTGCCGGTAACGGCCGGCAATATCATCGGCGGATCGCTGCTGGTCGGGGCGGTCTACTGGTTTGTTTATCTGCGGCGGCAAAAATCGCACGCCGTGGGGAAGGGCTGAGCGTGGAGATTCCGCTGACATCGATGGAGCAGTTGCTGCCGTTTCCGACGGCGGCGGAACTGATTGCAAAAAAGCACGAACCGCTGGTGTCGGTGGCGCCGGCAACGACGGTGCTCACCGCCATGCGTCTCATGGCGGAAAAGCATCTCGGATTTCTAGCGGTGATGGAGGGCGGGGCCCTCGCCGGCGTGCTGTCGGAACGCGACTGCGCGCGCAAGGTGGTGCTGGGACAACTGGCGGCCGACAAGACCGCCGTGCGCGACATCATGACGACGCACGTTCATACCGTAACGCCCGACAGCAAGATTCCGGAATGCGTCACGCTCATGCACGAGAAGAATATCCGGCATCTGCCGGTGATGCGCGGGAACGAAGTCATCGGCGTGCTTTCGGTACGCGATTTGATGGGCGCGCTGATCGTGCGGCACGAGCGGCTGTTGCGGCGGCTCGGCGAGGAACGCCTGACTCTGATGTATCCGGACCCAAGCAGTTATTGATATGACGATTGCAACCCAAACACGGGAGGACGCATGAGCCTTATCATCGTGGTTATCGCGCTCCTGCTGCTGATGTTCGTGGCCTACCGCGGCTTCAGCGTGATCCTGTTCGCGCCGGTCTGCGCGTTGCTGGCGGTTTTCGTCACTGATCCGTCGCTGGTGCTGCCGCTGTTCAGCGGCGTGTTCATGGACAAGACGGTCGGCTTCATCAAGTCGTACTTTCCGGTGTTCCTGCTCGGCGCGGTGTTCGGCAAGGTCATCGAGCTGTCGGGCTTTTCGAAATCGATCGTCTCGTCGGTGATCAAGATCGTCGGCGAGAAGCGCGCGATGCTGTCGATCGTGCTGGTCTGCGCGGTGCTCACCTACGGCGGGGTTTCGCTGTTCGTCGTCGTCTTCGCGGTCTATCCGTTCGCAGCGGAAATGTTCAAGCAGGGCGACATTCCGAAGCGGCTGATTCCCGGCACCATCGCGCTCGGCGCGTTCACCTTCACGATGGATGCGCTGCCCGGGACGCCGCAGATCCAGAACATCATTCCGACCACGTTCTTCAAGACCGACGGCTGGGCAGCGCCATGGCTCGGCGTGATCGGCGCGGTCTTCATTCTGATCGTCGGCCTCTCGTATCTCGAGTGGCGCCGCCGGCAGGCCGCCGCGGCAGGCGAGGGCTATGGCACCAAACTGGTCAACGAGCCGGAGCCGTTCACCGACGAGAAGCTGCCGAATCCGTGGCTCGCGATCGCGCCACTGGTAATCGTCGGCGTCGCCAACAAGGTGTTCACAGGACTAATCCAGAATTACTATGGCGCCACCCACACCGCCGAACTGCCGGGGCTGGCCAAGCCGGTGACGACGCAGATTTCGTCCGTCGCCGCGGTATGGGCGGTCGAAGCGGCGCTGCTGCTCGGCATCATTACCGTGGTGGTGTTCGCCTTCGGGCGGATCAAGGAGCGTTTTGCCGACGGCAGCAAGGCGGCGGTGGCCGGCGCGCTGCTCGCTGCGATGAATACCGCTTCCGAATACGGCTTCGGCGGCGTGATCGCCGCGCTGCCGGGATTCCTGATCATTGCCGACGGGTTGAAGGCGATCCCGGGCGTGCTGGTCAACGAAGCGGTCACGGTAACCGCGCTCGCCGGCATCACGGGGTCGGCCTCGGGCGGCATGAGCATTGCGCTGGCAACGATGGCTGACACCTTCATCGCCAGCGCCGACGCCGCCGGCATTCCGCTCGAAGTGCTGCATCGCATTGCCTCGATGGCGAGCGGCGGCATGGACACGCTGCCGCACAACGGCGCGGTAATCACGCTGCTGGCGGTGACCGGGCTCACGCACAAGGATTCGTATCGCGACATTTTTGCGATCACGCTGATCAAGACCGCCGCGGTGTTCGTGGCGATTTCAACGTTTTATCTGACAGGCATCTATTAGGCGTCCGCGCTGTCTGCAGTTGGAGAAAAGCAATGCTCAAAGGCAAATCGGCA
Organism: uncultured beta proteobacterium; assembly: GCA_963804885.1. GTDB lineage: Bacteria > Pseudomonadota > Gammaproteobacteria > Burkholderiales > SG8-41 > PALSA-1004. The sequence continues at coordinate 61,492 of CAWDSF010000018.1, forward strand.
ATCGTCACCGGCTCCACCAGCGGCATCGGGCTCGGCATCGCCCGCACGCTGGCCGGCGCCGGCGCCAACCTCATGCTGAACGGCTTCGGCGACGCCAAGGAGATCGAGAAACTGCGCGCCGCGCTCGCTGCCGAGTTCAAGGTGAAGGTCGGTTACCATGGTGCCGATCTCTCGAAGCCTGAGCAAATCCGCGACATGGTCGCGGCGGCAATCGGCGAACTCGGCGCGGTTGACATCCTCGTCAACAATGCCGGCATTCAGCACACCGCACCGGTCGAGGAGTTTCCCGACGATCGCTGGGACGCGGTGATTGCGATCAACCTGTCGTCGAACTTCCACGCCATCAAGGCGGTGCTGCCGCAGATGAAGCAGCGCAACTGGGGCCGCATCATCAACATCGCGTCGGTGCACGGGCTGGTCGCCTCGACACAGAAAGTGGCGTATATCGCCGCCAAACACGCTGTGATCGGCCTGACCAAGGTGGTGGCGCTGGAAAACGCGACCACCGCCATCACGTGCAACGCGATCTGCCCCGGCTGGGTGTTGACGCCGCTGGTGCAGAAGCAGATCGACGACCGCGCCAAGCGCGAAGGCATTGCGGTCGAACGTGCCAAGCACGACCTGCTCGCCGAAAAGCAGCCGTCGCTCGAATTCGCGACGCCGGAACAGATCGGCGCGCTGGCGGTGTTTTTATGCTCCGACGCGGCGGCGCAAATCCGCGGCGCCGCGCTGCCGGTTGACGGCGGCTGGCTCGCGCAGTAGCCGCAATTTCACTTTACGCGAAGGAACAAGGCATGCAGACCATTACATTGGAAAAGGCAGTGGCGCTGATCCCCGACGGCGCCACCATCATGATTGGCGGTTTCATGGCCGTCGGCACGCCCGAGCGGCTGATGGACGAACTGGTTCGCCAGGGCAAGAAGGATCTGACGGTGATTGCCAATGACAACGCGCTGCCCGGCAAAGGCGTCGGCAAACTGGTGAGCGCCGGCCTCGTCAAGAAGACGATATCGAGCCATATCGGCCTCAACCCCGAGACGCAGAAGAAAATGCACGCCGGCTCAATGCAGGTCGAACTGGTGCCGCAGGGCACGCTGGTCGAGCGCATCCGCGCTGGCGGTTTCGGCCTGGGCGGCATTCTGACGCCGACCGGCGTCGGCACCCTCGTCGAGGAAAACAAGCGCAAGATCGAGGTCGACGGCAAAGACTACCTGCTGGAGACGCCGCTGCGCGCCGATTTCGCGCTCATCCAGTCGTTCCTGTGCGATTACTCGGGCAACCTGACTTACGTGCTGACTGCGCGCAACTTTAATCCGGTGATGGCGATGGCCGCAGATACGGTGATCGTCGAGGCCGAGCACATGGTGCCGGTCGGTCTGATTCCTCCCGACCAGGTGGTGACGCCGGCACCGGTCGTCGATTACGTCGTTGCTCACGGGTGACCGCCATGGACGCACAAACGATCATTGCGAAACGTATTGCCCAGGAATTGCACCCCGGCATGCTGGTCAACCTCGGCATCGGCATCCCGACGCTGGTGTCGAATTTCCTGCCGGCGGGCATCAATGTGTTCTTCCAGTCCGAAAACGGCTTGATCGGGGCCGGTCCCATTCCCGAAGAAGGCATGGTGCAGCCGCGCCTGACCGACGCCGGCGGCCGGCCGGTAAGCGCGCTGCCGGGCGCCTGCGCGTTCGACAGTGCGACGTCGTTCGGGCTGATCCGCGGCGGCCATATTGACATGACGGTGCTCGGTGCGCTGCAGGTCGACGAGGGCGGACATCTCGCCAACTGGATGATCCCGGGCAAGATGGTGCCGGGCATGGGCGGCGCGATGGATCTCGTGACCGGGGCGAAACGCGTCGTCATTGCCATGCAGCATACGGCCAAGGGCAAACCGAAAATCCTGCGCCAATGCAATCTGCCACTCACTTCCTTGCGGCCGGTCGACCTCGTCGTGACGGAAATGGCAGTGATCGCATTTCCGGATGGCAAAGCGACTTTGATCGAAACCGCGCCGGGCGTGTCCGTCGAACAGGTTATCGCTGCGACCGAGGCCACGCTCGTCGTGGGCAAGCACGTACCGCATATGCCGATTTAAGGAAAAAGCCAATGTCACTCGAAATCCCGCATCCGCCGCTCAAAGGCAAAAAAGCACTGGTCGTCGGCGTCGCCAACGACCAATCGATCGCGTACGGCTGCGCGAAGGCGTTTCACGAGCTCGGCGCCGATCTGGCGGTCACTTATCTCAACGAAAAGAGCAGGAAAGTTCGTCGAGCCGCTGGCAAGCGGCCTGAAGGCGCCGATTTTCATGCCTCTCGATGTCGCCATGCCGGGTGAGCTCGAAGCGGTGTTCGAGAAGATCGAGAAGAAATGGGGCAAGCTCGACATCCTGCGTGCACTCGATCGCGTTCGCGCCGAAGGCAGACCTGCAGGGCGGGTTGCTCGACTGCTCGGCAGAGGGATTCAAGGTCGCGATGGATATTTCCTGTCATTCGTTCGTGCGCATGGCGAAGCTTGCCGCGCCGCTCATGAAGGACGGCGGCTCGATGTTCGCGATGAGCTATTACGGCGCGCAAAAGGTGGTGGCCAACTACAATGTGATGGGACCGGTCAAGGCGGCGCTCGAAGCAAGCTGCCGCTATCTCGCCTACGAGCTCGGTCCGCAGAAAATTCGCGTGCACGCGATTTCGCCGGGACCGCTCAAAACGCGCGCTGCCGGCGGCTTGAAGGACTTCGACCTCCTGCTCGCCAAAGCCGCGCGCAAAGCGCCGATCGGCGAGCTGGTCGACATTATGGACGTCGGCTTTGCCTGCGCCTACCTCGCAACGCCTTATGCGCGGCGGCTGTCGGGCGAAACACTGTTCGTCGACGGCGGCGTCAACATCATGGCGTGACGACGAATTGCAATGCATGGTTGGCAGACATCTCACATTCGAATTGGGCAGCGGTCATCGCGACAACGACGGAAACGCAGGCGAAAGGTGCAATGTCCATGTATCCGAAGAACATGTTTTTTACTTCGGAATCGGTGACCGAAGGGCATCCCGACAAATTTTGCGACCAAGTCTCGGACGCCGTTCTCGACGAATGCTTGAGGCACGATCCCATGGCGCGCGTGGCGTGCGAGACCTACGTGACGATGGGTATGCTGATCGTCGGCGGGGAAATCACGACGACGGCGCTGTTTGACGTGGCCAGGGTGGTGCGCGATCTCGGCAACGAAATCGGCTATACCTCGCCCGAGTATGGCTTCGATGTGAACACCGCCGCCGTGATCAGGACCATACACGAGCAGTCGCCGGACATCAGCATGGGCGTAGGGAAAAAGGGCACCAAGATCGGCGCGGGCGACCAGGGCCTGATGTTCGGCTATGCGTGCCGCCAGACGAAGGAGTTGATGCCGCTGCCCATCGTGCTGGCTAACCGGCTCGCAAAAAAACTGGCCGAGGCACGCAACGACAGGACGCTGCCGTATCTTGGTCCCGATGGGAAGACGCAGGTGACAGTGGAGTATCGCGACGGCAAGCCGGTGCGTGTCGATTACGTAGTGATCGCCGCCTCGCACACGGCGGCAGTCGTGACCCGCAACGGCAGGTTCACGACCGAAGAAGCCAAGCGGGAGATCGTCGCCAAGGTGGTGCGCCCGGTGCTTGGCGATCTCCTCGACAAAAAGACCAGGATCACGGTAAACGGCACCGGTAAGTTTCTGGTCAGCGGGCCGCAATCCGACACAGGGTTGACGGGCCGCAAGATCATGGTGGACACCTACGGCGGCTGGGCCGTGCACGGGGGCGGGGCCTTCAGCGGGAAGGACCCGACGAAGGTCGATCGCTCGGCCGGCTACATGGCGCGGTATGTTGCAAAAAACATCGTCGCGGCCGGGTTGGCGCAAGAGTGCCTGGTGCAACTCGCTTATTGCATCGGGCTGGTTGATCCAGTGTCGGTAATGGTGAACACATATGGGTCCGGCAGGCGTCCCGACGACGCGATGGCCAAGCTCGTGCGGCGCGTTTTCCCGTTATCGCCGAAGGGGATCATCGACCACCTCGACTTGAGAAGGCCTGTCTATCGCAAGACGGCGGCCTATGGGCACTTCGGCCGCAAGGGATTCGCATGGGAACGCGTGGACGCCACGGATGAATTGCTGGCGAAGGCGCAAAAAGCATGACGCCCCGGTCAGCCCCGCTCAAAACATGATTCATCGCAAGTAGCCAGGAGATGAAGGGCGTTAGATTTGGACGAGACCAAACGAAGGCATGCGGTTCACGCACGCAGCCGGCTGGTCGACCTCGAGTATGAAGGAGAGCGTAAGTATTTTTCGCGCAATTGCATATGACAACTAAATTCAATTTCGGCGGCGCATTGCTCGTATTATTGTCGGCCTGTGCGGGTGCGCCGCCGGCCGTCGCTGCAACGCCTGGATCCGGTACGGACATCGTCAAATACCGGACCTTTGCATTCGTGAAAGGCGATCCGCAGCAGGAGGGCGTCGTCGCCGACCGCCAGGTGCGGCATCGCCTCGAGCGCATGATCACGACCCAGCTCATGAACAAGGGCTACGCACCGGCAGCGCCCGGACAGAAGGCGGAACTCGGCGTAAACATGGCGGGGAAGGTTATGGACAAGCAGCAGGTGTTTCTGGTCGACAATCCGACGCCTTACGAGTACTACCGCGGCCGTATCGAGGCCGGCGGCTACGACACCGCGCAGTATCGCGAGGGGACGGTGCAAGTGGACATCATCGATCTCGGGCAGCCGCGGCTCTTGTGGAACACGCGCATCGAGCAGGAATTGAGCGCGGGTTATTCCGAAGAGAACTGGAAAAAAGTCGAGCGTGCGATGGCGGCGGCGTTCAAGTCGCTGCCGGCGCGTCAGTAACAAAGGGCGGGCAGAATAAAAAGCATTAATAACAGGAAAGCAACTATGAAAACTTTGCATAAATCGATCGTCGCGTGGCTGGTTGCCGCATTGGCGCTGTTGCCGATGGGGCATGCGCAGAATGCGGGGGACGCCCCTTTGTTCAAGAAGGAGGAAATCGAGCAACTGGTCGCGCCGCTGGCGTTGTATCCCGACTCCTTGGTGGCCCAGATCCTGATGGCCTCGACTTACCCGCTGGAAGTCGTGGCAGCCGCGCGCTGGTCGAAGGCGAATCCGAACGTGAAAGACAAAGCGCTCGAGGATGCGATGCAGCAGCAGCCGTGGGATCCGAGCGTGAAGTCGCTGACCGCCTTTCCGCAGGTGCTCGCGATGATGAACGAGAAGCTCGATCTGACGCAGAAGCTTGGCGATGCTTTCCTCGCCCAGCAGAAGGAAGTGCTCGATGCGATTCAGCGCCTGCGCGGCAAGGCCGAGCAGGCCGGCAACCTTAAGTCGAGCAAGGAACAGAAGGTATCGTCCGCACAGGAAGGCGGCCAGACGGTGATCAAGATCGAGCCCACCAACCCGCAGGTCGTTTACGTGCCGACGTATCAGCCGGCCGTCTACGGCCCGTGGCCGTATCCCTCGTATCCGCCGTATACGTACTATCCGCCGGGTTACGTTCCGGGCGCCATGCTGATGTCATTTGCGGTCGGTGTCGCCGTGGGCAACGCGATGTGGGGAAACTGCAACTGGGGCGGCGGCAACGTTTCCATCAATCAAAACAATTACAATAATTTCAATCGCACGAACGTAAAAGGAGGCGGCAACTGGGAACACAGCCCCGAACACCGTAAGGGCGCGCAGTATCGCGACAAGGGAAGCCAGGACCGGTTTGGCGGCGGGCAGCGGCAGGGCGTCGATTCTCGCGAGCAGTTCCGCGGCCGCGCCGAACAGGGGCGGCAGGACATTTCGCGCGACGGTGTCGGGGATCGCGGTGGTGTGGGAGACCGTGGCGGTGTCGGGGATCGCGGTGGTGTTGGAGATCGCGGCGGTGTCGGGGATCGCGGTGGTGTAGGAGACCGTGGCGGTGTCGGGGATCGCGGTGGCGTTGGAGATCGCGGCGGTGTCGGCGACCGGGGTGGCGCCGGCCAGGGCAACTTGGGCGATCGTGGCGGCGGCGGCCGCGACGGCGGTGCATTTGGCGGCGTCGGCAATGGCGCGCAGACGCGCGACGTCAGCAACCGCGGCGCTTCCAGCCGCGCGAGTTCCGCGGGCAATTTCGGCGGTGGAGCATCTTCCGGCGGTGCGCGGGGGGGCGGCGCGCGCGGCGGCGGTTCTCGTGGCGGCGGCGGACGCAGGTGAGCGCCATGGAAAAACAATCTGCGCGACAATTAAATTCATTCGTGGAGTCAGGCATGCATTCGATTTGGAACTGCTTAATGGGCACGTGGCAGCGCGGTCTGCTGACCATGCTGCTGCCAGTGGCCGCGCTGGTCGGGGTGGCGTTTGCGCCGGTCGCGCTGGCGCAAAAAACCTTTAGTTCGCCGGAAGACGGAATGCAGGCGATCGCTGCGGCGGCGAAGGCGCACGACAGCAAGGCGCTGCTCGCGGTATTGGGGAGCGGCGCGAAAGGCGTCGTCTACTCCGGCGACGCGGTGTCCGACCGCGCCGGCCGCGAACGTTTCGCGCAGGCTTACGACGAAGCCAACAAGATCGAAACGACGGGCGACAAAGCGATTATCACGGTGGGCAAGGACGCCTGGCCGTTCCCGATTCCGCTCGTCAAGAGCGCGGCCGGCTGGCGATTCGACGCGAAGCAGGGCGCGGAGGAACTCCTGAACCGCCGCATCGGGCACAACGAACTTTCGGTGATCCAGGTTGTGCAGGCCTATGTGGATGCGCAGCGCGAGTACTACGCCGCGAATCCCGCGCACGACAAGCTCTTGCACTACTCCCAGAAGTTCGCGAGTACCAAAGGCAAACGCGACGGACTTTATTACCCAACTGCGAGCGGAGAACCGCCGAGTCCGCTGGGCGCATTGGCGGCGCGCGCGCGCGCCGCGGGATATAAGCACAACGACGGAGGCAAGCCGGTCCCGTACTATGGTTATTACTATCGCATCCTGACAGGGCAAGGTCCGGATGCGCCCGGTGGCGCCTACGACTATGTCGTGCGCGGCAAGATGATGGGCGGCTTCGCGCTGGTTGCGTACCCGGCGACGTACCGCAATTCCGGCATCATGACGTTCATCGTCAATCAGGACGGCGTCGTCTATCAAAAAGATCTCGGACCTTCGACTGCGTCCCTGGCGAAAAAAATGACGAAGTTCAATCCTGACACGACGTGGAAGAAGCTGTAAATGCGAAGCCGCGCCGGCGGAACAGCAACGCACCATGGAGCTGGACCGCCTCGCCATTCACGACCAGCCGATCGCTCGAAGAATTCGACAGAGTCATCACCAATGAAAATGAGCGAAGTCTGATATGGCGTTTGGATCGCTTTTTTTGAACGTAGCGTCGAAACTGTTCGGCGCCGCGCCGGCCGGCCGCGCCGGCACGGTGGAACCGGAACTGGTGAAAATCGCCGCCGAAGCCATAGTCGAGGCAGTGGACCCGCGTTTGCGCGGCGTCTCCGGGTATCAACGCAAGATCGAAACCGGCGTCGTGCGTACGATCCTGCATATGCGAGAACTGGCAAAGGAGTTGCCGCATGAACCGATCGAACTCTCGCGCGATGCGTGGGGAGCCGATCAGCAGCTCAACGCGTTCTTCGCCACCGCCGCCGATGTGCCGGCCACGCTCGGCCGCAGTGCGCCATTGCGCGCGTATTTTGAGTCGCCCGTTAACGCCGGCGCCGCCGATGCCTATGCGCTGCTGGGCATGCTGAAGATCGAGCGTGAGGTGTTCGCTCCCGCCCTCGTCGACGGCGTGCTGCGGCATGACGTGGCGCAGACCACGGTGAGCTTTTCCAACCACACTCTGATCGCACCGGCGCCCGATGTCATGGCCTGCCGGCGCGAAGTCGGCGTTCTGATATTCAAGCGGCTCGCTGCGCTGGCGCTCGCGCGCATTACATCGTTGGGCGAGCGCGCGACCGAACTGGAGCAGCGCAAAGCGATGCTCGGCGCGCGCCTGCGGCTTTTAAACCTGCAACGTGACGGGATCGAGCAGGTGGCCGGCGGCGGCGACGAATCGGCTGAGATCGCATCGATCGAGCGCGAGCTTAAGTCAACCGGCGACGAATTTGCCGAGACCAGGACGCGTCTCGCCACGCTTAACACGCGCCTCGAGCATGTCAACGCGATCTTCAACTCCCCAGCGGACTATGTAAGCCTGGCGCGCGTCGATTTACGCGTGAACAAGATGGGATTCAAGGTGGCGCAGGAATCGACCGAGACGGCCTCGGATCTGAAGCTGAGCGAGCTTTCGATCGGTGACGGCCTGAAAGCGGTGATAGCATTCGTGCGCTGCCAGCGCGCAGATATGCCGCCGCGGGAAAGCCTGCTCGCCAAAGCCGCGCGCGAGATGCTGTGACAAGAACAACAAAGGGGATCAGGACATGATGCAGTGGAACCGCTGGTACAGCCTGAAGAGCTACCTGAGCTCGGCGCTGTGGGTCGTGCCATTTTTTGCACTGGTGGGCGGCGTCGCGATCAAGCGTGCGGCGGAACGCCTCGGCACCTGGATGGTGTCCCAGAAGTTTTACGACCTCAAGACGGGATTCTTGGGGATGGACCACGATGAGGCGGTCGCGGTGCTCGACCGCATCTTCACGCTCAACCTCTCGTTCATGGTCTTCACCTTTGGCTCGTTGCTCGTCGCGATCCAGGTCGCCGGCGGGCAATATACGCCGCGCATCATCGCAACCACGCTGTTGCGCGACAGCGTCATCCGCTGGATCGTGGGCTTCTTCGTTTTTTCCATGCTGTGGGCCAATCGTACGATGGTCCAGATGACCGCCAACATGGTGCCGCAATTTCAGCTTTTCCTCTCGATGATGTTCGGCATCGTTTCGATCGTGTTGTTTCTTTTATTGATCGATTATTCAGCAAAACTGCTGCGGCCGGTGAGCCTCGTTGCGCGAATCGGCAAAGACGCCGTCAAGGTCGTCAAGGACGTCTATCCAAATGTCATTCGCACCGCGGACATGCCCCTGGAGCAGGCGCCAAAGCACAAGTGGAGCTTGTTGCCGTGGGAGGCCCGCACCATGACGCCAACGGCGCCTTCCGGCAAAAAACTTGGCGCTCCCGCGCGCACTGTTTTACATCAGGATTCGTCCGGAATCGTGCTGGCGGTCAACATCCCGGCACTGCTTGCCGAAGCGCGGCGCGCCGATTGCATTGTTGAAATTGCGCCGCAGGTCGGTGACTTTGTGGCAGTCGACGAGCCGCTGTTCTACCTTTACGGCAATGCCGGCGCGATCGACGATCGCCGGCTGCGCTCATTGATCGCATTCGGCTCTGAGCGCACGTTGGAGCAGGATCCTTTGTTCGGGTTTCGCATTCTGGTCGACATCGCGCTGAAAGCGTTATCACCTGCGATCAACGATCCCACGACGGCCGTGCTCGCGATCGACCAGTTGCACGTCTTGTTGCGGGTCGTCGGATTGCGCAGCCTGCGCCCAGACGAATTTGCGGATGACAGCGGGCAGCTGCGGCTGATTTTCCGGACGCCGAACTGGGAACACTTCGTGCACATTTCGTTGCGCGAAATCCGCCAGTGCGGTGCGGGCAGCCTGCAAGTCGTGCGCCGCCTGCGGGCGATGATCGAAAACCTGCAGCAGACTTTGGGCGAACCACGCCGTCCCGCGCTGCAGGTGGAGCTCGATTTGTTGAACCGCGCGGCGGCGCAGCATTTCACTTTCAGCGAAGATCTTGCGCTCGCCCGCGTCCCCGATGCGCAGGGGCTGGGCGGCTCCCCGCGCGCGGCGTAAAGAGTCTATTTCGCAGTTCGGCCGATGATCAGAAAACCGCGCCGGGCTTTTGCGTCCGCGTCCACCGTGTTCATCGCCTCCCACAGGTCCTGAGCTTTCACCCAGTATGGCGGATACTTGTAGCGTGCGGTATCGAGCACCAGGAACCGGTCGCTTTTCACGTCATAGGCGGCGAGCGGTGAAAAGTGACCGCCGCCTTCCTGCGATATGCGGTCACGCGAGAAGTTGACCACCACATAGCGATTTGTCGACTTCAACGCGGCGACAGCGAGTGTCCGGAATTCGTCCGCCGAAAACTTATCGGCATGATGCTCGTCAACCACAACGTCGAAAGCCTTAAGCATGTCGCCCAATTCCGCCAGGTACAGCCCGTCGCCGGCGATGTTGCGGACGCGCTGCCTCGCAAGTACGCCCGGCGTGAAGAAGTTCTGCTCGTCAAATTTGCTATAGGGATAAGTCATTGGCGAAGATGGCGATGACACCCCCAGCGCATTGAGCACCATCACGCTTGATGCCACGGAGCAGAAGGTGTCGATCCGTTGCGAAATAAAGTAGCGGGCGAGCGTCCAGAATTGCCCCTTGACTTCGGCCTGGTCAAAAAGCCTGGCGCTCTCGGGTTGATCGAAATAAACGAGTTTGCTGCTGTCGGCTGCGGTGGCGAGGCCCGGCAGGAAAAAAACGAGACATAGCGCGCGCAGCGTTTTTCTAAAATTCATACATGATTTCCCGAAGCACCGTCAATCCCTCATCATATGCGCCTTGGATAGCAACCGTATTGGACCAAGGTCCAATATTGGACTATCCCACGGCCGCGTACCCTACGCTTGGACGCAAATTCGTCCTCTTGGTGCATATCCCGTTCAAGAAAGACATTAATCGCGAATACGCGATAATCGGCCTATGGCGGTCGCTATCCGTAAGTTGATTCAGATCAGTATCTTCAGAGCGACGCCGCGCTAGAATCGCCCATTGCAAAAGGCTGTTTTGGCATGTAAATCAGACGCTTTTCACTGAAAAAAGGAGTTACATTATGAGCAAGACGATTCGAATCCTGCAAGCGTTCTCGTGCTTGCGCTGACGGTTCTGGCATTGGGTCCGGTATGGGCGGCCTCGGGCGCTGAGCTCGCAAAAGAGTCGCAGGCCGCGCTGAAAACGCTATATGCGAAAACGCCGTCCGCGAAGACGCTGGGTGACACGGCCAAAGGCATTCTGGTGTTTCCGAGCGTGACCAAGGCCGGATTGATGGTGGGCGCTCAGGCCGGCGAAGGGGTGCTTCTCGAGAAAGGGAAAGTGACGGATTATTACAGCACCGCCGCGGCTTCGGTCGGATTGCAGGCGGGCGTCCAGACGTACGGCTATGCGCTTTTTTTCATGAACGATGAAGACCTAAAATATCTGAAAACGAGTGACGGCTGGTCGCTCGGCAGCGGACCGAACATCGTCATCGCAGATGAGGGTACCGCGAAAGACCCATCGACGCTGACAAGCCAGAAGGGCGTCTACGGTTTTATCTTCAGTCAGAAGGGGCTAATGGCGGGGCTCGGTCTCGTCGGTCAGAAGATCACGAAAATCAAGAAATGAGTTTGAATCCGGCGGGCCGGCGCGCGGCGGCCCGCCGCGCATCGAGATTGTGCCGGCATGTATGAGTCTGAAAAAAAAGTTTCGGGGTCCATGATGATCGCTAATTTCAAGAGCCGCTGTTTCCACACATCACCAGTGCGCAAAGGCGCCTTGCTCGCACTCGCGGGTATTGCGGCCGTGCTTGCGGCGGGCTGCGAGAAAAAAGCCGAGACGCCCGTAGCGCTGCCGGAAGTGACCGTGCTCAAGATCGAGCCACACGATACGCCGATCGTTTACGAATACATCGCGCAGACGCAGAGTCCCCAGCAGGTCAACATCGTGGCCCGCGTCAATGGCTTTCTGGACAAGCAGGCGTATACCGAAGGTGAAATTGTCAGGGAAGGCCAGCTCCTGTTCCAGATGGATCAGAAGCCTTTCATCGCCGCACTGGCCGAAGCGCAGGCAGGATGGGAAAAAGCCAAGGCCGCGCACGATACCGCCGTCGCCAACCTTAACCGGGTCAAACCACTGGCCGCGCAGAACGCGTTGTCGCAGAAAGATCTGGACGATTCCACCGGCAACGAGCAAGCGACCGCGGCGTCGCTGGCGGCGGCGAAAGCGAACGTCGATACCGCGAAGCTCAATCTGTCGTACACCACGATCAATTCACCGGTCAACGGCGTGTCGGCCGCCGCGCAGCAAAAAGTCGGAGCCTACCTGAATCCGGCTAACAGCCAGTTGACGACGGTGTCGTCGCTCAATCCGATGTGGGTGAATTTCAGCATATCGGAAAACGAATTGTCGGCGTTTCGCGACCAGGTCAGCAAAGGCCTGATCATTCCGCCGAAGGACAATAACTTTGCGGTCGAAATCGTGCTCGTCGACGGCACCACGTTTCCGCAGACGGGCAGGATCACCTATACCGATCCATCCTTCAATCCGCAGACCGGGACGTTTTTATTGCGCACGACGTTTTCCAATCCGAAAGGCGCGCTGCGGCCGAACCAGTACGTGCGCGCGCGGCTGAAAGGCGCGAAGCGCCCGAATGCCATCCTGGTACCGCAAGACGCCGTGCAGCAGGGCGGCAAGGGCCATTTCGTGTGGGTGATCGACAAGGACGGCAAGGCCGAAAACCGGCCGGTGACGCCGGGCGATTGGTACGGCGACCAATGGTTCATCAACTCGGGACTCAAGGCGGGCGAGCAAGTGGTGGTCGGCGGTGCGCTGAAGTTGCGCGCTGGCGCGGCCGTGAAGGCGACTCCCTATGTAGCGAAGGCGCCGGAGACGCCGGCCGTTATAAAACCGGCGGAGGACAAAGCCGCCAAGCCAGCCGCCGCGCCGGCAGAGAAGACGAAGGACGCGGAACCGGCGGCAGTAAAGTCGCCGGCGAAAGCCGCCGAACCGGCTGCGGCCGCGAAATAACCGGGGCGCCGACGCATGTTCTCCAAGTTTTTTATTGAGCGGCCGATCTTCGCGACGGTCATCTCGCTGCTGATTTGCGTGGCGGGGCTGGTTTCGATGAAGGTGCTGCCCATCGCGCAGTATCCGACGATCACGCCGGTCCAGGTGCAGGTGACGACGACTTATCCGGGTGCTGATTCGAAGACGGTCGGCAACTCGGTGGCGGCACCGATCGAAGCGCAGATCAACGGCGTCGACAACATGCTCTACATGACGTCGATCAGCTCGAACACCGGCCAGCTCACCATCACGGTTTACTTCACGCTCGACACCGACCCCGACATGGCGCAGGTGCAGGTGCAGAACCGCGTCAATCTCGCGCTGCCTCAACTGCCCGAGGCGGTAACCCAGTTCGGCGTGTCGGTGCAGAAGAAATCGGCGAGCATCCTGATGATCGTCGCTCTCTACGACAAGGAAAGCCGCTACACGCCGGAATACGTGACGAACTACACCAACGTCTACGTGCTCGACGCGATCAAGCGCGTGAACGGCGCCGGCCAGGCGCAGATCTTCGGCATGCCCGACCAGGCGATGCGCCTCTGGATGGATCCAAACCGCATGGCTTCGCTCGGCATCACCACCACGGACATTGCCACTGCCGTTTCGAACCAGAACGCGCTTGTCAGTGCCGGCCAGGTCAACGCGGAGCCGAACAAAGGCAAAGTGTCGATGACCTTTCCGGTGGTGACCGAGTCGCCGTTCGTCGAACCATCGCGCTACGAAAACATCATCCTGCGCGCCAACCCCGATGGCTCCGCAATCGTGCGCGTCAAGGACGTCGCGCGCGCCGAGACCGGGCGCCGCCAGTACATCGACGACAACAAGTTCAACGGCGCTGCGACCACGCCGATCGTCATCTACCAGCAGCCCGGCGCCAACGGTCTCGAAGTGTCGGCGCAGATCCGCAAGACGATGGAGGAAATCAAGAAAAGCCTGCCGGCCGGCATCGATTACGCAATCGCGCTCGACACCACGGATTTCGTGAAGCTGTCGATCGAGGAAGTGATCCACACGCTGTTCGAAGCGATCGTGCTGGTCGTCCTGGTCGTGTACCTGTTCCTGCAGAACTTCCGCGCCACCATCATTTGCACCGTGGCCATCTTCGTGGCGCTGATCGGCACTTTCCTCGGCATGCTCGCGCTCGGTTTCTCGATCAACCTGCTGACCCTGTTCGGTCTGGTGCTGGCGATCGGTATCGTGGTCGACGACGCGATCGTGGTGGTGGAAAACGTCGAGCGCAACATGCATGCGCATCATCTGCCGGCCAAGGAGGCCGCGATCAAGGCGATGGACGAGGTCGCCGGGCCCGTGATCGCGGTGGTGCTGGTATTCGCCGCGGTGTTCGTGCCGGCGGGCTTCCTGCCCGGCACCACCGGCCAGCTCTACAAGCAGTTCGCGCTGACGATCGCGTTGTCCGTGGCGATCTCGGGCTTCGTGGCGTTGACGCTGACGCCGGCAATGTGCGCCCTCCTGCTGAAACACACCACGCCACCGACCAAGGGACCCTTCGCGTGGTTCAACCGCCAGTTCGACCGCCTGACCAAGGCCTACGGCCGCGCGACGCTATTGACCATCAAGCGCATGTTCCTCGCCTTCGGGGTGTTCGCGTTCATGTTGTACGGAATCGTGCACCTGTTCAAAGTCATTCCGACGAGTTTCGTGCCGAACGAAGACCAGGGTTACACCTTTGCGCAGATCGTGATGCCCGACGCCGCCAGCATGAAACGCACGGTCGACACGGCGAACCAGATCGACGCGCTGTTCTCCAAAAACACGGCAGTTGCCGACCGCACGATCGTCAACGGTTACAGCTTCATCGACGGCCAGTACAAGTCCAATGTCGCGGCGATGTTCGTCACCTTCAAGGATTTCAAAGAGCGCTACAAAGATGTCGATACCGCCAAAAAGGAAAACGTCAAAGCCATTCTGGCGGGCGTTTATGCCGGATCGCAGCACGTCGATACGGGCGTGTTCATCCCGATCGCACCGCCGGCAATCCCGGGCATCGGCACCGGCAGCGGTTTCGAGTTCTGGATCCAGGACAAGGTGAGCGGCGACCCGCTGCGCCTCAACGAAATCACCCAGCAGTTCCTCGCGGAAGCCAACCAGCGCCCCGAGCTTGGGCGCGTGGCGACGACGTATCGCGGCATTTCGCAGCAGATGCGGGCCAACGTCGACCGCTCGAAGGCGGTGCTGCTCGGCGTGCCGATCGCGGATGTCAACAGCGCGCTGCAGGCGCAGTTCGGCTCTATCGTGGTCAGCCAGTTCACGCAATACAGCCGGGTCTGGAACGTGGTGCTGCAGGCCGACTCGGCGTACCGCGAAAAGCCGGAGGACATTACCAAGCTATACACGCGATCGAGCAACGGCAAAATGGTGCCGCTGTCCGCCGTGGTCAACACCGAATACGTGGTCGGCCCCGATCTGGTGCCGCACTTCAACGGTTTCCCGGCGGCGCAGTTGATCGGCTCGGCAAAAGAGGGTTACAGCTCGGGGGACGCGATCAAGGCGATGCAGGAGGTCGCAGCCAAGGTATTGCCCGATGGCTACGGCTACGAGTGGTCGGGCATGGCCTATCAGGAAATCAAGTCGGGAAATTCTTCGGCGATCGCTTTTGTGTTCGGCATCCTGATCGTGTTCCTGATCCTGTCGGCGATGTACGAGTCGTGGACGCTGCCCGGCGCGGTGCTGACGGCGGTGCCGTTCGGCCTGGTCGGCGCGCTGGTTGCAACGTGGGCGCGCGGCCTCGAAAACGACGTTTACTTCCAGATCGGCCTCCTGGTGCTGGTCGGCCTTGCCGCGAAGAACGCGATCCTGATCGTCGAGTTCGCCGTCGAGCTGCGCCATCAGGGCAAGTCGCTTATCGACTCGGCGGTCGAGGCTGGCGAAATGCGCCTGCGGCCGATCGTCATGACGTCGCTCGCATTCATTTTCGGCTGCGTGCCGTTGTGGATCGCGATGGGCGCAGGCATGAATGCGCGCCATTCGCTCGGCACCGGCATCATCGGCGGCATGATAGGCGCGAGTTCGCTGGCGCTGCTCTTTGTGCCGCTGTTCTTTTATTTGTTCGAACAGTTGGCGGAGCGCGGCAAAAAAGACAAGGCGATGCCGGTCGAGGGTGGCGGGGAGCCGGCACTGGCGACCGCACCCCATGCGAAGCGCGAGGACCACTGAGATGCGCGCAACCGTATTGAGCGTGGCGGTGGCCTGCGCACTCGCAGGCTGCATGATGGGTCCCGATTACAAGCGGCCGGATGTCGATACCCCGCAGGCGTACCGGGTCGAGGTCAAATCGGCGGCTGACCTTATCAACTCGGCCTGGTGGGAACAGTTCGAGGACCCGGTGCTGAACGAGCTCATCAAGACCGCGCTCGCCGAGAACAAGGACGTGCGGATCGCGGCTTCGCGGGTCGAAGAGTTCCTCGGCCGCTACGGCGTCACGCGCTCGCAATTGTTTCCGCAGGTCGCCACGCAATTTGGCGCGGGCAGTCAACGCATATCGACAGTGACGCAGCCCGCGTTAGCGTCAACGCAGTCCAACACTTTCGATAGCTATTCGCTCGATCTCGGCATGTCGTGGGAAATCGACTTGTGGGGCAAATTGCGGCGGGCGACCGAAGCGGCGCGCGCAGAACTGCTGGCGACGGAACAGGCGCGGCAGACCGTGATCCTGTCGCTTACGTCGGGAGTCGCGACTTCTTACGTGACACTGATCGATCTCGACCGCCAGCTCGCCATCGCGAAAAGCACCGCGGACTCGCGCGGCGAATTCTTTCGCATCATCAAGCTGCGCTTCGAAGGCGGAGTGGTGTCGGAAGTCGAGCTGAACCAGGCGCGCTCCGATTACGAATTCGCGCTGTCGACCGTGCCCGTGATCGAAAAGCAGATCGCGCAGCAGGAGAACGCGTTGTCGGTGCTGCTCGGGCGCAATCCCGGGCCGATTGCGCGCGACCGCACGCTCGACAAGCTGGTGCTGCCGCAGGTGCCTGCCGACCTGCCCTCGTCGCTGCTCGAGCGCCGGCCGGACATTCGCCAATCGGAGCAGTTGATGGTCGCCGCCAACGCGAGGATCGGGGTGGCGAAAGCACAGTTCTTCCCGACGATTTCGTTGACCGCGATTCTTGGCACCGCGAGTTCGGCGCTGGGCAATTTATTCAAAGGGGCGTCGCAGACGTGGTCGTACGGCGGCACCGTGACGCAGCCGATCTTCACCGGCGGCAATTTGATCAGCCAGTTGCGTGTGGCCGAGTCGCAGCAGAAGACGGCGCTGCTGCAGTACCAGAAGTCGATCCAGACGGCATTCCAGGAAGTGAACGACTCACTGATCGACCAGACCAAGACTCGCGAGCAACTTGCGGCGCAGGCGCGGCAGGTCGACTCCTTGCGCAACTATGCGCGGCTCGCGCGCTTGCGCTACGACAACGGTTTCACGAGCTATCTCGAAGTCACCGACGCCGAGACCAAGCTCTTCAACGCGGAATTGCAGTACGTGCAGTCGCAGGGCCAGCTCTTCTTTGCGCTGATCAACGTTTACAAGTCGATGGGCGGGGGCTGGGTTGTCGAAGCGGACCGCATGACCGACGCTGCGGGCATGGAAAAGACGCTGCCTTAATAACGCACAGGTTCGCTATAAATCGTTCATTCATTAAACAAAAAGGAAACCAGTAATGAAACTCGTCAAATTCATCGTAGTACTCGCAACTCTTGCGTTGGCGGTGCCGTCGTTTGCCCAGACCAAGGGCGCCCCGAAAGGGACCGCGGATCAGGCAGACGTTCAAATCCTGCGCGACAAGCTCAAAGCGGACAAAAAGCTCGTGGTTTCCCAGAACATGAGCCTCACCGACGCCGAAGCCAAAGGCTTCTGGCCCGTGTACGACGCATATCAGAAAGACCTGCAGGCGCTTAACGACAAATTGCTGACGACGATCAAATCCTACGCGGATGCATACAACAAAGGCGCGGTTGCCGACGATGTCGCGAAGAAGCTCATGAATGAAGCGCTCGCGGTCGAAGATGAAGAGCTGAAAATGAAGCGCTCGTACGTGCCGAAGCTTGAGAAAGTTCTGCCGGGCGCGAAAGTCGCGCGCTACATGCAGATCGAAAGCAAAATCCGCGCGATCGTGAAAATGGAGCTCGCCGCGAGTATTCCGCTCGTTTACTAAACGGGTAATGAAGGATCAAGCATGAAGTCAGGATGGATTGTCGCCGCACGCCGTTGTGACAATGCGCGGAGATAGCAGTGCGGGCGGGTGACGGCACCGTTTAAATAAACCCGTCATCACAGGTGAGTCAAGGATCTTCCGTGTATCGAACCGGAACTACAACTGCCGATACGCGGATGTCGGCGGCTGGCTCAGGAACGCGAACAGCATGCCTGCGCGCAGGTGCGGCGGTGTGCCTCTTTATCGCGCTGCTGGCCGGCTCGCGCATGGCCGGCGCGCAGGATCTCGAGCCGCGCTCGTACGTCAACACTCCGATCGGACTCAATTTCGCGATCGCGGCTTACGGCCACAGCGAAGGCAAACTGGCTTTCGATCCATCGCTGCCGGTCGTGGATGCGCTCTTATCACACGGACACGGTCGCGCTCGGTTTCGCGCATTCGTTCGGCGTGTGGGGAAAATCCGCGAAGTTCGACGTGATCGTGCCGTATACCTCGTTTTGGGGGCATGCGGAGGTGAACGGTGCGCAGAGATTTCGCCAGGTGTCGGGTTATCAGGACCCGCTGTTCCGTGCGTCGGTGAACTTCTATGGAGCACCCGCGTTGACACTCAAGGAGTTCCCGAGTTATCACCAGGACCTCATCATTGGCGCCAGTGTGCAGGTGTCCGCGCCGCTCGGCCAATATGACGACACCAAGTTGATCAATCTCGGCAACAACCGCTGGTCGTTCAAGCCGCAGTTGGGAATTTCCAAGGCCTGGGGTGCATGGACGGTCGAGCTCGCGCCGGGTGTTACTTTCTATACCGACAATACCGACTTCAACATGGGCCGCAGGTTCGAGCAATCGCCGCTGTACTCGGTGCAGGCGCATGTCGTCTACGCCTTTAAGAATGGAGTCTGGCTCGCGGCGGACGGCACTTATTTCTCAGGCGGACGCACGAAGGTCAACGGCGTGCAGAGCGATAACCTGCAGTCGAATACGCGCGGAGGACTTACCCTGGCGGTGCCGGTGGACCGGTACAATTCGATCAAGCTCTTCGCGTTTGGTGGCACGTCAACCCGCACCGGCGCCACGGCGAATACCGCAGGCATTGCATGGCAGTACCGCTGGGGCGGCGGCTACTAGGACGCGGGATCTGAACGCAAAAAAACATATGGAAGAAAATAAAAACATAGTTAGCGGCGACGACGCGCTTGCGCGCTTGATGGAGGGCAATGCGCGTTTTCTAAGCGGCGAGCCGCGTAATTTGCACACGCCCAGGGAATTGCGCGTCGATCTCGTGAAAGGTCAACGACCGTTCGCGACCATCCTCGGCTGCAGCGACTCGCGGGTGCCGCCGGAGCTGATTTTCGACGCGGGATTCGGTGATCTGTTCATCATTCGGGTGGCGGGCAATGTAATTTCGCCCGAGGTCGCGGGCAGCATGCAGTACGCGACCATGCATTTGAAGACGCAATTACTTGTCGTGCTGGGGCATGAGGGGTGCGGTGCCGTGCAGGCAGCACTCGCGGCGAAATTCCATGGCGCGCGGGAACGCTCGCGCATCGCTTTGCTTCTCGAGAGGCTGCTTCCGGGCCTTGAAGATATCGATCCGCTGCTACCGCATGAGCAACAGCTCGAGCGCGCGGTCGAAGCCAACGTCAGGTGGTCCATGCGCCAGATTCTCGAGTCGCCCGAAGCACAAGCGCGATTGCCCGATAACCCCATAAAGCTGGTGGGGGCAGTGTGCGAAATCGCGACCGGGCACGTCCGATTGCTCGCTTAGAGCCCGACGCGATTCTTACCCGCTCGTGGATGCCTTTCAATACCCCGGCGGAGGAGCAACTGGCATGTCCCGTAACCCCTTGCACGCCGAGCGCGAATGGCCCTACGATGGTGACTCCAGCATTGCCGCCTGGACAAACGCCTCGACGAAGCATTGGCGAAGGGTTGGACGGTGGTAGACATGAAGCAGGACTGGAAGGTCATCTACCCGCCCGAGAAAAGGTAATTTAGGTGGAAGAGCTTGGCGCGCACAGCCAGTCAATGAGCAGACAACACTCGGCGACAAATCGGCATTCAGTTCAGACCAGACCGGGCTCCTGCCCGGATTCGAACAAGCAAAAGGAGCAAGCATGAGTTCAAGATGGATAGTCCCGGCAGTAATGATAGCGGCCCTCGCGGGCACGCCCGCGATTGCGCAGAAGTTCGTTTATCCCGCAAAAGGGCAAAGCCCGGAACAGCAGAAGAAAGACGAGTACGAATGCTACACATGGGCGGCGCAGCAGAGCGGTTACGATCCGACCAAAGCTCCGCCGCCGCAGGCCGCCGCGCCGAGCCAGCCCGCGCAATCCGCGGGCGCGGCACCGGGGTCGGGCGTGAGGGGCGCCGCGCGCGGGGCCGTGGTCGGCGGTGCCGTCGGCAATATCGGCGACGTTGATTCGAGCGACGCCGCCAGGACTGGCGCAGCCGTCGGTGCGGTACGCGGGCGTCGGCAGAGCAGGGAACAGGCGCAGCAGCAACAAGCGCAACAACAGCAGCAGGCCACGCAACAGCAATCCGCCGCGAATGCGGCCGGACCCGAGGCGTATGCCAAAGCGCGGACCGCATGCCTCACGGGACGTGGTTACACCGTCAATTAAAGATCTTGACGAAAGCGATGCAATAGAAATTTAATTGCGGTGGCATTGCGCGATGCCGTTGCGGCCACGGGGTCCGCTGAGCTCAGCGCGGCGGGCCGCCCATCTGTTCTGGCATCGAAGCCCGGGACCTACCGAAGCGATTAAAGCCTATGAATAAAATTCTGCAAAAGATCAAGCAGGAGTTTCTGCAGGTCCTGCCGCCGACGATCTTCTTTCTGTTCGCTTTCAATATCGTCGCTATCACGACGACCCTGTTGGCGCAAGAGCGCGGGGTGGAAGTGCCCCAGATTTTTATGGCGACGTTACTGGCGCTCGTCGTGGGCAAAGTCATCCTGATCGCGGATCACTTGCCGTTCATTAACAGGTTTCCAGACAAGCCATTGATCTACAACGTTCTGTGGAAAACGCTGATGTATATGGTCGTGGTATTTATCGTGCGTTATTTCGAACACTTCATTCCCGCCTTCAGGGAATATGGTGAAATTGCCGCGGCTCATAAGCACCTGTTGGACGAATTTGCCTGGCGGCGCTTTATCGCAATCCAGATCTTGCTTCTGGTGCTGTTTCTGTTTTATTCAGCGCTGGTCGAGCTTGTGCGCGCGCTGGGCAAGGATCGTATGCGCAAGATGTTTTTTGGTCAGGATATTCTGCCGAAAAGGCAGAGCAGCTAAATGCCAGCACCTAAGTCAGCGGACATTTTTCTCCGCTGGCTGCCTATGAACCTAAAAGCCATCGCTTTCTCATCATGGATACCGCACGCTACAAGTATCTGCAGGTCTGGGTCGCTGCAGGCGACTTGTGGGCCGCCATGAATACGATCGACGCGGACGCGAAGACCAGCCGCGGATTCGTGATCATCGGTCGATCGAGGCAGTAGGAGAATTCAGACTGCGCTCAGGACTACTGACGACTCGAAAGAAGTTCGAAAAACGGACGCGGGTTTTTGCGCTCGCTCACGAGCGCGTTTTAGTTTGGGCGGGACCCGCCGCGAGCTGGTGCAGGATCCCGACCAGCTCGGTGTGGGCAGGCGAGTCTTGCTCGCTGATGACCTCGACCGGATTAGCCGCGGTCAGCCGGTTGAGCCGTGTAAGCAGGCGAATGCGTTGGCGCCTTGTGAGCTTGGCCTCGGAGGAATGCCAACGCAGAAACAGTCGTGGCAACTCGCCGTCGCCGAACAGTGTGTCGAGCTCGTGGGCGGTCACGTAGACGAGAAACAGCACCATTAGCCAGATCTGGATCGCCAAAAAGCGCGGCCACGAGAATTGCGCCACGAGGAAGGCCGGGAAGTCGCCGACGGCGCCGCCATCGTGCATGAAATGGAAAAGGCCTTCGGCGATGCGGAACACGAACACGCACAGCCAGTAGATCATAGACTTGAACAGGATGGGCTGGATCAGCGGCGCACCATCGAAGCGACGCATGAAGTGCATGTTGTCGACCACTAGCACGACCTTGCCGACGAGCAGCGCGAGCACCGTCGCGGCGAAGAAATTGTTGAACGGAATGCCATGTTCCTGGAGCGTCATCCAGCGCGTGAACAGGATCAGATTGAAGCCAAAGAAGAAAAAGATGGTCGGCGGCAGCACGTGCTTCACCTGTACGAGCCACCAGTCGAAAGCGCGTCGCCAAAGGGGCGCGGGCAATCCCGAAACGGCGGTAACGGACGACTTCATCGGTTATCTCCAGTGTTTAAAGTAAATTTTTATTATATTAGGCCAGTTGAGGCAACGACGGTTGGTGATGCGAAGGTTTGCCACTCCGCATCCGGTCACCTTCACGGATCTCAGCCGGCGCGCTGCGAATAGCTTACGCTCGCGCAAGGCGACCCCAGTGCACTTTTAATGAGGCGCATCAACTCCGGGGCAAATCGCCGTGCTATCATCATGCGTTAGACATCATTCCAAGGAGATTTTCCATGAGCAGAATCATCCCGTTCATCGTCGCTGCATTAACTTTGGGATTCCAGGTGGTTTATGCGCAGCCAAAAGCACCGCAGGGGTCGACTGTCGTCTCAAGCGAACCCGGAAAGGCCTCTGTGGTCACGGTAGCGGAGGCGACTGCGACCGTCGTGGAGATCAACAACTCGACGCGCGTGGTGAAACTGAAGAGCGCAAACGGCCGCATGCTGGACGTGGTCTGCGGAGACGAAGTGAAGAACTTCGCGCAGATCCACGTCGGCGACAATGTGAAGGTGAGCTACAAGGAAGCGCTGACGCTCGAACTTAAGAAGACACGCGCGCCGTTGAAAGCGAGCGCTTCAGTATCCACAGCGGGTGCGGCGCCCGGCAGTCAACCTGCCGCCACGACGGGTGTAGAGATTACGGTGCTTGCCGACGTAGTCGCGGTCGATCCCGTTAAAAGCACCATTTCCCTCAAGGGCCCGGCTGGCAACGTGATTGACCTGAAGGTGTACAATCCGGATCAGTTCAAGGTTGTGAAGAAGGGCGATCAGGTGGAAGCGGTATACACCCAGGCAATGGCCGTGGCGGTCACGCCGGTGCCGAAGCCCGAGACCAAGAAATAAGCTGCCGGCTGGCCTGTATTCACTGCGGCGAGGTCCAGGCAAGCGATCAAAACGGCCGGCCGAGATAGAAGTACCAGGTGCTTTGGTTGTCGCGCGTGCGGCCGTAGGCGAGGTACGCCGGCCCTAACGGCGTGTCGGCGGCGACAAACACGGATGCGGACGTCAACATGCCGTCCGGATTGGTGACGACGACGGGATTGCCGACTTTGGTGCCTTCGAACGATGCGCCTACGTATGCGCCTTCGAGCAGTGAGCCGCGCAGGATGCGATGGTAATACATCGCCCGGCCGTAGCGTATGGTTTCGCCGTAGAACTGGCCGGTATTGTAGCCCGATCCCTGCAGGAAACCGCCCCAGCTGAACATGTCGTAGCGGGGAAGCGGATTGGACCCCACTTTGCCGCCCGCTTTGCCGTAAAAATTGAACGAATGATTGCCGACCGAGAAGACCGCGTTGCCGTCGACGTCCCATTTTGTGTACGGGTCGTCGGCACTCAAATGCGTGTTCGAGTCATAGACATGCGCCCCCGCGCGCCAGCCCGAGCGCGGGAAGTGTACGCTGTCCAGTTGATCGAGGAGAAGCTGCGAAACGAACGCGCCTTGCGCAATGACCGAATCGGCGGCGGGCGTCAATGCGGGAGGTCCTGTATCGAGCTTGGGCCGCGCCGTACCGCGCAGCGCGCCGATACGGAATTCGCCGAGCTGCTTGAATGCGCTGCCGATGTCGATCTGGCCCGAAGAGGACGTCAGGTCGTAGATCGCAACGCGGTCTTCGCCCGAGAAGAGGTTGGTGGAGCGCCGCGTGTAGTTCACCCGCGGCGCCACGAATAGCAACTGGGTCGGCGTCAGCGGCTGGTAGAACTCGCTCGTCACGATGTTCGAGCGCCCGATCTGCAGGTCGGTCCGCCACTCCGCACCGAGCGAATTCATCCAGGTGCGCCGATAGCTGCCGATGACGTTGAAAAACGCGTCGCCCCGGAAGTCGCTCGACAGCCCGATGCCGAAGCGCAGGTAATTCGGGCCCCAGGTCTTTTCGACCGCATCGACGGCGAGTATCGTTTTGCTTTGCTCGTCGACGAGCCGGTAGTTCACGCGCTCGAAATCGCCGGTGCCGTAAAGACGGCGCATGTCGGCGTCGAGGGTCGCCTGGTCAATCGGCTCTCCTTCCTTTGTGCGGACGACCGCCCTGGCGGCATCCGGATGAACCCGTTGCAGATTGTCGAAGCGAATCCCGTCGATTTTGCGCGTGTCAGGGGCGACGGCAACCGTCTGGCGCTGGCGCAATGCTGCATACTCGGTTTCAGGCAAAGACAGCGCGGCGAGCTGGTCCGCCACCTTGCGCGCGGCCTCTTCGCCTTTCGGCTCGATTTTCGACAGGTTATCAAAGTCGCCAGTCGAAAAATCCCCAAGGTCGGGCGTGATCAGAATGTCGCCCGGCTTCATCGCTTTGATCGAGTTTTGCACGTTCTGCTCGGTGAGGATCGACAGCATCTGGCTCGTCACGCCTATGACGCTGGTCAGCTGATCGCGATTCAGCAGCGGCGTTCCGACGTTGACGGCGATGATGATGTCGGCGCCCATCTTGCGCGCGGTATCCACCGGCAGGTTTTCCGTGAGCATTCCATCGACAAGCAGCATGCCGTTAAATTCCGCCGGCGCGACCGCGCCGGGCACCGACATGCTGGCGCGCATCACGTTGGCGAGTTCACCTTCGGTGAAAACGACCGGTTTACCCGTCACCAGATCGGTGGCAACGGCGCGAAAAGGAATCGGCAGATCGTCGAATTTGTGATAGCCCTTTAGTTTCGACAGCTTGCGCAGGACCGTCTCGAGCTGCACGCCCGTCACGATGCCCTTGGGCAATTGCATGCTGCCGCGGTTGAAGCCGAGTTCAGGACCGACGAAAATTCCATAGTCGTCCTGCTTGCGCCGCATCGAGAGCTCCTGGCGCGGCGGCGCATCCCTGAAAAGCAACTCTGTGGTGATGGCGGCATTCGTGTCATGCATCTCAGCGACACTAGTGCCGCTCGCGTACGCGGCGCCGACGAGCGCGCCCATGCTCGTGCCGGCGATGCAGTCGATTGGAATGCGGTATTCCTCCAGCACTTTGATGACGCCGACATGCGCCGCGCCGCGCGCGCCGCCGCCCGATAGCACGAGGCAGATCTTCGGGCGTTTTTTGCCTTCCACGGTATTGGCGGGGGGTGGTGCGGTATCAGCGGTGTGCGCCGGACCGCTCACGAGCAAGGCGCCTGCGAAAAGGGCAGTCGTCACAAGCGCTGCGACGCGAAATCGTATTGTCATGATTACTTCCTGAGTCGAGACGAACCAATGCTGGAGGTTGAATAGTTCAATCATAGTTGATCTAACGCGCCCTGCGGCGCGTTATTCGCGGATGCGCCGCGAGAAGTCTTGCGCCTTGTCCGCGCCGTGAGCGCGCGGATTGACGAGCGCGCGTTTCTGCAGCTCGGCGAACGGCACGCTGTTATCGAGACGGCCTGCTTCATACATGTATTGCGGGACGTATCCGCTCGCGAGGATCTTCCAGCTGAACGGCAGGTGCCCGACGTTGACGAGCGTGTGCATCCAGATATTCGTCGTGCAGTTGGTGGTCAGCGTGTTGTAGAACTCGGCTTTTTCCTTGAGTGAATTGATCTTGCGCACGTAATCGAGGAAGAGCCGGCGGCCGTTCTCGAGCGGGCCCTGCGCACGGTAGACATAGACGTCTTCCGGCGGGTCTTTGCGGTAGTTGGTGCGCAGGCGTATCACGTCGCGCTCGTCGGCGACGACGTAATAGAG
Source organism: uncultured beta proteobacterium (assembly GCA_963804885.1). Taxonomy (GTDB): domain Bacteria; phylum Pseudomonadota; class Gammaproteobacteria; order Burkholderiales; family SG8-41; genus PALSA-1004. The sequence goes on from CAWDSF010000018.1 coordinate 87,410, forward strand.
CTCGTACTGGCGGAAGAAGCCCTTGAGCGTTGAATACTCCTCGCCTTTTTCCTTGCGGGTTTCGATCGAAACGGCCAGATGGTCGCTGCCGGCAAACTCGAAACTCACGAAAATGTGCGCCACCGCGGGTCCCATCCAATAGACGGCGATAATATCGACACCGGTAAGTTTCGAGACGTCGAAACGCTTGTCGTAATAGGCCGGCGTATAGTCGGTTTCACTGCGGTAGTCGAAGTTGCGTATGTTGTGCATCGTGACGATATCGCCTGCGACCGTTGCGTAAGGTAGCGTTGCCACGTCAGCCTGCCAGTCGCGGTCGTTGCTCGGCGCAAGACTGAAAAACCACGCGAGCAGCGCGAAGAAAGCAACCCAATAAGCGCCAGCCGCGCGCCAGCGCCAGCGGCGCACGGCGAGGGCTATCGCGGCGACCGACGCAACGATGCCGAAGATCGCCGCCAAAACGATGCGCGCGGTTTCGCTTAGTGGGCTGGAATAGAGCAGGGCCAGCGCGCCCCACGCGCCGCTTGCAATGGTGAAGAGCGCCAGCAGGATTAAACCGATCGCAGCAGAGATGCGCCGCATGACCCCGGCCATTATTCGTTCCCTTTTATTATCATTTGAAGTGCTTCCCCCTATGACAAAGAACGACCTTGCCGTGCGATGCATGCGGGCATTTGTCCCGCAGTTTCTTGCCCGCCTCAAGGCGTTGCTCGATGGTGCGCAGAATTATTTTCGCCACGTTGCCTTCCGTTTTTTTCGTTAAAAAACCAGTTTCGCGCAGCGTGTCAGCCGCCAAGCGTATTGATCACGATTACTAGTCCCGTACCCAGTCCCACCATGGTAAGTCCGGCTTTCCAGCTTCCGTAGCCGGCATAACGCCCGAGTACAAGTCCGCCGAAGAACAGCATGGCCAGTGCGACAGCGCGCGACACGTACTTCGCCGTACCGACGTCAGCGATCACGAGAAAGGGCAGCACGACAGGCAGCGTCGAGACGACCACGATCAAAAATATGCCGAGACCGGCGAGCAGGTCGTCGCGCTCCAGGCGTGGTCGCACCGCAACCGGCGGCAGGGCAGCAATACGCGCCCGAAGTGCCTCGATTTCCGCCGCTGAGAACAGGTCCGCCGAGATCCGCAATGCAAAACGCTCGCTCAGCCTGCGTTCCACCAGCGTGCGTCCAGTTGATGCGTCACCGGCAGTCTGCACGGCGCGCATGAATGCTTGCGACCTCGCGCGATCAGTCGCCGTGCGGACCAGGTACATCATCGCGTCGACGAGTCCCCACGCCAGATTGCAGCCGAGCGCGGCGATGAACATGGTGCGTAATTCTTCTCGCCCGCTCGTCGCCGCCGACACCGCACCGACAAAGGTGAGAGCCATGAAGAGGCCAAAAAGCATTTCCGATATCCGCTCGACGGGACTGAGCACCGATTCCCGGGCTTTTTCGGCGGCGATGATATCGCTCATGATTGTTACCTGGTGCAGCAGCTGCAAAGGCCCGGCCGCGCGCTCAGAATGGGCAGATTTCACGCGCCGTCAGGCTGCGGCTTGAGGCGCGACACCCTGGAATTCGTCGACTGCATCGGCCACCGTGACGCGGCGCCCAAAATAGCCGACGCGCTCCTCGAGGCCTTCGGCGCGCAGCATGTCGCGCGCCGACGCGTGCGCCGCAACCAGCCGCAGGCGTATGCCCGCCGCCTCCAGTTGCGAGTGCAAAGTCTTCAGCATGCGCGCGCCGGCGAGGTCGACGATAGGCGATATTGACAGATCGCAAACGACCATTTTGACGGGCCCGGGAGTCGCGCGGACTTTATTCCAGACTGCTTCTCGCACGTGCTCGACGTTGAAGTAAAGCAGCGACGCCTCGACGCGGAAGATCAGCACACCCGGAATGGTCTCGTTATCCGGGTTGCGCTCGATGTCGGAAAAACCGCGCGTGCCCGGGATGCGGCCGAGGAAGGCCACATGCGGATGCGCGGCGCGTCGGATTAGCAGCAACATCGACACGAGCACCGCCACGATTACGCCTTTCAGAATCCCCTCGAGCAACACGGCGGAAAAAGCAACCATTGAGACGAAAAATTCGTAGCGGCTGACTTTCCACACGTGGCGCAGTTCGCGGATGTCTATCAGGCCCTTGACGGCGACCAGCACGATAGCCGCCAGTACAACGTTGGGCAGGTTAGCCAGCAGGCCGGTCAGATACATCAGGGCCAAGCCGATCGTGATTGACGCGAACACGAGCGCGAGCGGTGTTTTCGCGCCGGCTTTATCATTCACTGAGGATTGCGACAATCCGCCAGCGACCGGATACGCCTGAAAAAATCCTGCGGCCAGATTCGCCGCCCCCAGTCCGAGCAGTTCCTGGCGGGGATCGATTTCATAGCCGTTCTTTTGCGCGAGCGCGCGCGCCGCGGACACGCTTTCCACGTACGCAAGCAACAGGCATGCAAATGCGAGCGGAATCACGCCGTCCACATCGCGCACGCGTAACCCCGGCAGACGGAACTCAGGCAGGCCTTGCGGCACGACGCCGACGACTTTGAAGCCAAGGTCGATCAGCGGGGTCACCGACAGCACGATGATCGAAATCACCACGACAAACAGCGCGATCGGCCGTCCCGGCAGAAATTTCTCTCCCAGCACCAACAACGCGATGGCCGCGACGCCGAAGGTGAGGACGGCGAAATTAGTGTCGGGCAGCTGGGTGGCCGAGCGAATAGGCGCCTCTCAAAGAAGTTGTGGCCGCCGCCCTTGACGCCAAAAAGCTTGGGCAGTTGCGTCATGGCGATCGTCAGTGCGGCGCCGGCCTTGAAGCCAAGCAGGATGGTTTCGCTGATGAAGTTGACGAGCGAACTCAGCTTGAATGTCCACGCGATGACGCACATGCGCCGCAATGACGCATGCAGTCAGAGCGGCAATCGACACAAAGCGGGCAGGATCGCCGTCCGCCATACCGACGACCGTGACCCCAACGAGCATCGAAATCGCCGAGGTCGGCCCGATCGCGAGCTGGCGCGACGAGCCGAACAGCGCATAGAACAAGCCGCCGACCAGATAGCAGTAAATGCCGTATTGCGCTGGTAGCCCCGCGAGCGAGGCGTAGGCAAGCGACACGGGAATTCCATACGCAGCCAAAGTCACGCCAGCAATCGCATCGTGTGACAGCCACTGCGCGCGGTAGGTGCGCAGCCATTGAGCAGGGGGAAATACGGCCCGCCACCCACGCGCAGGGGCGCTGCTCGCAAGTGCGTCACTCGAGGTAGTTGCTTCAGTCATGATGGCATTTTCTATCAGTTACGCCACGCCACAAAGCCCGCACTAGTAGGGGGTGGCTGTCTCTCCGCGGCTTGCTTTCTGCGGCTGAAGATTGGAGTCATACGCTCCCGCTTGCCGATATCGATAAGTCTAGAGCCCGGTTGAGGTACGTTTCTTGCGCTAGATCAAATCAAATATGTGCAGATGTTATGAACTACCCGTCACCGCTAGCAAGGTGGCATGGCACCCTTCGGGGCGACATTGGACCAAAGTCCAATGGGGTCGGGGAGGCACACCTGTTAGATTCGCTGCTTAGCGTGATATGAGCGTCTCGAAAACCGTCGTTACGTCCAGACACGCCCGGCAGTCGTAGCGTGCAGGATGCATGCAACCTAGCGAGCATAGTCGTCGCGGATGATGGCTTTGGCAAGGACGCTTCGACCCTGACCGGCCAAAAGGGCGTTTATGCGTTCATTTTCGACCAAAAGGGCGTGATGGCAGGCATGGGCCTGGTGGGTTAGAAAATTGCTGCGTGAAGTGAGGCCAAATTGATTGCCTGCCATGAGTGTGACCTGCTCCAGCGGGAAGTGCACCTGCCGCTCGGGGGCATAGTGCGTTGCGGGCGTTGCGGCGCGGAGCTGTACCGCAGCCATCCGGACAGTTTTGATCGCTCCCTTGCGTTAACAGCGGGCGCGATCGTGTTGTTCATACTTGCCAATTCGTTTCCGATCGTCGGCCTGAAGCTGCAGGGCCAGGTCATTCAGACCACGCTCTTTCACACGGTGCAAACGTTGTGGAACGAGGACATGAAATCGGTCGGGATCCTCGTGTTCGCGACGACCATGCTGATGCCGGCGCTCGAGCTCTTCGCGTTGACTTACCTGCTGGTGCCTCTGAGGCTCGGCCGCGCGCCGCCATACTTCGCGATCGTGTTTCGCACGATGCAGACGGTGCGTCCGTGGGGCATGGTCGAGGTGTTCATGCTTGGCGTGCTGGTTTCGCTCGTGAAGCTCGCCCATCTGGCCGGCATCGTGCCGGGGATCGCGCTGTGGGCATTCGCCGCGTTGATGTTCGTGATGGCCGCCATAGCGGCGGTGCTTGATCCGCGCGATTTGTGGGCGCGCGTTGCAGCCGCGCGGGAAGCGGCTGGATATCGCAACATGAGCGGCACAAGCATCGGCGCCGCGCGATGACCGCCCGCAGCGCCGCAAGCCAGGGGATGCTCGTCTGTCACGCGTGCGGACTGCTGTCGCGCGCGCCTGCGCACAGCCACGAAATAAACTGCCCGCGCTGCGGCGATCACGTGCATTTTCGCAAGCCGGACAGCATCGCCCGCACGTGGGCATTGCTGATTACGGCGATGATCCTCTACATTCCCGCCAACGTGCTGCCGATGATGCATACGAGTTCGCTGTTCGGATCTCAATCCGACACCATCATGAGCGGCGTAGTTTATTTCTGGACGTCGGGTTCGTGGTATCTCGCGCTGATCATTTTTTTCGCGAGCATCATGGTGCCGATGCTCAAGATGATCGCGCTCGTGTTGCTACTGGTAACGACCCAGCGGCGCTCGCGCTGGCAGCTGCAACAGCGCACGAAGCTCTATCGCGTGGTGGAATTCGTCGGGCGCTGGTCGATGCTCGATATTTACGTCGTGGCGATCATCGTCGCGCTGGTTCAATTGCAGGCGCTGGCTACCATCACGCCCGGACCGGGCGCGATTGCATTCGGTGCGGTGGTGGTGCTGACGATGTTCGCGGCGATGGCTTTCGATCCGCGTTTGATGTGGGATTCCCTGGAGGAAGAACGTGGCTGAGAGCGAAAACGAAATTCCGGAGGCAGTCGCGGTAAAAAAATCGCGCCGGACGGTGCAGCTTGTATGGCTGATCCCGATTATCGCCGCGCTGGTCGGCGGCTGGCTGGCCGTGAAGTCGATCCTCGATAAGGGACCCGTAATCACGATCACCTTCAAGACCGCCGAAGGCCTCGAGGCCGGCAAGACCAAGCTGAAATTCAAGGATGTCGATATCGGGCTTGTGAGCAAAGTTGAGATCGCGAAAGATCTCTCGACCGTGATCGTGACCGCGGAACTCGTTAAGGATTTCGCAGCGCAACTCGTCGAGGACACCCGGTTCTGGGTCGTGCGTCCGCGCATTTCCGGCGGCAGCGTCTCCGGCCTGGGCACGCTGCTCTCGGGCTCTTATATCGGTATCGGAGTGGGCAAATCCACCAAAAAACAGCACACGTTCGCCGGACTCGAGGTGCCGCCGGTATTGGCGTCTGCCGAGCCGGGCCGTGAATTTGTACTGCGCAGTAGCGATCTCGGCTCGCTCGATTATGGCTCGCCGGTGTTCTTCCGGCGCCTGCAGGTCGGGGAGATCGTTGGCTACGATCTCGACAAGGACGGCAAGGGCGTGACGCTGCGGCTCTTCGTCAAGGCGCCGTTCGATCAATATGTGAATCAGAACACGCGATTCTGGCACGCGAGCGGCGTCGATCTGTCGCTGGACGCAAGTGGAGTCAAGGTCGACACCCAATCCCTGGTTTCGATCGTGCTGGGAGGGCTCGCGTTTCAGACCCCTGCCACTTCCGAAGTGCTGCCGCCGGCGGAGCCGAATGCCGCATTCGAACTGTATCCCAACCACCAAGCGGCCATGAAAAACCCCGATTTGCTGGTTATGAAAATGACCATGACGTTCAACGAGTCGGTGCGCGGCCTTCAGGTCGGCGCGCCGATCGACTTCCTTGGCATCGAAGTCGGTGCGGTCACCGCGATCAAGGCTCAATTGAACGACGCCACCAAGCGCGTTGAGATCGTGGTCGAAGTGGACTTCTATCCGGCGCGATTGCGCGCCCGCGACGTCGCCGCACGCTCGGAATTGAGCGCGAAGGAACGCGCTGCTGCGCTAGATGCCATGGTCGCGCACGGCCTGCGCGCACAACTACGCACCGGCAATCTGCTCACCGGGCAGCTGTACATTGCGCTCGAATTTGCCCCCGATGCGCCGAAAGCCAAAGTAAACTGGGCCGCGAAACCGCCTGATTTTCCGACCGTGCCAGGCAGCCTCGAAGACTTGAAGTCGTCGATCACCAGCGTCGCCAGGAAACTCGACAAGGTCGACTTCGAGGGGATCAGCACCGACTTGAAGCAGACACTGACGAGCACCACTAAGATGATGAAGGGGCTCGAAACCACGATCGCCGACCTTACGCCGGAATTGAAAACGATGATCGCTGACGCGAAAGCCGCCCTGGTCTCGACCGAGCGCACGCTTGACACAGCCAACAGCACGCTCGCGGTCGATTCACCGACGCTGCAGGACGCGCGCGCAATGATGTTGGAGATCTCGCGAACTGCCCAGGCCTTCCGGGTGCTTGCCGATTATCTGGAACGCCATCCCGAGGCGCTGATCAGCGGCAAGAAAGCGGATGACAAGAAAGACGCCACGAAGCCTGAAGATGGCAAACAAGGGGAGAAGAAATGATGCGTACTTATCTAAGGGTGGCCGCCGTGCTGGCGGCGGCAGCTCTCGCCGGCTGCGGCAGTTCTCCCAAATCGAGTTTTTATACGCTGAGCAGCAGCGCGCCTTCCCAGCAGGCGCCCGCGACGGAATCGTTCGGAATCGCGATCAGCACGGTGGCGGTGCCGGACGTCATTGACCGTCCGCAATTTGTGACCCGCACGGGAGCCAACGAGCTGGTAATCAACGAATTCGCGCGCTGGGGCGAGCCGCTCAAGGTCGAGATTCCGCGGGTGATGGCGGCCGATCTCTCGCGCGAGCTCGGCGGCGCGTTCGTCACCATATATCCGCAAAGCTCGATGCAGCGACGCGGACATAAGGCTCCAGCTCGACGTGCGGCGCTTCGATTCCGTATTGGGCGAGGCAGCGACGGTGGAAGTTGTGTGGACGCTGCGCCGGACCAAAGGCACCCCCGTCACCGGCCGCTCGGTCGCGCGCGAAGCGACGGCCGGGGCCGGCTACGATGCGCTCGTGGCGGCGCATAGCCGCGCGCTCGCGTCTGTGAGCCGTGACATCGCGGCGGCGGTCAAAGCAATGCGCGCCAAGCCGTAAACGGGAGGGCGCCTGACGACGTACGCGAATACCGCAGCAGCAATGCCGGAGTTGAAAAAATTGGAACAGCAACAAGCGCTCGAAGCGCAACCCGCGCTGGCGCATTTACTTGAGGACTAGATCCATGATGATACTACCCATGCTGCGCCGCTCGCTCGTTGCCGCCGTCACGCTTGCAATAGCGGGGACCGCGGCCGCACAAAACTACGACTCTCTGACCAACATCAAGGCCGCGCAATTCGCGCCGGCGACGTTGCTCAAAGGGCCATTTCACACGGTCGATGAGAACATAACGGTCGCCGGCGCGCAGCCGAATTTCACCATTCGTTCGCAGTACGGCGTCTGGGAAGCGCGCGGCCACGAAATGCTCAGCATTCGCGTCTCGGAGCTGCCTGCATTCGAGCAACTTGCCAAAGTCAGCAAGTCGGATGAATTCATGAAGTCAGCCGGCAACGCCGTGATGGCGCCGGTCCAGGCCGTTGGCGCTTTGATGTAAAGTGACTCGACAAGGTGGCGAATGTTCCGCTTCTTATTGGCCTAAAGGCCAATACCGCCGTCATTCGCGCACGCCTACCATGTCATGGCGAAGGTTCTTTATTGGTATTGCGCGAGCGGCAGCGGCAAGCTGAAGTTCGAGATGCGCGACGGCAAGCCGGACACTCGTGGCACAGTTGATGCCAACGATGGTCAATATTCAGCAACGGAAGGCTGCAGTCGGTATGCCTGTGGAATTTCTCGATATCCGCAGGTACGCACGGAACGTCGTGAAATGTTGGAAAACCAATATAACCCTTATTCGAACAGGAGAAACCTATGCACAGAATATTCGCAACCGCCGGTTTGAAGCAGCGCTGGTACATCGACAAACGCGTTATAGGAGGCACGTCATGAAGCATTCGATCAAACGCAGTTTGGGCATCATGCTGGTCGGCGCGGCCCTGGTGGCGGTGCCGGTCGCGAACGCCGTCGCCCAGGACTCCGGCTATCTGAAGGACTACTCGAAGCTGAAGGTGGCAAAGGATAGAATGGGTGTCGAGCGCCGCGTCTGGATCAGCGAAAAGTTGACGGGCGAAAATTACAAGGCGGTTCTCCTCGAGCCCGTCACGTTCTATCCGAAAGAGCAGCCGAACGAGCAGGTATCGCTCGGCGTCCTCAATGACATCCGCGCTTATATCGATGCGGCTCTGCGCGAAACAGTCGCAAAGGCACTGCCGACGGCCCCGGCGGCGGGACCGGGCGTCGTGCGCGCGCGGGTTGCCCTCACCGCAGCGAGCGTGAACAAAGACCTCAAGGCCTACCAGCTCATACCGATCGCCTTTGTCTTCACCATGGCGAAGCGGGCCGGCGGGGACAGCGAATACCCGGTCAAGCTTTACGTCGAGGCTGAGATGACCGACAGCGTCACTGGTGAGGTGCTCGCCCAGACCGTGCGCGAAGCCCAGGGCATTCAGGTCAAAGGTAATGAACAGGTCACGCTGGCAATGGCGCGTCCCTATATCGACCGCTGGAAGGATGCGGCGCATTTGGAAATCGTCCAGCGGTTCGGGCCGACAGCAAAACCGGCTGCCAAATAAGCGGGTTGGCGCGCGGGCTGGCGCTGCCCAGCCCGCCCAACCGGGTCCTAAGAATACCGTGGCATTGCAACGATGCCCCGGCAATCAAGCAGACCTGACCACCTTGATCCGCGGCGCCGCCGGTCGCTTCGCGCGCGACCGAGCGGCCGCTCTTCGCGGCGCCCTTGGCCGGTTTCACCGTCCACAGCACTTCGATGGTGGCCGCATCATTGGGCGCCGATTCGAAACGCCGCACGCGTATAGGAAATTTAAACGCTCTTTTTCGCTGCCATTCGAAGTTCGTCCGATTCGGTGTTCAGGTGATAAAGTAATTTGCCAAGGATGCCGGCCAACACCGGACAGTCGCGTTTACATTTAAATTTCATCTCGGTTGATTACACGCTGGCCTGAAGTGCACCCGCGAGTGGGTTGATGCCGTTAAAGAGGAGCCTACATGCTTTCAATAATTCTCATCGCGTGCGTCTTGGTGGCCGTCACGGTAACCGTGCATACCTCCGGCCTCGCCGTGCTGCTGATTACCTTGAGAAAGTGGCATGCTCTCTCGCCGACGCACTTCAGTTACGAACTTCCTCTTTGAAACACCTATCCGCAGCAGCCGTTGCTCTGACCGGTATCCTCGCAGTTGCGTGCACAACTACTGCGATTTTCCCCGCCGGACTTTTCTCGCCCGACCATGGCGTATTGTGCGACCGCATGCGCGAGACATGTTTCGATCGTTTCGGGCCGAGCATCGGCTTGACCGCGAGATTCCTGGGACGAGGGGCTGCGGACGCGCTGACGGCCACACTCCGAAAGTCGCCGCCGGAATCGATCTCTGGCACCGATTTCTCGCCCGGCGCGAATATTGCGTGCCGCCGCGAAACCGGGCCGTGCCGCAACGGCGGCATCGTGGATGAGACGCTAACGGCCGTGCTCTATGATCCGCGGCCTGCCGGAACGGGCGACACGAAAATGTCCACGGTCACCGGCATCGACTGGCAGTGGATTGTCAGCCGCTACAACAATGGCAGCGAAGCGCGGCCGGCCGAGCCCGCACTCTACCTGTTACGGCTGGAGCCGGACGGATCATTGCGAGTGCGCGTGGACTGCAACCGGGCCGGCGGGCGCTATCGCCTCGATGGCAACACGCTCGCAATCGATGTCTTGTTTTCGACCAGGGCCGCCTGCGCGCCGGAATCGCTGGCGACGGAATTTCAGCGCGACCTGGGCGCCGCGGCAATATACTTCGTCAAGCAGGGCAGGTTGTACCTGGACCTCAGGAACGACACCGGCACGATGGAATTCCGCCGGTAATGAGCGGCTTACGGCGGGAAACCGGCGAGGAGGATGGACTAAAGACCAATATCAGGGCCGTCACCGGCCTCATATACTGCAGGTGCAGGCCGCGCTGCTGCTCGCGTTTGTCGTGAAGGCCGCGAGCATTACGACTTCTCGCTGCAAGCTGAACAGTCACCCTGACGGAGTATTGCGATGGCCATCCTGTCCTTCAATAATGCAAGCGACGCTGCCACGCACGACGATGTGCGCATCAACAGTTCGGCGGTGCGCTTTGTCGAAGCATCGCGTCCGGAGCAAAAGGGCCAGACGACGATACATCTTATCGGTCAGGGCGAAGTGGGGATTCCCGTCGTCGAACCGGTCGACGAGGTGATTGCGGCGATCGGCGGCCTCGCGGCGGCGACGCGCCATTACCTGGCCGGCGCGCATCAGACGCCGGCGCGAGTACTGTCTATGTCGCCGTGGCGAACATTAGTTATCTGCGGCCCAATACAAAAGCCAAGCCAGGCTTCTGGCACGTTTATTTCACCGACGGGTACGAGCTGCGCGTGCTCGATCCGCTGCCGCCCGGGATGTGACGCGTCTTGCCTAGAGCCACCCACGATGGTCGCCGCGGCGAGATCATCGCCGCCGATTGCGTTTCATACGCCGCAACCGCCTGTTGCAGATTGAAGAACATCCGCGAGTGGCCGAGCGTTGCCCCCAGCGGCGAGCGCTCTATCACGCTGAAAGCCTCGGGATTCAGTGCCGACAGCCACAGCGTGATCCCGCTTTGACTGAGTTTGTGCTCGAACGCGGTCAATGCTCGCAATGCCGTGTATTCGAAGTCTGGAATCGCGCTGCATTCGAATATGACCACCTTTGGTTTGGTCGCAGACACCAGAGCGGTCAGATGCTCGCCAACTTGCGGCGTATTCGCGAAGGTCATCCGTCCCTCGGTACGCACGATCAGCAATCCGGCTATGGTCTCGTCGCCGGCATGTTCGCCCCTCAGCGGACGAAAAATATCGGTGCCGGGCTTGCGCGCCATGGCGTAGACCAGCGGCTGGTTGGCCTGGTAGAACAAGGCCAGTATGGAAATGGCGACCGCGATTGCGATGCCTTGCAGCGTTCCCAGCAGCACGACACCCGCGAACGCAACGAGTGCCCAATAAAATTCCATATTCCGCACCCGCCGGATGGCCAGGAAATCCTTCGGGTTCAGCAGCGACAGGGTAGTGACGATGACGACCGCCGCGAGCGTCGCCTGCGGCAACAGGCTGATCAACGGCGACAGAAACAGCAGCGTCGCCACCACGATTCCGAGCGTCACCAGTTCCGCCGCCTGGGTGCGCGCCCCGGCGCCCGGCATTGACTGCCGTCTGCGAAGTGCCGCCGCCGGCTGGAAAACTGTGAAAGAAGCTGCCGGCGATGTTGGCCGCGCCTAATGCGATCAATTCGCGGGCGGGGACGGGGCGCGGATCTTCTTCGCGCGCGAAAGCGCGTCCCGCAGCGATCGATTCGGTGAACGACATAAGGGCAATTCCCAGCGCGCCCGGCCATAACGCGTGAACGAGCGACAGGTCCGGCAGGTGCGGGGCCGGAATTCCCGACGGAATGCGGCCCGTCAGGGCGATGCCGGCGTCCTGCAGGCCGAAAAACGCCGCCGCCGCCTATGCCTATGGCAACTGCGATCAGCGGCGCTGGCGCGCGTGGCGCAAAACGCTTCAAGCCAAAAAGCAGCGCGAACATGACTGCGGCCAGCAGCAGCGTCGGCAGATGGGTTCCGGGAATATGGTCGAGTATGGCCAGGATGTTGCGGAAAAATTCACTGCTGTCGATGTGGACGCCGAGCAGTTTCGGCACCTGGCTCAATACGATGACTAACCCGATGCCGCTTTTGAAGCCGGTCAATACGGGATCGGAAATAAAATTGGCGACGAAGCCCAGGCCGCGCCACGCCGGCCAGCACGAGGAAAACTCCGGTCAAAAGCGCCAGCGTTGCCGCCGCGGCCGCCATTTCGGCCGGACTTTTATCGCCCACTACCAGCGCAAGCTGATGGGCGGTGAGGATCGCGATGGTCGAAGTGCTGCTGACGCTCAAGGGTCTCGACGTTCCCAAAAGCGCGTAGACCAGCATCGGCATCAGCGCAACGTAGAGCCCGATCTCGACGGTCAGGCCGGCGATCGTGGCATAGGCCATCGCCTGCGGAATCACCACCGCGGCGGTGGTCAGTCCGGCCACCACGTCCGCGCGCAACCACTCGCGATGGTAGGACGCAAGCCAGTGGCTGCGGGAATAAGGTGCGTTCATGAATTTGCCCCGCTCATGCGGCGACAACGGAATGCATGATGGAATCCCGGGTTTGGCGGTCGCACTAGGAATTCAAAGTGTGCCAGCCGGTCCAGGCAATCTGGACGCCGATGCAGAAAACGAAAAAAGGCGAGGATGCGCGACAGTGCGCGGGCGCCGGAGGGCGAAATTTTCTTGGTGAGGAATTTCAGGCGGATATAACAAAATCCCGTAACCAGCGCGATCGCAAGAATGCCGGTTACCGCGGCGGCCTGCTCCAGCGTCACCAGCAGATCGGATTCACGGTCCAGATGCGCGCTGAACGTCATCACGACCGCGAGGCCGCCGGGGCCCACCGTGATCGGAAAGGTGTAAGGGTAAAACAATCTGGTCTGCAGCGACGCGGTGGAATCGTGCTGTTTTTCGTCGGCCGGCGCTTCCTGTGCCTCCTGCTGATTCAGCAAGCCCCAGCCGATCGCGGCGACGACCATCCCGCCCGACAACTGGACCACCGGAATCGAAATGCCGAACAGTTTCAGGATGAACCCGCCAAAGAAGAAGAAGAACGACAGCAGCAAAAACGTGTTGAGCGCGATTCTTCGCGAGGCTGATTTCCAGGTTTTGTCGTCGACGTGACCGGTCATGCCGTACAAGACCAGCGCCGTGCCGATCGGATTGACCACCGGAAACAGCGCGACGAAAATCATCGGGACTATTTTTAGTGCAATGAGCAGGCTGGCCATGGGCGTGGGCGGTCGTTCTGAAATTAAGAGTCTTCCGAAGTTTTCCGTTATCGTCCAAGATGTTCGATTGCGGCAAGCAGCGGTGCTGCGCGCAAGCTGATCAAGCCGTCGAGCGGCCGGTCCATCTCGAGGATCAGGAAGACCGCACCTGACGCGCAAAGCGAGCAGACAGACAACGCGGCGACAGTCGTGTGATTGCGCGGCGAGCACAAGCCGAAAGCCGCGAAAATGATGGACAGCCACGCCGTCAGCATGGCGAGCATCGCCATCGGAATCGTGCCTTCTTTTTGCAGGAACACCAATTCGCGCGAAGACGTGATTTCGTTGGATATCTGCACGATCCGGCTGTGCATAGCGCGCTGCGTATCGTCGCGGGGCGTGAGCGCCGAAAATCCCCTCTGTAACGTTTCGATCGCGTTCAGCGACGCCGCGGAATCCAGGCGTGCCAATTGCGCCGGATCACCGGAGGTCAGGATGGCAATGTTGGTGGAATAAAGCTGCTTCAGCATCTCGCGCAGTTTGCCCGTTTCCGGACCGTAATCGCGCAGCAGGTGGTCGATGGTCAATACCCGCGCAGCATTTTCGACCAGATTGTTATTGATGCGGTCGAACGAGCCTTTGGCCGACGAGATGAGAAGTCCCAGCACCAGCGCGGACATCGTTGCGATCAGGCCGGTCGCTAATTTCACGACGCTCAACGTGTCGTCTTTGAGATGGCTTTCCGGAACGACGGAACGCAGATAGAGACCGAGCATCGCGCCGCTGAAAACACAGGCAAATATCAGCAGTGCAATTATGGTCGAGTTCATTGGAATTCTTCCTCGCAGGCGTTTCGATTATGGCACGAGCGCGGTTGCGCACGGACTCGGATCTTGGGCGATTGTTTTGATCAGCGTATCGGTTACCCACCATGCGCCGAGCGTCGCCACGGTCGCGTATAGCTTAACTGCCCGCTTCGCGATGGCGCCGACTGCGTTGACATCAACCACGGGGGCGGCGAGCGTGCCGCTCAGCCGCACGACGGTTGTCACTTCGCCTCGCACGATGGGCGTAACAATCAGGTCGAGGCCCTCGGTGCGCAGATTCACCGTGCCGGTCATGACCGCGTTGTATTTGGCGGTCTCGGTCGCCACCCTCTGCTCCGAGGTGATGATGCCGTTCTTGATCGGCACTCGCGCGGTGAAGCATTTAACCTCGGTGTTGGGGTCGGCCTTCAGGAACGGGTTTGCGAGGCTGAACATATGCATGACAATTCCCTTGTCGAGCGGAATGGCGAAATTGTGAATGCGGTGCGGTCCGACTTTCAACTGCGCATCGCCGTTGAGCGAGCCCAGGATCGCCGCCACCGATTTGCCGGTCCCCTGAAGATGCAGTGCGAGATCGGTAATGCCGCCCGTGACGATATCGGGCCGTCCGAAGCGCGCCGTAATCTCGCTAAAATCGATGCCTTTGCCTTCGACGTCCAGCGCCCATGCCGACCGCGTCGCATCGACCGTTCCCGCCAGGGTCAGCGTCTGTCCGGGTTTGCCGGTGAGGTGCACCGGCTCCGCCTTGAGAACGCCGTCGGCGATCAACGCGCGCACGAGCAAAGGCCCCAGCGGGGCCCCCTCGCTAAATTTGACCGTATCGAAGCGCAAATCGAGGTCGGCATCGATCACCCGCAGAACTTCGAGCGGGAGCGGCACGTCGGGAATGATGCGCGCGCCGGCAACCGCAGGCTTGGGCGCACCGCCAGCTGCGGCCGGGTGCACGAACGCAGTGACATCCAACAGCGGAGAAGTCGTTTTCGCGTTGACCTTGAACCGTTTCGCGCCGCGCGTGATGGTGACGTCGCCGGCGATAGTCGTCGCCGTGCCGCCGAGTTTCAGTCCGGCAACCGCGTAACCATTGGCCACATCGGTCAGCCTTCCGCTCAGCGTGGACGCGGGCAGATCATGCAGCCGCAGTCCCGTGAGGGCCGCGAGCCCGGTGCCGTGCGTAATTTTCGCATTGACCGTTAGATCGAGCCCCGCCGGTGTCAGCGGATCTTTGACTTTGCCGTCGAACGTCGCGGTCGCGCCGTCCACTGCGACAACGAACTGTTTCAGTTCCACAGCGCCGTCCGCCAGCCGCGCCGTACCGCTTACGGGACCCAGCGCCTGGCGGCTTGGCAGCACCACGCGATTGAAACGCAAGTCGGCATCGACATCGGCGCCCAGCAGCGGATTCGGCGCGTCGGGTTTGGGATGCACGGATGGCAATTCGGATAGGTCCACCAGCGTGCCGCTCAAGGTCGCCGCCACGCGCGGGCGCGGCTCGGCGGCTGTAACCAAGACACGCCCCTGCACCGAGGTGCGCCCGAGCGCGAGCTTGAGCTCATCGAACGCATAGCCGCCCTGGGGACCCGCAACGCGCGCGCTCGCGCGCAGCACGGGCAGGCGCGGCACCTCCATGCCGAACAGGCGGCCGGCGGCGACGCTGTCGTTGATGTTCGCCGTGAGTGCAAGGTCGACGCCGACCCACTTGAGCGCATCCTCGATTTGTCCGCTCGCGCGCAGGCTCTGCCCGCTACGCCCCGCCGTGGCGTCGATCGCGGTCAGGTTCGGCGCCTCCAACGAGCCGCGCAGGTGGGCGCGAGCCTGGAACGGCCCGACCGGCGGAAACTTTTTGCCGAAGAAACTGAGCAAGTCCGCGAGTTCGCCGCCTTGCGCGGCGAGCTTGAGATCGAGGCCGTCGATTTTTTGCGGATCGGCGATGCTGCCGTCGATCTTCAGGTTCGCGCTCCCGAGCGTGGCCTGCAGTGCGCTTGCCTTGAGGCGGCCGTCTTGAAGTGCAATTCGTCCGCTGCCGGACTGCAACTGGCGGCCGTCGGGAAACACGAGCCGCCTGATATTCAGGTCGAGCTCCACGTCCGCGAACTTCCAGTGATCGGCCGCCGCCGTCGCTTTAGCGGCGGGAGCGGCAACGTCAGGGGCGCTCTTGTCGGGAGCAATGCGCGCGAGATCGATCAGAGGCGATGCGGCCTTGCCCGTCACGTGCAAACGCGGCCCCCGCTGTGCCACCTGCAGCGACGCGCTTACGGTACTGTCGGCAATTTTCAACTCGAGATTGTCGACGCGATAACCCTGGCGCGTATCGCGCACGCGGGCGCTTGCGCGAAACGGCGGCAGCCTAGGCGCCGCCGCCAGGGTGCCGGCGTGCCACCAATCGCCGGCCGCTGCTACAAGCTGCAAGTCGAGGCCGCTGGCCGCGCGCAGATTGGCGACGGCGCCGCGCAAGCGGATTTCAGGCTTGCCGCTGCCGCCAACCGTCGCATCGATGCCGGTGAGTCCCGGCCCGGTTAACGGACCCGACATGCGCGCGGCAATGCGGTAGGCGCCTAACGGGGGCAGCGGTTTCCCGGTCCATTGCCCGAAGTCGCTGAACTGCGCGCCTTGCACGGTGAGATCGAGGCCGGTGCTGTGCCAGGCATAGGTGCGGTCCGCGGACCGTTGGCCGGTGAGCTCGCCACGCGCCGTGAGTTTCATCCGGTCGGGCGTCCCGAAGTCAACGTCGAGGCCTGCGAAGGCAGGAGCGGCCAGGGTGCCCGTCAGCTTCGTCGCGCCGCGAAAAGGCCCGAGAGGCGGAACGTTCGCACCCGTCAGTGCGACATACTCGGCGAATTCCGGCAACTGCGCGCGAAGCTCGAGGCTGAAGCGGCCACCGTCGAGGGGCTGGTCGACCGTGCCGTGCACGCTCATAGTGGCCGCGCCGAACTTGCCGTCGATTTCCACGGTGTATCCGGGTCCGTTCGCTATCAGTGCGCCGAGCGCGCCGAGCGTGCCGCCAACTTCCACTTTCTTGCCATTGACGGTTGCGCGCACGTCCAGGCGGATCGGCGCCGTCGCCGAGCCTGCGGCCAGCTGGGCGGAATCGAGCTGCGCCGACATCGCCGAGCCGGTCGTGCCGTCGCGATAAGTCAACGCGAGTTTTTCCAGCGAGAAAGCGCCGATCTCTATCGTCTTGAGCCAGGCAAGTGAGTCCGCGTCCGCGCTTCCGGTCACCCAGTTGCCAATGCCCTCGCGATTCGTTTCGAGCAGCACGGCCGCATCCGACATCTCGATATGGCGGATGCGCAGCCGGCCAGCGAGCAGTTCGAGCGCGTCGACCGTCGCGTGCACGCGACCCGCGCGCGCGAGCCACGGTTGTGAGCCCCATGCGGCATTGCCAAAGCGCACGTCCGACAAGACAACCGCCGGCCGCGGCAGAACGTTGATCTTGACGTCGCCGAATTGGAGCTCACGCCCGGTGTCCGCTTTGACGGATGCGGCCAGCGACAGTGCGAGCGAGCGCGGGTCGTAGAGGTGGACGGCAATGGCGAGCGCTGCAATCGCCGCGACGAGCAACACGCCTGCGATCACTGCCAGTTTTTTAAATCTCAACGATCGACTCCGGTTTGCCGGTTCAGAGATTCCTGGGAAACAGAAATTGCACCGTCAGCTCGAGCGTCCAGCTGCCGGCATCGGTGGGTTTGACTACATTGTAATAGGCGGTCGCCTGCAGGTTCACGGGCTGCTTGCCCCATTTCACCAGCTGGCCGATGCCCAGCGTTACGGGCACGGTCCAGCGCTCGCCGCCGCGGCGGCGACAGCCGGCATTCTTTGCGATTGCATGCGCGTTACGCCATGTCGGGCGCGCCGCCTAGGTGGTCGTCACGATGATGAAACTGTCTTTGCCCGGCACGGTGGAGACGGTCGCGCCGGATTGTTCGGCGGGGTTGTAGAGGTAAACCTGATGAATGCCGATTTCCAGGCCGAGCGGGCGGAATACATCGACGTGTGCCAGCCCATCGGTTTTGCCGACGACATGGACAACGTTGCTCTTGGGGGCCGACTTACCCTCGATCTTGAAACTATTGAGGATCGGCCGCCTGCCGCTACGCGAGTCTTCGATGATGCGCACCGACGGCCGCACTAACACCCCGCCCGGCGGTGCGGGATCTACGTCCACGCGCAGCCACAGGTCGAGCTGGATCGAAACATCGCCCGGCTCCATGCGGTCGACGTCGCGCCACAAGGGCCGCCCGCCCGCGCTTATTTTCGAAAACGAGACCGGGACACGCACCGAATTCGGGGCGCCCGCCGAGGCGGCGTGCGTGAATGCGGGCACCACTCCACAGAGCGATGCGAGCGCAATTGGCGTGAGGACAAATGTTCTGCGATCCATGTCATTTTTCCTTAAACAGTCACCCCGAGCGGTGCTTTCAGGCAGCTCATCATATCGTCATTGCGGGCAACCGGCCGTCAATGCGTTGTCTTCAGCGAACGGACCGGCGCACGATCGCGCGGTGCGCAAAGAATTTGACCGGCGCAGATTCGATCAGCACGTTGCCCGCCGTATCGACGAACGCTGCCTGCAAAGTGGTGTCAGTGATGGACTGGAGTTCTTTCCAGGTGATCTTCTGTTTTTCTTCGATGGCCTTGTCGCTCCGTCCCGGTTGCCAACGCGGCGGCTACGACCTTGTTGTCGGGATCCAGTACCTGCATTTCGCCAGTCAGCACCACGTTCTTCGATTCCGTTGCGCCGGATGCGGCACCTTTGTCCTGTGCGGTGGCCGGCAACGCAAGCAGGGCCCCACCCAGCATGACAGCGGCGAATGACGCAGTAATTGCGGACTTGTTTTTTATGTGGTGCGCAAATTTAAGTAATAAAAAGAAGGAGTTAACGTTTGATTCAACCCAGAGTCCGTGCCCGAAACACCGAGGAATAGTGCTCCGCGAAAATGGTTCGTGCTATTGGGCTTTGGTCCCACGTCAGACGATCGCCGCATGGCACAAAAAATCGCTTTATAGTCATAATCGGGATTAGGGAAAACGCTTGAACCCGATTGCGTTGAAACAGGAAAATCAATGATTTCGCGACGCCACTTTAGCCGTTGGCGCGGCACCGCGATTGCCAGCGCGTTCGCTCAGCAGGTACGAAGCCGATGCATGTGAGCTGGATAACAATCGTATGGTCCGGTGCCGCAGCCGCGTGCGTCACCATGGCGCTTGTGCATCTCGCGATCTGGCTGAAGCAGCCGCGCCGCACCGTCCATCTGGTATTTACCGTGCTCGCCGTGTCGGTGGCAGTGTCGCGGCGTGCGAGTTGATGCTGATGTATACGCAGACTCCAGAGCAGTTCGGTGCGCTGCTTCGGTGGACGCATGTCCCGGTATTCTTCGCCGTGATCTCCGTAGCTCTCTTCGTGCGACTCTATTTCAATGCCGGAAGCTGGTGGCTTGCCGGCGCGGCTTGCGGCCTGCGGGCGGTGGCTCTGATTCTCAATTTTTATTTCGAACCGAATCTTAACTATCTCAGCATTACCGGCCTGGATCAATTGGAAATGCCCGGAGGGGAAACGGTTTCCATTGCAGCAGGTACTCCCAATCCATGGGTGCGTGTTGGGCAGGCAAGTTCATTGTTACTTCTGCTGTTCGTCATTCAGGCTTCAGTCTTACTGTGGCGTCGCGGCGATTACATCGAACGTCGCCGTGCTGCGGTCGTCGGCGGCAGCGTCACGATATTCGTGCTGATAGGCGCCTCAAGTTCCGCGTTGATGCATGCCGGCTTGATTCAAATCCCGTATTTGATCAGCATGCCGTTTTCTGGCGATCGTGGCGGCAATGGCATACGAACTGAGTTCCGACGTGGTACGCGCAGCGCAACTGACACAACAGCTGCAGACGAGCGATACCGAGTTGCGTCATAACAAGCGACGTCTCGAAGATGCCGCAGACGCGGCCCAGACCGGCATCTGGGAATGGCACATGGGCCAAAATGAGCTGTGGGTCACAGATCAGTTTCGCCGCTTGTTCGGCTTCGGGCCTCAAGAACGCGTGGACATAAGCGGCGTGATTGCCAGAGTACATCCTGCTGACATCGATATGGTGCGCAAAGCGATAACGCACATGCGAATCCATGGCAGCGGTTATGACGACCTTGAATTTCGGGTGCCGCACGCCGGTCACCCCGATCGCTGGATCGCGACGCGCGGCAAGGTTGTGCTCGACTCGGCGGGCACGCCATACCTGATGCGAGGCGTTGCGCTGGATATCACGCGCCGCAAGCAAATTGAATCGGAGTTACAGGAGAGTGAAGCGCGGTTCCGCTCCATGGCGGATACAACACCCGTATTGATCTGGATGGCGGGGCCCGACAAGCTGTTCACTTATTTCAATCAGAACTGGCTTACTTTTACCGGGCGCACTCTCGCGCGGGAGGTCGGCGACGGGTGGTTCGAGGGCATACACCCCGACGATCTCGCGCAAAGTCTCGAGACCTTCGGGCGCGCGTTCGACGCCCGGCAGAAGTTCACGATGGAATACCGGTTGCGTTCGGCCTCCGGAGAGTATCGGTCGGTCCTCGATACGGGCGGGCCGCGGTTGGCGCCGGACGGCACATTTCTCGGTTACATTGGATCGTGCGTCGACATCACCGAACGCAAACAGGCTACTGACCTGCTCAGAAAGGAACGCGCATTCCTGCGGCAGGTTCTCGACATCGACCCCAACCTGATTTTTGCCAAAAACCGCGAAGGCCGGTTCACGCTGGTCAACCAGGCTGTGGCAGACGTCTATGGCATGACAGTCGAGAACCTCGTGGGCAAACGGCACGAGGACTTCGGTTACGACCCCGCAGAAGCTGAGCATTTTCGCCGCGTCGACAGGCAGGTGATGGACTCGCGGCAGGAACAGTTTATTCCCGAAGAACCAATCACGACTGCCAGCGGAAAGACAATCTGGCTGCAAACGGTCAAGCGGCCCATCTTCGACGAGAACGGGCAGGCAAATCAGATCCTGGGCTCGGCGACTGACATTACGCGGCGCCGGGAGGCGGAGTTCGAGCTGGCGTTGCAGCGCAATGAGCTCACGCATCTCTCGCGCGTTGCGATGCTGGGTGAGTTGTCGGGATCGCTCGCGCACGAGCTCAACCAGCCGTTGACGGCGATCCTCAGCAACGCACAGGCCGCGCAGCGCTTTCTGGCGCGCGACAACGTAGACCTCGACGAAGTGCGTGAAATCCTGAAGGACATTGTCAGCGACGACAAGCGCGCCGGCGAAATCATCAGCGGCCTGCGCCTGCTGCTGACAAAGGGGGAAATGCAACGCAAGCCGCTCGACGTGAACGATATCGTGCGCGACGTTTTGCGGCTGGTGCGCAGCGATTTGCTCAATACGGGCGTCAGCGTCAACACCGAGCTGGCGCCTTTCCTGCCGAAGGCCGCAGGCGACCGCGTGCAGCTCCAGCAGGTTTTGATCAATCTCGTCGTGAATGGATGTGAGGCAATGACCGTCATCGCTCCACCCGCGAGGCATCTGCTGTTGCGCACTGCACTGAGCGAAGAGCGCGAGGTACGCGTATCGGTGTCGGACATGGGGCATGGCATTCCGGCCGACAAGCTGGAACACGTGTTTGAGCCGTTTTTCACCACCAAAACAAATGGCCTCGGGTTGGGCCTCGCGGTGTGCCGCACAATAATTTCCGCGCAAGGCGGGCGCCTGTGGGCCGCCAACAATACCGAGCGCGGCGCAACTTTTCATTTCACGCTGCCTTCAGTGGAGGCGACTGTATGAACGATGCCAGTCAGATGGTATTTCTGATCGACGATGAACCATCCGTTTTGAAGGCGCTTGCGCGCGTAATCGGCGCGACGGGATTCCGCACTGCGTCATTCTCCTCGCCCCAGTCGTTCCTCGAGCAATACGAACCGGCGGCGCGAGGCTGTATCGTGCTCGATGTTTCGATGCCGGGCTTCACCGGACTCGAGTTGCAGCAGGCTTTGATCGAAAAGAACTGTTCCCTGCCGATCGTATTCCTTACGGCGCGCGGGGATATACCCACCAGCGTACGGGCCATGAAGCACGGGGCCGTTGATTTTCTTACCAAGCCGGTCGATGACAACGACCTGATCGCCGCGGTAGACCGTGCATTGGACCGGGAAGCCACAGACCATGTGCGGCGCGCGCAGATCGCGGAGCTTCAGATGCGGTTCTCTACGCTAACGTCGCGTGAGCAGGAAGTCCTTGGCCATGTGATCGCCGGCCGCCTTAACAAGCAGATCGCGGCCGTGTTAGGCACCACTGAAAAAACCGTCAAGGTCCATCGTGCCCGCGTCATGGAGAAGATGCAGGCCCAATCGCTGGCCGAGCTGGTGCGGTTGTCGGGCACGGCAGGCATTTCGCCTACGCCCTAGCAAGCTGCTTGAGGGGGGCAAAATGAGCATTCCGGCGCCCGTTTCGGGGCCGGGATGTTGGACCAAAGTCCCATGGGCAGGGCGCTTTGCGCGCGTTATTGTGTCGGCAGAATGAGACAGCCACGCCCCACAGTAGCCGTCGTCGACGACGAGCAATCGATCTGCATCGCCCTGCAACGGCTTATCCGTTCGGCGAACATGGACGTCAAGACCTATCCATCGGGCGAGGAGTTTCTCAATTCGCTCCAAAATGCCCGGCCCGATTGCGTCGTGCTCGATCTGCACATGCCCAAGCTCACGGGTTTCGACGTGCAAGCGAGGCTCGCTAAACTGGCGACGCGGGTGCCGGTGATCGTTATTACAGGCCATGACACGCCGGAAACCCGCGCGCGCGCAATTGCGAATGGCGCTGCGGCTTATCTGCTCAAACCCGTCGATGACCGCATGCTGCTCGATGCTATCGCGGACGCAATCGCCGACTGAGCCGCACCGAACGCCCGGGATTTGAAATAAATCAAGCCAAAGGAGCAAGCATGATTTCGAGGTGGACTACGTCCGCGGCCGTGGCGCGTTTCAGGCGTCGATGCTGTGCGTTTTCTGCACCACAGCAGCAAGCACGGCGGTCGACCAGCCAAACATAAGCATCGCCGTCATCGCCTCAAACCCGTCCATGCCTTTCCATTGTCCCGTGAGTGTTATGTTGCTGGCGCCGAGCGTGGTGTAGCTGTTGATTGAAAAGAACATCGAGGTAATGATGTCCGGGAGCATTCCCGTCGCCCAATAGAAGGCCGCCCATGCGACAACCTCGATAAAGTGCGTCGCCAGCATGATGGCTACGATGGCGACGAGCAGAAATATATGCGGCCCTTTGTCTTTTTGCCCGTGGTTTCCGCGGCGCGTACCGAATCGTTTGAAACAGCGACTGGCTAGACCCATGCCATGTCCGTGCAGAATCAACGGTGACGCCCATAGGCAGCAGCGCAGCCAGAAACTGGTCGATGTAGCGATAATTCAACTGCGCCACGACTTGCGCGACATCCTGAACTGAGTTGTCCACCATTCCCCCTGGAAGGTTGCGATTCCCTCTTTTATCACAGCGGCAGAGCACCGTTTGCACTTGGCCGGCGCATAACCGGCCCCGTTGGACCAAAGACCAAGCATGGCCCGTGGCCCGACAGCATTATTTAGCCGACGTGCATGCCGGCAGCATGGGACCAAAGTCCAATTCTCCACGGGGAGCATTCTTTATAGAATTCATCGAAGCAACGACGCCGCATCTGGAAGTTATCCAGCCGCAAGCCATTCTTCAAAGGACCCAACAAATGCCTAAAACCATTTTCGTAATTCTTGCCGCTCTCATTACCGTATCTCCGCTTGCACAGGCGCAGAAGCCCCCGGCATCCGGTGCCACCGTTGTCTCAAGCGAGCCCGGCAAGGCGGTTATTGCGTCGACGGTCGAGGCCACCGCGACAGTTGTTGCCGTCGACAAAGCTACGCGCACGGTAACGCTCCAGGGACCTCAACGCACGTTCGACGTCGTCGCCGGCGATGAAGTCAGGAACTTCGACCAGATCAGGATCGGCGACAACGTAACGGCGAAGTACGTCGAGGCGCTGTCGCTCGAACTCAAAAAGACGAAGGCACCGCTGGATGCCAAGGGCACGGCGGCAATTACGCGCGCGGCGCCGGGCGCGAGGCCGGCCGCGGCGGCTGGGCGCGAGATCACGTTTCTGGCCGATGTCGTCGATGTGGATCAAGCTAAGAGCACTATTTCGCTCAAAGGGCCAAGCGGCAATGTCGTCGACCTGAAGGTGCAGAACCCGGATCAGTTCAAGGTCGTGAAGAAAGGCGACCAGGTCGAGGCGGTGTATACCCAGGCAATCGCGGTGTCGGTTACGCCCGCCAAAGGAGCGGACAGGAAATAATACCGGCGCAGATGTTCGTTCGTCGATGCGCTTGTTGCCGGATCGCCTGACTACACGGAGAACGTCGCGCCCTTGATGATGCCGGAATCCGCGCTGTCGCCGGCCGGAAAGATGCTCATGTATTTGACATTATCGAGCGGAATGAAGTGCAGGCCGCCATCGGCTTCGATCATCAGCGCGCGTCTTTTCAGCGCATCGTCGATCATCAGTTTACGGCGGTACAGGTCTTCGGTCTGGACGGGAAACGTGATCTGCGCCGAGCTGCCGTCCATGAAATAGATATTGAGTCCGCGTTGCGGCGATTTTTCCATTGAATGCTCCGTGGTGGTTGAAGCGCGAAGTAAGGAAATGAGTTGTATTGCCATTATGACACCCGCTTCGTCGCGCGCAAACTCGCAGAGCCGACGAGCATTGAGCGTCATCCATGCGGCCACGAATGATATGATGGTGCAGCGAATTATCAGTATTTAAACGAGCGGATCCTATGACTACTCCAAGCCTGCGCGAACTCCCCCGCCTCGTACTGGCCGTGCTGTTTATCGCGATCATGATTGTCGCGAGCCTGTGGATCATGCAGCCTTTCCTGCCTGCGTTGATCTGGTCAACCCTCGTAGTCGTCTCCACGTGGCCCGTGATGCTGATGGTACAAAGACGTTTGTGGGGAAAGCGCAGCCTGGCAGTCGTCGTAATGACAACCGGGTTGCTGGTGACGCTGATTCTTCCGATGGCGTTTGCCGTCTTGACCATCATGGAACATGCCGACGACGTGTCCGACCGGATCACGAGCGTTGTGCAGGTGGGCGTGCCGGCGCCGCCTGCGTGGGTCGACCGCATTCCGCTCGTCGGCCGCAAGATAGCAACCGAATGGCAGGCTTTCGCGGACCTTGGCCCTGACGACTTGCAAACGCGCGTCGCGCCGTATGCGCGGGACGTCGCGCGCTGGACCCTCAGCAAGGCTGGCAGCTTTGCCGCGTTTTTCGTGCATCTGCTGCTCACCGTGATCATTTCCGCTTTGCTGTATGCGTACGGGGAGAGTGCGGCTGCAGGGGTGCGGGCTTTTGCGCGCCGCCTGTCGGGAGTTCGCGGCGATCAGTCGATCACTCTCGCAGCGCAGTCGATCCGCGCAGTGGCTTTGGGGGTCGTCGTTACCGCGCTGGTGCAGGCCTTGCTCGGCGGCGTCGGGCTGGTCGTGGCGGGGGTGCCGCTGGCGGGTTTCCTGACGGCGGTCATGTTCGTACTCGCGGTCGCGCAGATCGGAGCCGGACCGGTCCTTATCATCGCCACGATATGGCTGTATTGGAAAATGGATACGACGACCGCGACGATTTTTCTTGTTTGGGCGGTATTCGTCGGCACGATCGACAACGTGTTACGCCCGTTCCTCATCAAGAGCGGCGCCGACCTCCCTCTTTTGTTGATTTTTGCGGGCGTGATTGGCGGCCTGCTCGCGTTCGGCGTGGTCGGGCTGTTTGTAGGACCGGTCGTGCTGGCGATCGCGTATACCGAGGTCGTAGCGTGGGTACAAGACGTAGACACTCCTGCGCCGGCTTGACCTGATCGTGTAGTCCTATTGTCGCGGCGGCAGACATGACATGTCGCCCGGCTACCTGGCGCATTTCGCTATTGTGCGCGGTCGCACATATTTTCCCGGCCCCACGATTTAATCTGAGAATTCGCTTTACGCGCTTATCCGCTGCCTGTGGATAAGTCTTTCTCCCATTCAGGATAGAAAGGAACTCGAGATGAAAAATATTATTGGAACCATAGTGTTGGCGATCAGCACCGGTGCGCTTGGCGGCTGCGAGACCACGCCGGCCGCTTCACCAAGCGAGACGGCCGGACCGGCGTTGCAGCCGGCTTACTGTATTCAGCATCCCAACGAGCCGCGCTGCCTCAAGCCGTAAAAACTCTAATTCCGTTGGCATGCCGGCGCTTAATTTTTGCACAGGCTTTTCTGTAGGAATTTGTAGGACCATTTATGACTTTTTTGGACCCTGCACGGTGGCACCGTATGCCACTCGGAATTCGCGTTTCCCGAGGGAAATTGTAACTAAATGTTGATTTTTTTCGCGCAGGAATAGTCCTACAGGGGTTTCAGACGTACACTGATACTTGTAGGCCGCAACGCCTATGACAATCGCACTCACGTGGTGGATTTTAAATCGGGAAATGGGGCCTGGTTTAATCGACGCACGTACAACTCTAGAGGTATGCATGATTCTTAAACGAAATAAAGAGTTTGGGTTTAGCAGGAATAGCATTAGCAACAACGTTTGCGTGGGCGGGGGCGGCTAGCGCCGCAGATACACTGCTTACTCTGACGGGTCCGATTGCTGGAAATACGCTGGGTCCACAAAGTGCATCGGCGCCCTGCGTCATAGCAGGGACGCAATGCCAGAATCCCGCGGGATTCGGCTTCAATAACTTCGCCCAAGGGGGAAACCATAACTTCCTTCAACGCGTATAGCACCACGCCGACCGCTCAGCTTGCGGATGGCGTCCAGGGCACTCCATATACGGTATCGCAAATTACCGCCGTGGTAGGCACGAGCTTCAATGTGGCGATCGACGTGAATACTGCGCAGAATGGAGAAACGCTAAACTCGTTCGAAGTAATTATTGGCGGAGCTGGAGGTGGTAATGACTATTTTTACACCGGACCAACGCTCATTGGGAACATCAGTAACAATGGGAATGGTTTTGCGGATTGGACGCTAGGCACGATCAGCTTGACAGGCCTGGCCGCCAACACGACGGTCCTATTCCACGCCGTATGGAGCGGTGCTTCTGACGGCGCAGAATCGTTTTTCCTCGTATCCGCCACCAGCAGTACCCGAGCCCGAAACTTACGCCATGTTGTTGGCCGGTCTTGGGCTGATGGGTTTCATCGCCCGGCGTCGCAAGCGTAATCAGGTCTAACAGTTGTACGGGTAATGCAGTTGCAGTGGAAGTTGCAGTTGCGCTTGTAGTAGAAGTCGCAGTCGCAGTAATGCAGTTGCAGTAAGCAATCGTAAAATCTTGGCAGTAGAGCAGGCGGTAGCCCTCCATGAAGCGGTGGAGGGCTACTCTGCTTGCGTGAACTCAAAAGCCCCCGCCTACTGGCGCGACTTTGTTGCGGGAAATGCCGCATCTGCGCAGCGAATTGGTTTTGAGCTTGCAAAGCTGCTTCGTGTCCGCGAGCGATCCCGAGGTCCGTCTCGACCCACAGCGATCGCAGCAATTACGCCCAAGACGTCGACTGGCAGATCATTCAACTTCCAATCGTCCTACACATTCCATGGGTATATTACTACATACTTTTCGGTGGACTCCTACTAGGATAAACACGGTGCATTTGGGATATCTAAAAACAAATGCGTCAGACGTTACACCTATTGTGGCCGGTTTCTTTTTTTAGGGGACGAACCAATGAATTTACTTCGATCAGGTTTAACAATCCTTCACGCGATAACTTTGGGCATCTGCACTCTTGCAGTCATGGCGGGGAGTGCCAATGCACAAATCCTCGGCAGCGCATACTTCGTATCTGAAGCGCAGTCGCAAAATGCCGTGATCGGGTTTCCGCACGGCGCAGCGAACGCAACGTTTAGCGTACCTAACGGTCCGATTAACTTCACGAGCGCCCCTGGATATTCACTGAGCCAATTCCTCCTGAGCAACCCCGGTACTATCATTCTCACGGGGAGTGCCGGAGACCTCGCGAGGGCCTTGGATAACGCCGACGGCGGAACTATGCTCGAACTGACCGGACAGGTTAGCGTCGTTAATGGGCAAACGTTCACAGTGAACCATGACGATGGTCTTCAGCTCTCTAATCGGCGGCCTTCTCGTTGTTAATGTTCCTGGCCCAACCGCGCCCATCACCACGACTGTTACGTATACAGGGCCCACCGGTACCTTCGCATTCGACCTCGTATACGGTGAATGCTGTGGCGCACCTGCAGTGCTCGCCACGTCACTGCCGCTGCAGGCTGCCCCCGCCGTTCCCGAACCCGAAACCTACGCCATGCTGCTTGCCGGACTTGGTCTGATGGGATTCGTGGCGCGTCGCAGAAAACAGCGCGCCGCTTAATCCAACGTTAGCAGCAATCAAACAGACCCCGCTTCGGCGGGGTTTGTGTTTGTGCGTCGCCTGGCGCGGCGTGCAGCGACTTGATGGCGTCGCGATCTTTCGCCCGCAGCGGGGGCGCGAGCCTAATCAGACGGTTAGTTCGATCAGCGAGCGGTGAGAACGCCACCGGGGACAGCGCGGCGTTGACGGCACGAGGCGGGGAACCTACCATGCCGAACATCCCTCACGAGGCAATCTCATGGCCGTAGGCTCACGGTTACACCTGCGCAGGGTGCAACGTCGCACCGCGCCGACAAGGTGATTTTCCGGGCTTTTATTCGATCTCTCTCCGCCAGTCGGCGTCGCATAGCTGATCTCCCCCCGCCCGAGCGGATCCCGGCACCCCCAAATCCGCCGGCGGCTGCCGTAATCCACGTAAGCTCAGGGGAGAAGGACTGGCGCATAAAGCCGCGCTATGACATCAACAAGGTCGCAGCATTCAAACAACTGGACGACCCCAGCCGCCCGCTACGTTTCGCCGAGCTCGACCTCGACGGCTGTATCGTGCGCTACTGCGTCTCGTCGCCCTCGAGCGAATGGCGCGTGCAAACCTTGTTCACCAAAGAGCCGGGCACGATCGATTGGATCCACTCCTTTAACCGCGGCGAAACGTTCGTCGACGTCGGCGCGAACATCGGCATGTACAGCATTTACGCTGGCGTCGTCGCTGGCGCGCGCGTTTTCGCATTCGAGCCTGAATCGCAGAATTACGCCGAGCTGTGCCGCAGTATTTTCTTCAACACAGGTGCGCGTAAAGATATTGTTGCGTGGTGCGCCGCCGTCGGCGACGAGCCAGTCGAAATTTCGCGATTGCTGGTCCGGGATCTCCACACAGGCTACTCGTTTCACGATTTTGGCGAGCCCAGCCGGGACTATTCTCCGGAGGAGCGGTTCGCGCAGGGCAGCGTTGCTTTTTCTCTCGACCATCTCGTCGCCACCGGCGCGATCCCCGAACCCGATCACGTCAAGATCGACGTCGACGGCCACGAAAACAAGGTGGTGCGAGGCATGCGCGGGTTGCTCGAGCGACGGGCGATGCGCACGGTGCTGATCGAAGCGGATGCTACTCTTGCCGGCACGCGCGGCATCACTGAGCGCATGTTGGGAGATGGCTGGATCGTGAATCCGGATCAGGTGCGGTTCTCGCGCGACGGGCTGCGGCCCGCGGAGCCTGTCATGGCTGAAATAGCCGCGGGCACGTTCACGGGAAACATCGTCTTTGGACGCAGGCCCGACGATGTTGCATTCGCCACGACGGCGCTCCGCCGCTTTTCGCCGGCCGAACTCGAGGGCATGACCCTTCCGGCATGATTGAGCTCAACGCGAACGTTCCCGATCATTTCCTCGTGCTCGAGCGCAAGGAAACGTTCGGTGACTATGCCCGGACGTATGGAGAGGCGCTCGCGGAGCATTACGAAAACCGCGGCGTGATCGTTGTGCCATTCATGCCGATCACCTTCGATCTCGCTCTTTTCCAGTCGATTGCGTTTCCAATGGAATGGAAGAAAATCGGCACCGAAAACGGCATCGAGGAGTCCGTCTTCGTTCGGG
Organism: uncultured beta proteobacterium; assembly: GCA_963804885.1. Lineage (GTDB taxonomy): Bacteria > Pseudomonadota > Gammaproteobacteria > Burkholderiales > SG8-41 > PALSA-1004. Next base: position 117,389 of record CAWDSF010000018.1, read on the forward strand.
AGGGCACGAACCTTACCGACCGGGAGGATCATCCATTTCGCCGGCTCGACATGGGCACGCAATGGGCGTCTTACCTGCAGTCCCAGGTCGCCAGTTTCAATTGGCAGTTGCGCCGCGGTCTGCACGTGCTCTTTCCGTCCTACCATTCACTGCAGGATGTCAACATTACCTGGCGGCTGACCGAGACCCATGAGGAAGGCATGCACCTGGATTATTTTGACGGAGGCGCGCCAACGATGCCGGGCGCCAAGCTGGCGCATCGGGTAAAGATCTTCATCAACCTCGACAGTGAGCCGCGGCGTTGGCGCACGTCTTTCGACTTGCCCGAAGTGCTCGATAAATGCCGCGAGCAATTGCCGACGGAAATGCCGGACGACCTGAACGTGGTGAACATGGTTATAGACAAGGTAGGCGTGCTAAAGAACCTGCCTTTCCATAACCTTGCTTATCCGACCATGTCAGCGGTTATTTGCAACGGCGAGGCCGTAGCCCACGAAGTAATTTACGGCCAGCGCACCGTGGGGGCGGAGTTCATGTGTTACCAGCACGACATGCTCGATCCGACGAAGCACACGCATCATTGCATCCGGCAATGGCTCGAGCAATCCGGATATGCCATCGCTGCTGACGCCGCCGCGGTAGCAAAGCGGTACGAGCAGATGAAGGGCAGCTACGCGCTCATCCAGGAAGCGCGGCTGGGTAAGTGAGCACGAAGGCGACCGTTCGGTGTGGCGCTTCAGCGCCTGAAAACCGTTTAAACGGCTGGCGCCCCAAAGGGGATGAAGCTGGGCACTGGCACGAGGTTCTATTGGTCCCGTAGTTCGAGCCTTGATCGGCTCCCCGAGGCAGGCAAATCTGGGCACTGGGTCATGTCGGTTCGTATGCCATGAGGCGTCCGCGAGAGGATGAAGTTGGGCACTGGATCGAGACCGTGAGGCTGTTCTGACTGCGACGCTTGGCAGGGTTCCACCTGCCACCCCCGTTCGTAGGCTCATACATCCATTAGGGTGCTTTATAAATCTGTACGTTTTTAGTGCCTGCCCGATTCAAGGTCGATATCACCAAGACTCAACTAAGTCAAAGCCAGAGAACGCACGTTACAAATCCGTCACATGCAATTGTCATCCGTACACGCTTCGACGCCGGTATGGAGCCACCACCGGCCGTTGCCCGCAATTTAGGGCGAATGGCAACTTTCCATTACGACGGACGCGTACTCCCAATCCACAGGAGACGCTCGCGTCTCTCTAAAGCCATCTTTCATTGGTAGCCCCAGGCAATCAGTGCCAGATCCGCATCAACTCATGCTCACCGAAGCGCTAAGCGTATCCGCGCAATCGGTCTACGGGCGCGGTGGCGTTCTGCAAGAGCGCTGGAACCAGTCCCCCAGGCGCAGGCTGGCATCGGGCGCGAGCACGCCGTGGAAGCGAATCAGATGCAGGAGCGGACGCGGCACCAGGGCGGCCAAGCGTGCAGCCCGGCAATGGATGCGACTACCGCCATGCGTCCGGAGCTTCCTGAATACGCCTCAACAAAGTTCGTTCGCGGCCCCGTGTACTTTGGTGTGATGGTCATTTTGGCCACCGAGTACAATATAATCGGACATGATCACAGTCATAGTGTGATCGGCCATTGGTCGTAGGTCCAATTGGCAAGTGTGGAACTTTTCGTCAATAAGGGGCCGAGAAACGGCGTCGCGGATTCGCTCGATGTACTTTGAAAGGAACGGAACATGACCAAGACAGGCATAGCTCTATTAACTGCGGTGCTGGCCACGCCGGCCTTCGCGATCAACATGCAGTTTTTGAAAGATGCTCCAATTACACGTCTAAACGAAACTGAGGTGAGGGCGTTCAAAGCGTTCGTGAATAAGACCCTTGATGAAGGAGCTGATGGGACCACGGTGGATTGGAAGGCTCCCAAAACAGTTTTTACCAGCCAGTTGACGCCCACCAGAAGTTTCACGGATGGCGACTTCAAATGCCGGGAGGCGATCATAGAGTCGCGTGCCCTGGATCGACAGGAGCGCGGTACGTACGTTTTTTGCAAGGGCGCGAAAGGCGAGTGGCAGTTCAGACTGCCGAATACCAAGAAGCAGGTCAAATAGTTCGAGACATCGCTTACGTCGAGATGTTCCGATGCCGTGCGCGACGGGGATAGGAATTTGAAACCACCTTTTTACCGTCCGCAACTGTATCTACCGCTCGGCAAGCGGTCAATCGAGTGGTGTTTGGTGAAAATTCCCCACTCTCGATGACGAGTTGAACGCTCCATCGTGCGGAGACGGCGTAGGCAAGACGTTTTGGTTGCCATAGCCCCCTCACGCGATCAATGGGAAAGTTCCGCTCAATAAGCTTGCGCCGGTGCATGTGCGAAAATTGGCACGCGAGGTCGCGCGTGAAATAATGTTACGGTCCAGGGCATCGCGGGCTCAGAGATCACCGGTGTCACGGAGGGCGAGCAGCTCTGGCCGCGAGCGGTCAACGCATGATTAGATGCCGGTAATGGTGCGAGCACTCCGAACTCGCAGTTCGGTGCAGACGCTACCGTCAACAGCAATACGGTCAGCGGCAATGAAGGTAACGGCGTCGTTCAGTTCACTGGAACATTAGCGCGTTGGCCGAAACGGTCGGCGCAGTGCAATCTGGTACGCTCTGCTGCTGGCTGGTCTTGGGCTGTTTGGATTTATGGCACGGCGCAGGAAACTGAAAGCCGCTTGATTCAATTCAGCCACGCCTTACGCATACCCCCGCCTCGGCGGGGTCTTTTGTTTGCGCAGTTGAAATACAGCGCGCGGCTAAAAGCGGAAGGCGCGCAAGAGCTTACGCGTTGCGCGATCCTGACGCGAAAAAGCAAGACCCCGCCGAAGCAGGTACGGTTATCGCCACAGTTAAGCGTACAGAGCTTATAGATGCCTTGTGCCGGTATTGAGTGCGGACCTCGCCCTGCTCGGGCGTTTACGACGCGTATTAGTGGGCCGCCCTAACAAAAAATAGCGATCACCCGACCATTCGCGGTCAGCGCAATGCCGAAGGCGTCGATATGTATCAAACCCAGCGACCTGAGCTTGCTCAACTGCTCATCGCCTAGCGCTCCGGCGTCAAAGGAAGCAATCGACTTAAGAGAACTCCGCTGCTCTTGCGTCAGCGCCGCGAAGATTTCGGCACAACGACCAAACGCTACGTCGCACTTTCGACGTCCTCCCAAATAGGCGTCATATTTGGAGAGCTTATCAAGACAAAATTTACATCGGCATTGGACCATAGTCCTATACGCGGCGAGCGACGCGCTAGGTACAGCCTCGACACTGTACCCGCCGGCTGCCGTTGCACAGTATGTATCCCCAACCCTACGACTAAACCAAGGTCGATCAACGTCCTTGTGAGAGCGCAAGAACAAAAAACCCCGCCGAAGCGGGGTCCGTGTGAGTGCTGCTGAGAATGATCAGGCGGCTTTCTGTTTCCTGCGACGCGCTACAAAACCAAGCAAGCCAAGACCGGCGAGTAATATCGCATAGGTCTCCGGCTCGGGGATAGCCGCAACCTGCAAATTCAGGTCGCCGGTGCTCGTACCTGAAGTCGACCGGCTGATCGTTACGCCGATCGTCAGTGAGTACGGATTGACGGAGGAGGAGAAGGGTCCTGCTACCGTTCCCGAGTAGATCGGTCCCGACAGAGCCAGGGTGCCCAGCAGGTTCGCGCCGGAGAACTGAAATTCGGTGTTGGAGGTGCCGCCCCAGGCCCTGGCGGTCTCCGTCCCGCTTCCGCCAGAATTTGTCCCGCCCACGGTAAGCAGGAATGACCGCTCGTCGTGAAATCCGTGTCGCTCGCGTACAGGAAGACGTTGCCTACCGATGCAGTCGACGTGGCGCACTCAGCGACCGGTCTAGAAGTCACCTCAAAAATGGGAGCGCAGAATAATACACATGCAGCCGAGATGCGCCACAAAGCCGAGGAACTTTTCGACGTGAAATTCGTATCGAGTCACCAAGCGACGGAAGTTGTGCAACCATGCGAACAATCGCTCAACTTTCCAGCGATGCCGATACCTGCGCAACTTTCTACCAGTCCTGTACGGTTCTAATGCGGTTGCTCTTATGCGGCGCGATCATGTCGATACCTTGGTTCAAGCTGGGCATCCAACCGATCGCTGTCGTAAGCGCGGTCGCCGATCAGTCGCTCAGTCGCAGTGACAAAGCGCTGCTCAAGGGCAACTTCGACAAGGGTGATCTCATGCGGCGAAGCAGACGTTGCGTGGATGGCGACAGGAAGACCAGCGCCGTCTGCCACTGCCATGAGCTTCGTACCCTTGCCCCGCTTGGTCTTTCCCACTGCGCAGCCCCCTTTTTGGCCCCTACAAAGGTGCGTCGATGAAGCATTGCGCCAGGTCCAGCTTGCCGCGCTTTCGCAAATCCTCGGCCAGCGCTTCGAGACTCGCCTGAATACACCACCGTCAACCCAGTTCGGAATCGCCGGTGGCAGGTCTGGTATGACGGAAAGCGTTCCGGCAAGTCCTGCCACGCCGCACCCGAGCGCAATATCCATAGGATGCCGTTGAGCACCTGGCGATCGTCCTTGCGCGGCCTGCCGCGCCCATCAGTCCTGCGCTGCGGCTTCAGTAGTAACGGTTCGATGACCTTCCATTGTTCATCGCCCCTCATGGGGATTCAGCATAGCGACTGATCCATAGGTGATAGTTGGTCTAATTATGGTCTTACATGAACATAGGCGCGTACCTACAGACTTTCCGATCATTCCAAACACATAATTTACCCGTCGAAATCACCTATTCAGCCAGGATAGCCAACCGTGCCGACTGAACTGCACAAACGCAATATCGAATTCAGTCGATCACTCGACATGGTTGACGCATATCGCACAGGGCTGGCTGCCGATCTCGATTCACTTTTGGCAATCTTCGACCGCATCGAGCAATTGGTTGCTGCCGACGTTCGTGCAAAAGCGTTGTGCCCGTCCTCCCGCAGTATTCGCGCTTTAGTTCGTCATTAACCCCTGCCAGTGAAAGGAAGAACAATGCAACTCAGGAAATATTTAGCGGCGTCGTTTGCCGCGTTGTTGTTAACGGGAGCGTCGTTAGCTAACGCGGCTGCTCCCATAGACGTGACATGGAACCCGTCAGGAGCAGGCATCACCACTGCGGGTGCGTTCACGTTCGACAACGTGTTAATCAACACCTATGCGACGATCGACATTACGGGCGGCGGGACGGCCTTCTCGGAGCAGGGGTTCGCGGAAGCTGACCGCTGTTCTCGAACAATGGCATTGCGGACGTGGAGTCCGGACGGCGTCATTTCCCGGGGGCACGGCTTACACGCTGTACATTTCTTTCACAGCGACCGGGACTCAGACCGCGGGCATTCCTTCCACCGGCAGCTTCACGAGCTTAAACTATCAGCTGTTGGGTGCGCCCGGATAACGACGTTCGCGGATAGCAACGATGATGGGCTTTTCGAAGTCACGGGGGCTCCGACGGTCACGTTGGCCACTGGCAGCCTGAGCTCCCGCGGAGTACTTCGCTCACCCGTACGCCGGGTAATCTCCTGCCGGCTGCGAGTATAACTGCGACCTTCGTGCCGAATCCTGCTTTCGCAGGCTTCTTCGTCAATCCTAACGCTTCGCAAATCCTGGACTTGACCGCCGCCTTCACCAATACGGACAGCGTGATCACCCAGTTTCCGCTGGGCGGCGACAACTTCCGCCTTTCGCTCAATGGCGGCGGCGGCAACGCGACGTTTGCAACCCGCGATTCCGGAGCCAGATACGTATGGCATGTTGCTGGCGGGTCTGGGCCTGTTCGCATTCATTGCACGACGCAGGGGACGGAAAGTCGCTTAATCCGTTTCTATAGCCACATACAAACCCCGCTTCGGCGGGGTTTTTTGTTTCATAACGGCGCAGGCGGCTCAGTTCACCCGGTGGGTATCGCGCCGTGTACGCGTTATGGGGCGCGTGGAAACAATCCTTGTCTTAGCCCATTGATAGATGGTTGCATCTGGGCGCGTTGAGCAGAAAGTTCCGGGCAGTTGACCTTTGCGACGAACAATTGCTTGCCACCTGCCGCGCGGCATTTGCCTGATTGATGCCATAACAACACCTCCAGTGTGCTAGGAGTGTGCTAGGCATGGCTTTAAGGCATCTCTAACAGCGCGAAGCTACTGATATTCTTGGCGCCCCGAAGACGAATCGAACGTCCGACCTGTCCCTTAGGAGGGGACTGCTCTATCCACTGAGCTACCGGGGCGTGCGGCAGCATTTTAACGTAAAATCAAAGCTCGACCCGCCGAAATCCCGAAGGAAACTCATGGTTAAGTGGCTGCTGATCGCCTTCGTGATCGGCGTCGCGCTGTTGTTGTGGCGGCTGACCGCGTTCGCCAATCGCAATCTGCCGAAAGCCGGCGGCGCGGCGCCCGATTTCAGCTTGCCGGACCAGAACGGGGCGATGCGAACGAGCAGCGAATTTCGCGGCAAATGGCTGGTGCTGTATTTTTATCCGCGCGACGACACGCCGGGCTGCACCGAACAGGCGGCGCGCTATCGCGATGCGATGCGCGAACTCGAAGCCGCTGGCGGCGCGGTCTGCGGCGTCAGCGTCGATGACAGCGACAGCCATGCGGCATTCGCGCGCAAATTCAATCTGCCGTTTGCGCTGCTCGCCGACCGCAAGGGCGAGACGGCCGCCCGTTACGGTTCGCTGCGCGATTTCGGTCTGCTGAAGTTCGCCAAGCGCAACACGTTTCTGATCGACCCGGCGGGCAAGGTGGCGAAGGTGTATCTGGGCGTCAACCCGGCGCGCAACACAACCGATGTCGTCAACGACTTGAAGCAGCTCGCAACCCTATGATCAAAAGCATCGACCACATCGTTCTCACCACGCGCGACCTCGACAAATGCGTCACGTTCTACGTCGAGGTCCTCGGCATGCGCCTGGAGAACTACGGCGCGGGGCGCATCGCGTTCCGCTTCGGCGACCAGAAATTCAACGTGCATCCGCCGGGGTTCGACGCAAGCATCAAAGCCCGCACGCCGACGCCAGGCTCGCTCGACCTGTGTTTTCTCGCGGATTGCCCGCTCGAAGACGTGATCGCGCGCCTGAAAAAGCATGGCATCGCGATCGAAGAAGGCCCGTCGGTGCGCACCGGCGCGCGCTTTCCGATCCAATCGGTTTACGTGCGCGATCCGGACGACAATCTGATCGAGATATCCGTTCCTGCAGAAAAAACTTGAGCCTCGGTTATGCCCTTAGTGACTCTCGACAGCGCATCGCTCGCGTTCGGCCACGTCGCCTTGCTCGACCATGCCGATCTCGTGATCGAGCGCGGGGAGCGCATCGGACTCATCGGCCGTAACGGCACCGGCAAATCGAGCCTCTTAAAAATCATCGCCGGAGAATTCCCGCTCGACGACGGCAAGCTGTGGCGCGAGCCGGAGCTTAAATTCGCGCTGGTAGCGCAGGAGCCGGAGCTCGATCCCGAGACGACGGTTTTCGATGCCGTTGCCGCCGGTTTGGGCGCGCAGACCGCGATGTTGCACGAATACCACGAGCTCTCGCATCAGCTTGCGGACGAACACGGCGATCATGCCGCGCTGCTCGAGCGCATGCAGGAGCTGCAGACCGAGTTCGAGCATAACGACGGCTGGAGCGCCAATTCGCGCGTGGAGACGACGCTCGCGAAGCTCGGCCTCGATGCCGACGTGAAAGTTGGCACATTGTCAGGCGGCCTCAAGAAGCGCGTGGCGCTCGGCCGCGCGCTGGTCACCGAGCCCGAACTGCTGCTGCTCGACGAGCCGACCAACCATCTCGATGTCGCCGGCATCGAATGGCTCGAAGAATTGTTGCGCGATTTTGCCGGCAGCGTGCTGTTTGTAACGCATGACCGGCGTTTTCTCGACAATGTGACTACGCGCGTGATCGAGCTCGACCGCGGGCGGCTCGCGAGCTTTCCGGGCAGCTATGCCGAATATCAGCGCCGCAAGGACGAATTGCTCAACGCCGAAGCGCAGCAGAACGCCAAGTTCGACAAATTGCTGGCGCAGGAGGAAGTGTGGATCCGCAAGGGCATCGAAGCGCGCCGCACGCGCAATGAGGGTCGCGTGCTGCGACTCGAGCAGTTGCGGCGCGAGCGTGCCGCGCGCCGCGACCGTCTGGGCCAGGTCAATCTCGACGTCGCCGCCGGCGAGCGCTCAGGGAAGCTGGTCGCGGAAATGCAACATGTCGGCAAACGATTTGGTGACAAACCCGTGATCGTCGATTTTTCTTGCGTGATTCAGCGCGGCGACAAGGTCGGACTGCTCGGGCCGAATGGCTGCGGCAAGACCACGCTGCTCAAGCTGCTGCTGGGCGAGCTTGAGCCCGATGCGGGCACCGTGCGGCGCGGCACCAAGCTATCGATTGCATACTTCGACCAGTTCCGCGCGCAGCTCGATGACGCATCGACGCTGTCGGAAGTCATCAGCCCGGGCTCCGATTTTGTCGAGATCGGGGGCACGCGCAAGCACGTGATCTCGTATCTCGGCGACTTCCTGTTCCCGCCGGAACGCGCGCGCGCGAAGGTGGCCAGCCTCTCCGGCGGCGAGCGCAACCGGCTGCTGCTGGCGCGGCTCTTTGCGCAGCCGGCCAATGTGCTGGTGCTCGACGAACCGACCAACGACCTCGACATCGAAACGCTCGAGCTGCTCGAGGCGCTGCTGCAGGAATACACGGGGACGCTGTTTCTCGTCAGCCATGACCGCACGTTTCTCGACAATCTCGTCACGCAGGTAATCGCTTTCGAAGGCGGCGGCAAGCTGGTGGAGTATGCGGGTGGCTACGCGGACTGGCGGCGTGCCCAGGATTTTCAGGCGAATGCACTGCGCGACGATGCCAGGGTCGAAGCGCGCGAGCGCAAAGCAACGCCGCCGCCGGCCGCGCGCGCCGCTCCCCGCGCGAAGCTGAGTTTCAAGGAAACGCGCGAACTCGAGAGCTTGCCGGACCGCATTGCCGCTCTCGAGCAGGAACAAACGCGCAATACCGCGCGGCTTGCCGACGGCACGCTATATCGCAGCGACCCCGCACAGGCGCAGGGTTTGCAAAAGCAGCTCACGCAAATCGAGGCCGATCTCGCCGAATGTTTCGCGCGCTGGGAGGAGCTTGAAAATCGTTCCAACGCCGCTCCTGCGCCCGTAAAATGAGCCGCATGGCCTTCCTGACGTGGCTGCGGTTTCATGCCTGATTTCTGGCGCGGCAGCGGTTACCATCTGCTCAGCCGCAACAATCAACGGCTGACGGTCACCGACGATTACCTGCGCGCGTATTACGCGCGGCCGGAACTGGCTCCCATCAACAGCTCCTGCGAGCAGGAGCATGCTTTGCACGCGGCATTGATGGAGCAGCCGCGAATGGTGGTTGATGCGCAACGGCTGGCCGCGATCAGCGATGAAGACGCGCGAGAAAATTACCGGATCGTGCTGAATTTCCGCGATCAGCTGCTCGCCGCGCCGTCGCTCGAGGCATTTTATGCGGAACTGTTCCTGCGTGATGTCGCGGTGCCGCCGCTGTTCATCGATCAGACGGTGCAGGCAATACTGCGCGGCATACTCGATGGCGAAGACGACGGGCTCAAGGCACGCGCCGCGGAATTGTTCTTCCGGCGGCAACGCGTGAACGTCGAAAACGGCGCGATCCGGCTCGCCGATGACGAAATGGTCGCCCTGCACGCAACCGGCGGCGGACTGGGCAACCTGGGAAGGCTGGTTCGCGAGGCGCAAATCCCGCTGCGCACGATCGAGCTCGACGTGCTCGATGCGAAAACGCACGACGAATACTGGAAACGCGACGAGCGCTACGACACGGTGCTGCAGCTTAATAGCACGCATGCCGGCTGCGCTGCGCTGTGCCGGGTCATCGAGGCGTGGGTCGCGCACTTCCACGAAACGCCGGTCACGGTAACGCCGGTGCGCGAGATCCCCGACGAAGATTGGGTATGGCACGTCGGGCTCGACGCCGACTCCACCGCGATGCTCAACGAGATTTATAATGGCGCCGATGTGGGCGAAGAAGACATGCGGCGCATCATCGGGCTTTACCGGCTCGACTTCGGCAATCCGTCCGATATGCGCTCGGAAATTGCCGGCAAGCCCGTGTTTCTCGGGCTGGCGGCGACGGTCGACGGCCATTTGCGGATGAAGCCGCAGAACCTGCTGATGAACCTGCCGCTGGCGAGGCGCGCTTGACGCCGCATGCGGAGCGCTTCGCGCGGGTCGTCGGCGGCGCGGACGAGGGCATCAACCTGGCCGAAGCCGCACTGCTGATCGCCGCCGAAGAATATCGCAATCTCGATATCGACTCGTATCTCGGCAAGCTCGACGACACAGCCGCGACACTCAAGCGCCGCCTGCGTCCCGATATCAGCCAGGCCGACAGTATCATCGCGTTGAACCGCTACCTGTTCGATGAGCTCGGCTATGCGGGCGACGCGGCGAATTACTACGACGCGCGCAACAGTTTTTTGAACGAAGTGCTCGACCGCAAGCGCGGCATCCCGATTACGCTTGCGCTTGTCTATATCGAGATCGGCCGCCGGATCGGGTTGCCCGTGCACGGTGTGGCGTTTCCCGCGCATTTTCTGGTCAAGTGCCCGCTGCGCGACGGCACGGTCGTGCTCGATCCGTATGCGAAGGGCGCGTCCTTGAGCTTCGACGAGCTGCGGCGGCGCGTGAAGGCGCTGCGCAACGGCGCCGAGCCCACCAAGTCGATGGTGGCGAGTATGCTGGTCGCGGCGAGCAACCGCGAAATACTGGCGCGGTTGCTGCGCAACCTGAAAGGTATTTATTCGCATCACAAGGACTGGATGAAGGCACTGACGGCCACCGACCGCATCATCAGCGTGATGCCCGAGCTCGCCGAGGAGTATCGAGATCGCGGCATGATCTATCTGAATCTGGAATGCTTCCGCGCGGCGCTGTTCGATTTCCAGGCCTATCTGAAGATGCTGCCGGTCGCGCGCGACGCCGACACGGTGCGGCAGAAAGTGGCCGAGCTGCAGGCGCTCGCGTCGCGTCTCAATTGATCAACGGGCGCCCATGAAACGCGTAGCGGACGTCAACGGCCTCGAACTGATCAGTCACATACCGGCAACTCCCGCCCATCCCACTCAACTCCTGTTCGTGCACGGCGCTTTCGTCGGCGCCTGGTGCTGGGACGATTATTTTCTGCCGTATTTCGCGCAAAACGGGTTTACTGCGCACGCGCTGAGCCTGCGCGGCCACGGCGGCAGCAGCGGCGGAGAATACCTTGCAGGGACGAGCATCGACGACTACGAAGCCGACGTGCAGCGCATCGCGCGGCATATCGGCGGGCCGCTGGCGGTAGTCGGCCATTCGATGGGCGCCATGGTGGTGCAGCGGTGCCTGCACAAGCTGCAGGCGCAGGCCGCCGTATTCATGGCCACGGTGCCGCCTGAAGGGCTGCTGGGCTCGTCGATGATGCTGGCCGCGCGCGATCCGCATCTGTTCGCCGAAATCAACCGGATTCAGCACACGGACCCGGGCTTTGCGACACTGCATGGCGTGCGCCGCGCCATTTTCTCGGACCATATTTCGGACGAGGAGGTCGGGAAGCACATGGCGCGCATGCAGCCGGAATCCCAGCGCGCCGTATTCGATCTCTCGTGGCCGCAGCAATTCTTTATCCGCCGTGCCACCGGCGTGCCGGTGATGGTGCTCGGCGCGGAAACGGATGCGTTCTTTTCGCGCCGTATGATAGAGGCGACGGCGAGCGTTTACGGCGTGACCGCCGAGATATTTCCCGGCATGGCGCACGCCATGATGCTGGAACGCAACTGGCAGCACGTGGCCGATCACATCATCGACTGGCTGCGCCGCGAGCGCGTCGGACCCACTGCGCAATGAGTTGGCGGCGCGAATGCCGAATCGCGGGTAGCCGGCTGCTATCCGCCATTTATGGCAAACTCATAGCACCCTCTCGAGGTACGCGGCCACGGGAGGAATGCGATGGAACCTTATTGGTGGTGGGCGATCGTCGGCATCGCTCTCGTGATTGCCGAGTTGATCACCGGCACGTTTTATCTGCTCGTGATCGGCATCGCCGCGCTCGTCGGCGCCCTGGCCGCTTATTTGAATTATTCGTTCGGGATCCAGGCGGTGACTGCGGCTGCGATTAAGCGGCACGAGACCTGGTGCCACGCCGCCCGTGCCCAAGCAGACTTAGAACGTACGAACCAGGAACGGTCAGGGCGACTCGGGAGAACTAACTGCAGTTGACGGCGCGGGCGCTAACGGTTTGGAAACAAGTGTTGCAATCGGCGTATCCGGCTGCGCTTCCGCCAGTACAGCGGCTTGCGGCTCGGGGTGTTCTGATCGCGGCGCAAGGTCCGGTCTCTCGAGTTCGCCGCTCGGCTTGGTTTTCAACTCCGGCAAGTCCTCGTCGTCTTTTTCCGCCGGTGGATTGCCGTCGTAAACCAGATTGCGGCGGCGCTGCAAGTAAGCATCGCGTTGGAACTCGTAAGGATCGAGCGCTGCTTCTTCGAGTATTTTGGTCGAATCGAGCAAGTTGGCGCGCAGGTTGACGATATAGAGTCCCCATAGGGAATTACGCGTCGCAATATGATTGCGCCAAATCCATCCCACCGGGTCAAGTTGGACGTCAACCCATAAACCAAAACCGTCGCGGAACGAACTGGGGCCGAAAAAGGGAATCTGCAGATACGGTCCGCTGCCGATACCCCAGCGGCCGAGCGTTTGGCCGAAGTCTTCCTTGTGTTTTTCGAGCCCGACTTCGGTTGCGACGTCGATAAAGCCGGCCAGGCCGACCGTCGAGTTGATCGCAATCCTGCCGACGTCGGAAACCGCGTCGCCAACCTTGCCCTGCAGCAGGTTGTGAAGGGCCGTCAGCACGTCGTAAAGATTGTTGTAGAAATTCGTGACGCCGGTGCGCACGAACTGCGGCAATACCGTTTTATATACCGTCGCGACCGGCTTCAATACCACCTTGTCCAGACCGTCGTTGAGCTGGTATACCGCGCGGTTGATCGGCTCGAGCGGATCGCGCGGATTCTTCGCCGTGCTGGCGCAACCGCCGAGGAATATCAGCGATAACAGGCTCAGCATGAACGCAGAGCGAACCTGGGCGAAGAACATGGTCATAGATGAATTCCGGTATTGAAACAATTACAACGTCGGATGCTGCCCCTTTCGGCCATTATAACAATGATTTCGGCGACTTCCCAAGCGATAAAACAGCCCTTGTTTCTAGCGCGTACCGTGCCGCAATGCCTCATGGTCAGGCGGGTGCTAAGATTGACGCGAGGCGTAGCACTTAAAGCGCGAGAGATGTGGAGGAGTAGCAATGAAAACACGCTATCTGTGGCAGCTCGTGTGCGTAATGTCCTTGTGCTGGCCGCCGGTGGTCTGCGCCCAGAGTTATCCGGCGAAGCCCATTCGTTTCTATACGCCTTACCCGCCGGGCGGCACGACGGACATTTTGGCACGCATAATCGGCGCCAAAATGCACGAAGCGTGGGGGCAGCCGGTGATCGTCGAGGCGAAACCCGGCGCAGGCGGCAATATCGGCGCGGACTTCGTCGCCAAGTCGACGCCCGACGGCTACACCCTGTTGATGGGTGCAAGCGGCCCGCTCGCAATCAATGCGAGCCTGTTCAGCAGGCTGCCCTATGATCCTGCCAAGGATTTCGCGCCTGTCGTATTGTCGGCGTCCGTGCCGCTGGTGCTGGTCGCTCACCCGTCGCTGCCGGTGAAAAACGTGCGCGAATTTATCGCGCTGATCAAAGCGCGGCCCGGCCAGTTCAACTACGCATCCGCCGGCCCCGGTTCGCCGCAGCACCTCACGGCGGAAATGTTCAAATTCATGACCAAGGTCGAGATGACGCACATCCCCTACAAAGGCAGCGGGCCGGCGATCGTCGACTTGATCGGCGGCCAGATTCCGTTTGCTTTCGAGAGCATGATTCCAGTTCTGCCACACGTGAAAGGCGGCAAGCTGCGCGGCCTGGCGGTGACCAGCGCTACGCGCTCGCCCGTGCTGCCTGAAATCGCGACGGTCGCCGAAGGCGGGGTGCCGGGATTCGAGTCGATCGCTTGGTATGGCGTCGTCGCGCCCGCCGGCACGCCCAAAGAGATCGTCGCGAAACTGAACGGCGAAATGGTGCGTATCGCGAATATGCCCGACATCAAGCAACGTCTGATAGAGATGGGCTCGCCGCCGGTTGCGGGCACGCCGGACCAGTTTGGCGCGCTGATCAAAAGTGAAATCCCGAAGTGGGCGAAAGTGGTGAAGCAGGCCAACGTCAGCCTGGATTAGCATCGCCTAAGCAGGCGGGGCGGCCTTTTTCTTCTTCGCCTTGGCTTTAGGCATGGCCACGGGTGCGGCCGGCTGAATTTCCGCCGGTGCCGGCACTAGTACCCGCAGGGGTGACTGGCGGGTTTTGTTCTGCACGCAATGCTTCCTCGGCGTGTGCCGCCGCAATTTTCTGCTTGATCTCTTCCAGGGTTGCCTCGGTCGTCGCGAGCATGGGTCCCCCGAGCGCGACCGCTTTTTCCGCGGCGGCGAGCGCATCGTTTAATTTATTGCGCTCGGCCAACACGTTGGCGAGATTGTTGAATGCCGGTGCCGCATCGGGGTGATCCTGCGTAGCCTGCCTGAACGCCGCTTCTGCGGTATCGAGGTCGCGCAGTGCATAGGCGGCGTTGCCGCGTCCCATCTGGCCACCCAGGCTGGTGGGCCAGCGCTTGAGCAATGCGTTGTAGGCGATGAATGCGTTTTTGACGTGGCCGCTTTGCTCGAGCGCGACGACGGCGGCCGCGTAGCGGGTTTCGGTCGCGCTGACCGGCACGCGTTCGGGCGGCAGCACCAGCAACGCCCAGTAGTCTTCTTCGCGCCATATTTTTTCGAATACCGGCAGCGGCGTGGGCAGGCGCGGCCGCTTGCCCGACCGGCGTATGACTTCCAGCCGGTTCAGGTCATAACCGACGACGACGGAGTAATGCCACACGGGAAACCATTTGAACGGGCCGTAGTTTTCCAGCACGATCGCCGGGGTGCCGGCCGCAAGTTCGCGCAGCAAATCCTCAACTTTGGGCGCGAGCTCATACGCGATCAGGCCACGCCGACGCGCGGCGGCGAGCATTTCCACCTGCAGGCTGCCTTTGCGTCCCGGCAGATAGACCTGATCGACCAGGTCTTCCGGGGTGACCTTGACGCCCGCGGCAGTGACGGCCATCGCGAGTGAGGACGGGCCGCAGTAATAATCGTCCTGCGGATAAAACGGCACCTCGGTCAATTCGACGCGCGCAGGCAAATCGGGAGGGCGCTTTTCTTTCAGCGCGTATGTTTGCGGCGCAATCAGCGAGCAGCC
Organism: uncultured beta proteobacterium; assembly: GCA_963804885.1. GTDB lineage: Bacteria > Pseudomonadota > Gammaproteobacteria > Burkholderiales > SG8-41 > PALSA-1004. Next base: position 132,777 of record CAWDSF010000018.1, read on the forward strand.
CGACAGGAGGGCGCTCAAAAAAATAAAGCCCGCGGTTAGGCGGGCTTTAAAGCTGTGCATAAATCGAGTCTGCTTCAGCTATTTCCAGAAATACCAGATGATCACGGCGACTACGATGATGCCGGCGATCCACCAGCCGGCGCTGGAATCAGCGCCCGCCGGCAGGGTGTCGATTTTGCCCGCGATGCGGTTGATCTCGTCCTGGGTCATTGCATTGACGCGCTCTGCCGCGTTGGCCGTGGTGAGGCCCAGCGTTTCGAACTGCTTCTGCACGTCGGTGCGGCTGACGAAGTCGCGAACTTTGTCGCGGTTCGCTTCGGCGGTCGCGTTGGCGACAACCTGATCGGTGCCTATCATGCCGGCCTGGGTCGAGAACGGCAGCACCACCATGCTGAGGATCAGCAGTTGACTTATTAATTTGGATAAAAACTTCATCAGAAACCCCCTGTCATTGATTGAAAAGGTCCAGCACCGGCAGCGCCCGCACCACGAAATATCGACGCTAAATTATCTTATATATCCAGCGCACCGGCAGCGTCAAGCATGACGTGCGCATGGCGGCGAAAATGCACAAATTTCCGGCAATGGTGTTGGATTTTTTACAAAATGTTGCGGCCGCTTGCCGCGCAGCAGCAAATCAGCCGCGGTGCCGAAGACCCGTTTCCCGCACGTGATTTTGCGCAGGTGGGCCAGACGAAACGCGGCTATTTCCACCGCGCGAATTGCCGGGAAGCGGGTGTTATAATCGTCGCTCGAATTCAGAGCCGCGCCGCGCTCAATTTCCCCGTAAGGATGCCGCCATGTTGACCCAGGTCAAACCCGCATTTCAACTGAAAGACATGAAGCTTTTCCGCCAGCAATGCTATATCGACGGCCAATGGGTGGACGCCGACGACAAGAGCACGCTGGCCGTCAACAATCCCGCGGACGGGCTGCAGATCGGCACCGTCCCGAAAATGGGCGCCGCGGAGACGAAGCGCGCAATCGAGGCCGCCAACGCTGCATGGCCTGCATGGCGTGCGAAGACCTCCAAGGAACGCGCGACGGTGTTGCGCAAATGGTTCGATCTCATGATGGCGAACCAGGACGATCTCGCGGTACTGATGACGACCGAGCAGGGCAAGCCGCTGGCCGAATCCAAGGGCGAAATCGCCTACGGCGCATCGTTCATCGAGTGGTTTGCCGAAGAAGGCAAGCGCATTTACGGCGACGTGATTCCCCAGCACCAGGCCGATAAGCGCATCGTCGTCCTGAAGCAGCCGATCGGCGTGTGCGCGGCGGTGACGCCGTGGAATTTTCCGAATGCGATGATCACCCGCAAGGCTGGCCCGGCACTGGCCGCCGGCTGCACGATGGTGATCAAGCCGGCAACCTATACGCCGTATTCGGCGCTCGCGCTGTGCGAGCTCGCGGAGCGCGCCGGCATTCCCAAGGGCGTGGTCAACGTGATCACGGGCTCGTCGGGACCGATCGGTACCGAATTGACCACCAACCCGATCGTGCGCAAGTTCACCTTCACGGGTTCGACTGAAGTCGGCAAGCAGTTGATGGCGCAGTGCGCGGGAACCGTCAAGAAGGTTTCGCTCGAACTGGGCGGCAATGCGCCGTTTATCGTATTCGACGATGCCGACATCGACGCCGCGGTCGAAGGCGCGATGATGTCGAAATTCCGCAACACCGGCCAGACCTGCGTGTGCGCGAACCGCCTGTTCGTGCAGGACGGCGTCTACGAGAAATTCGCGAAAAAGCTCGGCGAAAAAGTCGCCGCGATGAAAGTCGGCAACGGGATGGAAGAGGGCGTCATGCAGGGCCCGCTGATCGACATGAAGGCGGTCGAGAAAGTCGAGGAGCATATAACCGACGCCGTGGGCAAAGGCGCGCGTCTCGTCACCGGCGGCAAGCGGCACGCCAAAGGCAGCACGTTCTTCGAGCCGACCGTGCTGGCCGACGTGAAAACCAACATGAAAATCACGCACGAGGAAACGTTCGGCCCGGTGGCCCCGCTGTTCCGCTTCAAGACCGAGCAGGAACTGATCAAGCTCGCGAATGATACGGAGTATGGATTGGCGTCGTATTTCTACAGCCGCGACATCGGCCGCATCTGGCGCGTCGCCGAGGCGCTCGAATACGGCATCGTCGGCATCAATGTCGGCATTATTTCCAACGAAGTCGCGCCGTTCGGCGGCATCAAGGAATCGGGAATAGGGCGTGAAGGTTCGAAATACGGAATCGAGGATTATCTCGAGATCAAGTACCTGTGCATCGGCGGAATCGACAAGTAAGCCGGATTTTGCAGCCGCTGCAATGCCATCGCGCCGCGCGGCGCGGTGGCATTTTTATTTGAGCGAAACTATCGATGCCAAAATCCATCGCCCGTAAACGCGCCGCGTTCGAGATCCTCGCGCTCGACCACGTCGTGCTGCGGGTCGCCAATCCGGCGCGCCTGACGCGTTTTTACTGCGACGTGCTCGGCTGCACGGTCGAGCGCGAGCGTCCCGAGCTCGGGCTCACGCAGCTGCGCGCGGGCGTTTCACTCGTGGATTTGATCGCGGTCGATGGCGAACTCGGTCGCGCGGGCGGCGCGGCGCCGGGCAAAACACGCCGCAATATGGACCACCTGTGCCTGCGTATCGAGCCGTTCGACCAGAACGCGCTCGTCGCGCATCTTGTTTCGAACGGCGTTGCCGTCGGTGAAATCAAGTCGCGCTTCGGCGCCGACGGCTACGGGCCGTCGCTCTACATCAGCGACCCGGAAGGCAACGTGATCGAATTGAAGGGGCCGCCGACGCGCGCGGGTAAAAGCTAGTTCAGTTTGTCGGCGACGACTTTCGCGAACGCCTGCGTGCCGAGCTTGCCGCCCATATCCGCCGTGCGCGTGGCCGGATCTTTCAACGCCGAGTCGACTGCCGCTTCGATCTTCTGCGCTGCTTCGGTGAACGCCGCGTTCTTGTGCCGGCGGCCCAACCATTCGAGCAGCATCGCGGCAGACAAAATCAACGATATCGGATTGGCCTTGTCCTGACCTGCTATGTCGGGCGCCGAGCCGTGCTGCGCCTGCGCGACGCACAGTTCGTCGCCCGCGTTGACGGAGCCGGCAAGCCCGAGGCTGCCGGAAATCTCGGAGGCTTCGTCCGACAGGATGTCGCCGAACATATTGCCGGTGACAATCACGTCGAATTTCGACGGGTCGCGCACGAGCAGCGCCGCCATCGCGTCGACGATCTTCTCGTCGAGCTCGACCTCGGGAAAATCCTTGGCGACCTTGCGCACTTCGCGCAGGAACAGCGCGTCCGAAATCCGCAGCACGTTGGCCTTGTGCACGGCTGTGACTTTCTTGCGGCGGGTCATCGCGGATTCGAAGGCGCGGCGCGCAATGCGCTCGCAGCATTTCGCGGTCACGCGGCGCAGCGAGATCGCCATGTCTTCGGTGGGCATGAACTCGCCGAGCCCCATGTACATGTTGCGGTCGGCGTAGAAGCCTTCGGTGCACTCGCGGAAGATCACGAGGTCGACCGGCTTGCCGGTCAGGCCGACGCCCAGGCGCGATTTGGCCGGCCGGATGTTGGCATAGAGATCGAGCTTGACGCGGAACTCGCCGGAAGGGTTCGCGCCGCCTTGTTCACGCGGCGGATAATCGTTGTGCGAAACCGGTCCGAGCAGCACGCCCGCGGCGGCGCGTGCTTTTTCAAGTATTCGCGGCGGACATGTCGTGCCCTCTTTCTTCAACGTCACGAGTCCCATCTCGTCGTGCTCCCATTCGAGGCCAAGCTTGAACCGCGCATTGGCGCGGTCGAGGACTGTGAGGGTTGCCTGCGTGATTTCCGGGCCGATGCCGTCGCCGGGCAAAACGAGAATTTTCAAGGGGGTCTCCTGCGTCGTGTATGCGTCGAAATATTGCGCGAGTGTATCATGCCGATCGCGGCGTAATCGGTGGGCAGCGGTCGCGCAGGCGGATCCGCACTGGCGTCACGCAAAATTTTCTGCCGGGCGCTAGAATACGTCTTTCGTCGCGACGCTTGTCTGGACGGATAGCCCTGAATCCGGCCGCTCGATTTGCGCGCGGATTTATTTAAATGCAAAATCGACACACCTATGGATGCCAGTGAAATTCTGATCGAGCCATCGCAGCTCGAAAGGCACCTTCAGAACGGCGCGATTCTGCTCGACGCGCGCAAGGCCGGCGAATTCAAGAACGGCCATATTCCCGGCGCGATGCCGTTGTCGACATATGAAATGCTCGTCACCAACAGCTCGCTCGAAAACATGCGCAAGTTCGCGCAGTTCGTTGCCGACCGTTTCAGCTCGGTGGGCGTGCGCATGGACAGGCCAGTCGTGGTTTACGACGACATTACCGGCATGCGGGCGGCGCGCGAGTTGTGGATGCTGGAGTTCATAGGGCATCGCAAGGCGCGCATGCTCCACGGCGGGTTGAAGCAATGGCAGGCCGAAGGCGGGCCGGTGCTCGCCGATACAGACATCGCGACCGTGCGGCCGACAAAAATCCAGGTGTCCGTTTCGTCCGGCTGTTATGTGCCGCTGGACGAGGTGGGGCGGCGCACCGGTTCGTGGAATTTTTTTACGATCGACGTGCGCGACGACATCGAATGGGCGGGCAAGGACAATACGCCGTGCTGCCAGCGCCGCGGGCACATTCCCAATGCGCTGCACATCGAATGGACCCAGTTTCTGGAGAATGGGCGGTTCAAAGCGCCGGAAAAAATACTGGCGCTGCTGGAGCAGCACAAGATCAATCCGCGCCAGGAAATCGCCACGTATTGTCACCGCGGCGCGCGGTCTGCCAACACCTACTATGCGCTCAAGTACGCGGGCATTGTAGGGGCGCGCAATTTCATCGGCTCGTGGCACGAATGGTCGGCGCGCGCCGACCTGCCGGTAGAAGCGGGGTAGCTCAGTCCGGCTTGATGTTCGAAGCCTTGACTACTTTCGTCCATTTCGCGGTCTCGCTGCGCAGGTAATCCGTGAGCTGCGCGGGCGTGGTCGGCGCCGCATCGATGCCGCGGTCGAACAGCGCCTGCTTGATTTCCGGCGAATTCAACGCGGCCGTCATTTCCCTGTGCCAGCGTTCGACGAGCGGCGCGGGCATATGCGCCGGTCCCAGCATGCAATACCAATTCGTCGATTCATAGCCTTTGATGGTCTCGGCGACGGTCGGGACATCGGGAAGCGCCGGCGAGCGTTTGTCGCCGGTCACTGCCAGGGCACGCGCTTTGCCGGCTTGCACTTGCGGAACCGCGGTCGAAATGATGGCGACGAACAATTCGACCTGGCCGCCCAGCAGATCCGTCAGCGCCGGGCCGCCGCCTTTATACGGGATGTGCGTCATGTCGATATGCGCCATCGTCTTCAAGAGCTCGCCGGACAGATGGCCCGTGCTGCCGGTGCCGGAACTCGCGAAATTGAGCTTGCCCGGCCGCGTTTTGGCGAGCGCGATCAGCTCGGGAATATTTTTGACGGGCAGCGTCGGATGCGCGATGAAAATATTCTGCAGGGAGACGGTGCGCCCGATCGGCGAAAAATCTTTGAATGGATCGTAGCTGACCTTGGTGATCGCCGGCGTGATCACGAGCGCAGCAAGCGTGCCCAGGTGCATCGTGTAGCCGTCGGGCGCCGCTTTCGCCGTGAGTTCGCTCGCGAGCGCGCCGTTCGCGCCAGGCCGATTGTCGACGATGACTTGTTGCTTGAATGCTTCGGATAATTTCGGCGTCAGCAGGCGCGCAACCAGGTCGGTCGCGCCGCCCGGCGGGAACCCGATGATGATACGCAGCGGCCTGGTCGGGAAATCAGCCGCTGCGGCCGATAATGTGAGCGCGCCGAGCGCGCCGGCAATGAACTGACGCATCATTCGGCTTTGGCGCCCGATGCCTTGACGACCTTCGCCCATTTTGCCATTTCGGATTTGATGTAGGCGGCGAATTCCTTCTGCGTGCTCGGCGATGCATCCAGACCGGAGCGGAAGAGCTGCTCTTTGACGTTGGGCATGTTGAGCACTTTGACGACCTCGCGGTTCAGGCGCTCGACGATCGCGGCGGGTGTTTTCGCCGGCGCGAGAAGTCCGTACCAGTTGTTCGCTTCGTAGCCGGGCAGTCCGCCTTCTGCAATCGTCGGCAAGTCCGGCAGCAGCGCGCTGCGCTTCGCAGTGGTGACGCCGAGCGCGCGTATTTTGCCGGCCTTGACCTGGGGAACCGCCGTTTCGGCGGTTGCGAAAACCATGTTCACCTCGCCGCTCACGAGCGCGATCATCGCGGGAGCCCCCCCTTTGTACGGAACGTGAATCATCTTGGTTCCGGCTAATTGATCAAAGAGTACGCCGGCGAGATGGCCGGCGCCGCCAACACCCGACGAGCCATATGTGAGCTTGCCCGGCTGAGCCTTGGCGAGTGCGATCAGCTCCTTCACGTTTTTCGCGGCGACTGAAGGATGCACGACGAGCACGTTCATCGAAGACACGACGAGCGAAATCGGCTCGAAGTCCTTGATCGGATCGAACGGCAGCTTCTGATAGAGGCTCGGATTGATTGCCAGTGCGGCGATGGTGCCCATCAGTATCGTGTAGCCGTCAGGCACGGAATGCGCGGTGATGTCGGCGGCGATGTTGCCGGCAGCACCCGGCCGGTTGTCGACGATGATCTGCTGGCCGAGCGCTTCCGATAGCGGGCCGCCGATCGTTCGTGCGGTCGTGTCGGTGCCGCCGCCCGCAGCGAAGCCGACGAGCATGCGAATCGGTTTGTCGGGATACGCGGCTGCATTCGCGGCGGCCGTCATTGCAAACGACAGCGCAATTGCACTGAATTTAACGGCGGAAAACTTCATCGGGCGCTCCTCGGGGGTTGGTAGTTTCGACTATTATACTGGTCGTGTTCAGAGCGCCGCCGGCGCAATGCTTAAATATGGAGTAATTGAGATGGACCGTGCATTGAAAATCGGAATTCTCGAAGGCGACGACATCGGCCTCGAAGTCGTGCCGGAAACAATCAAGGTAATGAAAGCGGCAGCCAGTAAGACGGGCCTGGCCATCGAATGGTTCCCTATGCCAATCGGGAAGACCGCGTTCGACAAGCTGGGCTACACGCTGCCGCCGGGCACGTTGGAAAAACTCTTCACGCTCGACGGCTGGGTGCTCGGCCCGATCGGTCACCAGGCGTACCCGAGGGACAACCCGAATGCGATCAACCCGCATCCGATCCTGCGCAAGAATTATGATTTGTTCGCGAACATTCGTCCGTCCAAATCGCTGCCCGGCGTGCCGGCGCTGTATCCCGACGTCGATCTCATCATCGTGCGCGAGAACAACGAAGGATTTCCGCCCGACCGCAACGTGTACGAGGGCTCGGGAGAATTTCGCCCGTCGCCCGACATGACGATTTCCGTACGGGTTATTACGCGGCAGGCTTCGCGCAAGGTTGCAATCGCGTCGTTCGAACTCGCGCGCACGCGTCCGCGCAAAAAGGTCACGGCCGTGCACAAGAACACGGTGTTCAAGCTCGGCTGCGGCATGTTCGCCGAGGAGTGCCGCAAAGTGGCGAAGGAATTTCCCGATATCGCGTACAACGAAGTGCTCGTCGACACGTTCGCGACGCGGCTGGTCATGAAGCCGCAGGATTTCGACGTGGTCGTCACCACCAATACGTTCGGCGACATCCTGTCGGATGCCGCTGCGGGCTTAACCGGCGGACTCGGTCTGGCCGCGGGCTTGTCCGCCGGGCCCGATCGTGCGATGGCGCAGGCGACGCATGGCTCCGCGCCGGACATCGCCGGAAAAAATATCGCCAACCCTTACGCGATGATCGTATCGGGGCAGATGCTGCTCGAATGGCTCGGCCGCAAGCATGGCGAGCCTAAAGCGGTGGAAGCGGCGCAGTTGATGGACAAAGCAATCGATCGCGTGATCCGCGAGCGCAAAACGCTCACCGGTGACTTGGGCGGCAAGGCGAGCACCAGCCAGATGGGCGACGCGATCGCCGCCGCGGTCTAGCCGATTCAGTTCAGCGTCGCGGCTGCCGTCAGCTTGGCGGCGGCCATTTTTGTCGCGATCCGCAGCGCCTGCTCCAGCGCACCGGTGTCGGCTTTGCATTGGCCGACGATGTCGTACGCGGTGCCGTGCGCGGGTGTCGTGAACACGGTCTTCAATCCGGCGGTCACGGTCACGCCCTTGTTGAAGCCCAAGAGCTTGGTCGCGATCTGACCCTGGTCGTGATACATCATCACCACGCCGTCGTATTCACCTTTGAGCGCCTTCAGGAATATGACGTCGGACGACACGGGGCCGGTGCAGTTGATACCGGTGGCGCGTGCGAGTTCGACGGTCGGGCGGATGATGCGGATTTCCTCGTCGCCGAAGAGCCCGTTCTCGCCGCTGTGCGGGTTCAGCGCGGCTACCGCGATGCGCGGCGCTGCGATCCCGGTCGCGCGCAACGTGGCGTCCGCCAGCTCGATCGCGGACGTGATTCTTTCCGGCGTGATCATGTTGACCGCTTCGCGCAATGCCACATGTGAGGTCACGCGAAACGTCGCGAATTCCTTGATCACGTTCATCTCGCCGAAGAAACCCGAGTGTTGCGTCAACGCCGCGAACATCTGGTGCTCGTCGTGATATTTCCAGCCGCCTTTGTGCAAGGCGCCCTTGTTGAGCGGCGCGAAGCTGATGCCGTCGAGCTTGCCGGCAAGTGCGAGATCGATCATGTGCTTCAGGGTGTCGCCAGTGAGCTTGCCCGAGACCGCCGACATTTCCGCGCGCTTGATGGTGGCGGGGTCGATGTTGCCGAGATCGACCAGCGGAACTTCGTCGCGCGACCAGTCGATCGCGTCGACGTCGGGATAGCTTTTCCACTTGAGATCCACGCGGGCGTCTTTGGCGCCCAGCTCGAGCACGCGGGCGTCGCCGATGACTGCGATGCGCGCGAGCGGCTTGAACGTGCGGGCAGCGAGAATTTTGGCGCTGATTTCGGGGCCGATGCCGGTCATGTCGCCGAGCATCAGGCCTATGCGGGGTAGGGTATTCATGGTTTGTGCTGAGCCCATTCGTTATTTTTTGGCGGCGGCGCGACGGGTTTTCTTCGGCGCACGCTTGCCCGTTTGCAGGAGTTTCGTGAGTTCCCGGATGTTCTTGACCTTTTCGAGGCCGAACACGAGATCGACGATTTTCTCGGCGCTCGCGCCCGGCAGCTTGCCCCACGCCGCGCATTCGCGGAATTTGTTCGCGAGCTCGTCATCGGTCATCGGATTGGCGGGACTGCCCTTGCCGAAATCGGCGCTGCCGCTGATCTTGCGGCCGTCGGTGAGTTCGATGTCGATGATGGTCGTCATCTTCTCGTAGCCGGCGGCTTCGGCGACCGGATGCACGCCATAGTCGATTTTCTCGATCATTGCCTTGACGTCGGGACGGTTGACGACTTCGTCGGTGAATTCGGCGAGCCCCGCCTTGCGCCGCAGCAGCAGAATCGCCATGCAGAATTGCATGCTGAACTTCGCCTGCAGCTCGTTGGTCGGCCGATTGTGAATAAGCGCATTTACATTCTGGCGGTTGACGCCGACGCCGACCTTTTTGACTTCGCCCGGCTTGATGTCGTGCTGCACGATGAGGTCCAGCATCAACCCCATGCCGGGATGCGTGAGCGAGCCGCTCGGATGCGGCTTGATCGACACGCCGGGGAACGCGAACGACCAGGGCTTGCCGAGCTTGCCGTCGATCGACTTAGCGTCGTAGCCGCCGCCGGCCGCCTTGAAAAATCCGCGGCCCGCTTCGAGAATGATCGGTGTCGCGGTGAAACCGAGTTGCGCAAATTCGGCGGCGACCACGCCGCTTTCGCACGCGCGGCCGGCGTGGAAAGGTTTCATCATGGTGCCGAAATTTTCGCGCAGGCCCGCGGCCTGGCTGGCGGCGATGCTCAGGGTGCGCCGCGTCTGCTCGATGTTGAAGCCGAGCAGCTGCGCGACACCGGCGCCGGCCGCGATGGTGCCGACAGTCGCCGTGCTGTGAAAGCCGTCCTGATAATGGCGCGGGTTCATCGCTTCGGACAGCTTGGTTTCGACTTCGACCGCGATCTGGTACGCGGTGAGCACGTCGCGCCCGGAGCGGCCGTCGCGCTCGCCGATCGCGAGCACCGGCGGCAGCGCCGGCGCAGTCGGATGCGTGAGCAACCCATAAACGCGATCCTTGGCCACGGCGAGCTGCGTGTCGTCGTAGTCGTCGGCGTGGATGGCAACACCATTGGCGAATGCCGCGAAGCGGGCGGGCATTTTCATGTTCGAGCCGATGATCGTGCAGCCGCGCGCGGCATCGCAGCCGAGCGACTTCAGATGCTTGCGCACGATATGGCCGGATTCGGCCACGCTGCCGGCGAGTGCGAGGCCGATACCGTCGAGGATCGAGCGTTTGCCGAGATGCATTACGTCGGGCGGTATGTCTTTTGTCCGCGTGCGCGTGATGAATTCAGCGACGTAAGCGGTCAGCGATTGCGGGTCGGGCATTGCGAAATCTCGTCTAAAAGCGGGACGGAATTAATAGCACATTCCATGTTGCGCCGCCAACCTTTGCGACGCACGATCGGCGTCACGCGAGCCGGAGTAAACTCGCGTTATGGTTTCCACACAATCCTCCCGCCGCCGGGTTCTGGTCGCCGGCGCAACTGCCGCGCTGGCCGCCGTGCTTCCGAAATTCGGGTACGCCGCATCGGCATCGGACGAGCCGGTCAAGACGCGGCCCATACCGCATAGCGGCGAGCAATTGCCGATCGTAGGCATCGGCACCGCGGTGATTTTCGATTTCGAGAACGATCCGGCTAAACAAGCCGAGCGGCGGCAGGTGCTCGAAACGCTCGTTGCGGGCGGCGGCAAACTGATCGACACGGCGCATTCGTACGGCCGCGCGGAAGACCGGGTCGGCGACATCGTGGCGGAATCCGGGTTACGCGACCGGCTCTTTCTCGCGACCAAGTATTCGTCCAATGCAAGCCGCGATGCGGCAACGGCGTCGCTGCAGGCGTCGCTGCGCCGGCTCAAAACGAACCGCATCGACTTGATGCAGGCGTGGAATGTCGGTGATCCTGATTTCGACTGCGGATTGATGCGCGACTGGCAGAAACAGGGTGTGTGTCGTTACATCGGCATGACGACGAGCTTCAGCGGGCAGTACGCGGCAATCGGGAAAGTCCTTGCTCGCGAGAAACCCGATTTCTTTCAGGTCAATTATTCGCTCGGCGACCGCGAAGCGGAGCAGGTGTTGCTGCCCACCGCGCGCGATGCGGGTGCCGCCGTATTGGTCAACCTGCCGTTTGGACGCAACTCGCTGTTTCGCAAGGCCGGGACGCGGCCGTTGCCGGATTTCGCGGCCGAGTTCGGCGCGCGCACGTGGGCGCAGTTCTTTCTCAAATTCATACTGTCGCATCCGGCGGTCACCGCGGTCATCCCCGGCACCGATCAGCCGGGCTACATGCTCGACAACCTGCAAGCCGGGCGCGGTCCTCTGCCGGATGCCGCGATGCGCCGGCGGATAATCGAGTACTGGGAAGCGTTATAAGACGGTTCCGCCGGAATAGCCAAGCCGGAGAGCACGCAGCACGGCGTTGCGCGCGCGGCGCAGCACTCTTTCGATGTATTCCCACCGTGCGGCGCATTCGCACGACCGTCTAGCTGGAATCTGGTCGTAACCCATGTCCCCGAGCTTTTGAAATTTCATGGTGGCCTCCGCCTGAATTGAACATCTGTGGTCGCTGCCCGAATTCGCCTGCCTGATCGCGATTATCCGAGCGCACCCGGGAGGAATAAATATCCCCGATGGTGTATGCCGTAGGGACTAGAGGCAGAAGGGCGGAGTGCCGCTGCGACGGATGACAGCCTGCTTAATCGAGCTTGATGCCTGCCTGCTTGATCACGCGGCCCCACATGGCGCTTTCCGCGCGGATTTCCTGGCCGAACTGCTCCGGCGTGTTGCCTGAGACGATCGCGCCATCGGCGGCGAGGCGCGCGCCGGATTCGGGCATGTTCAATACTTTTATCGCTACTGCGTTAATGAGCCTGATGACTGAGGCGGGCGTGCCGGCGGGCGCAACGAGCCCGTACCAGGAGCCGGTTTCCATGCCGGGCAGGCCGGATTCGTTGAGCGTAGGCACCTCAGGAAGGATAGCAATGCGTTGCATGCTGCCGATGGCGAGCGCGCGCACGCGGCCGGCCTTCAGGTGCGGCATGAAGACGCCCGGTCCGCCGAACAGCAATTGCGCGTCGCCGCCGATCACGGCGATCAGCGCCGGCCCCGCGCCCTTGTACACGACGTGCACGACTTTGATCCCTGCCTTGATTTGCACCAGCTCGAGCGCCAGATGTCCGCCCGCGCCGATCCCGGATGAGGCCCAGTTCAACTTGCCGGGATTCGCCTTGGCGTAGTCGATCAGCTCCTGGACGGTGCGGGCAGGCAGCGCGGGATTCGCGATCAGCAGATTGGGCACATTCGCGAATTTAACGATCGGCACAAAGTCCTTGAGCGGATCGAACGGCATCTTTGCGTAGAGGTGCTGATTGGTGGTCATGATCGACGGGCTGCCGACGAGCAGCGTGTAGCCATCGGGCGCGGCGCGCGCGACGATCTCGCCCGCGATCATGCCGTTACCGCCACCGCGATTGTCGTACGCGACCGGTTGGCCCATCACATCGCCCATCGCGACCGCGATAGGGCGGGCGACGACATCGGTGCCGCCGCCCGCTGCAAACGGCACGACCCAGCGGACGACCTTGGTCGGATATTTCGGTGCTTGGGCGAGCGCAGATCCGGCGGCGACCAGTGCCGGCAGCAACACGAGAAAAGCGCACGCCGGTATTCTCAAACTTATGTCCTCCTTAAACGCGGGGCGAGGGACGTCTGCCAGTCAATCGATTCAACCAGACGACTTGGCGGCCGTTAGGCGTTGCTGCTATTCGCCGGTAGCCCAAACTCGCGGCGGCAGACCTCGGCAAGCGCCGCGACGCCCTGGTGAATTTCCTCGTGGCTCGGGCTCGCAAAGCATAGCCGCAGCCGGCTGCGGCTGTGTTCCTTGTTCACCGACCATTGGGGCCCCGGATTGATCGCAACGCCCGCCGCGAGCGCTGGCTCATAGAGCTTGATCGTGTCGACATGGTCGGGGAGCTTGATCCACAGAAAGATCCCGCCCTTGGGATCGTCGAACTCCGCCGCAGCCCCGAAGTGCTCTTTGAGCGATTCCATCAACGTCTCGAGCTTGGCACGCAGGCCGCGCCGCAATTCCGGAACGTGCTTCGAAAAATTTCGCGCGCAGTATTCCGCGACCACCATCTGCTCCAGTGCGCCGGAACCGGCGTCGGTCTTGAGCGCGAGCATGCGCGACATGACGTCCCAGGGCGCCACGATATAGCCGACGCGCAACGCCGGCGCGATCGACTTCGAGAACGAACCGATGTGGATGACGCCGCCGCGCTCGCTCATGGCGTAAAGCGCGGGCGGGCGCTGCCCCGACCAGATGAGGTCGCAATAGCAATCGTCCTCGAAGATCGGCACGCCATGCGCCGCTGACAGTCGCAGCATCTCCTGGCGCCGTTCCACGGGCAGGATGGTGCCGGTCGGGTTCTGCACCGTCGGGATGGTGTAGATGTATTTCGGCCGGATGCCCTTGCGCTTGAGATCGTCGAGCGCGGTCGCGAGCGCGTCGACCCGCATGCCGTCGCCGTCGAGAGGGATGCCGATCGGCGTGACGCCGAGCCGGGTAAGCCGGTTGATCGAGCCTTGGTAGCATTCCTGCTCGATGATGACGGTATCGCCGCGCGCGAGCAGCGCGCCGTTGACCAGGTCGATCGCCTGCAGCGAGCCCGACGTGATAAGGATATCGTCGGTCTTGCAGCTGATGCTCGCATCGGCCTTGAGCTTGGCGACGAGGAATTCGCGCAGCGCCAGATAGCCTTGCGGACCGCTGTTGAGCCCATAGGTCGACAGCGAGCGTCCCTCGCGTCTGAGCACCGCGTCCGCGGCCGCGATCAACCCGTCGAGCGGCAGCCTGTCCGGGTCATTGTTGCCGCCGGTGAAATCGTACTTGACGCGCCCGGTCCAGCGCACCGCCGGCGGTGGCAGACCCGCGGGCAAAAGCGGCACGAAATCAAACGATGCGGAACTCATAGTCTTGGTTTCCTTCATGGCGGACGTTTTATTCGAGCTTGATTCCCGCTTCTTTGACCACTTTTGCCCAGCGCGCTATTTCGGACTTCAGGTGATCGCCGAGCGCGGTCGGCGTGCCGCCGACGGGCACCAGGCCGAGGCCCACCAGACGTTCGCGCACTTCGGGTTGTTCCACCATGCGATTGATCGCAGCGTTGAGTTGATTAACAATGCTGCGCGGCGTGCGCGCCGGCACGTAAATCCCCGACCACGAGACGACCTCGTAACCCGGTAGATCGGACTCGGTGAAGGTCGGCACGTCGGGCAACTCGGGTACCCGCTTCGAGTTTGTCACGGCGAGTGTGCGCACTTTGCCACCGGCCCGCACGTGCGGCAGTATTTCCGCGATCGGGCTGAAAATTGCCTGCACCTGGCCGCTGAGAAAACCGACGAGAGCCGGCGCGCCACCTTTGAAGGGGACGTTGACCATGCTGATTTTCGCGTGCGCCATGAAGAGTTCCACCGTGAGATGCGTGATCGTCCCGGTTCCCGCCGATGCGTAGAGGATTTGTCCGGGCTTCGCCTTTGCCAGGGCGATGAATTCCCGCACCGAGGTGGCGGGAAACGAGGGGTGCACCGCAAGCACGTAGAACGATTGCCCCACCGGCCCGATCGGGGAGAGATCCTTGACCGGATCGAATGACATTTTGCGGTAAAGCGATACGCTGGTTGCCAGCGAACTGCTCGTCAACAGCATGGTGTAGCCATCGGGCGCGGCGCGCGCCACCAGCTCACTGCCCAGGGTAGTGCCGGCGCCGGGCCGGTTGTCGACGATCACCGGCTGTCCCCACGCTTCGTTGAATTTCTGCGCCACCAGGCGCGCGACGATATCGGTCGAGCCGGCCGGCGGGAGCGGCACGACGATCCGCATCGGCTTGGTCGGATAGTGCGTAGTCTGCGCTGCTGCCGCCGCCGGCCAGGTAACCGCGACTGCGGTCACCACTGCTATCCACGCCTGGCCTGCCGATACGCTCATGGCAATAGAGGCCTGAAAGACTGAAGTGGTCTCAAAAATACTCCCTCGCCCCGCGTGAGCGGGGAGAGGGTGGGGGTGAGGGGAAGCAATGTCGTTTTATTCATAGCGAAAAACAGCAGGAATTCAACCCGCCCCTCACCCTACCCTCTCCCCGCAAGCGGGGCGAGGGGATTTGGGGATGGCTTCTAGATGACTTTTTCCGTGTGGAGCGCTGCTACCTGCTCTGCGTTCATCCCCAGCCAGTCCTTCAGTACCTCGGCACTGTGCTGGCCGAGCAGCGGGGCGGGTACGACCACCGGTACCTCGCCATCCTGGCGCACGGGCCAGCCCGGCATCTTGAACGGCCCGGTCGGATGTTGCACGGTCTGCATGATTTTTCGGTTCTCGAAATCGGGATCGCTCAGCAGTTCCAGGGTATCGCGCACGGCGCCCGCGGGGATGCCGGCGGCGCCGATCAGGTTCATCGCCTCATACTTGTCGTGCTTGCGCGTCCATTCGGCGATGATGGCGTCCACTTCGTCTTCGTTTTCGATACGCGCCGTGCGCGTGTCGTAGCGCTTATCGCCGATCAGGTCCGCGCGGCCGATCGTTTCGAGCAGCTTTGGCCAGTGCGTCGGATTGGCGCGGCTGGTGTAAATGTAAACATAATCGTTCGGTCCACCCGGCGCGCACGGGTAGATGTTGGCAGGCGGATTCTGGCCGCCGATCGATTTCGAGCCGACGCGCGGCGCAGCTTTGCCGTTCTTTGCCGTATATCCAAACGCATTCCGGATGTAATGCAGCAACGCGTCCTGCATGCCCACACCCAGCCGCGCGCCCTGGCCGGTTTCTTTGCGCCGATAGAGCGCCGCCAGTATGTTGATCGTCATCAGCATCCCGGTTCCCGAATCGCCGAGCGTCGTTCCCGGCTTGGTCGGCGGCCCGTCGGTGTCGCCGGTAATGCTCATGGTGCCGCCGCAGGCCTGCGTGATCATGTCGAACGCCAGATTTTTTTCGTACGGACTGCCTTCGCCGAAACCTTTCACCTGCGCGTAGATGATGGCCGGATTCAATTTGCTCAGCACGTCATAGCCCAATCCCAGGCGTTCGATCGCGCCGGGCGCAAAATTTTCGACAAAGATATCCGCCTTGCGCGCAAGATCCTTGACGATGTCCAGCCCGCGCGGGGATTTCAGGTTGACCGTGAGCGACCGCTTGTTGGCGTTGTACATCAGGAAGTAAGGATCATCCCGGTGCGGTGTCGTGGCACCCGTCCGCCGTCCTGGATCACCGCCGACCGGATTCTCCACCTTCGCCACATCAGCGCCGAGCCACGCCAGAACCTGGGTACACGAGGTGCCCGCTTCGAACTGCGTCAGATCGAGTACGCGAACGCCGGTCAGGCAACCCGGAGCCGCCGCTTTCGTATCGGTCATCTATTCCTCCGGCGATCAGGAAACAACTGGTATGGAAATGTGCAGGCAATCCTATCGCAGCGGGAACAGCGTATCACGGGTTGCCTCGTTGGGTTCAAGGCTGAATTTGATAACGGTTGAGCGCACCTTGACCCTTCGGGTACGTGCACGGTAATCTCGCCCGCTTCCCGCAAACGAAATCACATCACGCTCATGGCCCTCCAGAATCGCATCCGCAAACTCTTGAGCGATGGCAAAACCGTCACGGGCATGCTGCTCTTTACCGGCAGCCCGATGGTGGTCGAGATGATGGCGGCGACGGGGCTTGATTTCGTCATCATCGACATGGAGCACAGCGCGCTCGATCTGGATCGCGCCGCGCACCTGATCCGCACCGCCGACGCCGCCGAACATCACGCCGTTCGTGCGCGTGCCCGAAGTCGATGCGCCGCTCATCAAGAAGCTGCTCAATCTCGGCGCGGCGGGCATCGTGCTGCCGCACGCGAACCGAGACCAATTGCGCCGAACTATTGAAGGCGATGAAGTTTGCGCCGGATGGCGAGCGGGGCGCGTGCCAGATCACGCGGGCGGCGGGCTATGTGCGCGGCGGCTGGGATGCATACGCCGAGCGCGCGAACCGCGAAGTCATGGCGATCCCGCTGCTCGAGGAAGACGAGAGCATCGCGGATTTCGAAACGCTGGCCGCGATGCCGGGCCTCGACGTGTTCTTCGTCGGGCCGACCGACCTGTCGATTTCGCTCGGCGTGCCGGGCGCGACGTTCGACGATCCGAAAATGAGCGCGGCACTCGACAAGGTCGTGGCGACTGCGCGCCGGCATGGCAAATACGCAATGACGCTGATCGGCAACAATCTCGAAGTCGAGTACGGGAGGCGCGTCGCCAAGCGCGGCGTGCAGGTGATCGTGCTGGGCACCGATGGCGATCTGTTCGTCGATGCGATCAAGCGGATGGCCGGCGTCAAGACTCTCGGTAGCCTGCAAGAATATGGTGCAGAAAATCGTCCATGCACCAATCCGGGTGCGAATAATCCGAAAATGGCGTCTCAGTAAAAATTTAAGTCGTTGATTTTGGCTGTCCGCTGCGGCGATGTCCGTTGGCATTCGAATTGCTTTTTCTCAGGCATGGCGCACCCGATGCAAAAGAACTGTTGCCCCAAATGTGGCAGTAGCGACGTGATTTCGCGCACAGTCAGCGATCGTGTTACGGCGGTTGATACGTATGGCTATATTTTCGAGATGAACTTGCAGTTGCCGGTCTGGCGCTGCAATACGTGCAAATTTGGCTGGCAGGGACGGGAAGCGTTGGCCGTCAAGGAAGCCGCTTATCAGTTCGCCCTGGAAAACCGCTTGCCTATGCGGGCTACTGGCTAGCCTGCATTCGGGGCATGAACGCCTGCCCCACAGGAATCAAGCCGAGGCGGTGCCCGGGCGATTGAATCCCCGATTCCGGCCCCGGCTAAATGCCTGCCGGGGCAGGCCGTCACACGCCGGAATGACGAAATCAGGCTTGATCAAGCGCCCATAACTGCTTAAGCGCCGCGGCATTATCGATGCGGATGCGGCGGCGCTGGACGCTCACGATGCGCTTCCTGCGCAGGTCGCCAAGGATGCGCGTTACCGTTTGCCGGTTCACCCCGGTCATGTCAGCGATTTCCTGGTGGGTGAGCACGACTTCCAGCACGATCGCTTTGCCGAGTTTCGTGCCGTGATGCACGCCGAGATGCAGGATTAGTTTCGCCACCCGCGCATACGCATCGTCCGCCACCAGATTGACGAGCGTATTCGTCAGCGTGCCCAGCCGGACTGCCATCGTGCGCCGGCACAGGCGCGCAGCGGCCGGATGTTCGTCCAGGAACCGGTTGAACGCGGCGTCACCGACGACCGCCACTTCCGAATCTTCGCAGGCTTCGACGTTGACGCGGCGGCCTTTGGCCGCGGGCACTTCGGAAATGCCGAAGACTTCGCCGGGGAAGCAGAACCACAAAATCACTTCGCGGCCATCCGGCGTTACGCGGAAGAACTTGAGACGGCCGCGGGTTAGCAGGTAGGCGCCGCGCTTTACGTCGCCGACGCGGAACACATAGTCGCCGCGCCGCAGCGCGCGCCGCTTCGCGAGCTTCAGCAACGCGGTGCGCTCACTGGTCGCGAGCTGGCCGAGAAAATCAGTAGGGGTGTTGGCCACGGTGGGTTCCTGGGTTTGCGCCGCAAGAATAGTAAACCGAATTGTCGCCTGGGAGACAGACGGCGCCCGGCGGGTCTGGTCAACTGCAAGACTCGACGATCAAGCGGTGCGGCCATGAAATTCGACGACAAGATCAAGGATCACGCAGCGCGCCAGCGGGTCGCGCGCGCGATGGGTGGCACGGACAAGCTCGCCAAGCGCGCGAAGCCCGGCATCCTCAACGCTCGCGAGCGCATCGATTACCTGCTCGATCCGGGCTCGTTCCGCGAATCCGGACTGTTCGGCGTTTCGTATATCCCGGAAATGCGCGAGTCGACGCCTGCGGACGGCAAGGTCACTGGCTTCGGCAAGCTCGAGGGCCGGCGCGTCGGCGTTGTCGGTTACGACTTCACCGTCAAGGGGTCATCGTCGAGCTATACCAACAATCGCAAGATGTCGCACGTCAAGGACACCGGCGGCCGGCGCGGCTTTCCCGTCGTGTTTCTCGGCGAATCGACCGGCGTGCGCATGCCCGACATCATGGGCGAGGGCATGGGCATGAATTTCGAAGGCAACCGCTTTCTGCGCACGCGCGAGGCGCCGTGGGCGGCGGCGATCCTCGGCAATGCATTCGGCTCCGCGGCGTGGCACGCGTGCTGCTCGGATTTCTGCGTGATGCGCAAGGGCGCGGTGATGGCGGTGGCGAGCCCGCGCGTGGTTTCGATGTCGCTCGGCCGCGAAGTCACGCCGGAGGAGCTCGGCGGCTGGCAGATACTCGCCGAGCATTCGGGCTTCGCCGATATGGTCGTCGATACCGATCAGGAAGCGATCGACGCGATCAAGCGCTTTCTCGGTTACCTGCCGACCAACAACCGCCAGCCGCCGCCGGTGGTGGAGGTGCCCGCCGGTTCGGACGATGCGATCAAGGACATCCTCGAGCTGATACCGGAGTCGCAGGCGCAGGTGTACGACGTGCGCAAGGTGATCCGCGCTGATCGCCGATCGCGACAGCTTTTTCGAAATCAAGGAACGCTTCGGCCGCAGCATCACCACCGCGCTCGTGCGCATCGACGGCAAATCCGTCGGCGTGATCGCCAACAATCCGCAGTTCAAGGGCGGCGCGATGGATGCCGACGCGTGCAGCAAAGCGACTGACTTCATCGTGCTGTGCGACTGCTACAACATTCCGCTCGTGTTCCTGCAGGACCAGCCCGGTTTCCTGATCGGGCCCGACGCCGAAAAGCGCGGCGTGATCGGCAAAGTGATCAACTGGATGAACGCGCTGCTGCAGGTCACGGTGCCGAAAATCAGCATCATCCTGCGCAAGAGCTACGGCCGCGGCTTCATCAACATGGGCGGCGCCGGCATCGCGGATGAAATCGCTGCGTGGTGGACCACCGAAGTGAGCTTCATGAATCCGCGCACCGCGGTCACGGTCGTGCATGGCGTCAAGGAAGAGGACGATCCGGAAAAATATCGACAGCTGCTCGCCGAGATGTCGCGCAACGGCTCGGCTTACGATCTGGGCGCGGTGTTCGGCGTGAAAGAAGTGCTCGACCCGCGCGAGACGCGCGAGTACCTGAAGGAAATGCTCGACACGCACATGCTGAGATTGTCGAACGGCGTCGGCCAGCACCGGCTGTCGAACTGGCCGACGAGTTATTGAATTCAAGAACGTGTCGAGCCACAGATAATCGCAGATAAACACGGATAGAGTCAGAACGGAAGTATGAAGCGATACAATCATCGCTTACTTGACTGCATGGTTGTGCCATCTGTGGGAATCTGTGTTCATCTGTGGCTAAAAGGACTTAAGCGAAAAGTGGGAGGTCGAAATGAAGATTACCAAAGTCGAAGCGATCCCGGTCTGGTACGAGCCGACCGACGAATATCACGCGCTGTTCGGGTCGGGCAAGAAAAAAGGCACGATGGTGCACGCGCGCGAAGGCTGGTTTGCCAACCTTCAATATAAGGAAAACGTTTTCGTCAAGATCTCGACCGACGAAGGCATCGTCGGCTGGGGCGAGGCGTGCGCGCATCCCGTGACGAGCGAAACGCAGGCGGGGATACTTGCGACGGTCGAGTTGTTCGGCCGCACCATCATGGGCAAGGATCCGTTTCAGATCGGCGCGATCCACGCGGCGCTCGACCACTTGTTTCTGCAGGGCAACGCCGGCGCGCGCAGCTCGATCGACATCGCGCTTTACGACATCATGGGCAAGGCGTCGAATCAGCCGATTTACAACCTGCTTGGCGGCGCGTTCCAGAAAAGTTTCGGCCAGCTTGCGACCATGCCGCGCGATACGCCTGCGCGCATGGCGGATCACGCGGTCAAATTGATGGCCAGGGGCTATACCTGTTTCGAGCCGAAAATGACCGGGCATCTCGAATCGCTCGATGCCGATGCCGACCGGCTCGAAGCGATGATCGAAAAAGTGCCTGGCAGCGCGCTCGTGATCGCGGATCCGAACCAGATGTGGGGCACGGCGAAAGACACGATCGAAATCCTCACGCGGCGTTTCTCGGGTGTGGCCAATCTGGCGATCGAGCAGCCCGTGATTTATCACGATCTCAAGGGGCTCGCGTCGATCACCGCGGCGGTGCCGCAGAAGGTGGTCGCCGACGAAGCGATCCAGAATCTCGCCACGATGATCGAAATCGCATCGGGACGCTATGCCGACATGGTGAGTCTCAAGCTCGGCAAATGCGGCGGTTTTTACAAGGCGCTGCAGATGATGCGCATCGCCGAAGCGGCAAACCTGCCGGTGCGCATCGACTGGACGCAGGGCAGCGCGCTGCTCGACACCGCGACGGGCCATTTGCACGCGGCGGTGCGGCTGGTGGGTTGCGATCCGGGCATGGATTATCAATTGCGCATCAAGGACCGCCCGGTCAAGGCGGGCGGTGTCGTTTTGAAGAACAACAAGCTGGTGATGCCCGAAACGCCCGGCCTCGGTCTCACGGTCGACGAAAAACTCGTGCGCAAATTGTCGCAGCGGCGCTGAAGGACACATTCATGAACGACAAACCTGTATTCATCGTCAGTGCGCCGCGCTCGGGCTCGACCCTGCTGCGCCTGATACTCGATGCCCACCCGCGACTCGCGGTGCCGCCACCGGACTGGTTGTTCGATCTCGTTTATCCCTATCTCTACAGTTACGGCGACCTGCGCAAGCCCGCCAACCTGCTCGCGCTCGCGGAAGACATGCTCGCGACGCCGACAGTCGGCAAGTGGCCGGTCAAGCCGGAGCCCGCGAGTCTTGTGGCAGCCGCGCCCGAACCGACGTTTGCAGGCCTCTACGCCGCGCTGCACCGCGAATACGCGAAAACCGAGGGCAAGCCGCGGTGGGGCGAGAAGACGCCGCGCAACAGTTTCTGGATGGACGAGATCCGCACCTTGTTTCCCGATGCGCAGTTCATCCACATCGTGCGCGACGGGCGCGACCAGGCGATCGATATTTCGGATTCGATGCTGTGGCCCTATTCCGTCTACTCGGGCGCCTATCTGTGGCAGCGCTACGTGTTGTCCGTGCGCGACTTCGCGCGCGAGCTGCCGGCCGATGCTTACCTCGAAATCCGCTACGAAGATCTGTGCGCGGCGCCGGAGCCGACGGTTCGCAAGTTGTGCGAATTCATCGGCGAGCCGTTCGAGCAGCGCATGCTGTCGCCGCACGACACGCCGTCGGCGCGCGCGTGGAGCACGCATCCGCTGCACGCCAAAACCGCGCGCCCGATTTCGACGCAATACTGCGGCATGTATAAAACGCGCCTGCCGGCGTCCGACGTGGCTGCGCTCGAGGCGCTGATCGGACCGACGCTGCAACGCTTCGGTTATACGCCGGCGGGAGCGACGCGACCGCTGGCGGCGCGGCTCGCTAACCGGATGCTGGAGAGCGACACGGTTACCAATCCGGAGAACGTCGCGTATCGGCGCTGGCATGAGGAGCGCCGCAAGCAACGCCGCGAGCAGGGGGTATGGGCCGACGGGGAGCGCGCTTCATTGCTGTGGGGCATGAACTGAAGAGTGCGTCGTTCGCGCGCAGGCGGGAACCCAGGAATTAAAATCCCTGGATGCCCGCCTACGCGGGCACGACGTGATTAAGTGACGGCTGGAATGTGCTTTGATACCGGAGGTTGAAAACGCATGAAGCTGTCGCCCTCATTGTCGCGCTATTCACCCTGCCGATATCCATTTTGGGGTCTCGACGGCGTTGCCCAGACCTATCCGGCCAAATCGATTCGTGTCGTCGCACCATTCCCGCCGAGCGGCGGCACCGATCTGTTTGCGCGCGCGCTCGCGCAAAAACTCGGCGCAGTGTTCGGGCAACAGGTGATCGTCGACAATCGTTCCGGCGCGGGGGGCATGATAGGTTCGGACCTGGTGGCGCGAGCGGCGCCGGACGGCTATACCTTGCTGGTCACGTCGTCGAGCACGCATTCGATCGCCCCGCATCTGACGCGCAAGCCGCTCTACGATCCGCTGCGCGATTTTGCACCGATCATCGCGATCGCGTCAGCGCCCAACCTGCTGGTCGTGCATCCGTCGCTGCCGGTGCGCACGGTCAAGGAGTTGATCGATCTCGCGAAAGCGCGTCCCGGCGCGATCAACTACGCGTCCAACGGCGCCGGCACGTTGAGCCATCTGACAGGCGAGCTATTCAAACTGCAGACAGGCACCAACCTCGCCCATATTCCGTACAAAGGCGGGCCGCCGGCGGTAATCGATCTGGTCGCGGGGCAGGTCTCGGTATTGTTCACCGCCATCCCTACCGCGGTCACACAAGTGCGCGCCGGGCGCCTGCGCGCGATCGCGGTCACCGGATTGAAACGCGTCGATGCAATCAAGGAGGTGCCGACTGTCGCGGAAACTGTACCCGGCTTCGAGTCGAGCCAATGGTGGGGCATGTTCGCGCCGCCGGGAACGCCGGCGGACATCATCGACAAACTGAACGCCGAGGTCGCGCGCATGCTCGTCGACGCCGAGGTCAAAGCGCGGTTCGCAAACGAAGGCGCGGATGCGATCGGCGGCAATCCGCGCGAATTCGCCGCTTATTTGAAGGCCGATTACGAGAAGTGGGGCAAGGTCGTGAAGGAAGCGGGCATCCGTCCGGAATAGGCTGCCTTGCTGCAGGAACGCCTTTTGATTCCCTGCTAGAATCCCGCACTCTTACGCAGTGTGGAGGTCAGGCGCTGCGTCCAGACGCAATACCCCGGAGGGACCCATGGGTTTTACGATCGCCGAGAAAATACTCGCGGCGCATGCAGGCGGCAAGCCCGTGCGCGCCGGCGACGTGGTGGTCGCGAACGTCGATTTCGCGATGCTGCACGACGCGCGCGCGTCGAATGCGCTCAAGATGATTGCCAAGCTCAGCGCGGGCAACGAAAAATTCGCGCTGCCGTTTGCGGCGAAGACCGCGCTCGTGCTCGACCACTATTCACCGCCGCCTAACATCGAAGCCGCCAACATTCACCGCGACATGCGCGCATTCGCGGAGCAGCACGGCGCGGTGCTCTACGATGTCGGCGATGGCATCTGTCACCAGGTCATGCCGGAAGGCGGGCATCTGACGTGCGGCGATCTGATCGTCGGCACCGACACGCATTCCGTCACTTACGGCGCGTTCAACGCATTCGGCACCGGTGTCGAAGGCACCGATCTGTCGGCCGTAATGATGACCGGCAAATTGTGGTTCCGCGTGCCGGAGACTATCCGCATCGAAATAAAAGGCCAGCTGCAGCCGGGCGTGTGGGCCAAAGACATTACGCTGACCATGCTCGGCCGGCTCGGCGCGGAAGGCGCCAACTATAAGGCACTGGAATACTACCGGTTCGGCGGTGGCCGCGATGGAAATCGACGATCGCATGACGCTCTCGAATCATGCGGCCGAACTCGGCGCGAAGGCGGCGATCCTCGAAGCCGACGAGAAGACGTTCGCGTGGCTGAAAGCGCACAAGGCGCGCGCGCCGCATTCCGTGAAAGCCGATGCGGACGCGGTTTACTCTCAGCGCATCGAAATCGACGCATCGACGCTCGCGCCGCAGATCGCACGCAATCACCAGATCGACGACGTGATCGGCGTGCCCGAAGTCAAAGGCCAGAAAATCAATTTCGCGCTGATCGGCACCTGCACCAACGGCCGGCTCGACGATATCCGCCAGGCGGCGGCGATCCTGAAAGGCCAGCGCATCGCCAAGGGCGTGCGCATGATAATCACCCCGGCATCCCGCGAGGTATATCTGGACGCCGCGCGCGAAGGTCTCGTCGAAGCGCTGACCAAAGCCGGCGCGTCGGTCGAAGCAGCGGGTTGCGGCACCTGCGTCAATATCACCGGCCACCTGATCATGGGCGACGGCGACGTCGCGATTTCGTCCGCCAACCGCAATTTCAAAGGCCGGCTCGGCAATTCCAAATCCGAAATCTGGGTCGCCTCCGCGGCGACGGTGGCCGCTTCGGCGCTGACGGGCACGATCACCGATCCGCGCGACGTAGTCGGCGGCCAGTGGCGGGGTGAGTCACCTGGCGAGGGGCCCAGCTTGCTGGGGATCGACAGCAAGACGAGTCGCCGGGCGCCGACACGCGATGTCAAAATCCGGACGCCACATGGAAGAGGCAGCTGCGTGATGGACACTAAAATCAAAGGCCGCGCCCGTCTCCTCGGCGCTGAAATCAACACCGACATCAACTGCTCGAGCAAATACCTGCCGGGTAAAGACAACGCTTACATCGCGCAGCACGCATTCGACAACGTCGCGCCGGGTTTCGCGTCGCGGTTCAAGGCGGGCGATGTAATCGTTGCGGGCAAAAACTTCGGCATCAATTCGTCGCGCGAACAGGCCGTGCACATCATGAAGCTGATGGGGGTGACCGCCATCGTCGCGCCGGCGTTCGGCCGCCAGTTCTTCCGCAATGCGATCAACAACGGAATGCCGGTCATCGAATGCGATATCGCGGGCATCAGCGACGGCGATGAAATCGCGATCGATCTCGCGCTCGGCAAAGTCGTCGTGGCAGCACGCGACATCAACCGCACGGTCGCGGTCCTGCCGCCGGCCGTGCAGCGCATCCTCGCGGAAGGCGGCTTGATCGCGTTCCTGCAAAAACATCCTGACTGGAGTCTCGCATGATGAAAATCGAACGGGTCGAAGTGTTCGGCGTGGCGGTTCCGCTCGTCGGCGAATACAAGAACGCCTACAAGAGCAAGTCGATCCAGAAGAGCGCGATCGTGCGCATCACCGCGACCGGCGGCGCGGTCGGGCTCGGCAACATCGATCCGTCGCCCGGCTATTCGATGGAAACGATCGAAGACAGCCTCGAAATGCTGCGCACCAGGCTCGCGGGCCTGGTCGTCGGCATGGACCCCACCAATATTCATCGCGTGCTGCATAAGCTCGAGCCCGCCGTCGAAGGATTTCATGACGCGAAGGCTGCGATCGAAATGGCGTGCGTCGACCTGACCGCGCGCGTGTGCGGCGTGCCGGTCCATACCTATCTCGGCGGCGCGGTCAAAGACCGCCTGATGTTCAACGCGTGGATCGGCATCCTGCCGCCGGACGAAGCGGCGGCGGAAACCGTTTCATGGCAGAAGCGCGGCTTCAAATCGGCGAAGATCAAGGTCGGCGGCAACATCGAAGCCGACCGCGACCGCGTTAAGGCGATCCGCGAGGCCGTCGGTCCCGACTTCAATCTGCGCATCGACGCAAATGCCGGTTACGACGCCGACACATCGATCAAGCTCGCGCGCATGGTGTTGCCGTACAAGCTGCAGTTGTTTGAGCAGCCCGTGCCGTTTGACGATATCGCGGGCATGGCGCGGGTGCGGCGCGAAGCTGGCGGCATTCCGATCATGGCCGACGAGTCGGTGCTCGATCACGCGAGTCTGATCAATATCATCAGGGCGGACGCCGCCGACATCGTCAAGGTCAAGGTCATGAAGCAGGGCGGCTTTATCAACACCCGGCGCATGATCGCGACCGCCGAGGCGGCCGGCATCCGCTGCGTGCTCGGCCATGGTTTCGGGCTCGGCATCAATACGATGGCGGAAATCATGTGCGCTGCGACTTCGAACAACGTGATCGATGGACTCGAATGCGTGGGGCCGCTCAAAACCTCCGACGATATCGTGACCAACAAGCTGGATCTGATGTCAGGCAGCATCCCGTTGCCGGCAGGCCCCGGCCTGGGCGTCGTGCTCGATGACGCGAAAATCAGCCGCTACCAGTTCGAAGTGAAGGCCGCGGCATGACGCGAAGCTGCAAGCCACTCGTTCGTATTCGCGCCGTAGCGTGCGCGCTGCTGATGCTGGCGCTGCCGTCGCTGGCGGTCGCGCAAGACTATCCGACGCGCACGATCACATTGCTCTGCTGGTCGGAAGCCGGTTCGCCGGTCGATCTTTTCGCACGCATGATGGGCAAGCTGCTCACGAAAGAGTTAGGGCAGAACGTGATCGTCGAGAACCGCACCGGCGCCGACGGCATCATCATGGTCAACCAGTTGATCAAGGCGCCCGCCGACGGATACCTGATCGCCGCTAATACGCTGACGCTGGCGTCGCTGTTCGGCGAGCCGAACGCAAACTTCAAGCCGGACGATCTGCAGATGATTACGCGCTCGCAGATCGACCCTTACGGGCTGATCGTGCCGACGTCGATTCCATTCAAGACGATCGACGAATTCGTGAAATACGCGCGCCAGAATCCCGGCAAGTTCAACGTCGGCGGACCGTTTCAGATGGGCTCGCATCGCGTCGCGTGGGAGGTTTTTGCCGAAGTTGCCAAAATCAAAGTGAACTGGATCGCCTATAAAGGCGGCGGCCCGGCGCTGCTCGCGGTTGCCGGTGGTCACGTCGACGCGGCGGCGACCAATCCGGGCAACGTCAAGCCGTTCATCACATCGGGCAAGGTGCGCGTGCTCGCGGTTTCGTCCGAGAAGCGGCTGGCGGATTTTCCGGACGCGCCGACCTACAAGGAGCGGGGCTGGAACGTGGTGCGCTACCAGTGGCGCGGCATCATGGGCAAGGCGGGTCTTCCCAAGCCGGTGGTCGACAGGCTGGTCGCGGCGATCCAGAAATCGCAGCAGACGCCGGAATGGAAAGCTTATCTCGACCAGGTCACACAGCTCGACGGCTTTCTGGGGCCGGACGATTTCAGGGCGCAGTTGCTGAAAGACATGCAGGAGCTCGATGCAGTGAAAAAGAAACTGGGGATAGAGCGATGACTGCCACGCCACGCCAGCGCCTGCGCGCGCGCTTAACCAGTGGACCACTGCTCGTCGCGCCGGGCATATACGATGCGCTCGGCGCCCGGATCGTCGAGCAGGCCGGGTTCGACGCCGTTTACATGACGGGCAACGGGGTGTCGGCATCGCTGCTGGGCAAACCCGATGTCGGGCTCGTCGATCTCACGCTCTTCACGCAGCACGCGCATCGGGCGTCAGCCTGCGTGAGTATTCCGCTGATATGCGACGCGGATACCGGCTACGGCAATGCGGTCAATGTCCGCCATACCGTGCGCGAATACGAAGCCGCCGGCGTGTCGGCGATTCATATCGAAGACCAGGTCGCGCCTAAGCGGTGCGGGCACCTGCCGGGTTCGCGGCCGGTGATCGAGCTGGCCGAGGCCGCCAAAAAAATCGAAGCCGCGGTGGCTGCGCGCAGCGATCCCGATTTCATCATCATCGCGCGCACCGACTCTGCGGCGGGCCATGGTCTCGACGATGCGATCAACCGCGTGCAGACGTTCCGCAAGGCGGGTGCGGACGTGCTGTTCGTCGAACTGAAGACGAGCCCGACCATACTCGAAGACATGAAGCGCATCACGTCGTCGGTCGACGGCCCCTGCCTCGTCAACATCGACGGCGGCGGCAAGCTGGGTGAGCTGTCGGCGGCGGAAATCGAAAAGCTCGGGTTTCGCATCGCGATTTTCCCGGGGCTCGCGCGCAACGCGGCGGTTTTCGCCATTCGCGAGGCCGTCAATGCGCTGAAGCGCGATGGCAATACCAAAACGGTGAGCGATCGCATGGTGACGATGAAGGAATACAACGAGGTGCTGCAGCTCGGCGACGTCGAGGAGTGGGAACGCAAGTATTTGCGGACTTAGCGGCGAATTCCGAATGTTGCAGCTATACAACCGCGAGCGCTCCGGCAATTGCTATAAGGCGCGCCTGATGCTGGCGCTGCTGGGGCTCGAATACGAGAAGATCGCGGTGCATCGCGTCGGCAAGACACGAAACATCCTGCCGCCGGATTTCGAAAAACTGAATCCGCTGCGCCAGCTGCCGGTGCTCGTCGACGACGGCAATCCGTACTGGGGCACGATCGCCATCCTGGTTTATCTCGCGCGCAAGCACGGCGGTGAATCCTGGCTGCCGCTCGACGCGGCGGGCGAAGCCGAAGTGACCCAGTGGCTCGCGCTTGCGCAAAATGAAATCTTTTACGGTTTGGGGCGCGCCCGTTCAATGCGGGCGTTGCGATGGCACGGTTACGGCACGCTCGACGAAGCGCACGCAATTGCGCAGGTCGCGCTGAACGCATTGGAAGGACGGCTCGCGGGACATGACTGGCTGGTGCTCGACCGGCTTACAATCGCGGATGTCGCGTGCTACTCGTACACGGTGTTCGCGCCGGAAGGCGGAATCTCACTCAAGCCGTACCCGGCGGTGCGCGCGTGGCTTGCGCGCATAGGGGCATTGCCGCGCTATCTGCCGCCGCCGGAATATGACGGCGCCGGCGGGCCGTTGGTTGAATAGTTTTTAAGGGAGTTTGCAGATGGAAGTCACTAAAACACTCGCACAGTTCGTCGTCGATTCGCGCTACGACGCCATTCCCGAAAAAGTCAGGCACGAGGCGAAGCGCTCGGTCCTGAACTGGCTCGGCTGCGCGATCGGCGCTTCTCGCCACGAAGGCATCGACATCGCGCTTGCCGCATTGCCGGGTTTTTCCGGGCCCGCGCAGGCGACCGTGCTCGGCCGCGGCGAGCGTCTCGACATCATGCACGCGGCGCTGCTGAACGGCATCAGCTCGCACATGTTCGATTTCGACGACACGCATCTGAAGACCGTGATCCATCCGAGCGGGCCGGTCGCTTCGGCATTGCTGGCGCTTGCGGAATATAAACCGATGAGCGGTGCGGATTTTCTGCACGCGTTCATCCTGGGCGTCGAAGTCGAGTGCCGCATCGGCAACGCGGTTTACCCTTCGCACTACGACGTCGGCTGGCACATTACCGGCACGGCCGGCGTGTTCGGCGCGGCGGCGGCGGTGGGGCGCGCTGCTCGAGCTCAACGCGCAGCAGATGACGTGGGCGCTCGGCATTGCGGCGACGCAATCGTCGGGACTGCGCGAGATGTTCGGCACGATGTGCAAGCCGTTCCATCCCGGCCGCGCGGCGCAGAACGGCATGACTGCCGCGTTCCTCGCGTCGAAGAATTTCACGAGTTCCGAGCGCGGCATCGAAGCGCCGCGCGGCTTCGCCAACGTGCTCGCGACCGCGCGCAATTACGACGAGATCACCGGCAAGCTCGGGCAGACCTGGGAAGTCGCGCTCAACACCTACAAACCGTTCGCCTGCGGCATCGTGATCCACCCGATCATCGACGGCTGCGTGCAGCTGCGCAACGAGCACAAGCTGAAGGCCGCCGACATCGAAGGCATCGAGCTCAAGGTCCATCCGCTGGTGCTGGAGTTGACTGGCAAGAAAACGCCGCAGGTCGGGCTCGAAGGCAAGTTCAGCGTCTATCATTCGGCCGCGGTCGCGATCATCCACGGCGAAGGCGGCGAGGACGTTTACAGCGATGCGTGCGTACGTGATCCGGAGGTGACTACGCTGCGCGATAAGGTCAGCGCCGAAGTCGACAAAAGCGTGCACGAAGACGCCGCGCACATCGCGATCAGGCTCAAGGACGGCCGCGTCCTGACAAAGCATGTCGAGCATGCGATCGGCAGTCTCGCGCGGCCGATGAGCGACGCCGATCTCGAAGCGAAGTTCCGCAAGTTCGCCAAAGGCATCCTGACCCCGGCCGAAACGGATGCTTTGCTCAAGCTGTGCTGGTCGCTGGACAAGCTGAAAGATGCCGGCGAAATTGCGCGCGCGTCGGTGCCCGCCGGCGCCGCTAAAAAAGCAAAGGCGTCGTAGTCACATGATGTTTTTCAAAGTTGGACGCCACGTGATTTCGTCATTCCCGCGCAGGCGGGAATCCAAGACAAGTGCTTCTGGGTCCCCGCCTGCGCGGGGACGACGGATTACAGTTTTTCTCTCCTGTTGCCTGTTTATGGCGAGCGGCGTGCGGGCTGCCGATGACTACCCGTCGCGCGCGGTGCGCATGGTCGTGCCATTCGCCCCCGGTGGCGCATCCGACATCGTGGGCCGCATCATCCAGCCGAAGCTCATTCAGGAACTGGGCCAGCAGGTCGTCATCGACAATCGTGCCGGCGCATCGGGCAATATCGGCGTCGAAGTCGCGGCGCACGCGAGCCCCGACGGCTATACGTTCCTGCTCGGCAATGTCGGCACGATGGCGATCAATCCGAGCATTTTTCCCAAGTTTCCGGTCAAGCCGGTGCGCGATTTCATCGCGGTCACCGAGGTGGTTGACGTGCCGGGCGCACTCGCCGTACATCCGTCCGTTCCCGTGAACACGGTCAAGGAATTCGTCGAATACACGAAAGCGCGCCCGGGCAAGCTGAATTTCGGCTCTTCCGGCGCCGGCAGCGCGCAGCGCATGGAAATGGAAATCTTCATGCGCGCGGCCGGCATCGATCTCGTGCACATACCGTACAAGGGCGGCGCGGGTGCGGCGACCACTGCGCTCGTGAGCGGCGAAGTGTCGGTGGCGGTGGTGAGCCTCGCCGCAGTGCTGCCGCATATCAAGAGCGGCCGCATCAAGGCCCTCGGCGTGATTTCGCCCAAGCGTTTTGCGCTGCTGCCCGAAACGCCGACGATGACCGAGGTCGGTTACCCGGCGATCCGCAACGGCTCGTGGCAGGGCGTGTATCTGCCGCTCGGCACGCCGCGGCCGATCGTGATGAAACTTTTCAGTGCGACGACGCGCGTGGTGGCCGATCCCGACGTCGTGCGCCGTCTTAATGAGGCCGGTGCCGAGATCATCACGAGCAAATCGCCCGAAGACTTCGCGCGGTTCATGAAAGAGCAGAACGATCGCTTCGCGAAAGTGATCAAGGAAGTCGGCGTGGTTACTGAATGATTAAAGCTTTGCCACAGAGGACACAGAGGTCACAGAGGAAAACCGAACCAAGTGGTTATTTTCTTGCATTTCTCTGTGTTCTCTGTGCCCTCTGTGGCGATTAAGTGTTTGAAAGAATTCAATGCTGAAAATCGGAATACTCGAAGGCGACGACATCGGCCTGGAGGTCGTGCCGGAAGCCGTGAAAGTGATGAAGGCGGCCGCGGCCAAAACCGGGCTGAAGGTCGAATGGCTGTCGCTGCCGCTCGGGAAAAAAGCGCACGAGACGCACGGCCATACCATGCCCGACAGCACGGTCGAGGCGCTCAAAAGCGTCGATGGCTGGCTGCAGGGGCCAATCGGGCACAACGCTTATCCGCGCAACGACCCGACCTGGATCAATCCGCCGCTGCGCAAGAAGTTCGAATTGTTCGCGAGCGTAAAGCCCGTCAAGTCGTATCCGAATCTGCCGTCCGTGCACAAAGACGTCGACATCGTCTTTCTGCGCGAAGTGACCGAAGGCATGCAGTCGTCGAGCGTCGTGTTCGCGGGCAGCGGCGAATTCCGTCCCAACGACGATATTTCCATCGGGATGCGCGTGGTGACCCGCAAGGGCGCCAACCGCGTTGCACGCGAAGCCTTCGAGATCGCGCGCACGCGCAGCCGCAAGAAAGTGACGTCCGTTCACAAGGAGCCGGTATACCGGCTCGTGTGCGGCATGTTCGCCGAAGAGTGCCGCAAGGTCGCGCAGGAATTTCCCGACTGCACGCTGGAAGAAGTATTGGTCGACGGATTCGCGATGAAGCTCGTGATGAAGCCGCAGCAATACGACGTGGTCGTCACGACCAACCAGTTCGGCGACATCCTGACCGATGAAGGCGCGGGCATCGTCGGCGGTCTCGGGTTCGCGCCCGGTCTCTGCGTCGGCGCGAACCAGGCAATGGCCCAGGCCACGCACGGTTCCGCCCCCGACATCGCCGGACAGGGACTTGCCAATCCATACGCGATGATCATGTCGGGACAGATGCTCTTCGAATGGCTGGGACGCAAACGCAACAACCCGCAGGCGACCGAGGCTGCGCAGCGCATCGCGCGCTCGATGGATCGGGTGATCGCCGAAGCCAAAGTGCTGACGGCCGACCTCGGCGGCAAGGCTTCCACTTCGCAGATGGGCGACGCAGTCGCCGCCGGCGTTTGATACAACTTAATTTTTCGGACTATCGTTTATGAACCCCACGCTGTTCGTCTCGCGCAAGCTGGTCTCCGACTTCAACGAAAAACTCACCGGCATCCTCGCGCGCGCGCCGCGCAAGCTCGACATTCTCGAATTCACGCCGGACGTCAAGCTCACCCCCGAGCAGCACGCGAGCATCGAAGCCACGTTTTATTCGCGCGATATCTGGGAGGGCACGATCAAGACGCGCCTGAGCGACGCGGCCACGGTGTACTGGCCGATCGTCGATGCCGCGCCGAATCTCAAATGGCTGCAGGTCGTGTCGGCGGGGTCGGACCAGAAACCGTACCAGCCGTCGATCAAGCGCGGACTGCGCGTGGCGACATCGGCCGGCGCGAACGCCGGGCCGGTCGGTTTGACCGCGGTAACGGGACTCCTGATGCTCGCGCGCAATTTTCCGCACTGGCTGCGCGCGCAGCAAAAGCGGGAATGGTCGCCGCAGCTCGGCGCGAACTCGCCGCTCGATCTGCCGGGACAGACCGCGCTGATCGTCGGCATGGGGCATATCGGCAAGGTGATAGCGCGCGCGCTGCATGGGATGGGCGTGCGCATCATCGGCGTGCGCCGCAACGTCGCGCCGGCCGAAAATTTCGACGACGTGCAGCCGCTGTCGGCGCTCGATGCGCTGCTGCCGGCCTGCGACTGGCTGATTCTCGCGTGCCCGCTATCCGCCGACACGCGCGGCCTCATCGATGAACGCCGCTTCCGGCTGTTGCCGAAGCATGCGGGTGTCGTCAACATGTCGCGCGGCGAAGTGATCGACGAGGCTGCGCTTACGCGCGTGCTGCAAAGCGGACATTTGCGCGGCGCCTATCTCGACGTATTCACGAAAGAGCCGCTCACCACCGAATCGCCGCTGTGGGCGATGCCGAACGTGATCATCACGCCGCACAACTCGTCTACGGGAACCGGCAACTACCGGCGCGGCGTGGAGATTTTCCTGCGCAATCTCGAAGCCTATCTGCGCGGCGATGCGAAGCTCGAGAACGAAATCGAGCGAGGAGGCGCCTCAAGGACAAGGGTGCAGAGGGTGAATGCGGTCGACACCAGCGTACTCCGGTGTGACGAACTATCCTATTTCGCGCTCGCATAGGTGTCCGCGAACGTCTTGATGTCCGCCGGATTCAGGTCGGAAATCGCCCAGAACGTCATTCCCGCGTTGTCCCAGTGCAGCAGGTTGTAACCCTGTTTCGATGACGGTCGCGGCGCGATCGCGGCGCCCGCCTTGTCATCCGGCCACACGAATAGATTGATCACGTGCTGGCGGTGGTGGTAAACGAGTGCGGCGACCGGCCGACTGTTGACGTAATCGAGGCGCGCACCGACGAGCGGATAGCCTGCGGCAGTGAGATCGGCGGTAGGCGGGGAGAAGTCGAGCTTCGAGCTTAGCCACGGCTTCACGGTGTGTTGATCGGACGACGCGACTTCGACCAGGTGATTGGTCAGTACCGAGCGCGCGTGGCCGGCGATTACCTGTTCGACTATGCGCTCGTCGCGCATCCGGATTCCATTTGCACCGCGGCGGTCCACGTGATGACCACGGTAGCGGTGACCGCTGCGGCGAGCGGATACCAGTTCCAGCGCCGCGCCGTCTTCTGAACGGGGCCGCCGGTCGCACCGGCTTGGGCGCGTATGCGTGCGGCGAGGCGGCGGGCGCAGTGTAATAGGCGGCCTGTTTCCTGACGGCGGTGCGCAACGCCGTTTGTGTCGCGTAAACCTGCGCGCATGCCGCGCAGGTTTGCATATGCGCTTCCACGCCCGCGGCCGTGACCGGATCGAGCTCGCGGTCGAGGTGCGCATGCATATAGTTCCTGGTCTGCGTGCAGTCCATATCCATTCAGGACTCCTGGTCCAGTTGTTTCACTGCGTGCAGCATCAGCTTGCGCGCACGCGACAGCCGTGACATCACGGTGCCCAGCGGAATGTCCGCTATCTGCGCGATCTCGCGATACGACAGGTCTTCGAGCTCGCGCAGCACGATCACCTCGCGGAATTCCGCCGGGATCTGCTCCAGCGCGCGGCGCACGAGCTGCCGCGTGTCGTCTTCTTGCAACAGCCGCTCGACGCTGTCGGCGGTTGTCGCCATGTCGTAATCGACGGCCGCGACGGTGTCGTCGGTGAATTCGACATTTTGCAGCTGCGCACGGTTCTTTTCGAGCCACGTGTAGTACGTGTTGCGCACGATCGCCAGCAGCCACGCGCGCGCATTGCCGCCGTGGAAGCTCGCATAAAACCGGAACGCGCGCAGGCACGCCTCCTGCACGACGTCTTCGGCGTCGCGCTCGTCGCGCGCGAGCCAGCGCGCGAGGTTGTAGGCCGCATCGAGATGCGCCATCACGGTTTCCTCGAATCGGGTCTGTTCGTTCCAAGCTTGGTTCCAAGGCTATTGATGTATTACCGGTTCGATTGCGGATTTTATTCCCGCGCGGCGGGTATTTTGAAAGCGGGAATTTTCGCGCACGCCGCGCCGGTTATGTGGAGGTGACAGGCGGGACTCTACCTTAATTGCGTTATTACCAACAAGAGGAGACGGCAATGTCAAAACCTATCGACAGACGGGACTTTCTGAAACTCGCGGGACTCGGCGGCGTGGTGTTCGCCTCGGGCCTGCCGGGCGTGACCCTGGCGGCAGGGCAGGACGACTTCTACTTCGTGCAGCTGTCGGATACGCACTGGGGGTTCGAAGGGCCGCCCAATCCCGACGCCAAGGGCACGCTCAAGAAAGCGGTGGCCGCGGTCAACAGCCTCGAGCGCCAGCCGGATTTCGTCATGTTCACCGGCGATCTCACGCACACGACCGACAATCCGGTCGAACGCCGCAAACGCCTCGTCGGAGTTCAAGGACATCGTCAAGGAGCTCAAGGTCAAAACCGTGCGTTTCATGCCCGGCGAGCACGACGCATCGCTCGACAACGGCAAGGCCTTCCAGGAATTCTTCGGCGCGACGCATTACACGTTCGACCACAAGGGCGTGCACTTCATCGTGCTCGACAACGTGTCGGACCCGCGCGCCGCGATCGGCGACGAGCAGTTGAAGTGGCTGGCGGCCGACCTCAAACAGCAGAAGAACGACGCGCCTATCGTCGTGTTCACGCATCGCCCGCTGTTCGATCTTTATCCGCAATGGGACTGGGCGACGCGCGACGGCGCGAAAGCCGTCGACATGCTGATGCCGTACAAGAACGTCACCGTTTTCTACGGCCACATCCACCAGGAGCATCATCATATGACCGGCCACATCGCGCACCATGCGGCGAAGGGATTGATGTTCCCGCTGCCGGAGGCCGGCAAGGCGCCGACCCGCGCGCCGATTCCGTGGGACCCGGCGCAGCCGTACAAGGGGCTCGGATTCCGCGAAGTCGATACCGACACCAAGACCGCGGAAACCAAAATTACCGAATTTCCCGTGGTGAAGGCGTGACGCAATGATCTTCGCTAAAAAAGCATCCCGCATTATTG
Organism: uncultured beta proteobacterium; assembly: GCA_963804885.1. GTDB lineage: Bacteria > Pseudomonadota > Gammaproteobacteria > Burkholderiales > SG8-41 > PALSA-1004. Next base: position 169,371 of record CAWDSF010000018.1, read on the forward strand.
CGGCGGCATTGGTGGCGACGCTCGGATCGCTCGGCGCCTATGTCGTTGCGCAATCGGCCGAGCCGAAAGAAAAGGTGATCAAGATCACCGCGAAGAAATTCAACTACACGCCGGGCACGGTGACGCTGAAAAAGGGCGTGCCGGTGATCCTCGAGTTCCGCACCCAGGATGTCCTGATGGGCTTCAATTTGCCGGACTTCAACGCGCGCGCCGATATCGTGCCGGGCAAAACGACTCGCCTGCGGTTGGTGCCCGACAAGACCGGGACTTTCGTATTCCTGTGCGACGTATTTTGCGGCACGGGCCACGAGGAAATGAACGGGAAGTTGACCGTGGTCGACTAGGCCATCTTGTTTCCAGCTGTTGGCGCGGGGCGAGCGAACAGCGACCCCGCGCTTTTTTTTGTGGCACGTCGCTGCAATCAGCGAAAAGCCTGCTTGTAAACTGTCTACCGAAAGGGGAAGCTTATGGGCCGTCCTGGTTTCTAATTACGCGTGCATCGAATGCGCAATTCAACCTCCACTCTCAGCATCCGCCACCTCAACAAGACGTACGGCGGTCCGCGCAGCCGCCTCATGCTGCAGGACATCAACTTCGAGCTGGCGCCCGGTGAATACGTCGCCGTCATGGGCGAATCCGGCGTCGGCAAATCGACGCTGCTCAACCTGATTGCCGGCCTCGACCTGCCGGATAGCGGCACCATTGAATTCGAGGGCACGGAGCTCACCACGCTCGACGACAACGCGCGCACCCTTGTGCGGCGCGACCGCATGGGGTTCGTGTTCCAGGCTTTCCATCTGCTGCCGCACCTGACGGTGCTGCGCAATATCCTGGTGCCCCTTGCGTTGATAGGCGTTGAACCGGACGAAAGCTTAAGGATGGCCGGCGAGATGCTCGAGGCCGTCGGCATTTCAGCACTTGCTGCTGCTTATCCCCGCGAGTTGTCGGGCGGCGAGATGCAGCGCGTGGCTATCGCGCGCGCACTGGTGCATCGGCCCCGGCTGGTGCTTGCGGACGAACCGACCGGCAATCTGGATACGGACACTGCGCGCCAGGTGCTGCGGGTTCTACGCGAACAGATCAAACGCACTGCCGGTGGCGGCGTTTTGGTCACTCACTCAGCGGCGGCAGCGGCCACCACCGATCGCGTTTACGTGTTGACCGCCGACGGCTTGCAGCTGCGCACGGAGCGCTGATGGCAATCGCGTCGCGCGGATTCGCGGTCATTGCGGTATCCGCCGGCGCGCTGCGCGAAAACTCCGGGCGCTTTGTGCTGGCCTTGCTTGGCGTGGCATTCGGCGTCGCGCTCGGCGTCGGCGTGCATCTCGTCAACGCGAGCGCGCTCAACGAATTCAAACTGGCAATCCAGAGTCTCTCCGGCGTGGCTGACCTGGTGATCCGGGGGCCGCGCGCCGGTTTCGACGAGTCCGTTTATCCGCGGATCGCCCGTCTGCCTCAAGTAGAGGCGGCGAGCCCTGCCATCGAGGGCGAAGCGCAAATCGCCGGTCGCACGGATACGCTCACGATGATCGGGCTCGATCCCTTTCGGGCGCCGCAGGTTCAGCCCGGGTTCTTTGCGGCAACGGAAAATCCAGTTACCGATCTCTTCGATCCGGATGCGCTCCTCCTGAGTCACGCTGCCGCCGAATGGCTTGGCCTCAAAACCGGCGACACGCTGCGCATCAATGTCGGCACTGCCGGCGTCGACCTGAAGGTCGTCGGCCTGCTGTCGCGAGGTGCATATCGGCAGCGGATCGCCGTCATGGACATTGCTTCAGCGCAGTGGCGCCTGCAGCGGCTTGGACGAATAAGCCGCATCGACCTGCGCTTGCGTCCCGGCACCGACGTCGAGAGCTTCCGCCGTCAACTCGCGGCCTTGCTTCCGGCGGGCGTGGAGGCGGTGACGCCGGATGCGGAAGCGGAACGGGGCGCGAGTTTATCGCGTTCTTACCGGCTCAATCTTGACATGCTGGCGCTCGTCGCGTTGTTTACGGGGGCCTTCCTGGTGTTCTCGACCCAGATACTCTCGGTGCTGCGCCGACGCTCGCAGTTCGCGCTGTTGCGGGTATTGGGGATGACACGTGCGACCTTGACGACGGCGCTGATTGCGGAGGGGGCGCTGATCGGGGTCTTCGGCTCGACATTGGGTGTGGCGCTCGGTTGCGCGCTTGCGGCCTTGGTGCTCGGCCATTTCGGCGCCGATCTTGGCGCGGGCTATTTTCGCGGTGTCTCACCCGAGCTGCACATGGCGCCGGCCGCGCTCGCCGTATTCTGGTTGCTGGGCACGGCATTTTCCACCGTCGGCTCCGCGTTGCCGGCGATTGAGGCCGGGCGGCGCGCGCCGGCTTTGGCGCTGCGCGCCGGCGACGAAGAGGAGGGCCTCAAAAAACTGCGCACCCAATGGCCGGGTGCGGCGCTGATCGCAGCAGGCCTCGCCCTTACGCCAGCGCCTCCGATCAGCGGCTTGCCGGTATTGGGCTATGCCGCCATTGCGCTGATTCTGCTCGGCACGATACTGCTCATGCCCTGGCTCGCGACGGTGTTATTGCAGCGGGTGCCCGCATGGCGATTCCCACCCGCGATGCTGGCGGTTGCTCAACTGCAGGCGGCACCACGCCAGGTCGCGATCAGCATCGACGCCATCGTCACCAGCTTCAGCCTGATGGTAGCCATGCTCATTATGGTCGGATCTTTTCGGCAGTCGCTCGACGCGTGGCTCGTCCACATGCTGCCTGCCGACCTGTATGTGCGCGCCGCGCGGGTCGGGGAAATGGGATTCTTCACTCCGGAACAGCAGGCGGTAATTGCCGCGACACCGGGCGTTGAGCGCGCCCAGTTCGTGCGCAGCCTGCGGGTGCTGCTCGCACCCGGCCAGCCGGCGATAACCTTGCTGGCGCGTTCGATTGACGCAGCCACGGTGAACAGAACCCTGCAACTGGTCGGCCCTTCGTCGATACCGCCAGCAGACGCCCCGCCTGCGGCGTGGATTTCCGAGGCCACCGCCGATCTGTTTCGCCTCGGTGTCGGCGATGAGGTAAGGCTGCCTATCGGCGCACGCCCGGCATCGTTCACCGTCGCCGGCATATGGCGCGACTACGCGCGGCAGAACGGTGCGATAGTTATCGACCGCGAACTCTATGAGCGCATCACCGGCGACCGTCTCGCCAACGAGGCGGCGGTGTGGCTGGCGGCCGGTATCCCGTTCGATCAAGTCGAACCGGCGCTGCGGGAGCGCCTCGGCGCTGCGGAGGACTTCGAAATTATCACCACAGGGGAAATTCGCATGCGGTCACTGTCTATTTTCGACCGCACTTTCGCCGTGACGTACGGGCTGGAAGTCATTGCGGTGCTGATCGGCTTGTTCGGCGTCAGCGTGAGCTTCAGCGCCCAGGTACTGGCGCGGCAGCGAGAATTCGGCGTACTGCGCCATCTCGGCATGACGCGGCGCGAGATCGGCGTGATGCTGGGGTGTGAAGGCATTTTGGTGTCGGCGCTGGGCGTTGGTTTCGGACTGACATTGGGCTGGCTCATCAGCCTGATTCTGGTGCATGTCATCAATCGGCAGGCGTTTCATTGGAGCGTGGACATGCACATGCCGTGGCTGGCGCTCGCCGCATTGGCCGGCACGATCGTGGCTGCAGCGAGTGTCACCGCGGTAGTGAGCGGGCGTGGCGCGATGAGCAACAATGTCGTGCGCGCGGTACGCGAAGATTGGTGAGCGTGTGAGTTTTTTAAGAATGCGGGACGCGAAAAACGCGGCATCAACTTTGTCGAGACGGCGGACCTTGGCGCTGCTGGGCGGGATGCTCGTCACGCCGAAAATTTTGGCTCAAACGACCAGGCATCAGTCGCCCGCGCCGACGTTTGCCCCGGTAGTGCCGGGATATTCGCTGCGCTTTCCTCGCGACGAAGGCAGCCATCCGGACTTCCGCACCGAGTGGTGGTATGTAACAGGGTGGCTGGACAGCGCTCATGGATCGCTGGGATTTCAGATCACATTTTTCCGCTTCCGGCCACAACTCAAAGGCGATAATCCGAGCGCGTTTACGCCCCGGCACATCCTGGTCGCGCACGCCGCCATCAGCGATCCCGCGCAGGGCGGGCTGCAACGCGATCAGCGTGTGGCACGCGAAGGTTTCACGCTCGCCGGCGCCGGGCAGGATCGGGTTGACGTATGGGTCGACGACTGGTCGCTTAAACAGGAAAACGGCGCGTATCGCGCGCGCATTCCGGCACGGGATTTCAGTTTTGATTTCACTTTCTCCGCGACCCAGCCCCCTTTGCTCCAGGGGAATGGCGGCCTGAGCCGCAAGGGCCCGCGCCCCGAGTCCGCGAGCTATTACTACAGCCTGCCGCAACTCAAGGTGCACGGCACTCTCACGCGCAGTGGCAAGGCTGAGCCTGCCGTCGGCACCGCGTGGTTGGACCACGAATGGTCTTCAAGCTACATGGACGAGAGGGCAGTGGGCTGGGACTGGCTCGGCATCAATTTCGCCGACGGCGGCGCGCTGATGGCGTTCCGCATGCGCGACCAACAGGGCGGCAAGTTCTGGGCCGGCGGTTCGTACCGTGCGGCTGACGGCAGGACCCGGATATTCGAACCCGGCGAGCTGGATTTTGTGCCGCTGCGCCGCTGGCGTTCTTCGCGCAGTGAAGCCGTTTATCCCATCGCATGGCGGATAACGGCGGGTACCTTGAAAATCGATGTCACACCGCTGATGGACGACCAGGAAAACGACACCCGCGCTTCCACCGGCACGATTTACTGGGAAGGCGCGGTGCGCGCCCTGCAGGACGGCAAGGCGGTCGGTCGCGGCTATCTCGAGCTTACCGGCTACTGGCGCCGGCTGCGGCTCTGAACAAGGTGCCAGGCTGTCCCCGGAGCCGAAGGTGGCTGCTATATGCAGCGTTCGCCACTTTTATCGCGCAACGAGCGCGAAAATCGCGATGCCAAGCGCGAGCAGCGACAATACGATCGTCCCGATGCAGAAGGCGAGCAGCCGCTGGTGCCTGCTTTCGGCAACCTCGAGCAGCTCGACTGTATTCTTGATTTGCGCCGCCAGTTCCTTGATGTGCGCGTCGTTGGTGGTCGCGGCAGACTGAAGCTCGGTGATTTGCTGCTGTAAAACATTCTGGTCGGCCGTGTTTTTGCGCGTGAACGCCGGCGAGGCCGCCGCAACGATGCTCGCGACGTGCGGAAGCGCTGCTTTGAGCGCGGGAATGAGCCAGGCGGGCATGTTCAAGTCCTATTGTGAATTAGAGGTACGGGCGTCGCGTTTCAACATGGCTATGCCAGTTGCGTGCCGCGGCATTCTCAGGCGCGCGTCGCGACCGGCGCATCGTCGGTGCCGGGTTCGGCCATCGGCTCAATATGTTTTTCTTCGGGCTCGTGTTCGTTGACTGGCTCGGTTGCGGTTTCGGTCGTAACGACCTCGTGGCCGAGAAACCCGCCCGACTGGTGGCGCCAGAGCCGCTCGTAATGCCCTTTGCGGCGCAGGAGCTCGTCGTGCGAGCCCTGCTCGACTATGCGGCCCTGCTCGAGCACGATCAGGCGGTCCATGCGCGCAATCGTGGACAGGCGGTGGGCGATCGCGATGACGGTCTTGCCCTCCATCAGGCCGAGCAGTTGCTCCTGGATCGCGAGCTCGACTTCGCTGTCGAGCGCCGAGGTCGCTTCGTCGAGCACGAGGATGGGGGCGTCTTTAAGCACGACGCGCGCGATGGCCACGCGCTGGCGCTGGCCGCCCGAAAGTTTCACGCCGCGCTCGCCGACATGCGCGTCGTAGGCGGTGCGGTCCCGCCAGTCCCTCAACCCGACGATGAACTCGTGCGCCTGCGCCTTGCGGGCGGCGGCCTGGATCTGCTGATCGCTCGCGTCCGGGCGCCCATACCGGATATTGGCGGCGATCGAGCGGTGCAAGAGCGACGTATCCTGCGTGACCATGCCGATCGCCGCGCGCAGGCTTTCCTGCGTCACGTTGCGGATATCCTGGCCGTCGATGGTGATGCGGCCCTGTTCGAGATCGTAGAAACGCAGCAGCAGGTTAACGAGCGTCGACTTGCCCGCGCCCGAGCGGCCGACGAGTCCGACGCGTTCGCCGGGACGGATGGTGAAGTCCAGATGGTCGAGCACCGGGGCTGCGTCGTTGCGGTTGTAGGCAAAGGTCACGTCCTCGAAGCGGATTTCGCCGCGAGATACCTTGAGTTCTTTCGCGCCGGACCGGTCGATTCCACTGTGCGGGATCGCGATGGTCATCATGCCTTCCTGCACGACGCCAATGTTCTCGAATATCCCCGTCACCTCCCAGCTCACCCAGCCGGCGATGTTCGCGATCTGCCACGCGAGCGGCAGCGCGGTCGCCACGACGCCGGCGCTGACTGTGCCTTGTGCCCATAGCCAGATCCCGATCGTCGCAGTGCCGGTGAGCAGCAGCGCGTTCATGATCGAGAGCCAGATCATGAACTGCGTGATCAGGCGCATGTGCCTGCCCATCGCTGCCTGGTGATCGTCGATCACTTCGCGCACATGCGCGTCTTCGTCGGCAAGCTTGGCGAACAGCTTGACGGTGAGAATGTTGGTGTAACTATCGACGATCCGGCCCATCACGAGTGAGCGCGCTTCCGAACTCGATTTCGCGAGATCGCGCATGCGCGGCACAAAGTGGCGCAGGAAGACGATGTAGCCGATAAACCAGCAGAGCGTCGGCAGCCCGAGCCGCCAGTCCGACATCGCCATCAGCACGAATGCGCTGATGCCGTAGACGACGATGTAAAACACCGCTCGTATGCTCGACAGCACGCTTTCGCGCAATGAGTTGGCGGTCTGCATCACGCGCTGGGCGATGCGGCCGGCGAAGTCGTTCTGGAAAAACGGCAGGTTCTGCCGCACGACGTGCCAGTGGCTCTGCCAGCGCACGAGGTTCGTCACACCGGGCAGCAAGACGTTTTGCCGGATGGCAACGTCAGCGAAAATGACGACTGGCCGGATGAGCAGGATCAGCACGATCATTGCGATTAACATCGGCGCGTGTTGCGCTATCGCAGCATGGCGGTCGACGGTTTCCATCAACGCCACCAGCCTGCCGATGAATACCGGGATCACCATGTCGATCAGCGCGACCGCGAGGCTCGTAGCGAATACGGCCAGATACCAGCCGCGGGTCTGGCGCACGAAGTGCCAGTAGAAGGCGATCAGGCTGGGCGGCGGCACACCGGGACCGGTGGTGGCCGTGCCACGGATGCGGGATTGGAGGTAGCGGAACATGCTGGACAGCTACTTTAAACCGAACTTGCTATCCGCGTGGAATGGCTGGCGTTGAATTTGGGGCTTGCGCAGATTATTGGGGTGGTTGTCTGACGTTACGCCGTCCATTCTTCACGCAACAGCCCGAAGGCGATGAGGTCGTCGTATTTGCCGTTGACGAATTGCGCCTGTCGCATAACACCTTCTTTCTGAAACTTCAGTCGCTCCAGCAATTTGGCGGAGGCGATGTTATCAGGCACGACCAGCGCGCGAATTTTATTTAGATCCAGCACGCTGAAACCGTAAGCCAGTAACTCGCTGACCGCTTCGCTCATGATTCCGCGCCTCCAATACGGTTGTGTCAGCTCATACCCGAGCGTGGCGATCCGGTATGGCTTGTGCCATGCGAAGAGCCCGCAGGTGCCGATGAGCGTTGCCGGCTCGGCTTTGAGCGCGATTCCCCAGCGGAACCCGTTTTGTCGGTCAAACCAGTCGGCGAAGCGCTGAATAAGGCCGATTGCTTCCTCAAGGCTCGCGAGTGCCTCGCAATCGTAAAATCGCATCACTTGCGGGTCCGAGAAGAACGAAAACAGGTTCGCGGCGTCGGCGATCGTGATCTCGCGCAGCAGCAGGCGTTTGGTTTCGAGAACGGGAAACGGCATAATTGCGAGGGATGCGTAATCAAACTGAACGTTAACATATACTTTAATCTTGTCCTTCGCGCTGCGTTCACGCCATGTTGCACTTCCTCAATCGCGTCATATGGGTGATCGCTCTTGCGTTGGTGAGTCTGCAAGCGGTCGGCGCCGAGGAGTTATCCCTCGTGGTTACGCCGGTCGGTTCAACGCTGCAACTTCCCGCGATCCTGATCAAGCCGGACGGCGAGGGGCCGTTTCCGGCGGTGGTGATCGCGCATGATTGCAGCGGACTGGGACCGCGCTCGAGTGGCGCGCCACGGCGCTGGGCGGGAGAGCTGGTGCAGCAGGGCTACGTCGTGCTGATTCCCGACAGCTTCACGCCACGCGGGTTTGCCGATGGCGTCTGCCTGATCCCAGGCAACGAAACGGTCAGCGCGAACGGCTTTGCACGCGCCGGAGACGCTTACGCGGCACTCACAACATTGCGCAAGCTTCCGTATGTCGATGGCAAGCGCGTCGGCATCATGGGCGGTTCGCACGGCGGCTGGACCACATTGGCGGCGATGTTCGTGCCGCTCGACGCGGGCAATCCTTTGGCGGAAGCGAAACGGGATGGATTCGCGGCGGCCATCGCTTTGTATCCATCTTGCGCGCCGCGCTATGGCGCGTGGTCGACATCGAAATCCGGCAACTGTTGGCCCTGTGACCGGTTATTCAGGCGCGTATCAACCGATTGCGCCGCTGCTGATACTGAGCGGCGAGAAGGACGACTGGACACCGGCGGAGCCATGCCGCCAACTCGCCGAACGCAGTCGTGCGGCCGGCTATCCGGTCGAGATCAAGATTTATCCGGACGCGCATCATGCTTTCGACAGCAATGCTCCGGTGCGCTACGACGCGCGGCGCAACAACAACAGTTCGTCTTCCGGCCGCGGCGCGACGACGGGCGGCAATCCGGCGGCGTGGGAGGATGCCAAAAAAGAAGTCGCAGCGTTTTTCGCGCAGCACTTGAAGCGATAGCCTGCAAGTCTTCAACGATTCAGCCAGGCTGAATACGTCGTCGGAATTGACGGCTCGAATCGCTAAAGCAGTTTTACGTCGATGTCTTTATCAAAGACGCGCGGGCTCGGGTCCTCGATGAACTGTGACAAGAACTCGGCGTAAACATCCCATTTTCGCCGTCCCCGGTCGTCGAACTCTTCGGAATGGATGGCTATGGAATCAACTCCCTCGAACCGGCGATTGGCGGCCACCGGGCCGATCGCAAGCCCCGAATTGCGGAAAAAAGCCGTCGCCGCTTCCAGCGTCAACGCAGCGATACCGTTGTCGTAGCCGCCGCCAATATCGCAGTGGTTGCCCAGCATCGCGACCGTGGTGATCGCCGGGTGGGACGAGTAATTTACCGCCATGAACAGCTCGCGGTATTCGTCCTGCGCAATGATATTGACGACGTTGCTTACATTGGGCGCAAAAGCGACATTGACTTCCACGCCGGTTGCCACTGGATCGAACAGCACGCCGGCCGCAACCTTGACCTCTCCGGGCGGGATCAGGACTTCGTTCGGTGCCACCGGATCGATCAGGCCTTTTTCATTGAGTAACTGCGTGAAAATCGCCGCCGATGCGACACCGCGGCTGAACGAAGTGATGGCAACGGCGACCGTTCCGCCGGGATTTTCCTCGAGCCAGGCCGACGCTTGCCGGGCAAAGTCTTCATAGGCCTTATTCGCGGCGACTTTAACCTGCTTGGTCACCCGGTCGTTCAGCCAGTCGGATTTCCTCAAGGTGCCTTTGGTGCCGGGGCCGGGATAATAATTCGCCTGCAAATTCGGAGTCGCCTCTGCGGCCGCGTGCGCCTGCAGGAACAATTGCGCAACGTTGGTGTTTTGCGCATGGCCGACCGTCTCCAGTTCGTTGTTGGTGCCGTCGAATGCGGCGAAAAATACGAACTGGTCAGCGCTCGAAATCGCGCCGGGGCGGGCGGCGTTGGCTATGGCGCGTACCTGTTGTTGCGCGGTATTCAGAATGCCTTGTTGCAGGCCCGGGTTTAACGTTAAAGACAGTGTCACGGCAATCTCCTCGCTCGAATTACGACTGCGGTCTATCCGGATAAATCAGGGCTGTTTCCAGGTCACGGTACATGCGCGGGCCACCGGCCGCGCTGTTCGCGGATTTGGGCACGGGCGAAATCAGATATACGTACAACTGGGAGCCCCTGGTCATGAAGTGTATGCGCTTATCGGTCATATTCGCCGGCAGGCGGTTACGCAGGTCGACCGTATCCTCGTAGACTTTTCCGCTGGCCTTGTCACGCCACTTCACATACAGGGAATCGCCGCGCAGCATCGGACCGTGGACGTTGGTCTGATATAAAGGCTTGCCTTCGCTGACGGCTGCTTCCGGCGCGCGCACCGGCAGCTTCGAAGCCCCATAGCGATAGTCCAGCACCTCCGCGTCCTGGCCGTCGTAGCGCATGTCGAAGCTGAAAGCGTGGTCGACGACCTCCGCATTCGTTGCGCAGGCAAGCGAGCACGAGCATTGCAGTGCCAAGCAACGCTGCGCACAGCTGACGCGCCATGACCAGAGGAGTGATTTTCATTTCTTGTACGTTACGCCGCGGTGGCCGCCAGCGCAATCCGGCGAGCGTGGCATGACTTAGTTCGGTGCCAGCGCCTTGCGCAGTTCGTCGATGATGCGCGGCGTGCGCACGTTGCGCTCGCCGCGCACGAGCAGGATGAAATTGTCGGCGAGGATTTCTTCGGGGTGGATGATGTAACGCGTGTTGAGCCCGATCGCGGTGAAATATTCCGGCACGTTGGCGGCGTCGAGCATCACCAGCGCATCGCCGGCGCGGCCGGGTATCCAGTTGGTGCCGGCGCCCATCACCGCCAGCAGCTTGAATTGCAGGCGTTCGAGGTAAGTGCCGGGCAGCGCAGGGTCGAATACTTCTTCTTTGGCGAACAGCACGGGATAGAACGTGAGCGGCGCGCCACCGCGCTGCAGCGTGATGCAGTAGCGATCGTCCGGCGCGTCGGGATTGGTGATGCGGCGCGCGGCGAGTTCGGGCGGCCACTTCAGCGGCCCGCAATCGCGATAGCCGACGATCGCATAGAGCGCGTTTCTGCGCTCGGGCGCGTTGCGCGAGAGCACGTGAAAAATTTCGTGGAGGATGATGCGGTCCAGTTCTTCGGCCGGCACGTCGATGTACTGCTGCGGAATAATCACGGCGTTGCCGCGCGTGTACGCGGTTTCGGCTTCTTCCCGTCCGGTCGACTTCACGAACCACACTTCCCTGGGCAGCGGCAGTTGCAGCGGCTTAAGGAGTGCGCTGATTTTCGCGATCGACGCGGTGAGCTTCGCAACTTCCGCGGGCGGCCAGTCGAGCGCCTGGCCGGCGGCGAACGACAGAAATTCCGCTTCCGAAACAGGTCCGCGTTTGCCGGTACGCGCCGCCCGATCGTATTCGCTCAGCGCGGCCACGAACGCGTCGCGGGTGCCGAGTCGAAGCCGGCTTTCCTCGGCCGTGGCGAAGCGCGCTACGGTCGATCCATAGAGGGGAACGGTCTGCGCAACCGACGGTGTGCAGCAGCACAGCAAGAGCCATGCTGCGAGCCCGACTAAAAGCCTGCTGAATTCCGGCGCGTGCCGGAATGACGGGTTCAGGCGGTGGCGAGACGCGCGAGCGGTTTCTCGCGGATCGGCAGGTTGATTAAGGCGGCGAAAATGCCGAGCGCAATAGCGATCATCCATACCGCATTATAGTTGCCGGTGCGGTCGTAGATGACGCCGCCCAGCCAGACGCCGAAAAAGCTGCCGATCTGGTGCGAAAAAAACACGAAGCCGCCGAGCATCGCGAGATAGCGCACGCCGAACACCACACCGACGATCCCGTTCGTCAGCGGTATGGTCGACAGCCACAAAAGTCCCATCGTGCTTGCAAACAAATAGACCGACAGCGGCGACAGTGGCGCTAGCAGGAACAGCGCAATCACGAGGCTGCGCGTCGCATAAATGCCGGTCAGCAAATATTTCTTGGGCAGGCGCGCGCCAAGAGAGCCCGCAGCCCAGGTGCCGATGATATTGAAGAGCCCGATCAGCGCGAGTGCGGTTACGGCGACGTTCGGGCCGAGGCCGTAGTCCTTGAGATAGGCGGGCAGGTGGATCGCGATGAACACCACCTGGAAGCCGCACACGAAATAGCCGGCGGTCAACAGCCAGAAACTGCCGTTGTGGAACGCTTCGTCAAGCGCCTCGCGGATGGTCTGGGTGCCGGCCACGAGCACGCGCTTCGGTTCGCGCAAACCCAGCGCCATCGGCGCCATGACCAGCGCAATCAAGCCCAGCACGAGCAGCGCCTTGCTCCAGCCCATGCCGCCGATCAGCCATTGCTCGAGCGGAACTGTCAGAAACTGGCCGAACGAACCGGCGGCGGCGATGTAGCCCATCGCCTGCGACCGCTTGTGTTCCGGAAAGCTGCGACCGACCACGCCGTAGATGACACTGTAAGTAACGCCCGACAGGGCGAGGCCGATCAACACACCGGCCGTGAGACTGAAGGCGATCGGCACCGCCGACACTGTCATCAGCGCAAGACCCGCCGCGTACATCAGCGCGCCGCCGACGATCACGCGCGGCGCGCCGTAGCGGTCGGCGAGCCCGCCGGCTAGCGGCTGAGCCGCGCCCCAAAAAAGATTCTGCAAGGCGATCGCCAGCGAAAAGACTTCGCGGTTCCAGCCGAGATCGGTCGACATCGGGCCCAGGAACAGTCCGAGGCCGTGGCGTACGCCCATCGCGATCATCACGATGACGCTGCCGCAGACGAGTATCGCGGTCAGCGAGCGCACGGGGGCGTTCACGTGCGAACTCCACTGCCGTCATTCCGGACGGTGGCTCGAATCGCCTGAATGCCCAACTTCTGATGGGTTCTAAGCATGAGTACCCTGGTCACTTGATCGAAACCGGGGATTGTTCGCTCAATCGGGACCGATTACAACCGACAATCCGACATGCATTGCATGACAGCAACGCATGCGAAGTGCGACGCCTTTTAAAGCGCGTCGCAGACCGCGGAGGTGACGATCTCGGTCGTCGCTTCTCCGCCCAGGTCGGGGGTGTGGATTTTCTTCGCGGTGACGGCCTCGATCGCTTTCATCATGCGTACAGAAGCTTCTTTTTCGCCGAGATGCTCGAGCATCATCGACGCGGTCCAGAATGTCGCGATCGGGTTCGCGATGCCTTTGCCGGTGATGTCGAACGCGGAGCCGTGGATGGGCTCGAACATCGACGGAAACGTGCGTTCGGGGTTCAGGTTGGCGGTCGGTGCGATGCCCAGGCTGCCGGACAGCGCGGCGGCAAGATCCGACAATATGTCCGCGTGCAGGTTGGTCGCGACGAAGGTGTCGAGCAGGTAGGGCTTCAGCACCATTTGCGTGGTGATCGCGTCGACGAGCACGCGCTGCGTTTCGACCTGCGGATAGTTTTTCGCGACTTCATAGAAGATCTGGTCCCACATCACCATGCCGTGGCGCTGCGCGTTGGACTTGGTGACGAGCGTCAGGTGCTTGCGCGGGCGCTTGGCCGCCAGCTCGAATGCGAAACGATGGATGCGCTCGACGCCGTTGCGCGTGAAGACCGAAGTTTCAGTCGCGACTTCCTCGGGCAGGCCGGTATGCACGCGGCCGCCGCTGCCGGAATATTCGCCTTCGGAGTTTTCGCGGATGATCACCCAGTCGATGCGCTCGCCGCCGACGAGCGGGCTCGTAACGCCCGGCAGCACGCGCGCGGGACGCACGTTCGCGTATTGATCGAAGCCCTGGCAGATCGGCAGCCGCAAACCCCACAGCGACACGTGATCGGGCACGTCGGGCGCGCCGACCGCGCCGAAAAAAATCGCGTCGAATGTTTTGAGCTTTGCCAGGCCGCCTTCGGGAATGTAATAGCCGTGCTTCTTGTAGTAGTCGCTGCTCCACGGGAAGTGCTCGACCGTGAGCTTGAAGCCGCGATCGCGTCCGGCCAGCACTTGCAGTGCCTGCAGGCCGGCGGCGATGACTTCGGTGCCGATGCCGTCGCCGGGAATGGCGGCAATTTTATATTCGCGCATGGGTTTTTTTCTGTGGGGAGTAAAGGGTGAAGAGGGAAGGCAACGGCCGTGTGCCGCGCGCAGGGATTCAAATATAACAGGGGCCGGGTATGCCGGGGAAACGCGTAAACAGCGACTCGTCGACTTCGAGACCGAGGCCGGGCGCGTCCGACGGTTCGATATAACCGTCGACAACTTGCGCCGCGCCGCGGCACAGTTCGTCGCGAAACGGATTGTATGCGGCGCAGTCGCCTTCGTAGATCAGCGCATTGGAGGCGGCACACAGCAGATGGACACACGCGGTGGCGTCAATCGCACTCATGCCGGTGTGCGGCGCGAACGGGCGTTTGAAGGCGGACGCGAGATCGGCGATTTTCTTGCACTCGGTGATGCCGCCTGCCTTGCAGGGGTCGGGCTGGATGATGTCGACGGCGCGGGCTTCGAGCAGTTCGCGCGCTTCGAACCGCGTGAAATGGTTCTCGCCACCGGCAAGTGGTATCAGGGTGCGTTGGTTGAAGTACGTGTAATCGGCGATGCTGTCAGGAGTGAAAGGCTCTTCGAGCCAGAACACCCGGCATTCCTCGAGGGCAGGCAGGGCCCGCTGTAAATCGAGAAACGAATAACGCGTATTGACGTCGACCATGATGTCGATTTTGTCGCCGAGCGCGGCACGCACATGACGCACGCGCTCGACGTCGCGTTCGACACTGTCGCCCAGGCGCAGCTTGAGGGCGGTGTAGCCTTTGGCCACGAAGCTCTGCGCTTCCTCGAGCAGCTTGGGCGGCGGCTGGAAGCCGAGACATACGCCGCCTGCATAAGCACGGATCTTCTTGCGCGAGCCGCCGAGCAGCCGGTAGACCGGCTGTCCTAACGCCTTACCGCGCACGTCCCATAGTGCCATGTCGACGCCGCTGAGCGCTTTGTAGAGAGACCAGCCGGGCCCATGGGTCTGCGCCTGCTTGGTGTAGACCTTCTGCCAGATATCCTCGACTTCCAGCGCGTTGGCGCCGACGACGATCGGTGCGAGATTGTGATTGACGATGTCGGCGACGACCGTGGGCGCGAGCGCGTGGTGCGATTCGCCGTAGCCGGTAATGCCGTCGGTCGTGCGCACCCGCACGACCACCATGTCCTTCTTGATCGGCTGGCCGGTGCCGCGGCGCGGCGCGTTCTCAAGCTTGAACGACAGAGCAAAAGCTTTGACTTCGGCAATTTTCATGGCGACTCGTGTGGCGTGGAAGGGGTACAGCCGCAATGATAGCAACACATGCCAGCCGCTGCGGGCTTGCGACAGTTCAATCTATCTTCGCGCCCGATTCCTTGATGACCCGGGACCACACTTGCAATTCTTCCCGGACGACGACGGCAAGTTCGTCGGGTGTGCTGCCGACTGCCACCATGCCTTGATTGGCGAGGCGTTGCTTCATGCCCGGCGCGTTGAGATTCCTGAGCAGGGCGGCATTGACCTGCTCGATGATCGCTTTCGGTGTGCCCGCCGGCGCCATGACGCCGTACCAGGCGTTGACTTTGAAACCGGGCAGGCCGGATTCGTCGAGCGTGGGCAGCTGCGGCGCCATCGCCGAGCGCTGCGGGCTGGTGACGCCGAGCGCGCGCAGCCGGTTGGTCGTGATGTACGGCAGCGTCAGATGCAGCCCGTGAAACATCATTTGCAACTGGCCGCCGAGCAGGTCCGTGCTGGCGGGCGCGCTGCCCTTGTACGGGATGTGCTGGATGTTGACCTTGGCCATGGTCTTGAACAATTCGGCGGTGAGATGCGAGGTCGTGCCGTTGCCGCCCGAGCCATAGTTGAGCTGGCCCGGTCGCGCGCGCGCGAACGCGATGAACTCTTTGAGCGATTTTGCCGGCAGCGACGGGTGGATGACCAGCACGGTGGGGGAAGTGACCAGCAAAGTGATCGGCTCAAAATCCTTGATCGGGTCGTAGCCGAGATTGGGATAAAGGCCGGGCGCGATCGAATGCGAACTCGGGCTCGCGATCGTCAGCGTGTAGCCGTCGGGTTTTGCTTTTGCCGCGTAAGTGGTGCCGATCGTCAGCCCCGCGCCGGTGCGGTTGTCGACGACGATGACCTGGCCCAGAGTTTCGGTCAGCATTTGCGCAACCAGCCGGCCGACGATGTCGGTCGGCCCGCCGGCCGGCGCCGGGACCACCACGGTGACCGGTCGTGCCGGATACGCCTGCGCGGACGCGTCGGCCGCCCACCCCGCCATGACGGCGGCGGCTGCCAGTATTTTGAAAGCGGATTTAGCGGTATGAAAAATGGGAACGGAAATCATGTCGATCCGGACTTCGAAAATCTCGGCGAAGCATGGCGGCGCAGTATACCGCACGGCATTTCCGCGCAGCCGGCTGCGGAGTGGGTAGAATTCGCTTTTGCCGCCCGCATTTTTGTGCCTTGAACATTCTTGCGCTCGAAACGTCGACCGAAATCTGCTCCGCCGCACTATGGCTGGAGGGCAAGGTCGACGCACGCGAAGTGGTCGCGGGCCAGCGCAATTCGGAATTGCTGCTGCCGATGGTGGATGCGCTGCTTGCCTCCAATCAGCTCGCCACGCGCGACCTCGACGGGGTTGCATTCGGCTCGGGCCCCGGCGCGTTTACCGGCGTACGCATCGCGTGCGGGGTCGCGCAGGGCATCGCGTTCGGTATCGATGTGCCGGTGGCCGCGATCGGCACCCTGATGGCGCTGGCGGAAGCAGCCGGCGCGCCCCGCGCAGTTTGCTGTCTCGATGCACGCATGGGCGAGGTCTATCACGCTGCGTACGAGCGCCGCGGCGACGCCTGGTTCGAGGTGCATGCGCCCGGCTTGTACAAGCCCGCTGCGGTGCCCGAATTGCCTGCGGGTGAATGGGTAGGCTGCGGCAGCGGCTTTGTCGGTTTTCCGCGATGAGCTGATGGCGCGCTACTCAGGTACGGTTGCGCGCGTGATTGACGGCGTGATTCCGCACGCGCGCGAAATCGCGGTGCTGGCGGCGCGGCAATTCTCGCGCGGCGAGACGGTCGCCGCCGAAGATGCGTTGCCGTTATACGTGCGCAACAAAGTCGCGCTAAAGGTGAACGAGCGATGAGCGGAGCCCTCGCGACTACCTGGAGGAAGAGGTGAGCGCGCAGCTCAACACACTCCCGCGCTACCGCCGCATGCTCGAGCACGATCTCGAGCCCGTCATGGCGATCGAAAATGCGGTCTATCCCCATCCCTGGACGCGCGGCAATTTCAAGGATTCGTTGCGCGAGGGATACCACTGCTGGGTCATGGAGGCCGGCGGCGACATCATCGGCTACAGCGTGATGATGGTGGCGGCCGGCGAAGCGCATCTGTTGAATCTCACCATTGCCGAACCGTGGCAGCGGCGCGGCCGCGGGCGTGAATTGCTGCAATTCATGCTTAAAGTCGCGCGCGATTTTGCGGCGGGCAGGATGTTTCTGGAAGTCAGGCCGACCAATGTGGCAGGCCTGGGCTTGTATGCGGACGCGGGGTTCATTGAAATCGCGATCCGGCGCGGCTATTATCCGGCGCGCGCCGGCCGCGAAGATGCGATAGTGATGCACATGGACCTCAAGTGAGCGCGACGCGCGACGAAATTCTCAGGGAACTCGGCCTCGCGCCGACGTGGCGCTTGCGCGAGCCTGCGCCCGGATTGCCGGCCGCCGACGCCGTTCCCGCCACCGCCCCGACGTTGCAAGCGTCCGAGCCGGTCACTGTTCGCGGCCTGCCCAAGGTGCCGCCGCTCGATGCGCGTGCGCTGCAAATCGCGACCCTCGATTGGCCGCAACTGCGAGAAAGCGTCGCGGGCTGCGTGGCATGCCCGCTGCACAAGGGCCGCAACAAGACGGTGTTCGGCGTCGGCGATGAAGCCGCCGACTGGCTGTTCGTCGGCGAAGGCCCGGGCGCGGAGGAAGATGCCAAGGGCGAGCCATTCGTCGGACAAGCCGGCAAGCTCCTCGACAACATGCTCGGCGCGATAAAACTCAAGCGCGGGCACAACGTTTACATCGCCAACGTGGTCAAATGCCGTCCACCCGGCAATCGCAATCCGGAGCCCGGCGAAGCGGCGCAATGCGAGCCTTACCTGCATCGCCAGATCGCGCTGATCAAGCCCAAATTGATCGTCGCGCTCGGCAAAGTGGCGGCGGTGAACCTGCTGAAGCGCGATGCCGCCGTGGCGAGCATGCGTGGCAAAATCCATCAATATCGGGGCATTCCGCTGATCGTCACCTATCATCCGGCGTATTTGCTGCGCAGCCTCCCGGAAAAGGCGAAAGCGTGGGTGGACCTGTGTTTCGCGGTAGAAACGATGCAAGGCTTGCAAAGCGGCAAATGAGTCCCCATTTAGGCTCCGCCGCGCTCTCACGGCACTCTTAGGAGGAAAACGCAATGAAACGATTTTTAGTTACGGCTTGGTTACTGGTGGTGACGCTGGGTCTCGGCGGCTGCGGCTACAACACGCTGCAATCGTCCGACGAGCAGGTCAAGGCCGCCTGGTCCGAGGTCGTCAACCAGTACCAGCGCCGCGCGGATCTCGTGCCCAATCTCGTGAACACCGTCAAGGGTTTCGCCCAGCAGGAGAAAGACGTGCTGCTCGGCGTGACCAACGCGCGCGCGAAGGTCGGCAGCATCCAGCCGACTCCCGAGCTCGTGAACGATCCGGGCGCATTCCAGAAATTCCAGCAGGCCCAGGGCGAACTGACGTCCGCGCTGTCGCGCTTGCTTGTCGTCGCCGAAGCCTACCCGCAACTGAAGTCCGACCAGAACTTCCGCGACCTGCAGGCGCAACTCGAGGGCACCGAAAATCGCATCGCCGTCGCGCGCAACCGCTATATCAAGGCGGTGCAGGAATTCAACGTGACCGTGCGCTCGTTCCCGCAAAACCTGACGGCGATGGTTTTCGGCTACAAGCCGAAAGCGCAATTCACGGTCGACAACGAAAAAGAAATTTCGAGCGCGCCGAAGGTCGATTTCGGCACGTCGCCGGCGCCTGCGCCCGCGAAGCCCGCGA
Organism: uncultured beta proteobacterium; assembly: GCA_963804885.1. Lineage (GTDB taxonomy): Bacteria > Pseudomonadota > Gammaproteobacteria > Burkholderiales > SG8-41 > PALSA-1004. The sequence goes on from CAWDSF010000018.1 coordinate 188,346, forward strand.
TACCGCCGAGCCCGCCGAGCGAGTACAGCAAGTAAGTTCATGACGCGGGACGCGTTCACACTCGCGTGGTCGCGGGTCCTGCTCGCTGTTGCGCTGTTCACCGCGGCATTCGCTCTGGCGGATGTCGCGGTGCCGCCGCTCAAGGCGCGCGTCACCGACCTGACTGGCACGCTGTCCGCCCAGCAGCAGGCAACGCTCGAACAAACGCTCGCCGCCTTTGAGCAGCGCAAGGGCAGCCAGATAGCGGTGCTGCTCGTGCCGACCACGCAGCCGGAATCGGTCGAGGAGTACGCGGTTCGCGTCGAAGAAAAGTGGAAGCTCGGCCGCAAGGGCGTCGACGACGGTGCGCTGCTGCTGATCGCGAAAAACGACCGCAAGCTGCGCATCGAAGTGGGTTACGGGCTCGAGGGCGTGCTCAACGATGCGACCGCCAAGCGCATCATAGCCGACGACATCACGCCGCTCTTCAAGCAGGGCGATTTCTACGGCGGCATCACGGCCGGGGTCGATCGCATGATCAAGGTCATTGACGGCGAGCCGCTGCCGCCGCCCAAGCCGCGGGCGCAATCGAGCGAGCGTGCGTTCGGCTTCGACAATTTTGAATCGATAATCGGCTTCGGCTTTCTGCTGATCTTCGTGTTCGGTACTTTTTTGCGCGCAATATTTGGGCGCTTCCTCGGCGCCGGCATTGTCAGCACCATAGCCGGCGGTCTCGCCTGGGTGATCGGCGGCACGGTAGCGCTCGGCATCATTGCGGCAGTGATTGCGTTTATTCTGATGCTGATGGGTGGTCGCGGCGGTTGGGGCGGCGGCGGCTTCGGTGGCGGTGGACTCGGCGGCGGCGGGTTCAGCAGCGGCGGCGGCTTCAGCGGCGGTGGTGGTTTCAGCGGCGGCGGCGGCAGTTCCGGCGGCGGTGGTTCTTCGGGAAGCTGGTGACATGGACATCGGGCGCCTCCTCAAGCATTTGATCGCACCGCACTGGATCGTCAACCGCGCTTTTCCGCGGCGTACGCTCGATGCGATCGAGGCGTCGATCGCCGCATCCGAAAAGTCGCACGATGGCGAATTGCGATTCGCGGTCGAAGCAGGATTGCATCCGCTCCCGCTGTGGCGCGGTCAGACTGCGCGCCAGCGCGCGCAGGAAATGTTCGGCGCCCTGAATGTGTGGGATACCGCGCACAACAGCGGCGTGCTGATCTACGTGCAGCTCGTCGACCGCCGCATCGAGATCGTCGCCGACCGCGGCATCAGCGCGAAAGTGGCGCAGTCCGAATGGGACGCGATCTGCCGCCGCATGGAAGACGCGTTCAAGGCGGACCGCTTCCAGGCGGGCGCAGTGACTGCCATCGGTGAAATTACCGCATTGCTGGCGCGCCACTTCCCGCCGCTCGGCGAGAACCCCAACGAACTGCCGGACGGGCCGGTAGTGCTTTAGGAGCGAGGATTGAGGGGCTAAAGCATTTTCTCAATCCTTGAACCTCAATCCTCAATCCTCAACCGCTGATAGAATATGCCTTGAGCGGGTCGTTTTATGGCGAGCCCCGACCTCCCAGCCAAGGATTATTGAATGAAGACAGCAGCAACCCGCCTGCGCGGCGTGGAACACGACATCATCCAGCAGCCCAGAGCCAGCGATATCGCGCCGTACTACGAGCCGCAGGGCAATGAAGTGGCAATTTTCGAGGCGGCCTACCGCAAGCGCCTGCCGGTCATGTTGAAAGGCCCGACGGGCTGCGGCAAGACGCGGTTCCTCGAGCACATGGCGTTTACGCTCAAGCGTCCGCTGGTGACCGTGTCATGCCACGAAGACCTGACGAGCTCCGATCTCGTCGGCCGCTTCCTGCTCGAAGGCAGCTCGACGGTGTGGCAGGACGGGCCGCTGACGCGCGCGGTGAAGGCCGGCGCGATTTGCTACCTCGACGAAATCGTCGAGGCGCGCACCGATTCGACGGTCGTGATTCACTCGCTGACCGATCACCGGCGCCGGCTCACGATCGAAAAGAAGGGCCAGGAAATCGACGCGCACGAAGATTTTCTGCTCGTGATCTCGTACAACCCCGGCTATCAGACGGTGCTGAAGGACCTGAAGCCGTCGACCAAGCAGCGCTTCATCGCGATCAATTTCGATTTTCCGGCGGAAGACGTCGAGCGCAAAATCGTGGTCAACGAGGTGCCGGGCATCGATGCCGAACTCGCCGCGAAGCTCGTCGCGACCGGGCGCAAGGGCCGGCTGCTGAAAGACCACGGCCTTGAAGAGGCGACGTCGACGCGCGCGCTGGTGTACGCGGCCAACATGATCAACGCGGGGCTCGACCCGGTCAATGCGTGCCAGGTGGCGATGGTCAATCCGCTCACCGACGACATCGAGCTCGCCGATGCGCTGATGGAAATCGTCAAAGCGCACTTCGCCTGAACCTCGCGGCCGCTCGCGCGGCCGCCGCTGCATCACCAGCCATCATGCCCGTTTCATCGCCAGCCGCTATCGAGCACGCGCTCCTCGAATTAAGCGCGCTCTCCTTTGTCGCCCATCGCGAAGTCGCCGATGCGCTGCCGGCATTGCGGCACCATGGCGACGACGTCGCGCTCGTCTGGCTCGACGCGGTCAAGCGGCTGTTTCAGCACGATCGCGAAGCCGGCAAGGCGTTCGTGCGCGGCAGCCGCGAGGCCGAAAAAATCTCCGAAACGGTGCTGCCGTGGACGCAGCAGGCGCTGGAATTTCTGCATTGGCCGGGGCCGGCGGCCGCCGTCGAAGGCTACATGAAGAATCTGCCGCGCGCGTTCGGCACGCTGGGCCACGCAGGCGAGCGGCGTTGGGCGGAAATCGGCTTCATGTGGTACGCGCGGCACAGCGACAGCGGGCGCGCTTATTTCGCGATGCCGGTGCTCGATCTCGCGTGCCGCCAGGGCATCACCGGCATCGAGCAGCTGTGCGAGCCGATGGACGAGCTTTTCGAGACGCGCAAGCTGATGCTCGCGACTTATCTCGGCGGCGCGATTCGCGTGCGCAACCTGCTCGGCGCGCAGGCGGTGCTGCCGTGGGCGTTGCGCGGCGCTGACATCATGCAATCGGGCCGTGCGCGCGGCGAAGCGTACTTCCGGCTAGAAAGCGAAGAAAGCCTGTCGGTGTTGCTCGATCACCTGCCGGGTTTCCGCATGAACGAGCGCAACCGGCTGCTGACACTGCTGCTCAACGTCTGGTTCGAGCGCCCGTTCGAATTGAAGGAAAGCACGTGGTCGCCGGACAAGGGCCGGCCGTTCGTCGAATCGGACGGCCGCAGTGTGTTCGTGCCTGCGGTCATGCCGGATCGCGACGAAGCAATTCTTGCTGTATTGCACGCAGCGGGGCGCCAGCTGTTCGGCAGCTTCGACCGCGCCGCGCTCGAGCAGATATTCCGCGAGGTCGGCGCGGAGCTGCCAAAGTCGGGGCAGATCGCATGGGCGCCGTTGTTCGCGCGCTACGGCGACGACGTGCCGCGCTTCCAGCTGATATTCGACGCCTGCGAAGATCTGCGCGTCGATGCGCGCGTGCAGCAGCGCGTGCCGAACTACCTCGCGCGACTCTATGCTACCGGCGTCTCGCACCGGCTGCGTCCGCCCGAGGCGCTGCCGTATTACGATTTCGCATTGGCCATGGTCGAGGGCGCGCTCGCGATTGTCCGCGGTCAACCATCGACGCTGGATGCGCGGCTGCGCGGCCTGCTCGAACCGCGTGCGACCATCGCCGACTCGTTCAGGATTGCGAACGAGCTCTACAAAGAAACGACGCTTGCGCCGGTCATCGACCAGGAGATATATCAGGGCGCGTATCTGCCGGGCCGCGCGCCCAATGCCGCGCGCTCCGCTCATGCGCAGACCGAGCAGGAGCAGCCGCAACAGACGCAGGCCGGCGCCGACGGCGAAAAGCAGGAAAGCGAAGACGGCGACCAGGGCGAGAACGAAGATGAGCAGAACGCCGAGACCGGCGGCGAGCAGAGCGGCGAGCGCGAGAAAATGGTCGCGAGCGACGGCCAGAGCGCCGGCTCGAGCAAGATGTCGCTGCAGAAAACACAGACGCAAGAGCAGGGCGGCGGGTCGAGCGACAAGGGCAAGCCCTATCCCGAGTGGGATTACCGCGAAGGCCGCTACAAGCGCAACTGGAGCTGGGTGCAGGAAAAGCCGCTCGCGGAATCGAACCTCGCCGAAGCCAACCGCCTGATGAACCAGTACGCGCTGGCGTTAAAACGCCTGAAGAAAGCGATCCAGTCGCAGAAGCCCACGCGGCTCGCGCCCAAGGTGCGGCAGTTCGACGGCGACGACATCGACCTCAACGCCGCGGTGACTTACGTATCGGAACAACGTGCGGGCATGTCGCCGCAGCCTGCGATTTACCGCCGGCGCGAAATCAAGCAGCGCGACGTGTCGGTCACGCTGCTGGCCGATATGTCGACGTCGATCATGCAGCATCTGCCGGAGGGCGGCGGGCGGCTGGTCGACCGCGTGCGCGCCGGCGTGCTGCTGTTCGCGGAAAGCATGGAGGAAGTCGGCGACGCGTATTCAATCGCCGGTTTCTGCTCGAAGTATCGCGACAACGTTAGCTACTACACGATCAAGGATTTCGACGAGCCGCTGACGACGCCGATCAAGGCCGTCATCGGCGGCATCTCGGGCCGGCTCGCGACGCGCATGGGTGCTGCGATCCGGCATGCGACGGCGCGCTTCAACGGCGTGGAAAGCCGACGGCGCTTATTGCTGATCCTGTCCGACGGCCGCCCCGAAGACTACGACGACGGCGGCGACCGGCGCTACCTGCATGAAGACACGCGCATGGCGGTGAAAGAAGCGATGGCCGCCGGCGTGCATCCGTTCTGCATCACCGTCGACACGATGGCGAATCAGTATCTGCCGCAGATTTTCGGGCGCGGCCATTACCTCGTGCTCGATCACATCAACAGCCTGCCGAACAAGCTGCCGGAAATCTATCTGCGTCTCAGGAAGTAAGTAAGGATCGCGCGTCAGTGATTTTGCCGGCGAGCGCGGAGGCGGCGACCGTCGCCGGACTGCCCAGATACAGTTGCGCGTCTTTCGCGCCAAAGCGACCCGCGTTGTTGTTCGCCGCGGTCGAGATCGAGACTTCTCCGCTGTGCAGCGGTCCGACTACGGCGTCGTTGCACGGGCCGCAGCCGGCCGGCAGCAGAATCGCGCCGGCTTCGATAAAAATATTCAGGAGCCCGTCGGCGGCCAGACGCTTCGTCGACTGCTCGGAGCCCGGCGCGATGAACATGCGCACGTTGGGCGCGACCTGCTTGTTCTTCAGAATGCGGGCGGCGATCGCAAAATCCTCATACATTCCGGAACCGCACGACCCGATGAACGCATGGTCGACCGCCTGGCCGGAAATTTCGCCAATATCGACCGCGCGGTGCACGCCGCCCGGCAATGCGACCTGCGGCTCCAGCGTGCCGATATCGAGAGTGGCCGCATTTTCGTATTCCGCGTCGGCGTCCGGGTACGCCGGCGTGAACGGACGCTGCGCACGCTCGCGGGCGAACGCGAGGATTTTCTCCGACGGCGGGAAAAACACGCCGTAAGCGCGCATCTCCGTCGGCGAATTGCACAGGGCAGTGCGCGTCGCGAGATCGAACTGATCGAGGTCGCCCGCGTATTCGAGCACGCGGTAATCGAGATCGAAGTCGAGCTTGCCTTCGTGCAGGAGGCGCGCAATGTGCATTCCGAGATCGCGGCCGTAGACGCCGGGAGCAAGCTTGCCTTTGAGCGTCAGGCGCACCGACTGCGGGACCGTGACCCAGTTGGTGCCGGTGGCGAGCACGCGGCTGATTTCCATGCCCATGCGAAAGCCGAACGCCCCGATCGCGCCGGCATTGGTCGCGTGCCGGTCGTTGTCGAAATAGAACATGCCCGGCAGCAGCATGCCGGTTTCCATCGGGAAGATATGGCCGTGGCCGCCGCGGCCGACGTCGAAGAAATTCTTCACGCCCCAGGCTTTCGCGGCATTTCGATTGATTGCGCCCATCTCGGCGGCGCGCGCGCTGCCGTAGATGACTTCGTGGTCGGTCACCATCACGACCTTGTCGGGCGCGGCGAGCCGGTCGATGCCGATCGCGTCGAGCTCGCGCTTGGCGCCGCGTACGACGCCGTCATGCACCATGATGAAATCGGGATCGGGCTGGACCACCTCGCCGGCGTGTACCGCGGGTCTGCCGCAGGCGCGCGCGACGATTTTTTCAACTGCAGTTAAGCCCATGAACTTTATACAGAGTTTGAAATCCCATTGGAGGGTAGCCAGCGCGCGTACGAGTGTCAAGCCGATAGACAGTGTCCGGTCAAACGGGCACACTCGGTTTGCCATCGGCTTCAGGCGTATCGATTGGACACTCGATCATGAATAGCGCGCATTTCGCCGGTCTTGCCTGCTTGGCCGCCGTGCTCGGCGCGTCTGCCGACGTCGGCGCGGCCGATCGCACCGATTTCACCAATCTCGCCCGCTCGCGCTACGTGCATTGCGCGTTCTACAAAGGTTACGAAACCGATCCCGCGACCGGCGGTCCGATCATGGTCGAAGGCAAGGCCGATTCGCTCGTGCATTTTCAGAACGTCGACGTCAAGAATGCCAGGGCGCGGGCGATTTACACGCGCATGTCAGGCTCGCACGAAGTCACCGTGATTCAGACCGGCAAGGCGCTACACTTCATCGAAAATATCGCGGGCATGTACATGATGACCAGCGTGCATTCGTGCCTGGAGTTCGACGAAAAGCGCGGCGCGTGCGTGATGTACGGCGCCGTCAACTCGCGGCATTTCGATTCCGCGGTGCTCAACGAGCCCGACAAGGTCTACGAGAAGATCAAGCAGCACGCCGATCCCGGCTTTTGCGACTACAGCTTCGTCGGCATCCAGGAAGCGTCCAGCGGCACGCGCTAATCCGGGTCTATCCCCGCCATCCCGACCTGCGGTCAACCGCGCACGATAAGCGGCGCGTTCGCGCCCGTGCAATTGCCTTACAATTCGCGGCTATAGGCGGAAAGCGGGAGCGATAATGCTGAAAAAAATGTTGCTGGGCCTTGCGTTGATGGCGTGCGGCGCGGCGCTGGCCGACGAAGCCAGCGTGCGCAAGCTGGTCGAAGCCAAGCTCGGCACCAAGGTGCAGAGCGTGACCAAGACATCTTACGGCGGCTTGTATGAAATTTTTGTCGACAAGTCGCTGCATTACACCGACGAGAAGGTCAGTTTCCTGATTTACGGCGTGCTGGTCGACACCAAGACCAATCGCAACATGACCGAGCAGAGCATGCGCAAGCTGACCGCGCTCAATGTGGCGCAGCTGCCGCCGGTGACGATGGCGATCAAGCGGGTCAAGGGTGACGGCAAGCGCCAGTTGCGGATTTTCCTCGATCCGATGTGCCCGTTCTGCAAGAAGCTCGAGGTCGAGTTCGAGCGCCTGAACAACGTGACGCTGTACGTCTATCCGTTTCCGCTCGAGGCTAAGTTTCCGGGCTCGACCAATATCGCGAAATCGGTCTGGTGCTCGCCCGACAAGGCCAAGGCGTGGGAGGACTGGATGCTGCGCGCGCTGCGCCCGTCGGCACCCACGAATTGCAGCAACCCGTTCGAGCAGATCGAGGCAGCAGCTACCAAGCTCAACATCGACTCGACGCCGACGCTGGTTTTCGCCGATGGGGGCGTGATCAAGCAGTTTGCGAGCGCTGAAGTCATCGACCGCTTCCTGAACGACACGCCGGCTGCTCCCAGCGTAGCAGCGCGCTAGGCCAGAGCAGCTTGTCCCGGCGAGCGCCTGGCGGCACTCGGCGATCTTGCGCTTCAGATACGCGAGCGCAAAGTCGATTTCCTCTTCGGTATTGAAGCGCCCGACCGTGATGCGGATCGAGTTGCCGGCGAGCTGCGCGTCGTTGCCGAGCGCCTGCAGCACGTGTGAAACGCCGCCCCCCGAGGAGCACGCGGAAGTCGAAGACACCGCGATGTCGGTCAGCGACGCGATCATCTGGTCGCAGTTGGGCAGCTTCAGGCTGAAATTGAGATTGTTGACGATGCGGCTCGTCATGTCGCCGTTGATCTGCACTTCGTCCAACCCCGCCAGCTCGCGATAGAGCTTATCGCGCAGTGCGCGCAATCGCGGCAGCTCGGTGGCCATTTCCGTGCCGGCGAGCGCCATGCATTCACCCATGCCGACGATTTGATGCGTTGCGAGCGTGCCTGAGCGCATTCCGCGTTCGTGGCCGCCGCCGTGCATTTGCGGCTCGAGGCGCACGCGGCGGTCGCGCGATACGTACAGCGCGCCGATGCCCTTGGGACCGTAAGTCTTATGCGCGGTCAGCGACATCAGATCGATTTTCAGCTTCTGCAGGTCGATCGCCACCTTGCCGGTGGCCTGCGCGGCGTCCACGTGAAAAAGCACGCCGCGTTCGCGGCAGATTTCGCCGAGCGCCGCCACGTCCTGGATCACGCCGATCTCGTTGTTGACGAGCATGATGGAAGCAAGCGTCGTGTCGGGGCGCAGCGCGGCTTTGAATTTTTCGAGGTCGAGCAGGCCGTTCGGTTCCGGGACGAGCGACGTGACGGCAAAGCCGGCGCGCTCGAGCTCGAGCATCGTGTCGAGCACTGCCTTGTGCTCGGTTTGCATCGTGATCAGGTGCTTGCCCTTGTCGCGGCAGGCGAGCGCGGCCCCTTTGATCGCGAGATTGTCGGATTCGGTCGCACCGGACGTCCAAACGACTTCACCCGGATCGGCGTTGATCAGCGCGGCGACCTGATCGCGCGCCGTTTCGACCGCCGCGCGCGCTGCGTGGCCGAACGCGTGCGAGCTGCTCGCGGGATTGCCGAACTGGTCCGCGAGCCATGGCAGCATTTTGGCGACGACCCGCGGATCGACCGGCGTGGTGGCGGAATTGTCGAGATAGATGGGAAGTTTCATGAGCGGAGAGATTGAAATCGCAAGGCAGAATTTTACTCCTATCGCCTGTCGCTTTACGTCTCTCGCTATTCCAGCTTGATCCCCGCGCTGCGGATGACCTTGCTCCAGCGCGCGACTTCCTCGCGGATCAACTGCGCGAATTCCTCTGGCGTGCTCGACGCCGGATCGACGCCCTGCTGCAAGAACTTGTCGCGTGTGTCGGCCGTGGCCATGACCTTGACGATTTCACGGTTTAGCCGCGCGATCATCTCTTTGGGCGTCGCTGCCGGCACTACTACGCCGTACCAGATGAGCACGTCGGCGCCGTCGATGCCAGATTCGCGGATCGTAGGCACTTCGGGGAGGTTGGTCAGCCGCTGTTTGCCGGTGGTCGCCAGCAGGCGCACCTTGCCCGCCTTGGCGAGCGGCACGACCGGCGGCACGCCGGTGAAGACGACGCTCAGCTGGCCGCCGATCAGATCGGTGATGGCTTCGGCGTTGCCCTTGTACGGGATATGCACGATGTCGGTTTTGGTGATGAGCTTGAAGAGCTCGCCGGTGAGGTGAGGGCTGGTGCCGACGCCCGGGGAGCCGAAATTGAGCTGTCCGGGCCGCTTCTTCGCGAGTTCCACCAGCTCTTTGACGTTGCGCGCCGGGATCGACGGATGCACGACGATCACGACCGGGCCGGTCGCGAGCAGGCTGACCGCGGCAAAATCCTGCACCGGGTCGAACGGCGTCTTTGCATAGAGCGCGGGATTCATCGCGAGCGGCCCGAGCGCGCCGATCACGAGCGTGTGGCCATCGGGCGCGGATTTCGCGACCAGATCGAGCGCGATCATGCCGCCGGCGCCGGGCCGGTTCTCGACGATGACCGGTTGACCGAGCGCTTCGTACAGCTTGGGCCCGATCAGGCGACCGAAAATATCGATCGTGCTGCCCGCGGCGAATGGCACTATGATGCGCACGGGTTTCGTCGGGTAGGCCTGTGCGCAGGCGAGTGCCGGCGCGCCGAAGACCAGCAGTGCTGCGAGCGCTTTATGCAAAATTTCTCCCAGCGGTGGTAAGACTCAGTGCTTCGGCATCAGGGCGCTCAGCACGCGCTGGCGTTTTTCCTCGACATCCCGGGCGAAGCCCGGATATTTCTGTTCGGCAAAACTGGTGGCGAGCCCGATCTTGAGCAAGGCGACCGCGAAAGTGGCGCCGAGATCGTCGACGTCGGGGCTGACTTTGGCGAGCTGCAGCGCTTCTATCGTTTCGTCCATCAATTGTTGTAACGCGGAATGTGTTTCTTCGTCGAATAATTTTTGCATGGGTGGATCCTGAATCGGGATGCCTCGATTTTATCCGCTCCCAGCCCCATGTGCAGCGTTCTTAGGGTGCAACGCTTCAGGATTGGCGAGATTTGCCGGCGCGCCCTGCGCAAACTTGACGACATTGACAAACGCTTCGCCAAAATAACATTCGAACATCGCCTGTTCGATCCACGCGCTGTGCGGAGTGCACAATACGTTGGGCATTTTCAACAGTGGATGATCGCCGTTCAGCACCGGTTCATTTTCGTAGACGTCCACCGCGGCGTAACCGGGGCGGCCCTGCCGGAGCGCCGCGACCAGCGCGCCGGGCGCGATAATTTCCGCCCGCGCCGTATTGACGAGCAAGGCAGAGGGCCGCATGGCGCCCAGATCGGCGGCAGTCACTGAATGGCGGGTCTGCGCAGACAGCCGCAAATTGAGGCTCAGCACGTCGGACTGCGCATAGAGCGCGTGCTTGCTCGCCACGAATTCGCAACTCGCATCAAGCGCGCGGCGGCGGGATTCATCGCCGCCCCAGGTGATGACGCGCATGCCGAAGCTTTTGCCCGCGTTGGCGACCAGGCTGCCGATTTTGCCGAACCCGTGGATGCCCAGGGTTTTGCCGTGAAGGCCCAGGCCCAGCTGATGCAGCCACTCGCCGTGGCGCATGGTCTCGACCTGCGCGCAGATGTTGCGGCGCGATGCCAGGATCAAGGCCCACGTATATTCGGCGATGGTGTGCGCCGACGAGCTGTTGCCGGTGCTGACGGTGACGCCGCGTGCCGTGCACGCCGCGACGTCGATGTGATGGGTGCTGCGCCCGGTTTGCGCGATGTGCCGAAGCCGCGGCAGGCGCGCAAGCAGATCGCAAGTAATAGTGGTGCGCTCGCGTATCAGGACGACGGCTTCCGCGTCGTTCAATTGATGCACGAGTTCATCGTCATCGCGGGCCGGGCCCTGGAATATCCGGACCTCATGACCGGCCAACTGCGCGTAGCAATCGAGCGTTGCGGCCAGCAGTTGGTAATCGTCGGGAATCGCGATGATCATGGTGGAATGATAGCGCGTCCCGCAGGACGGCGCCGTCTGCCGGGAGCGCGCGGAATCGCGTTATCATGTGCGCCGGATATTCCTGAGCAGGGGTGGGCGTGACGAAAACGGGGCTGGGCGCTGTATTGCTGATGGCTGCGGCGCTCACGCACGCGCAGAGTTTTCCGGTGAAGCCGGTGCGCGTCATTACTCCGTTCACGGCGGGCAGTGCGATCGACACGCTCGCGCGCGTGGTTGGGCAGAAGCTCGGCGACACTTGGGGCCAGCAGGTCGTGATCGATAACCGCATCGGCGCCAACGGCATCATAGGCACCGAAGCCGCGGCCAAGGCGCCGGCCGATGGCTATACGGTGTATTTGGGCAATATCTCGACGCTCGCGGTCAATCCACACCTCTATCTCAAGCTGCCGTACGATGCATTGAGGGACTTTGCGCCGGTGACGCTGGCGGCCACCATACCCGTCGTGCTGGTCGTGCATCCTTCGCTGCCGGTGAAATCGGTGCGCGAGCTCATCGCGCTCGCCAAGGCGCATCCGGGCCAGCTCAACTACGCGTCCGGCGGCACCGGCAGCGCGCAACACCTGCCGATGGAGATGCTGCGCGTCGAGACCGGCATCAACATCGTGCACGTGCCATACAAAGGTCTCGGCCCCGCGTTCAGCGATGTGCTCGGCGGGCAGGTGCCCATGATGTTTACGGGCGTGTCGAACGTAGTTCCTTACATGAAAACGGGGCGGTTGCGCGTGCTGGCGATCGGCAGTCCCAAGCGTTCGGCGACGCTGCCGGATGTGCCGACCGTCGCCGAGGCGGGCGTGCCCGGATTCGATTTCGATTCGTGGACCGGTTATCTGGTCCCGGTTGGCACGCCGCGCGAGCTGATCGTCAAACTGCATGCCGACATCACGCGCACGCTGGCCGCTTCGGAAGTGCGCGACAAACTGGTCACGCTCGGGTTCGACCTGGTCGGCGGCACCCCGGAAGCGTTCGCGACGCTGATCCGCAACGACATCGCGCGCTTCGGCAAGCTCATCAAGGCCGCGGGCATAAAAGCCGAATAAACGATCAAGAGATCGAGCGATTGAGTGATCGGGTCATCACTCATCGCTCATTATTCATCACTATTTTTTATTAAGGGAGCTGACATGCAGTTGAGTCTCAAAGGCAAGGTCGTGGCAATTACGGGCGGCAGCGAAGGCATCGGCGGTGCGACGGCGACGCGCGTTGCCGAACTGGGCGGAACGTTGGCAATCTGCGCGCGCCGCGCCGAGGTCATGGAGAAGAAGGCCGCCGAATGCCGCAAGCTTGGCGTTGAAGTGTTGACGGTGGTGGCAGATGCCGCCAAGCCGGGAGACATGGAGCGCTTCATCGAAGAGACGGTCAAGAAGTTCGGCCGCATCGACGTGGTCGTCAACAACGCCGGCGGCACCGGACAGGCGGCATTCGACAAGGTCGCGGATACCGACTTTGCGCACGACATCGAGATCAAGGTGATGGCGCAGGTGCGCACGCACGCGCGCCGCGGTGCCGCACATGAAAAAGCAGGGCGGCGGACGCATCATTAACCTGAACATGGTCGCGGCGAAGCAACCCGGCTCCGCGCAATTTCCGACCACGGTGAGCCGTGCCGCGGGATTGGCGCTGACCAAGGGACTTTCGAAGGAACTCGCGCCGCTGAACATTCTGGTCAACGCGGTCGCCGTCGGCAAGATCAAGTCGATGCAGCAGGAGCGACGCGCCGCGAAGGGCGGCTTGAGCGTCGAGGACCACTATAAGCAGACCGGTAAGACCGTGCCGCTCGGGCGCATGGGGGAATCCGGCGAAGTCGCGAACGTCATCGCGTTCCTTGCTTCCGACGCGGCAAGCTACGTGACCGGCACCTGCATCAACGTCGATGGGGGATTGTCCGGCGTGCTGTAGCGATACTGCGCGGGGTGCTTTTATTTTCAGTCTGAGGGCGCTGCATTGCACAATTGCAATCGCAATTGGTTAAAATATGCGCCTTTGGATCGGAAATTCCGCGCATGTCCGTACAGACCCGCAATTTAGGCAACACCCGTCAAACAGTCAGGCCGGTCAAGACCGGCAAGCCCGCCGCCAGCAAGCGCCCGATCATCGTCGTGCGCGGTTCGGAAATACACGGCAAGGGCGTATTCGCCGGGCGGTCCATCGCCAAAGGCGAGCGCATCATCGAGTACAAGGGCACGCTGATTACGGAGCCCGAGGCCGACCGGTTATACGGTGACGACGAAACCAATCACACGTTTTTGTTTCTGCTCGACAACGACATGGTGATCGACGCGTATCGCGGCGGCAATTCGGCGCGCTGGATCAATCACAGCTGCAATCCGAACTGCGAGCCCGTCGAGGAAGACAACCGCCTGTACATCCACGCGATCCGCAATATCGCGGCGGGCGAGGAGCTCGCGTACGAATACAACCTGGTGATCGAAGACAAGTACACGCCGGCGATCAAGAAGCTGTACGCGTGCCGTTGCGGCACGCGCCGGTGTAACGGTACTTTTCTGGCCGCACGCCGCTAAAGCCAGACCGTATTTCAGCCCGCATGCCAGGCTGCGCACGGGAGGACGACGATGGAAACAGCCGCAATCTCGCACGGCATCCAGCTGGCCGTGGCGCCCGTGTTCATGCTCTCGGCGGTGGCCGCGCTGATCGGCGCGCTCGCGACGCGTTTGTCGCGCATCATCGATCGCGCGCGCCATATCGAAGATCTGCTTGCGGCGGGCTCGGCCCCCAATCCGGCGGCGGCCTACTGGGAACTTAACCGCCTGCGTTTGCGCGGGCGCGTCGTCAACTGGTCGGTCGGTTTGCTCGTCGTCTGCGCGATGCTGATAGGCACGACGGTCATGACGCTTTTTCTCGGCGAAACGCTGGTGCCGCACAGCGAGCGCCTGGTGCCGTGGAGTTTCCTGTCGGGCATTTCGAGCTTCGTGCTCGCCCTGATGTGCTTTCTCGCGGAAACTCTGCTCGCGACTCACACGCTGCGGTTTGCGGAGCCGCCCGCGCGCAAATGAAAGCGGCCGCCCGTGGGCGGCCGCGAACAGTTTCGATGCGGCGGGTCACTCCGCTTTGACGCCGGCTTTCTTCACGACACCGCGCCATACCTCGATGTCTTTCTTGATCAAAGCTGCGAATTGTTCGGGCGTGCCGCCGGCAGCCGATACGCCGTCACCCGCGAGGCGGTCCTGCATTTCCTTCGTCTGCAGCGCTTTGTTCAAATCGCCGTTGACGCGGTCGACGATCGGGCGCGGTAGGCCCTTCGGGCCGATCAAGCCGTGCCAGAGAACGACGCTGTAACCTTTGACCCCCGATTCGTCGATCGTCGGCACATCGGGCAGCGCGGCGATGCGTTTCAAGGTCGTCACTGCAATCGCGCGCAACCGTCCGCTGTTCAACTGGGGAATAGTGACGCCGACGCTGCCGAACAGGATCTGGACCTGTCCGGCCATCGTGTCGGTCAGCGCAGGGCCGGTGCCTTTGTACGGGATATGAATCATCTTGATGCCAGCCATGTCGTTGAAGAGCTCGGTCGCGAGCTGCGTGATGCTGCCGGCGCCGCTCGACGCAAACGTCAGCTGGCCGGGTTTTGCTTTGGCGAGCGCGACCAGTTCCTTCACGTTCTTGACCGGTAGCGACGGATGCACGACAACGAGAAACGGCCCTTGCGAGAGCTGAATGATCGGCGTGATGTCGTTGATCGAATCGAAGTTGAGCTTGAAGAGACTCGGATTCACCGCATAGCTGCCGGCGATCAGCGTGAACGTGTAGCCGTCGGGCGGAGCTTTCGCACCGAGTTCCGCGCCCAGCGTGCCGCCGGCGCCGGGACGATTGTCGACGACGGTTTGCTGACCGAGTGATTCGGTCATTTTCTGGGCCGCGAAGCGTGCGATCAGGTCCGTGCCGCCGCCCGGCGCGAACGGCGCGACGATGCGAATGGGTTTGGTCGGATAGGCCTGGCCGAATGCGGATGCCGTGCAGACTGCACAGAATATTGCGCCAAATGACGTGATAATGCGTCGATTCATGGGATTCCTCGATTAAAGCGGTCAGGCAGGGATTTTAAATCCTGCGCCTGCATTGGGCCAGTCAAAATCAAATTTATGGCGCGCGCGATTCGTATCGGCTTGCTGTTGTTCGTGCTGCTCGCGGTCGCGCAGGGCGCGTGGATCGCGCGCAGCCGCACGACGGAATGGAAGGAGCCCGTGCGGGTGGTGATTTATCCGATCAACGGCGACCGCAGCGCGGCGGCCGACCGGTATATCCAGGGCCTGCCGCGCGACGCGTTCGAGCCGTTGGCCGTCTTCCTGCGCGCGCAGGCGCGCAATTACGGATTGCCGCTGCGCTCGCCGATCGAGGTGTATCTCGCACCGCGCGTCGATGCGCTGCCGCCCGAACCGCCGCGCGATGCGGGCGTGCTGGCCATCATGAGCTGGAGTTTGCAGTTGCGCTTCTGGGCGTGGCGCAACGACGGCTACAGCGGGCCCAAGGCGCACGCGCGCATGTTCGTCAAGTATTTCGCGCCGGCGCCGAATCTGAGTCTCGCGCATTCGATCGGACTGCGCGAAGGCTTGATCGGCGTAGTCAACGCATTCGCCAGCGACGAGATGGCCGGCGGCAACCAGGTCGTCATCGCGCATGAGTTGCTGCACACGTTCGGCGCCACCGATAAATACCACCCTGTCACCAATCAACCGTTGTTTCCCGACGGTTATGCCGAGCCGAATGCCAACCCGCCGTTGCCGCAAAGCAAGGCCGAAATCATGGCCGGCCGGATACCGGTTGGGCAGACGCGCGCCGAAATGCCGCGCGGGCTGGAAGATACCGTGATCGGCGCGAAGAGCGCGCGCGAAATTAGCTGGCTTAAATAAAAAGTGCTAAAGCCCGCGCAGGATCGCGGCGCCTTTCGCGAGCGTCTGCTCGGATTTGGCGAAGCAGAAGCGCAGCACCTTATCGCAGTGCCCGTCGTGATAGAACACCGACAGCGGAATCGCAGCCAGACCCTTTTCCCTGGTGAGCCTCACGGCCAGGTCGGTGTCTTTCTCGTCACTGACCGCATCGTACGCAAGGTTCTGGAAAAAAGTGCCGCGCGACGGCAGCACCTTGAAACGCGAGCCCGCAAGGCCGGCGAGAAAAAAATCGCGCTTCTGCTGATAAAACGCGGCGAGCGAAAGATAAGCGGACGGATCCGCCATGTATTCGGCCAGCACGTATTGCAGCGGGCCATTGGTGACGAAAACGTTGAACTGATGCACTTTGCGGAATTCGTTCATCAGCTCGCGGGGCGCCAGCACGTAGCCCATTTTCCAGCCGGTGACGCTGTAGGTCTTGCCGAACGACGAGACGACGAAGCTGCGCTCGGCGAGCCCCGGAAAACGCGCGACGCTCTGGTGCTGGTGGCCGTCGTAAATCAGGTGCTCGTAAACTTCGTCGGCCACCACGATGATGTTGGTATTGCGCAATATGTTTTCGAACGCGCGCATGTCCTCGGCGGAGAACACGCTGGTCGTCGGATTGTTGGGCGTGTTGATCACGATCATGCGCGTTTTGGGCGTGATCGCCTGCTGCACCGCGTTCCAGTCGATGCTGTAGTCGGGATACTGGAGCCGCACGTAAACCGGCCGCCCGCCGTTGACTTCGACGGCCGGCGCATAGCTGTCATAGGTCGGCTCGAACAGCACCACTTCGTCGCCCGGGCGGACGAATGCGGTGATCGCCGTGAATATCCCGTAGGTCGCGCCAGGCACGATGGTCGCCTCGTGCTCGGGATCGTAGGTCGCGCCATACAGCGCCGCGGCCTTTTCCACCACCCGTTCGCGCAATGCCATCACGCCGGCCATCGGCGGGTATTGATTGAGCCCGGCATTGAAATACTTCGTGACGAGTTCGAGCAGGCGGGGCGCGCAATCGAAATCGGGAAAGCCCTGCGAGAGGTTGATCGCGTCATGTTCCTGCGCGAGCTTCGACATGACGGTGAAGATCGTCGTGCCGACGGCGGGCAGTTTCGAGGTTATGGCGCTGGAATAATTAGGCATGATCGGCGCTCAGAAATAGCGCAAGTATAGCCGCGAGCGCCGCGTCATCCGCCTGGCCGTGGGCGGGCGCCCGCGTCGACAGCGCCTTGCAGTCGTCGGCGAACTTCTGCAGGCGGTCGAGCGCGTGGGTGCGCTGCTCGCGCGTGAGCAGCTTGTCCACGGCGACGTAGAAATTCAGGCGTTTCGTGTAGACCTCGGCGGACAACTGGTCGTATTCCGGCGTGCGCCCGCGGTCCCACTCGAGCAGCCACAATTGCAGGCGGGCCGCAAACTCGGTTTTGGCCTGGCGAGTTTTAAGGAGCTCGACAAACTCGCGCTGGCGCCGCATGCGATCCTCATAGCGCAGGTGCTCGATGAGCGGGATCGGTTCGAGCAGCGCGGCGACTTTGTGTTCCTGCTCGCGGGTCAGGCGGCCCGCCCAATCTTCGATCTGGTTGATGGATTTCTTCAGGCGCGCGCGCTTGCGTTTTTCGACGCCGGATTCGAGCTCGTGCTCGTCGGCAAATTTCTTGTTGTCTTTCGCGAACTGCTTTTGCAGCACTGTTATCTGTTCCGGCGCCAGCGTGGACAGGACCTCGGCCGCATCCGCGACGCCGCGGTTTACGATGATCTTGTAGCGCGCGCGAAAGCCGTCGACGAACCAGGCGATGTCCTGGGTCTTCAGGCCGTGCTCCGCCTTGTCGATCGCGGCGGTCAGGAACGTCGCGTATTCGGGCAACTGCTCGTAGCGATGCCACGCGAGCAGCCGGTCCAGCCGCGCGGAGAAATCGCGCCGCTGGTCGCGGTCAAGGTCGAAGTAGGTGTTGGCGCGCCATCCCAATATGACGTCCGCCTGCTGATAGCCCAGGCGCAGCCCGCTGCAGCCGGCGACCAGAGCGACGCCGGCCAGCGCGAGGACGAGAATGGAAAGCAGGCGGCGCGATTTCATTCAGAAGCTCTGGATCAGTTCGACCATGCGTTTGCGCGTGCGTTCATCGGGCAGGCGGCCGGCACCGGCCTTGAGATTGTCTGTCATGTGCCGCACTTTACCCGTGCCGGGGATAACGCAGGTGACCGCCGGATGCGCAATGATGTACTTGAGGAAAAACTGCGCCCAGCTGTCGCAATCGAATTGCGCCGCCCACGCCGGCACTTCGCGGCCTTTGACTTTGGCGAACAGCTCGCCTTGCGCGAACGGCCGGTTGATGATGACTGCGGTGCCCGTTTCGGCGGCGACCGCGAGCAGGCGCTGCTCGGCCTCGCGTTCGGCGAGCGAATAGTTGAACTGCACGAAATCATACTCGCGCGTTTTCAGGAGTTTTTCCAGCTCGCGATACGCGCCGGCATGGTAATGCGTAATGCCGACGTACCGCAGCGTGCCGGCGGCTTTCCATTCGTTCAGCGTTTTGGTATGCGTCGCGAGGTCGAGCAGGTTGTGCACCTGCATGAGATCGATGCGCTGCGTGCGCATCAGCCGCAGCGAATCCTGCATCTGCCGGATGCCGGCGTCACGGCCGCTGGTCCACACTTTGGTCGCGAGAAAAACCGAATCGCGCAGGTTGGTGGCGGCGACGAGTTCGCCCACGACGGCTTCCGCCCGCCCGTACATCGGCGAGCTGTCGATGAGCCTGGCGCCGCCCGCGGCGAAGGTCTTGAGCACTTCCTTCAATTCGGTGAGCTCGGGCGCGCCCGGCGGCACGTCCAGCACGATATAAGTGCCGAGGCCGAGCACCGGCAATTGCTCGCCGCTGCGGGGAATGCTGCGTTTTATGAGCGGCACTGCCGCACTGCTTGAATTGGAATGGGTCATGGTCATGATGGCGCCGGCGGCGAGCGCTCGCAGAGTCGCGCGGCGGGAATTGAAAAGTGGTCCGGCCATATGTTCGCCGCGTGCTGACCGCGGCGGAGCCTTGCATCTGGTTATCGGGTTGCGTCTATTTTACGCCGCATCGGAGGGCATACTGTGCGCAGATGGCGCGCCCCGGCGTCAGCCGCGGCGGGCACCCGACGCGCTTGCACTCGCGGCAATTTCGCGCGCGCGCTGCTCCTGGGCGCGGCCCAGGGCGATTGCCAGCACTACCCAGCCGAGCGCGACCGGCACGGTCGTCAGCGAAATCGTGGTCAATTCGAGCCCGGCGCCGCGCAGCGTCGCGAACAGCCAGCCGTTGACCGCATCGGCGCCGCGGAAAACCACGATGTCGATGATGTTCTTGGCTTTGTATTTTTCGGTGCGCTCGACCACCGTAAACAGCACCTCGCGGGCCGGATTTGAGAGCGCGAAATTGGCCGTCCGCTGGATCGCCTGAAACGCAATGACGACGACGAGCACCGGCGAAAACGCGAGCGCCATGAAACCGAGCGCGAACACCAGCGGCAGAAAAGCCGCCGCCGGGCCGACGCCAAAACGCGCGATCAGCCGGCCGGTCGCCAGGCATTGCACGATGATGGTCAGGATGCCGATCGCGAGATCGATGGTCGCAAATATGCGCGTGCGCACCGCCGGATCGTCGGAGGCGGCCGCCACGATGTTCGCCTGCTGGAAGTACAGGAACGTGCCTGCCAGCGACAGCAGGAAAACCCAGGTGGCGATGCCGCCCAGATAGGGTGAGCGCAGCACCATCATGATGCCGTCGAGCCAGCCGCCGCCCAAAGCCTCGGCAGGCCGTGCCTCGCGCGGAGCCGTTGCGGCGTCGACCGCCGTGGTTTTCAAGTCGGTTGCGGCGGTTTCAAGGCGGTGCGCGCACAGCACCGCCAGCTCCAGCAGCACCGCCGCGACGATCAGCAGATTGACCGGCCCGAGTGGCACCGCGAGCCACACCGTCATCGCCGGACCCGCCAGCGCACCCGCGGACCCGCCGGCTGCGATAAAACCGAACAGCCGTTTGCCTTGCTCGCTCGCATACAGATCGGCCATGAACGACCAGAACACGGACACGGCAAACAGGTTAAACACGCTGATCCACACGAAGAAAATCCGCGCGACGAGCGGCTTCTCGAAATCGAAGGTCAGGAGCAGCCAGAAAATCGCGATGTTGGCGACGAAGAAGTGATAGACGAGCGGGACGAAGCGGGCGCGCGGCAAGCGTGCGACGATTGCGCCGAAGAGGGGCACCGCCGCGAGCATCACGAGAAAGGTCGCGGTGAACAGCCACGGCAGATTTTTTACTCCGCCGGCGATGCCCATTTCATCGCGCAACGGCCGCAGCACGTAATAGCCGGCAAGAAGACAGAAAAAATACGCGAACGACCACGCGAGCGCGCGGCCTTCGCCCGGACGGATGGAGACGACGCGCGCGAGGCCGCGCTGAAAAATCGTGGAGGTCATGGGCTCGTCCGAGTTTCGAAGTTCGCAGATCGGCCGGACTCTGGCAAAGCGGAGTGGATATTCAAGCGGCCGGGTAATCCGTCAAGGGAGGGAACGTGCTGCGGCGAGACATGCGTTAGTGCGGCATACAGTAGGTCATCCCGCGACCGTTACGCAAGTCTCGACGCAGCGCACCGTCGTCAGGCTCAAAGGTGGTCAAATGTGCTGTGATGCACCATATTCAGGCGGAATGCCCGATTTTGGTCAAATTTTTAGTCAAAAGTAATACATAAATACATAATTTATATATTTAATATGTTTGGAATAGAACTTGCATAATATTCGCGTGTCGGACTTGGCATGGTTCGATATCGGGCAAAAATGATGTATCGCAGCATCACGTTATCAGGAAAGGGAAATAACATGATCGATCTCCTGTTTTCGGCGGGACAAGCGTTCAGCGTAATCGGCTTGGCATACGGCTGTTATCTATCGCTAAGTAATAGCGCGCTCACGGAAAGTGCCAGCGAAGCAAGCCGCAGAACGACGCCCGTGCATCATGTGGCGATGGCATAGGATCGGCATGCTGACTGGAGTCCAGAAATTATCGTCGGTGCAACGCCCCGAACTATTCAGGCACCTCAAGACGCTGTCCGCCGAAGACCGCCGGCTGCGCTTCGGCACTTACATGATGGACGCGGCGCTCGACCAATACGTGCACAGCATCGACTTTGCGCACGATAAGGTCTTCGGCATCTTCGGGCGCGACATGAAGTTGATCGGCATGGCGCACCTCGCGCTCGATCGCAATCACGACTATGCCGAGCTCGGCCTGAGCGTCGAGCCCGCGCATCGCGGCAACGGTTACGGACTCACGCTGCTCAATCGCGGCAAGTTGAGCGCCGTGACGCGCGGCTATACGACTTTATTCATGCATTGCCTCGCGGAAAACCGGATCATGATTCATCTCGCGCGCAAAGCCGGCTTGAGGCTCGTGACCGAGCAGGGTGAAGTCGATGCGCATTTGCAGCTCGAATCGACGAGCCACGCCGCGGTCGCGCGCGAAGCGCTCGAAGACCAGATCGCGCTCGCCGATCTTGCTGTTCAAGCAGCAGTTTCAATGGTTGTTCAGGCGGCCGCACGCGGCGTAATCGCGTCCGGCGCCGACGGTTGACCCCGCGGGCGGCGCGCCCGATACTGTCGCCCATTCCGGCAAGGAGGGGTGCGATGAAGTTCGAAAAACGCGCGGCGGCGACATTGTCCGTCATATTCTTTTCGCTCTATCGGAGCGAAGTCCCGGCCCAGCAGTACCCGAGCAAGCCCGTACGGGTCATCGTGCCGTTCGGCGCCGGTGGCCCCGCCGATATCTACGCGCGTTATCTCGCGCAAAGACTGCAGGAGCCGATGGCGCAGTCCTTCGTCGTCGACGACCGTCCGGGCGCTGGTTCGATCATCGGCACCGATGTCGTGGCGAAGTCGCCGCCCGATGGCTATACGCTCCTTCTGATGTCGAACACGCACACGGTCAACGAATCGCTCGTGCCCAAGAAACCCTTTGCGTTGATGAAGGATTTCGTGCCGATCGCGCCGATCAACTATTCGGACCTGGTGCTTGTCGTGCACCCGTCGGTGCCTGCGAAATCGATCAAAGAGCTGATCGCGCTGGCAAAGGCCAAGCCGAATGGCCTTAACTATGCATCGTCCGGTACCGGCACGCCGTACCACATGGCCGGCGAATTGTTCAAGTCTATGGCGGGCGTCCAGATCGTGCACATTCCGCATAAAGGCAGCGGCGAAGCGCGCACCAGCGTCATGAGCGGCCAGGTCGAAATCATGCTCGACGCTATCACCACCATGGCGCCGATGGCGCGCGCGGGCCGGGTCCGCGCGCTCGGCACGACCGGCGCGAAACGCTCGACGGTATTGCCGGACGTGCCAACGATATCCGAGGCAGGCGTCAAGGATTACGAGGCGACGATCTGGCTCGGCATCATGGCGCCGGCTGGCACGCCCAAACCCATAGTCGACCGGCTCAATGCCGAAATCGGCAAGATCGTCGCGCGGCCCGACGTCAAAAAAGCTTGGAACGAGCAGGGCGCCGAGCCGATGGCGATGACGCCGGCCGAGTTCGAGAAATTTCTGAATGCCGACATCGCCAAATGGGCGCACGTGGTGAAGGTTGCGGGCGTCAAGCCGGATTAGGAGAAGCCATGCGTCTCGTCACTTTTTCCGATTCGAACGGCATGCGGATAGGCGTGCACGACAGTGCATCCGCCACCATCGTCGATCTTGCCGCGGTGTCGCGCCTGCCCAAGGACATGACGAGCTTCATCGCGCTCGGGAAGAATGGTCTTAAGCGTGCGCGGGCAGCGGTGAAAAGCGGGGAGGGGCGTCTCGCATTCGACAGCGTGAAGCTGCATGCGCCGATTCCGCGTCCGGCCAAAAACGTGTTGTGCGTCGGCAAGAATTACTACGACCATGCGAAGGAATTTCACAACAGCGGATTCGATGCGAGCGCCGGCAAAGACGCGATACCCGAGCTGCCAATCATTTTCACCAAATGGCCAAACTCGGTGATCGCGCACGGCGAACCGATTCCGAGCTATCTCGACTACACGAATTCGACGGATTACGAGGGCGAGCTCACGGTCGTTATCGGGCCGGGCGGGCGCGGCATCGCGAAGAAAGATGCATTCGACCACGTTTACGGCTACACGATCGTCAACGATGCGACGGCGCGCACGCTGCAGAACCAGCACAAGCAATGGTTTCTCGGCAAAAGTCTCGACGGTTATTGCCCGATGGGGCCCTGCATCGTTACGGCCGACGAAGTGCGCGATGTTACGAAATTGCAGCTCACGACGCGCGTGAACGGCGAAGTGCGCCAGGATGCGCCGGTGAGCCAGCTGATCTTCGATATTCCGACGCTGATCGAAACGCTTTCGCGCGTGATGACGCTGGAACCGGGCGACCTGATCGCGACTGGCACCTGCGCCGGCGTCGGGATCGGATTCAATCCCCCGAAATTCCTGCAGAAGGGCGACCGCGTCGCGATCACGATAGAGCCGATCGGCACGCTCGAGAATCCCGTAGAGTAGGCGACTGCGCGCCCTTCATGCCGGTTAATTTCGGTAGAATCGCGCAGTCGGTTTTGCCGTCATAACCAGACCGGAGGAGTCATGCTTCGTACTTTGCTTGGCGCACTGCTTGCGCTTGCCTGCGTTCCGGTATTTTCCCAGGAAGCTTTTCCGTCGCGGCCGATCACGCTGATCGTGCCGTTTCCGCCCGGCGGCGTTGCGGATCTGACCGGCCGGCCAACGGCGATCGCGCTCGAGAAGGTGCTCAAGCAGCCGGTGGTGATCGCGAACCGTCCCGGCGCCGGCGGCGCGGTCGGCAATTCACTCGTCGCGAACGCCAAGCCCGATGGCTACACGCTGCTGATGGCGCTGTCGAGCATTTCGGTGATACCCGAAGCGGACAAGCTCTTCGACCGCAAGCCCGCCTACACGCTCGATCAGTTGGCTCCGCTGGCCCTTATTTCGGCGGACCCGACTATATTGGTCGTGCATCCATCGCTGCCGGTCAAATCGCTGAAGGAACTGATTGCGCTCGCCAAGGCAAAATCCGGACAGATGTCGTATTCGACGTCCGGCATCTATGGCGCGCTGCACATGCCGATGGAAATGTTTCTGCATGCCGCCAATCTGAAAATGCGCGCGGTGCACACCAACGGCGGCGGGCCCGCGATCACTATCCTGCTGGGCGGCCACGTCGAGATGACGGTTGGCGGGCCGGCAGCGATCGCGAGCCACGTCAAAGCGGGGCGCCTGCGGCCTATCGTCGGTTGGGGAGCCAAGCGGCACGAGGCATTCCCGCAGGTGCCGACGTTCAAGGAGCTCGGCTACGACATCGAGTATTACATCTGGGCCGGCATGTTCGCGCCGAAAGGCACGCCGGAGCCGGTGATGAAAACCGTGCGCGACGCCGTGCGCAAAGCGGTCGACGATCCCGACTTCAAGGCGACGATGCAGAAGATCGACTCGCCGATTCAGTACCTGGACGCGCCGGAATTTGCCAAGTACTGGGCCAACGACGCGAAGCGCCTCGCGGAAGCCGTCAAAGCCGTCGGCCGCGTCGAAGACCACAAGTGAGCGGCGAAGCCGAGCGCCCGGCCGGCGCAGCGCCGCGCGGCCTGCGCAGCGATGCGGTCGCCGGCGTGGTGCTGATGCTGATCGCGCTCGTGGTCGGCTGGCAGAACCGCGCTTATCCGATGGGCAATCTCGCAGAGCCGGGACCCGGCTACATGCCGTTGATGATCGCCTGCGCGCTCGGCGTATTTGGCCTGTTGATCGCAGTGCGCGCCGGCTCGTCGCCGCTTTTTAACACGCTCGACTGGTCGGAAGGCCGGCGCGGCATCGTGATGCTGGTTGCCTGCGGCGTCGCGGTATTTGCGCTGGAGCGCATTGGTTATCGCCTGACCATGATTGCGCTGCTGGTCTTCATGCTTGGCGTAATCGAGCGCAAGCGCGCCGTGCCAACGTTGCTCGTCGCCCTGGGTTTTTCACTCCTGTCGTATTACCTGTTTGCGTCGCTGCTCAAAGTGCAGTTGCCGCGCGGTCCCTGGGGAATTTGATGAGCACTTTGACCATGATGAGGTGTGCTCATCCCTCACCCCCCGCCCCTCTCCCTCTTGCAGAGGGCGAGGGGAGCTTCGAGGTGCAGATGGACTTAAACCATTTGCACGAGGCTAATTGATGGAAGGCGTCGTCGCCAACCTGATGCTCGGATTTTCGGTCGCGCTGCAGCCGTCGGTGCTCGCGTACGCATTCGCGGGGTGCGTGATCGGCACCCTGGTCGGCATGCTGCCGGGCCTGGGACCGCTCGCGGGAATCAGCTTGCTGCTGCCCGCCACATTTGGCTTGAATCCGATTATCGCCGTCGTGCTACTCGCGGGCGTTTACTACGGCGCAATGTACGGCGGCTCGACGACTTCTATCCTGATGCGCATTCCCGGCGAGGCGGCATCGGTCATGACGTGCATCGATGGCTATGCGATGACGCAGCGCGGGCGCGCGGGTCCGGCGCTGGCGATCGCGGCGATCGGGTCGTTCGTCGCCGGCACACTGTCCGTCGTCGCGCTCATGTTCATGGCGCCGACGCTCGCGTCGTTCGCGTTACGGTTCGGCCCGCCGGAGTACACGGGCTTGCTCCTGATGGGATTGTTCGTGCTCGCGTATATGAGCGGCGGCTCGATGTTGAAGACGCTCGCGATGGCCGCGGTCGGGCTTTTGCTCGGCATGATAGGCATCGACGCGATGAGCGGCTACACGCGTTTCAGTTACGGCGTCATCGAGTTGGCCGACGGCATCGGCATCGTGCCGGTCGCGGTCGGACTTTTCGGCTTGTCGGAAATCATGCTGACTGCCGGGCAGCCCACGCCGCCGGCGATCCAGCGCCCGACGCTGCGTCAGCTCGTGCCGTCGCTCGAGGAAATGAAACTATCGGTGGGTCCGATCGGGCGCGGCAGCCTGATTGGCTTTTTGATCGGCATCATTCCCGGTTCCGCGCACATCATCTCGTCGTTCGTGTCGTACGGCGTCGAGCGCCGCATGTCGAAGCATCCCGAGCGGTTCGGCAACGGCGCGATCGAAGGCGTTGCCGGTCCCGAGTCCGCCAACAACGCGGCGGCGACGGGCGCCTTCGTGCCGATGCTCGCACTCGGCATTCCGACCGGTCCGATCACGGCAGTCATGCTGGCAGCCATCATGGTGCACGGCATTTCGCCGGGGCCGATGCTGATTACGCAGCAGCCCGAGCTCTTCTGGGGCTTTGTCGCGAGCATGTATGTCGGCAACGTCGTGCTGCTCGTGTTGAATTTGCCGTTGGTCGGCCTGTTCGTGAACCTGCTGCGCATTCCGTATTCGTATCTGTATCCCGCGATACTGTGCTTCTGCATACTCGGCGTGTATTCGGTCGGCAACAGCGTGGTGGACGTCTGGATCATGCTGGGCATGGGCGCATTCGGTTACGTGCTGCGCAAAACCGGTTTCGAGCCGGCGCCGATCGCGCTGGGCTTGATCCTGTCGCCGATGCTCGAATTGTCGGTGCGCCAGTCGCTCGCGATGTCGGGCGGCAGCTACGGCATCTTCTTCGACCGGCCGATCGCGGTCGCGATGTTTGCCGCCGCTGCCGTGCTGATACTGCTGGGGCTCAAGCCCCTGATCTTCAAGAGCAAGAACTGGCGCGAGAAGGTCGGCCTGGAAGAGTAGGATTGCTCATGCGGTGCGCGCGCGAAGGCTGGAATTGCGATTTCACGATGCGAACTCTTGTCGTCCGATTGCTGTGCGTTTGCATGCTGGCGTGCGCGTCTCCGGCGCACGCTGCCGACGACCCGTGGGCGGCCTCGTACGATGCCGCGACGCAGACGCGTTACATCCCGGTCGAACTCATCCTCGGCGCGCGCTGGAGCGGCAAGCGCGAAATCGCGCTGCCCGCCGGCAGCTTCACCGAAGGCGTCGCGCGCGATCCGAGCACGTGGCACGGGCCGTCGGCATGGCAGCATCCGGACACCGGCGCGGCGTTGATGGTTTACGACCGTACGCGCCGCGGAGTGGGGCAGAAGTTTGCAGTGCGCACGGACGGCACTGCGATCGGGCGTGTCGCTGACAGCCGATACGGCATCAGCAGTTGCGATCAGGAGGCCAAATATCCGCTGGGTGTCTGGAGGCAGGGCGAAACCCGCGACTTCCAATATCAATGCTGGTACGGCAGCGGCGCAGGCAAGCGCGCGCGAGTGACACGTTCGAGTCTCACGATCGAGAAGATCGACTTCGAGTTTGCGGGCATGCCGCATGCGCTGCAGGTGCGCTGGATCCTGAAGCACGCGGACGATCCGCGCGAAGTGGACAACCGGGTGTACGTATTCGCGCCTGAGCGCGGGGCGGTGTCGGTGCGTTGACCCGCGCGTTATTGCGGCGGCGTGCGCTCGCCGCCGCCAACATCTTTTTGCATCAACACCGAATCGACCCAACGCCCGAACTTGTAGCCGACCGCGGGCAGCAGGCCCACTTGTTGAAACCCGAATTTCTCGTGCAGCTTGATCGACGCGTGATTGGCGCTGTCGCCGATGACCGCGACGATCTGGCGGCGGCCGGCGGCCGCGCAACCATCGATCAATGCGGGCATCAGCGCGCTGCCGATGCCGCGGCCGGCAAATTCGTGGTCGACGTACACCGAATCCTCGACCGTATAGCGATAAGCGGGGCGCGCGCGATAAACGGCGGCATAAGCGTAGCCGGCGATTCGGCCGTCGCTTTCCGCGACGAAATAGGGCAGACCGAGCTCGCGAATGGCGCCGTAGCGGCGGGTGATCTCGTCTGTGTCGGGCGGCTCGACTTCAAAACTCGCGAGGCCGTGCAGCACATGGTGGCGGTAGATCGCGGTTACGGCGGGAAGATCGGCGAGGGTCGCGGGCCGTACGAGCGGGGCAGCACTCATGAGTTTCAGGTCCGCTGCGCGGCGGCCGGCAAATCGCCGACGCGCGTCATTTCAGCCGTCCTGAACCACGCGGGATCGGTCACGTAGTCGGCGACCATGCCGGTCGCATCGAAGCCCCAGAACAGTTCGCCGTCGATCGCGAAAGTCGGCACGCCGAACACGCCGAGCGCCTTGGCACGCTCGCCGTTAGCGCGCAATTCGTCTTTGACCGGCTGCGCCGAGACCGCACGATCGGCGTCGGCGACGCCCAGCTCCGCGGTCAATGCGTCCCACCCGGCGGGATCGTCGAGCGACCGGCCCTCGCGCCAGATGAAATGGAATATCCGGGCGATCGCCGCGCGCTCGCTGCCCAGCGCAATGGCGAGCCGCAGCGCGCGCAGTGGATTGAACGGATGCGCCGGCGGAAACTCGAGCGCTATGCCGTGATGCCGCGCGAGCCAGCGCACGTGCCGGTACGTGAAGCGGCGCTTGCCCGGGATTTCGGCAGGTCCCTTGTGCTGCAGATGATTGAGGATGCCCGCGAACACCACCGGCTTGAACGAAATTTCCAGGTTGCGCGGCAATTGCGCGAGCGATTCGAATTGCAGGTAGGCAAACGGCGAGATGAAATCGAAATACCATTCGGCAAATAACATGAGCGGAGTCCCTCCCGGGGGCGGTCGCGGGTATTGCGCGCGCGCGGCCAAAACACGATGATAGCGCGTTGCAGCAAAGGAGAGAAAATGGCCGGGGAGGCAGCACGCGTATGCGGATAGTAATCACCGGAGGGGGCGGATTTTTGGGCCAGCGCGTCGCCCGCGCACTGCTCGCGCGCGGCGGCCTGGGACCGGAGCCGGACGCACGCAAAGAGCTCACCGAACTGGTGCTCGTCGACCAGGTCTCGCCGCCCGCCGGCGTCACCGATGCGCGCGTGCGATATATGACCGGCGACATCGCAGACAGGGCGTTGGTCAATCGCGTGTTTGCGCCGCCGACAGATGCGATATTTCACCTCGCGGCGGTGGTCAGCGCCGGCGCGGAAGCCGATTTCGATCTGGGCTACCGGGTCAACCTCGATGCGGCGCGCCTGGTGCTCGAGGCCGGCCGCCGCCAGCCGCGGCCGCCGCGCTTGCTATTCACGAGTTCCGTCGCGGCATTCGGCGGCGCACTGCCCGACGTCGTGAGCGACAGCACCGCCACCACGCCGCAATCGTCATACGGCACGCAGAAAGTCATCGGCGAGCTGCTGGTCGCCGACTACACGCGCAAAGGCTACGTGGACGGCCGCTGCGTGCGGCTGCCGACTATCGTGATACGGCCCGGCAAGCCCAACCGTGCGGCCTCCGGATTCATGAGCAATATCCTGCGCGAGCCGCTGAACGGCGAACCCGCGGTATGTCCGTTGCAGCCGGAAGCGAAGATGTGGATAGCGTCGCCGGACCGCGCGGTCGATGCGCTGATCCGCGCCATGGAGTTGCCGGCTGAAGCGTGGGGCTGGAATCGCACGCTGAACGTGCCGGGCATCACGGTCAGCGTAGCCGAAGCGCTGGCCGCGCTCGAACAGCTCGCCGGCCCGGAATGTGCCGCGCGCGTGCGCTTCGAGCGCGATAGCGCAATCGAGAAACTCGTGCTGAGCTGGCCGGCCTCGTTCGCGACCGTGCGCGCGGATGCGCTGGGTTTCGTCGGCGATCGGGGAATCGCCGATGTCATACAGGCGCACATGCGCTCGCCCGCGGGTTGATGCATTACGGCATGCGCGGCGTTTGCGACTGGTTTAACATGTGATTTTTGCGGGGACCACCCGGTGCGACCGACCCTATATATAATTCTGCTGCTGTATTGCGCGCCGTGCGCGGCCGTCTTGACATGCGACCAGATGGGTAACATCGCGCTCGCGACCGAGCAGTACCGCAATCAGGGCGAACCGCTGCAGGTGCTGTTGGCCGAGGCAAACAAACTCGAGAGCGGCGGGATGTCCAAAGAAGATTTGGTCATAGTCAAAAAAACCATTCAGGAAACCTACGACCGCACCCGTACGCCGCTGGAGATCCGCAAGGATTGCAAGGACGTGCCGGCGAAATGACGCGGCCGTAACGCAAGGGGAGCTAGAGCATGATGTATAGAGTTTGTGTCGGCCTTGTGCTGATCGCGGCATTGGCCGGTTGCGCGTCGCAGGCGCCGGCCCCGGACTATCAGGCGCTGGTGGCGAGCACCGATCGCAGCGACGCCGATCGCGTCAATGACGTGCGCCGCAAACCGGTGCCGTTCCTCGCGTTCATGGATGTGCGGCCCGGCATGACGGTCGCCGATATCAGCTCCGGGGGCGGCTATACGACCGAGCTGCTGGCGCGCGCGGTGGGCCCGACCGGACGCGTGTATGCGCACAACTTAAAACCGCGGCTCGAAGAGCGCATGAAAAAGCCGGCGATGAAGAATGTCGTCGAAGTCGTTGGGCCGTTCGAAAATCCGTTTCCGCCCGAGGTGCGCAACCTCGATCTCGTGACGTTCAATTTCAATTACCACGATACGACTTACATGGGAGTCGATCGGGCCAAAATGAACAGCGCCGTGTTCGCCGCGTTGAAGCCGGGCGGACACTACATCGTCGCCGATCACTCCGCGCTGCCCGGCGCCGGCGTCGGCGTGGGGAAATCATTGCACCGCATCGAAGAGAGCGCGGTGCGCAGCGAAGTCGAGGCGGCCGGCTTCAGGCTGGTCGGCGAAGGAGGCTTTCTGCGCAACCCGGGCGACCCCCGCACTGCGCCAGTTACTAATCCCGCGCAGCCGAATGACGAATTCGTGCTGAAGTTCGTGAAACCGTAGCATCCAATCCCGGAGGAAACCATGCAACACCTGATGCGGAATATCGTGGGCACGCTGGCCGTGCTGGCGCTGGTCGCCGGCTGTGCAACGCCGCCGGAGCGCAGTGCGGGCAAGGCTGGCAGCATCGAAATATGGTGGCTCGGCCAGTCGGCCATGCGCATCACGACGGTAAGCGGCAAGGTCATCATGCTTGACCCGTGGATCCTCGGCAATCCGAAGATACCGCCTCAGTTCAAGAATCTCGACGCGCTCGGCAAGCTGGACCTGATACTCGTCACGCATGCGCATGGCGACCATCTCGGCGACGCGGTGGCGCTGGCGAAGAAGAACAATGTCCCGATGTGGGCACCGGCCGGCCTTAACCAGCAATTGCAGACGCTTGGCGAGTTGCCGGCCGAACTGTCGCCGCGCATGAACAAGGGCGGCACCATACAGCCGTTTCCGGGCGTAAAAATCACCCAGGTGCACGCCGAGCACAGCTCGGAAATTCTGTGGACCGACCCGGCGACGAAGAAGCAGCACACACTGTTCGGCGGCGAGCCGGTCGGCTTCATCATCGAGCTCGAAAACGGCTTCAGGATCTATCACATGGGCGACACCGGGCTGTTCGGCGACATGAAATTGATCGGCGACTATTACAAGCCCGATCTCATCATGGTGCCGATCGGCGGGCATTACGTGATGAACCCGTGGGACGCCGCGAAGGCCACCAAGGAATTCCTGCAGCCGAAGTATGCGATTCCGATGCACTACGCGAGCAATCCATTTCTGGTCGGTACGCCGCAGGAGTACATGGACGCGCTGGGCAATTATCCGGTCAAGGTCTATCCGATCAATCCCGGCGACAAATTGCGGTTCTGATCCATGACGGATTCACTGATCACAAAGTAACCAAGGCAAACGAATGAAAAGCAGCATCGCGTTCAAGGCAGCGCTGTTGTGCGCTGCCATCATAGGCACGGCCGCGCGCGCGGCGGACGACAATCTGAAAACCGGCGGGCCTTACGTGCCGACTCCGCAATCGGTGGTCGACAGTATGTTGCGCATGGCCGCCGTCAACGAAAAAGACTACGTGATTGACCTCGGGTCGGGAGACGGCGTGATCGTGCTGACCGCGGCGCGCCAGTTCAAGGCGAGCGGCAT
Source organism: uncultured beta proteobacterium (assembly GCA_963804885.1). Lineage (GTDB taxonomy): Bacteria > Pseudomonadota > Gammaproteobacteria > Burkholderiales > SG8-41 > PALSA-1004. Next base: position 220,371 of record CAWDSF010000018.1, read on the forward strand.
GGGCGTTGATATCGACGCGGATCTCGTCAAGCTGTCCAATGCGAGCGCGCAAAAATTCGGCGTCGCCTCGCGCGTCCGGTTCGTGCAGGAGGACGTGTTCAAGGCCGATTTGTCCAAGGCCTCGGTGCTGACGCTGTATCTGTTGCCGTCGATGATGATGAATTTGCGCACCAAGATATTCAACGAGCTGAAACCCGGCACGCGCGTGGTTTCACATGACTATCATTTCGGCGACTGGTCGGCCGACGATTCAATCAGCTTCGAGGTTCCGGAAAAGGAGAGCGTAACCGGGGTGCCAAAGGCAACGGTATTGTTGTGGTTCGTGCCGGCGCGGGTCGCCGGCACTTGGGAAGTCAAAACGGCGGCGGGCGATACATATCAAGTGGCGCTGAACCAGCGGTTCCAGGTTATTGACGGAACGGCAAGCGCAGGCGGCAGGCCGGTCAAGGCGCAGAACCTGACTTTGCGCGGTAACGACATCTCGTTCGCATTGCCCGACGCCAAGGGTCAGGCACGCTTTACCGGGCGTATCAACGGCGATGCGATGGAAGGGTCGTTAGAAGCGCCCGGCAAGGCCGCGCAGCGCTGGACCGCGATGCGCACGGCCGCAGGGAAAGTCGTTATCGAGTAGTCAACGCGCGCGTTTTCAGCACCATCCGTCGCGACCTGCCAATCAGCTATAACGGGCGTTTAGGCCTTGGAGGCCCGCCGCCCCGAGCGGGATTGGATATCGAAGATACGATATTGGCGAGCCGCGGGTCGATGACCGATTTCTGCTGGACAGTGAGTGTTCCATACAATGTTTTGGCGGCTGATGCTATGTCTTCGAGCGCGGTCAGACGGTTGCGTGCGATGTCAACGGTATGATCGATCTGCTGGATTGAGCTCAATGTAGCGTCGCCCGGCAAGCGGCGCGTCTGCTCCCGACCGATGTCGGCGGCATATGCGATGATCTTCTCCTCGCACGCCTGCCATGCCGCCCGTTGATCGGCTCTCAGCTGCAGGTCTTCCTCCAGCATGCCCAAGCGATCTTCGATCTGTTCCGGCGAATTATCTTGAACCGGGGGACGTTGCTCGCGCTGCCCACCGTCGGGACGGCTGCGGCTGCCGCGCGCGCTGCCGCCCGGCGTTCCGCCGCCGAATTGCGCGAACGATTCGAGTGCTGCGGAAACCGCAAATAAGCCTGTGAGCAATGCGGCGGCTAGGGAAGTGCTTCGCATGGACAACCTCCTGCGTTAAAGCGTATTGCTTTTTCGAGCATCGCGCCGTCGCTACCTTCGCAATTGACGGATATCGTGAACGCCAATCTTTACGGCTTTTTTATATCCGCGTGACGATAATGATGGCTGCTAATACAGGCGTCAAGGCAGAGGATGAATTCCGTGATTGCCAGTCCGCAGAAACCGGAGATCGCGTCCGCGACCGATCTATCGCATGCGCTAAAACGTCAATCCGCCGTCGCGCCGGTCTTCCGCAATTACGGTATCGCATTGCTGGCGTGCGGTTTGACAACCGTGATCGCCACGCCGCTGCTCGAGCATTTCAATCTGCCGAACATCGTCATGCTGTTCCTGCTGACAGTGGTCGTGGTTTCGTTATGGCTGGGGCGCGGCCCGGCGGTACTGGCCTCGTTTGTCAGCGTTGGCTCGTTCGATTTCTTTTTCGTACCGCCGCGGTTTACGTTTACAGTCGACGACCCGCAGTACTTCGTGACGTTCGCGGTCATGCTCGTGGTCGCCCTGATCATTAGTCACCTGACTGGCGGGCTCAAACGCCAAGCCGGCGCGGCCGCGGCGCGCGAGCGGCGCTCCCATGCGCTCTACGAAATGGCACGGGAGCTCGCCGGCGCACTGACGATGGCGCAGGTGGCGGAAATTTCCAGGCGCTTTCTGCGCGCCGCAATCGATTCGGAGGCAGTGTTCCTGCTGCCCGATCAAAGCGGCGCGCTGAAAGCTGTAGAAATCCGCGAGGGCTGGACGCAGGCCATTGCGCCGTTAATGGCGAAGCTTGCCTTTGAAAATGCGGCGTGCACGGATCTCGATGCGTCCCATCCGGTCGGTTACTTTCCACTCAAAGCGCCGACCAGCGTGCGTGGCGTAATGGCGGTGGCTTCTCCAACCGAAAGCGCGAAGCCGCTCTACGATCATCATGAATTTCTTGAAACGGTCGCATCGCTGATCGCTATCGCGGTCGAGCGGTTGCATTTCGCCGAGCGAGCGCGGCTCTGACTGCGGCGACAAAAGCCCCCGTACGTTGCTTGCGGTGCAGCCGGTTCGACTTCTTCAGTGGCGCGCCACTATGCCGCCGCCATGCGCTCCTCTTGAGCCAATTCAAGCTGTGCAATCTTTTTACGCGATTTTTATGCGCCTGCGCATATATTGATGCCTGTTGATTTCCAGGACTTCTCTCGGGAGAAAACGCAATGGACATCCTTTATATCGGTTTGATCGTCGGTTTCGTGGCCGCCAGCATCGGCCTTGCGTACTACTGCGAACGCCTGCGGAGGCCGCAATGAGCTGGATATACATCTTGAGCGGTGTTCTCGCCGCCGCGATCTTTGTTTACCTCGTGATTGCGCTGTTGTATCCGGAGAAATTCTGATGAGCGCCAATGGCTATTTGCAGCTCGCGTTTTATCTCGTCGTCCTCATCGCGCTGGCGAAGCCGTTGGGCGCGTATATGGCGGCGGTCTATGAAGGCAACGCCGCGGTGCTGCGGTTCGGCGCCCCGTTCGAGCGCCTGATTTATCGCTTGTGCGGCGTCGATTCGACGAAGGAAATGGCGTGGCTCCGCTATACCGTGGCGCTGCTGGTCTTCAACCTGCTGGGCGGACTTGTCGTCTACGCGCTGCAACGGCTGCAGGCGCAGTTGCCGTTCAACCCGGCCGGGCTCGGCGCGGTGTCGCCCGATTCGTCTTTCAATACCGCCATCAGCTTCATGACGAACACCAACTGGCAGGGCTACGGCGGTGAGAGCACGATGAGCTATCTCACCCAGATGGCTGCATTGGCCGTGCAAAATTTCGTCTCGGCGGCAACCGGCATGGCGGTCGTCATCGCGCTGATCCGCGCGTTCGCGCGTCAAAGCGCGCAGACGGTCGGCAACTTCTGGGTCGATCTTACCCGCTCGACGCTTTACATTCTGTTGCCGTTGTCGTTCGTGCTCGCGCTCGTGCTGGCTTCGCAAGGCGTCGTGCAGACGTTCTCGGCATATCCGACCGTGCCGCTCGTCGAATCGGTCGAATACGACAATCCGAAGCTCGATCCTGCCGGCCAGCCGCTCAAAGACGAGAAGGGAAATCCGGTTACCGAGAAGGCGACGCAAAAGGAACAGGTCATCGCGGTCGGACCGGCGGCTTCGCAGATCGCCATCAAGCAGCTGGGCACGAATGGCGGCGGATTCTTTAATGCCAATTCGGCGCATCCGTTCGAAAATCCGACGCCACTATCGAACTTTCTCGAGATGCTGGCGATTCTGCTGATTCCGGGCGCGCTGTGCTACACGTTCGGCAAGATGGTCGGTGACACCCGCCAGGGGTGGGCGATTCTGGCCACGATGACGCTGGTTTTCGCGGTCATGCTGGGTATTTGCGTGTGGGCGGAGCAGCAGGGCAATCCCGTCTTCACGCAGGCGGGTGCCGACCAGGCGACCACTGCGCTGCAATCGGGCGCCAATATGGAAGGCAAGGAAGTGCGTTTCGGCATCGCGAACTCGGCGCTGTGGGCGACCGCAACGACCGCCGCATCGAACGGCTCGGTCAATGCGATGCACGATTCGTTCACGCCGCTCGGCGGGCTCGTGCCGATGTGGATGATTCAGCTCGGCGAGGTCATTTTCGGCGGCGTCGGTTCGGGTCTTTACGGGATGCTCATGTTCGTGATCGTCGCGGTGTTCGTCGCGGGTCTCATGATCGGCCGTACGCCCGAGTACCTCGGCAAGAAAATCGAATCGTTCGAGATCAAGATGGCGTCGATCGCGGTGCTCGTGCCGCTCTTCACCGCATTGATCGGTACCGGGATTGCAGTGATGGTCGATCCCGGCAAATCGAGCGTCGCCAACCCGGCCGCACACGGCTTCAGCGAAATCCTGTACGCGTTTTCGTCCGCCAGCGGCAACAACGGCAGCGCGTTCGCCGGCCTGTCGGCCAACACGCCGTTCTACAACACCGCACTCGGCATCGTTATGTTCTTCGCGCGCTTCTGGATCATTGTCCCGGTGCTGGCGCTCGCCGGCTCGATCGTGACCAAGAAGAAAGTGCCGGCGGGTCCGGGCACGCTGCCGACGCACGATCTCTTGTTCGTGCTGTGGCTGGTGGGTGTCGTGATCGTGATCGGCGCACTCACGTTCTTCCCCGCGCTGGCGCTCGGCCCGATCGTCGAGCATCTGCAGCTTTATCATCCGGCGCCGTGACCGGCCGCCATGCCCAATATCTGGAATAGCTGGAGTCCCCACAATATGAGTACATCCTACGTAGTGCCTGCACCGGTAATCGAGCACGCCGCGCCGCGCGCGCTCGTGACGCGCAGCATATTCAAGCAGGCGCTGGTCGATGCGTTCCTGAAGCTCGCACCGCAGCAGCAGTGGAAGAACCCGGTGATGTTCGTCGTCTATCTGGGCAGTTTCCTGACGACGATACTCTGGGTGCAGGCGTTGACCGGCCAGGGCGAAGCCTCGTCGGGTTTCATTCTCGCGGTCACCCTGTGGCTGTGGTTCACGGTGCTGTTCGCCAACTTCGCCGAAGCCATCGCGGAAGGGCGCAGCAAGGCGCAGGCTGATTCTTTGCGCGCGGCCAAGCGCGATACGACGGCTAAAAAGCTGGCGGCCGCCGACCGTCATGCCGCGGTGACCAAAGTCAACGCGACGATGCTGCGCAAGGGCGATACCTATCTCGTCGAGCAGGGCGATTTCATCCCGGCCGACGGAGAAGTGATCGTCGGGGTCGCGTCCGTCGACGAGTCGGCGATCACCGGCGAGTCGGCCCCCGTCATTCGCGAAGCGGGCGGCGACTTTTCTTCGGTCACCGGCGGCACGCGCGTGCTGTCGGACTGGCTGGTCGTGCGGGTGACGACCAATCCGGGCGAATCGTTCCTCGATCGCATGATCTCGATGGTCGAAAGCGCGCGCCGGCAGAAGACGCCGAACGAAATCGCGCTTACGATCCTGCTCGTCAAGCTGACGCTGGTGTTTCTGTTCGCCACCGTGACGCTGCTGCCGTTTTCGATTTACGGCGTCGAGGTGACGAAGTCGGGCAACCCGATCACGATCACCGTGCTTGTCGCATTGCTGGTCTGCCTGATTCCGACGACGATCGGCGGCTTGCTGTCGGCGATCGGACTTGCGGGCATCGGCCGGATGCTGCGAGCCAATGTGATTGCTACGTCGGGTCGCGCGGTGGAGGCGGCGGGCGACGTCGACGTGCTGCTGCTCGACAAAACCGGCACGATCACGCTCGGCAACCGGCAGGCCTCCGCATTCCTGAGCGCTCACGGTGTGACCGAGCAGGAGCTCGCCGATGCGGCGCAGCTCTCGTCATTGCCGGATGGCACACCCGAAGGCCGCTCGATCGTCGTGCTGGCGAAACAGAAATTCAACATGCGCGAACGCGACATCGTCGCGCTGGGCGCCACCTTCGTGCCGTTTTCCGCGCAGTCACGCATGAGCGGCGTGAATTTCCAGGGCCGCGAGATCCGCAAAGGCGCGGCCGACGCGATTCGCCAGTACGTAACGGCGATGGGCGCCAAGTTTCCCGATGAGGTCAGCGCGCTGGTCGACAGCGTCGCGCGCCGCGGCAGCACTCCGCTCGTGGTTGCGGAAGGCCCGCGCGTGCTTGGCGTAATCGAATTGAAGGACATCGTCAAAGGCGGCATCAAGGAGCGTTTCGCGGAATTGCGCCGCATGGGCATCCGCACCGTGATGATTACCGGCGACAACCGCCTCACCGCGGCGGCGATTGCAGCGGAGGCGGGAGTCGATGACTTTCTCGCGGAAGCCACGCCTGAAGCAAAGCTCAAATTGATCCGCGAAAGCCAGGCGCAGGGGCGGCTCGTCGCGATGACGGGCGACGGCACCAACGACGCGCCGGCGCTTGCGCAGGCCGACGTCGCGGTGGCCATGAATACCGGCACCCAGGCAGCCAAAGAAGCGGGCAACATGGTGGATCTCGATTCGAATCCGACCAAGCTGATCGAGATCGTCGAAACCGGCAAGCAATTGCTGATCACGCGCGGCTCGCTGACGACGTTCTCGATCGCCAACGACGTCGCCAAGTACTTCGCGATCATTCCGGCCGCGTTTGCGACGACGTATCCGCAGCTCAACGCGCTGAACGTGATGCATCTTGCCACGCCGAACAGCGCGATCCTGGCGGCGGTGATTTTCAACGCGCTCATCATTCCGGCACTGATTCCGCTCGCGTTGCGCGGCGTCAAATATCGCGCGGTCGGCGCGGCGGTGCTGTTGCGCGACAACCTGCTCATCTACGGCCTTGGCGGCGTGATCGTGCCGTTCATCGGCATCAAGCTGATCGACATGCTGCTCGTCGTGCTGGGCTTGATCTGACGCTCAACGAATTAAAGACAAAGGACCACCAATCATGTTTGCCGAATTCAGACCCGCATTAGTCATGCTGATCCTACTGACCGTTTTAACCGGCGGCATCTATCCCGCCTCGTAACGGGCATCGCGCAATTCGTTTTCCCTGCGACAGGCCAACGGCAGCCTCATCGAGCAGAACGGCAAGGCCGTCGGTTCCGCGCTGGTCGGACAGCCTTTTTCGGATCCGAAGCATTTCTGGTCGCGCCCGTCGGGAACTTCGCCGTATCCGAACAATGCGAGTGCTTCGAGCGGATCCAACCAGGGTCCGTTGAATCCAGCTCTGAAAGAAGCCGTCGAAGGGCGCATCAAGGCTTTGCGTGAAGCAGATCCCAACAACAGGACGCCGGTACCGGTCGATCTCGTGACGGCGTCAGGAAGCGGACTCGATCCGCATATCTCGCCCGCTGCTGCCGAATACCAGGTCAATCGGGTGGCGAAGGCCCGCGGAATCGATCCCGCGCGGGTGAGAGCCCTTGTGGCAGAATCGACGCAGGGACGGCAACTTGGATTTCTTGGAGAACTGCGGGTTAACGTGCTCGAACTCAATCTTGCGCTCGATCGTGCCGAATAGCTTTGATCAAGCAGGGGCGCTGTCCTGAGATGGAACAGCGTCCCGATCCCGATGCGCTGCTGGCGAAAGTCCAGCGTGAGGAGGCCAGGCAACGCCGTGGCAAGCTGAAAGTGTTTTTCGGCGCCGCTGCGGGCGTGGGCAAAACCTATGCGATGCTGTCGGAGGCGCGCGAGAAGCGTGCCGAAGGCTGCGACGTCGTTGTCGGCATAGTCGAGACGCATGGCCGCGCGGAAACGGTCGCGATGGCCGAAGGTCTCGAGCTCCTGCCGCCGCGTGTCGTCGATTATCGCGGCGCGCAAATCCGCGAATTCGATCTCGACGGCGCACTGAAGCGACGGCCGACGCTGATTCTCGTCGACGAGCTCGCGCACACGAATGCCGAGGGCTCGCGCCATCCGAAGCGCTGGAACGACGTCGAGGAACTGCTCGACAGCGGCATCGACGTCTACACGACGCTCAACGTGCAGCACCTCGAAAGCCTCAACGACATCATCGGCGGCATTACCCAGATCCGCGTCTGGGAGACGATTCCCGACACGATCTTCGAACGCGCGGATGAGGTCGAGCTCGTCGACCTGCCGCCCGACGACCTGCTCGAGCGCCTGCGCGAAGGCAAGGTGTACCTGCCGCAGCAGGCCGAGCGCGCGATCCGCAACTTCTTCCGCAAGGGCAATCTGATTGCGCTGCGCGAGCTCGCATTGCGGCGAACCGCGGAGCGCGTTGACGCGCAGATGCGCGATTACCGCGAGGACCAGGCGATTCGCGACGTCTGGCGCGCGGGCGAGCGCGTGCTCGTGTGCATCGGGCCGAACCCTCTTGCATCGCGGCTGATTCGCGCGGGCAAGCGGCTTGCCACGTCGCTGCACGCGGACTGGATCGTCGCTTACGTCGAGACACCGCAATTGCAGCGGCTGCCGGCGGAGCGGCGCGACCGGATTCTGGATTATCTGCACCTCGCAGAGGAACTCGGCGCGGAAACGATGACGCTGTCCGGCCACTCGATGAGCGAGGCCATTCTCGACTGCGCGCACGACAAGAACGTGACGAAGATCGTGCTCGGCAAGCCGTCGCGCGCCGGCTGGCGGCGCTGGGTTCTCGGCAGCGTTGTCGACGAGGTCGTGCGCGAGGCGCATGATTTCGACGTCTATCTGCTGGCGTGCGACAAGGATATCGATGCACCGACGCTGCCGGACACGTCGCTGCTCCTGCGCAGCCGCGCCTATCTGGGGATTTCCGAAAGCGAGCACCGCAAAAAGCGCTGGCCGGGCTATCTCTGGAGCGCGGGCGTCACTGCCGCGATCACGTCGCTCTCCGCGTTCGCGTTCAGCTTTCTGGAGCTCGTGAACCTCGTGATGCTGTATCTGCTCGGCGTGATGTACATCGCGACGCGCTTCGGCCGCGGCCCTTCGGTGCTCGCGTCGCTGCTGTCGGTCGCGGCGTTCGACTTCTTTTTCGTGCCGCCGCGCTATTCGTTTGCCGTGACGGACGTGCAATACCTGGTCACGTTCGCCGTAATGCTTGCCGTCGGATTGATCGTAAGCACGCTCACCGTCGATTTGCGCTCGCAGGCCAAAGTTTCCCAGCATCGCGCGCGCCGCGCCGGCGTGCTCTATACGTTCACGCGCGAGCTCGGGCTCACCCAGACCGAGGCCGAAGTCTGCGAGGTTGCAGTCAAGCACATCGGCGAGGAGTTCGAAGGGCAGAGCGTGGTGCTGCTGCCCGATCACGAAGGGCGCATTCATTATCCACGCGCGCAAAGCATCCAGTTTTCGTTTCATGGCAGCGACCTCGGCGTTGCGCAATGGGTGTTCGATCATGGCCGCATCGCGGGGCGCGGCACGGACACGCTGCCCGGCACCGAAGGCGTGTACTTGCCGATGACCGATGCGGGCGGCACGATCGGCGTGCTGGCGCTGCTGCCGATCAACCTGCGACGCGTGTTCCTGCCCGAGCAGAAACGCCTGATCGACACGTTCATCGCGCAAATCGTGCAGGGCCTCGGGCGCGTGCGCCTGACGCGCGATGCGCAGGCCGCGAAAGTCAAAGCGGAGACCGAAAGCCTGCGCAATTCGCTGTTGAGTGCAATTTCTCATGACTTTCGCACGCCGCTCGCTTCGATCGTCGGCGCATCGAGCAGCCTCATCGAAGATTCTGCGCGGCTCTCGGACCCGGCCCGGCTCGATCTGGGCAGGACGATTTACGAGGAAGCCCAGCGCATGACGAAGCTCGCCAACAACCTGCTCGACATGGCGCGGCTCGAGGCGGGCAACGTGAGGTTGAACCGGCAATGGTGCCCGCTCGAAGAAATCATCGGCGGCGTACTCACCCGTTTGCACGCGCGGCTCGGACGCCATCCGGTTTCGATCAAGCTGCCGCCGGGCCTGCCGCTCGTGCATGTCGATCCGGTAATGATCGAGCAGGTGTTCGAGAACCTGATTGAAAATGCGGTCAAATATACGCCGCCCGGCACCCCCTTCGAAATCGGCGGCGAAGCAGTCGACGGCAAGATGGCCTATTGGGTCGCCGACCGCGGCGACGGGCTTCCGTCGGGCAAGGAGGACATGCTGTTCGAGAAGTTTTATCGCGGTGCGAAGGAAGGCGCGCAAAGCGGAGTGGGGTTGGGGCTGACGATCTGCCGCGCCATCGTCGAGGCGCACGGCGGCACCATACGCGCGGAAAACCGGGAAGGCGGCGGCGCGCGTTTTACCTTTACGATTCCGCTCACCGGCGAGCCGCCGAAAATCGCGTCCGAAGAAGAGCAACTCGCCGCATCGTCATGAGCCAGCCGCATCCAGTCATCGTTGTCATCGAAGACGATCCGCAGATCAGGCGCTTTCTGCGCACGGGGCTGGAAGCGCATGGATTCGAGATACACGAGGCGGAAACGGGCAAGCTCGGCATGATACTCGCGGCGACGCGCAAACCCGACCTCGTAATTCTCGACCTCGGGCTGCCTGATATTGACGGGCTTGAAGTCGTGAAAAAACTGCGAGAGTGGACGTCGCGGCCGGTGATCATTCTCTCGGCGCGCAATATGGAAACCGACAAGGTCGCGGCGCTCGATACCGGCGCCGACGATTACCTGACCAAGCCGTTCGGGATGGACGAGTTGCTCGCGCGCATCCGCGTCGCGCTGCGCCACGCCGCGCAGCCGGAGCAGGCCGATGCGGGGCAGGTTTTCAACTCGGGCAATCTCAAAGTCGATCTCGCGCAGCGCCGGGTATACCGCGACGGAGAGGAAGTCCATCTGACGCCGATCGAATACCGGCTGCTGACCACGCTGATCAAGCATGCCGGCAAGGTGCTGACGCACCGGCAGTTGCTGCTCGAGGTGTGGGGGCCGAGTTACGTCGAGCACAACCACTATCTGCGCATTTACATGGGCTGCCTGCGCCACAAGCTGGAAGCGGAGCCGGCCCGCCCCAAACTGCTGCTGACTGAAGCGGGAACTGGCTACCGGCTTGCGGTTGACGACGATTGAAGGCCGATTATCGGGCGGCATCACGGGCTGCAAAAAGAATAAGAGGAACCGATGGATCAGGTGCATGAAGCGAAGCAAACCCGTTCTGCGCTCGCGCTCGCGGCGCTCGGCATTGTCTATGGCGACATCGGCACGAGCCCCCTCTATGCGGCCAAGGAGGTCTTCAATCCCAATCACGGCATCCCGTTCTCCACGGCCAACGTAATCGGCGGCGTGTCGGCGATATTCTGGGCGCTGATGATCGTCGTGTCGGTCAAATACGTGATCCTGATCATGCGCGCCGACAACCGGAGCGAAGGCGGCATCATGGCGCTGCTCGCGCTCGCGTCGGCTTCCGTTAAAGAACGGGCGGGGTGGGGCGGCCCGCTTGCGCTGCTCGGCGTGTTCGGCGCCGCGCTCTTTTACGGCGACGGCGTGATTACGCCGGCGATTTCGGTGTTGAGCGCGATCGAAGGCCTCGAAGTAGCGACGCCCGCGTTGAAGCCGTATGTAATTCCGCTGACGGTCGGCGTGCTGGTTGCGCTGTTCGCGCTGCAGCGCCGCGGCACTGCGACCGTGGGCGCGCTGTTCGGGCCGGTCATGATCGTGTGGTTTGCGGTGCTCGGATCCATCGGCATCGTCAACATCGTGCGCGCCCCGCAGATTCTCGAGGCCGTGAATCCCGTGCACGCCTATGCATTCTTGACGCAACACGGCTTTGCCTCGTTCACCGTGCTGGGGGCGGTGTTTCTGGCCGTTACCGGCGCGGAAGCGTTGTATGCGGACATGGGGCATTTCGGCAAGAGCCCGATCCGGTTCGCATGGTTCGCGTGCGTGCTGCCCGGCCTGACGCTCAATTATTTCGGCCAAGGTGCGTTGCTGATAACGAATCCGCGGGCGGTCGAAAACCCGTTTTACCTGATGTTCCCGGATTGGGCGCTGTTGCCGATGGTCGCGCTCGCCACCGCAGCGACGGTGATCGCGTCGCAGGCGGTGATTTCCGGCACGTATTCGATGACGCGCCAGGCGATCCAGCTGGGCTTCTTGCCGCGCACCAACATCGTCCAGACCTCGGACACCGAGTTCGGTCAAATCTATATTCCAGCCATCAACTGGACGTTGCTCGTCGTCATCGTTGCCGCGGTCATCGGATTCGGCTCCTCATCGAGTCTCGCGTCCGCGTACGGGCTCGCCGTTTCCGGCACGATGCTGATCACGACGCTGCTCACTTTCTTCGTGATCCGCTTCGGCTGGCGATACAGCCTGCCGGTGTGCTTGCTGGCCACCGGCTTCTTCCTGATCGTGGACTGCGCGTTTTTCGCCGCGAATCTGGTCAAGTTCGTCGAAGGCGGCTGGTTTCCGCTGGCGATGGGCGGGCTCATCTTTACGGTCATGATGACGTGGCGAGACGGCCGCGATATCCTGTTTCGTCACTTGCGCAAGTCTTCGCTGCAGCTCGAAGCGTTCCTGAAAATGCTGTTTGACGATCCGCCGCATCGCGTTGCGGGCACTGCAGTGTTCCTGATCGGCGATCCGGACACGGTGCCGCACGCGCTTTTGCACAATCTGAAGCACAACAAGGTGCTGCACGAACGCGTGATATTTCTGACGGTGATCGTGCGCGACGTGCCGCGCGTGCCATTCGAAGAGCGCATCGTCGTCGAAACGCTCGGCAACTGCTGCTTCCGGTTAAAGCTCCTTTACGGTTTCAAGGACGTGCCCGACGTGCCGCAAACGCTCGCGCTGTGCAAGGTGGGCGGCGCCGGCATCGACCTGCTCGAAACGTCGTTTTTCGTGAGCCGGGAAACCGTCATTCCGACGCCGGGCGGCGGCATGGCGCTGTGGCGCGACCGGCTGTTCGCGGCGATGTCGCGCAACGCCGGCAGCACTTTCGACTACTTCTGCATACCGGCGAACCGGGTGATCGAGCTCGGCACGCAGATCGAGATTTGAATTCACTCGCTGCGCTGTAGCGCGCATTTGAGCGGGGTCCGAACCGCGTCACGCGCCGGTCCATCAACTGCGAGCGGCCTGCTTGCGCCAATGTGTCGCTCGTCAATTCCTTGCCAAACGCATTATTGGCGGTGTTTGCACCGCCGTACTGACTCGCGTAAGGTGCAAAATTAGAATAGAACAACGGGATACGACTTGCGCAATATATGCGGACACGGTGTGCGGGAGCAGCCGTCACAAAAAAAGTCATGCCAGTCATCAACCCGACGCCAAAGATAGTGTCCGCCTCAGTTGCGTTTGCCGTTCTTGCGTGGCTCCTTCTATTGCTCGGCCTCATGTACGCGAGATTTGTTGTAATCGAACCCCCGCCTAATGTGGTTATCACGTTTTCCCAGAAGGGCCTTACTCGTCTCTTTACCGAGCTCATCAGCCTTGGCATCGGCGGTCTTGGCATCTTTCTCGCAGTTGTTGCCTTCGCCCGCGGCGCGCGCAGCCGGGCGCTTACCCTTGCGGGGCTGAGCAACGTATCCATTTGCATCGTTTGCGCCGCATTGCTAATGTAGTTAGCCTTTCACTCGACGATAACGTCCTGGATGAGAACATGAAAAAGTCGGATGCGAGCCAAAGCCAGCCGGCATCGGAGCTTATTTCGAAAAGAATCGCCGAACTCGGGGACTGGCGCGGCAAAACTCTCGGCAGGATGCGCAAGCTCATCAAGGCAGCAATCCCTGATGTAGTCGAAGAGTGGAAGTGGAGGGGCACGCCGGTTTGGTCGCACGACGGCATCATTTGCACCGGCGAGTCCTACAAGAGCGTCGTGAAGCTTACTTTCGCCAAGGGCGCGTCTCTGAAAGATCCGGCCCGTCTCTTCAACTCGAGTCTCGACGGCAACGTGCGCCGCGCGATCGACATCCACGAAGGTGAGGAAGTTGACGAGCCCGCCTTCAAGGCACTCGTTCGCCAGGCGGCCGTCCTCAACAGTTCCGGCAAGTCGAAACCTGCGAAGAAAGCGAAGTCCTGAGGGATTCTGCCGAACGGATCGGCGGACGCGATGGCCGTGTCGAGCCGCTCAGTTCACGAAAAACGCGGCCGGCAGCGCTTCCACCACGTAACGGCGGTTCAGCAACTGGCTTTCGGCGAGGTCCATCGCAACGGGGTTATTGGCGTCCGTAATTGCGCGCCCGTACGCGAGCAGGCGCTGGTCGAGCGCGATGGGGTTGCGCAGCATCGCAGCGATTACGGGCAGGTGCCGCGCGGGCACGTGATTGAGGTCGTCGCCGGCGGGGCTCGGCAAGGCGGAGGCGGAGGCTACGATAAAGCTGTTGATATGCGGGGCAAGGCCGTAATCCGGCCGGTAGAGCGTGACGTATTGCAGCTCGCTTTTGAGCGTCGTCAGGAAGTGCGCATAGGCGCGCGGCTTGTCGAGGTCCGCAAACGTGTTGAATACCGCGATGCCATCCCGACCCAGGCACCGTTTTAAATCACGGAAGAAGTCTCGCGTCACCAGATAGTCGGGCACGCCGTCGCCGTGAAAAAGGTCGACGACTACGATGTCGTAGCCGCTCTCGCATGTGCGCAAGTAGGTGCGCGCATCGGCCTGGACGGCGTGGACTTTGCCTGGATCGAAGCCGAACACTTCAGTGGCGGCGCGCAATGAGGCGGAGTCGATGTCGACGGTGGTGACGTCGACGCCGCGGCCGGCCAGCCGCATCGGCACCATGCCCGCGCCGATGCCGAGCACGAGCGCTTTGCGCAGTTCCGGACGGTAGGAAAAAGATAGCGCCTCGAGCGCATAGGTGTACATCGAGAGCGAACGGTTGCTGGCGCCGACGACGTTCTGCACGAGACCGTCCTGGAAATACATGCGGGTAAACGGCTCGTTGTCGCGCGGACCGCTTTTCAGGACTTTGACGGTGCCGAACGACGAGCGGTAGACCGTTTCTATGCTCCAGTTGGTGCCGCCGTACGCGGCGGGCCACAGGCGGTCGGTATAGGCGCGCGAGCCGGCGAGCAATGCCAACGACGCCGCCAGTGCAACCACTGACGTGATCGTCAGGCGCTTCCGCTGGGCAATACGGAGCGACGAGCCGAACAACATCACGAGCGGCAATGCCGCGAGCACAGCCGCCACAGTCAACGATGCGGCGAAATTGCTCATATACAGAATAAGGCCGAATGCCGTCACGATGACACCCGCGACCGAGCCCAGCGTGCTGATGAAAAATACGCGGCCAGCGCCGGCGTCGGCCAGCTCGCCGCGCGAAGCAGATTGCCGCAACAAAATCGCGACCAGCAGAGGGTTCATAGCGGACGTTACGAACAGCGGGACAAACAGCAGCACGACGCACGCGATGAATGCGCCCAGCACCAGATCGAATTGCGCGAGCCGGTGGAACAGGTACGGATAAACGAGGCAGGCGGCGACGATCGCCAGCGCTGCAACGGCGGGCATGCGCGCAAACTGGTAGGCGAGTTTTTCCGGCGCCGGTGGATGGTTGCCCTTGCCCGCGGCCAGCTGGCCGCCGCGCCAATAACCCGCCGCCAGCGACACCAGCGTAATCGACAGGATGCCGCTCCAGATATAAAGGCTCACACCGAAGTACGGCGTCAGGATGCGCGAGGCCAGCAGCTCGAGCGCGAGGATCGCGCCGCCGGTAACAAAAATGATAGTGGGCAGCATGTCGTGGCGGATAAGCGGTCGGGTATAATGACGGCGCGTTCAGGCAGGCGCGAACGCATCGGATTGAAATTGGTTGTGCGCGAAATCTACCAGAGTTCAAACATTGACGCGAGTTCGCAGCGCAAGGGCGGCCGGTTGCGCGCAATTTTTGAACGGGAGGACAGGATGAAGAGCTTAACAAGCGGGTTCCTGCGCATCGCGGCATTGGCGCTGATGGCGGCATGCGCGAGCGCTGCGCTGGGGGCCGCGTCCAGCGTGCCCTACGTCCCGACACCGCAGGTTGTCGTCGATCGCATGCTGCAAATGGGCAAAATAACCCCGCAGGACTATGTCATCGACCTGGGATCGGGCGACGGCCGCATCGTCATCACCGCCGCGCAGAAGTACGGCGCGCGCGGATTCGGCGTCGACCTGAATCCGGTGCGCATCAAGGAAAGCACCGAGAACGCGGCAAAGGCGGGGGTCAGCGACCGCGTGACGTTCTACGAGCGCAACCTGTTCGAGACGGATTTGTCGCAGGCGACCGTGATCACGATGTATCTGCTGCCGCGCGTCAACCTCGATTTGCGGCCGAAGATATTGGAATTGAAGCCCGGCACGCGCATCTTGTCGCACGATTTTTCGATGGACGAGTGGAAAGCCGACGAGGCGGTGAACCTCGACATACAGGACAAATACGGCGTCGGTGCTGGTTCCGGCACCAGCACGATTTACTTTTGGGTGGTGCCGGCGCGCGTCACGGGGCCGTGGCAATGGCAGTCGACAGTCGCCGGCAAGCCGCAGAATTATGAGATGGTGCTCGAGCAGCAATTCCAGATGATCGGCGGCACGGTACGCGTCGGCGGGCGCAGCACGAAGCTGCAGGACGCCAAGCTGCGCGGCGACCAGATCAGCGGCAATTTCACCGTCGACGTCAATGGCAGCCCGCTCAAGCACGAACTCGCGGGCCGCGTGAATGGCTCCAGCATCGAGGGCAGCGTCACGCTGACCGGTAACCGCATGCAGGGACAGTATGAATGGAACGCCGCGCGCGGCGCCAAGTGAGAACAAGGATGAGGGAGAAGGCGCAAGGATGAAGTCAATTTCAGCAATCGCGGCGGGTTTGGCCCTGCTGGTTACGTGCGCGGTCAGCGCGCAGGATTTCGGCGATACGCCTTACGTGCAAACGCCCCAGAACGTGGTCGACAAGATGTTGCAGATCGCCAAGGTGGGGCCCGCCGACTATGTGATCGATCTGGGGTCCGGCGACGGCCGCATGATCATCACGGCGGCGCAGAAATACGGCGCGCGCGGTTTTGGCGTCGATCTCGACAAGCGGCTCGTGCAGCTTGCGAACAAGCGCGCGGCGACTGCAGGCGTAGCCGATCGCGCCGTGTTCTACGAGCGCGATCTCTACGAAACCGATCTGACTGCCGCGAGCGTGGTCACGATTTATCTGCTGCCCGAAGTCAACCTGATGGTGCGGCCGCGCCTGCTGGCGACGCTGAAACCCGGCACCCGCGTGGTGGCGCACGATTACGACATGGGCGAATGGAAGCCCGACGAGCAACTGGTGATGGATGCGCCCGACAAACCGGTCGGCCGCGACAAGAAGAGCAAAGTCTTCTATTGGATCGTGCCGGCCAACGCCGCGGGCAAATGGCGGTGGGAAATGCCGGTGGCGGGCAAGCCCGCCGTCTTCACCCTTAACATCGCGCAGAATTTTCAGGCGATCAGCGGCAACGTCACCAGCGACGGCGTTACCTGGCCGCTCGAAAACGCGCGGCTGCGCGGCGAGGACATCAGCTTCACCGTCAACGATCCGCGCGACAAGACCCGCTATGACTTCAGCGGCCACATCGCCCCCAAAGGGATTACGGGTGCAGTGCAGGTGGCCGGCGTGCGTGCGCAGAGGCAACTCGAGTGGCAGGCGGCGCGCACCGAGCCCGGTTATCCCGCCCACGCTGCGCTAAAGAAGCCGACCCTGCAAGAACTGCAGCTGGTGCACTAAATGGCGTGGCGCGCCCGCCTTGTCATCGCTGCGGCTGTCGTCTGTTTCGCCACGCCGTCGGCCCGCGCCCAGTTCAGCTATGACGTCCCGTTTGTCCCGACGCCCTACGTCGTGGTCGAGGAGATGCTGCGGCTCGCGAAGGTCGGCGCCGACGATTTCGTGATGGACCTCGGCTCCGGCGACGGCCGCATCCTGATTGCCGCCGCCCGCAAGTTCGGCGCACGCGGCGTAGGCGTCGACCTCGACCCCGATCGCATCGAAGAGAGCCTTTACAGCGCTCAGCTGCAGGGTGTCAGCGACCGCGTCACGTTCCTTCAGCAGGACCTCTTCAAGTTCGATTTAAGCCCGGCGACGGTGATCACGATGTATCTGCTGCCATCAGTTAACATGAAGCTGCGCTCGCGGCTCTACGACTTGAAGCCCGGCACGCGCATCGTGGCGCACGATTTCGACCTCGAAGACTGGCAGCCGGACCAGAAGTCGACCGTGCGCAAGAACGTGTTTCTCTGGATAGTGCCGGCAAAGGCCGGTGGCCGCTGGCGCACCACCGTGGCGCTGCCCGCGGGCGAGCGCACCTACGATATCGAAATTCGCCAGAAATTCCAGGAAATCGACGGCCTCGCGCGCTACGACAAGAAAGTGGCGGGCCTGTGGAATGCGAAATTGAGCGGAGAGCGCATCAATTTCGTGATCGTCGACGACAGCGGATCGCTCGACAGCAATCTTTATTTTGACGGCAAAGTCTCCGCCGATGGCATGGAAGGTACGATAGTGCGCGGCGTCGGCGCCGACCAGAAACAAATCCCGTGGCGGGCGACGCGCCTGCCCGAGGCGAAATGACATGACGTGCTCGATCGACAGGGCAAGAGCGGCCTTGCTGGCGATGGCGCTGTGTGTGCTCGGTCTGGCGGGTTCAGTTCGCGCGCAGCAGCAACCCGATGTTCCCTACGTGCAGACGCCAAGGAGCGTCGTTGAGGCTATGCTCGATGCAGGGCGGGTTACAGCCAACGATTATGTGATCGACCTGGGCTCCGGCGACGGCCGCCTCGTCATTGCGGCGAGCCGGCGAGGCGCCCGCGCCACCGGCGTCGAGCTCGATGCCAATCTGGTCGCGACCGCGACCCGCGAAGCCGCGCGTAGCGGGGAGGGCGGAAAAGCGAACTTCGTCAACGCCAACCTGTTCACGTTCGATTTCAGCAAGGCGACGGTGCTGACGATGTACTTGCTGCCGCATATCAACCTCGATCTGCGCCCGCGCATATTAAGCGGGCTGCGTCCCGGCACGCGTGTGGTGTCGCACGATTTCGATATGGGAAAATGGCGGCCCGATCTGCGCCGTGAGATAGCGGTGCCCGACAAGGTCTATGGCCCACCGGTCAGCCAGGTCTATATGTGGTACGTTCCGGCGAACGTCGCGGGCAAGTGGCAATGGCGCCTGCCGGTGGGCGATGTCGCCGTCCGCCACGAAGTGACGTTCCGGCAGACTTTCCAGCAATTGACGGGCGATGCCGCCATCGAGGGCGGCAGCGCGACGATCGAAGGCGCGAAGTTGCAAGGCGACGCGATCGCATTCACGCTGGTGCATGCCAGCGCCGGACGCAAAGTGGCATACGAATTCAGCGGCCGTGTGGACGGCGACAAAATAGCCGGCAGCGTCAAGACCGGCGGCGACGACAAAACCTACGACTGGCAGGCGACGCGATTTGCGCGCGGCCAGATGAGCATCGAATGATCAAACCGGAGAAGAAAAAATGACGCAACTGAAACATCTGTTCGGCGCTGTCCTCATGCTGGCGCTGATCATGCCCGTGCTTGCGCTTGCCCAGGATGAGAAGGAGCGCGGCGTCGGCAACGTCGTTTACGTGCCGACACCCCAGGTTGTCGTCGATGAAATGCTGCGCATGGCAAAAGTAGGGCCAGCCGATTTTGTCATCGACCTGGGGTCGGGCGACGGCCGCATGGTGAGGACCGCCGCGAAGAAATTCGGCGCGCGCGGGTTTGGCGTCGATCTCTCCGACGACCTGCTGCGCGAAAGCAATGCGCTCGCCCTCTCCGACGGCATCGCCGACCGCGCGCGCTTCATCAAGGAGGACCTGTTCGAGACCGACTTGACCAAGGCCACGGTCATCACGAGCTACCTGTTGCCGGAAATGAACCAGAAACTGCGGCCGAAGATTCTGAATCTCAAGCCGGGCACGCGCGTGGTCGCGCACGACTACCACATGGGCGAGTGGCCGTCGGACGAGAACAAGGAAATCATCGTGCCGGAAAAGAAGGTGGGCGTCGCCGGCCGCAGCTATGTTTACCTGTGGATAGTGCCGGCCAAAGTCGGCGGGCGGTGGCAGGCGCAGATCAATTCTCCCGCGCATCCCGGCGGACTCGAGCTCGAGTTCGTGCAGAAATTTCAGAAGCTGGAAGGCAGCGCCAAAAGCGGCGGCCAGACTGTCGCGCTGCTGGCGCCGAAAATCGAAGCCGATCAGCTGAGTTTCGCGCTCTTCACCAAGCCCGGCGATAGCGCAACACGCCATCAGTTCACCGGCGCTGTCAAAGGCGACACCATCGAAGGGCTCGTCAAAGTTGGCGACGGCGCGAAACAGCAGCAGTTGCCGTGGACGGCTAAGGTGGTGCAACGCGTGGCGGGGCCGCAATGAGCGCGCCGGCGGGGAACGCACAGCCGCAGCGGAGACTCTCGCTCGGCGATGCCGTCGCGATGATCGTCGGCATCGTGATCGGCGTCGGCATCTTCAGGGCGCCGGCTATCGTCGCCGGCAATTCTGCCAATGAAACGATTTTCCTGGGCCTGTGGCTCGCGGGCGGAGTTGTCTCGCTGATCGGCGCCTTGTGTTACGCCGAGCTCGGCAGCGCCTATCCGAACGCGGGCGGCGAGTATTTCTTCCTGCGCCGCGCGTACGGCGACTGGCTGTCGTTTTTGTTTGCCTGGGCACGCATGACCGTGATCCAGACCGGCGCGATCGCCGCCATTGCATTCGTAATCGGTGATTACGCAACGCAGATGTATTCGCTGGGCACCAAAGGACCGGCAATCTATGCCGCCATTGCAGTCGTGCTCATCACGTGGCTCAATATCATCGGCACAACCCAGGGCAAATGGCTGCAAAACATTTTGGCCCTGGTCCTTGCGCTCGCGATTATTGGCGTGGTGGCGGCGGGGTTGTCCGCGACGCCGCCTGCGCCTGTACAGGCAGCTGCAGCTGCCGGCGCCCCGGCTTCGTGGTTTTCCGGCCTGGCGCTTATATTCGTCTTGCTCGCTTACGGCGGCTGGAACGAAGCCGCGTACCTCACGGCCGAGATGCGCGACAGCAAGCGCGGCATCGTGTATGCGCTCATCATCGGCATCCTGGTCATCACGGCGCTTTATTTGCTGTTGAATTATGCGTATCTCAACGCGCTGGGTCTGGAAGGCGTGAAGAATTCCAAGGCGGTCGGCACCGATTTGATGAAAGCGACGTGGGGCGATGCCGGCGCGCTGGTGCTGGGTACCGCGGTGGTGGCTGCCGCATTATCGACGCTGAATGCGACGGTGTTTACCGGCGCACGCACCAATTACGCACTGGGCCGTGACTTCAAATTATTCCGTTTTCTCGGCGAATGGCGCGCGCAATCCGATGCGCCGGTCAACGCATTGTTGCTGCAGGGTGCGATCGCGCTGGGACTGGTGCTGCTCGCATCGTCCACCCCCGACGGCTTCCAGACCATGGTTGCGTACACCGCGCCGGCGTTCTGGCTGTTCTTCCTGCTCACGGGGATCTCATTGTTTGTGCTGCGGCGCCAGCCCCCGGTCAATGCCGATCCGTTTCGCGTGCCGCTCTATCCGGTCACGCCGCTGGTGTTTTGCGCGATGTGCTGCTTCATGCTGTATTCAAGCGTGAATTATGCGCTGAGCCTCGATCCCGGGAGTATCGGTGCCATCGTCGGAATCGGTGTACTGCTCGCGGGGATCCCGGTGCTGTTCGTGGCGCGCACCGCGCAGCGTAAAGCCTAATTCTTGCTAAACGTTATTTGAACCCGAACGACAGAAGAGACAAAAAAATCGTGGAAATAAATCTCAGGAAGCTGCTGACTGCCGCGGTGTTGGGCGCGCTGGCCTCAAGCCCCGCATTTGCCAAGGAATGCAAAGGCGTTACTTTTCCCGATCAAGTGCAGAGCGGAGGGACGACCTTGGTGTTGAACGGCCTTGGACTGCGCCAGGCGAGCGCATTCAAAGTGAGCGTCTATGTTGCCGGTTTGTACGTTGCGCAGACGTCTACCGACGGGAATGCGATTCTGGCTTCAAATTCGCGCAAGGAGCTCGTGCTTCAATTCGTGCGGGACGTCGGCGCCAGCGATCTGAGCAAGGCATGGCAGGAGGGATTCGAGTTGACCGCGAAAACGCAATTGCCTGCGCTCAATGAGCGAATTGAAAAACTCAAAGGCTGGATGTCCGCAATGAAAAACGGCGAGCGCCTCATTTTTGTTGCGAAACAGGGCGGCGGCATCGAAGTAAACGTGAACGGAACCGTCAAAGGCACAATCGACGGTGATGACTTCGCAAAAGCATTTCTTTCAATGTGGCTGGGCGCAACACCTGTCAATCCGGCGATGAAGGCCGGGTTGTTGGGTAGCGCTTGCGCATGACTCAGCGGCTGCGGTAATCCCGGAGGTGTCTATTCCGCAGGTCTTGCGACGATCCGGTAGCTTCACGGCGGCAGCAGCCTCACCCGCGCAGGCGCAACGCCGGCCTTGACCGCTGCTCCAGCCAAGTAGTGCCCGAAGTCAGTGCCTGCGCGGGTATCAGTAAACGGATCCTTCGATGACCTGATCTGCCCGCAGCAGTATCGCCTCCGGAACTTTAATTCCGAGCGTTTTTGCCGTGTTCAGATTGACCGTCATTTCGAATTTCGTCGGTTGTTCGACCGGAAGATTGGCTGGATTGGCGCCTTTCAGAATCCTGTCGACGTATACCGCGGAGCGCCGGTAGATGTCAGCGTAATTCGGGCCGTAGGCGATCAACGCACCCTCGGCTCCGGCCGCCGGCCAGGCAAATATCGTTGCCAAGTGGTTGTTCATCGCAGCGTCAATGATACGGCTGCGAAAACGGAAAGTGAGCGGGCTTGGCTGAACGATCACGGTGCTTGCGCCGGTTTTTTTCAATTCGGCCATCGCGTCGTTGATCTCGTCGATGCCGCCGATTCCGCGCGCCCGCAGCTTCGTGCCGGATTTCTGTGCCGCCCGCTCGGTAGCCTCGAAACGGAATTTTCCGTTGGCCCATCCCGTATGCCACAAATAATTGATCGCTGGACGAGATTTTTCCACCTCGATCGCCAGGTCAACGTACTTGCCGCTCAGGTCGAGCAGCACGTCGCTGAAACCTGTCATATTGCCGCCCGGGTGGGCCAGAGTCTTAACCAGCCCGATTCCAATCGGATCGCCGACCGTGATGAATACGACTGGAACCGTCGACGTATGCAGTTTTGCCGCGCGCGATGCGCTGGTGCCGGCGGTTACCAGCAGCTTGCAGCCGCGCATCCGCAGCTCGTCGAGCGCCTTAGAATATCCTTGCTCGGTATCGACCCACACGACATCGACGACGACCTGGCGGTTTTCAACGAGACCGGCACTGTGCAGGCCTTCGCGGAATGCATCGACCAGGGAACGGTCGTAGGCGTTGGACGAGGATCCCAGCGGAAGGAATCCGATGCGGGTTGGCGTCGGGGGCAATTGTTGGGCGAAGGACGCGACCGGCCACAGTGTCGCCAGGCCGAGCACAAGCGAGAATTTGCGGCGATCGAGCATCGTTCGCTCCAACGACTTACGTAAACGGCTGCTTCAAGTCATGCAGTTTACCAACCGGAACGCGAAAAAACAAAGAGCGGTTGCGTATGACAAACGTAGCAAGTAGCGCACTCCTTCGGACGGAAAACGCGCCGCCGGCGCGTGCGGACGCGTTAAGCCGGCAGCACGCGGACTTGCGCCGGCGCGATGCCGACTTTGACGGCGCTGCCCGGCACGAATTCGACGCTGCCGCCGAAATGCGACTGATCGGCGATGAGCTCGGTGCCTCGCGCATCGATCCGGTAGCGCACGAACTCGCCGAGAAACTCGCGGTGGGCGATTGTGCCGTCCACCCAGATGCGATCCGCGGCGCCGGCGCGGTCCGCCACCGCGAGACTCAGCGTATGCGGCCGGAATGCGATCGACGCGTTGCCGGTGAGAGGACGGTCGCTCGCGAACTCCACTTTTCCGAGCAGCGGAGAGTCGAATAGGACACCGCCTGCGGCGGCACGTGCGGTTCCGTCGAGCAGGTTGATCGTGCCGACGAAGCTCGCGATGAAGCGATTTACCGGCCGATCGAACAGGTCCATCGGCGTGCCGACCTGCTGGATAACCCCGCGATCGAGCACGGCGACGCGGTCGGAGATCGATAGTGCTTCTTCCTGGTCGTGGGTTACGAATATCGTGGTGATGCCGAGCTTGCGCTGGAGCGCGAGCAACTCGGTGCGCATGTGCACGCGCAGTTGCGCGTCGAGGTTGGACAGCGGCTCGTCGAGCAGCAGGACCTTGGGTTCGATCGCAATCGTGCGCGCGACGGCCACACGCTGCTGCTGGCCGCCCGAGAGTTGATTGGGACGGCGCTGGCCGAAATCCTTGAGGCCGACGAGCTCGAGCGCCGCCGCGGTTTTGCGCGCGACCTCGGCGCGCGGCAGGCGCCTCTCCTCGAGCCCGAACGCGACGTTCTGCGCGACGGTCAGGTGCGGCCACAGCGCGTAGTTCTGGAACACCATGCCGATGTCGCGTTTCCACGGCGGAATGTCAGTGATGTCGGCGCCGTCGACCTCGACAGTGCCGGCCTGGGCCTGATTGAAGCCGGCAATCAGCCGCAACAGCGTCGATTTGCCGCAGCCGGAAGGACCGAGCAGCGCGAAGAATTCGCCCGGTTCGATAGTCAGGCTGATGTCGCGCAGGACTTGCGTTGCGCCGAACGCTAGGCTTACGTTGCGGATGTCGACTCTCACCTTGCGCGCCGCTATTAGTTGTTCGGTCATTGTTTAGACTCCGGTTTTCAACATGAGCGCTGCCTGGCCCGCCGCACGGCTGCGAATCAGGCGATTGGAAAAATAGGTGCCGAGGCCGACCAATACGACCGCGACCACGCCGAGCGCGGCACCCGGCCCGCGGCCGGCGATGCTTTGCATGTAGAGATAGATCCCATACGACATCGGCGCATTGCTTTGCGCGGTGACGAGCATGAGGGTCGCCGACAGTTCGACCGCGGCGGTCAGAAAGCTCGTGACGAATCCGGCGAGAATGCCGCCCGCCATCAGGGGCACGACGACGCGGTAGATGGTGCGGTTCTTGTTCGCGCCGAGGTTCTCCGCGGCTTCCTCGAGCGACACGTGCATCTGCTGCAGTGCCGCCATGCACGAGCGCAGCGCATACGGCAGGCGGCGCACGGTGTAGGCGATCGCGATGATGAGCCAGAACGCGGTGAACGGCTCGTTCGTGAACGGCAATTGGAAATCGCGGAAGGTGCGCAGGTAGCCGATACCGATGACCACCCCGGGAATCGCGATCGCGGCGGTTGCACCCAGATCGAGCCACTGGCGACCCGGCAGCCTGGTGCGCAGGATCAGATAAGCGATTGCGGTCCCGATAATCACATCGAGACCGGCGGCGATGCCGCAATAGAGCAGGGTATTGCCCATCATGCCGGTCGAGTCGCGGAATATCGTCACGTAGTTGTCGAGCGTGTAGACGTCGGGCACGATCGAGTAGCTCCACACCTTGGACAGCGACAGCAGCAGGATGCCCAGGTGCGGCGACAGCACCACCACGAGCACGAGCACGATCCAGCCGTACGCGATGACCGCCTGCCACGGTTTCAACTTGCGCCGCGCGAGATTGGAGCCGCCGCGCTGCAGCGTGGCGTAATCCTTGCCGCGCATGAGCCAGGTCGAGCCCCATACTGCGATCAGCGATGCGATCACCATGATGACGCTCGCGACGTAGCCGATCGGGTCGTCGATGCCGATCGACGTGATGCGGAAATACGCCTGCGCGGCGAGGATGTTGGTCACGTTGAGCACCAGCGGCGTGCCGACGTCGTCGAACACCTTGAGAAACACCAGCGCGGCGCCGGCGAGGTAACCAGGCATGGCGAGGGGAAACACGATACGGCGGAAGAGGCGAAAGCCGCTGGCGCCGAGATTCTGCGCGGATTCCTCCATCGCGCTGTCGATATTGGCGAGCGCCACCGTCAGGTTGAGCAGAATGAACGGAAAATAATGCAGCGCTTCGACGAAAATCACGCCGTTCAGTCCCTCCATGAACGGAATGCCGAAGCCGCAGCAGTCGTTGAGTATCAGGTTGACCGAGCCATTGCGGCCGAACAGCAGCTGCATCGCCGCGGCGCCGACGAACGGGGGCATGATGAGCGGCAACACGCCGAGCGTCTGGATCAGCACGCTGCCGCGGAACTGGAAGCGCATCGTGAAGTAGGCAAGCGGCAGCGAAATGATCGACGACAGCAGCACGCTCATGCCGCCGACGTAGAGGCTGTTGTAGAACGATTCGCGCATCAGCGTGAGCTGGAAAAACGAGAAAAAGTGCTCGAGGGTCAGCGAGCCGTCGCTGTTCGTGAACGCGACGTAGACGACGGTGACGACGGGAATGATCAGGAACAGCAGCAGGAACGCGGCGATGGCGAGCGCAATCGCAGCGTGGGCGGGGCTTAGCCGGTTGTTCATGCGCGTGGCCCGACGGCACTCACGCGAGCGTAAAGCCGTCGAGCGAGATTTCCGGTTTGCGGCCCGCCGCCAGGTCGGCCATGATCCTGCCGCAGCCGCACGCGAGCGTGAAGCCGAGCGCGCCGTGGCCGATGTTGAGCAGCAGGTTCGAATAGCGCGTGCGCCCGAGCACCGGTGTTCCCTTCGGCGTCGCGGGGCGCAAGCCGCACCACGTGCGAAGGCTGCCGAAATCGGCGCTGCCGGGAAACGTGTCTTTGACCTGCCGCACCAGCACCTCGATGCGCGCGGGATCGGGATCGGCGCGATAGTTGGTGATATCCGCCATCCCGGCGACGCGCAATTCATCGCCGAGCCGCGCATACACGACCTTACGCTTGTGGTCGGTGATGCTCACATGGGGCGCCGCGAGGGTATTCACGATCGGCAGTGTGAGGCTGTAGCCTTTCAATGGATAGATCGGCGCGTCGATGCCGATGGGCCGCAGCAGAAAAACGCTTTGCGCGCCGAGCGTCACGACGTAACAGTCGGCTTCCAGCGGATGGCGGTTGGTTTCGACCGATGCAATGCTGTTGCCGCTGCGCGTCAGCGCCGTGACCTGCGTGTCGAACTCGAATTTGACAGGCTGGGGGCCGGACCGCATCACGCGCTCCAGGCTCAGGCAGAAGTGGTAGCAGTCGCCGGCGTCTTCGCTCGGCGTGTAGATGCCGCCGGCGATTTCGTGCGCAATGTGCGAGAGCGCGGGTTCAAGCGCGATGCAGCCGTCGCGATCGAGCGCCTCCTGCTCGCAGCCGAGCGAGCGCTGGTAGTCCATGGCCGCGACCGCGCCGCGGTACGCCGCCTCGTCGGAATAGAACACGAGCTTGCCGTTGCGCACGTAATCGAAATCGAGCGTTTCGGTCTGCACCATTTCGTGCATCAGCCGGCGGCTGTAAAACGACAGGCGCAGGAGGCGCGACGTCGTCAATTCGCTTTGCGCCGCGGTGCACGCGAGCACGAACTGCACGCAAAAGCGCCATTGGAAGAAATCCAGCCGCGGCGAGAAACGCAGCGGCGCATCGCGTTTCAACAGCCAGGGCGGCACCTTGGGCAGCACGCCGGGTCCGGCCAGCGGCGCCACGTAGCTATACGAAAGCTGCCCGCCGTTCGCGTAGCTTGTTTCGAGCCCGACGCCCGCATTGCGCTCGACCACCGTGACGTCGTGGCCGGCGGTCCACAGGAAGTACGCGGACGTCATGCCGGCGACGCCGGCACCCAGAACACAGACTTTCATGAAGTCACCGAAAAATCCGTTCGCCCTGATGTATAGAAGGGCGAAGAGGATCGCCGGCTCGAAGCCGTGCCGGCCATTCATGCTTCGATACCTCAGCACGAACGGCATTAGTATTTGTGAGATAACTTCATGCGAAGCGGGGCGCGCTTATTTGGCGAGGCTGGCGGCCTGGTTGGCGAGATCCACGGCGCGCAGGTAGTTTTTGCGCGCGGTATTGCTCCAGTATTCTTCGAGTGCCGTCGTTTGCTTGGTCTTCTCGGCGTCGCGCTTGGTATTGCGATAAAGCGCGAGAAATTCCTTGTCTTTCGATTTCTGCTCCGTGACCACGGGTGAATAGGCGGCGTCGCGCGCGTCGTCGAGCAGCTTCGCAGCCTGCGTGTTGTGCTTGCCGGCGAGTTTGGCAGCCGCCTCATTGATTGCCTTCGTCGCCTGCGTCAGTTCCTTGTGGCGAAAGGTGATCGTCTGGTCGAAGATCGAGCTGACGACGTAATAGCGTGACTCGCTGAGTTCCGAATCGAAATTCACTTTCGGCTTGATCGTGCCGGTGAACGGGTTGGGGAAGCCCGGCGGCGCTTTCTTGTAGGCGCCCGGCAATACGGGCAGGCGGCTGATCGCAGGATCGAACAGCAGTTCCTGGCCTTCCGGCGACAACGCGTAATTGATGAATTTGCGGGCGTTGTCGGCGTTTTTTGCATTTGCGACCATGCCGATGTTGGCGGGGACGATGGCGGTAACCGACGGATAAACGAATTCGACCGGAAATTTCGAAGCCTTGCCCGCCAGCCCGAAGAAGTCGATGACGAGTCCGATGCCGTACTGGCCGTTGTTGACGCCGTCGGGCACGCCGAAACTGCGCTCGGTGATTGCCGCGCAGTTGCCCGCGATCATCAGCATCTGCTGCCAGCCTTTTTGCCAGCCTTCGCCCTGCAGCACGGTTTCGACGGTCAGATGCGTCGTGCCGGAGCGCGACGGCGACGACATCGCGACGTGGCTGAAATAGACGGGCTTGGTTAGGTCCGCCCATTCTTTGGGCTCGGGCAGCTTGTGCGCTTTCATATAGCGCGTGTTCCACATGATGCCGTAGCCGGCGAGCGCCTGGCCCAGGTAAAAGCCCTTGGGGTCGTTGATCGGATAGTTACCGATCTTGGCCGGCACTTCTTTGGCCGGCGAGTCGATTTTGGCGAGCAGCTTCTCGCCCGACAAGCACTTCGAACGCGTCGGGCGCCGATACCCAGAACACGTCCGGCTTGTTGGTGGCCGGCGCCTCGCGAATGTAAGCGACGCCCGCCGACGTAGGCTTATTCAGGATCTCGACCTTGATGCCCGGATTTTTTGCTTCGAAAGCTTTTTTATAGGCCTCGGTCAGCTCCTTGGGAAACGACGTAACGATGACGACCTGCTGCTGCGCGTAAACCGCAGTGGCGAAGGCCAGCAGTGCGGCGGCTGCGATAAAATTAAGCTGTTTCAAGGTGAAAACCTCATGTGACGGCGGGGGGGTGCGGCAATGTTACAGTTGGGCCCCTCGAAACGCCACCCTGGACAGCGCCCCTGCCTTGAAATCCTTCGCGCAGGGCCCAATCTAGGCGGTGGTTTTAGCATCAACTGTCTGTTTCGTCTCAACTGCATATAAAACGGAGTTTTGGATGTCGACCGCAATCAAGGAAACCCTGGGCTTCCAGGCCGAAGTAAAGCAACTGCTGGACCTCATGATCCACTCCTTGTACAGCAACAAGGAGATTTTCCTGCGCGAGCTGATTTCGAACGCGTCGGACGCATGCGACAAGCTGCGCTTCGAGGCGCTGACGAACAAGGACTTGTTCGAAAGCGATCACGATCTCAAGATTCGCGTGAGCTACGACAAGGCGGCGCGCACGATCACCATTACGGACAACGGCATCGGCATGTCGCGCGAGGAGGTGATCGCGAACATCGGCACCATTGCCCGTTCCGGCACGCGCGAATTCTTCAAGAACCTGACCGGCGAGCAGGCGAAGGACGCGAACCTGATCGGCCAGTTCGGCGTCGGCTTCTATTCGTCCTTCATCATCGCCGACAAGGTGACGTTGACGACGCGGCGCGCCGGGTTGCCGGCGGACACCGGCGTGCGCTGGGAGTCGGACGGCGGCGGCGAATTCACGCTCGAAGCGGTGGACAAGCCGGCGCGCGGCACCGAAGTCACGCTGCACTTGCGCGAGGGCGAAGACGAGATGTTGTCCGGCATGCACTTGCGCAACGTCATTCGCAAGTATTCGGACCACATCGTGCTCCCGATCGCGATGAAAAAAGAGGAGTGGGACAAGGACAAGAGCGAATACAAGCTGACGGACGAAGACGAAACCGTCAACCAGGCGAGCGCACTGTGGGCGCGCCCGAAATCTGAAGTCACGCAGGAGCAATACGACGAGTTCTACAAGCACGTGGCGCACGACATGGAGGCGCCGCTATGCCACGCCCACGCGAAAGTGGAAGGCAGCAAGGAATACACGCAGCTCCTTTACATCCCGGCCAAAGCGCCGTTCGACCTGTGGGACCGCGAGCACCGGCGCGGCATCAAGCTCTACGTGCGGCGCGTGTTCATCATGGACGATGCCGAGCAGTTGATGCCGAACTATCTGAGGTTCGTGCGCGGCGTGATCGATTCCGCCGATCTGCCGCTCAACGTGTCGCGCGAAATCCTGCAGCAGTCGAAGGACATCGAGGCGATACGCGGCGGCTCGGTGCGGCGCGTGCTCGGCATGCTCGAAGACCTCGCCGAGAACCAGAAGGAGAAATTTGCGACGTTCTGGCGGGAGTTCGGCAAGGTTTTCAAGGAGGGCATCGGCGAGGACTACGCCAACCGCGAGCGCATCGCCAAGCTGCTGCGGTTTTCGTCCACGCTGACCGACAGCGAAACGCAGGAGGTGTCGTTCGCCGACTACGTCGCGCGCATGAAAGAGGGCCAGGACAAGATTTACTACGTCACCGCCGACACGTTTGCCGCGGCGAAGAACAGCCCGCATCTCGAAGTCTTCCGCAAGAAGGGCATCGAAGTGCTGCTGCTGGCCGAGCGCATCGACGAATGGATGGTCGGCAACCTGCACGAATTCGAAGGCAAGGCATTGCAGTCGGTCGCCAAGGGCGAGCTCGATCTGGGCAAGCTCGCGGACGCGGCCGAGAAGGAAGAGCAGGAAAAGGCTTCGGGCGAGCATAAAGAGCTCGTGGAGAAGGTCCAGAAGGCGCTCGGCGAGCGCGTCAAGGAAGTGCGCGTCACGCTGCGCCTCACCGAATCTCCGGCGTGCCTGGTCGCCGGCCAGCACGAGCTCGGGGCCAACCTCGAGCGGCTTTTAAAGGCCGCGGGGCAAAAAGTGCCAGCGTCGAAACCGATCCTGGAGATCAATCCGCATCATCCGCTCGTGCAGCGGCTGAAAAACGAAGCCGATCAGCAACGCTTCGACGACTGGAGCCACGTGCTGTTCGACCAGGCGCTGCTGTCGGAAGGCGGCCAGCTCGAGGATCCGGCCGGGTTCGTCAAGCGCCTGAACCAGCTGATGCTGGTGCTCGACAAAAATTGAGCGCGCGCGAACGGCTGACTTACTTGGGGTAGAGTTTTTCGCCTAGGCAGATGAAGTAAAGCCACGGCTCTTTCAGACACTCGTTCATGAACTTGTTGCGCAGCGCGCAGAGTTCCCGCTGGTTGGAGGCTGCACGCGTGCAGTCGGCCAGGCGCGGCGGCTGCGGGCGCGTGATGAGCCGGTTCACGCACGCATCGAAGTCCGAGTACCTGGCCGGCGCGCGGCAGGTGATGACGATCTCGTTGCGCGCGATGCAATAGCCCTGGTCTGCGCGATTGATCATGTTGCAGTTCATCAGCGCCCTGGGATCGGTTTTGCGCTCGATCGGCTCGAAAATTTCCACGCCCGAGGGCGCGGTCAGATCGCGCACGCACTGATCGAGCTCCGCGCCGGTTTTGCCTTTGCATTGGGGCGGCAGCAGGGTCGACGGCGCCTGGTCCGCGGCTAACGTTGTCCCCAACCATACGATGGCGAATGCGCTGACCGCGACGCTTCGCCTTGACGCTTTCGTCATTCGATGACGCCGAGCCTGCCGTTGTGGCTGCCCATGTACCAGAGGCGACCGCTCGCATCGACTGCCATCTTGCGGATGCCGACGTTTTTGGACGGCAGCTTCACGACCCGCATCTCTTCCGTGGCGGGATTGAGCCGCACCACGGTATCGGTGTTGATTTCGTTGGCCCACACGATGCCGGCCCCGTCGACATTCACCGCGTAGGGCCCGGCGTCGCCTGCGGGCAACGGGTAGACCTTCACGATTTTGGCGGACGCCGGATCGACTTTTGCGAGCTTGCCGTTGCCGTACAGCGTGACCCACAGCATGCCGTCGGGCGCGGCCGCGATGCGGCGCGGCAGCGAACCGGGGCCGGTCGAAATTTCCGTCATCTGGCCGGTTTTGGGATCGAGCCGGCCCAGTTTGTTGTCCCCCATGCGGCAGAACCAGACGTTGCCTGAATTATCCAGCGCGAGGCCGTACGGTCCGCCCGACGTCGGATACTCGGTTATCGGCCCGCTGGTTTTGGTGTCGAAGCGGCCGATCTTGTTGCCGCTCTGCAGGGTGAACCAGATTACGCCGTCGTTGCCGATCACGAGCGTGTGCGGGCCGCCGCCGCGCGATGGCGTCGCAAATTCCGTGAACTGTCCGGTCGCCGGGATCGAGGCGGCCGAGCGTGCCGTTGCCATTACCCGTCGTCCACACGATGCCCTGCTTGTCGACGAGCAAGCCATGCGGGCGATGGCCCGCCGCCAGCTCCCACTCCTTGAACGCGTGCGTCTTCGTATCAAAGCGCGCGATCTTGTTGCCGTTCATGACGGTGATGTAGATGTTGCCGTCGGGACCCGGCGCGGGATCGCGCGCGAAACGCGGCGTGGGGACCGGCCACTCGCTCACTTTGCCGGTCACATTTGGGAGCGTGCCGGGGGTAATCCCGTAATTCGAGCCGCCCGCGAAAACGGGAAATGAAGCCGGCAGCGCGAGCGCGACGGAGGCGGCGATGGCGGTCAGGCTATTTTTCATGCCAGTTCGGCGCACGTTTCTCGACGAACGCGTTCACGCCTTCCAGCGCGTCCTGGCCGAGCATGTTGTTGGTGATGACCTCGCTCGCGAGCTTGTAGGCGGGGCCCATGTCCATTTCGATCTGGCGGTAGAAAAACTGCTTGCCCGCGGCGAGCACCGCGGAAGGCTTGGCCAGCAAGAGGTCCGCCAGCTCGCCCACCGCGTGGTCGAGCTCGCCCGGCGCCGCTATGCGATTGATCAATCCCCATTGCAGCGCGGTTTCAGCATCGATGAATTCGCCGGTCAGCAGCATTTCCATCGCCTGCTTGCGCGACACGTTGCGCGAAACGGCGACACCCAGGCGTCGCGCAAAACAGCCCGAAATTAATGCCGGACGTAGCGAATCGCGCATCGGACGACGCCACCGCGAGATCGCAGGCGCCGACCAACTGGCAACCCGCCGCAGTCGCGATGGCATGCACCCGCGCGATCACTGGCTGCGGCATGCGCGTGATGCTCATCATCACGTTGCAGCACTTGTCGAACAGCGAGCCGACGAACTGCTTGCTGCGGTTGGCGAGCATCTCTTTAAGGTCATGTCCCGCACAGAATGCCTTGCCGTTGGCGGCTATCACGACCACGCGAATCGTTCGATCCGCGGCGACTTCGTCGAGCGCGGACTGCAGCGCGTCGAGCATTTCCATCGACAACGCATTGAACTGCTGCGGGCGGTTGAGGGTGAGCGTGGCGACGCCGCCGGTGTCGCTGCGCAGCAGGTTGGATTCGGTCCTCGAATTAGTTGCAGTGGTGTCCATGAACTATTCCTTGTGACGCGCAGACGGTGAGTTCATCTGCCCTGTGCTCGAAGTGCGGCTGAAAAACGATTATATTCCAACGCGGGACTCTGACCGGATGCCGCATTTTACAATCCGGCGTCCGCTAGCGGCGTCCCGGCAAATCCCGGTTGATCGTGATGTGCTTGTGCTCGATGCTGATGTAACCGCCGGTCACAAGGTCTTTGAATATCCGGCTGATCATTTCGCGCGACGCGCCGACGCGCTCGGCGATGTCCTGCTGGGTGAGTTTCCCCGGCACGACCAGGCGGCCTTCGTGCTCGGTCGCAAGCTCGAGCAGTAGCCGCGCGACGCGTCCGTAGACATCGAGCAGCGCGAGCGAGCGGATATTGTCGGTCAGCGCGCGCACGCGCTGCATGAGCCGGTTGATGAGCTTCAGCGCGAAATCGGGATTGCCGGTTACCAGCGCTTTGAAATCGTGCCTTGGTGACGATCATGAAGCGGCTGGTTTCGAGTGTCTCGATCGAGGCCGAGCGCGCGCCTTCGTCGATGACCAGCTCGCCGAAATATTCGCGCGGGCCGAGCACGTTGATCACCATTTCGCGCCCGTCGGAATTGCGCAAAAAAACTTTTACGCGGCCGGACAGGATGACGAATATGGAGTTCGACCGGTCGCCTTCGTTCACGACCACGGTGTTTTTATGATAGGTCTGCTCGGTCGCGTGCGCGGAAAGCGTGCGCAATTCGTCGTCATCGAGTGCGTCAGCGGCGGCTTTAAGGCCGGGCGCTTCGGCGGCCGGCGCGCTCATGCCGCTTTCACGTTCTGGCCGATCTTGTCGAAGCCGAACACTTCGAGCGCCGAATGGCCCTTGATGTTGCGCGGCCCCAGCGCGGTGAGGCCGGCGCCGTCGCCCACCATCTCCGCGACGATCCGCGAACAGACGAGGTGATAGCCGACTTCCTTGGTGACGCCTTCCAGGCGCGAAGCGACGTTGGTTACGTCGCCGATGACCGAATATTCGTGGCGGATCGATGCGCCGATGTGGCCGGCGACGCCTTCGCCCGCATGTAGGCCGATGCCGATGTCGATGGGTACCTCGTTTTTCGCGGCGAGTTCGGCGTTGAGCTCGCTCAGGTTCTCGAGCATCGCGCGCGAGGCCTCGAATGCCGCCAGGCAGGGATTGGGGAGCGACTGCGGCACGCCGAACACCGCCATGATGCCGTCGCCCATGAAGCTGACGACGGTCCCACCATGCGCGTGAATGATGGGCACGATGCGGTCGAAGTAGCCGTTGAGAAAGTCGATCGTCTGTTCCGGCGTCATGCGCTCGCTGCGGGTCGTATAGCCGCGGATGTCAGAAAACAGCACGCACGAAAACAGTTTGACGCCGCCGAGCGTCGGATGCAGGTTGCCGGCCAGAATTTCCTTCATGATGGGCGGGCTCACGTAGCCGCCGAACACGCGCCGCAACCGGTAGCGTTCGCGCAGGTTCAGCGCGATTTCCAGCGTCTGGCGCCCGCCGACTGCGAGTAACGCGACGAACATTACGTTAACAACCGGCACGTGCAGGCCCCTGGTCAGCGCGAACGTGGACGCGGCGATGCACAAGACCCAGATGCCGGCAAGCCACGCGAATGCGATGCGTGGCGCCGGCGCCCATAACCACAACAACGCGGCGGCCAGTGCAAGCGTCAGCGGCAGCCAGCTCGGCGCCCACCGGATGAAGCCATCATTGAGCAGGTTGCGCAATGCCTGGGCGTGCAGCAGTACGCCCGGCGCATTGATGGCCGCCGGGTCCCACGCGGCAAGGTTGACCGGCGCGGCGAGGCGATCCTCGTATTTCAAGGTGCTGCCAAGCAAGACCGCTTTTCCCCCGAACGTGCGCGCGAGTTCTGCGGTGTTGCCCGCTTCATACCACGCCAGGACGTTCTGCAATGGCACGAAATCGAACGGCGCGCCGGCTGCAAAATCGATCAAGCCCTCGCCGACCGGTTTATCGAGCTTGCGGGCCATTTGACCGACCAGGGTGGCGGCGACCGTATTGTTCTCGCCGATGCGCTCGTCGAACCTGCGCACGGTGCCATCGCCGTCCTGCGGCAGTATCGCGTAACCCGTCCCGTCTTTGCCGGCGGCCGCGATGAAGGCTGGATAGATGGGCCGGGTGACGCTCGCGCGATCGACCGTCAGCGCGAGCACGAGCGGCGTCGTCCGGCGCGCGATCAATATGCCGGTGAGCAGTTGGCGGTCGTAGCCGGGGGCGACGAATTCATAGCTGCGATCCGGCAGCACGACGTCGAGTCCGACCACGGCAGCGCCGCCCGCGGCCGTGGCCTGGAGGAATTTGCCCAGATGCGGATGCCAGAGCGTGAACGGTTCGCGCAGCACGTGCGCCGTATCGTCGTCGAACCCTACAATGACGACGGGATTCGGGGCCGGCCGCGGCGCATAAGCTCGCAACACCTTGAACTGCCGGTCGAGCAGCTTCATATCGAGTTGCTGCAGCCACTCGCTGCGATCGAGTGCCACGGCCAGCAGCAGGATGATAAGGGCGGTGCCTGCGCGTATCATTGCGCGAAGTCTAGCAGGTCGCGGGCCGCATTTCTTCGCGACGGCGTGCTCCGGCAGGAATGTGAAAATTCACTGCATCTGCGTGGCATAACACACGACACGTCCGGCACGCGCGGTTTACAATTCAGCCAGCAACCGCCGATTTCACCGGCACGCGAATGGCGGCGGATAAAAAACGAGGAGCACGCAACATGAACAAGGCTGTCGATCCGATCGCGATGTCGAAGGCATGGGTGAGGGCGCTGGCCGTGGTGGCGCTGGTCGGATTGCCGGCGGCAGTATACGGCGCCGGTGTTGCCATGGTGACGGACCTGCAGGGCAAGGCAACCACCAGCGTGGACGGCCGCGCGCGCGATGTCACGATCCTGGCGGAAATCGATGCGGGCACCCAGGTTCAGCTGGCGCCGGGCGCTACTTTGGTCGCGTTATACCTGGACGCGGGAGACGAATACGTATTCAAGGGGCCGGCGTCGATCGTTTTCAAGCCGGCATCGCCGGATGTTACCAGCGGCGCCAAGCCGGAAAAACGCGGCGCTTCGCTTGGCAAAGGCGGCAATGCGATCCGCATCAAGCCGGTCGGCGTCGCGCAGGGGGCGATGGTGATGCGCAGTTTTAATACCGGCGCGCGCATCAAGCTCCTGAACCTGTACAAGACCCGTACGCTCGAGACCCAGCCGGAATTCCGGTGGCAGGGGCTGCAGCCGGGAACCAAGTATCAGATCGAGATCATCGACGATACCGGACGCACGGTGCAGGAAGCGCAGGTGGAATCTGCCGCGTACAAGCTGCCGGCCGGCGTGGCGTTGAAAGAAGGCGTGCCGTATACGTGGGAGGTTTCCGCGCGGTTAGCCGACGGCCGCAAATATTCGAGTTCGGCTGACTTCGCGCTCGCTCCCGCCGATGTGCGCACCCAGGCCGATACGTTGCGGCCCGCGGCTTCGGCGCCGCTGTCCACACGGGTTGCATACGCGGCGTGGCTCGATCAAATGGAATTGAAAGACGAGGCGCGCAAGTACTGGAAGGCAGCGTCAGCGGAGCGCCCCGACGATCCGCGCCTGAAGGCGCTCGCCGAGCAGTAGGTTTTCGCGGTCGCAGCGTCTGTGCACAGCAGAGGCGCGCGTTTCGGCCTCTGGCACGCTGCTCGTGAATTATCAGTTCACCGCTTCAAGTCGGCCTTCATGCGCGAGCTCTTTCGCGCGGCGGCGGGTGAACTCCATGAATGCCTGCGCCGCCGCCGGCAGATTTTTGCCGACCGGATAAACAAAATACCAGTGGCGCTCGAGCGGAAATCCTGCCACGTCGAGCGTAACGAGTTGTTTCTGATCGCTGTCGAGGCCGAGCGTATAGCGCGACAGTATCGAGACGCCGAGTCCGGCCAATATCGCCTGCTTGATTGCTTCGTTCGAGGATAGCTCCATGCGCAGGTTGGGGCGCAGGCCGCGCTGCGCAAAGACTTCCTGGGCGGCCGCGCGCGTGCCGGAGCCGGGCTCGCGGATCAGGAAGGGTTCCCTGGCGAGGCGCTCCAGGCTGATGCCGCGTTGGCCGGCCAGCGGATGATCGGCGCGTGCGAATACGACCAGCGGGTTGGGCATGATCTGCTGCACGACGACGTCGCCGTCCCGCGGCGGCGTCGAAAAAATATAGAGATCGTCCGCATTGTCGGCGAGGCGCGCCAGCAGCGTCTGGCGCTGGTGGATCTGCAGGGCAACGTCGACTCCGGGATGCTGATGGCCGAACGCGGCCAGCATGCGCGAGGCGAAATAGCTGCCGGTCGTGCTGACGGCCAGGCGCAGCCGACCCGACTCCAGCGCGCGGATGCTTGCGAACCTGTCCTCGATTTTCATCAGCGCCTGAAAGATTTCCGCGCAGGCCGTAAGCAGCGCGCGTCCCGGCTCGGTCACGTGTATGCGCTTGCCGATTTGCTCGAGCAACGGCACGCCGGCTGTTTCGGTGAGCTTCTTGATCTGCACCGAGACGGTGGGCTGCGCCATGTGCAGCTCTTCAGCCGCGCGCGTGAAGCTGCCGAGGCGGACCACGGCTTCGAACACGCTCAGTTGAGGCAGTGTCCCGTGTTTCAGGTAACGGCGAATTCTGGACTGCGGCATATTGATTCCTCTCTGCATCAGAGTTGAACAATGCCGCGCCCGGGGCGGGGAGCGGCCTTTACCTCGAACAGGCGAAGGCCGCAAACAAAAAGACCTTTGCCGGTTCCGGCAAAGGTCTCGCTCGCAACGTTGGTTTCGTTGCCGGCACGACCGGGGATTTCTCCCGTATTGACGGCCGTGCCGTAGTAGCAATTTGGCTACCGAAGCTACTCCCCTTTGGAGGGTATCCGGGCTTTTGGCCCGGACGGAGAAATTATACCGGCGCGCGCAGGAAACGCAATAAGCAGGGGCCGTTCGAGTCCGCGATTACGTTTCTTAATCCTGGCTATCAACTTCTGTCTGGACCATCAACAAAACGCAGCATCGGCATTACCAAACTTCACTGGTATTGCGGCGCGCGCTGCGCATAATGATTCCGTAGCTTCAGACGGCAGTCGCGGCCAACGCAACATTCATATCGGTGGAGGCAGCAGTGGATCTACTTTCCGTGCAGTTCCTGTCCGCGCTGATGGCGATAGTCATCATCGATCTCGTGCTGGCCGGCGACAATGCCATCGTTATTGCCCTGGCGGCGCGCAATGTCGCGGAGCGCCTTAGAACCAAAGCCATCCTCTGGGGCACGGTCGGCGCCATCGTGGTGCGCACCTTGTTGACGATGGTGGTCGTCTGGCTGCTGGCAGTGCCCGGACTTCTGTTTGCGGGCGGCGCGCTGCTGATCTGGATCGCCTATAAGCTTTTGCTGCCCGAACCCGAAGACGATAACGGGGTCAAGCTCAACTCCGTCAACGGCTTCTGGGCGGCGATCCGCACCATCGTCGTCGCCGACATCGTAATGGGGCTCGACAATGTGCTCGCCGTGGCCGGGGCGGCGCATGGCAGCTTCATGCTGGTCGCGCTGGGCCTGCTGATCAGCATTCCCATCGTCGTGTGGGGCAGCACCGTGATCCTGCGCTTCATCGACCGCTATCCGGCCTTTGTTTATCTGGGCGCAGGCGTGCTTGCCTGGACGGCCGCCAAGATGATGACCCACGAGCCGCTGCTGGCATCTTTTTACGACGAGTACAAGGTGGTATCGCCGCTCATGTACATGGTCATCGTGGTCGGCGTGCTGGCCGCGGGATTCTTCAAGAACCATCGTCGCATCGAATCGCGCATTACCGCGCACCTCGCGCGTCTCAAGCAGCAACCGATCGATTCTTCAGTCGCTTCACCAATCCCCAAAGGAGATGCAGCCATGCAAAGGATTCTCGTTCCGGTCGACGGCTCACCGAATTCGCAATATGCGGTGCGGCAGGTGATCAACGAATTCATGAAAGACTCCGCGCTGGAAGTTCACTTGCTGAACGTGCAGCCCGCCTTTTCGCGCCATATCGCGAACTTCGTGAGCAGGAGCAACCGCCACGATTACCATCGCGCGCAGGGTCAGAAAGCTTTGGGACCGGTCAAGCAGCTGCTCGAGAACCACGGCGTGCCCTATGCAGAGCACCTCGAAGTCGGCGACAAGGCCGCGCTGATTGCGCAGGCCGCGCGGCGTTTGCGCTGCGACCGCATCGTCATGAGCACCGCACGCAAGAATTCGCTGACGCGCATGCTGGAAGACTCCACGACCAACCGCGTGCTCGAGGCGACCGACGTGCCGGTCGAAATTATCGCGGGCGACATGGTGTCGCCGCTCGAACGGTTCGGCGTGCCGGCGGGCCTTGGCGCGGCGATCGTGCTGCTGCTGATGGCCGCGGACTGAGAGTGTAATTGCACGGGTAATGTATCGCCGTCGACATGAACCGGTCGACGAAAATGGGCGCCGGTTTCCTTGTCCACTTCGTATTTAACCGGATCGGCATCCATCGGAATTTCGATGATGACGTTGAATACGTCGGGGACGTTGCGCCCGAAGCCTACGCGGTCGAGATTCATGGCGGCCTCGCGGTGGTTAAGCGCGACTATGAATCGCGGCGGTTGGGCCGGTCGGGCGCGGGGCGGCCCGCATCGAACCCGGGCGAAAGCTTAAGGAGACTAAGGCCGCGGACCGCTGACTACAATTCGGCGTTCGCGACGCGAGCGGTGCCGGCTACGCGTCCCAGAGTCGCTTTGATCTGCATGAGCAGCCCGGCTTCCTGATAGGGCTTGCCGAGAAATGCGTCCACGCCCAGCTGCGCAGCCTGCCGGCGGTGCTTGCCGGCGGTGCGCGAGGTGATCATGATGATCGCAATGTCGCGCGTGCGCGCGTTGGCGCGCAATTTAGCCGCGAGCTCGAATCCATCCATGCGCGGCATTTCAATGTCGAGCAGCATGACGTCGGGCAACGCGTCTTGCAATTTCTCGAGCGCGTCGACGCCGTCCTTGGCGGTCGTTACCCGGTAACCCTCGCGTTCGAGCAGCGCACCCGTGATGTTGCGCACCGTCATGGAATCATCGACGACCATCACGGCAGGGGCAGCGGCGGGCTCGGGCGCAGCGGGCGCGGGCACGCTCATTTCGATGCCTGTCCGCTGCGAGAGCACCACGGGATTGAGGATCATGATGATGCTGCCATCGCCAAGCACGGTGGCGCCCGCGACGCCCGCCAGGCGCGCCAGCTGGGGGCCGATGTGCTTGATGACGATTTCCTGGTTCTTCAGGTATTCGTCCACGTGCAGCGCAATGCGCTGCATGCCGCTGCGCAGCAGCAGCACCGAGCTGTGGCCGGCGAAAGCGGGCGGTCCCGCGGCTTCAGCGAGCAGGCGCCCGATATAATGCAGCGGGTATGCGGTATCGCCGACCGTTACGGCCCCTTGCGCGTAATGGCCGGCGAGCGCCTCTGCCCTGACTTTGACGACGCGCTCGACCATGCTCGACGAGATCGCAAACGTACGGGAGCCCGCGCGCACGAGCAGTGCCTGCGTCACCGCGAGCGTGAGCGGCAGGAACAGCGTAAACGTCGTGTCCTGATGGGGCCGCGTCGTGACTTCGACCCGGCCGCCGATACTGGCGATTGCATTGCGGACGACGTCGAGGCCCACGCCGCGGCCGGCCAGCTGGGTCACCGCATCGGTAGTCGACACGCCGGCGGCAAAAATAAAGCGCAGCGCTTCGGTGTCGGCGACCGTTTCGTTGCCGCCCAGCATGCCGGCAGCGATCGCTTTGGTGCGCAGCTTGACGAGATCGATGCCGGCGCCGTCGTCGCTGAAGAGCAGGGCGAGCTCGTTGCCTTCCTGGCGCAGGGTTATTTTGATCTCGCCGATTTCCGGCTTGCCGGCGGCGACGCGCGCCGCGGGCATTTCCAGCCCGTGCGTGATCGCGTTGCGCAGCAGATGCTCGAGCGGCGCGGAGATTTTTTCCAACACGCTGCGGTCGAGCTCGATCTGGCCGCCTTCGATATCCAGGTTGGCTTTTTTGCCCAGCTCGCGCGCGGTCTGGCGCAAGATGCGATAAAGCCGCTCGCTCAGCGTTGAGAATGGCATCGTACGCAGGCGCATCAGTTCCTGCTGCAGATCGCGGCTCACGCGCGACTGCTGGACGATCGCGGCGTCGGCTTCGCCGATATTCTTAAGGAGGTTCTGCTGCACGGCGGTCACGTCGTGCAGGCTTTCCGCCATCATGCGCGTCAATTCCTGCAAGCGCGTGAATCGATCGAACTCGAGAGGATCGAAGCGGCGATCGAGTTCGGCGGCGGCAGGAGCGCGCGACTGCATCTGACTGTCGGCCTGCAGTTCGACTTCCCGCAACTGGCTGCGCAGCCGCAGCACGCTTTCGCCGAGCTCGCGCATCGATTGCCTGATGATGCGCAGCTCGCCTTCCATCCGCGAGCGCGCGATCGTGATTTCGCCCGATTCGTTGACCATCCGGTCGAGCGTTGCGGCCTGCACGCGCAACATGGGCAGCGGGCTGCCGGGCTGGTTTTCCGCCACCGGCTCGGCCGCGGCCTTGGCGGCAGGCTGCGCTTCCTCCGGCTCGGGGGTCGGGCGCAGCAGGCGATCGACGCCGGCACCCAAACGGTCCATTTCCACTTCGAACTCATCGAACGTCGAGGGCGCCACCGCTTCCGATTTGAGCGCGACCTGGACCCGCGTTTCAAGCAGATGCGTAAGCTCGCCCAGCCGCATCGCGCCGACCATGCGCGCGCTGCCTTTGAGGGTGTGCAGCGAACGTTGCAGCGCATGGCAGTATTCATAGTTTGCGGGCGCAGCCTTCCACGCGCGCAGGTCGGCCGCGATCACCGGCAACAGAGTTGCGGCTTCCTCGAGAAATACGGGCAGCAAAGTGGCATCGATGTCGTCCTGGATAACGCGCTGCTCGCGGCGGCGTGCCGAAGCGATGGCGCTGCCGATCACGTGCGCCTCCG
The DNA here is from genome assembly GCA_963804885.1 of uncultured beta proteobacterium. Lineage (GTDB taxonomy): Bacteria > Pseudomonadota > Gammaproteobacteria > Burkholderiales > SG8-41 > PALSA-1004. The sequence continues at coordinate 262,467 of CAWDSF010000018.1, forward strand.
ACTGCATGCCCGAGCGCGCGTAGTCGTCCATCTGGGCGGGGGCCGCGGCGAGCTCGGTGCTCAGATCCAGCAGGCCCTCGATTTCGTCGACGCCGGGCTGCGGCGGGTGGCCGCGTGCGACATTCGCGATCATTTCGCTCAGCTTGGCGAGCGTGGCCTGCACCGGCTCAATTTGCACGGGCTCGGTAACGCGCGGCGCGTACGGCAGCCAATTCTCGAGCGCCCCTGCCAGCTCGGCCACGGGGACAAGTCCGGTCGTGCGCGAAATGCTTGCGAGGGTATGCGCCGCACGCGTGAATTCGTGCGCGAGAGCCGAGGGCCCGCGCTCGTGCCACGCGGCAAATTCGCGATCGAGCGTCGCGAGATGCTCGTTCGCTTCTTTCATAAAAACGTCGTAGAGCGTCTGCGGAATTCGCAGTTCGCCAATGGCGACTTCTGCCGGCGGCGGCTCGGCGGCAGGTACCGCAACCGGTTCTGCCGGCGGTTCTACCGCGGATACCTCAGCGGGCGCCGTCGACTGCTCGACGCCAACACTGGCGCCGCCCTGAAACGCGCGCACATCCGCGGTGAAGTCGGGGATCGACACTGCCGGTTGCATCGTTTCCTTGAGTTCCCGCGCCGTGGCGATGAGCGCTTCGCCGTGCACGTCCGCGCGCGCATGCGCCACGAGTTCGCTGATCCAGCTGGAAAATGCCTTGTGCGCACGCTCGATCAGGTCGCGCAACTCCAGCGTGACCGGTGCATCCCGCTCGAGGGCCTGGTTCAACAGTTGCTCGAGCTCCCACGCAACTTCGGCCAGGTCATTGAGACCGACCATGCGACCGCTGCCTTTCAAGGTATGAAATGCGCGCCGGATCGCGGTAAGCGCCTTGAAGTCGTGCGGTTGCTCCTGGCACGCCGGCAACATTTCCTGGATTTCGCCCAGCATTTGTCTGGCTTCGTCGAGGAATACCCCGAGCAATTCCTTGGTAGTGCGGCGATTGATTACCGATATCGGCTCGTTGACGTCGAGTGCGGGCCGGACTTCGGCCTCGCGCGTCGGCAAATGCGACGCGACGGCCGCTGCAAGTGCATCGAGTGCGGCCGGCGTCCCGCTGGGCAGCGCCGGCACGGTCTCGGCGGCCGAGAAGGGCGTGCGCGGCGGCTTGCGCGAATCTGCTGCCGGTTGAACGGCGTGCGCGGACTTCTTATCGAAGGACTCGGCGGCGGCGAGGAACGCTTCGATTACGTGATCGGCTGGCGGACGGCCGCGCAGCATCGGCTCGACGTAGAGCTGCAGGCTGCTCAAGCCCTCGGCGACGCGGTCGAGATCGCGCGCTGCGTTCTGAGCGCCCGCGCTCACGCAGTCGACGATGAGCCGGCTGCACACGGACAGCAGCGTGTCTGCCCGCGTGTAGCAGAGCATCACGAGCGCGCCGTGGATTTGCTTGATAAGCATGGGAATCTGGCCCAGGCTCGCGCGCTTGCCCGGTTCGCGCACGACGAGCTCGAGCGCCTGCTCGATGCGCTGCAGGTTGACCTCGATTTCCTTCGCGATCTGCGCGCGCAGCTGGACGTCGCTGATCTGCTGAGTCAGGTCCGAGCGCAGTCCGGGCGGCGGCTCGCCGCGCTTGGATTTGCCGCGCGCGGCGTCGAGCAGCCAGCCCGCCATGATGGTGACCTGCTGGTCGAGATCCGTCAGCGGAGTGGTGAACGTATCGAGTATGTGCTCGATCATGAGCGCCATCGCGACCATCTCGACGATCATGTACTGCTGCCGCGGATGTTTCTCCGGCAGGCGCGTCGCGACGAACACGACGACGTCGAGCAGTCGCACCAGATGCTGGTTGCCGAGCTCGCTCGCTTTTTCATGCAGTTTTTTGGAGACATCGCGCAACAGCGCGAGCCCCTTCGGGTCGCCCGACGTGTATTGGACCCACGCGCCTTTGGCGACGTCCAGCCGCGCGCGCATGTCGTTCAACGCCGGCTGCAGGCTTTCGAGGTCGTATTCCAGCAGGCCCGCCACTGCGGGCTCCGGGAACTGGCTGTCGAGCCGGTAGAGCTGCTTGATTTCACCGATGCGGCGGGTCGAGATATCGCAGGTGGCGACGGCGTAGAGCAGCTCGCGAAATACCGCGGCGTCCCGCATTTCAATGTCGTTGGCGAGATCGCGCATCAGCGTGTCGAGCCGGTTGACCAGTGGTTTCGCGGCGGCCAGCCACGCCGCGTCCTTGGTGAAAATAAGCGCATCGATGAAGCCGACTGCGGTCCACCACAGGCCGCGCGGAGTCGACAACTGTTGCGCGATGCGATCGATGCAGTCCATCGCGATCTGCATCTGCTGCAGTCCGCGCTCGCTGCCGGTGTCGCGCAGCCATGCGAGCATGCCCCGCTGGAATTGCGCGCGCTGCGTGCGCAACTGGCGCGCCAAATCGACCGGCGCCAGCGCGATGTTCTCATGCGATGGAGAGCGCACCGACACGTCAGGGAAAAACAAATCGATTTCGGCGGCCGCGGGCTCACCGAGCAGTTGCACGAGATCGCGATACAGCGAAAAGAGCTTCAGCGGGACGTTGGGTTCGCCCTTCGCGAGGTCGTCGAGAAACTGGCCCAGCGCGTAGACGACGCGATCCATCGTCGATGCGGTCGCCTTGCTGGCGTGGCGGCCGTCAATTACCGCCTGGTACGCGCGCTCGATGACGGCGCAGACGCGCGCAGCGCCTTCGAGGCCGACCATGACCAGCGCGCCATGCACCTGGTGCAGCTCGAGCGGGCAGCCGTGCAGCGCCGCGGGATTCTCGCTGTTGGCGAGGAATGACGCGGTGCGTTCCCGCACGAGCTTTAACGCGTGATCGATCTCCGCTTTGACCCACGACAACAGGTCTATCGTCACGTCGGATCGCGTTGCCATGACGCGTCAGGCCAGCTTGAAGCCGGCGACCGAGAGTTTGAGTTCCTGCGCCAGCGACGCGAGTTGCTGGGTCGATGCCGCAGTTTTGCCCGTGCCCTCGGTGGTGAGGTTGGTGATGTTGAGAATGTCCTGCATGCGCGCGGACACCTGCGCGGCCGCCTCGGTTTGGGAAATCGTGGCGCTCGAGATCGAGGCGATCAGCGTCGCGAGCTGGCGTGACACCACGCCGATTTCTTCCAGCGCCTTGCCGGCGGTGTCGGCTACTTTGGTGCCTTCGACCACGCCCTGCGTGCTGCGCTCCATTGCGACGACGGTATCCTGGGTGTCCGACTGAATGCTGCGAACGATCGCGCCGATGTGCTTGGTCGCTTCCGCGGAGCGTTCCGCCAGGCGCTGCACCTCCTCGGCGACCACCGTGAAGCCGCGGCCCGCTTCACCCGCGGACGCGGCCTGGATCGCAGCGTTCAGCGCGAGCACGTTGGTCTGCTCGGTGATGTCCGAGATCAATTGCACGATTTCACCGATCTCCTGCGAGCTTTCGCCGAGCCGCTTGATGCGCTTGGCGGTTTCCTGGATCTGCTCGCGGATGTCGTTCATGCCGTGAATCGCGTTTTGCACGGCCAGCGTGCCCTTGCCGGCAGCGGCCAGCGAGTTTTCGGCGACGCGCGCCGACTCCGCGGCGTTGGCGGATACCTCGTGGATCGATTTCGTGATGCTGGTGACGGCCTTGCTCGTGTCGCGGATTTCGCCGGATTGCTTTTGCGCGGCCTGCAGCAGCTGGCCGGTGATTTTCTGCGCTTCGCCGGTCGCGCTCGTAACCTGGTTCGCGGCGGTGGTGATGCCGGTCACCAGGCGTCGCAACTCGTCGATCGTCGCATTGACCGAATCGGCAATGGCGCCGGTAATGTCCTCGGTGACCGCCGCGCGCACGGTGAGATTGCCTTCGGCCAGTTCGCTGATCTCGTTGAGCAGCCGCAAAATCGCATCCTGCGTCGCCACGTTCTGGCGCTCGCTTGCGGCCACGCGCCGGCGGCTGTCGGCAACGTAAACGCCGACCGCCAGCACGAGGGCCGCCAGCGCGAGTGCCGAGACGAGCACCAGCCAGATGTAGCCCGAGCGCTGACGCTGCTCTTCTTCGTACGTGGCGACCAGAACGTCGGAGGCGGCGAGCAGCGGGTCGCTCGCGAGGAACACGTCGCGCGCCGCCTGTTTCGCCTTAACCTGCGCCTGCGAGTTGCCGAGAATCTCGGTGATGCTGCGCAGGTACTCTTTGAACGCGGCTTCGAGCTCGGCCAGTTTGACCTTGGCTTCGGGATTGGTAATCGGCAAAGTCCGCGGGTTTTCCTTGCCGTTGATCAGCGTCTGCAGGTTCTCGCGGAAGGTGTTGGTGTCTTTACTCAGCAGAAAAGCGACTTCGGGATCGATCGTGTCGCCGCCGAGCATGATGTTGGCGTTTTTGGCGATACGTTGCGTTAGCACCATGATTTCGCCCGCCACGATGGAGTGCCGCGTGGATGGCGCCGACGCCTGGGTCAGTGCGGCGAGTTCTTCTGCGAGATCGGACAGCGTCGAGTTGCGCCCGTTGATGTTGCGCACCGCGGCACCCAGCCCGAGCAGCGTTTGAGTTTCGTTGACGACGATGGTCGCGTTCTTCTCGGTTTTCGTCCATTCCTGCACGAGCTTGTCAAGTGCACCGCGAGCGTATGCAGAAGTCGGCGGCAGGCTGACGTCGCCTGCCTGGCCGCCTTCCGACAACAGTTTGACGATTTCGGAAAACTCGTCGCGGCTTTCGCGCAATTGCTTCAAGGCGGCGACGTTGCCGAACGTGGCCTGCAGCGCGGCCTTGGCGAGCCTTTGCGACAGGGTTCTCAGCTTGCCGGCGCGGGCGATATACGTCGTCGCGTAGGTGGATTGCTGGGATTCGATGTGCACCAGCACCGCATCGACGAGGAGGCAAGCGACGAGCAGTCCGATCAGGATGGCGAGTTGGGTGCCGACAGTAAGCCGGGCAAAGGCTGCGAGCGGCCCGCTGCGCGGCGCGCGCCCGGCCGGCGCGTCGGCGGCGGGGGCGGCCTTACGCGGCCACAGGCGCGGCAATTGCAGCGCGGGAAATTGAAAAGCCATACATCCTCCTCAGTCGTGATTCATGTGCCGCACGCGCAGCGCGCGGCGTTCAAGGCATATTCCGCTGACGTGCCCACCGGTCATGACGAGCGCGCGCCGATATCCAGAAAATCCGGATGCTGGACGAGCCGCTCGACCGCGAGGTCGGCCCACTGCTGTTTGTCGCGATCGGTGTAATGCGCGGCGACCCACGGGCTGGTGTCCGAGCTGTCGGTTGCCAGCACAAAAAGCTGCGGGTTGCGCAGGCCGACGACGGCGTCGATCAGCAGCGCACAGCCGACGCGATACTTGTCGCTGATCAGAAGCAGGCGCGACGCTTCGCTGCGCACGGCGGGCGCACCGCCCAGAAAAGCTGAAAAATCGATGACGCTGTAGAGATTGCCGCGCACATTGGCGACGCCCGCGTACCAGGCGCGCGTCAGCGGCACCGATGCAATCGCAGGGACGGGAATGACCTCCCCGGTATCGGTCAAGTCGACCAGCCAGCGGCGTTCGCCCGTGACGATGCCGAGCTTGGACGCCGGCCGCAGTGTCTGCAGGTCGGCCAGTTGCGCCGACAGGCCGCGTTGGTAGTCCCGTAATGAAATGGGTTCAGCCACGAGCTCTGGTCCTTATTGAAGCGCCGCAATCATGGCGAGCAGTTCGGTCTGTTTGACGGGCTTGACGAGGTAATTCTTCGCGCCCTGCCGCATGCCCCAGACCTTGTCGGTTACCTGGCCCTTCGACGAGCAGATGATCACCGGCACATCCTTGGTCGCGTCGTCGCGGGCCAGCGTGCGCGTGGCCTGAAAGCCATTTTGCCCGGGCAGCACGACGTCCATCAGTACGAGGTCGGGCTTGGTCTGCTTGACGCGCACCAGCGCCTCTTCCGCGCTGCCGACGGCGACCACGCCATAGCCGTTCTTCGTGAGCATGTCGCACAGCACTTTGCTGTCGGTCGGCGAGTCCTCGACGATCAAGACATTTTTGATTTGCATGACTGCATCCTTCAGAGGGTTCGGGTCAGGAAGGGACGCGCGCCGCATGGCGGTGAACCGCCTCGACGAGCGCCTCTTTGGTGAACGGCTTGGTCAGATACTGATCGGAGCCGGCGAGCTTGCCGCGCGCGCGGTCGAATATGCCGTCCTTGCTCGACAGCATGATGACGGGCGTGGTCTTGAAGGTGGGGTTCTGCTTGATCAGCGCGCAGGTCTGGTAGCCGTCGAGCCGCGGCATCATGATGTCGACGAAAATGACCTGCGGATGGTGGTCGCTGATTTTGGACAGCGCATCGAAGCCGTCTTCGGCGAGCACGACGTTGAAGCCCGCCTGGCGCAGATAGGCTTCGGCGCTGCGACGGATCGTATTACTGTCGTCGATGACCAGTACTTTAATGCCTGTATTCATAGGCCCCGCCCCATTTTTTTGCTTTTTCGACCCGGCGAATTGCGCCGGCCAATAGGGGGAGGCCTGCCGTGCCCAAATTGCGGCGAACTCTAAAAAACGCCCCCCTCAAGGCACCCTAAAGTTTAGTCCGAAATACCAGTAAATGGCAAATCTATCATTTTGATAGATTTTTTTCTTCATGTGATACTTGAAGATAGGGGGCTGATGGGGGTAGAATCAAATATAAGGTTATGACTTATAAGGAAATAGTGAGGAAACTTACGAGTCGGCCCGCCATAGCCGCACAGCCATGTGAGCGTGACTAAATGCTTATTCGATACCTCGACGAACCTGCAGGAAGCATTGCGACGGCACTGCGTGCGTCCACGGCATTACGCACTCATTGCTCGCGATGCATGCGCTTGTCCGCCGTGATGGCAAACGGAGGGCGGGGTGTAGAATCATCGCCGGTTGTCGATGCGCATCGTGCATTTAAAACAAGATTGCGAAACGGGAGGCGCTTGTGATCAAGATTCGCGGATTGACCTGTTTCCGGTTGTTTGCGTTTTTGACGGCGGTGCTCGCGATCCCGGTGCAGGCCGAGGATGGCATCACCAAAGACCGTATTCTGATCGGCCAGGCAGCGGGATTCACCGGCAATGTGGCCGGTGCTGTCAAAGAGCAGAAGGCGGGCGCCCAGGCGTATCTCGATGTCGTCAATGCGAGCGGTGGTGTGCACGGCCGCAAAATTGTGATCGAGTCGCTCGACGACGGCTTTGATTTCAAGAAGACGCCCGAAGTGACGCGCCAGCTCATCGAAGACAAAAAAGTGTTCGCACTTTTCCTGTTTCGCGGCACGCCCAATACCGAGGCCGCATACCCCGTCGCCGCGAAAGCGAAGGTTCCGCTGATCGCACCGTCGACGGGCGCGCAATCGATGTACTCGCCCCCGCGCAAATACCTGTTCCCGGTGCGCGCAAGCTACCATTCCGAGACGACAGCCATCGTCAACCACCTGGTATCGCTCGGTATTAAGAAAATCGCCGTCTTTCATGATGACGGCGCATTTGGCAAGGACGTGCTGGCCGGTGTGCAAAAGGCGATGGAAGAAAAGAAGATGGCGCCTTCCAGCGTCGCCAGCTATGAGCGCGGCACGGTGAAAATCGAACCGGCGGTCAAGAAAATCGCCGCCGACGATCCGCAGGCGGTCGTCATGGCGGCCGCGGTGGATTCGGGCCCGGCGTTTATCGCGCAGATGAAAGCGCTTAACCGCAATCCGATGTTCTTTACGCTGTCCAACCTGAGCGCAAACTCGTTCGTCAAAGCACTCGAACGCAATGTCAACGGCGTCGTTATCAGCCAGGTCTCGCCTTATCCGTTCGCCGTGACCACGCCGGTATCCAGCGAGTTCCTGAAGGCGATCAAAGGACGCGACATGTTGCCGTCCTACGCTTCCATCGAGGGTTTCATCGCCGCCAAGGTGCTCGTCGAAGGACTCAAGCGCGCCGGACCGCAGCCGACGCGCGAAAAACTGATCAAGGGGCTGGAGTCCATGTCGCGCTTCGATCTCGGCGGCATTTCCGTGAGCTACGGTCCCGAGGACAGAAGCGGCACCACGTTCGTCGATCTCACCGTGCTCGGCAAGGACGGCCAGTTCTTCCACTGAGCTTCGCGCCGCCGACTCGTTACATCGCGCGGATGTCGCGGTAAACAAGGCTGGCGCGGCCGCCGCTCCAGCGGCGATAATAGTTAGAGTCCGCAACATAGTGAAACGCGCGATGCGCTGTCACGATTTTGGCTCAGAACGCGAAGCAAGACACGCGACTTAGTCATTCTAAGTGAGTGGCTTGCGACAATGTTATGAGCCAAAACTCGTGCCAGCCCGAAGGGTTGCAGCCAGAATCGGCGCTAGCTTCGTTGCTCGTCTTGGCAATAGAATGACTATTGCCTTCACCGGGCGCCTTGCCATCACCAATTCTGGCTGCAACGCACACGTGTTTCATTATGTTACGGACTCTTAGCATGACTCCCGTATTTCGCTTCGCGCACGCCGCCGGCGCCGACTGGCAGACCGCCGCAAACACCTGCCTGGCCGAACTCACCGGACCGCCGGCCAGCCTCGGCTTTCTGTATGTGACCGATCTGCTCGGCGACCACATGGCGGAGATCCTCGACTTCTTTCGTCAACGCACGGGTGTCGCGCACTGGGTCGGCACCGTCGGCATTGGCGTGTGCGTAAGCGGGCACGAGTATCTCGACGAGCCGGCGATGGCGGTCATGCTCGGCGAATTTTCGGCCGGCTCGTTCAAAATTTTTTCCGGCGTGCGTTCGGCCGGAGACCTCGAGGTAAAGCGCTTCACGTGCGGCGACCGGCCGGCCAATTTCGCGATCGTCCATGCCGATCCGCGCAACAGCGAAGTGCCCGAGCTCATCGCGGGACTCGCCGGCAAGCTGGAAAGCGGTTTCGTCGTCGGCGGGCTCACGAGCTCGCGGCGACAGAACACGCAAATCGCCGACAAGGTGACCGAGGGCGGGATTTCCGGCGTGATGTTCGCAGATGACGTGACGATCGCGACGCGTCTCACGCAAGGCTGTTCGCCGATCGGGCCGAAGCGCACGATCACGCAGTCGCAGCGCAATATCATCGTCAAGATCGACGATCGTCCTGCGCTCGACGTTTTGAAAGAGGATGTCGGGGAGCGGTTGGCGCGCGACCTGAACCGGCTGGGCGGCGTTATTTTCGCAGGATTGCCGATCACGGGCACCGATACCGGCGACTACCTGGTGCGCAACCTGGTCGGCATCGATCCGGCGCGCGGCGTCGTCGCCATCGGCGATCTGGTTGAAAACGGCAAGCCCATCATGTTTTGCCGCCGCGACACGGCGAGCGCGACCGAGGACATGACGCGCATGCTCGAGAGCATGCAGCAGGGGCTCTACAACAAGCCGCGGGGCGGCGTTTACTATTCGTGCCTCGGCCGCGGCGCCAACCTGTTCGGGCCCGATTCGGAGGAACTGCAGATGATCAAGGCGGCGTTCGGCGAGTTTCCGCTCGTCGGATTTTTCTGCAACGGCGAGATCTCGCACAACCGGCTCTACGGCTACACCGGCGTGCTGACGCTGTTCGCATGACCACCGCGACGTTGAATGTATTTCTCGGCCGCCTGCCGTTGCCGTGGCTCGATGTGGTTGCGCTGCTGTGGTTCTCGATCTGGTGGATCGTCTACGTGTGGTACGCCGATTACCGCAGCACGCTGCAGCCGGCGCTGCGCCGGCAGACCGACCATTTCGTGCGCGAATGGATCGCGCGCATGGTCGAGCGCGACAACCGCATGCTCGACGTCAACGTGATGCGCAACCTGACGCGCAGCTCGCAGTTCTTCGCATCGACGACTATGCTGATCCTGGGCGCGCTGGTGGCTTTGATGGGCTACGCGGAGAAGGCCGCCGGCGTGCTCGCCGAACTGCCGTTTACGCAGCAGGTGTCGGAGCGCGTCTGGGAATTGAAGATCCTGCTGCTCGTGCTGATTTTCGTTTACGCGTTCTTCAAGTTTTCGTGGTCGATCCGCCAGTTCGGACTGTGCTCGATTCTGGTCGGCGCGACCCGCAAGCCGCCGGCGGACGCCGAAGAGTACGCGGTGCACATCGACCGCATCACGCTGATCGTCAATTTCGCCAACGGCAATTTCAACAACGGTTTGCGCGCGTATTATTTCGGCGTCGCCGCGTTGTCCTGGTTCTTGCACCCGGTGCTGATGATCGCGATGACGACCGCCGTCGTCTATGTGCTGCACCAGCGCGAATATCGCTCGCGCACGGTGCAGGCGATGCTCGACATGTAGTGCGTGCAGCCGCGGTTATTGCCGCGGCGGCCTCTTAGGCAATAACGGTTTGGCGACGCCCTCGATGCCTACCAGCGCGAGCAGCGTCAGAAAATGCCGCTGCGGTCCCAGATAGGCATCGGTCGGGTCCCACCATTCGCCGAGCGAGTGATTGGCGCCGCCCTTGCCGCCCCGGCCGAGCGTCACGGCAGGTATGCCCAGGCTGATCGGCAGATTCGAGTCAGTGCTGCTCGCGCCTTCCGCACGCGGTTTCATGCCGAGCGCGCTGGTGGCGAGGAATGCCGCCTGCACCGTGGGCGTTTCCAGCGGCTGGATACCCGCGGGCCGGTCGCCGACCAGTTTGATCTCGACGCCGATTTTGTCGCTCGCCCAGCGCGCGTTTTCTTCGGCCACCGCGTCCTTGACCGCCTTGAGTATCTTCGCTTCGATCTCCAGCAGCGGCGCGTTGTCGTCGGAGCGCATGTCGACTTCCATTTCCGCGTCGCCCGCGATCGCATTGACCGAGGTGCCGCCCTGCACGGTGCCGACGGTGAAAGTCGTTTTGGGTTTTTTGGGCGTCTGCAGATCGCCGATCTTCGCGATCGCGCGGCCCATCGCGTGAATCGCGGACGGCAGGCCGAACGCCCCGAAGCTGTGACCGCCGGGTCCCTTGAACTTGATGCGGTAGCGATGGCTGCCGGTTGCGAGATACGTTATGCGATCGGGCTCGGCGCCATCGATCGAGATGAAACCGTCGATCGTTTTGTCGTCGCGGAAGAGCGCCTTGACGCCGCGCAGATCGCCCAAGCCTTCCTCGCCGACGTTGCCGACGAATACGATGTCGCCCACCGTTTTAATGCCCGTTGCGTTGAAGGCGCGCACGACCGACAGGAGATCGGCAAGCCCGCGGGTGTCGTCGCCGATGCCCGGCGCGTACAGCTTGCCGTCCTTCTCCTTGATCGTGAGATCCGTGCCCTCCGGAAAAACCGTGTCCAGATGCGCCGCGACGACGAGCTTCGGCCCGCCGCCGCTGCCGGGCCGCACGCCGATGGCGTTGCCTTCAGCGTCGATGCGCACGTTCTTCAAGCCGAGCGCGGCCAGCCGCGCGCGGAAGTTTTCAGCGCGCGCCTGCTCCTTGAACGGCGGCGCCGGTATCACGACCAGCGCCTTGTGTTCGGCGAGCGTGTTCGCGTCGTCGGCCTTCAGAAAATCGAGGCCCTGTTTGACTTGCGGATGCGCATGGATCGCTGCAAACGCCGCCCGCGCGTCGGGCGAGATGACGGGTTCCGCGGCGAGCGCAGGTCCCGCACAAACCAAGAGCGCAGCAATGAGCAGGCACGACGAGCGCGACGTATTCATAAGTTTCCCCTGTGCATGGATGATGCGGTCAGTCCGCTTTAATGCCGGCCGCTTTGACGACTTTGCCCCATTTATCCGCATCGGCCTTCATGACGGCGCCGAAGCGTTCGGGCGTGCTGGGCGTGATATCCGCGCCGAGCCCGGTAAAACGCTCTTTGACGTCGGGCAGGGCGAGCACGCGCGCGAGATCGGCATTCACGCGGTCCATCAAAGGCCGCGGCAATTTCAGTGGCGCCAGGAACCCATACCAGTTGTTGAACTCATAGCCCGGCAGCGATTCGCCGACGGTCGGGACGTTGGGCAGTGCGCCGATGCGTTTCGAATCGGTCACGGCGAGTATCTTGAGCTTGCCGGCCTTGATGTGCGACATGGTGACCGGCGCGCCGGTAAAGAGCATCGCGACGTGCCCGCCCAGGAGGTCGGCAACCGCGGGCGCGCCGCCCTTATAAGGCACGTGCACGATGTTGATGCCGGTTTCCATTTTCAGGAGCTCGGCGCACAACTGGTTGAAGCTGCCGACGCCGCCCGAGGCGAAATCGAGCTGGCCCGGCCGTTTCTTGGCGAGCGCTACCAGTTCCTTGACGTTTTGCACCGGCAAATTGGGATGCACGACGAGCACCGTCCCCACGTTCGCTATAAGGGAAATCGGCGCGAGATCGGCGACCGGGTCGAACGTCATGCCGCTGTACATGAACTGATTCGTCGCGTGCGTGCCCATATTGCCGAAGAGCAGCGTGTACCCATCGGCCGGCGCTTTGACGACGAGCTCGGTGCCGATGTTGCCGGCAGCGCCGCCGCGGTTCTCGATCACGACCGGCTGGCCCCACATCTCGTTCAGTTTTTGCCCGATCACGCGGCCGAGTATGTCGGTGGTGCCGCCCGCCGGCCATGGCACGATCAGGCGCACGGGCTTGGCGGGATAGTTCTGCGCATATGCCGGGGTGATAAACGCGCAAGCGATGAAGCAACACAGGAGGCGCAGCGGCATGATCTGACTTTGATAGGGATGACTGCGAAAAGTCTACACGTTAGAATCAAGCTTGAGAACCGCAACGCGACGATTTAGTCGCTTCGCTCCGACTCCAGATCGATGAAACTCACCCTCTTAGGTACCGGCACGCCGACGCCCTCCTTGAAGCGCGCGAGTTCGAGCTACCTGCTCGAAATCGGCGCCGACGTCATGATCATGGATCACGGGCCGGGCGCGCACCATCGATTGCTGGAAACCGGCAAGCGCGCGGTCGACGTCACGCACGCTTTCTTCAGCCATCTGCATTACGACCATTGCCTCGATCTCGTGCGCCTGTTCATGACGCGCTGGGACCAGGGCGCCGACCGCATTCCGGAATTGAAAATCTACGGGCCGCCGCCGATCGCGCGCATGTGCGAGCAGTTGTTCGGCGAAGACGGTGCGTTTGCGCCCGACTTGAATGCGCGCATCAAGCATCAGGGCTCGATCGACATCTTCATCGCCCGCGGCGGCAAGCCGCCGCGCCGGTGGCCGCGCCCGGAAATTACCGAGCTGAAATCCGGCGACAAGGTGCAGGGCAACGGCTGGACGCTGACAGTAGCGCCCGCGTCGCACGTGCAGCCTTACCTCGAGTGCTACGCGTACCGTATCGACAGCGCGGAAGGTTCGGTTTGTTATTCGGGCGACAGCGGCGGGGTCGCGCCCGCGCTGATCGAGCTCGCGCGCGGCTGCGACGTGCTGATCCACATGAACCATTACTATAGCGGCACGGAACCGACCGAAAGTTATCGCATGGTCTGCGGCAATCACGAAGACGTGGCGGCGGTCGCGAAAGCGGCCGGCGTGAAGACGCTCGTGCTCACGCATTTTCTCGAGCAGATCGACCAGCCCGGCATGCGTGAGCATATCGTGCGCGAAATCGCCAAAACCTACACGGGGAACATCGTGTGGGGCGAAGATTTGATGGTCGTGCCGGTCGGCGGGCCCAAGATGTTCAAAATGGAGTAGCGCCGGTGCGCACTTTAATTCAATGGAGAACAAAAGCATGCGCCTGAGATTGCTGGGAACCGGCACGCCGACGCCGTCGTTGAAGCGCATGTGTTCGGGTTATGTCGTGGAACTCGGCGACGACGTGATCGTGTTCGACCACGGCTTCGGCGCGCATCACCGGCTGCTCGAGCTCGGCATACCCGCCACGCGCGTCACGCATTTTTTCTGCAGCCACCTGCACTACGATCATATGGGCGATTATCCGCGCCTGCTGCTCACGCGCTGGGACCAGGGCGCGGGCAAGATACCGGAACTCAAAGTCTACGGCCCGCCGCCGATCAAGCAGGTCACGGCCGCCTTGTTCGAGCGCGACGGCGCATTCGGGCCGGACTTGATCGCGCGCACGGAGAACCTGTGCAGTGTCGCCATCTACTGGGCGCGCGGCGGCGAGGGTGAGCGCAAAAAGCCCGCACCCGAAGTGAGCGAGCTCAAGCCTAACGACGTGGTGCAAGGCAACGGGTGGAAGGTCACCACCACCGGCGTGTCGCATTTTGGTCCGCAGTTGATCTCGTATGGTTTTCGTCTCGATACGCCGGAAGGTTCTATCGTCTATTCCGGCGACAGCGGGCCGTGCGCATCGATGAACCGGCTCGCGAAAGACTGCGATGTGCTGCTGCACATGTGCCATTACATTTCGGGCACCCAGCTGAACGAGGAATTCGCGCAGTCGTGCATGGGCCATCGCGAGCTCGCGCAACTCGGCGCCGAGGCCAACGTCGGCACCGTAGTCTTGAGCCACGTCACCGAGCAGATCGACCAGCCGGGCGTGCGCGAGCGCGTGTTGCGCGAAATGTCGGAAATCTACAAGGGCAACCTGATTTTCGGCGAAGACCTGATGGAGGTGCCGGTCAAGGGGCCGGCCGCCGCCAAGCTGATGTAATCCGAACAGGAGACGTTTGATGAAAAGCAATGTGGCGGCGTGGGCGTTGATGCTGGCGGCGATTTTTGCGTCTGCCGCGGCCGCGCAGGAAACCAAAGAAGTCCGCATCGTGCAGCAGTTCGGGCTTTCGTACCTGCCGCTGCATCTCGCGGTGGAGCAGAAGCTGATCGAGAAACATGCGCGGGCAGCGGGCCTCGGCGACATCACGGTCACGCTGTCCAAGCTCGGCAGCGGCGCCGCCGTCAACGACGCTTTGCTGTCGGGCAGCGTCGATATCGCGCTGGGCGGCACCACGGTGTTGATGACGATCTGGGACAAGAGCAAGGGCGGCCGCGGCGACATCAAAGGCATGATGGCGTTCTGCGATACACCGATGGTGATCACGACCATCGATCCGCGCATCAAGTCGATCCGCGATTACCGCGAAGGCGACCGCATCGCGATGACCGCCGCGCGCGGCACGCACCACTCGATCTCGCTGCAAATGGCAGCGGCGAAAGAATTCGGCATGGAGAACCGCACGAAGCTCGACAACCTTACGGTCGGCATGTCGCATCCCGACGCGATGATCGCGCTGCTGTCCGGCAGCCACGAGGTCAAGTCGCATTCGGCCACGGTGCCTTTCCTGCAGCAGGAGCTCGCCGATCCGCGCGTGCGCGTCGCGCTGAATTCCTACGACGTCGCCGGCGGGCGCCACACGCTGATCGTCGCCTACAACACCACCAAATGGAAAACGGAAAACCCGAAGACCTACCTCGCGGTGGCCGCGGCGTTCGAGGAGGCGATGAAGATCATCAATGCCGACAAGCGGGCCGCCGCCGAAGTGTATCTGCGCGCCGAGAAATCCCGGTTCACCGCGGACGAAGTGCACAAGATGCTGCTCGATGAGAACGCGATCTATTTTTCGCCGGCGCCGAGCAAGGTCATGGTGTGGTCGGATTACATGAGCAAAGTCGGCTTGCTGACGAACAAGGCGGCCAGCTGGCGCGATTACTTTTTCGAGAACGTTCATGCCAAGCCCGGCAGCTAAAAGAGCGGGATAGTTGAGAACACTGCCGCACGTC
Source organism: uncultured beta proteobacterium (assembly GCA_963804885.1). Classification (GTDB taxonomy): domain Bacteria; phylum Pseudomonadota; class Gammaproteobacteria; order Burkholderiales; family SG8-41; genus PALSA-1004. Next base: position 277,990 of record CAWDSF010000018.1, read on the forward strand.
GACGTCATCTACACGCACACCGAGGGCGAGCCCACCTGCATCGTTCACTCCGGCGTGCGCTATCCCCACGGTCTCGACATCCTGGGCAAGCGCCGCCATCTCGAGCAGCATTACGACTGGCTGCGCAAAGCGCTGATGCAGGAGCCGCGCGGGCACCGCGACATGTACGGCGTCTTCCTGACGCCGCCGTCGTCGGCCGACGCCGATGCCGGCATGATCTGGATCGACGCCACCCAGTACTCGCACATGTGCGGTCATGGCACGATCGGCCTGTCGATGGCGATGGTCGCATGCGGGCTGATTCCGGCGACGGGAGAGCTCACGCGCATCCGGTTCGAGACGACCGCCGGCCCCGTCATTTCGGAAGTGCACGGCACGCGCGAGCGCGTGGAGTGGTGCAGGTTCGAGAACGTGCCGGCCTTCGTCGCCGAGCGCGACGTGCCGATCGAGCTGCCGGGTTACGGCGCATTGAAGGCCGACATTTCGTTCGGCGGCAATTATTTCGCGCAAGTCGACTGGCGCGGGCGCACGCCGATGATCGCGCCGGAGAACGGTTCGTTCTTTTCGACTCTGGGCCAGCTCGTCAAACAGCAGATCAATGCGAAGGTGAAGCTCAGGCATCCGGTGCTGTCGCATCTCACCGAGTTGAACTATATGACCTTCTATCAGGAGCCGACGCTGCCCGGCGCGCGCTACAAGTGCGTGCATGTGTTCAGCGCCGGCCAGCTCGACCGCTCGCCGGGCGGCACCGGCACCTGCGCGATGATGGCGCTCTACGAAGCACGCGGCGATCTCAAGCTGGGCGAACCGCTGTTGTCTGAAGGATTGCTGGGCAGCGGCACGTTCGAAGGTTGCCTGATTCGCGAGACGACCATCGGCGGACGGCGGGCGCTGGTGCCGACGATCAAAGGCAAGGCCAATCTGACGGGCTACGCGAAATGGGTGTTCGATCCCGACGATCCCGTCAGCGCCGGATTCCTCGTGTCATGAGCGGGCGATGCGCGCAATCGATCCGGCGCGGCGCGCGGGTGATGCTGGCAGCTACGTATTTCATTGCGGCGCTCGCAGCGGCGCAGTCGTATCCGACCAAACCCATCCGGCTGCTCGTGCCGTTCCCGCCGGGCGCGGGCGCCGACGTCGTGGCGCGCACGCTGGCGCAGAAGGTGACGGAGGTATTGAGCGTGCAGGTCATCGTCGACAATCGAGGCGGGGCGGGCGGCACTATGGGGGCGGCGATAGCCGCGCGGGCGGCGCCCGACGGCTATACGCTGATGATGGGCTCGATCGCGAGCCTCGGCACCGCTCAGGGGCTCTTCAAGGACCTGCCGTATAACCCGCTCAACGATTTCACGCCGATCACGCTCGCGGCGCGCTCGCCCAGCGGTTTCCTGACCACACCGAATCTTCCCGCGAAATCCGTGAAGGAAGTCATCGCGCTCGCGAAGGCACAGCCCGGCAAGCTTAATTATTCATCCTCGGGCGGCGGCTCCCCGAGTCATCTGGGCATGGAATTATTCAAGAGCATGGCCGGCGTGAACCTCGTGCACATCCCTTACCGGGGGCCCGCCGAAGCGCTCAACGCGCTCGTAATGAATGAAGCGCAGGTCGAAATTCAGAGCATGTTGTCGGCGACGCCGTTCGTGCAGGGCGGCCGCCTGCGGCTGCTCGCGACGACCGGCAGTAAGCGCCTCGCGGAATATCCCGACGTGCCGACCGTCGCGGAAGCGGCGGTGCCCGGCTACGCGGTCTACACGTGGTTCGGCGTCGTCGCGCCGGCGGGCGTACCGCCGCCAGTGCTTGCGCGTCTGCATGCCGCGTTAGTCCAGGCACTGACATCGCCGGAGATGCGGCGGCAATTCACCAACCAGGGGGCCGAAGTCGTGGCCAACACACCCGCCGAATTCAGCGCTTTCCTGCGCGAGGAAGTGGCGAAGTGGAACAAGGTAATCCGTGATTCGGGCGCGCGTGTCGATTAACCCCCAAACCGGTGCGCGGCGGGTGGCGTCATGACGCGCTTTTCGCTTTGGTCGCTGGCGCGCAACGCGCTGTCGGGGCATGCCCGCTGGACGCCCCACTGGCGGGCCGCGCAGCCGAAGAAGAGTTACGACATCGTGATCGTCGGCGGCGGCGGGCATGGGCTCGCGACCGCGTACTATCTCGCGAAGAACCACGGCATGCGCAATGTCGCGGTGCTCGAGAAAGGGCCGATCGGGCTCGGCAACACGGGCCGCAACACCACGGTCGTGACGTTCCAACTATATGTGGGACGACAGCGCGCATTTGTACGAGCACGCGTTGAAGCTGTGGGAAGGCTTGAGCGAGGAGCTCAACTTCAACACCATGTTCAGCCAGCGCGGCGTGGTGAATCTCGCGTTCACGCGCCACGAGCTGAACGAAATGGAGCGGCGTGCGTCCGCCATGCATCTGAACGGCATCGACTGCGAGCTTTTGACGCCGGCCGAAGTGAAGCGCTGGGTGCCGCTGATCGATCTCAACGCGCAATCGCGTTATCCGGTGCTGGGCGGCATCGTGCAGCGGCGCGGCGGCAATGCGCGCCACGATGCGGTCGCGTGGGGCTACGCGCGCGCGGCCAGCGCGCTGGGCGTCGACATCATCGAAAATTGCGCGGTCACCGGCTTAAAGTGCGAAGGCGGCCGCATTACCGCGGTCGAAACTACGCAGGGCACGATCGGCGCGGGGCGCGTCGGCGTCGTCGCGGCCGGCCACAGCGGCGTCGTGATGGGTATGGCAGGCGTGAAGCTGCCCATCCAGAGCTATCCGCTGCAGGCGCTCGTGTCGGAGCCGGTGAAGCCGGTATTTCACACCGTATTGATGGCGGGACTCGTGCACGTGTACCTGAGCCAGTCCGACAAAGGGGAACTCGTGATCGGCGCCGCGCGCGACGGATATCTCTCGTACGCGCAGCGCGGCAGCTTTAACCTCATCGAGGAGCAGTTGCGCGCGCTGCTCGAGCTTTTTCCCGTGTTCAGCCGCCTGCGCATGATGCGGCAATGGGCGGGCATCGTCGACTGCGCGCCCGATGCGAGCCCGATCATCGGCAAGACGCCGGTCGAAAATCTGTTCGTGAACTGCGGCTGGGGCACGGGCGGATTCAAGGCGACTCCCGGCTCGGGCTGGGTGTTCGCGCATACGCTCGCGAACGGTGAGCCGCACGCGCTCAACAAAAATTTTAGTCTCGCGCGTTTTTCAACCGGCCGCCTGATCGACGAAGCGGCTGCGGCCGGCGTGGCGCACTGATCATGCTGCTGATCCCATGTCCCTGGTGCGGCATGCGCAACGACGCCGAGTTCACACCGGGCGGCGAGGCGCACATCGCGCGGCCCGATCCGCATCGCGCAACTGACGACGAGTGGGGCAAATACCTGTACTTCCGGCAGAACAGGAAAGGGCTGCAGCTCGAGCGCTGGTTTCACGCGCACGGCTGCCGCCGCTGGTTCAACGTCGCGCGCGACAGCGTGACGCACGAAATCACGGCCGCGTACAAGATGGGTGTTCTGCCGCCCGCTGATTCCGCATGAGCGGGCAGACATTCCGGCTGACGTTCGGCGGCCGCATCGATCGCAGCAAGCCGCTCAATTTCACTTTTAACGGGTCGGCGTACCAGGGTTATGCCGGCGACACGCTCGCTTCGGCGCTGCTCGCCAACGGCGTGCGGCTGGTTGGGCGCAGTTTCAAGTATCACCGTCCGCGCGGTGTCGTAACGGCGGGGCCGGAGGAGCCGAATGCGCTGGTGCGCATCGGGCGCGGCGCGCGCGCGCTGCCCAACCTGCCGGCGACGATGGTGGAATTGTACGAAGGACTGGAAGCCCGCAGCATCAACTGCTGGCCCAGCGTCGCGTTCGATTGCGGCGCCATCATCGGTTTATTCGCGCGCGTGCTGCCGGCGGGCTTCTATTACAAGACGTTCATGTGGCCGCGCGGCGCGTGGATGTGGTACGAAAAATTCATCCGCAGCGCGGCGGGCCTGGGCCGCACGCCGACAGCGCCCGATCCGGACCGCTACGAAAAGCGTTTCGATCATTGCGACGTGCTGGTCGTGGGCAGCGGCGCTGCCGGCATCGCGGCCGCGCTCGCGGCGGGCGACGCCGGTGCGCGCGTGCTGCTGGTGGAAGAACGCGCGGAAGTCGGCGGGCAACTTACGTATGGTGGCGGCATCATCGACGGCACCGCAGCCGCCGCGTGGCGGCGGCTGGCGCGCGCCAAGCTCGCGGAAATGCCCGAAGTGCGCGTGCTGACGAGGACGACCGCCGTCGGCTACTACGATCACAATCTCGTCACGTTGCTGGAGCGCATAACCGATCATCTGCCGCCGCGCGCCCGCAGGTGAGCTGCGCCAGCGCTATGGAAGGTCCGCGCCCGTCAGGTCGTCGTCGCCACCGGCGCGACCGAACGCGCGCTCGTCTTTGCGAACAACGATTTGCCCGGCGTCATGCTGGCGGGTGCGGCTCAGCGTTATGCCGCTCAATACGGCGTGCGCTGCGGCGCACGCGCGGTCGTGTTCGCCAACAACGACAGCGCATACGCGGCGGCGCTCGCGCTCGGCCGATGCCGGCGTCGAAATCGCCGCGTTGATCGACTTGCGCGCCGAACCGGGCACGCACGCGGTGCGCGGGCTGAGCGTGCGGGCGGGGCAGGCCGTCGTCGCTGCGCGCGGATCCCGGCACGTGACGGGGGCGGACATTGCATCGCTCGACCCCGTGACCGGACGCATTACGGGCAAAATCGAAACGGTCGCGTGCGACCTGATTTGCGTATCCGGCGGGTGGGACCCGACGGTGCATCTGTTTTCGCAGTCCGGCGGCAAGCTCGCTTACGATGAGGTGCAGCATTGTTTCGTGCCCGGCGCACCGGCGCAGCCCACGCACGTCGCGGGTGCCGCGAACGGCGCGTTCATGCTCGGCGACTGTGTCGCGCAAGGCTGCGCGGCGGGTATTGCGGCGGCGCGTGCAGCGGGCTTCGACGGCCCGGCACCGGCAGTCGCCGCGCGTTCGCCGCTCGGCTTGCACCCGATGTGGGAGATTCCAGCTGCCGGCAGCGCCAAAAAATTCGTGGACCAGCAAAGCGACGTGACCGCGGCCGACCTCGCGCTCGCCGCGCGCGAAGGCTACGTGTCCGTCGAGCACGCGAAGCGCTACACGACGACCGGCATGGGCGTCGATCAGGGCAAGATCGGCAACATCACGGCCTTCGGCATACTGGGCAACGCAACGTCGCGCAGCGTGCCTGAAGTCGGCACGACGACGTTTCGGCCGCCTTATGTGCCGGTCACCATCGGCGCGCTGGCCGGCCGCGATATCGGCGCGCTGTTCGAGCCGGTGCGCAAAACGCCGATCACCGACTGGCACGCAGAGCATGGCGCGGTGTTCGAGCCGGTCGGCTTGTGGCGGCGCCCGCAGTATTACGCGCGCAACGGCGAAGACATGCACGCGGCGGTCGCGCGCGAATGCCTGGCGGTGCGCAACGGCGTCGGGCTGCTCGATGCGTCGACGCTCGGCAAGATCGAAATTCGCGGCCGCGACGCGCTGAAGCTGCTCAACATGGTTTACACCAACGCGTGGGACAGCCTCGCAGTCGGCGCCTGCCGCTACGGGCTCATGCTGCGCGAGGACGGCATGGTGTTCGACGACGGCGTGACCGCGCGCCTGGGCGAGAACCATTACCTGATGACGACGACGTCGGGCGGCGCCGACGGTGTCGTGAACTGGCTCGAGGAGTGGCTGCAGTGCGAGTGGCTCGGGCTGGCAGGTTTACGTGACGCCGGTCACCGCGAACTGGGCGACGCTGGCCGTAACCGGTCCGCAGGCGCGCACGCTGCTAAAGCAGCTCGATTGCGATATCGATTTCGCGCCGGCGGCATTTCCGCATATGGCGATACGCACAGGAATGGTGGCGGGTGTGCCCGCGCGCATCGCGCGCGTGAGCTTCACTGGCGAGCTTTCATACGAGATCAACGTGCCGGCGCGTTACGGGCTCGCGCTGTGGGAGACTGCTGATGCAGGAGGGCGCCGCGCTCGGCATAACGCCGCTCGGCACGGAGGCGCTGCACGTGCTGCGCGCGGAAAAGGGCTTTATCGTCGTCGGCCACGATACCGACGGCACGGTCACCCCGCACGACCTCGGCATGAGCTGGATCGTGGGCAAAACGAAAACGGATTTTCTCGGCATGCGCGGGCTTCAGCGCAGCGACAGCGCGCGCGCCGGCCGCAAGCAGCTGGTCGGCCTGCTAACGAGCGATGCGCAAACCGTGCTGGTCGAGGGCAGCCAGGTAATCCGGCCGGACGATGCGCAGCGCATACATGCGTCCGCCGGTGCCGATGATCGGGCACGTGACATCGAGCTATATGAGCCCGACGCTCGGGCATTCGATTGCGATGGCGCTGATCGAAGACGGCCGCCAGCGCATGAACGAAGAAGTTGCGGTGGTCGTGCACGGGCGCGTCGTCTCGGCCCGCATCGTCGAGCCGCGGTTCTACGACATCAAAGGGGAGCGCCTCAATGGCTGAGCTTTTGATGGCACGCACGGCGCTGGGCGGCGCGGCCGCCGGAGAATTGCGCACGCACGGCGGGACCGCGATGGTAATGCTGCGCGAGCTTCCGGCATCGACGATGCTGGACGTGCGGCTCGATCCGGCGGACGTCGCGACGCTGGCAGCCGTGCAAAAAGCAGCGGGACTGGACTTGCCGCAAACGCCGGGCAAATTCAGCGCGCACGCAGAGCGCAGCGCACTGTGGTTCGGGCCGGATCAATGGCTGATCTTAGCGCCGGCGGGCGAAGCGGGTGCGCTCATGCGCGCGCTCGACGCGGTCGCCGGCTCGACCGTCGACGTCAGCGATTTGCGCGCCGAGTTCGAGCTGGCGGGGCCGCTCGCGGCCGACGTGCTGCGCAAAGGCTGCGGCATCGATCTGCACCCGCGCGTGTTCGGCCCCGGCAATTGCGCGCTTACTTCGCTCGCCCGCGTGCGCGTGGCGCTGCGCCAGACCGACGAGCGCCCCGGCTACCGGCTGCTGGTCGAGCGCAGCGTGGCGCTGTATTTGTGGGACTGGCTGGTCGATGCAATGAGGGAGTTTGTCGGCGGGTGATGCCCGCACCAACCGCAAAGGAGCCGCAAATGCATCAATACAGAATCATTCTTCCGGCAATCGGTGCGTTGCTCGCGGCATATGCGTTACAGGCCGCCGCGCAAACGTATCCCGCGAAACCGGTCCGCATTATCGTGCCGTACGGAACCGGCAGCGCGACCGATGCGCTGGCGCGCCTGATCGCGCAAAAAATGAGCGACAGCGTCGGCCAACAGGTCGTCGTCGACAATCAGCCCGGCGCGAATGGCATCCCGGCCTCGGCGGCGGTCGCCAAGGCGCCGCCCGACGGCTACACGCTGATCATGATCGCGGCCAATCACGTGGTGAATGCGAGCCTCTACAGCAAGCTGCCGTACGACACGCTCAAGGATTTCAAGCCGGTGCTGCGCGTCGCGTTTGCGCCGTTCATCCTGACGGTGCATCCGTCGTTGCCGGCAAACAATCTGCGCGAATTGATCGCGCTCGCCAAAAGCCGGCCGGGCGAGCTCAATTACGCGTCCCCGAGCAACGGCAGCCCGGCGCATCTCGCCACCGAACTCTTGAAAGCGCAGACCGGCGTCAACATGACGCACATTCCGTACAAGGCCGCGGCGCAGGCGCAGGCCGACGTGATCGGCGGCCAGGTGCCGGTCATGTTCATCGTCGCCGCCGCGGCGATACCGCAAATCAAAGCCGGGCGGCTGCGCGCTTTGGGCGTGACCACACTCGAGCGCCTGGCGCAAATCCCGGAAGTCCCGACCATCGACGAGGCGGGCATCAAGGGCTTCGAGGTGATTTCATGGATCGGCTTCGCGGGGCCGGCCGGGTTGCCCGCCGATATCGTGTCGAAATTAGGCGGCGAATTCACGCGCATCGTGCAGCAGCCCGAAAACACCGAACGCATCAAGGGGCTGGGCCTGGAAATTTCGCTGATGCAGGCGGAGCCGTTCGCCGCTTATATGGCGAAAGAGCAGGCGCGCTGGGCCGAGGTGGTGAAGCGCGCCGGCGCGCGGCTGGACTGAGTGACATCGGCAGCTATCAGCGAGCAAAATTCAATGACGTCATTCCCGCGCAAGCGGGAATCCAGACGCCTCAAATAAGCAAAGATCTGCTGGACTCCCGCCTGCGCGGGAGTGACGGTTTTATTTGACGCGATTCGTCAATCCGCGCGTACGCCCGCCGCCCTTATGATGCGGCCGGATTTTTCGGCGTCGGATCGGATGACGGCCGCGAAGCGCTCCGCCGTGCTGGGCGTCGGCTCCATGCCCAGCACCGTGAATTTTTCGCGGATCTCCGGCAGCGCGAGAATGCGGACGACTTCGGCGTTGATGCGCTCGATTACCGGGCGCGGCGTGCCGGCGGGCGCCATGATGCCGAACCAGTTATTGAATTCATAGCCCGGCAGCGTCTCGCCTATGGTCGGCACGTCGGGCAGCACGGCGGCGCGTTTGGAGTTGGTGACGCCCAGCACTTTGAGTTTGCCGGACTGAATATGCGGCAGCGTGACCGGCGTCCCGGTGAACATCAGGTGGATCTGGCCGCCGAGAATATCGGTGATCGCCTGACTGCCGCCTTTGTACGGCACGTGCACCAGGTCGATTTTCGCGGTCATCCTGAACAATTCGCCGCACAAATGATAAAAACTGCTGCCGGACGCAAAGCTCAGCTGGCCCGGGCGCGCCTTCGCGAGCGCAATGAGTTCCTTCACGCTCTTCACCGGCAACGACGGATGCGCCACCAGCACGCTCGCGACGTTGGCGAGCAGCGAGATCGGCGCGACGTCGTTGACCGGATCGTAGGCCAGCTTCGCATACAGGAACTGGTTCATCGTATGCGTGCTCATCGAACCGACCAGCAGCGTATAGCCGTCGGGCGGCGATTTCACGGCGGCTTCGGTGCCGATGTTGCCGTTCGCGCCGCCGCGATTGTCGATCACGACCGGCTGCGCCCACGCTGAATTCAACTGCTGGGCGACCATGCGCGCGAGTATGTCGGTGGTGCCGCCCGCCGGCAACGGCACGATGATGCGCACAGGTTTCGCCGGATAGGTCTGCGCGCTCGCCCACGAGATGCATAACGCGTTTATTATTGCGAACGAACAAGCCCGAATATTTGGAGATGAACTCATGAAATCACCCGCCCAGTGCCGTAACCTCGTGGACATACGTGCGGCGGTTAACGCCATCGACCGCGACCTTGTCCGGTTGCTCGCCAAGCGCCAGAAATATGCGCTTGCCGCGCTGCAATTCAAGCACGACCGCAAAAGCATAGGCGATCCGCGGCACCGCAAAGCCATGTTCGCGCAGCGCAAGTCGTGGGCGGCGCCCGGCAAGTTGAACCCGCGCATGGTGCAAAAGGTATTTCAGGCCATCGTCGACGAATCCAAACGATTGCACCTTGCCGGATTCCGCGCCCGGCGCAAGTAAATAAACGGTACTAGTACGAACTCGATTCCCTCCCCCTTGATGGGGGAGGGCTAGGGTGGGGGTGAGATTACGATGACGCACAATGTTTTCACCCCCATCCCACCCTTCCCCCGTCAAGGGGGAAGGAGTTTCCTTGGGATTTTGTGACAAAGTAAGATTACCAGCCCAGCGCGTAGGCTTCGCGGCGCGGATCGGCCCCGGCGTGCTTCATTCCGGTTTGCGGGTCGCGCATCACCGCGCACACGGCGCCGCTCTGCGCCGGCAGGCGCGGCAGCACCTGCACGTCGTGGCCGCGTTTCTTCATCTCGTCGATCACGCCATTGGGCATGTCTTCCTCGATGCACAGCCGGCCCGGGAAGTAATCGTGCGGCGCGAACGAGTTCGGGAAACTCGCGCTCGAGAAGCGCTGCGCTTCGACCGCCTGCTGCACCTGCATGCCGAACTGCGTGACGTTGAGAAACACCTGCAGCATCGACTGCGATTGAACGTCGCCGCCGGGGGTGCCGAAGCACATGAACGGCTTGCCGTCTTTCATGGCGAGCGCGGGGCTCGGCGTGAGGCGAGGGCGCTTGCCGGGCGCGACTTGCGCCGGATGACCGGGCGTGAGGCGCGATTGCTGGCCGCGCGACGAGAACACGAGTCCCGTACCCGGAATGACCGGCGCGTCGTACGTGGTGTCCGACAGCGTGGCCGAATACGCGTTGCCGTATTTGTCCATGACTGCGGCGTATATCGTGTCCGGCGACGTTTCGACTTTGCCGCGCGCCGCCGAGTAAACCGGCTGATGGCTGCCGGCGGTTGCCGGCACGCCTTCGGGATTGCCGCCGGCGGGCAGCTTGCCGAATGCACGTTTCAGGTCGATGCGAGCGCGTTGGCGCGTCGCATAGTTATCCGACAGCAGCGCTTTGACCGGCACCTTCACGAATTTTGGATCGCCGACGTAAGCTTCGCGGTCGCCGAACGCGAGATTGAGCGCTTCGGCGACGGTGTGCACGTAGTCGGGTGAATTGTGGCCGAGCTTCGCGAGATCGCAGCCTTCGATAATCTTGAGCGCCTGCAGCAGCGAGATGCCCTGGCACCACACGTCGCACGCATGCACTTCATAACCGCGGAAGTTGACGCTGATGCTGTCTTCGACGGGCACTTCGAACCCGGCGAGATCGGCCTTGGTCAGAAAGCCCTCGTTCTGCGCATGGTAAGCGGCTGCGGCGTCGGCAATCGGACCGCGATAAAAGAAATCGTGCGCCGCGCGCAGTTTTTTGTCGCGGTCGCCGCGCGCGCGTGCGCTCGGCTTCGATCATGCCGGCGATGCTGCGGCCGAGGTCTTCCTGGCGGAACAACGTGCCGTAGCGCGGCGGCTGTCCGCCGGGCAGAAAAATTCGCGCGCTCTCCGGCCAGCGCCGGTACTGGTCCTGCGCGCCGTTGAGATTGTTGGCGAGAAACGGATAGATGGCGTAACCATCGCGCGCCAGTTCCATCGCGGCGGTCGCCGCTTGCTCGAACGAAATCGTGCCATAGCGGCGCAGCGCTTCAATGTGAGTTGCGGGCGCCGCGGGCATCACCGTGCGCAACAGACCTTCGGGCATCGACTTGCCGTCGCCCGCCGCTATCAGGCGGTTGATGTCGGTTGCCGCCGGAAAGTAGCCGAGCCCGGCGAGTGAAACGACGCGGTCTTCCTTCTCGAGATAGATGAGCGTCGGTGCCACGCCCGCGAAACTCACGATGTCCGGCTGCAGAACTGCAAGTGCCATCGCGGCCGTGACGCCGGCATCGACTGCATTGCCGCCTGCATCGAGCACGCGCATCGACGCCAGCGCGGCGAGATAGTGTCCGCACGCGACGGCCTGGCTGCGGCCGATCACGGTGGGCCGCATGCTGGCGGCGCTGATTGCTAGCGACATCCGGCGCTGGGCCATGACGGCTACCCCCGCTCGGCGAGGGTCTTGCCGCCGATGCCCCAGGCGGTTTTCTCGACGTCCTGCACCGTGATCCAGACGGAATCCGGCTTGACGCCGAGCGCGTCGACAAATGCCTGGGTGACTTTTTCGATCAGGGCTTTTTTCTTGGCGTCGTCGCGGCCGGCGGCGATGTATAGTTGGGCGAGCGGCATGTGGAATTCCCGTGGTATTGGATGAGAGCATGAATTCTAGCACCGCCGAAACAGCGCGGCATGCGGCGGAACCCGCGGGTATGGTTCCTGCTTTTACCGATAGCATCAATAAGACGGAGGCTACTGCATGCAGCGATGGATGACCCCGATGGTGTGCGCGTGTTTGGTCCTGGCGAGTCCGGGACTGCACGCGCAGGCGTGGCCCTCAAAGCCAGTGCGTTTCATCAGCCCGTTTGCGCCCGGCGGCGGCGCCGACATCACGTCGCGCGTCATCGCGCAAAAACTTCACGATGCGCTGGGCCAGCAGGTGGTCGTCGACAACCGCGGCGGCGCGGGCGGCATGATAGGGGTCGATCTCGGCGCGAAAGCGCCGCCGGATGGGTACACGATGGTGCTCGGCACGATAGGCCCGATCGCGATCAATCCGAGCCTTTACGCCAAAATGCCGTACGACCCGGTCAAGGACCTCGTGCCGGTGACGCTCGCGGCGGATGCCCTGAACGTGCTGGTCGTGCATCCAGCGCTACCGGTCAAGAGCGTGAAAGAACTGATTGCGCTCGGCAAGGCGCGGCCGAACCAGCTCAACTATGGATCATCCGGTCCCGGCGCCACAGATCATCTCGCCGGCGAACTCTTCAACATGATGACGGGAACGAAAATGGTGCACGTCCCGTACAAAGGCGGTGCACCGGCGATGCTCGACCTGATGGCGGGCAACGTGCAGATCATCTTTTCCACCGTGTCCACGGCGATCGGGCAGATCAAGGGCGGCAAGATTCGCGCGCTCGGCATGACCGGCACCAAGCGTTTTGTGCTGATGCCCGAATTACCGACGATAGCGCAGGCAGGCGTGCCGGGATTCGCGGTCAACAATTGGTACGGCGTATTCGTGCCGGCGGGAACGTCGAAGGAAATCGTCGCGCGCCTGAACACTGAAATCGTCAAGGTGCTGAACATTCCGGACGCGAAGCAGCGTTTGCTCGAGTCGGGCATCGAAGCGACGCCGAGCACGCCCGAGCAGTTCGCGACCTATATCCAGGCGGAAACGAAGAAGTGGGCGAAAGTTATTAAGGACGGCAACATCAAAGTCGAGTGAAGTTCACTCAGTTCTTTGCCACAGATAAACTCAGATAAACACGGATAAAAGCGAAACAATACGCAGGGCAGTGCAGATGTTGTTTTGGACCTATCAGCGTTTATCTGTGTTTATCTGTGGCTGATCAGGTTTCGAATCAGGTCGTAATGACTTTGACCTCGGTCGTCACCGAGTTCGCAATGAAGCATTCCTTGTGCGCTTTGTCGTGCAGCCAGTCGAGATCCGCTGCCGCCGGCTGTTTGGCGCCGCTATAAACGATTTTCGGATGCAGCTCGACCCGCGTAATTGCGAGCTTGCCGCCCGCATTTTTTTCGAGATGTCCCACTGCGGCGTCTTCGTAACTGTCGACGACGAAACCCTTGTTCGACGCGAGCGCCAGGAACGTCAGCATGTGGCAGCTCGACAACGCCGCAACAAACGCGGCTTCGGGATCGACGCGCTGCGGATTGCCGAGATATGCCGGCGCCGCCGAGCCCGGCACTTCGACGCCGTTCGGAAAGCGCCACACGTGGTCGCGCGGATAATTCTTGTAGCCGAAATCGGCGCCATTGCGCGCCCAGACGATGCTGGCTTTGTGTTCTGACATGAGGACCTCCTAAAAGCCGACGGCCTGTCCGTCAGTGCGCCGCTCGGACGCCGCGAGATAGCCGTCTTCCATCTTGTAAATCAACTGCGCGCGGCCGAAGTCGGTGCTCCAGCGGTCGGCTTGAGTGATCTGGTGGCCGCGACGCTTCAACTCGGCGATGACGTCGGGATTGACGCCTTGTTCGATCCCCAGCGCGAGCCCGGTGTCGATGCGCCAGCGCGGCGCATCGGCTGCGGCCTGCGGGTTCTGCCCGTGATCGGCGAGGCGCACCATAATCTGCGAATGGCCTTGGGCCTGCATCGAGCCGCCCATCACGCCGTAGCTCATCACCGGCTTGCCGTCTTTGGTGACGAAAGCGGGAATGATGGTCTGGAACGGCCGCTTGCGCGGCCCGACCTCGTTCGCATGGCCCGGCTTCGTCACAAAACCGTAACCGCGATTCTGCAGGCTGATGCCGGTGCCGTTGACGACGACGCCGGAGCCGAAGCCCGCATAGTTCGACTGAATGTACGAAACCATCATGCCGGAAGCGTCCGCCGCGGTCAGGTAGACAGTACCGCCGGTCGGCGGCGTGCCGAACTTCGGGTCTTGCGCTTTTTTCATGTCGATCAGCTTGGCGCGGCTCGCGAGATACGCGCGGTCGAGCATTTGCGCCGGCGTGACGCGCATCGTGGCCGGATCCGACACGTATTCGTAAATATCGGCGAATCCGAGTTTCATCGCCTCGAGCTGCACATGCAGGCTATCGGCGGAATCGACGGGCAGGGCCGCCATGTCGAAGTTTTCGAGGATACCCAGCGAAATGAGCGCGCCTATGCCCTGGCCGTTCGGCGGGATTTCGTGCAGCGTGTAACCACGGTAATTTTGCCCGACCGGCTCGACCCAGTCGCACTGGTGGGCGGCCAGATCGGCCATCGTCATCGCGCCGCCGTGCAGCTTCGCGTGGGCGACGATTTTTTCGGCAAGGTCGCCCTTATAAAACGCTTCGCCCTTGGTTTCCGCGATGCGTTTGAGCGTGCGCGCCTGGTCGGCAAATATAAATTTTTCACCCGGCAGCGGCGCGCGTCCGTTCGGCATGAACGCTTCCGCGTAACCCGGTTGGTCTTTCAGCTCGGGCAACTGCTTCTCCCATAGGCGCGCGATGGTAGGCGACACCATGTATCCGCGCGACGCATAGTCGATCGCCGGCTCGAACAAATCCGCGAACGGCAGCTTGCCGTATTTGCTCGAGAGCTCGACCCAGGCCGATATCGCGCCCGGCACCGTCACGGAATCCCAGCCGCGTTGGGGCATTGCATTGAGGCCCTTGAAGCGGTCCGGCGTCCACGCCGCCGGCGAGCGGCCGGACGCGTTGAGTCCCTGCAGTTTTTTGCCGTCCCACAGAATCGCGAACGCATCCGAGCCGATGCCGTTGCTGGTCGGCTCCAACACCGTGAGCGAGATCGCGGTCGCGAGCACCGCATCGACGGCGCTGCCGCCTTTCATCAGCATGCGCAATCCGGCCTGCGCGGCCAGCGGCTGCGATGTCGCGACGCAGTTGCGCGCGAGTATCGGCATGCGCTGCGATGGGTAGGGAAACTGCCAGTCGAATGGTTTCATGACACTCATCCTTGAGCGAAGCGGAAAAACCGGCATGATACTAGAGCCGCTCTCACAAATCACTCATGAGGCCGCGCGCAACGCGTTTTGCGCTAGCGCGCCAGACCGAGTTCGCCGAGTATGGCGCGGAACGACGCGCTTTGCGCCTCGAGAAAAAGCGCGAGCTCGCGGCTGCCCATATAGTGTGAGAGCCCGCCGGTCACCGCGAGTTCATCCTTCCATTCGGCAGTCTGCGTAAAGCGTTGGAGCAAGTCTTCCCAGTACGCAACCTGTTCCGCGTTAAGACCCCGCGGCCCCATGACAGGCCGCCAGTTGGAAACCACGATGTCGTAGCCGAGTTCCCGCCATGTCGGCACCTGCGCGAGCGCGCCGTCGAGCCGCTTGGGCGCGGCGACGGCGATGATCCGCAGCGCGCCGCTTTGCATGTGCGGCAGCGCGGTGGCGGCCGGCGTCGTCACCAGCCCGACATGCCCGCCGAGCAGCGCGGTCGTCGATTCGGCGCCGGAATTGAACACGACGACTTTGAGCTTTTTGACGTCGCCGCCGACGCGTTTGGCGAGCAGCGCGAGCGCGATGTGGTTGGTGTTGCCGGCACTGGTCGCAATCCCGACCGGCAGCGCGGCGGGATCTTTGCGCAATAGTTCTGCGAGGTCACGTCCCGTTTTCAGCGGCGAATCCGCTTTGACCGCGAACCCGATGAATTCATCGTACAGCATCGCGATCGGCGTGAAGTCGTTCCACGCGTGCGCCGTTTTGCCGGTGATGTGATTGGTCAGCAGCGAGGTCGCGGACACTTCGAGGTAGTGCGCGTCGCCGGCATGCTGATTAAGATAGGCCTGCGCGAGGATGCCGCCGCCGCCCGGCTTGTTGACGACGGCCGAACTGACATCGAGCCACCGCCGGTCCTGCAGGATTTTCTGCAGCGTGCGCGCTGTGCGATCGACACCGCCGCCCGGGCCCACGCCAACAATGATTTCGACATTTTTGGCGGGCTTCCAGGGAACCTGCGCCGCGGCCGCGCCTGCCGCCGCCAGCACCAGTATCAGAAATGTGCAGGATTGGAGTGACCTCACGGCGGCTCAGCGCTTTATTACGGAAGCATAGTGTTTCCATGTTGTTTTGAGAGGACTTTTACCGATTTTTAGTGTTGTAATCCTATATCCTAGTGTGGATAATCAGCCACTCAGGGAATTCTGGCAAAAATAAGCCGAAAATGCTGCCGAATGGCTAAGTTATTGATGGTTAAAAAGGCGGAATGGCCGAAGCTGACCTATTTCTTCTGTCTTTTTCTTGTAATTAGCGCCGGGTTGGCGATCGGTCGCGGCACGGCCGATGCGCTGTTCCTCAAGCGCTTCGGCATCCAGTACCTGCCTTTCATGTACGTCGGTCTGGGCGTGCTGATGGCCACCGTCAGCACGATATACGCAGCCTACGCGGACCGCCTGGCGCCTGAGCGCACGTTCTACATACTGCTGAGCGCGCTGGCGCTGATGCTCGTCGGCAACTGGTATCTGATGCTCGAGCACTACGACAGCGTCGCCTATCCGATTTATTACTTGCTGTTCGAAATCAGCTCCGAACTGCTGATCATGCATGCGTCGCTGTATTTCAGCGCGAACTTCGACAACGAGCAGAGCAAGCGGCTGCTGCCGATGACCATGGCGGGATTGCAGCTGGGCGAGGTGGCGGGCGGGCTGATACTTACGATGTCGACCATCATCGGCGTGCAGGGCCTGGTGCTGGTGTGGAGCGGGCTCGCGGCGATCGCCGTCGCCATCGTCGTGACGCGGCACCGCACCGTGGGCGTCTCGCCGTTTTTCGCGCCGGGCCGCCGCGGCGGCGGATTGGGCCGCACGATCGAGCAGGTCACCCAGGGGCTCAAGTTCGCGCGCCGCTCGAAGCTGTTGCTGTATTCGTCGCTGGCGGTGTTCTTCATGGTGGTCGCGCTGAACTGCCTGGGTTACGCGGCCTTCGCGGTCTACAACGCGAATTTCAAGACCGAGGCGGAGCTTTCCGTCCTCTTCGGCGTGCTGACCATCGTGTCGAGCGCGGTCACCGTGCTCGTGCAGGTATTTTTCACGAGCAAGGTTATCAACGTGTTCGGCGTGCGCGCAATCAATCTCGTGTTTCCTTCGACCACGCTGATGTGCTTTGGCGCGATGATCACCTTTTTCAACGTGCCGGCCGCGCTGACCAGCACGTTGAATCGTCGCGTGCTGCTGCCGTCGATGCGCAACCCGTCGCGGTCGTTGCTGTTCGACGCGCTGCCCGATTACATGCAGGGCAGGGCGCGCGCACTGTCGCTGATGCTCGTGCTGCCGTGCGGCTATGTATTCGTCGGCCTCGTGCTGCAGGCGCTGAAAAAATGGCATGCGCCCTATTCGTATCTGACCGCGGGCGTGATTGCGTGCTCGCTGTACCTTTATTTCAGCATCAAGTCGAACCGTGCGTATGTCGAGGCGTTGCTGTCGACGCTGAAAGAGCGGTTGTTTCTCCCCACCGAGGGGCTGGGCAGGACGGACACCGCGCACGATCCGGAACTTTTCTCGAAGCTTTGCGACGGCGTCAGGCACGAGGACGAGCAGATCTGCCTCACTTACGCACGCATGCTGTCGAACACATTTCCCGATAAAGCGCCCGAGATCATTTTCGAGCGCATGCAGCATGCGAGCGCGCCGGTGTGCGATCAGCTGGTCCGTTTGATCGGCCCGAAACTGCCGGAAGAATTGCTGCACCGGCTCGAGGCGACGCGCGAGCGCGGCGACGCGCACGAGCGCGCGACAGTCCTGGCGACGCGCTTCGAAGCGAAAGACCCGCGCATGAAAACCGAGGTCGAAAAATGTCTGGCTTCGGACAATCCGCGCCTGATCGCCTGCGGCGTGCAGGGAGTGCTGAGTTACGGCATGAACGACCGGCTGGATGGCGCGTTCGCGCGCTGGCGCGGCCTGCTTGAGGGCGGCCAGACCTCATCTATTTATGCGGGGCTGCATCTCGGCCAGCGGGTTGCGATGCCGGCGCCGTTCCTGCCGATTCTGTGCGGGCTGCTCGAGCATGTCGAAGATGGCGTAAAGAAGTCGGCGCTCGCGGCCTTGCAGCGCGGCGCCTTCACCGCGGACGCGCGGTTGACCGCATTGCTCGAAACGCTGGTCGAATCACCGGACCAGCAAATGCGCATGGCGTCGATCTCGTGCTATCGCCTGTTGCCGGCAGCGGACCGCGAACGCCTGGCCTTTGCCGCCTTGACCGACCGCCATCCCAATGTCGTCGGCGCGGCGCTCGCCGTGCTCGAGGAATGCATCGAAAATCTGCCCGAGCGGCTGTTTGCGTGGCTGAACGAATCGTGCGCGCCGCCGCGCCAGCAACAGCAGGTCGTCTGTTATCTGTCGCGTCACGGCGCGCTGCGCCAGCCGTTCGAGGAGTTCGCAGGACGTCGCCTGCAGGATGCCGCCCAGATGGCGCAGGCGCTGCACGTGCTCGAAGCGGCCGAAGCGGGGCGCAAGGATGCAGGCTGGACGCTGATGAAGATCGTGCTCGCCGAGCGCTTCACGCAGACGCTCGAAGTTGCCTTGCTCGCGATGGAAAATCTTGGCGACTCGCACAGCATCCGCATCGTCTACCTCGCGCTGAAGAGCAAAGACAAGCGCCAGGTCGCGCGCGCGCGCGAAGCGCTGACCAATATTGCAAACACCGAGTTGGGCACGCAGCTCGGCCAGCTCTTGATTGTGGCGAGCGACCATCAAGCCGTGATCGACACGGTGCCCGGCGCGACGGCCTTTGCGAGCGCAGCGGATGCCCTTCAATGGTGCGCCAATCATGTAGACTCCTGGCTAAACGAGTGCGCGCAACACGCGCTCGCAGCCGGATTGGCGGGGAGACAGGCGGGGCATGGCTGATTTTTTCGATCGCATCGTAATCCTGAAGCGCACGCCGATTTTCTCGGAAGTTGCCACGGACGACCTGCGCGTGGTGGTCGAGGAAATGCAGGAAGAGGCCTACTTCAAGGGCGAGCGCGTGTTCGAGATCAACGACCCGAGCGACCGCATGTACATCGTGCTGAACGGCAAGATCGGCATCTCGATCAATCCCGACCCCAAAGTCGAGGATTTCGTGAGCATCGTCGAGGAGGGCGGCTGCTTCGGCGAGATGGGGCCGCTCGACGGCTCGCCGCGCTCGGGCACCGCCCACGTGATCGCGGATTCGCAATTGCTCTATCTCGACAAATTGAAACTGCACGGCCTGATCGCGAGCTATCCGGAGCTCGCGTTCGGACTTCTGCACGGCATGAGCACGCGCGTGCGCGAGACCAGCGACAAGCTGCTCAATGCGCGTTCGGGCGAGCAGCGGCGGAAAAATTAGCCGGGCGGCAGGGCGTCCTACTCGATCACTTCGCCAGCGGGATTATTTGAACCCCGTGACATTGAATGCCGCGACCGGATGTGAAATTCCCTTCAGCGTGACCTCGCCCAACGGTTCGGAACTGACCGCGTCTTCGACTCGCGCGACCGTTTTCTGGTTCGTGAGGATCTGCCCGCCCTTGGCCTCGCTGCAGAGGCGCGCGGCGAGGTTGGTCACGCTGCCGATGCAGGCGTAGTCCCAACGTCCTTCATAGCCGATGGCGCCGAGCGTCGCATAGCCCTGCACGAACCCGATGCCGAGATCCAGGTCGTAGCCGCGTTTTTTCCAGGCGGTGCGCAGCGGGCTGAACTCCTGCTGCATCGCCAGCGCCATTTTTATCGCGTTCAGGGTCGGGTTCTCGAGCTTGATGGGATCGTTGAAGAAAATCATCATGCCGTCGCCGACGAAACGTTCGAGCGTGCCTTCGTGCGCGATGATGAGCGGGCCCATCACCTTGTGATATTCAGCGAGCACGCTCATGACCTCTTCGGGCTCGGAGCTGTCGGTGAAGGCGGTGAAGCCGCGCATGTCCAAAAATACGACCACCACTTCGCGGCGGTGGGTCTTCAGCAAGTCTTCGCCGCCGCCGCTGACGATGGATTCGGCGAGCTGGGGCGAAAAGAAATTCTTGAGCCGGCCCAGGCGGTCGAGCTGCGCGACCTGCTCCTGCACGCGCTGCTCGAGGTTTTTGTTCCACTCGGCGAGCTGTGTAGCCTGCGACTGGACGGTGTCCCACAGCTCCTTGATGCGCAGCAGCGAGCGCACGCGCGCGAGAAGTTCCGGCTGGTTGATGGGCTTCGACAGGAAGTCGTCCGCGCCGGCTTCGATGCCCTTCACCCGTTCCTGGCCGGGATCGAGCGCGGTGACCATGACCACCGGCAGCATGCCGGTCGCCGGGTTGGCGCGTATCTTCTGGCAGACTTCGTAGCCGTTCATCCCGGGCATCATGACGTCGAGCAGCACGAGGTCCGGATGCTCGGCCTCGATTTTCGTCAGCGCCTCGGCGCCGGACGCGGCGGTTACGGTCTGATATCCCTTGAACGTCAGCAGGTCGGCGAGCATTTTGACGTTCAGCGGCGTGTCGTCGACCACCAGCACCTTTTTGGGTACAGCGCTCACGCAGTCCCCGCGTGTTTTTTCAGCGTCATCGCCACTGTCTCAAGAAATTCCTTGACGTTGATAGGCTTGGTCTGCAACCCGTCGAAACCGGCATCGATGATACGCTTGCGGTCTTCGGTCATCGCCGAGGCGGTCACCGCGATGATCGGTATCGAGCTCGTCTCCGGATCGGCCCGCAGCACCTTGAAGGCCTCGATGCCATTCATGCCGGGCAGATGGAAATCCATCAGGATCAGCGCCGGTTTCTTCTCCTTCGCCAGCCGGATGCCTTCTTCGGCGGTTTCCGATTCGAGCAGTTGATACGCTTTGAACTGGAGAATGTCACGCACCAGCTTGCGGTTTTTTTCGTTGTCTTCGACGATCAAAATGAGTTCGTTGGCCATGCTAGTTCCTCAATGATGCAAAAAGGAGTGACGAGGTGAGGGTGACGAATAAGGGTGACGAGGTAAGGGTGACGGGGGAAAAGCAATCAGCCGCAACCAATTGCCATTTTCTATCGACCATTCACGAATCGCACATTCACTCATCACCTTCACCTCGTCACCTGTATCTCGTCACCCACACCTCGTCACCTTCACCCCGCAGCTACCGCTGCTGCCTGCATCGCGGTAACCGGCAGGCTGAAAGTGAATGTCGAGCCTTTGCCGACTACGCTCGTCACCCATATTTTGCCGCCATGCAGTTCGACGAATTTGCGGGTGAGCGCCAGGCCCAGTCCCGTGCCTTCCGCTTTCTTCGTGTAATCGCTGCCGACCTGACGGAACTCCTCGAACACCGCGTCGCAGTCCTCCGGCGCGATGCCGATGCCGGTATCCGAGACGCTTACTTCGACCATGGTGCCGACCGGCACCGCTTCGACCGAGATAGTGCCCCCTTCCGGCGTGAATTTCACAGCGTTAGACAGCAAGTTGAGCAGAATTTGCTTGAACTTGCGCTCGTCGGCTCTTATTTCGCCCACCGCCGGGTCGACCGTGCTCGTGAGCTCGATGCCATGGCGGCCCGCGCGCTCCTTGATGAGTGTCAGCGCGTTGTCGATCGCGCCGGGCAGGTCGAAGGTTTCGAGCTCGAGTTCCATTCGGCCGGCCTCGACCTTCGAAAGATCGAGGATATCGTTGATCAGCGACAAGAGGTGCTTGCCAGAGCCGTGGATGTCATTGATGTACTCCTCCTGCTTTTCATTCATGTCGCCGAACATATGCTCCTGCAGCACCTCCGAGAAGCCGATGATCGCGTTGAGCGGCGTGCGCAGCTCGTGCGACATGTTGGCGAGGAACTCGGACTTGTGCCGGTTGGCGATTTGAAGCTGCTCGCTCTTTTCGTGAATTTCATTGAACAAGCGCACGTTCTCGATGGCGATCACGGCCTGCGAGGCGAACGTCTGCACGAGCGTGATCTGCTTGTCCGAGAACGGCCACACTTCTGCGCGACGCACGGTGATCGAGCCGATCGGCGTGCCTTCTTTCAACAACGGCACCGTGAGCATCGTGTGGTGCTCGGGAACGCCGGAGCCCGCACCGAATTTTTCGATGAGCTGCCACGTCGCCGGATAATCGTCTTTCGCGGCATACACATCCTTGATGTGGATGGTGCGCGCTTCGAGGACTGCGCGGCCGGCGGTGGAGTCGCGGTTGAGGGGAAGCGTGAGCGCGGGCGCCTGCCACACCATCGGGCCGTGGGTTGCGACGCGCTTCAATGCGTCGCCTTCGCGCAGGTGCACGACTGCGGAGCCGCCTTCGCACAGCCGCTCGGCACGCTCGGCGATCGCGTCGAGCACCGGCTGAACGTCCGTCGGGCTGCTCGAAATGACGCCCAGAATGTCGGTCATCGCGGTCTGCTGCTCGAGCGATTCCTTGGTTTCGTTGAAGAGCCGCACGTTCTCGATCGCGATTACGGCCTGGTCGGCGAAGGTCTTTAAGAGCGCGACCTGTTTTTCGGTCAGCCGTCCGGGCGCGACGCGCACCAGGCTGACCGCGCCGATCGCCGTATCGCCGCGCATCATCGGCGTAATTGTCACCGCGCGGTAACCGGAATTCGCGAAATTCGCGATACCGGCAGCCCACCGGTTATCCGGCGGATTGAGCACATCGGGCACGTCGATCAGCGTGTGATCGATAATGGCGCTTCCATGCATGTAGTCCCGCGAAAGCGGGAACGGGAACACCGACGCCCAGCGGGCACGCCGCACAGGATCGGGATCGGCTATGGCAGCCATGCGCACTTGATCGCCGTCCGGCAGC
Source organism: uncultured beta proteobacterium (assembly GCA_963804885.1). Classification (GTDB taxonomy): domain Bacteria; phylum Pseudomonadota; class Gammaproteobacteria; order Burkholderiales; family SG8-41; genus PALSA-1004. Next base: position 300,638 of record CAWDSF010000018.1, read on the forward strand.
GCCACCGCCACCGCCGCGCCTGCGAAGAGCTGCACGCCGCTTTGCACGATGGCTTCGAATACCGGCTGCACGTCGGTCGGCGAACTGCTGATGACGCGCAGAATCTCGCTGGTCGCGGTTTGCCTTTCGAGGGCGTCGTTGGTTTCGTTGAACAGGCGCACGTTCTCGATCGCGATCACGGCCTGGTCGGCGAAGGTCTTGAGCAGGTCGATCTGCTTCTCGCTGAAGTGACCGATTTCAGGGCGCGCGACCGTGATGGCGCCGACAATCTGGCCTTCGCGCAGCATCGGCACGCCGACTGTGCTGCGCAGGCCGGTCCTCTGGACCGCTTCTCTCAGGTCGTAGTTCGGGTCGGCAAGCACGTCGGGCACATGCGCGACCGCGCGCGTGCGTATGGTCTGGCTGACTACCGTGTTGTCCGAGGGCCTGAGAGGGCAGCGGTCGCGTACGGCCTGCAGCGTACTGCGCGTCCATGCCGTATATGCTGCCGACATTGATAAATTCGCCGTCGAAAGTGAATACCAGACCGAACTTGGCTTCACACAGCAGCGCAGCGCGCTCGGCGATGATGTCGAAGACCGGCTGCACGTTGGTCGGCGAACTGGAAATAACGCCCAGAATCTCGGCCGTCGCAGTCTGATGGTTGAGCGTCTCGGTCAGTTCGCGCGTGCGTTCATCGACCTTTTTCTCGAGTCCCGCGTACGAATCCTTCAGCCGCTCGGCCATCGAGTTGAACTGATTGGCGAGCGCCTCGAGTTCATCGCCGGTATGCACTTCGATGTCCTGGTCGAGTTCGCCGGCGCCGATGCGGGCAGCGCCTTCCGTGACGGCGCGGATCGGCTCGACCATGCGGCGCGCGACGAGCAGGCTTGCCGCCACCGACAGCACCAGACCGGCCAGCAGCAGGATGCCGGTGCGCTTGAGCGATTCATACAGCGGCGCGAAAGCTTCGGCAATCGATTGCTCGACGAACACGTGCCAGCCGAGCGACTGGATGCTCGCATAGGCGGCAAGCACTTCGCCGCCCTGCAAATTGCGTGCGATGCTGACACGTTGCGTGTCGGTGTCCTGGGCCGTCAGTGCGGCCTTGACCTGCGGCAGCGCTGCGAGATCCGATTTCTGCAGCACCTGGCTGATATCCGGATGGGCGATCAGGTGGCCCTGCGAGTCGATCACGTAAGCCAGGCCCTTGTCGCCGATTTTGATGCGCGAAATCACGTCCCAGATGAACTTCAGGTTGACCTCGGCGATCGTGATGCCCGCTTCGTCGCTGATGCCCGCCATCGCGATCGTCATGTACGGTTCGGTTTCCTTGCGGAAATAGACGGGGCTGAAATAGGTCTTGCCGGATTTGGGCACCGTAAACTTGGGGTCCTTCGACAGATCTTCGCCGCCGCCTGCCACGTCCATGCCCAGGCGCGACACGCGCAGTTTGACTTGACCGCTGCGATCGACCTGGATGACGTCGGTGATCGCCGGCACCTGGCGCAGCAATTTGAGATAGTCGAAGCGGCGCTGCTCGGGATTGGAGGCGCCGACCTGGGGCAGGCGCATCCAGCCGATCTGGTGCTCGATCTCCGACACGTAGGCTTCGATGCGTGATGCGGCGGCGGCGGCTTTTTCACGCTGCAGGTCGAGCAGGGCGGCTTTGCTTTCCTTGTACGTGAAATACACGCCGATGCCGCCGCTCGCGATCAGGGCGACCGTCACCAGCGTCACGAAGTAGACGACGTATTTCCGGAAAAGCGTGCCGCGTAAAATCATGCGATCACCTTATCAGCGCAAGGACAGCCGGGATCGATACGGCTCGATTCCGGCGGGCGCGCGGTTTCTTAGCAATGGCCATCTCCCAGTGCGCCATTGTGACCGACGCAGCCTCCTTCTTCCAGCGCGAAGACGCTGATTCTTCGCATTTTGTTTGTCGAAACGTCATTCGATGACCTTTTCGGCCGTTATGCGCATCGACTGCGGGATCTTGATGCCGAGCGCGGCGGCCGTTTTGCCGTTGATCACGAGTTCGAACTTCGAGGACTGCTCGACCGGCAGATCGGCGGGCTTGGCGCCTTTCAGTATCTTGTCGACATATGCCGCGGCGCGCCGGTAACTGTCGGCGATGCTCGCGCCGTAGCTGAACAGGCCGCCGGCCTCGACGAGTTCGCTGTTCGTGCTCGCCAGCGGCAGCTTATGGCGCAGCGCCAGCGCGGCGATCTTGCGCGCATTCAGGCGAAATAGCGGATCACCGGGAATCAGCAGCGCATCGGGATGCTGTTTTGCGATGGCGGCGAGCGCAGCGTCGAGCTCACCAACGACCGACACTCGTGTCGGCAAAACCTTCAGGTCCATCGATCCGGCCGCCGCCTCGATGTTCTTCAGCGACACGGTGGAGTTTGCGTTGGCGGAATTCACGAGCACCGCCACGCGCGACAGTTTGGGAATGGCGTTCTTCAGCATCTCCAGCAGTTTGGGACTCACGTCCGAAGTCAGGATCGACATGCCGGTGACATTGCCGCCCGGCCGGCCCAGCGATGCGACAAATCCGCTGCCGACCGGATCGCCGACCGCCACCATGACGATAGGCGCCGTGGTTTTGGTTGCGATGACCGCGCGCACGCCCGGCGTCGATTGCGCGAGCATCACATCGGGCTTCAAGTCAGCGAGTTCTTTGGCCAGCGCCGGCAAGCGCTCGAGATCGCCGTTAGCGAAACGAGGGTGGATGGCGATGTTCTTGCCCTCGATATAGCCGAGCTCTTTCATGCCCGCGAGAAACGGTCCGTACAGCCCGGATTCCCGCGTGCCGGGATCCAGAAATGCGATGCGCGGCATTGTTTTTGCGGACTGCTGCGCGAATCCAGTAGATTGGCGCGGCAAGCACGACCGTCGCAAGCGCGATCAGCACTCTGCGTCGCGTTGGGCGATACGTAGTCCCAACGGGATGCGAGGTTTGGCGCCATGAGTTTGCACGCTCCATATGTCCAGTTCTGCGCTTCATCAAAGCAACTAACATCGGCAACTGATTTTCGACAGGGACGACATCCAATATCGGCATCCGATTATTTGAGAGGCGGGCGCGCGATCACAATCACCTTGTCCGCGCTGACGAGCAGCGTTTGCGGAATCGTGAGGCCCAATGCTTTCGCGGTCTTGAGATTGATCGTCAGGTAGTAGCGCGTCGGCTGCTCGAATGGGAGGTCGCCAGGTTTTGCGCCCTTGAGTATCTTGTCGACGTAGGTCGCCGCGCGCCGGAAATTGTCAACCAGGTCCGCGCCATAGCTCATCAAATATCCGCTTTCCGCGGATCGCGTGACACCAGACAAGGTGGCAACACGATGTTTGGCCGCGTTGTCGCCGATCTGCCGTGTTTCCTGCGAGAAGAACGTCTCGTTGAATACTATGGCCGCGCGCACGCGTTCGCGCTCGAACATGGCGAAAGCCGCGCCAATTGACGAGACGGTTCCCGCTTCGGCTAGGATGATTTGTACCCCGACTTTTTGCGCTGTCAGCATCAATTTCTGCAATTGCGGAGGATGTGAAACATTGCCGGGATGCACGAGCACCCCTAGGCGGGCGAGTTTGGGAATGACGGCCATCGCCAGTTCCAGAAGCTTCGGGTTGAGGTCCGCTGCGGTATCCGTCAAACCGGTGAAGTTTCTTCCCGGTTTCGACATAGTCGCCGCATAGCCGCCGGCGACCGGATCGACCCCAACCGTAAGCACGATGGGAATGGTGCCCGTTACAAGCTGCAATGCGCGGTACGTAGCGGAGCCGGTCGCGACGATCACATCCAGATTCAGTTTCATCATCTCGGCCACTAGTGCGGGGGGCCGTTCGGGATTGCCGTCGGCGAAGCGCATCTCGAGCACCAGATTCTTGCCTTCGATATAGCCGAGGTCGCGCATGCCCTGGATAAACGCATCATAGCGTCCCGACTCCACCGCGGAATGGCGCGAACCAAAATAGATAAAGCCGACTCGTGCCGGTTTGCCGGACTGCTGCGCGAACGCCGCGAGGGACGGGGTGAGGGCGCCCGCTCCAAGTGCGATCAACAATCTCCGTCGCATTGAGCGGCCGGAGCGCGCTTGCGATGTCGCAACGGCGTCCGCTCGTGTGCGGCGACGCGAGCCGGCAGCTTGTTGTCCGGACTTCGCGCATTATTCGATGACCTTGTCGGTGCTGACCATGATCGTTTGTGGAAACGTGAGACCAAGCGCCTTGGCGGTTTTGCGATTGACCGACAGGCGGTAGCGCGCCGGCTGTTCGATCGGCAATTCGCCGGGCTTCGTGCCCTTGAGAATTTTGTCGACGTACGCGGCCGCGCGCCGAAAATTATCTACGAGGTCCGGCCCGTAGCTCATAACACCGCCGAGTTCGGCGTACTCGATGAGCGAACTTATGGATGGTATGCGGTGCTTCAGCGATTGCGCCGCGAACTCACGTAACTGCTCGACAAAGAATGTATCGTTCAAAAGAATCACGGCGCCGACGCGTTGTTTCGCCAGCATGGCGAATTCCCGCCCAATGCCTTGTACCGTATCTGTTTCCGCCAGCATGACGTGGATGTCGACCTTTTGCGCAACGGACATGATGGTTTTCAATTGCGGTGGATGTCCCGCATTGTCGGGATGCACCATGACGGCTACGCGTGACAATTTGGGAATTACCGCCATAAGGAGTTCGAGCAGCTTCGGTCCCGCATCTGCGGCGGTTGACGTAAGCCCGGTGAAATGCCCGCCGGGCCGCGCCATGCTGGCCGCCCAACCCTCCCGTACGGGATCCGAGCCGACTGTGATGATGACGGGAATCGCGGTTGCCTGCTGCAGCGCGCGATAGGTCGGCGCTCCAGTCGCGACGATTACATCGACATTCGCTTTGATTAAATCAGCGGCAAGCGCGGGAAGTCTGTCCGGATTGCCATCGGCGTAGCGCGATTCGATCACCAGATTCTTGCCTTCTACGTAGCCAAGGTCGCGCATGCCCTGCACGAACGCGCCGTAGCGGCCCGTCTCGAGCGCGGACTGGCGCGACCGAGATAGAAAAAACCGACCCGAGGCGTCTTGCCCTGGGCTTGCGAAAGAACGGCAAATGGCGCCGCGATTGCGCCCGCGCTGAGGACCGTCAACAATCCGCGGCGCGTAATCACTCGATCACCTTGTCCGCGCGCAGCATCACGGTTTGCGGAATGGTCAGGCCGATCGCTTTGGCGGTCTTCAGATTGACGACCAGTTCGAATTTAGTAGGCTGCTCGACGGGGAGGTCGGCAGGTTTTGCGCCGCGCAGGATTTTGTCGACGAGCCCGGCGAGTTGTCGATATACCGCCGTGTTTCGCGGGCCGTAGCCGAAAAGGCCGCCCATCTCAGCGGTTTCAGGCCATTCGTAAATCGCCGGCAGCCGTGCGCGCGCGAATTCCGCGATCTGATGTGCTCGAAACGCATTGAGATTGGCCGATGCCAGGACATTAATCGCGCCCACCTTTTCCCGGATGAGTGTCTTGATCGCCTCGGCGATTTCAGCTTCGGTCTGACCGGCGGCGAGCGCGATTTCAATTCCGAGCCGAGGCGCGGCCGCTTTTAGGGCGGGCATGGACCGGATAAGTCCCGGGTCGTACAAGACTCCGACGCGACGGACCGCCGGGGACGCTTCATGGAGTATTTCAAGCCGTTTGGAATCGAGTTCCGTCGCGAGGATGGAAACGCCGGTCAAGTTGCCGCCCGGGCGCGCCATCGATTTCACCAAGCCGCCGCCGGCCAGATCATCGGTCATTGCTACGATGGGAATCGTCGTCGTCGCTTGCAGGGCGGCACGCGCGCCAGCCGGGCCGAATACAACGATCATATCGACCTTGCGCGCCACCATATCGGTGATGAGCGGCGCAAGAGCGGCATTGCGCCCGCTTGCCCACGAGAACAGGAATTCCACGTTGTCGTGTTCAGTCCAGCCTAGCGCCGCCATGTCGCGTCGAAACGGCTCGATGAATGTTTCGTTCGTGTCGCGCGGGTTCACACGCGCGACTCCAATTACGGGCCGGCGCTTGCCGGTTTGCGCTGTTGCAAAAACGGGCGCCAACGCTCCGGCACCCAGCGCAATCATTAATTTTCTGCGCTTGATCACTCGATCACCTTGTCGGCCTGCACAAGTATCGACTTCGGAATTTTGAGGCCAAGCTTTTTCGCCGTTTTCATGTTGATGACGAGTTCGAACTTCGTCGGCTGCTCGATGGGCAAATCGCCGGGCTTAGCTCCCTTGAGGATTTTGTCGACATACGCCGCCGAGCGCCGCCACAAATCGGCGAAGCTCGTTCCATACGACATGAAGAAACCGGCCTCAGCCCATTCTTTCACCGTGCCAATGGCAGGGAGCCGGTGCTCGAGCGCGAACGCGGTTGCGCCCGCGCGGTCGATCGTGCCGTCGGGGATTATCAGCAACGCGCCGGGACGGTCTGGTTCTGAGCGCAGCATAGGCCTGGCCAATCGCGCCGGGCGCGGGGCTGCTGACTGGCATGGCGACCAATGTGATGCCCAGCCCGGCCGCCGCACCCTTGAGAACTTCAAATTGAGGCAATGCATGAGGCGTGTCCGGATTCAGTATCACCGCAACTCTGGTCACGCCGGGCGCAATTTCTTTAAGCATTTGCAGCCGTTTACCCACCATGCCGTCATGCAAGTCCGAGAAGCCGGTCACGTTGCCGCCGGGGCGAGCAAGCGAGCTGACAAGTCCGTTCCGCACCGGATCGGCGGCCACGGTCATGACGATTGGGGCTCTGCTGTCTGCTTTTTGCGCGGCATGCACCGCGGCCGGGGCGCCGTATACAACGAAAACTCTGGGTTTCAGCTGTGCGAGCTCGACCGCGAGCGGCGCGAGCCTTTCTATGTATCCGGCCGCATGCCGCACGTCGACGGCGATGTTTCGACCTTCGACGTAGCCCAGGTCCTTCAGCCCCTGGCGAAACGCGTTTAGCCATTCCTTGTCGCGTTCGGCCGTCGCCACGGACAGATAACCAACGCGCGGCATTTTCTTGTCGCGTTGTTGTGCGAGGGATGCGAAAGGCGCCGTGAGCGTGCCGGCGCCGAGCGTCAGAAGCAATTGGCGGCGATCGTCGTTCGATCACCTTGTCGGCGCGTACCAGAATCGTGGGCGGGACCGTTAACCGACGGTCTTGGCTGTTTTCACATTGACCACGAATTCAAATTTCGTCGCTCTTTCGACGGGCAGATCACCGGGCTTGGCACCTTTTCAAGATCTTGTCCACGAACACGGCCGCGCGACGCCATAGTTCGACCCGGTCTATCCCGTAACCGAAAAGGCCCCCTGATTCGGCGATTCCCTGAAGCCGCCCAGCGGTATGCGTCGTGCCGCGGCCAGTTTTGCGAGCGCCGAGGCACCGGCGTCGAGCATCGGGTGTTCGCTTACGATAACGGCTTCGACGGCACTCTTGCGGATTGCTGCGAATGCGCCCTCGAATTCCCGCGGGTTGCGCACCCCGAATTCCTGCAATTCGACCTTGAGCGATTGCGCCGTTGTTCTCATCGCATCCAGGCTTGCCTTCAATCCGGCATTGTCGAGGTTGGTCAAAACGCCGATGTGAAGGCTCTGCGGCAGGATTTCTTTTAGCAGTTCGATGCGTTTCGCGCTCAGTTCAGGTACGAAGAATGACGACCCCGTTACATTGCCGCCCGGCCGTGCCAGGCTCGCGACAAGTTTGTTCGCAACCGGATCAGAGGTTGTGCCCATGACGATCGGAATCGTGGAAGTTGCCTGCATTGCCGCGCGGGTCGGCGGCGTCGCGTGCGTCACGATGACGTCCACATTTAGTCGCATCAGTTCGGCAGCAAGTGCGGGCAGCCGTTCGTATTTCTCCTCGGCCCAGCGATACTCGATTACGAGATCGCGGCCCTCTACGTAACCCAATTCGCGTAAGCCCGCACGCAGCGCGGCCGTATAGCTAGAGTATTTCGCAGGAGAGAGCGCGCCCAGAAAGCCTACACGATAAGGTTTTGCGGGCTGCGGTTGCGCTAAAGCCGGAAGCTGGGCGGTTAGGGCGCCTGCGCCAAGCGCAAACAGAAGACGGCGGCGGAGGATCATTCGATTACCTTGTCGGCGCTCACAAGAAGGGACTGCAGAATCGACAAGCCCAATAATACCTGCTGCGCACGTGCGCAATTCAGCCACGACAAGGCCGGCATGACGGCAAATGTCCACAGCACGCGGCGACGTCCTTTGCCGTTCATTCGATCACCCGCGTGGCACGCACTAATATGGTGTTGGAAATACCGACGCTCAGAGATCTCGCGGTTTTCATGTTGACCGCAAATTCGAATTCATTCACCTGCTCGACCGGTGTCGGCCGGTTTTGCGCCCCTGAGTATGCGTGCGGTGATTTCTGCCGTGCGCTCGGCGATTCTGCCGAAAGGCGCGCCGGTAGCCGCCAGCAACCGGCTTCGGCAAAGGCATTGGCACCGCCGACGGCTGGAATTTTGTTCTCCAGTGCAATCTTCGCAATTTGCGTGCGGTCGCGGAAAAGTATGGGGGACGAAAGAACGATCACGACCGGATACCGGCGCTCGCGAGCCTGCCTGAGGGCGCCCCCATAGTCGTAGGGCCGGGCAGCGAACTGAGCATTTTCGATCGCGATGCCCGTTTGCGCCGAAGCGCGCGCCACGGCGGCGAACTGATCTTTCGAAAAGGCATCGTTCATCACAAGAAAACGCCGGGCCGATGGAAACAGCTCGCGCGCGAGTTTGAAGCGCTTAACGGCGAGCGCCGGTTGCGCGATGTAGGCGCCCGTCACATTGCCGCCCGGCCGGTTGTAGCTCTTTACGACACCCACATCGACGGGGTCGTAGTCGACCCGCAGCAAACACGACCGGTATTGCCGTTTTTTCCGCGAGCACGGCCCGCAGCGGAGGCAGGGGACCCATGATCATCATGATGTCTGGTTTGAGGCTGAGCAGTTCACGCGCCTGTGCTGCAAGCTTTGCGGTGTCCCCGCCGCTCGTCCGGTATTTCCAGGTGTACGTTTTTTCCTTCCGTATATCCGAGTTCAGAAAGCCGCTCGAGTGTCCGCGGGATAATCGGCGAGCTCTCGCGCTCGATAGTGCCCAGCATGGCAATTCACACGATCTTCTGATCGGATTCGGTGAAAGCCGTCATAGGTGCCCATAGCGCTGCCCCACCGACCGCCAATATGAGCCGCCTGCGGTTGGTCATTCGATTACCTTGTCCGCGCTGATAACCAACGACTGCGGGATCGTCAGCCCCAGCGCCTTCGCTGTTTTCGCGTTGACGATGAATTCGAACCGCGTCGGCTGCTCGAGCGGCAGGTCGGCGGGCTTGGCACCCTTGATGATCTTGTCCACATAGGTGGCGGCACGCCGGAACATTTCGGGGAAATTCGGCCCGTAGAAAACCAGGCCGCCGTCGTCCATGAATTCGGAGAACGGATACATCGCCGGCAGGCGGTTTTGCGCGGCGAACTCCACGATGCGCTGCCGGTTGGACACGAGAAACGGCCGGTCGGCGAGGACGGCCATCGCGTCGGGCTTCGATTTTGCGATTGCCGCGAACACTTTCTCGAAGTCGCCAACGGCGCTGACCTCATATATCTGCGTAGCGAGATGCCGCGCGCCAGTCGCGGCGCGCGCCGATTTCAGCATCAGAGTGGTAAACGGATTCGCCGGGTTGGTGAGCAGCGCAATGTGCTTCAGCTTCGGCACCAGTTCGTGCAGAATCTGGATGCGCTTGCCCTCCAGTTGGGTGTATAAGTCGACAGTCCGGTGATATTGCCGCCGGGTCGCGCGAGACTTGGCACGATGCCACTGTCTACAGCATCTCCCACCGCTGCCATCACGATCGGCACTGTGGCGGTTGCTTTCTTCGCGGCCAGCGCCGCTGGTGTCCCGGCGGTGATCAGGACATCGACCTTGAGCGCGATCAGTTCGGCGATAACTGCGGGCATTGCATCAATTTTTCCGTTCGCCCAGCGGTATTGGATATCTATATTCTTGCCTTCGATGTACCCACGCTCGCGCAAGCCCAAGCGGAAGCCATCGACGAGCGCCGTCTCCAGCGCCGGCGTGGCGTTGCCGACATAACCGACTTTGGGTACTTTGCCGGCGGACTGCGGGTACGCGCTGCGAGTTGCGAGCAAGCCGGCGCCAACGGCAATCATGAGTTTGCGACGATTGTTCATTGGATTACCCTGTTTGCACGCTGCAGCAACTCCTGCGGGATCTTGATGTTGAGAATCTTCGCAATTTTAAGGTTCACGATAAGCTCGAACGTGGTCGCGCGTTCGATCGGCAGGTCCCCCGGCTTCGCGCCCTTGAATATTCGGTCGACGAAATAGGCGGCGCGGCCATAAACGAGCGGACGATTCCCGCCGTAGCCCAGCAAGCCACCGGCGTCGGCAAAATTGGTGAATCCACTGGCGGGAATGCGATTTGCCACTGCCAGCGTCGCAATTGATCCCGCATGGGAGTTAAGCAAGGGATCTTCACCGACTACGACCGCTTCTACCCGGGCTTTCGCCATCGCGTTGAACGTGTCCGGGAGTTCCTCGAACATCTTTCAGTCCGAACTGGAGCAACTCCACCTTCAGCCGTTTGGCCGCGACGTCGAGTTCGCGCAGGGGATCTGCGGAGTTGGGATTCGCTGCGTTGAAGATAACCGAGACTCGCTTTATCCGCGGCGCCACGTCCTTCAGTAATTCGAGGCGCTTGGCGGCGATCTCCGGCTGGAACGAAGTCGACCCGGTGATGTTGCCGCCCGGCCGCGAAAGGCTCGCGACCAGACCCGCAACCGCGGGATCCTGACCGTCCGCCATGATGATAGGAATCGTGCTGGTGGCCTGCGCCAGAACGCGCGTGGCGGGAAGGGCGTGAGTGATGATTGCATCCGGCTTGAGAGCTACCAGTTCCGCTGCCAATTGCTTTCAACCGGTCGGAATCGTTTTCCGCCCAGCGGTATTCGATGATGACATTTCTACCCTCGACGTAGCCGAGCTCGCGCAGCCCCTCGCGAATCGCGTCGATTTCCCTGACATAGCCGGATGCCGTTGCCGCGCCCAGAAAGCCAATTCTCCAGACTTTGGTTTGTTGTGCCAAAAGAAGCGGTGCAAATCCGAACGCGCTCGCGCCCGCTGCAACCAGGAATCTTACGGCGATTGTTCATTCGATCACCCTGTCCGCGCGTTGCAGCAGGAGTTCGGGAATCTTGATTCCCAGCGCCTTCGCAGTCTTCAGGTTGATGATGAGGTCGAATTTGGTCGCGCGCTCGATCGGCAGGTCGCCTGGTTTGGCGCCTTTGAGGATTTTGTCGACAAAAACGGCTGAGCGCGCATACAGCAGAGGGCGATTCGCGCCATAACCGAGCAGGCCGCCCGCGTCGGCGAAGGTGGTGAGGCCGCTCGCGGGGAGCCGGCTCGCTGCGGCTAGTGCAGCTATGTTGCCGAGGTTGGCATTTAGCATGGGATCTTCGCTAATCACGGCCGCCTCGAACCGCTTTTTTGTCATCGCCGAAAACGCGTCGGGAAACTCGGAAGTCGACTTGACCGGAAACTGCACGAGTTCGATTTGCATCGATTTCGCAGCTGCCTGCATTGCGTCGATAACGATGCCGATCCTGTCATTTAGCGCGCTTATCAGGACCGATACGCGTTTCACGCGTGGTATGACTTCCTTCAACAGTTCCAGGCGTTTGGCTGCGAGTTCAGTCTGGAACCCGGTCGAGCCGGTGATGTTGCCGCCGGGGCGAGCCAGGGAAGCTACGAAACCGAGTGCAACCGGGTCCGGCGCGTCCGCTATGATGATGGGAATCGTTTTCGTAGCATTCGCGGCGGCCCGTACGCCCAGAGTTGAATGGGTAATTATTGCATCGACTTTCAGCGCGACAAGCTCAGCCGCCATTTCCTTCAATCGCGCGGAATCGCTCTCAGCCCAGCGGTATTCAATGTGAATGTTCCTGTTTTCCACATAACCGAGCTTGCGCAGCTCTGTGCGGATCGCATCGATTTCCTTGACGTAACCGGAAGCAGAAGCGGTTCCGAGAAATCCGATGCGCCAGACCTTACCCTGGGAGCGCGCGCCGAGCGGTGCAGCGAAGAAGCTTATGCCCAATGCGGCCGCAAATTTCCGGCGTGTAATCACTCGATGACCTTGTCCGCGCGAAGCAAAATCGAGTCGGGAATCTTGATCGCAATCGTCTTCGCGGTTTTCTGATTGACAAAAAGATAAAAGCGCGTCGGTTGTTCCATCGGCAGTTCGGCTGGCTTCGCGCCCTTGATGATGCGATCGACGTAATAGGCAATACGCTGAAACGCGTCGTCGAAGCTCGGTCCGTAGGACATCAGTCCGCCGTTCTCGACCAGGACGCTGAATTCGAACATTGCCGGAATGCGCTGTGCATCGGCGAAGTCGATGACGCGTTTCCGGTTGATCGTCGTCAAAGAATCCGACACCATGAAAATCGCGTCCGGTCGGTCACGGGTCATGGCCGCAAATGCCGTGTCGAAGTCCTCTGCTTGCAATACGCCGTGCGCCTGAACGCTGACACCGAGTGTGCGCGCCGCACGATCGATTTCGCGATAGCGCGATGTCATCCCGAGATCGGCCTGATTCCAAAGCACGCCAATCCTGGAGACTTTCGGTACGGTTTCTTTCAGAAGCTCCAACCGTTTAGCGGACAGCTCGACGGCCATGTCGGAAATCCCGGTCAGATTTGCGCCGGGGCGTGAGAGGCTGGTGACGAGACCAGTCCCGACAGCATCGCCGGCAAAAGCTATGACGATGGGGATGGTGTTCGTCGCGTTCTTCGCCGCTTGCGCTGCCGGCCAGCCAGTCGCAACGATCACATCGACATGCTCATTCACGAGTTCCTGCGCAAGCGCAGGCATGATGGCTGTTTTACCGTCAGCCCAGCGCCCGGCATACGCGACGTTTTTGCCTTCCACGTAGCCGAGCGCAGCAAGCGATTTACGCAGCGTCGCCGGCGGCAGCCCATCAGGCGGCCGCTGCATCGACGACAGGACGCCAATGTGCCAGGTTTTGCCTGACGTCTGGGCTTGCAAGCCAGTGGGTGCCGCGAGCAAGCCGGCACTCAATACAAGAACGAATCGACGTCGCGTAATCATTTGATGACCTTATACGAACGCACCAGAATAGAGTATGGAATTTTGATGCTGCAGGAATCCGACGCGCCAGATTTTATTTTGTTGCTGGGCGAATGCAGACAGCGGGGCAGCGAGTGCGCCCGCGCCGAGAGCAATCAATATTTTTCGGCGAATGTTCATTCGATTACTCGCGTCGCCTGAATGAGAATCGATTGCGAGCTGATCCCGAAGGTTGTGGCCGTTTTCATATTAGTTATAGATTTGAACTCGGCGGATCGATTAATGGAGCATCGCCGGTCTCCTGCCCGCTCCTGCATATGCAGTCGACATAATAAACGGAGCGACGGTATTGTGCGAGATTGGCGATGCCGCAACTCCTCAGGCCGCTCGCCCTGCGTTCGATCGAAAAAGCACGGGCTTGGTGCCGCGACAGGGCACCCACCCGACGGGTCATTCTATGACCTTGTCTGCGCGGGCGAGAATCGAGTTCGGGACATTAAGCCCGAGCGCTTTCGCCGCGCCGAAATTCACCGTCAGCTTGATCGCGCTGACCTGCTCGATGGGAATATTGTTGGCACTGCCGGCTTTAAGGACCTTGTCCACGTATGTCGCCAGCAACTTGAAGCTCTCGATGATGCTCGGCCCGTAGCTGATCAGGCCGCCGGCGTCCACGAATTCGGTCCACCCGTACATGCAGGGAATTTTCGCTTGAGCGGCGAAATCCGCGATTTCCTTGCGGCGCACGAGCGTTAGGGAATCGGGAAACACGATCATGGCATCGGCCGGGCTCGCGCGGATCGCGGAAAATTCGGCGGTGAGTTCCTGCGGATTGCGCACGAGGTGCCGCGTGATCGTGGTGCCCAGGCGCTTGGCGGCGTTTTCCGTGACGCGGTATTCGCCCAGTTCACCGGAGTGCTCCGGGTTGGACAGCAGTGCAATGCGCGATGCCTTCGGCACCAGCTCTTTGAGCACTTCCATGCGCTTGGCCGAGAGCTCCATTGCCATGAACGTGATACCGGTCATGTTGCGTCCCGGCTTGCGCAGGCTGTCGCCGAAACCCGATTCGACCGGGTCGCCGCTGTATGCAAACACCACCGGAACGCGGGCGCGTATCGGCTTGGTGAAATCCACCGACGGTCCCCTTGAAACCAGCACGTCGATTTTTTCCGCCTCGAGCTCGCCCACGAGCTTGGGCAGACGGGTGAAGTCGCCGTTGGCGTAGCGGGCGACGATCACATAGGACTTACCCTCCACGTAACCCAGTTCGGCGAGGCCCTTGTTCAGCATGGCCAGTGCGACGTCCGGCTCGGTGAGGTACGAGAGCAGACCGATGCGCGCGACGCGCGCCGGCTTGGGTTGAGCGAAAGCAGTTGCCGGCGCAATAGCTGCCGTTCCCATGGCGAGCAAAAGTTTTCGGCGTGTAATCATTTCGATCGCTTTGCCTACCCTGATCAATTGGAACGGTGGAATCGTAAGGCTCAAGTCTTCCGCGCTGTCGAGAGGCTGCTTAACGCTGCGAGGTTCGCGACGTAAGGTCGCCGGTTCACGCGATCACCCGGTCTGCGCGCAACGCAATCGACTGCGGGATTTTCAAGCCCAATGCGTTCGCTGTGCGATTATTGACGACCAGCTCGACCGTTCGCGGCAGTTCGACGGGAAGATCCGCCGGCCTGGCGCCGCGCAGAATCCGGTCAGCAAAGCGGGCGAGGTCTTTGTAGGAGTCTCTCAGGTTGGGGCCGTAACTGAGCAGAAATCCGTTTTCGGGAAAAGTGGCCCAGCCGGACACCGATGCGATCCTGCGCTCCGCGGCGAATCGAGCTATGCGCGCTGCGTTCGCGACCATCACTCCGTCGGGGAACACCAGCAATGAATCGCAGCGCTGCTGCGCGAGCGTGCGAAACGCTTCGTCCAGATCGCCGGCGGTCCGGATGGGCGCATAGACCAGCGTCAGTCCGGCCTTGTGCGCGATTTCTTCCGAGGCGGCGCGCTCGCGCGGCTCGCCCGGATGTTCCACGCGTGTCAGCACGCCCATCCTGCGCACGTTCGGCGCAAGTTCCTTGAGCAGTTCGATGCGCTTGCCAGCGAGGTCGAGCGACATCAGGCTGATGCCGGTCATGTTGGTGCCGGGCCGTGCCAGGCTGTGCACGAAACCCGCGTCGACCGGATTGCCGCTGAAGCCAAACACCACGGGTATTTGAGTTTGCAGCTTGTGGACCGAGAAAACGTCGCGGCCATAGGCCATGATCAGCTCGGGATTCGTTGCGAGCATCTGGCGCGCCGCCTGATCGGCTTCTTCGGGCGTGCCCTCGGTTAAATGCAGGCTGAGTGCGAGATTGCGGCCTTCGTGCCAGTTGAGCTCGCGAAAGCCCGCTTGCAGCGCGGATAAAAACGGCGACGGCGCACCGGCGCGCCCCGCGCCCAACCATGCGACGCGGCGGATTTTTTCCTGGGAAAACGCGTAACGCGGCAGGGCCAGCGACGAGGCGAGGGCGATCAGTGCTTCGCGGCGGGTAATCACTCGATGACCCTGTCCGCGCGCACGAGGATCGAATTGGGGACATTGATAGCGATGGCTTTGGCGGTTTTCATGTTGACGACCATCTCGACGCTGGTGGGCAATTCGACCGGCAGATCGGCGGGTTTGGCGCCACGGGCGATTTTGTCCACAAAGTTGGCGAGCCTCCGGTAGGCGTCGCGCAGATTCGGGCCGTAGCTCATAAGGTTGCCGCGCTCGGCGAATTGTGCCCAGCCCGATATGGCGGGAATCCTGGTCTTTACGGTAAACGCCGCGATTTTGTCGCTGTGGCGCATGGTAAATGCGTCAGGAAAAGCGTCGATCGCGTCGCAGTGCGACTTGAAAATTGCAGCAAACGCGTTTTCGAGTTCCACCTCGTTGCGCACTTCGTGATAGTCGATGGCAAGGCCGAGAGATTTTGCCGCGGCCGTGGAGACGCGCAGCTCGCCCTGTTCGCCGGGATGGTGCGGATTGGCGATAATTGCGACGCGCTTGGTGCCGGGCATCGTTTCTTTCAGCATTTCGATTCGTTTGCCCACCAGGTCGAATGACATGTGCGACATTCCCGTGGCGTTGCCGCCGGGGTGGGCGAAACTTTGCACGATCTTGCCTTCGACCGGATCGCCGCTGAACCCGAATACGACAGGCATGGAGGGCTTGGCGCGCAAGGCGGGATACGTCGCGGGTCCGCCCTGGGTGACGAGGATTTGCGGATTGATCTGGACGAGCTCGGCTGCAAGCTGGTCGAGGCGCTCGGCGGAGCCCGCGGCGAATCTTGCTTCGATGACGAGATTGCGGCCTTCGACATAGCCAAGCTCGCGCATGCCGTTGCGAAACGCTTCGAAGAAGGGCGAATTCGTTGGGGAGTCGTTCGAAAGCCAGCCGACGCGCAGAACCTTGGCCGGTTGCGCGAGGGCGCGCAGCGGCATAAGGACGCCAGCGGATAGGCCAAACAGGATCTTGCGTCGCGTGTTCATTCGATCACCGTGCTCCCTCGCCGCGAGAGCGACGACCGGGTCGTGACGCCGAATTCGACCGCGGTATATTTGATTGATTAAGCAGTCAATGATAGGCCGGTCACATCAGATATAGTAGTCGGCGCACGGTTTGCGAAACAATAGTTCGTAATCTGCGTAGTCGCGCGAGTTTTTGTCGTTCGAATTTTGGGCGCGTGCCGCGCACGTGATCACATAAGCCGCGTAGAAACATCCCGCCAGACCCAGAATGTTCGCACTGCTGATCAGGAATTCGAGCATGGTGGCCTCCTCGTAGACCCTGTTTTAGGACCGGCCGGACAGGGAAAACCGGCATGTAACCAATGTAGTCGTCCGGCACCCGCGCCACCACTGGAAAAGGCACCCGAAAGTTGTGACTTATTCACACCCCAGGCGGCCGGGGGCGAGGCGGCGGCGAGGTGAGGGACCAAGGGTGAGGGGTGCGGCAAAAAGGCCTAAAACCCGGATTTCCCGCCCGTTTTTCGACGTTCCGGCAGTTACCAGTTCGCCGGCAGGGGTTTGTGGATGACGATCCGCTGACCGTCGACGCTGATATACCCGCCGGTGGTCAGGTCTTTGACGATGCGGTTGATCATTTCGCGGGAGGCGCCGATGCGGTTGGCCATTTCCTGCTGGGACAGCTTTTCCTGCAGCACGCGCTTACCGTCCTGCGGCACCGCCATCTCGTTGAGCAGCTTCGCGAACCGGCCGTAGACGTTCTGGAGCGCCAGGCTCTTGACGTGCTCGGTCAGCACGCGGCCGCGATAGATGAGCTTGCGCACGAGATGCATCGCAAAGTCGGGGTGGCTTTGCAGCAGGGCTTTGACGTCGTCCTTCGGGATCAGTTGAAAGCGGCAGGGCTCGAGCGTCATCACCGATGCCGAGCGCGGACCTTCGTCAAGCACCATTTCGCCGAAGTATTCGCCGGGGCCCTGCGTGTCGAGGACGATCTCTTTGCCTTCCTCGTTGGCGAGGAACACTTTGACCCGGCCGGACAGGATGATGTACAGCGAATCGGTCTGATCGCCCTCGTTGAGGATGATGGTGTTTTTCGGGAACGCGCGCGTCACCGCGCGCCGCGACAGTGCGGCGATATCCTGTTCCGACAAACCCAGGAATGGCGGTCGTTGCTGCTCAGTCATGCTGCGCCCCTCGTGCAGTCGATTTTAGCAGGGCGGTCCCACCAGCGCGCCGGATGCGCGAAACAGCTTGGGGAGAAGCGGGAGCGGCGTTACGCCTCGACCGGCGCGGCGACCGCGTAACCGAATTCCGCCGCAGCTTCGGTAAGCCAGTGCCACAGATGATGGGCATAGCTGCGCGCGCAGTAGAGCTCGAACGTTGCGGCGTCCCGCCGGTGCAGCAGCACGCCGACGTGCGCAAGCGCAGTCTGTGCGCAACTTCCGACGGGAAATACGCGCGCATGCAGGTCGAGGCTGCAGCCCTTGGCCAGCAGATCGAGCGTGCGCGGCCCGCTGATCCGCCAACCGGCGCGGCCGTGACTGACATCGGTCAGAAACCCGTGCTCGATGGGAAGCCGTTCGTCGACCGGTGTTGGCGCCGCGCCGACCAGCAGCCATTCATCGGGGCCCAGCCACAGCACCTCGCAGTTCGCGCCGGCAGCGGTCGTATTGGGTGTGAGCGGCAGGCCGGCGCCGAGTGCGGCGCGGGCGCTCGCAAGAAACGCCGGGTCTTGCGGATCGCCGCGCAAATCGATGAGTGTCAGTGCTGCGCGTGCGGCAAATGCTACGCCGGCGTGCGCGGCGGGCGCGCCAAACCGGCCGGGGCGCGCGGATTCCGGGCAGGCGAGAGCGCGATCTAAAGTGTCAGCCACGGACATGCGCTCCCGCGGGATCGAAGAACACATTGCCAGTCACGGTCACAGGCACGCTTTTGCCGGCGAGCGGCGACAGTGCGTGAAACGATTTGCCCATCAATGCGCGGCCATCGCGCAGCAGCGCCAGCGCAATCGGCCGGCGCAGCGTCGGGCTGTAGCAGGTAGCCGTTACGTGGCCGACGATCGGATTGGGCAAAGGCGCATTCGCGTCGACGACGAGTTGCGCGCCGCGCGGAATCGGCGTTTTACCGTCGGCAGGCAGCAGGCCGACGAGTTGCTTGCGGTCGGCGGCTGCCAACGCGGGCCGCTTGAGCGACCGCTTGCCGATGCAATCTTTGCGCGCGCTCACGAGTTGGCCCAGCCCGAGATCGTCGGGCGTCGTGCGGCCGTCGAGTTCCATGCCGGCGACGTGCCCTTTTTCGATGCGCAGCACGCCCATCGCTTCCGTGCCGTAAGGACTGATGCCGAACGGTGCACCGGCTGCCATGAGTTTTTCCCACATCGCGCGTCCGTAATCTGCGGGGACGTTGATTTCGTACGACAACTCGCCGGAGAAGCTGATGCGGAAAACACGCGCCGGAATTCCACCGATCGATGTTGCCCTATAGCCCATGTAGGGAAGCGCAGCGTCGTTCCAGTCGTGCTCCGGCGCAGCTTCGCGCAATACGCGGCGCGCATCGGGGCCCGCCAGCGCCATTGCGGCCCATTGCTCGGTGATCGACGTCAAATAGACCTGCAAATCGCGCCACTCGACCTGCAGAAGATATTCGAGCGTTGACATGACTTTGACCGCATTGGCCGTGGTAGTCGTCATTACGTAGTGCTGCTCGCCGAGGCGCGCAGTGGTCCCGTCGTCGAATACCATGCCGTCTTCGCGCAGCATTACGCCGTAGCGCACTTTGCCGATCGCCAGATTTTTCCAGTTGTTGATGTAAACGCGCTCGAGGAGCTCGACGGCGTCGCGGCCCTTGATATCGATCTTGCCGAGCGTGGACACGTCGACCAGCCCGACGCGCTGGCGCACGGCGTCAACTTCGCGGTTGACCGCTTCGAGATCGGATTCACCGGCGCGCCGATAGAATTGCGGCCGCCGCCACAAGCCCGCATTGATGAATGTAGCGCCGGCCTCGACGTGCCACGCGTCCATGGCCGACAGGCGCAGCGGCGCGACGTGTGGCCCGCGCTCGGCGCCAGCGATCGCGCCCAGCGTGACTGGCGTATAGGGCGGACGAAACGTCGTGGTGCCGACATCCGGAATATTGGCGTTGAGCAGCTGCGCCTGAATCGCCAGCCCGTTGATGTTCGATAGCTTGCCCTGGTCGGTGCCCATCCCGAGCGTCGTATAGCGTTTCAAATGCTCGACCGATGCGTAGCCTTCACGCGCCGCGAGCGCGATGTCGGCGGCGGTGACGTCGTTCTGAAAATCGACGAAACATTTGGCGCGCGTGCCGGTGCGCACCTGCCACAGCGGTTTGAGCGGAGCGTAATTGCCCTGCGAGGCGGAAGGCGCTACCGGCGGCGTGCCGTTTCCATACCCTGCGGCGTGAGCGGCCGCGGCGCCGGCGGCAAGTCCTTCGGCGAGGCACGCGGCGAATGTCATGGCGCCGTTGGCGCTGCCCGCCGAGCGGCAGGCCTGCAATGCGTCGTCGGGCACGAACGCCGCCAGTTGCTCGTCGTAGCGCAGCTTGCCTTTGGCTTGCGAGTGCAGATGCACGGCTGGGCTCCAGCCGCCGGACATGCAGACCAGATCGCATTCGAGCGTGCGCGCGGGACCGCTCGTGTTGCCGTCATCATCGATGGCGGCGATGTCAACCGCGGTGACGCGACGGCCGCCGTGCACGCGCGTGATCGCGGCGCCGAAGCAGCACTCGATGGCGGCCTTTTGCACCTCGATCGGACCGCGGCCAAGGGTGCCGCGCCGCGCGTCCACCATCGTGACCTGGACGCCACTCGCATGCAGGTCGAGCGCGGCGAAATAGGCGCTGTCATTATTCGTGAAGATGACGGCGCGAGTCCCCGGCGTGACTGCGTAGCGGTTTGCGTACGTGCGCGCGGCCGAAGCGAGCATGACTCCCGGGCGATCGTTGTCCGGAAATACGAGCGGGCGCTCGAGCGCGCCGGTTGCCAGCACGACTTGCGTGGCACGCACTTTCCACAGGCGCTGTGCCGGCGCATGAGCGTCGGCAAGCGGCGCGCGCACGGCCGCATGTTCCACAATTGCGAGCGCGTTGTGATCGAAGTAGCCGAAGACAGTGCTGCGGCTGAGCACGGTTACCTCCGGCAACGCGCGCAATTCAGCGAGCGCGCGCCGGACCCAGTTCAGCGCCGGTTCGCCGTCGATGTCCGCGCGGTCGGACAGGAGGCTGCCGCCCAATTCGCTGCCTTCGTCGGCGATGATTACGCGGGCCCCCGCGCGCGCAGCGGCCAGCGCGGCGGCGAGTCCGGCGGGGCCGCCGCCGGCGACCAGCACGTCACAATGCGCATGTTGATGCGCGTAGCAAGCAGGATCGGGCGCCGTGGGCGCGCGGCCCATGCCCGCGATTTTGCGTATCCACTTTTCGTAAGTCAGCCACAGCGACGGCGGCCACATGAACGTCTTGTAATAGAAGCCGGCGGGCACCAGTCGCGAGAAAAAGTTATTGATACTGCTCACGTCGAAGCTGACGGACGGCCAGCAATTCTGGCTAGTGGCGATGAGTCCGTCGTAAAGCTCGATCTGCGTCGCGCGCAGATTCGGTTCGGTGCGCGCGCCGGTTTCGAGCTGAACCAGCGCATTGGGCTCGTCCGCGCCGCCGCAGACGACGCCGCGCGGCCGGTGATATTTGAAACTGCGCCCGATCAATTGCACGCCATTCGCGAGCAGGGCGGAGGCGAGCGTATCTCCTGCATATCCCGTCAGGCGTTTGCCGTTAAACGAGAATGCTAGTGACCGATTGCGATCGATGAGCCCGCCGCTCGCGAGACGAAATGCCTGTTTCATTCCGGGAGTCCTGTCGCGCTGATATCGTGGGTGTACGTATTGCGGCGCACGGTTATCCAGCGCCGGCAGCCGAACGAGTGCTGCCACAATTCGGAGTGCTCGCCGCGCGGGTTGTCGCGCATGTAAACGTACTCAGCCCACTGCTCGTCGCTCAGCGCAGCCGGATTCGCGGGACGTCGCACATTCGCGTCACCGCCGTAGGTGAATTCGGTGGCGTCGCGCGGGCCGCAGTGCGGGCAGGGAATTAGCAGCATGAGTTCAATGCACCCATGTATACGGACCCCCACCTTTTTCGTCGATGGTTTTTCCGAGCGCGTAGCGGTCGAGCGTGAACGCGGCGTTGAGCTCGTGCGGCGCGTCGTTGGCGATGGTGTGCGCGAAGCACCAGCCCGAGGCAGGCGTGGCCTTGAAGCCGCCGTAGCACCAGCCGCAGTCAAGGTACAAGTTATCGAGCGGGGACTTGCCGATGATGGGGCTGCCGTCCATGCTCATGTCCATCACGCCGCCCCATGTACGCATCATGCGCACGCGGCTGAACGATGGAAACAGCGCGATCATCGATTGCACCGAATGCTCGATCGCCGGCAGGTTGCTGCGCTGGCCGTACGAGTTGTAGCCGTCGATGTCGCCGCCCATCACGAGCTCGCCCTTGTCCGACTGGCTGATGTAGAAATGCACGGCGCCCGACGTGACAACGGTGTCGAGCACGGGCTTCAGCGGCTCCGAGACCAGCGCCTGCAGCACGTGCGTTTCGATCGGCAGCCGGAAGCCGGCCATCGCCGCGACGTGCCCCGAATGGCCGGCCACCGCGAGTCCGAACTTCTTCGCGCGAATGACACCGCGGGTGGTTTCCACGGCGGTAATGCGATTGCCGTCTCGCTGGAGGCCCGTGACCTCGCATTGCTGAATGATGTCGACGCCGCGTGCATCTGCGCCACGTGCATAGCCCCACGCAACCGCATCGTGGCGCGCAACACCACCGCGCGGCTGCAAGAGTCCGCCCATGATCGGATAGCGCGCGGCCGGCGAGCAATCGAGCAGAGGCACCTTCGCTGCGACTTCCTCGCGGGTAATGAGTTCGGCGTCGATGCCGTTCAGGCGCATCGCATTGCCCCGCCGCGCATACGCGTCGAGATCGGCGTAGCTGTGCGCGAGATTGATAACGCCGCGCGGGCTGTACATCACGTTGTAATTGAGATCGGCGGACAGGCCTTCCCAGAGTTTCAGCGAATGCTCGTAGAAATGCGCGTTGGCGTCGAGATAGTAGTTCGAGCGAACGATCGTCGTGTTGCGGCCCGTGTTGCCGCCGCCCAGCCAGCCTTTCTCGATGACCGCGACGTTGGTGATGCCATGGTTTTTGGCCAGATAGTAGGCTGCGGCAAGGCCGTGGCCGCCGCCGCCGACGATGACGACGTCGTACTCGCGGCGCGGCTCGGGGCTGCGCCAGACGCGCGGCCAGCGCTCGTGATAGCGTCAGCGCATTGCGCGCGAGACTGAATATCGAATATTTCACCGTGGACCAGGCTCTCGCATAAGCCAGCGATGGAATCAGTTTTGATGATGCTTTGTCAACCGCAGGCGGTCGCGGCGGGAAGAGCATTAGCGGCCTTACGCGCTATCATAAGATCTGCTAATGTCAGCGCTGTAGCGTCGCCGCCTCGTTGTGACGCCATCAGCGATTCAATACACTCGGTTCGTATCCATCCAAAGATGATCGAAGATCTCAATGCGCTCAAGGTTTTCCTGGCGGTGAGCACGTGCGGCAACATGACGGCCGCGGCGAAACGGCTGGGCCTCACCCAGTCGGCCGTATCGCAAAGCATCCGTCAGCTCGAAGACAACCTGGGTTCGGTGCTGCTCGACCGCGCCCAACGCCCGCTCAGGCTGACCGCCGCCGGCATGGTGCTGCAGCGGCACGCGGTGCCGCTGGTTGAGGACGCCGCCACGCTGGCCACCGTGGTGCGCCAGGCCGGCGCGTCCAAGGTCCACGAGCTGCGCATCGGCATCATCGATTCGATTGCGTCCACCGTCGGCCCCAGCCTGATCCGGTCGCTGCTGTCGCAGGCCGAACGGCTGTCGTTCCGTTCCGGGCTCGCGCACGACCAGGCCGAGGGTCTGCTGAGCCGCAACCTCGATCTCATCATCAGCAGCGACGCGATGGACGACGTCGACGGGCTCGACCGCTATCCGATTCTTTCGGAGCCGTTCGTGCTCCTGTTGCCGGAGAAGCTCGCGGCGGTAAACGCCACGCCCGATCTCAAGGCGCTCGCGGCCGGCCATTCACTGATCCGCTACTCGGCGCGCTCGCAAATCGGCGCGCAGATCGAGCGGCATTTGCGGCGGCTCGGCGTGAAGGCCCCGCGCCTGCTCGAAGTCGACGCCACCGACGCGTTGATGGCGATGGTGCGCGCCGGCCTGGGCTGGGCGATCGCGACCCCGTTATGCCTGCTGCAGGCCCGCTCGTTGATTGCGGGCATCCGCGTCGTGCCGTTTCCGGCGCCCGGATTCGTGCGCCAGTTGCATCTGTTCGCGCGTGCCGGCGAGTATGGTGAACTTCCGCAGCGGGTCGCGCACCTCGCCTGCGACATATTGAAACGCGAGTGCGCGCCGGAGCTGCGCAAGCTCGTGCCATGGCTGCGCGGGCAATTCAGCATAGGGCCGGTGGCGCGCTGATCATGACTGCCGCTGCCGACACGGTAATCGTCCCGCTGCCGGAACTGCGGCAAACCATTTATGCCGCGTTGTCGCGCGCAGGTTGCGATCACGAGAATGCCGATGCAGTCGCGGCGGTGATGGCCGCTGCCGACGGCGATGGCTGCGCTTCGCACGGCGTGTTCCGCCTTGCGGGCTACCTTGCTTCACTGAAGAGCGGCAAGGTCGACGGCAAAGCTCGGCCGTCAGTTACGTCGCTCGCACCAGGCGTGGTTAAGATCGACGGCCGCGGCGGCTTCGCGCCGCTCGCCATGAAGGCGGCGCGCGACGCTCTGGCACCGCTTGCGCGCGGGCAGGGCATTGCCGCCGCAACGCTCGTCAATGTCCACCATTTCTCGGCGCTGTGGGTCGACGTCGAGCCGCTGGTCGAAGCCGGGCTCGCCGCGATGTGTTTCACCGCCTATATGCCGTCAGTGGCGCCGGCGGGCGCGCGCAAGCCCTTTTTCGGCACCAACCCGATGGCGTTCGGCTGGCCGCGTGCTGACGGCGGCACGCTGATTTTCGACCAGGCGTCGGCCGCGATGGCGCGCGGCGAAATCATGATTGCGGCACGCGAAGGTCACGCGGTGCCACCGGGCACGGGCATCGACAAGGCAGGCAATCCAACGACGGATCCGAAGGAAATACTGCAGGGCGCGCAATTGCCGTTCGGCGGCTACAAGGGATCGTCGCTGGCGATGATGGTCGAATTACTCGCGGCCGGGCTTATCGGGCAGCCCTTCAGTTTTGAAGCCGGCGAAGAGGACAATCGCGACGGCGGTCCGCCGCGCGGCGGCGTGCTGCTGCTCGCCATGGATCCGCAAAAATTCGGCGATGCCGAAGGGTGGCTGCAGCATTCGGAATCTTTTCTGCAGCGTCTTTCCGGACTCGACGATGTGCGCCTGCCGGGCGCGCGCCGCGCCGCCAATCGCGCGCGTATCGCACGCCAAGGCGCGACGCTGCCGGCAAAGCTGTGGACAGACGCGATCAATGCAGGTTGAAGCGCGCCGCCGTGCAATTGTTGAGGGCGATCATCAGGTCGCCGTGCCGCGCAATTTTATTGTGCGGCGTTGTCCAGGTTGGTGCGCCAATGGCGTCGCAGCGCGAATCGGGCATACTCGACGCATGGTCATGCGAATACTTTTAGTGCCGGCTCTGATTGGTCTCGCGCATGCACAGGCGGGTTTCGCGGCGGACAACTTCCCGACGAAGCCCGTGCGTATCGTCGTCGGCTTCACGCCCGGTACGACGACGGACATCACGGCGCGCGCACTCGCGCAGGCGCTGACCGCGCGATTGAGCCAGCAGGTGATCGTCGAGAATCGCGAGGGCGCCAACAGCGGCATCGCGAACAGCATCGTCGCGCACGCCAATCCCGACGGCCACACGCTCCTGATCGGCACGCTGAGCCTGGTCGTGAGCCCGCTGCTGTACAAGGAATTGCCGTTCGATCCTAAAGACCTTGCGCCAGTGAGCCTGGTCGTGCTGACCCAGAACGTGATTTGCGTGAATCCGAAAGTCGAGGCGAATTCGATCAAGGAATTGATCGCGCTCGCGAAGGCGAAGCCGGGGCAGATGCGCTACGGCTCATCGGGCCGCGGCAGCTCGGCGTTCCTGACGCTCGAGCTTTTGAAGTCGATGGCCGGCGTTGACCTGCAGGAGATTCCGTACAAGAGCACTTCCCAGGCGGTCACGGATCTCATGAGCGGCGAGATCCCGATTTATCCGCCGAGCCTTGTGTCGGCAATCCCGTTGATCAAATCAGGCCGCATCCGGGCGCTCGCGGTGACGGGATTGAAACGTTCGTCGGTCGCGCCGGAGATTCCGACCGTCGCCGAGACTATTCCCGGCTACGATGCCGCAACCGGCGTCTATGGCCTGATGGTGCCTGCGAAGACGCCCAAGTCTATCGTCGACCGGCTATACCGCGAGACCGTCGCGGTGCTGAAGACGCCCGAATTTCGCGACAAGATGCAGGCGCAGGGCGTCGATCTCGTCGGCAGCACGCCGGCGGAGTATGCCGACTATCTGAAAGCCAGCGGAGAAAAATGGAAAACGCTGTTTGCCCGGATCGGGGTCGGTCCGCAATGAGAGGAAAAGCATGAGTACCGCTGCACAACCGGAACCGAAAATCTTCGCGGGCGAGGCTGCGAAAAAATTCCACCAGCAAACGCTGGTGTGGGACTGCCTGTCGCTCTATTACATTATCGACGAGTTTTACGCGCAGCAGTCGCTCGACGGTGGCGTCAACGTTGTCAACGCGACGTTCGGCACCGAGGAGGACTGGGAAACAGTCCTGCGCAATTTCGAGCTCGGTCTGCAAAAAATCGAAAAAAGTCCGATTCTGAAACTCGCATTGTGCGCGGACGATATTCTGCAGGCGAAGAAGGAGGGCAAGCTCGCGATCGTGATCGGCACGCAGGGCTCTTCGTTCATCGAGAAGGAGCTCTATCGCGTCGAGCTGCTGTATCGCCTGGGCTTGCGCATCTGCGGGCTGGCCTACACCGGCGGCACGCTGCACGCGGATGGCTGCGGCGAGCGCCGCGATGCGGGCGTGTCGTTCCTCGGCCGCGATCTGATCGACATCGTGAACCGGCTGCCGATGTGGCTCGATATTTCGCATTGCGGCCATCGCACGCGCGCCGAGGCCGTCGAACTCGCGCGGGCGCCGGTGTGCACCCATTCGAATGCATACGGATTGAACGCGAACGACCGCAACACGACTGACGAGACGGCGAAGGCCATCGTCGCCAAAGGCGGCATGCTCGGCGTCTGCGGTCTCGCGAAGACCGTGTGGCCCGAGAACGCCACGCTCAATCACATCGTGAACCACATCGACTACTACGCGAAGCTCGTCGGGCCGCAAAACGTCGGCTTCGGCTGCGATTTCGTCGCCGCGTATAAAGCGTC
This sequence comes from uncultured beta proteobacterium, assembly GCA_963804885.1. Lineage (GTDB taxonomy): Bacteria > Pseudomonadota > Gammaproteobacteria > Burkholderiales > SG8-41 > PALSA-1004. Next base: position 327,662 of record CAWDSF010000018.1, read on the forward strand.
GGGCGTAATTCTGCCGGCGTCGAAACGCTGGCGCACGCTGCGGCCGGATGTGTTCGGCACGGTCGATGAGTTCTTGACGCTGAGCTATCCCGAGGGGCTCACGCAGATCCGTGAACTGCCGAACCTGACGCAGACTTTGTTCGACCGCAAATACAAGGAAAGCGAAATCACCGGCATCATGGGCGGCAACTGGCTGCGCGTGTTCAAGCAATGGGTGGGCTGATGAAATCGATCGCTGCGTTCCTGCTGGTTCTATGTGCGTCCCTGGCTCACGCGCAGCCATGGCCCTCGAAGCCCGTCAAACTGGTTGCGCCCTTTGGCGCGGGCTCGGTGCTCGACACGATGATGCGCGCGATGCAGAACGAATTGTCGGCGGCGCTCGGCCAGCCGGTCGTGATCGAATCGCGGCCCGGCGCAGGCGGCACGGTTGGCACGGCGGCCGTCGCCAAGGGCCCCGCGGATGGCTATACACTGCTGATTGCGGCCAACAGCCACAACATCAACGGCTCCGTGTATTCGAACCTCGCTTACGATCCGCAAAAGGATTTTACGGCGGTCGCGTCGGTCGGCATCACCGGTTACATCATGATGGTGCCTTCATCGCTGCCGGCAAAGAACATCGGTGAGTTCATCACGCTTGCGAAGGCGAAGCCCGGGCTCGTTTATCCGTCCGCGGGCAAGGGCAGCGCGACGCATCTGTCGATGGCGTTCCTCGTGAACATGGCGGGCATCGACATGCTGCATGTGCCGTACAAGAGCACGGGCGACGCGGTGCTCGAAGTGATGGCCGGCCGCGGCGCCGCGATGATAGGCGCGAATATCGCAGTCATGCCGTACGCGAGCGACAGCCGCGTGCGCCTGCTCGGCGTCACCACGAGCGCGCGCAGCAAATTCCTGCCCGACTTGCCGACCTTGTCGGAAAGCGGCCTGCGCGGCTACGAGTTCGACAGCTGGCTGGGGCTGCTGGCGCCCGCCGCCACGCCGCGCGACATCGTGGACCGCTTGAATGCCGAAGTCGGCAAACAACTGCGCAACCCGGACGTCGCCGAGCGGCTGGCCAAGCAGGGCATAGAGACGCGTGCGATGACGCCCGAGCAAATGAACAAGATGCTCGCCGTCGATTTTGAGCGCATGGCCAAAGTCGTCAAGATCGCCGGCGCTCAAGCGGACTGACGATGGACACTTTTCCCGTCATCTACGGCATCTGTCTCGACGCCGAGGCGATCTGGCTCGGCAAGGCGCCGGAGAACGCGCAGCGGCCGGTGCTGCTGTCGCATGGCGCGTACGAAATCCGCGAAGGACTGGCGCCGCTGCTCGATCTGCTCGACCGGCATGAAATAAAGGCGACGTTCTTCGTGCCCGGCATTACGGCCGATCGCTATCCCGACTCGATTCGCGAGATACACCGCCGCGGGCACGAGCTCGCCAGCCACGGGCATGGCCACAAGCCGCCGGCCACTTTGTCGGCGCAGGAGGAAAAGTCCGAGCTCGTGCGCGGCATGCAATCGTTGTCGAACATCACTGGCGTAAAGCCGGTCGTATGGCGCTCGCCATCGTGGGAGTGGTCGGACCGCACGCTCGATTATTTGCTGGAGACCGGGATCACGATCTCGGCCAATTTTTTCGACCGTGTGCGCCCGTATCGCCATGTGCGCGACGGCAAGCCGCTGCCGCTGGTCGAGCTGCCGGTCCAATGGCATCTCGCCGACGCGCCGTATTTCATGTACGGCGGGCAGATCGGCCGCGTCGTTCGCACCGCGCGCGAAGTCGAAGAGTTGTGGCGCGAAGAATTCGACGGCACCTATCAATGGCCGGGCGCGTATTTCCATCTGACGCTGCACGTGCAGTTGATCGCGCATCCCGGACGCCTGGCGATGCTCGACCGGTTTACTTCTTACATCCGCTCGCAGCCGCGCGCGCGTTTCATGACCTGCGGCGAAGTCGCCGCGACGGTCGATTAGAGCTTGGTCAGCCGCAGATAAACGCCGATAAACGCAGATGAAAAGCGATTTCGAAAGGGAGTTCCACAATGAGTCGCCCGCTTTTGGGAACCGTTCTGTTGTTTGCAGCTGTAAGCGCACTTGCGCAGTCCTATCCGCAAAAGCCGGTGCGGCTCATCGTGCCGTTCGCCGCGGGCAGCGCGACCGACATTGTCGCGCGCCTGCTCGCGCAGGGCCTGTCCGAGCGCATGAAGGCGACCTTCGTCGTCGAGGACCGGCCGGGAGCCAATGGCTCGATCGCCGCGGAATACCTGTCCAAAGCGCCGCCCGACGGTTATACGCTCATGATCGCGACGACGAGTTCGCATTCGCAGGCCGCCCTGATGATGAAAGGCGTGACTTACGACGGCCTCAAGGATTTCACGCCGATCGCGGGCGTCGGCGGCGTGCCGTTCGTCATCGTGGTCCACCCGTCGCTGCCGGTTAAAAATGTGCGCGAGCTTATCGCGTTCGCCAAGGCGCGTCCGGGCCAGCTTACCTACGGCACGCCGAGCGGGACCGCGACCATCTGCATGGAAACATTGAAGCTCAAGACCGGCATCGATCTCGCGCAGGTCTCCTACAAGAGCAGCCCGCAGTCGGTCACCGAGCTCATTGCAGGGCAGATCACGTCGATATGCTCGGATTTCGCGACGGCGGCGCCGCATATCAATTCCGGCAAAGTCCGCGCCCTGGCGATGACCACCGACAAGCGCTCGGCCGAGCTGCCGAACGTGCCGACGATGAAGGAATCGGTCGGCGATTTTGTCGAGATCCGCTCGTGGCAGGGCATGGTCGGCCCGCGCGGCGTGCCGCGCGAAATCGTCGATGCGCTGAGCAAGGAAGTTCTCGCGGTGACCGCGGTGCCAGAATTTCGGACGCGGCTCGCGCCGCTCGGCTTCGAGCTCCTGCCGTTCAACGCACAACAACTGAGTGCCTATATGGCGAGCGAGTACGCCAAATGGGAGAAGCTCGCCAAAGCGGCGGGCATTCAGCCGCAATAGAGAAGGCAGGATCGATGGCCGAGAAAAAATCTACGGATGTGTCCGCCCGCGCCCGCGCGCTGCATCAGCAGTCGCTGGTGCTCGATGGACTGACGCCGTATTACACGCTCGACGAGCCGTATACGGCGAGCCTGCTCGAAGGTGGCATCAACGGCGCGCTGCTGAGCGTGGTGTCGGACGCCACCTGGGACGCGACGCTGCAGCGCACCGAAACCGCGCTCGAAAAAATAGAGAAAAGCCCGCACCTGATGCTCGCGACATGCGCCGCCGATTTTCGCGCCGCCAAGTCCAAAGGCAAGGTCGCGATGATGCTGATCACGCAGGCCGCCGACATGATAGGCAGCGACTTGAAGCGCGTCGGCATCATGCACCGGCTGGGCTTTCGCATTCTCGGCATGTGCTACACCTTTGCGAACCTGGTCGGCGACGGGTGCGGCGAGCGGCGCAATGCGGGCGTAAGTTTTCTCGGCCGCGATCTGATCGCCGCGGTCAACGAGCTGCCGATGATGCTCGACATTTCGCACTCGGGTCACCAGACGTCGCTCGAATCGGTGGAGCTCGCACGCAGGCCGTGCGCGACGCATGCGAACGCGTACGCCGTGGTCGCCAACGACCGCAACAAGAAAGACGACGTGCTGAAAATCATCAAGGAGAAGGGCGGCGTGATCGGACTGTGCGGCTTGCCGCGCTCGGTGCATCATCCCGACCCGACGCTCGCCCACATGCTCGATCACCTCGATTACCTGGTGAAGACGATGGGCGCGGAACACGTGGGCCTCGGCCTCGATTACGTCGAAGGCTACAAGGACGCCGGCGTCGTGCTGCCGCAATCGCGCCGCAACCGCACGCTGCGCCCGGATATTTTCGGCAGCGTCGACGATTTTCTCAACCAGGCGTACCCGCGCGGCCTCGAAGACATTCGCAAGGCGCCCAATCTGACGCAGGGCATGCTGGATCGCGGCTACAGTGACGCGAACATCACGCACGTGCTCGGCGCAAGCTGGCTGCGCGCGATCGAAAAAAATATAGGCTGACCGGAGGAGCAGTACCGGGAGAACCGTTTGAACCACGTATTTCGCTGCACCGTAATTGGAATGGCCATGGCGCTGCTGTCCTCATGGGCGCACGCGCAAACGTATCCGGTAAAGTCGATCCGCTTGATCGCGCCGTTTTCACCCGGCGCCAGCACCGATGTGGTCGGGCGGCTGCTCGCCGCCAAGCTGACCGAGAGCTGGGGCCAAACCGTTATCGTCGAAAACCGTCCCGGCGCCGGCGGCATCGTCGGCGCAGCGTATGTCGCCAAGGCGCCGCCCGACGGCTATACGCTGCTTGATGGGCTCGGTCGGCAGTCTCGGCACGATAGGCCTGCGCAAGAATCCGCCGTACGATCCGGTCAAGGATTTCGCGCCGATCACGCTCGGCGTGCGCGCCGCGAGTGCGCTGGTCGTGCATCCGTCGCTGCCGGTAACCAGCGTGAAGCAATTGATCGCGTTTGCGCGCGCGCATCCGGGCGAGCTCAATTACGCGTCGTCCGGTGTGGGCTCGCCCAGCCATCTCGCGATGGAGTTTTTCAATACGCTGGCCGGCGTGCAGACCGTGCACATCCCGTTCAAGGGGCCGGCGGAAGCGACGACCGAACTTTTGACGGGGCGCTCGCACATCATCATCCAGAGTGCGGTGTCGACGCTCGCGCATTTGCAGTCCGGCCGCCTGCGCGTGCTGGCGACGACCGGCAGCAAACGTATGACGGAACTCCCCGCCGTGCCGACGATGATCGAAGCGGGGCTGCCGGGCTATGAGGTGTACGTGTGGTACGGTGTGCTGGCGCCCGCGGGCACGTCGCCGGAAATCGTCACGCGCCTCAATCACGAGCTCGTGCGCATATTCAATCTGCCCGACGTCAAGGCGAAGCTGCTGGCGCAGGGCGGCGAGCTCGCAACCGGCAGCCCGGCGGAGTTCACGGAATTCATCCGTAACGACGTCGCGAAATGGAACAAGGTGATCCGCGCCGCCAAGATGGAGCAGGAGTAACCGGTGCGCGCATTCCCGATGTTCACGAAAAGCGTTGCTGTCACCGCGCTTGTCTTCGCGGCGGCGGTCGCATTTGCACAATCCTATCCATCCCGGGTCGTGCGCATGGTCGTCGCCTATCCTCCCGGCGGCAGCATCGACGTGGTGGCGCGGCTCGTCAATCAGCGGCTGACTACCGCCTTCGGCCAGCAATTCATCATTGATAATCGCGCCGGCGCCGCCGGCAATATCGGCACCGACTATGTCGCAAAGGCGCCCAATGACGGCTACACGCTGCTGATGGGGAGTGCAGCGTCGATCTCTTCCGCGCCCGCCGTCTACGCCAAACTTCCCTACGACCCGGTGCGCGATCTCGCGCCCATCATCCAGGTCGCCAACCAGCCCAACGTATTGACCGCGCATCCGTCGGTGCCGGCACGCACGCTGAAAGAATTCATTGCCTTAGCTAAAGCGAACCCCGGCAAGTTCAATTACGGCTCGTCGGGTATCGGCGCGTCCCAGCATATGACGGCCGAGCTGTTTGCGATGCTGACGGGGGTAAAGATCGAGCATATTCCGTACAAGGGCGGGACGCCGGCGATGACCGATCTCATCAGCGGCCAGATCGATTTCATGTTCACGCCTGCGCCGAATGCGATTGCATTCGTGAAGAGCGGGAAGATCCGCGGCATTGCGGTCACCAGCCTCAAGCGGTCGAGCGCTCTGCCCGAATTGCCGACGATGGATGAGTCGGGCCTGAAGGGCTTCGAACTGCTCGGCTGGATCGGCCTCCTGGGCCCCGCGGGCACGCCGCGTGAAATCGTCGATCGACTTAACGCGGATATAAACAAGATGCTGGCCGGCGACATCCGCCCGCGGCTGACCGACCTCGGCCTCGACGCGGTGGGCGGCACGCCCGAGCAGTTCGCGGCCTTCATCCGGCAGGACATCGCAAAATACGTCAAGATAGTGAAAGTCGCGGGTATACCACCTCAATAAGCACCGCAATAAGCACTCAGGTAGCACCCCAATAAATTTCAGGAGGTTCGAGCATGACTTTTGCAATTGCCGCGCGTTGCGCGACGAGCGGCCGTTTTGGCGTCGCGATTTCGACGCGCGCGCTCGGCGTGACCGCGCGCTGCCCGTTCATCGCACCCGGCGTCGGCGTCGTGGTCACGATGGCGCGCACCGATCCGCGGCTGGGTCCTTTGGGAGTCAATTTGCTGAAGCTCGGCTACTCGGCGCAGCGCGCGCTCGATGAAATCGCCGCGAGCGATCCGCACGTCGAGTGGCGGCAGCTTTGCGTGATCGACCGCGACGGCAATGCAGTCGCGCGCACGGGCACCTCGAACAAGGTATGGTCCGGGGCGATCACGGCGAAAAATCTCGTCGCGATGGGCAACAATCTCAAAAGCGAGAAGACTGCCGGCGACATGGCGGCTGCGTGGCATACAGGCGCCAAACTCGGATTCGCCGAACGTCTGCTCACCGCGCTGGAAGCGGGACGCGACGCGGGCGGTCAGAACGGCGGGCAGAATTCCGCGGGCCTCGTAATTTACGACCGCGAGATCTATCCGTATGTCGATTTGCGCGTCGATGCGCATGCCGAGCCCGTCGCCGAGTTGCGGCGGGTCTTCGAACTCTATAATCCGCTGACGGATTACTATTACGGGCGTCCGGGCGATCCGGAAGCCTACGGCCGCGAGGAAGAATGGCTGGCCAAGCAGGGCAAGACGTCGCCCATCATCGATAAGTAGTTAGCACTCAAGAGGAGAGTTTGCATGGCCAATCGTCCAACCATCATGGGTACCCGCCACGTCATTGCGGCGGGACATTATCTCGCGGCGCACGCCGGGTTTCAGATCCTCGAAGGCGGCGGCAACGCGGTCGATGCGGGAGTCGCCTCCGGCATCGCGATGGGCGTGCTGCAAACCGACAAGGTGAGTTTCGGCGGCGTCGCGCCGCTGATCGTATACCTCGCGAAGAAAAAGGAAATCCACTGCATCGACGGTCTCGGCGTGTGGCCCAAGGCAATCACGCCGGACTTCTTCCAGAAATTTCATGGCGGCAAAATTCCGCCGAACGAATTGCGCAGCGTGGTGCCGGCCGCGCCCGATTCATGGATCACGGCGCTCGAGCGGTTCGGCACGATGTCGTTTGGCGAAGTGGCATCCGCGGCTATACGCTTCGCGAGCGAAGGGTTCCCGATGTATCCGCTGATGGCGGAATTCATCACCCATAACCAGGCTTCATACGAGCGCTATCCGGCCAGCAAGAAAATATTTCTGCCGAAGGGCAAGCCGCCGGTGCCTGGCGAGTTGTTCGTGCAGGCCGACCTCGGCCGCACGCTGCAATACATGGCTGATGTCGAAAAGGCCAACAAGCGCAAGGGCCGGCGGCTGGCGCTGCGCGCGGCGCGCGATGCGTTTTACAAGGGGGACATCGCCGCGGCGATCGTCAAGCACCACCAGAAGGTCGGCGGGCTCATGCGGATGGAGGATTTCGCCGAGTTCAACGTCAAATTCGAGCCCACGGTGAAAGCAAAATTCAAGGGCGTGGAAGTTCACGCCTGCGGCCCGTGGTCGCAGGGCCCGGTGCTGCCGATGGCGCTCAACATTCTGAAGAACGACAATCTGGAAGCGCTCGGCCACAACTCGCCCGAGTACATTCACGTCGTGACCGAAGCGTTGAAGCTCGCGTTCGCCGACCGCCACCAGCATTTCGGCGATCCGAATTTCGTCAAGGTTCCGATCAAGGGCCTGATGTCGGATAAGTACGCGGCGCACCGGCGCGGCATGATCAAGTCGGACCGCGCGTCCCCCGGCATGCCGCCGGCGGGCGATCCCGCAACCATGACAGATCTGCCCGATCGCTGGATGACGCCCGCCGAATCGGCAGAAGCGCCGGGACCGGGCGATACCACTTACACATGCTGCATCGATCGTCACGGCAACGCGTTCTCCGCGACACCGTCGGATGGCTCCAACAATTCGCCTATCATTCCGGGCGTCGGTCTGGTCTGTTCGGGACGCGGTACGCAATCATGGTCGGACCCGACGCATCCGTGCTCGGTCGCGCCGGGCAAGCGGCCGCGCCTCACGCCGAACCCCGCGCTCGCGTTTAAAAACGGCAAAGTGCTGATGCCGTTCGGCACGCCGGGCGGCGACGTGCAGCCGCAATCGATGCTGCAGGTGTTCCTCAACGTCACCGTGTTCGACATGGACGCGCAGGCCGCGATCGAAGCGCCGCGATTTGCCAACTACAGTTTCCCGGGTTCGTTCGAGCCGCACAAATATTATCCCGGCAGGCTGTATCTCGAGGGGCGCATAACTGCGGCTACCGGCGACGTGCTGAAGCAACTCGGGCACAAAGTGCACTGGTGGGACGATTACACCTGGCTCGCGGGCGCGCCTTGCACGATCGTCGTCGATCAAAAAACGGGGATATTGCATGGCGGCGCCGATCCGCGGCGTCCTGCGTACGTGCTCGGGTGGTAAAGCGGTGAGGCGACTTGCCGCTATGTCACTGTGCATTGCGGCGTCCGTGCAGTGCATTCCAGCGTCGGCGCAAACCCCGATCACGCGGCCGGTTCGCCTGATCGTGCCGTACGTGCCGGGCGGCGGCACCGACACGCTCTCGCGCATGCTCGGGCCTTTCATCAGCGAAGAATTCGGCCAGCAGGTCGTGATCGACAATCGCGCCGGCGGCAGCAGCACGATAGGCACGCTGATCGTCGCGCGGGCAAATCCCGACGGTCACACCATCGGCATGATAGACGCCGCGTTCGTCGTCAATCCGAGCCTGCTCGGCAAGCTGCCGTACGACACGCTGAAAGACTTCACGCCGGTCGTGCTCGTCGCGACTGCGCCGCTGGTGCTGGTCGTGAATTCCGCGGTGCCGGCGAAAAGCGTGCGTGAACTGGTTGCTCTCGCCAAAGCGCAGCCGGGAAAATTGAGCTTCGGCTCGGCCGGCAACGGCACCGCGGTTCATCTCGCCGGCGAGCAGTTGCGCGCGGTGAGCGGCATCGACGTCCAGCACATTCCGTACAAGGGCGCCGGCCAGTCGCTGACCGAATTGCTGGGCGGGCAGATCACGATGGTGTTCGCCACCGCAAGCGGCATCAAGGCGCACGTCGCATCCGGGCGCCTGCGCGCGCTGGCAATCACGAGTCCGAAACGCACGCAGGCGATGCCCGACGTGATGACGTTCACGGAAGCCGGCTTTCCGGCAATCGACGCGGTGACGATCAACGGCATCGTCGCGCCGGCCGGCGCGCCGAAGGACTACGTGCAGCGCGTCAATGCGGTCGTCAACCGCGCGCTGCAACGGCCGGAGATGCAGGCGAAACTCGTCGATCTCGGTTTCGAGGCCGCGGGCGGCACGCCGGAGGAGTTTGCGGCATGGATACGCAAAGAAATCGTGAAGTGGGCGAAGATCGTCAAGGATTCCGGCGCCAAAGCCGAAGGGGTGTGAGAGTCCGTAACCTAATGAAACACGTGTGCGTTGCAGCCAGAATTGGTGAGGGCAAGGCGCCCGGTGAAGGCAATAGTCGTTCTATTGCCAAGACGAGCAACGCGGCCATCGCCGATTCTGGCTGCAACCCTTCGGGCTGGCACGAGTTTTGGCCCATGGCGTTGTCGAAAGGTCCCTTGCTTAGAATGACTAAGCCGCAGGACTTTCTTCTAGCCCTGAGCCAAAATCGTGACAGCGCATCGCGCGTTTCATTAGGTTACGGACTCTAGCGTGACCATCAAGTCCGTCACGCCGATTGCGCTGAATCTGCCGTTCGAAATCGGCGGGCCCAAGCCACTCTTCGCGGGCAGACCGCGCAATATGGAAATTCTGCTGGTGCGGGTCGAAACCGACGCCGGCATCGTCGGTTGGGGCGAGGCATTCGGGTTTGCCGTGTGGCCCGCGACGCGTGCAGCGCTCGAGAACCTGATTGCGCCGCTGGCGACCGGCCGCGACGAGCGTGACATTCCGGCATTGCTCTCAGACCTGCAACGCAAACTGCATTTACTCGGCCGCACCGGACCCGTCATGTATGCGATGTCGGGTCTCGACATTGCGTTGTGGGACATCGCGGGCAAAGCCGCCGGCAAGCCGCTTGCGGATCTGCTCGGCGGCGCGCGGCGCACGGATTTCATGGCCTATGCGAGCCTTGTGCGTTATGGCGACGTCGCGCTCATCGCGCGCAATGCCAAGGCGGCCGTCGAGCGCGGCTATCAAGCGATCAAATTGCACGAGATCGGCGCGGCGCAGGTGAAGGCCGCGCGCGCCGCGATCGGACCGGGCGTCAGGCTGATGATGGACACCAACTGTCCGTGGACCGCGGCGGAAGCGATCGCGATTGCGGGTGAGGTGCGCGAATACGATTTGTTCTGGTTCGAGGAGCCGGTGTGGCCGCCCGAGGATTACCCGGCGCTCGCTCGCGTGCGGCGCGAATGCGGAATTGCCGTTTCGGCGGGCGAGAATGCGGTGAGCTACACGGATTTCGAGGCGATGTTCGACGCCGGCGCGGTCGATTACGCGCAGCCGAGCGTCACCAAGATCGGCGGCGTGACCGAGATGATGCGCATCGCAGGCCTCGCGCGCGAACGCGGCGTCAAACTGGTGCCGCACTCGCCGTACTTCGGGCCAGGCCTGCTGGCGACCTTGCACATGGCGGCCGTATTCGAGCACGAAGCTATGATCGAGTATTCATTTGCCGACTTGGGCGCTAATCCGCTCGGCGCAGCGATCGAGGTAAAGAATGGGCGCATCGCCCTGCCGCGCGGACCGGGACTAGGCCGCGATCCGGATCCGGAAATAGTGACGCGCTACCGGGTGCCATGATAGCGGGTCCGCTCGTGGCGGCGGCGATCGCCACGTGGGCATGCTTAAGCGCCGCGAATGCGGCAACCGTGGCTATCGACGTCGGGCATTACCGGGAGGAGCCCGGCGCAACGAGCGCGCGCGGCCGGCCCGAACTCGAATTCAACCGTGACCTTGCAGCGGAAATAAAGTCGGGACTCGACGCGCGCGGTCACCAGACGATGGTGATAGGCGCCGATGGGAACATGTCCGACCTCTGGCGCCGGCCGCGTGCGGCGCAGGGCGCCGACTTCTTCATTTCGGTGCATCACGACTCGACCCAGGCACGCTTTCAGAGCGCGTGGACTTTCGAAGGGACGGAGCAGCGCTACAGCGACCGGTTCGCTGGATTCTCATTATTCGTCTCGCGCGAAAGCCGTACGTGGCGGCCCGCGTTGAAGTGCGCTTCGGCCATCGGCGCGGCTCTCGTCAAGGCGGGTTTCAAGCCTTCGCTGTATCATGCTGACCCTGTCGTCGGCGAAAACCGGCCATTCGCGGACCAGGCCAACGGCGTGCATTTTTTCGATCGTCTCGCGGTATTGCGGCACGCGGGAATGCCGGCGGTGCTGTTCGAGGCCGGCGTGATCGTCAATCGCGACGAGGAACTTCAAATGCGCGATGCAGAAGTGCGCAAGCGCATTGCGGCAAGCGTCGTGCACGGTATCGGTGAATGTTTAACCAAAGGAAGTCAATGATGCAAATATCCTGCATGGCATGCGTTTTGCAACGGCGATCGCATCGCAACGCGTTTCGCACAACTCATGTCTCAGCGTTCATCCTCGGTGTTGCCGTCATGACAGCGTTGCCGGCGGGCAACGGCGCACAGGCCCAGGCCTATCCGACGAAACCCATCCGTTTCATCGTCGGCTACACGCCGGGCGGAGCGGCGGACATCCTGGCCCGCGCGGTCGGTGCGCGCTTCACGGAAGCCTGGGGCCAGTCGGTGATCGTCGAAAACCGCGCCGGCGCCGGCACCAACATCGGTTCGGAGATAGCGGCCAAAGCGCCGCCTGACGGCTATACGCTTTTCATGCCGACGGTTGCGAATGCCATCAACGTCACGCTTTATCCGAAACTCTCGTACGACCCGTTCAAGGATTTCAGCTACGTCACCGACATCGCGAAGGTGCCGGGCATCGTCGTCGTGCATCCGTCGGTGCCCGCGAAAAACATCAAGGAGCTGGTCGGGATCGCGCGCGCCCATCCGAACCAGTTGCGTCACGGGTCCACCGGCATCGGCAGCCCGCATCATCTCGCCGGCGAATTGTTCAAGACCATGGCCGGCGTCAAAATGATCCACGTGCCATACCGCGGCGCGACGCCGGCGCTCGTCGATCTCGTGGCCGGCCACATCGAAGTTTATTTCGGCGCGTTCGTGTCGACGCTTCCGCACGTTAAAACCGGCCGCGCGCGTGCGCTCGGCGTAACGAGCCTGAAACGCGTAAAGGTCACGCCCGATATTCCGACGATCGACGAGCAGGGGCTCAAAGGCTTCGAGACCGGCTCGTGGTTCGGCATCGCGGTGCCGACGGGAACTTCGCGCGACATCATCAACAAGCTGCACACCGAGGTGGTGCGCATCATCAAGATTCCCGAAGTCACGGACCGCATTGCGTCCGAGGGCGCGGAGTTCGTCGGCGATACGCCCGAGCAATTTACGGCGTTTTTCAAGGCCGAAACCGTCAAGTGGGGCAAGGCGGTAAACATTTCGGGCGCCAAGCCGGAGTAGCAGGATTGAGGATCGAGGATTGAGGATGAGAACAATGCGGTTGATATGCATGGCGGCGGTATTCGCGAGCGCGGGTATGGCATTCGCGCAGAACTATCCGACCAAACCCGTGCGCCTGGTCGTTGGCTTTCCACCCGGCGGCGCGGGCGATATTCTGGGGCGCATGGCAGCGCAGCCGTTGTCGGTCGCGTTGCACGAACAAGTCGTCGTCGATAACCGCGGTGGTGCCGGCGGCCTCGTGGCTACTGAGATCGTCGCCCACTCGGTTGCCGACGGATACACGTTGTTGTTCACGTCCATTCCGCATGTAATCAATCCGTTCCTCTACAAGAAAGTCGACTACGATCCGATCAAGGACTTCGATCCCGTAGTGCAATTCGTCGCCGCTCCGCTGTTGATGGCAACCAATGTGAACATCGCGGCAAAAACGGTCAAAGAGCTGATCGCGCTGGCCAAGGCGAAACCAGGACAGATCAATTACGGATCGGGCGGCAGCGGCTCATCGAGTCACCTCGCGATGGAATTGTTCAAGTCGATGGCGGGCGTCGATCTTGTCCACATTCCGTACAAAGGCACCGGCCCGATGATTTCCGAACTCATAGGCGGACAATTGGGCTTGACGATAGCCAGTGCGGTGCCGCTGATTCCGCAGGTGAAGGCGGGCAAGCTGCGTGGACTCGCGGTAACGGGACCTAAGCGCGCGGTCGCGATGCCGGATTTGCCGACAATAGGGGAAACGGTGCCTGGCTATGAAGTGATCAACTGGTTCGGCATCGCCGCACCGCGTGGTACCCCCAAGGCAGTGATCGCGCGGCTGAATGCAGACATGAACCAGGGGCTGAAAAACCCGGCACTGAAAGACTTGTTGATCGCGCAAGGGGCGGAACCCGCGGGTGGCACGCCGGATGACTTTGCGGCACTCATCAAACGCGATCTCGCGAAGTGGGAGAAAGTCGTGAAGGCGTCGGGCGCGCGCGTTGATTAGCGGCGGACAAGGAGTCAGGGCATGAACGCAATCACAAAAAGCTGCGCCCTGGCCTGCATATTGGCGTCGGCCCCGGCTGACGCCCAAAATTATCCAGGCAAGCCCGTTCGCATCATCGTGCCGTTTTCGGCGGGCAGCGGCAGCGACGTGTTCGCGCGCACGCTCGGGCCGAAATTCACCGAAACGTGGGGCCAGCAGATCGTCGTGGAAAACCGCGAAGGCGCGGGCGGCGTGATCGGCGCGCAACTCGTCGCGAAGGCGCCGCCGGATGGTTATACGCTGCTGCTTGGCGCCACGCCGTGGGCGGTCGCGCCCAGCCTCTACGCGAAGCCGCCGTACGACGCGCTCAAGGATTTCGTGCCGGTCGGCCGCATCGGTTTCATCCCGAGCGTGCTCGTCGTGCATCCGACGCTGCCGGTCAACGACGTGAAGGCGCTGATCAGGCTTGCGAAGGCGCAGCCCGGCAAGCTCGACTATTCGTCGTCGGGCAAGGGCGCGCCCAGCCATTTGTTCGTCGAATATTTCAAGGCGATGGCGAAGGTCGACATCGTCGAGATCCCTTACAAGAACACCGCGCAGGCGCTCACCGACGTGATGGGCGGGCAGGTCATGATGAATCTGCCGATCCTGGCGGCGGCGCTGCCGCACGTGCGCGCCGGCCGGCTGAAGGCGCTCGCGGTGACGAGCGCCAAACGCGCGAGCGTGGCGTCCGAGATTCCGACCATGGCCGAATCGGCCGGCTTGCCCGGTTACGAAGCGGCGCAGTGGCAGGGCTTGATTGCGCCGGCGGGAACGCCGGCCGAGATCGTGACGCGCGTGAACGCCGAACTCAATCGCGCACTGCAGTTGCCCGACGTGAAAGAGCGTATCGGCAATCTCGGCGTCGAAATCGCGACCAATACGCCGCAGCAGTTTGCTGCCGACATCCGCGCCGATATCGTCAAATGGGACCAGTTGATCAAGTCGCTGGGCATCCGGCTTGATTGAGTTGCCCGACCCGCGTCGGTACGGCGCAGGCACATCCAGTCACGCATTAAATGATGTCCGCGATGCGGCGGATTTACGCCGCCGGCTCGATGACTTGCTGAAGCGCGGCGACGACGCCGAAATCGCGGGCGCTCTGCGCGCGGCGCCGACCCAGGCCGCCTACGCCCAATTGTGGCAGGCGGTCTGTGACGCGGCGAACCAGGTGGGCAACGCGTCGGCGTCCCCGGACGTAGTCGCGCGCATCTTTGCTTTGCCCCTGGTGATCGTCACCGGCAGCCGGCGGCCGGCTAATCTGCCCGGTGTCGTGCCGGATATCGGCGCGATTGCGGAGCTGTTCACGCAGCATGGCGCACTGGGGCCTGCGCGCAACTTCGGGATCGGCAACGCGCTGTGCTCGCTCGAAACCATCGAGAGCGTGCGTCCCGGCGAGATATACGCGTGGACGCGCGATCCCGGCGCGCCGCGCCGCGAGCTGCCGCCCAGCGCCATCGCAATTGCGCAACCGGGCGAGCACGTGCATCTGCGCTTCCTGGTGGGGGCAGCGATTGCGCCGGCCGCAGAGCCATCGTTCGTCGAAACCGCATCGAATATCGGCGTGTGGGGAATGCCGTTGACCCGCGCACTCGCCGCTCAGCTTGCGCAGCCCGATGTCGAGGTCCTGCCGCTCGCGCGGCCGCCGCTCGATTTATTGCGCGCGGGGCAGGCCGGGCGGTTTGCGCAGCTCGAGGCGGCGTTCAATCTCTTCGCGAGCAATGCAGTGCGGCGGCTGCGCAGCGCGACGGGCGATCCGGACGCAGTAATAAGCGCGCACGATGACGGCGATATTCGTGTCGCGCTGAGTTCGCCGTTCGATGACACGACCGTGGAAGGATTTCGCTGGCCGCTGCATCCGCTCGACGATCTGGCTGCACTGGTGGACTCCATCGCCGGGCTGCTGAAAGAGTGCCGCGTCACCAACGTCCAATGCTTGCCGACGATACTGCCGGCGCTTAACGCGCAGGGCCAAGTATGGTTTGCGCGCGCGGGTGACGGCGCAGCGGCGGGACGCATGCCGTCACGGCATTGACGCGTCGAGTCCGCGGTCAAATGCTTCCGCGACCTCTGCAAATCGCGGTTTCTAGAGCCAGCCGGATTTTCGGAACCGGAAATACAAGTAAACGTCGATGGCGGCCATTGCGGCAACCGTCAGCGGATAACCGTAGACCGATTTCAGCTCGGGCATATGCTCGAAATTCATGCCGTAGATTCCGGCGATCATCGTGGGCACGGCCACCAGCGCGGCGTAGGCGGCCAGACGCTTGGTGGTCTCGTTTTCCTGCACGGCCGTCAGCGACAGGTTGACCGAAACGGCGGTGACCACCATGTCGCGCAGGCTGTCGATCGACTGGTTGATGCGGAAAAGGTGATCGTAGACGTCGCGGAAGTATTCCTGGGTGCGCGCGCACAGCTGGGGCACGCGGCCGCCCCACAATTTGCCGGTCGCCTCGAGCAGCGGTCCGACGGCGTGCTTGAGCGTCATGAGTTTCTGTTTGAGCTGATAGAGCGCCTCGATGTTGAACCGGCTGTCGGTAACGCCGGCGAACATTTTTTCCTCGACTTTTTCGAGCTCGATTTCGAGCCTGTCCAGCACGGGAAAGTAGCGGTCGACGACCGTGTCCATGAGCGCATACAGGACGAAACTCGAGCCCTGCTTGAGCAGCTCGGGCTCGCGCTCGCAGCGTTCGCGCACGTTCTTGAACCCCTGTTTGGTGCGGCTGCGAACCGACAACACATAGTTGCGGCCGACGAAGACATCAACCTCGCCGATTTGCAGTTCGTCGTCGACGATTTCGACCGTATGCAGGACGGCGAACAGCGAATCCCCATATTCTTCGATCTTGGGACGCTGGTGGCCATGTTGCGCATCTTCCACCGCCAGTTCGTGCAGGCCGAATTCCCGCTGCATCTCGGCGAGTTCTTCGGCAGTGGGCTCGTACAGCGCGACCCAGACAAAACATTCAGGCCGGCTGACATACTTGCTGATATCTTCCTTCGCGATATCGGCGAGTTTTTTACCGTCTTCGTACGCAACGCAGCTGATCAGCATGAGCGTATCCTGTTTGTTACCGGATCAAAATAGCAGTGGACGTCGCCGGATTCGGGGCTTCGTGGTGCTTTAATATACCGCGCCGCGCTGTCCGGCGGACAGTATTCGGGTGCGGTTACCGGCCCTGCTACTCCGGCGCTCTTTCGATGACTGCTACAGCCATTCTTTATGTTTCAGATAAAGAATAGGTCCGGCCGCAACCAATACCATCATCAGCAGCGCGAGCGGATAGCCGTAGTACCAGTCGAGCTCGGGCATGTGGCGGAAATTCATGCCGTAGATGCTCGCAATCAAGGTCGGCGGCATCAATATCACGGACAGCACGGTGAATATATTGAGCCGGCGGTTGAACGAGATATTGATAATGCCCATCGCCGCATCCATCAGGAATTTCGCGCGGTCGGCGAGAAAACCGGAATGGGTCGTCAGCGAATCGACGTCGCGCAGGATCTCGTTGATGGTCTCCGCGTGCTGCGCGCATTCGGTGCTGCGCACGAGGTTAGGGTAGGCGCGCTTGTTCTCGAGCAGCCCCAGGCGCGCTTTGCCGTTGACGTCCTCGATGCGGGTCAGCGTTTCCAGCACGCGCGGCATCGCCCGCGAATCGCCGCGAAAGATCGCCTGGCTGATCGGCTCGAGATCGGCCTGCGCGCGCTCGTAGAGGTCGGCGAGCAGGCCGATGCGGGTCTGGAAGATGCCGAGCATGATAGACACCGGGCTGTCGCAATGCTCATTCGTGCGGCTGGCCTGGCTGCAGAACGTGCGGATGGCCGCGAGGTCCTCGCTGTGCAGCGTGAAGAGGCGGTTGTTATTGATCGTGAACGCGACGTTCACGTTGCGCGTGACGTTCTGGTCGGTCACCAGGAAATACTGGTTCAGGTGCATGCCGAACTCGTCGTGGTAATAACGCGCGCTTGCCTCGATTTCGCCCAGCTCCTCCATGAACTGGAGCTCCTGCGCGTAAGCCTGCTTGATCCACTGGCGCTCCTGCTCGGTCGGGTTCGTGAGGTCGAGCCACATCATTTCCGGCTTGAGGTCGGCATACTGATTGACGATTGTTTTCGTGAGCGCGCCGTTGGCGGGAATAAATCCACTGAGCATAGGCACTCTCGATAAATCGCGGGCCGGTTGAAGGTCACCGGATTTTAACTATTTCATGCTAGTCTGCACATTGAAAATTGCCGCATTCAGCGATGGCCGCACCCAAGCAGAAATTTAAATTATGTCTGGCCCTGGCGGCGGCGCTGGCGGGAGCCGACGCACGCGCGGCGCGGCCGATGGTCGTGGACGACGCGCGGATCGTGGATGCGGGCGCGTGCCAGCTCGAAACATGGCGGCGCTTCAATCGCGACAGCCAGGAAAACTGGGCGCTGCCCGGATGCAACCCGACCGGCAACATCGAATTCACGCTCGGCAGCGCCGAATTGCCCGTCGACGACCTGGGGGTGCGCAGCTATACGCGCACCGTGCAAATGCAGGGCAAGACGCTGTTCAAGACGCTCGAAACCAATGGCTATTCCTACGGCCTGGCGGTCGGCGGCGTGGTGCGCTCGCGCGGCGCGGCCGACCAGGTCCCTAATTATTACGGATACATGCCGTTTACGCGCTCGCTGCTCGACGACCGCATGTTCGTCCATGCGAACGTGGGCGTGCAGCGCGCGGGCGAAGCTGCCCGTCAATTCCCTGACGTGGGGCATCGGGACCGAATACGGCATCACGTCGCGCGTATTTTTGATGGTGGAAACCTATGGCGACAATCATCATCGCAATTCCTACCAGGGCGGCGTGCGCGTCTGGGTGGTGCCCAACCGCGTGCAAATCGACGCCACCGTGGGTACCCAGGCCGGCGACTACGGCGGCAGCCGCTGGATATCGGTAGGCCTGCGCCTGTTGACTCCCGCGTTCCTGAAATAGCATGGTATGGTGGGTCTCGAACTGCCACCGCTGCCATGCCGGACGCTCACCCCTACCAGACCCTCGTTCCCGACCTGATACTCGATGCCGTCGAGAGCTGCGGCTACCGCTGCGACGGCCGCCAATATCCGCTGAACAGCTTTGAAAATCGCGTGTACCAGGTGTGGTGCGAAGACGACAAGGTGCTGGTCGCCAAGTTCTACCGCCCAGAGCGCTGGAGCGACGAAACGATACTGGAAGAGCATGCCTATTCGCGCGAGCTCACGGCGCGCGAAATACCAGTCGTCGCACCCATTGCCGATGCTGCCGGCAAAACATTGCACGAGCGTGGCGGCTTTCGCTTCGCGCTGTTTCCAAGGCAGGGCGGACGCGCGCCGGAACTCGACGACCCTGACACCTTGCGCTGGATCGGACGGTTCATGGGACGCATCCATGCGGTGGGCGGATTGAAGCCGTTTGCGCATCGGCCGCGCATTGACGTTGAAAGTTTCGGCGAGGCGCCCGCCGAATTCGTGCTGGAGCACGGCTTCGTTCCGCCGGATCTGGCTGACGCGTACGAGGCGATCGTCCACGACGCGCTCGAACGCGTCGATAGCTGTTACGCGCGTGCTGGCACGGTGGGCAACATCCGGCTGCATGGCGATTGCCATGCGGGCAACATCCTGTGGTCGGAGCAGGGACCGCATTTCGTCGATCTCGACGACTGCCGCAGCGGGCCCGCGGTGCAGGACCTGTGGATGCTGTTGTCGGGAGACGCCGCGGCGATGGGCGTGCAGCTCTCGCACGTGCTCGGCGGCTATCGCGAGTTCTGCGATTTCAATCCGGCCGAGCTGAATCTGGTCGAAGCGCTGCGCACACTGCGCATGATCCATTATGCGGGCTGGCTGGCGACGCGCTGGGACGACCCCGCATTTCCGGTGAATTTTCCGTGGTTTAACACCCAGCGTTACTGGCAGGACCAGATACTTGCGCTGCGCGAGCAATGCGCGGCGATGGACGAGCCGCCGCTCGAAGTCGATATTTAGATCGCCAATTATGCAAAAGCCATGCGCGTGATTGTTAACCTGCTGATGGCGGCGGCGGTCGCGTACGCGCTGATTATGCTGTTCGTGTTCCTGTATCAGCCGCGGCTGGTGTATTTCCCGCAGGTTGAACGCGAGCTGACCGCGACGCCGCGCGCCGCCGGACTCGATTACGAGGATGTCACGCTGACCACGGCGGACAACGTAAAACTGCACGGCTGGTGGGTGCCGGCGCGCAACGCGCGCGGGACCATACTGTTGATGCATGGCAACGCGGGGAACATCTCGCATCGTCTCGGCTATCTGACGATGTTCAACCGCCTCGGTTATTCAGTGCTGCTGTTCGATTACCGGGGTTATGGCAAAAGCGGCGGCCATCCTGATGAGGAGGGCACGTATCGCGACGCCGAGGCGGCCTGGCTGCATCTGACCGCGACCCGTAACGTGGCCGCGCGCGATATCGTGATGGTGGCCGAATCGCTGGGCGGCGGCGTCGCGACGTGGCTCGCGCTCAAATATCCGCCGCGCGCGCTCGTGCTCGCGTCGACATTCAGGTCGGTGCCCGATCTGGGCGCGCAGATTTATCCGTGGCTGCCCGTGCGCCTGCTCGCGCGCATCACTTACGACAACCTGGCGCGCATCGCAAGGGTCGATGCGCCTGTGCTGATTGCGCACAGCCGCGACGACGACGTGATCCCGTTTGCCCATGGCGAAGCCTTGTTCGCGGCGGCGCGCGAGCCGAAGCAAATGCTGGTGCTCGCCGGAGGACACAACGATGGGTTTCTTTTCACGCGGGACGCATGGATTGCGGCCGTCGGCGCCTTCCTCGATCGGGTCCCAATAAAAAAAGACTGAGAGACTGCGGCCTGCTTAACTTTACGGTCGGGAGTCTGTAAACGATCCGTCGGGCAGTTACGTGGGGAGTTGTCGCAGTCAAGTTTCAGAAAAATGAAAAGGGGAGCGATCAGAGAAC
Source organism: uncultured beta proteobacterium (assembly GCA_963804885.1). Taxonomy (GTDB): domain Bacteria; phylum Pseudomonadota; class Gammaproteobacteria; order Burkholderiales; family SG8-41; genus PALSA-1004. The sequence continues at coordinate 348,201 of CAWDSF010000018.1, forward strand.
CTTCTTCCAACCGCTCCCGCACTTGCGCTTAATTACTTTTCGGATACAACTGTATTGTTGATCTTGATGCCTTGAGCGTTCGTTCCCTGAACGGTTTGCGTCCTCGTCTTGCCGTCGCGGGAGTAAACGGTGCGATTCGTGGTGGTGACTTTGCCAGCCTTCTTGCTAATGATCTCGGTCGTATAGTCATCAATCTTTTTCAGCGCGGCTGTATCCCGGCCCGGATCGCCTTTGACCGGATTGTCTTTTCCGTCGAACTTCCCGCTCCATTCGCTGTGGGTTGGCTTGCCTTCCGCATTGACTCCATCATTCGTAAATTTCAGCCCGCCTTCTATCGCTTCGATTTTATTGACGTTGGGGCCCTTCGGCGGCGGGCCCGGATCGTACTTCGACTTGGCCAGATTTACCTTCCAGCTTCCGCTAAACACGTCTGCTGCGAACGCCCCGCTGACCGCGAAACAGAAAGCAATAGTGCTTAAAATGAGCAGTCCTCGCTTCATGGTGCCTCCTTTGTCAATGCAGTGGATTGAGTGACGCCGGGCCGCCTTTTTTATTGTCGATCACCAACCCCCAGGCTGAACCGGTGGTAGTCCGGTATTGCCGCTCCAAGATGGAGTGCTTGCCACCTTAAAGTGGAAATCCGGGCTGAAATAAGCTACGCCCTCGATATGACGATGTCAAATCAGCGGGAACAGCAAGCGGAATTCTTCGGGCCTCGCCTGCAAGTCGGGATAATGCAGCGTCTGCCTGGAGTTAACGGTTGCGGGTCAGACGAGGATGCAACTACCCGGAATGTTGGGGAGAACGCTGCTGATTCCGCGCGTCGTTTTATCGCCGGTCGTTAGCGATCAATTCGCCAACGTATCGGCCAATCGCCAGCGACGACGTAAGGCCTGGCGATTCGATGCCGTACAGGTTCACCATGCCATGCACGCCGTGCACCGTGTGATCCTGGATTACGAAATCGACTGCTTCCTTGCCCTGGCCGGTGATGCGCGGGCGCATGCCGGTATAGCCGGGCTGCAGCGCGCCATCCTTGAGGCCCGGATAGTAGCGGCGGATGGCTTCGTAGAAACGCGCTTCGCGGCTCTCGTCAAAGCGGTAATCGAGACTGTCGCGCCACGAGAAGTCGGGCCCGAATTTGCAGCGGCCGCCGAGATCGATGGTCACGTGCACGCCGAGCCAGTCCTGGCGCGCGACCGGATAGACCAAATGATTGAAGGGCGTTTTGCCCGTCAACGTGTAGTAGTGGCCGATTGCATAGTAGTTGGCCGGAATCGTCGCGGCCGGGACGCCGGTGATGGCGCGCGACACGATGGGCGCGCCATGGCCGGCGGAGTTGATGACGGTCTTGCACACGATGCTCATCGGGTCCGCGCCGCCTACTTCGAGCTGGATGCCGTCAGCCGTGACCGCGCCGCCGGTCACCGGGCTGTTCAGCACGAGGGACGCGCCATTGTTTTCGGCGTCGCCCAGGTACGCGAGCATCAGGCCGTGGCTGTCGATGATGCCGGTGGACGGCGACATGAATCCGGCGAAGCTGACGACGGCGGGCTCGAGTTCGGCAAGCTCGTCGCGCGACAGCATGCGCAAATCGTCGACGCCGTTGATCTCCGCCTGTTTCTGGTATTTCTTGAGGCCTTCAAGCTGGGTTTCGTCGGTGGCGACGATCACCTTGCCGATGCGCCGGTGATTGACACCGCGTTCCGCGCAGTAAGCGTATAGCGCCTTGCGGCCTTCGACGCACAGCCGGGCCTTGAGCGAGCCGGTCGGGTAATAGATGCCCGCGTGGATGACTTCGGAGTTGCGCGCGCTGGTGTGCGTGCCGAACGCAGACTCGGCTTCGAGGATAATCACTTCGCGGCCCGCCAGCGCAAGTTCGCGCGCGATCGACAGGCCCACTACACCCGCGCCGATGACTGCACAATCGATGTTTTCCGCCATTATCTGGTGCCGTATTTTTCAGTTCTGGTTAAAGGACAGGGCGCAATATTATCATTGGAGCTGCCCTTATTCTGGACCGGCCGGCTCGTCGCCGAAAAAATCAACCGATGGTCAATGTCTGGAATCCCGATTTCGCGCGAAGCGCGCCGGCATTCGCGCCGCTGCGCGAAGCTGCGCGCGAACTGCGCACGCCGGCCTGGCCGTGCAGCGCCGACTTCAATCGTCTGTTGGCGGCGCGCGCCACCCCCGTGGTCAATGCCGCAGGCCACGCGCTAAGTTTTGTCGCGCCGGCGCCGCGCGTGGTCGATTTCGCGGACAAATATGAATCGCGTATTTTTCTGCGCGGTGAAGCGCAGTTCCGCGCCGGTGACTGGCATGACGTTTTCAACGCGCTCGCATGGCTTACGTTTCCGCGTGCCAAGGCCGCACTGAACGAGCGTCATTACCACGCGCTCGAAGAGCGGCGCACAAGCGGCGAACGCCACGCAGGCAATCGGTCTGCCCTGCAGGACGCGCTGACGCTGCTCGATGAGAGCGGTGTAATCGTAGCGACGAGCGAGCCCGGGCTCGGCCGATTGCTGGCGGCCCATGCGTGGAAAGAATTGTTCTGGCGCCGGCGCGCGGATGTCCGCCAGTACATGCGCTTTTACCTGTTCGGGCACGGGCTCGGTGAGAAAATGCTGCGGCCCTTCACAGGCGTCACCGGGTGCGGCTTGATTTGTGAAGTGGGGCGCGACTTCATGGCGCTGCCATTGGCGGAACAGCTCGCGGCAATTGACGGGCAAATCGCAGAACGCGTCGGCGCTTCAGGACGGGATCTTGCCGCGACGGATTTGACGCCCGTTCCGTTGCTCGGGATTCCCGGCTGGTGCGCCGACAACGAAGACGAGCGCTATTACGACAACACGGCTTATTTTCGGCCGCCGAAGCCTATTTTTCGTGATCGCCGCTGACGGAAGAGCAATTGCGGCCGCGTTTCTTGCTGAGGTAGAGCGCCTGGTCGGCGCAGTTCATCACGACCGCGAGTTCGGCGCCATGCGCCGGGAACGAAGCGACGCCGATGCTGACGGTGGTCGCGATTTCTTTACCGTGCGTCTCAAGCGGCGTGGCGGCGATCGATTTGCGGATGCGCTCGGACACCTGCAACGCGCCGTCGGCTTTGGTCTGCGGCAGCATGATCACGAATTCGTCGCCGCCGTAGCGCGCAAATACGTCCGTTTCGCGCAGGCCCTTCTGCATGCACGTGACCGTCAGTTTCAAGAGACGATTGCCCGCTTCGTGGCCATACGCGTCGTTGACCGACTTCAAATTGTCGGAGTCGACCATGAGGATGCTGTATGCATGGCCGTAGCGGATCGATTGCTTGTGCATGCGGTCGGCGAGTGAGGTGAATGCGCGCACGTTGAAGATGCCGGTCAGCTCGTCGGTTTCGGAAATGAGCTTGATGCGCGTCAGCGCGGTGCGGATATCCGCCGAGAGCATCGTCGTGATGTAGGCGACAAGCAGCATGGGTGCGAGCTGGGTCATGAAATCGCCCGCATTGGTGATCCAGAACAGCGAATCGTTGGTGGCCGTATAGCCGACGAAGATATGGCAGGCGGCGATCAGCGCCATCTCGAGCAGCGTGATCAGCTTGCCGAGCGTCAGCGCCGACGTAATGATCGGCAGCAGATAGAGGTTGGTGAGCGGGCTTTCGAGGCGGCCGGTGTTGTAGATGATCCAGGTAATGAAGACGATCATCACCCACGTTTCGATGGCCAGCTTCCAGCGCGATTCCGTGCGGTGGACATTGAAATAGCGAAAGCCAAGCACGAAGGCCGAATAAACAATCAGGCCGAAATAGATCTGCGCATTGGCGTCTTCGGAGCGTCCCTGCACGACCTGGTAGAGCATGACCAGGATGACGAGCAGCCATTCGATTTCCGCGACGGTGCGGGAAAACCCGCGCAATTCCTCCGCTTCGAAACCGGGCGCCGTGACCTGGCCTTTGCCCATGAAATTGTAGTTCAGAATCCCCCCCTGCTGCCGGCATTCCCCATGTGTGCCCATCATAGCGCATACGCGCGGCCGGTCGCTACGGTGGGGACGCGCAGCTTGCCTATTCGGCTTTGGCCCCCGATTGTTTCACCACGCGCGCCCAGCGTACCGCATCGGCCTGCAGGAACGCGCCAAATTCGCGCTGGGTCAGCGTGCCGGGTTCGGCGCCGTCAGCGGCAAGCCGTTCGCGCATTTCGGGCGATGACACGATCCGTGTCGCTTCAAGGTTGAGCTGAGCGACGATTTCCGACGGCAGGCCGGCTGGTCCGAAGAGGCCGAACCATTGCTGCGATTCGAACCCGGGCATGCCGGCTTCGATCATGGTCGGCAACCAGGGCAGCGCTTTCGAGCGCTGCGGCGACGTCACGGCGAGCGCGCGCAAGCGGCTGGCCTGGACCTGCGGCAGCGTGATCACGACGGTCGAAAAAGATAGATCGATCTGGCCGCCGACGAGCGCCAGCACGCTGGGCGCCGAGCCCTTGAACGGGATGTGCGTAATGTCCACGCGCGCAGCGGTTTTAAAGAGTTCGGCGGTCAGGTGCGGCGGCGAGCCGCTGCCGCCGGAGCCGTAGGTAAGCTTGCCCGGCCGTGCTTTGGCAAGCGCGATCAGCTCGGCGACCGATTTTGCCGGTACCGACGGATGGGTGACGAGCACTAATGGCGACGCGGCGACGAACGTGATGGGCACGAGTGTTTTAAGTGGATCGTATCCCAGCGCCGGGTAGAGGCTCTGGTTGATGACTATAGGACCGGCCGACGACAGCAGCAGCGTATAACCGTCCGGCGCGGCTCTTACGACGACTTCCGTGCCGATCGCCCCGCCCGCGCCCGCGCGGTTCTCGACCACCACGGGTTGCTTCCATGCTTCGTTGAATTTTTGGGCGAACGTGCGCGCGAGCGCATCGGTGACGCCGCCCGCGGATTGCGCCGCGATGATGCGGATGGGCTTGGCGGGATAGTTCTGCGCGATTGCGCTGGTCGTGGTGCAGGCGCCGAGCACGGCTGCCAGGACGCGTACTATCACAGGCGGAAAAGTGTCAAACGCTCGCCATCACTTTGCCCCAGCGCGGATCGGGACGCGCGAGCAGGCGCGGGCCCGCTGCATGCAGCGCCGCCCAGGTCGTGGACGTGATGTTGAGCAACACGGGCCGCCCGAACTCGGCTTCGAGCACCGGCACCGCATAGATCGCGAACCACAGCCCGCCCGGCATCAGCAGCGCCTGCGCGTCCGGCGCATCGCGCATGACCTTGCGCCCGAGATCGAGCGCGAGCTCGTGGTCTTCGGATGCCAGCGTCTGCTTGTTTTCGGCGAGGGTGCGCGCGCGCGAACGGCAGGCGATCGCTTCGATACCGGCTTCGGCGAGATAACGCGTCAGCGCAGCGTTGACCGGCTCGGGCCAGCGCGTCGCCATCGCGATCCTGGTCGCGCCCAGATGCTTGAGCGTCGCTATATGCGCTTCGAGGTCGGTGTCGCACGGCACGCCCGTGCGATCCTGCGCCTCGGCAAGTATCTCGAGCATTTTCTTGCGCCCGAGCGCGGCCGCGACCGGCACACCGCTCAAGGAAATGCGATCGGCCCGCTTCTTGGCCAGCAGGTCGAAGCGCTCCCACAAGGTCGGCAGGTTGCTCTCGACGCTTGCCAGGGTGTACTCGGTCAGATTGAGCCCCGTGGTGATCAGCACCATGCCTTCGGGCGCGATGCGGTAGAACTGATACGCGTCCATGTCCGTGTAGAGATGGGGAATGACATAGCCGAGCTGATACCACGGGTTGATGACGTTCATTCGGGACTAGCCTAGTGATGGGAAATGCGCATGGCGGGCAGGGCCGGGAGCGCTGCCCGCGTCAGGCAGCGGCGGTCTACGGACTCAGCACGGGATCCTTCATGCCGCCGCTGACGTTCAGCGCGCCGCGCGCGATCGATGTCGATTGCGTGCCCAATTGGACGTTGAGCCGGCCTGCGAGTTGCGACGACGGCGACACGTCGAACGCACCGGTCGCGTTGAGCGGGCCCGCGGCGAGCCTTAAATTGCGATAGCCAATGCGATTGGCCGAGGACTGCGCCTCGCCGGTGATTTCGACATACGGCGTCTTGCCGCCGCGCAAACCGCCGCGGCTGGTCGACTGGATGGCGCGCACCAGATCGACGTTGTTCAGCGTGCCTTTTTGCAATGCGAATGTCGCGGTGACGCGCGGCGCCGCGAAGAGCTCGGGGGCGGTCTGACCCTGGCTCGTGAACTTGAGCCCGGCGTCGAGTGTGCCGCTGGCGGTGTAGTCGCGCGTAAATCCGGCGAGCGCGCTGGCGAGGTCTGCGCCTTTAAGCGCCAGTTCGCCGTCCGCCGCGAGGTTGTTTTTCCAGCGGACGTTCACGGCACCCTTGAGCGCGCCTTCGAATATGCGGCCTTCGATGCCGATAATCGTGGCCTGATCGCGCGTAATCGTGGCGGTCGCGCCGAGTTCGGCAAATTCGACGCCCGGGCCGATCGGCGGGGTCCAGTTGCGCGCTTGAAATGTCGCGCGGTACTGGCCCTGTTCCTTCAGCGGCATGAAATCGAGGTTCATTTTCGGGTCGCGCAATGAGATTTTCTGCCAGCCGCCGTCCTTGGCGAGCGTAACCGTGCCGTCCAGGCTAGGCAGCTCGATGCCATGCAGCGCAAGCTTGAAGCCGATGATTTTCAGGCGCCGCACGTGCAGGCGTGATTTGGCCGGCGCACTGGTCCAGCCTGCCAGGCGCGGTATCGCGTCCTGGTCGAAGGTCAGGCCGTTTACCTCGATCTCGTCGAAATCTTTTTTGTCATCGAATAGCGCCGCCGGGGACATCGGGATAAGGGCGATCTCGATACGCACGTCCTGGCCCGGCCCGATGGCGATGCGCTCGACTTTTAGCTGGGGCACGGGGAACAGCGTAAAGCGCAGCCCGCCTATGCTGACCGGTTCCTGCAGGCGTTCGGAAAGCAGCTTTTCGATCGCGGGGATGTAGCCCGTCATCGGCATGATCTGGATGAAACCGATGGCGAGCACGAGCAGCACGGCCACGCTGATCGCCGCCGTGCGGCCCCAGCGGATACGTTTGCGCGCCGGGCTTATTTTGCGCCCCCGCACCGCGGCATCGTCATGCTCGAGCGAGATCTGGGCGGCGACCATGTCGGCGCGCTGCTGCGCATCCGTTCGCGCCTTTACTTCGGCATCGAACTCGGCCTGCGAGCGGGCCTTGATTTCGGCCTCGACCTTGGCAGCGATTTCTTTTTCGGCATTTTGTCTCATCTGGTGCTCCTGCATGACGCGCGCCACCGCCTCCTGCTTGGCGCGATCTTCAGCTGCTGCCCGTGCGCGTTTTTCAGCGACGGCTTTCTGCTCCGCATGCATCCGCGCTGTCGCCTCGGCCTGCGCCTTGGCGACAGCCTGCTCGTGCTGCAGGCGCGCGGTTTCGAGCATGCGCTGCGCCTCGTCGCGCATCTTATGCGCTTCGTCGCGGGATTTTTCGGCGACCGCGGTTTCCTTGCTCGCGGCTTCGCGCACCAGCTTTTCGGCGGTGGCGCTGATTTGCAGCGCGGCCTTGGCCTGCGCTTCGGCCACTTCGCGCTTGCGCTCGGCTTCTTCACGCGCCTTGCGCTCGGCGTCGATGCGTTCGGCAAGTTCGGCCTGGGCTTTGCGCTCGGCGTCCTCGCGCGCGGCCAGTGCGCGGGCCTCGGCTTCTTCGCGTGCCTGGCGCTCGGCCGCAATGCGCGTTTCGACTTCCTCGCGCGCCCGGCGCTCGGCTTCTGCGCGCGCCTTGCTCACCGCTTCGTCGCGCGATAGCCGCTCGGCCGCCACCTGCGCTTCGGCTTCTTCGCGGGCGCGGCGTTCGGCTTCGAACTCTTCGCGGGCCTTGGCTTCTGCAAGCGCGCGCGCTTCCGCTTCTTCGCGCGCCAGCCGCACGTCGCCGTCGCGGGCGGCGATCTCTACCGCGGCCCGCGATTCGGATTCTTCGCGGGCCTGGCGCTCGGCGGCGGTGCGGGCTTCGGCTTCCTGGCGCGCTTTGCGCTCGGCTTCTTCGCGTGCCTGCGCCTCCTGACGCGACTGCAGAATATTGTCCTCGAGTATGCGGAACTCGGCGCGCATGCGGGCTTCCGCCTCTTCGCGCTGGATCTGCAGCTCGGCTTCGCGCTGCAGCCGGGCCGCCGCGTCCTTCGAGCGAAGTTCTGACGCGTTGCGGGCTTTTTCTTCGGCCGCGACACGCGCTTCGGCTTCCATGCGCATGCGCGCTTGCGCGACCGCAAGCGCACGCGACGCCTCTTCGGCTTTGGCAAGCGCTTCCTGCCGTGCCGCTTCCGCCGCGCGCACCCGCGCTTCTGCTTCGGCCCTGACCGTGTCGCCGGATTGGCCGAGCGCGCGCAGATCCGCGGCGGCGCGCGCCTCGGCTTCAGCTCGCATGCGCGCTTCGAGATCAGCTTTGGCTGCGGCGGCCGCTGCCGCCATCGCCCGCGCCTGCACGCTCGCAGTCTTCGGCCGCGGCGGCGCGCGCCTCGGCTTCCGCCCGCGCGATGGTCTCCGCTACGGAGCGCGCCCGGGCGTCGGCCTCGGACCGCGCGTGCGCTTCGGCCTCGATCGCCGCGCGTTCCTCGGACTGCTGCAGCGCCTGTTCCATCGCGCGCACCTTCGCTTCGAGCGCGGCGCGGGCGCGTGCTTCGGCCTGGGCGCGCGCGCGTGCTTCGGCTTCGGCCCGGGCGCGCGCCGCGACTTCAGCCCGTGCGCTGGCTTCCGCGGTGGCCTTGGACTGCGCTTCGGTATTGGCTTTGGCTTCGGCGGTCGCGCGGGCTTTCGCTTCGGCATCCGCTGCGGCTTTTGCCACCATCGCAGCGCGCATGCGCGCTTCGGCTTCGGCCCGGACTTTCCCTTCGGGGGCGGCATTGGCCTCGACTTGCGCCTGTGCGCCGTCCTGCGCGGCCACGCGCGACTGCTCCTGGGCCTTCAGTTTCGCGGAAGCTTCCTGCCTGGCGTTCGCTTCGGCGGCGGCGCGTGCACGCGCTTCGAGGTCCTGCCGCGCCTTGGCTTCGATGGCGGCCCGCGCAGCGACTTCCGCGCGCGCTTGCGCCTCTATTTCGGCTTTGGCACGCTGCTCGGCTTCCGAGTTGAGCATTGCGACCCCGCCGGGCAAAGTGAAATCGAGATCGAAGCCGTCGTCGTCGTTCTTGGCGGTTGCGCCGTTGGCAGTCGTGCCGTTGGCAGTCGCGCCGTTGGCAAGGCGTGCCGTTGGCCGGCACGCCGTTGGCGGTCGCGCCGTCGGCAGGCACGCCGTTGGCAGTCGCGCCGTCGGCGAAGATCCTTACATAACCGTCGCTGATCAGTCTTTTGAGCGCCGCGGGAATAGCACCCTCGGACAAGCCGGATTTTTTGGCCAGTTCCGCGACGGTCGATTTGCCATCCACCGCGAGAAACACCATGCTGAGATCGCGCGGCAGGCGGGACGTTTTATTCTTGACCGCGAGAACGCCTTTGGTGGTCTTGGTATATATCGTCTCTGGGTGCATTGGGTGTCAGCCGTGGAAGTCGCTCGTCGGCGTGCTCAAGCAGGCGTCGCTGACGTCGATCTTGTTTTTCGCATGCTGGCAGCGCGTGAGCGTGCGCTGCGACGGGCATGCGGATGGTCTATAAGAACCAGGCGCAGAATTACTCAAGCGCAACTTGTTTCCCCCTATTGATAACGCCTCGCCATTATAGTTTAATACCTCGCGCAACCGCGCAGGCGGATGGTAATTTTGCTGGAGGGGCGGGGGATGCGGCAGCGGCGCAGTGACCACGATGTCACGAACAGCATCAAGACCACCGACGCTCCCGCCGTCGCCGCTGAAGTGCGCCGCATCTACCTTGATTTGTTTCGAAAAGCCGACCTGGCGACGCTCGACCGCTCGTTTATCGACTTCGCGACGCTCTATGCCGGTGAAAACCCCGCTTATCATGCGTGCGATACCGGCTATCACGACGTGCAGCATGTGCTGGATGTCACACTTGCGATGGCCCGCCTGCTGCACGGCTATCAGCGGGCCGGGCGGGAACCGATCGATGCCCGCCTGTTTTGCTTCGGCGTGATTCTTGCGCTTTATCACGATTGCGGCTACATCCGGCACCGCAGGGACGCCCGGCACGCCAACGGCGCCGAATACACGCTGACTCACGTTTCGCGCGGCGCGCGCTATCTGCGCAGCTACCTGCCGCAGCTCGGCATGGCGGACCTGGTGCCGGCTGCCACCCGCGTCATCCACTTTACCGGCTACGAAATCCCGATCGGCAAAATCCGGGTGCCGCAGCCGGTTTTCCGCGTCATCGGCAATCTGCTCGGCACCGCGGACATCCTGGGCCAGATGGCGGATCGCTGCTACCTGGAAAAATGCCACGACCGGCTGTTTCCGGAGTTCGAGCTGGGCGGGGTCGCGCGGCGTCGCAATGCAAACGGTGTGGAAGAAATCGTGTTTGCGTCCGCGGGCGACCTGATCGCGAAAACGCCCGCCTTTTACGAAACCGCGGCGAATCGGCTGGACGCGCTGCTGGAAGCCGCTTACCGATACGCGGAACCGCACTTCGGCGGGCACAATTACTACGTCGAGGCAGTCGAGCAGAACATCAGCTACGCCCGCCAGGTAGGGGCGGTCGGCCACAAGGAAAAACTGCGCCGCCAGCCGCCGCGCGTGTCTCCCGCCTCGCAGGGCCGCCTGCAGTTCAGCTAGCCGCCGACCACCAGCACGATTTTTCCCAGGTGCGTGCTCGATTCCATGAGCACGTGCGCCTTGCCCGCGTCAGCCAACGCGAACGTCGCATTCACGACCGGCTTGATTTTGCCGGCTGCAATCAGCGGCCAGACTTTGTCCTCGAGCTCGCGCGCGACCCGCGCCTTGAACGCCGGCGCCCGCGTCCGCAAAGTCGAGCCTGTATAGCTCAGGCGCTTGAGCATCACCGGCATCAGGTTGATTTCGACCTTGGAGCCTTGCGCGAATGCGAGCTGGATGAGTCGCGCGTCGTGAGTGGCCGCCTTGAGATTCTTTTCGATATTGGGGCCGCCGACGATGTCGAGGATCACATTGGCGCCGCCGGCCTTGCGCACGACTTCGACGAAATCCTCTTCGCGGTAATCCACGACGCGATCGGCGCCCAGATCGCTGCAGAATTTGCAGCGCTCGGCCGGGCTGTCGGTCGCGATGACTTTGGCATCGAAGGCTTTGCCGAGCTGGATGCAGGTCGCGCCGATACCGCCCGCACCGCCATGCACGAGAAATGTTTCGCCGGGCGCGAGCCGCGCGCCGATGAAGACATTGCTCCATACGGTGAAGTACGTTTCCGGCAGGCCGGCCGCGTCGATCAGCGACACGCCTTGCGGCACCGGCAGACAGTGTAGCGCGTCGACCGCGCAATACTCGGCGTAGCCGCCCCCGTTGGTGAGCGCGACGATCACGTCGCCGGTTTTCCAGCGCGTGACGTTATCACCGACGGCAACAATCTCGCCGGACACTTCGAGGCCGAGCAGATCGGTGGCACCCGGCGGCGGCGGATACAGGCCTTTGCGCTGCATCATGTCGGGCCCGTTTACGCCGGCGGCGGCCACTTTTATCAGAACCTCGCTCGCTGCGGGCTTGGGCACCGGGCGGGTGGCGAGGCGCAGCACGTCGGGGCCGCCGGCGGCGCTCGTTTCGATAGCTTGCATTTGTTGGGGCAGGGCTTGTGCCATCAGGTTTTTGCCTCTCTGAATATGCGAATGCGTTCTTTGAGTCCCGGCACGCTCGCGGATTGCGCGAGCGCCGCCATGTCGGCATCGCGCGTATCGATGACCGTTTGCTCATGCAGCCGCGCGCGCGCCGGCTGGGTCAACGCGGCGCTCGTTTCGCGCGCGGCCTCTATGAGCGCGGGCCACTCGCTCTGGGCGGCGATGCGCGTAATGAAGCCGAGCTTCTGCGCGCTCTCGGAATCGAACGTGCGGCTCGTCTGCAGGATGTCGCGCGCGGCCTCCGCACCGATGCGATGCGCCAGCCGGCGCGTGCCGAGCACCAATCCGAAGCGCAGGCCCGGCATGCGAAAAGTCGTGCCCGGCGCGGCAATGCGCGTGCTGCACGCGCAAACGAGGTCTGCGCCGGCGCCGAAAATCTTGCCGTGGGCGAGCGCTAGCGTCGCGAACGGGGCGTGATGCACGCACTGCAGCAGGTGCTCGATACGCACGAAGCGCAGCACGAGTTCGCCTTCGGTTGCTTCGTCATAACCGCTGAAATCGAATCCCGCGCAGAAGTGGCTGCCGTTGCCTTCGAATATGAGCAGGCGCGTGCCGTCGGTTTGCGCGTACTCGACTGCGTTGATCAGCGCTTCGACGAGCGAGGCGGACAGCGCGTTGGCTTTGGCGGCCCGGTTGAGCGTCAGCCGCGTAACGTGGCCGGCATGACTGCGCAGCAGTTCATTGTCCATGTCAGCGTTGGATCAGGCGGTGTGCGCCGCGCGCACGTCCATCGAACGGTCCCAGAAATTTGGCAGCGAAGCAGCGGAATAGCCAGATACAAAAGGCGTGCGTGCGCCGGTCGTGGCGTCGAAAATATGCCGGCTGACCGCGCCGATATTCGCGCCATAGATGTGGATGCTGATCGAGGCCCCGTCGGTAAGCGCATTTTCGACCTGGTGCACGTCGCCGACGGTCGGCGAGACGCGATCGATCTGGCCCGGCCGGATTTTATGCGAAGGCCCGGCTCGCAGCGCGCCGCCAGCCAGCGAGTACTCGATGGCACGTCTCCATGCCCCGCAGTAGCCCGATCAGCCCCCACACAGTGTGATTGTGCACGGGCGTTTTTTGTCCGGGTCCCCAGACGAAGCTGACGACCGAAAAACGCTCGAGCGGGTCGCAATGCAATAGGTACTGTTGATAATGTTCGGGGTGAGGCTCGGCGCAGGTGTCGGGAAGCCAGTCGTCGGTGCCGATCAGCGATTTCAGCAATTTTCCGCCCTGCTCGAATATCGCCGCTTCATCGCTTCCGGCACGCTCTATCAGGCGCGTGAAATCGCCGATGAACTGCCGGAATCGCGCGTGATTTTTCATGGAAGCGGTGACGTCCGCTCGAACTTTAGCAGAAGCCGATATACTAGCATGTCGTTATAAGCACTCGTTTGCCGTGACAGATTCGCGCAGGTCGCGCTGGGTCTCAACCCTCTGGAGGAATAAATAATGCGAGTAAGTCCCTTCGCCGGCGCGCTGTTGTGCGCAATCGCGGTTCCGGCCGCGGCCGCCGACAACTATCCGACCAAGCCGGTGCGCCTGGTCGTGCCGTTCGCGCCGGGCGGGGGCAACGATATCGCCGCGCGTTTCGTTGCCCAGCGCCTGACCGAAGCGTTCGGCGAATCGGCCGTGGTCGACAATCGCGCGGGCGCCGGCAGCACGATAGGCACGGATATCGTCGCCAAGAGCGTGCCGGACGGCTATACGTTGCTGGTCGTGCACAACGCGATTGCGATCAACCAGACGCTTTACGCGAAGCTGCCGTACGACACGGTGCGCGATTTCGCGCAGGTGGCGATCATAGGCGCCACCACGAACACGCTCGTCGTGAATCCCGGCGTGCCGGCGCGCAGCACCAAGGAACTGATCGCGCTTTTGAAAAGCAAGCCGGGCAGCCTTAACTATGCGAGCACCGGCGCCGGCGGCACGGCGCACCTCGCGATGGAGTACTTCCGCCTCGAGACCGGCACCAACCTCGTGCACATTCCTTATAAAGGCACGGCACCCGGCTTGACCGACGTGGTCGCGAACCAGGTGCAGGTGATGATTTCGGCGTTGCCGGGCACCATGCCTTTCATCAGCGCCAAGCGCGTGGTGCCGCTGGCGACGACCGGCGCGAAGCGCTCGGCGTTTCTGCCCGAGCTGCCGACCTTGAGCGAGTCAGGCGTGCCGGGCTACGAGTTCGACACCTGGTACGGGCTGCATGCGCCGGCCAGGGTCTCGAAGGACATCGTCACGCGACTCAACGCGGAAATCGTCAAGGCGCTGTCGAAGCCCGAGGTAAAGGACCAGCTCTTCAAGCAGGGCATCGAAGCGCAGATCATGACGCCGGCTGAATTCACGAAGCACGTGCGCGCGGAAGTCGCAAAAATGGGCAAGATCATCAAGGCGTCGGGCGCCAAGGCCGAGCAGTAATTCAGGCGGCGACGAGGCCGGCTAAAACTCGGCTTCGAGCTCGTCGATGTCGTCGGGCTCGAGCTTGGCCGCGGCGATCCATTCCTGCATCTCGGGCAGTTCCATGATGCGCGCGCAGTAAGCGGCCGATACGGTATCGAGCCCGACATCGTACGTGTTGAAGCGCGTGGCGACCGGCGCGTACATGAGGTCGGCCGCGCATAATTTGCCAAACAGGAAAGGCCCGCCGCTCGCCGCGAGGCACTCGTTCCAGATCGTCGTGATGCGCTCGATGTCGCCCTGCGCGCGCGACCACACCTTGAATTTGGGATAGTGGTTCTTCAGGTTCATCGGCAGCGCCGAGCGTAGCGCGCTGAATCCCGAATGCATTTCGCCGCAAATCGAGCGGCAACGCGCGCGCTGCGCGCGGTCCTTCGGCAGCAACCCGGCTGTGGGGCAGACCTCGTTCAGGTACTCCGAGATCGCCATCGTGTCCCATACCGAGATGCCGTCGTGTTTGAGGCAGGGCACGAGCATCGACGGCGCGAGCAGCAGGATCTCCGCGCGCGCGGCGGCGTCGTCCGTCGGCACCATTTCTTCGGTGAAGGGCAGGCCGGAGAATTTGGTCAGCAGCCAGCCGCGCAACGACCACGACGAATAATTTTTGCTGCTGATGGTGAGCGTGGCTGTCGCCATTGATGAATTCCCGTTGGATTAATGCGTGCGTGAGTGCCACCGCGGCCTTGCAGTCGCGGCGGGCGTTCCATCATTGGCATGCATATTGCGTGCCTGAATGCATGCACCTGCGCACTAATCATGGGCTGAACGAATGATCTATCAGGCCTATCAGGCTTATGCGGACGGTATGACCCCGGTGCGGGGAATCGCCAAGTCGGTCGTCGCCGTCTGCGATAAAGCGCATCCCGCGGTCGGCGAGCACATTTCAGTGCGTCGCGTGGCGGCGGCCAACGAACTGCTCGCTTTGGTGCGCCTTACGCACGAACGGCCCCATTTCGGCATCGAAGTGGTGCAGAGCAGCGGGCGTGAAGTCGCGGTTACGGAAGAAGTGGCCGACAGCACGCCGTTCTGCAAGCTGCTGCATTTCAAAAAAGCCGGTGTGGAGACGCAGCCGCGCGTGCTGCTGGTGGCGCCGATGTCGGGTCATTTCACGACGCTGCTGCGCGGCACGGTGCAAACGCTGTTGCGCGATCACGACGTGTATCTCACCGACTGGCTCAACGTGCGCGACGTGCCGCTGCTCGAAGGGCAGTTCGATCTCGATGATTTTATCGAGCACATCATCCGTTTTCTGAAGTTTCTTGGACCGCGCGCGCATCTGGTCGCAGTGTGCCAGCCGACGGTCGCTGCGCTGGCGGCAGCCGCGCTAATGGCCGTCGACGGCGCACCCGAGCAACCGGCCACGCTGACCTTGATGGCCGGGCCGATGGACACGCGCGTAAATCCGACCAAGGTCAACGCGCTCGCCACCAGCAAGCCGATCAGCTGGTTCGAGCGCAACCTGATCGATACGGTCCCGGTGCGCTACCCGGGCTGGCTGCGCCGCGTTTATCCCGGATTCATCCAGCTCACTGCGTTCATGAGCATGAATCCCGACCGTCACGCCAAAGCATTTGCCGAGCTCTACCGTCATCTCGCCAATGGCGACATCGAGAAAGCCGAGCCCATCCTCACTTTCTATCACGAATATTTTGCGATGATGGACCTGCCGGCGGAGTTTTACCTGCAAACCATAGCCGCCGTCTTCCAGGAGCATCTGCTGCCGCGGGGCAAGCTCACGTCGCGCGGACGCCTCATCGAGCCGGGGGCGATCCGGCGCACGGCGCTCATGACCGTCGAAGGCGAGAAGGACGACATCTGCGCGGTCGGCCAGACGCTCGCCGCCCAGGATATGTGCCCCGGCATACGCCCGTACATGAAGGAGCACCACATGCAGCCGGGTGTCGGCCATTACGGCGTGTTCAACGGGCGTCGCTGGGAAGGTCAGATCTATCCGCGCCTGCGCGCGTTCATCCACTCGCACGATTAATGCTTGAGGCAGGGGCTTCCCCAACTCATATCAGGGAGGCAGCATGCTGGACAAAGCGCGCACCACTTTTTCGCACGTAAAACCCGGCGATACCGGATTTCGCCTGGATGGATTGCGCGATTTTTTCAAGTATCGCGATCTCGGCATCGCCGAAGCGACCAACGGAAAAGTTCTGGCGCAGCTCGTGCAGGCGAACGCCGCACCGGAAAAGGGCACGGGCTGGCACTATCACGGGGCCGAATTTCACATGGTCCTCATGCTGAAAGGCTGGGCGAAATTCATGTACGAAGACAAGGAAACGCTGGTAGCCGCCGGCGACTGCGTGCATCAGCGGCCCGGCATCGTGCACTATCTTTTCGATTATTCGCCGGACATGGAATATCTGGAAGTCGTCGGCCCTGCAGATTTCACCACCAACGATGTAGAAGGGCCTTGCGCCGTACCAGCGCCCAAGCCGTGGTGAAAGACCGCAGCCGGCCTGCCATGAGTTTGGTGGCGGGGTAAAGTCCGGCGGCGAGCGTTGAGGCCGCGGCGACTATCCAGTAACCTCTGTTCCCACTTGCATTAACCCGGGAACGGCGGCAATGAAGTTGCATCGTGTGCTGCTCATGGCGGCGGCGTGGTATGGCGCGGGTGCGCTCGCCTTCGCAGCGGATTATCCGGTGCGTTCGATCCGCTATATCGTGCCGCAGGGCGCTGGCGGCTCGTCCGACACGCTCGCGCGGCTCGTTACGCAAAAACTTGCCGAGAGCCTCGGCCACCAGGTGGTCACCGACAACCGTCCGGGTGCCACCGGCAATATCGGCACCGAAATCGCCGCCCGCGCGAATCCCGATGGTTACACCTTACTGCAGGTTGCGACCTCGCACGCCACCAATCCTGCGCTGTCCGTAAAGATGCCATTCGATCCGATCCGCGACTTCGCGCCGATCACGTTGTTGTCGCAATCGCCGAATCTCTGGATAGTGCATCCGTCGTTGCCGGCGAAAAACATGCGCGAACTGATTGCGCTCGCGAAAACACGGCCCGGCGAGATCAATTACTCGTCATCGGGCACCGGCTCGTCGCAGCATCTGGCGGGAGAACTGCTGAAATCGCTCGCGCACATCGACATCGTGCACATTCCGTACAAAGGCAGCCCGCCGGCGCTGATCGATCTGCTCGGCGGCCGGGTGGTGCTGATGTGCTCGACCATCGCGCCGGCTATGCCGCTAGTAAAATCCGCGAAATTGCGCGCGCTCGCGGTGACCAGCCTCAAGCGCTCTGCCGCGGTGCCGGAAATACCGACCGTCGCTGAAAGCGGATTGCCGGGTTATGAAGCAACGGCGTGGCAGGGCGTGCTCGCGCCCGCCGGGACGCCACGCGACATCATCGCAAAACTCAATACGGAGCTCGTGCGCGTGATCAATCTGCCCGATGTGCGCAAACAACTGGCCGATCAAGGCTACGAGCCGGCCGGCACCACGCCTGAGCAGTTCGCCGAATACATCAAAACCGAAATCGCCAAATGGTCGCGCGTCATCAAGGCGGCGGGGCTGAAAGCGGAGTAAATTGAACACCTGTATGCGAGCCTTAAACACATCTTTGAACACCTGCTTGAACACATATATGCGAGCCGCCACGCTAGTGCTTTTGCTTTGGATCGCGCTGACGCCGTCAGCCAACGCGGCCGACACGCAAGCGACGCGGCTACAGGCATCGCGCGCCCTCGCGAGTGCCGACATCGCGACGCGCCGTGCCGCAGCGGGTCAACTGGGCGAGGTTGGCCGCATGGCCGACGTGGCCGCGCTGGTCAAGGCGTTGCGCGACCGTGACGACGAGACGCGCATCATTGCCGAGGCCGCAATCTGGGAGATCTGGGGCCGCTCCGGCGACGCGGAGATCGATACGCTTTACCAAAAAGGCCTGCAGCTCATGAATTTCGGCGCCGCTGGCGAGGCGATCCAGATTTTCACCATCATTATCGGGAAGAAGCCTGAATTCGCGGAAGGCTGGAACAAGCGCGCAACCCTATACTATTCGATCGGCGAATATCAAAAATCGCTGCGCGACTGCGATGAAGTGATCAAGCGCAATCCGCTGCATTTCGGCGCGCTGGCCGGCTATGGCATGATTTATACGCAGTTGAACCAGCTTGAGCGCGCGGTGGAGTATTTCAAGCGTGCGTTGAAAATCAATCCCAATATGCAGGGTGTGGCAAACAACATCGAGCTGCTCGAAAAGCAGGGCGGCGAAAAACGCAAAAAGTACATTTGAACGGCCCAATCCGATGTCCGACGTTGCGAGCCTTCATGAGGCGGTGAAGAAGGGCGATGTGCCGGCGATCAAGGTTTTACTTGACGCCAATCGCGGCCTTGCCAACTCGAGAAGTGAAACGGACCCGCGCGGCACGTATCCGCTGCACGTAGCCGCCGAATTTGACCAGAGCGAAGCCGCCGAAATTTTATTGGACTATGGCGCGGATGTGTCGCTGCTGGATTCCGAAAATAATTCCATCGCCCTGTGCTGGGCGGCGTTTTTCGGCCGGCCCGCTGTCGCAGCTATACTGTTGGCCGCGGGTTCAGAAGCAAGTCAGCGCAATAAGCACGGCCTGACTCCGCTCGGATGCGCCGTGGGCGGATCCGAGGGCAGGTGGCGAAAATTCTCGAACGCAACGCTCGACGATTGGCGCAAGACGGCCGAGCTGATCCGCTCGCACGGCGGCATCGAATAAGCCTGAAAGGTACCCATGAGCAGCCCGCCGAAAGTCCGCCGCGCCGACAAGCTGATGCCCGACGAGCAGACCGGCGAGCTGTTGTCGTCAGCGTACTGCGGGCGGCTGGGCACGGTCGGCCCCGACGGCAGTCCTTACGTCTGTCCGCTGCTGTATGTCTGGAAGGACGGCCAGATATGGCTGCACAACACCAGCGCCATGGGTCATCTGCAAACCAATGTGCGCCATGAGTCACGCGCGTGTTTTGAAATCGATATGCCGGGCACGGTTTTTCCGTATGGCCGGTTCCAGTGCGATACCTCGATCGAATATCGCAGCGTTATCGTGTTCGGGCGCATCAGCATCGTCGAGGACCGTGCGCTCAAGGCCGCTTTTTTCGACGCGTTGATGGCCAAGTACTATGCGCACGATCCTGCGCGTCCTCCGGGGTTCTATCCTCGGCTCGACGCAGTGGTCGTCTATTTGCTGACCGTCGAGAGGATTACCGGCAAGCAAACCGCGCTGCCGGCTGTCGAGGCCCGTTGGCCAGCCGCCGACATGACGAAATCGCCGAACGCGGTCGCGCCACGAGGCCCGGGCAAATGACCGGCGTGCGCGCACCGCAATGATCTACGCGATTTTCATGGCGTTGGTCCTGCTTACGCTGGTGGCCGGCTGGCGCAGGCACGCGAGCGAAGTCCCGCTGTTTATCCTGACAATCGTGCTCGTCGCGGCCCATCTGGCAGGCGACATGACAACCGCGCTTACGCTCAGCTTCTAGCGGCAGACCCATGGCCAGATTTTGCGTGCTCGCTGCGACCGCCAACGTCTGGATGCTCATTCTGGTGCTGGCGGCCGCGTTTGCGGTGCAGTTGAATACGGGCGAGCTGCCTTGTCCGCTGTGCGTGATGCAGCGCATCGCCTTGATGATGTGCGCGCTGGGGCCTTTGCATATATTGATGCGCAGCCGCGCCGGCTCGCTCGCCGCGCAGGACGTCGCCGTCGGATGTGGCATCGCAATCGTTGCTGCGCTGGTCGGCGCGGCCGCATCGTCGCGGCAGGTCCTGCTGCATATTCTGCCCGGCGATCAGGGCTATGGCAGCCCGGTGCTCGGGCTGCATCTCTATACCTGGAGCCTGATCGCGTGCGCCTGCCAGATCGCGGCGAGCGCCATAATGCTGCTCGGCGTGGCCTGGTTGCGCACCGAACGCAGCGGTTATCCGCCTGCCGTAAAATTCACAGTGTTCGCTTTCGCGCTTCTGGTTGTCGCCAATTTGTTGTCCGTCGTTGCGGAAGCAGGATGGAACTGGGATTTGCCGGCCGATCCGGTGAAATACCTGATCTTCAAATAATGGAGGTGACCTTTTCATGGAAACTACGCTACCCGCCGCCGAACTATTCCGCGTTGTTGATCCTCTCGGTTCTGATGAGCGTGACGGCATGTGCCGCCAACGGTTCCCGGGAGCCGGCCATGGCAGATAAACCACTGCCGGGCGGTTCGACTGCAGCTTCGACGTCCGATGAGAAAGTAAAGTTGGCCGCGCAACGTGCCGTCGCAGCTCACGCGAAGGCAAGCGGACAGCCGCTGACGCTGGTGTCGATCGAAGACGCCAGCCGCCAGGTCGTGGCAGGCGTTAACTATCATCTCAGGCTGTCGGTGATGAAAGGCGACCGGCCGCAGTTTGCGAACGCAGTGGTGTGGGGCAAGCTCGACGGTTCATACGAACTGACCGCCTGGTCGTGGGAATAGCCGGTCCCGCTGAAGCTAAGCGGCCTTGATCGCGGCTTCGGCTTCGAACGCCCCATCGGCGTCGAGCGCTTTTAACGCATCGCGCTCGCGCTGGGTAGGCGCCGGCGTCGGCGCGGCGCCGGTCGCATCGAATTTAAAACCCGTGCGCTTGACGACGGCGTCGAGACTCGAATCCGGATGCCACGATTCGAGGGCCAGCCGTCCGTTGCGGCGCTGAAACACCGCGATCGGCGTGATCAGCGCCGCGAGATTGCCGGCTGCCGTCACGAAATCGAGTTTTTCGACCAGCGAGCGCGGGCTGTGCTCGGTGCGCCACGTCACGACGCGCTTGGCCGTCGGCAGCATCACCGCCGCGCCGCCGCCGCCGGGTAACCGCACCTTGGGATCGTGCCACGACCCGATCACCGAAACATTCGTGCGGCCTGCGGCATCGATTTGCGCGCAGCCGAGATAGGCGAGGTCCATGCCGCCGCGCGCGCACAGATCGTAGAAATCCTGGTTCGCGAATATCGCCGCCGAGCCGGTCACGATCGCGGGATCGCTGCTCGAATGCGGGATTTTCGTCGGCTGCGGCTCGACGCCGCCGGCAACGTTAATGTAAGTGAAATGAAAATCGTACGCGCGCTTGGCAAGCAGGCAGGCGAGCATGGGCAGCGTCGAGTTGACCCCGCTGAACGTGATCTCGTTCGCACGGATCTGGCGCGCGAGGTTGACGACGATGTACGAGAACGGCGACCAGGGGTTGCTCATACTTTGGCAGACTGCCGGGCCTCCGGTGCCTCGGCGAGATGCTTTTCGAGCGCGCCGGGTTCGTCTTTCATATAGCGCTCGACGGCCGGATAGTCGATTTCGTACAGCGGATGCATAGAGCCCGGCCATCCGCCATTGGGGACGATGGTAACGGCTTCAACCATGAATCCCGGCACCAGCGTGAGCTCCGGCTGCAAACGCAATACATCGGTCGGCACGAGACGCTCGGCGGTGATAAGCACGCGCCTGGCGGCGCGGGTGGTGGGATGGTCCCAGAACGGCGTGCCGTAGACGCGCGCGTTGCCAAGCTCGTCGACTTCGTTGACGTGGATGACCGCGACGTCGGGCCGGATCGCGGGAATCACATAGACTTCCTGGCCGCTATAAGGATCTTTAACGGTTTTCCAGCCGTTGATTTCCGCGAGATCGCTGCCGAAGACACCGGCCACCGGCTGGAACGGGATTCCGTAGGAGGCTGCACGCAGCCCCGAGACCAGCGTCATTCAGGCGTGTTCTTCGAGCCGCGCTTCCTTGCGCTCGATGGCCTGCCGGAACCAGCGCGCGAGGCCGAAGTTGCCTTCCATCGCGACGATGCCGGCGCGCACTTTCGCGACTGCGCCCGCGCGGCACAGCATGTCGACGTCGTAGCCGGGCGAGGGCTTGATGATTTCGAGATTTTTCTTTTTCTGCCGCACGAGCTCGCGCATCAGCGCGAAGGGCCCGCGATGCAGGAAGCTGCCGCCGACTGCGATGGAAGTGCCGTCGCCGATGCGCGCGGCGAGGTCGGCGAGACTCACTACCTTGGACGGTGCGGGAACGCTCATAACGGGTCCTCCATTTTGCTGCGCTCAATCATAGCATCGGCCCGCCGGGCTGCGCCTGATGCGATAATGCGGATTCAATGCAGGGACCAGCACACCACATATCGCAGCGGCGGAGCGCGCAGATTACGTTGGCAATCGCGGCAGTGACGGCAACATTGCTGGCGCAGCAGGCAGTCGCAGTCACGTATCCGGAGAAGCCGATCCGCATGATCGTCGCCGTACCGCCCGCGGGTCCCGCAGACACGTTGTCGCGCCTGATCTCACCCAAGCTCACGGACGCGCTCGGCCAGACCATAGTCATCGACAACCGCGCGGGCGCCAACGGCAACATCGCCTACGAGATGACTGCGCGTGCCGTGCCCGACGGCTATACGATTACCGCGGTTGCGGCCGGCGTCGCGATCAATCCGAGCCTGTATCGCGACGTGAAGTTCGACCCGGTCAGGGATTTTGCCGCGATCACGCTCGGCATCACGGTGCCGAACGTGCTGGTCGTGCATCCGTCGGTTGCCGCGACTTCGGTGAAGGAACTGATCGCGCTGGCGAAGGCGCGCCAGGGTCAGCTCGTGTTTGCCTCCGCCGGCAATGGAACGTCCGGTCATCTTGCGCTCGAACAATTCAGGATTTTGTCCGGCATCAATGTGGTTCACGTGCCGTATAAAGGCGGCGGACCGGCATTGACCGAATTGCTCGGGGGCCAGGTGCAGGCCTTGTTCAGCATCGCGCTGGTGGCGATCCCGCAGGTCAAGGCGGGCAGGATCAGGGCGCTCGGCATCACGAGCGCGAAAAGGTCGGCGATGGCGCCCGAACTGCCGACGATTGCCGAGTCCGGGTTTGCCGGATTCGAATGCGTGGGATGGTTCGGCTGGATCGCGCCGGCGCGCGTGTCGCCGGAAATCGTCGCGCGGCTCAATCGCGAAATGGTGCGCATCCTGAATTTACCGGAAATGCACGAACGCCTGCTCGGTCTCGGCGCGGACCCGGTCGCGAATTCGCCGCAGGCGTTCGCGGCGTTCATCAAGAGCGAGCACGACAAGTGGGCGCGAGTGATCAAGCAGGCGGGCATACGGGCTGAATAAAAGTTTAGTCGTCATACCGGCGCAGGTCGGTATCCAGGAGAAGTGCCAGATCACTGGATTCTGGCTTGCGCCAGAATGACGAAGAAGGATTGAGTGGTTTGGTTTTTAAGGAGAGCGCGGCATGGCAAAGGCAAACGTGAAAGGGAAGGCAAAAACGAAACCGGTAGCGAAGAGCGGCTCGCGGGCGAAAGCCAAGCCGCGCTCAAAGGGCATCCGCAAGGTCGGTTACGTCGACGTGCAAAACCACGGTCACGGTTTGCACGCAGTGAATTGGCACGATTGCGCCGGCGGCGGCCAGGTCGTGGTCCAGAACAAGGTTGCTTACGTCGGGAACATGCGTAACCCGCACGGCACGCAGATCATCGACGTCAAAGACCCGAAAAAGCCGAAGCTGCTCGCCGAATTGACGATGCCGCCGGGCACGCACTCGCACAAGGTCCGCGTGCACGGCGACCTCATGCTCGTCAATCGCGAAGCGCTCGCCGTGCATTCGCTGCAGGGCGAAGTGCCGCCGGAGGGTTACAACGGCGGCCTCGGCATTTACGACATCTCGAAACCTGCGCAACCGAAATTGATCACCGAGTGGAAGGCTACGCTGGGTCCCGGCGCGAGCTATGCGCGAGGCGTGCATCGGTTCGATTTCGATGGCCGCTACGCCTACATTTCGCCGACGGTAGACGGTTACATCGGCAACATCGTGATGATCCTCGATCTCAAGGATCCGGCCAAGCCGGAAGAAGTCGGCCGCTGGTGGATGCCGGGCCAGTGGGTTGCCGGCGGCGAGACGCCGACATGGAAAAACGACGCGCATAAGTGCCATCACCCGCTGCGCTTCGGCAACCGGCTTTACACGAGCTACTGGCAGGGCGGGCTGGTTATACTCGACATCGACGACATGACGAAGCCCAAGTTCGTCTCCGGACTCGACTGGAGCCCGCCTTTTCCGTGGCCGACACATACGGCACTGCGCATCCCGTTCAAGATCAAGCAGCGCGATTTCATGCTGGTTTCGGATGAGGACGTGTTCCGCCAGCCGGACTTTCCTCAGTATCCGGCCTCGTTCCTGTGGATGGTGGACGTCACCGACGAGAAGCACCCGCAACCCATCTCGACTTTCCAGATCGAGGACATGCCCGACACGCCGCAGCCGCGCATGACCGGTTGCCATCAGCCGTGTGAAGTCGTCACCGGCACCGAAATTCCGGTGGCGTGGTTCGCCTATGGCCTGCGCGTAATCGACATATCGAACCCGCACGCGCTTAAGGAGGTGGCTTACTACATGCCCGACGTGCCCGAGGGCTCCGAGCGCGTGCAAAGCAACGACGTAACGGTAGATAATCGCGGCTTGATCTATCTGCTCGACCGCGTACGCGGTCTTTCCATTCTGGAACGCACATGACTACTCCCAAGCGCAAAATCAAAATGGCGGTGCAGGCGCCGAGTTTCCGGCCCACGGTCGCCGGCAATCATTACGCGGTGGCGACCGGGCATTACCTCGCGACGGCAGCCGCGATGCGCATACTCGACGGCGGCGGTAATGCCGTCGATGCCGGCGTGACCGCGGCGATGGCGCTGCCGATGCTGCAGCCGGACATGGTGAGCTTCGCGGGTGTCGCACCGACGCTGATTTATCTCGAAAAAGGAAAATCGCGTGATCAGCCTCGCGGGCCTTGGCTACTGGCCGGCGGCCACCGATATCAACCGCCTGATCACTGAGGGCAACGGGGAGCACGTGCCCGAAGGATTGCTGCGCACGGTGATGCCCGCGGCGCCGGCGACTCATATCGAAGCGCTGCGCCGCTACGGCACGATTTCGTTCGAGCAGGCGGCGACGGCAGCGATGGAAATCGCGCGCGACGGCTTCGCGGTTTATCCGCTGCTCGCGAGCAATATCGAATACGTAGCGGAACAGTTCGCGCGCTGGCCCGACAACGCGCGCGTCTATCTGCCCGGCGGCAAGCCGCCGCAGGTCGGCGATGTGTTGAAGCAGGAGGACCTCGGGCGCACGATCTTCCGCATGATAGAGGCGGAACGCGCAACGCGCGGCGATCGCGACAAGAAACTGCGCGCGGTGCACGATTATTTCTATCGCGGCGCGATTGCCGACACGATCGCCGAGTATCACAAGCGTCATGATGGATTTGTGACCAAGGCCGACCTCGCGGGATTCGAGGTGCCCGTCGAAGACAGCATCCGCGCCGACTATCGCGGCTACGAAGTGCACAGTTGCGATGTATGGTGCCAGGGCATCGTGCTGCTCGAAACACTGAAAATCCTCGAAGGCTATGACTTGAAAGCGCTCGGGCACAATTCGATCGCCTATCTGCACGTGATCGACCAGGCGCTCAATCTCGCGTTCGCCGACCGCGAGGCGTACTCGGGCGATCCAAAATTCGTCAAGATGCCGCGCGCGGGCATGCTCGCCGATGCTTACGCAACAAAGCAGCGCGCGCGCATCGACATGCAGCGCGCGTTCCCGACCTTGCCCGATCCCGGTTATCCGGACGGCGCGCCCGGCGCCGTATCTGCTGCACGAGCGCGCAAAAAGCGAAGAACCGTGGCGTCGACCGCGCATTGCAGCCGGGCACCATCTACGGCTGCGTGATCGATCGTGAAGGCAACGGCTACTCGGCGACGCTATCCGATCCGCAGTACGACACGCCGGTCATTCCAGGTCTCGGCTTCGCCGTATCGGGGCGCGGCTGCCAGTCGCGCTTGACGCCGGGGCACCCGAGCGTGGTCGCACCCGGCAAGCGGCCGCGCCTGACGCCGAATCCTTCGCTCGCGTTCAAGGACGGCAAGCTTTTCATGGCATTCGGCACGCCCGGCGGCGACGTGCAGTCGCAGGCGATGCTGCAGGTGTTTTTGAACATCGCTGAATTCGGCATGCCGGTGCAGCAGGCGATCGAGGTGTCGCGCATTTCGAGCTCGAGCTTTCCGAACTCCTTCGCGCCGCACGGCTATCTGCCGGGCCGGCTCAATGTCGAGAATACGCTGCCGAAGGAAACGGTCGAAGCGCTGCGCGCGCTGGGTCACGACATCGACGTGTGGCCGCAGTTTCCGGGCCAGAACGGCGGCGTGTGCGCGGTCATGCAGCATCCCGGGACCGGCCAGCGTCATGCCGGCGCGGACCCGCGGCGCGAAGCCTACGCAGCGGCATGGTGACCGCGCGCGCAGCCGTCGGCGCGCTGCTCATCCCGTTGTGCGCATCCACATACGCCGCTGATTATCCGCAGCGGCCGATCCGCCTGATCGTGCCGTTCGCAGCCGGCGGCGGGCTCGAAATCACCGCGCGCAGCATCGGCCAGAAGCTGACCGAGAAGCGCGGGCAGTCGATCGTGATCGACAACCGTCCGGGCGCCGCGACCATCGTCGGCAGCGAGATTGCTGCAAAGTCGAGTCCCGACGGCTACACGTTGCTGATGATCACCACCACGTTCGCGATCAATCCCAGCCTCTACGGCAAGCTGCCGTACGATCCGGTGCGTGAGTTCGCGCCGGTAACGCAGATCAACAGCGTGCCGAATATCCTGGTCGTCAATCCGTCGATTCCGGCGCATACCGTGCGCGAGTTGATTGCACTGGCGAAAGCGAAGCCGGGACAATTGAATTATGCGTCTGCCGGCAGCGGCACTTCGCCGCATCTCGCCGCTGAATTGTTCAAGACCATGGCGGGCATCGAAATGACGCACATTCCTTACAAAGGGATACCGCCGGCGGTGACCGACGTGATCGCGGGCCGCGTGACGATGCTGATGACGACGACGATATCCGCGGCGCCGCACGTGAAATCGGGGCGGCTGCGCGCGCTCGCGATCACCAGCCCCAAGCGGCTGGCGGCGATGCCCGACGTGCCGGCGATCGGCGAGACCGTGCCGGGCTATGAAGCGGACGCCTTCCAGGGCATGGTGGCGCCCGCGGGCGTGCCGAAGGAGATCGTGCGCCAGCTCGCGGACGACATCGCGGCGATCGTCAGGCTGCCGGAAATCCGCGAGCGCATCGTCGCGGACGGCGCCGAGCCGATCGGCAGCACACCCGAGGCGTTCGGAGCTTTCCTCAAAAAGGAAATGCTAAAATGGGGCAAAGTCGTGAAAGAGTCGGGCGCGCGACCGGATTAGCGCTTCGCACCCACCGCAGTATCTCAACGCGCAAGACATTACCCGCGCGACCGCAACAACTTACCGGGAGTGGCAGAACGATGGCATCTGGCGTATTCGATGACGCATTGATCAAGCATCTGTGGTCGAGCGATGAGTTCAGGCAGATATTCAGCGACGCAAACCGCGTCCAGAAGTGGTACGACTTCGAAGCGGCGTTAGCACTTGAGCAGGCTGCTCTGGGCATCATCCCGCGCGCTGCTGCGGACGAAATCGTGGCGAAAGCCAAAATCGCCAACGTTGACATCGAAAAGATCGCCGCGGAAATTCGCCGCATCAAACATCCGCTGGTGCCCGCATTGAAAGCTGTGCAGGATTTGTGCAAGCCGGAAAACGGCGAGTTCATTCATTTCGGGCCGACGACGCAGGACGTGCTCGACACCGGCACGGTGCTGCAGATGAAGGACGCGCACGCCGCGTACTTGCGCGACATCAAGGCGATCGGGCGCGAGCTTTATCGACTTTCCGAGAAGTATCGCGATACGCCGATGGTGGGGCGCACGCACGGCGTGCAGGCGCTGCCGATCACGTTTGGCCACAAGGCCGCGATCTGGCTCTCTGAAATGGGGCGGCATTACGAGCGCATGCGCCAGCTCGAGCCGCGCGTGTTCGTCGGCGGCATGGTCGGCGCGGTCGGCACCCAGGCATCTTACGGACCGCAGGCCAAGAAACTGGAACAGGGGCTGATGAAGCGCCTCGGCCTCGGCGTGGCCGACATCAACTGGCAGCCGGCGCGCGACCGCTTTGCGGAATACGTGTGCGTGCTCGGGCTCATCGGTGCGACGCTCGGCAAGATCGCCAACCAGATTTACGTGCTCGAGCACAACGAGATCGACGAGCTCCTGGAACCGTTCAGCGAAGGCAAGGTCGGCTCGTCGACCATGCCGCACAAGCGTAATCCGAGCACGTGCGAAGCGGTGATGGGCGTATCGCGCGCGATCAAATACAACGTCGCGCTGATGATGGAATCGATGGTCATCGACCACGAGCGCGACGGCGCCGCGTGGCGCGCCGAATGGCGCGCGCTGCCGGAAGCGTGCCTGATGGCGGGCGGCATGCTGGCGACCATGAAATACGTGCTGGCCGGGCTCGTCGTCAACGTCGACAAGATGCGCAGCAATCTCGATCTGCTCGGCGGCTTCCTGCTGTCGGAGCGCGTGATGTTCGTGCTGTCGGGCAAAGTCGGCAAGCAGACGGCGCACGAGCTCGTTTACGAAATCTCGATGCACGGCCTCGAGCACGGCATCAGCTTCGACAAGGCGCTGCTCGCGGACAAGCGCGTGCGCGACGCGATCAGCGAGCAGGAGTTGCGCGCCGCGCTCGATCCGACGACTTACGTCGGGCGCGCGCCGGAGATCGTTGACGAAGTGCTCGCGCAGGTGAAGGCGAGCGGCTGGCTGGATTGAAAGAATAGCGATGAACATCACGATACTGGACGATTACCACGACACCATCCGCACGCTGCCGTGCTTTGCCAAGCTCGCCGGCCACAAGGTCACGATCTGGAACGATCACACCAAGGATGTCGACAAGCTGGCGGAGCGCCTCAAGGACACCGAGGCGCTTTGTCTCATTCGCGAGCGCACGCCGATCCGCACGCCGCTGATCGAGCGATTGACCAAGCTGAGGATCGTCAGCCAGCGCAGCGTTTATCCGCATATCGATCTCGATGCGCTGACGCGCAAAGGCATCATCCTGTCGTCGAGCCAGCATCCGGGCCGGCCGTCTTATGGAACGGCAGAGCTGACGTGGGGGCTCGTGCTCGCGTCGCTGCGCCAGATTCCGAAGCAGATGGCGGCGTTGAAAGCGGGCAAGTGGCAGGTCGACGTGGGCTACGGCATGCGCGGCAAGACGCTGGGCATCTACGGCTACGGCCGCATCGGCGGCGTCGTTGCCGGCTACGGCAAGGCATTCGGCATGAAGGTGCTGGTATGGGCGCGGGAGACGTCGCTCGCGACGGCGCGCGCCGACGGCTACAGCGCGGCGCCCAACAAGGAAGCGTTCTTCGAGGAATGCGACGTGATATCGCTGCACATGCGGCTGGTCGACGCCACGCGCGGTATCGTTACCGCCGAAGATCTCGCGCGCATGAAGCCGACTGCGCTGATCGTCAACACGAGTCGCGCGGGCTTGATCGCGCCGGGCGCGCTGGTCGCGGCGCTGCGCGCGGGCCGTCCCGGCATGGCGGGAGTCGACGTCTACGAGGAGGAGCCGTTGCTCGACACCACGCACCCGCTGCTCAACATGGACAACGTGGTTTGCACGCCGCACATCGGCTACGTCGGCCGCGACGAGTTCGAAATCCAGTTCTCGGATATTTTCGACCAGATACTCGCGTACGGGGCTGGCAAGCCGATCAACGTGATCAATCCGGAAGTGCTCGAAGCGAAAAAATAGCGGTCGCTGCGGCGACGCCACGAGGAGAACATGAGTATCAAGTCACGAATTGTCCTGGCGGCGGCCGGCGCGCTGGCTATCGCGCAGGCGCACGCGCAGCCCGCGAAAGATTATCCGGACAAGCCCGTGCGCTGGGTGGTGCCGTTTACGCCGGGTGCGTCGAACGACGTCATCGCGCGTTTAATCGCCGCGAAGCTGCTCGACGCGTGGGGCCAGCAGTTCATCATCGACAACCGGCCGGGCGCGGGCGGGCTCGTCGGCGCGGATACCGTCGCCAAAGCGGCGCCCGACGGCTACACGCTGCTGCTGTCCAATCCCGGTCCCAACGTCAACAGTCCGCTCCTGAGCAAACAATCGCCGTACAAGGTCGAGGATTTCGCGCAGGTAATTTTTTTCGGCTACGCGCCGCTGCTGATACTCGCGAATCCGGCGCTGCCCGTGCGCAACCCGAAAGAGCTTATCGAGTACATGAAAGCGAACCAGGGCAAGATCAACTGGGGTTCGTCAGGCACCGGCAGCAGCCTGCACATCGGGCTCGCGGTATTGCAGGCGGCCACCGGCATCAAGGTTACGCATATTCCATATAAGGGCTCGGCGCCCGCCATGACCGATCTGATCGGCGGGCAAATTCAGTTCATGCATACCACGACCGTAACCGCCGAGTCTCAGATAAAGGCCAACCGTGTGCGCGTCGTCGCGCTGGCGAGCTCGAAGCGCTCGCCGCTGCTGCCCGAGGTGCAAACGCTCGCCGAAGGGGGCGTCAAGGACGCGGAAGCGATCGTGTGGTTCGGCATGGCGGCGCCTGCCAGGACGCCGCGCGCGATCATCGACAAGCTCAACGCCGAATGCAATCGCATACTGCAGATGCCCGACGTCAAGCGCCGGCTCGACGAGCTCGGCCTGGAAGTGCAGGGCGGCACGCCCGAGCAATTCGCGGCGTTTGTAAAAAAAGAAGCCGACCGTCTGCAGAAACTCATTAAGGACGGCGCGTTGACGCGCGAGTAGTTCGAAGCGCAAGGCCGGAACCCCGCTGCCGGAGTGGTGTCAAATTCGCACTTCTCCGGCGCAAAGGGCGGCAAATGGATACGGGACGTGCGAATGCGCCTACAGCGGATGGCGAGCGCCGCCTACAAAATCAACTCCCGCAGCATTCCACCGAGACGATATTCGAAGTCGGCCGCAACTGTTACGCGGTAGCCAACGCGGCGCGGGCAACGCTGCTGGTGGACGGTGATGCGTATTTCAAGGCGTTTGCGCACGCAGCGGAGCGCGCGCAGCATTCCATCATCATATTGGCATGGGACTTCGACAGCCGCACCCGCCTGCATTGGGACGACGGCGCGACCCCCGCCGAGCTGGGCAAATTCCTGAGCTTTCTGGTGAAGCGCCGGCGCGCGTTGCACGTGTACGTGCTCGACTGGGATTATCCGATGGTGTACGGCACCGATCGGGAGTTTCCGCCGATCTACGGCCTGGGCTGGAAGCCGGACAAGCGCATTCATCTGCGCTACGACAATACCCATCCGACCGGCGGCTCGCACCACCAGAAGATCGTGGTCGTCGATGATGCGCTCGCTTTTTCGGGCGGCCTCGATCTGACCACGCGGCGCTGGGACACGTGCGAGCATCTGGGCGACAATCCGAAGCGGCTCGCCAACGATGCGCCGTACCCGCCGTTTCACGACACGATGGCCGCGGTCGATGGTGAGGCGGCACGCGTGCTGGCCCGCATCGCCCGCGAGCGTTGGCACCTCGCGACCGGTGAGACGATACCGCCCGTGCCGGGCGACCACGACCCGTGGCCCGAGCAGCTCAAACCGGAGCTGACCGATATCACGGTCGGCATCTCACGCACAGCGCCGGAAGGCGACGGCCGTGCCGAAGTGCGCGAAATCGAAGCGCTGTACCTCGACATGATTGCGCGCGCGAAACGCCACATCTATATCGAGAACCAGTACTTCACCGCGGATCGCCTCGGCAGCGCGCTCGAGAAACGCCTGGCGGAGCCCGACGGTCCGGAAGTCGTCGTGGTGTTCCGCCTGCTGAGTCACGGCTGGCTCGAGGAATACACGATGCACGTGCTGCGAACCCGTCTGATCCGCAAATTGAAAGCGGCCGACCGGGCGGGCCGTTTCGGTGTTTACTATCCCGATACGCCCGGCCTCAAAGACGGCACCTGTATCGACGTGCATTCCAAGGTGATGATCGTCGACGATGAATGGCTGCGGATAGGCTCGGCGAATTTCTGCAACCGGTCGATGGGACTGGACACGGAATGCGATCTCACGTTCGAGGCGCGCGGCGACAAAAAAGTCGCCGCGGTCATTCGCGATTCTCTCGCGCGGCTGCTGGGCGAGCACCTCGACGTCGAACCCGAGCGCGTGCACGCAGAGTTCGCGCGCTCGAATTCCCTGCACGCGACGATTGCAACACTGCGATCCGGCGAGCGCACGCTCAAGAGTTACGACGAGGTGCCTGAGTATCCGGAAGCGCTGATGGGCGTGGTATCCGTCGCCGATCCCGAGCGCCCCGTCTCGCTGGACAAGCTCGTAAACGAGTTCGGCGCTACGGCAGGCGGCGAGCGCGCCGGCCTGCCCTGGCGCAAGGTGCTCGTTTTTGCGGCGGTGATCGCGGCGCTCGCCGCAGTCTGGCGTTATACGCCGCTTGCTGAACTGGCGACCGCAGACCGGATCACGCAATGGGCGCGGGACTTCGGAACGAGCCCGTGGGCGCCGGTTCTGGTGCTCGCAGCCTATACGCCCGCCTGCCTGATCATGTTTCCGCGAACGCTGATCACGCTTTTTTCCGTGCTCGTGTTCGGCCCGTGGCTGGGCTTTGTCTATGCGATGTCGGGAATTCTCCTCGCGTCGCTGCTTACGTACTACGCGGGACGCGTGCTCGATCGCTCGACGGTGCGCCGGCTCGCCGGCCCCACACTCAACCGCGTCAGTGAAAAGCTGACCGAGCGGGGATTGCTCGCCATGACCGCGGTGCGGCTGGTGCCCATTGCGCCGTTTTTCGTGGTCAACATGGTGGCCGGCGCGATCCGCATCAAGCTCTGGCACTTTACGCTCGGCACGGCACTCGGCATGCTGCCGGGCACTCTGGCAGCCACGGTCTTCGCCGATCAGGTCCAGACGGCGCTGCGCAGTCCCGGCGACGTCAACTACTGGTTGATCGCGGGCGTTGTGGTGTTCTTCGCAGCCGGCGCCTTACTTGTGCGCAAGGTGATTTTCAAGGATCGCCCGCAGTCGACGCCGGCACGCGGCCATGAAATCCCGCCGGCTCCCGCCGCCGGTACGTAGCCGGCAAACCAGGCGCAAGTGACGGCGGCCGCCGCGGCGCCAGCGCCTTGATATAATCCCCGCCGCAAGTCATAACAATACCTGGCGGCACTGCCGCCGTGAACCGAGGAGAAGCACCATGCAGAAAACCGTGACGGCGGTATGCCGTGTCGTGCCTGTCTTGTTGTGCGCATTGCTGGCGCCGATCGCGTCCGCGCAGGACTATCCCAGTAAACCGATCCGGCTGATCGTGGCTTTCCCGCCCGGCGGCTCGACCGACATCATCGCGCGCATCGTCGGCCAAAAATTGGGCGAGCGTCTCGGGCAGCAGGTCGTCATCGACAACCGCGGCGGGGCCGGCGGCACTATCGGGACGGAAATTGCGGCGCGCGCGAACCCCGACGGCTACACGCTCACGATGGGCACCACGAGCACGCATGTGATTGCGGCGGGCGCATACGCAAAACTCAAATACGATCCGGTCAAGGATTTCGAGCCGCTGACGCTGGTGGCGACCACGCCGTACTTGCTGGTGGTCAACCCGGGCGTCAAGGCAAATACGCTCAAGGAATTCATCGCGCTCGCCAAAGCGCAGCCGGGCAAGCTCAATTACGCGTCGGCGGGGACCGGCACGACCACGCAGCTCGCGATGGAGATGCTCAAGACCGCGGCCGGCATCGACGTCGTGCACGTGCCCTACAACGGCAACGGCCCCGCCAATACGGCGACGCTCGGCGGGCAGGTGCAGGCGCTGTTCGGCAGCATGCCGGCGGTGCTTACGCAGGCCAAGGCCGGGCGGCTGCGTCCGCTCGCGGTGGGCACGCCCAAGCGCTCGCCGTCGCTGCCGGACGTGCCGTCGGTCGCGGAATCGGGCTACCCCGGCTTCGATGCCTCGCTGTGGCTCGGTTTCTTCGCGCCCAAGGGCACGCCCGCGCCGATACTCAAGCGGCTGCAAACCGAACTCACTGCAATTGCGCAGTCGCCCGAGATGAAAGAGCAGTTCGAGCGCAACGGCGCCGAGCCGCTGACCAATACGCCGGCTGAATTCACCAAATTGATCAAGACGGAAATCGACAAGTACACGAAAGTCATCAAGGCCGCGGGCATCAAGCTCGAATAGGTCCAACGTGGTGCGGCTGCGCCCGCCAGGCACCGGATTGCGGCGGACGCCGCACGGATTCGCCGAACGGCGGGCGCCTCGGCGGGCACAGGCTTTGCTAGTCTTTGCCGGTAATTCCCGTATCGCAGCGTTCGCCCGGAGCCATTTGCATGCTTAAACGCAGTCTTCCGCTACTCGCCGGTGCCGTTATTCTCACCGGCGCGGGCGGCGCAGCCAACGCGCAAACCGCGGCGTCGTTTCCGGTGAAGCCGGTCAAGCTCGTAGTGCCGTTCGCGCCCGGCGGCCCCAACGACATACTCGCGCGCATCGTCGGCCAGAAATGGAACGAAGCGTGGGGTCATCCCGCAATTATCGAGAATCGCGGCGGCGCCGGCGGCACGATAGGGGTCGAGTACGGCAGCAAGGCGCCGCCCGACGGTTACACGATCATCATGGGCGGCATGAGCAATCTCGCCGTGGCAGTGGGCCTGTATCCAAAGCTCGGTTACGACCCTCACGAGCTGGCGCCGATCACCAACATCGCAATCGTGCCGTACGTGCTGGCGGTCAATCCGCGCGTGCCGGCCAAGAATGTCGCCGAGCTGATCGCCGTCGCGAAAGCGAAGAAAAGCCTCTTGAGTTACGGCAGCTCGGGCACCGGCGCCGTTTCGCACCTCGCCGCCGAGCTCTTCAAGTCGATGAGCGGGATCAATCTCGTGCACGTTCCTTACAAAGGCACCGTGCCGGCAATTACCGACGTCATCGCCGGCCAGATCGACATGATGTTCGCGGATTACGCTGCCATCGCGCCGCACGCCAAAGTCGGCAAGCTGCGCATGCTCGCAGTCGCGGGCGCCAGGCGGTCGGCGAGCGAGCCTGAATTGCCGACCATCGGCGAGTCGGGCGTAAAAGGCTATGCGGTCGATGCGTGGTTTGGCCTCGTCGCTCCGCCCGGCGTGCCGAAGGACATCGTGGCCAGGATCAATACCGTCACGGTCAACGCATTGAAATCAGCCGATGTGAAGCAGCGCTTCAGCGAGCTTGGCTACGAGCCGATCGGCGACACGCCCGAGCAGTTCGGCGCGACGATCAGGAACGATATCGATAAATACGTGCGCATAGTGAGGCAGGCGGGCATCAAAGCCGAATAGCGCGTCGGCACGGCGGTTATTTGCCGCCCTCGCGCCGGCGCGCACGCGCAAGCGCGGGACGCGCCAGCAGCTTATCCATGTAAGCGGTCAGTCGTGGCGACTCGAATGCAATTTTCGCCGAGCGCGCCCAGGCGAGCGTGTGCGCGAGCAGGATGTCGGCGCCCGTGAACGCGTTGCCGCAAATGAATTCGCGCTCGCCCACAGCCTTGTCGAGCACCTTCGCCGCCACTGCGAATTCCCACTGCGCGGTGTTCTCGATGCCGCCGACGCGCCTGTCCTTGGGCAGCGCAAACCGATGCTTGGCGATCGTCCACAGCGGCTGCTCGAGCTCGGTCGTCGCGAAAAACATCCAGCGCAGGCAATCGGCGCGCGCCGCTGCCGCCTGCGGGACGAGATTGCTCGCGGGGAACCTGTCGCTCACATAATTGACGATCGCGGCCGATTCCGTGAGCGTCAACCCGCCGTCGACCAGCACCGGCAGCTTGCCAGCGGGATTTAACGCGAGAAATTCCGGCGTGCGCGCCTCACCCTTGAAGAGATCGACCGGCACGTATTCGTAGTCTGCCGCGGCTTCTTCGAGCGCCCACGCGGCGCGCAGCGAGCGGCTGTTGGGGCAGCCGTATAGTTTCATGCGCGCTCCGCGCCGGGCCGGCCGCTGGTGACGACAAAGGCGGCGACCGTCGACACCGGCGTGTCCGCATGCTTTTCGTTCGCGATGCCGCGAACCGCGGCGGTGCATGTTTGCCGCGTCAATTCGACCGTCAGGTAGCCGCGCGCGCCGTTGCCGTAGCGGATATGCGGGTTCTCCGCGAGCGTTGCCGCGATTTGTTTCGGCGTGGGGCCCTGCGACGTAATCGAGGTGCCGCAGAATTCGGTCGCGATGACCGGCGCTTTTGCGGCGTCGAAATCGGTCTTGAGGTCGGCGACCCACGTGCAATGCACGTCGCCGCTGATGACGAGCGGATTGGCGGCACGGGTTTGCGCGATGTCGGTGAGCAGGCGCGCGCGCGCGGCGGGATAGCCATCCCAGCCGTCGGTCCAGAAACTTTGATTCGCGCCCGCCGCGCGGTCGTTCTGCGCCATCAGCGTCTGCTGGGCGACGACGTTCCACCGGCCGCGCGTTTTGGCGAAGCCGTCGCGCAGCCAGGCTTCCTGCGTGGCGCCGAGCATCGAGAGGCTGGCTTCGAGTCGCTCCGCGCAACCGGCCACCACGTTGCTGCCGCCGCGGCCGGGCCGCGGGCACACCTGGTGCGCGCGGTACTGGCGGTCGTCGAGCACGAAGAAAGTCGCGAGGTCGCCGAACGCGTAGCTGTCGTAGAGCAGCGCATCGGGTCCGCGCGGCAGCGCGCGCGGCGTGAGCGGCATGTGCTCGTAATAGGCCTGGTAGGCGGCTGCGCGGCGCACCAGGAACTCCGGGTCGAGGTCCTGGCCGCGGTCGTTCGCATAATCGTTGTTCACTTCGTGGTCGTCCCACGTCACGAGCCAGGGTGCGGCCGCGTGCATGCGCTGCAGGTCGGGATCGCTTTTATACAGCGCGTAGCGAGCGCGGTATTCGTCCAGCGTGCGCGGCTCGCCGCCAGTGTGCTTGCGCACGTGGTTGCGGCCCCACGATGATTCGTAAATGTAGTCGCCGAGGAACACCACGAGATCGAGGTCCTCGCGCGCCATGTGGCGATAGGCGCCGAAATAGCCCTGCTCGTATTGCTGGCAGGACGCGAACGCGAAGCGCAGCCGCTCGTTCGCCGCGCCCGCGGCGGCGGCGGTGCGCGTCCGGCCGGTGGCGCTGACCGCATCGCCGGCCGTGAAGCGGTACCAGTAAGTGCGCGCCGGCTCGAGGCCCGTGGCTTCGGCGCGCACGCTGTGCGCGAGCCCCGGCGTGGCGAGCGCGGTGCCGCGGCGTGCGATATCGCGAAACTTGTCGTCGCGCGCCACCTCCCAGGTCACCTCGATGTTCTCGGGCGGGAGGCTTTCAGCCGCGGGCGCGAGCCGGGTCCACAGGACCACGCTGTCGGGACGCGGGCAGCCCGATGCTATTCCCAGCGTGTAAGGATCGGACGCAAAATGCGGCGTCGCCCGGGTGGCGCACGATGCCAGCGGCGCGGCGATTGCCGATACCGCGAGCGCGGATGCCATGCGCAGCAGCGTACGCCGGCGCTGCACCGGCGGCATATCCGGCGGCGCGGCGCGTTGCAGCCAGGCCGCCAGATATTTTTTGTTCATGCGCCGGCGGCCGCGGCGCTATCGTTGAACCGCTGCATTTTTGCCCGCGATGCGGCCGGTGACGAAACATTCGGCGATGTTGCCGCCCGACAGATACAGGTGTCCGAACGAGCTGCCGAGTTCGCCGGCTGCAAAGAGGCGCGGGATCGGCTTGCCGTAGACGTCGATAATGCGCTGCTCCGCATCGTGCACCGGGCCTCCCTGGGTGTTCGATAGCGTCGCCCACACCGGTGCGCCGTAATAGGGCGGAGTGTTGATCGGCGTCATGGAGCCGGCCGGACGCGCGAAATCCTCGTCGCCGCCGCGCTCGCACAGCGCGTTCCAGCGCGCGACGCTGTGCTCGAACGCCGCCGCATCGATGCCGAGCAGCCGCGCCAGGCCAGCCAGCGTGTCGGCACGCTTGATGATGCCGAGCTCGACTTCCTTCAGGTTGTCGTCGCTCCAGTCGTAGCGGATGCCTTCATCGTTCGAAGTTGCCTTGCCGAGCGGATACATCTTGCGGCCTTCCTCGTCGCAGACCAGGAACGACGGGTTGCGCGGGAAGCGTTGGGTCACGGCGTCGAAGTACCCGAGTTGCCGCACGCCGGTGTCCTGCGTGTACGGCTGGTACTCGGACATGAAGCGCTTGCCCGCCTGATCGACGAGTATCCACGCCATCCTGACCTTGACCTTGTCCGACTCGCCGGGAAACCAGTCGGGCATGCGTTTCACGCGTATCCCGTATGGATAACCCGGATCGGTATGCCTGAAACCGTACGCGCCGTGGATGTGCCACATGTGCCACAGTTCGGCGCCGAGGTGCTGCGCCATGCGGATGCCGTCGCCATTGTTCATGCGCGCGGCAGCATTGAGCACGGGCCTGCCTTCGAAAAACTGGGCTTTCATGTCGGCATTGCCTTCGAAGCCGCCGCAGGCGAGCACGACACCGCGGCGTGCTTCAAGATTGCGCTGCACGCCATGGGTCGACACGCGCACGCCGCGCACTTCGCGCGTGGCCGGATCGGCGATGAGCTGCAGCGCCGGCGTCGCGAGCCGGATCTCGACGCCTTGCTTCACCAGGTGGTCGTGCACGATCTTGAAGAGCTTCGGGCCGCCGGGCGCGCCGTTGGCCCACGGATAATCCTTACCCGCATCGAAGCCGGGAACGTCGATAACGGTCGTGTGATAGAACGTGTCGGTGCCGGGCAGCGGATAATTCGCGCGAATCTGGCGGCGGTAGGGATCGCCGCTTTTCTCGCGCAGCGCGTTTTCCTCCACCGAATTGGCGATGACCGCATTGTTGATTTTGCCGAGCTCGCGCACGTAGGCCTCGAGCCCGCACATGCCGGTGGCGAGCACGCGCAGCACGTCGTCCGGCGTGCGCCCGTCGTTGGTGGTTTTCAGATAAAGGAAAGCCTGGTCCGGATCGCGCGCACTGCGCACTGCGCCGTACGAGCAGATCGACAGGCCGCCTGGCACCGGCGATTTTTCGATCAGCAGCGTTTTGGCGCCGGCCTGCGCGGCAGTTAAGGCGGCGATGCCGCCGGCGAGGCCGAAGCCGGCGACGATGACATCGAATGATTCGTCGAATTGATTTTTATGGGTTGTCGTCATTATCTAAAACTTGAAATGTAACTTAGGCCTTAGGCGGCCGGCGCGCCGAATTCGAGCCCGGCGCTTTTCGCCGGCTCGAAAACGATGATGCCGCCCACGCCGGCAGGCGGCACGACGTAGAACCGCTCGGCGTCGAGCGCGCCGTGCGCGAAGCCGGTCGCGGCGATGAGCTTGCGCGTGACTTCCATGTTGTTGCTCGCCAGCGCATAGCCCATGATCCATGGCAGCGTCGCGGGCTCGATGTTGAACACGCGGCGGATCACCGCGGGGGATTTGAATAACACGCGGCCGCGCGCCGTATCGATATGCCAGCGATCGCCTTCGCCGATCGCCTTGAGGCCTGTGAAACGCCCGTAACGCGCCGCCGCTTCTGCGGGGTCGTCCATGCAGAGTATGACGGCGGTCAGCGCGGTGGCGCGGTTGGCGTGCTGCACCCATTGCGGCTGCCAGACGAATTCCGGCGTATGGTGCTGGCAATACTGGATGCGGCCTTCGGGCATGGTGCCCGGGGCGACGCGCACCACGGTGAAGCGCGCAGTATGCTCGCCGTCCTGGGTCATGAGCTGGCGCTGCAGCGCGATCGGCTCGAGCGGCGAGAACCCTTCGCGCGCGAGCCGCGCATGATCGGCGTCGGCGGCGCCGGTGCCGAAGATGATGGAGTGCACGCCGACGTAGCGTTGAATTGCCGTGCGCAATTGATTCGCCACCGGCGTGTCGCCGGTCGGCGCGAGGCATTCGAGGTAGCCACGCTTCAACATGATGCAGCGGTTGCCGGTGCCGGCTGGCAGCAGCGGACCGCCGGGCTCGAGCCGATGCGATTGCGCGGAGAACGGCGTCAGCGTGAAGCCGAGCTTCTCGAGCGCGGGCGCCGCGATGTCCATGTGCGGCACGAAATGCGCGACGTGATCGAGCGTCAGCTTGCCGGGTTTAGGCGCCTGGGCGGCGGCGAGCTTGGCGAATGCGGATGGCGTCACGGAAGTTCTGCTCTCACGGCCGGCGCGCGATGAAATCGATTTCGACGCGCGCGTCGCGCGCGAGTCCGCTTACGCCGACACAGGTGCGGGCGGGGCGGCGGCCGGCGGGGAAGTACTCGGCGTAGACCTTGTTCATGCGTTCGTAGTCTTCCTTGAAATGGGTGAGAAAAATGCGTGCCGACACGACGTGCTCCAACGCGAGGTTGCAGCCGGCGAGCACGTTTTGCAGGTTCTCCATCACCTGACGCGTTTGCGCTTCGATGCCGTCGGGGTAGGGCGAGTCATTGGCGGTGCCGGTGAACGGCATTTGCCCGGTGAC
The DNA here is from genome assembly GCA_963804885.1 of uncultured beta proteobacterium. GTDB lineage: Bacteria > Pseudomonadota > Gammaproteobacteria > Burkholderiales > SG8-41 > PALSA-1004. The sequence continues at coordinate 388,635 of CAWDSF010000018.1, forward strand.
GAACACCCAGCCGTCCTGCTCCACGGCGTGACTGAAGGGCGCCACCGGGTCCGGGGCGCCGTCTATCATGTGGAAGATCGGCGCGGACAAGTTAATACCCAGCTTTGCGGTCGACCAGGTTGGTGAGCGGCTTGCCGGCGAGAAAGCGTGCAAGGTTCGCGAACCAGTCGTCGCACAGAAAATGCATGTAACGCGGATCGTCGCACGAGTTGTGCGGGGTAATGACGAGGTTGCGCGTTGTCCACAGGGGCGAATCGGCGGGTAGCGGCTCCGGGCTGTGCACGTCGAGCACGGCGCCCGCGAGTTCGCCTTGATCGAGTTTTTCGCGCAAGGCGTCGTAGTCGACAATCGGCGAGCGTCCGATGTTGATGAGGCCGGCAGTCCGCTTCATGAGGTCCAGCCGCGCGCGGCTGATGAGCCCGCGCGTTTCCGGTGTCAAGGGCGTGGTGACGATCACGAAATCCGCTTTCGGCAACACGCTGTCGAGGCGGGATGTTTTGTATGCGGCGTCCGCGGGCTTGCCCGCTTTGCCGGTGCGCGTGACAGCAATGACTTTGAGGCCGAGCTTCTTCGCGGCGCGGCCTGCCGCGCTGCCCAGATCGCCGAAACCGATCACCAACGCGGTTTTGCCTGCAATCGGCTCGGTGAATATCGGTTCCCAGGTTTTGGCGTGCTGATTGGCGAATACTTCAGCCATGCGCGTTTGCAGCATCAGCAATGCCATCGTACAGCAGTCCTCGGCTTTGTCGCCGTGCGCACCGCTGTTGTTGGTGAGCTTGATGTCGGCGGGCAGCCAGTCGAGCGGCAGCAAAGAGTCGATGCCGGCACCCGTGGTCTGTATCCATTTCAGGCGCGGCGCACGTTCGCGCAGTCGATCGCGCGGCGGACTGTTGTTGATCATGAAATCGGCGGTGGCCAATGCCTTTTCGATAATGTCGCCGTCCCAGCCGTTGGTGACCGTGATGCGCCTGGCGAGCGCCGGATGGCGTTTCGCCGCCGCGGCGTAAATCTCGTCGGTCAGCTTGAATATCCACTGGCGCTTATGGCCGTTTTCGATATGGAGGTGGAATTTTTGTGCTTTCGCCGGGGTGGATTTTGGCATTGGAATCTCAGATTGGAATGACGACCAGGGTATCGAAGCGGGCCGAGTCAGTAACGACGAGGCGTTTTTGCAAAAGCGCGAGCATCCGTTTCGAGCACGATTTCGTCGACGTAGCGGCCGGCGCTGAATACCGTCATTTCGCCGTCGTGCATGGTGCGCACGACGATGTAGCTCGTTTGCGCGCGATAGACGCCGCCGGAGAATTCAAGAATTTCGGTCGGCCCGATGACGTGGCGGTAGACGTGCGGCTCGTAGACATTGATTTCGCGCAGGGACCTCACGCGGTCTTCCAGCATGTCGCGGTTGTCGCAATACCAGACGCCGACCGGATGGCCCTGCTCGTAGGCCGTGCGCGGAATGATCTGATACGTGCCTTGGGCGGTGAAGAACTGCGGCCAGCGCTCGAGCTCGTCGTTGTCGATTGCATGCGCGTACTGCGCCATCAGCCGCGCAATCGCGGCCTTCGCGGCGAGGGGCACCTCGATATCGCGGGCGGCGACCACCGAATCAGACATCGAGCAGCTCGCGATAGACTTTCCAGAAGCCGCGCACCGAGGTCTCGGTGGCGCGCGTCGGCATGCCGCCGACGCCGATGCCGCCCATCTCGAGGATCGCGCGCTTGTCGAGGTCGCCCGCGATGCCCTTCTGGACGAAACCGCCGATCGCGCCGTCCTCCATCGAAACCAATCCTGCGGGCCCGACCAGATTCGACTGCTTGCCGCGTACCAGAGTCTGCTCCTCGGTATCGCCTTCCAGCCCGACCATGGTCCACACGAGCTCGCACTTATCGACGCCGTGCGTGATGACCTGCCGCGTGCCAAGCGAATTCAGCACCTGCTGCAGCACGAAGCCCGGAAATATGCTCTGGATCGAATTGGTGATCTGATCGGGAAACTCCATCCATTGGTCGATCAGCGACGGGTCCTTCAAGCCATAGTCCGTTTTTTGCGCGCGCAGCATGCCCGAGTCGTAGGCCGCGTCGCCTTTGTCGGTGTAGCGCTTGGTGAAGGTGATGTGGTGCCAGCTCTTGTCGTCCTGGCGCGTGCCGCCTTCGGCCGACAGCCGGTTCAGCTTGAACGTCGAGAAAAACGCGTGCAGCAGGCTCGGATGATAGTTGTCGCGGCTGTTCTCGACGTAGAGTTTCCAGTTGTTGTGCATGAACTGGCTGTAGCGGCCGAGAATTTTGACTTTGCCGTGCAGCGTGCGCTCGATGTGCTCGACCATCACCGGGCCAAGGTAGTCCTTGAGCGGCGGCGTTTCATCCGAGAACGTGCCGAAGACGAGCCCGTTGATGGTCTCGACACGCAGCCGCGTCAACTTGTGCTGAGTCTTGTCGAAGTCGGCCGGCATTCCGCCTTTCTGCTGAATGCCTTGTTCGAACGCGATGCTCGTCAGGTTGCCGTCGAAATCGTAAATCCAGTTGTGGTACGGGCACACGAAGTTGTGCGCGCGTTCGCGCTTGCCCTTCGGCTGATGGCAAATGATGGAGCCTTTGTGCACGCACCGGTTTACCAGCGCGTTGATGCCGCCGTCGGGCCGGCGCACGGCGATGATCGGGCTGTCGCCGATGCGCGTCGTGATGTAATCGCCGGCCGCGGGGATTTCGACGTCGAGGCACAGAAAGCTCCACGTCGGGCCGCGAAATATCAGGTCCTGCTCCCACGCGTAAATTTCCGGGTCGGTAAAGACGTGCATGGGCACGCGCGCGATACCTTCGTCAGGCCACTGCAGCAGTTCGGGCAGCGCGCGGGTCGAAATAACCTGGGTCATGATGGGTTCTCCCAAATCGCGCTGATCATGGTCTGCACCGGATTACTGCGCGACGATCTTGGCGGCCTTGACGAGCTCGCCCATTTTCTTGAGATCGCTCTTCGTCGCCGCGAGCAGATCCGCCGGCGAGCCGACCGCAATCTCCGCCCCCTGCAGCGTCATCTGCTCGCGCACCGCCGGCAGGTTCAGCGCGTGCGCTATCTCCTTGTTCAGCCGCGCGACGATCGGCGCCGGCGTGCCGGCCGGTGCATAGATGGCGATCCACAGCGTGATCGCGTAGCCCGGAACGCCGGCCTCGCTGATCGTCGGCAGGTTCGGCAGGATGCTCGCGCGCGCGGGCGTCGTCACGGCGAGCGGACGCACGCGTTCGGCCTTGATATGCTGCAGCATCGACAGCGCGGTATCGAAGATCAGCGCAACGCGGCCCGAAAACACGTCGGGATAGGCGGCTGACGCGCTCTTGTACGGCACGTGATTCAACTGGATGCCGGCCATCGAAGCGAGCATCTCGCCCGCGATGTGCGTCGTGCTGCCCACGCCCGACGAGCCGTACGCGAGCGCCCCGGGCTTCGACTTCGCCAGCGCGATCAACTCTTTGACCGACCTGACCGGCACGTCCGGCGTCACCGCCAATACCGTCGGCGTGATTACGACCATGCTGACCGGCGGTGAAATCCTTGATCGGATCGTAGGGCAGGTTCTTGTACAGATACGGCACGATCGCATGCGTGCCGTTGCTGCCCAGCACCAGCGTATAGCCGTCGGGATTGGCCTTCGCGACGATATCGGTGCCGATCGAGCCGCCGGCGCCGCCGCGGTTGTCCACGACCAGCGATTGGCCAAGCGAGTCCTGCATGCGGGCCGACAGGATGCGGCCGATGATATCGGAGGTGCCGCCCGCAGCGAACGGAACGACGAAGCGGATAGGGCGCTCGGGATAGCCGGCTGCCGTTGCGGACGCCGCGAAGGCGGCCAGCGAGAATAGCCCAGCATGACGCGCGGGGATCGGATCGAGGATATGCCATTACGTTGTGACCTTTGCTCCAGATCCTTTCCCGGTTCGCAATTTGCGCCCGCCACTGCTGACTGCGGATAGCCGCACTTCAGCGCCTGCTTACTTGAGTTTCTTCGACCGCTGATAGGCATCGGTGGCGAAGCCGCTCTCGACACGGGTCTTGCTTCAGCGAGCCGCGCGGATTTGAAGATGTCGTTCTGCGCTTCAGGTCGCGATGTCGGCGGCTCGAATGCGGCCATGTAAATATTGTCCCACAACCGCGCATACGCTTGGCGTCGTCGGCGGCCATGTTCGCCGCCTTCTGCAGCACCTCGGCGACCTGCCTGCTTGTTCTTCGAGCCGAACTCAATGACTTTGCGCAGTGCCGCGATGAACTTCACGACTGCGTCCGGATTTTTCGCAAGGTAGTCGTTGTGCACGATCGTCACGGCCGATAGGACGGCGTTGCCGACTTGGTGAGCTTTTTCCATTCTTCGCTGGAAGTGCCGAGCCGACGCAGCTTTAGCTCATTCATCTGCGCGACGGTCGTCGAACGTACTGCGGCGACGTCGATTTGCTTCTGAATCAGAAACTGCGCGAGCAGCGCTTCGGTGCCGGGCACCACAGTGTAGTCGGCGAGTTTGAGGCCGTAGTTCAATTCGAGCAGCGCGGCCGAAGCGAATGGGTCGCACTGCCCGGCGGCGACATGCCGATCTTCTTGCCTTTGATGTCGGCGAGCGACTTGATCGGCGATTCGTCGAGCACCACGAAATACGACTTCGGCGATGTGAGTATTGAGCATGATCTTGATCGGCAGCACCTTCGGCGATGACGGCCATCGCGCCGGCCGATGGCGCGGCAATTGCCACGTCGATGGTGTGGAGAGCCATCGCACGCATCGGTGATTGACGTCGGAGAACTTGACCCATTCGACGTCGAGGCCTTCCTTCTCGAGGAACTTGTCCGACTCGAGGACCGCACCCAGGCCCAGGCTCAAGCCGCTGCTCCAGTAACCGACCTTGATTTTCTGCGCCAGCGCGACATTGGCGAACGTAGCCGGCGACGCAGAAGAAGCCCAGCAAGAAGCGTGACAGGAACAGAGATTTCACGGTGAGCTCCGGGCAGTTTGTGAGGTAGTGCGGAGGCGCGCGCGCCGAGTGATGGAAATTACCATAAAGCCGGGGCGGCGTTGCTCAGATTAGCGCGCGCAGACGCTCGTATGTACTCGATGGCCTGCGGGTGGGTCGAATCGCGCGGCCGCGAGCACTCAATCGGCACGCTTTCGCGCACCCGCCCGGGACGCGGCGCCATCACCATCACTTCATCGGCGAGTACAACCGCCTCCTCGACGTCGTGGGTGACGAAGACGATGGTCATGTGCTTCAGGGCATGGATATTCAAGCAGCTCGTCGTGCATTTGCGCGCGCGTCTGCGCGTCGAGCCGCGAGAACGGCTCGTCCATCAGCAGGATGCGCGGGTCGGTGACGAGACTGCGCGCGAGCGCGACACGCGAACGCATGCCGCCCGAGAGTTGATGCGGAAACGCTTCCTCGAACCCGCCAGCTTGACCAGATTCAGGGCATCGAGCGCGCGCCGCGTCGCTCGGCCCGCGGCATATCGCCTGCTTCGAGGCTGAACTCGATGTTGGCGAGCGCGGTGCGCCACGGCAGTAGGCGATCTTCCTGGAACATATAGCTGATGCTGCGCCAGTCGGTGAAGTCGCGCGCCGGCACACCGCCAAAACAGACGTTCCCGCGGTCCGGCGTCAGGATGCCCGAGATGATGTTCAGCAGCGTGCTTTTGCCGCATCCCGATGCGCCGAGAATCGCGAAGATGGAGTGCGCGGAGATCGCCAGGTCGATATTCTGCGAGCACGGTGAGCGGACCGCCATCCACGGTATCGAACCACTTGCTGATCGCATTGAGCGTTATCGCGCCGCGGCAGCGCACTCGTCGCGCGCGAGGTGGCGCCGGGGTGGTGGTGGCGCCGCTCATGCGATTTGACCGGCGCCGCGCGGCGAACGCGGAACCGCGCAGGCACAGGCGTCCGCGCGGGTCCTGCCACAGTTTTTCTTCCGAATGCAGCTTGCCCAGCGCTCGCGCGACAGTCTGGAAGTCGTAGTCGGCGAGCTGCGCGGCCACGTCCTGATAGTACAGCGGCGTCTTTTCGATCAGCGTCAGATTTTGGCGGACGCGGCGTCGATTTGCACGGCGCCTGCGTTAACGGTGGACGGCACCGCGTCGGCTTTGCCCGCGATGTAGTCGGCGATTTTCGCGCGGTCCGCATACGCATAAGCGATGCGCTCGAAGCGCTCCTGCGGGATGCCTTCGCCGATCGTCGCGTCGATACCGACCTTCGCGCCGGTCGGCACCACGCCGGGTGGCATTACCGCGAGGCTCGGGTCGAGCGGCTTGGCGCGCGCGCCGGGAATCACGATGACGTCGCGGTCGCCCTGCACACGGGTGGCGATCGCCCATTCGACGTCCATCGCATTCCACACGTCGATGTCGTCGTCGACCACGACCACGTGCTTCAGGTCCATCACGGACAATGCAGCGAGCAGCGCGTTCTTGCCTTCGCCCGATTGCTTTTTGATCGAGATCACCGCGTGCCAGAACGCGCAGCCGCCGAGCGTCACGTTGATGTCCTTGACTTGGACGCCGGCGGTGCGCAGCGCGCGGCGGATCGCGGTGTAGCGGGTCGGCGCTGCGAGCCAGGTGTTTTCCCACGGCATGTGCAGCGCGTAGTAAATCGCGTCGCGCCGCATCGTAATCGCCTTGACGCGGACCAGCGGGTTCCAGTGCAGACCGCCCATCAGGCGCGTGAATTCGCCGAAGCGGCCTTCGGGATAGACCCAGCCGGTCGGCAGGATTTCGGCTTCGAGCACGATTTCCGCATCGGCGATGCACGGCATGTCGATGGTTTCGCAGGTCGCGAGCTCGACGGGCGCGCCGCGCAGTCCGCCGGCGATGCCCATTTCGTCGACACCGAGCGGTGCGCGAAAACCCGAGCCCATGATTTCGTACGGGTGCGTGCCGATCGAAATCGATATCGGACACGGCCGGCCTGCTTCGAACGCGCGCTGCGCGAAGAGCCGCATGTTGTTCGGCGTGACGATGTCGATGCCGGTCAGGTTTCGTTCTCTGCACCATGAATCGATACATGCCGGAATTAATGCCGAATTCGGGATCTTTCGCGATCACGACGCCCGCGGTGATCATCGGCCCGCCGTCGTAGATCGACGACATCGGCACCGGCAGCTTGAAGAGATCGACGTCGTCGCCGAGCTGTATCACCTGCTTGTGCGGCGCGGTCTCGACGTAGCGCGGGGCAATCGGCTTCGTGATGCCGCTGCTCGAGACGTCGCTTCAATTTCGCCGTAGCTCGACACGCCCATGCCGAGCACAGCGCGCTTTTGCGTGCGGATGATGCCCGATACGACCGGCATGTCGAGTAGCCGATCACGTTGTGAAAGAACAGCGCCTGCTCGGACTGGTCGACGAGCGTCGCGATATGCCGGATGTCCACCGGCTGCCTGATGTCGGTCAGCTCGCGTTCGCCGCGCAGGCGCTCGAGAAATCCGCGGAATTTTTCGTCTTTCATGTTCTTTCCATCGAGAGGTTGATGTCGATCGTTGCGGGCCTCATTGCTGTTCCGCTTCTTTGCGCCAGCGGAACATGTGGTTCTCGAGCGGTTTCAACACGCCCATTTCGAGCGTGGCCATCATCGCGATCATGGTGATTGTCCACGCGAACACCTGGTCGGTCTGGATCAGGTCGGCGGCCTGGCGCAGCCGGTAGCCCGACACCGCTCGACGCGCCCAGCGTCTCGGCCACGAGGCTCACGCGCCAGCCGAAACCGAAAGCGAGCCGCGCGCCGGAAAAGAAATACGGCATGATCGTCGGCAGGTAGATTTTCAACATCACCTTCCACGCGGGCATGCGCAAGGTGTGTGCGAGCTCGATGAAGTCGGCGTTGACGCTGCGCGTGCCCTGCCACACGTTGGTGATGATGAGCGGCATCGCGGTCATGAAAACCACGAAGATGATGGTTTGCTCGGAGATGCCGAACCAGATGATGGCGAAGATCGCCCAGATCGCCGACGACACGGTATTCAGCACCGGCAGCACCGGCTCGAAGAATTCGCCGAGGCGGCGCACCGCGCCGAACATGATGCCGAACGGCACGCTGACGATCGTTGCCAGCACGAAGCCGATCGAAACGCGTTCGAGCGTGATGGCGAGGTTGCGCCACAGGTCGCCGTTGCCGAGGATTACCTTGAATGCTTCGTAAACGCGCGGCGGTCCCGGAAACTTGAAATGCGGTTCACCGAGCGAATAGACCCACCACACGCCGATGACGAGGCCGAGCAGCGCGAGCCGCTGGACCAGGAGGTCGTAGCGGATGCGGCGCGGCGTTGCGCGCGGCGGTTTGATGCCGGTGAAGTCAGCCATTGCCGGTTACGCGCGTTCAGGCCTTGGGCGGCGCGGTGAAGTACGTGCCGCGCCCGCTCGCCACGAGCGCGCCTTCCTGGTCGTAAACGTAGGCTTCAGCGGTCGAATACTGGCTGCCGCTGCGCACGATTTTCGCTTTGGCGGTCAGGTCGCCGGGCATGGCGGCCTTGTGATAATCGACGCGGATATCGATGGTCGGCACCGGCCGTCCGAGTTGCGCCGCAATCGCATAATCGGCGGCGACGTCGACGATCGCGGCCAATATGCCGCCGTGCGTATAGCGGCGATCGGGATTCACCACCCATTCCTCGCGCCACGCCGCTTTGAGCTCGATGCCGGCGGCGTCGATTTTCAGGATCGTGAAATTGAGCCACTGGTTGAATGGCCCGCGCGAAATGATCTGCTGCAGTTTCTCAATGGTCATTGCGTCAGCCATGGCTCGCTCCGGTGATGGGCGTTGCACTCGTGCATCTCGGCCAGACGGCGCAGTGCGTTGCAGGTCGATCTTGTTGGTGCCGGCGAGCGGCATGCGGTCGAGAAAAAACACGCGGCGCGGATGGCGGAACGCCGGGCCATTGGCGAGCGCAAAAGCTTTGATTTCGTCTTCGGTCGCGGATAAGCCGCCGCGCAGCACGACGAAACGCGTACGGCACCTGGCCTTTCAGCTCGTGCTCGAACGGCAGCACGACCGCCTGCTGCACGGCGGGATGGCGCTCGAGCAGCGACTCGACCTCGATCGGGAAAATGTTTTCGCCGCCGGATACGAACATGTCGTCGGTGCGGCCGACGAAATAATAAAAGCCGTCGGCGTCGCGGCGGCAGATGTCGCCGGTGTGATACCAGCCATCGCGGATGCGCTTCGCGGTTTCGCCGGGCAGGTTGTGGTACGCGAGCAGGATGCCGGGATTCTTGAGGATCAGCTCGCCTTCGTCCGGCGTCGCGCCGCCGATCAGTTGTCGCTTCCGTGCCGGCATACGGCACGCCGATCGAGCCCTGCGGGCGCGGTTTGCCCTGCGGATGCGGACCCAGCGGCACGGGCCCACCTTCGGTTACGCCATAGACGACCAGCGCTTCGGCGTGCGGAAAATAGTGGTGCAGCTCGTCGAAGATCTGGCGTGACGCCTGCGCGCTGCCCATCATCACGGTGCGCACCGATGAAACGTCGGTCGCCGCGAGCCGGTCTTTCTTTGCGAGCACCATGGAGGTCATCGTCGGCACGCCTGAAATGACGGTGCAATGGTACTTGCCGATCGCATCGATGTACCGATCGGCGTCGAACTGCGGCAATAGCGGCAGCTTGGCGCCCGCCGTCAGGCCCTGCTTGATCGCGTTGAGCGCGTTCTTGTGGTAAAGCGGTGCGGCAACGAGGATTACGTCATCCGGTGTGGTGCGGCGCGACCACACCAGTATCTGTCGGCTCCAGTTCTGCCCGTAGTGCGTGAGCAGCACGCCCTTCGGTCGACCGGTGGAGCCCGACGTGTAAGGTTGCACCGCGATGGAATCCGGCGCGGGTTCGAATTGAAGGAAGGAGCCCGGATCGACGAAACGGTCATAGCCATCGTCAACGGCTTCGCCATATACGACGATGCGCAAACCGGCAGGGCAGAGCTTGCGCAGCGCCGGTTCCGTAAACACGATTTTCGCGCCGGCGTCCTGCGAGTATGAAGGCGACTGCATCCGCGGTGAGCTTGATGTTGATGGGCACCGGGACGACGCCGGCGCGCATGCAGCCCAGCAGTGTCGCGACGAATTCCACGCGATTGAGCGACAGGATGCCGACCCGGTCGCCCGCAACGAGACCGGCGCGCGCGCAGCCGCGCGCCACGGCATTGCACATCTGGTCGAGCGCGCGATAGCTGATTTCGCGCGGGCGTGCCGCGTCGTGCAGATCGATGATGGCTATGCGCTGGGAATCCGCATGCGCAGCAAACAGCGATCCCAGGTTGCCGGGATAGCCGCGTGGTTCGGGTTCCGGAATCGCGGGCGTCAGCCGTTACCGTCCTGGCCGCGCTCACGGACAAACGATCACCTTGCCGAATACTTCGCGATCCTCAATTAACTTAAGGCCGTGCGCGGCTTGTGCGAGCGGCAGCACTTCGTCGATTACGGGTTTCATTTTGCCCTGCACGATGAGGTCCATCAGAGCCTTCAGGTTCTCATCGTAAAAACTGTTCGACCCGATGACCTTCAGCTCGAAGCTCCAGATATAGCGCAAATCTTCCTTCGGATCGAAGCCGGCCGTCGCGCCGCAGACCAGGATCTTGCCGCCGCGCTTGACGCATTTGAGCGTCGGCGCCCATGTATCGCCGCCCGTAAAGTTGATGACGACATCGACACCGCCTTCGTAATTGCGGCGCTGCGGCTTGCCGAATTTCTCGATCGCCCATTTCGAGAAATCGGTGTCTTTGTAGTTGATCACGTGATCGGCACCGAGATCCTTAAGACGCTGAATCTTGTCGGCGCTGCTCGCGCACGCGATGACTTCCGCGCCGAGCATTTTCGCGAGCAGTACGCAGCCTGTGCCGACACCGCCGCTCGCGCCGAGCACCAGCACTTTCTCGCCTTGTCTTGATCGTATCGTGGGTGACGATCATGCGATGCGCCGTGCCGTAGGCGACGGGCAGGGCAGCCGCTTGCTCGTAACTCACGCCGTCCGGCATGCGGATCAACTGGTCGGCCGCGACCAGGCATTTTTCCGCGAGGCCGCCGTGCATCATTTCGCCCATCAGGCCTTTTTGCTTGTTGAGCGGGTTCACGAGCACGCGGTCGCCCGCTTTCCAGCCGGCGACGCCCGCGCCCACTTCGAGGATTTCCCCGGCGATGTCGAGCCCGATGATCATCGGCATCGGCACTTTGATCCCAGGCATGCCGCGCACGGTGAAGATGTCGTGGTAGTTGAACGACGTCGCACCGACGCGGATTACGACGTGCCCGTCGACCGCCTTGGGATCCGGAAAGTCGGTCACGTATTCGAGGCTGTCGATCGCGCCGTGCTGCTTCAAGACTACTGCTTTCATCGGGTTCTCCGGATTGGACGGCGGTGAACAGGGCTTATGTGCGGAGCTTTAGCCGCGCTCGCTGGTCAAGGCGAGGTTCATTACGGTATTGCTGGTCATGATCGCGGACAGCACCATGCTGCGCGCGGCTTCTATCTGCTCGCGCGATATGCGCTCGGCGGTCTCGCCGTCGCCGCGCGAAAGCGCCTTCACGAGCGCGCGATGCTCGTGCTGCATTTCCTGCGAGCGATTGCGCAGGCCCAGCCCCAAGTGGAGCAGGCGCGTCATCTGGTCGAGCAACTGTGCGACCATCGCCGCGAGGCGGCAATTCCCGGTGGCCTGAGCGATGGCGACATGCAGCGCCGTGTTGGCTTCGAGGAAGCGCGTGATGCTCTTGATATCGGTCGACTGATAGCCATGCCGGCATGCTTCATCGAGCACACGCAGACGCTGGGCGTCGACTTTGCCCGCCGCCATGCGCGCCGCGGCCGGCTCCAGCATCAGGCGCAGTTCGAACACGTCCTGGATGTCTTTCAGCGTAATCGGAGTGACCATGTAGCCGCGGCGCGGTATCGCGCGCAGCAGTCCATCGTGGGCGAGGCGGATCAGCGCCATGCGCACCGGTGCCTTGCCCAAACGATAGTGCGTGCACAGCTGCGGCTCCGAAATTTCGGTGCCCGGGGCAATCGCGCAGGTGATGATGTCGTGCTTGATCCGCTCGTACGCGCGGTCGGTCAGCAGGGGAATGGCTGGCGCGGCGGCACGGGAACGACTGGCAGGGGGAGTGACCAAGGAAGGCTCTTGCGACAGTTGAAATACTAGGGAGCCTACGGTGACATGTCAATCATCGCGCCGCTTGCGCTTCGCTGGCGCATGCACCGCGGGCACCCGCGTAGCGCTGACTTACCGCTAAAAGTGCGGCGGCAGCTTGTCGGAAATGGAATTAAGCGTGGAGCGCGTTCCGGCGTTGCGCAAGATGATGTCGTTTATCGAGTGCAGCATAAGCAGATCGTCGATGACGTCAGGCGGGAAACCCTGCCGCGTCTCGCGCTCGGTCACGATCAGGCTGGTGAGGTAGGCGGCACACGCCTCGGACGGCCACACCATCACGAGCTTGCGCGCAATTTGCGGAAAGAATTGCTCGATTGTCGACTCTGGCAGGCCGTCACTGGGGCGGTTGGTAGGCGCTCTTGCGGAGTCATTCCAACGGTCATGGCCGAGGCGAATGGCGCGCGCAGCCTCGTCGCGCTCTCTCAGCATCCGCGCGAATTCTTCGTCGGAGACGATTTGCGGGAATTCTTCACTCATGTCAGGAGCGGCCGAATTTAACATTTAACCGACAGAGTAATCCAAACGCGGGAAAGTTCCAAGTACCTGAAGGGATACCGGAAATGCGACGGCGAATGGACGCTGGCGCGCCTGCCTGAGAGGTCGGCCGGCCGAGCCTCGGGCGGCAACGTCATTAAGGGTGACTTGAACGCGGTCCGCTTGCGCGGTACTAGGCGGCACGCCAGGGCGGCGTGCCTGGAGAGTTGCAATTATTTTAGGAAAATGACGGCGGGGAATACGGCCACGGCGAGCACCAGCATCAGCCACTCAAGATTGTTGCGCTTGAGCCAGCCCGTGAAGTGCAACACCAGTATGACGATTGCAACGGCGTAGAAAGCGTAAAACACGATATTGTTCTCCCCTGAGCGGACCCTCCTCCGGTCAGACCATTGCTGGCTGGCGTGATAATACATTAATTCGTACCAGAAAAACAGTCGAATAATCACGGCCTTTGGCTCTAATTCAGCGTAGCTGGCTTAAGTCGCGGGAGGCCCGAAAGCGACCGTTTTCGAACCCGCCGCGATCGTCGCTGGAGCAGTTGCTGATAGACCTGGACGCCGCCGCTGCGCGGATTCGATTATTATCGGTCGGTCCAATCCTGCGCCCAGCCATGCTGCTTTTCGCCCACCGCGGGTACCACGCGCAAGCCCCCGAAAACACGCTCGGGGCCTTTGCCGCCGCGCAGGACTTCGGCGTCGATGGCATCGAAACGGATGTCAGATTGAGCAAGGACGGCCTGCCGGTCATCATGCACGACCGGGTGACGCCGCGCGGGCGCGCCGTCGCCGAAATTACCCGGCGGGAGCTCGAAGAGGACGTCGGGCATCCGGTTCCCATCCTGCCCGAAATTCTAGACGCGTTTGCGGACGTCATCTGGAATGTCGAAATAAAAACCCCCGGATGCCTGGCCCGCCACGGCGCGAGTACTGGCGCAATTTCAGCACTCGCGGCGGCTGCTGGTCACGTCGTTCCGTCACGATGTCGTGAGATCGTGCGCGGACGAGTTCGCGATCGATTGCGGCCTGCTGATCGCGCATCGCCCGCTCGATGTCGGCGCCCTCATCGCTGCTTGCGGGAGCCGGCCGCGGATCAAACTGGTCGTGTGGGATTACAACGTCATCGACGCCGCCATACTTGACAGCGTTTCGTCGAGCGGATGGGGCAACAGCGTGTACGGCGCCGTCACACCGGCCGAGCACCGGGTGTGCATGGAGCTAGGCCTCGCCGGTTTGATCACGGATCATCCGTCACTCGTGCGGGAAGCGCGCGCGTGAGCGTTATCCTCGCGCTCGATCAGGGCACGACCAGTTCGCGCGCCATCGTGTTCGACCGGGGCGGCGCGATCAAGGCGGTTGCGCAAAAAGAGTTTCGCCAGATATTCCCGCAGCCGGGATGGGTCGAGCACGACGCGAACGAAATCTGGGTAACCCAGATGGGCGTGGCAACCGAAGCCATCGCACGGGCCGGAATCGCCGCGCGCGATGTCGCCGCCATCGGCATTACCAATCAGCGCGAGACGACGGTCGTATGGAACCGCGCCACCGGCAAGCCCGTATGCAACGCGATCGTGTGGCAGGACCGGCGCACGGCAGGTCTTTGCGATGAGTTGAAAGCGCGCGGCCTGGAGCCGTTTTTCACCGCGAAGACCGGTCTCGTGCTGGACGCGTATTTCGCCGGGACGAAGCTGCGCTGGATACTCGACAATGTCGCCGGCGCGCGCGCGCTGGCGCAAGCGGGCGAACTCGCGTTCGGCACGATCGACAGCTGGCTGGTCTGGAAATTATCGGGCGGCGCATCCCACGTCACGGACGCCAGCAACGCGTCGCGCACGCTGCTTTTCAATATCCACACCGGCGACTGGGACGACGAGCTGCTCGCCGCGCTGGACGTCCCGCGCGCGGTGCTGCCGCAGGTGGTCGCGTCGAGCGGCGTGATCGCGGAAACCGCCGGCGACCTGCTGGCTGCGCGCATCCCGATCGCGGGCATCGCGGGCGATCAGCAGGCGGCTTTGTTCGGGCAGCGCTGCGTGACCCCGGGCATGGTCAAGAACACCTACGGCACCGGCTGCTTCATGCTCATGCACACCGGCGCGAAGCCGGTGCAGTCGCGCAGCAAGCTGCTGACAACGACCGCGTGGCGCATCGGCGGCAAAGACGACTATGCGCTCGAAGGCAGTGTGTTCATTGCCGGCGCCGCGGTGCAATGGCTGCGCGATAGCCTCGGCATCATCAGGACGGCGGCCGAAGTCGAAGCGCTGGCGGCGAGCGTTCCTGACAACGGCGGCGTTTATTTCGTGCCCGCGTTCGCGGGGCTCGGCAGTCCGCACTGGGATCCCTACGCGCGCGGCACGATAGTCGGACTCACGCGCGGCACCGGCGCAGCGCACATCGCACGCGCGGCGCTGGAAAGCATTGCCTATCAAACGGCTGATGTGCTGCGCGCCATGGAGGCGGATGCCGGCATCAGCTTGCGCGAACTGCGCGTCGATGGCGGCGCGACGCAGAACGATTTGCTGATGCAATTTCAGGCCGATGTGCTCGGCGTGCGCGTGGTGCGGCCGAAAGTTTTCGAAACGACCGCATTGGGCGCGGCCTATCTCGCGGGGCTCGCCGTCGGTTACTGGAAAGATGCCGGTGAAATTGCCGCGCAATGGCAAACGGATCGTATATTCGAACCGTTGATGCCGCGCGCAGAGGCGGCGCGGCTTTTGGCGGGGTGGAGCAGGGGGCTTGCCCGCGCCACGCAGTGGGCGGGGGATTCCAGCGGCAACGGCGCGGGCTAGCGGCCCTTATGCGCCGCGCGCCACAACCTGAAGCGCTCAGCCAGCAGCGAGGCGCCGAGCATTTTGGACATGCGGCTCGAGCCGGCGGCGATTTTCGCGGAGTACACGATGACGACGAACAGGACCAGCGCGATCGCGTCTATGACGATCAGCGCATTCCCGAATTCGGGTGTCATCGTGGCCGGCGAAAGTCCAAATCCAAGCATCATTTATCCATCAGTTATGTTGCAATTGCACATAGAATTATGCCCAAATGACATCGGCGTGTAAAGAAAATGTAATCATAGGTTTAAATATGGTCTCGCCAGCGTTTTTCAAGGAGCCGATAAACGTAATTTTGCATCGCACTAAGATGGAAATCACCTATCGCCGCGAAGAAACCGATACGCATCGGTTATCTTCCAGCTACCCCCTTCGCTGAGCTCGTAAATGACTGCCACCGCTGACTATCTCGACTCCCTCAGCCGCTTCGCGTGCGAAACCTCGTATGCAGACATTCCGCAAGCGGTTCGCGAACGCTCCAAGGTCATCCTCGCCGACTTGCTCGCGGTAATCGGGGCGGGGATGCAGGAACCTGAAATGCAGGCGCTCGTGGCGAATCAAGTGCCGCGCGTGGCGTCGGGCCGTTCGACGGTCATCGGCACTGGCAAGCGCTGCAATCCGCTCGACGCCGCGATGCTCAACGCCACGGCAGGGGTATGGCTGGAGCTCGACGAGGGAAATTTCGACACCAATGGTCACCCCGGCGTGCATGTAATTCCGGCTGCGCTGGCACACGCCCAGGAGCACGGCTCATCAGGCACCGACTTTCTCGCGGCAGTCGCGCTTGGCTATGAGATCTGCGGCCGCATCGGCGGCGCTTACCGGATGAAGACGATCGTTCAGCCGCACGGCACGTACGGCGTAATCGGCGCCGCCGTCGCGGTCGGCAGGCTATGCGGTTTCGATCAGGCGCAAATGCGCACGGCTATCAATATCGCCGCGTCGACGCCGATGGGCGGCAACCGCCAAACCATGCGCGACGGCGCGACGGTGCGCAATTATTATGCGGGTCACGGCAATTTCACCGGCCAGATGGCGGTGCGCCTGGTGCAGGCAGGCTTCACCGGCCCGGTCGATGCGCCGAGCGTGACGTACGGTCAATTGCTGGCCGACGATTTCAAGCCTGCGCAAGTCGTCGCCGGCCTCGGGTCCGACTGGACGCTTACGCAGGGCTACATCAAGCTTTATCCGAGCGGCCGCTATGTCCATTCCGCGATCGACGCGGTGCTCGATGCGCTGCGCCACGCACCCGGCGGCCGCATTGCGCCGGCGGCGATCGAACGCATCGACGTGCGCGCGTACAAGATGGTCGCTTTTCTCGGGGAAAAACGGCCGAAGAATTTGTTCGGCACGCGCTTCTCGGTGCCGTTTTCGATCGCGACGATCATCGCGCACGGCCGCGCCGATCTCGACGTTTTTGGCGCGCCGGCATTCGCCGACAAGGCGATCATGGAACTGGCGGCACGCGTGGAAGTGAGCGAAGTGCCGGAATACACCGCCGCATTTCATGCGAAACAGCTGGTGGAGCTCGACATCGTGTGCAAAGACGGCACGTTACTGCGAGGACGCTGCGAAATTACCAAGGGCGAGCCGGGTAACCCGCATGCGCCCGCGGAGATCAGGAAAAAGTTCGATCAGCTCGCCACGCCGGTGTGGGGCGAGGCCGATGCACGACGTGTTTACGATGCGTGCATGCAGATAGAGGCGGTGCCGGACCTCGGCAACTTCTGCGCCGGGGTAGAGCTGTAGCGCGGATTTAGCTGAACGCGGAAATACCGGTGATCGCGCGGCCCAACGTCAGCGCGTGTATATCGTGCGTGCCTTCGTAGGTGTTGACCGCTTCGAGGTTCATCACGTGGCGGATCACATGAAACTCATCGGAAATTCCATTGCCGCCATGCATGTCGCGCGCGGTCCGCGCGATATCGAGCGCCTTGCCGCAGTTGTTGCGCTTGACGAGCGAGATCATTTCCGGCGCCGCGCGCCCTTCGTCCATCAGGCGCGCCACCCGCAGGACTGCCTGCAGGCCCAGCGTGATATCGGTTTGCATGTTGGCGAGCTTCAGCTGGACTAGCTGGTTGGCGGCGAGCGGACGGCCGAACTGCTTGCGGTCCAGCGTGTAATTGCGCGCCGCGTGCCAGCAGAACTCGGCCGCGCCGAGCGCGCCCCACGCGATGCCATAACGCGCTTTGTTGAGGCAGGACAGCGGCCCCTTGAGTCCCGCGACTCCGGGCAGGCGGTTTTCCGCGGGCACGAATACGCCGTCCATCACGATTTCCCCGGTGATCGATGCGCGCAAGCTGAACTTGCCGTCGATTTTCGGCGTCGTCAATCCTTTCATTCCGCGTTCGAGCACGAATCCCTGGATCATGCCTTCGTCATTCTTTGCCCACACCATAAACACATCGGCGATCGGCGCGTTAGTGATCCACATTTTCGAGCCGTTGAGAATAAAACCGCCATCGGCTTTGCTCGCACGCGTGAGCATCCCGCCGGGATCGGAGCCGTGGTTGGGTTCCGTCAAGCCGAAGCAGCCGATCCATTCGCCGGATGCCAGCCGCGGCAGATATTTTTCTTTCTGCGCGTCGCTGCCAAAGGTGTAAATCGGGTACATCACGAGACTCGACTGCACGCTCATGGCGGACCGGTAACCGGAATCGACGCGCTCGACTTCGCGCGAAATGAGGCCGTAGGACACGTGATTGACGCCGGCGCAGCCGTAGCCTTCGAGCGTCGGGCCGAGGAATCCCAGCGCGCCCATCTCGGTCATGATCGCGCGATCGAACTTTTCATGCCGGTTTGCCTCCAATACGCGCGGCATGAGCTTTTCCTGGCAATACGCGTGCGCGGAGTCGCGTACCATGCGCTCGTCTTCGCTCAATTGCTCGTCGAGCCGCAGCGGATCGGTCCAGTCGAACACCGGTTTGGTCGTAGGTAGCGCAGCGGTCACTGCAGTCTCCTGATAAAATTAAGTCGCTTAATTCTACGCGTTGGCCGGGTTCCCGGCGCGCTCCCGCAGAACACACCATGGCAGACTCCGACATATCCCGGCTCAAAATCAATCGCGCGGCAGCGCCGGTTGCTGGCGCGCCGCGCCGGCGGCGGCGGACGTGGCTGGTCGTCGTTTTGGTCATACTGGCAATCGCCGCGGCACTGGTTTTCCGCAGCATGACCGCGCCCATTCCCGTCGAGCCCGTGAGCGTATCGATGGCTTATCCGTCGCAATCGTTCGCTTTGCTCAACGCGACGGGCTACGTCGTCGCGCAACGCAAGGCCGCGGTCGCGTCGAAAGCCACCGGGCGCCTCGAATGGCTGGGCGTGCGCGAAGGCTCGCGGGTCAAGGAGGGCGAAGTGCTCGCGCGGCTCGAAAGCCGCGATGTGACCGCGACCAAGGAGCAGGCCGCCGCCAACATCAAGCTCGCGCAGGCCAATCTCGAGCAGGGCCAGGCTGAGTTGAACGAGGCCGAGCGCAATTTCAACCGCTCGCGCGATTTGCTGGCCAAGAACTTCGTGTCCCAGGCCGCGCATGACGCGGCGATTTCGCGCTTCGAAAAGGCGAAGTCGGCGATCGCCGGATATCGGGCGTCGATTGCGGTCGCGCAGGCAAATTTCCGCGCGACGGAAGTCGGCGTCGAGCAGACGCTGATTCGCGCGCCATTCGAAGGCGTCGTGCTGACGAAAAACGCCAACGTCGGCGACGTGATTACGCCTTTTTCGTCCGCACTCGGCTCGCAGGCCGCGGTCGTGACGATGGCGGACATGTCGACGCTCGAGGTCGAGGCCGACGTGTCGGAATCCAATCTCGAAAAAATCCAGCCCAACCAGCCGTGCGAAATTCAGCTCGATGCGCTGCCGGGCGTGCGCTTTCGCGGCCGCCTGCTGCGCATGGTGCCGACGGTCGATCGCGCGAAGGCCACCGTCATGGCGAAAATCAAATTCACCGAGCTCGATCCGCGCATCCTCCCGGAGATGAGCGCCAAGGTGTCGTTTTTGTCGCAGGAAATGCCGGAAGGCGAGCGCACCGCGCGCACGGTCCTGCAGCCAGCGGCGATCGTGCAGCGCGACGGCAAGAGCGTCGTGTTCGTCATCAAGGGCGACAAGGTCTCCCAGGTGGCAATCGAGACCGGGGCCAAGATCGGCGAAATGGTGGAGATCAAGTCGGGCGTGGCGGCCGGCGACCGCGTCGTCATGCGGCCTTCGGAAAAACTGCACGATGGCGCGCCGATTGCGCTGTCGGCAAAATGAAGCGGGGCGCGCCCCGGCACTACGCACGGGCGCTGTTCGCGCCAGCAGCGGTGAGCCTCGATGTCTGAGCCTGTCGTAGAAATCAAGAACCTGGTCAAGTCGTATCGCCGCGGCGGCCAGGTCGTGCCGGTCCTGACCAATATCACGTTCGATATTGCCGCCGGCGATTACGTGGCGCTGATGGGGCCATCCGGCTCGGGCAAGAGCACGCTGCTCAATCTGATTGCGGGCATCGACAAACCCGACAGCGGAATTCTGCGCGTCGGCGGTATCGACATAACCGCGCTTGGCGAAGCCGACCTGGCGGCATGGCGTGCCGACAACGTCGGATTCATTTTCCAGTTCTACAATCTGATGCCGGTACTGACTGCATTCGAGAACGTCGAACTGCCGCTGCTGCTGACTGATTTGTCGTCGCGCGAACGCGACGAGCACGTGACTGCCGCGCTCGCGATGGTCGGACTCGCCGACCGGATGGAGCATTTTCCATCGGAGCTGTCGGGCGGGCAGCAGCAGCGCGTAGCGATCGCGCGCGCCATCATTACCGATCCCACCATTCTGGTTGCCGACGAGCCCACCGGCGATTTGGATCGCGTGTCGGCGGAGGAAATCCTGAACATGATGGACCAATTGAACCGCGAGCTGGGCAAGACCATCATCATGGTGACGCACGACCCGCATTCCGCCGGCAAAGCGCATACCGTCCAGCACCTCGATAAGGGGGAGCTCAGGCTAGAGAGTTGAGCGCCGGCGGTCAGGCATTCCATCCTCAAACCCCGTTCCCGCCGCTATGTACTATTTGAAGCTGATCATCCGCAACGCCCTGCGCCACAAGTTGCGCACCGGCTTGACGGTGCTGGGCATAGTGGTGGCCATCCTCGCGTTCGGCCTGCTGCGCACGGTGGTCGACGCGTGGTATCACGGCTCGGATGCCGCATCGAAAACGCGGCTGGTCACGCGCAATTCCATTTCACTCGTGTTCTCGATGCCGCTGACCTATTCGGCGAAAATCAGGCAGATCGACGGCGTCAAGGCGGTGTCGCACGCAAACTGGTTCGGCGGCGTGTACGTGACCGAAAAGAATTTCTTCCCGCAATTCGCGGTACAGGCGTCGACCTATTTCGACCTCTATCCCGAATACATCGTGCCGCCCGAGCAGATGCGCGACTTTCAGCGCGACCGCAAAGGCGCGCTGGTCGGCCGCAAGCTGGTCGACACTTACGGTTTCAGGATCGGCGACCAGGTCAGCCTGCGCGGCACCATCTTTCCCGGCAACTGGGAGTTCGTGGTGCGCGGGATTTACGATGGCGCGGGCGACAAGACCGACACGTCGCAGTTTTTCTTCCACTGGGACTATCTCAACGAAACCATGAAGAAAACCGCACCGCGCCGCGCGAACTCGGTCGGCGTCTACATAATTTCACTAGCAAGCGCGGACCGGGCTGCCGAGGTCGCGGCGGCGGTTGATCACGAGTTCAAGAATTCGCTCGCCGAGACGCTCACCGAAACCGAGCAGGCATTTCAGCTGGGCTTCGTGTCGATGACCGAAGCGATCGTTGTTGCCATCAAAATTGTTTCGTTCCTGGTCATCTTCATCATCATGGCCGTCATGGCCAACACGATGGCGATGACGGTGCGCGAGCGGATGGCCGAATACGCGACGTTAAAAGCGCTCGGCTTCGGGCCCCACCATCTGGCGCTCATGATATTCGGCGAATCGCTCGCAATCGCGGGCTTCGGCGCGGCGCTCGGCATTGCACTGACGTTCCCCGTCGCGGAAAAATTCGGCAAGTCGATGGGAACGCTGTTCCCCGTGTTTTTCGTCGTGCCCGAGACGGTCTACATGCAGATTGCGGCGGGCGTGATCGTGGGCGCGGTGGCGGCCCTGCTGCCTTGCGTGCGCGCCGCGCATATTCGCATCGTTGACGGATTGCGCAGCGTCGGCTGATGAAAATCCCGTTTTCTTACACACTGCGCAACCTGTGGGCGCGCAAGCTGACGACGGTGTTGACGGCCGGCGGCATGGCGCTCGTGGTGTTCGTTTTTGCGACGGTGCTGATGCTGGAGGAGGGACTGCGCAAAACGCTGGTCGAAACGGGGTCGTACGACAATGTGGTAGTGATCCGGCGCTCGGCGCAGACCGAGGTGCAGAGCGCGATCGACCGCGTGCAGGCCGCGTTGATCGAAAGCCAGCCGGAGGTGGCGTTCGGCGCGGACGGCGAGCGCATGGTCTCCAAAGAAACAATCGTGCTGGTCAATCTCAACAAGCGCGACTCGGACAAGCCGACCAACGTCATGGTGCGCGGCGTCGCGCCGCGGGGACTGGCGTTGCGGCCGCAGGTCAAAATTACCGCCGGGCGCATGTTTCGTCCGGGCTCATCCGAGATCGTCGCGGGCCGCAACGCGGCGGAGCGCTTCAAGGGGGCGGGTATCGGCGAAACCCTGTGGTTCGGCCAGCGCGAATGGCGGATCGTCGGCACTTTCGACGCGGGCAAGAGCGGTTTCGACTCCGAAATCTGGGGCGACGCCGACCAGTTGATGCAGGCCTTCCGGCGGCCGATCTATTCGGCATTGCTCGTCAAGCTCAATGATCCGGCCCGGTTCAACGAATTGAAGACGCGCCTGGAAAGCGACCAGCGGCTGACCGTCGAAGCCAAGCGCGAGACGATTTTTTACGCGGACCAATCCGAGGTGCTCGCGAACTTCATCCGCTATCTGGGACTTACGCTCTCCATCATATTCTCGGTGGGCGCAATCATCGGCGCGATGATTACAATGTACGCATCAGTCGCCAGCCGCACCGCCGAAATAGGCACCCTGCGCGCGCTGGGTTTCCGCCAGCGCAGCGTGATGGCCGCTTTCATGTTCGAGGCGATCCTGCTGGGACTGGTCGGCGGGTGCGTGGGCTTGTTCCTGGCGTCGTTCATGCAGTTTTTTACGATCTCGACCATGAACTGGCAATCGTTCTCCGAACTCGCGTTCAGCTTCACCCTGACGCCCGGCATTACGCTGAAGACGCTGGCTTTTGCGCTGATCATGGGCGTGGTCGGCGGCTTCCTGCCGGCGATGCGCGCGGCGAAACTGCCGATCATCGACGCCTTGCGCGCGGCCTGAGCGCGCGCGGTGGGAATTCACGGCGTCACGTACGCGCGGGGCGCGCGAGCGGCTCTATCGTTCCCATGTGAAACTTGTAGTCGCCCGCGGCGCGGTCGCTGTAGTAATGGGTCAGGGTATTGCGTACCGTTGCAAACGCCAGTTTTTCCCACGGGATGTCGCGCTCCGCGAATAACGCCGTTTCGAGAGTTTCGGCGCCCGCGCTGAAGTCGAGATCGAGCAGCCGCGCGCGAAAAAGGATATAGACCTGGTTGATGTGCGGGATGTTGTAGAGCGCATAGAGCTGGCCGACCTCGACCCGCGCGTTGGCTTCTTCGAGCGTCTCGCGCGCCGCGCCCTGAAAAGTCGTCTCGCCGTTTTCCATGAACCCCGCGGGCACCGTCCACAGGCCGTGGCGCGGCTCGATCGCGCGCCGGCACAATAGGATCCGGTCTTCCCATTCGGGAATGCAGCCCACTATCATGCGCGGGTTTTGATAATGAATGACGCCGCACGCGCTGCACACGAAGCGCGGCAGCGAATCGCCTTCGGGTACGCGCTGTTCGACGGTGGCGCCGCAGTTGCTGCAGAACTTCAAGAGATGTTTGATCGGCAGATGCTGAGGCGGGCTACTATACGGTAATACGCCGGAGTTGAAAAATGCGCGCGCGCGGCTTCAACCGGTTGGCGGCCGTTTGTCACATTGCGGATTTGCAGCGCGTGATATTATTTATGCACTGCAGTTCGCGGAGCCGGACGTTTCGAATCCGGCGATACACGATAATGATGCATACATGGGAGAAACGATAATGGGTAAATTGATAATCGTCGGGCTGGTGGCGTTGATCATCGGTGCCGTCGGCGGCGCAGGCTGGGGGATGCTGCAGGTCGATGAGGCGAACCAGAAGCTGGCCGTGACCACGCAGGAAAAAGAGCAGGCAGTGCAGGCTGCGGACCGGTTGCGCAAAACGAACGATGAAGCGTCGAAGAAATACGGCAAGGATCTGGGCAAGCTCGTGATGGCTGCCGGCGCTGCTGCCGCGCCCGCAGCGGCCCCCGCAGCAACGCCGGCCGCACCCGCCGCCGGACAGCCGGCTGCTACGCCCCCCGTGACTGACGACGGCGCCAAAACGCTCGACAGCGCGCGGGCAATTCTGGCCGTGCGCGACGGTTTCCGTGCTTCGCTCGATGGCGTGCGCGCGTCGATGGACTCCGAAATGGACGCGATGGCGGCCGAACTCGGCGCGGCCGCGCCGAACGCCGGCAAAGTCAAAGAGCTGCTCGACAGCCTGAAGCAGAGCTGGCCGGACAAGGAGAAAAATATCCAGGCGGCCACTCAGCGCCTGCTGGCCGATCTGGGCCTCGCTCAGCCGCCGGCTGCACCCAAGCCCGCGGCTGCACCCGCGCCGGCTGCCCCTGCAGCGGCGCCGGCACCCGCCGACACCAAAAAATAAACGCGTCAGCGTGAAATACTAAGGCGCACCCGCAAGGGTGCGCTTTTTTTGTTACGCGTCGTTTCCCGCGTGGCCCTGCTTGAACGGCGAGCGCTCGTTTAACTCATCGAGATAGACCGCTATGCCGCGCGTCTCGCGCCGCAGAAAATCCTCGATCGCCGCGGCAAATTGCGGATGCGCGAGCCAGTGCGCCGAGCGGGTTTCCACCGGCAGCAAGCCGCGCGCGATCTTGTGCTCGCCCTGCGCGCCGCCCTCGAAGACGCCGATGCGCTGCGCGATGCAGAATTCGATCACCTGGTAATAGCACGTTTCGAAATGCAGCGACGGGTGGAATTCGAGCGCCCCCCAATAGCGCCCGCACAGCCGTTTGCCGTTATGCACGTTGAGCGACGCGGCGATCGGATGTCCATCGCGCTGCGCGACGATCAGCACGAGGTTTTCCGGCATGCCGCGGCCCAGGGCGCGGAAGAAATCGAGGTTGAGGTACGGTGTCGAATGATGCTGGCGATACGTTTCGCGATAACAGCGGTTGAAAAAGACCCATAACGCATCCGTGATCGCCGGGCCGGCAAACCATTCGAACGCGATGCCCGCATCACGCACGCGCCGACGTTCCTGCTTGATCTTCTTGCGCTTGGCATGATTGAAAGTGGCAAGAAAGGCACCGAAGTCCGCGTAGTTGTCATTGCGCCAGTGGAATTGCACCCCCTGGCGCAAAGTCATGCCGCATTCGCGCAGTTCATCCGCCTGTTCGATGACGGGATAGAGGCAGTGCAGCGATGAAACGCGGGTCGCGCGCGCCAGTTCGAGCGCGGCGTTGGCGAGCAGATTTCGCTGGCGTGCCGTGCCGGCGAGCATCCGGCGGCCCATGACCGGCGTAAAGGGGATCGCGCTCAGCAGTTTCGGATAGTACGCAAGCCCGTGGCGCTGGTACGCGTCGGCCCACGCCCAGTCGAACACGTATTCGCCGTACGAATGGGTCTTCAGGTACAGCGGCATCGCGCCGGCGAGTTCGCCCTGTTCACGCAGGACCAGAAATTGCGGCGCCCAGCCCGTCCTGGCGCTCGCACAACCGGTTTCGTGCAGCGCGTGCAGAAATTCGTGGCGCAGCAGCGGATCGTCGCCCGCGAGCCGGTTCCACTCGTGCGCCGCGAATGGCGTAAGCGAGTCGTGCACTTCGACGACGGATTCGGCTGATTTCACTGGAGGGTAGGCGCGGACTGACAACGAATCGTTGAGCCTGATGATATATTAGCGAGATGAAAATCGCGATTGCTCAAATCAATTGCACGGTCGGCGATCTTGCCGGGAACGCCGCGCGCATAATCGATTTCGCGCAGCGCGCGCGCGCCGAAGCCGCTGACGTGCTGCTCACACCGGAACTCGCGCTGTGCGGTTACCCGCCGGAAGACCTGCTCCTGCGCGATGATTTCTACCATAGCTGCGACTCCGCATTGCGGCAGCTCGCCGCGCAGATCAAAGGCATCACGGCGGTCGTCGGCCATCCGCATCAGGACGGCCGCCAGCGCTATAACGCGGCGTCGATCATTCAGGACGGCCGCATCGTCGCGACCTATCACAAGCATGCGCTGCCCAATTACACGGTATTCGACGAAGAGCGCTATTTCGAGTCGGACGACAAGCCGTGCGTCTTTCAGATCAAGGGCAAGACGCTGGGCGTCAACATCTGTGAAGATACGTGGGATCCGTTTGCGCCGCGCGCCGCGCGTGCCGCCGGCGCGCAGATTCTGCTCGTATTGAATGCGTCGCCTTACCACCTGCGCAAACAACACACCCGTTACGACGTGATGCGCGAACGCGTCGCGGAAAATGGAATTCCGTTGATCTATGCCAACATGGTCGGCGGCCAGGACGAGCTGGTCTTCGACGGCGCGTCGTTTGCGCTGAATCGCTCCGGCGTCGTCACGCATCAGCTACCCATGTTCAAGGAAGCGCTGGCGTTTCTCACCATCGAGAATGGCGACCCGCTGCCGGGCGAGATAAGCCCCGAGCGCGCGGTCGAGGCCGATGTTTACGATGCGCTGTGCCTCGGCGTGCGCGATTACGTGACGAAAAACGGTTTCCCCGGCGTGCTGCTCGGGTTGTCCGGAGGCATCGATTCAGCGCTCACGGCGGCGATTGCTGCGGATGCGCTCGGCGCGCACAAGGTGCATGCGGTGATGATGCCGTCGCAATATACGGCGGGCATGAGCCGCGACGATGCTCATGAGGAAGCCAAAGCGCTCGGCGTGCGCTATTCGGAAATTGCCATCAAGCCGATGTTCGATGCATTCATGACGGCACTTGCGCCGCAGTTCACGGGGTTGGCACCCGACACCACCGAGGAAAATCTGCAGTCGCGCATACGCGGGACCCTCTTGATGGCCATGTCCAACAAGTCGGGTTCCATCGTGCTCACCACGGGCAACAAGAGTGAAATGGGCACGGGATACGCGACGCTGTACGGCGACATGGCGGGCGGATTCGCCGTGCTGAAAGACATCAGCAAAATGCTGGTTTACCGCCTCTCCAACTATCGCAACAGCCTGTCGCCGGTGATTCCGGAGAGGGTGATCACACGCGCGCCGTCGGCGGAATTGCGGCCGGACCAGACCGACCAGGACAGCCTGCCGCCGTACGACGTGCTCGACGGCATCATGGAAGCCTATGTCGAGCACAACGAAGGGTTGCGCGAAATCGAAGCGCACGGCTATAGCCGCAAAGACATCGAGCGCGTCATCCAGCTCCTGCGGATCAGCGAATACAAGCGCCGCCAGGCGCCGATCGGCATTCGGATCACGCCGCGCGGTTTCGGTAAGGACTGGCGCTATCCGATCACGAACAAATATCGGCACCAGTTCGAATAATCCGGCGATTTTTAATCGGTCGCCCGAAGCCTTATACTAGGCGTGGAAATCGGTCGCGGACGCCACCGGTTATGACAGGCGGAGCACATACCTATGAAGAAAATCGAAGCGATATTCAAGCCGTTCAAACTCGACGAAGTGCGCGAGGCGCTGTCTGAAATCGGCGTCAGCGGGCTTACCGTGACCGAGGTCAAAGGCTTCGGCCGGCAAAAAGGGCATACCGAGCTTTACCGCGGCGCCGAATACGTGGTCGATTTTCTGCCGAAAGTAAAAATCGAGGTCGTCATCGCGGAAAACATGCTCGAGGGCGCCGTCGACGCGATCGTCAAGGCTGCGCGCACCGGCAAGATCGGCGACGGCAAGATTTTCGTCACCAGCGTGGACCAGGTCATCCGGATCCGCACGGGCGAGACGGACGAAGCGGCCATCTAAACGGTAACGGGTTACCGTTACGCTCGCTTTCTCGCTTCCGCCTTAAGCAGCACCATCACCGCGCCGCCGCCGCCGTCCACTTGGCGCGCCTGGCAAAACGCCAGCACCTCGTCGCGCTGAACCAGCCAGTTCGCCACTTTGGTTTTGAGCACCGGCTCGCGATTTTTAGAGCGCAAGCCTTTGCCGTGAATGATGCGCACGCAGCGCGCGCCCTGGCGCAGGCAGGCATTTAAAAACTGCACGAGGCTTTCGCGCGCTTCACTCGTGCGTGTGGCCGTGCAGGTCGAGTTCCGCCTGGATCACCCAATGGCCGCGGCGTAGTTTTTTCAGCGTTTGTTGCGCGAGGCCGTTGCGCAAATACACGAGCTGATCGCCGGTTTCCGTGCCTATATCCCATGCGATGTGATCGCTGAGACTGTCTGCAAGCGCGGCGCGTTCGTCGCGCAGGTGCTGTTCCGGAATAGGCCGGCGCCGCGCCGGCGCGTGAATTACGCGCCCGTGAGCGGGCAGGGGCGTGACGTTTGAAAACAGTTGTTCGAAAACGTCGCCGTCATCATCTCTGGGGTTGGCGGGTTGCTTTGGCATGCCGGTTATCCGCGTGCGCCATGGTCGGCAAGGGTCGATCTAGCTCGCGAGCGACTCGAGATATTTCTGCGCGTCGAGCGCCGCCATGCAGCCGGTGCCCGCGCTCGTTACCGCCTGCCGATACACGTGGTCCTGCACGTCGCCGGCGGCAAATACGCCGGGAACGCTGGTCGCGGTCGCGCCACCATTGAGCCCGCTCTGGGTAATGATGTAGCCGTTTTTCATCTCGAGCTGGTCGGCGAAGATTTCGGTATTGGGCCGGTGACCGATCGCGATGAAAACACCCTGCAGTTTCTGGTCCGCGGTCGCACCGGTTTTGGTGCTTTTCACGCGCATCCCGGTCACGCCCGTCTGGTCGCCGAGCACCTCGTCCAACGTGTGGTCCCAGAGCAGCGTGGCTTTGCCGGCGGCGACTTTTTCTTTGAGCTTGTCCACCAGAATTGCTTCGGCGCGGAACTTGTCGCGCCGGTGCACGACGGTAACGTGCCGCGCGATGTTTGAGAGGTATAGCGCCTCTTCGACCGCCGTATTTCCGCCGCCAATCACTGCGACGTCCTGCTCCTTGTAAAAGAACCCGTCGCAGGTGGCGCAACCCGAAACGCCGCGTCCCATGAAGGCTTCTTCCGACGGCAGGCCGAGGTACATCGCGGAGGCGCCCGTGGCAATGATCAGCGCATCGCAGGTATACGTGCTGTTGTCGCCGATCAGCGTGAGCGGCTTTTCACCGAGCTTAACCGTGTGTATCTGGTCGAAAATAATCTCGGTTTTGAAACGCTCGGCGTGCTTCTGGAAGCGTTCCATGAGCTCCGGGCCCTGCACGCCCATCGCATCGGCCGGCCAGTTGTCGACGTCGGTCGTCGTCATGAGCTGGCCGCCTTGCGCCAGTCCCGTGATCAGTACCGGTTGCAGGTTGGCGCGCGCGGCATAGACCGCCGCCGAGTAACCGGCGGGTCCCGAGCCAAGAATCAGGAGTCGGCAATGCTTGGTAGTTTTTGTCATGAGGAGGCCTGAACTGGGGTTGATTTAGCAAAAAGACAACATTTTCGCAGTGAACGAGACTCACTGTCGAGTCATTATTCACTTGAATATTGTTTTTTAATTCATTGCTATATAATGAAAAAATAGCATTCTTGCGCCCATTGGAAGAAGCAAAATAATAATTATCGGGGACCGGGTGGCGTGTAAATTTCTCAAAACGGTGAGGGTAGCTGTAGGTTGGCTCGCCCTCATGTCCGCGATTTACGCATTTGGCCAACAGCCGGCGGCGCGATTTGACGTAAACAGATATGGCGTCGAAGGCACGCCGTTACTGAAGTCGGAAGATTTCGCGCGCATCGTTGCGCCTTATGTCGGCACGCAAAAAACCGTCGCAGATTTGCACAAAGCGCAACTGGCCTTGCAACAGGCTTACCAGGATCTGGGCCATTGCACTGTGCGGGTCATGCTGCCCCAAGCGGAACCTGATGCCGGCACCGTAACGCTGCGGTTGGTTCAATCCACCGTTCCGAGCAGCAAGGATTGCCTGCCGATGGTCGTCCTCGACAAAGGCGCGCCAGTGCAGATTGCCCCGGGTGAGGTGGCCGTCCGGCCGCTCGGCGGTCCGTCTCAAACTGCCGCCGATTCTGCCGCGTCGACCGAAGCGCCTGCGCGTATTGCCCGGGCGCCGCTCAAGACTTTGCTGGATCGGCCGGTTCCGGTCCGGACAGCATTGCCGGTCCCCGCCGCAGTTGTCAGTGCTGCTGCGCTGCGCGACGTGCCCCGGAACGGGACTCGGGAACGGGTAATCGCACCACAGCAGCCCGTGGTCGTGGCCCAGCTTGCGGCGCCGGCCGGAGTCGAGTCACCCGCACCAACTGAAACTGCGGCCGCGCCGGCGGCGCTCAAGTTCGATATCGATCGCTACGTGGTCGAGGGCAATACCTTGCTCAGTCCGGCTTCGATCAGCGATACGCTGGCCCCGTATACCGGCAGGCAAAAAGATTTCGGGGACGTGCAACGCGCGCTCGAAGCGCTCCAGCTCGCCTACCAAAAACGCGGCTGGGGTGTCGTGCAGGTGACGCTGCCCGAACAGGAGCTCGAGCGCGGCGAAGTGCGCTTCGCGGTAACCGAAACCCGGATCGGCAAGATCGAAGTGCAGGGTAACGAGTATTTCAGCGACGCCAACGTGCGCAGGAGCGTGCCGTCGCTGCAGGAAGGTCAAGTTCCCAATTCACTCGCGATCGCACGCAGCCTGAGGGTTGCCAACGAGAGTTCGGTCAAGCAATCGCAGGTTTCCCTGAAATCCGGCAGCACTGAGGGTACAGTCGACGCCTCGATCAAGCTGGTCGACGACAACCCGCGCAAATACAGCTTGAGTCTCGACAATACCGGCACGAGCCAAACCGGGATTTATCGCCTGGGCATGGGCTTCCAGCACTCGAATTTGTGGGACCGCGATCACCAGTTCACTTTCCAGTACATCACCAACCCTGAACATGTGAGTCAGGTCACGGTGTTGGGCGCGGGTTATCACATCCCGCTCTATGGGCGCGGCGATTCGATCGATTTGATTCTCGGCTATTCGGACGTCGATTCAGGCGTCGTGCAACAACTGTTCAACGTCAGCGGCGCGGGCCTGATCGCGCTTGGGCGCTACAACATGAACCTGAACAGGATTGAAGACTACGAACATAAAATCACTTACGGAATCGACTACAAGGCATTCCAGAATAGCGTGCTGACCACGACTGGCGTCCCGCTGGTGCCGGACATCACCCTGCACCCGGTCAGCATCGCGTATTCAGGCGAGCTGCGTAACGACCGCAATTCGCTTAATTTTTATACGAGCCTTTCGTATAACCCTTTCGAAGGCGGCAACGACGCCGCGCAAAGCGATTTCAAGGCTTCGCGCGGTTCAGGGGGCGGCGCTTCGGCGAATTACACGATATGGCGCGCCGGATTTAATTACCAGCGCTTATTGCCGGCCGACTGGAGCGTGCGTGTGGCCGCGAATGCGCAGACGACCCGCAACGCGCTGGTCGCCGGCGAGCAATTCGGCGTCGGCGGCGCGAACAGCGTGCGCGGATTTAACGAACGCGTTTATTCGAACGACAAAGGCCATCAGGCCACGGTCGAGCTCATCACGCCTGATGTCGCGAGCAAAATCGGTTTCGAAGGCGGGCGCCTGCGATTTCTGGCTTTTTACGACACGGCGAATCTGTCGCGAAACTTCATCGAGCCCGGCGAGCAGACCGGGCTCGGGATTGACAGCATGGGCGTCGGATTGCGCTTCACTTTCCGCGAGCGGCTCAGCGTGCGTATGGATTATGCCCAAGTCATACATGACGGCGGACACGATTCGGGGCTCCCAAACGGCCGGCGTAATTCCAACACTTTCCATGCGACGGCGTTATTCGTTTATTAACGCCTGCGGCGACGGACTACGGCAGACACTTCAGTCGTTTCAAGGCACTGTATTGATCTGCTCTTGCAGAGCATGACCTTCCAATAGTTGCGCTGTCCAGCGCGCGACTGCGGGTTCTGCCGATGTCCTGCCTGAGAACCTGTTCTAGTGCGATTTGGGGATGGTTCTGGCCGGCGTAATTGAGGTAATCTTACGAGTCCGGGGCTCGGTGTATCACTCCAGCTAAATCGCACTAGGTTCAAACAGTTGATGCAGTTTCTTGCCGCAAGCCAAAACCTGAGGAGGGGCTGGAGGCTGACCTGTGCGTTTTCGATGCTCCGGCGAAGGTATTTGAGCAGTGAAAAGCGATGGACCGGCGGCCACAGAACTCGCCGGCTTGGGAAAAAAACAATGAAGAAATTGAGCCGCAAGAAGCCCAAGTCTTGGGAACGTAACCTCCTCACGCTGGCGGTCGCTTCCTGCTTCACGACAGAAGCAGCGATCGCTGCCAGCCCGGTTCTGCCGAACGGTCCGACGGTCATCAACGGCCAGGTCTTTTTCAACTACAACGGTAATCTGCTCCAGATCACCAACACCCCGGGTGCGGTCATCAACTGGCAGGGTTTCTCGATCGGCGCCAGCGAAATCACGCGCTTTATTCAGCAATCGGCGTCGAGCACGGTCCTCAATCGGGTGGCGGCTGGCAATCCGTCCGTCATCCTTGGCGCGCTGCAGTCGCAGTTGGCGAACGGAGCGACCGGCGGCCGCGTGTATCTCATCAATCCGAGCGGCGTCGTGTTTGGCGCAGGCGCACAGATCAACACCGGCGGCCTCGTGGTATCCACGCTGGGATTGTCGGACGCCGATTTCAAGGCGGGCCGCGACCGCTTCACTGAAGTCCAGGGTGCTGGCGGAATAACCAACCAGGGAAAGATAACAACGCCGACCGGTGGCAGCATTTATCTGATCGCGCCCAACATCGCCAATTCCGGAATTATCCGCAGCGATGGCGGCGAAATCATTCTCGCTGCCGGCAAGAGCGTCGAGCTCGTAAGTTCCAGCTCGCCGGACATCCGCGTCACGATTACCGCACCCGACAATCAGGTGGTCAATCTCGGGCAGATAATTGCACAGGGTGGCAAGGTTGGTATCTACGGCGGGCTGATCAAGCAAGCGGGCGTCGTCAATGCGAACACCGCCGTGCGTGGTGAAAACGGGAAAATCGTTTTCAAAGCGACGAAGGACGTCACGCTGGAGGCGGGCAGCACGACTACCGCAAGCGGTCCGACCGCTGGCACGATTTCTATTCAATCTGAAACCGGCAAAGCCGTCGTAGCCGGCACCGTCGAAGCCAACGCAGCACAAGGGACAGGCGGCACGGTCGCAATTGCTGCCCCGCAGGGCGTGACGGTCGAGTCGACGGGAACCATTGCTGCCAACGGCATCGAAGGCGGCAGCGTTAGCTTGAGTTCCACTGCCGGGTCAGTCGCAGTCGCCGGAACAGTTACCGCGAACGCCACGACGGGGCGCGCGGGCGAGGTCGCATTGACTGCGGCGACGAGTGCGTCGCTGGCTTCGACTGGTCAAGTGAGCGCGAGCGGTGGACAAGGCAACGGCAGCGTCTCGATCAAAGGCAGCGAAAGCGTTACGCTCGATGCCGGCAGCAAAGTAGTCGCAAGCGGCACGACTGGCGGAACCGTCGCCGTGCAGGCGGATCAAGGAACGGTCGTCGCGCAGGCAACCATCGATGCAACAGGAACCGATGGCGCAGGCGGAAATGTCCAGATCGCCGCGCGCTCGGATATCACGCTCGACGACGCGAGCCGGATCCTCGCTGGCGGCCGCGCCGGCGGCATCGTGAAGATTCAGTCGAGCGAAGGAACTTTGCTTGCGTCCGGTTTGATCGACGGGCAAGGCAATGACGGCCCCGGTGGACAAGTATGGTTGTTGGCGCCGCGCGTGGGCCTGGTTCGCGAGACTGTAGTGAATGCTTCCGGCACAACGGGTGGCGGCACCGTGCTGGTCGGCGGGGATTATCAGGGCAAGAATCCTGAAGTTCAAAATGCGTGGCGCACGTACGTCGGTCCTGACGCAGTTATTCGTGCCGACGCAATCCAGAATGGCGATGGGGGAAAGGTTATCGTGTGGTCCGATGACACGACCCGCTTCTACGGTTCGATTACGACACGCGGAGGAGCGCAATCGGGGAATGGCGGATTTGTAGAAACGTCGGGTCACAACTTCCTCGATATCCGCGGGAGTGTGAATACGTTGGCTTCGAACGGAACAGCAGGCATGTGGCTGCTCGACCCGGCGGATATCAACATCCAATCCGGCGCCGGCACTTTTACCGCGCTGACCGACGTTGATCAATTCGCTGATCCGAATATTGCTGGCAATACTATCGACGTCGCCCTGATCAACGGCGCGGGGTCCAATGTAATGTTGCAGGCCACGCATGACATTAATTTCGGTGTCGCCGTGAATATCGCCACCGCGGGAGTCGGTTTGACCGGGCGGGCCGGAAATAATATCAACCTTGCAAACAGCATTACCACCAATGGCGGATTTGTCGCGTTGACAGCCAACGATCCCGGCGGCACACCGACCGGTACAGGCAGCATTATCGGCGGCGGCAACATCACAACAACCATCGGGACGGCAAATAGCGCGGGCGGCGCGGTAACTTTGTCGGTCGCCGCCGGCATCGGGTCGATCAGCGTAGGGACAATCGATACCCGGGGTAGTGCGGGCGCAAATGATAACGCGGGTGGCGCAGGCGGCAGCGTAAATATAACGACCATCGATGGCGCGATTACAACAGGCACCGTTAATAGTTCGGGTGGGGCCGGCGGCCCGGGCATTTCCGGAACCGCCAATGCGCATGCCGGCGGACTCGCTGGCGGCGTCACTTTGCAAGTCTCCGCGCCGACAGCTGCACGTGCTATCAGTGCAGGCGCTATCACAGCAATTGGCGGCGTCGGCGGCAATCCTGGCGGCAGCAATCCTGGTGGTACGGGCGGTACCGGCGGCACGGTTATTCTTTCAACCACCTCGGGTAATGGAGGCGCAATCAGTGTTGGCGCCATTTCCACTTCAGGTGGAGCGGGCGGAGCCGCCAGCGATAACTCAAACAACGGCGGCGCCGCAGGCGGGTCGGGCGCGGTTACTGTAACGGCGTTTGGTGCGGGACAAAACGTCACCCTCGCTGGTGCTGTTCAGACGAATGGCGCAACCGGTGGTGCCGGGGGCACGAACGCAGGTAAGACGGGTGGCGATGGGGGAGCGGCCGGCGCGATCACGGTTGTCAGCCGCCGGCGGCAGTATTTCATTTGGCGGGACACTCAATGCGACGGGCGGTACGGGCGGGACCGGAAATATCGCCGGCGCAACCGGCGCCGGCGCAAATATATCGCTGAGCGTTGGCGCGGCTTCGACCCTCAATCAGGTAATCAATGCCGGCCTCGGAAGTCTATTCAAAGGCGGCACGGGCAGCCTCGCTCTGACGCAGGCGAACAATTATTCGGGCGGGACGACGATAAGCGGCGGGACTCTGGCTGTGAGCGGCGTGGGCACGGCCGGCACGGGCACGATCGCGGTGGGAGCGAACACGCTGGACGTCGTGAACGGCGCTAACGTGACCAATGCGGTGACGATCAATGGCGGTACGATTGCGAACTCCGCAGGCGCCGGGACGTTGTCGGCAGGCGGTATGACGCTGCTGGGCGACTCGAACGTGAGTTCGGCGGGCGCAGGGCTAGTCATCAGCGCGGGGATCACGGACGGAGCGAGCAACTTCGGTGTTACCAAGCTGGGTGCAGGCACCGTAACTTTATCCAGTGCGAACACTTATGACGGCGGGACGACTATCAACGCCGGGACGCTCTCCATCTCGAACGACAACCAACTGGGCGGAGTTGGTGGTGGTATTGCATTTGGCGGCGGCACGCTGCTGACGACCGCAGGCGTGACCTCGGCGCGCGCCGTAACGCTGACGGGCACGGGCATAATCGACGATGGCGGAAACAGTGCGGCCTTCTCAGGCGTGTTCAGCGGCGCTGGCGGCCTGACCAAGAACGGGTCGGGAACGCTGACACTGACATCGACGGCGAATAATACGTACGACGGCGTAACGACCATTAACGCGGGCACGCTGTCCGCCCAACATGCGAACGCGCTCGGATCGACGGCGGGAGGCACAGTTGTTGCGAGCGGGGCTACGCTGGAAATCGCCGGAGTAGCTATCGGAGCCGAAGCCGTGACGCTGAACGGAATCGGCGTAGGCGGACTGGGCGCGATTACCGGAATTGGGACGGCATCGTTAAGCGGTGGAGTGACTTTAGGATCGAATAGCGTCATTGGCGGCGCTGGCACGCTGACGTTGAGCGGAGTAATCAATGACGGGGCGTCAAGCTTCGGCGTTGGCAAGGCGGGCAGCGGGACCTTGATTCTTGGCGGCGTCAATACTTACGATGGCGCAACGTCGATTGGCGGCGGCACATTGCAGATCGCCACCGACTCTGCATTGGGGAACGCCCCCGGCGCATTTACGCCTGCCCAGCTGGCGTTTACCGGCGGCGGCATATTAAAAACGACGGCGTCCTTTGCACTCGACATCAAGCGGGGTGTGCAGCTTGGGCTGGGCGGTGGCACTTTCAATACCGATCCGGCCACCACGCTGGCCATACAATACGATGGCAGCAACGCAGCTATTCGGGGTACGGGGCTGCTCACTAAAACCGGCGGTGGTACGCTCGTTTTGCCCGCGGGAAATACTTATTCAGGCGTAACTGCCATCAATGCCGGCACGCTCAAGATCGCCGCTGACAATTCATTGGGCGTGGCGCCCGGAAATCAATTGACGTTCGATGGCGGCGTGCTGCAGACCACTGCAACGTTTGCTCTTGCGTCCACGCGCGGAGTAACCATCAATGCCAATGGCGGCACGATTGATGTGGATCCGGGCCAGACGCTCACGTATAACGGAATTATCGCGGCAGGCACGGGCACCGGTGGTCTGACCAAAATCGATTTAGGCACCCTCCAGCTGGGCGGCGCAAACACCTATACGGGGGTGACGAACGTTATTGGCGGGACCCTGCAATTGAGCGGCGGCAGCGCGATTGCGGACACCGGCGCAGTGGTGCTGGCGAACACAGCTGGAGTGGTGCTGGCTCTGCAGAGCAGCGAGACGATCGGCTCGTTGGCCGGCGGCGGTGCGACCGGTGGCAACGTGGCGCTGAACGCCAACACGCTGACGGCGGGCGGCAACAACGCAACGACTACGTTCGCCGGCGTTATGAGCGGCGCGGGCGCATTGACGAAAGCGGGAACGGGGATATTTACGCTCGCGGGCGCGAACACGTACACCGGCACCACCACGATCAACGCAGGCACGCTGGAGATCGGGAGCGGTGGAACGACGGGCAGCATCGCGAGCGCGAACCTGGTGGACAACGGCACGCTGTCGTTCAACCGTTCGGATGCGGTGAGTTACAACGGGGTGATCAGCAGCACCGGCGGGGTAACAGTAAACGGTGGCGGTACGCTGACCCTGGGCAGCGCGAACACGTATAGCGGCGCGACGACGGTGAACGGGGCGAGCACGCTGAAGTTGGGTATTGCCAACGCTATTGGTTCGAGCAGCGCGGTGACGTTGAACGCGACGTCGACCCTGGATCTGAATGGGTTCAGCGACGCAATCGGCTCGCTGGCCGGTGGTGGAGGCACGAAGGTCACCAGCGGCGTCAGCGGCGCAGCGGCCTTGACCACCGGCGCGGACAATGCATCGACCACCTACAGCGGCGTCATTCAAAATGGCAGCGGCACGGTGGGGCTTACAAAAATCGGCAGCGGAACGTTTACGTTGGGCGCAGTTAATACCTATAACGGCGCGACCGTGGTTAACGGCAGCGGCACGCTGCAAGTCGGCATTCTGAATGCGCTGCCAGGCAACAGCGCAGTGTCGCTCGGCGGTACGGCAACGCTGGATCTGAACGGATTCAATGCGGCGATAGGATCGCTTGCTGGCGTCGCAGGCACCAAAGTGACGACCGGAGTTGCCGGCGCGGTTACGTTGACGGCTGGTGGAGATAATTCATCGACGACGTTTGGCGGCGTCCTTCAGGATGGCAGCGGTCAACTGCTGTTGACCAAGGCAGGCACGGGAATCCTGACGCTCAGCGGCGCAAATACCTACGGCGGAGTTACCGATGTAGCCGTTGGCACGCTAAGGGCGAACAATGCTTCGGCGCTTGGGACCACGGCAGGGGCGACGACCGTTGCGAGCGGCGCGACGCTGGATATCGCCGGCGTAGCCATTGGAACGGAGAATCTCACCCTCGATGGCAACGGCGTAGGCTCGAACGGGGCGCTCACATCGTCTGGCGTGGCTTCGCTGGCGGGTGCCATAACCATAGCGAACCCTGCTCGAATTGGCGGCGGCGGCACGCTTACGCTGAGCGGAGCGGTCACCGGGGCGGCGCTCGACCTCGCGAACACGGGTGGTGGAACAACTTTTTCCAACAACGTGACTTTGCCCAGCCTTACGACTGCTGGTAATAACTTCAATGTCGCGTTTACCGGGGCAAACACCTCGATTGCAGGAACGACGACGTTCGCCAACATTGGCACGCTGACGCTGGGCGCCTTAAGCACGGATACGCTGGCGTTTACCGGTGGCGTCATCGCGACCGCGCCTTCCTCCAAGAACATCGCGGGAACAATCACGGCCGCGGGAGCCGGCGTAATCAATCTGGGCATTACGCCGGTGAGCGTGACCGACAACGCTTTAGTTGGCGGTGCCTCGACGGGTTTGATTACCTTGGGTAACGCGACGCTTGCCGACGGTAAATCACTGACGGTCGGAACAGGCATTGCAAACGCGATCAATGTCGGATCCGTGGTGGGGAATGTGGGCGCCGGAACCGAAACGCTGACGATCAACACGACCGGCGCGGTCAACGTAACGGGCGCGGTGGGAGCGGGTGGGAACAAACTCGATCAGGTGACCATCATCCAATCCAACGGCACGACGTTCGCCGCCTCGGTGGATGCCAGGAACGTAACGCTAGGCGACACGGCAGCGGGCCAAACCATCGCCTTTCAGGGCAACACCAATGTGTCTGCGGGAATGTCGATAGGCGCGGGAACCGGCGCATACAACGTGGGTTTCACAGGCGTCAACAACACGATCGCCGGCAATACCGTTTTCAACAACAGCGGCACCGTCACGTTGGGGAATGCCGCGAGCAACACCACTTTCACCGGCGGCGTCGACACGTCCATCGCGCCGTCGCTCACCAATATCGGCGGCACGCTCGCGACTACTGGCACGTTAATGAAACTCGGGATGACAACGCTGATTGCCGATTCGACGCTTAATTCTGGCGGCGGTAATGTCACCTTTACCGGCACCATTAACGCGGATCTCGCAGCGCTCAATCGCAAACTGGCGATAAATGCAGGCGCGGGCACGGTGACGTTCCCGGGCAACGTCGGGGTTACGCAGACACTGGCGGACTTTGACGTGACAGGCGCGTCCGTGCTCTTCAACGCAGGGGCGCCGCAAACGGTGAGCGTGAAAGCACAGGGCGGTAACACGGCGACCATAACCGGCGCGGTGACACTGGCGCAGAATCTGACTGTCGATACCAGCGGGGCCACGCCGAACAATCTGACGTTCAGCACCGGCGCAAGCACGATAAATGCGGCGGCCGCCGGAGTGCAGAGACTAACGCTCGATGCGGGCGCCGGAAGGATCGATTTGCAGGGTGTCGTCGGAACGTCAGCGCTTGCAGATCTTACCGTGAGCAGTGCGGCAACGGCGCGCTTTGGAAACAACGTGACGACTACAGGCCCGCAAAACGTAAATGCCGGCACGATACAAACTAACGGCACGCACACCACGGCAGGCAACAACATCGTCCTCAACGGCAATTTGACGCTGCAAAGCAATACTGTTCTCAACACCGGGGGCGGAGCCATCAGTGTTACGGGCACCACGGACGGCGGATTCGCGCTGATTGCGAACAGCAGCGGTGCGACGACATTTACCGGCGCAGTGGGCGGCAGCGTGCCGTTGGCTGCTCTCACCACCGATGTGGGGGGCGCTACAAACATCAATGGCGGTCTGGTCAAAACTACCGGCAGCCAGACCTACGGTGACGCCGTTACGCTCGGTGCGCCCACGACATTTAACGCGACCAGTCCGGCGGCGACCATCGCATTCAACAAAGCGGGACTCGCGCTCGATGCGCAAGCAAACGCGCTTGTGATCAGCGCTGACGAGATCGATTTCGGCGGCGGTGCAAATTCGATCCGTGGCACGAGCACGATTCAGTTGCAGCCAAATAATCCGAATGCCGCGATCTGGCTCGGCACGGCGGCTGACGTGCCGCAAGGCCCTCATGCGAACGGACTCGATCTCACAACCGCCGATCTGGCTGCTCTGACAGCGGGATTTACCGGAGTGGGACCGGCAAGGCCAATCACGATCGGTCACAACGCCGGCACGCATACCATTACGATCGGCAATGCGACGTTTAACGATTCGGTTCTCATCCAGGCGCCCGTGGGCGCCGGCAATATTGCGTGGTACCTCGGAGGCGGAACTCCGATCCTGAACGCGCCGAACGTCGATTTCAACGTGCCGGGCTTGATAAACGGCGGCGGCACTGTGAACGCTGCGCCGACCGGTACGCTGACGATCATTCAGTCAGGTGGTATCGGTACGCTTGCAGGTACCGTTGCAGACCAACGTGACTAACTTGACTGCCGCGAACAGTGGGAGCGGCGACCTCAACATAAATAACGCTGGTTCCGTCAATATCGTAGGCCAGCTCAGCAATTCAGTTCCTGGCGGCGAAGTAAGGCTCTCGACTACCAACGGTTCGATCAACACGGGTACCGCGGCGGTGACCAGCAATAACGGTCGCATAGCGTTGATCGCGAACGACACCGGCGTCGCCGGTGGCGCGAACATCACGGTCGGCGCCGGTGGCACGTTCTGCAGCAACTTCAACGGCGTCATCTGCACGGGCGCCGCCGGCGGTCCGATCACGCTCTACGCCGCAGATAACGTGACTACCAACGGCGCCGTGCGGTCTGGCGGTGGGCTGGTTACAGTCATCGCCGGCACTGCCTCAGGTATCAATGGTGCCGACCCGTCGTTCACCGGATTAAATCCGCGCAAGCCGACGGAAACGACTCAGGACAATAACGGGCTGATTTTCATCAATGCCCCGTTGGATGCCGGCGCCGGCGCCGCAATATTGATATCCGCGACGACCAATAGTGCGAATACCATTTCCGGCATTACGCAAGGCGCGAACGGGGCGATCACGACCGGTAATCTGACTGCGATCACCTTGCATGGATTGGGTGGCCAGGGCGGTGGCGGTGCGTCAATCGACCTGAGTACGGCGGTTCCGCCCAACACGTCCGGCTCGATCAGTCTTTTTGCCTGCGCTGAAAAAGGCTGTCCGGATCCCGGATCGACTCCGGCGAAACCATTCAATACCGCGCCTATGATTGTCAATATAGGCTCGCTCAATCCGGTAATCCCGCTGACCGATCCGAGCAACCGCAATTACTCGGACGGTGCGTTGACTTACATCGACACCGGCAGCGCTACCGTATCCGGCGTGGGTACGGTGAACGTATCGGGCGTCGGCACGGTGAATGACTTTACGTTCTTCACACCCGGCAACGTCAATATAACGGGGCCGGGGATTGCTGCGCGCAACCTGACCGTGCAGGCGCAAGGCTCAATCACGTTTGTCGGCTTTACGGGACTTCCGAATTCGTCGATCAACAGCGGCAACCCTGGCGGGTCGCTCAACTTTGTCGCGGGGTCAGTGGTGCCGGGAAGCGGATTTATCGACTATAGTCCGCTGGGTGGAGGCGCGATCGGTTCGGCCACCGCTCCATTCAACCATTCCCTGACCTTTACCGCGACCGGCAACGTCATCCTCGCGGGCGGCATCTATATGGGGGCCGGGACAAATTTCGCGGTTAAGGCCAATAATGCCGTC
This sequence comes from uncultured beta proteobacterium, assembly GCA_963804885.1. Classification (GTDB taxonomy): domain Bacteria; phylum Pseudomonadota; class Gammaproteobacteria; order Burkholderiales; family SG8-41; genus PALSA-1004. Next base: position 430,197 of record CAWDSF010000018.1, read on the forward strand.
TCGATGAACAACGGCGCGGTGACGCCCGGCGCAAGCGGCACCGGCGATATCGTTCTAGCGGGCAATTACGACGTGCACACGCTCGGCGATGCGAGCTTCACGGGGCGCAACTTCACGATCTGCGGCCTTGGCGGCGGGGCGCTGCCGGTGTGCTCGGCAGCGGGCAATAACCAGGTTGCAGCGGGAGAAAATCTGGTCGCCGGTGGCAACGTCAATTTCAACTTGAGCGGCGACATCGACGTAACCGCCGGCGTGTCGAACGGCACCTCCTCGAGCGCGGCATCGATCAGCGCGGCCGACATTAATATTGGCGGCACGGCTCGGAACATCACGCTGACTGGCGGTTCTAACAGCAGCGCCACGATGTCCGGGACCAACGTGTTCATCGGATCCACCGACGCGCGGGCAAACAGCATTCTCCTTAAAGCCGGCACGAGTCTGGTGAACGGGGCGACGCCGCAGGAGCAGCATGCGGATGCGAAAATCAACGCCACGGATTACCTCAGCACTTATCTCGGCGCCGGCGGCCTGACTATGGTCGGGGGAGCGGCTTCGGTCATGGCCAGCGCAACTGCAACTGCGCAAGCGACGGCAATTGCGACCCTCAAAGCCGGCGACATTACCCTGGACGTAGCCAACGTCGGTAACGTCCTCATGCAAGGCGGAACGAGCGTCGCTCAGACCGGATTGTCCGCATCCAAGCTGGACTTGAGCACCGATGCGGGTGTTTCAATTGCGTCGAGCAACTCGTTTAGCCCATTCATATCGGGATCATTCACAATGTTAGGCGGCAGTGCAACCGCCGGGCCTGCTGCTGCGCATGCCGCTGCCGCGGCGATAATCGACGGCGGAACTAATTTAAAGATGCAAATCGGCACGGGGCTCACGCTGACGGCTGGCACCGCCGTCGCGACGGGCAACGTCGGAAGCTGCGCCGGCGCGGGCGGAGCGTGTACGAACGTATCGGCGCTGCTTTCCTCCAAGTCCGGCAAAGACATTACTGTTTCGACCGGCAACGTGAACTTTACCGGCGGCTCTGTTTCGGCAAATGGCACTGGTGCGACCGCCACGGGATTTGCCGGCGCCGATGCGGGTTCCGTCGGGGGGACGCTGGTGACCTTGGCAACCATTAACGTTTCGCTCGGCAGGTTGACTTTTACCGGTGGCCTGCAATCCGGTAATGGCCTCATGAATTCGGATGCGTCTTTCCTGTCCGTGGGTGGAATAAAAATCTCGGGTAATCCGGGTGGCGGCTTCCCGGCCTTGACGCTGAACGGCGCCGCGGGGACGGGCTTGTTTCAAAACGTCCTGAGTAGCGGGACGATTATCAGTCTGGACGGCTCGGGACCGCCGGTTCAGATTGTCGGGGGGGTCTCAATATGCCCGGTATTGACTGCCGCCTGTTCGGGGGGGGCATACGGGACTGCGTTCGTGCTTTCCGGAGCGCCCCCATCCAACCTGGATCCGCTGCTGGCCGATCTCTTCAGCTCGATAGAGCAGGGTAAAACCAACCGGATCGCTCTGTTCCTGAATGACAACCAAGGCACCCGGAAGTCCGGCGACAAGAACTATTGCAAGTGACTTTTTCGGAAAAAACGGGTTTCAGCCGCGGAGCGCGATGATAGGGTAGAATTTAACGGATGTCCTGGTGCCTAGGCCCTGACCAATAAACAGAGGAAAGCCAGTGAATCCCCAAATTCTCAAGACGGTCCCGTTATTTTCATCCTTGTCCGACGAGCAGGTCCGCGTGTTGCAGCCTTGCCTGCAGCAGCGCAGTTATCCACGTAGTTCGTTCATACTGCGCGCCGGCGAAGAAACCGATGCGCTGTACATCATCCTTACCGGCCGCGTAAAAGTGCTCATTCCTGACGAGCAGGGACGCGAGGTGATTCTGGCCGTCATGGGCCCGAACGATTTTTTCGGCGAAATGGGCTTGCTCGACGATCTGCCCCGGTCCGCCAGCGTGGAGACACTCGAGGCGTGCCAGATGCTGCGCTTTTCGAAGTCGGGGTTTATTACCTGCCTGAAAGACAACTTCGACCTGGCCATGATCATTCTGCGCAATCTGGTCAAGCGGCTGCGCGAGGCCGACCGCAAGATCGAAAGCCTGGCGCTGATCGACGTGTACGGGCGCGTTGCGCGGTTACTGCTTGACCAAGCGGAAGAAATCGACGGCATGTGGATCGTGCGCAGCGCGCCGCCCAAGCAGGAAATCGCGCGCATGATCGGGGCCTCCCGGGAGATGGTGAGCCGGGTCGTCAAGGATTTGCAGCAACGCGGCTATATCCGGGCCGAAAAGCGCAAGGTCTATCTGCTCGACAAGATTTCAATGGCGAAGCGGGCGTCGAGCAGCTAACAACTCGCCGTTTTCTACGCATTTTACGATACTGTGCTGGGGCGCAAATCGGCTGCCCGGGATCGACAGTGAGTTAAGCTGCGGTTACTCATCTGGCATAAGCCTTGCCGCAAGATGCTATGATTTGAGGGGCAAATTCCGTCGTCGCCGACGGACAAATGCCGCACGGTATAACGCTAAGTAAGGGAATCCAAATGAGCATGATAAGAGGCTTGTCATCGGGGGCGGCTGCGGCGGTGTTGGCCGCGCTCAGCGGCGGCGTCCTTGCGGCGGGCGCCGGTCAGATTCAACATTTGAGCGGCACGCTGTCTGTCCAGCGCGCCGACGGTTCGGTTCGTATCCTTTCCCAGAAGTCGGAAGTCAATCCCGGCGAAGTGCTGACGACGCAGAGAGACAGCTACGCGCAGATCAATTTTTCCGATGGCAGCTCGATGACTATGCGGCCGAACACCCAAATGAAGCTGGAATCCTATCAATTCATACAGGACAAACCGCAGGAAGATTCGGCGTTTTTCCGCTTGATCAAAGGTGGTCTGCGCACGGTCACGGGCCTTGTGGGAAAGCGCGGTAACCAGGACGCGTATCGCATCGGCACCACCACCGCGACGATCGGTATCCGCGGGTCTGCGGGCGAGACCCTCGATTGCACGCAAGGTTGCGACGGCGTCGTGCCCGGTGGCGACAAGGCGGAAAAAGCCGTTTATCACAACACGCTGACCGGCAGCTACATCATGACCAGCCAGGACGGCACCGTCGTCATTGGCGAAGGCCAGTTTGCGTTGCACAGGAAAGGGCAGGCGCCTGAGCTGCTCAAGGACGATCCGGGATTCAAGTTAAACGAGTTGCCGTTCGTGATCGGCCAAAGCTTTAACAAGTCCAACGCGGATAATTGTGTCGTCAGATAAGCAGTTACTTATCCGAAGCAAAACCCCGCTCGGCGGGGTTTTGTTTTTGGTGCCCGCGCAATGCGAAGTGGTCTCGGCGCCGATCGAAGCGCAGCTAAACCAAATTATTTTCAATGGCACTTAACGTATTGTTTTCAGTGACAAGCAACATTGCCATCCGCTTCCAATTGCCGGCGTTGGCGCTATAATCGGCACACTTTGAATGTACTCAATTAAATATGCGGATTGGCGACAAGCCGGGGGCAGTCCGGTCAGCCGACAACCCGCTTCCGCCCCAAATTGCGGCATTGCTGCGGGAATCGTGGTGGCTCGCAGTAGTCGTGCTGGCGCTGTATCTGGCGCTGATCCTGTTCACGTTCGACAAGGCCGATCCGGGCTGGTCGCATAGCTCAACCGTCGAGCACATCCGGAACTCCGGCGGCCGGATCGGCGCGTGGCTCTCGGACATCCTGCTCTTCGTATTCGGTTTTTCCGCGTGGTGGTGGGTCGTTCTGTGCGCGTTTGTCGTGCGCTGGAGTTTTCGGCGCATCGAGAACGTAACCGCCGCCGATCGCCGCTCGTACGCGGTCGCGGGCGTTGGATTCGCGATCCTGCTGATTGCCAGCGCCAGCATGGAGGCGTTGCGCTTCTACACCATCAAGGCCACGTTGCCGCTGGCGCCGGGCGGAATGCTTGGTGCCGGACTGAGCGGCTTGCTATCCAGTGCAATGGGTTTCACCGGCGCGACTTTGGTGCTCCTCGCGATGATCGCCATCGGGCTGAGTCTTTTTACCGGCCTGTCCTGGATCGCGCTGCTCGAGTCTTTCGGCGGCGGACTCGAATCCGCGTATCACTTCGCCAGGCAAAAATGGGCAAACTGGCAGGATCGGCGGGCGGGCGCAGTCGCCGTGATCGAACGCGACCGAGATCGTGCAGGAGAGCAAGAAGAAACTCGAGATTCACGAGCCCCTACGCATCGAGCCGGCTAAAGTCGAAATCCAGAAATCGCCGCGCGTCGAGCGCGAGAAGCAGGTGCCGCTCTTCGAGAATCTGCCCGATTCGCCGCTGCCGCCGTTGAAATTACTCGACGAGTCGGAAAAAGCCGTCGCAGTGGTCAGCACCGAAACGCTTGAATTTACTTCGCGCCTGATCGAGAAAAAACTGCTCGACTTCGGGGTCGAGGTCAAAGTGATCGCGGCCTATCCGGGTCCCGTCATCACCCGTTACGAGATCGAGCCGGCAGTCGGCGTGAAAGGGAGTCAGATCATCAACCTGATCAAGGATCTCGCGCGCGCGCTATCCGTGATCAGCATACGCGTGGTCGAAACCATCCCCGGCAAGAGCTGCATGGGACTCGAGATTCCAAACCCGGAGCGTCAGATCGTGCGGCTGTCGGAAATCGTGAGCTCGCAGATTTACGCGGACATGCATTCGCCGCTCACGCTCGCACTCGGCAAGGACATTGCGGGCAATCCGATCGTCGCCGATCTCGCGCGCATGCCGCATTTGCTCGTCGCGGGCACGACCGGCTCCGGCAAGTCGGTCGCGATCAACGCGATGATTCTGAGCCTGCTTTACAAGGCACCGCCTGCCCAGTGCCGGCTGATCCTCGTCGATCCGAAGATGCTCGAGCTGTCGGTTTACGAGGGCATTCCGCATTTGCTCGCGCCGGTGGTTACGGACATGCGCCAGGCGGCGAACGCGCTGAACTGGTGTGTCGCCGAGATGGAACGGCGTTATCGCCGCATGTCGGCCTGGGCGTGCGGAACATGGCCGGATTCAATCAGAAAATCCGCGAGGCCGAGAAAGCAGGAAAACCAATTCCGAATCCGCTCACGTCGACTCCCGAAAATCCGGATCCGCTGGTCGAGATGGCGCTGATCGTCGTCGTTATCGACGAGCTTGCCGACCTTATGATGGTGGTCGGCAAGAAGGTCGAGGAACTGATCGCGCGGCTCGCGCAAAAAGCGCGCGCCGCGGGCATCCACCTGATCCTCGCGACGCAGCGACCGTCGGTCGACGTGATCACGGGCTTGATCAAAGCCAATATCCCGACCCGCATCGCGTTCCAGGTTTCGGCGCGCGTCGACTCACGGACCATTCTCGACCAGATGGGCGCCGAGGCATTGCTGGGACAGGGCGACATGCTGTATTTGCCGCCGGGCACCGGCTTTCCGCAACGAGTGCACGGCGCCTACGTCGCCGATCACGAGGTGCACAAGGTCGTCGACTACCTCAAAAAACTGGCGCAGCCGCAGTATGTCGAAGGCGTACTCGAGGAGCCGGAGACGGACCTGGATAGCGGCGGGGCTGCGCTCGACGGCGCGGCCAACGGCGAGTCGGATCCGCTCTACGATCAGGCCGTCGAAATCGTGCTCAAGACCCGCCGCGCATCGATTTCGCTCGTGCAGCGCCATTTGCGCATCGGTTACAATCGGGCGGCGCGCCTGATCGAGCAGATGGAGCGCGCCGGAATGGTTTCTGCGATGCAATCCAACGGTAACCGCGAGGTCCTGGCGCCGGCTTCGGTGCCGGAATAATCGACGCGCGCTCTTGAATTTCGCGCGCGCGGCGCTGTCCCACCTGAAGTCAACTTCAAAGAAATGAACCGGCTATGCTGATGCGATCGGGACTGGCGCTGATATTTACCCTGGCGTGCACGGCGGTGCAGGCGGCGAGCATCGAAATGCTCAAGAGCCTGTTGCAACAGACGAATTCCGGCAAGGCGCGGTTCGCGCAAATCGTCGTCGACAAAAATTTGAAGGAATTGCAGAAGGCGACCGGCACGATGCAGTTCGTGCGGCCGGGAAAGTTCCGCTGGGAATATGACAAGCCGTACGAGCAGATCATCGTCGGCGACGGCGCGAAGCTGTGGATCTACGACAAGGACTTGAACCAGGTCACGGTCAGGAAGCTCGACAAGGCGCTCGGCGGCAGCCCGGCGGCGCTGCTCGCCGGCAGCAACGAAATCGAGAAGGCGTACGACCTCACCAATCTCGGGCCGCAGGAAGGGCTCGATTGGCTCGAGGCAATTCCGAAAACCAAGGACACGACGTTCGAGCGCGTTCGCCTCGGCTTCGGCAAGACGGGACTGGAGGCGATGGAATTGCGCGACCAGTTTGCGCAAACCACCGTCATCAAATTCGCCAACGTCGAGCGCAATCCGAAATTGTCGCCTGAAGTCTTCCGGTTTACGCCTCCCAAAGGCGCCGACGTCATCACCGATTGACGGCGCCTTCCGGCTCGCAGTGAACGATCTTTTCGCCAAGCACGAGCCGGCCGCGCCACTGGCGGAGCGGTTGCGCCCGCGCACGCTTGACGAAGTCGTCGGCCAGTCTCATTTGCTCGGGCCCGGCAAGCCTCTGCGGCTGGCGTTCGAATCCGGCAAGATGCATTCGATGATCTTGTGGGGCCCGCCCGGCGTCGGCAAAACGACGCTCGCGCGCCTGATGGCGCATGCATTCAACTCTGAGTTCATTGCGATTTCTGCGGTGCTGGCGGGCGTCAAGGACATACGCGAAGCGGTGCAGCGTGCCGAACTCGCGCTTCAGCAGAGCGGGCGGCATACCATCCTGTTCGTCGACGAAGTGCATCGCTTCAACAAATCGCAGCAGGACGCATTCCTGCCGTTCGTCGAGCAGGGCTTGCTGACTTTCATCGGCGCGACGACCGAGAATCCGTCATTCGAAGTCAACAGCGCGCTGCTGTCGCGCGCGGCTGTTTACGTGCTCCAGCCGTTGTCGGAGACTGAGCTTGCGACGCTGCTCGAGCGCGCGTTGCTGCAGACTGCGCCGCCGCTCCAGTTGAATGATGCTGCCCGCGAATTGATCGTCGGCTTCGCCGACGGCGACGCGCGGCGCCTGCTGAACATGGTGGAGCAGATTCAAACGGCGGCGGACGCGGCTGGAGTCGGCGTCGTCGACGAAGCGATGGTCCGCAACGCATTGACCCAAAGCCTCAAGCGCTTCGACAAGGGCGGCGACCAGTTCTACGAGCAGATTTCCGCGTTGCATAAGGCGGTGCGCGGCACCGCGCCGGATGCGGCTTTGTACTGGCTATGCCGCATGCTCGATGGCGGCGCCGACCCGCTTTACGTAGGCCGGCGCATCGTGCGCATGGCGTCCGAGGACATCGGGCTTGCCGACCCGCGTGCATTGCGCATCGCGCTTGACGCGTGCGAAACCTACGAGCGGCTGGGCAGCCCGGAAGGCGAGTTGGCGCTGGCGGAGGCCGCTTTGTATCTCGCAGTCGCCCCCAAAAGCAACGCCGCGTATAACGCTTACAACGCGGCCCGCGCGCTGATACGCGACGACAAATCACGACCTGTGCCTGAGCATCTGCGCAATGCCCCTACGCGGCTGATGAAAGAACTCGGATATGGGCGCGATTATCGTTACGCGCACAACGAAGAGGATGCTTACGTAGCGGGCGAGAATTATTTACCGGACGGTCTCGAGCAGCGGCGCTTTTACGAACCTACCGAGCGCGGCCTGGAAGCGAAAATCCGCGCGCGCCTGGCCGAACTGAGCGAGCGCGACGCGGCAGCCCGCGGCAAGAAGTAGCCGCTTATCCTGAAGGCGCAAGACCGCGCGCGGACGTAACCCGCGTGGAGGCACTCGTCATCCGATTTCTACGCTTAATCGGCGCGAATGTTCGCTTCCTTGATCACGCGCGCCCATTTGGCGGTTTCCGACTTCATAAACGCGCCGAACTCCTCGGTTGAGCTGCCGACGGGATCGGCGCCCTGCGAGCTTAAGCGCTCCTTGATGTCGGGCATGCGCAAGATTTTGACAATCTCGCCATGCAGCCGATTGATTACGTCGCGCGGCGTCGCGGCGGGGGCGACGAGGCCGAACCAGTTGACCACCTCGTAGCCCTTGAGCGTTTCGCCGACGGTCGGCACCTCCGGCAGCACCGGCGTGCGCACGGGCCCGAGCGTCGCCACGGCCCGCAACCTGCCGCTTTTCACGTAAGGCAGGCCTTGCGTCAGGCTGTCCATAGTCAGCGGCACCTGCCCGCCGAGGACGTCGATAAAACTCGGGCCGCTGCCCTTGTATGCGATGTGCACCATTTTTACGCCGGCGAGCGAATTGAAGAGCTCGGCCGCCAGATGCGGTGCGCCGCCGGCGCCGCTCGATGCGTAGTTGATTTGTCCGGGGCGCGCTTTGACCAGGGCGATCAGGTCGCTGACGGTCTTTACCGGAAATGAGGGATGCACGTACAGCATGAACGTCACCGAGACGGCTTGCGTGAGCGGCGTGAAATCGCGGGCGACGTCGAAGGGCGCTTTGGGAAACAGCAGCGGATTGACGCTTAAATTGCCGAGCGTGCCCATGAAAATAGTGTGGCCGTCCGGCGGCGCTTTCGCGGCGAGTTCGGTGCCGAGCAAGCCCGACGCGCCGGCGCGGTTGTCGACGACGACCTGCTGTCCGAGCGCGTCGGACAGCCGAGGGCTGATCGTGCGCGCGACGATGTCCGTGCCGCCGCCGGGAGGAAATGCGACGATGATGCGCACGGGCTTGTTCGGGAACGATTGCGCGAGCACCGCGCCGGCCGCCCCGGCCAAGGCGATGGCCGCCGCGAAGTGAATCAACGCGATGCATGACGATGTCCTCTCGAATGCAGCGCGTTCGATTTGCCGCGCCACGGTGATTTTTGTGACCGACTGTAAGGTGCGACCGGCGGCACTGTCAAGGCGCTGGTCGGGCCTCCTGTTCTCCGCGATAATAGCGGTCGATTTCGCCGTTTCAATCCTCGATGCGAGGCTGTAATGCTGGACATTCAACTGCTGCGCAATGACTTGCAAGGCGTGGCTGCACGGCTCGCCGCATCGCGGCGTCACGCTCGACACGGCGGCGTTCGAGCGTCTCGAGGCCAAGCGCAAGGCGGTGCAGACGCAAACTCAGGAGCTGCAGGCGAAACGCAACCAGCTGTCGAAGCAGGTCGGGCAGGCGAAAGCGCAAAGGCGAGGACGCGTCGGCATTGATGGCTGAAGTGAACGCGCAGGCGGAGCCAGCTCAAAACACTGGAGCAGGCAGCTTGACTCCATCCAGGGCGAACTCAATGATTTCCTGGCGGGCATCCCGAACGTGCCGCATGCGAGCGTGCCCGTCGGAAAATCGGAGAGTGAAAATAAGGAACTTCGCAAAATCGGCGCGCCGCGCCAGTACGACTTCAAGGTAAAAGACCACGTAGATCTCGGGCGCCGGGCTCAAGATGCTGGATTTCGATGTCGCGGCAAAGATCGCGCGCGCACGGTTCGTGCTGATGAAAGGCGGGCTCGCACGTATGCACCGCGCGCTCGCGCAGTTCATGCTCGACACGCACACGCAGGAGCATGGATATACCGAGGTTTACGCGCCCTATCTCGTGAACGCTGATTCAATGCGCGGCACCGGCCAGTTTCCAAAATTTCAGGACGATCAGTTTGCGATTACCGCGGATGAATCTGTTCCTGATCCCGACGGCCGAGGTTCCGGTCACTAATATCGTACGCGACGAGATCGTCGCCGTGGCGGAGCTGCCGTTAAAGTTCGTTTGCCACTCGCCCTGCTTTCGCAGGGAGGCGGGGTCTTACGGCAAAGACACGCGCGGCATGATACGCCAGCATCAGTTCGACAAGGTCGAGCTCGTGCAGATCGTTCATCCGTCGCAGTCCTATGACCGGCTGGAAGAGCTCACCGGCCATGCGGAAACCATATTGCAGCGGCTCGAGCTGCCGTATCGCGTGATGGCGCTTTGCACGGGCGACATGGGATTCTCATCCGCGAAAACGTACGACATCGAAGTGTGGCTGCCGGGACAGTCCGCTTACCGCGAAATTTCCTCGTGCAGTAATTTCGAGGCATTTCAGGCGCGGCGCATGCAGGCGCGCTTTCGCGGCGAGAAAGGCAAGCCCGAATTGGTGCATACGTTGAACGGATCGGCGCTCGCGGTCGGGCGCACGCTGGTCGCAGTAATGGAAAATTACCAGAACGCCGACGGCAGCATCACGGTTCCAGCCGCGTTGCGTCCCTACATGGGAGGTGCAGAGAAAATCAGCGCGTAGCCGGCGCCCAAGGACCGGCGCTGGTCTGCTAAAATACGCGCCGCTGGAGAGGTGGCAGAGTGGTTGAATGTACCGGTCTCGAAAACCGGAATCCGGGCAACTGGATCGAGGGTTCGAATCCCTCCCTCTCCGCCAAATAAAATGCCCCCGGAGCGGGGCGTTTTTTTTGGCGGTGTGCGACGTGTGGACGAACACTCAGGGTTCGACTAAGCGAGCACTGCTCGCTTGGACGCGCGCCACGGATGGCTGGCCCACCATTCGAATGAACGCACGAAATTTCGTAGAAGCACGCTAAGCGCGCGGTCCCTCGCCAACAGCGAGGGATGGCAGGACCGCCATAAGGCGGGACTGACACAATCCCTCCCAGCATTTATCCGCTTGATCCTTCTAAATATCCTGGTACGACTCGTCTGGATCGGCCGCGACCGATTTTCCTACATTTGTTTGCGCAATAGACCGACATTTCCGCGCTTTCCTCTGTGAAAAAATCATCGCTCTACCACCATCGGATGAATTCCAGGAGCAGCCATGAACCGCCTTGCCATCTGCACTTGCATCGCCTTGACCGCGTTGTCGTTGTCCGGCTGTAACCGCGACAAGAGTGCGCCGCCGACGCCGACTACCAAGCCCGACACGATTACGCCTGCGCCAGTGCGTCCCGGCGATAAAACGTCGCCTGCGGTGCCCGGTCCCAGCACGACGCCGACACCGACGCCGGACACCGAGAAAAAGTAGTCGCAGACTGAATCACCCGTCGCGGCAGGTGATGCCATCATGCTGCGCAATAAAGCGCAGCAGATGGTTTGCACAGCCGGCCGGGAACAGCAGCTGGATTTTGTGATACGCGGCCGGCATGTGGACCATGCGCAGGTCGCGGATGCTGTTCACGAGCATCTGTTCTTGCTCCGGAGTGGTGAGCGGCCCGGCTGTGGGATAGAGTCCCAGCACGGGCGCCCGGATTTTCTCTAAAAATCCGGCAACGTTGGCACGGTTCGCAAGTCCGCCCATCGCCGCCTGCACGTCGCGGTTGTTCTTTTTGAATTCGGCGTTGTACCACGCGATCAGTCCCGGATCCGCGTCAGGCGGGAACCGCATATTCCGGTTGCTGGCTTCGAGCCATGCGTCGACGCCGCTGTCCTGATCCTCCCCCGGTTTCTTTTCGGCAAAAGTCACTTTCCCGCGCTCGTTGATCGTTATGGGCGTAGAGACCAGCGTCAGCGTGCGTACGCGCGCGGGATGTGAAGCGGCCAGGCCCATGCCGATCATGCCGCCCATCGACTCGCCGCAAAAATGTACCGACGCGGCACCCAGATCATCGATGATTGCAAGCGCATCGTCGACGCATGCTTCCAGCGTGAAATCCTTCGCTAAGGTCAAAATCCGCGGACGAAAGTCCCAGTCCGCGCACATCCGGCCGCACCACTTTATAAAAACGGCTCAGGTTCGGAACCCAGCTATACCAGAACTGCGCCGAGCGGCCGTTGCCATGCTGGAGCACCAGATAAGGCGCGTTCTTCCATGGATCGGTGAAATCGTCGACGACATAGTGCAGCGTCGGTCCGGCGGAGCGTTTGACGTAAGGCATGCGATTCCGGGCGCGGATGCCCGCCTTCCAGCAGAATGTTTTGCGCTCCGGCTGATGCCGGCGCGCGACGGTTGGTTACTCAGTTACGATTTTACGCTCGGCCGCAATCGCTTTCCATTGCGCGAGTTCGTCCTTGAGGCGCACTGCGAGCGCTGCGGACGTGATTGACACCGGCAGCGTGCCGTCGGGTTCGAGAAAGATCTTGAGTTCGGCGGAGGTGGAGATTTCGCGAAGCTCGCGATTGAGCCGTTCAACCAGCGGCGCTGGCGTGGCGGCCGGGGCGAATACGCAAATCCATATTTCCATCGAGTAGCCCGGCACCGCGGCGCTGAGCGGCGGCAGGTTCGGAAAGACCGGGCTCGCCTGTTTGGACGTTACGCCCAGCGCGCGCACGCGGCGCGTCGTCAATTGCGGGAGCAGCGAACTGTAATTCGAAATCATCGCGTAAATCTGCCCGCCTGCAAGATCGACGATCGCCGGCGCAGCGCCCTTGTAGGCGACGTGGGTCATGCGGATTTTCGCCGCACTGTTCAGCAGTTCCGTCGCCAGATGGCCGATCGATCCAATGCCTGCGGAGCCGTAGGTCAGTTCACCGGGCTTCGCGCGCGCCGCCGCAATGTATTCGGCAGGCGTCTTCACTGCGAATGCCGACGATACCGCGAGCAGCATCGGGCCTTCGCCGACGAGCGCAATCGGCACGAAATCGCCGAGCGGATCGTATGGAAGCTTTGCCTGCGTCGCGGCAACCGTCAGAAAAGTGGAAGACGTCAATAACAACACCGAACCGTCACGCGGCGATTTGGCGACGACATCATTGCCGATAATCCCCGAAGCGCCGGCCTTGTTGTCGACGATCACGTTGGTTTCCAGCCGCTTCGCGAGCGGCGCTGCGATCGCGCGCGCAACCACGTCGTTGCTGCCGCCCGGACCGAACGGAACGACGATTTTGACGAGAGGCGGAAATTTGGCGTCGGCCGCAGCTGCCGGACTGATTATTAGCAGCGCGCCGCTCGCGATGGCCATCAGACGGATAAAGAACGGAATGACGGTCTCCTCGAAAATTTCGTTGAGCCGGACAGCGAAATAATACATCATCACGCCTTAGGAAAAGAGATGCGCACTCTTAAAATCATCAGCCCCAACGGCCACCTTGGATTTGCGCCTATACGCACGGGCAGTCTTCGGGCTCGGCGTTGCGGCGCGGCCCGATTACATCGCAGCGGATTCGGGCAGTGATGACGTCGGGCCAGTTCCGCTCGGCGCGGACATCTGCACCAGTCCCGAGGCGTGGCAGCGTCACGATCTCGAGCACATGCTGCTCGCGTCGCGCAAGATCGGCGCACCGATGATCATCGGCTCGGCGGGGGACACCGGCAGCAACAGCCGGGTTGACCTGTTCGTGCGCATCATCAGGGAGCTCGCGGCGAAACACGGCCTGAAGAAGTTTCGACTCGGCTATTTTTATTCGGAAGTCGACAAGGAATACCTTCGCACCAAAATTCGCACTGGCGACGCGCTGACCGGCCTCGACGGGCGCGCGGCACTGAGCGAGTCCGAACTCGACGCGACCGAGCGCATCGTGGCGATGGCCGGCGTGCATCCATTTATCGAGCTCTTGAAGCAGGGCGCGGACGTAATCATCGGCGGACGCAGCTCGGATGCCGCGGTGTTTGCCGCGCCCGCGATCCATCACGGGTTTCCCGAAAATCTGTCCTACTATCTCGGCAAGGTGCTCGAATGCGCGTCGTTCTGCGCGGAGCCTTACGGCGGCAAGGAGACCGTGCTCGGGGAAATCAGCGGCGAAGACGTCAAGGTTACCGCCATGTATCCGGAGCAGCGCTGCACGGTCGCGTCGGTCGCCGGGCACGCGATGTACGAGCGCTCTAACCCTTACCAGGAATTCGTCGCGGGCGGCATGCTCGACATGACCCACTGCCATTACGAGCAATTCGACGAGCGCACCACGCGCATTACCGGCCCGCAATTTGTGCCGGCGGAAGTCATGCGCGTCAAGCTGGAGGGCTCGGGCAAAGTCGGCGAGCGTTACGTCGGCCTCTGCGGCATTCGCGATCCTTATACGGTCGCCAACGTCGACCGCGTCATCGCGTGGGCAAAAGACAAGGTGCGCGAGCGCTTTGGCGACAGCGGCTACGAACTGCATTACAGCGTTTATGGCCGCGACGGCGTAATGGGGGCGCTCGAGCCGCTGCGCTACCAGCCGGGCCACGAGTTGTGCGTGTTCGTGCAGGGCGTCGCACCCAGCTGCCGAGATGGCGGAAGAGGTCGCGATGATAGGTCTGCGCCAGATGTTTTACGCGCGATTGCCCGACGTCAAAGGAACCGCAGGCTCGGTCGCGTTTCCGCTCGACGAAGTTTTGCGCGCGAGTCCTGCTTACCGCTGGACGCTCAACCACACGGTCGCGGTAAAAAACGGCATGGAGCTGTTCAAGACGCATCTGATCGACGCCGGGGTTTGAGAATATATATGGCTGCCACCCGATTGAGCGAGCTCGCGAAGACCATCCGCAGCAAGAACGCGGGCGTGGACAAGATTACTTTCGATATCATTTTTCGCGATCGCGCAAATTACGAGCGCGTGAAGCGCGCGCGGGTGCTCACGCGCGAAACCATGGCGGCGCTGTACAGGATTCCAGCGGAACGCATTTCGGATTTCGTCGAATACGATCCCGGATACGCGATCAAATTTACGATTTACCGGCTGACGCCGAGCGGCAGCGCGGGCGACGGCGACATTTTCGGCGCGCAGCAGTATGCGCCGCTCCTGGACCTGGAGGTGCCGGCGTAAAAACCGGCGAATTTTTGCTTTTTTCGGTCTTTATTCAGGCGGCGTAAGATAGGGCTGGTTGTTGAGCTGGTCGGATTTCCTTAACAATGAACGTTGCGAATGGAGGCAGTGTATGAATGCATCACTAGAGTCGGGCCGGCAGTATCTGCGGATGGCCATCGGCGCAGCCGCGCTGGTTTTGGCAGGTTGCGCCGGCACGTCGGGCACCAACAGCACCCAGGTCACCTTGAGCGGCGCCCAGGAAGTTCCGCCCGTGACGACCGCCGCAACCGGCTTCGGCACGATTACCGTAGGCGCGGATAAATCTGTGAGCGGCAGCGTAACGACCTCGGGTGTCGTCGGTGTCGCCGCCCACATTCATGATGGCGCACCCGGCAAGAACGGTCCGGTTATCGTGCCGATGACCAAGAGCTCGGACAACACGTGGACGATTGCGCCCGGTGCCAAGTTCACGGATGCGCAATACGAGGCGTTCAAGGCCGGCAACACGTACGTGAACGTCCACAGCGCCGCGAACAAAGGCGGCGAGATCCGCGGGCAGCTGAAGCCGTAATTTCCGGCGGGCCGCGCAACCGGTCGCTCCCGGCCGGTTGCGTCACCGTTATTGGCTGGCCGTGAAGTTGCGCCAGCCGCCAAATTCCGAAATATCGCGCGCGCCGCGCGCGATGGTTTGCGTGCAGACGAATGCCTGCACCCGGCTGCCGTCCGCGAGTTCGATCGTGCCGATGCCCAGCGGAGCGGGAATGGCTGCGACGAACGGGCCGTAGCGCCCGGTGGGCATGTTCCAGATTTCGACGTCGATCGCATGTCCCGTGGCGTCGCCGCTTTCGACCAGGCCCGGTTTGGGCGGTTGCGTTCCTTCGAGCAGATAAAGGCGGTAACGCGGTGCCGTGCGCGTAGATTTGATGAGTTGCGCGCCGCACGCCACGAGCTGGTGATTGAGCGGCATACCCGTCAAATGCGCGCCGACCACGGCGAGCCTCACGTGCGCATCGCCGCACGGATCCCTGAAAGCGGTTGATTGCGGAGGCAAGTCGAACGTCGTTGCGCCGAGCTTGACCCCGCTGGCCCGGTGGAGCCGGTCGCCGAATTCGCACAGTAGCGGTTCGCTGAAAGCCGGCGCGATCAACGTGACGCCTGATGGCAGGCCATCTGCGCGCATGCCGGCTGGCACCGCTAATGCGGCGAGATCGAGCAGGTTCACGAAGTTCGTATACACGCCGAGGTTGGAATTCAGTGCTGATCGGGTCCGCTTCGACCTGGGCAACGGTATAGATCGTCGGTGACGTGGGGACGAGCATGACATCGATGTCGTCGAACGTGGCAGCCGAGCGCTGCTTGAGAGCCTGCAGCCGGTACGCGGCCTCGAACGTGTCCGCGGCTGAGTAGCGCGCGCCGCCGGCGGTTATCTCTCGCGTGACCGGATGCATGTCCTGTGGGTGCGCCGCAAAAAAATCCTTGATGCCCGCGAGCCTTTCCGCGACCCATGGCCCCTGATAGAGCAGCGTGGCGGTTTCGTGGAACGGCGCGAAATCGATCTCGACGATCTGTGCGCCGCTTTGCCGCGCCAGCGCGATGCCGCGCTCAAACACCGCGGCAGCGTCGGCATCGCCGCAGAACTCAAGCTGGGAGGCGCGCGGCACGCCGCAGCGCAGCGGCGCTGCCGGCAGATGGAGCGACGGTTGCGGATGGCGCGAGTAAGCGTCCGCCGCGTCGTGGCCGCGCGCAACCTGAAAAACGTCCCACGCATCGCCCGCGGTCAGTGCAAACACCGACACGCAATCGAGCGTGCGGCATGCCGGCACGACACCGGCGGTGCTCACCGTGCCGCGCGTCGGTTTGAGGCCGACGATGTTGTTGAATCCCGCCGGCACGCGCCCCGAGCCCGCGGTGTCGGTGCCGAGCGAAAAGCTCACGAGATTGAGTGCAACGGCGAGCGCCGAACCGGAGCTCGAGCCGCCCGAGATGTAACGCGGATCGAATGCGTTCGTGCCCGCGCCGTATGGCGAACGCGTGCCGACCAGGCCGGTAGCGAACTGGTCGAGGTTGGTTTTGCCGATCAAGATTGCGCCGGCCTCGAGCAGGCGATTTACCACGGTAGCGGTTGCGTCCGCGGTGTATTTGAAGGCGGGACACGCGGCGGTGGTCGGCAGTCCCGCCACGTCGATATTGTCTTTGACAGCGAAAGGCACGCCGTACAATGGGAGCGTGCGCGCGTGCGGCAGAGCTTCAAGCCGTTGCGCCTGCGCCAGCACGGCGTCGTCGGCAAGCCGGTAGATCCAGGCGTTGTGACGGTCGCCCGTGGCGGCAGCCGCGAGCACGTCGCGTGCGAGCTGCGTCGGCGTCAAAGTGCCGGCGCGCAGGCGCGGCAGGACTTCGGTCAGCGCGAGGGCATAGGGGACGGACATCGGGCTTTTATCGCATGAAACCAGTGACTGAAGCAATGCATATGCCATCCGCGTGGCCGTTGCTGGTATGGCGTAATTATTGCTGAAGGAATCGCATGACTCTTTATCGTGGAATGGATCGCGCGGCGCTTGACGCCGCCTACAACAACAGCGCGGCCGTTGCGAACAGCAGCGCTTTCATGGCGGAATTGCGCGCGCGCGGCGATCGCCTGCGCGCTGAAATGCCGCAACATCTCGATTTGCGCTACGGTCCGGCGCCGCGCAATCGCATCGATTATTTTTCCGCGTCGGCGCACGGTCCCGTGCTGATGTTCATTCATGGCGGCTACTGGCAGATGCGGGCCAAGGAGGACTTCAGCGCGCTCGCGCGCGGCCCGCTCGCGCATGGGATTGATGTCGCAATGATCGGTTACACGCTCGCGCCCGACATTTCGCTCAGCGGTATCGAGGCCGAAATTCGCGCAGCGATACGCTGGCTCGCTGCTCACGCCGATGAACATGGCGGCGACGCCAGCCGCATGTACGTCTCCGGCTGGTCGGCAGGCGGCCACCTGACCGCGAGCGTGCTCGACGAGCCCGCGATCAGGGGTGGCCTGGCCATCAGCGGCATTTACGATCTCGAGCCTATGCGTTGGTGCTATATCAACGAAAAACTGAAGCTGGACGAGCGTGAAGCGCGCCGGCTGAGTCCGCTGCTCAATATGCCGCCGACATCAGCGCCGTTAATCGTTACGTGCGGCGGCGCGGAACTCCCGGAGCTGCGACGTCAGTCCGCTGAATTCGCGGCGGCACGCAAGCACGCGGGCTTGCCGGGCCGGTTCGTCGAGCTCGAGGGCCACAACCATTTCACCATCCTCGAAGAGCTCGCCAATCCACAGGGTGCGCTCACGAAACTGGTGCGGGAGCTCGTGTCACGCTGACGGATTGACCGCTTAAGGTCGTGCACCCGACCGGTGCATGAAAGCGCCATGCGCACTGCGCCGGTGCGTCGACACTCGCGCGTGCGCCGTCGACCCCGCTGGTTCAGGCGCTTTCGTTCATGGCACAGCCCTTGCTGATGACACCCGCATGCGTCGCCAAGGCGCCCAACTTTCGTGGAGCGAGGAATGAAAATAGCGCAGAAAATTTCCGGGTTGGTGCTGGCGGGATTGATAGCGGCGGGTGCGATGGCCGCGGCGCCGGCGCTGGCCGCTGACCGCGTCATAAAAGTCGGCACGCTCAAGTTGATCCACGCTATTACGCCTTATTTCTACGAGAAGTTCACGCCGGCCGGCTACAAGATCGAAGTCATTCCGTACGAAACACCGACCGACGGCAAGAACGCGGTGGTCACGCGCTCGGTCGATTTCGGCACCTACGGTCTGGCCGCCGCAACGCTCGGCGGCGCGGCGGGCGAGCCGGTGGTGATCATAGGCGCGCAGTGTAATCGCGGCATGGCGGTGGTTGCCGGCGCCAAATCCGACATCAAGTCGATCAAGGACCTCGCCGGCAAAAAAGTCGCGATCCTGCCCGGTTCCACCCAGGAAGTCGTTATCCTCGACCGCCTGAAAATGGAAGGGATGTCGATCAAGGACATCCAGCCGATCCGCGTGTCGTTCAGCGACATGCCGGCAGCGCTCGAACGCGGCGACATCGACGCGTACGTCGGCGCCGAGCCGGGCCCGTCGATCAGCGTGGCGAAAGGCGTCGGCAAGATCGTCGAGTTTCCCTATAGCACGCCGACGGGGTCGGTCAACATGGTCATGACCACGCACGACCTGATGATCAAGGAAAACGCCGAACTGGTGAAAGTTTTCCTGGCGATCCATCGCAAGGCGACCGAATACGCGATGTCCAACCGTGCCGCGTTCGTCGACATGGCAGCGCTGAAGCTCGGGCAGCCGCGGCCGACGATCGAAATCGCGGCGCCGAACGTCGAGCTGACCTGGAATACGGACGCCGACTGGGTCATCCGCGCCAAGTATTACGGCTCGGAAATGCTCGACAAGAAGCAGATCCGCGCGCTGCCGGATTATGCGAAGTTCATCAACACGAGTTTTGTCACGGAACTGGCGAAAACGAAGTAAGCGGAACGCGGGGCGATCCCGATGGAACGCGTCATTGATGCCCCGGCCAGGCCGGCGGGCCCGCGGTTCTGGCCGACGGCCAAGCGCTGGCTGACGCCGCTGATCGTTCCGCTCGCGCTGCTCTTGGCGTGGGACTTGTGCGTGCGCATGACCGGCACGCGGCTGATTCCGCTGCCGCGCGATGTCGCGATCATGCTCTACGACTTCACGTTCGGCGGCATTTACGACGACGCGTTCAGCAAGAGCATCCACATCCATTTCTGGAAATCGGTGCAGCGCGTCTACGGCGGGTTTTTCGCCGCTGCCGCAGTCGGCATCCCGCTTGGCCTGTTGATTGGCCGCATCAAGGTCGTGCGCGAGCTATTCGATCCGACGCTGCAGATACTGCGTCCGGTACCAGTGACCGCGTGGCTGCCGCTCTCGATGATATTTTTCGGGCTGGGCCCGAATGCGGCGATTTTCCTGGTGTTCCTTGGCGCGTTTTTTCCGATCGTGCTCAACACCACGTTCGGCGTGCGCTCGGTGGACCACCGGTTGTTCGAGGCCGCCTCGATGCTCGGGTGCAACGGCTCGTCGTTGTTCCGTCAGGTCGTGCTGCCGGCGGCAACCCCGTCGATCTTCAACGGCCTGCGCCTGGGGCACGGTTTCGCGTGGATATTAATCGTGGTGGGGGAAATGACGGGCGTGCCGGAAGGCTTGGGCGCGGTGATCATGGATGGCCGCACGCTGTCGCGCACCGATCTCGTGATCTCCGGCATGATGGTGATCGGGCTCGCCGGCTTTCTGTCGGACCGCGTGATAGTGGCAATCAACAATCGGCTGCTCGCCTGGAGTCCGCAACATCATGCATGACGCGGCCTTCCATCGCAGCGCGCGGCCGACGCTCGCCATCAAGGGCCTCTCCAAGCGCTTCACGATCGGCGAGCAGACGGTGGAGGCATTGCGCGACGTCAACCTCACGATCAGCAAAGGTGAATTCGTCTGCCTGATCGGCGCGTCGGGCTGCGGGAAGTCGACGTTGCTGCGCATCATCGCCGGATTCGAGACGGCGACCTCCGGCACCGTCGAGATGTACGGGACGCCGATCACCGCGCCGGGGCCGGAGCGCGGCATGGTGTTTCAGGATTTTGCGCTGTTCCCGTGGTTGACGGTCAAGGAGAACATCGCGTTCGGACCGAAGCAGCGCGGCCTGCCGCAGGTCAATCTCGACGAGATAGCCGCTCGTTACACCGACATGGTGGGCTTAACCAAATTCGCCAACTACTACCCGAGCCAGCTGTCCGGCGGCATGAAGCAGCGCGTCGCCATTGCGCGCGTGCTCGCCAACGACTGCGAAGTGCTGCTGATGGACGAGCCGTTCGGGGCGCTCGACGCGTTGACGCGCGAAAAACTGCAGCAGGAACTGCTCGAAATCTGGGAGCGCACCAAGGTCACGGTGATCTTCGTGACTCACTCGGTCGAAGAGGCGGTCGTGCTGTCGGACCGCGTGGTCGTGATGACGGCCGGGCCCGGCCGCATCGAGCACGACGCGCGCATCCAGCTGCCGCGCCCGCGCGAAGTGTCGGCGATCGATTTCAACCAGGTGCGGCGCGATATCACCCAGCGTCTGACGAGCCACGTCGGCGTGAAAAGCATACCCGCCGCAGCTTAGCCACCGAAAGGTTGTCTCCGGCACCGCCCGGCAGCGCTCGCCGAGCTACCTCAATTGCTCTCTCCCCATTAGAATGTCGGCAGGCTGCTGCATGGAAGCAGCCATATGGAGGAGGAGCGAATGCGGTTTCTGGCGGCAGGATTGGCGATCGTCGTGGCAGGGATTCCCATGACGGCGGCCGCGCAACGCTATCCGGAGAAGTCGATCCGCTTTATCGCCCCGTATGCGCCCGGCGGCGCCACTGACCTTCTGACCCGCACGCTCGCGCAGAAATTGACCGAATCCCTGGGGCAAACCGTCGTGCCGGACAATCGTCCGGGCGCGGGCGGCAACGTCGGTGCGGAGATCGCGGCAAGATCGGCGCCGGACGGTTACACGATATTGCTCGCGCCGGTAAGCCCGATGGCGATCAACGTGAGCTTGTACGGCAAAAAACTGCCGTTCAATCCGGAAAAAGACTTCGCGCCGATCACGCTGGTCGCCAAAGTGCCGCTCGTCATCGTCGTGAACCTCAACGTTCCCGCGAAGACCATGCAGGAATTCATCGCGCTCGCGAAATCGCGTCCCGGCAAAATGACCTACGGCTCGTCCGGCAACGGCAGTTCCAACCACATGACGGGTGCCATG
This sequence comes from uncultured beta proteobacterium, assembly GCA_963804885.1. Taxonomy (GTDB): domain Bacteria; phylum Pseudomonadota; class Gammaproteobacteria; order Burkholderiales; family SG8-41; genus PALSA-1004. The sequence goes on from CAWDSF010000018.1 coordinate 451,628, forward strand.
CTGATGAGCGCCGCACAGCTCGATATGGTGCACGTTCCATACAAGGGCGGCGGGCCGGGCATGGTGGCATTGCTCGGCGGCGAAATCGACATGATGGTCGCGCAAATTCCTTCAAGCCGGCAGCTGCACATGGCCGGCAAAGTCCGCGCGCTCGCGATATCGGGCGCGAAACGTTCTGCGGCGCTGCCCGACGTGCCGACGATGATAGAGGCGGGGCTGCCGGGTTTCGAGGCGACCTCGTGGTACTGCGTGGTCGCGCCCGCTGGCACGCCGAAAGCCATCATCGACCGGCTCAATACCGAAATCGTCAAGGCGCTCAATACGCCGGAGATGCGCCAGCGGCTCGCCGACGACGGCGCCGAAGTGGAGTCGTCGACGCCCGCGGAGCTCGCGCGTTTCGTGCATGCGGAAATTCCGAAGTGGGCGAGAGCCGTCAAGGATTCGGGAGCGCGGATTGATTAGCGCCACGCCGCACCATATTTTAATCCACCGATCGTTCAATCTATGCTGATCTTCCGCCAGTTGTTCGATGCGCAATCGTCGACGTACACCTATTTGCTTGGCGATAGCGTGAGCCGCGAGGCCATCCTGATCGATCCGGTATTCGAGCAGGTGCGCCGCGATGCCGCGCTGATCAACGAATTGAATCTCAAGCTGGCGTGGACGCTCGACACGCATGTCCACGCCGATCACGTAACCGGTGCCTGGCTCATGAAGCAGCGCTGCGGCAACCGTATCGGGCTGTCCGCGAAAAGCGGCGCAACCGGCGCCGATCGCGCTCTCGAAGACGGCGATCAAGTCGCTTTCGGCAAGCGCTATGTCGAAGCGCGTTCAACCCCGGGCCATACCGACGGCTGCGTGACGTACGTGCTCGACAATCAGAGCATGGCGTTCACCGGCGATTGCCTGTTGATTCGCGGCAGCGGCCGCACCGATTTCCAGCAAGGCGATCCGCGGCGCATGTTCAGGTCGGTGCGCGAGCAGATTTTTTCATTGCCGGCAACCTGCCTCTTGTATCCCGCGCATGATTACCGCGGCATCATGGTGACAAGCGTCGACGAAGAGCGGCGCTACAATCCGCGGCTCGGCGGCGATATCGGCATCGATGATTTCGCCGGCTATATGAACAATCTCAATCTGCCGCATCCGAAGCAAATCGACGTCGCCGTGCCGGCCAATCTCCAATGCGGACAGCCCGCCGATGCAAAAACCGATAATTCCGATCCGCAGTGGGCGGCGCTGACCTTCACGTTCGGCGGCATCTGGGAAATCCAGCCGCAAACGCTCGAGGAAATCATCTCCCAGGTGGAAACGATAGACGTGCGCGAGCCCGACGAATACAACGGCGCACTCGGCCACATTCGCGGCGCGAAACTCATTCCACTCGGCGAGCTCAAGCAGCGGGCCGGCGAAATAAGCCGCGACAAGCCGGTAGTGACGGTGTGCCGGTCGGGCGCACGTTCGGCGCAGGCCGTCGTCATGCTGCAAAAAGAAGGCTTCCGCGATATCGCCAATTTGCACGGCGGCATGCTGCGTTGGCGGGCCGAAGGCTATGGGGCCGAAGGCGGAAATTGAGCGATTTTGCGACAAGCCGCTTTCTCCGTGCTGCACTTTTACTGTCGTATCTCGCGACCATGGACGCGTTCGCGCAGGCTTATCCATCCAAACCGATTCGCTACATTGTTCCGTTTCCCGCCGGCGGCGGGCAGGATCTGGTCGTGCGCGCACTCGCTCCGCGCATGAGCGAGGCGCTCGGGCAGACCGTGATCGTCGACAACCGGCCGGGCGCGGCGACCATGGTGGGCGCGGAACTCGCCGCGAAATCGCCGCCGGACGGTTACACCGTCTTCAATGGCTCGAACACTACGCTCGCCATCAATCCGAACCTGTACAGCAAAGTGCCGTACGACCCGATCAAGGATTTCGTCGCGGTGACGCAAATTGCTTCGCTGCCCAATCTGCTGGTCGTGCATCCGTCGTTGCCGGTGCGCACGGTCAAGGAACTCGCAGCGCTCGCGCGCAACCGTCCCGGCCAGCTTGAACTACGGCTCGTCCGGCACCGGCACGCCCGCGCAGCTCGCCGGCGTAATGTTCGGCGACGAAGCGCACGCGAAGCTCGTGCACGTGCCCTATCGCGGCAGCAGCCAGGCACTCACCGCACTGATCAGCGGCGAGACGCAAATGATGTTCGGCAGCATGACGTCGACGCTGCCGTTCGTGAAAAGCGGCCGGCTGCGCGCAATTGCGGTGACCGGCGCCAAGCGCTCGCTCGCGGCGCCCGACGTGCCGACCGTCGCCGAAGCCGCATTCCCGGGATTCGAAGCGGTGACGTGGTACGGATTGTTCGTGCCCGCGGGCACGCCTGCCGCGATTGTCAGCAAGCTCAATGCCGAAGTCGTGAAGATCCTGCGCGCGCCCGATTTCCGCGACTGGCTGGTCGCGCAGGGCGCCGACCCCGTTGGCAGCACGCCGGATGAACTCGCTGCATTCGTCAAGACGGAACTCGTCAAATACGCGAAGATCGTCAAAGACTCCGGCATGCGGCCGGATTAGCGTCATGGTTGAGAGCTGATGAGGAGCAGCGGAGGTATGCGGACGCGCGGTCGTGATGATCGCACTGCTGCTAAACGCCGGCATGGCGCTCGCGGCCGACTGGAAACCCGAGCGCCCGCTCGAGATCGTCGCGATGTCGGGCCCGGGCGGCGCCAACGACGTGATCGCGCGCACGCTGCAGCGCATAATCCAGCAGCGCAAGCTCGTCGATGCGCCGTTGACGGTCGTGTCGAAAGTCGGCGCCGGCGGCGTGATTGCGTGGAGTTACCTCAACCAGCACGCGGGCGACGGCGCCTATATTTCGGTGAGTCCGATCAATCTGCTGGTCGAGCACATCCTGGGCGCCAGTCCGATCACGTACACGGACGTCACGCCGATCGCGCAGCTCTTCAACGAATACGTGGCATTCGCGGTCAAAGCCGACGGCGCGCTGCGCAGCGGCCGCGACGTCGTCGATAAACTGAAAGCGGACCCGGGGTCCGTGAGTTTCGCGGTTGCCGCGAGCCTCGGCGGCTCGAATCACATCGCGACGATGGTTGCGCTGAAGAGCGCCGGGGTTGACGTGAAAAAACTGAAATTCGTCGTGTTCAATTCAGGCGTCCAATCGCTGACCAGCGTGATGGGCGGACACGTCGATGTCGCGGTGGTGCCGGTGTCCGGCGCGGTTCCGCACGTGGCGTCGGGCCGGCTGCGCGTGCTGGCAGTGTCGTCGGCCAGGCGCCTGGGCGGGAGTTTTGCCGCGGTGCCGACCTGGAAAGAGCAGGGCGCCGATAGCGTATTTTCCAGCGCGCGCGGCGTGATCGGCCCGAAAGGCCTGAGTGCGGCACAGGTTTCGTATTGGGAGAACGTGCTCGCGCGCGTCGTCGAGTCGGACGACTGGAAGAAGGATCTCGAGAACAATTACTGGGAAGGACAGTTCCTGACCAGCGCCGATACGCGCAAGCTGCTGAAAGTCCAGTACGACGAATACAAGAGCGTGCTGATCGACGTCGGCCTCGCGCGTTAGCCACGCTAGTTACACCTCAGGAGTCACGTAGTGAGCACGTCTGCAGCAGGTCCCGATCTCAAGCCGTTTTTTGCGCCGGCGAGCGTTGCGCTGGTTGGCGCCACCGACGATCTCACGCGCTTTGCCGGTCGCGTGCTGATGCGCATGATGAATTTCGGCTATCAAGGCAAGGTTTACCCGGTCAATCCGCGCTTCAAGGAAGTGCGCGGTCTAAAGTGTTACGCGAGCGTGCGGGACTTGCCGGAAGCGCCCGATCATGTCGGCATTGTTGTTCCCACCGAGCGCGTAATCGGCATTCTGGAGGACTGCGCTGCGCGCGGCGCGCGCTTTGCGACGGTTTATTCCGGCGGTTTCGCGGAGACCGGTACGCCTGAAGGCCGGGCGATGCAGGCGGAAATCACGGCGCTGGCGCGCCGGACCGGCATGCGCGTCATGGGACCGAACTGCAACGGCATGGTCAATTTCATCGACGGTTTCACCATGACCACGTCGGCGACGGTCGCGAAACGCCAGCCGGCGGGCAACGTCGGCGTCGTCGCGCAAAGCGGCGGCGCGGGACAGGTGAACGTCATGTGGCGCGCGCAGGAAGCGGGAGTGGGCATCAGCTATGAAGTGAGCTGCGGCAATTCGGCGGACCTCAACATTCTCGATTTCATCGAATTCATGATCGCCGACGCGGCCACCGACGTGATCATGGTGCTCGCCGAGCACATTCCCGATGGCCCGCGCCTGCTTGAAGTCGCGCGCCGCGCGGCTGCACGCGAGAAGCCTATCGTGATGGTCAAGCTCGGCCGCACCGAGGCCGGCAGCCATGCGGCTGCCTCGCACACCGGCGCCATGGCCGGTGCGGATGAAATATGCGACGCCGCTTTGCGTCAATGCGGGATCATCCGCGTCGACGACTGCAACGAGCTGTACGAAACGGCGATGCTGCTGCGCACGCGCCGGTGGCCGCGCGGCGGGCGCGTCGCGGCGACGACGATATCGGGCGGCAATGGCGTTCTGCTCGTCGATCTCGGCGCGAGTCTCGGTTTGAGCTTTCCCGCCTATGGTGCAAAGACTCAAGCGGCGCTCGGCGACGTGTTGCCCAAGCATGGAACGACCGCCAACCCGACCGATGTCACCAACGCGGCAATCGGCAGCCCCGATATGTTCAAGCGCTGCATCGAGGCGATTGCCGGCGACGAAAACATCGACGTGGTGGTCCCGATATTCACGTTGTCGGTCGCGAGCGACGTGCGGCAGGCAGCGGAGGCGGCCAAAACTGCGGACAAGCCGGTCGCCATCCTGTGGCCGGGCGCGTGCAACGACGATCCGGCGTTCACGGCCAGAAGCCTGGCGATGGAAGGTGTCGCCGTCTATCGCAATACGCTGAGCTGCATGAAAGCGGTCCGGGCGGCCGTACGCTATGGCGAATTCCTGCGCCAGCCCCGCGGTGAATCGTCGCGGCCTGCCGGCATCGATGTCGCGGCGGCGTGTGCCGCGCTCGATGCGGCGGGCGGAACCCTGACCGAGCGCGAGAGCAAAGCGGTGCTGGCGGCTTATGGCTTTCCCGTCACGCGCGAAGGTCTGGCCCGCAACGCCGACGAAGCCGTGCGCATGGCGGCGGAGCTCGGTGGCGAGCTGGCGCTTAAAATCGAGTCGGCCGACATACCGCATAAAACCGAAGCGGGGGCCATACGCTTGCGGGTGAGCGGCGAGACCGCCGTGCGCAAGAGCGTTTGCCGAAGTGATGGCGGCAGCCGCCGCATATAAGAAGGGCGCGCAGCTCGACGGCGTGCTGGTGCAGCAAATGGCGCCGCCCGGGCTCGAGTTCATGCTCGGGCTCGTTACCGATCCGGTGTTCGGGCCGGTGGTGGTCGCGGGCCTGGGCGGCATCCACGTCGAGGTGCTGCACGATCTCGCGTATCGGGTCGCGCCGGTCGATCACGCGCAGGCGCGCACGATGCTGAACGAACTGCGCGGCGCGAAGCTGCTCGATGGTGTCCGCGGCTCGGCGGCCCGCGACATCGAGGCGTTGTGCGACCTGATCGTGCGATTGTCGTGGCTGGCGCACGATTGCGCCGACCGGATCGCGGAACTCGACGTCAACCCGCTGATGCTCTACGCGCGAGGCCAGGGCGCGTGCGTGGTCGATGCGTTGATAATCAAGCGTCCACCAGAGTAATCTCTTAGTGACCAAAAACGTGATTGAAGGAACGCAGGCATGGAAACATCCGCACTGAATATCGAATTGAGCGACGAGCTGCGCGCGATGCGCGACGCGGTGCGCCGCTTCACCGATCGTGAGCTGGGCCCGTGGGCCGAGGAGATCGACCGCACCGGCGAAATTCCGCCCGGGCTCATCGAGCTCATGCAGAAAAACGGCTACTGCGGCATGCGCCTCCCGCCGGAATACGGCGGCGGCGGGTTGAGCCTCTTTCAATATTGCATCGCACTCGAGGAATTCAGCCGCCTGCACCGCGCGTTCACGATCGCGGCGAACTACTCGAGCGGCATGACGCCGATGGCGATTTCCCGGCATGGCACTGCAGGCCAGAAAGAAAAATTCCTGCGCGGGTTCGCCGCCGGCAAATTGAAGTCGGCATTCGCGCTGACCGAGCCCGAAGCCGGATCTGACGCCGCCGGCATGCGTACGCGCGCCGAAAAGAGCGGCGACGGGTGGATATTGAACGGCCGCAAGCATTACATCAGCGGCGGCCACGTCGCGGATGTCATCATGGTGATGGCCGTGACCGATCCGGAAAAGCGCGCGCGCGGCGGCATCACCGCTTTCCTGCTCGAGCGCGGCATGCCGGGCTTCTCCGTCACGCGCGTCGATACCACGATTGCGACGGACTCGATCAAGCTCGCCGAGCTGACGTTCGAAGATTGCCGGCTGCCGGCAGATGCCGTGATCGGCGAAGTCGGCGCCGGATTCAAGGTCGCGATGGGTTCGTTGAACGACGGCCGGATGTCGGTGTCGTGCTCGTGCGTCGGCGCCGCCGAATCGTTGCTCGACCGCTCGATCGAGCACACGAAAGTGCGCCGCACGTTCGGCAAGCTGTTGGCCGAGCGCCAGGCGATCCAGTGGATGCTCGCCGACTCGGCAGTGGACATCGCCGCGTCGCGCGCGTTGTGCTACGACGTTCTGCGCCGGCTGGAGAAGGGCGAAAACGTCGGCTCGGCCGGCAGCATGTGCAAATTGTTCGCGTCCGAAATGGTCGGGCGCGTCGCCGACCGTGCCGTGCAGATCCACGGCGGTATGGGCGTGATCCGCGGCTTCCCGGTCGAGCGGTTCTATCGCGACGTGCGGCATTACCGCGTCGGCGAAGGCGCGTCCGAGATCCAGCGCATCGTGATTTCGCGCGATCTGCTGCGCGGCGTGAAGATTTCGGACTGACGGCGATGGCGAACTTAAAAGCAGCCATCGCCGGCATCGGCGAAAGCCGCGTCGGCCGCGTTCCGGACCGGTCCGCGCTGCAATTGCAGACCGATGCCGCGCAGGCCGCGCTCGCCGACGCCGGGCTCAAGATGTCGGACATCGACGGGCTTCTGACGACACCCGTGCGCGTCGAACACTGGAACATGCCGTGCGGCGTCGTCGCGCATCACCTCGGCGTGCACGCGAAATACTTGTCGACCGTCGACATCGCGGGCGCGTCAGGCTGCGGCATGATTCATCAGGCTGCCATGGCCATCGCCGCGGGACAATGCTCGACGGTGTTGTGCGTGGCCGGGCAGAATCTGCTTACGCACAGCACGCGGGCGAGTGCGGTCAAGAAAATGGCCGAAGGCGGCAGCGCCCAGCCGCAATTCGAAGTTCCGTATGGTCCGCTGGTGCCTTCGCTGTACGCGCTCGTCGCGCAACGCCATATGCATGAATACGGCACGACGCCCGAGCAGATGGCCGAGGTCGCGGTCACCCTGCGGCGGCATGCGAGCTTGAACCCGAACGCGCACAAGCGCGACCTCATTACGGTAGCCGACGTCCTGAACTCCAAAAAGATCGCGTCGCCGCTGCATATCCTCGATTGCGCGATCGTGTCCGACGGCGCGTGCGCGGCGATCGTGACGAGCGCCGAACGCGCGCGCGACCTAAAGCAAAAGCCGGTGCATCTGCTGGGGCAGGGCTATGGGTGCCGGCACAGCCATATCGGCGACACCGAACTGACGACGACCGGGGCGGTGGATGCCGGCGCGGCAGCGTTCGAGAGTGCAGGACTCAAGCCGTCGGACATGGACTTCGCGCAGATTTACGATTGCTTCACGATCACCGTGATCGTCGAGCTCGAAGACCTGGGCTTCTGCAAGAAGGGCGAAGGCGGCGCGTTCGTTCAGGGCGGCCGCATCGGCATCGGCGGCGAACTGCCGGTTACCACGCACGGCGGCCTGCTGTCGGGCGGCCATCCCGGCCTTGGCGGCGGATTTTTTCATGTAATCGAGGCGGTGCGCCAGTTGCGCGGTGACGCCGGCGCGCGCCAGGTCAAGGATGCGAAGGTCGCGCTGGTCCATGGCAATGGCGGCGTCATCAGCATTCACTGCACGTTGATACTCGGAGGGGCGGCGGCATGACAGCGGAAGCGTTAGCGAAAGTGGCGGTCGATCGTCCGCTGCCGGTGCCGGACGCGGCTACCGGCCCTTACTGGGAGGCGGCGCGAACAGAGCGGCTGGTCATGCCGCGCTGCGACGATTGCGGCCGTTACCATTTTTATCCGCGCACGTTGTGCCCGCAATGCAGCTCGGCCAATCTCAAATGGACCGAGGTCAGCGGCGCCGGCACCGTCTACTCTTTTACCGTCATTCATCGCGCGCCCAGTCCCGCTTTCGCGGCGGCTGTCCCCTATGTAGTCGCCGCGGTAAAGCTCGCGGAAGGCCCGCATCTGATGTCAAACATCGTCGGCATTGCGCCGGACGAGGTTCGCATTGGCATGCCGCTGAAGGTCGTGTTCCAGAAATTTTCCGACGAGATTACTTTGCCGATGTTCGGACCGGCGGAAAAGCCATGAGACGTTTGGCGTTTTCTGTGCTCGGCATGGTAATCGCAGCGGCCGCCGGCGCCCAGAATTATCCGGTGAAACCAATACGGCTCGTTTCGCCGTACCCGCCCGGCGGCGCGAACGACATCCTCGCGCGCATCATCGGCCAGAAGCTCGGCGAAAACCTCGGCCAGCAAATCGTGATCGAAAACCGCGGCGGCGCGACCGGCAACATCGGCGCGGAGTACGTGGCCAAGGCCGCGCCCGACGGCTATACGATATTGATGGGGCAGGCGAGCAATCTTACGATCAACGTGAGCCTGATGAGCAAGATGCCGTACGATCCAGTCAGGGACCTGGCGCCCGTAACGCTCGTGGCGACGACGCCCAACCTGCTGGTCGTGCATCCTTCGCTGCCGGTGCGCACGGTCAAGGATCTCGTCGCGCTCGCGAAGGCCAAGCCCGGTTCCGTCAACTATGCGTCTTCAGGCAGCGGCAGCGCGGGCCATCTCGCGGGTGAGTTGTTCAAGCGCGTCGCGCACATCGACATGGTGCACATCCCGTACAAAGGCGCGGCGCCGGCGTTGACCGATGTGGTCGCCGGCCAGGCGCAGATTTATTTCACGTCGCCGATATCCGCCACGCCATTCGTGAAAGGCGGCCGGTTGCGCATGGTCGCGGTGACGAGCCTCAAGCGCTCGCCGTCGCTGCCGGACATACCGACCGTCGCGGAATCGGGCTATCCCGATTTCGACGTCGTGTCGTGGTGGGGCATTCTGACGCCGGCCGGCGTGCCGAAAGAGATCATCGCGAAGCTGCACACGGAAATCGTCAAGGTCCTCGCGCTGCCCGAGATCAAGACGAAGTTCGCGGACCAGGGCGCGGACGTCGCCAGCGACACGCCCGAGCATTTCGCCGCTTATATCAAAACGGAAATCGCGAAGTGGGCGAAGTTGATCAAGGAGCTCGGCGTCAAGAGCGAGTAACGCGGCGCGCGTCTAATATTCGACCGGCACCGGATCGAGGCTGCGCCACATGTACCACGTTGCGACCGAGCGCCACGGCTCCCAGCGTTTCGCGAACCGGATGAGCTGCTGGCGCGTGCGCGGCTTGCCTTTATAGTAAAGCCTGCTCACCGCATTCTGCAGGCCGATATCGTCAAGCGGCAGCACGTCGGGGCGCATCATATAAAAAATCAGGAACATCTCGGCCGTCCAGCGGCCGATGCCGCGCACCTGCGTAAGCTCCATTATCAATTCTTCGTTGCTCATATGCTCCCAGCGCTCGACGCTTAGCTTGCCTTCAGCGAAATGGTGCGCGAGGTCGTGCAGGTAGATCACCTTGCCGCGCGACAGGCCGCACGCGCGCAGCGCATCGGCATCGTGGCCGCGCACCACTTCCGGATGCATCTCAGGGACCGCGACAACGAGCTTGTTCCATACGCTTTGCGCGGCCTTGACCGAAATCTGCTGGCCGACGATAGAGCGCGCTAGTGTGTTGAAAGCGTCGCCGCGCGAGCGCAGCGCGAGCCCTTTCGAGCTCGTGATCAGCTTGCGCAGCACCGGATCGGCGGCGGCAAGTTCGCGCGTGGCTTGTTTCCAGAAGCGGGGTGCGGTCATGGCGTTTTGCGGGTTCCCGAAGAATTGAGTTTACGCCGCCGCCACGCGTGCACGACATGGCAGCGCCAGCCGACTCGGACGAGCGGATAGCTGACCGCGGCGAGCAGCACGGCAAGCAACGGCAGGCCGATCAGCAGCGGCTTGCCGATCGACGTCAGCCACTCGAGCGCCGTCGGCAGCCATTCGGTAAAGCCTTTGCCCTCGAGATGAAACGCGAGGTCCGGCATGGCCGTGCCGCTGTCCAGCGTGACCAGCTGCCCGAGCTTGAAGGCGAGATAGTACAGCGGCACGATCGTGAACGGATTGGAGTACAGCGTGACGATCACCGCGATCGGCAGGTTGACGTGAAATCCGATCGCCAGCAGCGCCGCGGCGGTGAACTGCACCGGATTGCTGCCGGGGATCAGCCCGGCGAACATGCCAACCGCGACGCCGCCGGCCACCGACCGGCGGTGCAAATGCCACAGGTTGTGATGGGCGAGCAGCGAGCCGAAGCGCGCGATATGGCGATTTTCGCTGATCGCGGCGTGGGACGGCAGATATTTGCGGAAGAACTTGCGGGGCATGGCGTGCCGACATTCTACCTAGGGAGGGGCGAGCTAATCGATCTCATTTGAGCGGCGCTGTCCCTGGTCGTCCGGGCGGGCTATGACCAAAGTCATAGTCCGTCCCGCAGGACCAGCGCGTTATACCCAATGACATCCACAACCGCTGAATCGTTCATGCGTTTATGCATCCTGGGTTTTGCCGGCGGCGTGTGGTGGCTACAGCAGCAGGCGCAGCTGCCCGAGCTGACCGGCGCCTGGATCGCGGCGCCGGTTGCATTGATCGCGTTGAGCGCAGTGGCCGCCGGCTCGCGGCAGTGGCGCTTTGCGCGCCGCGCTGTGGCCGCTTTGTGCTGTGTCGCGTGCGGAATCGCGTGGGCCGCGTGGCTCGCGCAGATGCGGCTCGCGGATCAATTGGCTATCGAATGGGAAGGCGAGGATATCCGGGTCGTCGGCGTGATCGCGACGATGCCGCAACCTTACGAACGCAGCGTGCGTTTCGAGTTCGATATCGAGCGCGTGCTGACACCTCGCGCCATCGTTCCCGGCCACGTGGCGATTTCGTGGTGGGGCACGCCCGAGCGTACTGGGCAGCGCGCGACACTGCCCGAGCTGCGCGCGGGCGAGCGGTGGCAGCTCACCGTGCGCCTGCGGCGGCCGCACGGCACGCTCAATCCGCATGGTTTCGATTACGAGGCGTGGCTGCTCGAACGCGACATTCGCGCGACGGGTTATGTGCGGTCCGATCCTTCCAACCGGCGGCTCGCGGCGGTCGTCATGCGTCCGGGTTACTGGATAGAACGCGTGCGCGAGGACGTACGCGCGCGCATTCAGGCCGCGCTCAGCGACGCGCCGTACGCCGGCGTGCTGACGGCGCTCGCGGTCGGCGACCAGCGCGCCATCAGCCAGTCGCAGTGGCAGGTGTTCACGCGCACCGGCGTCAATCACCTGATGAGCATATCGGGGCTGCACGTGACGATGATCTCGGGACTTGCCTTCGCGCTCGCGTACGCGCTGTGGCGGCGCAGCACTTACCTCACATTGCGCCTGCCTGCGCGCAAGGCGGCGGCAGTCGCGGGTTTGTTGACGGCGCTGGGCTATGCGTGGCTGGCGGGGTTCGCGGTACCGGCCCAACGCACGGTTTACATGCTGGCGGTCGTGGCGGTCGCGCTGTGGACAGGACGCATGAACTCGGCATCGGTCGTATTGTGCGCTGCGTTGTTCGTCGTGCTCGCGATCGACCCGTGGGCGGTACTCGCGCCGGGATTCTGGCTGTCGTTCGGCGCAGTCGCCGTCATCATGTTCGTAACAACGGGCCGGATCGCGCAGGAGCATTGGTTCGCCGCCTGGGCGCGCGTGCAGTGGGCGATTACGCTCGCGTTGATCCCGTTGCTGCTGGCTATGTTTCAGCAGATATCGCTGGTATCGCCGCTCGCCAATGCGATCGCCATTCCGGTCGTGAGTTTCGTAGTGGTGCCGCTGACGCTGGTCGGCGTGGCGCTGCCGTTCGATCTCGTGCTGCAGCTCGCGCACGCGGTCATGGGCGCGTGCGGCGCGATGCTCGAATGGATGAGCGCACTGCCGCTCGCCGTGTGGCAGCAGCATGCGCCGCCGTCGTGGACGGTCGTGATCGCGATGATGGCGATTGTGTGGATGCTGATGCCGCGTGGATTTCCGGCACGCTGGATAGGGGTGGCGGGACTTTTGCCGCTATTTTTGGTCGAGCCCGCGGCGCTCGCCGAACGCACGGTCAAGCTCACGGTGCTCGATGTCGGGCAGGGGCTTGCCGTTGTCGTGCAGACTCGCCATCACGCGCTGCTCTACGACGCAGGGCCCGCGTACGGTCCGCAAATCGACAGCGGTAACCGGATCATCGTGCCGTATTTGCGTGCAAGCGGTGTGCGCGTCCTGACCGGCATGATCGTCACTCACGCCGACAACGATCACAGCGGCGGCGCCAATTCGGTGGCGCAGGCCATGGCGCCGCAATGGCTGCTGACGTCGATGGCCGCGGTTCATCCGGCGATTGCGCTGGCGGCGTCCGCGGGCCGCTGCGAAGCGGGCGCGCGCTGGCAATGGGACGGCGTGGACTTCGAGCTGCTGCATCCCGCGCCGGACAATTACGCGCGCGAAAAATTTCGCGGCAACGATCGCAGCTGCGTGCTGAAAATAACGGCGGGTGACGCGAGCGTGCTGCTGGCGGCCGACGTCGAGCAGAAATCCGAGCGTGAAATGCTGGCGAGCGTGCCGGACAAGCTGCGCGCGCAAATTCTGCTGGTGCCGCACCACGGCAGCCGCACGTCTTCGTCGCCCGAATTCGTCGCGCGCGTGAATCCCGACATCGCGCTCGTTGCCGCCGGGTTTCGCAATCGCTTCGGCCATCCCAAGGACGACGTACTCGACCGGTATCGTGCGCTCGGCACGCGCATTTACCGTACCGATCTCGACGGCGCGCTGTTGATCGAAATGGGTGGCGAGGCGGTCAAAGTCCAGCGCTACCGCGCGCTGTACCGGCGCTACTGGCACGCGGGGCTGGAGAACCCGGATTTGCCGGATGACGAAGGCGGCTGACGAAATTGCCGACTACGGACGGCTCAATTGAGCCAAAGCCCGATCGTGTGGCTTCGCCAGAAATGCCATCGAGCAGGCAGCGCCGATCAACGCCATGAACAGGTCGGTCGGCAGGACTGCTCACAGGAATGCAATTAATGCATCGAGGACCGCGTCGGGCTGCTCAGCCATCAGCGCGTGCCCTGCGCCTTCCAGCACGATCGTTTGCGCGTGGGGCAGCAGCTCCTGCAGCGCCTGCGTTGCGCGCAGCGGCGTCATTTGGTCGCGCGAGCCCGCAACCATGAGCACGGGACACTTCACTTTGCCGATCGCCGCAGCGGCGGGCGCGTAGCTGTTGCACGCGTTGAAATCCGCATACAGCACGTCCGGCGCCTGGCGTTCCATCAGCCGCATGTTCATGCCCAGCATCCATATCCCCGGCGCGGTATTGCCGCCGATCTGCGCACGGTTGCCGTGCGACCACACGTTGATCATATCGAGCGCGGCATGCTCGTTCGACTTTGCTGCATCCAGCAAAGGCGGCGCCACCGGCATCGGCGCCGAGGCGCCGAGCAGCGCGAGCCGGGTCACGCGCTGCGGATGGCGCGCCGCGAACTCGAGCGCGATAAGCGAACCCATGCTGTGGCCGGCCAATGCGGTGCTTTCGATGCCGACCGCCAGCAGCAGTTCGCCTATCCATCCGGCGAGGTCTGCGATCGTGCCGAGCGGGGGACCGGCTGTGCGGCCGTGCCCGGGCAAATCAGGAACCAGCACATTGCGGCCGTGGTAGGCAAAGTAGCGGCATTGCAGCGCCCACGTGCTGTGGTCCTGCTCGCCACCGTGGATGAAAACGATAGACGGCAGCTGCGGCTCGAATCGGCGGCCCGCCGTGTAGACGTACGTGGAGCGGCCGAGGACGGATAAGCTTCATTGGCGCGGTCAGGCCTTTTGCGAAGCGTAAAGCGCGCGGCCGAGATCCTCGATCAGATCGTCGACTGCTTCGAGCCCTACGGAGAGGCGTATGGTGCCTTCACCAATGCCTGCTGCACGCAACGCCGCTTCGTCCATACGGAAGTGCGTCGTGCTCGCCGGATGAATCACGAGCGATTTTGCGTCGCCGACGTTGGCCAGATGCGAAAAAACGCGCAACGCATCGATGAAGCGCCGGCCGGCCGCGCGTCCGCCCTTCACGCTGAACGTGAAAATCGCGCCGCAGCCCTTGGGCAGCAGCTTTTTCGCGAGTTCATGATCGGGATGATTCGGCAGCTCGGGATAAACGACCGCGTCGACAGCCGCGTGTGCAGCCAGGAACGCCACTACCGCGCGCGTATTTTCGACGTGGCGCTGCATGCGCAGCGGCAGCGTCTCGACGCCCTGCAGAATGTTGAATGCGGTAGTCGGGCTCATGCACGCGCCGAAATCGCGCAGGCCCTCGCGGCGGGCCCGCAGCAGGAACGCGGCCACCGTCGACTCTTCATCGAACACCATGTCGTGGAAACCGGCATACGGTTCTGACAGCAGAGCGAATTTGCCGGACGCTTCCCAGTCGAATTTGCCGCTGTCCACCAGCACGCCGCCGATCGCGACGCCATGGCCGCCGAGAAATTTGGTCGCGGAGTGATACACGAGATCGGCGCCCAGCGCGAACGGTCGCATCAGGTACGGTGTCGTGAACGTGGCGTCGACGAGCAAGGGGAGGCCCGCCGTGTGCGCGACTTCGGCTACGCGCGGCACGTCGAGGACGTCAAGGCCGGGATTGCCCAGCGTTTCGCCGAACAGTAACCGCGTATTCGGGCGAATCGCGGCGCGAAACGCATCGACGTCGCGCGGGTTTACAAACGTGGTCGCGATGCCGAAGCGCGGCAGCGTGTAATGCAGCAGATTGTGCGAGCCGCCGTACAGTGCGCTGGAAGCGACAATGTGCGACCCCGCGCCCATTAGCGTGGCGATCGCCAGGTGCAGCGCGGCCTGACCGCTGGCGGTGGCGATCGCACCGATGCCGCCTTCGAGCGCAGCGATGCGTTCTTCCAGCACCGCGCACGTGGGATTCGAAATGCGCGAGTAAACGTGCCCCGCGCGTTCCATGTTGAACAGAGCGGCGGCGTGGTCGGTGTCTTTAAATACGAAACTGGTGGTCTGATAGATCGGCGTCGCGCGCGCGCCATAAAGCGGATCGGGCTGCTGGCCCGCATGCAGGCTCAGCGTGTCGAAACCGAGAGATTTGGGAGCGGCCATGGGACCTCCATCAAGAGGCCCATTGTAGCAACGACGGTTTATTCCGCCGGCAACGATCGGCCGGCGTCAGCGTGCGCGGCTAAAACTTCCCGTGCAGCATCAGGCCGGGCGCCCGACTCGGCTGCTGCAGACCCAGTACGCCGCTAGGGCTCAACTCGATGATCCTCGACGAGGTATTCATGTTGAGACCGACGCCGACGCCCCAGTCGTTTTTTCTGTCCAGCGGCACGACCAGGCTTCTGGTCTCACGGTTGTAATCGATGCCATAAGGCAGCGCCGACGCGGCGCCCGAGACATTGCTCGGCTTGAGACCCAGATTGCTGGAACCGAATCTTGCGCGCAGCGTGTCGGAATCGAGATTGATCGGCGGATGCAGGTCAGCAGGGGGAACGAGGCCTTCACCGGTGCTTTGCGCGAAAGCAGGTGTCATAACGAAAATGGCTGCCGTGAAGACGGCGCCGGCGATCAGCGGCAGGGCTCGGTCCATCGCGCACCCCCTAACTATTAAGATCTTCATGGGCCGGGCCTGCAACTGCCCCCGGCTGACCCGCATTATCAACCTGAAACTGTGATGTTTTCAACAGTTGCGTATGGCTTTCAAATCGCTATTTTTGGCGGAAACATGTGCGCAAATGGTCGTTTACCAAGCCGGTTGCCTGCATGAACGCGTAACATATCGTTGTTCCGACGAAGCGAAATCCACGCTTTTTCAGGTCCTTACTGATTATATCTGATAATTCAGTCGAGGCTGGGACGTCGCGCGGCATTCGCCATTTGTTGCGCAGCGGCGAACCGCCGACGAACCGCCAGAGATAATCGTCGAACGAGCCGAATTCCTGCTGCACGGCAATAAAAGCGTGTGCGTTGCTGATTGTCGATTCGATCTTCAACCGGTTGCGGACGATGCCCGGGTTCGCCATCAGTGCGGCGATTTTCCCCCGGTCGAAGCGCGCCACTTTACGGACGTCGAAGTTCGCAAACGCAGAGCGATAGCCGGCTCGCTTGTTGAGGATCGTAGTCCAAGACAGGCCTGCCTGCGCGCCTTCGAGCGTCAGCAACTCAAAGAGCATGCCGTCGTCATGCACCGGCACACCCCATTCGGTATCGTGATAGCGGGTCATCAGTGGCGTCGAGTCCGCCCACGCGCAGCGCTTAATCATAGGCGTGCATTATCCCAGCAGTTCAAGTCGCGTAAAATATCGGCATGAAAAATATCCCGCATGAGGGTCTTGAAGGCAATGGCTGAACACACATGGCACGCTCCTCTCATTTGACGTTGGTTACCTTGCCGGACGGCGCACGCGGCGCCGCTTGGCTGGCGACGCTCGCGGGCGTTTACGCGCCGGCGGAGGTCGATGCGTTGACGCGCGCAATCGAGTGGCTGAATGCGCGCCTGCAGGACGCCACCGCGAAGGGTGGCGAGCCGGCGCTCGACCATGCGTTGAACGTGGCGACGATTTTGCGCGAGCTCAAGCTGGACGCGGAATGCCTCGTGGCGTGCCTGCTCGTGCCGGTGGCGAGCGGCCATGACGCGCTGGTCGAGATTCGCGACCGTTTCGGGGCGCGGGTGGCGGAGCTCGCGGACGGCGTTAGCGCGCATGGCGATGATCGAAAGCCTGAACGGCGACGGCGCGCGGGCCGATGGGCCGGCGCAGCTCGAAGGGTTGCGCAAGATGCTGCTCGCGATGGCGCAGGACGTGCGCGTCGTGCTGATCAAGCTCGCCGATCACATGCAGTCGATGCGCTACCTCGTCAAGTGCGACGACGTGCAGTTGCGCCACGACATGGCGCGCCTGACGCGCGACCTGTTCGCGCCGCTCGCCAATCGGCTCGGCGTGTGGCAGCTCAAGTGGGAGCTCGAAGACCTCGCGTTGCGCATACTGGAGCCGGAGACTTACAAGCGCATCGCCAGCCTGCTCGACGAAAAGCGCAGCGACCGCGAGCGCTACATCGAAGCCGCGGTCGAAGCGCCTGCGCGCGGAGTTTTCGCGTGCGCGCATCAAGGCCGACGTCAGCGGCAGGCCCAAGCACATCTACAGCATCTACAACAAAATGCGCCGCAAGGCAGTTGCGTTCGACGCGGTTTACGACGTGCGCGCCGTGCGCGTGCTGGTCGACGGCATCGACGAATGCTACGCGGCGCTCGACGTGGTGCATCGCCTGTGGACGCCGCTGCCGGGCGAGTTCGACGATTACATCGCGAAGCCCAAGGGCAACGATTACCGCTCGCTGCACACTGCCGTCGCGGGCGATGACGGCAAGCCGCTCGAAATCCAGATTCGCACGTTCGAGATGCACCAGCACGCCGAATTCGGGGTTGCCGCGCACTGGCGCTACAAGGAAGGCTCGCGCCACCAGGCCGCGTACGACGAGAAAATCGCGTGGCTGCGGCAGATCGTCGAGTGGAAAGACGAGGTCGCGGACGCGGCGGAGCTCGCCGCGCGGTTTCCGCGCGATCTTTTTGCGGACACGATTTACGTGCTGACGCCGCAAGGCCGCGTGATCGATCTGCCGCGCGGATGCGACGCCGATCGATTTCGCGTATCACGTGCATACCGATCTCGGCCATCGCTGCCGCGGCGCGCGGGTCAACGGCGCGATGGTGCCGCTCAACACGCCGCTCGCGAACGGCCAGCAGGTCGAGGTCATGGCAGCCAAGCAGGGCGGCCCCAGCCGCGACTGGCTGAATCCGGCGCTCGGCTACTTGAAGAGCGCCAGTGCGCGCGGCAAGGTCAGGCAATGGTTCAACCGGCTCAATCATGAGGTGTCCGTTGCGGAAGGGCGTGAGGTCGTCGAAAAAGAATTGCAGCGCCAGGGCATGACGAGCGTCAGCCTCGAGAAGCTCGCGCAAAGTTTCGGCTTCGCGAAACTCGCGGACTTCTTTGCTGAAGCCGGCCGCGGCGAAATCAGTCAGCGCCAGCTGCAAATCGCCCTGCGGGGCGAAGACGCTCCGGCAATCCCGGCGGAAGCACAGCCGCTTGTCAAAAAGCCGCGCGCGCAGCCAGGCGGGATTTTGATCGTCGGCGTCGACAAGCTGCTGACGGTGCCCGCGCGCTGCTGCAAGCCGGCGCCGCCCGACGCGATCATTGGTTTCGTCTCGCGCGGGCGCGGCGTAACCATCCATCGCCGCGGCTGCGAGAACGTCAAGCGTCTCGCGGCCGAGCGGCTGATCGCCGCGGATTGGGGCGCATCAGCCGACGCGACGTTTCCGGTCGATGTCGTAATCGAAGCGGGGGATCGGACCGGCCTGCTGCGCGACATCACGGAGATTTTTTCGCGCGAAGGCGTCAACGTCACTGCCACCAACACGGCGAGTCGCGACGCCTCCGCGCGCATGCGCCTGACGGTCGAGATCGGCAACATCGCCGAATTGAACCGCGTGCTCGCGCTCGTCAGTCACGTCGACGGCGTGACGCGGGCCTTGCGCGGTTAACTGCCGAACGTCACCGTCAGCGGCGCTACCGGCAGCCCGCTGATTTCGGAGGTCCACGTTTCGCCCGCGACGATCGGCAGCGCCGCGGTCAACGTGCCGGTGGTGATCACTTCGCCGGCGGCGAGCGGGGCAAATTGCGGCTGCGTCGCCAGGATGTCCGCCAGAAATGCGAGCGCGAGCGCCGGATGATCGAGCGCGTTGCTGCCGACACCGCGGTCGCGCACCTCGCCATTGCGCGACAACGCGATTTTGCAATCGCGGATTTGCGCAGCGAGCGATGCGTGATCTGCGCCGCCGATCCGGTACGGGTCGCCAACGACCAGGCGCCAGTGAAACGATAAATCCGCCGCCGAATCGGCGGATTTGAATTTCCAGTTCAGAAAATGGCAATCGACGATTTCGAAACTCGGTGCGAGCCATTCGACCGCCTGCAATATCGTCGCTGGATCCTTGCAGCCGACCGGCACCGGCGCGCGCAATTTGAACGCGATTTCCGGCTCCAGGCGGGGCGCGGCGCTGCCGCGCAGCGAGATTGCAGCGTGGTTATTTTTTGCATACACGAGAGTGCTGTCGTACACGTGCGCCCAGATCGGCGAAGTCGCGCCGTATTCGGCCCAGATATTGCGGTTTGTAAAGCCGATCTTGCGGCCGACCGGTTTTTCGCCGCGCGCGCGGCGCATTTCAACCATCGCAGCCGCCACTTCGTACGCGCTCTTCCAGTCGAACTGCGCATGCTGCTCGCTCGGCGGAGGAATGAGCGCACCGCGGTCATACGCATCGAGCAGTTTCTGCGCGGTCGTGCGGATTTCGGATGTCATCAAGTTCGTTGCTCCCGGTTAATTATTTCGCGCAGCGAAAGCCGATATTGTGATGGCCCGCCGCCGGGTTGCGCGACAGGTTGCGGCCGCGCTGGGTCGTGGTGATTTCACCGGCAGCGGAGTCGTGGCCGCCGCCGCGCGTGCCGCGCACCGGGCCGGCTTTCAGGTCCTCGCGGCCGTCGGACGCGCGATAAGGATAGGGCATATACGCGCTCGACACCCATTCCCACGTATTGCCCGCCATGCCGAGCGCACCGTAGGGACTTGCGCCCGCGGGGAAAGCGTCGGCCGGCGCGGTTTCATTGAATCGCGCACCAAACTGCGCGCGTGTTCGGTCGGGCGCGGCGTCGCCCCACGGATATTTTCTGCGATCCGTGCCGCGCGCAGCTTTTTCCCATTCGGCTTCGGTCGGCAGGCGCAGCCCGCGCCATGCGCAATAATCCCGCGCGCCGGCCCACGTCGGTTCGACGACGGGATGATTCGCGTAACCGGCATCCGCAGTCCACTGCGCGCCGCGCTGGTGTATGCGCGCGTCGCTATCGTCAAAGTCGTAGAGGCGTTCGCCCTGCTTGTTGTGGGTGCCGATCGCATTCAGGAATTCGGCGAATTGCGCGTTGGTCACCGGCAGGCGGTCGATTGCGTACGTAGCGAGCTCGACCTGATGCGCGGGCCGTTCATCGGGCGGGCCATCGTCGCTGCCCATCGTGAAAGCGCCCGCGGGAATCGCTACCATGTCGTGCGGCGCGGCACTGGTTGCGGCGGCGGCCGGTGCGCAGACGAGGATGCCTGCGACCAGCGGCCACCAGCATCTCACGCCGCGCCTTCCACCACGATCATTTCCGACTTGGCGGTGCGCTGGCGCAGCGCCTTGGCGTCACTATATTCGTTCGACGCCCACCACTGCTTGGCTTTGGCCACGCTCGGAAACTCGAGGACGACCAGCCGCTTCGGCTGCCACGAGCCCTCGAGCGTTTCGCACGCGCCGCCGCGCACCACGAATTTACCGCCGTATGCAGCGAGGGATGACGGCACCATTTTTTTATATTCGTCATATCCCGCAGGCTCGGTGACTTCGACTTGCACGACGATGTATGCGGACATGATGGTTTCTCCGGGTGAATTCAGCGCGCGGCAACGTCGGCGCAACGAAATGCACTATAAAATGGGTCGGAACCGCCCGCAACTCATGCGCCGCGCTCTTTATTTGAACCACTGCGCTGCATCAGGTAGAATTGCCCGCTTTCAGGCGCGTAGCTCAGCTGGTTAGAGCACCACCTTGACATGGTGGGGGTCGTTGGTTCGAGTCCAATCGCGCCTACCAAATCTTGCACACCCGGGCGGTCATTTTCTCTGCTCGATGCGCAGTAGGCGACCGCAACACGGAAAGAGAGCGTTATGACACCGCGAACTAGCAGGCTTATTTCTCGACACTAGTCGTGCTGTTTTTTCGTGATTTCGAAAAAGTGCGGCTGGTCCGCACTTTTTTTTCGTCTTCAGCAATGAGCGAATCGAATTATGCCTAACGTAAAACTTCCCGACGGTTCAGTCCGTCAGTTCGACCAGCCGGTCTCCGTGGCAGACGTGGCGGCCGCGATCGGCCCGGGTCTCGCCAAGGCCGCGCTCGGCGGCAAGGTCAACGGCACGCTCGTCGACACGTCGTACGTGATCGACAACGACAGCGAGCTCGCGATCGTCACCGACAAGAACTCCGGAAGGGCTCGACGCTCATCCGCCATTCCACCGCGCATCTGCTCGCGTACGCGGTGAAGGAATTGTTTCCCGACGCGCAGGTGACGATAGGGCCGGTGATCGAGAACGGCTTCTACTACGATTTTGCGTACAAGCGCCCGTTCACGCCGGAGGATCTCGCGGCGATCGAGAAGCGCATGGCCGAACTCGCGAAGCGCGATCTGCGCGTGACCCGCGAAGTTTGGTCGCGCGACAAGGCGGTCGAGTTCTTCAAATCGATCGGCGAGCATTACAAAGCCGAGATCATCGCGTCGATTCCGCAGGGCGAAGACGTCTCGCTGTATCGCGAAGGCGATTTCATCGACCTGTGCCGCGGCCCGCACGTGCCGTCGACCGGCAAGCTCAAGGTCTTCAAGCTGATGAAGCTGGCCGGCGCATACTGGCGCGGCGATTCGAAAAACGAAATGCTGCAGCGGATTTACGGCACCGCGTGGGCGAAGAAGGAAGAGCAGGACGCCTATCTGCACATGCTCGAAGAAGCCGAGAAGCGCGACCACCGGCGGCTCGGCGAAGCAGCTCGATCTCTTTCACATGCAGGACGAAGCGCCGGGCCTCGTGTTCTGGCATCCGAACGGCTGGACGGTCTGGCAGCAGGTCGAGCAGTACATGCGCCGCGTCTACCGCGACAACGGCTACCAGGAAGTGAAGTGCCCGCAGATCCTCGACCGCTCGCTGTGGGAAAAATCCGGGCACTGGGAGAACTACAAGGAAAACATGTTCACGACGTCGAGCGAGAATCGCGACTACGCGGTCAAGCCGATGAACTGTCCGGGTCACGTGCAGATCTTCAACAGCGGCCTGCGCAGTTACCGCGATCTGCCGCTGCGCTACGGCGAATTCGGCGCCTGCCACCGCAACGAGCCGTCGGGCGCGCTGCACGGCATCATGCGCGTGCGCGGCTTCACGCAGGACGACGGCCACATCTTCTGCACCGAGGCGCAAATCGAAGCCGAGGTCGCGGCAGTTTCATCGAGTTGCTGATCAAGGTTTATCGCGATTTCGGCTTCAACGAAATCATTTACAAGCTGTCGACCCGTCCGGCCAAGCGCGTGGGCGCGGACGAGACCTGGGACGTCGCCGAAAAAGCGCTCGCCGATGCGCTGAACAACAAAGGCGTGCCGTGGGAAACGTTGCCGGGCGAGGGCGCGTTCTACGGGCCCGAAGATCGAATTTTCACTTGAAGGACTCGATCGGCCGCGTGTGGCAATGCGGCACCATCCAGGTCGATTTCTCGATGCCGGGACGGCTGGGCGCCGAATATGTCGCGGAAGACAATGCGCGCCATGTCCCCGGTCATGCTGCACCGGGCGATCGTCGGATCGATGGAGCGTTTCTCGGAATTCTGATCGAAAACTACGCCGGCGCACTGCCGCTGTGGCTGGCGCCGGTCCAGGTGGTTGCCATGAACATCACCGAGCAACCAGGCGGAATATGCCGAAAGGGTAGTGGCCGAATTGCGCCAGGCGGGCTTCCGCGCCGACGCCGACTTGAGAAATGAGAAAATAACCTATAAAATTCGGGAACATAGTCTGCAAAAGCTGCCTTATCAGGTCATCTTGGGCGACAAGGAGAGTGGCGGCGCAGACAGTTGCCGTGCGAACCCGCAAAGGCGAAGACCTCGGCCGATGCCGATCAAGGACTTCGTTAAGCGCCTGCAGGACGAGGCGCAACAGCTCGGGCGCGCGGCATAACTTTTTGATATAGCGGGGTTGTTCATATAGCTCAGGAAAAAGAAGCCCGCATCAACGGCGAGATCAACGCTCCCGAAGTCCGCTTGATCGGACGCGAACGGAGAGCAGGTCGGCATCGTGAGTCGATAGCCTCCGCCAACAAGATGGCCGAAGCGGCCGAGCTGGATCTGGTGGAAATCGCCCCGACGGCGCAGCCGCCGGTTTGCCGCATCATGGATTACGGTAAGTTCAAGTACCGTGAGAGCAAGAAGCGGCACGAGGCGAAGCTCAAGCAGAAGCAGATCATCGTCAAGGAAGTGAAGTTTCGTCCCGGCACGGACGAAGGCGATTACAAGATCAAGCTGCGCAACCTGACGCGGTTCCTCGACGAAGGCGACAAGACGCAAGGTCACGTTGCGGTTCCGCGGACGCGAGATGGCGCACCAGGAGTTCGGCATCCGGCTGCTCGAGCGGGTGCGAGACGATCTGCGAGAGCACGGCGTCGTCGAACAGTTTCCGAAGATGGAAGGCCGCCAGCTGGTGATGGTGCTTGTCGCCGAAAAAAGTGGCGGCAAGCCCGCAGGCCAGCCGGCGGCGCAAGAAGGAAGCAGTCGAAGAAGCAGCAGGAAAAGCAGCACCAGCGAAAGAAGCGTCATCGAAAGAAGCAGCGAAAACCGGCGCCCGGCCGCAGTCGCGGCGCCGGCAGCAGCCGAAGTCGGAAAAACAGTAGTCGCACACCAGAAGTAGTTGTCCGGGCTCTCGAAGTCTTCCCGCTGGGAAGCACCCGGCGCTATGTCGAAAACAGGAGCAGTCATGCCGAAAATGAAGACCAAGAGCGGCGCGACGAAGCGTTTCAAGAACGCTCGCCAGCGGCAGTATCAAGCGCAGCAGCGCGTATTTGCGCCACATCCTCACCAAGAAGACGCACGAAGCGCAAGCGTCATCTGCGCGGCGGTACCGGCGTGCACGCATCCAGCGATCAGCATTCACGTGCACACGATGCTTCCGTACGCGTAAGGAGACGAACCATGCCAAGAGTTAAACGTGGCGTCATCGCACGCGCCGCCCACAAGAAAGTCATCGCAGCGCGCCAAGGGTTTCCGCGGCCGCCGCAACAACGTGTTCCGCGTCGCCAACGAAGCGGTCATGCGCGCCGGGCAATATGCCTATCGCGATCGCCGCAACAAGAAGCGCGACTTCCGCGCCTGTGGATCACGCGTATCAACGCCGCCGTGCGCGAGCACGGCCTGACGTACAGCGTGTTCATGAACGGGCTCGAAGAAGGCCGCGATCACGGTCGACCGCAAGGTGCTCGCGGACATCGCGGTGATGGACAAGCCCGCGTTTGCGAAGTTTGTCGAAAAAGCCAAAGCCAGCCTCGGCGTCTAAAGCAGATTCGGCGACACAAAGGGAGGCTCGAGCCTCCTTTTTTGCGTTGGCATGGGACTGCTGAACGCAAGCCGTCTGCTGGTTTCTTTCGGATCCCGTCGTGGAAGCAAACTCGACGACCATCGTTCAGGAAGCGCTCAGCTGCTTTCGCCGGCATCACCGATGCCGACGCAGCTCGAGCACGCGAAGGCGCGCTACCTGGGCAAAGCGGGCGCGCTGACCGAGCTGCAGAAAACGCTCGGCAAGCTCTCGCCGGCGGAGCGACCGGCGATGGGCGCCGGTTCAACGCCGCGAAGGACAACTCGAAGACGGCGCTGCACCGCGCAGCGCGAGGAAATCCAGACTGCGCAAGCTCGACGCGCGCCTCACGGAGGAAGCGCTGGACGTGACGCTGCGCCGGGCGCGGCATCCAGTGCGGGCGGGCTGCATCCGGTTACGCGCACGCTCGAACGGATCGAGACGCTGTTTCATTCGATCGGCTTCGAAGTGGCCGACGGTCCCGAGATCGAGACTGACTACTACAACTTCACCGCCTCGAACCAGCCGGAGAACCATCCGGCGCGCTCGATGCACGACACGTTCTATCTCGCGGACGGCAAGCATCTGCTGCGCACTCACACGTCGCCGATCCAGATCCGCTACATGGAAACGCATCAGCCGCCGATCAAGATCATCGCGCCGGGCCGCGTCTACCGCGTCGATTCGGATGCGACGCACTCGCCGATGTTTCACCAGGTCGAAGGGTTGTGGATCGACGAGCACGTCACGTTCGCGGATCTGAAGGGCGTGGTCGTCGATTTTCTGCGAAGATTTTTCGAGCGCGAAGATCTGAAGGTGCGCTTCCGCCCGTCGTTCTTTCCGTTCACGGAGCCGTCGGCCGAGATCGACATGAGCTTCGGCGACGGCTGGCTCGAGATGGGCGGCTGCGGCATGGTGCATCCGAACGTGCTGCGCAACGTCAACATCGACAGCCGAGAAATACCAGGGCTTTGCGTTCGGTCTGGGGCTCGACCGGCTGACGATGCTGCGCTACGGCGTCAACGATTTGCGGTTGTTCTTCGAGAACGATCTGCGGTTTCTGAAGCAGTTCAATTGATGCGTCCGGCATAGCGACCTTCATGAAGTTTTCCGAAAACTGGCTGCGCACTTTCGTCGACTCCGCCGCTCGACGACGCGCAGAGCTCGCGGACGCGCTGACGATGGCGCGGCATCGAAGTCGAGGCGATCGAGCCCGCCGCGCCCGCGTTCGACGCGCGTCGTCGTCGGCGAAGTGCTCGACGGTCGAGAAGCATCCGGACGCCGATCGCCTCATCGTGTGCAGCGTGAACGTGGGCGGCGCACCGCTACGAGTCGTGTGCGGCGCGCCGAACGTGCGCGCCGGGATAAGGTTCCGACCGCGCTCGTCGGCGCGCAGTCTGCCCGGCGTGAGATCAAGAGCCGCGAAAGTGCGCGGCGTCGAATCGCACGGCATGCTGTGCTCGGCGAAAGAGCTCGGGATTGAGCGACGATGCGGCGGGCCTCATGGTGCTGGCCGCGGACGCGCCGGTCGGCGCCGATATTGCGCGAAGTCCTCGAGCTCGACGATCAGCTATTTACGATCAAGCCGACGCCGAACCGGGGCGACTGCCTGACCATCTTCGGCGTGGCGCGCGAGGTCGCGGCGATTACGGGCGGTACGCTCAAGCCGACCGTCGCCAAAGCCGAACAGAAGTTACCGGACCGGATCGAGATTGCATTGACGCTCGACGCCCGAGGCGTGTCCGCGTTATTGCGGTCGTCTCTTGCGCGGGGTGAATGCACCCGCCGCTACGCCGCACTGGATGGCTCACGCCTCGAGCGCAGCGGATCTGCGCACCATCAGTGCCATCGTCGACATCACCAATTACGTCATGCTCGAGCTCGGCCAGCCGCTGCACGCGTTCGACTGCGGCGACACTCGCCGGCGGCATCCACGTGCGTTATGCGCGGCGCGGGAGAGACGCTCAAGCTCCTGAACGGCAGGAGGTCGCGCTCGACGCCGGATTTGCTCGTCATCGCGGACGACGCGAAGCCGTTCGCGCTCGCCGGCATCATGGGCGGCGCCGGCAGCGCGGTGTCACTCGACACGCGCGACATTTTGCTCGAGAGCGCATTTTTCGCGCCCGATGTTATCGCCGGCAAGTCGCGCGTGCTCGGTTTCGGCTCGGATTCGTCGTTCCGCTTCGAGCGCGGCGTCGATTTCGCAGCGACCGCTCATGCGCTCGATCGCGCGACTGCGCTCGTGCTCGAGATCTGCGGTGGACAAGCGGGGCCGGTTTGCAGGGCACAGGCAACGCTGCCCGAGCGGCGTGCCGTGCGCCTGCGCGCGGCGCGCGCACAGCGGCTGCTCGGCATCCAGCTGGCCGCGAACGAAATCGCGCGTTTGTTTGCGCGATTGGGCTTCGCTTGCGCGCAAAGCGGTGATGAATTCAATGTGACGCCGCCGAGCTATCGCTTCGATCTCGCGATCGAAGAGGACCTCGTCGAAGAGGTGGCGCGCGTGCACGGCTACGACAACATTCCGGCCAACGCGCCGGTCGCGGCCGGTGCGATGCTGCCGGCGCCCGAATCGCGCACCGAAGTTGCAGCGTTGCGCCAGCTGTCTCGTTGCGCGCGATTACCAGGAGATCGTCACCTACAGCTTCGTCGACCGGCAATGGGAAGAGGATTTTTGCGCGAACGATGCGCCCGTCATGCTCGCCAATCCGATCGCGTCGAATCTGAATGCTATGCGCTCGAGCATGATCGGGCAGTCTCGTCGATTGCCTGAAGCTCAATCTGAGCCGGCAGCAGGAACGCGTGCGAATTTTCGAGAGCGGGCGGTGTTACTCGCGCAATTCCCGCGGCGGTTATGCGGAGCGGGACGTGCTGGCCGGGCTGGTTTATGGCGAGGCAGTCGCGGAGCAATGGGGCAGCCCCAAGCGCCTAGTCGACTTTTACGACGTGAAATCCGATGTCGAGACGCTGGCAGGATCGAAAACTGCGCGGTTTGAGACCGCCTGTCATCCGGCTTTGCATCCGGGACGATCGGCCCGGGTGATCCTGGGCGGGCACGCCGCGGGCTGGCTGGGAGAGCTCCATCCGCGCTGACAGCAAAAGTACGATTTACCTTTTGCGCCAATGGTTTTCGAGCTAAATCTCGACGCGCTCACAACTCGATCTCCTGTCCGCTACGAGGAGTTTTCGCGCCAACCGATGATCCGGCGCGACATTTCGGTCGAAGTTGACGAAAAAACAACCGCTCAGGCCATGCTGGATGCCCTCAAAACGCATGCCCCCGGCATCGTTTCCGAGGTCGCGCTGTTTGACGTATATCGTGGCAAAGGCATTGATTCAGATAAAAAAAGTGTTGCATTTAAGGTGTTATTGCAGGATACTCACAAAACGTTGACCGACGCTGAAGTCGAAACCGCGATACAGCGGTTGCTTAAAGTGTTACAAGAACAATTTCAAGCAAAGCTCCGTGAGTAAGGGGAAAATATGACTTTAACCAAGGCCGAATTGGCGGATCTGCTTTTTGAGAAAGTCGGATTCAATAAGCGCGAAGCCAAGGACATGGTGGAGTCTTTTTTCGAAGAAGTGCGCATGGCGCTGGAGAACGGGGAGGGCGTCAAGCTGTCGGGTTTCGGCAATTTCCAGTTGCGCGATAAACCGCAACGTCCGGGACGCAATCCAAAAACCGGCGAGGAGATTCCGATTACCGCTCGACGCGTCGTCACTTTCCACGCGTCGCAGAAACTGAAGGCGATGGTTGAGCAAAACTATAATAATGGAAACAAACCACAGTCCTAAGGAAGCGCTGCCGCCGATCCCGGCCAAACGGTATTTCACGATCGGCGAGGTAAGCGAACTGTGCGGCGTGAAGCCGCATGTGTTGCGCTACTGGGAACAGGAATTCACGCAGTTAAAGCCGGTCAAGCGGCGCGGCAACCGGCGTTACTATCAACATCACGAAGTCCTCCTGATCCGGCGCATCCGCGACCTGCTGTACGATCAGGGTTTCACCATCAGCG
The DNA here is from genome assembly GCA_963804885.1 of uncultured beta proteobacterium. GTDB lineage: Bacteria > Pseudomonadota > Gammaproteobacteria > Burkholderiales > SG8-41 > PALSA-1004. The sequence goes on from CAWDSF010000018.1 coordinate 480,184, forward strand.
GCGCGCGCAACCGCCTCGACGAGATCGTCACCGAGCCTGCCAAGAACAATCGCGCGGCCGCAGCGAACAAGGCGAATCTCGCCGCGCTTCGCAAGGAAATCAAGACCGTCCTCGACATCCTGCGCAGCTAGCCTCGGCGCATACGGTCTGATATAATCGTCACCTCGGGGCGTAGCGCAGCCTGGTAGCGTACCTGCATGGGGTGCAGGTGGTCGGAGGTTCAAATCCTCTCGCCCCGACCACTGATTACAAATAGAAATTCGGGTTTTCGACTAAAGTTGAAAGCCCGTTTTTTTGTCAGTTGTAAACCGCAGCAGTGCGTGCACAAAGCTCGTGCGGAGTGCACTTGCGCAGTGGCGCACGTCCCTTACGCGAAGCATTCGCCTACCGAGCGCCTCACCAGTCCGCCAGCCTGTTCGCGTTCGATCGAGATTGCGCAGCGAGCCCCACAGCTAGGACAGACTCGCAACGTAGCGACCATCGTCCGTGGCAATGAACTTATCTCCCAACGGACACACCAGCCCCAGCTCGATCAAATCCCCAATCACCGGCGCAGTTAGCGGGTGTGATCCGGCTATGACAATCGACTGCAAATATTGCCGCTGCGCGGGCGTTAAGCAAACGTAGATACCACGGAGACGCGCCAGATCCACAATTTTCACGAACGTCCTCGAATTTTCTTTACCGTCGAAGTATCCGCTTGACGAGGCCACGACGCTATTGGACTTTAGCCCAATAAGTCGGGGCAAGTTGCTCTGCGCGAATCGAGATCGCTTTGCGCGACTGACTCGATCAGCGCACCGCGTCCTGGAGTTACTCTTTTCGCTTTTTGAGGGCTGCCGAAAAAAAATTAGCACGTCGGCACATCGCAACGCACAGGGAAGGGCGGGACTTGCTGAGAGCGCCACTCTAGGAAATTCCGCCTTACCGTTGATTGTGAATGCCTTCCCTTCTGGTAACGCAGGACGTTTTTTTGCGATAGTTTTGGCATCGTCGATTTAATCGCGAAAGTCAGAAGGTGACCGCTTCGAGAAATTGCACACGCGGATTTTGGTATTCGACATTGCTAAATAGCCTACGTCCAGGCGTGCCAGGTGCCATGGCGAATGATTCAGTTAGGGTGTTTTTTGATCATCTGCTGAAGATGCCCAAGCGACCCATCCCTAAGCTCGATATTTTCTTGTGCAGTAACGGCTGCAAGAGTGGCGTTGCGAGCCATTATCCTAGTTTGAGTTAGTTGACCCTAGTGCGCGTGGCGATTGTTACGATTCTCGCTTGATTGCGATTTCCTGCGACGCGCAGATAATCCGAGCATACCGAGTCCGGCTAGTAGCATCGCGTAGGTTTCGGTTCGGGAACCGCAATTGGAGTAACGGCAAAATTCCCCCCGTAAGCAGCCGTCCGGATTCGCCAGGACCGACCGCTCGAGTCCAAGCGTTCGCAGGATCTGACCGGATTTGCGCCGGCCGCAGCTATGGTGTCGAGGAGCCCTGTCGTGGCAGTGACAGAAATCATGGGTTTCGATTTCACGGTCTCGTCTTCCCCACGCTTGTAAGCGGTCCCAAGTGTTAATGAATTGGTATCTGGCGTCAAGACGCAGGTACGTGACTCGCCTTAAAGTCCCGCGCTTGAAAAATTGAACGTGACAGTCGTCGCGCGCAGTCCAGCGAAGTGCGCCGCGCATCACGTATTCGCGCTCGCTGCGGGAAGGCCTTTCTGCAACGGCGGGCGGATGGTCAGCCGCATTAGACGGTGGTGCGTCCTGCATGTCAGCACGCCATGCCAAATGATTGTTCAGTGTTCGGTTACGTGCCGGACGCTACAGAAGAAATATGACTTTTGCGCTCGCAAGGATAGGGCAATGATGACGAACAGACCGCTCATCGCGATAGTGGATGACAATGCACTCGTCCGCCAATCAATTAAAAGGCTGGTCGGCAGTGAAGGAATCGATGCGGAGATATTCGCATCGGGAAATGAGTTCATCGAAGTGCTCGATGAAAGGCCGGGGTTCAGGCCAGAGTGCGTGATTCTCGACATGCGAATGCCCGGCCTCAATGGTCTTCAGGTGCAGGCGCGGCGGCTCGGCATCCCCGTTATCTTTGTTACCGCCGACATTGAGATTCGCAAACGCGCATTTGCTTCCGGGGTGGCAGCTTTTTTTGAGAAGCCATTCGACGTCGCTGTGTTTATGGAGACTTTGCGCAGCGTTCTTGGTATCCAAGGCTGCAGCGAGCGATGCTCGTGAAACCGTACGCGAGCGATCTATTCGGTTGCGGAAACGCCATCGCGCTGCCGCCGCCGGTCGCCTAAGCTGTCGAATCGATTGCTGTAAAGAATGTCGAGCCCGGTACTGCTGCCGCCGAGGAATGCGACCGACCAGTTGCGGCTCAATTCGTAAGTGAGTTTCACGATGCCGCCGATGCCGGCAAGGCTCTGCTCGTAGCCGACGGACAGCTTGCTCGAGATTTCCTTGCCGATCGTCACGACCTGCTGGCCGGCGAGCGCGCCGGTATTGCTCGCGCCGAGCGACAGCGTGTTCAATCCCAGACCCGACGCAACTTCCGACGATCCCATCTTGTTGAGCAGACCCGTCGCGGCAACCTGCATAGCGGCCTGGGCCTGGTTGCCGCTTCCGCTCGTCGTGCTGCTGCCGTGACCGAATACGAGCCATGACAGTTTTTCTTCTTCCGGCAGGTTGGGTGACGAAACCAGGTCGATGCGGGGCACGCGCACGTTACCGGTGACCTGCACGCCGGCTTCGACTTCGCGCTCGCGCCGCATTGCAATGATGTTGAGGCCGGGGTTGTCGAGCGGGCCCTGAAACGCGAGGATGCCCTGCTCGATCGTGAGTTTGGCGCCGAACGCTTCGTATACGCCATTGACCACACGCACGGTGCCGAATCCCTGTGGCGGCTGGCCCGGACCGCTCTTGATATTAAGCGTGCCGGCGAGCAGCAGCGCGGCACCCGCGCCGCGGAACCTGAAGTCGTTGCCGAGCCCGAGCTTGACGTCGACCACCGGCGGCAGTAGTCCCGGTTTGGCCGGCGGCGGCCGCGGCGCGTTTTTATCCCGCGCCTGCTTCGCGCCCGGACCGAGGATTACGACGTCGTCGTCGAGCTTGGGTGCGCTTTTTTCCGGCAGGTCGAAAAGCGCGTGGTCCACCGTGAACTCGCCGGAAATTTTGAGTTGTCCGTCCGTATTGGCGGCGAGCGCCGTGCCCGACATGGTCAATTGACGCGACGGGTCTGCGATCAACTGCAGCTTGTCGGCTACGATGGTGGCGGTCAGTGCCGGGTTGGTTTGATCGAGCGGGATCGTGCCGGTTGCGCGCAGCGTTCCATCGCCGCCGTGGAACACGACTTCTTGCAGCTCGACCTTGTTATTGCTGATCGCCAGCCGCGCGACACCTTTGTTCAATTTAATGCCCTGGTCGTACAGGGTGAGCTCTAGATTCTCCGCGATCATATTGCCGGCAAGCACCGGCTTCTCGAGTGTCCCGTTGACCTGAAGGTCGGCATTCGCGCTGCCGCGCAGGGCCACGCGTGCGCCGGTCACCGACGAAATGTTGTCGAGCTGCGCGATGTTGGCCTGGATCCGCAAGGCGAGGGTGGATTGCGGGGACACGGTCAGAAAACCGTTGTCTTGCACGAGGCCGACATAACCTGCTGCGTTCACCTTTCCGAATCTTGCCGTCGCGAGTCCGCCGTCGATGCGCATACGGCTGCCCTCGAACGCAGCGCGCATTTGCAGGGATTCGATGCCGCCGACAATCTCGCGGCCGTCCGATTTGACGCTCACGTCGCCGCTCTCGCGCTTGATCTCTGCAAAACCGCTCGCACGTTCCGCGATGTTGACGTCCCAGGCGCCTGTCAGCACGAGAGTGGAGGTAACCGGCGGCACATTGCCGGTCACTTCCTGCTGCAGTTGCAGCACGTGGCCGATATTGAGCCCGCGCATCTGGCCGGCAGTGCGCAGCAGTCCTGCGCGCCAGATGAGTTCTTTCAGGTCGACCGTCGCCCGCTCGATCGAAATCTGGGTCGCACCGATTTCGACGCGGTTCCCGCCGGCATACAGCTGGGTCGCGCGCTCGAGCGCGAAGGCTGGCAGGCCGCGATTGTCGAATCGCTCGAGCGTGCCGCGCCATGCAGTGTCGGTGCCGAAGAGCGCTGCGCTCGCCGATGTTTTCTCCAGGCCGCCGCGCGCGTTCAGGCGCAGATCCAGCGGCTGCCCGCGCAATCGGCCTACGGCACCGAGGGAGATTCGATGAGTGGCATAGGTGCCGTCGATGTTGGCCTCGAGCCGAGTCAAGGCGACCGGCCCTCCACGCACGCCGCTGGCCTTGAGCGTGAGGTTGGTTTTCGCATCGGGTGTCGCCGCGTTTCGCGCATCGAGCTGGGCCTCACCGCTTGCGCTGTCGAGCGCGTATTCGCGGAACGCGAGCCGCGCCGCTTCCCATTGCGCGTTGATCAACGGATGGTCGAAAGTGCCGGCAAGCGTGCCGCTTGCCTGCACACGACCGGTCGCGCCGACGCCTAGCCGGTCGAGTGCTGGGGCGTCGATGCGAAAGCGCATGCTGTCGCGCGGCTCGCCGAAGCTGCCGTTGAGTTCGGCCACGTTGCCGGCGACGCTCAGCTGCGCTTCGCTCGGCAGCAACCGCTTGCCGCGTAGAGCGATGAACCCCTTGCCCGACATCGGCAGGCGATCGTACGTGCTGTCGTGAACTGCGAAGCGCAGTTGCGACTCGAATTCTGGTTTCAACTTGCCGCTTGCGGAAAAATCCATGTTGATCCGGATGTCGGCGGGCAGCCGCTGCAGTGGTGCGGCCTTGACCGTTTTGTCGTTGCGCGTGCGGGCCGGGGCGGGACTTTGGGCGACGAAGCGTCCCGGGTCGAATTGCGTGAGCAATCCGGTCAACTCGTAGCGTGACTGTTCGTCGCGCGCGAGACGCCCCTTAATTTCCAGACGTGCATCGCCCGACCGCAGCGTTGCGGACTCGAGCGCAACTGCAGCGGGGGTAATTGCGGCTTTGGCGACGATCGACATCGCATACGGCTCACCCGACAGATTGAGGGCAACGTGCTGAATGCCCGCAGCTTGAGTCGCTTCGAGCGGTCCGTTCAAGCGCGTCTTTTGCATCGCCGTATGCAATGCGCGCAGGTCGAGCGCTTGAACGTCGATCTTGAGTTCGCCGCCGCCATTCAACCAGCGGCCCCGGCCCGTGGCGCGGGCGCCGCCCGGCAACGCAATCCGCAGCCCGCTAAATTCCTGCGTTCTCTGATCGAGCCTCACCTCTGCTTGCGCGGAGATGAGCGGGAGAAGCTGCTTGTCGAGCGCTCCGGCCAAAGCATTGCGCAGCGAGACCGGACCGGTAACGACGAGCGCTGCGGCGGAATCGCCAGTCGGGACAAGCCTTGCTTCGACCGCGAGATCCGCCCGCGGAAGCGAGGGTGAGAACCGCTGCGGATTGAGGTGCTCGATATCGACGTCCGCACGCGTGAACGGCAGATCGGCGAACGGAGTCGCAGTGATCCCGGCGCGTGCGGAGAATTTCGCGCCCTGCGCCGTAAGTGCGACGTCGAGCTTTTCCATCACACCGGTAAGCCGGGCGTCGATCGCCACCGGTTCATCGACGAGGCGCATGTTCATGCGCGCATCGACAGCGATCGATACGGGACCGCTGCCGTCCACCCGGATATCCGTTCGCGCCGCGCCCCATGGGGTCGAAGCCCGCTCGATGTGAAGCTCGTGGCGCACGCGGTCGCTTTTTGCAGTGACGTGGATATTTTCAATCGTAGTTATCGAGTCCCCGCGCTTTAAATTGAGTGCGGCGATGTTGAAATCGCGAATGTCGATCGCGAGCGGCAGCACAAGCTGACGTGGCGGGAGTGACTTTTCGTTGTCGGGTATGAGCGCGACCGTGAGCTCGCCGACCCGCAGGAAGTTTACGGTCCACGCGGCCGGCTTCCAGGCGATTTGCCAGCTCGCATCGAGTTTGTCCACGTCGATGCGGCGATGCGCATCGTGATACTGCACGCCGGTGAGTTTCACGCCGTCGAGCCAGGTGCCTTCGACGAAGGTTCCGCGCAATCCGGGCGTGAGTTGCGAAACCACGGTCCACAGCAGGCGGCTGCCGGTTTCGCTGTGGACTGCCGCCGCGATGAAGCCGGCGCCTGCCAGCGCGACGACCATGACCGCGACTAGCGCGATCAGAACCCGGCGGCCCCGACGGCGCGGACGGATGCGAGAGAGCGTGGACGCATTCACGATCAGAAAGCAATACCTAGCGAGAAATGCGGCCGCACCTGATGGCGTTGGATGCCATAGGCGATGTCGGCGTTGATCGTGCCGACGGGAGTGCGGTAGCGTACGCCGACGCCGACGCCATTGAACAGCGAACGTTCGGACCACGTGTCGGTCGCCGTGCCCACGTCGTAAAACGCGGCGCCGCCCCAGTCCTGGGTAAACCAGTGCTGATATTCGGCGCTGGCGGTTGCCAGCAGGCGCGTCGGATAGGTCGCGCCATTGACCTCATTGCCGATGCTCTGGCTCGTGTAGCCGCGAATCGAATTCGTGCCGCCGGCCCGAAACAGCAGCGATCCCGGCACCGCTGCGTTACTGCCTACGCGCGTGATTACCGCGCCCAATTCGGCGCGCAGCAGCACGAGATCGCGCTGCGCGACCGGGATGTATTTGCGGCCCTGCGCAAGCAGCCGGGCAAAAGTTTCTTCGGTCAAAACGCCTTTCACGGCGACTCCGCCTTCGAGCGTGAGGATATGGCCATCGCGTGGAAATAGTAGGCTATCCAGCCGGCGGCGCGTCCACCTGGCACCCGCAACCAGCGCCTGATGCGAGCCGGGCTGGGCGACGATGTCGAGCGGCACGGTTGCGCCGCTGATCTGTTCCAGCTGGTCGCTATAGTATTCGAGCGTCCACGCGAGATCATAGTTCTGCGTCGTGCGCGAGCGTTTGAGCCCGATGCGGCGGCTGCGCAAATCGAGGCCCGACAATGTCGTGCGCTCGTAGGACGCGTGCGCATTGTTGACGAACGCGCTGGAATCGGGCGGCATCGACAGTCCGACCGAGCCGAACTGACGACGCTGCTCGAGGCTCGCCTGGCTGTCGAAACCCCACGCTTTGCCGAAGACGTTGTTGTGCGAGTATTCGCCGCGCACGCGCGCGCCGTCGTCGGTGCTGTAACCTGCAGAACCGCGCAGGAGTTGCGTCGGAAATTCGCTGACGCGCACGTTGACGGGGCTGTCGAGCGGATTTTCGGGGTCGCGCTGGATATCGACCGTCGCATTGCTGAAGTAACGCGTCGTCTGGATCTGACGCTGCAGCTCGCGCAGGCGATCGACGTCGTAGGCTTCGCCCTCCTTGAGCGGATTGATGTTGTGCACGATCGTCGCCGGATAACGGCGCGTGCCCGTAACGTTGAGGCGCCCCAGCGTGTAGCGCGGCCCGCTTTCGTATTCGACGTCGAGCTCGGCTTTATGCGCTGCGGAATCGATCGCCGCACGCGAGTCGGCAATGCGCGCCGAAGCGTAGTTGCGATTTTGCAGAATGCGCAGCCCGTTCTCCTTTGCTTCGCCCCAGTCTTGCTGGCGGAACGGCTTGCCGGCCGGAAGACCCCACTTGCTGCGTAATTCGGCGATCTGCTGCGGCGACTCGTCAGCGGCGGGACCGGAAACGTCGAGATTTACGGTCGAAATCAGCGTGCGCGGTCCGGGCTCGACCGTTATGCGCACGACCGGCTCGGCGCCGCTGCGCTCGACTTCGACTTTCGTTTGCGGCGAAAAATAGCCCTCGGTCGCGGCGAGATCCTTCACCTGCTGCGGGGCATCGCCGAGCATGAAATTGAACTGGTCTTCGTTCAGATCCGTGCGGTCCTTGTAGCGCGCCAGATCGAGAAACTGCTCGAGGAATTTCCTGAGCGGCGCGGGCGCGTCTACTTCGACGCGATAGGCATTTGCATGAAGGGAAAAAAGCGCGCCGGTAAGCGCCAACGCAACGAGGCTCGGTGCCTGCCGGTAGCGCAGGAGCCAGCGCGCTGGCGTCGGGAAAGCGCGGCGGCCTTGCATCGACAGTCGACCGTGAAGGCTACGAAAGCCGTCGCAGGCCCGGGTGATTGAAAGCGCCGGCCATGAACAAGTCTCCTCGCGCGAGTGAGCGACGCACGACACCTGCACGAGTCAACAGGCGCGTGCGCGGTCCGTGCTGTCGTAGATCGGGTTAGACGCCGCGTACTTCAGGCTGTACCGTCGACGGTGGATCGCTCGCGTCCATGCTGTCCTCGAGCGCCGTATCGAGCATCTTGTCCAGCTGCTCTGGATCCTGTTTTTGGGGACCCGCAGGCGGCAACCCCCGCCGGCGGGACTTCAACATGCTGTAGCCAGCGTACGCCAGCGCCGCGGTCGTCAACAGCGTGAGGGATGAACGTGAGGCGAGTGACCTTAAGGCGATCATCAGCGTTCCTTTGGTTAGGGTTAGCTCTCAAGGTTACTTGCCCGGGATCCCTATCGGAATCAGCGAAACCGACGTTCAGTTGTCGGTGTCCGTCCTACAGCGTGAGACAACGCAAGCGGCGCCACCCAATGACGATGGCGGTGACGCTGAAAAGCATCCCTATTCCGCACAATCCGCTGATCGCGGCGGTGCGCAAAAACGGCCAAGCGTTGAACGGCGCAAAGTCCAGCGTATGCAGGCCTTGATAAAGCCAGCGATATGCGCGCCGCGAGCCATCGAGTTTTTCGAGAGGTGCACCGCTGGCCCCGTCGATGTTGAACCAGGCATCGCCGCACACCAGCCGATAAACCGGCGCGCCGGGCATGGCTGATCGCGATGGATAATCGTCGGTCATCGCGACCGCAACAGGAGGGCGGCAGCCCCGGCCGAATTTCGCTCCCACAGGCGCAATATCGGCAGGTTCCAGGAAGGTTCGAATACCGGACTGCGTTTCGCCGATCGCCAGCAGGCGTTGCGCCTCGAGGCCGAAGCGATCGCGGCGATAAACCCGTTCGCCGAACGCGAACCACTCAACCTCAAGCACTTGCCCGGGTACGGATGAGGGTTCGGGCGGAGCTCTTGTTTGCCAGGCCAGCTTGTCACTGAAAATCGCGGCCTCCGCCGGCGAAAGTTTGCCGTTCGAAAACAGCAGTCCCTGATCCATCGATAGCCACCCGCTGAAAGTCCAGCTCAGAATAAAAACGGTGCACCCCAAGCCGAGCCAGTGGTGCCACGCCTGCCATCCGGAGTAGGGCGAGCGCAAGCGCCCGGCCGCGATGCGCACGCTCCACAGCCCGACGGATCGTGCCGGTGATCGCGGCGATCAGCGCCGCCAGCGCAAGCCACCATACCGTGACCAGCCATGCATCCAGGTTGCGACGCAGGAACGTCGGATAAATCCAGTGCGCGACGCTGCCGACATAATTCCAGCCGCGCTCGCGGGCATTGGTATCGCGCACCACCTCGCCGGTCGTCGAGGAAACATACAGCTCCGTCGCTGCTTCGTCGTTAAGCGCGATACGGTAAAGCGGGCGGTGCGGGTCTAGGCGGTTGGAAACCGTCCATTGATCGTAGTGCGCCAACTCCGCGAATGCGGCAGCATCGGAAGTTATCCCGCGGCGCCGCGCATGTGCTGCGGCGATCGCCAGCGCATCGTGTGCAGCTACCGCTCCAGCGGGTGCGAGTTCAGGCCCTTTGAATGCGCGCAGGCCCGACGCGCCCAGCACAATATAGATGGGGCCGTCGTTGCGCGCGAAGGCTCGCACCCGAACCGCGCCGGTAAGTCCGCTGGCGGCGATCGCTGCGCGCGGATCGACTCGCAAGAGATTGGGATCGAAAGGGGCGAGACCGGCGACACGCTCGGCTTCCGTCAGCGCCGGAAACGGCATGAAATGCATCACTATGCCGCTCGCAAACCACATTGCGAACAGCAGGCAAAACGCGACGCCCAGCCAGCGGTGGATTACGACGAGCGCGCGCTTCACTCCGGTCGCTCAGGCGCTCAAAATTTGAGCGCGGCCGAAATCTCGTAGCTGCGCGGCGCGCCGAGCAGGATTTGATCGGGATAGCCCGGGTCCGCCCAGATGGCGTAATTCTTGTCGGTCAGGTTGCGCACGCGCAAAGTGATACGCGCGTTCTTCCGGATGTCCATGAATGCATAGGCATCGGCCACGGTATAGGCCAGCATCGTGACGGCGTTGGGGTCCGCATTGAAGCGGTCGCCGACATGGCGCACTGACGCGCCGAGTTCGATCGGCACCGGAAGGTTCATGCGGTAGGACGCTCCCGCATTGGCGACGACTTTCGGCACATTGGGCGGCGTGTTGCCCGTCAAAGTCCCGTTGGACGGTAACGTAGTCGGCGTAAGTACGCCCGCATATAGGACAGATTGCCCCAGATATTCCAGCGGGTGTTCGGACGCACCGCCGCGGCCACTTCGACCCCGTCGGAAATCTGCTGGCCGACGTTGTTGACGACGGTCGCCGATTGCTGGGAAGGCAGGTTGTTGCGTTCAATATGGTACGCGGCAAACGACCATTCGGCCTTGCGCTCCCAAAAGAGCTGCTTGACGCCGCCTTCATAAGTGCGGGTAGTGGTCAGGTTCTGGGTTTGCGACGGACGCAGGTTAAACAGATTGGCGGCCGCGACGTCTGCGGCAGTCGCGTACTGCGCCGTATAAAGTGAGTCCCGGTATCGTTTCCCAGGTAAAACCAAGGCGGCCCGTGAGGGGCCACCATGACTGGGAATAGGGGTAGCCGGCTCGGTTCGGTGCATTTCGATCCAGGGTTATCTGCTCGTAACGCAGACCGCCGATTAGCGCAAATGCGGGCGTAATTTTGAGCCGGTCGTCGACGGAGAAGTGCGATGTCGCCGACGCGCGTGGAGAAATTCTCGATATCCAGAGGGCCGAACGTGCCGCGGACCGGATTCAGCAGCGTCACCGAATCCGCCGGGAACGCGGCGTTGGTGAAGTCAAACTGCCGGACGTGAAAATTGATGTTGCTGATCTCGAACGCCGTGACCAGGCGGTTTTCTTTGCCGGCGAAACTGCTGTCCCACTGCAGCTGGGTCTTGTTGCCAAGCATGTTCTGATCGTGCCCGACGAAAAAACGGTCGCGGTCTACCAGCCCGCTCGCGGGATCGAACGAATACGTTTCGCTGTTGAAAAACGTGCGATTGGCCGTGAACCCGTAAATCTGGCTGCGCAATAACAGGTTGTCGTTCAAGGCCCACTCGAATCCGCCGCGCAGCCAGATTTGGTTGGTCTGGTTGTTGTTGTCGATCACGTTATAGTTGGTGCTGAGCGTGCGGTTGTCGATGGTGACCGGCCCAAGATTGTTGCCGCTGATGCTGGCGACGCTGGTGCCCGCGACTATTCCGCCCGTCGGGTTGATCGCCGGCGGCGGCACCCGAAACCAGCGGCGTTCCCCAGTAGGCGTTGGACTTGTCCTGCCGGTATTCGAATGCGCCGAACACCTTGAAGTTCCCCGACAATCTGTAGTCGAGACCGGTGGACACATTCCAGCTCTGGCTGCGAGTGTCGTCGATGAAGCCATTGCTCGACGCGCGGTTCACATCGATGCGGTAATCCAGCCCCTGTATGGACGTGCTGCCGCCCGAGCCGAATCCGGCGCGCACCGTGTTGAACGAGCCATACGAAAGATAGGCGTCACTTTCAATCGGGCCGCTATGCGGCCGCTTCGTCACGTAGTTGATGGAACCGCCCGCGGCGCCTTCGCCCGACATCAGGGACGCCGGGCCCTTGAGGAATTCGATGCGCTCGAGGTTGCCGGTGTCCATCACGCGCGAAGTCATGCTCGCCGGGCCAAGTCGGATGCCGTCGTAGAGAACATTGATTTGGCTGAACGAATAGCCGCGCATCGAAAAATTACCGGGCGCGCCGGGTGCGTCGCCCGCCGTCACGCCGACTGCGCCTTGCGCGGCCTCGGTGGTGGTGCGAAAGCCGCGGTTCCTGATCATCGTCTGATCGATGATCTCGAGCGTCGCTGGGGTCTCACGCGGAGTGAGGCCGAGCAGGCTTCCGCTTTGGGCGGGCGTATCCAGGTTGAGCGGGGATGTGCGGGTGTCCTCGACCCGCACTTCGGGCAGACGCAATTGCGCGTGAGCGACGAGTGCAGACATTGCCGCGACGCCGACGCACACCGGTGCGATGTTATGCATTGCGCGCCGGTTCTTGCGGTCAACGGATGTCCCGTTCCGGGTAAAAAACGCTCGGATCATTTACCGCTCCCCCCACTTGCCGATTTTTCGAAGCTTACCTGATTTGCCTGAGTCCTACAGTGGCGTGGCCAACGCTAGTCGACTTTTACGCCGGCACTGCGCACGACCTCCGACCATCGCTTCGATTCCGACGCGATGTATGTCGTCACATCCGCGGGTGTACCGCCCATGACGGTCAGTCCCATATCCATCACTCTCTTACGGAACACGGGATCGACCAGCGTTGCATTGATCTGCTTGTTGAGCAGGGCGATGACGGTCTTCGGCGTGCCGGCCGGCGCCAAAACCGTGTACCAGGTACCCGCCTCAAGACCGGGCATCCCGGCCTCTTTCGTGGTCGGCACGTCCGGTAATACGCTCGAGCGCGCAGGCGCCAGCACCGCAAGCGCACGCACGTTGCCGGCGAGCGCCTGCTGTCCGATCGCGGGCAGCAGGTGAAAAATTAGCTGGGTGCGGTTCGCGATGGTGTCCTGCGTCGCGAGCCCCGGAGACACGTAGGGAATATGGCGCATCTTCGTGCCGGACATCTTCTGGTACAGCTCCGCGGCGAGATGCATGCTGCTGCCGTTGCCCGCGGACGCGTAATTCAATTCGTCGGGCCGCGATTTCGCATATTGCGTAAATTCGGCGAGCGTGCGCGCGGGGAGGGACGGATTCACCACGAGCACGTTCGGTACGCTGCCGAATTTGATGACGGGATCCAGGTCTTTTTTCGAATCGAATCCCATGTTCGTATAAACGAAAGGATTGATCGTGAACGTCGTGCCCGACGCAAACACGAGCACGTAACCGTCGGGCGTGGCTTTGGAAGCGAGTGCCGTGCCAATGTTGCCGTTGCCGCCACCGCGATTATCGACGACGAATTGCTGGCCGAGCGATTTGGTCAGCGCGTCCGCGAGCAGGCGGCACGACGGATCGCTGCTGCCGCCCGGCGGGAAACGGATTGATGAGCCGCACGGGGCGCACCGGGTAATCCTTGATCGCGTCGGCCGCGTGCACCGAAGTCACCAGTACAAGTGTTGCTGCAGCGAGGAAGTATCGTTTCATCCGTGGCTCGCGATAAAAAAAGGTTGCCGAATTATGCCCGATTTGCGCGGGCGCTAGAGCAGCGCACACACCGTATAATCGGAGCTCTTGAAATCGATCCAATAAAAAGGAAAGCAGCATGGCGAGGAAAGCCATGGTCGCGGTCAAGCCATTGCGGCCGGTCACCATTCCGAAGGGAAATATCCGCTACGCGCCGGGTGTGCGCGCGGGCCGCTGGATTTTTGCGACGGGCCACAAAGGCACCGCCGACTATGTGAGCGGAATGGCACGCGACGTGCTCCGGCCCGGTGCGCCGCGCTCGGCAAGCCCCAAATTGAGGCGTGAAGCGGAGCAGATATTCCGCAATACAGCGCGCGTCTTCGAAGCTGGCGGTGGGGACATGCGCAATATCGTGCGCGTCGATCAGAATTACACGTCGGGCCGCGCCGTGGAGTCTTACCACGATGCGCGCCGCGCCGTCCTGAAAGACCATATTCCGCCGAGCACTTCGACGCTCACGCAGGGATTTCTGCTGCCCGGCCAGGAAATCGAAGTGCACATGATAGGTATCGTGCCGCAGGGAAAGTTTCGCGCGCGTCATATCCGGCCGGCGGACCATGCCGTGCACGCGACTTCGGGTTACAGCCTCGCGCTCGCGGCCGGCGATTACGTGTTCGTCGCGGGGCGCATGGCTGATTCGTTCAAGTTCGGCGAAGGCCTTGCGCAGGAGGCACGTCTGCCGGCCGGACATTTGTGGAAAGGCCTGCCGATCAAGCTCGAGGCGGAATTCATCCTGCGCGAAAAAATCGAGCCCGCGCTCAAGGCGGCCGGCTCGTCGCTGAAGAACATCGTCAAGTGCCAGGTCTATATGCGCGACGCGGAGGATTTTGCGTCGTTCAACGAGATATGGGCGAAATTTTTCCCGAAGGCGAAACCGGCAACCACGCTAATCCCGACCGCGACGCCCGGCTTCTTTCTGCAGGACGCGCGCATCGAAATTAATACCATCGCGTTAACCGATGCCGGCAGCACGCGCAAGCAGATCGTCGATGGCGGAGTCGTGCCGGCGTACCGTGGTTACAGCCAGGCAGTGCGCGCGGGCGATTTGCTGTTCATTTCGGGCTTGATGGCGGTCGATGAAGCGGGACTCGTCGAGGCCGCGCGAATAAACCCCGCTCAACCCTATTTCGGCTCGGCGGTGCAAGCGCAGATGGACGTCCTGCTCAAGAACGCGCAAAAAATATGCAGTGCCGCCGGCACCTCGCTTGCCAACGCCGTGCGCATCCAGCAATACCATATCGATCTGCGCGATTTCTTTCCGGCCTATCAGGTGTGGGAACGATACTTGCCCGGCCGCTACCTGCCGTTTTCAGCCGTGGAAGTGCCGTTCCTGCCGGTGCCTGGCGTGTGCGTGCAGCTGGATTTGTGGATCTATGCGCCGTGAGTGATTCATTGCGGAGAAAGTTGCGGATACGCGCGCCGCGCCGGCGTGACGGTTGATGCCGCTTAACCTCATCTTTGCGGTGACGCTGATCGGGTTCATCGGCGTCAACGCTTCGCGCGTGGTACTGCAGCTGTATTCGCTCGAACTCGGGGCGACGCCGACGCAAGTCGGCATGCTGGTCGCGCTGTATTACGTGTGCCCTTTGTTATTGTCGTACCCGGCGGGTACCTGGGGCGACCGTTACGGACCGCTGCGCCCGCTTGTTTTCAGCGCGATCTGCGGCGCCGGCGGTCTGATGGTTCCGTACTTCGTGCACAGCCTGCCCGCGCTCTATATTGCCGGCACGCTGAGCGGCATGTCGTTCGCGTTCTTTCTCGTTATCGTGCAGAACCTGGTCGGGATTATGAGCGCACCGGACAAGCGCGCGCAGAACTTCAGCAATTTCAGCCTGGTCGGCGCGACGTCGAATTTTATCGGTCCGCTGGTGGCCGGATTCTCCATCGACCAGTTCAATTACCCGATCGCGTGCGTCGTGGCCGGCGCGCTGGCACTGGTCACGGGCATCATGGTGCTGATCTGGGGCAAGTTGCTGCCCGGCGGCAGCCGGCGCGTCGCGCCGCGCGCGCCCATCGGCAAGACGCTGGCAGACCCGGCCGTGATGCGCATCCTGGTCATAGGCGCGCTGGTGCAGCTGGGCACCGACCTATTTCAGTTCTATATACCTGTGTACGGCGTGGGTATCGGGTTGTCAGCCTCGGCGATCGGCGCGCTCCTGGCGACGTTCGCGGCGGCGTCGTTTATCGTGCGCTTCGCGCTGGCGCGCCTTATCAAGCGGCTCGGCGAGGACAAGCTGCTTGCGTATTCGTTTTATCTGGCCGCGGTGGGGTTCGCGCTGGTACCGCTTTTTCAGGACGTTGTGATGCTCGCGCTGGTATCGTTTATATTCGGTCTGGGCACCGGCTGCGGCCAGCCGATCGCGACGATGCTGATGTTCAGCCGTGCGGCGGACGGGCGATCGGGCGAAGCGCTCGGATTGCGCCTCACCGTCAACAATCTGGTGCGCGTGATCGCGCCGGCGCTGTTCGGTTTCATCGTTTCGGGATTCGGCCTGGCGCCCGTGTTTTATATCAATGCGGCAATGATGGGCGCTGGCGGCATCGTGAGCCGGTCAAAAAGCGGCCGCTGAGCGTCGCGGCGCACGCCGTAAAATTAGGGTATGGCATCGCATGAGTATTCTGGAGGAGGGTGGCATGACAGCAGTCAACACAGTACGTCTCGTCAATCCGGTGGGCAGCCGCGCGCTCGAGCGGGCAACGCTCGCGCGCCGGCTCGATACGCTGACCGGCAAGTCGATCGGCTTCATCGACAACATCAAGCCCAACGCGGGCCTGTTCATTCAGTACATCGAGGAAATGCTGCGCGCGGATTACGCGGGGATCGAAACGCATACGGTGCGCAAGAATTTCACGTCGAGCAAGCTGATCGCGGACCAGCTCGACGGCAAGGTCGACGCGCTGGTCAACGCATGGGGTGATTGAGGCGGCTGCACGTCGTGGTGTATCCACGACTCGGCTTACCTCGAAAAGCGCGGCGTTCCGACGTCGACCGTAGTGTCGAGCGCATTTCTCACGCACGGCCGGCTGGCCGCGAAGAACCTGCAACTCGATGAATTGCCGCTGCTCGTAACGCCGCATCCGCTCAACGACCTCACACCCGCCGAAGTGCGCGAGCTTGCGCGCAGCGCGTATCCGGTCGTGCTCGAACAGCTGACCGGGCAGGGCGAGCTCGCGAAACATACGAAGATCGATTTTGTCCATCCGGCGTCGCGCGTTCATCGCGGCAATAGCACGGAGGCGCCATGAACGCAGACGTCATGGATGCGTCGGTTATCGAGCTCGCAGACGACTGGGAAGCGATCAATGCGTGGTTTCTCGCGCACGACCTGACCGACGGCTTGCCTATCGTGCCGCCGACGCAGGCGCGGGTGGCGGCGATGACCGACTATGTTGAGCGCGCGCTCGGTTGGCAAGCAGCTGACGTGATCGGCACGCTGGCGCCTAAACGCGGGCTCGCCACGGTGGAGAAAATCGCGGCCAATGCAGTCATGGCGGGCTGCTTGCCTGAATACATGCCGGTGCTGATTGCGTGCGTGAAGGCCATCGCCACGCCGTCGTTCAATCTCGACGCGGTATTGACGTCCACGCACAACACGTCGCCGTTGCCGATCGTCAACGGGCCGGTGCGCACGGCGATCGATCTGAATCATGGCTACAACCACACCGGCAGCCGCTGGCGCAGCACGAGCACGATAGGGCGTGCGTTGCAATTGACGATGATCAACGTCGGCGGCACACCGGGGTCGATCAACATCCATACGCAGGGGCATATCGCGCGTTTCGGGCACTGCATCGCCGAAAACGAAGACGAAAATCCGTGGGAGCCGCTGCACGTCGAGCGCGGCTATGCGCGCGAAGCCAGCACGGTGACGGTGATACCTGCGTGCCCCGCCGCGATGATCGACGACAATGGCGGCAGCCAGACGGCCAAGGACTTGCTGCGCACGCTGGCGCTGTCGATACCTTACGTCGGCAACCGCAACACTAACGGCGAAGGCCAGCCGCTGCTGATCCTGTGCCCGCAGCACGCGCGCCTGCTGGCGAACGGCGGCTACAGCAAGGCCGAGGTCAAGCAGTTCATCTGGGAGTACGGACGTCTGCCGTTCGGCAACATACCGCGCGGCAATCTGACAAGCTTCAGCGAGAAAATTCTCAAGCAATATGCCGACTTCGATCCGTCGTTCGGCGTGCCGATCGCGGAAAAGCCCGAGGACATCGTGATCGTCGTGATGGGCGGGACCGGCACGCACAGCCTGTCGGTGCAAACGCGCCTTGCTTCCCGCAACATTACCGTGCCGCTCGAACGCAAGGACGGCACGCCTTGGCACGTCACCGCGTGAGCGCCGCCGTTATCGCCGAACGAAACGTAAAGGCCAAATAAATGCGAGTGTCAGTCATCGTTCAAGCAGTTCTCTTCTGGGTAGTCGGCACTACGCCGGCGACGGTTGCGGCGCAGGACTATCCGCAGCGGCCTATCCGCCTGCTCGTCGGTTTCACGCCGGGCGGCAGCACGGACCTGGTCGGCAGGCTGGTTGCCGCCAAGCTGTCGGAACGGCTGGGCCAGCAGGTCGTCGTCGACAATCGCGCGGGTGCGAGCGGCATCATTGCCGCCGAAATCGTGTCGAAATCGCAGCCCGACGGCTACACGCTGCTCGTGTCGGGCTCGTCGATCAGCATCGTCGGCAGCCTCTACAAGGACACGAAGTTCGACGTGCAGCGCGATCTCGAGCCGCTCGCGCTGGTCGCGACCTCGCCGTACGTGATGGTCGCGCATCCGTCGATCGGCGTGAAAACCGTGAGCGAATTGATTGCTTACGCCAAGCCGCGGCCCGGCAAGATCTCGTGGGGCGCATCGACGCCGGGCACGGTCCAGCACCTGAGCGGAGAGATGTTCAAGCGCCTCGCCGGCATCGACATGGTTTTCATCCCGTATAAAGGCACCGGCGCGATGCTGCCGGACATACTCGGCGGCCGGCTTCAGATCGCGGTCGACAACGTGCTCGTGTTGGCGCCGCACGTGAGGACGGGTACGCTCACGGCGCTTGCAGTCACAACCGCGAAACGTACGCCGATACTGCCTGAGGTGCCGTCGCTCGCGGAATCGGGACTCGCCGGTTTCGATACGAGCGGCTGGTTCAGCATGTATACCGCGCCGAAAACACCCGCACCCATCGTGCGCAAGCTGAACGAGGAAATACTCGCGATCGTCAATTTGCCGGAAGTCCGCGAACGCCTGCTGACGTTCGGCGCGACGCCGCTGCCGGGAACGCCGGACGATCTGCGCCGGCAGCTCGCGCGCGAAGTGCCGGCCTGGCGCAAAGTGATACAGGACGCGGGACTCAAGGCGGAGTAGCCAAACGGATGGCCTGCGCGCCGTGTCGCGGTGGCGAAAGGGCACCTGAAAGGATACAATGCGCTTCATCAGGCGCCGTCGGGCGCTCGCATTATTCCCTTTGAATTCAAGTCGTACGGTCACGGAGAACAGATGGACACCCTTTCACGTTACTGCGCTCTCGTTGCGTTTGCGCTGATCGCCGCCACGGCCTGGGCGCAGCCGACCAAAATCGGTTACGTCAACGTGCTGCGCATCGAAAATGAGTCGGCGCTCGCGAAGCAGTCGCTCGAAGTATTGAAAAAAGAATTCGGGCCGCGCGAGCAGCAGCTCGCCGAAATGCAGAAAACGGGCAACGCGCTGCAGGCCGATCTCGAAAAGAACGCGGCGACCATGCCGGCCGCGGAAAGAATCGCCAAGGAAAAGCGCATCACGGCGATGCTGCAGCAGTATCAGCAGATGCAGCGCAGCATGGCGGAGGACTTCGAAGTGCGCAAACGCGAATCGTTCGGCGGATTTCTGGCCGAGGTCAACACCATAATCAAAAACATCGCGGAGACTGGCAAGTACGACCTCATCATCCAGCAGGCGGTCTACAACAGCGCGGCGACCGATATCACCGAAGAAGTGATGAAAGAGCTGGCGAAGCGCGCTGCCAGCAAATAGTCCACCCGCCTGAGCGCCCGCGCGTCGGCATTACTCGCCGGCGCATATCCACCTCTGCCAGTCCTGGAGTAAACATGACGGCGTTCAAGGCTGCCTGCGTGCAGCTCAATTCCGGCAATGATCTGGCCGCGAATCTGCAGGCGGCGGAAACCGCGATACGTTCCGCCGCCGCGAGCGGCGCGCAGCTCATCATGTTGCCGGAATATGCGGCCATGATGGACGGCAGCGGACGTGTCATGCGCGAGAATTCGCCGGTGGAAGACGGACATCCTGCGCTCGACAGATTCCGCGCGCTCGCGCGTGAAACCCAAGCCTGGCTGCTAGTCGGCTCGTTGACGATCAAGGTGGACGACGAGCGCATGGTCAATCGGTCGTACCTGGTGTCGGCCAGCGGCGAAATCGTTGCGCGTTACGACAAAATTCACATGTTCGACTGCACGCTGCCGAGCGGCAAGGTGATACGCGAATCGAGCGCTTACCGTCCGGGCGAAGCGGCGGTGATCGCAACGACGCCATGGGGACCGCTCGGCATGACGATCTGCTACGACCTGCGCTTTCCGCAGCTTTATCGGGCACTCGCGCAGGCCGGCGCGCTGTTCCTCGCGGTGCCGTCGTCGTTCCAGCGCGAAACCGGGGTTGCGCACTGGCACGCGCTATTGCGCGCGCGCGCGATCGAGAACCTGAGCTATGTATTCGCGCCGGCGATGTGCGGCGAGCATCCGGGCAATCGCACCACGTACGGCCACTCGCTCATCATCGACCCGTGGGGAAAAATACTGGCCGAGCTCGGCGACGAGCCGGGCATCGCGCTTGCCGACATCGACGTCGAGCGGGTTGCCAAAGTGCGCGGCATGCTGCCGTCGATCGAGCACGACCGGCCGTTTACCGGACCGGCCGCCTAACCCTAACGCACGCGCCTCAATAAGATTTCGGCATTCCCAGCACCTTCTCCGCGATAAAGCAGAGTATCAGGTGCGGGCTCACCGGCGCGATGCGCGGAATGAACGCTTCGCGCAGATACCGCTCGACGTGGAATTCCTTCGCGTACCCCATGCCGCCCATCGTCATCACGGCGGTCTCGCACGCCTTGAACCCGACTTCGCCCGCGTAATATTTGGCGGCATTCGATTCCGCGCCGCACGGCTTGCCTGCGTCGTAGAGCGACGCGGCTTTGAACACGAGCAGGTTCGCCGCCTCGAGCTCGATCCAGCGCTGTGCGAGCGGATGCTGGATCGCCTGGTTCTGGCCGATCGGGCGGTCGAAGACGATGCGTTCCTTCGCATATTCCGCCGCGCGCTTGAGCGCGACCTGGCCGAGGCCGACTGCTTCGGCGGCGATCAGAATGCGCTCGGGATTCATGCCGTGCAGGATGTACTCGAAGCCACGGCCTTCTTCGCCGATCCGGTCGGCGACGGGGACTTTGAGGCCGTCGATGAAGACCTGGTTGGAATCGACGGCCTTGCGGCCCATTTTCGGGATCTCGTGCGCCTCGACGAACTGGCGGTCGAAATCCGTATAGAAGAGGCTCAGGCCCTGTGAAGGCTTGCCCGCTTGCTCGAGCGGCGTCGTGCGCGCGAGCAGCAGCATCTTGTTGGTGACCTGCGCGGTCGAGATCCAGATCTTCTGGCCCGACACGACGTAATGATCGCCGTGTTTCTCGGCTTTCGTCTTCAGCCGCGTCGTGTTGAGCCCGATGTTCGGCTCGGTCACGCAAAAGCAGGCTTTGTCGGCGCCGGCGATCAACGGCGGCAGCCAGCGCTGCTTTTGCGCGTCGGTGCCGAACACGACCACCGGATTCAGGCCGAAAATATTCATGTGCAGCGCTGACGCGCCCGACATGCCGGCGCCGGACGCGGCGACGGTGTGCATCATGAGCGCGGCTTCGGTGATGCCCAGGCCGGCGCCGCCGTACTGCTCGGGCATCGCGATGCCGAGCCAGCCGTCGCGCGCGAACGCCTGGTGAAAATCGGCGGGAAAACCGCCGTCGGCGTCCTTGCGCAGCCAGTACTCGGCATCGAAGCCGGCGCAGAGTTTTTCGATCGCGCTGCGCAGCGCGATCTGGTCGTCGGAAAACGCGAAGTCCATGGCCGTCTTCAGTTTGCGATCCGGGTGATGCCGGACGCGATCATCGCATCGATTTCCGCGGCGGCATAGCCGGCTTCGCGCAGCACCTCGGCGCTGTGCTCGCCGAGCCGTGGCGCGGGCCGCGGCGGATCGGGCGGCGTTTGCGACCACCGGCTGGTCGCGCCCATCGAGCGCAGCGTGCCTTCGCTCGGATGCTCGATCAGCGAAAAAAATCCGGTTGCATCGAGATGCGGATCGGCGAGCAGGTCTTCGAGCGAATTGAGCGGCATCACGGGAATATCGGCTGCGGTCAGCAGGCTCAGCCATTCGGCGCTGGTGCGCGTTTTGATATGGCCGGCGACGAACGCATAGCACTCGGCGAAATGCTGCGAGCGGTTGGCCTGCGACGAATAACGCGGGTCCTGCTCGAACATGGCTTCGCAACCGATGATGCGGAAAAAGTTGCGCCATTGCTTGTCGTTGTAGACCAGCAGGCACAGATAGCCGTCGCTCGTTGCGTACGGATTGCGGTGCTCGGCGAGCAGCCGCGGGTAGCCCATCGGGCCGAGCGGCGGCTCGAATGTTTTGCCGCCCATGTGATCGGACAGCACGAATTCGGTCAGGGATTCAAACATCGTGACTTCGACTGCCTGCCCGCGGCCGCTGCGTTCGCGCTGAAAGAGCGCGGCCGTCACGGCATTGACCGCGTTGAGCCCGGTGATACGGTCGGCTACGGTCGACGGCACGAAGCGCGGGCGGTCGCCGCCGGCCTGCGCAATCACGGAGGGCAGCGCGACCATGCCCTGGATCAGGTCGTCGTACGCGGGCTTGGCAGCGTAAGGCCCGTCCTGGCTGAAGCCGTACGCGCCGACGTAGATAATTTCAGGATTCGCCGCGCGCACGTCGTCGTAAGTGAGCTTCAGGCGCGCCATCGCCTGCGGGCGCACGTTGTAGATCAGCACATCGGCGGTCGCGCACAATTTGAGCATCGCCGCGTGGCCGGCCGGCTGTTTCAAATCGAGCACGATCGAGCGCTTGTTGCGGTTCAGGTGCAGGAAAATGTGGCCCATGCCCGCGTGCTTCATCGGCGCCGAATGGCGCATGTTGTCGCCTTCGGCCGATTCGACCTTGATCACGTCGGCGCCCAGATCGCCGAGTTTCTGGGTCGCATAGGGCCCGAGGATGACCGTCGTCAGGTCGATGATCCGTATGCCGGCAAGCGGACCGCTCATATCAGGCAATGCGCCGCATTCGTGGCTTACGCGTTGACGGCGGCGCGCGGCTTCAACGCGGCGCATGCGCGCTGGATGCGTCCGCAGGCTTCCTGCAGCTTCTCTGTCGAGCTCGAATACGAAATCCGGATGTACGGCGACATTCCGTACGCCGAGCCCTGAAGCACGCCGACTTCGGCGGCATCGAGCAGATACATGACGAAATCGAGATCGTTCGCAATGACCTTGCCGTCGGGCGTGTGCCTGCCTATCACGCCCGCGATGTTCGCGAATACGTAGAACGCGCCCTCGGGCTTGCGGCACGTGATGCCCGGCGCCGCGTTCAGCAGGTCGACCACGAGGTCGCGGCGCGCCCGGAAATTCTGCGCGCGCTCGGCCAGGAAATCCTGCGGGCCGCTCAGCGCTTCGATCGCCGCCGCCTGGCCGATCGAGGACGGATTGGTCGTGCTTTGCGACTGCATCTTGAGGATCGTCTTGATCAGTTCCTTCGGACCGCCCGCGTAACCGATGCGGAATCCCGTCATCGCGTAGGCTTTCGACACGCCGTTGACGGTCAGCGTGCGCTCGAAAAGCGCCGGCTCGACCTGGGCCGGTGTCGCACTTCTCACGCCGTCGTAAACGATGTGCTCGTAAACTTCATCGGTCAGGATCCACACGTGCGGATGGCGTTTGAGCACCTCGGTCAGCGGCTTCAAATCGGCGCCTGTGTACACCGCGCCGGTCGGATTGCACGGCGAGTTCAGCATCAGCCATTTCGTGCGCGGCGTGATCGCGCGTTCGAGATCCGCGGCCTGCAGCTTGAATCCCGTGGCCTCGGTGCAATCGACCGCCACCGGCGTGCCGCCCGCCAGCAGCACCATATCCGGGTAAGAAACGTAATAGGGCGCCGGCACGATTACTTCGTCGCCGGCGCTCACGGTCGCCATCAGCGCGTTGAAGATGACCTGCTTGCTGCCGTTCGCGCAGGTGATCTGATCGCGCGTATACGTAAGACCGTTTTCGCGCTTGAACTTAAGCGCGACGGCGTCCTTGAGCTCGGGCGTGCCGTCGACGTTGGTGTAGCGCGTCTGACCGCCCCGCAGGGCGCGGATCGACGCATCGATGATATTGGCGGGTGTGTCGAAATCCGGCTCGCCGACGGTGAGGCCAATGATCTTGCGGCCGGCGAGCTGCAGTTCGCGCACGCGCATCGTCGCCATCGAACTGGGCGATGGCTTGATGCGGTTCATGCGCGGAGCGATTGAGGTCATGTCACGTATCCTGTAGCGCAGCTGCGCGTGGCGCTGCGGGTGAGTTCGAAAAAAGGCCTCATGCTACACCAATCCCGCGCTGTCCCCGGCGCACGGGGTAAAGTGCGGTGTTTACATGCGTGCCGAGCGGTCGGCCGGCATGCCGCGCGTGCTATAATTTTTCAGGAAATTTATTCGCAACGGTATTAATATTTTTCACGCGATGGTGCATCGATTCCGGCGGCCCGCACGGCCGCAGCGCAAGCCCAATGGTGCCGCAACTTGCATATCCTGCTGAGCAACGACGACGGTTATTTCGCGCCGGGGCTCGCGATACTTGCCGAATCGCTCGCTCCCTTAGGCACGGTCACGGTCGTTGCGCCGGAGCGCGATCGCAGCGGCGCGAGCAATTCGCTCACGCTCGACCGGCCGCTCACGGTGCGCCGCGCGGCGAGCGGGTTCTTTTACGTCAACGGCACGCCGACCGACTGCGTGCATCTCGCGGTAACCGGCCTGCTGGATGAATTGCCGGACATCGTGATCTCCGGCGTCAATTACGGCGCGAACATGGGCGACGACACGATTTATTCGGGCACGGTGGCCGCCGCCACCGAAGGTTTTCTGCTGGGCATCCCGTCGGTCGCCGTCTCGCTGGTCGCGGCCGGCAACGACAATTACCGCACTGCCGCCCGCATCGCCGCCGATATCGCGCAGCGCTTCAAGGACAAGCCGCTCGGCCAGCACGCATTGCTCAACGTCAACGTGCCCGACGTCGCCTACGAAGAGCTGCGCGGCATCGAAATCACGCGGCTGGGCAAACGCCATAAGGCAGAGCCCGTCGTCAAGGCGACGACTCCGCGCGGCGGCACCGTCTACTGGGTCGGCGCCGCGGGCGGCGCGCAGGACGCGGGCGAAGGCACGGATTTCAACGCCATTGCGCGCACCGTCGCATCGATCACGCCGCTGCAGGTCGATCTGACGCACTACGCGCAGGTGCAGGCGGTCAGGGACTGGTTCGCGTGAGCGAGCGTATTTCCGGCATCGGCATGACGTCGCAGCGCACGCGGATGCGCATGATCGAGCGCCTGCGCGAGCAGGGCATCGTCAACGAGGCGGTGCTCAACGTGATGAACGAAATTCCGCGCCACATCTTCGTCGAAGAGGCGCTCGCCAGCCGCGCGTACGAGGACATCGCGTTGCCGCTCGGATTCGGCCAGACGATTTCCCAGCCTTATATTGTCGCGCGCATGACTGAGCTGCTGGTCGCCGGCGGCCCGCTCGGCAAAGTGCTCGAAATCGGCACCGGCTGCGGTTACCAGACGGCGATCCTCGCGCGGCTCGCCGCGGAAGTGTATTCGGTCGAGCGGCTGACTCAGCTGCTCGCAAAAGCGCGCAAGAACCTGCGCGAGCTGCGCATCAACAATGTGCGGTTCAAGCATGCCGATGGCCACGTCGGTATTCCCGAAGGCGCGCCGTTCGACGCAATATTGGTGACCGCGGCAGCAACGCACGTGCCCGTCGCGTTGAAGGAGCAGTTGGCCCCCGGCGGCCGGATGGTCGTCCCGATGGGGACGCGCGAGCAGTACTTGTGCGTGATCGAGCGCGGCGCGCGCGGCTTTACGGAAGCCCGGCTCGACGCCGTCAAATTCGTGCCCATGTTGTCGGGGTTGAGTTGATACCGGGCACGGCCGTACGTCGCGCGTGCGGTGTTTCGGTGCTTGCGTTGATGGCCGGCTACGGCTGCATGACCGGTCGTCCGGCGCCGGTTTCGGACCGCGCCCCGCAACCGTCAGCCGCGCCTGCCGCTAAGCCAGTCCAGGCGCCGGCGACGGCACCAGCCAGCGCGCCCGTCGCCGGCGCGCCTGAAACCGATCCGCGTCCGGAGTTTTACACGGTCAAGAAAGGCGACACCCTGTATGTGATCGCGCTCGATCACGGTCTCGACTACAAAGAGCTCGCCGAGTGGAACGGCATCGAGAATCCCAACGTGATCCGCATCGGGCAGCAATTGCGCTTGCGCGCCCCGGCTTCCACGGTAGTGACTGCGCCGTTAAAAACGCCGCCTAAAGTCGAAGGGCGGCCGGTCGGCGGCGCGGCGCCGGCAGTGGCGGCCAACGAAGCGGTGAAGTCGCAGCCGAAAGCCGTGAAAGTGCCGTACTCCGATCAGGCGCTCGCGCAGTTGTCGGGGCAGGCGCAGCCGCCCTCAAAACCGGCGGTCGCGCCTTCGGTCATTCCTCCCGTCGTGCCGCCGGTGGCGAAAGCCGATCCGGCGCCCGAAGAAAAGCCTGCGGCGAGCGCGGAAGACGATGAGAAAGTCGCCTGGGGCTGGCCCGCCAGCGGCAAAGTGCTGACTACGTTCAACGAGTCCACCAACCTGAAAGGCATCGGCATCGCGGGCAAGTTAGGACAGCCCGTGATTGCGAGCGCGCCGGGCAAGGTGTTGTATAGCGGCGACGGTATTCGCGGCTACGGCAAGCTGGTGATCATCAAGCACAACAAGGTGTATATCAGCGTCTACGCGCACAACCAGCACCTGCTGGTGAAAGAAGGCCAGTCGGTGGTCAAAGGGCAGAAAATCGCAGACATGGGCGCGAGCGATGCGGACCAGGTCAAGCTGCACTTCGAAATCCGCCGGTTCGGCAAGCCGATCGATCCGTTGAAACTGTTGCCGGGCGATCGCCCGGCCTGAGCATTTAAATCCGGCCGCGCTAGTGCGGTCAGGCGTGGGCGCGAAACGCCGCGACCGCGCGCTGCAATTCGGCGACGTCGGTCGCGCCGGCCTGCCGGCCGTAACGCAGCCTCACGTATAAATCACTGATTGCGGCGATGCCGATCGCGAGTTCCGGATGCGCAGCGGCGGCACGCCGGCTGAACGCGGTCGGACCTTCACTCGGATGCCGGTTCACCCCACGGCGCGCGAGTTGCGCGCAGAACCGCGCATACGCGGCAACCGCCGGATCGGGCCGCAGCGCGCGCAGCCTGTACAGCATCAACGACGCGATCACGAGCGTGACTGCGGCCGTTACGGCGAACATGACGGTCAACATGCTCTGCCATGTTGCATCGTCGATGCCGATCCTCCGCATGAGGTCGCGCTGATTCTCCAGCGTGTAGCCGAGCACGAACTGGTTCCATGAATTGGCGAGCGTGTCCCAGGTCAATCGCGCGCGATTCAGCCAGCGGAAATTGCTGCGCAAGAGCAGCGGCAGCGCTTCGCCCTGCGGAACCGCGGCGACGGCGCCCGACTGTACGCGGTTGGGCGCCACCGCGGCGGTCGGGTCGACGCGCGTCCATCCCTCGCCGGTCAGCCATACTTCGGCCCACGCGTGCGCATCGGCCTGGCGCACGATCATGTAATTGCCGACCGAATTCAGCTCGCCGCCCTGATAGCCGGTCACCACGCGCGCGGGCACGCCGCCGGCGCGCATCAGCACCACGAACGCCGACGCGTAATGCTCGCAATAACCGGCCAGCGTCGCGAACAGGAATTCATCGACCGGATTGGTGCCGAGCAGCGGCGGCGTCGTGGTGTACCAGAACTTCTGGTTGCGGAACATGGCGAGCACCGTGTTCACATAGGCACGGTCGCCCGGCGCGGTTTTGCGCAACTCGAGCGCGAGCTCGCGCGTGCGCGGGTTGGCGTTCGCCGGCAGGCGCAGCGCGCGCTGCGACTCAAAGCGCGGCAACGCCTCCGCATCGCGGTAGCGCAGGTGCGAAATCATGTCGTAGCGCAGGCGATTGCTGAGCGTGGCCTGAAACAGCACCTGAAAGTCGCTCGTCATCACGCTGCGCGGCGGGGTTTTGCCGGGCAGGTCGAGCGCGAACAGCCAGCGCTTGCCGTGCGGCTCGACGGTGACCGTATATTCGATGCCGCGGTCGAGCGCCTCGAATGTGCGCGGCAGCACGTAGGGCGTGCGCGATGCGCTCCACGTGTGTCCGTCGAAATCCCACATCACGGGCCCGCGCCAGTACAGCTGCTGGGTTGTCGGAATGGCGGCGGATTCGAAGTTGACGCGAAACGCGACCGCGTCGGAGGTCAGCAGATTGCTCACGCTGCCGGGCGACATGTCGTCGGAGAGGCCGGTCACGCCCGAGTAAGCGTCCTGCGGCATGCCCCACAAGGGTCCCTGCACGCGCGGAAAGAGCAGGAACAGAACCATCATCAGCGGCGCGGCCTGCATCAGCATCACGCCGGCGCTGCGCAGCTGGTAGGCGTAACCGGGCTGGCGCGTACGGAACTGAAAGCCGATCATGGTCGCGGTGATCATCCACATCACGAGCAGCATGTAAAGCGTGGTCGGGATAGTCTGCGAATACAGGAAATTCGTGATGACCAGAAAGTAGGCGATGAATATCAGCACCATCGCGTCGCGCAGGGTCGCCATCTCCATCAGCTTCAACGCGAGCATCACGACCAGCAGCGCTACCCCCGAGTCGCGGCCGAGGATGCGGCCGTAACTGATGAAAATGCCGCCGAGCGTGCCGGCCGCGATCAGCAACAGGATCCATTTGCGGGGCAGCGCGAGGCCGCTGATCGCGACATAACCGCGCCATGCAAACAGGATGACGACCAGCATCGTTATCCACCACGGCAGGCGCTCGGCGTGCGGCGCCGTGACCAGCGCGAGCGAGCCCAGCAGCCAGCCGACGTGGCGCAGATGAAAGCGCTCCAGCGCGTTGTTCACGCGGGCGCCGCCTTATAGAGCGCCAGCGCTTCGAGGCAGCGGTCGCGTTGGGCGTCCCCCGGCGCGGGCGGTATCGTCATGTCCGGCAGACGCAGCCCGAAGCTCAAACCCGCGGCGTGCGCGTCGACCACCCAGCGCGCGAGGCGCGAGAGCCTGCCCTCGAGCGTCAGCGTATCGGGCGTCGCGCGCCAGTCGAGCCACAATTCACTGGCGGCGCGGCCGCTGAATTGCTTGGTGAGCAGCGCTTCGCCGCGCGCGGCGGCTTTCCACGCGATATGGCGCGGCGAGTCGCCCGGATGATAGTAACGCAGGCCGGCAAAATCTTCCTGGCCCGCGCCGTGGGTAATGCCGGTGGCGTCGTCCGCCGCGAACGGCGGCAGCGGCACGCGCCCGGCTTCGGGCCGCGGATAGACGATGCAGTGCATATCGAGCTCCGCGTACGCCCACGCGTAGCACAGGCCGAGCGGAAAATTGGTGAAGATCGTGAGGCGGCCCGGCCGCAGCATGCCACGCGCCGGCGCCGGCACCGGCACGCCGACCGCGGTGGATTGCAGCGCCGGCGCATCGGTAAAGAGCAATTCGCGCTTGTCGCGGGCAATGCCTATCGCATAGCGGTCGAGCGCGCTCGGGTTGTCGATGACCAGCGTGAAGCGCGCGGTATCGCCCGCGAACACCGGCTGCACGCGGCCGGTGGCGATGCGCAGGCGCGCGAGGTTGCGAAACGTGTGCAGGATGCCGTTGACCCCGAGTGCCGCGAGCAGGAAGGTCAGGATGAAGCCCAGGCTCAGGTTGTAATTGATCGAGCCGCTCAGCATCAATCCCAGCGCAGCGACGAACAGCAGGCCATGGCGGGACGGCAGGATGAATATCCGCCGCTGCACCAGCACGACGCTGGTGGTTTGCGCGCCGTCAAGCTGAAAGAGCCAGCGATCGGCGCGCGCGCGCAGCGCGCGGTAGGGCGCCAGAAACCGTAGGAGGCGAGAGGCGAAAGGGGAAAGGCGAAGCGGACAAAACGGTCGCGAGACGGGACATGGCTCTGTCGCCTTACGCCTGTCGCCCCACGCCTCTCACGGAATGGGCACCGCTTCGATCAACTGTTCGGCCACGGCCGCACCGTTGATGCGCACGTTGTCGCGCGCGATGTACAGCCGGTGGCCGACGACCGCCGGCACAATCGCCTGCACGTCTTCGGGCAGCACCTGATGGCGGCTGTGCATCATCGCCCACGCGCGCGCCGCATTGAGCAGCGCGAGCGCCGCGCGCGGCGACAGGCCGTTCACGTATTCGGGCGACTTGCGGCTGTAGTCGACGAGCGCCTGCAGATAGTCGAGCAGGGCGCCCGAGGCGTGTACTTCGCGCGCGGCGCGTTGCAGCGCCACGAGATCGGCAGGCTGGATGCACGGCGCCAGCTGCGGCAGCAGATCGCGGCGGTCGATTCCCTGCAGCAGCGCGCGCTCGGCGCCGCCGTCCGGATAACCGAGCTCGATGCGCATCAAAAAGCGGTCGAGCTGCGACTCGGGCAGCGGGAAAGTGCCGATCTGATGAGACGGATTCTGGGTCGCGATCACGAAAAACGGCTCGGGCAGCGCGCGCGTTTCACCTTCGGCCGTCACCTGGTGCTCTTCCATCGCTTCGAGCAGCGCACTTTGCGTTTTGGGTGTCGCGCGATTGACCTCGTCGGCGAGGATCACCTGCGCAAAGATCGGCCCCGGATGAAAGCGAAAGCCGCTCGTATCACGATCGAAAATCGACACGCCGAGGATGTCGGCGGGCAGAAGATCGCTCGTAAACTGGATGCGCTGAAACTGCAGGCCCAGCGTGATCGCGAGCGCGTGCGCGAGCGTGGTCTTGCCGACACCGGGGATGTCTTCGATCAACAGGTGGCCGCGCGCGAGGATGCACGCGATGGCGAGCCGTATCTGGTGTTCCTTGCCGAGTATTACTTTGCCGACCTGGTTGACGACGCTATCGATGTGCTCGCTCATATGGGGCGCAATTGTAGCTTGCCGCCGACCGCCGCGCACCCTATGCCAAGCGGGCTTGATAGTGTCATCGCGGGCCGCGCTGCAGATCGAGCGTCGCGCGCAACTGGCGCGGGTCGGCGGGATCCGTCGTCAGCTCGAAACCGAGGCGGCGCACGAAATCGAGCATCTTGACGTTGCTCGCAAGCACTTCGCCGATCATGTTCTTCAGGCCGCGCGCACGTGCCGCCTCGATCAGGAGTTTCATCAATCCGCTGGCGATGCCTTTTTTTTGCCAGCCATCGCTGACTGCGATCGCGAATTCGCAATCTTCGCCGTTCGGGTACACGACGTAGCGGCCCACCGCGATCTGCACTTCATAGTTGTGGCTCGGAGTTACCGCGATCAATGCCATCTGGTTGTGATAGTCGATCTCCGTCATCTGGCGCAGCATTTGCGGCGACAGCTCGCGCAGCATGTCCATGAAGCGGAAATAGCGTGCCTCGTCCGACAGGCTGCGCACGAACTCCTGCTCTATTCGCGCGTCCGCGGCGCGAATCGGGCGGAGCGTAACGGGCGTGCCGTCCGCGAGCGTGAGATGTTTGACGAGGTGAGCCGGATAGGGCTGCATCGAGTTGATGGTGGGTCAGGTGCTCGGTGGTCGGGTGAAGCAAAGTTTAGCAGGCCGTTCCGCGCGCATTGTTCGCAATTCGACATTGCCAACCCGCGGGCATAATATCGGGCTTACTCCGATTGCTCTCGCGCGTCATGACTATCGCATTCATCACCCATCCCGATTGCCTGCTGCACGACATGGGCGCCATGCACCCCGAGTGCCCGGCGCGCCTGCGCGCGATCGACGACCAGCTGATCGCATCCGGCTTGAGCAACTTCCTGGTTCATGCGGACGCCCCGTTGGCGCGCGCCGACCAGCTTGCGCGCGTGCACGATGCCGGCTATATCGCGGCGATCGAAGCCGCATCGCCGCGCACGGGAGCTATCCATCTCGACCCGGATACCGTGATGTGTCCGGACACGCTGGTCGCGGCGCGCCGCGCCGCGGGCGCCGCAGTCCAGGCTACCGACATGGTGATGAACGGGGAAGTGCAGAGCGCATTTTGCAGCGTGCGTCCGCCCGGGCATCACGCCGAGCGCGGCCGCGCGATGGGGTTTTGCATTTTCAACAATGTAGCAGTGGCGGCGGCGCATGCGCTCGATCAATACGGCCTGGAGCGCGTGGCGATCGCCGATTTCGACGTGCATCACGGCAACGGCACCGAGGAAATTTTCCGCGACGACGGCCGCGTGCTGATGGTGTCGACGTTCCAGCATCCGTTTTATCCGTACAGCGGCATCGATGGTTATTCGGAGCACATGGTCAATATTCCGCTGGCGGCGTATAGCGGCGGCGACAAGTTCCGCGCCGCGGTGACGGCCCACTGGCTGCCCGCGCTCGAACGCTTCAGGCCGCAAATGATTTTCATCTCGGCCGGGTTCGACGCGCATCGCGACGATGAAATGGCGATGATGCGCCTGGTCGAGGCGGACTATGCGTGGGTTACGCAGCAATTAATGGCGGTCGCCGCCAAACATGCGCAAGGCCGCATCGTGTCTTTGCTCGAAGGCGGCTACGAATTGCATGCGCTCGGACGCAGCGTCGCGGCCCACCTCAAGGTGCTGGGGGAATTCTAGCGGGCGCTGGCGTCAGCCGAGCAGCACCGCCGCAATGACATTGCGGCCTTCGGCGAGCAGGATGTTGTAGGTGCGGCATACGGCGGCGTTGTCCATCACCTCGAGACCGATGCGCGCCGCATGCAGCGGCTGCGAGAGCTCCGGCCGCGGAAACCTGAACGTTGCGCCGGTCCCCAGCAGCACGAGGTCGGGTTTGAGCGCCAGGAATTGGGCAAAATGCTCCGCACTCAAACTGGCGAAGTCGGTCGCGGACCAGTCTTCGATAATGCGGTCCGGCGTCACCAAAATGCTTTTGGTATAGCGCGTGCCGTTGACGGCGACGTAACCCGCCCCGTGACCGGTGAAGAGATTCTGGCCGGCGGTGGTTTGTAAATGGAATTTCACTGCAAACGAATTTGCCGCAGGAGGTCAGGTCAGCTAAAATTATACGCTTTTTCACAACCTTAGCCGCTTTTTCAAGACCCAATGGAAGAATTCGCCCGCATCAAACGCCTGCCGCCGTACGTGTTTAACATCACCGGCGAGCTCAAGGCCGCCGCGCGCAGGCGCGGCGAGGATGTGATCGACCTTTCCATGGGCAATCCGGACGGGCCGACGCCGCAGCACATCGTCGACAAGCTGATCGAGTCGGTGCGGCGGCCGGACACCCACGGCTATTCGGTGTCGAAAGGCATTCCGCGGCTGCGCCGCGCGATCTGCAACTGGTACAAGACCCGCTTCAATGCCGACTTCGATCCCGATTCCGAAGCGATCGTGACGATAGGCTCGAAAGAGGGCATCGCGCACCTGGCGCTGGCGACGCTCGATCGCGGCGATATCGTGCTGGTGCCGAACCCGAGCTACCCGATCCACATCTACGGGCCGGTAATCGCCGGCGCCGATATCCGCCACGTGCCGATGGTCGCGGGCGTCGATTTCTTCGACGAGCTCGAGCGCGCGATCCGCGACTCGTATCCGAAGCCGAAAATGCTGATCTGCAATTTTCCGGGCAATCCGACCACCCAATGCGTCGATCTCGCGTTTTTCGAGCGCCTGATCGCGATTGCGCGCGAGCATCAGATTTACGTCGTGCACGATCTCGCCTATGCGGACATCGTATTCGACGGCTACCGTGCGCCGTCAATCATGGAAGTGCCGGGGGCGCGCGACGTGGCGGTCGAATTCTTTACGCTGTCGAAGAGCTACAACATGGCCGGCTGGCGCGTCGGCTGCATGGTCGGCAACCGCGAGCTGGTCACCGCGCTCGCGCGCATGAAAAGCTACCATGACTACGGCACCTTCACGCCGATCCAGGTCGCGTCGATCATCGCGCTCGAAGGCCCGCAGGAATGCGTGGCGGAAGCGCGCATGAAGTATCAGAAGCGGCGCGACGTGATGTGCGCGGGGCTGCATGCCGCCGGGTGGAACGTCGAGATTCCGAAAGCGACGATGTACGTGTGGGCGAAGATTCCCGAGCAATACAAGGAAATGCGCTCGCTCGCGTTTTCGAAAAAGCTGCTCGAGGAGGCGCACGTCGCGGCGTCGCCGGGCATCGGCTTCGGCGAGTACGGCGACGACCACGTGCGCTTTGCGTTGATTGAAAACGAAGCGCGCACTCGTCAGGCCGTCCGCGGAATCAAGGAAATGTTTCGTAAGGATGGCTTGCTATGATCGATGGAGTGCGCGAAGAGTTTCGGCGGAGGCTAACTTGCCTTGGCAAGTTAAGCGCCGTGCGCGGCCGGAGCCAAAACTCTCAGCGCACTCGTCAGGCCGTGCGCGGAATCAAGGAAATGTTCCGCAAAGATGGACTGTTGAAATCATGAAACCCATCAACGTCGGGTTGCTCGGCATCGGCACCGTGGGTGGCGGCACGTTCGAAGTGCTCGCGCGCAACCAGGAGGAAATCAAGCGCCGGGCCGGCCGCGGCATCGTGATCAAGATGGTCGCCGACAAGGACGTCGAGCGCGCGCGCAAGCTCGCGGGCAGCGCGGCGACAGTCACCGCCGATGCGCACGAGGTCGTCAACAGTCCCGACATCGATATCGTGATCGAGCTGATCGGCGGCACCACGATCGCACAAAATCTGATTCTGCAGGCGATCGCCAACGGCAAGCACGTGGTCACCGCCAACAAGGCGCTGCTGGCAACGCACGGCAACGAGATATTCGCCGCGGCGCAGGCGCGCGGCGTGATGGTCGCGTTCGAAGCGGCGGTCGCCGGCGGCATACCGATCATCAAGGCGCTGCGCGAAGGCCTGACCGCGAACCGCATCGAGTGGATCGCCGGCATTATCAACGGCACCAGCAATTTCATCCTGTCGGAGATGCGCGCGAAGGGCTCGAGTTTCGACACCGTGCTCAAAGAAGCGCAGCGGCTGGGCTATGCGGAAACCGATCCCACCTTCGACATCGAAGGGATAGACGCCGCGCACAAGCTCGCCATCATCGCGGCAATTTCGTTCGGCATTCCGATGCGGTTTGCGGACGCCTATACCGAAGGCATCACCAAGCTGACGGCGGCGGATATCCGCTATGCCGAAGAGCTGGGCTACCGGATCAAGCTGCTGGGCATCACGAAGCGCACGCCTAAGGGCATCGAGCTCAGAGTGCACCCCACCTTGATTCCGACCCGCCGGCTGATCGCCAACGTCGAAGGCGTGATGAACGCCATCCTGGTCAACGGCGACGCGGTCGGCCCGACCATGTACTACGGTGCGGGCGCGGGCGCTTATCCGACGGCGTCGGCGGTAATCGCCGACCTGGTCGACGTGACCCGCATGCATACCGCGGATCCCGAGCACCGGGTGCCGCATCTCGCGTTTCAGCCCGACCAGTTGTCGAGCGTGCCTATCCTGCCGATCACCGAAGTCGAGACCTCGTACTACCTGCGCCTGCGCGTGCACGACAAGCCCGGCGTGCTGGCGGACATTACGCGCGTGCTCGCCGACGGCGGGATATCGATCGACGCAATGGTGCAGAAGGAGCCGTCCGCCGGCGAAGAGCAGGTCGACATCATCATGCTGACCCATCTCGCGATCGAGAAGAACGTGAATGCGGCGATGGCCAGCATCGAGCGGCTTGCCGGTGGTCGTCGGCAAGATCACGCGCATCCGCATGGAACAGCTGGGTGCGCACTAAAGTCCGGCCGCGATGCGCTACGTAAGCACGCGCGGCGGCGCCGCGCCGGCAGGATTCTCCGACATACTGCTCGGCGGCTTGATGGAGGACGGCGGGCTTGCCGTCCCCGATAGCTATCCGCAGGTCGCCGACCGCCTTCCGGCCTGGCGGAACTTGAGCTATCGCGACCTTGCGCTCGAAATTCTGCGCTTGTACGCCGACGATATTCCCGCGGCCGAGCTCAAGCGCATTGTGGAGCGCACCTATACCGCAGCGACTTTTCGTTCGGAAGAAATAACGCCGCTGCGCCCGTTGCAGCCCGGCGTGCACATCCTCGGCCTATCGAACGGTCCCACGCTCGCGTTCAAGGACGTGGCGATGCAATTGCTCGGCAATCTCTTCGAGCATGCGCTGGAGAAAACCGGCGCAGAGCTCAATATCGTCGGCGCGACCTCCGGCGATACCGGCTCGGCCGCCGAATACGCGATGCGCGGCAAGCGCGGCATCCGCGTGTTCATGCTGTCGCCGCATCAGAAAATGAGCCCGTTCCAGACGGCGCAGATGTTTTCGCTGCAGGACCCCAACATTTTCAACCTCGCGATCCGCGGCGTGTTCGACGATTGCCAGGACATCGTGAAGGCGATCAGCAACGACCTCGCATTCAAGTCCCGCTACAAGGTCGGCACGGTCAATTCGATCAACTGGGCGCGTGTGGTCGCGCAGGTCGTTTACTATTTCAAAGGCTATTTCGCCGCCACGACTTCCAACGACCAGCAGGTGTCGTTCGCGGTCCCGTCGGGCAATTTCGGCAACGTGTGCGCCGGCCACATTGCGCGCTCGATGGGGCTGCCGATCCGCCGGCTGATCGTCGCGACCAATGAGAACGACGTGCTCGACGAATTTTTTCAAAGCGGCATTTACCGCGTGCGGCCGGGCGATCAGGTCCAGCAGACGAGCAGCCCGTCGATGGACATCTCGAAGGCGTCGAATTTCGAGCGCTTTGTCTACGATCTGATCGGCCGGGATGGCGCGGGCGTGAAGCGCCTGTGGCAGCAGGTCGAGCGCAACGGCGTATTCGACCTCGCCGGTAGCAAACATTTCGCGCGCGTCGCGCAGTTCGGTTTCGTATCGGGACGCAGCACTCACGCGGACCGCCTGGCCACGATTCGCAATGTCTATCGCGAGCACGGCCAGATCATCGATACGCATACGGCGGACGGCGTCAAGGTCGGACTCGACCACCGCGAAGAGGGCGTGCCGCTGATCTGCCTCGAGACTGCGCTGCCCGTAAAGTTCGCCGCGGCGATTACCGAAGCGCTCGGCCGCGCGCCTGATGCGCCGCCGGGACTCGGGAATCTCGAGCTTCTGCCGCAGCGCTTTACCGTGCTGGATGCCGAAGTGGAGACGGTCAAGCGTTTTATCGAGCGCAACTCTAGCTAAGCATCGAACCGCATCGACAGATCGACGGCCTTGATGTCCTTGGTCAGGCCGCCGATCGAAATCCGGTCGACGCCCGTCAATGCGATAGCGCGCACGGTCTCAAGCGTAACGCCTCCTGACGCTTCGAGCTGGGCCCGGCCCGCCGTCAGCTGAACCGCTGCGGCCATTTGCGTCGGTGTCCATATTGTCGAGCAGGATCATTTTGGCGCCGGCCGCGAGCGCTGCGTTCAATTGCTCGAAGTTTTCCACTTCGATCTGCGTCCATACGCCGGGCGGCGCGAGTTTCGCCGCTGCGTGCAGCGCAGCCGCGATGCCGCCGGCCGCCGCGATGTGATTCTCCTTGATCAGGATTCCATCATATAGACCCAGGCGGTGGTTGGTGCCGCCGCCGGTGCGCACCGCGTATTTTTGCGCGTAACGCAGCCCGGGCAGCGTCTTGCGCGTATCGACGATCTGCGCGCGGGTTCCGGCGACCGCTTCCACGTAGCGGCGGGTCAGCGTGGCGACGGCGGACAGCAATTGCAGGAAATTAAGCGCCGTGCGCTCGCCGGTGAGCAGCGCGCGCGCCGTACCGCGCACGCGAACCAGCGTTTGTCCGGCGCGCGCGTGCGCGCCTTCGTTGACTGCCCACTCGATCACTGCTGCGGGATCGAGCTTGCGCAGGCACAAGTCGAACCAGGGCGCGCCGCAGACAACCGCATCATCGCGCGTGATGACGCGCGCGCTTGCCATGACATCGGCCGGTATGAGCTGCGCGGTCCAGTCGCCGGCGCCGATATCTTCGGCGAGCGCCGCGCTCACATTAGTTTCGATAGCCGATGTCAATTCATTCATTTTTGCACTATATTCGCCGGCATAAGATATACGATTTTACCCGATAGGGGGATGGATATGACCGGCGTCATGGGGGTGATCTCGTACGGGTTGGGCACGGTGATCGGATTCTTCCTGGTCGGTGTGCTGGTGTTCTGGTTCATCCAGGACGTCACGCAGAAAAAGCACACCGTGCTGCGCAGTTACCCGGTCATCGGGCGCCTGCGGTTTTTTTGGACGAATCGACGAGCACCTCAATATTCTTATCCAACGCCCGTGGCCGCGTGACCATTGCAGCGGCTGACTGTTTATAATCCGTGCCGACCACGCACCGGCATCTTTCTGCGAAGGAAACTTTCATGCCCGACAAAAATAATGTGCTGAAGGGAAGGCCGGCTGTGCAGCAACCAGCGCGCCGCGAATTCATCGCGCGCATCGCGGTCACGGGCGCGGCCGTGGCGGCCGCGAGCTTGCCGCATGAATTATTCGCGCAGGCCGCGGAGGCGCCCAAGCCGCCGGCGGACCCTGCCGGCACCGTGCCGAACAGCGCGGTGCTCGCCGAAAAAAATCCGGCGTTGAAACCGCATTCGGAACGGCCGTTGACGGGCAGCGTGACGGCCGAGAATCACAATTTCGCCGTTACGCCGAACGATCGCATGTTCATCCGCAACAACTTGCTGACGCCCGACCTCGACGCAGGCAAGCACCGGCTGACGGTCAAGGGACTCGTCGAGCGCGAGGTGACCTTCTCGCTCGATGAACTGAAAAGCTCCTTTCCGGTAGTGAGCATGCAGGGGATGCTCGAGTGCGCGGGTTCCGGACGCGCCGCCTACGTTCCGAACGCGAGCGGCACGCCGTGGCCGCCGACCGGCGGCATGGGCTGCCCGAAGTGGACGGGCGTGCGCCTGCGCGACGTGCTGCGGGCAGCCGGCATCAAGCCCGGTGCGGCGCACGTTGCCGGGCAGGGCGGTGATTTCGGCGTAATTGCGACTGCCGCGCCGGTGATCCGCTCGGTGCCGCTGGCCAAAGCGCTGGAAGAAAATACATTGATCGTTTTCGGCATGAACGACGGTCCGCTGCCCAAAATCCACGGTTATCCGCTGCGCCTCGTCGTGCCGGGCTGGGTGGGTTCGGCGTCGACCAAATGGGTGCATACGATCACGCTGCTCGACGCGCCGTTCAAAGGCACGTTCATGGACAGCAGCTACCGCATCCCGCGCATCGCGGTTCGGCCCGGCGAGAAAATGCCGGCGGATGCGATCAGCACGGAAGCGTGGCCGGTCAAGTCCATGATCACGTATCCGGCGCCCAACGCGACATTCAAAGCCGGCAAACCGGTGCTGATCGAAGGCCGCGCGTGGGTCGGCGAAGGGGCAATCGAAAAAGTCGAGGTCTCGTTCAACGAAGGTGCGAGCTGGCAGCGCGCCGCGATCAATTCCGGCGGCGACAAATACGCGTGGCGCATTTTCAGCTACGAGTTCTGGCCGCAGTCGGCTGGCTACGCCACGGTGCTCGCGCGCGCCACCGACGACAAGGGCAACGTGCAGCCGATCGTGCCGCCATGGAACCCCCTTGGATATTTCTGGAACGGCATCCATCGCGTCGGTTTCATGGTCGAAGCATGAAGATTCCGCACGCGGCACGCAGCTGCGTGCTGGCCGCTGCGGCGGTGATGCTGGCCATCGGCGGCGCCGCCATTGCGCCGTTGTTCGCGCAGGAAGCGGCGCCGGCGCGGACTTTGACGCCGGGCAAGGGCGCTGACCTGACGATGGCGCGCTGCGCGCTTTGCCATGAGATTACGCATATCACGCGCGCGCGATTGTCGCGCGGCGAGTGGCAGGACAACGTGCGCAACATGATCGAACGCGGCATGCCGATCGCGCCCGACGAAATACCGATTGTCGTCGAATACCTCGCGACGTATTACAACCGCGACAGCGCGGCTCCGGCCGCCGATCCAGCGGCGGCCTCCGCGGCAGCCGCACAGGACCCGGTGCAGCGCCTGCTTGGCGATAATGCGTGCTTGAGCTGTCACGGCGTCGACCAGAAAATCGTCGGGCCGTCGTTTCGCGAAGTCGCGGCGCGCTACGCGGGAGACGCCGGCGCCGGCGCGCGGATTGCCGGGAAAATCAAGGCCGGCGGGGCGGGCAACTGGGGAACGATCCCCATGCCGCCGCATGCAGGCTTGAGCGACGCGGAGCTCGCCCAACTGGCGGCCTGGATACTTGCCCGTAAGTAAGCAGGCGGCTAACGTAACCGGGGTCAGTCGAGATGGGCGGGCAGCTCGGTCAGTGCCCGCAGCACGTGGTCCGGCCCCGCGCCCAGCGCATCGGCGCGCGCACCGGCGCGATTGATCCAGAACACGCGAAAACCGAAGTTTTTGGCGCCCGCCGCATCCCAATAGTTGGACGAGACGAAACCGATCTCATCGGTGGCGACGCCTAGGCGATCGGGTGCTAACTGATAAACGCGCGGGTCGGGTTTGTAGACCTTAATTACGTCGACGCTGATGACTGCAGTGAGCGTTGCCGCCAGGTGCGCGTGCTCGACGAGCGGGCGCAACATCGCCGGCGAGCCGTTTGACAGTATCGCGAGCTTGCGGCCGGCCAGCGCAGCCAGCGCCTGCGCGCGCATCGGGAAATATGGCGAGGTTGTCGTAGGCGGCCATCAACCGCGCTGTTTTGCCGCCGTCGAGCGGCAGGTCCAGCGCCGCGCCCGCATAGGCGAGCGCCGCTTCGGTGATCGCGCCGAAGTCCGCATAGGTGCCCATCAGGCTGCGCAGCCAGGTGTATTCGAGCTGCTTGGCGCGCCATAATTCGGACAGCGCGACACCGCGCCCCGGAAAGAGGCTGTCGGCCAGCGCCACCACCGAGTGGACGTCGAACAGCGTGCCGTAGGCGTCGAAAACCACGGCTTTGAGCTTGGGGAACACGGTTTTCACCTCGGTTTTTGCGGTTGGCGGGAGGTTGAATTCCGGCATGCCCCCCCAATGTTCATGGAAATTATTGCCATTTTGAACTGGATTAGCCATGCGATTCGATAAATTTACGACCAAGTTCCAGCAGGCGTTTGCCGATGCGCAGAGCCTGGCGGTAGGTCACGACAACCCGTACATCGAGCCCCAGCATCTGCTGGCGGCATTGCTCGACCAGGAAGACGGCGGCACCGCCTCGCTGCTGTCGCGCGCGGGCGTCAAGGTCCCGGCGCTCAAAACGGCGCTGACTGCGGCGATCGGGCGTCTGCCCCGGGTCGAAGGTCAGGGCGGCGAGGTCAACGTATCGCGCGAGCTCGCGAATCTGCTGAATATCACCGACAAGGAAGCGCAGAAGCAGGGCGATCAGTTCATCGCCTCCGAAATGTTCCTGCTCGCACTCACCCAGGACAAGGGCGAAACCGGCCGCCTGCTCAAGCAAAATGGCGGCACTCATGCGGCACTCGAGCAGGCCGTCAAGGCGGTGCGCGGCGGCGAGAAGGTCGACAACGCGGAAGCCGAGGGCACGCGCGAGGCGCTCAAGAAATACACGCTGGACCTGACCGAGCGCGCGCGCTCGGGCAAGCTCGATCCGGTGATCGGCCGCGACGACGAAATCCGCCGCGTCATCCAGATCCTGCAGCGGCGCACCAAGAACAATCCGGTGCTGATCGGCGAACCGGGTGTAGGCAAGACCGCCATCGTCGAAGGCCTCGCGCAGCGCATCATCAACGACGAAGTGCCGGAAACGCTGAAAGGCAAGCGCGTGCTGTCGCTCGACATGGCGATGCTGCTCGCCGGTGCCAAGTATCGCGGAGAATTCGAGGAGCGGCTCAAGTCCGTGCTGAAAGAGATCGCGCAGGATCCCGGCCGCAATATCATTTTCATCGACGAGCTGCACACGATGGTCGGCGCCGGCAAGGCGGAAGGCGCGATGGACGCGGGCAACATGCTGAAGCCTGCGCTCGCCCGCGGCGAGCTCCATTGCGTGGGCGCGACCACGCTCGACGAGTACCGCAAATACGTCGAGAAAGACGCCGCGCTCGAGCGCCGGTTCCAGAAGGTCATCGTCGGCGAGCCGTCGGTCGAGAGCACGATCGCGATCCTGCGCGGCCTGCAGGAAAAATACGAAGTGCACCATGGCGTTGAAATCACCGACCCCGCGATCGTGGCGGCGGCCGAGTTGTCGCACCGCTACGTGACGGACCGTTTCCTGCCGGACAAGGCGATCGACTTGATCGACGAGGCCGCGTCGCGCATCAAGATGGAAATCGATTCCAAGCCCGAGGTCATGGATCGCCTGGAGCGGCGCCTGATTCAGCTCAAAATCGAGCGCGAGGCGGTGAAAAAGGAAAAGGACGAATCGTCGCGCAAGCGGCTGCAGCTGCTCGAGGACGAGATCAAGCGGCTCGAGCGCGAGTACTCCGACCTCGAGGACATCTGGAAGAGCGAAAAATCCCAGGTGCAGGGCTCGCAGCACATCAAGGAAGAGCTCGAGAAATTGAAGCTCGAGATGGAAGCGGCAAAGCGCAAAGGCGACTGGCAGCAAAGTGTCGGAGATCCAGTACGGAAAAATTCCCCAGCTTGAAGCCCAGTTGAAGCAGGCGGACAAGGCGCCGGCGAAAGGGCAAAAGCCGCGTCTCCTGCGCACGCAGGTGGGCGCCGAGGAAATTGCCGAGGTGGTATCGCGCATGACCGGCATCCCGGTGTCGAAAATGATGCAGGGCGAGCGCGAGAAGCTGCTGAAGATGGAAGAGCGCCTGCACCAGCGCGTGGTCGGGCCAGGATGAGGCCGTGCGCCTGGTGTCGGACGCAATCCGGCGCTCGCGCGCGGGGCTGGCGGACCCGAACAAACCCTACGGGTCATTCCTGTTCCTGGGGCCGACTGGCGTGGGTAAGACCGAACTGTGCAAGGCGCTTGCGGCATTCCTGTTCGATTCGGAAGACCACCTGATCCGCATCGACATGAGCGAGTTCATGGAAAAGCACTCGGTTGCGCGACTGATCGGCGCGCCGCCCGGTTACGTCGGTTACGAGGAGGGCGGTTATCTGACCGAAGCGGTGCGCCGCAAGCCGTACGCGGTGATCCTGCTCGATGAAGTCGAGAAGGCGCATCCCGACGTGTTCAACGTGCTGTTGCAGGTATTGGACGACGGCCGCATGACCGACGGCCAGGGCCGCACAGTGGACTTCAAGAACACCGTGATCGTGATGACGTCGAACCTGGGCTCGCAGATGATCCAGCAGATGTCGGGGGACGACTACCAGCTGATCAAGCTCGCCGTCATGGGCGAAGTCAAGGCACAATTCCGTCCGGAATTCGTCAATCGCATCGACGAGATCGTGGTGTTCCACGCGCTCGACGAGAAAAACATCAAGTCGATCGCGAAACTGCAGCTCGGCTTTGCTCGAGAAGCGCCTGGCGAAAATGGAGATCAAGCTCGAAGTCTCCGATGCCGCGCTTCAGCATATCGCCGCGAGCGGTTTCGATCCGGTCTACGGCGCGCGGCCGCTGCGGCGGGCGGTCCAGTCCGAAATCGAGAATCCGCTCGCCAAGCACATTCTCGAGGGCGATTTCGCGGCCAAGGACGTGATCAAGGTCGATGCGGCCAAAGGCCGGATTGTGTTTGAGAAGACGGCGGACACGCAGCAATCGCCGCGCGCGGCGGCCTAAAGCCGCGCACATTTGCTCCGTAGCCGCGAGGACATTACACCGGTCCTCGCGGGCCGCGCTTTCGTGAATTTTCCGCGGATGTGGCCGGATGTGAAATTGTGACGCTACAATAGGAATAGTTTTTGCTATAGGCTTGTCATACGCGGCAGTGCCGCATGGTTGAAAAAGCAGCGATGGCTCGACAGGCCCCAGTGAAAAAGACAGGCAAACCGAAATCGTCGGCATCGATGGTGCTCGCGCTGGAAAAGCGCGAGCACCAGATCGAGCAGTCGCGCCGCGCGCTGCGCGAAAAAGACCGCATGCTCGCGACGCTGATGAGCAACCTGGACGGGATGGTCTACCGCTGCCGCAACGATGACGCCTGGACGATGCAGTTCGTGAGCGACGGCTGCTCCGATCTGACCGGCTACCGTCCCGACGAACTCCTGCACAACCGGTTGATCTCTTTCGAGGACATCAAGCATCCGGAAGACCGGCAGCGGGTGCGCGAAGAAATCGAGGCTGCGCTGAGCGAGAAGCGCCGTTTCTTCATCGAATACCGGATCCAGTGCCGTAACGGCGACATCAAGTGGGTATGGGAGCGCGGCGTCGGCATTTATGGCAAACGCGACGCGGCAGTGACGCTCGAGGGATTCATCGAGAACGTGACCGAGCGTAAGCTGTCGACTCAGGCGCTGCAGCAGGCAGAGCGCAGCTTTCGCAGTATTTTTGAGAACGCCACTGAAGGCATTTTCCAGACCTCGCCCGACGGGCGTTTTCTGAACGTCAATCCGGCGCTCGCCCGCATCTACGGATTCGCGACACCGGCCGAGCTGATCGCCAGCGTCGGCGACATCCAGCACCAGATTTACACCGACCCGACGCGGCGCACGGAATTCATGCAGCTGATGCGAGACGCGGGCACGGTCACCAATTTCGT
Organism: uncultured beta proteobacterium; assembly: GCA_963804885.1. Taxonomy (GTDB): domain Bacteria; phylum Pseudomonadota; class Gammaproteobacteria; order Burkholderiales; family SG8-41; genus PALSA-1004. The sequence goes on from CAWDSF010000018.1 coordinate 524,289, forward strand.
GTCAGAAATCCGGCGCAAAGGCGGCGACCGCATCTGGGTTTCCGAAAATGCGCGCGCGGTGCTCGACGAATCCGGCAATCTGCTGTTTTTCGAAGGCACCGTCGAGGACGTTACGCAGAACAAGCTCGACCAGGAAAAACTCGAGCATCTCGCCAATCACGACCCCGTGACCAATCTGCCCAACCGGCTGCTGATGAACGACCGGCTGCGCCAAATGATGCTCAATGCGCAGCGCAGCAACAGCATCGTCGCGGTTGCGCTGGTCGACCTCGACCATTTCAAGCTGATCAACGACACATTCGGGCACAACCGCGGCGATCAGCTATTGCAGACCATGTCGCACCGCATGCTGGCATGCGTGCGCGAGACTGATACGGTCGTGCGGCTCGGCGGCGACGAATTCGTGCTGTTGCTATCGGGTGCCGGCCGCGGCGAGGCGGTGTCGCAGGCCGTGCAGCGTGTGCTCCATGCGATCGCGCGGCCGTCGCGTATCGAGGGTCGCGAGCTCTCGGTCTCCTGCAGCGTCGGCGTCAGCGTTTTTCCTCGCGACGGCCGCGACGTGCAGACCCTGCTGCGCAATGCCGACACGGCGATGTATAAAGCCAAGGAATACGGACGCAACAATTTCCAGTTTTATTCGCCGGAAATGAATACCGCCATCTCCGAGCGGCTGGAAATGCAATCCTCACTGCGCAGCGCGGTCGAGCACGAGCAATTCGTGCTGCTCTATCAGCCGAAAATCGACCTCGTGTCGGGACAGATTGACGGCATGGAGGCATTGCTTCGCGTCAGGGACGAGCTGGGCGGCCTTTCGCTGCCGGAAAATTTCATCGAGCTGGCGGAAGAGACCGGCATGATCGTGCGCATCGGTGAATGGGTGATGCGCGAGGCTTGCAGATTCAACCGCTCGCTGCAGGACCGAGGTATCGCGCCGATGCGGGTGGCGATCAATTTGTCGGCCCGTCAGTTGACGCGCTACGATCTGGTACGCGCGGTCGAGCAGGCGCTGAGCGAGGCGCGGCTGTCGGCGCAATGCCTCGAGCTTGAGCTGACCGAAAGCATGGTCATGGAAGACCCCGAAAGCGTGATTGCGATACTGACGCAGCTGCAGGGGCTGGGCATACAGTTGAGCATCGACGATTTCGGCACCGGCTATTCGAGCTTAAGTCACCTCAAGCGCTTTCCGGTCACGAGCCTGAAGATCGATCAATCGTTCGTGCGCGAACTCGACCAGGAGGCCAATGCTTCGGCCATCGTCAAGGCTATCATCTCGATCGGGCACAGCCTCGACATGAAAGTGATCGCGGAAGGCGTGGAGACCGAGCAGCAGATGTCGTTCCTGGTGGAGAACGGCTGCGACGGCATGCAGGGTTTCCTGTTCAGCCGTCCGCTCACCGCCGACGAGTTTGTGACGCTGATCGAGCGCGAACGCGCGGGCGGCGAAAAATTCTCGCTGCTGCGCGAGATGTGCGCGACCTACAACGAGAAAGCTGTGCCCGAGCTGGCAGTCGACGTCAGCAACTCCTGGCCGGCGCAGCGCCGCACGCTATAATCCGCGTTCAGATCGCGCCCGCGATCGTTCAGGGCGGAAAAAATGATTTTTGCGAAATACCGACTGCACTGCCTGCCGGCCGCGATTGTCGCGGCCGCTTCAATTGCGCTGCCCGTCTGCGCGCAGAACTACCCGAACCGGCCAATCCGGTTTGTCGTGCCGTTTTCGCCGGGCGGCGCGGCCGATGTGCCGGGCCGCATACTTACGCAGAAACTGACCGACGCGCTCGGTCACCAGGTCGTCGTCGACAATCGGCCCGGCGCGGGCTCGACCATCGGCGCCGATCAGGTCGCCAAAGCGCCGCCCGACGGCTATACGCTGCTCACGATCAGCAATACGCATTTCGTCAGCGCCGCGCTGTACAAAAAACTCCCGTACGATTCGGTCGCCGATTTCGCACCGGTGACCCAGGTCACGAGCGCGCCGAACGTCATCGTGGTGCATCCGTCGCTGCCGGCAAAAACCGTCAGGGAACTGATCGCTCTGGCGAAAGCCAAACCGGGCAAGATCGACTATGCGTCCTCCGGCAACGGCAGCACCCAGCACCTGACCGGCGCGTTGTTCACGAAAATGGCCGGCATCGAGATGACGCATATTCCCTATCGCGGCAGCGGCCCGGCGACCGCCGATCTGCTGAGCGGCCAGGTCACGGTGGGATTTCCGGGCATCGCGGGCATGCTGCCGCAAATCAAGGCGGGCAAACTGCGTGCGCTCGCGGTTACCAGCGCGAAACGCTCGCCGGAGTTGCCGGATACGCCCACGGTGGCGGAGGCTGGCATCAAAGGTTACGACGTGACGGCGTGGTTTGGCGTGGCCGGACCGAAAGGCATGCCGCGCGACATCGTGCTGAAACTGCATGCGGAATTGCTGCGCATACTCAAGAGCCCGGAAGTGCAGAAATTATTGCTCAACGCGGGGCAGGAAGTCGCATGGCAGGAGACGCCCGAGCAATTTGGCGAGATGCTGAAGACCGAGGCGGCGAAATGGGCGCGCATGGTCAAGGAATCGGGCGCTACGGTCAATTAGCGGCACCGTGCTCGATGTGATCGGGTTTTGTCCGGGAGTTCGCGATGATCAAGCATCCAGGATGGACACGCGGCGTGCCGCTCGCATTCGCCGGCCTTGTCGTGGCGCTGCCAGTGCACGCGCAGAATTATCCCGTGCGCCCGGTCCGCATGATCGTGCCGTTTTCGCCGGGCGGCGCAACCGATGTGCCGGCGCGCATTTTGGCGCAGCGCTTGTCCGAAGCGTTCGGTCATCAGATCGTCATCGATAACCGGCCCGGCGCGGGCGGCGTGCTCGGCGCGGATGCTGTGGCGAAAGCGCCGCCCGACGGCTATACGCTGCTGCTTACCGCCACGACTCACGTCATCAGCGCCAGCCTGTACAAGAAACTGCCGTACGACGCGATCCGCGATTTTGCGCCGGTCATGTTGATCGGCTCCGGGCCCAACGTGCTGACGGTTCATCCGTCGCTGCCCGCGAAAAACGTGCGCGAACTGATCGCGCTCGCCAAAGCGCGGCCGGGCAAAATCGATTATGCGTCGTCCGGCAACGGCAGCTCGCAGCATCTGTTTGGCGCGCTGTTCATGTCGCTGGCGGATATCCGGATGATGCACATACCGTACAAGGGCAGTGCGCCGGCGACCACCGACTTGATTGCCGGACAGGTGTCGGTCGGTTTTCCCGGCATTGCACTCGTGCTCCCGCACACGAAGGCGGGACGCCTGCGCGCGCTCGCGGTCACCAGCGCGGAGCGCTCCAAGGCCATGCCGGACGTGCCGTCGATAGCCGAAGCGGGCGTTCCCGGCTATGCGGCGACATTATGGTTGGGGTTGCTCGCGCCAAGAGGCACGCCGCCGCAAATCGTGCAGAAGCTTTTTGATGAGATCGCGAAATTGTTGAGGCAGCCCGAGGTTGAAAGCGCTTATCTCGCGACCGGCACCGACGTCACGATCAGCAATCCGGAGCAGTTCGGCCTGTTCGTCAAAGCGGAATACGACAAGTGGGCGAAGGTGATCAAAGCCGTCGACGCGCAGGTCAATTGATTTAGCCGCGGTGGCCAGCACGCGTGAAAGTGCGGAACGCCACGTCGTCGTCGCGCTCGATCTGCTTTACGAGATTCACCTCCCACGTCAGATAGTCTTTCATCGCTTCCTCGACGTTCGCCGTGCGGTCGTAGGGGCGGTACCACACGTCCTCCGTCTGGTCGGCAAGTCGCGTCATGCCGCTCTCCAGCGGCAGGCCTGCGCTGCGCCAGGCTGCCGTGCCGCCCTGCAGAACTTTGACCGGAACTTGGGTGCACTGCGCGGCTTCGGGCGCGGCCAGCTGCGCGAGGATGCCGTCCGCCGACGTCAATACGAGCAGCTTGGCGGGAGGCACCTGCTCGAGATTGGCGGCAAGGTTGGCGCGGATCGCGAGCCAGGCGCCGGGGATATGGGCATCGCGGTAACGCAGGCTGGTATCGAAATCGACGACTGCCGCGTGGCCGGCCGCGATGGCTTGCTCGAGTTCATGCGGCGTCATGAAATCCGGCCGGATGTGCGCGAGACCCAACACTTCGGCGGGCGGCTCGCCTTTATACAGCGGTCCCGACTCGAGGGCGTTTTCCACTACGTAAACTTCCGGCCACCCCATCTGGATCAGCCACGATGCGGTCATGGTTGCGCGCACGCCGTGATCGTCGATCAGCACGATGCGCGCATTGCGCGTTGCGGCGAACGCGTCGGTCCCCTGCACGAGTTGTCCGCCCGGGGCGTTGACCGTACTGTGCAAGTGTCCCGCCGCGAATTCTTCGGGCGAGCGCACGTCGAAGAGATAAAGCGTGCGACGATCCATTTCACGCGCGAATTGCGCGACTTTGGCGATGTCGATGTGGCGCACGCCAAAGCGCTTGGCGACACGCGCAGCGGCGGCGCGTGCGGCAGCGAGCCCGGTGGACGTCGGCGGCGGGGCGCAATGGGTCTGGCCGCGCGCCAGCTCGAATCCCGCCAGGTGCCAGCCCATCGTGCCGTCTTTCAGCGCGACGACGCGGTTCGCGATTCCCGCGTTGATCAACGATTGCGCGCCGATGATGCTGCGTGTGCGCCCGGCACAATTGACCACGACCAGCGTCTCGGGCGAGGGAATCAGATCGTGCGCGCGAAACGCGAGCTCGGCGCCGGGGCAGTCGATGCCGCCGGGTATGCTCATCTTCGTGTATTCCGCCAGCGGCCGGCTGTCGAGGATCACCACCGATTCGCCGGCATCGACGCGCGCCTTGATTTCCTGCGCCGGCATGCGCGGCGTGTTCTCGTGATGCTCGACGAATTCCCCGAAGGCTTTGCTCGGTACGTTAATGCCGCTATAAACTTCGTAGCCTTGCGCCGCCCACGCATCCACGCCGCCGTCCAATACCTTTACGTCCGTATAGCCGTTGCGCTGCAGCACTGCCGCCGCACGCTGTGCCAGGCCTTCGTTGCCGTCGCACAGCACGATGCGGGTCGAGCGGCGCGGGACCAGCAATGGCACGCGGATCTCGAGTCGGGATAGCGGGACGGACGCCGCGAGCAGCAGGTGGCGTTTGGCGAACACGCCTTCTTCGCGCACGTCCAGCACCGCGATCTCCCTGCCGTCGTGAAGCTGCTTTTTCAAGGCGGTGGCCGCGATCGTGCGGATTTTCGGATTGCGGGCGGCTGAATTCATGGCAGTTCCTTAAGTTGGACCGGCGAAACTAAAACCGGCGAAGGGCACGCAGGATCGGGGCAAAATTGTGGCGGCCGGAGGCTCGGCGCACAATGCGCCAATCGCGGTGTAAGGCGGCGGCCGGGGCGGCGACTAACCTGCGCCGGGACCTAAGAGCAGACGGGCAGCGTGAACACCCAACGACGATGGAGGGCGCATGACGACGCAAAAGAACCAACTGGCGGAGCGGGCCGGAAAAATACTGGTGCATCCACTGGCGGTGCGCATCACTCACTGGGTCAACGTGATCGCGATGCTCATCATGATTTTCAGCGGCTGGCGCATCTACAACGCGTCCCCGATATTCCCGTTCAAATTCCCGGTGGACCTGACGCTTGGCGGATGGCTCGGCGGGGCTTTGCAATGGCATTTCGCGGCTATGTGGGTATTGGCGCTCAACGGGCTTGCTTATCTGTTCTACGGACTCTTCGCCGGCCATTTTAAGGCAAATTTCCTGCCGCTCACGCCGCGCGCCGTATTCAACGAATTCAAAAACGCATTGCGCGGCAGGATTTCGCATGAGATCGGCGTTTACAACGCGGTCCAGCGCGCCGCCTACGTCGGCGTCATCGGCGTGATCGTCGTGCTCGTGCTGTCGGGGCTGGTGATCTGGAAGCCCGTGCAGTTCCAGGAGCTGGGCGTAATCATGGGTGGCTTCGAGGGGGCGCGCATTCTGCATTTTTTTGCGATGGCGGCGGTGGTGCTCTTCATACTCGTGCACGTCGTGATGGTGGCGCTCGTGCCACGCACCTTTTTGCCCATGTTGACGGGGCATGCCAAAACGACGTCCGACGGTCACGGAGGCTGAGATGAAAAGATTGATGCAAAAGCCCGATCGCAACCTGGTGGCGCCGTCCCGCGCAATCGTCAAGCTCGAGCGCCGGCTGTTCTTGAAGCAGGGCCTCAGCCTGGGCGCGCTCGGACTGTTGTCGGGATGCGATGTCACCGATGCCGACGCGGTGCAGAAAGTCTTGTGGCAGATGTCGCGCTGGAACGACGGCGTGCAGGCGGCGATTTTCAATCCGAACAAACTCGCGCAGGAATATCCCGATAGCGCCATCACCAAGCCGTTTCCGTTCAACGCGTTTTATTCGGAAGCCGAAGCGCCGCGCGTCGATCCGGCGACCTACAAGCTGGAATTGAGCGGGCTGATTCGCGACAAGGCGCCGTGGACACTGGATAAGCTTTATGCATTGCCGCAGACCAGTCAGGTCACCCGCCACATCTGCGTGGAGGGCTGGAGCGCGATCGGCAAGTGGGGTGGCGTCACGTTCAAGACGTTTCTCGAACGCATCGGCGCGGACCTCACGGCCAAATACGTCGGGTTCAAGTGCGCGGACAATTACTATACGAGCATCGACATGCCGACCGCGCTGCATCCGCAGACTTTATTGACGTTCAGGTTTGGCGATGAATTGCTGCCGGCCGCGTACGGCTTTCCGATGAAGTTGAGGATGCCGACCAAGCTCGGCTTCAAGAACCCGAAACACATCGCGGCGATGTTCGTCACCAACGATTATCCAGGCGGCTACTGGGAGGACCAGGGTTACAACTGGTTCAGCGGTTCCTAGGAACGCGCGGAGCTTACGACTTCTTGGACGAGCCGCCGAGCAGTGCCGCGGTCGGACGCTTTGCGCGCGCGCCGGCGTGCCGTGCGTGGCTCGCAGCAGTGGCCGCGGGCGCGTCGCCGGCGGGTTTCATTTCGTAGGGCTTGCTGAAATCGAAGCCGCCGGGCAGCGGTGCCGCGGCCGGGCGCGTATGCGATTTTGCGTGCGCCGGCTTGTGCGCAGGTTTGTGGCCTGACGAATGGCTGGGCGCATGCCGCGGCGCGGCGTGCCGGCTTTCCCCGTGGCTGGATTTTTTCGCGCCGGCGGGCAGTTCAGGCAGCGGCAGCCGCTCGAGCTTGCGCTTCAGTTCGCGTTCGATGTCGTCGAGCATGCGATGCTCGTCGGCGCACACGAGTGAAATTGCTTCGCCGGTGCTGCCGGCGCGGCCGGTGCGGCCGATGCGGTGGATGTAATCCTCGGCGGCGTATGGCAATTCATAGTTGATCACGTAGGGCAGCAATTCGATGTCGAGCCCGCGCGCCGCGATATCGGTGGCGACCAGTATATTCACTTTGCCTTGCTTGAAATCCTCGAGTGCTTGCGTGCGCTCGCCCTGCGTGCGATCGCTGTGGATGGCAGTCGCGGCAACGCCGTCGCGCACGAGCTCGCGCATCAGGCGGTTGGCATCGCGCTTGGTGCGCACAAAGACCAGCACCTGCTTCATGTCGCGGGTCTTGATCAGATGGGTGAGCAATGGGCGCTTGCGGTCAGCCTCGATTTCATACATTTGATGCGTAACGAGATCCGCGGGTGCGTTGCGGCGCGCGACCTCGACGGAAATCGGCGTGCGCAGAATCTGGTTGGCCAGCCGTTTGATCTCCTCCGAGAACGTGGCAGAGAACATCAGGTTTTGCCGCTGCGCGGGCAGCAGCGCAATGATGCGCTTGATGTCGGGCATAAACCCCATGTCCAGCATGCGATCGGCCTCGTCGAGCACGAGAATTTCCACGCGCGTCAGGTTGACGGTTTTTTGCTGCACGTGATCGAGCAGCCGGCCGGGCGTGGCGACGAGTATCTCGATGCCTTCGCGCAGCGCTTTAATTTGCGGATTGATGTCGACGCCGCCGTAAACCACGGTGGAACGCAGTGCGAGGTATTTGCCGTAAGTGCGCACACTTTCCTCGACCTGCGCCGCGAGCTCGCGCGTCGGCGTCAGGATGAGGGCGCGTATGGAATGGCGGGCCGGCGATGGGCTCGTGTTCTGGTGCGGCGCCAGCATTTGAAGTATGGGCAGTGCGAAGCCGGCGGTTTTGCCGGTACCCGTTTGTGCGCAGCCCATGATGTCATGGCGCGCCAGGACGGGAGGAATGGCTTTTAACTGGATCGGGGATGGCTCTGTGTAGCCTTCATCTGTAATTGCGCGCAGCAACTCCGGCAATAAGCCGAGGGACTCAAACGACATCAGCAAAAACTCCTGGAATCTACCGGCACAGCGTGACGCTCGATGGGGATGCCGCCGCAGCAGCTTCCGGGCCGGTAATAATCGTCGCGAATTACGCAACTTAAATAAGTGCTTAAGGTGCTACTAAGCACTTGTTTTGAAATTATAACCTGCTTGAACCTAATTCGCCAGCGCCGGCGTGCGACGCCGCCGGCGGGCGCATTGAACGTGACGCTCGGGGAAAATCGTGTGAATCGGCGAGCGCAAGTTCGGCGTCGGCTCCGCGCGCGACAGAAATCGGAGGAATTGGCGAAAACAAACAAGGTTTGTGCGATTGGGCATTGAAAAATCACGAAAAAATCAACAAAATCTGGTAGATTATGAGTGTTCGACCTTATCCACTACAGACTGATACCGCTAAGCCACGCCCTGGCATGAATCCGACTGCTCACACCGCGCCCACGCCGAAAGCCGGCGTTTTTCCGCTGATTCTGACGCTGGATACCAACGGGATCCCGCACCGCTGGATCACGTGGCAGCACGCGTGTTTTTATTACGCCAAGGACCAGATCGCCTGGTCGCACGGGCGAGCACGCCTTCACGGTGCTCGGAGGCTACAACCGCATTTCCGGGGAGCGATCGCACATCGTGGCGAGCAGCATCATCGCGATCCGCGGCAAGGCGATGGCAATGCGCGCGTTCAGCCAGGTTCCGCCGCTGAATAACCGCGAGTTGTTTCACCGAGACCGTTATCTGTGCGCCTATTGCGGCCACATCCTGCAGGCGTCGAAACTCACGCGCGATCACGTGATTCCGTTTTCCAAAGGCGGCCGTGATACGTGGATGAACGTGGTGACCGCGTGCCGTTCGTGCAACGAGCGCAAGAGCGACCGCACGCCCGAACTTGCGCACATGGAATTGCTGTATCTGCCGTACGTGCCCAACCGCGCGGAATATCTGATTCTGACCAACCGGCGCATACTCGCCGACCAGATGGAGTTTCTCGCCCAGCACGTGCCGGCGCAAAGCCGGCTGCATCAGGCCGCTTGACGTTCCCGCGGCCCGATCATGGAGTTGTTGCGGCCGAAATAGAAATAAAACTCGCCGAATACCGGCAGCTGCTTTTTCCCGAGCGAATACGTGTCGAACGGCGGAAACAACGCGATCAACGCGACGTTCGCCGCCGCTACGATCAATGCGATCGCCTGATTTCGATTCATCCCTGCACGCCTCGAATCTGCGTGCCCGGATCTGTGCGGCCGTGCCGGGCATCAGGCGCGGATTATAGGCGATAAGAATCGCACAATCACCCTCGTTGCCCGCAATTGCCCTCGAGCTAGGGCTGCTCGCAACGGGCGGTCAGCGCCTGCAGAATATCGCCGCTCTGCGGATGCTGGACAAACACCGCCAAATTAATGTCTTGCGGTTTCAAATTGCGGCCAAGGTCGAACCGGTCGACGTGCATGACGTTGCCATTGTCATCGAGCGCCAGCGGTCCGACCAGGCTGCGCACTACGAAATCGTGGCGCAAAGTCTTGCCTTTGTTTTCGCCGGCCGCGACCGCCGTCACCAGGTTCATTTCGTAGAGCGCAATGAATACCTGCGCGCGGCGCTGCGCCGCATCGCCGGGCACCTTGACATCGACAGCGCTGACCAGCATCGACTCACTGCGGTTGAGCTTGATCCTGATGTCGGCGCGCGGCGCTGACTGGTTGATGCTTTTGAGCCGGCTGGCGAAATCATCGTATCCTGCGCCGCGGCGGTAGTCCTGGCCGTTAAGCAGGAGTTGCGGCGTCACCACAAAAGCCACCCCGCGCCGGTTGCTGTGCCGGTGCTGGCGCGCGCTGAAAGCCGCCTGCGAGAACGGATCGTTCCAGCCGAGTTGATTCCAGTAATCGACGTGAAATGCGAGCGGAATAACCCGGTCGCCGCCAAATTTTCTCGCCGGCAGTGCAGACACCCATTGGTCCGCCGGCGGGCAGCTGTCGCATCCTTCCGACGTGTAGAGCTCCAGGACGGCGACCCGCTGAGGTCCGCTCGCCGCCGTGCATTCGGCGGCCGGGGCGGGGGCGGCGCCGAGCAACGCCGCGACGATCGTGGCTGTCACGGCTCTGCGCTGGTTGCGAAGTTGCATTGATTTCATAAGCAGTTAGTCGCCGGCGACGGACGCAGATTACACACAGCGCGAGTCACAGGCTCGCAAGCTGCTCAGTGTGGTAAAATTTCTCTTTTGATTACAAACCCTTGCCGCGTGTCACCGCGCCCGTGGGTTACTTTCCCTTGCCCAATCCCGATCTGCACAGCCATTCAACCTATTCCGACGGGACGTTGACTCCGGACGAACTCGTTGCCCGCGCGAGCGAACGCGGCCTTAAAGTGCTCGCGTTGACGGATCACGATGATACCGGCGGCCTCGCTGCGGCGCGGGCCGCCGCGCAACGCGTCGATCTCACCCTGGTCAACGGGGTCGAAATCTCCGTGACCTGGCGCGGGCACACGGTGCACGTGGTTGGGCTCGGCATCGATCCGGCCGACGCGCAACTCCAAACGGGTTTGGCGGCAACGCGCAACGGTCGTCACCGCCGGGCCGACAAAATCGCTGCGGCGTTCGACGACGTGGGCATCGCGGGCAGCCAGGAAGGCGTGCGCGAGTTCGCGGCGAATGCCGACATGATCAGCCGTACTCATTTCGCGCGGTTTCTGGTCAAGCGCGGTGCGGTCAAGGACATGCACAGCGCGTTCAAGCGCTATCTCGGCGCGGGTCAGCCTTGTTTCGTGCCGCACGAGTGGGCGAGTCTGGGCGATGCGGTGAAGTGGATCAACGGCAGCGGCGGCCTGGCCGTCATCGCGCATCCCGGCCGCTACAAGCTCGATAATGCGCAAATGCGCGAACTGCTCGGCGAATTTCGCGAGCATGGGGGCGCTGCGATCGAAGTCGTCACCAGCAGCCACAAGCCGCAACAATATGCGGCGTTTGCCGCGCATGCCGCCAGGTTCGGTTTGGCCGCATCCGCCGGTTCCGATTTTCATTCGCCGGCCGAAAGCTATCACGACCTGGGCAGCCTGCCCGCGTTGCCGCCGGGGGTAACTCCCGTGTGGCAATTGCTTGGCATCTAGCAGTACGCGTTTCCAGCGTACCAGTCCCGACAGCTAAATTGAGTCAATTTTTCAGCATCCATCCGGACAATCCGCAGCTGCGGCTGATCCGCCAGGCCGTTGCGATCATTCGCGACGGCGGCGTCGCCGTGTTGCCGACCGATTCCTGTTACGCGCTGGGCTGCCATATCGGTGACAAGGCGGCGATGGAGCGCATCCGCGCGATCCGCGGCGTCGACGCGCGGCACCACTTCGGCCTGCTCTGCCGCGACATTGCCGAAGCGGCGACGTATGCGCGCATCGATGACCGGCAATTCCGGCTGATCAAGGCGGCTACGCCCGGCAGCTACACGTTTATCCTGCAAGCGACCCGCGAGGTGCCGCGCCGGCTGCTTCACCCCCGGCGCAAAACCATCGGCGTGCGCATTCCCGCGCACCGCGTAGTGCACTCGCTGCTGGTCGAGTTAGGCGAGCCGCTGCTGTCGTCGACTTTGATCCTCCCGGGCGACACCGGACCGCTTAACGATGCAGGCGAAATTCGCGAACGGCTCGAGCGCCGCGTCGATCTCATACTCGACAGCGGTTCATGCGGCCTCGTGCCGACCACTGTCGTCGACCTTACGGAGTCAGTCCCGGTAATTACGCGGCAGGGCAAGGGTGCGCCCGAGGTATTTGGAGAACTCGTTGGAGCTTAGCGTCATCCAGAAAATTGCGGTGTTCGCGTTGCCCGTTTTGTTCGCGATCACCTTGCATGAAGCAGCGCACGGTTACGTGGCCAGGCACTTCGGCGACCTGACCGCGTATGCGGCCGGCCGCGTGAGCCTCAATCCTTTGCGCCATATCGATCTCGTCGGCACCATCATCGTGCCGCTCGTGAGCCTGCTGGTGGCCGATATCCTGTTCGGGTGGGCGAAGCCGGTTCCCGTCAACTTTTCGAATCTGCGGCGCCCAAAACAGGACATGCTGTGGGTAGCGGCGGCGGGGCCGTTGAGCAACCTGGCGATGGCGCTGGGTTGGGCGTTCGCCTACAAAATCGGCATCGGGCTCGCCCCGGGCAATCCCGCGCTTGGCTGGCTCGTGTTCGTCGGCGCCTGCGGCATTTTCGTTAACGTGATTTTCATGGTGCTGAACCTGCTGCCGCTGCCGCCGCTTGACGGCGGGCGCATCATGGTGAGCCTGCTGCCGCATCGTCTGGCCTGGCGGTTTGCGAAAATCGAGCCTTATGGGTTTGTCATACTCATCGTATTATTGTTAACCGGGATGCTCGGCTATATCCTGTGGCCGTTGATCAGCTTGTCGATCGGCGGTATCGGCGCCGTGTTTCACATCGCGCCAGCCGAACTTTCTTACCTGCTGCGCGCGTTATAGCGCAATGAAAGACCATCATGTTCGTTGATCGCGTTTTATCCGGCATGCGCCCGACTGGCGCGTTGCATCTCGGCCATTATCACGGCGTGCTGAAGAACTGGGTCCGGCTGCAGCATGAGTTCGAGTGCCTGTTCTTCGTCGCGGACTGGCACGCGCTGACCACGCATTACGATACGCCGGACATCATCGAGCAGAATACGTGGGACATGGCGATCGACTGGCTGGCCGCGGGAGTCGACCCGTCGCTGGCGACGATTTTCATTCAGTCGCGTGTGCCGCAGCACGCCGAGCTGCACCTTTTGTTGTCGATGATCACGCCGCTCGGCTGGCTCGAGCGGGTGCCGACTTACAAGGACCAGCAGGAGAAATTGAGCGACAAGGACCTGTCGACCTACGGATTCTTAGGCTATCCGCTGTTGCAAAGCGCGGACATCCTGATCTACCGCGCGAACCGGGTGCCGGTCGGCGAAGATCAGGTCCCGCATATCGAGTTCACGCGTGAAATCGCGCGCCGGTTCAATCATATCTACGGCCGCGAGGCGGGCTTCGAGCAGAAGGCGGAAGCCGCGATCAAGAAGCTCGGCGCCAAACGCGCGAAGCTCTATCGCGACCTGCGCACCCGGTTTCTAGAGCAGGGCGATGCCCAGGCGCTCGAGGCGGCGCGCGCGCTGCTCGACAAGGCGCAGAACCTGGCGCTCGGCGACCGCGAGCGGCTGTTCGGCTACGTCGAAGGCGGCGGCAAGATGATATTGACCGAACCGCAGTCGCTGCTGACCGAGGCATCGAAGATGCCGGGCATCGACGGCCAGAAAATGTCGAAGTCATACGACAACACCATCGGCCTGCGCGACGAGCCGGACGTGATCACGAAGAAAATCCGCACCATGCCGACCGATCCCGCGCGCGTGAAGCGCACCGACCCGGGTGATCCGGAGAAATGTCCGGTCTGGCAACTGCACCTCGTGTATTCGGACGAGCCGCGCAAAAAGTGGGTGCAGGAGGGCTGCCGCAGCGCCGGCATCGGCTGCCTTGAGTGCAAGCAGCCGGTTATCGACGGGGTGCTCGCCGAATTGAAGCCGATGCGCGAGCGCGCGCAGCGCTATCTGGACGACCCGACGCTGGTGCGCAGCATCATTGCGGACGGCGGCGAAAAAGCGCAGAAGCTGGCGGAGGAAACCATGCGCGACGTGCGCGGCGTGATGGGGCTCGATTACGGTTGAGCCCGGCCGCAGGAGACCGCCGCCGCGCAAAAAAAAGCGGCTGCGAATTCGTGGGTTTCGCGCGCAAATCGCGCTAAAATGCCGCATGCCGAATTTACGCGACGCCGTGTGCACTGAAATTTCCGCGCGAATAGTGCCTGCCCGTCGCGCAGGCGCCCACCCGCAACCGCTTGCATGATGGAAACCGCCGACACCGCGCCAGCCGCTCCCGTGGCGACTTACCGCGGCGAGCCGCTGCTCGAGCTGCCCCAGGACTTGTACATTCCGCCGGACGCGCTCGAGATTTTTCTCGACATGTTCGAGGGGCCGCTCGATCTGCTGCTGTACCTGATCCGCAAGCACAATCTCGACGTGCTGGACATCCCGATGGCGCGCCTGACCGCGCAATATCTCGAGTACGTCGAAATCATGCGGCAGAAAAGCCTCGAGCTCGCGGGCGATTACCTGGTCATGGCCGCCGTATTGATCGAAATCAAGTCGCGCATGCTGCTGCCGCGGCCGTCCGCCGGCCCGCAGGAAGAGCTCGACCCGCGCGCCGAACTCGTGCGCCGCCTGCTCGCCTACGAGCAGATGAAGCGCGCCGCGCACAAGCTCGACGAGCTGCCCCAGGCCGGGCGCGATTTTCAGCTCGTGCAGGTGTGGGTCGACAAGGCGGTCGCGCAGGCGATGCCGGCGGTCAATCCTGAAGACCTGCGGCAGGCATGGCTGTGGCTGCTGCAGCGCGCGAACGTCAACCAGCATCACCGCGTCACGCGCGACCAGCTGTCCGTGCGCGAGCACATGAGCGCGATATTGCGGCGCCTGCAGGAAGTAAAGCTGATCGAATTTACGCAGTTGTTCAATACGGCCGACGGCGTGCCCAAGCTGGTCGTCACGTTCCTCGCCATCCTCGAGCTCGCGCGCGAGACCCTGATCGAGCTCACCCAACAAGAGCCTTACTCACCGATATACGTAAAATCCGCCCATGGACTCACCGTCGTTTGACCTGCAGGAAGTAAAACGCGTGCTCGAAGCCGCGTTGCTCACGAGCGCCGAACCGTTGCAGCTCAATGACTTGAAGAAGCTGTTCGACGAGGATCTGAGCAACGATGTGCTGCGCAATATCCTGACCGAGCTCGCCGCCGACTGGGACGGGCGCAGCGTCGAGCTCATCAACGTCGCGAGCGGCTGGCGCTTTCGCGCGCGTCCCGAGTACACCAAGTTTCTTGACCGCTTGAACCCCCAGCGCCCGCCACGCTATTCGCGCGCGGTGATGGAGACGCTCGCGATCATCGCCTACAAGCAGCCCGTGACGCGCGGCGATATCGAGGATATCCGCGGGATCATCGTTTCGACCAACATCATCAAGGCCTTGCAGGCACGCGGGTGGATCGACGTCGTCGGCCATCGCGAGGTGCCCGGACGGCCCGAGCTTTTTGCGACGACGCGCCAGTTCCTTGACGATCTGGCGCTGCGCTCGCTGACCGAACTGCCTTCGCTCGATGACCTCGGGCAACTGGTCGATACCGTCACCGCCGGCGCGCAGATCGGCGGCGAACTGGTGCCTACTGACGCAGGGGAGGACGCTGGAGAATCCATGGCGGCCGTTGAAATGCCGGCCGAGTCCGCTACCGAGGGCGAGAGCCGAACGCTCAACTAGCCCCAACGCGCGCCGGGCGAGGGAGCGGGGCGCTATCACGCGCTAATTCAGATCGATCGCGTATTTCTTGAGTTCGGCGAGCGGCGCGTATTCGAGCATGACTTCATGCGTCGCAGCGAGCACGAGTTGCGGCGCGGCGCCCGCACGCAGCGCCTCAACCCAGCGCGCCCCGCACAGGCACCAGCGATCGCCGGGTTGCAGGCCGGCAAAGCCGAATTCCGGATGGGGCGTGGAGAGATCGTTGCCGTGGGCCGCGCTGAATTCGAGAAACTCGCGGGTTACGCGCACGCAGACGACGTGCGCGCCGACGTCTTCGTCGTTCGTATTGCAGCAGCCGTCGCGGAAAAAGCCGGTGAGCGGCCGTTCGCTGCAGGTTTGCAGCGGCCCGCCCAGGACGTTCTTGGGAATGTTGTCGGAGTCTCTTTGCATGGCGTGGGCCGGATTTCGTCGTGTCAGGTGGTGAGTCGGCGATAGACGTCGGCAACTTTGAGCGGCAGCCGCGCGACATCCTCGATGACCGTGTAGTTTACCGCACCGTACATGCGCGGCAGATATTCGCGCGCTTCGCGGTCGATCGTGATGCAGAACGGATGGATGCCGCCGCGGTGCGCCTCGATCAGCGCCTGGCGCGTGTCTTCGATCCCGTATTCGCCGCGGTAATTGTCGCTGTAATCGTCCGGTTTGCCGTCGGACAGCGTGATCAGCAGCTTGGTGCGCGCATCGACGGCGTTGAGCAGCGCGGAGAGATGGCGGATCGCAACGCCCATGCGGGTGTAGTCCTGCGGCTGGATGCCCGCGATGCGCCGGCGCACCGTCTCGTCGTAAGGCTCGCCGAAGCGCTTTACGCGGTAGATTTCGCAGCGCTTGCGCGTAATGCCGGAAAAGCCGTAGATCGCGTAGCGGTCGCCGAGGACTTCGAGCGCTTCGCACAGCATGACCAGCGACTCGCGCTCCGCGTCGTTGATCCAGCCCTTGGTCGAACCGCTCATGTCGACCATGAACATCACCGCGATGTCGCGCTCGGCCTTGAAGCGGCGCTGAAACAGCTGCTCGGGCAGTTCGCGGCCCGTGCGTAAGTCCGTAAAAGCGGTGATGACCGAGTCCAAGTCGATGTCGTCGCCGGCCGGCTGCTTTTTGAGCCATTTGTCCTCGCCGCGCAGCATTTCGAACGTGCGGCGCAGCTGACCGACCTGCACTGCGTAACGGGCGAGCGTAGCGTCGATAAAGTCCGGGTCCGCCGGATTGACGTCGACCTCGCGCAACGCGCACCAGCTCTTGCGGTAATGCCGGCGCTGGTAATCCCATTCGTGGTAGAAGAGCGTGCCTTCCTCGGGAGCCGGCGTCCTGCAGACTTTCGGCTGCATCTTCCCCGTCCTTGCGCTGCGCATACGCGCCGTCATTGGCCGGAACCAGGTATTCCTCGGGAATCTCGCCGAGATCCTGCGCGATCGAATGCAGCAGCTCATTGACGTGAGCCGGCGGGGTAACCGGCTCGCCGTCGAGGCTCAATTCGAAACCGGCTGCCGTGTCGTCGCCGGTCGCCGCCACGGAATAGCGCGGGGCGCCATCGCCGCCCGGTTGCGCATCCGTCTCATTCATTTCATCCGGCAGCAGTTTCGCGAGCTCCGTCTGCAGTTCTTTTTTCTCGCGCGCGAGACGCGATGCGCGCACGGCTTGCGCGATGTCCGGATGCAGGACGCCCATGTAGCTCAAGTGCGGCGGTTCGAAGTTTTTCTCATAGAGCGCCGCGACCAGCGCCAGGCTATCGGTGGCGCTCGCCGCGGCGTCGCGCAGGCGCGCGCATTCGCGCGGCGGTTCGGCGCCCTCGCGCAGGGCGGTCAGTTCGCGCGCGAGTCCCGGCAGCTCGCGCGCGATGATGGCATCGAGGCGGGTGGTTTCGAGATAGTTGTAGAGCGTGAGCGCGCGTGCCGGATCGGCGAATTTGGCCAGTTGCTGCGTGGGATCAACGTTGAAAGTGCCGTAGCGTGCCTGCGCCCACAGGTGCGTCGCGAGCCCTTTGTATAGCAGAAAATTCTGCTCGCGCGACGCGCGCGCGGACATGCGCGCAGGCAGATGCAGCGTTTCGGTGTCCGTGTACGCCTCGGCGGCGAGCTCGATTTTGAGCGGACGGCCCGCCAAACCGCATACGAACAGACGCAGCACGTTGCTTGCGTCCTCGAACGTGACGGCTTCCTCAGAGTGGAGCGACGCCTGCATGAACGCATCGACGTCGTTGAGCTCCGCGCTGCCGCGATACAAACCCTCGCGGTCGAACGTATCCATCGCGTGGATGATCCACGCCTCCGCAGCAGGCGGGTCGACGCGTCCCAGCACGTCGGGCGCGAGTGCGGCGAACCGGTAGGCGAGCTCGCCGCTGGTGCGCGCAATGACGGCAATCCAGTGCAGCGCGAAATCCTGGAGGTCGCGGCCGAGCGGCGCCAGTTTCGCCGCCAGCGGCTGGGCAGTGCGCCGCGACGACAGCACCGGGTCGAGCGCTTCGTCCAGCCGCTCTTCGAGTTGCGCGGCCGTCAGCCTCGCGCCCTGCGCGCCCGCGGCAGGCGCGTTAGAAGAGCGAGCTGGCGAGCTCATTGACCGCGCGCAGCATGTCCGGATCGTCGGTCAGCGCGGCGGCGATGGCGCCGGTACATGCGGCGCGTGCCGGAATGCCTTTTGCGATCAGCTTGCCGGCATGCACGAGCAGCCGTGTCGAGGCGCCTTCGTCGAGACCGTTGCCTTTGAGGTTGCGCGTCATTTCCGCCAGGCGTATCAGCTGGTCCGCAACGGCGGGCTCGATCTCGGTTTCGGCAATGATGATCTTTTTCTCGAGCGCGGCGGACGGGTAACCGAATTCGATCGCGACGAAGCGCTGGCGGGTGCTTTGTTTCAATTCCTTCAGCACGCTTTGATAGCCGGGGTTGTACGACATGGCGAGCAGGAACTCTTTGGGCGCATGCAAGAGCTCGCCGTGCTTCTCCATAGGCAGGATGCGGCGGTCGTCCGCGAGCGGGTGGATGACGACGGTGGTGTCCTTGCGCGCCTCGACGATTTCATCGAGATAGCAGATGCCGCCGCAACGCACCGCGTGCGCGAGCGGGCCATCGACCCATACCGTCTCGTTGTTGGTGATCAGGTAGCGGCCGATCAAGTCGGCTGCGGTGAGATCGTCGTGGCACGACACCGTGAGCAGCGGCCGTTTGAGCCGCCACGCCATGTATTCCATGAAACGCGTTTTGCCGCAGCCGGTCGGCCCCTTGAGCAGCACCGGGATCTGGGTCGCGTACGCCGCCTCGAACAATTCGATCTCGCGGCCGAGCGGCTCGTAATAGGGCTCGCGCTCGATCATGCGCGCCGCAGTCTGTGCCGTGGGCTCTTTCAACGCGGCAATTTTGCCGGGAAGAGACTTGGTCATCGGGCCGCTCGCGGCGCGGGTAGAACGCTAATTTTCAACGCCATGCTTTCGGATCGGGGTCGCCTGCCGTAGTTTCTCATAAATGCCCGCCACGCATGCTGCCCTGCAGCGTAGCCGCGCGGTTCCTGCGATTCGAGCTACCGGCCCTGGAAGCCCCTGCGCGCAAAGTTTTTTCTATGGCCGCATAACCAATTTCTTGTCTGGGATAATCCGCGAACGCGTAAAATCACCGCGGTCTGGAGAGGGGAATTCCATCTTGGTGTCGGGGCTCGAAGCCAGTTTCGCCGCGGGCCGGCGCGTTAGCGCCATGTCGAGCGGAGCCGGCAGCCGCGAAATGCAAATCCGCGCAGCAGCGGCGAGTTAAATCGGGGGAGTAATGTTCACGAACAATCCATTTGCCGCGTTGACCGATTTTCTGTCGGCTGGCGTCATGCAGGGCTATGTCGCCATCATGGTCCTGCTGGTCGTCGCAGGAACGCTGTTCGACGTCATTCACAAAGGCAGCGCCAGGTATTTTTTCGATAACTGGCGCAAGTCCAAAGACAAAGGCGCCAAAGAAGTCGGCGGCGGCGAACTGGTGTCGATTGCAGTCCAGACGGCAGTCGTCGACGTGCTGGCCTCCGGAGAGTTTTGCAACGCGCGCCGCCGGCTGGCCCACCTGCTGACGATGTACGGCTTCGTCATCTATCTCGTCACCACCGTCATGATGGTGTTCTGCTATCCGACTGCCGCGACGCCGACGCCCGAGCTCGTGCCGCAACTGTGGTGGCTCGGCGGGTTGATGGTCTGCCTCGGCGGATACTGGTTCTGGTTCTTCATCCGCGTCGATGTCGCCGCCGAGGGCGGCTCGCCGTTCCGCGTGATGCGCGCGGACCTGTTCGTTCTTTCGCTGCTGGCCAGCGTCACGCTGGGCCTGATCTGGGCGTATCTGCAGGCGAACGGCAGCCCGGGTGCGAGCGATCGTTCTTCGGCCTGTACATCATCGCGACGACGGTCCTGTTCGGCCGGATCGCCGTGGTCGAAGTTCGCGCACATGTTTTTCAAGCCCGCTGCGGCCTTCGAGAAAAGAATAACCAAGGCCGAATGGCACGGCCGAGAATTTGCCGACGCTGAGCCGTGACGATCCCGAACAACAGAAAAGACACTCAATGGAACTGTTGCGGGACGCTCCGATGGACATGGGGCTTGGCATCAAGCGCGAAGCGCCCCGGCACTATTAGAAAAGCACCCGGCACGTTCTAGCGGAACAAATCAAGGAGTCGAGTAATGCCTACCTTTGTTTATATGACACGGTGCGACGGATGCGGACATTGCGTCGATATCTGCCCGTCCGACATCATGCACATCGACAAGACCTATCGCCGCGCCTACAACATCGAGCCGAACATGTGCTGGGAGTGCTACTCCTGCGTGAAGGCGTGTCCGCAGAATGCGATCGATGTGCGCGGATATGCCGACTTTGCCCCGCTCGGTCACAGCGTGCGGGTCCAGCGCGACGAACAGAAAGGCACGATCGCCTGGAAAATCAAATTCCGCAACGGCACGGAAAAGAACTTCCTGTCGCCCATTACTACGAAGCCGTGGGGGACGGCGATCCCCAAGCTCGCGGATGTTCCCGCGCCCAGCAAGGAGATGCGCGACAGCGAGCTGTTGTACAGCGAGCCGAAATTTATCCGCATGGACGAAGGTGGTTTGCATACGCTTAAGTCCAATCGTCTCAAGATGAAGAAAGGCGTGGCTTACTGATGGCTTACGAGACGATCGTCGAAGACGGCATCGATGTTCTGGTCGTCGGTGCGGGCCTTGGCGGCACGGGTGCCGCATGGGAGGCCCGATTCTGGGGGCAGGACAAGAAGATTGTCATTGCCGAGAAGGCCAATATCGATCGCTCCGGTGCGGTCGCGCAAGGCCTGTACGCCATCAACTGCTACATGGGTACCCGCTGGGGCGAAAATAAACCGGAGGATCATGTCCGCTACGCCCGTATCGACCTGATGGGGATGGTGCGGGAAGACCTGCTGTTCGACATGGCCCGGCACGTTGACTCGACGGTGCACCAGTTCGAAGAGTGGGGCCTGCCCATCATGAAGGACCCGAAAACCGGGCGCTATCTGCGTGAAGGCCGCTGGCAGATCATGATCCACGGCGAGTCGTACAAGCCCATCGTGGCCGAGGCCGCCAAGAAATCGGCGGACAAGGTCTTCAACCGCATCTGCGTCACCCACCTGCTGATGGATGACAGCAAGGACAATCGGGTGGCCGGCGCCGTCGGCTTCAACGTTCGCACAGGCAACTATCACGTCTTCAAGGCCAAGACCGTGGTCTGCGCCGCGGGCGGCGCCTCGAACATCTTCAAACCGCGTTCGGTGGGCGAGGGTTCCGGCCGTACCTGGTATGCGCCATGGTCGTCGGCGTCTGCTTATGGGCTTCTGATCAACGCCGGCGCCAAAATGACGCAGATGGAAAATCGCATCGTGCTGGCGCGTTTCAAGGACGGTTACGGCCCGGTCGGCGCCTACTTCCTGCACCTGAAAACCTATACGCAAAACTGTCTGGGCGAGGAGTACGAATCAAAGTGGTTCCCCGCACTGCAGAAAATGGTCGGCAAGGAATATCTCGATCCGGAAGTCTCGCACCTGACGCATCGGCCGATTCCAACCTGTTTGCGCAACCATTGCATAATCAGTGAAGTCAATGCCGGCCGCGGCCCCATACACATGGTGACCATGCAAGCCTTCCAGGATCCTCATCTGGAAGAGGTCGGTTGGGAAAACTTCCTCGGCATGACCATCGGCCAGGCGGTTCTATGGGCCGCCACCGATGTGGATCCCAAGCACGAGAATCCTGAGCTGACCACGTCCGAACCCTATGTCATGGGCTCCCACGCGACCGGCTCGGGTGCCTGGTGCTCGGGTCCCGAGGACGTTTCCCCGCCCGAGTATTTCTGGGGCTACAACCGCATGACGACGATCGAAGGTCTGTTCGGCGCCGGTGACGCCGTCGGCGGCACGCCGCACGCCTTCTCATCCGGCTCGTTCACCGAAGGCCGCCTCGCCGCGAAGGCCGCCTGCAAATACATCGACGACGGCAAAGGCGAAGGCATTGTCGTCTCCGATGAGCAGATCAACCGCCGCAAGAAAGAGATCTACAAGCCTCTCGAGCATTTCAGGATCTACAGCAATGCGGTCGTGGCAGGCGACGTCAACCCGCACTTCATCAATCCCCAGCAAGGTCTGGACCGTCTGCAGAAGCTGATGGACGAGTATTGCGGCGGGGTGACCGTCAACTACATGACCAACGAGAAGCTCCTGAATATCGGTCTCAAGAAGCTCAAGATCATGGAGGAAGACCTGCAGAGCCTGGCCGCCAAGGACATTCACGAGCTGCTGCGTGCCTGGGAATTGATGCACCGTCATCGCGC
The DNA here is from genome assembly GCA_963804885.1 of uncultured beta proteobacterium. GTDB lineage: Bacteria > Pseudomonadota > Gammaproteobacteria > Burkholderiales > SG8-41 > PALSA-1004. Next base: position 546,705 of record CAWDSF010000018.1, read on the forward strand.
TGCAGAGTGCGTCACGCAGCACACGCTGTTCCGCAAGGAGACCCGCTGGCCGGGTTACTACTACCGGGGCGACGCCATGAAGGTGGACGACGAAAACTGGCATGTGCTGACGGTTTCGCGCCGCGATCCGGAAACCGGCGAATACACCATGGAAAAGGCGCCCTGTTATCACCTGGTTGACGACGAATAGCGATATCCCCGCGCAGAAGAGACCAGCAGTCGCGTGTTATGCGTGCTGTAATGCCGGCCGCTTACAGCCGCCAAGAGCCCCGCATGAACATTATTGAAAAAAGCGATGAAGAGATTCTGGCCATAGCCGATCCGCTGTGGCGCGACCTCGTCAAATATTCGAACGAAGGCAAATACGAAGAGTTCGTAAAGAACTTTTCCAGCTCCCTGGCGCTTGCCATGAATAATGTCGTGGCGGGCCACCAGTTCGCAAATAGTGAACTGGCGAGAAGTCTGTCTGATGAAATCGATTCGCTCGGCATCATCCGCCGGGGCGAGCATGTGACGGTTCTTTACCGGCAGCGGAGCACGAAGAAGCAGGGCGAATGGCTGGGCAGGCTGGTCCTCGGCTATGAAAATGAAAAGGTCAGGATTTTTGGTGCATCCATCTTCTGAAGCGCTCCGATCGATCCAACATGAGTGAAATCATCCAGGACGGCAAGCTTGTCGAATTGACCTACAAGGTGACCGACAGGAAATCGGGGCATGTCCTCACCCGGGTCGAATTCCCGCTGGGCTATGTTCACGGACACAATGAAATTCTGGCCCCTTCCGTCCATCAGGAACTGGAGGGCAAGTCCGCCGGCGACGTCATCGAAGTGCCGATCGATGGCAATCAGATCTTCGGCCCCCGGGACGAATCGCTGGTTTTTACCGATTCCCTCGAAAACGTCCCCGCTGACTATCGTCAAATCGGCACGTCCATCCTCATGGAAAGCGAGAAGGGGCAGACACGCAGCTTTATCGTGACAAGGATGGACGACAAATCACTGACTATCGATGGCAACAATCCGCTTTGCGGTAGAGAAGTCGTTTTTACGCTCGAAATACTGACCGTGCGCGACGCAACGGATGAAGAGACAGGAGCGGGCGGGGCGATCATTGCGGGCGCGAATGTCGACCCGTCGCGCATGAGATCTGTTTGAAGAGCGGTGTAGAATGGCAGCGGACGATTTCGACTCACTACTTGCACTTGCAATCCTGACTTCATGTAGAAAAGGTGACTTATGAGCGAGCAAAAACCCCCTACCAAAGTTCCTGACGGGCATACGCCTTACTATACGACGCGTCAGATGCCACCCAACGAAAAGGGGTTCGTTGGTTACGAAACCATCTGGAAACCATTGCAGAAGGAAGTCGAATACAAGACGCCGAAAAAGCCGTAGGCGTCATACCGTCGCACGGGGAGGAGAGGCGCCGGCCATCGACTCGCGCGACGCAATATAGCGGCAAGGGGCAGCGATCAGCTGCCCTTTTTTGTAGAGTGCCTAACCTAATGAAACACGTGTGCGTTGCAGCCAGAATTGGTGAGGGCAAGGCGCCCGGTGAAGGCAATAGTCGTTCTATTGCCAAGACGAGCAACGCGGCCATCGCCGATTCTGGCTGCAACCCTTCGGGCTGGCACGAGTTTTGGCCCATGACGTTGTCGAAAGCCCCTTGCTTAGAATGACTAAGCGGCGGGACTTTCTTCTAGCCCTGAGCCAAAATCGTGACAGCGCATCGCGCGTTTCATTAGGTTAGGCACTCTTAGCGCGCCGAGTGGCCGGTGAGTTTCACTTCGACGCGGTCGGCGGCGTCGATGGTTGCGTAATAGTCGCGCAAAATCTTTAATACCTCGGGCCGGCTGAATTCGGCGGGCACTTCGTCGCCTTCGGACAGCCACTTGCGCAGCTTCGTGCCGGAGACGAGCAGGCGCTGCTTCTCGTCGTGGGGACAGGTGCGCGCGGAGGCCATGCCGCCGCATTCATAGCACCAGAACGTCCAGTCGATCTTGAGCGGCTTCGTTTCGAGAGAACCCTTGGGGATCTCGTCGAAAATATGGTGCGCGTCGAAAGGCCCATAGTAATTGCCGACACCGGCGTGATCACGGCCGACAATCTGGTGCGAACAACCGTAGTTTTGGCGAAAGAGGGCGTGCAGCAACGCTTCGCGCGGGCCCGCGTAACGCATGTCGAGCGGATAGCCCGACTGCACGACGGTTTTTTTCGCGAAATATTTATCGATCAGAACGCTGATGGTCTGCGTGCGCACTTCAGCTGGAATGTCGCCCGGCTTTAGATTGCCGAGCAGCGAATGCACGAGCACGCCGTCGCAGACTTCGATCGCGACCTTGGCGAGGTATTCGTGCGAGCGGTGCATCGGGTTGCGCGTCTGAAACGCGGCGACCGTCGACCAGCCGTTGGCTTCGAACACGGCACGCGTCTGCGCCGGGGTCATGTAGAGATCGCCGTACTTGCTCGGGAATTCGCCTTGCGACAGCACTTTGACCGGGCCGGCGAGATTGACTTCGGCCTGGTCCATCACCATCCTGACGCCAGGATGCTCAAGGTCGGCGGTTTTAAACACGGATGTGCATTCGTGCTGCTTGTCGATCGTGTATTTCTCGCGCACGGTCATGGTCGCGAGCAGTTCACCGTCAGCTCCGTCAACCAGCGCTACGTCGGTGCCGGGCTTCAGCGCATCGGCCGTGCTTTTCGCCGCGGACAGCGTAATCGGGATCGGCCAGAAGAGACCGTTCGCGAGCTGCATGTCGCCGCAGACGCGTTTCCAGTCGGCGTGCGTCATGAACCCGTCAAGCGGCGTAAAGCCGCCGATGCCCAGCATGATCAGGTCGCCGCGTTCGCGCGAGCTGACGGGCAGCTTCGGCAGTGTAGCTGCGCGTGCGATTTCAGCCGCAAGGGCGGGCCCTTCGAGCAGGAGCGGCTTCAAATTTTCGCCGCCGTGTGGCTTAACGAGCTTGGACAATGCAGACTCCTTCCGGTCAGGCTTGCTACTTGCTGTTATCTTTTGCGGCGAAGGTTAGCACGGCGGCACTGACGAAATTATCCATTAATTTTATTGGCGGATAAGGTTTGCTCGGGACCGCGTTCCAGCATTTGGAACGCGGCGGCATGCGGCGGGAACGATTTAAAATCGATGCAGCGCGAGCATCGGGGAGACCGTTGTTTACAGGTCGAATCAGCGTGTTATGATACCGTCCGCCGTAGTGTAGTTCGTCGTCATTTTATTAAAAAAACAGCTGGTTGGAACAACAGCCCTCCGGGAGAATGCGGCGCGTCTGCGCCGATTTGAATTTGGATATGTACATTTTGAGTCTAGGCGTTATCAGCGACGCTGCAGTCGTAATCCGATTCAAATCCGCCCTTCAGCCGGGCCACTTCGCCAGATTGGCGTTGCTGGCAGCCGTTTCACTGGCGATTCCCGCGCACGCGCAGTCGCTGTTTGGCGCGATCGATCCGTTTAAAACCGAGAGCAAAACGGCGCCGGCGCCCAATCAGCGCTGGATACCGGAGCAGGCGTTGCCGCAGGTGACCCCACCCGCGGCGCTGCAGGCGCTGCCCGGCGACCTGAATAAACCGTTGTCGCTCGCCGAACTGACGGAGATCGCTTTAAGCCTCAATGCGAGAACCCGCCAGGCGTGGCTGTCGGCGCGCGTCGAGGCAGCCCAGTCCGGCGTCGACCATGCGGGTGATTTTCCGCAAATCAACGGGCTCATCAGCGACCGCATCGCGCGGCCCATTTCGGGCACCTCGGGCTTCCCCAACACGACGCTGATCGATCAGGCCGGTAATTCTGCGAGCGCCGCGCAAGGCGGGCGGTCTTACTCGGTGTTTACCGCGTATGGCCCGACCATCAGCTTGAGCTATGTGCTGTTCGATTTCGGCAAGCGCGCGGCGGACAAAGAGGCGACCGAATACCGGCTGCTGGCAGCCAACCTCGCCCAAAATCGCACGCTGCAGGATGTCGCGTTTCAGGTCGAGCAGGCGTATTACCGGGTGCTGGGCTTCGAGCAGCTGGTGCGCGCGACGCGCGAATCGCTCAAAAACTTTCAGACCGCGCTAGATGCGGCGCAGCGCCGGCGCGACTCCGGCCTCGCCACGGTCGCCGACGTGTACCGGTCCGAAACCCAGGTCGGCCAGGCGGAGCTGGTGCTGAGCCGCAACGAAGGCGAATATTCCAAAGCACGCGGCCAGCTCGCTACCGCCGTCGGATTGCCCGTGAATTTTCCATTGCAGCTGCAGCCGATGACGACACAGCCGCCGGTCGCCGCGATTACGCAGTCGATGGACGACTTCCTGAAAGACGCGAAGGCCAACCGTCCCGACTTGGTCGCCGCCGAAGCGCGGGCGCGCGCGGCCCGCGTCGACCGCCAAGGCGGAATCGCGGGCCGGCCTGCCCACGTTGCAGTTCGTGTCTCAATACGGCCGCCAGATCTATACGAACGCGCTCACTTCGCAGGACGTGTACACGTTCGGGCTCAACCTCAACATTCCGATTTTCAGTGGTTTTGGCGATACCTACCGCGCGCGCCGGCGGGAAGAGGAGGCCAAAATAGCCGAGAGCCAGCGCGACCTGATCTACAACCAGACCGAGCAGGACGTATGGCAGGCCTATTTCGATTTGCAAACCGCGGCGATCGGCATTACGAGCTCGGAAAACCTGGTCAAGAGCGCCGCCCAGTCGGCTGACGCGGCGGCAGCGCGTTATCAAGGCGGCGTGGGCACGCTGCTCGATCTGATCACCGCTCAGCTCGACGACACCAATGCCAGGGTGCAGCAGATTCAATCGCGGCTGGATTGGTACCTGGCGCTGGCGCGGTTGAATTTCGCGCTCGGGGCTTCCGATAACAAAGTCGTTGGCGCGAGGCAGCCGTAGTTGCAGCAGTGGGGTTAGAATTTTTAATCAGTGGATACCGGTCGTCCCGGATCTAATAATCGAGATCTATTCATGAAGCTTGCCTGGAAACTGCTTGTGATCGTCTGCCTGATTGCCGCCGGCGGCGGATACTATTGGTGGAAGAACCAGCCCGGCGCGAAACCGGCCGAGGCGGCGCCGGGTAAAGCGGCCAAGGCGGAAGGCAAGGGTCCGGGCAAGCGCGGCGGCGGCGGACCGGTAGCGGTGCGCACCGTGCAGGTTTCCAAGCAGGCGATGCCGCAGGTCATCGACGTAGTCGGGACCGTGGAATCCGAGCACAGCGTCGCCGTGCGCCCGCAGGTCAATGGCGTGTTGACCAATGTGTTGTTCAAGGAGGGTGAACGCGTAAAGGCCGGCCAGCCGCTCTTCCGGATCGATCCACGGCCGATGCAGGCTTCGGTCGATCAGGCGCGTTCGGCGCTGGCGCGCGACCAGGCGCAGCTTGCCCAGGCAAAAGAACAGGAGTCGCGCCTGCGTCCGCTGATGCAGAAAGAGTACATAACGCGCAACGACTATGATGTTGCCGCGACGCAGGTCAAATCGCTCGAAGCTACCGTGTCGGCCAACCGGGCGGTGCTCGAGCAGGCGCAGTTGCAGCTTTCTTATGCGCAGATTCTCGCGCCGATTTCCGGGCGCACCGGCAGCCTCGCCGTCGACTCGGGCAACCTGGTCACCGGCGGCACGGGCGGCGCTCCATTGGTTGTCATCAACAGCACGCAGCCGATCGTGGTGACGTTGAGCGTGCCGCAGCGCTACCTGGAGGACGTGCGGCGCTACTGGAACACCCCCGACCTCAAAGTCCAGATCAGCCTGAATCCGGGCGGCCCGCCGATCGCCGAAGGCACGCTGATCTTCATCGACAATACGGTCAATCCCACCACCGGCACCATACTGCTCAAAGCGCGCTTCAAGAACGAAAAAGAGGAATTGTGGCCCGGCCAGTTTGTCGCCGCGCGTATCATCCTCAAGGTCGAGAAGGACGCGCTGGTGCTGCCGGAAGGCGCGGTGCAGCCCGGCCAGGACCGGCCGTTCGTTTACGTCGTGCGCGATGGCAAGGCGGCGATGCAGGAAGTTCGCGTCGCCCGCCAGATCGGGCATCAAATGGTGATCGACAAGGGATTGAATGGCGACGAGCAGGTAGTGATCGACGTGCCGCTGGCGCTGACGGTCGGCGCGCAGGTCGTCGTGCGCGCGCCGGGCGATGGCAAAGGGGATCCCGCGGGCAAAACCAAGGGAGGCAAGGACCGCAAAGAAGGCAAGGAGGGCGCCAAAGCCGACGGCGCGGAAGCGGTCAAGCCGGATGCCGACGCCAAAACGACCAAGGCAGGCGACAAGTAGCTCCAACGCAATGAGGTTCCAGCCATGAACATATCGCGCATTTTCATCGAACGGCCGGTCGCGAGCAGCGTGCTGTTCGTATCGATTCTTTTCTTCGGCTGGCTGGGCTTCCGGACGCTGCCGGTCAACGACCTGCCCAACGTCGACTTCCCGACCATAACCGTAACAGCGTCGCTGCCGGGCGCGAGTCCGGAGATCATGGGCAACACGGTCGCCTTGCCGCTCGAGCGCGAGTTCAGCCGAATTTCCGGCGTCGACGAAATGGTGTCGTCGTCCACCACGGGCAACTCGCGCATCACGATGACGTTCTCGTTGCAGCGTGATATCGATTCCGCCGCGCAGGATGTGCAGACCGCAATTTCGCAGGCCATCCGCCGTCTGCCGGGCGAAATGGACCCGCCCACGCTGCGCAAGCTGAATCCCGCCGACGCGCCGGTGCTGATACTCGCGCTTGCCGCGAAAAACGTGCCGATGGCGGAACTCGACAAGTTCGCCGACTCGCACATCTCTCAGCGGTTCTCCACCGTCAACGGCGTCGCGCAGGTCTCGGTGTTCGGCTCGCAAAAGTATGCGGTGCGCCTGTTCGTCGATCCCAACGCACTCGCCAAGCGCGGGCTCGGCCTCGACAAGGTGGTCAGCGCGATTCAAAGCGCGCAACTCCAATCTGCCTTCGGGCGCGCTGCAGGGCACGGCGCGCAGCTATACGGTCAAATCCGACGGCGGACTCGACCGCGCAGCGGCCTTCAATCCGCTGATCATCGCTTACAAGGACGGCAAGCCGATACGCCTGTCGGATATCGGGCGCGCAGAGGACGGCGTGGAAAACGAAAAGGTGCGCAGCTGGTACAACGGCGAACGCGCGCTGATTCTCGCGATCTACCGTCAGCCCGGTTCCAACACAGTGGAAGTCGTCCATCAGTTGCGCGAATTGCTCGCCCGAGATCGAAAAAGAAATGCCGGCCGGCGCGACACTGAATGTCGTGGTCGATCGCTCCGAATTCATCCGTGAATCGATCGACGACGTCAATTTCACGTTGATCCTGTCGATTGCGCTGGTAGTTGGCGTCATCCTGGTTTTCCTGCGCAACATCCGCGCCACCCTGGTGACGGCACTCGTGCTGCCAGCTTCCGTGCTGGGCACGTTCGCTGTCATGCACATGCTGGGTTTCAGCCTCAACAACCTGTCGCTGATGGCGATTACGCTGGCGGTGGGCTTCGTGGTCGATGATGCGATCGTGGTGCTGGAAAACATCACGCGGCACATGGAAATGGGCAAGGACCGGATGACGGCATCGCTCGAAGGCGCGCGCGAGATTTCCTCGACCGTGATGACGATGACTATTTCGCTCGTCGTGGTGTTCGTCCCTATCATGTTCATGGAAGGTATGGTCGGACGCCTGTTTCGCGAGTTCGCGGTGACCGTCGGCGTAGCGGTATTGATATCCGGCATGGTTTCGCTGTCGATTACGCCGATGCTATGCAGCCGGCTGCTCAAACCATCGCATGCGCACGGCCGGGTATTCGATTGGTCCGAGCGCGTATTCGATGGGGCTCGCAATTGGTACGTGACGAGTCTCAAGTGGGTGCTGCGTTTCCCCGGTTTCACTCTGATGGGGTCCCTGGTAGTGCTGCTTTTCATGGGCGTGCTTTACGAGACGGTCCAGAAGGGCTTCATTCCCCGTCAGGATACCGGGGTCATTAACGGCAACACGCGTGCGCGCGAAGGCACCACGTTCACTGATATGGTCAGGAACCAGCAGGCCATCGCAGAGGTCGTGAGCAAGAACGAGAACGTCGAAGGTGTGATGTCGACCGCCGGCCAGGGAGTCGGCGGTGACTTTCGGCGACAACATCGGCCGCCTCATCATCCGGTTGAAAGAGCGCGAGCACCGCCCGCTCGGCGCCGATGGCGTGATTCAGCAGCTGCGCCGCGATGTCTCGCACCTGCAGGGCCTGCGCATGTTCCTGTCGAACCCGCCGGCGATACGCATCGGTGGCACCCTCTCGACCAGCGATTACGTATTCACGCTTACCGGCACGGACCTCAAGCAACTTTACGGCCCGGGGCAGGCGCTCGAGGCGCGCCTGCAAAACATTGCCGCAACTACAGGACGTGGCGACCAATTTGGAGCTGCGCAATCCCGAGATCCAGCTCAACATCATGCGTGACCGTGCGTCGGCGCTCGGCGTTTCGTCGCAGCAGATCGAGCTTGCGCTTTTCAACGCATTCGGCGGCCGCAAGGTCTCCACGCTATACGGCGAGTCTGACCAGTATTCGGTGCTGTTCGAGGTCGACCGAAAATTTCAGACCGACATCAACGCAATGGAATCGATTTTCATCCAAAGCCCGTCGGGCGCGATGGTCCCGTTGAGCACTGTCGCGCAAATCAAAAGTGGCGTCGGGCCGATTTCGGTCGCCCACCTGGGACAGCTGCCGGCCGTAATGCTTTCTTTCAATCTCGCGCCCGGGGTGTCGGTCGGCGATGCGGTGAGCCGCTATCGAAGGCGTCGCGCGTGAAGTGCTGCCGGACAATATTTCCAGCTCATTCACCGGCAGTGCGAAGGCGTTCCAGGAAGCATTTCGTTCGCTTGCCGATCTTGCTGATGATTACGATCATCCTGATCTACATCATTCTCGCCATACTCTACGAGCACTACGGCTACCCGCTCACGATTCTGACCGCGCTGCCGTTCGCTGGCTTCGGCGCCCTGCTTACGCTGCTGCTCTTCGGCGAGGAGCTGAACATTTTCAGCTTCGTCGGGATCATCCTGCTGATCGGCCTGGTCAAAAAGAACGGGATCATGATGGTCGACTTCGCCCTGCAAGTGCAGCGCGAACAGAACATGCTGCCGAAGGATGCGATCGTCGAGGCGTGCATGGTGCGCTTCCGCCCGATCATGATGACGACGATGGCCGCGATTTTCGCGACCCTGCCGATCGCGATGGGTCTGGGCGCCGGCGCGGAGACACGTCGCCCGCTCGGTATTGCGGTGGTGGGCGGGCTGGTATTTTCGCAATTCCTGACGCTGTACGTGACGCCGGTGTTCTACGTCAGCCTCGACCGCTTTACCGAATTCTTCCGCAAGCGCAAAGCGCGTCCCCGCAGTCGAAACGCCCTGAGAATTGCCGTTCAAACAGCAATTTAGCGAATGATTGTTTGACGCGCATAGCGGCCGCGTTGCTACAATTCGCCCCTCAGACGCGGGGTGGAGCAGTCTGGCAGCTCGTCGGGCTCATAACCCGAAGGTCACAGGTTCAAATCCTGTCCCCGCAACCAACAAATCAACGGCTTACCTTCGGGTAAGCCGTTTTTGTTTGTGGCGGGGTAGCGCCGGGGTAGCGAAAAAGAACAGCTTTATTTCAGGCCCAGTCCTTGAAGTAACCAAAAATCGGGCCGTCTGCGGGTAAACATTGGCAACAACTAGGTGCTATGCACTGTGCGTTGCAGGGAATCCTGATTCCCGGCATTCAGGCAGATAAAGGACCGCTTTCGCCTGTGAATTCAAGCGGTGGTTGCAACACATGCCAGGTCTAGGCGAAGCAATAGCAAGTGCTTGTCAAATCGGGTCATAATCGCAAGTGGTGCTGTTCCCTGGTCATTCTCACTCGTGCTTGTACAACATCGGATTGTCGCTGAGCCACCTCGAAGGAAGGCCTTCAGCTTCAAGCCCCTGCCTGTAAGAAAGGGAAGTGTTGCGTCGACCGGTTGAGCCCGCAACCCTAACCGGTTAGTCGATTTTCTACATGGCGGACATTGCCGTGGTTACTCGATCACCTTATCCGCACGCACGAGTATCGACTGCGGAATCTTGATGCCGAGCGCCTTGGCGGTATTCATATTAATCACCAGTTCGAACTTGGTCGGCTGCTCGACGGCACATCCCCGGGTTTCGCACCCTTGAGGATCTTGTCCACGTAAGTGGCGGCGCGCCGGTACAAGTCGGGACGGTGTGCCCCATAGGTCACAAGGCCGCCAGCGTCCGCAAATGCAGAATCGTGATATATCGACGGCAGGCGGCTCTTTGCCGCAAGGCCCGCTATCCGTTTTAGATTCGCACCGTCTACTGGGGGTCTGCGAGTGTGACAAGAGCGCCCGCGCGCGCCCTGATTGCGTCTTCGAGCGCTTGGTCGAATTCGTTGGGGCTCCGGACTTCCAGCGAATGAAGCTGGATTCCAAGCTGCCGTGCTGGTTGCTGAATTTCTTTCCAATTAAGCGTCGCGTTTACGCTCAGTGGATTCCAGAGCACAGCCACGCGTGAGAGCGCTGGGACGATTTCCTTGAGCAGCTGCAGCCGTTTTCCAGCCAGCTCGACGGTCATTTGGCTTAACCCCGTGACGTTGCCGCCGGGCCGCGCCAGGCTCTCAATCAGCCCTCCCGCAACAGGGTCAGCCCCACCCGCTGTAACGATAGGGATAGCCCCGGTAGCTTTTTTGGCAGCCAGAGTATCGGAAGTAGCGAAAGTAACGATGACGTCAACCTTGAGGCGGACGAGCTCGGCCGCGAGGTCAGGGAGGCGATCGTGCTTGCCCTCCGCATAGCGGTACTCGATGATGTTCTTCTCCTTGACCCATCCGAGGTCGCGGAGACCGAGCCGGAACGCTTCGTACGAGGGCGCGGTAACGGAGGGCGAGGTTTGCGAGAACAGTCCTATCCGGCGAACTGTTGGCGACGCCTGCGCGCGTACCGCGCCCGTCCAAGCGAGCGCGCCAGCGCCAAGCGCGATGACCAGTTTGCGACGTGTATTCAATTCGTCCTCCCTCAATCCCCGTGACCATTATGCCAAATCACGCAGATAGCAATAGATTTGCCGCTTAAGAGGGGAGCTATGACCGATGGGGGAGAAAAGCAAACGTAACAGCGAGCGGCCGGAATTGGCCGCGTGCTGACCATTCGAGCCTCGAATGTCAGACTACCCCTCGCTTCCTGAGTCCCGCGATGCGGTCTCTGTCATAACCCAACTCCGTGAGAATTGCTTCGGTATGTTCGCCGACGGTGGGCGGCGGAGACTTCAGCCGCGGACCGTCCTTGGCAAATTTGAAAGGCGCATTTAGCACCGTGACGTCGCTCCCGGTGCTCTTCAAATCCTTGCGAAGGTATGCAGTTGCTGGCGCGCCGCTACCTGGGGATGCGCCAGGATTTCGTCGATGTAGCGCACTAGTGAGCAGGGCACGCGGGCGTCGTTGAGGAGCTGCTCCCACTCGAGAGCGGGCTTGGTTCTGAAAATTTTGGCGAACGTCTCAGCCAGTTCCGCCTTGCCCGCGAGGCGCGCTTCCAGGCCGGTGAAGCGCGGATCGTCCAGCAAGTGTCCAAGCCCGAGCGCCTGGAACAGTTTTACCGCCTGGTGTTCCTCATTGGCGCCGATCACGATCATGCGGTCGTCGGCGCAGTGGTAGTAGCCTGAGGTGGGCACACCGCTCGCCGGCACGTTGCCGCGCAGGCCCGGCACGTTGCCGGTGCACTTGTAGTCCACGATAAGCGCGCTCATGAACGTGAGAGCGGTGTCCAGCATGGAGACGTCAATGTATTGGCCTTCGCCGGTTTTGTCCCGGCGCAGCAGCGACAACGTGATGGCGTAGGCGGCGGCGAGGCCCGAGGCGTAATCGAGGATCACCGGTCCGACTTTCAGCGGACCGGTTTCTTTCGTGCCGGTCACGCTCATCATGCCCGAGGCCGCCTGCACGATGCCGTCGTAGGCGGTGTGATGGCCTTTGGGGGCGTTCTGTCCGTAGGCGGTGAGCGAGCAAAATATCAGCCTGGGGTTGATCTTGCGCAGCGCGTCGTAGTCCAGGCCCAGTTCCTTCATGTAGCCGGCGCGGAAATTTTCCATCACCACATCGGCGCTCTTCACCATCTTGCGGAACACCGCCTTGCCCTCTTCGTTCTTCAGGTTGAGCGTGAGCGAGCGCTTGTTGCAGTTTCCTGCGGCATGTAGTTCGTGGCCATGCCGCGGGTGCGGTAATGCGTGTCGCTGCCGGCGGGGCTCCAGCGCACCGGGTCGCCCTTGCCGGGCATTTCGATCTTGATCACGTCAGCGCCCTGCAGGGCAAGCTGGAAGGTGCAAAACTGGGCCCGCGACTATGCGGCTGACATCGATGACGCGTATTCCCGACAGCGGTTGCATGTTTTCCGCAATGCCGTCGGTGGCCGGCGTGTTTGCATTCATGGTGTCTCCACTCATTCGGCCTTGATCCCCGATGCCTTGACGAGATAGGTCCCATTTTTGGATGTCGTTGAGAATCAGCTGGGCGAACGCCTCGGGCGTGCTGGTGAAGGTTCTATCCCCAGTTTGGCCAGCACTTCCTGCGTGCTCTTGTCAGCGATGACGGTGGTAATACTGGAGTTCAAGCGCAACAGGATGTCGCGCGGTAGTTTGGCCGGTCCCAGAAATCCTGACGACAGGCCGGCCTCGTAATTCGGAATGCCGGATTCAGCGATGGTGGGTATGTCGGGCGCGATGGCCGAGCGTTTGTCGCCGCTCATGCCCAGGGCACGCAACCTGCCGCTGCGAACGTGCGGCATGAGAGTCGAGGGAGGCGAGAAGCTGAGCATGACTTCGTTCGACAGCAACGCGGTCGCAGCCGGCGCAGCACCTTTGTATGGGATGTGCTGCAGTTGTATACCCACCAGCGCGCCCAGCAACGCGCCGGCCAGGCTACGGGCGGAGCCGCTTCCCGACGTGCCATAAGTGATCTCGTTGGGTTTGCCTTTCGCGGCCTGAATCAGGTCGCGGATCGATTTGATCGGCAAAGACGCGTTGACCACCAGCAGCAGCGGCGGAGCCCACCTGCGTGATGGGGGTGAAGTCGCGCACCGAATCGTAGGGCAGCTTTTCATACAGGTGCGGATTGACGGTGTGCGCGCTGGGCACCAAGATCATGGTGTAACCGTCAGGGGGTGACTTGGCCACGTAGTCGGTGCCGATGATGGTGTTGGCGCCGGGCTTGTTCTCAACAACCGCCGGTTGACCCATTATCGGACCGAGCCTAACCGCGACCGCGCGGCAAATGACGTCATTGCCGCCGCCGGGCGTGTAGGGCGAAATGATATGCACCGGTTTGGCGGGATAGTCGGCAGCTACGGCGACCGTCATTGGCAATGCGGCCCAAACAACAGCGAGCCATTTGCGGCGATTGTTCATTAGCGTTCCCCTTGCCGGCCATTATCCTGCCGGAATCTGGTTCCGCAAACCTGTCGCTAATTCCGCAATTTTTGTCGCCATCGGCGACTGATGCCTTCTTCTTCGTTGACGGCGAGCGGCCGGTTGTGGCCGAGAGCCGACATGTGCGACTGACTCCTTACGACCCAACGCGGACGGTCATAAACGCCGATTCGAACTAACGGCGGCGAGGCAGCCGCACCGAGAACACCGTTTCGCTCTGGTCGGACTTCACGGTGATGTCGCCCCCATGACTTTTGATTATCTCGCGCGAGATATATAGGCCGAGCCCGAGACTGCCTTCGGATTGGTCTCTGCTCTCGTTATGCAAGCCACGCTTGAGGGGCTCAAACATCAAATCTAAGGTCGACTGTTCTATAGCCGGTCCGCT
>CAWDSF010000019.1:0-346614 GCA_963804885.1 uncultured beta proteobacterium
GGAGGGGCCTGACGGGGTACGCCGGCGTAATCCCTGGGAAGACCGGCAAGACCATCGGCGACATTGCGATGGTCGGTGGTGTAGAGTTCGGTTGGCGCCCTCGAGTGTGACCGGTTGTTCTGCAGGGCCCATATCACGGCACCGAAGATTGCAAGCAATCCGACCGCCGCACCTCCGGCCAGGACTTTGCGGGAGAGCCTTGTGGCAACCGGACGCTCGGCGCGCAAGCGCATCGAGGCCACCCGGTCTGGTTCAGCGTCATGTCCCGGTTCGAATGTCGGGTTCCGGCTCCATACTCACCGCGGCTCTCCCGTCGGTGCGGCTGATGCGGACGGTCTGCTGATGTTCACCGCCCATCCGCAGCTCTGCCGCAGCGAACAGGCGGTCGACGATGTAATAGTTCTGCCGAACGCGATAATTGACGAGTTGACCGTCACCTTCGGGACCGATGACGAACAGCGGCGGTGCCTCGCCTTGGGCGATGCCGCTGGGCATCTCGATATAGACTTTGGAGCCGTCATCGAATGCGGAAACCGGGCGCCAGGGCGGATTGTCACCCTCGATCGCGTAGCGGAAGCGCAATCGTGAGATGTCGACGCCGGTCATGATCGGCGTCGCTGCCTCGGCGCTCGCATTCTGGCGGCGCAACGCAATGAGCTGATCTTGCGGATATTGCCAGGATACCGAGGCCATGTAGGTCTTTTCAGCGGAGCGCAGTTCCAGGAGATAGGTGCGACGATCGGTATTGATGACGAGATTGGAGACAAGATCGGGCCGCGTGGGTTTGACCAGGATGTGGACGCGTTTGGTGGGTCCGGTTCCGCTTTCGGTATCGCCGATGATCCATCGCACGGTGTCACCGGCGGCAACCGGTCCGGAGCCAACGAGCTGCTCGCCCTCCTGCAGGGCAATATCGGTCACCTGCCCCGGTGCGGCATAGACCTGATAAAGCGCGCCCGACGAGAACGGATAGACCTGCACGGCATTGATGTAACCATTGCGGGTCGGCTGGATGCGTGCCGCGGCATTGGCCTTTTCGACACGTGTGCGGGGGTCGCCGGGCTCCGGCTTCGAACGCGCGCCAGGTAGCGGCTTGAGCTGGCCGGGAAGCGGCAACAATTTTGGCACCTCGACCACCTCGACCGGCTTCGGCGGGTCGGCGAGTTGCACGGCTGGCTCCGCGTCGTCGTAAGAGATTTCCGGAGGCGGCTTTAGCGGAATAGTGCAGCCGGCAAGCGTGGACGCGGAAAGAAACAGCATCGGCAATGCGGCTTTACCGAGAAAGGACGATCTCATTGCCCCAACTCCTTCGACCAGTTAATGGCGTTGACGTAGACCCCGAGCGGATTCTTGCGCAGGCGATCGGCATCGCGCGGCGTGTCGATCACGACGGTGAGAATCGCGGTCCAGCGCTCGGTCGCGCTCAGGCTGCCATTCTCGTAAGACCCGCTGAATCCAGGCGACGCGAAAGGAGTTCGGCGACGCGCGGATGACGCTGGAGACCTCGACGGAGAATCTGGAGCTTGCCGAGATTGGCGAAGGGATCGTTGGTGCGCGCGTAGTCGTTGAGCGCGGCGGCACCCCGATCGGTGGTGAAGTCATAGGCCCGCAGCCAGTTTTGGCGCAGCACGATGCCGTCGGCCGACAGTCCGCGCACGTCTTCGATAAAGCGCGCGAGGTGGAAGGCGATCTGGGGATCGGTCGGCCGATAACTGCTATCGGCTGGAGCCACGGCCTGCGCCTGACCGAGGCGATCGACCTGTACCACCCATGGCGTGACCGTGCCGCGCAGGGATTGCCAAACGAGGCCCGACGCGAGACCGCCGGACAACAGCAGACAGCCAAAAGCCATCAGCCGCCAATTGCTGGCTTGCACGCGCGCAGATCCGATGCGCTCGTCCCAGACTTGTGCCGCCTTCTGATAGGGAGTTACGGGCGCAGGTGTGCGGCCGTAGCGCACGGAAGATCGCTTGAACATCAGCGTTCACCTTGGGAGAGATCGACGGAAGCGCCACCGCCGCCATGGTCGGCGGAGCGGACCGATTGGCTTGCGGCAGATGCGCCGTGGCTCACGGCCTGCGAGCGTTTCATGCGCGTCGCCCAGGCCGGTGGCTCACCTGGGTGGCGACCGCTCTGCCCGCGCTTCCGATCCCGTCGCGCCGGCGGATCGGCGAAACGAACCGGCAATGGTTGAAGCGCCGGATTGCGCCAGACCGGCAAATCCACCTGCGCGGTAAGCTGTGGACGCACCGGCAGTAGCGGACGCACCGCCGCGCGCGGCACCGGCGAGCGCGCCGCCCGCGGCCCCTGCTCCCATGGCGGCACCGGCCGCTCCAGCGGCAACGATGCCGCCCGCAGCCAAGCCGGTCCCTACTGCTGCGCCGGCACCGAGCTGCGGACCGCCGGAGACGATGCCGTTGGCAATTCCGGGACCGAAGATACCAAGACCAAGCAGAGCTAGAGCCGCGAGCACCAGCGACATGGCGTCTTCAATTGTCGGCTGGTTGCCGCCGAACCCGGCAGTGAATTGGGAAAACAACGTCGAGCCGATGCCCACGATGACGGCAAGCACCAGCACCTTGACGCCGGACGAGATCACGTTGCCAAGCACGCGCTCCGCGGCAAACGCCGTCTTGCCAAACAGGCCGAAGGGAATCAGCACAAAGCCGGCAAGCGTCGTCAGTTTGAACTCGATCAGGGTGACAAAGAGCTGGATCGCCAGGATGAAGAAAGCCAGCAGCACCACGATCCAGGCGAACAGCAGGACTGCGATCTGAACGAAATTCTCGAAAAAACTGATGTAGCCCATCAGGCCGGAGATCGAGTTCAGGATCGGACGTCCGGCGTCGATGCCGACTTGCGCGATACGTCCTGGGCTCAGGAGGTCAGCCGTGGACAGGCCGGTGCCGGACGCCTTGAGACCGAGCCCGGCAAAACTCTCGAAGACGATACGGGCGAGATTGTTCCAGTTGCCGATGAGGTAGGCGAAGACGCCGACGAACAGGGTTTTCTTGGCGAGCCGGGCAATGATGTCCTCGTCGGCCGCCCAACTCCAGAATATGGCAGCAAGGGTGATATCGATCGCAGCGAGCGTGGTGGCGAGGAACGCGACCTCACCGTTGAGCAGACCGAATCCGGAAGTCGATATAACGGGTGAAGACCTCGAGGAAACGGTCGATGACGCCGGTGCCGCCCATCAGTTGCGTCCTACCCAGGTCGTGTCCGAGCGGCGGGATTCGATCTCCGTTCTTGACCGATCCGCGCAGATGTCGGGATCAGCGGCGACGGCGATTTAGTCGACAGGAAGAAGTTCTTGCGATTCTCTGCCCAGATGCGGCGGCACGAATTCGAGCGCGGCGATATCGTCCGGCGTGATCGTTCGACAGCGCGCAAGTTCGGTCACGAGCGCGTCCAGCTGTCTCACGCTCCATCGGCGCGAGGTACCGCCGCATCCTCGCCGTGGCGGCTCTGGATGGCGGCCACACGCTACGATCGATACTAAAGAAGCAAGTGCCGCGATCCAAATAGCCCGCCGGGATGCTGAGAAATGAGTCGCATCAGTGAAACATCCGAACTGCGGTAGGCTGATAACCGGCCCCCGGTGCCAGGAACCGCCGGAGCTGCTCCCTGCCCTGGTCCTGCGCTGACGTGCGTTGCGCAGCTTCCAGACTCTGCGCCCGGCCTTGCGCCGCGACAGTCGCGGTGAGATCCGCGAGTTGCTGGGCCTGCAGAGCGATCAATTGATTGCCGGCTTGCGTTGCCTGCAGCGCGCCGGCTGCCGACTGACTCGAGGTCACAAGCGCGGACATCTGCATACGGTTGGTGTCGAGATTGCCGACGACGCCGGCCTGCACCCTCAGCGCATCCTGAAGCGCCGCGACCGAGGTCTGCCAGCGGGCTTGCGCATTTGAGACCAGCGTCTGATCGTTCCCCGCCGATGCCGGCGCGTAAGTGGTCGAGAAGGCGTGGTCGATCTGCTGGATATCGTAGGCAATGCGCTGTGCCTGGTTTAGAAGCTGCTGGGTGCGCTGGATCGACTGCTGAAGCTGCTGCAACGACGAATATGGCAGGCTCGCGAGATTTTTGGCCTGATTGATCAGCATCTGGGCTTGATTCTGCAGCGAGGTGATCTGGTTGTTGATCTGCTGCAGCGCACGAGCGGCGGTCAGCACGTTCTGCGCATAATTGTTCGGATCGAAGACGACGACCTGCGCATAAGACGGCGACCGCTACGAGGCCGACCGTGAGCGCGACGGCACTCGCCGCCGCGAGGGACGGATACGGTTCATGACCTTTTCCCCCGACTGGAGAATCGGGAATGAGGTCGGCGGCCCAGGCGAGACCGCGGCGCTTAAGCCAGGCGGCCGCAAAACCTTCGCGGCCGTGTTCGGCCAGGATCTTCTGCGATCGCAGCCTGATCCGATTTGGCTGAGACGGCCGTAAAGGCGAGCGCGACGTCACCGAGACCGAGTTCGAACAGCCGATTGCCGCGCCGCGACTGGCAGTAGTAGTCGCGCTTCGGTGTGGCGCGGGCGAGGATCTCGATCTGGCGATCGTTGAGCCCAAAGCGCCGGTAGATCGCCGTGATCTGCGGCTCGATCGCCCGCTCGTTCGGCAGGAACAGACGCGTCGGGCAGCTCTCGATGATGGCAGGCGCGATGGCGGACCCATCGATGTCTGACAGCGACTGGGTGGCGAAGATGACCGAGGCGTTCTTCTTGCGCAGCGTCTTCAGCCACTCACGAAGCTGTCCGGCAAAACCTTCGTCGTCGAGGGCGAGCCAGCCCTCGTCGACGATCAGCAGTGTCGGCCGGCCGTCGAGCCGCGCCTCGATGCGATGAAAGAGATAGGCCAGCACCGCGGGCGCGGCTGACGTGCCGATCAGGCCCTCGGTCTCAAACGCCTGAACTTCGGCCTGCTCCGAGACGTTCGGCTTCGGCATCGAGCAGGCGGCCATAAGGACCGCCGAGGCAATACGGTTGCAGCGCGCGCTTGAACGTCTGCGATTGCAGAAGCACCGACAGGCCGGTTAGCGTGCGTTCGGCTGACGGAGCCGACGCAAGCGAAGTCAGAGCCGACCAGAGATGATCCTTTGCTTCCGGCGTGACGACGATCGTTTCGCGGGCCAGGATGTTTGCGATCCATTCGGCCGCCCAGGCGCGTTCCGCGGCATCGTCGATCAAGGCCAAGGGCTGGAGCGCGACCGGTTCGCTTGCATCGTCCGACAGCGCGCCGCCGAGATCGTGCCAGTCGCCGCCCATGGCCAGCGCAGCCGCACGGATCGAACCACCGAAGTCGAAGGCAAAGACCTGATTTCCGGGATAGCGGCGGAACTGCATCGCCATCAGCGCTAGCAGCACCGATTTGCCGGCGCCGGTCGGACCCACTACCAGCGTATGGCCGACATCGCCGACATGCAGCGAAAATCGAAACGGGGTGGCCCCTTCCGTCCGCGCGAAGAATAACGCCGGCGCGCCCAGATGCTGGTCTCGTGCGGGCCTGCCCAGACCGCCGACAACGGGATCATGTGCGCAAGATTGAGCGTGGAGACCGGCGGCTGGCGGACGTTGGCATAGACATGGCCGGGCAGCGATCCCAGCCAGGCCTCGACCGCATTGACGCTCTCGGCCATGCAGGTGAAGTCGCGTCCCTGAATGACCTTCTCGACCAGGCGGAGTTTTTCGTCGGCGACGCGTGATATCGTCGTCCCACACTGTGACTGTCGCGGTGACAAAGGCCTGCCCGATCGCGTCTGACCCGAGTTCCTGCAAGGCCGCGTCGGCGTCCATCGCCTTGTTATGGGCGTCGGTGTCGAGCAGGCTGGAGGCTTCGTTGGTCATCACCTCCTTGAGGATCGCAGCGATCGATTTGCGCTTGGCGAACCATTGCCGCCGGATTTTCGTCAGCAGCCTGGTGGCATCGGTCTTGTCGAGCATGATCGCGCGGGTCGACCAGCGATAGGCAAAGGCGAGCCGGTTAAGTTCGTCCAGAACTCCGGGGGTCGTGACGGTCGGGAATCCGACCACCGTCAGCACCCGCAGATGCGAATGTCCGAGCATCGGCTCGAGGCCGCCGATCAGGGGCTGGTCGGCGAGCACCGCGTCGAGATACATCGGTATTTCGGGCACGCGAACGCGCTGCCGCTTGGTCGATACGGTCGAATGCAGGTAGGTCAGCGTTTCCTCGTCATCGAGCCATCTGAGTTCGGGCATGAAGCCCTCGACAAGCCCAAGTACGCGCTCGGTGCGGTCGACGAATCCACGTTGTACTTCGCGCGCATCTGCGTCTGTGCTGCGATCGCGTCCCTCGTAGAGGAATCGTTCGGCGCGCGCGGGCTCTTCCGGCGGAGGCAAATAGAGAAAGGTCAGGAAATAACTGGACTCGTAATGCGCGCTTTCCTTCTCAAATTGGGCGCGGCGCTCTACATCGACCAGGGCCGACGCCACATCCGGAAAATATCCTTCCGGATACATGCTGGCGGGATTCCGCTGCGCCTCGACAAAGACAGCCCAGCCTGAACCAAGCCGACGCAACGCGTTGTTTAACCGGCCGGCGACGCCGACGAGTTCCGCCGGAACGGCCGAATCCAGATCCGGCCCCCGAAATTTTGCGGTGCGCTGAAACGAGCCATCCTTGTTGAGGACGATGCCCTCGTCGACCAAAGCGGCCCAGGGCAGGAAATCCAATAGCTGCGTGGTCGACCGACGATACTCGGTGAGGTTCATCATGGGCTCAGACCCCGAGATAGCCTGGGATACGGAGATGCCGTCGCACGACATCGACGAATAGCGGATCGCGCTTGGTGGCCCACACCGCGGCGGCCTGACCGATAATCCCGAGCAAAAGACCGGCGATCCATAGCCTCAGACCGAGACCGAGCGCCGCCGCCAGGGTGCCGTTGAGGATCGCAACCGCGCGCGGTGCACCGCCGAGCAGGATCGGGTCGGTCAGCGCGCGATGCACCGGCACGGTGAAGCCTGCAATGGGATCAAATTCATCCATCACACAAGCACCCCACCACCGAACGAGAAGAACGACAGGAAGAAGGAGCTGGCCGCGAACGCGATCGAGAGACCGAACACGATCTGGATCAGCCTGCGAAATCCTCCGGAGGTGTCGCCGAATGCGAGGGTCAGACCCGTGACGATGATGATGATCACGGCCAGGATTTTGGCGACGGGACCCTCCACCGACTGCAGAATCTGGTTGAGCGGCTGCTCCCAGGGCATGTTCGAACCGGCGGCCCAGGCGGAGGCGAACATCTGAACGCTGGTGGCAGCAGCCAGAACGAGGCGACGAAGGAAGCTGATAGATAATCGCATCATGGCCGATCTCCCACGGCGTGAAGGACGTAGTCGCCGTCGGACCCAAGCCCCTCGACACAAGCAAGTTCGGCGAGGCGCCGGTCGGATCCGCGACCTGACAACACGGCGATGAATTGGATTGTCTCGGCGATAAGCGCGCGCGGAACCGAGATCACGGCTTCCTGGATCAGCTGCTCCATCCGGCGGAGTGCGCCGAGCGCTGAGCCCGCATGGATGGTGCCGATACCGCCGGGATGCCCCGTGCCCCAGGCCTTCAGGAGATCGAGCGCTTCGGCGCCTCTGACTTCACCGATCGGGATGCGATCCGGCCGCAGGCGGAGCGAGGAGCGAACGAGATCGGAGAGCGAAGCAACGCCATCCTTGGTCCGGAGCGCCACGAGGTTCGGCGCCTTGCACTGAAGCTCTCGTGTATCCTCGATCAGGACGACCCGATCGGCGGTCTTTGCGACCTCCGCCAACAAAGCATTGGTGAGCGTGGTCTTGCCGGTCGAGGTGCCGCCGGCGACGAGGATATTTCGGCGATCCGCGACGGCCGCGCGTAGCGTCTCCGCTTGATGGGTGTTCATGATTTCAGCGACGACATAGTCGCTGAGCGTAAACACGGCGACCGCGGGCTTGCGGATCGCGAAGGTCGGCGCTGTGACGATGGGCGGGAGCAATCCCTCGAAGCGCTCGCCGGTCTCGGGCAACTCGGCCGAGACCCGCGGCGAACCGGGATGCACCTCAACGCCTACATGGTGCGCAACGAGCCGTACGATGCGTTCGCCATCGCTGGGCGATAGACGTTCGCCGGTATCAACCAGCCCGCCCGTCAGCCGATCGATCCAAAGACGCCCGTCGGGGTTGAGCATAACCTCGACGATCGAGGGGTCTTCGAGCCAGGGCGCGATGCTGTGACCGAGCGCGGTGCGCAGCATACGTACGCCGCGCGCAGTCGCCTCTTGATTGAGGTGATGAATTGCCAATTTAGGTCCCCCGGACCTGACGGCCGCGAATTGCGGTCGTGATGTCGGGGATGATTAGAAAAGGCAGGATGGGCGATCACGCAACAAGATCAGATCAGGCGTAGTGCTCTGGCGTAAAAAGACCAGTGGACGGCGAGATTGCCTGAAGCGTGCATACGCATAAATCGAAATTGATCGGCGAGATGACGTCGATGCGATGTGCATGCCGCGGCTGCCGAAGATCGGCGGACCGCCGGTCACCAACATCAGGAATGTCTCGCAGCCGTAGCGAGCTGCGTCAGCCGGAGACCATCACCAAAAAGAGCACTTGAGGCCCGCCACACGTGGGAATAGGCTTTCCTGTATGGGGAAGTGAAGAAGAAATGGCCCGATAACCGTCAGAATAGGCGGTGGTTTATATGCGCCATACGATTGAGACCACACCGTACGTCGTCATCTCGAGGCGTCTCACGCGCGGCGGGATTCGCAATTTCCTGGATTGCCAAACCCTCGTCGCGGCGGCGCTCATCGGCGTGTATTTCCACGCCGAAGTCGTCGCCTATGTGGCGCGATACGCCAGTCAGCAGGAGATATCTGAGCTCATCACGATCGTCCCGCCGGTCATGGCGCAACAGACGCCATTGCCGAAGGACGACGAGGTGGCGCAGCTCAAGCAGGCGGTCGACAGCGCGACGGCGGAACTGCGGCACTCTCTGCAGCAGGAGCACGACAGGGCCGAGGCGCTCGCAACCGAACTGGTGAAGGCGTGGCGGTACGTCGGGAAGCTGTTGTCGATGCGGCGAGGCGGCGAGGCGGACGCAGTTCAACCGAGCGGTCGACAGCGCGACGGCGGTACTGCGGCATTCTCTGCAGCAGGAGCACGACAGGGCCGAAGCACTGGCAACCGAACTGGCGAAGGTGCGACGCGCCGTGGAACAGACACCTGCCGCTGTGGAAGAGAGGCCCGGTGTCTCCTTGCCCGCCTGGGCAAACAGCTATGCCTTCGTGAAGCCCGCCCAGACCGCAGTGCAACCGGACGTGGCCACGGAGAACAGCAAATCGGCATTTAAATCGGTTGAACCAGCTCGCGTTGAAGTACAAACCGCGCGGGGCGCTACGGCTGCCAGCACTTTCGGACCTACGATCCGACATCCGGAACCTACATGGGCTATGACGGACGACGGCATTCCTGCCCATAAGTTCGGGCGGCGTTTTGGAGACAATAAAACTAGCTGACCTACCGCTATGGGCAATAAAATGCACCCGCCCGTCACTTTCGGCTGCTGCGGCTTCCTGACGACGTCGCCGTAACGCCATCGTCGAGCCGATCATCCCAAGACGATGCCGGTGATCCTGACGACGGATGAGGAGCGGGATGTCTGGATGCGCGCGTCGTGGGACGAGGCTAAAGCGCTGCAAGCGGCCGTTGCCGGATGATGCGCTGATGATCGTCATGCGGGGAGCGGACAAGGAAGATCGGGCGGGGCCTGAAGCATTTATGCTCTAGGCTCCAAACTCAATCAGGCTATTGAGGTCAGATTGCAAATCAAATTCAAGCTCTGCAAGGAGCTTGACGATGGCGAACGAGTTTTGGTTGAGCGATGGGCAGTGGGCGGTGATCGATCCATTGCTTCCGAAGAACCGTCCCGGGGCGCACCGGGTCGATGATCGGCGGGTTATCAGCGGGATCGTGCATGTGCTGAGGACTGGCTGCCGCTGGCAGGATTGTCCCTCGTGCTACGGCCCGCCAACGACGATCTACAACCGCTTTCATCGATGGTCGGCGCGCGGCCTCTGGCAGAAGCTATTTCGCACCTTGGTAACAGCAAGCCCCAATGACGTTCACATGATCGACAGCACCACAGCAAAGGCTCATCGCTCGGCGGCGGGCGGAAAAGGGGGGCGGAAGAACAGGCGATCGGGCGCTCGCGCGGCGGGCGCACGACCAAAATCCACGCTGTTGTCGACGGCCAGGGCCGGCCGCTCGCCATCGAGATAACACCCGGACAACGTGGCGATCTTCGCCTCGTTCTGCCCCTTCTTTCCGGCCTGCCAGCGGCGCGCTTGTGCGCCGCCGATGCCGCCTACGACAGCGACGGCTTTCGGCTCTTCCTGCGCCAACGCGGGACCATTCCGGTCATCCCGAACAATCCAACGCGAAAGCGAACGCATCCATTCGACACCCAAGCCTATAAGCTGCGGAACCTCATCGAGCGCATGTTCTGCAGGCTAAAGGACTGGCGCCGTATCGCTACCAGATACGACAAGCTGGCACGAAACTTCGAAGCAGCCGTCAACATCGCCGCTTTCATAACTTGGTGGTCCAATTAAGTCTGGAGCCTAATGGTCTCGCGTCTCAGCCGGTTTACGTTTTCCCGGTAGTGGCCCAACGAGAGTTCACCAACCTCACCACCGACTTGCACTTAGGACAGTCGTCAGACCGAATTTCATATCTGGCGTTTAGCTCGATTGCGATGGCATGTCTCTCGACACCACATGCGACGCACATCGGGATGGTTGTCATGGGGCGGTCATCGGCAAATCACGCCAAGTGTACGCCTCAGGCAAGACCAAAAAGGTTACTATTCAACACCGTAAAGCCACGGGCGCTCGCCAGCGGGGTTCAAGCCAACAAGCTAAAGTGCCATCGGTAAGGTCTGAGCAGTTAGCTTAACACCCAACATGAGTTTGCGAAATTCAGCGGGCCCAGTTCTATCCAACTACGCGCCGGGCAATTTCTCCAAGTCCGGTCGGCAAAGCCCTTAGCGAATATACTCCACTGGCGGCTTTGTCTTCAACCGAGATCACCACAAGGGCCACGGCCATCGACCCTTCGTCGGCGATGGTGAGATCGATGCGCGCCTGATGGCCGGCGGGCGTCAGCGCCTGCAGCCGCTTCAGCGCTCCGCCGGTGAGCCGCATGGTCGGCTTGCCGCCCGGCAAGTTCACCACGCCCATGTCGCGCCACCAGACGCCGCCGCGCATGCCCGTGCCAAGGGCCTTGGCGCAAGCCTCCTTGGCGGCAAAGCGCTTGGCATAGGTCTCGACGCGGTTCTTCCGGCGTTCGGCGAGCGCCCGTTCGGTCTCGGTGTAGACGCGCGCGATGAAACGCTCGCCGTGCCGCTCGATGACCTTGGCGATGCGGCGGGCGTCCGTAATGTCGGAGCCAAGACCCAGAATCATGCCGCGCCCATTATGGCACGCTTACATCGCCATGGCGGCGCGGCCGCGGTCCATGGCGGCGCGCATGGCCTTGACGGTTTCGGCGAGTCCGGTGAACACCGCCTCGCCGATCAGAAAGTGACCGATGTTGAGCTCGACCAGCTCGGGCAAGCTCGCGATCGCTTCGGCGCTGGCATAGTCCAGCCCGTGGCCGGCATGCACTTCGAGCCCCAGGCTTTTGGCGAGCTTCGCGCCTTCGCGGATGCGCCGCCATTCGGCCTCGGCCGCGGCCTTGTTGTCGTCGAACAGGGCGTGGCACCAGGCGCCGGTGTGGATTTCAATCACCGGAGCGGCCATCGCCGCCGCTGCCTCGATCTGGGCCCGATCGGCGGCAATGAACAGCGACACCCGAATGCCGGCGTCGCGCAGCGCCGCGATCTTCCCCGCAAGCTCAGGGCGGCCACCCGCGGCATCGAGCCCGCCTTCGGTGGTGCGCTCGGCGCGGCGCTCCGGCACCAGGCAGGCAGCATGCGGCCGCGTGCGCAAAGCGATGGCGATCATCTCGGCGGTGGCGGCCATTTCGAGGTTCAACGGCTTGGCGATCTCGGCTTTGAGCCGCGCAATATCGTCGTCGCTGATGTGGCGGCGATCCTCCCGAAGATGCGCCGTAATGCCGTCCGCGCCTGCCGCGATCGCGAGTTTCGCCGCGCGGACGGGATCGGGATGGCGCCCGCCGCGCGCATTGCGGATGGTGGCCACGTGATCGATGTTGACGCCGAGGCGCAGATGGGGAACCGCCGGCACGACTTGGTCCTAATCTCTCTTCCCGCCTGGCGCCGGCATCAGCCGGTGACCCGCTCGGCGCCCGCTACGACCTTTTTGGCGCGCAATTGCGCGATGATGGCGTTGAGGTGCTTGAGGTCATAGACCTCGAGGTCGATCGTGCAATCGGTGAAGTCCGGCGAGCGGCGCTCCATCCGTATGTTGTCGATGTTGCCGTCGTGCTCGGCGATCACCTGGGCGATTTGCGCCAGCGTGCCGGGTTCGTTGACCGATTGCACCGCGATCCGCGCCGGGAACCGCTGCGGCGTGCGCTCGTCCATGTCCCAGCGCACATCGAGCCAGCGTTCGGGCGTCTCCTCGAACTCCTTGAGCGCCGGCGACTGGATCGGATAGATCGTGATGCCCTCGCCCGGCGTCATGATGCCGACGATGCGGTCGCCCGGCACCGCGCCGCCGTTCGGCGCGAAGCGCACCGGCAAATCCGAATTGATGCCGCGGATCGGGATCGAGGCTTCGGCCTGCTCGGCCGGCACTTTGAACATCACGGCTTTGCCCCGCCGGAGCCCGAACCAGCCGCTTTCGGACTTGGGTGGCGGCACGGCTGCAATGCGCTCCTCCTTGTAATCGGGGTACATCGCGCGGGCGACGTCGGAGGGGCGTATTTCGTTGCGTCCCACCGCGGCAAACACGTCGTCGATCGAGGTACGGGCGAGCCGCGGCAGCGCGCCGGTGAGCTTTTCGTCGGAATATTCGCGCTTGGCGCGCTGGCACAGCCGTTCGACGATGCGCCGGCCGAGCTCGGCGTATTGCACCCGCGACGGCATGGCGGGTGGCTCTTCGGATCGCGAGCCGCGCCTTGCCGGTCACCACGATCGACTCCCAGGCCGCGGGCGGCGCCGATCTGCGCCTTGGACGTGAGGATATCGACCTCATCGCCGTTGTTGAGTTCGGACACCAGCGGGGCGATCTTGCCGTTGATCTTGCAGCCGACCGCGCGGTTGCCGACGTCGGTGTGGACCGCATAGGCGAAATCGATCGGCGTCGCCTTGCGCGGCAGCGCGATCAGCTTGCCCTTGGGCGTGAAGCAGAACACCTGGTCGTGGAACAGCTCGAGCTTGGTGTGCTCGAGGAATTCTTCGGGATTGGAGCCTTCGGCCAGCAGCTCGATGGTGCGGCGGAGCCAGGCATAGGCGTTCGGACTCGCGCGACAGCATCTCGGTCGGCGAATCCCTGCTGTCCTTGTAGAGCGCGTGCGCCGCGATGCCGTATTCGGCGATCTCGTGCATCTCCTCGGTGCGGATCTGCAATTCGACGCGCTGCTTGCCCGGCCCGATCACCGTGGTGTGGATCGATCGGTAGTCGTTCTGCTTCGGCGTCGAGACGTAGTCCTTGAAGCGGCCGGGCACCATCGGCCACGTCGTGTGCACGACGCCGAGCGCGCGGTAGCACTCCGACAGCGTCTGCACGACCACCCGGAAGCCGAAAATGTCGGAGAGCTGCTCGAACCCGACCGACTTGCGCTCCATCTTGCGCCAGATCGAATAGGGCCGCTTGCGCCGGCCTTGCACGATCGCGGAAATGCCGGCGTCGGCAAGCTTGCGGGTGAGCTGCTGCTCGATCTGGGTGATCAAGTCGGTGCTGCGCTCGGCCAGGCTGTTGAGCCGCTCGGTGACGAGGCGATGGGCCTCCGGATAGAGCTCGTGGAACGACAGATCCTCGAACTCCTCGCGCACGCCCTGCATGCCCATGCGGCCGGCGAGCGGCGCATAATGATCGAGCGTTTCCTCGGCGATGCGCCGCCGGCCTTCCGGCGGCATGTAATTCAGCGTCCGCATGTTGTGCAGGCGGTCGGCGAGCTTGACCAGCAGCACGCGGACGTCATCGGCGATGGCGAGCAGAAGCTTGCGCAGGTTCTCGGCCTGCTTGGCCTCGCGCGACACCAGATCGAGCTTTTTCAGCTTGGTCAGGCCCTCGACCAGATGGCCGATGTCGGGCCCGAAAATCTGGTCGATCTCGGCGCGCGTGGTCGGGGTGTCCTCGATCGTGTCGTGCAGCAGCGCCGCCGCGATTGTGGCGTCGTCGAGCTTGAGGTCGGTCAGAATGCGCGGCCACTTCGAGCGGATGGGAGAAATACGGATCGCCCGATGCGCGCTTCTGCTCGCCATGCGCCTTCATGGCGTAGACATAGGCGCGGTTGAGCAAGGCTTCGTCGGTGTCGGGGTTGTAGCGGCGGACCCGTTCGATCAGGTCGTATTGCCGCATCATCGGCGTGGGCTTGGTCGATTTTTCCGCCCTGCCAATGACTTGCGAGACCACATTCAAGCCGCGTTCGAGCGGCGCCCGGCTATGCGCCGGGTTTTGCATACGCGGCAGATCCGATTTCGAACGAGCCATGGTCAACGGCCGTCGCGCCGGCTTGCAGGGCTTGTGACGCCCCAGCCGGCCGCCAGCAGCAAGATATCACGGGGATTCGAAGGCTTCGCAAGGCCGGCGGCCAAAAACCGGTTCACGAAATGACAACGGCCCGGCAAGGCCGGGCCGCGTCCGTTGCACTGATTTTCGAGCCTATTCTTCGTCGGGCTCGGGCTGTTCCTCGGGCGGAGCAAGCCCTTCCAGGCCTTTGAGCAGCTCTTCCTCGCTCATGTGCTCGACCGCCACTTCGGTGTCGTCGGCGTCGACCGAACCGCCGGTGCCGGCGATCAGCGGCACGGTCTCGGCCTCGGGCTCGTCGACTTCGACGTACTTTTGCAGCGAGTGGATCAGGTCTTCCTTAAGATCTTCGGGCGAGATGGTCTTTTCGGCGATCTCGCGCAGCGAAACGACCGGATTCTTGTCGTTGTCGCGGTCGATTGTGATCTGGGAACCCGAGGAGATCATGCGCGCGCGATGGCTTGCGAGCAGCACGAGATCAAAGCGATTTTCGACCTTGTCGATGCAATCCTCGACGGTAACACGGGCCATGCGGCGCGCTCCTACAACGTGGCGTTGTCTGCTATAAAATCTGCGCTGTAGGTAACCTCCTGCGACCAAAAGCGCAAGTCCGCAGGCCTGCTATGGCGGCTATACAGAGCTTCGGTTGCTGACAGGAGGAACCCATTCTGGCATACCGACATTGTACTTTTTCAGGGCGGATTGAAGCATTCCGGGCGCCGCACCAGCATTTTCCAACGGTGCCCTCATTGATCGGTCCCAATAACAACGGTCCACAATAGCTCTCCGGCGTCGGAGGCCGGGACCGCCGACGATGCGGCGGATCAGATATTGCGAGTGAGGAACATGTCCGTACCAGGCGAAAAGACCGCGCTCTTCATTGACGGTGCCAACCTCTACGCCACCGCCAAATCGCTGGGGTTTGACATCGACTACAAGAGGCTGTTGCGCGAGTTTCAGTCGCGCGGCAATTTGTTGCGGGCGTTCTACTACACCGCCGTGATCGAGGATCAGGAGTATTCCTCGATCCGCCCGCTGATCGATTGGCTCGACTACAACGGCTATACCGTCGTCACCAAAGCCACCAAGGAATTCGTCGACCAGACCGGACGCCGCAAGGTGAAAGGCAACATGGACATCGAGCTCGCGGTCGATGCCATGGAGCTCGCGCCGCATATCGATCACATGGTGTTGTTCTCCGGCGACGGCGATTTCCGCTCGCTGGTCGAAGTCGGTGCAGCGGCGCGGCGTGCGGGTCACCGTCATCTCCACCATTACCACCCAGCCGCCGATGGTCGCCGACGAGCTGCGCCGGCAGGCCGACGATCTTCCTCGACATCGTCGAGCTGCAACCCAAGATCGGCCGCGACCCATCCGAGCGTCCGCCGCGCGAGCCGCGGGAGCGTCAGCATACCCCGCAGTTCCTGCAACGCGGCGCCCCGCAGCGCGCCGGCGTCGGTGCGGAAGACGATTTCGAGGATTGATCGGCCGGTTTGCCGCCGCCACAATCTCTCGGCATGCTTGGCAGGACCGCCAAACCGGGCCGCGATTGCCCGCTTTGCCCGAGGCTTGTGGCGTTCCGCCAAGCTTGGCGGCAGCGCGAGCCGTCCTGGTTCAACGCCCCGGTCCCCTCGTTCGGCCCGCTCGAGGCGCGGCTCCTGATCGTCGGCCTGGCGCCGGGCGTGCGCGGCGCCAACCGCACCGGGCGGCCGTTCACCGGCGACTACGCCGGCGACTTGCTCTACGCGCACGCTGAAGGAATTCGGCTTCGCCCGCGGCGAATTCCAGGCGCGCGCCGACGACACGCTCGAATTGGTCGACGCCCGCATCACCAACGCGCGTGCGCTGCGTGCCGCCGGAAAACAAGCCGATGCCGGCCGAGATCAACACCTGCCGCGATTTCCTGGCGCCGACCATTGCGGAAATGCCGAAGCTGCGCGCCATCGTGGCGCTCGGCCGGATCGCCCACGAGACCACCGTGAAGGCGCTCGGCGCAAAGCGCTCGGCCGCCGCGTTCAGCCACGGCGGCACCGCGCAGATCGGCATGCTGACGTTGTTTTCGAGCTATCACTGCTCGCGCTACAACACCAACACCGGCGTGCTCGACGCCGGCGATGTTCCGCGCCGTGTTCGCGGCGGTCCGCCGGCATCTCGACGGTTGATTGCGTCGAGCGGCCTCAACGCGATTTGAGCCAATCAACGACCTGTTCGGCGCTCTGGTCGGGCGGAAACACCGGATAGAACACCTTGGCGATCACGCCGTCGTCGATCACCCAGGCCATGCGCTTGAGCAACGTCATGCCGTAGACGGTGAAGGTCGGCAGGCTGAGCGCGCGCGTGAGCTGCGAGCGCCTGCGTCCGACAGGATCGCAAACGGCAGGTGCAGCCGCTCCGCCGCCTCGCGCTGGTAGGCGGTGTCCTGGGTCGACAGCCCGTAGAGCTGCGCCACCCCGAGCCGCTTCAACTCGGCGAAATGGTCGCGGAAGCCAGCAGGACTGCGGCGTGCAGCCGCGCGCGCCCGGGATTGCGTCCCAGCCGTCGGCAGCGCGCTGCCCGGGCCGACCGGTGCGCGGATAGACATAGACGACCGTGCGGCCTGGCAGGCTGGACAGATCGACCGTCGAGCCGTCGGTCGCCGGTAGCGCGAGCTCGGGCAGCCGCATGCCCGGCGAGATGGCGCGCCGCGCCGTCGTCCTGCGGCACCGGCAGATTGTCCGGCAGCATCAGCGGATTGTGATAGGCCTCGGCCATCGTCGGACTCGCTATTTGCAGCCGTTTGAGGAATTCCGCAGCTTTGGCCTTCAAGCCTTGCACCGCGCCAGGTAGACGGCTTGATCGGCCCGGACACTGTGATCGGCTTGCCAGTCGCCAGCACGGCAAACAGCGGATGGTCGCGCGCTATCACGGTGCGCGCAGCTCGATCCCGCCGGTCATCTCGACGTTCGCGCTTTCGCGCGAGACCCCGGTGAGCGTCGCGCGTCTGAGCCGCCGCTGGCAAGCTTGAGCGTCACCGTCTCGCCATTGCCCTTGCCGACATGGCTTTCGGCGCCCGCGCCGACATCGATCGCGCCGTCGGCGCGGCAATGCGCCCAGAACTCGTTGTCGACCTCGCTCGTTCGGCATGCCGCTGAGATAGGCGCGGCCCTCCTTGTTCGACAGCCTCCACTCGACTGTCGGCCGCAGATGCGGCGACGGGCCACAACAACGATGACCGCTGCGATCAGCCATGTCGCGCGCCCATCGCCGCTCGCTCAGCCCCGATACGACATGAATTCCATCAGCGAGCCGTCCGGGTCGCGGAAGTAGACGCTGGTGCCGTCGCCCTTGGCGCCGAAGCGCTGCATCGGGCCGGCCTCGACCGCGATATTGTGCTTCTTCAGATGCGCGATGGCGTCCTCGATCGGTCCCTTCCATTCGAAGCACAGATCGCTGTTGCCGGGCTGCACCGGCAGCCGCGCCACCTCGGCCGGGTTGACGCCCTTGCCGTGCACGTTGAGCTGCTTGTCGCCGAACCGGTAGGCCCAGCCGGCCGGCCGTTGCACCAGCTCCGCGCCCATCACGTCGCGGTAGAATGCGTTGGAGCGCTCCCAGTCGGAGACATGGATGACGCAATGATCGAGCTTGGTCGGAATCGCCATGGCGATCGTCCTACGGGCTCGGCGAGCCCCGAGCTTGCGCCCGACACGTTGCGCGACCTCGCGGCGCTGCTCGTTCAGCGCTGCCAGCCGGCTGCGCAATGGCCTGGACGCGTTGCCGGCGACGCGGTCTTGGGCGAGCCGGAGTTGAACGGCGGCGCCGGATCGTACTCGATCTGCAACTGGATCTGAGCGCGCCGACTTCCTCGCCTTCCAGGATGGCGGCGACCGTGCAGCGCGAAATCGATGCCGGAGGTCACGCCCGGCGCCGGTGATGACGTTGCCGTCGATCACCACCTTCTCGCTCACCGGGATGGCGCCGAGCAGGCTTGAGATGATCGATCGCGGCCCAATGGCTGGTGGC
Source organism: uncultured beta proteobacterium (assembly GCA_963804885.1). Classification (GTDB taxonomy): domain Bacteria; phylum Pseudomonadota; class Gammaproteobacteria; order Burkholderiales; family SG8-41; genus PALSA-1004. The sequence continues at coordinate 18,644 of CAWDSF010000019.1, forward strand.
GCGCTTGCCCTTGAGCAGGCCCGCCGCGCCCAGCACCAGCGAGCCGGTGCAGACCGAGGTGACGTATTTCGCGCCGCGCGCCTGGCGTTGCAGGAACTCCAGCACCACCGCGTCTTCCATCAGGTCCTGCTGGCCCGGACCGCCCGGCACCATGACGACGTCGAGTTGCGGGCAATCGGCGAAGGTGATGGTCGGCACGATCTCCATGCCGCGGTCGGTCTTCACCGGCGCCATGGTGTGCGCGACCAGATGCACCTTGGTGTTGGGCAACCGCGCCAGCACCTCATAGGGCCCGGTCATGTCGAGCTGGGTGAGCTGCGGGAAGATCAGCATTCCAATCAGACGTTCCGCCATGTCTTTCCGCCTCGTCTAAGTCGTCTCGCCTTGTTTTCAAGTCCCGCTCAGCTTGCAGGACTGTAACCCTTCGGCGCCTCCTGCATCAGCGCCAGCGTGTGGCCCTCGGGGTCCTTGAAGAATGCCATCCAGAGATCGTGATCGTCCATCTTGGCGATCAGGTGCGGCTTGCCGTCGAAGGCCACGCCCCGGCCGGACAGCTCGCGCACCGCGAGCGCGATGTCGGCGCAGCGAAAATACACCACGCCTTGCGGCGTCACGGTGGCACCCTTGGCGACCTTTTCCAGCAGCAGCCGGACCCCGGCGCAGTCGAAGAACGTCAGGTCGCCATAGCGGTAGAGCTTCCGCAGGCCCAGGACATCGCCATAGAACGCCTCCGCGCGATCGACGTCGCTGACCGGAAGCGCAATCTGCCCGATCGGGCCGAGCTTGACCGGCATGGCGGCTAGCCCTTCTGCCGCAGCAGCCGGCCGCGCTCGCGCGCCCAGTCGCGCTTCTTCTCGGTCTCGCGCTTGTCGTGCAGTTTCTTGCCCTTGGCGAGCGCGATCTCGATCTTGGCGCGGCCCTTGGCGTTGAAATACATCTTCAGCGGCACGACCGTCATGCCCTCGCGCTCGACCGCGCCGATCAGCTTGTTGATCTGGCGCTGGTGCAAGAGAAGCTTGCGCGGCCGCTTGGGCGCGTGATTGAAGCGGCCGGCCTGGGTGTATTCCGAGATGTTGGAGTTGAGCAGCCACAGCTCGCCATCGCGGGCGGCGGCGTAGGATTCGGCGATGCTGGCCTTGCCGGCGCGCAGCGACTTCACCTCGCTGCCGGTGAGCGCGATGCCGGCCTCGAGCGTCTCGTCGATGGCGTAGTGGAACCGCGCCTTGCGGTTCTCGGCGACGATCTTGAAGCGCGGATCGGGCTTGGCGGCCATGGGCTTGTTCCCGAGCTCAATCGATCAAATGCCCGCATCATGGTCAACAGCGCCGACCAGGACCCGTTATCGGGGCTCATGCACCTTGCAAGGCCTCGTTCCAGCCGACAAAATCGACGGCGACGCGCGCTATGACAGTGCGTGACGCGCACCCGGGAGCTGCCATGCCGAACAAGTCCGTCGTATCCATCTTCACGTCTTTGCTGGTGTGCTGGGCGCCGGCGGCGCTGGCCCAACAGGCTGCGCAGAATTTCCCGGACGGGCCGGGCAAGGACACCGTGCTCAAGGTTTGCGGCGGCTGCCACGATATCAACCGGGCACGCGCCGGCTACACGCCGGAAGGCTGGAACATGCTCCAGCACATGATGCAGAACTTCGAAACGCCCATTCCGGCCGAGGAATGGCCCACCGTCACCGCTTATCTGACCAAGGCGTTTCCGGAACGGCCGCGTCCCGCCGCTGTGATCATCGAAGGCCCGGTGCAGGCTTCGATCAAGCTCTGGAATGTGCCGACGCTCGGCTCGCGGCCGCACGACCCGCGTCGCCACCAAGGACGGCGCGATCTGGTGGACCGGGCAATTGTCGAACAAGCTCGGCCGCGTCGATATCAAGACCGGCGCGATCCGGGAATACACGCTCAAGACGCCGCACACCGGCCCGCACGGGCTGCGCGAGGACAAGGACGGCAACATCTGGTTCACCGGCAACCATGCCGCGCTGATCGGCAAGCTCGATCCGAAAACCGGCCTGGTCACCGAATACAAGATGCCGGATCCGAAGGTGAAGGATCCGCACAGCCTGGAAATTGCCGCCGACGGCAGGATCTTCTTCACCGCGCAGCAGTCGAACGTGGTCGGCCGCGTCGATCCGAGCGAGCGGCGAGGTCAAGCTCGTGCCGGTGCCGACGCCGCGCGCGCGCCCCTACGGCATCATGATCAATGCCAAGGGCGTGCCGGTGTTCTGCGAATTCGGCACCAACAAGATCGCCACGCTCGATCCGAACACCCTGGAGATCAAGGAATACACGTTGCCCGATCCGGCCTCGCGGCCGCGCCGCATCGCGCTGGTCGGCGACGAGGTCTACTATTCGGATTTCTCGCGCGGCTTCCTCGGTCGCCTCAACCTCGTGACCGGCGAGCACAAGGAATGGCCGTCGCCGAGCGGGCCGAAATCCGAGCCGTATGGCATCGTCTATGCCAAGGGCGCGATCTGGTACAACGAAGCGTTTGCCAAACCGAACACCATCGTTCGCTTCGATCCCAAGACCGAAAAGTTCCAGAGCTGGGCGATCCCCGGCGGCGGCGACATCGTCCGCAAGATGGACGTCACGCCGGATGGCAATCCGGTGACCGCCAACAGCCTGGTCAATCAGGTCGGACTGGTCGAAATCAAATAACGCTGACACTCAAACGAATACGGGCCGGATCGTTCGATCCGGCCCGTATCATTTCATTCCGGCGAACCTAGTTGATCAGCCCGGCATGCACCATGGCGTCGCGCACGGCGGCCTGGGTCTTTTCGGAGATCGGTACCATCGGCAGCCGCAGATGGTTCGCGCACTTGCCGATCAGCGACATGGCATACTTGATCGGCGCCGGACTGGTCTCGATGAACAGATTGATGTGCAGGGGCGCAAGCTTGTCCTGCAGCCTGAGCGCAGTCGCGTAGTCGCCCTTCAGACACGCCGCCTGAAATTCCGAGCACAGGCGCGGCGCCACGTTCGAGGTCACCGAAATGCAGCCGTGGCCGCCGTGGGCGTTAAAGCCGAGCGCGGTGATGTCCTCGCCGGAGAGCTGGTTGAAGCCGTCATCCATCGCCGCGCGCTGCTGCGAGACGCGCGCCATGTTGGCGGTGGCGTCCTTGACGCCGGCGATGTTGTTCAGCTCATAGAGCCGCTTCATGGTGTCGACGTTTATGTCGACAATCGAGCGTCCCGGGATGTTGTACATGATGATCGGGATGCCGATCGCGTCGTTGATCGCCTTGAAGTGCTGGTAGAGCCCTTCCTGGGTCGGCTTGTTGTAATACGGCGACACCACCAGCACCGCGTCAGCGCCGGCCTTCTCGGCGTGCTTGGACAGGCTGATCGCCTCCGCCGTGGAGTTCGAGCCGGCGCCCGCGATCACCGGCACCCGGCCCTTGGCCTCCGCGACGCACCATTCGACGACCTGCTCGTGCTCCTTGTGCGACAGGGTCGGGCTTTCGCCGGTGGTCCCGACCGGAACCAGGCCATTGGTGCCCTCGGCGATCTGCCAGTTCACCAGCTCGCGGAACGCTTTTTCGTCGAGCCCACCGTTCTTGAACGGCGTGACGAGCGCGGTGAAGGATCCCCGGAACCTCGTCTTGGCGGTCATGGCATTCCTCGATTTTCTGGACCGGAACGGCCCGGCGGCCGTCCCTGCGGCAGCATAGCAAAAAATAGCCGCGGCGTCCGGTCGATGAAAGGCCCACGTCCTGCTAGCGTCGCTCGGCCACGTTTCAAGTCGCTCCCGCGACAAACTGTCGCCGCGTTTTCCGGCGACTTTCGGTTTTATCAACTTTATCAACGCAATAGCTTGCGGCGAGAATTGGCATGATTCGAACCGCAGGCGAGGACCGGCCGTTGGCTTACCGCATCCGTTTGAGCGCTTGGGCCTGGCTCGCTGTCGCAGGCTTGTTCGCAGCCACGGTTCCGGCGCAAGCCGCGCCTGACACCTCCGTTGCAACGCAGCCCGCGGCCGGCAAGCCGAAGCCCGCCAAGCCGTCCGCCAAAAAAGACAACAAGAAGGACAATGGGCCGAAGGCGCAAGCCAAGTCGGACGACAAGGCCAAGCCGGCAGCGCAGGCGCAGTCGGACGCCAAGGCAAAGTCCAAATCCGAGTCCAAATCCAAGTCAAAGCCGAAAGCCCAAGCCAAGGACCAAGCCAAGGACCAGAGCCAAGGCCAAATCCAAAACCAAGCCCGACACCAAGTCGGCAAAGGCCGCCAAGACGCCGACACCGAAATCTGCCGCGACCGCAAAATCCAAAGCCGCGGCCGCGCGGCCTGCCGCAGGCGGCAAGGCCGCTCCGCTGGCTCCGCCGGTCGCCGCCGCCTTGCAGCCGTCGCTGCCGCAAGGCCATGACGCCGCCACGCCCGCCCTGTCTGGCGCCGAAGGCGCACCGGCGGGCGACGGCCAACCGCTGCCGGTCCCGGCGCCAGCCAACACCATCATCACCACCGCGGCGCTCGACGTCACCGCCGTCAAGCGCGCCGTCGAGCTGGTGCGCACCCGCAAGCAGTCCGATGCCACCGAACTGAAACGAAACATCTCCGATCCGGTCGCCAAGAAGCTGGTGGAATGGATCGTGCTTCGCAGCGACGATTGCGGCGCAAGCTTCGAGCGCTACGTGGCCTTCATCAATGAGAATCCGACCTGGCCCAGCATCATCACGCTGCGGCGCAAGGCCGAGGCCGCCGCCTGGCAGGAGAAAGCCGACAACAGCCGGGTGCGCGCCTTCCTCGCCCAGCTAGCCGCCGCTATCGGCCAAGGGCAAGTTCGCGCTGGCGCGCGCACTGCTCGCCCAGGGCGACCGCAAGGGCGCCGAGACGCTGGTGCGCGAGACCTGGCGCTACGACGGCTTTTCGGCCGACGTTGAAAAGCAGGTGCAGGACACTTTCGGCGAATTCTTGACGCGCGACGATGACAAGGCGCGCATGGACCGCCGCCTGTACGAAAAGGATGACACCGAAGCGGGGCTGCGGGCGGCCGCGCGGTTGGGCGGCAACGAGCCCGCGATCGCCAAGGCGCGCATCGCGTTGCTCGACAAGGTCGGCAACAAGACGCTGCTCGATGCGGTGCCCGCCGCCGCGCACAACGACATCGGCTACAAGTTCGCCCGCCTGCAGATGCTCCGGCGCGGCGACCACTTGGCCGAGGCGGTGGCGCTGCTGAAGACCCTGCCCAAGACGCTCGACGACAGCCACGATCTCGACGAATGGTGGGTGGAGCGCCGCCTGCTGGCCCGCAAGCTGCTCGACGTCGACGATCCCAAGAGCGCCTACGAGGTGTCGCGCGACGCCACGTTGCCGACGCGCGACAATTACCGCACCGAGCACCACTTCACGGCGGGCTGGATCGCGCTGCGTTACCTGCACGACCCCGCCACCGCTTATGCGCATTTCGGCAAGATCCCGGAGAGCAGCGACAATCCGATTTCGCTGGCGCGCGGCGCCTACTGGAGGGCCGCGCCGCCGAGGCGATGCGGCAGGGCCAGCAGGCGCGCAGCCATTACCAGGACGGCGGCGCGCTACCCGACCGCCTATTACGGCCAGATCGCCCGCGCCAAGGCGGGGCTGGGCGAACTGACCCTCAATCCATTCCCGGCGCTGACCGCGGCCCAGCGCGCCCAGGCCACCCGGTCCGACGTGGTGCGCGCCGCCGAGCTGCTCTACGCGGTCGAGGCGCGCGATCTGGCCTGGACCGCGATGGCCGACCAGGGCGACAAGTCGGACGACGTTCCGACACTGGCGCTGCTCGCCGAGCTCACCGCCAAGTACAAGGACGCGCGCGGCATGCTGCTGCTCGGCAAGCTGGCGCTGGCGCGCGGCTATGCGCTCGACCACGCCGCCTTTCCGACCGTCGGGGTGCCGGACTACACCTCGGTCGGGCCGGCGGTCGAGCCGGCAATCGTTTATTCGATCGTGCGGCAGGAGAGCTGGTTCAATCCCAAGACCGTCTCCAGCGCCAACGCCTCGGGCTGATGCAGGTCACCCCGCCGGCCGGCAAATACGTCGCCAAGAAATTCAACGTCACCTTCGACCAGAAGCGGCTGCTCAGCGACCAGTCCTATAATGTGCAGATGGGCGCGGCCGAACTCGGCGACGTCATCAAGGACTATCGCGGCTCCTACATCATGTCGTTCGCGGCCTACAATGCCGGCCGCGGCCGGGTGCGCGACTGGGTCGAGCGGTTCGGCGATCCGCGCGATCCCAAGGTCGATCCGATCGACTGGGTCGAGCGCATCCCGTTCTCCGAGACGCGCAACTACGTCCAGCGCGTGATGGAGAACGTGCAGGTCTATCGCGTGCGCTTCGGCGGCGGCCCCCGGCTGCTGATCGAGGCCGACCTGCGGCGCGGCGCGAGCGCAAACTAGCTCGGCTTGACGGCGAAGCTGCTCGGCGCCCCACCGCCACGGTGAATGTCCCACATGGTGGTGTATGCCGCTTCGATGTGCCGGCAGAATCGCTCGGTGTTGTAAAGCGGCTGGGTCAGGCGATTTTGCTCGAGCTTCTGCCGGATCGCCGCCAGTTCGGCGGGGTCCGACGCGAGCCTGCCGGCCAGGGCCTCGTATTCATCGATGCTCGTGGTCACGAGGTCCGGCAGGCCGACGGCGTGCAGCAGGCTCGCCGCTACGCGGCCGGCAAACGTCGCGCCGAGGCACGTCAGCACAGGCAGGCCGGCCCAGAGCGCGTCGCTGGCCGAGGTGTGGGCGTTGCACGGCAAGGTGTCGAGGAAAAGGTCGGCGGCGCGATGGCGCGCCAAGTGCGCAGACAGGTCCATCTTCGGGGCGAACACCAGCCGCGCCGGATCGACGCCGCGGGCGGCGGCCTCCCGGCGCAGGTTCTCGGTCGCGGCGCCGTTGCTGCTCAGCAGCCACAGCACCGAGCCCTCGTCGCGCTTGAGCAGGCGCATCCAGACGTCGAAGAAATCCGGTGTGAACTTGTAGCTCTGGTTGAAGCAGCAGAATACAAAGCCGCGCTCCGGCAGACCGAGCGCGGCACGAGATTGGAAGCCCGGTGCGATCGTTTTGCTCGTATCGTTGACTTGGTAACAGTCCGGCAAGTGGACGATCTTCTCGGTGAAATAGGGCTGCTGGTCGAACGGCAGCACCATCGGATCGGCGACGATGTAGTCGATGGCGTCGATCGCGGTGGTGCCGGGATAGCCAAGGAACGTCGCCTGCACCGGCGCCGCGACGGTTGAACAGGATGGCCGGCCGGGCGTTCTCGGTGTGCCCCTTGAGATCGACCGCGATGTCGACGCCGGCCTCGCGAATGATCCTTGCCACATCGGCGTCGTTCTCGAAACGCACGTCGTGGAATGAGTCGAAGGATCGGATGACGCGGCGGCGGATGTCGCTCTGGTCATCCGGGCCGAACGAGATGCCGATCAGCTCGAACCGGGAGCGGTCGTGGCGCTCGAACAGCTCGGCCGCGAGCCAAGCCGTGGGGTGGCGATGAAAATCGGCGGAAAGGTACGCGAGCCTGATCCTGTCGCCCGCGCGCGGCGCACGCATGACCGCCGGCGCAGCAGGCGGCGCCTGCCAGCGGCGCTCGACGTAGCCGCGGGTGTAACGCAGATGGTCGGCGGCGGTCACCGGCAGCGCGACAAACACAAAGGGTTGCACAACCGCTCCGCCCTCGCTGATGGCGCGGTCGAGCCTCGCCGGCAAATGCCTGGTCTCCGCCCAGTCGCATACCGAGAGCTGGTAGAAGGCCAGATCGCTTGGCGCATAGGGATGCTGGGGATTGATCGCAAGCGCGCGTTGGCAATCGGCGATGGCTTCGCGGTACCGGTCGAGCTTGACGAGCGCCTGCGCCCGGTTGTGCAGCGCGTCCGCATCGTCCGGCCGCGCCGCCAGCGCGGCGTCGTAGGAGTCAATCGCCTCGGTGAACCGGCCGAGCCGGAACAGCGCGATACCTCGGTTGTTGAGCGCTTCGGCGTGCTGCGGCCTGATGCGGAGGGCCTCTTCGTAGCCGGCCAGCGCTTCGGTCAGTCGATTGAGCGCCGCCAGCGCGAAGGCGCGGTTGTGCAGCGCTTCCGGCTGCGCCCGGTCGATCGCCAGCACCCGCTCGAATTGGCGGATCGCCTCGGCATGGCTCTCGCGCGCCAGCAGGATGGCGCCTTGCGTGATCATCGCGCCGAGGTGATCGGGCTTGATTGCCAGCGCCTGCGCGCAGCTCGCGGCCGCCTCGTCGAAGCGCTTCAACCCCTTCAACGCGATGGCGCGGCCGTTCATCGCCTCGACGTGCAGCGGGTTTGCGGCGAGCACGCGGTCGAAGCACGCCAGCGCGTCCGCATGGCGGCCGAGCCGCCCCAGCACATTGCCGCGGTTGAGCTGGACATCAACCTGCTGGGGCGCGATCGCGAGCGCGCGATCGTAGCAGCTCAGCGCCGCCTGATCGCGGCCGACCGTCGCCAGCAGGTTGGCGCGGTTGAACCAAGCCACCGGATCGTTCGGCCGCGCGGCCAACACCCGCTCGTATTCGGCGAGAGCCAGCTCGACGCGACCGAGGCTTCCCAGCACCACGGCGCGGTTGTATCGGGCATCGATGTCGTTCGGCTCGTGCGCCAGGATCGCGTCAAAGCAACCGAGCGCCTCCTCGGCGCGGCCGAGCGTGAGCAGGATGGAGCCGAGCGTCGCCCGCGCTGGGCTGGACCGCGGGTTCTGGTGCAGCGCCGCTGAAACGAGGTCGCGGGCCTCCGCGGGCTTACCCTGCTGCATGCGCAGGATACCGAGCAGGTGCAGCGCATCGAAGTGTTGCGGGGTTTTGGCAAGGATCGCGCGATAGGCCGCCTCGGCCTCGAATTGGCGGCCCTGCCGGTGCAGGTCCAGAGCCTGCTCGAAGGCCTGGCGCGTCGTGCCGCCGCCCGGGCCACGCGCCATCACGGACCTGATCCGGATGGCGCGGTCGGCGCCGCCGCCCCATGCGGCACTGGCCTTCGGCGCTCGATGCAGCTAAATCCTATCCGCCACGTCGCGATCATCGGAAGTGGGTTTACAACAGTGCCGTCAGCGCAGGAAGACGCCGCGACCAGTGTCACGGTTACCGCGCCGGACGGCTTGCAGCTGCACGTGCGCAGCTACGGATCGCGGCTTGCGCCCCACCTGCCGGTGGTGTGCCTGCCGGGGTTGACGCGCACGGTCGCCGATTTCCATGAGCTTGCGGTCGCGCTCGCCGCCGATCCCGAGACGCCGCGGCATGTGATCGCGCTCGACTCCCGCGGCCGCGGGCAGTCCGATTATGACCGGGATCCGGGCAACTACACGCTCGCCACCGAGCTCGCCGATCTGCTGGCAGTGCTGACCGCGCTCGACGTCGCCCCGGCGGTGTTCATCGGCACCTCGCGCGGCGGCATCCTGACCATGCTGCTGGCCTGCGCCCGCCCGACCACGATTGCGGGCGCGGTGCTCAACGACATCGGCCCGGTGATCGAGCCAAGCGGGCTTGCGCGCATCAAGAGCTACGTCGGCAAGCTGCCACGGCCCAAGAGCTTCGAGGAAGGCGCCGAAATCCTGCGCCGGCTGTTCGGTCAGCACTTCTCAAAGTTCAGCGAGGACGATTGGCTCGCTTTTTCGCACCGCAGCTTCAAGGTTGCGCGCAAGAGTCTGGTGCCGAATTACGACGTCAAGTTGGCCAGGACCTTGGACGGCATCGACTTCAATCGCCCGCTGCCGACCATGTGGGCGGAATTCGGAGCGCTCGGCCGCGTGCCGCTGATGGTGGTGCGCGGGGAGAACTCGGACCTCCTGTCGGAGGCGACGGTCGCGGCAATGCGGGCGCGGCGAACCGGCATGGAAGCCGTTGTGGTGGCCGACCAGGGGCATGCACCACTGCTGACCGGAACGGACCTGATACGCCGGATCGTCGCCTTCGTCGCCTCCTGCGATCGGGGCCGGCCTGCCATGACCGGCGCCGCTGCCGGCTGATCGGCGCGCCCTCCCCAGCTTCACAAAGAAAAACCCCGGCGGACAAGCCGCCGGGGCCGATGTTGATTCGGACTTTCGTGACGTGCCGACTACGGCAGGTCGCGATGCCAGCGGAAGCGGCCGGCGAGGACGTCCTGGTCCTCGATACGCCGCAGACCGGTCGGCTGTGCACCACCGGCAAGCGCGGTGTAGTTGACAACCGCGCCTCCCGATGCCGTCTCCAGTCTGTAGTAGACGATGTCGAAGCCCATGTAGAAGTCCTTGGTGACGTTCCACTGGGACCGCGAGCCGATCTGCCACACATTGAAGTTGTTGTTGCAGGTCCCAACGCCCGACGCACCACCGCACGCAGTGAAGCTGATGGTGTTGGCACGTAGCACCAGTTTGCGCTCCGCAGATCACGGCGTTGGCTTCGTCACTGTAACGCACGGCAACGTAACTGCCGTGGATCGACGTCCGAAGCGACGGCGTCCAGAAGTGTTCACAACCGCCCGCAATACCCCAGGCGGTTGTCAGCTGAAGGCCGGTTTGACCGTCACAGCTTCTTTGTGTACCGGCGGCATCGAGGCTGAGCGCCACCGGTGGGATTGGCCACCGTCGCCGCGTTGCCGCAGTACACGGCATCACTCCAGAAGCCGTAACCGAGCGTACCACCGACGAGAGAGCCAGCACCCGTGGTTGCGCCGGCGATACCCGAGCCACCGCCCGAGAAGGACGCGACGCCGGAACCGCCGTTGGTGTTGGAGATGTAGCGGACGGCACCTTCCGTGTACGCGGCTTGCGCGGCGAAGTAATCGCCGGGCCCGATGAACGGCGGTTGATCTTGATGCCGCCGCCAACCGCCCAGCCCCACGTGTCGGACGGGTAGCCGTTATTCAGAGACCCTGTCGATGGTGGTCCCGTAATAGCCAGCCTGGACTTGCTTCACCACGCCCATCACCTGCGCACTGCCCCATGCGCCGTCGATGCGGATGTTGCCCACGATGTCAGGCCAGGCCGACTTGCCCTGGATCTTGCAAGGGCCTGCGTCCGGGTGCTCAGTGACTGCCCAACGCGGTCGGACGGGTGGTGACCGCCGAGCGCGGTGTTCCACACGCCCGCCCGCTTGGCTTCCGGCTCTTCGACCGAGAGCGAGGCGGAGATGCCGTTGCCGAGCTGGGCAGTGTAGGCGAACACACGCTGGCCACCGTCACCGGTGTCGCTCGACTGATCCACCAGGTAGGCGATTGCCGCCACCGAGTAGTGGTCGAAGTACGACGACGCCAGACCGACCGTGAACCCCGCGATCTGGATGAACGCGCGGTTGGCACTGAAGTCGGAGCTGTTGTTGCCGTTGATGCCGATGTTGAGGTAGGTCCGCAGCGTACCATACGCGGTCTGCTGGCGGGTCTCTTGCGTGATGTAGGCGCGGGTGCGCCACACCAGGTCACGGGTGCCGTTGATGCGGGTGTTCTGCATCGACGAGCTGACCCATGGGCCGGCGGTCAGGTTTTCGCCGTAAAGATAGCCCCACTCCTGACGGACATAGCCGCCAAGATGCATGCAGATGTCGGTGCCGGGGATGTAGTAGTACCCAGCGCCGTACAGGCTGCAAACCTTCACGTATTCGACCGGTTTGGCCTTAACGGGAAGATCGGCTGCCTGTGCCCCTCCCACCGCAACGAGTCCTGCCGCGGAGCCGAGGAGAAGACTTTTCACCATCTTCATTGTTGTTCCTCCGTGTTTCACTTCGGTGGGAGGGTTCGGTCTCCTCGGTGCTATCGCACCCCTGGAATGTCCCCGTATCTCCCCGAACCACCCAGAAACCCATACCCACTCGGGATTCCAGACGGGACGACCTAGGGATGCCCCCTCCGTCGCACGCGCACCTTAGCCGATGCGACTTGTCAGGCAACGACCAATGACCCCTTCCCACAGGCCCAAACGCCTGATTTTCAACGGGTGTTGCCCGAAAGGCACGCAGCCTGTGAACAACCGCTGCGCGACATCCCAGGCCCGCGCAAATAGCAGAAATCGCAGGCAATTCCCGGCCAGGACACGGCATTGACGACGCGGCGCCGTAGCCCGGGCGGGCCCCAAATGCACCGAATCCGATCATCGCGCGGCGCGTGTGGGAGCCGCTCGGAAGCCGTCGGGAACCGGCCGTGTCGGCGTCGGTTCCGCCAATCCAGAACCGGTCCAGGGCCGAAAAACGTCGCCAGCGGTTCCGATTCGGACGCGCGTCAGCGGCCAATTCGTCGTCGTTCGATCATCGGGAGTTCGATTGCTTGTCTCGTCGCGCCATCGAGTTCGAAGCCGATGAAATTCACTGCACGTGGAACAAAAACATCGCGGCATTCGGAATCACGATTCGACGAGAAGACGTCATCCCGATCTAGCCGCGCTGAAGCCAGAACTGGTACATGCCCGCAAAGGCGTCCGGATGCTCGGTCTCGAACGCCTGCCAATGATCCAGATTGGTCATCGACGGATCCTGCGGGAACGCCACGCGGTAAGCCTGCTGGCGGGCGCCATCGAGCTCGAAGCCGATGAAGCCGAGATTCTGACTGCGCACGAACGATCTGATGTCTGCAATCGTGTGGCGATGCTCCTGCACATGCATCAGCAGATCGCGGCATTCGCTCATGCTGAAGAAATCATGGAACTTGGCGATGGTGCGGAGCGGCGTCTCCATCAGCTCGTGCCGCAAGCGGCGGATGTCGTCGGGCACCGGGCGATAGCCGCGTTCGGCCGCCAGCCGCTGCGCGGCGACCACATCGCGCCGCGCCAGCTCGCTGTAGAGCCCGATCCGCATGAACCCGCCCGGCCGCACCAGCGCATGCAGAATGCGCCAGCCCGCCATCGGATCGGCGAGATGGTGCAGAACGCCGCTGGCGTCGACCAGATCGAAACTCCGGCCGAGCGATCCCAGCGCCAGAATGTCGGCCTGCGCGTATTCGACGTTGCTCAGGCCGAGCTCGCGGGTCTTGCGCTGCGCGTAGCTCAGGCTCGCGAGACTGAGGTCGACCGCCAGCACCCGGCGCGCCGCGATGTTGCGCGCCACTCCGATGGAATTCTGGCCGCTGCCGCAGCCCGCGATCAGGATGTCGGCGCCGCCGCCCGGCGCACGGATCGGCGCCGTCGGAAATTTCCAGCGGACGTGCTGCTCCAGGCTCAGCGGCGACACGCCGGCAGGAGCGACCACCCAGCGCGGATAGGGATTTTCCTCGTATTGCTCGCGGACCTTGCGCGACGTGTCATCGTTGATCGGAGTCAGCCGGGCGATCTCGTCGCGCTGCTGCCGCTCGGCGAAAACCTCACGGACCTGCTGGGTCAGCAGCGCCGCCACCGGCTCCGGCCAGGCGCGAGCGAGCAGCGCTTGCGGGTCGGCGAGATCATGGAGCGGGCCGTAGCACGCGATGGCGACGAGCCAGAGCGCCGGCGCCTCGCGGCCGGCGGCGAGCGCGTCACTCAGCCGATGCCTGAGCGAGCCGGCCTTGGCTTGTTCATCGGCACCGGCCGCAAAGACATATTCGTTGATGAAGCATTGCCGCGCCAAGGTACAGCCAAGCCGCAACACGCCGTCCGCTTGACCGTCTTCCGTCATGGCGCGCGTCAGCAGAGCGCCGCGCAGCGCGGTGAGGAAGCGTTCCAAGTCCATGTCACGAACGGTGATCAGCTCGAGCACCCGCCGCAGCAGCACGTCGTCGGCGATCGCGGCCATGCCGCCGGTGCCCAGCAGCTCGCGCTCCGGCAATAGCGTCGGCCAGGCCGCGGCCGCGCGCTTGACCGCTTCGTCCAGCGCCGGATTGAGCCGGTAGAGCGTGCCGGCGAGGTTTGCGAACAGATCGATCAGCTCCGGCGCAAGCTCGAGCGCCCGGACAAACTGCGCCGAGGCCTCGCCGGACTTGCCCTGCGCCAGCAGCGCCGCACCGAGGTTGTTGTGCGCATCGGCAAAATCCGGCTTGAGCGACAGCGCGCGCTGGTAAAGGCCGGCGGCCTCGGCAGGCTGGCCGCGCTCCATGGCGAGATTGCCGAGGTTGAGATAGGTCCGCGCGTAGTCCGGTTGCGGTCCGGCCGCGTTATGAGCGGCGTCGAGCGCGCGCGCCCGTTCGAACGCGGCGACCGCGTCCTCGATCCACCCGGCTTCGGCAAGCGCGCGGCCGAGACCATAGTGGACCGCGGCGATGTCGGGCTTCAGCGCAATCACGCTGCGAAAGCGCGCCGCCGCCTCGTCGTGCGCGCCGCGGCTCTGCGCCAGCACGCCGAGCATGTGCAGACCGCCGAGGTGCTTCGGATCGCGCTCGAGGATGGTGCGGCACGCCGCCTCGGCTTCGAACCACTGGCCGAGCTGGTGGTGCCGCAGTGCCTGCTTGAACAGCGCATCGGTGGCGCCGGACGAACCGCCGGCTGGCCCGCGGCTTTTCGCGGCGCGCCGTTGCTTGCAATTCATCGATCGGATGTTCCGCGGCGGCGTGGCGGAGAGGATGGGATTCGAACCCATGATACGGGGTTAGCCGTATAACGGTTTAGCAAACCGCCGCCTTCAGCCACTCGGCCACCTCTCCGTCGGGGCCGATATCTACCAGGAGTCAGGAATTCAGGAGTCAGGAATTCGGGAGTTCAGGAGCCAGGAGTCAGGAAGTCAGGACCAAGCCAATAGCTGATCCCTAACTCCTGGCTCCTGACTCCTGGTTCCTAGACTCCTGATCAAGCCGCCGCGCGGAGCGAAGCGACCGGCGTCAGCGGTCAATTCCGGATGCGCCTTGAGCCAGTCGCGCGCGGCGCGCTGCGCCTGCCCGATCTCGGCGTCCGTCATCTCGGCCGCGACCTCGCGGCGAAGCTGCGCCGCCTCGGCGTGGCCGTTCATGGCCGCGATGTTGAACCACTTGTGCGCGGTGATGAGATCGACCGGGACCTCGCGTCCGCTTGCATGCATCATGCCGAGCTCGAACATCGCCTCAGGCGTGATCAGTTCCTGTCCTTGCAAATCAGTCATCGTGGCTCCCCCTGTGCGCGCGCCCGTTCATCCGTGCGTCGCGCCTGCCGCTCCACCGGTATCCCCGGTCTGATGCGCGGATCATCGGATTAAAATTTGAACAGTGGTTTAAGGGTCGCGATAAATCACAGGTGAACGGCTCGACGTCGCGCTATTGCCGCAACGGACCGTTAACAACGCAAACCGCTGCGGCTGCGAGCTTGTTGCTGCGCGGTGACGACCCGCTAACCTTCGCCGTTGCGCTTGTGCTAACCAACGCCGCAGCCGTTCGCGCTTGTCGGCGCGCGTGGCGTCACCAGCCCCAAACGCTTCCCGGGGGGGCCGATGCCACGATGATCGCCGACACGGGCCCGCGTTCGCCCTCGCCGCACGCGCAGCTGATCCCGGGCCTGCCGATCGTGCCCTGGTGAAGCCGGACGGCGCCGGCGCAACGCCGGGACGGCGAGACCAGCAAACGGCAGATTCGCGCGGTCTGGCGCAACCGCGGAAGACCGGGACAAAACCAACCGGCGCGCAGGTCAAGCCGCCTTCCGTCCGCCGCTGAACAATCGTAGGCTGTATTCGGCCGTCCGCGATCGGGGCAATCGCGCCGCGCCGCAATTGCAGCCCAAGGGGAGTTCATCATGTTGAAGCGTTTGCTGGTGGCGGCCACGGCCGTCGCGCTGATCGCGGCTCCGGTCGCCTCCGCCTATGCGCAGGCCACCACGACCGAGAAAGCCAAGACTGCGAAACCCAAGACTGAAAAGGCCAAGACCGAGAAGGTGGCCAAGCCGCTCACACCGCAGCAGCAGAAGATGAAGGACTGCGCCGCGAAGTGGAACGAAGAGAAGACCGCCAAGAAGGTGAGCGGCCGCGCCGCCCACAACAAGTTCATGAGCGGCTGCCTGAAGGGCACCGCCTGACACGCTTGCCTGACACGCCTGACGCCAAACGCACCGAGGGCGTCGACGAGACTTCCAGTCCCGTCGACGCCCTCTGCCGTCTGTCGATGCCGGTTGGTCTAAGGATCAATCGCTCTGCGCAAACCGATCCATGACGCTCACCGGACCGTATGACGTAACCTTCAGCGTGAAAGCCGAAGATCGAATTCGGCGTAGGCTACTTCTTCTTCCTGCGCTTCGCCGTCTTCTTCGCCGCTTTCTTCCTTCTCTTCGCCATTTGCTGCCCTCCTAGCCACGATATGTGGCGATGTCGGAACAGTGCAGTCGCGAATCGACCTGCACTGCACTCCGATTACACCAGCGCGATGAAAAAAACACCGACTCCGCTTAACGGAGAGTGTATGCGCGCGCAAAAATCGTTCGATTGGCGCTGGGTTCGAGACGTGCGATGTGCGCGGCTTGCACGATCGAACGCAGTTGCTCGCTCGCGCGCGAGAATTTCGCGACCCGCCAAAAACCCCGATAAACCTTGGCTTTTCGCGGGTTTGCGGCTCGCCGCCACGCATCCAAATTCGATCGCAACGGCGATGCGCACAGCGGCGCGCGGTGCACAAGTGCCGGTGACCCGTGACGGATTTGCCCGCTCAAAAATTTTTTTCCACAGAACGTCATTCGATGCTTCGCGCCAACGCGGATTCGGTCAAAAGCGCGCAAATCGGCGCCGTCTGATTCGTCCGCGCGCGCTCGGCGCGCGACACTCGCGACGGCAAAAACGCAAAAATTCGTCGCGCGTGGCAGACCGCGGGCGCGGCGCTCAGAGACCGAGCTTGCTCTTGAGCAGCGTCGTTGACCGCCTGCGGATTGGCCTTGCCGCCGGACGCCTTCATCACCTGGCCGACGAACCAGCCGATCGCCTTCGGATTGGTCTTCGCATCGCGCGACCTTGTCGGGATTGCCGGCGATGATCTCGTCGACGACCTTCTCGATCGCGCCCAGGTCGGTGACCTGCTTCATGCCGCGCTGCTCGACGATCGCGCGCGGGTCGCCGCCCTCGCTCCAGACGATCTCGAACAGGTCCTTGGCGATCTTGCCGGAGATCGTGCCGTCGGCGATCAGGTCGAGGATCGCGCCGAGCTGCGCCGCGCCGACCGGGCGAGTGCGCGATGTCCTTGCCTTCCTTGTTGAGGCGGCCGGTCAGCTCGTTGATCACCCAGTTCGCCGCGCTCTTGGCGTCGCGCCCCTTGGCCACCGTCTCGAAAAAGTCGGCGGTCGCGCGCTCGGCCACCAGCACGTCGGCGTCGTAGGCCGACAGGCCGTGCTCGCGCACGAACCGCGCCTTCTTCTCGTCCGGCAGTTCCGGCAGATGCGCCTTCAGCGCGTCGACCTAGGCCTGCGTCGAATTCGAGCGGCAGCAGGTCCGGATCGGGGAAATAGCGATAGTCGTGCGCCTCCTCCTTGCGTGCGCATCGAGCGCGTCTCGCCCTTGTCGGGATCGAACAGCCGCGTCTCCTGCTCGATCGTGCCGCCGTCCTCGATGATCTCGATCTGGCGCCGCGCCTCGTGCTCGATCGCCTGGCCGATGAAGCGGATCGAGTTCATGTTCTTGATCTCGCAGCGCGTGCCGAGCGGCGCGCCCGGCTTGCGCACCGACACGTTGACGTCGGCGCGCAGGCTGCCCTTCTCCATGTCGCCGTCGCAGGTGCCGAGATAGCGCAGGATCGAGCGCAGCTTCGCGACGATAGGCCTGCGCCTGCTCGGCCGAGCGGATGTCCGGCTTCGACACGATCTCCATCAGCGCGACGCCGGAGCGGTTGAGATCGACGTAGCGACATCGTCGGATGCTGGTCGTGCAGCGACTTGCCGGCGTCCTGCTCGAGATGCAGCCGCTCGATGCCGACGGTGACGGTCTCGCCGTCGGGCATGTCGACCTCGACCTCGCCCTCGCCCACGATCGGCTGACTTGTACTGGCTGATCTGATAGCCCTGCGGCAGGTCGGGATAGAAATAGTTCTTCCGGTCGAACACCGATTTCAGGTTGATCTTGGCGTTCAGCCCGAGCCCGGTGCGCACCGCCTGCCGCACGCATTCCTCGTTGATCACCGGCAGCATGCCGGGCATCGCGGCATCGACCAGCGAGACGTGCGCTGTTGGGCGCGCCGCCGAATTCGGTCGAGGCGCCGGAGAACAGCTTGGCCTGCGAGGTGACCTGGGCATGCACCTCCATGCCGATCACGACCTCCCAGTCGCCGGTTTCGCCGCGAATGAGCTTCGAGGGCTGGGTCGAGGACTTGGTCGAGGACTTGGCGTTCATGACCTTCCCATCGCGCCGGCGGTCGCGCGCGTCAAGGGCACCGCCGATTGTCCGCGCTGGCGCGCCGCTATAGCCTCGGCGGCTCGCGCTGCAATCGCCGAGAGGCTCACCATGATCACCCGCCGCCAGGCGCTCGGCCTGCTCGCCGCTCCGGCGCTGCTGCCACACTTGGCGCTGGCGCAACCGGCATTGGCGCAACCGGCCTGGCCGACGCGCTTCGTCCGCCTGGTGGTGCCGTTCACGCCCGGCGGCGGCATCGACAGCGTGGCCCGCATCGTCGGCGCGCGGCTTTCGGAAGTCTGGGGCCAGCAGGTGGTGGTCGAGAACAAGCCCGGCGCCGGCGGCAACATCGCCTCCGAGTTCGTCGCCCGCGCCGAGCCCGACGGCCACACCCTCTACATCACCGCCGCCGGCCTGGTGGTGAACCAATATCTGTTCGCCTCGATCAATTACGACCCGGCCGTCGACTTCGCGCCGGTGACGCTGATCTGCCTGTTCCCCAACCTGATGATCGTGCCGTCGTCGTCGCCGTTCCGCTCGGTCGGCGAGCTGATCGCCTTCGCCAAGGCCAACCCCGGCAAGCTCACCTTCGGCACGCCCGGCCACGGCAGCTCGCCGCACATGGCGGGCGAGCTGTTCAAGCATCTGGCCGGCGTCGATCTCACCCACGTGCCCTATCGCGGCGCGTCGCCGGCGCTGACCGACCTGATCGCGGGCCGCACCGACATGAGCTTTGCGGTGATGGCCTCAGGCCTGCCGCTGGCGCAGAACGGACAGGTCCGCGCCTTGGCGATCACCGCCGCGACCCGGGCGCAGGCCGCGCCCGACATCCCGACCATCGCCGAAGCCGGCGTGCCCGGTTACAATTCCTCGTCGTGGTTTGCCTTCGTAGCGCCAAGCAAGACCCCGACCGCGGTGATCCAGAAGATCCAGGCCGACACGGTGGCAGTGCTGGCCGAGCCCGCGATCAAGGAGCGGCTCGACAAGCTCGGCCTCACCATCGTGGGTTCGACATCGGCCGAACTCGCCGCGCATCTGAAGGTCGAGAAAGAGCGCTGGGAGCCGGTGATCAAGCGCGCCAACATCAAGGTCAATGAATGAACGGGCTTACCGCTGAGGCGCGCCGCGCCTAGACTGAACGCGCCATCACAGGGGGCTGACATGACATCGAGGTTGCTTGCCGCCGGCGCCGGTTTGCTGCTGCTCGCCGGCGCGGCTCACTCAGCCGAGATCAAGGTGCTGTCCACGCAGGCGACCGAGGACGCCTACAAGGAATTGGTGCCGCAATTCGAGCAGGCCACCGGCCACAAGGTCACGACCGTGTTCACCGGCACGCTCGGCGCCAACAAGCGCCTCGCCGACGGCGAGAGCTACGACATGCTGATCATGTCGAGCGGCTCGATCGACGAATATCTCAAAAGCGGCAAGCTCGCGGCGGGCTCCCGGGTCGACCTCGCCAAGTCAGGCGTCGGCATCGGGGTCAAGGCCGGCGCGCGCAAGCCCGACATCTCATCGGTCGAGGCGCTGAAGCAGACCATGCTGTCCGCCCGGTCGATCGGCTATTCGACCGGGCCGAGCGGCATCTACATCGTCAGCCTGTTCGAGAAGCTCGGCATCGCCGATCAGGTCAAGGACAAGCTCAAGCAGACCCCGACCGGCGTGTTCGTCGGCACACTCATCGCCAGCGGCGAAGCTGAGATCGGCGTCCAGCAGGTCAGCGAACTGTCGCACTTCCCGGGCGTCGACTATGTCGGTCCGTTGCCGGAGGCGGTGCAGCGCTACACCACCTTCGCAAGCGGCATCGTCGCCGGCGCCAAGGAGAGTGAAGCCGCCAAGGCGCTGGTCAAGTTCATCACTGCGCCGGCCGCCGCACCGGCCTACAAGAAGCGCGGCATGGAACTCGGGTGACGTCATGGCAGGCGAAGTCAAAGTCCTCTCCTCGATCGCGACCAAGGAGGCCTATCTGGTGCTGGTGCCGCAGTTCGAGCGCGCCAGCGATCAGCAGGTCACGACCACCTGGGCCGGCACCGTCGAGATCATGAAGCGGATTCCGCAGGGCGAGGTGCACGACCTGATCATCGTATCCAGCACCGAGCTCGACGAACTGATCAAGCAAGGCAAGATCGCGGCCGGCTCGCGCCTCGATATCGCCAAGTCGGGCATCGGCGTCGCGGTGCGCGCCGGCGCGCCGAAGCCCGACATCAGCTCGGCCGAGGCGCTGAAGAAAACCCTGCTCGCGGCCAAAACCGTCGGCTACACCAGCGGGCCGAGCGGCGTGTACATGGCCGGGCTGGTCGAGCGCATGGGGATCGCGGCCGAGATCAAGGCCAAGTTTCGCAGCGTGCCCTCCGGCGGCACCATCGGCACCATCGTGGCCGCCGGCGATTGCGAGATCGGGTTCCAGCAGGTGAGCGAGCTGGTCCACATCAAGGGCATCGACTATGTCGGGCCGTTGCCGAAGGACATTCAGCGCATCACGGTGTTTGCGACCGGCGTGCACGCCAACGCCACGAACCCGGACGGTGCGAAAGCGCTGGCGCGGTTTCTGGCAGCGCCCGCAGCCGATGGTGCTATCAAGGCCGCGGGCCTGGAGCGGCCCTGACGATTGTCGTGGTGCAGGCGCGTCAGCGCGCCGGGTTGCGCCCGTCGGTGAACGCCGTGGCCGGCGGCCCCGGCATAGGCACATCTTCGACCGGTGCGACCGCGACCGGAACGCTTTCTGGCTTGCGCGGCAGGTTCGGCCGCCGCCGGCCGATGCCGAGAAAGTCCTGGAACACCGGATTGGCGCGCAGCGCGTCGTGGCCGGCCTCGATCACGAAATCGACCTGGTCGGCCGGCAGCTTGAAGCGCGTGTCCACGGCGTTGAGCGCCTTGGCGCGCTCGCCACCGAGCTGATCGAAGGCGACGCGGTTGACGGTGATCTTGAGGTCGCGGCAATTCCAGTTCTCCGGCGCCCGCGCGCGCTTGCGCAGCTCGGGCGACAGCCCGCAGCGCCAACGGATCAGCTCGGCCTGCCAGTCGCGCATGGTGCGATCGAACGCCGTGAAGCCGGCGTTGACGCTGGCCGCGACCGCGGTATCGGCCGCCGCCATCACCAGTTCGGTGCCGGTTGGCCCCTCCACGGTCTTGACCCAGTCGCCGGCCGGTCCGCGGCCGGCGTCGACGATGATGACGATCATCTTGCGAAGCTTGACCGCCTGCTCGGGCGACATCGGCTCGAACGGCTGGCGTGCCGACAGCCGCGCGATGGTGAAGCCCGACAGGCCGAAGTTATCGACCAGCCCGCCGTCCAGCAGCTTGACGTAGGCGACCGAGCCCTCGTGATAGCGGTACAGCGCGTCGGCAAAATGCTTGAGCATCGGCGCGGCGTTCGGGTCGGTGCGCGCACGCTCGACCCATTCCGGCGGCTTGTCGACGCATTGCCGCGGATACGCCTTGATCACCACCGGGGTAAACACGATCGGCACCGCGGCCGAGGCCGCGACCGCGTCGGCCACCGGATATTGCGCGAGATCGCTGCACAGCGCGATGAACGCCGCCTCGCCGAACACGAAGGCGGTGCGGTTGTAGATGTCGGAGGCGTTGATCCAGATGCGTGGTCCCGGCGTCTTGCGGAAATCCGCGAAGGTTGCGCCGTCGTAGAGGTTCTTGCTCAGCCAGCCGGAGAACTTGCTGGCGTCGTTGACGCCGCCGCCCAGCGCTTTGACCAGGTTGATGCCGTCGATGCTGGTCGAGAGGTTTTCCTCGGCGTTGCGCAGCAGGAAGCGCTCGCGGAAGTCGTCGAGCGCAGCGCGCTTCTTGAGGCCGTAATAGGCGGTCAGCACCGAGCCGCCGGACACGCCTGACACGAACGCCACGCGGTCGAGCAGCGAATGCGTGCCGGTGCGGCTCGACATCCGCGTCCGGTCAAGCTCCTGCAATACGCCGAACGAAAACGCCGCCGCGCGGGTGCCGCCGCCGGAAAGGGCGAGTCCGACAAGCACGTCGTCGGCTTCGGTCGGATTGGTGCGGCCGGCCGCGAACGCGTCCTCGGCCTTGCCGTCGATCGGTAGATTGAGCGGCGCGTCGCGTGTGCCAAAAGAGCCGCAGCCCGCGAGGCACATCGCGAGCGCAACGGCGGACGCAACCGTCCGAACGAGCGGTCTTCGCCGGGTCAATACGCAACCCCCAGGGGTCCCGAACCGGCCCCCTAGAGGGTCTTAACGCCCTCTTAACGACTCTTATCGGCGCCGCCGCGCGATTTCGTCAACAGCAAAAAACTCATTCACCAAGAATGGTTTACGCGTTCCATCCGGCCACAATGTGGTTAACGGCCGGGTTCCTGGAGCAAAGTGCGGGCGATTGCCTGCCATTCGTCCTCGATCGGCCCGGTTGCGGGCTTTTGCCGCGCCTTGCGGTACCAATAGCCGGCGTTGCCGTCGTCGCCCTCGCGCCGGTGCAGATAGGCATGGACCAGCGCCGCCTCGCGCGACGGCTCGTCCATGACGGCGCGGTGCGCCTTGTCCCAGTCGCCTTTGCCGGCCCACCATAGGCCGTGAAGCGCGGCCGACAGCGCCTTGGGCGGAACCGCCTGCGCCAGGCTGCGCTTGAACGCCGCGGGAGTCACGTTCACGCCCACCAGGGCTCCGGCGAAAACCGCCCGGCGGCGTCCTCGATCACCTGGCCGAGCGAGAACAGCGTCGCCTCGTCGAACGGCCGGCCGATCAGCTGCAAGCCGAGCGGCAGGCCCTGCGCGTCGAGGCCCGCCGGCACCGCAATGCCCGGCAGGCCCGCCATGTTCACCGTCACCGTGAACACGTCGTTGAGATACATCTCGATCGGATCGGCCTGGCCCTTCTCGCCGATGCCGAAGGCGGCCGACGGCGTCGCCGGCGTCAGCATGGCGTCGATGCCGCTGCTGAAAGCAGTCCTCGAAGTCCTGCTTGATCAGCGTGCGGACCTTCTGCGCCCGCACGTAATAGGCGTCGTAGTAGCCGGCCGACAGCACATAGGTGCCGATCATGATGCGCCGGCGCACCTCCTTGCCGAAGCCGTCGGCGCGGGTCTTCTCGTACATGCCGGTGACGTCGCGGCCGGGCACGCGCAGCCCGTAGCGCACGCCGTCGTAGCGCGCGAGATTGGACGAGGCCTCGGCCGGCGTTGACGATGTAATAGGCCGGCAGCGCGTATTTGGTGTGCGGCAGCGACACCTCGACGAGCTCGGCGCCGGCCGCTTTCAGCCACGCCCGCCCCTGCTCCCAGAGCTTCTCGATCTCGGGCGACATGCCGTCGACCCGGTACTCCTTCGGGATGCCGATCTTCATGCCCTTCACCGACTGGCCGATCGCGGCCTCGTAGTCCGGCACCGGCACATCGGCCGAGGTCGTGTCCTTGGCATCGTGGCCGGCCATCGAGCGCAGCAGGATCGCGGCGTCGCGCACCGTGCGCGCGAACGGCCCGGCCTGGTCGAGCGAGGACGCGAACGCGACGATCCCCCAGCGCGAGCAGCGGCCGTAGGTCGGCTTGAGGCCGACGATGCCGGTGAACGCCGCGGGCTGGCGGATCGAGCCGCCGGTGTCGGTGCCGGTTGCGCCGAGCGCACAGATGCGCCGCGACCGCCGCTGCCGAGCCGCCCGACGAGCCGCCCGGCACCAGCGGCGTGTTCGCGCCCTTGCGTCGCCACGGCGAGATCACCGGTCCCATGAACGAGGTCTCGTTCGAGGAGCCCATGGCGAATTCGTCGTTGTTGGTCTTGCCGAGCAGGACCGCGCCGTCGCGCCACAGGTTCGCCGTCACCGTCGAACTCGTAGGTCGGCACGAAATTGTCGAGGATGTGCGAGCAGGCGGTGGTGCGCACGCCCTCGGTGCAGAACATGTCCTTGACGGCGAGCGGGATGCCTTCGAGCGGACCGGCGTCGCCCTTGACGATGCGCGCGTCGCGACGCCTTCGCCATCGCGCAGCGCCCGCTCCGGCGTCTCCAGCACATAGGCGTTGAGCGCGCGCGCCTTCTCGATTGCGGCACTGTGCGCGTCGGCCAGCTCGACGGCGGAGAATTTCTTTGGTTTTCAGGCCCGCGCGCGCGTCGGCGAGCGTGAGCGCAATCAGTTCGTTCATTCCGGATCGTCGCACACGAAGCCGGGCTTCGCCGCGATCTTGCCGGACTTCACCGCGACCTCGGCGGGCTGCGTCGCGGCGGCGCCGGCCGGCGTCGCGTCATCGCGCTCGCGGGATCAGCGTCACCTCGCACTGCCACGGCTGCGCCTTGCGCTTTTCTTCCTCGAGCGCGTCGAGATAGGCGTAGTAGAGCTCCATCTCCTGGCAGGCTAGGCACATCGTCGCTATCCGTTCCGGCTGTTCGGCCCTGGCATTATCGGAGACTCCGTCCGCTACTCCACCACCTTCGGAACAACAAAATAATTGCCTTCGCGGGCCGGCGCGTTGCGCAGCACCGCGTCGGCGTCGCCACCGTCGGTGACCACGTCGGGACGCTTCTTCATCGCCATCGGCGTCACCGAGGTCATTGGCTCGACGCCCGCGACGTCGACCTCGGACAATTGCTCGACGAAGGCCAGGATGGCGTTGAGCTCGCCGCGCAGCGGCTCGACCTCGTCCTCGGCAACCGCCATCCGCGCCAGATGGGCGATGCGGCGGACGGTGTCGGCATCAACGGACATGGACGGCTCTTGGCGGGCTCTGGCTAGGTTCGCAGGCGGCTATAGCAAAGCCCGGCGGGCCCCGGCAACATCGACCGTTGGCGACCAGCCCCTGCCCTACCCGGCCATCCGGCCATCAGCGCCTGCGCGTCCGCGGCGAGCTTCGCCGTCAACCCGCGCGCCGGCATGGCGCGGCCCAAGGCCGCCGCCTGGCCAGACCACAGCGGCGAGAAGTCGCCCGAGCCCGCCGCCTCGGCCTTGGCGCGCAGCGGCAGCAGCGCGCCGGTCGCAAGCGGAAAATCCGGCGCGATCGCGCTGATCGGCCCGACCTCACGGATCACGCGGTTGCGGATGCCGCGCGCCGGCCGCCCGGTGATGACGTTGGTGAGGACGGTGCCGTCGTCGGTCGAGCGCTGCAGGGCTTCGCGGTGCGGCGCCGAAATCTTCGATTCCGGACAATGCAGATAGGCGCTGCCGACCTGCACGCCGGCGGCGCCGAGCATGAACGCCGCCGCGATGCCGCGCGCGTCGCTGACCGCGCCCGAGGCGATCACCGGCAGCGGCACCGCATCGACGATCTGCGGAACCAGCGCGAAGGTGCCGACCTGGCTTGCCAGGTCGTCGCCTAAGAACATGCCGCGATGGCCGCCGGCCTCGACGCCCTGGGCGATCACCGCGTCGACGCCGCGCTCGGCAAGCCAGCGCGCCTCCGCGACCGTCGTGGCCGAGCTGATGACGCGACAGCCGGCGTCTTTGACGCGGCGCAGCAGCGGCGCCTCGGGCAATCCGAAATGAAAGCTGACGATCTCGGGCTTGATGTCTTCGACCACCTCGCAGAAGGCTATGTCGAACGGGGCGCGGTTGCTGTTTGGAATAGGCGCGGCCGGATCGACCGCAAGCTCGACGTAATAGGGCTTGAGCCGTTCGCGCCAGGCGTGCTCGCGCGCGTTGTTGGGCACCGGCGGCGTGTGGCAGAAGAAAGTTGACGTTGACCGGCTTGCCGGCACGCGCACGGAATTGCGCGACCTGCTCGCGCAAGCGCTCAGGCGTGAGCATCGCGCACGGCAGGGAGCCGAGGCCGCCGCCTTGCGCGACCGCAACGGCAAGCTCGACATCCATCGCGCCCGCCATCGGCGCCAGCACGATCGGATGCTCGATCTTGAACAAGTCCATCAAGCGATGATCCGGCCACATGGTCCGATCCTTTGGGCTGCGCTGCGAATGCAATCCGCTATAGCACCGCGCATTGGCGCGCCGCATTCGCGATTGCCAGAGCCAGCCTTCTCACACCAAAGAGGGCTTATGAAGGCGGTTGAATTGCTGCAGAGTTCAGCCGATATAGACAGCTATGGATGCGCCCAATCCATCCGCCACGCCCACCTTCGCCAGCCGTACGCCGCTGCGCATTGGCGGCATCGGCCTGATCGCGCGCGACCTCGAGCGGCTGACCACTTACTATCGCGATCTCCTGGGGCTGACGGTGCAGGAGCGCAGCGACCGCAAGGCGCGGCTCGGCACCGGCGGCGTGACGCTGATCGAGATCGAGCACCGGCCGGACGCCAAGCCCGACGATCCGGCGACCGCCGGCCTTTACCACACCGCGTTCCTGATGCCGACGCGGGCCGACCACGCGCGTTGGATCCATCACATCGGACGGAACCGCGTGCCGATCAGCGGTGCGTCCGACCACGGCGTCAGCGAGGCGTTTTACCTGGACGACCCCGAGGGCAACGGCATCGAGGTCTACAACGACCGGCCGCGCGAACGCTGGCAGCGCGAGGACGGACTGATCGTGATGCCGACCAAGCAACTCGACGTCGAGGCGATCCTGCGCGAGGTCGACCCGGCGAACGCCAGTTATCCGGCGGCGCCCGAGGGCTTGCGCATCGGGCACATCCATCTGCGGGTCGGCGACGTCGACAGGGCCGAGGAGTTCTATCGCGGCGCGGTCGGTCTCGACCTGACGCGGCGCCGCGGCGGCGCGACCTTCATGTCGTCGGGCGGCTATCACCACCACGTCGGCGCCAACGTCTGGCACAGCGAGCGCGCCGGCCTGCGCGATCCCGATCGCACAGGCCTCGCTTGGTTTTCGATCGAGACCGCGGATCAGAGCGAACTCGACGCTGTCGGCACGCGCCTAAAGGCGGCGCACGCCCCGATCAAGGCCAGCGGCGACGCCATCGAGAGCGCCGACCCCTGGGGCACCCGCATCCGCTTCGCGGCGCCCTGATTGATCGTTACTTCATCACCTGGCCCATGCCGCGAATGCGACGGGCCATCGCGCTCATGATGTATTGAGCGAAGTTCGGCACTTCATCCACCATGAATCGGAACGTGCGCGCGTCGATCACCGACAGCTCGCAGGTTTCTTTCACACGCGCGGTCGAGCTGCGCGGCGCGCCATCGACCATGGACATGAAGCCGAGCACCTCGTTCGCACCCACGGTCTCGATCACCTTGTCGCCCAGCACCATCTCGACGACGCCGGATTGCACGATATACATGCAGTTGCCGGCATCGCCCTTGTTGAACACCACGCTGCGGGCCGCGAAGGTCAACGTCGGACCGGCGCTGCGCGCGAACTGGCGCATGTCGATGTCTTGAGCCATCGGCCTGTTATAGATTGCAGCGGGCGCCGATCAACAGGCTCCGTGGTTTGACGCGGTGGATAATCGGCCCGACATTGAGCGCATGCCCGCAGCGATCCTGAATGTCTCCGAACTGCCGCTGCCGCCGCGCGGCGTGCTGATCGGCCTCGATCTCGGCAGCAAGACCATTGGGGTCGCGACCTCGGATGCCGACCGCCGCCTCGCGACCGGGGTCGAGACCATCGCTCGCACGACGTTCTCGGCCGACGCCAAGCGCCTGCTTGCGCTTGCAGGCGAACGCGGCTGCGTCGGCTTTGTGCTGGGATTGCCGCTCAACATGGACGGCAGCGAAGGGCCGCGGGCGCAATCGGCCCGCGCCTTTGCGCGCAATCTGGGCAAGCTCACGCCGCTGCCGATCGCGCTGTGGGACGAGCGGCTCTCCACCGTCGCGGTCGAACGCGAATTGATCGAGGCCGACGTCAGCCGCAAGAAACGCGCCGCGGTGATCGACCAGCACGCCGCGGCCTTCATCCTGCAAGGCGCGCTCGATCGCCTGCAACATTTGAAAAAATGAACGGCCGGCTTTCGCCGGCCGCCCATTCGCTGTCGTTCGATGGCTGATTAGTAGTCGCGGCCCTGCAGCGTGCGTTCACGCAACGGACCCGTGTAGTTGCTGTTGTAGCCGCCGTAGTTCGGGCTGTAGCGATAGTTGTCCGAATACGGATAGCTGTAGGTCGGCGCGGCGTAGACCGGCGCGCTGTAGACCGGAGCTGGCGCATACCCATAGCTGGAGCCGTAGGCGTAGCCCGGATCATACGCATAAGCGTCGTATCCGTAGCCGCCGTAGCCGCCGTAATACCCGCCGTAGTAGCCGCTGTTGGCCGCAACGGCCGCGCCGGCGATCGCCGCACCTGCCGCCAAGCCAATGCCCGCGGCGACCCACGGGCGGGAGCGCGCTTCGGACGCGGTCATCGAACCAAGCGCCAGAGCGCCGGCAACGCCCAACACGACGGCGGGCCTGATCAGGGTCTTCATGGCAGTCTCCTCGAGTTTGCTTCGCTTCGGGCGGCAACCGCCCACGCCCCGCGTGCCTGTTGGCCGCGAGTTCGTACCGTCAACGCCGGCTGCATGGCCTGGTTCCGGCGAAAACAGGGATCATGGCCGCCAAACGCCACCCATCCGGACACGATGCCGTGAGCGAATGCGGCGAAATTCTGCCGATCGCTATTCGGGCAGCGCGCGGTCGAGCAGCAGTGCGACGTCGCCGGCGTCGAGCGCGCTGGTTCCGTAACTGCCGCCGCGTCGTGCGGCGAGGCGCGTGCGCGCGAACAGCTCGGCCACACGCGGCGCGTAGCCTTGCAGCGCCGCGGCTGCAGCGAGCTGCGCCAGCCGTTCGACCGCGACGCGAGCGGTTGCCTCAGCCGCCGGATCGGTGAGGATTTTCCCGATCTCGTCGGCCGCCTCGGCTGCGCCCGGCAGGCCCTGGGCTTCGTGCGCCAACCCGGTGAGCGTGCCACGCGTAGCCTCAGCGTCGCGGCCCGCGGCGCGCAGCACGTCGAGGCACATCACGTTGCCCGAGCCTTCCCAGATCGCGTTGACCGGCGCCTCGCGATAAAGCCGCGCCAGCACGCCTCCTCGACGTAGCCGTTGCCGCCGAGGCACTCCATCGCCTCGTAGATGAAGCCCGGCGCGGTCTTGCAGACCCAGTATTTCACCGCCGGCGTGAGCAGCCGCGCGCGCGCCGCCTCCGCGGCTCGCGTCCGGCAAGATCGAACGAGCGGCACAGCCGCATCATCAGCGCGATCGCGCCCTCGACCTCGAGCGCCATGTCGGCGAGCACCGTGCGCATCATCGGCTGGTCGGCGAGCGGCTTCGGAACACGGTGCGATGGCGCGCATGGTGCAGCGCCTGCGCCAGCGCCATGCGCATCATGCCGGCCGACGAGATCACGCAGTCGAGGCGCGTCAGCTGCACCATCTCGATGATGGTGCGCACGCCGCGCGCCCTCCTCGCCGACGCGCCAGGCGAAGGCGTCGACGAACTCGACCTCGGACGAGGCGTTCGAGCGGTTGCCGAGCTTGTCCTTGAGCCGCTGGAAGCGCAGCCCGTTGACTGCCGCCGTCCGGCCGGAAGCGCGGCATCAGGAAGCAGGTCAGCCCGCCCGGCGCCTGCGCCAGCACCAGGAACGCGTCGCACATCGGCGCCGACATGAACCATTTGTGGCCGGTGATGCGGTAGCCGTCGCCCGCCGGCTCGGCGCTCGTGGTGTTGGCGCGCACGTCGGTGCCGCCCTGCTTCTCGGTCATGCCCATGCCGAGCGTGATGCCGATCTTCTCCCGCCAGGGCTGAAGCAACGGGTCGTAGTGCCGCGATAGGATCTTCGGCATCAGCTTGCGAGCAGCGCCGGCTCGGCCGCGAGCGCGCCGACCGCAGGCGCGCGTCATGGTGATCGGGCACATGTGCCCGTTCTCGACCTGCGCCACCATGTAGTAGCGCGCCGCGCGCGCGACCTCGGCCGGCGCCGGCGCGCTCGTCGCGTCGGCCTTCCAGGTCGAGGCATGCAGGCCGGCCGCGATGCTCTCGGCCATGAAGCGGTGATAGGCCGGATGGAACTCGACCTGTCGCGGCGGAAGCCCTTGGTGTCGAAGGTCTCAGCTTCGGCGGGTTCTCGTTGGCGAGCCGCGCCTGCTCGAACATCGCGGCCGTGCCCCAGTGCCGCCCGAAGGCCGACAGCGCCGCAGCCTCGCCGCCCGCCCCGTTGGCCGCGACCGCATCCTGCAGCGGCCGGTCGCGCGCGAACAGATCGACGTCCTCGAAGGGCGGCGACTGGTTGAACACCGTCGTGGGTGTCGAAGCGCGGCTGCCGTCATCGGGTTCCCCTGCCGCGCAACCTACCACGCCGCCATCGGCTGTGGACCGGCGCGCCGTGCGGCCTTGCCGCGGCCGCCCGACTCCGCCTATAGGGGTCGCTTTAATGAACATCGCCCAGAAGTCCACGTTCGTCCTCAGCCGCCGTCACCTGCTGGGGATCGAAGGGCTTTCGCGCGACGAGATCATCGGCCTGCTCGACCTCGCCGAGGAATTCGTCGAGCTCAACCGCCAGATCGAGAAAAAGCCCACGTCGCTGCGCGGCCGCACCCTGATCAACCTGTTCTTCGAGGCCTCGACCCGCACCCAGTCCTCGTTCGAGCTCGCCGGCAAGCGGCTCGGCGCCGACGTGATGAACATGTCGGTCGGCACTCGTCCTCGATGCGCAAGGGCGAGACGCTGATCGACACCGCGATGACGCTCAACGCCATGCATCCCGACATCCTGGTGGTGCGCCATCACGCGTCCGGCGCGGTCGAGCTGCTGGCGCAGAAGGTCGACTGCTCGGTGATCAATGCCGGCGACGGCGCGCACGAGCATCCGACCCAGGCGCTGCTCGACGCGCTCACCATCCGCCGCAACAAGGGCCGCATCGAGGGCCTGACCGTCACGATCTGCGGCGACATCCTGCATTCGCGCGTCGCGCGCTCCAACATCATCCTGCTCAACACGCTGGGCGCGCGCGTGCGCGTGGTCGCGCCCTCGACCCTGCTGCCGCCCGGCATCGAGCGCTTCGGCGTCGAGGTCTCGCGCGACATGCGCGAGGGCCTGAACGGCGCCGACATCGTGATGATGCTGCGGCTGCAGCGCGAGCGCATGAACGGCTCGTTCGTGCCCTCGACGCAGGAGTATCTTCCACTATTTCGGCCTCGACCAGAAGAAGCTCGCCTACGCCAAGCCCGACGCGCTGGTGATGCATCCCGGGCCGATGAACCGCGGCGTCGAGATCGACTCGACGTCGCCGACGGCGCGCAATCGCTGATCCGCGAGCAGGTCGAGATGGGCGTCGCGGTGCGCATGGCGGTGCTCGAAGCGCTGTCGCGCAATTGCCGAATGCGTAGCGCTTCGCATATCGCGTACGCGCTCGCCAACTGCGGCTCGTGTCGTCTGCTGGGAACCAACTGATGCTGTCCGACCGCCGCCCGATCCTGCTCGCCAACGCCCGGATCGTCGATCCGTCGCGCGACCTCGATTTTCCCGGCGACCTGCTGATCGCCGACGGCGTGATCCGCGAGGCCAAGCGCGGCATCGACGCGGCCGGCGTGCCGGAAGGCACCGAGGTCGTCGATTGCCGCGGCAAGGTCGTCGCGCCCGGCCTGATCGACATGCGCGCCTTCGTCGGCGAGCCCGGCGCCGAGTATCGCGAGACGCTCGCCTCCGCGAGCCAGGCGGCGGCCGCCGGCGGCGTCACCACCATCGTCTGCCAGCCCGACACCCGCCCGGTGATCGACGATCCGGCGATCGTCGACTTCGTGCTGCGCCGCGCGCGCGACACCGCGATCGTGCACGTCCAGCCGATGGCGGCGCTGACCAAGGGCCTCAAGGGCGAGGAGATGACCGAGATCGGCCTGCTCAAGGCCGCCGGCGCGGTCGCCTTCACCGACGGCGCGCAAGAGCGTCACCAACGCGCAGGTGATGCGCCGCGCGCTGACCTACGCGCGCGACTTCGACGCGCTGATCGTGCACCACACCGAGGACCCCAACCTGGTCGGCGACGGCGTGATGAACGAGGGCGAGTTCGCCGCGCGGCTCGGCCTGTTCGGCATTCCGAAGGCCGCCGAGACCGTCATGCTGGAGCGCGACCTGCGCCTCGTCGCGCTGACCGCGCGGCGCTACCACGCGGCCTCGATCACCTGCGCGGAATCGCTCGCCGTGCTGCGGCGCGCCAAGGAGGCCGGCCTGCCGTCACCGCCGTCGGCCTCGATCAATCATCTCACGCTGAACGAGATCGACATCGGCTCCTATCGCACCTTCTTCAAGCTGTCGCCGCCGCTGCGCGCCGAGGAGGACCGCGTCGCGCTGGTCGAGGCGCTCGAGTCGACGGCCTGATCGACGTCGGTGATGTCGGACCACAATCCGCAGGACGTCGAGACCAAGCGCCTGCCGTTCGCCGAGGCGGCGCCGGGCGCGATCGGCCTCGAGACCATGCTGCCGGCGGCGCTGCGCCTCGTGCACAACGGCGAGATGAAGCTCGATGACGCTGCTCAAGGCGATGTCGACGCGGCCGGCCGAATTGCTCGGCCTGCCCGGCGGCACGCTGCAGGCCCGGCAGCCCCGCCGACGTGATCGTGATCGATATCGACGTGCCCTGGGTGCTCGACCGCGACGAGCTGAAGTCGAAGTGCAAGAACACGCCGTTCGACGAGGCGCGCCTGCAGGGCCGCGTGGTGCGCACCATCGTTGCCGGACGCACGGTGTTCGAATACGTGTGATAGGCTCGCTCGGCCATTGGCAGGGGACTCGCCCTGCCCTTCGCGATCGCGCGCTTCTGGTCGGCTATCTGCTCGGCTCGATCCCGTTCGGCCTGATCTTCACGCGGCTCGCCGGCACGCAGCGACATCCGCTCCATCGGCTCGGGCAATATCGGCGCCACCAACGTGCTGCGCACCGGCCGCAAGGGCCTCGCCGCCGCGACGCTGCTCGGCGACATGCTCAAGGGCACGGTCGCGGTGCTGGTGATGACATGGCTCGGCGGCACGCGACGCGGCACTGGTCGCCGGGCTCGGCGCGTTCCTCGGCCACCTGTTCCCGGTCTGGCTGCAGCTTCAAGGGCGGCAAGGGCGTCGCGACCTATATCGGCGTGCTGCTCGCGCTCGCCTGGCCGGTCGCCGCTCGTCTTCGGCCGTGATCTGGCTCGCGGTCGCCGCGCTGACGCGCTATTCCTCGCTCGCCGGCGCTGATCGCCAGCGCGGTCATGCCGCCGCTGTTGCTCTGGCTCATCGGCGCGCACGCCGAGCGCTGCTGTTCCTGCTGCTGACGCGTGCTGCTCTTCGTCATGCACCGCGCCAACATCGCGCGGCTGCTGGCCGGCACCGAGGGCAAGATCGGCGGCGCCGGTTAGGCATCAGCAATCCTCGGTTGTCATCGGCCGCGCAGTCGCGGCATGCTCGCCCGAACGGGGGACGGCGTGGCGAGGAATGCAATCGAGACCGGCGTTCGCCTGACCGACGAGCAGCGGCTCGACTGGCTGCGGCTGATCCGCAGCGACAATGTCGGGCCGCGCACCTTCCGCGCGCTGCTCAATCACTTCGGCAGCGCCCGCGCAGCGCTCGAGGCGCTGCCCGATCTCGCGCGCCGCGGCGGCGCCGCCGCGCCCGCGCGGATCTGTCCGCGCGCCGATGCCGAGCGCGAGCTTGAGGCGGCCGCGCGAGCTCGGCGTCACCTTGGTCGCGCATCGGCGAGCCCGACTATCCGCCGCGGCTGCGCAGATCGACGATCGCGCCGCCGCTGCTCGCCGTGCGCGGCAAGCCCGCCGCGCTCGCCGCGCCCGATGGTCGCGATCGTCGGCTCGCGCAACGCGTCCGCCGCCGGCATCGAAATTCGCCGAGCGGCATGCGCGCGCGACCTCGGCGAGGCCGGCTTCGTCGATCGTCTCGGGGCTGGCGCGCGGCATCGACGCCGCCGCGCATCGCGCGAGCCTCGCCGACCGGCACCGTCGCGGTGCTCGCCGGCGGCCACGACCGCATCTATCCGCCCGAGCACGTCGGGCTTGCTCGACGCGCTCCTCGCCGAACGGCGCCGCGATCTCCGAAATGCCGCTCGGCTGGGAGCCGCGCGCGCCGCGATTTCCCGCGCCGCAACCGGCTGATCTCCGGCCTGTCGCTCGGCGTCGTGATCGTCGAGGCCGCGCAGCGCTCCGGCTCGCTGATCACCGCGCGCTTCGCGCTCGAACAGGGCCGCGAGGTGTTCGCCGTGCCGGGCTCGCCGCTCGATCCGCGCGCCGAAGGCACCAACGGCCTGCTCAAGCAGGGCGCGACACTGGTGACCGAGGCCGCCGACGTGCTCGCGGTGCTGCAGCCGATCCTGGGCCAGACGCCGCGACCTGCCGCGCCGAGGAGCCGGACGCGCGCCGCCGCCGTGCCGAGCCCGACGCCGACGAGCGCGCGCGCATCGTCGGCGCTGCTCGGGCCCGACGCCGGTCAGCATCGACGATCTGGTCCGGCTGTCGGGCGCCGCCCGGCGATCGTGCGCACGGTGCTGCTGGAGCTCGAGCTCGCCGGACGGCTGGAGCGCCACGGCGGCGGCCTGGTCTCGCTGCTGTACGTGCCGCGAGCTTCTTCATGCCGGGATCAACGCTCGGTTTGGCGCGGCGCCAAAGTTGACGGCACAGCATAGCTAGAAGGAGAATGATCTTCGATATGCATCTTGCAGTTGGTGTCCCGAGCCATGCGCCGGACGCCGGTCGGAAGCCCCTAAAACGGCCGGTCTTGGCCTTCACGATTTGACAGGGCAGGCTTGCCTTCCCCATGTTCCGCGCCGACTCGGAGCCGCCGACAGCGCCGCAAATCGCACCGCAAAAGTCAGATAACCTATGGGATTTCATGAACATCGTCGTTGTCGAATCGCCCGCCAAGGCCAAGACGATCAACAAGTATCTGGGCCCCGGCTACGAGGTGCTGGCCTCCTTCGGCCATGTCCGCGACCTGCCGGCCAAGAACGGCTCGGTCGATCCCGAACGCCGATTTCCACATGATCTGGGAGGTCGACGCCAAGGCGCAGAAGCGCCTCACCGACATCGCCCGGGCCGTCAAGGGCGCCGACAAGCTGATCCTCGCCACCGACCCGGACCGCGAGGGCGAGGCGATCTCCTGGCACGTGCTGCGAGGTGCTGAAGGAAAAGAAGGCGCTGAAGGACCAGAAGATCGAGCGCGTGGTGTTCAACGCCATCACCAAGCAGGCGGTCACCGAGGCGATGAAGCATCCGCGCGCAGATCGACGGCGCGCTGGTCGATGCCTATCTGGCGCGCCGCGCGCTCGACTATCTGGTCGGCTTCACGCTCTCGCCGGTGCTGTGGCGCAAGCTGCCCGGCGCGCGCTCGGCCGGCCGCGTGCAGTCGGTCGCGCTGCGGCTCGTCTGCGACCGCGAGCTCGAGATCGAGAAATTCGTCGCGCGCGAATACTGGTCGCTGGTCGCGACGCTCGCGACGCCGCGCAACGAGACCTTCGAAGCGCGCCTCGTCGGCGCCGACGGCAAGAAGATCCAGCGCCTCGACATCGGCTCCGGCGCCGAGGCCGAAGCCTTCAAGCGCGACGCTCGAGACCGCGCAGTTTTCGCGTCGCCTCGGTCGAGGCGAAGCCCGCCAAGCGCAATCCCGCCGCCGCCCTTCACCACCTCGACCCTGCAGCAGGAGGCGAGCCGCAAGCTCGGCTTCGCGCCCGCGCACACGATGCGGGTCGCGCAGCGGCTCTATGAAGGCATCGACATCGGCGGCGAGACCGTCGGCCTCATCACCTATATGCGCACCGACGGCGTGCAGATCGCGCCCGAGGCGATCACCGCGATCGCGCAGCGTGATCGGCCGGACTACGGCAAGCGACTACGTGCCGGACGCGCCGCGCGCACTACCAGACCAAGGCCAAGAACGCGCAGGAAGCGCACGAAGCGATCCGCCCGACCGACGTCGCCCGCCGCCCGCGCGACGTCGCCAAATATCCTCGATTCCGACCAGGCCAAGCTCTACGAGCTGATCTGGCTGCGCACGATGGCGAGCCAGATGGAATCCGCCGAGCTCGAGCGCACCACCGTCGACATCGCCGCCAAGGTCGGCGCGCGCACTGCTCGACCTGCGCGCCACCGGCACGGTGATCAAGTTCGACGGCTTCCTGACGCTCTATCAGGAAGGCCAGGACGACGACGCCGGACGACGACGAAGTCACGCCGCCTGCCCGCGATGAGCGACGGCGAGCGCGCTCGACAAGCGCGCGATCGCCGCCACCCAGCATTTCACCGAGCCGCCGCCGCGCTATTCGGAAGCCTCGCTGGTCAAGCGCATGGAAGAGCTCGGCATCGGCCGGCCCTCGACCTACGCGTCGATCCTGCAGGTGCTGAAGGACCGCAACTATGTGCGGCTCGACAAGAAGCGGCTCGTACCCCGAGGACAAGGGCCGCGTGCGTCGTCGCCTTCCTGGAGAACTTCTTCGCCCGCTACGTCGAATACGACTTCACCGCCGGCCTGGAGGAGCAGCTCGACCGCATCTCCAACAACGAGGTCGACTGGCGCGAGGTGCTGCGCGACTTCTGGCGCGACTTCATCGGCGCGGTCGACGAGATCAAGGATCTGCGCATCACGCGAGGTGCTCGACGCGCTCGACGAGATGCTCGCGCCGCATCTCTTCCCGCCGCGCAAGGACGGCACCGATCCGCGCCACTGCCCGACCTGCGGCAACGGCCGGCTCGTCGCTGAAGCTCGGCACGTTCGGCGCCTTCATCGGCTGCTCGAACTATCCGGAGTGCCGCTACACCCGCCAGCTCGCCGGCGACCGGACGGCAACGGCGGCGGCATGCCGACAAGGTGCTCGGCAAGGACCCGGAGACCGGCCTCGACGTCACGCTGCGAGCCGGCCGCTTCGGCCCCTATCTGCAGCTCGGCGAAGCCACCAAGGACACGGACGAGAAGCCGAAGCGCGCCGGCCTGCCGAAGGGCTGGTCGCCCGACGACATCGACGCTCGAGACGCGCGCTCAAGCTGCTGCTCGCTGCCGCGCGAGGTCGGCAAGCATCCCGGAGGACGGCGAGCCGATCCTGGCCGGCATCGGCCGCTTCGGCCCCTACGTGCAGCACGGCAAGACCTACGCCAACCTCGAGCCGGCGACGACGTGCTCACCATCGGCCTCAACCGCGCGGTGACGCTGATCGCCGAGAAGACGCGCCAACCCCGGCAAGGGCCGCCGCTTCGGCGCCGATCCCGGCCGCGCGCTCGGCGAGCATCCGC
Source organism: uncultured beta proteobacterium (assembly GCA_963804885.1). Lineage (GTDB taxonomy): Bacteria > Pseudomonadota > Gammaproteobacteria > Burkholderiales > SG8-41 > PALSA-1004. Next base: position 55,779 of record CAWDSF010000019.1, read on the forward strand.
AACGGGGCGGGCCGATCGTGGTCAAGAACGGCCGCTACGGGCCCTACGTGAGCCACAACGGCATCAACGCCACGATCTGCCGGGCGACAAGACGCCGGAGACGATCACGCTCGACGAGGCCGTCGGCCCTGATCGACGCGCGCGCCGAGACGACGCGGCGGCAGGCCCGACGCGCGCGGCGCAAGGCGCCCGGCCGCAAACAGGCCGCACGCCGCCAAGCGCGCCAGCGGCCAAGCTGCCGGCCGGCAAGCCGAAAAGAAGCGCGCGCCGCAAGCCGCCGCCAAGAAGGCTGCCCGCAAGACCGAAGAGCCCGCCTGCCGCCGAGTGACGCGCTGGCAAGGCGACCGCGCAGCCCTAAGTATCCAACATCGGAGAGCGCCTTTCGGCGCATGAATTTCATTGTCACGACGCCAGCCTCAAGCCACGCCGTCTCCCTCCACGCGACGACCTCCTCGCCTTCATCGGCGACGCACACGGGCAAGGTCGGCATGCGCGAGATCGCGCGCGCCTTCGGCCTGAAGAACGCCGACCGCGCCGACGCTCAAGCGCATGCTGCGCGAGCTCGCCGACGAAGGCACGGTCGAGCAGCCGGCGCAAGAAGCTGCATCACGCCGGCACCCTGCCCTCGGTCGTGCTCGCCGACATCACCGAGCCGCGACGCGCGACGGCGAGCTGATCGCCGTCCCGACCGAATGGGACGAGGACGCACGGCGCCGCCGCCGCACATCCGCATCCACGTCCCGCGCCAGGCGCGGCCCGGACGAAATCGCCGGCGTCGGCGACCGCGCGCTGCTGCGCATCGAGGAGACCGGCGAGGCGAGGACGGCGATCCGCCACAGCGGCCGCGTCATCAAGGTGCTCGACCGCGCCAAGCCAGCGTCAGCTCGGCATCTTCCGCGCGCTGCCGAACGGCGGCGGGCGGCTCGTGCCGATCGACAAGAAGCAGCTCGGCCGCGAGCTCGCGATTCCGCGCGCGACGCCGCCAGGACGCCCAGGACGGCGATCTGGTCGCGGTCGAGCGTCGAGCCGCCAGGGCGGCTTCGGGCTGCCGACCGCGCGCGTGAAGGAGCGGCTCGGCTCGCTCAAGAGCGAGCGCGCGGTCAGCCTGATCGCGATCCACGCGCACGACATCCCGCATGTCTTCCCGCGCGGCGCTGGCCGAGGCCGAGGCCGCGCGGCCCGCGGACGCGAGCCGGCCGCGAGGACTGGCGCAAGCTGCCGCTCGTCACCATCGATCCGACCGACGCCAAGGACCACGACGACGCGGTCCACGCCGAAGCCGACACCGATCCGAACAATCCCGGCGGCTTCATCGTCACGGTCGCCATCGCCGACGTCGCGCACTACGTGACGCCCGGCTCGGCGCTCGACCGCGAGGCGCTGGTGCGCGGCAACTCGGTCTATTTCCCCGACCGCGTCGTGCCGATGCTGCCGGAGCGCATCTCCAACGATCTGTGCTCGCTGCGCCCGCAACGAGGACCGCGCGGCGCTCGCGGTGCGCATGGTCGATCGGCGCCGACGGCCGCAAGCGCCGCACACGCTTCCATCGCGTGCTGATGCGCTCGGCCGCCAAGCTCCATTACGCGCAGGCGCAGGCCGCGATCGACGGCGCGCCGACGAGACCACCGGCCCCCTGCTCGAGCGCGTGCTCGAGCCGCTCTATGCCGCCTATGCGGCGCTCAAGCGCGAGCGCGCACGAGCGCCAGCCGCTCGATCTCGATCTGCCCGAGCGCAAGATCCTGCTGAAGCCCGACGGCACGGTCGATCGCGTCGATCACGCCGCAGCGGCTCGACGCGCACCGGCTGATCGAGGAGTTCATGATCCTCGCCAACGTGGCGGCGGCCGAGACGCTGGAGCAGCGCGCGCTGCCGCTGATCTATCGCGTGCACGACGAGCCGTCGCCGGAGAAGCTCGAAGCGCTGCGCGAATTCCTCGCGACGCTCGACATCTCGCTGCGCCAAGGGCCGGCGCGCTGCGGCCCGAGCACTTCAACCAGATCCTGCGCGGGTCAAGGGCAGCGAGCACGAGCAGCTGGTCAACGAGGTGGTGCTGCGCACGCCAGGCGCAGGCCGAATATGCGGCCGAGAACTACGGCCACTTCGGGCTCAACCTGCGCCGCTATGCGCACTTCACCTCGCCGATCCGCCGCTACGCCGACCTGATCGTGCATCGCGCGCTGATCCGCGCGCAGCAACTTCGGCGCCGACGGCCTGCCCGAGGCGCAGGACCATGCGTCGCTGACCGAGATCGCGGCGCAGCATCTCGGCCGCCGAGCGGCGCGCCATGAAGGCCGAGCGCGAGACCGTCGACCGGCTGATCGCGCATTTCCTCGCCGACCGCATCGGCGCGACCTTCGAGGGCCGCATCACCGGCGTCACGCGCGCCGGCCTGTTCGTCAAGCTCGACGAGACCGGCGCCGACGGCTTCATCCCGGCGCGCACCATCGGCGACGACTATTTCCGCTACGACGAGGCGCGCCACGCGCTGATCGGCAACCACACCGGCGAGACCTATCGGCTCGGCGACCGCGTCACCGTCAAGCTGGTCGAGGCGGCGCCGGTCGCCGGCGCGCTGCGATTCGAGCTTCTGTCCGAAGGGCGCTCATGACGGGCGCGCAACGCATCGGCGCGTCCGGGCGACGCGCCCGGCAAGCGCCGGTCCCGAACGCGAAAAGCGCAATCATCGCAAGCGCCGATGAACGACAACCTGCTCCGAGCGCCTCACCAAGACCGAGCGCGACCAGAGCCACCCGAACCTGCAGCCGCGCGATGCCGCGACGCTGATCCTGGTCGACCGCTCCGGCCCGGCGCCGAAGGTGCTGCTCGGCCAGCGCCACGCGGGCATGAAATTCATGCCCGGCAAGTTCGTGTTTCCCGGCGGCCGCATCGAGCCGGGCGACCGGCAGATGCCCGTCGGCACGCCGCTGCATCCGGACGCCGGCAGAGCTGATGCGCAGCGTGCAGCGGCCGAGCGCGGCGCAAGGCGCGCGCGCTTGCGCTCGCCGCGATCCGCGAGACCTTCGAGGAGACCGGCCTGCTGCTCGGCCAAGGCGGCCGACGAGGCCCCGACGGCGCCGAGCGGCCCTTGGTCGAAGTTCGCCGAGGCCAAAGTCCTTCCCGATCTCGGCAGCTGCATTTCATCGTGCGCGCGATCACGCCGCCCCGCCGCCCGCGCCGCTTCGACACGCGCTTCTTTACCGCCGACGCCAGCGCGATCGCGCATCGGGTCGACGGCAAGGTCGGCCCGGAAGCCGAACTGGTCGAACTGGTCTGGCTGCCGATGGCGACCACAAGGAGCCAGTCGACCTGCCGACCATCACCGAGATCGTGCTGGACGAACTGCAGGCCCGGATCGCAAGCGGGCTTCGGCCACGACCTGCCGTTGCCGTTCTATCACGATGCTGGGCAAGAAGTTCGGGTCCGGGACCTGTTATCGGCGAAGGGCCGGATTTTCTTGACTTTCGGCGCGCCAGACCGCTAGGTTCCGCCGCCAACACGATTTCCACCGTCGAGGTTCGCCATGGCCAAGGCCACCACCATCAAGGTCAAGCTCGTGTCGAGCGCCGACACCGGCTTCTATTACGTGACCAAGAAGAATTCGCGCACCATGACCGACAAGCTCGTCAAGAAGAAATACGATCCGGTCGCCAAGAAGCACGTCGAATTCCGCGAATCGAAGATCAAGTAATCGGCGCGAACGCCGTCACGACAAGGGCGCCTTGCGGCGCCCTTTCTGTTTTTCGATGAGAGGATCGCGGCGAAAGGAAATGGTCGCGGCGGAAGAGAAAGGTGGCCGGCCGGGAGCGGTGTCATGAGGAGGCCACTCGCACCGCTCCCGGCCGGCCGAACCCCACGGACTCAGGAGATGCGGCGGACCTGAGCATTCCGTAGGGCTATTTCGGAGAGGAAGCGTCGCTGCCTGAGACCCGACATCAAGCTCGGCTGGTGTCGCGCTTGCCGCTTCGGCTTCACGCTAGCCGCTGGCGCGCGTTGGAACGCAACGTTCAAACCCATGATAAACGCCGGATTTCCGGGCAATCCCGCGTCAACCTAAATCGTTATGGTTGACGCGCGCGCGGCGCGAAGCCGCGCGCAAAATGTGGCGGCAAAAATGGGGTCAAGCGCGGGGCTTGAGGTATGTCCTGCAGGGACTCGCGCCAGGCCGTCACGCCGCGTCGGCCACCACGCGATTGCGGCCGTCGCGCTTGGCGCGATAGAGCGCCTGGTCGGCGCGCTTGAGGATCGCGCGCGGCGGTGTCGTCGGCGCCGTCGAGCGCCGCGATCCCGATCGAGATCGTCACCTCGATCGCGCTTGGCGCCCTGCTGGATCGCGAACGGCTCGCCCGCGATGCGCCGGCGCAGCCGCTCCGCCACCATGGTGGCGACCGCCATGTCGGTCTCCGGCATCACGATGACGAATTCCTCGCCGCCGTAGCGGCAGGCGAGATCGATGCCGCGGATCGACTTGCTTGCACCCGCACGGCGAATTCGCGCAGCACGTCGTCGCCGGCGTCGTGGCCGTGGGTGTCGTTGATCGCCTTGAAGTAGTCGATGTCGAGCACCAGCAGCGGTGAGCGGCTTGCCGCGCGCCGCCGCCTGCTCGACCAGCGTCGACAGATGGCTCTCCATGTAGCGGCGATTGTACAGGCCGGTGAGCGCGTCGGTGATCGCCATCTCGATCGACATGCTGCACATTGTCGCGCAGCCGCTCGGTGTAGCGCTTGCTTGCGGATCTGCGTGCGCACGCGCGCCAGCAGCTCGTTCTTGTCGATCGGCCGCACCAGATAGTCGTTCACGCCGATCTCGAGCCCGCGCAGCAGCCGCGCGTTGTCGTCGGCCTCGGCGATCGCCAGGATCGGCACGTTGCGGGTGCGGTCGAGCGAGCGGACCTGGCTGCACAGCCGCAGCCCGTCGAAATTCTCCAGCGCCGAGCGAGACGATCAGCAGGTCGTAGTTGCCTTCGGCGGCGTGGAACAGCGCCTCGCTGCGGGTTCGGCTTCGACATCGACGGTGTGCTCGGCGGCGAGCATCGCCGGCGATGCGCTCGTAGGACGAGCGCGCGGTCGTCGACCAGCAGCACGCGGCCGCTGCGCCCGGTCTCGGCGATCGCGCCGCGTCTCGGCGATCGTTGATGCCGATCTCGCGCGAGGTGACCGCGCGCATGCGCAGCTCGTCGGTCATCATCTTCAGGCGCGCGAGCGAGCGCACGCGCGCGATCAGCGCGACGTCGGACACCGGCTTGGTGAGGAAATCGTCGGCGCCGGCCTCGAGCCCGCGCACGCGGTCGGACGGCTGGTCGAGCGCCGTCACCATCACCACCGGAATGTGATGCGTCGCCGGATTGGCCTTGAGCCGGCGGCAGACCTCGAAGCCGTCCATGTCCGGCATCATCACGTCGAGCAGCACGATGTCGCATTCGCGCGCGCTCGCAGATCGCCAGCGCCTCGGCGCCGCTCATCGCGGTCGTGACGTCGAAATATTCGGCCGACAGCCGCGCTTCGAGCAGCTTCACGTTGGCCGGCACGTCGTCGACGACGAGAACGCGGGCAGTCATTACGCTACTCCTCAGGCGTTGCCGAGAAAATGACGGACCGTCTCGATGAACTTGCCGACCGAGATCGGCTTCGACAGATAGGCCTCGCAGCCGCCCTCGCGGATGCGCTCCTCGTCGCCCTTCATGGCGAAGGCGGTGACGGCGACGACCGGGATGCGACTTGAGCTCCGGATCGTCCTTGAGCCACTTGGTGACTTCGAGGCCGGAGACTTCGGGCAAGCTGGATGTCCATCAGGATCAGATCGGGCCGATGCTTGCGCGCGAGATCGAGCGCCTCGATGCCGTTGCGGGTGCCGACGGTCTGGTAGCCGTGCGCCTCCAACAGGTCGTGGAAGAGCTTCATGTTGAGCTCGTTGTCCTCCACGATCAGGACGGTCTTGGCCATCCGGCCCTCCGCCTTCCCCAGCCGCCATGGCGCCGACGCCGCAAGCGCAGCCGTCGCCGCCCGGCGCGCGCATCGGGCATAATCGTTGTAAAACGCTAGTGCGCGATACGTTACGGAAAGGCAAACGGCGATGCCATGAAAGCGCCCTGCGATCAGCGCGGGAAGCGGCGGAAACGCTGGCGATTCAGGCGCTCACCTTCCTGGCCGAGCGACCCGGACCGGCTCGGCGCGCTTCCTCGCCGCGACCGGCATCGGGCCGGCCGAGATTCGCAAGGCCGCCGCGCGAGCCCGGCTTCCTGGCCGGCGTGCTCGACCATGTCGCTGGCCGACGAGCCGCTGCTGCTCGCGTTCGCCGACGCATGCCGAGGCATCGACCCGGCGACGGTCGAGCGCGGCGCGCGCAGGCGCTCGGCGGCGCGCCTGGGAGCGGGACGTGCCGTGATGCGCCGCGCTTCTGCCGCGACTGCCTCGCCGACGCCGCGCGCAGGCGACGCGCTGCCGCGGCCTGCGGCTCGCCGCGCCTGCTGCGCCACGCGCGAGCTCGACACGCTCGACCATCGCGCATGTCGATTGCGACGCGTTCTACGCCACGATCGAGAAGCGCGACGATCCCTCGCTCGCCGACAAGCCGCTGATCGTCGGCGGCGGCAAGCGCGGCGTCGTCGTCGACCGCCTGCTACGTCGCGCGCACCTACGGCGTGCACTCGGCGATGCCGATGTTCGAGGCGCGCGGCTCTGCCCGCACGCCGTCGTGCGTCCGGCCGAACATGGACGAAATACGTCGCGCGTCGGCCGCGAGGTGCGCAAGCTGATGCTCGAGCTGACGCCGCAGGTCGAGCCGCTCTCGATCGACGAGGCGTTCCTCGATCTGACCGGCACCGAGCGGCTGCACGGCATGAGCGCCGGCCAAGGTCGCTGGCGCGCTTCGCCGCCGACGTCGAGCGCGAGCATCGGCATCACCGTCTCGATCGGGCTGTCCGGCCAACAAGTTCCTCGCCAAGATCGCCTCCGACCTCGACAAGCCGCGCGGCTTTGCGGTGCTCGGCAGCGACGAGGCGGCGGCATTCCTGCGCCGACAAGCCGGTCGGCTTCATCTACGGCGTCGGCAAGGTCGAGCGCGGCGCGGCTCGCCAACGCGACGGCTTCCGCACTGATCGCCGACCTGCAGCGCGCCGACGAGCGCGACCTGATGCGCCGCTACGGCGTCGAAGGCCGCGGCCTGTGCGCGGCTCGCGCGCGGCATCGACGACCGCAAGGTCGATGCCGGAGCGCGAGACCAAGAGCGTGTCGGCCGAGAACGACGTTCGAGCGCGACATCGCCGTCTTCCGGCCGCTGGAGAAGCTGCTCTGGGCGCTGACGGAGGAGGTGTCCGACGCGGCTGAAGGAGAAGGCGCTCGCCGGCTCGACCGTGACGCTGAAGCTCAAGACCGCCGACTTCCGCATCCGCACCCGCGCGCGCTCGCTCGGCGAGCCCGACGCAGCTCGCCGGACAAGATCTTCGCCGCCGGCCGCGACCTGCTTGCGCGCGAGATCGACGGCACGCACTATCCGCCTGCTCGGCATCGGCGTCGAGCGCGCTGACCGACGGCCGAGGAGGCCGACCCCGCCGATCTGGTCGATCGCACGGCCGCGCGGCGCGCCGCCGCCGAGCACGCGATCGACCGGGTGCGCGGCCAGCTTCGGCCGACGAGGCCGTGGTCAAGGGGCTGGCGTTCGACGAGGAGGAATAATCCTAGTCCGGGGCAGGCTTGTTCGGGATCATGGTCTACCGGTCCTCTTTGGCCCACGGGAACAGCACGGCGGGGAAATCCGCCGCGTGGCGCGGACCCGCGGGGCGCGGCTGGTATTCCGGCCGCGGCGTCGGATCGGGCTCGACCACCTTGCGATAGAGGTGCCAGGTCGCGTGCCCCAGCACCGGCAGCACCACCGGCAGGCCGAGAAACATCGGCAGCGAGCCCAGAAACCAGCAACGCCGCGACGATCAAGCCCCACAGCGCCATGGTGCCCGGATTCTCCAGCACCGCGCGCACCGAGGTCGCCAGCGCGACCGCGGCGCCGACGTCGCGGTCGAGCAGCAGCGGAAACGACACCACGCTCAAGATCAGCGCGGCGACCGCGAACAGGAAGCCACGCCATTGCCGATGACGATCACGATCCATCCGGCTTGCGTCGTCAGGATGTCGTAGACGAATTGCCCGATCGAGGTCGGCGTCGCGTAGCCGAAGTTGGCCACGTAGATGGCATGCGCGGTCGCGACCCAGATCAGGAACAGCAGCATCAGCAGAACGCCTAAGGCCACGATCGCGCCGATCGAAGGCGAATGCAGCACATCGAGCGCGTCCGCGGCCGCCACCTCGACGCCGGCTTCGCGCCGGCGCGACAGCTCATAGAGGCCGATGGCGGCGACCGGCCCGATCAATGCAAAGCCCGCGGCGAGCGGATAGAACCACGGCAACAGCGCATAGCCGAGCGTCAGCCCGGCGAGCATGATGCCGATGATCGGATACATCACGCAAAGAAACACCGCGTGGCTGGGCATCGCGGAAAAATCCTGCCAACCCTTCTTGAGCGCGTCGATGAGATCGGCCGCGCCGACGCGGCGGATCGAAAGGTGGTCAAGCCGGGTGGCAGCACCGATGAGAATGTGACCCTGGGCCATGGTCGTGCCTCCTCGAACCGTGAGCGGCTCAAACAGTCGCGGCACCGATATGACAACGCCGTAGCGACGGCTCGTGGTCACGTCGCGCTGCGACCAACGTGACGCAAATCCTAGCACCGACGACGAGCGTACCCGTTCACGATTGCGGGACCGTCCGGCGCGGGCGCGTCGGCGTCAACGCATTGCGCGCAGGCCGGTTCCAGGATGGCGTTTGACGCGGCGCGAGGAGCCGCCCTCACGAGGAAGGTGTTCAGGACAGGGCCTTCACGGACAGGGCTTGACTGTCCTTGATCTCGAGTCGGGTCATCTCGCCGCTGACGACGAAATCGCCGTAGTCGAGCAGCAGCGCGCGCGACACGCCGTTCTCGTAGAGCTCGAAGGTGATGGAGTAGATCGGCAGTTGCTCACCGCCTCTCCTTGCTCCTTGTCGAAATAGCTGATCGTGACCGGCCAGCGCGTCAGCGACCAGCGCGAATGCCTGCTGGCTGGCAGCGTCGCTTCGGCACGTGCTCGTCCGGCGCGATCGCGTTGCCGATGACGGTGAGCGTGTCGTAGATCTTCTCGCCGTTCTCGGAGCCGTCGTAGACCACAGCCTCGTAGCACGGTCTTGCCTTCGCGCGCGGCGGCGATGATGCGGCGCACGTGCTCGGTCGGAAACACCACCTCGACGGAATAATCGAACGACTTGTCGTACGGCTGGGTCAGCTTGACGCCATGCCGTTGTTCACGCCGCTCGGCCTGGCCGTCGACCGCGTCGCGCAGCGCTCGTCGAGGAAGTTCTGCGAATGGAAGCGCAACCGCTTCGCCGCTGCCCTCCTCCCAGGTGGTCGCGCGCAGATCGCTGAGCGAAACCTTGCCCTCGCCGCTGTCGAGCTCGCGACACCTGCCGGAATTGCAGCGCGTAGCCCTCGCACGGGCTGCCCGAGAAATCGTAGAGAATGCGGCCGCTGCACCGCGCTCATCGGCCTCTTGCCGCGCGTACTGGGCGAGCTTGAGATCGTAGACCGCCCGGTGCGAGGCGAGCAGCGACCGCGCTGCCCTGCGCCAGAGCCGGCTGGCGGCGAAGCCGCGGCGAACAGGCTGGGCCAGCACATCGCAAGAAAGGCGGGCGCAATTCACGAGAATTTCCTCAAGTCGCCCGGCGGCGACCTTACGGGGCCGCGTATCCGCCGCAACGCGCGGCGCTGCCAGCGGCGCGATCGGCTTGCCAATGCCCATGCCGCCAAACAAGCCGGTCATGAGCGTGCTGGATGCGATCTCATGGCGCAGCGGGCGTTCTACGGCGATAGTGAGCGTTGAAGACGGACGCGCGCCACCGATATGGCGGCTGGTCAAGGAGAACAGCATGGCCGGCAACAGTTGAAAAGAAGCTCGCGGATCTCGGGATCAAACTGCCGACCCCGGCTGCGCCGGTCGCGAATTACGTGCCTTTCGTGCGCACCGGCAAGCTTCTGGTGGTTTCGGGCCAGCTTTGCTTCGACATCGAAGGCAAGCTGGTCGCCAAGGGCCAGCTTGGCGGCGGCGTCTCGATCGAGGACGGCGCCAAGGCGGCGCATGCCTGCGCCATCAACCTGCTGGCGCAGCTCAAGAGCCGCGCTGGGCGATCTCGACAAGGTGGCCCGCGTGGTGCGGCTCGGCGGCTTCATCAATTCGGCGCCGGGCTTCGCCGATGGCCCCAAGGTGATGAACGGCGCGTCCGACCTGATGGTCACGGCGTTCGGCGACAAGGGCCGCCACGCCCGCACCACCATCGGCGTGTCGCGCTGCCGCTCGATGCCGCTGTCGAGGTCGAGGGCGCGTTCGAAGTGTCAACTAGGGCGCTGGACGTATCATGCCGGACTGGCTGACCGCGCGACCGGTCGCACATCGCGGGCCTGCACGACGCCGCCGAACGGCGTGATCGAAAACACGCCGTCCGCCTTCGAAGCCGCGATCGCCGGCAACTATGCGATCGAGTGCGATCTCCAGATCAGCGCCGACGGCGAGGCGATGGTCCACCACGACGATGCGCTCGGCCGCCTCACCGACGGCACCGGCCGCCTCGACGCGATGCCTGCGGCGGAACTCAAGCGGGTCGCGTTCAAGGCCACCAAGGACCGCATGCTCGACGCTCGGCGAGCTATGCGCGCTGGTGGCGGGCGCGCGCCACGCTGGTGATCGAGTTGAAGAGCCGGTTTGATGGCGACCTGCGCCTGCCGCAGCGCGCCGCGGACGGTGCTCGCAGGACTACAAGGGTCCGGTCGCGGTGATGTCGTTCGATCCAGGCCAGATTACGGCACTTCGCGACGTCGCACCCGGCGCTGCTGCGCGGGCTCGTCGGATGCGGCCGGACCGCACGCCGCGAACGCAGTTTCACGACCGGGGCCGGCGCAAAGTTCGTGCTGCAGGCCCTCGCATCGCGGCTGCAATTCCTGGCCTATCGGGTGTCGGACTTGCCTTCGCCGGTGCCGCGGCTGTCGCGCGCAACGTGCTCGGCCTGCCACTGCTGACCTGGACGGTGCGCACGCCGGATGACCGAAGCGCCGCGCCGCCCGGCACGCCGACCAGATGATTTTCGAGGGCTTCCGGCCCTGATGAGCCCGATTTAACGAAACTACGAGGCGGCGCACGGCGTTGCCGTTGCGAACCATCACGGAGTTTGACCCATGCGACTGTCCATCGCCGTTGCCGCCGGCATCGTGGCCCTCAGCGCTGCTTCCTGTCCCGCCCATGCCGGCCAGACCGACCGCGTCGGCGGCGCTCAGGCTTACGAGCACCAGGAGGTTTCGGCCGCCAAGCGCAAGACAAGCGCGTGCGAGGCTATCAAGCCTATGGCAGCAGCCAGCAGCAGATCGCCTGCACCTATCGTCGGCTGCAACCCGATCCCGCGCGGCTGCCGGATCGTGACCGGACGCATCCCTATCACCTGGCATCGCAGCGACGCGGTCTGCCAATCCGCGATCTCCCGCACCACTCGGCTGTCATGCCGTGTACGCCGGGAGCGTCATCGGCTGGCGCGGCAGTCGCCGGAACCGGCTTCGACAGACGCCTCATGCGTCTGCCAGAGCAGCGCCGCGGCCGCCAATTGCTGCTGCGGACCGCGCCGCGGAACGGCTAGCACCATGGCGAGCTGCCGGACCGTCCGGAGGTCTACGCCGCTTCGATAGACGCAATGAGCCAACCTGAACTGCGGCTGCGCGTGATCCCGACCATCGCCGAGGTGGCCGCGGAAGCATGGGATGCCTGCGCCAATCCGGCCGTTCCGGACAAGCCGAAACTAAACTCTCAAGACTACCGCGTATAACCCATTTCATTTCATACGACTTTCTTTATGCCTTGGAGGCGTCCGGCTCGGCCACCGCGCGGACCGGCTGGCAGCCCCAGCACCTGCTCGCCGAAAGCCCCGGACGGCGACGCTGCTCGGCGCCGTGCCCTGCTATCTGAAATCGCATTCGCACGGCGAGTACGTGTTCGACCGCGGCTGGGCCGAGGCCTACGAGCGCGCCGGCGGCAAGTACTACCCGAAGCTGCAGGTCTCGGTGCCGTTCACGCCGGCGACCGGCCGACGTCTGCTGGTGCGGCCAGGCGCGCAACGCAGACGCGGTGCAGCGCCGCGTCTGACCGCCGGCCTTGATCGAACTCGTGCCGGCGGCACGAGGCCTCATCCGTCCACGTCACCTTCATGCCGGAGCAGGAATGCGACTTCCTCGGCCGCGACAGGGTTTCCTGCGAGCGCACCGACCAGCAGTTCCACTGGGAGAACGACGGCTACGCCACCTTCGACGCTTTCCTCGAGGCGCTCTCGTCGCGCAAGCGCAAGACCATCCGCGCGAGCGCCGCGACGGCGCTCGGCGCACGGCATCACGGTGCACTGGCTGACCGGCAGCGACCTGACCGAAGACGTCTGGGATGCGTTCTTCGAGTTCTACATGGAGACCGGCTCGCGCAAATGGGGCCGGCCCTATCTCACCCGCGCAGTTCTATTCGCTGATCGGCCAGACGCATGGCCGACCGCATCGTGCTGATCATGGCGAAGCGCGCCGGGCGCTGGATCGCCGGCGCCATCAACTTCATCGGCTCGGACGCGCTCTACGGCCGCCACTGGGGCGCGATCGAGCACCACCCGTTCCTGCATTTCGAGATCTGCTACTACCAGGCCATCGAGTTCGCGATCGCGAACAAGCTCGCGCGCGTCGAGGCCGGCGCCCAGGGCGAGCACAAGCTGGCGCGCGGCTACCTGCCGGTCACCACCCATTCGGCCCATTACATCGCCGATCCGGGCCTGCGGCGGGCGATCGCCGACTACCTCGCGCGCGAGCGCGCCTATGTGGAGGCGGCCGGCGAGGAGCTTGCAGCGGCCGCCCCGTTCCGCAAGGATTTGGCCGACCAGGAACAGGATTGAGTGCTGGGAGAATGCCGATGCCGAGCTACGACCCCAACAACATCTTCGCGAAAATCCTGCGCGGCGAACTGCCGTGTCACAAGGTCTACGAGGACGACAAGGTGCTCGCCTTCCTCGACATCATGCCGCGCGCGCCCGGCCATACGCTGGTGCTGCCGAAGGCGCCCGCCCGCAACCTACTCGACGTTCAGCCCGACGACCTCGCCGCCGTCGCCAAGATCGCGCAGAAGGTCGCCAAGGCCGGGATGAAGGTGTTCGGCGCCGACGGCGTCACGGTGCAGCAGTTCAACGAGAACGCCGGCGGCCAGGTGGTGTTCCACCTCCACGTCCACGTCATTCCGCGCAAGGCCGGCGTGCCGATGAAGCCGCCCGCGAGCGAGAAGGAAAAGCCCGATGTGCTGGCCGACCACGCGCTGAAGCTCGCGGCGGCGTTCTGAAGGTGCAGTGGTTTAAGGCCCGAACCACCAGGCGCCGGCGAGAAACAGCACTTCGCCGACCAGCACACCGACAAACACCGAGCGGCGCGCCGACCAGGAAAGCGACAAAGCCGAGCGCTGCGGCGCCAATCCGCACGGACAGCGGGATCGCGGCCAGCGCGCCGCCGGTGGTCGATGATCGAGCTGCGCCATCACGCCCGCCAGCATCGCGGTCGCCACCGCCCTCACCCAAACGATGATCTGCGAGTCCTCGTCGAGGCCGCGCACCAGCACCAGGCCGAGCACGCGCCACACCTCGTTCGGCAGGAAGCCGACCAGGATGAGCGCCAGATAGGGCCCGATCTCGGCGAAGCGTCATCGCTCATCGCCTCCGCGCAGCCGGTGGACCAGCATAGGCAATGCGAGCCGGCGATCAGGCCGGTCCACATCAGGTCGAGGCCGACCTTCTGCGCGGCCAGCAGCGGGCCGATCACGAGGCCGAGCCCGAACGCCAGCTGGTCGATCAGCGTGCGGTTGTTGCGCGCCGACGACATCAGGATCGCCATCGGCGTGAAGAACAGGAGCGTGGCCGCGAGCAGCGGCGGCAGCTCGGCCGCCAGATGAATAGCCGATCACGCTGCCGACCACCGCGGCCGACAGCAGGCCCGTACCCAAGCCGTTGTAAAACGGCACGCGCTCGACGCGCGGCAGCTGCGGCACCAGCCGCATGCCCTCGACCCAGACGCTGATCGCGGTCAGATGCGACGGCAGCAGCAGGTCGACCTGCCGCGTGCGCTCCGGCGCTTCAGCACCGGCACCAGTGCCGCCACCATCGGCAGGAAGCGCACGCTCGACAGGCCGACAGCAATCGCGACTTCGAGCAGCGTGGCGGTGGTCAACGTCGAGATCAGGATGACCTGCGCGGGCGCGGCCCAGATCAGCAGCGTCGAGAGCATCATCCACGGCAGGCTGAAGCCGAACTCATAGGCCAGCGCGCCGATGCCGATGTAATTGCCGAGCAGCACATAGACGAACACCGAGCGCCACGCCGCGGCAAATCCGTCGAGGAAGGCCGCGCGTGTTGTGGCGGCGGATGGTCGGAAGCCGGCTCGGACATCGGCCCAAGCTGTCCCACAGGACGGCCGCAACGCGCAAGCTAGGGGATGAACGCCGCCGCGCCTGCGATCAGTACGGTCTCTCCGACCAGTGACGCCGGCGAACGCTGAACGGCGGATCAACAGGAATGCCAAAAATCCCGAAGCCAAGCGCTGCGAGCCGCACCTCGACAGCGGACCGCCGCGAGCGCGCCCGGCGGGAACAGCATGATGCGCGCCACCACGGCGGCGACCAGCGCGGTCGCCACTGCCCTCACCCACAGGATGATCTCGGAATTCTCGTCGATGCCGCGGCCCAACAGAATGCCAAGCCATCGCCACACCTCACTGGGCAGGAAGCCGATCAGCAGCAGCGCGAGATAAGGCTCCATCGGAATGTTCATGACGCGGCCTTCCAGCGGCGCTGCAAGCGGTGCGCCCGTAGGCCAGCGTGCCGCCGATGATGCCGGTCCACAGCAGGTCGAACTCGATCTTGCTGAAGGCCAACACCGGCCCGATCGTGATGCCGAGCCCCAAGCGAGCTTGTCGAGTAGCAGCCGTGCATTGCGCGCGCCGACGCCAGGAACGAGATCGGTGTGATGAACATCGCGCCGGCGGCAAACACCGCCGGCAGCAGCGCCTGAATCCCGTAGCCCGATCGCGGAAAAGACAACGCCGATGCTCAGCAGCGTCAGCCGAACGCCGTTGCAGAACGCAATGCGCTGGTCGCGCGCCAAGCCGGGGCCGTGCGCATCGACTCGATCCAGACACTGACCGCCATGAAGTGCACCGGGATGAGCAATTGCCAGGTCCGGGTGGCTCCGGCCTCACCATCGGGATCAGCGCGACCACGATCGGCAGCAGCCGCACGCTCGACAGCTCACCGCGACCGCCGTCTCGATCAACGCCGAGCCGGGCGCCGATCCCGGTCACCAGGATGACCTGCGCGGGCCCGGCCCACTGCATCGCGGTCGAGAGCATCGCCCAGCTCATCGACAGGCCGTAGTCGTGGCACAGCGCGCCGAAGCCGATGTAGGTGAAGGCGATGACGAAGCTGAACACCGAGGTCAATGCGATGCGCACGCCGAGCCGGAAGCCGCCGGACGGGCTCGTGGCCGGGAGCTGCGGCGCATCGACATGGCCTTTCGTCACACGGCGGCATGATGCGCGCAACCGCCGCGCGGCACATGCGCGTGCGGCATTCCTCGACCGAAGGTCGCCCGAGCCTACGCGCGGAAATGGAGCGGCGATGGCCGTCCGGCGAGCATCACTCGCCGTTCAGTTGCCGCTCCAAAATCATGCTCCGAGGCCGTGACGTTCAGGCCGCGTCGCGGCTTGGCTCGGCGGTTTGGCCGATGACCGCCGCGTCTTCCAGCTGCATGGCGTTGATCAGGTTTTCCACCTCCTGGCGGGCCGTCACATGGGACAGCGTCGGACGCGTCCCGAGCGTGGTCTCATCCAGGTCGTCGAACGCCGTCAGACCGCGCGGGTAGAACTCGCGGAAGATCACGCGCTCCGCCAAACCATCGATGAAGCGGAACTTCAGGGTCTGCGACAGCTCCTGAAGCCCCTCGCCGACCAGCCGCTTGTTGCGCGAACCCAGCATGGAAAGCCGGTTCCGCAACACGATCCAATCGGTCGGGGGATCACCGGACTGCAGGCGCTGCTGCAGCGCCGCCGCGACGGCATTCGGCGTAGTGGCTCGGGCCGGTGACGCCGAAGGTCTCGGGTCGACGGTGCCGAGCACGTCGAAGTCGACGAAGCTGTCGTTCAGCGGCGTAATCAAGGTGTCGGCCATGGTATGCGCCAACCGCATCAAAGAATTGTCGTGGCCGGGCGTGTCGATGACCAGGAAGTCGTGGCTGTGCGCCAAGTCGTCCAGGGTCTCGGCCAAGGCCTTCGCCGCCGCGGCATCGTCGCCGCGATTGATCACTGCATCGAGGCTGAGATGGTCGGGCGTTTCGAGCTCGCGACCGCGACGCTGCGCCCAGGCGCGCCGGTTCTCGATATAGGTGGTGAAGCTTCGTTGCCGGGCATCGAGATCGAGGCTTGCGACGCGCTGCCCAGCCTTGATCAACGCGACCGCGACATGCATTGCCACCGTCGACTTGCCCGATCCGCCTTTTTCGTTACCCAGCACAATTACGCGTAGCCGCCGCGCCCGAGTTCCCGCCATGGTGCCCTCGCCGGATTGATGAAGCTGTTTGATTGCTAATTGTGTCCGCTAGCAAACTTACTAGTCCTGATTCTCCGATCGCTCTCAAGCAATAACTCGTCGTCGCGCGATGAACGCGATCGCGCGTCGCACGACACGACGATGGCGTTGCACAACGACAGCGACGTGAGAAATCGCGCCGGTTTTTCGATCATGTCATCGGCGAAACGAACATCGTCGCCAAATTGCCGCGATGCGACGTGCAATTGCGGAAATGCGAAGCCGGGCACTGGGCGCGACCGTGATCGAAATGTCACGCGTCGCGCCGGCAAGCGTCGTGGTTTTCGAGAGTGCCAGACCTTGACAGCGGCACCTTCGGCACCGTACCGCCGCGCGGCGGACCGCCGTCTTCGACCGGGCGGCTTCGGTTTCCGGACCCCGGCCGGCGCGGCTTGGCGCGCCTCGGGAATTGTCTCCGGCTTCGGCGTCACCGGCCCCTCGACGTACTCGAAGCCGAGCTTGTCCCTGCCGATCTCGTCCTTGATGACGACCACGCGGACATGGCCGCCGTTCTTCAGCTTGCCGAACAGAACCTCGTCGGCGAGCGGCTTCTTGATGTGCTCCTGGATCACGCGCGCCATCGGGCGGGCGCCCATCAGCTCGTCGTAGCCGTTGGCGATCAGCCAGCGCGACGCCTCCTCCGAGAGCTCGATGGTGACGTTGCGGTCGGCGAGCTGGGCTTCGAGCTGCAGCACGAACTTCTCGACCACCTGGCTGATGATCTCCGGCGACAGGTGCGCGAAGGTGATGACGGCGTCGAGCCGGTTGCGGAATTCCGGCGCGAACAGCCGGTTGATCGCCTCCATGTCGTCGCCCTCGCGCTTGCTGCGCGTGAAGCCGATAGGCGGCCTTGGCCATGTCGGAGGCGCCGGCATTGGTGGTCATGATCAGGATGACGTTGCGGAAGTCGACCTGCTTGCCGTTGTGGTCGGTCAGCTTGCCGTGATCCATGATCTGCAGCAGCACGTTGAACAGGTCGGGGTGCGCCTTCTCGATCTCGTCGAGCAGCAGCACGCAGTGCGGATGCTGATCGACGCCGTCGGTCAGCAGGCCGCCCTGGTCGAAGCCGACATAGCCGGGCGGCGCGCCGATCAGCCGCGAGACGGTGTGGCGCTCCATGTATTCCGACATGTCGAAGCGGATCAGTTCGACGCCGAGGCTCGTTGGCGAGCTGCTTGGCCACCTCGGTCTTGCCGACGCCGGTCGGACCCGAGAACAGGTAGCAGCCGATCGGCTTCTCCGGCTCGCGCAGACCGGCGCGCGCCAGCTTGATCGCCGACGACAGCGCCTCGATCGCTTTGTCCTGGCCGTACACCGTGGTCTTGAGCGTCTGCTCGAGATGCTGAAGCACCTCGGCGTCGTCCTTGGACACGGTCTTTGGCGGGATTCGCGCCATGGTGGCGATCGTGGTCTCGATCTCCTTGATGCCGATGGTCTTCTTGCGCCGGCTCTCCGGCAGCAGCATCTGCGCCGCGCCGGACTCGTCGATCACGTCGATCGCCTTGTCGGGCAGCTTGCGGTCATGGATGTAGCTGCGCCGACAGCTCGACCGCCGCCTTGATGGCGTCGTTGGTGTACTTGAGCTTGTGGTAGGCCTCGAAATAGGGCTTGAGGCCCTTCAGGATCTCGATCGCGTCCGCGACTGGTCGGCTCGTTGACGTCGATCTTCTGGAAGCGGCGCACCAGCGCCCGATCCTTCTCGAAATACTGCCGGTATTCCTTGTAGGTGGTCGAGCCGATGCAGCGGATCGTGCCGCCGGCGAGCGCCGGCTTGAGCAGGTTGGATGCGTCCATCGCGCCGCCCGAGGTGGCGCCGGCGCCGATCACGGTGTGGATCTCGTCGATGAACATGATCGCGCCCGGATAGGCCTCGATCTCCTTGATCACCTGCTTGAGCCGCTCCTCGAAGTCGCCGCGATAGCGGGTGCCGGCGAGCAGCGTGCCCATGTCGAGCGCGAACACCGTCGCGTTCTTCAGCACGTCCGGCACCTCGCCGTGGACGATGCGGCGCGCCAGACCTTCGGCGATGGCGGTCTTGCCGACGCCGGCATCGCCGACGAACAGCGGATTGTTCTTCTGGCGGCGGCACAGCACCTGGATGCGTGCGGCTGATTTCGCCGGTCGCGGCCGATCAGCGGATCGATCTTGCCTTCCTTCGCCTTCTTGTTGAGGTTGACGCAATAGGCCTCCAGCGCGTCGCCCTTCTTCTTGGGCTCGTCGCCGTTGCTTCCGCCCTTCGCGTCTCCTCCTCGTCGCTGCCGCGCACCGGGCGCGACTCCGACATGCCCCGGCCCGCTTGGCGATGCCGTGGCTGATGTAGTTGACCGCGTCGTAGCGGGTCATGTCCTGCTCTTGCAGGAAATAGGCGGCGTGGCTCTCGCGCTCGGCGAAGATCGCGACCAGCACATTGGCGCCGGTGACCTCTTCGCGGCCCGAGGACTGCACATGGATCACGGCGCGCTGGATCACGCGCTGGAAGCCGGCGGTCGGCTTGCTGTCGTCGCCGCCGTCGGTGACGAGATTTTCCAGTTCGGATTCGAGATAGGAACCGAGGTTGCGCTTCAGCTTGTCGAGATCGACGTTGCAGGCGCGCATCACGGCGGCGGCGTCCTGATCGTCGATCAGCGCGAGCAGCAGATGTTCGAGCGTCGCGTATTCGTGATGACGCTCGTTGGCGAGCGCCAGGGCCCGGTGCAGCGATTGCTCGAGGTTGCGCGAGAAGGTCGGCATTCAGATGTTCCATTCCACTTTGTATTGGACGCTGCCCCCCAGGGCTTGATTGTCTTCTTCTCCATCACGCACTGCAAAGGATGCTGGTGTTTGCGGGCGAAGTCCATGACCTGCGTCACCTTGGTCTCCGCCACTTCGTAGGTATAGACGCCGCATTCGCCGATGCCGTGGTTGTGCACATGCAAGCATGATGCGGGTCGCGGCTTCGCGGTCCTTGTTGAAAAACCGCTCCAGCACGTGAACCACGAACTCCATCGGCGTGTAGTCGTCGTTCAGGATCAGCACCCGGTAGAGATTTGGCCGCTTGGTCTGCGGCTTTGTTTTCGTGATGACCGCCGTGCCGGGCGGCGTGCCACGGTCGCCACCCTTGCGGCGCTCGTCATCGCCGGCGAGCCGCAGGGCGCGGCCGCCCCCGGTCTGAAAACCGCCCGGACGGGGCGGTTTGGGGGGCCGGCAAATCTGGTCAACAATTGGTTCATGGCGGTGCGGCGGCGGCCTCGGACCGCAAAGCGGTCGGTCGGAGGTTAAGTCCCTACTGTCGTCATCATAAAGGCCCAGCCGCCGCCCTGCCAGATCGCTGTCTGCGCACCATGCACAGCCTTTGAGCGTCCGGCCGGCGCGGCCGCGCGGCACCTGTCCCAACTTGGACTTAAGATAGGATCGAACGCCCGGAGCGCAATTGCGCGCAATTCGCGGCTGAATTGTCGAAAATTCCAAGCTTTCTCGACATTCAATTTCAAGAATTAAGACCGAAGATCGCGGCAACTTAAACCCAAATTGTGAACCGCAACCTCGGGGGTTTCGATGCCGCTTAGCCGCTTCCTGCGGAACCGTGACGCTGGCGTGGCGCCCATGCTGGCGCTCGCCGCCCTGCCATTGTTCGGCTTTGCCGGCGCCGCCGTCGACTTCAGCCGAGCCGCCTCGGTGCGCACCTCGATGCAGGCCGCGCTCGATGCCAGCGCTCTGATAATGGCGAAAAGCGCGAAAAACGCCGACGCAACGGTGCTCAACGCGGACGCGACCCAGTACTTCAACGCCAATTTTCAGAATTCAGAGATCCAAAATCTGAACACGTCGGCCGCCACGTCTTCGACGTCCAACGGCTATTCCGCGACCCTGACGGCTTCGGGCTCGATCAAGTCTAAATTTATGGGAATGATCGGATTTTCAAGCCTCAACGTTTCGGTGCATTCCACCGCAACATCCTACGCCGACGGCCTCGGGTGCGTCCTGTCCTTGAACCGGCATGCCAGCGGAGCGGTCACCGGACAAGGCAGCACCAACGTGGTGCTGAATGGCTGCAGCATTTACGACAACTCCGATCATGCGACGGCGATGGTTGCCGGCGGATCGGCCCATCTGACCGCCTTGTCGGTCGGCGTCGTCGGCAATCTGACCGGGACCGAAAACATCACGACGACGGCGGGCATCAGGACCGGCGTCTCACCGGTTACCGATCCCTATGCTTACCACTCATTCCCGGCATTCGGCGGATGCACCGAGAACAATTTCACCGGCAAGAACACGATCACGATCAACCCCGGTGTGTATTGCGGTGGCATTTCGATCAATGCCGGCGCGGTCGTCACCCTCAATCCGGGCATCTATTATCTCGACGGCGGCAACCTGTCGGTCAACGGCGGCGGCACGCTTCAGGGCACCGGCGTGACGCTGGTGTTCACGTCGCAAAACCGCAACGGCTTTGCGACCGCATCCATCAATGGCAATGCCACCGTCAACTTGACGCCGCCGACCACCGGCGGCACCGCGGGCATCGTCGTTTTCGGAGATCGCCGGATGCCGGTCGGCACCGATTTCAAGTTCAATGGCGGTGCAAATCAGTATCTTGGTGGCGCGATCTACGTGCCGACCGGGGCGCTTAGTTTTGCCGGTGGCATGGGGACCAGCACGAGCTGCACTCAACTGATCGGGAACACCATCACGTTCACCGGCAATTCGTCGTTCGCGCTGAATTGCAACGGTTACGGCACCAAACCGTTCAGCCCCCTCATGGTGAAATTGACGTCGTAAGCGGCGCACCTCTCGGCGGGTTCCTGCAAGCCGCGGCGCCGGCGTTGCCACGATGCTGGCGCTCGCTGCTCGGCAGGCCCGTCTGGAGCAGCGTTTTTAAATCGATCGCGCGGCAAATGCTCGCCAATCTGCGCATCAACAAATGATCGCACACCAGTCGCTGCGGCCGAAACGGCCGCGGCGACATCGTGGTTGACGAGCCGCTAAGGGGTTTTTGAGCGTTACCGCAGAACCGCGGTTTACGAAGGTCAACACCGGCGCCGATCCGACTCCGACGCTGCTGCAGAACTGCGCGGGTAGCCCGGGCAAATATCCGGACGCCAGCAAGTTCTTCCTGCTCACGTCGGCGAGCCAGATGGTCACGACGTTCAAGGAGATCGGGACCAAGCTCGCCAAGTCTCCGCATCTCGCAATAACCGCGGATCATCCAAACGACAAAGCCCGGCCTCGCGGCCGGGCTTTTGTTTGCGACGCTTTGCGGAAGGTCTGCTGGATTTTTGGGCGAATGATGTAAGCGGACCGCCAACAAAAAAGCCCGGCCTCTGCGGCCGGGCTTTGAAGACGCAACGCTACGCTTTTTACGACGCAACGCTACATTACGAATTTCACTTCGACTGCGCGGTCTGGGCGACGTAGGCCTCGAACGGCTTGTAGGTCTCCTTGGCGAAATCGGCATAGAGCTCGCCGATCTTGGTCGCCTGGGCGACAAAGCCCTCATACGCGGTCTTGGCGTAGTCGGTCTGGATCTCGATCGCTTTGTCGAGCGACTTGGCGCCGAGCAGCTTCTCCATGACCTTGGTGCTGTCCTCGAACGACTTCTTGGAATAGTCGACGAGTTCCGCGGCGATCGTCTGGCTCGCCTTGGACAGGGCGCCGAACGACTTCATCGTCGCGTCCATGTTGTCTTTGCTCAGCTTCTGCACGTCTTCGAAATTCTTGAACATTGGGTCTCTCTCCGTTCCGCCGCCGCGGAACCCTTGGGGTTTCGTTTGGGGCTTCATCTCGATGTTGCTTGCACCTTGCGCAGCTCAACCGCTCGCATAGGAGGCAATATATTGCACTGCACAAAAAAGGCAAGAGAAATTTTGCGGTGCACTCAAAATCGCCGAAAAGCTGTGGCCAAGGGCCACTTACCCTTGATTCGGTTTAACTTTTTGGCAACCCCATCGCCATAGTTTTGATCGCTGTGCCGCCAACGCCACGATTCGGCCGGCTAGGCGGTGGTCGAGGGCGCGGCAGGCAACCGCGGGCGTCGGGGCCGTCCAGCTTGGTCGGTCGTAAACGGGGATGGGATCATGGTACGCGTGCCGGTCGGAGCCTCACGCGGGCTTCGTTGGGGGTGCTTGACCCTCGCCGCAATGGTGGCGCTGCTTGCACTCACCACCGATCCGGCGGATGCGCGTCGGCGCAAGCGCCACGTCAACTTCAAGCGCAGCCACGCCACCGAGAGCTACAACCCGCCCTACGCCGCCATCGTGGTCGACGCCCGCAACGGCGCGGTGCTGCACCAGAGCGCCGCCGACAGCCCCCGCCACCCGGCCTCGCTCACCAAGATCATGACGCTCTATTTGCTGTTCGAGCGGCTCGACAGCGGCCGCATCACGCTCGACACGCCGATGGAGGTGTCGGAGTTCGCTGCGAGCCAGGCGCCGACCAAGCTCGGGCTCAAGCCCGGCCAGCACCATTCGGGTCGAGGACGCGATCAAGGGCCTGGTCACCAAGTCGGCCAATGACGCGGCCGTGGTGGTGGCCGAGACGCTCGGCGGCGGCGAAGAGGAATTCGCCCGCGCCATGACGCGCAAGGCGCACGCGCTCGGCATGCGCCACACCGTCTACCGCAATGCCTCCGGCCTGCCGGACGACGAGCAGGTGACCACTGCGCGCGACCAGGCGCTGCTCGGCATCGCGATCCAGGAGCGCTTTCCGAAGCTACTACCGGTATTTCTCGCTGGCGAGCTTTGTCTATCGCGGCCGCGCCATGGCCAACCACAACCGGCTGCTCGGACGGGTCGAAGGCGTCGACGGCATCAAGACCGGCTATACGCGGTCGTCGGGCTTCAACCTGGTCACCTCGGTCAAGCGCGGCGCCAAGCGCATCGTCGCGGTGGTGCTGGGCGGCCGTTCGGGCCGGGCGCGCGACGCGCGCATGCGCGACCTGATCGACAGCCACATCGCCGGGGCCTCGACCCGACGACACCGTCGTCGCCGTCGCCGAGAAGGCCGAGCCCAAGACCGCCGAGGTTGCGCCGCGGCTAGAACTGGCGACCAAACTTGAATCGGCCGCCAAAGCCGTGCTGGCAGCGGCAGGCTCGACGCCGAGTTGCCGCCCCCACCGCCGGTCAGCGACGCCACCGCAACCATCACCGCTCCGGGCTCGAGCGCGCCGATCACGCCGGTCAAGGTCAAGACCGTGACGGTGAAGCTCGTGCCGCCCAAGCACGCCGTCGCCACGGCAGCCGCAAAACCTGTGTCGCCGGCGCCGGCCAAGCCCGAGCCCGTGCAAAGCTCGAGCCCGGCGAAGCAGGACGAGGCGGCGGCGCCCGCCTCGCGTCTGCGAGCAGCCGGCCCGAGCGTACTCGGCGCGCTGCCCGCCATGGTGGTCGCCGCCAAAGAAGCGGCCGTGCCGGCGGCCAAGGCCGAAGAGGCGCTGATCCCGACTGCCGCTTCCGCCCGCCACAGCATTCGCCACGGCTGGATCGTCCAGGTCGGCGCCTACGAAAGCGAAGCCGAGGCGAAGGAAAAGCTCAGCTCGGCGCAGAGCAAGGCCGCAGCGCTCTTGCAAAGGACCGAGGCCTACACCGAGCGCACCACCCGGGGCGAGAAGACCTACTTCCGCGCGCGCTTCGCGGGTTTCGACCGCGATCGGGCCGAGGCGGTGTGCAAGCGGCTCAAGCGCGAAGACATCGTCTGCATGGCGCTAAAAATCTGATCGCGCCGGCGCTAGTGTCGCGATTCGGAAGTTCGCCCGAGTTCTCAGCGCGCTCCTGAGCGAACTTCCGAATCAAAGCGGCACTAGCAACATCATGATTCTAGTGTCCCTTTGAACCCGAAGTTCGCAAAAGAGCTCGCCGCGCAATCGTGCGAACTTCGGGTTCGGGACACCAGCCCTTTACTCAGCGCTGGCGGCGCAGCAACAGCTCTTTGGCTTCGTTGATCTGGGCCGCGAGGTAGGTCGAGCCGCCCTGATCGGGGTGCAGCTTCTTCATCAGCGAGCGGTGCGCCTTGCCGATCTCGTTCGCGCTCGCGCCGCGCGGCACGCCCAGGATTTGATAGGCCTCCTCTTCGGTCATCTTGCCGCGCCGCTCCGGCGCCGGGCCGGCGGCGCCACTGGCCGCGCCTTGGGCGCGCTCGCGCCAGCTCGGCTCGCGGCGATCCAGATAGGCCTCCAGCAAGGCGCGGCTGTCGGCATCGACCTCGACCAGCAGGTCGAGCAGCGTGGTGAGATCGAGCGCGTCGAGGGCTGCACCTGCGTGACGGCCGGCCAGCATGCGGCCGCGCATGGCGCCGGTGTCGTGATCGAGCTCCATCTCGACAAAGCTCGCGCGCACCCGCGAAACCTGGCCGGGCGTCTTCTGCATGCGCTGGAACAGGCTGCTCGACGCAAACGGACCCCAGCCGAGCAGGCCGAGGCCGGCGAGACCGAGCGGGATCGCGACCTCAAGATGGCCGCGCAAGAGCAGGAATGCCGCCACCGCCAATGCCAGAATGCCGCCGGCCGGCCGCACCACCTTCACCAGCACCTTGGGGTCGGCCTTGGAATAGGCGTTGAGCCCCCACAGCACCAGCACCAGGACCAGGACACCGAAGATGATGGTCGGCATGGCTATCGGAGCTGCGACAAGAGCTTGACCGCGCCGCCGCCGTCGTGCCGCGCCTTGAGGTTGGCCAGCGCCTTCATGCCGCCGGCGGCATAGGCCGCGACCGCGCGCAGCAGCTCGGCGAGCTCATGCGCGCGATCCCGCGTCGAACCGGCAATAGGCGCCGCGCGTCAGCCGCGCGATCTCGCGGAACGCGGGCTCTGCCACCGGATCGTGGCCCTCCTGGAACATGAAGGCCGGCACGCCGAGCAGACCGAGCTGGCCGGCGGCGGCGCAAAGATCGTCGATCGGCTCCTCCATGGCGTCGCCGACGAACACCAGCGCCTGCACCTTCTGCTGTTCGTTCTCGCGGCGCGCATGCGCCAGGATCTTTCCGATCTGGGTGTGGCCGCCGCGGCAATCGATGCGCTCCATCAGCGAGCCAAGACCGCGCGCGTCGGACACCCAGCGCGACGAGCGGCATTCGGCGAGCCCGCGGTAATAGACGAGCTGAACATCGAGGCCGCCGATCGCCGCCGTCTCGCGGAACATGTCGGCCTGCAGCCGGCAGGCGGTGTCCCATAGCGGCTGCCGGCTCATGGTGGCATCGAGCGCGAAAATCAGCCGTCCGCGCCGGCCGGACTGCGCGGTCGGGCCGAGCGAGCGGACCTGTTGCAGGAACGCGTCGACCTCGGCGCGGCCGGAGCCTGTTGGCCGGCTCGGAGCGGCCCTCGGTCGAGGCGGGGGTGCGGTCCTTGGTCATGGCGTTTGGCGGCATTCCATCGCCCTATAAGTGCGCCTTCGCGCGCCGGGCGCAATGGCCCAAGGCGCAGCAGAATGTCGCTTGCGGTAACGAATTCCTACTGCGCCAGGATGTCGTGCAGTTCGAGCGGACTGGCCTGCGCCGCGAACCATTCCTGGCGCGCCGCCGCGCGCCGCAGGCCGCGTTCGTCGAGCGGCAGCTTGCAGCGCTCCGAGCAGCGTGTCGACCTCCTGCCGCGCGGTGACGTGCGACAGGCTCGGCCGCGTGCCGAGCGTGGCCTCGGTCCAGATCGTCGAGCGCGGTCAGCCCGCGCGGATAGAACTCGCGGAAAATCACCCGCTCGGCGAAGCCGTCGGTGGCGCGGAAGCCGAGCCGCAGCGACAGCTCCTGCAACCCCTCGCCCACCAGGCGCTTGTTGCGCGAGCCGAGCATCGACAGACGGTTGCGCACCACGACCCAGTCGATGGTGGCATGGTCGACCACCCGGCGCTGGCGGCGCGCCTCGCGCACCATGTCCGCGAAGTGACTGGTTCCGGTCACCGCGAAGGTCACCGGATCGACGGTGCCGAGCACGTCGAAATCGACAAAGCTGTCGTTGAGCGGCGTGATCAGCGTGTCCGCCATCGAATGCGCGAGCCGCATCAGATAGCTGTCGTTGCCCGGCGTATCGATGACGACGAAATCATGGGTGTGCTCGACCGCGTCGATGGCGGCGGCAAAGCTGTTGAACTCGGCCGCCTCGTTGTCGGCGACCAGCGCGCCGTCGGCGCGCGCGATGCAGTAATGCGACGGCATTGCGAGATCGAGCCCGGCGTGCTTGGCCCAGGCGCGGCGGTTGTCGATGTAGTGGGTGAAGCTTTGCTGGCGGCAGTCGAGGTCGATCGTGGCGACGCGCTGGCCGGCCTTCAGCAGCGCGACCGCAACGTGCATGGCGATTGTCGATTTGCCCGATCCGCCCTTTTCGTTGCCGAGGACGACGCAATAGGCGGAGCGCGGCCGCACGCTACTCTCAACCGACATGGCACCCCTCACGGGGCCAAGTCATCGGAAGCTGCCCCCGCTTGCGGGCAAGCTTAGCACGTGTTTTCGATAGGTTTACGACTAACTTGAATCATGGCGCGAACAACCAGAACCGAGCCTGCACCGCGCACCGAACCGACGGTGCTTCGCCTCGATTGCCGACCTGCGCGCGGCGGTGGCAAGCGCCCGGCAAGCCGGCGACAAGGTTGCGCTGGTGCCCACCATGGGGGCACTGCATGCCGGGCACTTGGCATTGGTGCGCAGCGCACGCCGCAGGGCTGGCCATGTGGTGGTGTCGATCTTCGTCAATCCCGCCCAGTTCGCCCCGAACGAGGATTTCGCGACCTATCCGCGCACCTGGGAGGCCGATCTCGCGGCACTGGCCAAGCTGCGGATCGACGCGATCTGGGCGCCAAGCGTCGCCACAATGTATCCGGACGGCTTCGACACCCGGATCGCGCCGGGCGGCCCTGCCCTGGCCGGCCTCGAGGACAAGTTCCGCCCGCATTTCTTCGGCGGCGTCTGCACCGTGGTCGCCAAGCTCCTGCTCCAGGTGCAGCCGGACTTCGCCACATTTGGCGAGAAGGACTACCAGCAACTCCAGGTCGTGACCGCGATGGCGCGCGACCTCGACATCCCGGTGAAGATCGTCGGCGTGCCGACCGTGCGCGAGACGGACGGCCTCGCGATGTCGTCGCGCAACGCCTATCTCTCGGCCGAGGAGCGCGCGGCGGCGCCCACGCTTCATCGCGTGCTGCAAGGCCTGTGCGGCGCGGCTCAAGGACGGCGGCCCGATCGCCGCGATCCTGGCCGAGGGCCGCCAGGCCATCGAACGGGTCGGATTTGCCGTCGACTATCTTGAGGCGCGGCACGCCGAGACGTTGAAACCGATCGGCTCGCTCGCCGGCGGACCGGTCCGGCTCCTGGTCGCGGCCAAGATCGGCCGCACCCGGCTGATCGACAACGTCGGGGTTTAGAGCAGGCCGAGCTCGCGCAACTCGCGGCGCAGCG
Organism: uncultured beta proteobacterium; assembly: GCA_963804885.1. Taxonomy (GTDB): domain Bacteria; phylum Pseudomonadota; class Gammaproteobacteria; order Burkholderiales; family SG8-41; genus PALSA-1004. Next base: position 83,836 of record CAWDSF010000019.1, read on the forward strand.
GCTCCGGCATGTTGGTCGCGCCGCGCGCCACGCGATCAAGATCGGGCGGCGCCTCCTTGACCTCGAGATAACGCCAGCCCTGGAAGGCACGATACGGCCGTGGCCGCACCGGAACGCATTTGGGATCGAGCACCAGCCGGCAACGGCCGATGCCGTCCTTGTCCACGAACGGACGGACATCGAGGATGCGCTCGCGGCAGAGAATTTCGCCGCGGATCACCCAGTAGATCGAGCCGCCGTCGATCAGCTCCTCGGCGCGCTTGGGCACCATGCGGGTGGTGTGGATGCGCTCGGGCTTGCGCACGCCGCGTTTGCGCTGCTCCTTGAGCTTGAGCTTGATCCAGTCCTCGAGGTCTTCGATCGAGTCGGTGCCGACGCTGAGCTTGATGAGATGAAGCGGCATGTCAGTTCCCATTCACTCTTCGATCGCCTCGATCGTCATCAGGGCCGCACCTTCGGCCACCTGGCCGCCGGCGGCAACCGCGAGCGCGCCCACCCGGCCGGCGCGCGGCGCGGTCAGCGTGTGCTCCATCTTCATCGCCTCGATGATGGCCAAACGCTGACCTTTCTCGACCTTGTCGCCCTCGGCGACCAACAACGCCAGAACCTTGCCGTGCATCGGCGCGCGCACCGGTCCTCCGCCATCAGTGGCATCGAGGCCGGCCGCGCCGCGCTTGCGTGGCGCACCACGGTTTGCCGCCCGTGGCGCAACACATAGACAGCATCTGCCGCCTCGATCGTCCTGGCATCAAGGGCAGCGGCCACGCCATCCACAGTCACCACCGGCGCTGCTGGAGCGTACGTTACCTCCGCTTCGATCGGCTCGCCGTCCACCATTATCGGCAACGGATGGGCGCGGACTCCCGTGAGCTGAAAACCGTCGGCCGCATCCCAGGGCGAAGCCGGTGCATCGGGTTCCCGATCGAGATGGCGGCGGATGCGGTCATGCTCGCGCGCCAGCAGACGGGCGGCGCCGAACGCCGCCGCGGCGTGGTCGGGGCCGCCACCGAAGCGCGCCAAGATGGCGGTCGATGAAGCCGGTGTCGAAGCGTCCCGCCCGGAACTCGGCCGAACGACAAAGCCCCGCGAGCAAGGCCAGGTTGGTGTACGGGCCGGCGGCCACGGTTTCCGCAAGCGCCGCGGCAAGCCGATCGAGCGCCGCCTCGCGGCTCGGCGCATGCGCGATCATTTTTGCGATCATCGGGTCGTAGAACGGCGTGATCGCACTGCCTTGCTCCACTCCGGTGTCGACGCGCACGCCGTGAGGAAATTGCAGCGCCAGCAGCGTTCCGGTCGATGGCAGGAACCCGCGGGCCGGATCTTCGGCATAGATTCGGGCCTCGATCGCGTGGCCTTGCAGCGGCACCGCGTCCTGCGTCAACGGCAACAGCTCGCCCGCGGCGATCCGGAACTGCCATTCCACGAGGTCGAGGCCGGTGATCGCCTCGGTCACCGGATGCTCGACCTGCAGCCGCGTGTTCATCTCCATGAACCAGAAGCCGCCGGACCGAGATCCTGAGATGGGCGGCGGGCACGCGCTCGGCGAACCAGCCGAAGTCTTCGCTGCCCATCGACGGCGCGCCCATGTCGATTATGTGCTCGTTACCCATGACGTCACACGCAGAAGCAATGACGTTCGCGAGCCGGCCTGTGGATTGTTCTGCACGACCGGAGACTGGCGCTTCCAGGTGATTTCATGGTCAAGGCGCACGCTCTGGCACACGCCGGCAACGATTCGTCGCACAGACGTTTCTACTTGCATTGCGGCGCCTGCATCGAGCGTTCGCGCCGTCCCTCGAATGACTACGCGGTCGGCCAGGACATTGCGCGCGATGCCGCCGTCTATCTGGCCCACCGTAATGACGGCAGGAATGACCGGTGCGATCTCGCGGCTGATCACGGTTTGCAGCGCATTCAGAAGTTGCGCAGCACCTACGATCGCGTCGACGCCGGTATGCGGATGCGCTGCGTGTGAGGCCTTGCCCTTTAAGGTGATGTCGAACGCGTCAGACGATGCCATCACAGCGGTCGGGTTATAGCCGATGAGACCGGTTTTGACATTTGCGGCGAATTGTGGAATGCGACAATGACGTCCATCGCCGGATTTTCCAGTACACCGTCGTCAATCATCGCGGCGGCACCTGCCAGCGTCTCTTCCGCGGGCTGAAAGATGAACTTCACACCGCCATCGAACTGATCACGCACGTCGAGAGCACTTGCGCAACGCCGAGCGCGATTATCGTATGCACGTCATGTCCGCAGGCGTGCATCCGGCCGGGCACCTGGGAGGTAAACTCGACACCCGACGCTTCGGTAATCGGAAGCGCATCCATGTCCGCTCGCAAGCCGACCCTGCGGCCAGCGGTCGCGCCGTTGAGTATTCCGACGACACCGGTGCCCCCTATGCCTGTGCTTACTTGAGGTCCGTTCTTTTCAGTCGATCTGCAACAAGACCGGCGGTCACATGTTCCTCGAACGCGAGCTCGGGGTGTGCGTGAAGTTTGCGGCGGAAGGTCATCAGATCCGGCGTAATTGGCTTGACGATCGCTGCTATTTCTTCATTCGAGATCAAATGGTAGCTCCCTTTTAAAAATCGCGTTTTGCGCCTGAGATCTTGAGCAGTTTGCGCGCAGTTTCGATTTCCTGCTTCAGGAATAGCGCAAATTGAGCCGGCGAATTGCCGACGATTTCTGCGCCACCGCTGACGAGCGATTCGCGAATGTCGGGCGTCTGCAGCGCACTCACGAACTCATCGTGCAGCTTCTTAATGAGCGCGGGCGGCGTCTTCGCCGGTGCGAGCGCACCATACCAACTTGTCGACCCTATCTGCGGAAATCCGGTCTCCGTCATCGTAGGGACGTCCGGGAGACCGTTGAAGCGGCGCGGACTGGTGACGGCGAGCGCCTGCAGCCGTTCGCCAATCAGCGGCAGCATCGCCGGGACCGGATTAAACATTATATCGACGTGCCCGCCCAGCAGATCGGTCAGTGCAAGGCCGCCTCCCTTATACGGAATATGGACGATGTCGATGCCGGCGACGTTGCCGAACAGCGCACCATGCAAGTGGCTGGGGTTCCCCAGGCCGGACGACGCGTAGTTGAGTTTGCCAGGTCTTGATTTGGCAAGTGCGATCAGTTCAGCAACGGATCTCGACGGCACCGTCGGACCACGAGCAGGACGCTCGGCGTGAAAGCCAAAAGCGTAATCGGAGTCAGGTCTTTGACCGGGTCGTACGGAAGTTTCTCCTGAAGCAGCGTGCCGGTCGTGATCGGACCGGGCGCGCTCATGAGCAAGGTGTAGCCGTTCGGTGTTGCCTTCGCCACGAGGTCGGTGCCGATCACGCCCGCGCCGCCTGCGCGATTGTCCACGACAGTCGACTGCTTCCATTGCTCGCCGAGCTTTTTGGCCAGCATTCGGCCGATCAGGTCCGCAGTGCCGCCCGGAGGATTGGCGACGACGATACGTACCGGTCTTTCCGGAAAATTGTCTGCGTGTGCAAGCGCGGCGCAGACGATAAATACACTGGAAGCGGCGACGAACAACCGGCGCCGGACACTATCGGCGCTTCGAAACATTCCGTGCATGGAGACTCCCAAGACCAACTTAAGGCACTGTAAACTGCCAATCAAGCCGCAGGAATGATTGAGGAGATGGCAGGTGTTGGCGTATGACTGCATGGCGGGAAAGCGCGACGATATCAGATTTGATTCGGCATGGCCCTGTTCGATGCGCGAATGTGATCAAAAAAACCTCGTTAAGGGCGTGAAATACAGGAGCTGTCTTTTAGATAAAAGCGGAGCAGTCGCGTTGCCCAGCTACCGGCATACTCCACTCCGATTCGGCGTCGTCTTACGATTCCACCTCGCACCACTTGCGTTGGTGTTTCAACGTAAAGAGACTCAGCGAGCAGATCGGATCCGTTTTGGCGCAGGCTGATATGCATCGCTTTGCACAACAGCCCGGGTCCGCAGGTGCGCCCGGTCAAGTTATGCACGGGCTCCAAAGCCCTTAACAGCACTGCAGTGGCGGTTCCCTCCGGCCCTGTAACGACGTTCATGCAATAGTGCAACCCGTAAATCATGTACACGTAAGCATGGCCCGGTGGGCCAAACATCACCTCAGTGCGGGCCGTTCGGCCTTTTGAAGCATGGGACGCCAGGTCACGCGGCCCGAGATATGACTCCACTTCGACAATCCGCCCCACGCGTTTGACGCCGCGGGAAACATGAACGAGATTCATGCCCAGCAATTCCTGCGCAACGATCACGGGGTCACGGTTATAAAACCGCCGCGGGAGTTTCATCGAATCGCCCGGAGTTCTTGATTGCGTCACTTCCGGCGTATGCCAATGCGGCGGCCGATTTCCGCCGGCCGCGGGCGCTGCGAATGCGTTTCATGCAAGGCACCAAAAAGGGGCCAGGCTCGATTATCGATCCGGGAAATCACCAATGGTTTCAATCCGCCGTCGCGCCCGAGTCCTTGATGACTTTTGTCCACCTGATCATTTCCGACTTGATGAACGCCGCGAACTGCGCGCTGCTGCCCGCCGCGATATCCACGCCAAGGTCGGCAAAGCGCGACTGAAGGACCGGTTGATTCAATGCCTTGTTGACTTCGTCGTTGAGCCTCGTGACGACGGCCTTCGGCGTCGCAGACGGGGCACAGACGCCGTACCAGGCATAGATTTCGAAGCCCGGGAATCCCGCCTCGATGAATGTCGGCACATCGGGTAGTTGCGCGCTGCGCCTGGCCGCGGTGACGCCCAGCGCACGCACCTTGCCGGCCCGCACAGAGGGCGCCCCGACCGGAACGTTTTCGAATATCGCCAGCAAGTGCCCGCCCAGCAAATCGGCCATTGCCAGCGCGCCGCCCTTGTACGGCACGTGAATGAGCTTGATCCCGGTTGTGCTCGCGAGCATCTCCATCGCCAGGTGCAGCGTGCTGCCGATGCCGGAGGAGCCGAAGCTGTACTTTCCCGGACTCGCCTTCGCGTACGCGATAAATTCGCCGACCGACGCAACCGGCGTCGACGGATGCACGACGAGCACGTTGGGTACCGTTCCGATCAGTGCCACCGGCGCGAAATCCCGCTGCGGGTCATAACGCAGCTTCTTGTACAGCGCCGGATTGATGGCAACCGTGACAGTTCCGCACAGCAGCAGGGTGTAGCCGTCCGCCGGAGCTCGCGCCACGATCTCCGCGGCGATGGCCTGGTTAGCCCCCGGACGGTTTTCCATGACGATTTGCTGGCCCAATGCTTCGCTCATTTTCGCTATCACAATTCGTCCCGCGATATCGTTGCCGCTGCCGGGCGCCGATCCGATTACCATCCGCACGGGCCTGTAGGGATACGGTTGCGCGTGTGCAGGCTCGAAGCCAGGCAACGCGACGGCCAGCGTAAGAACCAGCGGCAGGACTATGTTCAATACCCTTGCATTCCGATCTCTGGCCATCTGGTGAACTCCTTTGCCAAATTCGCCCTCGCAAAAAGGGGCCAGGCTCGATTATCGATCACTTCCGTCGTATGCCAATGACCCGCCCCACTTCCGCCGGCCGCGGGCGCCGCGCATGTGTTTCGTGCAAGGCGCTGCAGGCGCCAGTCGGTCGGCGGGCCAGGCGGCGCTGCGTCGTGTTGTCATGTCGACGCAGATCGAGATCGCTTCGGAGGTGGCTGCCAGCCAGCGCTCGTCAGCGTGAAGCATGGTCATGAAGTAATGTAATCGCTTCGCGTCGAAGTCGATCACCTGAAAGGTGAAATCAAGCGGATCGCCCGCATGCACCTCGCGTTGGTAGGTGACATGCGATTCCAGCGTAAACGTGCTGCAGCCGGTTGCTTCGGTGCTCGCAGAGCCCACACCGAGCCTGTCCCAGGGGAGATCGAGAGCCTGGTCGAAGAGCACGGAGTAGTAGCCTACGTTCATATGGCCGTTGGGATCAATGAACGCCGGCGGCACGACAAAGCCGGAATAGCGAATGTTGTCGATGGCCTGGGTGATGTCGGTAGATGACAATGTGGAGTCCTCGTGTGGTCATTCGCAGAGCTGATCCGTCCCTGCTTAATCAATTCTGCAGGCAAATCAAAGGGGCAGTTTAAGCGAGTCGCCTCTCAATGAGACAATCCGCGGCATGTCATCGATGCCCTACTGCCCGCCCGCGAACCGGGGGCTTGCCATCCTTTATCTCTCGGAACAACTGATCGTTGTCGACAAACCCAGCGGATTGTTGAGCGTGCCCGGTCGTGGCGCTGGCAAGGAAGACTGCTTGTCGCGTCGGGTTCAAGCCGAATTTTCCGACGCATTGATCGTTCATCGCCTGGATATGGGCACCTCGGGCATCGTCGTGATGGGGCGCGGCGCCAGGGCGCAGCGCGAGCTGAGTGTCATGTTCCAGGAGCGCAGTGTGCGCAAGCGCTACCAAGCCTTGGTAGAAGGACATTGGATGGCTGCTGCCACAGGGGAGATCGAGCTGCCCATCTGCGTCGATTGGCCCAACCGCCCGAAGCAGAAAGTCGATCACAGCATGGGCCGGCCGAGCCTGACCCGCTATCGTGTCGTCGACATCGACACTGCGCGCGCGGTTTCGCGCATCGAACTCGATCCAATCACGGGACGTTCGCATCAATTGCGGGTGCACATGAAAGCCATGGGACATCCCATTCTCGGCGACGACTTCTACGGAACGCCGGCATCCTGCGCCAAGACGGAGCGCCTGATGCTGCACGCCAGCCGGATCGAATTCTGCCATCCCGAAACGGGCCTTCTGCTGCGCGTTGACTGTCCGCCGCCGTTTTAAACTGCACTGCGTAGATCAAGCGGGGCAGGCTTGGCTAATTACATAGAAGATTGCTTCAGCATCAGCCCCGATAGCACTCGACAACGCCCGAGGCTGTGAGCTTGTCGATGTCGCCGGCCTTGTAACCCAAGCCTTCCAGGATCTCGCGCGTGTGCTCACCCACGTGCGGGCTATGAGCGAGACGGTCGCCCGTCGCGGGCGGGCGCTGGCCGCAGATCGTTCCCATCGGCACGCGGCCGAGCGTGTCGTTCTCGACCCAGTGCACGGCATCGACCGCCTGCACCTGCGGATCGGCGAAGAGATCCGTGTACGTATTGACCTTGGCTTTCAGGATGTCGATGCTCGGAAAGCAGCTCCACCCACTCATCCGAGGTCTTCGTCTCGAAGACCGGCCGCAGTTCGGCCATCAGCTCGTCGCGATGCTTTACGCGTGCGCGCGAGTCGACGTAACGCGCATCGCTAGCCATTCTTCCCTGCCGAGCAGTTTGGCGAGCCGCTTGAAATGTTCGTCGCGCCGCGCATTGACGCTCATGAAGCCGTCTTTGGTTTTGAACATGCCGACCGGCATGCCGATCGGTTCCGCGACGCCGCCTTGCAGATGGTGTTCCATCATCGCCCCCTCCTGCAGCGCGAGCGCGCATTCCAGCAGGCTGGTTTCGATGTGGGCGCCGCGGCCTTTCGTGGCTTTCCTGTAGAGCGCGGCCGCGACCGCCTGGAATGCATACAAGCCGGTAGAGAAATCGATCGCCAGCATTTCGATACGCTGCGGGACGCCCGTCGCACCGCGGTTGATCGACATCATCCCCGTATAGGCCTGCATCACCGAGTCTGTTGCCGGTTGATCGGAGAGCGGGCCCTTCGCGCCGAAGCCGGAAATGGAGAGGTAGATAACATTCGGGTTGGATTTTTTGACGCTCGCGTAGTCGAGCTTGAACTTGTCGATCTTGCCGACGCGATAGTTTTGCAGGACTACATCGCTTTCGGCGGCAAGTCGCTGGACGATCGCCACGCCCTGCTCGGTCTTGAGATCGACAGCGAGCGAGCGCTTGGCGCGATTGACGATGACCGAATGCGCCGTGTGATCGCCCGTATGCTTGCCGAGCCGCCGGCTCCAGCAGCCTGCGCCGGTCGGCTCGACCTTGATCACGTCGGCGCCATTGCGCGCGAGGTGCATGGCGCAGTACGGTCCCGCCACACCCTGCGACAGATCCAGGACCTTTACGCCTTCGAAGGGAAGATCATCCTCAGAATCATTATGCTCAACCTCAAGAGATTTCAGTGCAGATTAACCGCAGATAAATTGCAGAAGGCATCGATTTCAAGACACGTTCGACCACTGATGTCGAAAGCCGTGACGCCGACGCAACTAGCAGACACATCGATGTGATTGCGATTATCAGAATCTGCGCCAATCTGTGGCTTTCGTAAACTATCTGCGTGTATCTGCGTTTATCTGCGGCTAACAATTATTTTTTAGTCGGCGACCAGCCATAGACCTTTGCGCAGGCGCCGCCCATCAGCATGGCCCGCTCGCTGTCGTTCAGGCGATCGGTCACGGCGAAACGTCTCGACGGCCTGCTCGTAGTTGACCAGAGCGAAAGTGCGGGTCCAGTCGGTGCCCCACAGACAGCGCTCGAATCCCCAGGCATCGAACACGCGGGCGAGCGGGTCCCAAATGTCAGGGTACGGAAAGGGTTCCCGCGACATGGTGCAGACGCCGCTCACCTTGATTGCCGCATTCGGACGGCGGGCGAGTTCGAGCACCTTCGGCAGGTCGGCCCAAACGTTGGCGGGCGCAGGTTTCGTGCGGGGCTGGTAGAACCCCAGATGGTCGATGACGAAGCGCGTCTGCGGATGGCCATCGATAAGCTTGGCCCCCATGTCCAGGTTGTTGCCGCACTGCAGATTGACCGCGAGATCGTGGCGGGCGGCGGCGCGCAAAATGCGGTCGATGCCTGCCAGGTTGAGATCCGCTGCTTTCTGCAGCGCAAACATGACGCGGACGGCAACCGCCCCCGGCGTCTTCTTCCAGTCGGCGAGGATCTCGTCCGTGGCCGGATCATTCGGGTCCATCGGCCTGACGATGGCAAAGCGTCCCGGATGTGCGCGCTGCACTTCGATCGCATAGCTTGCGTCGTATTGATACAGTGAATTTGCCGAGACATTAATGGCGCCGTCCACGCCGACCTTGTCCATCGCAGCCACCATCTCGTCGCCGGTGACGTGGTCAGGCCAGTCGTGGGGCGGCCTGTGCCAGGGCCGCTGCGGCGTGTTGGCGGCATAGGCGTGGACCTGTGAATCGATAATAAACATCGGAGTATTCCCTTATAGATATGTAGGTTCAGTGTAACCGTCCGTCGAGCAACAGCTAAGGCTAGAGCCAAAAAAGTCACACGCCCGGTTTTTTGCGATCACAGCGAGCCGCGAACTACGCTGGCGCCGCGCACGCTCTCCCTCGTTGCTGCTATCGCAGTATGCCGTTATGCTATCCGTGGTTCAACATCGCGGGAAAAAAAATGGTTCAGGCGAACAAACGCAGCACAATCCCGGTCGTCGACAGGGCGTTCCAGTTCAAGTACACGGGCATGATCGTTTTGACCGTCGTTCTTATTTCTGCCAGCCTCGGCTACCTCCTCCTCCTAAGCTACTGGGAGATGAACAGGATCATGGACGTTGCGCTGGCGTCCTTTCCAGGAATGGGTGAAAAAGTAAATGAATCCGCCGCCCTGGATGTGTTTTACATCTCGATCTCGTTCCTGGTCCTTGAGGTACTGGCACTCGGCACAATGGGGCTGATCATTACCCATCGGGTGTGCGGTCCCATCTTTGTTCTGCATGGCCATCTTCTGGCGATGCTCGACGGAAAATACCCCGTGACACGGCGACTGAGACCGAAAGATGAATTTCGCGCGACCTTCGAATTATTTACGGCGGTAGTCGAATCGCTCAGGAAACGCGACGCTGACGAATTGGAAAAGCTTGACCAGGCAATCGTCGCAGCAAGGCAAAAAGGTGTGCAGGAATCGGACCTCGCACCGCTGGAACGTTTAGCGGCGGAGCGGCGAGCCCGCATCGAAAATAAATAGGGTCAATGTAATTTTTTTGCTGGCAATGCCTCGTCGCCAGATGCTTTTACCGTACTGCCCTGAATAGTTGTGCCAGGCGCGATACTCCACCGCGGCCGCTAGCCGCCCGCGCCATCAACGCGCTACCAACCAGTAGCGCGAGCACGCGTCCGGCACCGCTGCGCCTTGCCGCGGACCGCAATAGCGACGCCCCGACTGCCGCGACTATGAGGTGCTCGCCTGGAAAGTTTGGGCGTCGTTGATCGAATTCTTTGAGCTTGTTCAGTAGTTGTCCCATGGCATCTCGATTTGAAAATAGGAAAGGGGGAAGCCGCCTGTGTTCGGCAGCAAAAAGGCCGTCTGGTTCCTCGCCCAACTCCTTGATCGTTTCTGCGCGATGTCGTGTCGGTGAAAAGCGGACAGATTGAGCTGTGCCCGCTATCTCGCTCAAGGCACTGAGATCAAGCCCGCAAAAACTTCCGGACGACGTCGACGAATCCCCGGGGATTTTCAAGCATGATGTGATGATCTGACGCCGGCACCTTCTCCATCTGCACCTGCGGTGCCCTGGCCCGGATCTCGGCCATCACCTCGGGCGTGAACCGCGTGCTGCGCTCTCCGGTTATAACCAGCGCCGGAACCTTGATCTTCTCCCAAAGCGGCACACCGGCGATCTGCTCGAAGTTCACATACACCCGGCGGTCGGCCTTGTGCTGCCACCGCCCTTCGTCGTCTGGCCTTCCGCTGTGGACGGCCATGCGATGAACGACTTCAGGTGCGGCCAGCTGCGATTCTGCAGGCTCGAGACGATAGCGCGCGATAAGTTCGTCCTGTGACGCGTAGCTCTTCCCTGGCCGTGCGCTGAACTCCCGCATCTTCGAGACGCGGTCCATGGGCATCAGCATGATGCTGTCGACGATGATGAGGCGGCTAACCCGGCCCGGATGCGTCGCGGCATAGATGAGCGAAATCATGCCGCCCATCGAATGGCCGATCAGCACGACGTCACGCAGATCGAGCTTTTCCAGGAGGGCGTTAATGTCCTCGGCGTGGGTTTTGAACGAGTAGGTGTGCGGATCAGCCCACGCGCTGTCGCCGTGTCCGCGCAAATCCGGCGCAAAGACGTGATGGTCCGGCGTCAATCCCGGCGCGACAAAGTCGAACCAATGCGCATGTGCTGCCCCGCCGTGGACGCACAGCATCGGCGGGCATCCTGCGGTGCCGTAATCGAGGTAATGGAGCTTGACGCCGTTTGCTTCGACAAAGCGGCTGGTGCTGGGTGCGGCTAATAGCTCGGTCATTTTTTTGCGATGGTAGTTAGGGTCGGCCTTGCCTCTTGCTTATACAAGAGTCGCTACATACCCGCAATTCGCTGGCAACGTAGCGCATGGGTTTGGCAGGGTGCGGACTATGTGGGCAACGCTGGATTGCGGACCTGATTTCAACTGTGCTCGATTGCCCGGCGCCGATTATGGGTCATCCGGCGCAAAAAGAATCGAACTCTGGCGCGACCTCCGATGCGCATGCACGAAGGAATACGAGTCGCCTACGCAAATCGTCGGGTTATACGATAATCCTGCCACTTCTACTTACCAAGTCTTGCTTTATGAAAATCACTCTGCTGGGAACTGGCACTCCGATTCCGTCTTTAAAGCGAAGCTCGTCGGGCTATATGGTCGAAGTCGGCCATGATGTCATCCTGCTCGATCATGGTCCCGGCGCCTTCACGCGCCTGATGCAGACAGGAAAATCGGCTAAGGACGTCACGCACGTTTTCCTCAGTCATCTTCACTTCGACCACTGTGGAGACTTACCCCGACTTTTCCATCATCGATGGGATGCCAATGGTGGCGTGGCGCCGCGCTTTGCATTGTATGGCCCTGAAGGCACGCAGGAGATGGTCGATCGGCTCTTCGGGCCGCAGGGCGCCTACTGCCTCGACCTCACTGCGCGCACCAACCATCCGGAGAGCCTGCGCATCTTTGAGGGTCGAGGCGGCGGCAAAAGCCGACCCTGGCCCGACACGTCCATCGAGAAGATTACGAATGGCTCCGTGGTCGAGGGCAAGGGCTGGCGATTACACGCGATCGGCGTCATTCACCATCAGCCGCATCTGGAAAGCGTCGGCTTTCGGATTGAAGCGGATGGGAAAATTTTTGCATTTACGAGCGACGTGAAGCTGTCGGGGACGCAAGGACCGGTAAAGTCCCTTTATGCTTTAGCCAAAGATGCCGATATTCTCGTGCATTACCTGAACGGCTTTGACCACGAGGTGGTCAAGCCGGGCGCCATGTCCAAACAGCATGTTGTCGCAACACTGGCACGCGATGCACACGTGAAAACTCTGATAACCACTCATCACGGACCGTCGATCGACAAAGACGGAACGCGCGAGCAGGTGATTGCGGACATCCGCGAAATCTACAAGGGCAAGCTGATCTGGGGCCAGGACCTCATGAGCTTCGAGCTTTGAGCGGTCCACCCTAAAAAACACCTGTTTAATTACGGCGAAGAACCAGCCTTCTGCGCCTTGGCATCCGGCGACGCAAGCTGATCGAAAAGAAACGCGAACGTATCGGCTTGTTCTTCGATGCGTTGACGCTTGCTGGCTCCAATGCCATGGCCGGCATCGTAATCTACGCGCAGCCAAACGGGCTTGCCGCTGACTGTCGCGGCCTGCAGTCTTGCGGTCATTTTGGCTGAGTGCCATGGTTCAACGCGCGGATCGTTTATTCCGTGCGTCAACAGCACGGCGGGATAGCGCGTCTGGTCGCGGACTTTCGTATAGGAGTCCATCGCCAACAAGGCCTTGAACCCTTCCTCTGTCGTCACCGATCCGAATTCCGCGATGTTCGGCGGGCCGTTGGGCGTCGTTTCAGCGCGCAGCGGGTTCATCACGCCGACATTCAGCACGGCGGCTGCAAAACAGGTCAGGGCGTTCCACGATGGCGTTTCCAACCAGGATACCGCCCGCGCTCCTGCCTTGACCTGCCAGACGTTGTGGAGACGTGTATTTTTCCGCGACCAGATATTCGGCGCAGGCAATGAAGTCTTTCCATGTGTTGGGTTTCGTCGATTTTTGGCCCGCGGTGTGCCACTCGCGCCCGAATTCGCCGCCGCCTCTTACATGAGCGAACGCGAGGACCCCGCCCCGTTCGAGCCAGGCGAGCTCTCGCGCATTGAACGATGGTCGGATCGGAAAACCATAAGCGCCGTAACCCCACAAGAGCGTCGGGTTGTTGCCATCACGCTTGATATCGCGCCGGTAAATGATCGACAGCGGGACCATCGTGCCGTCGTGGCTTCGCGCGGCAACTTCGACGGACTCGAAAGCGGAAACATCCAGGGGTGACTTCGGCTGCAGCGAAGTTTCGACCAGGGCATTTTTTCCCGCATCGAATTTAAAATACGCCGGCGGCCTTATCCACGAGCTCATGCCGATCAATGCGCCGGAACGCTTTTGCGAAGTGTTCAGCTCAAATATCGTTCCGTCAAATGGCAATTTGATTTCCCGGGCGCGGTAAGTTTTGTAGTCGATCCGCAGGAGGCGGCCAATGCCTCCATCGAGCAGTCGAACGTACAGCGCGTCGCGCGCCGCCGCGATCTGCTCGATAACCGCGGTGCTCTCCAGGAGCACGTCGCGGGCGCCGGCCAGGTCGGGACGGGCCGCGTTGACCCGGACGACACGAAAACGCGGTGAGTTTTTGAACGTCAACAAAAACAAATCGTCACCGTGCAAAGCGACGGACTTCACCTCATCCTCGAAACCGGCGATTTTTTTCCATGGCACCAGCGGCCGCTGCAAGCCCGCGAGCGGCGCGATGTAATACATCTCGTTGGGTGAAACGCCGGTATCGAGTGCAGCCATCGCGTACTTCGAGCCGTGCGGGATCCAGGACCAGGGGAAAAGCGCCGGCGCCATTTTGATATCCGGATTCACCTCGTATCCGAACACCGGCTTGTCCTTGTCAGGATCGGTGCCGAGCACGTGGAGATACGACCGGCTTTTTTGCATCAGTGCCGTCGGCGGATCGTCCGGTTCGGTTTTGCGCAGCCGCAAATAGATAAAGGAGCGGCCATCGGGCAGCCAGCTGCCGGCGAACCAGCGCGTGCGATCGATACGTTCGCCGAGATCGCGCCCGCTTTGGACTTCGATCACGCGCAGCTCACCGTACTCCGAGCCGCCAGGCGATATCAGGTACGAGACGTAGCGCGCGTCCTGCGACACGCTGAATGCCGTGATCGAATATCTCTTGCCGTCCGCAGAGAGCTTCGCGGCATCAACAAGAACTCGTTCGGCGCCATTCGTTCCATCGCGCACGTAAAGTGCGCGGTCGTTCTCGCCCGGCGCGGTTTTGTAATAAAAATAGCGTCCGGCGACCTGAGTGGCGTTCGTAACGTCGGCATTCGCGTTGCTCAGTTCTTCGAGGCGCTTCAGCAATTCAGCGCGCGTTCTCAGCCGGTCCAGGTTGGCACTTGCATAGCCCGCCTGCGCCTTCATCCAGGATTTAAACTCCGGGCTTTTCGAGTCTTCCATCCAGCGGTACGGGTCGCTGACTTTCCTGCCGAAATAGTCATCGGTGAAATCACGGACTTCCGCCGGTGGCGGCGAGGCTCGTATCGGCGGCGCAAAGGGATTGCGCCGCTGCAGCAAGGCACAAGAGAAACAAGCCACGGCATTGCGATGTGATTATTCATGACAGCACTCTCCCTGCTGCATATTCTCACAAAATTCTAGAGCGGCTGAACGCTCGTTAAAAACAAGTGCGCCTAGAACGGATCACTCTCGCGCAGCCGCGGGCGGGCCCAGGCCAAGCACGTCTATTTAATTCGCTCCGAGGCCACGAGCTTTTTCCACTGCGCTATTTCTCTGGAGATGACAGCCGCAAATTGTTCCGGCGAGCCGCCCACCACTTCGGCGCCCTGATTGAATAATTTCTCCGTCATGCTCGGTTCCTTCAGGATGCCATTTGTCGCATCGCTCAGCTTCTTGACTACCTGTTTCGGAATGCCGGCCGGCGCCATCAGTCCCGACCAGCTGCTCGTGTCGTAGCCGGGTGTACCGGATTCGGCGACAGTCGGCAGCTCCGGCATCAATGCGGAACGGCGGCTCGTCGTCACGCCCAACGCGATCAGCTTGCCTGACTTGATGTGGGGTATGGCGGTGGAGAGCTGAGGAAAAGATATTTGAAATTCCCCGCTCAACATGGCGGTCAGTGCCTGCCCTGAGCCTTTGTACGGAATATGTTCGATCGTGATCTTGTTGAGCGCGCAAAAAAGCGCCCCGCTCAGGTGGCTCGGGGTGCCGACGCCGCCGGATCCATAGTGCAGCTGTCCCGGGCTCCGGCGCACGAGAGCAATCAAGTCCGGTATCGAGCGGGCGGAGAGCGTAGGCAGAATCACCAGGACGTTCGGCGCCGTAGCCACCATGGTAATCGGCGAAAAATCCTTTATCGAGTCAAACGGCAGCTTTTCCTGAAGCGCCGGATTTATGGCGAAACCCGCCGAGGCCATGAAAAGGGTGTAACCATCCGGCCGGGCGGTAGCGACTATTTCCGAGGCGATTATCTGGTTCGCGCCCGCGCGATTGTCGATGACAACCTGCTGCGACAGGACTTCACCCAGTCTCTGCGCAACTATCCTCGCCACGATATCCGTCCCGCCGCCGGGAGCGAAACCAACCAGGAGCCGAATCGGCTTGTTCGGATAGTCCGTCTGCGCAGCAGCGGCGCTTGCGGCGCCCACGCAGAGATGAGATGGCAAACGCGGCTCGTACACGGCAGCCTTGATCTGTTGTGAGCTCACCCTCATGGAGACCCGCCTCTTATTGCAGCGCTTTGTACCGGGCTTCGAGCTTCTTCATTGTCTGCAAGCTTTCTTTCGAGATGGCCTCGTAATAACTGCACT
Organism: uncultured beta proteobacterium; assembly: GCA_963804885.1. Taxonomy (GTDB): domain Bacteria; phylum Pseudomonadota; class Gammaproteobacteria; order Burkholderiales; family SG8-41; genus PALSA-1004. The sequence goes on from CAWDSF010000019.1 coordinate 99,600, forward strand.
TGTTCTTCAGCCAAAGTATCTCGAACTCCGTCGCTTTCAAGAGGCCCGCATTCTTGTCGCCGAATGCCGCCGGGCAACCGAAGCGCACCATTTTCGTCTGAAAGCCATCCAGCAATCCCGGCGGCAGGTCCTTCAGGATTTTCAGGTTGCTTACGCTTGTGGTGCCTCCACCGATCGTAGTCTCGAAGCCCTTGGCCTTCGCTTTGGTCAACGTATCTTTCGTGAGCTCTAAAACCTTGGAGTTATTGTAATCATCGTCTGTGCCGGTTAGCCCCATCGACCAGACCAGGTCTTCGCGCCCGATCACGAGTCCGAACAGCTCTCCGCTACCGGGCACTTGAAGCATCGCTTCGAGATTGTTGTACGCGGTAATGGTTTCGATATAAAAAATGAAATCGGTCCCCTTCTTTTCCTCGGCCGGGAAAATGAAGTTGATGGCGGCGATGAACTTCCGCAAGGAAAACTCGCAGCTCGTCATCGGCGCGGCGATCCGGTCCGCGCCCAGCGCGCGCGCCTCGCGCATGTCCGTGATGGCCTCGGCGCCCCCGATCTTGATCGTCAACCTGAGCCCCGCCCTCATCACGACTTCTTTGAGCCGCATGAGCTCCCACGTCTGCATGCCGGAGCTTTCCATGTTGCCCTTCACTGCGAGCGCGTGGTGGTTTTCTTTGAGATCGACAAGCAGCTCGACCATTTTTTTCTCAGTGGCGTTCATCGCTTAATGCTCCATATTGGCTGTGATTTAAAGAAGTGAATTCGGGCAATTGGTTTAGCGTCGCACAAGTTGCCGATAACCTCAAATTGCCCATTTTTTGACCCGCTAATTTTGCATCGCGCGCCAAAGTGATACGCTGACAAATCTATCCCTATTGGGAATGTTGTAAGTGGCCAAAATTACCAATCGTCGCAAATTGCTCGTCGCCGTTTGCGCAATCCTGACGGTCAACGCGGCTGCAGCCGCCGACTACCCGATAAAGCCGATTCGCATCATTGCGCCGTTTCCGCCGGCCAGCGTGGCGGACGTGCTGGCGCGGCCCATCGCGCAAAAGATGGCTGAAACCTGGGGGCAACCCGTCATTGTCGACAACCGCGCCGGCGCGGCGGGCAATGTCGGAGCGGAGCTGGTGGCAAAAGCGCCGCCCGACGGTTACACGCTATTGCTCGGCACGATAGGCACGAACGCGGTCAATGCGGCCTTGTATGCCAAGCTGCCGTACAACGCGCAAAAAGATTTCGCGCCGGTGTCGCAGGTGGCGACCAGTTATCTGCTGCTGGTGATGCATCCGTCGGTGCCGGTGAGAACGGTGAAGGACGTCATCGCGCTGGCAAAATCGCAGCCGGTCCCGCTCAACTTCGGCTCCGCCGGCGTAGGCACCACGCCGTATCTGGCGGGCGAGATGTTCAAGGTGATGGCGGGCGTGCCGATGACGCACGTCGCATACAAGGGCAGCCCACAGTCCGCGATCGATCTCGGTGGCGGGACGGCTGGACCTCATTTTTGCGAGCGCCTCCACGGTGTTGCCGTTGATACGCGGGGGCCGCCTGCGCCTTATCGCCATCAGCGCCGCCCGGCGCGATCCCGCAATGCCGGACATTCCGGCCGTCAACGAAACGCTTCCCGGTTTTGAATTCGAGCCGTGGTGGGGTCTCTTCGCGCCTGCGGGTACGCCGCGGGAAATCGTTGCACGACTGCACGGCGAAACCGTACGCACGCTCGCGCTGCAGGAAATCAAATCGCATTACGCCAACCTGGGCATGACCGCTGTTTCCAGCACGCCGGAACAGTTCAGCGCCTACGTGCAGGACGAGATCGCGCGCTGGGCGAAGATCGTCAAGGCGGCCGGCATCAAGGCGGACTAAAAAAGGGTGACGAAAAAGGGTGACGAGATATAGGTGACGAGGTACGGGTGACGAGGTGAAGGTGGTGAAAACGGAATGTCACTGCATCCACTTTCGACACCGCCCCGCGGACAGCCATCATGACGGCGCGCGAACCTGGATATTTCGATCAGCGAAGTAGCGATCAAGTGCTGAAGGCGCACCAGCACTGTCCGCCAGTGCCACATAGGTGTCGGGTCTGAGCAGGTAGAGGGCGTCGCGCGCCAGACCGGCCGCCGCATGCTCAGGCCGCCAGGCGAATGCGTGCAGCGAAATGCCGCGCTCATTGCACCAGGCCAGGAGGTCAGCGCGCGGCGTTCCATAGACATGAACCTGCCAATTCATCTCCGCGAGAGAGGTGAAATTGTCTTTTCCGTCGACAGCCACCCACGGCAGCCGTTCGCCACCGTGGACGCGACCGGCGGTGCCGACACTAAGCGGCCCGCCGCGATAGTTGAGGGTGATTTGCGAAACAGTGCGGAAAATGAATTCGCGAACCGCGTCAAATGCCAAGACACCGGGAATGACCACGGGCGCGACACGCGTGCGCACGACGTCGGCGATGCGGCCGTCGGCTGTCACGAAGCTGAATGCGCGGTCGGTGGTCGCAACCAGGCGCCGGGCGAAACCTATCCGCTCGGCTTCATAGCTGTCGAGAAGGGTGTCGGGTGCGCGACCGGCCAGCACTGCCGCGAGCTTCCAGGCAAGATTGACGGCGTCGCCGATCCCGGTGTTCATCCCCTGACCGCCGGCGGGGCTGTGGATGTGCGCCGCGTCTCCCAGCAGGAAGGCGCGTCCCTTGCGGAAATGATCCGACACCCGATGATGCACGTGATAGGTCGAGAACCAGTTCACCTTGGCGATTTTTAATTTGAGGTGATTGATTGCACGGTCGCTGACGTCCGCGAATTTCAGCGTATCGGCATGATCTGCCCGGTCGTCGCGCACCGTTCCGATCAGCCGCGCCCGGCCGGTTCCCGCCAGCGGAAATACGGCCAGAAAATCGGCCTCGTCGAGGTCGGCGTGCAGCTCCCCGTTTATTGCAGGGCCGGCCGCCTCAACATCGGCAACGTAGAAGAGCTGGCGATAGGTGCCGCCGGGGAATCCCGTGCCAATAGTTTCGCGCACGTCGGAACGGGCGCCGTCGCATCCGGCGACGTAATGCGCTGCGCAGATTTTTTCGCGTCCCTCGGGATCCCGCAGGCGCGCGACGATGCGATCACCTTCATCCTTGAATCCGATCAGTTCGCATCGGCGTTCGACCGCGACACCGGCCGCTTCAAGACGATCGATCAGGAGACGCTCGTGCTCGTCCTGGGGGAAGATCTCGAGGAAAGAATAGGGCGTCAGGTCCGATCCTACGGTCTCGAAGGACAGGCGCGCTTTCGGCTCACCGGTTACCCACAGGTTTATCGCGGGAACCTTATGGCCGCGCGCGAGGACGGCATCGGCGAGATCGAGTTGGCGGTAGAGCTCGAGCGTGCGCGCCTGCACTGCAAGGGCGCGCGAGGTCGTGCCCGATTCCGCAGTCTTGTCGATGATACGGACCTTGACCCCAAGCTTCGTGAGCCAAAGCGCCAGGATCAAGCCCGTCGGCCCTGCGCCGATGATCAGAACATCCGTATCCATCATTCTTTTGACTATACCGGATCAGAAAGTCGTCACGAATCAGGCGGGTTGATTTACGGCCACGGTCTGCTTGCGTGAAGTTTGGCCGTCGCAGGATCGTCCATCCGTTGCAGCCTGGGCACCCAGCGCGGCAACGCTTCGATCCGTCTTAGCCATTCTCGCACTGCGGGATATGTTTCAATTTTGTATTCGCTTTCCGATGCGCGCGATACGTGCGGATAGCAGGCAATATCGGCAATCGTCGGGAGCGGGCCTGCCAGCCATTCACTCGACGCAAGTTCCCGCTCTATCAGCGCCAGAGCGCTCTCCCCCAGCGCCTTTGCCTCGGCAATATCGCCTTTGCGGCTGCCCCGCTGAATGTGTCGGACACGAACCAGGCCGTGAAGAATTTCGCTTTGCGCCAACGCCAGCCATTGCATTACGCGTGCAAGCGCCGGTGCATCTAACGGCAGCCAGGATCCCGCGCCGAAGCTCCGGCCGATGAATGTCAGGATCGAGGTGGAATCCCAATAGCACTCATCCCTGACCTTCAGAAAAGGCACCAGGCCGCGGGGATTCATTTCCAGAAACCACTGCGGCCGTTCGCGCGCATTGCCAAACGGCAGCATCACGCATTCGTAGGGCACGTCCAGCAAGGACAACAGCAAGGTGCACTTATAGCTATTGGTCGAACCCGGATGAACGTAAAGCGCTAAATCGCTCACTGAAGAACGGCCCGGTCAGCTAAACCGGTTTCTCACCTCTGATCTGAACGCGATGAAGCTTGCGCCGGGTCGTCGGATCAAATGCGTCCCTGCGGTGTACGAGACAACGATTGTCCCAAACCAGAACGTCGCCCATCTGCCATTCCTGGCTCCATACAAACTGAGGTTGTGAAGCATGCGCCCACAGTTGATCCAGCAGCCGCTCGCTTTCTTCCACCGGCAGGCCGATAACGTAAGCATTGAACCGGCGGCCAAGATACAGCGCCTTTTTGCCCGTTCGCGGATGCACGCGAAAGATCGGATGACGGGCGCCGGGTGCTTCGCGAACGTCCGTCACGACTTTGAAATCCTTTGCGGATCTGCCCTGCGCTGTTGTATGTCTCGTCGTGGTTTATGAATTTTCCGGCCAGCTCCTGCTTGAGGTTGCCGGGCAGCGTTTCATAAGCGAGATATTGATTGGAAAAATAGGTGTCGCCGCCGGAGGGCGGCAATTCGACCGCATTCAGAATCGCATACGAAATCGGCGTGTCGCGATAAGACATGTCGGTGTGCCAGCTTGCCTCGCCGGCGCCCAGATTGCCTTGAGGCTGGCCGTTCTCCACGATGTTCGAAATCACGAGAATGTCAGGATACGCATCGATGTACGGCTTGCCGATGATGCTCATGCCGGGCGGTTCGAACTCGCCAAAATGTTTGCCCAACTTGATCAGATGCTCGTTATCAAGCCGCTGTCCGCGAAACAACAAGACGAGGTGCTCGTCGATCGCTTTCTGGATGACGGAAAACGACTGCGCGTCCAGATTGTTGAGGTCGATGCCTCTGATTTCGGCGCCGCATGCCTTTCCGCTGGGTATGACTTCAGAGTGACTTGCCTGATTGGGCTTCACGGTTGATGTTTGTGCTGTTTGCATAATGTCTCTCTCCACTTCAGATGATTCGTATGACGCGCTACGGAAGTTTGCTTATACTTATCGCTCGAAATTTATCAGATTAAATTCATATGCCGCGAAATGCGTTGAACACCAGGCTCGAGATGCAGGCCGCGGAACCGCTTTACAAGCAAGTCGAACGGCAGATTCTCAATTGCCTTGCGCAAGGCGAATGGAAGCCGGGCGACCGCCTGCCCACGGAGTCTCAACTCGCGGAACGATTCGGGGTGGCCGTGCTTACCGTGCGGGCGGGAATCAGGGACCTGGTTGAAACCAGCATACTGGTGCGCAAGCAAGGCAGCGGAACTTACGTGGCGCGCCATGATCGGCAGCGGCGACGCTATCAATTTACGCACGTATTTCGCAACGATGGCACCAAGATCACGCCCGAACGCCGGCTCGTTTCGTTCACGAAGGTTGCTGCTGACGACGCGAGTGCGAAGTATTTGCAGTTGCGCCCGGGCGACAGGGCAACGCTCTATCGCATTGAATGCCTGCTCAAGCTCGAAGGCCGCGCGGTTGCGCTGATGGACATCATGATTCCGACGCGCCTTTTCAGCGGGCTCACGGCACGGGCGATCGAAAAGAGCGAGGAAAACCTTTACGCCGTCTACCAGAACGCGTGCGACGTAAACGTAATCCGCATAAAGGAACAAGTACACGCCGTGAGGGCGGGCGGACGTGCCGCCAAAATCCTCGGGATTCCGGCCGCCGACCCTGCCCTGCGCATCGATCGAATTGCCTACACGTACAACGACGTTCCGGTCGAATTTCGCAGGCGAGTCCACAGTGCGGCAGATTTTCATTACGAACTCGATGAAGGCGGAATCTGAAAGCGGGGTCAGCTCACCGCGACCGGCGAAAACCGTTCCCGGCGCAGTTCATGTGCTTTGACGGCTTGCAGATCGAGCTCGGGCCAGAAGCCGGGCTTGAGCACGATGGAGCCTGCGTCGAACGCCAGCGGCTCTTTGAATAAACGCGTTACGGGTTTCAGAAAACCATTCATGTCGCCCGCTCGCCGCAGGAACGTGCGTCCTGTGCAAGCCTCTACCCAGCACAGCAGTTCGGTTGCAACACCATCGCCCAGACAGATGTCCAGCCCGACTTGCCGGGCTCGTTCCATTGCAGCGACTGCGCGATCGATTCCGCCTATCCGCTTCAACTTGAGCTTGACGAATTTCACCCCGGGAACCATGGCCGCCCGGTCGATATCGTCAATACTCTTGATCGACTCGTCCAGCATCAAAGGCACCGTTGACACCTTCGCGACCGCGGCGTTTGCGTCCCACGCGTCGGCTCCGCACGGCTGCTCGAACAATGCAATGCTTTCGGGATTGAGCGACGAAGCAAAGCGGCAACCCTGCGCCTGGTCGTAACCGCGATTGGCATCCATGGTGATCGACGCGCGCCCGCGCGCCGCTTTCTGCACCGCGCTTACCCGCGCGAGATCTTCGTCCACATCCCAGCCGACTTTGACCTTCAGCGTCCTGTAGCCTTCCGCAAGCAGGCGCTCGACTTCGTCGTTAATTTCGGGAATCGTTTTGCCGGACACCGGAACCAGCAATGGCACACGCGCTTCTTCCGCGACGTTCAAGACGGGATGACGTTCCAGCATGGCGAGGGCGGTGAGCATGGCCGTTGCGGCGAACGGCGCATGGGCTACCGCACTATCCAGAACGACCCTCGCTTCGGACGCGGTCTTTCCAAGCAATGCCTCGCCGTGCTCGCGGCAGAATTGCCAGCCGCTATCCGTCGTTTCAGCAGTCGAACCCGCCGGGATATACGCCTCACCCCAGCCGACAGCGCCGTTGTCACCGTGAATTTCAACCAGGATCGGCTCGAGCTCAGTGTAAGTGCGAAAAGAAACGCGGTAGGGCTTTTTAAGCGGCAGCTTGAGCTGGTGCAGCATTATTTGGTTTAGCTTCATCGCACATTCGTCCTCAGCCGTTACGATACTGAACAGCCGTCGATTTAAAAAACTTGTTTTATCACAATTGCTATGTATTATATATATGAATTCATTTTGACCGCAATCAGTCCAGATTCGCCGCGGTTGCACCAGGAGGGGCCTTTGCCAGTACATACGCTACGCCGCCACGCGACTTGCGTGGCATTGTTGTTGCTCGCTTGCAGCAGTGCGATTGCGCAGCCTTATCCCGCCAAGCCTGTGCGGGTCCTCGTTCCGTTCGCCGCGGGCGGCACCTTCGATCTGGTTGCCCGGGTCATTTCGCTGCGCCTAAGCGAACTTTGGGGCCAGCAGGTCGTTGTCGACAATCGTGCGGGCGGCGGCACCATCATCGCGACGGAGATGGTCGCCAAGTCCAACCCCGACGGTTACACGCTTTTTCTGTCTCCCAACGCCCTCGCCGCCAACCCGGCGTTGCAAAAGAAACTGCCGTACGACACTGCGCGTGATTTGACGCCCGTGGTGATGGTCGCATCGCAACCGATGGCACTCGGCACTTACCCTTCGTTTCGCGCCAACTCGATCAAGGACCTGATCGACATGGCCAAAGCAAAACCGGGAGAATTCTCCTACGGCATGGCTGGCATCGGCAGCGGCGGCCATCTCGCCGGCGAGATATTCAAGACCGCTGCAGGCATCGACATAGTGCCGATCAGTTACAAAGGCGGCAATATCGCCATGCTCGAAGTCATGGCCGCGCAAATCCCACTGGTGATGACGGGGCTGCCGAATCTTTTGCCGCAACAGCGCGCGGGCAAGATCAAGATCCTGGCAATTACGAACTCGAAGCGTTCGGCGATTGCGCCGGACATTCCCACGGTCGCCGAGACAGTTCCAGGTTATGAATTCCGAAATTGGTTCGGTCTCATCGTTGCTGCCGGCACTCCGCCGGCAATCGTTCGTAAAATAAATACTGACGTAAACAAGGCCTTGAATTCAGGCGATACACATCAACGCCTCTGGGATCAGGGTTTTGACGTGCTTGGCGGCACTCAGCAGGAATTCGAGCGGATCGTCAAAACTGACACTGAGAAATTTTCGAAGATCATCAAAGAAATGGGAATCAAGTAATAGGAGCGTCGGAGGCTCAGGCCCGGTTTTTGCCCAGCGCCGGATGTCGAAGTCGTCGGGCACGGGGAGTATCAGGCTCTGGCGCGGGCCCAGCAATTCACGGTTGGCATGGCCTTCGCCGGTCAAGTCTTCGGCGAACAGCACGTCGCCGGGACCAAAAACGCGTTTGCCGCCGGCGCAGCTGATCTCCACCGCGCCGAACAGCGTAATCACGAATTGTCGCTGCTTCGGACAGTGAAATTCCTCGGAGCGGCCGAGCGGGTTCTCGCGAAACGACACGCCCGTTGTCGGGACGAGCGCAGATCTCAGCGAGATGCGCTCGCCGGCGATCAGTTCGTTCATAGGCACGATCAGGTCTTCGAAGTGCGAGCGGCCGTCGTCACCGGTATAGATGTGGCTTATTTTCTTGTGCGACATGTGGAATCCTTTCGATGGATTAATCCGGATCGGCGCCGGTTATCGCTACTCTTGAGTCTTGATCCCAGCTTTGGCGACGAGCTGTGACCACTGATCCAGGTCCCGGCGTATGAAAAGGCCAAACTCTTTGGGCGGCAAATAATCGATCTCGGCACCGGCAACGACGAGTTTCTTCCGGCCCTCCTCCGACGCGAGTATTTCCTTCAGCTCGGCGTGCAGAAAATCGGTGGTGCGCTGAGGCGTTCCGGCGGGCGCCAGAATGCCGTGCCATTGCACCGTCGAGTATCCCGGCACCCCCGCGCTGGCTATCGTGGGCGCGTCCGGCAGAAAATTGCTGCGCTCCGCCCCGCTCGTGGCGAGCGCTCTCAGTTTGCCAGTCTTGATGTGCTGCAAAACAAGAGGAATGGTGGCAAGCATCGCGTGCGTTTGCCCGCCAAGCAGGTCGATGACGGCCGGCCCGCCGCTCTTGTATTCGACTATCAATACGTCGATGCCGGCCATGTTCTTGAAAAGCTCTGTCGCCATCGTCGTATGCGCGCCCGGCCCGGATCCGGAAAAGACGACCGCGCCCGGTTTGCGCTTCGCCAGTGCAATGAATTCCTGCACGGATTTCGCTTCGACCGACGGGTACACGACGAGCGCAAGGTAGACGCTTGCAAGCTTGGCGATCGGGACGAACGACTTGACCGGATCGTAGGGCAGCTTTCGCAAGGCGGGAAGTGTCGTCAGCGACGAATTGGCGAGCAGCAGTGTGCGGCCGTCCGGCGCCGCCCTGGCTTCCGCCTCCATGCCGATCGCCCCGCCTGCGCCGCCGCGATTGTCCACGACAACCTGGGTTTTAAGCCGCTCGGCGAGTTGCGCCCCCATGATGCGCGCGACGATGTCGGTGCTGCCGCCGGGTGCGGTATTCACGATTAGCCGCACGGGTTTCGTCGAGAAATCCTCGGTGGCGGCAGCGACTGCGCCGGACGAAAATGTCAGGCCCGCCAGCGCACAGCCGAGCGCTCTCAATAATGTCTTGCGTCCCATGGCAGAATTACTTTGAACGTCCGGCGGCAACTTTCTTTTCCATGTCGCGCATCGCCTGGGTCAGCTTGACGCCGCCCTGGCGCAGAAAGTCCATCGGCGAAACCGTGAACAGCTTCGAGCCTATGCGCATGTAATCGCCCATGCGGTCGACAGCGTCGTCGGTGAGCCGGATGGTATGGCTCATGTATTTTCCGGCGGCCACTCCGCGTTTTGCGATCCCGGCGATCGTCTCGAAGACGCCTTTCATGTCAGCAGGCATGCCCATCGACTGCCACAGGTCCATGTGACCGATATGGATTGCGTCGACACCCGGAACGGCGAGCATCTCGTCAAGATTTTCGAGCGCCTTCACTTCCTCGATCATGCAGATGACGAGCAGCTCGCGGTTGGCCGCGCGGGCCCATTCCGCCGTGTCGGTCGTGCCGACGTTGTAGTTTCCCGATCGCCCGCGGTTGTAGAAGGTGCGCTCACCGAGCGGATGGAAGCGTGTCCACTGCACCACCTCTTTCATGTCTGCCGCGGTCGTGCATCGCGGCACGTGTATGCCCTGAGCGCCCGCGTTCAAAAATCTCAGGACAAGATCCGGGTTGCGCGGCAGGCGCACTATCGGGGTGATGTCGAACGACTCCGCCGCGCGTATGCAGTGCACGATCTGCTCGCTGTTCATCGGCTCGTGCTCGGTGTCGAAAGTGACGAAGTCGAAGCCGACGGCCGCGCAAAGCTCGACCAGGTCCGGGGAAGGGAAAGCAACGCTTACGCCAATAACGCATTCGCCGGCGGCGATCTTTGCTTTTGTCTTGTTGGCGCGCATGGCGAAATTCCCTTTGCTTGATGTTTTTTTGATTGACCTGGTCAGTCCCGAATCGCGAATCTGCGCAGTGATCGAAGTTTGCTGCTTATCCGGTTTGCTTCTGCCTGACAGGCAGCTTCCAGTTCGGCCGTACGAAATGGCACGTGTAGCCGTTCGGTATGCGTTCCAGATAGTCCTGGTGCTCCGGCTCCGCTTCCCAGAACGGGCCGGCCGGTGCCACCTCGGTGACGACGCGTCCCGGCCACAACTTCGATGCATTCACGTCCGCAATCGTGTCGTCGGCGACACGCTTTTGCTCGTCGCTTGTGTAGTAGATGCCCGAACGGTAACTCGCGCCCGTGTCGTTGCCCTGGCGGTTGCGCGTCGTCGGGTCATGGATCTGGAAGAAGAACTCGAGCAGCTCCCGATAGCTGAGTTTGGCCGGGTCGAACACGATCTCGATCGCTTCGGCGTGCGTGCCGTGTTTGCGGTAAGTGGCGTTGGGCACGTCGCCGCCCGAGTAGCCGACACGCGTCGAGACGACGCCGTTCATCTTACGGATCAAGTCCTGCATGCCCCAGAAGCAGCCGCCAGCAAGCACTGCGCGTTCGGTCGTGTTCATTTCACATCCTCCACTTGATCTAAGAGTGCCTAACATGATGAAACGCGTGATGCGCTGTCACGATTTTGGCTCAGGGCTAGAAGAAAGTCCTGCGGCTTAGTCATTCTAAGCAAGGGACCTTTCGACAACGCCATGGGCCAAAACTCGTGCCAGCCCGAAGGGTTGCAGCCAGAATCGGCGCTGACTGCGTTGCTCGTCTTGGCAATAGAACGACTATTGCCTTCACCGGGCGCCTTGCCCTCACCAATTCTGGCTGCAACGCACACGTGTTTCATCATGTTAGGCACTCTAAGTAATCGCCATAGCCTTCGGCCTCCATGTCGTCGCGATGCACAAAGCGCAGCGACGCCGAGTTGATGCAGTAGCGCAGGCCGCCGCGGTCGCGCGGACCATCGTCAAAAACGTGGCCGAGATGGCTGTCGCCCGCGGCCGAGCGCACTTCGGTGCGGATCATGCCGTGCGTCGCATCTTTCAACTCGTTCACGTTCCTGGGCTCGATCGGCTTGGTAAAGCTCGGCCAGCCGCAACCCGACTCGAACTTATCGCTTGATGCGAACAGCGGTTCGCCCGACACGATGTCGACATAGATGCCGGGTTCATGGTTGTCGAGAAGTTCACCCGTGCCGGGCGCCTCGGTGCCGCTTTGCTGAGTGACGCGATATTGTTCCGGCGTGAGGCGCGCCACGGCCTCGGGAGTTTTTCGATAATTGGGCATAACGTTGCTTTCGTTGTCGCCCGCCCTGGTCGGCAGGTGAGTGGGGGTCAGGTACTGCAGTCGCGCATGCAATTGCTCAATCATACCGGCACGCGGCGCCGCTCGCCATTTGGACCCCTCGTAAGTCGCCGGCCAGTCGCAACAGTCAATGAACGCCATGCGGCGATTCGACGGCCCTGGTGCACAGGACCTCCGCCGTCGCGTCGAGAAAATCGGCTACGCCTGCGACGCTGCGGCAGAGCGAATGCAAGATAGCGAGCACAACGAGGCTGCACTCCAGGTCACCCTGGCCAATAGCGACGCGTGGATCAAGGAGTTCATCGCAGGAACCTGCCCGGCGATCGATTTCCCACCGGGTCGCCTCGTCCAGCCAGCTCAATAGTGCAGGGACGATTACGGATTCGGCGTCGAGCGTCGCCCGCAGCGCGCGCAACTCGGGGGCAGGTATGGCGGCAAGCGCGGCGGCAATGTCAGCGATCGAACCCATCGGAGTACTACGAGCGACTCTTGCTTGCGCCTGAAGAGGTAAAACGCGCGAACACCGCATTTCGAAAAACCACGCGGCGGGCCCTCGCGGACTCGCCGTTATGCGCGGTCGAAACCGATTCTACGCGGGCGCATGCCAGCCTGCGTCCGCCCACAACTCGCCACTCACCGCCGAGTTGACGAGCATGAAGCAGATCGCGTCGGCTATCTCGTCCGGCCGAATCAGCCGGGACAGTTGCGTGAACGGCAATATGTGCTTGTTGATGTAATCTTCGCCCAGCGCGCGCACCATGGGCGTGTCGGTGAAGCCGGGGTGTATCAGCCCGCAGCGCACGCCGTAGAAGACGGCTTCCTTCATGATCGTCGCGGCCGCGCCCTCGAGTCCGGCCTTGGTGCTTGCGTACGATATCTGGCCGCGGTTGCCTTGCGACGAAACGGAGCCGATGAACACGATGGCCCCTTGCATCCCTTCGGACGGGTGCCAGCGCTTGAGCCCGGCGGCGGCGCGATTCTCGGCGATGCGCCCGATCATCTCGAGCGCCCAGTAGACCGGCGCCACCAGGTTCACGTCGATAACCTGCTTGAAGCGCTCGACCGGATAGATGCGCGCCTTGCCCGTCTCCTTGTCGACACGCACCGCGAGATCGTCGCGCGTGATGCCGGCGGCCGGCACGCACATCGTGACAGTATCGAACTGGCTGCTGATCGAATCGAAAACCGACGCGCGAAACGCATCGTCGGTTGTATCGCCACGGAAGGCATAGGCGACGCGCCGGCCCGCTGCCGCATTGACTTCGTCCGCGACGGTGTTGATGTTTTCGCCGATGTCCACCAGCGCCAACGCGCGCACGTTGCGGCGCGCCAATTCGCCCGCTACCGCCCGTCCAATGCCGCTCGCGGCACCTGTGATTACAGCCACCTTACCCGATATATCCATATAGCCCCTTAGCCGGTTGACGCACTGCAACATTTTAAGGGTTTTATCAGGCAATGTCACGAAAACGACGGTGGACTACGCGAACACCCGTGTGGGATGTGGCCGAAGGTCGCAGAAATTGCGACTGATAGAATGCCGGCTCAATTGCGAGGTAACGTCATGTTCGTATTGCGTGTTCTGATCGCTGCTTTGCTGTGTGCCGCGTCCAATTGCGCGTTTACTCAGAATTACCCCTCGCGCCCCGCGCGCATGGTGGTTCCGTGGACGGCCGGGGGCACCGCCGATTTAATGGCACGCATCTCGAGCCAGAAGTTCTCCGAAAGCTTCGGGCAGCAGTTCGTCGTGGACAATCGTCCCGGCGCGGGCGGGCTGATCGGCACCGAACAGGTTGCCAAAGCTGCACCCGACGGCCTCACATTGTTGCTGGCCACCACCGCACCCAATTCAGTGGCGCCCAGTCTCTATGCGAAGCTGCCGTTCGATCCGGTCAAGGACTTTGCGTCGATTTCGCTGATGGCCACCACGTGCTACGTCCTGTCGGTGCATCCCTCGATGCCGGTTAGCAACGCGCGTCAGCTGGTGGCGCTGGCGAAAACACGGCCGGGCCAACTCACTTTTTCGTCACCGGGCAGCGGCACGCCGAACCATCTATCCGGCGAAATGCTGAAAATGCTCACCGGCATCGACATGCAGCACGTGCCCTTTAAAGGCAGCGCCCAGGCGATCTCCGATGTGATTGGCGGACAAATCGCCATGAGCTTCGAAAACATCGTGGTCGCTAGCCCATTTGTAAAAAACGGTCGCCTCAAAGCGCTGGCGGTCACCAGTGCCAAGCGCGCGAGTGCCTTGCCCTCGGTGCCAACCATGGCTGAATCCGGCGTACCGGGCTTCGAGGCCGTCGGCTGGTTCGGGGTAGTGGCGCCGGCAGCGACGCCCAAAGACATCATCGCGAAACTGAACAGCGAGATGGTGCGCATGCTCTCGTCACCGGATGTCAAAGAGCGCATTTCCAGTCTCGGCGCCGAAGTGGTGAGCACGACGCCGGAGGGCATGGATCAATTCAACCGCGCGCAGATTGAATTGTGGGCCAAGGTGGTCAAGGCTTCGGGGGCGCGTGCCGAATAATTTGTTCTGAAGTAGTCCGCCGCTTACAAAGTTCAAGGCGGCAGTCCGATGGCGTCGCGCGATCTAAACGGTGAATATGAGTCCACGACTCATAGCCCGAGAGTGCGTAGGCTTAACGTTGTAATTACCGGGCGCCAATTCACAGGACACTATCATGAACAACATCGTTTATATCGTCGGTCTGATCGTCATCATCGCCGCCGTCGCCTCGTATTTCGGGCTGCGCTAGATATAGCGGGGCGATTTGGCACCGAAGGCTTCCGCCGGCAAGTCGCGGAAGCTCAACCGGTTGAGCTGAGCACATGGAAAGCCGCGCCAGCGAGCGATGCAGGTTTCGGCGCGCACAAACTATCAAGGAGCGGACATGACAGTCGCACGAATCAGCGAAATCAGCAGCATTAGCGAAAAGAGTTTCGAAGACGCTATCGTACAGGGCGTCGCGCGTGCCAATAAGACGCTCAAAAATGTCAAGGGTGCGTGGGTCAAGGAACAGGAAGTAACGATCGACAACGGCAAAGTGACCGGATACAAAGTGATTCTCAAGGTGACGTTCGTGCTAAACGATTAAGAACGGCTGCCACGCTATAGCTAAACGCGCCTCGGCGATCGGCATCGTGAATTAGACGCTCTAATTCTCGTTCAAGCCGATTTCCCGATTGATGCGCGTCCACTTTTCCACCTCTGACTTGATGAATGCGCCGAACGCATCGGGCGTCATCGTCCATACCTCAAAGCCCTGCGCTTGCACGGCGGCAGTAACGTCCGGCGCATTCAATATGCGCACGATTTCCTGGTTCAGGCGCGAAACGACCGCCTGCGGC
This sequence comes from uncultured beta proteobacterium, assembly GCA_963804885.1. Taxonomy (GTDB): domain Bacteria; phylum Pseudomonadota; class Gammaproteobacteria; order Burkholderiales; family SG8-41; genus PALSA-1004. The sequence goes on from CAWDSF010000019.1 coordinate 114,719, forward strand.
GTTTTTGCGGGCGCGACGAACCCGTACCAGGAGTGAGATTCGTATCCCGGCACGCCCGCCTCGGCGATAGTGGGCAGATCCGGAAAAATCCGCGAGCGGCGATCAGTGGTCACCGCGAGCGCGCGAAGCCGGCCATCCCTGATAAAGACCGCCGAGCTAGGTGGAGACGCAAAGCCGAGCTGCGTCTGGCCTGCGACGAGGTCGATCATCGCAGGAGCGCCACCCTTGTAGGGCACATGCAGGAGCTGGGTCTTGGTCATGCTGCGAAAGAGCGCGCCCGCGAGGTGCCCTGCTCCACCGGTGCCGGATGTGCCGTATGCGAGCGCGTTAGGCTGCTTCCTCGCGAGCGTGATGAGTTCCTTGACCGAGCGCGCCGGCACCGAGGGATGCACGACCAGCACGCTCGCGCTCAATATCGCCGGGGTGATCGGCGCGAGATCCCGCACGGGATCGTATTCCAGCTTCTTGTAATAGATGACGTTCGTGCCGAGATTCCCCACCGCGCCAAGCATGATGGTGTAACCATCCGGCGGCGATTTCGCGGTGACTTCGGCCGCGAGCGAGCCGTTCGCGCCCGCCCGGTTTTCGACGATGACCGTCTGGCCGAATGCCTCCGACAATTTCGGCGCCACTATCCGGCACAAGGTATCGATCCCGCCGCCCGGCGCTTGCGACGCGATCATCCGGATAGACTTGGAGGGATAAGGCGGCTGCTGAGCCGCAGCGGGCGGCGCGAACAGCGCTGCGACGGCCGCGATGAAGAAACGCTTCGACGTTCTCAAAGCCATCGCAAGAACCCGCCGAGGCCGTTCGTGCTGAGATTCTATGGTTGGTGTCAAGCGGCGCAACAAGGTCGCGGCACTAGCCGGGGATTGAAGTCCGAATGATTTCGATACATGGCGAAGGCAATTCTGACTATCCGGCGGGCAATGATGATGATGGCCTCGGTGGAGGCAAGTCCACGGTTGCGCAGATGCAGATAGAGCGGGCGCCAAGCGGGCGTGCGGATGGCGGACATGGCGGCATTGTAGAGCAGACGGCGATCCTCGCTCGGACCACGCTTACTCAAACGCCGGCGACCGCGGTGCTGGCCGGAATCGTTGGGTCGAGGATCGAGTCCAAAGAAGGCGACCACCGCATCACTACTGTGAAATGGCACACGGGTGAAGAGCGTTGCGCAACGAATGCTGGTGAGCGTGCCCACGCCATCGATCGTCTGCAGCCGCTTGACGAGCGTTGCGCGTTCGCTGGAACGCGCGGCGATCTGGGCGAGCTTGCGCTCGAGCCGGTCAGCAAAGCTGCCCATGGCGCGCAACAGCTCGCGTCCTTCGCGTTCAAAGCCGGGCAATACACGCAAGGATTGTTGGAGCATGCTCTTGGCGTTGACCAGCGTGGCGCGCCGGCGGGCGAGCTCGCGCAGCAGCTTCTCGTCGGCGCTCAGAGGCGTGAATGGATGCAGACGCGCGCAGTGTTCGGCCACGTAAGCGGCAATGATCTGTGCATCCAGCCGGTCGGTCTTGCCACGCGCCCCCAATGCACGCGCGTAGAAGTGCACGTCCTTGGGATTGAGTATGTAAACGGTAAATCCCAACGAGTACGCGAGTTCCGCCACCGGTTCGTGGTAGCCCCCCGTCGCCTCCAGGCCCAAACGGCTGCCCGCCGGCACGCTGCCGAGCCAACGCCTTAGCCCGGCGACTGCGTTGGCCATCTTGAGTATCGCGAAAGCGCCTTCATGACAAGCGACCACCACCTCGTTCTTCCCGATATCCATGCCGAACGTCAGCTTCGATTGCATATCAACCTCCGTCAGGTGTAAGGTGAACGGCGCTGGGGTGGCTCGTCTATCACGTAAACTTGCGTTCAAATCGGCGGTCGGCGTTACAAGCGCTGCCGCTAGATTCCTCATCGACGTTGGGAGACGGGGTGGGAGAGTTCTCAGCAGGTCTGTCCAGCCTCTGCTGGCAGATCAAATCGAACGTCCCTCCACCCCAGCGTCCCCCCAGCATCGCTCAGAGAACGCAGAAACACCATACAAGGTATCGAAGCATGAATGGCCGCGTTGCTGCATGCCCTTCTATACATCAGGGCGAACGGTTTTCTTAAGATGACTTCTAGAAAACTGCCTAGGTGATCGACGCGCGATAAATGCTTTCAACCGAGGCGTCGAGCGCCTTGTTGAATTCCTCGTCCGATTGCTGCTTGGTGAGCCCTTCGGACAGCGCGCGCGAGAAACTCGCGGTCATGCCGTTTTGGCGTGCGAGCCGCTTGTTCGATTCCTCGCGCGAGTACCCGCCCGAGAGAGCCACCACGCGCAGCACGTTCGGGTGCTTGATGAGGTCGGCGTAAAGATTGTCTTTCTCGGGAATCGTGAGCTTCAGCATGACGCGCTGGTCCGCTTCAACTGGTTGAGCTCTTTCAGGATCGAAGCCTTCAGGAGTTCCTCGGCCTTGTCTTTGTTCGGCGTCTTGATGTCGACCTCGGGCTCGATGATCGGCATCAAGCCTGCGGCGAGAATCTGCTTGCCGACTTCGAACTGCTGTTTGACCACCGCGTCGATGGCCGCGGCGTTTGCTTGTTTAATGACGGAGCGCATCTTCGTGCCGAATACATTTTTCGATTTCGCCTTCTTCAATAGCGCGTCGAGATCGGGCATCGGTTTCATTATCTGCACGCCGTCTTTCTCGTCGGCGAGGCCCTTGTCCACTTTGAGGAACGGTACGACGCCCTTCACTTCCCAAAGGTAGTCCGGCGTCGGCTTGCCTGCGACGTCGCGGTCCATGGTGTTTTCGAACAGAATCGCGCCGAGCAGGCGCTTGCCGGTGAATGCCGGGCTCGTCATGATGCGGGACCGCATCTGGTGCACGACATCGTACATCCCCTGCTCGTTCGTCCACGCGTCTTCATTGACGCCGTAGAGCTTGAGCGCCTTCGGCGTGCTGCCGCCACTCTGATCGAGGGCGGCGATGAAGCCTTTGTCGTTCTTGACCTTTTGCAGTTGCTTGTCGTATTCACTCACAGTCGGCTCCTCGGAATTGGGTGTTGGGAAGGAAAACAGGACGTTCAAACCAGTATTTTCGCGGTCGGCAGCCATATTGTCGAGTCGGCGAGCGGTCGTTCCGCGCTAATGTCTAAGGACCAAAGGTAAAAACGTAGGCCCGCAACCCTGGATCGCTCGCAATAAGCGTCAAGACATGTTTCTCGCGCGGGGCGCGGGCAATCAAACGTATCATTCCGGACCGATCGAAGGTTGCCATGCCATCGGGGCCGACATCCGCGCCGCGGGCGTTGCTGACGGGCTTGCCGTCAAGCAGTACGGTGACCGCAGCCTTGCCTGATGGCCCCGGCTGCATGATCAGATTGACTTCGCCGGCGACGAATGGAAGAGTGATCCTGCCGGTGCCTTTCCGTAGCTCGATGTACTCGCGTTCGGTCTTCCAGTCACCGGCCACCACAACCGAACCCGGCACACCTCGAGCGGCGCCGATATAAGTCTCTTCGGTTATGCCCAAATACGAAGGCATACCACTCTTTGAAAAAGCGGTTACCTCGGACGTATTCGGCGGCAGCTTGACGTTCGGATTTGCTGCCACCAGGAGCCGCCGGATTGCAGTTTCAATTTCGTCATAACTCCCTTCGCCTATCCAGCTCTTCACCAGGTTTCCCTGCGCATCGAACAGGTATTTCGCCGGCCAGGCATTGTTGTGCAGCCCTCGCCATATCGCGTAATCGTTATCGATGGCTATGGGATAGGTGAGGCCGTGGTCCCGGATACCGCGATCGATGTGCTCGGGAAGTTTGCCGAACGCAAATTCGGGGGCATGGGCCCCGACGACCACCAGGCCAAGGCCGGAATAGTCACGGTGCCAAGCCTTGACGAATGGCGAAGTGCGGATCCAGTTGATGCATGTGTATTCCCATACATCGATCAGTACGATCTTGCCGCGCAGTGTCTGAGCATTGAGCGGCGGCGAGTTTACCCATCGCGCTGCTTTCAGGGCGGGTATTTCGCTGGCGGCTCCGCCAATGCCGGGAATTGCGGCGACCGACAAAAGCAGCCCAAGGAAAAAAGTTCGTGCTATGGCACGGGAAAAGGAGGTGTGGACCATATATTTCGCTCCACTAGTCTATTCGCACGAAACGCGCGGAGATTCGAATGAGAAATGCACTTTGCAAATCAAGTTGGGCGGCTACGCGAAAATGAAATCGCCTCCGCTCACGTGTATGGTCTGGCCGGTGATGAACCCGCCGCCAGGGCCGCACAGGAAGCGCACCACAGCAGCGATTTCTTCCGATTCACCCCTGCGTCCCAGCGGGATTTTGCCTTTGGGGTCTGCGCGCTCACTGCGATGGGCGGGCCGCTCCGTGTTGATGCTGCCGGGCGATACGCAGTTCACGCGGATGCCATCCTCGGCGAGTTCTTTCGCGAGCGCGCGCGTGAGCCCGATGAGCCCGTTCTTCGCCGCGTGTTGTGCGCTTTGCGATTGCCGCCCAGCAGCACGGCGTCGCCGCCAAGCGTAATGATGTTGCCGCTGCGCTGCGCGAGCATGGCCGGCAGGCAGGCCTTGATGCAGTGAAACGAGCCGTCGAGCGTGATCGACATCGTGGTCCGCCAGTCCTCGAAGGTCATGTCCTTGAAGAGCATCTCTTTGCGCTGGGAAGCGTTGAGGACGAGGATGTCGATTTTGCCGAAGCGCTTCATCACGCCCTCGCCCATCGCGCGCACCGCGGCGGCATCCGCGATGTCGGCGATGAAAACCTCGGCGTCGCCGCCCGCTGCGCGGATTTCCCGCACCAACGTTTCAGCATCCTCACGCGAGCGCAGCGTGTTGACCGCAATGGCTGCGCCTGCCGCAGCGAGCGCGAGCGAGATCGCGCGTCCGATATTCTTCGCGCCGCCGGTGACGAGCGCCACCTGGCCGGCGAGTTCGCGGCCTTCGGCGGGTAAACCTTTTATTGCCATGCATATCTCCTTGCGTTCGATTCGTTGAAGCGGGCTATTATGCGCAGATTCGGCGAGCACGATATACCAAAGAAAGGCGTTATGAATTCTGAAGCAAGAATGCTGCTGGCGCTGCTGATGGGCTGCATATCGAGTCACTACGCGTTCGCCGCCTACCCGGAACGGCCGATCCGCATGATCGTGCCCTCCGCCGCCGGCGGGCAACCGGATACGAATTCGCGGCTGGTGGCCGCAGAACTCAGCAAGCAGATCGGCCAGCAGGTCGTGGTGGACAATCGCCCGGGCGCCAGCAGCTCGATCGGTTTCGAGGCGGTAGCCCGCGCGCAGCCGGACGGCTATACGATTGGATACGGCGGGTTTCCGCTCGCCACCAATCCGAGCCTGCTCGCGAGAGTTCCGTACGATGTAAACAAGGATTTCCGGATGGTGATCCTGACGAACATTTCACCCAACGTCATCGCCATCACGCCCGCCCTCCCCGTGAATTCGATACGGGAACTGATCGACTACGCGAAGCGCAACCCGGACCAGTTGCTGTTCGGCACCTCCGGCAGCGGCGGCACGATGCACCTCAGCATGGAGTTGTTCAAGATCATGACGCGCACGCAGATGGTGCACGTGCCGTATAAAGGAATGGCGCAGGTCATCACCGAGATCATCGGCGGCCGCCTGCAAATCCTTTCCGACAACGTGACCTCCGTGCTGCCGCACGTCACTGCAGGCCGGTTGCGCGCGCTTGGTGTGACCGGGCCGCGGCGCATTCCGCTCGCGCCCGACATTCCGACCGTGGCCGAGGCCGGCGTGGCCGGCTATGAGATTACGGCGTGGGGCGGCTACATCGGTCCGGCGGGCATGCCCGGCCCGATCGTGGCAAGGCTCAACGCGGAACTCAACAAAGTGATTGCTTCTCCGATGATTCGCGAACGATGGCTGGCGCTGGGAATAGAACCCGTCGGCGGCACGCCCGCGCGTTTCGCCGAGCACGTCAAAAAAGAGACGGCGAAATGGACCGACGTGATCAAGCGCGCGGGGATTAAAGGCGATTAGCGACTCCGCGCAGTGGCGGCTTTTGGCGATTAGCCGGTCATTGAGTTCGCTTCCTGCCGCAACTGACAACCCCATGGTAATGGTGCGCGAACACCATTGCGTTGCGAATGACCACCGGTGCGACGCGCGAACTAGCTGGCCCTGAAGTGCCGGCGGCACCGTCCGAGTCTCACGGCTATAGCCAGTGCCAGTCTATCTTTGCGTTCTCTCGTTTGCGGCGAATCCAATCATCAAACACGATCTGTTCTATAGAATTTCGAGTGTTTTCATCCAGCCGCGCTGGCACTCTGCCGAGGACCTGGAACAGGCACCAGCGCCCTTCGTGCTGCATCGGCCCGAGCGTGCGGCTTGCAATGGAACTTTTCAGTGGCCGCGGAAAACTTCGGGCGAAGCAGCTATCGGTTCTGGTTTCAATGCCCAACCCATTTGCTTTTATTGCGAGCGACAAACTCGCAGCCGCCAGGCCCGAGCGCTGCGCACTCGAGCGGATTCGGTTGGCGATTGCCTTCGTCGGCGCGGAGACCTGAAAAAAACGCAACCGGTCGAACTCGCTACGATGCGTGTTGAAATAGGGCTTGATGCCAGGGGCAGTGACCCGTTCCCGATGCTTGGACCGTTGCACGGCCTGATCCAGCACATCGTTGAAGCGTGCCCTCGGAACTCCCCATTCCTGCAACCTGCGCTGCAGCGCTGCAGCGGACGTCAGTCCATTCGCCGCACGGAACGCATCTTCCGCTGACCGGCGCTCCATGCGGGTCACCGGAGGCGGATCCGCCTCGATGCTCATCGCAATCAACTGCTGCTCGATCAGCTTATCCATCAGATCCGGATACCGGTCGCGCGACATCTTTAAATACAAAAGCGCCTCTTGCACCGTCACGCTCGCAGTCGTATCCGAGCTCACCGTAAACAAGAAATTGGCTGCCCAGTGGTCTGCGTAGCAGATCGACCAGGGCGATCCCTCATCCGGAACCCACGTGAGGGCCACGGTGCCTTCGTCAGGGTGCTTCAGCAGAATATCGTGCTCGACACCGGACGCCGCTGGTTTTTGGTCAGTAACGAGCCGCGGCGAGAGGCCTGGATGTGAGTTACTGAAGGCAGCGAATAGCGCACGGGCATCACGCAAACCACCGCGATCGCGGGGCAACGTGCGCAGCAATTCGGCGGCGGCAGCGAGCGCCGCTCTAAAAGGCGCGGACATTGTAGGTCCCTGCAGCAGCTCTACCCATCAGCAGCAAATCGGCAATTGCCTCATCGATCGGCCATCCCGCCAAATCGGCAATCCAGCCCCACTGCCCGTTGGGGTTGAGCTCCAGGAACACGTACTCGTCTTCAGGTGTCAGCACCATGTCGATTGCACCAAAAGCCAGTCCATATTCGCGCAAGAGCTCGAGAAGCTTCTTCTCAATGTCCGCCGGAAGCGAGTGAGGGGCGTACACTGAATCAAGCTCATCGTCGTAGTGGCGCCAGTCGTCCTTTGTCATTCGCGAGCGCTGCGAATCGATCGCGGCTGCAAAGACACGATCGCCCACGATCGTCACCCTGAGTTCGAGTTTCTTCGGAACGTAAGCCTGGAAGATGGTCGGCGCGTGGCGGACCGACTGCGCGTTCAAGGCGTGCCGTCGCCGCACAACGGTTGTGTACGTGAGAAGAGGGTCGCCGTCCGGGCCCACGAACATCGCGTCACCCAGTGTCTTTGCGACGATATCGGTATCGCGATTCGAATAGAAATCCACGAAAGCATCCGGCGAATTTGTTACCAGGGTTCGCGGCACCTTCAGGCCAAGCTTCGCAGCGACTGTCAGCTGGCCCAGCTTATCGGACGCGTCCCGCGTCACTTGAGGTTTGGCGGGGACCCACAAGCAGTCCAGAAGTCCAAGCGCGCCTTGCAGACCGGTGGCGGCAATTTCGCCGACCCATTTTCTTAGATCCGGGTTGACCACGGAAACATCGGCCGTCACGGCGTTCGGACGCCTCAGCCAGACAGCAGTTATGTGGTCCAGGTCGATCGTTCGGTCCTTCACCTGCAATCGCTTGCGAAAAGGACCGCGCGCATCGAACTCGACGGAAAGAGAGGATTGCGACGGAAACTCTGCGGGATCAAACCATGCTACATCGGCGCCTCGAAGCCGCAGCCGATCGAGTACTAGTGGAACGTGGTCGTCATCAAGCGCACTGAGGATCAAAATCATTCAGCGCGCCTGATAAACTCATCCTAGTTACGGGGTCCAAAACCCTCGTCGGAATCCACCCTCCACCGGCCGTAGCCGATTTTTTCCAAAGTCTTCGATCGCGGCCTTGCCCTAGCCTTGCTTTTCAGGAGCCCATCACTGATTGCATCCAGAATTTTGCCGGTGCGGGCATCGATAGCCTTGCCCCTTATCAACTTCATGTCTTTGGACTTCGGTTTCTTGGTTGCCATGGTTTACCTCATTTTGAAGTGCTGAAGTGCAGCGGTGACGGAGAATAGCGCTTTGCAGAAACAGCTACCACGTCTCAGGAACAAACATTCTCGAACACGGCTTACTGACGAACACCTTATCTCTCCGACGGGTTAGCAATCGAATCGTCAGAGCCCCTTGAACAACCTGAAAGCGGCTCAAGGCAGACAACAGAACTCGCAATGATATTAGCATGAATCAAAGTTGAATCGACCCTCCAGCGCTCGATCAATCGGCGACCACGATATTAATTCTCGTTCAATGTTTACTTGGACCAACTCGTCGCGCTGGTCCGACCTCAGTCAATGCTAGGAAAGGGTGCGGTATGACACAAAAAGTATTGTGCTCCGGGCAGAAGGTCCTGCAACCGAAGAAACTGCCGCCGTTACGTTAAGCAGCCTCAACCCGAGCACAATAAGCTTCGATAGTCCGGCGCCAGGTAGGCCGCGATTTGCAGCGTTCGCGATAGCTCCGGACGCGATCGTAGGGCTTTAGCAGGCTGTCATCATTGACTCCGCTAAGCACCAGCGACATCAGAATATCCGCCACGGTGAACGTGCCAGTCGCCACGAATTCGCGGCCGTCGAGCCAGCGCTCCAGCGAAGCCAAGTGTCGGTGCGCCCATTCCACGAAGCGTTTCCTCTGTGCATTCGCACCGGCGCTGTGATCCGATGACCAATCGAGAAACATGATGGCCAACAACGGAAACTCGATGGTGTTCATAGCGGCAAAACACCAGCGGACGACCTGCGCTTCACCTGCGGGGTCGCCGGGGATCAGCTTGCGCGCCTTCTTTGCGAGATAAACCAAAATCGCGGCCGACTCAGACAGCACGATCCCGTCATCGTCGATCGCCGGGATCTGCTCGAACGGGCTCAGCTTGCGGTAGGCATCCGTGCTCAATTCGTGGGCCGGGTGATTCATGCCTATGAGCTCGAACGGCATTTGCATCTCTTCGAGCGCCCACAGGACCCGCAGGTCCCGCGTGTTGCCGCGCGCCACCGAATTGACGCGCGAGAATCCATAGACTTTAAGCATGGGAGCGGCGTGATCAGCTATGCGTTCTGGATGATCGCCAGAGTGTTTCCCTCGCTGTCCTTGAACCATGCAGCGCGCGCACCTCCGCCGGTATAAATGTCGCCTTCTCTTTTCAATTCCGGCATTTCGTAGTGCTCGAACTGAACGCCGCGTTTTTTCAGATCCGCCACTTCCCGCGCAATATCGTCGACAGTCCAGAATGCCTGGCTGGACTTCGATGTGCCGGCGTTCGGCGTCGGGTACATGAAACACCCAGTCCCTTTGCCGAATTCAAAAACCACGCCGCCGTTGATTTCCTGCTTTGCTTTGAGTCCGAGCTTCTGCTCGTAGAACTGGCGCGGCGCGCCATGTCCAGAGCGGGGATGTACGCATACATGGGTGAGCTTTGCAGCATGATGGCTCTCCAAAAAGTAGGTGAGCGTCTGCGGTCGCGCGCTTCGCCAAAGACATGGAAATAGGAAGCCGGCGCGCGGCGCTGCCCGCGGTGCCGATAAGCGCGCGCTGGCAGCGCTGAAACCGCAGGGCGTGCGGCGTTCTGAGTGCGTTGAGCCTATTGTGCAAGCACCGCATTGCGTTTCCAGTCAGCATTCTCTGCTTGTTATGTAAGACGACGCCGACGCGATGGGCCTAGCCTGCGCTCGCTCCAATGTAGGCGAGTGACGTTAGCGCTTGAATCGTATACGTTCGTTGATTGATGGAATTCCTCATGTCGGCTCCGGTCGAATTAACTGAGGTGGAAGAATCCCTCATCCTCAGCGCGCGTAAGAAGACAGTCTTTCGTCAAGCTGATTCTGTTGATGGTGATGCCGCTTTTTTCATCTCACAAAACTTTCATGAAGAAATTGCCATGATGAACGACTCAGTTGCCATTGCCCGTGCCGCGTACGAGGCCTATGTCAAAAAGGACCGCGCCGCAATCGAGGCTCTATTGGCACAGGATTTTCATTTTACGAGCCCGCTCGACAACCGGCTCGATCGCGCGACGTACTTCGCCCGTTGCTGGCCGAACAGCGCCACGATCGCTTCATTCGATTTCGTTCACCTCGTTCCGGATGGAGAGCGGGTCTTCGTCACCTACGAGGGCCGCAGTACGGCCGGACACCGCTTCCGCAATACTGAAATTGTCACCATCCGCGGCCGCCAAATTGTCGATGTCGAAGTGTATTTTGGCTGGTCAGTGCCGCACGAGGCGCCCGTCGGTGGATTTATCGACAAAAAATAGGCCATGCCGATTATTTGCGCAAAATCCGCCTTAACCCAATTCGAAAGCCGCGGTCCTCTCAGGTCGAGAGGTCCATGCCTTTCTGTTCATACAGGAGTATTTTATGAATGAGACGCGAAACACATCATCTGCGGTGGCGCACAAGCGTCCCGCACCGAAAGGAAAAAAAGGTAACTTCGTCCTGGACTTTCACGGCGTTCGCTATCAAGTCAAGGACGTGAGCCGGTCTGTTGCGTTCTATACCGCGCAACTTGGTTTCAAGCTGAAGCACCAACAGCTGCCGGCTTTCGCTAACGTGTCATTAGGAAATCTTGATATTTTCCTTAGCGGCCCGGGAGCATCGGGCTCGCGCCGCATGCCTGACGGTAATCAACAGGAGCCCGGCGGCTGGAATCGAGTGGTCTTCCGGGTGCCCGACCTTGAGGCGGCGATTGAGACATTGAAGGATGCGGACATTCATTTTCGGAATGATATGGAAGTCGGCCCGGCCGGCAAGCAAATTCAATTCGAAGACCCCGACGGGAATCCCATCGAGCTATTCGAACCAGCCCGAAAATCATCGTAGGAACGCCGCGCTTCTATTAGCTCCGCCGTTCTCGTGCAAGATGAGGCCGCCGTGATGGTTTGCCTGCGCTCCGACGCCGGCCGGACGATCGTTAGCGCTTGATTTATTTGCTTTCGTCGGTTCGATTGAATTCCTCACGACGACCTCGGTCAGACTAATTCAAGCAAATGAATGCTTCATTTTTAACGCCGACAGGAGAGTCAAATGCAAAAGATAGTTCCATTTCTCTGGTATTCAAAAGAAGCGGAAGAGGCCGCGCGGTTTTACGCGGCAACGTTTCCCGACTCGCGGGTCATCAGCGTAACTGCGCTGCAGAGCGAGTCGCCGAGCGGCCCGCCCGGTTCGGTAAAGATCGTTGAGTTCACGCTCTTCGGACAGCATTTCACCGCGATGAGCGCGGGACCGCTCGACCCGTTCAATCACGCAGTGTCCTTCGTGGTCAATTGCAAGGATCAGGCGGAGATCGATCGCTACTGGGATGCGCTATTGAAGACGGGCGGCCAGCCGGAGCAATGCGGCTGGCTGAAAGACCAATTCGGATTGTCCTGGCAGATCGTGCCGGAGATCCTGGCGAAGATGTCCGCCGACCCTGACCGCGAAAAGGCCAAGCGAGTGACCGATGCAATGTTGAAGATGGTGAAGATCGATATCGCCAAACTGAAGGCTGCGTACAAGGCACCCAAAGTACAGGCAGAGCACGAGACGGCCAAGGTCTAGCTGGCGCAGAGGAGGACGAATCGTGTCTACGTTTCTGCAGGTTCTGTGTGTGGTGCTGGTAGCAGTCGGGATGGGGCTTTCACTCGCCCATGCGCTCGAGTTTCCCGGCAAGCTGCGGCTCCCCAAGGACGAGTACATGATCGTCCAATCGATCTATTACCCGGGATTTACCATCGGCGGAATGTTCGGCGAGTTTGGCGCCATTCTGGCGACGGCGGCTCTCGCGATTGTGACGCCATTCGGAAGCACGGAATTTCTGCTTGTTCTGGACACGGAACTAACTTTCGAGCACGCAACTGCAAACACGCAAAGTGCTGTGCCCGTTGATGTTCACTTTTTAAGGAGCTCGGCTATGAAGAAGTTTCTCATCACGTATCTTGCACCCGTCTCGGTCGTTGACGAATGGAAGAAAACCGCGCCCGAGAAGAGGAAACAGGCCGAAGAGAAAATGCAGGCCGAATGGAAGAAATGGATGAACGATCACAGCCAAGATGTTCGAGGACAGCGCCGGCGTGGGCAAGACCAAGCGCGTCACCGGAGAAGGCACGGCCGATACGAGAAACGACATCATGCTGTATGCGATCGCCGAGGCGGAATCACACGATGCGGCAGCAAAGACGTTTAAGGACCACCCGCACCTGCAGATCCCGCAAGCTTCCATAGAAGTCATGGAGATCAACCCGCTGCACGGCATGTAAGCGCGCGGACTTTTCAAGGCCGGAGCCCGCAAGTCATTGTTGCGGGATTCCGGCTGTTACTTGATCACCCTGGTCGCCTGCACCATGACTGCATTGGGAATCTTGATGCCGAGCGTTTTGGCGGTTTTCATGTTGATGACCAGATCGAACTTGGTCGGCTGCTGGATTGGCAGATCGCCGGGCTTGGCGCCCTTGAGGATTTTTTCCACCAGGATGGCGGCGAGGCGCACCAGATCCAGGCGATTCGACCCATAGCTCATCAGCCCCCCGGCTTCGGGAATAACGTTGTGTCCGCCCATCGTCGGCAGACTGAACTTCGCAGCCAGCGCCGTGATTCGTGCAGCCTCATTTTGAAACATCGCATCGACGAGGATAACCACGCCCGCGGGTCGAATGCGTGCGATTTCTGCGAACGCCTCTTCAAGTTCACCGGGCGCCTTCACATTGATGACGGTAAGGTCCAGGCGCAACGTTTTCCCTGCAGCAAGCACTTGTTTGACTACCGGGGCAAGCGACAAATTCGTGGGGTTCGACAAGATGACGACACGATTGGCGGACGGGATAGTCTCCTTGAGGAGTGCAAGTGACCTGTCGGCTGTCTCCAGTTGCTGGCTGGAGATGCCTGTGACGTTGCCGCCGGGCCGGGCGAGGCTCGCCACGATGCCCTGCCCCACCGGATCGGCTACGCCCACGAAGACGACAGGAATTGTCCGCGTCGCGTTTTTGGCGGGGATGGCCGCTGGAGTCCCGCCCGCAGCCAGGATGACGTCGACATTGCGCTTGACCAGATCCGACGCGAGGGCCGGGAGCCGATCGTAATCTCCTTCCGCCGACAGATAATCAATAGTGAAAGTCTTGCCTTCGACATGGCCGCTATCGCGGAGCTGCTGTTTGAACGCCGGCAGTTGCTGGTCGCTGTCAGATGGGTATGGCGAAAGAAAGCCGATGCGCCAGACCTTCCTCTGCAGTTGCGCAACGGAATCGAACGGAACCGTGAGCGCACCCGCGCCAAGTGCGATGACCAGTTTGCGGCGATTATTCATGCCCCCTCCCGTATTGGGGACAAGTATGCGCGCTTATGCCGATGTCAGGCCGGGAAGTTTGTTATCTGCAGGCAAGTGCGGATCGACAATCCATCGTGATATAGCGACCGTCCGTTGCGCGTTATTGCTGCGGGATGCCAGCTTCCTTGATAACTCGCGCCCAGCGTGCGGTCTCCGCGCGGATGAACTGGGCAAATTCTTCCCGGCTGGTCGGCGCGACTTCGATTACCAGGTCCTTGAATCGCTGCTGAAGCTCGGGCAATTGCAGCACTGCGGTCAGATCGGCGTGGACTTTGTCGAGGACAGGGGTCGGCGTGCCTGCCGGCGCACATAAGCCGTACCACGAACTTACTTCGAAACTGGGCAGCGCAGTTTCATGCACGGTCGGCACGGCAGGCAACTGCGAGATGCGTGCAACGCTCGTCACTGCAAGCGCGCGCACCCGCCCGCTGTGTATGGTGGGCAGCACTGCCGGCGCCGACTGCACGCTCACCGGAATCTGGCCGCCCATCAAGTCGGAGAGCGCCTGCGGCGCACCCTTGTACGGGACTTGCACGACGTCGATCTTCGCCGATAACTTGAAGAACTCCATGGTGAGCTGCTGCGACGAGCCGGCCGCCGACGTGCCGTAGCTCAGCTTGCCGGGGTTGGCTTTGGCGTAGGCGATGAATTCCATCAGCGTGCGCGACGGCATCGACGGGTGCACGACGAAGACGTTCGGGGTCTTGCCGATGAGAGAGATGGGCGCGAAGTCACGCTGGTGGTTGTACGGCATCGTCGTATATAAAGACTCGGCGATCGCGCTCGACGCAATATTGCACTGAAACAACGTGTATCCGTCCGCGCGGCGCCTTGGCGGCGAATGCGGCGCCCACTGTCCCGCCGGCGCCCGAACGGTTGTCCACCACCACCTGCTGATTCCAAATCCTGCCGAGCCGTTCGGCAATCTGGCGGGCGACGATGTCGGGCGAGCCCGCGGCAGGAAAGGGCACGATGTAGCGCACCGGTTTGGCAGGGTAACTCTGGGCCGATGAGGGCGCCGGGAAGTGCGACGCCATGGCAGCAAGCGCGAAAGCCGTTGCAAGAAATGTATGGCGTTTGTTCAATTTGTTCCCCGGTCGAGCGGCCAATTATGCCAAATCGCGCCGGGGGCACGACGTGGGCAGCGTCAAATGGCGAATGGCAAACAAGAAAAGCCCAGGTGGTAGATCTGTAAGCGCCTGCCGTCAGACAACCTCTGATTGCCATGGCTCCCAACGACGCGCAGCATAAGCGATTTGTGGCGTCATTGCCCTGCCGGGCTTGCGACGTGCGCTCTCCGGCTCTCGACGTCGGAATGAAGCGCTATTGATCGAGCAGCAAGCAATTCACATGGATTACATCACTGTCGAACAGCTAAAGCGGGCCTTTCAACGCGTGGCTTCCTGCCGTGGAGTCACGTTGCCTGCCCGTCATTTAAACTCATTGTTAAACTTGGCCGAGCGGAAACCACTCAGGGCGTTAAACGCCCATAGAATGCGGGATCTCGCCGGTCAGCCGAATAAAGCGATATTGGTCGCATGAATCCGCCACAGTTAAACGTCACAATCAAATGGATCGATGAGTGCATCACACGCGCGGCCCGTTTTGCCAGCACCAGAATCGCCGGCGCGGAGTTTCGCGCAGTCCTGGATCTGGCGATGCGCGACGAGGCATTCAGCAGTTCAGGATTAGATCACTTGCTGGAAATAGCCGACCAGGATGAAGTCAAGCTGGACGGCAATGAGCTGCGCGTCCTGCTGATACTGGCAAGGCGTTCCAAGCGACGGCAGTTGGGGCTGCGCTCGCGAGCCTTGCGCGGCCGTTAGGCAAGATCGCTTACGGCTTCTGGTTCCGTTTCAACCTTTGCGCTTGGTGGTATTGCGCTCGTGGACGAGAGCCTTTTCTGCCACGGCTTTCCACGCCTGGAGGAAATGATTCAGGTCCCGCGCCAACTCGACCGCCGCGCCGGACAGCCCCTGAACAGACCCATTCGTCGCAATCAGGTGCATTGCGCGCCAGATTTCATGGGCCTGGGGCCCGGACAAATCGAACACTCTCTCCAGCGCAACGGTTCTTGTTGTGACTGGAGGATTCAGGTCCACAGCGCCCGGGCCGATTGTGTCCACTCGGCGAGAGTACGGTTTGGATTGCGCGCGCGGCAATCAGACTATACCGAAAATGATGTAAGACTATTCGCCCTTATGGCCGCCTTACCCCGGATTCGAACTTCTGACCGCAATCGGCTGCTGAGCCAGCAGCACGACCGTGCTGCGCGGGTTGGCGAGGTAGTGGTCCGCGGGATCGATCCTGACCTCCCGCCCCGGATCGAGGAAGTCATCGCCGCCCGGCAGGCTCGTGTCGATGGCACGGTGCCACGCCCGGTCAGCGCTGAGCTGCGGCAGCTTGATCCGCTGCGGCTCGTAATGAGCGTTAAAGACGAAGAACAATCGAGCCACGCCGAGATCCGTGCCGTCCTCGCTCGCATCGAGTTGCACGCACACTGTGCGCGCATTCGGGTCCTGCCAATCGGGGGAACCGAGGTCTGGCGAGTACCACGTCAGGTCCGGGACGCCGTCGTCGTCGAGATCTTTGCCAAGGAAGAACTTCCGACGCTGCAGGACGGGAAAGCGTCGCGTCATCGCAATCGCTTTCCGGAAGAACTCCGTGAGGTCCCGGTTGCGCTCCGCGGCAGTCCAGTCGAACCAGCCGATCTCGTTGTCCTGGCAGTACGCGTTGTTGTTCCCCTGCTGCGTGCGCGCGAATTCGTCGCCGCCCAAAATCATCGGCGTCCCTGAGGAGAACAACAGGCAGCACGCGAAGTTCTTCATCAACTGCCGGCGCAAGGCCAGGATGGCGCGATCGTTCGTGGCGCCTTCGACGCCGCAATTCCACGAGTGGTTGTCGTCGGTGCCGTCGTGATTGTTCTCGCCGTTCTTCTCGTTGTGCTTGCCGTTGTAGGAAACGAGATCGTTGAGCGTGAACCCGTCGTGGCAGGTGATGAAGTTAATGCTGTTGAACGCCGAGCGTCCGTCTTCGCCATACAGGTCGGCCGAGCCGGTCAGCCGCCGGCCCACGTCGGCCAGCGTGCCGGCGTCTCCCTTGCCGAACGAGCGCATCGTGTCGCGGAATTTGCCGTTCCACTCGGACCAATCCACCGGAAAGTTGCCAACCTGATAGGTGCCGATGTCCCAGGGCTCGGCGACCATGATCGTGCGACTGAGGATAGGATCCTGCGCAACCGCGTCGAAGAACGATGAGGAAGCCGCAAAGTATCCCTGCTGACCCGTGCGCCCGAGCACCGAGGCGAGGTCGAAGCGGAATCCGTCGACGTGCATGACCTCTGCCCAATAGCGCAACGAGTCCATCGTCAGGCGAATGACCGCGGCGCTGTCGAAATTGAGGCTGTTGCCGCAGCCCGTGTAGTTCATGTAGTAGCGCTGGGGCGCGTCGGCGGGGCCCGTGAGGCTGTAGTAAGAAGTATTGTCGAGACCACGGAATGACAGGCTCGGCCCCATCTCATTCCCCTCGCCCGTGTGGTTGTAAACGACGTCGAGGATCACCTTGATGCCGGCCCTGTGCAGCTCGCGGACCAGCGTCTTGAACTCGGCGACCTGGCAACCGGGATTCTTGTTGGTGCAGTAAGACGATTCAGGCGCAAAGAAGCCAATGGAGTTGTAGCCCCAATAGTTGGTGAGCCCCTTCTCCCGGAGGAAATCGTCCACGTAGTACTCGTGGACCGGGAGCAGCTCCACGGCATTGATGCCGAGCTTTTTCAAGTGCGGGATTTTTTCGATGAAGCCGAGGTAAGTGCCGCGGTGTTTCACGCCGGACGATGGATGTGCGGTGAATCCCTTGACGTGGACTTCGTAGATGACGAGCTGCTCGAGCTGAAGATCCGGCGACTTAACACCTTGCCAGTCGAACGCATCGTCGATGACGATGGCCTTGGGAACGATGGCGGTGTTGTCGCGGCGATCCGGGGTGCGCTCCCCCGCCCCGGGTTCCGGATCGTAGGCGAGCAGCAGATTGTCAGTGTTCCGAAACTTTCCAGTCACGGCCTTCGCGTAAGGATCCAGCAGCAATTTGGCGTCGTTGAATCGCAGTCCCCATTCCGGACGATATTCCCCGCTGACCTTGTAGCCATACAACTGCCCCGGCCTGATGCCTTTCACGTGCGCGTGCCAGATGAACTTGTCGCGCTCCTGAAACTGAATGATGTCGGTGGGCTCGCCGTCCGGCGCGTCGAACAGCAGCAGGAACACGCCGGTCGCTTTTTGCGAGTAGACCGCAAAGTTGACGCCGTCCGGCGTCAGCGTTGCGCCCAGCGGATAGGTTGTGCCCCGGGTGACGGACTTCTGCGTGCGGTGCTTCAGTTCGTTGGCCATTGCAATTACGCCGGGACCCGCGGACCACCACTCTTAGTGCGGCTCGTTCCAGCCCGTGGTCTTCGCGCCTTCGGTTGCGACCAGCACAAACGCCATCACGCAGGGTTCCGTGCCGCGGTTGTTCCAGTTGTGCAGCGTTCCGCGCTGGATGACCACGTCGCCGGGCTTCAGATGGACTTCGCCGTCTTCCATTTCCATCCACATTTCGCCGGACAGGCAAATTGCGTAGTCGATGGAGTCGGTCTTGTGCCAGCGCGGAATGTTTTTGGGCTCATAGCGGCCGTAGCGGAATACGGAGCCACCGGCGAGGCTGGTGCCAAGCTCCCACGTGTTCGGATCTTCTTCCGTCGTCTCGGCCGGCAGCTTGCGCGTCGCCCACATCGGGATGTTGTCGAACCCCGGCCGCAGATTGATGGGCACGATCTCGCTGTCCCACTTGATGCAGCTTTTTCCGTCTTTGTTGAAACCGGTGACGACTCTGCGGCCTTTGATGCTCATTGCAATTTCTCCTCTGAATGCGATTGCGTGTGAAATACGGGAATTCAGGCCGCCTACGCAGGCCGGTGCGCCTGCATGAACGTGCGTGCCTGCCGCACCACCAGCGGTATCCGTTCTTTCGGCTCCTGCCACGGGTAGAGACTCACTTGCGACTTCGGCGCGAGCATTACCGTTTCCATCGCGACCGCGTACGGATGCGGCGGAGTATCGTCAGGGAGAACCAGGAAAGGCGTCCGGCACTCGCGCACGAAATCGCGCGTTACGGTGAAAACGAAGTCGGGATTGCTGCGGTACATCTTCGTCAGGAATTTATCGACCGTCTCCTTCGTGATTTCGGGCCGGCGCTTCGTGAGCTCGGCGCCCCAGCCCTTCGTGTTGTTTTCGTAAAAAAGGTCGCGCTTCTCCGGACGGGAGCCGCTCGGGTTCACGAGCACGGGAGCGACGACGCGCTGCGGCGCGCGCTTGAGCAGGTTCCAGATGAAGGGGCCGCCGATGCAAAAGCCCATCACCATGAACTCTTTGATGCCCAGATGATCCATCAGGCCGAGCTGGTCGTCGGCGTACATGTCCCACGGCCGGTCGATTTCCAGCGGGCCGGAAGACTCGCCTATGTTGGAATTTCGCTGGTCCATCGCGATACAACGGTACTCGCTCTTGAACTCCTCGATCGGATTGAACGGCGCTTTGCCGGCCAAATAGGAGATTGCCGAGTTCAGCCCTCCACCGGAGATGATCAACAACGGGAAGCCGGATCCCGCCTCCTCGTAATGGATGCGGACTGCGCCTTTTTCATAGAACGGCATTGCGGATTCTCCTTGGCCCGGGTGATTGTTTGCGCGTCTGCGTATCCGGCGACAAGAAACGGCGCGACCGCCGGAGTAAGTGAAATTACCGTGCGTCAGATCTTTTTCTTTGCCGCCGCCGGACTTGCGCCGGAAGAAGCGTCGTACCACTCGACTTTGCCGGTCTTCACGTCGTACATTGCGCCGACGATTTTAATCTCGCCCTTGTCCTCCATCTCCTTCAAGACAGGACTTTTCGCGCGGATGGTTTCCACCGTCATGCGCACGTTCTGATCCGCCACCTTCTCGACGAATGCATCATTTTTCGACGACCGGTCCTTACCGTCGTTCGGCACGCTGCTCATCGCGGGTTTGATTTTGGCGAGCAGCCCGGTCAGGTTGCCCAGCTTGACGTCGTCGCACGCGCCTTTGATCGCGCCGCAGCTCGTATGCCCGAGCACGACGATAAGCTTCGCGCCGGCCACCTTCGAGGCGAACTCGAGGCTGCCGAGGATATCCTCGTTGACGATGTTGCCCGCGACCCTCGCGTTGAAGAGATCCCCGATGCCTTGATCGAAAACGATCTCGGCGGGAGCGCGCGAATCGATGCAAGAGACGACGCTGGCCAGGGGAAACTGACCTGCGGCCGTAGCCTTGACCTGTTTCACGTAGTCGCGCTGGGTTCCGGTGCCGCGGACGAAACGCGCGTTACCCTGCTTGAAGTGTTCAATGATCTGCTGGGGCGTCACGGCATCCTGGCAGGCCTTCGAATCCTGTTTTTTACAGAACGTGCCCGCCTTCACGGCTTCCTTCGCGGCAGGAGCATCTGCCGCCATAGCCGCGCCCGCGAACACCATACCCAGCGCCAATGCAACCACGTTCCCCACGTTCACCGTACTCTCGTTGTGCCATTTGGATTTCCCTCTGTTGGATTTCGGTAAATCTTGCAGGTGCGACGCGCATACTCTCGCCCCCAACTATCTCTATTATGCCATCCGCACAGGAGGTGTCGAACAACTGCCACCGCTATACATTGATGAGGCGCTATGGCGCGCCGCAGCCATTACCTTCGCCTTCGAAAATTTTGATTCGATTGCCACCGGCAGCGACGTAACGACCCTCCCAAAGCCTGAAACGTACGCGATGCTGCTCGCGGGTCTAGGCCTGATGGGATTCGCGGCACGCCGCAGGAAGCAACCCAAAGCCTGATCGGCCTCAATCGTATTCGCACCAACCCCGCTTCGGCGGGGTTTGTTTTTGGTGGAATTATTTTCGGGCGCTACTCTTTATTCAGATAGTGTTTTTCCAGGAATTCCGACCTGAACTTTTGCGGCGGAGTGAGCTTGTCCGGCCGTCCCTCCGGCGTGAAGTCCATGAGATTCCAGTAGGGCCACACGGTGTCGACGTGATTCGACATCGATTCGGTCGCCCAGAAGTGAAAGATCTTTCCATCCTGCTTCCTGAATACATGCATCACCGGCAATTGCATGTCGTCGGAATCCTGCTGGCACTTGTAATCGGCTTGAAACGGCGACTCGTAGCCGGAAACGAGCGGAATTTGCGACCAGCCGCGTTTTTTCGCCCACGCATTTATTTTTTCGGCCGGGGCTTTGGCAATTGCGACGAACGCAGCGTCCTGACTGACCTGATACCAGGTTCGATCGAAACCGTCGACCAATGACGTGCACGAAGGACAGGGATTGTCCCAGTTCGGACCGTACATGAATGAATAAATCAGCAGCGTGTTCTTGTCCCCGAACAGTTCGGAGAATTTCACGCTCTTTCCTACTTTCCCATCGTTGGCCCATTGGAAAACGTAGTCCTCCTTCAACTGCCCGCCGGGAGGAAGCTGGCGGCGTTTTTCCGCCACAGCTTTTGTTTTGTCGATTAGCTCCTGCTCGTCTTTGAGCAGTGCGTCGCGCGCATCGCGATACGCTCTGCTTTCGTTTGGATACCGTAGTTCGCTCATGCTCTTCTCCTTTAACTGGTAGTCGAATATTCTTTGGCGTCATCCTGGGACGCTTGCCTGCAAGATAAGAAACAACCCTGCCCCGATGGCGACGGCCCCGGTGGCTCGCGCAACCCAGTCACCGGCCGGTGCGAGACGTTCGACGGCGATGGCTGCGCCCACGACGGCCATCACGCGCAGGTCCATGACGCCGATGACCAAGAGGACCGCCATCAGGCTGGCGCAGCATTGGCTGCAGTGCAAACCGAGGCGCAGGCCGTGTCGCCAGGCCGTGCCGGCGTCTGCCGGCAGCGTGCGGCCGCGCCCGGGCAACTCCCGACAACACGTAAGGTGACGCGACTTCCACGCGGTGAACTGAAGGCAGCCGGCGATCAGGATGACTATGCCGACCGCGAGCGGCACGCCGCGCGCCAGCGCAGGTTGCTCCATGGCGGCAGCCGCCAGCGCCACGCCCAGCGGAAACGCGGCCATTCCAAACACTGTCCACACGAGGAAGTAACCGAAACCCACGAGTGCGGTCAGCCGATCGAGGCGCGTGTCGCCTGCTCTGCCGACGGCCTGGCGATAGCGCCGCAGCATCGGGACCAGAGACGGCAGCATCATCGCCACCATCATCACCATCCACATTCCAAGGAACGTCGCTGCAGCGCCGGGCCACGACTGACCGGGCATCCGCATCCATGCCATCGACATCGTCCAGCCGCCGGGCATCGGCATACCGCCCATCGCCGACATCGACGCGCACCAGGCGACAGTCACCGCCGCGCTGGTGGCAAAGAGTAGCGCCGAGACGCCGAAGAAGGCGCGTTCTGAGGATTGCGCGGAAGCCATGTAGATGGGATTCGCATCCCGCCTCAGAGTTCACACGCACTGAAGTGCCGAAATTTCATTGCGTTGCTTGAGCGCTAACCGAATTGTTTCGCCAGCGATTCAAGAATTTCAGTCCAGCCGCCCGTATGCCCCTTCACTGCCTGCTCGGGCAGACGTTCGTGCGTGATGACGACTTCGGTGGCCTTGCCGTCGGGACGGAATTCGACCGTCACCAGCGAATCGTTCTGCCCGGCGTGAGGGCGAATTCCAGGTGAAGACGAGGCGGCGCGGCGCTTCAATCGACTGATAGACGCCGGTGTGGCGAACCGGCCCCGACGGCACGTGCATCACGATCTCGAATGCGCCGCCTTCGCGCGCATCGACTTTGACGTCGGAGCGCCCGGTGCTGCTCGAACACGGGCGCATCCATTCGGCGAGCGCGGCCGGGTCCAGCCAGGCGTCGAAAATCCGTTGCGCCGGCGCGTTGATCCTGCGTTTGACGGTGACGATGGGAGTGTTGGCGACTGCGTTCATGTGCGTTTTCCTTTCTTTGCGCTGCTGCGCTTGGTGGTTACAAAGGCTTCCAGGGACGCCAGCCGGTCTTCCCAGAACTGGCGGTAAAAATCGATCCATTCGGCGGCCTCGACCATGGCGCCGGCGTTGAGCGAGAGGATGTGGTCGCGGCCCTGCACCGTGCGCCGCACGAGGTCGGCGCGCTCGAGCATCTTGATGTGCTTGGAGACGGCGTTGAGCGACACCGGAAAATCGGCGGCGATTTCGGTGACACGCGCTTCAGCCAGCGCCAAGCGCGCGAGGATGGCGCGCCGTGTCGGGTCCGCCATCGCGCTGAAGGCGGCGTCGAGCCGGCCGGAGCGCTGAGCGAGTTTGGCGTGTGATTTATATTCAACCATAGAGTTGAATATAAAAGATGACAAAGGCGAAGTCAAGCCCTTCGCCAAATAAAATTTTTATCAGGGAAGTGCGCTTTAGGCGCGGACCGCACGTCGGCGCTTCAGCCGCGGGATGCGGCCGCGCCACCAGACTTCCTATTTCGTCAAAGCACCGTAAACCAGGTCCTGAACCTGCTCGCGGTAGTACTTGCGCAAATCCCCAGGTGCCGCGGTGCCATACGCCACCACGAGTTGCTCTTTGGGATCGGCGAAAAACCCCGTGCCGTTAGCGCCATTCCAGGAGAATTCGCCGGGACTGCCAGGCACTGCCGCCAGCCCCGCTTGCATGCGCACGGCCACGCCCAAACCGAAGCCGTAGCCGTCCCGATGCGGCTCTATCGCCGCGACCCGATTCTGGATGTCAGGGCCGAGATGATTGCTTGTCATGAGCTGCACGAACGCGGGACTTAGCACTTGCTGACCGTCGAGCCTGCCGCCGTTGAGCAGCATCTGGCCGAACCGGATGTAGTCGCCCATCGTCCCAAAGGCGCAACCGCCGCCACAGTCGAAAGTCGGCGGCTTGTCGAGCGCTGCGATTGCTTGCGGCTTGCCGTCAAGCGGGTTGAGCGGGAAAGGCCGTGCGACTCGCGCGCGCTGAGCTTCCGTAAGGCGAAACGTGGTGTCATTCATCTTGAGTGGCTTCCACACCGTTTCCGCAAGATGCGCGCCTAACGACTTGCCGGTAATTTTTTCGACCACGGCGCCGAGCACATCAAACGACAGGCCGTACTCGAAAACGGTGCCCGGCTGGTGGACGAGCGAGAGTCTGGTCAGCGCCTCGCTCATTTCGGCGGCCGTGCCCATATACGACGCCGCGCTGCCGCCGGGCCATTTTGCCGCGAGCGGGCTGCCGCCGTCCGGCCGGCCACCGTAGGTAAGCCCTGAAGTGTGGCGAAACAAATCGTGGATGAGAATCGGCCGCTTCTGCGGTTCGGTTGTGAACTTACCGTCAGCCATTTGCACGCCGACCTGCATCGCGCCGAATGCAGGAAAGTAGTCGAGCAGTCTGCTTTGCAGCGGCAGGCGCGCTTGTTCGGTCAACGCCAGCGCGCCGACGGCGACCATGGGCTTGGTCATCGACGCGAGCTGAAACACCGTCTCTGTCGTGGCGGGAATGCCTTTGGCTTTGTCGGCAAATCCGAAGGCCTTGAAGTACACGAGCTTTCCCTGCCGGGCGATGGCGACCACCGCGCCCGGCACCCGGTTGCGCTCCATCTCGTTCGCGAAGAATGCGTCGATGCGGAGCAGGCGCTCGCTCGACATGCCTGCGCTCTCCGGCGCACCCGTGGGCAGCGGCTGAGCCTGCGCTGTAGTCGCGACGGCAACAACGATGGCAACGATAATGATCGACTTGATCATCGGACCTCCCTTGATATGAAGATTGCAATAGCGATTTTGCCGGGCAGAGTATCTCCCGCCACTCCGTCGGTCAATCGCTATTCACGTTTCTGCGACCTAAATCAGATTTAGTATCAGGAACGGTGCGATTTGACCGAACGCGGTGAGCTGCTATAACTTGCAGCCTCTTCCAGCTTAAGGACGACGTTATGAATTCATCGAGCGCTGGCTTAGGGGACACGCTGCGCATCTACGGCAATTTGTCCCTGCTGGAAATGGCGCCGGTCTTGCTCGCGGCCAAAGACATCTACGCCGGCAAAACCCTGATCGAGCATGGCAGCGTGATGGCGCTGTGGGGCAAAGCCAGCGATCTCGCCAGCCTCACTTCCGCCGGCCACGCCGACCTCGCGACGAATTCCGAAACGCAGTCGCTGCGCGGCTCGGTCGCCGGCCCCGACCTGCGCTTCATCTTCACCGTCGCCGAGTGCCCTTACCGTATCGTGGCCCGCCGCTCGGCAGGCATCGCCACGCTGGCCGACCTGCGCGGCAAACGCGTGGCCACCCAGCTCGAATCGTCGGGAGCGTTCTTCCTCGACTGCATGCTGCGCACCGTCGGCCTGACGTCTGCGGACGTCACCCTCGTGCCGTTCATGGCGCATACCGAGACGCCGCTCTCCCTGGTGCCCGAGGCGCTGCGCACCGGCAAGATCGATGCCGCCGCGCTGTGGGAGCCGCAGCCGCAGCGCGCGAAGGTTGCGTTGGGCGCCGATGCGATCGAGTTCTCCGAATCCTGCGGTCTACACGGAAAAATTCAATCTGTGCACCACGCAGGCCAATCTCGACGATCCGGTATTGCGCAAAAGGATCGTGGCTTTCGTGCGCGCATTGATAACAGCAGCGCAGCGCCTGAAAGACGACCCTCAATCGGGCTGGCGGCTGGTCGCGCAGGCATGCGAAGCTCGATATCGACACCGTCAGCGGCGCGTGGCCGCGCTTCAAATACCCGGGCACGCTCGCGCCCGATTTATTGGATGTGTTCGACCGGCAGGAACCGTGGATTGCGAAAATCCAGGGTCGCGCGCCGCGCGCGCGCGACAACGCTGGCGAAGCTCATCGACGACAGCGTGGTGCGTGAAGCGCTGGCGCCTAGAGTATTATTTCGGAGCCACAGATAGACGCGGATGAACGCAGATAAGGTCAAAGGACTTAATGTCTGCTGGAGGCTGGCCTCCGGACTCTTACCCTCGTGTATCTGCGTTTATCTGCGGCTGATGTGGACTTTTTAGGCTTTACTCCGCCTTGAGATTCAGCGCGCGCACGAGCTTGCCCCAGCGCTGCATTTCGGATTCGATCAAGCGTCCGAATTCTTCCGGCGTGCTGAGCGCAATGTCCACTGCCATGCCGCGCATTGTTTCCACGCGTGTCCGGCCGGCGCATGGCCTTGTGCGCTTCGGCGTTGAGCAAATCGACGATTGCCCGCGGCGTGTTGGCCGGCGCCAGAAATCCGAGCATCGCATCCGCGCGATAGCCGGGCACGCCGGCCTCGGCAATCGTGGGCAATTCGGGGAAGGACGCCGAACGCTTCGGGCTCGCAATGCCCAACGCGCGCAACCTTCCGCTTTCCATATGCGGCTTGACCGTCAGCGCATTGCCGAAATCCACCGCGACTTCGCCGGACAACGTCGCGATCAGCGCGGGACCCGCGCCTTTGAACGGAATTTCGCGCAGCTTCACGCCCGCCATCTGGTTGAAAAGCTCGGCGGCCAGGTGCGCCGAACTGCCGCTGCCGCCGGACGCGTAGTTGATCTGATCCGGCCGCGACTTTGCGAGCGCGATAAGGTCTTTCACATTGCGCACGGGCAGCGATGGATGGATCACCAGAATGTAAGGCGACGATGCGACCATCGCTATCGGCGCGAAATCGCGCAGCGTGTCGTAAGGTAGCTTCGCATACAGGCTGGCATTCACCGCGTGCGGGCTGGACACGAACAACAGCGTGTAGCCATCGGCCGGCGAGCGCGCGACGAGTTCCGTGCCGATGATGCCGTTGGCGCCCGCGCGATTGTCGACGACGACCTGCCGTTTCAGCGAGTCGGTCATGTCGGCGGCAAGTCGCCGCGCGATCACGTCGGTACCTCCGCCCGGTGCAAACGGCACCACCATGCGAACGGGTTTGGCCGGATACGCCTGTGCACGCGCCGCGCCGGCGGCAGCACAGACGGCGATTGCGGCGACAATGTGCCACGAAGCACAAGTACGCGCAGTTCCAACCATGCCATTCGCCGGCGACAAATTCACTTCCGCCCCTTCATTTATGCGCAGATCCCGGATGCATTCCAACCTATCGGAGTGTCCTGATTTGTCCTACAGGCAACACAGGCATACGCCTACATCCTCTTAAGACCGGGCTTAATACCATACAAATGCGTGTGCAGCAGCGGGGCAGTCTCGATGTCGCACACTGTTGCTGGAAAAAGCGGAATATGGGGGGTTTCATCATGAAAAGGCGTGACACCGGTTTCATCAGGCAGCAACACAAATCGGCCGCCGGCAAAACCAAAAACAAGACGGCTTCCAATGATCGCCCTAAGCGTCGCACGACGCAAACCTACCCGCTTGATAGAGGACGATCGCGATAAATTCCTGCAGATCATCAAGGAAGCTGCACGGATCAAGTCCCACCGCGAGTTGTTTCAGTTGCTGCAAAGCGA
The DNA here is from genome assembly GCA_963804885.1 of uncultured beta proteobacterium. Taxonomy (GTDB): domain Bacteria; phylum Pseudomonadota; class Gammaproteobacteria; order Burkholderiales; family SG8-41; genus PALSA-1004. The sequence goes on from CAWDSF010000019.1 coordinate 141,914, forward strand.
ATCGATCCAATTCTCCATCCCGCATCAGATCCTGATCTCCGCCTGGGGCGATCTCGATTGGCCACCTCTGCACTACGACATTGTTTCGGCCCTCCCGGGGCTGCGCACCGGTCAGCTCAACTGTCGCACGATCGACGACCTGCTCCAGGAACTCTACAAGCGCTGGCTCTCCCACGGACGGCAGCCGCTGCTGCTCAACAGCACGACGGATGCAAGGCTGGCGTATTCCCTCTGCAACTGTGCACTTCACAAATTCCTGCAAAACGACTGGTGGTTGCTGGTGCACGGGATCATCGATTTTCGCGACGGCAACGTCAGCCTTTATCTGGCGTTGAATGCAGGCTCGATCACCAGCGGGCAAAGCATCGAAGACTTCTGCGCCCGGGTCGATCCGCTGATTACCCAGATCGATATCGCATTCCGCAGAATCGCGGGCTTGAAGTTTCCCAGATCTCGTGAATCCGGAATGCCGCTCGGCCGGAGGCGTGCTAAGTGCGCGCGAGGAGCAGGTTCTCATGGCGGTGTCCGAGGGAAAAACCAACACCGAAATTTCGGATTATCTCGACATTAGTGCGTGCACGGTGAAAAATCACCTGCAGCGGATTATGCAGAAACTCAATGCCACCAACCGGACAGAGGCGGTCGCGAAGCGCCGCCAGATGAGCCTGCGGCCGCAAATGTATCAGGTCGCGGCAAAAACTTCCCACGGCCTCACGATCTGCTAAACGCGTGAACATTTCGCGGCAGTGATCGCACAGACCCCGCTGCGGCGGGGTTTTCTTTGCCCGGGAGATTGCCTCATACCCAGACCGAACCTGTGCGCAGGATATGCAACTTCGAGCGGTGCTAGCGCGTGGCGACGACTTTGCGGATCAGCTCCACCGTGCGGGTCACCGTTCTTTCGATGAGCGCGCGGCCGATTTCCGGCGTGGCGCGGCGGGGGTCACCCTGGATTCCGTTCTTGCCGTCTCCCGCCTGCAACTTCGCGTTGCGGACCATTTTCGGATCGACCGCCATCATCTGCGACGTATCGCGCACGTCGGCATGGTTGCCGATCTCTTCCTTGGTGATGCCGAACTTCATCATTTCCGCGGCATCGCCTTCGGGATCGCTGCGGTAATAGCCGGCGATGGCGTGCACACGGACGTTGGAGCCGGCCCATTCTGCATTGAGCGTGGCGGCGACGGCATTCTGGCCGGCCTGGTTCGGGCCGCTATCGCCTATGAACACGATGTCGCGGAATCCATGCAGCTTCAGGCTGCGGGCGGCGTATTCGAGCACCTGGCGAAAGATCGGGTCGGGAAGCGTGATGGTGCCGGCGAAGCGCATGTGGCCGGTCGGCGGATCGATGCCGCCTTCGGGCACATAAGCCATAACCGGCGCCACCAGCGCGTTGCCCAACCGTCGCGCAATCATGTTGGCGTTGGAAGCTACGCGCACGTTGTGCTTGCCCAGCGCCATGTGGGGACCGTTTTGCTCGGTGCCGCCGGTCGGCACGATGACCGTGGTCTTGCCGGCTGCGATGAGATCGCGCACTTCGTCCCAGGTAAGTTGTTCCAGGAAAACCGTGTCCGGCACCTGGGCGGATACCGCGCCGGCAAAACAGAGTGTGACGATTGCAAACAGGTATCGGATCATGATCGGTTCCCCCTTTTATTTTGAAGCACCACAATTGCTTGCGTTAATTCTTTGATGTTTGCCGCGAGCAGCTCCGGCTGCTCACGACATCTGCCGCAAGCGCTCGACGACCAGCTTATTGACGAGGATGCCTTGCTGGCGGCGGATTTCCCGCTCGCGGAAGCCACGCTCGGAAGGAATGCGGATCTCGCTGACGCCCGGTTGCCGCGGCAGGTTTTTTATTTTCATCAGCAATTCTTCCAGCTCTGCGGTGAATTGCTCCGTCGGCATGAAAAGTTCGGGATCGAACACGATGAAGAGGTGTGCGAAATCGCTGACGTCACCGTTGCGCATTCGCGCACCGGCCATCAGGCCGAGCGCCTGGATGGCGATCGAGAGGCCATAGCCGCGGTGCTCGCCGAACGGAAAAACGCCGCCCTCGATCAGTTCGCTGGCGACGCGCGTCGGCGATCCGTGCTTGTCGATCCCGACAACTTCGGAAAACGCCTCGCCCAGAAAGGCTTTCATCGTTAATTCGCCGGACATCACGGCAGCCGTGCCCGTGTCGAAAATGAACGGGTTCGTCTTTCCCGGCAGCGCAATGGCCATGGGATTGGTGCCGAGGGCCTTGCGTCTGGCGCCGGGCGGCACCACCGTGGGCGTGCTGCTCGCGATGTAGATTGCAGCGAATCCTGCGCGCGCGATTTTCTCCAGGTAATACGCATTGCGGCCGCTGAACCAGCTGTTTCTCACGCCTATGATGGCGATGCCGGACTTGCGCGCCTTGTCGATGGCGATTTCCGCGGCGCGCAGGATATTGATGTAACCCACGTTGTTGCCGCCATCCAGCAGCGCCGAAACCGGACTCTCTTTGATTATCGACAGCGGCGTACGCGGCTTTTTCAACTCGGGTCTTTCAGCGATGACCGGAATGCGCGGCAACCCGGCGAACTCGTAGCCCCACAGCGACGCGTCCACCAGGTGCGTGGCGATTGTGGCTGCCTCCTCGCGGGTAAATCCGACCTTGCGCAGCGCCTGTTCGCCCAATTCCTGCGCCTCGCTCACGCTCAAGCGAACCGTTGCTTCGCTGTCGGTGTCCAGCAGTTTGTCTGTCATGAAATGTTCCCGGTCACTGCGGTTTGATTCCAGCTGCTTTCAGGTCCCTCGCCCACTTTGCCATGTCGCTGCGCGCAAATGCGGTGAACTGTTCGGGCGTCGTGCCGAGCACGTCGAAGCCGAGATTCTCCAGCTGCGATTTGGTATCCGGCTGCCGCAGTATGCGCACGATGTCTGCGTTCAGCTTGCGCACGATCACGTCCGGCGTCTTCGCAGGAACGAGTACGCCGTAACAGTTGTTGACCTCGTAGCCCGCAAGGCCGGCTTCGGCAATGCTCGGCACCTCCGGAATGACGGGCAGGCGGCGGGCCGACGTGACCCCGAGCGCGCGCAGGCGCCCCGCTTTCACCTGCGGCATGAGCGCGTTGGGTGTGGAAAATATGAGATGCACCTGGCCCGCAATGACTGCGGCCGTCGAATCGCCCGCGCCTTTATACGGCACGTGCACCATCTCTACTCCAGTCATCGACTTGAAAATCTCCGCGGACAGATAGCTCGTAGTGCCGACGCCTGACGACGCATAGTTGAGATAATTCGGTTTGGCTTTGGCAAACGCAATCAGCTCCTGCACCGAGTTGGCGGGGACCGACGGAATGACGACCAACAGATTGGGTGCACACGCGATCAACGACACGCGCTCGAAGTCCCTGATCGTGTCGTAGGGCAATTTGGCATAGAGGCTCGGATTGAGCGTATAACCGCCGGCCACGATGAGCATCGTGTAGCCGTCCGCCGGTGCCTGCGCTGCCATCTCGTAGCCTATGATGCCGCCAGCGCCGGCGCGATTTTCGATTACCACCGGCTTGCCGAATGCTTCCGCCATCCTCGCCCCAACCGCGCGCGCCAGCACATCGGCGCCGCCGCCCGGCGATGACGGAACCACGAAGCGGATGGCCTTCGCCGGATAATTTTCGAGTTCGCGCGGCAACCGGCTTTGCGCCTGCGCCGCGCCGGCCAGCAGCAGCGCGGCAAGCATCGCAACGCACGCGTGCGCCGCGCGCTCTATGCCCGGGTATGAGGGCCACTAGTCGACTTTGATGCCGCGCTTTTGAATGAGCTCGGCCCACTTCGTGCGCTCGGCCGCAAGGTACGCGCGAAATTGCTCGGGAGGGCCGCCTACCAGCACTACACCGAGATCGGCCATTTGCTTCCTGTACTCCGGGTCTGCGAGGGCGGTGTTGATGGCGCGGTTGAGAATGGCGATGCGCGCTGCCGGCGTCGCCGCCTGCACCAGCATGCCGTGCCCCACGCCGACTTCGAATCCCGGCAGCCCGCTTTCGTTGAAGGTCGGCAGCTCGGGGACAGCCGGCAGGCGGGCGAGACTTGCAATGGCAATTCCCCGCACGCGTCCGCCGCGTATATGTCCGATCGAGGTCATGCTCGCGTCGAAGAGGAGCTGGATTTCATTGCCGATGAGCGCTGTCATTGCCGGCCCGGAGCCGCGATAGGGCACGTGGACCAGCGTGATGCCCGCCATGCTTTGCAGAAGCTCGCCCGCGAGGTGGAGCGACGTGCCGGAGCCGCCGGAGCCGAAGTTGACCGTGCCGGGCTTCGCTTTGGCGTGGCGCACGAGCTCCGCCACCGACGCCGCGGGAAGCGCGGAATTGACGAGCAGGATATGCGGCGTCTGGCTCATGAGCGCAATTGGCGTGAGCTGATCGGGATTGAACGGCAGACGCTCGTAAAGCAGCGGATTGATGGCGAGTATCGGGTGCGAAGCAAACAGCAGCGTGTTGCCGTCGCTGCCGCCGCCGGCGACGGTCTGCGCCGCCAGGTTCCCCGCTCCGCCGGGAATATTGTCGATGAGAATAGTTTGCTCGACGACCCTGGCGAGTATCGGTGCCAGCCGGCGCGCGTTCGTGTCGGCGCCGCCGCCCGGGGGCATTCCGGCAACCAGCCGCAGCGGCTTGCCCGGATAAGTTTTGCGCGGATGCGGACAAAGGCGAATGGTACAGAGGCCGACAGCCAACAGCGCGCGAATTGAGCCACGCATTGCTCCACTACGACCCGGGGATTCCGCCATGGTCAATTACCCTTTTTACCAGCCTTGCTCAATCACCTTGATCTGCAGGGTGACTCAGGCGCCTTCAGCCGCGCCCGGATTAAACTGCCCCTTGTTCATGCGCGTGATGGTAACGGCGCTGAACATGCCGGCTTTCGTAAACGGGTCGCCGTCTACAAAAGCCTGCACTTCGGCGCGGGTCTTCACGTTGACGATCAACAGGCTGCCGACGTACTGACTGCCGTCGTCGCTCGTGGTCGCTCCCGAAATGACCAGGATATTTTTCTGGCTGCGCAGATATTCCGCGTGGGGCTGCAAGCCCTTTTCACGTTTTTCTGCAAAATTTGGCGCAGCTACGCGCGAGATGGCCCAGAGCATGGATGATTTCCTTTCAGAGAAAAATGCTTGGAGTTCACTTTTTCCGGACAACTACCATTATTGCTTCGGTAGCAGCCCTTCCTCGATCGCCTTGATCTGGATGGCGACGTAACGCGAGTACGTGCGGCAGTTGGCAAAGCTGCCGCCGACGAACCACAGGCCTTCCTGCGCCGTGCGCTTCCACATGTTGCTCATCTCGCCGTCGGCGCCGAAACCCCACACCGGCCCCACCTTCTTCGCGACTGCATCGCCGAGGAGCTTCGCGACCACCACTTCCTGCGGCACGAAGCCGGTCGCGAGGATGATGAGGTCCACCTGATGGACCGAGCCGTCCTTCAGCAGCGCGCCGCCGGCGACGAACTTTTCGATCTGATCGTATTGCAGCAGGCCGATTTTGCCGTCGATGATCAACTGCGAGCAGCCGGCATCGAGGTAGTAGCCGCCATAGCGCGTGCGGACTTTCCACTGGTGCCCGGCGCCGTCTTCGCCGGAATCGAACTTGAATCCGCGGGCGATCAGGCCCTCGTTCGTCTTTTTGTCGAACTCCAGCATGCGCGCGGTGAGGAGCTGCAGATTTTTCTTGATGACCGGCTTGGTGTTCGTGCTCGCGAAGAGATCGCCGTCCGCGACCGGGACCCCTTGGTAGATGCCGTAGACCAGCTTCGCGGAGGGATCGATGCTGACCACCATCGTCGTGCCGCGCTGCACGATGGTGGTCTCGCACCCGTTCGCATGCAGGTCCTGCGCGACGTCGTGGCCGCTCGTGCCGGTGCCGATGACCAGCGCCTTCTTGCCCCGCCAGTTGGCGCCGTTCGTGTACTCGGTCGTGTGCAGCACGTCGCCCTTAAAGTCTTTCAATCCCGGCAACTCCGGAATGTGCGGATAACCCACCAGCCCGTTGGCGAAGACGAGGTGCTTCGGATGCACGGTGCGCTCGGTGCCATCGACTTTGCGCAACACTGCATTCCACCTGCCGCTCGACTCGTCGTAAGAACCGCCAACGAGCTCGTGGCCGGTCCAGAAATTGATTTCCATCGCCCACGCGTACGCCTCGAACCAGTCCGCGAGCATGTCTTTCGGCAGGTAGGTGGGCCACGCATCCGGAAACGGCATGTACGGCAGGTGGTTGAAGCGCGTGTCGTTGTGCAGCGCGAGCGAGTGATAGCGCTGGCGCCAGCAGTCGCCGACGCGCTCGAATTTGTCCACGACGAGCGCGTCGACGCCGATCCGCACCAGTGTCGCCGCCAGCGAGAGCCCGGCCTGGCCGCCGCCGACGATGAGCACCGTCGGCTCGCGGTCTGTGTAAGCTTCGGCGGCGATGCGCTGATCTTTCCAGTTGGTGCCGCCGAAGTTGCGCGAGAATGCGGCGCCGGTCGGCCGGCGGTTGCCGATTTTTTCCTCGAAGCCTGTCAGCTCGTGCAGGCCGGTCATCAGTTGGAAAGCCTTCGAAGGATCCGCTGCGAGCAGCCTCACCACGCCAAAGCCGCGTCCGACCCTGGTCTCGAACTGGAAGATGCCCTCGATGACATCGATGCCGGTCCTGTGCGCGCGGCGCGGCGGCGTGCGTCCTTCCGCGATCGCAAACGCGTGCGCTCCGGCGGTTGCCTGCTTCGCCACCATCAACGCAGCAATGTCTTCGGCGCCCTGGCGCGGCGTGATGGACCAGGTGAATGCAAGCAGATCGCGCCAGTGACCGTCGGGCGCAAAGAGGGACGCTACCGACGCGCGGCTTGCGCTTTGCAGGGCTGCGTCCAGCTTACTCAGCCATTGCCCGACCAGCTCCTTCTCGGACTGGGCAACAGCCGGTTGATTAGTGGTGATGTCCATCAGTTACTCCGTGCTCACGGCGTGGGAACTCCAATCGATTTTAACCGAGCGTGAGCGCGGCCGGCGCGGGCCTTGAGGCCGTCGAGGTAGGTGCTGGTGTCGGTGCCGGGCAGGTTCAACACCTGGCAGCCGAGCTTCCAGTATTCCTCGATTTGCGCTTCCGTCTCCGCGGAGCCCCGGCAGAGCTTGCCGTGCTTCTTGCAGGCATCGACGATCTTCTGCATCGCTTCCTTGAAGCGCGGGTGATCGAGCTGCAGATGGATGCCCAGCGCCCCGCTCAGGTCCGAGTGGCCGTACGCAATCATGTCGATGCCCTCGACCGCGGCGATCGCGTCGACGTTCTTCAATCCTTCGAGCGACTCGATCGACGGGCAGAGGATTACATTTTCGTTCGCCCATGGCGCATATTCGGTTTGGTAGCGGTTGCCGTAGCTTTTGTAACCCGTGTGCGGTCCCATGCCGGACATCCCGCGCTGCCCGATCGGCGGATACTTTGCTTCACGCACGATTTCGCGCGCTTCTTCCGCGTTTTCCACGCCCGAAATCTGGATGCCCATGATGCCTTGATCGAGCATGAGCGGAATATGGTGCACGAACGCCTTGTGGATGCGCACGATAGCCGACACTTCCGTGGCCTGGAACCAGCCGGCCAGATCGGCGATGGTTTCGAGATCGAAAGCGCCGTGCTCCATGTCGATCATGCAGTAATCGAAACCGGAGTGCTGGATGATATGCGGAACGCCGCGCGAGGCGAATTCTTTTAGCCCGGTGCCGAGCGCTGCGCGCCCCTCGCGCACGGCTTTACGGATGCTGTTCTCTTTCAAAGGTTCACTCCGGTTGACTGCGTTCGTCAGGCGACCGGCAACTCGCGGCCCGTTTCGGACGACTGCCGGATCGTATCGAGGAAGCGATGCAGGTCGACCGCGGTGTCGAACGTCGGCAGGCGGCTCTGCCCGGTGCGGATCGCCTCGGCAAACAGCTTGTACATCTGCCCGACATTGAAGGGATCGCCGCGCGGAAAGTCCGGCGGCATCCAGATGAAGCGGTCGGGTACCGGCAGGTCTTTCAACTCGTGGCTGCGCTGCGCGCCCTGCACCCGCAGCATTTCGCCGCGCTGGGACGAGACGTCGCCGGTCGCGACCAGCGTCCCTTCCCGCCCGTAGATCACCATCCGGAAGCCGCCGCCCGCCCACGGGACGGCTGCCACATGCACCGAAGCTACCGCGCCGCGCGCGAGCTTGCCGCTGACCAGTATGTTGTCCGGCGAAGTCACGTCCACCATTTTCTGCGTGTCGGTCTGCAGCCATTGCTTGGCCTGCGTCGTGACCATGCACGACACGCGCGCGAAGTTGCCCACCACGAAGCGCAGCGCGTCGATGACATGCCCGTTGGCGATAGTCAGCGGATTCGCCCCGAGCGTCACGTCGCGCTGCCACGTGCGGGCGGCGGGACGCGCCAGCGCGCCGTCGCGCATGCAGTCGGCGTGACAGGAGAGCACCTCGCCCACGTAGCCGGTTTCGATCAGCTCCTTCATGTACAGCAGCGAAGGACTTACGCGCGATTGCAGGCCGACCGCCGTCTGCACGCCCTTCGCGCGGGCCAGCGCGGTCAGTTCTTCGGCTTCGGCCGTGGTACGGCCTAGCGGCCACTCGGTGTAGACATGCTTGCCGGCTTCGATCGCGGCCTTGGTCGTCTCATAGTGCGATGGCACCCGCACGCACACGGTAATCGCGTCGATCTCGCCGGAAGAGCATCAGCGCGCGGAAATCGGTGAACGCGAGCTTCGCGCCAAACGCCTTGCGCGCTTCTTCCGCGCTTTCCGGCTTGGTCGTGCAGACTGCGGTCAGCTCGACATCCGGACTCGCCCGCAGCGCGGGAAAGTGCGACTGGGAAGCCCAGGTCGACTTGACGTTGGCGCCGATAAATCCCAGGCGAATCTTGTTTGCCATGAAGCATTGCCTTGAGGGTGATTGAGGCCTGCATTATTACAGAGTTCGCGCGTGCCGTTGCGCAGCAGGCAGCGGACGGCGTTCCCGCCTAGCCCGCGGACTTGATATAAAAATCCCGATTGCGCCCGATCCACTCGATGAAGTCCGCATAAGCTGCATCGCGCAGGTATTGCGGCGCGTAGCGCAGCTCGTGGGCTATGCGGCCCGTGTCCATCAGGCAGCGGTCCTGATCGGTATACGAGACATTCGGCGTCTCGCCGGCCGCCGCAACGTGATAATGAAATCCCGCGAATGCAGCTTCGAGCGCTGCACACCATTTCATCACCGGCGTTTCCCACTCCACTCCGGACGACAGGTTGTAAGTGAGATGCTGCGGTGACTTCGCTTCGAGCAAGGCAATGATGCCGGCCGCCGCGTCCTTCGCGTACAGCCAGTCGCGCCGGATTTCGCGCGGCGTCAGTATGGCGGTTTCACCGCGCACCGCAAGATCCACCAGCTGCGAGTGAGTGCCGTAGCGATCGCGGGCGCCGGTGTTGCGCTCCCACGGCCCGATGACGGTGCCGAGACGAACGCAGGCGACGTCGATCTGCCAAAGCTCGCGCAATCTGCCGCAGAGGCGCTCGGCCGCGTGCTTGGTAATCGCATAGACCGTTTCGGGGAACACCGGGCTTTCTTCGTGCACGCTTTTCAGCCGGAACAGCGACTCGCCGTACAGCGAACTCGAGCCGACATAGACGACGCGCCGCGCACCGTGCTGCCGCGCCGCTTCCAGCACGCGGATCGTGCCGTTGAGATTGACCTCCATGATCGCAGCCGGCTCGCGAGCCTCACGCTGCGGACTCGACGTGACGGCGGCGCAATGCGCGACGTTTGCATGGCGACGGCCTGAAAATACCTTTTGCAGAAATTGCGGGTCGAGGACATTGCCGCGCAGCACGCTCAGTGCTTTGCCATACGGCTTCAATGCCCGCTCGGCCGCCGGCGGCAGTGCACCGCCATCGCATAGCACCACGTCCTCGCCGCGCTTCAAGAGGGCCTCGACGAGATTCATGCCGACGAAGCCGGCGCCGCCGGTCACCACGGTCGTCATGCGGAATACCGAAACAGGCGGTGCTGGCGCTGCGAATTCACGTGCGCGGGGTCATTGCGCGGTGATGTTGGCCGCCGCAGCGACCTTGCGCCATTTTTCGATTTCGAGTTTTATGACCGCATTGGTCTGCTCGGGCGTCAGGTTCAAAGGCTGCATCGCGAGTTCGGTCAGGCGCGCAACGTAATCGGGCCGCGCAACGATGATCTTCTGCGCCGCCACGAGTTTGGCGCGCACTGCAGCGGGCGTTTTTGCGGGCACCGCGAGCGCCCACCACGTGCTCGATACGACGCCCGGCAGGCCGGCCTCGGCAAACGTCGGAACATCGGGCAGCGGCGGCAGGCGTTGGGTGTGCGCGGCCGCAAGCGCCCGCAGCTTGCCGCTTTTTATGTGCGTCAATATCGTCGACAGGTCGTTCACCAGAATATCCACCTCGCCCGTCAGCAGGCTCAACGTGGCCGGCGTGCCGCCTTTGAACGGGACGTGCACGATGTCGATTCCGGCGTGATATTTGAACAGCTCGCCGGCCATCTGGACTATCGAGCCGGTGCCGGCGGACGCGAACGTCAACTTGCCGGGCCGCTGCTTCGCCAGCGCGATCAGACTCTTTCACGCTGGTTGCCGGAAGGCCTTCGCGCACGACCAGTACGTGCGGGGCCTGCGCCACCAGGCCGATCAGCGCGAGATCGCGAAAGACATCGTAAGGAATATTCTTCATGATCACGAGATTCACGGCGTACGTGCTGTTGGTGCCGAACAAAAGCGTATAGCCGTCGGGGTCGGACCGCACGGCGATCTCGGTCCCGATAATGCCGGAGGCGCCGGCGCGATTGTCGACCACGACCTGCTTGCCGAAGATGTCCGTCAGGTTCTGCGAGATCAGCCGGCCCACGAAATCCGACGGGCCGCCCGCCGGGAAGGGAATCATCATGCGGATGGGACGCGCCGGATAATCGTCCGCTGCCAGCGCGGCTCCCGCGCAGAGCAGGAATGCCGCGGCTGCGCGCATGTCAGTCACGCGTCGCATCAGCCCATGTAGGTGCGGCGGCCGCTGTCGCGCAGAAAAATGCGCACCAGATGGCGTTTCTTGTCGGGCTCGTCGTAATCTTCGTATTTAGTACGCCGGTGCGCGATGCCAAAATTGTTCATGTATTGGAGCTGCCCCGCGGCGAGCTCAAAACTGAAATGGTTTGCCGGTTCCGACATGAGGTTGTGCATGGCTTCCAATGCTTCTCCGCCCAACGCGTCGATGCGCTCGCCGGCGAGTTCATAGCCTTTATAGACCAGCCGCTTATTGAAGCGGGCGTTGAGTGAATTGCCGTCGTAAGTGAAGATCGGATAGAAGTGGGTCACCGGGTCGCCCTCGGGATGCTCGCCCTGCCGGTTCACATGAAATGGCTGGTACAGGCGGCCGAGCAAATGCGGCGCGCGGCGCTGCAGCAGATTGTGCACGGTCAACATGCTGGCGGCGCTGCTCACGCCGCCCTCGCGCGCAATGCGCAGAGCGAGCAACCCGATATAGGGCGGCGGAAAGTTGAAACCATAATCGGAGTGCCAGAAAAGCTCCGCGCCGGTGATGTCGCTGCGCACGCGGGTATCGGTCGTTTTGCCGGTGTCGCGCACGTCGTAAAGGACGCGGCCATCGAAGGCCTGCGCCACCGGTCGGGCGATCATCGACGACAAAAGCCAGTAGGCGGCGATGAGCTCGTCCTTCGAGTAACTCTCTACCGGCAGGCGATCGAGCACGACCACGCCTAGATCGGTGTCGAGCAGCGTTTTGACTTTTTGCATTAACGCACGGCAAGCGGGGAGCACAAAATCGTCCGGCGAGAGCAGCCGTGGATCGAGCGGGTTGGCGCGCAGGAATTTGATTACCGCGTCGACCTCATCGAGCGCAGCCGCAGGAATCGGCAGACGCCAGCGCTCTTCGCTGACATCCTCGTTAGTCCACACGCGGGGCGACTCGATAATCCCTTCGAACATTCGCGGCGCGGGATTGGAAAGCTCAGTCACGGGCGCACCTGCATCAGGCCGGCTCGGCGGGATCTTCGTTTCATCGCTCAATCCACTTTGGGGGGCGTTATCGAGGCCGCGCTTTTCGCGCCGGCACTGACCTGAACGGACGTTCGACCATATACTGAAGTCGATTATTACGTCAAGCGCGCAGGCGCACGGCTGCGCGCATGTGCGCAGACCGGCAATGCAGAAATAGAAACCGAACCGCGCTTCAGCCGCGGCGTCGGTTAGCGTAGAAGAGGATCAGCGCGCCGAGCAGCACGGGGCCCCAGTGAAGCAGAAAAGCGCCGGCAGTTATCGACAGGCTCAACCACTCCGCCATGCCGGCCGTGGCGCTTCCTTCACGGCTCGAGGTGAGCCCGCCGTTCGCACCGAACCGCGCGAACGCGAACGGAACAGCCAGCAGCGCTGCGCCTATTGCATTCAATATCCAGCGCTGCATATCGAAGCCGCGCTTTACCTGCCGCCGCGCATCGCCGCTATTTCTTTTTGTCGTAGAGATCGCCCTGCATCTCATCCTGGATCCTGGTGCAATCCATGCCTTCTATAAACACGTTCGGATACAGGAACCCTCCGGTACATACGAATACGATGATGCGGCCCATACGCCCGAGCGCTCCGCCCGGACCGTACGGCACCACAAATTGTTCGCGGCCTTTTTCCACTGCCATGCAGTTCTCCTTGTGCTGGAAGCAGAATAATCCGCCCGTCAACTTACGCTACCCTTACGTCCGTCTGGACAAGTCCCCTGCGGTCCGCCCACAATACGGGACACCTTTGAAGGATAAAAACCAATGAGTTCCGGATTCGAAGAAATCATGGCCATCCGCGGGCGCGGCATGCCACAGGACGGTGAAGTAACGATTACGGGACAGGATCCCGTATTTTCTGCGCGCTTCAAGATCGGCGAGACGACCGCGAACATCCTCGCCGGCATCGGCGTCGCGGTGACCGACATCCACGAAATGAAGACCGGCCGGCGCCAGAAAGTGGCGATCGACGTGCGGCATGCCGCAGCGACGTGCCAGAGCTCCAAATTCCTGAGCCAGCGCGCGACCGACGGCAACTGGAAAGCGGTGAGCTCGCCGTCGATGGAGCATATGCGCTCGATCACGCAGCCGTGGCAATGCAAGGACGGCCGCTGGTACCTGCCGCATTTCAATCTCCCGCATCTGCACGATCGCGTCATCGGCGTGCTGAAGTGCGAGTCCAATGCGGATGCCGTCGCCAAAGCGATCGCGAAATGGGATTCGCACGATCTCGAGGAAGCGGTGGCCGAAGCGCGCGCGTGCGGCTCTATCGTGCGCTCCAATGCGGAGTGGCTCGACCATCCGCACGGCAAAGTGCTGGCCGCGCGGCCGCTGATCGACATCACGAAAATCGGCGACAGCGACCCGATTCCTTTTCCCAAAGGCGAGCGGCCGCTCTCCGGCATCAAAGTGCTCGATCTGACGCGCATTCTCGCGGGACCGATCGCGGCGCGCACGCTCGCCGAAAACGGTGCCGAAGTGCTGATGGTCACGGCGCAGCATCTGCCGCAGGTGCCGGAGCACGTTATGGATACGAGCCACGGCAAGCGCAGCTGCTTCCTGAATCTCACCAAGCCCGACGACGTCGCGACGATCAAGAAACTCGTGCGCAACGCCGACGTATTCAGCCAAGGTTATCGTCCCGGCATCATGGACAAGCACGGCCTGAGTCCCGAGCAGCTCGCGAAAGAGCGCCCGGGCCTGATTTATCTGTCGATCAGCTGCTACGGCCACGGCGGCCCGTTCTCGAATCGCGGCGGCTGGGAGCAGATCGGCCAATCGGCAACCGGCATCTGCCTCGACAATGGCGATGAACGGCCGAAGCTGCTGCCGGCTTCAGCGTGCGATTACACGACCGGCTACAACGGCGCGCTGGGCGTGCTGCTCGCGCTTGCGCGGCGCGCGCGCGAAGGCGGCTCGTATCATGTCCGCGTTTCGCTGTGCCGCTCCGGCATGTACATCTACAAGCAGGGCAAGGTCAGCTATAAAGATGCGAACATGGAACTCAGCGACGCCGAATTGAATTCGATTCGCATAGAATCGCAGGGCGGCCACGGCACGCTCAAGCATCTGGGACCCGTGCTGAAAATGTCCGAGACCAAGCCGTACTGGGACAGGCCTTCGCCGACGCTGGGGTCGAGCAAGCCGGAATGGCTTTAGTTTGCAAGCACGCTAAACGCTCGCTGCCGCCGGCCGCTTTGGTGCGACCTTTAATCCGCCGTAATCCCCGCTTGCTTGATAACGCGCGCCCATTTCGGTAGCTCGCTGCGCATCAATGCCGAGAATTCCTCCGGCGTGCTGATCATGATCTCACCGCCCTCGGCGAGCACCAGTTTCTGCACGTCGGCATTGCCGAGTATCAGCACGATCTCCTTGTTGAGCCGCTCGACAATGGCGCGCGGAACATTGGCCGGCGCGAGAATGCCCAGCCACGAGATCGATTCGAACCCGGGATAACCCTGTTCGGCCACGGTCGGCACATCGGGCAGCATGCGAGCGCGGGTTACGCCGGTGGTTGCGATCCCTCTGATCTTGCCTTCTTTCACGAATTGCGCCGCGGATGCCAGCGACGTCCCCATATAGGTGACCCGTCCGCCTCGCAAATCCACCATGGCGGGCGAGGCGCCTTTGTACGGGACATGCGTGATATTGATGCCCGCCATCTGGTTAAGCAGCTCGCCGTTGAGATGGCTGGAGCCGCCAATACCCGCCGTAGCATAGGTCAGTGTACCGGAAGGACTGCTCCTTGCCAGTGCAATGAGGTCCTTGAGCGACGTCAAAGGCGAGTCTGCGTTGACCACCATGACCTGCGGCGCTTTGCTGAGCAGGCTGATCGGCGCGAAATCCTTGAGCGGATCGTAGCTGTTCTTGCTCCTCATCGCCGGCCCGATCGTGAGGTTGCTGGTCTGCCCGATCCAGATCGTATAGCCGTCCGGCGGCGCTTTGGCCGCCAACTCGGCACCCAGCGCGCCGCCCGCGCCCGAGCGATTGTCTACCACTACTTGCTGGCGCAGCGCTTCCGAGAGTTTCGGCGCCAGGATGCGAGCATAAATGTCGGTGCCGCCGCCCGGCGGAAATGGCACGATGAACCGGATAGGGCGCGACGGGTAGTTCTGGGCCAGAGTACCGGACGCCATGCAAACCGCCAACGCGAACGATACGACAATGCCCGGGTTCAACACAGGCGGGCAGTGGCTGGCGACGTGGATGCTGCGCATGTACATCTCCTGTGACCGGAGTCGCAGCCCGTAAGCCGGTGCCTCAATCGACTTTGGCTCCGGAAATTCGGACCTGCATCCGCAATCTTTCGACTTCAGCGGCAATGAACTGCTTGAACTCCGCCGGCGAACTGCCCACCGGATCTTTATCCGCCTCGGCAAAGTGCGTCCTGACGCTCGGCTGAGTCAGCACCTTCGCGATCGCCTCGCTCATCTTGTTCACGATATCGGCAGGCGTTTTGGCCGGCGCAAATATGCCGTTCCACGAAGTCATTTCATAGCCGGGCACGAATTCGCCGATCATCGGCGCTCCAGGCACCAGCAGCGAACGTTTATTGCCGCAGACGCCGAGCACCTTGATCGATCCCGCCCTGATATGCGGCAGCACCTCGATCAGCGGCGCAAATATCGTCTGAATCTCGCCCCCGAGGAGAGCCGTGGTCGCCGGCGCCCCGCCCTTGTAGGCTACGTGCACCATATTTCCCGCCACCATGTTGTTGAACAAGGCGGCGGCCAGGTGCTGCGAAGTGCCGTGCCCCGCCGTTCCGTAATTCACCGTTGTCCGGCCGCTTTTCACATAGGCGATGAACTCGGCGAGATTGGCGACAGGCACATTCGGGTTGACCACCAGCACATTGGTGGAGAAATGGGTTTGCGACACCGGAGCGAGATCCTGCACGAAATCATAGGGAAGGTTCTTGTACAGGTGCATGTTGACGACGAGCGATGCAGATGACACCAAATACGTGTACCCGTCGGGAGCGGATTTGGCTACCGCATCTCCCGCAATATTGCCCCCCGCCCCGGCCCGATTCTCGATGAGCACGGTCTGACCGAGCAACGGCCGCAGGCCTTCCGCCATCACGCGGGCGGTGATGTCCGTGCTGCCGCCGGCCGAAAAGGGAATAACGAATTTAATCGGCCTGGCAGGCCACGTCTGGGCGAACGCAGGGAATGCCGCCTGCGCCAACAGCAATACACCACCGATCGCCGCCGTCAGGATCCTCACCATGATCGCCTCCGTGGTTACCGTTGTCGTGCCGCACGTCCAAGACAATTCTACCCTGCCTTGTTCGCGCGTCTGCCGTCACTTCTCCGTCTTCAGTCCCGCGTCCTTGATCACCTTCGCCCACTTGGCGGTTTCTTCGCGGATTTCCTGGGCGAATTTCTGCGGCGTGTTCCCTACCGGTGTGCCGCCGTCCTGCGTAATGCGCGCGATGATGTCGGGCTGGCCCAGCACGGCGACGGTTTCCTTGTGCCACAACGCGATGATGGCGGCAGGCGTGCGCGCCGGCGCCGCCAATCCGTACCATGATTGCGATTCGAAACCGGGAAAGCCCGATTCGTGGAACGTCGGCATGTCCGGCAACGCAACGCTGCGTTCGAGGCTCGCGGAGGCGAGCCCGCGCAGGCGGCCGGACTTGACGTGCGGCATGAACACGGCCGGATTCGCGAACATCAGGTCGGCTTCGTTCGAGAGCAAGCCGAGCAGCGCGGGGCCGGCGCCTTTATAGGGAATCGTGATGACGTCGATGCCGGTAGTGAGTTTGAACAATTCCATCGACATGGTGCCCGCCGAACCCGTGCCCGACGTCGCCCAGCGCAGTTTGCCCGGGTTGGCTTTGGCATAAGACACGATCTCCTGCACCTTGCTGATCGGCATTGCGGTGCGCGCGGCCAGCATGTTGGGCACGTTCGCAAACTTGGTGATCGGGATGAAATCCTTGATCGGATCGAACGGCATTTTTTGCATGCTGCCGGTAACAGTCATCACCGCGACGGCCGCCACCAACAGCGTGTAGCCGTCCGGATTCGCGTTGGCGACGATTTCGCCCGCGATCACGCCGCCGCCCCCGCCGCGATTGTCGTACAGGATCTGCTGTCCGATGCGGTCGGTGAGCTTGGCCGCCACCGGACGGGCGACCATGTCCGTGCCGCCGCCGGGCTGGAACGGGATCACCCAGCGGATGGGTTTATTCGGATAGTTGCCGCCTTGCGCGAACGCACCCGAGGCAAATGCCAGCGCGACAAACGCTGCGAAGTTGATGCGTGTCGTCATCATTCCGGTCTCGCGCCCGACGCCTTGACCGCTTTGCCCCACTTGACAATTTCGCTCTTGATGTAAGGCGCGAGCTCCGACGGGGGCATGGATTTTGGTTCCATGCCGGCCGCAGCGATGCGTTCCCGCAGTTCCGTCCCCTTCAGCGCTTCCGCGGTGTCGGCGTGTATCTTCTGCGTGACAGCAGCGGGGATACCGGCGGGTCCGAGAATTGCGAACCAGTTGATCGCTTCGTATCCGGGCATGCCCGCCTCGGCAAGCGTGGGCACGTCGGGCGCCGTTGGCGAGCGCTGCAGCGAGCTGACGCCGATCGCGCGCAGGCGGCCGGATTTGATGTGCGGCAATACGGCGTTGATCGTCGGCATGCCCATCTGCACCTGGCCGCCCAGAATGTCGATCAGCGCCGGCGCCATGCTTTTGTACGGAACGTGCACGATGTCGATGCCCGCGGTGATCTTGAGCAATTCCATGCCCAGATGGCTGGTCGGCGCGCCCGATCCGGCAGAACCGAAACTCAATGCGCCGGGCTTTGCCTTGGCGAATGCAATCAGCTCTTTCAAGTTGCGCACGGGCAGCGACGGATGCGTCACCAGCAGGCCCGGCCCGGATGCGACCAGCGTGATCGGCGTGAAATCGCGGATCGGATCGAACGGCAGTTTGGGATAGAGAGTCGCGTTGACCGTGAACGACGCCGAGATGAGCACGAGGTTGTATCCGTCGGGCGCTGCGCGCGCCGCCACTTCGCTGCCCACGATGCTGTTGGCGCCGGCGCGGTTGTCGATGACGATTTGCTGTCCCCATATCTCCACGAGGCGTGGCGCCAGCAGCCGACCCATCGAATCGACCGGCCCGCCCGCCGCGTACGGCACGATCAGGCGCACGGGTTTCGACGGGTACGTTTGCGAGTGAGCAACGCCGGGCGCAACCAACGCAAATGCAACCAGCGCCGACCAACATACTGCGCGCATCTCAATAATCACTTCGCTCTGACGTATGGAACGCCTGCGGCGCAGCGGCCACCTTCGCCGCGGCGGCGCCGGTCGCGAGCAGAGTGCGTCTGGTCGAATCCATGTTGTCCCCTATCGATAAGCAGAATGTTTCGCGCGGCCGGTTCTGAATGCCGGCATGCGGCACGGGAAGACAGATTGCCCCTGCTCCGGCGGCGGAGTCAAGTCTTCAGCCGGTCCGGCATCGGTAAAAACTCCGGCGTGCACGGGTAGCTCCATTTTGTACGCCAGCACACAGACGGTATGCGCGTCCTTGCACTATTCTGGATAGCGTTAAATGCAGGCAGGAGAGCGCAATCATGAAATGGGCGGGAATGTATTTTTTTGGCTTTGTTCTGCTGATCGGCGGCGGGCTTGCGGCACTCTGGAAGCTGGGCATACTGCAGAATATTGAAACGACCTGGATCGTGATCGGCGTCGTAATCCTGGTTGGCCTGGGCATCATGTTCGCGGTCGCCAACAGCGGCACCAAGGAAAATATCCAGATCGACCGGAAGTAAACGCGCGGCTTACCCGGCGCGCACGGCGTCCGATACCGACTTCGCGATTACGTAGAGGTTGAATTCGACGGTCTGCAGCATCAGCATGTTGACGCCGCATTTCTTGAGCGCCCTGGCGTGGTCGACCTGTCCGCTGATGGACGGAAAGGCGTAGCCGGTATTGGCAAGCACGATCTTGCCGCGCGCCTTCGCCGATTTGCACGCCTTCTCGACCGCCGCCAGGACTTTCGGGTGCAGGTAATCGAGCGGGTGCCCCAGCACTTCGGCGAGATCCGTGCAGCCGATGAAAACCCCGCTGATGCCGTCGATGTCGAGAATCTCGTCGAGCGCTTCCAGCGCGCCTATCGACTCAATGAGTGGCAGCAGCAGCCGCGTATTGCTGGAATGCTCGGTGACGGCCTGCAACTGCTGCGCGCTGGTGACCGGTGCTCCCTGGTGAGAATCGCGGCCCATGTGCGCCATGATGCGCGCCTCTTCGACCGACGCGATCGACCATATCAGGCCCTCGGCGCCGGAGCCAAACGCGCGCTCGGCATCGACTGAAAAACGGCGGTCGGCAATGGCGGCGCCGCTGCCCCACGGGTTCGCGGGCAGCCGCACGAGCGGATACATGCCCTCCGCGCGCGCTTTCCACGCCATGTGGGAAAGCTCCGTCCAGTCGACGTTCGAATGCATCATGTCGACGATCACGAATTCGTGCCCGGCGCTCACCAGGTGCTGCACCAGGTTCGGGCCGCCCTTGGCCATCATTCCGTGCGATACGCGACCGGCGCGGATGTTCTCCAGCAGTTTGTACATGATTTCCCGTCCTATTCGACCTGCAATTTAAGGGCGCGCACCAGTTCGCCCCACCGTTTCATTTCCGCCTCGATCACGCGCCCGAATTCCTCGGGCGTCGTCAACACTACGTCCGCGCCCAGCGTCTTCATGCTCTCGCCGACTTCCGGCGTGCGCATCGCTTTATGCACCGCGGCGTTCAGCAAATCGATGATGGCGCGCGGCGTGTTGGCCGGCGCGAGCAGGCCAAAGATGGTGACCGCTTCGTATCCCGGCACGCCGGACTCGGCGATGGTCGGAATTTCCGGCGCGATCGCCGAGCGTTTGGTGCTCGAGATGCCGAGCGCGCGCAGGCGTCCGGCCTGAATGTGCGGCAGCGCCGGCGCCGAATTCGCGAACATGACCTGCACCTGGCCCGCCAGCACGTCGGTCAGCGCGGGGCCCGCGCCGCGGTACGGCACGTGCGTCAGGTTGATGCCGGCCATTCTCTTGAAGAGCTCGGTCGCGAGATGCGGCGAGCCGCCCGAACCGCCCGACGCGTAATCGATCTGCCCCGGACGCGCTTTCGCAAGTGCGACCAGCTCGCGCACCGTGCGCGCCGGCAGCGACGGATGCACGACGAGTATCGACGGCGAGCTGGCGACCTCCGAGATCGGCGCCAGGTCTTTCAGCGTGTCGAAAGGCAGCTTGCGGTACAGGCTGGGATTGACGGCGTGCGGGCTCGAAACGTACAGCAATGTGTAGCCGTCCGCCGGGGCCTGCGCTGCCATCTCCGTGCCGATGATCCCGTTGGCGCCCGCGCGGTTGTCGATGACGAACTGCCGGCCGAGATTTTCGGCCATGCGCTGGGCGAGTATCCGGCTGATCACGTCCGAGCCGCCGCCGGGCGCATAAGGGACGATCACCCGCACCGTCTTCGCGGGATAACCCTGCGCAAACGCGCCGGCGGCAACCATCAGCAAACCCGCGAGCGCGTGCGCCGCTTTCGCCCGCCCCGAGCATAGCGCCGGCAGCGTCACGACCGTTTCGCCAGCTTGTCGAGCAGCGGGCGGATGCTGGGGAGCCTTTCGATTTCCTGCAGAATCAGCGCCGTTTCGTTCGCGACCTGCTCGCCGAGGACCTCGCTCGCATTGCGTATGTACTTGGCAATGACCTGCGCTGGCGGAATCGGCCGCTTCGGGTGCCCGGTCGGCAGCTCGATGGGCTGCACGATGGTTTTTCCCTTCGCCACGACGATCAACGCGCCCAGCGGCCCCTGCTTTTCCGACGCCGGGTCCTCGAGCGTCTTAAACTTGCCGAGATGCGTTTTCAGTTCGGGCCGGTTGAATGCCTTGTCGGAGAATGACTGCTTGACGATTTCGCCGTCGAGGATCGCGCACGCAACGGGATACTCGTAACCGAACTTGCCGGAGAATTCGCCTGCGGGCCGCACCCGGAAATACGGTTGAAGGTGCGGGACGCGGATTTCCACCGAGGTAAGGTCTTTGAGCTGCAGCCCGGTCTCTTCACGAAATCTCAGCGCGGCGTCGATTGCGCCTTGCGCGATATAACCGCACGGATATTTTTTCACGCGCCAGGTATCCGCGATGTGCCACTGGTCGAGACCCGACGTCGCCTTGTTTACGTCGACGCCTTCCATTCTCCCCGCGGCCACCACGCTCGTGATATAGCCGAGCGGGCTGTCGAGCGCATCAGGATTGGCCTCAAAACCGCTCAGAGCCAGTTCGGCCGCCATCACCCCGGCCTGCGATGCGATGCCGCCATGCAGCGGTTTGGTGTGAGTGCCGAAATTTCCGGTGATGCCGCCCGCCTGCGAGGAGGCGATGCCCCACGCGTGACGCTGTTGCATCGCGTTGAGCCCCAGCAATCGGCCCGACACGGTGGCGGATGTGAGAGGCCCGAACAGCGCCGTGCTGTGCAGGCCGTGAAACTGGTCCGCGCGCCGCGGCACGATGCGCGAGAGCGCTTCGCCGATTTCGAAGCCCGCGATATAGGCTTCGAGCAGTTCGCGCCCGCTGCGGTTGCGCGTCTCGCCAGTCGCCAACATCGCCGGAACCAGCACCACGCTCGGATGCCCGTAGCTCGAGCAATCGTCGAAGTCGAGCGTGTGGCCCAGTGTCCCATTGACCAGCGCGGCGAGCCACGTGGTCGTTCTGCGCGGGTTGCCCAGCACCGTTGCCTCATCGGCTTTGCACCGGTCCGCCATCGCCTGCACCTTGAGTCCCGGGTCTTCGCCCACGCCGGCGAGTGCAACCCCGATCTGATCGAGGATGCCGAGCTTCGCCACTTCGATGTCGCGTTGCGGCACGTTGTCGAGCTTCACGTTTCTTACATATTCTGCCAGGGTCTGTCCAAACTCCACGTTGCTGCTCCTCGCTATTGTCGATTTAAATTCGGGACTACGGCGCCTTCGCGCCCAGGGTCTTCAGCAACCTTCCCCACTTGTCCGTTTCGGACTTGATATAGGCGGCGAACTCATCCGGCCCTTTCTCCAGCGTCACCGTCGCGCCCTGCGCCGCGAGTTGCTCCTGCACATCCGGCCGGCGCAATGCTTTTGCCGTTTCAGCATGCAATTCCGTCACGACTTCCCGCGGCACGCCCACCGGCGCCATGAGCCCGAACCACGTCACCGTTTCAAAACCGGGATAGCCGGATTCCGCGACGGTCGGCACCTGCGGCGTGACCGGCGAGCGTTGCGGGCTGCTCACGGCAAGCGCGCGCAGCCTGCCGCTCGTCAAATGGGGGGTAGCCGACAGCATATTGCAGAAAAACATGTCGATGTGGCCCCCGAGCAGATTGGTCAGCGCGAGCGCACTGCCATTGTAAGGCACGTGCGTGATGTCGATTTTCGCTACCGCCCTGAAGAGTTCGGTAGTCAGGTGCGGCGTCGTCCAGTGGCCGGTGGACGCGTAATTGATTGCGCCGGGTTTGGCCTTCGCCAGCGCGACGAGTTCCGCCAGCGATTTCGCCGGCATTGCCGGATGTACGACCAGAATGAATGGCACCGATGCGAGACGCGCGATCGGAACAAAGTCGCGGGCCGAGTATGGCACCTTGCTCGTCAGCGGCGTGAGTATCAGCGCAGAGCCGCCAACGTACAACGTGTAGCCATCGGCGGGCGCCCGCGCAGCGAGCTCGGTACCTATGATGCCGCCCGCGCCGCCGCGGTTATCGACGACGAACGACTGGCCCATTGACTCGCTTAACCTGGGCATGACGATGCGCGTGACGATATCGTTGCCGGCGCCGGGCGGGAACGGCACGATGACGCGCACGACTTTGGCGGGATAGGCGGTCGTGGCGGCATGCACGAGCCCCGTCAGCGCGACCGCGCCGAGACCAGCCGCGATGCGTCGCGCGCGCGAAGCGACCCGGCTATCCATTCGATGCACGTCGCGCCAGCAAATCGTACCCTCTGGAAGCGAGCCACACGGCGAGCAACGACGTCACGATGCAAGGCAGCATCAGCGGCGGAAAAAGAAACATCAGCACATTGGGCGGGCCCCAGAATAACAGCGGCGCGAGCACGCTGCTCGCGAGCAGCAGCAGCCATAAGGCCAGACGCATCCACCCTTTGACGCGGGCGAGCTCGCGCGGCGCAAAGAGCCGGCGGTGGCTCCACCACAATGTGACCGGGGCGAGCACGATCAGGATGTTGACGGACAGCAATATCACAACAAGCCAGCCATCGGCGCGCGGGTTGGCGGGGAACAGGATTGCCAGCGCTTGCGGCACGCTTACACACGCAACCGTTGTCGCGAAACCCCACATCAAGGTCGCGCGTCGCGGCCGGCGGTCCGGATACGTTTTGCGTTTACGCCACCGCCGCCACAGAACCGCGAGGCCCGTAAGTCCAACTGCCAAGGGCAGCACCGCAAGAACAGTGGGGAGATAGAGTGCTTGAACCGAATCGACGAACGGCTCCGGTGCGCTCGCGCTGGACCTGCTCGCGCCCGAGCGCCGCACCACCACGCAGTCCTTGCCCGGTGAATCCCGCGGACAGATATCGCCGTGGTTCCATTCCATCCACTGCGCCGGTTGATCGTGAAAGTACCACGAGTATTCCGCCATCCCGACGGTTGCGCGGGCATAACCCGCTGCGAGCCACAAGCAAACGAGCAGGATTCCCGATATTGCCTTCTGAGGCATAACGCTTCGACTCTCCCGATTCACGGCTGCACTGCGCGAATTCCGCCGCGTCCGGCGCATAGTGTATAGTTTTTTGTGTGACCGCCTGCTTAGCCGCGGAGCCGAATTATTCAACCGGAGGCATTTAATGAAGGCTCAGCCACGCGTGGCGATATTGTTAGGAGTTTTACTGCTGGGGTCGGGACATGCCGCGGCCGCAGAATTTCCAGTGCCACCGGACGTTCAATGGGAAGCGATCAAATATCCGGCAGGCTACGGCTGCGGCCTCTTCGCCGAAAATCAGGCGCAGAAGGGCAAAGGCTGGTTCATTTCAGGCTCCGCCCCCGCGACGGAAGCCGAGTGCCGCAAATCGTGCGAAGCGCAGATTATCAAGGCGCAGGCCGACTACCGCGGAAAAAGCGTGTCGGTCACGGGCACGTGCTTTATCGGCAAGAAGCCGCTCTACAGCGCCGCGCTCGCGGAAGGTACCAGATAGCGCGAGCGCCAGCGCGCAGGTTCGCTACCCTGTCACCACCGCCTCCGGCACGAGCTTGCTGGGCAACAGGCAGCCTTTGCGCGCGCGGCGCACGACGTACTTGTGCAGATCCTGGCCGGCAATGCGCACGGTTTTTTCCTTGCCGCTTTTGGTGACCCCCGCGACGCTGACCGACTTGCCGTCGGAGAAACCGACCGCTTTCATCTTTTCGTTATCGTCGAGCCCCATCAGCGTGATGCCGCGTCCGCGCGCGAGCTCTTTGAGCTCGGCGGCGTCGAACAGCAGCATGCGGCCGTGTTCCGACAGCGTCACGGCCATCACCGGCTTGTCGGGCACGCTCACGGGACGCAGCACTTCGTCGCCCTCTTCGACCGTCATGAAAGTCTTGCCTGCGCGCACGCGCGAGAGCAGCTCTTCCGATTTCACGATGAACCCATAGCCGCCGGAGTTCGCCACCAGGTAGCGGCGTCCCGGCTGCGCATCGACGACGTGCGCCAAACGCGCGCCGGGCGCGAGCTCCACCATCGACGTGAACGACACGCCGTCGCCCTTGCCGCCGGGAATCTCGGCCGCTTCGACGCTGAACACGCGCCCGGTCGAATCGATCATCGCGATCGAATGTATCGAGCGCGTCTCGAACACGGCATACGGCGCATCGCCGGCTTTGTAGGTGACGCCGGTGAGATCGAGCGCATGGCCCTGGCGCGCACGCACCCAGCCGTTGCGCGAGACGATGATCGTCAGCGGCTCGTCGACGATCTGGCGCTCGAACGTCGCGCGGCCCGCTTCTTCGATGACCGTGCGGCGGTCGTCGCCGTAGGTTTTCGCGTCGTCGCGGATTTCCTTGATGACGAGCTTGCGCATTTCGCTGTCGCTGCCGAGCAGATCCTTCAGGCTCTTGCGCTCGATCTTCAGTTCTTTCAGCTCGTTCTGGATCTTGATGCCTTCGAGCCGCGCGAGCTGCCGCAGCCGGATTTCGAGAATGTCTTCGGCCTGGATGTCGGTCAGCTTGAATTGCTTGATCAGCGCCGGCTTGGGCTCGTCCGATTCGCGGATGGTCTTGATCACCTTCTCGATGTTGAGGAAGACCGTGTTGCGGCCTTCGAGAATGTGGATGCGGCGGTCGACCTGGCCGAGCCGGAACTTGACGCGCCGCGTGACGGTCGCGACGCGGAACTCCGCCCATTCGCCCAGCAGGTCGCGGATGTTCTTGCGGCCCGGCCGGCCATCGAGGCCCAGCACCACGAGATTGATCGGGAAATTTTCTTCGAGGCTGGTATGCGCGAGCAGGAGCTGCATGAACTCGTCGGGATCCTGGCGCGAAGATCGCGGCTCGAGCACGAGACGCACTTTCTGCGCCTTGTCCGATTCGTCGTTCACCTTTTCGAGCGAGCCGAGTATCAGCTGCTTGAGCGTGGTCTGCGTCGCGGTCACTTTGCCGGCCTTGTCCTTGGCCTTCGGATTGGTCATCTCCTCGATTTCGGACATGACGCGATGCGCCGAGGTTGTCGGCGGCAATTCGTAAACGACGATCTGCCACTGGCCGCGCGCGAGGCTTTCCACTTTCCAGCGGCAGCGCGCGCGCAGCGAGCCGCGCCCGCTCGTATAGGCGTCGACGATGGCCTGGCGCGGGCTGATGATCTGCGCGCCGCCGGGAAAATCCGGGCCCTTGATGATGTCCATCACCGATGCCACGGTGGTTTTCGGATGGCGCACGAGCTGGATCGCGGCTTCGGCCGCTTCGCGCATGTTGTGCGGCGGCAGCTCACAGGCCATGCCGACCGCGACACCGGACGCGCCATTCAATAAGAGCATCGGCAGGCGCGCCGGCAACAGCTCCGGCTCCTGCAGGCGTCCGTCGTAGTTGGCGGTGAAATCGACGGTGTCCTGATCGATCTCGGACAGCAGCAGATCGGCCAGCGGCGTCAATCTCGCTTCGGTATATCGATACGCCGCCGCTGAGTCGCCGTCGGGCGAGCCGAAGTTGCCCTGGCCGTCGATCAGCGGATAGCGCAGCGAAAAATCCTGCGCCATGCGCACCAGCGCGTCGTAGGTCGAAGCGTCGCCGTGCGGATGGTATTTGCCGAGGACCTCGCCGACGATGCGCGCCGACTTCGTGTGCTGAACGCCGGAGCGCAGCCCGAGCTCGTGCATCGCATACAGAATGCGGCGCTGCACCGGCTTCTGGCCGTCTTCGACGTTCGGGATCGCGCGGCCGCGCACCACGCTCATTGCATAAGTTAAGTAGCTGCGTTCCGCGAACGCCGCCATGTCGATCGAATCGTCGCCGTTGCCGCTGCTGCTGGCCGGCGGCCTGGCGGGCGGTCCGCCGCTGCCGGCGCCCGCCTTGGGCGGCGGCCTGTCGCCCACCGCAACGGCGTCGGCGAAGAGATCCGGCGTCGCGTCGTCCTGCTTGCCGCGCGCTGCTTTCCTGCCGCCGCCTTTCATACGTCAGCCTCGACCTGGTCGCCTTTTTCTTCCATCCACGCGCAACGCGCTTCCGATTCGCGCTTGGACATCAGCATGTTGAAGAGCGCGAGCGTGGTGTCGCGGTCCTCGATGCGCACCTGCAGCAGGCGGCGCGTGTCGGGGCACAGCGTGGTTTCCCACAACTGCTCGGGATTCATCTCGCCCAGGCCCTTGAAGCGCTGAATGCGGATCGAATCGACCTTGATGCCTTCGTCGCGCGCGCGGTCGAGCGTGGACTTGCGCTCTTCTTCGTCGAGCGCGTACAGCTTTTTGGCGGGCCGCTTGCCCTGCGCCGGAATGTCGATCTTGTAGAGCGGCGGGCTCGCGATATAAATGTTGCCGTTTTCGATCAGCTTCGGAAAATGGCGGTAGAACAGCGTCAACAGCAGCACTGAAATGTGCGCGCCGTCGACGTCGGCATCCGTCATCGACGCGATCTTGCCGTAGCGCAGCCCCGACAGATCGGGCTCGGTGCCGGCCTCATGCGGATCGACGCCGATCGCAACCGCGATGTCGTGGATCTCGGCGTTGGAGAACAGCAGATCGCGCTTGACCTCCCACGAGTTCAGCGCCTTGCCGCGCATCTTGTAGATCGCCTGGAAACGCTTGTCGCGCGCCTGCTTCGCCGAGCCGCCGGCCGAATCGCCCTCGACCAGGAAAAGCTCGTTCTGGGTAATGTCGCTCGCCTCGCAGTCGGTGAGCTTCTCGGGCAGCATCACGACGCTCGAGGATTTCTTGCGCTCGACTTTCTGCACCGAGCGCGAGCGCTCGACGGCCTGCCGTGATCACGACTTCGGCAATCTTGCGGCCGAATTCGACGTGCGTGTTGAGCCACAGCTCGAACGGATCGCGCACCATGGTCGCGACGAGCTTGAACGCGTCGCGGTTGGACAGCTTTTCCTTGGTCTGGCCGTGAAACTGCGGCTCGAGCACTTTCGCCGACAAAAAGTAGATCGTCTTCGACCACACGTCGTCCGCCATCAGCTTGATGCCGCGCGGCATCATGTTGTGATGCTCGGCGAAGGCTTTGACCGCGTCAAATATGCCGTCGCGCAAGCCGGACTCGTGGGTGCCGCCTGCCGGCGTCGGAATCAGGTTCGCGTACGATTCGCCGTAGCCCTTGGCCTCGTCGACGACCGCGAACGCCCAGCCCGCGCCCTCGCCCAACGCGTAGCCGTTCGCTTCGGTGATGTAATTTTCACCGTCGAATATTTCGCCGACCGGCTCGGCGCCCGCCAGCATTTCCTTGAGATAGCCTTTCATGCCTTCGGGGTACGTCCACGTGCGGCTCGTCGTTTCTTTCGGGCCTTCGATGTTGAGCGACACTTTGACGCCGGGCAGCAGCACCGCCTTCGAGCGCACGATGCGCTCGAGATCGGGCAGTGAAATTTTCGGCGAATCGAAATATTTCTTGTTGGGCCAGATCCGCAGCGACGTGCCGGTGTCCTTCGCGGGCACGCCTTTGACTTTCTTCAGCTTCTGCGTGACGACGCCGTCTTCGAACACGATGCGATGCAGCGCCCCTTCGCGCTTGATGTCGACTTCGAGCCTCTCGGCAAGCGCATTCGTCACCGACACGCCGACGCCGTGCAGCCCGCCGGAGAATTTGTACGCGGCATCGGCCGCGCTTTTCGAAAACTTGGCGCCCGCATGCAGTTCGGTGAAGACGAGCTGCACGGTCGGGATCTTCTCCACCGGATGCATGCCGACGGGAATGCCGCGCCCGTTGTCCGTGACCGTGACCGAGCCGTCGCGATGCAGCGTTACGTCGATCTGGTTGGCATGCTCGCCGAAAGCCTCGTCCGCGGCGTTGTCGATTGCTTCCTGGATGATGTGCGTCGGATCGCTCGTGCGCGTATACATGCCGGGCAGACGCTGCACGGGCTCGATACCGCGGAGCTTTTGCACTGAGCTTTCATCGTATTTCTTTACTGCCATTGGTTCTTGGCTGGTGCCCTGCATCGTTAAGCGGTTGGAAGCGCTTCAGAAAATTTCGCTAAGTTTAGTGGACTCAGCGCCGCAAAACAAACTTCTGCCGGTTGTTTTTCGCAAAATAGCGCTTCCGTGCCGTATTTTTTCAGCCAGCGCGCGGGCTGATGCGGGATCGCTCTGCTTCATCCGTCTTTGCCGCGTCACAGGCAAGGCAACTAACGGCGCGATGCAAACGGCATTCCGCAATCGTGGTATTTTCCGCAAGCGGGACGAAAGGATGACCATTCCAACAATCAAGGGGACCTCATGATGCAAACTTCCAAAGCCATAGCATTTGCAACCATCGCCGCCCTGGCGGCGGCTTCGCAGGCGGTGCCGGCGCGCAAGACGCACGAAAGTAGTGCCGGCACAGGTGTTTTACGACGGCGCTTATGAAGCGGCGGTGCCGGCGGAAGGGGGGACGACGACGTTGACGCTGGGGAACCTGAAAACGGCGCATGCCGCCTGGCTCACGTTCGTCAACTTCACGGGCGGGAAACCAGTGCAGGACGCGCAAGTCATCGACGCTGATGGAGAGCATGACGGTCAAATGGGCCGGCAGCAAGGAAAGCTGCGTGTACGAATTGCGGCTCGTTTCTACGCCCGCCCGCCATCACGATCACCAAGGCACCGGGCATGTGCGCGCTAAAGCCGCCGGGCAACATGGTGTTCAAGGGTACTCGCGATGTAATTCGCCTGTTTTGGCGGGTTTTGCGCAGAGACGATGGCGGCTATCGAATGATGGCCGCCATTTTTTATGCGGCGCGAGCGCACGTCCTACAACACAGTTTCCGCTTACTTACATCAAAGTGAAATATATTTCACCGCGGCGGAGTTTCTGTCATGCCGCGTGTCTAATCGACATATCCTAACCAGACAGGGTCTTTAGATGGAACGCGATAACCTGCAATTGCAACTCAGAACACTGCGCTCAAGATACTTGCGCACGAAACGCAAACCCCCACAGACGAAGTGGTCCGGATCTACGAAAGCGAACGCGCGAAGCTCGCAGCCGGCGCGCGTATCCAGACATTTATTCCCGCGCTGGCGTTGCGCCGGGCGCGCGCCCGCCTGCATCGGCGCCTGCATTTGAATGCCGCACGCTGAGCTTAGCACAGCTCGTCACTCGAGGCCGGACGCGGACGAATCGCGCAGTTGCAGTCGCTAGGACACTCGTTTTCTGTCGCCTCCGACATTGGCGGCGAGCTCGATTCGATGCCGTATACTTCGCGTCGACATATACGAGGCCTAAGGCTCATGCCTATTTTTGAATACAAATGCGGTTCGTGCGGCAACGAATTTGAAAAGCTGGTCCGCACTTCCGCGCCCGCCCCGGCTTGCCCGGCGTGCGAAAGCACCAGCCTGAACAAGAAGCTATCGACATTCTCGGCGATTTCGAAATCGGCGTTCGGCGCCGTGTCGAGCTCGGCCGCGCTCGATACCCTGCCGGCGGGCTGCTCGACCTGCGGCAGCCCCGACGGCCCGGGTTCCTGCCAGTTCTGACGGGCTCTACGAAATAATCAGACGCGCGGCGCGAACGCCGGTCCGAGCGGCTCCAGCCGCACGCCCGCGCGCAGATGCTTGTACGGATACAGGCGCGCGTCGACGAGATGCGCACCGGGCGCGACTGCCACGAGCACACGCTCGGCGATCGGCTCGAAGTCGGCACGAAAGTGACACGTGCTTTTCACCACGAGGATTTTCTGCGCCGTCGGCTCGACGCCGATGTGGCGGAATATCTCCAGATCGTAAGCCTGCATGCGCTTGCTCGCGACCACGATGCTCACGCCGCCGATGGTGAGCAAAGCGGTCGGCCCGAGATTCGCTTCGCGCCCGCCGACGCAGGGCCCCTTGCAGACGAAACGGCCGTCGGTCAGCCGCGTGACGCGGAAGGTGCCGCGAAAGGGCCGCACATCCGGCAGCGGCGTACAGCCGCCGAGCTCGATCGTGATGTCGGCGCCTTCGCCTGCTGCATGCGCGGCCGCCGCGGCCTTCGCATCGGTTAGCACGCAGATCGCCGCCTGTTGCGCGTGATTGCGCACCAGCGCTTCGAGCATGCCCGTCGTATCGCCTGTGCCGCCGCAGCCGGGATTGTCCTGCGTGTCGGCGATCACCACCGGCCGCTTCGCCTTGGCGCTGAGCGCCATCGCCTGCTTCACCGCTTCGTCGGGAGTCAGCAGCGGCTGGGCGAATACCTTCTCCATTCCCATGATGTGGCTCACGAGTTCGTCGGCGGCCGCGTCGACCGCCGCCTGCGAATAGCCGTGCGCGATGACGGCGGGACCGCAGTCGTGCAGATCGGACGGCGGAAAGCCCGCGCCATAACAAAGGTCGAGCACGTCGCCGCCTTCGCCTGCCGCGGATTTCGCGACTATCCCCTTCGACGGCTCGACCAGCGTGCACTGGAAATTGAGCGGGATCAGGAAGGGAAGCTTGCGGAACGCGCGAGCGGCGGGCTGGCCGCGCTCGAGTATGGTCGTCAAAATGCGCGCGGCGCGGCTGCCGGTTTGCGGCCTGTCGACATGCGGATAGGTGTAATAGATCGCCATTCCGTCGGTGCGCGCCGCCATCCCCGGCGTGAGGTTGGTGTGATAGTCCAGGCTGATCACTACGGGCACCTTCGGCCCGACGGTTGCGCGCACGCGGCGCAGTATCTCGCCTTCGCCGTCCTCGAAATCGACCGAGCACATTGCGCCGTGCAGATCGAGATAGACAGCGTCGACCGGCAGCGCCAGCGACAGCCGGCCGACGAGTTCGCCGACGATGCGCTCGAACGCGTCGCTCGTGACGTAACCGCCGGCGCCGCCGCTCGCCCACACGAGCGGCACCAGTTCGTGCTTGACCGCCATGTCGGCGATGAAGCCCGACATGCCGAAGGCTTTGTTCGGCAGGTTGCGCAGCACTTCGTCGCCGCGCGACAGCGGCGGACGGTCGCTTACGGTAGCGAAGTAGTTAAAGTCGGTATGGACCGGGACAAAGCAATTCGTTTCGTGATGAAAACCACCGACGGCAATTCGTGCCACTACTTACTCCTCCTTGACGTTGGCCGCGCGCGCGATCTTGTCGATGAGCTCGGCTTCTTTCTTCGCGACCTGCAGCATCTGCTCCGGCGTGTTGACCACGACGTCGGACCCGACGATTTTAACGAACTGCTCGCGGAATTCCGGCGTCGACATCGACTTGGCGATCGCGTCGGCCAGTGCGCCCATGATTTCGCGCGGCGTGCGTGCCGGCACGACAATCGCGTAGAACGGCTCGAACGCGTAGCCGGCGAGCCCCTGCTCGGCGATGGTCGGCACGTCGGGCAGTTGCGGCGAGCGCTGCGCGCCGCTCACGCCGAGCGCGCGCACCCTGCCGCTGCGGATATGCGGCAGCGCGCTGCCCAAAACTGCCGAGCCCATTTCGATGCGCCCGCCGATCAGGTCGAGGTACATGGGGCCCGCGCCTTTGTACGGCACGTGGTTGATCTGGACCTTGGCCATCGCCTTGAAGTATTCGGCCGCGAGATGCGGCGTCGCGCCCACGCCCGAGGTTCCATAGCTCAACTGACCGGGCCGGCTGCGCGCGAGCGCAATCAGCTCCTTCTGCGTGCGCGCCGGCAGCGACGGATGCACGAGGATCACCAGCATGAAGCTCGTGACCTGCGACACCCAGCCGAAATCGCGAAACGGATCGATCGATATTTCTCCCCGCAGGCTCTTGACGGCGGCGAGACCGGACGCTGCGAGCATCAGCGTGTAGCCATCCGGCGGCTGCTTCGACACGTACTCCCACGCGACGAGTCCCCCGGCGCCGGTCCGATAGTCGACGATCACCTGCTGCCCTAGCGTTTTGCCGATGGCCGGCGCGACCAGGCGCGCGATCAAATCGTCCGTGCCGCCGGGCGGTGCCCGCACGATGAGCCGCAGCGGTTTGGACGGAAAATTCTGCGCGTAGGCAACGAACGGCGCGGCGAGCGAGGCAGCGGCAATGGCAACGAGTAACTTGGCGGCAAAGATTCATTTCACTTTCTCTTGAAATTGCGCGCCTCTATTATGCCGAAGCCGCGCTATTCCGCCTTGAGCCCGATCAGCTTGATGAGCTTGGCGTTTTCCATGATGTCGGCCTGGATGAACGCCCCGAACTGCTCGGGCGTCGTCGTCTGCGGCTCGAGACCCTGCAGGTTCAAGGCGGCTTTCATGTCGGCGACATTGACGACTTCGCTCAGCGCGGCATTGAGCCGCGCGATCACTTCTTTCGGCGTGCCCACCGGCGCCAGGATCGCCATACCAACCATAGCGGTCGTAGCCCGGCACGCCGGATTCGTTGAGCGTCGGCGTCTCCGCCATCATCGCGACGCGCTTTTTGCTCGTCACCGCGAGCGCACGGATTTTCTTTGCATAGAGAAACGGCAGCGCGCCCGGAATACCCGGAAAACTCAATCCGACTTCGCCAGACGCAGTCGCGCGCGCGCTGTCCGCCGAGCTTTTGTACGGAACGTGGACGATTTTGAGATTCGCTTTCACGTTCAGAAGTTCTCCGGCGAGATGAACCGAGCTGCCGACCCCGGACGATCCGTAAGTGAGCTTGCCGGGATTCGCGCGCGCGAGCGCGATCAGCTCCTTCACATTGCGTGCCGGCACCGACGGATGCACGATAAGAACGTAAGTGCCGGTCGCCGCCAGCGACACAGGCGCGAAAGCCAGTTCGAGATCGCGCGGCGCTTTGGCAAACAGCGCCTGCACGATCGCATCGCCGCTCGACATCACGAGCAGCGTGTAACCATCGGGCGGCGAGGAAGCGACGCGCTCCTTGCCGAGCGTGCCGCTCGCGCCCGCGCGATTCTCGACGATCACCGGCTGGCTGACGTGCTCGGATAATTTTTGCGCAACCATGCGCGCGGTCGTGTCGGTCGGGCCGCCCGTCGTGTAGCCGACGATCAGGCGGATCGGCTTGGCGGGATACGTTTGCGCAAGCGCGTCGCAAGACGTTACGACGACGAACACTCCCATCACGCCGATGCAGTTCGCTCGTTTCATTCGATCACCTTGTCGGCGCTGATCAGCAGCGCCTGCGGAATCGTCAAGCCCAGAGCCTTCGCAGTCTTGCCGTTGATGAACAGCTCGAATTTCGTTGGTTGCTCGACGGGTAGGTCGGCGGGTTTTGCGCCCTTGAAAATTTTGTCCACGTAACTTGCGGCACGGCGCGCTAGGTCACCCCTGGTGCCAAGCGCGATAACCAGGTTGCGGCGTTTATTCAATCTATTCATCGTCCGCCTGCAGTGTTGAGCCGGGAATGTACTCGTGAGGCGGTAATCACGCGCCGCTATGTGGGTGGGCGCACGGACGCGAGCGGGCGCGATACCCCATATTACCAACCTTACCGCATGGCTGTAGGCGATGTCATACGGACGGTTTATCCGATAGCCCGCAAACGCGAGGTCGCGCGCGCGTCCGATGAAGTGCCGATGCGATAAGAACGCGGCATTTCGATAATAATTACAGGAGAGAAAACAATGAAAACCATACTAAAGAGCGCATTAGCCGCAACCGCACTGATCATTTCCGCGCAGGCCGCGGCCGACGTGACCTTCTACGAGAGCGAAAACTTTCGCGGCAAAACATTTACCACCAACAAAAAAGTCGCCAACTTCGAGCGTTTCGGCTTCAACGACCGCGCATCGTCCGCAGTAGTGCTCGGCGACCGCTGGGAAGTCTGTGAAGACGCGCGCTTCGGCGGGCGCTGCAAGGTGCTGCGTCCGGGCCGCTATCCGTCGCTGGCCGCCATGGGGCTCGGCAACAGCATTTCATCGGTGCGCGAGGTTACCAGAGCCGCGCGAGTCGAAGACACGCGTTACGCACCGGCGCCGGTTGCCGCTTACGACAACCGCCGGCGCAACAACGAGCGCGTATTTGCAGCGAACGTGACCGCAGTGCGCGCGGTGGTTGCGACTCCGGAAAAGAAATGCTGGGTCGAGCAGGAGCAGGTCCAGACTAAAGGTGGCTATAACGTTCCAGGCGCCGTGATCGGTGCCGTAATCGGCGGTGTTCTCGGCCACCAGATCGGCAACGGGCGCGGCAATGACGTCGCCACGGTCGGCGGCGCGGTTGCCGGCGGCGCCGTGGGCGCCAACGTCGGGCGCGGTCAGCAGACGACGACCCAGGATGTGCAGCGTTGCGAAAACGTTGCCAGCCAGACTCACACCGACTACTACGATGTTACTTACACGTTCCGCGGCCAGGAACACCGGGTGCAGATGACAACGGCTCCGGGTTCGACCGTGCAGGTTAACGAGCGCGGCGAACCGCGCGCTTGAGTCCTGACAAGCAGTGATCACGCAAAACGGCCCTGCGGGGCCGTTTTGCTATTCATCAATCACTTTGCCGGTACTACAGAACGACCTTTTGCCGCTGCCCGGTTTCCGAAGAACGCACGATGGCATCCAGCATCCGGTGGCGGCGCACCGCGGAATCGAAGTCGGGCTCGATGCGCGTGTTGGTGCGGATCGCCTCTGCAAATTTGACCCACATCTGGCCCACGTCGTAACCCGCGCCCAGGCCGCGCACTTCTTCCGGCACCCACTTCAGGCGGTCGGGTATCGGCAGTTCCTGCAGCGTCTTGTCGTCCTTCTTCCCGCCCATGATCTTGCGTTTCACTTCTTCGCCGGCGTCACCGCCGCCCACGAGCGCGAGCGTGCCTTCCGTGCCGTAGATCTCGAACCGGTAGCCGGTGCCGTGGTACGGATGCACGCCCAGGTTGGCGCTGACCACCGCGCCGCCTTCGAGCCTGCCCGTGAGCATGATGTTGTCGGGCGAATTCACGTCCACGTATTTTTTTGTATCGGTCTCATACCACTGCGGCACCTGCGTGCTGACGACGGCCGCCACTTCGGTGAGTTCACCGGCGACCATGCACACCGCGTCCATCGCGTGTCCGAACGTGATCGTCAGCGAGTTCGCGCCCAGGCTGAAGTCGCGCTGCCACGTGCGGTCCGCCGTGCGGGTCAGCACGCCATCGCCCATATGCGTCATGTTGACCGAGAGCACCTTGCCGACGTATCCCTCCTGCACCAGCTCCCGCATGCGCATGTAAGCGGGCGACGCGCGCCGCTGCAGGCCTACCATCGTGCGGACCTTCATCTTGCGCGCGAGCGCCGCGAGCTCTTCGGCCTCCTGCGTGTTTTTTCCCAGCGGCCATTCGCAGTAGACGTGCTTGCCCGCTTCGAGCGCGTTCTTCGTGAGGACGTAGTGCGCCGGCACGCGCACGGCGACGAGCGCCGCCTCGACTGCGGGATTCGCGTCCATCTCCTTGTCGTTGCTGTAAGCGCGCTCGACCTTGTATTTCTCGGCCGCCG
Organism: uncultured beta proteobacterium; assembly: GCA_963804885.1. Taxonomy (GTDB): domain Bacteria; phylum Pseudomonadota; class Gammaproteobacteria; order Burkholderiales; family SG8-41; genus PALSA-1004. Next base: position 177,893 of record CAWDSF010000019.1, read on the forward strand.
CTCGTGCCGTGTCCTCGTGCGCCGTGCACACGGCGTAGATCTCGGTCTCCGGCAGACGTTGCAGGGCGGGAACGTGTGCGCGCGGCCCCCATCTGCCGTTCGCACCGATGAAACCTACACGCAAGCGATTGATTGATGTCATGAGCGATTCCTTGGCAATTGGGTAGCACAACATGGTAACAGGAGACCGGAACCGGACGCCTGGACCCTGCACGGAACAAAACGGCCGTGCGGGGCCGTTTTACTATTAGTCGATCACCTGCTTGGCGCTGATCATTAATGACTGCGGCACCGTCAGCCCCAACGCCTTCGCCGTCCTGCGATTGATCACTAGCTCGAACTTTGTCGGCTGCTCCACCGGGAGCTCGGCGGGTTTGGCGCCTTTCAGGATTTTGTCGACGGCCGTCGCGGCGCGCTGAAATAGATCCAGGTAGTCGACGCCATACGCGATCAAACCGCCTTCAGCGGCCATGTTGCCGACCCAGTACATGGCCGGCACTTTGTGGCGCGCGGCCAGGTCTATGATCAGCTTCCGATGGACGGTCAGGAAGCTGTCCGTCATCGCGATGAGCCCGCCGTTCGGCTCGCGGCCGAGATCGACGATAGCTTTCTCGATTTCCGCTTCGCTGCGCACCGTGACGGCGAACACCTTCACGCCCAGCTTGGGCGCGGCGAGCCTTCAACGGTTGCAGATAATATTCGGCATACGGCGCCGTCTCCGGATTGAATATCACGGCGACGCGCGAAACGCGCGGCGCGATTTCCTTCAGCAGCTGCAGCCATTTCTCGACGAGCGACGACTCGAAATTGATGTAGCCCGTGATGTTGCCGCCGGGCCGGGACAGCGACTTGACGAAACCGCTGCCGACGGGATCCGAGACCACCGTGAACACGACGGGAATGGTGGCAGTTTCGCGCTGAACCGCGGCCGTCGCCGGCGTGGTGTTCGCGAGGATCACCTCGGGCTTGAGCGCCACCAGTTCCCGCGCAAAAATCGACGCGCGCTTCGCATCTCCCGCGCCCCAGCGAACATCGATCTTCAGATTGCGGCCGTCGATCCAGCCCTGCGCTGCAAGCCCCTCCTTGAAGGCGGCAAACCGCAGGCGCGCTTCGGGATCGTTCTCCGCATAACCCATGAGCACGCCGAGCCGGCGCACCTTGCCCGCCGGCTGCGCAAGCGCAGCCGGCGATGCCGCCAGGGCGCCCAGCGCGATTAGAATTTTGCGGCGATGGTTCATGTGCCCTTCCGCCTGCGTGCTTTGCCCGATGATGCACATGGTAACAGGCCCGGCCTCCGCCGAATAAGGCAACGCACAGAGGCCGGTTGCTGCGTGGGAGCCGCGCGTATCAATTCAATTGTCATACTGCCGTAATGGCGAGCTGATGTTGCCACGACGCGTCAGCCCTGTCCTACCGTAATTTGAGCCGTTCTACCGCAACGCGGCGCCTGGACTGTTGTCTCAAGGGAAGGCGTCGTCCCGGCATGGGCCCGGCGTTTACATTTAGTTACAGGAGAGAGCGATGAAAACCGTATTGAAAAGCGCATTGGCCGCAACGGCACTGATCATTTCCGCGCAGGCAGCGGCAGACGTCACGTTCTATGAGCGCGAAAACTTTCGGGGCCGATCGTTCACCACCGACCGGCCCGTCGGCAGCTTCGAGCGGTTCGGCTTTAACGATCGCGCGTCGTCGGCCATAGTCAGGGGCGATCCAGTCGAAGTCTGTGACAACGTAAGATTCAGCGGGCGCTGCGCGGTACTGCGCCCCGGCAGCTATCCATCGCTGGCCGCGATGGGCCTGAACGATCGCGTTTCGTCGGTGCGCGAAGCCGCCCGTGCCGCGCCGCCGCCGGTGGCCAGCTCCGGCGCTCCGCAAGTCACTTTCTACGAGCGCGAAAATTTTCGCGGCCGCACTTTCACGACCGACAAGCAGGTCGGCAACCTCGAGCGTTTCGGCTTTAACGACCGCGCCTCGTCTGCCGTAGTGCTGGGCGACCGCTGGGAAGTCTGTGAGGATGCGCGCTTCAATGGCCGCTGCAGGGTATTGCGGCCGGGCAGCTATCCGTCATTGGCAGCCATGGGAATGGGCCGCAGCATCTCGTCCGTGCGCGAAGTGGACCGCAATGCGCGCTTCGATGACAGCCGCTACGCGCCCCCTCCGCTGGCGGCGTACGACAATCGGCGGCGCGACAACGAGCGCGTATACGAAGCGAACGTGACCTCGGTGCGCGCGGTGGTAGCGACGCCCGAGAAGCGCTGCTGGGTCGAGCAGGAGCAGGTCCAGGATCGCAAATATAACGTCCCCGGCGCAGTTATCGGCGCGGTAATCGGCGGAGTGCTAGGTCACCAGGTCGGCAGCGGGCGCGGCAACGACGTAGCCACCGTTGGCGGCGCGGTTGCCGGCGGCGCGGTGGGCGCCAACGTGGGACGCGGCCAGACCACGACGCAGGACGTGCAGCGCTGCGAAAACGTGCCCGGCCAGGCGCAGGCCGACTACTGGGACGTGACGTACAACTTCCGCGGCCAGGAGCATCGCATGCAAATGACCACGCCGCCGGGCTCGACGGTGCTGGTCAACGACCGCGGCGAACCGCGCGCTTAACGTATCGCGGCGACGAAAGAAACGGCCCTGCGGGGCCGTTTTTTTATCGACGGCTGGAGATAGTTCTGATTTGCAATCAACCGGGCGCAAGGGCAACATGATTGCAGCAACGGGCCGGCAGCGCCGCCGCCCGCGGCCCGTACCCGCACTGTGACGAGGAGAACCGAGTTATGACCAAAATCGCGATCCCATGTGGCGTCGCCATGTTGATGATTGCGGCGGCGAGTGCCTGCCGGGCGCAAGACGCAGCGAAATATCCCGCCAAGCCGATCCGTATGGTCATTGCGCTTGCGCCGGGCGGCGGCGTGGATACTTCGGGGCGGCTGCTCGGGCAGAAATTCACTGATGCGTGGAGTCAGCAGGTTGTGGCCGAGAACCGGCCCGGTGCGGGCGGCACCATCGCCGCCGAGGTCGTTGCGCGCGCCGCGCCCGATGGTTACACGCTGCTCATGCAGTCGATGAGCCACGCCATCACGCCCGCGCTGTATAAGCTTCCCTATGACACTCTCAAGGACTTCGCCCCGATTGCGCTGTTCGTGCAGTCGCCCAGCATACTGGCGGTGCATCCGTCGCTGCCGGTGAAGAACGTGAAAGACCTGATCGCGTTTACCAAAAAGCATCCCGATGAAATACTTTTTTCCTCTTCTGGCACCGGCAGCGGCCAGCATCTGACTATGGAACTGCTCAACCGGATGGCGGGGCTGCAATTCGTGCATATCCCGTACAAAGGCACGGCGCCGAGCATCCTCGACCTCGTCGCCGGGCGGGTTTCGGTTACTTCAGCGAGCGCGATCTCGACCATCCCGCATGTTCGCGCGGGCCGGCTGCGTGCACTGGCAGTGGCGAGCGCAAAACGCTCCCCGTCGGTGCCCGACCTTCCCACCATTGCCGAGTCCGGCGTCCCCGGATTTGCCGTGGACCAGTGGTACGCGGTGTTTGGGCCGGCCGGCATGCCGAAAGAAATCATCGCCAAGCTCTATGCAGAAATTGCCAGGACCGTCGCCAATCCGGAAATCCGCGAGCGTTTGCTGGCGATGGGACTCGATCCGGTCGGCATGCCGCCCGAGGAGTTCACGGAATATCTGAAGACGGAAACCATCAAGTGGGGAAAGCTGGTTCGCGAAGCCGGCATACGCGTGAATTAGCATTGCGGAGGCACTCGACCGCCGATGCTCTGTTGACTGCGCTTCGACGCGTATAGATACTCCCGTGCAACGCGTAACAACGGGAGGCGCAGCATGCACCAAAGCAAAATCGACCGGCGCACCGTACTAAAGACGGCAGCGGCGCTCGCGACAATAGGACTCGCACCCGCAACGTTGCGCGCGCAGGCGATTGCGGGGCGTGCCGCGAAGGCGCTACCCGCGCGCGGCGAGTTTGTGATTCGCGGCGCGACCATCTTGAGCATGGATTCAGTAGTTGGTGATTTCGTCACCGGCGACGTGCATGTGCGCGACGGCGTAATCGTCGCGGTAGCGGCGGACATCGCAGCGCCGACAGCAACCGTCATCGATGCGCGCGGCATGATCTGCCTGCCCGGCTTCATCGACACTCACGTGCATCTATGGACGAGCGCGCTGCGCGCTGTGATCCGCATGGACGATCCCAAGGCCGGCTACTTTCCGGTTACCAACCGCCTCGGACCGCATTACACGCCGAACGACAGTTATCGCAATGTCCGCGTCGGACTCGCCGAAGCTCTGAGCGCCGGCGCCACGACGGTCCATAACTGGGCGCACAACGTCCGCTCGCCCGAGCACGCCGACGCCGAACTGCGCGGCATGCGCGACATCGGGCTGCGCGGCCGCTTCTCCTACGGACCGGCGCAGAACATGCCCAACGACCAGCCGATGGATCTCGACGGTCTCGCCAAAATAAAGCGCGAGTGGATGCCCAACGACGGCCTGCTTACGCTGGGCATCAACTCACGCAACGTCGGCTCCGATCCCAATCCACTGCGCGGCAACGTCCCGCTCGAAATCGCGCGGAAAGAATGGGGCGCCGCGCGCGCGCTCGGTTTGCCGATCACGCTGCACACATCTGGCCCGAGCCCGATCACGTACTTGAACGACGCAGGCCTCCTGGGCCCGGACGTGCAACTCGTCCATCCGCTGCTGACTACCGCGGAGGAACGGCGGATCCTGAAAGAGCGCGGCGTCAGCTACAGCACTTCGCCCGTCGGCGAAGCGCGGCGTCCGGCGAGCGCCGGGCTTATCCAGTTCGCGGAGCTGCTCGAAGCCGGCGTGAAAGTCAGCCTGTCGACCGACAATGCCAGCAGCTACAGTTTCGACTATTTCGCCGGCATGCGCATGCTCTACGCGCTGCATCAGCATCGCGTAGGCGCGCGCGTGCCGCTTACCGCCAAGCGGCTCGTTCAGCTTGCCACGCTCGACGGCGCGATCGATCTCGGGATTGCCGACCGCACCGGTTCGCTAACGCCGGGCAAGCGCGCCGATATTATTTTGGTGCGCGCGGGCGACATCAACATCGCCCCCGCCGGAACACCTTATGAAGCGCTCGTCGGGTTCGCGCAGCCGCGCAACGTGGATACGGTAATCGTCGATGGCCGCATCCTGTTGCGCGCAGGGCAGTTCACCGCGCTCGATCACGCCGAGGTCCTGAAGGAGGCCGCTGAAACCGTCAACGCCCTGCGTACCCGCGCGAACTGGACGTGACGCAGATCAACCCAGGCTCGGACACTTACAGTACGATTTCGCGCGCCACGCTCCGCACGTCCATCTCGAACTCGAGGCCGATTACGGGTGGCCGCGCGTAATACCAATTAAGTCCGCCCCGCATAGCGCCGCGCGCGTCGAGCATTTCGCCGACCAGAGGGCCGATGTCCTGCACCGTATAAGCCTGCGTCGCAAGCGCATCTGCCCACGAAAAACCCAGTAGCGCGAGACGCCGCTCCATTTCCTCGATCACGCAGGCAACTTTCTCGCGCATGCCCGCGGGCGACGTATCATTCAACCGCACGATGCGCTCGGCGTAGCTGCTGCCTTTTGCGCCCACTTCACCGGCGCCCGAAACAATGAACGTCGGTCTCGGATTGCGTGCGGGCACCGTATATGAGAACGCATACATTACGGGCACCGGCGGCTTATCGTGCACCGGGCTCACGTTGGTCCGGGCCACCGGATTCAGCGTCTCTGCGCCGTCGCGATAAATGCCCCAGCGCGCGAGCGTTTTCACATAGACGCGGTTGAAATCGATGAAGCCCTGGTCGGTGAACTGCTCGGGCGTGCGCAATTCGCAGGCGGCAAATGCGGTCGTCGGCCGCCCGAGCGCTTTCAAGTGCGCTTCAACCGCCGCATATGCGTCGGCGAGCGGCAGCGGCGCGGCAAAGCGTGCGCGCTCGATTTCATAGCCCGGTTCGGCGGCGACGCCGCCCGAATACTGGAAAAAAGCCCTGATATAGCGGTAGTTGCCCGCCGCGAACACCGGAACGCTCATTTTTGCTCCTTGCAGTTTTCGAATTGCCGCACTTGATCGATGCAGCTATGCGCGCCGAACCGGTCGGCCGCGACGACCGCCGCGGCCCGCCAAAAATTTACCCGCGTCTCAACTCGACCAAGGCCTCGATCGCCGCGGCGACTGTGTCGGGCTCGCGCGCGTTGAATTTTTCACGCAATCCCAGGTTGGCGAGCTCGACGAGATTGGAGCGAGTGGCGCGCGTCATGCGCGTGGACGAGCCCAGCGCATTCAATAATGCCATCGCGTCGGCCATTTCGTGCACGCGCCGACCGGCGTGCACCGCGGTGCCGCACACATAGCGCTTCATGTTTTCCGCGAACGGCCGCTCGTCAAACGATCCCGCGATGTCCGCCGCGGCGGCTTCGAGCACGCCGTAGCGTTGCGCCGCTTCCAGCGATTCGATCAACACCGCGGAAAGCCCTTTCATGCACACGCTGCGAATCAACTTCATCGCGCTGGCGCCGCCGGGCTTCTCGCCGACCACTTTGATGTTCATGCCGTACGGCGCCAGCAACGCGCGGAATTGCTCGGCATCCGCGCCACTCGCGCCGATTACGCCCTTGATGCCGTTCAGCGGCACCGGGCTCATGATCGCGGCGTCGATGAAGCGTGCCTTGCCCTCGAGCAGTTGCGCGATGTCTTCCATGGTTTTAACCGCCGCCGAACTCATGTCGACGTAGATCTGCCCGGGACTCAGATATTTCGCCGTCTTGCGCGCTGCGGCCACCGCGGACTTGCCCGGCGTGAGCGCAATAACGACGTCAGTGCCCTTGCACAATGCGCGCACCGTCTTCACCAGCTTTGCACCGGCGGCGGCGGCCTGCGCGTGCAGCGGACCGTCGGCCGGCTCTTTCGCCCCGGTCCTGCTGTAAGCGACGATGTCCGTCAGGCCGCCCTGCGACAGATCCTGCGCAAAACGCAGCCCCGCTTCGCCGAAACCCAGTAGTCCTAAACGCACATTATTCTCCCCCGTCGAAACTTCGAATGGAACCGCGGCAGGCCGCGGACAGGGGCCGATTATATTAGTTACACTCCATGTTTTCACCTCGAAAGGAATTCGTCATGGCTACCACCACCGACAAGCTGATCGCCAAGAAGGACGGCGGAATCGGCTGGATCATTTTCAACAACCCGGCGAAGCGCAACGCGATGTCGATGGACATGTACCTGGCGATGGCCGACGCGCTCAACGATTACGCGCGCGATCCGGCGGTGCGTGTCGTCATATTGAAAGGCGCGGGCGATAAGGCGTTCGTGTCGGGCGCCGACATCTCTGAATTCAAGGAAAGGCGCGCGACCGCCGAGGCCAAGGCCGAATACGAGGCAGCTTCCGACCGCGCAGCCAAGGCATTGCGCGAGTGCCCGAAACCGACGATCGCGTCGATCCGCGGCTTCTGCATGGGCGGCGGCATGGGCACCGCGGTTTCGTGCGACCTGCGTATCGCCTCCGACGACTCGAGATTCGGCGTGCCGGCGGCGAAGCTCGGCGTCGGCTACCGCTACGCGCGCTTGAAGCAGCTCGAAGCGCTCGTCGGCCCGTCGTTCACGATGGAGATCTTCTACACCGGCCGCCAGTTCACCGCGCAGGAAGCGCTGACGATGGGACTCATCAATCGCATGCTGCCTGTGGCCGAGCTCGAAGACTACGTGCTCAATTACGCGACGACGATTGCGAACAACGCGCCGCTGACGATCGCCGCGGTCAAGAAGAGCGTCGTCGAAATGGGCAGAAACGAATCGGAGCGCGATATCGCGACCTGCGACCGCATGGTCGACACGTGCTTCGCGAGCAAGGACTACATCGAAGGTCGCGATGCATTCATGGAGAAACGCAAGCCCGTATTCCAGGGCCATTGATTCAGGCTTGCGCGGTATCACCCTGCGTGTGGGCGGCGGCGGCCGGGCGCTCGCCTTTCTCGCAGGCGCGTTTCGCGTGGTGCAACGGCATCGACAGCACGTGCGCCGTATTGATCAGCGCGATGTGGGTCAGGGCCTGCGGAAAATTGCCCAACATGCGCCCGTTGCGCGCGTCGTATTCTTCCGGCAGCAGCCCGACGTCGTTGGCTAGTCCAAGCAGCCGCTCGAACCACGCTTCAGCTTCGGCGCGCCGCCCGGTAAGAGCCAGACTTTCCGCTAGCCAGAACGAGCACGCCAGGAACGTTCCGCCGCCCGGCGGCAATCCGTCCACGTCGTTGGCCGGCGCATAGCGCAGCACGAGCCCGTCCGCGACCAGCCCGCGCTCGATTGCCTCGATAGTCCCGCGCACGCGGGGATCGTCGGGCGGCAGGAACCCGACCGGCGCAATCAGCAGCAGGCTCGCGTCGAGATGCGTCGCGCCGTAGTACTGAACGAACGTGTTGCGCGACGCGTCGTAGCCGTTGCGGCAGACGTCGGCATGGATTGCATCGCGGATATCACGCCAGCGTGCGAGCGGCCCGTCGACGCCGAAGTTCTCGATGTCCTTGACGGCGCGGTCGAATGCCACCCACGCCATGATTTTCGAGTGCGTGAAATGTTGGCGCGGACCGCGAATTTCCCAGATGCCTTCATCGGGCTGCTGCCAGCTGGATTCGAGAAAGCGCAGCAATGCCACCTGAATGTTCCATGCGGCCGCGTTGGGCTTGAGTTTGGCGGCGCGCGCGAGGTGCAGCGTATCCATCACTTCGCCGTAAATGTCGAGCTGCAACTGGCGCGACGCCGCATTGCCGACTCGCACCGGCCGCGCACCGTCGTAACCCGGCAGCCAGTCGAGCTCGATATTCGCCGATGCGCCGTTCGCCGGTGACGGTATACAGCGGCTGCAGGTCTTCAGGTCGGCCGGCCGCCGCGCGCACCAGCCACTTGCACCAATCCTCCGCCTCCTCGTGATAACCGGCCAGCAACAGCGAATTCAGGGTGAACGTCGCATCGCGCAGCCAGCAATACCGGTAGTCCCAGTTGCGCACGCCGCCCGCCTCTTCGGGCAATGAAGTCGTCGGCGCCGCGACGATGCCGCCGGTGGGCCCATAGGTCAGCGCTTTGAGCGTGATCAGCGAGCGCACGACGGCGGCGTGCCAGCGTCCCCGATAAGTGCAGCGGCCCGACCATTTGCGCCATGCACGCGCGGTTTCCGCCACTGCTTCTTCGGCGTCGATCGCCGGCTGCGCCGGCTCGTGCGACGGGCGGTAGTTGAGCAAGAACGGAATGCGCTCACCCGCGCTGACGGCGAACTCCGCCACCGACGTCATGTCTTTGCCGCGCACGGGCACCGGCGTGTGCAATTCCAGCGTGTCCGGCCCCGCCGTCGCCAGCAGCGCGTGGTTGCGCCGCCGCACCCACGGCACGATCGAACCGTAATCGAAGCGGATGATGAGTTCGAGCTGCATCGCGACGCGTCCGCGCAAACCCTCGACGATGCGCACGAGATCCCAGCGCTCGTTCGATAGCCTCATGCAATCGATAATGCGCACCGCGCCTTCGCGCGTTTCGAATTCGGTTTCGAGAATCAACGTGCCGTCGCGGTATTGGCGCCGCACGCTCAGCACGTTCGCGGCAGGCGCGATCAGCCAGCGGCCGTGCGCGCGGTTTCCCATCAGCGCGGCGAAACAGGCGCCCGCATCGAAGCGCGGCAGGCAAAGCCAGTCGATCGAGCCGTCGCGACCGACCAATGCAGCCGTATGGCAGTCGCCGATCAGCGCATAGTCCTCAATCGGCAACGGCATAGAATTCCCGGGCAAGCCGGGCTGGCGAACCTACGCCCGCCGGCGTTTGCGCATTGCAATGCCGATCATCGCCAGCCCGGCGAGCAGCAGCGCGTACGTTTCGGGTTCTGGAACCTGGACGACGAAGCCCCGGATCTCGCCACCCGGAAACGCGTTCGTGTGAACGTTGAGATATGTCAAGCCACTCAACAACCCGTTGATCAGCGTCGCTTCGGCAGTGGCGACAGAACCACCGACCAAGGGTGAGGTGACGAAGGCGGGATTGTAGGAGGACGCCGAGAGTCAGGTCGAGCGTATTGTCATATGTCCCTGCTAACACACCCAAAGGGAAGCCGGCGAAGGTCGGCGTCGTCGTGGCGACCCCGGCGTTTACCCCGGTCGCGAACGGACTGGGCAGACAACAGTGAATGTGCGACGCGGTCGTTCCCACAGGCGAACCTGCCGGCGCGGTCGGCACCAGGCCGGAGAATGCGATTTGAACACGCAATGTGTGTGCCACGACGTCGAGATCCAGGATTGCCGTTCCGGATCCTGTGGATGCGGTGGGAGGAACTTCGTTCGCCGGCGACAAAATGGCACTGAAAGGGATGGTGGCTGCGGCTGCCGGTACGACGGATAAAGCTGCTGCGATGAGTGCGGATGCGACTGTCCAAAGTTTCATACAACCTCCGCTGGATTTGCACGTGACAGACCTGCCACGCGAGGGGGAAACCAGCGCACACCGTATGGGACTTTTCCCGAAAATACTATCGGTACACAGCGCATCTCAATGTCGGCGTTGACCGACAAGATTGCTTAAGCGATGTTAGGAATTGAGCTCAACCGGCCGCACAAATAACTGCGGCGGGACTCCCGTTAGACGCGCGCGCCTATAGCGCACGCTCGTCAGCGGCTCACGACGGCAAAAACGCTTTGATGCGTTCGCGCTGCGCTGCGAGCACGTGGGCGCGGGCAGCCTCCTCGGCGGCGTCGGGATTACGCTGCTCGATGGCGCGCACGATCTGCTCATGCTCTTTTAGCGCATTGGCGGCGCGCTGCGGCAACGTCATCAGCGACTTGCCGAGCAGCCCCATCGAATCGCGCACCGTGATCAGCGCGCGCAGCAGAAAGCGGTTGTGCGCGGCGTGGCGAAGAGCCTGATGAAAGCGCTGGTTGTGCGCCGAGAGTTCCGCGTACCTGCCTTTCAGCTTCTTTTCGATCGCAATGAGCTCGAGCAATTGCGCGACTTCGAGGTCCGATGCATGGCGCGCCGCAAGCCGCGCCGCAGTGCCTTCGAGCACTTCGCGCATCGCATAAAGCTCCATTACCGCGGCATGATCGAGCTTCGCGATGACCAGCCCCTGGCGCGGCTCGTGCACGAGCAGCCCTTCGTTCTCGAGGCGCCGCATCGCGTCGCGCGCGGGCGTGCGGCTCATCTTGAGCCAATCGGCAACCTCGGTTTCCATCATGCGCTGTCCGGGCTCGAACGTGCCGGCCTGGATTGCCGAATGGAGCTTCGCATACGCCAGTTCGCCGAGCGGCGTTGATTTTGTTGTCTTCGCTGTTTTTTGCATTGCTGACTCCGGGTCGGATTATTCGGCTTGCATGCCGCTGGCTTTCACCACTTTGGCCCAGCGCGCCATTTCGGTCTTGATATACGCCGCGAGCTGCTCCGGCGTGCTGCCGACCGCGTCGCAGCCTTCGCTGGCGAGCCGCTGCTGCAGATCGGGCAGCTTCAAAGCTTTCACGGTCTCGTCGTGCAATCGCCCGATGACGGGTTGCGGCGTGCCGGCCGGCACCATCAAGCCGTACCACGAGGAAAAATCATAGCCGGGCAATGCGGATTCCGAAATCGTCGGCAGCTCGGGCAACGCCGGCGAACGCGCGCGCGTCGTGATCGCGAGCGCGCGCAGGCGGCCGGCCTTCGCATACGGCATGCCGGAGACGATGCTGCTCATGATCAGGTTCACCTGCCCGCCTAGCGTGTCGATCAGCGCGGGACCGGCCCCTTTGTATGGCACGTGCGTCAACTCGATGCCCGCCATGCTGCTGAAAAGCTCCGCCGCGAGATGGCCGGAGCTGCCGATGCCACCGGAGGCGAAAGTGAGCTTCCGCGTTTTGGCGAGTGCAATCAGCTCGCGCGGCGTCTTGGCGGCAATCGACGGATGCACCATCAGTAAAAACGGCGACGAAGCGATCAGCGTCACCGGCTGCAAATCGCGCACCGGATCGAACGGCAGTTTCTTGTAGAGGCTCGGATTGATCGTGTACGTGCTCGACACGATCAATGCCGTATAACCGTCCGGCGGCGCGCTCGCCGCGATGGCGCTGCCGATGCTGCCCGCCGCGCCCGAGCGGTTGTCGATCACGACGGTTTGCCCGAGGCCATCGGTCAGCTTCTGCGCGAGCGCGCGCGACACGATGTCGGTAGCCCCGCCCGGCGCCTGGCCGACGATCACGCGTATCGGCTTGCTTGGATAACTTTGCGCCGCCGCCCCGCATGCGAACGTCGCGGCCAGCAGCACACTCATCGAGTGAAATTTCAACCTCATTCGATCTTCAGTCCGGCGCTCTTGACGACCTTGTCCCATTTCGCGAGTTCCGCGCGCATGGTCTCGGCCAGTTGCGCGGGCGTGCTGGGCGCCGGCACCGCGCCGTCTCTGGCGAGCGCCTCGACGACCGCGGGCGTGTCGAGCAGTCTCACGAGTTCCCGGTTTAACTTGCTCACGATCGCGGCCGGCGTCCTGGCCGGCAGCACGACCGCATACCAACCGTCGACCGAGTAACCCGGCACGCCGGATTCCGCGACCGTCGGGAATTCGGGAATGACCGGCGAGCGCTTGAGCGTGGTGACCGCGAGGCCTCGCAACTTGCCGGTCTTGAGATGCGGCATGCCGGAAATTGCGCTCGTCAACGCGAGTTGCACCTGGCCGCCGAGCAGATCGATCATCGCGGCGCCGCTGCCTTTGAACGGGATGTGGACCATTTCGGTGCCGGTCATGACCTTGAACAGTTCCATGCCAAGGTGCGCGAACGAGCCGGTGCCCGACGATGCATAGTTGAGCGCATCCGGCTTCGATTTCGCGAGCGCGATCAGTTCTTTCACGTTCTTTGCCGCCACCGACGGATGCACGACGAGTATGTACGGCTGCGAGGTCGCCTGCGTTACCGGCGCATACGCTTTCAGCACATCGATGCTCATTTTCGTCATCAGCACCGCGTTGGTGATCTGGCTGCCCGAAATCATCATGACCGTGTAACCGTCGGGCGCCGCGTTGGCGGTGAGGCTCAGCGCTATCGTGCCGCCGGCGCCGCTGCGGTTGTCCACCACGAACGGGCGGCCCCAGCTTTCGGTGAGCTTGTCGCTCAGGAGCCGCGCGAGGATGTCGCTGCCGCCGCCGGGCGAGAAGCCGACGATGAAGCGCACGGGTTTTTGCGGATAATCCTGCGCGTGCGCCGGACCACCGAGCAGCGCCGGCAGCGCAATGGCCGCATAAAGAATAGGTCGCACTCGCTGTTTCCTCGGGATCAGATGGGCCGGCTGGACACTTTGAATTCTCGTGTATACACTAGTATACGAACGCCTCAACACCGCGTCAAAACAAAAGCGGCACCTCCACGCGTCGCTGACTACATCGTAACCCGGCACCGTCGACCGGCGCGTTTGCGCGGAGCCGCCAAACAAAAGGAACTGCCAGTTGTCATCACCATCCTATGACGTAATCGTGCTTGGCGGCGGCAATGCCGCAATGTGCGCGGCACTGTCCGCGCGCGAAAGCGGCGCCCGCGTGCTCGTGCTCGAGCGCGCGCCGCAGGACAAGCGCGGCGGCAACAGCGCCTATACCGGCGGCGGCTTTCGCATGGTTCATCACGGCGCGGCGGACATCAAAAAGATCGTGCCCGATCTCACCGACGACGAAATCGCGCGCACGGATTTCGGCGAATACAGCGCGGAACAATATCTCGACGACCTCGGGCGCATCACGCAGTACTACATCGACCCCGATCTCGCGGAAACCATAGTCAAGGAAAGCACCGGCACCGTGCACTGGATGCGCGACCGCGGCATCCGCTTCATGCCCAATTACGGGCGCCAGGCCTATAACGTCAACGGCCGCTTCAAGTTCTTCGGCGGCGTCGTGATTTTCGCGAACGGCGGCGGCACGGGACTCATGGAACTGCACTACAAGGCGGCGGAGAAGCACGGCATCGAAGTCCGCTATCAGACGCGCGCCACTGCGCTGCTCCAGGGAAAATCCGGCATCGAAGGCGTGCGCGTGACGGCCAACGGCGTGCCTGAAGAAATCCGCGCCAGGGCGGTCGTGCTCGCGTGCGGCGGCTTCGAGGCCAACCGCGAAATGCGCACGCGCTATCTCGGCCCCGGCTGGGACATGGCGAAAGTGCGCGGCACGCGCTACAACACCGGCGACGGCATCAGCATGGCGCTCGAGATCGGCGCGCAGTCTTACGGCCAGTGGTCGGGCTGCCATTCCGTCGCGTGGGAGCGCTACGCGCCGGATTTCGGCGACGTGAATGCGCCGCACGCGGGCTACCGGCACAGCTATCCGTTCGGCATCATGGTCAACGCCGACGGCAAGCGCTTCGTCGACGAAGGCGCCGACTTTCGCAATTACACCTATGCGAAATACGGCCGCGTCGTGCTCCAGCAGCCCGGCAGCTTCGCGTGGCAGATCTTCGACCAGCAGGTCAAGCATTTGATGCGCGACGAATACAAGCTGCGCGGCGCGACCAAGGTGCAGGCCGACACGCTCGAAGGCCTCGTCGAGAAGATGCAGGACGTGCATCCGCAGAATTTTCTCGACACCGTGCGCGACTACAACGCGGCGATCAAACGCGACGTGCCGTTCGATCCCAACGTCAAGGACGGCCGCACAACGGTCGGCCTCGCGATCGATAAAACCAACTGGGCCAACGTGCTCGAGAAGCCGCCGTTCGAAGCGTACTCGGTCGGCTGCGGGATCACGTTCACGTTCGGCGGACTGAAGATCGATACGTCGACCGCACGTGCTCGACATGGAAGACACGCCGATACCGGGTCTTTATGCGGCGGGCGAACTCGTCGGCGGGCTTTATTACTTCAATTATCCGGGCAGCACGGGACTGATGGCGGGCTCGGTGTTCGGCAGAATCGCCGGACGCGAAGCGGCGGCGCATTCAAAAAACTAATCGTCATTCCGGACGCGCGCAGCGCGATCCGGAATCCAGGCTAGTGTGAAATGATCTGGATTCTGGCTTGCGCCAGAATGACGGACCAAATCAAGCGTTCTTCTCCGCCAGATATCGCTGCCGCGCAATCTCGATTGAGCGTCCCTTTTTTCGTCATTCCGGACGTGCGCAGCGCGATCCGGAATCCAGGCGTCTTTAAATGCCCCTGGATTCTGGCCCCGGCTAAATGCCTGCCGGGGCAGGCCTTCACACGCCAGAATGACGGACCTTAATTAAGCGTTCTTCTCCGCGAGATACCGCTGTCTCGCAAACTCGAGCAACCCGCCCGCATTGACGATGCGCTCGATCAGCGGCGGAAACGCGCGTATCGCAACGGAGGCACCCGTCGCGGGATTGCGCACCGTGCCCTGCGGATAATCGACTTCCAGCATTTCGCCGTCATTTACGATGCCGGTGATGCCCGGCGCCATGAAGATCGGCATCGCACGCGCGATGCTGTTGCGCATGAACAAACGCGACACTGATTCGACGACGATCGCGGCGATGCCGACCTCGCGCAGCACGAGTCCCGGGCGGCTCGACCCGCAGCCGAAATTGCGCCCCGCAACGAGGATGTCGCCCGGTTTCACCTCTTGCGGGAATTCCGGCCGGTACGCTTCGAGCGTGTGCAGCTTCAGTTCTTCCATCGTCGGATACTGGTAATAGGGATTGATCGCGTCGGTCTCGACCGAATCCCCGAATTTCCACACGCGGCCTTTGATGGGCTTGTCTAAATCAAAGCTCATCGAACACCTCTTTCGGATTTTCGATCGAGCCCGCGACTGCCGCGGCCGCCACGGTCAGCGGCCCGCCGAGGTAGATCTCCGCCTGCTGGCTGCCCTTGCGGCCTTTGAAGTTGCGCGTGGTTGCGGTGATGCACACTTCGCCGTCCGAGAGAAATCCGACTTTAGGCTGGCAAATGCCGCAGCCCGGCGTGATCACCTGCGCGCCGGCCTCGACCAGCGTTTCGACGTGCCCTGCTTTCAGGCATTGCAGGTACACCTGTTGCGACGCCGGCGAAATCAGAAAGCGCACGCCCTTCGCGACCTTGCGACCTTTGAGCATGCGCGCGGCGATCTCGATGTCCTCGAAGCGACCGTTGGCGCACGAGCCGATCTGCGCCTGGTTGATGCGCGTGCCGGCAACTTCGCCGACCGGACACACATTGCCGAACTGGTGGGGCTTCGCGACGACGAACGGCATCTCGTCGACGTTCAGCCGGATTTCTTTTTCGTAAATCGCGCCCGCATCGGCAGCGACCGGCTCGTACGGCTTGTCGGTGCGCTTCTTCACGAATTCGCGCGTCACCTCGTCGAACGGAAACATGGCGAACTTGGCGCCGACTTCCACGCCGTGCGCGGACAGACACATGCGGCTGTCGATCGATAGCTGCGGCACCAGCGTGCCCGCGTACTCGATCGACATGCTGCCCGCGAAATCGTCGCCGTATTTGCCGGCGAGATACAGGATGATGTCCTTGGCGATCGGATAGTTCGGCTGCTTGCCGTCGAGCACCACTTTGACTGTCGGCGGCACCTGGAACCACAGTTCGCCGAACAGCAGGACAAAGAACATGTCGGCGCGCGTGATGCCGGCCCCGCCGCAATTGAGCGCGCCGTAGCTGATCGTGTGCGAATCGTTGCCGACCACGAGCTCGCCCGGACGCATCAGGCCGTAATCGGCCATCATCTGGTGCGCGATGCCGGGCTCGGCGTCGTGAAAGCACTTGATGCCGAGGCGGTTCACCTCACTGGCGGATCAGCGCGTTCTTGTCGGCCTGCGCCTGATTGAGCGTCGGCTGGTGATGGTCGAGCAGGATGAACACGCGGTCCGGGTCCCATACGCGCGGCAGACCATCCTTGAACCCCGCCTGCAGCGCGAGATCGTGCATCGGCTCGGCGGCGTGGTAATGGCACATCGCGCCGTCGATGCGCGCTTCGATGATGTCGCCCGCGTAGACCGGCGTGCCGGCGAGGTTGTGCCGCGACAATAATTTTTCTGCCATTGTTTGAGGCATGTTTAGCTCTCGTGGCCTGAGAGCAGATTCCCTTCCCCTTGATGGGGGAGGGTTAGGGTGGGGGTGGGAGTCACCGCGAGGAGAAACGTTTTCACCCCCATCCCAACCTTCCCCCCTCAAGGGGAAAGGAGTTTCATACATCACTCGATCCAAAATCATTGCATCACTTCTCATATTTCTTCAGCATCGCCGCCGAGAAATATTTCTGCTCGAGTTCCTGTTGCTTTGCCAAACCGTCGCCGTCAGGACCGACTTCCGGCACCGGGTACGGCCGGTCTTTGTGCTGCTCGACGAATTTGTCCCAGGCCGCGACGCCGGACTTCTCGAAATCCTGCATGAATTCCCACATCGCGGCGCGAATCACGTGATGCGTGAAAGTCGGATACCACGCGATGTTGATGCCGAGCGCGAGGTGCTCATCAAGGCCAAGGTAGCGCGGCAGCTTACCCTTCATGAACGAGAGCGGACCCGACACCGCCTTTCGCGCGAGCTTGATCTCGTCAATAGAATGCGGCGATTCGAGCTGCACCCAGTCGACGCCCGCGACTTCGCGGTACGCCTTCAACCGCGCGATGCAATCGTCGAGGCTGCTGTTGGAAGCGTCGCGCGCGTAGCACTGCGCCATGATCACGAAATCCGGATCGAGCTCGTTCTTCATGTCGACCGCGGCGCGATAACGCGCGATCGCCTGATCCATGCTCACGACTTCCATGCCGGCGCTTTGCGTCTTGCGCTTGCCTTCGAGCGGCTGATCGTCGAGACGGATGCCCGCCACGCCCGCGTGTATGCATTCACGCACGACGCGGCGCACCGCCATGACGCCGCCGTGCCCGGTGTCGGCGTCCATCATCACCGGGAAATTTGACGCTCTGCGCGATCCAGCCCGCGACCTGCACGCATTCCATCAGCGTGATCGCGCCGACGTCCGCATATCCGGTATAGCCGCCGACCACGCCGCCCGTGCCGACGAATCCGGCTTCGCATCCCGCCGCTTCCATGATGCGGGCGAGCGCGGCGGTGGGCGGATGCATGATCGCCAGCACCTTGCCTTCGACGGTGGATCAGCTTCTGGAGCTGCGCGGATTTCGAGCCTGGCTTCGCCACTTTACTTCCCCGCTCGGAGCGTCGCGCCGACTTCGCACATGTCGCCGACGCTTTCGAGGTCGCCGACCTGCTTGAATAGCCGCCCGACTGCGTTCGCTGCAAGCGCTGCGCCCGCGGTGCGCTGGAATTTCTGCTCGATTTCGGCGCGCGTCAGCGGGTGTTGCGGGCTGCCGCGCCGCTGCTCGACGTATTGCTCGAAGGTGCGGCCGTCGGTCGAACGTGCATGAGCCTTCACCGCGTGGCGCTTGGGCGCGCCGCCGATGTCGAGTTCCGGGTCGTGCACGATCTCGACCTTCTTGATGATGCTCATGATGGCCGGATCGGCGATGCGCTCTTCCCGGTACTGGTCGATAAACGATTGCCCGTCGACGAGTTTCATGCCCGCCGTAAAGTAGCCGTTCATCTGCGCGGCGACGATGGTGGACGGCCGATATTCCCAGCCGACATTGTTCACGCCGATGCGGCTCATCTTGATCGTCAGGTGCTCGAGATTGGCCGCCGTCAGCCCGCGCTTCATCATCGCGTCGAGCGAATCGATGATCGTGTGCGCGCTTGCACACGCGGCGTAGGCCTTGAAGCCGACCTGCGGCGTTTCCCACTCCTTACCCAACGATTGCACGAACGGCGTCAGATCCGGACTCTCGGCAAGCGTGCTCATGAAGCCCGAGTCCGGCGCTTCGAGCGCGTCGGGACTGCCGGTGAAGCCGCGCTCGGCCAGCATCGCGGCAAGCACGCCCGCCTGCGCCGCGCGACCCGCGTGCAAACGCTTGGTCATCGCACCGGTGCGCACCGCGCAATAAAGGCCCGCAGCCTGTGTCGCGGCGATCGCGAGCGCATGCGTCGTTTGTTCCGCGGACAGTCCGAGAATGCTGGCGCGGCGGCCGCAGCGCCCAGACAGCCTGCGGTGCCGCTCGGGTGATAGCCTTTCATCTGGTGCGGAATGCCCGCGCACACGCCGACGCGCAGGCCGATTTCGTAGCCCGCGACCATCGCCGTTAGAAAATCGCGGCCGCTCCTGTGCTGCAATTCGCCGAGCGCCAACGCCGCAGGTATGCTGACCGCGCCGGGATGCATCAGCGAACGCGTATGGATATCGTCGATCTCAAAGCCGTGGATCGCCGTCCCGTTCGCGAGCGCCGCGTCGGTTGGACTCGCGCTGCTGCGGCGCCCCAACAGAGTCGACGCGCCGCCGCCGCTCAATTCGATCGCAAGCTCCGCGGCGATGACACCCCACTTCTGCGTCGCGCCGAAAAGGCCGCAGCCGAGGCCGTCCAGGAGGCACAGCTTCGCGTAGTCGACGACTTCGCGTGGAATCGCCTCGAATTCGAGCGCGGAAACCCACGCGCCAAATTGCGCGGTCGCGCCTTGTTCCCCCGCTGGCGTCAGTACGACTTGATGTATGCGTTGTGACATGGAATGGATTCCGATGACGTTGCAGCCTACTACGAAAGGAACCTGATGATTTCGCCGACGTCGGCGACGGCGTCTAAATTGCGGATCAGGTCGATCGCGCGATCGACTTGCACGGCCTTGATCGGGCGCGCGGAGAACGACACGCAGTCGCGGAACTTGGCTTCGAGCAGTTGCGTCGAGACCGGATTGCGCGGATCGCCGGGCATGCCGTCGGGCCGGCATTGCAGCAGGCGCCCGTCCGTCGTGCGGATTTCGACCGTGGGCCGCGACGTCGCCGAATCGCCGCCGCGCTGCAGCGGCGCGTCCTTGTCCTCGCGGTAGCTCACGCGGTCGGCCATCGCGAGCACCGCGGGATCGGTGAGCGCCGCGTCGGTGAAGTGCTTGAGCGCGACCGTGCCATGCACCATCGCGACCGCGCTCGTGAACGGGATACTGAATTTCGCGTCGATGCTGAGCTTGGGCCGGCGCTTGAGTTCGAGCGGCTCGGACAGCAGCTTCGTGGCGCCGGTGCCGCCGACCACTGTCAGCGTGGCGATGTCGGCGGGTTTCAATTGGTGCTCTTCACGCAAACGCAGAATCGCGGTATTGGTCGCGCGCGTGTAGCCGCACGCCGGCCAGACCTTGAAGCCGTGCCGGTCGAGCAACGGAAAGCGGGTGCCGAGCTCGCCGACGATCGCGTCCCAGTCCGGCGTCTGCGTGCGGATATACGTATTGAATATACCGTAGCGGCCTTCGAGAAAATTCTGCGTGCCGACGATGCCGCGCCGCGCGAGCTCCGCCGCGACGATCGCGCCCTGCCCCGCGAACCCGGCCTGCATCGAGCGCATGTGCGTCGCGGCGCCCACCGCCATCTGGCGGCTGCCGCTCATCTGGTTAAAACCCGCGCCGAGCGCATTCGCCATCTGCTCTTCGTCGAGCTGCAGCAATTTCCCGGCCGTCGCGGCGCCCGAAATGAACCCGAACATCTGCGTCGGAAACCAGCCTTCGGTAATCGTCCAGTCGGGCAGCGTGACGCCGAGGCTCAGGCGCGTATGAATGTCGGTGCCCGCGGCGATCGCCGCGATCAAATCGCGGCCGCTTACGCCTGACAGTTTTTCGGCGATTGCGAACGCGGCCGGCACGGTCGCGATGCTGACATGGCCGCCCGCGCCGACATCATCGTAGTCGAGCATATGGCCAAGGCTGCCATTCACGAACGCCGCCCACGCAGCCGGCGCTTTATCGCCGTAGCCCCACAGCGTGCTTTCGGGTTTGCCGTCCATGTCGCGCACGTAGCCGGCGACGAGCTGCGCTTCCGGCGCCAGCCCGCTCGCGCCGATCGCGACACCCAGCGTATCGAGCACGCACTGCTTGATGAGTTCGACGAGCGCGGCCGGCAATGCATCGTAGCGCAGCGTTACTGCATGGCGCGCGAGCGCGCGCGTCGCGCCTTCGCCGCCTGTCTCAGGCGCGGAACCGGTGGTGGTGCCGGGGTTATTCATTGAGTGTGAGCGGATAATGGCATCCGCAGCTCGCGGATTCCTGTGTATACATTAGTATACTTTAAGACAGGATTGAGGATTGAGGATTGAGGATTGAGGATTGAGGATTGAGGATTGAGGATTGAGGATTGAGGATTGAGCGTTAGAACCTCATTCCTCAATCCTCGCTCCTCAATCCTAATTAATTTTCACGCCCGCCCGCGTCACGACCTGGCGCCACTGGTCGATCTCCTTGCGGATCTGCTCCGCCAGCTGTTCGGGCGTGCCGCCGGACGGCGACACGCCGTCGCCCTGCAGCCGCTCTTCCATTTCTTTCGCCTTGAGGATCTTGTTCATCTCGCCATTGAGCCGGTCGACGACCGCGCGCGGAATGCTCTTCGGCCCGATCAACCCGTGCCAGTTCGTCACCTCATAGCCGGGCACGCCGGCCTCCGCGATCGTCGGCAGATCGGGTTCGGCGGCGATGCGCTGCGGCGTGGTGACGGCAAGTGCGCGCACCCGCCCCGCTTTGGCCTGCGCCAGGCCGGTTTGCGAGGTGGCGAAAACGACCTGGATCTGGCCGGCGATTACGTCGGTCAGCGCGAGACCGCCGCCCTTGTACGGAACGTGCGTCATCTGCACGCCCGCCATGTAGAGAAAGAGTTCCGTCGTCAGGTGCACGATCGCGCCCTGCCCGCTGCTGCCGTAAGTAATCTGCCCCGGCCGCGCTTTCGCCAGCGCGATCAGTTCGCGTATCGATTTCACGGGCAGCGAAGGATGCACGACCACGACGTACGGCCCGCGCGCGATCGGCACGATCGGCGTGTAGTCGCTCGCAGCGTCGAACTTGAGCGGATAAAGGCTTGGATTGATCGCGTAGCTCGGCGTGATCACCGCCAGCGTATAGCCGTCCGGGGCCGAGCGAATGACAAACTCGTAACCCAAAGTGCTGCCCGCGCCGGCGCGATTCTCGACAATGACCTGTTGCCCGAGCGCCTCACTGAGCTTCGCGCCCATCAAACGGCCGACAAAATCGGAACCGCCGCCGGCCGTGGTGGCGACGACCAGGCGTATCGGTTTGGACGGATAAGACTGCGCAAGCGTTGCGGGCGCGAGGCTGGACACGAGCGCCAGCCCGATCGCAACAGAAAATGATTTTTGCAAGAATAATCGGTTCTTCATTTAAAAAATGACCAAATAAACCGTCACACCCGCGCAGGCGGGTGTCCAGACTTGTTTAAGGCTCCTGGCTTCCCGCCTGCGCAGGAACGACGACAATTATTTTCCACGCTTGATCACTCCAGCCTGATGCCCGCGTCCTTCGCGAGCTTCGCTTTCTTGTCGTACTCGGCCTTGATATAGACCGCGAATTCGTCAGGCGATCGCGCTCGCTTTCAATTCGACGCCGCGCTCGATGAAGCGGTCGCGCAGCGCGGGTATGCGCACGACTTTGGCGACTTCTTCGCGCACGCGCACGAGAATTTCGCGCGGCGTGCCGACGGGCGCGACGAGCCCGTTGAACGTGATGTCTTCGAAGCCTTTTACGCCCGCCTCGTCTATCGTCGGCAGGCTGGGAAACAGCGGCGAGCGCGTAAGGCTCGATACCGCGAGCGGACGCAGCTTGCCGGCCTTGATATACGAATCCGACGTGCTCACCTGGTCGAACATCAGCATGACCTGCCCGCCGATCACGTCGATCAGCGCCTGTGAATTACCTTTGTAAGGCACGTGCAGCATTTTGACGCCGACCTGGCGGCTGAAGAGCTCGGTCGCCATATGTCCGGTGCCGCCCGGGCCCGACGTCGCATACGTGAGCTCGCCCGGCCGTGCCTTGGCGAGCGCAATCAGTTCCTTCACCGTTTTTACCGGCAGCGCGGGGTTAACGACGAGCACCTGCGGCACGAGGCACGTCAGCGTGATCGCCGAAAAATCTTTGAGCGGATCGTAGCCCGGATTGGCCAGGATCGACGGCACCATCGCAAACGTGTTCGCGATCGCGAGCAGGGTGTAACCGTCGGCAGGCGCTTTGGCAGCGAGCTGCGTGCCGACGAGGCTGCTGGCGCCGGGCCGGTTTTCGACGACGATCTGCTGTCCCATGCTGTCGGTGAGCTGCTGCGCGAGCGAGCGCGCGACGATATCGACGTTGCCGCCGGGCGCCAGCGGTACGATGATGCGCACCGGCTTCGCGGGATATCCGCCTTGCGCAAGCACGCCGCCGGCGAACGTCAATGTCATTGCTGCCGCGATGCCCGCACTCAAACGCGCTGCACTCGTCATCTGCTGTCTCCTCGCTGCATTATCGGAATAGCGCGGAATAGCGGCCGCAACCATTCGTGTGCCAGGTTTTCAATTTTTTGCCCGCTCGTCTATTATCGCAGACTCCTGAGCGTGCGCTTATCAGTGCAGCCCGTCCGAAAGCAAGAATTGACCACCGACCGCAGCCCGTCGCACGCGCCCTCCGAGCAATCGTTCGCGGCGCTGCGCCACCCCGTATTCCGCGCTTACTTCTTCACCTCTGCGCTCGCAATGATGGCCGACGCGATCGAGCACGTGATCAGCTACTGGATGATGTGGGAAAAATTCCACTCGCAGTCGCTCGGCGGATTTGCCGTCGTCTCGCACTGGCTGCCGTTCCTGCTCTTCTCGGTCTACACCGGCGCGCTCGCCGACCGCTTCGATCCGCGCCGCATCATCCAGCTCGGCATGGTGTGCTTCATGATCGTGTCGCTGACGTGGGGCTATCTGTTCATCACCGATACGCTCGAAATGTGGCACGCAATGGTGTTGCTCGTGATCCACGGTTTCGCGGGCGTGCTGTGGGGACCGGCGAGCCAGCTTTTCATTCACGACATCGTCGGTCCCGCGCAGCTGCAAAGCGCGGTGCGCCTCGCCGCCACGGCGCGCATCCTGGGCCAGCTCATGGGCCCGGCGGTGGGCGGCGTGATCATGCTGGTCTTCGGTCCCGCGCACGGCATCCTCATCAACGTGCTGATCTACGTGCCGCTGTTGTGGTGGCTGTGGAAAGCGCCGTTCAAGCCGCGCGCGCCTAATCCGGCCGCAATGCGCGGGCTCGCCGATATCGTCGCAGTGATCCGCGCGATCTCAGGCAACCGCACGATCGTATCGATGACGCTGCTCGCCGGCGGCGCCTCTCTATTCGTCGGCAACGCGTATCAGGCGCAGATGCCCGAATTCGCGCACGACCTTGGTCACGGCCGCGCCGATATCGCTTACAGCATGCTGCTCGCCGCCGACGCCGCGGGCGCGCTGGCCGCGGGAATCGTGCTCGAAAGCCGCGGGCTCTTGAAGGCGCGGCCGAAAACCGCGTTCATTCTCGCGATGCTGTGGTGCTGCGCGATCGGCGGTTTCGCCGCGGCGACCGCCTATCCGGTGGCATTCGCGCTGCTGTTCGTCGCCGGATTCGTGCAGCTGTCGTTCAGCTCGATGGCGCAAACGCTGGTGCAGATCAACGCGCCGGCCAGCATCCGCGGCCGCGTGATC
Organism: uncultured beta proteobacterium; assembly: GCA_963804885.1. Classification (GTDB taxonomy): domain Bacteria; phylum Pseudomonadota; class Gammaproteobacteria; order Burkholderiales; family SG8-41; genus PALSA-1004. The sequence continues at coordinate 202,372 of CAWDSF010000019.1, forward strand.
GGGCTTTTCAGCATGTCCGGGCTCGGCATGCGCGCGTTTGCCGGCGTCACCGTCGGTGTATTGGGCGGCATGATCGGCGTGCACTGGTCGCTCGCTTTGAGCGCGCTGGGCCTGCTGGCGATTGTTTGCGGCTTGGCCTTGTTTACCCTGCGTAGCGCGCCTGCGCGCTGATGAGTACCTGATCTTACTTTCCCCTCGTAGGGGAATCTAGGCGTATTGATTCCTAAGGCTCGGCGAACTTCGCGGGTTACGCAAAACCGATTTCGATTTCAAGCACCGCATCGTCCGCATCCGCGACACAACTTCTAAAGTCTCGAAGAGCAGGACGATTCCGCTCAGGACAGTGCGCATCGCGCGGCTCAAGGCGCATCCGGAGTGGATCGCACCGGAGAAGATAGGCGACAAGTGGCCCGAGCTCTCAGCCGTTATAAAGCGCGCGTAAATTTCCGACTTCACGCCGAAGAGCGCGCGGTCAGATTTTTGCTCGAGCCTCGCGCAAAAGGGCGTCCAGATGCAGGAGCTTTGCAAGTTCGCCGGTCACTCTTCGATAACCGTCACCGCACGATTCTACATCCACGTCAACGAAGAGGCGCTGCGCTTCGCCGTCGAACAGGAGACGTAAAAAAGGGCGCTACCTTTCACGGTGTAGCGCCCTTTCACGGCGGGAACGCGAGTTCGAATTTCGCTGGGGACGCCATTAAAAACAATAACTTCATATGAGAGACTGCCTGCTGAGTTAAGGTTTGTGCTTAACTCGTGCTTAACCAATGTCGCGGTAAACGTGGCTGCTTCAATTTTGGTAGCTCCTTTTGGTGAAAAAAGCCTCATAGTATGCAAATGGGTATCGATTAAACTGTCCGGGTTTGCTATTTATTGTTATAGAGACAGGATCGATTTTTAGAAAAATGGAATCAAGTACTTAAAGGTCTCAGCACATGCTTTCTTCATTATTGATGAAGAAACGCGCCGGTCTCTATAATCACTGTTGGGCGTCTTAGCTTCAGACCCCGCCACCTACACATGGAGGAGCAAATGAAACAGTACGGTGCAGAGTTTCTGGGAACGTTCTGGCTTGTTCTTGGCGGGTGCGGAAGTGCTGTACTCGCTGCCGCATTTCCCAACGTCGGCATCGGTCTGCTAGGCGTTGCGCTTGCCTTCGGGTTGACTGTGCTCACAATGGCCTTTGCCATTGGGCACATCTCGGGTTGCCACTTGAACCCGGCTGTCTCCGTCGGCCTCTGGGCCGGGGGTCGCTTCCCCGCCTCCAAACTCGCTCCCTACATCGTGGCTCAAGTACTTGGCGCAGTAGTGGCTGGCGGCGTGCTTTACGTCATCGCCAGCGGAGCGCCAGGGTTCGATGTTTCCAAAGGCTTTGCCTCCAACGGCTATGGAGCGCACTCGCCCGGCGGCTATTCCCTGCTGGCTGCGCTCGTCACCGAGGTGGTTATGACTATGTTCTTTCTCTTGGTCATCCTTGGCTCCACCGACAAGCGCGCGCCGGCTGGCTTTGCACCCATCGCCATCGGGTTTGCATTGACGCTGATTCACCTTATCAGCATCCCGGTAACAAATACCTCGGTCAACCCCGCACGAAGCACCGGTGTCGCGGTGTTCGTTGGCGACTGGGCTATCGGTCAGCTTTGGCTGTTCTGGCTCGCTCCAATCGTTGGCGCGTTGCTCGGAGCAGCAGTCTATCGATTCATCGCCAGCGAAGAGGTCTGAAGACGCCCAACCCTTCCATCGAGCGGACAAGGGGAAGCAGCTGTAGCGCTACGCGTTTAGACCTTGCTACCGCACGCTCTTCTCAACCCACTTCGCGATGAAGTCGGCGATTTCGAGATTGTTCTTCTCGATCATCAGCATGTGCCCGTTGCCGCGGATGCCGACGTCTTCCAGCCGCACGAAAGTATTCGGCACGCCCGCTTGCGCGAGGTACTTCGACGTGCAGTGATCGTAAACCGCGTGGTACGACGATTCGGCGGCGATGATCAGGATCGGAATGCCGGCGAGTGTCGGCATGCGGCGCGCGGGTGCGGCCTGCAGGCGGCAGCGCTCGAGATTGGGGCCGTCAGCCTTCGCCTCCTGCACGACCGTCAGTTGCTTGGCTTCGGTGATGGGCGGATCGTACGTCATCGGAATGTCCGTCACGCCCCACAACCGCGCAGGCTCGCTGCTGAATACCGCGTTCGCAAACGGCGGGCCGCTCGGCTCCGCTGCGATTATGCCCTTGACGAGTTTCGGCCGCGCATCGGCGATCGGCCAGCCGATGGCGCCCGATTGCGAATGCGTCATCACGATCGCGGGGCCGATCTTGTCGAGCAGCGCCGCGCCGGCGTCGCGGTTGAGTTCCTGCGTGCGGGCGCCGCTGCCTATGTACTGCACCTGCGACGCATAGAACTGATCGAACGTCGGATCGCCGCGCTGCCCGGTCCCGGGCCATTGCGTATGCAGCTTTGCCTGCGGCCACAGGTTGAATTTTTCGTGCGCGGTGAAGCGTTGCTCGAGCTGCGCGGACGAGAAGCGCACGTTGGCGCCGAGCGAATCGAGATAAGCAGAGCGTCCGCGCGCAGGCTGATCGACGACATAAACCGCGTAGCCGCGCTCGACAAAAAATTGCGCCCAGCCTTTGCGGCCGTCGGGCGTGCCGGTAAAGTTGGTGCCCGTTTGCGCGGCGCCATGGATCATCACGATCGGATACGGGTGCTTCTGCACCGCGGGCAGGTGATATTCCACGTACATCTGCCGCGCCATCAGCGGGCCCTTCTCCGTCTCGACGTACTGCCCGCCGACAAAGAAATAGCCCTGGCGCAGCGTCTCGCCGTCGGCCGCCGCGGCGTAGGCGGCGATCAGCAAGAGCGCGAACGCGCCGGCGAATAATTTCAGCATGTGTGTCATTTTTGGTCTCCCCCGTCTTGAATTTTTTCCGCGGACTGATTCTATCCTGCTTACCAGGCACACGTTAATCGATCCTGATGTTCCCCTGCTTCACGACGCGCGCCCATTTATCCGATTCGGCGCGAATATAGCCGGCGAACTGTTCCGGCGTATCACCGATGACAAAATTGCCCTGCGCGATGACCTTGTCCTTGATGTCGGGCAGATTGACCGCGCGCACGATCTCGCGATTAAGCCTGGCCACGATATCTTTGGGCAGCCCCGCCGGGCCGACGATGCCGTTCCAGTTGAGCGAATCGAAGCCCGGCAAGCCGGATTCGGCCATCGTCGGCAATTCCTGCGCAATGGCCAGCCGCTCCTTGCCGGTGACTGCCAGCCCGCGCAGGCGTCCCGTTTTCACGAACTGCAGGTTATCGATCGAGGTGGAAAACGTCATCGACACCTGGCCGCCGAGCATCTCGGGCATGACCGGCCCCGTACCCTTGTAGGGAACGTGCACGAGATCGATGTGCGCGAGCTGCTTCAGGAGTTCTCCGTTCATGTGCGAGATCTGCCCGACGCCGGCGGACGCATATGTGAGCTCCCCGGGCCGCTTTTTAGCAAGCGCGATCAGCTCACGCAGGTTCTTCGCCGGCACCGATGGATGCGCCAGCAGAAATGACGGTCCGCCAATCAGGTTGGTGATTGCCGTGAAATCCCGCAGCGCATCGTAAGGAATCTTCGCCTGCAGATGCGGCAACACGGCGAGCGTGCCCGTATTGCCGATGAGCAACGTGTAACCGTCGGGCGCCGCACGCGCGACCAGTTCGGTGCCGAGTGCGCCGCCGGCACCCGGCCGGTTGTCGACGACGACTTGCTGGCCGATCGATTCCGTGAGCTTCAGACCCACCACTCGCGCGGCATAATCGGACGGTCCGCCCGGTGGAAATGCCACAACGATGCGAATGGGCTTGATCGGAAAAGTCTGCGCATGCGCCAGCGAGGCCAACGCGGCGATGCATATTGCAACGGCGCCAGGAATGATTTTCTTCCGGATTGGCATATCGCTTCCTTTCCTGATTAATGACTCTTAATCCGCCCGCATTCCCGCGACCTTCGCGACTTTCACCCACTTCGTAGTCTGGGCGACGAGGAAAGCGCCAAACTGTTCCGGCGTCTGGCTGGCCAGCTCGGTGCCCTGCGCCAGCGCCTTTTCCTTCACTTCCGGCGTGTCGGCGATGCGATTGAATTCGCGGTTGAGTTTCATCACGATCGCCCGCGGCAGCCCGCGCGGCGCAAGGATGCCATTCCACGCCGACACGTCAAAACCCGGCAGCCCGGATTCAGCGACGGTCGGCAACTCCGGCATCGCCTGCGAGCGCCGGGCGCTGCCGATTGCGATGCCGCGGAGGCGCCCGCTTTGGATCAACGGTACGCACGGCGGCAGCGAGAGAAAAGCCATTTGCGCTTCGCCGCCGATCACCGCGGTGATTGCCGCGGCGGTGCCCTTGTACGGCACGTGCGTGATGTTGAGGCCGGTCATCATCTTGAACAATTCGCCCGACAGGTGCGCGGTCGCGCCGGTGGTGCCGCCCGCGTAGTTGAGCCCGCCGGGGCGCGCTTTCGCATAGGCGATAAGTTCGGCTACCGTTTTGACCGGCACGGCCACGTTCGTCACGAGCACGCTGTCGGTGAGCCCCATGAAAGCGACCGGCGTGAAATCGCGCAGCGGATCGAACGAGAGTTTCGAATGCAGCGTGCTCATCAACGAATGCGCGAGATTGGCAAGCAATAACGTATAGCCGTCGGGTGCGGCGCGCACCACGGTCTCGGCAGCGATCACGCCACCGCCGCCCGGCTTGTTGTCGACGACGACTGCCTGCCCCATGCTGTCGGTCAGGCGCTGGCTGAACGCGCGCGCGAGCGCGTCCGTGGTGCCGCCCGGCGCCGAGACGACGACGAGGCGAATCGGCTTGACCGGATAATTCTGCGCGCACGCCGCACCGGCCATCAGCATCGCGGCCGCCGTGACGAGGCGCCGCGACGTCGATCTCACTCCCAGATTCTCTCCGGCAGCGGCAGGCCTTGCAGATCTTCTTTGGTCAGCCTGCCCTCGGGCGGGATGCCGAACCGTTCGAGCACGGCGCCCAATTGCCGCACGTGCTGCGCCGAGTGCCACGTCGAGCGCTCGAACACTTCGTGCAGCTCCTGCTCGCCGTAGGAGGTCGGCACCCTTTGCGCGAATGAAATATTTTTCGCACCTTCCCACCAGCCGCGCAGGTCCGCGATGACGCCTTCGCCGTAGCGCGCAATCTCGTCGCCGGTTTTATACTTCTTTTCATCCGCCGCGGGCACGTTGGTGTTCGCCGGCGAATATTCGATCTTCTCGGTCACGGCCTTGAGATAGGCTTCGGCGATATAGAACACGTGATGGCCGAGCAGCCGGATCGGGCGCTCGCGATTTTCGACTGCCGACTCGTTGATGCGCGCGGTCGGAAACTGCCGCATGTAGCGCTGCGCCGCGCGCAACGCGACGATCCACTTTTCGATGATCTCGGCCGGCGGCAGGCGCTGGTGGCCCGTCTTGACGCCGACGAATTTCGCGACGTCTTCCAGGCTTTGCCCCATTACGTACTCGCTGCCTCTCGCGACGACCGGCAGGTTGCGCACGCCGAGCTGCAAAAGCCGCGCACGACCGCCGGGATCGTTGATGACGTCGACTGCCTCGAAATCTATCCCCTCGCGCGAAAGAAACTCCTTCGCCCTCAAGCAACTGCTTCACCCGGGCTGGGTGAAAAGCACGTAACGCGCTGCAACGGTGTTTGGCATTGTGGCCTCGACAGGATGGGAAAGACGGCGTCCGGGGTGAAACCGACGCGGATCCGAATTGCTTGCGAGCCCGCCGGTAACCGGCTCATCCTACCTAAAAAACGCGATCCCTGCCTGCCCGGGGAAGCGCCGGCGCGAGGAGGCGCCGGCGGGTACGGCAATGCGCTACCTGCGCGCGGTTTGCAGTTTCATGCTTGCCGAATCGTCGATCGCAAAGTATTCGCGCGGCGACTGCATTTCCGGGAGGATGACGACCATGGACTCGCCGCTGAACAGCGGCAGCAACACTTTATCCATGAATTCCGGCAGCACGTTGACGCAGCCGTAGGTTACGCGAACTTTGTCGACGCCCTGCGCCTGCAGGTTCTTGCGGCGCCACTCGGCCGGCGCACGGTGGATCAGCAGATTGGAGTTCGCGTACTCGGCGAACCGGATCGATGCGCCGTAGGTTGGGCTTTGGTAGCCGTGCGCCGGAAAAATACCCGCGGGAGTAATCATGTCCGCCGCGACGAGCTCTTCCCAGGTTTTGTCGGCCTGCTCCTGCGTCATCTCGTCGGTGCGCACGGCGCCGTACAGAGCGCGCGCTTTGGCCACCAGCTCGCCATTCTCGCGAAACGCAAACAAGAGCCCGTTCGTTTTGTCCGCAATGATGAACGGACGCCCGAGTTGCTTATCGCCGCGGATGATCCAGTCCGCGACGACTCGCACGTTTTCCGGAAGGGAGAGATCGGTGACCGCAGGCGCCGCAGTTCGCGCAACGTGCTTGCCGCGAGCGTGCTTCGCTTTGCCGGCGTCGCGCGTTTGCGCTGACGCCGCGTTGGCATGCTGCTGGCAAAACAGCATGAGTGCAATAACCAGCGCGGTGAAGATTAAGACCTGCCACGCTGCATGGTTCTGGATGGGCCGCCTGCTAACCGCGATTGACTTTGTTTCAGCTGGGCGGATGGGCATTTAACGACTGACTGCAGAGTGCAAGACCGCAAATAACCGCAACACCGATGACATGTTGTACTTTTCCCTGAGCGTAGGTTTGACTCCCATGTATGCGTAGGCCGGGACCCAACGCACGCGTAGTTGAAATCCTACACGACCGTCAGAAACGCAAAAGAAAAATCTGCATTTTGTCCTACAGAACTTCGGCGCGTTCGACGCAATTGCAACAGCAGCGCGCGCGGTTGCCAACTTGATCACGTCTGATGCCACGTCTTCGCCCGGGCGCAGTGGCAAAAACGTTGAGATCGACGCTTCGTTAAAGGAAACTTTGCACGCGCGGCATCGGTCCACTTGGTACGGACGCCTTTTCAGCAATGCACCACCCCGTCCAATCGACTATTCCCGCCGGGCAAATCAGGTTTCTGCTCTGTGCGGCGGCACACGGACGGCCCACTGGCCCTCCGCGTTATACTGCGGCCACGTACCGGCACAGTCGTATACCTAGAACAGTCCCGACATGACCGCGATTCCGAAACCGGAACTCTACAAGCTGATGGCGGACCGCGTGATCGACTACGCGATCTTCCTGCTCGACCTCGAAGGCAAGGTCTGCAGCTGGAACGCGGGCGCCGAAGCCATCAAGCAATACTCGGCGCGTGAAATCATGGGCAGGCATTTCAGCGTGTTCTATACGCCGGCCGACATCGCCCGCGACTGGCCGCAACCAGGAATTGAAGCGCGCGATGATGGAAGGCCGCTTCGAGGACGAAGGGTGGCGCGTCAAGAAGGACGGCTCCCGGTTCTGGGCCAACGTCGTGATCACCGCGCTGCGCGACGACCGCGGCGTGCTGCAGGCGTACTCCAAGATCACGCGCGACCTGACGCGAGCGCAAAAAGAATGAAGAGACACTGCGCCAGAGCGAGGAGCGGTTTCGGCTGCTGGTCGAAGGCGTGCAGGACTACGCGATTTACATGCTCGACAGCCCGGGCACGGTAACGAGCTGGAACGCGGGCGCCCGCCGCATCAAGGGCTACGACGCGACGGAAGTGATAGGCAAGCATTTCTCGCGCTTTTACACGCCCGATGACGTCGAGGCGGGCAAGCCCTGGACGGAGCTCGCGATCGCGCGCGAGCAGGGCCGCGCCGAGGACGAAGGCTGGCGCGTGCGCAAGGACGGCTCCAAATTCTGGGCGCGGGTGGTCGTGACGCCCATGCTCGATGCCGAGGGCACGTTGTGCGGCTTTGCGAAAGTCACGCAGGATCTGACCCTGCGGCGCCACTCGGAGGCGCTGGAGCTCACGGCTGCGAACGTCAACGACTTTATAGCGGTGCTCGCGCACGAGCTTAGAAACCCGCTGGCGCCGATCCGCAGCGCGGTCCAGCTGCAGCGCATCAGCGATCCCGCCGATCCCGCCTACGACAAGATGCGCGAGATCATCGAACGGCAAAGCAGCCAGCTGTCGCGCATCGTGGACGATCTGCTGGACATCAGCCGGATCACGCGCGGCACGCTCTCGATCGACAAGCACCCCCGGGATCTGGGGTCGATCGTCAACCGGGGTGTCGAAACTGCGCGACCGAACATCGAAGCGGGTAAGCACACGCTGGAGGTGACGCTGCCCGTGGTGCCGGTCAGGGTGAACTGCGACGAATTGAGGCTGACCCAGGCGCTGACCAACATATTGAACAACGCGGCGCGCTATACGGACCCCGGCGGCCGGATCACGGTTACCGTGTCGACCGCCGAAAGCGAGGGGACGCCGTTGGGCAGGATTTCGGTGCGCGACACTGGAAAAGGCATCGACCCGACGCTGCTGCATTCGATATTCGGCATGTTCGTCCAGGGCAAGGACCCCCTGCAGCGGCCGGCCGCGGGATTGGGGGTGGGGCTCGCGTTGACGCGATCACTGGTTGAGCTTCACCACGGCACGGTGGAAGCCAGAAGCGAGGGCGTCGGCAAAGGATCCGAATTCATCATTTCGCTGCCGCTCCTCTCACCGGAGTTGATTACCGATTCATCGGCGAAAAAATCCCCGGTCAGGCTGAGCGCCTTGGCTGAGGTCGAGCGCAGCCCGGCCAAGCGCCGCATCCTGATCGTCGATGACAATGTCGATGCGGCTGTCGCGCTGTCGTCTCTGCTCAAGAAATACGGGCACGACGTGCTGGAGGTCCACGACGGGACCGAGGCGATCAAGGCGTTCGAAGGATTCCGTCCCGAAATCGTTTTGCTCGATATCGGCATGCCCGGCATGAACGGCCTGGAAGTGGCGCGCCGGCTGCGCCAGCGCAACCGCTCGCCGCGCGTGCTGATTATCGCCATCACCGGCTGGGGCAAGACCGAAGACGAGGCGGTGTCGCGCGAGGCGGGTTTCGATCTGCACCTGGTGAAGCCGGTCGAGGAGGCGGAACTGCTCAAGGCCGTGGGCAGCCACTCCCTGCTGCTGCACTGAGCGGCTGGCACCGGCGCAGCGGCGCACCGGTTACGCGTCTAGCGCATCATCCGCCGGTTTCGAGCCAGCGCCTTAACTCGCGCGCAGCCTGCGCGCCCTTCGCAGCTTCCGCTGCTTCAAAGTCGCCCGCTTTGTGCTGCGGGTAAACGAATATCTTGAGCTCGGGCAGGCCCAGCGCTTTTGCCTGCGCGCGCGCGGCCTTCTCGAAAAAGTCGTTCACGAACACGACGGTCGGGTGTCCCGCCTTGGTCAGGAAAATTCCGTCGCGCACGGCGCCGGAGGTGCAGGACCCTCAGGCCCCGACGCCGACCAGCGCGAAATCCGTTTCCTCGATCAGCCGCAGCGCATCGGCGCGCGGCGCCGGCGCCCACGTGTTCGTTTTGTATACGCGGGTCATGCTCGCGGGGTTCAGCGTCCTGCCGATTTCTTCTTCCAGCGCCTGCCAGAACGCGAGCGCCGATACGTGCTGGTTGAAAATACAGCCCACGCGCTTGCCGTTCAGCGTTTCGAGTATGCGCTGCGGCTTCTGCGCGACTACTTCGACTTCACCCACCGGGTCGAACAATTCGATCGTCATACGTGTCTCCTAAACCTACCAAATCAAATGCAAGCCACAGAGGGCACAGAGTTCACAGAGGAAAACAAATTAGAAACTTATATTTGGCTCATGCTTTTTTTGCTTTTCTCTGTGAACTCTTCTCTGTGGCTAAAGATTGGGATTCGGGAATTCGACTTTTTTACTCTGCGTATACCCACCCAACGCGCCCCAACCCGCGCAGAGCGCGCAAAAACCCGCGCCCGAGCCCCAGCCGCCGCTGACGACGATGGTGAGATTGCCGGGCTCGCGCACCCACGGCACGCGCGCCTCGTCGTCGTGCTCGTCGGCCACCTTGCTCCAGTGCATCGGATGCGTCGGCGAAATCGAGCGCCGCGACTTCACTTCGCGCACCGGGCGCGTGGCGAGCTTCATTACGCCTTCTTTCACCTGCTGCTTGGTGTAGCCCGCGTCACCCAGCGCCTTCGCGGTCATCGGCCCGAGCACGTACACCATGTCGCCGCCGGTAATGTTGTTGCTCCCGAGCGTGACGATCGAATCGGCGAGCAGGTACAGCACATCTTCGATCGGGCTGTAACCGGAGCCCGTGGCAACCGACATCGGCGCCGTCACGCCCGTCACCGTCACCACCGTGTCGTCCGGCTCGAAGCCGCGCTCGACGTGCAGCGCCTCCCACGGATTCGCGTCCTGGTCTTCGGCCATGCAAAAGCTGAAATAGCCGGGATGACCGATGGTGGTCTTGCAGGGCTCGCCGGGGAAAGCCGCCGCCGATGTTCCACAGCACGAGGCGCAGCGCACGCCCGATCGTCGCCGCAGCACGGCAGCCATGGCCGAGGGAACCTTCCTTGACGTTGAACCCGAACTTTTTAACTGCCGGACCGCTGACGACAATCAGCGGCGCGCACGCATGCGTCGTCGTCTGCACGCCATTGAGATTGAACCCTTCCTCGAGCACCGCCTCGACCGCAGCGATCACGATCGGCACGTACTCCGGCTTGCAGCCCGCCATCACGCAGTTGATCGCGATTTTTTCGATGGTCGCAACACCGTTGCGCGGCGGCACCACGCCGACGACTTCCCCGGGATCGCGCTTGAGGTGCTTGAGAATGCGCTCGATCGCGCCGCGCGTCGGCGGCACGACCGGCAGACCGTCGGTCCATTTTTTTTCGAAACAGGTTTCGACCGCCGCTTCGAGATCGGCGGCTTCGATGATGCGTGACGACAATTCCATGGTTAAGCCGTTTCCTTCTGAAAACTCAGTACGCTTTGGCCGCCGCCGGCGTCCAGCCCGGCGGCTTGAAAATCATCCCCCAGCGATCGCTCCACGATCTTGCCGACCACAGCTCGCGCGCGAGCGCGATGAAATCGCCGTAGACGATTTTCAGCGGATTGTTGGTCGTGATCGGATGCACGAGCCCGTACTTGAGCGGCACCGCCGCGTCTTCCTCTTTGTAGGTACCGAACAGGCGGTCGAAAACGATCAGGATGCCGCCGAAGTTCATGTCGAGGTATTCCGGGTTGCTCGCATGATGCACGCGGTGGGCCGACGGCGTGTTGAACACCCACTCCAGCGGGCCGAGTTTCGGGATCAGCGTCGAATGCAGCCAGAACTGATAGAGCAGGCTCGCCGCCAGCAACCCGAATACGGCGGCCGGATGAAAGCCGATCAGCACGAGCGGCAGGAAGAAGATCCACGTCGCGGAAAGTACCGGCGTCCAGGCGAGCCGGTAGGCGGACGCAAGCGTCAACTCCTGCGGCGAGTGGTGCACGCTGTGCGTGGACCACATGAAGCGCACGCGATGCGCGCAGCGGTGATACCAGTAGTAAGCGAACTCCTCGAGGATGAAGAGCAGCGGCCATGCCCACCATGCATCCATCGGCACGGTCGCCACGCGATAGTTCCACGCGAGACCGCCCAGGAGCGTAATGATCACCACGTGGTTGACGAAGCCGGCGCCGTTGTGGCCGATCGCGATCACCAGCGAGAGCCCGCTTTCCTTCCATGGATACGACTTGCCTTTGGCCCGTTTGTAGAAAAATGCCTCGATGGCTATGGCGAGCGCCAGTATCGGCAAAATCCACAGCGTTGACGCTGGTCCGTGAAATAGCTCCATACGGTTCCTCCCATCAGGAATGCGCGCAACAAATTTAGCACAGTTGGCCGGCTGATCGCGGCCGCGGCGGGGTCATAATTTGGCCGTGCAGCGAATTTTCCCGTTGCCCGTCAGTCGATTTTCGCGCCCGAGATTTTGACCGCCTTCTCCCATTTCATGATTTCGCCGCGCAGGAATACGCCGAGTTCGGCCGAGGTCGACGATTCGAGATTCGCGCCTTCGTCGGCGAGCCGCTGCAGCACTTCGGGCGTTTCCATCGCGCGGATGAGCGCCGTGCGCAGCTTGTCGACGATGGGCGCGGGCGTGCCGGCCGGCGCGAGCAGGCAATACCAGGTCGCCACGTCGAACCCGGGCAGTCCCGACTCGCTGATCGTCGGCGTATCGGGCAGCACCGGCGAGCGTTTCGCGGTGGAGACCGCGAGCGCGCGCAGCCGCTTGTCCTTGATATAAGCCAGCACGGACGTCGGTGCCGACAGAAAAAGATCGATCTGCCCCGCGAGCAGCGCGACCACCGGCGCCGAACCGCCTTTGAACGGGACGTGCAGGATGTCTATCTTCGCTTCCGTTTTGATGAGTTCGGCGACGAGATGGTTGGGCGTGCCGCTGCCGCCCGTGCCGTAGGTGAGTTTGCCCGGATGCGCTTTCGCCAGCGCAATGAGTTCTTTGAGATTGCGCGCGGGAACGGAGGGATGCGCCGTAACGACCTGCGTGGTTTTCGCGATCAGGGATATCGGCGCGAAGTCCTGCGTCGCGTTATACGGCAGCGCCGCTTTGTAGAGGCTGACGTTGATCGCGAATGTAGTGCTGGCAAACAGCACGGTGTAACCGTCCGGTGGCGATTTGGCGGCGAGGCTGGTGCCCAGATTGCTCGCCCCGCCCGCGCGGTTGTCGATCACAACCTGCTGGCCGATCTTTTCGCTCATCTGGCGGGCGAGGATACGCGCGATAGTATCGGCCGACCCGCCCGCCCCGATCGGCACGATCATGCGTATCGAGCGCGCGGGAAAATCCTGCGCGCTTGCGGATGCGGCGATCAGCGCGATTGCCGTAGCTGCAAGTCGAATCGAACGACCCATAGCGATCAGACGGTGACTTTCAAGCCCGCCGCGCGCGCCATCTCGTCGATCTCGGCTATGCGCAACTTCAACAGGCCCTCGGTGAATTTCTGCAGCTCGTCGTCGGGCGGCATCTTGTACGGCCCGCGCAGCGTCCAGCCCGGCTGCCTGAATACTTTCATCATCATCTTGATCGGACGCGGAAACGCACCGCGCCACTTCGTGATGTAGCGCATGAAGCGCTTGAGATCCGCATAGACCTGCGCCGCCTCGACGACCTTGCCGCTCTCGTAAAGATCCAGGTAGCGGCGGAAAGTCTTCGGCAGCATGTTCTGCTCGCCGCCGATCACGCCGTTGGCGCCGAGCAACAGCATGTTGAGCGAGCCGTTGAACGGCGCATACAACGGGACGTCGCGCTTCAGCCGGTCTTTCAGCTCGATGAAGTAGTCCTCCGTCTGGCTGACGAGATGCACCGCTTCGACCTGCGAATACTTGTGGCAGAGGCTCGCAATCATTTCCGCGCTCGGCGCATAACCGACCGTCGTGTTCGGCGCGAGCGCCACCGGATGTTTGACGTCCTTCAGCAGTTCATCGAAGAAACTGCTGAACTCTTCGTCCGTCGGCCGGTAAGAGTGCCAGCCAGCGGGGCCGTAGATGTTGACGATCTCGACGCCGCCTTCGATTGCGAGCTTGATGTGATGCAGCGTTTCGCGCACCGTCGGTTGTTCGGGCGGATTGCCGTTTACCTGCACCTTGCCCTTGCCCATCTCGACGCCTACGCGGTAGACGAGCCGCAACTCGTCGTCCGACATCGCGCAACTCTCGCCGGAACCCGCGCTGGCGAGATAGAGGCCGATGTTCTGCTCGATCAGGCGCTGCAGCAGCTTGCGATACGCATTTTCGTCGATACTGCCGTCCGGCGCGAACGCCGTCGCGTTGCGGCACAACAAATCCAGCTTCGGCATCGCTGCAACCCCCTGTGTGGATTTCCTTCGTCAGAGCTTGAATACGCGCTGCGCGTTCGCCCCGCGCACATTGTCACGCACGGCCGGCGCGAGCTGGTCGATGCGCGCGAGCGTGCCAGCCATGTCCGCGATGTTATGCGGAAAATCGGTTCCATAGAGCACATGCCCGTCACCGAACGTTTCGAGGCTGTCGCGCAGCGCGTTGCTCGAATAGACGACCGAGTCCGCGTAAATGTGTTTCAGGTACGAGCTCGGCGCCTGCTTGATCTTGGTGCGGCATGCGGCGACCACTTCGTGGCAGCGGTCGAGCCGCGCCGCAAGAAATGGCAGCGCGCCGCCGCCGTGCGCGGTGATATGAGCTTGATGTTCGGAAAGCGGTCGAAGAAGCCGTCGTAGATCATGCGCGATACGGCGAGCGTCGTATCGAACGTAAAGCCGACCGACGCGCTCAATTGAAACACCTGCATGTCCATCTCGCCGCAGCCGCACGGCACCGTCGGATGAACGAACACGGGCAATTCGCGGCGATCGATCTCTTTCCACACCGGCGCGAACAGCTCGTCCGTCAGCGACGCGCCGCCGACATTGGCAAGCACGACGACGCCGACCGCACCCTTGTTGGTCGCGCGCTCGAGCTCGGCCAACGCGTGATCGGGATATTGCATCGGCAACGACGCCATCCACTTGATGCGCGTCGGATACTTGCCGCTCGCCTCGGCAAAGCTGTCGTTGATCGCGCGCGCGGCGCTCGCGCTCGCCTTCGCGTCACCCCAATAGACGTTCGGGCCGGTCAGCGACAGGATCGCCATGCCCACACCCGCCTTGTCCATGGCGGCAAGCCGCGCCGGATAGTCGAACATCGTCGGCTGCGGCGTCATGAACGCAACGCCGTCGTAATGTATGACCTCCGCGCCGCCGACGACTTTCTGGATCGTGAAGCGCGAGCCGCAGTTCGACTTGAAAAGGTCCAGCCATTCCTGGCACAGCATATGCGAATGAACGTCGATGGCGATTTGCAATGGAGAGCTCCTCTTTCACTGTCATTCCGGCGCATGGCCGGAATCCAGGCGTTTCGAACATCTGGACACCGGCTTGCAGCCGGTGTGACGGATTAAATGTACGGTTCGTCTACTGCGGCTGAACGCCCGTAGCGCGAATGATCCTGCCGAACCGGTTGAGCTCCGACTTGATGTACTCACCGAACTCCGTCGAGGTGCCTGCGATCACTTCCGCGCCGTCAAACGTGATGCGTTCGCGCACGTCGGGCTGCTGCAGCGCCTTGCGCAGTTCCGACTGCAGCCTGCGACGATTTCGGGCGGCGTCTTCGCCGGCACCACCACGCCCTGCCACGGATAGAACACGCAATTCTTGAAACCGAGCTCCACCGCGGTCGGTATGTCGGGTTGATTCGCGAGGCGCTTTTCACCCGTTTGCACGAGCGCGCGCAGCTTGCCCGACTTCACGTAGGCGACCGTGCCGTTGTCGAACATCATCGTGACGTTGCCGGCCAGCAGGTCGATCATGCCCGGTGCACCGCCCTTATACGGTACCGGAATCGCCTTGATGCCGGTTGCCTCCGCGAACAGCAACATAGCCATATCCGCCGGGCTGCCGACTCCTTGCGTCGCGTAGGAGAGTTGATCGGGCTTCGCTTTGGCGAGCGCAATCAGTTCTCTCGCGTTCTTCACCGGCAGTGCCGGATGCACGACGAGCACCATCGGGATGCGCGCGACGAGTATCACCGGCGTGAAATCCTTGAGCGGATCGTACGGAAGCGTCTTGTACAGATGCGGATTGATCGCGAGCGTCGTGCTGGTCGCGAGCAGCATCGAATAGCCATCGGCTGGCGACTTCGCGACGTTCTCCGCGCCTATCAGCGTCGCCGCCCCGCCGCGGTTCTCGACGACTATCGTCTGTCCCATGCTCTCGGTAAGCTTGGCGCCGAGCACGCGACCGATCATGTCGGTGTTGCCGCCGGGCGCGTACGGGATCACGAAGCGGATCGGACGTTGCGGGTAGGTTTGTGCGCTCGCGCCAAAGCCCAGGAGCAGGCACGCGAATGCGAAAGTGATTCGCGTTAAGGCATTTTTCGGGACATGCGAAAGTGTAGCAGGCCTCGTTACACCGCGCAGCGCACTTCCCATCCTCTCCTTCAAGGAGCAGGAGTGAGGTGGGGATGGGTCTTCTGTTAACTGCCGATGAGCCGATAAGACAGCAACTAAACACGTCAGCTCATTCAACCTGAATCTTCGCTTCGCGAATAACCCTTCCCCATCTCTCGCTCTCTTCTTTTATCTGATTCGCAAGGTCCGCTGGACTCCCGCCTTTCGCTTCCGCACCCGCATTCGCGAGGTTCGCCTGGATGTCGGGCATGCGCAGAATATTGCCGACGGCGCCGTTCAGCTTCGCGATGATGTCGGCAGGCGTTTTTGCGGGCACGAGAATGCCGTACCACGGGCCTGCGGTATAGCCGGGTATCGTCTCGGCCACCGTCGGCAGATCGGGCAGGATGGGAAATCGCTTGAGCGTCGTAACAGCCAACGCGCGCAGGCGGCCGGATTTAATGTGCGGCAGCAGCGCGATCGATTCACCGAAACTCAACGTCACTTCACCCGCCACCAACGCAGTCGTCGCGGGACCGGTGCCCTTGTAAGGCACATGGATCATCTTCGTGCCGGCGCCCAGATCGAACAGAGCGCACCGGCAAGATGGCCGGTGCCGCCGTTGCCGGACGATGAATACGTCAACTGTCCCGGTTTCGATTTCGCGAGCTTGATGAATTCAGGGACCGTCTTTGCCGGAATCGACGGATGAACGACCATCAGCGCGGGCACGGCGGCGATCCAGACGACGGGCGCCAAATCTTTCTGCGGGTCGTACGGCATGCTCTTCAATAAATGCGGCGACACCACCAGCGGCGACGGCGACGACATCAATAGGGTGTAACCGTCGGGCATCGATTTCGCAACGACATCGGCGCCTATCACTCCACCGGCGCCCGGACGATTGTCGGTGACCACGCTCACGCCCAGCGCCTCGGAAAGTTTTTGTCCGATGATGCGGGCGAAGTGGTCCGTGCCGCCGCCGGGCGCATAAGGTGAGACCATGCGGATCGTGCGGTTCGGATACGGCTGCGCGTGTGCAACTGCGCAAAGCGCGCATAACGCAATCAACCACAGGCGGTGTGACTTCATCCCGTGGCTGCGCCAGGGGTCCGGGTGAGCGTTTTCTCTACTCCGTCGTAATCCTTGAAGAGTTCCTTGTCGACGACCCGGCGCTTGCCGAACGCTTTCAGCCACAGCCGCACCATGTGGCGTTTGCGCTCCGGCTCGGGAAAATCCTCGAACGCGGTGCGCGCATGCAGCGTCGTGTAATTGTTGATGAACTGCATGTCGCCCTGCTCGAGTTCCATGTCGAGCCGCATGTCCGCGTCGTTGGTCAGCGAATCCATGTATTCGAGCGCCTTGGTTTCGAGCTCGGTGTATTGGGCATGGCCCATCTTGCGTGCGTTTTCGATCGTGTTGCGCAGGATGCGGCAGCTGACCGTGGCGTCCTTCACGCTGTACACCGGCATGCGATACGTGGTGAACGCGCCGCCCTCTTCCATGGTCGCGTGAATGTAGCCGTGCTCGAGCGGCGCGAGGTAATCCGGATGGTTGGCGGCGATTTCGTTGTAGATCCGCGTCGAGCTCACGATGCTCGAGAGACCGCCGCTTTTCGCCGTGCGCTGGCACATGAGGCCGACGATGTCGCAGCGGTCGGTGTGAAACATCAGCCGCTGGTTCGTACGGTAGCCGCGCACGCGGCCCGTGCCCATCTTGACGCCCTCGTCGTACACCTCGCCCAGCATCTCGCCGTACGAGTTCTGCGATATCGGCGAGCCCATGTAAAGGCCGATGCCCCAGAAGATTGTGCGCACTTGCGCATCGCCCAACTTGGCCGCCGGCAGGCCTTTCACGAGCAGAAAACCACGGCCGTTGTTGATCTCCTCTGCCCACGCCTCGATCAGCGGCGCCATCGATGCGAGCCTGAAGTCCTCGCGCGTGACTTGCGTGACGCCGAGGCCGCGCGCGACGCACTGGCCCGCCGCTGCGCTCAATTCGGCGACCTGGCGGTCGGTCAGCGTCACTATCCACGCATCATCGTCGCGAAAGTCGCGCCCCATCCACGCGGATTTGTCGCGCACTTGCAGTTGCGAGGCCATAGCCTCCTCCTTGCTCGAATCTTTTACGGCGAGATCCAAGTATGCCGCAGGTTGCGATATTTTTCCCATCGGCCGCGGCGAGGCGCGCCGCGCCGCCATGCTATAGTCGCGACGCAACTCATCGGTGGAGAAATCGTCAATGAACGCGGCCGCTGCGCGCGAATCGCGCACGATGCTGGACAAGATCTGGGCTGAGCACACGATCGTGTCGCAGCCGGGCGGCGAAGATCTGCTGTACGTCGATCTGAATCTCGTCCACGAAGGTGGCACGTTCATGGCGTTCGATGCGATGCGCGCGGAAGGCCGGCGCCTGCGCAAGCCGAAATTGACCCTGGCCGTCACCGATCATTACCTGCCGAGCCTCAATCGCAGCTCGGGCGTCGCGGCCATTCCCAACCCCGCGATCCGCAACGTCGTCGAGTGGCTCGCCGAGAACACGCGCGAGTTCGGCATCGAGCACATCGGGCCGGACGATCCGCGCCAGGGCATCACCCACGTGATCGCGCCTGAGCTCGGGCTCACGCAGCCGGGCCTGCTGATTACGTGCCCCGATTCGCACACCGCGACCCAGGGTGCTCTGGGTACGCTCGCGATGCCGATCGGCCACTCGAACCAGCTGCGCCACGTGTTCTCGACGCAGACGCTATGGCAGCGCAAACCGCTCCAGATGCGCATTACCATCGATGGCACCCCCGGTCCGCACGTGACCGCGAAGGACATCGTGCTCGCGATCATCTCCCGCATCGGCATCGGCGGGGCGAGCGGCCACGCCGTCGAATATTGCGGCGCGACGATACGCGCGATGTCGATCGAAGCGCGGCTCACGATCTGCAACATGTCGATCGAAGCCGGTGCGCGCATCGGGATGATTGCGCCCGACGATACGACGTATGCCTATATGCACGGGCGGCAATACATGCCGCAAGGCGCCGACTGGGACCGCGCGCTTCAATACTGGCGCACGCTGCCGTCGGATGACAGCGCGCATTACGACCGCGAACTCGCGCTCGATGCGGCATCGCTCGCGCCGATGGTGAGCTGGGGCACGAGCCCTGAGGATTCATTGCCGATCACGGAGCGCGTGCCGGATCCTGCGGCGGTCGCCGATCCCGAGCGCCGCGGCCGCATCGAGCGCGCGCTCAAATACATGCAGCTTGTACCCGGTACGCAGCTTTCATCGATTGCGGTCAATCGCGTGTTCATCGGCTCGTGCACCAATGCGCGCATCGAAGACTTGCGCGTCGCGGCGCAGGTGGTCAAGGGCCGGCGCGTCGCGGTGCCGTCGATGGTGGTGCCCGGCTCCACCGCGGTGAAAAAGCAGGCCGAAGCCGAGGGCCTCGATCGCGTGTTCCTGTCCGCCGGTTTCGAATGGCGCGACTCGAGCTGCTCGATGTGCGGCGGCTCCAACGGCGACCTGCTCGCGTGCGGCCAGCGCTCGGCGTCGACGACCAACCGCAATTTCGAAGGCCGCCAGGGCCCGGGCGCGATGACGCACATCATGAGCCCGGCGATGGCCGCCGCGGCCGCGGTCACGGGCCGTCTTACCGACGTGCGCACGCTCTAAAGATAAAGCGATGAAACCCTTCACCACGCTGACCGCCGTCGCCGCACCGCTCGACATCGCGAAAATCGACACTGGCGTTATTCTGCCGGGACGTTTCATGCGCATACGCCGCATACCCGGCGTAGCGGACTACGCGGACGCGTTCGTGCACGATCTGCGCTTCGACGAAAAAGATCAGCCGCGCGCGGACTTCCCTCTCAACCAACCGCCTTATCGCGGCGCCGCCATCCTGGTGACGGGCATGGACTTCGGTTGCGGTTCGTCGCGCGAAGGCGCGGCTTACGCGGTGCTCGACTTCGGCGTGCGCGCACTGATCGGGCCCAGTTTCGGCGACGTGTTCGTCGGCAACTGCCTGCAGAACGGCATCGTGCCCGCGGTGTTGCCGATCGCGGCGGTCCGCGACCTGTGGCGCCAGCTGAAGGAGCACCCGGGCGCGCAAATCACCGTGGACCTCGTGAAGCAGGCGGTCATCGCACCCGACGGCACGCGGCACGAATTCGCGATCGATGCGACGCGCAAGGAGCGCCTGCTGAAAGGGCTCGACGACGTCGGCGTGACGCTCGAGCATCTGCCGCAAATCGAAGCATTCGAAGCATCTTACCGCCAGCGCATGCCGTGGCGGGCGTCGAGAATCTGATGAGGACGGTCATGCAAAAACTTTCGATGCGGCACGCTTGTTTCATCCTGATGGCGTTGCCGGCTCTCGTACTGGCGCAGGCGCCGGCCGGGTGGAAACCGGAGCGTCCCGTCGAATTGATCATAGGTGCGGCGCCGGGCGGCGCGAACGACCGCATCGGGCGCTCGCTGCAGCGCGTGCTGCAGGATGCAAAGTTCGCGAACCCGGTCGTCGTCGTGAACAAACCCGGCGGCGGACAGGCGATCGCGTTCAGCTATCTCGCGAGCCATGACGGCAATCCGCACTTCCTCGGGCTCGCGTCGTCGAGCTGGCTTACCAGTGTCGCGGCGGGAGAAAGCAAGGTCACGCATCGCGACGTGACGCCTATCATCAAGATGCTCGACGAGTACCAGGTCTATTTCGTCAGAAACGATTCCGCGATTCGCACGGCGCAGGACATCATCAATCGCCTGAAGCAGGACCCGGGCTCGGTTTCTTTTGGGTTTTCCACCGCGACCGGCAACCCGCTGCACATTTCAATTGCGATGCTCGCGCGCGCGGCCGGCGCCGATGCGCGCAAGCTGACGACGGTCGTCTACACCTCTGGCGCGAATACCGCGATTCAAGTTGCCGGCGGCCATCTCGACGTCGGCGTGCAAAGTCCGGGCAGCGCGTGGCAACTCGCACAAGCCGGCAAGATCCGTCTGCTGGCGGTCGCGGGCCCGCGCCGCTATCCAGGCGAACTCGCGAATGTGCCGACGCTGCGCGAGCAGGGCATCAACTCCGATGCCAACGTGTTCTACACAATTTTTGCGCCGAAAGGCATCGATTCCGCGCAGGCCGCGGCGTGGGAGCAGGCGATCAGCAGCGTGATGCAAAGCGAGCAGATCAGGAAAGACGCGGAATTCAATCGCTGGACGATAGACCCCGTCGGTTATCGCGAACTGCCCGCCTTTCTCGAGCGCGAAGTCGAAAGCTATCGCCGCGCGTTGGGCGAATTGGGATTGCAGAAGTAGCTTTCGTATTTCCTCAGATCGCAGTTGCATTAGAGCGCCCTCTTTTTATACAACTGAAATTCGTCCATGCCAAAACAGCTGCTCGTTACCCTGGTGATTGCCGGCGCCGCAGTGTCGGGCGCCCACGCGCAAACCTATCCCGATCACCCGCTGCGCCTCGTCGTGCCGTTCGCGACCGGCGGCACCTCCGACATACTTGCGCGCTTCGTCGCGCCGCCGCTGTGGGCGGCCCTCGGACAGCCGGTCGTCGTCGACAACCGCCCCGGCGCGGGCAGCAACGTCGGCAACGAGATCGTCGCGAAGGCGGCGCCGGACGGTTACACGCTGCTGATGGCAACGCCCGCGCTCGCGAGCAATCAGGCGCTGTATGGAAAGCTCAATTACGACCCCGTCGCGGGCTTCGCGCCGGTCACGCTCGTGGCCGAGATTCCGATCGCGCTCGTCGTGCATCCGTCGATGCCGACTAAAACCGTGAAGGAGTTGATCGCTCTCGCGAAGGCGCAACCGGACAAACTCAATTTCGGTTCGTCGGGCAATGGCGGCATCGGCCATCTCGTCGGCGAGATGTTCAAGAGCGCGACGGGCGTGAAAATGGTGCACGTGCCGTACAAAGGCAACGGCCCCGCGCTGATCGACCTCATGAGCGGCGTGCTGAACCTGACGTTCACCGATATCGCCGGCGGCATGCCGTATATCAAGGCCGGCAAGATGCGGCCGCTCGCGATCACGACCAAGCGCCGCAACACGCAGCTGCCGGCAGTGCCGACGATGATAGAAGCCGGCGTGCCCGGATTCGAAGCGAGCACGTGGTTCGCGGTGTTCGCGACCGGGGGCACGCCGCAACCCGTGATCAACCGGCTCAATGCCGAGATCGTCAAGTCGCTGCAGTCGCCGGACATGCGCGAGAAGCTCACCAACCTCGGCTGCGACGTCGTCGGCAACAAGCCTGAAGAGCTCGCCGCGTTTTTCAAAAACGAGATGGCGAAGTGGAGCAAGGTGATCAAGGAATCGGGCGCGAAAATCGACTGACCGATACCGCGGCCTGCACCATGCTTCCCACTCATCACCGCTACGACTATTCGATGATCGATCGCCGGCCGGTCTACGACTGGCCCGGCGGCAAGCGGCTCGCGTTCTACATCGGCACCAACGTCGAATACTTTGCGTTCGGCGCGGGCGCGGGTTCCGATCCCGCGTTTGGAGCCGCGGGCCGCCAGACTCAGCGCAACTACGCATGGCGCGATTACGGCCACCGCGTCGGCATCTGGCGGCTCTTCGATCTCCTGGACGAACTGAAGCTGCCGGCCGCGCACAATCTCTCGAGCCTGATGTGCGACTACCGTCCCGACATCGTCGAGCGCATGCGTGCGCGCGGCGACGAGATCATCGGCCACGGGCGCACGCAGTCGGAACGCCAAAATACGATGTTGTGGGAGGTCGACGAAGCGCACATGGTCGCGGAAGCGACGGCCACGATCGAAAAGTTTTACGGCAGGCGTCCGTACGGCTGGATGGGCGCGGGCATGTCGCACACGCCGGTCACCATCGACGTGCTGCAGGAAGCCGGCTATAAATTTCTGATGGACTGGTGCTGCGACGACCAGCCGTTCTGGATGAAGGCGCGCAAGGGGCGCATCCTGTGCGTGCCCTACCCGCTCGAAGTCAACGATTCTGTCACGCTGCTCTTTCGCCAGCAGACCGCGGGCGATTTCGCCGACATGATCGTCGATCAGTTCGACGAGATGATCGAGCAATGCTCGGATAGGCCGCTCGTCTGCACAGTCGCGCTGCATCCGATGACGATGGGCCAGCCGTTCCGCCTGGGCCTGCTCGCCAAAGCGCTGAAGCACGTCGCGACTCATCCGCAGCGCGACCGCGTGTGGTTCACGCTGCCCGGAAAGATTGCGGATCATTGCGCGGCACTGCCGGCCGGCGTCGTCCCGTGATGAAGCTGCCCGAACACCATCGTTATCCATACTCGGCGATCGGCAGGCGCGCCGATTACAGTTGGCCCGGCGGTAAGCGGCTCGCGTTCTACATTGCGGTGAGCGTCGAGCACTTCGCGTTCGGCGCCGGCCTCGGCGAGGATATTTCCA
Source organism: uncultured beta proteobacterium (assembly GCA_963804885.1). Lineage (GTDB taxonomy): Bacteria > Pseudomonadota > Gammaproteobacteria > Burkholderiales > SG8-41 > PALSA-1004. Next base: position 225,645 of record CAWDSF010000019.1, read on the forward strand.
CGCTGGGCGCACCGCAGACGCAGCGCAACTTCGGGTGGCGCGATTACGGCCAGCGCGTGGGCTTGTGGAACCTTGTCGAAACGCTCGACGAATTGAAGCTGCCGCTCGCCCATGCAGTGAACGGACTGCTGTACCGCGAGCGCCCCGAAATGATGGCGCGCCTGTGCGAACGCGGCGACGAAATCATCGCGCACGGCCGCACGAGTGCCGAACTTCAGAACGACCTATGGGAAGTCGACGAAGCGCATCTGATCCGCGAAGCGACGGATGCAATCGCTGCAGCGGGCAAACCGCCCGCGGGCTGGCTGGGTCCCGGCTTCGGCGAATCGCGTGTGACGGTCGATCTGCTCAAGGAGGCCGGCTACGACTACGTGCTCGACTGGCCGGCAGACGATCAGCCGTTCTGGATGACGACGCGCACGGGTCCGCTGCTGTCGGTGCCCTACCCGCTCGAATTGAACGACGTCACCGCCTTGCTGCATCGCCGCCACGCCGCGCGCGAATTCGGCGACATGATCGTCAACCAGTTCGAAGTGATGCTCGCGCAGTCCGAGCAACAACCGCTCGTCTTCGCGTTGGGGTTGCATGCTTATATTGCGGGGCAACCGTTCCGCCTGCGCGCGATCCGCAAGGCACTCAAGCATTGCCTCGCGCACAAGGACCAGGAGCGCGTATGGCTGACGCGGCCCGGCGACATCGCGCGGCATTGCATGCAATTACCCGTCGGCGTCGTGCCGCAGGAGTCGTCGAAATGAGCGATGCAGAGCTTCCGCGCGTAGTGGTTCTGTCGACGGGCGGCACCATCGCCGGCCGCGGCGATTCGACGATGAACCTCGCGGAATACAAAGCCGGCTCGCTCAAAGGCGAAGACCTTGTCGAAGCGGTGCCCGAGATCAGGCAATTCGCGCGCGTAAGCGTCGAGCAGATCGCCAACATCGGCAGCTCCAACATGACGATGGCCGTGTGGCGCACGCTCGCCGACCGCATCAATGCATTGTTCGCGGAGGACGCCGGCATCGCCGGCATCGTCATCACGCACGGCACGAGCACGATCGAAGAGACCGCCTACTTTCTCAATCTCACGGTCAGGCACGACCGTCCCGTCGTGCTCGTCGGCTCGCAACGCCCGGCGACGGCGCTGGGCGCGGACGGGCCGCTGAATCTCCTGAATGCCGTGCGCACCGCGGCAAGCCCGGATTCGCGCGGCCGCGGCGTGCTCGTCATGCTCAACGACGAAATCAACGCGGCGCGCGACGTGACCAAGAGCAACACCTACCGCGTGGAAACGTTCCGCTCCGGCGAGCTGGGCTTTCTGGGCTACGTCGATCCGGACAAAGTCGCGTACTACCGCTCGCCGGTGAAACGCCACACGGTGAATTCGGAGTTCGATTTGCGCGCTATCCCGGCGCTTCCCGCCGTCGAAATCGTTTACTCGGCCGTCGAGTCGAATGCGCCGCTGCTCGTCGAAGCACTGCAGGCCGCCGGCGCGCGCGGGATTGTTTTCGCAGCGACCGGCGCGGGCTCGCTGTCCGACCGCGAAAAGGAAACGGTCAGGAAAAGCGTCGCGGAATCGCGCGGTACGGTATTCGTCCGCTCGACCCGCGTCGCCAACGGCCGCGTGCTCGCCCGCGCGGAATTCGACCGGCTCGGTATCGTCGCCGCGGACAACTTGAGCCCGCAAAAAGCCCGTATCCTGCTGATGCTGGCGCTTGCCACGACGAGTGACGTGGCCACGATCAGGCGGATGTTCAACGAGTATTAGGCTTCAGTCGCCTTGCCGTGCCTGCAGGTAGGGCCGTCCCGGGGGAAAAATCCCACGCTCCAGGCAAAAGCTGCGCGCTGCCTTGGTGGCAGTGCGGTCAGGCAAACACCCAACGCAAAGAAGCCAGTATCATATTGGTATGACCGCTGACCAGCCTGGGGCCGCGGCGGGGCTTTATAAAAACGGGAGAACGGGAATGCGTACTTTTTCAGCATGGATACTGGCCGCAGCAGTGGGCGTGTTCGGCATCGCGCCAGCAGCCGCGCAGGAGAGCGCCACGCTCAAGAAAATCAGCACCAAGAAGGCCATAGTGCTGGGCGTGCGCGAAGGGGCCGATCCGTTTTCGTACCTCGACGCGAAGCAGCAGTACATCGGCTACTCGATCGATCTCTGCATGAAAATCGTCGATGCGGTAAAAGCCCAGCTCAAGATGCCGGACCTCGCGGTCACCATGACCAAGGTGACCCCGCAGGTGCGCATGCAGATGCTGATGGCAGGCGATATCGACCTGGAGTGCGGCTCGTCGACCAACAGCATCGAGCGCCAGAAGCAGGTCGCATTCGTCGTCACGACTTTCTTTACGGGCACGCGCCTGCTCGTGAAACCGTCGTCGCTGGTGCGCAGCTACAAGGACCTCAAAGGCAAAACGGTGGTTGTCACCACGGGCACGACAAACGAGCGCGCGATCAAGGATTACAACCTGCAGGAATCGCTGGGCATGAAATTCGTGCAGGTCAGAGATCATCGCGATGCGCTGGCGGCGGTCGAAAAAGGCACCGCGGTGGCGTTCCCGATGGACGACGTGCTGCTCTACACGATGCGCGCCAGCGCAACCAATCCGGCCGAGTACGCCGTCGTCGGCGAATTCCTGACCGACGAGCCATACGCGATCATGCTGCGCAAGGACGACCCGGCGTTCAAGAAGCTCGCGGACGATGCGATCGTCGCGCTATTCAAGAGCGGCGAGATCAACAAGATCTACGCGCGCTGGTTCGAGTCGCCGATTCCGCCCCGCAACGTGAACCTGCTGATGCCGATGAACAACACGCTGAAGAAACTGATCCGCAGCCCGAGTTCCGAGGGCGTCGACACCTGCGGCCGCATGCACTGCGCGATGAAACTGTCGCCCGACCTGTAGCGCTCAAAACCGATCAGGCGGCTGCCAATTGCGCCGCCTCGAGCGGCCATTCGACTACCCGCGCGGTTTAACCCAGGTTTCCGACAGCGCGAGACACGCGCTCGACGACTGACGGTCGCCGCGCATTTCCAGCCAGGTTGCATGCGGCGCGAAGCGTCCGTTCATTTCGATCTGCGCGCATTTGGCGGGAAAAAATGTGCTGAATACGCCGATCGGCCGGTTGCCCATGCCCGGCGCCATCGTGAGCACGAACGGCTCGATGCAGTCGTGCCAGGTCAGCACGATGCTGTCGAGCGCCGAATCGACCGTTTCCACGGCCGCCGAGTGCGGATCGCCTGAGCGCGCGAACTGCGCGGCAAAAACCGGCAGCGCAACGTCCGCGAACGGCGGGTACAGCAGCGTCTCGATCGTGCGCTGCAGCCAGCGCGCGACCGCCAGGTTGTCGCTGTAGACCTGCACGCGGTTCTCGATCAGCGGCGATTGCACAAACATCGCGTGGCCCGCGCCGGCGGGACACCACAGCACGCGCCAGTGGCTCACGCGCGACGTATGCGTCTTGCCGCCATCGGCGGAGAGGCGGATGAAGGAATTCTCGCCGGTCATCATTACTTCGTTCGGATCGACAGGCTGGGCCATGGTTTTTCCTTGGTGTGGTTATCGGAGCAATTAGAAGAAGCGCTGCCGCTTACTGCGAACGGATATTCGCGATCTTCGCGACGTTCGCCCACTTCGCCATCTCGACCGGCAGCAATTTGCGCACTTCATCAGGCGTGCGCACGTCCGCTTCGACGCCTTCGGCCTCGTAGCGCTTCGTCGTTTCCGGCAGTTTCGAGTAGCGCGCAATTTCCCGGTTGAGCTTGGTGATGATGCCGGGAGCAGTTCCGGCGGGCGCGCCGACCGCCCACCAGTTGTTCGCTTCATAACCCGGCACACCCGCCTCGGCGATCGTCGGCAGGTCGGGCGCCGCGGCGGACCGCCGGGAACCGGTCGTGGCAAGCGCACGAATCTTTCCGCCATTCATATGCGGCAGCGTCTGGATCAGCGAACCGATATTGATCTGCGCCTGCCCCGCCATCGCGTCGAGCAGCGCGGGGAAACCTCCCTTATAGACGACGACGATCAGTTTCATGCCCGACATGTGATGGAACAGCTCGGCGCTGAATTGCGCGTACCCGCCGGACGTCGAGAGGACGAGTTTTCCCGGGTTGGCCTTGCCGTGCGCGATCAATTCGCGGACCGAGGTCGCCGGCACGCCGGCATGTACTGACAGCACACTCGGACCCAATCCCAGCATGCCAATCCACGCGAACGAATCGAGCGGATCGTACGGCAGCTTGCGCGTGCCGCCGTTGACGGCGTGAGCCGCGGACGCGACGAGCAGCGTGTACCCGTCCGGTTGCGAGCGCGCCACGATTTCGGTGCCGATGATGCCGTCGGCGCCGGCGCGGTTGTCCATGACCACCTGGCGGCCCAGGCGCTCGGTTAGGTAGTTGCCGAAATAGCGGCCCATGATGTCGTTGCTGCCGCCGGGCGGGAATGGCACGATCATGCGGATCGGACGCGCGGGATAGCCGGGAGCGGAATCCGCGGGCTCGGCACTCTGCGCCGAAGTTATGCTGCCCGCCGCCGCGCACCACGCGGCAAAACCCATTGCGAAGCATCGCCTCATGTACTCTCCTCAGTAGAGTTCCGCGACTTGATGCAGCCGCCGCGTCACGGCGGTCTTATTGCGGTTTAACGCCCGCTTCCTTCACTATCTTCGCCCACTTCGGAATTTCCATTTTCAGGAATTCCGCGAACTGCTCGGTCGAATTCGCGACGACAAAGAGCCCCTGCCCCGCCATGCGCTCTTTGACGTCGGCGCCGTTCAGCGCGGCAACCGATTCGCTATTTAGTTTCGCGACGACGTCGCGCGGCGTCGCCGACGGCGCGAAGAGCCCGAACCACGTGCTCGCTTCGTAACCGGGCAAGCCGGACTCGGCGACGGTAGGCACGTCAGGCGCCGTGGCCACGCGCTGCTTGCTCGTGACCGCCAACGCGCGCAGCCGCCCGCTTTGCGCCTGCGGCATGCCGACGGGCAGATTCGAGAACACCATCGAGATCTGTCCGCCCAGCGCGTCGGCAATCGCCGGACCCTCGCCTTTATAGGGGATGAACAGCAAATCGACTTTCGCCGCCAGCTTGAAAAGCTCGCCGGCCATGTGCGGCGTGCCGCCCGACGCGGCGCCGAACGTGAGCTGTCCGGGACGCGCCTTGGCAAGCGCGATCAGGTCCTTGACGGATTTTATCGGCAGCGACGGATGGATCACGATCACGAGCGGCGACACCGCGATCTCCGTCACGCCGACGAAATCGCGCACCGTATCGTAATTCAGCTTGCCGTACATCGCGGGCACCACCGCCTGCGAGGTTTGCGAGCCGACCAGCAGCGTGTAGCCGTCGGGGTTCGACTTGGCGACGTATTCGGTGCCGATGATCCCGCTCGCACCGACCCGGTTGTCGACGATGACCGACTGTCCGATGCGCTCGGTGAGTTTCTGCGCGAGGATGCGCGCGGTCAGGTCGACGCCGCCGCCAGCGGCGAACGGCACGACGATGCGCACCGGCTTCGTCGGAAAGGCATCGGCGGCGAACGCAGGCGACGCGGCTAACGCCGCGGCGCACGCGAACGGAATCAATTTTTTAACCACCATGATCTCCTCCTTGCGAAATTTCTGCTGCAATTGTAGCGGTTACCGTTGCCTCAAGGCGCCAGCGTGATCTTCGCGTCCCGGATGACTTTACCCCACTTCGGGATTTCATCGCGGATGAACTTGTCGAATTCCGCCGGCGTGTTGCCGACCGGCTCGTTGCCCATCGCGGCCATGCGCTCGACGATGTCCGGCGTTTTCATTATTTGCACGAGCGCCTGGCTCAACCTTTTCACGATGGCATCGGGCGTGCGCGCCGGCGCGACAATGCCGTACCAGCCGGAAAATGCGAAACCCGGCAGGCCTGCCTCTATCATCGTCGGCACGTCGGGCGCGAGCCTTGAGCGGCGCTCGCCCGCCACCGCGAGCGCGCGCAACTTTCCGCTCTGCACCAGCGGCAGCGTGATCGCAACGGTGTTGAACGCAGTGTCGAGCTGGCCGCCCAGCAGATCGGTCAGCGCCGGGCCGTTGCCTTTGTACGGGATGAACAGAAGATCGATGCCTGCGCGCAGCTTGAAGAGCTCGCTGCCCAGGTGCTGCGCGCTGCTCGGCAACGCGCCTATCGTATATTTTCCCGGACTCTTTTTGGCGAGAGCAATCAGCTCGGCGAGCGACTTCGCCGGGACCGTGGGATTGACGAGCAGAAAACTCTCGTTCGTCGCAAGCAGCGAGACCGGCGCGAAATCGCGCACCGTGTCGAACGGCAGTTTCGGATACAAGCTCGGATTCAACACGTGCCCGGTGTAGACGAACAGCAGCGTGTAGCCGTCGGGCGGCGCTTTCGCGACGAGATCGGCCCCGATGTTGCCGCCCGCGCCCGCCCGGTTGTCGATCACTACCTGCTGGCCGAGCACATTGCTGAGCGCCTGCGCCGTGACGCGCGCGAACGTGTCGCCGCCGCCGCCCGCCGACGAGCCGACAATCAAACGGATCGCTTTGGTCGGGTACGGCTGCGCCGCGGGCTGTGCAATTGCGGCAACGGCCACGACCCAGCCGGCCGCGCACGCGCATAGGTGGATGCCCGATTGACGTAACGATATCTGCATTGCTCTCTCCTGCCGCAATCTCAAGGCCGCAATAAACCCTTCTCGCGAAATATGGGGTGCGCGGCCGCGCGCAATGCCGGCAACTTGCGGAACAGCGTTGCACCCATCGCCGCGAGCAGCAGCCCCGCCAGCACAAACACCACCGGCACGCTCGACGCATGCGCGATCGCGCCGGCCGCAAGGCTCGCCAGCGGCAGCACGCCGAGGAACGACATCGTGTACAGCCCCATGACGTTGCTGCGCAGATCGTCGGGAACCATCGACTGCAGCAGGATGTTGCACGACGTGATGACGATGATGGTGCCTGAACCAGCGACGACGAGCAGCGGGATCGCGAGCCACAGCAGGTGATTGTAGGCGAACGCGATCGAGGCAACAGCGGTGGCGCAGCAACCGGCGACCATACGGATGCCCAGTCCCTCGACGGACTTGCGGTTGGCGAGATAGAGCGCGGCGGACAAGGCGCCGAGCCCGCTCGACGCCATCAGCAGGCCAAGCGTGTCGGGCCCGCCCTTCAAAATGTCTTTCGCGTAAACCGGCATGAACGTCGTATACGGCGCGAGGCAGAAGCTCGCGACGATCACCGTGACGATCACCCAGCGTGCCGGAGGAAAATGCCGCAGGTAACGCACGCCTTCGGCGAGCGATTTTTTGACGGCGCGCGCCACGGGCGGCGTCGGATGGATCGACAGCAGCGTGTAGATCGTGGCGACGTAGGATGCCGCATTGATCGCAAAGCACGCCGCCTCGCCGAACCATGCAAGCACCACCCCGGCGACCGCGGGGCCGAGCAGGCGCGCCGCGTTGAAAGTCACGGAGTTGAGCGCGATCGCGTTATGCAGCAGGGCGCGGTCGTGCACGAGATCCGGCGTGAACGCCTGGCGCACCGGCATTTCGATCGCGCTCGTTACGCCCAGCACCAGCGAGGAGACGACCAGCACCCATACTGAAACATCGCCGAGCATCACGAGCACGGCGAGCAATGCCGCCAGCGCCATCTGCACGACCTGGATGACGACCAGCACGGTGCGCCGGCCGAACCGGTCGGCCAGCGGGCCGCTGAACGGCGACAGCACGAGCGAGGGAATCTGGCCCGAGAACGCGACCAGCCCCAGCATGAACGCGGAGCCCGTCACCCGGTAAGCGATCCAGCCGAACGCGACCTGCTGCACCCACGTGCCGATCAGCGAAACGCACTGGCCGAGGAAATACAAGCGGAAATCGCGCCCGGCGAGCGCGCGGAAAGTATTCTTCATGCGGTGATTATCGCGGTATTCAGGACCGGGTGCGCGGTTGCGGCGGTTTATATGCTCGACTACACTCGAAGCAACAATTCAAACCGCAGTCAATCTCAGCCGCAACTTTCATGATCGCATCGAAATGGATTGCCGCGTGCATAGCCGGCTGTTCGGCGCTTCCGTATGCAATTCTCAGCGCGCACGCGGCGTGGCCCGAGCGTCCGATCCGCATCGTCGTGCCGCTGCCGGCGGGCACGTCGCCCGATCTGTTCGCGCGCCATCTCGGTCAAAAACTCGCGGCGCGACTGAACCAGCCCGTGATCATCGAGAATCGACCCGGCGCGAACTCGGTGATCGGCACCGCCGTCGTCGCCAAAGCGAGCGCCGATGGCTACACGCTGCTCAACGCGTCCGTCCAGCACGTGATGTTGAAACCGCTGCTGGGCAAGCTCGCGTTCGATCCCGACACCGATTTCACGCCGGTGGCTACGCTGTCCGCGACGGAACTGATTCTGATCGTGCCCGCGGGATCGCGCTTCACCGCGGTAACCGAACTCGTCGCCGCCGCGAAAGCGAAACCGGGTGAGTTGAATTACGCCACGCCGGGCATCGGCAGTCCCGCTCATCTCGCGGGCCAGGCGTTTCTTTCGGCCACCGGCATTCAGGCGCGCCACATCCCGATGAAGGGATCCACCGAAAGTGTGACGGCCGTCGCCGGCAGCCAGGTCGATTACACGGTGACTGCAGTAAGTAACGCGCTGCCGCTCATTCAAGCAGGCAAGCTGCGCCCGCTCGCCGCCACCGGGCCCCGGCGTCACGAATTACTGCCCGCGGTGCCGACGATGCGCGAGGCGGTGCCCCCGGGATTCGTCTATGAAACGTGGCAGGCGCTATTCGCGCCGGCCGGCACGCCGCGCAGCGTGCTCGAGCGGCTCAATTCTGAAGTCGTACGCCTGCTCGGCGAGACTGAAACGCGCGAGTTTTTCGAGAAATACGGCAGCTCGCCGCGGCCGCGCTCGATGGCGGCAACCGGCGAGTTCGTGCGCGACGAAGCGCGCAAAGCGGTCGAGCTCGTCAAGGCGATCGGCGCGACCGCTCAATAATCACTTTGACCTCAGGACCCGCATGACGCAATTCACGGTAGCGCGCGCGGCACAGCTCGTCGCCACATTCGATCTCAGCGGCATCCATCGCGTGGGCGCGCCCGGCGATTTTGCCAGCGGCGACTGGCTCGCCGCGGAAGCCCACGCGGCCGGCGCGGCGGTTGCGCGCATGCCCGTGACCGTCAATCGCACCGTAGTAGAGGAAGCGTATCTCGAATGTGGCGGCCAGCGCATTGACGGCCTGCCGATGTTCGATTCGCCGCCGACTACGCCTGCCGGCATTGCGGATCATCTGGCCGCCAATGGCGCGGGCCATGAAATCGGCTATCTCGAGCTGCCGCCGAACTCGGCGTCGATCAAGGGCATGCGGTTCGAGCTCATCCGGCGCAAAACCCGCCACGCCGCGCTGGTGGTCGCCACCCGGGTAACGGGTGAATCGCTCGCGCCCATCAACGCGCAATTTTTCAATGCGCCGTTCGGGCCGCCCGCGCTGTTGGTCGCCGGCGCGCATCACTCGTTGCTTGCCGCGCGCGCGGAGGAGCGTGCAGCGGCGAAGGTCGTCAGCGTTCATGGCCGCGAGCCTACGCAATCCTTCAATGTCGTTGCGCACGTCGCTGCGAATGCGCGCGGTCGCACTGCAGCAGCGCCGCTCGTGGTCGTCACGCCCCGCACGGGCTGGTGGGAATCGACTGCCGAGCGCGCCGGCGGACTGGTGGCATGGCTCGCGGCCATCTCCGCCGCGGCGGAACAACGCACCCAGCGCAAATTGCGCTGCGACGTGCACGCGTTTGCAACCTGCGGACACGAGCTTGGGCATCTGGGTTTGACCGAGCTGCTGGCGCGCGAAGCCGCACTCATCCGCGGCGCGCGTCACATCCTGCACCTGGGCGCAAATCTCGGTTGCGCGAGCGATATGACTTTGTTCCTGCGTGCCGCGGATCCCGCGATGGCGGAACACATGCAGAAACTGCTCTGCAGCGAGGGTTATCCGGAGGATTTCATCCGCGTCCAGCCGATCAGCACCGTTTCGGGTGAAGGCCGCGACCTCGCCGAACACGGCGCGCAGGTGCTCTCGATGGCGGGCGCCAATCAGCACTTTCATGCGGCGAGCGATCGCTGGCCCGGCAACGTGAATGCCGCGGGCACCGCAGCCATCGCGCGCGCGGTTGGCAAGTGGATCGAGCTGACCGCGGTTAAATAACTATTTCGGCGGCGGTGCGGGGGGCGGCGGGTTCACCTGCGCTGGAACGGGACGTTTGGCCATCGTCGGCCAGCCCGTCAATTCGAACACGTGCCAGTCGCCACGGAGGAGCAGCCCGCGGTTGAACCAGGGAACGGCGCCGCCCGGACTGCGGCTCGAGTCATACCACTCCGAGTTGCGATCGAGCCGCACCGCGCGCCCGATTTCGGGTGAATACCACTCGACTTCGGTGATCGTCGTCTCCGTCAGAAAGCCGTCCCAGTCGCCCGCATAGATGCGCCGGTAAATCCTGACGGTGTCGAACTCGCCTGCCGCCGTCACGATGCGCTCGCCGCCGAGAACTTCCGCGTCGACGCGCACGCTCGCGACCCTGCCCGTCGCCGGATTGCGCGCATTGACGCGCTGCGACCACGTCCGTCGCGCTTCGAGCGGGAATGCATAGGCCGGGTACGGCGGATTGAACTCGTAGTCGATCAACATATTGTGATTGGTGAACGGGTGATGCACCCAGTTGCCGTCGAACAGGTAAAGCTCGGTCCGCGGCTGCCCCGGATTCGCCGCGCTCGGATTTGCCGTGAGAACGTAGTGATCGCGTTCGGCGCTGTCGACGCGGTACTCGAGCTGGCCGACGGGTTCGCCGTTGTACCCATTGCGCACCAGATACACGAAGCGGTCGCCAACGCGCGGCAGCGCGGGCGGATTGACCGGCGCCAGCGCGATCGGCGTGCCATAAGGATTGCCGACGGGCGTGATGCATCCCGCGAACAGCACGACCAGTCCCAACCATACGAATCCGCGCATGTCCGCTCTCCGGTGCCTCCGCGCCAGCCGCGGATCGATCACGTTTAGAGTCCACATTCCGGCAAGCGTTCCAGCGGCCCATGACGAACCGGTCATCCGCGCGTTGATTGACATTGCGGGTCACGCTGATGACAATGGAAAAAATCCGCTGCACGACGCAGCGCTAAAAACCCTGAGGAGTCTCCATCACATGACCATACGCATTCTGGCGCTTGCCCTGCTCGCCGGACTCGCTGCCAGCCCCGCGGCTGCGCAAAATTTCCCGACGAAGCAGGTGCGCGTGATCGTCGGCCTGACCGCCGGCGGCACGACCGACCTTGTGTCGCGGATACTCGCGCAGAAGCTCGGCGAAGCGTGGGGCCAGAACGTGATCGTCGACAACCGGCCCGGTGCGAGCGGCATGATAGGCGCGGATCTCGTCGCCAAAGCCGCACCCGATGGTTACACGTTGCTTATCACGCCGCAGACCAGCATCGCGGTCGCGCCCGCGCTCTACGGCAAAGCGCCGTACGATTCGGTCAAGGATTTCGCGCCCGTCACGCTCGTCGGCTCGACGCCGCTCCTGATGATCGTGCATCCGTCGTTCCCGCCGAAAACGTTCGCGGAATTCGTTACACTCGCGAAACGCAGCGGCGAGCGCCTCACGTTCGGCTCGGGCGGCATCGGCTCTTCGCCGCACATGGCGGGTGAACTTTTGAGCGCGCGGCTCGGCATACGGATGAATCACATTCCATATAAAGGCGAAGGCCCCGCGATCGCCGATACGATCGGCGGCCAGATCCCGATCATGTTCGCGAACCTGCCCGTCGCGCTGCCGCACGTGAAAGCGAACAAGGTTCGCGCACTGGCGAACACGGCGGCCGCGCGCTCGCCGCTCGCACCGGAAATTCCGACGGTCGCCGAATCCGGCTTCAAGGATTACGCGATTGCGACGTGGTACGGCATGTTCGGGCCAACCGGCATGCCGCCGGATCTCGTCACGCGCATTCAGCGCGACGTATCGCGCATCGTCAATCAACCCGACAACCGCGAACGGCTGACCGGCCTGGGCGTCGACATCGTCGCGGGCACGCCCGATGAGCTCGGCGCGTACCTGCGCGCTGAAATCGCGCGCTACACGAAAGTCATCAAGGAAACCGGCATCAAAGCCGAATAGCACGCAGGAGCGATTCAATCATGCAAGCAAAGGTGGGCGTCATCGGACTGGGCGCGCTCGGCCGGCCGATCGCGGAACTGCTGATCAAAGCGGGACATCGCGTCGCCGTTTACGACGTGCGCGCGGAGCCGCTCGCCGCATTGCAGAAGGCCGGCGCGAGCGCCTGTGTCTGCCCGGCGGAAGTCGCACAGCAGAGCGACATCGTCATCAGCCTCGTGCTGGACGGTGCGCAGACCGACGACATCGTGTTCGGCGACAACGGCGTGCTCGACTCGCTCAAGCGCGGTGCGATATTCGCAATCGGCAGCACGTTGAGTCCTGCGCCGGTGAAAAAAATCGCCGCCGCACTCGCGGCCAAAGGCGTAAAGACGCTCGACATGCCGATATCCGGCGGCATCGTCGCGGCTCGTGAAGGCGCGCTAAGCCTGATGGTCGGCGGCGCACCGGCGGTACTCGAGCGCGCGCTGCCGGTGCTGCGCGTATTTGCGCGCGACATCACGCGCACCGGCGATGTCGGCAGCGGCCAGGCCGCGAAGCTCGCCCACCAACTCGTGTTCGCAACGAACGTGATGGCGCTGCTCGAAGGCCTCTCGCTCGGCGTCGCGGGCGGTGTCGAGCCCGCCGCGCTCAAGCAGGTGTTCAAAAACGGGCTCGCGAACAGTGCGGTGCTGCAGGCGTGGGACGACCTCGGTCCGCGCTGGAAAGGCATGCTCAAAGCGACGGCGCCCGGCGCGATGCCGCCCAACATGCGCAAAGATCTGCATCTCGTGCTCGAATTCGCGCGCGAGCTCGGCGTGAATCTTTACATCGGCGGCCAGGCGTCGCTGATTGCCGATGCCGGCGCGGCGACCGGCCACGACAGCGAGCAGTTTTAGCGGGATGCGGCTTTGACATAACGCGCGGGTCAGCGCAAATTACGCACGGTCGCAAGGCAGCGGCACCATAGCCGCAACATACGCAGGAGGGGGCATAGATGAGACGCATCGTTCTATTCGCGGCCATGCTGGCGGTCGCGGGCGCCGCGTGCGCGCAGCAGGATTATCCCAACCGCCCGCTGCGCATGATAGTGCCGTGGCCGCCGGGCCAGGCGACCGATCTGGTCGGCCGCGTGATGGCGCAAAAAATGTCCGACGTGCTCGGCCAGCAGATCGTGATCGACAACCGGGCGGGCGCCGGCGGCATGATAGGAACCGACGTCGCGGCGAAGGCGACGCCCGACGGCTACACGCTGCTCGCAGCGTCGAGCGGGCCGGTGTCGATCAATCCGCTTTTGCAGAAGACGGCTTACGACCCGGAGCGCGAGCTCGCGCCGGTCGCCAATGTCTGCGTGGCGCCGTTTCTGCTCGTCTCCGCGCCTTCGTTCCCGGCGCAGAACGCGAAGGAATTCGTCGCGCTGCTTAAAGCGAATCCTGGCAAGTACACGTTCGCGTCGTCCGGCACCGGCGCAACCGCGCACATGATTGCGGAATATTTCAACAACATGGCGGTCGTGCAGGTCACCCACGTGCCTTATAAGGGCAGCGTGCCCGCACTGACCGACGTAATCAGCGGCCGCGTCGCGTACGCTTTCGAAACGGTGGCCGTCCACCATGCCGCACGTCAAAGCCGGCCGACTCAAAGCTTACGGCATCTCAATCGACCGGCCGAGCGCACTCGCGCCCGGTATCGAGCCGATCGCTGTCGCCGCCAATCTGCCGGGTTTCAATGCCGCCGCATGGATCGGCGTGATGGCGACCGCCGGCACACCGAAACGTATCGTGGACAAGCTCGGCGTCGCCGCCGAAACCGCGATGAAGTCGCCGGAAGTGTCTGGAGAGGCTCGCCAGCGTCGGCGTCGAAGTCGATTACCAGCGGCCGGCCGTTTTCGCGGACTACCTCAAGGAACAAAAGAAGCGCTATAGCGAAATCATCAAGCGCGCCAACATCAAGATCGAGTAGGCCGCCTCAATCCGCGCGGATGCCGGCCGCGCGGATCACTTTCCCCCAGCGCGCGTATTCGTTGCGCAGAAACGCCGCGAAATTCTCGGGCGTCGACAATGCAACGTCCACACCCTGCGCGGTCAGCCGCTCTTTCACTTCGGCGGAGTCGGCGGCAGCGGCGAGCGCCGCGTGGAGCTTCGCAATCACTTCGCGCGGCGTCGCAGCCGGCGCCAGCATGCCGAACCAGTTGTCGGCGTTCACGTCCGCATAGCCCGCTTCCGCCATCGACGGCACGTCGGGCATCGTCGCCGCGCGCTTGCCCGAGACCATCGCAATCGCGCGCAAGCGGCCGGCCTTTACCTGCGGCTGCAGAATGGACAGCGACAGCATCGCAACCTGCACGTGACCCCCGATGAGATCGGTCGTCGCCGGCGCGGCGCCTTTGTACGGGATGTGCAGAATGTCGATGCCCGCGGCAAGCTTGAAGGATTCCATGCCGAGATTGCCCATGCTTGCGTTGCCGGACGACGCATAAGTGAGCTGTCCCGGCCGCGCCTTTGCGAGCGCCGCAAGATCGCGTGCGGTTTTGACCGGCAATGAAGGATGCGCGACCAGCAGCGCGGGCACCGTGGCGAGCAATGCGACCGGCGCGAAATCCTTAAGGAGATCGTAAGACAGCTTCGGCGCCAGGATTGGACTTAGCAATGCACCGGTCGTGGCGAGATAGAGTGTATAACCATCGGGCGCGGACTTCGACACGTAATCCGCCGCCAGCACGCCGTTCGCGCCCGCGCGGTTTTCGATGATGAATTGCTGCGCCGTCAACTGCGAGAGTTTGGCAGCGAACGGGCGGCCGACGATGTCGGTGGGTCCGCCCGGCGGAAAGCCGATCACGATTTTGACCGGCTTATTCGGATAATCGGGCTGCGCGTGTGCCGGTGAAATCGCGAGCAGCATGCCGACGACGGCAACGGCTTGCCGAAACGAAAGTGCCAAATGCATCGGCGGCCTCAATCGAATTTCGCGCCCGACGACCGGATCACGTTCCCGATGCGCGTGTATTCCTTCTGAATGTGCGCGGCAAATTCGGCCGGCGAATTGCCGACCGGTATCACGGCTTCCGCGACCAGGCGGTCGGTGATATCGGCCGAGCGCACCGCAGCCACGATTTCGCGATTCAAAAGGTCGATGATCTCCCGCGGTGTTCCGGTCGGCGCGAGTATTCCGTACCACGAGCCCGACTCGTAGTCGGGCACGCCGGATTCGGCAACGGTCGGAATGTCGGGAATTGCGGTCGAACGTTTCGCGCCCGTCATTGCGATCGCGCGTAGCCGTTTGGCCTGTACGTGCGGCATCATCGCGACCGCGCTCGAGAACATCAACTGGATCTGGCCGGACAGCAGATCCGTGGTAGCGGGCCCCAGTCCCTTATAGGGAACGTGCACCAGATCGGTCTTGGTCATCATCTTGAACATCTCGGTCGCGAGGTGGGTCGAGCTGCCCACGCCGTTGGACGCGTAATTGAGCTGCCCCGGTTTCGCCCTGGCGAGCGCGACCAGCTGTTTGATCGAATGCACGGGCACCGAGGGATGCACCACCACGAGCAGCGGCGCGGACGCGATCAGGCTGACCGGCGCGAAATCCTTCAATGGGTCGTACGGCATTTTCTTTTGCACGTTTGGAATGATCGCCAGCGTCGCGACGTTGCCGAGCAGCAGCGTGTAGCCGTCGGCCGGCGAATGCGCCGCAACGTCTGCGCCGATCAGGCCACCCGCCCCGGCGCGGTTGTCGACCGCGATCTGCTGCTTCAATGCGACGGAGAGCTTCTGACTGATCATGCGCGCGATGACGTCGTTGCCGCCGCCCGGGGGCTGCGGCACCACGAGGCGGATCGCCTTGACCGGATAATTCTGGGCGTGCGCAACTCCGGCGACTAGTGCGGCACCAACGAGCAACGTAATATGAAAGGCACGCATAAGCCCTCAGCGTAATGCCAGCAGTTCGGCGATGCGGCCGGCATCGGCAAGTTTTTCAATGTCGAGCAGCGCATCGCGCAACTCGCCAACCTGCGCCTGCGGCAGCGCGTGGATCGCGAGCTTCTCGAATTTAGCCACGACGTCGGCTTCGCTCGCGAAGTTGTGCTCGTTGCCACGCCCTGCCGCCACGATGCGCTCCATTTTTTTGCCGCCCTTCAAATGCACTTCGACGCGCACGAGATGGCGGGACTTTGACCCTTGCGCGGTATATGCGGGATCTTCGCGCACATCAACCTTTTCAGCGAGCGCCATGCGCGCAGGATCGGCGACGCGGTCTTCGCTGAACTGATCGACGAACACGTCACCGTCGAGGAGCAGCGTCGCGACACAGTACGGCAGGTTCAACTGCGCGGAGGTCAAGCCCTGCGGCTGGTACTTCCAGCCGACGTGCACCGCCGTGGCCTGCGTGCAATGCACGACGATCTTGTCGACGTCGTTCGCGCCGAACGGGTGCTCCTCCTGCATCAGGCGCAGCGCGTCGAGCGTCGTATGGTTGCTCGCGACGCACGAATAGAATTTCAGCGCGATGCCCATCGTCTGCCACACACTCCCGAAGCCGGCGGTCAATTCTTCGATCCTGAAGCGGTCGGTCGAGCGCGAAAACGTCGTGCAGAAGCCGCCGTACTCGCTCTCGAACACGTTGACAATGCCGGTGAAGCCGGACTCCGCGAGCAGCGCGCCGTAGAGCCCGCTTTGCGACGAGCGGCCTGAGTGCATGCGCTTGACCATCGCGCCGAATTGCGCGGCCATCAAGCCGGCGGCCTGCGTGCCGGCGATACCGAGCGCGTGCACGGTCCTGCCCGTGTCGAGCTTCAGGCCGCGGGCGGCGCCCGCGGCGGCGGAAAACACACCGAACGTGGCGCCCGTGTGAAAGCCCTGCTCGAGATGCTCGGGCCCCATGCAGATGCCGACGCGTGGCCCGATTTCGTAGCCGGCGACCGCGGCGGTCAGAAATTCCCTGCCGCTCAGGCCTTTATTGAATTCGGTCACCGCAATCAGCGCGGGCAGCACCACCGAACCGACGTGCAGCATGCCCTGTCGATGCACGTCGTCAAGCTCGAAGCCCTGCACCTGCGTGCCGTTCACGAGCGCCGCGTGCGGCGCCGATAACCGCTGGCGCGTGCCCCACACCGCGCACATGCGCGTCGTATCGAGCTCACCCAGGCGCTGCTGCAGGATGCGGCTCCATTCGAGCTTGGCGCCATAGAGCGCGCAGCCCAGCGAGTCGAGCATCAGGAGCTTGATGCGCTGACGCACCTCCGCCGGAATGTCTTCATAGCGCAGATTCGCCACGAATTCGGCCATGCCGCGGGTGTAGCGATTGTCGTCCGCTTGATGTTCCATGCAGCTTTTCCTGTCTCAGTTACTCAGAATCCATCTCAATCAAAAACAATAGCAGCCGCAGATAAACGCAGATACACGCGGATACAACAATTCAAATCCTGCTGTAGTCTTTTGAGTTCATCTGCGTTCATCCGCGTTTATCTGCGGCTCAAAAAGTCTTTTACCCAACAACTACTCCACCCGGATGCCGGCGCGCACCACGACTTTGTGCCACACGTCGATTTCGCGCCGTATCAGGTCCATCAGTTGCTGCGGGGTGCTCCCCGCCGGCACCATGCCTTCGTGCTGAAAGCGCTCGAGCATGTCTTTCTGCGCAATGATTTTCATCACGTCGCCGTTGATGCGATCGACAATCGGGCGCGGCAGTCCTTTAGGTCCGGCCAACGCCTGCCATGCAAAGGTCTCGTAGCCGGGCACACCGGATTCGATGACGGTCGGGATATTCGGCTCGGTCGTCAGGCGTTGCGCCGTCGTGACCGCGAGCGCGCGCAGGCGGCCCGCCTTGACCATCGGCAGCGCCGCCGAACTCGTGCCGAATATCAGGTTGGTCTGCCCCGCTATGGTGTCGGTCAGCGCGGGGCCCGTGCCCTTATACGGGATGTGATTCATCTTGATGTCGGCCATGTTGAGGAACAGCTCGGTCGCCAGATGCACCCCGCTGCCCGTGCCGGCGCTCGCGAAGTTGATCTGCCCCGGCCGCGCCTTGGCGAGCGCAATGAGCTCTTTGGTCGTCTTCACCGGCAGCGAAGGATGCACGCAGATGATGAACGGCCCCTTCGCGATCAGGACTATCGGCGTGATATCCGCGATGGGATCGAACGCAAGCTTGTAGAGGCTGGGCGACACCGGATAGGTCGAGGAAATCATCAGCAGCGTATAGCCGTCCGGCGCGGACCTCAAAGCGGCTTCCGTCCCGGGCACGCCGCCGGCGCCGCCGCGGTTTTCGACGATCACCTGCTGGCCGAGCGTTTCAGGCAGCTTTTGCGCGATCAGCCGCGCCATGAAATCGACGCCACCCCCCGGGGCAAATGGAACAACAATCTTCAGTGGCTTCACGGGATATTGCGCCAGTTCCTGAGCAGCAACGCGCATAAATCCGGGGGGCCGAGCGTCGTTCCCGCGAGCGGGCCTGCGGCTAACGAGTCCCGACGCTTCCGCCTCTGCAAATGGAACAATGATTCGCAATGGCTTAGCGGGATATTGCTGGGCAAGAACAGTCGGTGCACCGGCAATGAGTGTGAGCACTGCAAGCGCCGCGCATGGGGCGTGCCATTTGGACGTGAGTCGCATGAACCTCTTCCCGGGAGATCGCGCAAGACCAGCGGCGCGTAGCCTGATTATAAAGGCAAGCCTGCAACCCCGCAGGGCGCGGGGCCGCATCTATTCGGGCGTGATGCCGGCAGCGCGCGTGATTTTTGCGTTGCGCGCGAGTTCGTCTTTGATGAGCCGCCCGAATTCCTCCGGCGTCCCGGGATCGGGTTCCCCGCCCTGCGCGACGAGTGCCGCCTTCGTTTCGGGCGCGCGCAGCGCCGTGGTAAATGCTGCGTTGATGCGCGCCACGATGTCGGCGCGCGTGCCCGCCGGCGCCAATACGCCGTACCACGATTGCACCTGGTAGCCCGGCAATGCGGTTTCCGCCACGGTCGGCACGTCCGGTATCGACGCATGCCGGCGCAGGCTCGTCACGCCGAGCGCGCGCAGGCGGCCCGAGCGCATATAAGGCACGCCGCTCGGAATCGCCGGAAACGAGAGATCGAGCTGGCCGCCGATCAAATCGACGAACGCGAGACCGACGCCCTTATAAGGAATGTGCGTGATGCTGATGCCGGCCATGCTCGCGAATACGGCCGCCGCGAGATGCGACGCGCTGCCCAGCCCGCCCGAGCCGTAATTGAGCCGCCCCGGCTGTTTCTTCGCGAGCGCGATGAGTTCGGCCGTCGTCTTCGCCGGCACGGACGGATGCACCATCAGGAGCTGCGGCGCGCGCACGGCCAGCGTGACCGGCGCGAAATCGGCTGCGATGTCGTAGGGCACGTGCTTGACGATGCTCGGCGTCACCGTGTGCTGTGAAGTGCCGAGCAGCCACGTGTAGCCGTCGGGCGGCGACTTCGCGACAAAGTCTGCGCCGATAGTCGCGTTGCCACCCGCGCGATTGTCGACGATCACCTGCTGGCCGAGCAGATCGCCCACGCGCGGCGCCAGCAGGCGCGCCACCGCGTCGGCGCCGCCGCCCGGCGGCACGGGCACGATGAAGCGGATGGTGCGAACGGGATACGGCTGCGCGAACGCGGGGACCGCGATGAGCGCGACAATGACGGCAGCAAATCGCACGATGACCTTTCGAAGGAGTGAGCAACATTGCCTGGGCGACGAACGCGCGATTACGACCGACGTGCGGTGCTTGACTCGCTGCAGCGCGCCGCCTAGCATCGACCATGTGGCAGCCGGGCGGACAATCGCATGATAACAAAGAGGGGACGAGCTTGACCGCACCGCAATCCGAAGCAAGCGCGGCGACGCGCGCGACCGTGGTAGTTCTCTATGCCGAAACGCGCGGATTCACGCGCGTGTCGGAAATCCTCGAGCCGGCGGTGGTGCTCGCGCGCATCGCCGAATTCTTCGCGCTGGTGAGTGCCGCAGTCGAACGGCATGAAGGCACGGTGCGCAGCCTCCTGAACGACAATCTGATCGCCACGTTTGCCGGCGCCGCCGAAGCGCAGAATGCGGTCGAGGCCGCGCAGGACATCCAGCGCGACTTCGGCGCTCTCGAGGAAGCCTGGCAGCGCGATTATGGCTTTCGCACCGCGATCGCGATCGGGCTGCACAGCGGCGACGCAGTCATCGGCGTCGTCGACGGCCATCCGCTGATCATCGGCGATGGATTGAGCATCGCGGAACGCCTGCTGCACGGCGCACGTGCCGGGGAGATCGTGCTATCAAAGCCGATCATGGATGCGCTTACTGCGGCAGGCGTCGAGCTCGACGCGCAGGAACTCGAGCCGCTCAAGCTATCCAAGCGCGAGCCGATCCCGCTTTACGGCGTGCAGCTCGACACGCAACTCGATTTCACTGACCGAACTAATTATTGACGACCGTTCGTGTAGAGCACGCGAAACCTGGATTCCGACCTCCGCGGATGACAAATCCAGGGCACAACCTTAGTTCGCTTTAGTCTTGGTGACCTTCAGGATCTTCCCCCAACGCTCGACATCGGCGCGGATAATGCGGCCGAATTCCTCGGGCGTGTTGCCGATGGGCTCTATGCCCTGCGCGAGGATGTCGGCTTCCACTTCGGGCGTGCGGATCACTTTGACGATGTCCGCATTCAACCGCTCGATAATTGCACGCGGCGTTTTCGCCGGAGCGAGTATTCCGTTCCAGCCGATGACTTCATAGCCGGGCACGCCTGCTTCCGCGATCGTCGGCACGTCGGGGATTACCGCCAGGCGCTTTTTCGTGCTGACCCCGAGCGCGCGCACGCGCCCTGCCTTCATTTGCGGAATCGCCACGACCGGTGCGCTGAAATAGACCTGCAGCTCGCCGCCGATCAAAGCGGTCATGACCTGCGGCGCCCCTTTGTAGGCAATTTGCGTCAGTTTCGCGCCGGTCATCATCGAAAACACTTCCGCCGACAGGTCGCCAAGGCTGCCGCGGGCGACGACGCCGTGATTGAACTGGCCGGGCTTTTCCTTCGCCTGCGCAATGAGGTCCTTGACCGTGTGAATGGGCAGCTTCGGATTGACGACCAGCACCTGCGTCACCGACGTCACCATGGTGACCGGCGCGAAGTCCTTCAGTGTGTCGTACGGCAGGTCCGAGTAAAGGCTTGGATTCACCGGATGAGACGGGAATACCATCAACAGCGTGTAACCGTCGGGCACGGCCTTGGCGACAATGTCGGAGCCGACGATGCCGCTGGCGCCCGACCGGTTATCTACGATGATTTGCTGGCCGAGCGGGCCTTTAAGCTTGTCCGCGACGATCCGGGCGAACGTATCCGTATTGCCGCCGGCGCCGGTCGGCACCACGAGGCGGATCGGCCGGTTCGGATAAACGTCCGCCGCGGCCGCATGTGCTGCGAACAGCAAAAGCGCGATGGCCGGGAGTTTTTTCATCGGGTCATTTCCGCAGCAGCACGGCAAGCTCGGAAAATTTCTTCATGCGCTCGAGATCGCGCACGATCGCGACGATTTTTTCGGTTTTAGCCGTGTCCCATCGCGCGAAATCGGCGCTGCCGCGCAGCTTGTCGGCGACTTCGTCGTAGGTCATGGGTTGCGGAGGACTTCCGCGCGCGTAATCGGCGCGGCCCTCAAAGCGCCGGCCGTCCTTCAACAGGACTTCGAGGAACGTCGTCAGCAGCGGATATTTGTTCTTCGCCGCTTCCTCGTCGGTATAGCACGTGTAGTCGATTTTGGAGATCGCGTCCTGGATGTCGGCGCGGTTTACGCACCCGTCGGTGAATTCGGCAAGCCCCGCGCGGCGCAGCACCAGGATCGACGCCAGGCAGAATTCCATGCTGAACTTGCCTTCGAGGCCCGTGTGCGGCGCGTGATACGTGAGATTGCCGGGCAGCTGGCGGTTGGTTCGCACGTGGATGCGCTCGACTTCCGCCGGTTTGATGTCGTGCGCCTTGACGATTTTCTCGAGCTCGCACATGCCGGGATGCGTAAGGCGGCCTGACGGAAACGGCTTGATGCCGATGCTCGCTTCGGTTGCAAACGTCCACGGCTTGCCGAGCGTTTCGAGTATCGCGCTCGCGTCGCATTTGTCCGAATACGCCGCGAAGAACCCGCGCTCGCCTTCGAGTATCGTCGGCGACGAAGTGAAGCCGCTCACGGCGAGGTCCGCCGCCATTACGCCCGTTTCGCCGGCGCGCCCCGCGTGCAGTGGTTTGGTCATCGTGCCGAAGTTTTCGCGCACACCTGCCGATTGGCTACCGGCGATGCCGAGCGCAGTCAGCGTAGTGGCCGCATCGAGATGCCGGACATTGCAGACCGCCGCCGCCGCGCCATACGTGCTGATCGTGCCGCTCGAATGAAAGCCCCGTGAGTAGTGTCCGCCGGCGGTCGCGATACTGATTTTGCAGCTTGCTTCGACGCCGACGTTGAACGCAGTCAACAGATCGCGTCCCGATGCATCGGCCGCTTCCGCCGCGGCAAACAGCGCCGCGGCGACGGAGGCTGAAGGATGAATGCGGCTCGGATTATGCGTGTCGTCATAATCGTCCGAATGCATCGAATTGCCGTTCGCCATCGCAGCGAACTGGGCGGGCAGCCGCATATCGGTGCCGATTACGGAAGCGTTGGGACGCGGAAAGCCGAATTGCGCGAGGTGGCGGCGCAGCAGCACGCTGCCCTCGGCAACGCAGCCGGCGAAAGCGACGGCAACGCAATCGAGCACTGCATTCTTGCTCAACTGCACGACGTCGGCGGGAATGTTTTCGAAGCGCGTTGAACTCGCGAATTGCGCGACGCGGGAAGTCAGCGGAGGCAGTTCAGTCGGCATGGGCACCTGACAGTTTGACGACGCGCGACCATTTTCCCATTTCGGTTTTGATGTACGCCGCGAATTCCTCGGGCGTGCTCGACGCCACGTCGGCGCCTTCACCGGCCAGGCGGTCGCGAACCTCCGGCAGGGCGAGAATGCGTTTGACTTCGGTGTGCACGCGCGTAATGACTGCACGCGGCGTGCCGGCGGGAGCGAATAATCCGTACCAGGCGACCACGTCGAATCCCGGCACAGCCTCGGCAATCGCCGCCACGTCGGGCATCGCGGGCGAGCGCTTCGGCCCCGAGACGCCGATGGAACGCAACCGTCCGCCCTTGATCTGGGACTGGGCGGAAACCATGCCGAGGAAGAACACCTGCACCTGCCCCGCGATCAGGTCGGGCAGCACCGTGCCGAGCGTTTTGTACGGCACGTGAATGAGCTTGATGCCGGCCATCGTTTGCAGGAGCTCGGCGGAGAGATGGCTCGCACTGCCGTTGCCGAGCGACGCGTAATTGAGCTGGCCGGGCTTGGCTTTCGCGAGTGCGATGAATTCCTTGGGATTCGCCACGTTCAGCGAAACAGGCGCGACCATTACGTAAGGCGCCGTCGCGACGAGCGTAATCGGAATGAAATCGCGCACCGTGTCGACCTTGAGCTTTTTGTAGAGCGCCGGATTGATCGCAATGTTCGCGGTGTTACCCATCATCAGCGTGTAGCCGTCGCGCGGCGCGGCGGCGGCCGTTTCGGTGCCGATCACGCCGCCCGAACCCGGACGATTGTCGACGACAATTTGCTGGCCCCACGCATCGGAAAGCTTCTGCCCGACCGCGCGCGCGAATACGTCGGCCGAGCCGCCGGCGGTGTACGGCACGATCACGCGAATCGGACGGTTGGGGTAGGTATCGGCGGCGAGCGCTGCGCCTGCGAAGCAGAACGCCGCGAACAAAATCGGGGAAACGCGCATGGGTTGGACTAATTGAATGCAAAGCAGCGGATGCAAAGCCAGCGCGCAGTATATACAATCGCCGGACTTTCGCCGCGAGCCCCCCATGCCCTATCTCGATCTCACGCCCGATTTCCAGCTCTATTATGAAATCGACGACCACACCGATGCGTGGACGCAGCCGGAAACCATCGTGATGGTGCACGGCTTCACCGAGAACACCACGGCATGGCGCGCGTGGGTGCCGCATCTCGCGCGGCATTATCGTGTGATCCGCTTTGACATGCGCGGATTCGGCCGCTCGACGCCGGTCACACGCGATTTCACGTTTACCAATGAATTGTGGGTCGACAACGTCGCGCGCGTGATCGAGCACCTCGCGGGCGGCTCCGCGCACGTGATAGGCGCGAAAAGCGGCGGCCTCGTCACGATAGAGCTTGCCGCGCAGCGGCCCTATCTTGTGAAATCGATCATCCTCGCGTCGACGCCGCTGGATCCGCCGCAGCCGCAGAATTGGCTTGCGCATATGGAGAAGCACGGCATGCGGAGCTGGGCCCGCATGACGATGCCGCCGCGCCTCGGCAGCAGGATGCCGCCGCGCGGCATCGATTGGTGGGTGGATATGATGGGCAGCACTTCGATCGAGACCGCGCACGCCTACCTGCGCTGGGTCAGCACGATCAATGTCGGGCCCGATCTTTCGCGCGTGGATTGCCCGGCGCTGGTGCTGACGACGACCACGCCGCGGCGCGCTTACAGCCAATCGGACCTCGAGGTCTACCGCGAGCAGCTGCCGCAGGCGGAAATCGCTGCGATCGAAGTCGACGGCTATCACGTCGCCGCGACTGCGCCCGACGAATGCGCGCCGATCGTGCTGGATTTTCTGCGCCGCTACGCGGCAGGCAAAACGAAGGCGCGCGCTTAACTATTCGGCGGTCACGCCGGTCGCTTTGATGATCTTCGCCCACTTGACGATTTCCGAGCGGATATAGGCGGCGAACTGGTCGGGCGTATTGCCGACCGGGTCGATGCCCTGGCTTACGAGCCGGTCACGCACGTCGGGCAGCGCCAGAACTTTGACGATTTCCGCCTGCAGGCGCGAAATAATGGGCCGCGGCGTGCCGGCGGGCGCCACGATGCCGTACCAGCTGCCCGCTTCATATCCGGGCAAGCCGGATTCCGCGACCGTCGGCAGATCCGGCATGAACGCAGAACGGGCGCTGCTCGTGACGGCAATTGCGCGCAGGCGGCCGCCTTTAACGAAAGGCACGACCGACAACGCGGTGCTGAACGCGACGGCGAGACGGCCCGCGCTCAAATCCGTCAGTCCCGGACCGCTACCCTTGTACGGCACATGCGTCAGCGTGACGCCTGCCATAGCCGCAAACAGCTCGCCGCCGAGATGCGTCGCATTGCCGGTGCCTGCCGATGGATACGTGAGCTCGCCGGGCCTGGCGCGCGCCGCTGCGATGAGCTCGGTGATCGACTTGATCGGCGACGCAGGCGGCACCGCGACAATCAGCGGGCTCGAGCCCACGATGGTGACCGGCGCGAAACTCTTGATCGAATCGTACGGCAGCTTCGGATACAGCGTTGCGTTGATCGCCTGCGTGCTGCTCGTCGTGATCAGCGTGTAGCCGTCGGGCGCCGCCTTCGCGACGATTTCCATGCCGACTATCGTGTTGGCGCCGGGGCGGTTATCGACCACGATAGACTGGCCGATGTTCTTCGACATGGCGAGCGCGATGGTGCGCGACACGAGATCGTTGCCGCCGCCCGGCGTGAAAGGTGAAATAAGGCGAATCGGCCGCGTGGGGTATTCCAGCTCTGCGGCATTGGCGTGGCTACACGCCGCGCCTACCGCAAGCGCGGCCGTCAACCTCCAGCGCGCCTTCATTCGACGAGCGGCTTGTACAAATCGATCCGGCGGTCGCGCCACCATGGTACTTTCTTGCGGTCGCCGCGCACTTTGTCGAGATCGATCTCCGCGACCAGCAACTCTTCCTTCGCATTGCCGGCTTCCGCCACGATTGCTCCCGTCGCATCGACGATCATGCTGCGGCCCAGGTGGCTGCGCTTGCCCTCCTGCCCGACGCGGTTGGCGGCAACGACGTAAACGCCGTTCTCGTAGGCGCGCGAGCGCAGCGGCACGTCCCAGATCCCAGCGCGGTGGCCGGGATCGCTGTAGGTCGAGTAGCAGATCGGCATGAAGATGATTTCCGCGCCCTGCAATGCGAGCGCGCGCGACGGTTCCGGGAACAGCCGGTCGTAGCAGATCTGGATGCCGAACCGGATGCCGCGCCATTCGAACACCGGCAAGCCGGGACCCGGTGCGAAGTACATGCGCTCGTAGCTGCCGGTGCCGCCCTGCTTCTCGTCGGGGAAATACGCCGGGATATGAGTCTTGCGGTAGATGCCCAGCACTTCGCCGCGCTCGTCGCAGGCCAGTGCGGAATTGAAATAGCCGCCCGCCGCCGTGCGCTCGCCAAACGGCCAGATCGTCGCGATGCCGTGCTGCTTCGAGAGTCCACACAGCTTTTTCATCAGCGGGCCGTCCGCCACCACGAAGAAATGATCGAAATCCTGGCGCAGCGTATTCGGGAAAAACGGCGTCATGAAGAGTTCAGAGAACGTCACGAACTGGACATTGCGCTTCGCCGCTTCTTCGATCATCTTCGTGGCCGCCGGCAGCATCGCCTCCGGGTCTTCCGTCATCACCGGGCCGGTCTGTGCCGCGCCAACAATCAGTTTGTTGCTCATTTCAATCAAGCCTTTCTAAAGCATTCAGCCAAAATAGCCACAGAGGACACAGAGCACACAGAGGTCTGCGTTCGCAGAATTCGATCTATCGTGCTTTTCTCTGTGTTCTCTGTGTTCTCTGTGCACTCTGTGCACTCTGTGCACTCTGTGGCAAGCAGTAGTTATCAATCGATCCGCGCACCGGAATCCTTGACCACTTTCGCCCACTTTGCGATTTCGGCTTTTTGAAACGCGGCGAATTGATCCGGAGTGTCGGCCATGACTTCGCTCGCAAGCTTCGTCAGGCGCTCGCGCATGTCGGCGGTGTGCAGGATTTTAACGATTTCAGAATTCAGACGCGTGACGACCTCGGCGCGGGTGCCCGCCGGCGCGAACACGCCGAACCATTGCAGCGCTTCGAAACCCTTCAAGCCGGATTCCGCAACGGTGGGCACGTCGGGCATCACCAGCGAGCGTTTGAGACTGGTCACCGCGAGCGCCTTCAGGCGGCTCGATTGTATATAAGGCAGAAAAGACAGCGCGGTGCCGAACTCGAGCGATACCTGGCCGCCGACGAGGTCCGCGAGCGCGGGCGCGTCGCCTTTATAAGGAATGTGCAGCATTTGCACGCCCGCCTGCGCCTTGAACATTTCGCCGACCAGGTGCGACACGCCCCCACTGCCGCTCGACGCGAAACTCAGCGCATCCGGCTTGGACTTGGCGAGCGCGATCAGTTCCTTCACGGTTTTCGCCGGCACCGACGGATGCATCGAGAGCACGATAGTGGCGGTTGCAATTCCGATCACCGGCGCAAAATCCCGGACCGAATCGTACGGCAGCTTCGCATACAAGCTCTGCGCGATCGCATGCGTGCTGCTCGTGCCGATGAGGATCGTGTAGCCGTCCGGCGGCGATTTGGCCGCGAGGTCGGAGCCTATAGTGCCGGCCGCGCCGCCGCGGTTGTCGACAATCACCTGCTGGCCCATGGCGTCGCCGAGTTTCTGCGCGACGAGCCGCGCGACGATGTCGGTAGCGCCGCCCGCGGGAAACGGCACGATCATGCGAATCGTTTTGTTCGGATAGTTCTGTGCGTGCGCGAGCGACGGCGAGACTGTGCAAATTAGAAGCAATGCGGCGGGCAAGACAGATTTCATGGATTCATTCGCAGATTGAGACGTAAAAGGAGCACGCAATATACGCGCCGCCGGACGATTTTACATTTTCTGCTAGAGTGGCGGCCTACCCTGCCTGAGGATTTTCGATGCGACGTCGTTGCCTGTTCGCCATTGGTTTTGCTGTCTGCACCGCGGTGGGCGCTGCCGATACGGCCTATCCCACGCGCCCGGTGCGGCTGATCGTCGGCTATCCGCCAGGCGGCAGCACGGACATCGCAGCGCGCATGATAGGCCAGCGCCTGGCACCGATATTCCAGCAGACGGTGGTTATCGACAATCGTGCGGGCGCGAGCGGCACCATAGGCGCGGGCATCGTCGTCAAAGCCGATCCTGACGGCCACACGCTGTCGTTCGCCGCGTCGCCCGAAGTCGCGATCTACCGCGCGCTCATGAAAAATCCACCGTACGATTCACTCAAGGACTTCGCGCCGGTCACGCTCGTCGGCCGCGTGCCTTTCATGCTCGTCGTTCATCCGTCGGTGGCCGCCAACTCGGTCAAGGAATTGATCGCGCTCGCCAGGGCCAAGCCGGGTGCGCTCAATTTCGCGTCGTTCGGCAACGGGACGTCCAACCATCTCGTCGGCGCGGCATTTTGCGCGGCAACCGGCGTCAACATCGTGCACATCCCCTATAAAGGCAGCGCGCCGGCAATCACCGATCTCCTGGGGGGCCAGGTGCAGATGACGTTCGACACGGTGCCGGTCGTGCTGCCGCAGGTGCGCGCCGGCAAACTGAAGGCGCTGGCAGTCGCCACCCCTAAGCGGTCGCCGCTCGCGCCCGAAGTGCCGACCATGGACGAAGCCGGCGTCGCGGGATTTTCCGGCGGCACGTGGTTCGGCGTCCTCGCGCCGGCACGCACGCCCGCGGCGGTCGTCGCACGCCTGAACAAGGAAATTGCCGCGATACTGCGCGCGCCCGATGTGGTACAGACGTTCACCGACCGCGGCATCGAGCCGATCGGCAACAGCGCCGCCGAATTCCGCGCGTTCATCGAAGCCGAATCGCGCCGCTGGCTGAAAGTGGCGCAGGACGCGGGCGTCAAGCCCGAGTGACGAGGATCAATCCGTGAAAACACGCACCATACTGACCAACGCAACGCTGATTGATTGCGTCAATCCCAAGCCTGTTGCCGACGCCGCGGTCGCCATCGAAAACGGCCGCATCGCTGAAATCCTGACTGGCGGCCGCAAGCTTGCGGCCGGTGACGCGACGGTCATCGATCTCAAAGGCGCGTACTTAATGCCTGGCTTGTGGGACGTGCATATCCATCCCGACTACCTGTCGCTTGCGGAAATGCCGCTCGCCGAGCAGGTCGCGCTGTTCGGGCACCGCCTGATGGCGGCGCTGACCGAATCGGGCATCACCGGCCTGCGCTGTGCGGGCGCGCATCATTTCATGGACGTTGCGTGGAAGCGCGCGTTCGATTCCGGCCAGCATGTCGGCCCGCGCGTATATGCGGCCGGGCATTTCCTGACGACGACCGGCGGCCACTTCCTCACTTCCGGGCACGCGCTCGAATGCGACGGGCCGTACGGCTTCGTAAAAGCGATTCGCGAGCAGATCAAGAACGGCGTCGATCACATCAAGTTGAATCTTTCCGGCGGCATCATGGGCCCGCCGTGGGACCTGCATAAGCATTCGTTCCTGCTCGACGACGAATTGAAGGCGGCGTTCGACATTTGCCATCTGCGCGAATTCAAGGTGATGGCGCACGCGACGAATCCGACGGCCGTGAAAAACGCGGTGCGCCTCGGCGCGCACAGCGTCGAGCACGGCTACATCATGGACGACGAATGCATCGACCTCATGCTGAAGCGCGATACGTGGTACGTGCCGACGCTTGCGATCAGCCACCTTACGCCCGAGCAGGTCGACAATGACTGGGAACGCGCGTGGGTAAAGCAGCGCAACATGCCGCACTCGTTCTGTTGCCGCGCGGATGCGGCCTCCGACGTCCATGGCGGCTGGTTCAAGAAGGCGCTCGACGCCGGCGTCAAGATGGCGCTTGGTTCGGATATCCGGCCGCTGAAGGATGCGGCGTTGCTCGAAATGGGACTGTGGGTCAAAGATGGCGCGACGACCTGGCAAACGTTGCAGGCGGCGACCAAACATGCGGCCGCGTTGTGCGGCGTGGGCGCGGATCTCGGCACCGTCGAAGTCGGCAAGCTCGCCGACCTGATCGTCGTCGGCGCCAATCCGCTCGCCGACATCAATAACGTGCGCAAGCTTCAGCTGGTGTTCAAGGACGGCAAAATCGTCTCGGACAAGCGCATCACGCTGTTAAACAGTACGAATCACGCAGATCACGCGTGAAACCCATTCAACGTCGGAATCAGACATCGCGATCTGCGGCTAACGCTTGTTACTTCTCGCCCGCCACCAGGTAAGCCCACAGCGCCGCAACGCCGTCCGGCTTGATCACGTCGCCCCACGGCGGCATGTTGCGCACCCCGTTGGTCACGGAATCAATAAAGCGCGCGCGGCCGTCGCGCGGAAAAGTCGCGAGATCGATCGCCCATGGCGGGTTCTTCATATGCTCGCCGTGGCAGGTCGCGCAGTTGGCGGCGTAAATCTGAGCGCCCTGCTTGATCTGCTCGGGCGGAAACGATTGCGCGGCGGCCGGCTTGATCGTGGCGGCCGCGGCGACTGCGCAAACCAGCGCGGCGCAGCAGCCGTACTTCCATTTAATGTTTCGCCAACCTGTCATCAATCGGGCATCAGTGCAAACGTGTAGACCGCACCGCCAGCCGGCACGAGCGGGCCAGCCGAACGCGTTGGATTGCTGCCGCCGCGTCCCGACAGCACCGTCACGTATTGGCGCCCTTTGTGCATATAGGTGATCGGCGGCGCGTTGATGCTCGAGCCGGCCTTGAACTGCCATAGCTGCTGGCCATTGTCCTGGTCGAGCGCGATGACTTCGCCGGTCAGCTTGCCCGTGAACAGCAGGCCGCCGTCGGTCGCGAGCGTGCCCGCCGAGATCGCGAATTCCTTGACCGGCACCTTCCACGCGATCTTGCCGCTGAGCGGGTTGAGCGCGATGGTGTAGCCGGGCGGATCGGAAATTTTGGAATCGGTCTCGATGCCCGTATAACCCGCGCCGACTTCCAGTTTGACGTCGACGAATTTGAGCACGCGGATCAATTCCCATGAATTGAGAAACAGCAGGCCGGTCTTCGGATTGTAGGCAGACAGCGTCGCGTTGGTGCCCAGCCGCGGCAGCAGATCGATGGTTTCGCCCTTGATCGCGCGGTCGAGCAGGTCGGTCAGCACCGGCCGGCCGGTTTTGAGGTCGATGTGCTTGGCCCAGTTCTGATTGACAAATGGATGTGCTGCGAGCAATTGGCCGTTCGTCCGGTCGAGCACGTACAGAAACCCGTTCTTGTTCACGTTGAACAGCACCTTGCGCGGCTTGCCGTCGACCTGGATGTCGGCGAGGATGCTCTCCGCCGTGCCGTCGAAGTCGAAGCTGTCATTCGGCAGGAACTGGTAGTACCACACCATTTCGCCCGTCTTCGGGCGGATGGCGAGCAGGCTCGCAGCGTAGAGGCTATCCATGCCCATGCGATATTTCGGGTTATACGGCTCGGCGTTGCCGGTGCCGATGTAGAAGAGATCGAGCACCGGATCGTACGAACCCGGCTGCCAGGTCGCGCCGCCGCCGTATTTCCATGCGTCGGGAAATTCCTTGTTCGGCCAGGTCTCGGAGCCTTTTTCGCCCGGCGCCGGTATGGTCCACGTGCGCCACAGGCGCTTGCCGGTTTCCGGATCGTAGCCTTCGATGAAACCGCGCGCGGTGCGGTCGCCGCCCGCCATGCCGGAAATCAGCACGCCGTTAACGATCATGGGCGCCACGATGCCGCCGTAGCTTTCCTTGAACTCCCCGAATTTCGTTTTCCAGATTTCCTTGCCGGTTTTCATGTCGAGCGCCATCACGTGCGCATCGAGCGTCTGGCGATAGAGCTTGCCGTTGTAAATCGTCGCCGCGCCCGCGCATATACGCGCCGCCCGTCGTCACGCGCAGCGCGCCGCGATCGTAAGTCACCGGCGTGCGCCAGATCTGGCGGCCGGTCGCTATATCGATCGCGAAAGTCCAGTTGCCGTTGACCACGTACATGACGCCGTTGTAGACGGTCGGCTGCGACAATTCGCCCATGTCGTTGGCGAGACTGAAGCTCCACACCGGCACGAGCCGCTTCACGTTCGACTTGTTGATCTGTTTTAGCGGGCTGAACATTTTCAGGTCGTAGCCCATCCCGAACATGGTCACGTTTTCCGGGTTCTTGCCGTCGTTCAGCAACTCATCGGCGGTCTGCGCCGAAGCAACACCCCACCACGCACACATCAGCAACGCGAGAATTATTTTCATGATTCCTCCCAATTTGAACGCGGCTAGTCGGGCATCAACGCGAAAGTCCACACCGACCCGCCGGACGGAACGCTGTTGGTCACGAAACGGCCGGCGACGCTGCCGCCGCGGCCCGACAACACGGTCACGTATTGCTTGCCTTTGTACGTGTAGGTGATCGGCGGCGCGTTGACCGACGAGCCGGTCTTGAACTGCCACAGCGTCTTGCCGTTGTCCTGGTCGAGCGCGACCACCTCGCCGGTGAGCAGGCCGGTGAACAACAAGCCGCCGTCGGTGGCGAGCATGCCCGCCGAGCTCGCGAGATCCGTCATCGGCACCTGCCATGCGACTTTGCCCGTCAACGGATCGATTGCCTCGTGATAACCCGCCGGCTCGCCTTTCGGAAATGCCATCGTCGACTGCATGCCGGTGAAATCCTGGCCGAGCACGAACTTGGCGTCCACGAATTTCATCGTGCGCGGCAGGTTCCACGTGTTCACATAGACGAGCCGCGTCTTCGGATTGAACGCGATCAACGTCGCGTTGGTGCCGCGCGACGGATACAGCACAACCTGCTCGCCCTTCTTCGCGCGCTCGAGCAGATCGGTATGCACCGGGCGGCCGGTTTTCATATCGATGTGCGTGGCCCAGTTCACTTTGACATACGGGTTCGCGGCAATGAGCTTGCCGTTGGTGCGGTCGAGCACGTACAGGAAGCCGTTTTTGTGCGCGTTGATCAGCACCTTGCGCATCTGGCCGTCGACTTGCATGTCGGCGAGCACGCTCTCCGCGGTCGAATCGAAGTCGTAGGTGTCGTTCGGTATGTACTGGTAGTACCACGCGATCTCGCCGGTTTTCGGCCGAATCGCGAGGATGCTCGCCGTGTAGAGGCTGTCGGCGCCCTCGCGATAAGAGGGGTTGTACGGCTCCGCATTGCCGGTGCCCATGTAAATCAAATCGAGCTCGGGATCGTACGAGGCGGTCTGCCACGTCGAGCCGCCGCCGTATTTCCACGCATCGGGCTTGTTGCTGTGCGGCCACGTTTCGGAGCCCGGCTCGCCCGGCGCGGGTATCGTCCAGGTGCGCCACAGGCGCTTGCCGGTTTCCGGGTCGTAGCCTTCGATGAAGCCGCGCGTCGTGGTTTCGCCGCCGCCGGTGCCGGAAATCAACACGCCATTCGCGATCGTCGGCTGGACGACGCCTTTGTAGCCTTCGCTGAAGTCGGCGTATTTCTGCCGCCACACTTCTTTGCCGGTTTTCATATCGAGCGCGATCACGTGCGCGTCGAGCGTCGTGCGGAACAGCTTGCCGTTGTAGATCGTCGCCGGGCCGCGCAGCAGCGCCCCGCCGCCCGCGACGCGCAGCGCGCCGCGGTCGAAATTGACCGGCGTGCGCCAGATCTGGCGGCCGGTCTCGAGATCGATCGCGAACGTCCAGTTGCCGTTCACCACGTACATCACGCCGTTGTAGACGGTCGGCTGCGACAGGTCGCCCATTTCGTTGGAGGTGCTGAAATTCCACACCGGCACGAGCCGCTTCACGTTGGACTTGTTGATCTGCTTTAGCGGGCTGTACATTTTCATGTCGTAGCCCATGCCGAACGTGGTCACATTGTCCGTGTTGCCGCTCTTGTTGAGCAGGTCAGCCGCGGTCTGCGCGTACGCAGACGCGCAGCATGCAAACAGCAATGCGGTCAGTATCTTTTTCATAGCCTGCTCCTCCGAAGAATCGCTTTATTGGATGGCGGGCCGATGCCGCGCGAATGGTGACGCAAAAGCAGCGCGGCGGCCACGTCTCATCTTACTTCATACCCCGACACGCGACAAAGAATTACATCGTCGCGCCGACGACCCACGGGGCGAATTCGTCGTCGCCGTAACCCCACTGCTCGCTCTTGGTTTTTTCACCCGACGCGGTCTTGAGTATGAGCTCGAAGAATTTGCGGCCGGACTCGGCGACTGATTCGGTGCCGTCGACGATGGTGCCGCAATTGAAATCCATGTCCTCTTCCTGGCGCGCGTAGAGCGCCGAATTGGTGGCGAGCTTCAACGACGGCGCGGGCTTGCAGCCGTACGCCGAACCGCGCCCGGTGGTGAAGCAGACGAGATTGGCGCCGCCCGCAACCTGGCCGGTCGCCGACACCGGATCGAAACCCGGCGTGTCCATATAGACAAAACCGCGTGCGGTCACCGGCTGTGCGTACTCATAGACCTCGACCAGATTGGTGGTGCCGCCCTTGGCCACCGCGCCGAGCGATTTCTCGAGGATCGTGGTGAGTCCGCCCGCCTTGTTGCCCGGCGAAGGATTGTTGTTCATCTCGTTGCCGTTGCGCGCGGTGTAATCCTCCCACCACCTGATGCGGCTCAGCAGTTTCTCGCCGACTTCGCGCGATACCGCGCGGCGCGTCAGCATATGTTCCGCGCCGTAAATCTCCGGCGTTTCCGACAGGATGGCGGTGCCGCCGTGGCGCACCAGCAGATCGACCGCCGCGCCCAGCGCCGGATTGGCGCGAGATGCCCGAATAGCCGTCCGAACCGCCGCATTGCAGCGCGAGCGTCAGGTGGCTGGCCGGCACGCTCTCGCGCTTGACCTTGTTCGCCTCCGGCAGGATGGCCTCGATGCGGGCGATGCCTTCGCGCACCGCTTTCATGGTGCCGCCTTTTTCCTGGATGGTATACGCCGCGAGCTGGTCGCTGCGCTCGAGCTTGTGCGCAGCGATGCAGGTGGCTCAACTGGTTCGATTCGCAACCCAGTCCGACGAGTTGCGTGGCGAAAAAATTCGGATGGCGCGCATAGCCCGCGATGGTCCGGCGCAGGATGTCCATGCCCTCGCCCTCGCTCGCCATGCCGCAACCGGTTTTATGCGTGAGCGCCACCACACCGTCTACGTTGGGATACGCATCGAGGCGGTTCCTGAAGTGGTCGGCGACCATGCGCGCGACCGTCGCCGAGCAGTTAACGCTGGTCAGGATGCCGATGTAGTTGCGGGTCGCCACGCGTCCGTCGGCACGCACGATGCCGTCGAAAGTCGCGCGCGGCTCGATGAACTCCGTCGGGCGCGCGTCGACGCAAAACGCGTAGTCGCGCTCAAAGTCGCCCATCGCCAGGTTGTGCAGGTGAACGTGCTCGCCCGCCTGGATGTCGCGCGTGGCGAAACCGATGATCTGGTTGTAGCGGCGCACCGGCGCGCCCTGCGCGATCTCGCGCACGGCGATCTTGTGGCCGGCCGGCACGGTCACTGCGAGCGCACGTTCGCTTCCTTGGGCAGCGTGGTTCCGCCCGGAATGTTGACGCGCGCAATCACGACGTCGTCGGCGGGGTTCAGGCGGATCGTGATGTCGGCGGCTTGCAGCATGGCGGGTTCTCTGGCTGGAACAGAGCAGATCAGGATTTTACTCGCGCTGATCGTAATTATGCGGTCACCGCATCAAAGTCCGCGGCAGCCACATGGAGATGCTCGGGCACATAGGTAATCAGGATCAGGCTCCCGAGCAGCGGCACCAGCCACGGCAGGATCGCGATGGTGGTGCGTTCGATCGACAGCTTCGCCACGCGCGCGAGCACGAACAGCACCATGCCCATCGGCGGATGCAAGAGGCCGATCATCAGGTTCAGCACCATCACGAGACCGAAATGCACCGGGTCGATGCCGAGCTGGTGGCAGATCGGCAGCAGGATGGGCACCAGGATCGTGATCGCCGCGGTCGGCTCGAGGAAGCAGCCGACGAACAGCATCAGGATATTGGCCAGCAGCAGAAACATCGCCGGGTCGTGCGTATAGGTGAGCACCAGCGCCGCCACCGCGTCGGTCACGCGCGTGACGGTCAGGAGCCAGCCGAAGATCGACGCCGCCGCGACGATCAGGAGCACGGTGGAGGTGGTCTCGATGGTGTCCATCGACACCTTGATCAGCAGCCTCCAGTTGAGCGTGCGGTACCACACGAGGCCCAGGAACATCGCCCACACGCAGGCGGCGATCGCGCCTTCGGTCGCGGTGAAGATGCCGGAGGTCATGCCGCCGATCAGCAGCACCGGCGTCATGATCGGCAGCACGGCATTGAAGCGGAACACGCGGTCGGCGGCGAGCAGGAGCACCATCGCCGGCGAAGAACGTCGGCGCGGGACTGGCAGCCGGCCTGGGTCGCCGCCCAGATTGCAGTCGGGAAAACGATCACCACGCCAAGCTCGAGCAGCGCCTTGCCGATGCGCGACCATTGGAACGCGATGTCGCGCCCCCATTTGTTGCGGTGCGCGAAAAACGCGACGGTGCACATCATGAGGATGCGCCATCACCGCGCCGGGCAGGATGCCGGCGAGAAACAACTGGCCCACCGAGACGTTGGCGAACATCGCGTAGATGACGAACGGCAGCGACGGCGGAATGATGGGCCCCAGCGTCGCCGAGGCCGCGGTCACGCCCACCGAGAACTCGTTCGGATAGCCGTGGTCCTTCATCGCCTTGATCTCGATCGTGCCCAGGCCCGCGGCGTCGGCGATGGCAGTGCCGGACATGCCCGCGAAGATCACCGAGCCCACCACGTTGACGTGACCGAGGCCGCCTTTCATCCAGCCCACCAGCGCGAGCGCGAAGTTGTAGATGCGGTTGGTGATGCCGGCGGAATTCATCAGGTTGCCGGCCATGATGAAAAACGGCACGGCGAGCAGCGGGAACGAATCGATGCCGCTGACCATGCGGTGGATCACCACGAAGTCGGGCATGTTGCCGGAGATCATCACGTAGAGCAGCGACGCGCACGCCATGGCGATCGCCACCGGCAAGCCCCGAGCACATCAGCGCGAGAAATGCGGTGAGCAGCGCGCGAAGTCACGCCTTGTCTTCTCCCGCGACTTCGGGCCGCTCCAGCACGCTGTAGCCCCTGCCGGTAGTGCTTGATCGCGACCATGCACGGCGCGAAAACACATCAGCGCGAAGCCGAGC
Source organism: uncultured beta proteobacterium (assembly GCA_963804885.1). GTDB lineage: Bacteria > Pseudomonadota > Gammaproteobacteria > Burkholderiales > SG8-41 > PALSA-1004. The sequence goes on from CAWDSF010000019.1 coordinate 262,711, forward strand.
ATGCACCACGCCGAAGATGAGGCCGATCGGCCAGTCGATGATCGCCATCGGCTGCTTGCCGATCCGCATCATCAAGGCATAGGTGAGCTACATCGCGTAGCCGAAGAAACAGCACGCGCACAACGTCGACGAGTGTGGCAAGCACGCGCGCGAACAGCGCCGGCATGAAGCGATAGAAGATATCGACCTGGATATGGTTGTTCTTGCGCACGCCGATCGCGGCGCCGATGAACACCACGCAGATCAGCAGGTAGCGCGCGATCTCCTCGGTCCACGAGGCCGAATCGTTCAACGCGTAGCGGGTGAAGAACTGGTAGAACACGATGGCCGCCAGCATCCAGAAAAAGACGAACGCGATCCAGTCCTCGAAATGATAGACAGACAGATCGACCGGCTCGTCCTTGACGTGGAACTCGCCATCGGCGCCGAGCACGTGCTCGCTGGCGTTGTCGATATCCGGCGCGTGCGTTGCCATTCCCGCTCCTCCAATTACGGCCGCAGGCGCGCACGCGCGCCGTTCGAGAACCTAGTGGTTATCCTTCGGCACGCGCGAGCCGCTCTTGCCGACGAGGAAATCGAGGTCGGCGCCTTCGTTGGCCTGCAGCACGTGATCGACGTAGAGCTTGTCAGTAGCCGCGCTGCATCGGCGGCTTGGGCGCTTTCCAGAGCTTGCGCCGGCGCGCGAGTTCTTTGGCGGAAACGTGCAGGTGCAGGGTTCGCTTCGCCACGTTCAGTTCGACCATGTCGCCGTCGCGCACGAGCGCGAGCGTGCCGCCGGCCGCCGCCTCGGGCGCGGCGTGCAGCACGACCGTGCCGTACGCCGTGCCGCTCATGCGCGCATCCGATATGCGCACCATGTCGGTGATGCCCTTCTTCAGTATCTTGGGCGGCAGCGGCATGTTGCCGACCTCGGCCATGCCGGGATAGCCCTTGGGCCCGCAGTTCTTGCAGCACCATCACGCAGTGCTCGTCGATGTCGAGCTTCGGATCGTCGATGCGCGCGTGAAAGTCGTCGATGTCCTCGAACACCACCGCGCGGCCCTTGTGCTTCATCAGCTTCGGCGTCGCGGCCGACGGCTTGATGATCGCGCCGTCGGGGCACAGGTTGCCGCGCAGCACCGCGATGCCGGTGTTCTTCTTGAACGGCTTCTCGAACGCGGTGATGACGTCGCGGTTGCAGCATTCGCGCGTCCTTGTTGTTGTCCCAGATGGTCTTGCCGTTGACCGTCAGCGCGTTCTTGTGCAGCAGGCCGTGCTCGCCCAGTTCACGCAGCACCACCGGCAGGCCGCCCGCGTAGCAGAAATCCTCCATCAGGTATTTGCCGTTCGGCATCAGGTTCGACGAGCGTGTGCACGCCACGCCCGAGACGGTCCCAGTCGTCGAGGTCGAGCTTGACGCCCAGGCGTCCGGCGAGCGCGATCAGATGGATCACCGCGTTGGTCGAGCCGCCGATGGCCGCGTTGGTGCGGATCGCATTTTCGAATGCGTGCGCGCGTGAGTATTTTCGACATGACGAGATCTTCCTTCACCATGTCGACGATGCGCCGGCCCGCCATGCGCGCGAGCACGTTGCGGCGCGCATCGACCGCGGGATAGGCGGCGTTGCCCGGCATCCCGATCGCCCAGCGACTCGACCATGCTCGCCATCGTGGATGCCGTGCCCATCGTCATGCAGTGGCCGTGCGAGCGGTGCATGCACGATTCGGCCTCGTGGAATTCGTCGAGCGTCATCTTGCCGGCGCGCACGTCCTCCGACATCGACCACGTGTTGGTGCCCGAGCCGATGTCGGTGCCGCGGTACTTGCCCGACAGCATCGGCCCGCCGGAAACGGCGATCGTCGGCACGTCGACGCTCGCCGCTCCCATCAGAAGCGCCGGCGTGGTCTTGTCGCAGCCGACGAGCAGCACCACGCCGTCGAGCGGGTTGGCGCGGATCGATTCTTCGACGTCCATGCTGGCGAGGTTGCGGAACATCATCGCGGTCGGGCGCAGCAGCGTTTCGCCGAGCGACATCACCGGAAATTCGAGCGGGAAGCCGCCGGCCTCGAGGATGCCGTTCCTGACGTGCTCGGCGAGCACGCGAAAATGCGTGTTGCACGGCGTCAGCTCCGACCACGTGTTGCAGATGCCGATGACCGGGCGGCCGTCGAACTGATCGTGCGGCACGCCGCGGTTCTTGGTCCACGAGCGGTAGATGAAGCCGTAGATATCCTCGCGGCCGAACCACGCCTGGCTGCGAAGTTTACGCGGCGCTTTTTTTGCCATCGCGGTGCCCGGTCAGTCGATTTGAACGTGCAACGAACACGCGCCCGGAAGCATTATTTGATCGCCTGCACTTTGTCGTAAAGCGCCTTGTCCCACGGCACGTCCGCGCTGAGATGGAAAGGCGTCGCACAGCTTCTTGAAGGCCTCGCGGTCGGGGTTAACCACCGTCTTGCCGTACTTGGTGGCGAATTCGGTGGCGAGCCTTTGCTCGGCGGCGATGATCTCCGCGTTCGATTTGGCAGCGGCTTCCTGGAACACCGTCTGGAAAATTTTCTTGTCGGCGTCGGAAAGCTTGCTCCACAGCGGCCCGCCGACGATGGCAAACAGCATCTCCGTGATGTGGCCGGTCAGGTTGACGTGTGTCTGCACTTCGTAGAATTTCTTCGCCAGGATCGTCGGCAGCGGATTTTCCTGCGCATCGACCGTCTTGTTCTGCAGCGCGAGATAGACCTCCGCGAATGCGATCGGCGTGGCGTTGGCGCCGAAGATCTTCGGATACATGACGTAGAGCGGTGCATCGGGCACGCGCAGCTTCAGGCCCTTCATGTCCTCCGGCTTGTTGATCGCCTTGTTAGCGGTCGTATGGCGAACACCGTAGTAGAAACCGGCGATCGGCATATTGCCGCTCTTTTTGAAGTAGCCATTGATGATCTCGCCCAGGACCGGCCCGTCGGCGTATTTCTTCCAGTGGTCGAAGTCGCGGAACATATAGGGTGCGCCGCCGATGGAAATGGGCGGGTAGGTCGCGCGCGGCGAAGGACTGCCCGGTGAGGATCATGTCGATCGTGCCGAGCGGCAGCGACTGATTCAGCTGCGTCTCGCTTGCCAAGCTGGGAAGCCGGGAACACATCTATCGTGTAGCGGTTATTGGTACGCTTGGCGATCTCCGCCGGCGGCCCACACCGACTGAACGTGGTAGGGCTCGGTCGTCTCGTACACGTGCGCAAGCTTCAACTTCTGTTGCGCCAACGCGCTGGTTCCTGCCGAAATACCCAGACTTAATACCGCAATAGCGAGAACCTTTCCCTTCATAGCTCCTCCTCAGTAAGTTGCCCTGCCACCGGAAATGTCGAACACGCCACCCGTGCTAAACGAGCAGTCCTCGGAGGCGAGCCAGCACACCAGCGCCGCGATCTCGTCCACCTTCGACGAAGCGATTCATCGGGAATCTTCGACAGCATGTAATCGATGTGCTGCTCGCTCATCTGGTCGAAGATCGCCGTCTTCGCGGCGGCCGGCGTCACGCAGTTGACGAGCACCCCGCTCTGCGCAAGCTCCTTGCCGAGCGACTTGGTCAGCGATATCACCCCTGCCTTGGACGCGCTGTAAGCGACCGCGTTCGGATTGCCTTCCTTGCCGGCGACCGAGGCGATGTTGACGATGCGCCCGTACTTCGCCTTCACCATGTGCGGCGCGACCGCGCGGCAGCACAAAAACGGGCCGGTCAGGTTGACGTCGAGCACGCGCTTCCACTCGTCGACCGGATAGTCGACGGTCGGCGTGTTGATTCCCGCGATGCCCGCGTTGTTGACGAGCACGTCGATGCGGCCGCCGCTCGCGAGCGCCGACTGCACGCCGCGTTCGACAGCATCCGGGTCGGTCACGTCAAGCGCATCGCCCGCCGCGGTCGCGCCGAGTTCCTTGACGACGCTGGCGAGCCGCGCGCCGTCGCGGTCCCAGATGCGCACGCGCGCGCCCGACGCGACGAGGCGCCGCGCGATCGCGAGACCTATGCCCTGCGCGCCGCCCGTCACGATCGCGGTACGGTCCTTGAAATCGAGCTGGTTCATTCTTTCACCGCTCCCGTCATGCCCGCCACATAGTATTCGACAAAAAACGAATACAGCACCGCGACCGGCAGCGAGCCAAGCAACGCGCCCGCCATCAACGCTCCCCAATGATAGACGTCGCCCTCGACGAGCTCGGTAACGACGCCCACCGGCACGGTCTTGATTTCCGATGAGGAAATGAAAGTCAGCGCATAGATGAATTCGTTCCACGACAACGTAAATGCAAAGATCCCGGCCGAGATCAGCCCGGGGACCGCGAGCGGCAGGATAATTTTCGTGAGGATCTGCCAGCGCGTCGCACCATCGATCAGCGCGCACTCCTCGAGCTCGTACGGAATCGAGCGAAAGTAACCCATCAGGAGCCACGTGCAGAAGGGGATCAGAAACGTCGGGTAGGTGAGGATCAGCGCCCAGCGCGTGTCGAAGAGCCCGAGCTGAAACACGATCGCCGCGAGCGGGATGAACAGGATCGACGGCGGCACTAAATAGGCGAGAAAAATCGCCATGCCCACGCCTTTGGCGCCGCGAAAGCGCAGGCGTTCGATCGCGTAGGCGGCGAGCACGCTCGCAACCAGCGAGGCGATCGTGGCAACGACCGAAACGATGATCGTGTTCCACATCCACTCCGGATACGAGGTATGGAACAGCAGTTTTTCGAAATGGGCAAAGGTCGGATGCACGATCCAGAACGGATTGGCGTCGCGGCTTATGAGCTCGGCGTCCGGCTTGAACGAGGTCATCGTCATCCAGTAGAACGGAAAGAGCAGCACGACGAGGAAACACAGCAGTGGCACGTACAGCGTCACCCAGCGCCGCGGCAGCGTCTCGAGGTACTGCATGCCGGTGCTGTGTCGGCGCGCTCATAATGTTTCGTCGCCCCCGCCAGGCGGGGGCCCAGTGGGCTGAAATTCTGGATCCCCGCCTGCGCGGGGATGACGATTACTTACTGTCGTCGTGATCGTCATTTGTCGCCGCCGCCCTGCTGCCACGCCCTGCGCTGCAGGCCGAAATACGAAAACAGTATGGCGGCGAGGAGAAACGGCACCATCGCCATCGCGAGCGCCGCGCCCTCGCCGAGATTGCCGCCCGGGATTGCGCGCTGGAACGAAAGTGTCGCCATCAGGTGCGTCGCGTTGAGCGGACCGCCGCGCGTCAGCACATAGATCAACTGGAAATCAGTGAACGTGAACAGCACGCTGAAAGTCATTACGACGGCGATGATCGGTGTCAGCATCGGCAAAGTGATATAGCGGAATTTCTGCCACGGGGTCGCACCGTCGAGCGCGGCCGCTTCGTACAGCGATGGCGCGATCGTCTGCAGGCCGGCGAGCAGGCAGATGGCGACGAAGGGCACGCCGCGCCATACGTTGGCGGCGATCGTCGACATGCGCGCCATCCACGGCTCACCCAAAAAATCGATGTAATGGTCGATGACGCCCATGCGGGTCAATCCCCACGACACGACGGAGAACTGGGCATCGTAAATCCACCAGAAAGCGATCGCCGACAGCGCGGTGGGCACGATGAACGGGAGCAGCACCACCGCGCGCAGGAACGCCTTGAACGGCAGCGACCGGTTGAGCAGCAGCGCCAGCCATAACCCGAGCGCGAATTTCACGACACTCGCGACAATGGTGTAAAAAAGCGTGTTGAAGAGCGACAGGCGCGCGAGCGAGTCGTCGAAGAGCGACTGAAAATTCTCGATTCCGATCCACTGTCCCGCGCGTCCGATCCGCGCGTCGGTGAAGCCGAGCCATAGTCCGAGGCCCAGCGGATACGTAAGGAACGCAATCAACAACGCCGCCGCGGGCAGCATGAACGCGAGCCCGAGGAAGTTGCGGTTGTCGAGTAGCTTATGCATCAGACATTCAGCCTTACCGCGTCACAAAATTTAAATGGAACTCCTTCCCCCTTGACGGGGGAAGGCTGGGATGGGGGTGAAAACATCGGCGTCGTGACTATCTTCACCCCCACCCTCGCCCTCCCCCGTCAAGGGGGAGGGAATCGTCATACCGCGAACCTAAACCTTGTAATAACGCTCCGCGCGTTTCTGCGCGCGTTCGGCCGCTTCCTTCGGCGTCTTTGAGCCGCTGGCCGCTTCCGCCACCATGTTGACGATGATGAAGTCGGCCATGCACTGGGCCGAGGCGTAGCCGAGCCGCCCCGAGTAGCCGTTCGGCAGCATGATCTTCATGCAGTCGCGGTAGGGCGTGTGCTTTGGGTCCTCGGTCCAGATCGGGTTCGACTCGTACGCTTTCAGCGGATGCGTGACGTAGCCGATCGAGGCCTTCTGCCACGGCTCGTACTGCTCCTTCTCCATCATGAACCGCAGGTACTCCTTGGCCGCGTTCGGGTACTTGGTGTACTTGAAGATCATCTGGTTGAAGAAGAGGTGCAGCTCGGTCGGGCGGCCGACCGGCCCGATCGGCAGGTTAGCGTGCCCGATATCGGCGGCCATCGCCTTGATTTTCGGGTCCTGCGACGTCTTGGCCGAATAGTAGATCGAGATGCCGTTCTCGGTGATGCTGATCTGGTCGTCGAGAAACGCCTTGTTGTTGTTCGGGTCGAGCCATGCCAGCGTTCCCGGCACGAAGGTCTGGTACAGCTCCTTCGCGTACTCGAGCGCCTGGACGGTCTGCGGGCTGTCGATGACGACGGTGTTCTTGTCGTCGACCAATTTGCCGCCGAACGCCCAGACGAGCCAATGCGTCCAGGTATTGCCGTCGCCGGTCGCGTTGCCGAGCGTGAAGCCGACCGGATGGTTTTTCGCCTTCAGTGCCTGGCATAGCTTGAGGAAGCCCGCGGTGTCTTTCGGGAACGCGCTGAAGCCTGCTTCCTTCATGTGGCTCTCGCGGTACACGAACGTGTTGCCCGCGCAACCGAGCGGCAATCCGATCCAGCGCTTACCGCCGGGCTGCAGGTACTGCCGGCACACGTCGTACCAGCCGCCGTATTTTTTGCCGAGATAATCGGCGACATCCGTAACGTCGAGCAGTTTTTCAGGATACAAATTGGCGTCGTCGAACGTCGACAGGATGATGTCGGGGCCAGAGCCCACGTTGGCGGCGACCGCCGCCTTCGGCCGCACGTCCTCCCAGCTTTCGTTGTCGACCCGCACTTCGACGCCGGTCTGCGCGCTGAACTTTTTGGTGTTCTGCATCCACAGGTCTTCGTCACCCTGCACAAAACGCTTCCAGCGCAGCACGCGCAGCTTGGCGCCCTTCTCGGGCTTCCACGTCATCGCGGGCCCTGCGCCCTGCGCTTGCGCGAGCATGGGCACGCCGCCGGCGGCGCCGGCGGCGAGGCCCGCTGAAATCTTCATGAAGTCGCGTCGGTCCATTTTGCTCATGATGTCCTCCGTTGGGTGGGCGAAAAGTAAAATGCAGTCAGGCGAGCCGCGCGCCGCTCGCCGGATCGAAAAGGAAGGTGAAACTGGGCTTGAGGCGGACCGCCGCGCCGGGCTGAAAGTCATGGCGTTCGCGCACCACCGCTGTGACATCCATGCCCGCGAGCTTGCAGAATATTTGCGTGTCGGCGCCGGTCGGCTCAACCACGACCACTTCGGCGGGCACGCCGGTATCGTCCACGGCGAAGTGCTCGGGACGCACGCCGACGATCACCTCGCGGCCCTCGGCGACTGCGGCACGCAGGGGCATCGGCAGATGAATGCCGTTGCCAACCGCGACTGCGAGCCCCGTACCGTTCATCGCCATCCGACCGGCGAGAAAGTTCATTGCCGGCGAACCGATGAAACCGGCGACGAACTGGTTCACCGGGTTGTCGTAGAGCTCGAGCGGCGTGCCGATCTGCTCGATGCGGCCGGCGTTCATCACCACGATCTTGTCGGCCATCGTCATCGCCTCGATCTGGTCGTGCGTGACATAAATCGACGTCGTCTTCAGCCGCAGGTGCAGCGCCTTGATCTCCGTGCGCATCGCCACGCGAAGGTTGGCATCGAGGTTCGAGAGCGGCTCGTCGAACAGGAACACCTGCGGCTTGCGCACGATGGCGCGACCCATCGCGACGCGTTGACGCTGGCCGCCGGAGAGCTGGCGCGGATAGCGCTCGAGATACTCCGTGAGCCCGAGGATCTGCGCGGCATCATTGACGCGTTTGCGCATCGCAGCCGCGGGCTCGCCCGCGAGCTTCATGCTGAACGCCATGTTGTCGAAGACCGTCATGTGCGGATACAGCGCGTAGTTCTGGAACACCATGGCGATGTCGCGCTCCTTCGGCGGCATGGTGTTGACCGTGCGCCCGCCGATCGTGACCACTCCAGCGGAAATTTCCTCCAGCCCGGCGATCATGCGCAGCAGCGTGGATTTGCCGCAGCCCGAGGGGCCGACCAACACACAGAACTCGCCGTCGTCGACTGCTACGTCAACACCATGCAGAACCTCGGTCGAGCCAAAAAATTTGCGCACGCCGGCCAAGGTCACTGCTGCCACGCTACCCCTCCAGATTCAGCGCCGGATTGCGGCGTTTTTTATCCGGCGGCGCGTAATACGGTGCCTGCCGGGTTGAGCGAAGCAGGTTAGCCGCGCCTGCCGGAGCGGTCAAGTTATCGCGGGTCGCGCCATGGCGGCAGTCAGGCCAGGGGTTGTATGATGTATTTCTCCAGCAACCGATATCAACGAGGCATCCCGGCATGTCAGAGCCTTTTAGAGTTGATCGCGCCAACTTTCCCGGTCCCGTCGTGGTCACCGGCGCCGGCGGCTGCATAGGCAGCTGGGTGCTGGCGCTGCTTGCGCGCGCCGGCGTGCCCGCATGCGCGTTCGATCTCTCGGATGACAAGCGGCGCCCGCGCCTGCTGGTCCCCGAATCCGATCTCGCGGCGGTCCAGTGGCGCACCGGTGACATTGCGGATAGCAAGTCAGTGATCCAGATGCTGGAAGCCGTGCGTCCGTGCGCCATCATCCACCTCGCCGCTTTGCAGGTGCCGTTCTGCAAGGCCGACCCGGTCGCCGGCGCGAAGGTCAACGTCGTCGGCACCGTCAACGTGTTCGAAGCGGCGCGTCAACTCGGCATCAAGCGGCTTGCGTACGCAAGCTCGGTGGCGGCGCACGGCGCGATCGAGGAAGGCCTCGGCACCATGCGGACACTCTACGGCGCATACAAGTACTGCGACGAACAGATCGCCCGCGTGTATTCGGACGACTGGGGCGTGCACAGCGTCGGCATCCGGCCGGGCGTCGTGTACGGCGTCGGCCGCGACCAGGGGCTGACTTCCACGACGACGGTCGCGATACTTGCCGCGGCCGCGGGCAAGTCGTACACGGTGCCGTTCGCCGGCGGCGTATCCTGGTTGTACGGCGCGGAAGTGGCAAGCGCGTTCATCCGCGCCGTATCCCGCGAACGCGCCGGCGCGCCGGTTTTCGAAATGAACGGCGTCTACGCGCCGGTCGAGGACGGGCTGCGCATACTAAAGGAACTCGCGCCTTCTGCTGCGATCACCTGCACCGGACAGCCGCTGGCTTTTCCGATGCACCTGCCGGACACGCCGCTGCGCGAATTTCTCGGCGACTACGGCGCAATGCCGCTGGCGGATGGCATCCGGCAAACGTTCGACGCGTTTCGCGACCTGCTCAAGCGCGGCCTCGTGACCGCGCCCTGAGATCGGGCGTTAAGGCGCTATGTTCGCGGGAAGCCACTATCAGTTGATGGCGGAATACAACCGCTGGATGAACGGCAGGCTGTACGCGATTTGCGCGGACCTGCCCGATGCCGAGCGCAGGCGCGACCGCGGTGCATTCTTCAAGTCAGTGCACGGCACGCTGAATCATCTGTACTACGGAGATCAGGCGTGGTTCGGGCGCTTCACGCAGCGGCCGCTGGTTGCCAAAATCGGCCACGAATTTTTCGCCACGTTCGAGGAACTGCGCGCGGCGCGCAAGCTGCTCGATGACGAGATGGTCGCCTGGACAGATACTCTGGCTGAAGAATGGCTGCGCTCGCCCATTACCTACAAGAGCAGCGTCGATGGCAAAACCCGCACGCTGCCGGCGTGGCTACTGGTCGTGCACATGTTCAACCATCAAACCCATCATCGCGGGCAATTGACGACGCTGCTCATGCAAATGGGCATCGATCCGGGCGAAACCGACATTCCCTGGTTGCCGGTCCTGGAAATGTGATGGCGCAATCCGGAACGTCGTCCGGATGGTTCAGCGACGCGCCGCCTTGCGCGCGTCGAGTTCCGCGTAATGCCGGAATATGCCTTCGTTGTTGAACGCGAGGCGCCGGGGCGAATCAAGATAAGCGGCGATGCGCGGTTGCGCCGCGACGCGCGCGGCGAGCGCATGAAGCAGCGGATAACGGCGGCGCCGCTGCGCCATTGCGTTCGGAAACGCATACGCCAATCCGCGCATGACCTGGAACAGCGAGAGATCGACGTAGGTAAGCCTGGCGCCGACCATCCAGCGGCTGCCGCGCGGATTGAGTCTCAGCGCGCGCTCGAAATAACCGAGAAATTTGGGCATGCGCTCCGCGCGAAACTGCTTCGCATAACGCTTTGCTTCGCGTTTTTGGTCTTCGTAGTACAGCGACCCGCCGACCGGATGATGCGTGTCATGCGCTTCCCCCACAAAATCAGCGATCGTCAATTGCAGCTGATGCGTCCATAACCGGCCCGCTTCGTCCTTCGGCGCCAAACCGTGCCGCGCCCCGAGAAAAAGCAGAATGTTCGCGGTCTGGCCGATGACGAGCTTGCCCGCTTTGAGATAGGGCGGCGCGAACGGCGGACGCCGGTTGCGCTTATCTTCGAGCCCCTGCGTCAGTGCAGCGACGCCTTTGCCGCGGCCGGTACGCGCGCGCGACATCTTCGTAATCCGCGCCCGCCTGCTCGAGTGCGAGGCGCACGAACTCGCCGCGGCCCGGGATGGTCGGCCAATAGTAGAGTTGGTAGCGCATGACAATTCCGTGCGAGACTATGACGAGAGGTGAGACGCACATAATTCTACAATGGAATTTTTTCCAATCGGCTTCTGTCCTACACCGTATGCATAAAGCGTTCCTCATGCTGCGCCTGTTTGGTGCGCTACTTGGCGCGGCCTTCACGTACGCCGCCGCGTTCGCGCAGCCCGCCGCGGACATGGCCACACTGGAAGCGGCGGCAAAGCGCGGGGATGCGTCTGCGCTGCTGACGCTCGCGGAAAAGTACCGGCGCGGCGATGAAGTCACGCGCGATATCCAGAAATCCAATGCGCTGTATTGCAAAGCCGCCGCGCGCGGCAACGTCGAGGCGCTGCTCGAGCTTGGCCTCATCCATGCATCGGGCCGCGAAATGCGCGCCAATGAGGGCGTCGGCGCGCTGCTGGTCAACATGGCGGCGGAGCGCGGCAGCGAGCGCGCGAAGGAAATCCTGCCGTACATCAGCCGCGGCGTCGGCAGCACGATTCCCCCGTGCATGAGCGAAGAGCTGGCGGTCATCGCGGCCACTCGTCCCACCGCTACGCCGACCGTGCGCAAAGACATCGAGCTGCTGGTCCAGGAATGGGCGCCGCAATATGCGATCGATCCCGACCTCGTTATGGCGCTGATCGCGGTCGAATCAAGTTTCGATGCGACTGCCGTGTCACCGAAGAACGCGCAGGGCCTGATGCAGCTCATTCCGGCGACCGCCGCGCGCTTCGGCGTGAAAAACAGTTTTAATGCAACCGAAAACCTGAAAGGCGGGCTCGCCTACCTGCGCTGGCTGATGGCGTACTTCAAAGGCGATGTCGCGCTGGTGCTGGCAGCCTACAACTCCGGCGAGGAAACGGTCGAGCGCTACCGCGGCATCCCGCCGTACAAGGAAACGCGGGATTACGTGCAGCGGATTACCGGGCTCTACACCAAAGTGACGCATCCTTATCTCGCGGAAGTCACCAGGCCTTCGGCGGCGCTCGGCCGCATCCGGAAGCTGCCGTAACTGCGCGCTATATCAGCTTCACGAGCTGCTTGCCAAAGTTCTGCCCGTTCAGCAGTCCGATGAACGCAGCGGGCGCATTTTCCAGACCCTGCGCAATGCTCTCGCGATACTTGAGTTTTCCCTCGTGCACGAGCACACCGAGCTCCTTCAGCGCCGGCCGCCACAGATCCATGTGGTCCGAGCAGATGAATCCGCGCAGCTGAATGCGGTTGACGAGAAACGAGCGGAAGTTGCGCACCGTCAGCGCGTCGGGATTGTTGTAGCCGGAAATCTGCCCGCACAGCGCGATGCGCGAAAACGCGTTCATTTGCGTGAGCACCGCATCGAGCACAGGCCCGCCGACGTTGTCGAAATAGACATCGACGCCTTGCGGGCATGCCGCGGCAAGTGCCGCTTCGAGGTTGCCGGCCTTGTAGTCGATGCAGGCGTCGAACTTGAGCTCGTTCACGACGTAATCGCATTTGGCCTTGCCGCCGGCGACGCCCACCACGCGGCAGCCCTGGAATTTGGCGAGCTGGCCGGCGACGCTGCCCACCGCGCCGCTCGCCGCCGACACGACGACCGTTTCGCCGGGCTTGGCCCGGCCGTGCTCGTTGAGCCCGATCCACGCCGTGACGCCGGGCATGCCGACCGCGCCGAGATACGCGGACAGCGGCACGTAGGCCGGATCGATTTTGCGCACGCCGCCGCCATCGCTTTTGCCGTAGAGCTGCCAGCCGGTGCGCGTTTCGACGAAGTCGCCGACCTTGAATTTCTCGTGGCGCGATTCGATCACTTCGCCGACCGCGGTGCCGACCATGACCTCGCCGACCTCGGCTTTCTTGGCATACGACTTGGCGTCATCCATGCGCCCGCGCATGTAGGGATCGAGCGACAGGTAATGCGCGCGCACGACGAATTCGCCGTCCGCCGCGGCTGGGATGGGCGCTTCCACGAAGCGAAAGTGCTTAAGCTCGACCGGCCCGCGCGGACGCGCGGCCAATAGCACCTGCTGGTTTTTCATCTGACTTCTCCATCTCGCGTTGCACCGTTGCGGCTCAATCCTATGTACACCGTAGGCCGCGCAGATGCAATGCGGCGCGTAGTAAACTGCCGACTTCCAACGCACATCAGAAATTCCAGGGGAGCTCACGCATGGATTTGAAATTGACCGGCCTCACCGCGCTCGTGACCGGCGCTTCGCGCGGCATCGGACGCGCGATCGCGCACGAACTCGCCAACGAGGGCTGCAATCTGCATCTCGCCTCGCGCAGCGCCGCCGATCTCGAAGCGGTCCGCGCGGCCATCGCGCAAAAGCATAAGGTGAAAATCGAGTGCCATGCGCTCGATCTCGGCGAATCGCGCAATATCGCGACGCTGGTCCAACGCGCCGGCGACGTCGATATTCTGGTCAACAACGCGGGCGTCACGCCGGCGGGCGAATTGCTCGAGATCGACGAGCAACAGTGGCGCCAGGGCTGGGAGCTGAAGCTGTTCGGCTATATCAATCTGACGCGGGAAATCTACGCGCGCATGCGCGCGCGGCGCGCGGGCGTCATCGTCAACGTGATCGGCGTCGCCGGTGAACGGCCGCGCCAGAACTATATCGCCGGCACCACGGGCAACGCGGCGCTGATGGCGTTCACGCGCACGCTCGGCGGCGACAGCATGGATTACGGCGTGCGCGTCGTCGGCATCAATCCCGGCCAGATCGAGACCGACCGCCTGCGCACGCGCCTGCAGAAAAAAGCTCAGGACGCGTTCGGCGACCCCGCGCGCTGGAAGGAACTGCTGAAGAACCCGATGGGCCAGCCGCAGGAAATCGCCGACCTCGTCGCCTACCTTGCATCGCCGCGCGCGTCGTTCATCAGCGGCACCATCATCACTGCCGATGCGGGCCGCGCCGCGCGCCACGCGGATTGAGCTGATGCATAGGCTTGCGAGCTTACTCTGCGCAGCCGCGCTGCTGCTGCCCGCGACCGCGCTGCACGCGCAGGCCGGCTATCCGAACCGGCCGATACGCCTGATCGTCCCCTACCCGCCGGGCGCGGGCACCGACATCATCGCGCGTACCGTCGGGCAGAAACTGGGCGAAATACTCGGCCAGCAAATCGTCATCGACAACCGCGGCGGCGGCGGCGGCGTGATCGGCGCGGATGCGGGCGCCAAGGCGCCGCCCGACGGCTACACGATGGTGCTCGTCACCAGCACGTTTGCCATGACGCCCACGTTGCAGAAGCCGCCGTACGATCCGGTGCGCGATTTCACGCCGCTCGTGCTGCTCGCGGCGGTGCCGAATATTCTCGTCGTCAACCCGTCAATCCCGGCTGCGAACCTGCAGGAATTGATCGCCCTCGCGCGCTCGCGCGAACTGAGCTACGCGACTTCGGGCAACGGCACGGTTTCGCATCTGCTGACCGAATGGTTGAGAAGTCTGGTCGGCGGCATGCAGCTGACGCACGTGCCTTACAAGGGCAACGCGCAGGCGCTTACCGACCTGCTTGGCGGCCACGTGTCGATCATGTTTTCCGCGCTGCCCTCGGCGATTGCGCATATCGGCACGAATCGCGTGCGCCCCATCGCGATCACGAGCAAAGCGCGCTCGGCTGCGGTGCCGCAGGTGCCGACGTTCGTCGAAGCGGGCGTGCCGGATTTCGTGTTCAGTTCGGAGTTCGGCCTGCTGCTGCCCGCGCGCACGCCGCGCGAGATCGTCACGCGGCTCGAATCGCGAGATCGTGAAAATTCTGCGCCTGCCCGATGTGCGCGAACGCCTCGCCGGACAGGGCGCCGAGCCGGTCGGCAATACGCCGGAGGAATATGCGGTATTACTCAAAGCGGACCTCGCGCGCTGGGCGAAAGTCGTCAAGGCCGCCGGCATTCGCGCGGACTGAAAAACGATGCGAATAACTGCGCCGATCGTTTTAATTTGTTCCCTGTGCTCAGGCGCGGCGACGGCCGCGGACTATCCGGAAAAACCGATCCGCCTGATCGTCGGCTTCTCCGCGGGCGGCAGCGCGGACATCGGTGCGCGCACTGTTTCCAAAAAACTCGGCGAAACGCTCGGCACGACGATGGTGATCGACAATCGCGGCGGCGCCGGCGGTAGTGTCGCCGCCCAGCTCGTCGCCGCCGCGCGGCCCGACGGCTACACGCTGCTGTGGGGCAGCGTCGGCGCGCTCACGATCAACCAGATCCTCGAGAAAAATCTGCCGTACAACACGCAAACGGCGTTCGCGCCGGTCGGCATGACGCTCACGTTCTGCAACGCGCTGATCGTGCGCAACGATTCGCCGATCCAGTCGATTGCGCAGCTGATCGCGCGCGCGAAGGAAAAGCCGGGCGAAATCAACTACGGCACGCAGGGCATCGGGTCGGCCGGCTATCTGTCGGGCGAGCTCATGAAAAGCATGACCGGCACGCGCTTTACGCACGTCCCCTACAAAGGCGCGAGCGAGATTCTCACCGCCGTGCTCGGTGGCGAACTGCAGGTGAGCTTCATCAGCGCGACTGCGGCGGGCTCGCTGCGCAATCGCATCCGCGTGCTCGCCGTGACGAGCGCGAACCGCGACCCCAGCCTGCCCGACGTGCCGTCGATGAGCGAAGCCGGCATCAAGGGCTACGACGCGACGTTCTGGTACGGGCTGCTCGCGCCCGCCGGCACGCCGCCGGTTGTCGTCAACAAGCTCAACCAGCATTTGCGCGCGGCGCTCGCCGATGCGGATACGGTTAAGCCGGTGCAGGCGCAGGGACTCAATCCCGCGCCGACATCGCCGCAGGAGTATGCGGCGCGCATCAAGGCCGACTACGAAAAATGGAAGAAAGTCATCGGGGGTGGCTGAGCCGGGCAGCGAAACATTTTACGAAGTACGATTGCGGGTGCCGCGCGTTAGGTGCATCCTGTGTCGCGGCAGTCAAAATAACTAATCCGTGGGAGGAATACATGCGCTACCCGATTGCAATGCTGATGTTTTGCACGATGTTCACGGTGGCCGCCGGTCACGCACAGGCGCAGCAGGCGCAATTCCCGCTGGCCGCCCCCGCGGGCCAGGACAGCGGCGCGCGGCAGGTTGCGCCGCCCGGCGCCGTGAATCAGGGCCCCTTCTTCGACTCCACCTGGAAATACGGCACCGCATTCACGCCGCCCGCCGGCGCGAAAATCTGGAATCCCGCGAAGCTGAAACTCATGCAGGGCGGCAAACTGGTCGGCGGCACCGTGCGCGGAGTCGTCGCACCAAGCACTTATTGCGCGATGGCAGACGCCGGCTACGATTTCATCTGGACCGAAATGCAGCATCAGGGCGCATCGTGGGCGGAAGTGTGGCGCGCCTGGCAAACCTGCCCGCATGCCAAAGCGGTTCCCGGCGTGCGCGTCGCGTACACGGACGAGCGCGAGATCCAGCAGGCGCTCGACGGCGGCGCGCTCGTGCTCGTCGTGCCGACCGTCGATACCGTGGAAGAAGCGCGCGAGGCGGTGAAGTGGGCGTACTTTCCGCCGCTCGGGCGGCGCAGTCTCGGCGGCGGCAATGCGTTCGGTCCGGACATGTGGGGCAGCGTGCCGGGCGGCTATCGCAATACGATCAACGACAACCTCGTGCTGATTCTCATGATCGAGACGCTCGAAGGTCTCAAGAATGCGGACGAGATCGCGAAGGTACCGGGCGTGCACGCGGTGTTCGCGGCCAGCGGCGACCTCAGCAACTTCTCGGGCTATCAAACAGGGCGATCCGGATTACGAGCGCGCGATCAACATCGTGCACGACGCCGCGATCAAGGCCGGCAAAAAACTCTGCGGCCCGTTCGCGTGGAAAGACCGCCCGGATTTCACGTGCTTCCAGGCGCAAAGCGAGATCGTGCAAATCCAGCGCGGCGCACGGGCAGAGCTCGGAAATCTTGCGAACACGCAGGCGAAACCCGAGGTTGGGCCGTACGCACCCAAGTGAACAATCGGGTACGCGCCGCTCGAATGCTATAATCGGCGCGTCATTGGGGAGTAGTCGACTTTGTGCCTCGGCGCAAAGTGCCTGCATCAACATACTTGATCGGTCGATCATGGTGCAGGCGGTTCTCACCTGGCAAGACCTTTGACTGCGCAGCCTTCGGATCGGCCGGGGAGATGCGCGGTCAACGTCTGTCCGGCCCCGGGAACTGTCAATGGAAGCCCTGCTCATCTCCACCGGCGTCGTCGCCCTCGCTGAAATCGGCGACAAGACGCAACTCCTCGCGTTCATACTCGCGGCGCGCTTCAAGAAGCCGTTGCCTATCGTCGCCGGCATACTAGTCGCTACGCTCGTCAATCACGGCCTTGCCGGCGCGCTCGGCGCGTGGATCACGTCGGTCGTGAGCCCTGAAATCTTGCGCTGGGTGCTCGGGCTGTCGTTTATCGGCATGGCGGTGTGGACGCTGATACCGGACAAGATCGAAGACGAGGAAACGCGGGCCGCGCAACGCCTCGGCGTCTTCGGCGCGACGCTGATCACTTTTTTCCTCGCCGAAATGGGCGACAAGACGCAACTGGCGACGGTTGCGCTGGCTGCGCATTACGGCGCGCCGCTGGTGGTGGTGATAGGCACTACGCTCGGCATGCTGATCGCCGACGTGCCCGCAGTGCTCGTCGGCAACCGGTTCGCCGCGAAGATTCCGCTGAAACTCGTGCATTCCATCGCGGCCGCGATTTTCGCCGCGATGGGGGTGCTCGCCTTGCTGAAGGTCGAGAAATTATTTCAGTAGCGGCGGCTCACGGGCCATTCATGCTGCCGGAGCTGTAATCCGGCGGCGGGGGTCTCACGGCGTGCCACACCTTGTTGAACCCGTCGCCGGTCATGTCGCCCGGCTTTTGGTCCTTGGCCCAGTAATACAGCGGCTGACCGCTCCATGCCCACTGTTTACTGCCATCGTCACGCGTGACGATAGTCCAGTCGCCGCCGGACCGGTCGGTTGCCGCCGCCATAAAGGGCGGCCAGTTCGTCGCGCACTGGCCGTTGCAGACGCTCTTGCCCGAGCCGATGGCATCCTTGTCAAACGTGTAAAGCGTCATGCCGTTGGCGCCGGTCATCAGGCCGTTCGAGTACTTGACGGGCGCATAGGGCAAGCCCGCGCAGGCGGCCAACAGCAGCGATAGTGCGACAGCAATGCCCGCACGCGTGTAATTAACATCGTTCATGGTGAGCTCCTGTTCAATACGCTTACTTCAGCAATTCATGTTGCCGGTCATGTTCGGTGGCGGCGGTCTCACGGCGTGCCACACCTTGTTGAACCCGTCGCCGGTCATATCGCCCGGCTTTTGATCCTTGGCCCAGTAATACAGTGGCTGACCACTCCACGCCCACTGTTTGCTGCCATCGTCGCGCGTGACGATCGACCAGTCGCCGCCAGGCTGGTCGGTCGCGGCAGCCATGAAGGGCGGCCAGTTCGTCGCGCACTGGCCGTTGCAGACGCTTTTGCCCGAGCCGATGGCATCCTTGTCGAACGTGTAGAGCGTCATGCCGTTCGGGCCGGTCATCAGCCCACGGCTGTACTTGACCGGTGCGTAAGGCAGGTTCATGCATGCTGCCAGGAGCATTGCCGCGACAGCGGCGAGCGCAATTCCTGAATGACGCATAGTTTTCCCTTTTTTGGTTATTTCCCGCAGGCAAGTTCCTGCATGACGGCAAACACCCCGGCAGGGCGTTTATTCCACCGTGCCCCGAAAGCTCACTCCGGCCTGAACTTCTGCACCCGCCGCCCGAAGCCGGCTTCGGCAGTGTAAATGTTGCCGTTGGAATCGATCGCCATGTTGTGCAGCGAGCGGAATTCGCCAGCCATGCGCCCCGGGCGGCCGAAGCTGCCGAGCTTGACGCCGTCTTCGCGCCGCAGGATATAGATTTCGGAATTCGAGCCGTCGGCGGCGAATAAGAAGCGCTCGCCCGCATCCCGCGAGGTCACGACGTCGGCGACCGGACCGCTCAGGGTCGGCGGGTCGATGAAAAATTCGCGCACGTAAGTGCCGTCGGAGAGGAACACCTGGATGCGGTTGTTCGGCCGGTCGCACACGTACAAGAGCCCGTCGCGCGTGCGGCGCACGCAATGCGGATTGCCGAACTGCTTCGACGGCTCGGCGCCGGGCTTGTATGCCGCGACCTTGTCATCGCTCGGCACCGCGCCGTACGCGCCCCAGTGCCGCTTGTACGCGCCGGTCGTCGCGTTGAACACGATCACGCGCCGGTTGCCGTAGCCGTCGCCGACGAAGATTTCGTTGTGCGACGCATCCGACTCGATGGCCGCGGGCCGCCCGAGCTGCGTCTGGCTGTTGCTGCCCTCGGATTTGCCGGGCTTGCCGATCTGCAGGATGAATTTGCCGTCGCGCGTGAATTTCAGGATGTGATTGTCCGCCGGGTCGTTGCCGGAAATCCACACGTTGCCCTGCCAGTCCACGTGTATGCCATGCTCGTTCTTCGGCCAGTCATAGCCCTGCCCCGGCCCGCCCCAGCCCTGCACGTAATTGCCGTCCTGGTCGAATTCCATCACCGCGGGCGCCGCCACGCAGCAGCGGTTGGTCGGCGGCTTCTGCTGGGCGCCCTTGTCGTCGTCGAGCATCGTGTTGGGCCGATGCAGCACCCACACGTGATCGTGGCTATCGACCGTCACGCTCGAGACCTGCCCCCAGATCCAGTTGTCTTTGAGCGGCTTCGGCCACGCGGCATCGACTTTGTATTGCGGCAGCCCCGTCGTCGCGGACTGATGCGCGCAACCGGTCGTTCCCGCCAGCACTGCGAAGGCGAGCGCGGCGATGAGCTTGATCCCAAGTGTGGTTTGCATGTCGTCTCCCCTGCAACAATCCTTATGCGCGAACTTGTCCCGCAAATATACACGCGATGCGTAGCTTCATGCGACCGGTCCCGTGCCGCCTGCGTTCTAGAGGCAGCATTTTCTGCCATAATCGCCGGCCATGAACGCGCCCGCCAACACACCCCGCGGCAGCGGCACGCGCGGAGAACCCATCCGCCGGCCGCTTGAAGCCCGCTTCGTCGGCGTGCTCGACAATCGCAACGATGGCCGCGGGCTCTCGCTCATCAAAGCGCATACGCGTGTCGTGCGCCGCTATGACATCCACGAACTGATCCTGACCGACGAGCAGTCCGCCGCGCCGGGCGGGATCGTCAACGGCGTGCATTACATCGGCTTTGTCGAGTTCGAGGCGGGCGGCGGCATCTTAGCCGAAGGCGACAGCGTCAACATCGGCGGCAACGCCATCGGCACTATCGCGGGCTTCGACGAAAGCCATTGCCCGAATCACTACAACGTGCTGATCAAAGGGCCGCGCCGAATCACCGGCGTGGAGCTCCAGCAGCAGCCGGGCGACCTCGTAATTTTCCTGCCGCCGGCCTAAGCCGACTTGCGCTCGCTAAGCAGGCTTGCGCTCGTAAATCACATAGCGGCCGTCTTTCACCGCGAGTTCCGTGACGCCGCCAGGCAGCCCCCGCGCTGCCCACCCCAGGGTACTCACGCGTTGCCTCGAATTGGGCATCGGCGGGCCGCACGATCTCCGGCTGGCCGAGCTTGTTCAGCAACACTGGTAGATACGTCGCGCGCCGCACGCCATTGCGATCGAGTTCGAGATAAGCGATGCCGCTCTCATCGCCGTGCCGCTTGTAATCGAAATGAATTCCCGGATCCGGCTCCACTGAGTACACCTCGCCATGCGTGTATTCGCCGTTCGGCATGCAGTAGGCATGGCCGCCCTTGCGCCGGTACATCGCGAAATTGCCGAGGCTGTAGAAAATTACCGCGCCTTTGTGCACCTCGATCGCCTGCTGCTGGTGCGGATGATGGCCGAGAATCAGCGACACGCCGGCGTCGATCGCCGCGTGCGCAACGATGGTCTGGTAATCGTGCGGCTTCGGTATGTAATGCAAGCCCCAATGCATCGACAGCACGACCACGTCCGCGGCTTGTTTCGCCTTGCGCACGTCATCGAGCAGGAGCCGCAGGTCTTCCTCGTGCGGCACGGTGACGATGCGCGCCGGCGAGCCCGGCTGAAACTCGTACGGCTCGTAAAACGTGTTCGCGCGCATCGGCGCGCAGCCCGCGCGATCTTCCGTCGCCCAGTATTGCGGCAGCAGCACCGAGCAATAGCCGAGAAACGCGATGCGCACGCCGTTTTTCTCGATCACGACGGGAGCGCGCGCTTCCGCGATGTTGCGCCCGCCGCCTATCGTCGGGATGCCGATATCCTGAAACGCCTGCCAGGTGTCTTCCGCTGCTTCGGGGCCGAAATCGCCGATATGGTTGGACGCGATCGACAGGACGTCGAACGGCACGCTCTTGAAGGCCGACGCGGTCGCCGGGTCTTTGCGGATTTCCATTTTCTCCGCGAGGCTCTGAAACTGGTAGCGGCCGCGCGTCGTGTACAGGCGCTCGGCCTGCGCAAACCTTATATCTGCTTCACGCAGCGCACCCAGCACATGCGTGAACGCGCTTTCCGGCGGTTCGTGCCCGGTGCAGACATCGCCGCCCGCGGCGAGCGTGACGCAATCGTTTTTCCCCGTGGCCATGCGTAATCTCCGAAAAATTTTTTGTGCGGGAAGTATAAACAGTATTATTCAAGTTCGTTAATTACGGGCGGGCACGAATGAGAAATGTTTTGCTGGCTGGATTCGTTGCGCTCGCGGCGGCGCCGATATGCGCACAAGAGTATCCGGCGCGCACCGTCCGCATGATAGTGACTTTCCCGCCCGGCGGCGGCGCCGACCTGCTCGCGCGTATCGTCGCCCGGCAATTGACCGAAAAATGGGGCCAGACGGTGCAGGTCGACAACCGGGCGGGCGGCGACGGCGCGATCGGCGCCGCGGTCGGCGCGAAAGCGGCGCCCGACGGTTACACCGTGCTGATGATTATTTCGACGCACACGGTGCTGCCGAGCATGAAGTCCGAGCTCAATTACGACGTCGTGAAAGATTTCCAGCCGGTCATCCGCATGGCCGAAGCGCCGAACGCCGTGGTGGTGCATCCATCGTTCCCGGCGCGCACTATCCCCGAGCTGATTGCGATCGCGAAAAAAAACCCCGGCAAGCTCGACTACCCGGGCTCCGGATTCGGCGGGCCCGCCCATCTCGCGGGCGTGCTGTTCGACCGCATGGCGGGAACGCAGATGACGTTCATCCCGTACAAAGGCGCGGGGCCGTCGCTGATCGCTTTGATCGGCGGCCAGGTCCACGTGATGTTTCCGGCGATCACCGGCTCGCTGCCGCACGTGCGCGCGGGGAAATTGCGCGCGCTCGGCGTGACGAGCGAGCAGCGGCTGGCGATACTGCCGGATGTTCCGCCGGTCGGCGACACGCTGAAGGGCTATGTGTTCGTCGGGTGGTACGGGCTCGTCGTGCCGGCGGGCACGCCGTCCGCGATCGTGGACAAGATCTACACGGATACTTCGGCGATGCTCGGCAACCCCGACATCAAGACGTTTCTGGCGGGCGAGGGCCTGGCGGCCGCGATCGGCAATCCCGCGCAGTTCACGAACTATATTGCCGCCGAGCTCAAGAAATCCGCCCGCCTGGTGAGCGCCGCGGGACTGCAGAAAAACTAAGAGTGCGGCAGTTGCCGCGCTAGCGCTGCTGCTCGCGCATCCACTTGAGCCGCAGATCGACGCATTCCTGCTCCAAGAGGCCGGTGACGACGTCGAGCCTGCGCCGCGTCAGCGCGAGGAACGTCTCGACCGAATAGCCACCGATGTCGGTGCGCTTCAATGCCGCATGCCGCGCGCCGAGCACGAGCCGCTCGATCTTCGACTCGAGAATCATCCACAGGCACATCGGGCACGGCTCGAGCGTGCAATACAGCGTCGCACCGGCCAGCTCGAGCGTATTCAAGTCGCGGCACGCGACGCGGATAGCCGCGACTTCGGCGTGCGCGCTTGGATCGTGGTCGGCGTAAACGGTATTGCATCCCCTGCCGATGATGGCGTCATCGCGGACAATCAACGCCGCGACCGGACGATTGCCGGCCGCATAGGCGCGGCGCGCGTCCTCGAAAGCGAGCTGCATGTAATGTAAATGGTCCATGAAACTCAATGTTCGCATATTCCCGGACTGCGCCGCGTGGAAATATGCGACGATGCCATTGTTTATTCCATCGGACTGGAGACGCCGTGCTTCACATTCGAATCGCAGCTTTCGCGTTGATGTGCGCCGCCACCGGGGCGCACGCGCAACAGCCCGCGCCCTCCCAGCCTTACCCGTCGCGGCCCATCCGCATGATGGTGCCATTTTCGCCCGGTGGCGCATCGGACACGGCGGCGCGCGTCGTCGGCCAGAAACTCAGCGAGCGGCTCGGGCAGCAGGTGGTTGTCGACAACCGTCCGGGCGCCGGAGGGGCGATAGGGACTGAGCTCGCGGTCAAAGCACCTGCCGACGGCTATAACCTGCTGATGGGCTCATCGACCGAGATCGCGATCAACCCGCATCTCTACAAGAAGCTTGCTTACGACACGCAGCGGGATTTCGCGCCGGTCACGCACGTCGCATCGACACCATTGCTGATCGTCGTGCATCCGTCGCTGCCCGCGAAGAATGTCAGAGAGTTGATTGCGCTCGCGAAAGCACGCCCCGGCGTCCTGCTCGGCGCATCGTCGGGCAACGGCTCGTCGACGCACCTGGGCATGGAAATGTTCAAAGCGGCAGCCGGGATCGACATCGTGCACATACCCCATAACGGCAGCGCGCCGGCGGTCATCAGCACGATGACCGGTGAAACGCAGATTTATTTCGGCGCGATGCCCGCGGTGCTGCAGCAGGCGCAAGCCGGAAAATTGCGCGCACTTGCGATTACAAGCGCAAAGCGGCGCGCGGCAGTGCCCGAACTGCCGACCGTGATCGAAGGCGGCCTCGCGGGCTACGAAATCCTGATCTGGAACGCGTTGTTCGCGCCGCGCGCGACGCCATCGGCCATCATCTTGCGGCTGAATGGCGAAGTGAACAAGATTCTCGAGCTACCCGACGTGCGCGAATCTTTCACGCGCCAGGGCGCCGAGGTTTCCGGCAGCACACCGGAACAGCTCGCGGCGTACGTCGCGTCCGAATACGCGAAATGGGCGAAGGTGGTCGCAGCTTCGGGCGCGAAGCTCGACTGAATCTTCCGGCTGCCGAAGCCGGTATCCTGAAGTTTAGCTAACGCGGGCCACCCGCAATCCCGAGCTTTTTGCGCCAGTCGTCGTCGCGCGGCATGCTGGGATTGGCCGGACGCTCCTGGTAATAGGGAATCAGCGGAATATACAAATGGTAGAGCCGGCGGAGCTCGGCGATGGGCTCGTTGTGCTCGTCGACGCGCAGATCCACCCAGGCATAACTGCGGTGGTTATGTACTTGCAGCGCCGAAGAATACTGCCCGGCCACCTGCCCGCCCGCGTCGCGCCCGGCCTCCAGCGCACGCAGCAGCCGTTCGGCGAGATCCTCGCCCGCCGACTTCTCAAACGCCGCTGCCATATCGGCGGCAACTTTTTCGTTCACCAATCGGTTACCGGCAACGCAGAAATTTTTCTTCGCGATATGCCCGCGCCATTCCTCGTTGTCATTGCCGGTGCGCGCCGCGGTATTGCCGTCCTTATCGATCACCATGATCTGGCGCCATTCGATATTCTCCGCGCCATCGCTCTCGGCAAGTTCCTGCAGCACCTTGGCCGCCGAATATCCCATCTCCAGCATCTTGAGTCCCAACGCGCCCAGGCGCGGATCACCATTCGCCTGCACCATCAAGCCGCCGATATGCGGACGCACGAACGGGCATTTCGCCCCGATCGCAATCGGGCGCGTCGCGATCGCCATGCCGAACATGCCCGTGCGCTCGCACTTCGCCAGAACAGAAAACGTCATTTACGGGTTCCTTTTTTATCGAACGAAATTCTGTAATTCCACCGTCACTGGCTGACTTTCACTCCCGCAGCTTTGACGAGATTCGCCCACTTCGGAATTTCCTTGCGCACATAGGCGCTGAAATCATCCGGCCCCATACCGGACACGTCGGTGCCCATCGCAACCATGCGGCTCTTCAAATCCTGCGTTTGCAGCGCTTTCAGAATTTCGCCGTGCAGCCGGTCGACGACGGGGCGCGGCGTGCCGGCAGGCGCGAACACGCCAAACCAGACGCTCGCGTCATAGCCGGGCAGCGCCGCCTCGGCTATGGTCGGCAGTTCCGGCATCACGGCCGAACGCTTCGTCGTAGTGACGGCCAGCGCACGCAGTCTGCCAGCCTGAATATGTGGAATCAACGCCGGCATGTTTTCGAATGCAAGATCCACCTGCCCGGCTACAAGTTCGGTCAACGCAGGGGCGGTCCCCTTATATGGAATGTGCACCATGTCCAGGCCCGCCATGAACTTGAAGAGTTCGGCAGAGAGATGCTGCGACGTGCCGTTACCGGTCGAGGCAAAATTCAGCTTGCCTGGCCGTGCCTTGGCGACCGCGATGAACTCTTTGACGGTTTTTGCCGGGACCGACGGGTGCAGCACCAGCACATTGGGCACCGAGCCCACGAGCGTGACCGCCGAGAAATCCCGCAGCGGGTCATACGGCAGCGCCGGATACAAGGCGGGCGCAATCGCGTGCGTGGGCGAACTTCCCATCACCAGCGTATAGCCGTCGGCCGGCGCCTTGGCCGCGATATCCGAGCCGATCGTGCCGGCAGCGCCCGGACGATTGTCGACCAGCACTTGCTGGCCGAGCGACTCGCCAATCTTCTGCCCGATCGCACGCGAGAAAATATCGTTCGCACCGCCCGCGGGCCAGGGACTGATCCAGCGTATCGGTTTGGCGGGATATGCTTGCGCCGTCGCGAGCGATGGCATCGCGGCTAGAACCACTGAGACAATGACCACTGCTTGCGCAAGCATGCGGATTCTCCAGACGGGATCCCGCATGTTAGTCGACTCTTACGCCAGCCTGCTTGACCGCTTTGCCCCACCGCGCGATCTCTACTTTGAGAAAGTCCGACGCTTCGCGCGGTGAATTGCCGAGCGGGTCGGCGCCACCACGCGTCAGCAAGTCGATCATATCCTTGTCCTTCAGCGCCCTCAGCGTCTCGGCGTTGATCTTGTTGATCACTGAGGCCGGCGTCTTGCCCGGCACGAGCAACATGTACCACGACGTCGCTTCGTAGCCTGGCACGCCTGACTCGGCAACAGTCGGCACGTCGGGCAGCGTCGCCGAGCGCTTTGCCGATGTCACGGCGAGCACGCGCAGGCGGCCGCCCTCGACCGCGCCTATCATCGCGAGCAGTGGATTGATGTACAGCTGGACGCGGCCACTGATGAGATCGGGCAGCGCCGGGCCGGTTCCCTTGTACGGCACGTGGCTCAGTTCGATACCCGTCATGCCGCTCAACATTTCGGCCGCGAGGTGCGACGCCGAACCAGGGCCCGACGATGCATAGGAGACCTCGCGCGGCTTGGCTTTGGCCAGCGCAATCAGCTCGCGGACATTTTTTACCGGCAGCGACTGCGAGACCACCATGACAAGCGGCTGGGTGGCGATCACGGTGACCGGCGTGAGATCGCGCACCGCGTCGTACGGCAATTTGGTCATCAGCGTCGCGTTAATCGCGTGCGAAGGATTGACGAGCACCATGGTGTGGCCGTCGGGCGACGCCTTGGCCACGAGGTCGATGCCGATGGTCATGCCCGCGCCCGGCCGATTGTCGACCACCACCTGCTGGCCCCACGCCGTCGAGTACTGGTACCCAGCGCGCGCGCCAGCGGATCGGAACCGCCGCCGGTCGCAGTCGGCACGATGAAGCGAATCGGCTTGGTCGGAAAAGTCTGCTCGGCGGCATGCGCGGCAATGGTGAGTCCGCAGGCGGTCACAACGGCAATGGTTTTCAGCATTAGGAATCTCTTTTATGTGAGGAGGTGAAGATCATACCGTGGCGACCGGCGTCACCGGCGAACCCGCGGCGCCCGGCATGCGCAGCGGCGGCGCCGTGAGCAGAAAACGGCTGCGCTTGTTTTTGCGCAGCCACGCCGCGAGCTCAGTCAAATACCACAGTTCGCCGAGGTGGATGCCGAGCTTGACCAGACAATGCTCGTGCAGCGGCAGTTGCGGACCGCGATGCCCGAGGCGCGGATCGGCGCCCAGCGTCGACGATCTTTCGACCGCGAGATTGTCGGCCGCAATCGCCGCCACGCCGGTGTCCGCAATCCATTCGAGCAGTCGTTGATCGTAGCCGTCGAGCACGGCGCATTGCGTCCTGATCGAATTGTCGAGCTTGCCGTTCGCATCGCGGATCAGTTGTCCGAGCCCGGTGTGCAGGCACAGGATGTCGCCCTTCTCGATCGTGACGGCATCGTCTTTCATCACCCGCTCGAGCATTTCCAGCGTCACCGCCACGCGCTCGTCCTTGAAATGATGGCGCAGGTCCACCATCACCGCGCGGCCCTGCACGCCGGTCTCGGCCATTGCGGCGACCGACAGCGCGAGCGCGCCGAGTTCCCCATAAAGGCCGCGGCCGGCGTTGTCGACCAGGTGAAAGCCGTTGTACGAAACTTTTTCGGCCACGCCGTCGCCATCGGCATCGAACATCGTGCCCTTGTGTGCGAAGCCGTCCCAGTGCGTCGAGTACTGCGAATACAGCATGATCGCCTCGTCGGAGCCGACGTCGGTATAACGCGGATCGGTCTCCTGCATCGCGAGGTTGAAATACACTTCCCCGCCCGGCTTGAACACGGGATGGAATACCGGCGGGAAACGGCCCGTATTGAGAATGTTGCCGCCGGGCCGGTCGAGCGGGTGCGACAGGCAGAACACTTCGCCCGTCTGCACTTCCTGCAACGCGCGCAGGCGGCGTTCCGGTGTCAGCAGGTTCAGCCGGCCGTGCTGATCGTCGTCACCGAATTCGCCCCAGTTCGAGCCGGGCGGGCGCTGCTGCCAGCGTTTGGGCATGGATAGCTCCGGAAATATGTGCGGATGGCCGGATTATCGCACCGGCGCGAGGACGCCGTCAGTTCAACAGCCGCGGCGCTGCTTCGGCGCCGCCCGCCGCGGGGCCGGTCGGCAGCGTGAGCGCCATGTCCCACTCAGCCTTGGCGACGACGTCCTGCAGAAGTTTGCACAAGCCGTGCAGCATCGTGTCGTCGATCGTGAGCGTCACGCCCTGCCCCTGCTGCGGCAGCAGCACCAGCACGTGTTTGCCCTGCTCGTTGCGTCCGGTGTTCAAGCGCGCGACCAGCACGGGCTCGGCGCCGAGCGGGCGTTCGCGGCCCGTGGCGTTGTAAGCGCGCGAGAAATTGGCTTTGGCCAGCGCCTGCTCGCGCTCCATGCCGAGCAGCGCCTGGCGCGCCTCGGGCAGCGGCTGCTGCGCGATACGCGGCACCGATTCGATCATCTTCACGAGCAGCGGCCACAACAGTTTCACGCAGCGCCGCGTGAGCCAGAACAAAAGCTCGTGCTGGTCGCCGCTCGCGATCCGCATGAGCAGGCGATCGTGCTCGGGCGCGAAATCAAGCCGGATTTGCTCGAGATTCATGCTGTTATTTTAACCGACGCGAGGCCGCGCCCTTATTCCGCATCTCTCGCCGGCACTTTCACGCCGCGCAGCGCCTCCGCGAATTTTGCCGCGCTCTGAAAACGCGCCTGCGGCGCCTTGGCGAGCGCGCACGCGATGACCGCATCGAGCTCGGCCGGCACTTTGGGATTCAACTGCGACGGGTTCAACGCGGGCTCGGTCACGATGCGCCCGAGCAGCACGTGGTCCTTGCATGGCGGGCGCTCGAACGGCGTCTGGCCGGTCAGGGCCTCGAACAGCACCACGCCGAGCGAAAAAATATCGGTGCGGAAATCGAGCGTCTGCCCCTGCGCCTGCTCGGGCGACATGTAGCGCGGCGTGCCGATTACCGTGCCGGTGCGCGTCAAATCCGACATCGGCAGGTGGGCGAGCCCGAAATCGCCGATCTTGGCGAGGTTGCCCGGGGCGAGCAGGATGTTAGACGGCTTGATGTCGCGATGGAAGATGCCGTTCGCATGCAGGCAGCGCAGCCCGTCCGCGACCTGCGCGCCGATGGCCACCGCCGTGCTCGAGCGGCGGCTGCGGCACGCGGTCGAGCAGCTTGCGCAGCGAGTCCTTGACGAGCTCCATCACGATTGCGATGCCGTCGCCGAAACTGCCGGCGTCGTATATCGTCACGATGTTCGGGTGCGACAACCCCGCCGCCGCGCGCGCATCGACGAGAAACCGCTCCTTCAGCGTCGCGAACTCGCCGCCGCGGTCGAACTTCTTGAAGAGCTTTATTGCCACCGGCCGCCGCAGGTTCCTGTCGTAGGCGGCATAGACCTCGCTCGTCGCCCCTTCTCCCAGCTTTTCGCGCAACTGAAAACGCGCTTCGAGCGACATCGTGCAGAATCTCCTCAGGGCAGTGCGGACAGCTTGCGCTTGCAGCCGCGCCACAGCGGGCGTCCCGTGGCGGTCAGGCTGCTGAACACTAACAATGCGCGGGAATTCGCCGCTTGGCAAGACTCGCTGCCCGGCCGCCGCATCCGCACGTGAACTATGACACGACACGAGCGCCATGCCGCACGGGTCGGCGCGGCGCGCTTTGATCCAGGTCAACAGCGCCTGCCCGCCTGCGCGGAAAATATCTTCAGCTGCAGGCGCGGCCATTCTGGCGCGTGCGCTTGTTGATCGATAAGGAAACGACACATGACGAATCCGCTCATCACCCTTGACTTGACGCACTGGAACGAACGGCATCTGCCCAGCGTGACTGCCGCGGCCACCGATGCGCTCGAAGATGGCAAGGTGCTGCTGATGCCGCATCTCAATTTCGAGCTGATGCCCGGCGAAGCGCCGCTGCTCGATCCGAAATGGCTGGCCGCCGGCGCTAAAAATATCAGTTATGACCCGCGCGCCGATGCAATCGGACATACCTCGGCGACGCGTGCAGAACTCGCCCATCTGACGTCGCTGCTGGCGCGCTATGCGAAGTTCACCCGCGAGCTGGTGAGGCACCTGTGCCCGGATTACGCGCCGCATCTGCTCGATGGACTCACGAGCTTGCGGCCCGCCGAAGTCTGCGGTCGTGAATGCTCGATCCGCCAGGACGATACGCGGCTACACGTCGATGCGTTCGCATCGCGCCCCACCGGCGGGCTGCGCATACTGCGCGTATTTCACAATCTCAACCCGCGCGGCGAACCGCGGATATGGGAACTGGGCGCGCCGACCAAAGCCGTCGCGCAACTCTATCTCGACCAGGTTCCCCGGCAGCTGCCTGGCAGCGCGTGGCTGCTGGAAAAGCTGGGTATCGTCAAAGGCCGCCGCACCGAATACGACCACGTGATGCTGAACCTGCACGATCTCGCGAAGCTCGACGACGAGCGCCAGCAGACTTGTGCGCGCACGCGGGTGGCGTTGCCCGCTCATGCGACGTGGATGGTGTTTACCGACGGCGTGGAGCATGCGGTGCTCGCAGGCCAGCACTTGCTCGAACAGACTTTTTTCCTGCCGGTGACCGCGATGCACACGGAGGGCAAGGCGCCGCTGCGCGTACTCGAGCGCATGCGCCATCGCGCGCTCGTCGAGGCAGACTGAAACAATATCAGCGCAGCGGGCTGCGCGAAATGCGCGTCGGATCGTGCGGCGCCGGACGCGGCGGCAGAAAACGTGCCGGATACAGCCGGCGATACGGGTAATAGGCGGCCGGCAGGTAAGCCGCCGGGTAATAGCCTGGATACAGATCGTCGCAGCCGATCCGGCCCGAGGTCACGCACTGCTCGTATCCCGATTGCTGAACCTCGATCCGCGCGACCGGCGAGCGCGTGGGCTCGGGCTCGGCGAGCGCTTTGATCGAACGCTCGCGCGTTGCCTTTACCGCCTGCATGAAGCTGTCGTCCGGCGTGTAGACGGAAATCTTGTTCTCGACGCGCGTCAGCTTGTTGGCGGTCGTCGCCGCGGGCGGCGCATCGTTGGAATAGTTCGTGATTCCGCGCTCGTCGACCCATTTGTATAGCTGTGCCGATGCCGTGGCGCTCACGCAGGTCAAGGCGAGCAGAGCAAGAATCGGATAGGCGGCACGCACGCAGGCACTTTACTCCTGCTGTGCGGCGTATGGCAAAAGCAAGTTCCGCCCCCGCCGGCTAGCGCACCAAGCCCGGGCCTGCACGCCATGTTATCGTGGTCGCTTAACGCCGGAGGCGCCATGTTTTCACGCATTTTTATCGCGGTAGTCGCACGTGTCGCAATCGCGCTCGCATTGCTGCACGCCGGGGGCGCGTATGCGGCGGAAATCAAAGTGCTGTCGACGATGGCGCTGCGCTCGGTCATGGAGCAGCTGATCCCGGAATTCGAGCGCGCGAGCGGTCACCGCATCGTCATCGAGTACGATACGGCGAACATCATGGCCAACCGCGTCAGGGCCGGCGAGCCGGTCGACCTTGCGATGCTCACGCCCGCGTTGCTCGACGAACTCGCGAAGCTCGGCCGCACGGCGGCGGGCAGCAACGTGACGATCGCGCGTTCGGGCGTCGGGATCGCCGTTCGCACCGGCACGCCGCGACCCGACATCGGCACGCCCGAGGCGCTCAAACGCGTGCTGCTCGACGCCAAGTCGATTGCGTACACGAGCAGCGGCCAGAGCGGCACGTACTTTGCGGGTCTGATCGAGCGGCTGGGTATCGCGGCCGAAATAAAAGCCAAGGCGAAAATTCCCGCCGGCGGCTCGACCGGGGAACTCGTCGTGAAGCATGAAGCCGAGATGGCCGTCCAGCAAATGCCTGAATTGCTCGCGACACCGGGCCTCGACGTAGTGCCGTTGCCGCCGCAGCTTCAGAACATGACCGCGTTCGCCGCGGGTGTCGGGGCCGCCGCGCAACAAGCGGAAGGCGCGCAGGCGTTGATCCGGTTTCTGACGACGCCCGCCGCCGCGCGCGTGATCAAGGCCAAGGGCATGGAGCCCGGTTAGTTCAACCGCCTCAGCCCGTATTGCGCAATCCGGCCGCGATGCCGTTGATCGAGATGTGGATGCCGATCTGCACGTTCTCGTTGCCGGGCTCGCCTTCGCGCTGGGCGCGGTAGCGGCGCATCAATTCGACCTGCAGGTGATTGAGCGGATCGAGATAAGGAAAGCGATGCTCGATCGAGCGCGCGAGCGAAGGATTGGACGCGAGGCGCTGCTTCTCGCCGGTAATCGCCGACAGCGCATCGCTCGTGCGCCGCCATTCGGTCTCGATCGCGGCAAAAATGCGCCGGCCGAGCTTGCGATCCTCGACCAGCTCGGCATACCGCGCGGAAATCGCGAGATCCGTCTTCGCGAGCACCATGTCGAGATTGGACAACAACGTGCGGAAAAAAGGCCACTCGCGGTGCATCCGTTTCAGGAGCGCTAGGCGCTGCCGGCGGCTGCCGGCTTTTTTCTTCGCGCTATCGAGAAACGCGTCGATTGCCGAGCCGAAACCGTACCACCCGGGCAGCGCCACCCGGCTTTGTCCCCAGCTGAAGCCCCACGGAATCGCGCGCAGGTCCGCGATGTCGCGCGTGGCCTTGCGCGAAGCCGGCCGCGAACCGATGTTGAGCTCGGCGATTTCGCGAATCGGCGTCGCCGCAAAAAAATAGTCGGTAAACCCCGGCGTCTCGTAAACGAGCTGGCGATACGCGGCCATGCTCGCCGCGCTGATCGCGTGCGCCGCCTCGAGAAACCCCGGCGGCGCGTCCTTGGTCCTTTGCATGAGCGTAGCCTCGAGCGTGGCCGCGACCAGCGTTTCGAGATTGCCGCGGCCGATTTCGGGATGCGCGTACTTGGAGGCAATGACTTCGCCCTGCTCGGTCAGGCGGATTTGCCCGTTCACCGTGCCCGGCGGCTGCGCGAGGATCGCCTGGTAGCTCGGCCCGCCGCCGCGCCCGACCGTGCCGCCGCGGCCGTGGAAGAGTCTCAGCGTCAGCGGATGCGTGTCGCGCAAGCCGTCGAACAATTCGACCAGCGCCGTGCCGGCGCGATACAGCTCCCAGTTGCTGGTGAAAAATCCGCCGTCCTTGTTGCTGTCGCTGTAGCCGAGCATGATGTCCTGCACCGCGCCGGCGCGCGCGACCATGCCGGCGATGCCGGGCAGCGCGTAAAAGCCGCGCATGATGGAGGCGGCATTGCGCAGGTCGCCGATCGTTTCGAACAACGGCACGACGATCAGATCGTTCACGGCGTCGGCGTCCAGCGTCCCGCGCATGAGCCCGGCTTCCTTCTGCAGCACCAGCACTTCGAGCAAATCGCTCACGTCTTCGGTGTGCGAAATGATGTAGTGGCGCAGCGCCTCGCGCCCGTAGCGCGCGAGCATGGCAGCGGCGGTTTCGAATATGGCGAGCTCGGCGCGCGTGTGCTCGGAATAGCCGGCGGCGCGCACGCGCAGGCCGCGCGCATCGTTCAATAGCCGCAGCAGCAGCTCCCGCCGCCGCGCCTCCGGCAGCGCGCAGTAATCGGGCTCGATGCGCGCGACCTGCAGCAGTTCGGCGATGACCTGCTCGTGCTTGTCGGAACTCTGGCGCAGATCGACCGTCGCCAAATGGAAGCCGAAAACCTGCACCGCGCGCACCAGCGGATGCAGCCGCGGCGCGACGAGCGCCTGCGCATGATGCGAGCGCAACGAGGCCTCGATCACGCGCAAATCGGCGAGCAGCTCGCCGGCGTTAACATACGGGTCCTGCGGCGCTACTGCGTGGCGCAATGCTTCCGTGCCCGTGAGCATTTCGAGCGTCGCGGCAAGCCGCGCGTAAACGCCGGTCAGCGCGCGGCGATAGGGCTCGTCGGCG
Organism: uncultured beta proteobacterium; assembly: GCA_963804885.1. Lineage (GTDB taxonomy): Bacteria > Pseudomonadota > Gammaproteobacteria > Burkholderiales > SG8-41 > PALSA-1004. The sequence goes on from CAWDSF010000019.1 coordinate 296,405, forward strand.
CGGTGCTCGCTGCGGTCGGGCGAGCGCTGGGCGAGCGCGTGCATTTCGGGCGTGACGGGCGTCAGCATTTCGGAAATCGACAGCTCGGCGCCGAGCTCGTGCACTTCCCCGAGGTAAAAGCGCAATGCCATTTCGCTCTGGCGCGCGAGCGCCATCTCGAGCGTCGCCGCGCTCACGTTCGGATTGCCGTCGCGATCGCCGCCGATCCAGTTGCCCATGCGGAAAAAATTCGCGATGTCCTGACCCGGCAGCGCGCGCTCGATATCGTGATACATGCGCGGAATCTGGCGCAGGAACGTGGTGCGGTAATAGGAAAGCGCATTCTCGATTTCGTCGGCAACGGTCAGTTTCGAGTAGCGCAGCATGCGCGTCTGCCATAGTTGCGTCACGCGCGCCCGCAGCAGCGCCTCGTTGTCGGCACAGTCGCGCGCGGTGTGCAGGCCGTCGCGGGCTTCCATCAATTCCGCGATCGCGCGCTCGGCGTCGAGAATGCTTTTGCGCTGAACCTCGGTCGGGTGCGCCGTCAACACCGGCGAGATGTACGCGTGCGCCAGCATCTGCGCGATGGCGGACGCGCGCACGCCGCCGGCTTCGAGCTGGCCGAACGTCATCTCGAGCGTGCCTGCGCGCACGTGGCCCAGCCGGGCGTGATGCTCGCGCCGGCGCACCATGTGGCGGTCTTCGGCCGTGTTCGCGAGATGCGAAAAGTAGCTGAACGCGCGAATCACGCTAGTCGTTTGCGCGTCGGAGAGCGTTTTAAGCAGCCGGCCGAGTGCCGCGCCGGCGCTGGCGTCGCGCCTGAGCCGGAACGCGACCGAGAGCTGGCGTATGCGCTCGATCAGATCGTAGGCGGCGGCCCCCTCCTGCTCGCGGATGACTTCGCCGAGCAGGCGGCCCAGCAGCCGGATGTCGCGTATCAGCGCGACGTTCTTGTCGTTGGCGTCGGGATCGCGTTTGCGGCGTGGAATGGCGCGGCTCACGCTAATCGGGCTTAGCGTACGCTGCCTTGAATCGGCGGGCAGTTGAGCGGTTCATTGAACTCGCCCGCCATCGCTTGATGCGCATGAACGCGGTCTCAGTCGATCGCCGAGTGCACCAGGTTGGCGACGCGGTCCAGCCGGTCGCTGTGCCATGGATCCGGTATGCGGCTGTTCGTGAGATAAGCGAATGAAACGCCGGAGTCGGGATCGCCCCAGCAATACGATGAGCCCACGCCGCCGTGCCCGAAAGTACGCGGCGACGCGAGCGTTCCCAGTCCGCGTATCGTCTCCGTCGTGCCGCGCACGTGCACGCCGAGCCCGCGATGCATGGGCATTCCCATGCCGCCGTCGACCATGTCGCCCGTGTGATTGCGGGTCACGAATTCGATCAGCCGGCGCGAAAAAAGGCGAGTGCCGTTCAGGCTTCCGCCATGCAGCATCATCTGGTACAGCGCCGCCATGCCGCGGGCGGTGGCGAACCCACCGCTGCTCGGAATGCCCGCCCGCCGGTATGGCGCAGTATTTTCGTCGGGGAGAGGCTGCTGCGCGCCGTCAGCGCGGGGCTCGTATATGGTGGCGACCCGGCTGTGCTCCGCATCGGGCAGCCCGATAAAAACGTCGCCGCTCAGACCGAGCGGCTCGATAATCCGCTTGCGGAGAAAATCGCGATAGTCCCCTTTCGTTACCGTCTCGATCAAAGCAGCGGCCGTCCAAAACGCGGACTTCGGGTGGTAATGCAGCCGCGATCCGGGAGTCCACTCGAGCGTGAAGTCGCAGACTTCCCGGCACATCTGGGCATGATCCGTCCATGCCTTGGATGACACGGTCTGGCTGGGATAGCCGGCGCGATGGCTGATGACTTGCGCGAGCGTGATGTCACCTTTGCCATGGCGCGCGAAATCCGGCATGTGCCCCGCGATGCGGTCGGAAAAACGCAGCGCGCCGTCCTCGACGAGCGCCCAGATGCCGGCCGCGGTAATGACTTTGGTGTTCGAAAACAGCAGCCATAGCGCTTGCGCACCTGCCGCGGCAGCCGGCTCCAGAGAAGTCTGCCCAAACGATTCGAACAGCGCGAGCCGGCCGTGCCGTGCGAGCGCGATCTGCGCGCCCGGATAACGACCGTCTGCAATGTGGGATGCGATCAGTTGGCGCAGACGGGAAAGCGCGGGCACATCGAAGCCGAGCTCTTCCGGACTCGCCGATTCGAGCGGGAACTTCGAGCCATCATCTCGCTTTGCGCGCGTTACACCGGTCATGTCATTCATGGCGATTGCCTTTTGTGGTTCGGGAAAATGCGACTATTTTATTCGGGCTTAATCCCTGCCTCTTTCACGACGCTCGCCCACTTTTCATATTCGCGCTTGTGCAGCGCTGCGAGCTCTTCGGGCGTGCTGCCCGCCGCATCGGCGCCCTGGCTCTGGTTAAAGCTCTTCATGTTGGGATCGTTCATTACTTTGACGACCTCCGCGTTGAGCCGCGCAATGATGGGTTTCGGCGTCGCGGCGGGCACGTACAGTGCATACCAGTTATACGCTTCGACTTGCGGAAAGCCGGCTTCGCTCATCGTCGATATTTCGGGCAGGCCGGCTGAGCGCTGCTTCGTGCCAACGGCGAGCGCGCGCAGCTTGCCGCCTTTGACCTGCTGCATCAACACCGGCATGTCGGCAAACACGAGCTGCAGCTGGCCGGCAATCAGGTCCATCGTCGCCGGGCCCATGCCTTTATACGGCACGTGCACCATCTGGATTTTTGCCGCGCTCTTCAACATTTCAGCCGCGAGATGCGGCGTGCTGCCGGTGCCGGACGACCCGAAATTCAATTGATTGGGCTTTTGCTTGGCCAGCGCGACCAGTTCCTTCACCGACTTCACCGGCAGCGCCGGGTGCACCGCGAGCAATTCGGGCAGCGTGACAAACAGGCTCACCGGCGCAAAATCCTTGAAGACGTCGAACGGCAGCTTCGCGTAGACGTGCGGTCCGATCGCGAACGCGCCGCCGGACGCAACCACCAGCGAGTAGCCATCGGGCGGCGACTTCGCCACGTTGTCGGTGCCTATCATGCCGTTGGCGCCGCCGCGGTTGTCGACCACCACGGGGTTGCCCATCGCTTCGGTCAGTTTCTGCGCGAGCGGCCGCGTCGTCATGTCGATCGGGCCGCCGGCCGGGTACGGCACGACGATGCGGACGGGCTTGGAGGGAAAGTTTTGCGCCGATGCCAGGGTAGCGGCGAATGCAAGCGCGATGACGCTTCCAGCAAGCAGGTATTGCTTCATTTGCGCACTTCGCATGGTCGCGATTGCTCAGACGATGAGTTCTCAATCGAAGCTCACGATCTCGACCCAGTTGGAGCCTTTGCCGGTCGGAAATTTGTTCTGCAGCTTGAGCGCGCCGCTCGCCTGGTCGATCGCATAGACCGAGACCGTGTCGGATTTCTCGCCGCTTGCGACGAGGAAGCGGCCTTTGGGATCGATCGCAAACCCGCGCGGCTGGCGCTCGGTCGGCGTGCTGCCGAGGTAAGTGAGCTTGCCGCTGGCACCGTCGACGCTGAACCCGGCGAGCGTGTGACTCGTGCGCTCCGTGATGTACAGGAATTTGCCGTTCGGGGTGATATGAATGTCGGCCGCCCAGATATCGTTGTCGGTGTTGCGCGGCGGCGCGCCTGCGACGCCCACCGCGCCGCGCGGCGCGCCGGGGCCGAGCTTGCTGTCGGGCGGCAGGCCGGTCGCCGTGCTCACTTCAGTGAGCAGGCCGGTTTTCGGATCGAGTGAAAAGGTCGTGACCGTCGCGAGCAGCTCGCTCAATACGTAAACGAATTTGTTATCCGCCGACGTGACGAAATGCCGCGGCCCGGTGCCGGCCTTCATCAGGTAAATCGCCGGCGTGTTGGACGCGAGCCGTCCCGACTTGGCATCGAAGGTGAACTGGAACATCTGGTCGCTGCCGAGTGTCGGGACGAACGCGAACTTGTTGCTTTCGTCGACGCGGATCGAATGCGCATTGCGCCCGACCGGTATCACCTGCAGCGGCTCCGCCGCCACGCGGCCGTCGGCGCCGATTGCGTTGACGCTGATCACGGCGGCGCCATAACCGGCGCCGAACAGATAGCGGCCGGTGCGGTCGACCGAGATGTACGGAAAGCTTTCCGCGAGCGGTGAAGTCGCAAGCAGCGTCAGCGCGCCGGTGCCGCGATCGATCGAATACGCGTGCACCGAAAACGGTTTTGAGCGCGACGCCGCGTACAGAAAGCGCTTGTCCGGGCTCACCGCCATCGGCATCACGATGCTCGCGGCCTTCGCGCGCGCCCCCGCCTGCAATTCACCCGAGTCGAGCAGCCGGTAAGCGCCGATGTCGCCGTCTTCGGCATTCGACACATAGACGAAAGTGGCGGCCAGCGCCGGCGCGCCGCCGGCGAGCGTTGCGATTGCCGCCACGATAATTGCTCTCGTTAATTTTTCGAATAACTGCATGATCCCCTCCAGGTTGAACGCTACATTCTCTTCTTCGCGGTGTACGACTTCGTGTATCCGTTGCGGCTGTTGTGCAGCGTGAACCTGCCGTCCGCCGCCACCGATGCCTTGATCCAGTAGCCTTTGCAGTCCGCCGTGTCTTCGAGGTTCGCGATCATGTCTTCGGCGGCGTTGTGACCGGGCTCCTTGTCGACGAGCGACAGATGGCCCTGCCAGATGCCTTCGATGCCGGGCAGCAGCGCGAGCCGCTGATACGAATTCGTTTCGTACGCGCGCGCGGGCTTGGCGAGGTTGACGATGGGCTGCAGGCGCTTGTCGCCGACACCTATGCCCTTCTTCGGCCCGTTATTCGCGACCACCACCTGGGGCAGGATCGCGCCGAGGAACGCCGGCGCGCCGCCGACGTCGGAGCCATGGCGGTTGGTCTGATAAAGCGTGACCTTGCCGACCCGGTTCACCGGGCATACGAGCTCGAGTTCGGTGCGCCAGTCGAGATCGATCAGGTTGAGAAACGTGAAGTTGCCGAAGCCGAGCAGCAGCCCGACCATGCGCGAATTCTCGAACCCGCCCGGCGACATCGCGGCGGCGTTCTCGCACAGCGCGTTGCGCGTTCCACCGTTGAGCGGTTTCGCCGGCATTTTCTCGTTGGCCGTCACGACCGTAACCTGCGCGCCCTTGAGCGGGATCTTGTCGCCGGGCTTGACTATCGTGCGCTTGCCGGTGGCGGCGGTCGTAAAGCTGTCGTACCACTCGCGGTTGACGAGCTCGACCTGGTCGTTGGGTCCGTAGTAGCGGCCGACCGGAATGAGCTTGACCAGCGCCGCGAGCCCACCGACGTGATCGCGATGGTAGTGGCTGATGACGAGGTGATCGATCTGCGTGAGCCCCGCGTGCTGGGCCACCGCGAAAATGCGTTTGGCGTCGCGGTCTGCGTCAGGATAGCCGGTGTCGATCAGCATCGACTCGCCGGACGGCGCCACGATCAGCGTCGCGGCGCCACCCTCGGTGTCGATCCAGTAAATGTCGAGATTGCGCGACGCACCGGATTTTTGCGCGCTCGCATGACCCGACGCGGCAAGCGCAACGACGATTAGCATCACGACGCTGAAAATTCGCTGCATGTCCTGCCTCCTCTGCTGTGCTGCAGCTCGCGTTCGCGCGAAAACTCAGTGCGAAATTTACGCCCATCGCGCGAATTCGGCCATAGCGCTGCGAACGCAGCGGCCTTTACTTGGATTGAATCTGCGTCGTGCCCGACGGGCCGTTGGCGCCGACGATCTGAATCACGACTTCACCGTCTTTCGCCCACACGAAGTGCGGCTGCCCGGCCGGCTCGGCCCAGATGCTTCCCGGCGGCATTACTTTCATCCTGCTTTCGTCGAACTTTTCGCCGTAGCCGACCAGCAGCGTGCCCGAAACCACCATCCCCATCCGCTCATCCGGATGGAAATGCGGCTGCACTTTGTAATTGGCGGGAAACCGCGAGCGATACATGTACATGCCCGGCTTGGCGGCATCGCCGGTGATGCGCGCCTGCGGATTGCCCGTCGGGCCGGTCGTCCATTTCAATTCGTCGGGGGTGACCAGGCCCGGCGCCAGTGCGTCGCCATAAGCGAGCGGCATCGCAACCAGCAGCGCGAGCAGTGTGCTGCAAATGACATGCGTTGCGGGAAATAGCATCGTCTCCTCCCGGTCTGATTTTCGCAAAGCTTCCACCGCGGCTGGCGCCAAGTCAATCGAGCACGAAAAGTGTGACATAGACCCGTCAGCCGTCTCCTACACTTAAAACCGCCACTTGCTACTTACGCCAAGCGGTGAATCCCGCTAGTTTCGGAACTACGATAATTTGGGGAGCCGACCATGCCCGATAAACTGAGCGCCTACGAGCTGAAGTGGCTGCGCGGCATTGCGGTCGCCGACGGCAACGTCGACAGCCGCATTCCTCAACTGAGCCTTGCCCGGCTGCTCAAATTCGGACTGGTCGAATCGCACAACATGCTGACTTTGCGCATTACGCGCAGAGGCTGGAAATGCCTGACGCTCGCGGCGCCCGAGCTCGCCGCCAAGCGCGCGCGCAGGCCGATACCCTATGCGCTGGTGGCGGACCGCAAGAACGTCGCTGACTTGCGCGTCGAGCAGTAGCCGCCCGTCACGCCGGTTCGTGCGCCGCTTTCGCCGCGGCGGCGATCCGGTTACCATGCGCACCCGACCCGACTATGCAGCCGACCCGACCGCACACCCGCTCCGCTCGCGCCGCGCGCCTCCTGGCGCTGGCGCTGGCATGGGCGTGCGCCGGCGCCGCCGCCCAGCCGACGCCCGAGATCGCGGCGCTGGAATCAGCCGCACAGCGCGGCGACGTGCAGGCGCTGACCCTGCTGGCTTCGAAGTACGAGCGTGGCGAGAACGTGACGCGGGACTTTCTCAAATCCAACGAGCTCTACTGCAGAGCAGCGGTGCTTGGCGATACCGGGGCGCTGCTCAAAATGGGCATCATTTACTCAATCGGCCGTGGGGTGCTCGCGGATGAAGGCGTCGCCGCGCTGCTGATCCGCAAGGCGGCCGAGCTGGGCAACGAACGCGCCGCGGAATTGCTCGAACACGTGAGCGGGCGCACGGGCAGCGTGCTGCCCGCATGCCTTGTCGAGCCGCCGGCCACGCCGGAGCCCGCCGTCGCCTCGGGGGCAAGAAAAGATCTGGAGCTGCTGGTCCAGCACTGGGCGCCGCGCTACGCCGTCGATCCGGCACTCGTGATGGCGCTGATCACGGCCGAGTCGAATTTCAATCCAAAAGCCTTGTCGCCCAAAAACGCGCAAGGCCTGATGCAGCTGATCCCCGCGACCGCCGTGCGCTTCGGAGTCAAGAACGCGTACAACCCGGTCGAGAACCTGAAAGGCGGGCTCGCGTACCTGCAATGGCTGATGGCTTATTTCAAAGGCGAAGTCGCGCTCGTGCTCGCCGCTTATAACGCGGGCGAGGAAACCGTCGAGCGTTACCGCGGCATTCCGCCCTACGCAGAGACGCGCAATTACGTCAGGCAGATCACGAGCGTCTACAAGAAAGCGCAGCACCCGTATCAGGCCGAAGTCGCCGCGCCGTCAGCGGTGTTCAGCCGCATCAAAAAGCCGGATTGAATTCACTCCGGCGTGATGCCGGCGGCTTTGACGACGGCCGCCCATTTCACCAGCTCTGCTTTCAGAAACTCGGCGAATTGTTCCGGCGTACCGGCGACGACTTCCGCGCTGTCGGCCGCGAGGCGGTTCCTGATCTCGGGCGCGCGCAGGATCGTGGTGACTTCCCGGTGCAGCCGGACGATGAGATGCTGCGGCGTCGCGGCCGGCGCCAGGAGGCCCGACCATTGCACCGCTTCGTAGCCGGGCACACCCGCTTCGGCGATAGTCGGAATGTCGGGCAATGCCGCCGAGCGCGTCGCGGTGGTGATCCCGAGCGCGCGCAAGCGGCCGCTGCGCACGTGCGGAACCGTCAACGCCATGCTGCTGGTGGCGATCATCGCGACGCGGCCGGCGAGCGTCTCGATGAGTCCCGGCGCCGTGCCTTTGTACGGAACATGGGTCAGGCGGATCTGCGTCATGCTGGCGAACAGCTCGATGACCAGGTGCGGATTGGTGCCGTGACCCGACGAGCCGTAAAGAATTTCGCCGGGACGCGCCTTGGCGAGCACAACCAGCTCCTGCACTGATTTCGCCGGCACCGACGGGTGCAGGAGTATCAGGCTGGGCACGAAATGCGTTTGCGTAATCGGCGCGAAGTCGCGCACCGCGTCGTACGGCATGCTTTTATAAGTCGCCGGATTGATGGCGAGCGTGCTCGGCGTCAGCAGCAGCGTGTAACCGTCAGGTGGCGCCCTCGCCACGATTTCACTACCGATGATGGAGCCCGCGCCCGGCCGCGTGTCGACCACGACCTGCCGGCCCCAGCGCTTGGTCAATTCCTGCGCGATCAGGCGCGCGCCTATGTCGCTGGGACCGCCGGGCGCGGTCGGCACGACGATGCGGATCGGCCGCTCGGGGTAATTGTCCTGCGCGTGTGCTGCCGCCGGCGCGAGCGAGAGCAGCGCTGACACGGTAAGAACCCGGAACATCGAATACCCGCCAGCAGCGTTGCGCATCGCCGCACGCTGAAATTACGGCGCGATGTACGCGTAACCTTTCGCCTGGTACGCCATCAGCGAAATAAAGCCGTTGCCGACGACCCGGATTTGCGGCAGCACTTTGTCCGCGCTGGTGCCCTGCGTGCGAACGGCGAGCGAGCATTGCTCGAAGCCGTCCACGCCGCGCGCGGCGCTCAGCTCCTTGATCTTCGCCGCGACCTTGGCGGCGAGCTCGCGGTCTTCCGGCTTGATCTTGTCCTGGTCGGTCTGCACCAAACGCGTCGCGGGTCCGCGGAACGCGAGTATGAAATGCGGCGTCACGCCCTGCTGGATCAGCGAGAGCCGCGTCTCGTCGATAACGTCCAGGCGCGCCAGCAGCGCCCGGCCTTCGCCGTCCTTGAGATCGAAAGCGATCTTGCCTTCCGACAGCCCGGACAGCGCGGCACGGTCGTCGGCGGCCTTCACCGTGCCCGCATGCACGAGCAGTACCGTCGCAACAAGCGCCATGAGCAATGACTGGAACTGCATCGATTTCTTTTGCATGACCGTCTCCCGGTGAGTTTGAATTCTCATTCCTGTCCGTTACTTTTTCCCGCACGCAACCTTCCACAACGTTTCGCCGGGCCGCGCGCGGTTGGCCGGCAGCCATTCGCTGTCCACGCGCAGTTCGCTGTGCACGAGCTGCCCTGAGGCCATCGGTCCCGCGTGAAATGAAAAATAGCGCGTGCGTCCCTGCGCGGTCTTGCAGTCGAATTCCTGCAGCAGCTTGACCGACTGGTACGCTCCGCCCGCGCCGTCTTTTTCCGGCGTCTTGTAATCGAGCATGCCCCACATCTTCGCCACGTCGCCCGTTTTTTGCAGCGTCGCCGCGTCGGCATAAATTACCATCCCGTCGTCGGTCGCGCCGGCGCGCTCCCATGCGGCGTGCGCGCCGGCGGCCAGCGTCGCGAAGACGAGCGCACCGCAAAGACGCTTCATGGCGGAGATGCCGGGCACAAAATAGCGGCGCACACCATCATTGCACTTTCTCGAGTTTCTGCAGCGAGCGCAGGCCTTTCGGAATCGGCTGGTCCGGATGCGTCGACGGCCAGTCGGTATAACTGACCTCGCCGACGTAGATATCCCCGCGCGAGTCGAGCGCGATGCCGTGCGGCGCAATGAATTTGCCGGCTTCGGTGCCGGGCCCGTCCTGGCCGCCGAGGCGCGCGATCAGCGCGCCGTGCTTGTCCACGATGGAGACGCGCGGGCCGATGTTCGGATGCACGCGATTGACCTTCATGCCCGAGCCCAGCTCGCCGATGATGAATTCGAGGCGCGGCCCGCGATGGCAATACAAACCGCATGGCCGGTGCATGTTGTTCCACTGCGCCTCGTACTTGCCGTTGCCGTCGAACACCTGCACGCGGTGGTTCTCGCGATCGGCGACGTACACCCAGCCTTCCGCGTCGGTCACGATGTTGTGCACGATGTTGAACTGGCCGGGATCGGTGCCGGGCTCGCCCCACGACATCATGAGCTTGCCGTCCGGCGAATACTTGTGCACTTTCGAGTTGCCGTAGCCATCGGACACGTAGATCTCGCCCTTGGGCGACAGCGCGGTGTGGGTGCAGCGGTGAAACGGCGTGCCGCTCATGTACGGCGCGGGCTTGCCGGGCGTGCCGAGCTCGAGCAGCACCTTGCCGTCGGGCCGGCACTTGCGCACCACGTGGCCGCCGTCGTCGGTCAGATACAGCGTATCGTCGACGTCGATGTGCAGGCCGTGCGCGCGCGGATACTGGCCTTCGCCCCACGAGCGCAGAAAATTTCCGGCGCGGTCGAACACCATCATCGGATGCTCGCCGCGGTTGAACACGTAGACCTGGTCCTTGCTGTCGACCGCGACCGCGCCGACGTCCTTGAACTCCCAGCCGTCGGGCAGCTTCGCCCAGTTCTCGATGACCTTGTAGCGATGCTCTCCGCTACCCAATATGACTGACATCGCCCGCTCCTCTCGTTACGTAGTTTTATTCATTGTAACCAACAATGCCCATGCCATCGTCACTCGCCACGAATGTTGTGCGCGCGCATGACGTCGCTCCAGCGCGCAATCTCGGCGCGCAGGTATTTGCCGAATTCTTCGGGGCTCGTACCCACCGGCTCGATGCCGAGCTCGACAAAAGCCTTGCGCGTCTCGGGCAGCGCGATAATGCGCACGAGCTCGCGGTTCAGAGTGCGCACGACAGCCTCCGGCGTGCGCGCGGGCGCGAAAATGCCGAACCACGACTGGAAGGTATAGTTGGGCAGTCCCGCCTCCGCGAGCGTCGGCACGTCGGGCAGCGTGGGAAAGCGCTGAGTGCCGCCGATCGCGAGCGCGCGCACCCGATTGCTTTTGACATGCGGCAAGGTCGGCGGAATTGCGTCGAACGTGATCTGCACGTGACCCGCGATTACATCGGTCAGGCCGGGCGCCGTACCTTTGTAGGGAACGTGATTCAACTTCGTGCCCGTCATGTCCATGAAGAGCTCCATCGCGAGATGCGTCGACGAGCCGGTGCCGGCGGACGCATAGTTCAACTGGCCGGGCTTCGCTTTCGCGAGCGCAATGAATTCGGCGAGCGTGGTTGCCGGCACGGCCGGATTGACGACCATGATTTGCGGTACGCGCGCGACCTGCGTGATGGTTGCGAAATCGCGCACCGGGTCGAACGGCAATTGCTTGCGCATCCCGGCGTTGATCGCGAAGCTGACGGAGGTCAGCATGATCGTGTATCCGTCGGGAATTGCCTTGGCGACGATTTCGGCGCCGATGGCGGTCGCGGCGCCGGGCCGGTTGTCGACCACCACGGATTGCCCCCACGCGTCGGTCAGTTTCTGCGCGAGCAGGCGCGCGACGATGTCGTTGCCGCCGCCCGCGGCGACCGGCACGACGAACCGGATCGGATGATCGGGATACGCGGCGGCCGCGCCGACGGCGATCAGCATCAGCAATGCGCCGCGCATCAGCATGCTCAACACTTTCCGCATCGGGGACGCTTCCTCCATGGTCGAACCGGCGCACACCGGTGTTATGATTTTGCGCTCGCGCAGCTATTCTACTGCGCGCCTGCCGGAGTCGCGATGAAAGCAAGGCCTGCATGAACGGGACGGCGGAAAGCCCCGCTATGGGTGCGACCGCGGAACTCGCTGCGCGCATCTCGGCGCTCGCATTCGATGCACTGGATGAGCCGGTAGTTACCGTGACGAAGCGCCTGATCGCCGACGGAGTCGCAGTCGCCCTCGCGGGCACGCGCGAAGCCGCGCCATCGATTGCCGCCGAGCACGTGCGCGCGATGGGCTGCCGCGAGCAGGCGTCGGTGTGGGGATTTGGTTTCAGGACGACCGCGCAAAACGCCGCCTACCTCAACGCGATCTCGATGCACGTGCTTGATTTCGAGCCGATGTCGAATCCGCCGACGCATGCGGTGTCGCCGACGGTGCCGGCCGCGTTCGCGCTCGGCGAGATGCTGCAGGCGGACGGCAGCGACATCGTTACCGCGTGCGCGAAAGGGTTCGAGATGCAGGGCCGCATCCTGCATGCGCGCGAACCTCGAGCGCGGGAAATTGAAATTTCACACGCCTGGCGTGGTCGGCGTGATGGGCGCGACCGTCGCGGCGGCCCATCTGCTGCAACTCGATGCGGCCCAGCTCGCCAATGCGCTCGGCATCGCCGCCTCGCGCTGCAGCGGCGTGTCGGCGAACACCGGCTCGATGGTGAAATGCACGCACTGCGGCAACGCGGCGGCATCGGGCGTGGATGCGGCGCTGCTCGCGCAGCGCGGCTTCACCGCCAATCCCGCGATATTCGAGGCGCGCGCAGGCTACGTCGCGACGTTTTTCGATGCCGGCTTCGACTATGCCGCGCTGCTCGCGTTCGGCCGGCCTTTTCGCTGCGTCGATCCGGGCATGGCAATCAAGTTCTACCCGTCGAAGTATCCGACGCATTACGCCATAGGCGCGGCGCTCGAATTGCGCCGCGCGATTCCTGACGCATCCCGCGTCACGGCGCTGCGCATCGTCACGCCGGAAATCGAAGATGCGGACCGTCCGCAGCCGCGCTCGGGACTCGAAGGCAAGTTCAGCTTCCAGTACACGGCCGCGATCGCGCTGCTCGACGGCGCGGTCGGCATCGCGTCGTTCACCGACGAGCGGCGCTTCCGCCCCGACGTGACGGCGCTGCTCGAAAAAATTTCGCTGACGCGCGACGCGACGATACCGCGCGATACGCGGACGATGCGGGTCGAAATCGAAGCGGACGTGAGCGGCGGCGCGCGCGAGCGTGCGGTGTGCACGAAACCGCCGGGATCGTGGGGCGCGCCGGTGGATCCGGCCCTGCACGCGCAAAAAATGCGCGACTGCCTGCGCGTGCGGGTTGCGCCGGAGCAATTAGCCCCGGTGCTGGCCGCGCTCGACCGTCTCGAGCACCTGAACGCGCGCGAAGTCGGTGCCCTGATTGCGCGGTTGACCGTTACCGGATAATTACAGACCTGCGCCCAATTCGCGCGTGAGCTTGCCGGCCGGAATTTCCCGGCAGCCGCTCGCGTTCTGTCCCGCCCACAGCGGCGAAAAATCTCCGCTGCCCAGGCTTTCTGCTTTGGCGCGCAAAGGCGCGATGGCGGAAGTCGCCAGCGGAAATTCCGGCGCCGCCGCGCTCAACGCACCCAGCTCACGCATGATGCGATTGACGATGCCGCGCGCGGGCCGGCCGGTGAAGAGGTTGGTCAGCGCGGTATGGCGTGCGGCCTCGCTTTTGAGCGCCGCGCGGTGTATTTCGCTGGTTGTCGCTTCCGGGCACAGCATGTAGGCGGTGCCGACCTGCGCGCCGGCCGCACCTAATTTCATCGCGGCCGCGACGCCGCGCGCGTCGGCGATTCCGCCGGCGGCGATGACGGGGACGTTGACCGCGCGCACCACCTGCGGCAGCAGCGCGAAGGTGCCCACTTGCGTCGTCAGATCGTCGGATTTGAATATCCCGCGGTGGCCGCCCGCCTCGACACCCTGCGCGATGACGGCATCGACGCCCTGCTCAACGAGCCAGCGTGCCTCGTCGACGGTGGTCGCCGAAGCGATCACCTTCGCGCCCCACGCGCGCACGCGGGCGAGCAATTCCGGCGCCGGCAGGCCGAAATGAAAACTGACGACCGCCGGTTTGAATTGAGCCAGTATGTCCGCGTACTCCGCGCTGAAAGGCGCGCGCCCGGGCCCGTCGGCTATCGAGGCCATGTCGATGCCGAACTCCTGGTAATAAGGGGCCAGCGCCGCACGCCACGCCGCCGCGCGCTGCGCGCTCGGCGCCGGCGGGGTATGGCAGAAGAAATTCACGTTGAACGCGCGCGTGGTATTCGCCTTGATTTTCGCGAGCTCCTTGGCCATCGCGTCGGTACTCAACATCGCGCACGGCAACGACCCGAGCCCGCCCGCGTTGGAAACTGCAATCGCCAGCGCACCCGCCTGCACGCCCGCCATTGGCGCCTGGATCACCGGCAGCTCGATGCCCAGTAATTTTTGCAAACTCATCGTTGCCTCTATTGTGTTGATGCCGCCGGCTGCGCCGGCGCGTCAGGCGTCAAAGCTTCCGCCCGCCGCGCGGCGGCGTCAAGCGCCGCACATCCACGCGCGCCGCGGCACGGCGCTATAATGGATGCTCAATTTCCGAAAGGCGACCGATGTCCGTCCATCCGCTTTCTTCCGCACGCGAAATCGACCCGCTCAAGGAGGCGAAGATCCATCTCGCCGCCGCCCACCGCCTGGCGGTGTTTCACGATCTCGAACAAGGCATCGACAATCACTTCACGGTGACCGTGCCGGGCAGCGACGACCGCTACCTGATCCTGCCGTTCGGGCTGCACTGGTCGGAAGCGCGCGCGAGCGACATGATCGTGTGGGACGAGTCGGGCAAAACGCTCGAGGGCGAAGGCGACGTCGAGCGCTCCGCGCAATGCATCCACGCGCCCATTCATCGCATCAGCGGCGCGCGCGTCGTGCTGCACACCCACCAGACGTGGGCGGTCGCGCTCAACATGCTGAAGGACAACCGCCTCGTGCCCGCGAGCCAGAGCGCCGCGTATTTCCACGGCACGATCTGCTACGACGACAACTACGCGGGCAACGCGGACACGCTCGAAGAAGGCGAGCGCCTGGCCAAGCTGATCGGCGACAAGCAGGTCATGTTCATGAAGAACCACGGCGTGCTGGTGGTCGGCGAGACGGTCCCTGAAGCCTATCGGCGGCTATACATGCTGGAGCGCGTATGCCGCGCGCAAGTGCTGGCGATGAGCACCGGGCGCGAGCTCGAAATCATCTCCGACAAGATCGTCGCCAAGGTGCACACCCCGATGCAAAGCGACCGCCACTCGCGCGCCGACCGCGAGCGCATGTACTTCGACGCGATGATGCGCGTGCTCGACCGCGAGTTGCCGGGCTACGCTGAATAGATAACACAGGCATTCGAAATCAATGCTGGCGGGCAGCGTTCCCGCCGAGGAGACCGATAATGGCCGTCACATTCAAAAAGCTGCACCCGCATATCGGCGCGGAAGTGAGCCCGCTCGACCTGCGCCAAGTCCACGACCGCGCCACGCTGGACGCGCTGGTCGCGGGCATGGACGAGCATGGCGTGCTGGTGTTTCGCGACCAGCCGTTCACCGACGCCGAACAGATGGCTTTCGCCGAGCGCTTCGGCGGCCCGCTGCATTCCAAGCCCGGCATCGCGGCGCTCGGCAAGAACCGCTTTAACAGCGACGCGATCGCGGACATTTCGAATGTCGACGAAGAAGGCCGCATCCGCAAGGCCGACGACCGGCGCCGCGCGTATTCGCTCGCCAACCGCCTGTGGCACACCGATGCGTCGTTCCAGGATCCGCCCGGCCGCTACTCGACGCTGTCGGCGCGCGTGCTGCCGCCGGCCGGCGCCGACACCGAGTTCGCCGACATGCAGGCCGCGTACGACGCGCTCGACGCCGCGACCAAGAAGCAGATCGAAGGCCTGCACGTGCACCACTCGATCGCCTACTCGCGCCAGTTGCTCGGCTTCGAATTTTCCGCTGAAGAGCTCGAACGGCTGAAAGGCGCGGTGCATCCGCTCGTGCACGTCAATCCGCGCACGCAGCGCAAATCGCTGTACCTCGCGTCGCACGCGACGCGCGTGATCGAGATGCTGGTGCCCGAAGGCCGCCTCCTGCTGCGCGACCTGACCGAACACGCGACTCAGCGCCAATTCGTGTACCGCCACCAATGGCGCGAACGCGATCTCGTGATCTGGGACAACCAGGCGAGCATGCACCGCTCGACGCCTTTCGATGACGCGCACCACCGGCGCGAACTGCGCCGCATCACGACCATCGACGTCGAGGTTCCCGCGTACGCCTGACGCGTCAACGCGCAATCAGCCGATGCAGACCATCGATCACGTCGTCGCCGGCAAAAAAGCGTGGCGGCGCGCCGACATCCAGCGCGACGACTGGTTTTTCCCGCTCACGCCCGACTGCCTCGCCGAACTGCAGGCGATAGTCTTCGATCTGCGCACCAATCCGCGCCCCGTCGACGAGATCGACCCGGCGCGTTACGCGCTGCCCGCGTGTCGCGCATTCATGCGCCGCGTGCAAACGGCGCTCGATGACGGCGTGCGCTTCGCGGTGGTCGACCGGCTGCCGCTCGATCAAGTAAATGACGACGAGGCGAAAGCCATGTACTGGGTCCTCTCGTCGCTGCTCGCGCGCCCGGTGCAGCAGAAGCTGACCGGCACGCTGGTCTACGACGTGCACGACACGGGCAAAAAAGCGACCCCCGGCTCCGGCGTGCGCCCCGACCAGACCAACATGGAGCAGTTCTTTCACAACGACAATTCCTACAACACGACCCAGCCGGAATACGTCGCGCTGCTGTGCGTGCGGCCGGCGAAAACCGGCGGCGTCAGCCAGGTGATCAGCTTCTATACGCTGCACAACGAACTTTTGGGCGCGCACAAGGACGTCGTGTCGCGCCTGTACCAGCCGTTCTGGTTCGACCGCCAGAAAGAATATCTGCCCGGCGAGGCCGCGGTGCTGTCCGCGCCGATATTTTCCGCGCACGACGGCAGGCTCAAAGTGCGGCTCGGTCTTTTTCAGGCCGCCAGCGGCTACACGATGATGAACGAGACCATGGACGAAGCGGCGGTCACGGCGATAGCCACGCTGCGCAATGTATTCGCCCAGGAGGCGCTGCGCTTCGATTTCGTCATGGAGCGCGGCCAGATTCAATACGTGAACAACCTCGAGATCGGCCACCGCCGCACGACCTTCGAGGATTTCCCCGAGCCGCAGCAGAAGCGTTTGATGGTGCGCCTGTGGCTGCGCAACGCGGGCGAGCCGCGTTATCAGGGGTAGCGCGCGCCTGTTTGTGCGGTGTATGGAGCGGTGAGCAGTGAGCCCACTGTAGTAGCCGCAACTGATTTGACGCTCAGGGTCGGGAATCGGGAAAGCCTCGACGCGAACCCCTCCGCCGACGCACAATAGAATCATTCAAAGAAAAATGTGCAGCGCGTGCTGCCATCTTCGAGGAGACCCACCATGGCCATCAGCCTGAAGGTCAACGGGGCGATCCGCTCGGTCGATGCCGAGCCGGATACGCCGTTGCTCTACGTGCTGCGCAACGATCTCGAGCTCAACGGCGCCAAATACGGCTGCGGCATGACGCAATGCGGCGCCTGCACGGTGCTGGTCAACGGCGCGGCTAGACGCTCCTGCGTGACGCCGGTCGGCTCGATCGAGGGAAACGAGGTGACCACGCTCGAAGGGCTCGGCACGCTCGACAAGCCGCACCCGCTGCAGCAGGCCTTCATCGATGAACAGGCGGCTCAGTGCGGCTATTGCATCAGCGGCATGATCATGGCGGCAGCCGACCTGCTCAATCGCAACCCGCAGCCGCGGGAAGCGGACGTGCGGGCGGCACTCGCCAACAATCTCTGCCGCTGCGGCACCCACAACCGGATCATCCGCGCCGTCCTGCGCGCCGCGCAAAACAAGGGGGGCAACTGACCATGAACGCGCCTCACCTGACGCGCCGCGAATTCATCGCCGCCCTCGGTGGCATCGTCCTCTCGTTCAGCCTCGCGCCGAAAGTCGTGCTCGGGCAGGACCCGGCGCGGCTCCCCGGCAGCCTGCAGACCAATCGCACGCTTGATGCCTGGCTGCGCATCAATGCCGACGGCAGCGTCACCGTGTTCACCGGCAAGGTCGAGCTCGGGCAGGGCATCGTGACGGCGCTCGCCCAGATCGCTGCCGAGGAGCTCGATGTGCCGCTCGCGCGCGTCACGATGATCTCGGGCGACACCGGCCGCACCCCGAACGAGGGGCAGACCGCCGGCAGCCAGTCGATCGAGCAGAGCGGCACCGCGCTGCGCATGGCGGGCGCCGAGGTGCGCGCGCTGCTCATCGACCTCGCCGCCGGGAAGCTCGGCGTCGCCGCGGACACGCTCAAGGTTACGGATGGCGTCATCCATGCGCCTGACGGCCGCAAGGTCGGCTACGGTGAACTCGCTGCGGCAAGCGGACCTCAAGCGCGAGGCAACCGCCAAGGTGCAGCCGAAGCCGGCCGCGCAGCACAAGATTGTCGGCAAGTCCGCGCCGCGCAGCGACATCCCGGCCAAGGTGACGGGTGGCGCCGCCTTCGTGCAGGACGTGCGGCTTCCCGGCATGGTGCATGGCCGCGTGGTGCGGCCGCCGCGCTATGGCGCCAGGCTCGACAGCTTCGACGAGGCCAGGATCAAGGCCATGCCGGGCGTCATCGCGGTGGTGCGCGACGGCAGCTTTCTCGGCGTGGTGGCGCAGCGCGAGGAGCAGGCCATCAATGCGCGGTTTGTGCTGATCGAGTTCGCCAAGTGGTCGGGCGGCTCCGAGCTGCCCGATCCGGCGAAGATGTACGAGCAGCTCATGTCCCTGCGCAGCGAGGACAGAGATGATCGGCGAGAAGGACGCGCCCGTACCGGCCGGCGCCAAGATGCTCGAGGCGACCTACCATCGGCCTTATCAGGCGCATGCCGCGATCGCGCCCTCCTGCGCGCTGGCCGAGTTCAAGGACGGCAAGCTTACGGTCTGGACCCACAGCCAGGGCGTCTTTCCGCTGCGCGCCACCATTGCCAGGGCGCTCGGTATGCAGCCGCGCGACATCCGCTGCATCCACGCCGAAGGCGCCGGCTGCTACGGCCACAACGGCGCCGACGACGTCGCCTTCGACGCCGCCATGCTGGCGCGCGCCGTCAATGGGCGGCCGGTGCGGCTGCAATGGATGCGTGACGACGAGTTCAAGTGGGAGCCTTACGGCCCCGCCATGACCATGAAGGTCAAGGGGCGCCGTCGCCGGCGGCCGCGTGGTCGACTGGACCTACGACGTCTGGAGCCAGAGCCACAACATGCGGCCGGGCGATCCCGATGGCATCAATCTGCTCGGGAGCTGGTACCTCGCCGATGCGAAGCGGCCTGGCCCGGCGCGCCATTCCGCGCAGCCGAACGGTGCGGGCGACCGCAATGCCATCACGCTCTACGATTTCCCGCGCCAGCGCACCACGCACCACCTGATCATGGACAATCCGGTGCGCACCTCGGCGCTGCGCACGCTCGGCGCCTATGCCAATGTGTTTGCGATCGAGTCCTTCATGGACGAGCTCGCGGCCGCCGCCGGCATCGACCCGGTGGCATTCCGCCTCGCGCACATCAAGGACGAGCGCGAGCGCGCCGTGATCGAGGCCGTGGCCAAGGCCGCCGCCTGGAAACCGGGCGAGAAGGGCGACGGCCGGCGCGGCCGCGGCATCGGCTATGCGCGCTACAAGACCGTGGCCACCTATGTTGCGGTGATCGCCGAGGTTGAAGTGAATCGCACCACCGGCATCGTCAAGGTGCCGCGCATCTGGGCTGCGGCCGATGCCGGGCAGATCATCAATCCCGACGGCCTGACCAACCAGATTGAAGGCGGCGTCATCCAGTCGATGAGCTGGACCCTGCACGAGCACGTGCAGTTCGACCGCAACGGCATCCTGTCGGAAGACTGGTCGAACTATCCGATCCTGACCATGCCGGACGTGCCCAGGGTCGAGACCGTGCTGATCAACCGGCCGAACGAACGTTCGCTCGGCGCCGGCGAGGCTGCGCAAGGCCCGACGGCGGCCGCCATCGCCAATGCGTTCGCAGCCGCGACCGGCACGCGCATCCGCGAGCTGCCCTTGACGCCCGAGCGCGTGAAGGTGGCTCTGGCATCGCCGTTGATCGGCACGCCCTTGGGAACGGACCGGTATCCAACGGTTCGGTATCCTGTTGATGCTTCTGCTGATGTTGTGAAGCCGGGCCAGTAGCGGGCGACGGGGAACTGGCCGGACTCACACTGGCCAGACCTGGCAAGGCAGCATATACTTTCATTCGCACTTGATTGCGTCGTTGTGTCATCGATTATCAAATCACATTCGGAGGGGAATCCCATGGATTCGGAACAAAAGAGCCGTAGAGAGCTGCTCAAGGCCGGTGTCGCGTTGGCCGGTGGAATCACGTTGGGCACAGCGGGCAAGGCCGATGCGCAGCACGACCATGCGGCGACCCCAACCAGCGAGAACGCCTATCCGATGATTCACGGCAGCAAGGAGCAGATCGAATACGGCCATCGTTCCAAGTATGTGACCTCGGTGCGCGTACAGCACCCGATCGGCGGCAGGCCGTCACCCGACGTGTTTGGCAAGGTGTTCCACGTGGCCACGCCGTTGCAGGATTCTGTTGGCGTGATCACGCCATCGTCGTTGCACTACATAGCGACGACCCGCGGCTCCTTCCTGCCGGACGTCGACCCCACGAAGCACACGCTGACGATACACGGCGAGGTGGATCGGCCCCTGACCCTCACCATGGACGAATTGAAGCGCTTCCCGTCAGTCACCCGCTTGCATTTCATCGAGTGTGCGGGTAACCGGCACAATGGGAAGCAAAGGAACGTGCAGGATACGCACGGGATGACGAGTTGCTCCGAATGGACCGGCGTTCTGCTGTCGACGCTGCTTGAAGGAATGCGGCCTGAAAGGCAGCGCGAAATGGTTCGTCGCTGAAGGCGCCGAGGAAGTGAAAGGCGCATCGAGCATACCCATCGCCAAAGGGATGGACGACTGCATCATCGCCTACGGCCAGAACGGCGAGCCGTTGCGACCGCAGCAAGGGTTTCCAGTGCGCATCATGGTCCCCGGATTCGAGGGCATTTACCACACCAAGTTTCTGCGCCGCATCAAGGTCACCAAAGAGTTTTACATGAACTACAACGAATTCGGGCATCTGCGTCCGGAAGACAAAGAACTTGCGCTCGGCGATCAGATCGGACCCAAGTCGGTCATCACGTACCCGTCCGGCACACAGCGTCTGCCGGGCCCCGGACTCTACGAGATCAGCGGGCTGGCGTGGTCCGGCGGCGGCGCCGTCAAGATCGTCGAAGTATCCACCGACGGCGGAAAGAGCTGGAACCGCGCCCAGTTCAAGAACACGCCACAGCGCATGGCGCACGTGCGATTCGCCTACCCATGGAAGTGGGACGGAACCGAGGCCGCGATCATGTCACGCACCACCGACGACATCGGGCAGCGGCAGGCGCTGCGGGAGGAGATCGCCGAATGGTGGAAAGTACCTTTCGAGCGGGACTACCGGGTGCCCGGGCTGGACAACAGCGTTATGCCCTGGAAAATCGCCAAGGACGGGAGCGTGACCAATGGCCTCGCGTAAGTCTGCAATGAGGTTTCCAATGAGCCCACTCAGGGTTGTCACGATTTCGCTGCTGCTGGGGAGCCTCTTGGGTGGTCCCGCGATCGCGCAGTCGCCCACCTATGGCGTGGGACGCACGCCCACCGCAGAAGAACTCCGCCGCATGGATATCTCGATCGGTTTTGCAGGAGAGGAACTCCCGCCCGGTCGCGGCACCGCCAAGGAGGGTGCGCAGGTCTACGTGCAAAAGGCGTGCGCCGGCTGCCATGGTCCAGCGGGCGTAGGCGGGTTGGCGCCTATTTTGCAGTCGAAACAAGGCGCCGATGTGCCCGTCTGGAAAAGGGAGCGCATCCTGCCACTACGTGCGCCAAACGCGACGATAGTGTGGGATTTCATCAATCGCGGCATGCCACTCGGGCTGGAGGGGACTCTGAAGCCCG
This sequence comes from uncultured beta proteobacterium, assembly GCA_963804885.1. Classification (GTDB taxonomy): domain Bacteria; phylum Pseudomonadota; class Gammaproteobacteria; order Burkholderiales; family SG8-41; genus PALSA-1004. Next base: position 318,115 of record CAWDSF010000019.1, read on the forward strand.
ATGAGGTCTACTCGTTGACGGCCTATCTGCTCTTCCTCAATAAGGTGATCCCGGAGGACCAGGTGCTCGACAAACAGAGCCTGCCGAAAGTCAAGATGCCGATTGGCGATGAATACGGCAAGCCGCATGAGTTTAAGCTGAACGCGCCAAGGCTTGAGGGTTACCCCTACTAGTCTCGCGCTACCAGGGGTAGCGCGCGCTGCAAGCGCGGGAAGGGAGAAGGGGGAAGGAAAAAGCATTTCAAAAGCGATTTTCATCACCCTCAATCGTCACCTGTATCTCGTCACCATCCCCCTTCTCCCTTCCCTCATTCACCTGGTTTTATTTTGTTGTCGCGCACGACGCGCGCCCAGCGCTCGACTTCGTTGACCAGGAATTTCTGGAACTCCTCGGGCGACGAAGCCACCACCCCCAGCGCCTGCTGATCGAAGTGTTGCTGCAGCGCCGGAGTCTTCAGCGCCTTGGTAACTTCAGCATGCACGCGCGTGAGTATCGGTGCCGGCGTGTTTACGGGCGCCAGCAATCCCCACCACGCCTCGGCTTCGAAACCCGGCATCACCTGTTCGGCGACGGTCGCGACCCCGGGCAATTGCGGATGCCGCTTCGGCGAAGTGATGCCTATCGCCTTCAATCGGCCCGACTGGATGTGCGGCGAGAACAACGCCAACGACGCAATCGCCATCGGCACGTGACCGCCGATCGCGTTGATGATGAGCGGACCGCCGCCCTTGTACGGAATGTGCGTCATCTCGACTTTGGCGTAGCCGGTGATCATCGCCATCGCGAGATGCGCGAGACTGCCCGAGCCTATGGTGCCGAACGTCACGACCCCCGGCTTGGCTTTCGCCAGCCGCACGACTTCCGCAAAGCTCTTATACGGAAACGCGGGATGCGCGGTAATCACCATCGGCGATTTGCCGAGCAGCATGATGGGAGCGAGATCCTTCAGCGTGTCGAACGGCATGTTCGGGATCAGACTCGGGTTCACGCCATGCGTGTCGAATACGAGCAGGAAGGTATAACCGTCGGGCGGCGCCTTGGCCGCCATGCCGGAGCCGATCGCACCCGATGCGCCGCCGCGATTGTCGACGACGACCGAGACGCCAAGGGATTGCTGCAAATAAGGCTGCAGCAGCCGCGCGACCTGGTCGGTCGTGCCGCCCGGCGGAAACGGCACGATGATGCGTACCGTCTGGGTGGGCCAGGTCTGGGCGTGGACGGCAGTGCTTGCAATGAGCGCGCCCGCCGCCAAGAGGCACATCAATTGTATCCACACGCGCATCGCTTTCCCCCAGTGCCGTCCCGTAACGGTGGTGAATTATGCCCATGCGCGCGCCAAACGTCGATGAGCCGGCCGCGGCCGCGCGCAAACGAAAGACCGCGCGCAGTCAGGCATAATCGGGCGCACTGATAATACGAAAGCCCCTGCCGCCATGAATGGAGCCGAAAGCCTCGTCCGCACGCTCGTCGACAACGACGTCACCGTCTGTTTCAGCAATCCCGGCACGTCCGAAATGCATTTCGTCGCCGCGCTCGACAAGGTCGAAGGCATGCGCTGCGTGCTGGGACTTTTCGAAGGCGTGGTGACCGGCGCGGCGGACGGCTATTACCGCATGACCGGCAACCCGGCCTCGACGCTGCTGCACCTGGGCCCGGGCCTCGGCAACGGGCTCGCCAACCTGCACAACGCGAAGAAGGCGCGCTCCGGCATCGTCAACATCGTGGGCGAGCACGCGAGCTATCACATCAAGCACGATGCGCCGCTGACCTCCGACATCGAAGGCGTGGCGCGCCCCATGTCGGATTGGGTCAAGACTTCGCGCAGCGCCGAAACCGTCGCAGCCGACGGCGCGCTGGCGGTCGAAGCGGCGCGCGCCGCACCCGGCCATATTGCAACCCTGATACTGCCTGCCGACACTGCATGGGAAAAGGCCGGCGCGGTGGCGACGGCCCGCGCGCCCGCGCCGCGAACGCCGGTTTCCGCCGAAGCGATCACCGCCGCCGCGCGCGCATTGACTGCAAACGAGCCCGCGATGCTGATGCTGGGCGGCATTGCGGTGCGCGGCAGGGCGCTGGAACTCGCCGGTCGCATTGCCGCCAAGACCGGCTGCCGGCTGATGTCCGAGTACAACAATGCGCGCATGGAATGCGGCGCCGGGCGCGTGCGCGTGGACCGCCTGCCGTACGTGGTCGACAACGCGCTCGCTGCGCTGAAAGGCGTGCGCCAGATGATATTGGTGGGCGCGAAATCGCCGGTTTCGTTTTTCGCCTACCCGGGCAAGCCCAGCGTGCTGGTCCCCGACGGCTGCGCGGTGACGCGCCTGGCGACCGTCGCGGAAGATATCGAAGCGGCGCTGGAAGCGCTCGCCGCTGAACTCAACGCGCTCAAGACGCCGCCTGCCGGCGTCACGTCGCTCAATCGCCCGGCGCTGCCCACGGGCGCCGTTACGCTCGACGGCATCGCGCAGCTGATCGCGACGCTGATGCCGGAAAACGCCGTCATCGTCGACGAAGCGGTCACGACCGGGCGCAATTTCGGCGCGCACATGCACGGCGCGCCGCCGCACGACTGGTTGAACCTCATGGGCGGCGCGATCGGCGCCGGCCTGCCGCTGGCGACCGGCGCTGCGATTGGCGCGCCACAACGCCAGGTAATCGCGCTCGAAGGCGACGGCAGCGCCATGTACACGCTGCAGGCGCTGTGGACGATGGCGCGCGAGAACCTGAAAGTGATGGTGATCGTGTTTGCGAACCGCTCCTACCGCATCCTGCACGGCGAGCTGGCGAACGTCGGCGCGGGCACGCCGGGCCGCAAGGCCAACGACATACTCACGCTCGACCGGCCCAATCTCGACTGGACCGCGCTCGCCCAAGGCTGCGGCGTCGAAGCGGGGCGCGCGACGAGCCTCGACGAACTCGCGCATCAATTCAAGCGCGGGCTGTCGGCGCATGGGCCTTATTTGATTGAACTTGTGATGTGATGTGGTGCGTTGTAACGGGTACGCGAGTGAACAAAAGAAAACGGCCGCCCCGTTGGACGACCGTAAGTCTTTGTAGTACCGGTTGGCGGTGCGAGATTCGAACTCGCGACCAACGGATTAAAAGTTCGCAGCTTGCATCCCTACACCCGGTCTCTTGCTGAGGGGATCGACGCTTTGAGAGTGCGCTTAAACGAGTTGGCCTGCACCTATCACTCCTGCTTAAGCCCCAGACTCTGCGCCAGCTTCGTCCACCTCGCGAGTTCGGACTGCATGGTTGCCGTAAGCTGCTCCGGCGTACTGCCCAAGGGCTCGATGCCCAGCGTCGTAAACCGCTCGCGCATTTCGGATTGGTTGGCAATTTTTGCGAGCTCGGGTACTGAGCCGCGTAACGATCGCCGCCGGCGTGCCTGCCGGTGCGAGCACTGAATATGACGCGACGACATCGAAGTCGGGATAACCGGACTCGGCGACGGTCGGCACATCGGGCAACATGGACATGCGCTTTGCGGTGGTGACCGCGAGCAGGCGCAGGCGTCCGGAGCGAACATGGGGCAAGCTGGCGGGCGCGCCGATGAAAGTCATCTCGCACTGCCCGGCGATGACGTCGTTCACGACCTGACCGCCGCCTTTGTAGGGCACGTGAACGATATCGATTTTCGCCAGCTGCTTGAGCAACTCACCTGCGAGGTGCGTAGGGCCGAACGCGCCGGAAGACGCAAAATTAATCTGGTGCGGCCGTGCGCGCGCCAACGCCACCAGCTCTTTGACGTTGCGTGCCGGCAGCGACGGATTGACCACCAGCGTCTGCGCGCCGACTGCCACCATCGATAACGGAGCAAAATCTTTCACCGGGTGATAGGGCATGTTGGCTCGAAAAGGCGGATTCATGGTGTGGCCGGAACTCACATATGCGAGCGTATGGCCATCTGGCGGCGATTTGGCGACGAAGTCGGCAGCCAGGATGCCATCGGCGCCCGGGCGGTTGTCGATGATGACCGATTGACCGAGCGCCTCCGACAGGCGCTGCGCGATCAGCCGGCCCGATACGTCCACCGCTCCGCCCGCCGTAAAACCGACGGTCATTCGTACCAGCCGCGAAGGATATTTCGCTGCATCTGCGGTCGCATCGCGTGGCGTCTGAGCATGTACGTAACTGCCCGCCAGCATCAGCACAGCACAAATCGATCGAAATGTTTTAAACACAATTCACAGCGTCGGGCTTTTGAATTCGCCACCCAGCGCGACGAGGCCCCACGGCGGCAGCTGCGCATCGGTGCTGAAACTGAAATGGCCGGCGGCGGCGTGCGCATCGCGAAAGATGCGCTGCAGCGGATCGCTGTCGTAGATGCCGTTGGCGCCCGCCATCTCGTGCAAAGAACTGACTGCCTCCTTGCACAATTTCGCGGCCAACGCGCAGTTGCGCTTGCAGCGCAGCCGCATTTCCATGTCGATCGTGCCGCCCGCTTCGTAGGTGCGCTGCACTTCCAGGCAATCGTTGCGCAGGACGAGCGCCGCCGCGTCGATCTGCGCGCCGGCGGCGCCGATGCGCAACTGCACCGTCTGAAAATCCCGCATGCGCGCGCCGGTGTAGTTCGTGCTGCGCGACTTGACCATCGCGATGGCGGTCTCCAGCGCGGCGCGCGCATTGCCCACCATGCAGCCGCCGATGCCGTGGCCGCCGAGCGCGGAAATCGGAATCCGGTATAGCGGATTGCGGTGCACCGCGGTGCCTGGCCACATATGGCCGGGCCGCGCTACGTACATGGACAGCGCGCGGTGGGCGGGCACGAACACGTCTTTGCAGCGCACGGTCTTGCTGCTCGTTGCGCGCATGCCCAGCGTATGCCAGTCGTCGACGATCTCGTATTGCGAGCGATGCAGCAGGCAGTACATGTAATCGACGATCTGATCATGGTCGCGCACGATGCACGCGAGCATGCTCCAGTCCGAGTGATCGGTGCCGGACGAAAAGCCCCATTCGCCGGAGAGCATAATGCCGCCGTCCGCGGGCACGCCGCGGCCTTGCGGGTACGCGATACCCGACGCGATTCCCGCGTCGCGGTCGGGACCCCACACTTCCTCCTGCGCGCGCGGGTCCCACCACGCGAGATTGCGGTGATGCGAGCCGAGATTCGTGACGACCCAGCCCACCGACATGTCGCCGCGCGACAGCATCTCCGGAATGTCGAAATAGGCGACGAACGGCAACTCCATGCCGCCGCGCACCTTGGGCTGCAGGTAGCGAATCAACCCGCTGCGGTTCAACGCATCCATCACTGCAGGTGAAAGCCGGCGCAGCTCCTCGCACTTCGGCGCCTCTTCGCGCAGCAACGGAATCAGCTCGCGCGCGCGACGCACGGCCTCGTCAAAGCTCACGCCGGAAAAATCGGTGACGGTTTGGTCGTATCCATTTTTTAGGATTGAGGAGCGAGGATTGAGGGCTAGGCGGTAAAGCCTCAATCATCAATCCACACTCCTCATCCTGACGGACGTAGACCCATAAATCGAGCTGCACCGTGCAGCCCGGCACCGGCAGGAACGGCACCTCGACCGCCGAGTACGGCAGATACTGTCCCGGCAGGTGTTGCTCCCATACCTGATAAGCCGGGTAGAAGTCTTTCAGATCGGTATGAAACTGCTGGATGCGCACGACGTTGGCGAGCGAGGTGCCGGCCGCTGCGCAGAGCTTCTGCGCATTGCCGAGCATATAGTCCATTTGCGCCTGCACGCTCGAGCCGAACAGCGGCTGCGCAGGATCGACGCGCGCGGCATCGATGAGCCCGTTGCGGTCGATCGCCAGCAACCCTGAAATAAACAGTAGATCGCCTGCGCGCACCGCCTGGCTGTAGCCTGCCCACGCCGGCATCACCTTCGCATCGACGGTTCGCGCGCGCGTTTTGCCGCCGCTGCGCAAGGCAATCGCGTTGATCTCGATCCTTCCCTCCTCGATCGCGAGCCCCGGCGTGGCCATCGGCATCACGCTCGTCGCCGGCGGTTTCTTCGGAAAGAATTCGCGCCACACTTCGTTGAACGGCGCGAAATCGGCCGGATCGCGCAGATATACCTGGCACTTCACGATATCCGCGAGCGACGAACCCGCGGCTTTCAATGCGGGCTCGAGCTTCTGCTTGATCGTGTACTCGGTCTCGAGCTTGACCGGCACGCCTTTCCACAGATGGCCCGCCGGCAATCGGACTTCGGGCGCGAGTCCGTCGGTCAGCACGAGCGCGTCGGCGAGGCGGCCGGCAACGAACACGAAATCGCCCGCCGTCAGCGCAAGGCTGTAACCGGAGCTTGCGTGTATCGCGTGCGCCTTGGGCCGGATGTGCTGCACTTTTACGCCATCCTCGACCGCGATCATCTGCATTTCGATGTCCTGGCCCGCGAGCAGCAGGCGCGGCATCAGGATCGACGTGCTCGGCGGAATGTGATCGCCGAGCGCGGCGCGGCGTGCGCCGTGATACGGCGGCACCGCGCGATAGTCGGTGTAGGACCTGGTCGACGCGCACGATGTTGCCGAAGCGGCTGCCGCCCGCTTGCAGCACGCGCCCGAGATTCGCGAATATCTGGTCGGATTCGCGGCGGTGCTTCGAGCTGTCCCATGACGGCAATGCTTCGCGCATCACGTCCGCCGACATGCCGCTTGCGAAATCGGCGTTTCCTTTGTGGCCGGTCGCGAATATCCACCTGCCCGCCTTCATGCCGGGCGCGTAGCGTATGCCGCCCTGCTCTATGGTGACCGGCAGCAGCGGCTTGACCGCGGATTTTTTTTGACTAGCCATTTCAGTTAACTTCCTGGCAATACTGTTTCGAAAAACACCAACTGCACTCCTTCCCCCTTGACGGGGGAAGGCGGGGATGGGGGTGAAATCACCGAGTGTAATTGCAATTCTCACCCCCACCCTAGCCCTCCCCCGTCAAGGGGGAGGGAATAAAGTTTTCACGCTGCGAGCTCAGGTCTGCGGCGTCGCGCCCGCTTCCTTGATGAGCGGCGCCCAGCGCCTGACGTCGTCGTTCAGATACTTCGTGAATTCGTCCGGGCCCAGATAATGCGGTACGCCGCCCGCGTTGAATATGCGTTCCTGAATTTCGGGCAGCTTCACGACGCGCGCGATTTCGGCGGCCATGCGGTTGACGATCGCTTTGGGCGTGCCCGCCGGAAACGCCGCGCCCGCGAATCCCGCGAGCGTGTCGAACGGATAGCCGCTTTCGGCGAACGTCGGCACGTCGGGCAGCACGCGCATGCGCGCGCGGCCCGCGAGCGCGAGCGCCTTGACGCGGCCCGCGCGAATATGCGGCAGCGAGCCCGGCACGTTGACGAACACCGCGTCCACGCGCCCGCCCATCAGATCGATCATGCCGGCAGCGCTGCCGTTGTACGGCACGTGCAGCGCGTCGAAGCCCGCGGCTTTGCGGAAGAGTTCCATCGCGAGATGCTGCGCGCCGCCCGCGCCCGACGACGCGTACGAAATCGACGGCGATTTCTTTTTCGCCCACGCGACGAATTCTTTCGCGTTGTCGACCGGCGTCTTCGCCTGCACGACCAGCAGGCTCGGATACTCGGCAATTAACGCGACAGGCGCAAAGTCCTTCAGGCTGAAGCCGAGATTGGGCACCAGCGTGAGCTGCAGCGACAGCGGCTGGCTGATGAAGCCCAGCGTGTAGCCGTCGGGCGGCGCCTTGGCGACGAGCGCATTGGCGATCACGCCGTTGGCGCCCGGGCGGTTGTCGTAGACGAAAGCCTGGCCCAGATATTCGGTGAGCTTCTGGCCGACCGTGCGCGTAAGAATGTCGGATACACCCGCCGGCGGAAAATCAATGATCCAGCGGATCGGCTTGTTCGGATAATCGGCAGCGCTGCTCAGGCCCGCCGCCAGCGCAGCGACCATTCCCAGCACGGACCGCAGCAATCTGCGCATGTGACATCTCCATCGCGTATGGCCGGCGCCTGTGAGGGCCGCCGGTGCATGGATTATACCCATGCGGCTTACCGCACCCGCCAGCCAGCGGTGGCGAAGTCGCCGCGCTTTCGGATAAAGTTCGAAACCGGCAATCGTCACGCGTGCGCACGCGCCTTACTGGAAATGCGCGCCATAGCCGCTCAGGCTTCGATTCAACAGCCGGTCGAACGGAGGCTACTATGAGTCAATCCAAGTCGCTGCAAATCCGACGCCGCAAGCAAAAGGGCAAGAAGCATCTCAAGAACCTCGCCAAGCAGGCGAAGAAGCTGAAACAGAAAAAAGCGCAGTAGGCGGCCGCTCGTCACGACGCCGGCTGCGCGCGCCTGCCCGGCGGCCTTGCGCCTATTCGGTGGCCTTAATTCCCGCCGCTTTGATGACTTTCGCCGCGCGCGCCATGTCGGTTTTCATGAACGCGGCGAATTCCTCGGGCGTGCCGGTGAATACGTCGAAGCCGATCGCGGTCAGGCGGTCCTTCAATTCGCCGGCGGAAAGCGCGGCGACGATCTCGCGGTTGAGCTTGTCGATGATTCCGCGCGGCGTGCCCGCGCGCGATACCACGCCGAACCACGTGCCTGCGTAATAACCCTGCAGGCCCGCCTCGCCGGTCGATGGAATCTCGGGCCAGCTCGGATGCCGCTTGTCGGCGCCGATCGCGAGAATTTTGAGCTTGCCCGCTTTCCATTGCGGCGTGACGGTCGCAATGCCGGTGATCACGATGTCCACTTCGCCGCCCAGCGCGGCTATCGTCGCGGGCCCCGATCCTTTATAGGGAACATGCGTGAGCTTGATGCCCGCCATCGACTCGAGCAGCGCGCCGGCGACGTGATTGCTCGACGCGTTGCCCGGCGTCGAATATTTGACTACGCCCGGCTTGGCCTTGGCGAGCGCGATCAGCTCCGCCATCGAATTGGGCGGAAAGGCCGGGTGAGCGGCGATCATGAACGGCACGTTCACCGCGCTCGTGATCGGCGCGAAATCCTTGACCGCGTCGTACGGCAGTTTCGGATTGACCTGCGGATTGATCGACATCGTCGTCGCGGTGGTGAGCAGCAGCGTGTAGCCGTCAGGCAGCGATTTCGCGACGGCATCCGCGCCGATGATCGTGCTCGCGCCGCCGCGATTGTCGGTGACGACCTGCTGGCCGAGGCGTTCGGCAAGCTTGGTGGCGATGCCGCGCGCGACAATGTCCGTCGTGCCGCCGGGAGGATACGGCACCACGAAACGGATGGGCTTGTTCGGATAACCCGCCGGGGCGTTCTGGCCGATCGCATGCGCCGACGCGATGGCGGCCGCCATCCCCACCACAATCACCGCTGCACGCATTTCACACCCCATTTGTATGTCCGCGGGCACCGCGGCGTTGATGCCGAAGGATTATACCGATGCTGCACGCTTTGTTGCGTGCGTCGCCCGCTGCCCCAAGGAGCGGGCGAACGTTAACTTAAATCTGACCATTCGAGCTATAGTCTGGCACGCCTACTAAATGGCGTGACGGGTTTGTGACTGGATCAATGCCGCGCGAACCGTAAAAATGTCACAACATTTATATGCAAGACGGCGCTGAAGCATGCGTCCAGGGGCGCGAAAATCAATTCTCAAAATTGCCATGGAGCCAGGTCTGCATTTGCACTTCGCTCGTCGTGCGCGAGTTCATCAACTAAGCTCTGAATACGCCATTATCGGGATTGACACCGTGTCCACCGGTTATCATAATTTTTTTACCCTATGAGCCTCGCCCTCAAGGCTGCCCGTAGTTGTTTGTCTTACATATGGAGGACCGTATGAAACTACGCAAACTACTCGTCGCTGCATCCGCTTTTCTGGTGCTTTGCCCGCTCGCCGCCACCGCCCATGACGAAGAGGAAGGAAAAGGCAAGCTCGGCAAAGTCGCGTTCGAAAATTCCTGCGATCCCAAGGTGCAGCCGCTGCTGCAGCGCGGCGTCGCCATGCTGCACTCGTTCTGGTACAGCGCCGCGGAAAAAGCTTTTCGCGACGTGCTCGCGCAGGATCCCACGTGCGCGATTGCGACCTGGGGTTTCGCGTCCATCATGATGTCCAATCCGCTCGCCGGCCAGGGCGCCTCCGCCAAGGGCGCGGAGCAGTCGCTCGCGATGCTGGAGCAGGGCCGCAAGATCGGCGCCAAGACTCAACGCGAACGCGACTATATCGAAGCCGTCGCGGCCTACTATGAAGATTGGGCGAACCGCTCGGAGCGCGCGCGCCAGGTGGCACGAGCCAGCGCTTACGAGGCGCTCGCCGCGCGCTATCCGAAGGACGACGAGGCGCAGATTTTTTCCGCGCTGTATATCGCGGGCACCCAGCTGCAATCCGACCAGACCTATGCCGCGTACCTGAAAGCGGCGGGCATCCTCGAGAAACAATTCGTCAAATATCCCGACCATCCGGGTGTCGCCCACTACCTGATCCACAGCTACGACGCGCCACCGATCGCGCAGCAGGGCTTGAACGCGGCGCGGCGCTATGCCGATATCGCGCCCGACGCGCCGCACGCGCTGCACATGCCCTCGCACATCTTCACGCGCGTCGGCGCGTGGGAGGAATCGGTAGCGACCAATCTGCGCTCGGCAGACGCGGCACGCAAAGGCGGCGAACCCAATGAGGCGTATCACGCGAGCGACTATGCCGTGTACGCCTACTTGCAAATGGGACGCGACGCGGACGCCAAGCGCACGATGGAGGAAGTGTTCAAGGTCACCGACTTTAATCCGGCCATACGGGTGGCCCCGTATGCGATGGCCGCGATGCCCGCGCGTTACGCGTTGGAGCGCGGCGCGTGGCGCGAGGCGATGAACCTGCAGGTCAGGCCGACCAAGATGCCGTATGTAGACGCCCTCACCGTTTCCGCGCGGGCCATCGGGACGGCACGCAGCGGCGATGCGGCGGCGGCGCAGAAGGACGCGGACGAACTCGCGCGGTTGCACAAAGCGTTGCAGGAAGCGAAAGACAACTATTGGGCCACCGAAGTCGAAGTCATGCGCTTGACGGTCGCGGGATGGATTGCGCTTGCCCAGGGCAACGCGGACAACGCGCTCAAATTCATGCGTGCAGCGGCCGATCTCGAAGACAAGAACGAGAAGAGCATCGTCACGCCCGGCCGTGTCATCCCCGCGCGCGAACTGCTCGGCGACATGCTGCTGGAGCTCAAGCAGCCCGCCGCCGCATTGACGGAGTACGAAGCTTCGCAATTGCGCGAACCCAATCGTTTCCGTGGTTATTACGGCGCGGCGCGCGCGGCGGAAGCCGCCGGTGACCGGCAGAAAGCGGCGAACTACTACGGCAAACTGCTCGCGCTCGCGAAAAATTCCGACGGCAACCGGCCCGAGCTCGCGCGCGCCAAGCAATACGTCGCGCAACGATGAGTCGTAATGCGTTGGTAGCAATGGTATTCGTGGGCGCGGCGCTGGCCGCCGCGCCCGCGCTCGCCGAGCCCTTCGAGTCCAACCCGAACCTGGCGGCGACTGATGCCGACTTCGCCGCCGGCAAGCAGGCGATGGAAAAGAAAAACTGGCCGGAGGCCGCAAAACGGTTTGAAGCAGCGCTGAAACGCAATCCCGACAGCGCGGACCTGCAGAACTATCTCGGCTACACGCACCGCAACCTGAAACAGTTCGATCTCGCGTTCAAATACTACAAGCGCGCCATCGAGCTCGAGCCGCGCCATCGCGGCGCGCACGAATACATCGGCGAGGCCTATCTGATGGTCAACGATCTGCCCAACGCGGAAAAGCACCTTGCCGCGCTGCGCGGGATCTGCCTGCTGCCGTGCGAAGAACTGGAAGACCTGGAGAAGGCCGTCGCCACCTACAAAGCCAAGCGGCCGGGCTGATCAGCTACGGCGCGAACCTCGCCGACAAGATGATCGAGTAAACCCGGAAATCCGGGCGGCTCAAGCCGCGCGGGAATTTGACAGCGACTACGCCGGTTAGCATAATTTTTCGTTCGCGCAATCATTTTGCCGACTTTCGGTCCACAATTGATTGGTTTATAAAAAAGGGGGATGCCATGAAACCACTTAAATATCTCGTTGCCGTATGCGCCCTTGCGCTGCTGCACTCGGGCGTCGTGCAGGCGCATGAAGACGACAAACTCGGCAAGGTCACATTCCCCACCTCGTGCGATCCCAACGTGCAGGCCGAATTCGAGAGCGGCGTCGCGATGCTGCATTCGTACTGGTTCAATTACGCCGGCAAGACTTTCAAGTCGGTGCTGGAGAAAGACCCGAACTGCGCGATGGCGTATTGGGGAGTCGCCCTCGATCTGCTCGGCAACTCGCTGGCGGGACCGCCTGCATCCAAAGACGCGCAAGCCGCGTGGGCGGCGCTGGAGAAAGCGCGCGCGATCGGCGCCAAAACACAGCGCGAGCGCGACTGGATCGAGGCGATCAGTTCTTATTTCCGCGATCACGACAAGGTGCCGGTCAATGTCCGCCTCGCCGCCTACAACAAGGCGATGGAGCAAATCACGCAACGCTACCCCGACGATTACGAAGCGAAGGTTTTCTACGCGCTGACGCTGCAGGCGTCCGCGTCGAAGTCCGACGTGACGTACGCGACCCAGATCAAATCCGCGGAGATGCTGGAAAAGCTCTACGAGCAGAATCCCCAGCATCCCGGCGTATCGCATTTCCTCATTCATGCCTACGATTACCCGCCGCTCGCGGACAAGGGAATAGCCGCGGCGCGGCGATATGCGGGCATCGCGCCCGCCGTGCCGCACGCGCGCCACATGCCCTCGCACATTTATTCGATGGTCGGGCTGTGGGAAGAATCGATCGCCTCGAACATGGGTTCGCTCGAAATCCAGCCCGACTACTATCACGCCTATGATTTCGCGGTGTACGCCGCTCTGCAGCTCGCGCAGGATGCGCGCGCCAAAGCGATGGCCGAGAAAGCGGCAAATACGCCGGTTCGGGGAGACCGCCCGCCCGGGGCGGGCAACTTCACGGCGCTCGCCGCGATGCCCGCGCGCCAGATGATAGAACGCGGCGACTGGGCCGGCGCCGCCGCGCTGCCGGTGACCACGTCGCCCTACCCGCAGGCCGACTCGCTCACGCGTTTCACGCGCGGCATCGGCATGGCGCGCAGCGGCGACGCCGCCGGCGCCAAGCGCGAGATCGAAGCCATGGAGACGCTGCGTCGCGCGCTGCAGAAAGCCGATCAATCCTTCTGGGCCGATCGCACCGAAGAGCAAATGCTGGCGGTCGCGGCATGGGTGGCGTTCGCCGAAGGCAACAAGGCACAAGCTGAAAAGCTGATGCGCACTGCCGCCGACAGCGAAGACGGCAGCGTGAAGAACGTCATCATGGAGAACCGCCTGTATCCGCTGCGTGAATTGCTGGCCGATCTGCTGCTCGAAATGGGCATGGCAGCGCCCGCCCTGCGCGAATACGAAGTTGCGCTCAAGGCGTACCCCAACCGCTATCGCGGCATCTACGGCACGGCGCGCGCGGCCGAAGCCGCCGGCGACCGGCGCAAAGCCGCCGATTACTACGGCAAACTCCTTGCACTGTCGAAAAACGCTGACGGCGCGCGGCCCGAACTCGCGCGCGCCAAGTCGTATGTTGCGCAACGCTAGCTTTGTATGGAGGAATGATAAAACGCGTCCCTACCCTCACCCCCGCCCTCTCCCGCCCGGGCAGGAGAGGGAGTAACTTAACCGCTTTCACATCCCCCTCTCCCCGCGCAGCGGGGAGAGGGTTGGGGTGAGGGGAAAAGAAGTGCGATATGACGCAACGATTGAAAGTCCTCGCGCTAACTCTCGCATTGGCGCTTGGTTTTGCATCGTCAATCGCGCATTGCCGAGCCCTTCGAAACCAACCCGACTGCGTCCGCCAGCGACGCGGATTACGCTGCCGGCAAGCGGGCGATGGAGAGCAAGAACTGGCCGGAGGCTGCCAAGCGTTTTCAGCAGGCGGCGCTGCGCGATCCGGACAACCCCGACCTCCAGAACTATCTCGGCTACACGCACCGCAACCTGAAACAGTTCGATCTCGCATTCAAATACTACAAAGCCGCGCTCCAACTCAGCCCGCGCCATCGCGGCGCGCATGAATACATCGGCGAGGCCTACCTGATGGTCAACGATCTGCCGAACGCGGAAAAGCATCTCGCCGCGCTGCGCGGCATATGCTTATTGCCTTGCGAGGAACTGGACGATCTCGAGAAAGCGGTCGTCGCGTACAAAGCCAAGCGGCCGGGCTAAATCAGCAACAGTCTCAAAAATACAAGAACGGACAATCAGCCGTAGATAAACGCAGATACACGCAGATGAAGATCCAGGGCCGCTTTCTAGCCGACTTTGAGTACTTTGAACCTATCTGCGTTTATCCGCGTTTATCTGCGGCTCCAAACTGTTTTTGAGATCGATTCTAGTAAACCACAGCGCGCGATTAAACCGCCACCTTCCTCAACCGCAGCGCATTCCCGATCACCGACACCGAGCTCAGGCTCATCGCGGCACTTGCGATCATCGGGCTCAATACGATGCCGAAAAACGGATACAGCACTCCCATCGCAACGGGCACCCCCAGAAAGTTGTAGACGAACGCGAAAAAGAGGTTCTGCCGGATGTTGCGCATCGTGCCCCGGCTCAAGAGCCGCGCCTTGGCAATGCCGCGCAAATCGCCCTTGACCAGCACAATGCGCGCGCTGTTCATCGCGACGTCAGTGCCGGTGCCCATCGCGATGCCGACATCGGCGGCCGCCAGCGCCGGCGCATCGTTGATACCGTCGCCCGCCATTGCAACGATGCAGCCTTCTTTTTGCAGCGTCTGCACCGCCTTGTATTTGTCCGCCGGCATGACTTCGGCCTTGACCTCGTCGAGCCCCAACTGCGTGGCCACCGCTGCAGCCGTCGTGGCGTTGTCGCCGGTCAGTACGACGATACGCAAGCCGGAGGCGCGCAACTGGGCGATCGCTTCGCGCGTGGTGGACTTGATCGGATCGGCGACGCTGATGATCCCGGCCAGCCGGTCGTCGACCCCGACGAACATGACGGTATGCCCAAGTTCGCGCAAACGCTGCGCCTCGGCCTCCAGCGGCGCGGTGGTCACACCCGCATCCCGCATTAAGCCGGGATTGCCAAGCGCGGCGGGCCTGCCGCCGATGTAGCCGCGCACGCCTCTGCCAGTTACCGCTTCGAACTTCTCGACTGCCCGCGGCACCGATTTCCGCTCTTGCGCGTGGTCGACGATTGCCTGGGCGAGCGGATGTTCGCTCATTTTCTCGAGTCCCGCTGCGTACGCCAGCACTTCGGATTCGGTGTATCCCTCGGCGGCAACCACTTGCTGCACCCGCGGCGCACCTTCGGTAAGTGTGCCGGTCTTGTCGATCACCAGCGTGTCGACCTTCTCCATGAGTTCGAGCGCCTCGGCGTCCTTGATCAGCACGCCTTCGCGCGCACCGCGGCCGATCCCCACCATGATAGAGATCGGCGTCGCGAGGCCCAGCGCGCACGGACAGGCGATGATCAGCACCGATACCGCTGCCACCAGCGCGTTCGCCAGCACGGGCGCCGGGCCCACCAATGCCCACGCGACGAACGAAATTGCCGCCGCTGCGACCACGCCGGGGACAAACCAGCCCGACACGCGGTCGGCGAGTTGCTGAATGGGCGCGCGCGACCGGCTCGCTTCGTTCACCATGTGCACGATTTGCGCGAGCAGAGTATCGGCGCCTATCTTCTCGGCGTGCAGCAGGAATGAGCCGCGCTGGTTGACCGTGCCCGCGGTGACTCTGCTGCCCGGCCCTTTCATCGCCGGCAGCGACTCGCCGGTGAGCATCGACTCATCGATAGTGGAATTGCCCTCGGTCACCACGCCATCGACCGGGACCTTGGTGCCCGGTTTGACGCGCAGAAAGTCGCCGACGTGAACCTCATCGAGATGCACTTCGCGTTCGCTGCCGTCGCCTTCGACGCGCACTGCGGTATTTGGCGCGAGCTCCAGCAGCGCTCTGACCGCACTGTTCGTTTGCGCGCGCGCGCGCAGCTCGAGCACCTGCCCCAGCAACACCAGCATGACGATCGCGGCGGCGGCCTCGAAATAAAGCGGCGCCATGCCGTGCATCTTGAAAGCGTCGGGCAATAGCCCCGGAAACAGCAGGCCGGCCACGCTGAAGAGATACGCCGCGCCGGTGCCGATGCCGATCAGGCTGAACATATTCAAATTCCAGGTCTGCGAAGGACATGCCATGCGCGCACGAAGAATGGGCCAGCCGCACCAAAGCACGACCGGCGTCGCCAGCGCGGCCTGCAGCCAGTTCAGCGCAGTCGCGCCCAGCCGCTGATGCAGGTTCAGCGCCGGCATGAATTCGCCCATCGAAATCACGAGCAGCGGCAGCGTAAACGCGACGCTGACCCAGAAGCGCCGCGTCATGTCGCGCAATTCGGAAGTGTCTTCCTCAAGCGTCGCCACGAGCGGCTCGAGCGCCATGCCGCACTTGGGGCAGATGCCGGGACCGATCTGCCGGACTTCCGGATGCATGGGGCAGGTATAGATGGCGCCTTTTTCCGCCGGCGCGCCCGGCGCAGGCGCGTGCTGATGCGGGTGATGAGCGCGCGCCGGCCCCGCGGGCCGCGGGGAGTTCAGGTACAGGTCAGGATTGGCATCGAACTTTCTTTTGCAGCCCGCACCGCAAAAAAAATAGCGCTTGCCCGCGAGTTCGCTCACGTTCTTCGCGGTTGCTTCGTTGACCTGCATGCCGCAGACCAGATCAGTGGCCATTGCCTTTTGCCTCGCTACGCTTGCTCTCTTGCATTGTACTCAATGGAATATTCGCCGGCCCCGGGGTGCGGTGCGCCATCATCAAGCGGCGGCGGCGCCAGGTTTCTACCGAGGTCAGGCATATCGCAAGCCAGCCGACACCAGCCGCCATCGCGCCCAATACATCGCTCAGATAATGCGCGCCGAGATACATGCGGCTGAACGCGACTATGAGCACGAGCATGCCCGTGCAGAACACGATGAGCGCCTGCCACCACCCGGTTGCCAATCTCAGGATCACAAAGACTGCAATGAAGCCATAGACCAGCGTCGCCATCATCGTATGTCCGCTCGGAAAGCTGAAATCGTCAAGCGCATTCAGCGGATCGGCCCATCCCGGCCTGGCCCGATCGAAGACATTTTTCAATACGAGATTGAGCAGGATGCCGCCGCCAACGACCAGAACCCATGCCGAGAACCAATACCAGAGCCGCTTGTAAACAAACATGCCGCCGAAGAGCGCAAACAGCACGCCGATTGTCGAGGCAGCGGCGAAGCTCGAGGCGAATTGCATAGCCGCAGTAAATTGGGGGTTGGCCAGATAACGAAACACCTCCGAGATGACTTTGTCGACGGCGACCAGCGGATCGCCGGTGATCAGATCTTCGGAGATTGCGCCGAACAACCACGTCGCTCCCGCCAGCACGAGGATGCCGGCCGTGAAATACAGGCCGTACAACCCCTCGGGCGACACGCGGGCTTTTAAAAACGCAACCGCGCGGCGGAAACGCTGCTGCAGGTCCTGTTGGCGATGCGTAACCATTGGTCAAGGCGACTCCAGTCGGGTCTCTGATAATGCCTGTTGTCGCGTCGTTGCGCGCGGCCGGCGCATCAACAGGTACGCGGCCGGAATCACGAACATCGACAGCAGCGGCGCGGTGATCATGCCGCCGACCATCGGCGCGGCGATGCGCTGCATGACCTCCGAGCCGGTGCCGCTGCCGAACATGATCGGCAGCAGGCCGGCGATGATCACCGCGACGGTCATCGCCTTCGGCCGCACGCGCAGCACCGCGCCTTCGCGAATCGCGTCCTCGAGCAGGTCGGCGTCGGCGCCGCGCCTTGCCGCCGTGCGCGCGCGTCCCACGCATGCTTGCAGGTAGAGCAGCATGACCACGCCGAATTCCGCGCGACACGCCGGCGAGCGCGATGAAGCCGACCGCGCTCGCGACCGACATGTTGTGCCCGAGCAGATACAGCAGCCAGAAGCCGCCGACCAGCGCGAACGGCAGCGTCGCCATGATCAGCAGCGCTTCGTCGACGCGCCGGAACGTGAGATAGAGCAGCACGAAGATGATGACCAGCGTGACCGGCACCACGACCTTCAGCTTCGCGCGTCGCGCGCTCCAGATACTCGAACTGGCCCGACCACGAGATCGAATAGCCGGCCGGCAGCTTCACGTTCTTGCGCCACCGCGCTGCTGCATCTCGCGCACCGCCGAGCGCAGGTCGCGCCCGCGCAGATCGACGTAGACCCAGCCCGACAGCCGCGCGTTCTCGCTCCGCAGCATCGGCGGGCCGT
The DNA here is from genome assembly GCA_963804885.1 of uncultured beta proteobacterium. Classification (GTDB taxonomy): domain Bacteria; phylum Pseudomonadota; class Gammaproteobacteria; order Burkholderiales; family SG8-41; genus PALSA-1004. The sequence continues at coordinate 336,361 of CAWDSF010000019.1, forward strand.
CGCGTGATGCGGATCGCCGCCACGTCGCGCGAGACGGATCTGCGCGCCGCGCTCGGTCAGGACCGGCAGGTCGCGGATCTTCTCGACCGAGTCGCGCAGCTCGCGCGGATAGCGCACGTTGATCGGGAAGCGCTGCAGGCCCTCGACCGTCTCGCCGATGTTCTCGCCGCCGATCGCCGCCGACACGACGCTCTGCACGTCGGCGATGTTCAGGCCGTAGCGCGCCGCCGCGTCGCGGTCGATCTTGACGTCGATGTAGCGCCCGCCGGTCAGGCGCTCGGCGAGCGCCGAGGTCACGCCGGGCACCGCCTTCACGACGCGCTCGATCTCGCGCCGCGATGCGATCGATCTCCGCGAGGTCGCGCCCGCGACCTTGACGCCGACCGGGCTCTTGATGCCGGTGGCGAGCATGTCGATGCGGTTGCGGATCGGCGGCACCCAGATGTTGGAGAGCCCGGGCACCTTGACGGTGCGGTCGAGCTCCTCGACGAGCTTGTCCGGCGTCATGCCGGCGCGCCACTCGCTCGCGCGGCTTGAACTGGATCGTCGTCTCGAACATCTCGAGCGGCGCCGGATCGGTCGCGGTCTCGGCGCGGCCCGCCTTGCCGAACACGCGCGCGACTTCCGGCACCGTCTTGATCAGGCGATCGGTCTGCTGCAGCAGCTCGCGCCGCCTTGCCGGCCGAAAGCCCGGGCAGCGCCGACGGCATGTACAGCAGATCGCCTTCATCGAGCGGCGGCATGAATTCGCCGCCGAGTCGCAGCGCCGGCCATGATCGTCGCGGCGACGAGCAGCAGCGCCGACCGCCAGCGTCGTCTTCGGAAAGTCGCAGCACGCGCGTCGAGCAGCGGCCGGTACAGCGCGATCAGCCAGCGGTTGAGCGGATTCGCGCTGCTCCGCCGGAATGCGGCCGCGGATCAGGTAGCCCATCAGCACCGGAATCAGCGTGACCGCCAGTCCGGCGGCCGCCGCCATCGCATAGGTCTTGGTGAACGCGAGCGGCGAGAACAGCCGCCCTTCCTGCGCTTCGAGCGTGAACACCGGGATGAACGACAGCGTGATGATCAGCAGCGAGAAGAACAGCGCCGGCCCGACCTCGCGCCGCGGCATCGCCGATCACGCGCCACTGCTCGTCGCCTTCGAGCTTCTGCGCCGGCATGCGCGTGGTGCCAGCGCCTCGATGTGCTTGTGCGCGTTCTCGATCATCACGACCGCCGCATCGACCATCGCGCCGATCGCGATCGCGATGCCGCCCAGCGACATGATGTTGGCGTTGACGCCCTGGTAGTGCATGACGATGAACGCCGCGAGGACGCCGAGCGGCAGCGAGACGATCGCGACGAGCGCCGAGCGCAGGTGAAACAGGAACAGCGACGCACACGAGCGCGACGACGATGAATTCCTCGATGAGCTTTTCGCTGCAGATTGTCGACCGCGCGCTCGATCAGGCTCGAGCGGTCGTAGGTCGGCACGATCTCGACGCCCGGCGGCAGGCTCGCCTTCAGCGACTCGAGCTTCGCCTTCACCGCGTCGATCGTCTCCAGCGCGTTCTTGCCCGAGCGCATCACGATGATGCCGCCCGCGACTTCGCCTTCACCGTCGAGCTCGGCGATGCCGCGGCGCATCTCCGGCCCGACCTGCACGCGCGCCACGTCGCCGAGGCGCACCGGCACGCCGGCCGTCGCTGGTCGTCAGCGGAATCTTGCGAAAGTCGTCGAGCGACTGCAGATAGCCCGACGCGCGCACCATGTACTCGGCCTCGCCCAGCTCGAGCACCGAGCCGCCGGTCTCCTGGTTCGCCTTCTGCACCGCGTCGATCACCTTGCCGTGCGGGATGCCGTAGGCGCGCAGCTGGTCGGGATCGAGCACGATCTGGTACTGGCGCACCATGCCGCCGACGCTCGCGACCTCGGCGACGTTCGGCACCGTCTTCAGCTCGTACTTCAGGAACCAGTCCTGCAGCGCGCGCAGCTGCGACAGGTCATGCTTGCCGCTGCGGTCGACCAGCGCGTACTCGTAGACCCAGCCCACGCCGGTGGCGTCCGGCCCGAGCGACGGCTTTCGCCTGCGCCGGCAGCCGCGACTGCACCTGGTTCAGGTACTCGAGCACGCGCGAGCGCGCCCAGTACAGATCGGTGCCGTCCTCGAACAGGACGTAGACGAACGAATCGCCGAAGAACGAATAGCCGCGCACGGTCTTCGCGCCCGGCACCGACAGCATCGTCGTGGTCAGCGGATAGGTGACCTGGTTCTCGACGATCTGCGGCGCCTGTCCCGGATACGTCGTGCGGATGATGACCTGCACGTCGGACAGATCGGGCAGCGCATCGAGCGGCGTGCGGAACAGCGACCACACGCCCCACGCCGTCAGCATCAGCGTCGCCAGCAGCACGAGAAAGCGATTGGCGATCGACCAGCGGATCAGCGCGGCGATCATTTGGGCGCGCCGTGCGGTTTCCCAGCCGGCGCATCCATCGCCGCCGGCACGTCCGTCATGCGCGAGGTCGTGCCCCTCAGGCTCGCTTCGGAATCGATCAGGAACTGGCCCGAGACCACGACCTTCTGGCCCGCGCTGCAAACCCTTGCGGATTTCCGTCTGGCCGTTGGCTTCGGCGCCGGTCTCGACGTCGACCGGCTGGAACTTGCCGTCGCCGGCTGCACGATCACGACGCCGCGCTTGCCGGTCTGGATCACCGCTTCGCTCGGCACCACCAGGACCGCGCTTTGCGCGCCGACGGCGTGAAGTCGACGCTCGCGAACATGCCGGGCATCAGCCGTCCGTCCGGGATTGGCGACCTCGATGCGCGCCTTGAGCGTGCGCGTCGCCGGATTCACTTCGGGCAGGATCGCGCTGACGCGGCCCTTGAACACCTGCGCCCGGCAGCGCCGGCGTGCGCGCTTCGACCGGACTGCCGAGGCGCACCATGCGCCGCGCGGCTCTCCGGCACCTCGGCGTTCACCCACACCGGTCGCCAGGCCGTTGATGCGAAACAGCGGCGCGCCCGGCCATCGACCGTCATGCCTTCGCGCGCGCCGAGCTCGGCGACGACGCCGCCGATCGGCGCGGTCAGCGTGAAGCGCGGCTGCACCTTGCCGCCCGCTTCGACCGACCGCATCTGCTCCTCGGTCATGCCGGCGAGCCGCATGCGCTGGCGCGCGGCCGTCGACCATCGCTTCGGTCCCGCTGGCCCTGCATGCGCTTGACCGCCAGATATTCTTCCTGCGCGGCGACCCAGTCCGGCACGTAGAGTTCGACGAGCGGCTGGCCCTTGCGCACCGGGATCGAGCGGCGCGCGCACATGCAGCCGCTCGACGAAACCGCCGACGCGCGCCTGCACGACCGCCACGTCGCGCTCGTTGAAGGCGACGCTGCCGACCGCCTCGAGCTTCTGCGTGAGCGTGCCGCGTCGTTGACTTCGGCGGTGCGCACGCCGAGGTTCTGCTGCACGCGCGGGCTGATCGTGACGTTGCCCGTATCGCCGTCGCCGTCCGCGTACACCGGCACCAGCTGCATGTCCATGAAGGGCGACTTGCCGGGCTTGTCGAACTTCTGGCCCGGCACCATCGGGTCGTGCCAGTACAACACCCTCTTGCCGGTGGCGGGATCGACATTCGCGGCGCCCGGCGCGGTATTCGCCGCCGGCGTCGCGGTTTCGCCCGCGGTCATTTGCATGCCGCGACTCATGCCGACGCGATACAGCGCCATAGCCGCCAGCGCCGAGCGCGGCCGCGATCAGCACGACAATCAGCGCGCGCTTCATTTTTTGTCCTTCGGGGTCGCGTGCTCGTCGGATAGCGAACCATGCGCATCGTCCGGCAACAGGAAGTTGAGTTGCGCCCAGACCCGCGCCGTATCCATTTCGAGCTGCAGCGTTTGCGTGCGCACGTCGATCTCGTTGCGGCGCGCCACCAGCACCTCGGTGAGGTCGCTCTCGCCGCCGCGGTAGGCGGCGACCGCGGCGGCGGTGCGTTCTTTCGCCAGCGGCACGAGCTCGCGCTCGTAGCGCGCGATGCGCTCGCGGCCGTTTTCCCATTCGTCGAGCATGGTGCGCACTTCGGCGACGTGGGCGCGCAGCATGTCCTCGTGCTGCGCCTCGCGCCTGCTCGGTCAGCGCGACCTTGGCTGCGAGCTCGCGGTCCTGGCGGTTCTTCTGGTCCCATTGCAGCGGCACCGAGACGCCGACGGAAATCATGTTCGAATACGCCGAGCCGCGCTGCTGGTACGCGAGCTCGACGCTCCAGTCGGCCTGCTTGTTGGCGCGCGCGAGCTGGGCCTCGGTCTGCGCGACGGCCACCTGGCGCGCGAGCAGCGCGATTTCGGGGTGACCCTCGACGTCCTGCTCGAGCGTATGGGACGTAAGCCGCACCTTCGTCAGATCGGGTTGGCCCGCGAGCGCCATTTCGGCGGCGTCGCCGACCCAGCGGGCCAGCATCGTGCGCGCACTGCGCAGGCGGCGGTCGAGCTCGGAGAGCCGGTCGTCGAGCGCGACGCGCGATGCGCGCGCCGAATAGATGTCGATTTGTCTGCCGCGGCCGGCGCGGTAAGCGCTTTCGGCCGCTTCGATTTCTAGGCTCGCTTCCTGCGCCTGGGCCGCGACGACCTCGCGCATGCGCTCGAGATAATAGCGATCGAGCCACGCGAGCGCAGTGTCTTTATGCAGCACCGCGATGGCCACACTCTTTTCGGCGGCGGCGCGATCGGCTTCGCGCTCGAAGCGCTCGGTTTTGAGTTTGCGCTTGTCGCCACGCGTGATTTCCTGCATCACGCCGATGCGGCGCATGGTCATGAAATCGCGCGTCAAGCTGAAGCGGTCGGGACCATCGGCGGGCACGAATTCGACCGTGTCGAACGCCGGTAACCCGAAAACCAAAAGGATCACCCAGGAGAACATGGTATGATCATTCGCAGCGAACTCATTCGGAATCGTGACGACGTCGATTTAGCTGCCTTTTCTGAGCACTGGCATCGTGTACACGGTCCACTGGCGCTGCGCGTCGAGGCTATGCGAGCCTATCGACAAAATCATATTCTCGCGCGTTTGGCGGCCAGCGAGAGCAGTAGGCTGCACCGCGTCGATGGCATTTCGCAACTCTGGTTTGACAATGTCGAGTCCATGCGCGTGGCCATGAAGTCAGCCGAACAGCGTGCCTGCATCGAGGACATTCGGGAGTTCCTCAGCGACGTGACAATCCTAATTCAGCAGGAGGGCGAAAGGCGGCAGCACGGGGAGGTTGACCGGCTACCGGTGAAGTTCATTTATCTTTTGACTGGCCCGGAAGCCGCCATGAAGATTATGGAGGATAGGCTCTTCGCGGATCTCGCCGCGAGTTTTGCCAACGCCGCCCTTCGCGTTAACCCGATCGTCGATAGAGGCTTCTCCGTAGATCCGACCGTTTCGGCCGGTGGCCAAGTTATTGATGCCGTTCTGGAACTCTGGCTGCAGCAGGGGGCGAATGATGCGGTCGCGCCGCGCGTCCTGAGCGAAAGCCCTAATATGGATATGGGAATTATTGGAGCCTTCAAAGTCGACGAGCGGATCCTGAAGGAAGCCTGATCGACACCGCCCACCTGTGTTTCAGGTTCATGGGATGGCCGCCAGCGATGCGGTCGTGGGCCGCAGGAAGTGTTTGCGTGGTGATTGCCATATTCTTCAGGGGGAGAAAGCTATGACCAGCCCCGGACCATCAGGTGACGCGCAGGGTTACCTCGAAAGTCTCATGCGCGCCGGACAGGATGCGATGAAGCAGTTTGACGATGCTCTCGTGTCGGTGGCGGGAGTGGGAACGAAGGATCATCGCACGTCGAGCGATCAATTCTTTCCCTTTCCGTTATTTGTCGATCTCCAACGCGAATATTTCACGCAGTTGTGGAGGTTCGGGAACAGTGTATTTCTCCAAAATTTTGCCGGCGGGGTGCATTCGGATGTTGCGCTGGCTCGTGGCGACAAGCGGTTCAAGGATGAAGTCTGGCGGGAAATGCCTTACTACGATCTTCTAAAGCAGTCTCACTTGCTTGGCTCAAGGCAGTTGCACGAATTCGTAGACAGAGCGCAGGTCGACGACAAGACGAAATTGCAGCTTCGGTTTTATGCCAGGCAGTTCATCGATGCGATGAGCCCGTCGAACTTTCCAGCGACCAATCCCGAGGTGATCCGAAAAGCAATTGAAACCCGATCCGTGAGCCTGACGGACGGGATGCAGAACTTGATCGATGACCTCCAGAAGGGGCGGATTACCCGCGTTGACAAGTCGGCCTTTGAGGTCGGACGCAACCTCGCAATCACGCCGGGCTCGGTGGTCTTTGAGAACGAACTGATCCAGTTGATCCAGTACGCCCCCCAAACCGGAGAGGTCGAAAAGATACCACTGCTGATCGTCCCGCCCTGCATCAACAAATTCTATCTGTTAGACCTTGGCGCGGGTAATTCACTCGTTGAGTATGCCGTTGCGCAGGGACGTCAGGTCTTTTTGATCTCGTGGCGCAGCGCGGTGCCCGAAATCGGTCATCTGACGTGGAACGACTATCTGGTAAAAGGGACCGCTCAAGGCGGTCGACGTCGTCCTCGACATTACCGGGGCCGAACGAACGAATGCCCTCGGATTTTGTGTCGGCGGTACGATCCTGAGTTGCGCGGCGGCCGTCATGGCAGCACGTCAAGAACGGAAGCTTGCAACCATCACGCTGCTGACGACCATGCTGGATTTCTCAGACACCGGCGAAATCGGCCTCCTAATCGATGATGCATCCGTGGCCTTGCGCGAAGCGACGATAGGGAAGGGCGGCATTCTGCCGGGCAAGGAACTGGCGTTCACGTTCGGAACGCTCGCGCAAACGATTTGATCTGGCGCTATGTCGTCGACAGCTATCTCAAGGGTGCAACGCCCGACGCTTTCGACTTGCTGTACTGGGATTCGGATAGCGTCAGCCTGCCGGGCCCGATGTACTGCTGGTACACGCGCAACACCTATCTCGAGAACAACATCAAGGATTCCGGCAAGACCACGCAGTGCGGGGTTCCGGTGGACCTCTCCAAGATCGACGTGCCGATCTATCTCCTCGCGTCCCGCGAGGATCACATCGTGCCATGGAAAACGGCATTTCGGACGAAGGATTTGGTCGGAGGTGAAGCTCGATTTGTCCTTGCCGCGAGCGGGCACGTCGCGGGTGTCATCAACCCTCCCGCCCGCAACAAACGCAGCCACTGGCTCAACGACGACCTCGAATCCGACCCGCAGGGGTGGTTCGATGCCGCCGAAGAGAAGCCCGGAAGTTGGTGGCCGGATTCGGTTGCGTGGATAAGACGCCATTCCAACGGAACCGTGTCCGCGCCAAAGGCGCAGGGCGACGGAACTATCCGCCATAGAGCCCGCGCCTGGGCGTTATGTGAAGCTGAAGTCGAACTAGGATAAGTGGGACGAAGGTCGAAAGCTTTTGTGGCGATAGATTGATGCGCAGTATAGTCTTGTAAGTTGCCGTCCCACCCTTGGGATTATTAACATCGTTCTCCGCGCTAGCCCCCTCAGAAGAATGGGAAAGCTGGAGGAGGAAACATGCTGGCGGCCCTAGGCTTCGCGACCATCGCGATCTTCCTCTTTGCCGTTATGACCAAGCGCGTGTCGGTGCTGGTCGCCCTTATCCTCATCCCGACGGCCGCCGGCCTGGTTGCCGGCGCCGGGGCAGGCCTGGGCAAGATGATGCTTGAGGGCATCAGTCGCGTGGCACCGGTCGGTGTGATGATCATCTTCGCCGTACTTTACTTTGGGCTGATGCTCGATGTCGGCCTGTTTGAACCGATGATTCGGCGCCTGCTTCGGTTCGTGAAGGGCGACCCCCTGAAGGTCGCGCTCGCTACTGCCGTCCTCACCATGGCCGTCTCACTCGATGGCGACGGTGCCACCACGTTCCTTATCACAATTTCTGCGATGCTACCGCTCTACCAGCGGCTTGGTATGAATCAACTCGTGCTCTCCGGCATTGTCGCTCTTGGCGCGGGTGTCATGAATATCCTTCCATGGGGCGGACCTACCGTGCGCGCCATGGCCGCGCTTAAGGCGAACTCATCAGTCATATTCAATCCGGTGGTCCCGGCTATGCTCGTCGGCATCCTCTGGGTGCTGACCGTAGCCTACATTTTCGGTCGCCGGGAGCGGGCTCGGCTCGGTATCGCCGCGCACGACTATCTGCCCGCCGAGCCACAGCCCGCATCGCTTTCCGCCGCTGTGCCCGACAGCAACGCTGGGATCGGACCTGACGACGACGAGTCCGACGGGGCGCTCCACGCGCACGCGGGCGAGCGGAAGGTCGCGCTTGAGCGGCCCTGGCTGTTCTGGTTCAACACCGTTCTCACAGTAGTTCTGATCATCGCGCTCTTGATGTCGCTTCTACCGTTGCCAATCCTGTTTGTCCTAGCCTTCGCGATCGCGCTCCCAGTGAATTACCCGAGTTGGGAAGCACAGCAGAAGCATCTGGTGTCGCACGCGGGTAGCGTCGTGACAGTTTCCACCATGATTTTCGCCGCCGGCATTTTTACCGGAGTTCTTACAGGCACCAAGATGATCGAGGCGATGGCGGCCGCAACCGTCTCTGTAATCCCCCCGAGCCTAGCCGGCTACTTACCGCTGTTAGTGGCGGTGACGAGCATGCCGCTGAGCCTCGTTTTCACGCCCGATGCCTATTACTTTGGGGTGCTGCCGGTGCTTGCACAGGCCGCGGCGAGCTTCGGGATTGATCCTGTCCTAGTCGGACGTGGCGCTATCCTAGGGCAGATGACGACTGGCTTCCCGCTAAGTCCGCTTACGGCCTCGACCTTTATCCTTATTGGCTTGAGTGGTGTTGACCTAGGGGACCACCAACGCTTCATTTTCCCGTGGGCGTTCGGGACTACGCTCGTAATGACCGCATTCGCATTCGCGACCGGTGTTCTCTCGGGCTGAGCGGTCATGGCATATACATAATGGTGGCGGAGGAGCGAGTTGTGAGATCGATCAGGATCGGCGCAGGCGCGGGCTTCTCCGGCGACCGGATCGAGCCCGCAGTTGAGGTGGCCGAGCGCGGTGGCGTACAATACCTTGTCTTCGAATGCTTGGCGGAGCGCACTGTCGCTCTCGCGCGGCAGGCAAAGGTCGAAGGATCCTGCATCAGGCTACGACTTGCTCCTCGCCGAGCGGATGCGGGCAGTGCTCGGCGCTTGCCACTCGAAAGGCATCAAGATCATAACCAACATGGGCGCTGCCAACCCTATTGCAGCCGCCGAGAAGACAGCGGCGGTTGCGTGTCGAATTAGGGCTTCGCGGACTGAAGGTCGCGGCCGTCACGGGTGATGATGTGCTTGATGCAGTGCGCGAGGGCGGCTACCTCCTCGACGACACTGGGGAGACTATCGCCTCGCTCGGCAACCGGCTCGTCTCGGCCAATGCCTACCTTGGGGTCGGGCCTATTGTAGAGGCCCTGGCGGCCGGTGCCGACGTGGTCATAACGGGTCGCGCCGCAGATCCTTCGATGTTTCTTGCCCCTCTGATCCATGAATTCAGTTGGTCTATGGAAGACTGGACGCGCCTCGGGAGGGGCACCGTGGTTGGACACTTGCTGGAATGTGCCGGCCAGATCACGGGCGGCTACTTCGCTGATCCGGGATTCAAGGATGTGCCCAATATAGCGGAACTCGGATTCCCGATTGCCGAGGTGACGGAGGACGGCAACGCGGTGATTACCAAAGTACCGGGTACGGGTGGCGTAGTCAGCGCCGCGACCTGCACAGAGCAGCTGCTCTACGAGGTGCACGATCCAGCCCGCTACCTGCAGCCCGACGTTGTGGCCGATTTCTCGGGTGTGTCAGTGACCGAGGCTGGTCCGGATAGAGTGCGCGTCCAAGGCGGCGACGGCACTAAACGCACGGGCATGCTAAAGGCATCGGTCGGGTATGTTGATTGCTATGTCGGAGAGGGTCAGATTTCCTACGCCGGTCCGGGGGCAGTGGCGCGGGGGCGTTTGGCACTGGAGATCGTAGGCGAGCGCCTGCGGTTGACCGGGGTACAGGCGCGAGAACTCCGCTTCGACTTAATCGGCGTCAATTCCATCCTCGGGAGCAAATTGTCCGCTGATGCGCCGGAGCCCCGCGAAGTGCGGGTTCGAGTTGTCGGCCGAACCGACAGCCTTAGTGAGGCCATTCGTATCGCTAACGAGGTGGAGTCGCTTTACCTCGACGGCCCGGCCAGCGGCGGAGGAGTAACGAAGTCCGCCCGCGACGCTGTGC
>CAWDSF010000020.1:0-1119744 GCA_963804885.1 uncultured beta proteobacterium
CTAACGTTCCGTTCAGCGGTGCGTCGCTCCGCCGAGGGTGAAGGCGGCCCACGCAAGCGCGGCCAGCGCATGTAATGTGAGTGCGCGTCCAAAAAATCCGATCATCGTCGTTCTCGAGAGTTGTTGCTCTCCCTTGTAGACGCCTGACTCGTAATTAGACGGCACGATCTGCTTACTAGTTTCGTGATGTCGAGGGCGATTCTGTCCCCGTTTTACGCACATTTGAAGCGTCGGCGGGAATGCCCGCTATTGGCCGGTAGCCGACGCTCAGCGGCGCCCGCTTCCGACCCGTTGCTGACGTTCTACGTTGCCTTATACCAGCCGTTCATCAATTGTCGGCGGCGTTGTATACTTCGCCGCCTGCAAGGGATTCCTCACCATGCAGGTAACGATAGCAACTGCACCGTCGTCGGGCAGCAACCAAGGTTCCGCAGTTTTGTAATTTGTAGCTCAAAGCGATACCTATAGACGCTCAACGAATGTCCAATCCTTCAGCACACCATTTCTTACTTTTGTGGCTCGCGCTACCGGCGTTTTGGGCGTCAGCGTGGCTCGGCGCTTTTTATCGCGAGAAACGGGGAAATCTAAAGGGAGACAACCTTGAGGATTTCCGATTCATTGTTGGCGCTACCCTCACACTGATGGGCCTTATCGTCGCCTTCACCTTCTCCATGGCCGTCAGTCGATACGATCAGCGCAAGAACTTCGAAGAGCAGGAAGCCAACGCTATTGGAACTGAATACGTCCGTGCAGGCCTGCTACCTGCCGCCGATGCGGTGAAAGTGCGGGCGTTGCTGAGCCGGTATCTCGCTCAGCGCATACTCTTTTACAAGGCGAGTGACGAGCAACAGTTGCAGCAGATCAATGACCAAACGGGTCGACTGCAAAACGAGCTATGGTCCGCAGTCGCTCCGCATGCCGTCGCGCAGCAAAATCCGGTGATGGCACTCGTCGTTGCTGGCATGAACGATGTCCTGAACTCGCAGGGATTCACCCAGGCTGCGTTTTGGAATCGTATTCCCGTCGCGGCATGGATGCTTATCATAATCATCTCTATTTTTTGCAACCTGCTAATCGGTTTAGGGATGCACTCCAGAAACCCCTTCCTCCTGCTGATTTTTCCGGTCATTCTTACCATATCGCTCTTTTTCATCGCCGACATTGACAGCCCCCGTCGGGGAGTCATCCAGGTACTGCCGCAAAATCTGCAGAGTCTCGCGGAGTCTCTGCGCGGGCAATAACGTCAGATGGGACGGTTACCTGCAGGCGGGTTGGCGGGTTTTTTGGCAGCAAGCAGGTGCCGTGTGTCGATTAATCGGCAAAATGAAATGTAACGGCGCATGCCCGCTTATGGCCGGGAGCCGACGCTCAGCGGCGACCGCTTCCGACCCGAAGCTGACAGTCAAGCCTCCCGAAAGCAGACGTTCGATCTTAGTCGATCACGGTGTTCGCACTAATCAGGAGCGATTGCGGAATCGTCAATCCCAAAGCGCGCGCGGTCCTTTTGTTAATCACAAGTTCGAACTTTGTCGGCTGCTCAACGGGCAGGTCTCCAGGCTTCGCTCCCTTGAGTATCTTGTCCACGTAGATGGCCGCGCGGCGATACAACTCAGCCGTGCTCGGCCCGTATGCTATGAGACCGCCGGCGTCAGCGTATTCCCTTTGTCCAAACATGGACGGTAGCCGATTTTTCTGTGCGAGGCTCGCAATCCGGTTCCGATTCACGAAAAGTATTGGATTAGGAGTACTCACAATTAGCACTTGCGCACGCTGGTCCGTTACGGTCGAGAAAGCGCGATCCAGGTCCTCCGCACGGGTCACTTCAACAGATTGAAGCTGTACACGTAGCGATCGGGCAGCGCTTTCCGTTTCTTTGTAGTCAAGCAAGGCGCCGCGGACATTAGGATTCCAGATAATCGCCACACGGGAAAGCCCGGTTACAATTTCCCTCAGCATCTCCAGCCGCTTCGCGCTAAGTTGCGAGGAGACCATGCTAAGGCCGGTGACATTGCCGCCGGGACGCGCCAGGCTCGCAACGAAACCGGTTCCGACCGGATCGGTGCTGCTGGCCATCACTATCGGGATTGTCTGCGTCTGTTGTTTAGCCGCCGCAATACCGGCATCTGTCGCCGTACAATAACGTCGACCTTGCTGAGCGCCATTTCCGCAGCAAGCTCGGATAGCCGCTCGAGCCGGCCTTCGGCATAGCGCGGTTCCAGTAATACGTTCTGTCCCACCTCGTACCCATGTTCTCGCAGTGCTTGCTTGAATGCCTCGACTAGATGCACTGTCGCAGCCACGTTTCCGGGAATAAGAATGCCGATGCGGAAAACCTTCCGCGGTCGCTGCTGGGAGAAAGAACCATACGGCATTGAGAGTACGCAGGCACCTAGCGCAACGATGACTTTGCGGCGATCGTTCATTTCCCCTCCCAGACAATCTGCGCGACCATTATGCCCAATTGCGCAAAGGGCAGTAGATTTGCTGATTAATCGGAAGAGTTACCACCGATTGGGGACAAATCAAACGTAACCGTGAGCTTCCGCTGTTGGCCGGGAGTGTGAATTGGCCTTTGATCCCGTAAGCAGTCAGTCGCAAAATTTCGCTTTTTTCTAAGGTCCGGTTTCGGCGAGTATGGGCAACCGCCGCTCCAGTCCGTAAACGGGTTCACATAGATCTTTGACGCCCAGCGGCCGACCCGTTCAGTGCTACCCTAGAATTTGTTCAATCTGCTCGCGATGAAGCAACTCGTGTGCGAAGTCTTCCAGTTCGGGACCGAGAGCGTCCCGTGCGGACACCATACCAACCGGCTGTCCATTCTCGACGACCGGGACGTGTCTAAAACCGCCCTCGTACATGACGTGAAGCGCATGCCCTAAAGGCTTGTCCGGGTCGATGGACTGAAGGTTGCGGGTCATGACTTCGGCGACCTGCGTGGTTTTTGCATCACGCTCATTTGCAATGACCCGAAATAATGCGTCGCGCTCCGTAAATATTCCTGCGAGCCTGCCTTCGTCCACGATCATCAAAGCCCCTATCTGGTTTACTCGCATCAGCTGGGATGCCTCTACGACCGTGGTACTCCCCGCACAAGTAATTAATTTCTGATCCTTTATGATCGTTCGGATGGGACGGTATGGCATGTGGGGCCTCCCAATGCAGGAGATTGAAAATCGAGTCGGGCATCTTTATATGGTTAGATTTCGAATGCAATCAGGATCATTCGATCACACTTCCCTGCAAATAACTTTACGCGCCCGTAACCTGTCCGTAGTCGTCCGGCGACGCCATAAATCGCTGCTAAAGCCGAAAAGCATTTTCACCACCTTTGGTTCCTTCGCGCGGAATATTTAGCCGCTCAGGCGCCGTCTTGTCGGGATGATCAGCGCTCATCAACGCGCGGAACACTAAGACCGGAATAGAGGCACGATGTAACACGCGGTCCGCTTCGCTACCCATGATCAGCGAAACCAATCCCCGGCGATAGCGGGAGGTCATAACAATAAGATCGCAACCACGCTCATTGGCCGTATTGATAATCGCGTCATACGGATGGTCATTGGTTGCCACCACGGTTTCGCAAGGCACCCCGGCCAACGTTGCGGCCTTGCGCGCAAAATCAAGAAAGTTCACCGCGCAATCATTTGCGTCTTCTGAGGCCTTTTCCTGTGCAACCGGGTCCGAGTAACCCGTCTCTCCCAACGCCATTATGAGACGGTAATCCGGCACGACGTGTATCCCAGTCACCTTCGACCCGCAAAGCTTTGCCAACTCGATACCGCGTTCAATGGCTCTTTCCGAATGCTCCGACCCGTCGGTCGGCATCAAGATATTTTTGAACATAACCCTTCCGACTATATAGTTTTACGTTCATTACACACGTTGCAGAGCACCATTCGCCAGCGAGCATGATAGCCTCGCCGCATTGCCCACGGCGAAATACCGGAATCAGCCTCGCCGTCTTTAGAAGTCCTCCGCCAACGACAGCGGTGACCCATCTGCTAACTATAATTTAGATGGCTGAATCAGCCGGAAAGTTGCGCTAAATGGATTTGTTAATTAAGTACGAGTGCGGCATTTCGCCTGACGGCTTTCCAGCACTCAAGCCGAATCGTCGGAACGAAATTCAAATGTAACCGCGACCGGCCGCTATTGGCCGTTTGCGACCGTGGGGCGACGGACGCAATTCGACCGGTTGCTGCCGGTCGAGTTTCTCCGTTATAGATAGTCCGTTCCTCTTTCCGCGATACTGGTCGCAGCTGGCAGGATCTGTCAGTGAAAGCGGGACATGCACCCGCGGACTACGAAGTCTCCTCTCATTATTCAACCTTGATCCCGCTGTTGCGAATCACCGCAGCCCAGCTTTTGAGTTCGGTTTTCACGACAAGGCCGAGTTCTTCCTGGCTGCTACCCACCGGATCCGCGCTCTGATCGAGAAGTTTCTGCTTTACATCGGGCAAGTGCACCGCACGCGCAACCTCCTTCTGCATGCGCGCGACGATTGCTGCGGGTGTCTTGGCTGGTGCGAATATCGCGATCCAGGAATCGACCTCATAGTCCGGCAGGTTCAGCTCTTCGGCAACGGTTGGAATCTCAGGCGCCGCAGGCGTGCGCTTTCGTGTTGTGACCGCAAGCGCGCGTAACTTTCCGGAACGCGTGTACGAGAGGGCCGCGGGTGCGGTGAGAAATAGAAACGGAATCTGGCCCGCAAGCGTGTCGACGACCGCGGGACCGCCCCCCTTATACGGTACATGCACGATGTTAATTCCTGTCTTCAGCTTCAGCAACTCGCCAGCAATGTGACCGGGCGTTCCGTTGCCGGGCGAAGCGTAGGAATAGGCGCCCGGGCGCTCCTTAGCCGCAGCGACTAGTTCGCGCAGTGTTTTCGCCGGCGCGTTAGGGTGCGCGGCGATCAGTTGTGGCACGCTCACCAGTAGCGACACGGGCGCGAAGTCACGCTCGACATCGTACCTCAGCTTGTAGAGCAGCGGATTGATTGTATGCGAGGAAAGCGTAAACAGGAATGTATAGCCGTCGGGCGCGCTTTTCGCAGCCATTTCGGTGCCGACCGCGCCGCCGGCGCCGCCGCGATTGTCAATGACGACCGGCTGCCCGAAGCTCTCGATGAGCCTCGGCTGCAGGATGCGCGCAGTAATGTCGACGGTGCCCCCGGGCGGGAAGGTCACGATGAATCTGATCGGTTTGACGGGATACTGCTGTGACAATGCCGGCGTAGGACCGCACAGCGCGTACACCTGAATCAGGGCGATCATCGCCCATTTTAGAAAGGACCTCATGTCCACCTCGCCAAAGGGGTGATGTCGTCCAGAGGTAACGCCGCGCTGTTTGGTTGGTTTAAGGTGCCAGTCCTTGATAACAACGCAGCGCTCGATAGCTTACGTGTTACTTCGTAATATCGCGAGCCGATTCTGCACCTGTTATCAGAAAATTTCTAGCGTTGCTTGAATGAGACTTGTAAGTTTTATCAACTTTAGGGTTCTATCACCAACGACACAAAGGCAACATATACAAACGGCTGATCACCCGCTAGAAGAAGACGTGCGCCGGTATCGAAATGCTGATCGCCATGAATCAGTGCTGAACTACGGCGAGCTGTCCGCCTTGATCCGATCGACTTGTCCGAATGCCATTCCGCACTGCCAAATGCAGCGGAATCTTTATGCGCGAGTTGAAAGACGAGGTTTCGGCGGCTGCTTCTGTTTTTTCGGTTCTTTGCGTTGTCTGTCGCGATTGCCCATTATGAGTCTCCGTTCGCATAGTGTAGTAAGCCATCGTTCGGTACCACAGGCACGAAGCATTCTAGCAATCGATGCCTTACGCCGAGGATACCGAGAATTAGCCTGACATGTGGATGCGTAGTTGCGCAAGACCGGTCCTGCGTCGCTCTCGAACTGGCGGTTTGCCATACTCCGTTGGTAGGCCATCATGCGCGTTTATGCGAAGTGCGAAAGACGGGTGAATTAGGTCCCTGGGAGATTAGTTCTTCTGGGCTTCGTCATCCAGGACCATCTCGGCTCCGTAAGCTATGCGGCGTCGAGCGACTGCAGTCGCGAAAGATCCGGCAGATTCTGGCTCAGCAGGATCAGCTCATCGCCTTCGCACAACGGCCCCGCTTCCCCGCCCACCGGGTTGAGCATCATTTTTTCACCGCGACGGAGCCCGATGAGAAGGCAGGCCTGCATGTTCGTGCGATCGGGCAGGAACACGTTTGCCGCTGCGACGAAATCCATCCCGACAAGTCGGGCAGGCACCGGCACCAGGTACATCTCGTTGGCGTCGCTCCGGACCGACAGCAGCTCTTGATAGACGCGCGTCATGCCGTGAAAGAGCGCGGCGCGTGCCATCAGCCTCAATCCGAAGTCGGCGGCCGAGATGATTTCATCGGCGCCCGACTTTCGCATGTGCGACCGGTATTTCGGATCCTGGCACTCGGCCACGATGTTCGGCTGGCGCTCTTGCCCGCACACGCTCTTGACGGCAATGCAGCACACGATGGTCTTGCCGTCGGCGTGCTCGCCCTGCCGGTCGTCCGCCAGGATGACGACGGAATGCGCTTGCGCAACCTTGGCGCGGCGCAGGATCACCTCGTTGGCGGGGTCACCCTTGACGATGTAGACGTCGTTGAAGGCGGCTTCATCCTGCTTGTCGGGCAGCACGACTTCGTCGGGCGTGTCGTGGACGATTACGACCGGCCGCGTGTCGTTGACGATGCCGCTGTGCACTTCCCGTATCCAGTCCAGTGCCCGCGGCGACCAGTTGCACAGCACCAGATGGTCGGACATTTCAAGATTAGTCACCTCGCGACTCCTTAGTGAGCGTTCGATCAGGATGGACGCCACGCTGGCGGTGAACAAGCCCGCCATGGCGACACCGACGACAAGCACGGCGGACACGATGAGCCGCCCGACAACAGTCTTGGGCGCTTCGCCGAGGCCGCTGAAGAGGGTGACCCAGACGCTCCAGAGCGACTCGCGCCACGTCTCGAACGCCGGCGTCGTGCCACGCTCCGCGAAGTGGAGTGCCGTGCCACCGACGATCCAGATCACCACGACAGCGGTCAGGATCTTCGGGATCTGGTGGCGGTTCCACGCCTTCAGCACGCGCAGCAGCGCGTCGCGCCACGACGTCTTCTCCCGAGGTCGAGCGGGCTCGGTCAAAGCCGAGCCTCCGCACCGAAGCCGTCACCCACGATTCGCCACGCTCATGTGTCGTGCGTATAGGGCGTATAGGAAATTTATACGCTCTTTTCCGCTGCCAAGAAGGGTATCCCCTCACCAGCGGGTCGTCAAACCCACGAGTCTTTGGTGAAAATTTCCCTGTCGCGTGGATTCTTCGTGTCCTGCGTCGAATCAAATCGCCTCACTTCGTGGCACTTTGACCGCTTCACGCGAGCGCAGGCCGCGCTGGATCGTCTGCCCTGTTGCAGAACCGCTTTTGCCTTGAGGAGCAGGCCGTTGAAGGGTGATCATCACTCGTCATAATGAAACGTAACAGGGAACTTCCGCAATTGGCCGTTAGCTGCCTATCAGGCCAGTTGCCGACCATCCCTAATTGGTCAGCCCAACCAGTATGCCGTCACGCATACGACGCATAATGTGGCGGCAGGGCTTCAGCGTGTCCTTAGCCTTACACATAGCCACCGCCAAATCCCGCCTGGCAATTTTCAACACCGATTACGTACCGTCGTCGCTCTCAAACCGTTGCATTCAACTTGACGTGATCTGAGCAGCCCTCACCCTAATGGTTGAGTAATCGAAGGGTAATATCACGAAGACGTTGTCGGCCTTATATAAGTTTTCTCCAGAAGACTCCGGCCCAATGTGCAAGGGTGGGCATTACAGTCCCCCACCTTATCTAAGATAGTCCCCCCATCGCTTAAAAGCGAATGTCGTTCAAGTCCGCCGAAACTTATACCAGCACGTCGGAGAACTAGATGTGCACGTATGGTCGTTTCCCTACCGCGAAATCAGACAAATACGGATGCACGACGGGCTCACGGGAGCGCGACAATCTCCAGGTGTGAATTTAAGTTACTTATTTGACGTTGGTGCCAAGATCCCTGAACCCCAGGCAATCGCCAGCCTCCAACCTTCAGATAGATCCGGCTGGACAACGCATCCGTGAAGGAGTGACCTCGGATGTGGATGCGCTCGCGGAGATATTTGACAAAATCGAGCGATTTGTCGCGGAGGACTCCTTAACTGGAGAGGCGATCAAGAAACCACGTCGTTGTCGAGTCGTTTTTCGGATGCCATCCAAGTAAGGAACAAGAGGCCCATCGTCCATGCCGTGACGAATAACCGCGCCTTTACGACGCGCACGGTGACGCCAAATGTCCACACTGCGGTGCTCTTTGAAATCGCCAACGGAATGAGGCACTACGGCTTAATTAAAGAAAGCGCGATATGGACGACATCACGGTCGAGCATTTAGAGACACAGAAGCAGCGGGCTGCATTTTGCGCGACTGTCACGTTACCTTCTACCCAATTGGCTCCGCTCCTTGACATCGCGGTGCGTGCAGCAGGCACTTATGCTTGTTTGATTATAAAACGGCTGCAAAAAAGGCTTAAGGGATTGGAAGTTACACTCACCGGCGACGAGATCCGCATGATTCTCGATCTGGCGCTGCAAGCGTTACCCCAGAACAAGCCTCGTCGGGCCGGTTTGAAAGCCGTGCCACAGGCGAAGGTTTAGCACTGGCGTGCGTCGGTATCCCGCACCAACTGTCGATTCTTCGACGTAAACTTATTCACGTCAAAGCGCGTTAGGTTCGATTCGAGCAAGTTATCACCGCTATACGCCCTGCGCTGGCTGTTTAAGGCTGGCCCGCATTTTGCGATGTATCTGCGAGCTCCATTAATCGCTAAGTGAGGAACAAATGAAATCGATTCTAGACCGTTCGTTCAAATACACTCCGAGCACCAGCACGGATGTCCGCAAGACATTCGCGAAAGTCCTGCGCGAGGAACGTTTGAAGGCAAAACAGAAGGAAGAGCAGAAACCAGTCGTGGTGGATATCCAGCTCAAATCCCGATAGTCCTATGACGTTGCCAGAATCGACTTCGCTAAGAGCAAACATACGGATAAATGTTGACGAGGCTTACGAAGTAAAACATTGGGCACGACAGCTTGGCGTTAGCATCGAAAGATTACGAGCTGTGATTGCACAAGTGGGGCCCTTGGTGGATGCCGTCCGCCTACACCTAAAAGACGAAATCCATCCCGATAATCCGTGGTATCCGCATCCCGAGCAACCTAAAGTCAATCGATGAAGCTATCCAGGAGCAGCAAAAAAAAGACGCCTCGCGGCGGCCCAACTGCTAACGCTCGATGAGGCAACGTTAGCGGAGGTCTCGCGCTTCCGATATGCCGGTAACGCGAGAGTGATGACTTAGCATAAAGTAACGGAAATTGTCTTAGCGGGCATTGTTGCGCTTAGTCCTATCTCGCACGGTGCCAGACTGCCACCACTCTGATGCCGTCTAACGTGATTCCGAGACCGTCCGGTCCATGTTTGATGAGATTTAATGCCATAAATCTTTCTAAAACAGTTTTGTTCACCGTCCCGAATTTGCCGGACGCGATTGCCTCCAAATGTCGGAGCTCATCATCCGATAACCCTCGAGCAATGCTTTCCACTCTCGCCCGCGTATTCAATTCCAACTGAACTTCTCCTAAATCTCTAAAGGCCGTTACGATTAAGTGCGCAGTGCCGGTATATTGGGCACCGTGCGCAGGCGTCAGCGTTCGCGTGACCTTTGATTGCATGAACGCTGGTCAGCATCTGCTGGCGTGCGAGGCCTTGTATAAGGTCTTGTCCAGAAAAACTCGGCCCAATGTGCAAAGGTGGGCATGACCGTCTCCCGTCCTATCTAAGATACCACCACATCCTTAGAGAGCATATGTTGTATCAGTTCTACCGAAACTCCTACGCCAGCACGTCGAAGGACTATGATGGTAGACGCGAATATGACGAAAGATGTATTGATGAGCAAAGATCCATCGAAGATCAAGCGGTGCCCGGAATGCACCAGCATGGTTGACGCATCGACGATGCGGCCGGTAGCAAGGACATCACCGAACAGAGTTCATTTTGTGTGTCTGACCTGCTTCGACCGCGAGATGCATGGCGACACAGTGGTCAGGTTGGCGCCTCGAACATAGCATCCCGTGTGCGGTAGTAGTGCGGCCAAATCAGTGGGTCAACTCGATGTATAAGTAATTGCATATACCTTTGCGCCATTGGCCCGATGTCTACCACGGACACCTAGATTGACCTGGTTGCGACTCAGTTGGATGTCAGCCCGCCCACGCGCCACTTTCGATTTTCGGCTACCATCCCCACCTTGGACGCGCGCCCAACATGCCCGTCATACCGCACGCGCGCATACTAGGTGACGCCGACGCAAGTTCATCGACCATTGTGACCGATACTTCCAGACGAGTTCCGAGTTCTGCCCGACGTAGCTTTGGCTGGATTTGGCTCGTGATGCTTGTCCTTATCGCACTCGCCGCCGTCTGGACCTGGGCGATGATGTCCTGGAGTTACTCGTCCGGCGAACGCGCCGGCTGGGTGCAGA
Organism: uncultured beta proteobacterium; assembly: GCA_963804885.1. Taxonomy (GTDB): domain Bacteria; phylum Pseudomonadota; class Gammaproteobacteria; order Burkholderiales; family SG8-41; genus PALSA-1004. The sequence continues at coordinate 10,604 of CAWDSF010000020.1, forward strand.
AGTTCTCGAGGAAGGGCTGGATTTGCAAGACCTGGGAGGGTGAAGTTGCACTTGTTACGATGCCCGGAACGGCGCAAGAGAAGTTCCAGTTCACCGTGTGGGACGACGGTGTGGCGCAGCAGATCAATAACGCGATGGGCAAGCGGGTGTCGCTACATTACAACGAGAAAGTCGGCCTGCCGGGTAGCTGCTTCGGCGACACACGCTACTGGGTGGACGGAATCAAAGCGGTCGAGGACATTCCACTCGCGCCGGGCATTGTGGTGCCTACCCAGCCTGCCCCCACCGCGTCCCCACCCCCCAATACGCCGGCGCAGAAGTAGGGGGAAGGATCTCGACGGTCGCGAAGCGGCCAAGACGGGTCCTGGTTGCTCCACTCGGTAGCAGACAACACATAGCTTCCCCATCTAATGCTGGCTCGATATTCGTATAACTTCTTTGGAGCGCGATGATGAGTTTTTACTGGCAAGGCCGGTTTTCTGAAAAACCGAGCGATATCCTCAAGCATTACATTGCTGATGCAATGCGGCATCCCCGTTTTCTGGAAGCCCTAGAATAATGCGCAACAACGTGACGATGGGCATTGTCGGTATCGAGGCGAACCTCGGATACTCGATCACCTTATCAGCGCGCAACAGTGTCGAGTTCGGCACATTGATGCCGAGCGTTTTGGCAGTTTTAAGCTTTACGGCAAGTTCAAATTTGAGAAGCTTGGCGCGTAGATCGACTTGATCGCCGTGTGCTGCAACGCGAGCCCGGCGGCGGTGAGCGCCAGCGGCGCGTCGTCGAGCCAGTAGACGATGCCTGCGGGGCGCGCCGTGCGACGGAGATATTGCGCGCGAGAAACCCGTGCCGAGTATGACGTCGCATCCGCCCACTGATTACGACCGCGTCCTTGATGAACCGCGAGCGGCTTGTGGTCGGCTGCGCTTGCAGTCTGGGCGCGAGGCGACAAGACTGCCTCATCCACTTATACTCTGCGGTCAAATGATTCGTGCCGGTTGCACGGCACCGGGGGAGAGAACAACGTGGTGAGCCTGCAACTGGGGACCGAGGAACGGGCGCTCGTCGATGCACTTGCCCGCCAGACCGCCTTGAGCGAAGCACTCAAGCTGGTCATCGGGCGCTCCGCGAGCCCGCTCGACGTGGTCCTCAAAGGGTTGATCGAGAGCGCGGTTAGGCTCTGCCGCGCCGACTGGGGTGTCATCTACAGGCTGGAGGACGCCAAGCTTCGCCCGGCGGGGTTCTACGGTCTCGACGAGGAACGGCGGGCGAAGTGGAGTGGCGCCGCGCTTGAGCTCGATCGACGATCCGCCGCTGGACGATGCGTCGTGACCCGCAGCGCGGTCGAAATCCCGGACGTGCTATTGGACGCGGAATACGGCTTGGGGGAAGCGTCGCGCAACGTCGGATGGCGCTCACTGCTCGCGGTGCCACTGTTCCGGGACGACACCCTTCTCGGGGTGTTCGCGGTGCAGCGGGCGCTAGCCGGCCCCTTCGGCGACGCGCCGGCGCTCCTGAGCGCGCTCGCGGACCAAGCGGTGATCGCTATCGACAATGCGCACTTGTTCCAGCAGCTGCAGGCACGCACGCACGAGCTCACGCATTCCGTGGAGGAGTTGCGGGCACTCGGCGAGATCAGCCAGGCGGTGAGCTCCTCGCTCGAGCTGGAAACCGTGCTCGACACCGTGGTCCAGGCTTCCGTGCGCCTCGCGCGGGTGGATTCCGGAACCATCTACACGATCGAGTCGGCGCACGACGAGTTCGTGCCGCGCGCGAGCTCGGGGCTCGATGAGGAAACGCTCGCCGAGTTTCGCCACGTCATCGGCGAAGCCCGCGACACCGTGGTCTGGCAGGCCACCTCCACCCGCCGCGCGGCGCAGGTGTCGGACATCGAGACGAGTCCCATGTCGGAAGCGACGCGGGCGATATTGCGGCGCGCCGGATTCCGGGCGCTGCTCGCCGTCCCGATGATTCGCGCCGACCAGGTGGTGGGGGCGCTGGTGGTCAGGCGACGCGGCGCGGGCGAGTTCCCCGCCACCGTGGTGCGGCTGCTTGAAACTTTCGCGACGCAGTCCGCCATCGCGGTGGACAACGCGCGGCTTTTCCGCGAGATCCAAGACAAGGGCCGGCAGCTCGAGCTCGCGAGCCAGCACAAGTCGCAGTTCCTCGCCAACATGAGCCATGAGCTGCGCACGCCGATGAATGCGATCATCGGCGTGAGCGAGATGCTGCTCGAGGACGCGCAGGACCTCGGCCACGACGACCAGGTCGAGCCAGTCTCGCGGATCCTGCGCGCGGGACGGCATCTGCTCGCGCTGATCAACGACATCCTCGACCTCTCGAAAATCGAGGCCGGGAAAATAGATCTCGAGCTCGCGACCTTCCCGATCGAGACGCTGGTGCGCGACGTGGCTTCCACGGTCGGCCCGTCCGCGCAGAAGAACGGAAATCGTGTCGAGGTGCGCTGCGCGCCGGAAGTGGGCGTCGTGCACGCGGACGAGATTCGCGTCCGTCAGGCCCTGCTCAACCTCGCGAGCAATGCCGTAAAGTTTACGGAGGGCGGCCTCGTCACAATCGCAGCCGGGCGCGACGGCCCCAACTGGGTGGAGTTTCGCGTCACCGACACCGGCATCGGCATCACTCCAGAGCAGATGGCTCGTCTGTTCCAGGACTTCAGCCAAGCCAACAGCTCCACGATGCGCAAGTACGGCGGCACCGGCCTCGGTCTCGCCATCAGCCGGCGGCTATGCCGCATGATGGGCGGGGATATCACCGTGGAGAGCGTATTGGGCAGCGGCTCGGTCTTCACCATCCGGCTTCCTGCCGACGTCAAGGCTGCGGCGCCCGTGACCGGCATGCGGAAATGACCATTGACTGGAGTCACTTCACGCCGTGGATGTCGCTCGCCGGCGGCCTGCTAATTGGTGTCGCCGCCGCATTGCTCGTGCTTTTGAATGGACGCATTGCCGGCATCAGCGGCATCGTCGGCGGTTTGCTCATGCCGCGCCGTGGCGAGATCGTCTGGCGCCTCGCGTTCGCGGCTGGATTGTTTGCAGCTCCTCTCGTTATGCGGCTGGCCGGTCAATCGATCACGCCACGAATCGCCGCTGGCATCGGCACGCTGGTTATTGCGGGCCTTCTGGTCGGGATCGGAACGAGCTACGGCTCGGGCTGTACCAGCGGACACGGCGTATGCGGTCTGTCGCGCCTTTCTCGCCGTTCATTGGTGGCGACACTGGCTTTCATGTTTGCTGGCATTGCCACCGTTTTCGTCACTAAGCACTGGGTATGAACGCGCTATTTGCTTTCGCAGCAGGACTCATCTTCGGCACCGGTCTCATCCTCTCCGGAATGACCGATCCTGGCAAGGTCATCGGCTTTCTTGACGTAACCGGAGACTGGGATCCTTCACTCGCCTTCGTTATGGGCGGCGCCATCCTTATTGGCTTTTTCGCCTTCCGGCTGGCAGGAAAGCGAGCCAAATCTTTCGTAGGCGGTGCGATGCACCTTCCGCATCGGCGTGACATTGACAAGCGCTTGGTCAGTGGTAGCGTTCTCTTCGGCATCGGCTGGGGACTTGCCGGCTTCTGCCCCGGCCCTGCGCTGGTATCCTTTGCCTCCGGTGTCGACGAGGCGGCGATCTTCGTCGCCGCAATGCTCGGCGGCATGTTTATTTACACCGCGGCCGATCGCTTTATCCACGAACCACGCCGGCAGGCGAAACACCAACCTTGAACGTTCACGCGATCCTGTTCCGGTGGATGGATCGCAGCCGGTCCTGCGTCTAACAGCCCTCTGGCGCGAAACTAATAGTCCAGCGATTCTGCCCGCGACTGATTTTGCGGAGGTTCACGAGATTGCGCCCCTCGACGAACCCGAGTTCACGCAACCGCTGCACGAGTGCGATCGTGTACTGTTCGGTTCGGAGAGCTTCGGTGCGCTGGGTCGTTGGAGTCAACCAGCCGAGCCGATAATTACGGCCGTCCTGCTGGGCAAAAGAAGCGAGCGGCCAAGCACCAAGGGCAAGCAGCGCCAAGATCGTCTCACGCCTGTTCACAGATTATTTCCGAATTGATGCAACCACCACAAAGCCATCGGCGTCTCATGCCCTCCCCCGATAGGTGGTCATTATGCCGTTCGCGCCAAGGTCAGCGGATTTGCTGGTTCTACAGAAAACTTATGACCGATCGAGGCAAAAAATCAAATGTAACAACAGGTGACGGCTTTTGGCCGAAAGCGGTCGTCCTACTGCAAAGCCAAAGACGAAACTTTGAAATCTGTGGCCATGGGATTGGACTGAGACAATCTGTCGCTGGTCAGCCCAATCGATGTGAGCCGCGGATTAAAAATTCTCTCTCAAATGTTATCGATTGCACGCACGGCGCCACCCGTCCGTCGAGTTGAAAATTCCTTACAGTGGATTCAGTCCCATTCCTACATATGGAACGGGAAATTTAATGCAAAGTCTCGCTCGAAGATTAGAACTTTTAACTTTTGTCCACTTTGTAGAGAGAAAAAGCTATGGCTAGTAACAACAAAGCGACTTGGTTGCTCCTTGCGGTTCTCGCTGGAGGCTCACCACTCGTATATGCACAGACATCGAACACCGGTAAAACGGCGACTCCCGATGCGGATAACACCAGAATGAACAAGGCCGACCAGAAAAACACCCAGCCGACCGCGCAAAATCAGTCGAACGAGAAAGCAGATCGTGAGCTTGCGGCGGCAGTTCGCAAGGCGATCGTGCGTGACAAGTCACTGTCTACCAATGCGCACAATGTAAAAGTCGTCGCGAAGGACGGCACGGTCACATTGCGCGGTCCGGTGCGCAGCGATGACGAAAAGACAAAAGTGTCACAGCTCACGCGACAGGTCGAAGGCGTCTCCAATGTAGACGATCAACTTCTCGTCAAAAACACACGTTAACCATATAAGGATCATCATCATGAAACACGCGGTATACGGCATAGTGCAGGATCAGAGCACGGCAGAAAGAGTCGTCGACGGATTGCGCAGCGCGGGCTTCACCGGGAACGACATTTCTGTTCTGTTCCCCGATAAAGGCGGCACCAAGGATTTTGCGCACGAAAAGAGCACGAAGGCGCCCGAAGGCGCAACGACCGGCGGAGTAGCGGGGATGGGCATCGGCGCGGCGCTTGGATGGTTGGCTGGAATTGGCTCGCTCGCAATCCCCGGCGTTGGACCGTTTATTGCCGCGGGCCCGATCATGGCCGCGTTGGGTGGAGCTGCAGTCGGCGGCGCTACCGGTGGCCTGGTAGGTGCTTTGGTTGGCCTCGGTATTCCCGAATACGAAGCGAAACTCTATGAAGGCCGGGTGCGCGGCGGCAATGTGCTGGTGTCTGTGCACGCAGCCGACGGCAAACAGCAAGATCGCGCCAAAGAGATCTTGAAGAATGCCGGCGCAGAGGATATTAGTTCATCCTCTGAAGCTACTGTCTAAACGGCATAGTACCCACGCGCGAAACCTTGCGGTACGTTATTTACCCGGGATTGAACACAGGGTCGCAACGGGGCATCGTCTTAGAGTAGCGTGGTAGCTGTAGCGGGAACAACATTGGATTAAGCTCTGCGGGCATTTCCGACGTCCGTTGAGTACGAACGGCACGTGGGGCTCGGGTCGGCCTGTTGTTGTATCGCGTTTAAACACTTTTGGCCGACGTGGCCCCCGACGCACAATTCACGGGTGCTCCACGGGGCGCACCAATAATCGAGCCCCGCCCTCATTGCAGAAAGTTGATCTTACCAATCATATGTGTTCTACTACCATCCATATGGATGGTATACAGATGGTGTGGCGTCTCGCCGTATGGCAACCCTAGTAAGCGAACCCAAGCGGGGCGTTGGTGACACCGAGAAACTCACAATTAATCTTGGTGTGGTCGACCTAGGTCAGATAGATCTCTTGGTACAGGAAGGTTTTTACTCCAACCGAACCGATCTCATCCGCACCGCGATCCGCAATCAACTGGCCGTTCACGCAGACCAGGTAAAGCGGACTGTTGCCCGCCGCACGCTGATGCTGGGCTTGCAGCACGTCAGTCGTGCAGAACTCGAGCAAGCGCGGGATGCCGGGCAATGGTTGCAGATTCAGGTGGTCGGCTTAGCGCGGATTGCAGCGGATGTCCCGCCCGCTTTGGCCCGTGCGACCATCAAGTCGATCCATGTGCTAGGCGCCTTTCATTGCAGCGCGGCGGTGCGCAAAGCACTTGCCGATCGCATTCTTTAAATGTTCTTTTATTCGAAAGACCCATCTTGAAAACCCTTGATAGTTTATCTCTCCGATTGCGTCAAGCGGTGCCATGGTCCGGAAAATCGTACGCGGCGCGTCCCGTCGATGTCGGTGAAATAAGCGAAACGATCCAGCGCGCTCTGTCATCTGCTGGCCTCGACACGACGTCGGGCCCGTTGTCGGGAGTTACCCGGACGATCGAGAAGGCACTAGCCGCGGCAGGATTGAAAAAATCTACGACTGAGTATGACCGAACGGTCGCCAGTCGATCGCATGAAGCGGCCGGATCTACGCTGATAGCGGGCGAACGAGTCGAAACTGTAGCCCCGTCCGCGCCGGCAGTGAGCGGCGAGTTCGTGACTCGCTCTTTCACCAATCAAGCAGGCACGCGAACCTATAAATTGTATGTCCCCCAGAGCTACTCAGCAGAGGCGGGGTGCGGGCTGCCTCTGGTCGTGATGCTGCATGGCTGCAAGCAATCGCCGGACGATTTTGCGGCGGGCACGCGCATGAATGCGCTGGCCGAGCAGCATCGATTTTTAGTGGTCTATCCCGCACAGTCCGCGAATTCGAATGGATCAAAGTGCTGGAACTGGTTCCGAACGCGAGACCAAGGCCGCGAGGGCGGCGAGCCTTCAATCATCGCCGGGATTGCGCGCGAAGTTGCTGCGCAGTATCGGATTGATCAGCGCCGCGTTTTCGTAGCCGGCTTGTCTGCGGGGGCCGCCATGGCCGTTATTCTTGGCGTCACGTATCCGGATCTGTTTGCAGCTGTCGGCGTGCATTCCGGCCTGCCGTACGCGGTTGCCCGCGATGTGCCTTCCGCCTTTAGCGCGATGAAAGGCAGGGCGGACGTTGCTGATGTGCCGAAGCCTTTCGTTTCGCTGCACGCACAGCAGTCGCAGATCGCAAACACGGTGCCGACCATCGTATTTCATGGCGATGGCGATAACATTGTGGTCGCTAGGAACGGGGCCGCGATCGTCGAGGCGGCTCTCGCCGTTAGGGAGCGACAAAGTTTGCGCGTCACCACCCAGGAAGGCGTATCGTCTGGAGGGCGCACCTACAGTCGAACCGTTTTTGCGGACGCGGGCGACAATGTCGTCGCAGAGCATTGGATATTGCGCGGAGCAGGCCATGCCTGGTCGGGCGGGAGCTCAGCAGGATCCTTTACCGATTCTGCCGGTCCGGACGCGTCTGCCGAGATGATTCGATTTTTCAACGCGCAGAAGCAGGCGGGCACCGCGTGAAGCGAGGAGTTTCGCTGTCGACTCAGCGTAAAAACTAACTCCCTGCGGGAACGTCGAAAGCGTCAACACACCGGTTAACCGCTGGCTCGTCAGGACCGATGATCTTCCTAGGTATTCGTTTACTGCAATCACCGATGAGCCACCCAAAGAGATAGCCGCGGCAGGTCATGATCGCCGCGTTATTCCCTAACGGAGGCGAATCTTGGTGCCAGGCTCAATCCTGCGTGGCGGACTACATCGGAGTTATCACGATTGCTCGACGATCGCAGTCGCCCCTGCTACGAACACGAATTAGCGGCCTAAGGATTGGTCGATAGCGGCTAAAGGTCCGCTTCCGACCCGACGCGGTTAGTCGAGTTTCTCCAAAGCTGCCAATCGCTGCACTACTCGATCACCTTGTCGGCGCGCACGAGGATTGAATTGGGAATCTTTATCCCAAGTGTTTTGGCAGTTTTGTTGTTGACAATCAAGTCAAATCGAGTGGGTTGCTCTACCGGCAGATCGCCGGCTTTAGCACCCTTCAAGATTTTGTCCACGTAGACGGCGGCGCGTTTCGAGTTTTCTACGAGGTTCGTCGAATATGAGACGAGGCAACCAGCGTCTACGAACTCACTACCTTCGCTAATCGAAGGTAGCCGGTGCTTTATTGCAAGGTCCGCAATTTGTCTGGTGTAATCCAAGAATAAGGGATCTCTTATGATGATGAATGCGCTCACACGCTCTTTGATAGCGAATTGAAACGCTCGCTCCAGATCAGGGGTCGGACCACGAACTTCCATAGGGTGAAGATGAAGCTTGAGAGTTCGAGCCTTGGTCTCAAAGTCTTTTAACACCTGTGATTTGTCGTTCGCATCCCAAAGGATTCCAACGCGGCTGATCCCCGGAATCATCTCCATGAGCAATTCCAGCCGTTTCCCCGTTAGTTCCCGCGTGAGCCGGCTGATCCCAGTAATGTTTCCGCCCGGGTGTGCCATGTTATCGACTATCCCTGCCGCAACCGGGTCCTGATTTATCAAAAATACAATCGGTATGGTTTTAGTTGCGAGCTTGGCTGCAAGAATCGATTCGAGATTTGGGGAGACAATGACATCAACCTTGAGCTGTACAAGTTCTGCGACGATGCCAGCGGTGCGCTCCCGCATGTCTCCAACGTACCGATACGCCATCAGGATGTTTTTTCCTTCAATATACCCGAGCTCTCGCAGTCCTTGCAGCACTGCATCAGCGGTAGGGTCGGGGCGGCTCTTTCTTCCTGAAACAAATCCAACGCGCCAGACTTTGCCCTGCTGCTGAGCGAAAGAGCCGAATGGCGCCGTAAGCGTACCCGCGCCAAGCGCGATGACCAGTTTGCGGCGATTGTTCATTGCCCCCCCGGATGACACTTTCATTATGCCGGTCCATGCCAGTGGCAGCAGGTCGGAGAGTTTTGGCCGGCAGTCGGGTGCGGAATGACCATTATCGTCTACGTGAAACGTAACAGTGAGCGGCCGGATTTGGACGAAAGCGGACCGCGGACTCGATGACTCCCGGTATGGACACATGCTCACCAATGACGGCCCGCCCGAAAGTAAGCCATTGTAATGTCTGGTTGCGGGATAAATTTGAACCTATGACCTTCAGGTTTACAAGGCGCTTTTTGTCGATTCATAGTCGTTAATAAATCAGTAGCTTGCAGATCTTGCGAAGCGGGTGGCGAGCAAGTTTCTCCGGGAGAACTCGGCCGCATCGCCGCTGTCAACGCGTTATTGATCCGCATTCATGAGGTGTTGACTATGGATAGTTACGCATTGCGTCACTCCCCGGCGGCGACGGACCTGCCGCGCTGGCTGGTTATCGGATTTGTTTCCGGATTTCTTGCGGTGCTGATCTTCCACCAGGGTGCGGCAGCATTTCTGCATGCGCTGCAATGGACGCCGCGAGCGCCTTATTCAATGGCGGCAGTGGCGCCCCTCGGGGTGCCGCAAGTTTTGTCGCTCGCGTTCTGGGGCGGCGTATGGGGTGTGCTGCTCGCGTTTGTATTGGCGCGGCTCGACGGCGCGAAGCTGGTGCTGGCGGCGACGGTTTTCGGCGCCATCCTGCCCACGCTCATTGCCTGGTTCGTCGTCGCTCCGCTCAAAGGGCAGCCGCCGGTTGCCTTTGTCATGCCCGGCGTGCTGATCGGACCGATCGTCAACGCCGCGTGGGGCCTTGGCACGGGGCTCGGGCTGCTGTGGTTCGGCCGCCCCCGTGCCGGTAGCGCTATGCAGAGGCGTTGAGCCTGCTTACAGATATTCATCTGCTGCTGCGTTGCAGGTCAGTCGTTTGCAGCCAGGTTAGTTCTTCCCTTCGATACAACAGGAACCTTTGTGGTCAGGTTATCTGATACGCATGCTCCCGATGCAGTTATGCGGTTATGAATATATGACGTCGACATATCTTCGTACTTGTCGGAAATCGCTGTCGGATAGCGCCTTACATGAGCTTGGTCTCGCAATAAACAGCTACATATCCACCTGAAATCAATAGGCAACTTCCCTCAACGCATTTCATCAAACCTTTATCCCGTTCGACCCGGTGACGGGCCGCACTTAACTTCCGGGTTAATGATGTTTGAAGGGTTAATTATGTTTGGAGGTACAAATGCGTATTAATTCAGTGAAACGGTTTACCTTGCCGGTGGCGGCGGCGCTCGTTGGCTGGTTTGCGTTGGCCAACGTCGCGGCTGCCGCGAACGAACCGGATGAGCTCGTGAGTAAAGCCGAAGCGTCATTCCGCGATTTTCAAAACGATCCGAATATGCAGTGGCTGCGCGATAACCTGGGCCGGGCGAAAGCCGTGATGATCGCGCCTGAGATGCGCAAGGCGGCGTTTGTCGTCGGCGGCTCGGGCGGGCGCGCGGTGCTGCTCGCGCGCGATCCCAATACCGGCGAGTGGTCGGGCCCGGCGTTCTATACGATCGCCAACGCAAGCTTGGGGATCCAGGCCGGCGTGGAGAAATCCGAAGTCGTGATGCTCGTGATGACCGATAACGGGTTGACGAGCCTCTTGAAGACGCAGGCCAAGCTCGGCGGCGACATCAGCATCGCGGTCGGCCCGGTCGGCAGCGGCGCGGAGCGGGGCATCACCACCGACGTCGTGTCGTTTAGCCGCTCCAAGGGCATTTACGGTGGCTTGAACCTCAACGGCACGATCGTGAAAGTCAGCGACGAGCGCAATCAGAAGTACTACGGTCAAAAGGCCTCGCCGACGGATATTCTCGTCCGTCACACGGCGGCCAACGATCGCGGTGACGCATTGAAAAACCAGGTTGCCCGCGCGGCGGGTCAACCGTCTGTAACGCAGTAGTCGCAGCGGTAAAGCGACGGCCGGGAAGCCGCTTGGCGGTTCCCGGCCTTTTTTTGCCCGCGCCGCATTGCCTCTCCCTGTGCAGGCAGAGCCGCGTCGTTATTAACGTTGCGTGCGTCATTGCCCGCAAAAATCAATTCAGGATTTTGCGGTAATATCGAAAAAGAGCCGCCCTTCCGCAGAAAAACACAAACGATCAGGTAACGCACCGCTGATTGAAGAAGGGTATTGCCATGCCGGTAACCATCGTGCATGGCGTTAATAATTTATGGGAGACGTTGTTGATGCATAAGTTGATAGTTGGTACGTTTTGCGCGTTTATTTCCGCAACCCTCTACGCGCAACCCCAGAGCAGCGCAAATCAGAGTCCCAAAATACTGTTGGCATCGGGAGCCGTGTATTGGGCTCATTGTGACCAGAGGTGTAGTAAGGAATTGCACTGTCCGGACAGGGATGCTTGTTATAAATCCTGCGTAGAGAACAAGGGAACCGTGTCGATGTGCCCTGGGGTGCAGGGGAAGGCTAAGAGTCCGTAACATAATAAAACACGTGTGCGTTGCAGCCCGAATTGGTGAGAGCAAGGCGTCCGGTCAAGGCAATAGTCATTCTATTGCCAAGCCGGTCGGCCCGCTGGGCTCGGGCGCCGAAAAGAGCTTCCGGCCGCTGGCGATTTGCCGCCTTGGTTGAGGCTAAAAGATAATCAGAAACACCACGTTGATCGTGATGACTGCAAGCAGCGCGCCCAGGAATGCCTGTGCGGGCGCCAGCGGGCCATGAGATACCTCTCGGGTTGGATCAAGCCCGACCCTGCATGCAACAATGGCAATGAACCATCCGAAGCATGCCGACTTCAACACTCCGAGCGCAAATTCCGGGATGGAAACGTCCTCGGCGAAACGATGGAGCTGGTCGCCCAGGGAGACATCCAGTATGAGGGCGGACGCCGCGAAACCCCCGACGACCGCGACAAGCTGCGAATAAAAGCAGCAGCCGACGGTCGCCAACGTGACCGCGGCCACGCGCGGTTCCACGAGATAGTCGTGCGCAGATATGCGCAGATGGCGCAATGCCTCCACCTCTCCGTTGCAATGCATATAGGCGAGTTCAGAGCTTATCGCCGTGGCGCTGCGTCCGATCACGATGATGGCTGCCGCTAGCGGGGCGACATTCTGCATCAATACGCGCTCGACCAGTTCGAAGAGGCGCGGATCGCTGCCCAGCACCGCGGTCACATGCCAGACGAATGCGGCGCCGAAGACGAATGCGACGATGGAGATCAGGCGCAAAGATCGTACTGCCGTAAAGTAGATCTGGCGCAGAAAGACCAGCCTCACCATCGGATTCGCAAACATGCGCAGCCGCCAGACGCTGGCCGCAGCTGAGTAAGCATATGCTGCGACTCTGTTCGCTGCGCCCTTCACGGCCGGCATCAGTCGGATCCGCTACTTCGCCGTATCGAGCAGCGCATGCGCTTGCGCGAGCACCGCGGCGAGCTTCGCAGCTTCGGCGACCGCTGCCGCGCGCCGCGCATAGCGACGACCCGCCTCGCGATCGCCGGACGCCGCCTCGAGGCGCGCAAGAGAGATGAGATCGAGGGCGATGCGTTCCGGAACCTCCAGTTTCCCATCGATGTCGAGCGCGGTGAGCAAAGCTCGGCGCGCCTCGTCGAGGCGTCCTCGCCGGGCCTCGATCTCACCCAGCAGCCGCCAGGCGTTTGCTTCCTCCCGCCGCTCTGTGCCGCGGCCTGCCGCAGCCAGGGTCACGCGCACCCTGATGTCCGCGGCGCCCAGATCCCCGCGCCGCAAGTCGATCTCCGTCATGATGTTTTGCAACGCGAGCGACCATGGACACGCCCCGGCGGGGCAAAGCTGTTCGGCCCGTGCGGCATGCAACGTTGCTTCGTCGACGCGGTTTTGCTGTAGCTCAACCAGGGCCAGACGCGCTTCGGCGCGGCCTATGTAGCTCGCGGCAAATGGCGGCTCGTGCGCAATCAGTGCGAGCAATGTCGAGCGCACGGCGGCATAGTTTCCGCTACGATGCTGCGCCGCGGCGATATTGAGCATGGAAATCGCACTCTCGTTCTGATCTTCGACCGCAGCGCTGCGATCGAGGGTAGCTTGGTAATGGCGCAATGCCGTGTTGTACTCGCCACGCGTCAATGCGGCGCTCGCACGCTCATGTGCCTGATTCGCCTGTTCGAGGCGGCGGTCCGCAGCGGACTGGGGCGGCGGCGGGCTTGCACAGCCGGACAGCACCGCCAGCATCACGGGCGCCACCAGATTCCAACGTCTGCCCATGGTCGTCATTCCGGCACAGCCGTGCGCGGCGCAGTGTGGACTGCCCCGTCCGCGCTATCCAGCTCGACCGGCCTCTCGCGAATCTCCTGCGGCAGCATGTTCTTGACCGGCCACGAGCGCTTCACGCCTCCGGCGATCTCGTCCGCATCCTGTATTACGGACTCACTTCTGTGCAGCACCCGCGGCACGTCTTCTGTGAGCAGGCGCTGCATGTTCTCGCTGGATACCGTAAGGCTTTGCAGAAGCTTGCGGGTGTCACCCAGCATTAAAGGCACATCCGCATTGAGTTGCTTTATCAGCGACTCCACTTGCGCCAGATTGCGCTGCAGATCCTTCACCACCGGGTCTATGCGTGCAGGTATCTCGTTAGTCACGCGGCGCGCATCGCCGACAAGACGGCCGCCGTCGACACCCAACTTGCTGACTGCGCGGCCCGCTTCGGCGACACGGCGCAGCGTTGCCTGCACGCCCGTAGCAGGATCGCCCAATTGCGACGCCACCCTGCGAATGTCGTCGACGACGGGCCCGATGCGGTCGATAAGATTCTGGACCATCATGCTGTAGTCGACGTCCAACTCGTATTCGAGCGTGTTTCCGCTATCCACCGGCCCGCGGTCGCCGGTTCCAGGAAGCACTTCCAGAATGTAGGCGCCCAGCACGCCCTCTTTGGTGAGCCTGATGCGCGAGTCCTTTCCTATGTCATTTCTATACTCGCGATCGATCACGATCTTGCCGCGAACGCGCAGTTCTCCGGAGCGGGAAATTTCCTGCAGCGAACCGATGTTGAATCCGATCAGCTTCACGGCCATGCCTTTGGTCAGCCCGCGCGCGTGCCCCGTCTGGAAGTAGAGATCGATCGTGGGCGTGAACGAACGCTGAACATAGGCAAACGCAAGCACCGCGCCTATGATGCCCGCCGCCGCGAGCCACAGAAACGCCCGCGACGACAAGGCCATCTTACCCACCAGCTTTTGCTCGATCTGGCTCCGTATTCCTACGCTCATTACGCCTCCACCTGGGCCTCGGTAGCAAGTTCCGGACACACCATGCCGGCGAGATCGAACATGATCACACAGCCGCCGGGCACGCTGCGGTGATAATATTCGGGGAAGCGCGCAACCCTTTGCATGTCCTGCGAAGTAAGCCCTTCAAAAGCCCGCTCCAAGACCAGCAGTGCGGGACGCATAATAAGGGCGCGCACCAGCGCCGCCAGCCGCCGCTCGAACAGCGTGAGGCCGAAAACCGCCCTGCGGCACAGCTCCTCCGCCTCGGCTGGCGCGATGTCACAGGCCTCGAAGTCGCGGTACACCCGTTCCGCCAGTTGCCCTCTGGCGACACGCCGATAGTAGACGGCGGGCAGCACTACGTTTTCCAGCACCGAAAGATTGGTCAATAGCCCCCCGGATCGCGGCACCAGCTCGGCATGTGGACTGCGCAATACCTCTTCAATCAACCGGCTGCACACCGCCGGGTCGCGCGCGATTACGCGGTAGGTAGCACCGGTGCCTGGAGCGATGCACAGCAGCGATGCGCCGTCACCGTCACGCAGCACGATGGTATCCGGGCCGGTTGCACTACCGCTCGAAGTCAGCCCAGGCGACTTCATCGATGTGCCACGCAAGGTCATTCATCGTCAAAGTATATCAGCGGAGTCGGGACGAGACGGTCGGTAAATCACAAGGCCGACCATGAACAATTTACAAAGCCGTACGGTCTCTGCCTCATCATCGTTCGCCCTGGTGCTTCCCGTTGTGGAAATTGCCAGCTGGAAATGCCGGCGGGGGGTTCGGCCGAGCCGGTCGGCAGCACGACCGACCGATTCGGCGGGCACCCGAAGAGAAAATGCATCGAGCATTCGATGCTATATTTGAAGCACCCCGGCTCTCGCGGAAACCAGCATGAAGAAGTCCGTATTCGCGGCCTGCATCGCCATGCTCCTCGCGTTGTCGTCCGGCGCACGGGCGGCCGACGAGGCGGCCGATTATCCGAACAAGCCGATCCGGGTCGTCATCGGCTTCTCGGCGGGCGGCGTGGTCGATGTTTCGCTGCGCATCATCGGCCAGAAGCTGAGCGACGCGTGGAAGCAGCAGGTCGTCGCCGATAATCGTCCCGGCGCGGGCGGCGTGATCGCCGCGCAGATCGTCCACAATTCGAACCACGACGGCTACACGCTGCTGTCGGTCTCGGCCGCGCACGTGATCGCGCCGGTGCTCTACGCGAAAATTCCCTACGACACGCTGAAGGATTTCAAAGGCGTCGCGCTGACGGTCACCGTGCCCAACGTGCTGGTCGTGAGCCCGTCGCTTGGGGTGAAGTCCGCGCGCGAGCTCGTCGCGATGGCGAAGGCGAAGCCCGGTCAGCTCCTGTATTCATCGGGCGGGATCGGCAGCGGCGTTCACTTCTCCGCGGAGCTCTTCAACAACCTCACTGCCATCGAGGTGCGCCACGTGCCCTTCAAAGGCATACCCGAAGCGTTCACCGAGGCGATCACGGGCCGCGTGCAGTACACGTTTTCGCCGGTGTCCAGCGTGCTGCCGTTCATGAAGGACGGCAAAGTCGTTGCGCTCGGCGTCACGACGGCGACGCGGGCCATAGCGATGCCGAACGTGCCGACGCTCGCCGAAGCCGGCGTCGCCGGTTACCGCTGGGATCCGTGGTTCGGCGTGCTCGCGCCGGCCAAAACGCCGCGGCCGATCGTCAACAAGCTCAATGCCGAGATCAGGCGCATCGTCGTCCTGCCCGACGTGAAGGAACGCTGGGACGCGATGGGCGCGGAAGTTTCGCCGCCGATGTCGCCGGACGAAATCGACCGCTACCTTGTCGAGCAGGTGGCGCTGGTGGCGAAGCTCGCCAAAGCGGCCAATATAAGCCGTGAATGATAAAAAATATTAAGCCACAGATAAACACAGATGAACACGGATAAGACAAGTCGTAATGGAGCAAAAGAAACGTTTCTGCAGTATCTTTTGCCCTGAGAATTTTCGCTCTTCTCCATCAGCGTTTATCTGCGTCCATCTGCGGCTAAAGAATTTTTTATCCGTGTTTATCTGTGTTCATCTGTGGCTGGTTTGTCTTAGGGGGACCTGAATGCGTCTAAAGATTTTCCCGTGGCTCGGGCAGGAGTTCGTGTCACTCTCGTGGGAAGGCAGCGGCAATGGCACGGCCGAAGACGAAACGCGCGAGCTGCTGGCGGGTTTCGCCGGCCATCTGCGTCGTTTGGGTTTGAGCCTGGACGACGTCGTGCGCACGCGCATGTTCGCGCGCGACATGGACGCCTGGCTCGCCGGCAACCAGGAGCGCCGCCGCATACTCGACGGCAAAGCGCGCTCCGTGAGCTCGAGCCATATCTGGACCGGACGGCTGACCACAAAAGGGCGCATTGCGCTCGATCTGCTCGCGATGTATCCGCCCGCGGACGGCAAGCCGAAAATCATGAGGGAGTACGAGCCGCCGGTATTTCCGCTGCGCTGGATGAAGTACGGCGGGCTTTTGTTCCTGTCCGGCGTCACCGACATGACGCACCCGACGTTCGACGAGCAGTTCCCCACGATCATCGAGCGCATCACCGGCTCGCTCGCCGACGGCGGCGCAACGTGGAAGGACGTTAAGAGAGCGTCGTTCCTGCTGCATCATGAAGAATCACTAACGAAGCTGCGCGAGCGCTTTAGCGCCTCGATCAAAACACCAATACCGAATATGGACTATTCGTTCGTCGGAACGCGGCAGGGGAAGAGGTTGGAGGTGGAAGTGACCGCGACGGTGCCGACGTAACGCACCAGCGACCGCGCTACGATTCTTGAAGTCGCAATCCAAGTCGTCGGCGGTACGCAGGAGGGACTTAAGGAAGTTGCAGATCGCATTCTCACAGAATGGAACTCGAGCGACCTTGCACCCGGTGATAAAATTTCCGGATGCCTAGTTATCCATTCCGCCGCGACGGACCCAAGATCGGCCGCAATGATTTGTGTCCATGCGGTAACGGTCGGAAGTTCAAACACTGCCACGGACAGCCTCAGTACGAACTACCGAACCTGTTTTTGAATGCAGATCTCGAAAAGAAAGTCATCGAGGAAGGAAAGCGCCAGTTCGAGAAACATAAAGCCCAAGAACTGCAGCGCCAGAAGCAGCAGGGCTTGGGACGTCCCATAATTTCCATGGAACTCAAGGGTTACCGATACGTTGCGGTCGCTGGTGGAGTGCACTATGGAAAATGGAAAACGTTTATCGATTTCCTTGGGCAATACATCAGGCATGTTCTCAATGGTGAGTGGGGAAATGCGGAGATCGCTAAGCCGCTAGTGGATCGGCACCCGTTGATGCAGTGGTACGACAAGCTTTGCCGTGTCCAGGCAGAGCAAGTTAAGGAGCCGGACGCTATCCATTCCACACCACTCACGGGAGCTATTTCGGCCTACTACAGGTTGGCCTACAACCTCTATCTCATCGCGCATAACGGCAAGGACATCCAAACCCGGCTCATCGCACGCCTTAAAAATAACGACAATTTCCAGGGCGCATTCTATGAAACACAGGTTGCGGCGTGGCTCATCAGGGCGGGATTCGAGCTAGAGTTTGAAGACGAAACTGACGGCGCAACAAAACACTGTGAATTCACGGCTACCCATATCGCAACTGGCGAGAAATATTCCGTTGAGGTGAAATCGCGCGAAATATCCCCCGGCAGTTCCTCACGCACACGTGTCGGCCGACACTTGTATCTAGCGCTCGCAAAAAAAGCCAATCACCGGAGGATCGTCTTTCTCGACCTAAATATGCCACTCCACACGCGGGAGGACGCGGACAACGCAGTCGACCACGCCGAGCGCGTCATAAAAAGATCTTGGCGAATGAAAGTCGAAGCCGAACCGGCGCCAAAGGCCTATATTTGTATAACCAACATATCGGATCAGCACGCTCTCGATAGCTCGTCCCTGGCGATGATGATTTCGTTTATCGGGTACAAAATTGACGACTTTATGGGGGTGGAGTTTCCATCACTCATTGAGGCCGCCCATGCGCGCGAACGTCACCGGCCGATGCATCAACTTCTGAAATCGATTGAGGAACACCAGGAAATTCCCCAAACGTTCGGGGGCGAATTGCCTTCCGAGGTCTTTGCCGAAAATCCGCTGCCCAGGCTGAAAATTGGCCAGTTCTACGCATTTCCAGGATCTGACGGCGAGGAAATGAAAGGAAAACTTACACATGCGACTGTGGGAGGGGGCAACGCGCATGGCATCCTTTATGACCCTGACACCAATCAGTCATTTCAAGCGACGTTTCCTTTGACGCCGGAGGAGCTTGCCGACTACGAGAAACACCCGGACACATTTTTCGGCACATACCAAAAGCAGGGAGGCAAGGTCGAGACAGCGATGGAGATGTTTGATTTCTTTGTCGACGGGTACCGCGAGACTCCAAAGGAGCGGCTGCTCGAATTGTTACCGAACGCGCCCAACCAAGAAACCCTGCCGTTGCTTTCTCAGAAAGAGTTAGTCGAAATCCTCGCTGAGCGTTACACGATGAGCATGATTGCAAAAGGGTTTGCGCCTAAGCTGCCACGTAACAGGCGACCCCGGCCACCGCCACAGTAAACGGGTCTGAACAACAATCGGGGACAGACAACGGTATTGTTTCCGCAGGTCTCGTTCTAAGCCTCAACCTCTCGCCTCAATTAACTCCCTCACTCCTTCGGCAAATATCTGAGCAGCTTCACCGACCGTTCCGCTTCATACCTCTGCCACATCACACCGAATCAGTTCATTTCCCCGCCTGCATCCCCATCGCCTTATAAACCACCGCCGCTTCCGGTCCTGACAGATACTTCAACAACGCTTTCGCGGCGTCGGGCGATTTCGCTTTGGTCGAAACAAAGCCGACCAGCGCGGTCGGCATTGAAATCTCGCGCGGCAGGATGCCGACGACTTCGACGTCCGGGTCGTGGATTTCGCTCAGGAAGGTGAGACCGATCTCGACTTCGCCTTTGGCGAGCATTTCCATCGAGCGGGCGCCGCCTTGCGCGCGGGTGATTTTCGATTGCATCTGCTCGTATATGCCGAGCGTCTTCAGCGTTTGATCGAAGCTCACGCCGGCCGCAGCGCCGCGCGCGCCGTCGGGGAAAGCAACGCTCTTCGCGGCGAGCAGGGTTTTCTTCAAAGCTTCGGGCGTCGAGATGTCGGGCTTGGGCGCGCCTTTGCGCACGGCGAGCGCGACTGCGACAGTCGCGAGCGGCGTTTCGGTGTCGGGAATGACGTGGCCCGTCGCGATGACTTCGGCGAGCGGCGGCTGCACGATCGGCACGTCGAACGCTTCGCCCTTCATCACTTGTTGCTTGGTCCCGTTGCCCGAGCCGAACGTCGCTTTCACCGTGTGGCCGGTCTTGCGCTCGAAATCCGGAATCATTTTCTGGATCGGCGCGCGGATGCCGCCCGGCGCGATCAGCGTGATCTCGTCGGCATGCGCGTTGCAGAAGCACGCGGCACTTAGCGCAACCGTGAAAAGAAGATTTCGCGTGTCAGACATTATTGGCTCTCATGTTGCAGCTCGCTCCGGTCGTTAAGCGCAGCAGCCTTTTTCCTGCTGGATCGGAGGACATTTGACGCTCCCAAACGAGCAGAACACACAACAATCGCCGCTCTTCGGGCGCAACAGTTTTTTGCAATGCGTGCATTCGTAAAAATACATGCAGGCATTCGTCGGCATTTCCTCTTCCGCGGCGCCACCGCACGCAGGGCACGTGATGACGGAGCGTAACGTTACTTCCATGGTGATTCCAATGATGTCGAGGGTCGTTCTCGTTCTTATGCCCGCATCATGCCACCCCAGCGAGGAGGGCGGCAATGCGCGTTGATCTGCCCCCCATCCTAGCCTTCCCCCGCAAGGGGGGAAGGAACCTAAATATTGCGCTTGGCTACCTGGTCAATCTTTTTGCGACTTCCATCCGGCAAATTGCGGCCACACGCGTTTCACCACGGCGCCGTTGAAGTCCCATGCGACGCACTGGCCAACGTGCGGAGGCGGGCGCTTGAGGACAGGCTCGGGCAAGCCGGCGAGTTTCCTCAGATGTCTACGGTAGAGCGGGATCGTCTGGTAGCCCACGGTTGCCATATTGAACAACAGTTCGCGCAGATGCGCGCAACCCTGGGTTCCGCCGAGGGCTGCTTCAATTGCCTTGCGCCATCCGCGTCCCAGCGTGCAACCGATCAGCCGCTGCATCGGCGGATTCGCTTGGTGGCATTCCGGAAACGGCGTTGCCGGCATCCCCACGGCGACGTCGGTGATCTTCATTGCATCGTCCACCGTCAACCGGATCACCATGCCGTGCACGGGATCCCCGGCTGGCAAGACGTCTCTGTCGGGTCTCTCGTGCCCATATGTTTTCGTGTCGGTGAGCTCCGCCTCAATGTCCCACAACCCGTCTTCGCGGCGGTAGCCGCGGTATTGGACGTCACGCGTATGCACATGCGTGCGCGGTGCGGGTGCGGCCAGACTGTCAGCGTATTTCGAAGCGTGTCTCTTGCATCGTGCCATCCTTGATAAAAATCGAGCGCAAATTGGAACCTGAAGGCGTTCATTGTAGCGGGTGACATAAAAAGCCGGCACAGCCGGCCTTGTTGCCCTTATCCTAGGTGCCCCGTGAACTTTCATCACCGCGCTGTTGCACGGTGAATGCTAAAAATGACGGGGGAAGGGCTCTAGATCAGTACATTTGGTTAATCGCGTCACCATTTCCCTACGAAACATCGCTCGCATTTGGGACCCCTTGAGAGCCGCCGAGTAACACAGATGAGTTCGGTGCCGTGGGCGAGGACTGTTTGAGCTCTCGCACGTTCAATGTGTTTTCTCTTACTCCGAGAGCGAGTTCCACAGCCCCCGAACTCGTCGAGTAACACAGGGAACGCGCAGGCGCGGTGAACCAGGGGCGGCCTTCTCTTTGGTTACTTTCTCTTGGCCGCGCAAGAGAAAGTAACCAGCTGCCGGTCTGCCACCGGCGACCCTGGATTCCGGCCTGCGCCGGAATGACAGGATAAAAATCGAGCAGTCCCGGGTCTGCCATCCGGAAATGATTGGGGCGCGAGCGAAGCGAGATAGAATTAACCCAACCCCGCGTCAACACTAAGGACACAACCATGGAATATCGCCGGCTCGGCAAGAGCGGACTGAAGGTATCGGAGCTTTGCCTGGGCACGATGATGTTCGGCGACCGCACCGACGAGGCGACCGCGAAGCGCATCGCGGATTCGGCGGCCGACGCGGGCGTCAACTTCATCGATACGGCAGACAGCTACGCCAAAAGCGTGTCCGAGCAGATCACGGGCAAAGTGATCGCCGCGAAGCGCGACCGCTGGATACTCGCCACGAAAGTCTACAACCGGATGGGCAGCGAGCCCAACGACAGCGGCCTCGGCCGCCGCTGGCTGATGCATGAAATCGACGCGAGCCTGAAGCGCCTGAACACAAGCTATCTCGATATCTGGTATTTCCACGCCGACGATCTCAAGACGCCGATCGAGGAAACCGTCGCGGCGGTCGGCGACATCATCCGCGCGGGCAAGGTCCGCTACTTCGGCCTGAGCAATTACCAGTCGTGGCGCGTCGGCCTCGTCGTTCATGCCTGTGAAAAGCTCGGTGTGCCGCCGCCTATCGTGTGCCAACCGTATTACAACGCGATGAACCGCCAGCCGGAGACCGAGCTGCTGCCCGCCTGCGCGCACTACGGCCTGGGCGTCGTGCCTTACAGCCCGCTCGCGCGCGGCGTGCTCACCGGCAAGTACCTGCCGGGCCAGACGCCGCCGCAGGAATCGCGCGCCGGGCGCAAGGACCGCCGCATCATGGAGACCGAGTTCCGCGAAGAGTCCCTCGTCATGGCGCAGCAGATCAAGGCGCATGCCGAAAAGCGCGGCATGACCGCCGCGCAATTCGCGCTGAACTGGGTGCGCAACAACGCGCTGGTGACGTCGGTGCTCGCCGGTCCGCGCACGGAAGAGCAATGGCAGGAATATGTCGGTGCGCTCGCGTTCAAGTTCACCGACGAAGACGAAGCGCTGATAGACGGCCTGGTCAAGCCCGGCCATCCGTCGACGCCCGGCTATAACGATCCGAAATTCCCGATGCTGGGACGCGTCTCTCGCGCGTGAGCTGAACCTGTTTTCCTGAGCGTCAGCCCGCTCGAGCCATCGAGTCGTATGCATCGGCGAGACCCGACAGTGATTCGCCGCACCGCGTCCGCGTCGAAGATCCGTGCATGATTGCAAGCATTTGCGGCTCGAGTGCAGCGAGCTTGCGGATCGTTTTTCCGGTCAACGCGGAGATCGCTGTTGCATGAAACATTTTTTCCGCTGCCATCGCCGGCCCGACGATATCCTGATCCGTCAGCGGCGGCCCGTCGCCGGTGTGCGTGAAGAGGTCGCCGCAAAAAAGCGTCCCGGTGGTTTCCTCGAACAGCACGCGCGCCTCCCAGTTGTGCGGAACATGCGGCGTGTCGATATGGCGAACGCGCTTGCCGCCGAGATCGATGACTTCGCCGTCGGCCAGCTGGCGGGGCGGCCGGTCGCACAGGTCGTTGAGCGACACCATGCAGCCAGTCGCGCCATGCGCAACTTGGGCGCGCGGGGCGGCGGCAAGAAATTCGTTCATCGCGCCGCATTCGTCGGCCTCCACATGCCCGAAGGCAATCCAGCGCAGCCTCTCGAGCGGAACGATGCGCGCGACCGCCTGCGATACGAGCGGAAACATGTGACGCAAACCGGTATGGAAAAGCAACGGTTCGTCGGCGTCGATCAGAAACTGGTTGAACGTGAAGCCGCCCGGCGCCGCCTCGGGAACGCACGTCGAAAGGCGGTAAATGCGGTCGGCGATTTCATGAGTGTTTGTTTGCATCGTAGGTCTCCTGGCGCGCACCTCCGGCGCCTTCAAATTGCGCGGCCATGGCGTGAACGCTTGGCTTGATTATTTGCCCTTGTCCTGCAACCCGCTGCGTCCACTAGCTACAGCAGCCTTTTTCCTGCTGGATCGGGGGACATCTGACGCTTCCGAACGAGCAGAACACACAACAATCGCCGCTCTTCGGGCGCAACAGCATTTTGCAATGCGTGCATTCGTAAAAATACATGCAGGCATCCGTCGGCATTTCCTCTTCGGCGGTGCCCCCGCACGCAGGGCAGGTGATGACGGAGCGTAACGTTACTTCCATGGGGTTCCAATGATGTTCAGGGTCGTGCTCGTTGCATGCCGATATCATGCCACTCCAGCGGTGAGGGCGGCAATGCGCGTTGATCTGCCCTCATCCTAGGGGCCCCCTCGCATGCTGGGTCTGCCACCAGGAAAGTAGTAACCAGCCCCGGAGTGTGCCACCCGGACGTCATAGAACGCTCTATTGCCATCGTTTTCCGGGAACCGCCGGGGTACCGATCTGTCTCACAGCTTCGGTGGCGGCGACAAGCGTGCGGTAACCGGGGAACACAGGTAATATTTTCGGATTGTTTAGGTTTAACAGAGGAGGTTCGAATGACAGCTCCCAATGCAGCGAAAGTAGAAGAGCTCAGAAAAGGATTCAAAGGCAAGGTCATCACTCCAGGTGACAATGAGTACGAAGAGTCGCGCAAGATCTGGAACGGCATGGTGGACAAGCGTCCCGCCATCATCGCCCGTTGCGCCGGAACGCAGGATGCCGTCAAGGCGGTCAACTTCGCCCGCGACAACGGGATCCAGCTTGCCGTCCGCGGCGCGGGCCACCACATTGCCGGCAATTCCCTGTGCGACGACGGCCTCGTTGTCGATCTTTCGCACATGAGGACGGTGAAGGTGGACGTGGCCGCGAAGCGGGCCGTCGCCGAGGGTGGTGCCACGCTTGCGGATTTCGACGCAGCGACCCTGGCACACGGACTTGCCACCCCGGTGGGGATCAACTCCACCACGGGGATCGCGGGGCTGACGCTGGGCGGGGGCTTCGGCTGGCTCAGCCGCAAGTACGGCATGACGGTCGACAACCTGGAATCCGCGGAAGTCGTCACCGCCAATGGCGAGGTCGTGCGCGCCAGCGCCAAGGAGAACCCGGACCTCTTCTGGGCGCTCCGCGGCGGCAGCGGCAACTTCGGCGTGGTCACGCAGTTCGAGTTCCGTCTTCACCAGGTCGGCCCGGATCTCCTGAGCGGCCTCATCGTCTACCCGTTCTCCGAGGCGAAGCGCGTGCTCCAGCAATACCGCGACTTCTACGCCAAGGCCCCCGACGAGCTGACGGTGTGGACGGTGCTTCGAAAGGCGCCGCCGCTGCCGTTCCTTCCCGCCGATGTCCACGGCAAGGAGGTCGTCATCCTGCCGCTCCTTTACGCGGGCGATCCGAAGAAGGGCGAGGACCTCATCCAACCGCTCAGGAAGTTCGGCAAGCCTCTCGGTGAGCACATCGGCGTGCAGCCGTTCACCGCATGGCAGAAGGCTTTCGACCCGCTGCTCACGCCCGGCGCGCGGAACTACTGGAAATCCCACAACTTCACGACAATGGCCGACGGCCTCATCGACGTGGTCATCGAGTACGTCAAGAAGTTGCCTTCGCCTCACTGCGAGATCTTCTTCGGCGCGATCGGCGGCGCCACGACGCGCCCGGCGCCCGATGCGACCGCGTACGCGCACCGCGATGCCGCGTTTGTAATGAACGTCCACGGAAGGTGGGAGACGCCCGCCGAGGACGAGCGCTGCATTGCCTGGTCGAGGGACTACTATCAGGCCTCGGCGGGCTTTGCGAGCGCCGGCGCCTACGTCAACTTCCTCACCGCCGATGAGACCGATCGGGTGAAGGTCGCCTATGGCCAGAACTACGATCGTCTGGCCCAGGTGAAGCGGAAGTACGATCCGGAAAACCTGTTCAGGACGAACTGGAACGTAAAGCCGGCGTAGCTGCTCCCGAGCCTGTGTCACGTCAGTTCGTTGCAGCAGGGCACGCGTTACGGCGCGCAGACGCCGAACAGCGCTTCGAGCTGACGTGGTCTATTAGATTACTCTTGGCGACGTAAGAGACCGTGATCAGCCCCGCGTCTGCCACCGGGTGAATGACTACGGAAGTAACCCATCCCCACCTCCCGTCCTCCGCTTGTCCCCCAAGGGGATTTGCTTCGCGGCAAAAGGGAGGATGACGTTTGCGCGGCGCGGAGCTGGGACCTCCAGCCCGCTATCGCGATAAAATGAAAAAAACACGATTCTTATTCGTCACCGAGGAAATTCCCTCATGCGCATATTCACCGCCGCGATTGGCGTCGCGCTGTTGGCCATAGCGGGCAGCGTAACCGCGGCCGGGGCGGCCGACGCACAGTATCCGGCCCGAGCGGTTCGTGTCGTGGTGCCGTTCGTTCCCGGGGGCATCACCGACGTCGTCGGACGCACAGTCGCCCGCCAGCTCGAACCGCTGGGCCAGCCGGTAATCGTGGAAAACCGCGGCGGAGCCAACGGCCAACTGGGCAGCGGGCTCGTCGCCAAGGCGCCGCCCGACGGTTACCTGCTGCTGATCGGCAGCCAGGGCACGCATGGCATCGCGCCGAGCCTGTATTCGAAACTGCCCTACGACCCGGTGAAGGATTTCGAGCACGTGTCGATCCTCGCGGTCGCCGGCTTCATGCTCGTCGTGCACCCGAGCGTACCGGTGACGAACCTGAAGGAATTGATCGCGTTGGCGAAAAAGAATCCCGGCAAACTCAATTACGCGTCCGTCAGCGGTTCATCGCAACTGATGTCTGAGATGATCAACAACATGGCGGGCATCCGGACGGTCCCAATTCCCTATAAGGGCGCGGTTCCGGCAACAGTCGCCGTCATCGGCGGCGAAGCGGATTTTCTGATTCACTCATTTTCCGGACTGATGCCGCTCGTGCAGGCCGGCAAGCTGCGCCCGTTAGGCGTCACGACGGAGAAGCGCTCGCCGGTCGCACCGGACATCCCGACGATCAGCGAAGCGGGACTGACGGGCTACAGCGCAACGAGCTGGTTCTCGCTGCTGGCGCCAGCGGCGACGCCGCGCGAAGTCGTGATGCGGCTTAACCAGGCAATTGGCAAAGGCCTGAGGTCGAAGGAAACGATCGACAGCTTCGCCAGCATGAACGTGGATGTCATGCCATTGACGCCTGAGCAGTCGGCCGACTGGGCGCGCAATGAAGTGGCGAAGTGGGCCAAAGTTGTGAAGGCCGCAGGCATTCAGCCCATCGAGTAATGGAGATGCAAATATGATTTCCATCAAGCCCGCCACACCGACGTTTGTCGCGAAGATCGGCAATGTCGATCTTGGGCACCTGACCGATGCGGTCTTCGCTGACATCGAGGCCGCCTTCGAACGTTATGCGGTACTGATATTCCACAACCAGCCGATCAGCGAGGAAGAGCAACTCGCGTTTGCAAGACGCTTCGGCGAGCTGGAAGTGTCGGTGCAGCCTTTCGTGCAGACGCCGGGAGGCAAACGCCGGATCGGGGACGGGATGCAGGACATCTCGAACCTCGACGAGAACAGCCAGCTCCTGACCAAAAACGACAACCGCCGCCTGATCAACCTCGCCAACCAGTTCTGGCACACCGATAGTTCGTTCAAGCGCAGGCCTGCGCGGATGTCGATGCTGACGGCGCAATCGGTCGTACCCACCGGCGGCGAAACCGAGTTCGCGGACATGCGCGCCGCGTGGGACGCGCTGCCCGCAGACCGCCAGAAGAAATTGGAGGGCTTGATCGCGGAGCATGATTACTACCGCTCGCGCCTGATGGTCGGTCTCGATCCCAAATCCATCAGCCCCGAGCGCCGTGCACTGCGGCCCGCTGTCCCGCAGGTGCTGGTCCGCACGCATCCGACGACCGGGCGCAAATCGCTGTACATCGCGTCACATATCACGCGCATTTATGGAATGGACGAAGCGGAAGGCAGGAAGCTCGTGGACGAACTCACCGATCACGCTACCCAGCCGGCAATTCGTCTACCAGCATCGCTGGGCGGTCGGTGACGTGGTGCTCTGGGACAATCGCTGCACGATGCACCGCGGGCGGCCGTTCGACGAAAGCCTGCCGCGCGCGATGCGCAGGGCAACCATCAGCGATATCGGGCCGACCGTGCCGGAGAATTGGCACTACGCCGCGTGACGGGATTTGCGCCCCCATACCAACGCGACTACCATTGATTTCCCCCTCAAGCGTCGACTCTACCGGGAGCTAATAGCCATGTGGAAAGTGACGATACTCGCGTTAATCCTGGCCCACGCCAACGTCGCTTGGGCCGCCCCGGCAGGCGATGCATACCCAACCAAACCCGTCCGCATCCTCGACGGCTTTGCGGCCGGCGGCAACACGGACTACGTCGGACGCGTCATCGGCGCCAAGCTGCAGGAGCGCTCAGGCCAGACGGTGCTCGTAGACAATCGTCCGGGCGCCGCCAGCACGATCGCGGGCGAAATCACGGCGCGCGCCGCGCCCGACGGGCACACGATGTTCATCACGCTCGGCACCATATTGTCGTCGAGCCCTTACCTCTACCCGAAGCTCACGTACGACATCATGAAAGATTTCGATTACGTCACGCTCGCGGGGCTCGGCAACTATGTGATGCTGATCCACCCGTCGCACCAGGTTAAGAACGTGGCCGAGCTCGTCGCCCAGACGAAGGCGAAGCCGTCGGCGTTTCGCTACGGGTCGGGCGGCGTGGGCAGCCCGGTGAATCTTTCCTTCGAGCTCCTGAAGCTGCGTACCGGAATGCAGGTAGCGCATGTTCCCTACAAAGGCGGCGCACCCGCAGTCATCGCCACTGCCGGCGGCGAAGTCGACATGACGATCGTCAGCGTTCCCTCGGCGGCCGGCATGGTCAAGTCGAAGAAGCTCAACGCGCTCGCAGTCACGGGCCCGACGCGGATCGGCGTCTTGCCGGACGTGCCCACCATGGCCGAGTCGGGCATTCCAGACTACCAGGTGGTAGACGCCATCGGCTTCATAACGCCTGCCCATACGCCGCCCGCTGCGCTCAAGGCGGCCAACGCAGTCATCCGCGAAATCCTGCAGATGGAGGACGTCAAAGCGCGGTTTCTCGAGCAGGGCATCGAAGCGCGCGGCACCACGCCGGAAGAATTCAGGGCCATGATCCGCAAGGAAGGCGAGCGCTGGGGACGCGTGATCAAAGAAGCGAATATTCCGCCGAACCTGTAACTACACCGCGAATGCGCTGACTTCTCTTCCAGAACCGTCATACGCACTGCGCTAACCTCCCGGTCCTAAGCGGTGGAGTCGCATGCTCTTTCGAGGACGAGGCGCGCTGGGTATGGGGATGGCCTGTCGATGGGGACGGCAGCAAGCGTAGCATCTCCACGTCAGTCTTTCCCCTACAAATTCCATCGGGATATGCCTACATACGTTTCAGACCCCGCCCTACTATCATAATTGTGCGTTTAAAGCTGAACGCCTTGCGGGAGCAGCGATTTTTGCTAACCGATAGGGTTCCGATCAGTTTGCGGACGCAACCAGATTGTCTCTGTTGACCTTCGTCGCAACTTTCGCTGGGAGTTCACAATGAACATGCAATGCCGTTCTGTTGCACTTCTGTTTCTTTTACTTGTTGCCAACCTCTCAAACGCCTCCCCGATTCTTTGGATTGACGATTCTGCCGGGCGCATCGGCACGGTCGATGTCGCTACTGGAGTCGATACGCTGGTGGGAAATTCGGGCGCTGCCCTCACGGATATTGCGTTCGACCCAAACGGCAATCTATATGGCATTACCTTCAGCAGCCTGTATAGCATTAACACCAGTACCGGCGCTGCGACCCTGATTGGCGGCGGCTTTCCAGTGCAAATGAATGCCCTTACATTCAGCAGCGCGGGGGTCCTTTATGGGGCGGCCACAGGGAGTAATGGCTTCTATACAATAAACACGACCACGGGGGCGGCGACCTTGGTCGGCAATATTGGGTCGACTTCTGCCGGTGACCTGGCATTTCATAATGGGGTCCTATACCTGAGTTCGTCTACCGGAAACCTGGTCAGCATTAATGTGAGTACAGGGGCTGGAACCATCATCGGCTCACTCGGACCCGCTGCAGGCGCGTTTGGCCTCGCAAACGGCGACAATAATGTGCTCTACGCAGTTAACGGTACCAACGTATTTTCTGTGAACACGGCTACCGGTTTAGGTACGCTCGTTGTTGGTTACGGAGGTGTACTTAGCGGGGCAAATGGTACGGCCTTCTTTCAAGAGGCAGTTGTGCCTTCAGTTCCGGAACCCGAAAACTACGCCCTGCTGCTCGCCGGTCTTGGCCTGCTCGGATTTGCGGCGCGTCGCAGGAAATAGCAGGCCGGTTAATTTATCTCAGCAACACTCACATTAACCCCGCTTCGGCGGGGTTTGTTTTTTGTGCCGATCATCTTTGACAGCTTGGAGGCGGTAAAATAAGAAAAAGTTGTAAAACCCTCACGAATCAAACACCCTGATTTCTCCGTGTCCCCCAAGGGGATTTGCTTCGCGGCAAAGGGGGAGAGCAAGCGCAGCGGCGAGGGGGCAATGAGAATGGCGCATCGCGTTTAACATGAAGCTAAACGAACTCACCGCAGTAGAAGCGGCGGCACAAATCGCCGCGGGCAGCATCACTTCCGAACAACTGATTCGCGCCTGCCTCGATCGCATCGCCGAGCGCGAGAGCGACGTGCGCGCGTGGGCCTTTATCTCGCCGGATCAGGCAATCGCTGAAGCGCGAGCGCGCGACCGCGGACCGCGCCGCGGCCTGCTGCACGGCTTGCCGATTGCGGTGAAAGATGTCATCGATACGGCGGACATGCCGACGGAGCACGGCACGCCGATCTACAAAGGCAATCAGCCGGCGTGCGACGCGGTGTGCGTATCGGGCGCGCGCGAGCAAGGCGCCGTCATCCTTGGCAAGGCGGTCTCGACCGAGCTTGCGAACGTGCATCCCGCCGGCACGCGCAATCCACGCAATCTCGGCCACACGCCGGGCGGCTCGTCGAGCGGGCCGGCTGCCGCCGTCGCCGATTGCATGGCGCCGCTCGGATTCGGCACGCAGACCGGCGGCTCGCTGATACGGCCGGCGTCTTATTGCGGCATCGTCGGCTACAAACCCACACTCGATTTCATCAGCACGGCCGGCGTTAAGGCGCTGTCGGCCAACCTTGATACGGTGGGCGTCTATGGACGCACCGTACCCGATGCGGCGCTGATCGGCCGCGCGCTGATCGGCTTCGACGCGCTCGACTTCGACGCGAAGCCGGCTGCGGGCCCGCGCATTGGCCTGTACCGCACGCCGCAGTGGTCGCTCGCCGAGCCGCCGATGGCAAGCGCGTTCGAGGAATCCGCCGGCAAGCTCGAGCGCGCCGGCGCCAAGGTCAAGCAAATAACGGCGCCGCCGCGCATGGACGACATCGTTCTCGCGGCCGACGCCATCAACGACTACGAGACCTACCGCTCGCTCGCGTATGAGCGCATGCATCACGCAGAGCTGCTCAGCCCGACGATGACGAACAAGCTCAACAAGGCGGCTGGCGTGACGCGCGAGCGCTACCTCGAAGCGCTTGCGACAGTGAGCGAGTGCGGCAAGCTGCTCGACGACATGTTCCGCGACGTCGACGTGCTGATCGCGCCCAGCGCAACCGGCGAAGCGCCCGCAGGATTGAGCGCCATCGGCCCCACCGGCAGCCTGGGTCCCGCCGCATTCCAGCAGATGTGGACGATGCTGCACACGCCGGCGGTTTCGGTTCCCGTTTTCACGGGACCCAAAGGCCTGCCGATGGGACTGCAGATAATCGCGCCGTGTAAACAGGATGAGCGCGCGCTCTTATGGGCGCATTGGGTGCATCGCGCGCTCAGTTAGTCACAGCGTCGTTTCCCCTCACGCCCGCGCGGCCCCCTCGCTTGTTGCACGCGCTCTCCCCCACGGGGCGAGGGAGTATTAAAAAGTCGGAAAGAGGACCGGGACTGCGCCGGATACAATGAGCAAAAATCATTGACCTTATTTGTTACCGAGGAAAATCCCCCATGCGCATATTCACCGCCGCGATCGGCATCGCACTGTTGGCCATCGCGGGCCGCGTAATTGCGGCCACCCCGGCTTCCACCCAATATCCGACGAAGCCTATACGAGTTGTCGCTGCATTCCCTCCGGGCGGCGGCGTGGATATCGTTGCGCGAGCGATGAGTGAGAGGCTGAGTACGCGCCTGGGACAGTCATTGGTGGTCGATAACAGGCCCGGCGCGGGCACGACGATCGGCACCGAGCTCGCGATAAAAAGTCCGCCCGATGGCTACACGCTGTTGATAGGGCCGATCGGTGCGGCATTGATCGCGCAGATCTACTACCGCAAAGACTATGACATGCGCCGCGATCTGGCGCCGATCAGCAAGATCGGCTACGGCACCATCGTCCTGGTGGTGTCCTCCAATCTTGGCATCACATCGGTCAAGGACTTGATCGCGTTGGCCAAGGCGAAGCCCGGGCAATTGACTTTCGCTTCGTCGGGTACCGGCTCGAACATCCATCTCAGCGGCGAGATGTTCAAGCAGAGGGCGGGCATCGATATCGTGCACGTGCCGTATAAAGGTTCCGCGCTGATGCTGCCCGATCTCATTGAAGGGCGCGTGTCGATGGCGCTCGACAGCATGCCGGCGCATCTGCCTCACATCAAAACCGGCCGTCTGCGCGCGCTCGCCGTCGCGAGTCCGCAGCGCTCGGCGCAATTGCCGGACGTGCCGACCATCAGCGAAGCCGCCTTGCCCGGCTTTCAGTCGAACACGGACTACGCGCTATATGCGCCGGCCAACACGCCGAAAGAAATCATCGCGCGCCTCAATCGCGAAACGATCCCGGTGCTGCAGCAGCCCGATCTGAAGGCGAAGCTCGCGGCACTCGGCATCGAAGTCAGCGGCAGCACGCCGGAAGCATTGCGCGCGGAAGTTAATGCCGAATTCGACAAGTGGTCGAAAGTTTTGAAGGAAGGGAACATCAGGCAGGAGTAGCGAGGAGGCTCATCACTGCAATTAGGGCCGGGCTGGTGTGACCGGCTCCGGGACCGCCTCCGGAACAGCTGAAAGACGGAGAACGAGCCCTCGTTAAGTTCCCCTGGATTCCGGCTCAGCGGCCGGGATGACGACACACCATTTCAACGCTGCTATTGGCAGTCGACAACCGTCCGGGCGGGCGTGTCGTTTCTGCTATACTTTTTTTCATGCGGCAGCCATAGTTTCCGGCTGGAGATGAGCGCCGGCATTCCCGTTGCGGTTCGGCAGTTGACCCTGGTGCAATGTCAGAGGAGGAAAGTCATGAAACGACATCTGGTTGCCCGTCTTTCGATCGGCCTCGCGGCTGCGCTGCTGGGCGCCTCCGCTCTCGCGCAGCCCATCACCTGGTGGGAGCACAGCAATCCGCCCCACAACAACTATTCCAAAGAGCTGATCGCCGACTGGAACGCGAAGAATCCCAAGACTCCGGTGCAGTACGAGTTCTTCGCGATGACGCCGTACTTTCAGAAGCTCACTGCCGCGCTCTCCACCCGCTCGGCTGCCGATATGTTTACTGTCATCGATACGCTGATGCCGAGCTACACGACGAAGAATACGCTCGCGCCGATTCATCCCGAGTGGCTGGGCTACAAGAATCTCGATGACATGAAGACGCACTACCTCCCGGGCTCGCTCGACGGCTACATCTATCAAGGCAAGCTCTACGGCGTGCCCATGATCGCCGCGGTCTTCAGTCTCTATATCAACCGCAAGCACTTCATCGAGGCGGGCCTCGACCCGGACAAGGATTATCCGCGCACCTGGGATGACATCGGCCGCATCGGCAAGAAGCTCGTCAAGATGGACGGCAGCAAGATGACGCGCGAGGCCTTCGATTTCGCCATGCACTCGTCGACCTGGACGATGTGGTACTTCAACTCGATCATCCGGCAGTAGCGGCGGAGAGGTCCTCGATGCCTCGGGGAAGAAATGCACGGCGAACAGTGAAGCCGGCGTCAATGCCATGAAGGTGCGCGCGATGTTCGTGCAGGAAAAGATTTCAGATCCAACCGTCAGCTTTGCGACCAACGCGCTGCCGGCCGACGATCTGCCGAAGGGGCAGGTCTCGATGTTCATCACGCACGCAGGAAGTGTGGCGCAGTTTGGCCCCGAGGTGATGAAGGACCTGAAGGTGGTGCCGTACCCGCAGGTGAATCCGCAGAAGCCCGTCTCGCCGGTATACGGATTTGCGCTCGCGGTCAATCCGCAGATCCCCGAAGCGAAACAAAAGCTCGTGCACGATCTGATCAAGTTCGTCGTCAAGGATCCCAAAGGCTGGTATGAAAAGACCGCCTATCCGTATCCCGCGAGCAATTTCCTGACGCTGCCCGGGATCGAGGATGCCCGCAAGACCCGCTATCTCGACGTGTTCATGCAGGACATCAGAGGCGGGCGCTTCGTGCAGCGCTCGCCCCAGATCCTCGAGATCAATAGCGATCTGAAAGGGAACCCTCAAGGCCTCGTCGATCAGGGCTGCAAGGGATTGACACGGCGCTGGCGAAAGCGTGATGCGTCCTTACTATTTTTCCGGGCGCCGCGTGAGACGCACGGCGAACGACGCGCGGCTGTCCGAGCGACCGGAAATTCGCCAGCGTCGGCGGCGGTATCGGTGTACTCGCCGCTGCGCTGGGCGTGAAACATGCGGGCATCACGTCACCGTGTAGGCGGCGCTCTGCTTGGCGATCGGGGCGCGGGCATCCGCTGGCGCGATTCATCGCGCGTGCTCTATCCTTGGGCATGGGGCCACGCTGGTAAGTACCGCGGTCACGCGCGGCAGACGGAGTGCCGGCATTACCAGACGGGCTCGCCTATTTTCGTATGGGCGAAGCCGCGGCGGCATCCATGGTGCTCTTCGTGCTGGTCTTCGTGCTGACGCTCATACTCCTGCGCCTGCTGCGACAGGGAGACGTCGAAGTGAGCAAAAAGCAATTGATCCGCTGGGGCGGGTGGAGCATCACGCTGCTCACGATCCTGGGGATAGGCGTGACGCTGCTGCCCTATTTCTGGATGGTCTCGTCATCGCTCAAGACCGGTCAGGAAGTTTTCGAACTGCCGATCCGCTGGATCCCGCGCGATCTGCAATGGGTGAATTTTCCGGCGGCGCTCTCCCGTGGATCGTTCGGCATCTACTTCGCGAACAGCGGCATCGTGTCGGTGCTGGTCACAGCTGCCAACGTTCTGTTCTGCAGCCTCGCGGGTTACGGACTCGCCAAGTTCCGCTTCCCGCTGCGTGACTTCTGCTTCCGCACTATCTTGTGCACACTGATGCTGCCCCTGGAAATCGTGCTGGTGCCCACTTTTCTAGTGGTGCAGCAGCTAGGCATGGTGAACAGCCTGACCGGCATCATCGTGCCGCTGGCCGTCGACGCGTTTGGCATCTTCCTGATGCGCCAGTACATCAGGGACCTGCCGGATTCGTTGATCGAAGCAGCGCGCCTCGACGGCTGCAGCGAGTTCGGCATCTTCTGGCGCATCATCCTGCCCAACTGCAAGCCCGCGCTCGGTGCGCTCGCGCTGCTCTCGTTCCGCGACAGCTGGGACCAGTTCCTGTGGCCGTTCATCATCGCTTCCAACGACGCCCTGAAAACGTTCCCGCTCGGCCTCGCGCAGATGGAGGGCATCGATTCGACTGCGTATCACGAAATCATGGCGCTGGCAGTCATCGGCATGATTCCGATGGCGATTCTTTTCCTGTTCTTCCAGCGGGCTTTTGTCCGCGGCATTGCCTTGAGCGGACTCAAAGAATGACGACTGAAATGAGCACGGACGATATTTGCTATCGCGGCGTGCACGATCTTGCGGGGCACGTTCAGCGCCGCGAAATTTCTCCGGTCGAGATCGTGGACGCGGTACCTGCAACGGATCGAAGCGCTGAATCCGCGACTGTCGGCGTACCTCACGTTGACGGCCGACAGTGCCCGGGAAGAAGCGCTGCGCGCCGAGGCCGAGATCGCAGCCGGGCGCTGGCGCGGACCGCTGCACGGCATTCCTTACGGCGTCAAAGACATTATCGAAACCAAAGGCGTGCGGACCACGCACGGCTCGAGCTTTTTTCCGGACTTCGTTCCGGAGCGGGACGCCGAGTGCATCACGCGACTGCAAGGCGCCGGCGCCATCATGCTCGGCAAGACGCTCACCCACGAGTTCGCCGCCGCGACTACCACCATCAATCCGCATTACGGGACCGCGCACAACCCCTGGAACCTGGATTGCATCACGGGCGGCTCCAGCGGCGGGTCCGCGGCGGCGGTGGCGGCGGGGCTGTGCGCGTTCGCCCTCGGCTCGGATACGGGCGGCTCGATCCGCAATCCGGCCGCGCTGTGCGGCGTCGTCGGCTTCAAACCTACCCACGGCCGGACGAGCCTCGTGGGTGTGTGCCCGAACGTGATGACCTTCGATCACCTCGGCCCCATCACATTCAGCGCACGCGACGCAGCGCTGGTATTGCAAACGCTCGCGAGATATGACCCGCGCGACGCGGCTTCGCGCGATATGCCTGTCCCCGATTTTACGGAGGGTTGGCAGCGGGGTGTGCGCGGCCTGCGACTCGTGCTGTGTCCGGATTTCTACATGAATGCCGAGGTCGACAGCGAGGTGGAACATGCGTTTGCAGAAGCGGTGCGGGTCTTCCGGTCGTTGGGGGCAACGGTGGAGGTCGTCTCTTTCAGAAATGGCAAGCGGCTGACCGAGCTTTTCCCGGCAATCTCGGGGCCGGAGTTTGCCGAGTTTCACCGTCCGTTCTACGAGAAAAATCCGGACGGTTACGGAGCTTCGGTGCGGGAGCGGCTCGAATGGTCCCTCAAGATTTCTTCGGACGAGGTACGTGCGCGGGCTGCGCGAGCGCGAGCTTCTGCGACGGGAAGTTGCTGAATTCTTTCGCGGCAAAGACGCGCTGCTGCTGCCCGCCATGCCATGCGCAGCGCCGCGTATCGATTCCCTGATGGCCAACGTGAACGGCAAAGAGTATCCGTGCATGTGGATACACCGGCCGTTCCAGAATCCGGCCAATCTGACCGGATGTCCCGCGGTGGCGCTGCCGATGGGATTCGATCGGAAGGGGTTGCCGCTGTCGCTCCAGATCGTCGGTCCGGAATGGAGCGACGGGCGCATCCTCGGCATCGCCAGTGCGTATGAGGCGGCGACTCCCGAAATCCGCACCCGGCGCGCGCCTTGCGCGTGACCCGGCAACTACTAGAACGCATCTCAAAAATCCGTTCGCCCTGATGTATAGAAGGGCGAAGAGGCACCGCGACTCAGAGCAAGGGCGGCCGTTCATGCTTCGATACCTCAGCACGAACGATGTTAATGTGATTTTTGAGATGGCTTCTATTCAACGTTAAAGCAGCGTCGCCCCCGACTGAGCGTCGAACAGGTGAATGCGCGCTGGATCCGGATAGAGTGCGACCTCCTGGCCGACCTTGAGGTCCGCTGTTGCTTCGACGCGAGCGGTGAGCGGGGTTCCCGCGTGGCTGAAGTTCAAGTAGATGTCCGAGCCGATGGCTTCGATGATGTCGATCCGGACGAGTAGCGGCTCACAGCCCGGCGCCGCAGGGGGGCGCAGAAGCAAATTCTCCGGCCGGATGCCAAGAACGACTTCTTCACTCGCCGTGCGTTCCAGCCGCGCAGCTTTGTCGGCCGGAATAGAAATCCGCAAGCCTTGTCCTCTCGCTTCCAGCTGACCACCCTCCGACACCAAACGCGCTGTCAGGAAGTTCATCGGCGGGCTCCCGATAAAGCCGGCAACGAACCGATTGGCCGGCTTCTGGTAAATGTCCATCGGCGCGCCGACCTGCTGGACCGAGCCATCGAGCATGATGACGATCCGGTCGCCCATCGTCATCGCCTCGATCTGGTCGTGCGTGACATAGACCGACGTAGCTGCGAGTTGCCGGTGGAGCTTGATCAATTCCAGCCGGGTCTGGGCACGCAGCTTCGCATCCAGATTCGATAGCGGCTCATCGAAGAGAAACACGCGGGGATCGCGGACAATCGCGCGTCCCACCGCAACGCGCTGGCGCTGGCCGCCCGAAAGTGCTCTGGGGTAGCGGTCGAGCAGATGCGAAATCGCGAGAATATCGGCTGCGCGCGTGACGCGCGCCTTGGTATCCGCTCGCGTAACGCCCCGCATCTTCAAGCCGAAGGCCATGTTCTTGTAGACAGTCATGTGCGGATACAGCGCGTAGTTTTGAAACACCATCGCGATGTCGCGCTCCGCCGGCAGGATGTCATTCAAGCGCCGGCCGTCAAGATGGATTTCCCCGCTGGTGATTTCCTCCAAGCCGGCGATCATACGCAGCGTAGTGGTCTTGCCGCAGCCGGAGGGTCCGAGAAACACCACGAACTCGCCGTCGTGAATAGAAAGCGACACATCTTTGACCGCTTCGACGGCGCCGAATTTACGGCTCAGGTTTGCCAGCACGAGTTCGCCCAATGTGATTCCTCGACGTGGAGAATGTGTGCTGACCGAATATTTCCGTACTAACCCGATCGGGAGGTTAAGCGTGCTTCGGAACGACTAAGTCGCATGTCTTGCTTCGCGTTCTGAGCCACCATCGTGACAGCGCATCGCGTTTCATTCTGTCAGGCACTCTAAGTTAGTGAAGCGGGGTGGTCAAGCGCACGCCGAATGCATTCCATCGGGTTTTCCACTTGAAGGGAAGAATGAAAGTAAGCTCGCGCGATTGACCGCAAGATAGTCAGTCGATAGAGTGTCGGGACAAGAAAAAGGGCAGAGCGAATTTTCTTTCTGCCGGAATGCCGCTGGCATGAGGAGGAGACAAATGCCGATGTTGAGACCATCAAGCTGGACTCGCGTTGCTGCTTGCATTCTTATTTGCCGGAGCGGTCAACGCACAGAACTTTCCAACCAAGCCGGTGCGCATCATCGTGCCGTTTCCTGCCGGCGGCAGCGCCGACTTCTTTTCCCGGATGATCGGGCAGAAACTCTCGGAGAGCTGGAGCCAGCAGGTCATAGTGGAAAACCGGCCGGGCGCCGCCACCGTGATCGGCACCCAGTTCGTCGCGCGCGCGCCGGCGGATGGCTACACGCTCCTCGTCATGGCGAACAGTTTCACCATCAATTCGAGCATGCGGTCGAACCTGCCGTACGACAGCAGCAAGGACTTCGCGCCGGTCACGCAGCTTGTGACGTCGCCGAACGTGCTCGTCGTGCATCCGTCCGTGCCGGCCAAAAACTTCGCGGAGTTCATCGCGCTCGCCCGCGCGCGGCCGGGCGTTCTCAACTACTCCGCAGTCGGGCCGGGCGCCACTCAGCACGTCGCGGGCGAGATGCTCAAGGCGGCGACGAAGATCGACATGGGCTACGTGCCTTTCGCGGGCGGCGCGCCGGCGGTGCTCGCCGTGCTCGGCGGCCACGTCGGCGTCTGCATCGCCAATATCCAGGAGGTTGCTACACACGTCGAGGCCGGGAAACTCCGCGCGCTGGCCGTCACCTCGCGCGAGCGCGATCCCGCGATGAAAAACGTGCCGACGGTGGCTGAATCCGGATATCCGGATTATGTAGTGATCACGTGGTGGGGATTTTCTGCGCCGGGCGCCACCCCCGCAGACGTCGTTGCGAAGATCAGTGCCGACACCGGGCGCGTGCTGAAATTGCCGGAGATACAGGGCAAGCTTCTCTCGCAAGGCCTCTATGCCTCTCCTTCCACGCCCGAGCAGTTCACTGCGCACATCCGCGCGGAGACGGCGCGGTATGCAAAGATCGTGAAGGAAGCGGGGATCAAAGCGGATTAGGAACGCGCCGCCAGGACCCGGTGGCAGACCCGGGGGGCTGAGTATTATTTTTGCTTTGAGGACGCTCTGATTAAGGCCGTTCGTGCTGATGTATAGAAGCACGAACCTCGCGCTCATCGCACGAGTCCGTTCACCCTTCTATACATCAGGGCGAACGATTGCAGACTTAAGCAAAAGTCTCCTTAATCTCCGGGTGGCAGATCCCTATCCTGTATCATCGCTTGAATCCATAGAGTGTCCTGCGCCACGCTTTTTTTGGCGGATTCGAGGGAGTGTTGATGAGCCTACGTGCGGTCGCGCTGGTTGTCGTGGCTTCGGCGTTCGCGGCGGTGGCCGCAGCGCAATCCTTTCCCGCCAAGCCGGTGCGCATCGTAGCGCCGTTCCCGGCGGGCGGCGGCACCGACATCTTTGCGCGCACGATCGGCCAGAAGCTTGGCGTCGCCTGGAACCAGCAGGTGGTGGTCGACAACCGCCCGGGCGCGGCAGGCATGATCGGCAACAATTTCGTAGCGCGGTCGGCTCCCGACGGCTACACGTTGGTCTTGAGCTCGCTCGATACGCTCTCGATCATTCCGCATATCAACAAAAAGCCGCTTTACGATTCGCTGACCGACTTCAGCCCGGTCCTGATGTTCGCATCGGCGGCGAATTTGCTCGTCGTGCATCCGTCGGTGCCTGCGCGCTCGGTCAGGGAGCTCATTGCGCTCGCCAAATCGCACTCCGGCCAGCTCAACTTCGCTTCCAACGGTTTCGGCACGCTGAGCCATCTCACGGGCGAGCTCTTCAAGCTGCAGGCGGGCGTCACGATCGTGCATGTGCCATACAACGGCGGCCCGCCGGCGGTGCTCGGCGTCCTTACCGGCCAGGCCTCGATGCTCTTTGCGTCGATTCCGACCACCTTGCCGCAGGTAAAAGCGGGCCGGCTGCGCGCGCTCGCGGTGGGCAATCCGACCCGCGTCGACACTGTCAAAGAACTGC
This sequence comes from uncultured beta proteobacterium, assembly GCA_963804885.1. Taxonomy (GTDB): domain Bacteria; phylum Pseudomonadota; class Gammaproteobacteria; order Burkholderiales; family SG8-41; genus PALSA-1004. Next base: position 50,470 of record CAWDSF010000020.1, read on the forward strand.
CGACGATTGCCGAGACGTTGCCCGGATTCGAGTCGGTGCAGCGCTGGGCGATTCTCGGCCCGGTGGGAATCGCGCCGGACGTGGTGGCGAAGCTCAATCGCGATTTCACCGCGGCGCTCAACGATGACGACGTGAAGGCGAGCTTCGCCGCGCAGGGCGCGAAGGGCCTCGGCGGCACGCCGGCCGAACTCGCGGCGTTCATGAAGGCCGATTACGACAAATGGGGCAAGGTCGTGCGCGACGCCGGCATCCGCCCCGAGTAGAGGAAGACGATGACAGCCCGGATCCAGCCCGATCTCATTACGCTTGAAGCGGCGCAGCGGCTTGACGTGAAGCTCGACGCAAAACGCGCGGGCGAGCTCGCAACGGACGTGCAGCGCGTATGCGACGCCGCCACTGAAGTCTCGCGGGACGCCGACTTCAACGAGGAGCCCTCCCGCTTCACGTCGGTGCTCGCGCGCCTCGCCGTGAAGCCGCGCGCATGAGCGATATCCTGTCGCTGTCGCTCGCGGAAGTCGCGGCCGCGATCCGCACGAAGAAATTGTCTTCGGTAGAGGCGACGCGCGCCTGCCTCGAGCGCCTTCACCATATCCAGCCGAAGACCAATTGCGTCATTTCATTCGAGGATGACGAGGCGCTGAAGGCGGCGCGCGCTGCCGACCGGATGCGCGCCAAGTCGGCGCGCTTGGGGCCGCTGCACGGTGTGCCGCTTGCCCACAAAGATATGTACTACCGCAAGGGGCGCATCACGACAGGTGGCTCGAAGATTCTGCGCGACTACCGGCCCGGTATCACCGCAACGGTCGTCGAGCGCATTCAACGCGCCGGCGCGGTGTGGCTCGGCAATCTCAACATGGCGGAGTTTGCCGCCAATCCCACCGGGCACAACGATCACTTCGGGCATTGCCGCAACCCGTGGAACACCGACCACATTACCGGCGGTTCGTCGAGCGGCTCGGGCGTCGCCGTCGCCGCGCGCGCGTGCTATGGGTCTCTCGGGTCCGATACGGGCGGCTCGGTGCGTCTGCCCGCCGCTGCCAACGGCGTCGTCGGCTTGAAGCCGACTTACGGAAGGATCAGCCGGCACGGCATCATGCCGCGCTCGTGGTCGCTCGATACGGTCGGTCCGCTCGCGCGCACTGTGCGCGATTGCGCGCGGCTCATGAAGATCATCGCCGGCGCGGACGCCAATGACCCGACGTGCAGCACGGAAAAAGTCCCCGACTACGAGAAGGCGCTCACCGGCAAAATCCGCGGGTTGAAGATCGGCGTGCCGCTCAATCACTATTACGAAGAGTCGTCGGCCGACGTCCGCAGCTGCATGACCGCCAGCCTCGACGTGCTGAAGGCGCTCGGCGCGCGCATCGTCGAGCTCGAGGTGCCCGATCCGCAGCGCCTGTTCGAGCTGTCGAATGCGGTCACGCAGGCCGAGTCGGCGGCGATCCACGGACGCTGGATGCGCGAGCGGCCGCAGGACTACTCGCTGATGATGCTCGCGCGCACGGAGCCCGGCTTTCATCTGCCGGCGACCGTTTATCTGCAGGCGCTGAATGCGCGGCCGCGCCTCACCGAAGAATTCATCGCGGCAGTCTTCGGCAAGGTGGACGTGCTGCACGCGCCGGTCATGCCGATGCCCGTGCCGACGATCGAGGAAACGACGCCCCGGCAGGCGGGCGACGTGCAGCCGATGATCCGCCGGCTCACGCGCAATAACCGGCCGGCGAATTTCCTCGGCATTCCCGCGCTGAGCATCCCGGCGGGCTTTACCGCCAACGGACTGCCGGCGGCATTTCAGCTCATGGGCCGTCCGTTTTCCGAAGCCCTGCTGTTCCAGGTCGGCGATGCGTATCAACGCGTCACCGACTGGCACATGCGCGCGCCGCGCATCTGACTATGTCAAAGCAAATCGACTGATGCGTACGGAATTTTTCTATTCCATCGTCTTTGCGCTCGGCAGTGTCGCGTGCGTGCACGCGCAGAACTATCCGGCAAAGCCCATCCGCGTCATCGACGGTTATCCGCCCGGCGGCGGCACCGATATCGTCGCGCGCACGATCGCGCCGAAGTTCCTTGAGAGCCAGGGCCAGACGTGGGTCATCGACAGCCGCGCCGGCGCGCAGGGCATCATCGGCGCGGAGATCGCCGCCAAGTCGCCGCCGGACGGCTACACGCTGCTGATGTATACGACCAACTTCACGATTCATCCGAGCATCTACAAGAGCCTGCCGTATGATTTTCTCCAGGCGTTTGCGCCGGTGACGCAGACGTCGTCGGTGCCCATGATCCTGATCGTCCACCCTTCGGTCCCCGCGCGCAGCGTCAAGGAGCTGCTGGCGGAAGCGCGCCTGAAGCCCGGCCGCATCAACTACGCATCGAGCGGCTTCGGCGGCATTACGCACATGGCGGGCGAGCTATTGAACACGCTCGCCAATGTGAAGATGACGCATATTCCCTATAAGGGCGGCGCGCCGTCGGTCGCCGCGACCCTGGGCGGCGAAACCGATCTCACGTTCGCGGCCACGCCGGTCGGCATACCGCATATCCGCAGCGGCCGCGTGCACGCGCTCGCGGTCAGCTCGGCAAGGCGCTCAACGGCGATTCCGTCTCTGCCGACGCTGGAGGAGGCCGGCGTGCCGGGCTACGACGTGACCAACGAATACGGCGTGATGGCGCCCGCGGGCACGCCGCGGGCTGTCGTGCTGAAGCTGCAGCAGGAGATCGCGCGCATTCTGAATCTGCCCGACGTGAAAGAGCGCCTCATGGGCATAGGCGCCGAGCCGGTGGGCAGCACGCCCGAACGCTTCGGCGAGCACCTGAAGAGCGAAGTCGCCAAGTGGGAGAGGGTGATCAGGGCGAACAGGATTGAAATGCAGCAATGGTAATTTTGCGGGTGGCAGACGCCGCGGCTGATCTCGTCATTCCGGCGTACGCCGGAATGACAGGCGAATGATGAAGAGCCTCCGGTTTGCCATCGGGCTAAAATAATCAAAATCATCGCCCCTAATCATCAGCGAGGAAAATTCCAATGTACAAACTCGCCGCTGCGATCGGCTCCGCACTATTGACCACGGCAGGCAGCGTAATTGCCGCCGCGGCCCCTGACGCATATCCGACCAAGCCCATTCGTGTCATTGCCGCTTTTCCACCCGGCGGCGGCGTCGATATCGTCGCGCGCGCCATGAGCGAACGACTCAGTACGCGCCTTGGGCAGTCATTGGTGGTCGATAACCGGCCCGGCGCCGGCACTACGATCGGCACCGAGCTCGCGGTGAAAAGCCCGCCCGATGGCTACACGCTGCTGATCGGGCCAATCGGTGCGGCATTGATCGCGCAGATTTACTACCGCAAGGGCTATGACATGCGCCGCGATCTAGCTCCTATCAGCAAGATCGGCTACGGCACCATCGTCATGGTTGTAGCGCCCAGCCTCGGCGTCACGTCGGTCAAGGAACTGATCGCATTGGCCAAGGCGAAACCGGGCCAACTGACTTTCGCTTCTTCCGGCACCGGCTCGAATATTCATCTCACCGGCGAGATGTTCAAGCAGAGGGCGGGCATCGATATCGTGCACGTTCCGTACAAAGGCTCGGCGCTCATGCTGCCAGACCTGATCGAGGGACGAGTATCGATGGCGATTGACAGCATGCCGGCGCATCTGCCGCACATCAAAACGGGCCGCCTGCGCGCACTCGCCGTGGCAAACCCCCAGCGCTCGGCGCAATTGCCGGACGTGCCGACCATCAGCGAAGCCGGCGTGCCCGGATTTCAGTCGAACACGGACTACGCGCTTTACGCGCCGGCCGGCACGCCGAAAGAAATCGTTGCGCGCTTGAATCGTGAAACGGTCGCGGTGCTGCTTGACCCCGATCTGAAGGCGCGGCTCGCGGCGCTCGGCATCGAAGTCAGCGGGAGCACGCCCGATGCACTGCGCGCGGAAGTTCTTGCCGAATTCGATAAGTGGGCGAAAGTACTGAAGGAAGGGAATATCAGGCAGGAGTAGGCATCGGAAGGTGACGAGGTGAGGGTGACGAGATATGGGTGACGAAATGAGAGTGACGCCGTGAAGGTGAGGTACGTCGAAACTCTAAAAGAGCTCTTCAGCTAATGCTCGAGGCGAATAGATAGTCACACCGGCGAATATCCGGCCATAACCGGCGCCAAAGTGCGTGTGATCGCCGGTGACCAGCGCATTACAGCGCAGACGGATTGCCGCGGCAAGGACGGCGCGGTCTTTTTCCGGAAGCCAGTTGACCAGGCGTAATTCAGGGCCGGGCGCCTGTGCGGGGCTCACATGGAGGTGCTTGAGCAAAGCGTCGAGTTGGGTCAATGCAGGCGGCTCTTTCGCGGCGAGATTCCGGCGCGCTTCATTCACGACGTATTCGTCAACTCTGCAATCATGTCCGTGCTCGAGCAACAAATGCAGTAATTCGCGGACTGCGCCGTCAGATTTCGCCGCAGAGAAGAGGATGTTTGCATCGAGAAACACCCGCATGGCGGTGCCCGCGGTCTAGCGGGAGGTTTTGCGCTTCGGCCGCGCCGGGCGTTTGCCCGTCGTCGATTTGGTTCCGAGATAGGCGGCCAGCTCCTGCTCGGCAAGGTCGAACTCGCGCACGCGCTGAGGCGTATATAGCTCGACTGGAAGCGTGATGGCCGGACGCAGCAGCAGTCCCTCCGGCGTCGTTTCCGCGATCAGATGATCTTCCGCTTTTAGTCCGAGCGCCTGGCGCAGTTTGGCGGGCAGCGTAATCACGCCGCGACTGGTGATTGTGACATTGGCTTTCATTCCTTGCAGTATAGCAGAATTTCTGCAAAACAGCGGCAGCAGCAGCAAAAGTAGCCGCCCCTCATGATTCGGCCTGTTATACTCCGCCCCACGCGGCCTAGTTGACCAGTCCCCTGCCGCTGTCGGTTCCGACACTTTCTCATCATCAGCCCGTGACTGGCACTTTTATAAAGTGACGGGCCGTCCGTTTTTTTGGAAATCCAAATGCCCTTTGCAAATCTCGGCTTGTCCGCCGATCTCGTACGCGCGGTTGCCGAACATGGCTATACCATCCCCACACCCATTCAAATCCAGGCGATCCCGGCCGTGCTCGGCGGCGGCGATCTGCTGGCCGGCGCGCAGACCGGCACCGGCAAAACCGCCGGTTTCGTGCTGCCGATCCTGCAACTATTGTCGACGCGCGCGGGCGCCACGACGGCGAGCGGGCGCAAGCCCGTCCGTGTCCTGATCCTGGCGCCGACGCGCGAACTCGCCGCGCAGATCGAAGAGAGCGTTCGCGTTTACGGCAAATACTCGAAGCGGTCGTCGACCGTCGTTTACGGCGGCGTCGGCATCAATCCGCAAATGATCAAACTGAAGCGCGGCGTCGACATCCTCGTCGCCACACCCGGACGCCTGCTCGATCTCCAGCAGCAGCGCGCCGTCGATCTCTCGCATGTCGAGATACTGGTGCTCGACGAAGCCGACCGCATGCTCGACATGGGCTTTATCCGCGACATCAAGCGCATCCTCGCGTTCCTGCCCAAGCGCCGGCAGAACCTGCTTGTTCTCCGCGACCTTCTCGACGGAGATCAAAGAGCTCGCCGACGGCCTGCTCAATGCGCCGGCGATGATCGAAGTCGCGCGTCGCAACTCGACGGTGGAAATCATCAGCCAGAAAATCCACCCGGTCGACCGCGATCGCAAGCGCGAGCTGCTCTCCCATTTGATCAAAACGAACAACTGGCACCAGGTGCTGGTGTTCACGCGCACCAAGCATGGCGCCGACCGGCTGGCCGAGCAGCTCAATAGGGACGGCATCACCGCGCTGGCGATCCACGGCAACAAGAGCCAGGGCGCGCGCACGCGCGCGCTCGCCGAGTTCAAGACAGGCGACCTCCAGGTGCTATGCGCGACCGACATCGCCGCGCGCGGCATCGACATCGATCAGCTGCCGCACGTGGTCAACTACGACCTGCCGAACGTCCCCGAGGATTACGTGCACCGCATCGGCCGCACCGGCCGCGCAGGCTCGACCGGCGAGGCGATCTCGCTGGTATGCGTCGACGAGCACGAGTTTCTGCGCGACATCGAGCGCCTGATCAAGCGCGACATTCCCAAGGAAGTGATTGCAGGCTTTACGCCGGACCCGCACGCGAGGGCCGAACCGATACTGCAGCGGCAGGGCCGCGGCCAGCAACGCAACAACGGCGGACAGCGCCAGCAACCGCGCGGCAAGTCCGGCGGCGGGCATAACCAGGGGCGCGGTGCGCAGAAGTCTCAGCAGTCACGACCGCGGCATCCAAATGATTCGAGCGGTAAGCCGCAGCATGGCCGGCCGAATCATCCTGCCGCGCCCGCGCATCATGCCAAGCCTGCGGCCGCAGCGAAAAGCGGGACGCACGCGCCTGCGGCACCCGCACCCGCCGTGAAGAAGAAGCCTTCGTTTGTTTACCGTTCCGGCGGGCGGTTCCGCTGACCAGCGGGATCAATTTTCCAGGTGCAGACCCCGGGGCTATAGCCCGTCATTCCGGCGTACGCCGGAATCCAGGACCGCGGGTGGCGGGTAATTTTCATGCCTAAATCTCCGGGTGGCAGACCCGGAGAATTAGTCAAAAATTATTAAGCGATCCCTGGATTCCGGCTACGCCGAAATGACGCGTTAAAGAAACAACTCAGACCAACTCAGGCTGCGAGCTGCGTCATCTGCTCTTCGGAAATCAGCTTGGTTTCCAGGCCCTTCATGATCACATAGGGCCGCAATATTGCATTCTTGAATTTTGTATTTGTACGCACCGGGTTCGCCGACTCTTTGTAGTGCGGGGCCGCGCCTGTTTTCGCAGAGACCATTCAGGTGCTGGGAAAACGAGGACGTGTAACAGGCTTTTCCCATCATCACGCTCATCGGCGTCGTTAAATCGGCGGAGGTGAAGTAACCGTGCTCATCGGTGTTGGCCAGAGCGCACGCCAGGAGGACCTGGGGATAACGGGTCACTCTCGTACCAGATGTAGCTCGGTGATAATCGTGCGCGATGCTTTGCTGCGCATGTACGAGCGTTTTCTGCAGCGCCTGATGGGTATCGTCAATGGTGATGTTGCGGCGGTCCTCGGCCGCGGCCGCCTGCGCTGAATGCAAGCCAAGCAGATGCGTATAGTGCGGCAGGCCTTGCGACAATTTAATGATCCGCTGTTTTGCAATGGGCTCGATAGTCATGCCGGCAGCCTCGAGACCATTGTCGATAATTTCATGGAGCTCGGCGTGCGCCATTCTCGGCATATGCACTTGAATCAGCGCCCGCTGCACCGATTCGTGCTCGGCAATCAGCGTATCGACCGACTCGGCGACGCCCACGAGAACGAGCGTTACGTCGACCGAGTGATCCGACAGGCTCTTGATCGTATCGGCGAGGAGGGTGGTCGTTGCTTTGTCCTTGATCCGGTCGATTTCATCGATGATGATCAAAAGCCGGTCGCGCTTCTGCAGGATCGACCGGACTGCGTCGGGCGTTACGTTTTCGGGCAGGAACTGCGCGAGCGTGCCCTCGACACCCGATGCGCCCCTGCTCCCGAAGGTGGACGCAGTTCTGGTGACTTGTATTTCCGAGAAGATCGCCTTCCACAAAGAGGCAAAGGTCGTGGTTTGATCGCAGTTGATAGACCCGCACGACGGGGTCGCGAATCTGATTGCCCATGATATGGACCAGGGCGTTCGCAAGAGAGGTTTTGCCCGCGCCGCGCTCGCCGAATATCACGACGTGCTGGCCGCGCTGCGAGCATGCATTGATGATGTCGTTAATCTGAGACTCGCGACCGGCGAACGATCTGCGGTCGATCGGCGCGCTCGGGCTGAACGACCTGGCGATTTGCGCCATCCGCTCGTATTTTTCGTCGGCATCCGGTCTTTCGTTCAAATCCATATCGCATCTTCCGAAAATGTAACGGACGGGGCACTGCGCCGCGGACCTTGGCTGGCGTACGGCTAAAGCTTCAAGTCCTTGAGCGCAAATCCCTTTTCAGGCTGCTGGTGCGGCAAGCGCTAAGACAATTCCGGCGCGCAAATGGTTCATGCGCGCGGGCCAGCGCCAGCCGGGGGTCACAGGGTAACCCAGTTTGCCGACGTCATAAACCCGGTTGACGGCGGGGGGCGCAAAGGGCCGGCAATGTGCTTTATTACCTTGTCGTTCCCGCGCGCGAGAAGCTGTCCCGCCGGATATTAGGCCGTCAGCTGCTTCACCAGCTGATCGACGTATTTCAACGTCACCTCGCGCATCTCCTCGGGCTTGAGATTGCTCACCGGGTGCGGCAGCTCGATGTACGGATGCCCGTCCATGCCTTTGGCGCGGAACTGGAATACGGCTGCGTTGGTGAAAGCGGTCGTGATGATGGTCGTCGCGGGGATGCCGCGTTTTTCGAATTCGATGGTGTCGTGCACACTGCACAACGTGCAGGACCCTCATCCGCCGACGGCGGCGACGGCCACCTGCACTTCCTTCGCCATCTCGGCGATCAGCTCGTCGGTCGCGGGCTTCGAGTAATGCTCTTTGCGGCGAATGATGACTTTCGCGACGCCGAAGCGCTCGCGCAGCGCGGCGGCGACTGTCTCGAGTATCACGTCGCCCTGTTCCTTGGTGTTGTCGAGCAGCCCGACGGTTTTGCCCGCGAGGTCCATCGGGCGCGGCGCTAATGCAATGCGCGCCTTGCCGCCGCCCGCGGTCGGGTCGATGAACGGAAGATCATTGGCCATGGTTGTTCCTTTATTTAGAGCAAATCGTAGCCGCGGATAAACGTGCAGATACACGCGGATAAGATCAAATGCTTCAACGATTCGATGCATGATGTTAGTGCATTTCATCTGCGTTCATCCGCGTTTATCTGCGGCTAATGGATTAAACCGAGTATTCGCCGTGAACTGCGCGGCTGCCGCCGCTCCAGCCATGGCAGATCGCGGTGCACGGGCCCCAGCCGCCGGCGACGATGAGCTGCAGGTCCTGCGGATCCTTGATTGCAGGGATGAAGCAATCGTCGTCGTCGGGATCGACTTTGATCGGGAATTGCAGCGCGCGCTCGCGCCGCCAGTTGCCGCCGCCTTTGAGATCGCGCACTTTGCGCCCGGCCATCTCACACAGCTTGCGGTGCACGTCGGCGCGCGAGAGCCCGCCGTTCGCGCAGATCGCCGCGTGCTGCGGTCCCATCGCGACGACCATGTCCGAGCGCGCGTGCATGTTCCACGAGCCCATGCCGGTCATGCCGTCGGCGATGCCGGTCAAGAGGCGCTGCGGTTCCTGGCTTACGTCGTCGAAGCAGAGCTTGGGGCTTTCCACCATCGCGCACGTGATCACGTTGGCGTCGGGCGCGTAGCCTTTCGACACCGCGAGACTTTCCCATGGCGAGCGCTCGATGTTCTCGGTGATGCATGCGGTGTAGCGCATCGGTGTCGCGAATATCGTGGCGGACGCGATGCCGGCGATGCCACCGCCGAGGTTCATCATCATGAGCCGGATCGCGCGGCCGATAGCCGCGTTCGCGCGGAAGCCGGGTCCGAAGCAGCCGTTGCCGCCGTGGATGCCGATTTTTTGCGCATACGGGCCGTTGACGATCATCAGCGGCGCCACGCCATGCATCGTGCCCTGGACGCCGTTCATGTTGAATTCTTCGCGCAGCATCAGCGGCAATGCGCCGAGGACGACGGGCAGATATTCGGGCTTGCACCCCGCCATCAGCGCGTGGATCGCGACCGTGCGCACCGTCGCCGGCTCCATCATCGGCGGAATGCGGCCGATCAGCTCGTCGGGATCGCGCTTCGTCGCCTTCAGCATGCGCGCGACGCGCTCTTCCGTCGGCGTGACGACCGGCAGGCCGTCCGACCATTGCTTGTCGAGGAAGAATTCGAATTCGTCTACTGCTTCGGTCAATTGCATTGCTCCCTGCAATCAATATGCTCCTTCCCCCCTTGCGGGGGAAGGCCGGGATGGGGGGATGACGACTTCGGAACGCAACGCATGCCACCCCCCACCTTAATCCTCCCCCGCAAGGGGGGAGGAGATCTGACAAGACGCGGGCTTACGTCCATGTTTAGATTTCGTACTTTCCATGCACCGCCCGGCTGCCGCCGCCCCAGCCGTGGCACACGGCGGTGAGCGGGCCCCAGCCGCCGGCGACGATCAGGTGCAGATCGCGCGGGTCTTTGATCACCGGCACCATGCGCGTCGTCATCATCGGGATCGATGTTGATTTTCAGCGCGCGCTCGCGCCGCCAGTTGCCGCCGCGCTTCAGGTCGCCGACTTTGCGCTGCGCCATCTCGATTAACTTGCGATGGACGTCGGCGCGGCTCAATCCCGCGCTCGCGCAAATCGTCGCCTGTTCGGGCCCCATCGCCACCACCATGTCGGAGCGCACGTGCATGTTCCACGAGCTCATCGCGGCCATCGAGTCGGCGATGCCGGTCAGGAGGCGCTCGGGTTCCTGGCTCACGTCGTCATAGCAGAGGCGCGGGCTTTCGACCATCGCGCATGTGATCACGTCGTCGTCGGGCGAGTAGCCGCGCGAGACCGCGAGCGTTTCCCACGGACTGCGTTCGGTGTTCTCCGTCAAGCACGCGGTGTAGCGTAATGGAGTCGAGAACACCGTCGCCGAACCGACACCGGGGATTCCGCCGCCGAGATTCAGCAGCATCAACCGGATCGCGCGGCCGATCGACGCGTTTGCGCGAAAACCCGGGCCGAAGCAGCCGTTGCCGCCGTGGATGCCGATCTTTTTCGCGTAGGGGCCGTTCACGATCATCAGCGGAGCGACGCCGTGCATCGTGCCCTGCACGCCGTTCAGATTGAATTCCTCGCGCAGCATTTGCGTGAGCCCGCCAAGCACGACCGGCAGATATTCAGGCTTGCAGCCTGCCATCAGCGCGTGAATTGCGACGGTGCGCACGGTCGCCGGCTCCATTGCGGGCGGTATCAAACCGACGACTTCGTTGGGATCGCGCCGGGTCGCCTTCAGCATGCGCGCGACGCGCGCCTCAGTCGGCGTGACGACGGGCAGGCCGTCCGACCAGTGCTTGTCGAGGAAGAATTCGAATTCGTCTACGGCTTCGGTCAAGCGTTGCTCCTGTTCACTCGTCATTGTGGCGCACGCCGCAATCCAGGGCATTCAATAGTCTGGATTCCGGCGTGCGCCGGAATGACGAAATACATTCGCCCCCGGTCCCCAAGCCTTCCCTCGCAGGCGGGGGAAGGACGCATTATTGTTAATCCGCTTTGATGTTCGCGGTCTTGATCACTTTGCTCCACTTGTCTTTCTCGTTCCGGATGAAAGTGGCGAATTCGTCCGGCGTGTTGCTGAGCGGCTGGGTGCCGAGATTGACATACAGTTCGCGGATTTTCGGATTGGCGAGCGCGCGCGCGATTTCCTTGTTCAGGCGCTCGACGATTTCTTTCGGTGCGCCGGCCGGCAGCAGGAGCCCGTACCATTGCGTGACGTCGTAGCCGGGCAGCAGTTCGTTCATCGCGGGCAGGTTCTCCAGCGAGCGCTTCGGACCGGTGGTCGCGAGCATGCGCAACTTGCCGGAATGCGCGTGCGGCACGACCGACGGGCCGGTGCCGAACATCATCGTCGATTCGCCCGACATCACCGCGATCGCGGCGGGCCCGTTGCCCTTATAAGGAATGTGCACGGTTTTGACTTTGCCGAGCAGGTTCATGAGTTCGCCCGCCAGATGCGGCGCGCCGAGGTTGCCGCTCGACGCGTAAGTCAGCTTGTCCGGATTCGCTTTCGCGAGCGCCAACAATTCCTTCACCGTCTTGACCGGCAGCGACGGATGCACGGTCAGCACGTAATCGGACAAGGCAACCAGGCTGATCGGGCTGAAGTCGCGCAACGGATCGTAGGGCAGCTTGGGCGTTGCCGCGGGCAGGATCGCTAGCGGCGCGACATTGCCGAGCACTATCGTGTAGCCGTCGGGCGCGGATTTGGCGGCAAGCTCGGTGCCGATGAGTCCGCTGGCGCCGCCGCGCGTGTCGACGACGATCTGCTGGCCCATCTGGTCGCCGAGGGCCTGCGCGATGATGCGGGCCGCCGCGTCGGTTCCGCCGCCGGGCGGGTAGGGCGATATCAGTTTAATCGGCTTGCTGGGGTAAGCCTGGCTCCAGGCGCTGGTCGCGCCCATCAGGGCAAGAGCGGCCGCCGCAACGGCAGTCAACGAGCGTGCTGGTTTCAATGTGTTCTCCATGGGAATTCTTTGCGCAATTCGGGGCCGGGGGAGTGGGGTAAAGTCCGGCCCGCCATACCACTTATCCTGGTCATCCAGACGGGCGGCACTCGTTTCAACCACGCACCGCCCGCTGTTTTTCCCGAGTTCGTCATCTTATCGCAGCGGCACCGCGCGCGCATTAAGCGCCGGATTGCCATTGAGTGATTCTGGTTTATTTATCGCCGGCTGCCGATGGCGTGCCGCCGGCTCATCTATTGAACGAAGGAACCAACATGGAACAGCAAATCGCAGCAACCAAAGTCATGACCGATCTCACCTGCTGGAAATGCGGCGAGGAATCGTTGAAGGAAAACACCGTCGTGGTCGACACCACGGCATTCCGCCGCGCGAAAGTCGAAGCGTCGGGCGTCATGCAGTCCGAATGCACGAAGTGCGGCACGCAGTCGGTGAACGCGGTGCAGGCGCGACACAACAAGATTCTCGGCCGCAGCAATCGCAAGGCGATCATCAAGGAAGCGAATCGGAAGTCGAGCTAAGAAAAATATTCCCTCCCCCTTGACGGGGGAGGGTTAGGGTGGGGGTGAGAATCGCGGATGACTCACAAGGCTTTCACCCCCATCCCGGCCTTCCCCCGTCGAGGGGGAAGGAGCTACATTACCCCTCGAGGTGATGCGCCGGATCCGCGGTGTAAACATTGAACGCGGGCCGCGCCTTGATCTCCGTATACCAGCGCGCGATGTTCGGCGGCGTTTCCTGCGCGAGCCCGAGCACGTGCCAGCGATGCACGCGCAGCCCTAACGGAATGTCCCCATAAGTGAAGCGGTCGCCCGCGATGTAGCGCGTGCGGCCGAGCTGGTCGTCGGCGATGCGGATGGCGCGCGCGAATTTTTCGCAGGCATCGGCGAGCACTTTCGGATCGCGTTTGTGTTCCGGCAGCCGGATCAGGTGCATCGCCATGTTGTGCTGCGGCGGCAGGAGTTCGTTGTTTTCCCAGTCGGCCCACCGGCTCGCGGACGCGAAGGTCTTGATGTCGTTGCCGTAGAGCAGATCCGGCGCGTACTGCATCGCCAGGTAGCGCACGATCGAATTCGATTCCCACAGCACGAACCCGTCGTCGTCTATCGTCGGCACGCGGCCGTTCGGATTCTTCGCGCGGGTACTCGGGCGTGTCGACGAGCCCGTACGGCTGGTTGCCTTTGGACACGTGGCCGCCGGGCCCCATCACGCCGCTCGCCATGATGAACTCGAACTCGAGCCCGATTTCGGCGAGCGTCCACAAGACTTTCTGCGTGCGCCCGGAGGTCGGGCGTCCCCATAGCCTTAGCATTGGATGACTCAAGCCCCGCGAATCGACTTATCCAATCCGCGCAGCAGCGGCACGATGACGTCGATGTTGGGCGTCGGGATTTTCAGTTCGCGCCCGAACGCCTGGATCTGGCCGATCAGCGCTTCGACTTCGATTGCGCGGCCCGCGGTCACGTCCTGCAGCATCGACGGCCGTTGTCCGGGCTTGCCGCGTTTTGCGAGTTTCTCGACGTCCATTTCCGCGGTGAGGTCCCAGCCCTGCCTGGCGGCGACGGCGATCGCTTCGCGCATGACCTTCATGGCGAGTTCGCATAATCCGGGATCGGTGCCGAGGCCGCCGAGATCGAAGTGCGTCAACGCGGCGAGCGTGTTGCCTGACGCGTTCAACGCGAGCTTCTGCCACACGTCGCGGCGGATGTCGTTCGAGACTTTTATTTCGATGCCGCCGCGCGTGAACATATCGGTGACGGCTTTCAGGCGCTCGCTCGACGAGTCGTCAGGCTCGCCCAGCACGAGGTGGCAGGGGCCCGTATGCACGATGACGCCGGGCTCGACGACTTCATTGGGCATGTGCACGACACATCCTAAGGAGCGCTCCGGCTTGACCTGATTCCACAAGGCGCTTTCCGGATCGAGCAGGGGCAGGGTGCCGGTCTGGCCTTTAAGGCCGTGCCGCCACCACCAGGGAATGCCGTTGATCATGAACACCGCGCAGCCATTCGGCGCGAGCAGCTTGCCGACTGCGGCGGCGGCCGCGGGCAGCGCAGCCGTCGCTTTGATGCCGACCGCGACGACGTCCTGCGGCGGCAACGTCGCAGCGTCGTCCGTCGCGACCGTGGGCTTCGCGTGAATTTCCTTGCCGCCGGTGCGCAGCGTAAGGCCGCGCGTGCGGATCGCCTGCAACTGCGCGCCGCGCGCGACCACCGAAATTTCGTCCGCTTTTGCCGCAATGAGCCGCGTTGCGATGTGACCGCCGACGGCGCCAGCGCCGAATATGCAAACCTTCATGAACTCTCCCGGATTGTGTGCCGCACATGAAATGCCGGCGGACTGAATCGATGCAGGGCGACATGATAGCTTTTTTCCGGGCGCCCAGCGCGCGGGCGCGGCTTGCCGCCTCGAGTGCGACTTGACTATACTGCGCGACGCACCGCCACCGGAAATTCTCTCGTGAAATATTTTTTGCTTGTCTGCGCCTGTCTCGCGTCGAACGTTTGCTGGAGCCAGACGTATCCCGCGCGCCCGGTACGCATCGTCGTCGGCTTCGGCGCGGGTGGACCCGACACCACCGCGCGCATCGTTGCGGCGCAGTTGGCGGTGCAGACCGGCCAGCAGTTCGTCGTCGACAACCGGCCGGGTGCCAACGGCATCATAGGCGCGGACATCGTCGCCAAAGCCGCGCCCGACGGCTATACGCTGCTCGTGACGTCCGGCTCGTTCGCGGTGAATCCGGGCATCTACAAGAAGCTGCCCTTCGACGCGGTCCGGGACTTCACGCCCGTTTCGCATTTGTGCTCGTCAGACGGCCACATTCTCGTCGTGTATCCGGGCGTGCCCGCGCAGACGGCAAAAGAACTCGTCGCGCTCGCGAAAAAACCGGAGGCGAAAATTTCGTACGGGTCGCCGGGCATCGGCAACACCGTTCATCTCGCGAGCGCGTTGTTCAATGCGCGGGCCGGCACCAATATGGTCCACATCCCCTATAAAGGCGCCGGTGCGGCAATCACCGCGCTGATGGCGGGCGAAGTGCAGGTGATGTTCGTGACCCCGACGCTTGGCCTGCCGCAGATCAAAGCCGGCAAAGTGCGCGCGCTTGGTTACGACGCGCCCGCCCGCGCGCCTTTCCTGCCGGAGGTGCCGACGCTCGCCGAGGCGGGTGTGCCGCCGACACAGATCGACGCGAGCTGGCACGGCCTGTTCGCGCCGGCCAAAATTCCGCGCGACGTGCTCGCGAAGCTCGAAAGCGAAGTGCGCACGGCGATGGCGAACCCGGCCGTGCGCGAGCGGTTCGCGAAGCTCGGATTGAATCCAATCGGCAGTTCGTCGGCGGAATTCACGCCCTTTGTCGCGACCTCGATCAAGCGCATGGGCGAGGCTGCGCGCATTGCGGGAATCGAACCCGAATAGCCGTTTAACAATTGGGGGAATTTTGAATATTCGACGCACGTTGGTTCTCGCGTTTGGCGCAGGTGCGCTCACGGTCTCGGTCGGCGGTTTTGCCCAGCCGACGAAGACGGTCAAAATTGGCGTGGCGATTGAAGGGAGTGCGGCCGGGACGAAAATCATGGTGGACGCTTTCCGGCAGGGCTTGCGCGATTACGGCTACGTCGAGGGAAGAAACGCCTTGATCGTATACGGCTATACCGAGGGCGTACCGGAGCGAGGCGCCCAGATCGCGAAACAAATCATTGAGTCCAACCCCGATGTGATCGTCGTCTCGAGCACCGGCTTAGCCGCCACGTTTAACGACGCGACCAGCAAGATTCCGATCGTGGTCGGTGCAGCAGGCAATCTTGTCAGAGCCGGACTTGTTTCAAGCCTCGCCCGCCCCGGCGGCAACGTCACCGGATCGGCCGGCATGGCACCCGATATCGCGGCAAAACGCCTCGAAATGTTGAAAGAAATCGTTCCCGGGCTGTCCCGGCTCGGAGTCGTCTGGCACGGTTCGCGGGGTTTTTCGGACGAACCGGAGGCGAGGGAGTTACAGGCCGCAGCTCAAAAGCTTGGCATCGCCGTGCAACCGGCGGAGGTACGTGATGCGCGCGATTTTCGGTCGCCCTATGCATCCCTCGTTGCGCAGAAAGCCGACGCGATTGTCATCATTCAAGGTACTTTCACCGACCGGTACAACAAGGAGCTTTCCGAACTGGCCGTCAAAAACCGGCTGCCTTCGGTTTGCGAAGGAAGTCAGTGGGCGCAGAACGGTTGCCTCATCTGCTTCGGACCCGACCGGACGGTCAGCTTGCGGCGCGCCGCAGCTTATGTGGACAAGATTCTCAACGGCGCTAAGCCCGGCGATCTGCCGGTCGAACAGCCGACAAAGCTCGAACTGGTGATCAATCTCAAAACCGCCCAGGCACTGGGCGTTAAAATTCCCAGTTCTATTCTGGTTCGCGCCGACAAAGTGATCGAATAAGAATATAAATGCCGGTTGCCGCTGCACATTCACCTTCAGAGAGGAACCCATGACAGGATTTATCAGGCGCGTCGTCACCGGCCATGACAAAAACGGCAAGGCGGTCGTGCTGTCCGACGAGCTCGCGCCGTCGGTCAAAACCAATCCGCTGCGGCCCGGTCACCGCTCGACGGACATCTGGAAAACCAGCGCCGCGCCCGTGCCGATCGCCGCGGTCGAGCCGGATCCGACGCTGGGCCCGCGCCAGATTCATCCCGCGCCGCGCGGCACGATCATCCGCATTGCGGAAATCCTGCCGGAGTCGGATGAATTGCGTAACCTCTCGCCCGAAGGCGCGCGCGCGGTGTTCGCGGCGATGGGCAACGAAGCGGCATCGACGTTCGGCCGCGGCGGACGCCACCCGATGATGCATCGCACGCAGACGGTCGACTACGCGGTGGTGCTTGAGGGCGAGCTCACGATGCTATTGGACGACGAAGATGTCGTGCTCAAAGCGGGCGACGTCGTCATCCAGCGCGGCACCAATCACGCGTGGAGCAATCGCTCCGGCAAGCCGGTGCGCATATTGTATGTATTGATCGACGGGGAATTCGACGGCGAGCTCGCGGCGAGATTCAAGACCGGCGCGGGGCACTAGCACGCTAAGACCCGTTCGCCCTGATGTATAGAAGGGCGAATATGGCTGAGACTTTGCGCTGGACGTTCATGCTTCGATACCTCAGCACGAACGTTTTATCTTCCGCTTGCTGCACTGACCTCGAGCGCGATCGTAATGCCGCGCACGATATCGTCGAGTGTCATCGCCGGTGCGGTGCTGTCCGCGCGCCACGCGGGCACGTGCAGAAACCCGCCGCTGATTTTTGACTTCGTCGTCGCCGCGAAATGCATCAGCGTATAGAACACGTGATTGCACACGAACGTGCCTGCGCTGTTGGAGACTGTCGCCGGCAAATGTGCGGCGATCAGCGCGTCGTGGATCGCGCGGACGGGCAGCGCGGCAAAGTAGGCGGCCGGCGCATCCTTTAACACCGGCACATCGATCGGCTGCGCGCCGTCGTTGTCGGCGAGGCGCGCATCCTGCACGTTGATCGCGACTCTCTCGACGTTGAGCTCGTGGCGCTCGCCGGCTTCGCCCACGCACAGCACGAGCGTGGGCTTGACGCGCTCGATCTCGCGGATCAGCGCCGCACCGGACCGCGCGTAGGAAGTCGGCAACTGCGCGGTGACTATGTCGAGCGCGCCGATGCGTGCGGGCAGGCGGGTGACTGCCGCGGAGGACGCATTCGCGCGGGCGCCGCCGAACGCTTCGAATGCAGTGACTAACGCCCGCATCGCAATGCCGTCTCAGACGCCGAGCAGCTCCACTTCGAACACGAGCGTCGCATTCGGCGGAATGACGCCGCCCGCGCCGCGCGCGCCGTAGCCGAGCGCCGGCGGGATCGTCAATTTGCGCTTGCCGCCGACCTTCATGCCGGCGACACCTTCGTCCCAGCCCTTGATGACCTGGCCCTGGCCCAGATTGAATTCGAACGGATCGTTGCGGTCCTTGCTCGAATCGAACTTGGTGCCGTCGGTGAGCCAGCCGGTGTAGTGCACCGTTACTTTCTTGCCGCTCGCCGCTTCGGCGCCGGCGCCGACGGTGAGTGTCTTCGTAGATGAGCCCGGAGGGGGTGGTGACGGAAGCCATGACTTTCCTTTCAGAATTGAATGAAGTGCAGAGGGGTGAGCGTCGGCGAATCCGCCCTGAAAGTCAATTGCGACATGCAGTTGGAGCGGCGGCGCCCGCCTGGTTGCGCTTGACCGCTAATTCGCGCCTGCGTCGTATTAATAACGCAGCAGTTTCTTGCCAATGGCATGGCGGGGCATAATAAACGCGCAGATTTGCCAGAGGAGGCGGGAATGAGCTAGTCGCCGCAAGTTGCTCCTTATTATTTGTGCAGCATTGACGGTGACAATCGTTGTTGCGGAAGCTGCCCAATACCCGACGCGGCCTATCCGCCTGATCGTGGCCTCCGCGCCCGGCGGCAATCCGGATATCAACTCGCGTAATCTGGCGAACGAACTCAGCAAGCAAATCGGCCAGCAGGTCGTGGTTGAGAACCGCCCCGGCGCCAGCGGCATTATCGGCTACGAGGCGCTGGCGCGCGCGACACCGGACGGTTATACGCTGGGCTATCTCTCCAACCTCATCGCAACGAATCCCAGCCTGTACGAGAAGCTGCCGTACGATTTTGCGCGGGATTTCCAGCCGCTGTTGCTGTACCTCACGGGCTTGAACGTGTTGACGGTGGCGCCGGCCCTGCCGGTGCGATCGGTGAAAGAGCTGATCGAATATGCCCGCGCCAATCCCGGCAAGCTGTCCTATGGAACGTCCGGCATCGGGGCGAGTCCCCACCTGTCGATGGAATTATTCAAAACCATGACCGGCACCAACATCGTTCACGTGGGCTACAAGGGTACGCAACAGGCAATTACCGACTTGATCGGCGGCCAGATTGAAGTGATGTGCGACAACGTGGGACCGTTGCTGCCGCTGGTGCGAGCCGGCAGGCTGCGCGGGCTCGGGGTTACCGCGCTCAAGCGATCACCGGTATTGCCCGATTTGCCAACGCTCGATGAGGCGGGGATTCCCGGCTACGAACTGATTACCTGGGGCGGTTTCGCGGTGCCGCGCGACGTTCCGCGCGATATAGCGCGACGCCTGAATGCCGAAATCAACAAGGCGCTGCAGTCACCGGCGGTGTACCCGGCATTGATGGCTCACAGCTTGACCCCGGTCGGCGGAACACCCGAGCAGTTCGCCGAGCACGTCCAAAAAGAAACCGAGAAATTGGGAAAGCTGATCAGGTCGATAGGCATTAAGCCGCAATAGCCCGCCGGTATTCGAACGCGCGTGAAGCCGAAGCAGAGCGCGCCAAGTCGCGATAGCAAAATTCAATGCGGCGCCTTTATTCTGCGGATGCACGCCGCAGTCGTCCAGCGACAGCAGCAGCGCATACGCGCGCTTTTCCGCGGGGAAAACTGCTTGACCGCATACTCGGCGGACAGCGCGCTCGAGCGATCGGGATAATCGATCGCCGCCAGCAGGCGTTTCGGCGGGTGCGAGCGCGTGTAGCGCGCGCCTTTGCCCTTCAGATGCGCCGCGTAGCGCGCGGCGACGTCAACGGCGATGCCGGTGTAAATATTACCGTCGCGGCATTCGATCAGATAAACAAACCAGCGTCGGGCAGCGGTGA
Organism: uncultured beta proteobacterium; assembly: GCA_963804885.1. Classification (GTDB taxonomy): domain Bacteria; phylum Pseudomonadota; class Gammaproteobacteria; order Burkholderiales; family SG8-41; genus PALSA-1004. The sequence goes on from CAWDSF010000020.1 coordinate 70,333, forward strand.
TGCGGATGCGTCCGTTGCCTTTCATCCGGGCTGGCGTTGGGCCGGCGCGACTTTAGCCGCGGCCGACGAACGGCATCTTGGTCGCCATGATGGTAACGAACTGGATGTTGGTCGACAGCGGCAGGCTCGCCATGTGAACGACCGCGTTGGCGACTTCCGTGACGTCCATCATCGCTTCGACGGCGACTTCACCGTTGGCCTGCTTCACACCCTTCGACATGCGCGCCGCGAGCTCGGTCATGGCGTTGCCGACGTCGACCTGGCCGCACGCGATGTCGTACTTGCGGCCGTCGAGCGAAATGCATTTGGTGAGCCCGGTCACCGCGTGCTTGGTGCACGTGTACGGCGCGGAGTCCGGACGCGGCGCGTGGGCCGAGATCGAGCCATTGTTGATGATGCGGCCGCCGCGCGGATTCTGCGCCTTCATGATGCGGAACGCCGCCTGCGCGCACAGGAACATGCCGGTCAGGTTGACGTCGACGACCGACTGCCACTTCTCGTAGCTGAGGTCTTCGAACAGGATGCCCGGCGCGTTGGTGCCCGCGTTGTTGAAGAGCACGTCGACGCTGCCGAATTTTTCTTTGGTCTTCGCGAACAGCGCGGTGACGTCCGCGGGTTTCGACACGTCGGTCGGCACCGCGAGCGCGCGTGCCCCGGCGCCGGATTCGCTGACCGCCTGGTTCAGCAGTTCGGCGCGGCGGCCGGCGAGCGCGACGCTGTAGCCGGCATTCAGGAGCGCGAGCGCCGACGCTTTGCCGATGCCGCTGCCGGCGCCGGTTACTACCGCCACTTTGTTTGCCATGATGTGTTCGTCCCTTGAGGTTGATGTGGATGCAGGCAGTTTGCCTTACGCCTGCCGCGCCAGCTGCAATTTTACAGCGCGCAACGCCGCGCGGCGCGCCGGTGTTCGCCAGGCGCGCAGATGCAGCGGTAATCCGGTATGACGGGGCGGCGCGTCGCGACTACGCGAGGATATTCTCGACCTGCTCCTGGCGCAGCAATTCGAAGACAAACGCTTCGAGCTCGGGGCCGAGCGCATCGCGGGCCGAGATGATGCCGACCGGGCGCCCGTCTTCGACGACCGGCACGTGGCGGAACTTGCCGCCGTACATCATGTGCAGGGCGACCGAGAATTTCTGGTCCGGCTTCACGGTTTGCGGATTGCGCGTCATCACGTCGGCGAGCCGGGTGGTTTTCACGTCGCGCCCTTCGGCGACGACGCGGAACAGCGCATCGCGCTCGGTAAATATGCCGGCGAGCTTGCCGTTTTCGACGACGATTACGGCGCCGATGTGCTTGTCGCGCATCAGGCTGGCCGCGTCGCTGACCGTGGTGTCGGCAGTGGCCGTGACGATTTCCTGGCCTTCGATGATTTTTTTGATGAGTCGGTCGGTCATGGACAGAGCTCCTGTCGTGCTGCATTGAGGGATGAAGCGGGAACAGGCCAGACGGCAAGCGCGGAAATCGACTGCACGACCGCACCACGCAAACGATGCTACGCCGTTCTCCCCCGGCTGGTCAATTGCGAAATTATGACTGTCGCCGAACCGGCAACAAATTATTCCGGCGGCACTTCGCGCAGAAATACCGGCAGATCCATGGTCGGCGGGCGCGCCGGCACTTCGAAGAACATCGCGCACACGAAACCGCGGTGATAGCTTGTGTGAGTGACCACGTGCTGCAAAATCTCGAAGCGCGTCATCGTTCCCGCGTTGCCGCCGATCAGCGTGAAGCCCACTTTCTCGCCGAGCGACGCTTCAGTCTGGGCTTCGCCCCACGTGATGAACCACTGGTCCATCGCCTGCTGCTTTTCCTTGAGTTCCGCGAGCGGCGGATAGTCCACGGTGTTGCGCGCCGCAGTAGCCGTGCTCGCGGCCCTCGAGATGCGCCCGCCATATCGCATCGATCACGTAGTTGTGATTGAGCGTATGCACCATGTTCTTGAAGAGGCTCTTGCGCTCCTTGACCGCCTCGCCGGCGGGCAGCGCCGCGACGGCGTCATACATCAGACGATTGGACCACGCGTTGTAGCGGGTCAGCATGCGGGCGTTCTCTAACATGTCGCACCTTCCCTATTGGACGGATAGAATTCTGCTATTCTTTGCAGCCGCGGCGGTGTTCATGATACCCGCTGTTCTCACCCCAAAGGAATCGCAATGCCCAAAGTCCTGATCGTGCACGGCGCCGGCATGAACATGCGCGGCAAGGCGCAGATCGACGTTTTCGGTCCGATGCTGCTGCCCGAGTACGACGAGCATATCCGCAAGTACGCGGCGGAGCTCGGCGTCGAGGTCGAGATATTCCACTCGAACATCGAGGGCGAGGTGATCAACAAATTTTACGACGCGCACGAACGCGGCTTCGACGGGGCGATCATCAATCCGGCCGGCTATACGACCGGCCATCCGGCCCTGATGGCGGCGATCGCGCAGGTGAAATTCCCGACCATCGAGCTGCACATTTCGAATCCGGCGCGGCGCGGCCGCGAATCCGAGATCGCGCGCGTGGCCCGCGCCGTGGTCACGGGCTGCGGCATCTACGGCTACAGCCTCGCGATGCGCGGCATCCTCGATATCGTGGCACCCAAGGGCGCCGCCAAAAAATAATCAGCGCGCGGGCGCGCCGCGTTCAGCGCGGCAGCGGCTTCCCGCGAGGTCAGAACAGGAGCGGAGAACCATGCGTCGCATCATGCTGGTTGCGGGAATCGTGTCGGCATTGGCTGCCGTTGCTAGCGACGGCGCGCTCGCGCAAACCTATCCGGCGCGACCTGTGCGGCTGGTGGTGCCGTTTCCCGCGGGCGGCAGCAACGACATCGTCGGCCGCGTCGTCGCGCAGGGGCTTGGCGAACGGCTGGGCAAACAGGTCATCGTCGACAATCGCGTCGGCGGCAACTCGATCATCGGCACCGAAATCGTCGCCAATGCGCCGGCCGACGGCTACACGCTGCTCGTCATCTCGACGTCGTTCACCACCAACCCGATCATCCACAAGCTGCCGTTCGATCCGCTGAAGTCGTTCGCGTGGGTGGCGATGCTCGGCGTCGGCCCGAACGTGCTGGTCGTCAATCCGAGCCTGCCGGTGAATACCGTTCAGGAGCTGATTGCGCTCGCGAAAGCGAAGCCGGACCAGTTGCGATACGCGTCGACCGGCGTGGGCAGCAATGGACATTTCGGCATGGAACTCTTCAAGCACATGACGGGGACCCAAATCGTCCACGTGCCGTACAAAGGCGGGCCGCCGGCGCTGATCGATACGGTCGCCGGACAAACGCAGTTGACGCTCGGCTCGCTGATCCAGACGACGACCTTCATTCGCTCCGGCAAGCTGCGCGCGCTCGCGGTGAGCAGCGCGGCGCGCAGCAGCATCCTGCCGAACGTGCCGACGATCGGCGAAGCGGGCGTGCCCGGTTACCAGACGGCGAACTGGTGGGGCATGGCGGCGCCGCGCGGCACGCCGGCGGCGATCGTCAATCGCCTCAATCAGGAAATCAAGGTCGTGCTGCAGTCGCCGGATACTGAAAAGCGTTTCGTCAATGAAGGCGCCGAGCCGCAGGTCAAGACGCCGGCCGAGCTCGGCAAATATGTGTCCGACGAAATGGCGAAGTGGGTAGAGCTCGCGCGCATCGCCGGCATACGCGGAGAATAAAAGGAGGGCGGCGCATGAAACAGGCAGTCATCGCTTGCGTATTTGCATTCGCATCGGTCACGGCCGTCGCCCAGCCTGCCAATGCGCCGGACCTGGGCTACGCGCCTGCCGCGGAATTTTTTCAGCTGCCGGCGGGAACCAACTTCGGCGCGGTGTCGGGCGTCGCGCTCAATTCGAAAGGCCATATCTTCGTTTTGAATCGCGGCCCGCAGCCGCTGATGGAATTCGACGCGGGCGGCAAATTCGTGCGCGCGCTCGGCGGCGGTCTGCTCGAGCGTCCGCATGGCCTGCGCATCGACGCCGAAGACAATATCTGGATCGCCGACGGCGGCGCGCACATCGTGCTGAAGCTGAATCCGCAGGGGCGCATCGTCATGGTGCTCGGCGGCAAAGGCTCGCCCGGCGAATGGCACGAAGCCGGATTTCTGCGCCACTTCACCGAACCGAACGACGTGGCGATCGGCGCGGGCGGGGAAATTTATGTGACGCAGGGTCACGGCAAGGGCGACTCGCGCGTACTGAAATTCGACCGCGACGGCAAGTTCATCAAGACCTGGGGCGGCAGGGGTACGGCCGCCGGCCAGTTCAATGTGCCGCATTCCATCGTCATTGACGCGCGCGGGCAGGTTTACGTCGCCGACCGCGGCAACAAGCGCATCCAGGTGTTCGATGCCGACGGCGCGTTTCTAAAAGAATGGATTTATTTCGGCACGCCCGCGGGCCTCTTCCTCGGCGCCGAGCCGTTCATCTATCTTGCCAACGGGCACCACGGCCAGATCATCAAGCTCGACATGAATGGCAACATCGTCGGCATGACCGGCAAAGTGGGCAAGGCCGCCGGCGAATTCGGCGAAGCGCATTACCTCGCGGTCACCGCGCAGGGCGACATCTACGTCGCCGACACGCTCAACTGGCGCGTGCAGAAATACGTGAAGAAGTAAGTCGTTACGGCCGGCGCGGCGGCGGCGAGGCGACTCTCGGGGTCCGGCCGCGTGTTTTTCGGTGAGTCCTTCCGCCCAATCGACCGCGAACGCCACGCCATAGGCGATCAGCACGGCTGCGCAAAAGGTCAGCAGGCTGCGCGTAAACCCCGGCGGGGCCTGCATTTCGTCGAGATACCGCTTGATGTAGTGGCTAGCGATGAAATAAGCGGCCGTCGATACGATTAACGTGAGCACTTTTAAGCGGTTCCTTTGCGCTTTGCCGGCGCCGGCGGCCCGCGGACGGCATTTTCCGCGGCCGCGCAGATTGACCGCGTGCCCCGCACGGACAGGAGTAGACTGTGCCCCTGCCAGGCTGAATCTGCATAACGCCCAGACTGGCATTTAACTACACTAGGAGACGTTTGTGGCCACAGGAACAGTGAAATGGTTTAACGCAACAAAGGGATTCGGATTCATCGAGGCCGATGACGGCTCAAAAGACGTGTTCGTGCACATTTCGGCCGTCGAAAAAGCCGGCATGAGCACGTTGAAAGACGGCCAGAAGGTCGAATACGAACTCGCCAAGGGCAACGACGGCAAATCGTCGGCATCCAACCTCAAAGCACTGTAAGCCGGGTTGTCGCCAGCCCCTCAAGCAACTGACGACTCTTTCGACCGACGCCTGGCGCGCTGCGCGCGCCACGCTCTCCCTGCAGTTGTTTTTCCCCGCACGGCTTCTCATCCGTCAACGCCGGTCCCATGCCACCCGTTATAGGGTCATGCCCGTCACCGGGCCGTCGATGTTCAATTACCAAGGAGTAGCCATGAATAAATTACTTGCAGCGATCGTTGCTTCAACCTTTGCGTTCGGTACCGTTTCCGCTTTTGCCGCGGAGCGCGCGAAACCAGAGGAATTGACCCAGGAACAAAGGGCCGACATGCGCACCCGCGCCGACCAGTTGACCCGCGCGCGCGCGACCGGCACCGAGCACGCGCAGCCCAAAGCGCATACGACTGCGAAAAAAACCAAGTCCGTGAAGAAAACCAGCAAAACCACGGTGAAGAAAGTCCAGCCGAAATCGTAATCGCGGGCGGACACGCAAAAAAAGGGCGGGGAAAATTCCCCGCCCTTTTTCTTTGCGGGTTGCGTTAATTCCGGATCGAGGTGGTGCGCGTTACGACGCGGTTTTTCAGGAAAGCGACCGCCTGTGACAGCTCGTAATCGCTCTTGGCGATGACGGCGCCGGGCTCGGGACGCAGATCTTTTTCATCGACGTTCTGCGGGCGCGCGGCCGGCTTGAAGTTGAACGCGTTGGCCGCCGGCGCGCCGACTGCTGCCGCCACGTTTTCCAGGCGGTCGTTGGCGAGGTGCTTGCTCAAATCCGATTCGCGCATCTTCAGCGCAACCATGTCCGTGCGCGCGCCGTCGTCGAGCGTGATGTCGGGCACGATGCCTTTGGCCTGGATCGAGCGGCCGTTCGGCGTGTAATAGCGCGCGGTCGTCAGCTTGATCGCGGTGCCGTTGCCCAGCGGCAGCACGGTTTGCACCGAGGCCTTGCCGAAAGTCTGCGTGCCCATGATCACGGCGCGTTGATGGTCCTGCAATGCGCCCGCGACGATTTCGGAGGCGGACGCGGACCCGCCGTTGACGAGCACCACCATCGGCACATCCTTGACCTCGGGCGGCAGCTTCGCCAGGTAGTCCGGCTTGCCGGTGCGCTGCAGGTAGTTCTCGGGGCTCGCCGTCAGGCGCATCTTCGCGTCTTCCGTGCGGCCGTCGGTGTAGACCACGAGGTCGTTTTTCGGCAGGAACGCCGCCGATACCGCGACCGCGCCGCTCAACAACCCGCCCGGGTCGTTGCGTAGATCGAGCACGATGCCCTTCATCGGACCCTGATTCTGCTTGAACACTGTTTGGATCGCGTTCGCGAGTGCTTCGCCCGTCGGGCCCTGGAACTGGGTGACACGGAAGTAGGCATAGCCAGGTTCGAGCAGCGTTGCTTTGACGCTCTGGATCTTGATGACCGCGCGCTTCAACGTAAACACGAGCGGCTTGGTTTCACCTTTGCGCGCGATCGTCAGCGTGATCGGCGTGTCGGGCTTGCCGCGCATCTGCTTGACCGCGTCGTTCAGGCTCATGCCTTTGACGAAGGTCTCGTCGAGTTTCACGATCAGGTCGCCCGCTTTAATGCCGGCGCGCGAGGCCGGCGAATCGTCGATCGGCGACACGACCTTGACGTAGCCGTCTTCCATGCCGACCTCAATGCCCAGGCCGCCGAATTCGCCGCGCGTGCCGACCTGCATCTCGCGATACGCTTCCTTGTCGAGATAGCTCGAATGCGGATCGAGGCCCGCGAGCATGCCGGCAATCGCCTGGCTGATGAGCTTCTTGTCGTCGACCGGTTCGACGTAGTCGCTCTTGATGCGGCCGAACACTTCGGTAAACGCCCGCAGTTCTTCGATGGGCAGCGCGCCCATCGCGCCGGGCTGCGCGACCGCGGGGAAATCCACCGCAATCAGCACACCCATGAAAATGCCGAGCACAAGAATTCCCAGTTGCCGCAATTTACCGCGCATGGTCAGTCCTCAGTCCCTAGGTGGATAACAAAAATGGCGTTGCACACACAAACGGCGACAACGGGTAAAGCTGATCCGGCATAACCTCCGCTATCAGTACGGCGGGCCGCGGCGGCGCGGCGGCCGGCTGTCGTAGCCATCCGGCCTGTCGCGCTCATCGCGGCGCATCTCTGCGCTGCGGTCGTCGGGCATCGCGGACACGCCGACTTTGATCGTGCTGCCCGGATTGTACGGCAGCGCGACGTTCACGTCGCGGCCGTTGTAACGGTATACGACGTCGTAGCCGTTGACGACTTCGCGCGACGATTCGACCGTCCGGCATTGCTGCTCCGGTTGCGACCCGGCACGGTTGCCGATTGCCGAGCCCGCCACCGCGCCGCCGGTGGCGCCGACGATGGTGGCCGCGGTCTGGCCGCTGCCCTGGCCGACTTGATGGCCGAGCAGGCCGCCGACAACCCCGCCGATGATAGGGGCAATCACGCTGCCGCTTTTTTGCGGCGCTGGCGCCGGGCTGCATTCCTGGCGCGTGTCGGCGACGCGTTCGATGATGGGTTTGGCCGAGATGACCTGCGCGGTGTCGACGAAATCGGAGGCAGCGTACGCGCTGCCGCCGGCGAGCATCGCCGCGAAGGCAATGATGGTGCGTTTCATGAACTACTCCTGGAAATTAATACGGGTCAATTAGACCCCCCGCCACGGTGGTCCCATAGCGGTCTTACACACGGTTACAAGTCGTAATGCGCCTGAAACCCACAGCCCGTGCGGGTTTCCGTGCCTAGGTGGCGCCCGGTCCAGCTCTTCCCCGGCGGCTTCTAGCCTGCACCGGATTCCGCTACCATGTAACGCTCACGCCACGCCCCATCCCTCACACGAACGGAGAACAGCAATGCCTCACGCAATTCGCATGCACGAAACCGGCGGCCCTGAAGTGATGCGCTGGGAAGAAGTCGAGGTAGGACAACCGGGACCCGGCGAAGTTCGCGTGCGCAACACCGCGCTCGGGCTCAACTTTATCGATACCTATCACCGCACCGGGTTATACCCGATGCCGTTGCCGACCACGCTCGGCATGGAGGGCGCCGGCGTCGTCGAAGCCGTCGGACCGAAAGTCAAAGGGTTCAAAGTCGGCGACCGCGTGGCTTACGCGAACCCGATCGGTTCGTATGCCGAAGTGTGCCTGCGGCCGGTTGCGCGGCTGGTGAAAATTCCCGCCGGCGTGGACGACAAGATCGCCGCGGCGATCATGTTGAAAGGCATGACTGCGTGGTACCTGTGCAAGCGAACATTCAAGGTGGGCAAAGGCCAGACGATCCTGGTGCACGCGGCGGCGGGCGGCGTCGGCCAGATTTTGTCGCAGTGGGCGAAGTATCTGGGCGCAACCGTGATCGGCACCGTCGGCAGCGAGGAGAAAGCGGCGCTCGCGAAAAAAGCCGGCTGCAAGCACGTGATCGTGACGTCGAAAGAAGATTTCGTCGCGCGCGTGAAGGAGATCACGAAGGGCAAAGGCGTGCCGGTCGTGTACGACGGCGTCGGCAAGGACACGTTCATGGGCTCGCTCGATTGCCTGGCGCCGCGCGGCTACATGGTGAGTTTCGGCAACGCGTCGGGCGCGGTGACGCAGTTCAACCCGGGTCTCCTGGCGGCCAAAGGCTCGCTCTTTCTCACGCGGCCGACTTTGTTCAACTATACGGCCACGCCGGAAGATCTCGCCGCCGCGGCGCGCGATCTCTTTGCGGTCGTCAAGAAAAAGGTCGTGAAAATCTCGATCAACCAGACTTATCCGCTGCGCGAAGCGGCGCAGGCGCATCGCGATCTCGAAGCGCGCAAGACGACGGGCTCGACGATTTTGTTGCCGTAGCGCGAGGTTCGGCGCTGGTGCGCGCGCAGACGCGCGTGCACCGTGCCGGGGCTGGCCTGCGCGCTGCGGGCATCGTCATGCGGGCACAACGGTCCGGCTTGAATCTTGCGTTCGATCGAACGTGCCCAACCAGAATGGAGAATGCCTTGAAGCTATCACGTCGCGCGGTTGTTGCAATCGGTGTCCTGGCGGGCATGTTCGCGGCGCACGCGTTCGCGCAGGCGGATTATCCGAACAAGTCGATACGCCTGGTGGTCGGCTTCCCCGCCGGCGGCATTTCCGACGTGCTGGCGCGCGCGCTCGGCGCGCGTGTGTCGGCGCAGGTCGGGCAGCAGGTCGTCGTCGATAACCGCGCCGGCGCGGGCACCACGATCGCCGCCGATATCGTCGCCAAAGCCCCGCCCGACGGCTACACGCTCTTCATGCAGGACATGACCACTCACGCGATCAACGCGAGCCTTTACAAGAAGCTGCCGTACGACACGGTCAAGGACTTCACGCCAATCACGCTCGTCGCGTCGAGCCCGCTGATGCTGGTCGTGCACCCGTCGCTGCCGGTGAAAAACATCAAGGAGCTGATCGCGCTCGGCAAAGCGAAACCCGGCCAGATCCCGTTCGCGTCGTCGGGCAACGGCACGATCCTGCATCTCGCCGCGGAAACTTTCAAAACGATGGCCGGCATCGACATGATTCACGTGCCGTACAAAGGCAGTGCGCAGGCGGTGCAGGCGCTGCTCGCCGGCGAAGTCGCCGTGACATTTTCGACCATGCCGCCGGCGCTGACCAACGTTAAGGCCGGCCGCGTGCGCGCGCTGGGCGTGACGACGCCGCAACGCAACGCGGCGGCGCCCGAAGTGCCGACGATCGCGGAGGCCGGTCTCAAAGGTTTCGACGTCGTGCTCTACAGCGGCGTGCTCGGGCCGGCGCGCCTGCCGGCGCCCATCGTCACCAAGCTCAACGCCGAATTCATCAAGGCGGTCAACTCGCCGGAAGTGAAGACCGTGTACGCGAGCCTCGGCGTCGATGCGATTACCGACACGCCGGCGGAATTCGCCGCGCACATCGCGGCCGACATCGACAAGCTCGGCAAGGCGGTGCGGGCGTCCGGCGCGCACGCCGACTGATACACCAAGGAAAGTTCGCAATGCCCACGCCTCCGCTGCCGCATCACAATCGCTACGACTATTCGCCGATCACCGAGCGCAAGGATTACAGCTGGCCGGGCGGCAAGCGGCTGGCATTCTGCATCACGACCAACATCGAGTGCTTCGCGTTCAACAAGGGCCGCGGGCACGACAACGCGAAGCACGGCGAGCCGCAGACGCATCGCAATTTCTCGTGGCGCGATTACGGCAACCGGGTCGGCATCTGGCGCTTTTTCGATATGTTCGACGAGATGAAGCTGCCCGCCGCGCACAACACGAACAGCTGGCTGTACGAGGAGGCGCCGCAGATATTCGAGGCGATCCGCCGCCGCAAGGACGAAATCGTCGCGCACGGCCGCACCAACGCCGAGAACCTGCACGACTTCAAATGGGAAGCCGACGAGGCGCGCGCGATCAAGGACGTGACCGACACGTTCACGCGCAACGAAGGCGCGCCGCCCAAAGGCTGGATGGGCGCGGGCACCTATGAGAACGCGACGACGCCCGATCTGCTGAAGGAGGCCGGCTATAAATACCTGATGGACTGGCCGTGCGACGACCAGCCGATCTGGATGCGCACGCGCGCGGGCCCGCTGCTGTGCGTGCCCTATCCGGCCGAGATCAACGACTCGCCGGCGATCGTGCATCGCCAGCACAGCGCGCGCGAATTCTGCGACATGATGGTCGACCAGTTCGACGAGATGATCGTGCAGTGCGCGAAAGAGCCGCTGGTCTGCAACATCTCGATCCATCCGTACATTTTCGGCCAGCCGTTTCGTCTGCATCCGCTGCGCGCGGCGTTGAAGCATTGCCTCGAGCACAAGCTGAAGGATCGTCTCTGGTTGTGCAAGCCCGCCGACATTTCCGATTACTGCTACTCGCTGCCGCCGGGCATTATCCCGGGCAGTTGAGGTGGCATAATCGGCGCTGCCGGTCTGCATTTTTACTTTTGATATCGGACTCATGATGAAATCGCTATGCATACGCGCCGCCGTGTTGTGGGCGGCGCTCGCCGTCGCCGCATTCGCGCAGGAGTATCCGGCCAAGTCGGTGCGCGTGATCGTGCCATGGGCGGCGGGCGGGTCGACGGATTCGATCAGCCGCATCCTCGCGGCCAAGCTCACTGAATATACGGGTCAGCAGTTCATCATCGACAATCGCGCAGGCGCGACCGGCACCATTGGCCATGCGCTCGTCTCGAAGTCGCCGCCCGACGGCTATACGCTGCTGATCGGCAGCAACAGCACGTTTGCGATTGCGCCGCACCTCTACAAGACGCTGCAGTACGACAACGACACGTCGTTCGCGCCGATCGAGCTGCTCGCGGTGAGTCCGCAAATCCTGTCGGTGCATCCGTCGATCCCGGTCAAGAACGTGCGGGAGCTGATCGCGCTCGCTAAAGCGCAACCCGGCGCGCTCGTGTTTTCGTCCGCGGGACCCGGCAGCACGAGCCATCTCGCGACCGAGCTGCTGATGAATACTGCGGGCATCAAAATGATCCACGTGCCGTACAAAGGCGGCGGCCCGTCGGCGCAGGCGCTGCTCGGCGGCGAAACCATGTTGTCGTTCGTCGACGTGATCACCGCGCTGCCGTTTGCGAAGGCCGGCCGGCTGCGGCCGCTCGCGGCGAGCACGACCAAGCGCTCGGCGATGATGCCTGACCTGCCGACGATTTCCGAGTCGGGCCTGAAAGGCTTCGAGTCCTCGACTTCATTCGCGGCGTTCGCGCCCGCCGGAACTTCGCGCGAAGTCATCGCGAAGCTCAACAAGGAAATATCCCGCGCGCTCGCCGCGCCCGACGTCAAGGAAAAGCTCTTCAACCAGGGCATCGAAACCGTCGGCGGCACCCCGGAGGAATTCGTCGCCTATAACAAAGCGGAATCCGCCAAGTGGGGCAAGGTGATCCGCGAGCAGGGCATCAAGATCGAATAAATCAGGAGGGCCGCCGCGCCAGAGCCGATCCCGGCCGGCGCGAGGCATCAGCATGGGATTTTTTTCACCGCGATTAGGCCGCATCAAGCATTCCCCGAGCAACGCCGCCACCCAGAAAGTGCGCGAGCTGCGCGCTGAGGGGCGCGACATCATCGGGCTCACGATCGGCGAGCCCGATTTTCCGACGCCCGACAACGTGAAGCGCGCCGTCGCCGAGGCCATGGCGCGCGACGACACACGCTATACGACCGTCGACGGCACCGACGAAATGAAAGACGCGGCGCGGCTGAAGTTCAAGCGCGAGAACGGCCTCGTCTATGCGCGCGAGCAGATCACGGTCGCCAACGGCGCCAAGCAGATCGTCTTCAATGCGATGATGGCGACGCTCTCGACGGGCGACGAGGTGCTGATACCCGCGCCATACTGGGTGTCGTATCTCGACATGGCGCTGGTCGCCGACGGCACGCCGATAGCGATCACGTGCAGCGAGGACAACGGTTTCAAGCTGACGCCCGCGCAGCTCGCTGCCGCAATCACGCCGCGCACGAAGTGGCTGGTGCTCAACTCGCCCGGCAACCCGACCGGCGCGACGTACAGCCGCGCCGAGCTGGCAGCGCTCGCCGAAGTGCTGCTGCGCCATCCGCACGTGTGGATATTGACCGACGATATTTACGAGCACCTGCTGTTCGACGGGCGCGAATTCTGCACGATCGCGCAGGTCGAGCCGCGGCTCTACGAGCGCACGCTGACCGTCAACGGCGTCTCCAAAGCGTATTCGATGACGGGCTGGCGCATCGGCTACGCGGGCGGGCCCAAAGAGCTCATGCGCAACATGGCGAAGCTGCAATCGCAAAGCACTTCGAACCCGTGCTCGATCAGCCAGGCCGCCGCGGTCGAAGCCTTGACCGGCCCGCAGGAGTACGTGCATTTGCGCGCGCGGGAATTCGAGGAGCGGCGCAACGTCGTGGTGCCGCTGTTGAACGCGGCGCCGGGATTGCGCTGCCGCATGCCGGAGGGCGCGTTTTATGCATTCCCCAGCTGCGCCGGCGTGCTGGGCAGGAAAACGCCGGCGGGCAAGCTGCTCGAAACCGAGCAGGATTTCGCGCTGTATCTGCTCGACAACGGCGTCGCCGGCATCCAGGGCGAGGCCTACGGCCTCTCGCCTTATCTGCGATTTTCGATTGCGACGGACCTAACGACGCTGCAGGAAGCGTGCGCGCGCATCCAGCGCGCGTGCGCCGCATTGACTTAAGTGGCCGCCGCAGTTTCGCCGACGGGTGCCGCCGCGCCGCCGCTATTGTTGACGCCGCTCGCGTTGCGCGGGCTCACGGCGCGCAATCGCGTCGTCGTGTCGCCGATGTGCCAGTACTCGTCGCAGGATGGCGGCCCGACCGACTGGCATCTCGTCCATCTCGGCAAGTTCGCTTTAGGCGGAGCCGCCATCGTCTTTTGCGAAGAGACGGCGGTCGAGGAGCGCGCGCGCAAAACATACGGCTGCGCGGGCATCTATGCCGACCGCTTTACGCCGATGTATCACCGCATCACCGATTTCCTGCGCCAGAACGGCGCGTTGCCCGCGATGCAGCTCGGCCACTCCGGACGCAAGGCATCGTGCGGCCCGCCGTGGACGAACTTCAAGCCGCTGACGGATGAGGACGCGAAGCAAGGCATGCGGCCGTGGCGCGGCGTGTCGCCGAGCGCGATTCCACCGCGCGCCGATGCGCCGGCGCCGCTCGAACTGTCGGTGACGGATATCAAGGCCGTGCTCGCCGCGTGGCGCGAAGCCGCGCAGCGCAGCCTGGCCGCCGGCTTCGACGTCTGCGAAATTCACGGCGCGCATGGCTATTTGATTCATCAATTCCTGTCGCCGCTCGCCAACCGGCGCGCGGATGCGTACGGCGGTGATCTGAACGGCCGCATGCGCTTTGCGCTCGAGGTCGCCGAAACCGTGCGCGCCGTGTGGCCGCAGGACCGGCCGCTGTTCTTCCGCGTGTCGGCGGTCGACGGCGACGGCGGCGCGTGGGACATGGACGATACGGTAGCGCTGGCGCGCGAGCTGAAAGCGCGCGGCGTCGACGTCATCACCTGCTCGTCGGGCGGCATCAACGGCCCGCTCAATATGGCGATCGTGCCGCGCACGCCCGGCTATCAGGTCCCGTATGCGGCGCGCGTGAAGCGCGAAGCCGGGTTGATGGCGTGCGCGGTAGGCCTGATTACCGAAGCGCGGCAGGCGGAAGACATTCTGCAGCACGGGCAGGCCGATCTGATCGCGCTCGCGCGCGAACTCATGTACAACCCCAACTGGCCCGTCCATGCGGCGAAGGAACTGGGATATGCCGGTTACCTCGATTTACTGCCGCCCGCGTATTCGTGGTGGTTGAAGCGGCGCGAAGCAATCAGGGCCTTGGGCGGCGGAAAAGGATTCGTCATTCTGGCGCACGCCAGAATCCTTGTATTTGGATGCCATGAAGCAACCATGTGTTTACATAATGGCGAGCGTCAAAAGAGGGACGCTATACATTGGCGTTACTTCCGATGTGGTCAAGCGCGTTTGGGAGCACAAAAACGATTTTGTCGAAAGCTTTACCAGTCGTTACAAAATTCATGACCTGGTCTGGTATGAAGTACATGAAACGATGGAATCCGCTATAACCCGTGAGTCCGCGTTGAAAAACTGGAAACGTAAATGGAAACTCGAACTCATCGAGATTGCCAATCCGGAATGGCGAGACCTGTATTCGACATTGATGTAGCGAATTTCCTGGATTCTGGCGTGCGCCAGAATGGACGAAAAACGATGAACACGCTGGAGAATAAAACTTTTACTGTGACTCCCATCGGCACCGTCAAATGCGCGGTGACGGAAATGTCGCAGGGCGGCTGGGCAAACATAGACTCCGAAATCCATCTCGATCCGCAATTGACCGGCGGCCTGCAGGGCCTCGCAGGTTTCTCGCACATACTCGTCGCGTTTTTTCTTGACCGCGCGCAAGGGTTCGATCCGGCGAAGCAGTTGATGCGCAAGCCGCGCGGTCGCGAAGACATGCAGGCGGTCGGCGTGTTCGCGCAGCGCACCAAGTACCGGCCGAACCCGATCGGCATCACCGCCGTGCAGTTGCTCGGTATCGAGGGCAACATCGTCAAGGTGCGCGGGCTCGACGCGCTCGACGGCACGCCGGTGCTCGACATCAAGCCGTATATGCCGCCGTTCGACCGCATGGAAAATGTAAAGATGCCGGAATGGGTGGGATTGTTCATGGATGGCTATTTCTGATCGACCGCAGCGAAGAGGAATGTTGTGAGCAAAACTAAAGCAAAAAAAGCGACGCGCGAAAGCATACGCATCGCCGTGGACATCGGCGGCACGTTCACCGACGGCCTGGCCGTCATCGCGCCGGGCAACCGCATCTGGGTCGGCAAGACGCTGACGACGCCGGACGATCCGGGCATCGCCGTCACTACCGTCATGGCGGACCTTTTGAAGCAGATCGCCGCCGCGCGCGGCGAAGGCCAGCGCCCGGTGACGGACGTGGTGCACGGCACGACGCTCGTCACCAACACGCTGATCGAGCGCAAGGGCGCGCGCACCGGACTCGTCGTCACGCAGGGCACGCGCGACGTGCTCACCATCGCGCGCGAAATCCGCTACGACCTCTACGATCTCAATCTCGAGATTCCGCAGCCGCTGGTGCCGGAAGACAAGCGCGTCGAGGCCGTCGAGCGGCTCGACGTGAGCGGCGCCGTGGTCACTCAGCTGACCTCGGCCGAGGTCGAGCGCGTGCTCGATGAGCTCGAAGCGCTTAACGTCGAAGCCGTCGCCGTGTGCCTGCTGCACGCCTACGTGAACGACGTGCACGAGAAGCAGATCGCGGCCGCAGTGAAGAAACGTTTTCCCGGCCTCGCGATTTCGATCTCATCGGGCATCGCGCGCGAGATCCGCGAATACGAGCGCATGTCGACGACCGTCGCGAACGCCTACGTGCAGCCGCTGATGACCGAGTACCTGAACCGGCTCGACCAGCGCGTGCACGATCTGGCGCCCGGCGCGCCGCTGAAGATCATGGTGTCGAGCGGCGGCTTCACGTCGGGCACGGCGGCAGCCGACACGCCCATCCTGCTGCTCGAATCCGGCCCCGCCGGCGGCGTGCTGTCGGCGCTCAACACCGCGCGCAATACCGGCATCTCGGAAATTCTCGCGTTCGACATGGGCGGCACCACCGCCAAGGCCTGCGTCGCGGTCGGCGGCGAGCCACTGATCGCGCACAGTTTCGAATGCGCGCGCGTGTCGCGCTTCAAGCGCGGCTCGGGGCTGCCGATATTGATACCGAGCATAGACCTGATCGAAATCGGCGCCGGCGGCGGCTCGATCGCGCACGTCAACGATCTGGGCTTGCTCAACGTCGGGCCGGAATCGTCCGGCGCCGTGCCGGGTCCCGCCTGCTACGGGCTTGGCGGCACCGGCGCGACGGTCACCGATGCCGATCTCGCGCTCGGGTATCTGAACCCGGATAATTTTCTCGGCGGCGAGATGAAGCTCCGCACCGACCTCGCGCAGACCGCGCTGCAGAAACTCGCAACCGAGCTCAAGCTGACCACTACCGACGTCGCGTGGGGCATCTGCAATATCGTCAACGAAAACATGGCGGCCGCGGCGCGCATACACATCGCCGAGAAAGGCCACGACCCGCGCAGCTTCACGATGGTCGCGACCGGCGGTGCGGGCCCGGTGCACGTGGTCGAAGTCGCGCGCAAGCTGCAAATCCCGCGCGTGCTGGCGACGATAGCCGCCGGCGCAGGTTCGTGCCTGGGCTTGCTTGCCGCACCTGCGCGCGTGGATCGTTCGTGGTCTAACCCGACCCTGGTCAGCGTAATCAATTGGAAAAAAGTCGCCGGTGTTTATGCCGATTTGCGCGCCGATGCCGAACGGGAACTCGATTCCGCCGGCGCGCGCGACGCTACGCTCAAGTGGTGGATAGGTGCGGAGATGCGCTATGCGGGCCAGGGCCACAACGTTTCGGTCAACCTGCCATGGCGCCCGGTCAACGCCGCGATGGCGCCGGCGCTCATCCGCGAATTCGAGCGCAGCTACCGCCAGTTCTATGGTCACCTCGTGCCGGGCGCAGCGCCCCAGGTGATCACGTGGCGGCTGACCGGACGCTCGGTCGTGAGGAATCACCGCTTTGCGTGGGGAGACGCGCGCGTGAGCGCCAAGCCGGTGATGCGCGGCAAGCGCGCGATTTACCTGCCGCTCAGGAAAAAATTCCAGCCGGTACCCGTCTACGACCGCTATTCGCTGAAGCCCGGCACGAAACTCGCCGGACCGCTGATACTCGAGGAGCGCGAATCGACGCTCGTCGTGCCCGTCGCAGCCGGCGTCAAAATACTGCCCGACTTCACCGTCGAGGTGACGATCAAGGAGTTCGAATGAAGCCCTCGTCATTCCGGCGCGTGAGAGCCTGCCCCGGCGGGCATCAAGCCGGGGCCGGAATCCAGGGGATTTTTCTTTTGTCGTGCTGTCTTGTGGGCAGCTTTCGCTTTTCCTGGATTCCGGATCACCGCCGCAGCGCGGCTGTCCGGAATGACGGCATCTTAGGAGTCTGGTCATGAAGAAAATGAAACTCGATCCGGTTACGCTCGAAATCCAGTGGAAGCGCCTCGTCAGCATGGTCGACGAAGCCTCCGCCGCGTTCGTGCGCACGTCGTTCTCGGTGCTGGTGCGCGAGGCCAATGATTTTGCCGTCGTATTAACCGACGCCGAAGGCCATTCGATCGCGCAATCGGTGTTGTCGATCCCGTCGTTCATCGGCACCTTGCCGGCGACGGTCAAGCATTTCCTCAAGAAGTTTCCGGCGCATACGCTGAAACCCGGCGACGTGATGATCACCAACGATCCGTGGATGGGCACCGGCCACATCCACGACGTGAACATCGCGATGCCGATATTCCACAAAGGCAAGCTCATCGCGTTTGCGGCGGTGGTCAGCCACATGCCCGACATCGGCGGGCGCATCCGCAATGCGGGCATCCGCGACATTTACGAGGAAGGCCTGCAGATCCCGCAGCTGAAACTGATCAACGCGGGCAAGCCCGACCAGAACCTGCTCGACATGATCGGCCAGAACGTGCGCGTGCCCGAGCAGACGCTGGGCGACATCTGGGCGCAGGTCGCCGCGTGCAAGATGCTGGAGGAGCGTCTGCGGCCGCTGCTGCGCGATACCGATCTCAATGCGCTCGGCACGGAAATCCGCCGCCGCTCGGAAGCCGCGATGCGCAAGAGCATTCGCGCGGTGCCGGACGGCGTCTATCACGCGCAAACGCGGCACGACGGGTTCGAGGAGCCGATACTCATCAACTGCACGATCACGGTGAAAGGCGAGAAGCTCGCGATCGATTACACGGGCTCCTCCGCGCAGGTGCCGCGCGCGGTGAACGTGGTGCCGATCTACACGTTCGCGTATTCGGCGTTCGCGGTGAAGGCACTGCTGTGCCCCGACGTGCCGAACAACGAAGGCAGCTTCACGCCGATCACGACCTCTGCGCCGCTCGGCTCGATTTTCAACCCGCGCTATCCGGCGGCGAGCGGCGGGCGCGGCATGATAGGCCACATGATGGTGCCGGCGATCATGATGGCGCTGGCCGACGTGCTGCCCGAGCGTGCGATCGCGGAAGGCTCGTCGAACTCGTCGATCACCGTCACGGGCGAGCACCAGGGCCGGCCGTACGCGGCGGTCAACTTCATGAACGCGGGGCAGGGCGCGACCAAGCACCGCAACGGCTATACGATGCTGTCGTTTCCGTCGAATCTTTCCAACACGCCGATCGAGGTGTTCGAGCAGATGGCGCCGCTGCGCGTGGTCGAGCGCAGCATCCGCCGCGGCAGCGGCGGCCCCGGCAAGCATCGCGGCGGCAACGGCCTGCGCTTCGAAGTCGAGGTCGTGGCCGATTCGCCGATGATGGCGTCGATGATCATGACGCGCTTTCGCACCGCACCGCAGGGCATCTTCGGCGGAACTCCGGGAAAAGTCGGCGCGCTGTTGCTGAACGGCAAGCCGATCGATCCCGCCGACCACTGGGTGTTGAATAAAGGCGACCGCGTGGTGATGGAGACGGCGGGCGGCGGCGGTTACGGGAACAAGTAACGCGGTGCTTCACAGTTGACCGAACAGCCCCATCCTTGCTGATGGGCCTGGATCACGGTCTGGCAACGACATATTCGAATGCCCAGTAGTATTGCCAACGTTTGTACGCGGTGCTTTGACTCAATCTCGCGACCATGGCATTGAGCTCCTGCTCGGAGGGAAAGTTCTTCAGCACGCGATGCGTCGAGCCGTCCGCAAGTTTTCTGGTTTGATAGGTGTTGTCGTCGCCATCACGTTCGCTGATCGGCGAGCTGCTGCCCTCGATGTAAAAATTGTCGAGGAACACCACTTTTGCACCGGGCTTGAGCGAAGCGTGCAGGCCAGCCAGAAATGATTCCCGGCGCTGCTTGGGAATATGAGAGAACCAGAATCCAGCGAACGCCGCGTCGAACTTCTCCGCACGTCGCGAAAGGTCGTAGGCATCGCCGACCAGAAACTCGACCTTGCCTTCCGGTATCCGGCTTTTTGCTATAGCCATCGTTTCAGGCGCCGCATCGACTGCCAATATGGATTTCGCACTGCGCGCGATGAATTGTGTCCAGTAGCCTGTGCCACAAGCGACCTCAAGGACGGCCGCTCCGGCGAAGACAGGCGGCAACCAGCGCTCCATCGCGCGCAGATCGGCTTGACGCTCCGCCTTCAGGTAGACCTTGTCGTATTCCGCGGCGCGGGCCGCGTAATAGGATTGCATCGATGACTCGATCGACGTCATTATGAGCCCTCATCATGAATTGAGGCGGGAGCCATGCCTAATGGCCTTTCAAAATCGCGAATTGTAAATTACCCTGATCGCACCGAACCATGCATTTCGATTCTGGTGTAGAATCAATTACAAACCAGCCGGAGGAGAAGCACAATGGGAATTGCCAGTAAGGCGGGATATTGCCGCACTGCAATAGCGGCACTTCTGTTGTGTATGGGCGCGGCACACGCGGCGAATAACTATCCATCCAAACCGGGGCGACTCATATTGCCGTTTGGTGCAGGCGCATCCACCGACATCGTAGGTCGCATCTTCGCGCAGCGCTTCAGCGAAGCGTGGGGACAACCGTTGGTCGTCGACAACCGTCCTGGGGCCGCCGGCATCATCGGCACCGAGCTTGGCGCACGTGCCGTACCCGATGGCTACACCATAATGACGTACGGCATCAATCAGGCGATCACCGCCGCGCTCTACAAGAAGCTGCCCTATGACCACCTGCGCGATTTCACGCCAATCTCGCTCTATGCCACGATGCCCAACATTCTGTGCGTGACAAACTCTCTGCCGGCCGCGGACGTAAGCGAGTTCGTCAAGCTCATGAAGGCCAGTCCCGGGAAATTCAAATTTGCATCGTCGGGCATCGGCGCGTCGCCGCATCTCACCATGGAGTATTTCATGACCGTGGCCGGGATCAACCTGATCCACGTGCCGTACAAGAATTCGTCGCAGGGTTACACGGACACGATGAGCGGTGAAATTCAGGCGTTTTTCTTCAATCTTCCCGGACCATTGCCTTTCGTCAAAGCCGGACGCCTGCGCGCGCTTGCCGTCACGTCGGCGAAACGCGCGCCACAACTTCCGGATGTGCCCACCATCATGGAATCTGGCATTCCTGATTTTGTCGTTACTGTCTGGCAGGGCTATGCAGTGCCCAAAAGCACTCCACAACCCATCGTTGCGAAAATTCACGCGGCGATGATGAAGGCGCTGGCACTTCCCGATCTGCAGAAGCGGTTAATCGACACCGGAGTCACTGCCGCGCCGCAGACGCCGGCGGAGTTCGTAAACTTCATCAATGCCGAAACCGCGACGTGGCAGAAGGTGGTTACGGGTGCGGGCGTGAAGCTAGAGTAGGTGTCCGCGAGCGTGGACAGCATGCCGTTGACATAAGCATGCCTGCGCCACGGATCTATCGGAAATATTTATTTCAGCAACGCGATTTCGCGCATGTATTTCTGCACGCCCGCGTGGATGAGATCGGCCTTGGGCGCCGCTGCGAGCGTATTTGCGAGTGTTGATTCGCGCGCCTGTTCGAGACGCTTGCCGATCGCCGTCTCGCCTTTGTGCAGCGCGCGCGCCAGGCGATAAGCGGTATCGTCCGGCAGCGTCGTGCGCGCGAGCACGAACGACCACGAGCCCACGGTAAACACATCGGACTTCTGTCCCGGATAGCTATTCGCTGGCAGCGTGATCGGCTTGATGAACGTGTACTTCGACGTGATGCGCTTTATTTCGTCGGCGCTTAGCCCGATGAAGCGGGCGCCCGCGGGGCCGTTCGACACTGCGGTGAAACCGGGCCAGCCTACGCCGCCGCCCCATAGCGCCGCCGCGCGGCCGTCGAGTACCATCGCCGGACCGTCGCCCGCTTTCTGCAGCAGATGAGGGACGAAATCCTTGTTCATGTCGAGCCCCAGCCCGTCCATCACGTAGCGCGCGAGCACGATGAAGCCGGAGCCCGCCGCACCCCACGCGATGGGCTTGCCTTTGAGATCGGCGATGGTCTTGTAAGGACTGTCGGCGCGCACGATGAACATGCCCGAGTTCGAATACATCGCGCTGAGTATTTTTACGTCGGCGGGCGCGCGGCCGATGCCGGAAATCGCTTCGTACAGCACTTCACCCGTGCACTGGCCGGTGTCGAGCTTGCCTGCTTCGAGCAGGGGCACATTCTCGGTGCTGCCCTTGGTGTTGGTCGGCGTCACTGCGAGCGTCGCATCGACTTCGTTCAGCGTCGCTGCAAACGCATCGCCGTAAACCGGAAAGCCGCCGCCCGGGGTTGCGGTGCCGTGCAGCACTGTCGTTTTGTCCGTCATGTCGTTTCTCCAGCCTGGTTGGTCAGCGCGCCGGCAGCGCCGGCAAATCGCTGAAATACTCGGGATTCGATTTCTGCACGTCCGCCATGAACGACGGCGCGAACTGGTCCGGGATGTTGAGCCGCGCCGCGCCCTTCAGAGTGTTTTTCAACACGTCGTCCTCGGCCGTTTCGAACGCCTGCATCACCGGCCCCGATACGCGCGGGTCGTAGCTGATGTGCTGAATCGCCTTTTTGCCGACCGCGGGATCGAGGCCCGGCACCCACTTCGCGAAGATCTCGACCGCTTCGTCGCGGTGCTGGCGCGTGTACTGCGAGGCGGCGGCCAGGCCGGCGACGAATTTGCGCACGAGGTCGGGGCTTGTTTTGATGGTGGGCTCGTGCGCGGTGGCGACCATGATGTACGAGAGATGACCGCCGCCGCGGATGACGACGTA
The DNA here is from genome assembly GCA_963804885.1 of uncultured beta proteobacterium. Lineage (GTDB taxonomy): Bacteria > Pseudomonadota > Gammaproteobacteria > Burkholderiales > SG8-41 > PALSA-1004. Next base: position 92,784 of record CAWDSF010000020.1, read on the forward strand.
GGAATTCTGCGCCTGGTCGAGCACCATCGTATTGAACGGCTCCCAGCAGACGACCGCATCGGCCTTGCCTTCCTTCAGCAGCGCCGCGAGCTGGGTTTGGCTGCCGTTGCCGATGTCGACGATCTCGACGTCCTCGTATTTCAGGTTGCGCCGCGCGAGCACCATTTTCAGGTACTCGTCCGAGGTCTGGCCTTTCGACAGGCCGACGCGCTTGCCTTTCAGGTCTTCGGCGTTGCCCGCGCGGATGCCGGAATCCTTGCGCGCGACGATCGCGAGCGGCTCGTCGGCATTGGCGCGCGTCGCATCGCTCTGGATGATGCCGATCACGCGGAACGGGTCGCCGCCGTGGCGCGCCTTCAGGAACGTCGTCACGCTCATGTCCCCGATCTGGACTTCGTTTTTCTGCATCGAGGTCACCATCTGCGTACCGATGTTGACGACTTTCAGCTTGACGTCGACGCCGTGTTTTTTGAAGAGGCCTTTTTCGACGCCGACGAACATTGGCAGGTGGCCGAAATTGTTGCCGACCACCGCTTCCATGACCGGCAGCGTCTGCGCCGCCGCGCCGCCGGCCGCGCAGAGCGGGGCCAGAGCGAGCACCATGGCGCCTAACCGTTTGCATAGATTTGCATTCATGTGGCTCTCCTTTGGTTGTTGCCCATCGAGTCAGGGCGGTCTTGCGCCGCCGCTTATTTTTGCGGTTCGAACTTCGATACCAGGTCGAAACCCAGCGCGCCGCGCGCGATGCTCATGCGCACCTGCCGCTTGTCCTTGAGCTCTTCCGCGACGGCTTTCGTGATCAGGTAACGCTGGTAGCGGCCGTCGGGCGTTGTCACGGTGACGTGCCAGCGGTCGCCTTTGCCTTCGTCGACGATCTCGATGTTCCCGGTGATCGTGCGGTCGGGCGGCGCGGCGAAGGTCCGGTTGATGTACGACAGGGATACCGTGGTCAGAAGTCCCATAACAAGCGCGGCGAGCCACGGTTGGCGGTACGCGCCGGTGAACTTGAGCGACGGCAGGATCCCGAACGTGAACGACCAGCACGCAAACCCGAGCAGCGTGCCGATAAAAAACGCGCCCGTAAAAAAGGGCCAGCCCTCGATGACATTGTCGAAGTGCGCTCCTTCGCGCACCATCAGAATGCCGGCGACGAACAGCGTCGCGAGCAGCAAGCCATTGACCGACTTGTCGTCCCGCGATGGCGCAGCTGCGGTCATGTTTTCAGTTTTTCGAACCCGCGCTCGAGGTCGGCGATCAGGTCGGCCGTGTCTTCAAGCCCGATGTGCAGGCGGATCAACGGGCCGCCGGGGCTCCATTTGGTCGCCGTGCGGCCCTTGGCCGGGTTCGCGCGGATGCACAAGCTCTCGAAGCCGCCCCAGCTCGATCCGATGCCGAAGATTTTGAGCTCGTCGATCATGTCGGCAACCGCGTCGTCGGCGACGGGTTTGAGGACCACGCCGAACAACGATGCGGCGCCCGCGAAGTCGCGCTTCCACAGCGCATGGCCGGGATCGCTCTCCAGCGCCGGATACAGCACGCGCAGCACTTCAGGCCGCGTCTGCAGCCAGCGCGCGACGGTCAGCGCGCTCTGCTGCTGGTGGCGCATGCGCACACCTATCGTGCGCAGGCCGCGCAGCGCGAGGTAGCAGTCGTCGGGGCTCACGCAATAACCATAATCGGCGACCGCGCGGCGCACTGGCAGCCAGTATTTCTCGTTGGTGACGACCAGGCCCATCAGCGCGTCGGAGTGGCCGACGATGTACTTGGTGCCGGCGTGGATCGACACGTCGACGCCGTGCTCGAGCGAGCGAAAAAAGAACGGCGTACCCCATGTGTTGTCGGCGAGCACCGGGATGTCCTTTGCATGCGCGGCGGCGGCGATCGCCGGCAGGTCCTGCATCTCGAACGTGAGCGAGCCCGGCGCTTCGCAGTACACGGCGGTGGTGTTCGGCTGGATCAGCTTGGCTATCGTGCCGCCGATCAAGCGGGTCGTAGTACTCGACTTCGACGCCAAACGGTTTCAGACGCTTTTCGCAGAAATTGCGCGCGGGCCCGTAGACCGAATCGACCATCAGGATGTGCGCGCCCTGTTTCGCGAAGGGCGCAAGCGCCGCGACGATCGCGGCAAGGCCCGACGGCAACGCGACCGCGGCATGCCCGCCTTCGAGTTGCGCGACCGCTTCCTCGAGCGCGAACGTGGTCGGCGTGCCGTGGATGCCGTAGCGCATCGACTTGTAGTTGTCGGGGTCGCGGTGCTCGTACGATTCGACGTCCGGAAACAGCACGGTCGAGCCGCGGAATACCGGCGTGTTGACGAGCCCGGCGTAGCGCTGCGGGTCGCGCCCGGCGTGCGTCGTGAGCGTGTCGCGGCGCAGATTCTTTTTGTCGATCATGGAGACTTTCGCTTGAGAGTTATTCGGCCTGGATGTGGGCGGCTTTCACCACCTCGGCCCAGCGCTTCAGCTCGAAGTCGATCACTTTGCGAAATTCCTCGGGCGTGCTGGTGATCGCTTCGAGCGAGAACGTGGTGAGCCGCTCGCGGACCTGGGGCGAATTGACCGCTTTGATGATCTCGCGGTTCAACTGCATGACGATGGCGGGCGGCACGCCGGCCGGCGCCAGCACACCGTTCCAGTTTTCTCCCTCGACGCCTTTGACGCCTGCTTCCGCCATGGTCGGCACGTCAGGTATCGCCGCCGAGCGCTTCTTGCCCGCAATTCCGAGGCCACGCAAACGACCTGCCTGTATGTTGGGCACCGCGGCGGGCATGGTGCTGATCGCCGCCTGAATCTGGCCGGCGACGGTGTCCGCGACCGCGGGGCCGGTGCCTTTGTAGGGAACAGGATTCAGCTTGATTCCCGCGCGGAGCTGGAATAATTCGCCGACCACGTGCGTCGTCGCGCCGACGCCGCCGTGCCCGAGCGTGATTTTGCCCGGCTGCTTGTTGGCCAGCGCGATGAACTCCGCGAGAGTAGCCGCGGGCACCGACGGATGGATGACGAGTATCGCCGGCGAAGTCGCCACCATCGAGACCGGCACGAAATCCTTCGCGAGATCGTAGCCGACGTTCTTGTTCACCGCGGGATTGATGGTGACCGGCAAGTCCGTGTACAGCAGCGTGTAGCCGTCGGGCTGCGCGCGCGCGGCGAGTTGGGTGCCGAGCATGCTCGCAGCACCGGGCCGGGTATCGATGACTATGGTGGTGCCAAGCTGCTCGCCGAGCTTGATGCTCATGATGCGCGCGGAGATTTCCGAGCCGCCGCCCGGCGCCCACGGCACGATCATGCGAATCGGCCGCGTCGGATAATTATCGGCCTGCGCCCAGCCGGCAGCGAGGGCGATGGTGACGATAGCGGCATAGCGAAATATTTTCATTGCGGCCTCTGCGCAAAAAGAAGCATGCCTTCGAGCATCACGTTGGCCGCGAGCAGCGCCGACATGCCGCCGACGTCGTGCGGCGGGCTGATCGTATTGACGTCCACGGCCACGATGTTGAGCCCGCCGATGCCGCGCAGTATTGCGAGGCCTTCGCGGGCGGTGAGGCCGCCCCAGGAAGGCGCGCACACGCCGGGCGCGCACGACGGATCAAAGACGTCCATGTCGAAGCACAGATATACCGGACGCTTGCCGCACTTCGCGCGCATGCGTTCGACGAGTCCGGCGATACCTATCTTTTCGATTTCACGCATTAGTATCGTTTCATAACCGAGCTTGTCCGAGTGCTCAAGACTGCCCTGCATGCGAAACGTGCCGCGAATTCCAGCGTGCATCGAGTGCGCGACGTCGACCAATCCTTCCTGGGCTGCGCGCGTGAATGCGGTGCCGGTGTCGTGCCCCGTTTCGGGAAACGGATTGCTGTCCGCGTGCGAATCGATGTGCAGCGCCACCAACTCCGGAAACTTGCGGTGAGCAGCGCGGATCTGCGGCAGCGTCCCCGCGCCGTCGCCGCCCATCGTGAGCGGCAGCGCGCCGCTCGCATACACGGCGTCAAGCACGCGTTCGATTTTCGCAAACGCATCTTCGATCTGGCCGGGCACGACATCGACGTCGCCCCAGTCGGCGACCTGCAGTTTCGCGAGCGGATCGAAATCGAAGTCGGGCGGATTAAAGGGGCGCAGCAACTGCGATTGCTCGCGAATGGCGGAAGGGCCCAGCCGCGCGCCGACGCGAATCGGGTGCGCGCCGCAATCGAATGGAATGCCGACGATGCCGACGCGCGACGCCGTGCGTTCCTGCGGACCGGGCGCGCGCATGAACGGCAGCGTGCGGCGCAACGGCAGAGCGGCAAGGTCAACGCGCGGCAAGCGGAATCTCCCCGGGGTGTTTACTGCTGAAAAGCGGATAACTGCGAAGGCAAATATACCACGCTGCCGCGGCGGCCCGGTTGCCTAGGCCGCTGCAGTTCGCAGCATGGCCAGCACTTTTTCGACCTCGTCGAGCGTGTTATAGAAGTGGAACGCAAACCGCAGGCGCCCGTGCCGGATCGACGCCTTCACGCGGTTTTCAAGCAGATGCGCGTGCAGTTTTTGCAGCAGCGCTTCAGTCGCTGCATCGGGTCCCGGCTTACCCACGATCACGACGTGCGAGAAATGCCGGTCGACTTTGCCGCTCATGACCGGCAGCCCGAGTTTCTGCAAGCCGGCGGTAAATGCCCGAGCGAGCGTCAGCACGTGCTGCTCGATGGTCGGCACGCCGATGCCGGCGATCAGGTCGAGCGAGACATCGACCGCGTTCGCACCCGCATAGTTATAGCTGCCGACTTCGAAACGCCGCGCGGCGGGCATCAGCTTGTACTGGTCGCCGCCTTTCTCACCTTCATGCGCATCGCCGAGGTCGATTCCATAGCGCGCGAGATTGCCCGGCTGCATGCGTTCGGCACGCGCGCGTTTGACATAGAGAAATCCAAAGCCATAAGGCCCGCACAAGTATTTCGACGCGCCGACCGTCATCGCATCGAGCGGCGTTTTCTTGATGTTCAAGTCGAGCGCGCCGACCGACTGCGCGCCGTCGACGAGCAGCACGATATCGCGTGAATTGCAAAGTTTGGCGAGCTGATCGAGATCGGTGCGTGCGCCGGTCGTGTAGGTGACTGTCGACGCGATGACCATGCGCGTGTTGGCGTCGATGGTTTTGGCGATGGCATCGATGGGCGTCGCGAAGTCGGCGGTGGCCGGCACCGTGCGCACTTCGATGCCGTGGCGGTCGCGCATGTTGTAGAGCGCGTAAATGCTGTTCGGGTGCTCGATGTCCGTGCACAAAACGGCGTTCTCGCCGCGCTGCCAAGGCAGTGCGGTCACGATCGCGTTGATGCCTTCGGACACGTTCTTGACGATCGCGATTTCATCGGGCTCGGCGCCGATCAGGCGCGCGAACTTGCCGCGCACGCGCTCCAGCACGTCGAGCATCGTCTTGCGGCTGCCGCCTTCGAGTATGCGGTCGTCGAGATAACGCGCGACGGCTTCGCGCGCACCGGCGGGCAGCAGGCCGCGCGCGGAGGTCTCGAAATAGATCCACTTGTCGGTGCCGGGAAATTCGCGGCGTATCGCGGCGAGTTGCTGGAGCGGGGCAGGAGTGTCGTTCATAGAGGTCTCAATTGAGTTTTACGTTGGCGGCTTTGACGACTTTCGCCCAGCGCTCGTAGTCCGTGCGGATGAACTGGCCGAGCTCGTCAGGCGACATCGGTGCGGGTATCAGGCCCTGCGCCATCAGTTTGTCGCGCACGTCGGGGGAATTGAGCGCTTTGACTGCGTCGGCGTTGAGGCGCGCGATCAGTTCTTTCGAAGTGCCGGCAGGCGCCATCAGCGGATACCAGTTGAGCGCATCGAAGCCGCGCAGACCCGATTCATCGACGGTCAGCGCGTCGGGCAACGGCGGATAGCGCTTGAGGCCCGAGACGCCGATAACTTTGAGCCGGCCCGCCTGCAGCTGCGGCAGCACCGAGGGATCCGAGAAAGTCAGGTCCGCATGCCCGCCGATGATGTCGGCAATCGCTGGCGCGGTGCCTTTGTAGGGAATGTGAATCATGTGGATGCCGGCCATCACGTTGAAGAGCTCGCCGGCGAGATGCTGGCCGGTGCCGGCGCCGCCGGAGGCCATGTTGAGTTTGCCGGGGTTCGCCTTCGCGAGCTTGATGAGCTCGCCGGCGTTTTTTGCGGGCACCGACGGATGCGCGACGATGATGTACGGCATGGTCACCAGCATCGTGATCGGCGCCAGGTCTTTGAGCGGGTTGTAGCCGAGCTTCGGAAACAGGAGCGGCGCGACCGCAACCGAGCCGGGTCCGGCGACGAGCAGCGTATAGCCGTCGGGCGCGGACTTCGCGACGTGCTCGGCGCCGATAGTGCCGGCCGCGCCCGCGCGGTTGTCGATCACGACCTGCTGTCCCAGGTATTCGGTGAGCTTCTGGCCGACCGTGCGCGCGGTAAGGTCGACGCCGCCGCCGGCGGGGAACGGCACCACGATGCGCACGGGTTTGTTCGGATAGTTTTGCGCGCCCGCCGTCATTGCGTATGCGATGGCGAGCATCGCGATCACGAGTTTTACCATCGTGAATGAATAATACCTCACGCTAGGTGTGCTCTTTCTGCAGAAAGAAATCGCCCGACAGTTCCGTGCCCAGTCCCATCCTGCGTGCATTCTCGAGTATGCGCGCACCCGCCGCCGCGAACTGCATGCCGCAGCCGTTGTTGTTGAGGTGATGGGTAATTTCATCGGCGCTGTGGCGGCCCGCCGCGCGCTCGTTCAAGAGATCGCCGAGCTCGACGTACGCATCCCAGTCGAATTCCTGCGCCTTCTTGTTGATGAGCTGGCCGAAAGTCGCGCCGCGTTTTTTCTTGCCCATCACGAAGTTCTGCACGAAATCGCTGGTGTCGCCGAACGGCTTCAGGCTGACGACGATCTGGCGGCTCTGCTTGAACGTGCGCACGTCGTCTTCGAGCAGCGTGCCGATGCCCAGGTGCATGCCGGGCTTAAGCCACGCGGCGTCGTACACGGGTTCGTACGAGCTCGTCGCCGCGAGCACGATGTCGGCGTGCTCGAACGCGCGCTGCGCCGAATCAACGGCGATCACTTCGACGCCGATGCGCTCGCTCATGGTGCGCGCGAATCGTTCGCGGTTCGCCTGCGTCGGGCTGTAGATGCGCACACGCTTCAATTTGAGTACGGCTGCAGTGCATTCGAGCGCCGCTTCGGCCTGCGCGCCGCTGCCGAGCACGCCGACGCTTTCCGACTCCGGACGCGCGAGCAGCTTGACGCCGAGCGCGGTGGTGCCGCCCACGCGCATTTTCTGGATGTGCGAATCCGGCAGCATGCCGAGCACTTCGCCGGTTTCAAGCGACAGCAGCACGATCATGCTCATGAACTGCCAGCCGGGCGCGAGCGGTAATTTCACGCGGCGCAAAACGCCGGCGATTTCAGGCTGGGTATCGAAGTGCGTCGAGATGCGCACCGCCATCATGCCGCACGCGGGAAATCCGCCCGTCACGGTTTTCAGTCGATAGACGACGTCGCCGGCCGCTTTGGCCGCCGCAATCGTCGGCGCGGCGTATACCGGATCGGCGTCGAGCGGCAGTTTCGCGATGTGTTCCGCCGTCGCACGCTTGAGCTCAGGCGTGTAGCCGTCGAACGGCACGCAGGTATCGACGCGCAGCGAATTGACCGCGCGGCCGGCGCCCAATTCACGAAACGCCTGCTCCATCGTCTCGACATACTCTTCCGCGCGCATGGCGGCGGCGACTTCGCGGTTGTCGAGCAATAGCGGCATCGTTCTGTTGGAAAGGTGAAAGAAGAGAGGAGAAATGTGTGAAGAGCAAATCCGCTTTGCATCATATCGACGCGCGAGCGCGAGTGTCAAACGGCTGCAGGTGCGATGCTATACTCGATTCGTTATTTCTCCGGGCGTCCTGCAATGCAAATTCGCGTACTCGTTTCGGCCGCGCTCGCGCTCGGCATTTCATTCGGCGCGCCTGAATCCGCCGCGCAGCCATGGAAGCCCACGCGTGGCGTCGAGATTATCGTCGGCTCGGCGCCGGGCGGCGGCGCCGATTTGACCGGGCGGCTCATGCAGAAGCTGTTTCAGGAAAAGCTGATCACCGACGTCACGTCCAGCGTCGTCAACAAAACCGGCGGCGGCAGCACGCTGAGTTTCGTCTATCTGAATCAGCATCCGGGTGACGCGAACTATATCGGGTTGACGCTGCAGCCGATGATTACCGGGCCCTTGATGATCGCGGGCCAGATTCCATATACGGACATGACGCCGCTCGCGCATCTGATCAACGAATACGTCGGCTTTGCGGTGCGGCCCGACGGCGTCGCTCAAGACCGGCCGCGATGTCGTCGAGCGGCTGAAAAAGGATCCGACGTCATTGACGATTGCATTGTCGACCGCGCTCGCGGGGTCCAATCACCTGGCGACCGTGCTGGCGCTTAAAGCCGCGGGCGTCGACATCAAGCGGCTGCGCGTGATTGTCGTGAAAGGCGCGGGCGAAGCGATCACCGGCGTGATGGGCGGTCATTTCGATCTGGCGGCGGCCAGCGCGGCAAGCCTGATTCCATTCGTCGAATCGGGGAAACTGCACGGCATCGCGGTGTCCGGGCCCAAGCGGCTCGCCGGTGCGTTCGCGAACGTGCCGACGTGGAAGGAACAGGGTGTCGATTCCGTCTACGCGAACTGGCGCGGCGTCGTCGGGCCCAAAGGCATCACCGCCGCGCAGATCGCGTATTGGGACGGCGTTTTCGCCAGGCTTGCGCAAATGCCCGAGTGGCGCGAGGAACTCGTGCGCCTGTTGCAGGACCCGGTCTATCTCAACAGCCGGGAGACCAAAGCCTATCTCGATTCGCAACACCAGGAACTGCGCGCGGTGCTCGTCGACCTGGGCCTGGCGAAATAACAGTCAGCCACCGACCGGCGTGAATTACTAGCTTGGCGCGGGCTCCACCACCGGCGGCTCGTCGGGCAGCAGCAGCACGATGGCCGAGCGCACGGCGGCAATACCGGCGAGGATCCACAGCGAATTGGCAAAGCCGATGTTCTTGACCAGCGGCCCCAATAGCCACACGGCTAGAGAGCTGATGCCGAATGCGACTGTGAGCCGCATGCCCGCAACGCGCGAGCGCAACCGGTCGTCGACATAGCGCACGATCATCGCGTCGGTGAACGGGATCGACCCGAATATGAACACCATGACCGCGAGCAGCGCGGCGAACAGCCACCAGTCGTGCGAATACGCGGCGAGGATCAGCAGCGGCACCTGCGCGATCGACATCCAGAGCTGCAGCGGCTTGAACGGCATGCTGTCGATCAGGCGGCCGACCACGATTTGCGCGAGCGACGCGATCGTATAGACGAGCGCCAGCATCGCGCCGAGCAGCGCGGGGTCTTCAACCACGCCGCGAAAGCCCTCCGACAAGAGCTGCGCGTTGCCGTTGGTCGTGAAATTGAATATGAGGCTGCTCGCGACCGCTGCGACCGTCATTACGGCAAAAGCGCGCGCCAGCATCGCCGGCGTGAGCACGACCTTGGCCTTGCCGCCCTTGCGCTTGTGCGGCGCCTCGACTTCTTTGGGACAGACCAGCGCGAACACGATGCCGCATACGATTGCTATCAGACCGGGCAGCGCAAATGCCGCGCGCCAGCCGAACCATTTGACGAGGAAGCCGGTGACCAGCGCAGCGACGGCGATGCCCAGATTGCCGGCCAGCCCATTGATGCCGATCACGGCGCCCGGGTTCGACACGTTCTGCACGAGCATCGGAATGCCGACCGGATGATAGATCGAGGCAAAAGCGCCGAGCAGCGTCAACGCGGCGGCGAGCTGCCACGCGTTTTGGGTCGCCGCGACGAGCAGGGCGCTTGCACCCATGCCCACGAAAAAAATGATCATCAGGACGCGGCGTCCCCACAAGTCGCCGAGCCGGCCGGCGGGCAGGGCGCCCAGTCCGAACAGCACAAACGCGCCGACGCTGTACGGCATCAGGTCGGTCCAGTTCGAGAAGCCGAATTCGATGGCAATCGTCGCGACCGCCGTCGCAAAGATCAGCAAAAACATGTGATCGATGCCGTGAGCGATGTTGAGCAGCAGGCTCACGACGCGGGGAAACCCGGCGTGCCGGGGCAAATCCTGAGCGAGAGTGTTCATACGTGGGAGTGTGCTTGATTTAGAATAGGCTGTCTTGCGCAGTTTTGCCGTCAATTATCGAGAAATGGACAAACTTTCCCCCACCAGCGCGAGCCCCGATAGCGTCACCGCGCCGGAAAGCCCGGTGCAAGGCGACCTCACGCGCGCGGTCGTCACGCGCCGCACCACGTACCCAAACGCGCACGTGATCACGCCGCACTGGCACGCGCGCGCCCAGTTCATATTCGCGGTGGCCGGCACGATGCGCGTGCGCACCGCGCGGCACGTGTGGATCGTCCCGCCGACGCGCGCCCTATGGGTACCGGCGCGCACCGTGCACGAAGTGCAGATGTATGGCGAAGTAAAAATGCGCAGCCTGTACGTGGACGATGCCGCCGGCGCGGGCATGCCGGCATCGTGCGTGGTGTTGAACGTAACGCCGCTGCTGAAGGAACTGGTGGTGCGCGCCGTGGCTTTGCCGGAAAGCTACGACGAGAACGGCGACGACGGTCTCGTCATGCAGTTGCTGATGGCGGAAGTGCGGCGGCTGCCGCGCTGCGCGCTCGACCTGCCCCTGCCGGAGAGTCCCGATCTCACGCGGCTGTGCGAGCGGCTGCTCGACGATCTGTCCGCGCGGCGTCCGTGCAACCTCGACGCGCGCGAGCTCAAGACCAGCACGCGCACGCTGTACCGGCGCTTCCTGCGCGAAACAGGCATTACCTTTGCGCGCTGGAAGCAGCAGGCGCGTTTGCTCGAATCGATCCGCCGGCTGGCCGAAGGCGTGGCGGTCACGACCGTCGCGCTCGATCTCGGTTATGCGAGCCCCAGCGCATTTTCGTCGATGTTCCGGCGCGCGGTGGGCGCGCCGCCACGCGTGTTCACCGCGGGCGAAATTTCACGGGACACGCCCCGCGCGAACTGAACGCCAGTTCGTTTAGCCCGGGCCGATGACCGCGATCGTGTAGTCGGGCACACCGAGCGGGCTTGTGTTGACCGGGGTCTGGCGGCCTTGCGTGAGCTCTTCGACGCGGTCCGACACGTAGAAGTCGAGCATCTTATGCGTGATACGGCCGCGCTTCTTGAGATCCGCGCGTCCGCTCAGGCCTTCGACCAGCGCCTTGGTAAACGCGCCATTGCCCCATTCAGTATTCTCGAACGAGTATTGCTTGCCGGTCGAGGATGCGATCACGACGAGCCCGTACTCGGGACTCGACAGCTCGTTGAGGATCGCGGTCGTGTCGGTTGAAAACCCGCGCTTCCTGCCCATCACGTTGCCCGAGTGGCAGGTATCCACGAACAGCAGGCCTTTGCCTTGCAGGCTCGACAGATGCGCCTTGATCGCGCTGAACGGCACGCCGGTCGTCTCGAGCTTGTCGATATCGGCGTTGACCGGCAGATAGTAATAATTGCCGCGATCGTCATTGATGCCGTGGCCGGCGATCAGCACGATGCCAACGTCTTTGGGCGTGACCTGTTTTTGCAGCCATTCGAAGCCGGCGAGCACGTCCGCACGGCTCGCTTTCGCGTCGGTCAGCAACTTGACGACGACGTCGCGATAGAGCTTGCCCTTCTGGCTTTGCACGATGGCCGCAAAGTCGACCGCGTCCTTGGCGGCGAATTTGAGCCGGTTTTCCGGGTCGATGTATTCCGACACGCCGATCGACAGCACGTACAGCACTGGCTTGTCGTCGATCGGCGCGGGTTTTGCGCCCGCCCACTTAAGCCGCACGGTAACCGGCGTGCTGATGCCGTATTTGTTTTCGGCGAACACCAGCACTTCGCTGTCCTCCGGCGGAACCTCCACCGTGACCTCGCGGGTTTCGCTGGTAGTGACGGCGCGTGCATTGGGATTTTCCTTGCCGACGCCGTTCACGCGCGTGCGCACGGCGGTGACCGGCGCGTCGGGACTCGACTTGACCATGTACTTGATCGTGACCTGCTTGGTGTTGACGCTGCTGCCGCTGGCAGGCGACAACACCGTTACCACCGGCGGCAACACCCGCGTGATGTCGGACACAACCTGGACTGCAGCGGGCACCGAGCTTTCGACGACGTCATCATCCACGGGCGACGCGGCAATAACGGGCGCCGGCGGCTTCTCGGGAACCGGCGCCGGCACGGCTATCACCGGCTTGGGTGCAACGGGTTTCTCGACCGGCGCCGGCGCGGTCGCAACCGGCGGCTTCGCGGGCGGCGCGACTACCGATGCGCCGTCCCCGAGCGCGACGGCGGCGAGCTTGAAAGCTTCGGTATCGTCGGCTTTGCCGATGATGCCGGCGATCACCTCGGGTTTGTAGAAGCGCGCGCGCAGCCGCGACACCGGGAAAAAATCCGCCGCTTCTTCGCGGCCGCGATTGACGTGCCAGCCCAGCAGATCTTCGCCGCCGACGCTCGTATCGTAAAAGCCGCTCGGCGAAACGAGCGCCCAGCGCTTGCGATCGGCCGCGATGAACAGCGTCAACAACAATTGGCCGTCGGTGCGCCGGTACCAGCGCAAGGCGCCATCGCCGTGAGCGCTGAGCACCAGCCGGTTGTCGCCCGAGACGTTGACCGCGAAATTGCCGCCGATATTCACGTTCCATAACGGCGCGCCGTCTTTTCCGAAGTAGTAAGCCCTGGCGTCGGTGCCGACAACGACGCCGGAATCGCCCGGTGCGATCGCCAGGCTGCGCGACATGCCTTCGGCCTCCAGCAACCGGCCGTTCAGTTCGAGCGCGCCGCTCGTATCGCGCCACTGGTTGTAGAACTTGATGTTGCGCGTGTTGGTTTCCGGCGCCGCCATCGCAGCGTCCTTGACGGCGCCTGCAGCGAGCTTGCGTTCGAGCACGTCGAAGTTCAGCACTTCGCGCCCCTCATCGTACGCAAATTGCACGCGGGTGCCGTCGCGCGAAACTTTGAATGCTTCCGTCGTGCCGTAAAAACTGCCGCCGTCGGCTTCGAGCGAGCGCTTCTTGGCGCCGCGCGCGTCGAATATTCCCAGCTTCGCGCCAGTGGCGAACGCGACGCCGTCTCGCAATGCGGCGATGTCGGCAATACCATTGACGCCCGGCGTCGGGAAGTCGGTCGGATTTGCGCGCCCGCCATCGCCCCACATGCGCACGAAATGCGTCATCTTGTTCCGGCTGCCCACGCCGCCATACAAGGTTTTGCCGTCGGGCGACCAGACGACCCGGCGCAAGCCGAAGCCGCCAATATTGTTGTTGAGGCCCACGCTCGACGCGATGTATAGCGTCTCGAGCGTAGCGGGTGACAGAATCACTACCCAGTTGCTCCCGGAGCCGTGCCCGACTGCCAGCTTGCTGCCGTCTGGTGAAAAATCTAGCGTCGTCGGGCGGCCGCGGTTCTGCGCGTTGCGATAAATGGTGTGCGTGAGGTCGCTCGCGGCTTTCGCGCGCTTCAACGCGAGCCCGTTGGCGTCGTAGCCGTAAACGCGTATCTTGCCGTCCCAGCTTGCAGTCGCAAGCTGACCACCGCTGCCGAACGAAAGCGCGCTGACGTATGCGTCGTAATCAGCGTCGCGTCCAAGTTCGGACCAGTCGGCCGTGCGCAGCAAGCGGATGCCGGCTTTGCCGCCCATGCCGGCTGCGACTACTGTGCCATCGGCGGACCACGCAAGCCTGCGCACATGGCGCGGGAATCCGCTGACGCGCTTGACGATGCGTCCGCTCGCGCGCTCGAAAATGAAGATGCAATGGGTTTGTTCGTAACTGCAGAAGAACCCGCCGACGGCCACCAGGTTCCCGTCAGGCGACACCGCGAGCGCGTCGATGCGGCCTTCTTCCCCCGTGCCGATCGGCGGACGCAGCATCTGCAGCAACTCGAGGTCGGGCAGGGACCAGACGCGCGCCACCTTGTCGCGGCCGCCGGTGACCATGAAGCGGTTCTCGGGATCCGTGGCAATGGCTTCCACCGGGGCCGAGTGCATGCTTGTTTCGACGCGCACAAGCGGCGAGGTCAGGTATTGCGCAGCAAACGCGCCGTGCGCGATACAGCCCAGGAAAATCCCCAGTCCGCGCGCAACACTCCGTCCGAACATGTGCCCCCCTGCGAATATCGGTCGCCGACCGTGCTGGCCGTAGAACAGCGTAGCTTGACTATGGCATGCAACGCCGCCGCAGTATGAGCGAGTAGCCCGCCGTTGACAATCGGCCGTGCTCCTCCTTGCTTTTAACCAGGCTGCTACGCGGAAGCGGGCCTCAATTGCAGGAATAAAAGCGCGCCGCCGCGCGTTTGCTGACGGCAGAGCGGATGCTTGTGAGTAACGAGGCACTCTGCTATGTTGACTGCAATCACCCGATACCTTGGAGAACGCATGATTACCTCAGCATTCCGGACCCCCGTGCTCGCCGCAATAGCGCTCGCATCGGTGGCGTTTTCGGCGGTGGCAGCCGAACTTCCCGCGCTTCCCGCAGGGCTCACCGCCGTCACCAAGCCCGTTCATCTGCCGGCATTCAATCTCGCAACACCCGGCGGCGGCAAAGTGCGGGCAGACGAATTCAAAGGCAAGGTGCTCATCGCCCGCTTCTGGGCAACCTGGTGAGACATCTGCGTCGGTGAGATGCCCTCCGTGCAGAGGGCACATGATGAGTACAAAAAGAGCGGCGTGCCGGTGATCGCTGTTTCGATCGACGGCGACGGCGAGAAATCGGTCAAGCCGTTCCTGGCCGAGCATAAGAGTTACACGCTGCCTACGCCGCTCGATCCCGATATGGGTGTCGCGCGCGCGGTCGGCGTGCGCGTGGCGCCGTGGACGATCATCGTCGATCGCAGCGGCAACGTCGTGGCGGGCGGCTATGGCAAGATCGATTTGCAGAGCCCGGAATTTCGCAATTACGTCAAGGCGCTCGCGGCGAAGCCGCCCGGTTGAGCTGCTTCGCAGCGGTATTTTTAATTTCGCACGACAACAGAAGAGAGGGAGACTCGCATGAAGTCGCAACGCTTGAGAAATCTGTGTTTTGGCATGCTGCTCGGCTTAAGTCTGGCCGCCGGCGCGGCACACGCGATCGATGTCGGGCAGAAGGCGCCCGAGTTCGGGCTGCCGTCGTCGACGGGCAAGGAAATCAAGCTCGCCGATTTCGCCGGCAAGAAACCGGTGGTGCTGTTCTTTTACGTTGGCGCGTTCACCAACACTTGAACGCAGGAAGCGCTGGCCTTCCAACTTGATCTTCCCAAGTTCGAGGCCGCGAATGCCCAGGTTCTGGGCATCAGTGTCGATTTCAACGACGCCAACAAGGCATGGGGCGAAAAGCTCGGCTTGAAGTATCCGCTGCTGTCAGACGTGCGCCGGCAGATGTCGCGTGCGTACGGTGTGCTCAACGACGATCCTGCCTTGGCGCAGGACCCCGCGCGCATCGGCGGCTATCTGCGCTCGAAACGCTCGTGGTTCATCGTCGACAAGAACGGCAGCGTCGTTTACGCGCGCGTCACCGATCCGCGCGGACTCGTGCCCAATGACGAAATGCTCGAGGTGCTCGAGAAGCTGAAGTAACCGGCGCCGGTTTTAAATTTGCGCGCCCGCTTCGGCGGGCGCGTTTTTTTCGGGTGCTCGTCAGGCGGCAGCGCCGGCGGCGGCAAGCACCGGCTCGCCGACGATCATGATGCGGTAAAGATGGCGCAGCTCGTTCATGTCATAGTCGCCATTCGCCTGGTGCATCACGCTGCGATTGTCCCAGATCACCATGTCGCCGTAGCGCCACTGATGCCGGTACTCGAATTTCTTTTGCGTCGCGTGCGCCATCAGCTCCTTGATCAGCGTCTGCGCTTCATCGTCCGGCATGCCCTGAATCGACTCCATGCGCACCGGATTCAGATAAAGCGCTTTGCGGCCGTTCTCCGGATGCAGGCGCACGATCGGATGCAGGGCCGGCGGCGGCAGGGCCTTGCTGCTTTTTTCCGCGAGCGGCCGCAACTTGCGCGGGCTGAATTTGCTCTCCCACACGTGCAGCGCGCGCAGGCCGTCGATGCGGCGTTTCATCGCGTCCGGCAAATCGTCGTAGGCGTTATGCATATTGACGTACTGCGTGTCGCCGCCATAGCTCGGCAATGAAACCGTGAACAATGCGGTCGCCTTGGGCGGGACCGGATGGTTCGAATGATCGGTGTGAAACGATTCGCCCGCGATCCGGTATTTGCCGGGGCCGATTTTTTCGTTGCGAATCTCGAATACTTCGGGATGGCCGGTCGCGCGGATGTCCTTGTGGTGCTGCGACATGATGGTTCCGAAAATTTCGCCTGCCTGCGCGAAATCAGGCGCGGTCATTTTCTGGTCGCGAAACACCAGCACATGATATTGGGCGAAGGCCGCGTTGAGCGCCTTGCGCGTCGCGTCGTCGACCGGCGCGGTCAGGTCGAGCCCGACAATCTCCGCGCCGGTCTCGTGGCCGGTCAGCGGGTTGAGCTTGTAACTCATAGTGTCCTCCAGGTGCTGTTACTCGATGCGCGCGCCGGTATCATTGACGACCTTGGTCCAGCGCGCGAGTTCGGTTTTCACATAAGCGCCGAATTGTTCGGGCGTGTCGCTGACCGGATCGGCGCCCTGGTCGATCAGGCGCTGCCGGACGTCGGGCGCTTCGACGATTTTGCGAATGCGCTCGTTCAGCAGCGTGACGATGGATTTCGGTGAGCCTGCGGGCAGGAATGCGCCGAACCACACCCGCACGTCGAAACCGGGTAGTCCCGATTCCGCGACCGTCGGCAGGTCCGGCATCACCGGCGCGCGCGCCGGACTCGTTACCGCGAGCGCGCGCAGTTTGCCGCTTTTAACGTGCGGCATCAGCACGAGGATGCCCGTGATCATCGACTGCACCTGCCCGCCGACCAGGTCCACGATGGAAGGCCCGCTGCCTTTGTAGGGAACGCCCACGATGTCGACGCCCGCCATGCTTTTGAAGAGTTCGTAAGCGAGATGCGGCGCGGTACCCATCGATGCCGTCGCGTACGTAAGCTGACCGGGTTTCGCTTTCGCCAGTGAGATCAGTTCCTTCACGGACTTCGCGGCAACGGACGGATGAACGACGAGCAACTGCGGCGCGGCGATGATGCGGCTCACCGGCTGAAAGCTGCGCACCGGATCGTAGCTCAGGTTCTTGTGAAATGCCGGATTGATCGCGTGCGTCGTCATCGATCCCATCAAGAGGGTATAGCCGTCCGGCGCCGAGCGCGCGACCATTTCGGTACCGATGATACCGCCGGCGCCGCCGCGGTTGTCGACGATCACCTGCTGGCCGAGCGACTCGGTGAGTTTTTGCGCGAGCAGCCGCGCGACGAGATCGGTGG
This sequence comes from uncultured beta proteobacterium, assembly GCA_963804885.1. GTDB lineage: Bacteria > Pseudomonadota > Gammaproteobacteria > Burkholderiales > SG8-41 > PALSA-1004. Next base: position 110,177 of record CAWDSF010000020.1, read on the forward strand.
TGCCGCCGGGCGGAATCGGGCACACGAGGCGGATCGGTTTATCCGGATATATGTCCGCGGACGCGGCGCCGCATGCAAGCGGGAATAGCGCGCACAGCGTTGCAGGCAAAAGCGATTTGAGTTGGACGGGCATCCGGCGACTATTCTAGCGTGCATCGATTAAGCTTGTGACGAGCCGCGGACGGCGTCGCCGCAGGTTTTGCATTCGAGAGCGTGGCCCCGCACCCGTGCGCGCCCTTCAGGCGTGACGACCCACGGCCGGTTGATCCACGGCGGCTGATGCCGCACATGTTGCTGGTGGCCGCATTCCAGCTCTGCCACCCAGTGTTCTTCGTCATCCTGATGAAAACCGACGATGCGTTTTTGCACGGAGGAGCTTATTGGCCGCGTGATTTGGCTTCGAGCGCGGCGACGCGTTGCTTTAGCGCGCGCTCTTCCTGCCAGCGCGCCGTCTCGTCGCGTATCGTCGCCGCGATGATCCACGACGACTCATCCGCGCCGCGCAGCAGTGCAACGGTAAAGGCGATCGACAGCGCCTGCCCGTCCTTGTGCAGTGCCGGCACGCGCAGCACATCGTTGCCATAGCGGGTCTCGCCGGTATTCATGACGCGGCCGTAACCCTGCCAATGGCGCTCGCGCAGCCGTTCCGGGATGATGAGATCGAGCGAACGGCCGAGCGCTTCCGCTTCCGTGTAGCCGAAGATGCGCACGGCGGCGGGGTTCCAGAAAATGATGGCGCCGTCAGCGTCGGCCGCGATGACCGCGTCGCCGGTAACGCGCAAGAATTGCGCGGGATCGAAATGAATTGCCATGAAGAAAAATCCGCCTTGAGCACTTTTGACTGCGGTTGCAGTGGAAAGTGTCGGCTAATTGCGCCGCCATGGCAAAAACGCCGCAGACGGCGGGCTGGCTAGGCGGCGCCTAAGATATGCTTTTTCGAGTGCGCCGTCGGCGGCGATTTCGGCGGCGCTGCCGCGCGCGGCCACGCGGCCGCCTTCGATCACGTACGCGCGGTCGGCGAGCGCCAGTGCCAAGCCCGCCATCTGGTCGACGAGCAGGATGGTGACGCGTTCGTCGCGCAGTCGGCCCAGCGAAGTGAAGAGATCGTCGATCACGGCGGGTGCCAACCCTAGCGAAGGCTCGTCGAGCAGCAGCAGCCGCGGCCGCGAAATGAGACCGCGTGCGAGGGCCAGCATTTGCTGCTCGCCGCCCGACAGCAGGCCGGCGCGCTGGTCGATGCGCTCGCGCAGGCGCGGAAACCGGTCGAGCAGCGTTTCGATCTCGGCATTCGTCACCTGTTTGCGCAGGTGCGCGCCGAGCAGAATGTTGTCGCGAACGGAGAATTCGGGAAATACCTGCCGCCCCTCGGGCACGAGCACGACACCCTGACCGACGACGCGATGCGCGCGCAGTGCGCCTAGGTCGCGGCCTTCGAAGGCGATCTGGCCCTTGACCGGACGATGCAGGCCGGAGATCGCGCGCATGAGTGTGGACTTGCCCGCGCCGTTCGCGCCAAGGACCGCGACGAGTTCGCCCGCGTTCACGCGCAGGTCGATGCTCTTCAATACCGGCTCGGCGCCGTAGCCCGCTTCGAGCTGGCCGATTTCGAGCAATGCGTTGCTGGCATCCGCGGTGGCTGCGCGAGGCGCCGGGCGCGCATGAGCGCTCCCCAGGTACGCTGCGCGGACGGCGGGGTTGTCCTGCACTTCGCGCGGCGTGCCGTTCGCGATCGGCGTGCCGGCATCGAGCACGACCACGTGGTCTGATATTCCCATCACGATCGCCATGTCGTGCTCGACGAGCAGCACCGCGACGCCGGAGCGCGCAATGCGCGCCAGAAGCTGCGCTAGTTGTTCCTTGTCCGCGCGCGAAAGTCCTGCCGCAGGTTCATCGAGCAGCAGCACCGCGGGTTGTGCGGCTAGCGCACGCGCGATCTCGACTAGGCGACGATCGACGTGAGGCAGGTCGGCGGCCTGCGCATGCAGGTTGCCGCGATAGCCGACGAAGCACAAAAGTTTTTCGGCTTCGCGCGCGGTGCCGGCACGCTGCGGCGACGCGATCACCAGGTTCTCCAGCACGCTCAGGCTGCCGAACAGTTGCGACGTCTGATAAGTGCGAGCGATCCCTGCGCGCGCGACGCGCCACGCGGGCTGTCCGGCGAGCGCCGCACCGCCGAGGTCGATCGAGCCTTTGTCGGGGCGGTAAAAGCCGCCGAGCATATTGAGCACCGTCGTTTTACCCGCGCCGTTCGGTCCGATCAGGCTCGTGATTTTTCCGGCTTCCGCCGTAAGCGCCACGTCCGTCGCCGCTTTTACGCCGCCGAATGCGATCGTGAGATCGGTGACCGCCAGCGATGCCGGAGTGCGGGCGGAGAGTTCGTGCCCGCCCGGCGTTGCGAGCGCGGCGGGACGGCGCCGCCGCAGCCAGCGCTGCACTTCGCCGACGATGCCGTCGGGTGCGACCCACAGCACCATCAGCATCAGCGCGCCGAAAAACAGCAATCGGTATTCGGCAAGACCCGCCAGCGCCTCTGGCAGCAGCACGACGATGGCGGCGCCGACGAGCGGGCCGGTTACGGAGCCCGCACCGCCGACGATCACAACGAGCACGAACAGAATCGATTGCATGAACGCAAAGCTCGATGGCGTCACGAATCCCGACAGCGGCGCGAACAGCGCGCCGGCGAGCCCCGCGCAGGCGGCGGACAACGTAAACGCGAGCGCTTTGACCGCGACCGGATTGAGCCCGATCGATTCGGCGGCAATTTCGGAATCTTTCACCGCGCGCATCGATGAGCCCCACGACGAGCGCGCCAACCGCGCGAATCCGAACAGCACGAGCGCGCACAGCGCAATGGACAGCAACGCCACCCCGCGCTCGCCGAAGCTGGTGCCGAAAAGCTGTACCTGTCGGCACGCTCATGATGCCGTTCTGACCGCCGGTGAGGCCGCGCCATTCGGCCGTGGCGTTTTCGACGACGAAGCCGAACGCAATCGTGACCATCGCAAGATACGGGCCCCGGACGCGCAAGGCGGGCAATGCGAGCAGTGCGCCGACGAGCGCGGACAGGGCAATCGCGGCGGGCAGCGCGAGCCAGAATGAAATTTTCGCGGTCGTCGTGAGGATCGCGACCGTGTACGCGCCGATCGCGTAGAAGCCGACGTGGCCGAACGACACCTGGCCCGCGAGACCGAGCAGAATATTGAGACCGATGCCGGCGATTGCGGTGAGCGCGAGCGTCGCCATCACGAACACGTAGTAGCTGTTCGCGGTCGCGGTGAAAGCAAAAGCAGCTGCAAATACCGCGACGAGCACGGCCAGCGGCGCGTGCTTCATACTTTTTTCACTGCCGCGCGGCCGAAGAGACCGGTCGGCATCGCCGCGAGCGCAACGATCACGAGCCCGAACGTCAGGATTTGTGTGTAGGTCGAGCCGAGCAGCGCGGTGATCAGCGCCTCGATGCAGCCAAAGAGAATGCCCGCGAGCATCACGCCCCACGCGCTCGAGATGCCGCCGAGAATCGCGACCGCAAAAGCTTTCAACCCGAACAGCGTGCCCATGTCAGCGTTTACGTTGAAGAGTGGTGCGATGAGCACGCCCGCGGCGCCGGCGAATACGGTGGACAGCGCATACGCGCCGAGGATCGTCGCCTGCACGTTGATGCCCATCAGGCGCGCGGCGTCGGGGTTCTGCACGACCGCGAGCATCGCTTTGCCGGCGCGCGTGCGCGTGGAGAAGATATTCAACGCGGCGGCGAGCAGGAGTCCGGCGACCGGAATGACGACGTGCAGAGGCGAAAGTGTAATGCCCGCGACTTCGAACGAACCCGTCGCCCAGGGCATTTGGAAACCGCGCGGTTCCTTGCCAAAGGTGAAGAGCACTGTATTGTCGGCGACGATGCCGAGCGCGACCGTCGCCATCAGCCACGCATTCGAGCCGCGTTTCGCGAACGGGCGCACCGCGAGTATCTCGACGAGCATCCCGTAGAGCGCGCAGAGAGCGAGCGCGAGCGCCGCAGCCAGCGGCAGCGGCCAGCCGAGCCGCACGGCAAATGTATAGGTCAGGACCGCGCCGAGCATCATCGAGCTGCCCTGCGCGAAGTTAACTGTCGCCGAGACCGCGTACGTGACGTGAAAGCCGAGCGCGAGCAGGCCGTACATGCTGCCCAAGCCCAGACCGGTGATCAGCGCGGAGGTGACGAGCATGTTGTTTTCGGATCCCTGAAACGGCGACGGCCGCCTTGAGCGGCCGCCGTCATGATACGCGCAACAGCGATTATTTCTTCATCCCGACCGGCAGAATCTGGTTGTCGATGAACTGCGTCCACACGTAGTCGGACTCGGTGATTGCGTCGTGCTTGCCGGGACCGAACGGATTCGAATAAGTCTTGATGAGCCCATCGTAGGTCGCGATCTTGTAAAACCCTTCGCGAATTTTCGGGCCGTCGGTCGAGCCGGCGTTCTTGATCGCGAGCGCGACGAGTTGCATCGCATCGTAAGCGTTCGCGACGCCCACCGCCGGCGTGACGTCGCCCGCGCCTTTGATGTCCGGATACTTGGCCATCAGCGCCTTCAGAACCTTGTCGCCGACCGGCCGCTGTTTGCCGAAGAAGCTGTACGTCTGCACGAAGTGCACGTCCGCCGCGCTCGGGCCCGCGAGCTCGGTGAAGCGGCCGCCCGCCGGACCCCAGTGCGAAACGATCGGCACTTTCCAGCCCATGCGGTCGAGCGATTTCACGACCTGTGCGGACGGGCCGACGTTGCCGACGAGAAACAGCGCGTCGGCGCCGCCCGCTTTGAGGCGCGTCAGTTGCGGAACGACGTCGACATCATTGCCTTCGAACTTCTCGATGCCGGCGGGCACAACGCCTTTCGCCTGCATTGCAGCTTTGAGGCCTTCTTCGTTCGACTGACCCCAGGGGTTGTTGACGAGGATCAAGCCCGGTTTTTTGGTGCCGAATGTTTTCTGCGCGTACTGCAGGATCGCGCGGTCGACGAGTTCATCGACAGCCGACACGCGGAAAACATAATTCGGGTCGGCGCCGTTTTTCGTGATCGGCGTGCCGGCGGCCCACGGTCCCATGAACGGGACCTTCGCTTCGTTCATGATCGGCACGATCGCAATCGACACCGGCGTGTCGAGGCCGCCGAACAGCACCGCGACTTTCTCCTTGTGGACGAGTTCGCGCGCGGCGATAACGCCTTTGGCGGGAACCGCTTCGTCGTCGCGCGTGATGAGCTCGAATTTGCGGCCGAGGACGCCGCCGCCGGCATTCAATTCGTCGATCGCGATGGTGAGGCCGCGGGTCAACGCTTCACCCGCGCGCGCCGACTGGCCCGACAGCGCCGTCACCAGACCGATCTTGATCGTGTCGGCCGCGAAGGCGGGGAGTGCCGGCGCCAGCAGGGCGGCGAGCGCGGCGCCAATAAAGGTACGGCGTGTCCAATGGTTCATTTTGAGGTCCTCCGGTTGGGTAACAGGGAAGCTTCTAGCAATCGATGTGCCAGTGGCATAGGGTTTGCTAACATACTCCTATGAACGCCAAAATTGCACCTGCCCCCGATGATCCCGTTGCAATCGTGGAGGAGTACCTGCGGCTGCACATGATTCCCGATCCGGATTCCGCACGCGCCTACTGCGCCCCGAACCTCGAAATTCGCTTTACCGGCAACCGCTTGATGCACGATCCGGCCGAGGCGACTGCCTTCAATAAAGCGCGCTATAAGTGGGTAAAAAAGAAGTTCGGGCCAACGCATGTTGTGGTCGGCGGTAGCGACCGACGAAACCATCGTGTACCAGACGGGAACGCTCTATGGTGAGTGGACCGACGGCACGCCGTTCGAAGGCAACCGCTACGTTGACCGCTATTTCGTGAGCCACGGCAAAATCGTGAAAATGGAAGTCTGGAACGACAGCGCCGAATGGCTGATGGTGCGCGCTGGTCTCGCTAAACTCTAAGCCACGCCCCAAGTCAGTGCAGCGCGCACTAAAAGAGCACACTCGCTATCCGTATTCGTCCATTACGGGGCGCCCCAAGTATGACTGGCCGGGCGGCCGGCGGCTGGCAGTGTACCTTGCGCTCAACATCGAGCACTTCGATTTCGGCGCCGGTCTCGGCGCGGCGCTCGGCCCGAAAAGTCCCGAACCTGACGTGCTCAACTTTTCGTGGCGCGACTATGGCAACCGCGTCGGCGTGTGGCGCTGTCTGGAACTTTTCGACGAACTCAAAGTGCCGGCCGCCGCGCTCATCAACACGTCGCTTTACGACTACTGCCCGGACGTCGTCGCCGCGTGCGTAAAGCGCGGCGATGAAATCGTCGGCCACGGCCACACCAACTCGGACCGCCAGGGCGAGATGAGTGAAACCGACGAGCGCAAGCTGCTCGAATCCTGCCGCGACCGCATCGTCAAGGAATCGGGCGTCACGCCGCGCGGCTGGCTGTCGCCGTGGATTTCGGAAAGCGCGGTCACGTCCGACCTGCTCGTCGAAACCGGTTACACGTACACGCTGAACTGGTGCCACGACGATCAGCCCGTGCCGTTCCAGACGCGCTCGGGCAAGCCGCTGTGGTCGATACCGTATCCGCAGGAACTGAACGACATCCCGATGATCATCGCGCGCCAGATGGATGCGTGCGATTTTGCCAGTCTCATCGTCGACAACTTCGACGAAATGCTGCGGCAGTCGGCAGCGCAGCCGCTCGTGATGGGCATCGCCCTGCATCCCTATCTCGTCGGGCAGCCTTATCGCCTCAAACATCTGCGCCGCGCGCTCCAGCACATCGCGTGCACCGGGAAAAAGTGTGGTGGACGACGCCGGGCGCAATTTGCGAGGCGGCGAAAGCCGCGGCACCGGCTAGTTGAGCTGTATTCCCGTCGCTTTCACGAGCTTCGCCAGCCGTTCCTGATCAGCTTTGATGTCCGCCGCGAGTTTCTCGGGCGTGCTCGAGGTCGCGATCAATCCCTGCGTCAGCAGTTTTGCTTTCATGTCGGCCTGCGCGAGTGCGCGCACGGTTTCCGCATTGAGGCGGGCAATGACTTCGCGCGGCGTGCCGGCCGGCGCGAAGAGCGCATACCAGGTGATCGACACGAACCCCGGCAATCCCGATTCGGCGATTGTCGGCACGTTCGGCAACGGCTCGTAGCGCGTCGTGCCCGATACGCCGAGCGCTTTCAGGCGGCCGGACAGAATCTGCGGCAGCGCCGCGGCATCGAGAAATCCGAGATCCGCATGGCCGCCGATCAGGTCGGTGATCGCCGGCGCCGTGCCTTTGTACGCCACATGCGTCATGCGCGTGTGCGCGAGCAGGTTGAATTCCTCCGCCGCGATATGCTGGCCGCCGCCCGCGCCGCCCGACACGACGTTGAGCCGGCCGGGCTGCGCTTTCGCGAGCGCGATCAATTCGCGCGCATTGGCCGCCGGCACCGACGGATGCGCGGACAGCAGGTAGGGCGCCGTCACGAGGTTGCTCACTGACGCGATGTCCCGCGCGGTCACGTACGGCAGATTCGGGTTGGTCAACGGCGCCGCGGCGAGCGGACCGCGGCCGCTCACGAGCAGCGTATAGCCATCCGGCGCCGACTTCGCGACGTGATCGGTGCCTATGGTCCCGCCGGCGCCCGGGCGATTGTCGACGATGACCGACACGCCGAACGCCGCCGCGAGTTGCTGCGCGATCGCTCGCCCGGCAATGTCGACGCCGCCGCCGGCCGGATAGGGCACGACGATGCGGATGGTTTTCGCTGGATACGATTGCGCGAAAGCGTGCGCGAAGAGAAGCAGCGGTGTCATTGCCAGACAAAAAATCAGCCGGCGCCGACGCGGACCCATCCCCCTCCCGTTGCCCCCTCGCCGCAACGCTTGCTCTCCCCCTTGAAAGGGGAGGAGCTGATTGTTCGCTTTGTTAGCGCGAAATTCGCTCACGGCGCTCAGAAAAGTTATCGCTGCCGCAAAAGCTGAATGCCGACGAACAGCGCCGGCAGCCCGCATACGATAAAACCGATGCCGTAACTGCCCGTCGTGTCGAGAAGTCCCGAATAGGCGACCGGCAATGCCAGCGCGCCGACCTGGCCGAACGACAGCACGCCGCCCGTTACGCCGCCGCGCATATCTTCCGGTGAAGCGCGCGCGGTTTCGGCGAGGAGGATGCCGTGCCACGACAGCGCCGTGACGCTGATCAGGCAGGAGACCATGCCGACTGCCAGCGCTGGCCACCCGGCATCGCACAGCGCGAGGAGCCCCGCGCTGCCCGCCATGCCGAGCGAGAGTCCCGCCATCACGACGCGCGGCGACACATAGCGGCTGCCGATCCAGCCCCACAATATGCGGCCCGGAATCGCAATTGCGACCGCAATGGAAAACATGAAACCCGCGGCGACCGGCGTGTAGCCGATGGTCGTGAGATAGACGACGAAATACGCGGTGATCACGGTCTGCGCGCCGTTGAAGGCGAGGCAGGCGAACGAGAGCGCGCGCAGGCGCGGTGTCGCCAGCACCGCATTGAACGTCGATTTGAAATCCGAGAACTTGAACGTGCGCGTCGGTACGCGATCGTCGTCGAATACTTTCCTCAGCGGCTGGAGGATTATCGCAAAGACGAAACAGGCTGCGGCGGTAATCAGCATCGTCGTGCGCCAGCCGGTCCATTCGGTGAACTGCGGCGCGAGGATGCCGGCAATGAGCAGGCCCGCCGGCACTGCCGTCTGCTTGATCGAGAACACCAGCGGCAAATACTGCGGCGGCGAACAGCGCGACAGCAGGTGCGAGCTAGTCGGCGTTGAAACCGCTGCTCCGCCGCCGGCGACGATCGCGGAGAGAACCAGGATCCAGGGCGATCCCATGGTGAGAAATGCGGTGCCGACCGCCAGCAGCACCAGCGCGACCTGGCTCATGCGCAGCGCGCCATAGCGCACGATGAAGCTGCCGCAGCCGAGTTGCGAGAAGAGCGCGGCAATCGCCGTGATGCCGAAATAAATGCCGATCCACGAAGGCGCCAGGCGCAGGTCGGCGATGATCGCCGGCGCGATGACGGCCGGCAGCGACTTGCCGAGCGAAATGAACGTCTGCTGCAGGAACATCGCCCCGAGAGCAAGCTTCAGATGGTTCGCGGGACGTTCGGTCAATTCACTCCTTCCATGGCGTTACCTTCCGGCAAAGCTGCCGGTTCCGGCTCACGGCACGCGTACCGTGAACTTTCAATCTACTGTTTTATTTGGTTGGGATCGTATCCATAGACCGATTTCGCGTCTTGCGCCGACACCAGTCCGTATTCGACATCGCGCTGAATTTTTTCCCGCGGCCGCTTTTGCGGATTGCCGATGCCGCCGCCGCCGGGCGTCTCCACGACCACGCGGTCGCCGGCCGGTATTACCTGGCGGCCGAAGCCGCGCATCGGCGTGCCCGATTTGAGGCTCAGGCGTCCCGCACCGCCGCTTTTGCCGCCGGCGCTGCCGCGCGCCGCGTGCACGATGCGATCGAACGTCGCCGAGATGATCATCGGGGCATCTTCGCCATTGGCGATTTCCATGATCTGGCCGAGGCCGCCGCGGTGCTCGCCGGCGCCGCCGGAATCCGGCCGGTATTCCTTTTTCCAGTACACGACCGGCGACAGCGTCTCCATGATCTCCACCGCGACGTTGCGGATGCCGCTCGGAAACGAAGTGACCGACAAGCCGTCCTTGCCGGGACGCGCGCCCGTGCCGCCCGTGTTGAAACCGACCACGTTGAAGCGGGTTTTGCCTTTGAGTTGCTCGGGATCGACGCCTTTGAACGTCTGGCCGCCCGCGAGCCGCACGTTCCACAGCGACGACGTGCCTTCCGCCGGTACCTGATCCGGCCGCGCCTGGTGCAGGCAGCCGAACACGACGTCGGGCAGCATCTGGCCGATGGTCGAGCGCGCCGCGACCGCGAGCGGAAACGGCGCATTGACGATGCAGCCTTCGGGCGCCGTTACGCGCACGACCGACAACGAGCCCGCGTTGTTCGGAATGTGGCCGCCGATGATGCAGCGCACGCCGAACGACGTGTACGCGTCGGTATAGGATTTCGGCACGTTGATGCCGTTGGTCACGCACGGGCTGGTGCCGGTGAAGTCGATGTCGATGCCCGTCTTCGAAATCGTGAGCTTGCCGACGAGCGTGATCGGCGCATCGTAGCCGTCGATGGTCATCGAATATGACCAGCTGCCCTGCGGCCACTCGCGCGCCGCCGCCAGCATCGCGGCGCGCGAGCGCGCGATTACATGCTCGCCGAGCTTCTCGATGCCCTGCAATTTGTACTCGTTCATCATCGCGAGCAGCCGGCGTCCGCCGATTTCGTTGCACGCGACGAGCGCGTACAGATCGCCTTCGACCTGCACCGGCTCGCGCACGTTGGCGCGCACGACGCGCAGCACGGTGTCGCTCATGCGACCGCGCTCGACCAGTTTCAGCGGCGGCAGGAACAGGCCTTCGTGATAGACCTGCGTCCCATCCGCGGAGAGGCCGAGCCCGCCGATGTCGACGACGTGCACGGTGGACGCGAACAGCGCGACCATGCGCTTCGCTTTGAAAACAGGCGTGACCATCGTCATGTCGTTGAGATGGCCGGTGCCTTTCCAGGGATCGTTGGTCAGGAACACGTCGCCGTCGGCCATCGTGGCCGCAGGGTATTCGTTCAGGAAGTGCCGCACCGATTCCGCCATCGAATTGACGTGGCCCGGCGTGCCGGTCACCGCCTGCGCGACCATGCGGCCGTCGGGTAAAAATACGCCGGCGGAGAGATCGCCCGCTTCGCGCGTCGCCGCGCCGAATGCGGTTCGCACCAATGTCTGCGCTTGCTCTTCGACGACCGAGATCAGGCGGTTCCACATCACCTGCATATGTATATCGGCGAGTTTGCTCATCGTTTATTCCTCTGGTCGAGCACGATATGGCCGGCGCTGTTGACCGACGCGTCGAAATTCGCGGTCACGAGCACCGTTGTCTGGTCTTCCACGATCAGCGCGGGGCCGGCAATGCGCGCGCCACCAGTGAGTGCCGCGCGCTCGTAGACCGGAACCTCACGCCACCGCGCGAGCGTCGGCTCGAAAATGCGGCGCTTCGCCGACGGTTTCGCGCTCTTGCGGGGCAGGGCGCGTGCTTTGGCTGCGCGCTTTACTTTGGTCGATACAGTGACCGACCAGCTCATGATCTCGACGTCCATGTTCGGCACCGTGCGTCCGTACAGCACCTTATAAGCGGCGTCGAAGCGGCGCTTCAGATTCACGGTGTCTTTCGCGGCGAGTTTGCCCGATGGCAGCGTCACCGCAATCTCATGGCCCTGGCCGGCATAGCGCATGTAAGCGACGCGGGTTGCAGTCAGCGGCGCGTTGGCGGCGGCGACTCGCACGACGCCGGTCGCCTGCTTCGTCATTTCGTCGAGCAGCCGGTTCGCGTGAGCGATGTCGAGTTTCGCGATGAACTGGTACCAGCTGCGCACCGCCTGAAATGCGACCGGCGCGGTCAGAAAGCCGAGCGCCGAGCCGACGCTCGCCCCGACCGGGATCACGACGCGCGTGACGCCGAGCTTGTCGGCGAGCCGCGCGGCATGCAAGGGCGCCGCGCCGCCAAATGCGATCACCGTGTAGTTCTCGACGGTTTTGCCGAGCTCCATCGCGTGCACGCGCGCGGCGTTCGCCATGTTTTCGGTGACGATTTCGGTGATCGCAAGCGCGCCGAGCGCGGCGTCTACTTTGAGCGGCTTGGCGATGTCGCGCGTGACCGCGGCTTCCGCGCGCGCGGTTTCGAGCTCGACTTTGCCGCCGGCGAAACGCTGCGGATCGAGCAGGCCCATCGCGCAATCGGCGTCGGTCACGGTTGCATGCTCGCCGCCCCGCGCATAACACGCGGGACCCGGCTCGGAACCCGCGCTGTCGGGGCCGACCTGCACGCGCTCGAGATCGTCGACTCTTGCGATCGAGCCGCCGCCCGCGCCGATCTCGACCATTTCGATCACCGGAATGCGGATCGGCAGGCCGCTGCCTTTGAGGAACCGGTACATGCGGCCGAATTCGAAGCTGCGCGAAATTTCCGGCGCGTAATCGTCGATGAAGCAGATCTTCGCCGTCGTGCCGCCCATGTCGAACGACAGCGCACGGTCGGCGCCGCAGCTCTCGGCGACCGTGCGCGCGAGGATCGCGCCGCCGGCCGGGCCCGATTCGACGAGGCGCACCGGTTCCGCCGCGCCCATCGCGAGCGTGCACAGCGCGCCGCCGGAAGTCATCAGGTAGACGGGGCAGCGGATGCCCATCGCCTCCAAGCGCGCCTGCAAGCGGTTCAGATAGCCCGCCATCACCGGCTGCACGTAGGCGTTCGCGCAGGTGGTCGAAATGCGCTCGTATTCGCGGATCTCCGGGCACACGTCCGACGACAGCGTGATCCACAAGTCGGGCAGCTCGCGACTCAGTATTTCCTTCGCGCGCCGCTCGTGCGCCGTATTGGTGAAGCTCTGCAGAAACGCGATCGCGACGCTTTCGATGCCTTGTTGCTGCAGCACGGGCACCAATGCTTTGACCGCCGCTTCATCGAGCGGCAGCAACACGCGGCCCTTGGCGTCGATGCGCTCGGGCACCGGCAGGCGCAGGTTGCGCGGCACCAGCGGCGCCGGCTTGTCGAGAAAAATGTCGTACTGCGCGAAGCGGTGCTCCCAGCCGATTTCGACGAGATCGCGGAACCCTTCGGTGGTTACCAGCGCAGTTTTCGCCCCCTTGCGCTCGATCAGCGCGTTGGTCGCGAGCGTGGTGCCGAGTATGAAGAGTTCGAGCGCATTGGGCGCCAACTCAGCGTCGGCAAGAATTTCTTTGACTGCGGCGATCACAGCGTCTTCGGGCGCGCGCGGCGTGGTAAGCACTTTGCCGGTCCATTGCCGGCCGCGCGCTTCGAGCACGATGTCGGTGAACGTGCCGCCGATATCGACCGCGAGACGCACGCCAGGTTTTGCTGCTGACATCCGGAAGGGTCCTGAAGGAAACGCCAGGCTTGGGTGGCATGGCTTGATGAATGGAACGATTATAATCAAACGGCGCTTCGCGCACATGCGAGGGTGGCGCGAGGGTGTAGCGCGAGTTGAAGGAGAAACTTTTTTGTTCGTGAAAATGGTCGAGGTCTGGCGCGGCGCGCTCGTCGAGAGCGTGCATCACGGCGTGGCGGCGGTTGCGAATGCGGCCGGTGAAATCGTCGAAGGCTGGGGCGATACGGCGCTGGTTACCTATCCGCGCTCTGCGCTGAAACCTATCCAGGCAATCGCGCTCGTCGAAACCGGCGCGTATGCCGCGCGCGGATTGACGTCGCGGCATCTCGCGCTCGCCTGCGCATCGCACCGCGGTGAGCCGTTTCACACGGAGCTGGTGGGCGCGTGGCTAAACGACCTCGGCTTCGCGCAAAGCGCCCTCGCGTGCGGGCCCGATCATCCGGCTGATCAGGCGAGTGCGGCGGCGGCAATTCGCGCAGGACATCCGGTGCAGCGCATCTATCACAACTGCTCGGGCAAGCATTGCGGTTTTTTGACCGTCGCCCAACATCGCGGCTGGGCGGTCGAGGGCTACGATCGGATAGAACACCCGACGCAGCAGCTTTATCTGGATTCGCTCTCCGATTTATTGGGCCGCGATGCACGCGCGCTGCGTTTTGGCGTCGATGGCTGCGCGCTGCCGGCGGCGGCGCTGCCGGTGAAAGAGATGGCGGTCATGATGGCGCGCTTTGCCGCCGCGGGCGTTGCGTCACCGTCCAGGCGGGCGGCGATACTCGCGATCCACGCCGCGATGCGCGCGCACCCCGAATACATTTCCGGCACCGACCAGCCCGGCGTTCAGATCGCGCGGGTGACGCAAGGCCGCGTCATCGTGAAGACCGGTGCAGAAGGGTTCCTGATGGCGTACGTGCCGCAACAAGGGCTCGCCGCGGTGCTGAAGATTGCGGACGGCGAAGCGCGCGCGCGCTTTCCCGCATTGATTGCACTGCTATCGGCGGTCGGGCTGCTCGACGCAGCCGAGCAACGCAAGCTCGCGCGCGTCGCCGAGCCGCCGGTCTTAAACAGCGCGGGCGCTACCGTAGGCCGAATCTGCGCGTGCGGTTTCGGGCGCGTCAAGGCCTGACGCCGCCATGCAGTTCACGACCAGCGATGCACTGCGCATCGCCTACACCATAGACGGTTACACCGATCCCTGGACTACGCCGCCGACTCTGATCCTGCTGCATTCCGCGATGAGCAGCTCGCGGCGGCTGTATGCGATGGTGCCGCAGCTTGCGCGCCGCTGCCGCGTCGTGCGCATGGATTTGCGCGGCCATGGCGATTCCGCAGTGCCGCGCGCGGATCAGCCGCTGACGCTCGCGCGTCTCACGCAGGACGTGCTCGAGCTGCTCGACCACCTGAAACTCGACGCCGCGCATTTCCTCGGTGTGTCGGGCGGCGGCTATCTCGCGCAGCAGATCGCAATTCACCATCCGGCGCGCGCGCTGAGCCTGTTGCTGTTCGCCTCGCGTCCCGGATTCAAGGACAGCAACGGTGCGGCGTGGATTCCGGAAATGGAGCGCATCGGCCTGCGTGCTTTCATCGCAGAGACGCTCGAGGAGCGCCTGCCCGTGAAAGAGCTCGAACCGGCGCAGATCGAGTGGTTTCTCGACGAGATCGCGCGCAACGACGAGGCTTTCGTCAAGCGCTTCGTGCTCTACATGACGACGCAGTACTGGATGGACGACATCGCGCGCATCAAGTGCCCGACGCTGCTCGTCGCGCCGGCCGGCGATGCGATCGGCAATGCGAGTGCGTATGCCGAGATGAAACGGCGGATCGCGGACAGCGAGCTCATTACGTACGATGTCGCGAATCACAACATCTGCGACTATCTGGCCGACCGGTGCGCGAGCGATGCACTGGAATTTCTCGACGCACGACTGCAAAAACTTAGCCACAGAGGACACAGAGAGCACAGAGGACAAAAGGCGAAAACCTGCCAAGTTATATTTGGACTGGGCTTTTCTCTGTGAACTCTGTGTTCTCTGTGGCAAATGGTCTAAGCACTTAATCCATCGTCACATGCGCCGTGCGTGCGACCTTGAACCACTTCTCCGATTCGGCCGCGTAGTAAGCGGCAAACTGCTCCGGCGTATTGCCGACGGCGACACCGCCTAATTCCAGCACTCGTTCCCGCAGCGCCGGGGTCTTCAGCGCCTTCGCGAGTTCGTCGCTGACATGGCGCCGCAGCTCCAGCGGCACGCCGGCAGGCATCGAAATGCCCTGCCATGAACTCGCGTCGTAACCTTTTAATCCCGATTCGCTCGCTGTCGGCACGTTCGGCAACACCGGAAACCGGTCTTTGGTCGAAACTGCGATCGCGCGCAGCCGTCCTTCTTTCACGAACGGCATGACACCGACCGCCGGCGCGAATGCAACCTCGACGCGGCCGGCGAGATGATCGACCATCTGGGCGCCGGCGCCCTTGTAAGTGATCAGCGTGATGTCGACACCCGCCTGCTGCTTCAGTAGTTCCATCGCCAGGTGCGGACTTGCGCCGCCGCCGCTCGATGCGTAGTTGAGCGCGCCGGGCCTGCGTTTGGCGAGCGCGATCAGTTCCGCGAGATTCTTTACCGGCAGCGCGGGATGCACCAGCAGCAGCATCGGCACGGTCGCCACCAGCGTTACGTGCGAGAAATCCTTGAGCGAATCGTAACCCGCGTTCGGCGACAGCCTCGACGCGATCGCCTGCGCAGGCGCGACCATGCACATCGTGTAACCGTCGGGCGGCGCTTTCGCGCACAGCGCGGTGCCGATATTGCCGCTGGCGCCGGGGCGATTGTCCGCGATCACGTTGACGCCCCATGCGTCGGACAGTGTTTTCGCGACGATGCGGCCCAAAGTGTCGGTCGCGCCGCCGGGCGGGTAGGAAAGGATGAAGCGGATCGGCTTGGCGGGGTAGTTTTGCGCGTGCGCTAACAAACTAAAGAATACTGCGAAGGCGACGGACAACAGGATCAGTGGTTTTTTCATTGCGGATTTAAGGGGTGATTGCCGTAGGTCCGTCATACCGGCGTAAGCCGGTATCCAGACGCTTTAATTTACTGGATTCCGGCGTACGCCGGAATGACGAGTTCACTTAGGGCAACTCGACAACTTTGCCCCGGCCGTGCCTTTCCGCTTCGCGCAGCGCGTAGGCCGCGAACGCGACGTCGCCAATTGCCATTCCTTGCACGATCGCGATGATGCGGTCGGCGGCCGCAACACGGCCCTTTTTTTTGCCCTCGACGACGTCGCACGTCAGCGCGTCGATCTGCGCCGTGAAACTCTCGCGCGACAGATGGCCCTGCGCGATCCACGCGCCCCCATCGCCGACTTCGGAGGCAAAGTCCGGATCGTCGACGACGAGGCGCTCGGATTCGCACAGCACGCCGTAGTCGATCTCGTTGCCGCCGCCCATCGAGCACACGACGGCGCCCGCCTTGAGCGTGCCGGGCGCGATGAGCGGCTCCCGCGCGTCGGTCACCGTGATCACCAGGTCGGCCCCATCGACGGCTCGCGAGTGATCGGGCTCGGCGCGCAGCGGAAACGGGACCTTCGGTGCATGCACTGCGACGAACGCCGCCATGCTTTCCGCGCGCCTTGAGTTGACGCGCAGCTCGCGTATGGTGAACGTGCGCGCGAGCATAGGCACGAGTTCGTGCGCGATCTTGCCGGTGCCGAACAGCGCGACGACCAATGGTCCCGGATTGACGAGCGATTCCATCGTCACCGTGCCGAACGCCGCGGTGCGAATGCGGCTGATCCACAATTCGGGCACCAAACCGGACAGCGCGAGGCCGTCGTGGCGGTATACGGCGGTGTAATTAAATGCCTCGGGATCGGTCGCCGAACGCCGCGATATCAGGCGGATGCCCGACGCGCCAAGATGGCCGACCGTCGCGGCTTTGAACTTGAAACGCCCGGCGCCGAAGCGCGTCGCATCGAGCGCCATCGACGACGGCGTCGACAGTTCGCTCGCGCCTTGCGCCTGGTCGCGCAGCGTCGCGCGCGCGAGCTCGAGCGCACGGTCGCTGTCGATCGCCGCGCGGACATCGCCTTCGCCGAGTATGCGGATGCTCGCCATGATGAGAGCGGTTATCACACCACAAAGACGGGGTGAATGAAAGACGGCTTGAATTCAGTGCATGGTTCGCACGCTGCCGGTGCGTCGATCGCGTTGCCGCGCGTGCGACGCTGTGCGATCATGGGACACGCATTGAAATTCGTTTAGCCGCGGATAAACGCGGATAAAACGCAGATGAATTGCTCTCCGCCTAACCGCAAAATTTCCAATATGAACTATCCGCGTTTATCTGCGTTCATCTGCGGCTATGCTTTGCTCTTGTCGGGAGCGCAAGCGCAAAACTATCCGGCCAAGCCGGTGCGCATATTGATGGGCTTTCCCGCCGGCAGCACCGTTGATGTATTGATCCGGCCGCTCGCGCAGCGCCTGACGGAAACGTTCGGCCAGCAGTTCGTCGTGGACAACCGCGCGGGTGCGACCGGCGTGATCGCGTCCGAACTCGTGGCGAAGGCCGCGCCCGACGGCTACACGCTGCTCGGCACGCCGAGCTCCGCGATCACCAGCACGCCGCATTTGAGCCGCGTGCCGTTCGACCCCCTGCGCGATTTCGTGAGCGTCGCGCAGATCAATCACTTCTCCTACGTGCTGATCACCCATCCGTCCGTCCCGGCCAGGAACGTCGGCGAGCTGATCGCGCTTGCCAAGGCGAAGCCCGGCACGCTGACCTACGGCTCGTCCGGTGTCGGCAGCGCTTTCCATCTTGCCGGCGAACTTTTTCGCCTGATGGCAAAGATCGACGTCGTGCATGTGCCGTACAAAGGCGGCCCGCCCGCGGTGACCGACATGATGGGCGGGCGCCTGGACTTCATGTTTTACTCGTTGGCAGTCGTGCGTCAGCAAATCGAGGCCGGCCGGCTGCGTGCGCTGGGGGTCACCGGCGAGCGGCGCGATCCTTTGCTGCCCAATGTGCCCACGGTCGCTGAATCCGGCTTGCGCGGCTACGAGATGAGCGGCGGCCACGTGATACTCGCGCCCGCGGCGACTCCGCACGATGCACTCATGAAACTCAATGTCGCGATACTCAAAGCGCTGGGAACACCTGAAATGAAAGAGCTGTGGGCGCGTCAGGGTATGGATATCGCGCTGACCACGCTCGACCAGGCGGCGGCGCGGCTGCGTGGCGATTACGAGCGCTACGGCAAACTCATCAAGGACGCCGGGATCAAAGCGGAGTAATGCAGGATTGAGGATTGAGGATCGAGGACCGAGGATTGAGGAGTGAGGCGTGACGCAACAGCAATACGAACACTGGTTCCAATATTTCCCCAAGAGTTTCATGTGGTCGCAGGGTTTCATGTCGGCGATCGAAATGATTCCGTATGGCGCTGCCGCGATGGGCGAGATCGACCAGGTCGGCCAGCGCCTGAAAGGCCGCGAAGGCGACAATGAGGCGTGGTGCGACGAGTGGTCGAAGATGGCGGAAAAGATGGAGGCGCGCGCCAAGGGGAGCTGCTGCCGCGAATCATCCATTGACCGCCGGCACGTACTATCTGCACGCGTGGACGTACTACGGTTACGGCGAGCGCTTTCTGCACCTCGGTGAGAAAAAGATCGCAGTGTACAAAAAAAGCCTCGAGTGCTTCAGCGAAGGCATCAAGCGTCGCTATCCGAACATCGAGCGCGTCGAAGTGCCGTATGAAGGCAAGGTGCTGCCCGCATGGTTCATGAAAGCCCCCAATGCGAAAGGCCGCGCGCCGACGGTGGTGTTCTTTAACGGTCTCGACGGCACCAAGGAAGTCGGCGTGCTCTATGGCGGCATCGAACTCGCCGCGCGTGGCATCAATCTGTTGGCAGTCGACGGACCTGGTCAGGGTGAGGCACTGCGATTGAACGAAATCCCGAGCCGCTACGACTACGAGGTCGCGGGCACCGCCGCGTACGAATGCGTGACTGCGCGGCGCGACGTCGATCCCAAGCGCGTTGCGATCATGGGCATCAGCATGGGCGGCTACTATGCGCCGCGCGTCGCCGCGTTTGAAACGCGTTACGCCGCGTGTGTCGCGTGGGGCGGCCATTTTGACTATCACGCATCCTGGATACGCCGGCGCAAGGAGATCGAGTCGGGCGGCACCAAGGTGTCGGCGCCGTATTTCCATTTGATGTGGGTGTTAGGCGTGCCGGACATGGACGCCGCGATGGCGAAGCTCAAGCAATACAATCTCGCCGGCGTCGCCGAGAAAATTACCTGCCCGTTCCTGGTCACGCATGGCGAAAACGACACGATCGTGCCGGCGGCTTACGGGCAATTGCTCTACGACGCCGTCGGCTCCAAAAACAAGACCATCAAGATTTTCACCGCCGACGAGGGCGGCAGTGAGCACGTGCAGGGCGACAATCGCGTGCTCGGCTCGAATTACGTGGCGGACTGGCTCGCGGATAATCTTTGAGCGCGCGGGACCGCAAGCTTTTCGCGGCGTTGTTTCGTGCCGCAGCGTGGGCAGAATAAATCCTTGCTACCGAGGGGGAAGTTGCATTCGTGGCAGCGGCGCAGCAGGTTGGCGGTGAGGGGCCCTAAACGCATCGCCCAGCACCTTCGATAGTTGGGTCCGTCATTCCAGCGCAGGCCGGAATGACGAAGTCTGTTTGATGCGGGCTTACGCCCGCACCAGCTTGTCTTCAAACCAGTTCCACATGTCGGCGACGACCAGCGTCAGGTAATCGCGCTGGCAATGCTGCGAGCCGCCTTCTTCGGCGGTGTAGATGCGGAACGTCTTGTCCTTGGAGCCGCATGCGTCGAACTGCTTTTGCGCGTCGGCGAGCGGGATCTGCTCGTCCTCGGCGCCGTGCACCAGCAGGAACGGGCAGCGCATCTTCTGCATCACGCCGTCGAGCTTGAACGGCTCGAGTGCTTTCAGCGCCTGGTCCAGCGTATCGACGCCGAGTATCCAGGTGATGTGATGGCCGGGCACCGATAGCGAAGTCTTGAATTGCGCATCGATGCGCTTCTTCCACGTCGCGTGGTAATCCCATTGCGCGCCCCACGCGATGCATGCGGCATAGCGCGGATCCATCGCCGCGCAGCGCGGCGAGTAATAGCCGCCGAGGCTGATCGCGACGATGCCGACTTTTTTCGCATCGACGTCGGCGCGCTTTTCCAGCCAGTCGAGGCAGGCGCTGCCGGCCACTTCGTAGTCGTAGCGCAGGTAATGGCCGCGAAAGCGGATCGCCTCGCCGGTGCCCGGGCCGTCCATCACGAGCACGGAAATGCCGCGCTTGATGAGATCGGGCACGCCGCGCATGTACTGAATTTCTTTGGTCACGTCGAGGCCGTCGAAAAAGACGACGCACGGCTTGCGCTCGGCCACCGTATTCTGCGCGTGCACGAAATAGCCGGGCAGGCTGCCGTCCTTGAACGGCACTTCGACCACGTCGATTTTGACGTCGGTCAGTTCGGCATGGCGATGAAAGCAATCGACGCCCGTCTTAAACGCGTCGAGCGCCTTCTTGTCCTTGGGCGTGCGGAAGCGCTCCGCCATCTGGTAATAGTTGCAGGCGCGCAGGTATGCGTGCGCGGCCGAAAAGCGGTGTTGGCCTTTGTCGAATTTCTCGGCATGCGCGCGCACGCCGTCGGCGACTTTGACGCACGCATCGAACCACGCCTCGTCGTCTTCTGCGGACTTTCCCTTCAGCAACGCGCCGATCTTGTGCAACTCGCCAATGTCGGAGCCGCCGTACGGCCCCGAGCCCAGCATGTTGATGAACCCGGCCGACCAGCGGTAGTTGCCGGGGAAGTACATGAAGTAAGGAGGATCTTTCTTCTCAGCCATGGCGTCGCTCTTTCTTAGTGGATGTGCTTCGAATGCTGCTGACTATTCTTTGATGTTCGCCGCTTTCGCGACCTTCGACCATTTCTCGGTTTCGGCGCGGATGAACGCCGCATACTCTTCCGGCGTGTCGCCGCCGGGCTCGTGCCCCTGGCCGATGAACAACTGCTGGTTTTCCGGTGTCGCGAGCTGCTTCGCCAGGATTTCATGAATGCGCGCGACAATCGCTTTCGGCGTCGCCGCCGGCGCGAGCATGCCGTTCCAGTTGTAGCTCGAGAAGCCGGCGAGACCCTGCTCGGCGATCGTCGGCAGATCGGGCAGCAGCGGCGTGCGTTTTTGCGACGTCGCGCCGAGCGCGCGCAATTTGCCCTGCTGCAGCAGCGGCGCGCAGCCGGCGAACTGAATGATCGCAAGCTCGATATGCCCGGCGAGCAAGTCGATCGTGTAAAGGGCGGCGCCTTTGTACGGAACGTGGTTGAGCTTGACGCCGGCCTGCGTCGCGAACAATTCGGTCGCCAGATGCCCGACGGTGCCGACACCCGGTCGAGCCGTAATTGATTTTGCCCGGACGCGCTTTAGCGAACGCAGTGAAATCCTTGACGCCTTTCACCGGCAGACTCGGGTGCACGCAGATGCAGCTCGCGCTGCGCGCGATCAGCATGATCGGCGCGAGATCACGCAGCGTGTCGTACGGCATTTGCGCGCGCACCGATGGCGCGATGGTGAGCGGCCCCGGATTGCCGGCGAGCAGCGTGTAACCGTCGGGCGCCGCCTTTACCACCATCTCGGTGCCGGGAACGCCGCCCGCGCCGCCGCGGTTGTCGATGATGAACGCCTGCCCGAGCGCCGCATTCAGTTGCTGCCCCGCCCAGCGCGCCTGAATGTCGGTCGGGCCGCCCGGCGCAAATGGCACGATGATGCGCACAGCCTTCGCGGGATAGTTCTGAGCGAGAGCGGGATACGCGCACGCGCTGGCGGCGACGAGCAGTAACCAGCAGGGGATTTTATCGAGCATGACTTCCTCCAGTGCGCGCCGGCCGGTTGATTCGATGGCGTCGCGCACCCCGTGAAGATAGTTGAGTCGCGCGAGTGCTGTCAATCATTGCCGACGCGCACTCTGGTAAAATTGCGACTGAATTTCATCCGCTTGTAAAAATCACCGAATCCGGAGAAGAACGTCATGGCAGTCAGCCGCAGCAAGGCCGCGAAAGCCGGCAAAAACTCGCGCAAGAATGCAGCCAAATACACGGACATCCTGTACGAAGTGAAGGACCAGGTTGCGTGGGTGACGATCAACCGGCCGCGCGTGCTCAATTCCTTTCGCGAGCAGACCCTCGATGAAATGATCGACGCGCTGAAGTCGACGCGCGAAGATCCGTCGATCGTGTGCGCGGTCGTGACCGGCGCCGGCGACAAGTCTTTCTCGGCGGGCGGCGACTTCTTCGCGATGAAGCGCCTCAATTTCACCAATGCCTATATGTGGAACGACCGCATGCTCGGCCTCGCGATGACGATCCGCGGACTGCCGATCCCGGTGATCGCCATGGTCAACGGCTGGTGCATGGGCGGCGGGCACGAGCTCGCATTGTGGTGCGACGTCGTGATCGCGTCCGAAAACGCGGTGCTCGGCCAGACCGGCGCCAAAGTCGGCGCGTGCCCGACCGTCGGCGCAACTCAATATTTGCCATTGATACTCGGCGAGCGGCTCGCGCGTGAAATGATTTTCTGCGCGCGCCGCTTTACGGCAAAAGAAGCAGTCGAGGTCGGCCTTATCAACAAGTGCGTGCCGCAGAAAGATCTCGTCAAGGAGACGCTGAAGTGGTGCACCACGATGAAAGGCCACAGCGCGCTGACGATCCGCATGACCAAGCGCTCGCTCAATTCCGCCTCGGACGCGCTGTATGCGTCGTGGCAGCAGGGCATGGAGCTCCTCGCGCACGTGTGGGGCTCGCCGGAAGCGAACGAAGGCATGGATGCATTCCTCGAGGGTCGCAAGCCGAACTTCGACCAGTTCCGCCAGCGCGATAAGAAAGAGCTCGCGAAATACATGGACGGTTACGCGAAGAACCTCAATGAACCGCCGTATATGCGGAAGAAGAAAAAATAGGAAACCCCTTCTCCTCGCAAGCGGGGCGAGGGGACCGGCCAATGCAAACACAATCAACCAATACTCCCGGCGCACTCGATGGGGTGCGCGTGCTCGACCTTACGCGCATTCTCGCCGGTCCCCTGTGCGGCATGATGTTGGGCGACCTCGGGGCGGACGTGATCAAGGTCGAGCCGCCGAACGGCGACGACACGCGCACCTGGGGCCCGCCGTTCATCGAAGGTGAAGCGACTTATTTTCTGGGGTTGAACCGCAACAAACGCTCGCTCGCGCTCAACATGGCCGTGAAATCCGGCCAGGCCGTGCTCGCGGCGCTGATCAAAAAGAGCGACGTGCTGATCGACAACTTCAAGCTCGGCACGCTCGCCAAGTGGGGCTTCACCGATGCGTGGTTCGACGAGCACGCGCCCAAAGTCATTCGCTGTTCGATCACCGGTTACGGCGCCACCGGGCCCAAAGCCGCACAGCCCGGCTACGATTTCATTCTGCAGGCCGAATCGGGCCTGATGAGCATTACCGGCCCGGTTGACGGCACGCCGACCAAGCACGGCGTGGCACTCGTCGACGTGTGCACCGGCATGCTGGCGTCGAACGCGATACTCGCCGCATTGAACGCACGGCATAGCACCGGCCGCGGGCAGAAAGTCGAGGTGTCCTTATACGAGTCGTCGCTTGCGATGCTCGTCAACGTCGCGTCCAACTACCTGATGATAGGCAAAGACGCCGGCCGTTTCGGCAACGGACACCCCAGCATCGTGCCGTATACGACTTTCCCGGCGGCGGACGGCATGCTCGCACTCGCGGTCGGCAACGACGCGCAGTTCGCCAAATGCGCGGCGGTGCTCGGCCATCCCGAATGGGCGCAGGACGAGCGCTTCACCCAGAACCGCAGTCGCGTCGCCCATCGCGATCTCGTCGAAGGCATGATCGCCGAAGTGCTGAAGACCGACGTTCTCGATGCGTGGATAGCGAAGCTCCAGGCTGCCGGCGTGCCGTGCGGCAAGATCAATTCGGTCAAGCAGGCGCTCGACGATCCGCAGACCGCCGCGCGCGACATGATCGCGACCGCCGAGCATCCGAAAATCGGCGCGCTCAAAATGCTCGGCACGCCGTTCAAGCTGAGCGCGACGCCGACGTCGGTGCGCCGCGCGCCGCCGACGCTCAGCCAGCACGCCGACGAGATCCTGAAGCAGGAGCTCGGCATGGACGACGCGCAAATCGCCGCGCTCAGGCGCGACAAGGTAATTTAGGTCCGGATAGGCGAGAGGCGAAAAATGATTACCGGACTAAGCCACGTGTCCATCGTTGTGCCTAACCTCCAAACCGCCGCGCGCGAGCTCGAAAAAAAATACGGCCTGAAAATCGGCGAAATCCGCGTGAACGAGCAGCAGGGCGTGCGCATGGCGTACGTCGATCTCGGCAATGCGAAGATCGAGCTCATGGAGCCGTCGCGCCCCGATTCGCCCGTCGCGAAATTCCTCGAGCGCAATCCGCGCGGCGGCATTCATCATTTCAGCCTGCAGGTGAACAGCATCCAGGCGAGTATCGTCGAGCTCGAGCACAAAGGCGCGCGCGTCATCGGCGACGGCATGCAGAAGAACGTGCACGGCGAGCGAATAGCTTTCGTGCATCCGCAGGACTTCCTTGGCGCGCTGGTCGAGCTGGAAGAGCACCTTAAGTTATAAGAAAGCGAAATAAGGGTCAGAGCGAAAGGTAAGCGCGATGGATGACGACCTCGAAGCGATGTCCCGCGAGCAACTCATGGTCGAGGTGCGGAAGCTCCGCGCAGGAATTCGCGAGCACCGGGACAGCTCCGGGCAGGACCTATGCTGGCACCATCCGAAGTTGTGGGGCCTGTTGCCCGAACGAACCGATCCCGTGCCCGTGGTGCCGGAGTGGCCGCAATTCATGGCAGGTTGCGTGAGATACCGGGCGTCACTTGATAGCCAGGCGCCTAATGCACCGCGCACTGCGCGCGCGTACAAGAGCGACGACGCCTGATATGAAGCTCTACATCACTCCCGGCTCCCCCTACGCGCGCATGGCGCGGATCGTAGTCCTCGAAAAAGAGCTCGCGAGCCGCGTGGAAGTCATCGTCGCGAAGACGCGCGTCGCGAATAGCCCTTATTACCAAATCAATCCGTCCGGCCGCGTGCCGTACCTCGTGCGTGACGACGGCACGGGATTGGAAGACTCGCCGCTCATCTGCTTTTATCTCGATCATCTCGACGGCAACCCAAAGTTCGATTTCCCGGCGGGAGTCGAAGGAACGGAGGCGCGGCGCCTGGAAGCATTGGCCAGAAGCCTGGTGGACGGACTGTCGGTCTGGAGCCGCGAGCTCGCGCGGCCGGAAAACGAGCGGTCGCCGGGCGTGATTCAGCACGAGACGGAGCGCGCGCGGCGCATGACCGAGCTCTGGGAAGCGGAGATCGCGAACCCGCTCATGCGCGGCAAGTTGAATATCGTGCAGATCACGCTCGCGTGCGGGCTGGGGCTGGAAGCGCGCAATCCCGATTTTCGCTGGCGGCCAGGGCACCCGAAGCTCTGCGAGTGGTTCGACGAAATCGCCGCGCGCCCGTCGTTTACGGCAACCGCGCCGCCGAATGCGCCGCCGACACCGGCGCACGCCGCTGAACGAACCGTGCAGGCGTTGCGGCCGGATCGCGCGGTGATGACGCAGCAGCGCCTGCCGTACTTCATCGGCATCTCGGGACAGACTGTCGGTGCGAGCGGCCTATCGATGCACATCGTGGTCATCCCGCCGGGCGCGCGCGCCGAGCCGCACATGCATATCGGTTACGAGACCGGCATTTACGTACTCGAAGGGCGGGTGCGCACGCGCTGGGGCCATAGGCTGGAGCATGAAGTCGTCAGTGAGGCCGGTGATTTCCTGTTCGTTCCACCCGGCGTCCCGCATGAGGCGATCAACCTGAGCGCAACCGAGACGGCGCGCGCAGTGGTCGCTCGCAACGACCCCGCCGAGCAGGACAAGGTAGAGCCTTATAACGTCGTCGCGCCAGCCGATGGCCGGTAGTTCGGTGTTTCTCAACTGACAATTCTTCGCGCAGCGCATCAATCAATGTCCAAACTTCGAGTTCAAAGCTTCGCCATTTCAATCGACGGCTACGGCGCCGGGCCCAACCAGGATTTGCAGAATCCGCTGGGGGTGCGCGGGCCCGAATTGATGGAGTGGTTCTTTCCCACGCGCATGTGGCGAAAAATGCATGGCCAGGACGATGGCGAGTCGGGGATCGACAACACGATTGCGGAGCAGGGCTTCGCTGGGATCGGCGCGTGGATACTCGGACGGAATATGTTTGGGCCCATTCGCGGACCATGGCCGGACGAAAACTGGAAGGGCTGGTGGGGCGACGAGCCGCCGTACCACACGCCCGTCTTCGTGCTGACGCATCACCCGCGGCCGCCCCTTAAGATGGCGGGTGGCACTGAATTTTTCTTTGTCACCGAAGGCATACACGCAGCGCTGGCGCAGGCGACGGCTGCAGCCGGCGGTCGCGATATCCGGCTCGGCGGCGGAGTTTCCACGATACGCGAGTATTTGCGAGCGGCGCTGATCGACGAGTTGCATCTCGCCATACGGCCGGTTTTGCTGGGTACTGGCGAGCATCTGTTGCAAGATATCGATACGCGTGCGCTCGGCTATGAGTGCGCCCAATACATGGCGGGAGAACGTGCGATGCATGTATTTCTGCGCAAGCGCGCGTGACCTGTGCCGCCGCTGGGGAATCGCGTTCGCCTCGATAACCGATAGAATCGGGGCATGAATTCCGAAAATCACCGGGTTGCCGCAGCCGAGCTGCAGGCATTTATCGCCCGTGCTTTTATCGCCATCGGTATCTCCGCGCCGGAAGCCGCGACGATTGCCGAGCTCATGACGCGCGCGGACTTAAACGGCGCCGATGGTCATGGTGTTTTCCGCTTGCCGCAATACATCCGCCGCATCAAAGGCGGTGCGGTGAACATCAAGCCGAATATCAAGGTCGAACGCGACGCGCCCGGCATGGCGTTAGTCGACGGCGACAACGGCATGGGGCACCTCGTCATGCGCTTCGCGACCGAGCACGCCATCGCCAAGGCGAAAACCGCGGGCTCGGCGTGGGTCGGCGTCAGGGCGAGCAACCACGCGGGACCGGCTTCGCTCTATGCGAGCATGCCGATCGAGCACGACATGATCGGTTTGTATCTCGCGGTCGGCAACGCGAACCATCTCGCAGCGTGGGGCGGGCTCGATATGCTGCTCTCGACCAATCCGATCGCGGTTGGCGTGCCGGCGGGCAGCGAGCCGCCGATCGTGCTCGATATGGCGACTACGGTCGCGGCCTACGGCAAAGTTAAAACCGCCGCCCAGCGCGGCGAGACGATGCCCGAAGGCTGGATGATCGATCGCATGGGTAAAGCGCTGACCGATCCCAAGCGCGCGAACGAAGGCCTGCTGTTGCCGATCGGAGGTTATAAAGGCTATGGACTGGCGCTGGTGTTCGGCCTGCTCGCCGGCACGCTGAACGGCGCGGCGATGGGGCGCGATGTCGTCGATTTCAACAATGACGACACGACGGCGACGAACACCGGCCACGTGATCGTCGCGCTCAACGTCGCGATGTTTCGCGAGCTCGGCGAATTCAAGGCGAGCGTCGACCAACTGGTGCGCGACATCCGCAATTCGAAGCGCCTGCCGGGTGTCGATGCAGTTCGCCTGCCCGGCGAGCAAAGTCATGCCAAGCACGCGGAGCGACTCAAGTCGGGTATCCCGCTGCCCGCGCCTTTGCGTAAGAGCCTGGAACAGCTTGCGGTGGAATTGAAGATAGCGCCGCTGGGATAGCTGAAAGTAGCGGGGGCTAAACTACCGAGCGGGTTCTGGATATGTGTTCGCATGTCATAAACCCATCCCCATCCCATCCTTCCCCTTGTCCCCCAAGGGGATTTGCTTCGCGGCAAAGGGGAAGGAGAAAATTAACCGAGGAGTACGTGGTCAGACTTGCAGATTTGCCGGACTTCGAGCGCGCGCACATGCTCGACAAGCTGAAAGGCCTCGAGGAATTCAGCGCGCGCCCGTGGGTCAAGCCGCCGCCGCTCGCGCAGTGCCGGATCGCGATCGTCTCGACGGCCGGACTGCACGCGCGCGGCGACCGGCCGTTCGGCCCGAGTGCCACGGCGACGGACTACCGGATCATTCCCGCCGATACGCAGGCCGCCGACCTGGTGATGAGCCATCAATCGGTCAATTACGACCGAACCGGATTCCAGGAAGACCACAACGTCGCGTTTCCGCTCGATCGCCTGAACGAACTCGCGCGCGAGGGCGCAATCGGCTCGGTCGCCGCTTTTCACTATTCGTTCATGGGCGCGGCGCCGATACGCAAGATCGAAGCCAAAGCACGCGAACTCGCAGGACTACTCAAGAAAGACAAGGTCGACGCTGTATTGCTGTGTCCGGTCTGACCGAACTGTACGTGCGCCGTCGGCGCACTCGGTCACTATCTCGAAAGCGCGGGCATCGCGACGACGCAGATTTCGCTCGTGCGCGAGCACACCGCGGCGATGGGCCCGCCGCGCGCGCTGTGGGTGCCGTTCATATTGGGCCGTCCGTTCGGCGTGCCCGGCGACGGCCAATTTCAGCAGCGCGTATTGCGCGCCGCGCTGCGCCTGCTCGAGGCGCCGGCCGGTCCGGTGCTCGAGGATTACGCGGAAGAAGCGCCGGCGCCGGCCGCAGCAGAAACCGAAGGCATGGCGTGTCCCGTCAGCTTCGATCGCAAGATCGATGCCGACGACCTGGGCGCCGCGCTGGCGCGCGAAATCGAAGAGCTGGCGCCATGGCACGATCTGGCCGCGAAACGACGCGAGCGCACGACGACTGGCTTGAGCGGAATGGCGATGGATGAGGCTGCGCGGTTCGTGGCGTCGTATCTGAAGTCGTCACCCGCGCCCAATCTCAAAGGCATGAATGCCGGCGAGACGCTCAAGATAGTATGCGACGACCTGCGCGCCTATTACTACGAGGCGGCCGCCGCGCAGCCGGGCAATCCGGATGCGCAGGCGGTGCTGCATTGGTTCTGGCACGACACGGCGGCGGGCCGCGCGTTTCTCGAACTGCAGAAAATCTGCCTCAACAGCGCAGATCCCTCGTTGCAGGTCTTGGGCGGGAATTCGCTCGTGCCGCGCGCGATCGTGCACGCGCACGCAAGCTAAGCGGAACGGGCCTGACGCGCGCTCAATGCGCCGCGAGCGCCGCGATGGATTTTATCTGCTCGACGTAAGTGTCCATGCCCATGGCCTTGGTCATGAACCGGTCCGCATTCATCCGATAACTTTTACGCATGTCGCCCGCGGATTTGGAGCAGGTCAGCACGACGACCGGAATGTGCTTCAGGCGATCGTTGCTTTTGATTTCGTTCAGCACTTCATGCCCGTTGATTTTCGGGATGTTGAGGTCGAGCACGACGATGTCCGGCCGCGGCGCGTCGTTGAACTGGCGCGTCTGGCACAGGAAAGAGATCGCATTCATGCCGTCTTCGACGACGTGCAGGCGGCACGGAATGCCGGCAACCCGCAATGCTTCGCGCGTCATGCGCACGTCGGCGGGATCGTCTTCCACCAGCAGCAACTCGATCGGCGCGCGCAGCTCGAGGCCGGTGGCTTTCGCGTCGGCCGACGGGCGCGACACGGACGACCGCATGTCGTACGTTTGCGCGCTGAGCTTTGCGTCAGCCAACAGTCGCAGCGACAAGGGGATGGATTTCTTGGATTGTTCGAGCCGTATCACCACCGTGGTGCCGAATTTCGAATCGCCGACCGTCGCGAGCAGTTTCTGCATCGCCTCGTCACTGGTCATGCCGACCAATGCCACCGCGTAATCGCCCTGACCGGCAGGCTTGTGCACGGTGATGCTCTTGATCGCGCCCAAGGATGCACAGTGTTGCGCCACGACTTCGGCAAGTTCGCCTTCGGTCAGACTTTCCAGATCCAGGGTAAGCATAGGGCGCTCCGTGTCAAAGACCGCGATATCCCGCGAGCAACTTGATTATACGACCCTCGCCTCACGTTACAAGTTCGCACTTTGACAGCTAGTTAGCGCTTTCCCACCCATGAATTGCCGTAACTTTTACACGGCGCCGCATTTGCGCGGGCGGCAGTGTGGAAAAATGTGCGGACGGGCGGCGGACGATTGTGTTAACAATATCGGATGGCCCTCCAGATTTTCGTCGGGCAACCGTAAAAAGCGACCGGGAAATGCGAAACGGCTTGTCGAATGACCGCGCATGGCAACCGCCAGCCGACCGGGCTGACGCCATAGTCGGCGCCCGCTTGCATTTGATGACCACGATCCGGCGGCTGCCCTGGGCCGCGCAAGTCGCGTTGCTGGCGATCGTTTACTTCGTCGCCGCCAAACTATCGCTGGCGCTGGCCATCCCGCCCGGTTACGCGACCGCGGTATGGCCGCCGTCCGGCGTCGCGGTGGCGGCTGTGCTGATGTTCGGCAACCGCGTGTGGCCCGGCGTCTGGCTCGGCGCCACCGCGGTCAATTTCACAATCAATTCATCGGCGTTCGCGGCGGTTGCGATCGGCACCGGCAATACGCTGGAAGCACTCGCCGCGGCGATCTTGATCCGCCGATTCGTCGGTGTGCCGTACCGCTTCCAGCGCGGCGAGGACGTCATCATTTTCATGGCCGCCGCGATCGTAGCCGCCGCAATCGCCGCGGGTATCGGCGTGCTGCCCATGACACTGGGCAGCGGCCTCACGCTGGAGGAACTCTTTACCAACGTCTGGACATGGTGGCTCGGCGACGTGGCCGGCATCATCGTGTTCGTGCCCCTGATTTTGAGCTGGAGCAGCGGCGAATCACCGGCCTGGCCGCCGCGCCAGAAGATCGAGGCCGCCTTGTTTGCCGTGCTGCTGGTGATAACCGCGTACCTCGCTTTCAGCGGCGGCGCCCGCTATGCGCCGCCCATTCCGCGCTCCTATCTGCTGGTCCCGTTCGTTCTATGGGTGTCGTTCCGCTTCGGCCAGCGCGAGACGGCGACCGCGGTCGCCACCGTGTGCGGGATTGCGCTCTGGTACACGCTCGCAGGGCGCGGACCCTTCGCGACGGGTGCGTTAAATTCGTCGTTGCTGCTGTTGCTCACGTACATCATCGTGCTGCAAGGCATGGGATTGGTACTGTGCGCGGTCATCGGCGAGCGCAGCCGCGCCATGGCGCAGGTTTTGGAGGAGCGCGACGAACTCGAGTCCCGGGTGCGCTCGCGCACCCTCGAGCTCGAGCACATCAATCGCGTGCTCAACCACGACATCATCGAGCGCGAAAAGGCCGAGTCGAGATTCAAAGGCCTGCTCGAGTCGGCGCCCGACGCGATTGTCATCGTCAACGGCGAGGGCAACATCGTGCTGGTTAATTCGCAGACGGAGAAGCAGTTCGGCTATCGGCGCATGGAACTGATCGGCCAGCCGGTCGATATCCTGCTGCCGCCGCGCTATCGCGATACCGATGGTACGCGCCAAGGTCGGTTTTTCCTCGACCCGAAAATCCGCCCGCTGGGGGCGGGAATGGAGCTGCGGGGATTGCGCAAGAGCGGACAGGAGTTTCCGATCGAAATCAGCTTGAGCCCGCTCGAAACCGACGAGGGGACACTGGTCTCGAGCGCGATCCGCGACATCACCGAGCGCAAGCAGGCCGAGGCAACGCGCGCGCGATTGGCGGCCATCGTCGAATCCTCGCAGGACGCCATCCTGAGCCGCGATCTCGAGGGCAGGGTCCGGTCGTGGAATGCCGGCGCGGAACGCCTGTTCGGCTATACGGCCGCCGAAGTCATCGGCAAGGACCTGACGATGGTGCCGCCCGAGCGCCTGCATGAAATCGAGGAAAACCGCCGGCAACTGCGATCGGGGGCGCAGGTATCCGACTATCAAACGATGCGCGTCGCCAAGGACGGCCGGGAGATCGACGTATCGCTGTCGGGCTCGCCTATCATGGACGACAGCGGCAACATAATCGGCATGGCGTCGATCCTGCGCGACATTACCCCGCTCAAAATGGCCGAGAAGGAGCTGCAACAAGCGCACGACGATCTTGAGCGGCGCGTAGCCGAGCGCACCGCGGAGCTCTCGCGCATCAACGCGGAGCTCGAAAAGTTCGCCTATATCGCCTCGCACGATCTGCAGGAACCGCTGCGCACCGTCATCAACTTCTCCGATCTGCTCGAGCGACGGTACCAGGACAAGCTCGACGCCGACGGGCGCGAATTTCTGGGCTTCATTGTGAGCGGGGTGCTGCGGATGCGGCGTCTGGTCGATGACCTGCTGGAGTTTTCGCGCACCGGCCACGAGCGCGTGGTGCGCAAGCCCGTGGATTGCGAAGGCGTGCTCGAACGGGTGCTGGCCAGCCTGGGACAGAGCGTCGCCGAGTGCGGCGCGGTGGTGACCCACGACGCGCTGCCGACGGTGCTTGCCGACGCCGGGCAGCTTGAGCAGCTCTTCCAAAATCTCGTCGGCAACGCGTTGAAGTTCCGCGGCGACAAGCAACCCGTCGTGCACATCGGGATCGAAGCGCAGCCCGCGGACTGGCTGTTCTCGGTCGCTGACAACGGTATAGGACTCGATCCGCGGTTTGCCGGCCGCATTTTCGAAATGTTCCAGCGCCTGCACGGGGTCGGCAAGTACGTGGGTTCGGGGGTTGGGCTGGCCATCTGCAAAAAGATCGTAGAGCGGCATGCCGGACGCATCTGGGTTGAATCCACCGAAGGCCGCGGCGCGACGTTTTATTTCACATTGCCGCGGCAATAGCCGGCCGCCGGAGCCGCTCCGACAGCGGACAAGTCCGTGAGTTCACCTCAGTTTGATGGATATTTTGCGGCCGGCGTTAATTTTTTCCTGTACGTTCGAAACTTATTGGTGTCCAATCCATATGCACTGATTCGGGTGCGTGGCCAATGTCTTATGGAGGAGGGGTCCCCATGAAACACGGCTGGATGATGCACATGTCGCTTCACGTGGAGGGATTGCCATGTTAGCTCTGAATGTCGGGAAATTGTCCGAAACGCAGATTAGAATCGCCGCCGCCGGTGAGTGCGCGCAATTCGGCACGGTTAAAAACATCCGTATTCTCCCGCCGGCGGCCCATCGCAACTACGCGATTGCCGCGGTTGAAATGTCCAATTCAAACGAAGCCGAACACTTGCGGGTCACGCTCGGCGACACGAAGATAGGCCCGGTTGTCCTGATCCGCCTCATGCCGGAGCAGGTCGACGAGCTCGATCTATCCGGCGACAACGACGACGACGAAACGCCGGCGCCGATCGACCGCGAGCCGGTGGAGATCCTGCTGGTCGAGGACGATCCGGCGGACGTGCGCATGACGCGCGAGGCGCTCAACGTTGCCGGGTTCGCCCACCGCCTGCATGTCGTGGCGGATGGAAATGAGGCGATCACCTTCCTGTCGCGCATGCGGGAATCCGACGATGCGCCGCGGCCGGATGTGGTGCTGATCGATCTTAATCTGCCTAAAATCAACGGGCACGAGGTATTGCTCGAAATCAAGAGCAACGACGACTTGCGCGACATTCCGGTGGTGGTGTTGACCTCGTCCAAGGCCCCGCGCGATATGCATCTCAGCTACCAGGCGGATGCGGACTGGTTCGTGACCAAGCCCACGGGTCTCGACGCCTACGCCGACACGATGAAGCGAATCGAGACGCTGATCACGCACTGACCGGGGGCGCGGCACCCGGCCGGCGCGCGTTCACGCGTTGAGCGGGCTGCCCATCCACTGCTCGCTTTGCCGGCGCGCGACATCGTTCAGAGACCCGAGTTTCTGATAGGCCTCGCGCAGCCAGGCGGCATCGCTCTTGGAGGCCTCGGCCTCGGAGCGCAGCGCGCTTAACGGCGCTTCCGTATCGAGCGTGCGCGCGTGAGGCCGCAATAATTCAAGCGTATCCAGGATGTCGCGTTGCAGCGTGCCCCGTTGCTGCGTCTGCGCATCGATGTACGCGCCCCCCACGCCGTAGCGGCAGGCCTGGAACCGGTTGTATTTATACACGAGATAGACGTCGTCCGACGTCGGCAACGGCTGCTGCGTGAGCAGGTAATGCGCGAGCGTTTGCGCATAGGCCGCGAGCTGCGCGGCGCGCTCGACCGTCAGCGGCGTGTCGAGCACGCGAATCTCGACGGTGCCGAATTCCGGCTTGGGCCGCGTGTCCCAGTAGAAATCTTTCATGCTCTCGACGATGCCGAAGCGCTGCATCTTCTCGAAGTAAGCGACAAACTCGCTCCATGTATGCACCAGAGGCAGGGTGCCGGACAGCGGGAATGCGCTTACGGTGTTCAGGCGAGAAGATTGAAAATCCGTGTCCGTGCCCTGCTGAAACGGCGACGAGGCCGACAGCGCGATGAAATGCGGGATATAACGGGACAACGCGTGCGCGAGGTAGATCGCCGTGTCGCCGTCGGGCACTCCGACGTGGATGTGCTGGCCGAATACGGTGAACTGCTTCGCGAGATAACCGTACACCGAAAGCAGATGCTTGAACCGCTCGGTCGGGTAGATGCGCCGGTCGCTCCATTTGTGAAACGGGTGCGACCCGCCGCCGGCGATGCGCAGGTTCAGTTGCGCGGCAGCCTTGCTGACCGCATCGCGGATTTCCAGCAGCTCCGCGCGCAGGGTTTCAAATTTCACGTGCACCGACGTATTGACCTCGATCATGCTCTCGGTAATTTCGGGTTTGACCGCACCCGGATGCGGCGTGCGCTCGAGCAGCGCCAACAGGTCGCCCGCGTCGCGCGCGAGGTTGTAATCGCGCGAGTTCAGTATCTGCAGCTCGAGCTCGACGCCGATCGACAGCTCGCGCGATGGCTTGAACTCGAGCTCGGGATTCCACTTGGCCGGCATTTATTCCTCCTGCGCCTCGCCCGCGCGGCGCAGCGCGAACTGCACGGCGAGCGGCCCGATCAATTCGAGGATCAACGTGGCCGCCAGCACGATCACGCTCAATTTCGCGCTGAATCCCGGATACGAGGTGCCGGTACTCTGTGCGATGGCGAGCGCAATGCCCGACATCGGCAGCAGCGCGATGCTGAGCAGGCCGCCGCTGCCGGCGCGGATGCCGCTTAAGTGCGCGAAGCACAGCACGCCGATCGACTTGCCGACGAACCGCGCGGCTATGTAGACCGCGGCGACCGCGCCGCCGGCGACCAGGTCTCCGATGTGCAGCAGGGCGCCGCTCGCAACGAACAGCACGACGAAGAAAATCTGGCTGAACCGGCCCACGTCCACCGGCATCAGCTTGTGCTCGCGGTCCATGTTCCCGATGAGCACGCCGAACGTGAGCAGCGACAGCAGGATCGACAGCTTGAGCGCTTCGGCCGCACCCACCAACAGCACGACGATCCCGAGCAGCAACGCCGCATGCAGCTCGATACGCTTGCCCAGCCAGCCCGCCAGCCTGAGCGCGAGCCAGCTCGCGGCAAGTCCGAGGAACCAGGAGCCCGCCATGAGGTAGACCGGGTGCAGCACGATCACGAACCAGCCGGCGTGATATTCGCGGTGGATCCATGACAAGAGCATCGTGGTCAGCACGAACGCAATGACGCTGTTGATGGCGACGAGATTCAACGCGCGCTCGGTGACCTGGCCTTCGGCTTTTAATTCACGGGCGACGAGCAGCACGATGGCCGGCGAGGACGAGACGCCGATCGCGGCGGCCATCGCGGCATAGAGCGGCTCGATGTTGAGCCAGAGCAGCGCGCCGAACATGCACCCGAACGACAGCATGCTTTCCGCGAACGCCATCACCGCCAGCCAGCGGTCGCGCAGCAGCCAGGCGAAATTTATGCGGCGGCCGAGTTCAAACAACACGAGGCCCAGGCCGATGTCGAGAAAGACGCGGGTATAGCCGAGCATGCGCGTGTCGAGCACGTCGAGCCCGCTCGCGCCTAACGTTAGCCCGATCAGCACGTAACCCGTGATGCGCGGCAGGTTCAGCACCCGCCGGACCAATTCGCCGGTCAGTGCGCCGGCCAGCAGCATGCCGCCGAACAGCGCCAGCGGATTGGCCGTGAGCGGAAACTGCGGCAGGAATTCGAGATCGGTCAAACGCACCCCTCCACGTGTCACTGCGTGCGCCGCATGCGCGCGCCGCGCGCCTGCCACGATGAGCGCGGCGCAGAGCGACGATGCGTATTGTCACCTATGAGGCGGCATTGGCCACCGAAAGTTCCGGTATGCGAGCGTCATGGAAACGCTGGCCGATGCGATGTCGGGCGATGGCGACAACGTAAGTGCATGAACGGGGGCGAATTTCACGGCGCCTGGCGATAGCCGTCGTGCCATCCCGACAGTCTGGCGTTGTAAAAAATACCGTGTCGAGGGACAACTCACTGATTGTTATCAAGCAATTGTAATGGCACGCGCCTTGCGCGTAGAACTCCATCGCTTTGTTCAGATTCCCCCAGGAGAGCCCGAAAATGAGTCGCGTAATGAGTAGTTCCACTGCATTCATGCCCACCAGGACTCGCGAGGGCGGGGGCGGGGGCAAAACCACATTCCGCATGCTCGCGGCTTATTTCGTAGTCGCGGCCTTTTTCCTGCTGGCGGCGTTCTCGGCAGCGGCTGCCGATGCAGCCCCGGACGCACTCGTGAAGTCTACGGTCGATGAAGTGCTGACCGTCATCAAACAGAACAAGGACAAGCGGGCCTTGCGCGATCTCGCCGAACAAAAAGTACTGCCGAACTTCGATTTCAAGCGCATGACACAACTCGCGGTGGGAAGGGCGTGGCGCGACGCGAAGCCGGAGCAGCAGGAAGCGCTTGAAAAGGGATTCCGCACGCTGCTCGTCAATACCTACACCTCCGCCTTATCCACATCAGCCACGGGCACCGAGACCGTCGAAGTCAAGCCCGCGCCGGTGGCAGCCGGACAAAACGATGTCACGGTGAAAACTATCGTTAAAGATTCGGGCAAGCAACCGATCGCCGTCGATTATCACCTTGAAAAATCGGGTGCCGGGTGGAAGGTGACCGACGTTGTCGTCGAAAACCTGAGCCTCGTCACCAACTACCGCAGCACTTTCGCGTCGGAAGTGTCGCGGTCCGGAATCGACGGATTGATCAAGGCGCTGGACGAGAAAAACCGGACCGTGGCCAAGAGCTAGTCATCGTGGCGGCCTGCGCCGCCGAAGAAAGGGGATCTGGATGGGAATCGAAGAAGGCCGCACCGAATGCGCATTGCTGCGCGCGCGCGAGGGCATGGCGGACAAGGATAGCGAGAACGGCGGCAACCGCATCACGCGGGTGGATCGCGCGCTTATTTCGCGCTATTTCGAAGTGCACTCCTCGCCAGCGAGCTTCTCGAAAATCGAACGGCCGCGGTGGCGCCGGCGGTGGATCGTCGGCGCGAAACTGCCGGCAACACTGCGCACCATCGCGCTACCCCGCCCGCTTGAAAGCAAATTGAGTCGGCTCGACGCAGGGTTTGAACGGTTGCTGGCCGGGGGCGACGTGCTCTGCATTGAAAGTGAGACGCTCAGGATCGCCGACGTGATGCATAACGCGGGGGCGCCGCCGCCGCAGGATACGGCGCACTTGCTGCTCGATACCGGATCGGACGCGGGGGCGCCGGACGCGGACGGTATTCCCTGAGGCACGCCGCGTCGCACCACTACCGGAAAGGGGATTTCATGCATGCCTACACCAGAAAACTACCGTTACGCGCTACGCTCGCGGGAATAGCGGCCGCGGGGTTGGTGCTCGCCGCCTGCGGGAAAAATATGAACATCGAGGGGGCGGCCGCCAAGCGCCATGCCGATCCGGCTTACGCTGCCGCTGCGATGTACGGCTGGACCAACCACTATGCGCGGCTGACCCTCGAGCAGAACCAGCCCAACAATGACGTGGCGCTGCTGATCAAGGTCAAAACCGCGCTCGTCAAAGACCCCGACCTCAAGACATTTCCGCTCGAAGTCGGCGTGCTGGGCGGCGTAGTCACACTGTACGGGCAGGTCGATACTGCCGAGCGGCGCGCCGCAGCCGAACGGATTGCGCGGCGGGTGCACGGTGTTGCCGAGGTGAAAAGCAGTATTGCCGTCAACGCACCGGTGTAGCGGCACCCAAATTGATACGGGCGCGCCTGCGCATATCGCGTACGCGCGCCGATTTTTTGAAAAAAATACAAAGTGCAGTCTTAGCCGGGTTGTCGGCGTGCGGGAGGTGCCTGTAACCTTAGGCTGATGCGTTATCCACGATCGTTTCTCAAGCTGCTGCTGGTGGGGTTCTCGCTGGTGGCGCTGCCGCTCATTGTGGCGCTGATTACCAGCGCAATCGCGGTGGATCAGCTGGCCAATCGGAGCGAAACGGCGGTGTACGAGGCGGTCAGGGCGACCCAGAGCAGCCGCCGGCTGGGCGAATTGCTGACGACGATGGAGCGCAGCGCGCGCCAGATCGTGATTCTGAACGATCGCAGCCTCCTTGGCCGCCTATGAAATCAGCCGCGCGCAATTCGAGGAGACCACGGCGCAATTCGGCCAGTTGCCGTTCGATGCCGACCAGCGCGCCGAGCTCGATGCCATTATCGCGACTGAGCGGCAGATTTTCGACACGCTTGCCAATGCCGAGCTTACCCCCGAGACCCTGCAGGCGCAGGTCGCCCGGTTTGGCGAACTGGCGAACCATGCGCAATCGATAGTCGCCAAGAGCGCGAGCCTGATCGATCATGAGGTCGACGAAATGCGCCGGACCGCGCTCGAGGCGCGGCGCATCATGCTATGGCAGGCGCTGGCGCTGATCCCCGTGGTGGTTTTCCTGGTCTTCGGCTTTACGTCCGTTATATCGCGCCCCATCAGGCAGATCGACGCGGCCATCCGCGAACTCGGCGAAGGCAAATTCGATACACCGGTCAGCGTTTCCGGCCCGGCCGATCTGGAGTACCTCGGCAACCGGCTGGAATGGATGCGCCGGCAGCTCATCAACCTCGAGCAGCAGAAAAACCGTTTTCTCCAGCAGATTTCGCACGAGCTGAAAACGCCGCTGACCGCGTTGCGCGAAGGCGCGCAGCTCTTGTCCGACGATGTGCTCGGAAGCCTGACGCCCGAGCAGCGCGAGGTCGCGGAAATCCTGCGCCAGAACAGCATCAAGCTGCAAAAGCAGATCGAAGACCTGCTCGATTACGGGGCGCTGCCGTTGCGCAAGCTCGAGCTGGCGCCGCTGGATCCCGGGCATTTAATGGCCGACGTCGCGAGCGACCACAAACTGCCCCTCCAGGCCAAGAATCTCAAGCTGGAGCTGCACGACGGCGGCGTCGCCATGCAGGGCGACGCGGCCAAAATCCGCGTGGTTCTCGACAACCTTTTGTCCAACGCGATCAAATTCTCGCCCCCGGGCGGCGTCATTTCGATGGCGGTACGGGCCGACAGCGGGGAATTGATCGTCGACGTGTCCGATCAGGGGCCGGGTATCAATGCCGACGACCGGCCGCACGTGTTCGAACCTTTCTACCAGGGCAGAGTCGAAAGTCTTGGGTCCGGTAAAGGGCAGCGGCCTGGGCCTGTCGATCGTGAAGGAATATGTGATGGCGCACGGCGGCAGCGCCGAGATACTCGCCGAGGAGGGCGCGGCGGGG
Source organism: uncultured beta proteobacterium (assembly GCA_963804885.1). Lineage (GTDB taxonomy): Bacteria > Pseudomonadota > Gammaproteobacteria > Burkholderiales > SG8-41 > PALSA-1004. The sequence goes on from CAWDSF010000020.1 coordinate 149,766, forward strand.
TCCCATTTTCGGGTGAGACTGCCGCTCAGGGCGGGGGCGGGAGCATGAAGGCGACCGTGCTGGTAGCCGGAAGCATGGCGATCCTCGTCGCCGGCTGCAGCGCACCGCCCGTGCATGAACCGCCGGTCAGCGAGCCGCCGGTCAGCGAGCCGGCGGTCAGCGAGCCGGGAACGGTGAGCGAACCTCCGGTCGTCGCGATCGAGCCGGAAATCAAGCCGCCCGTGCGCCCGGCGGTCAGCGACAGCGAAACACTGCTCACTTACGTCGACCATGTGCGCAAACTGCCGGCGGCCGAGTTTGCGAAGGAACTCGATACGGTGCGCAAGCTGTACGCGCGGGCGCGCACAGAGATGATCCGCATGCGCTATGCGATCCTGCTGAGCGCGCCTGCGGCGGGGCCCGGCGAAGACGCGCGCGCGATGGAATTGCTCGATCCGCTGCTCAAAAGCGCCGACGCGGGTGTCCGCGCACTGGCAACGCTGCTGAGCGCTCAAATACAGGAGCAGCGGCGCGCGCAGGGATTGCAGCAGAAACTGGACGCACTAATGTCGCTCGACAAGAGCATGATAGAAAGGGGAAGGTAGGAAGATGAGCGAAGCAGCGCGCAGAATACTGGCGGTAGACGACGATCCTGATCTGCTGCGGCTGCTCACGATACGCCTGAAATCCGCGGGGTACGAGGTGACTGCCGTCGAGAGCGGCGAGAAGGCAATCGCGCAGCTGTCGGTGGCGCGGCCCGAACTGGTCGTTACCGATCTCAAGATGAGCGGCATGGACGGCATGACGCTGCTCGATACCATCCACCAGACTTATCCGACGCTACCGTCGATTATCCTGACCGCGCACGGCACCATACCGGACGCCGTCGCGGCGACCAAGCGCGGGGTGTTCGGCTACCTGACCAAGCCATTCGACGCGCAGGAATTGCTCGGGGAAGTCGAGCGCGCACTGGCGGTCGGCGGCGGCATGCAACCGCCGGCGCAAGGTGACGAATGGCGCGCCGCGATCATTACGTGCAACCCCGTCATGGAAGACATACTCGCCAAAGCGCGCATGGTGGCGGCGAGCGACGCGAGCGTGTTCATTTACGGCGAATCGGGCACCGGCAAGGAATTGCTCGCGCAGGCCATTCATAACGCGAGCGCGCGCCGCGACCACGAGTTCGTCGCGATCAACTGCGGCGCGATTCCAGAACAGCTGCTCGAGTCGGAGCTCTTCGGTCACGTGAAAGGCGCGTTCACCGGCGCGGTGCGCGACAACAAGGGACTCTTTCAGACCGCCGACCACGGCACGCTGTTTCTCGATGAAATTGGCGACCTGGCGCTGCCGCTGCAGGTAAAACTGTTGCGCGTGTTGCAGGAGCGGCAGGTGCGCCCGGTCGGCTCGACGCAGAGCTACGAAGTCGACGTGCGCGTCATTTCGGCCACCCATCGCACGATCGAAAGCGAGATGGCGGAGGGCCGCTTCCGCGAAGATCTGTATTACCGGCTCAACGTCGTGGCGTTCAATCTGCCGTCGCTCGGCGAGCGGCGCGAAGATATCCCGCTGCTCGCGGGCCACTTTCTGGCAGCCCTTGCCAAGAAATACGGCAAAGCGATTACGCGCATCGCGCCGGACGCGCTGCAACTGCTCGTCGGCGCGAACTGGCCGGGCAATGTGCGCCAGCTCTACAACGTGGTGGAGCGCTCGGTCGCGCTGTGCAACTCGTCGTTGATTCCGGCCTCTCTCGTGCAGCAGGCGATCCAGCACCAGCAAAGCGAATTCGCCTCGTTCGAGCAGGCGCGCAAGCAGTTCGAGCGTGAATACCTCGTGCGCCTGCTGAAAATAACCGGTGGCAACGTGTCGCAGGCCGCGAAGCTCGCGCAGCGCAACCGGACTGAATTCTACAAATTGCTGCAGCGGCACGCGCTCGATCCGGCGTCGTTTAAGGCAGCGGTTTCCTGACGCCCGCGGCAATTCTTCGTCGCTGCATGACGACATAAAAACCCGAACGAATTCAACCCGCCGCGTGGCGCGCATCCGCGGCTGTCGTCCGCTGGCGACGAACCGATATCGTGCGTGCTTACCGTGCGCTTCCCAAATCAATGAAGCGTATGGGGAAAATCCACTTGGCACGATGGTTGCTGCGAAACACGGATACCAAATTAGGTCGCATCGACCATCGACTTAGCGGTGCCCGGAGGGTGGGCACTGCGGGGGAATTCATCATGCAGGCAGCGTTACTGACGTCGAAGACATCAAGCCAGAAAGGCTGGTTGTATCCGCTGCTGATCATTGCGGCGATCTCTGTGATCATATTCAGCGTGCTCGGCGCAGCCGCCATCGCGGGCTGGCTGCCGCGCGCAGAGTCGACGACCGGCCCGGCGCAGTACGCCGAGCGCAGCGCGGACAGCCGGTCCGGCGAGAGAAAAGCCATCGCCTGTGCCGAATGCGGCGTCGTGGATTCCATCGTGCCGGTCGAAGTCAAAGGCGAGACTCACGGAGTCGGCATGATCGCCGGCGGCGTGACCGGCGCGCTGGTCGGCAATCAGATCGGTCGCGGCAACGGCAATGCGGTCGCGACGATAGGCGGTGCGGCAGGCGGCGCCTATGCCGGCAACGAAATCGAGAAGCACGTGAAAAAATCCGTGCGCTACAAGGTCAGGGTCCGGATGCCCGATGGCACTTATCGCACGACTTACCAGTCGGCCGCGCCCGGCTTTGCGGTCGGCGACAAGGTCAGGGTTTCCAACGGCCAGGTCGTCAAGCCGGGATAAACGTTGGTCGATGGGCGGCTGTCGCGGGCCATTTCCGGCGCGCCCGCTGATTTGCCGGTAAAGTGACAGGCGTGACGGTCGGAAAATCCACTATGCGAATTCGCCTGCTAGCAGCCGGGGCCGCGCTCATCGCCGGATGCGCGGGCCAGCAGACCGGTCCCACCCAACCCGGCGAAGCCCCGCCGCCGAAGCCGCCGACCGCTGCGAAGCCCGGCATCAATCTGTCCGGTTATTCGCCGGCGTTTCGCGCGGGTTACGCCGACGGCTGCAACAGCGTCGATGCCGGCGCGCGCAAGCGCGACGAAGCGCGCTTCAAAGCCGAGACCGATTACGCGCAGGGCTGGCGCGACGGCAACGATATCTGCAAGCGGAAGAAATAACCGCCCTCGCTTTAGTGAGTGACGCGCGCGATCCGGATAACTTCCGGCAGCCGGCGCAGCACGCGCATGATTTGCGCGAGGTGCAGGCGATTGAAGACCTGCAGCGTAAAGTGCATCGTCGCGTATTGATCGCCCTGCTCGGGATCCACCGTGACGTTGTCGATGTTCGAATCGGCGCCGGCGATTGCCGCGGCGACCTTGGCCAGCACGCCGCGCTGGTTCATGACCACCAGGTTGATGCTCACATTGAAGAGTTTCTTCGTTTCGGGTGCCCATTCGACGTCGATCACCTTGCCCGGGTCGGCGCGCGTCTTGACGATCACCGAGCAGTCGTGAGTGTGTATGACCATCCCCTGGCCCTTGCTGATGAGCCCGATGATCGGATCGCCCGGGATAGGCTTGCAGCACTGCGCGAACTGCACCGCCATGCCTTCCGAGCCGCGTATCATCACGGGCCCCACTTCGCGCCGTTCTTCGGCCGGCGCGTCGCTGAGCGACAAGAGCTGCCGCGCGACCACCACGGAGAGGCGCTTGCCCAGGCCGATGTCGGCGAGGATGTCCTGGCGCGATTTGACCCCGGTGTCTTTAAGGAGCTTCGCCCACTGCGTTTCCTTGATGTCGGCGACGCCGGTGCGCAGCACGCTCAGCGCCTGGTTCAGCAGGCGCTCGCCCAGCTGCGCGGACTCCTGCGACTGGACGGACTTCAGGAAATGCCGGATATGCGAACGCGCCTTGGCGGTGATCACGTAGTTCAACCATAGCGGGTTGGGCTTGGCGTGCGAAGCGGTGATGATTTCGACGCGCTCGCCGTTTTTGAGTTCGGTCCTGAGCGGCATCAATTCATCGTTGATTTTCACCGCCACGCAGCGGTTGCCGATGTCGGTATGCACCGCATACGCGAAATCCACCGCGGTGGCGCCGCGCGGCAATGACAGGATTTTGCCCTTGGGCGTGAACACGTAAACCGCATCCGGAAACAGATCGACTTTGAGATGCTCGAGAAATTCGGTCGAGTCGCCGGTGCCCGACTGGATTTCAAGCAGGCTCTGCAGCCATTGGTGGGTTTTTTTCTGCAGCTCGTTGAGCGACGCGTCGGTGCTTTTGTAGAGCCAGTGCGACGCGACGCCGGCTTCGGCGATCTTGTGCATTTCCTGGGTGCGGATCTGCACTTCGATCGGGCTGCCGAACGGGCCGAACAGCGTGGTGTGCAGCGACTGGTAGCCGTTGGCCTTCGGGATCGCGATGTAATCCTTGAATTTTCCGGGGATCGGCTTGTACAGGGAGTGCAGCGCGCCCAGCACGAGATAGCACGACGGCACGTCCTTGACGATGATGCGAAAGCCGAATACGTCGTGCACCTTCGCGAACGACAGGTGCTTCTCGCGCATCTTGCGGTAGATGCTGTAGAGGTGTTTCTCGCGGCCGTGCACCAGCGCTTCGATGCCGTCTTTTTTGAGCCGCTTGATGATCGCGTCTTCGACCTTGCCGACGACTTCGCGGCGGTTGCCGCGCGCGCTCTTGAGTGCTTTCGAAAGCACGCGATTGCGCGCAGGGTAGAGATACAGAAACGCGAGATCTTCGAGTTCCTGGTAGATGCTGTTGAGTCCCAGCCGGTTGGCGATCGGCGCGTAGATCTCGAGCGTCTCGCGCGCAATGCGCCTGCGCTTGGGGCCGGGTACGGCATCCAGCGTGCGCATGTTGTGCAGGCGGTCGGCGAGCTTGATCAGGATGACGCGCACGTCGCGCGCCATCGCGAGCAGCATCTTGCGGAAATTCTCGGCCTGGGCTTCCTCGTGGGTCTCGAACTCTATGCGGTCGAGTTTCGACACCCCGTCGACCAGGTCCGCCACCGGCTTGCCGAACTTGCGGCTGATTTCGGACTTGGTGACCGCCGTATCTTCGACGACGTCGTGCAGCAGCGCCGCGGAGAGCGCCTGCGAATCAAGATGCAACTGGGCCAGGATGTTGGCGACCGCCAGCGGATGCGATATGTACGGATCGCCCGAGGCGCGGAACTGGCCGGTGTGCGCGGCTTCGCTGAAGTGGTAAGCGGTTTCGACCCGCGCTATGTCTTCCGGCTTTAGGTAGCCGGACCATTCCTTGAACAACGTGGCGGCTTCGGGCATGGCGCCGGCGCGATCAAGTCCGGCAGCCGGAAGGCCGGGACCGGGACGTGGAGCGCGTTAAGCAATGGCCCATGTTCCACCTCCGATCCCTCAAGCGCGCATTAAGTCGGCGTTTTGTTGAGTATGTCGAGCCCGTAGTGCGCTTCGGCGAGCTCGCGCAGTGCGATGACGGTCGACTTGTCGCGATTGGCTTCGATCATCGGCGTTGCGCCGTTGGCGAGTTGGCGCGCGCGATAGGTCGCTGCCAGCGTCAGCTCGAAACGGTTGGGGATGATTTTCAAGCAATCTTCTACGGTGATGCGTGCCATGAGGACATTCCTTAAAGGTTACGTTACGGCTGAGGAAGCTCGTTACCTCAGCAACAGCGGCTAGGTCATGCGATTGATCAAGTCGCTGTGGCGGGCCAACTGACTGGTCGCCAAGAGACGCCGGGCGCGGACTATGCTGACCAAGTCCTTCACCGCCTCGTCGAATTTATCGTTAATAATAACATACTTAAACTCACTTACGTGGCTGATTTCCTCGCGCGCACCGGCAATCCGGCGGGCAATCACGTCCGGCGGGTCCTGCGCGCGCTTGTTCAGCCGGCTAACCAGGGCTTCGAACGAAGGCGGCAGGATGAAAATGCCGATCGCATCCGGCATCATTTTGCGGACCTGGGCCGCGCCCTGCCAGTCGATTTCGAGCAGGATGTCGGCGCCCGCGGCGCGCTGGTCGTTGATCCAGGGTTGGGACGTGCCGTAGTAATTGCCGTGCACCAGGGCGCTTTCGAGAAAGGCGCCCGCCGCCGCCATTTCCTGGAATTTCTCCTGGCTCACGAAATGATATTCGCGGCCGTCGACTTCGCCGGCGCGCGGCTCGCGCGTCGTGTACGACACCGATAGCCGGATGCCGGAGTCGGCCTTGAGCAGCGCGTCAACCAGGGTCGTCTTGCCGGCCCCGGACGGCGCGCACACGATGAAAAGGTTTCCGCTCATTCGATGTTCTGGATCTGTTCCCTCATCTGCTCGATCAGGAGCTTCAGATCGAGCGCAACTTTCGTGACCTCCGCATCGACGGATTTGGAGCCGAGCGTGTTCGCCTCGCGGTTCAGCTCCTGCATCATGAAATCGAGCCGCTTGCCGACCGCGCCGCCTTTGTCGAGGATGCGCTTGATTTCGCTGAAGTGCGCGGTGAGGCGCGAGAGCTCTTCATCGACGTCGATGCGGTTGGCGAACAGCGTGATTTCCTGGCGGATGCGCTCGTCGTCGTTGACGGCCATTGCCTCGTGCAGGCGCTGGGCGAGCTTTTCGCGATAGTTGGCCAGCACTTCGGGCATGCGCGGCGCGACGGTCGCGATGCGCTCTTCCATCGTGGCCACGCGCTCGAGCAGGATCGCTTTGAGTTTTTCGCCTTCGCGCGCGCGCGACGCGGTGAATTCTTCGAGCACTTCCGCGAGCGCCGAGTGGCACGCCGCGCGCATCTCGTCGAGCGACACCGATTCGGCACCCAGCATGCCGGGCCAGCGCAGTATGTCCGCCGCCGTGAGGCCCGGGACGCTGGGCCATGCAAGGCGCAGCTTTTCGGACAGCGCGCGCAATTGCTTCAGCACCTCGACGTTGAGCTCGGCGGATTTCTGCGCGGCAGGCAGCGGATTGAGTCCGATCCGGCATTCGACCTTGCCGCGCTGGAGCTTGCCGACCACGATCTCGCGCAGCCCGGCTTCGAGCGCGCGCAATTCTTCGGGCAGGCGGAACTGCAGATCGAGATAGCGATGGTTGACCGACCGCAGTTCGACGTTGATCGCGGCGGTCGAAAGTTCGCGCGTCGCGCTGGCAAAACCCGTCATGCTGTAGATCATTTTGTCCGTCGCGGCAAAAAGGTGCGGGGTGAAGGGTAAAATACGTAAAACCTTACGCCATGATTCCGCTGGAATGCGGGCGGGTACTGCGGGCGTTTGCGCCTCATTTAATAGTCGGATATTCCGTCGAAATCAGCCAGGAAAGATAGCACATTATGCGGCCCAGCAAGCGTCAGCCCGACGAGCTACGAAACATCCGGATCACCCGCCGCTACACGCGTCACGCCGAGGGTGCGGTGCTCATCGAGGCCGGCGATACCAAAGTGCTGTGCACCGTCAGCGTCGAGGACAAGGTGCCGCCGTTCCTGAAGGGCAAAGGCCAGGGCTGGCTCACCGCGGAATACGGCATGCTGCCGCGCGCCACCAACACGCGTTCCGACCGCGAGGCCGCGCGCGGCAAGCAATCGGGCCGCACGCAGGAAATCCAGCGCCTGATCGGCCGCGCTTTGCGCTCGGTCGTCGATCTCAATGCGCTCGGCGAGCGCACGCTGCAGATCGATTGCGACGTGCTGCAGGCGGACGGCGGCACGCGCACGGCGAGCATCACCGGTGCATTCGTCGCCGTGCACGATGCGATCAGTCATCTGCTCGGTCAGCAAATGCTGGCGGCCTCGCCCGTGCGCGACTTCGTCGCGGCGGTATCGGTGGGCATGTATCAGGGCGTGCCCGTGCTCGATCTGGATTATCCCGAGGATTCCGCGTGCGACACCGACATGAACGTCGTGATGACGGGCAACGGCGGCATCATCGAAGTGCAGGGCACCGCGGAAGGCGCGCCGTTCTCGCGCGTCGAGATGAATGCGCTGCTCGACCTTGCGCAGAAAGGCATCCAGCAGCTGATCGCCGCGCAGAAAGCAGCGCTGAAAAGCTGAAGCGCGCGCGGCCGCGGCGGGGTCTCATGAAAAAAATCGTCATCGCCACCAACAACGTCGGCAAGTTGAACGAGATCGGCGCAATCCTCGCGCCGCTCGATATCGAGATCGTCGCGCAATCCACGCTCGGCGTGACGGAAGCGGCCGAGCCGCATTGCACGTTCATCGAAAACGCGCTCGCCAAGGCGCGCCATGCGAGCGCACACACCGGATTGCCGGCGCTGGCCGACGATTCCGGCATCTGTGTCGACGCACTGAACGGCGCGCCTGGCGTGCATTCGGCGCGGTTTGCCGGCGAGTCCGCGGATGCTGCCGGCGGACGGGCGGGCCAGGATGCGCGCAACAATCAGAAGCTGCTCGAAGCGCTCGCGCACGAAACCAATCGCAACGCGCATTATTATTGCGTGATCGTGCTGACGCGCCGTGCCGACGATCCGCAACCGATCGTGTGCGAGGCGGAATGGCATGGCGAGATCGTCAAAACGCCGCGCGGCAGCGGCGGGTTCGGCTACGATCCGCTGTTTTTGATCCCCGCTTTGAAGAAAACCGGCGCGGAGCTGGGGCCGGACGAAAAAAACCGCATCAGCCATCGGGGGCAGGCGCTGGCCGCGCTCGCGGAGCGCCTGCTCGCCGAGAGGAGAAAGGGGAGAGGCGAGAGGGGTAAAACCCGCTAGCACTACCCATGCCTACCGCCGCCTCTCGCCTGTCGCCTGTCGCCTCTCCGCACTTCAAAGCGCTGCCGCCGTTGTCGCTCTACATCCACATCCCGTGGTGCGTGCGCAAATGTCCCTACTGCGACTTCAATTCGCATGAAGTGCGCGAGCCCGTGCCGGAGACGCGCTACGTCGATGCGCTGATTGCGGACCTCGAAGCCGCGCTCCCGCTGATCTGGGGGCGCAAGGTCTACACGATTTTTTTTGGCGGCGGCACGCCGAGCGTTTTTGCCGCGGCCAGCATCGAGCGGATATTGGCGGCAGTCCGCGCGCGTGTGCCGCTGTCGGTCGACGCGGAAATCACGCTCGAAGCGAATCCCGGCACGTTCGAAGCAGAAAAATTCCGCGGTTTTCGCGACGCCGGCGTCAACCGGCTGTCGATCGGCATCCAGAGCTTCAATCCCGCGCACCTGAAGGCGCTCGGGCGCATCCACGACGATGCGGAAGCGCGCGCTGCAATCGACATCGCGCGCGCCACCTTTGACAACTTCAATCTCGATCTCATGTACGGCCTGCCCGCGCAAACGCCGGCCGAGGCGCTGGCGGACATCGAAACCGCGCTCGCTTTCGCGCCGCCGCACCTGTCCGCCTATCACCTGACCCTCGAACCGAACACGTATTTCCACCGGTATCCGCCGGCCCTGCCCGATGACGATGCGACGGCGCAGATGCAGAATGCCATCGAAACGCGTCTCGCGGCCGCGGGCTACCGTCATTACGAGACTTCGGCATTCGCGTTGCCCGGCCGGCAGGCACGGCACAACATGAACTACTGGACGTTCGCGGACTATCTGGGCATCGGCGCGGGCGCGCACAGCAAGCTTTCATTCCCCGACCGCATCGCGCGGCAGGTGCGGTTCAAGCAGCCGCGGCAATACATGGAGAGCGCCGAAAGCGGCAACGCGATACAGGAGCAACACGACGTCGGCGGCCAGGAAATCGGCTTCGAGTTCATGATGAACGCGCTGCGCCTGACCGGCGGGTTTCCGCTGGTGCTCTTCGAGGAGCGCGCCGGCGTTCCATTGACCGTCGTGCTGAAACAACTCGCTGTCGCGGAACAGCGCGGATTGATCGAGCGCGATCACCAGCGGGTGGCGCCGACGCCGTTGGGCCGCCGTTTTCTCAACGACCTGCTGCAGATATTCCTGCCGGAAGACCCGGCCGCCTAAGCGCCGGGCTTGCGGGCAGCGTCGATTGCGGGAAACTGTTGCGGGGCTTCGGCGCGGTCGTACATGCCGTAATCGCGCACGACGGATGCGACGCGCAACCGGTAGTCGGCAAAAATTCCGCCGCGGCCCTGCCACTGCGCACGATGGTGTTCCTCGTGCTGCCGCCACCTGATGATCGCCGCCTCGTCGCGCCAGAACGACAGCGACAGGATTTTGCCGGGCTTGGTGAGGCTCGAAAAACGCTCGATGGAAACGAAGCCGTCGATTTTTTCGAGCTCGGGCCGCAACGCCGCGGCGATGTCGAGATAGTCCTGTTGCCGGCCGGCGGCGGGTTCAACTTCGAAAATCACTGCGTACATGGCTCATGGTCCTGCGCGATTGCCCTGCCGCGGATGATAACGCACGCACGGCGGCGAATTGCATTTTCGCGTTCTTGCACTAGAATGTGCCGCAGTCAACGGGGTCAGCCAAGGAGGAGCAATGAAAGCAGCCGGTCGGTGGTGTGGTGCGGGTGTGCTCATGTGGGCCGCGTGGTGCGGCGTCGCGCACGCGCAGGAATATCCCAACAAGCTCGTGCGGTTCATCGTGACTTATCCGCCGGGCGGCAGCTCGGACGTGATGGCCCGGATCATCGGCCAGAAGCTCACGGAATACTGGGGGCAGGTCGTGCTCGTCGATTCGCGGCCGGGCGCCGATGGATCGATCGGGATGGAATACGCGGCCAAGCAGCCGGCAGATGGCTACACGTTCCTGCTCGGCAACTTCGGCCCCGTCGTCGCCAAGCCGCTGCTGGCGAAGGTGTCGTACGACTGGCAAAAAGATTTTGCGCCCGTATCCCGCATCACGAACTCGGCCAATATCCTGGTCGTTCCGGTCACTCTGCCGGTCAAGAACACTAAGGACCTCGTCGCGCTCGCGAAGCGCCGCCCGGGCGAGCTGACCTACGCCACCAGCGGCCCCGGCAGCATGTCGCATTTCGCCGGGGAAATGTTCAAGCGACTGGCCGGCGTCAACATGATCACGGTGCCGTACAAGGGCAACGCGTTAGCGATCACCGACCTGATGGGCGGCCAGATCACCACCATGTTCTCCGACGCGCTGCCGGCGATGCAGGCGATGAAGACCGGCAAGCTGCGCGCGATTGCGGTGACGAGCGAAAAACGCTGGCCTTTCACGCCTGATCTGCCGACGCTTGCCGAAGAAGGCATCCAGGGCTTCGCGGCGGTCAACTGGTGGGGCATCCTGTTTCCGGCCGGCGTGCCGCGGACCATCATCGACAAGGTGAACGCGGATCTGGTCAAGGCGCTGGCGACCCAGGACGTAAAAAGCAAACTGGGGGAACTCGGCGTCGAAACGGTTTCGAGCACGCCCGAGCAATTCGGCCAGTTCATGGCGAGCGAGGCGGCGCGCTGGGGCAAGCTCGTCAAGGAAGCGAACCTGCGGGTCGAGCCGTAGAACGCAGGCGCGTGCGACTGCGTTGCGCGCCGTTTCAGCGCCGCTTGTATTCCCTTAGCGTCGGATTGAGCCGGTCGATGTCGGCCTGCACCTGCTCGCGCGAACGCTCGTAAACGATTTCCCGCCCCATCGCCGATCCGGCGTAAGCGAGGCCCGTGCGCGTCGGCGTGAGCTCGCACTTCACGCTGTGCACGCCTTCGCCGAGCACGACCTGGATGGCCGCAGCGCGCTTGCTGAACACCACGACATCCATGGTTTGACCGGTTTCGGTCACCCGCACCTTGATTTTTTCGATGTTCATCGCTGCTCCCTTTTTGATAGTGTGGTTAGCGCCGCTTGAAAATCACATCCCACACGCCGTGGCCGAGCTTCAACCCGCGCGTTTCGAACTTGGTCTGCGGCCGGTACGCAGGGCGCGGCGCGTAATCCATTGCAGTGTTTTCGAGCAGCGGGTTGTTCTTCAACACGGCCAGCACGTATTCGGCGTATTCCTGCCAGTCGGTCGCGACGTGCAGGTAGGCGCCCGGTTTCATGCGCTCGACCAGCAGCGCGACGAAGGCCGGCTGCAGCAGACGGCGCTTGTGATGGCGCTTCTTGGGCCAGGGATCGGGAAAGAACACGTGCACGCCATCAAACGTATCATGCGCAATCATGTGGCACAGGACCTCGACCGCGTCATGCTGGACGATGCGCACGTTGGTCAGGCCCTCTGCGTCGATCGCCTTGAGCAGGCTGCCCACGCCCGGTGTGTGCACCTCGATGCCGAGATAATCGTTCTCGGGATGCAGCGCGGCGATGGCCGCCGTGGTTTCTCCCATGCCGAAACCGATTTCAAGAATTTTGGGCGCGCGGCGGCCGAACACGTGATCGAGATCGATCAGGCCCGGCGCGTAGGGAATGCCGAATTTCGGCAGCAGGGTTTCGTGCGCGCGCTGCTGCGCGTTGGACACGCGCCCCTGGCGCAGCACGAAACTGCGGATGGGCCGGTGACTGGTATCCATGCGACCGCAGTGTAGCGGACGCGGCGGTTACTGTGCGGGCTTGGTAGTGCCGCCAGCGGCAGCCGGCGCGATGGTCCCGCCGGTCGGCGAGCTCGGCGACGCGACGTACGGTTTTTTGGGCATGCGTCCCGCCAGGAACGCTTCGCGTCCCGCTTCGACGGCTTTTTTCATCGCAGAGGCCATCATGACCGGATTTCTGGCGGTGGCGATCGCGGTGTTCATCAATACGCCCTGACACCCGAGCTCCATCGCGATGGCGGCATCCGACGCGGTGCCGACGCCGGCGTCGACGATGATCGGCACTTTTGCGTTGTCGATGATGATCTGCAGATTCCACGGGTTGAGTATGCCCATGCCCGAGCCGATCAGCGACGCGAGCGGCATCACCGCGCAGCAGCCGATTTCCTCCAGCTGTTTCGCGGCGATCGGATCGTCGCTGCAGTAGACCATCACCTGGAAGCCGTCTTTGACGAGCGTCGCGGCCGCGCTAAGCGTTTCCGCCATGTTCGGAAACAGCGTTTTCTGGTCGCCGAGCACTTCGAGTTTCACCAGCGAGTGCCCGTCGAGCAGTTCGCGCGCGAGACGCAGCGTGCGCACCGCATCGTCGGCGGTATAGCAGCCCGCGGTATTGGGCAGGATGGTGAACTGCGCCGGCGGCAGCACTTCGAGCAGGCTCGGCTGCTTGGGATCCTGGCCGATGTTGGTACGGCGGATCGCGACGGTGACGATCTGGGCACCGCTCGCATCGATCGCCGCGCGCGTTTCCGCAAAATCTTTGTACTTACCCGTGCCGACGAGCAGGCGCGATTGGTACGGCTTGCCCGCAATGATCAGGGTGTCGAGGTTTTCGCTGGGTTTCATGGGTGCGGGAATCAGGATACGGGGTGGTCAAGTTTGCGCGCATTGGCCGTGGCGGGCAATGACCCGGGTCAATCAACCGCCGCCCACCGCCACGACGATTTCGAGCGTATCGCCATCGGCCAGCATTTCGTCCGCGTGGCGGCTGCGCGGCACGATTTCGCCGTTGCGCTCGATCGCGATGCGCTTGCCCGCGAGGTTCAGGCGCTCGACGAGCTCGCGGCAGTTCAGCGCGCGTTCGAACTGATGAGCTTCGCCGTTGACGGTGAGTGCGATCACTTGGGTTTCCAGGACGGGCTGAACAATTAAAATTCTTGCAGCTTGGCGGCGGTTTAGCAACCGCGCTGACCGTGGGGACAATCAGAACCGCATTTGTGCGTTGACACCCACGAGGTAGTTGCGCGTCGGCGACGGCTCGTAGAAGCGCTGGTTGCTGTCGGCGATGATCACCGAGCCGACATACGAACGGTTGGTGATGTTGTCGACGCGCGCGAATTCGGTCAACCGCCACTTGCCGCTCTTCTGCTCGAAGCCCGCGCGCAGGTTGCCGATCGTATAAGGATCGCCGAACGCGCTGTTCTGATCGTTGACATACAATTTGCCGGCCGCACGCACTTCGGCCGCGGCGTGAAAACCGCTGGCCGCGTGCCGCCATATGAGTTCGCCGTAAACCGTATACAGCGGCACCCCTGGCAGGCGGTTTCCGGACGGCACGTTTACCGCCGGCGTGCCGGAGCTAAACGGCTGCGTGAACTCGGCATCGAGCCAGGTGTACGCCAGGTACGCTTCGAAGCCGGCGCCCAGGTAACTTTCGGCCGACAGCTCGACGCCTTTGCGATAGGTTTGCGGCGCGTTCTTGTACGTCGTGCGGCCGCCGATCGCTGTGTCGACGACGATTTCGTTTTCGGTGTTGACCCGGAAGAGCGCCAGGTTGACGCGCGCAAAGTTGCCTATTTTGGCTTTGACGCCGATTTCCTTGGTGAGGCTGGTCGAGGGCTGCAGCGCGAAGTTGAAGCCGCCGCCGCCCGGGCTGTACGCGAGCTCGATCAACGTCGGCGTTTCGAATCCGCGGCCGATGTTGGCGTAAACGTTGACCGCGGGCGTCAGGTTGAACAGCACGCCCGCCACCGGCGTGGTTTTCGAATAGCTGACCGCGCCGCTGTCGTTGCCGTTAGCGGTAAAGTAGTCGCTCGAAGTGAAGCGCACATTGCTGTAGCGCAGTCCGGCAGTGGTGCTCCAGCGCGGCGCGAATTTCCATTCAATCTGCGCGAAGGCGTCGCTGTTCGTCACCTTGTTTTCTTCGTCACGCTTCAGGATACCCTGGATGCCGAAATTGTTGATATAGCCCAGGCGGTGCTGCGCCATGCGGTCGTAGTCGGCGCCGACGGTGAAATTGAGCGGCCGCTCGCCCTCGCTGATGGTGTGCGTCCAGCGCAGGCCGATGCCCTCGTAGCCGAAATCCTGGTCGACGACACCGCCCGACGCGCTCGGAAGCGACTGCGCCGCGAGCGGAATTGCCTGGTACTGCGTGACCTGGCGATCGCCGATATAAGTGCGGGCCTGGATTTTGTCGGCGGCGCCGAGATTCATGTCGTACACGAAGCCGATCTGGCTCTGGCGCACGCTTTTGCGCGTGTTGAACAAGAGTGCGCTCGGGTCGGCCTGGCGCGGATTTGAACTCAATTGCGCGCGCGAAAGGCCGAGCGGGTCCTGGGTCTCCGGCTGGTCGATCGCGTTGACCACCACCGTCAAGTTGCCGTTCGGCGCGGGCATCTTTAACTTGGCGTTGTAGAGATCGCGCGTGACCGTGCTGTGCTCGCGATAGCCATCGCTGTGAAAACGCGACCCGTCGTAATTGTAATTAAAGCGGCCGTCGGTGCCGCCGAATTGCAGGTCGCCTTTGTACGTGCCGTAACTGCCGCCGAATACACTGCCGCTCAACGTCGGGTCCGGCGGCCCGTCGGCGGTGAACAACTGGATCACGCCGCCCGAAGCGTTGCCGTAGAGGCTTGAGAACGGTCCGCGCATGACCTCGATGCGCTCGGCGGAATTGAGGTCGAAGGTCGCGGATTGCCCCGAGCCGTCGGGCAACGTCTGCGGTATGCCGTCGGCGATGAGCCGGATGCCGCGCACGCCGAACGCCGAGCGCGCGCCGAAGCCGCGCGATGAAATCTGCAGGTCCTGCGCGTAGTTTTGCCGGTTGAGAATGGAAATGCCCGGCACGCGATTTAACGACTCCGAAATGTTGACCTGCAGACGGTCTTCGCGAATCACGCTTTTATCGACGCTGTCGATCGCGACCGGCAGATCGAAGCTGTCGCGCTCGGTGCGCGTCGCGCTGGTAACGACTTCCGGCATCAGCACCGGCTTGGCCGCCGGTTTCGCTTCCTGTGCATAGGCGGCAGGCGCAACGGCGGCCAGCACCAGAGCGGACAGGACGGCGAACGGCGGCGTCGAATTCATTGTGGGAGCGCAGCGATGCATAAGGTCAGCGCATCCCGGCGAGATAAGCAGCCAGCGCGTCGATGTCGGCTTCGGACAATGGCTGCGCGGCCGAGGTCATCTGGCCGTCCATGTCGAAACGGGTTTGCGCCTTGAAGCCCCGCAACTGCGTCTTGAGGTACTCGCGCTGTTGCCCGGCAAGCCGAGGGATATGCTGCTGGCCCAGCAGCGTCGCGCCGTGACACTGCACGCAATTGAGCTCGCGCGCGAGGCGCGCACCGGCTTCCGTGCCGGTGGTTGCATCCGCGGCGCGCGCAGGTAACTTCTGCGCAGCAAAATACGCGGCGAGATCGTTGAGATCGGTGTTGCTGAGATTAGCCGCGAATGGCGACATTTGAGCGTCTTTGCGCTTGCCTTCCCGATACATCAGAAGCTGGGTTGCAACGAACTGCGCAGGCTGGCCGGCGAGCGAGGGCACGGTCGGATTAGCCGAAACGCCATCGGGACCGTGGCAAGCGACGCAGACCTGGGCTTTTTGCAGGCCGGCGGCCGCGTCCGCTGCAACCGCCGGGCATGCGAGCGCACAGGCGAAGAATATCGCCGCCGCCCGCGCCCCGACACCTTGCAATACGCTCACTTCCCGTAGCTGATCCGGTAAATGATTCCGTTGTAGTCGTCGGATACGAGCATCGCGCCGTCGCGCATCACCAGCACGTCGACGGGTCGTCCCCACATCGGCGGATCGCCTTTCTCATCGGTCAGGAAACCTTCGAGAAACGGCTTCAGCGTCGATTTGCCCTGGCCGTCGACGATTACGCGCATCACGTTGTAACCCTGCTTGGTGCTGCGATTCCACGAGCCGTGCATGGCGATGAAGATATTGTTTTGATATTCCGCCGGGAACATTTTGCCGTTGTAAAAGCGCATGCCGAGCGGCGCGATGTGCGGACCCAGCTTCAATGCGGGCGGATCGAATTCCTTGCAGGTGCGGCCTTTGCCAAATTCGGGATCGAGGAAGTCGCCCTGATGACAGAACGGATAACCGTAGTGCATGTTCTTGCGCGATACGTGGTGCAGTGTATCGTGCGGCAGATCGTCGCTTATCCAGTCGCGCGCGTGATTCGTGAACCACAGCTGCTTGGTTTTAGGATCCCAGTCGAAACCGACGGAGTTGCGCACGCCCAGCGCGACAGTCTCGAGCACGCCGGATTGCGGGTCGACGCGATGGATCGCGGCCTGCATATAGGTCGGCATGACGATGTTGCCGGGCGCGCCGACGTTGAAATACAGCTTGCCGTCGGGGCCCAGCGCGAGGAATTTCCAGAAATGGCCGGCCTGCGTCGTCGGATCGAGGTTGTCGATCACGACTTTAGCCTCGGGCGGATTGTCGAGGCGATCTTCGATGCCGTCGTAGCGCGTGATGCGGTGCCGCTCGGCGACGAACAGCGTGCCCTTGCTGAACGCGACGCCGTTGGGCGCTTTAAGACCGGTGAGTATTTTTTTGACTTCGCGCTTGCCGCCGCGGTCGACGATCGCATACACGTCGGAGAGATTGCGGTTGCCCACGAACACCGTGCCCTTGTCGCCGAGGGCGAGCGAGCGCGCTTCGGGTATGCCCTCGGCCCATACTTCGATTTTGAAACCCGCCGGCACTTTCAGTTTGTCGAGCGGCAGTGTAGTTCGACGGCCGCCCCGTGAAATGCGGCGCGAATGGATGCAATGTCGAAGTCGCCTGTTCCGCCGAGCGGCCCTGCTGCCAGGATGGCGGCGCCGCAGGTGCGGCAGGCGCAGCGGCAGGCGCGGCGGGTGCAGCGGCGGGCGGCGTTTGCGCCCATGCATTCGTGACGAGCAGACCGGCGGCGAGTGCAACCGCGGCATGCGCAAACGCGAATCCGGAACGTCCGAAAACCGTGGAAATCTTCATAACCCCTCCGTGGTGAAAAACCAAGCGATCTGTCGATGGCGGTCGCGCTTATCGCCAGGGGCGTGCGCGATGGGCCGGTATTGCGTGAAACTAGTGTAGCACTCCTGCCACGCCGCGAAAGCGTGCGGCGAACCGGTCCGCGGCGGGGTGCGGGATCGACGAAATTGTTTTATTTCATTGCATTTTTTGCACGCCGCAAGCCCGTCCCCGCGCAGGCGCTGGTGTACAATTCCTGCGCCAAAACAAGCGTTGTCACGAACACAGGACGGGTTCCGCGTGAACCTTATCCCGATGAGCGGCGGGGCCAAGCTATGAAGGTCGTCTGGATCGTGCCGCGGCAGGCGTTGAAAACCGGTGGCGGCGGCGTCAGCTCGGATCTTGCCAGCATGCGTTATCGCGCGCTTATTCCGATGCAGGGCTTGATCGCGCGCGGCCACGATGCGTCGGTAGTAGGGCTCGATCGCGAGTGCGCCGATGACGTACGCGCGAAGATCGCGGACGCCGACCGTGTGGTGTTCATCAAAAATTACACCGATCCCGTCTGCAGCGAAATGGTGCTCGAAGAGCAGCGTGCGCGCGGCGTGCCGACATGGTTCGACTTGACCGACGACCGGTTCGAAGGCGAGGCGAGCGAGCATCTGCACCGCATGACCATGCTGGCGGACCACGTCGTTACGGTTTCGGCCACCCTGCAAAACATAATCCGGCAGTACACGCGCAAAGAATCCGCGATAGTCGGCGATCCGTACGAGGGTCCGCGCGGCGCGCCAAGATGGTCGCCGGACGGCGCGCGCGTGAAAGTGCTGTGGTTCGGCTACGGCTCGAACTTACCGGCGTTGATGAAGGTGTTGCCGGGGCTCGCCGACGCCGGCCGGCGCTTTCCGATGGATCTACGCATCGTGACCGCGGGAGTCCAGGGGATCGAGCGTTATTGCGAAAAATTCAACCGCAGATCCGGCGCTGCGTTGACGCTGAAATATGTCCCGTGGTCGAGCGCGGAAACCTGGAATTCACTCGGGGCTACCGATCTTGTGCTGATTCCAGCGATGCTCGACGAGCAATGGACGCTCGCCAAGAGCGCCAACCGGATAGTCGAGGCGCTGTGGGCCGGCCGGTTTGTCGTCGCCCACCCGATTCCTTCTTATCTCGAATTCGCGGACTACGCCTGGCTGGGCGCCGACCTCGCCGAAGGCATTTCGTGGGTGATGCGCAATCAAGAATCCATCGCCGGGAGAATTCGTGCGGCGCAGGACCGCATCGCGGCGGCGTATTCTCCGGACAGCATCGCGGCGCAATGGGAGCGGATACTTGAAATGGCTTAACCCCGGCTGCGGCCGCTAAGCTGGCTATTTTCCCAGCATCCCGAATACTTTCTGCGCCATCCCCGTGGCTGAGCCGACCGGGTCCTTGCGAATTGCCTTCTCCTGCTCTGCAATCATGAGAAAGAGACCGTCCAGCGTTTTCTGCGTCACGTAGTTTTCGATCTTCGCCTGCTTCGCGTCGACGAGGCCCAGTTGTGCGCCTTGGCCGGCGAGATTGTTGTATTTTTCCGCGAGCCCGACCTTGCCCGTCGCCTTGGTGACGATCGGCAGGAATTTTTGCGTGAGCTGGCCGCTGGTGGTCCGGCGAAAATATTCGGTTGCGGCAGTGTCGCCGCCGGTGAGTATTCCCTTGGCATCCTGCACGCTCATGTTCTTGACCGCGCCGACCAGCAACGCTTTCGCCTCCGGCACCGCCTGCTCGGCGGCACGGTTCATCGCGACGACGAGCTCATCGGCCTGGCGCTGCATGCCGAGCAGCCGCAGGCCGCTCTCGACACGCCTGATTGCATCGGGGAGCGGAATTTTCACCTTGTCGTTGCCGAGGAAGCCGTTTTCAACACCCAGCTTCCCGATTGCCGCCGCCGATCCCTGCGTCAGCGCATCTTTCAGGCCGGATACGGCATCCTTGTTGCTGAGATCCGCGAGCCCCAGCGCGAATGACGGCGCGCCGACGATTAATGAGAAGATCAATCCAAAAACGATACGCATGATGTGCTCCTGTTGCGCAAGGACGAGACTATCCGGGCCGGATCGGAATCATCGAGTGATGGCCGCGCTAACCTTGCCGCTCCCGGTCCCGAAGAGCGAAAGTTTCTGCCGTACTTCGGCATAAGGCAAGACCGGTCGACGGGATACTGCGCGAAGTCATGTCAATAACAATCGGCAATTTCCACTCATGCGCTTCTTTTTACTGACGCTAAACACAGCTCGTTTGAGGCGGGTCATGGACTAGCGTAAAATTCCCCGCTAAATCGCGGGTGTAGTTCAATGGCAGAACGGCAGCTTCCCAAGCTGCATACGAGGGTTCGATTCCCTTCACCCGCTCCATTCGACGCGCACGTCACTTTTGGAATCGAGGTTGCGTCATGAACAAAATCGTCAAATTCGTCGTGCTCCCGCTGACGGCGCTGATTGTCATCGTCGTGGCCATCGGCGCTTACGTCGCTGCCACCTTCGATCCCAATCAATACAAGGGCCAGATCGTGCAGGCGGTAAAGGATAAAACCAAGCGCACGCTGAAGCTCGACGGCGATATCAAGCTGTCGCTGTTTCCGAGCATAGGCGCGAAGCTCGGCAAGTCATCGCTCTCGGAATATGCCAGCGAAAAGGAGTTTGCCGCACTCGAGGATTTGCGGGTCTCGCTGAAACTCATGCCGCTGCTGTCGAAAGAGGTGGTAATCGACGCGATCGAAATCCGCAATCTGCGCGCTACCGTGGTTCGCGGCAAGGACGGTAAGCTGAGCATCGACGACCTGACGGGCGGCGACAAAACCAAGCCGGAAGCGAAGAGCGAGGCGTCGCCAGTCAAAATCGACATCGACCACGTGACGCTGGAAAACGCGGCTGTCACCTATGTCGATCAGGGGGCGGGCACCAAATACGCGTTGTCCAAATTGAATCTGAAAACGGGTCGCATCGCGAAGGGCGTGCCGGCCAAGCTCGACCTTGCGGTTACGGCGCAAAGCGACAAGCCGAAGCTCAACCTCGACATCGCGCTCAAGACCACGCTTACATTCGATCTCGACAAGCAGCATTACGTGCTCGAAGGATTGGATTTCAACGCGAAAGGGACGGCGGCGGGCATCACCAATCTGGTCGCATCCGCCAAGGGCGACGTCGATGCGAAGCCGGCGACCAAGGAACTTGTGGTGTCCAAGCTCGCAGTGGCCGCAACCGGCAAACCCGAAGGTAGCGGCGATCTCAACGTGAAGTTCGACGCACCCAAGCTCAACGTGACTAAAGACAAGGTAACCGGCGACAAGATTGCGCTCGATGCGACGATGACGGAGAACAAGTCCAAAACGTCGGTCAAACTCGATATACCGGGAATCGACGGCACTGCCAAGGCGTTCACCGCCGCGATGATGACCCTCAACATCGAAATGCAGAAAGAAGGCTCGACGATCAAGGCGAAAGTAACCAGTCCGCTCACCGGCAGCGTCGATGCGGAAAAAATCGAACTCGCCAAGCTTACGGCGACGGTCAACGTCAACGATCCCAAACTGCCGAAGAACCCGATCGACGCCACGATCACCGGTTCCGCGTTGGTCGATCTGGCGAAAGAGAACGCGAACTTCGTCTTCACCACCAAGTTCGACGACAGCAATATCAGTGGCAAGGCCGGACTTACCAAGTTCACGCCGCCGTTTTACACGTTCGACATCACCATCGATCAACTCGATGCCGATCGTTATCTGCCGAAATCCGATCCCAAGCAAAAGCAGCCCGAGCAGCCGCTGGATCTCGCGGCGCTCAAAGGTTTGAACGCGAACGGCAGCATCAAGATCGGCACGCTGAAGGTCGCCAATGTCAAGGCGGCGAATGTGCGCGTCGAAGTCAAAGCGGCGAACGGGCGGGTCGACGCTAGCCCGATCGCGGCCAACCTCTATCAGGGTTCGCTCGCAGGGGCGCTGTCGGTGCAATCCGCGGGAACGCCCGTGATCGGCATCAAGCAGAACCTGACGGGCATCAACATCGGGCCGCTGCTCAAGGAGGCCGCAAATTTCGATTCGCTCGAAGGCAAGGGCAATCTCTCGCTCGACGTGAGCGGGCAGGGACAGACGATTACGGCGATCAAAAAGGCGCTGAATGGCAATGCGGCAATCAAGCTGACGGACGGCGCAATTAAGGGCATCAATATCGCGGGATCGATCCGCAATGCGAAGGCCAGGCTGGGCTCGCTCAAAGGGGAAACGACGCAGGCGGCAAGTCAGACCGAGAAAACCGATTTCTCCGAACTGACGGCGAGCTTCAACATCAAGAACGGCGTTGCGCATAATTCCGATCTCGCGGGCAAATCGCCGTTGCTGCGGTTGGGCGGCGATGGCGATATCGACATCGGCAATGAAAATCTCAACTACCTGGTCAAGGCGACGGTGGTGGCCACCGCGGCTGGCCAGGGCGGCAAGGAACTCGGGGATTTGAAAGGCCTGACGGTGCCGGTCAAGCTCACTGGACCGTTCACCTCGCCGCAATACAAAATCGATTTCAGCGGCATGGCAGCGAGCGCTGCGCAGGCGGTCGTCGAAGGCAAAAAAGAAGAAATCAGGGCGAAGGTGCAGGACCAGGTGCAGGACAAGCTCAAGGGGCTGTTTGGCCGCTAAGCCGACGCGCAAGTCCGCGCCGCGCGGCGCACCCGCCTGCCGCAAGTCTTTCGCGGCCACGGTCGTGCAGTGGCAGAAAAAACACGGCCGCCATGATCTGCCGTGGCAGAACACGCGCGATGCATATCGCATTTGGCTGTCGGAAATCATGCTGCAGCAGACGCAGGTGGCGACGGTCGTCCCGTACTACCAGCGTTTTCTCGAGCGTTTTCCCGATATTCAGGCGCTCGCCGCGGCGGCGCCGGATGAAGTGCTGACCTTGTGGAGCGGGCTGGGCTACTACTCGCGCGCGCGCAATCTGCACGCGGCAGCCCGGATCGTTGCGAGGGATCACGGCGCTGGCATGCCCGGTGACTTCGCGGCATTGCTCGAATTGCCGGGGATCGGCCGCTCGACCGCGGCTGCGATTGCCGTGTTTGCGTTCGGCGCGCGCCAGCCTATTCTCGATGGCAACGTGAAGCGGTTGTTCGCGCGGCGCTTCGGCATTGCGGGTTTTCCCGGCGAGGCGAAAGTTGCGGCAGCGCTGTGGCGCGAGACCGAGCGCCAGCTGCCATCGCGCAACATCGAGGCTTATACGCAAGGGCTGATGGACCTCGGCGCCACGGTGTGCACGCGCACCAAGCCCAAATGCGAGCGTTGCCCGGTGGCGGCGGATTGCGTTGCGTTCAACACGCACGCAATTACGCAATTTCCCGCGCCGCGGTCGCGCAAGGCGCTGCCTCAGCGGCACACGCAGATGCTCGTCTTATTGCACGCGAACGAAGTGCTGCTCGAAAAGCGCGCGCCAACCGGGATCTGGGGCGGCCTGTGGAGTTTTCCGGAGGCCGCGGCGGGCACCGACATCATTGCCCTGTCTGCCTTGCGCTACGGTGCGACGGTGGCGGAGCATGCCGCCATGCCGACGGTGGCGCACGGGTTCACGCATTTCAAGCTCGATATCGCGCCGCAGCGCCTGATCGTCAGCCGGATTGCGCCGCGGGCGGCGGCGCCGGGCGTCATGTGGCTGCCGCTGAGTGAAGCGCTGGGCGCGGCGGTGCCGGCGCCCATCAAGCGCATACTCGCCGTGATTTCCGCGGAAAAATAAAACACCGGGATCCTCACCGCCGGTTTTCGTGAGGCCGCGCGGATCTGCGCCGGCGGCAGTTCGGCAGCCGGTCGCTATTCCATCACGTCGACCCGTTCGCCGCGGGCGCGGCGCGCATCGGCCCGCGCCTGAATGTAGCGCTGAAAATTCGGTTCGTTTGCATAAGCGCGACTGGCGACGTAGTCGAGCGCGGATTGGAGGTGGAACGTGCGCACATAGGCCTCGACACGGAATACCTCGCGACCCGCCGCATCGAACAGGACCATGCTGGGGGTATAGGACACATTGAGCTTGCGCGCCCAGTCAGCCGCAGTCGTGTCCTCGCCGGCAGGCGAGACCATGGGAACAGGGCTAGTCACATCGAGGCGGTAGACGTCGAAACGCGACAGCAACGCGCGCGTTGCGCCGGCCTTCAGCGCGGTCGCGTGCATTTCGTCGCAGGCCGCACAGTCCGGCTGCTCGAAGAACACCGCGAGCGGACGCGCGGCCGGCTTGCGCCGGTCCAGCACGAAAGGCGCCGGCCGGAACAACGTCTCATCGCGCGGACCCGCGGCGTGCGCGGCCGGCTGCGTGCGCGCCAGATAAACGGCGAAGATTTCCTGCCGCTCACGTCGTTGGGACACATAATCGAGCGCTGCGTTAAAACGCGGCGGCGGGTAGTATCCATTGACGCGCAGGGCAATTTCGCCGCGCTCGTCCAGGAACAGAAGCGTCGGCGTGAACTGGACTTTGAGCAGCGCCGCAAGTTCTTTTTCGCTGCGCGTTTTGCCGTCGAGCCAGCTCACTTCGCGGCTGCCGAAAATATTGATTTCGACCATGTCGAAATGGCGGCGCGTTTTGGCGACGATCTCGGGCTGCGTAAAATTCACTTCCATGAGCCGCTTGCAATACGGGCATCCGTTCTGCCCGAAGTACAGCACGAGACGCTTGCGGCCCGCGGTGGCTTCCTTCAGATCGTCGCGCAGATCGAGGAAGGAAACCTTGAACCATGCCGGCACTTCTATTTCTGCCGGGGCTGCCGCAGCGCGCGCCGGCGCTTGAGCAGCGCAGATCGACGCGATGAGGAGCGCGCAAAGCGCGGTGTAAAATCGGAACTTAACGGCCATTATGGCGCTCAGTATAGGACACGCAGGATATTGAGCAGCCAGGCGGATGGAGCGGGATTATCGGCATGAACGAGGCATGGACGGAAATTCGCGAGTGGCGCAAGCAGAAGCGCGCTGAGTTGATTGCGCAGCGCGAGGCGCTTGAAGACGTCCGGCGCCGGCAGATGAATGCGGCGATCAGCGCGCACCTCGAAGCGGGGTTTGCGCTGCTCGCCGGGATGACCATCGGTTTTTGCTGGCCGTTCAAGAACGAGTTCGACGCGCGTTTCGCGATCAAGCATTTTCGCGAGCTTGGCGCGGCGGCCGCATTGCCGGTCGTGATCGCGAAGGCAGCGCCGTTGCAATTCCGGGCGTGGTGGCCGGGCGCGCCGATGAGCACCGGAGTCTACGATATTCCGATCCCGGACGGCACCGCCCTGGTCGTGCCCGATGCGGCCATCGTGCCGATGAACGGGTTCGACGCGCAGGGTTATCGCCTGGGCTATGGCGGCGGTTATTTCGACCGCACGCTCGACGCGACGTCACCGCAACCGCTTGCCATCGGCGTCGCGTTCGAGTTTGCGGGCCTGCCGACCATCCGGCCGCAACCGCACGACGTGCCGATGGATTTTGTCGTGACGGAAGCGGGCATCTATGTGGCGCAGGACGCCGGGCTCAGGCGCATCAGCGCGGAAAAATGCCGCGAGCGGGCGCGGCACTTGTGCCAGCAGCGCGGCCTGCCGCGCCAGCGGCTGGCGACTGCCGCGGAATACGCGTCGCCACCGTGTTACGCCGGCGAATTTCCGGGCTACTTCGGCGACGACCCGGACCCGAAACGCTGATTTCCGGTCAGGAGCGTAGTCCCTGCTTTGACAGGATTTCGCCCAGCTGCGATAGCCGCGCGTGCGGGTCGGTCATGCGCAGCATCTGCTGCTTCTGCTCGAGGCTGATGGGCAGCACTTCGCTCAACCGATAGCCGATCCACGCCGCGTCGTCGAAGCGGTGGGGCGACGGAAAATGCTCGGCGCCGATTTTTTCGATGATGGCTTTCAACACGTCGCGGCACAACGTTTCCTCCGGCGCGACCGCAGAATCGATGGCAAGGTGTTCGATCGTGGCGGAGATCAGTCCGCTCTTTTCGACCTCCGAGCTCAGGATCCGAAATCGCTGCAAGCCCTCGACCTGCAGGTGGAATACGCCGAGCTGCGGCATGTCCCATTGGGCGATGCGGGCGAGGCAGCCGATGTCCTGCGGCACGGCGGGCGTGCCGACCTCGCGGCCTTCCTTGATCAGGCACACGCCGAACGGCCGCTCCTCGCTGATGCACACCTTCGTCATTTCGATGTAGCGCTGCTCGAATATTTTGAGCGGCAGCGTGCCGCCCGGAAACAACACGGTATTGAGCGGGAATATGTAGGTGCGCAACGGCGCCGCGGCGTCTGCGTTCGTTTGCGTGCTCATAGTGACAGCTCACGGTGGCGCACCAGCACGCGCTGCGCGGCGCGGAAGTGGTCGGCCAGTTTTTCGACGAAATAAACCGACCGGTGCTCTCCGCCGGTGCAGCCGATGGCCACGGTCACGTAGCTGCGGTTGTCGGCCACAAAGCAGGGCAGCCAGTCCTGGATGAATTTGCGGATGTCGTCGTGCATGCGTTTGACGTTGGCGTCGGCCTCGAGAAATTCGATCACCGCGCGGTGCTTGCCGGTCAGCGGGCGCAACGCGGGATCGTAATAGGGATTGGGCAGGCAGCGCACGTCGAACACGAGATCGGCGTCGAGCGGAATGCCGTGCTTGTAACCGAACGACTGGAACAGCAGCGCCAATCCCGAGTGATCGGATTCGACGAATTCCTTGATCCAGGCGCGCAGCGCGTTCGGATTGAGATCGCTGGTGTCGATATGGTGCGACTCCCCGCCGATATCGGCGAGCAGCTCGCGCTCGCGCGCAATGCACTCGGCGACCGTCAGCTCGCCGGCGCTCAACGGATGGCGCCGCCGCGTCTCGGAAAAACGCTTGAGCAGGGTTTCGGTTTTGGCTTCGAGAAACAGCACGCGCACGTCGACGCCGCGCGCCTTCAGTTCGCGCACCTGGCGCGGCAGCTCGGACAGCGTGTCGCCGCTGCGCGCGTCGATGCTGACCGCGACGCGCGCGTAACCGGCCTCGCGCAGGAAGTCGACCATGCCGGACAACAGCTTGGCCGGCAGATTGTCGGTCGTATAGTAAGCGCCGTCTTCCAGCACCTTTAACGCGACACTCTTGCCCGATCCGGAAAGCCCCGTGATGATGACGAGTTGCATGCGGTGATCAGCGCGCGGCGCCTACTGCCCGTCGGTCTTCATGTGTTGCGCCTGACGCTCGACAAATTCCCGCGTGCTGTCGATCCCGCGCAACTGCAGCACGTGATTGCGCACGGCCGCTTCGACCAGCACGGCGAGGTTGCGGCCGGCCGCGACCGGTATCGTGACCTTGCTGATGCTGACGCCCAAAATCTCGTGGATACCGGGCTTCAGCGGCAGACGGTCCACATATTGGGTGGTTTCGCTGCCGGCGGGTTTCTCCAGGTGCACGATCAATTTCATGTTTTTGCGCGGGCGTAAGGCCGCCTCGCCGAATATCGTGCGGATATTGAGCACGCCCAGGCCGCGCACCTCGAGAAAGTCGCACAAGAGCACCGGGCAGCGGCCTTCCAGCGTTTCGGGCGCGATCCGGTAGAGTTCGATCACGTCGTCGGCGATCAGGCCGCTGCCGCGGCTGATCAATTCGAGCGCAAGCTCGCTTTTGCCGACCCCGCTGTCGCCGGTGATCATGACGCCCATGCCGAGGACGTCCAGGAACACGCCGTGCATGGTGGTCGATTCGGCCAGTTCGCGCGCGAGATAGGGCCGCAGCAGCCACATCAATTCCACGCTGTCGAGCGGCGAGGCAAGCAGTGCGACGTGCAGGGTATCCGCGAGCGCGCAGAGGTGCTCGGGAGCTTGCTCGCTGCCGGCGACGACGATGCACGCAAGCTCGGAGGTCGCGAGCCGGTGCAGCGTCTGCTGCCGCGTGATGGTGTCGAGCGAATTCAGGTGATCGATCTCGGGCCGCGCGAGTATCTGGATCCAGTTCGGATGGATGAAATTCAGGTGCCCGATCAGGCCGCTGCGCGAATCCTTGAGGTGCGCGCTGTCGAGCACTTTGACGCCGCCATCGCGCCCTGCGATCCACGCGAGGCGCAGTTTCTCGCGGTTGTCCTCAAACAGCTGCGCTACGCTGATTTGCGGCATGCGGTTGCCACTCGGCGATCGCCTGGTGCATGGCTGGGGCGGATTCGACTTTCAAAAGTTGCTCGCGAAACGCCTGATCGCTGAACATTTGCGCGAGTTCGCTCAATATCTGCAGGTGCAGATCGGTCGCCCGCTCCGGCACCAGCAGCACGAAAATCAGGTTCACCGGCTGGCCGTCGGGCGCGTCGAACGGAATCGGCTCGCGCATGCGGATCATCGCGCCCACGGCCTCTTTCAAGCCCTTGATGCGCCCGTGCGGAATCGCAATACCCTGTCCCAGACCGGTCGAGCCCAGCTTTTCGCGCGCGAAGAGGCTGTCAAAGACCTGGCTGCGCGCGACGTTCTGATTGTTTTCGAACAAAAGTCCGGCGTGCTCGAACACGCGTTTTTTGCTGCTCACGTCGAGGTCGAGCACCACGTTCTGGGCCGGCAGCAGTTTGGCGATAAGATTCATAGCGTTTCGATTATCGGCAATCCGCGCGGGCCGCCAGGGCGGGACGATGGCACGCGCGCGCCGCCGCGTCAATCTTCACTGCTGTCGCGGCCGGCTTCGCGCCCGCCGCGGTGCTCGAAATTACGCTCCTTGTGCTTCAATATCTGGCGGTCGAGCTTGTCGACCAGCGCATCGATCGCCGCATACATGTCGGCGTCGTCGCACTCGACGAAAATGTCTTTCCCGGAGAGGTGCACGTTGGCTTCGATTTTCTGCTTGAGCTTCTCAACCGACAGGATCACGTTGACGTCGATCACGTGATCGAAATGCCGCGTGATGCGCGTGAACTTGGTCGTGACATAGTCGCGCATCGCGGGCGTGACGTCGACGTGATGGCCGCTCAGGTGAAGATTCATGGCTGACTCCTCGGTTAAGTGTTCGACTTATCGGGTGGTAACTTGGCGATGTGGAGCTATCACAGCGATTTGCGCAGGTTGACCGGCAATATCTGCATCGACTCGCGGTACTTGGCGACGGTGCGGCGCGCGACGACGATGCCCTGCTGGCCGAGAATTTCCGAGATCTGGCTGTCGGACAGCGGTTTCTTGCCGTTTTCCGCGCTGACGAGCTGCTTGATCAACGCGCGGATCGCCGTGCTCGATGCCGAGCCGCCGGTATCGGTGGTCACGTGGCTGCCGAAAAAGTATTTGAGCTCGTAAATGCCGCGCGGCGTGAACATGAATTTCTGGGTGGTCACGCGCGAAACCGTCGATTCGTGCAGGTCCAGCGTATCCGCGATTTCGCGCAGGACCAGCGGGCGCATCGCGACTTCGCCGTGCTCGAAAAAATGGCGCTGGCGGTCGACGATGGCCTGCGACACGCGCAAGATGGTGTCGAAGCGCTGCTGGACGTTCTTGATGAGCCAGCGCGCTTCCTGCAGCTGGCCGGCGAGCTGCTGGTGCCCGGCGTCGCGGTTGCGCTGCAGAATGTCAGCGTAGAGGCGGTTGATGCGCAGCTTCGGCATCGCGTCGGGATTTAACGCGGCGAGCCACACGCCCTTGAGCTTTTTTACGATGACGTCCGGCACGATGTAGCGCGTATCGCCGCTGGAAAAGCTGGCGCCCGGGCGCGGGTTGAGACTGGTGATGAGGTTCTTGACGCCGCGCAGGACTGCGTCCTCGCAGTGCAAAAGCTTCTTCAGCTTCAGAAAATCGCGCGCCGCGAGCACGTCCAGATGATGGTTGACGATTTCGAGGGCTTGCGCGCGATGCGGCGTGGTTGCCGGCAGCGTCTCCAGTTGCAGCTTCAGGCATTCCCCGAGATTGCGCGCGCCTACGCCCGGCGGGTCGAGGTGCTGCAAATGCCGCAGCGCCACCTGCAGATCGTCGACCTCGATGTCGAGTTCCGGCGGCAGCAGCGCAGCCAATTCGTCGAGGTCCTGGTGCAGATAGCCGTCGTCGTTGAGCGAATCGATCAGCAGCGTGACGAGCTTTTGGTCGTGGTCGGAAATCTGGGTCAGCGACAACTGGGAAATCAGGTGCTCGCGCAAAGACTGCGCTTCGGCGGCGACCTGCGGATATTCCGCTTCGTCATTATCGTCGCGGGTGCCGCCGTGGCTGTAGTCTTCTTCGAAGCCCCCCGTATCGGCGCTGCCATGGGTGTCGCTCGCCGTCGTGTCGGCTTCCGTGTCGCTCGTCGTGGTCGGGGTCGTGGGCGAGGTGAAGTCAGTGTTGCCGGGAGGCGGCGCCGCCACGGTTTCTTCGCGCAAGCCGTCTTCGCGCTCGAGCAGCGGATTGTCCTGCAGGAATTTCTCGATCTCCTGGTTAAGCTCCAGAGTCGACAGCTGCAGCAGCCGGATGGATTGCTGCAGTTGGGGCGTGAGCGTTAAGTGCTGGGACAGCCTGAGTTGTAGCGAATGCTTCATGGTCCCGAAAGGATATGACGGCGCGATAGTTCGGATGCGTGAACTCTGATGAGATTGGGACCGAATCGGGACCGCGAGCGCGGCAGGCGCGGGCCGCAGCGCTTTTCTACAGCCGGAAATGCTCTCCCAGATAGACCTTTCTCACGCTGTCATTATAAACGATTTCGTCAGGCTTTCCGTAGGCGAGCACGCTGCCGTCGTTGATAATGTAGGCGCGGTCGCAGATGCCGAGTGTCTCGCGCACGTTGTGATCCGTGATTAATACCCCAATATCGCGTTCCTTGAGGAACCGAATGATTTTCTGGATGTCGATGACGGCGATTGGATCGACGCCGGCAAATGGTTCATCGAGCAGGATAAAGCGCGGTTCAGTCGCCAGCGCGCGGGCAATCTCCACGCGCCGGCGTTCCCCCCCGGACAGGCTGATGGCGGGATTGTCCCGCAGGTGGTCGATATGCAGCTCCGTCAGCAGCTGCTCCAATTTGATCTCAATATGCGAGGTATCGTTCGACTGCAGTTCGAGCACCGCGCGCACGTTTTCGGCGACAGTCAAACGGCGGAAAATCGAGGCTTCCTGCGGCAGGTAGGACAACCCGAGCTGCGCGCGCCGGTGAATCGGCATGTGCGTCAAGCGCTTGTCGTCGAGATGGATCTCGCCGCCGTCGAGCGGCACCAGGCCGACCATCATGTAAAAGCAGGTTGTCTTGCCCGCGCCGTTGGGGCCGAGCAGGCCGATGACCTCGCCGCTGCTGACCTCGAGTGAAACATCCTTGACGACGACGCGCGATTTGTAGCGCTTCTCGAGTTGCTGCGCCCGCAGCTGGCTCATGATCGCGGGCGAAGCCGCGGCTGCGGCGAAATCCGAAACAGCGTGCCGCGGCTGCGCAGTGCGGCCGCCATCAACGCGGCGCGACAGCCGGCGTGTCGCGCGGATTCGCGACGTCGGTGGCAGGTTTCAGCGGCAGCGGCGGCGCCGGGGGAGCAGGCTTGTCCTTGTTCTTCGGCTGGATTACGGCGCGCACGCGGCCTTCGGGATTGCCCTCGGTCGCGGCCTGCTTGCCGCCGCCGACCACCTTGAAAAATTCCGTCGCGATTTCGTACGAAATATAGTTTCCGCGCACGTCGTCGTTGGATTTTTTCAGGTACGCGCGGTTGAACATCTGCACCTTCTCCGCTTTGCTGTCGTATTCGATGCGCTCCGCGTAGCCGTCGATGTATTCATCGTAGCCCTCGCGTTTCTGGCGAAAACTGGCGAGATTGCCGTAGGCGACGCCGTATTTGAAGCCGTCGGCATCCTGCTGCACCACCATGCGGTCGCCGCGTATCACCAGCGTGCCCTGCGTCAGCACGACCTTGCCGGTAAAGGTTGCTGTCTGCTTGGCATCATCGACCGTCACCTGATCCGCTTCGAGGTTGACCGGCTTGTCGCGATCGGCGCGCTCGGCGTGCGCGCCGCCGGCCGCCAGCATGCAGCCCGCGATCAACAGCGCGCGGCGCCAGTGCCTATTTGGGTTTTGCATAACTACCTCGAACATTGGACAGCAATTTCAAAATACGGGTTTTGTTGTCGAATTCTAAGCCATCCGACGTGATCAGGGTGGTTGCATCCTGGATGCGCACCGGCTTGTCGGTTCGCGCGGTGCCATCGTCGGGCACGACGTGCAGCCAGGTGGTCAGCATGACCAGTTCGCTGTGATTCTCGTAAGGCGAGCGCGTCAGGCGCACGTCGTCCTGCAGGTAGACGTTGTCGCCGTTGCTCGACAGTTTCGCGGTTTTCGACGACGCTGTCATAGTGACTCCGGCGTCGCGATAATTAACAACGTTCGGCGCCTCGAGGTCGGTTGTGTCGTCGTCCGGATAATGCTGCATGCGCCGCGCCTTCATCCTGTAGCGCACGGCGCCATCCGGGCCGATGCGCGTCACGGTAAAATTTTCGGCGATGTAATCCGGGTCGTGGCGCGCCTTGCCGGTGTTGACGGTCTCCGGCGGCTGCACGTGGCGGTCGAGCCAGACGGTTACCGCGGCGACTGCGGCAAGCAGCAGCACCGGAAACCATGCGGTCAGCCGCTGGATCATTTGAGATAGGCCGCGAGCGCCGGCTCCAGCGTGCCCTGGGCATGCATGATGAGCTCGCATGCTTCGCGTGCCGCGCCGTGCCCGCCTTGGGCGCGCGTGACGTAATCCGCATGCTGCCTGACCAGCAGCGGCGCAGCTGGCACGGTGATGGCGAAGCCGCAGCGGAGCATAACCGGCAGGTCGACTACGTCGTCGCCCATATACGCGATGGCCGAGGCTTCGACAGCGCGCGCCTTGAGCAGCGAGGCAAAGGCCACAGCTTTGTCGGCTGCGCCCTGAAATACCAGGTCGATGCCCAGATTTTTCGCGCGCAGTTCAACGCTGCGTGAAGTGCGGCCGGTGATGATCGCAAGCTCCACGCCGCTTTCACGCAGCATTTTCATGCCGTGACCGTCGAGGCTGTTGAACGCCTTGATTTCCTCGCCGCCGTCGGTCAGATACAGCGTGCCGTCGGTGAGGACGCCGTCGACGTCGAAAATCGCGAGTCGCACGCGCTGGGCTTTGGCATAGATTGCTTGCATGTCTTGAAGTATGAGTCTGCAGTTTTCCGCGGTTCGGCCGTCAGGCCCCGCTTCAGGCGAGGTGGAGCCTAAATGACTTTGGCTTTGAATAGCGCGTGAGTATTGAGCGCGCCGACCAGGTGATGCTCGGCATCGACCACCAGCAGCTGATTGACTTTGTGTTGCTCCATGAGTTGCACGGCCTCGGCGGCCAATTTGTCCGGTGTAATCGTGCGCGGATTGCGCGTCATCACGCTGGCGATTATGGTGTTGTGCAGGTCCACGCCTTTCTGCAGTGCGCGCCGCAGGTCGCCGTCGGTAAAAATACCGATCACCCGGCTTGTGTCGTCAACCACGGCAGTGATGCCCATGCGGCCGCGCGACATCTCAAGTATGGCGGCGGACAACATCGCCGTGCCGGGAACGCGCGGCGCGTCGCGCTCATCACCCATCACGTCGCGCACGCGGGTCAGCAACTGACGGCCGAGGGTGCCGCCGGGATGCGAGCGCGCGAATTCGTCGCGGCTCACGCCCTTCGCATGCATCACCGCCACCGCAAGGGCGTCGCCGATCGCGAGCGCCGCCGTCGTGCTCGCGGTCGGGGCGAGATTGAGCGGACAGGCTTCCTTTTCCGCGCCGGCATACAGGTGCGCGTCGGCTTGCTGGGCCAGGCTCGATTGCGGTTTGCCGGTCAGCGCGATCAGCTTGGCGCCGCGGCGTTTGATCAGCGGGACGATCGAGAGCAGCTCGGTCGATTCGCCGGAATTCGACAGCGCGATGAATACATCCTCGCGCGTGACCATGCCCAGGTCGCCGTGACTTGCCTCGGCGGGGTGCACGAAATATGCGGGGGTGCCGGTACTCGCCATCGTCGATGCGATCTTGCGCGCGATATGACCCGATTTGCCGATGCCGCTCACCGTCACACGGCCGCGGGAATTCATGATGATGTCGACCGCGCGTTGAAAATTCTGATCGAGCCGCGCTATCAGTCCGGTAATCGCCGCAGCTTCGATTTCGAGCACTTCACGCGCGAGCTCGAGTGCGGTTGATCCCGCCGGCGCGACGGCCTTCTTTTTGGCGACTGTCATGGCGTGAGCAGTATAGCAAAGTCACGGCGCGGACCGGCAGGGCGGCACCGTGCT
Organism: uncultured beta proteobacterium; assembly: GCA_963804885.1. Lineage (GTDB taxonomy): Bacteria > Pseudomonadota > Gammaproteobacteria > Burkholderiales > SG8-41 > PALSA-1004. The sequence goes on from CAWDSF010000020.1 coordinate 183,460, forward strand.
CGCTCGGGTTGCAATTCGACGGCGATAGGGCATTATCCGAAGCAATTCCACATTGCCACATCGCATGGACGATTCGCTGCACTTAGCCTTGATTCTGCTCGCCGCCGCGGTAATGGTGGTGATTCTGTTTCGTTCGTTCAAGCTGCCGGCGATGCTCGGCTATCTGCTGGTCGGCATCGTCATCGGCCCGCATGGGCTCGGACTGATTCCGGATACCGAGGGCACGCGCAATCTGGCGGAGATCGGCGTCGTGTTCCTGATGTTCAGCATCGGGCTCGAATTCAGCCTCGCGAAACTCACGACGATGCGCCGCATCGTGTTCGGGCTTGGCGCCGCCCAGGTGGTGCTGACGCTCGCCGCCGTGGTCGCGGCAATGGCGCTGGCCGGCATCGACTGGCGCACGGGCATTGTGCTCGGCGGCGCCGTCGCAATGTCATCGACGGCCATCGTCAGCAAAATGCTTGCCGACAAGCTCGAGCTCAATTCGCTGCACGGCCGGCAGGTCATCGGAATCCTGCTTTTTCAGGATCTCGCCGTGGTGCCGCTCTTGATCCTGATCCCCGCGCTCGCCGGCCCCCCCGGCGACATGGCGGTGGGATTGAGCCTGGCGCTCGCCAAGGCGGTCGTCGTGCTGGCGATTCTGCTGTTTTTCGGCCAGCGACCGATGCGCCAGTGGTTTCATGTCGTGGCCACCCAAAAATCGTCCGAGCTTTTCGTGCTCAACGTTTTGCTGATTACTCTGGGGCTCGCGTTTATCACGCAATTGGCGGGCTTGTCGCTGGTGCTCGGCGCATTCATCGCCGGCATGCTGATTTCGGAGACCGAATACCGCTACCAGGTCGAGGACGACATCAAGCCGTTCCGCGACGTGTTGCTGGGATTGTTTTTCGTGACTATCGGCATGAAGCTCAATGTCGCGCTCGTTTATGAGCACCTCGCATGGGTCGGGCTCGTGCTGGTGTTGCTGATCGCGTTGAAGGCTCTGCTGATCGCGGGCTTGAGCCGTTTGTTCGGCAGCGATTCGGGCGCGGCACTGCGCACCGGACTCGATCTCGCGCAAGGCGGCGAGTTCGGCTTCGTGCTGCTGTCCCTGGCAGCGCCGCTCAATCTCGTTCCGCCAGCGATGCTGCAGACGGCGCTTGGCCGCGATGGTGCTGTCGATGCTGGCGGCGCCGTTCATCATCGAGCGCAGCGAGCGTATCGTGCGCCATTTCAGCGGCGCCGAATGGCTGGCACGCGCGATGGAGCTGCATAACGTCGCGGTCCAGTCGATGGCGGCCAACCAGCACGTCGTGGTGTGCGGCTATGGGCGCAGCGGGCAGAATCTCACGCGCCTGCTCGACCTGGAAGGTTTCAGCTTCATTGCGCTCGACGTCGACCCGGGGCGCGTCAAGGAGGCCGCCGCCGCCGGCGAGCGCGTCGTCTATGGTGATGCCGCGCGGCGCGAGGTGCTGATTGCGGCGGGCTTGCTGCGGGCACGCGCGCTGGTCGTGACGATCGCCGACAGCGCGCTTGCGCTGCGCATACTCGCGCAAGTGCGCGAGCTCAAGCCGGGTCTGCCGGTCGTCGTGCGCATGATGGACGATACCGAAATCGAACTCTTGCGCAATGCCGGCGCCACCGCGGTAATGGCCGAAATCATGGAGGGCAGCCTGATGCTCGCGTCGCATACCCTGATAGCGGTGGGCGTCCCGCTGAACCGGGTGTTAAGACGCATCCGCGACACGCGTGAACAGCGCTACAAGCTGCTGCGCGGATTCTTCCATGGCGAGTCTGATGAAACCGAGGATTCCGCCAATGACGCCCAGCGACTGCTCCATTCGGTGTTGATAACGCCGGGCGCCGCGGCAATTGGCAAGACGCTAGCCGCGCTCGATCTCGCGAAGTGCAACGTCGAAGTCAAGGCGGTGCGCCGCCCCGGCATCGCGGCACAGGCGCCGCAGCCGGATGCGCAGATCAAAGCAGGCGACGTGCTGGTGCTGTACGGATCCGAGCACGATTGTGCGGCGGCGGAGATACGGGTAATGCAGGGATAGCGAGCCGACGGATTTCCCGCAATAAAAAAGCCCGCCGAAGCGGGCTTTATTAATAAGTTATTTGCTACTGAATCGCGACGCCACCGCAGGACTTAACATCGACGGCCGCATTGTAAAGCATCCCGGGCGTGCCATTGGCTGTTCCAGTAAGACACGATCCTACGGCTGGCGTGACGCCGCCATAGGCGATGCCGATACGGAAAGAACCCTGGCCAGGCAAACCGTCATCGACCTTGCGATCCAATTCGGCAACCATTGCCACGGCAATATTACCGCCGGTTTTGATGTTCGTAACGGCCGCCGGCGTAGCAGTAGTGTCGCCGTAATCGTTGTCATTCGTGAGTACCAAAAACCCGCCGAACGGATTCGAAGGTGAATCTGCCGAAGTCGGAGTCTGGAAAACCACACCTGTATCGACGGTGCCAGTATATGAACCGCTTATGAATCCGGCCTTGCTCAAGTGACTCCACACGAGAAGATTTTCATTGGGATCGATCTTGCCATTCGCACAGGTGGGTGCCGTGACACATCCGACAGGCGCGCCCGGAATTTGTGTGGTGGAAGTTGCGGAGGGCATGTCGCCTGGATAAGCGCGGTAGCGATCTTGGAATCCTAGATAGGCGATCTTGACGCCGTCAAGTTGCGACGCGATATTGCGCACCCGTGCGGCATTAATGAGTTCCTGTCCCTTCAGCACGCCGCCAAGCAGCAGGCCGATGATGACCAGCACGATCGCGATTTCGATTAGGGTAAAGCCCTCTTGTTTACGCATGGTGTTTATTCCCATTTATCCGGACCGGCGGCCCAAGTGTGAGGAATTGCGCAATTCTCGTGCCATGCGTTGCGACGCAATTCGCACGGACCCAACCGCGAGCGGGTTTCTGCGTGAATTCGCGGGGGCTTACTTTCTACCCCCTTTTTTTATTCACAACCAATTGATTAAATGTGGATAGTTTTTACTACTACGCCTGAAACGTTCGCGTAAGGACCAACTCAGCACAGAAAATCCCGGATCTCCGTCGCGTTCGAGCACCGATTTTCAGTCAATTTTTCGACGGAGGTGTCGAGTTTTCGGCTTTTTCCTCCAGCGACCGCAAACGATCGATCAGAAAGCGCAATTCGTACGGGTCCTTGATCTGGCCACTGTCGAGAAGGCCGCCTATTACTATTTTGGCGCTCTCTACTTCGCCCATGTCCTCCAATAAAATGATATGCAACTGGCGCGCCCACGGCGGCGCATCAGGGGCGAGTTGGGCGATCTCGCGTGCATATTGCAAGGCCAACGGAAGGTCTTTAAGGCGGTGTTTGCACGCAAGCGTAACGTTCGCGAGCCACCGCCAGCGGTGGTTGGGATCGCGCAAAAATTGTGTATGCACGAAGTCGAACATCAAGCGTTGGCGCGCCGGATCCGGGACCTGCCCATAAAGATGGGTCGCCATCAGCAGCGGATATTGGGTGGCGGGATCGAGAGCGAGAATCGTGTCGAGCCACTCGATCACACGCCGATAGTTGAGTTCGCGAAAAGGAATGCTGATGCCGGGTTGATTGTCGAATGCCTGCAGGTACAGTGTCACCAGTTGTGCCAGCGCGACCGGTTCGCCCAGGCTGGCGACGCGCAACACGGGCACCGCCGGCGGTGCCTCGAGCGCCTCGGCGCGTGCCACCGGTCTTTGTTGTGTTGCCTGCCAGGTGATTTGCAAACCGAGCGCCGTGATCAGCATGGCGAACACCATGGCGGGTACCGCGGCGAGTGGCCGTTCGTCACGCGCGATCATAGGTTCCTGCGGTAAAAGTCGAACATCGCCGCGGCGATCAGCAATGCGGTATAGATCAGCGCTTGCACAGCGCAGCTGCCGATTGCCGCCCAGCCCGCAGCACTGTCCACCAGCCATGCGCTTCGCGTAAATTGGTCTAACGCCGGCAGCACGAGCGCGAGCGCGTCGATAATCCATCCGATGACCCGCTGAGATAGTGTTGCGTCCCCTACTATCGCGGAGGAACTGATCAACTGAATAGCGGTTATTGCGCGCGCGAGCAGGTAAAAGCCGGCGACGAAGCTTGCCGCCGGCATTAACTGGGTAAAGGTCAGGATACAAAATACGCTGAGCGCCGCGATTATGATGAGCTCCAGCGCAAGTGAACAGATCCATTGGAGCGCAGCTGGCACGGGGGCGAGCATCATTTGGGGCAGGCCAGCGAGTAATGCCATGACCAAAGCGATGAGCATGAAACCCAGGAAGCGGCCGAGAATATAATCCGCGCGCCGCAGGGCGAACGACAAGGTGAGCTCAAGCCCTTTGTCGTTGAATTCCCGTACCAGACTGGTCAGGATGTAAAGGCTTAAGACGAAAACCGCGACGAGGCGCGAGGCGGCGGCTGAAAATGCCGTTTGCATGCGCGCACTTTCAGTGATCGCTAATTGATGTACGAAATATCCGGCGCCGAACACCAGCGCGAGTGCGATGACGAATAGCCAAGGCAGACGCGTGCGCCAAGCCTCGAGCAGGGTGAAACGCGCGAGAGTCGCAATTTGCCGCCGACCCATGGAATAATTGGCCTCTGTCCCGAAATTGGGCCAGTATAACCAAAAGTGCTAATAACCTATCCAGGTTGACGATGAGGCCAGACCGGTGAGCGATTCGATAGTAACTGCACGGCGCGCTATTCGCCCGCAGTGGTGGTTTGGCGGAATGTTGCTGGCGCTGCACGCTGCGCTCGCATGGGATATCGATTCGCTTTTTTCGCGCGCGATGCTGCTGGTGCATTTCGGCATTTTCCTGATCTGGCAGCCGGTCTGGCGCGGCGAGCGCACGCTCGATTCGCGCCAGGCGTTTTTGGTCGTCATCGTTGGCCTTCTGCTGGCGGGCTGGAATAGCTGGTGGCTGATGGCCGTCTGGCTCGCCGTGCTGTTCGCGCTGATTGGCGGCAATCTGCTCGGCAGCGAACAGCCGCGCCAGCGCATGGCGGCATTGTTGGCGGCGTTGTACCTGTTGTCGATGCTGCTCGTGTGGGTCGTGCCGCACTTGTTCGTCGATCAGCAATTCGACAGTGTGCTGGTAACAATGGTCCGCTACGCGCTGCCCCTGCTGCCGCTTGCAATGATCGTGATTCCGGTGCACGAAGTCGGTCGTTCGTCGTCGCCGCTCGCGGTGGACCTCTTCTATAGCCTGCTGCTATTTTTGCTGGTTACCGGGCTCGTGCTCGGCAGCTTTGTAGTCAAGCAGGTCAGCCACGGCAATTATCCGCTCGCGCTCGCGCAAAGCCTGATGGTGATGGGTCTCGTGCTCGTGTCGTTGAGCTGGCTGTGGAATCCGCATACCGGGTTTACGGGCATTGGCCATTTGCTCTCGCGCTACCTGATGAGCCTGGGCCTGCCATTCGAGCGTTGGGTCAAAAGTCTGGCCGACCTCGCGGAACGCGAGCGCGAACCTTCGCGCTTTCTGTCGCTCGCCTTGCAGAACATGTGCGAGCTGCCGTGGGTCGCCGGGCTCTCGTGGCAGGCCGCGCACAGCAGCGGTGAACTGGGGGCGCGGTCCCGCTTTCAGGCGGAATTTGCCTCGCAGGACCTCATGCTCACGTTTTATACCAAGTGGTCGTTGAGCCCGTCCCTGCTGTTGCATTTGAAGCTGCTGACCCAGATGCTGGGGCATTTTTACGAAGCGAAGCAGCGGGAGGAATCGCAGCGCATGAATGCCTATACGCAGGCAATCTACGAAACCGGCGCGCGGCTCACGCACGACGTCAAAAATCTGCTGCAGTCATTGCGCTCTCTGTGTGCGGCCGCCGAAAGCAGCAGCACCGATGAGGCCGGCGCGCTGCAGGGGCTGGTGAAAAGACAGCTGCCGCAAATCGCGCAGCGGTTGACGGTGACGCTCGAAAAATTGCAGGCGCCAACCCAATTCTCGATGGTGCAGGTCGGTGCGACCTCCTGGTGGGAAGGCCTGAAGCAGCGTTATACGCGCGGTGGGATCACATTCAACGAAGGCACTTTGAATTCCAACGCCACGGTGCCGGGCGAGCTATTCGACAGTGTGGCCGAGAATCTGCTGCAAAATGCCATCTCCAAGGCGCAACTGCATGCGGATACCCGTATTGAAGTCACGTTCGATTCGGACATCGGGTGGACGGTTAAAGATATGGGATAGCGGCGAGGCGATCCCAACTCAGGTGGCTGCGCGGCTTTTTTCGGTGCCTGTGCCTTCGCGCAGCGGACTGGGCATTGGTCTTTATCAGGCGGCGCGACAGGCGGAGCAGGCGGGCTACAGTCTGACGCTGGTCAGCAACAATCCCGGCAACGTATGTTTCGAATTGCGCAAGAGGACCGGCTGACGCGACTTTACGGCGCGATAATGCGTACCGTGTGCTGCCTGATCGACCCGATTACCAAAGTTACCTTCGGCGTTGCTATGCCGGCGTCAGTAACGGCACTGAAAGTAGTGTTCAGGCAGGGCGGGAGCGATGTGCATTCCGGCGCAACCATATAACCGACGGAGGTCCGCCAGTTGGCGTTGAACCAGCCGGGGAATGTCGTACCTAACCAGCCCGCACCCGCAGTGAGGTTTCGCGGCAGGAAACCGGCCATGGTTGTTGCCGAGGGCAGACAAAGATCGGGATCTCCGTGCGGCTGACATGAAAAATCCGTAACCAGCGCAGCATTCGGCAGTACTGAGTTGGCGACGAAATGATGATTCAAGCCCACGGTTATCTCATTGGCAACGCGTCTTTCGACGAACGAGATCACATCGGCTACGGTGATGGTAGTGAGACGATCGTTGAAGGCGGCGTCCGCCGGTCGCGCGATAAAAGTACCGCCGCCCGCCGCATTCGGGCCCTCGAGGTAGTTGGTCACGCTGTTCTGATTGGCGATGCCGGTACGCGTCTGCGAGCCGACAGGGGCGCCAGGCGCGAAAACGATCGCAACGACGTTATTCAAGGTCGACGCTCCTGACAGCGACAGCGTGCCCGCTGTCGTGTCGTTGATCAGAACCTGGCTTGCATAGTCGCGAAAATTAGGCGAGAGCGCGTACCATAAACGCTCACCATCATGATCACGCAAGTCAGCCAGGCCAAGCGTGCGCCACGGCAATCGTCCAATATAGCTCGGGCAATTGATCCCGGCGAACAGATCGGCAATCCCGTCGTCGGGGACATTGGTGCCCGGGATATTGGTGATCAGATCCGGACAGGGCAGACTGCCCGGGAGCGAGCTGTCCACAGTGGCGCGCGCCAGCAGCGCCTTCTTGGCATGCGCTAATACCGCGGCGATGTTGCGTTCGCGCTCATTTCGTAAGGCGCCAAGCGACGTTGCCAACCAGGTTGCGCCGGTGGTACAGATAACGGCAATCAGTACGATTGCGATATAACCGCGGTTGCGATGAATATGCGCGGGACAGTGTCGCATAAGAACGCTTTCGATCCGATGCACTAAAATGGCTGGGCGAGTGTTGCGTTATTTGAGCGGGCTTGCCGGGAACAACCCTGCCTGTCGGGCTTTTCTTATGACTCAAAAATGGCCCGGGCACAGCGGATGATTATGTTCCAGAACCGCGAACAGCACCGGTCCCCGAATTATAAGCCCGCAGGAAATGGCAGAGTAAAAAAGGCTTATGCCAGAGTAATACGGGAGACTAGGGCAATTTTTGGGCCGTGACCATCCGGCTCATCAAAATGCCCGGGGAAATCCAGGTAAGCAGATCGTCGAACTCGCTGCCGGCGACAGCCGAATAGGTGCGGCTGACAAACAAGCAATCACCATCGTTGTTTTCCAATTCGTCCGCGCTCGTTGCTGCGGTCTGTCCATTAGGTCCACGCGAAAATACTATCGCGGGTACGCCATTAGCAACGATTGAGGCATTGCAGGTCGCAGTCGTCGCGGAGCCGCATACCTTAATAAATCCACTCACGCCGCCCGGCGGGGTGCAGCCTGCGCCTGTCGGAACAGTGGTCAGGGTAAAACCCGTGACGCTGTTGGTGTAGGCGTTATTGACGCGGTATTGATAACGCTGCCCCCAGGGATCGGTCGCCGGAACATTGAGCGTGACCCACGGTATGTTGCCGCCTGTAGTCTCGGTCGTAAACACGCTGGCACACGCATCTGCTACGCCATCATTGTTGGTATCTGGGCATGGCAGATACGGCTTCGGCTGCGCAAGGGCGAAGCCGATCAGTGCCTCGTTGATCTGATCCAGCTCGGTTTTCGCCTGGGCAATTCTGGCTTGCGTCACTTGTGTCGATATCGGGGTGAGCAGTACGGCCGCGAGCAGCGTTATGATCAACATCGAAATCGCGAGCTCGAACAGGGTAAAACCCGTCGCACGAAGGGCGCGGACACCACGAAAGTGATTTAAAAGCCCGCTCGGCGATAAAGGCATGTGCTACTGACCGTCGCTATGGCGATTGCGTCTGGGTCTGCACAGCCGCATTGAGAATTGTCGACTGGTAATTGGAGTACGCCGTGCTCACGCCGTTAAAGCCCAGCATTGCCATGGTCCCGCCGCTCGGGGCCCCGCCGATCAAAATGCCGTTGCCGGAGACGGTAAAGGTGGCGGCGCCGCAGATTCCCGTCGCTGCAGCTACAGCAGACGGCACGCAGTTGCTGTCGACTTTGTAATTGAGCACCTGGTGCCAACGATTGGCGGTGAACCAGGCCGGTAACACGAGCAGTGCGTCATTCGACGGCAAATAACCTGAAAGCACGGGCCCTGAAAACGGCGGCGTGACTGCGGTTGTCGGATAACTGTAATTGCCGTCATTGATGACTTGGGTCTGTGCCGGATAAGGCAGGCTGTACGGGGTGGTGTTGGCCACCGCAAGATAATAGTTTTGCAGCGAATTCTGAACTTCCTTGACCACGCGCCGCTCGACCAGTGCAAATAGGTCCGCCGGTGTGATCACCAACAACTGATCGTTATGCGTTGCATCTTGGGCATGCAGCACAGCAGTCAGTGTGTCGCTCGAATAGCTTTCGACGTAATTTGCGGTAATGTTAACGTGGGATGTATCACGCTGCTGCGTGCCAAAAGCTTTGCCAGGAGCGACTAAGATCGCGACGACACCGTTAGTGGCCTGCTCTCCTTCGTGCACGATCAACTGTCCGACGGTGCCGGCGTTGATGCGATTGGCGGAGATGTCCTGGAAATTAGCCGACACGACATACCATAACCGCTCGCCGGTTGCATCGCGCAGATCGGGCAAGCCCAATGTCCGCCACGGCAGGCGACCGATAAATTGAGTGCAGGCCGCCGCGGCGTTACCACCGGGCTGGTCGGACAAACCATCGTTATCGACATCCGGGCAGGGCAGACTGCCGGGGCGCGAACTGCTCGATGCGGCACTGGCAATCAAAGCCTGCTTGGCGAGCGCGAGTGCATTGCTGTCCTTGCGCCCCTGGTCGTTGCGCACGGCAGTCGCGCTGAGCGACGTGACAACCACTGCGGTGGCTGTAGCGCCCAGCGCAGCAATGATGGCGAGCACGGCATAGCCGCGCTGCGCAAGCGATCGCCGTTTGTAGTTGCGATTAAGCATGGTCACTAAGATGGAACACGCGCACCCTTGCAGTATTGCTACTTGGTATTCGGGGTGTTGTCGTTTTTCGGTTCGTCCCGCTGATCGCTGTCCGTTCCCCGCGCGGGTCTCCTTTGCAGCGGGGGGTCAGATTTTACGGCTTCGCGCGGCGGAGTTGATGTGACTTTTGCCACGTCGCTGCCCGCCTTTTCGCCTTCCGTCCCGGATTTAACCTCTGTCCTGGCGGTTGGCCGGCGCAAATAACTTTCCTCAATGGTGCCGCTCACGATTTCCACCGTCTGACCGACTTTGAGATCGACGCTTCGACCGCTGTCGGGGACGCTCAGGCGGACGCGGTTATCGGACTTGCCGATAGCTGCATTCATTCCGCCCGGGTTCTGCTCATTCACTACGCGATTATTCAACCAGATCGTGTTCTTGCCGTCGCTCCGCCGGATAATTCCGTTGACGCTCACGTTTTGCGGGACTGGCGCCGCCGCCGGCTGTTGCTCGCTCTCATTGCCGATTTCGACCCGGATATTCTGCTTGCGCGCATTATCCAGCGTAGCGCGCTGCGCAGGTGTGTAGAACATGCGCGCAAGTTCAGCTGCCACGCATACGTGTGCTATGGGCAGTAACGCAAGCAGCAGGAGGACGCGTGTTCGCTTCATTTACGCTCCCCTGATGAAGCCGCGCGCAAAGTAATCCACGCAATGTCGCAATCGGCGCGCAGATTGGGCTGAAAACGAATGCTGCTACCCGTATTCGCGCGATCCAGCTTGCACTCATTGACTGCGAAAAATCCCGCACCCTGTTTGCCCAACGCCGTGAGAAAGCTCATAAGGTCGCCTTCATGCAGCAACTGGAAACTAAGCTTCATCACCGATTGATGCAGCGTCAGCTGGCCGGGATTCAGCTCTGCCGCGTACGGATACTGCTGTTGGGAGCCGATTTGGTACTGCACTCCGAAAAGCTGGGCTTGCTGATTCGAAAGCCGCAGGCCTTCCAGCCAATTCAGGCGCTTCTCGTCGCCGACAAATCCAATGCGCTGCAGGTACTCATAATTGGGCAGATAGCGGACTATCAGTTCTTTTTCCTCGCCGGATTTTTGCAGGCGGGTGCGTGCTTCCCGCATCTGTGCCTGCTGTTGCGCGAGCTCGCGCTTGGTCGCGCTCAGTGTTTGATCGAGTTGATAAACGATCCCGGCGCCGAGGCCAAGCACGATGACCAGGATTATCAACGGCGCTTGTAGCGCTTTTAATTCGGCGGCGTTCATGCGGACGGCTTCATCTGCACGATGATTGTAAATTCGGCTTTCCCAGTCTGTTCGCGGCTGTCCGTCGTATTTCCCGACAACGTAAGACCGGGGCTGATATTAAGCGGCAGCTTGGCGACTTTGACGTCCCCGACGTTCGGTTGTTGCGCCAGGCTCTCCGCGAAGCGGTTGATGGAATCGATTGCCGCGCGATAATCGCCGCGGAACGGGCGCACCTCGCCTTCGATTAGGGCGGATTCCTTGCGCTTGCCCGCAACCTGCGCGACGGGTGGTGGAGCAAAAGCCGGCGTCGACGGCTGTCCGGGGTTCGCATCGCGCGCGGCAGCAAACTCACTATTGTCGTATTTCCAGTCGAACAATTTCATCACTATCGCGGGATTCGCTTCAAGCGCCTGGCTTACCAGATCCATCATGATTTCGGGCGTGCGAGTAGTCGCGCCGATTTTCTGCGAAACTTCGACGGCGCGCCGCAGGTTTTCTGCGGTGGTCGGGGCAGCCGGGAACTGACGGGTCGCTTCCTGGTATTTCTTTTGCAACTCGGTGGTCTGCCGCCGCGTGGTCTCCGTGTCTGCCTGTGCATCGAAGATTTGGTAGACGGCCGTCGCACACCAGAGCGCCACGATGAGCGCGGTCACTCCACTCAGCGCATAAATGCCGCGCCGTATCTGGTGCTGCCGATAGCCGAGAGTGACAGTGGCCGGGGCGAGATTGTTGTCCGGTGGGCGCAAGCCGAGCAACTGCAGGTACAGTGCATCACTCGACGATTCCATGACCGGCACGGTGACGCCGAGGCTCGAAACGATTTCCTTCTGCCCCAGGCGCCGGCATTCGATGTTCGGATTGTCGCGCGCGATTACGTGTTCGAGCCCGGTCAGCGTGTCGTTGCGGTCGACGATCAACACCGACAGATGCTCGTCGAGCGTCATTACGCGCAGCGCGTGCAGATACAGCCGCGTGTTGGATATCTCTTCAGCGTAATTCTTAATTGCCTCGCCGGCGCTGCCGTCGATGCGCGCCAACCGGCTGATGCGCAGCTGTTGCTCGCGGAAAAAGCTCAGACGCAAACCGGCGCCGTGGATTGACACCACCAGGAGGTTAGTCTGCTTGAGATTGAGCTTCTCGATCAGCATTGCGCTGACGGTGGGCAGCAGGTAAATGCCGGCGACCGGCAATTCGGCCTCGGTGACGGCCTCCAGCCAGTTATTTATCAATTCCGGGTTGGTCAGCGCGCAAAACAGGTAACGGTCGTCGCGCCGCTTGCCGGGGTCGCGGCCCTGCATACGCGCGCTGCAAAACTGTGTGCTGCGATAATGCTGCTTCAGTTTGCGCGCAATCATTTCGGTGCGGTCACTGCCGAAACTGTGCGGCAGCGATTCGAAACGATAGTCTTCCTCTACCGCATCCACCATGATTTCAACCGGCAGATGCGGACCCTGGTCGAGGTAATCCCTGAAAACAGCGAGCCCGGCATCGCTGTTTTCAAAAATGGTGCAGATGCCCAGACGACCCCCACGCCAGCGCGCTGCGCTGACTTGGATCGTTGACACGGAAATCAGTAGTTTATCCGCCATGGCGAGCTTGTTTTGTCTTTGCGATTAGACCCTTAGAACTTTATCTTACCGAGAATATCATAGACAGGTCCTAATACCGACCACATGATAAATACCATGATGCCGCCCAGAAACACGGTGAGCACGGGACCGATCATGGCCATACCTTTGTCGACTGCCTCTTTGACGTCGCGATTGTAAAAATAAGTCACGTTCATCAGCGCCGTATCGAGCGCGCCGGTGGCCTCGCCGACCCGCAACATGCGGATGACAAGCGGCGGGAAAATGCCCAGGTTCTGGAATGTCTCCGTCAGGCTGTCGCCCGCGGTAATTTGCGCCCCGGCGCGCATCAGGCCGTCCGCGATAACGCGGTTGTCGACGATGTCTTCGGAGGTTTTGATCGCGTCCAGAATCGTGATGCCCGATTGGTACATGAGCGCGAAAAAATTGGTGAATCGCGACATGATTATTTTCTGCATGATCGGCCCGATTACCGGAATGTGGAGCTTGGTGTAGTCCCACAAATAGTGCGCCTTGGGGCTTTGCTTGACGATTACAACGGTCGCGATGACCAGCACGATAGGAATGCCCAGTACGAACGGCCAGTAATCGACCACGACGTTGGAGAGAAAAATCAGCGCCCGCGTTTGGGGCGGGAGCGCGATGCCCATCGCCTTCAGCAATTGGGTAACCTGCGGTACCAGAAAGATCAGCATGAACAGCATGACAGCGGTCACGACCACCAGCACGAACGCCGGGTACATGAGCAGGCGCTTGGTCTGCGACGCGAGTTCGTCCTGCCATTTGAGCGTGGTTCCGAGGCTCGCAAATACCTCGGTAAGGCGGCCGGCTTGCTCGCCGGCGCGGATCAGGCTCACGAATACGTTATCGAACACATATCTGTGCTGCGACATCGCCTGCGACAGCACGCGGCCGCCTTCCATGTCTTCGATCAGGGTTGCCAGAACTTCGCGAAAGCGCGGGTTCTCGATTGAATCGCGCAGATCGCGAATGCCTTCCAGCAGTGGAATGCCCGAGCGCGTGATCTGCTCCATGTCGAAACAGAACGTGATCAGGTCGCGGCGCGTGATGTTGCCGCCGCTGCCGAAACTGCCTCCTCTTTTCTCGATTTCGCGAAACGTGATGAGATCGAGGCCCATGCGGCGCAGCCGCAGCTCGAGATCGACCTCGTTGACGGCGTCGAGTCCGCCGCGCGCGGGACGGCCTGTCTTATCGACCGCTTTGTATTGAAAAGAGGGCATGGTCAGCCAGACTGCACGACGCGCGCGTTGCAGGCAGCGCACCACACGCGAGATGCCTTTTTCGATTCGCCGTGGCGAGGTGCGCATTACGCGGCTCAGTTGAAGCGGCCCGTCAGGTCGACCGAGCGCGAAATTTCCGCGATGCTGCTGGTGCCGTTCAACACGAGCGCGATTCCCTCTTCGGCCAGCGGGCGGAAATTCTTCGCCAGCGCTGCAGCTCGCAGTTCCTTGGCGGTCGCGCGCCGCGCAACCAGCTCGTCGAGATCGCCATCCATCACGAGCAGTTCCATGACGGAACAGCGGCCTTTATAGCCCTTATTGGCGCATTTGAGGCAGCCTGTCGGCCGGTAGATGTGCGCGACGTCGGCGGCAGCGGTCCCCAGGATCTTGCGCTCTTCGATGGTCGGTGCGTAGGCTTCCTTGCAGTGCACGCACAGCACGCGCACCAGGCGCTGCGCGATGACGCCGATGATATTGCCGGCCATGATGTCGGGCTGGATGCCGATGTCGAGCAGGCGCGGGAACGCACCCAGCGCCGAATTGGAATGCAGCGTGGAAAAGACCTGGTGGCCGGTCATGGCCGCGCGAAAGGCCATTTCGGCCGTGTCGTGGTCGCGAATTTCGCCAACCAGGATGATGTCCGGGTCCTGGCGCATCATCGAGCGGATGCCATTGGCGAAATCCATCTTCACCGCTTCGTTGACCGACGTCTGCCGCATCAGCGTCAGCGGATACTCGACCGGGTCTTCAAGGGTCATGATGTTCACGGTTTCATCGTTGACCTGCGACAGCAGCGAGTACAGCGTGGTGGTCTTGCCGCTGCCGGTCGGCCCGGTAACGACCAGAATGCCCTCCGGCCGCGCGAGCATCAGGCTCAAGCGCGTCAGCGTCGCCGTCGGGAGATTCATCTTGTCCAGGCTGATGATCGACTTTTCGCGGTCGAGAATCCGCAGCACGATATTCTCGCCGTGTACCGTCGGATGGGTCGAGACCCGAAAGTCGATCGGCCGCCCGTTCAGCGTCAGCGACAATCGCCCGTCCTGCGGCGCGCGCGTCTCGGCGATATTCATTTCGCTGATTACTTTGATCCGGACCGTGATGCCGGGCATGTAAGTTTTGTGCAGGCTGCGCACGGTCTCGAGCACGCCGTCGATGCGATACCGAATGCGCAGGAATGCGTATTCCGGCTCGAAGTGGATGTCGGAAGCGCCGCGCTTTACCGCATCGACCAGCAGTGCATTCACCAATCGCACCATTGGCTGGGTGTATTCGTCGCCGCCCACGCCCAGGCTTTGATAATCGATTTCGCCGGTCTCGATTTCCTGCAGAATGCCGTCGACCGACAGCTCGTGTCCGTAAAACTGGTCGATGTAGTCTTCGAGCTGGGCCTCGCCCGCGAGCTGGGTTTTGATCTCGACGGTCGGGCCGAGCGTCGCACGCAGCTGGTCGAGCGCAACGACATTAAAAATTTCGGTCGTGGCAATGCTGAGCTGGCGCTCGTCCGCGTCGTACGCGATCGGCAGCAGCCGATGACGGCGCGCAAAATCCTGCGGGACGAGTTTCAGCGCCTCCGGATCGGCGACGACTTGAGCGAGGTCGATCGACTCCTGCCCAACGGTCCGCGCCATGATGTCGCGGATCGCGGCCTCGGTGATGAAGCCGAGACGAACGAGCTGGCGGCCGATCGGGATATTGTTTTGCTTCTGCTCGGCGAGCGCGATGCCGAGCTGGTCGGGCGTGATCAGACCCTGCTGCACCAACAGTTCGCCTAACCGGAGCTTTTTGCGCTGTTCAGCCATCGGGATCTAATGTATTACGGACCGTGAATTGCATTGCATAGCGCTTCCTTCCGCCTGCCGCAATCAAGCCGGCGTACCGGCAGCCGTTATTGGACGACTTTTTCGAGTTTGGTGACGCGCTCCTGGGCGGCAGTGGGGCTGAAGTTGGCGTGGCCCTTTGCCGCGGCGAGCAGCACTGCGCGCCGGTAAAAATCCAGTGCCGATTTGGGCTGGCCGATATGCTCGAGCGCTACCGCGAGATTATAGGCGTAATCGGGATTGTCCGGCTGCAGGTGGTGCGCCTGAAAAAACGCCTGCTGAGCGTCGGGCCAGCGTGCTTGATCGACATAAGTGTTGCCGAGCGTGAAATGCAGGTACGCGGCACCCGGATCGCGCGTGATCAATTGCTTGACACGCGTTTCCGCCGCCTGCGGGTCCGCGCGCCCGAGCAAGCCGATCAGTCCCGCCTGCGCCAGCGGATTGCGCGGATCGAGTTCCAGCACTTTCACGTAGTGCCGGCTGGCGGCGTCGCGATCGCCCTGCTGGCTGGCGATGTCGGCGAGCCCCAGGTGCGCGTCGATACTGCGCGGGTCGCTTTTGAGCAACTGATTGTAGAGTTGCTGCGACGATTCCAATTTGCCGGCCGAGAGCGCCGCGTACGCATCGATTAGCACGGGGCTGATTGCGGGCGCATTGTTGCCAGTCGTGACTTTGATGGTTTCGCGCGGCGTCGACGCAGTCGCTGGCACAGGCGCGGCTGCTGCGACCGGCAGCGCCGGCGTCGCCGGAAGGCTCGCAGCCACCGGCACAACCGGCGCGGGCGCGGCGGGCTTCTCCTTTGCTGCGCTTGGTTCCGGCGGCAGCAGCGAAGTCAGCGGTAAGGGCACGGCCGGCGCGGCTGCCGCTGCAGGTGCGCTCGCGGCATTGGCAGCGGGTTGCACTACAGGCGCCGGCGCCTGGGCGATCGGCGTGGCCGGCGCGGGGCGCGGCGCCTGGGTTACGAACATTGCCGGATTCATCTGTACATATACGTAGCCGCCAAAGCCGAGCAAAAAGAGCACGGCAAGCGCGCCGAAAACCACCAGTGGACGCTCGCGCAGATAGCCGACGACGTTGGAGCCCGGTTCGCGTTGTCCGGCGCGCAGTACGGTTGCGGCCTGCGCGGCTTCGCGCGCGCTCGTGGCGGACCTTGCGGATGTTCCGGATTTGCGGGGTGTCGGTGCCGGCTCGGGGATGCGCGCGGCAAGCGCGTCATCAATAATTTCGATTTCAGGCACCGGCTGCAAGGTGAGTTCCGAAACGGGCGGGGCGCGTTTAGGACCGGGAGGCGGCGGAACGGGGTCAACAGCGGGTGCAGCATCGCCGCCGGTTTCGACCCGGTCTTTGGCGGCCTTTTCCAAGGCCTTCATCAACAGACTCATTTACGTGTCACCGCCGGTTCGCCAGGCAGGGTTTCAGTCGGCGTGGAGGTTTGCTGCGGCAGGAATTTTTTGAAAAACTTCAATTCGTCGCTGTCGAGCGATGGGGTGGCAATGATGGTCGAACGCAGGAAAATCACCAGTTCCGATTTGCTGACCTTGTCGTCGCGTACGCCAAACCATTCGCTCAGGAATCCCGTGATCGCGGGGTTGCCGGCGCCGGGTATCGAATTGCGGTTGTACTGCGCGCTGTCCTGCATGAGCCCGCCGAGCACTGCGGTCTGCCCGCTCACGAGCTGCAGCACCGATTCCATTTCGCGGGTCTGCACCTGTGGCACCGGATTGGTCAGGCACTTGCCGCCGTTCGACGCGGCAATCTGCACGCTGCACAAACTCGGATTCGGATCGTTCGCGAAGCCGTTGACGCGCGTGATGGTGGGACGGATCGTGATTGTGACCTGGCCGTTCTCGTTGATTTGCGGCGTCATGCTCATTACCATGCCGACGGGCACGGTCTGCGCGGTGGTGTTAAAAGTTGTGTTGGTGCCGACGTTGGCGGCGGTTGTCGTGGTCGCCTCGATGTTGAAATATACGATATTGTCGACCACCTTCAAGAGCGCGGTCTGGTTATTAATGGCCATGAGCTTCGGGCTCGATAGGACTTTCGTATTGCCGAATTGATTGAGCAGATTCACGCTCGCCGCGATGTTGCCAATCGCGGATGTCGGATTGATGTAGCCGATCGCCAGGCTGCCCGCCGAAAAGCCGTTGGGGATGCCCGCGGTAAGATTTTGATTGAAGGTGATACCACCGCTGACGGCGAGCCGGCTCCAGTCTATGCCGGCCTGGTACGCATCCGTCAACGTAACTTCAGCGATTGTCGCCTCGATCAACACCTGCCGCTGCGACATTTGCGTGATGCTGTCGATGTGCTGTTGTACCAGCGCGTGCTGCTTCTCCGTCCCTAGCACGCTGATGGTGCCGGAAACCGGATTGACGACTATATCGTCGCGCACGTCCCCCGCAACGGGCGACGCCGCCGATTGGCCGCCGAAAACACTGTTGAAGAGTTGCGGCGCAGCCTGGCCCGCGCGCGCCACCGCTTCAGCCTGCTGTAACCGCTCTTCGCGTGCCGACCGTTGCGATTCGGCGCGCTCGGCACGTTGTTCAGACGTCAGGCTCTGGCTGCGCGTGGATACCAGAATGGCGCGGATGTTATCGCGCAGCGCTTCCCAGAAATTGTTATTGCTCGTCGTTTTTACCAGGGTACTGGAACTGTTGGTTCCCCCGCTGGCGCCGCTGGCGCCGCTGCTGCCGGTCGATCCGGCGCCGGCGGTGCTGCCGCCGGCGGAGCCGGACTGTATCTGTCCGGACACGCCGATCGTAGAGGTCGTCTCGCGGGTCATGTTGACGTAGTTGACCCTGTAAGTTTTCATGTATGCGGTGTCGGGCGACACAATGATCGTGTTGGCTTCGACGCGGTAGCGCATGTTGACCTGCTTGCTCAAGCGGTCGAGGATGGCCGGCAGCGTTTCGTTGATCGCATTCAGGCTTACGAGCCCGGTCAGCCCCGGATGGATATCGATGTTCTGCTTGGTGTCGCGCGCGAGCGCGAACAGCAACTCTTTTACCGGGACTTCGTTGACGACCACGCTGTAAGTCGGCGCCTTGACGGACGGTTTGGGCGCCGGCGCGAAATCGCTCGTGCGCGTAGGCGGCGGTACGTCCGCCAGTGAGATTTTGGACGCCGGCGCCGCCGGTGTTGCGACATGACCTTCCGATTGCGGCAGCACCGAGCGCTTGTAGCAACCGGCGAGCGCCGTCGCCATGATCGCGCACACGAGTGTGTTGACCAGAATTGGGCGGGGGCACCATGCGGCGGTTTTGCGACCGTTGGCGTGGACACTGTCGTGATTCCGCTGGCCGGAAGCCAAGTTTAGAAACATGGTGCGATCCCCTGTAAAAAGCTACGTCACGTAACGCCAACCGTGACCCGCTCTGTTAAGAGGACTGATGCTGAGCGATCTCGGCGCGTATTCCCTGCATCGTGCGCAACACCGGCTTGTACGCTTTCAAGTTGGCCGGTAATTTGGCCAGCGCTTCCTGCGCGGCCCGGCGATCGTCGAAAGACCCGTACAACACCGTGAGCGACGGTTTTTGTTTTGCAACAGTACGGTACACAAAAATGTCATTAATTTCAATATATTTGCGAATGACGTTCAGGTGATTCTTTAGCTGAGCAGGGTTATCTGCCCCCATGAGCTGAATACTGTAAGGATTTTTGCTCCCCTGCGAGAGCCATTGCTTGGTGGCGGACATGCGTTTTTCGATCTCATCGTTGGTTTCGAGAGCCAGTTGTGAGTTAGCGCCTGCTGTCGGTTTAACCAAGTCGACAGGCGGCTGTACAGATTCCAACTCGCTTTTCTTAGCATCGGGCACGGGCGTTGTGGCGGGGCCCACGGGGGTGGGGGCAGGAGGGCTGATAGCGGCGGGAGCTGCAGGCGGTGGCGTCTCGGCCGCGACCGGTTGCGTGGGCGCAACAGCGGGTTCAGGCGCGGCGAGGGGGGGCGCGGGAAGAGGGGCGGGAGCGGCGGGGGCCGCAACCGCGGCCGCAGGCACCGGTTGGCTCTGGGTAGACATACCGCCCAGGTGAGCGGAAAGCAGCGCATAGCATGCCATGCCCAAGCCGGCGCCAACGACAAACAGCAAGATCGCGAGCCCGAACCGCAGACGCGGCAGCGGCCGATCGTACTGGCTGAATTCGCTGTCCCGAATGGCCGCCTTGACGTGCTTGATGCGAACCGTATGCGTGTTCTCGGAAAAGGCGGCGAGCAGCGCTTTGTCGGCGATCAGGTTGACGCGGCGGGTGAGTCCGCCGGACGATTTCGCGATCGTGTTGATAATCTGCGGGGTGAATACGTCGGGTCCCCGATAGCCGGCCGCACGCAGCCTGAAATTAACGTAATCGCGAATCTCGTCGGGTTTTAGCGGGCTCAGGCGAAAGCTGTGCGTGATGCGCTCGCGCAACTGGCGGATTTGCGGCTGGCGCAGGTTTTCCTCGAGCTCCGGCTGTCCGAACAGGACGATCTGCAGCAACTTGCTGTGCGCGGTTTCGAGATTGGACAAAAGGCGAATTTCTTCGAGCGTCGCCAGCGGCATACTTTGCGATTCTTCGACGAACATCACGACCTGCTTGCCGGCGGCATGGCGTTCGAGCAGGTGCGCGTTGATCATTTGCATGAGGTCGAGATGCCCGGCATCGCGCGCGGGCTTCAGATGCAGCTCCTGCGCGATCGCGTGCAGTATCTCCTCGGGCGAGACGCTCGGATTGGCGAGATAAACGGTTTCGATATTTTCCGGCAGCCGCGCCTGCATCATGCTGCACAACATCGTTTTCCCGCTGCCGACTTCGCCCGTGACCTTGACGATGCCTTCGCCCTGGGCGACCGCGTACAACAGAGCCTCTAGAATGGGCCCGCGGTTGCCGCCGCCATAAAAGAATTCCGTATTCGGCGTAATGCGAAACGGCGGCTGGGTGAGCCCGAAATGGTTGTAGTACATCAGGGTTATCGCTTATCCGCTGGCGTGTCCGGGGGTGGCATTCAGCGTAAACGCGAAAAAGCCGCTATTCAGGCGCGGCCCGCGGCTCGTCTGCGGTGCCGTAATTCTGCATGCGGCTATAGAGCGTCGTGCGATGGATGCCCAGCAATTTCGCCGCCTGGGAGAGATTGCCCTGGGTGATCAGCAGCGCGGCTTCGACATAGCCTTTTTCCCACTGCTGCATCGTCAGGTCGAGATTGAAGTTCTTTTGCAGCTGCAGGTGCTTCTTGGCCGATTCGAGTATGGATTTAAAGTCCTGGCCGACCGGCAGCCCCGGCAGCTCGAGCTCCATGCTTTCCATGTCGAGCTCGACCTGCAGCTGCTCGCCGTTGACCGCCTGTCCCGCATGCTTGGTGGTGAGCCGGATGACGATGTTGCGCAATTCGCGCACATTACCGGGAAAACTGTATTCGAGCCACAGCGTCAGCGCGCGCGCGTCGAGATCGAACGGTTTGCAGGCCGCCTGCCGCGAGTAGAACTCGCGAAAGTAGTCGAGCAGCATGCGCTTGTCTTCGCCCAGATCGCGCAATGGCGGCACGTCGATCGTGAACACCGACAGCCGGTGATAAAGATCGGCACGGAAACGGCCGTTGCGGATCTCATGTCGCATGTCGCGGTTGGTCGCGGCGATTACGCGCGCGTTGCTCACGCGGCTCTGGGTTTCGCCGACCCGTTGATATTCGCCGTTTTCGAGCACGCGCAGGAGTTTCGCCTGCAGTTCCAGCGGCAGTTCGCCGATCTCGTCCAGAAACAGCGTGCTGTCCTTGGCATCCTCGAAATAGCCCGCGCGCGAAGTCGTCGCGCCGGTGAAAGCCCCTTTGCTATAGCCGAATAACGTCGGCTCTACCAGGTTCGGCGAAATCGCCGCGCAATTCAACGCGAGGAACGGTTTCGCCGCGCGCGTGCTCTGGCTGTGCAGGGCGGATGCAATCAGCTCCTTGCCGCTGCCCGACTCGCCTTCGATCAGCACCGGGAACGGCGCGTTCGCATATTGGGTGATTTGCTGGCGCAGCTTGTCGATCGGCAGGCTTTTGCCGATCAATCCGGCGCCGCCGCCGGCCTGGGCGGTCAGCTCGGCATCGCGGATTTGCAGCGCGTTCTGCAGCAGCGTCTTGATTTTTTCCGGCTCGCACGGTTTGGCGATGAACTCTATCGCGCCGAGGGTGCGCGCATGGCGCGCATTGGTTTCTTCGTTCTGTCCGGACAGGACGAGGATCTTGATGCTCGGCGAATACGCGATCAATTCGTTGATGAGCTTGAAGCCCTCGTCAGGCCGATGCGGGGTCGGCGGCAAGCCCAGATCGATCAGCGCAAGTTGCGGGGGATTGTCGAGCTGACGCAGCAGACTTTTGACTTGCGCGCGCGATTCCGCGACGTAGACGTTGAAGTCGCGGCTCAGTACGAAGTTCAGCGTGTCGCTGATTAGCGGGTCGTCGTCGACGATCAGCAGATCCGGCTTGACCTGTGATGATTCCAATGAGTCCCCCTTAATTCAACTGGCTATTCTGCCAGATAGTTTTAGTGCCTGATAGCCATTCCGGGCGGTTCGCATCATGCCGCTTGCGGTTCGCTGTCGATGCAACGCAGAAATGCTTGCTCGAGATTCACGCCGGCATGTAAAGCGCACAACGCGGCAGGCGTGCCGACGAAGCGCAGTTCGCCGCCGTGGATGACCGCTATGCGGTCGCATATCTGCGCCACATCGGCGAGCGCGTGCGAGGTGAAAAAGACGGTGCGTCCCTGGCGTTTTAACTCATCGAACCGCGCCCTGAGCAGCGCATGCGCTTTGGGATCGAGCCCGCTCGCCGGCTCGTCGAGGATGTACAAATCCTTGCGCGACAGCAGGCAGGCGGCGAGCCCGAGTTTTTGCGTCATGCCCTTTGAGTACGCGCGCACAGGCGAGCTTGAGCGCCTTAAGATCGAGGTCGAATGCACGCAGCATCTCCTCGGCCGCCGTCCGGTCGAACGGCGTGGACTGCATGTCGAGCACGTAGCGGATGAAATCTTCGCCGGTCAGATAATACGGCGGGTTGAAGCGCTCGGGCAGGAATGCGAGGCGCCGGCGCGCGGCGGTCAGGTGATGCGGCGTGCCGAAAATCTCGATGGCGCCGTCGGACACGTTGCAGAAATCGAGCAGGCATTTGAGCAGCGTCGTCTTGCCGGCGCCGTTCACGCCAACCAGGCCGAAAAACTCGCCGGGGGCCACGTCAAACGTGACGCCGCGCAAAGCCTGCGCACGGCCGAAATTCTTGACCACTCCGGTAAAGCGCAATGCGGTTTCGGACATGGGCAATTTACGTCGCCGATTGGAATGGCGTATCTTATAACATTCGCCGCGGCCGCCGCGGTTCGCCTGCCGGGTTCTGCCGTTTTCGCGGCATTCAGCACGTTGCAGCCGGGCACAACGACCATCGAGGTTGGCAATGCCGGCATTGCTTCGCAGGCACGGCGGCCCGACCGGCGGCGCGCAGCCTTCAAGGCTTTCGCCCTACTGCGGCCCCCGCCCGGTCGATTGTGGTAAACCGCTTAACTGTTTAGAATTCATCGTTTTGCAGCGGCACCCGGGCATACGTGGCGGCAGACAATCTAATCGAGATCAGCAACGTCGGTTATTCGTACGACAACCGGCGGAAGATACTCACCGACATCGACATGGTGATCCCGCGCGGCAAAGTCGTCGCGATCATGGGGATCAGCGGCTCCGGCAAGACGACCCTGCTGCGTTTGATCGGCGGCGCATTGAAGCCAACGCAGGGGACCGTCAAGGTCGACGGCAAGTTTACGCACGAGCTCGATCGCGAGGGGCTCTACCGCATGCGGCGACGCATGGGCATGCTGTTCCAGTTCGGCGCGTTGTTTACTGATCTTTCGGTATTCGACAACGTCGCGTTTCAGATGCGCGAGCACACGGATTTGCCGGAAGCTATGATCCATGACCTTGTGATGATGAAGCTGCATGCCGTGGGACTGCGCGGGGCGCACCGGCTGATGCCCGCCGAGCTCTCCGGTGGCATGGCGCGGCGGGTGGCGCTGGCGCGCGTTACCGCGCTCGATCCCATGCTCATCATGTACGACGAGCCGTTCACCGGGCTCGATCCGATATCGCTGGGCGTGATTCGCAACCTCGTGCGCAAGTTGAACGACGCGCTGGGCTCGACCTCGATCGTCGTCACGCACGACGTGCAGGAAGCGCTCGATATCGTCGATTACGTGTACTACCTGTCGGAAGGCGTCATGGTTGCACACGGCACGCCCGGCCGAAATGCGCGCATCGAAAGATCCGCTCGTGCACCAGTTTGTATGGGGCGAGGCCGACGGGCCGGTCGCCTATCAGTATCCGAGCAAGAATTTCAGCGAAGAGCTCGAGCTTGTTTAACCGCACCTCCATCATCAGCGTGCGCAACATCGGGCACCACGTGACCGACAGCCTGCTGCGCCTGGGCTATGCGACGCGCTTTTTCGCGTTGACCCTGCTCAACTCGGGAACGAGCTTCCTGCGCGTGCGGCTGATCATCCGCGAGCTGTATTTTACGGGCGTGCTGTCGATGATCATCATCCTGATCTCGGGACTGTTCGTCGGCATGGTGCTTGGCTACCAGGGTTACCAGACGCTGAAGACGTACGGCTCCGAATCAGCGCTGGGAGTGCTGGTTGCGCTGTCGCTGGTGCGCGAGCTGGGCCCCGTGATGTCGGCGCTGCTCTTCGCGAGCCGCGCCGGGTCCGCGATGACCGCCGAGATCGGCCTGATGAAGGCGACCGAGCAGTTGTCGGCGATGGAAATGATGGCGGTCGATCCGATCGCGCGCGTTGTGGCGCCGCGCTTCTGGGCGGGCGTAATCTCGATGCCGCTGCTGGCTGCGATGTTCAGCGCCATGGGCGTCTACGGCGGCTACCTGGTCGGCGTGGTGGTCATTGGCGTCGATGAAGGCTCGTTCTGGTCGCAAATGCAAAGCGCGGTGGATTTTCGCGAGGACATCGTCAACGGAGTGATCAAGAGCGTCGTTTTTGGTATTGCGGTGACCTGGATTGCGTTGTTCGAAGGCTATGACGCGCCGCCGACCGCGGAAGGCGTCTCGGGCGCGACGACGCGCACCGTCGTGACTTCCTCACTTGCGATACTTGGGCTGGACTTCATATTAACTGCATTTATGTTTCGGGGGGCTTAATGGAACGCTCGACACTAGACCTGTGGGTCGGCCTGTTCGTTGTCGCGGGATTCCTGGCGCTGACCATACTCGCGCTCAAGGTCGGCAACATGGGCAGTTTTGGCGGCACCGAGACCTATCAGTTGTCGGCGCCGTTTACCAATATCGGGGGGCTCAAGCCGCGCGCGGCGGTAAAAAGCGCCGGGGTGGTCGTCGGCCGCGTTTCCGACATTACCTTCGATAACGACAAATTCATGGCCAAGGTGACCATGAACATCGAAAAGCATTTCAAGTTTCCGAAGGACAGCTCGGCGTCCATCCTGACCGCCGGGCTGCTTGGCGAGCAGTACGTCGGCCTCGAAGGCGGCGCCGACGACGCAGTACTCGCGAACGGAGACACCATCAAGCTCACGCAATCTGCAGTGGTGCTCGAGAAACTGATCAGCCAGTTCATGTATAGCAAAGCGGCCGAGGGCGGCAGCGCCAGCAAATAACAATCGTGGAAGTGACACGAAAGGGAGTGCAATGACCAAATTGATGAAACGGATATTCGCCATCACGCTGTTCGCGGTACCGATGCTGGCCACGTGGCCGGCGCAGGCGCAGGAGACAGCACCCGATGCGCTTGCCAAGCGGGTCACCGACGAAGTGATCGCCGTGTTGCGGGCCGATAAGGATATCCAGGCCGGCAACACGAAAAAAGTGCTCGATCTGGTGGAAGCCAAAATCGTCCCGCATTTCAATTTTTCGCGCATGACGCGGCTGGCGGTCGGCGCGCCCTGGCGCCAGGCGTCCGCCGCGCAACAACAAAGCCTGACCAACGAATTTCGCACGCTGCTCGTGAACACTTATACGAGCGCGTTCACCCAATATCGCGATCAGGTCATCGAGTATCGGCCGTTCAAGATGGCGTCCGGGGATACCGACGTCGTGGTACGCTCGCTGATCAAGCAGAAGACCGGCGCCGATCCGATCGACATCAACTACAGCATGGAGAAAGTCGACGGGACCTGGAAGGTTTACGACGTCGTCATCGCCGGGGTGAGCCTCGTGCAAAATTACCGCAGCACTTTCGCTTCCGAAATCCAGAAAGGCGGCGTCGACGGCCTGATCGCGGCCTTGGCGGCGAAAAACAAAGCGCTCGCCGAGCAGGTCAGCAAGAAATGATCGAGCGCACGGGCAACGAACTGCGCCTGTCCGGCCCGGTGACGATTGCCAACGCAGTGGCCCTGTGCGAGGAAGGCAAGCAGCAGTTGAACGGCGATATGGTGATCGATCTCGCCGCGGTGACCGAGGTCGACTCCACTGCGTTGAGCGTTTTGTTCGAGTGGCGGCGCGCCGCCCGCGACAAGAACGTGCATGTCTCGTTTCGCAATCTGCCGGACAGCATGAGTAGCCTCGCGGCACTGTATGGCGTCGCTGAGCTGGTTGCGCCGGACGCCTGAACGCAGGGCACGGCGCCCGCGCCGGCAGCTTCGCCCGTAGCCCGCGTGATTCCCGCGATTCAATCGAACGCCTGGTTAAACGCCATAGCGCTGTGCAGGCGGCACAGTGTGGCGCACATGGCTTTACGCCGTGGCTGATCTGATGGAGTCCGGGTATAAACTGCGGTATTAAGGATTGGAACCATGGTAAATCCCGAGCAAGTCAAAGCCTATATCGAGCAGGGGCTCGAGTGCGAATTCGTCAGCGTGGCCGGCGACGGCCATCACTTCGAAGCCGTGATCGTGAGCGCCGCGTTCGACGGCAAGAACAAGGTGCAGCAGCATCAGATCGTCTATCGCGCGCTGGGGGATCGCATGCGCGAGGAAATTCACGCGCTGTCGATGCAGACGTATACGCCCGCAGACTGGGCCAAGCGCTGATCAGCGCCGGTTCGCCGCATGGATAAACTGGTCATCGAGGGCGGGGTCGCGCTCAAGGGCGAAGTGCGGATTTCCGGCGCCAAGAATGCGGCGCTGCCGATACTCTGCGCGGCGATCCTGAGCGACGAACCGCTGCGTGTATCGAACGTGCCGCATCTGCGCGACGTCACGACCATGCTGGGGCTGCTCGCGCAAATGGGCATCGCCGTCTCGGTCGACGACAAGCTCGGCATCGAATTGAACGCGCAGGCACTCGACAATCCGGCGGCGCCCTACGAGCTCGTAAAAACGATGCGGGCGTCGGTGCTGGTGCTCGGTCCTCTGCTCGCCCGCTGCGGCAAGGCGCGTGTGTCGCTGCCGGGCGGTTGCGCGATCGGACTGCGGCCCGTCGATCAGCATCTGAAGGCGCTGCAGGCGATGGGCGCGACGATCGTCATCGAGCACGGCTATATGCAGGCGAGCGCGCCGCGTCTCAAGGGGGCGCGCATCATCATGGATCTGGTGACGGTCACCGGCACCGAAAACATCATGATGGCGGCGACTCTCGCCGACGGCGAGACGACCATCGAAAACGCGGCGCGCGAGCCGGAAGTCGTCGATCTCGCCGAATGCCTGAAGGCGATGGGCGCAAAGATAAAAGGCGCCGGCAGCGATGTGATCAGGATCACCGGCGTGCCGCGCCTCAAAGCGGCGAGCTATCGCGTGATGCCGGACCGGATCGAGACCGGCACGTTCCTGGCGGCGGCCGCGGCAACCGGCGGCGAAGTGCGCCTGCGCGACACGCGCGCGAACATACTCGATGCAGTGCTCGAAAAACTGCGTGAAGCGGGCGCGCACATCGAAAAGAACGAGGACTCGATCAGTCTGGGCATGGCGGGTGGATTGCGCGCGGTGAACCTGCGCACCGCGCCCTATCCCGCATTCCCGACCGACATGCAGGCGCAATTCATGGCGCTCAATACCGTCGCGCAAGGCACTGCGCTGATTACGGAAACGATCTTCGAAAACCGGTTCATGCACGTGCAGGAATTGCGCCGGCTCGGCGCGCAAATCGAGGTCGAAGGCAATACCGCGGTGGTGAAGGGTGTCGGGCAACTCGATGGCGCGACCGTCATGGCGACCGACTTGCGCGCGTCGGCTAGCCTGGTGATCGCCGGGTTGGTCGCGCGCGGCGAAACGGCGGTCGAACGTGTCTATCATCTCGACCGCGGGTACGAGTCGATCGAAGAAAAGCTCTCGCGTCTGGGCGCGCGCATCAGTCGCGTACGGTAAGTCGATCGGCGCTCCGCCGGTGCAGTCGCCCGAACGCTTCCGCGCATGCCATTCGCAGTGCCATCGCCACTCGCGCCGCGGCTCGCTGCTTCAGGCATTTGCGGTAAAATTCAAAATCTTACCTGCATATGCCGCCATGCTAAGCATCGCCTTATCGAAGGGACGCATCCTCGACGAAACCCTGCCTTTGCTCAAGGCGGCCGGTATCGTCGCGTCCGAAGACCCTGAAGCGTCGCGCAAACTGATCATTCCAACGTCGCACGCCGACGTGCGGCTCATCATCGTGCGCGCCACCGACGTGCCGACCTACGTGCAATACGGCGCCGCGGACCTGGGTGTCGCCGGCGGCGACATACTCGCTGAATACGGCAGCACCGGGCTCTATCAACCGCTCGACCTCAGGATTGCGCGCTGCCGTCTGATGGTGGCCGTGCGCAAGGATTTTCCGTACGAGCAGACCGTGCGCTCGGGCGCGCGCCTGCGGGTGGCGACCAAATATCTGCAGACAGCGCGCGAGCATTTCGCCGCCAAAGGCGTGCACGTCGATCTGATCAAGCTGTATGGCTCGATGGAACTCGCGCCCCTGACCGGCCTCGCCGATGCGATCGTCGACCTCGTGAGCACGGGACACACGCTGAAGGCCAACAATCTCGTCGCGGTGGAAGCGATCGCCGAGGTGAGTGCGCGCCTGATCGTCAACCAGGCCGCGTACAAGTTGAAGCGCGCGCAAATCCAGCCGCTGCTCGACCTGCTGACGCGGGCGGTCAAATGACTGCGCTCAAGCGACTAAAGTCGAGCGATCCGCAATTCGCCGCGCAGCTTGCGGCGTTGCTCGCCTTCGAAGGCGCGCAGGATCCGGCCATCGATGCGACGGTCGCCGGCATACTCGCCGATGTCAGGCAGCGCGGCGATGCCGCGGTGCTCGAATACACGCGGCGTTTCGACCGCCTGCAGGCAGCGTCGGTTGCGCAGCTCGAATTCACTCGCGACGAAATGCAGCGCGCGCTCGCTGCGCTGAATCCGGCGCAACGCAACGCGCTCGAACAAGCCGCGGCGCGCGTGCGCACCTATCACGAAAAGCAGGTCGCGCAGTCATGGAGCTATACCGACGAGGACGGCACGCGTCTGGGCCAGCAGGTCAGCGCGCTCGACCGGGTCGGCATTTACGTGCCGGGCGGCAAAGCCGCCTATCCGTCGTCGGTGCTGATGAATGCGCTGCCGGCGAAAGTCGCCGGCGTGCGCGAAATCATCATGGTGGTTCCCACGCCGGGCGGTGAAAAGAATGCGCTGGTGCTGGCTGCCGCCGCGCTCGCCGGCGTCGACCGCGTCTTCGGCATCGGCGGGGCGCAGGCGATCGGCGCGCTTGCGTATGGCACCGCGACCGTGCCGCAGGTCGACAAGATAGTCGGGCCGGGCAATGCCTATGTGGCCGCCGCCAAGCGCCGCGTATTCGGCCTAGTCGGCATCGACATGGTGGCGGGACCCTCGGAAATCCTGATCGTGTGCGACGGCAGCACCAATCCGGACTGGATCGCGATGGACCTGTTCTCGCAGGCCGAACACGACGAGCTCGCGCAGGCGATTCTGCTGGCGCCGGGCGCCAACTACCTCGAGGAGGTCGCGGCGAGCATCGAGCGCCAGCTGACCGGCATGCCCCGGCAGGCGGTGATCAAAGCCGCGCTGGAGAAGCGCGGCGCGCTGATCGAAGTGCGCGACCTCGGCGAGGCCTGCGCCATCGTCAACCAGATCGCGCCCGAGCATCTTGAATTGTCCGTCGCAAATCCCGACGCGCTGCTGCCCAAAATCCGCAATGCGGGCGCGATTTTTCTCGGCCCTTATACGTCCGAAGCGCTGGGCGATTATTGCGCCGGTCCGAACCACGTGCTGCCGACTTCGCGCACCGCACGCTTCTCGTCGCCGCTGGGCGTCTACGATTTTCAGAAGCGCTCGAGCGTCATCTCGGTGTCGAAAAAAGGCGCGGCCAGGCTCGGCGCGATCGCCGTGGAACTCGCGCGCGGCGAGGGCCTGGACGCGCACGCGCGCGCGGCCGAGTACCGGATGAAGTAAACGGCGGATGAAGAGTCGATGAGCCGCTATTGGAGCAAGGTCGTGCACGGCCTGACGCCCTACGTCCCGGGCGAGCAGCCGAAATTGCACAACCTGGTGAAACTCAATACCAATGAAAGCCCTTACGGGCCGAGCCGCCAGGTGCTCGCCGCATTGCGCGCGGAAGTCGGGGATTCTCTGCGCCTGTATCCCGATCCGTGCAGCGACAAGCTGCGCACGGCGATCGCCGCGCGCCACGGTCTCGCGGCCGAGCAAGTGTTCGTCGGCAATGGTTCGGACGAGGTGCTCGCGCACGTATTCAACGCGCTGCTGAAACACGACGCGCCGGTGCTGTTTCCGGACATCACGTACAGTTTTTATCCGGTGTATTGCCGGCTGTACGAGATTGCGTACGTACAGGTGCCGCTCAATGCCGAGTTCCAGATCGACGTCGGCGATTACGCGCGGCCGAATGGCGGGATCATTTTCCCGAATCCGAACGCGCCCACGGGCCGGCTGGTGCCGGTGGCGGAAATTGAGCGTCTACTCAAGGCGAATACGGCGTCGGTCGTGGTGATCGACGAGGCCTACGTCGATTTCGGCGGCGTGTCTTGCGTGCCGCTGATCGCGCAATATCCGCAACTGCTGGTGACGCACACGCTGTCCAAGTCGCACGCGCTGGCGGGTTTGCGCGTCGGCTATGCCACCGGGCACCCCGACCTCATCGAGGCGCTCAATCGCGTGAAGGACAGCTTCAATTCCTATCCGCTGGATCGCTTCGCGCAAGCCGGCGCGACCGCGGCGATGGAAGATGCGGCGTACTTCACGGCGATGTGCCAGAAAGTCGTTGCTGCGAAGACGACGCTCGTCGCGAACATGCAGGAACTCGGCTTCGAAGTGCTGCCGTCGGCCGCGAATTTTATTTTCGCGCGCTTTCCGGGCCGCGACGGCGCGGATATCGCGGCGAAACTGCGCGAACGCGGCATCGTCGTGCGCCACTTTCGCGAGCCGCCGCGGATCGCGCCGTTTATGCGCATCACGGTGGGCACAGATGAGCAGTGCGCGGGTTTGGTCGATGCGTTGCGCGAAATCGTTTATACTAGTCTAAACAAATAGTTATTCAAGGTTCGCGCATATCATGGCACGCCAGGCGAAGGTCACGCGCAACACCAACGAAACGCAGATCAGCGTGGCGTTGAATATCGACGGCAGCGGGCTATCCAAGCTCGCGACCGGCGTGCCGTTTCTCGATCACATGCTCGATCAGGTCGCGCGTCACGGCGTCTTCGATCTCGAAATCGAGGCGAAGGGCGATCTGCATATCGACGCGCACCACACTGTCGAGGATATCGGCATCACGCTCGGACAGGCGTTCGCGCAGGCGGTCGGCGCCAAGACGGGCGTGCGCCGCTACGGCCACGCCTACGTCCCGCTCGACGAAGCATTGTCGCGCGTCGTCGTCGACCTCTCGGGCCGGCCGGGTCTCAGCCTCAAGATCGATTTTGTGCGCGCGCGCATTGGCGAATTCGACGTCGACCTCGTGCATGAGTTTTTTCAGGGCTTCACCAATCACGCGCTCGTGACGCTGCACGTCGATAATCTTAAAGGCGAGAACGCGCACCACCAGGCGGAGACTGCGTTCAAGGCGTTCGGGCGCGCGTTGCGCATGGCGGTCGAGCTCGACCCGCGTGTGAAGGGCGTGCCGTCGACCAAGGGCAGCCTTTAGCCTCATCAGGCATTCCTTTCTTCATCGTCTATGACTGATATCGCCGTAATCGATTACGGGATGGGCAATCTGCATTCGGTGTCGACTCGCTTGCGCCAGGTCGCGCCGACGCTGGAGGTGACGGTGACCGGCGATCCCGCGATAGTCGCGCGGGCAGCGCGCGTGGTGTTCCCCGGCCAGGGCGCGATGCCCGACTGCATGCGCGAGCTCGATGCCCACGGCCTGCGCGCGGCGGTGCTCGAGGCTGCGCACACCAAGCCTTTCCTCGGCATCTGCATCGGGCTGCAAATGTTGTTCGGTGCCAGCGAAGAGGGCGACGTCGCCTGCCTGGGCGTAATGCCCGGGCGCGTACGCCGCTTCGCCGATGCGATGGTCACCCCCGCCGGCGAGCGCGTGAAGGTGCCGCACATGGGCTGGAACCGCGTGCGCCAGGCCGCCGCACATCCGTTGTGGCGCGGCGTGGCCGACCAGGCTTATTTTTATTTCGTGCACAGTTATTACGTCGACACGCCCGAACCGTCGCTGATCGCCGGCAGCAGCGACTATCCGCAACCGTTTACGTGCGCCGTCGCGCGCGATAATGTCTTTGCCGTGCAGTTTCACCCGGAAAAAAGCGGCGCCGACGGCGTGCAGCTGTTGACGAACTTCGTGCAGTGGCAGCCCGCATCGTGGCTGGCCCGCCCGCGCCAGCTGGCATCGGCCAATTGACGCGCTAGGCGAATTGCCATGGCGTGTAGTATGATGATTTTTAACCGCGATTCCCGACGCCTTTGATCACCGCCCGCCGCGCTTTCGTGTTTCCTTCCTTCCTCTGGCAGGACTTGGCCTCCGCATTCCTGGACCGCTCGTAACCCGTCATCACGCAGCATGCTGATAATCCCGGCGATCGATCTGAAGGACGGCAAGTGCGTACGCCTGAAGCAGGGCGTCATGGAGGATGCCACCATTTTCTCCGAAGACCCGGGCGCCATGGCCGCGCAATGGGTGAAGCAGGGTGCGCGCCGGCTGCACGTGGTCGATTTGAACGGCGCGGCCGCAGGCAAACCGAAGAACGAAGCCGCGATCAAGGCGATCCTTGCCGCCGTCGGCGACCGCATTCCCGTGCAGCTGGGCGGGGGCATCCGCGATCTCGATACCATCGAGCGCTACATCGACAGCGGCATCAGTTTCGTGATCATCGGCACCGCCGCGGTCAAGACACCGGGCTTCCTGCACGATGCGTGCACCGCGTTCACTGGCCACGTGATGGTTGCGCTCGACGCCAAGGATGGCAAGGTGGCGGTCGACGGCTGGTCGAAAATGACCGGGCACGACGTAATCGACCTCGCTAAAAAATTCGAGGACTACGGCAGCGAAGCGATCATCTACACCGACATCGGCCGCGACGGCATGCTGACGGGCGTCAACATCAAGGCGACGGTCGAGCTCGCGCGGCAACTGTCCGTGCCGGTGATCGCGAGCGGCGGCATCACCGACCTCGAAGACGTGAAGGCGCTGTGCAAGGTCGAGTCGGAAGGCATCACCGGAGCGATTACCGGGCGCGCGGTTTACCAGGGCACGCTCGACTTCGCCGCCGCGCAAAAGCTCGCCGACAAGCTGTCGAAAACAAGGAGTGAGGAGCGCGAACTGAGGATGTGAGGGGGTGTCGCGGTCCTCGTCCTCAATCCTCAATCCTTAATCCTGCATGCTGGCCAAACGCATCATTCCATGCCTGGACGTCAATGCCGGGCGCGTCGTCAAAGGCATTAATTTCGTCGGCCTGCGCGACGCCGGCGATCCCGTCGAAGTGGCCGCGCGCTACAACAAGCAGGGCGCCGACGAAATCACTTTTCTCGATATCACCGCGAGCAGCGACAATCGCGACCTGATCCTGCATATCGTCGAAGCCGTCGCGACCCAGGTTTTCATTCCGCTGACGGTCGGCGGCGGCGTGCGCAAAGTCGAAGACGTGCGGCGTCTGCTGAACGCGGGCGCCGACAAAGTCAGCATCAACACGGCGGCAGTGCAGGATCCGCAGCTCGTCGCCGACGCGAGCAGCCATTACGGTTCGCAGTGCATCGTGGTCGCGGTCGATGCGAAGCGCGTGGCGGGTGCCGGGCCGGCGCGCTGGGAGGTCTATACCCACGGCGGCCGTAATGCCACCGGCATCGATGCGCTTGAGTGGGGGCGCAAAATGCAGGGGCTCGGCGCCGGCGAAATCCTGCTGACGAGCATGGATCGCGATGGCACGCGAATCGGTTTCGATCTCGAACTCACGCGTGCATTCGCCGACGCGCTTTCGATTCCGGTCATTGCGAGCGGCGGCGTGGGCACGCTCGAGCATCTGGTCGACGGGATCGTGGAGGGCCATGCGAGCGCAGTGCTCGCCGCCAGTATTTTTCACTATGGCGAATTCACGGTCGGGCAGGCCAAAGCGCTGATGGCCGCGCGCGGCGTCGAAGTCAGGCTGGGCGGCGGAACAGGGTAAAATCGCGGCTTGGCGCTGCGGGCTATATCATCGCCGCATGGCGCGCACTCGATATGTCTGACAACTGGCTGAACAAGATAAATTGGGCGCAGGATGGGCTCGTGCCGGCGGTCGCGCAGGAAGCATCCAGCGGCCGCGTGCTGACGCTCGCTTGGATGAATCGCGAAGCGCTGAAGCGCACGGTGCAAACCGGCGAGGTCCACTACTGGTCGCGTTCGCGCAAGAAGATCTGGCACAAGGGCGAAGAGTCCGGCCACGTGCAGAAAGTGCTGGGCATCAGGCTCGATTGCGATGAGGATGTGATACTGGTCGAGGTCGAGCAGGCCGGTGGGGTCGCCTGCCATACGGGCCGGCACAGCTGTTTTTATCAGAAGCTCGTAAACGGCGAGTGGGTGGCGACGGACCCCGTGCTGAAAGATCCACAGGAAATTTACAAAAAATGATAGACACCACAATATTGCGGCGCCTGTCGGCCACGCTAGCCGAGCGCAAAGGCGCGGATGCGGCGAGTTCCTACGTGGCCGGTCTATTCGACAAAGGGCACGACGCGATTCTCAAGAAGGTCGCCGAGGAAGCGGCGGAAACACTGCTGGCGGCAAAGGACGGTGATAAACTGCATCTCGTGCGCGAAACCGCCGATTTATGGTTTCACTGCCTGGTGCTGCTGGCGTGGCACGGCCTGACCAGCGACGACGTGCTGTCGGAATTGCGCCGGCGCGAAGGCATATCCGGCGTGGACGAAAAAGCGTCGCGCAAGTAAGCGCAGCGCCGGCAATTGCGGCAGATTACAGGCGCTGCGCTTAAGCAGCGCACACAAGTTTAGAGGAGTGGAAACATGGGCTCATTGAGCATTTGGCACTGGTTGATCGTGTTGGTTGTCGTGGTGCTGATTTTCGGCACCAAGAAACTGCGCAACCTGGGCACCGACCTGGGCGGTGCGGTAAAAGGCTTCAAGGACGGCATGAAATCCGAAGACGACAAAGCGGCCGCCGCGCAGGCCGAGATTCATCCGGCCGCGGGCCAGACGATTGAAGGGCAGGCAAAGAAAGAGCCCCAGTCGAAAGTGTAAACGGCAGCGGGCACGCATAACGCCACACCGCCCGCGCGTGCGTCGCCGCGCAAATTCTCGGCTCATCCCGGCTACTGCTGCACCAGCGCGACCGACTTCGCGTGATTCCACATCAAAGACGCGCTGAAAAATGACACCGTTCAATCAGAGCACTCGATTAAATGTTTGACATAGGGTTTTCCGAAATCGTCGTGATCGCGGTCGTCGCGCTGATCGTGATCGGGCCCGAGCGGCTGCCGAAAGTGGCGCGCACGCTGGGTCATCTGTTCGGCCGCATGCAGCGCTATGTCAACGACGTGAAGGCCGACATCAGCCGCGAAATGGAGCTCGACGAGCTGCGCAAGCTGCAGGCGACCGTGCAGGACGCCGCGCATGCAATCGAGCAGACGGTCAACAAGGAAATAACCTCCACCGAATCCGAGTTGAACAGCATCGCGCAAACGGCGGCGCAGGCCGTGCAGCCGGCCGCCGAAAATCCGGTTGTCGATGCGGCGACGCCACCCGCGGCCGAAACGCAGACAACCGCGCCGAGCGTGCAGGCCCAGCTCGACCTGGGCGCGGAGCAATCGCCGCCGGCGCGCAAGCAAGCCTGATGCAGATGTCGCGCGCGCGGGCGTGGTTGCGCCGATGACAACCCAGGACACCTTCATTTCGCATCTGGTCGAGCTGCGCGACCGGCTGCTGCGCGCAATTCTCGCCGTGTTGATCGTGTTTTTGTGCCTGTTTCCATGGGCCAAGGATCTGTACACGCTGCTCGCGCAGCCGCTGCTCGCGGTGCTGCCGCAGGGCGGCCAGATGATTGCGACCGATGTGGTGGGTGTTTTCCTGGTCCCGATGAAAGTCGCCTTGCTGGTCGCGTTCGTGATCGCGCTCCCCTACGTGCTGTTTCAAATCTGGGCGTTTGTCGCACCGGGACTCTACACGCACGAAAAACGGCTGGTGCTGCCGCTCATCTTCACGAGCACGGTCCTGTTCATCGCCGGCATGGCGTTCGCTTACTTTCTCGTGTTTCCGGTCGTGTTCAAGTTCATGGCGCAGATTGCGCCCGAGGGCGTTGCGTGGATGACGGACATCGAAAAGTACCTGAGTTTCGCGCTGACGATGTTCATCGCGTTTGGCGTCACGTTCGAAGTGCCGGTTGCGGTGGTCCTGTTAGTGCGCATGAACGTGGTGTCGGTCGCCAAGCTGCGCGAGATCCGGCCGTACGTGATCGTCGGCGCGTTCGTAATCGGTGCGGTATTTACGCCGCCCGACGTGATATCGCAGCTGATGCTCGCGGTGCCGCTATGGGTGCTCTACGAGCTCGGGATAGTTTTCGCCAGCATGATGGGAAAACCAGCCGTTGCCGATGACGACACGGCGGCGACCGAAAATGTCCCTGAGAAAAGCGACGGCAGCCAGCCGCCGGTTTAGCCGGGCTGCTTGTTGCCTGCGTCGCGGCGAGGCTTGGGCCGGAGCCCAACGCCGACCTTGACGTCGAATTCCTTTTTGTCGCGCATTACCTTGAGCGTCGCGGAGTTGCCCGGCTTTAACGCGGAAATCAGGTTCAACGTGCTCGAATAATCCGTGACCGGTTTGCCTTCGACGCCGGTCAGCACGTCGCCCGGCTTGAGGCCGGCCTTGTCGGCAGGGCTCGCATTGACGACTTCCGTGATCAGCGCGCCGGCGACTTTCGGCAGCTTGAGCGTGTCGGCCAGCTCTGCCGTCAGGTCCTGCACCCCGATGCCGACCCAGCCGCGCGTGACCGTGCCGGTTTCGATGATCTGCTCCATCACTTGCCGCGCGAGGCTCGACGGAATCGCGAAACCTATGCCCTGCGAGCCGCCGGTGCGCGTGTAGATCGCCGAGTTGATGCCGATCAGATTGCCGTTCACGTCCACCAGCGCGCCGCCCGAATTGCCGGGATTGATCGCCGCATCGGTCTGGATAAAATTCTCGAATGTGTTGATGCCCAGGTGGCTGCGGCCGAGCGCGCTGATGATGCCGGAAGTGACGGTCTGGCCGACGCCGAACGGATTGCCGATCGCAAGCACGACGTCGCCGACGCGCGCCTGCTCGGATTGCGCGAAGGTTACCGAAGGCAGGTTCTTCAGATCGAGCTTGAGCACGGCAAGATCCGTATCCGGATCGCTGCCGACCACCTTCGCCTTGGCACGGCGCGCATCCGCGAGCGCGACTTCGATCTCGTCGGCCGCTTCGACTACGTGGTGGTTGGTCAGGATGTAGCCCTTGTCGCTGACGATGACACCCGAACCCAGGCTCGAGCTGCGCCGTGTCTGCGCATCGAACTGCTCGCCGAAGAAATAGCGAAACACCGGGTCGTCCATGAACGGATGGCGCGCGACCTTGCTTTCCTTGCTGGTGTAAATGTTGACGACCGTCGGCATCGCTTTTCGCGCCGCGTCGCTGTACGACGCGATCGCGCGCGATGGCGCGACCGCGGCTTCGCGCGTGGTGACGACATCGACGCTGGCGCGCGTGGTCGAGCCGAGAAGGTCCGGCCGCAATGTCGACACCACGAACAGGATGGCGAGGCAGATCGTGGTGGTCTGGGCGAAGATGAGCCAAAGTTTGCGCATGGAATTTTTGCCTGCAACCCGCCGGGGAAAACCCGCACTTGTAACCGGTTAGAATGCGCGCTGGATTGTGAGGGGCCAGATTCCCATGCGACGCACAGAACTCGAGAGCTACCTGAACCAGTATCTCGATGTCATCCGTTTCCGCGATTATTGCCCAAATGGGCTGCAGGTGGAAGGGCGCGCCGAAGTGCAGGTAATTGTTACCGGCGTCACCGCATCGCTCGCGCTCGTGCACGAGGCGGTCGCGCGCGGGGCCGACGCGCTGCTCGTGCATCACGGTTACTTCTGGCGCGGCGAAGATCCGCGCGTGACCGGCATCCGCCGCGACCGCCTCGCCGCACTCTTGAAAAACGAACTCAACCTGTTTGCCTATCATCTGCCGCTCGACGCTCATCCCGACGTCGGCAACAACGTGCAACTCGCGCGCGCGCTCGACCTGCCGTACGCGGGCACGTTCGGCGAGCAGGGACTGGGCGCGCATGGCGAGTTTGCGCGGCCGCCAACGCTGGCCGAACTCGGCGGCCGCATCGGCGCACGCCTCAATCGCGCACCGCAAGTCATCGGCGATGGGCACAAAGTCGTGCGGCGGGTCGCCTGGTGCACGGGCGCGGCGCAGGGTTATCTCGAAGACGCCGTGCGCCTGGGCGTCGATGCCTATATCTCGGGTGAAATCTCCGAGCAAACGGTGCATCTCGCGCGCGAGTCGGGCGTTGCGTACATCGCCGCGGGCCATCATGCCACCGAGCGATACGGCATCCAGGCGCTCGGCGAACACCTCGCTACGCGCTTTGAGCTCAAGC
Organism: uncultured beta proteobacterium; assembly: GCA_963804885.1. GTDB lineage: Bacteria > Pseudomonadota > Gammaproteobacteria > Burkholderiales > SG8-41 > PALSA-1004. The sequence continues at coordinate 221,852 of CAWDSF010000020.1, forward strand.
ATCAATTCATCGACATCCCGAACCCCGTTTAGTCCGCGGCGCGCGCCTTTTCCGGCGCAATATTGGCGCAATCGCCTGAAGTAATGGAGTATTTTCAGGTTTTGCTTAAGTTTTTGCGCGGAATTCGCTAAACTACCGGTTTTTTGTCATTTCGCCAGCGGGGAAATTCGATGTCGGATCAGGAAGTGGATCAGGGTAAACGCGGTTTTCTGCTGGTCGCCACCGGCGTGGTGGGCGGCGTTGCGGCAGTCGCGACGGCCGTGCCGTTTGCCGGCAGCATGTTTCCGTCCGAACGCGCCAAGGCCGCGGGCGCGCCCGTGGAAGTCGATATCTCCAAGCTCGCGCCGGGCGAAATGCAGATCGTCGAATATCGCGGCAAACCGGTGTGGATCATTAACCGCACCAAGGAAATGCTCGACGGCATCAAGAAAAGCGATTCCAAAGTATCCGATCCGAATTCCAACGTCCCGCAACAGCCGCCGTACGCGAAAAACGAATTCCGTTCGATCAAACCCGACATTGCGGTGCTCGAAGGCGTGTGCACCCATCTGGGCTGCTCGCCCCAGTACAAGTCGGTCGATGCCAAGGGCGACATGGGCCAGGACTGGAACGGCGGATTTTTCTGCCCCTGTCACGGTTCCAAATTCGATTTCGCCGGCCGCGTTTTTGCGGGTTCCCCGGCGCCTATCAATCTCGAAGTGCCGAAGTACAAATTCGTCGGCGACGCCAAGATCATCATCGGCGACGACACGAAGGGAGCGTAAACGATGGCCGCTCTCGATAAACAACCCGTTACCGGCGCCGGCCCGCTGAACGGCCTCCTGACCTGGGTCGACGCGCGTTTCCCGCTGATCAAGCTGTGGGAAGACCAGTGGGGCAAGTACGTCGCGCCGAAGAATTTCAATTTCTGGTACTACTTCGGCTCGCTGTCGGCGTTCGTGCTCGTGCTGCAGATCGTCACCGGCATTTTCCTGACCATGAACTACAAGCCGGACGCGGCGCAGGCGTTCGCCTCGGTCGAATACATCATGCGCGACGTGTGGGGCGGCTGGATCATCCGCTACATGCATTCGACCGGCGCGTCGGCGTTTTTCATCTGCGTGTATCTGCACATGTTTCGCGCGCTGCTCTACGGCTCGTACCGCAAGCCGCGCGAGCTGCTGTGGATATTCGGCATGCTGATCTATCTGTGCCTGATGGGCGAAGCGTTTTTTGGCTACCTGCTGCCGTGGGGCCAGATGTCGTACTGGGGCGCGCAGGTGATCGTCAACCTGTTCGGCGCGATTCCATTCATCGGGCCGGACTTGTCAGAATGGATACGCGGCGATTACGTCGTGTCCGACGCGACGCTGAACCGGTTCTTCGCGTTCCACGTGATCGCGCTGCCGCTGGTGCTGCTCGGCCTGGTTGCGGCCCACCTGATGGCGCTGCACGAAGTCGGCTCCAACAATCCTGACGGCGTCGAAATCAAGAATCAGCCGAAAGACCCCAAGACAGGCCTGCCGCTCGACGGCATCTACTCCCATCCTTATTATTCGGTGAAGGATACGCTCGGCGTCGTGGTGTTCCTGATCGTGTTTTCGGTGATCATGTTCTTCCTGCCGGAAATGGGCGGCTACTTCCTCGAATACAACAACTTCATTCCGGCCGATCCGCTGAAGACGCCGCCGCATATCGCGCCGGTGTGGTACTTCACGCCGTATTACTCGATACTGCGCGCGATCCCGCCGCTATTTAATTCGCAGTTCCCCGGCGTGCTCGCGATGGGTGCGGCGACGATGATCTTGTTCCTGCTGCCGTGGCTCGATCGCAGCCCGGTCAAGTCGATGCGCTATAAAGGGCCGATATTCAAATCCGCGGTCGCTATTTTCGTGGTGGTGTTCATCATCCTGGGCTATCTCGGCACCGAGCCGACCAACGTCTGGGGCCAATTCGGCGCATGGCTCGGCAACGCCGATCGCGCGACCGTCGTCGCTCGCATCTGCACCGCAATCTACTTCCTGTTTTTCATCCTGATGCCGTGGTACTCGAGGATCGATAAATGCAAGCCGGAGCCGGCGAGGTTGACATGGTAAGCGCCGCGTTCAGGAAATTCGTACGCGCCGCCGCGTGCGTTGCCTGGCTCGTTCCGCTCGCAGCGGTTGCCTCAGAGGGTGGCCCGCGCCTGCAGACCGCGCCGATCAATTCACACGACCTCGCTTCGCTGCAGAACGGCGCCAAGCTGTTCGTCAATTACTGCCTGAACTGCCATACCGCCAGTTACATGCGCTACAACCGGCTGCAGGACCTGGGCCTCACCGAGGCGCAGATCAAGGACAACCTGATTTTCACCGGCGTGAAAGTGGGGGAGCTCATGCAGTCCGCGATGGACCGCAAAGAGGCCAAGGAGTGGTTCGGCGTCGCGCCGCCCGATCTGACGGTAGCCGCCCGCGCTCGCAGTTCGGCGGCCGGCAGCGGCGCGGACTGGATCTACTCGTATCTGCGCGCTTTTTATCGCGATCCGGCGCGACCGACCGGCTGGAACAATCTCGTTTACGCGAACGTCGGCATGCCGCACGTGTTGTGGCAGTTGAACGGCCAGCCGCAGCTGCATGAAGAAGTATTTCCGTCGGAACACGCCGCCAAGGCTGCGCTGATCGCCACCCGCGGGGTTGCACTGCTCGAAGAGACGCACGAGACCAAGGACGGCAAGGCGGCCTTCGTGCTGAAAACGCTCACGCCCGTCACGGGCACGCAGTCGGCCGTCGATTACGAGAAGACGGTGACGGATCTGGTCAACTACATGCAATACATGGCGGAGCCGTCGCGCCTCGAGCGCCGCCAGATCGGGTTTTACGTGCTGATGCTGCTCGGCGTGCTGTTCGTGCTCGTGTTTGCGCTCAAGAAATCCTACTGGAAGAACATTCACTAAACGGTGCCTATATGATGACTTTATATTCAGGCACGACCTGCCCCTTCAGCCAGCGCTGTCGCAACGTGCTGTATGAAAAAGGCATGGATTTCCAGATCGTCGACGTCGATCTGCACAATAAACCCGAAGACCTCGCGGTGATGAATCCGTACAACCAGGTGCCCGTGCTCGTCGAACGCGACCTGATGCTGTACGAATCGAACATCATCAACGAGTACATCGACGATCGTTTTCCGCATCCGCAGCTGATGCCGGCCGACCCGGTGATGCGCGCGCGCGCGCGACTCTTCCTGTTCCGCTTCGAGCACGAAATGTTCACTCACGTCGAAACGCTCGAGAAGGGCAACCAGCGCCTGGCCGACAAGGCGCGCGCCGCCATCCGCGACAATCTCGCGCAGATCGCGCCGGTGTTCACCAAGCAGAAATACATGCTTGGCGACGAATTTTCCATGCTCGACGTGGCGATCGTGCCGCTGCTGTGGCGGCTCGATTATTACGACGTGCAATTGCCCAAGCAGGCGGCGCCGCTCATGAAATACGCGGAGCGCCTCTTCAGCCGGCCGGCGTTCATCGATTCGCTGACCGCGTCGGAAAAGGTCATGCGCAAGTAGTAGACTAAAGCGATGGCCAAAGAACGCTCGACCAAACCGTACCTGATCCGCGCCATTTGCGAGTGGTGCAGCGACAGCGGGTTCACGGCTTACCTGTCGGTCAAGGTCGACGCCAACACGCGCGTGCCGATGGAGCACGTCAAAAACGGCGAGATCGTGCTCAACGTCAGCCCCGACGCCGCGCACCGGCTGACGATAGGCGACGACACCATACAGTTTGCCGCGCGGTTCGCCGGCGTGTCGCGCGAGTGCTCGATTCCGGTTGCGGCGGTGCAGGGAATTTTCGCCAAGGAAAACAGCCAGGGCCTGTTTTTCCAGGCGGAGCCGTCGCCCGAGGCGCCGTCCGAAGCTACGCCCACGCCGCCCGCCCCCGGCGGCAAGCCCAAACTGCAGATCGTCAAGTAAGCGCCCCGGCGTCCGCCGCGCGCTTAGCGTCGGCAGTTTCCGCGTGCGAATCTTCCTGCCGGCCGGCAACCACGCCACGCTCTACAACTACACGCTGCAAATGCGCTCGGCGCTGGAGAACGACCGCTTCGCCCAGATCGAGGAAACGTACGAAAAATACGGCTATGGGCGCAGCAATCTGCGCTACGGCTATGTGAGCATGCCGCTGGCGTAGTTCGCTGACGGTTCGCATCACGGCGGCAACCTCGCGGTTGCCGCTTTTTTTGCGGTGCGGTTGCTCTCGCGCGACGGGCCGTGTAGCCTGTAGCGATAGTCATTTGCCAGCAGCATTCATGCAAAAAAGTACAATTCGCCGCTACGCCGTCGCGCCCGTGTTGCTCGCATGCTGGATCGGCGCGCCGGGTGCCCGCGCCGCCGACGAGGCGCCCGCCGCCAAGCCGCGGGTAGTGATCCTGTGTCCCGAATGCGGCATGGTCTACAACATCCGGCGGATCGAGAAGCCGGTGGCGCCTGAGCGCAACCTGTTGCCGAGCCTCGCGTCGGCACCGCACGCTGGCGGAACCGGCAATGAAACGCGGGCGGTGCCGCTTTTCAGCATAGGCGCGGGCGGCCCGCAGCGCGTGCAGCGCGAACCGGTCACGCGCAGCGTCTGGGAAGTCACCGTGCGTTACGACAACGGGCAGTTCGGCTTCGTCACCAACGAGATGGAACCCGAGCTCAAGGTCGGCGACCGCGTGCGCCACGTCGAAAATACGCTCGAAGCGCTGCCGCAGCCCGCGCGCTGAGCCCGCCGCCCGCGCCGCGGCAGCCGGCGATTTATCGTAGCGGCCGCGCGCGCCTGCCATCATGAGAACCAGCAGTCGGTGAAGACCGCGCAGGAGTCCTCCATGCCTATCAATCGCTTCTCTGCAGCTCTCCATCGCGTGGCTCGACTTGCCGCCGGCGGGCGGCGGCTGCATCCATTACATGTACATATCTCGGTCCTGTTCACGCTGTTGATCCTCGCCACCGGCGCCGTCATCGGCTGGTACAACTACAGCCAGACCAGCAACATTATTCTGTCGGCGTCCGACGATCTGTTCGAACGCGTCGGCCGGGAAACAGTCACGGGTATCGAGCGCATCTACCGCCCTATCGGGCTGCTGACCGATCTAATGGCCGGTCAACAGTTGACAGCAACCACGTCGCTGGCAGCGCGGCTCGAGCGGCTTCCCGAATTGCGCGAGGCGTTGGCGCAGAATCCGGCGATGTCGGCTTTTTATGTCGGTTACGGCAACGGCGATTTTTTCCTGGTGCGCCCGCTGCCCGCCGACGAGACTCTGCGCAAGAATCTGAATGCACCGCCGCAAGCCGTGTTTCTCGTGCAAAGCGTGGACCACGGCGCCAGGCGCGGCAGCCAGGGCAAATTCGTTTACCTCGATCAGGCCCTGCGGCCGCTCGCGACGATCGATCGCGCGGATTACCGCTTCGATCCGCGCACGCGCGAATGGTACGCGTTGGCGATGGCGTCCGACCAGCAGATAAAAACCCGCCCCTACGTGTTTTTCACCACGCGCGAGCCCGGTATTACCTTCGCCCGCCGCAGTTTCACCGGCGCAGGGGTCGTGGGCGCGGACGTGACTCTCGCCGACCTGTCGGGGATGCTGAAAAAACAAGCGGTCACCCCGTCCGCGGAACTCGTCTTGTTTGACGATGCCGGCCAGGTGCTCGCGTATACCAAAGCCGACAAGCCACTGTGGAAGGAAGCCGGCGCGTCCGGCCTGCGGCTCGCGCTGCTGGGCGAACTTGGCGGCCCGGTGCTGGACGGACTGATAAACGGCAAAGCGGCCGGCACCATCGGCAGTAATTTCAGCTTCGAAGCCGCCGGCCGCAGCTGGATTGGCCGCATCAACAAGCTCAACGCACGCGGCCAGGAACTGTACCTGGGTGTGCTCGCGCCGCATGACGAGTTGCTGCGCGATGCGGCGCGCATCCGCATGGAAACCGCGCTGATCACGCTGGCCATCCTGCTGCTGGCGGTGCCGATCGTGTGGCTGCTGTCGCGGGCAATCGCCAGATCGCTGCGCACGCTGAGCGCGGAGGCGGCAGCGATTCAAAACTTCAATTTCGACGAAACCAGCAGCGTCAATTCCATCGTGCGCGAGATCGACGATCTCGCGCAGGCGATGGAAGTGATGAGATCCACGATCCGGAAGTTTCTCGAGATTTCGTCCGCGCTGGCAGCGGAGCGCGACCTCGAGCGGCTGCTCGGGCGCGTGCTGGCGGAATCGCTGGCGCTCGCCGGCGCCGACACTGGCGTAATTTATCTGCTGGATGACGATGGCGTGTCGTTGTGTCCCGCGCACGTGCGCTGGCGCGCCGCGGCCGCCGATGGCGGGACGTTCGCGGCTCTGCACGTCGACCGCGACGCGGCCAACCTGATCGCCAGCGCGGCGCGCGAGGGCAAGACCCGGGTCTGCGCCCTGGGGTCAGGTGACGCCGATGAGACAGCACGCTATCTCGCCGGGACGTTCAAGGCGCTCGGCGCGGGCCGCATCGGCCTGGCAGCGGTCCCGCTGCACAATCGCCAGCATGAAGTCGTCGGCGTCCTCGCGTTCGCGCGCGTGCTCGCGGGCAACGCGGCTGACGGGCCTTTTTCGAACGAACTGATTGCGTTCGTCGAGGCGCTCTCGGGCACCGCCGCGGTGTCGATCGAAGCGCGGCGCCTGCTCAAAGCGCAGAAGGATCTGCTCGACGCGTTCATCCAGCTGATCGCCGGCGCGATCGACGCGAAATCGCCTTACACAGGCGGGCATTGCCAGCGCGTGCCCGAGCTCACGGTCATGCTCGCACGCGCTGCATGCGACGCGCGCGAGGGCCCGTACCGTGACTTCAGCCTCAGCGACGATGAGTGGGAGGCGGTGCATATCGCGAGCTGGCTGCACGATTGCGGCAAGGTCACCACGCCCGAATACGTGGTCGACAAGGCGACCAAGCTCGAGACGATCGGCGACCGCATCCACGAAATCCGCACGCGTTTCGAAGTGCTCAAGCGCGATGCCGAGATCGAATACTGGAAAGCGGTCGCCGGGGGCGGCGACCGGGCGGCGCTCAAATCCGCGCTGGCCGCGCAACACGCCGAACTCGACGCCGATTATGCGTTCATCGCCGAGTGCAATATCGGCGGCGAATTCATGGCGCCGGAGCGGATTGAACGGGTGAAGCGCATCGCACAACGCACGTGGTCGCGCACGCTAGACGATCGCATCGGCGTTTCGTGGGAGGAACGCAACCGCATGGACGCCGCGCCCGCGGTGCCGCTGCCGGCGCCCGAACAGCTCCTCGCCGACAAGCCGGAGCACGTGTACGTGCGCGGCCCCGCGGACGCGTTGCCGGCGGACAACCCGTGGGGCTTCAAGCTCGCGACGCCGGCGGCGAAATTTAACAAGGGTGAAATCTACAATCTGTGCATCGGCCGCGGCACGCTCACGGAGGAGGAGCGGTACAAGATCAACGATCACATCGCGCAGACCATCATCATGCTGAGCCGCTTGCCGTTTCCGCGCCATCTGAAGAACGTGCCTGAAATCGCCGGCGGGCATCACGAAAAGATGGACGGCACCGGCTATCCCAAGCGGCTTACCCGCGACGAAATGAGTCCGGTCGCGCGCATGATGGCGATCGCCGATATTTTCGAGGCGCTGACGGCCGCGGACCGGCCCTACAAGAAAGGCAAAACGCTGTCGGAGTCGATCAAGATCATGGGGTTCATGAAAAAGGATAGTCATATCGACCCGGAATTATTCGAACTGTTTCTGACTGCCGGCGTTTACCGGCGCTACGCGGAGCGTTTCATGCAGCCGGCACAGATCGATGACGTCGACATCGGCCCGTACCTGTCGCAGCCGGCGTAGATCGCTGTAGCGCCGGCGGTGGCGCGGTATAATTCGAGGCGCGCCGGGTTAGCTCAGTTGGTAGAGCAGCGCATTTGTAATGCGACGGTCGAGGGTTCGAATCCTTTACCCGGCACCAGATTTCGGGCGCTCGCCGGCGTAGTCCGGCGCGGCGCTTGACGAAAAGTCCGGACATATTCAAATTGGGGAGGCGCGCGTGAAAAAATTCATGATGGCGTTGGCGGTAATGTGCGCGTGCGCGGCGACGGCACTGGCAGCGGAAGCGCCCGATCCACTCAAGAAGATCAAGGCGACGCGCACCATCACGCTGGGCTATAGCGAAACCGCGGTGCCGTTCTCATTCGTCGGCAACGACAACCGGCCGCAAGGCTATTCGGTGGACTTGTGCAAGCGCATCGCCGACGGCATCCAGCAGCAATTGGGACTCACCGAGCTGAAGATCAACTGGGTCAAGGTCGACGTCGCAACGCGCATTCCGGCGACCATGAAAGGCACCGTCGACATCGAGTGCGGCTCCACGACGCATACGTTGTCGCGGGAGGAACAAGTCGATTTCAGCAACATGACGTTCGTCGATGGCGGCAGCTTCATCTCCAAGGCGCGCAACAAGCTCGCGACGATAAAAGAGCTGGCCGGGCGCAAAATCAGCGTGATTCCGGGCACCACGACCGAAAAAGTCCTCAAGGCCGCGCTTGATCAGGCGCAGGTCAGCGCGGAGATCATTCCCGTGCAGACCCACGCCGAAGGCTTCAGCTCACTGCGCGAAGACCGCGTCGACGCCTATGCGTCCGACCGCATGATACTGATCGGACTCGCGTTGAACGCCATCGACGCGCAGTCGTACCGCCTGAGCGACGAAATGTTTTCCTACGAGCCCTACGCGCTGATGATGCGGCGTGACGCCGATTTCCGGCTCGCGGTCAATCGCGAGCTCGCGCGCCTCTACCGCAGCGGCGACATCCTCAATCTCTACGCGCGCTGGTACGGCCCGCTCGGCGAGCCGAGCACGCTTTTGAAGGCGATGTTTTTCCTGAACGCGCTGCCGGAATAGCCTGGCACCAACCCGCGCGGGGGATGCACCACACCCTGCGAAAACCTGCGATAATCCCGCTCCGCGTCCGGGGCACGCCGGCTCTTCGCGCCTGGCCGGCAGGGGAACACGGACGCGCAATGCCCGGTACCGCCGTCGTGCGGGAACTTCACGCAGGACAGGATGGTCGATAGGCGGCAGCGGACCTTTAATCGGTCCGGCACCAACTGATGCAGACAAACGCAACGCGCTGACCTGCGGCTGGGCGGCGCGGCGGAGGAATCATAATGATAAAAGTTGAGCACCTGGTGAAATCGTTCGGCCCGAAATTCGCGGTCGACGATGTCTCTTTCAGCGTCGAGCGCGGCGAAGTGCTCGGCTTTCTCGGCCCGAACGGCGCCGGCAAGTCGACGACCATGCGCATCATCACCGGGTTTTACCCGCCGACGTCGGGCCGCGTCACGATAGGCGGCTTCGACATCGTCGACAATCCGCTGCCGGCGAAGCGCCTGATCGGCTACCTGCCCGAAAACGCGCCCGGCTACGCGGACATGACCGTGCACGGCTTTCTCGGCTTCGCGGCGGATCTGCGCGGGCTTAAAGGTGCTGCCAAGAAGAAGGCCGTTCACACGGCGGTCGAAACCTGCTTCCTCGAAGGCGTGCTCTATCAGACCATCGACACGCTGTCCAAAGGCTACAAGCACCGCACCTGTCTCGCGCAATCGATCATCCACGATCCCGACATACTCGTGCTCGACGAGCCGACCGACGGGCTCGACCCGAACCAGAAGCACGAAGTGCGCGGGCTCATCAAGCGCATGGGCGAGAACAAGGCCATCGTGTTCTCGACGCATATCCTCGAAGAGGTCGAAGCAGCGTGCACGAGGGTGATCATCATCGACCGCGGCCGCATTGTCGCGAGCGGCACCCCGCAGGAATTGAAAGCGCGCTCGGAATTCGCGGGCGCCGTGCGTTTTGCGACGCGCAGCGCCGCCGCGGCCGCTTTGGGTGCAAAGCTTGCGCCGCTCGCCGCGCGCACCGAGGTCGTTAGCGAGCACGACGGCAACGTCGTGATGCGCGCATATCCGCGCGAGCGCGGCGGCAACGGCGCGTTCGTCGGCAGCATCGCCGACCTCGCGCGGCGCGAAAGCTGGCAGCTCGACGAGATCCATGTCGAAGAGGGGCGGCTCGACGAGGTTTTCCGCTCGATCACGCTGCCGGATACCGTCAAAGGAGCGCACTAGATGAACGCGTGGAACAACATCTTCGCCATCATGAAGCGCGAGCTCGGCGGCTATTTCACTTCACCCGTCGCGTACGTGTTTCTGGTTATTTTCCTGCTGCTCACCGGTTTCTTCACGTTCACCGTCGGTAACTTCTTCGAGCGCGGCGAAGCCTCGCTCGTGTCGTTCTTCACCTGGCACCCGTGGCTGTATCTTTTCCTGGTGCCGGCCGCCGGCATGCGCCTGTGGTCGGAAGAGCGGCGGCTGGGCACGCTCGAACTGCTGCTGACGATGCCGATCACGACGTGGCAGGCAATCGTCGGCAAATTTCTTGCGTCGTGGCTCTTTCTGATCCTGGCGCTGGCGCTGACGTTTCCGGTGTGGCTCACGGTCAATTGGCTTGGCAGCCCGGATAACGGGGTGATCTTCGCCGGCTACGTCGGCAGCGCGCTGCTGTCGGGCGCCTACCTCGCGATCAGCTGCATGACTTCCGCGATGACGCGCAACCAGGTAATCAGTTTCATCGTGTCAGTGATGATTTGCCTCTTTCTGATCCTGGCCGGGTTCACGCCGGTGACCGATCTCTTGGTGCGCTGGGCCAATCCGGCGTTCGTGCAGACCATTGCTTCGTTCAGCGTGATGACGCACTTCGAAGGCTTTCAGCGCGGCGTGCTCGACTTGCGCGACGTCGTCTTTTTCCTGTCCGTCATCGGATTTGCGCTCTTTACCACGGGGGTCGTGATCCGCGGCCACCGTGCGGGTTGATTGGGAAGACAGAGCATGAATAAAAAACATTTCGCGACTTTGATTTATTCGGCCGGCGGCATCGCCGCACTCGTGGCAATCCTGATCGCGGTCAACTTCCTGATCGGCGCATTCAACGCGCGCGTCGACCTGACCCAGGGCAGCCTCTACACGCTGTCGCAGGGGACTCAACAAATCCTCGGCAAGCTCGACGCGCCGGTCAAGATCCGGCTCTATTTCTCGCAGGGCAGCAGCGTGGTGCCGGTGGGACTCAAGACGTTTGCCAAACGCGTCGAAGACCTGCTCGCCGAGTTCGAGCGCGCGGGCCACGGCAAAGTGATCATCGAGAAGCTCAATCCCGAGCCTGATTCCGACGCCGAAGATTCGGCGGTGCTCGACGGCATCGAAGGGCAGCTGACGAATACGCAGGAGAAGTTTTATTTCGGTCTCGCCGTGAGTTTCCTCGACCAGAAGGCCGCACTGCCGGTGCTGGCCCCCGACCGGGAGCAATTGCTCGAGTACGACATCACGCGCGCGATCACGCGCGTGGCCTCGCTCACCAAGCCCGTGGTCGGCATCATGAGCGGCCTGCCGGTGCTGGGACGGCCGTTGAACCCGATGACCAAGCAGCAGCCGACCGAGCCGTGGGCGCTCGCGACCGAGCTGCAGAACATGTTCACGGTCAAGAAGGTCGATCTCAAAGCCGACAAGATTCCGGACGACATCAAGGTCCTGCTGGTCATCCATCCGCGCGACATTTCGGAGACCACCGAGTACGCGCTCGACCAGTTCATCCTGCGCGGCGGCAAGATGATCGCATTCCTCGATTCGTACGCGTATTTCGACCAGCAGCCGGATCTGCAGAACCCGTTCGGCGGCAATAATGCGGGCCAATCGACTTTCTATCACCTGCTCAAGAAGTGGGGCTACGGTATGGAAATGGGCAAGGTCGTCGCCGACCTGACGTACGCGAGCGGCGCCGGCCCGCGCATCCTGCCGACGCTCCTGTCGCTGAACGGCGATGCGCTGAACAAGGAAGATGTCGTCGCGAGCCAGGTCGGCACGTTGCTGCTGCCGTTCGCCAGCACGTTCACGGGCAAACCCGCCGAAGGCCTCACGCAGACGGTGCTCGTGCAGTCGTCGCCGAACGCGATGTTGGCCGATCTCATTATCGCCACGCTGTCGGGCGAGCCGTCGACACGCGGCTTCCAGCCGGCGGGCTCGCCTTATCCGCTGGCCATTCGCGTAACCGGCAAGTTCAAGACCGCGTTCCCCGAGGGCAAGCCCAAGCCGTACGAGCCGCCGTCGAAAGACCCGAAAAAAGCCGAAGCCAAGGCCGACGAACCGAAGGGCGAGACCCAGCTGACCGAAGCCGCGCAGGAAAACTCGGTCGTGCTCGTGTCCGACGTCGACATGCTGACCGATGGCGCCGCCGTCGAGATCCAGGAAGTGTTCGGCCAGCGCCTCGCGGTGCCGCGCAACGGCAACCTGAACCTCGCGCAAAGCCTGGTCGAGCAGGTCGCGGGCGACTTCGACCTCACCAAATTGCGCAGCCGCGCCGCATTCACGCGGCCGCTGACGGTGATCCAGAAAATGGAAGCGCGCGCACAGCAGAGCTATCTCGGCAAGATCAAGGAGCTCGAGGACAACCTGCAGCAGACGCAGGAAAAACTCGCGGCGCTGCAAAAGACGCGCGCCGGCGCGCAGGCGGCGACGATGTCGCCCGAGCAGCAGGCCGAAGTGGAAAACTTCAAGAAAAAGGCAATCGAGACGCGCCGCGATCTGAAAGAGCTGCGCAAGAATCTGCGCGTCGAAAGCGAGTCGCTGCAATTCTGGACCAAGGTCTTCAACATCGGCGTGGTCCCGTTGCTGGTAACGCTGGTCGGACTTGGACTCGCAATTGCGCGCCGTCGCCGCACGGTGACTAAATGAACCGCAAAACTTTTCTGATTCTGCTCGTCCTGCTGCTGGTGCTGGGCGGGGCCGGTCTCGCGCTCTTCTGGCAGGACCTGGGCGTGTGGCGCAGCACCGGCAGCAAAATCGGCTCCAAGCCATTTGAAAAGCTGGCCACCAGCCAGGTCGCGCAGATCCGTTTGTTCGACGGCAGCAACGAAGCGACCCTCGCCTTGAAAGACGGGCGCTGGGTGGTCAGGCAGCGCGGCGATTACAGTGCCAACGTGCAGGAGATCGGCGACCTCCTGGTCAAGTTGCCCGACTGGAAGGTCGTGCAAACGGAAAATGTCGGCGCCTCCCTGTTGCCGCGGCTGAATCTCATCGCGCCGGCGGAAAACGCCAAGGCGGACGCAAAAGCCGACGCGAAAGCGGACGGCAAGGCAGAAACAAAAACGGCAACCAAAGCCGAAGGCAGGGGCACGCAGCTCGAGCTCGCGGACAAGAGCGGCGCAGTAATCGGCAGCATCCTGCTCGGCAAAATCGTCGTCAAGAAAGAGCCGAGTCCGCTGCCGATCCAGCAGGAAACGCCGGTCGGCCGTTACGTGCTGAGCCAGGGCGCGCAGCCCGTGCTCGTGATGTCGGATGCGCTGAAGAATGCGAGCGCAAAACCGGAAGCGTGGCTGGCAAAAGACTTCTTCAAAGCCGATCGCATCAAGTCATTGACGGTCAGCGGCGAGGGTGCGGCATGGAAAATCGCCCGCAAGGAAGAATACGATCCCTGGAAGTTTGCCGAGGGCACGGGCGAACTCGACCCGGGCAAGGCAGTGGCCGCGGTTAACGCGCTCAACGCATTGACTTTCACCGACGTGGCTACCGATGTCAAGCCGGAAAGTCTCGACAAGCCGCGCACTTTCGTCGCCGACACGTACGACAATCTCGTCTACACGATCAAGGTCGCGCCCAAGCCCGGCAGCGGCGATTATTACCTGACGGTCGGCGTGAGCGGAGAGCCGCCGCGCACGCGCACGCCGGAAGCCAACGAGAAAGCCGCCGACAAGGAACGCCTCGACAAGCAGTTCGAAGACGCGCTTAAAAAGCTCGATGACCGGATCAAGCTCGAAAAAAGCCTGGGCGGCTGGGTTTACGTCGTTTCCGCCAAGACGCTCGAGCCGCTGCTCAAGCCGCGCGCCGAGCTCGTCGCGTCGACCCAGAAGAAATAGCGTCGCGAGCTAACCCGTGCGCGCGTCGCACGCGGGGCGACCCGGCAGCGCGCTGGGGTATACTGATTGCTCCATTCATCAATCGCCACGCCATGACCCGCGCTGTACATGATCTGGGCGGCCAGCCCTCCGGTCCGCTGGACCTTGCCGAGCACGAACGCACGTTCTTCGACCAGCGCGTCGACGCAATGATGCGGTTGCTCGCGCATCCCGAGCAGGGCCATTACACGGTGGACGCCATGCGCCGCGCGATCGAATCGCTGCCGCGCGCAGAATATTTCGCGCTTGGCTATTACGAGCGCTGGGTGCGCGCGATTCGCCAGCTCGTTATCGAAAAAGGCCTGCTTACGCGAAGACGAGCTGGATCGCAAGCTCGCCGCGTTGCGGGCTGAGGCGCATCGAGCATGAAACCCGCGTTCGCTCCCGGCGACAAAGTCAAAGTGCGCGCGGCGGAAGTGAGCACGCATTGCCGCACGCCGCATTACCTGCGCGGCAAGCGCGGCGTGGTCGCGCGCGTGTTCGGCGCCTTTCCGAATCCCGAAGAGCTCGCGTACCACCGGCTCGGCATCCCCTACCAGCCGCTCTACCAGATCGAATTCGATTTCGCGGAAGTCTGGGGCCGCACGGAGCGCGCGACCGTGATCACCGCGGATCTGTTTCAACACTGGCTGGAGCGCGACCGCTGATGCCCGCCGACCATCATCACCACGATCACACGCATCACGACCACGGCGACGCGCACGACCCGCACGCGCCGGTCAACGAAGCGCATGGCGTCAGCGAGGAGTCGGCGCTGCTCGAACGCGCGCTGCGCGAACTTCTGATCGAGAAAAACGTGTTCGGCGCGGACGACCTGCGGCGCCAGATCGAGCTTACCGAATCGCGCACGCCGGAACTCGGTGCCCGGGTCGTCGCGCGCGCGTGGACCGATCCGCAGTACAAAGCGCGGCTGCTCGCCGAGCCCAAAGCGGCGATCGAGAGCCTGCTCGGCATCGATTTGAATCTGACGCCGGAGTTGACCGTGGTCGAAAATACGGCCACGCGCCATCACGTCATCTGCTGCACGTTGTGCTCGTGCTACCCGCGTGCCGTGCTCGGGATTCCGCCGGCGTGGTACAAGAGCCCCGAATATCGCGCGCGCGTGGTGCGCGAGCCGCGCGCCGTGCTTGGTGAATTCGGCACGCGCGTGCCCGACGACGTCGAAATACGCGTGGTCGATTCCACCGCCGACATGCGCTATATCGTGCTGCCGCTGCGGCCGGCCGGCACCGAGCGCATGAACGAAGACGAACTCGTTACCCTGATCACGCGCGACTCGATGATAGGGGTCAGCGTGGTATCCGGACCGCCGCGCTGACGCGGCGTGTCGTTGCAGGCATTTACAAGGCATAAAATGAAATTCAAGGACCTGCTCAAATCCCCGGTGTTTCCGGCCAGTCATCGCTGGAACTTCGTCAAGCGCAAGAAGCTGTACGAATCCGACGTCACCGCGCTCGTGCGCAAGATGCTCGAAGACGAGACCATAGCCGCCGATCAGCGCTTCGCCTGGGAGCGCTGGCGCGCCGAAGACCGCGTGACCAAGAAGGCTTAGAGCCCATAACATGATGAAACGCGTGATGCGCTGTCACGATTTTGGCTCAGGGCTAGAAGAAAGTCCCGCGGCTTAGTCATTCTAAGCAAGGGACCTTTCGACAACGCCATGGGCCAAAACTCGTGCCAGCCCGAAGGGTTGCAGCCAGAATCGGCGCTGGCCGCGTTGCTCGTCTTGGCAATAGAATAACTATTGCCTTCACCGGGCGCCTTGCCATCACCAATTCTGGCTGCAACGCACACGTGTTTCATTATGTTATGGGCTCTTAGTCTGTCCACGGGCATGGCGGCCGGGCGCGCGGCGCAAATCATCCGCCATCGCGGGTGTGTCGCGGCGGCGATGTTTGCCATGCTGTGCACCGCCCCTGCGGCGGAAGTCTACGCGGCCGCTGAAACGGTCGCATATCCGTCCCGCCCCATCCGCATGGTAGTGCCGTTCTCGCCGGGCGGAACGTCGGATACGCTCGCCCGCATACTCGGCCAGAAAATGACCGAAGCGTGGGGCCAGCAGGTGGTGGTCGACGGCCGTCCCGGTGCGAGCGGCATCATCGGCACCGAAGTCGCCGCGCGCGCGCCGGCCGACGGCTATACGCTCATGCACGGCAATCTCTCCCAGTTCGCGATCAATCCCAGTCTCTTCAGCAAATTGAGCTACGACACGTTGCGCGATTTCGTGCCGTTAAGCCTGGTCGGCAGCGCGCCGCAATTGCTCGTCGTGAATCCGGCGGTGCCTGCAAAGTCGGTGGCCGAATTGATCCAGCTCGCGAAAGCGAGGCCCGGCACGTTCAACTTCGGCTCGGGCGGCGCGGGCACGCTGGCGTATATCGGCGGCGAAATGTTCAAGTCGATGGCCGGCATCGATATCGTGCACATTTCGTACAAAGGAACGGTGCTCGCATTGAACGACCTGGTCGGCGGGCAGTTGCAGTTGATGTTCTCGGATATGCCGATCGCGCTGCCGCATGCGAGGTCCGGCAAGTTGCGCGCGCTGGCGGTGACCGGGGCGCGGCGCACGCCGCTGGTGCCCGAGATGCCGACGGTCGCAGAGGCGGGCATGCCCGGCTACGCATTGGACAACTGGTGGGGCATACTGGCGCCGCATGGTGTGCCGCCGGACCTCGTCGTCAAGCTCAATGCGCTGATCGTGCGCATACACGGGCTCGCTGACGTCAAGGAACGCTATGCGGGCTTGGGTGTCGAGGCGGTAAGCAGCACGCCGGCGCGATTTGCCGAATACATCAAGTCCGAGGCGGCGAGATTTGGCAAGCTGCTCAAGGATGCCGGGGCGAAGATCGACTGATCGGATCGGAGGAACACAAAGTCGTGCGGAAAATTTCGTTTGCAATATTCTCGGGTGCGCTACTGCTGGGCGTGGTCGCGACCACCGCCGTCTGCGCCCAGGCGTATCCATCGCGCCCGATCAGGTTCATCGTCCCGTTCGCGCCCGGCGGCAGCACCGACACGCTCGCGCGCACCTTGGGCACCAAGCTCACCGAGGCGCTCGGCCAGCAGGTCGTCGTCGATAACCGGGCGGGCGGCAACGGCAATATCGGCACCGACGTCGTTGCCCACGCAGTGCCCGACGGTTACACGATACTGCTCGGCTATATCGCCAATCTCGCGATCGGGCCCAGCCTGTATGCGAAGCTGCCCTACGATCCCGTCAAGGATTTCGCGCCGATCACGCTGCTCGCGGTGGCGCCGAATATCCTCGTGGTCCATCCGTCGGTGCCGGCCAAAAATTTCCAGGAATTTATCGCCTACGCCAAAGCGAACCCGACGAAAGTCAATTTCGCGTCGGCCGCGGTCGCGAGCCCCGGCCACCTCTCGGGCGAGCTGCTGAATCTCGCCGCGGGAATTCACATGCAGCACGTGCCATATAAAGGCGCCGGGCAAGCGGTCGTGGACCTGGTCGGCGGCCAGGTGCAGGTGATGGTCAGCGGCATGTCGGCGGTGATGCCGCATATCAAGGCGGGCCGGCTACGGCCCCTGGCGGTCACGGGCGCGCGGCGTTCGCCTGCCGTTCCCGAGGTGCCGACCATCGCGGAATCAGGTTTTCCCAAATTCGAAGCGACCGCGTGGTATGGCGTGCTCGCGCCCGCCGGGCACTGCGCCGGCCATCGTCACGCGATTGAATACTGAAATTCTTCGTGCGTTGAAATTGCCGGACGTCAAAGAGCGCCTCGAGTACGTCGGGTTCGAGATCGTCGGCAGCACGCCGGCGGCGTTCGGCTCCTATATCAAATCCGAGATAATAAAGTGGGCGCCGGTGGTCAAAGCAGCCGGCGTGAAGCCCGAGTGATGTACTTGAGCCTGCACGGCGCTGCCACCCGCAGCGCGCCGCGATGACATCCGCCCCGCATCCGGACGCCGATGACGCGCTGGCCGAGATCGCACGGTTGACCAATGCCGGCGATTACGGGCAGGCCCGCAAACTGTGCGAACAGCTGCTCGAGCAAGCGCCGGACGACGCCGACGCGCTGGTCTGGATGGGCCGGCTCGCGATCGAGGACACCTTGTGGCACGAGGCGATCGGGTTTTTCGACCGCGCAATGCAAATCAGGCTGGACCCGTGGTCGCTCGGCAATCTGGGCATGTGCTATTGCAGGCTGGGACAGCTCAAAGAGGCGGAGCACTGCCTGCGCGGAGCGATCGGGCTCAAACCCGATCTCGCGCGCGCGCACGCAAATCTTGCCGCCGTGCTGCACGGATTGCAGCGGTTCGATGAGGCACTCGCGCAACTCGCCATTGCCGAAAAGCTCGACGCCGGCGACTATCAGGTCCCGATGCGCCGCGGCTGTGCGCTGGTCGAGCTCAACCGCTACGAGGAGGCGCAGGCGGCTTTTGCCGAGTCGGCACAACGCGCGGGCAAGTTCGTCTATCCGCGTATCGTGGCGTTCGACCGCGCCACGCTCGCCGCGGTGACAGCCGCGCCGCGGGCGATCCCGCCGCCGCAGATGCTGGACGACCACGCGGCGCGCGGCGACCCGCGCTACGTCGTGCTGATTTCTTGCGACACGGCGTACATGCGCAAACACGGGTTTGCGTTTATCCGCTCGTTTGCCGAACACGCCCAGGGCAACAATCTCCTGCACGTGCATGTCTACGATCCGGACGGCACTATCGTCGCCGAAACGCGCGAGGTCGCGCGCGAGGCCGCCCTCGCGCAAGTGGCGTTGTCAACCGAACAATGCCCGTATCCGGCGCACGAAGCGCAGCGGCGGAAATCGTTTTACGCGTGCGGCCGGCTGGTCCACATGCCGTATTGGCTGCAGCACTATCAGCGGCCGGTGTTGAGCCTCGACGTGGACATGATCGTCAAAGGCCGGCTGGATTTGCTGATCGATTCCGCGGCGGGCAGCGACCTGGCCCTGAACCGGCGCGAGCCGATCGATTCGCCCTGGCTCGATGTGATCGCCAATATCATCATCGCCAATCCGACGGCAGCGGCGCGCCGCTATCTCGAAGCCGTCGGCAACTATGCGCTGCGTTACATCGGGCGCGAGTCCGCGGCCTGGCTCGTCGATCAGTCCGGCCTGTTTTGCGTGTTGAGGATGATGCAGCGTTTCGACGCGCCGCCCGTCGTCACCTGGATAACCGAGTCGCAGCACCCGAGCCTGTGGCATTACGGCGCTGCCAACGAGCATTCGGTCGGCGACCCGCGCTACCTGAAATACGCGGCGCCAGGAACGTAAACGAGTTGATGGATAGCGAACCGGAGCGAGCATGATGAATAGACTCTCCAGTCCCGCCGTCGTCGTGGGCTGCGCGCTCTGCGCGGCGACGCCGGCCGCGCTTGGGCAGGCATATCCGACCAAGCCGGTGCGCATGATCGCGGCGTCCTCGCCCGGCAGCGCCGTCGACATCGTCGCGCGCATCGTCGCGCAGAAGCTGGGCGAGCAGCTGGGCCAGCAGGTCGTCGTCGACAATCGCGCGGGCGCAGGGGGCAATCTCGGCGCCGAACTCGCGGCCAAGGCCGCGCCCGACGGCTACACGCTATTCATGGGCACGCCCGCGCACGCGATCAATACCGGGCTTTACCGCAAGCTGAATTACGACCTGATCCGCGATTTTTCCCCCGTGACCCAGGTGACGAGCGGGCAATACGTGGTCGTCGTGCACCCGTCGCTGCCGGCGAAGTCGATCAGGGAATTGATCGCGCTTGCGCGCGCGCAAGCCCGGCCAGCTCAATTACGCGTCGGCGGGCAGCGGCAATGCGACTCATCTCGCCGGCGAACTCTTTGCGAGTGCCACGCGCATCAAGCTCGTGCATGTGCCGTATAAAGGCAGCGGCCCCGCGGTCACCGATCTGGTGGGCGGACAGGTGCAGCTCATGTTCGCCAATCTCGTAGCGGCGCTGCCGCAGGTCAAGACCGGGCGCATACGCGCGCTTGCCGTGACCGGCCAGACGCGCGCCGCGGCCGCGCCCGAACTGCCGACCGTGATCGAGGCCGGCGTGCCCGGCTATGTCGTTACCTCGTGGTTCGGCGTGCTGGTGCCGGCGGCGACGCCGCGCGAGCTCATCATGAAGTTGAATGCGGAGCTCGCGCGCACGATGAGCGCGCCCGACGTGCGCGACCGGCTCGCTGCCGACGGCGCCGAACCGACCACCGGCACGCCCGAGCAGTTCGGCGCCTTCCTGCGCGCGGAAATCACGCAGTGGACCAAGGTAGTCAAGGACGCGGGTATCGTCGCCGAGTAGATGCCGCCGGCTCCAGGCGCGGCACCTACCGCTTAGAACGTTTGCGGATAGCGCCGCGTGAAATCGACGATGGACGTCAGCACGCGGTGTTCGTCCGAGCCCGCATCGTGCAGCCGCTGGATGAACCGCGCCTCGTCCGGATTGTCCATTTCCCTGCCGCAATAGCCGCGCTGAAACAGTCCGAGCGCCGCGACGTCGATGCGCGGTCCGAGCACAGCGGCCGGCACTCCATTGGTGGTTTCGACAAGGCGCGCCAAGGCGGTGCGGAATTCCTGGTAGTAGCGCGAAAAATCGGGCGACGTGATCAGCATCGGCCAGTGCTCGTAGTCGCCCTGCTTCAGGCGGCCGCTCCAGCTGTCCGCGTGTCCCTGCCGCACGTAGAAGAGCTGGTCCAGGCACCGGATTTTGCCCTGCACGGCCGCGATGCACGATGAAAGATATTGAAAAAAGATCACGTTCTGCGTGGCGCGTTGCGTGAGCCGAAAGCTTTCAAGCAGGCTCTCGCGCCGGTGCACCGAATAAAAAGTCGACGCGTAACGCTCGATGTGCGCGAGCAGGCGCTCGACGGCATCCGGCTGCTCGTAGCCGCGCATCGGATGCGGTAGCAGCGACACGGCAACCTGGCCGCGACGCGTCGTTTGCATTGCGGGCGAGCGCGAACATGGCGATGCGGCCGCGGGCGACCGTATAGCCGGGGTTGCCCGCGAGGAATTCGACGCACTGCTCGACACCCGCCGGCACCAGAAAATCGTCGTGGGCGTGCAGCAGCACGAATCGGGAGTCGATTTTTTCCAGTGCGGCGATCATCTTGTCGAGAAACCGGATGTTTTCCGGATAGGCGAGAATTTCCAGCCTCAGTTCCGGATATTTACCCGCGCACGCCGCGACGAACTTGCGGTGCTCGCCTGAACTGTTGTCGGCGAGCACGAGCCGGCCCTTGAACGCGAGGTCGCGAAAATAATCGAGCGTGCGTTCGAGGAACGGCGTTCCCTCGAATGTCGGGATCACGACCGAGAAGAGGGCGGGATCGTTGATTTTCATCGGTGCCCGCGTGTCACTCGCGCTTGCGGGCGATGTGCTGAGTGACGACTTCAAGCACGCGTTCGCCCGCGGTCGTTTTGAGTTCGGTGCGCACCACGGCGAGCGAGCGGCCCGCATGCACTACGCGCGATCTGACGGTCAGCGCTTTGCCGTGGCCCGGACTGATGTACCACGCCGACACGTTCGACAGCATCATGGTCGACGGCACCGCCGCGCACGCGCAAGCCGCCGCCATGCCGAACGAAATTCCCCCCTGCACGTGGCCGACGCGGTTGCCCAAATGCGGACCGAGCGCAACGCGCATCGAAGTGCCGTGCGCAACCCGTCTGGGCACGCCGCCCCAGAAATGCTGGATGAACGACGCGTGCGCGGACGATTTGGCCAGCGCGGCATCGCACGCCTTCAGGATGGAGCGCTCGCTCGCATCGAGCGTCCTCTCGTCCAGCGGCGCGTCCGGTTGAGCGGGTTGCTGCTGCCAGGGCAAGGGTGCGAGTTTGACGCCGGGCGGCGGGTTAAGCAGCACGAATTCGCCGCTCACATAGCACAACGGTTTGCCGTTGGCGGTCACTGTGCCCGAGGTCAGCGACTGGTGCAAAGCCGCGCCCGCGCTAAAACCCAGGAGTTGCGCGTCGGCCGTTATTTCACCGGTCGCCGGCGCGCCGGTGAACTGGATCTGCATGCGGGTGGTCGCGAGCCGCGCACCGGGCGCAGTCAGGAGGCGGGTCGCGGTGGCCAATGCCGTATCCGCCAATATCGCGATCGCCGCGACATCCATTTCGCCGTTGGCGTCGCGGCAGTGTGGGCCGTCCGCGATCGCCACCCGCGCCGCCTGCCCTGCGAGCTCCTGCCACTGGATGTCGAGAAAAAATCCCGGGAAATGCAGTCCCGGCGTGCGGTTGCCGGCGATGCCGCGCAGCACGTGCGCGCGAATTTCTGCGGCGTGGGGATTGGGTGTTTTCATTGATGGTCAGTCGACGGTGATGCCGAGTTTTGCATAAATCGGCCGGATGTGCGCGCGCAGCGTCGGCAGCTCACGCGCGATCGCCGCGCCGGTCAGCAGGCACAGGATGCCGCCGATCAGCACGGTCGTCGCGGCGCCGATGCGGTCGGCAAACATGCCGGCGAGCAGGGAACCCAGTGGCGCCACGCCGAGAAACGCGGCAGTGTAGAGGCTCATCACGCGGCCGCGCTTGTCGTCGTCGACGATGGTTTGCAGGATCATGTTGGTCGAGACCGTGACGACCAGGATGCCGAACCCGATCACGCTCATCAACGCGATCGATGCGGGCAGCCAGCGCGACAATGACAGCGCCGTCAGCGCCGCGCCGACCGCCAATGCTGCAAGCAGGATGAACCGCAGCAGGCCGCGAACATTGCGGCGCATGCTCAGGAGCAGCGTGCCGGCGACCGCACCCATGCCCGCCGCGCCGACCAGAAAGCCCAGGGTCTGCGCGTCGCCCGCGAACAATTCGTGGACGATGGCCGGCATCAGCGCGTTATAGGGCGCGGCGGTCAGCGCGACCGCCGCCAGCAACATCAGCAGCAGGCGGATCGGCACCACGCGCCACGCGTAAACGAAGCCTTCGCCGAGCCCGCGCCACATCGGCGCATGCGCGCCGGCGCTCGAGTGCGGTTTCACGCGGATGAATGCAAAAGTCACGAGCACCGCGATGTAGGTGAGCGAGTTGATCAGGAAGCAGGTTGCCTCGCTGTAGCGGCTGATCAGCACGCCGGCCACGACCGGGCCGATCAGGCGGCCGCAGTTCGCGATGAGCGAGGTCGTCGCGACCGCGTTGGGCAGATCGTCCTTGCCGCCGACGAGCTCCAGCAGGTACGCGTGGCGCACCGGCAATTCGACCGCCACGCACATGCCGAGAAACGCGGTGAGCGCGATGATGTGCCACACGGCAATCGCCCCGCTGAACGCCAGCACGGTCAGCGTAATCGCCTGCGCCATTTCGAGGATCTGCGTGGCGAGCATCATGCGATGGCGATTGAAGCGGTCCGACCACAGTCCGGCAAACGGCGCCAGCAGCAGGATCGGCAGGTTCGCCGCGAATGCCAGCACGCCCAGCAAGGTCGCGCTGCCGGTCAGCCGGTATACGAGCCAGGCGAGCGCGATCTGCTGGATCCAGTAGCCGACCAGCGCGAAAATCTGCCCGCTCATGAAGAGCGCGAAATTGGGATGACGCAGGGCGCGTGGCATGGTGGGATGCGGGGCAGTGCGGTCAGCGGCGCGGGCGCGCGGCAAGCACCGGCGCGCGTACCGGCGGACTTGCGCCCGCGCCGGTGCGGCCGCTCAGGCCAGCAATTTCCGGAAATACTGGATGGTGTCTTTCAACCCGTCATCGAGCGGCGTGCCGGGCTGCCAGCCGAGTTCCTTGTGCGCGAGCGAGATGTCGGGCCGGCGCTGCCGCGGGTCGTCCGCCGGCAGTGGTTTATACGCGAGCTTCGAGCGCGAACCGGTCAACGCGAGAATTTTCTCGGCGAGTTCGCGCATCGAGACCTCGACCGGGTTGCCCAGGTTGACCGGCCCGGTGAATCCGGCCGCGCTGTTCATCAGCTTCACGAGCGCATCGACCATATCGTCGACGTAGCAGAACGAGCGCGTCTGCAGGCCGTCGCCGTAGAGCGTGATGTCCTCGTTCTTCAAGGCCTGCACGATGAAATTGCTGACCACGCGCCCGTCGTTCGGATGCATGCGCGGACCGTAGGTGTTGAAGATGCGCGCGACCTTGATGTCGAGCTGGTGCTGGCGGTAATAGTCGAAGAACAGCGTTTCGGCGCAGCGCTTGCCTTCGTCGTAGCAGCTGCGCGGCCCGATCGGGTTGACGCGGCCCAGGTAGCCTTCAGCCTGCGGATGCACTTCGGGGTCGCCGTAGACCTCCGATGTCGACGCCTGCAGGATGCGTGCTTTCACGCGTTTGGCCAGCCCCAGCATGTTGATCGCGCCGTGCACCGACGTTTTCGTGGTTTGCACCGGATCGAACTGGTAATGCACCGGCGACGCCGGGCACGCGAGGTTGTAAATGCGATCGACTTCGACATACAGCGGAAACGTGATGTCGTGGCGCTTGAGCTCGAAGTACGGGTGGTCGCCCAGATGCGCAATGTTTTGTTTGCTGCCGGTGAAATAATTGTCGACGCACAGCACGTCGCGCCCGTCCGCGAGCAGCCGGTCGCACAAATGCGAGCCGAGAAATCCGGCACCGCCGGTCACCAGAACTTTTTCCACGCGTATTTTTCCAGTTTCGTTGCTGCGGCCGGCGTCGCGGCCGTACACCGGAATTGTATGTGAACGCGCCGGGCGTGGCTATTAAGAGAGGCGCGGGGCGGCTCGCGGGGACGTGCATAATAGCGATTTTTCGCCGGGAATTCCCTCATGAAAATCGCTGTTCTCGATGATTACCAGGATGCGTTTCGCCAACTCGCGGGTTTTGCGCGGTTGAAGGGCCATGATGTCGTGGTGTTCCGTGACACCGAGAAGGATCCCGCGAAGCTCGCGGCGCGGCTGGCCGACGCCGACGCGGTATTGCTGACCCAGCAGCGCTCGCCGTTTCCGCGCGCTGTCATCGAGAAACTGCCGAAGTTGAAGCTGATCGCGCAGACCGGCCGCAATACCAATCACATCGACGTCGCGGCCTGCACGGAGCAGGGCATCGTGGTTGCCGCGGCCGGCAGCGGCACGCCGCACGCGACCGCTGAGCTCGCGTGGGGACTGATACTCGCGAGCCTGCGCCACATCCCGCACGAGGTCGAGCAACTGAAGAAAGGCGCGTGGCAAACGACCGTCGGCACGGGGCTCAACGGCAAGACGCTGGGCGTCTACGCGCCGGGCCGCATCGGCAGTTGCGTCGCGCAGGTCGGCAAGGCCTTCGGCATGAAGGTCACGTGCTGGGGCCGCGATGCATCGAAAGCGAAAGCGCGCGAGGCGGGCTACGAGGTGCCGGCGACGCGCGAAGCATTCTTTGCGAACGCCGACGTGATCAGCCTGCATATTCCGCTCAACAAGGAAACCCGCGGCATCGTCACTGCCGCCGATCTCGCGTGCATGAAACCGACTGCGCTGTTCGTGAACACGAGCCGCGCGCCGCTGGTGGCGGCCGGCGCGCTCGAGGCGGCGCTCAAGCAGGGGCGTCCCGGGTTTGCCGCGGTCGACGTTTACGAAGACGAGCCGATCGTGGGCGCCAATCATCCGCTGCTCAAGATGCCGAACGTGATTTGCACGCCGCATCTCGGCTACGTGGAGAAATCGACCTACGATGCCTATTACGGCGCCGCGATTGACGGCATCGTCGGTTTCGCGTCGGGCAAACCGGTCAACGTGCTCAACCCGGAAGCGCTCGCGAAGAAATAGGCGAGCCTTATTGATCTTCGTCGACGTGCTGGTATTGCGCGGCGAGGTGCTGCTGGACGGTCGCGGGCACCGGTTCGTAATGACTCAATTCCATGACGAACGAGCCCTGGCCGGCGGTGACTGATTTCAGGCGCGCCTGATAGTTGTTGAGTTCGGACAGCGGCACGCGCCCGCTGATCGTGACCATGCCGCCCGCCGCGCTGTCGGTGCCGCTGATCTGGCCGCGCTTGGCCGAGATGTCGCCCGCAATGTCGCCCATTTTCCCCGCCGGCGTATTGATCTGGACGTTGACGATGGGTTCGAGCACGAGCGGCCTCGCCTTGCGGATCGCGTCGAGAAACGCGCGCTTGCCGGCCGCGACGAACGCGACTTCCTTGGAATCGACCGGGTGGTGCTTGCCGTCGTAGACGATCACGCGCACGTCCTGCATCGGGAAGCCGGCGAGCGGGCCCATCGTCAGCACTTCGCGCACGCCTTTTTCCACCGCCGGTATGAATTGCGACGGAATGGTGCCGCCTTTGACCTGGTCGACGAAATCGAAGCCCTGGCCGCGCGCGAGCGGCTCGATTTTCAGAAAGACTTCGCCGAACTGGCCGGCGCCGCCGCTTTGCTTCTTGTGGCGGTGATGGCCTTCGGCGCGCGCCGCGACCGTTTCGCGGTAAGGGATGCGCGGCGGCTTGGTCACGACTTCGACGCGGTACTGCTGCTGCATCTTGTCGAGGATATAGCGCATGTGCAGGTCGCCCAGGCCGCGGATCACCGTTTCGCTGCCGCTGTGATCGATGCGGAAGCACGGGTCTTCGGCGGCGAGCTTGTGCAGCACTTCGGAGAGCCGCTGCTCGTCGCCGCGGCGCTTCAATTCGAGTGCCAACGCATGCATGGGCACCGGATATTGCATCGGCTTCAAGTGGATGTGGTCCTCGTCGTGCGAGTCGTGCAGCACGGCATCCAGCGTGATTTCGTCGACCTTGGTGACGGCCGCGATGTCGCCGGGCACGCACGCATCGGTTTCGACGTGCTCTTTGCCCTTCAGCATGAACAAGTGGCCGACCTTGAACGGCTTGCGACCGTCGCCGATAAAGAGCTGGGAATCGCGCCGGATCGTGCCCTGGAACACGCGGAACGCCGCCAGCTTGCCGACGAACGGGTCGACCACGATTTTGAAGACGTGCGCGAGCACGTGCTTGTTGGGGTCCGGCTCGGCGCGGATTTCAGTGGCGTCCGCGCCCGTTCCTTTGTAAAACGGCGGCGGGTTGCCTTCCTCGGGGTTCGGCATCAGGCGCGCGAAAATGTCGAGCAGCTCTTTCACGCCCGCGCCGGTGCGCCCTGAAGTGAAACACACCGGCACCAGGTGCCCGTCGCGCAGCGCCTGTTCGAACGGCGCATGCAGCTGCTCGGCTTTTACATCGCCCTGCTCGAGGTAGGTTTCCATCAGTTTTTCGTCGACTTCGACGACTTGCTCGACCAGCGCGCGGTGGGCGTCGGCGACGGACGAGAAATCCGCGTCGCCCGCCGGGTTGAAAAAGCAATCGACCACCTGTTTGCCGTTTGCCGCCGGCAGGTTGATCGGCAGGCATTCCTTGCCGAACGCGGCCTGGATGTCGGCGAGCAGCGCCGGCAGGTCGACGTTCTCCGCGTCGATCTTGTTGATGATGATGAGGCGGCACAGCCCGCGCTCGCGCGCCCACTGCATCATGCGCTGCGTGACCATCTCGATGCCGTTTTGCGCGTTGATCACGACGGCCGCCGTCTCGACCGCCGCCAGCGCGTTCAGCGACTGGCCGAGGAAATCCGGATAGCCGGGCGTGTCGATCAGGTGGATGTGGCTATCGCTGTGCGAGAAATTAACGAGCGCGCTCGCCAGCGAATGCTTGAATTCTTTTTCGAGCGGGTCGAAGTCGCAGACCGACGTGCCTTTATCGACGCTGCCGGCCGCGGGTATCGCGCCCGCCTTGTGCAACAAAGCTTCCGTCAACGTGGTTTTGCCTGCCGCGCCGTGTCCGACCAGAGCAATCGCGCGTATTGCCTGCGTTGCGTGCTTCGCCATGTTTTGCTCTCCACCGGGGCGTGCGGCTTTTTAGTATAGAGAGGCGATTTAGGGGCGACAAGACAGACAACGCCTGATATTGACCTGCCGCAACCGCGGTTAACCCCGTTTCGGAACTCCCCCCGTTTATAGCGATGACTGGGTTTGAAATTCATACAAAGGAGAAAACCGTGAAAAAATCGCTAATTGCAGCTGTTCTTCTGGCAGGGCTAGCCGGTCCGGCCGCGGCGGTGGGCAACCTGGCTGACATCTCGGTCTACGACCGCGCCGAGAACCGCACGCTGCCCGTGTATTTCCACGAGGGGCGCTATTACGTCGCCGGCAAGCCCGGCAACGAATACCAGGTGAACATCCGCAACACCCAGCCGGGCGAGATTTTGAGCGTGATCGCCGTCGATGGCGTCAATGCCGTCTCGGGTGAGACTGCCAACTGGAGCCAGACCGGCTACGTATTGAGCCCCTATACGTCGTTCGGCGTCAAAGGGTGGCGCAAGAATCTGCAGCGGACCGCCGCGTTCTTTTTCACCGAACTCGAAAATTCGTACGCGGCGCGCACCGGACGGCCCGATCATGTGGGCGTCATCGGCGTGGCGGTATTCCGCAAGCGCGCCGAACCGCCGGTGAGCATCAACCGCTTCAACGAACGCCGGCGTCAGGGCGCGGCCGACGATGCGCCGGCTGCTGAGATGCAGAACAGCGCGAAGGACGAGGCAGGGCAGGCCGGACGGTTGGAATCGGATGTTGCGCGCTCGGCGCCAGCGCCGGCAACCGAGCCGCGCAAGCTCGGCACCGGCCACGGCCAGAGCGAAACGTCGGTCGTGCGCTACACGAATTTCGAACGCGCTTCGAGCACTCCCGATGAAGTCATCACGATTTATTACGACAGCTACCGCAATCTGGTCGCGCAGGGCGTGATCCGCGACCGCACGCGGCTCGCGCGTCCCCAGCCTTTTCCCGGCCAGTTCGTGCCCGATCCGCGCTGACGTCGGCGGCAGGCAGCCCGTCCGTGCGGCGGGTTGCCCAAGTGGGGCGGGTTGCGCATACTGGCAACCCGTTATGGCGCCGAATCCGACTACGAGCGACGAGGAGTTGATGGAGCGCTACCGCGACGGCGATGCCGCCGCGTTCGACGTCCTCTACGGGCGCCACAAGGGCGGCGTGTTTCGTTACCTGGCGCGGCAGTGCGGGAATCACGGCGTCGCCGAAGAATTGTTTCAGGAAGTCTGGATGAACGTGATCCGCGCCCGCGCCAGCTATTCGGTGCAGGCCAAATTCACGACGTATTTATACCGGGTCGCGCACAACCGGTTGATCGATCATTACCGTGCGCAGCCCGGCGGCGTGCTCGCGTCGTTCGATGCCGAAGACGGACCATCGCTCGACAACGTCGCCGCAGCGCGCGGCGCCGATCCGGCGGTGAGCGCCGACGCCCGGCAACAGGCCGGGCGCCTGCTCGAGCTGATCGACGAATTGCCGGCGGTGCAGCGGGAAGCGTTCCTGCTGCAGCAGGAGTCCGATATGAGCATCGAAGAAATCGCGCAGGCGACCGGGGTCAGCCGGGAAACCGCAAAAAGCCGGCTGCGCTACGCGATCGCAAAGTTGCGGGAAGGCATGCAGCACCAGGACCGAGAATATGAGCGAACGACCGGACAATGACGGCACGCGCGACGCGCAGCTGACTGCGGCTTACCGCGCGGCGGCGCAGGATATGCCGCCGCCCGCGCTCGACGCGGCGATTCTCGCGGCGGCGCGCCGCGAGGTCGGCGCGCGGCCGCGGCCTGCCGGCTTTTCATTTCGCGCCTGGCGCGGCCCACTATCGGTAGCCGCCGTCGTCGTGCTGAGCGTGAGCCTTGTGATGTTGATGCGCGAAGAGGCGCCCGAACTGGTCGCGCCGCCGCGCGCGGACGATCCGGCCGCGAATGCGAAGCTCGCAGCACCGGCCGAGGCCGATAGCAACGAGGTGCCGCGCGAGCGCAGGAGCCTTTCCGAAGAGCACACGCCTAAGAGCCTCGGACTGAAGCCATCGCATTCGATGCCGCAGACGGGGCTGCGGCCACCCGATTTCAGGGAACACGCTGCGCCGGCGTCCAAAGACAAAGCGGCGGGCCGCCTCGAAGCTGACGCGGGCGCGGCGGCCGCATACGCCAAGCGCCGGGACGCGGCTACTGAGAGCGTTGACGCTCGCGCGAAGAAAAACATCGCCGCGGCACCCGAACCGCAGCGCCAGGCAGCCAAGACCGACACGGTCGGCGGATTCACGCAGGCGCCGCCACCGCCGGCGCCGCGCGCGGCCGAAGCGCCCGCGCAGAAACCTGCACCCGAGATAGGCAACGTTATGGGCAAAGTCCTCGACCGCGATCGCTCGGAAGCGGAAACCCGTGAGCGTACGCAATCGCGCGACGCGCCCGCGAAGCAGATGGCCGATGCGGTGCCGACCGAGGCCAAGCCGGCGCCGCCACCTGCAGCCAAGCCACCCGTGTCGCCGTCGCCTGAGGTCAGGTCAGCGCCGCCAGCGCAGCAGCCATTCCCCAATTCCGCACCTGCACAGTTGTCGCAGACCCAGCCGACACCGCCACCGTCAATGGCGCAGCCCGCGCCCAAGCCGGCGCCTAGGCCCGAGGCAAAGCCGGCCTACGCGCCGCCGCCGGCAGTGCAGCCGATGGCAAAGCCCGAGTTGCGAGAGAACGCGCCAGCCGCTGCGGCCGACAGTCTCAGCAAACTCGAACGCACGGCCGACCTCACGCCTGACAAGTGGCTGGAACGCATCGAAGAGCTACGCAAGCAGGGCAAGCTCGAAGAGGCCAGGGCGAGCCTGGCCGAATTCAGGAAACGCTACCCCGACTACCGGCTTCCCGACGCCCTGCGCAACGGAATCAGGGAGTGATGCCCGAGCACGATCCGCCACCGGTGCCGCCCACCGAGCCTGAACCCGGTGCGTGTTGTCAGAGCGGCTGTGACCCCTGTGTCTACGATTTATATTGGCAGGCCGTCGACCGCTACGAACAGGCCTTGGCCGCATGGCAGGCCCGCCATGGCACTTCCACGCTACCGCCGCCGCCTGCTGATGCGTCTTAAGCTCATGAAATAATGATATTATTTAGTCCGTAACAGTGGGTCCGGGCGCGAACCTTACTCGTCGCTCGCGGTCGAACACCGGACTGTCGTACATGCACCGCACCAAACGCAGGTCGAAGAGGTAGGGCCGGATTTGACAGGTCCCTGTAATTCCATATAATGCCGCCTCCTGTTGCGTCGCAACGCGATCATTCCGGGGGCGAAATCGGGCCCCAAAACACCCCAAAATTCCTGTTGCTAATCGTTGGGGCAACCACTAGAATTGCGAAAATTTTTTCCTAAAACCACAAGCTATGGTGGTTTTTGAGTTTTACTCGGAAGTGGCACTTTAGGAGCGCCGTTACCCTAGCAAGGTAGCATTCGGCCGGCGGTAGTCTGACCGGCGATTTACGAAAGGAGGTTTTGCGTCATGGCAAAATCACACCCCGCACAGCTCGACGAACAAGCCGCGCCGCAATTGCCCGACTGGGCGCGCAACACGATGGCCAGCTTCACCCTGCTGACCTGCCTCGTTTCCCTTAACGTGATCCTGCACAACCAGCATGGCGTGCGCGTTGTCGGCGCCGTCGCCAACGGCGTAGCGGCGCTGGATCTTGCGCAATTGCTGGCCGATGCGCCACCGAAACCTGTGGTGGCGGAAGGACCTCACGCCGGAAAATACCGCGCGGTGGGCGACTATCTGGCGCGGCGCTATCGCGTCTCTTCCGAAATGACGGCCAACGTGGTCGCGAAAGCGCATGTGATCGGCGCCGAGCTGAAGCTGGACCCGCTGCTGATCCTCGCCGTAATTGCCGTCGAATCGCGGTTCAATCCGCTGGCCGAAAGCATCATGGGGGCCAAGGGTTTGATGCAGGTCATTCCGCGCTATCACAGCGACAAGTTTGACCCGCTCGGCGGCGAGAAAGTCGCTTTCGATCCACAGGCCAACATCGCCGTGGGCGCGCGGATATTGAAAGACTACCTGCGGCGCACCGGCGATCTCGCGGACGCTCTCCAGCTCTATGTCGGGGCCAGTTCCGAGGAAACCGAAAACGGCTACTCCGGCAAGGTGATGGCCGAGCGCGACCGGCTGGGCCAGGTCTTGCGCCAGTTCGAGAGCCAGAACCGGCGCACCGCGCAGCATCAGCCGGCGTCAAGCACGCTCGGCGCCTCGATTTGATCCGGGCCACCCGCCCGCTTTAGCCCGGCGCGCCGCCTTGTCGCGGCGGGATCGAGTAGGTGCAAGTCACATGGGCGACCGGCTCGGTCTCGCCTTCTGAATAGAGCGTTACCTCCCCGACAGCCAGGCGCTTGCCGACTTTGAGCAGCTTGGCGTCGGCATGCACGTCCTTCTGCGCCGGCTTGCGCAGGAAATTGATGTTGAGGCTGGTCGTCACCGCCAGCGGCACCAGGCCGATTTCACCGAGCAAGGCCGCGTACATCGCCACGTCGGCGAGCGCCATCAGCGTGGGGCCCGACACGGTATCGCCGGGACGCAAGTGTTTTTTCGCGACCTTGAAGCGGGCGCGCGCCGCTTTGCCCCCGACTTCCTCGATCTGCACGTGGCCGTCGTGGTCGAGCTGATACTCGCGCAGCAGAGCTTGCACCTGTTGAGGAGTGATTTTTATCATCGCGTTGTGGGGACCTGGCGCTCGATCGCACTGGACTGACTGACCGATGCGCGAGGGGCGCTGTGATAGAGTGACCCTGTCAAATTCCGACAGGAGGCCGTCATGGCCGAACAGGAAGTCCCCAAAGACTGGTTCGAATTCATGCAGAAAATGTGGAATCCCGCGTCGTTTCCGATGCCGGGCATGATAACGCCTACGGTCAACCTCGAGGAAATCGACAAGAAAATCTTCGAGCTCAAAGCCGTCGAGAACTGGCTGACGATGAGCACCGGCTTCGTGCAGATGACGATCAAGACGCTGCAGCTGCAGAAGTCAGCGCTCGAAAGCCTGCAGGCGGCCGGCGCGGCTGCCGCGAAATCGATGAATCCGGAACCGCCGAAAAAGAAGTAGGCGGTTAACCCTCACGCGGCCCTGCGGCCGCGACGCTGTCGCGGCCTACGCCGCAACCGTCGCCGGATCGAAAAACGGCTTGTCGCCTTTGATCTGCGTGCGATGCATCAGCCGCCGCGACTCGGATCGAACGCGTCGCGCCGGTGCATTTATAAGTTGTGGCTGCGGCCGCGACTTTGTCGCGGCCTACGCCGCAACCGTCGCCGGATCGAAAAACGGCTTGCCGCCTTTGATCTGCGTCCGATGCATCAGCCGCCGCGACTCGGGATCGAACGCGTCGCGCCGGTGCATAGCGCAACGGTTGTCCCATATGATCAAATCGCCGACTTTCCATTCCTGGTACCAGGCGAAGCGCTGCTGCGAAGCGTGCGCCCATAGTTTATCGAGCAGCTCCTCGCTCTCGGCCAGCGGCAGGCCGATGATGTAAGCGTTGCGCCGGCGGCCGAGGTACAGCGCGTTGCGCCGGGTTGCGGGATGGGTGCGGATCAGCGGGTGTATTGCGCCCGGCGCCTCGCGCGGGTCGGTGATGTCCTTGAAGCCTTTGCGCAGCTCGCCCGCGCTGTTGCGGCTCGAGTCGTGGCGGCATTGCAGCGGCACGATCGCGCGCTTCAAGTCGGCGGGCAGCGTGTCGTAGGCTTCGTACATGTTCGAGAAGCCGGTGTTGCCGCCGGACGGCGGAACCTCGATTGCGTAGAGCAGGCTGCCGATCGGCGTCAATTCGTTGTACGACATGTCCGTGTGCCACTCCGCCTCGTAGTGGCCGAGGTTGCCGATCGGCTTGCCGTCGACCTTGATGTTGGACATCACGGTGATTTCGGGATAAGGGTCTTCGGCCGCGTCGCCCTTGGCGTGGATGGGCGCCTTGTCGAGCTCACCGAACCGGCGGGCGAAGGCAAGGAACCGCGGGTCGTCCAGATGCTGACCGCGAAACCTGAGTACCAAGTGCTGATGCCAGGCGTCCTCGATTGCTTTGAAGGTCGCCTGGTCGACCGGCTCGCAGAGATCGACGCCGGTTACGTCGGCGCCCAGGCTGGCGCCGGTCGGCTTGACCGTGATGCGCGTAGTGGTTGGCAAATCCATGGTTTTCTCCTTCTCAACCGGCAATTTTGTTGCGGAGCAGGCCCAGGCCGCGGATTTCGGTTTCGAGCACGTCGCCCGGCTGCATGAACTCCGGCGGCGTGCGCGCGTGACCGACGCCCGCGGGCGTTCCGGTGCATATGATATCGCCCGGTTCCAGCGTGAGCCCCGCCGACAACTCGGCAATGATGCGCGGAATCTTGAAATACATGTGACGTGTATTGGATTGCTGTTTCGTGACACCGTTCACGCGGCATTCGATGTCGAGCGCCTGCGGGTCGGCAATTTCATCGGCGGTTGCGATCCACGGGCCCATCGGGCAAAGCCCGTCGAGGCTTTTGCCTTTGAACCATTGCTGGCCGTGCTGACGTTGCACTTCGCGTGCGGATACATCGTTGACCACGGTGTAGCCGAAGATGTGCGCCATCGCGTCGGCTTCCCTGATGTTGGTGCCGCCCTGGCCGATGATCACGCCGAGCTCCACTTCCCAATCGAGTTTCTCGGTGACGCCGCGGTGCGCCGGGACGTCGGCATACGGGCCGTTCACGGTGGTCGGCGCTTTGCTGAAGAACGCGGGATGCGCGGGCATTTCCTGCACGTGCGGCCGCGCCTTCGCGCCTTCTTCGAAGTGCTCGAGGTAATTCCAGCCCACGCAAAAAACGTTTTTATGCGGGCGCGGTATCGGCGCGAGCAGCATGACTTTATCGAGCGGCACGGCGTTCTTCGACTTTGCCGCGACGTCGTGCAGCCAGGCGAGCGCCGGCTTGCCCGCGGCGATCAGCGAAATCATGTCGGCCGGGTCGAATGGCGGTTCGCCGCCGGCGTTCTTGAGGTCGACGACCTCCTTGCCGTCGCGAACGAGGCCCAGGTGTTGCGGACCGTGGGTCCGCGGCGTGAAAGTTACAAGTCGCAAATCATTCCCCTCTCGAGTAAGCCGCTATGGTGCGCCTTTGAATCTTTCCATCGCGCGCACCAGCTCCGCGCAGATGCCCGGCTCCCACGCCGAGTGCCCGGCGTCGGGGACGATCACGTAGTCGGCCTCAGGCCAGGCGCGATGCAGGTCGTGGGCGCTCACGATCGGGCACACAGCGTCGTAGCGTCCTTGGACGATTACGGCCGGGATGTGGCGGATCCTGCCGATGTCGTCGAGCAGCGAATTGGCGGGCAGAAAAATATCGTGGCGGAAGTAGTGCGCCTCCAGGCGCGCGAGCCCCAGCGCCACCACGTCGCTCGCGAAATGCGCGACGGTGTCAGGGCTCGGCAACAAGGTCGAGCACGAGCCTTCGTATATACCCCATGCGCGCGCGGCCGGCATATGGATCGCGGGATCCGGATCCATCAACCGCTTGAAATATCCTTCGAGCAGATCGCCGCGCTCGTTCTCCGGCAGCGGCGCCGTGAATTTCTGCCACGCTTCAGGAAAGATATTGCGCAGCCCGTACAGGAACCAGTCGATCTCGCTTGGGCGGCACAGGAAGATACCGCGCAGCGCGAAACCGAGGCAGCGTTCGGGATGGGCTTCGCCGTAAGCGAGCGCAAGCGTCGAACCCCACGAGCCGCCGAATACTATCCATTGCTCGATGCCCAGGTGCTGGCGCAAACGCTCGATGTCGGCGATCAGCAGCGGCGTCGTGTTCTCGCGCACCTCGCCGAGCGGCGTCGATCGTCCCGCGCCGCGCTGATCGAAAATGACGATGCGATAGTGGGCAGGGTCGAAAAACCGGCGATGATTGGGCGCGCTGCCGGCGCCCGGCCCGCCGTGCAAAAACACCACCGGCTCGCCGCGCGGATTGCCCGACTCTTCCCAGTACATCGTATGGATGCGGTCAAGCTGCAGCCGGCCCGCGTTGAACGGCTCGAGCGGCGGGTAAAGTTCGGTGCGCAGACGGGGCGAAATATCCATGGCCGACCGAAGGAGGGTTTTAGGAAACGGCGGAGGCGTGAAAATAGCATAAAGCCGGCGCAACGGCGATGTGCGCGCGCGGCGGCCCTGCGTCAATGCGGCAGTTCGCACGGGGCGCTGGGTTATAATCGCTTGCCCACCCGCACACCGTTCCCATGGACGAACAACTCCGCAAAAGCGCGCTCGACTATCACCGGCTGCCCACGCCCGGCAAGATAGCCGTCACCCCGACCAAGGGGCTGCTGAACCAGCACGATCTGTCGCTTGCGTACACGCCCGGTGTGGCCGCGGCCTGCGAATTGATCGTCGCCGACCCGGCCGAGGCGCGCAATATGACGGCGCGCGGCAACCTCGTGGGCGTGATCACTAACGGGACTGCGGTGCTCG
Organism: uncultured beta proteobacterium; assembly: GCA_963804885.1. Classification (GTDB taxonomy): domain Bacteria; phylum Pseudomonadota; class Gammaproteobacteria; order Burkholderiales; family SG8-41; genus PALSA-1004. The sequence continues at coordinate 257,961 of CAWDSF010000020.1, forward strand.
GTCTCGGCAACATCGGCCCGCTCGCGGCCAAGCCCGTGATGGAAGGCAAGGCGGTGCTGTTCAAGAAGTTCGCGGGCATCGACGTGTTCGATATCGAAATCAACGAGCGCGACCCCGACAAGCTGGTCGACATCATCGCGAGCCTCGAGCCGACGTTCGGCGGGATCAACCTCGAAGACATCAAAGCGCCCGAGTGCTTCATCGTCGAGCGCAAGCTGCGCGAACGCTGCCGCATCCCCGTATTCCACGACGACCAGCACGGCACCGCGATCACGGTATGCGCGGCGTTCATCAACGGCCTCAAAGTGGTCGGCAAGGACATCGCCGACATCAGGCTGGTCGTATCCGGCGCCGGCGCCGCGGCGCTCGCGTGCCTCGACCTGCTGGTCAAGCTCGGGCTGCCGAAAGAGCACATCACCGTCACCGACATCAAAGGGGTCGTCTATAAAGGACGCAAGGAAGAGATGGACCCCGACAAGGCGCAGTACGCGATCGAGACCAAGGCGCGCACCCTGGGCGAGGTGATCGCCGGCGCCGACGTGTTCCTCGGCCTGTCGGCCGGCGGCGTGCTGAAGCCGGACATGGTGGCGAAGATGGCCGCCCGGCCGCTGATACTGGCACTCGCCAATCCGGAGCCGGAAATTCTGCCGGCGCTCGCCAAACAGGCGAAGCCCGACGTCGTGATGGCGACCGGCCGCTCGGACTATCCGAATCAGGTCAACAACGTGTTGTGCTTTCCGTTTGTGTTCCGCGGCGCGCTCGACGTGGGCGCTACCACTATCAACACCGAGATGGAGCTTGCCGCGATCAAGGCGATCGCTTCGCTCGCGGAGGCCGAGCAGTCCGACATCGTCGCCATTGCGTACGGCGAGCAGAACCTGACGTTCGGTCCCGATTACCTGATACCGCGCCCGTTCGACCCGCGCCTGATCGTAAAAATCGCGCCGGCAGTGGCCAAGGCGGCGATGGACAGCGGCGTTGCCACGCGGCCGATCAAGGACTTCGACGCCTATCGCGATTCGCTGCAGCAGTTCGTCTACCACTCGGGCATGATCATGAAGCCGCTGTTTGCGGCTTCCAAGGAGACGCAGCGGCGGCGCATTGTCTACGCTGAGGGCGAGGATGAGCGCGTCCTGCGGGCGGTGCAGGTGGTGGTCGACGAGAAGCTCGCATTTCCGGTGCTGATCGGCCGGCCTGATGTGATCGAGCGCCGCATCGAGCGTTTTGGCCTGCGTGTGAAGGCGGGAACCGATTTCGAACTCATCAATCCGGATCGCGACGAGCGTTTCCGTGAATTCTGGGAAGAATACTACCGCCTCACTTCGCGTCGCGGCGTGACGCAGGAATACGCGAAGGCGGAGGTGCGCCGGCGCAATACCCTGATCGGTGCGTTGACCATCCATCGCGGCGAGGCCGATGGCATGCTGTGCGGTGCGTTCGGTGGCTTCGATGTGCATCTGAACTATATCGACCGCGTGATCGGCCGGCGTCCGGGAGTCAACAATTATTACGCCATGAACCTGCTGATGCTGCCGCAGCGTACGGTGTTCATCTGCGACACCTATGTGAATTTCGATCCGACTGCGGAGCAGGTCGCGGAAATGACAGTGCTCGCGGCGGAAGAGGTGCGGCGTTTCGGCATGGTGCCGAAGATCGCCTTGCTGTCGCATTCGAGCTTCGGAACGGCAAATACGCCGACCGCGCAAAAGATGCGCGCAGCGCTCGCCCTGATCGAAAAAGTCGCTCCACATCTTGAAGTCGAAGGCGAAATGCACGGTGACGCGGCGCTCTCCGGCGAGGTGCGGAACCAGTCGTTTCCGTCGTCGCGGCTCAAGGGCGACGCCAATCTGTTGATCATGCCGACGCTGGACGCCGCCAATATCGCATTCAACCTGCTGAAAACGGCGGCGGGCGACGGCATTACCGTCGGACCCATCCTGCTGGGTGCTGCCAAAGCGGTGCACATCGTCACGCCGACGGCAACGGTGCGCCGGCTCGTCAACATGACCGCGCTGACGGTAGTCGACGTCGGCGCCGAACGCGGCAATCTCGCGCTGCCGTTCTAGAGCGGGTACGACGTTTCTCGCGGGTACGGCAAAACCTATTGATGAATCAAGGAACGGCAATGGCGAAATTCAGGATCGAACGCGATACATTCGGCGACATCGAAGTGCCGGCGGAGCGCCTGTGGGGCGCGCAAACGCAACGCAGCCGGATCAACTTCAAATTTCCCGGCGAAACCATGCCGCTTGCCGTCGTATACGCGCAAGTGATGGTCAAGCGCGCCGCGGCGGTGGTCAACATGGCGCTCGGCCTGCTCGACAAGAAAAAAGGGCAGGCGATCGTCAAGGCCGCCGATGAAGTTCTCGCGGGCAAGCACGATGCGGAGTTTCCGCTGGTCGTCTGGCAGACCGGCTCCGGCACCCAGACCAACATGAACGTCAATGAAGTGCTCGCGAATCGCGCCTCGGAAATCCTCGGCGGCCAGCGCGGCGAGAAACGCCTCGTGCACCCGAACGACGACGTGAACATGGGCCAGTCGTCGAACGACACGTTTCCGACGGCGATGCACGTCGCGGCGGTGATCGCGCTGGAAAAAGAGCTGAAGCCCGCGGTGAAAGGGCTGCGCGACACGCTCCACAAGAAGGCGAAGCAATTCGCGAAAATCGTCAAGATCGGGCGCACGCATTTGCAGGATGCGACGCCGTTGACTCTCGGCCAGGAATTCTCCGGCTATGTCTCGCAGCTCGACCATGGGTTGCAGCACGTGGCCGCCGCCATGCCGCATTTGTGCGAGCTTGCGCTGGGCGGCACGGCCGTGGGCACCGGCTTGAATGCGCATCCGAAGTTTGCAGTGATGGTCGCGGCCGAGCTCGCGAAATATACCGGGCAGAAGTTCGTGACCGCGCCCAACAAGTTCGAGGCACTCGCTTCCTGCGACGGCGTCGTGCATGCGCATGGCGCACTCAAGACGCTCGCCGCGTCGTTGATGAAAATCGCCAACGACGTGCGCTGGCTGGCGTCCGGCCCGCGCTGCGGCATCGGTGAATTGAGCATTCCGGAGAACGAGCCGGGCAGCTCGATCATGCCGGGCAAGGTCAATCCGACGCAGTCGGAGTCGTTGACCATGGCGTGCTGCCAGGTGTTCGGCAACGACGTGGCGATCAATTTCGGCGGCGCGTCGGGCAATTTCGAGCTGAACGTGTTTAGGCCGCTGGTCATCACTAATTTCATGCACAGCGCGACCCTGCTCACGCACGGCTGCACCAATTTCAACGAGCAATGCGCAGTGGGCATCGAGGCGAACAAGGTGCGCATCGAGCAGCTGATGCGCGAATCGCTGATGCTGGTGACGGCGCTGAACCCGCACATCGGTTACGACAAGGCCGCGCAGATCGCCAAGAACGCGCACAAGAAAGGCCTCACGCTGAAAGCCTCCGCGCTGGCGCTCGGGCATGTGACCGAACAGCAGTTCGACGAGTGGGTCAAGCCCGAACAAATGGTCGGCAAAATCTGACGGCACGCCGGCACAGTCCAGTGGGCGCCGAGCGCGTTGCCGTAGTCACGGGCGCCAATCGCGGCATCGGCCTGGAAATCTGCCGTCAGCTCGCGGCATCCGGGTTGAACGTGGTGCTGACGAGTCGCGACGCCGCGAAAGGCAAAGCCGCATGCAAAACTCTTACCAGCGCCGGGCTGCAGGTCATCTACCGCCGGCTCGACGTAACGAGCGTGCGCGCCATTCGCGCGCTGGCTGAATTCATGCAGAATGAATTCGGCCGGATCGACGTGCTGGTCAACAACGCGGGCGTCATGCTCGATCCGCGCGGCACGCGATTTTTAGACTCGACCCTCGCGACCTATCACGCAACGTTCGCAGTGAACGTGTGGGGCGCCCTCGCGGTTACGCAAGCGCTGCTGCCGCTGATGCAGAAGTGCCGTTACGGCCGGATCGTCAATCTGTCGAGCGGGCTCGGCCAGTTCAGCGGTATGGGCAACAGCACACCCGCCTACCGCATGTCGAAAACCGCGCTGAATGCGCTCACCTGCGTCGTCGCGGCCGAGACGAAGGGCAGCAACATACTCGTCAATGCCGCATGTCCTGGATGGGTCAGGACGGACATGGGTGGCGCGGGCGCGCCGCGCTCCGTCGCGCAAGGCGCGGATACGCCCGTGTGGCTGGCGACTCTGACCGACGGCGGGCCCACCGGCGGCTATTTCCGCGATCGCAAACTTATCCCATGGTAGCCAAACTCCAGCGTCTGTCCCGCGACGATATCTCCGCGCTGCTCGCGCGGCCGGCGGTCATGCCCGGCGCGCGCGATACCCACGTCGTCGCCCTGGCGCCGGACGCAAAGGTGATGCTGGCAGCGGTGCTGGTGCCGCTGATACCGCGCGAGAACGACGTGCATGTCTTGCTGACGCAGCGCACCGCGCATCTCAAAGATCATCCGAGCCAGATCAGTTTTCCCGGCGGACGCGTCGAAGGCGGCGACCAGGACCGCATAGAAACGGCGTTGCGCGAGGCCGAGGAGGAAATCGGGCTCGCGCGCGAGCGCGTGACCATCCTGGGCGCGCTGCCTGATTACGATATGCCGTCCGGATTCCGGATCAGCCCGGTGATCGGCTGGATCGAGCCGCCATTTGCTTTGGAACTCGACCCGGTCGAAGTTGCCTCGGCGTTCGAGGTCCCGCTCTCCTATCTGCTCGATCCGTCCAACCACCAATATCGCCGGTATGAATTCAACGGCCGCGTGCGCGATTACCTCGCAATGCCCTACGAGGGGCGCTATATCTGGGGCGCGACCGCCGGCATCCTGCAGCGCTTATCGCAGCAATTGGCAGGCGTTCCAGCTGAATAGCGCCATGCCGGCACGGCCGGCGCAGGCCGTGTCGTATCAACGGCGCGGGGCGGTATGGCAATATAGGACATGGGCGGGGGAATTCAGGGATGGATAGCAGCGATCGGCCGCCGGTAGGGCGCGTCGGCCTCGTCTTGACGGGCGGCGGCGCGCGCGCGGCGTATCAGGTCGGCGTGTTGCGGGCGATTGCAGAAATGCTACCGCCCGGCGCGCCGTGCCCGTTTCCCATCATCTGCGGAACTTCGGCGGGCGCGTTCAATGCGACAGTGCTCGCGGCCAACGCCAGCAATTTCCGGCATGGCGTGCGCCAGCTGATGACCGTGTGGAAGAATTTTCACGTGCATCAGGTCTACCGCGCCGATCCGCTCGGCGTGATCCTCAACAGCGGCAAGTGGATCATGGCCGGGCTCTTCGGCGGCCTCGATCGGCGGACGCCGATTTCGCTGCTCGACAACTCGCCGCTCGCAGATTTGCTGGGCACCGGGCTTGATTTCAGCGGCGTGCAGCGTTCCATCGACGACGGTCACCTGTACGCGTTCAGCATCACGTGCTCGGGTTATACCTCGGGCCAGTCGGTCACTTTTTACCAGGGCGTGCCCGGGCTCGATCCGTGGCATCGCGCGCGGCGCATCGGCATTCCGGCGACGATCGGCCTCGAACACCTGATGGCGTCGTCCGCGCTGCCGTTCATTTTTCCGGCGACCCATATCAACCGCGAGTTTTTCGGCGACGGCTCGATGCGCCAGATCGCGCCCGTGAGCCCCGCGCTGCATCTGGGCGCCAATCGCCTGTTCGTGATAGGCGTCGGGCGCCAGCTGCAATCGCAGCAGCAGGAGCGCATCAAGACGGAGGCGTACCCTTCGCTCGCGCAGATTGCCGGCCATTGCCTGAACAGCATATTTCTGGACAGCCTCGAAGTCGATCTCGAGCGGCTGCAGCGCATCAATCGCACGCTGTCGATGATGCCGTCGGACTTGCGCGCCAAAAACAACATGCCGCTGCATGAAGTCGATTTCCGCGTGATTTCCCCGAGCGAGGCGCTCGAGAAAATCGCGCTGAATTACACCGACACGTTGCCGCGCACCATACGCGTGCTGCTCTATACCGTCGGCGCACTGAAGAAAAGCGGCTCTAACCTCGTGAGCTATCTGCTGTTCGAGAAGGAATACTGCCGCGCTTTGATCAAGCTCGGCTACAACGACAGCATGCAAAGGCGCGACGAGCTGATGAAATTCCTCGGTTACGAGGCGTGCTGGCTGTAGGGCCGGCACTCGATTTTGCCCCCGGCTTGTGCGGGCCATTGCGCGAACGATGGCGCAACAGGGCGGTCATATGAGAGCGTGTCGCAGCGCGAGGGTGCAAGTCCGCTGGCCATACCCGGAGAAAAGTCGGGAAATTGAGCAAAAGCGCGGGCTGACTTATAGTTGAGCTGTCTGAGTTGAACAGTCTGAGTTGAGAAATCTAAAGTAGTGCCGATATTGCCGGATAACGGAACTGGAAAAACCATGAGCCGCGCATTTGTCAAAGAATCCGACGAAGATTCGGCTGCCGCCGAGCTGCCCGAGCGCCCGCTGAGCACCGCGCCGAACTACGTGACGCCGCGCGGCCTGGAAGCGTTGCGCGCGCGTCTGAAGGAATTGCAAAACGAGCGCGAGCGGCTGGCCGCCGCCGCCGAGCCCATGGCCAAGCAACGGCTGCTCGAAATCAAGCGCGACATCCGCTATTTCACCGCGCAGATCGACCGTGCGACGCTGGTCGATATGGACGGCCAGCCGCACGACGAAGTCCACTTCGGCGCGCGCGTCACGATCCGCGACGAGCAGGGCAAGGACCATACGTTTCAAATCGTCGGCGATGACGAGGCCGACGTCGCGGCCGGCCGCATCAGCTGGGCGTCACCGCTCGCGAAGGCAATGATGGGCGCGCGGGTCGGCGACACCGTGAAGTGGCAACGCCCGGCGGGCCCGTCCGAGGTGGAGATCGTCGCGATCGACTATTCATCAGCATCGGCGACCAAGCGTACATGACGCGCTTGATTGCGCGGCTGGTCGCTGACGGCGCGGCCGCGGCAGTGCAGGCGCCATGACCTTTTTATCGCTGATCGGCGCGCTGCTGCTCGAGCAATGGCGGCCGTTGCGCACGGGCAACCGCCTGTACGTCGCCTTCGCGCGCTACGTCAACCGCCTCGGGCAAAACTTCAACGCTGGCCAGTATCGCGACGGCGTTATCTCGTGGGTGCTGGCGGTCTTGCCGGTGGCGCTGATCACGTTCATCGTCTACAGCGTATCGCGCCACGTCAACGGCCTGCTCGCGCTCGCGTGGAACATCGTCGTCCTGTATCTGGCGCTCGGCTTTCGTCAGTTCAGCCATTTCTACAACGACGTGATGCTCGCGCTGCGCGCCGGCGATCTGCCGCGCGCGAGAGAGATCCTGACCTGGTGGCGCGGCGAATCGGCACGCGAACTGACAGCGGGGGAGGTCGCGCGCGTCGCGATCGAGCTGGGCCTCATCCGCTCGCACCGCCACGTGTTCGGCGTGATGGCCTGGTTCATCGTGCTGGGGCCGGTCGGCGCAATTCTCTATCGGCTGGCCGCGTTGCTGGCGGATCGCTGGGGCAGCGGGCAAGACGCCGGCGCCGACTCCGGCGCGTTCGGCCAGTTCGCTCGTCGCGCGTATGAAGTCATCGACTGGCTGCCGGTGCGCCTGACGGCATTCAGTTTTGCTATGACCGGCGACTTTACGGATGCGATCGAATGCTGGCGCGAACAGGCGGCGTCCTGGCGCGCGCGCGCGCAGGGAATACTACTCGCCGCCGCGGCGGGCGCGCTCGGCGTCAAGCTCGGCGGTGTGCTGCATGAGGAGGGCGGCATCGCTTATCGGCCGCAACTCGGCGACGGCGACGACGCCGACGTCGACTACATGCAGGCCGCGGTCGGGCTAATCTGGCGCGCGCTCGTGCTCTGGCTGTTCCTGATCCTGCTGGCGACCCTCGCGAGCTGGTTTTAGGCGAGCGATCCTCGACCCCGAGCTGGTTTTAGGCGAGCGATCCTCGACCCCGAGCTGGTTTTAGAGGCGAGCGATCCCCAACCCCGCGCTGGTTCTAGCGAGCAACCCGCTCGGGCTAGTCCCTCACTCCCAGCGCTGCCTCTTCTTCAGCAATTGCGCGACCAGCATGCGATACGAATCCAGCCGTGGCGCCGCGATCTCGCCGCGCTCGACGGCCGCGGCGATCGCGCATCCCGGCTCGGTCAGATGCTTGCAGTCGTTGAATTTACAGTTGCCCAGGTGCGGCCGGAACTCGACGAAATCGTGCGCGAGGTCCTCGGGCGCGACGTGGACGAGCCCGAATTCCTGCAAACCCGGCGAGTCGATAATGTGGCTCGCCGCATCGAGATGGTAGAGCCGTGCATAGGTCGTCGTATGCCGTCCGCTGCCCAGCGCCGCCGATAATTCGCCCACGCGCGCGGCCGCGTCGGGCAGCAGCCGGTTGATGATCGTCGACTTGCCCATGCCCGACTGGCCGACCAGCACGCTTAAATGTCCGGCGAGCCGTTCGCGCAGCGGCACGATGTCGATTTTTGCCGCGAGCGGCAGCACGGCGTATCCGAGCCCGCGATACAGGTCGAGCGCCTGCAGTGCGTCCGGCGCGCCCGCCAGGTCCATTTTGTTCAGCGCCAACAACGCGGGGATGCGCGCTTCCTCGGCGGCGGCCAGGCAGCGGTCGAGGAGTTCCCCATGGAAAGGCGGCGCTACCGCGAGTACGATCACGATTTGCGTGACATTGGCGGCGATCAGTTTTTCACGCTGCACGTCGGAACGGTAAAAAAGCGACGCGCGCGGCGCGATCGATTCGATGACACCTTGATCGGGGGCAGTCATCGCCACCGACACGCGGTCGCCGCACGCGAGATCGGTGCGTTTGCCGCGCGTTACGCAGGGGATCAGCGTGCCATCCGCCAGCTCGACCGTGAATTGCCGGCCAAAGCTCGCGACTACCGTTCCTCCGTGGGTGGGAGTGCCGGCTTTTTTACCGGGGCGGCTCAAAACGTGAACAGCGCGTCGAGCTTGGCCGCACAGATGAAGTCGTTTTGGCTACGGCCGGCACGCCGGAGGCTTGCTTTAACATGCGCTGCAGATGTTAGCCTGCGCCGAAACGACTTCAGATCTACGATGCGCCGCGCTGTCATAAGGCAAACAGCGCGTCGAGCTTCGCCGCACAGATGAAGTCGTTTTCTGACAGCCCGTTGATCGCATGAGTCGAGTAATTGACGGTGCACTTGCTGTAGCCGACGGTCATGTCGGGATGGTGGTCCTCGCGATGCGATACCCAGGCCGCCGCGTTGACGAACGCCATCGTCTGGTAATAATTCTTGAATTCGTAGGTTTTGGTAATGACGCCGTCGCGCAATTGCCAGCCGTCGAGCTGGCCGAGCAGAGCAGCGATTTCCGGCGGCTTCAACGGTGACACGCCGCCTTCGCATGGCTTGCACTTTTTAGCGGCGAGATCGGCGGCGGCCATGCGGGGTTTCGTTGCTCACGAATTTTTCAGGCGCGCGATGCGCAGCGTCGCGGGCGGATGTGAATCGTAAAACATCGAATGCAGCGGGTCGGGCGTCAGGGTCGCCGCGTTGTCCTTGTACAGCTTGACCAGCGCGGAGATCAGGTCGGCGACCGACGCGTGCTGCGCGGCGTAGTGATCGGCTTCGAATTCGTGCTTGCGCGAATAAAAGCTCGTGAGCGGATGCAGCAGGAATATGAACTGCGGCATGACAATGAAAAACAATACCAGCGCCATCGCAGTCGACGGCGCCGGCACGCTCATTTGCACGTTCAGCCCCGTATAAAACCAGCCCTGGTTCATGAGTTGCGCGAGCAGCCACAGGAACGCGAGGCTGGCGGTGAATATCCAGGCAATGCGCTTCACCACGTGGCGCAACTTGAAATGCCCGAGCTCGTGCGCGAGCACCGCCTCGATCTCGCTCGGCACCAGCCGCGACAGCAGCGTGTCGAAGAATACGATGCGCTTGGATTTGCCGAAGCCGGTGAAATACGCGTTGCCGTGGCTCGAGCGGCGCGAGCCGTCCATCACCATCAGCCCCTGGGCCTTGAAGCCGCAGCGCTCGAGCAGGCGCTCGATGCGCTGCTTCAGCTGCGCATCGTCGAGCGGCACGAACTTGTTGAAGAGCGGCGCGATCCAGATCGGATATACCGTCAGGATCACCAGGTTGAACGCGACCCAGATCAGCCATGCATACAGCCACCACAGCTCGCCCGCGCGCTCCATCACCCACAGGATGCACGCGAGCAGCGGAATGCCGAGCGCCGCTGCGATCAGCGCGTTCTTCAGCGCGTCGACGATGAACATGCGCGGCGTCATCTTGTTGAAGCCGAAGCGCTGCTCGATGCCGAACGTGCGGTACCAGGCGAACGGCAGGTCGAGCACGCTGGTGGCCGCACCGAGCAGCACCAGCAAAGCCACGCCGCGCATGACGCCGGGCTCGAACCAGCCGGCGGTCAGCTCGAACAGCCACTGCAAGCGCGCCGCCGAACGTCAGCGCGAGGATCAGCACGACTTCGAAAACGGTCGTGAGCATGCCCAGGCGCGTCTTCGCGCAGCTGTAATCCGCCGCGTGACGGTGCGTCTCGAGGCTGATATCGCTCGAAAATTCGGCGGGCACCGCGTCGCGATGGCGGCGTATGTGGTCGAGATGGCGCCTCGCGAGCCACAGTTTGGTGCCGGTGGCGAGCGCGAGCGCGGCGAGAAAGACGAGGCTGAAAGTCTGCATGGAGTGAACATTATCCTATGAAGACGAACTATGACAAAATGTCGTTCCTTTTTGTTCAGCCGGATTGAATAACAGCGCAATGGCAGCCGATTCGAACAACCTGATCTGGGTCGACATGGAAATGAGCGGTCTCGACCCCACGATCGAGAGAGTGCTCGAAGTGGCGATCGTCATTACCGATACTCAGCTCAATACCGTCGCCGAGGGGCCGGTAATCGTCGTGCATCAGCCCGCCGCGGTGCTCGACGCGATGGACGCGTGGAACAAGAGCACGCATGCCAAATCGGGCCTGATCGAGCGCGTAAAGGCGTCGCGGCTCACGGAAGCCGACGCGGACGCGCAACTCGTCGAATTCTTAAAGCAGCACGTGCCGGCGGGCGTGTCGCCGCTGTGCGGCAATTCGGTGCACCAGGACCGGCGCTTCATGGTCAAATACCTGCCCGCGTTCGAAGCCTATTTTCATTACCGCAATCTGGATGTCAGCACGCTGAAGGAATTGATGCGGCGCTGGAAGCCCGAGCTCGCAGCGGGCATGACCAAGCATGGCCGCCACGAGGCGCTGGCTGACGTTTACGAGTCGATCGACGAACTCAAGTATTACCGCGAGCATTTTTTAAAGCTGTGAGGCGGGAGGCGTCAGGCGTGAGGGGGAAAGGCCTACCGCGGCCTCGTGCAAACCAGATTTAATCGCCTCACCCCTCACGCCTTACGCCTCCCGCCCTATGAATCCCTTCCTCCGCGGCGGCAAGATCATGCTTGGGATCGCCTGGGTGCTGATCCTGGGCGGGCTCTACTGGTATTTCAGCGACTGGCAGGCGCGCGAGGCCAATCCGAACCCGGCGAGCGTAATCGACGTGCAGCGCGGCGAGTTGACGCTCACGCGCAATCGCGCGGGTCACTACGTCGCCGACGGCGAAATCAACGGCAGGCGCGTGACCTTCCTGCTGGATACGGGCGCCACTTCGGTCGCGTTGCCGCTCGCATTGGGGCGGGAACTTGACTTGAAGCGCGGCGCCGCGGTCACTTTGCAGACGGCGAACGGCGCCGCACCCGGCTATCAGACGCGGCTTGCGCGCGTGCGCCTGGGCCCGCTCGAGCTCACCGATGTCGGCGCCGTGATGTCCGACGGCCTGGATGCGGATTTCGTGCTGCTGGGCATGAGTTTCTTGAAGCGCGTCGAGTTCACGCAGCGTGGCGATCAGCTGATCCTGCGGCAGTAGCCGATCCCGTTTTCACTCCAGCTTGATTTCGCCGTCGAGCGTGATATCGAGGCCGATCGCGTCGATTTTGAGCTGCATGCGCGCGGGAAAAGTTTCTTTCCCTTTCAGCTTGCCGGCCGCGATTGCCGCGGCGACGGCGTGCTCGATTTCGGACTGCGAGCGTACGCCGACAGTTTTTAAAAATTTGCGGATGCTCATGTTGAAAACTTCTTCGTTCATGCCGGTTCTCCTCGGTGCTGATCAGAAAATACGCCGCAAAATAAAGCGAGACAGGTTTCAACCGCGGCGATTGGCCTGGTAGAACGCGATGAGCCCCGTGGTCGACGCATCGTAGGCGCCCGGCGGCGGCTTCGCGTCCACGTGCGGCAGGATGCGCGTCGCCAGGCGCTTGCCGAGTTCGACGCCCGGCTGGTCGAACGCATTGATGCCCCACACTGTATTCTGGACGAATACCTTGTGCTCGTAGAGCGCCAACAGCATGCCCAGCGCCCGCGGCGTCAGTTTTTGCACGAGGATCGAATTGCTCGGCCGGTTGCCGGGAAATCCCTCCTGCGGCGCGCCGTTCATCAGCGCGGCGGTTTGCGCGAAAAAATTGGCCAGCAAAATGGCATGCGATGCGGCCGCGCCATGCTGCGGTTCGCACGCCGCGATGAAATCGGCCGGCACCAGCCGCGTGCCCTGGTGCAGCAGCTGGAAAAACGAATGCTGCGCGTTCGTTCCGGTCGCGCCCCATATGATCATGCCGGTGTCGCAATCGACCTTTTCGCCGTCGCGGGTCACGCGCTTGCCGCTCGATTCCATATCGAGTTGCTGCAGGTGCGCGGGCAGCAGCGCGAGCGATTCGTCGTACGGCAGGATGGCGTGCGAAGCGGCGCCGAAAAAATTGTTGTACCAGATGCCGAGCAACGCCAGCACGACAGGCATGCTGCGCTCAAACGGCGAATCGCGGAAATGCGCGTCCATGTCGCGCGCGCCGCGCAAGAGCTTCTCGAAATTGTCCATACCGACCGCCAGTGCCACGGGCAAGCCCATCGCCGACCATAGTGAATAGCGCCCGCCGACCCAGTCCCAGCAGGGAAACACGAGGTGCGGCGCGACACCGAATTCGCCGGCAAGCCGCGTGTTCGCGGTAACCGCAACGAGCTGATTGCCCGCCGCGCCCTGTGCCGGCAACTGCAGCCACTCGCGCACCATTTTCGCGTTGGTCAGAGTTTCGATCGTGGTAAACGTTTTCGACTCGACGATTGCGAGCGTGCTGGCGGGATCGAGGCCGGCCAGCGTGCGCTGCACGGCTGCGGCATCGACATTGGAAACGTAATGCACGCGCGGGCCGTCGCCGGCATAGGGCGCCAACGCCTGCGTCGCCAGCGCCGGGCCCAGGTGAGAGCCGCCGATCCCGATGTTGATTACGTCGGTGAATTTGCGGCCGCCGCGGCCGGCGATCGAGCCGTCGCGCACGCCGTCGGCGAATTCGCGCATGCGAGCGAGCGTGGCCTGGATCTGCGGCATGACATCCACACCGTCGACCATCACCGGCACCGTGTCGCGCAACGCCGTGTGCAGCACCGCGCGATTCTCGCTTACGTTGATTTTTTCGCCGTTGAACAGGCGCTGGATTTCGTCGCCGAGGCCGCGCTCGCGCGCGAGCGCGACGAGCAACTGCATCGTTTCGGCGCTGACCAGGTTTTTGGAATAATCGAGCAGCATGTCGCCCGCCCGCAGCGAGAAATTCTCGAAGCGCTGCGGGTCGGCCGCGAACAGCTCAGTCAGGTGCGTGCCCGCGAAATTGTCGCGATGCGATTTAAGCGCGAGCCACGCGCAGGATGAGGAGAGGGAAGACATAGCGCTATCGGCGCGCACGCCGCGTCGAAGCGATAATTTTACTGGCTTTCGGGGGGGCTGCCTAACTTCGTGGGCATGACGTCAAATTGCGCGTTACTGTACGCTGCGGCGTGTAATTGTTACCCATCCGGAGACAAAAAAAGCACGCGTTGCTGCCGCGTGCTTTTTCTCGACTTGTGAAGCGGCCAGTAGTGTCGTGTGCTTTTGCCGCCTCACCCCTATCGCACTACGCCTCTCGGAACTCAGTGCATGCGCTCGTACACGGCGGCGATGCCCTGGCCGCCGCCGATGCACATCGTGACCAGCGCGTATTTGCCGCCGATGCGCTCGAGCTCGTAAAGCGCCTTGACGGTCAGCAGCGCGCCGGTGGCGCCGATTGGATGGCCGAGTCCGACTGCCCCGCCGTTGGGATTGGTTTTTTTCGAGTCGAACTTGAGATCGCACGCCACCGCCATCGCCTGCACCGCAAACGCCTCGTTGGCCTCGATCACGTCCATGTCGCTCACTTTCAGGCCCGCCTTGTCGAGTGCGATTTTGCATGCTGGTACCGGCCCGATGCCCATGATTTTCGGGTCGACGCCCGCGAGTCCATACGACACCAGGCGCGCCATCGGCTTCAAGCCCTGTTTTTCAGCCGCCGATTTCTCCATCATCACGATTGCCGCCGCGCCGTCGTTGATTCCCGACGCGTTGCCGGCCGTAACCGAGCCGTCTTTCTTGAACACCGCGCGCAATTTCGCCATGCCCTCGAGCGTGGCATCGGCGCGCGGATGCTCGTCTTTGTCGAATATCGTCGTGCCTTTGCGCGTCTTCAGCTCGACCGGCATGATCTGGTCCTTGAAATAGCCTTTTTCGATCGCGTTGATCGCGCGGCGGTGACTTTCGACCGCGAACTCGTCCTGCTGCTCGCGGCCGATTTTCCATTGAGCGGCGATGTTTTCGGCGGTAATGCCCATGTGCACGGTTTCGAACGGATCGGTCAGCGCGCCGACCATCATGTCGACGACGCCGCCATCGTTCATGCGCTGGCCCCAGCGCAGGGTCGGCATCAGGTAGCCGCCGCGGCTCATCGACTCCACGCCGGCTCCTACCGCGACGTCGGCATCGCCCAACTTGATCATCTGCGCCGCGCTGATAATGGCCTGCAGGCCGCTGCCGCACAGGCGGTTGACGGTAAGCGCCGTGGTTTCCTGCGGCAAGCCCGCCTTGATGCAGGCAACGCGCGACACGTACATGTCCTTCGCTTCGGTGTGGATTACGTTGCCGAGCACCATGGTGCCGACGGCCTTGGGATCAACTTTGGCGCGCTTAACCGCCTCGCGGATGATCTGCCCGGCGAGTTCCGTCGGGGCGAGATCCTTCAGTGCGCCGCCATAATCACCGATGGCCGTGCG
The DNA here is from genome assembly GCA_963804885.1 of uncultured beta proteobacterium. Classification (GTDB taxonomy): domain Bacteria; phylum Pseudomonadota; class Gammaproteobacteria; order Burkholderiales; family SG8-41; genus PALSA-1004. The sequence goes on from CAWDSF010000020.1 coordinate 273,062, forward strand.
GGCGCCGCTCAAAACGACAACTTCGCGTTCGTTGCTCATAATGCTCTCCTTCAAACCGTTGATTGCGCCGCAGGCGGAGTGCCCTTGGGCCAATAAGGGACGTGGGGGGCATGATTTTACGCCCACCCCCCGCGGGTGTCGAGAATCCGCCCGCTCAGTCGAGAATGCGCGTCAGTGGCGGGTGGCCCGCGCGGCGGCCGGCCCCGGCTCGAAGAGCGCCACGACCGCGGCCCCGTCGAAACGGTAGCGCTGATTGCAGAATTCGCAGTTGACTTCGACCTCGCCGCGCTCGGCTACGATGCTGTCAACTTCGGCGCGGCCGAGCATATGCAGCATCGAGGTCACGCGTTCGCGCGAGCACGTGCAGCGGAATGCGACCGGCCGCGGCTTGAACAAGCGGATGTCTTCCGCAGAATATAGCCGTCGCAGCAGGGTGGGTGCGTCATGCGCGACCAGCTCCTCTGGCGTGAGAGACGCCGCCAGCAGCGTCGCGCGTTGCCACGTATCGGCGTCGGCAGCCCCTCCCTCGGGCAATTTTTGCAGCAGCAGACCGGCCGCGTGCTCGAAGCCGGTGCCGAGCCACAAGCGCGTCTCGATCTGCTCCGAGCGCGCCATGTAGGACTCGAGCGCCGCGGCTACGCTCGCGCCCTCGAGCGCGACGACCCCCTGATATCCAGTGCGGCCCTGGCCAGGGTCGAGCGTAATTGCAAATTTGCCGTCGCCGACGAGCGTGCGCAGATCACCGTTCGCCGGCAGCTGCGACCATTTGGCGGTCGCCCGCATGTGATGGTCGCTCGTGCACTCGACCACCAGCAACTGCACGGGCCCGCTGCCCTGGATCTGCATGATCAGCGTGCCGCCGAACTTGAGGGTCGCGGTCAGCAGCGCCGCAGCGGCCATCATCTCGCCGAGCAGCGCGCGCACGGGCGGCGGATAATCGTGACGGCTCAACACCGCGCGCCACGTGGCATCGAGGTGAACGATTTCGCCGCGCACCGGCGCGTGCTCGAACAGAAAGCGTCGGATGGTGTCGGTCATGGCTGATTCTAGGACAGCGGCACAGGGCGAAAAATTTCGCGCATTCGCGTCGCGCTGCACGCCGGGACAACGACACGTCGGTCGTCATTCAACGTGGATATTGGCGGCCTTCACGACTTGCTGCCAGCGGGGAATTTCCTGCTTCAGCTGCGCCGCGAATTCGGCCGGCGAGTTGGTGACGGCCTCGAGGCCGGCGGCGGCATAGCGTTCGTTCGTCGCGGGCGAGCGCAGCACTTTCACGATTTCGGCGTTGATCTTCGCGACGATGGCCGCGGGCGTGCCGCCCGGAACCATCACCCCGTACCACACCACAAATTCGTAACCCGCCACGCCGGCTTCGGCGACCGTCGGCACTTCCGGCGCGACTTTCGAGCGCGTCGCTCCCGTGACGGCGAGCGCCTTGATTTTTCCGCTCCGGGCGTGCGGCATGACGGTTGCGAGACCAGCCAGCAGAAACTGCAGTTCGCCCGACAGCAGCGCGGCCACGCCGGGACCGGTGCCCTTGTAAGGCACGTGCAACATCGAGAACCCCGCGGTGAGCATCAGGAGCTCGGTGCCCAAATGCGAGGCCGAGCCGCTGCCGCCCGAACCGTACGTGATGGCGCCGGGACGGCTCTTCGCATACGTGATGAATTCTTTCATCGACGCCACCGGCATGCCTGCATGGACCGCCGCCACAAACGGTTGTTGCGCCACCAGCGACACCGGCGCGAGGTCCTTTTGCGGGATCGTACGGAAGATGGCGATTGATCGCGGGCGCAAAAGAGAGATGGCCGTTGCTGCCGAGCAACAGGGTATAGCCGTCGGGCGCCGAAGCCTTGGCGGCCACGGTTACGCCCGCCGTGCCGCCCGCGCCGCCGCGGTTATCGACCACGACGGTCTGCCCCCACGCATCGCTGAGTCCCTGCCCGACGACGCGGGCGACGATGTCGGTGCCACCGCCCGGGGCCGACGGCACGATCATGCGTATCGGTTTACTCGGGTAGTCGCCAGGCACGGTGCGCGACGGCGGTGGCGCTTGAGCGAATGCGAGACCCGTGGTCGCGAGCGCCATGGCGGCCGCACATGCGCTGTTGCAATATCGGGCCATAGGGTCGTTCTCGCGGCTAAACCAGCTTGGACTTGCGCTTTTTCTTGCTCTTCTTGTTCGCGGCGTCTTCCTTCAGCACGGCGGTGAACTGGCGGACCGCGTTGGACAGCGTCGGCCAGCCGGCGTAATGCCCGACCTGCAGGATCACTTCGCAGATTTCCTGCTTGGTGATGCCGATGTGCTGGGCGCTGCGGTAGTGCGAGTAGTTGCCGGTCGCGCGCGCAAGCGCGATGTTGGCGGCGAGCGTCACGAGCTGGCGGTCGCGCAGGCTCAGTCCCGGCCGCGCCCAGATGTCGCCGAACAGGTGGCCGACCGAAATCTCGTACATGTCGGGACACAGCGCCTTCTGCTCGAGCATCAGGTGCTCGCGCCCCATTTTCTTGAGCAGCTTCATGCCGCGCTTGTAGCGTTCCTGGTAGTCGCCCATCATTGCTCCTCTTTAGTCATGACTGTGGTTTACGTATTTTTACGGGTATAGCAAATCCGGTTCAGGTTTTTTTTCCTTTGGCCTGGACGCGCTGATAGAGGCGGTAGCGTTCGAGCTTGTCGCCCGGACGCGCGCCTTCCCAGACTTTTTGCCACGGACCGAGCGGCACGTGCTCTTCGCTGGCCACGCCTTGCACGAGCATGAAATCGCAGTCTGCGCGCAGGCGCCCCGGCACATCAATACGCCAGGTTATGATGTCCGCGAAATAGTGCAGCATCGCGCGCTGCGGCTCGCCCAGATTCAGGCTCGCCATGCACTGGTATTTCGGCGGCAGCGCTTTTTGCATGTCGGCGATCATCGCGCGGTAGCTCTTGCCGGCGTCGATCCAGCCGACGAACAGAATGGCGAGCAGGCCCCAGATCATCGTCATCGTCGCCGCCCACGCGACCACGGGCCGCTCGCGCGTTTTCGCGAGCCGCGCCAGCAGCACGAGCCAGCCCGCGGTATACAGCGCGCCGAGCACGAACGGCAGCCATTTGAAGCCCGTCTCGTAGCCCGGCTGCAAATCGAGCAGATGGTCGTGCAGTTTCGGCGGCACGCTCAATTCGAGCGCGCCCCAATAAAACCAGGCGGTGACGAGGAATACGCCGCCGCCCATCAGGCTGAACCAGTAAATCAGGTTGGCAGCGCCCCGCCGCAACGTGTCGGTCGCCGGCGTCGCCAGCAGCGCGAGCGGCAACACCAGCGGCAACGCGTAGAGCTCGCGCGCGTCCGCCGATGCGCTCAACACGCTGAAGATGACCGCGAACGCAGTCAGCGGCAGTGCGCAGGCCGGCGCCGCTAGTCCTTTGAACGGGGTGCGCCACAGCGCCCACGCAGCGAGCGGCAGCGCGGGCAGCGCATACCAGGGCAGGATGCGCAGATAGTGCGCGGTGTCGGCCGGCGGGCCGATTTCATTGGTGCCGAGAAAGCGCCCGAAGTTATTGATGACCAGCCATTCGTAGAACAGCGCCGGCGCCCGGTAATAGAGCGTCAGCGGCCAGATCAAGAGCCACGGCGCGCAGGCCAGCGCGGCCACCGCGAGACAGATCGCGTAATTGCGCGTGCGCCACGCCGCGAACAGCGGCAGCAGAATCGCGATAATGCCGAAGACGCCCGGCGCGAGCAGCCCCTTCGACATGAAGCCGATGCCCACGCCGGTGCCGAGCCAGAAGCCGCCGAGCGCCGGACGCCGGAGCGCAAGCGCGAAACCGTATAACGCCGCGGCAAATCCCGTCAGCAGCGAAATGTCCGTGATGAGCTGGTGGCTGCGGATCAGGATGCCCAGACAGCCCATCAGCATCAGCGCCGCGATCCGCCCGCGCTGCTTGCCGTAGAGTTCGTGCGCGGCACCGCCGACGAAGGCGAAGGTGATCGCCATGTATAGGCCGGTCGTGAGCCGCGCCGCGTCGTGCAGCGCGAACGGCGGCGACAACAGCGAGGCGACGGCCGCGGCGCTCCAATAGAAGAGCGGCGGCTTTTCCATGAACGCCTCGTGGGCGAGCATCGGCACGACCCAGTCGCCGCCGTTCAGCGCGTTGTAAATGAGGCCGAACGTATAGGCCTCGTCGGGTTTCCACGGATCGTGGCCGATCAGGCCCGGCAATATCCAGGCGGCGGCGAGCACCAACACCCAGCTTAAGGGAATCGGCTGCCGGGGACCGTTAGGGGCGGCGCTAGCTGGCATGGTCGGGTCGCGCGCTTCTTGTCATTGTTCGGGCAACCCGCAGTTTACGCGAGCCGGCGCTGATAGATGTCTTCCAGAATCCGCAGCGGCGCGCGGCTCGCGTCGCGCATCGCCGCGACCGGCAGATAAAACGTTTGTTCGAGCAGGAACTGGCCCGCAAGCGCCGCGTGCATCACGCGATCGGTGAAGACGATCCAGGTGGAATGCGCGGGAAACTCGCAGCGCGTGCGCTCGGTGGCGCGCTGATAGTCGTCGTCGAGTTTCGCCGTATCGTGCAGGTTCAGCATGATGTGATCGTAGGCGCTGCGGCGTCCCTTGGTGATTCGCAGGCTCTCCAGCAGCCATGCGCTGCCCGGCCATTGCGGCGGCACGCGGCGCGCGAAGCGCCGCGCCATGGCGTCAAATGGCTCGCCGATTTCCCATACGCGCGATTCGCCGCGGGGATTGATGTTGCTGAACACGCGCAGGATGCGCAGCCCCTGGTTGGGACGCGACGCAAACGCGTCGATGTGCAGCCGCCGGTCGTCCTTTTTGCGCGAGGTCTCGCGGCCGCGCGTTTCCACCGGGCGGAAGCTCGTGAGCCCGTAGCGCAATTGGTCCCCGTAATGCGGACAGACGCTGGCAACGAGCGCGTGCGCGTGCTGCGCATAGCGCGCCATTAACTGCGTCAGTTGCGCGCGGTCGTCGCCCGCGGCTGAAGTGTGCGCGATGGCCGCCACGCGCGGATCGTAGCTCACGTTCTTCGCGGTGCCTTCGAGCCACTGGGGCGACAGAAACCGTTGCTCGCTGGCGGCCAGCGCGAAGCGGAGCTGCGGCATGTAGAGCACATTGCCGCTTTCAAGCGCAGCAGTGGCCGCGGCTGCCGCCTCGGTTGGCAGCGCGGGGTCCCATTCGGTGAGATCGAGTGTCGAGAGCGGATTCATTATTCGATGATTTTCAGGGCCTGGCCCGCCGCCGGCTCGCCGTTCGGATAAAGACCGTTCAGCAAGCGCAAATGCGCGAGCGCATTTTTACCTAGCGGCGAAGTGCGCGCCAGTTCGGCGAATGTCGCGCCGGGCGGCGCGTTGATGATGCGCAGCGTCAGCGGCCGCACCGATTTGCGCTCCGTGTCGGACATGGCGTGAAAGCTCGCTATCGTAGCATCGATCAGCGGCAGCGCTGGGGGCAGCGCGGTGTCGGTCTTCGCCTGGCCGCCGACCAGATACGCATTCTTGCCGAGAAAAATCACGGCGGCGCGCGTCGGGTAGCCGCGCACGATCGTCGTCGTGGTGGCCGCGGCCAGCCCGTTGATGGTCGTCGCGGCGACGTCGCGCGCGCCACCGACCGCCTTGCGCAACACATCGGCCGGCGCACCCTGCGCGCGGCCGGCCAGCCGCATCTCGATCAGCACGTCGGCGCTGCGGTTGACCGCCGACACGCGATCGCGGTGATTGGTGATGCGCCAGGCGTCGGGAAATTTGAGCGCGAAACCGAGTTCGCGGTGATAAAAGGTGAAGTTACGCACGAAGCCCTGGCTTTCGCTGTAGCCGTATGGCAGGTGGTCGATTGCGCGCAGAAATTCATCCTGATTGACGCGGCCGCTGCCGGGCGGGATGCGACCCGCTTCGCCGACCACTTCCTGCAGGCGCTTGTCCGCGTCCGGGTGGGACGCAAAAACGCCGTGATAGCTGCGCGGCTGGCGGCCTTCGGATTTCGCCATTTCCGCATCGAACAGTTCCTGGTTCTTCAGCACGCCGATCACCTTGATCATCGCCTGCGGATCGTAGCCGGTGCGATACAGGTATTCAGCGCCGAGCCGGTCGGCCTCCAACTCGTGTTCGCGGCCGTATCCCGACAAGAGCGCATTGCCGAGCAGGTTGATCGCGGTGTCGCCGGCCTGGTTGCGCAAGACCGGCACGAAAATGCCGAGCAGCGTTGCCCCGACGCCCGCGGCAGTCGCGGCACTCATCTGTTGCACGCTGTGGCGTGCGGTCACGTGGCCGGTTTCGTGACCGAGCACCGCCGCGAGTTCGGCCTCGGAATTCAAATAGGCGAGGATGCCGCGAGTGATGTAGATGTAGCCGCCCGGCAGCGCGAACGCGTTGATTTCGGGGGAATCGACGACGACATAGCTGTATTGCAGCTGTGGGCGATGACTGGCTTTGCCGAGCCGCTGGCCGATGTCATTCACATACTTCTGCAGCGCCGTGTCGTCGAAAACGCCGTATTCCTCGCGCACTTTGGCGTCTTCCTGGCGGCCCACCTGAACTTCCTGCGATTCCGACATCGTTACGAAATTCGCGCGACCGGACACGGGGTTTTGCGCGCAGTTGGCGAGCAGCAAAGTCAGCGGCAGGGCCGCCAATAAAGCACTAGTGCGCAACGTCATCGTGCAATTTTAGCGGTTGAGTTCCCAAAGGACTACCTGCATGCCCGATTCGGGTGCGCGCCGCACTAATTGCGTGCGACATGCACGTCCACGCTGAACCACGGCGGATATTCCGGCCGCATAGACAAGCCGGATTCGCCAATGAAAACAGTTCGCTGATCGTGCGTGGCGGCGCCGCGGCTTGCGCTGGTATGCATCCTGCTGATAGCAGAACGACCAAAATAAGGGGAGACCACCATGTCCGGCTTCAAGAACCCGTACGACCCGAACGTCGAGCTGTCGGCGGGATGTGCCTGCGGGGCTCATGCAACGCCGGCCGAGCACGACGCGGCAGTCGAAGCCTGCTCGCTCGAGAGTGGCAGTGAAGCGCTGCATGCAAGGGTGGTCGAATCGGCGGTCATGCGCGCGCTATTTCCCCACGATGAAATGCGCCGCCGTTTCCTGCGCGCCGTGGGCGCGGGCACCGCGCTCTCCGCGATCTCGACGTTTTTCCCGCTCGGCGCCGCAAAGGAAGCGTTCGCGCAAAGCGGCAAGCTCGAAAAGCAGTCGGTTAAAATCGGCTTTATCCCCATCACCTGCGCGACGCCCATCATCATGTCGCTGCCGATGGGCTTTTATGCGCGCCAGGGCTTGAACGTAGACGTCGTCAAAACCGCCGGCTGGGCGGTCATCCGCGACAAGACCCTCAACAAGGAATACGACGCCGCGCACATGCTCTCGCCGATGCCGCTGGCGATCACGCTGGGTGTCGGCTCCAACCCGATTCCCTATACGGTGCCGGCCATCGAGAACATCAACGGGCAGGCGATTACGCTGTCGGTCAAGCACAAAGACAAGCGCGACCCGAAGACATGGAAGGGCTTCAAGTTCGCGGTGCCGTTCGATTATTCGATGCACAACTACCTGCTCCGGTATTACCTCGCGGAGCACGGCATCGATCCGGATAAAGATGTCCAGATCCGCTCGGTGCCGCCGCCCGAGATGGTCGCGAACTTGCGCGCCGACAATATCGACGGTTTTCTGGCACCCGATCCGGTCAACCAGCGCGCGGTCTATGACGGCGTGGGATTCATCCACGTGCTGACCAAGGAATTGTGGGACGGGCATCCCTGCTGCGCATTCGCCGCGAGCAAGGAATTCGTCACTACGAATCCCAACACCTATCGCGCGCTGTTGAAAGCGATCGTCGACGCGACCGCGTACGCGGCGAAACCCGAAAACCGCAAGCAGATCGCGGAGGCGATTGCGCCGGTCAATTTTCTGAACCAGCCGGTGACGGTCGTCGAGCAGGTATTGACGGGCAACTACGCCGACGGTCTGGGCAACATACTGAAAGTGCCCAACCGCATCGACTTCGATCCGTTTCCGTGGCAATCGTTTGCGATCTGGATCATGAGCCAGATGAAACGCTGGGGCCAGGTCAAGGGCAACATCGACTATGCGAAGGTCGCGCGCGAAGTTTTCCTGGCCACCGATGCAACCAAAATCATGAAAGAAGCGGGTCTGAAGCCGCCGGCGACGACCAGCAAGAAATTCTCCGTAATGGGCAAGGAATTCGACCCGGCCAAACCGGACGCCTATATCGAGAGCTTTGCGATCAAGAGGAGCTAAAGCGATGCCGCGTTCGGGCCGTTTGGCGTCCGCGTTGCTGTCGATCCTGATGTTCGCGCTGTTTCTCGCGATCTGGCAGGTCGCGACGCGGCCGGGCGGCGGCGAGCAGGCCGCCGACACCGAATACGCAAAGATGCTTGGGTCCGCCGCAGCCAGCGGGCAAAAATCCGCGATGCCGTCGCCGAAAGACGTCGGGCTCAAAATGTGGGAGCACGTCAAGGATCCGTTTTACGTGCGCGGCACCAACGACCAGGGCATCGGCATCCAGATCGCGTATTCGATCGGCCGCGTGATGCTCGGCTTCGGGCTTGCCGCGCTCGTCGCAATCCCGCTCGGCTTCCTGATCGGCATGTCGCCGCTGCTGTACCGCGCGTTCGATCCATTCATTCAGGTGCTGAAGCCGATTTCACCGCTCGCGTGGATGCCGCTCGCGCTGTACACGATCAAGGACAGCGCGACCTCGTCGATATTCGTGATCTTCATCTGCTCGTTGTGGCCGATGCTGATCAATACCGCGTTCGGCGTGTCGGCGGTCCGGCGCGAGTGGCTCAATGTCGCGCGCACGCTCGAGGTGTCGCCAATGCGCAAGGCGTTCCAGGTCGTGCTGCCGGCTGCCGCGCCCACCATCATGACCGGCATGCGGATCTCGGTCGGCATCGCGTGGCTCGTGATCGTCGCGGCGGAAATGCTGGTCGGCGGCACCGGCATCGGCTATTTCGTCTGGAACGAATGGAACAACCTGTCGATCAGCAACATCCTGTGCGCGATCCTGCTGATCGGCCTGGTTGGCATGCTCCTCGACCAGATCCTCGCGCGCCTGGCGCGCGCCGTCACGTATCCCGAGTAAGGTGGCGCGGCCATGGAATTTCTGAGAGTCGAAGGCTTGTCCAAATCGTTTGCGCCGCCGCGCGGCGGCGCGCCGTTTGTCGTGTTCGACCAGGTGCATTTCGAAATCGATAAAGGCGAGTTCGTCTGTATCGTCGGCCATTCAGGCTGCGGCAAATCGACTATCCTCAATATCCTGGCGGGTTTGGACGAAGCGAGCGCTGGTGTCGTGATCATGGCCGGTCGCGAGGTCGCCGGACCCAGTCTCGATCGCGGCGTCGTGTTCCAGGGGCACGCATTGATGCCGTGGCTGACCGCCAAGAAGAACGTCGAATTCGCGGTGAAGTCGCGCTGGCGCGACGCGAGCCGCGCCAAAATCGACGAGATCTGTCAGCGCTATCTCGACCTCGTTGGCCTGACCGGTTCCGAGCACAAGAAGCCCGCGGAGTTGTCGGGTGGCATGAAGCAACGGGTCGGCATTGCGCGCGCGTTTGCGATCGAGCCCAAGATGCTGCTGCTCGACGAGCCGTTCGGCGCGCTCGATGCGCTGACGCGCGGCGTGATTCAGGACGAGCTCCTGAAAATTTGCGCGGCTACCCATCAGACCGTGTTCATGATCACGCACGACGTCGACGAGGCGATCCTGCTGGCCGACAAGATTCTGCTGATGTCCAACGGCCCCGACGCGCGCATCGCCGAGATCGTGGTCAATACGCTGCCGCGCGACCGCAGCCGCAACACCATCCACAAGGACCCGCAGTACTACGCGATTCGCAACCACCTGGTCGATTTTCTGGTCAGCCGCTCGAAGGAATTCACCGAGCGCCCGCCCGCGGATTATGACCCCCGTCATCCGCCGCAGGTCACGCCGGGCCTAGCGGTCGACTCGCCGGTGATTCCGGTGTCGCTCGCGGTGCCGCGCGCCGCAACGAGCGCCGCGGTAATCGGCATCCGCAATTGAAGTGCGATAAGCGCAATTATTTTTAACCGGGAGGCATAAGAATGGACATCGTAAATCGCGCGCAGGTCACTGAACTCGTCGTCATGGCGAGAATCAAGAAGGGGTTGTCGTGGGCGAAGGTCGCCAAGGCCGTCGGGCAGAGCAAGGAATGGACGACGGCCGCGTTGCTGGGCCAGATGCAGATGACCAAGCAGCAGGCGAAGGCGGCCGGCAAGCTCTTAGGCCTGCCGGCGGACGCTGTGCTGTTGCTGCAGCAGGTGCCGTATAAGGGATCGCTGCCGACCGCGGTGCCGACGGACCCGCTGATTTACCGCTTCTACGAGCTCGTGAGCGTTTACGGCACCACGTTCAAGGAGCTGATTCATGAAGAGTTCGGCGACGGCATCATGAGCGCGATCGATTTCAAGATGGATCTCACGCGCGAGCCGGACCCCAAGGGCGACCGCGTGAACATCGTCATGAGCGGCAAATATCTCGCTTATAAGACCTATTGAATCCGACGCGTTGCGCGGATTCAATTGCGCGCGTTCGAACGAACGACCAAGTCGCCGTTCAACGCGCGGCTGTTGTTGAGCCCGGTCATTGCGCTGGACAATGCTTTGGGAGTAGCGTCTAGCGGCGCCCCGATAACCGTTTTAAAAATGGGAGGCTATATGAGCAACGACCGCAGAAAATTCTTGAAGAGTGGGGCGGTGGCAGCGACCGGCGCCGCGATTGCCGGTTTTCCAATGATCGCGCGCGCGCAGCAGACTTACAGCTGGAAGATGACCAGCGCGTACCCAAAAGGGGCGCCGTTTTATATGGACGGCCCCGGCAGCGCAACCGATCTCGCCAAGCGGATCGAAGAAATGTCCGGCGGGCGACTCAAAATCCAGGTTTACGGTGCCGGCGAACTGATACCCGCGCTCGAAGGGTTCGATGCGGTGCGCTCAGGTACCGTGGAAATGAACCATGCCAACAGTTATTTCTGGACCGGTAAAACCTTCGCTGCGCAATATTTTACGGCGGTGCCTTTCGGCCTGAATTTCCAAGGCATGAACGGCTGGCTCTACGACGGCGGCGGCATCGCGCTGTGGCATGAGGTGTATGCGCCGTTCGGCATGGTCGCGTTTCCCTGCGGCAACACCGGCGTACAGATGACGGGCTGGTTCAAGAAAGAAATCAAGACGGTGAGCGATCTCAAAGGCCTGAAGATGCGCATCCCGGGTCTCGCCGGCAAGGTCTATGCGACGCTCGGCGTGGATGTGAAGCTGCTGCCCGGCGGTGAAATTTTTCCGGCGCTCGAGCGCGGCGTCATTGACGCGGCGGAATTCGTGGGCCCGTATCAGGATCGGCGGCTCGGATTGCAAAAGGCGGCGAAGTTTTACTACACCACCGGTTGGCACGAAACTGCGACCGTTTCCGAATTGCTGATCAACAAAGCCGCGTGGGACAAGCTGCCCAAGGACCTGCAGGCCGTCGTCGAGAACGCCAGCGCCGCGTGCAATGTCATCAGCGAAGCCTGGTGCCAGCGGACCAATGCCGAGGCGATGGAAGACCTGATCAAGAACCAGGGCGTCATCGCCAAACCGCTGCCCGACGCCGTCGTCAAGAGCCTGCGCGACGCGACGAAAAAAGTTCTCGCCGAAGCGGTGGCCAAGGACCCGGTGACCAAAAAAGTGAACGACTCGTATTTCGCCTTCAAGGCCAAGTACGACGCCTGGGCAGGCTACAGCGAGGCGGTCTACCACAGCAAGATTCGTGGCGCCTGATCCGGCGCGCCCGGAGGGCGTGTTGCGCAAGCGGATCGAACGCTTTATCGATCTGCTCGGCCGGGCTACTTCCTGGCTCGCACTCGCGATCGTCGTGCTGATGGCGATCAACGTGCTGCTGCGCTACACCTTGAGCGAAGGTTCGGTGTGGTCGCAGGAACTCGAGTGGCACCTCTTGTCGCCGCTGATCCTGTTCGGCATGAGCTACGCGCTGCTGCACGGCGAGCACGTGCGCGTCGACGTGCTCTATGCCGGGTTCACTGAGCGCAACAAGCTGCTCGTCGACCTGCTGTCGTCCGCGCTGTGCATCCTGATCTCGGCCATCATCGTGTGGCTTTCGTTCAAATATGTAATGCAGTCGTGGGCGATCAACGAACAATCCGCCGATCCGGGCGGCCTGCCGTGGCGCTGGGCGCTGAAGGCGCTGATCCCGATCGGCTTCATCTTGTTGAGCCTGCAAAGCGTGGCGGTGGCGCTGGGCACGCTCGAAAAGTTGCGCGAGCTGAAAGGCGGCCCGCGATGAGCGGCATGGAAATTCTCGCCATCCTGATGCTGGTGGCGTTTTTCGGCCTGCTCATGTTGGGCGTGCCGGTCGCGCTCACGCTGGCGACCACCGGATTCGTGTTCGGGTTTCTCGGGTTTGGCACGGGGCTATTCAACCTGCTGCCGGCGCGCATTTACGGCGTGGTGGCGAATTACCAATGGCTCGCGATCCCGCTGTTCGTCTTCATGGGCGTGATGCTCGAGAAGTCGCGCCTCGCCGACGATTTGCTGGACGTCGTCGGGCACATCGCCGGCGGTCTGCGCGGCGGCATGGCGCTCGGCATCATTGGTGTCGGCGTATTGATGGGGGCGACCACCGGCATCGTGGGCGCAACGGTGATCACTCTCGGTTTGTTGACGCTGCCGACACTCATTAAGCGCGGCTACAACCCGGGCATCGCGTGCGGCGCTATTTGCGCCTCGGGCACGCTTGGCCAGATCATTCCGCCGAGCCTGATCTTGATTCTGCTTTCGGACATTCTGCAGCTTTCGGTCGGCACCCTGTTTGCGGCTGCCGTGATCCCTGGCCTGTTGCTGGCCGCGATCTATTGCGTCTACATCGTTATCGTCGGCATGGTGAAACCCGAGTGGGTCCCGCCGATTCCGCAGGCGGAACGCGATTCCGTGTCGCGAAGCGAATTATGGACGCGGTTTTTCAAAGTCGTCGTGCCGCCGGTGCTGCTCGTAATGTCCGTCCTGGGCTCGATCATCGCCGGCATCGCTGCGCCGACCGAAGCCGCCTCAATGGGCGCGCTCGGGTCGATCCTGGTTACTGCGTTCGCCGGCCGGATGTCGATGAAAGTGTTGCGCGAAGTGATGCAAAGCACCACCAAAATCACCGCGATGATGATGTTCATCCTGATGTGCGCCCAGGTTTTTGCTCTCGCATTTCGCGGTCTGCACGGCGAAGACCTGATTACAGGCATGTTTGCATATCTGCCCGGCGGGGTCACCGCGGACATCTGGTTCCTGATGCTGATTATTTTCGTGCTCGGATTTTTTATCGAATGGATCGAGATCAGCTATATCGCCGTGCCGCTGTTTCTGCCGGTGTTCGTTGCCCAGAACGTCGACATGGTGTGGCTGGCGATGCTGATTTGCGTGAACCTGCAGACTTCTTTTCTGACGCCGCCGTTCGGGTGGGCGCTGTTTTTTCTGCGCGGCGTGGCGCCGCCGGAAATTACGACGCGACATATGTATGTCGGCGTGATTCCGTTCGTCGCGATGCAGTTGTTGGCGGTCCTGCTCGTGTTTCTTTACCCGCAGCTCGCGCTGTGGCTGCCAAAAACCATCGGGTGGTAAGTCCCCGCCCAAAACAAAAAAGGCAGCCTGGGCTGCCTTTTTTTGGACGTGAAACCGGCTTACGCCGTGGTGGCTGATTTGCCTTTGGACGTCGGCTTGCGCGCGTATTTCTGCTTGAACTTCTCGACGCGGCCCGCGGTATCGACGATTTTCTGCTTGCCGGTATAGAACGGGTGGCACTCGGCGCACACTTCAACGTGGATGTCCTTGCCCATCGTCGAGCGCGTCTTGAACTTGCTGCCGCAGCTGCAGATGACGTTTATCTCTTTGTATTCAGGGTGGATTTTTGCTTTCATTGCCTTGTCCTTGATGGCTGCCGACGCGCGAAAAGCGGCGATTATCCCTTACCGGGGGAGGAGTTGCAAGTTGGGGTTACGGGCGAAATTGCAAGCGGCGCGACATCGACGCGGTGCTCGCAATGCCCGGATTAAAAGTTGAAGCGATCCTGTCCCGGCCGCCATGTTTCCAGCATGCGGCAGCAGCCGGCAATCGCGGTTTTGCCCATCTCTGGCGTCACGAGTCGAAACGAGCTGCGCGCTTCGCTTTGGGTTTCGCCTTCGACTCGAGCTTCCACGAAATAGACCCCTTCGGCGCGCGTATCGAATTCGAGCCGTCCCGGGTCGTTTCCCGAGGTTGTGATCCGATTGTGTCCCGGGCGCGCCACGACACGAAAAAAGGATTGCGGCAGCGATTCGCCGACCAGCCTGCCATCGAGCCAGATCGTCGACACACCGTGGCCGGCGCCGATCGGGCGGTAAATATAAACGACTGCGGCGTTCATGGCGGAATCGAAACGCTTCGCATCCGCGTCGCTGCTCAAGGATGCTTGCGGCGTGGAAGCGCAGCCCGCGAGAAATGCGAGCAGCACACCGATTACAGCGGAAATTGTTGGACCATTGCGCATTGCTATGTTTCGAGCGCTTAACGGACTGTGGTCGGAATTAAAGCTAGCCCCGTCGCATTGAATCGAAAAAGTCCGCGTTGTTTTTTGTCGCGCGCAGCTTGTCGACCAGGAACTCGGTCGCTTCGAGCTCGTCCATCGGGTAGAGCAGTTTTCTCAGCACCCAGATCTTCTGCAGAATGTCCGCCTTCAGCAGCAGCTCTTCGCGCCGCGTGCCGGAACGGTTCACGTTGATCGCGGGGTAAATCCGCTTCTCCGCCATGCGCCGGTCAAGATGGATTTCCATGTTGCCGGTGCCTTTGAATTCTTCGTAGATCACGTCGTCCATGCGCGAGCCGGTGTCGATCAGCGCGGTGGCGATGATAGTCAGCGAGCCGCCTTCTTCGATATTGCGCGCCGCGCCGAAGAAACGCTTCGGGCGCTGCAATGCGTTGGCATCGACACCGCCGGTCAGCACCTTGCCCGATGCCGGCACCACGGTGTTGTAGGCGCGCGCGAGACGCGTGATCGAGTCGAGCAGGATAACGACGTCCTTCTTGTGCTCGATCAGGCGCTTCGCCTTTTCGATCACCATCTCGGCGACCTGCACGTGGCGGGTCGCCGGCTCGTCGAACGTCGAGGCCACGACTTCGCCTTTGACCGAACGCTGCATCTCGGTAACTTCTTCCGGACGCTCGTCGATCAGCAGCACGATCAGGTAAACCTCGGGATTGTTGGCGGCGATCGAGTGCGCGATGTGCTGCATCATGACCGTCTTGCCGCTCTTCGGGCTCGACACGAGCAGGCCGCGCTGTCCCTTGCCGATCGGCGCGATGATGTCGATGATGCGGCCGGTCAGGTTTTCTTCCGACTTGATGTCGCGCTCCATGATGAAGCGCTCGTTCGGGAACAGCGGCGTCAGGTTCTCGAACAGGATCTTGTGCTTGGAATTCTCGGGCGATTCGTCGTTGACCTTGTCGACTTTGACCAGCGCGAAATAGCGCTCGCCGTCTTTCGGCGTGCGGATCTCGCCGTTGATCGAGTCGCCGGTGTGCAGGTTGAAGCGGCGGATCTGCGACGGGCTGACGTAAATGTCGTCGGTGCCCGCAAGGTACGAAGTGTCGGGTGAGCGCAGGAAGCCGAAGCCGTCGGGCAGCACTTCGAGCGTGCCCTCGCCGTAGATCGAATCGCCTTTTTTGGCGCGGTTCTTCAGGAGCGCGAAGATCAGCTCCTGCTTGCGCAGCCGGTTGGCGCCCTCGATTTCGTTGGTGACCGCCATCTCCACGAGTTCTGTCACGTGGAGGTTTTTCAGATCGGATAGATGCATGGGGTATAGATACAGTGAGGGCGGGGCTCGGCTACGGACTGCGGGAAAAGAATTAGGAGGTGCCGCGGAGCTTTACGCTCATCCGGCATGCCCCCGAGTGGGTCAGGCTGCCGGCTAATTTGAAGCTAGGTTAACCAGTTCAGATATTACTGTCAATAAACGCCATAAGTTGGGATTTTGAGAGGGCGCCGACCTTGGTCGCCGCGAGGTTGCCGTTCTTGAACAGCATCAAAGTCGGGATGCCGCGGATGCCGTATTTGGGCGGCGTCGCCTGGTTCTCGTCGATGTTCATTTTGGTTACTTTGAGCTTGCCCGCGTAATCCTTCGCGATGTCGTCGAGCAGCGGCGCGATCATTTTGCAGGGGCCGCACCATTCGGCCCAATAATCGACCAGTACCGGCTTGTCGGCCTGCAGAACTTCGGGCTCGAACGTGTCGTCGGTCACGTGATGAATGTGTTCGCTCATGCGTATTCTCCAGCTTATGTTCGGGACGGGAATTGCCGCCGTTCTAGACGGTGGCAGAGAGGGGGTAGATGGCGCGTATGCTAACCAAAAACCCCATATTTGGGAAGTATAGGCCGGCTGACATGGCGGATACGCGTTGCGGCGGAGGATTCTGCTAAAATATTCGGGCTCAACTGCGCAAAAATGGCTGGATTAGCCAAGGATTACCATGACTTACGTCGTTACCGAAAGCTGCATCAAGTGCAAGTACACCGATTGCGTCGACGTGTGCCCGGTCGATTGCTTCCGTGAAGGCCCGAATTTCCTCGTCATCGATCCCGATGAATGCATCGACTGCACGCTGTGCGTCGCCGAGTGCCCGGTCGAGGCGATTTTCGCCGAAGACGACGTGCCCGACAGCCAGAAAGAATTCACCGCCCTCAACGCCGAGCTCGCCAAGGTCTGGAAGCCGATCATCGAGAAGAAAGACGGCCCGCCGGATGCGGCCGAGTGGGAAAAAGTGAAAGAGAAGAAGCATCTGTCTCGAGAAGTAGCTGGGACGTAATCGACCCGCATCCCGCGGGCGTTCCGCGTGTCGCATCCCCGCAAGTGCAACTGTTCGGCGCTATCATGCGCCGCATGCCCGCCGTCGATTTTCCCCGTCTTACCAAATCCGAACTTTTTGCACGCTTAGCCGGCGGTTTGCTTGCAGGCGTAACGGTCGTCACGCCCAATCGCCGGCTTGCGCAGGAGCTCGCGCGAGAATTCGACGCGGACCGCATCGCGACACGGACTTCAGGCATGGGAAGCCGCGGACATACTGCCCTTCGGCACGTTCATCGAACGGCTGTGGGAGAGCGCGGTCTATTCCGAGCTCGGCGACACGCAATTGTTATTGTCGGCGGCGCAGGAGCAGGCGCTGTGGGAAGAGATCGTGGCGGCCAGTCCGTGGGGCGCGCAGCTGCTGTCGCCGGCGCGCGCGTCCGCGCAGTGCCGCGATGCGTGGCGCCTCGCGCACGCGTGGCGCATCGAGGGCGCACTCGACAAATTCCCCGGCAACGACGACGCACGTGCGTTCGCGGAATGGGCGCGCGCTTACGCAAAGCGAACTGCGCGCGACATCGATTCGGCGCGGCTGCCGGATGCCGTCGCCAAACTGCTGACGGCGCCGCCGGTCGCGAAACCGCGGATGCTCGTCGCTTATGCGTTCGACATATTGCCGCCGCAGACTGCGGATTTTTTTCGCGCCGCGAATGCCGCCGGAATCGAAATGGCGCTGTGCGGACCGCGCCGCAAGCAGGCCGCCACAGTGCGCGCGACTTATCCCGCCGCGCGCGACGAACTGGAGGCCGCCGCGCAATGGGCGCGTGCGCGGCTCGAAACGGCGCACCATCGCGATTCGGGTAAGCCCGGCGCAACCTTCCCACGCATCGCGGTCGTCGTCCCCGATCTCGAGCGGCGCCGCCAGGAAGTGCAGCGCGTTTTCTCGCGCGTGATGGACCCGGGCTGGAACCTGCCCGGAGCGGTCCTGCGTCCGCTGCCGTTCAACATCTCGATCGGCGTCCCTCTCGCGTCGTATCCGCTGGCGCACGCGGCGCTCGGCATCATCGCGCTCGCCGCGGGCGAGGTCGAGTTCGCGCTCGCGAGCCGTCTTATCCGTTCGCCGTTTATTGCCGGCGCCGAATCCGAGCTCGCGCGACGCGCGCGGCTCGATGCGGATTTGCGCGAGGTGTTGCCGGCGCGGGTTACGCTCGCCCGCGTGGTCGGCGCAATCGACGGCTGCCCCGTGCTGCGCGAGCGGTGCGAAGCGCTTTTCAACTATGGGCGCGCGCATCTCGCCGGCACGCAGTCGCCGCACGCATGGGCGCGGCATTTTTCGCAGTTGCTCGAGGCCGCGGGATTTCCCGGCGAGCGCGCGCTCGATTCCGCGGAATTTCAGACGCGCGTGAAATGGTACGAAGTGCTGGGTGAGTTCGCGCTGCTCGAGCGCGTAGTCCCGCGGCTCACGTGCGCGCAGGCGCTCGCGCGGTTGCGCCGCCTCGCCGCCGACACGCTGTTCCAACCCGAATCCGGCGCGGCGCCGGTGCAGGTGCTCGGCATCCTCGAGTCCGCGGGGCTCGAGTTCGATCATCTGTGGGTGAGCGGGCTCACCGACGATGCGTGGCCGCTGCCGGCGCGGCCCAATCCGTTCATTCCGGTCGCGCTGCAGAAGAAAGCCGGCATCCCGGAAGCTGCAGCGGATACGGCGCTCGCGCTCGACCGCCGGATTACCGACGATTGGCTGCATGCCGCGGACGAGGTCGTGATATCGCATCCGCTGCGCGAGAAAGACCGCGAGCTGCTGCCGAGCGCGCTGATCAATGCCGTGCCGGCCGGTGAAGTCGATGTTCCCAAATTTCCGCGCTATCGCGATGCGGTGCACGGCGCCCGCCTGCTCGAGAGCGTCCCCGATGGCGTCGCGCCGGATTTCCCCGCCAGGGAAGTGCGCGGCGGCACTCGCGTGCTCGCCGACCAGGCCGCGTGCCCGTTTCGCGCTTATGCGAGGCACCGGCTCGGCGCCGAAGGCCTGGCCACTCCCGTCGACGGATTGGATGCGCGCGATCGCGGCAACCTGCTGCACGCGCTGATGGCGCATCTGTGGGGCACGGTGCGCACGAAATCGCGGCTCGACTCCATGCCCGCGGAAGAACTCGCGGCGGCGATCGACGGCGCGGCGGCCGCGGCGGTCGCCAAGGTGGGTGCCGAGCGTGCCGGCGTACTCGACGGGCGGCTCGCGGAGCTCGAACGCATGCGGCTGGCGCGGCTCGCGCGCGAATGGTTGAGAGTCGAGAGCACGCGCGGCGAATTCGAAGTCGTCGCACGCGAGGAAAGGCGCACGCTCGAAGTCGCGGGGCTCGCGTTTACCGGCCGCATCGATCGCATGGACTGGCTCGCCGACGGCACGCCGGGCGGCGGCCACGTCCTGATCGACTACAAAACCGGCCGCGCGACGCCGAAGGACTGGCTCGATGCGCGTCCGGACGATCCGCAGTTGCCGCTGTATGCGATCGCCGCGAAAGAAGATGTTGCCGCGGTCGCTTTCGCGCGCATCAAGACCGGCGAAATGCGCTTCATGGGGCTTACGCGCGAAGACAAGGTCCTGCCGAAAGTAAAAGCGGCCGAATCGTGGACGGGATTGCTCGCGACCTGGCGACGCGAGCTCGATTTGCTCGGCCATGAGTTTGCCGACGGTGTCGCGCGCGTCGATCCCAAGCGCGGCCTCAAAACGTGCCGGCACTGCGACCTGCATCCGCTGTGCCGCGTGCACGAGCGCATCGCTGCGCTTGAAGACGACGAAGAAGGCGACGACGAATGAGCGCCGCCAACAACGGGTCCGCGCCAGTCGCCGACGCAGCGGAGCGCGCCCGCGCGCTCGATCCGCGCCAGTCGTTCATCGTGCAGGCGCCGGCCGGCTCGGGGAAGACCGAGCTGCTCGTGCAGCGCTATCTGCGCCTCTTGAAGACCGTCGAGCATCCGGAGGAAATTCTCGCCATCACGTTCACGCGCAAAGCCGCGGCCGAGATGAAGCGGCGCGTGCTCGAAGGATTGCCGTCGTGCTGGCGCCGGATGCCATCGCCGATATCGCGCCGCGCCTGCGCGTGCAGACCATCGATGCGCTGTGCGCGTCGCTCACGCGCCAGATGCCGGTGCTCGCGCGGTTCGGCGCCCAGCCGGAAATCGTCGACGATGCGCGCGAGCTTTATCACGAAGCGGCGCGCCGCACTCTGGCGCTGGCACCCGCCAACGCGCCGGCGGAACATCTGCTCGCTCATCTCGACAACAACCTCGACACCGCGGGCGGCCTGCTCGCTGCGATGCTCGCGCGGCGCGATCAATGGCTGCGCAAAACCGGCGGCGCGCCGACCCGCGCAGAGCTCGAAGCGGCGTTCGCTGCCGAGCGGAAGCGGCTGCTTGCATTTGCTTGCGAGCTGCTGCCCGATGCGTGCGAAGAGCTCGCGCAGGAATTGCTGACCAAAGAAGGCACGTGGCGAAAGAGGCACGCGCGCGCGCAATCGCTGGCAACCAGGATGCGGACGGCAGACATGCAGGCGGCATCTGGCCGCGCTGCTCGCATTGCCGCCCGCGGCGTACAGCGAGGAGCAATGGGAGGTATTGCGCGCGATGCTCGAGTTGCTGCCGCGCGCGGCGGCCGCAGCTGCATGCTCGTGTTCGGCGAGCGCGGCCAGGTCGATTTCACCGAGGTCGCGCAGGGCGCCGTGCGCGCGCTCGGCGACCCGGACGCGCCGACCGATCTCCTGCTGTCGCTCGACGTGCGCATCAAGCACATACTCGTCGACGAATTCCAGGACACCTCGATCAGCCAGTGGGAGCTGCTCGAGCGCCTGACCGCCGGCTGGCAGCCGGACGACGGGCGCACGATGTTCGTGGTCGGCGATCCCATGCAGTCGATCTACCGCTTCCGCGAGGCCGAAGTCGGGCTCTTCCTGCGGCGCGGCACGCGGGCATCGGCGGCGTGCCGCTCGAGCCGCTGCGCCTCACGACCAATTTCCGTTCGCAGGCCGGCATCGTCGACTGGGTGAATGCGCACTTTTCCGCGCGTCCTGCCCGCCGCCGAAGACGAGACTTCGGGCGCGGTGCCGTACTCGCCGTCGGTCGCGCACCATCCGGCGCAACGACGGCGATGCGGTGCGCTGGCATCTGTTCGACGAGCGGGACGCCGAAGCCGCAGCGCGTGGTCGAGATTGCGTCGAGCCGCGCGCGCCGGCAACGCGCACGGCTCGATCGCGATACTCGTGCGCAATCGCAGCCATCTCGATCACATCGTGCCCGCGCTGCAAGCAGGCCGGCCTGCGTTATCGCGCGGTCGAGATCGAGCAGCTCGGCGAAAAACAGGTCGTGCAGGACCTCTATGCGCTGACGCGCGCGCTCGCGCATCCGGCCGATCGCGTCGCGTGGCTCGCGGTGCTGCGCGCGCCGTGGTGCGGATTGACGCCCGTCCAACTCGCCGGCCTGGCGGAAGCCACGCGCGATACCGTGTGGGAGGCCATGCACGACGACGCGCGCGTCGCGCTGCTCGATGCCGACGCGCAAGGCCGGCTCGACAGGGTGCGCGGCGTGCTGGATACCGCGCTCGCGGAGCGCCTGCGCGGCAGCCTGCGCGATCGCGTCGAAGGCGCGTGGCTCGCGTTGGGCGGCCCGGCGTGCTGCGAGGACGCGACCGATCTGGAAGACGCCGAGATATTTCTCGACGAGCTCGCGGCCGCCGACGACGCCGGCGATCTGCCCGAGCACGGCGCGCTCGACGACCGGCTCGTCAGAACTCTATCGCGCTGCCGGATATGGAAGCCGGCCCGGATGCGATCGAGATCATGACCGTGCACAAGGCCAAAGGCCTGGAGTTCGACACCGTCATCGTGCCGGGACTCGACCGCACGCAGCGTCACGGCGAGCCGCCGCTGCTCATCTGGAAAGCGCTCGCGGACGACCTGCTGCTGCTCGCGCCGATCCGCGAAGCCGGCGCCGACAAAGATCCTGCGTACGAATACGTGCGCAATCTCGAACGCATCGCGGAAGACATCGAAGCCGGGCGCCTCTTTTACGTGGCGGCGACGCGCGCGGCGTCGCGGCTGCACCTCCTGGGCTGCACCAAGTGCGACAAAGATGGCGCCGTGAGGACGCCCGCGAAGCGCACCTTGCTCGGCAAGGCCTGGGAGGTCGCCGCGATGCATGCCAATCCATCGCCGACCACCCACGCGCCCGCAGCGGCGAAAGTCGTGCCGCCGCAGACGCTCAAACGGTTTGCCGCGGAATTCGTCATGCCGGTATTGCCCGTCCGGGGCGCAGTGGCAGGCGCCCGCGCCCGACGCGCAGGACAACGAGGTGATCGAATTTTCGTGGGCGGGCGAAACCGCGCGCCACGTCGGCACGGTCGTGCATCGCTGGCTGCAGCGGCTCGCGGACGATGCGCTCAATGGCTGGACGCCGGCGCGCATCGAAGCGATGCGGCCGCGGCTCGCGCGCGAGCTCGAGCGCCGCGGCGTGCGGCCGGCCGAATGCAACGAAGCTGCTGCCCGTGTCGTGCGCGCGCTCACGCAGACGCTCAACGACGAGCGCGGCCGCTGGCTGCTCGGCCCGCGCGCGGATGCGCGCAGCGAGTACCGCGTGCGCCGCGTCGTCGGCAACGTAATGCACAGCTACGTCATGGATCGCGTATTCCGCGACGACAAAGGGGTGCGCTGGATTGCGGATTACAAGACCAGCAGCCACGAAGGCAGCGATGTCGATGCTTTTCTCGACCGCGAGCGCCTGCGCTACGAAGCGCAGCTGGCGCGTTATGCCGCCGCGCTCGGCGAGCCGCGGACGAAGCTCGGATTGTATTTCCCGCTGCTCGCCGGCTGGCGCGAGTGGGAAAAATAAATCTCAGCCACAGAGGGCACAGAGTTCACAGAGGTAAAACTAACCGCTACTATGCCGTTGAATTGCAGTTTTTGCGCACTTCTCTGTGTTCTCTGTGCCCTCTGTGGCGAATCGCTTTTGAATTTTGTGATTTCGATCTTAAGTCAGGAAAAAACGTGGACATACTCGACGTCATACGCAACCGCCGCAGCGACCGGCATTTCAACGGGCGCCCCGTCGCGCAATCAGACATCGACGTTCTGATCGAAGCCTTCCGCTGGGCGCCGTCGTCGACCAACCGCCAGCCGTGGCGCCTCTTGTTCGCGACGAGCGAGGCAGCGCGCGCCGTTTATGACGACGCGCTGAGCGCGGGCAACAAGCAATGGGCACCTGCCGCGCCGGTGAAAATTATCGTTATCGGCAACCCGACGGAACAGCCGGACCGCAGCGGGCTGCACATGTGGCTGCTCGACTGCGGGCTCGCGCTCGAAAACATGCTGATCCAGGGTTACGCGATGGGCATGACGATCCACGCGATGGCCGGCTACGACGAAAAGAAACTGCTGAGCGGCTTCCGGGTGCCCGAGCCATTTCGCGTCGCTGCGGTCGTCGCGGCGGGATGGCGCGGCAAGGTGGAATCGTTACCTGAGGAAGTGCGTGCGAAGGATTTGAAGCCGCGCGTCAGAAAGCCCGCCGGCGAATTCGTCTTTCGGGATACGTTCGGCGCCGCGTAATTTCTGCGCCGCCGCTCAATCGCAGCGGTTGGCGTCCATGCTGCGCCGGATGCGCGATTCCGCGGCGCGCGTCAGGGGCATCGCGTAATTCAAATTGCTCAACCGCACTTCGTCGGCGGTTCTGGCCGACGGTTTTGTACGTGAAGCCGGTGACGTCGCCGTTGACCTGCCTGACTTCGAACAGAACTTCCCGACGGCTCGACTCGAACGCGACGTGATAATTGGTCAGCATGTGGCAGGGCGAAATCAACGCGCCGGTGCCCGGTACTTGGAAGTGATGACGACGCCGTCGGGTTTCGCGATCGGATACACCACGCCGATTGCGTTGAACTGCCGGAAGTTCGCGTCCAGACGGTCGATAACGACGCGTGGGTCGGCGGTTGGCGGCGTTTGTGCGAGGCACGCACTGGAGACGAGCGACGCCGCGAGCGCGCCGGTTAGCAAACCACCTCGCGCGATTGCGGCTCCAGACTTGCGGGCTCGTTTTGCTCGCACGCTCCCGCTTACCCTGCGACGACCGGATCGCCCTTGACCACCGTGCGATAGAGCACGCGCGGCTGCGACGCGTCGACTTCCGAGCGGTAGTGCATGCAGCAGCGGTTGTCCCACAGCACGAGATCGCCGACGCGCCACTGGTGACCCCATGCATATTTCGGCTGTGTCGCGTGCGCCCATAGCTTGTCGAGCAGCGCTTCGCTGTCTTCGTTCGACATGCCGATGATGTAGTTCGACGGCCAGTCGCGGCGGCGGCCCAGATACAACGCGCGTTTTTTCGTGACCGGGTGCACGCGCACCAGCGGATGCGCGGGGCCCGGCACTTCTTCAGGCCGGGTCGGCAGTTTCACGGTCGGCCGCAGCACGCCGGCGCTGTTGCGCGTCGAATCGTGGATCTGCGACTTGCCGGCGATTTCTTTTTTCAGTTCCGCGGGCAACTCGTCGTACGCGAGGTACTGGTTGTTGAACCAGGTGTCGCCGCCGCCGTTTTCGGGAATGATGACCGCGTAGAGCATGCTGCCCGCGGGCGGCACTTCGACGTACGAGTTATCGCTGTGCCAGATCACTTCATAGCTGCCGAGCGTGCCGTTGTCCTTGACCGGATTGCCGTCCTCGTCGAGATTGGAGATCAGGCTCACGTGCGGATGCAGCGGCACGATTTTGCCGCCGACCTTGTAGCCGCCGGCGACCTGGTATTTGCGCGCCGCGGGCTCCTTGGTTACGCCGAATATCGCGGCAGCCTCGAGAAACGAAATGTCGGGCAGCTTCTGGTCGCGCCACAAGCAGCACACCGTGATCCGCCCACGCCTGGCGCATCAGTTCTTTGCTTGCTTCGGGCACCGGCTGCGAAAGGTCGACGCCGCGAATCTCCGCGCCGACAGCCTTGCCGCTCGGCACGACCTGCACGTGTTCGGGTGCATTCGCGTGAGCCTGTGCCGCCTGGGTTTGCGTATTTGCCATTTTCACCCTCCAGAAATTTCAGATCGAGCGCAAGCCGCCGCCGTCGACCGCGAGCAACTGACCGGTCACATAAGACGACAGCGGCGACGCCAGAAAATAAATCGCCTGCGCCACTTCCTCGACGGTGCCCAGGCGCTGCAGCGGAATGTTCGCAACGCGCGGCGCCAGAAACGCTTCGAGCGATTTCTCCGGCGCCCATTTTTGCCGGCCGGCTTCCATCTGCCCGGTCATGATGCCGCCGACGCTCACGACATTCACCCGTATATTATCGCCTGCAAGCTCGAGCGACAGGCCCTTCGATAAGTTCATCGCCGCCGCCCAGGCGACGCCTGAGGTTACCAGCCGCGGCGGGGGTTGCCGCCCCTTGATCGACGTAACGTTGACGATGCTGGCGCCGCCCGCGCGCCGCATGAGCGGCAACGCACTGCGCGTGACCCTGATCATGCCGAGCAGCTTCTGTTCGAGCGCGCCGCGCCATTCGTCGTCGGTGATCGCCTCGAAGCGGCCTTTCGGCAGCGGCTGCGATACCGCATCGACCGCGTTGACCGGCCAGTTGAGCCCGTTGACTTCGCGCTGCGACGACTCGCCGGCGTTGTTGATGAGTATGTCGATCCGGCCGAATTGCTGTTCCACGTGCGCGATGAAGCTCTCGACCGACGCGGTATCGAGGATGTCGGCGCGCTGCCAGATTACCTTTACGCCGTGATCGGCCGTAAGTTCATTCGCCGCGGCCTTTAACGTTTCTTCGGTGCGGCCGCAGATCGCAATGCGCGCGCCTTCGTGCGCAAAAAGATCCGCGGCGACGCGACCGATGCCGCGGCTGCCACCGGTGATGACCGCAACTTTGCCGTCGAGCGTCCCCATCGCCGGAATCTATGCGCCTTTGCCCGCCATGAAGCTGTAATGCGACTTGCGATGCATGCCGCGGCGTATCGCGTCGACGGCCACCACGTCGGCGGGGCTCACGCTCGCGAAATTGATTTCGAAGCCGTAGCGCTCGACCAGCCACGCGGCTTTCTCCTGCGGCTCGATCAGGCCGAGCTCGAACAGCAGGTACTCGTTCTTGCCGAGCGCGGCGATCGTGTCGAGCGCCTTCGGATCGGTGCGCGTCATCGCCTGGATTTCGCTGCTTTCGAGGTAGATCTTCGAAACGCCGAGCTCGATATCACGCAATATCTGCTTGCACACCTCGTCCGCGTCGAACGGAATGTCGACGTTCTTGCGTCCCATCTCCGTCATCACCTTGAGTCCCATGTCGAGGGCCTGCGCAATCAGCTCTTCGCGGTAGCCGGTTTCCAGCGGCTTCATGGTGTCTTCGCTCATTTCGACGCCCGCGAAGCCGAGATCGCGCACAGCCTTCAGGTAATCGTCGACTTTGTGCTGGATCACCGCGAGCTGGAACGGGATGCCGCCGGGCACCACGTCGATGCCGGCCTTGTTGTAGAGCGCGACTTTCTTCTTGATCCACGCGGCGGAGAGGCGGTCGGCAAGGCCCGCGTGATCGGTGATCTTCGCGTAGTCGATAATCGGCGCGGCGATCTCGATAATATCTTCAGTCGCGCGCAGCGGGATGCCGACCTCGGACATCAGGATCATGCAGTTCTTGCGCGGCTTGGGCGGCAGTTGCAGGACTTCGAGCATCGGAAATGCGGCGGTCTGTATTCATGAATTGACTTTCAATCGGATGGAATGGGAGTGAAGCACACTAAGGAAAGAGGCTCATATTAAGCTCGTCATTCCGGCGTACGCCGGAATCCAGTGAATTCAATCGCCTGGATACCGGCCTGCGCCGGTATGACGAAGTAAGCGTATTCAGAGGTTCCCCTAATCAAATTTTATCCTGGCGGTCTGCACCACTTTCGCCCACAGCGCGCTTTCTTTCTTGATGCGCGCGGCGAATTCTTCGGGGGTATTGGCGACCGGCTCCGCGCCGATGTCGAGCAGCTGCTTGCGCACGTCGGGCATGGCGACGACGCGCGCAACGTCGCGCTGGGTCTTGGCCACGATTTCCGGCGGCGTGCCGGCCGGCGCGACGAGCCCGAACCACACGTCGGTATCGAAGTTCGGCACGCCGCTCTCGGCGATGGTCGGCACTTCGGGCAAAAGTGGCGAGCGTTTTGCCGTGCTCACGCCCAGCGCGCGCAGCTTGCCCGCCTTGATGTAAGGCAGCGCCGCGGGCGTGTTGAAAAACAAGATCGCGATCTGGCCCGCGATCAAATCGGTGGCGGCCGGCGGCCCGCCTTTGTAGGGCACGTGCACGATATCGATGCCTGTCATCGATTTGAAAAGCTCCATTGCGAGGTGCAGCGACCCGCCGGCGCCCGACGAGCCGTAATTCACTTCGCCCGGCCGCGCTTTGCACAGCGCAATGAGTTCGCGCACGTTCCTGACCGGAAACGACGGATTGGTGACGAGAAGCTGCGAAGTCGACGCGATGATCGTGATCGGCGCGAACGCTTTGTCCGGATCGTACGGCAGGCTTTTGAAGAGGCTGCGGTCGATTGTCAGCGAAGTGTTGAGCGTGAAGAGCTGTGTATACCCATCGGCTGTCGCCACCGCCGCCGCCGCGGTGCCAAGACGGCCGCCGCCGCCCGCGCGGTTGTCGATCACCACCTGCTGGCCCCAGGTGTCGTAGAGCTTCTGGCCGACCACGCGGCCCACGAGATCGATGCTGCCCGCGGGCGGGAAGGGCACGATCCAGCGCACCGGCCGCGCCGGAAACGTCGCGGCATTGTCCGCGGCACATGCGTGCCACGCGGGAATCAACGCGATAACCATTGCGACAAGTCGCATGCGCGTTGGCACAGCCGCAAGCAAATAGTCTGTCAACAAAAAACTCCTCCGGCCGTCTTGATGAATCGGGTTGTAGCGCGATGGTGCGAGGGAAAAAGCGATCCGCGAAAGCGCGGAGCCGTAGAATAACACTGGCAGAGTACCGACGTTGGGCCGCCGGCTGCCATGCTTGCGGTAGTATTGTGCAGCCCTCGAAGTCATGCACCGGGAGACCATGCACGATGAACGACACCGCCGCTAAAGCCACTTCCACCAGCGAATACGATTTCGTCGTCGCACGCGACGTGATGGTCGCAATGCGCGACGGCGTCAAGCTCGCGACCGACATCTATCGGCCTGCGCGCAAGGGCATGGCGGAAGCCGGCAAATTTCCGGTGATTCTCGAGCGCACGCCGTATGGCAAGGCGCAGGTTTCGCGCTCCGAAATCGACGCAGGCATGACGGCGTCGCGTCCGCGGCCCGAAGTAGCGGCGTGGTTCGTGCGCCACGGTTACGTCGTCGTGTACCAGGATTGCCGCGGCCGTTAGCAAGTCGGAAGGCGAGTTCGTCAAATACCTGTCCGATGGCGAAGACGGCTACGACACCGTCGCGTGGCTAACGGAGCAGCCATGGTGCAACGGCAAGATCGCGACGATGGGATTGTCGTACGCGGCGCATACGCAGGGCTCGCTCGCGTGCCTGAATCCGCCGGGACTCGCGGCAATGGTGATCGATTCCGGCGCGTTCTCGAATGCGTATCTGTCGGGCATCAGAAGCGGCGGCGCGCTCGAGATGAAGCAGGTGACGTGGGCGTTCAACCAGGCGAAGGAAAGCCCGCTTGCGAAGGCGGACGCCGGCGTGCGCGCGGCGCTCGACGCCGAAGACCTGATCGAGTGGTTCAAAGCGATGCCGTGGAAGCCCGGGCACTCGCCGGTGCGCTGGGTGCCCGAGTACGAGAATTACCTGTTCGAGCAATGGACGCACGGCGCGTTCGACGATTACTGGAAGCAGCTCGGCATTTACGCCGAAGGCTATTACAAGCAATTCGCCGACGTGCCGCAGATCCACATGTCGAGCTGGTACGACGCGTACGTGCGCACGGCGATCGACAACTACACCGCGCTGCGCAAAAAGAAGCGCGGGCCCGTGCGCCTCATCATGGGGCCGTGGACGCACGGCGACCGCTGCAAAACGTTCTCCGGCGACGTCGATTTCGGCGCGGCCGCGACCATCGACAACAATCTGGCCGAGCATTGGCGCGCGTTCCGCCTGCGCTGGTTCGATCACTGGATCAAAGGTGTCGCCAACGGGGTCGACAAGGAACCCGCGGTCAGGCTATTCCTGATGGGCGGGGGCAGCGAACGCCGCAACCTGGAAGGCCGCATGGACCATGGCGGCCGCTGGATCGCCGGCAACGACTGGCCGCTGGCGCAAACGAAATTCGTCAATTTTTACCTGCATGCGGATGGCAAACTCGATCGCGCCAAACCCGCGGCGAGCGCGCGGCCGCGCCAGTACGACTACGATCCGTCCGATCCGGTGCCGACGATGGGCGGCCCGCTGACTTCCGGCGCGCCGGTATTTAACGGCGGCGCTTTCAACCAGGTCGAGGACGAGCGATTTTTCGGCGTGCGTCATCCCGGGATTGCCGCTCGCGGCGCGTCACGACGTGCTCGTGTTCGAAACGCCACCGCTGGAAGAAGATCTCGCGGTGATCGGTCCCATCGTCGTGAAGCTGCATGTCGCGTCGAACTGCGTGGACACTGATTTCACCGCGAAGCTGATCGACGTGCATCCGCCGAATGCCGATTATCCGCGCGGCTTTGCGATGAACCTGTGCGACGGCATCCTGCGCTGCCGCTACCGCAAATCGTGGGAGAAGCCCGCGCTGATGACGCCGGGCAAAACGTACGAGATCACGATCGAGCCGTTCGCGACGTGCAATCTCTTCAAGGCCGGCCATCGCATCCGGCTCGATATCTCGTCCAGCAACTTTCCGCGCTACGACGTCAACTCGAACACCGGCGAGCCGGAGGGCCGCGCGCAAACCAAGCGCGTGGCGACCAATACCGTGTTCGTCGACCGCAAGCGCGCGTCGCATGTCGTGCTGCCGCTCGTGCCGCTGAAAACGCTGAAGCCGCTTTAGCGTTCCCATGCGGAAAATTGCGCTCTGCGCCGCAGCATTGCTCGTCGCGCTCCTGGCGGGCGCCGCGTTCGCCGCCGATCTCGTGATCGGCCGTGCGACCGAGCAATCGTCGCTCGATCCGCTGTTTGCAAGGAGCGGCACCAACTACAGCACGTCGGGCCAGATATTCGAGCGCCTGGTCATGAACGATGCGAACAACCAGTTGCATCCGGCGCTCGCGGTGTCATGGCGCGCGCTCGATCCGACGACGTGGGAAATCAAGCTGCGCGACAAAGTGAAATTCCATGACGGCAGCGACTTCACCGCCGACGATGTGATCTTTTCGTTCGAACGCGCGCGCAACGTGCCCAACAGTCCAGCGTCCTTCGCAGGCTCCGTCGCGAGCATCGTCAACATGCGCGCGCTCGACCGCCTGACGGTGCAGTTGAAGACGTCGCAGCCTGTGCCCTCGCTCATCGAGCAGGTCGGCCGCGCATTCATCCTGTCGAAGAAAGCGGCCAGCGGTCTCACCACCGCCGATTTCAACGCGGGCAAGGGCATGATCGGCACCGGCCCGTACAAATTCGTCGAGTGGCGGCCCGCGCAATTTCTCAAGCTCGCGCGCTATGCGGCTTACTGGGGACCGCGCCCGGATTTCGAAAACGTGACGCTGAAATATATTTCCAAAGATGCCGGGCGGATTGCCGCGATTTTATCGGGCGACGTCGACCTGATCGACGAGGTCTCGCCCGACGGCGCCAAGCAACTAAAAAGTGATGCGAGAACCCGCGTGTTTTCGATCGGCTCGACGCGGTTGATTTATCTCGCGCTCGATTCGGACCGCGACCAGAGTCCGTTCATCACCGACAGCGCGGGCAAGCCGCTGGACCGCAATCCGCTGAAGGACGCGCGGGTGCGCCGCGCCGTGTCGCTGATGATAGACCGCAAGCTCATAGTCGAGCGGCTGCTCGACGGCTCGGGCGAGCCCGCGGGGCAGATGGTGCCGCAGGGCATCGGCGGCTTCGACCCTGCGCTGCCGCCGCCGAAGCAGGACGTGGCGGCGGCCAAAAAGCTGCTGGTCGAGGCAGGTTATCCCAACGGTTTCGGCATCACGCTGCACACGTCGGTCGACCGTTTCGCGCGCGACAGCGATCTCGGGCAGGTGCTCGGCCAGATGCTGTCGCGCGGCGGCATCAAGGTGAACAACGTCTTCGCCGTGCCGTACAACGTCTATGCGGGCGCGGCGACGCGGCGTGAATACAGCGCATTCATTTTCGGTTTCGGGACCACCACGCCGGATTCGAGCATCGGGCTCATGAATGTGCTCGCCACGTTCGACAAGGAGGCGGGCCTGGGCGCATTCAACCGCTCGCGCTATTCCAATGCGCAGTTCGACGCGGCATTGAAGCGCTCGCTGACCGAGTTCAACGAGCCCAAGCGGCTCGCGAGCCTGCGCGAGGCAACGCGCATCGCGTTCAACGACGTCGCTGTGGTTCCGCTGTACTGGCCGACAGTTCATTGGGCAACTCGCAAGGGGGTCGCGTACAAACCGCGGCGCAGCGAGGAAACGCTCGCGCAGGAAGCGAGCATCGCGAAATAGAAAAAAGCCAGGCGAGCCACAGAGGGCACAGAGAACACAGAGAAGTCAAAGAACAGATCGTTTTCAGGTTTTAGATTTGCTTTTTCCTCTGTGAACTCTGTGCCCTCTGTGGCAAATGCTTTAACCAGTTTTGGATTTTTGAGACCCGTTCTTATATAGTGCTCGCTCCTCACCGATAACCAACCCGAGACCCCGATGAAAATCACCCACATCAAATCGCAAATCGTAAAACTCCCTGGCGACGAGCCGCTCGCGGACGGGCCGGCGACGCCGGGCTCAACGCGCGATTTCGTGACGCTGACGATAGGTACCGATCAAGGCATCGAAGGCATCGGCTTCAGTTTCTTCGGCGGCGCGTTGACCGGCGCGTTGAAAACCGCGATCGATGCGCTGGGCGGGCTGACCGTCGGCGAAGACCCGCTCAAAATCGAGGCGATCGTCGCGAAACTGCGCGGCGCCGCGGGCCAGAGCGGGCCGGGCGGAATATTCACGCTGGCATTGGCGGCGATCGACATCGCGCTGTGGGACATCAAGGGCAAGGCGCTCGATCTGCCGCTGTCGCGCCTGCTCGGCGGCTTTCGCGAGAAAGTGCCGACTTACGCGAGCGGCGCGCTGATGCGGCATTTTCCGCTCGACGTCGTGGTCAAGGCGGGGCCCAAGCTCGTCGCGAAAGGCTTTCGCCAGATGAAGACGCAGATGGCGCTGCCCGGCGACGGCAACCCCGAGCGCGAAGTCGAGCGCATGAAACTGTTGCGCGAAGCGATCGGTCCGGATATCGACCTCATGTGCGACATCAACCAGCGCTGGGACGTGCGCCAGGCGATTTCAATCGGCTCGCGCGTCGAGGAATACAACCTGTTCTGGCTCGAAGACGTCACCACGCACGACGATTACGCGGGGCTCGCGCGCGTCGCGGAGGCGCTGGCCACGCCGGTCGCCGGCGGCGAGTACGTCTACGGCATCGCGCCGTTCCGCCACATGCTCGAAGCGCGCTCGGTGGACATCGTGATGATCGACGTGCTGCGCTCGGGCGGCATCACCGGCTGGATGAAAATTGCCGGCATGGCCGAGGCGTTCAACGTGCCGGTCGTCAATCACCTGTGCCCTGAGCTTTCGGTGCATCTCGTTGCCGCCATTCCGCACGGGCTCACGGTCGAATACATGCCGTGGTCGGGGCGCATGTTCGAGGAGGTGCCGCAGCCGGTCAAAGGGGAATTGACGGTGCCGACCAAGCCGGGGCACGGCCTCAAGTTCGATCAGGCTGCGCTCAAGCGTTACGGGGTCGCTTGATAAATTCCTGGTGATGATCAACTACCAATCCGGCGTGCTCGGACCGGTGCCGCCGCACGGACGTTACCTCACTTTCCGGCTCACCTCGCGCACGCAGGCGCGGCGTGCATTGCGCGCGCTCGATGGCATAGTCGACGGCGACAATTGCGTCGTGGGCCTGGGCCTGTCGTTATTGCGCGCGCTCGATTGCACGATACACGGCATGCGCCGGTTTCCGGCATCGGCGAACAAGGGCGCGAAGGTGCCTTCGACGCCTGCTGCATTGTGGTGCTGGCTGCGCGGCGCCGCGCGCGGCGACCTTCTCCAGCGCACCCGCGTAATCGCACGGACACTCGCGCCGGCTTTTGCGCTCGTTACCGCGGTGGATGCATTCAAGCATGAGGATGGCCGCGATCTCACCGGCTATGTAGACGGCACTGAAAATCCGAAAGGCCGCAAAGCGCTGGTCGCCGCGGTGTTGAACGGCTCTGGCGCCGGGCTCGACGGCTCGTCGTTCGTCGCCGTGCAGCAGTGGGTGCACGACTTCGCCTGCTTCGAGTCGATGAACACCAAATGGCAGGACGACAGCATCGGGCGCCGCCGCAGCGACGACCTGGAGCTGACGGACGCGCCGGCATCGTCGCACGTGAAGCGCACCGCGCAGGAAAGTTTTGCGCCCGAAGCATTCCTCATGCGCCGCTCGATGCCGTGGAACGACGCGACGCGCGCGGGCCTCATGTTCGTCGCGTTCGGCCGTTCGCTCGATGCGTTCGAAGCGCAGTTGAATCGGATGGTCGGCGCCGAAGACGGTATCGTCGATGCGCTGTTCCGGTTCACCAAGCCGGTAACCGGCGCTTATTTCTGGTGCCCGCCGGTGCAACGCGGCCGGCTGGATTTCAGGGCGATCGGGTAAACGTGTAACTCACAGGCCGCGGACGATCCGCGTCTGCGGCATGCCCGCGCCGATGTAAACATTCTGCGGGCCGGCGCCCCCCGCGACCGCAATGTAGATTTCGTCCGGACTGCTCGCGCGCCACACGCTCTTATCGTCGCCGCGCCCGTGCGCGCGCTCGGTCGACGAAAACGTCTCGGCGAAATGCGAGATGGGCAGCCGCGCGAGCTCCCACAGGCGCTGCTGGACGTCGCGTTTGGTGAGCCCCGCTTCAAACAGGCACTGCGCGTGGTTGACGCCGAGCAGCAGCAGTACGCCGTCGCCGCCGCCGTACATCGGCGGCATGTTGGTCGCGATCTGGCGCAGAATCTCTTCAGCGCCGACGCCTTCGCCGCCCGATATATTGCAGAAGTTGGACGCCTTGAACGCCGTGACCGTGCTGTCCTCGCGCTTGAATCCGCGGTCGACGTGAAACGGCGTCCATGGATTCTCCTCCTCGTTTTCACCGCAGATGTACGAATAGCGCAGGGGCGACCCGAAGCTCGTTTTCGAATACACGCCGGGCAGCGCGCCGCCGGCGTTGATCAGCGTCAAGCGCAGCGCGCGGCCGATGGTGGCGTTCGCGCGCCAGCCGGGGCCCAGGCAGCCGGTGCCGTAGTTAATTTCGAGCTTGTCGCGCACCGGGCCGTTCACGAGCAGAAACGGCGTCATCGGGTTGGTTGTCACCTGCATCAGTTCGAGCGGATATTTCGGGTCGCTCACACCTTCGACCGCCGCGATCACCACCGGCATGTATTCGGGCCGGCAGCCGGCCATGATCGCGTTCACCGCGATCACTTCGACCGTCGCGCGGCCTTTGCGCGGCGGCAGGAGCGCGATCAGCTCGTCGGCCTTGCGCCCCGAAGCAGCGACGAATTTCGCGACGGCCTCGGGGGTGGCCGGAATGATCGGCAGGCCGTCGGTCCAACCCTGCTCGTATGCGTGCTCGTAGCTGCGCGTGAGGAGATCGGCGACCGATGCGCCTTCGAGTTGCGTTTGTGATTGCGTCATGGGCTAAACCGGCACTGTCGAACGCGCCACACCCTGCGGATGGATCTCTTTGATCCGGTCCTGCATGCGCGACTGCAGTTCGGCGGGCGGCAGCGTGAGGCCGTCGATAACGGTCTGGATCATGGCTTGCGCGCGCGGGCGCAGCGCTTCGGGTTCGAGCTGGCGGATCGGGTTCGACGTCTCCGCGATCACGACGTACGGAAAGCCTTGTGTCGACGACATGCGCCGTGCGAACTTGGCGAACATGTCCGTGACGACCATCACCGCGGGGATGCCGCGTTCTTCGAGGGCCGGGGTGACGTGGCTACACCACGTTGTGCACGACCCTCAATCGCCGCTGGCGGTGATTACGACGTCGCAGCGTTGAACCAGGCTGTCGAGCCGCTCCTTCATCGTGTCGAGCAGTTTGCCGTCGCGCAGCGGCAGCTCGCGCACGGGTTGCTCCATGATCACTGCTTTCAGTTTGTAGCGTTCCTGCAGGAGTTCGCCGAGCGAGCGCAGGATGTGGATGGCGGACGGCCGCCAGTTAGGCAAGAGGCCCAGGACCTTGCCGTCGAGCGTGGCGGGGCGGGGCGCGAGTTTGCTGTCGGACATTTCGTCGAGATAGACCGCGAGCGGGGAAACCATCGTCAGGTTGAGGGTGGACATCGCATTCCTTTCACGAAAAATTTCGCACGGCGGCGGCGTGCGGCCGGGCCCCTTGCCGCATGTATACGGAAAATATCACAAGCAACGGCCTCGCGCAGCGTGAAGGCGATCTCTTTGACGCAGGTCAATTAAAACTTTTGACGCGGTACCGGCGCGAGCAGATTCGCATCGCGCGCGATCACCCATTTGCCTTGTTCTTTCCGGAGCACGGTCAGCGTGTGTCCCGCCCGTTCCATCGGTGGCGAACCATCGGGCGGCGTCGCGGTGACCGACAACTTCGTCCACATGAACGCCCAGTCGCCGAGCACTTTGATTTCCTGAATTTCGCTCTTGCCGTCGAACGTCGGCGCCTTGTGCCCGGCCTGCGCTTTCAACGCCGATGCGAATTCGCTCTTGAACATCGGCGCCCGGCCGGGGACGAGAAAGACGACGTCGTCTGCGGTCATGTCGAGGACCTTGTCGACGTCGCCGGATTTGGTTGCCGCCATCCACGTGGCAACAAGCTCGCGAATCTGGTGTTCATCGGTATTCATCTTCACTCCTGATCCTGACGCGACTGCGCGTTACCGGGCGATTTTGCGTGCCATCGTCGTGTAGGAAAACGACCGGCCGTCGATCCTGAACATATCGGGAATCTCGCCTACCAGTTCGAAACCCATGCGCGCGTAAAGTTGCATTGCCGGCTTATTTTCGGAGAGCACCTGCAGGTCGATCCATTCGAGCGCTGTATTCGCGCGCGCCCAGTCCTCCGCATGCGTAATCAATGCCCTGCCGATTCCCCGCTTGCGATGGTCTCTGTCGACGCCCATACCCATCAGGCAGCGATGTTCGGCAAAGCGATCCTGGCGCGAACGCAGATCGATGTGGCCGATGATTTGCCGATCCGCAGAGCGTGCGGCCCACGCGCGGCGCCAGCCCGGGTAGCACGGCGCGATATCGAGCCCTTCGCGAAACGAAGCTTCAATTCTCGGCGGCACGCCGGCGTCGCTGCGCGACAGCGGCTGAAAGTAGCTCACCGTGCCGTTGTCTGAAAGGTGGTCGTTAAGGTAGGCGAAGAATGCGTCGAAGCCCGAGCGGTCAATGGGTTCGATCGACAGGCCGGGAGCGGATTGCATAACTCGCCGCTGGCTCCGCTAATTCTCGGAGTGACGGTGCTTGCCTTCTCGTCACGAGAGGTCCGTCTTGATTTGCGTCAGATAGCTTTTGTAGCCGTATTGCGAGTCAAGTCGGGCAGCTGGAAGGTAGCCCAAGTGCCAGCTGATCCTCGTCAATAGACTGCTCAAGTGCGTTAGGACGAACGTTTGGGGATTCAACCTTCGGCTCCACTGCCTCGTAGCTTCTCACTGTAAGAGGTTTTTTCTTATTCTCAACTTTTGGGACATCCACTGATCGCTGCGATTTGGAAGGACTTCCGTAAACAAAACTTGTGACACGCCGGACCATCCGGCATTCTTCTCGCCAAATCCGAGAACCAGAAGGCCCTCTCACGCAATCGCATTGCAGCCGTAAAATCACTGTGCTTGTGATCGAACAAAACCGTCAAATTTCGCGCGAAGGCAGTGGATCGCGTCGATGATGAGAGTGCTATCGTAGCATTCTTTCCTGCTGTATCGCAATGCCGGCGCGTACCGTTTAGCACCTTCTTCACGAGGAGCTCGTCTGAGCAAAGTTGCAGTATATGCGCTAACCAGTGCTTCGCAGACCTTCCGATAGACCTTCGATGACGCACAAGCGTTGTCAGCGTCGATCAGAACGC
This sequence comes from uncultured beta proteobacterium, assembly GCA_963804885.1. GTDB lineage: Bacteria > Pseudomonadota > Gammaproteobacteria > Burkholderiales > SG8-41 > PALSA-1004. Next base: position 310,053 of record CAWDSF010000020.1, read on the forward strand.
TACCGAAGGGTTGCTCTTGGACTCGCCTTCGCAATAGATCGTTGGGAGGCCAAGAATTCACTTTTGAATATTAGCGAACGTGGGCCGGCCATTTTCAATCCGGCTTCAACCCCACCTGCTGCGCGACCTTGCCCCAGGTGTCCATTTCCTTTTTGACGAAGGCGGTGAATTCGGCCGACGTGTTGCCGACGGGAATCGCGCCCTGCACGGAAAGTTTTTCGCTCATGTCGGGCAGGTTGACGATGCGGGCGATTTCGCGGCTCAACTTGTTCAGCACGTCCTTCGGCATTTGGCCCGGCGCGAATACGCCGTACCATTCGTAGGTGTCGAAGCCCGGCAATCCAGACTCGGCGAATGTCGGCGTGTCGGGGAGCCCCGGCGAGCGCTTGGCCGCGGTAGTCGCGATCGCTTTCAGGCGCTTGCTGTTGATGTGCGGCAGCACGCCCGGCGGGCCGCTGATCAGAAACTGGATTTGTCCGGCGATCAGGTCGGCGATTGCCGGAGCGCCGCCTTTGTACGGAATGTGCGTCATGTTGATGCCCGCGGTGATCTTGAGCATTTCCATCGACAGGTGACCGGAGGTGAGCGGACCCGGCGAGCCGTAATTGAGCGCGCCGGGTTTTGCCTTGGCGAGCGCGATCACTTCCTTCAGATTGTTCGCGGGCACGCCGGGGAACATTGTCATCACGCCCGGCACCATCACCATCAGCGACACCGGTGTCAAATCCTTGAGCGTGTCGTACGGCAGATTTTTCAGCACGAATGGATTGACGATGGTTGGTGTCAGCAGCGTGCCCACGGTGTAACCATCGGGCGTCGCTTTGGCGACGGTGTCGGTGCCGATGATCATCGCGCCGCCGGCGCGGTTGTCGACGATGACCTGCTGGCCCCAGTTTTCGCCCATCTTCTGCGCGACGAGCCGCGTCACGATGTCGGTCGTCGCGCCGGCGGGCACCGGCACGATCCAGCGGATCGGCCGCGTCGGAAAATTCTGCGCATGTGAGTTCGATATCGGTGCGAACGCGGCCGCCGAAATCAGAACGATGGACGTCAAACTTGTGAACCGGTACATGGCATTCCTCCGCGTGGCATGGGGCGTTTCTAATTTGATTGCATCATAACAACAAAGGGCGGCGGTGTTGAGAAGCGACGGGCTTTCTTTGCTATCATCGACGCGCCGAAATTCACAACGGGAGCAAGCCGTGCAGCGCAAAGAATTGGGTATCGCAGTCGTAGGCTCGGGCCGGATCGGCACATTGCGCGCGCGGCTCGCGGCGAAGCATCCGTCGGTCGGATTTCTCGCGATCTCGGATCAGGATCCGGCGCGGGCGCGCGCACTGGCCGAGCAGACCGGCGCGGATTTTCATTCGGGCAGCAACGACGAAGTCATTTCGCGCCCCGAAGTCACCGCGGTGTTTGTCTCGACACCCGAGGGCGAGCATGCGGCACCGGTGAAGAAAGCGCTCGAGCTCGGCAAACCAGTGCTGGTCGAAAAGCCGCTGGCACTGACGCTCGCCGACGCTGACGACATACTCGACACATGGCGGAAAACCGGCGGCAACCTGCGCATCGGCTACAGCCGTCGTTTCAAGGAATGTTTCCTGCGCGCCAAGGAGCAGATGATTCATGGCCGGCTGGGGCGCGTCGTCGGCGGCACCGCGCGCGTCTACAACTCGCGTGCCCAGGCTTTTTCCATCCTCAAGCGTTCGGCGCACGCGACGCCCGTGCTGGACGTGCTCACGTATTACGTCGACCTCATGTGCTGGTTCCTCGAAGGCAATCCGCCGGTGGAGGTCGTCGCGCGCGGCCAGATGGGCGTATTCAAGGAAGCCGGCTACGACGCGCACGACGTGACGTGGGGCATAGTCACGCTGCGCGACGGCGCGGTGATCAATCTCGGCGTCAGCTATGCGCTGCCCACTCGCTATCCGACGCTGGGCCAGTCCGATCGCGTCGAGCTGCTCGGCGCCGAAGGCACGATGATCATCGATGACGATCACATGGACCATCTGTTGTTTTCGGAACGCGGCATTCCGCACGCGTACGTGCCCGATCACAACGTCGAGATGGCATTTCTCGGCAGCAACACCGCCGGCGACTGGGCATGCGGCGATTTCTGGGGACCGCTCGGCAACGAGACACGCTCGTGGCTCGACCACCTGATCACCGGCGCGCCGACTATGCACACGACGCCCGAGCAGGCGCGCATCACGCTCGAAACCACCATCGCGATCGAGCGCGCGGCGACCACTGGAAAGACGATCCGGCTGCCGCTTGAAACCTGAGGATGCGAGGAGCGAGGAGTGAGGATTGAGAGGTAAGCAGCGCGAGCATTGCTCGCGATGCGCGTGCTCGCGAGCTGCCGCGTGGGCGCAGGATTTTCCGACGCATCCGATCCGCCTGATATCGCCGAATCCCGCCGGCGGCGCCAACGATACGATTGCGCGCATCGTCGTCAACAAGCTCACCGAAGTGCTGGGCGTGCAGGTCGTGATCGACAATCGCGGCGGCGGTGGCGGCGTCATCGGCGGGGAAATCGCGGCGCACGCGACACCAGACGGCTACACGCTGCTCGCGGGCTCGGTGTCGACGCATTCGTTCGCGCCGCTCATCCATCCGAAACTCGGCTACGATCCGGTGCGCGATTTTGCGCCGATCTCGCTGTTTGCCATCGCGCAGAACCTGCTCGTCGTGAACCCGGCGGTGCCGGCCGCGAATGTGCGCGAGCTGATCGCGCTCGCCAAATCACGGCCCGGCGCGCTCAATTACGCATCCGGCGGCACCGGTTCGACAAGCCATTTCGCCGTTGCGCTGTTCGTGAGCGTGGCGGACATCATGAAGCAGACCGTGCATGTGCCGTACAAAGGCGGCGCGCCGGCAATCACTGCGACGATCGCGGGCGAGACGCAATTCTATTTCGGGCCGATGGCGGGCGGCAGCGTGCCGCATGTGAAAGCCGGGCGCCTGAAAGCGCTGGCGGTCGGCGGCGCAAAACGCTCGCCCGTGCTGCCCGACGTGCCCACGGTCGCCGAGTCGGGGCTGCCCGCCTACAAAGCTGCCGGCTGGTTCGGTCTCTTCGCGCCGGCCAACACGCCGCGCCCGGTCATCACGCGCCTCAATCAGGCGGTGGCGAAAGCGATGAGTGCGCCGGACGTCGTCCAGAAGTTCGTCGACCTTGCCGTCGATCCGGTCAGCAATTCGCCGGAAGAGTTTCGCCGGTTCGTGGCGGAGCAGCTCGAATTTCACCGCACGCTCGTCGAGAAGCTCGGCATCAAGTTCGACTGACCGGAGTAACATTCAGTTGCGGAGGCATCCCATGCGAATTCATCTGTCTGTTTTGATCACTGGCGCTTGCCGCGACGCTCGCGCACGCGCAGGCGCCCGACGATGCACTGCAGCGCGGCCAGGTCAAAGCGGGCGCTGCGTTCCGTGAGGTGCAGAAAGCCGAATTCGCGAGGAAACAGGCGGAGGATGAATACCGCCAGGCCGATGCGAGCCACAAAGCCGCGCAGAAACGCGCCGATGAATTGAAGGTGCAGACGGAAGCCGCGCAGACGAAGTTCGACGCCGCGAAAGCCCGTGAAGCCGCGGCGCGCAAAACTTACGAGGCGGCGGTCGAAGCCGTCGACAAAATCCCACCTCCGGCTGGGAAAAACAAGTAAGTCTCTGCAACAGACTTTTCCGCAGGCAGGCATAATGGCGTGCGGACTTGGCGGGGGTCTCATGAATAATCGTCGCAAGCTTCTGGTCGCGCTTGGAGCCGGTGCGATCGCGCCAACGCTCGACGTGTTCGCGCAAAAGCAGGGCAAGCCACCGCGGATCGGAGTGCTGTCCCCCGGCAATCCGCCCCCTGACGATCCTTTTCGCCAGGCCGAGCGGTTCGAGGCGGGCTTGCGTGAACTCGGTTGGAAGCCGAATTCCGACGTCTTCATCGAGTATCGCTACGCGGCGGGTAAGCTCGAACGCCTGCCGGGACTCGCCGCCGAGTTGGCGCGCATCCCCGTCGACGCGATTGTGGCCCGCGGCCAGACCATAGGCGCCGCCCGGCAGGCCACGGCGACGATTCCGATTGTCATGGCGGCGGATCCCGACCCCGTCGGCAATGGGTGGGTGGTCAGCCTGGGTCGCCCGGGCGGAAACATCACCGGTCTTAGTACCCAGGCGTTTGAACTGGAAGCCAAACAACTGCAGCTTTTGCGCGACGCCATTCCAGCGCTCACGCGCGTTGCGGTTCTGACGAGTGCAACGTCGCGCAGCAGCGAGGAGGGGAAGCGCAGAGAGGCAACCGCCAAATCGCTCAAAATCGATCTGATGGAATTTCCTGTCAACGCGGCCGGGGAACTTGCGGCGTCGATCTCCAAAATAGCCGAAACTCGCGCCGGGGCCGTGCTCGTCCACAGCTCGCTATGGTTTGTCGACGCGAACAACGTCGCCGCGCTGACGCTGAAGAACCGGCTGCCTATGATTCACAACCTGCGCGAATTCGCGATGGCCGGCGCACTTTTTACGTACGGCGTGAACTTTGCGGAGCTGCATCGACGTTCTGCCGTGTTCGTCGATAAAATCCTGAAGGGCTCCAATCCCGCCATCCTGCCAGTCGAACAGCCCACCAAGTTCGACCTGGTCATTAATATGAGGACGGCGAAAGCGCTCGGTATAAAAATTCCGGATTCAATTATGGTCCGGGCTGACGAGATCATCGAATAGATCCGGTTGCCGGCACTGCACTTTGAGCGATTGAGAGGGCGTGCCGGCACAACCCCGTTTGACACGCCATAACCGCTAGATTATAAATGGGTCCGCTAGTGTGCCCCGCCCGCCAGCGACGCGGGGTCCCCCGCCGCAACTACCCGCGCCACATCTTCCGGAGAACCCGCTTGGGCCGCATCGGTTTGCTAGTTCCTTCCTCCAACACGACGGTGGAGCCCGAGTTTTATCGCGCGCTGCCGAAAGAAGTCACGCTGCACGTGGCGCGGCTGCATCTCTCGAAGATCGCCACTGATTCGATTTCGAGCATGGTCGCCGACATCGAGGCGCGTGCGCGCGATCTGGCGACCGCGGACGTCGATGTGATCGTGCTGGGCGCCGCGGCGCCGAGTTTTTTGAAAGGCCTCGGCTACGATCGCGAGATGGCGCAGAAAATCGAGGCGGCCTCGGGCAAGCGCGCGACGACCACGTCGACCGCGCTCGTCGAGGCGCTCAAATATCTCGGCGTGTCACGCGTCGTGCTAGGCGCGGCGTACGACGACAAAGTCAACGCCATCGCGCAAAAATTTCTGGAAGCCAACGGTTTTAACGTGCTCGCCGCGCACGGCCTGGGCCTCGTCGACAATCTCGTCGTCGGCCGGCTTGATGCATCGAGCGCTTACGAGCTGGCGCTCAAGATCGACCGGCCGGATGCCGAAGCGATCGTGCTCGCGTGCACCAACTGGAAAACGATGGACGTGCTCGAGCGTCTGGAGCGTGAACTTTGCAAACCGGTGCTGTCGACGACCCAGGTCACCATTTGGGCGGCGCTACGCGCAATCGGCCGCATCGAAGGCGTGCCGGGCTACGGTCATTTGTTGCGCGACCTCACGGCGCCGAGCAAACAAACGCAGTTAGCTTAGGTCAAATGCGTTGCCACAGAGGACACAGAGGATACAGAGAACCCGAAAATCGAGAACGCAGGAGTTTTCCTCTGTGCTCTCTGTGCTCTCTGTGGCCGATTTTGATTTGGTAGTAATTCGTTAGGAGAAATATATGTACGGATGGCGTGGACGTATCGGGTTATTGGTGCCGTCGATCAATACGACGATGGAAACGGAATTCTGGCGCATCGCGCCCGAGGGTGTGTCGGTGCACACCGCGCGCATCGCGGGCGGCCGCGAAGGCACGCCGGAAGAGCTGCGCAACATGGAAAACGCGAGCAAGCACGCCGCTGAAGAAGTCGGCATGGTCGAGCCCGACGTCGTCGTTTACGGCTGCACGAGCGGCAGCTTTTTCGAGGGCCCCGCGTGGAACAAGAAAATCTGCGAGCAGCTGACCGCAATCACCAAGGCGCCGACGATCACGACGGCCGGCGCCATGGTCGCGTGCCTGATGGCCGGCGGCCACAAGAAAGTCGACGTGGTCACGCCGTACGTCGAAGTCACCAACGAGCGGCTCAAGCAGTTCGCGAAGGCGCACGGCGTCGAAGTCGCCAAGCTGGGCACGTTCGACATGCTCGACATGTTCGACCACGCGAAGATCCTGCCCGAGGAAATTTATGCGAAGGTCAAGGAAATGACGACGCCGGATTCGGAAGCGGTGTTCGTCGCGTGCACGCAACTGCGCGCGCTCGAAGTGCTGGACATGCTCGAGCGCGATCTCGGCAAGCCGGTTTACTCGGCAGTGCAGGCGTCGGCGTGGCAGGCGTACGCGGCGATGAACGTCGACCCGAAGATCATGAATTGCGGCAGCCTGCTGCGCAAACTATCCGAGCCGGACTCGCACAAGCTTGCAGTCAAGCATTTGCGCTCGGCGTAAGCGGCCACATAAAACAAAACAATGGGAAAAAGCATGACATTCAGCAAAAGATGGGCGCTTGCCGCGGGCGTGGCGTTACTGTGCGGCGCGGCGCACGCGGAAGTGAGCGAAGTCAAGATCACCAAGCAGTTCGGCGTCGGCTTTCTGCCGCTGATGGTGATGGAAGATCAGAAACTCGTCGAGAAGCAGTCGAAGGCGGCAGGACTGCCCGAAGTCAAAGGCGTGTTCATGACGCTTTCCAATCCGGCGGCGATGAACGACGGGCTCTTGTCCGGGCAGATCGATTTCGGCACCAACGGGCCCCCGGCGATCATCACGATCTGGGCGCGCACGAAAGGCAGCGCCAATGAAGTGAAGGGCGTGGCCGGCATGGTGCTCACGCCGATGTGGCTCAACGTCAACAATCCGGCGATCAAGAGCATCAAGGATTTCACCGAGAAGGACAAGATCGCAGTGACCGCGGTCAAGGTGTCCATCCCGGCGATCATCATGCAGATGGCCGCCATGAAGGAATGGGGCAAGGACAATTACGCGAAGCTCGATGCGCTGACGGTGTCGATGTCGCACCCGGACGGCATGGCGGCCTTCCTGTCCAAGCGCGACGTCACCGCGCATTTCACGTCGCCGCCGTTTATGTACAGGGAACTCGAGCAGCCCGGCATACACCGCATCATGAGCTCCGACGACGTGATGGGCGGCCCGACGACTTTCTCGAACCTGTATTCGACGAGCAAGTTCCACGATGCGAATCCGCGCGTTTATAAAGCGGTGCTCGCCGCGTTTATCGAGGCCATCGAGATCCTCAACAAGGACAAGAAGCAGGCGGCGGAGATTTACCTGCGCGTCTCGGGCGACAAGAAAAGCACGGTCGCCGAAATCCAGAAGCAGCTCGAAGACCCCAATCTCGTGTTTACCGCCACGCCGCGCAACATCCAGAAATACGCGGACTTCATGTTCGACGTCGGCTCGGTCAAGACCAAGGCGGCATCTTGGAAGGACATTTATTTTCCCGAGATTCACAATCTGCAGGGAAACTAATCTCGTTCGTGCTGATGTATAGAAGCACGAGCGCCTCTGCTCGCGACTAAAACGGTTCGCCCTTCTATACATCAGGGCGAACGGCCGCACGGCAAACCAAGTACGGAGGGGTAATTGGCTGAAGCAACACTCACCGACGTCGTGGTCGTCGGCGGCGGCGGCACGGGACTCGCCGCGGCGTCGGAAGTCGCGCGTCTCGGGCGCAAAGTAATCCTGCTCGAGAAAAATCCGCATACCGGCGGCTCGACCTCATGGTCCGTCGGCTCCATTACCGCGACCAACACGCCGCACCAGAAAAAAGCCGGCATCAAGGATTCCGCCGACGAGCATTTCGAAGATCTCGCGCTGCACGCGGGTGCGCTGGCGCCGCGCGACAACCTGGCACTTCGCCGCATCCTGGTGGACCATACGACCGAAATGCTCGACTGGCTGATATCGCTGGGTGTCGTGTTCGTGGGCCCGATGCCGGAGCCGCCGCATCGCTACAACCGCATGCACAACGTGGTGCCGAATTCGAAATCGTTCGCCTACCACCTGACGAAACACTGCCGCGCGCTCGGCGTGGACATCCGGCTCAATACGGCGACGCAGCGCCTGATCACGGAGAACGGCCGCGTCGTGGGCGTCGAAGCGCGCCTGCCCGATGGCACGACGCACGAATTCCGCGCCAAAGGCGGCGTGATACTCGCCGCCGGCGATTACAGCAACGGGCGCGACATGAAAGCGCGCTTTGCGTCGCCGGACGTCGTCGAAGTCGATGCGGTGAATCCAACCGCGACCGGCGACGGCCACCGCATGGCGCTCGAGCTCGGCGCGACGGTCATCAACGGCGATATCGTGCGGGGTCCCATCATGCGCTTCATACCGCCGACGCGGCCCAACTTCATTCAGAAGCTGCCGCCGATGAAGCCCATCGCGAAGATGATCGCGTGGGCGATGGACCACGTGCCGCAGTTCTTGCTGCGGCCGTTCCTGATGAGCTTCCTGACCACCGCGCTGGGTCCTTCACCCGACCTCTACAAGGAAGGCGCGGTCCTCATCAACAAGAACGGCCAGCGCTTCACCGACGAGCTCGGCAAGCCCAATCTCTTCACGGCGAAGCAGCCCGACCGCATCGCGTGGATCGTGTTCGATCACAAGCTCGCGCAGAAATTCTCGGGCTGGCCGTATTTCGTGTCGACTGCGCCCGGTGTCGCCTACGCGTATCTCGCGGACTACCGGCGCAATCGCGCGGACATCTATCACCAGGCCGATACCATAGAGGGACTGGCCGCGAGCATGGGCGTCGCGCCGAATAGCCTCAAGCGCTCGCTAACCGATTACAACGCGACGCGCGAAACGCGGCCGCCGATCGATCAGGGGCCGTTTTACGCGCTCGGGCCGGTCAAAAGCTATGTGGTATTCACCGACGGCGGGCTCAAAGTCTCGACCAAGCACGAGGTTCAGCGCGAAGACGGCAGCGTGATTCCCGGCTTGTACGCGGCGGGCTCGACGGGGCAGGGCGGCCTGCTGCTCGAAGGCCACGGCCATCACCTCGGCTGGGCGTTCATCTCCGGCCGGCTCGCCGGCCGCAACGCAGCCGAAAATGTGCGCCTATGATTTTTAACAGCCAAAGCGGCATCACCGACAACAGTCCGCGCAGCCGACTGGGATGCGTGGTATCTCGAACACCTGCGCATCATGGCGACGGTGCCGGGCGTTTCGTCCGCGCAGCGCTTCAAGACTGATACACCCGGCGCTTCGCCGTCGCTCGCGATCTACAGCGTCACGTCCGCCGACGTGTTCAAAGATCCGTATTACCTGAGCGTGCGCGGGATGGGCGAGTGGCTGGCCCTCATCGACCGGCGCTATTACAAGCGCAATCTCTTCTCGGGACTCGACTACGCGCCGCAGGTTGACGAAACCCAGTGCATGCTCGTCGCCGACCGTGATCGTCCGGAGGGCGCGCTCGGCGGCATCGAGTTCACGTGGCTGAAATGCGAAGGCATAGACCGCTCGACGCCGTACCGCGGGCTCGCGGTGGTCGATACCGATAAAGTGCCGGCATTCGATGCGACGATTGCAGTGTATCGACCCGCTTCGCCGCGGATGACGCCACCCAGGGATAAAAAATGAAACCGTCGACTCTCGTACTCGCTGCAATGCTGGCGGCCGTGGCGGCCGATGCTTCAGCGCAAACGTGGCCCGCCAAACCGATCCGCTGGATCGTCGGTTTTCCGCCCGGCGGCGGCGCCGATGTGCTGTCGCGGATGCTGAGCCCGAAAATCTCCGAAGCGCTCGGCCAGCAGATCATTATCGACAACCGCGGCGGCGCGGGCGGCAACATCGGCGCCGAGATCGCGGCGAAGTCGCCGCCTGACGGCTACACGATATTGTTCGCATACTCGGGCACGCATTCGGTCAACCGCAGCATCTACAGCCAGATGCCGTTCCAGGAAAGCGATTTCGCGCCCATCATCTGGACGGCCGCGGTGCCGCAGATCCTCGTCGTGCATCCGTCGCTGCCGGTGAAGAACGTCAGGGAACTCATTGCGCTCGCGAAATCGAAGCCCGACCAGCTGATCTACGGCTCGACCGGCAGCGGCGCGATCAATCATCTCGCCGGCGAGCTTTTCAAATTGATGACGAACACGAAAATGATCCACGTGCCGTACAAGGGCGGCGGGCCGGTGTCGATCGCCTTACTGTCGGGCGAGGTCAGCATACTGTTCGCCGAGCCGGCGACCATCGTGCAGCACCTGAAAGCCGGCAAAGTGCGCGCGCTCGCGGTGACCACGCCCAAGCATTCGCTCGCGCTGCCGGATTTGCCGACCGTCGCCGAGTCGGGCGTGCCCGGTTACGACGTAACGTCGTGGAACGGCATGCTGATCCCGGCCGGCACGCCGCCCGATATCGTCAAGCGCTACAACGCGGAATTCAACAAGGCGATCACCGCGCCCGACATGCGCAAGCGCATGATAGAGAACGGCTACGAACCCGTGGGCGGAGAGCCGGAAAAGCTGAGCGAATTGATACGCGTCGAGACGGCCAAGTGGGCGAAGGTCGTCAAGGCCGCCGGCATGAAGGTCGATTGAATTCGAACGCTGTGAGGAAACCGCAATGAAAACCGCAAAAATCCTGATGATTGCGTTAGCGCTGGCGGCGGGCGGCGCGATCGCGCAAAGCTATCCGAGCAAACCGATCCGCTTCATCGTGCCGTGGCCGCCCGGCGGCGGCGCCGACGTGCTGTCGCGCATCGTGAGCCCCAAGCTCGGCGAGGCGCTCGGCCAGCAGGTCGTCATCGACAACCGCGGCGGCGCGGCGGGCAACATCGGCGCCGAAATGGCGGCGAAGTCGCCGCCCGACGGATACACGATCGTGTTTGCCTACGCCGGCACGCACGCGATCAATCCGAGCATCTACAGCAAGCTGCCGTTCAAGGAGAGCGACTTCGCGCCCATCATCTGGACCGCGGAGGTGCCGCAGGTGCTCGTCGTGCATCCGTCGCTGCCGGTAAAGAACGTGAAGGACGTGATTGCGCTCGCCAAGTCGAAGCCCGACCAGTTGAGCTACGGCTCCTCCGGCAGCGGTGCGATGAATCATCTGACCGGCGCGCTGTTCACGATGATGACGAACACGAAAATCGTGCACGTGCCGTACAAAGGCGGCGGCCCGGCGGCGATCGCCTTGTTGTCGGGCGAAATCAGCATGATCTTCGGCGAGCCGGCGACGGTCGTGCAGCAGATCAAGGCAGGCAGGGTGCGCGCGATCGCGGTTACCAGCACCAAGCGCGCGCTGGCGCTGCCCGATCTGCCGACCATCGCGGAGAGCGGCGTGCCCGGCTACGAGGTGACGTCGTGGAACGCGATCCTCGCGCCGGCCGGCACGTCGAAAGAGATCATCGCGCGGCTCAATGCCGAGTTCAACAAGATCATTGCGGCGCCCGACATGCGCCAGCGTCTGATCGACAATGGTTTCGAGCCGGTTGGCGGCCCGCCGGAAAAAGCCGGTGAAAAAATCCATTCGGAAATCGCGAAGTGGGCGCCGGTCGTCAAAGCCGCGGGCATCAAGGTCGACTAGCATGGCCGAACCGATGGGATTGCTGGTCGCGGGCATGAACTACTCGCCGGTGGGCGCCGAGGAATACAACGCCTGGTACGACACCGAGCACGTGCCCGAGCGATTGCGCGTGAAAGGCTTCGTCAACGCCGAGCGCTGGCTGGGCGCCGACGATCCGTTCATCTCGATTGCGGCCTACGATCTGGATAGTCCCGCCGTGCTGAAAAGCCCTGCATACACCGCCATCGCCGGTCCTAACCTATCGCCGTGGTCCAAGCGCATCACCGGCAAGATAATTCGCATTTGCCGCCTCGAAGCCGAGCAAATCGCGCCAGGCCGCGTCGCCGCGCCCGCCAACGCGCAAGGCATGCTGATGGTCGCCATGAATGTCGCACCGGAAGCGGACGCCGAGTTCAACGCGTGGTACAACGAAGAACACGTGCCGGCGCTGGGGGCTGTCCCGGGTTGTTTGAGTGCGCGGCGGTTCAAGACGAATGGCGGCACGCATAAGTACATCGCTCTTTATCACTTGAATGCGCCCGAAGTGCAGGCAACGGCTGCGTGGAAAAAAGCCGTGGACACGCCCTGGACCGCCAAAATGCGGCCGCATTTCCGCGACATGCTGCGCCTCGTGCTGCGGCGCTATGTTCGTCCAGCTAAATAGATTTCTTGCGGGCTGCGTCGCCGGGTGCGCGCTCTTGCTCGTCGCGCCATCCGCATTCGCGCAATATCCGGCCAAGGCGATCCGCATCATCGTGCCGCTTGCGGCCGGCGGCCCGTCGGATCTGCTCGCGCGCGTCGTCGGCCAGAAAATGAGCGAAGCATGGAGCCAGCCGGTCGTGATCGACAACCGCCCCGGCGCCAACGGCGTGGTCGGCTGCGAACTCGTCGCCCGCAGCGCGCCCGATGGTTACACGCTGCTGATGGGCACCAGCGGCACCCACGGCATCAACGCGAGCCTGTTCGCCAAGCTGCCGTACGACACGATCAACGATTTCGCGCCGATTGCGCGCCTGGGCGTCGCGCCTTACGTGCTGGTCGCGCATCCGTCGCTGCCGGTGCAGGGAGTCCCCGATCTGCTGCGGCTCGCGCGTGCCAGGCCCGGCGAGATCGCGATCGCGTCGGGCGGCAGCGCGTCGCAGCTTGCATCGGAGCTCTTCAAGAGCATGGCGCGCATCAACCTGCTGCTCATACCGTACAAAGGCAATTCGCTCGCGGTGACCGCCGTGCTGAGCGGCGAAGTTTCGCTCGTGTTCGGCAATATCGCGCAATCGCTGCCGCAGGTGAAGGCCGGACGGCTGCGCGCGCTCGGTGTCACCAGTTCGCGCCGTTCGCCGGTGATGCCGGACGTGAAAACCATCGCGGAGTCGGGTGTGACGGGCTTCGACACCTCGACGTGGTACGGAATGCTGGCGCCCGCCGGCACGCCGCGCGCGATCGTCGAGAAGATCAACGGCGAAATCGTGCGCGTGCTGCAATTGCCGGAAGTGCGCGAGCGTCTGGCGGCCGAAGCGTTCGAGCTGCCGGCGGATACGCCCGATCAATTCGCCGCGATCATCAAGGGCGAAATGTCGCGCTGGGCGAAGCTCGTGAAGGAAACCGGCGCGCGAATCGAGTAGCGCGCGAGCCGGCCTGCGTTTACTTGCGACCGGCGGCGCCGCCGTCGATGGTGAGCACGGTGCCGGTCGTATAGGACGAGCGGTCCGAGCACAAAAAGGCCACGGTGTCCGCGATTTCGGCCACCGTGCCGAGCCGCCCGAATGGGAATCCCGTCGTCAGTTCGCGCCAGCGGCTCTCGTCGCCGAGTTCTTTTTTCGCGCGGGCTTTCCAGCGCACGACCTGGCGGTCGGTCTCGATAGCGCCTGGATTGAGTCCGATCACGCGCACGCCGAAGTCCGGGCTCTCGGTGCCCAACGCGCGCGACATCGCCATCAGCGCCGCGTTGCCCATGCTGCCGGCGATGTAGTTGGCGGCGGGCCGCTCGCCGGCGACGCCGATGATATTGACGATGACGCCGCGTTTTTTCGCGCACATGTCACGGTAGATTTCGCGGGTCAGGTTGATGAAGCCGAACAGCTTCAAATCCCACGCAGTGCGCAACGTCTTGTCGTCGAGCCCGGTGACCGTGCCCTGCGGAATAGCGCCGGCATTGTTGATCAGGATGTCGAGCGCACCGCAATCCTTGACGAGCTTGATTGCGTTGTCCTGCGTGGAGAGGTCAAGCGCGTGCACGCTGACATTCACGCCGTACTTGTCGGCGAGTTTTTTGCGCGCGGCTTCGAGACTTTCGGCGCTGCGCGATGCGAGATGCAGATTGCAGCCTTCGGCCGCCAATGATTCGGCAACGCCGTAGCCGATGCCGCGCGAGCCGCCGGTGATGAGCGCAGTGCGCCCTTTGAGATTGAGTTCCATGGCGGGGGCGGAAAAGTCGATAAAAAGGAGGTGCTACTATAGGGAGAATCACCGGCGTCCGCCAGTGTTTACCATCGTTCAACTGTTGAGGAGCGTCATCATGCCATCTGAACTATTCGACAAGGGTCTCGTCGTGCGCAAGGAAGTGCTGGGCGAGGCGTACGTGGAGAAATCGATCAAGGGCGCAGACGAATTTGCGCTGGCGATGCAGGAGTTCGCGACCGAGGCCGCGTGGGGCTCGATCTGGACGCGCCCGGGGCTGCCGCGCAAGACGCGCAGCCTGCTCAACATCGCGATGCTCACGATCATGAACCGCCAGCATGAATTGAAGCTGCACATCCGCTCGTCGTTCACCAACGGCGTGACCAAGGATGAAATCAAGGAAGTGCTGCTGCAGGTCGCGGCCTATGCGGGCGTGCCGGCGGGCATCGACGGCTTCCGTCTCGCGCGCGAAGCGTTTACCGAAATGGATGCCGCCAAAAAGTGAGGCTGCCTGAGGGCACTGCCGAATGATGGGTTTGCAATGAGCGGCGCGCAGTGAGTGGCACAACCGCGCGCGGCAGTCCGGCGCGGCGCCGGCTGTGATCTCGATACGCTATGTCCTCGCGCTAGCGCTTTTCAGCATGACCGGAGTGCGCGCGGGCCGCGTGCTGCTCGCGCTCTATGCGCTCCATCTCGGCGCCCAGCCGGTGACCGTCGGCATGCTGGCGGCGACGTTCTCGGTGTTTCCGATGCTGCTGTCGCTGCTGGCCGGCCGCTTCGCCGACCGCTTCGGCTCGCGCTGGCCGCTGATCATCGGCGCAGCCGGCGGCGCATGCGGCATGCTTGCGCCGTACCTCTTCCCGGGCATGCCGGCATTCTTCGTCGCCGCGGCACTGAACGGCTTCGCGTTCACGTTCATCAACGTCGCGCTGCAAAACCTGGTCGGGCTCCTGAGCACGCCGGCGCAGCAGGCGCGCAACTTCAGCAATTTCAGCCTGGCGCTGGCGGTAGCGAGCTTCGTCGGCCCGCTGATGGTCGGGTTCTCGATCGACCATGCGGGCTACGGCTATGCATGTCTCTATGTCGTCGCGATTTCGCTGGTGCCGGTCGGCTTGCTCGTCACCAAAAAAATCGCGGTGCCGCAGGCGCAGCCTGAATCCGCGCGCGCCGGCAGTATTCGCGATGCGCTCGCGCGGCCCGGCGTGTGGCGCGTGCTTGCCACCAGCAGCCTCGTCGTGACCGCCATCGACATGTATCAGTTTTACCTGCCGATCTATGCGCATTCGATCGAGCTGTCAGCATCGGTCACCGGCATTGTGCTGGCCGCTTTTTCCGCGGCGGCGTTTGTGGTGCGGCTCGTGATGCCGCGCCTGCTCAAGCGCTGGAGCGTGGAGCAGCTCCTGGCGCTGTCGTTTTTCCTGGGCGGGGCGAGCCTCATGCTGGTGCCGTTGTTCCAGAACGCATGGGTGCTGACGCTGACCTCTTTCATGTTCGGAATCGGCATGGGCTGCTGCCAGCCGATCACTATGATGTTGACATTTACGGGTTCCGCCGAAGGCCGCTCCGGGGAGGCGCTGGGGCTGCGGCTCACGGTAAACCACCTGACCCGCGTGATCACCCCCGTCATTTTTGGCTCGATCGGGTCGTTTTTCGGCCTGTTTGCGGTGTTTTGGGGCAATGCCGCCCTCTTGGGCGGGGGTGGCGTCATCACGGGCGCCCGCACGGCCCGGCGGGGTCGCCCCTAGGGGCCTGTCAACTGCCGGCGCGGCCGTGCGTTATTAGGCACATCCGGATTACCGGATTAACCAATGGAGAGAACCACATGAACAAGCTGTTAGTCACCCTGATTGCTGTCGGCTTTGCCGGTGTCACCCTGACCGCGACCGCGGCGGACAACATGTCGAAAGACGCGCCTAAAGCAGCTCCGGCGGCTCCCGCGAAAGCGGATGCCCCGAAAGCGGCCCCGGCCCCGGCTAAAGCCGATGCGCCGAAAGCGATGACCAAAGAAGAGAAAAAAGCGGAAGCGGCGGCGAAGAAAGAAGCCAAAGCCAAAGCCAAAGCCGATGCGAAAGCCAAGAAAGCGGCCGACGCGGCAGCGAAGAAAGAAGCGAAAGCCAAAGCCAAAGCTGATGCCAAAGCGGCGAAAGAAGCAAAAGCCGACGCGGCGAAAGCAACGCCTGCTACGCCCGCAACTCCGGCAAGCCCGGCGAAGAAGTAAGTTTTACATCGCGGCAGTCAGGCGCGAGTTCAGCATCGCAAAAAGGCGGGGGTTTCCCCGCCTTTTTGTTTGTACGGTGTTTCGTTTGCGTTGCTTTTCGCAAAGGTTGTATCGGTCCAACGCGATTGTTAATATCCCGCCTCCCGCGCGTCAGCCGCATCAGTCAACTTGAAAGTCCGCCATGAAAGCACTCGTCGTCAGAAAATTCGGTGCGCCCGATACGCTCAAGGTCGAAGAATGGAGCGTGCCGGCGCCCGGTGCGGGCGAGGTGCTCGTCGACGTGCACGCGGCGGGCATCAACTTTCCCGACCTGCTGGTGATCGACGGCAAATATCAGTTTCTGCCGCCGCTGCCTTTCGTGCCCGGCAAGGAATGCGCGGGGGTCGTCAACTCGGTCGGCCCGGGAGTAACGACGCCGCAACCGGGCCAGCGGGTACTCGTGCAGGTCGAATACGGCGCGTATGCGCAGCAGGTCACGACCAAGGCGGTCAATTGCCACGTGGTGCCGGACGCGATCAGTTTTCCCGAAGCGGCCGCGATGGGTCTTACGTACAACACAGCGCATTTCGCGCTGGTTGAGCGCGGCCAGCTTAAGCCAGGCGAATCCGTGCTCGTCACGGGCGCGGCGGGCGGTGTCGGCCTCGCGACGGTGCAGGTCGCCAAGGCGCTCGGCGCGGTCGTGCTCGCGGCGGTCAGCACGCCGGATAAGGCAGCCGCGGCCAAAGCGGCCGGCGCCGATTACGTCATCGACACGGGAGTTGCGGATCTGCGCGAGAAACTGCGCGAGCAGGTGTTCGCTGCGGTGGGAAAACGCGGCGTCGACATGGTCGTCGATAACGTCGGCGGCGACGTGTTCGATGCGTGCATGCGCGCGGTCGCGTGGTGCGGACGGCTGATCATCGTCGGTTTCGCCGGCGGACGCGTGCCGGAAATCAAGGCCGGCCACCTGCTGGTCAAGAACATCGCCGCGATCGGTCTGCAGTTCAGCGATTACCGCGACCGCGAGCCCGAGAAGTGCCGGCGTCGTGCGCCAGCAGCTGTTCGACCTTTACAGCGCCGGAAAACTCAAGCCGTACGTGATGGCGACGTTTCCGCTCGAACGCTATGCCGAGGCGCTGGCGCTCGTCAAAGGGCGCAAAGTCATCGGGAAAGTCGTGTTGACGACGGCCTAATGCGCCGCGTCAGGCGGTGCGGCGGAAGTGCAAACCTAGCACGACACCCGCGCAGATCATGCAGATCACGAAGGCGCCGCCCATCAGCAGGAACCACTGGTTGTCGAGTTGCGGCGGCACACGCGCGTTCGCGTCAATGACCAGCCGTTGTATGCCGGCGAAAAACAGCGGAGGCACGAGGCCGGTGATCAGCGCATGACGCTCGAGATAGTCGAGCATGTGGGCGCGCCGTTCCGGCGTCGCCAGCCAGTAATCGCGGCGCGGAATGCTGATGAAGCGCGTGAAGACCCGGGGCACCCCTATCTGCAAC
This sequence comes from uncultured beta proteobacterium, assembly GCA_963804885.1. GTDB lineage: Bacteria > Pseudomonadota > Gammaproteobacteria > Burkholderiales > SG8-41 > PALSA-1004. The sequence continues at coordinate 327,730 of CAWDSF010000020.1, forward strand.
ACGACGACGATGAGCGGTATCAGCAGCGTCATGGCTGTCATCATGGCCTGATAGGCTGCACGCGACATGCGGTTGTTCGCGTGGCCGTCAAACGCAAAGTGCGACGCCAGCGGATCGGGCAGCGACGCGGACGTGAGGTAGACGTAGGCGGTGGTCGCAATGACGGTTACGGCGAACAATAGCCGAAGCGTTGTACGATTCACGGGCACCTCCTGTGACGGTTATGCGCGGAATTCGACCTTGCCGCCAGTATTACCCCCGATTGGACGGGGTTGTCTGCGGAAATGCGCCGACGAGCGTCGCGCCGACGTCGGTTGAGCTGTCGATGTGCATGATCGCATCCGCGAGCCTGTCCGCATCCGCGCGCTTCGCGCCGACGCCGAAGTCGAGACAGTCGCGGAATTTCGCCAGCAATTCGTCTTCGCTCATCGGTTCCTGCGGGCTGCCCTTGACCGTATCGCTTTTGACTTCGACCACGCGGCCGTCGTTGAGCGTCACGGTCACGCGTGCGGGCTCGATCGCCGTCGGATCGATCGCGGGATCGTCGACCGCGCGGACTTTGGCGGCGAGCGCGACGATCGCGGGATCGCTGATCGCGGGCTTCTGAAAACTGCGCAAGTCGACGCGCGCATCGGTCAACGCCCGCGCAAACGTGTATGAGGCGTTGAATTGAGCGTGGACGACCGAATCTCGCCTGACGTCGTACGGCTCGCCGACGGTGAGCCAGTTAACGTTGCCCATGCCGATCTCGACCGAGCGGACGTCGGATGGTTTGACGCCCTGTTCGCGCAGCTGGATGCCGAGCCCGATCGGCGTGTGATTGCAGCGGCAGCACGGGTACGGTTTGAAACTGTATTCGGTGATTCGCCAATGCTTGCCCAGGTCCTTCGTGATTAAATCGGTTTTCACTTCGTCGCGCTCGTAGAGCGCAAACAGCCCCGCATTGCCTTCGAGCGTGCGCCGCGTGCCCGTCAGGCCGTCGGCCGCGAGAAATGCGCCGAGTACCGCCGAGCGCGCGGCGAAGCCGGCCCCCAGCCGCTTGGAGATTACGCCGTCGCGCATGCTCTGGGCCGAGCCGCTGGTTTGATGAAACGCCATGCCGAGCGCGTTGCGCATGCCTTCGGCGTCGAGCTTCAGGAGGCGCGCCGCGCCGAGGCTCGCCGCGGGCGTGCCGAACACCATGGTCGGATGCCAGCCTTTGCCGAGGCTGTTGTAGCACGCGAGCCCCAGCCGCGCGTGCAGTTCCGTGCTGATCGCATACGCGAGCAGAAAATCCCTGCCGCTCACCTTGCCGCCGTCATTTCCAATATCTTCCGCGGTCGCCAGCAATGCCGGCAGCACGACGCAGTTGGTGTGCACGCGCGCGGGATCGTGCTGATCGTCGAAATCGAGCGCATGCGCAGCGGCGCCGTTCGCGAGCGCCGCACTCGGCGGCGAATAGCGGCGCTTGCCGATGAGCCCGGTCGCGGACCCGCCGCTCTCCCATTTCGAGAGCCGCTGGTTCAGCTCGCGTATGCCCGGCGCGTTGGCGGCTCCCGCGATCACGCCCAGCGTATCGAGCAGGAAAAACTTGAGCATGCGCACGACTTCAGCCGGCAGGTCTTCATAGCGCCAGCGCGCGAGCTGCTCGCACAGTCTCAGTGTGTAATCCTCGGCAAGCGGCGCGGCGGCGGCCGGAATTTTTTTAAGCGGTGTGGCGGTAGGCATGGCGGAGGTCTCTAAGAGTAGAAGGCGATCAGGCGGCGGAACTTGCTGCGCGCTTATTATAGGACGGGCCGCGCGCCGTCGCGAAGAGCAGATCCACGTACGCCGCCGCGGCAGGCGACAGCGCGCGGTCGCGGCGCGTGATGATGCCGATGGTGCGCACCGGCCGCGGATCGTGGATGCGGCCGGCCGCGAGGCCCTTCATGTTGAGCTCGGCCAGCACCATGCGCGGCATCACGGTCACGCCCAGCCCGGCACGCACCATGCTCAGCGCCGTGACCATATTCGCGACTTCATAGTCGGGCTCGCGGGCGACGCCAGCAGCGGCAAAGCCGTGCTCGACCAGCGCGCGCACGCTCGATTGCTTGGGCAGCAGCACGAGCGGGACCGCGGCGAGATCGCGCCACGTCACGCGGCGTTTGGCCGCGAGCGCATGGCGCGCGGGATAGACCGCCTGCAATTCATCCGGCAGCAATTCACGGAACGCGAGTTCTTCATGCGGCCTCGTGAGGGTGCCGATGCCGAAGTCGACTTCGCGATGCAGCACCTTTTCGGCGATGTTGGAATCCTGGTCTTCGATGAGGCGCGCCGTGATCGCCGGATGCAACGCCTTGAAACGCGCGAGCGCCATGGTAACGAGCCCGAACGCCACCGACGGCAGCGACGAGAACACGATGCGTCCGCGCGTGCCCGCCGCCATCTCGCGCGCGTAGCGGTACGCGTCGTCGAGATCGTCGAGCGGGCGCTGGATCATCGCGAGAAAGCGCCGTCCCGCTTCGGTGAGCTCGACCCGCCGCGTGGTGCGCTCGAAGAGTTTCACCCGCAACGACGGTTTCGAGTTCGCGCACGAGCTGCGAAAAAGCAGGCTGGGTCATCGCCAGCTCGCGCGCCGCCGCGCTGAAGGAGCCATGGGTCGCGGCGGCGGCAAAACCCTGCAGCTGGCGCAGCTTGAGATTCATACGCAGAACCTATGAGTGATGACGGAACATCTAATTGTTATATTAATCCGTGCATGCTTAAATTCCTATCCCCGCAAGGCATCCACAGGCGCTTCCCCCTTGAAAAAAATCTGGATCGGCATCGACACCGGCGGCACGTTCACCGACCTCGTGCTGTGCGAACTGACGACCGGCCGCTACACGTATCACAAGCTGCCGACGACCACCGGCGACCCGGCCAAGGCGGTGCTCGACGGCATCGCCGAAGTCATCGAGCTCGCGCAGTTGCCGCGCGACGAGGTTGAATTCCTGGTGCTCGGCACGACGCTCGGCACCAATGCGGTGCTCGAGGGCAAGACCGCGCGGACCGGCATGATCACGACCGCCGGCTTTCGCGACGTGATCGAGCTCGCGCGCCAGCGGCGGCCGCATTATTTCAATCTCGATATCCTGAAGCCGACGCCGCCGGCGCTGCGCGACTGCCGGCTGGAAGTCGCCGAGCGCGTCGCGCCGGACGGCGCCGAGGTGACTCCGCTCGACGAAAATGGCGTGCGCAATGCCGTCGCCGTGCTGCGCGACAAGAAGGTCGAGGCGATCGCGGTCTGCATGCTGCACTCGTACGCGAATCCCGCGCACGAGCGCCGCACGCGCAACCTCGTGAAAGAGCTGTGGCCGGAGGTCTACCTTTGCACGTCGTCCGACGTGCTGCCGGAATTCCGCGAGTTCGAGCGCTTTGCGACGACCACGGTCAACGCGAGCCTGATGCCGATCATGGACCGCTATCTCGAGCGCTTCGAGCGCGGCGTCGCCGATCTCGGCATCAAGGTAGCGCCGCGCGTCATGCAGTCGAACGGCGGCGCGGTGACGCCCGGTGCGGTGCGCCGGCTGCCCGTCAACACGTTCTTCTCGGGTCCCGCCGGCGGCGTCGTCGGCAGCGTAGGTCTTGGCGCGGAACTCGGGATGGGCAACCTGATCACGTTCGACATGGGCGGCACGTCGACCGACGTGTGTCTGATTCGCGACGGCGAGCCCGCGAAAAAAGATTTGCGCGAAATGGGCGGCTTCCCGGTGCGCACGCGCACCATCGACATTCACACCATAGGCGCGGGCGGCGGCAGCATCGCGTGGGTCGACGCGGGCGGGCTGCTCAAGGTCGGCCCGCAGAGCGCAGGCGCGATGCCGGGACCGGCCGCGTATGGGCGCGGCGGCACCAAGCCGACGGTAACCGATGCGAACGTCGTGCTGGGCCGCCTGAATCCGAAGTCGCTGCTGGGCGGGCGCATGGCCATGCACGCCGAGCGCGCGCGCAAAGTGCTCGAAGACGAGCTCGTGCCCAAGCTCAAGGTCGATCTCGTGCGCGCGGCGGCCGGCGTCGTCGAAATCATCAACGTCAACATGATGGGCGCGGTGCGGGTGATATCGGTCGAGCAGGGCGTGGACCCGCGCGACTTTACGCTGGTCGCGTTCGGCGGCGCGGGGCCGCTGCACGCGGCGGACGTCGCGCGCAACATGGGCATCCGCAACGTGCTGGTGCCGCCGCGGCCGGGCCTCTTGTCGGCGCTCGGCCTGCTGCATGCCGACGTGCGCGGCGACTTCAGCCTGACCCGTCTGCTGGTCGCGGCGGCCGCGAACGTCAAGGCGCTCAACGACGGGTTCGCCGAGCTGCGCACGCGCGGCAGCGAATGGCTCGTTGGCGAGGCGGGCAAAAAAGCGCAGGCCGATTATCTGTTTTTGATGGACATGCGCTACCTCGGCCAGAATTACGAGCTCTCGCTGGCCGTGAAGGATGGCAAGCTCGACATCAAATCGCTCGCGCGACTGATCGCCGAATATCACCGGCGCCACCACGCGATTTACGGCTACGACATGCCGGCACAGGCCGTCGAGGTGGTCAACCTGCGGCTGGTGGTAACGGTCAAGCGGCGCGCGCCGACGCATGAAAAACACCACGCCGCGCGCACCACCACCAAGCAGGCGGTGCTCGAAACGCGCAAAGTGTGGTTTCCGGAGACCGGCTTCGTCGCGACCCCCGTGTACGACCGCGACAAGCTGCCCGTCAATGCGCGCATCAGCGGGCCCGCGATCGTCGAGCAGATGGACACGACGACGGTGGTGCCGCCGCGCGCGAAATTGCGCAACGACAAACTCGGCTATCTGCATATGGAAGTGGAGCCGCTGCACATCAAAGGAGCGTCGTGATCATGGCAGCCAAAAAACGCACGATCAGCAAGTCCGGCAAGACTGCAAAAGCGGTCGATCCGATCAAGGCGGAAGTCGTCGCGCGCTACCTGCTCGCGACGTCCGAGGAGATGGGCGCGACGCTCATGCGCACCGCGTTCTCGCCGAACATCAAGGAGCGCGCCGACTGCTCGACCGCGATCTTCGACGCGCAGGGCCAGGTCATCGCACTGGCGCAGCGCGTGCCGATACACCTGGGCTCGATGGTCGGCGCGGTCGACGAGATACTGAGGCGCTATCCGCTCGCCGAGATCAAGCCGGGCGACCAGTTCGTCGCCAACGATCCGTACAACGGCGGCGGCACGCATTTGCCCGACATCAACATCATCGCGCCGGTGTTCATCGGCAAGAGGATCGTCGCGTTCGTCGCCAATATCGCGCATCACGCGGACGTTGGCGGCATGGTGCCCGGGTCGGAAGCCGCGGTGTGCAAGAGCATCTATCAGGAAGGCCTGCGGATTCCGCCGGTGCGCATCATGCGTGCCGGCGTGCTCAACCGCGACGTGATCGACATCATCCTGCTCAACTCGCGCACGCCCGACGAGCGCATCGGCGACCTGAAAGCGCAGTTCGCTGCCAACAATGTCGGCATGAAGAGCGTGCTGCAGTTGTTCGAGCGCTACGGCGCGAACGACACCGCGGCAACCATCGCCGCGTATCTCGATTTCACGGAGAAGCGCTTTCGCGCGGCGATCAACCGGTTGCCCGCGGGCCGCTATGAAGCCGAGGATTTTCTCGACGGCAATACGGAGAGCGAGCGCTGCCGCATCCGGCTGGCGATGACGGTCGGCCGCGGGCGCATCGATTTCGATTTCACCGGTTCGGACAAGCAACTCGAAAGCGCGCGCAATATTCCGTATCGCGCGCTGCTCGCGACCGTCTACACCGTCGCGAAAAGCCTGCTCGATCCCGAAGTGCCGGCCAACGCGGGCTATTACCGCACGCTCAAAATCGTTGCGCCCGACGGGTGCGTGGTCGGGCCGGTCCCGCCCGCCGCAATCGGCTGCCGTTCGATTTCGGCGAGCGTGCTGGGCGACGTGATCGCCAACGCGTTGTCGCAGGCCATGCCGGCCAAAGCGCTCGCCGGCAGCGGGCCGCACCATCTCTACGTGCTCGCGGGTTCCGATCCGCGCACCGGCGCGTACTTCGTCAATTACGAAACGCTCGCCGGCGGCATGGGCGCGCGCGCGAATCGCGACGGCGTCGATGGCGTGCGCGTGCATGCGTCCGGCTCATCGAATCTGCCGGTGGAAGCGCTCGAGCATGCGTATCCGTTTCGCGTCGAGCGTTACGCACTGTGGGAAGGTTCGGCGGGCGCGGGCGAGTTTCGCGGCGGCATGGGCGTCGTGCGCGACTACCGCGTGCTGGGCGACGACATCGTCGTCAGCCTGTCGTCCGAACGCCAGAACGTCGCGGCCTGCGGCATGCAGGGCGGCGGCGATGGCGCGCGCGGCGCATTCATTCTCAATCCGGGCACGCCCGAAGAGCGCAAGTTGCCGGCCGCCGCGGGCGAACTCGCGCTGCCGCGCGGCAGCCTACTGCGCATAGCCACGCCGGCCGGCGGCGGCTTCGGCAAGGCGGCGGCGCGCGCAGAGGCCGCTTCCGAGCGGGACGTGCGCGAAGAGCGGCTGGGCGACTGAGCGCGAGAGCACGGCGGCGCGCGAAGCGGAGGTAGAACGAGTGAGGTCGGTGGCGGACGATGCAGAGCCGCTCAATTGCTTTTTGCGTTTATGGCCGGGGAGATGAGCATGGGTTTCACCAAGACACTTGCACGCTGGATAGTGGACTTACGTTACGACGATCTGCCCACCGCGGTGGTGCCGTGGGTGAAAGCGGCGGTCACCGACTACTTCGCGGTGGCGCTCGCCGGCTGCCCGGCCGAAGGCCTGAAGATCGTTCGCAAACACGTGTGGTCGCAATATGCGGCCGGCACCGCGACGATCATCGGCGACACCGAGCGCATGTCCGCTGAAGCCGCCACGCTTTACAACGGCACCATGGCGCACTGGGAGGAATACGACGACGCGACGTTCGGCATGGCCGGCCATCCGAGTGTCGTTACGATGCCCGCGTTGTTCGTCGCGTGCGAGCTCGCCAAGGTGACCGGCAAGGATTTCATTACCGCGTACGTGGCCGCGGTCGAAGTGTGCGCGAAACTCGGCCGCCTGATCACGCCGCAGACGATCGTGCTCGGCTACCATCCGACGGCAATTATCGGTCCGCTCGCCGCGGCGGCCGCGGTCGGCAAGGTATGGAAGTTCGACGCCGCCATGATGGAGAACGCGCTGGGTCTCGCGGCCACGCACGCATGCGGTTTGCGTCCGCATCTGGGCCGGATGGCCAAGCCGCTGCACGCGGGCCTCGCCGTCCGCGGCGGCATGGCGGCGGCGATGCTGGCGCGCGACGGCTTTGTCGGCGCGCCCGATCTCATCGAAGACCCGCATGGCTACGCCCATGCATTTTCGGGCGGCAAGCCCGGCGATTACGCCGCGCTCGCCGCGAAAATCGGCAAGCCGCTCGAGATCCTCGACCCGGGCCTCGCGTTCAAGATTTTTCCGTCGAATTTTCACACGCAGGCGGGCGTGGTGGCCGTGCTGCAGATGATGCGCGAGGACGGTGTCAAGGGCGACGACGTCGACAGCGTGCGCTGCCTGACCAATCACATGACTCAGCACTCGCTGTGGAACGACAATCCGCAAACCGGCCTCGAAGGCAAGCTGAGCCTGCACTATTGCCTGGCGGCCGCGCTGGTCGACGGCCAGCTCGAAGTCGAGCAGTTTTACGAAAACCGCGCGCAGGATCCGAAAATCCGTGCGCTTTTCAAACGCATCACGTTGGAACCGCATCCTTCGATGGCGAACCTGGATTTCACCAAGGGCAAGGATTTCCTCGGCATGGAAGTCATCATCAAGTTGAAAAACGGCAAGACCGTGTCGCGCCACATCAAGTCCGGCTTCTCGGTTCCCGCAGTCGACGGCGACCACGTGCACGCCGATCTCATCGATAAATTCGTGCGCAACGCGAAACGCGTGCTGCCGCAGTCGAACATCGACGATTGCCTCGCGCGCATCAAGCGCCTGGAAACGTTCGCTGCGCTCGATGATTTTCAGGCACCGCTGCGCCACCGCGCCGCCTTGTCCAAATGACCGGAGGATGGGCACCGGGCTCGCGCGCCGCCTGCGTTGCGCAGGCGCTGATGCTGGCGCTAGTTGCCTTGCGCCGCGTTGGCGCAGACGTATCCGGTCAAGCCCATCCGCATGATAGTCACCTTTCCGGCGGGCAGCGGCGCCGATATCGTGGCGCGGACGGTCGGGCAGAAGATGGCTGAATCGCTGGGCCAGCAAGTCGTCGTCGACAATCGGGCGGGCGCCGGCGGCATCGTGGGGTCGGAACTGACGGCCAAAGCCATCCCCGACGGCTACACGATCGTCATGGTGTCGTCGGCGCATACGATCAACGCGAGCATGTATACAAGGCTCCCATACGATCCGGCGAAGGACTTTGCGCCGATCACAATGCTGGCATCGACGCCTTATCTGCTGGTCGCGCATCCGTCAGTGCCGGCCAAAACCGTCGCCGAGCTCATCGCGCTTGCGAAGGCCAGGCCCGGCCAGATCAATTACGCGTCGGGCGGCGTCGGCGTGGGCTCGCACCTTGCCGGCGAGCTATTCAAGAACATGGCGGGCGTCGATATCGTCAACGTCCCGTACAAGGGCGCGCCGCAGGCGACGGCCGACGTCGTCGGCGGCCAGGTGCAGCTCTCGTTGAGCACCATGCCCACCGCGTTGCCGCTGGTGCGCGCGGGCAAGTTGAACGGGCTGGCGGTCACCAGCTTGAAACGCGTGGCGGCGACGCCGGATATTCCGGCCATCGCGGAAACGGTGCCTGGATTCGACGTGCGCACGTGGCAGGGGCTGCTGGCGCCGCTCGGCACGCCGCCGGCCATCATCGGCAAATTGCGCGAACATGCACTGAAGGCGTTGGCCGCGCCGGATGTCTCCGAGCGGCTGACCGCTCAGGGCTATCAGACCGTCGGCAACACGCCTCAGGAATTCGCGCAGATCATCAATACTGAAATTGCGCGGTGGAAAACGGTCGTCAAGTCGGCCGGCATCAAGCCTATCGAGCAATAGCGGTTACCGCTGCGAAGTTCGCGGTACTGCGGCAAAATATGCTCATAACACCAGCGACAAGGACTGCCCGGCAGTCCGCATAAAAAAGGAATCGCCATGAACAAACCGGTAACCGAATTCAGCACGATAGGCGCCGCGCGCGCGAATTATCCGGCGCTCGAGCGCTGGACCTACATGGATCTCGCCGGCCGCGGCGTGCTGTCGCGCGGCGTGCGCGCGGCGGTGGATGCCCAGCTCGACGAGCGCATGATGAACGGCGGCGACAAGGAAAAGTTCTTCGCGCTGATCGAGCGCACGCGCGGCAAGTTCGCGCAGCTCATCAACGCCGAGCCGGACGAAATCGCCTACACGAAGAACATTTCCGACGGCCTCAACATGATCGCGACGGGGCTCGACTGGCAAGCCGGCGACAACGTCATCGTGTGTCCGGACCTCGAGCATCCGAACAACGTGTACGTGTGGCTCAACCTGCGTTCGCGCGGGCTCGAAGTGCGTGCGGTCAAGCCGGTGGCCGGGCACATACCGGCCGACGAAATCATCGCGCGCATGGACGCGCGCACGCGCGTCGTCACGGTGTCGACGGTTACTTTTGCACCGGGCTTTCGCACCGACGTCGACAAGCTCGGCCGCGCGTGCCGCGAGCGCGGCGTGCTGTTCCTGGTCGACGGCGCGCAATCGGTCGGCGTGCTGCATACCGACGTCAAAAAATCGAACATCGACGCGCTGGCGGTGTCGACGCAAAAAGGCCTGCTCGGGCTCTACGGCATGGGATTCGTGTATTGCCGCCGCGAGTGGGCGGAAAAAATGCATCCGGCCTACCTCGCGCGCTTTGGTGTCGATCTCGGCGAAGCGCACGAAGCTTCGATGGGCACTGAAGCGTTCAAGCTGATGCCGGCGGCGCGGCGCTTCGATCTCGGCAATTACAATTACGTCGGCGCCGCGGCGGTCGACGCGGCGATGACGGAAATCCTCGCTCACGGCACCCAGCAGGTCGAGCGGTATGTGACGCAACTCGGGCATGCGCTCGCGCAGGGCTTTCTCGATCTGGGCCTGCCGGTGTCGGGCGGCAAGCCCGGCCCGCATCTCGCGCATATCGTCACGGTCGGCACGATGGACGACAACCACTACGGCAGCAACGACGATAAATTCAACCGGCTCTATGCGTGGCTCGGCGAGAACCGCGTCAAGCTCTCGATCCGGCGCGGCGTGCTGCGGTTTTCGCTGCATCTCTACAACAACATGGACGACGTCGCTCGCGTGCACGACCTTACGCGCGCATTCCTGAAAAAATGAACTATGTAGACTCCGCCACCGGCGCGACCTATGCGCTCGACAAACCGCGCTGGTGCGGCGACGGCGGCGCCTACCTGAATCTCGGCGACGCGCCGGGACTCACGCGCGGCGAGATCGACACGTCGCGGCGCTCGGTGTGGCGTTACGCGAAGGCCATGCTGGTCGATGCGCAGGATGCGGTGACGCTCGGCGAGGGTTGGACGCCGCTCATCTGCGGCAAGCTCGACGGCGTGCCGGTTACGTTAAAGCTCGAATTCATGATGCCGACCGGGTCCTTCAAGGACCGCGGCATGACCACGCTGATCACGTACCTGAAAAGCCGCGGCATCACCAGCGTGCTCGAAGATTCGTCGGGCAATGCGGGCGCGTCGCTCGCCGCGTATTCGGCGGCCGCCGGCATGCAAAGCCGCATCCTCGTGCCGGAGACCGCGTCGTATCCGAAAATCGCGCAAATGGCGGCGACCGGCGCCGACGTGGTGACGGTCAAAGGCTCGCGCCAGGACGTCGCGGATGCCGCGCTGCGCTATTCGACGCAGATCTTTTACGCGAGCCACAACTGGCAGCCGTTTTTTCTCGAGGGCACCAAGACGCTCGCGTACGAGCTGTGGGAGCAACTCGGCTTCAGGATTCCGGACAACATCGTGTTTCCGGTCGGCTACGGCAGCAATATGTGCGGCTGCGAGCGCGGATTCGCGGAATTGAAGCGGCGCGGTGAAATCGACCGGGCCCCGCGTCTCTTCGGCGTGCAGGCGGCGAACTGCGCGCCGTACTTCGCGGCCTATCAGGCCGGCGTCGAGGAACTCGTGCTCACCGATATCACGACGACAATCGCAGAAGGCATCGCGTCGTCGAAGCCGACGCGCGTGCGCGAAGTACTGCGTGCCGCACGGGAATCCGGCGGCAGCATCACCGCGGTCAGCGAAGATGAGATCGTGTCGGCGTTAGGCGCGCTCGCGCGGATGGGCATGTATGTCGAGCCGACGAGCGCCGCGGCAGCCGCGGGCCTGCGTCAGCTGCTGAAGGCGGGAGTCATCGCACCGAGCGAGACGACCGTGCTGGTGTTAACCGGCTCCGGCTTGAAAGCGTCGGAGAAAATCGGCCAGCTGCTGAACGTCGGCGCGCGCGGCGAGTGAAGCCGAGCCGGACAAAAAAATAGCCCGCAGGCGCGGGCTTTTTTTTGGTTACTAGAGCTTCAGGTTCGCGGCCTTGACGACTTTCGCCCACTTGTCGATTTCAGTCTTCAGCCAGTTGCCGAGTTGCTCCGGCGTCATGGTGTAAACCTCGGCGCCCTGCTTGGCGAGGTTTTCCTTCATGTCGGGCGTGCCGAGGATGCGCGAAATTTCACCGTTCAGCCGGCCGACGATGTCTTTTGGCGTGCCGGCGGCCGCGACCACGCCCTGCCAGCTGCCAGTCTCGAAATCCTTGAGGCCCGCTTCGGCAACCGTCGGCACATCCGGTATCGAGGCGACGCGCTTGGAGCTGGAGACCGCGATGAGTTTCAGCTTGCCGGATTTCACGTGCGGATACGTCGCAAGCATGCCGTTGAATATCGCGTCCGCCTGGCCCGACGCAAGGCCGATGATCGCATCCGAGCCGCCTTTATATGGAATGTAAGTCCATTTGACGCCGGTCTGCGCTTCGAACGCCACGCCGGCCAGGTGCGGCGCACCGCCAATTCCCGAGACGGCGAAGTTGAGCAGGCCCGGTTTCGACTTGGCGAGCGCAACAAGCTCCTTCACCGTTTTCACCGGCACCGCTGGATGCACCGCCAGGAGGTGCGGCGAATAGGTCACCATCGTCACCGGAGCGAAATCCTTGACTACATCGAACGGCAGTTTGTAAATGCTGGGGCTGATGGTCAGCGCGCCTAAGTCGGCGAGCAGCAGGGTGTAGCCGTCGGGCGGCGATTTCGCGACCAGATCGGCGCCGATGTTGCCGTTGGCGCCGGGGCGGTTGTCGACGATGAGGGTCTGGCCGAACACGTCGTTGAGTTTCGCGCTCAACAGCCGCGCCAGGATATCGGAGGTGCCGCCCGCCGGGTACGGCACGATGATGCGTATGGTTTTGGTTGGGTAATTTTGCGCCGCCGCAACGCCGACGACACACCACACGCAACATGCTGCTGCGATTAACTTGTTCATTTGTTCTCCTCGCTGTTCGCCGCCGCTCGGGGGCAGGGCGGCGCTGAGAATTATTATGGGAAATATGCGACCATAGTATGGAAGGTTCAGCGGCCGCGCGCAATGCGGATACGACCGCTCGAAAAAGTCAATTTCCGTTCCGGGAGCAACCAATTGAAGATTACCGCGGTAAAGCCGTACACGATCCATCCGGGTTGGCGCAAGAACTTGATCCTCGTCAAAGTCGAAACCGACGAAGGCATCCACGGCTGGGGCGAAGCTTATTCGCAATACGATCGCGACACCGCGGTGATGGCGCAACTCATCGCGCTCGGTCGCTACGCGGTCGGGCGCGACCCGTTCGCGATCAAGCAGTTCACCCAAATGGCATTCGACGATTACGCGGCTCGCCGCGGCTCGCTCGAACTCTTCTGCGCGATCAGCGGCATCGAGCAGGCAATGTGGGACATCGCGGGCAAAGCGTGCAAGCAGCCCGTCTATAACCTGCTCGGCGGACGCTGCCGCGACAAGATACGCGTGTATGCGAACGGCTGGAGTTACCAGATGAAGGAGCCCGCCGATTACGCACGCGCCGCGGAGAAAGTCGTCGCGCAAGGATTCACCGCGCTAAAGCTCGATCCGTTGCCTTCGCCGTGGCGCAGCTGGATCCCGAAAGAGCACGAAAAGCGCGCGGTCGCCGTGATCAAGGCGGTGCGCGATGCCGTCGGCCCGGACGTCGATATCCTGATCGACCAGCACCGGCGGTTGGCGCCCATGCACGCGATTCCGCTCGACAAGAAGCTCGCCGAATTCGGTTTGTACTGGATGGAAGAGCCGTGCATCGCGGAATACCCCGAAGGGCTCGCCGAAATCCGGCGCGCGACCGGGTTGCCGATCGTGATCGGCGAAGCGACGTATCTCAAGCAAGGTTTCCGGCCGCTGCTCGAAGCGCGCGCGGCGGACATCCTGAATCCCGACGTCGCGTGCTGCGGCGGCATTCTCGAATTGAAGGAAATCGCCGCGATGGCCGAGCCGTTCATGGTCGCGATGTCGCCGCATAATTACAACTCGACGACCCTCGGGCTTTCGTCGACCGTGCACGCGTCGGCGGTGATGCCGAATTTCATCATCACCGAATATTTCCTGCCGTTCGTCGAATTTTGCGACAAGATTTCGCCGAACCAGTTGAAGCCGAAGAACGGCTACATCGACCTGCCGACTGCGCCGGGGCTTGGCATCGACATCGACGAAGAAGCGTTGAAGCAGCACCCGGCAAAAGTCTATCCGACGCGCAAGCTGCGCCAGCCGGCGGACGAAGGTCCGTAAGCCGCAACGCCATTAAACCCGTTCGCCCTGATGTATAGAAGGGCGGAGAGGCGCGGCGGGGACCCGACGCAACGGCGGCCGTTCATGCTTCGATACCTCAGCACGAACGGCCTTTTTGGGCCGGATTTTTAGTTCTTTGACGAGAACGCGACCTGGTCGCCCTGCGGCGTGAGTTGCGTGCCGAACTTCGCGCTGCGCTGGCGGATGTCTTCGAGCGTCGCCTGCTCCTGCGCCAGCGCGCACAGCACCGATTCGTTCGCGTCGTTGTGCCGCACGAACTGAAACGTTGCGCTTTCGACTTTGCGTCCGTCGAATTTTAGCCGCGCGAGCATGCCGACCCAGTCGCCGTGTTTCTTGCCGCCATGGCCCGTATGGAACGAGAAGCTGCCGAGGCCGTAGTAAACCGGCTTGCCTTTGTACATCTCGACCGGCAGCGAGTAATGCGGGCCATGACCGAAGACCACGTCGGCACCCGCATCGATCGCGGCGTGCGCAATTTCCGGCATGTATTCGAGCACGTCCTGGTGCAAGCCCCAGTGGCACGACGCGACGAGGACGTCGCATTTGGCGCGCAAAGCGGTGACATCGTCGACGTATTGCTTCAGATAAGCCGGATCGGCCCAGGTCTTGATGATCGGCGGCAGGCCCGGCCGGTTGCACGGCGGAATTTCGGGCCGCGTCTTGTGCAATGGCAACTGGTACGCGGTATGGCCGCGAATCACCGCGACGCCCGCTGCGTGGTCGCCGGCTTCGTGATTGGTCGGCCAGTAGACGGAGGTGCGCTGCAGAAATCCGATGCGGACACCATTGCGCTCGAGGATCACCGGCGCGCGCGCGGCCGTGCGGTTGGCGCCCGCGCCGCTGTGCGGTATGCGCAACTCGTCGAGGCGCGCAATCGATGACGTGATCGCAGCGTCGCCGTAGTTGACGTTGTTGGCGATGCCGACCGCGTGGACACCGGCGCGCTTCAAGGCTTCGCCGCCGGGGCCCGGATGCGCATAGAAGCCTTCGGACGTATCGACCGAATGCTCGCCCGGCGGATCGTACAGGCAGCATTCGAAATTGCTCAGGACCACGTCGGTTGAGTGAAATTCTTTGACGACGCGCTTGAACGGGACGTCCGGGTCGGTGACGTTCATCAGGTTGACGTCACCCGTCAATATCATGCTTAGCGGCATAGGAATCCAGTGGGCGTGTTGGCGAGCGAATGAGGTGCGAAGGTTTCGTGCAGTGCATGCTGGACGGCATGCGGCGGCCATTTATAATGGCCGGCGACAAGAATAACACGGCTTAAATTGTCCCGGCTGAGTGCAGCGGCGCATCCACGCGGGGACATGCCAAACTTCGAGGAGCATCGCATGCTGCACAGTACTGCATTGCGCACGGCCGTCTACGCTGTCGCGGCCGGGCTGTTGGCCGGCGTTGCGCATGGCCAGAACTATCCGGTCAAACCGGTCCGCATGATCGTGCCGTTCCCGCCGGGCGGCAACACTGACATCATCGCGCGCGTGTTCGCGCCGAAGATGGCGGAAAACCTGGGCCAGCAAATCGTGGTGGAAAATCGCGGCGGCGCCGGCAGCGTGATCGGCACGGATGTGGTCGCCAAGGCCGCGCCGGACGGTTACACGATCCTGATGGTGTCCGCGGCACACACCATCAATCCCGCGATGATCAAAAAGCTGCCCTACGATTCGGTCAAGGATTTCACGCCGGTCGCGCTGATCGCCGACGTGCCGACCGCGTTCGTCGTGCATCCGGCGCTGCCGGCGAAGACGGTCAAGGAATTCTGGCCATTGCGCGCGCGCGGCCGGGCGAGATCAATTATTCGACTGCCGGCAGCGGCACCGTTGGCCATCTCGCGGCAGAGCTCTTGAGTTCGATGACCAAAATCAAGATGGTGCATGTGCCGTACAAGGGCAGCGGGCCGTCGATGATCGATCTCGTCGCCGGCCAGGTGCAAATGCAGTTGTCGAGCATGCCGGCGGCAATTCAGTACGTGCGCACGGGACGGCTGCGCATGATCGCGCAGACGGGCAAAACCCGTTCAGCCGCCGCGCCCGACACGCCGACTATGGAGGAGTCGGGGGTTCCAGGCTTCGTAGTGTCGAGCGGCTTCGGGATGTTCGGGCCAGCGGGCACGCCACGCGCCGTCGTCGAGCGCGTACATGGCGCGCTGGTGAAAGCACTGAACGACGCGACTGTGAAGGAGAATCTGGCCAAGCAGGGCGCCGAGGTCGTTGCCAGCACGCCCGACGAATACGACCAGTTCAACCGCGCCGAAATCGCCAAGTGGATCAAGGTCGTGGCGCAGGCCGGCATCTCGCCGGAATAAGGGCTTGCGCGGGGCGCCGCGGCATATTTGCTCTTGCCGCCGCCGTTTGCTAATGTGCTTTTTGAGAGGCGCATGGCGCGCGAGGAGGATCGTATGTTCAAGCATATTCTGATCCCTACCGATGGCTCCGAGTTGTCGCAGAAAGCGATCCGCACCGGCGTCGAACTGGCCAAATTCCATGGCGCGCGCGTGACCGGCGTGCACGCGATTCCCGATTACCACCTGATGATTGCCTATGAGGGCGCGTTCGATCCGGTAACGGAGGAGCGCATCGAGGAAGAAGCACGAGTGCGCGCCGGCAGCTACCTGCAGTTCATCGAGAAGGCGTGCGCTGAAGCAGGTGTGGCATGCGAGACGGTGTGCGAAACCAGCGATCACCCCTATGACGCCATCCTGAAAATCGCCGAGGCGCGCAAATGCGACTTGATTCTGTTGCACTCACACGGACGCAAAGGACTGGCGGCGGTTTTGCTGGGCAGCGAGACCCGCAAAGTCTTGACCTACTCGAAGATTCCGGTGATGGTCGTGCGCTGACGCAGCGCACTCGAATTGCCTAATTTATGGGCATAAGTTGCATTTGTGCAACCCATTTAACTAACTGTTTTAGCTGATTTATATTGAACAGTTTGGCCTGAATCTGCCGTTATATTGCACAGCAGCAGAAAACGCTTGCAAATAGGCAGTCGTTAATTCACAATGGTCTTGCGTTGGGCACCTTTACAGGTGTCGGCGCATGTCCTCCAAAACCTCCTCCTTTGGTGGAACCTTAGCGCAACCCTCCGGGGTTGCGCTTCTTTTTTTCTGGTATCGGTTCGCATCAAGCCTTCGCCGTAGCAACGATTGGGAAGCGGCCGAAACGGCGCGACGTATCCCCTGCGCCGCGCGAGGGAAGACAGCGAATCGGCTATACTTGCCCGGCGCGCTCGCACGGTTTGCCCGGCGGATCAGCCGGCATATAGCGAACGCGCGCCAAGGGCGGGGAAACCAAGCAGTCTGCGCAAACTTCAAGCCGCGGGCGTGCATCTGAATTTACCCAAACGGCAATATTGACTGCGGTCAAGGCCAGTCGGCGCGACCGCGGTTAAGTTATCGACAACCCGCGCGCGGCGCCGCCAAACGGTGCTGCGCGCGCCATCAAGAAAGCGGGAAATGAAGATTCACGAATACCAGGCGAAAGAAATCCTGCGCAAGTATGGCGTCACGACCCCGCAGGGAATCCCGTGTTTCAGCGTCGACGAAACAGTCGATGCGGCGGAGCGGCTCGGCGGCAGCGTGTGGGTCGTTAAAGCGCAGATCCATGCCGGCGGCCGCGGCAAGGGCGGCGGCGTGAAGGTCGCCAAATCGGTCGACGACGTCAAGGAATATTCGAAGCAGATACTCGGCATGATGCTCAAGACGCATCAGACGGGTCCCGAGGGACAAAAAGTGCGGCGGCTGCTGATCGAAGAAGGCGCCGACATCAAAAAAGAGCTGTACGTCGGCATGGTCGTCGACCGCGGAACGCAACGCGTTTGCCTGATGGCGAGCAGCGAAGGCGGCATGGACATCGAGGAAGTCGCCGCCAAAACTCCGCAGAAAATCCACAAGGTATTCATCGATCCCGGCACGGGCCTCAAGGACAGCGAGTGCGACGAAGTCGCGCGCAAGATCGGCATTCCCGATGCGTCGCTGGCCCAGGCGCGGCCCGCTTTGCAGGGGCTCTATCGCGCGTTCGATGAGACGGACGCGTCGCTGGCCGAAATCAATCCGCTGATCCTGACGGGCAGCGGCGATGTCGTTGCACTCGACGCCAAAATGACTTTCGACGACAACGCGCTGTTTCGCCATTCCGACATCGTCGCGCTGCGCGATCTCGACGAAGAAGACCCGGCGGAGATCGAGGCGTCGAAATTTGACCTTTCGTACATCTCGC
Source organism: uncultured beta proteobacterium (assembly GCA_963804885.1). Classification (GTDB taxonomy): domain Bacteria; phylum Pseudomonadota; class Gammaproteobacteria; order Burkholderiales; family SG8-41; genus PALSA-1004. The sequence continues at coordinate 345,726 of CAWDSF010000020.1, forward strand.
TCGACGGCAACATCGGTTGTCTGGTCAATGGCGCCGGTCTCGCGATGGCGACGATGGACATCACGAAGCTCTACGGCGGAAGTCCCGCTAATTTTCTCGATGTCGGCGGCGGCGCATCGGCCGAAAAAGTGACCGAAGCGTTCAAGATCATGCTCAAGAATCCGCATGTGAAAGCGATTCTCGTCAACATCTTCGGCGGCATCATGAAATGCGACGTGATCGCCGAAGGCATCGTCACCGCGGCGCGCCAGGTCAAGCTGACGGTGCCGCTGGTGGTGCGGCTCGAAGGCACGAACGTCGATCTCGGCAAGAAAATTCTCGCCGATTCGGGCTTGCCGATCATTTCCGCGAGCAACATGGCCGACGCGGCGGCGAAGGTGGTGAAGGCGACGGGCGGCACCGGCAAGCCGCAAGGGGAAACGCAATCGGCCGGGAAAAAGCCGGCTGCCAAAGCTAAACCCACGGCAAAACCGAAAACGAAGACCAGCCCTCAGGCCAAAGCCAAGGCTAAGCCCAAGGCAAAAACGAAATCCAAATCCCGTCCCGCGAAGAAGGCCGCGTCGAAACGGTTGGCGGCTGCTAACAAAAAAAGTAAACAGAAGGTCAAATCCAAACCTGCGAAAAAACGGACGGTACGCAAGGCTTCACGCAAGCGCGCGGGCAAGGGGAAAAAATGAGCATCCTGATCGACAAGAACACCCGCGTAATGACGCAGGGCATCACCGGCAAGACCGGCCAGTTCCATACGAAGATGGGCAAGGAATACGCGAACGGCGCGAAATGCTACGTCGCCGGCGTGAACCCGAAGAAACCGGGCGAGTCTTACGAAGGCATCCCGATTTTCGCGACGGTCCGGGAAGCCAAGGAACAGACGGGCGCGAACGTTTCCGTGATCTACGTGCCGCCGCCTTTTGCCGCAGCCGCGATCGACGAAGCCATCGAGGCGGATCTCGATCTCGTGATCTGCATCACCGAGGGCATACCGGTGCGCGACATGATACGCACCAAGTACAAAATGCAGGGCAAGCGCACGAAATTGATCGGCCCCAACTGCCCGGGCGTAATCACGCCGGACGAGATCAAGATCGGCATCATGCCCGGCCATATCCACAAAAAAGGGCCGGTCGGCGTGGTATCGCGGTCGGGCACGCTCACCTATGAAGCGGTCGGCCAGTTGCGCGAGCAGCGGCTCGGCCAGTCGTCGTGCGTCGGCATCGGCGGCGACCCGGTCAACGGGTTGAAGCACATCGACATCATGAAAATGTTCAACGACGATCCGGATACCGAAGCGGTCATCATGGTCGGCGAAATCGGCGGTTCGGACGAAGAGGACTGCGCACGCTGGATCAAGGCGCACATGAAGAAGCCCGTGGTCGGCTTCATCGCGGGCATTACCGCGCCGCCGGGCAAACGCATGGGCCACGCGGGCGCGATCATTTCCGGCGGCAAAGGCACGGCGGACGAAAAGCTCGCCGTCATGGAAGAGTGCGGGATCAAGGTCACGCGTAACCCGGCGCACATGGGTAAGCTGCTGAAGTCCGTGCTGAAGTAGGCGGCGGCTGCAACTTGTCGTTGAGCGCGGCAGCGTGAAAGGTTCCGAATTGCGCCTGTAGCACAGGCGCATTTTGTTTCAGCGGCGCGTCGTAGAACGTGCCGTGCGCGAAGGAGAGAAGTTGGAAGCAACAAACCAGAAAAAAAACAAACGCGGCAAACCCAAGGGCCGCGCGGTCGACGCCGCGGCGCTCGCCGAGGTGCAGGCATTGCTCGGCGCCGCGCCGCGCCGGCGCGACCTCCTGATCGAGCACCTGCACAAAATCCAGGACCGCTACGGCTGCATTTCCGCCGCCCACCTCGTAGCGCTCGCGCGCGAAATGGAGCTTGCCTACGCGGAAGTTTACGAAGTCGCGACCTTCTATCACCATTTCGACGTCATCAAGGAAGGCGACACGCCGCCGCCCAAGCTGACGGTGCGCGTATGCGATTCCTTGTCGTGCGAACTGGCCGGCGCACTGCCGCTGCTGGAGAAGTTGCGCGCAACGCTTGGCGCCGGCGTGCGCGTGATTCCGGCGCCGTGCATCGGCCGTTGCGAGCAGGCGCCCGCGGCGGTCGTCGGGCAGAACCCGGTGGCCTGTGCGACCGCGGCGAGCGTCGAAGCCGCAGTGAAAGCGGGCACTACCCAATGCGCGGTCGCGAAGTATGTCGGCTACGACGAATACCGCAAAAAAGGCGGTTACAAGATCGCGGCCGAATGTCTCGCGGGCAAGCGCGACGCCGAAGACATTCTGAAAACCATGGAAGCGTCGACCCTGCGCGGTCTGGGCGGCGCAGGGTTTCCGACCGGGCGCAAATGGCGAATTTTGCGCGGCGAACCGAGTCCGCGCCTGATGGCTATCAACATCGACGAAGGCGAACCCGGCACGTTCAAAGACCGCTATTACCTCGAGCGCGACCCGCACCGGTTCCTCGACGGCGTCGTGATCGCGGCATGGACCGCGCAGATCGCCGAGGTTTACATTTATCTGCGCGACGAGTACGCAGGATGCCGCGCGATACTCGAGCGCGAAATCGCTGCATTGCAGAAGAATCCGCCGTGCCCGCTGCCGCCGATCTATCTGCGGCGCGGCGCCGGCGCCTACATCTGCGGCGAAGAATCCGCGATGATCGAATCGATCGAAGGCAAGCGCGGCATGCCGCGGCTGCGTCCGCCGTACGTGGCGCAAGTCGGGTTGTTCGGACGTCCGACGCTCGAACACAACATGGAAACGCTGTTGTGGGTGCGCGATATCCTCGAAAAAGGCGCCGAGTGGTTCGCCGGCCACGGCCGCCACGGGCGCAAAGGCCTGCGTTCGTTCTCGGTGTCGGGCCGGGTCAACAAGCCCGGCGTGCATCTCGCACCCGCCGGCATCACCGTCAACGAACTGATCGCCGAATACTGCGGCGGCATGCTGCCCGGACACAAGTTTTACGCCTACCTGCCCGGCGGCGCGTCGGGCGGCATACTGCCTGCGAGCATGGGCGACATCCCGCTCGACTTCGATACGCTGCAGCCGTACGGCTGCTTCATCGGCTCGGCCGCGGTCATCATCCTGTCGGACCGCGACAACGCAAGCGCGGCCGCGCGCAACCTGATGAAGTTCTTCGCCGAGGAATCGTGCGGGCAATGCACACCGTGCCGCGTCGGCACCGCCAAGGCGTTGCAGCTCATGCAGGCGCCGCGCTGGAATAAAGCATTGCTCGAGGAACTTTCGGTCGCCATGGCGGACGCATCCATATGCGGCCTCGGCCAGGCAGCGCCCAATCCGGTGCGCTGCGTGGCCAAGCATTTTGCGCACGAGATCGAATGAATTGGGTGACACGGGGTAAACGATGACCGCGATGAGCAAGCAGGAATACGAGGCGATGCCGATCGAGTTCAAGCTCAACGGCAAGGACGTCGTCGGCTACGGCCACGAAACGATCATCCAGACGGCGCAGCGGCTCGGCGTCGAGATCCCGCGTCTCTGCTACAAGGAAGGCATGCGCCCGGACGGCAACTGCCGCGCGTGCATGGTGGAAATCAAGGGCGAGCGCGTGTTGGCGCCCTCGTGCTGCCGCAAGCCGGCGCCGGGCATGGAAGTCACGAGCGACAGCGCGCGCGCGGTCGCATCGCAGAAAATGGTGCTCGAGCTGCTGCTGTCCGATATGCCCAAGGAGCGGCATACGCTCAATTCCGAGCTCGACCAGTGGGCCGGCAAGCTTAAAGTGGGCAAGCCGCGTTTCGCGCCGCGCCACCAGCCGCCCGCCGATCTCTCGCATTTCGGCATGGCCGTCCACCTCGATTCGTGCATCCAGTGCACGCGCTGCGTGCGCGCGTGCCGCGAAGAGCAGGTCAACGACGTCATCGGCTACGCGTTTCGCGGCGAGCATTCGAAAATCGTGTTCGATCTCGACGATCCGATGGGCGATTCGACCTGCGTCGCATGCGGCGAATGCGTGCAGGCGTGCCCGACCGGCGCGTTGATGCCGGCGCGCGACGTCGGCATGGTCAAGCCCGACAAGCAGGTGCATTCGGTCTGCCCGTACTGCGGCGTCGGCTGCCAGCTCACGTACAACGTGAAGGACAACCAGATCCTGTCCGTCGACGGGCGCGATGGCCCGTCGAATCACAAGCGCCTGTGCGTCAAAGGCCGCTACGGTTTCGATTACGTCAATCACAAGCAGCGCCTGACGAAGCCCCTGATCCGTAAGGCGGGCGTGCCGAAATCGGCCGAATTCACGATGGATCCGGCCAATCCGCTCGAATATTTTCGCGAGGCGACGTGGGATGAGGCGCTCGATTACGCTGCGAATAAACTGAAGCAGATACGCGATCGCGACGGCGAGCGTTCCGGCCGCAATGCGTTGTGCGGCTTCGGCTCGGCTAAGGGCAGCAATGAAGAGGCGTACCTGTTCCAGAAGCTCGTGCGCACCGGCTTTGGCAGCAACAACGTCGATCACTGCACGCGCCTGTGCCACGCATCGAGCGTCGCGGCGCTAATGGAAGGCGTCAATTCCGGCGCGGTCTCGAACCAGGTCAACGACGTCGCCAATGCGGAAGTCATCTTCCTGATCGGCGCCAATCCGACTTCGAATCATCCGGTCGCGGCAACGTGGCTCAAGAACGCGGTGAAAAGGGGCGCCACGCTGATCGTCGCCGACCCGCGTCGCAGCGATCTCGCGCGCCACGCGGCGCATTATCTGCAGTTCAAGCCGGACACCGACGTCGGTTTGCTCAACGCGTTGATGCATACCATCGTGCACGAGGGGCTCGTCGACGAAGATTTCATCCGCAGCCGCACGATCGGCTACGAGGAACTGAAACGCAACGTCGCCAATTACAGCCCGGAGGCGATGGCGCCCGTATGCGGCATACCCGCCGAGACGATCAAGACCGTCGCGCGCCTCTACGCCAAATCCAAGAGCGCAATGATCCTGTGGGGCATGGGCATTTCGCAGCACATCCATGGCACCGACAACGCGCGCTGCCTGATCGCGCTGTGCATGATGACCGGTCAGATCGGCCGCCCCGGCACCGGCCTGCATCCGTTGCGCGGCCAGAACAACGTGCAGGGCGCGTCCGACTCCGGCCTGATTCCGATGTTCTATCCCGATTACCAGCGCGTCAACAATGACGAAGCGCGCACACGTTTCGAAAAACTGTGGGGCATGCCGCTCGATCCGCAACCCGGCCTGACCGTGGTGGAAATCATGGATGCGGTGCACGAGGGCAAGATCCGCGGCATGTACATCATGGGCGAAAACCCGGCGATGTCGGACCCCGACGCGCATCACGCGCGCGGCGCGCTCGCGAAGCTCGAGTGCCTGGTCGTGCAGGAAATATTTCTGACCGAAACCTGTTACCACGCCGACGTGATACTGCCGGCGACCGCATGGCCCGAAAAAACCGGCACGGTGACCAACACCGATCGCATGGTGCAGATGGGCCGCCCGGCGCTGACGCCGCCGGGAGACGCGAAAGAGGATTTGTGGATCATCCAGGAAATCGCGCGCCGCATGGGACTCGACTGGAACTACGACGGCGCGCGCGACGTGTTCAATGAAATGCGCCTGGCGATGAACAGCATCGCGGGGATTACGTGGGAGCGGCTCGAGGCCGAATCGTCCGTCACCTATCCGTGCGAAAAAGAAGGCGACCCCGGCCAGCCGGTGGTATTCGTCGACAAATTCCCGACCGCGACCGGCCGCGCCAAGCTCGTGCCCGCCGACATCATTCCAGCAGCCGAGCAGCCCGACCGCGAATTCCCGTTCGTGCTGATCACCGGGCGCCAGCTCGAGCACTGGCATACCGGCGCGATCACGCGGCGCGCCACGGTGCTCGATGCGATCGAGCCCGTGCCCGTCGCGTCCGTGCATCCGCTCGACCTCGACGCCATCGGCGCCAAGCCCGGCGACGTGGTAACCGTCGAATCGCGGCGCGGCATCATTTCGCTCTATGCGCGCGCCGACGACGGCACGCCGCGCGGCGCGGTGTTCGTGCCGTTTTGCTTTTACGAAGCGGCGGCGAACCTGCTCACCAATCCGGCGCTCGATCCGTTCGGCAAGATTCCCGAGTTCAAGTATTGCGCGGTCAAGCTGATGCGCGGCGGCGAGCTGACACCGCGCTCGAGCTACGGCGGCGGCGAGGCGCTTAAAACACCGGCCACGGCTTAAAGTCCCTAACATGATGAAACACGTGTGCGTTGCAGCCAGAATTGGTGAGGGCAAGGCGCCCGGTGAAGCCAATACTCAATGTATTGGCAAGACGAGCAACGCGGCCGTCGCCGATTCTGGCTGCAACCCTTCGGGCTGGCACGAGTTTTGCCCATGGCGTGTCGAAAGGTCCCTTGCTTAGAATGACTAAGCCGCGAGACTTTCTTCTAGCCCTGAGCCAAAATCGTGACAGCGCATCGCGCGTTTCATCATGTTAGGGACTCTTACCATGGACCAGACAAGCGCGTCGATCGTCGGGCAGGAGCACTGGACCCACAAGGGCGACGTCAAATTGTTCTTGTGGGAGAAGCGGACGCCGCTCGCGGAAAAACGCGGCACGCTGGTATTCGTGCACGGCTCGTCGATGGCGTCGACGCCCGGTTTCGATTTTCAAATGCCGGGCAAAGCCGACGCGTCGATGATGGACTGGTTCGCGCGCCGCGGTTTCGATACGTGGTGCATCGACATGGAAGGCTATGGGCGCTCGTCCAAGCATCGCGACATCAACTGCGACGTCGCCAACGGCGCCGACGATCTCGAAGCCGCGATCGATTACATGGTTAAGGCGCGCGGCACCGACAAATTCCTGTTTTACGGCAGCTCGTCGGGCGCCTTGCGCGCGGCGCTCTATGCGCAGCGCCATCCTGAGCGCGTCGCGCGGCTCGTGCTCTCAGCATTCGTGTGGACCGGCAAAGGCAGCCCCACGCTCGCCGAACGCACCAAAAAACTGCCCGAGTATCTCGCCAACAACCGGCGCAAGATCGATCGCGCGTTCGTGCAAACGATGTTCACGCGCGACCACGACGGCGGCGCCGACCAGGCGGTGATCGACGCGTACGCGGCCCAGATACTCGCGCTCGACGATTCGGTGCCGACCGGTACTTACGTCGACATGTGCGCGAAGCTGCCGCTCGTCGACCCGCTGAAAATCACTGCGCCGACGCTGATCATGCGCGGCCAGTACGACGGCATCGCGGCGATGGACGACCTGCTCGAGTTCTTCAAGCTGCTGCCAAACGCCGACAAGCAGTTCGCGGTGATGCCGGGCATCGCGCACAACAGCACCAAAGCGGTCAATTACGCGATTGCCTATCACATCCTGCTCTCGTTCCTGACCCAGCCCGCGCCGCTTTATCGCGGTTGAGCCGCGCTTCAATCCTGAACGTGTCGTTGGGACTCACGCAAACCTGCTGCGCGCTGCTCGCGCTGGGCGTTGCCGCGGCGGTATCCGCGCAAAGCTATCCGTCGCGTCCTTTGCGCATCGTCGTGCCGTACGCGGCCGGCGGCTCGACGGACGTACTCGCGCGGATGATCGGCCAGAAACTCACGGCGTCACTCGGGCAGTCGGTGATTATCGACAACCGTACCGGCGCCGGCACCCTGATCGCGACCGAGATCGTCGCGCATGCCGCCCCCGACGGCTATACGCTGCTCATGGCGACGCCGCCGTTGACGGTGGCGCCCGCGCTCTATGCCAAATTGCCGTTCGATGTCGAACGCGATTTCGCGCCGATCACCAACATTGCGGCGACCAGCAACGTGCTGGTCGTGCATCCGGCGGTTCCCGCGCAGAACGTGAAGGAGCTGGTTGCATTGGCGAAAGCGCAGCCGGGCGTATATACCTTCGGCTCGAGCGGCGTCGGCGGCGCAAGCCACCTGGCGGTCGAGCTCTTTCGCAGCATGGCGGGCATCGAACTCGTGCACGTGCCGTACAAAGGCGGATCGCTCGCGGTGACGGACTTGCTCGGCGGCCGGCTCACTTTGATGTTCGCGAACCTGACGACCGTGCAAAGCCATATCAAGAGCGGGCCGGTTGCGCGCGCTGGCGATCGGCACTGCGCAGCGTTCGCTGGTGGTGCCCGAAATTCCGACGGTGGCGGCGGCCGGCGTGCCGGGCTACGAAGCCAACAACTGGAACGGCATGGTCGCGCCGGCGCGCACGCCGCGGGCGGTCGTCGAGCGTCTGCAGCGCGAAATCAAGGCGGTGGTCGATGCCCCCGACATGCGGGAGAAATTGCTGCAGAGCGCGTTCGAGCCGATCGCGGATACGCCCGGCGAATTTACGCGCTATCTCGCGGCTGAACGCGTAAAGTGGGGCCGGGTGGTGCGGGAAGCCCATGTAAAACCGGAATAAGCGCGGCGAAAAATTGACTGCGGTCAAGGCCGAAGCTTGAGGCGCGGCCTATATTCCCGAGTCCGTGGCCAGCGGCTTCGATAATAAAACCAATTGCTGGCCTCATAAATTTTAAAGGTGGAGCATCATGGCATTGTCAGACATCGAAATCGCGCAAGCCGCGAAAATGCAGCGCATCACCAAGGTCGCGGAGAAGCTCGGCATCCCGGAAGACCAGCTCGTTCCCTACGGCCATTACAAGGCCAAGGTGTCGCTTGAATACGTCGACAGCCTGGCCAAGAAAAAAGACGGCAAGCTGATCCTGGTGACCGCGATCAGCCCGACGCCGGCCGGCGAGGGCAAGACCACCACCACCGTGGGCCTGGGCGACGCGCTGAACAAGATCGGCAAGAAAGCGTTGATTTGCCTGCGCGAGCCGTCGCTCGGCCCGGTGTTCGGCGTCAAAGGCGGCGCGGCAGGCGGCGGGTACGCGCAAATCGTCCCGATGGAAGACATCAACCTGCATTTCACCGGCGACTTCAACGCGATTGCGCTCGCGAACAACCTGCTCGCAGCCGCGATGGACAACCACATTCACCATGGCAATGCGCTGGGCATCGACGTGCGGCGCATCGCATGGCGGCGCGTGATGGACATGAATGACCGCGCGCTGCGCGACATCACGGTCGGCCTCGGCGGGCCGGGCAACGGTTACCCGCGCCAGGACGGCTTCGATATCGTCGTCGCGTCCGAAGTGATGGCGATTTTCTGCCTGTCGAATTCGCTCAAGGATCTGAAAAACCGGCTCGGCAATATCGTCGTTGCCTATACGCGCGATTTGAAGCCGGTCCACGCGCGCGACCTGAACGTGCACGGCGCAATGACCGTGTTGCTCAAGGACGCGTTGCAGCCGAACCTCGTGCAGACGCTCGAAAACAACCCGGCGTTCGTGCACGGCGGTCCGTTCGCCAATATCGCGCACGGCTGCAATTCCGTGATCGCGACCAAGACCGCGTTGAAGCTCGCGGACTACGTGGTGACCGAAGCGGGATTCGGCGCCGATCTGGGCGCCGAGAAGTTCATCGACATCAAGTGCCGCAAATCGGGCCTGCGGCCGTCGGCGGTCGTGCTCGTCGCGACGGTGCGCGCGCTCAAATACCACGGCGGCGTCGATCTCAAGGAATTGAACAAGGAGAACCTGGCCGCGCTCGAGAAAGGCATCGCGAACCTCGAGCGCCACGTGCATAACGTGACGGTGACATTACGGATTGCCGTGCGTGGTGTCGATCAATCACTTCACCTTCGACACGCAGGCGGAAGTCGACCTGCTCAAGAAAAAAGTCGAAGCGCTCGGCGCGACGGTGCTGGTCGCGCGGCACTGGGCCGAGGGCGGCGCGGGCGCCGCGGACGTCGCGCGCAAAGTCGTCGAATTGATCGAGACCAAACCCACGCCGATGCAAGTACGTGTACGAAGACGCAGGACACGCTGTGGGAGAAGGTCAACAAGATCGCGACCAAGATCTATGGTGCGAAAGAAGTGACCGCCGACGCGAAGGTGCGCGGCCAGATCAAGAAATTGCAGGAAGACGGCTACGGCCACTATCCGGTGTGCGTGGCCAAGACCCAGTCGTCGTTCTCGACCGACGCCAAAGTGCGCGGCGCGCCGTCCGGTCATATCATCAACGTGCGCGAAGTGCGGCTCGCGGCCGGCGCCGAGTTCGTCGTCATGGTATGCGGCGACATCATGACCATGCCGGGGCTGCCCAAGGTGCCGTCGGCGGAGAAAATCGATCTCACCGACGACGGCAAGGTCGTCGGGTTGTTCTAAACCGGTGCCGGCAGTCATGCCTGCGCAGGCCGGATGCCGCGGTTTGCCGCAGCCGTGACGCCTGCGCTGGTCGCGTGTATAGTTTCGCCTCTCGCGCGAAAACGCCGCCGCGACTGCAGCTTATAACAAGCACTCCGAGGAGCAACACGCATGATTGAATACTTATCCAACCCGGCGTTCTGGGTCGGGCTTGGCCAGATCATCATCGTCAATATCGTGCTGTCGGGCGACAACGCGGTGGTGATTGCACTGGCGGCGCGCTCGCTGCCGCCGAACCAGCAAAAGCAGGCCATCATCTGGGGATCGGTCGCCGCGATCATCATGCGCGTGATCCTGACGATCGTCGCGGTCGAGATGCTGAAGCTGCCGTACCTGAAGCTGATCGGGGCTCTGTTGCTGTTCTGGATCGCCGTGCAGCTGCTGGTGCCCGAAGAAGACGGCGACGACGGCATCAAGAGCAGCGGCAACCTGTGGGCGGCGATCCGGACCATCCTGATCGCGGACCTCGTCATGAGCCTCGATAACGTGATCGGCGTGGCGGCCGCCGCCAAAGGCGACAACATTCTGCTGATGCTCGGGCTTGCGATCAGCATTCCGCTGATTATTTTCGGCAGCACCATCATCCTGAAACTGATGGACCGCTATCCGATCATCATTACCGGCGGCGCCGCGCTGCTCGGCTGGGTGGCGGGCGAGATGCTGATTACCGATCCGATCCTGGTCAGCTGGATTGCCACGAACATGCCGTGGATGCACATCCACCTGCCGGTGATCGGCGAGATCAGCTGGGCGCAGATACTGGGCGCGGCACTGGTCATCCTCGCGGGCAAGATCATGGCGACGCGCGCGAGCGCGCACGCACGCCGTCGATCTGGCTGCCGACGAGCAAAAAACGAAGTCGAGCTAGGCTCGTTAAAAATCTGGGGGCATGCAATGCTGAAAGTACTCGTTCCGGTCGATGGCTCGAAAAACTGTTTGCGCGCGGTGCAGATATCTGATCGGCCACGCCGCGCTCTACAAGGATCCGCGTCGAAATCCACCTCCTGAACGTGCAACGCCCGTTCCCCGGGACTGTGCGGGGCGTGCGTGAAGAGGCCGAAAAATTCCATCACGATGAAGGCATCAAGGCGCTCGCCGATGCACGCAAGCTGCTCGATGACGCCGGGCTGAAATACGCGTATCACATCAACGTGGGCGAAGCCGGCGGAATCGATTGCCCAGTTCGTGAAAGCAAGCATAAGCTCGACCAGGTGGTCATGTGCACGCGCGGCATGGGGGCGGTGGCCAACATGCTGCTTGGCTCGGTGGCTTCCAAGGTGCTGCACCTGGTCGAACGTGCCGGTCGTGCTCGTCAAGTAGGCCGCGCGCCGGCCGCAAAATCCGGCTTTAATTGATGGCGGTCAAGGGAATCTGCGGCTGAATTCAGTACGCTCGCGCATGTCGTAATCCATAAGCAGCCAATAAAAGCACGAGGGAGCCACTAAGGCTTACTTACCCGGAGGAAGTATGAAAAAAGCATCAATCTCGCGATGTGTCTCGCGTTCGCTGTTCGCGATGACGGCCCTCGCAGCGATGGGCCCAGCGCTCGGCGCCGCATGGGAACCGACCAAACCGGTCGAGTTCGTCGTGCCGGCCGGCACCGGCGGCGGCGCCGACCAGATGGCGCGCCTCTTGCAGGGCGTCATCTCCAAGCACAACCTGATGAAGCAGCCGTTGATCGTCGTCAACAAGTCGGGCGGCGCCGGCGCGGAAGGCTTCCTCGACGTCAAGGACGCGAAAGGCGACCCGCACAAGATCATCATCACGCTCTCCAACCTGTTCACCACGCCGCTCGCGACGGGCGTGCCGTTCAACTGGAAAGACCTGACGCCGGTGGCGATGCTGGCGCTCGACCAGTTCGTGCTGTGGGTCAATGCGGAGACGCCCTACAAGACCGCCAAGGAATATCTCGATGCCGTGAAGGCCGGCGGCCCGAACAAATTCAAGATGGGCGGCACCGGCTCGAAGCAGGAAGACCAGATCATCACGGTCGCGATCGAAAAGGCAACCGGCGTCAAGTTCACCTACATCCCGTTCAAGGGCGGCGGCGACGTCGCGGTGCAGCTCGTCGGCAAGCACATCGATTCGACCGTCAACAACCCGATCGAAGCGGTCGCGCAGTGGCGCGCCGGCAAGCTGCGTCCGCTGTGCGTGTTCGACGATACGCGGATGCCCTACAAGAACAAGGTGACCGACACCATGTCGTGGTACGACATCCCGACCTGCAAGGAAGCCGGCGTGTCGACCGATTACGTGATGCTGCGCGGCATCTTCATGCCTGCCGGCGCGACCAAGGAACAGGTCGATTATTACGTCGATCTCTTCAAGCACGTGCGCGAAACCGCCGATTGGAAAAAATTCATGGAAGACGGCGCGTTCAACACGACGTTCATGAGCGGCACCGAATACGCGAAATGGGTGGAGAAAGCCGAGAGCACCCACCGTGAACTGATGAACGAAGCGGGCTTTCTCGCCAAACCATAACTAGGATTTTTCCGCGGCAACTGTAGCGCGCGGCGTCCGTCTGGCGCGCCGCCCGCGCCACCGTGCGCCGCATTGACGAGCAGCGACTAGCATGGACCAGGATAAAGACTCCACCACCGGCGCGGGGATTTCGATGCGCGCCTCCGAATTGGTCGTTGCCGCGCTGCTGTTCGTGGCCGGCGCGGTGGTGGTTTACGACAGCTACCGCCTGGGTTCCAAATGGGGCAGCGACGGCCCGCAGTCAGGCTACTTTCCGTTTTATATCGGCCTGCTGATCTGCATTTCGAGCGTGATCAATTTCGCGCAGGCGCTGATGGCCAGGCGGACGGACCCCGAAATCTTCGTCGCGTGGGGCCCGTTCAAGCTGGTGTTGACCGTGCTGATCCCCGCGGCGGTATACGTGCTGGGCGTCAAGTACATCGGCATTTATCTCGCGTCGGCGATCTACATCGCGCTCTTCATGGCGTGGCTCGGCAAGTACTCGTGGCTGCGCAGCATCGCCGTCGGTGTCGCGGTGAATGTCAGCTTTTTCCTGATGTTCGAAGTGTGGTTCAAGGTCCCGCTGTCCAAGGGCGATCTCGACCCGTTGCGGTTCTTGGGCTACTGAACGTGCGGCCGCTCGCACGCATCGCAAGACAAACGGAGACCGGGTGCTAGAGCTCAGCGCGCTGTTTCACGGCTTCGCGGTCGTGCTTACGCCGTTCAACCTGCTGCTGATGATGATCGGCATCGTGCTCGGCGTGATCATCGGCGTGCTGCCCGGACTTGGCGGCGCCAACGGCGTCGCGATTCTGCTGCCGCTCACGTTCACGATGCCGCCGACGTCGGCCATCATCATGCTGTCGTGCATCTACTGGGGCGCGCTGTTCGGCGGCGCGATCACTTCGATCCTGTTCAACATCCCGGGCGAGCCCTGGTCGGTCGCGACGACGTTCGACGGCTATCCGATGGCCCAGCAGGGCCGCGCGGGCGAGGCGCTGACCGCGGCGTTCACGTCGTCGTTCGTCGGCGCGCTGGTCGCGGTGATCATGATCACCTTCCTCGCGCCGCTCGTCGCGCAATTCGCGCTGCAGTTCGGCCCGCCCGAATTCTTCTCGGTCTACCTGCTGACGTTCTGCAGCTTCGTCGGCATGGGCAAGGGCTCGCCCTTCAAGACGCTCGCGTCGATGATGCTCGGTTTCGCGCTCGCGGCGGTCGGCATGGACACGGTGACCGGCCAGCTGCGCCTGACCTTCGGCTTCACCGACCTGCTGCGCGGCTTCGATTTTCTGATCGCGGTGATCGGTCTCTTCGGCATCGGCGAGATCCTGCTGTCGATGGAGGAGGGCCTGTCGTTCACGGGCAAGACCGCCAAGATCAATCCCAAGGTGGTGTTCGAGACGTGGAAGAAGTTGCCGCAGTACTGGCTGACATCGCTGCGCAGCTGCCTGATCGGCTGCTTGATGGGCATCATGCCGGGCGGCGCGACGCCGGCCTCGTTCATGAGTTACGGCGTGGCGAAGCGGTTCTCGAAAGACGGCGACAAGTTCGGCACCGGGCAGATCGAAGGGCGTGGTCGCGCCCGAAACGGCCGCGCATGCCGCGGGCACGAGCGCGCTGCTGCCGATGCTGACGCTCGGCGTCCCCGGCTCGCCGACGGCCGCGGTGCTGCTCGGCGGCCTGCTTGATCTGGGGCCTGCAGCCGGGGCCGCTGCTGTTCGTCGAGCAGAAGGATTTCGTGTGGGGGCTGATCGCGAGCATGTATCTCGGCAACATCGCCGGCCTGATCGTCGTGCTCACCTGCGTGCCGCTGTTCGCGGCGATTCTGCGCATCCCGTTCTCGATCATCGCGCCGGTCATCATCGTGATCTGCGCGATCGGCGCGTACACCGTGCACAACGCGATGTTCGACGTCTGGTTCATGCTGCTGTTCGGCGTGATCGGCTACGTGTTCAAGAAGCTCGATTACCCGCTGGCGCCGCTGGTGCTCGCATTGGTGCTCGGCGATCGCGCGGAAGATTCGTTCCGCCAGTCGATGCTCATATCGCAGGGCGAAGTCAGCGTGTTCTTCTCGAACTGGCTGGTCGGCGGAATTACCGCCCTGTCCCTCGTGATGCTGTTCTGGCCGCTCGTATCGAAGCTGGTCGCGCGGTTGCGCGGCGCCTAGGCTAATACGGTAACTTCACGCGTGCGGTGGCAGTGGAGTGCTGCCGCCGTACGCGACGCGCCGTGCTGGTCCATGATTGGGGGCGGATGATGGGACGAGAACCTGACAGCACCACCCATGGTCCGGCCCGCCGCTGGCTGCAACTAGCGCTCGGCGTCATTTGCATGGTGATGGTCGCCAACCTGCAATACGGCTGGTCGCTGTTCGTCAATCCGATCGACGCCAAATGGCAGTGGGGACGCGCCGACATTCAAATCGCGTTCATGATTTTCGTCTTTACGACGACATGGTTGATGCCGCTTGCGGGCTATTGCGCCGACCGGTTCGGCGCGCGGCCGGTGGCGATGGTGGGCGGCGTGCTCGTCGCCGCGTCGTGGGGCGCAATGCTTACGTCGGGGCACTCGAAGCATTTTATGCGACCTCGGCAATCGGCGGCGCCGGTGCCGCCGCCGTCTACGGGGCGTGCATCGGCAATGCGCTCAAATGGTTTCCCGACCAGCGCGGATTCGCGGCCGGCCTGACTGCGGCGGGGTTTGGCACTATCTCGGCCGCGACTGTGTTGCCGATCCACGCCGTGATCCAGGCGCACGGCTATCCCAGCGCATTTTTGTATTTTGGCCTGGGCCAGGGAATCATCGTGCTGATCGCGGCCGCCTTCCTCGCGTCGCCGCCGGCAGATACTTTTGTCGCCGGGCAGCGTCCGGCGCCCAAACTTCCGCGCGATTTTGGCCCGCTCGAGGTCCTGTGCACGCGCGCCTTCTGGGTCATGTACTTGCTGTTTTTTCTTGTCGCAACGGCGGGACTGATGGCGATTGCGCAACTCGCGGCGATTGCGAAGGAATACGCGATTGCCAATACGCCGGTCTCTATCATCGACCTGACCTTGCCGGCGCTGACTTTCGCGCTCGCGATCGATCGCGTGTTCAGCGGGCTCACGCGGCCTTTTTTCGGCTGGGTATCCGACCGTCTCGGCCGCGAGCTGACGATGGGCATCGCCTTCGGTCTCGAGGCGGCTGCGATCGTCGCGCTTGCCCAGTTCGGCCACGACCCGTTGTGGTTCGTGCTGCTGACAGGGTTGATTTTTTTCGGCTGGGGTGAAATTTACAGCTTGTTTCCCGCCACGTCGGCCGACACGTTTGGCGCGCGCTACGCGGCGACGCATGCGGGATTGCTCTACACGGCCAAAGGCGCGGCCGCGCTGGTCGTGATGGCTTTCAGTGCGGTCCTGCTGCCGACCTCCGGCTGGCAGGTGACGTTCTATTGCGCGGCGGGCATGAATGCACTGGCGGCTGTCCTTGCGCTATTCGTTCTGCACCCGCTGCGCCGACGGCTTAACGCGCAACCGGGCTCGTGACCTGCTCAAGCTGGGCCAGCTTCACCTCGGCGGCAAGCAGGCCGTAGGTGAAGGCCAGCAACGCCAATATCCCGAGCACCCGTTGGCCGATGTACACAAGCGCAGTTGCCGAGGGCGGCGGTCCGGTTCGCGAAATCCGTGTCGGCTGAAGACGTAGTTGACTGGCTTGTTCCATGGTGGCTCCCGTGTGCGCTGCGGTTGAGATGACGTGGAGCCATTCTCCAAGGCAGCCCGGCGCCAGCAACATACGCTCGACGTCGTACGACTATCGTGGGAGGCGCAGACCCGTGAGCGGCACTACCAGAGGGAAAAGGGGCTGCCGAGCCCGACCAGGGGCGCAGGCGAGGGGCAAACCGGCGCGACGTTCGTCATAGGACCTAGGTCCTAGACGGCGGAAAGCATCAAATCTTGCCGCGTTTTTTGAGGCGCGAGAGCGTTTCGGGGGACAGGTTCAGGTAGGCCGCGAGTTCTTTCTTCGGCAGGCGCTCGACCAGCTCCGCATGCTTGCGCATGAAGCGCGCGACGCGCCCGGGCGCATCGAGCAGGTGCAGCGTGATCGTGTGCGCCATCACTTCGCTCATCAGTTTCATGACCTCGAATTCAAACCCGCTCTTGATCGACGGATGCCGCTCCATGAACGCGACCCAGTCTTCCATCGACAGGCGCGCCGTGCGCACGCGCGTGACGGCGCGGATGGAATATGGGATCGGTGTTTTGAGCCGCCACGCCGCGTAGCTGGTGTCGATCTCGTTTTCGGCCGCGAAACGCAGGATCATTTCCTTGCCGGCCGGCGTCGACACGACGCGCTTCAGGATGCCGTCGAGGATGAAGTATTGCTCCATCGATGAGTCGCCCTGGTTTTCGAGCAGCGCGCCTTTCGCGTAGTCGGTGATGTCGAGCAGCGGCTCGAGCTCGTCCCATTCGTCGCGCGTGAGCGCGCGCAGCACCAGGTTCTGGCGCAATTGCAGGCGCACGATTTTGGCTTCGGGATGACGGGCGAGGGCGGTCATAGGACGGGACGCAACCGGGAGACCTGTGAGCCGCGGCGTGAGTGCCGGCGAGCGCGGAAGTATACCAAAACGGCAAAAATTGACCGTGGTCAAGGCTGCCGCGTGAACGACTGCATATATTTGAAACCCCTCAGAAAAAACCTAATTTTTCGAGCGCAGCGACAGCCATCCACCAAGGAGATTTCGATGGACACGGTCACCGACAGCAAAGACAAAGGCGTTGCCACCGGGGCAGCGCAGACCGACGGCTTCCACCTGGTCATCGATGCCCTCAAGCTGAACGGCATCGACACGATCTTCGGCCTGCCCGGCATCCCGATCACCGACCTCACGCGCAAGGCGCAGGCCGCGGGCCTGCGCGTGCTTTCGTTCCGCCACGAGCAGAACGCCGGCTATGCCGCCTCGATCGCGGGCTTCCTCACGCAGAAGCCCGGCATCTGCCTCACGGTTTCGGCGCCGGGCTTCCTGAACGGCCTCAACGCGCTCGCCCATGCCACCGTCAACTGCTTCCCGATGATCCTCATCAGCGGCTCGAGCGAGCGCGAGATCGTCGACCTGCAGCAGGGCGACTACGAGGAGATGGACCAGCTCGCGATCGCCAAGCCGGTCGCCAAGGCCGCGTTCCGCGTGCTGCACGCCGAGGACATCGGCATCGGCATCGCGCGCGCCATCCGCGCCGCCGTGTCCGGGCCGCCCGGGCGGCGTGTACCTCGACCTGCCGGCGAAGCTCTTCGCGCAGAGCGATCGATGCCGAAGCCGGCAGGAAGTCCGCTGATCAAGGTCGTCGATCCGGCGCCGAAGCAGATTCCCGGCGCCCGACGCGGTCAAGCGCGCCCTCGATCTGCTCAAGGGCGCGAAGAAGCCGCTGATCGTGCTCGGCAAGGGCGCCGCCTACGCGCAGGTCGACGCGGACATCCGGGCGCTGGTCGAGAAGACCGGCATCCCGTACCTGCCGATGTCGATGGCCAAGGGCCTGCTGCCCGATACGCACGAGCAGTGCGCGTCCGCCGCGCGCTCGTTCGTGCTGCCCGAAGCCGACGTGGTGATGCTGATCGGCGCGCGCCTGAACTGGCTGCTTTCGCACGGCAAGGGCAAGACCTGGGGCGGCAAGAGTCACAAGGACTGGGGCGGCCAGAAGTTCATCCAGATCGACATCTCGCCGCAGGAAGCCGACAGCAACGTGCGCATCGACGCGCCGGTGGTGGGCGACATCGGCTCCTGCGTCTCCGCGCTGCTCGAAGTGACAATCGGGCTCCGGCTGGACGAAGCCGCCGGCCGAGTGGCTGAACGCGATCAACGAGCGCAAGACCAAGAACGTCGCCAAGATGGCCGAGACGCTGGCGAAGAATCCGACGCCGATGAACTTCCACAGCGCGCTGAACGTGGTGCGCGACATCGTCAAGGCGAACCCGGACGCGATGCTCGTCAACGAGGGCGCCAACGCGCTCGACTTCACGCGCAGCATCGTCGACATGTACAAGCCGCAGGAAGCGCATCGACGTCGGCACCTGGGGCATCATGGGCGTCGGCATGGGCTACTGCGTCGCCGCCGCGGTGGTCACCAAGCAGCAGGTGATCGCGATCGAGGGCGACAGCGCGTTCGGCTTCTCCGGCATGGAAGTCGAGACCATCTGCCGCTACAACCTGCCGGTGTGCATCGTGATCATGAACAACAACGGCGTGTACAAGGGCACCGACGTCGAATCCGACCGGCGGCCGCGATGTCGGCGCCGACCGTGTTCGTCAAGGGCGCGCGCTACGACAAGCTGATCGAGGCCTTCGGCGGCGTGGGCGTGAACGCCACCACGCCGGCCGAGCTGCGCAAGGCGATGGAAGAAGCCGATCCGCTCGAGGAAGCCGACGCTCATCAACGCCGTGATCGACGAGACCGCCGGCACCGAGAGCGGCCGCATCACGAGCCTCAATCCCGACCGCCGCGAAGAAGAAAGCATAGACCATGGAAGCACTGAAAGGCGTACGCATCCTCGACATGACCCACGTGCAGGCGGGCCCGACGTGCTCGCAGCTGCTCGCGTGGATGGGCGCGGACGTGATCAAGTTCGAGAACCCGCAGGGCGACGCGACGCGCGGCCAGCTGCGCGACGTGCCGAACGCCGACTCGCTCTACTTCACGATGCTCAACTGCAACAAGCGCTCGATCACGGTCAACATGAAGAGCGCCGAGGGCAAGCAGGTGTTCGTCGACCTGCTGAAGAAGTGCGACATCATCATGGAGAACTTCGGCCCCGGCGTGCTCGACCGCTTCGGCTTCACGTGGGAAAAGATCCACGAGATCAACCCGAAGATCGTGATGGGCTCGATCAAGGGCTTCGGCTCGAGCGGCCCGTACGCGGACTTCAAGGCGTACGAGAACGTGGCGCAGGCGATGGGCGGCGCGATGAGCACCACCGGCGTGCCCGACGGCCCGCCGTTCGTGACCGGCGCGCAGATCGGCGACTCCGGCACCGGCCTGCACCTCGCCATCGGCCTGCTCGCGGCGCTGCGCCAGGCGCGAGCACACCGGCCAGGGCCAGTACGTCGAGGTCGCGATGATGGACGGCGTGATGAACCTGTGCCGCGTGAAGTTCCGCGACCACCAGCGCCTGACGCGCGGCGACCTGTCCGAGTATTCGGTGCCGACCTACAAGGGCATGGGCGACGTGCCGCGCGCCGGCAACGATTCCGGCGGCGGCCAGCTCGGCAACGCGATCCACTGCAAGCCGCACGGCGCCAACGACTGGCTCTACGTCGTCGTGCAGGAAGCGGTGTGGGACGACGCTCGCCAAGCGCATCGGCCCCGACGTCGGCATGCCCGACCTCGCCACCGACCCGCGCGTTCGCCACGATCGGCGAGCGGCGCAAGAACCAGAACGCTGATGTGGACGCTGATCAACAAGTTCGCCGAGAAGTACACCAAGCGCGAGCTGATGGCGATCCTCAATCCGCTCGACGTGCCGTGCGGCCCGATCATGTCGCACCGAGGATCTCGCCACCGACGAGCACGTGCGCGGCCGCGACATGTGGGTCGAGCTCGACCATCCGCAGCGCGGCAAGTGGTTCAACGTCGGCATGCCGATCAAGCTGTCGGCGTCGCCGGCGAAGATCGAGCGCTCGCCGACGCTGGGCGAGCACACCGACGAGGTCCTGAAGGAAGTGCTCGGCTACGACGCAGATGCGAAGATCGACGTCGCTGAAGAAGGCGCCGGCGCGTTCTCGCATGCCACCGAAGAAGCGCATGAACGCTGAGAACATGAAAATCGCAATCATCGGGCAGCAGGATTTCGGCAAGGCGGTGCTCGAAGCGTTCCTCGCGCGCGGCGACACGGTCGCCGGCGTGTTCTGCGCGCCGGAGAAGGAAGGCGCGCGGCCCGACGCGCTGCGCGTCGCGGCGCAGGAGAAGGGCCTCAAGGTCTCACCAGTTCAAATCACTGCAGCGCGCCGGAGGCGATCGCAGGCGATGAAGGACGCCAACGCCGACATCGGCATCATGGCGTTCGTGCTGCAGTTCGCGCCGCAGGAATTCGTGAACATCCCGAAGCACGGCACGATCCAGTACCACCCGTCGCTGCTGCCGAAGTATCGCGGCCCGTCGTCGATCAACTGGCCGATCATCACGCGGCGAGACCGAAGACCGGCCTCACCATCTTCCGTCCCACCGACGGCCTCGACGAAGGCCCGGTCGATCCTGCAGAAGGAAACGCCGATCAGCGCCGAGAACGACACGCTCGGCACGGTTTACTTCGATCGCCTGTTCCCGCATGGGCGTGAAGGCGATGCTGGAAGCGGCCGATCTCGTCGTCGCCGGCAAGCACAAGGAAGTCGTGCAGGACGAATCGCAGGCGACCTACGAAGGCTGGTGCCGCGCCGCCGAGGCGAAGATCGACTGGGCCAACCACGTCGACTTCGTCTACAACCTGATCCGCGGCTGCAACCCGGCGCCCGGCGCGTGGACGACGCATGAACGGCAAGAAGCTGCAGATCTTCGACGCGCGCAAGCATCCTGGTCCGCACCTTCGGCGCCGTGAAGGGCAAGATCGGCGAGGTCACCGACGTATCGGCCCAAAGCTTCAAGGTCACCGCGCAGGGCGGCGTTGTCGAGGTGTTGAAAGCGCGTTTCGAAGACGGCAAGAAGCTGAGCGGTGGCGAGGTCGCGCAGTCCGGTGGCCTCACGGCAGGCACCCTGCTGGGCACCTGATTGTTGACTGTCAGCGCGTAAAGAAAGCCGCCCGCAAAGGGCGGTTTTTTTTGGGTCTAGATGAGCCCAAGAGCTCAGATTGTTAGCGCTTACTGACGCTCGGGTTCCGCGCGAAAAGTTGCCGGTACGCCCGTTGCTTGCCTAACTGCGCATCGAGCAAGCAAACTGTTGTCATTACGCTACGTAATTAAGGCATTATTACCGGCGATTCTGGTGCACTTATGAAAAAAATCATATACTTGTCAGCAAATACCGTAAAATAATTCAGTCTTCAGCGATAACCCATTAGAATAAAAATATAAAAATCGAGTACAGGGATGAAGAATTTGACTTTCTGGAAGTCGGATTGGTTTCTGGGAATGGTGGTTACGCTGGTCTTGCTGGTCGCGTCCGGCGGCGACCTTATCCAGAGCCTCGAGCGCAAGGCCTATGACCTCGGCGTCAAGTCGGCGTCGCGCACGCCTTCCGATCGGATTGCGGTCATCGCGATCGACGACCAAAGCATCGCGAACATCGGACGCTGGCCGTGGCCGCGGGACGTGCACGCCAAGATGACCGACATCCTGTCGAACGCCAAAGCGAAGACGATCGGCTACACCGCGTTTTTTTTCGAGCCCCAGGTCGATGCCGGATTGGCTTATATCAATAAATTAAACGAGGCCTATGCGGCCTCGAAGTTCAAAGGCTCGCACGATCCGGATGCGGAAAAACTCGAGGCGCTGCTGGCCGAGGCCGCGGGCGCGCTCAATACGGACCAGCGCCTCGCCGAGAGTTTCAAGAAATCGAACAACGTGCTGCTGCCGATGGTGTTCCAGCAGTTTCCGTTCGAGCCCCAGGGCAATCCCGACAAGCCGCTCCCCGAAAGCATCCGCGCGAACGGGATCGTGATGAAAGAAAAGTACGCCGACGTGCTGCCGCCGTCCGGCATCAATCCCGCCTACCCGATACCTGAGCTTGCCGCGAGCGCGGTCGGCATCGGCCACCTCAACGCCCAGACGGATATCGACGGCGCAACGCGCACCGAGCCCTTGATCGTGCGCTACTACGACCGGTTTTTCCCGTCGCTGTCGTTGATGCTGGTCGCGAAATACCTGAACCTGACGGTTGCCGATATCCAGGCGAAGCCGGGTGAAGACGTGCGGATCGGCAAGCTGCGGGTGCGCACCGATCCCGAGCTGCGCATGTATACGTTTTTCTACAACGACGCCGGCGACAAGCGCGCGTTTCCGATCGACTCTTTCTTCGACGTTTACAGCGGCAAGATCCCGGCCGCCAAGTACGCAGGACAAGATCGTCCTGATCGGCGCCACCGCCACGGGCCTGGGGATTTCGCAGGTCACCCCGATTCGCGCCACGCATGGCCCCGGTTGAAACCCTCGCGCACTCGGTCTCGATCATCCTGAAGGAAGCACTTCTTCGTGGCGCCGACGTGGGGCGTCTGGGTCGAGAAACTGGTGTTTCTCCTCGTCGCAGCCTACCTGATCGCGTTGTTGCCGCGCCTCAACGCGGGCATGGGCGCGATTTGCACCGCGTCGCTGTTCGCCGCGTTGCTGATCGCGCGCATTTCGTGCTGATGGCGTACGCAGCTCTTGTGGCTCCAGTTGATGGCTGCCGGTAACGCTGCTCGTGATCGGCCATCTCGCGCTGACCACCAAACGGTTCCTGGTCACCGAGCGCGGCAAGGAGCGCTCGGACGTCGAGCTCGCGCAGAGTCCAACCGCATGCTGGGCCTCGCGCTACCAGGGGCAGGGCCAGCTCGACATGGCGTTCGACTAGTTCCGCAAGGTGCCGCTGACGATGCGGTGCTCGATAACATTTACAACCTCGCGCTCGATTACGAGCGCAAGCGCCAGTTCAACAAGGCCGAGAACGCGTTCAAATACATCGCCGAGAACAACCCCAAGTTCAGGACATCTCCGATCGCGTCGGCCGCGCCAAAGCGATGTCCGAGACGGTCATCCTGGGCGGCGGCGGCGCGCATCCCGGCGGCACCGTGATTCTGCCGGGCGGCGGCGGTCGAGAAGCCGATGCTCGGCCGCTACCAGGTCGAGAAGGAACTCGGCAAGGGCGCGATGGGCGTGGTGTATCTCGGCAAGGACCCGAAGATCGGCCGCGTGGTCGCGATCAAGACGATGGCGCTGTCGCAGGAGTTCGAGGCCGACGAGTTGCAGGACGTGAAGGAGCGGTTCTTCCGCGAGGCCGAGACCGCCGGGCGCCTCAATCACCCGAACATCGTCACGATCTTCGATGCCGGCGAGGAGCACGACTCTGGCCTATATCGCGATGGAGTTCCTGAAGGGCAAGGATCTTGCGCCGTTCATCAAGCGCCGACAACCTGCTGCCGCTGCCGAAAGTGATGTCGCATCATCGCGCGCGTGGCCGAGGCGCTTGGCTACGCGCACAACGACGAACGTCGTGCACCGTGACATCAAGCCGGCCAACATCATGTACGAGCTGGAAAGCGATACGGTGAAGGTCACCGACTTCGGCATCGCGCGCATCACCGACTCGTCGAAGACCAAGACCGGCATGGTCCTCGGCACGCCGCGCTACATGTCGCCCGAGCAGCTGTCGGGCAAGAAGATCGAGGGCCGCTCCGACCTGTTCTCGCTCGGCGTGACGCTGTACCAGATGCGCTGCGGCCATCTGCCGTTCAAGGGCGACTCGATGGCGCAGCTCATGTTCAAGATCGCCAACGAGCCGCACGTGGACATTCTCACGCTCAGTCCGGCGCTGCCGCCCTGCCTCGTCGACATCATCAACAAGGCGCTCGCCAAGCAGCCTGAAGACCGCTACCGCACGGGTAATGAGTTCGCGCAGGCCATCCGCGCGTGCATGGCTGATCCGGGCGCGCAAGCGGCGGTTAAAGCCGAAATCGCCGACATCGGAATCTAGCGCTCATGATAATCAACTTGGGTACCGTGCTTGAAATGGTGACCGCCACCGACCCGGGCATGGTGCGCTCGCACAACGAGGACAGCATAGGCACCGACGCGGAAATCGGGCTGGCGGTGCTCGCCGACGGCATGGGCGGTTACAACGCCGGCGAAGTTGCGAGCGGGATTGCGGTGGCGATGCTGTCGACCGAAATGAAGCAGGCGCTGGAAAGCAGCGATCCGCACGCGCTCGACGGCTCGGGCGAAGCGCTTGCCGTAAAGTTCGTGCGCGAGAACTCGGCGAAGGCGAATGCCTCTATTTATCAGACCGCGCAAAAGCCAGCCGCAGTATTCGGGCATGGGCACCACGCTGGTGGTCGCGCTCTTTCTTCGACAACCGGATGACGGTCGGCCACATCGGCGATTCGCGGCTCTACCGGATGCGCAAGGACGAGTTCGAGCAGGTCACGCGCGATCACTCGCTGCTGCAGGAGCAGATCGACAGCGGCATGATCACGAAGGAGCAGGCGCGCTACTCGCAGAACAAGAACCTGGTCACGCGCGCGGTCGGTATCGACCCGGAAGTCGAAACCGAAATTCACACGTATAATGTGGAACCGGGCGACATTTACCTGTTGTGCTCGGACGGCCTGTCCGACATGGTGCAGGACGAAGACATCCATTCGACGTTGAGCACGCTGCAATCGAATCTGCCGCTGGCGGCAAAGCAACTGGTGCAACTCGCCAATGACAACGGCGGGCGCGACAATATTTCGGTAATACTGGTGCGAGTACTCGAGGATTTCGCAGTGCCCAAGGGGTGGCTTGCGAAATTCACAGCTTGGTTTAGATAATAGGTTACAGGGACACTGCCATGGCGAAGTTGATCATGAGTTTGGATAACGCGGTGATTCGGGAAGTTCCTCTCGACAAGGAACGCATCACTATCGGCCGCAAGGCGCACAACGACATCCAGATCGACAATCTGGCCGTCAGCGGCGAGCATGCGCTGATCGTGACGATACTGAACGACTCGTTCCTCGAGGACCTGGGCAGCACCAACGGGACCCTCGTCAACGGCAACCCGGTCAAGAAGCACATCTTGCAGAACAACGACATCATCGAAATCGGCAAGTACAAGCTGAAATTCGTCAGCGAGGCGCCCACCGGCGCGTCGTCAGTCGCTGATTTCGAGAAGACCATGGTGTTGCGCGCACCCATGGGCAAGCCTCTGGCGAGTCCCGGCGGCGGCGGTTTCGGCGACACCCAGGTCAGCCCGTCCGCCTCGCAAACGACTACCCAAAGCCAGCCGCCGCCCCATCAGATCTCGCCGGCGCCCAAGCAGCCGGAAAAACTTGCGGCCGTCCAGATCCTGACCGGGCCTTCCGCCGGCAAGGAACTCGAATTGACCAAGAACCTGACCACGCTGGGCAAGCCGAGCGTGCAGGTTGCCGTGATCACGCGCCGTCCGCATGGGTATTTCATCACGCATGTCGAAGGCGCGAATTTCCCGGTCATCAACGGCAAGGCGCTCGATGCGCAGGCGCATCAGCTCAACGACCACGATGTGATCGAACTGGCCGGGGTCAAAATGGAGTTCTTTTTCAAGAACGGCTAGCGGTCCGTCCCGGGCAGGGGGACCGCCAGCACGCCGTCATTAGTTCCAACGTCATATCGATAGCGTATCGCGCCATGACCCGGCCCGGCATCTATCGGCATCCCTGCCGGCCTGGCCCCCATCGGTCGGCAGCATGACGTTCCGTGATGGATTTGGCAGTGATTTGGCGCCTGGCCCAAGTTTTGCTGCAGAGGGAAGGCGCCGCAGTGCCTGCGTTTCGCGGGGACCGGCGGCACGGGAGGCGGTTTGAAAAAAAACATCGTTCGGATCGGCCTGGGACTCATCCTCCTTCTGGCCTTTCTCGGGCACGCAGCGAAGTATTATCGATTGCCGCTGGTCGACCGGCTGGAGGCGATTGTCTACGACACGCGCCTCGCGTTGACCATGCCGCGCACGGTAGATCCGCGCATCGTCATTCTC
Organism: uncultured beta proteobacterium; assembly: GCA_963804885.1. GTDB lineage: Bacteria > Pseudomonadota > Gammaproteobacteria > Burkholderiales > SG8-41 > PALSA-1004. The sequence goes on from CAWDSF010000020.1 coordinate 372,037, forward strand.
GACATCGACGAAAAAAGCCTGGTTGAAAAAGAGAAGGGCGGCGAGGGCCGGTGGCCGTGGCCGCGCGATCGCCTCGCCACACTGCTCGACAAGCTGTTCGACCATTACAAAATTGCCATCGTCGGCTTCGACATCGTGTTTGCCGAGCGCGACGAGAGCTCGGGCCTGAAAGTGTTGCAGCAGCTTGCGCAAAAAGAGCTGAAGGAAGTGACTGGATTCCAGGCCACGCTGAAGCAACTGCAGCCGCAGCTCGCGTACGACGAGATTTTCGCCGCGCACATTGCGAACCGGCCGGTGGTGCTGGGCTATGCCTTCACGCACTTTGTGGGCGAGAGCGGCAAGAAAGGCGTGCTGCCGCCGCCGGCTTTACCGCCTGGAACGTTCGCGGGCAAGAACATCAACTTCGCGTCGTACCCGGGCTATACGTCCAATCTCGCCGAACTGCAAAAAGCGGCGGCGAGCGCCGGACACTTCAGCCTTGATCCGGATCCCGACGGCATATTGCGCCGGGTGCCGATGCTCGCCGAATTCGACGGGGCGTATTACGAGCCGCTTTCGCTGGCGATCGTGCGCATGATATTGGGCGGCCAGAACATCCTTCCCGGGTATCCGTCCGACAAAATCTGGTCGCGCAATTACTCGGGATTGGAATGGCTCGAAGTGGGGCCGCTGCGCATCCCGGTCGACGAACTGGTTACTTCGCTGATTCCCTATCGCGGCAAGCACGGCAGCTTCAACTATATTTCAGCGGTCGACGTGCTGAACGAGCGCGTCGACACCGCGATGTTGCAGGGCAAGATCGTGCTGGTCGGCACCTCTGCGCCGGGACTGCTCGACTTGCGCGCGACTCCCGTCCAGGAAGTTTATCCAGGCGTCGAGGTGCACGCCAATATGATCTCGGGCATGCTCGATCGCAACATCAAGCAGAAGCCGCCGTACGTGGTCGGCGCCGAGTTTGTCTCGCTGTTGATCGCGGGCCTCGCGATGGCGCTGCTGCTGCCGCTCTTAAACCCGCTCAAGTCGCTGCTGGTTACGGTCGCGGTGCTGCTCGGCGTGCTGTTCACCAATCTGCTCGTGTTTCACGTCGGCAATCTCGTGCTGCCTCTCGCGTCGGGATTGCTGCTGATCTCGCTGCTCTTCGCGCTCAACATGACGTACGGCTATTTCGTCGAAACCCGCGGCAAGCGGCAGATCACCGGGTTGTTCGGTCAATACGTGCCGCCGGAGCTGGTCGATGAAATGGCGCGTAATCCGGAAAGCTTTTCGATGGAAGGCGAATCGCGCGAAATGACGGTGTTGTTCACCGACGTGCGCGGGTTCACCACGATTTCGGAGGGGCTGGACCCCAAGCAGCTGTCGCAGCTCATGAACGAGTTTTTGACGCCGCTGACCGAAGTCATCTACAAGCATCGCGGCACGGTCGACAAATTCATGGGTGACTGCATCATGGCCTTCTGGGGCGCCCCGCTCGCGGACCCGGCGCACGCGCGCAACGGCATCCTGGCCGGCCTGGAAATGCATGAAATACTGCAGAAACTGAAGCCCGAATTCCAGTCGCGCGGCTGGCCCGAGATCCGCATCGGCGTCGGCCTCAATACCGGCCGAATGAGCGTCGGCAACATGGGTTCGAAGCTGCGCACCGCCTATACCGTGATGGGCGACGCGGTAAATCTCGCGTCGCGGCTGGAGGGCATCACAAAGGAGTATGGCGCTGATATCATAGTCGGCGAGGGCACCAAGAACGCGGTGCCGGACGTCGTGTTCCGCGAGCTTGACCGCGTGCGAGTCAAGGGCAAGGACGAGGCGGTGGCCATATTCGAGCCGTTTGGCATGCAGGGCAAGGTGGACAAGCCTCGGCTCGAGGAAATTAAGCTGTATACGCAGTTTTTGCGACTCTATCGCGCGCAGGACTGGGACCAGGCGGAACTGCAGCTCTTTAATCTGCAGAAGCAGGTGCCGGGCAATCTGCTTTACAGTCAGATATTCGTGGAAAGGATTTCATACTTGCGCGCGAATCCGCCCGGCAAAGGCTGGGACGGTGCGTACACGTTCAAGTCGAAATAAACATGGCATCGATGAAACTCAGGATACTCGGCTGCAGCGGCGGGATCGGCGGCGACTTGCGCACCACGTCGATGCTATTGGATCACGACGTGCTGATCGACGCCGGCACCGGCGTAGGCGATCTGAGCATCGACGAGTTATCCCGCATCGATCATGTGTTTCTCACGCACTCGCATCTCGATCACGTGACGTCGATTCCTTTCATGGTCGATTCAGTCGGCTGGATGCGCGACAAGCCGATCACCGTGCACGCGATCGAGCCGACGCTCGAAATCCTGCGCCAGCATCTGTTCAACTGGAAGCTGTGGCCCGATTTCACGCAGATCCCGGACGCGCAGAAACCGTTTTTGCGTTACGAAGCCGTGGTGCTCGGGAAAACGGTCGAGATCAACGGCCGCAAGCTGACTCCGCTGCCCGCCAATCACGTGGTGCCCGCGATCGGCTATCGCCTCGACTCGGGGCGCGCCAGCCTCGTCTTCACCGGGGACACCACGACCAACGACCCGTTGTGGGCGGAAGTGAACAAAATCGAGAACCTGCGTTACCTGATCATCGAAACCGCATTCTGTAACCGGGAGCGCGAACTCGCAATCGCATCCAAACATTTGTGCCCAAGCATGCTCGCAGACGAGCTGGCCAAGTTCAAGCGCAAGGCGGAAATCTACATTACGCATCTGAAGCCCGGCGAAGTCGAAGTGACGATGCAGGAGATCGCGGAATGCGCGGGTAAATACAACCCGCGCATGCTCGAAAACAACCAGATATTCGAATTATGAGCGCGGGGCCGGTCGGTCGGAGGCCCCGCTTGGATTTGGTGTGAGCGTTAGATGAGGGATTAATCCGCCATGAGCAGCGTACTCGAAAACAAACCCGTTGCGCAGGACAATCTCGCGGAGAAGCTCAACTTTTCCAAGTCCCTGCAGTCGGTCACCAATCGCATTCATGCGACCAGCAACCTCGACGAAATCATGCTCGAACTGAGCCAGGACATCTGCGGGCTCTTTAATGCCGACCGCCTGACCGTTTACCTTGTGAGCGAGGACAAGGCATCGATCGTGTCCAAGGTCAAGACCGGACTCAACTCGTTCAAGGACCTGAAGCTGCCGATCGCGGAGCAAAGTATTGCGGGCTTTGTCGCGGTGCATAAGAAGTTGATCAACATTCGCGACGTCTACGACGACAAGGAATTAAAGGCGTACAGTCCGCAGCTGAATTTTCTTAAGCAAGTCGACGTCAAAACCGGTTACCGCACCAAGCAGATGCTGGTGGTCCCGGTCACGGACTCGCAAAGCAAGGACTTGATCGGCGTCATCCAGCTTATCAACTCCAAGAGCGGGCAGCCGTTCCCGCCGGTCATGGAGGAAGGCGCGGCCCACGTCGCGGAAACGCTCGCGATCGCCGCGCGCCAGCGGCAGAAGCCGGTAGCGGGCCTCAAGGGCAAGTACGATCACCTGGTTTCCAATGCCGTAATCTCCGCCGAGGAACTCGAGCTCGCGACCCGCTCGGCGCGGCGCAAGAACCTCGACATCGAAACGGTGCTGATCGACGAGTTCCAGGTCAAGTTAAGCGCGATCGGCGAGGCGCTCGCGGCGTACTTCGACGTCCCGTACGAGCCGTACAAGGCCGATCGCGTCAAGCCGATGGATCTGATGAAGAACATGAGCCGCGAATTCGTCGAAAGCAGCCTGTGGATCCCGGTCGACGAGTCGAAAGACGGGATCATGATATTGACGACGGACCCGGAAAAAATCCGCGGGTCGAAGGTCGTCAACAACGTCTATCCGAAGAGCAAGATCATTTACCGCGTCTGCTGTGCGCGTGAATTTTCCGCGACGCTGGATTTGTTCTTCGGCGCCGCCGGCGCTTCGGCGGGCGTCGGCAACGTCGACGACGGCACCGATATCGGCGACCTGCTGTCGGGGCTCGAAGACGGCGACTCGATGGAGGACGCCAACGAGGACGTCGCCTCGGCGGCCTCGGACAACGAAGTCGTCAAGCTCGTCAACAAGATCATCGTCGACGCCTACAAGCAGGGCGCGTCGGACATCCACATCGAGCCCTATCCTGGCAAAGGCAAGACCGAGGTGCGCTTCCGCAAGGACGGCTCGCTGACGAATTACATCTCGGTGCCGGCCGCCTATCGCAATGCGATCGCCGCGCGCCTCAAGATCATGTGCGACCTCGATATATCCGAGCGGCGCAAGCCGCAGGACGGCAAGATCAAGTTCAAGAAGTTCGGCCCGCTCGACATCGAGCTGCGCGTTGCCACGATTCCATCGCAGGGCGGCGTCGAAGACATCGTGATGCGTATCCTCGCCGCCGGCGAACCGATACCGCTCGATAAGCTGGGGCTTTCCAAGCACAACCTGAAGCAGTGCAAGGACGCAATCGAAAAGCCGTACGGCCTCTTCTTCGTCTGTGGCCCGACCGGCTCGGGCAAGACGACGACGCTGCATTCGGTGCTCGGCTACCTCAATACGCCGGAAACCAAGATCTGGACGGCGGAAGACCCGGTCGAAATTACCCAGCGCGGCCTGCGCCAGGTGCAGATGAATCCCAAGGCGGGACTCACGTTTGCGATCGCGATGAAAGCGTTTTTGCGCGCCGACCCGGACATCATCATGGTCGGCGAGATGCGCGACAAGGAAACGGTCGGCACGGGCATCGAAGCTTCGCTGACGGGCCACCTGGTGTTCGCCACGCTGCATACCAATTCGCGCGCCGGAATCGATCATCCGCCTGCTCGACATGGGCATGGACCCGTTCAACTTCGCCGACGCGCTGCTTGGCATTCTGGCGCAGCGTCTCGCCAAGCGGCTGTGCGGAAAATGCAAGAAGCCCCATGCGGCGACGGCGGATGAATTGCGCCTGCTGATGGAAGAGTATTCGACCGAAATGCTGAACACGGCATCGTGGAAAAAAGACCTGAAAGGCGCGCGCGAAAAGGTCATGCAGGAGTGGGTGAAGGAGTTCGGCAACGAGAAAGGCGAGATCATGCTCTATACGCCGATCGGCTGCGATACCTGCGGCGGTACCGGCTACAAAGGGCGGGTCGGCCTGCACGAACTGCTGATCGGCACCGACGCGGTGAAGAAGAATATTCAGGAGCACGCGCGCGTGTCCGAGATGCTCGCGACGGCGCTCGAGGAAGGCATGCGCACCTTGAAGCAGGACGGCATTGAAAAGGTCCTGGGCGGGGTCACCGATATGGCAGCAAGTGCGCGCAGTCTGCATCAAGTAGGCCCGCCGCCGATGAACCAGCTGCAGCGCCGGCCGGATTCAGCCAATCTGTTTGAGCGCCTCGAGCAGCTCAATCAGATCGGGATGGCGCTGTCGAAGGAAACCGACATCAACCGCCTGCTGGAGGCGATCCTGCTGGCGGCGAAAAACATCACCAATGCCGACGGCGGGACGCTGTATCGCGTGATGGAGGAGCGCACGCTCAAGTTCGAGATCATGCGCAACGACACCCTGAACATCGCCATGGGCGGCACCACCGGCGCGGAGATTGCGTTTCCGCCGATCCAGTTGTTCGACGCCGCCGGCAAGCCGGTAAACACCATGGTCGTCGCGTACGCCGTGTTCATCACGATACCTCGGTGAATATCGCGGATGCATACATCGAGAAGGGGTTCGACTTCTCCGGGACCAAGAATTTCGACAAGAAAACCGGCTATCGCTCGCAGTCGTTTCTGACCGTGCCGATGAAGAACCACGAAAACGAAATCATCGGGGTGCTGCAACTCCTGAACGCCAAGAGTCGCGCCGGCGGCGAGGTTTGCCCGTTCTCCTCGGAAGACCAGCAACTCGCCGAATCGCTCGCCTCGCAGGCGGCGATCGCGCTGACCAATCGGCTGCTGATCAACCATCTCGAAAACCTGTTCGAGTCGTTCATCAACCTCATCAACGCGGCGATCGACGACAAGTCGCCGTATACGGGCGGCCATTGCGCGCGCGTGCCGGCCCTGACGATGATGCTGGCGGAGGCGGTCAACAACTGCAAGGTCGGTCCGCTGAAGAACTTCAACATGAACGACAAGGACCGCTACGAACTGAAAATCGCGGGATTGCTGCACGATTGCGGCAAGGTGACAACTCCCGTGCACGTGGTCGACAAAGCAACCAAGCTGCAGACGATATTCGATCGCATCAACCTGGTCGACACTCGCTTCGAAGTGATCAAGCGCGACGCCGAAATAGCGGCGCTCAAGGCGCGGCTCGAAGCGCAGGGAAAAAACGACGCGGCCGCCGACGCAGGCCGCAGCGCGCGAATTGCAGCTGCAATTGCGCCGGATCGACGAAGATCGCGAGTTCCTGCGCTATGCCAACATTGGCGGCGAGGCCATGCGGCCCGAGGACCTGGCGCGGGTCAAGCAGATTTCGGCCGAAGTACAAATGGACCGACATGGCGGGCAATGAAACCGAGTTCCTCACGGCGGACGAAGCCGAAAATCTGACGATACGGGCCGGCACGTTGACCGCCGCGGAGCGCCAGATCATCAACCATCACATCGACGTGACCATCCAGATGCTCGAAGCCCTGCCGTGGCCCAAGCATCTGAAGAACGTGCCCGAGTACGCGGGCGGCCACCACGAGCGCATGGACGGCAAGGGTTACCCGCGCGGCCTGACGCGCGACCAGATGTCGGTGCAGGCCCGCTGCATGGGGATCGCCGACATCTTCGAGGCGCTCACCGCCAAGGACCGGCCCTACAAAAAAGGCAAGACGCTGTCGGAATCGCTATCGATACTGGGCAAATTCAAGCTCGACGGGCATATCGATCCCGACTTGTTCGATGTCTTCATGTGGCAAAAAGTCTATCTCACGTACGCCGAGAAATGCATGGATAAGCACCAAATCGATGACGTGGATCTTGCGCAGGTGCCCGGTTACGTGCCGCCGCCAGCGGCATAACTTGAGACGTCTGCGCGCGTTCTCTACCGGCATCCGCCGTGCCAGCGGGGACCACCGCCTTGCAGCGTCCGGCCGACTGTCCCCCGCATTTTTCCGTCGTATCGGGCGTTCCTGTGCGCGACTCTCATGACTCCATACCATGCTGCGCCAGCTCTTTAATTCGCTGATTCGGCCCAACCGGCAGGCCCCGGACACGGCGCCGTCGGAGGTCAGTTTTCCGATCGAAGACCTGCACGAACTCAAAGACCGCCACGAGCGCGCCCCGCTCGATCTGCACAGCCGGATCCTGTTCGGTGAGACGACGATTGCCGGACACAATTTGCTGGAGTTATACGATGCCTGCATGCGCGAGACCGGGACGGCGGTGTCGCCCTGGAAAAAGCTCGCGCGCATCCAGGGCGCAGCGAATCTTGCGCGCTATTTTCTGCACACGCTGGAACTGGCTGGCGCCAGGGTGGAATGCGGGGTGTTTCAGGGTTTTAGCGCTCTCTTTGCCTGCCGGGCCGCGGCGGGTTTGGCGCGCGGGTTCGATGGGACGGGGTTTTACCTGGTCGACAGCTTCGCGGGATTCCCGAAACCGCGCGAGGAGGACTTTATCCCGATGAGGTCCGGCGCCAATATACGCAACGCGCCAGCATTCAACGAAGGCGACGCCGCCGTTTCCCTCGAGCAGGTCAGCGCCGCCTTCCGCGACTTTCCCGGCGTACGTTTCGAGCGCGGCTTTATACCGGATGTACTTTCACGGCTGCCTGAAACCAAGTGGGCGTTTGTGCACATAGACGTCGATTTGCACGAGCCGACCCTGGCCTGTCTCGAATATTTTTACCCCCGCTTGACCAGCGGCGGCGTAATCATTTGCGACGATTATGGCTCGCGGCTTTTTCCCGGCGCGCGCAAGGCCTGGGAAGCGTATTGCGACGCGAACGGGATCGCGTTCGTGACATTGGAATCCGGCCAGTCAATTCTGGTGAAGTAGCCGGCACAGCCGCGGTGCGCGTTGCCGGCGGTGCGCCCACGCCTGGTCGGCTTACTTCCTGGTGATGTAAACGATCAGCCCTTCGGTGGCGACTTCGACGAATTTCTCGCTGTAGCCCATCTCCTGCAATTCCCAGCGGAACGTGTTGCCGAGCCGCGCTTTTTTGTAGACGCCCAGCTTGTGCTGGCGCTTAAAATCGATTGCGCGGCTGAACGTGTCCTCCAATATGCTCGTCAGCCGCTTTTGCGAAATTTTTCGCTCGTTATCCTTATCCAGCGCCGGTGGATAACGCTTGGCAAGGTCCTGCGCCAGGCTCGTGGCGAACGCGTCTACTTCCTTGCTGGAAATTAAACCGAATAAAGCCATGAGGTTGCTCCAATCAAATGAATTCGTTACTTGCGGGCGCCGCCAAAAAAGCGCTTGAGCAACCCGCCGGACGGCTGAGCTTGCGGGTTCTCGGCTGCGCTGTCCTTGGCTGGGGCGTATACGCGAATATCATAAAGCAGTATATCGCGGAGCACCTCCTCATCGCCAATCGGCTCGACACCGTGGAAGGACCGGTCGTTTTTGATGAATGCAAAGAGCGTGTTCGGTTTGTACTCCATGGTGCGGACTTTGCTGAACAGGTGGTGCGGGTGGTGCGGGCCGCCCTTGCACGTGAATGCCGGATCGCGCGGCACATAGATCGAAGTGCCCAGGTGCTTCAGGGAATCGTCCGGAGGGCAGTAAAACAGCAGCGATAACAGACGATGCGGCGCATCCGTATGCGGACCCATGCTGAAATTGGTCAAATCGCGCACGACCAGCGAGTCGGCTTTGAAGCCGCATTGGTACAGATCGTCCCCGAACCGCTCTTTTGCGTACGGCTCGAATTTGCCGATCATCGCGTTCAGGAACCGCTGGGTAATCAACCAGGCTGCGAGCGCGTTCCAGAACGGCCGGCGGTCGGCGGGCAGCTTGTCGATTTCGGCCGGCACGAAGGGCATGACGAACCGCTCGCGATAGGCGCCGCTGGTGACGCGCCCGGTATCGGCGAGACACACCAGCGAGGACGCATCCGGCCAGTTCGCGCGCAGTGCCGCATAAAAATCGTCGGGAAACACGTTCTCGACATAAATATGCGCGTACGGATACTCGCGCACCGGCGCGTTCGCGATTTGATACAGCACGTGCTCTTCAACGGCGGAAGACATGGTTTCCGACACCCTGGAAGCTGCCCTCTTTACGCAGGTAGCGCTGCACCTCGGCCGGCGAATAAGCGAAGCCCGCCTTTTCGAGCAAGGCAATCAACGCGCGGTGTTCGGCGAGATGAGTATTGAGTTCCACCAGCACCGATTTTACCGCAGGCTCCGCCAGCACGTTGCGGCAGCCTGCAAGCACTTTGTGCTCGAGGCCGTCGACGTCGATCTTGATGTGGTGCGGCACCGGGACGACACCGGTTGCGACCAGCTGATCGAGCGTCGTGGCGAAGCAGCCCTGAATGATGTTCGATGGGCGCGGCTCGAGTTTGAAGTCTAGCTCCGCGCCGTACGTGTGAACCGAGCTTCCTGCGACGAATTCGCTCAGGTAGAGCGGGGAGAACCCGGTTTCATCGGCGAGCGCAGCGCAATAACCTGTCACCTGCCGCGACAGATTGTTGCGCACGATGTTCTGGTACAACAGCGCATAGTTCTGGGATTCGGGCTCGAACGCGAATACCCTGACCTGGCGGGTCATCGCCGCCCAGATCGAATACATGCCGACATTGGCGCCGACGTCGATCATGACCTCCCCGGGCTGAAAGCCGGCTATCCATTCGAGAGTGTCCGGTTCCTTCTGGAAAAACGTGTCGACGCGCCAGCGCGTCGCGTAGTTGGGCGTTGCATACTGAATTTCCGTTTGGTCGTGACGTAAGGTGGCGAATGGCGTCGCGGCGTCGGGCGGCGCCGCTACCGCTCCGGGCGTCATGGCTTCGCTCTTAAGGCGGTCGCGCAGAGGCCACATCAGGACGCGGAGTATATTCATTGGTCGGGGCGGCAGCCGCTAAAAACGAGTTGGCACAAACTTGCCGGAACTCGCGTGAACTGCGGTGGGCGGTTAGCCATTTTATTCGAAAAATTATATAGTTAGATTATCAGTCCGTTGCCGCCGGAGCGTCAATAGCAGCGTGGCGGCTGTAGTATCCTCGTGCAATCGTGCCCCCCTCGATACCTAGCGGATGCTGACCCGTTTATTTTCACGCTTGTTCTCGCGCACGCCTTCGGCGTCTGTCCCGGAACTCTTACAGCGTGGATACGGGCTGCAGCGCGCGGGGGACGCGCAAGGCGCGGAACGCGCGTACCGCGACGTGCTGAAGCTCGAATCGCACAATGCCGATGCGCATCACCTGCTCGGGGCGCTGCTCGGGGAGCGCGGCGAACTGACTGCGGCAGCGACCCATCTCGATTGCGCGCTCGAGCTCGCGCCCGGGAATGCCGGTGCGCACGCGGCGCGGGGCAATGTTTTTCTCATGCTCGAGCAACGCGATGCCGCTGCAGCCAGCTACGAGCAGGCACTGCGCCTCGATAAGAACAACGCTGCTGCCCATTTCAACCTGGGCTTGATCCTGCAGATCGCCGGCACTCGCGAGCGCGCGCTGCAGCAATTTCAGCGCGCCTACGAGTTGGCCCCGGATATTCCCGATTTGCTCAAGAGCCTGACGCTCGCGTACATCGAGCTCGAACGCTACGACGAAGCCCAGGCGTTGCTGCAGGCCATACTTGCACGCATGCCGCGGCATTTCGAGGCGCTGAAGTGCATCGGGCTCGTTTTGCAAAAGACGCACCGGCCGCAGGACGCGCTCAAATTTTATGAGCAGGCGCGCGCCATCGATGCCGGCGACGCCGAATTCCTCAATAACTTTGGGATCGTCCTGCAGGACCTCGGGCGGCTCGACGCGGCGATTGAAAAATACACCGCGGCAATCGCGCTCAAGCCGGATTTCACGCTCGCGATCTGGCATCGCTCGCTCGCGTACCTGCTGCAGCACGATTTCGCGCGCGGTTGGCCCGATTACGAGCTGAGGACGAAAAGTGCCGATCTGCCGCGGCGTGCGGTCGAATTTCCGCGGTGGACGGGCGGCGGGTTGGCCGGTAAGACGCTGCTCGTCTATGCGGAGCAGGGCCTGGGTGACGAAATCATGTTCGCGTCGTGCATTCCGGACGTGGTGGCCGCAGGCGCGCACGCCGTGATCGAATGTTCGCCCAAGCTCGAGACGCTGTTTCGGCGCTCGTTTCCCACCACCCGCGTATATGCGACGACCGCCGATCGTGCGCCACCGCTGGACACGCAAGACGCACCGATCGATATGCAGATCCCGATCGGCAGCCTGCCTTTGCACTTCCGGCGCGGTCGCGCGGACTTTCCGCGGCATAGCGGTTATTTGAAAGGCGATCCTGCGCGCATAGACGAGTGGCGCAAGCGACTCGCAGCGCTGGGACCCGGTCGTCAAGATCGGCGTCGCGTGGCAGGGCGGCACGCACAAATCCCGCCGGCCGGTGCGTTCCGATGGCACTCGAGCGCTGGCAGCCGATTTTGCGCCAAACCAACGCGCACTTTGTCGACCTGCAGTACACCGACTGCAGCGCCGAGCTCGCCGCGTTGCGCAAGGGCACGGGAATTCAAATTCACAGTTGGGACGCAGTGCGCACGGACTACGAGGAGACCGCGGCGCTCGTCAGTGCGCTCGATCTGGTGATCAGCGTATGCACCGCCGTCATCCATCTCGGTGGCGCGCTCGGCCGGCCGGTGTGGGTGATGGCGCCCTACAGTCCTGAGTGGCGCTACGGAATTGCTGGGGAAGAGATGCCTTGGTATCCTTCGGTGCGCGTGTTTCGGCAGGCCGCATTTGGCGAGTGGGACGCCGTCGTCGAGCGGGTGGCGCAGTCGCTGACCGGATTTTCACCGGTTCGCGCGCCAGCGTGACGGTTACGCAAGCGCCGGCGGAACGCCGGTTTATACGGGGTGGACAGGAATGATCAAGGTTTTCATCGGCTACGACCCGCGTGAAACTGTCGCATTCAGCGTGCTCGCGCACAGCATACATGCGCGGGCGTCGGTGCCGGTGTCCATCACCCCGCTCGTCTTGAGCGAGCTCTCCGGCATACTTACCCGCGAGCGCCATCCGCTGCAATCGACCGATTTTTCGTTTTCGCGTTTTTTGACGCCGTTTCTGTCGGATTATGCGGGCTGGTCGATTTTCACGGACTGCGACATGCTCGTGCGCGACGACATCGCGCGCCTGTATGCGCTGCGCGACGAGCGCTATGCCGTCATGGTAGTCAAGCACGAGCACGTGCCGAAGGAGTCCACGAAATTTCTCGGCCAGCCGCAAACCCCTTACCAGAAGAAAAACTGGTCGAGCGTCATGCTCTTCAACAATGCGCGCTGCCGCGCGCTGACGCCGGAGTATGTGAATACCGCGTCGGGGCTGGAGCTGCACCAGTTCAAGTGGCTGGCCGACGACGATTTGATCGGCCAGATTCCGGCGCGCTGGAACCATCTGGTTGGCTACAGCGAACGCAACCCCGATGCGGCGCTCGTGCACTTCACGCTGGGCGGCCCGTATTTCGACGAATTCCGGGATTGCGAATATGCGCAGGAATGGCGCGACGAATTACAGGCGATGCTGCGCGTCGATCAACGCAAATGACCGGGCGGCGACCGGCGCTGCAGGCGGCAGGCGGCCACTCTGATCCCGCGGCGTGCTGAAAAAGTCGCTCCGGAACTGGTATCTGTCATGGGCGGGCCGCACGGGCGCTGATACGGACGCGCCGGCTGTGGCAGCGGCGCGGCCGGCGGCATATGAGCCGTCGCCCTGGTTTCACCGAAACTGGCAGCTATTGAACGAACGTCGCCCGGGAGAATTCGAGCTGCCGGCGCCAGGCACGCCGAGCGCGCGGGATCATGCCGAGCTCGAGTGCCTGAAAGCAGGAATCAGCAATCTGCGCGGCGACCTGCCCGCTGCCGCAGCGCATGCGACCACAGCGCTCGCGGCGCGGCCGGATTTTGCGCACGCGTACGCGGAGCGCGCGCGGGCGCTCCACGCTCGCGGCGATTACCGCGCAGCGCTCGCGGATTTCGAACGGGCGACCCAGCTGGTGCCCGACGATGCGCAAACACTGACCGCGCAGGCCCACGCGCACCTCGCGTTAAACGAACGCGTCGAGGCGTTCGACTGCTATCAGCTTGCGGTCGCGCATGCACCCGATTACGCGGCGGCCCGGCTGGGCTTGGCGCGCATGCTGCGCGAGGGCGGGGATGCGCGCGCCGCGCTCGAGCAGATACGCCATGCGTTGCGGGCTTCGCCGCTGGACGCGGAACTTCATTTCGAATCCGCGCTGCTCCATGGCCGCTGCAACGATCTGGCCGGTGCGATTGCAGCGTACGAGCAGGGTCTGCGCCTGGAGCCCGCTAACTTTGCGGCGTGCGCGAATTGCGGTTTGCTGTACTTGACTCGAGTCGGCGACCCGCTGGCCGCGCAGCGTTATTTTGAGCGCGCGCTGGCGCTCGATGCCGGCAGCGTCGAGGTTCAGGCCAACGTGGGTCTTGCACTGGAAGAGCAGGGTCGCGTCGACGAAGCGCTGGCCCATTATGCAAAGCTTATTGCTGCTTATCCCACGGTCAACGAGTATCGCTGGAATCGCGGACTTGCCCTGCTCGCCAATGGCGATTACGCGCCCGGCTGGGATGACTATGAAATGCGTAACGCGCGGGGCCGGGGCACCGCCGAACGGGCATTTCCGTTTCCGGCCTGGGATGGCGGTCAGTTGCGTGCGGGCGCGGGTCTCCTCGTGTTCGCGGAGCAGGGCTTGGGCGATGAAATCATGTTCGCTTCCTGTGTGCCGGATTTGCTTGCGCGCGGAATCGATTGCGTGGTCGAGTGCGATGTGCGGCTGGCCGGCTTATTTGCCCGGTCGTTTCCCGGAGCCAAGGTCCACGGAGCGCCGCGGGACGGCGACCGCCGCTGGTTGGCGAATTATCCGCACATCGAAGCGCAATGCGCGATCGGCAGCCTGCCGCGATGGTTACGGCGGAGCGCGGCCGACTTTCCAATACACGCCGGTTATCTTAAGGCCGATCCCGAACGCGTGCAGCGCTGGCGGACGCGGCTGGCGCGCTTGTCGCCGGGCCCAAAAATCGGCATTACGTGGCGCGGCGGCAGCCTGAGCACGCGGGGCGATTTGCGTTCGATCTCACTGTCGGAGCTGGCGTCGATATTCGATGTCCCAGGCGTCACTTTCGTCAATTTACAGCGCGATGGGGCCGACGCGTTGGCGACAACCGCCGTCCCGGCGACCGCCTCCACGGTGACTTTTCCCGAGGCATTGAACGACCTTGAGGAGCTGACTGCCTTGATGACGGTACTCGACCACGTCGTAACCGTTGACAATACGGTAGCGCATCTTGCGGGCGCGCTCGGTTGCAGTACTTCCATCATATTGAGTCGTAGCGCCGACTGGCGTTGGTTGCGCGCGCAATCCGCGAGTCCCTGGTATCCCGGCGTCACGCTGTACCGCCAGGCCGCGTCGCGTCAGTGGGCAGGCGTGGTCAGCGAGGTCGCCCACGACCTCAAGCGCCTGGCGTGACCCGCGATGTTCAGCCTTAAAAACTGGCTTCGAGGGTCGCGGCTCAAATGCGCGGCAGTTACGCCGGTGGGGCCGGGACATGCGCAGCGCGCACGCGAATGCAGAGCTTCGATCGAAGCGGCGTGGCGCGAACATCCCGGCCCCTTTTCCGGGCTCGAGTTTCATTTTATCGACGACGGCCGCGGTGAACTCGGGCGCAGCAGGGCGCGCAACGCCGGCGTTGCAGCCGCCCGCCAGGCCGGAGCCGACTGGATATTTTTCCTCGACGCGGACGACTTGATGACGCCGCGCGCATTCTCGATATTCGGCGAGTATGCCGACCGGTTCGACGCGGTCTGGGGCCTGATGGCAATCAAGCCGCCGGACAGCGCGGATTACCACGTGCGGTTCCCGCAGGCCTTGACGCTGCGATCAGTCGACGAATTATTGCTGCTTGACCCGTTCATGACGTTACTGATGGGCCATTTTGTCCGAACGGGCGTCGCCGTCGATCTTCCGTTCGACGAAACGCTGGATGCCGGTGAAGATTTCGACTATTACATCCGGGCGTGGGAAAAATATCGCTGCACGAAAGTCGCGCAAGTGCTGTCCGTCAACCGCAGCGACCAGCATTCTTCCGGGCCGCGCGCGGCTACCGCCGACCAATGGCGCGTGTCGGCGAGCGCGCGGCTGGCGGCTGCGCTCGAGAACAGAAATCTGCAGCGCGATTCGGATCGCGCGGTCGCCGCGGTGAACCGCTGCAGCCAGGAGGCGCAGGCGTTCAATCGCGCGCGCCATGATGCCGGCGCCGACAGCCTCATGCTGTTGGCGGGGCGGCTGCCTTACCGCGGACGGGTCGAAGTCACCGATTGCGTCGGCGGAAAATTCGAGCTCTTCACCGACAACGACGATCTGGTGGCTTTGAGCATAGCCTGGACCGGCGAATATTGGCCGGTTGCGAGCCGTTTGTGGCAGGTGCTGGCTGCCGACGCGCAGTTGATCCTCGATGTCGGCGCTTATACCGGCTATTTCGGATTGTTGGCCGCGCGCGCCGCCGCGACTGCCGACATTGTTTGTTTCGAGCCGGTGGCGGCGAATTTTGCCCGCCTGGAAATGAACCTTGCGCTGAACCATGCGCACAATGTTCGTGCAATGAAGGCTGCCGTAGCAGGCGCGGATGCGGCAATGACTTTGCGGGTGCCGACGATAGCGGAGTGCTGCCTTTGCACGCGACTTTGCTCGATGACGGACACCCGTTCCTGCGCTGCGAGCACATCGAAGCAGTGAGCATCGACAGTGTTGTCGCGGGCCGCGCCAGGTCAGGCGCCAGCCTCGTTCGCATAGCTGCGGAAGGCATTGCCGGCGATATCGTCGCTGGAATGGTTCAGACTATTCGTGCTGCTTCGCCCGACCTGCTTTTCAGCAGCATTGATGCCGGACATGTATTGCGGCTAGACGGCGAATTGCGGCAGCATGGTTACCGGTTCTACCTTGTGGACGAAAGTGATTCCAGTATTGTTGCCAACCAACCGATGGTGCCCGCCGCTGAAGCTGGCCGGATCAGCGGGTGGGCGACCCGGCGTTCGCCCGACGACGTGGCGCGCATCATTGCAGCAGCCTATTGCAATGCCGGTAAAACTGCCGCTTGCTGACGTTGGTGCCGGCTTCAGGCAGCGGCGGCCCAGTCATGCACTGCCGCATCGAGTATGATTTAGCGATGCCACTATCGCTTGCTTCGCATGGCCGGGCGGCTGAGCGCCAATGAAGTGCGCCGTAATCACCCCGGTCGGTCCAGGCCACGACCTGTATGCGCTGGATGCCGAAGATTCGGTCAAGCGCGCCACGGCGGCAGCGCGCGGACCATTCGCCGAAATCGTATTCATCAAGGTTGACGATGGTCTCGGCAAAATGGGATCCGCCGCGGCGCGTAACCATGGCGTCGGGCTTGCGCGCGAAGTCGGCGCCGAGTGGGTATTTTTTCTGGATGCGCGCCATGTGCTGGCTGTCGAAGCGTTCGCTCATGTGGCGGACAAGCTGCATGCTTACGATGCTATCTGGGGCGCAATTCACGAGCTCGACGACGACGAGTCGCATGGCGTGCCGCGCGCGGGCCAACTGCTGCAGATCACGCGCATAGACGAGGTGCTTGGCAACGATCCGTTCAATACTCTGCAGATCGGGCATTTTGTGCGCACGGCGGTGGCGTCGGCGACGCCCTTCGATCCAGGCCTGGACGCTGCGGAGTTCGATTATTACCTGCGCCTGTGGTCGAAATACCGGTGCGTCAAGATCGAGCGGCCGTTCTACTATCACCGCCGCGCCGCGGCGGTCGGCGAAGCTCACGTTGTGCAGCAGGCGAAACGGCGCGCCGCGGCGGAAAAAGTCATTTGCGATAAATGCGTTGCGCTCGACTATCACGCGGATTTCGCGCATCGCGGCGAGAATTTCCAGTTCTGCATCGCGAACCCGTTCGATCTTATTCAGGGGAATTTCCTGAAAGGCCGGTTTTTCGAACTGCGCGAGCTCGCGGCCGTTGAGCAGTGGGTCGGCACCGGGGCGGCGATCGTGGAGGTGGGCGCCTATGTCGGCAACCACGTTGTGTACTACGCGCGTTTCATGCAGCCCCGCAGCATACTCGTGCTGGAGCCCAATCCCGAAGCCATAGCCTTGCTGCGGCGCAATCTCGAAACAAACAAGGTCGCGACCGCCGATCTTTCCCGGCTCGGCATCGGCGCCGCGGCAGCGGTCTCGACGTACGATCTCGTGTGCGAAGCCGCCGCCAATCGCGGCGCCACCCGTCTGGTGCAGGCTGCGGCCGGCGCCGTGAAAACGGCGCCGCTCGATGAATTGATTGCGGGCACCGTCGATTTCATCAAAATCGACGTCGAAGGCATGGAGCTGGAGGTGCTCGATGGCGCCGCGCGGGTTATTGCCGCGTCGCGGCCCAAGATCATGATCGAAGTATTCAGATCGCAGATCCCGCGTTTCGATGCGTGGCTGCGGCAATACCGCTATGTCGTCAGGCAGCAGTTCGATTATGTGCACGCGGTGAATTACCTGGTCGAGCCGGCAAATGCGTGATGCGCCAACCGGCGCGGCCGCCGAACTTTATCGGCAGGCAGCGCAGCTGCGGCAGGACGCCAATTACGCGGAGGCGGAGCGGCGCTTGCTGCAGGCGCTCGAACTCGAGCACGATTGCGCCGCGGCACATCTGGAGCTGGGGCTCACCTATCGCGATCAGGCGCGCATGGAGGACGCCGTCGATTATTTTCAGCTCGCGGTGCACTTTGCTCCCGCGCTCGTAGCCGGCTGGCTAGAGCTGGGGGCGGGGCTTGCCAGCCTCGGACGACAGAAAGACGCACTGGTGGCTGCGCGCAGGGCGACGGCACTCGAGCCGCGAAATTCGACTGCGTGGCTCACTCTGGGGAACCTGCTCAAGGCCGGCGGCGACTGGAACGGCGCAATCGATTGTTATCGCACTGCTGCGGCGAGCGACGCGCAATCGGCGGAAGCCCATTGCCGCCTCGGGTATGCGCTGTATATGGTGGGCCGTTATGCGGAATCCCGCTCGGCGTTTGACGCTTCGCTCGCGCTGAACCCCCGCATGGTGCAGGCCCACCACAATCTCGGGCTGTTGTTGTCTGAGACAGGACAGGCTGCGCAGGCCCTGGCTTGTTTTCAGCAGGCGCTTGAAATCGATCCGCAGATACTCGAAACACGGGCGTGCGTCGCACATGCGCTGCGGGACCTGGGCCGATTCGACGAAGCGATTAGCCGCTACGATGAAGTGCTCGCGGCGGACCCCCGTTTTGCCGACGCGGTGATCAATCGCAGCTACGCGCTGCTGATGCGAGGCGATTACGCCAAAGGTTGGGCTGCCTATGAGCAGCGGTTCACGACCGGCGGACAGGTCGGCCGTGATTTTCCGTATCCACCCTGGCAGGGCGAAGCGCTGACGGGAAAGCGTATCCTGATTTATGCGGAGCAGGGGCTGGGCGACGAGATCATGTTTGCCTCGTGTATACCGGACGTGTTAGCGCAGTCTGCGCAGTGTGTCGTCGAATGCAACACCCGTCTGGCGCCCTTGTTCCGGCGCTCGTTTCCGCAAGCGCACGTTCACGGCGGAACGAAGCAAGACGATACAAAGTGGCTGGCGAAATTGCCGCCGGTCGACTGCCAGGTGGCGATCGGCTCGTTGCCGCATTATTTCAGGCGGGCTGCCGCCGATTTTCCCGCGCGACCTGCATACCTTAAGGCCGACCCCCGGCGCGTCGAATACTGGTCGGGCCAGTTTAAAGCGGACACCTCGCTGCGGGTGGGTATCGCCTGGCGTGGCGGCACGTTGCGGTCGCGCCAGTTCGTGCGCTCGATTGCATTGCCATTGTGGGCGCACTTGTTGCGCAGCAAAGGCGCTGAATTTTATGCGCTGCAATATGGCGATATCAACGCGGATGTCGAGGAATTGCGTACTCAATCGGGGCTCACGCTCGCGCGGCTCGGCAACGCAATTGACGATCTCGACGAACTCGCGGCGATAATCGGCGCGCTCGATCTCGTGATCAGCATCGACAATACCGTTTCGCACCTTGCGGGTTCGCTCGGCAAAGCCGTATGGACGCTATTGCCGGCGAGCCCCGAATGGCGTTACCCGCGAAGCGGCGTCGAGATGCCATGGTACCCGTCAATGCGCTTGTTCCACCGTTCGCCAGCCGAAGGCTGGGAAACTGTGCTTGAGCGGGTGGCCGCCGAACTTGAGAAGACAGCCGGCCGGGTAAGGAATCGAGCGTGAAAAAAACGCGCGGTGTTGGCTCTCCCATGAGTATTCTTGCCTGGCTTGCATCGCTGCGGCCGCGGCCAACCTCGCACACCGGAATTGCGGCGGAGGTTGCGCGACCGCCTGAGCCCGCATTCGACGCCGACGGCGCCGTGCGTATCCCCTTTGAAGCCGGCCTCGCGGCTTATTCAGGCAAAGACTACGTCAATGCCATCACATGCTTCAGCCGGGTGCTCGAACTCAGGCACGACGATGCGGACGCGCACAACAATCTTGGCATGAGTTATCTGCAGACAGGCCGCCTTGAGGACGCCATCGACTCGTTCGTGCTGGCGACTCACTTTCGGCCACGTTTTCCCGAGGCCTTGCACAACCACGCTCTGGCCGCGCTGCAGCGGCGCGAGTTTGCGCAAGCCGTGTGCTGCCTCGAGCGGGCGCTGGAGCAGCGCCCGGAATTTGCCGCCGCCCACAATACGCTCGGTTATGTCCTCACTCACCAGACGGATGAATTTCAGAAAGGCGCCGACCATGTCAGAAGAGCGCTGGAGTTAACCCCGGAAGATCCGGAAGTGATGTGCAACTACTGTGCAGTGCTCACGCAGGAAGGTCGCGCGGCCGAAGCGCTCGATTTGTGCGAAACACTGCTGGCCCGGCATCCCGAAATGCACGAGGCACGGCTGAACCGGTCGCTCGCGCAATTGAAGCTCGGCCGTTTTGACATGGCATGGGCCGATTACGAGGCCCGTAAGTTTTCGCGGGGCAATTACGTACCGCGTGCATTGCCATTTCCGGAATGGCACGGCGAGGCTTCGGGTGGCGGCAAGCTGCTCATTTATGCGGAGCAGGGCCTGGGCGATCAAATCATGTTTGGATCGTGCGTGCCGGATGCACTCGCGCACGCCGACGGTTGCCTGATCGAATGCGCTCCACCGCTATTAAAACTTTTTACGCGCTCGTTCGCCCATGCAATTGTCACTGCGCAACGGTTGGACGATGCCAGTCTGGTTCGAAGGGCGCGCGCTGCAGACGTCACCCGTCAGGTTGCGATCGGGAGCTTGCCGGCGCTCTTTCGCCGCCATCGCAGCGACTTCCCCGTTCATGGCGGATACTTGCGCGCCGATTCCGCGCGCACGGACTACTGGAAAAACCGGCTTGCTGCGCTGGGCCCCGGCTTGAAAGTGGGAATTTCATGGGTTGGTGGTGCGCCGTCGACGGGTGGCGCCGCCCGTTCAACGCAGCTTGCGGATTGGCAGCCTGTCTTGCGCCAGGCGCATTGCCATTTTGTGAACTTGCAATACGGTAATGCCGCCGCCGAGCTCGGCGTTTTTTCGCGGGCGCACCGCGTATCCATACACGACTGGCGCGACGCGATCGAAGACTACGATGAGACGGCCGCGCTGGTTACGGCGCTGGACCTCGTGATCACAGTGCAAACCGCGCTCGTGCATCTGGCCGGCGCCCTGGGTAAGCCGACGTGGGTGGTGCTGCAAACGCCTTGTGAATGGAGGTATGGCGAAGCGGGAGAAACGATGCCGTGGTATCCGAGTGTGCGGCTCTTCAGGCAGCGGCAGCCTGGCGAGTGGCGTTCGGTAATGGCGCGCATCGCACAAGATGTAGAGCGCCTCGCGGCGCCATGACCATGTTGTGGACACTGATCAAAAGCTTTGCGCGCAAAGCGGCTGCGTCCGAGATCGCCGCAGTGGATCCATTGCAGGCGGGCATTGCGAGTTTCAATGCCGGCGACTTCGTTATGGCGCGCCAGCATTTGCACGCCGCACTCGCAGCAGATCCCAATAATCGGGATGCCACGTACCATTTCGCGTTGGCCGAAGCACGCAGCGGACGGCTTGAGCAAGCGCAGAAGCTGTTGGAAACGATGCGCGACCGGCATGCCAGCGCCGACGTCGACAATGCGCTCGGCAACGTGCATCGGCTGCAGAATAATCTAGACGCCGCTGCGGCGAGCTATAAGCGAGCACTGGAACTCGACGAGAACCATCTCGCCGCACTGGCCAATCTTGGGCTTACGCTGCGGGATCTGGGAGAGCCTGCGCAAGCGTTAGCCGTGCTCGAACGCGCACTCGTGCTCGCGCCCGCTCATGTGGATGCGCTGTTCAACAAGGCGCTTGCTCTTGGCGACATGGGCGAAAGCACGGCAGCGGAAAGCCTGCTCGAGCACGTGCTGGAGATCGATCCTGATTTTGCGCAGGCGCATTTGCAGCGCGCTTTCATGCTGTTGAAGCGCCGCGAGTTTGCGGCGGGATGGCGTGAATACGCGTGGCGCGTGCGGATACCGGAAGTCGATCACTGGCGCGATTACGATTTTCCAACGTGGCAGGGCGAGGCATTGTCCGGCAAGCGCCTGCTCGTGCAGGCCGAGCAGGGGTTGGGCGACCAAATTATGTTCGCATCATGCCTGCCCGACGTGCTTGCCAACGCGCAATACACGGTGCTCGAGTGCGATCCACGCCTCGCAAAATTATTCGCCCGCTCATTCCCGCGCGCCGCGGTATATCGCCATCGGGTCACGGGCGAGCCAGCCTGGGCGCACGAACCAGCACCGGATTTTTGCGCCCGTTGCGGCGACCTCCCACGCATGCTGCGCAACGGCGACACCGATTTTCCGATGCACTCCGGTTATCTGCTCGCCGACCCTCTACGCGTGGCTGCTTGGCGCGAGCGCCTGTCGGGATTGGGTGCTGGTCTCAAGGTCGGCATCTCGTGGCGCGGCGGGACCCCCGCAACCGGCCAGGCGATGCGGTCCATGCCGCTCGAAGTGTTGTTGCCGGTACTTGCGACGGCGGATGCGCATTTTGTTTCACTTCAATACGGCGGGGTAACCACTGAAATATCCGAACTGCAAGCGCGCTCCGGTGTAACGGTGCATGCGTGGGAAGACGGGAAGGCGGACCTGGACGATCTTGCGGCGTTGATCGCCAGTCTTGATCTGGTTGTCACCGTGTGCACCACGGCGGCTCACCTCGCGGGCGCGCTGGGGAAACGGGCATTAGTCATGGTTCCGGCAGTGGCCGAGTGGCGCTACCTGCAAAGCGGTGACTCTATTCCGTGGTATCCGGCACTGCGCTTGCTCCGTCAACAGCAGTTGCATGACTGGGATGGTGTGGTTTCACAGGTAAAAGCCGCAATCGCGCACCACGTAGCTTCAGGCTCTACTTAAGCGACGTTTCTTCTTACTGAACCCGCGACGTCAAAATTCACGACTGACGCGCAGCGTCACCTAGTGTCGTTTCGAGTCGTGAGGCGGCCTGTCGCGCTGCGTTAATAGTGACGCACGATGCCGGATGGTGAAACTCCAGCCGGCAATATTGCGCGCTTTTTTGGTCCCGTTCATACCTTTCGGTTGCTTGGATATCCTGATGAATTAATTGAAGTCCTTGGCACCACCAAGACAAATATTTCGGGTCAAAAATGCCATAGTGGTATGGAAGTTGCTGTTACCCATGCGTAACTTCTGAAACTGTGTTTTTTTCGGCATCTTGTAACTTTTCAAGGAGATCTTATGAAGCGTATTCAACGCGGTTTTACCCTGATCGAATTGATGATCGTAGTTGCGATCATCGGTATTCTGGCGGCCGTTGCTCTGCCGGCTTACCAGGACTACACGATCCGGGCGAAGGTATCTGAACTGGTGCTGGCGGCCAGCGGCTTCAAAACCACGATTGCGGAGAAATCCGCGTCTGACGGCACGATGGCCAGCTCCGGCGTGGGGTTAACGGTAAACACGGGCGGTCGCGTCTCGGCCGGCACCGTAACCAACGCTGGCGTAATTACCGTTCAGGGAAGCGCCGCGACTATCGGCACTGCGGTGTCGATCGTGTTGACGCCGTCTCTTGCAGCGGGCGGCCGTATCGCCTGGATGTGCTCGACGAGCGGCAATACGGATCAGTGGAAATACGTGCCGGCCGAGTGCCGTCATTAATTTGGACCTTGCCAGGGTTATTGCAAGCTTCAAAAGTTAGTCAACAGCCCCTCTCCCGAGGGGCTGTTGTTTTTATAAGCCGCAGTTTCGGCAAATGCAGGTCACGCACTTGATGTCAGCCAGCGTTAGTCGTTGCGCGGCGAGGACGGGAGCACTACTTTGAAGACCTTGTATCGGGGATTTACCTTAGTCGAACTGATGATCATAGTGGCGATCATCGGCATACTCGCTGCTGTGGCGCTCCCCGCGTACAATACTTATACGATACGCGCCAAGGTCACTGACCTTCTGCTGGCGGCGGGCAGTTTTCGCGTCGGCATCCAGGAAAAAGCAGTTTCGGACGGCACCATGACCAGCTCGGGCGCCGGCCTGACTGTCGTTTCCGGGGGCCGTATATCAGGCGGCTCGGTGACGAATGCCGGACTGATAACCGTGTTGGGTGATCCGGCCTCGGTCGGCACCGATGTAACTATAGTCCTGACCCCCTCGCTCAACGCGCGGCGCATAGTCTGGGACTGCAGTACCGGCGGGACCACGACATCGTGGATATACGTGCCCGCGGAATGCCGGCACTGATTTTCGTAAAACCGCGCGACGCCGCCCCGGCCGCTAGGCCAGTCCCGGGTTTCCGCTGACGCCGGACAGTTGCGGCACGTTAAGGCGGGGCGCCGCGATGAGCGGGTTGCTGCGCAAATAATCGGTGATGAGTTCCCACACCGGCCGTCCGCTGGCGCCTTCCGCAACTGGCGCCCACCCGGCGACCTTGTACCGCTTTTGCGCTTCGAGCGGCTTCCCGCGCAAGGTCAGATTGCTGATGCGTTGGCCGATCGCGCGCGTCGGATCACACGTGTATTCCAATCCGCCGACCCGCACCATGTCGCCGCCCTGCTGTAGATAGGGGTCTGGATTGAACAGGTTATCGCAGACGTCCTCGAGTATCGATTTAATGGCTGTGCCGGTCAGCTCGGCGAGCGTCGCGAACGGATACGTAATCGCCGTTTGATTCATCACGTGCTCGACGGTAATCGGTTCATTCGGCAACACCGACGTGCCCCAGCGGAAGCCGGGCGAGAACGCGATTTCCGCGCCGCTGACCTCCATCAAGGCATCCAGTATGAGCTGGTCGAAGGTGCCGTTGAAATTACCGCGCCGGTAGAGCAGCGCTTCACTGACCGCCAGCTTTTCACCGAGCTGAGCTTCATAGGGCGCACGCACTTTGCCGATCAGCGCGGCCATGTCTTTGTCGGCATCGAGCATTTGCGAAAAGACCGGCAACAAACGGTATTGATACCCCGCGACGTGCTTGTTCCGGATATCGAGATCGAGCACGGCGAGAAACTTGCCGTTGCAGCCGGCATTGGTGACCAGCGTGGTGCCGCCCCGATTTCTGACCGCCACCGGATCGGGCACGGCGTCGTGCGTGTGGCCGCCGAGTATCACGTCGATGCCGCTCACGCGCCCGGCCAGCTTCAAGTCCACGTCCATGCCGTTGTGGGACAGCAGAATCACCGCATGCGCGCCTTTGGCGAGTGCGGCATCGATGGTTTTCTGCAGCTTTTCTTCCTGGATGCCGAAAGTCCAGTCAGCGACCAGGTGCCGCGGATGGGCAATCGGTACGTACGGAAAGGCCTGGCCGATGATGGCGATCGGCACGCCGTTGATTTCCCGCATGACCCACGGCGTGAAAACCGGGTCGCCAAAATCGGTGGTCGAGACGTTCTGCGCGAGAAACTCGATACCGCCCTTCAATTGCGTTTCGACGAGTTCTTTGACGCGCGCTGCGCCGAGCGTGAATTCCCAATGTCCGGTCATGACATCGACGCCCAGAAGCTTGGCCGCCTGCACCATGTCTTCGCCTTTGGTCCACAGCGCGGTAGCCGAGCCCTGCCAGGTGTCGCCGCCGTCGAGCAGGAGCGCGCCCGGACGCTGTCCCCGGACTTTTTTGACCAGCGTGGCCAGGTGGGCGAAGCCGCCGATCTGGCCGTACGTACGCGCATCGTGCTCGAAGTCGAGGTGGGTGAACGCATGCGCGAGCCGGCTGTGAGGGCTGATGCGGTAGTGCTTGAGCAAAGCGGTGCCGACCAGATGCGGCGGTTTGCCGGCCATTCCGGCGACGCCGATGTTCATGCTCGGCTCGCGAAAGTAGTTCGGCAGGAGCTGCGCATGACAATCCGTGAAATGCATGAGCGTCACGTTATTGCCGAAGCTGTGCAGATCGTAGAAGCCGTTGATCGCCGCGGCGCGCGCCTTGCTGCCCAGCGGAAAGCCGGCCGCCGCCGCTACGGCGAGCGTGTGGAGAAACTCGCGCCGGGTCATGGTCATCGGGGTGGGTCGCGCAACGGTGCGCAACAATATGCAGCGGAGGCTGCGGCGGACACGCGCTTAGTGACGAATGCCGGGCGACTTGATTTTCTCGCCCCGGTTGAGCGCTGCGAGCGCGAGCTCGATGTCACCGTATTCGCGCGCATCCGGCGGCAGTTCGTCGGCGCGCACGGACACGTTGCACCACTGAAACCGTTTGCGTATGTCCCAGATATCGCCGCGGCTCGTGCGCCAGGTCGGAAAATGCGCAGTGGTGCCTTTCGATTCGACCAGATATTGACCGCGCACCCATTTGTTCGCATGGCGCTCGCGCGTATGGCAATCGACGCACGCCATGTTCAGCTGCCCGATCTTGTGCTTCATCAATTCCTGGCCGTTCTTCAGCGCCGCCTGCGCACCGCCGCTCGACAGATCCGGACTGATCGGCGCGCCGTTCGCGAGGTTATGCAGGTAAATCGACAGTCCGGTGTTCTCGTTGCTCTGCATGAGCAGGTTGTCGCCGGTGGTTGCGCGCGCATGGCGCGTGATGAATTCCTCGACACCCAGCACATGGCGCAAGCGCGGCTCGTAGCGCGGCATGCGCGCGGCCCACGTTTTGAACGCCGTCTCCGGCGCCGCATGACACGACGCGCAGGATTTGCCATTGGCGCCGTTGCGCTTGAAAACCTCGCGTCCCAGGTCCAGGCCGAATATCGCCGGGTTCTCGGTCGGATCGAGATTGTCGCGGCTTTCCACCGGCGCGGCGCGCGTGTTGGGATTTTCGTTCTTGTCGGCGATCGCGTAAGGCTCTTTGAGGGTCTTCAAGAACGCAACGATGTCGCGCACTTCGTCGAGCCGGTAGACTTGATACGCGCCCCATGGCGGCATGATGCTGTTGGCGTTGTAGATGCGTGGATCGTACACGTAGTTGAAAAGGAACTGATCGTCGCGCGTCGCGCCGATCGTCGAGAGGTCCGGTCCGACGTTGCCCGGCTGTGCGGGGGTCGTTTTCCCCATGATGTGACAAACCACGCAACTGCCGCCGCGTGAGCGATCGTAAGCGAGCGCACGTCCACGCTCCGCGTCGCCCTGAATTGGCAAGTGAAATCCCGGTGCCCCGTGCGGCGGCGCCGAAACGTTGAGGTTTGCGAGGTTGTTGAAATTGCGCCATTCGGTCTGCGGCCAGGCCGAGCCCTGTGAATCGACCTTATAGCGATGCCAGGGCCGTGCCGACGCAGGCTGCTTGAGTTCGAGCGGCGCCGGCTGGCGCGCCGACGGCTCCTGCGCGCCAGCGGCTGAAGCGGCAGCACTCATCGTCAGCACCACGGCCTGGCACGCAATCATCAAGCCGGCAGCGGCCAATTTCAGCGGAATGCCTGAGCTCGCACGGTGCGCGCAAGCCGGGGAGTCCACGGCCTGGCGGGCGGTCGCTGCGCCGCTCACGCAGCGGCCACTACGGTGTCGATGCTGCCCTTGTCGCCCGTCGTATCAGTCCACGTCACGGTAATCTTATCGCCGGCTTTGGCGCCTTTTACGCGAAATCCCAGGAAAGGGTTGCGCGCGATTGCCTGGCTCCATTGCACGTCGAGAACGGTTTTGCCATTGTGGGTGGCAATCACGCTTTGGATGAAATGCACGGGCACCAATTCGCCTTTTTCGTTCTTGCGTTGGCCGGTTTCCATCGGATGGCTCATCAGCACTTTGACGTCGGCGGCGTCGCCTTCCATCTTCGCGCGAATTTTCATCGGTTCAGCCATGAACGTTCCTTGTGTGTATGTATATGCGCGGCGCGCGTGGCGCGACAACCATCAGCCGCCGCAGCCGCCTATCGTCACCTTGATTTCCCGGGTCGCCGTAAAGAATTTGCCGTCGGCCTTGACCACTGCGATGACGTTCGAGGTCTGGCCCATCTTGAGTTTGGTCGAAACGTAGCTCTCGGCGCCGTTCGCGAAATCGTAACTGCTGTTGAGCGGAAACGGATTTTTGTCGACGATGATCGAAATGCTCTGGGTGTTGGGAATCCTGCTCGTGATCGTAACCGGCACCTGGGCGCCATTTTCTGCAATGTCGGGCGCGGTCAGCACGATTTCCTTGCTCGGTTGGGCGTTTGCCACGCCGAGCGATTTCAACGCGTCGGCGGCGGCTTTGGCGTCGAACCCGGACTTGTTCCATGCGGCGGCAAGCGCGCTGGTCGATCTGAATAATCCGGCGCCGGCGGCGATCGCCAGCGGCATGGCGGCGCTCATCGCCTTCAACAATGTTCTGCGGTATTGATGCATGCTGTCTCCTTCGGGTGCGGCTTGCCGGATGTGTTCCGGCTCGAATAATTTTTTGCCGCTTATCAGCGGACGCCATGCTAGCCAAGTTTTAATGCCCTGTCCATTATCGCCCTTGGCGATGCGCTACCGCCGAATCAAGCCAAGAGACCGCATCAACCGAAACAGTTTGTGCTGAAAATTCGTGTAGTTGGGTGGATACGACCGCAGAATCCGGGGCAACACTTGCACCTGACGCTCATCTATCGAACTGATGCCGTGCCACGGCAGCCTTTTCGCACCGGCCAGATGAACGCTGCCGTCATAACCGGTAAAAAACCATGTGACTTGAGAGAGATCCTTGCGCAGCGCATGCAGGCTGTTATCGGCAATCCCGAATCTCTCGAAATATTTTTCGTCAACGAAAAACGCATTCCAGGGCAATACGCAAATAAGTTGATAACCCATCGAACGCGCAAGCTGCTCCAGCGCGAGCACGCTGCAACCCTGGTTGATTCGGGGATTCGCCGGCTGGACAAAATGCGCTTCCGACGGAATGGTCGGATTGAACTCGATACAAACGACCTTCGGCCGGTATTCGTCTACCGCCTCCCATGAGTAATAGTCGTTCCCGTCAATATCGATCGAAAGAAAATCAAAATTCTTGGGAATTTCATAAGCGGACAAGATTTTGTCCAGACTGCTAGTGCGCTCGAAACCGACAAATGCATTGACCACATGCACGTTCTTGTTGTCGCTGTAATTGGTTTTCAGTAATTGAAATTTGCTTGCATCCCCTTCGATCATGACTGCGTTGTATTGGGATTCCAGGATGAGTTTTCTGACATTGCTCAGGTGGATACCATCCCACGCGCCGAATTCGACGCACCAGCGGTCGGTTTCCGGAAGCAGGGAAAGAATCTTGGCGATGATGCCGTCCTCGCCGGTCTGCGAATAGGTATTGGACGAGTGGCCGAGCAGCCAGTGCGGTTTCTTGTTTATGTCCATGCCTTCCTCAGGAGGCCGATCTCAAAGCATAAGCAACGATGCGAATTGTCCGTTGCAATTGTCCGCGCGATATTAACTCCGGCTTCAGTTAGAGGCGTAGGCTCTAAAAAAGGTGGTCACGTCGTAGTGCTATGCCCGCATATTACTCGAACAATTTAAGGCTTTCTAATCCAATGCCCCGACTTGCCGCCTTTTTTTTCGACCAGGCAGATGTCTTCGATGCGCATGCCGCGGTCCACCGCCTTGCACATGTCGTAAATAGTGAGCAAACCGGCGGCGACGGCCGTCAGCGCTTCCATTTCGACGCCGGTGCGACCGCGCGTTTCCGCCTGCGCCACGCAAGTCACGGCATTTTTGCGGGCGTCGGCAGCGAAGTCCACGCTCACGCGGGTCAGCCCCAGCGGATGCGCGAGCGGAATCAAGTCTGCCGTGCGCTTGGCGCCCTGGATCGCGGCAATCCGCGCGATGCCCAGCACGTCGCCCTTTTTTGCCTTGCCGGCGGTGATCGTGGCAAGCGTCGTGCGCAGCATCACGATACGGCCGCTTGCGCGGGCGATCCGGTGCGTTTCATCTTTGCCGCCGACGTCCACCATGTGCGCCTGGCCGCGTTGGTCGAAATGCGTCAGTTTTTTCACTCAGTCTCCACGCGGGCCGCCGGGCCCTTCTGCGAGCCGTAAGTATAAGTTACGGCGCGCATCGCTAACGTAATAATTCCCGCGGGTTACACCTTGTTGCCATGCGGCTGTGCGTCGATTGCCGGCGCATGCCGGCCCGGGTGAACTTCGGCCGATTCGGATTATCATAGATGGGTGAAAAGCCTGATCCGGATATTCGTCATGCTGGTAGGCGCGCTGCCCGTGGCGCTGGGCCAGGGACTGCCAGACCTGGGTGACGTGTCGCAGGGCGACATGTCGCCGCAAATGGAGCGGCGTCTCGGTGAAAGCATCATGCGCGAGATCCGCGCCGACCCGAGCTATTCCGACGATGCTGAGGTCACCGATTACCTGAATACCCTCGGGTACAAGTTGGTCGCGGCGAGCGCCGACTCGCGCCAGCAGTTCACCTTCTTTCTGATCATGGATCCGCAGGTCAACGCATTCGCGCTGCCCGGTGGATTTGTCGGCATCAATTCGGGGCTGATGCTTACCGCGCAAAGCGAGTCGGAACTCGCCGGCGTCGTATCGCACGAGGTCGCGCACGTCACGCAACGTCATATGGCGCGCATGCTGGCGCAGCAGAAGCAGTCGTCCATAGTGTCGCTCGCCGCGCTCGCCGTGGCGGTGCTCGCCGCGCGCTCCAGCCCGGATATGGCGCAGGCGGCAATCGCCGCGGCGGGCGCGAGCTCCGTCCAGTCCCAGCTCAATTACACACGCGATCACGAACGCGAGGCGGACCGCGTGGGTTTTCAGGTGCTTGAAAAAGCGGGTTTCGACGCGCACGCGATGGCGCTGTTTTTCGAGCGCATGCAGCGCGCGACGCGCTTTTACGAGACCAACGCGCCGGCCTATCTGCGCACCCACCCGATGACTTACGAGCGCATCGCCGACATGCAGAACCGCGCGCAAAATCTACCATATCGCCAGGTCACCGACAGCCTCGAATTTCAATTGATGCGCGCCAAGATCAGGTCGGCGCAGGACACGCCGCAAGAGGCGCTGGCTTTTTTCGAGGAAAGCCTGGGCGAGCGCAAATACTTAAGCGAGGCCGCGAGCCGCTACGGCCTGGTGAGCGCGCTCATGCGCGTCAAAGCCTACCCGCGCGCGGGCCGCGAGCTGGCGACACTGCGCAAGTCTCTGCCCGACAACCCCGCGGTGGACGCATTGGCTGCACGTTTTTACGTGGCGACCGACGACGTGAATGCAGCATTCCAGACTTATCGCGATTCGCTCAAAAGCCATCCCGGCTATCGTGCATTGGTGTATGACTACGCCGAATTGCTGCTGGCTAACCGGCAGGCCGCCGAGGCATTGAAACTGATCGAGAGCCGGCTCCAATATTCGGTATCCGATTACCACATGTATCAACTGCAGGCCAAATGCTATGCGGCGCTGGGCAAACGCCTGGCGCAGCACCGAGCGTCGGCCGAAGCTTATTACCGGCTGGGCAATGTGCGGGCGGCGATCGAGCAGCTGGTGCTCGCGCAAAAAAGCGGCGATGGCGACTTTTATCAGCAGTCGAGCGTGGATGCGCGCCTGCGCGAGCTGCGCCTGCAGGACGACGAGGCGCGACGCGACGCTAAGAAATAATCGATTCGTTGTCTGACCGCAATCCGGCAGCAATATCCCGCCGTGCGCGAATGCAGCTAAGCGGACAGCACCGGTCGGAGCACCGTGTACAAGAGCCCGGCGGCGCCACACGCCGCAATCACCGGAATAATGCCCGCCTTGAACCGGAACAGCGCGACAAAAGCCCCCGTGCCCAGCACGGTCGCCGGCCATTCGAAGGCTCCGCCAAACCCCTGCGGCCACAGCACGTGGTATGCAAAGAAAACCGCGAGATTGAGTATGACCCCGACGACCGCCGCCGTAATGCCGGTCAGCGGCGCGGTAAAGGTGAGATTGCCGTGCGTGCTTTCGATGAACGGCGCGCCCAGGAAGATAAAGATGAAGCTCGGCAGAAACGTGAAATAGGTGACGACCAGCGCTGCGATCGTCGCGCCTAGAACCAGGTTGTGCGGGCCGAACACTTCCGCGGTCCAGCCGCCGACGAAACCCACGAACGTGACGACCATGATCAGCGGGCCCGGCGTCGTTTCGCCGAGCGCAAGCCCGTCGATCATTTGCGTCGCCGTCAGCCAGCCGAATTGCTCGACGCCGCCTTGATAGACATAAGGCAGCACCGCATAAGCGCCACCGAACGTGAGCAACGCGGCCTTGGTAAAAAACCAGCCCATCTGCGTCAACGTCGCATCCCATCCGTACCGCACGACCAGGAATGCCATCGCGCCGCCCCACAGCGCGGCCGCGGCCGCACAAACACGCGCCACCCGTGCCCACTTGAACAGCGCATGCGGCGGCGTAGGCGTGTCGTCATCGATCAACGCGGCGCCGTAACGCTGGTCCGTGACTGCGTGACCGCCGCCGATCGCAAATTTTTCCGGCGCGTAGCGCCCGCCGAGGTAACCGATCAGGCCGGCTGCAAGCACGATGTAAGGAAAAGGCAGCTTGAGCACAAAGATGGCGATGAAAGCGGCGGCAGCGATCGACCATAACGCGGCATTCTTCAACGCGCGCGACCCGATTCGATACGCCGCGAACACCACGATCGCGGTGACGGCAGGCTTGATGCCGTACAGAAATCCCGCAATCGCCGGCAGGTTGCCGTATGCCATGTAAATCCACGCCAGCACGATCAGAATGACGAGCGACGGCAGCACGAACAACGCACCCGCCACGATGCCGCCGCGAGTTTTGTGCATCATCCAGCCGATATAAGTTGCGAGCTGCGTCGCTTCGGGGCCGGGCAGCACCATGCAGTAATTGAGCGCATGCAGAAACCGCCGCTCCGAAATCCAGCGTTTATTCTCGACCAGGTCCTGGTGCATGATCGCGATCTGGCCGGTCGGACCGCCGAAGCTTATGAACCCCAGCTTGAGCCAGTACCAGAACGCGGCGGCGAACGTAACGGACGGCGGCGCGGTTAATGACCGCTCGGCGATAGTTTTCATTGTTATTGCTCCCACGCCCGAGGTTAGCGCACGCACCGGCGCCGCTGCAAATAGGCTCGGATACCGCTCGATGCCACGCGGCCGTTTGAGGCGAGGTTGTGCGAAATCGTCACAAGTAACGCAAATATCCGGCTTTATGGTATTGTATTTACTTGCTAATCGGCCACGCCAGACGGCGCCAAGGCTAACAAGATGACTATCAAAAAGATCGGCAAGTACGAAATCATCCGCGAGCTTGGCAAAGGCGCGACGAGCGTCGTGTACGAAGCCCTCGATCCTTTCGTCAATCGCCACGTCGCGATGAAGGTGGTCATGCAGGAAGCGCTCGGCGACAAGGAGCACGGCCGGCGCTATCGTAAATTGTTCGTCACCGAGGCATCCCTCGCGGGCAAGCTGTCTCATCCGCATATCGTCAGCATTTACGACGCCGTCGCCGACGACGAGGCGAGCTATATCGTCATGGAGTATGTCGACGGCACGACACTCGAGCAATACTCGCGGCCCGAGCACCTGTTGCCGATCAACAAGGTAATCGAGATAGTTTTCAAGTGCACCAAGGCGCTCGATTATGCGGCCAAACACGGCGTCATACACCGTGACATCAAGCCGGCCAATATCATGCTGTCAGGCGAAAACGATATCAAGATTACCGACTTCGGCGCGGCACAGACCACGGCAACGGAAACGACCCAGATAACCGGTATCGGCTCGCCGGCTTACATGTCCCCGGAGCAGGTCAAGGAAATGGTACTCACGCACCAGACGGATATTTTCTCGCTGGGCGTCGTGTTGTACCAGATGCTCACCGGCAAGCTGCCGTTCCAGGCCAATAACAATTACAGCATGATCTATCAGATCATCAACGCCGACGCGCCGGCGCCGAGCGCGATCCGGCCCGAGATTCCGCTGCAGCTCGATTCGATCGTCAAGCGCGCGCTGCAGAAGAACACGGCCGATCGCTACCAGTCGTGGGAGGAGATCTCCCACGAGCTCGTCGCGGTGTTCGGCAATCTGCAGAAGCCCGAGAAAAATATTCCGGACAGCGAAAAATTCAACGCGCTGCGCAAGCTTATTTTTTTCAAGAACTTCGCCGACGTCGAGTTGTGGGAAGTGTTGCGCGTGACGAGCTGGGGCAAATTCGGCCCGGGCCAGGTGCTGATCAAGGAAGGGGACATCGGCAAATCGTTTTTCATCCTGGCCGCGGGCGAGGTCAAGATCAGCAAGGGCGGCAAACTACTCAACGTGCTGCGCGCGGGCGATTGCTTCGGCGAGATGGCGTACCTCGGGAAAAAGCAGTTCCAGCGCACGGCGAGCGTCACGTCGGCCACCGATATCACGGTGATCGAGATCAAGGCGGAGGCGCTCGCGCAGGCTTCCGAATTGTGCCGCCACAACTTTAACGGCGCGTTTCTCGAGATTCTGGTCGACCGCCTGTCGATGGCCAACACGCGCCTGTCACAGCTCTTGGCCGACAAAAACATCAGCGTTTTCTAGGACTGCGAGCCAGGCAGCGCACCGCGGCTGCACGCCGCGCCCGCGCGCGGCAGTTGCCTTGCACGAAGCGCACGGGGGCCGTATATTAGGCTCCGACAAAAACATGCCAGCCTGGAGCGGAAATGGATTTCGACAAAGAACTCGATGCGCGCGGACTGAATTGTCCGCTGCCGATATTGCGCACGAAAAAATCGCTGAACGACATGGTCTCCGGACAGATTTTGCGCGTTGTTGCGACGGATCCGGGTTCGGTCAAGGACTTTCAGGCGTTTTCCAGGCAGACCGGCAATGAGTTGTTGTCGGCGGAAACCGCGACCAATGAATTCGTATTTTTCATGAAAAAGAAGTAAGGACCGCGGGAGCAACCATGCGGGCGGGAACGATCATGCGCGGTGCGGCCACGTTATTTTTTCTGGCGCTGTGGCTGCTTACGCCGGGCGCGCAGGCGAAGACGCCTGACGGCTGGCCGTTTGTCGAATACAACGAGGCGGTGCGCCTCGCCAAGCGCGCGCACAAGCCGATGTTCGTGTATTTCGGTTTTGCGACCTGTCCGTACTGCGAAGTAGCCAACAAAAACACCTTCTCGTCGGCAGAGTTGCGCCAGCGCTATACGGAGCATTTTGTGCTCGCGTATTTCGATATTCGCGGCAATCCGGCCGACCTGATGACGCTGCCGGATGGCGAAAAACTTCCGCGCGCCGACGCCATCAAGCGCCTGCGTTCGTCGCCGGTGCCGGCCTGGATGTTCGTCAGCGCCGACGGCAAGGAAGTTCTCATGCGGCGCGGATCGCGCACCCCGGTCGAAGCGTTCATCCAGTTCGACCAGTACGTAACAAGCAACGCTTATCAGAGCTCGACATTCGAGAATTTCCTGGCACAACGCGGACTGCGCGAAGCCAGGCCGCCTGAGTAGGGGCAGCCGGCGGCCCAACCCATGGTTGAAATGTGGCGGGTCATCGATACCGGCCTGCGGGCGGCCACGCAGAACATCGCGCTCGATCGCGCGCTGCTCGAAGCGCGCAACGCCGAGGAAATCCCCAGCACGTTGCGTTTTTATCGCGTCGCGCCGGCGGTGCTGCTCGCGAGCCGCCACAGCGCGGGGCAGGAGTCCGACGGCGGGTTTTGCGCTGAGGCCGCCATAACGGTGCAGCGCCGCATAACGGGCGGCGACACGGTCTACTGCGACGGCGGTCAACTCGGGTGGGCGCTTTATCTGCATCAGCGCGATGTTGAGACATCCGACATGCAGGCTGTCGCGCGACGCGTCTGCCACGCGGTAGCGACCGCGCTCGCCGCGTTGGGCGTGGATGCACGCTATCGCGCACCGCACGACGTTGAAGTAGAGGGCCGCAGAATAGTCAGCGCGGGCGGCGTGTGCGAAGGCGCTGCATTGCTCTACCAGGGCGTTATCTTTTTCGATCTGGACCTGGTAACGCTATTGAAAGCGCTGCGCACGCCGGCAGTGGCCCTGGGCGATGGAGCGCTTGCCGCGGCACGCGGGCGCATCGGCGATCTGACCGCCGTGCTCGGCGAATGCCCGCCCTTCGCGCTCGTCAAAGACCGGCTCGTTGCAGCCTTCGAAAGCGAATTCGCCACCGAGCTCCATGACGCTGAACTTTCGCTCACCGAGCACGCGCGCTACCAGAGCGCACTGGCGGAGATCGACACGCCGGGCTGGATAAATCTGGTCGATCAGCCGGCGATGGACGTCGTCGTGGCGACGGCAAGCCACGAATACGCAGACGGCGGCGCGCTGACTGCAAGCATGCTCCACGACCGCGCGCGCCAACGCATCAAACAAGTATGGTTCACGGGTGAGTTGCCGCCGGCTGCGATGCGCGCGCTCGCCGAGCTCGAGACCGTGCTGAGCGAGTACGTCGGTCGATCGGCTGGAACGCAACGTGCAGGCCTGGTTTGCCGCGCGCGCCTCGGGTGGGGACGGTCCCACGGCGCCCGATTTGATTTCGCTGCTGCGCCGCGCGCTGCATTTGCCGTTGGTTGTGCCGAATCCCTGACTGCACGCGCGCGCCGGCGCGACACAGCGCTGCAACCCCCAAATGACACGGTGCCCGCTTCGAAACTGCGGAAATCCTTTATAACGGCGAAAAGGTAGCGCTATCGCACAGCCGGCTACCCGGCGAAGCCCAGCATGTGGCGCGCCGCTGCAATGACGCGGCACATCCCGCGCCATAGTTTAGGCAGCAGCCAGATAGTCAGCACTACCAGCAAAACGAGTATGACGATCAGCGCGACCGGGTGGGTGAACGCGAACCACACCATGCCCGCGGCAAGCGTGTCTTCGGCGAGCGAGGCCGCCCAGTTGCTGAAGGGCTCGGGCGACGTATTGATCAGCACGCGGCTGCTGGCTTTGGTCAAATGCGCGCCGGCGGCAAAAGTCCCGCCAAGAAGTCCGGCGGCAAGCGCAAGGGCGGTACTTTGATCGGCCACGGCAGCCGCCGCGAGCAGCGCGCCGCCCGGAATGCGCACGAAAGTCTGGAAGGTGTCCCACACGCTGTCGAACCCGGGGATCTTGTCGGCGCCGAATTCGAACGCGAACAGCGCGCCCGTCGTCAGCATCACGGCCGGGTGGCTCAGGACCGCGAGATCCGGCGGCAGCGCGGTCAGCCCGAAGTAGCCGAGAACGCCAATGAAAAACAGCACGGCATACAGCCGGAGCCCGCTGGCCCAGCCTAGGCCTGCTGCCATGGCGATCGGCGCGACGATATCCATATCATGCAGTTTTGAGTATCAGCTGCACAGTGTAGCCGCCGCATTCCGCGTCCGCAATCGGCGGCTCCGCCCGTGAACTCACCGCACGCGCCGCGAGCCGGCCACTGATATGGCGCGCTACGGCTTGATAACGCCGATCCGCGCGTAGATTTCGCGAATGTTCGCGCGCAGCCGCGGCATCTGACGCCACAACACCACCGCGCCGATTACGCAACAGGCGCCGCCGGCAAACAGCGTGTGGCCGGCGCCGATCTTGTGCGCGAGCGCGCCGGCGACGAAACTGCCGAGCGGGCTCATGCCGAGAAAAGCCACGGTGAAAAAGCTCATCACGCGGCCGCGCTTCTCGTCGGCGACGATGGTCTGCAAAATCATGCTGGTGCCCATGGCGACGAGAATGATGCCGAAGCCGGTCAGCATGATCGCGGTAAGCGACAGCCACAGCAGCGTCGATGCGCCGAACACCATGAGGCTCGCGCCCGCCAGCAGCGCGCCGAATACGATGTGCCGCGCGAGCCCGCGCACGTCCCGGCGCGAGGCGAGATAGATGAGTCCGCTGGAGCCGCCCAGGCCCGCGGCGCCGATCAGGAAACCGAGCATGCGCGCGTCGCCCTTGAAGACCTCGGCGGCGAAAATAGGCATCAATGCCTGGTACGGGCTCGCCATGAAACTGATCAGCGCGACCATCGGCAGCAACAGCCTTACCGGCAGGAGGTCCGCGGCGTAAGCGGCCCCCTCCTTGAGCCCGCGCAATAGCGGCGCGCTCGCCGCCTTGGCCGTGCGCACGTCGATCTGCATCGACGCGACGATTGCGATGACCGCAATCTTGCTCAAGCCATTGGCGAGAAAGCAGAAGGCCTCGCTCGAAACCGCGATCAGCAGCCCGGCGAGCGTCGGGCCTATCATGCGGCCCGCGTTCTGCACGAAGCCGTTCATCGCGATGGCGCCCGGCAAATCGCTCCTCGACGGTACGAGCTCGGAGACAAACGACTGGCGTACCGGCGTGTCGGTCGCCATGACGATACCCAGCAGCACGGCCATGACCAGTATGTGCCAGACTTCTATCCGGTTCATATACGTGAGCAGCGCCAGCGCCATGGCCTGCACCAGAGCGAGCGCCTGCGTTGCGATCAGCAGCTTGCGGCGGTCGAAGCGGTCCGCCCACAAGCCGCCCAGCGGCGCGAAGATCAGGATCGGGATCTGGCTCGCAAACGCGGTGAGCCCGAGCAGGAATGCGGAGCCCGTCAACCGATAGACCAGCCAGCTCATCGCGACCTGCTGGACCCAGGTGCCGAGCAGCGACAGGGACTGACCGAAAAAATACAGCCGGAAATTACGATAGCGGAACGCGCGAAGCGCGTGAATCACCCTAGGGACCCAATCGTTCGAGCTGTGCTCGAACTTTAGCGACGGTCGTTTCGTATTGGACGAGGCGCTGGCGTTCCTGCTCGACGACCGCGGCGGGCGCGCGCTCGACGAAGTTCGCGTTGGCGAGCTTGCCTTCGGTCTTGGCAATTTCGCCGGCCAGCCGCTCCATTTCCTTGCCGAGGCGCGCGCGTTCGGCGGCGGCGTCGACTTCGATCCTGAGCATCAACCTGAAATCGTCGATGATGGAGACCGGTGCATCGGCCTGGGGCAGCTCGTCGACGATGGTAACTTCGGACAGCCGCGCGAGCGGCACGAGATACGGCGCCAGCGCGGTGAGCTTGGCGCGATCGCCCTGCGCGAGCAGCGGCACTTTCTGCTGCGGGCCCAGGTTCATTTCGCTGCGCAGCGTGCGGCATGCATTGGTGAGCTGCTTGAGCAACGCGACGTGCTGCTCGGCCTCTTCATCGATACGCGTCGCGTCGGCCTCGGGATAAGGCTGC
Organism: uncultured beta proteobacterium; assembly: GCA_963804885.1. Classification (GTDB taxonomy): domain Bacteria; phylum Pseudomonadota; class Gammaproteobacteria; order Burkholderiales; family SG8-41; genus PALSA-1004. The sequence goes on from CAWDSF010000020.1 coordinate 410,610, forward strand.
AGCATGATGCTGGCCCCCGTCTTGCCCGCCAGCGGCGCGACCTTCTGCCACAGCTCTTCGGTGATGAACGGAATGAGTGGATGCGCGAGCCGCAAGGTTGCCTCGAGCACGCGCACCAGGGTACGGCGGGTCGCGCGCTGCTGCGCCTCGTTGCCGCCGGCGATTTGCGCCTTGGCGAGCTCGACATACCAGTCGCAATATTCGTCCCACACGAATTCGTAAATCGCGCGCGCTGCGTTGTCGAAGCGGTACTCGCCGAATCCTTTCCCGACTTCCGCTTCGGCACGCTGCAGGCGGCTCGCAATCCACCGGTCGGCCGGCGAAAATTCGAGCGGCAGCGTTTCGTCGAGCCCCACGTCCCTGCCATCGCAGTTCATGAGCACGAAGCGCGTCGCATTCCACAGCTTGTTGCAGAAGTTGCGGTAGCCATCGCAGCGGCTGAGATCGAAATTCAGCGTGCGCGCGAACGTGGCCAGCGAAGCGAAGGTGAAACGCAGCGCGTCGACGCCGAATGCAGGAATTCCATCCGGATAATTCTTGCGGATGTATTTCTCGATTTTTTCCTTGTGCTCGGCACGCAGGAGGCCGACCGTCGATTTCTCGAGCAGCGCGTCGAGCGTGATGCCGTCGATCAGGTCCAGCGGGTCGAGCGTGTTGCCCTTCGACTTCGACATCTTCTGGCCTTCGGCATCGCGCACGAGGGCGTTGATGTAGACGTGCCGGAACGGGACCTTGCCGGTGAAGTGCAGGGTCATCATGATCATGCGCGCGACCCAGAAGAATATGATGTCGAAACCGGTGACCAGCACCGATGACGGCAGGAAAATGTCGAGGTCTTTGGTCTGCTCTGGCCAGCCCAGCGAAGTAAATGGCACCAGCGCCGAGGAAAACCAGGTGTCGAGCACGTCGTCGTCGCGTCGCAGCGCGCCGTCATAACCTTTGGCAGCGGCTTGCGCACGCGCCTCGTCTTCGCTGCGTGCCACGTAAATGTTGCCGCTGTCGTCATACCACGCGGGTATCTGGTGGCCCCACCAGAGCTGGCGCGAAATGCACCAGTCCTGGATGTTTTCGAGCCACTGGTTGTACGTGGTAGCCCAGTGGTCGGGAAAGAATTTAACGTCGCCCTGGGCGACGGCGGCGAGTCCCGCTTTGGCGAGGCCGTCCATCTGCACGTACCACTGGTCGGTCAGCATCGGCTCGACGATGACGCCGGTGCGGCCCGAGCGCGGTACCCGCAGCTTGTATGGTTTTTCCGATGCCAGCAGTCCCTGCGCGGTCAGGTCCGCCAGGACCCGCTGCCGCGCGTCGAAACGATCAAGCCCGCGATACGCTTCCGGCGCGTTGTCGTTGAGCTTGGCGCGAAAGCGTCAGGATATTGATCGGCTCAAGCGCGTGACGCTGGCCGACCTGGTAGTCGTTGAAATCGTGCGCGGGCGTGATCTTGACGCAGCCGGTGCCGAATTCGCGGTCGACGTAACTGTCGGCGATGACCGGTATCGTGCGCCCGGTCAGCGGCAGTTGAACGCGCTTGCCGATCAGGTGCTGGTAGCGCCAGTCATCCGGGTTGACCGCAACGGCCACGTCGCCGAGCAGCGTTTCCGGGCGCGTGGTGGCGACGACGAGCGCACCGCTGCCATCGGCGAGCGGATACTTGATCTCCCAGATCTTGCCGTCTTCCTCCTCGCTGTCGACTTCGAGATCGGACACGGCGGTGCCGAGCACGGGGTCCCAGTTGACGAGCCGCTTGCCGCGATAGATCAGGCCTTCCTCGTGCAGGCGCACGAACACTTCGACGACGGCGCGCGACATCCTGTCGTCCATCGTGAAATAGCCGCTGCGCTTGCCTTCGGTGTCCGCATAGGCCCAATTGGCGGACGTGCCCAGGCGCCGCATCTGGCGCGTGATCGTCGAGCCCGATTCCTGCTTCCATTCCCACACGCGGCGGATGAACTCCTCGCGCCCCAGGTCGTGGCGCGATTTGCCCTGAGCCTCTAGCTGGCGCTCGACGACGATCTGGGTCGCGATGCCGGCGTGATCGGTGCCGACCACCCAGTTCGTGTTGTACCCGCGCATGCGGTGGTAGCGGATCAGCGCGTCCATCAATGTCTGCTGGAACGCGTGCCCCATGTGCAGCGTGCCGGTCACGTTCGGCGGCGGCAGCTGGATGCAATAAGGCGGCCGCGACGTGTCGTTCGAGTGCGCGAAATAACCGCGGCTTTCCCACCGGGGATACCAGTAGTTTTCGATCGCGTGCGGCTCAAAGCTCTTGGCGAGTTCCATCCGGGGCGGGGGCGAGGGCGGGGGCGAGGGCGGGGCAGAAACGTCCGGCATTATAGCGGGCGCTTGCGGCTCGACCGGTTCCGCGGGCGGCGCAGCGTCGGTGAGGCGCAACGGCTCCAGTTGCTTTTGCAGAGTTTGCTCGATCGAGGCGCGCACCATCGCGTCGATGTTCGTTTTGAGCTCGCTGCTTATCTTGTTCAACGCCTGATCGAGCGCGCCGGCAACATCGGGCATGAAACGGCTGTGCAGCACATCGGCGATCTGCGCGTCGAGCTCCTGCTTCAATTTCTGATACACGCCGTGTTCCAGGTTTTGCGCCTGCACGCGCGTGATGATTTCGCCGCTTTGCGCCGGTTGTTCGGCGGCCGCATTGTCAGCGTGCGCCGCCGAGGCAGCGGCGGGTGCGCGCACGGGCGTTGCCACGATGTCGGTGAGCGTGGGTATCGCCGACTCGTCGAGATCGCGGGCGAGGGGCTGCGTCAGGGTCGGTATCGCGCCCGCATCCATGGCGGGCTTGGCGGCGACACGGTGCCGGTTCAGGAGCGCATCGGCGCGGCCCAATACGTCATCGCTGGACGGAATATCGTCGCGGTCGCGCGGCTCGCTCATGGCTGGGCGCGCATCTATTGAGGGCTTTTCGAAAGATCGTGGCTTTTGATCTCGTAGCCACGGTCGCGGTAAAACTTGAAGCGCGCGCGCGCCTGGCTGCGGTCTTCCTCGTCCAGGCTCACTATCTCGATTAAGCGCTGGAACCGGCTGAAAAAGGGCGGCCATTCCGGGCGCAGATTGATCAGTACTTCGTCGTGCGGCGGATTGGCGCCGTCATGATCGACTATCACGGGGGTGACTGCCGCGAGCGGATCGCCGGGCGTGCAATGCGGAATGAAACTGACCGCCTGCGCGGTCCACAGCAGCCGGCTGAACTTCATGCCGGCATCGGCATCCGCGCAGAACGCGAGCACGCGCAGGCCGCGCGCGCAGGCTTTGGCGCTTAACGCGCAGGCCGTGTGCAGCTTGTTTTCGACGTGAAAGTAAAAATCGATCTGAGTCAAACCCCACCCCTTAGAGCTTTGCCGCCGGCACCGCGCAGACGGACGGTGTCAGTCTTGGCGCGATCGCAAGCCTGGACGCATTCGCGCGACCGGCGCCGGAACGTGGCAAATGCGGTTGTTTTAGCTTTGCGGTTCCGGCGGGTCAAGGTTTGGTCGCGCGGTCGATCAGGTACTGCGTGAGCAGCGGCACCGGCCGTCCCGTCGCGCCTTTGGCCGCGCCCGATTTCCACGCGACGCCGGCGATGTCGAGATGCGCCCACTTGAATTTTTTCGTAAAGCGCGCGAGAAAGCACGCCGCGGTCACGCTGCCGGCGGGGCGCCCGCCGATATTGGCGAAATCGGCAAAGTTGCTCTTGAGCTGTTCCTGGTAATCGTCCCACAGCGGAAGGTGCCAGGCGCGGTCGCGCGAGGTCTGGCCCGCCGCCAGCAATTGCTCCGCGAGCGCGTCGTCATTGGCGAACAAGCCGCTCGCCACGTGGCCGAGCGCGATCACGCAGGCGCCGGTGAGCGTGGCGATGTCGACGACCGCTTGCGGCTCGAAGCGTTCCGTATAAGTCAGCGCGTCGCACAGGATGAGCCGGCCTTCCGCGTCGGTATTCAGAATTTCCACCGTCTGTCCCGACATGCTGGTCACGATGTCGCCGGGCTTGGTGGCCGAACCGCCGGGCATGTTTTCGGTAGCAGGTATCACGCCGACGACATTGATCGGCAGCTTCAATTCGGCCACCGCGCGCAGGGTGCCCAACACGCTGGCGGCGCCGCACATGTCGAACTTCATCTCGTCCATTTCGGCCGCCGGCTTGAGCGAAATGCCGCCGGTATCGAAGGTGACGCCTTTGCCGACGAGCGCGTAGGGCTTGGCACCTCGCCGCCCGCCTTCGTACTTGAGCACGATCAGCTTCGGCGGCTCATGGCTGCCGCGCGCGACCGACAGGAGCGAGCCCATGCCCAGCTTTTCCATGTCTTTGCGCTCGAGTACCTGCACGGTCAGCTTGTGCTGTTTGGCCAGCTCGCGCGCCGCACTCGCCAGATACGTCGGGCGTGCAGACATTGCCGGGCAGATTGCCCAGATCCTTGGCGAGGCTCATGCCGTGCGCGATGGCGGCCCCCTGCCTGAGCCCGGCCTGCGCGGCCGCGAGCTCCTCGCGCTCCGCTACGAGCAGCGTGAGTTGCCGCACGCCGCGCCCGGCTTCCTGCTTGCTTTTCATGCGGTCGAAACGGTACGTCGCATCGGTGGCGGCGATCGCCGATTGCGCGGCGCGCCAGGCCAGATCGCGCTGCTTGACGCTCGCCGACAGGCACAGCACCGCGTCCGTGACGCCCGTCTGCTTCAGCGCGGCGATCGCCTTGCCAACGGCGCTGCGGAATTTGCCGTCGTCGAAATCGCGCTCGCGGCCCAGGCCGACCAACAGCACGCGCGCGGCGGCGATGCGCGGCAATTGATGCAGCATCAACGTCGCGCCCGGCTTGCCATCCATGTCGCCGCGCTTCAACGGCCGCCGACAATTGCCCGCGCGTCGCGCGGTCGAGCGCGGCGGCAGCAGTGGTCAGCTTGCGCGGCTCGAACACGCCGACGATGATGCAGCCGGCGCGGATACGCTCCGGGCTGCCGCTTTTTATGCTAAATTCCACGCCGTTCTCCCGAGGATAAGTGGTGCGAGGCAATCGCTGATTATCTTCGCTATCCAGGCAAAAATCAAAGCGCCACCGCGTGAAAATATTCCACAATTCCCTGGTGCGCGAATGCGCGGGCACGGCGATCGCCACGTTCGTGGTGCTGCTCGGCATTACAGTCACGACGCAGCTCGTGCGCTTTCTCGGTCTCGCCGCCGGCGGCTCCATCACGTTTACCGGCGTATTCGCGCTGCTCGCGCTCACCGTCGTTCAACTATCTGCCGGTGCTGTTGTCGCTCACGCTGTTCATCGCCGTGCTGATGACGTTGTCGCGCAGCTACCGCGATTCGGAAATGATCGTCTGGTTCGGCGCCGGGCTTGAGCCTCACGCGCTGGGTGCGGCCGGTGATGGCGTTTGCGGTGCCCATCGTCATTCTGGTCGCGCTGCTGAGCTTCCTGTTGTCGCCGTGGGCGATCACCAAGAGCGAGGAATTTCGTAATTACATGGACAACCGCGATGACGCGTCGCAGGTGACCCCCGGCGTATTCCGCGAGTCGAGGCAAAACGAGCGCGTGTTTTTCGTCGAGGCCGTCAACGAGGGCGAGAACATGGTCGCCAACGTATTCGTAAGTTCCACCCAGCACCATAAGACGGGCGTGATGGTCGCCAAGCGTGGATTTTTGGAAACGGCCCCGAATGGCGACCGCTTCCTCGTGCTGCTCAATGGCCGGCGCTACGAAGGCACGCCGGGCACGACCGATTACAAGATCAGCGAGTTCGAGCGCTACGCGATGCGCATCGAGTCGCGCGAGGCCAAGGCCTCCGCGCCGTCCGCCAAATCGTTGCCTACGCTCGCGCTGTTGCAGGAACCGACACCGTTGAATCTCGGCGAGCTCGCGTGGCGCATCGGCCTGCCGATGTCGGCGCTTATCCTGGCGTTGCTCGCAATCCCGCTGTCGTTCGTCAATCCGCGCGCCGGCCGATCGCTCAATCTCGTCATGGCCATTTTGATTTACATGATTTACAACAACGTGATCAGCATCAGCCAGGCCTGGATCGCGCAGCAGCGCGTGAGCCTTCCGCTCGGCGTAATCGGCGTGCATGCGGCCATGCTCGGCTTGCTGCTGCTCCTGTTTGCGCGGCGCCTGACGCTGTTCTCGGTCGTGCGCTTCTTCAAATGAAAATCATCCGGCGCTATCTGGCGGCGGAAATCACGACGTCAACCGCGCTCGTCTTCGCGGCCCTGTTGATGCTGCTCGCGCTGTTCGACCTGATTCACGAGCTGGGCGAGCTCGGCAAGGGGGGCTACCGGCTGCTCCATATATTTGCGTACGTACTGTTGAGCGTGCCGGGCCACGTCTACGAGCTGTTTCCGATCGCGGCGCTGATCGGCACCCTCTTTGCGATCGCCCAGCTCGTCGCTAATTCCGAATATACGGTCATGCGCGTGTCCGGCGTCTCGATCCCGCGCATGGCGTTGACGCTGGTCGAAGTGGGCCTCCTGTTTTCCGTGCTCACTTTCGTGATCGGCGAATTTATCGCGCCGCCGGCCGAGCAGTTCGCGCAGCGGCTGCGCGCCAAGGCAATCACGGGCGTGATCGCGCAGGAGTTCCGCTCCGGCCTGTGGGTCAAGGACGAGCGCAACTTCGTGAACGTCGCCCAGGTCCTGCCCGAGTCGGTGCTGGTCGGCATAAAAATTTACGAGTTCGACGCCGATCACCGGTTGCGGCGCATCAGTCTGGCCCAGCGCGGCGAGTACCAGCAAAACAACAAGTGGCGCCTGCGCGACGTCGAGCAGACGAATTTCGATGACAATTCGACCACGGTCAGCCGGATTGCCGAGGCCGACTGGCGTTCGGTGCTCGAGCCCGGGCTCCTGAGCGTGCTGCTGCTGGTGCCCGAGCAGATGTCGGCATGGGCGCTGTATTCGTACGTGCAGCACCTGCGCGAAAACAGCCAGCAGACGTCGCGCCACGAAATCGCGTTCTGGAACAAGCTGATTTATCCGTTCGCGGTGCTCGTGATGATGGTGCTGGCGCTGCCTTTCGCGTATTACCAGCAGCGCGCGGGCGGGGTGGGCGGCAAAGTATTTGCCGGGATCATGCTCGGCATTGGTTTCTGGATGCTCGGCCGGTTATTCACTTTCCTCGGCTTGTTGCGCGACTGGCCGCCGTTCTGGAGCGCGATTCTGCCGACGCTGATGTTCTTGAGCCTCGCGGTGATCATGATGTGGTGGGGGGAGAGAAGGTAATGCGGAGTGGTAAGTGATGAATGCAAAATGAAAAAGTTTTTTATTCCACATTCATCATTCTGGATTCATCACTAGCCTTGTGCCGGCCAGCCGGTCGTGCAGAAACTGCCCGTCGCGGTCGAATAGCGCCCACCAGTATCCGCCGCCACCCAGCGCAATACTCGCAATCGCCAGCATGTAGCGCAACGCAGCGCGGCTCGGCGACAGCGCCCCGCCGGAACGCGTGACGACGCGTATCCGCCACGTCTTCATGGGCAGCGTTTGTCCGCCATGCGTCCAGCAGTAGATAAAATAAACGGCGCAAACGCCCAGCAGATAGAGCTGCAAAAGCGGCCGCGCGACTGCGCGAGGCAGCAGTTGCTCGATGGTGAGGAATATCCAGCCGGCTGCGAAGACGATGGCCGCCAGCAGCACAATTTCATAGCACGCGCTGCCCAGTCGGCGCGCCAGAGTTGCAGCGGCGGCGGGCGCCGGGTGGTCGTTCAAGCGAGGAGGGGAGGCTTACTGCGGAGTCGTCGTGGGGACGACTGCGTCGCCGGCAGGCTCAGGCTTCGCGACAAGCGACTGCTGGTATTCCTGCCACTGCGCCTTGACCTGTTTGCGTTTTTCGGGCGGCAGTTTTTTGATGGTCTTGAAATTCTCGCGCGCGACGCGGCGTTGCTCGGGCGTGAGCATCGCCCATTCCTTCATTTGCGCCTGCAAACGCTGCTGCTGTTCGGGTTTCATTTTCGGATAGGCCTTCGCAACCTTCACCCATTTCGAGCGGCGCAGGGTATCGAGTTCCTTCCAGTCGTCCTGGAGCGGCGCGAGCACGGACTGCTGCGCGGGGGTCAGCTCCGACCAGTCGGGCTTGGCCGGCTTGGGCTGAGCGGCTGCGTTGGGCTGGGCTGGGGCGGCGGTGACTACCGGGGCAACGAGGCTTAAGCCGAAAGCTATTGCGACGAGCGCTTTAACCATGCTTCGAAGTTGTTGTCGAGATAGGCATTGATGGGCAGATCGTCGGTCAACAGACTCACGTCGATTTCGGCGATGTCGTTAGCCTGTATCACGAGCTGCCAGTAAGTTACACCGAGCAGGCTCAACACGAGCAGGCCCAACGCCAGCATGTTGTGCGAGTTGAAATGGCGGCTGTGGGAGATGCGAAATGCAACGTCACCGGCCCACGCGAGACCGAACACGGGCTGCGGCGCTTCACGATAGCGGTCGAGCGCAGCCTGGCGCGCCGACTGCAGCTGATAAGACGTGCCCTGCTTGATCGTGCCCAGCCCCGCATTGAGGTGGCGAACGATCCGGCCTGCCAGCTCTTGCTCGTTCATAGCGAAACTCCCTTATCTTTCAGCAGCTCTGCCAAAGCATGGGTCGCCCGGGAGCAGTGAGTTTTCACGCTTCCCTCCGAGCAGCCCATGACCGCCGCAGCTTCTGCCACGTCCAATTCTTCCCAATAACGCAGCAGGAAGGCCTGGCGTTGACGGTGCGGCAGTTTTTGGAGTGCTTTTTCAATGATTTCAAGCGTTTGGGTTTGCTGCAGCTGATCGGACGGCGCGCCCTGCGGGTTGGAGTTAGATTGCACCTCCAAAGTTTCCAGCGGATCGTGATCGTCGCCTTCGTCGCCGCTCGAGAGCGACGAAACCTGCGTCGTCCACAGCGAGCGCACTTTCTGGCGCCGAAAATAATCGCGTATCGTGTTCTGCAGTATGCGCTGGAACAACATCGGCAGCTCCGTGATCGGGCGCGCCGCATACTTTTCCGACAACTTCATCATCGCGTCCTGCACGGCGTCGAGCGCGACCTGCTCGTCGCGCGCCGCGAAAAACGCCTGCTTGTATGCGCGGCGTTCGACTGCGGCTAGAAAATCTGCAAGTTCCTTGCGGGTGGCCAGTGGAGTCCGCCTCTGTGACGGCACCGCTCAACGCCGGCGCATCACTTGTTATGTTTCACGTTTCGCATCGGGCACGCAAATGATTGCCCCCGATTAGCGCACCGCTCTTGGCGGCGGTTACGCAGTTCGGCCATGCGCGCTGAATTATCCGCAGCATCTTAACAAAACGCCTAGTCGCTGCAAGTTGACGCGTCTCAGCCGTCGCATAGTCAGCGGTATCATGCTGTTTAATCAGATATTTAGCTTGACCAAAGCCGGGGCGGGCGGTATTGTTCGCGGTTCTGTGTTTTTCTTGGGTTCAACAAGGTCGAGCTATGGAATTGAACGGCGCCGAGATCGTGGTGCGGTGTTTGCAGGAAGAAGGCGTCGACTACGTGTTCGGTTATCCGGGCGGCGCAGTCCTGCATCTCTACGACGAATTGTTCAAGCAGAGCAAGGTCAAGCACATCCTGGTGCGCCATGAGCAGGGTGCGGTCCATGCGGCTGACGGCTATTCGCGCTCGACGGAAAAAATCGGCGTCGCGCTGGTCACCTCGGGTCCCGGCGTAACCAATGCAATCACGGGCATTGCGACCGCCTACATGGATTCGATCCCCATGGTCATCATCACCGGCCAGGTGCCGACCCATGCGATCGGTCAGGACGCCTTTCAGGAATGCGATACCGTCGGGATCACGCGACCGTGCGTAAAGCACAACTTCCTGATCAAGGACGTCAAAGACATCGCGGCCACGATGAAGAAGGCTTTTTACATCGCGGGCACCGGGCGCCCGGGTCCCGTCGTGGTCGACATCCCCAAGGACATCACGCATCCGTCGGCGAAAGCGGAGTTCGACTATCCGAAGTCGGTCAGCATGCGCTCGTATAACCCGGTGGTGAAAGGCCACGCCGGCCAGATCAAGAAGGCGCTGCAGTTGTTGCTGCGCGCCAAGCGGCCGATGATCTACACGGGCGGCGGCGTCGTGCTCGGCAATGCGGCGCCGGAACTCGCGCAGCTTGTTCGTCACTTAGGCTTTCCGTGCACCAACACGCTGATGGGGTTAGGCGGCTATCCCGCGAGCGACAAGCAATTCGTCGGCATGCTCGGCATGCACGGCACGTACGAAGCCAACATGGCCATGCAGCACTGCGACGTGCTGCTCGCGATCGGCGCGCGCTTCGACGACCGCGTGATCGGCAATCCCAAGCATTTTTTCGAGGAGCCGCGCACCATCATCCATATCGACGTCGATCCGTCGTCGATCTCGAAGCGCGTGAAGGTCGACGTGCCGATCGTCGGCGACGTGAAGCCGGTGCTGCAGGAGCTCACCAAGCAATTGCAGGCATCGAAGGAAAAGCCCGACGCCGCCGCGCTCAAAGCGTGGTGGAAGCAGGTCGATTTGTGGCGCGCGCGCGATTGCCTGAAATACGCGCAAACAACCAAGATCATCAAGCCGCAGTACGTGATCGAGAAGCTGCACGAGCTCACCAAAGGCGACGCGTTCGTGACGTCCGACGTCGGCCAGCACCAGATGTGGGCCGCGCAGTTCTACAAGTTCGACAAGCCGCGGCGCTGGATCAATTCGGGCGGCCTGGGCACCATGGGTTTCGGCCTGCCGGCTGCGATGGGCGTGCGGCTTGCGAACCCGAAGTCGACTGTGGCGTGCATCACCGGCGAGGGCAGCATCCAGATGTGCATCCAGGAGCTGTCGACCTGCAAGCAGTATCACCTGCCGATCAAGATCATCAACCTGAATAACCGCTACCTCGGCATGGTGCGCCAGTGGCAGCAGGTCGATTACTCGAGCCGTTATTCCGAGTCGTACATGGACGCGCTGCCGGACTTCGTGAAGCTCGCCGAAGCGTACGGCCACGTCGGCATGCTGATCGACAAGCCCGGCGACGTCGAGCCGGCGTTGAAAGAAGCGTTGAAGCTCAAAGACCGCCTGGTGTTCATGGACTTCATCACCGATCAGACCGAGAACGTGTGGCCGATGGTGAAGGCGGGCAAGGGCCTCTCCGAGATGCTGCTCGGTTCGGAAGACCTCTAAGGGAGCGCGGCGATGCGACATATCATTTCCGTGCTGCTCGAAAACGAACCCGGCGCGCTGTCGCGCGTGGTGGGCCTTTTCTCGGCGCGCGGCTACAACATCGAAACGCTGACGGTCGCGCCGACCGAAGACGTGACGCTGTCGCGCATGACCATCGTGACCGCGGGCTCGGATGAAGTGATCGAGCAGATCAACAAGCAGCTGAACAAGCTGATCGAAGTGGTGAAAGTCATCGATCTGTCGGATGGCGACCACATCGAGCGCGAGCTGATGCTGGTCAAGGTGCGCGCCGTGGGCAAAGACCGCGAGGAGATGAAGCGCATGGCGGACATCTACCGCGGGCGCATCATCGATGCCACCGAAAAGGATTACACGATCGAGTTGACCGGCACCGGCTCGAAGCTCGACGCGTTCCTGAGCGCGATCGATCGCAGCGCCATTCTGGAAACCGTGCGCACCGGCGCATCGGGAATCGGGCGCGGCGACCGCATATTACGGATCCAGTGAGCAGCCAGAAGCGGGCGGGGAGGGGCAGGACCTCCGGACTTACGCCTTTCATCCCGCGCCTGGCGTCTCTCGTTTGTCAAAGAGGAAACCATGAAAGTCTATTACGATAAAGACGCCGATCTTTCGCTGATCAAAGGCAAAAAAGTCACCATCGTCGGCTACGGCTCGCAGGGCCACGCGCATTCGCTCAACCTGCACGATTCCGGCATCAAGGTGACGGTCGGGTTGCGCCGCGACGGCGCGTCGTGGGACAAGGCCAAGAAAGCCGGTCTCAACGTCAAGGAGGTCGCCGAGGCGATCAAGGGCGCCGATTTCGTCATGATGCTGATGCCCGACGAGCATATCGCGAAAGTCTACCGGGAAGACGTCGCCGGCAATATCAAGAAAGGCGCGACGCTCGCGTTCGCGCACGGCTTCAACATTCATTACGGGCAGGTGGTGCCGCGCGCGGACCTGGACGTCGTGATGGTCGCGCCGAAAGCGCCCGGCCATACCGTGCGCGGGACTTACGCGCAGGGCGGCGGCGTGCCGATGCTGATCGCGATCCACCAGAATCCTTCCGAAAAGGCGCGCGACATGGCGCTGTCGTATGCGGCGGCGATCGGCGGCGGCAAGGCCGGCGTGATCGAGACCACGTTCAAGGAAGAGACCGAGACCGATCTCTTCGGCGAGCAGACCGTCCTGTGCGGCGGCGCGACCGCGCTGGTGCAGGCAGGTTTCGAAGTGTTGACCGAGGCCGGCTACGCGCCGGAGATGGCGTACTTCGAGTGCCTGCATGAACTGAAGCTGATCGTCGACCTCATGTACGAGGGCGGCATCGCCAACATGCGCTATTCGATTTCGAACAACGCCGAGTACGGCGACTTCACGCGCGGACCGCGCATCATCACCGAAGAAACCAAGAACGAAATGCGCAAGATCCTGAAGGAAATCCAGACCGGCGCCTACGCGCAGGAATTCCTGCTCGAGAACCAGACCGGCGCGACCAAGCTGAACGCGATGCGCCGGATCGGCCGCCAGCACCAGATCGAGATCGTCGGCGGCAAGCTGCGCGACATGATGCCGTGGATCAAGAAGAACAAGCTCGTCGACCAATCGAAGAACTAGCAATCAAGCGGCCGCGCGAATATTCGAAGCGGCCGCTGCCTCGCACTTAAAGCGTTTCACTTTCAATTCCCGTGAGCAACTACCCTCATCCGATCATCGCCCGCGAAGGCTGGCCGTTCGTCGCCGGCAGTTTTGCGCTCGCGCTCGCTGTGACATTGCGGCCGGGTGGCTGTGGTCGATTTTCTTCTGGCTGGTCGCATTTTTCATTCTGCAGTTTTTCCGCGATCCGCCGCGGCCGATTCCGACAGCCGCGCGCGCCGTGCTGGTGCCCGCCGACGGCCAGGTCGTCACGGTAGAGCGCACCAACGATCCTTATCTGCAGCGCGAGGCGATCAAGGTCAGCGTGTTCATGAACGTGTTCAACGTGCATTCGAACCGCAGTCCGGTCGACGGCATCGTGCGCGAAATCTGGTACCACGCGGGCTTGTTCGTCAACGCGTCGCTATCCAAGGCATCGCTCGAGAACGAGCGCAACGCGCTGTGGATCAAGATGGCGGACGGCACCGACATCACGTGCGTGCAGGTCGCGGGCCTGATCGCGCGCCGTATCCTGTGCTACGTGAAGGCCGGCGACAACGTCGCGCGCGGGCAGCGCTACGGCTTCATCCGCTTCGGGTCGCGCGTCGATGTCTATCTGCCGACGACGGCGACGCCCAAGGTGGCGGTCGGCGACAAGGTTTATGCAAGCGCCACGATCCTTGCCGAGCTGGCGTAAGCATGCCCTACGAACCCCGAAATAAATGGCTCGGCAAAGGCGGCAGGATCCGCCGCCGCGGCATTTACTGGCTGCCCAACCTGTTCACGACGGTCGCGCTGTTCGCCGGCTTTTTTTCGATCGTGCAGGCGATGAACGGGCGGTTCGAGCAATCGGCGCTCGCGATCTTCGTCGCCATGGTGTTCGACGGCCTCGACGGCCGCGTCGCGCGCTTCACGCACACGCAAAGCGCGTTCGGCGCCGAATACGACAGTCTTTCCGACATGGTTTCATTCGGCGTCGCGCCGGCACTGGTCATTTACGAGTGGGCGCTCAAGGATTTCTCCAGCGCGCAAAACATTCCGATGCTGGGCGCGTGGGTTACGACGAAACTCGGCTGGATCGCCGCATTCATCTACTGCGCGTGCGCGGCCTTGCGGCTCGCGCGCTTCAACACCCAGCTCGAAGTTGCCGACAAGCGCTACTTCCAGGGCCTGCCGAGCCCCGCCGCGGCGTGCGTCGTCGCCGGACTGGTGTGGGCGCTAAACGAGCACCAGATCGGCGGCGCCGACGTGAAATGGCTGGCGTGGGTGCTGACGATGTTCGCCGGGCTGACGATGGTCAGCAATTTCAAGTATCTACAGCGGCAAGGACATCAATCTGCGCAAAAGCGTGTCGTTCCCCGTGGTGGTGGCGATCGCGCTGGCCGTGGTCGCGCTGGTCGCGGTTTCGAGCACGCTGCCCGAAATGATGTTCATCCTGTTCGTATGCTATGCGCTCTCGGGCTATGTGCTGGCCGTGCTCGACTTTGCGCGCCGTAAAAGCGCCGCCAAACCGCCTGCCGCGCCGTTATCCTGACGGCAGATACTCTGCGGCCCGCTACTTGCCAGCCCCGGCAAAACCCTTTATATTTTGCCACCATGAGTTCCACGCACCAGGCCATGATGTTGCTCCTTCTCGCCAGCCCCCTGCTGGCCGGCCTGCTGCTGCGCGTCGCGCGCTAAATACTCCAACCTAAATTCGATTACGCAGTGCGGCCGGGGAAATCAGCCCGGGTTGATAACGATATTTGCGCGCGCGCCCAGTGCCTGGCGCGGGCCGACTGGAGAAGCCCATGAGCAAAGAAAAATTGATCATATTCGACACCACCATGCGCGACGGCGAGCAAAGCCCCGGCGCGGCGATGACGAAGGAAGAGAAGCTGCGCATCGCGCGTCAGCTCGAGCGCATGCGCGTCGACATCATCGAGGCGGGATTTCCGGCGGCGAGCGACGGCGATTTCGAATCGGTCAAGGCCGTGGCCGCTGCCGTGCGCGACAGCACCGTATGCGGACTTGCGCGCGCCAACGAAAAGGACGTCCGGCGCTGCGGCGAAGCGGTCAGAGGCGCCAAATCGCCGCGCGTGCATACGTTCATCGCGACCAGCCCCATCCACATGGAGAAGAAGCTGCGCATGGAGCCGTCGCAGGTGATCGAGCAGGCGGTGCGCGCCGTGAAATGGGCGCGCGAGTACATCGCATGACGTCGAATTTTCCCCCGAAGACGCCGGCCGCTCCGACATCGATTTCTTGTGCCGCATCCTCGAGCAGGTGATCGCGGCCGGGGCGACGACGATCAACGTGCCCGATACGGTCGGTTACACGCTGCCCGAGCACTTCGGCGGATTGATCCGCCAGTTGCGCGAGCGCATTCCGAATTCGGACAAGGCCGTGTGGTCGGTGCACTGTCACAACGATCTCGGGTTGGCGGTCGCCAATTCGCTGTCCGCGGTGTTGAACGGCGCGCGCCAGGTCGAGTGCACGATCAACGGCCTGGGCGAGCGCGCGGGCAACGCGTCGCTCGAGGAGATCGTGATGGCGGTGCGCACGCGCCAGGATGTTTTTGCGTGCGACACGGGCATCGACGCGACGCAGATCGTGCCGGCCACGAAACTCGTATCGGGCATCACCGGCTATCCGGTGCAGCCCAACAAGGCGATCGTCGGCGCCAATGCGTTCGCGCACGAGTCCGGCATCCACCAGGACGGCGTGCTGAAGCACCGCGAGACCTACGAGATCATGAGCGCCGAAACCGTCGGCTGGAGCACCAACCGGTTGACGCTCGGCAAGCTGTCCGGGCGCAATGCGTTCAAGTCGCGCCTGCAGGAAATCGGCATCGAACTGCCGTCGGAGGAAGCGTTCAACGCCGCATTCACGCGCTTCAAGGACGCTCGCCGACAAGAAGCGCGAGATCTTCGACGAGGATTTGCAGGCGCTGATCACGGAAGAAAATCTCGAGCAGGTCGAGAACGAGTACTATCACCTCGTGGCGTTGACCGCGCATTCCGAAACCGGCGAATCGCCGTATGCCAAAGTCGTGATGTCGGAGGATGGCAAAGAGCGCCCGGCCCAGGCGAGCGGCAGCGGGCCGGTCGATGCGACGTTCAAGGCAATCGAGAGCCTCGTCAACAGCGGCGCGGAGTTGCTGCTGTATTCGGTCAACAACATCACGAGCGGCACCGACTCGCAGGGCGAGGTGACGGTGCGGCTGTCGAAGGCCGGCCGCATCGTCAACGGGCAGGGCGCGGACACCGACATCGTGGTCGCTTCAGCCAAGGCCTATATCAACGCGCTGAACAAGCTGCATTCGAAGCTGGAGCGCCTGAATCCGCAGCTGTAGCCGTCGGCAACGCAGTCGACCAAATAAAAAGGGCGCCCGCAGGCGCCCTTTTTTTAAGCCCGCGTTTTTTAGCTGTCCAGCTTGACCCGCGAGGCCGACGCGATCCTGAGCTCGTTTTTGATTTCCTTGACGCGCGGCAACGCGGCCACCACTTCGGACGCATGCACGGGTTCGCTGCTGCGGTCGACGATGCCGGCGAGCGTAACGACACCTTGGTCCGCGGTGATCGCTATCTGCATTTTTTCGGTGCGAGCGTCGGCGCGCAACGCGGCGCGCACATGGGTCTCCAGCGCGAGGTTCGAGAGCTTTTGGAGGGAATCCGGGGACTCCTGGAAGGCGGGATTCTTGACCAGTGCCATTACCTCGTCGGCGCACTCGTCGATTGACACGCGCTCGGTATTGAGCACCAGATCGTATTCTTCCGGATCCTGCCAGTTGACGCCGAAGTGACGGCGCGTGATCGCGGCGTGCGCTTCCTCGGAGAGCTTGATTTCGTTGGCGATGAAGGCCTCGTCGTCCGAATTCAACCGCGTCATCATGCGCTGCACGCGTACTTTCATCGGTGCGCACACCCGCACGCAGATCACGTGCCGAATCGGCCGCAGCAGATGTGCCGAACCCCAGCCGCGGATTACTGAGACTGAAGCGGACTCGGCGAGCGCGATGGTCTCGTCGGCCGTGTAGATCGACAAACTGGTTTTGTCGGTCGTGAGGCGCTCCCAGATATTGGCCTTGCCGTCGAGAAACCGTACGACATGGCTTTTGCGCAGGCGCATTTTGTTGGCGAGATGGTCGATGATTTCATGGTGCACGACCGGCTTGCCGAGGCGGGCCGCGAGCTCGCTGGCGACGTCCTTGCCGAGCGAACCCATTTCACGGGTCATGGCGATGAGCGGCATGGCGGATTCCCTGAAAGTTAGGGGTGCGAAACGATAAGGATAGCACCGCAGGCCCCGGCCGGGGGCTGCAAATCCACGCCGTGCCGCGTCAAACGCGGCGGCGTGCGGCGCGCACGAAAGCGATGCACGCAATGAAACAAACGACCGCCAACCCGGCTTCCGCAAGGGCCAGCTGGGCCGAAAGCCCGCGGTCGGACCATGCGCGCACCGCGCCTTCGGCAAAGTAGGCCAGGATCAGCATCGAAGTCCATTGATACGTGTATATCTTGCCGCGCAGTATGCCGAACAGCGGCGCAAGCAGCGGCAGGATTTTCAACGCGAGCAGCGAGCCGCCGGGGCGGACGGGCGCCAGCGCCAATTCCCATGCCAGCCCGAGAAATATGAGCGCGATGAGGCTGATGACGCTGACATAATACGGTACCGTCGTGCTGCGCATCAGCCGCGCGCCTGAACCGCCAGTGCGGTCAATGCGGCGCGCGCCGACAGTGCGTCGACTACGGGGTGCACAAAATCAAAGCGCAGCAAGTCTGCGTCCGCGCGCACATCGAAGCCATCGCAATCGATGCCGACCATGCTGACTGACGCGGCATCGCGGTGCCCGCTATGGCGGCAATAATCACGCAGCGCCGCCGCGTGGTCGGCGTTCATGTGCGCGATGATGTCGTCTTCGATTGCGCCGAGCGTATTGGCCGGCGGCGCGTAGCTCGCAGCGGTGATCCAGTGAATCGCGCCAAAGCCGCCGATGTAACGCAGCGCCACCGGCTCGATGTGGAAGAACGCGAAGTCGCCCAGCGCCAGCAGCCGTTCGGCCGCCGGAAAAAATCTCAAGTAACGCGTTTGCATGGCGCTGCCGTCTGCGCCGGCGGGCCGCGCGTCGCCGATCAACGTCAGCCGGGCGCCTTCCTGCGGGTCGATGTCCGCTTCGCGCACGAGCAGGCTTACGCGCGCATCGGCGGCGATATTCTTGGTGTGCTCGGCGAGCCGGCTTATCAAAATGACCGGCCGCGCGGCGTGGTCGGTAACGCAGGGAACCACGGAGCCGAAAGGATAGCCCGCGAATTTCTTGGACAGCGTCGATAGCACGCCATGCCGAAACCGGCGCAGATAGCGCCGGGCGTCGTCTCCCTCGCTCATGATGCGAGCTTGAGCGCGACCGTCGCGAGCCGCCGGCCGAGTGCGATGCACAGTCTTTTTTCCTCGTCGCTAACCGCGCGGTCGCTCGCCGCGCCGGCGACGTGGCTCGCGCCGTACGGCGTGCCGCCCGTCGTCGTTGAAAGCAGTTCCGGCTCGGTATAGGGCAGACCCACCATGAGCATGCCGTGATGCCAGAGCGGCAGCGCCATCGACAGCAGCGTAGTTTCCTGGCCGCCGTGCAGGCTGCTCGTCGAGGTGAAAACCGCCGCGGGCTTGCCGCTCAGCGCGCCGTTCAGCCACAACGCCGACGTCGTATCCAGAAAATATTTGAGCGGCGCCGCCATGTTGCCGAACCGCGTCGGCGATCCCAATGCAATGCCGGCGCATTCTTCGAGGTCCTTCAATTCAACATAAGGTGCGCCCGCATCGGGCACCGGCGGCGCGACGGCTTCGCACACGGCCGACACCGCGGGCACCGTGCGCACGCGCGCGCGGGCGCCGGCAATCTCCTCGATGCCGCGCGCGACGAATTGCGCCATTTGCCGCACGCTGCCGTAACGGCTGTAGTAGAGGACGAGGATTTCTTTCATCGGACCGGCCGCTGGCGTTGACGCGTATTATATAGGAGCACCTTCAAGCGACTGCCGACATGGAAATAAAAAGCGCTCCTCTCACCGACCTCGTGCGCATCTTCTGCCGCCGCTTTATCGAGGACCGGTGCATCCAGATTGCGAGCAGCCTGACTTTCACCGACGCTGCTGGCGCTGGTGCCGATCATCACCGTAGCGCTGACGGTCGTGTCCGCGTTCCCGGTGTTCGAATCATGGATCCATCATCTGCAGCGTTTCCTGGTCAACAACATCGTGCCGCAATCGCTCGCCTCGATCACGACGTATGCCACGCAATTTTCCGAAAACGCGTCGCAACTGACCGCGGTGGGCGTCACCTTCGTCGCCCTCACGGCAGTGATGCTGATGGTCACCATCGATACCGCGTTCAACCACATCTGGCGCGCCTCGCGCCCGCGCAACCTGCTTCAGCGCATCCTGGTTTACTGGATGGTCCTGACCGTGGGCCCGTTGTTCGTCGGCGCGAGCCTGTCGCTCACTTCGTACATGATCCGGCTGTCGCTCGGCCTGATCGACAATCCGCCCGGCGTTGGTCTTCTGATGTTCCGCTTCACTTCACTCGCCTTGACGGCGGTTGCGCTCGCGCTGCTTTACTGGACCGTGCCCAACCGTCGCGTGCTGAAGCGCGACGCGCTGGTCGGCGGGCTGTCGGCCGGCATCTGCCTGGAAGCGATGAAGCAGGGCTTCAGTTTTTACGTCGCGCACTTCGCGAGCTATGAACTCGTATATGGCGCGTTTGCCGCGATACCGGTGTTTTTGCTGTGGATCTACCTGTCGTGGCTGATCGTCATCGGCGGCGCCGTGCTCGCGGCGCTGCTGCCCGAATGGCGCGAGCGCGCGGGCCAGGCGCAGCCGGGTCCCGGCAGCGATTTTTTCGATGCTTTGCAGGTATTGAAAGTGTTGTGGCGCGCGCACAGCACCGGCGCGGTGGTCGCGATGTCGAGCCTGCATCCGGCCGTCAAGGTGAGGGTAGATCACCTCGAAAAAATTCTCGCCACCTTGTCGGGCGCCGGCTGGATCGCGCGCTCGGGCGCTGACGGCTGGCTGCTCTCCCGCGACGCGGTTGCCATCAAAATCGACGATGTCTACCGCTTGTTTGTGTTCAATCCCGCCGCGCACGTGCCGGCGCGCCATGCCAGTGCCGAGCTCGATTCGCTGGTCTATGAGATCTCGACGCGCATCGGCAGCCACTTGCAGATGTCGCTCGAACAGTTCTTTACGCAAACCGAGCCCGCCGCTGCCGCCGGCGCTGCCCCACGACTTACTGCGGTGTGATCGCGCCGGCGGACGCGGTAGACGGCGTGCGCACCGGGTACTTCCAGTTGGTGAGCCACGCGCGCACTACGGCGTTCGGATAATCGGCCTGACCCAGGCTGCCGTTGTAGCGGCCGAGCGCGCGGAAATAATCGCCGCGCTCGATGTCGAGGTAGCGGCGCAATATCCAGCAGCCGTAGCGCAGATTGGTGCGCAGGTTGAAGAGATTGTCCTGCGTGTTTTCCGAAAGTTTTATCCAGAACGGCATCACCTGCATATAGCCGCGCGCGCCCGCGCTGGAAACCGCGTGCTTGCGGAAATTGCTTTCAACCTGGATGAGGCCCAGCACTAGTTGCGGGTCGAGCCCCGCGCGCTTCGCTTCGTAATGCACCGTCACCAGAAATTCTTCGCGCGTGTGGCGGTCGGGGATGCGGCGCTCGAGCTTTTTCGACATGGCGTCGAGCCACGCGCGCGCTTCATCCACGGTGTCGAACGCGAGAAAGGGCGCGGCCTGGTCGCTCACCTGCTTATGCAGGCCGGCGCGCACGCTCGCCGTGAGGTCCTCGTATTTTTGCGCGCCGGCCCACGCGGTCCCCGTCAGCGTGGCACAGCACGCGGCGGCGATCAGCCTGCGCATAGTCTGGATTTGATCCCGGCAACGGCGTCGGCCAGTGCAAGCGGCTGGGCGGCGGCGTCGCGCCGTCCCTGGTATTCGATCTGGCCCTGCTTCAGGCTGCGCTCGCCGATCACGACGCGATGCGGGATGCCGATCAATTCCATGTCGGCGAACATCACACCGGGGCGCTCGTCGCGGTCGTCTAACAGCACGTCAACGCCGGCGGCAGTGAGGTCGGAATAAAGTTTTTCCGCGGCTTCTTTAACCGCCGCACTCTTGCGCATGCCGATCGGCACGATCGCCAGCGCAAACGGCGCAATCGAAGCGGGCCAGATGATGCCGCGCTCGTCGTGGTTCTGCTCGATCGCGGCCGCGACGATGCGCGTGATGCCGATCCCATAGCACCCCATTTCCATCGGCTGCTGCTTTCCCGTTTCGTCGAGAAACGTGCACTTTAAGACGGACGAATATTTCGTGCGCAACTGGAAAATATGCCCGACTTCGATGCCGCGGCAGATGTCGAGCGTGCCCTTGCCGTCGGGACTCGGGTCGCCGGCGACAATGTTGCGAATATCGGCAACCAGCGCGGGCTCGGGCAGATCGCGACCCCAGTTGACGCTGGTGTAGTGCTGGCCGTCGACGTTGGCGCCAGCGGCAAAGTTGCTGGCGGTGGCCGCCGAACGGTCAACGATCACCGTGAGTCCTGCCGGGTGTTTCACGTTCAGCGGGCCGAGCGAGCCGAATCCCGCGCCGAAGACCGCGCGCACGTCGGCCTCGGTCGCGGGTTGTAACGGCGACTGCAGCGCTGGCAATTTCGCGGCCTTGATTTCGTTCAGCATGTGATCGCCGCGCAGCAACAAAGCGACGAGCCCGTCGGTGCCGCGATATACCAGCGTTTTGACAGTCTGCTGCGGGGGAATTTTGAGGAGGCTGCACAAGTCGTCGATCGTGCGCACGCCTGGCGTGAGCCACCGTCGTCAACGTGGCGCCGGGCTCGCCGCGCACCGCGGGCGTCGCCAGCGCTTCGGCGAGTTCGATATTGGCGGCGTAATCCGAAGCCGGACAGAACGCGATCGCATCCTCACCGGAATCGGCGAGCACGTGAAATTCATGCGACCCGGTGCCGCCGATCGAGCCGGTATCGGCAGCGACCGCGCGAAACTTGAGTCCCAGGCGCGTGAATATGCGCGTATACGTGTCGAACATATTCCGATATTCGCGCTCGAGGTCGGCGTAGCTCCCGTGAAAAGAATAGCCGTCCTTCATCACGAACTCGCGCCCGCGCATGACACCGAAGCGCGGCCTGCGCTCGTCGCGGAATTTGGTCTGGATCTGATAGAAGTGCACGGGCAGCTGCCGGTAGCTCTTGATCTCGTTGCGCGCGATGTCGGTGACGACCTCTTCGGAGGTCGGCTGGATCACGAAGTCGCGTTCGTGCCGGTCCTTCAGGCGCAATAGCTCCGGGCCATACGCCTGCCAGCGTCCGGATTCCTGCCAGAGCTCCGCCGGCTGCACCACCGGCATCGAGAGTTCGATTGCGCCCGCCCGGTTCATTTCTTCGCGCACTATCGCTTCGACCCTGCGCGCGATGCGCAAGCCCATCGGCATAAAACTATAGATTCCGCTGCCGAGCCGCCGGATCAATCCCGCGCGCAGCATCAGGCGGTGACTGACGAGCTCGGCTTCCGACGGCGCTTCCTTGAGTGTCGAGAGAAAGAATTTCGATACGCGCATGACTACCCGAAACCGTTGAAAGCCCTTATTCTACCGAACCCTGGTGCAATTCCGGAAAATCTCCCGCATGAAGTTCCTGCAAAGCTGGCGCGTGCGCAAGCCCGCCGACGACAATGAATCGGTTTACATCAGCGAAAAATTTGGCGTGCGCACGCTGCATATCGGCAGCGACACGGTGCAAAGCTCGATGCGCATCGCGCGCCCGAACGATCTCGAAGTCTCCTATACGCGCAGCATGATGGCATTTTTGCTGTTCAATCCGACGCCCGCGAATGTCCTGATGGTGGGGCTAGGCGGCGGCTCGCTGGCCAAGTTCATCTATCACCAGTTGCCGCAGACGCGGACCGTCGCGATCGAAGTAAACGCGCAGGTCGTCGACATCGCGCGGCAGTATTTCTGCGTGCCGCCCGACGATGACCGGCTCGAAATTATTGTCACGGACGGCGCTGCTTATTTGCAGGACCACAAGCTCGCTGCCGATGTAATAGTGGTCGACGGCTACGACGCGGAATCGCAGGTCGAAGCGCTGTCGACGCCGGCTTTTTACCGCGACTGCGAGCGCGCGCTCGATGCCGCTGGCATGCTGGTCGTCAATTTGTGGGGCGGCGACCGCAACTTCAACAACTGCGTCAACCGCCTGACCAAGACCTTCGACGGACTGGTTGCGTGCCTGCCGGCCGGCAAGCCGGGGAATATCGCCGCGTTCGCATTCAAGCGCAGTCCCGGCCGCCCGACCTGGCAGGAATTGCGCACGCGCGCCGAGCGACTTGAAGCCCAATACGGGCTGGAATTTACGCGATTCGTGAAAGAGTTCTCACTTATGAATCCGCATGACGAAGAGCGCCTGTTGCTTTAGCGCCGCGGCTTTCAATTCGCGCAGGTTTATGGAAGAATCGAAGCAATCAAAGCATATGCAGGGTGACTCACATGATCGATCGTGACGGGTATCGCCCAAATGTCGGAATCATCATCTGCAACTGGAAAAACGAGGTCTTCTGGGGCAAGCGCGTTAAAGAACATTCGTGGCAGTTTCCGCAGGGCGGGATCAAGGCGGGAGAAACGCCGGAGCGCGCAATGTTTCGCGAGCTGCATGAGGAAGTGGGTCTCGGTTCCGAGCATGTGAAGATTCTGGGGCGCACGCGCGACTGGTTGCGCTATGAAGTGCCCGAGCAGTGGGTGCGCCGCGAGTGGCGCGGCAATTACAAAGGCCAGAAACAAATCTGGTACCTGCTGCGGCTCGTCGGCCGCGATTGCGACGTGCATCTGCGCGCGTCGGAAAAACCCGAATTCGATGCGTGGCGCTGGAACGATTACTGGGTACCGCTCGAGTCCGTAATCGAGTTCAAGCGCGACGTCTATCAGCTCGCGCTGAACGAGCTCGCCAAATATCTGCATCGCAATCCGCACGAAAGACGCCCGAACGCCGTCAGCGCGCCCTGACGCGCCGGTTTCCCCGCGCTTTGATTTAGCGCGAACGCCGGAGCCGGCAACGCGTTGAAAATAGCCTCGCGCGTCGCTCGATTTTTACCATCCGTAATTGACAGTTTCCGACCGCGGTTTTACACTGGGTTGACAGATTAGATTCAGTCTAATTACTGTTCCAGCCGGATGGATTCCAGCGAGTTTGGAAGGGCGGCTGGACGTTATACCGGCCCCGCGCGGGCCGGCCCCGCATTTGGACAACAGGAGAAAGCGATGCAACTCAAAGGATCGAAAACCGAAGGAAATCTGAAGGCCGCATTTGCCGGCGAATCGCAAGCCAATCGCCGCTACCTGTATTTCGCAGCGAAAGCCGACGTCGAAGGCCAGAACGACGTGGCGGCGGTGTTCCGTTCGACCGCGGAAGGTGAAACCGGCCATGCGCACGGCCATCTCGAATATCTCGAAGCAGTCGGCGATCCGGCAACCGGGCTGCCGATCGGCAAGTCGCGCGACAATCTGAAGGCTGCGATTGCGGGCGAAACCCACGAGTACACGGATATGTACCCGGGCATGGCGAAAGCCGCGCGCACCGAAGGCTTCGAGGAAATTGCCGACTGGTTCGAGACGCTGGCGAAAGCCGAGCGCTCGCATGCGAACCGCTTCCAGAAGTCGCTCGACGCACTGGCCGATTAAATACCGAACAGCAGCACGCAGGCGGAAGGCTCTCGCAGCCTTTCGCCTTTTTTTCTTCCTTTCCGTGAAAGCATGACCATGCGCGAAGGCAGCCTGGAAGCGCCCACCCGCCATCCGCTCGCGTGGCAGCAACCGGATTTCTACGACGCCCAAAAAGTGACCGCTGAAGTCGAGCGCGTCTTCGAGATCTGTCACGGCTGCCGCCGCTGCGTCAACCTGTGCACGGCGTTTCCCCACCTCTTCGACCTGATCGACGAAGGCACCACCGGCGAGCTCGACGGCGTCGACAAAAGCCGCTTGGGCGAGGTCGTCGATCGCTGTTACCTGTGCGACACCTGCTACATGACCAAGTGCCCTTACGTGCCGCCGCACCCGTGGAACGTCGACTTTCCGCATGTCATGCTGCGCGCCAAAGCGGCCAAATATAAACGCGGCGAAGTTTCCGTGCGCGACAAGCTTCTGTCGTCGACCGATGCGCTCGGCAAACTCGCCAGCATTCCGGTGGTCGTCCAGTTCGTGAACGCCGCGAACAAGAACACTGTTGCGCGCAAGGCGATGGAAAAAGTGCTCGGCGTGCACCAAGACCGCGTGCTGCCCGAATATGCGAGTGCGAAATTCCGGTCGCATGCGGCGCCCGATGCGTCATTTCCCGCGCGCGAAGGCAAGACCACGCCTGGCAAGGTCGCGATATTTGCGACGTGCTATGTCAATTACAACGAACCCGGCATCGGGCACGATTTGCTGAAGGTCCTCGCGCACAATGAAATCCCCGCAGTCATCGTCGACAAGGAAGCGTGCTGCGGGATGCCGAAACTCGAGCTCGGCGACCTTGAGGCGGTCGCGAGGTTAAAAGAAGTCAACGTGCCGCGCCTGGCGAAACTCGCGCGCGAAGGTTACGCGATCCTGACCGCCATCCCGTCGTGCACGCTGATGTTTAAGCAGGAGCTGCCGCTCATGTTTCCGGAGGATGCGGACGTCCAGGCGGTGCAGGCGGCAATGTTCGATCCGTTCGAGTACTTCGTGATGCGCAACAAGGATGGGCTGCTCAAAACCGATTTCAAGCACGCACTCGGCAAGGTGTCGTATCACATCCCCTGCCATTCACGCGTGCAGAACGTCGGACAGAAGACCCGCGAAATGCTCTCGCTGGTGCCCGGAACCGAGTTCAACACCGTCGAGCGCTGCTCCGGGCATGACGGCACCTGGGGCGTCAAAACCGAGTTTTTTGCGCAATCGATGAAAATCGGCCGCCCGGTGTTCCGGCAAATGGCGGCGACCGATCCGGATTACGTGAGCTCGGATTGCCCGATCGCCGGCCGCCATATCCAGCAGGGCATCGGCGAATCGCGCGCGCAGAAGGAGCATCCGCTTGCTTTGCTGCGCATCGCGTACGGTTTGTAAGTAACATGCCAGGACTCTCAAATGTCCCACATCGATCCTGACACCCTGATGACGCTCGAAGCGTACGCGAAGGCGCGCAAGGATTTTCGCGCGCGCGTGCTTGCTCACAAAAAGGATCGCACGGTGGCGCTCGGCGAGCATCTGACGCTAATATTCGAGGACGAGCTCACGATCCGTTATCAGGTTCAGGAGATGCTGCGCGTCGAGCGTATATTCGAGGAAGAGGGCATCCGCGACGAGCTTGCCGCCTACGATCCGCTGATTCCCGACGGCAGCAACTGGAAGGCGACGATGTTGATCGAATATCCGGACGTCGCCGAGCGCCAGGCGCAACTCGCGGTGCTGCGCGGCATCGAGGACAAGGTCTGGATCGAAGTGGCGGGCCATGCGCGTGTCTACGCAATTGCCGACGAAGACATGGATCGCTCGAACGACGAGAAAACGTCCGCCGTGCACTTTCTGCGCTTCGAATTGACGCCGCCGATGATAGCGGCGCTGCGCGCAGACGGCGATCTGGCGATCGGCGTCGCGCATCCCGCTTATACGGCGCAAATCGACCGCGTGCCGCTTGCGGTCAGGTCGTCGTTGGCCGGCGATTTACGGAACTGACATGAGACGCCGCTGGCTGACATCGCTTGCGTCGTGCGCGCTCATCGCCCCGCTGATGGCATCCGCACAGCCTGTGAGTATCTTCCCCGGCGACGACGATGCGGAGAAAAAGGAGTTCATCGAACGCGAGGTCAAGCTGCCGCCGTTTCCCAAAGACGGCAGCCTGCTTCAGTTCGATCCGAGTGCGGCAAATTCCAACCGGTTTTTCGTCGATGCCGATTCGATTTCGATCGACGACGACGGGACGGTGCGTTACACGCTGGTCGTCAAAACGCCCGGCGGCGGCGAAAATGTTTCTTACGAAGCCATCCGCTGCGACACCACCGAGCAAAAGGCTTACGCGTTCGGCCGCCGCGACGGCACGTGGTCGAACGCGCGCGCGCCCGTTTGGCGCAAGATCCGCTATCAGGACGTGAACCGCCAGCACGGCGTGCTGTATGCGAGTTATTTCTGCCCGGACGGCGCCCCGATTGCGTCCGTCAAGGACGCGATTAACCGCTTCAAATACGGCGTGCCCTACGGCCAGCCGCCGCGCAGCAGCAACCGTCGCTAACGGCGCGGGCCCGCGCTGCCGGCTTAAAGCAGGACGAGGTTGTCGCGGTGGATGAGTTCCGGCTCGTCGACATAGCCCAGTTTGGCTTCGATCTCGCTCGACGGCGTTTTCAGTATGCGGCGGGTTTCGACGGCGCTGTAATTGACCAGCCCGCGCGCGATTTCATTGCCGTCCGGATCGCAGCAGCCGACCGCTTCGCCGCGCTCGAACTCGCCCGTCACATCGAACACGCCGATCGGCAGCAGGCTCTTGCGCTGCTCGCGCAGCGCCTTGACCGCCCCCGCATCCAGCATCAACTTGCCGCGCACCTGCAGGTGATCGGCGAGCCATTGCTTGCGCGCGGCCAGGGTCTGGGTCCGCGCCTTTAAGCAAGGTGCCGATGCGCTCGCCACGCGCGAGCCGCACCAGCACGTTTTCTTCGTGACCCGACGCAATGATCGTGTGCGCGCCGCTGCGGGCGGCCCGCTTGGCCGCGAGCACCTTGGTGAGCATGCCGCCGAGCCCGATCGTGCTGCCGGCGCCGCCGGCCATTTTTTCAAGCGCCGGATCGCCGGCGTCCACTTCGCCAAGCAGCGTCGCCCGCGGGTCCTTGCGCGGATCCGCCGAAAAAAGCCCGGCCTGGTCGGTGAGTATGACCAGCACATCGGCCTCGACCAGGTTGGTGACGAGCGCGCCCAGCGTGTCGTTGTCGCCGACGCGAATCTCGTCGGTCGCGACCGTGTCGTTCTCGTTGATGATCGGGATCACGCCCAGATCGAGCAGCGTGCGCAGCGTGGAGCGCGCGTTCAGGTAGCGCTTGCGGTCGGCCATGTCCTCATGGGTGAGCAGAATTTGCGACGTGATGAGCGAATGCTCGCGAAAGCACGACTCGTACGCTTCGACCAGTCCCATCTGCCCGACTGCCGCCGCGGCCTGCAGTTCGTGCACCGCGCTCGGACGCAGCTTCCAGCCCAGGCGCTGCATGCCCTCCGCGATGGCCCCGCTCGAGACCAGCAGGACCTCGCGGCCGCAGCTTGCGCAGTTCGGCGATCTGGGCGACCCAGCGCGCGAGCGCCGCGTGGTCCAGCCCCTGGCCCTGATTGGTGACCAGGCTGCTGCCGACTTTTACGACGAGGCGCCCGGCTTTGGCGAGTTCGCTGGTCATGTCATTTCGAGCCATAGTGGACGGGGACCGGATTCAGGAATTCGCGGAATCACGGTCGGCTGCGGCATCCTCGTCCGCGGTCGCCGGCTCGCGCGTCGCATCCAGGTGCGCCATGATTGCGTAAATGAGCTCCTTGCAGCCCGCGCCGCTCAAGGCCGAAATAATAAAGCTTTTGTCGCGCCAGCCAAAATCCGCCAGGAACTGCTGCACGCGTTGCGCCTGCTCGTCGGCCGCGAGAAGGTCGACCTTGTTCAGCACCACCCAGCGCGGCTTATCGAACAGCGCCTCGTCGTATTTTTTCAGTTCGTTGACGATCGCGCGCGCTTCGGCGACCGGATCCGTTGCCGCGTCGAAGGGCGCGATGTCGACGATATGCAGCAGGAGGCGGGTGCGCGCGAGGTGGCGCAGGAACTGATGGCCCAGGCCCGCGCCTTCGGCCGCGCCTTCGATCAAGCCTGGAATGTCGGCGATCACGAAGCTGCGATTGTCGTCGACGCGCACGACGCCGAGATTCGGATGCAGCGTGGTGAACGGATAGTCCGCGACCTTCGGGCGCGCGGCCGAGACCGCCCGGATGAAGGTCGATTTGCCCGCGTTGGGCATGCCGAGCAGACCGACGTCGGCGAGCACCTTCAACTCGAACTTGAGCTTGCGCGATTCGCCCGGCTTGCCGCGCGTGAACTGGCGCGGCGCGCGATTGGTGCTCGATTTGAAATGCAGGTTGCCCAGGCCACCGTCGCCGCCTTTGGCAATCAGCATCTTTTGCTCGTGGCTCGCAAGATCGGCGATGAATTCACCGGTCTCGAAATCGCTGATTACGGTGCCGACCGGCACGCGCAAAATGACGTCGTCGGCCGATTTTCCATTGCAGTCCGAGCCCATGCCTGCCGCGCCGTTTTTGGCGCGATGGATGCGCGCGAAACGGTAGTCGACCAGCGTGTTTATGTTGCGGTCGGCGACTGCAAAGATGCTGCCGCCGCGCCCGCCGTCGCCGCCGTCGGGCCCGCCGCGCGGCACGAACTTCTCGCGCCGGAACGACGCGGAGCCGTCGCCGCCTTTGCCGGCGTGCACTTCGATCGTGGCTTCGTCGATGAATTTCATAGTCGCACGGCTGCAAGTTGCGCGAAATCTGCGCGACACGCGATATTGAGAAGGGATGAGTTCATGCCGGTAGAGCGCTCTTGATGTTTCGGTTGGTGGGTAACGATATCAATTGCAAAGCGCGACGGAGAAACAAAAAAGCCCTGCGCATCGGCAGGGCTTTTTAATGCGTCAGCAGCCTCTTTATGCTGCGGGAACGATGCTGACGGTTCTTTTCTTGGCCGAGCCCTTGATCGCAAACTGGACGGTGCCTGGGACCAGCGCGAACAGCGTGTGGTCTTTGCCGATGCCGACATTCACGCCCGGGTGCACCTGGGTGCCGCGCTGGCGCACGATGATGCTGCCGGCATTGATCAGTTCGCCGCCGTAGGCTTTGACGCCGAGGCGCTTGGAGTTCGAGTCGCGGCCGTTACGGGAACTGCCGCCTGCTTTTTTATGTGCCATGGTAGTCGGTGCTCCTTATCCTGCGATGCCGAGAATTTCGATCTCGGTGTAATTCTGGCGGTGACCCTGCGACTTGCGATAGTGCTTGCGGCGGCGCATCTTGAAGATGTGCACCTTGTCGCCGCGTCCGTGGGACACGATTTTTGCGGTTACCGACGCGCCGGCGACGAGCGGGGTGCCGAGCGACACGTTGTCGCCGTCGGCGACCATCAGTACCTGATCGATGACGATTTCGGAACCGACGTCAGCCGCGAGCTGTTCGATTTTTAGTTTGTCGCCGGAGGCGACGCGGTACTGCTTGCCGCCGGTTTTGATGACCGCATACATGATTTGACCCTTTACTGACTGGAAGCGCCGCTGGCAAGCCGGATTCGGAAAACCGCGCATTATACCCAAGTGCGATTTTTCAGTCAAAGCATAGTAAAATGAGCGACTTGCCAGCATCGCTGCCGTGCCTGACCGGCCGTTTTTTAAGCCGGAGCAGCGGGCGGCGCCATTCTCTCATTCTCTCACTGCAGGCCGATGTCCGTTCCCTTCATTCAAGACCTGATTGCCGACGATATGCGGGCGGTGGACGCGGTTATCCGCCGCCGTCTGGCCTCCGACGTCGCGCTGGTACGCGAAGTCGCCGAATACATCGTCGGCAGCGGCGGCAAGCGGCTGCGGCCGGCGCTGGTGATCCTGTCTGCCGGCGCATTCGGCTATCGCGGGACCCAGCACCATGAGCTCGCGGCAGTGGTCGAGTTCATCCACACGGCCACCCTGCTGCACGACGACGTCGTCGACGAGTCCGAACTGCGCCGGGGCAACGCCGACCGCGAATGCGCTGTTCGGCAATGCCGCCAGCGTGCTGGTCGGCGATTTCGTCTATTCACGCGCGTTCCAGATGATGGTCGAGGTCAACAACATGCGCGTTATGCAGGTGCTGGCCGACGCGACCAACGTCATCGCCGAGGGCGAAGTGCTGCAGCTGATGAACTGCCACAACCCCGCGATCGACGAGCACGCGTACCTGCAGGTGATACGTTACAAGACCGCGAAATTGTTCGAGGCGGCGACGCGCCTGGGCGCGATCCTCGGCGGGGCCGATGCAGCGTTCGAAAGTGCGATGGCCAATTACGGCATGCACCTGGGCACCGCGTTCCAGCTGATCGACGACGTGCTCGACTACTCGGGCGATAACAAGGCCACGGGCAAAAACGTTGGCGACGATCTCGCCGAGGGCAAGCCGACGCTGCCGTTGATTTACGCGATCAAGCACGGCAATGCGGCCGAAGCCGCGCTGATCCGGAAAGCCATCGAGGAGGGCGGACTCGACGAGCTCGAACAGGTGATCGCCGCGATCCAGCGCAGCGGCGCGCTCGACTATACGCGTCGGCAGGCCGAGGCGGAGGCGCGCGCGGCGGGTGCCGCGCTCGCGATACTGCCAGGTTCGACTTACCGCGAATCTTTGCTACAATTGGCGGACTTTGCGGTAACACGCAACTACTGACAGCGCATAACACTGTAATTAATGGCGCGAGGGGCACGCAACACGTGCCCCTTGTAGTTGGAGCGCAGCAAATCGGGGTGTAGCTCAGCCTGGTAGAGTACTGCGTTCGGGACGCAGGAGTCGGAGGTTCGAATCCTCTCACCCCGACCATTTCGGTCAATCACCACCAACCATTATCGTGCTGCCGGTGCGCGGCCGTTGGCGCGCCGGCCGCGCTGCGCATGGCCAACGCTGTGATGCTCCGCCTCGACGGGGCAGTGCGCGTGATGCAAACTACCGCTTTTGGGGAGGCACACGCTTGCGAGGGATCACTTGGGCAAACTGATTTTCCTGGTGCTGGCCATCGTCATCGTGTGGGTGGTGCTAAAGAACCTCGCCAAAGCGCGCCGTCGCGATCAGGCACCGCGCCCGCCGGCGGCCGAAGATATGGTCCGGTGCACGCACTGCGGCGTGCACCTGCCGCGCAGCGAAAGCCACGCAAGTGGCGGTAATTTTTTCTGCAGTGAAGACCATCTGCGGCTGCATCGCTGAACGATGTCGGTACTCTCTTTCGTGCTGAGGCCGCCGGCTCCCACCCTGGGCGCGGCCGCGCAGCCGGCGTCCGGCGATCCCCCGGACTCCTACTGGCGCTCGCTATTTCTGTTCAACGGTTATCGTTTCATCGTCGCGCTGCTGCTGCTGTCGGTCCCGGCGATATTCGGCCGCCAGCTCACGTTCGGCTCGATGGAGTTCGAGCTCTTCGTTTACACCGCCGCGGCGTACGTGCTGTTCAGCCTGCTGTGTTTCGTCGTCATCGCATCGCGCCGCCATTTTCACGTGCAGCTCGGCGTGCAGGTCAGCGCGGACATCGTCTTTATCGTCGTGCTGATGTTCGCGAGCGGCGGTATATCGAGCGGCCTGGGCCTGCTGCTGCTGTCGGGCCTGGCGGCCGCCGGCCTCATCAGCCGCGGCCGGCTCACGTTGTTCTACGCGGCGCTCGCGAGCATCGCGGTGCTGATCGAGCACACGCTCCAGGTCCTGCTCTACAACGGCCAGACCACGCAGTACTTGCAGGCCGGACTGCTCAGCATCGGCTACTTCACCACCGCGTGGGTCGCGCATACGCTGGCGAAATATCTGGTCGCGACTGAGCAGCTCGTTGCCCAGCGCGAAATCGATCTCGCCAGCATGGCCGAAGTGAGCCAGCTCGTGATCCAGGACATGCAGGACGGCGTGCTGGTGGTCGACGAGCATGGGGTGATCCGCCAGCACAATGCGCGCGTCGAGGAAATGCTCGGCCCCTTGCACGAGCATA
Organism: uncultured beta proteobacterium; assembly: GCA_963804885.1. Classification (GTDB taxonomy): domain Bacteria; phylum Pseudomonadota; class Gammaproteobacteria; order Burkholderiales; family SG8-41; genus PALSA-1004. Next base: position 443,102 of record CAWDSF010000020.1, read on the forward strand.
GACGCGAGCAGACGCTGCGCAGCTACGCGCCCGCGCTGGCATCCCGGCTCGACCAATGGCGCAAAAATCCGGTCGTCGCCTTCAACCCGCTGGACACCGTGGTGCAGAACAACAAGATCAACGCGCGTTTCGTGCCGGTCGGCCGCAGCCGCAACGTCGGCGCGGTAATTTTTCTCGAGGACATCAGTCGCGTGCAATCCCAGGCGCGCCAGCTGAAGCTCGCGGCACTGGGGCGGCTTACCGCGAATATCGCGCACGAGGTGCGCAATCCGCTGTCAGCGATCAGCCATGCCACCGAACTTCTGCAGGAAGAGCCCGCGCTTAACGACACGGTGACAAGATTGCTGACGATCATTCACGACAATGCGAAGCGGCTCGACCGCATGGTCAACGACGTGTTGAAGCTCAATCGCGGCGACCGCGCGCATCGCGAGGTTTTCCTGGTGGGCGACTATCTGAAAACTTTCGTCGAGCAGTTCTGCCAGATCGAAAAAAAGCCCGCTTCCCTGATCGCGCTCGAGCTGGCGGTCGACACCGAAGTCACGTTCGATCGCAGCAATCTGAATCAGGTGATGTGGAATCTCTGCCGCAACGCACTGCGGCATTGCCGCGGCGGCGAGGCGAGCATCCGCATCGCCGTCGATTTGATCGGCGGCGGGACCATTGTAAAATTGGACGTGGTAGACGACGGGCCAGGCGTGCCCCCGGCGCTGCGCAACCAGCTGTTCGAGCCGTTCTTCACCACGGTCAGCAGCGGCACCGGTCTTGGGCTTTACCTCGCGCGCGAAGTGTGCGAGGCCAACGATGCCAAGCTGGAGTTCATCGAAACCCCCGCGGGGGCGCAGTTTACGGTGCTGTGTCAGGGAGTGATAAAACAAAATGAATAAAAGCCGCGTACTGATCGTCGACGACGAGGCCGATATTCGCGAGCTCTTGAGCCTCACGCTGCAGCGCATGGGGCTCGACACCGATTGCGCCGCGGGCGAGTTCGAGGCGACTCAGCTGATGCAAAAGCACGGCTACGATTTGTGCCTGACGGATATGCGGCTGCCGGACGGCGACGGATTGAAGCTGCTCGAGCACGTCGGCCAGAACTATGCGAGCACGCCAGTGGCAGTGATCACGGCGCATGGCAGCGCAGAGAATGCGGTGGCCGCATTGAAGGCGGGCGCCTTCGACTACCTGGCGAAACCGGTCTCGCTGAGCCAATTGCGCGCGCTGGTGCTCTCGGCCCTGAAGCTGCCGCGCGCCAATCAAGCGAGGAAAAGCGACGACAAAGAGCTGGAGACGGGTTCATTTCCGGTCCTGCTCGGCGACTCGGCGCTGATGCAGCAGACGCGCCAGATGATAGACAAGCTCGCGCGCAGCCAGGCGCCCGTGCATATCAGCGGCGAGTCGGGTTGCGGCAAAGAGCTTGCGGCGCGCCTGATGCACTTGAAAGGTCCACGGCGCGAAGCGCCGTTCGTGCCGGTGAATTGCGGCGCAATCCCCGAGAACCTGATGGAAAGCGAGTTTTTCGGCTACAAGAAAGGCGCGTTTACCGGCGCCGACCAGGACCGCGAGGGTTTTTTTCAGGCGGCCAATGGCGGCACGCTGTTTCTCGACGAAGTCGCCGACCTGCCGATCCAGATGCAGGTTAAATTGCTGCGCGCGATCCAGGAGAAGAAGGTGCGCAAAGTGGGCTCGACCGGCGAGGAAAACGTCGACGTGCGCATCATCAGCGCGACCCACCGCCACCTGGGCGACGCGGTGAAGGACGGCAAGTTCCGCCAGGATCTTTATTACCGGTTGAACGTGATCGAGCTGCGCATGCCCGCGTTGCGTGAAATGCGCGATGACATCGCGGTGCTCGCGCGCGAGATACTGCGCAACAGCGTCGGCGAAGACGGCAGCGCTGCCGCGCCGGGGCTGTCCGCGGGCGCGGTGGCCGCGCTGCGCGACTACCAGTTTCCGGGCAACGTGCGTGAGCTCGAAAACATCCTCGAGCGCGCGCTCGCGCTATGCGCGGGCGAGCAGATCGAGGTCGAGGACTTGCAATTGACAGCGCCGGCCGCGGGCGACGCGGTACCAGTCGACCGCAGCGGGCTGCCATTGCAGGAGCATCTCGATAGCGTCGAGAAGGAGGCCATCCTGAAAGCGCTCGAGCAGACGCGGTTCAACCGTACTGCCGCCGCGAAGCTGCTCGGCATCACGTTTCGGGCGCTGCGCTACCGCATGGAGCGCCTGGGCATCAACTAGCGGCGACACTCGCACGTTCGCCGACGCGAACTGCAGAGGGCCGCGGTCTCGCCCGTCCATCCCGATGCCGAATTCGAGTCTGCACTCGCAATGCCATTGAAGCTGGATACAGACGGCGTCGCCGCGGGAATCCGGTTTCTGCCGTCGCCGAATTGCGACGAGCGGCCCGCGGGCGCCGCGCCCGAACTCCTCGTCATTCACAACATCAGCCTGCCGCCCGGCGAGTTCGGCGGCGACGGCATCATCGATCTCTTCATGAATCGCCTCGATCCGTCTGCGCATCCCTATTACGCCACCATTGCGCAGCTCAGGGTGTCGGCGCATTTTCTCGTGCGTCGCGACGGCGAGCTGATCCAGTTTGTGCCTTGCGCGAAACGGGCGTGGCATGCGGGTGAATCGGCGTGGCGCGGGCGCTCACGGTGCAATGACTTTTCAGTCGGCGTCGAGCTCGAAGGCGCCGACGACCAGCCTTTCGCGGATATTCAGTATGCCGAACTCGCGCCACTCATAACCGCCTTGCAGCGTGCTTATGGCGCGCTCGAAATCGTCGGCCACTCGGATATTGCCCCCGCGCGCAAAACGGATCCCGGGCCGTGCTTCGACTGGCAGCGCTTGCGCCGTCTCATCGGTAAATAGTCGGCCCGGACCGCGTCCACCGACGCGCTTTTGCACGCGCGTCCGCCAAGCAAATTCGGCTAAAAATCGGAACGTGAATTAATTCACACTCGCGCCAAAAATTCCTTTGGCGCGGCGCGCGTGGCTTTGCGCCAATTTTGCCTGCGTCAAAGTACTTTTTGCACTGCAACACGCGCGAGGCCAAACGTCGATTTGACGCCGTTTGCGGTCTTTTTCTGCTCATTTTTTAATCAGATTTTTCCTTGCTGCAACAATGCTATCCGCACGATTTTGCAAGTGATTACTAGGGGGTAAAAAAACCTTAAAAAGCTATTGCACTCTCCAAACCTAGCCACTAGAATTAGTTCGAAGTTCCAGTTTTGACACTATATATAGTGGTTTTTAAGGGGCTGCGTGTGGTGACCGGCCACACCGCAGAAAAAATCAAAGAAATGAACGGTTAAGGAGAGAATCCATGCAGTTATCCACCCACACCCCCGTGCCTGATTCCAGCGTGAAATTTGCCGCCGAAGAAGCCACGGATGCCATGCAATCCCGCTATAGCGAATACAAGATCATTCGCCGCAACGGCGCCGTGGTCGGTTTCGAACCATCGAAGATTTCCATCGCACTGACCAAGGCGTTCATCGCGGTGAATGGTGGTCAGGGCGCCGCGTCCGCGCGCGTCAGAGAGATGGTTTCCAAGCTGACCGAGATGGTGGTCGGCGCATTGATGCGCCGGCAGCCGAGCGGCGGCACGTTTCACATCGAAGATATCCAGGATCAGGTTGAGCTCGCGCTAATGCGTTCGGGCGAGCACGAAGTTGCACGCTCGTACGTGCTCTATCGTGAGCAGCGCACGCAGGAGCGCGCGAAGCAGCGCGCAGCTCACGCCGAAGCCGTCGCGGCGCATCCCACGATCAACGTTACCGACCAGGGCAAGGTGCGGCCGCTCGACCTCGCCAAGGTCGCCGCGCTCGTGCAGGAATCGTGCGAAGGTCTCGGCCGCAACGTCGACCCTGACGTCATCATGCAGGCGACGCTGAAAGATTTGTACGAAGGCGTGCCGGTCGACGAAGTGCGCAAGTCGCTGATCCTGTCGGCGCGCGCCATGATCGAGAAAGATCCCGCGTACAGCTATGTCACGGCGCGCCTGCTCCTGCATTCGCTGCGCCTGGAGACCGTCGGCGAGGAGTTGACGCAGGCCGACATGAAGACACGCTACGCCGAAGTCTTTCCGTTGCTGATCAAGAAGGGCATCGACGCCGAATTGCTCGACGAGCGCATCGGCAACTACGATCTGAAGAGTCTTGGCGCGGCGCTCGATTCCAAGCGCGATTTCAAGTTCGGCTACCTGGGCTTGCAGATCCTGTACGACCGCTATTTCCTGCACGTGCAGGGCACGCGCATCGAATTGCCGCAGACGTTTTTCATGCGCGTCGCAATGGGGCTCGCATTGAACGAGCCGGAAGACCAGCGCGAAGCGCGCGCCATCGAGTTCTACAACGTGCTCTCGTCGTTCGACTTCATGAGCTCGACCCCGACGCTGTTCAATTCCGCGACGCGCCGCTCGCAGCTTGCGAGCTGCTACCTCACGACGGTCGCCGACGATCTCGACGGCATCTACGAGGCGATCAAGGAAAACGCGATGCTGCAGAAATACGCGGGCGGCATCGGCAACGACTGGACGCCGGTGCGTGCGCTCGGCGCCCATATCAAGGGCACCAACGGCAAATCGCAGGGCGTCGTGCCGTTCCTCAAAGTGGTCAACGATACGGCCGTCGCGGTCAACCAGGGCGGCAAGCGCAAAGGAGCGGTGTGCTCGTATCTTGAAACGTGGCACCTCGACATCGAGGAATTCCTCGAGTTGCGCAAGAACACCGGCGACGACCGCCGGCGCACGCACGACATGAACACCGCCAACTGGATTCCGGATCTGTTCATGAAGCGCGTGATGGAGAACGGCGAATGGACGCTGTTTTCGCCATCCGACGTCATCGATCTTCACGACAAATTCGGCAAGGCGTTCGAGATCGCCTACCTCGACTACGAAGCGAAGGCCGTCAAGGGCGAACTGAAGCTCTTCAAGAAAATTCCCGCGGCGCAGCTCTGGCGCAAGATGCTGACGATGCTGTTCGAGACGGGCCACCCGTGGATCACGTTCAAGGATCCGTGCAACATCCGCTCGCCGCAAAGCCACGTCGGCATCGTGCACAGCTCGAACCTGTGCACCGAGATCACGTTGAACACCAACGAAGACGAAATCGCGGTGTGCAACCTGGGCTCGGTCAACATGCCCGCCCATCTCGACGTTGCGACCGGCAAGCTCGATCTCGAAAAGTTGAAGCGCACGGTCGGCACCGCGATGCGCATGCTCGACAACGTGATCGACCTTAACTACTACTCGGTCAACAAGGCGCGCAATTCCAACTTCAAGCACCGTCCGGTCGGCATCGGCATCATGGGCTTCCAGGACTGCCTGCACATGCTGCGCATTCCGTACGGCTCGCAAGCCGCAGTCGATTTCTCGGATAGCTCGATGGAGTCGATCGCTTACACCGCCTATGCGGCGTCGGCCGACCTCGCCGAAGAGCGCGGCCCGTATTCGACGTTCAAGGGCTCGCTGTGGGACAAAGGCGTGTTCCCGCACGAGTCGCTGAAGCTCTTGTCCGAAGAGCGCGGCGGCTATGTCGAGGCCGACATGTCGTCGAGCCTCGACTGGGACACGCTCAGGAAGCGCATCAAGCAGGTCGGCATGCGCAATTCCAACTGCATCGCGATCGCGCCGACGGCGACCATCGCCAACATCACGGGGCTTTCGCAGTGCATCGAGCCCACGTACCAGAACCTGTACGTGAAATCCAACCTGTCGGGCGAATTCACCGTGGCCAACGAGTACCTGGTCGAGGATCTGAAGAAGCTCGGCCTGTGGGACGAGGTGATGATCTCCGACCTCAAATACTTCGACGGCACGCTCGCCAAGATCGACCGCATACCGCAGGAAGTGCGCAGCCTGTATGCCACGGCGTTCGAAGTGGAGCCGAAGTGGCTGGTCGAATGCGCGGCGCGGCGGCAGAAGTGGATCGATCAATCGCAGTCGCTGAACATCTACATGGCGGGCGCGTCGGGCAAGAAGCTCGACGAGACGTACAAGCTCGCGTGGCTGCGCGGATTGAAAACGACGTACTACCTGCGCACGATGGGCGCGACGCACGTCGAGAAATCCACCGGCAAGACCGGCGCGCTCAACGCGGTGCCCTCCGACGGCGGGATCGCCGCGGCGCCCGCGACGGACGCCAAGTTTTGCTCGATAGACAACCCGGAATGCGAATCCTGCCAGTAGCGGGAGCGCGAACATCAAACAACGCAGAGGTCAGACACAGAGCAACCAAGCGTGCCCACCCATAAAACCGCCAAAGGGCACGCCAGCTGTTGATCGTCGTCCACCCACAAAATCAATAAAGGAGTTTTAGCATGTTGCAATTCGAAGAAAGCACGACTCAGGGGGCCGGCCTCGCAGCCGGGTTGCAGGCAGCGGTTCAATCAGATGCATTGCCGCAGGACACTGCGGCTGCGCTCGCAGCGCTTGCGCCATCTGCGCCGGCGCAAATGCGCCGGGTGAATGTTGCCGACAAGCGCATCATCAACGGCCAGACCGACGTCAACCAGCTGGTGCCGTTCAAATACAAATGGGCGTGGGAAAAGTATCTGTCGGCGTGCGCGAACCACTGGATGCCGCAGGAAATCCAGATGAGCCGCGACATCGCGCTGTGGAAGGATCCCAACGGCCTGACGGACGACGAGCGCCGTCTGATCAAGCGCAACCTGGGCTTCTTCGTGACTGCCGATTCGCTCGCCGCCAACAACATCGTGCTCGGCACCTACCGCCATATCACGGCGCCCGAGTGCCGCCAGTACCTGCTGCGCCAGGCGTTCGAGGAGGCGATCCACACCCACGCGTATCAGTACATCGTCGAGAGCCTGGGTCTCGACGAGGGCGAGGTGTTCAACGCTTATCACGAGGTTTCGTCGATCCGCGACAAGGATGAATTCCTGATCCCTTTCATCGACACGCTGACCAACCCGCAGTTCAAGACCGGCACCCAGGAAAACGACCAGAAGCTCCTGAAAAGCCTGATCGTGTTCGCGTGCGTCATGGAGGGACTCTTCTTCTACGTCGGGTTCACCCAGATCCTCGCGCTTGGCCGTCAGAACAAGATGACGGGCGCCGCCGAGCAGTATCAATACATCCTGCGCGACGAATCGATGCACTGCAATTTCGGCATCGATCTCATCAACCAGATCAAGATGGAAAATCCGCATTTGTGGACGGCGGAATTTCGCGCCGAGATTCACGACATCATGCGCAAGGCAGTCGATCTCGAGTACCGCTACGCCGAGGACACCATGCCGCGCGGCGTGCTCGGGCTGAACGCCCCGATGTTCAAGGAATACCTGCGCTATATCGCGAACCGCCGCTGCCAGCAGATCGGCCTCGACGCGATGTTCGAAGGCGCGACCAACCCGTTTCCGTGGATGTCGGAAATGATAGACCTCAAGAAGGAACGCAATTTCTTCGAAACACGTGTGATTGAATATCAAACGGGAGGTGCGCTCAGTTGGGATTAAGCTTACTAGCCAAGAGATACCCTAGAAACAGACGCCGCTTGCATACCATCACCGAATGTCGGGCCGAGGACAACTACACATTGTGGTTGCGCTTCAACGACGGGCTGGAAGGCCACGTCTATCTCGGCGACCTCGTGCACACCCAGTATTTCCGGATGTTGTGCGACATCGACACGTTCAACCGGGTTGAAGTCGACCCGGTCGAGAACACGGTGACCTGGGAAGGCGGCATCAAGCTGGATCCGGAAAAGCTGTACCGCGATCTGGCCAGCAAAGCCCAGTCGGCTTTGCACTAGGGCAGGCTGCGCGGCCCGCGGACTCGCGCCGCGGGCGGTGATAGCATTAAGGCGGCCGTCGGGTCGCCAGCTGGTCTGGTTCAGACAGCGCAAGCGCCGTCCGCGGCCGACAACGGTGCTGTGCGTTTTAACACTTAACAGGAGGGCAGGAGATGGCTAAAGCGAAGAAACGCCAACCAGCGAAGAAAAAAACCGCCGTGAAGAAACCCGCTGGAAGAAAGCCCGCCGCGAAAAAGAAAAAATCCGTCGCCCGCAAAGCCAAGGCCGCGCGCCGGCCCGCCGCGAAGAAAAAAATCAAGCCGGCCGCGCGCAAAAAAGCCGCGCCCGCGAAAAAAGCGGCAGCCAGGAAAAAACCTGCCGCCAAACGGGCTGCGCCGGTCAAGCCCGCCGCGGCCCCGGCGCTCGTGCAACCGATTTCGATCCCCGGCGCCTGGCCTTTCCCGATGGCAACTCGCTCCTAAATTAACCGCCGCCGTACGTATGAAGGGCGCCGCACTGATCGCGGCGCCCTTGTTTTTTGCCCAGCGGTTTTAACAGGCCGGGTGCGCTTCGAACGGACCCGTCGGCGCGCCTTTGTTGTTTACGGTCTCTTTCGAGCGCACGCATTCGTCGACAAAGCGTTTTTGCATGTCGCCTTGCAGGCTCATCGCCATCGCGAGCTGCAGGCAGCTCGCGGCGAACACCGCGCGCGCCGGCGAGGTTTGCTCGGCGGCCAGCGCGCCAGAACCGGCGAGCGCCAGAGCTGAAATCAACAGGCATCGATTCAACATAGTCAGCTCCCTGCCACTTGCGCAATGCCCGGCGGCTTGCGGATATACTAAGAGTGCCACGCCGGGCCGGCAGGCGGCTTTATGACATCCGCCAGTGTAATCCAATCGAATAGCCGACTCCAGCCGTTGCAGGGGAGCCTCATGAACCGTCAAATGCTGGTGGCTTTCGTGCTTGTCACGTTGTGCCTGAACTTGCGCGGAATCGCGTGCCGCCATGCCCGGCGTGACCGTGCAGTCCGTCAAGGGCGACTACGAAGAGGTCAAGGAGCGCGTGATCGCGGCGGTCGAGAACCGCGGCCTGGTCATCGATCACACGTCCCGCGTGGGCGCCATGCTCGAGCGCACCGGCAAGGACATCGGACGCGACCGCCGCATTTATCTCAAGGCCGACGTCATCGAATTTTGCAGCGCGGCTGTCTCCCGCGCGACGATGGAGGCCGACCCGCGCAATCTCGTGTTTTGCCCGTATGCGATTGCGCTCTACGTGGTGCCCGGCGAGCCCGACCGCGTGTATGTCGTCTATCGCAAGCCGCTCGCCACGGGGTCGCCGCGCTCGATGCAGGCCTTGCGCGAGGTCGGCAAGCTGCTCGATGGCATTGCGCGCGACGCATTAAAATAGGCGCTCTGCTACCGCGAGGAGGCGATATGGAACGCAAGCGGCTCAATGCGAGCAACATCCGCTCGGCCGGTTACGATGCGCGCAGCCGCGTGCTCGAAATCGAGTTTTCGAACGGCGGCATCACCCAGTACACGGGCGTATCCGAGGAGATATACCGGCGCCTGATGAACGCGCCCTCGCCCGGCAGCTATTTTCAGGATCAAATCGAGGAAAGCTTCACCGCCAAGCGCGTGCGCTGACGCCGCGCCGGCCGTTATCGCTTGACCCTGACAGGCGCGCTCAGTAGAGTATCTCCCGACATGCGAGACAAGCATGGACAGCACCTCGACGCATCGCGTCGCGTTTCCCCCCGGAGGAACCAATGAAGATTCGCGCTTTGATGGCCCATATCGGGCTGACCGCCATGTTCGCGATGCTCGCGGGCGTTGCTTACGGCCAGGGCGAGGCCTGCAAGAATCGCGGCGACCTCGATGCGCAGTACTGCGATGAAAACAAAGACCTCGTCGCGGATACGCCGAAAGATCCCAAGCGCTACAAGACGCCGAACACGCTGGTGTTCACCTATACGCCGGTCGAAGACCCCGCGGTCTATGAGCAGGCGTTCCGTCCATTCACCGATCACCTCGCGAAGTGCACCAGCAAGAAAGTCGTGTTTTTCCAGGTTCAATCGAATGCCGCCGAGATCGAGGCCATGCGCTCGGGACGGCTGCACGTCGGCGGATTCTCGACCGGCCCGACCGCGTTTGCGGTGAATATCGCCGGCGCGGTGCCGTTCGCGGTCAAAGGCAACGAGAAGGAATTCCAGGGCTATAACCTGATCGTGATCGTCAAGAAGGACAGCCCCTACCAGAAGCTCGCGGACCTCAAAGGCAAGAAACTGGCGCACACCGCGCCATCGTCTAACTCCGGCCACATGGCGCCGCTCGCATTGTTTCCCCCGCAGGGACTCACGCCCGACAAGGACTACAAGATACTGTTCTCGGGCAAGCATGATTCTTCGGTCATGGGAGTCGGCTCCGGCGATTACGACGCGGCGGCCGTGGCCTCCGACGTGTTCCATCGCATGGGCGTGCGCGGCCAGATCAAGGAAGACGATTACCGCATCATTTACCGCAGCCAGAAATTCCCGACTTCGTCGTTTTCCTACGCGCACGATCTCGAGCCCAAGTTCCGCGATCAGATGCTGAAGTGCTTTTACGATTACCGCTTCACGCCCGAAATGCAAAAGACGTTCGACGGCGCCGACCGCTTCTTCCCCGTCACTTACCTGAAGGACTGGGAAGTCGTGCGCAAAGTCGCCGAAGGCTCGGGCGAGGCGTTCAACCGCGCCGCCTACGAGAAAGAATCGGCGCGCGAGGAAGCGGCACGCAAGAAAGCGGCCGAGGAGAAAGCGGCGAAGAAGTAGTCGCTGATGGATGCCGCTGCCGCGCTGAGTATTAAGAATCTCAGCAAGGAATACACGCGCGGCAAGCCGGTGCTGCGCGACATCAGTCTCGACTTTGCCGCGCACGGGTTCACTGCCGTCATCGGCCCCTCCGGCACCGGCAAGAGCACGCTCATACGCTGCATCAACCGGCTTGTCGAACCGACGGCCGGCTCCATCCTGTTTCAGGGGCACGACCTCGTCACGCTGTCGGGCCGCGCGCTGCGCGAGGCGCGCCGCGGCATCGGCATGGTGTTCCAGGAATACAACCTGGTCGAGCGCCTGACCGTCATGGAAAACCTGCTTACCGGCCGCTTGGGCTACGTGACGCCGCTCAAAGCATGGCTGCGCAAATTTCCGCAAACCGATATCGACGAGGCGTTTGACCTGCTCGACGTCGTCGGCCTCGCGGGCTTCGCGAACCAGCGCGCCGACAGCCTGTCCGGGGGCCAGCGCCAGCGCGTGGGCATTGCGCGTGCGGTGATGCAGCAGCCGAAACTGCTGCTCGCCGACGAGCCCACCTCGTCGCTCGATCCGAAAACTTCCGTCGAGATAATGACGCTGGTGCGCGATCTCGGGACTGCGAAGGGCGTCCCGATCATCGTCAACATGCACGACGTCGAGCTCGCGCGACGCTTCGCGGACCGTATTATCGGCATGTCCGGCGGCCGCGTCGTGTATGACGGCGCGCCGGCCGGGCTGAGCGACGTGCACCTGACGACGATTTACGGCGGCGAGGACTGGCTGCGCCCATGAGCACCGCGGCCGCGCGCATCGCGTTCCCGCCGAACTGGTGGGCGCGCGCTGGCTGGCTCTTGCTGGCCGCATACATCGTCTACGCGTGCTCGCTGCTCGACTTCACGTGGGCGCGCTTCATGATCGGTCTCGACAACGGCGCGCGCTTTATCGGACGCATGTTCCCGCCGAATTTTTCGCGCTGGGAAATCCTGCTCAAGGGACTTAGCGAAAGCATCGAGATCGCCGTGCTCGCCTCGGCGCTGGGCATACTCGTGTCGCTGCCGATCGGTCTCCTGGCCGCGCGCAACCTGATGCCGCTGTGGGTGACCTGGCCCGCGCGCATGCTGATCGCGCTGTGCCGCTCGTTTCATCCGGTCATCGTCGCCATCGTGTTCGTCAAGGCGCTCGGTTTCGGCGCGTTGTCTGGCATCGCCGCGCTGACGGTCGCGTCGATCGGCTTCATCGGCAAGCTCTTTGCCGAGGCGATCGAGGAGATTTCGCTAAAGCAGGTCGAGGCCGTGCGGGCGACCGGTGCGCCGTTCATGAACGTGATCACGTACGGCGTGCTGCCGCAGGTGTTCGGGCGCTTCATCGGCTTTGCGACCTACCAGCTCGATTCCAACCTGCGCAACTCGACGATGGTCGGCATCGTCGGCGCGGGCGGCATCGGCGGCGCACTGTTCGCCGCGTTCCAGCGCTTCGACTACGACTTCGTGTGCGCGATGCTGCTGTCCATCATCTTCCTGATCTTCGTCGGCGAACTGCTGGCCACCCGCGTGCGCGCGATTTTTCTCGAGCGCGGCAAAGTGGATGAGGAATAGGCCCGTGACCACCGCAGCACTCGAAGCCAGAACCTGGCGGCGGTTCACGCCGGGGCAGCGCATCGCCCGCTTCGCGGTGTATCTGGGGATGGTAATAGCTATTGTCGCCTCGATTCGCTCGGTCGAAGTCATCCCGGAGTTCATGCTCGATGCGCCCGAGCAGATGGCCGACCTGCTGAAGCGCATGTGGCCGGTCGCTTTCAGCTATTACCCCAAAGGCGTGCACGAAGCGCTGGTCGAAACGCTGCACATCGCGACCCTTGGCACCATACTCGCGGTCGCCATGGCGTTTCCCATCGGCGTCATGGCGGCCCACAACATCACGCCCAGCCGCCCGCTCAATTTCGTCGCGCGGCTGCTGCTGGTCTCGAGCCGCTCGGTGAATTCGCTGGTGTGGGCGCTGCTGTTCGTCGCCGTGTTCGGGCCCGGCGCGCTGGCCGGCACGCTGGCGATCGCATTTCGCTCGATCGGCTTTATCGGCAAGCTGATCGGCGAGGCGCTCGAGGAGGCGAACAAAGGCACGATAGAAGCGCTGACGGCGGTGGGCGCGCCGTGGTTTTCCGTGCTGACGAAAGGATACTGGCCGCAGATCGAGCCGGCGTTCTGGTCGGTCGCGCTGTTCCGCTGGGACATCAACGTGCGCGAGTCCGCGGTGCTGGGCCTGGTCGGCGCGGGCGGCATCGGCATGGCGCTCGATACCGCAATGAATCTCTTTCAGTGGGACCGGGTCGCGATGGTGCTCGTCGCCATATTCGCGGTCGTCATCATCGCCGAGATCGCGGTCACCCAGATCCGCAAGCGCATCCTGTAGCCGCCGATTCGAGGCGGCGGCACCTTCACTCGTACAGTATGGCTTGCGCTTTGCCGCGAAAGACGCGGTGCGCGAATATCGTATAGCCGAGCAGGAACGGCAGCACGAGCGCCGACGCCGATCAGCACCATCTTGAGCGCCGACGGGTGCGATGCCGCCTGCCACAGCGTGATGCGATCGATGACCACGTAGGGAAATATGCTGTACGCGAGCCCGGCGAACGCGAGCGCGAAAATTGAAATCGCGCCGGCGAACGCAGTCCAGTCCGGCGCGGCGGCGTCTTTTTTCAGCCGCCCGGTCGCGCGCCACACCCAGATGCCGGCCGCGAGCGTCGCGAGCGGCAGCAGAGTCAGCCAGTAACTGCGCGGCACGAACGGAAACTGGGCGAACCATTTGGCCTGCACCGTCTCGCTGATTAGCGGCGTCGCGAGGCTCACGAGCGCAACACCCAGCGCGACCCACGCGAGACCCCAGCGCGTCCACGCGAGAGCTTTGGCTTGCAGCTCGCCCGATGTCTTCATCACGAGCCACGTCGCGCCGAGCAGCACGTAGCCGCCGCACAGCGCGGCCCCGGTTAACAGCGCAAACAGGTAATAGAGAAACCCGTGTTCGAATCCGGTGACATAGCGGCCGAGCATCAGGCCCTGCGCGAACGAGGCGACGAACGAGCCCAGCCAGAAGAGCCAGTTCCATAATTGGCGGTGCCAGCCGTCGGCCTTGACGCGAAATTCGAAGGCGACGCCGCGCAGCATCAGGCCCACGAGCATCACCGTGGCCGGCAGGTACAGGGCGGCGAGAATCTCGCCGTGCGCGAGCGGAAAAGCGACGAGCAGCACGCCGACGCCGAGGACTAGCCAGGTTTCGTTGGCATCCCAGAACGGCCCGATCGAAGCAACCATCACTTCCTGCTCCTGCGCGCTCGCCGCCGGCATCAGCATGCCGACGCCGAGGTCGTAACCGTCGAGCACGACGTACAGCAGCACCGCCGCGCCCATGAGCACGGCGAAGACGAGCGGCAGGTCGAAGGTCATGGCTTCGCGCCTTTGCCTGCCATGTGCGTAAGCACGACCATATAAGCGATCAGCATCACGGCATACGTAATGACATAAGCCGTGAGGCTGGCGCCGAGCAGCGGACCCGCCACCTGGCCGACGGCATCGGCGGTTCTCAGGATGCCGGTCACGAGCCACGGCTGGCGGCCGATCTCGGTCGTAAGCCAGCCGGCGAGCGTCGCGATCCAGCCGGCGAAAGTAAACGCGGCGAAAGTCCACAGCAGCCAGCGCGGCGGCAGCGCGCCGCGGCGCGTCACCCACACGCCGCCCCACGCGAGCACCAGCATGAGCACGCCGATGCCGACCATCACGCGGAATGCGAAGAATACCGGCAGCACGGGCGGAGTATCGGGCGCGAAATCGTCAAGTCCCTTGACCTCGCCGTCGGCATCGTGCCGGAGGATCAGGCTTGCCAGCCGCGGGATTTCTATCGCGTAGTCGTTGCGGCGCGTGTCCTCGTTGGGCACTGCGAACAGTACCAGCGGCGCGCCGCTGCGGGTTTCCCACAACGCTTCGATCGCAGCGATCTTCGCCGGCTGGTGCTCGAGCGTGTTCAGGCCGTGCAGGTCGCCCACCTGAATCTGCACCGGCACCAGCACCGCGGCGATCAAGAGTCCGGTGCGCAGCGTCGAGCGCGCCGACTCGTCGGCGGCCGCGCGCAGCAGCCGCCACGCCGAGAGCCCGATGAGAAAAAACGCCGCGGTGAGGCCTGAAGCAATCAGCATGTGCGTGACGCGATACGGCAGAGATGGGTTGAAGATCACATTCCACCAGTCGCCGGCGATGAGCACGTTGCCGTCCATGACGTGGCCCGTCGGCGTCTGCATCCATGAGTTCAGCGCCAGTATCCAGAAGGCGGAGAGGGTCGTGCCGATCGCCACCATGGCGGCGGAGAATATATGCACCCACGACGGCACGCGCTTCATGCCGAACAGCATCACGCCGAGAAACGTGCTTTCGAGAAAGAAAGCGAACAGCACTTCGTAGGCAAGCAGCGGCCCCGCGATGTTGCCGACCTTGAGCATGAAGCCCGGCCAGTTGGTGCCGAACTGGAACGACATGACGATGCCGGTCACCACGCCCATCGCGAACGACAGCGCGAATATTTTCGTCCACAGGTTGTAGGTCGCGAGCCATGCCGCATCGCCCGTGCGCGCGTACTGAATGCGGAAAAACAGGAGAATCCAGCCGAGCGCAATGGTCAGGCTCGGAAACAGGATGTGAAATCCGATGTTGAGGCCGAACTGCGCGCGTGCCAACAGCAGAAGGTCCGCGTTCTCCATGGCTACGCCATCATACGGCAGAACTTGCAGCAGGCGCGGGCGCCGCAAAAACGCGCGGCACCGGCGCGGGGGCGGTCAGCGGCTTACTTGTTTTTCCAGGTTTCGGCAAAAGCGCCGAGCGTCGTGTCGATATCGGCTTCACTTATGTGCCGGTGGGTGACGAAGCGCAATTCCGGCCCCGCCCCCGGAGCTACGCGCACGCCTTTTTGCGCGAGCATTTTCGACAGCTCGGCCGCCGGGCGCCCGCATGCGCGCACGCTCGCGCGCACGAGATTGGTTTCGATCAGTGCCGGGTCAACGATGCTTGCATCGATCTTGTGCAGGCCCACGGCAAGCCGTTTCGCCGTGCGGTGATCTTCGGGCAGGCGCGCCACCATATTCTCAAGCGCGACGATGCCGGCGGCGGCGAGCGGACCGGCCTGGCGCATGTTGCCGCCGACCATGCGGCGGAACGCGCGGGCTTTCTCGATGAAATCCTGGCTTCCGCATAGGACCGAGCCAACCGGCGCCGACAGGCCCTTGGAAACGCAGAAGCACACGCTGTCGCAGTGCTGCGAGACTTCTTTTGCGCTCGTGTTGAGCGCGGCGGCGGCGTTGAAGAGACGCGCGCCATCGACATGCACGGGAACGCCGTGGTCTCGCGCGAGTTTGTGCACTTCGGCCATGTATCCGAGCGGCAGCACGGCTCCGCTCGCGAGGTTATGCGTGTTTTCCATCCATACGAGCGCGGTGCCCATCTGATTGCGGTGCGTGCGCTTGATTTTTTCGCGCAACACGTTCAAATCCATGCGTCCGCGCGTTCCGGGCAGGGTCCGGTAAAAAAGCCCGGCGAGCGCCGCCATCCCGCCCAGTTCCGAGCTCAGCGTGTGCGAGCCTTCCTCGAGCAGCACTTCGCCGCCGCGCTGCGCGTGCGCGAGCATCGCGACCAGGTTCGTCATCGTGCCGCTGGGCATGTAGGCGCCGGCGTCTTTGCCGGTCTTCGCGGCCGCCAGCGCTTCGAGTTTCTGCACCGTCGGATCGCCGTCGCGCGAGTCGTCGCCGTAAGTCGCCTCCTGCATCGCGGCGAGCATCGCTTCGGTCGGTTGAGTTACGGTGTCGCTTCTTAAATCGATCATGCAATTACTCCCGGGTGGGCTGCCGGCTATCGGCCGGCGAGCAGGAAATCCGTGACCTCGCAGAAACCCGCGCCGCTCGCTGCCTGGGTCACGTAGGCGGGGAGTGCGGCAAGCTGGCCCGCGAATTCCATCACGTTGGCGACGCCGACCGCATGCGGAAAATAGCCGAACAGCGGCGCGTCGTTCGGCGAGTCGCCGACAAATACGAATTCGCTCTTTTTCGCGTCGAGATCGATGTCGAAGCACTCTCGCATGAGGGTGCGCGTCATCGCCAGTTTATCGTAAGTGCCGAACCAGCCGTTGACGTGGATCGAGCTCACCTTGGCGGTCATGCCGGCCTCACGCATCAGCGCGACGATTTTAGCGACCGCGGGCGCGGGCAGGCGCGGCACGTCCTCGCAGTAATCGATCGCGAGGTCGGCGGCGCGGTAGTGCTGATCGCTCGCGACCGCGGAGCCGGGCACCAGCTCGAGTATGCGGTCGCCGATCGCGGGCAGCCGCTCGCGATGGCCGGCGCGCGTCGCGGCGTCATCGACGTAACGGCGCCGCATCCGGCGGGCGGCATGATCGTAGCGGAAGTAAAAGGCGCCGTTTTCGCCGACCACTGCGTGGACCGGCCACATGCGCGCGATCTGGTCGCACCAGCCGGCCGGTCGTCCGGTGATCGGCACGACGAGCAGCCCCGCGCGTTGCAGGGCCTCGAGCGCTGCATACGCGGCCGCGGTGAGTTTCCCGCCGGTGGTCAGCGTGTCGTCGATGTCGCAGAACACGCCGCGAATGCGCGCGCGTGCGGCGCCGGGAAATTCGGCAAGCTGTTTCATCAATAGCACTCTTCCTCGCCGGCCGGCTGCACAGGGCGTTGCACGAAATCGAACCGCTCAGGCACTTCAGCGGCGGTCATGGGCGAGACCGTTTCGAGATTGCCGCGGTACGAGAAAGCAAGGTTGGCCGCGACGCCGGATTGCAATTGCTCGATGGCGGCGGCGATCGTGTCTTCGTTTTGAGCGTTGCCGCCAACGTCGGTAAAGCCAGCGAGCAGCCGCTCGAGGTCGCGATCGTCGACCAGCCCGATGCCATGCTCGCTTTCGATCAAGACGACGCCGGCTTCATCGATCCATACGCCATGGATCTCAGTCACCGCGCGCTTGGTATGCGTCTCCAGATGCAGTGCGGCATCTGGCGTGGAGTCCCACGTCAGCCGGTACACGTAAGGCGTGTAGTCGAGCGAGATAAAGACCCGCTGCGGCCCGTTCTGAAAAAACCAGCGGCCCTTCTCGTCATGCTCGTAATTGCGGGCGATGAAGTCCGACACAATCGGGTTTGCGATCCGCTCTCCCTTGATGAGCCAGTTGCCGCGGCGGTCCAGCGACAACCAGCCATAGACGGATGGCACATTCGGCCACTTGGCCATGCCCTGCTTGACGATTTCGTCCATGGCTGCTCGTGACTACTTCTGGAACAACGATGGGCCGCAGATAAACGCAGATGAACGCAGATAAAACAAGAGTAAAACCGCTGTCGTCTTTGAACTTATCTGTGTTCTCTGCGTTTATCCGCGGCTGAAACGGGCTTTAGTGCAAATGCCGGTTGCGCGGATGCGGCTGCAGGGCCGGAGTCGCAACCGCCGCGTCTTTCTCCACGGGGCGGCGCTTCCATTCGTCGTCGAACATCTGGTTGACCATGTTTGCGACCTGGTCGACGCGGGTCTTGTCGAAATGCGGCGACAGCAGCGCGCCGAGATCTTCCTCGACGCACTGGCGGCGGATTTCATGAATGGCTTCGGCGCTGGGGCCGATGAAGATCTGCTGGAACTCTTCCTTGCCGCTGTCGTGGTACGACGTCAGCGTGATTTCGGACGCGTACTCGGTCAGCGGGCCGAGCGCCTGAAAGGCTTCGGTCAGGCGCGCCTGAAAGCTGCGGCCCACTTCGCCGGTCCAGCACATGTCGAGCGCCTGCTCTTTCACGTCGAAGCGGATGCCCGGCTCTTCGCGCTCGAGACTTTGCACCTTTTCGATCGTGTCGACTTCGAGATAGTCGAGCCACGGGCGCAGCGCATGTTCGACCTGCGTCAAATGCACGCCTTTGCACAGGAATGCGGTGCCGTGAACATGAACTTCCATGCGCATTTTGAGTTCCGGATCCATACGATACGCCCTTGAAATAGCCACTGAGGGCGGGGCAGCAAGGATAGCACAGCGGGGGTGCCGGACGAAACCGGCCGCCGCTACGGCAGCAGGCCCAGTTCGTCCAGCGTCGCGCGCATTTCCTCGCGCTCGCGCTTAAGATACGCCGCGAGCTCGCGGCTGTTGCGGTACAGCGCGCTCCAGTGGTGCCGCGCTATCGCGTCCTGCCAGGTGTCTGCCGCCGTCGCTGCGGCCAGCACCGAGTCCCAGAACGCGATTTGCGCGGGGTTGAGTCCGCGCGCGCCGTCGACGCCGCGCCACGCATTGATGACGCAGTCGACGCCGTGTTCCACCCACGTCGGCGTGTCCGCAAACGGCGGCGCCAGACGCTCGGGCGAGGTGACCGCCAGCGCGCGCAGGCTGCCGTCCGCAAGCTCGGGCAGCGCGCTGGTCGCCGAGATTGCGGCAAGATCGCAACCCCCGGCTACGACGTCCGCGATCGCATTGCGCGCGGAATCGAACGCGCGCACCTTGAGCGCTTTGACGTCACCGCCGACGTGCCGCGTCACGCGCGCGAGCGCGATGTGGTTCGGATTGCCGACCGACGTCGCAACCGCCGCCGTAATCGAGCCCGGGGCGCGTGCCAGACGGTCCATGAGCTCGCGGCTGCTGCCGATCGGCGCGTCCGCACGCGCGACGAACGCGATGTACTCGTTGTGCAACATCGCAAGCGGCGTGTACGCGTCGTGGTCGAACGGAGCCTGTCCGGTCAGAAAGTCGGTCGTGACATTGGGCGACGTCACCACGAGCACGTGCGCGTCGCCGGGAAAGCGATCGAGATAAGTCCAGATCCTGCGGCTGGCGTCGCCGGGCATGTTGACGACGTTGACCGGTACCTCGACCAGCCCGCGCGACTCGATGGCCCGCGCGAGTGCGCGCGCGGTGCGATCAAGACCCGCGCCACGGGGTGTGCCGGCGACGATTTCGAGCGCGCGTGAGGGACGCCAGGTCATGTCAGGCTTGCGAGCAGCGATTTCGCCGCTTTAAGTCCGCTGGTATCGAAGCCTTCGTGAAACAGCCGTATATGCCCGCCAGCGCGGCGCGCGCTTCGTCGCGCCGGCCTTGGCCGTCGAGCCAATCGCGCGAGGCTCGATCGCAGCCCTCAGTTCGAAGGACTTTGCGCTCGCGGCTGCGCGCGAGTCGATCGCGGCCATGAAAGCGGCGCGTCGCTTCATCTGACGGACGCACCGCTTTCCCTGCTGAGCAGGAGTTCGCCCTCGAGCCGTAGGATCTCCGGCGCGCCGATGCTTTCGCGATCCTCTTCGGCTATCAGCCGAACGACCCGCAAGCCTGCATCGGCGTGCCCGGAATTTACGCACAGCTCCGCCAGCGCGCAGAGGAAGAGGACGCTACGCCAGCTCGTGATATGCTGGGCTGAAGTGACTGCGTACTGCTGCAGTTCGGCAATCGTGTCCACACTCGACGCTCGGTTGCCTGATCACCTCGACAGAAACGCGTTCGCCGGTGATCGGTCCACGGCACGAATCCGTGCAGCTTGCCCAGAGCAATCGCGCGCTCGAGATGCGCCAATGCGTTACCGTCGCGCTCGCCACGCTGATACCTGAGCCCACGCGGCAAACCACAGTGTGATCACGGTCGTCATCGGATGCCGAGCTCTTCGGCAGCCGCGAGTGCATCCTCGACGTCGCACGAGGGCCCGCGTCCGGATATCCGAGCAGCCAGCGCGTGACGCCCAGGTGGTAACGCGCGCAACAGGCGCCGGGATCGTGGCCGGCATAAAGACAGGCATGTGTGCCGTGGCGCTGCGGGTCGTAAAGGGCGCAGCCTGCTCCATATGGAGTAATCGCCTCCGTCGACGCGGCCCATCGCGAAGAGCGTCGGCCAGCCGGCATGGTGCGCTTCGAGCAGTTGGCCGCTGTCGTTGCCTTGCGCGCGGTATCGAGCAGGCGCGTGCCTGACTCCAGAGCCGGCCGATAATTGCCGCGGGTGTAGTCGACGTACCACAGGCCCCACAGCGCCGGGAAACGGCTGGCGCTGGCGCCGAGCTGCTCGACCAGCTCAAATGCGCGCCGGTACGACTGTTCGACTTCCACCGACGATGGGCCTTTCGTACCGCAATGAGCGAAGGCCCGAGCGCCATCCGTATTTCGAGCGCCTCGGTCAGTGTTTCGGTCGTCTGCGGGAAGTTCGTCGATAAGCGCGAGCGCTTCTTCGAAATACGCGATCGGCGGCCGGATCGGCCGAACCGCCTGCCGCTTTCGATCCGGCTTCACGCAGATAGCGGACGGCCTTGGGCAGGACGCGGCTTCTCGCGGCGTGATGCGCCAGGCGCTCGATCTGCTCTTGGAGCCGGTCGGTGTAAAGCCGCTCGATCGCTTCGACGATCGCCGCATGCAGCGCGCGCCGCCGGTCCTGCAGCACGCTGCCGTAGGCGACCTCGTGCGTGAGCGCGTGCTTGAACGCGTACTCGAGATCCGGAAAAAGCTGCGCTTCGTAGATGAACTCGGCGGTCTGCAATTGCGCAAGGCTGCGCTTGAGCGCTGTCGTCGTCGAGGTCGGCGACGGCGCGCAGCAGCTCGAAGGGAACATGCGTGCCGACGACCGCCGCGGCCTGCAGCAGGCGTTTTTCCTGCGGTTCGAGCCGGTCGATGCGCGACGCGATGATGGCCTGCACCGTCGCCGGTACTTGCAGCGTGTCGGGCGCCCCGACCAGTCGATAAGCGCCGCGCTCGCCGACCAGTGCCCGCGTCTCAACCAGCGTGCGCACACTCTCCTCGAGAAACAGCGGGCTGCCCGCCGTGCGCTCGATCAGGAGCCGCTTGAGCGCTTCGGTGCCCGGCATCGGCGCCGAGCAGCGCATCGAGCAGCGCCTCCGCGCTCTCCGGCGGCAACGGGTCGATGCGCAGCTGGCAATAGTAGGTCTTGTTCGCCCAGCCGTGCCGGTATTCCGGCCGGTAGTTGACCGCGAGCAGGATGCGCGAGGCAGGCAGGCTCTCGACGAGACTGTCGAGGAACGCCTGGGTCTCGTTGTCGATCCAGTGCAGGTCTTCGAACACCAGCATCAGCGGATGGAGCTGGTTCTCGCGCAGCAGAATTCGCTTGACCGCCGCGAGCGTCTGGCGCCGGCGCTCGGCCGGATCCAGCGCGAGAAACGGGCTGTCTTCCGGCAGCGCGTCGAGCAGCCACAGCGCCACCGCCACCGTGTCCTTGAGCGTTTCGTCGAGCGTCAGGAGCCCGCCCGTCACCTTGACGCGAATGCCGCGAGTGTCGTCGCGCGCATCGATTTTGAAGTAGGCCGCGCAGCAGATCGGCGAGCGGCAGATAGGGCGTGGCCTTGCCGTACGACACCGATCCCGACTCGAGAACCAGCCAGCCTTGCACGTGGTGTGAGCGGATAAATTCGTAATACAGCCGCGATTTGCCCACGCCTGGCTCGCCCATCGACGGCGACGATCTGCCCGCGCCCGCCGCGCATCTGTTCGGCGGCGCGACGCAGTTGCTCGAGTTCGGTGCCGCGGCCCGACGAAGCGGGTCAGGCCGCGCATCCGCGCCGCCTGCAGGCGCGTTCTCGCGGCGCCGGCGCCCGTGAGTTCGTACACGTCCACGGGCTCCGCGAGTCCCTTCACCGGGATCGGGCCGAACGATTTCACCTCGATGTAGCCCTCGGCGAGCGCCAGCGTGTTGGCGGTGAGCCGGATGGTGCCCGGCGTCGCGAGTTGCTCCATGCGCGCCGCCAGGTGGGTAGTCTGGCCGACGGCCGTGTAATCCATGCGCAGGTCGCTGCCCACCGAGCGAACGACGACTTCGCCCGAGTTGATGCCGACGCGTATGCGCACCTCGATGCCGTGCGTGTGGCGGACTTCGTCGGTATAGCGCCGGATCGCTTCCTGCATGCGCAGCGCTGCATAGCACGCGCGCACGGCATGGTCCTCATGCGCAAGCGGCGCGCCGAAGAGCGCCATGATGCCGTCACCCATCACCTGGTTGACGGTCCCTTCATAGTGATGAACGGCCTCCATCATGCGTTCGAGCACGGGATCGAGCAGCTTGCGCGCATCTTCCGGATCGCGGTCGGCAAGCAATTCCATCGAGCCCTTGAGATCGGCGAACAGCACGGTGACCTGCTTGCGCTCACCCTCGAGCGCGGCGCGCGAGTCGAGGATGCGCTCGGCGAGGTGCCGCGGCGTATAGGCTTGCAGCGGGGCTGGGCGGCTCGCACGTCGCGGTCAGCGCGGCGCCGCACGAGCGGCAGAAATTTTTGCCGGCGCTGACCGGCGCACCGCAGGCCGGACACGATGCTTCGAGGCGCGCGCCGCAGTTCTCGCAGAACCGCGCGCCGTCTTCGTTTTCGGCCTGACAGCAATGACACTGCATCGCGGCTTCCGGTCGGATTGATGTGCTTCGTAACGCCCGCAGCGATTTGCTCATTCGCGGGCGCCGCTTATGTTAGCACCGATGGCCGTGCCGGCACGGGAGCTGCAGCCATGCGCAGCACCTCTCGTCGGGGACGATTGCCGTCTTTCGTATATCATTGTCGGCGCGGCGTTCGCCGCGCTTTTTTCTGAATGGAAAATCTTGCAGCGTAAAGACCTTGGCATCGCCGTCATCGGCTCCGGCCGCATCGGCACCCTGCGCGCCGTGATGGCAGCGGCCCATCCGGCCGTAAAATTTCTCGCGGTGTCCGACCGCGATCCGCAGCGCGCGGAGAAGCTTGCGGCGCGGGTCGGCGCGCAACTGCATACTTCCGACAATCTCGCCGCGATTTCTCATCCCGACGTGAATGCGGTGATCGTGTCGACGATCGAGCTCGAGCACACGCTGCCGATTTTGCAGGCGCTCGAATTGGGCAAGCCGGTGCTCGTCGAGAAGCCGCTCGCGCTCGATCTCGCGGAAGCGGACAAGCTGATCGCGGCGGTCGCCAAAACGCGCGGCGATTTGCGCGTCGGGTTCAGCCGGCGCTACAAGGACCGCTACCTGCTGGCGAAGGAGCAAATCGCGCAGGGCCGCCTGGGCCGGATCACGAGCGCGGCCGCGCGGGTCTACAACTCGCGCTCGCAGGCGATGCAGACCTTGAAGCGCCTGCCGGAAAACAGCTCGGTATCGGGGCTGACCTATTACATCGACGTGATGAACTGGCTGCTCGCCGGTAACCCCGCCGTCGAAGTGTTTGCGCGCGGGCAGGGCAGCGTCCTGAAGGATACCGGTTACAACACCAACGACGTGACGTGGGCGATCGTGACGTTCGCGGATGGCGCGGTGGTGAATTTCGGCGTGTGCTACGCGCTGCCGCAGCACTATCCGTCGCTTGGCCACGCCGCGCGCGTGGAAGTCATCGGCACCGAGGGCGTGATGATATTGGACGACGATCACACCGACCAGTTGATGTACACCAATGTCGGCGTGCCGCACGTTTACATTCCGGACCACACGGTCAACATGGTGTTCCTGGGCAGCGGCACGCCCGGCGACTGGGCGCTTGGCGAATTCCAGGGGCCGGTGGCCTCGGAATCGCGCGCGTGGCTCGACTACCTGTCGACCGGCCGCGCCTGCGTGCTGGCGACGCCGGAAGATGCGCGCCGCGCGCTCGAGATCTCGCTCGCGATCGAGCGTTCACTAAAAACCGGGGCAGCGATAAAGCTGCCGTTGACTACATGAAGCAGACGCACATGCGAAAACTCTCAATCCTGCTCGCCTACGTGGCAGCGATCGCTGATCGCCGGTCCCGCCGCCGCGCAATGGAAGCCCGAGAGAAACATCGAGATCATCGTCGGTACCGGCCCCGGCGGCGGCCAGGACAAGACCGCGCGCACGGTGCAGCACCTGCTGACGGACAAGCGTTTCATCGAGGCGCCGGTCACGGTGGTCAACAAGCCCGGCGGCGGCGGCGCGGTCGGCTGGGCCTATCTCAACCAGCATGCGGGCGACGCGCACTATGCGGTAATCGGCACCACGACGTTGTTGACCAGCCAGATCACCGGCCGCAGCCCGGTCAGCTTCACCGACATCACGCCGCTCGCGATGCTCTTGAGCGAGTCGGTCGCGCTGTCGGTGCGCCAGGAGTCGCCGCTCCTGACCGGCAAAGACCTGGTCGAGCGCCTGAAGAAGGACGCGTCGTCGGTGAGCGCATCGATCGGCAGCAGCGTCGGCGGACCCAACCACATCGCGTTTGCGCTGATCGCGAAAGCGGCAGGCGGCGACGTGAAAAAGCTGAAGACCGTCGTCTTCCAGGGCGGCGGCGAAGCGATCACCGCCACGCTCGGTGGTCATGTCGATCTCATTTCCTCCGCGGCGAACAACGTCATTCCGCACCTCGCTGCCGGCAAAATGCGCGTGCTCGGCATCGCGGCACCCCAGCGCCTGGGCGGCGTGTTCGCGAAAGTGCCGACGTGGAAAGAGCAGGGCATAGACGTTCAAATCACCAACTGGCGCATGCTCGCCGGCCCGAAAGGCTTGACTGCAGCGCAGATCGCCTATTGGGACGGCGCGCTGGCGAAACTCGTCAAGACCGACGAGTGGAAGAAGGACCTGGACAACAACGTGTTCGAAAATACGTACATGAACAGCGACGAAACCAGGCGCTACCTGAAAGCGCAATACGACCAATTTCATGCCGCGTTGTCGGAGGTCGGGCTGGCGAAGCAATGAGCCATGAACGCCGCAGCCTGGCTGTGCATATGAGATCCTACTAAGATGAACAGGAAAACGGAGCATCCGCACCAATGAAAATCAAAGAAGTGATTTGTGCCGAGGGCCGGTCCGGCTACATGCATCGCGATCTCGCGGCCATCAAATCCGGCAAGGCGATTCCCAATGGCAGCCTGTACAAGGGCAAACCGATGTCGCCGGGGTTCACGCATATCATCGAGCCGGCGACGATCATTTCGGTGATGCTCGTGCTGGAAGACGGCCAGATAGCTTTCGGCGACTGCGCAGACGTCATTCTCGCCGGCGTTGCCGGCCGCGACCCGGCTTTTAATTCCAGCGGCCACATCGACTATATGCGCGGCGAGGTCGCGGATGCGCTGCGCGGGCGCGACATTACGAAATTCAGGCCGCAAGCCGAGGACATGGACAAGTACATGCGCGGCGGCAAGCGCCTGCATACGGCTATCCGCTACGGCGTGAGCCAGGCGTTGCTGCATGCGACGGCGTTGAGCGGCAAAGAGACGATGGCCGAAGTGATCGCCCGCGAATACGGCAGCACGATCGCCACCGCGCCGATTCCGATTCTCGCCTCCTGCCACAAGGACGACCACGGCCAGCTCGACCGCGTGATCCTGAAGCGCGTCGAGCTGCTGCCGCACGCCTCATTCCAGATCGTATCCGAGCACGTCGGCCTGCAGGGCGAAAAGCTCGCCGCGTTCGTAAAGCGCGTCGCCGGCCGCGTCAAGGAAATCGGCGCCGCCGACTATCATCCGCGCATCCATGTGGATTTATATGGAACGCTCGGCGAGCTCTTCTCGATGCAAATCGAGCCGCTCGCCGACTATCTGGGCAAGCTGCGCGCGGAATCGGGAGCGTACGGCCTGCTCGTCGAGTCGCCGATGATCGCGGCGACGCAGCGGGAGCAAATCGAGAAGTTCCGCGGCCTGCGCGACCTGCTCAAGAAGAAGGGGATCGACGTCGGCCTCATCGCCGACGAATGGTGCAATACGCTCGCCGACATCAAGCTTTTCAGCGAGGCAGGCGCCGCGGATTTCGTGCAGATCAAGACGCCCGATCTGGGCAGCATCCACAACACGATCGAAGCGGTGCTGTACTGCAAAGCACACGGCATGGGCGCATGCCTGGGCGGCACCGCCAACGAGACGGATCATTCCACGCGCATCTCAACCCACATGGGCCTCGCGTGCCAGCCCGATTTCATGCTGTCGAAACCCGGGCTTGGCGCCGATGAAGCGCTGATGATCCAGACCAATGAAATGGCGCGCACGCTGGCCATTTTGCAAGCGCGGAGGTGAGCGTGCGGTCAACTTCCATTATTGTGCGTCAGCTTGCGTTCGCGCTGGTCCTCGTCGTTTATTGCGGCGGCTCATTCGCGGCGTCAGCCGACCCGGCGGCGGACTATCCCTCGAAGCCGGTGCGTTTCATCGTGCCATTTACGCCTGGCGCGGGAACCGACATCACGGTGCGTCTGGTCACCACGGCGCTCACCGATTTGTGGGGCAAAACCATGTTGGTGGACAACCGGGCCGGCGCGGGCGGCAATATCGGCACCGAAATTACCGCCACGGCGGTGCCGGATGGTTACACGGTCATGCTCTGCACGCTCGGCTCGCACGCGATCACGCCCGCGCGCAAAAAACTCCCGTACGACCATATCAAGGATTTTTCATTCATCGCGCTGATGGGCTCGACGGCCAATGTGCTCGTCGGGCATCCTTCGCTCGGCATGAAAAACGTCGGCGATGTCGTGACCTACGCCAAGGCGCATCCCGGCAAGCTCAGTTACGGCTCCTCCGGCGTGGGGACGGGCCCGCACATGTCGATCGAATTGTTCAAGTACATGACCGGCAGCGACATCGTGCACGTCGCTTACAAGGGTGCCGCGCCCGCGCTCACCGATGCGATGGGCGGACAAATCCCGTTGAGCACGGGCAATCTGCCCGGCGGGCCGCTCGCCGCCATCAAGGCCGGCAAGGTGACGGGCCTGGGCGTCACGACCGCGAAGCGCAATTCTCGCGCTCCGGACATTCCGACTTTTGCGGAGGGTGGAGTGCGGGGCTACGAAGTCACCGCGTGGTACGGCATCTGCGCGCCCGCCGGAGTGCCCCCGGCCATCGTCGCCAAGCTCAATGCCGGTCTCGTCAAGGTTTTGAACTCGCCCGCTCTGCAACAGCGCTTGGAGGAGCAAGGCATAGACGTCACGCCGTCGACGCCGGCGCAATTCGCCGCGCACGTCAAAGCGGAAACCGTGAAGTGGGCGAAGGTCGTGAAGGCAATGGGACTCGAAGAGAAGTAGGGCGCGCGTGAAGCAACCATCCGCCGCGCCGACTCTGACCGAAAGCCTCGCGCAATACTGGAGCGCCGCACGATTTGAAGATCTGCCGCCGGAAACGGTCCGGCTGGCAAAGCGCTTCCTGCTTGACACTCTCGCCGCCGGCATTGCCGGTGCCAACACGGAAGTCCCCGCGATCGTATTGCGCGCCGCGCAAACCGCACTCGGCGGCGCTGCCGGTTCCAGCGTGCTGTGGGCGCGCAGCGGCACACTACCCGCGCCGCTGGCTGCATTGGTGAACGGCACTGCATCGCATGCGCTCGAGCTCGACGATTTCGGCGGTTGCGGTCACTCGGGCGCAGTAGTAATCCCCGCGGTCTGCGCGCTGGCCGGCCGCAACAATATGACCGGCAAGGAAGCGCTGACGGCGATAGTTGCGGGCTACGATGTCGCTGCGCGAGTACTGGAAGGCGCCGGCGGTTACCGGCCGCACAACGACCTCGGCTGGCATTCGAGCGGCACCTGCGGCAGCTTCGGCGCAGCGGCGGGCGCGGCGAAGGTCTTGAAGCTCGACAGCGAGCGATTCGCCGATGCGCTGGGCATCGCCGGCACCTACACCGGCGGCATCTGGGCGTTTCTCGCCGACGGCGCAATGACCAAGCGGTTCCATCCGGGCAAAGCGTCTGAGACCGGACTCTCCGCGGCATTGCTCGCGCAGGAAGGTATGAGCGGCCCGCGCCAGGTGCTCGAAGCGCCGTGGGGAGGTTTCTTTTCCACGTACGCGCGCGAAACCGCAACGCCCGCGGCGACGCTCGCGGGCCTCGGCACCGAATTCCGCATCGCGCGCTCCGGCATGAAACCCTATGCGTGCTGCCGCGGCCTGCACGCGACGCTCGACGCGCTGTTCGAAGTGATGAAGGAAACAGGCGCGGCCAGCAACACGATCGAGCGCATGGTCGTGCACGGCAACGAGCAGGTTCGCACGCAGTTCGACCGGCCGACGATCGGCAATTTGCTCGACGCGCAATTCAGCTTTCAGTACGCGCTCGCGGTTGGCGCAGTCAGCGGCCGCGCCACGCTCGATCAGTTCGTGCCGTTTCGCTTCGAAGAGCCGGAGGTGCAGCGGCTGATGAGCGCGACCAGCGTCGTCGCCGACCGCAGCATGAAGCCCGGCGAATATCCGCCGCTGGAAATCCGCTTCACCGACGGCCGCAGTGTCGAGCGGCACATCCCGTTCGCGAAAGGTGCGCCGGAAAACCCGTTATCTGACGACGAACTGCACCGCAAAGCCGTATCGCAGATCGAGCCCGTCTTCGGCAAGCGCGCTGCGATGAACTGATTTCTCGTGTGTTGAAGCTGGAGACGGTGCCGGATTTTGGAGAGTTGACGCGATTGTTGGTGGCGGAGCGCTGAAAACCAATCTTTCTTGAGCCATGACGGTGGCAAGCGCAGAATAGGACGTCTTGTAGGCGGTTAAAAAGCGGCAACTAAATTGTCAACTAATAAGTCATCTAAATTGGCAACTAAACTTTCAACCAATACACGTTATGCGGAGAGCTCGCACGCGGTTCGACGTGAATGGCGGATCTGAAGAGCAAGCATACGGACTCTGTGCTGGCGCGGTGCGGGGAGCTCGGCAGTCATTCGCGCGGGTGCGGTGTCCTACCCCGGCACAGCATCGTGGCGGATCCTGTTCTGCACTCACGGTCGCTCGGTCTGAACATGCCCGGCACATCGGCGAAGAGTATCGTGCCGCAATTTCACGTTGCTGGTTCGTTTCGGACCAAGCGGCGCGCGTTGATCATCACGCTCTCCAGGTTGAATCGGATGCCGGCTGCTCGAGTCCGCTCGCGTCACGCCTAAGACGCCAAGGAACCATCGCTTGCGAAAGGAGTCTGGCCTCAATAGGCTGAGCGGAAATGGGCGTTGCCGCATAACCTGGCGCCGGAATCTCGGACGCCGGCGCGCATGAAACAAATTGTTCAGAGCCCCGCGCCCGCGCGCGCGGCGGCTCGACGTTAACCGCCCTCGCTTAAATCAGCCCAAGTTCCTTAAACACTTCCGCCCCCGCGCGCACCGCGCCATTCGCAGCCGGAAATCCGCAGTAAACCGTCGCGTGATGGAACACGCCCATGATTTCTTCGGGCGTGGCGCCGTTGTTGAGCGCGCCGCGAATATGACCCTTGATTTCGTCCGGACGATTGAGCGCCGTGATCATCGCGAGCGTGACGAGGCTGCGAATCTTGAGCGGCAGGTCCTTGCGCGACCAGAAGGCGCCCCACGCGTACTCGGTGACGAATTCCTGTTGCTGCATGGAGAACTTGTCGGTGCTGGCGTGGCGTTTGGCAAGGTGCTTTTTGCCCATGACCTTCTTACGGGTGGCCATGCCTTTCTTGTACAGCGCGCTTTTCATTATTGCTCCTGTGTAGCCAAATCCGCCGCGAACGGTCAGCCGGCGGCGGGCGCGGCCGGTTTCATGCCGGTCTTGGGCAGAAAAAATACCAGCAGGTTGGCGAAGACGATGGTGCCGGCGAGAAAGTAGAACGCCGTGTAGATGTCGTAGCGGTCGGCGAGCATGCCGCAGATCGAGGGCGAGATGGCCGAGCCAATCGCGGAGCAGCCGAACTGCAAGCCCACACCGGCGCCCGCCATGTTTTTCGGCACCGACTCGACCGCCCAGGCCTGCAGCACCGAGCGCATCGCGTAGAGGAAGAAACCGACCAGCGCGATAAACACGACGAATAGCGCGGTCTTGCCGGAAAGCACCATGCCGATGATCATCACGCCGGTCAGCAGCATGCTCGACATGATCACCTGCTTGCGGCCCATTTTGTCCGACAGGTGGCCGCCGATCGGGGCCGCGATGAAGCCGGCGATCGACAGTGTCCCCACGCAGAGGCCGGTCGCAAAATTCGAATAATGCAGTTCGTTCAGGAGAAACACCGGCAGAAACGTCAAGAGGCCCGCCTGGGTCACGGTGCGGAGCCCCGAGCTGCACGAGACCAGCATCAGCGTTTTGTTCTTGAGCAGGCCACCGACACTGCGCATGTACTCCATGAGGCTGCGCGTCTCGCCATCGTCGTTGATCGCGCTGCCGTCCTTCGATTTCGTCATCGAGAATGCGCCGAGCAGCAAAAGTATCAACGCCGACATGACGAGACCCGGTATAACGTTGATCACGACCACCGCGCGCCAGGAGAGCCAGGTCAGGAGCGTCCCGATCACGAACGGTGCGATTGCTTCGCCGAGGTTGCCGCCCATGCCGTGGAACGACAGCACCAGCCCCTTGCGCTCAGGATAGCGGTAGGCGAGCGTCGGGATCGCCGCCGGGTGCCAGATGTTATTGCCGATGCCTACGATCGTCACGCACACGAGCAGCATCCAGAAGTCGTGCGTCAGGCTCATCAGCGCGTACGGAAAGCCGACCCAGAACAGCGACGCCGCCATCAGGTAGCCTTTTTTGCCGACGATGTCCACCACGAAGCCGCCGGGCAGGTTCGAGAGCGCACCGGCGAGATGCTGAATCGTCATGATCAGGCCGATCTCGGTGTACGAGAGGCCGAGCTCGTTGCCGATCAGCGGCAGCAGCAGGTAGAACGTCGCGGTGTACCAGTGCGTGAGGCCGTGGCCGGCGGAGATCAGCCACACGTCCTTGAACGATTTCGGGAGCGCGCCGGCGGTTGCGGTAACGGTATTCATCGGAGGTTGGATGATAGCATCGCGCCGCGTCCGGCGCTTACGCGCGCTATCACGCGATGATGGCTTTCCAGTAACATAGCGTTCTTTTTTCCGCCGCACTTCCTGCTGCGGAACGCCCAACTGGATAGTCGCACCGATGCGCACCGACCTCGCACGTTTTTTCAGCCCGCGCTCGATCGCGATCATCGGCGCATCGCAGGATCTCGTCTCGATCAGCGGCCAGCCGTTGAAGCACCTCGTCGCTCATCAGTACGCGGGCAAGCTCTTTCCCGTAAATCCAAAATATCAGGAAGTGCTCGGCGTCAAATGTTATCCGTCGCTCGCGGCATTGCCGGAGACGCCGGAGCTCGCGCTGGTGGTCGTCAATGCGTCGCGCGTTGCGGATACTCTGCGCGCATGCGGCAAGCTCGGCGTGCCGTACGCGATCGTGTTCAGCTCCGGCTTCTCCGAGACGGGCGGCAAGGGCGTGGCAATGCAGCGCGAGCTCGCGGAAATCGCGGCGGAATTCAATATCGGCATCATCGGCCCGAACTGCCAGGGCATGATCAATCCGGCGGCGCGCGTCTATGCGGGATTCGGCTCGATTTTCGGCGCGGACTACGAACCCGGCGGCGTGAGCATGGTGTCGCAAAGCGGCGGCTTCGGCTTTTCGGTGATGAACCTGGCCGCGGAGGGCGGACTACACTTCCGCCAGGCGGTGACGACCGGCAACGAAATCGGCGTGAGCTCGCTCGATTTCATCGACTATTTCATCGACGACGAGCACACCGACATCATCGTGTGCTACATCGAGGGCTTGAAAGACGCGCACCGGCTGATCGGCGTCGGCAACCGCGCGCTCGCCAACAAGAAGCCGATTTTTGCCTGGAAAGTCGGCAATACCGAACAGGGCCAGAAGGCGGCGGCGTCGCACACCGCGAACCTGGGCGGCGAAATGGCCTTGTACAAAGCGGCGTTCCACCAGGCCGGCATTATCCAGGTGGACGACATCCAGGATGTGATCGACTACAGCCTTGCATTCCAGTGCGGCAAGCTGCCTGCGGGCAACCGCGTCGCGATCATCACGATCTCCGGCGGCGCGGGCATCCTGATGACCGACGAATGCGTGAACCGCGGCATGCAGGTTCCGCCGCTCTCCGCTGCGACCACCGACAAGCTGCGCGACATCGTGCCGTCGTTCGGCTCACTCGTGAATCCGATCGACGTGACCGCCGCCATATTCAGCGATCTCAGCATGATCGGCCGCACGTTGAACGCTGTGCTCGACGATCCCAACGTCGACTCGATCGCGATGATCAACGCATCGCTGATGGGCGATCTGGCCGCGAGCGTGGCGCGCGAAATCGTGGCGGTCGCAAAACACAGCAGGAAACCGATATTTCTCGCCTGGAGCGCGCGGGATTCCGTCGCGCCGGAAGCTTACGCGATGCTCGATGCGGAAAAAATCCCGCACTACAAGTCGCCCGTGCGCTGCGGCCGCGCGCTGTCGGCGCTGTCGTGGTACGCCGAAGCGCTGCGCCGCGCCGAAGCGTTGCGCGCCGACACCGCGCCTGTCATCACCAGTGTCCACGCGCGCGAACTGCTGGCCGGCAGGACGGACGACGTCACCGAGTTCGCGGCCAAAAAGGTGCTCGCGCAATATGGAATCGGCGTTACGCGTGAAGACCTCGCGACGAGCCGCGAGCAGGCGGTCGCGCTAGCGCAGCGCATCGGCTACCCGGTCGTAATGAAGGTCCAGTCGCCGGACATTTCGCACAAGACCGAGGCCAAAGCCGTGCGGCTGGGCATTGCATCGGACGCCGACGTCGCGGCCGCCTACGACGAAATCCTGCGCAACGCGAAGGCCTACAAGCAGGATGCGCGCATCGACGGCGTCCTCGTGCAGGAAATGGTGAGCGGCGGCATCGAGGCGATACTCGGCGTGACCAACGACAAATTATTCGGGCCGGCCGTAATGTTCGGCCTCGGCGGCATCTTCGCGGAAGTGCTGAAGGACGTCGCGTTCCGCATTGCGCCGGTGACTAAAGCCGCCGCGCTCGAAATGATCGCCGAGATCAAAGGCTACGCGGTGCTGACCGGCGCGCGCGGCGCCGCGCATGCGGACGTCGATGCGCTGGCCGATACTATCGTCCGGCTGTCCGCGCTCGCGCTCGACTTGAAGGACCAGATAGCGGAACTCGATATCAATCCGCTGTTCGTGTTTCCCAAGGGCCAGGGCGTCAAGGCGGGGGATGCCTTGATCAAGCCGCTCGCCAGCGGTTAACCTGCACGAACCCGAGGAGCGATCATGCAGACACCCGAGGAAGTGCAATCCTTCTGCGACGAGCTGCGTCGCTTTCTGGTCAAGGAAGTCGATCCGCGCTCGCGCTGGATCGAGGAGAACGACGCGATTCCCGACGATCTCCTGCAAAAGACGCGCGAGCTAGGCCTCTTCGGCCTCACGATCCCTGAGGAATACGGCGGCATCGGGCTCGACCTCGCGGGCAAGTGCGCGATCGAGGAGGTGATGGGGTCGACCAATTACGGGTTCGCGACGCTGATCGGCAACCACACGGGCATCAGCACGACCGGCATCAACGCGCTCGGCAACGAGCTGCAAAAGAAAAAATACCTGCCGCGCATGGCGACCGGCGAATGGATCGGCTGCTTCGCGCTGACCGAAGCGGAGGCCGGGTCGGATCCGGCGGCGATGCGCACGACTGCCGTCAAAAAAGGCGACCGCTACATTCTCAACGGCGAAAAGATTTACATCACGAACGCGCCGGTCGCGAGTGTCTTCACGCTGATGGCAGTCACCGACAAAAGCAAAGGCGTCAAAGGCATTTCGGCGTTCATTCTCGAGCGCGGATTCAAGGGCCTGTCGGTCGGCAGGAACGAGCTGAAGATGGGCATGCACGGCTGCACCACGTCGCCGGTCATCATGCAGGACTGTGAAGTGCCGGCGGAAAACCTGCTCGGTCCGGAAGGCATGGGCTTCGTTCAGGCATTGAAGACGCTCACCGCGGGCCGCGTCACTGTGGCGGCGCGCTGCTGCGGCATGATGGACAAGCTGATCAGCCGCAGCGCCGAATATATGAAGGTGCGCAGCCAGGGCGGCCACAAGCTCGCCGAGTACCAGGGCCTGCAATGGATGCTCGCCGACATGGCGGTGCAGCGCGACGCGGCGCGTCTGCTGACCCGGCGCGGCATCGACACGCTGATGCGCGGCGAGCGTGGAACGCTCGAAGCCGCGATGGCGAAGCTGTACGCGACCGAAGCGCTCGGCAAGGTGGTCGACGCGGCGGTGCAGATCCACGGCGGCATGGGCTACATGCGCGAAGCGGGCATCGAAACCACTTTCCGCGATGCGCGCATCGTGCGCATTTACGAAGGCACGTCGGAGATACAGCGCAATATTATTGCGGCGCAGATACTTAAGGACTAGTCACAGAGAGGCGACATGACGGTGACGAGGTCACAGGATTCCAGGTGAAGGCTGCGTAATCGATTCCGGCGATCTGAAATGACCTTACTTTTACTTCGCTCTGTGTTCTCTGTGCCCTCTGTGGCAAACGCTTTACGGATTCAGAAGAGGAAATCTCAGTGGCGACAGTTAAAGAATTGATGAGTCTCGAAGGCCGCGTGAGCGTCATCACCGGCGGCGCGACGGGGCTGGGCCTGCAAATGGCGCACGCGCTCGCGGAAGCGGGCTCGAACATTGTGATCTGCTCGCGCAAGCTCGAGAACTGCGAGACCGCGGCGCACGACATCGAAAAACTCGGGGTGAAGGCGCTGGCCGTCGGCTGCGACGTGACCAAGCCCGACCAGGTGGAGGCGCTCAAAGACGCGACGATGAAAAAATTCTCGCGCGTCGACGTGCTCGTGAACAATGCGGGCCGCGCGTGGGTCGCGCCGCCCGAGGACCTGCCGCTCGAGCGCTGGCAGCAGGTGCTCGACCTCAACATCACCGCGCCGTTTTTGTGTTCGCAGGCGCTGGGCCGCGAAATGATCAAGGCGAAGCGCGGCAAGATCATCAACATCGCGTCGATCGCCGGTCTCGTCGGGCGCAATCCCAAAGCCTACAACTCGATCGCCTACGGCACGAGCAAGGGCGCGCTCGTCAATTTCACGCGGGATCTCGCAGTCAAGTGGGCGCAGCACAACATCCAGGTCAACGCGATTTGCCCGGGATTTTTCGTGACGCCGATCAATGAAAAAATGTTCGTCAAGAATTCGGAGCAGATCCTGCGCGAGATACCGCTCGCGCGCGTGGGCGGCGACGACGACCTCAAAGGCATCGCGGTGCTGCTCGCTTCGGATGCATCGAATTTCATGACCGGCGCCGTGATACCGGTCGACGGCGGATCTACCGCCTGGTAGTTACGCTATTCGGCCTTCACGCCCGCCGACTTCACGACCTTCGACCACTGCGCATTTTCGCGGCGCACGAATTCGGCGAACTGCGCGGGCGTGCTGCCGACCGGTTCCATGCCCTGCGCCGCGAGCCGCTCCCTGACGTCGGGCAATTTCAGCAGTTTCGCTATGTCGGACGAGAGTTTGTCCGTAATCTCGCGCGGCAGTTTCGCCGGCCCCCAGATGCCGAGCCACAAATCGGCGCTGAAGCCCGCGAGTCCGGCTTCGGCGATAGTCGGCACTTCGGGCAGCGCAGGCGCGCGTTTGGCGCCGGTGATGCCGAGCGCCTTTACCCGTCCCGCTTTGATAAAGGGTATCGCCACGGACAGCGTATCGAACATGATCGAGATCTGGCCGGAGAAAAGATCGGGATAGACGAGCGCGGTGCCTTTGTACGGAACGTGCACCATGTCGATGCCGGCCAATTGTTTCAACAGTTCGCCCGACAAATGAAACTGGGTGCCGACACCCGAGGAGCCGTAATTGAGCTTGCCGGGACGCGCTTTCGCGAGCGCGATGAATTCCTTGAGCGTGCTCACTTGCAAGGTGTTCGATGCCATGAGCACTGTGGGCGTGAACGACACCTCCGAAATCGCGGTGAAGTCTTTCATCGGGTCGTACGGCGGCGTCGCGTAGAGATGGGGTCCGATCGCATGCGTGCTCACACTTGACATCAATATCGTATAACCGTCCGGTTGCGCATCAAGCATCAAGCGGGAGCCGATCGTACCGCCCGCGCCGGGCCGATTGTCGATCACCACCTGATGACCGAGCGCTTCACCGAGCTTTTGCCCGACGACGCGCGCCAGCAGGTCGGTAGCGCCGCCCGGCGGAAACGGCACGATCATGCGCACGGGTTTGGTCGGATACGTTTGCGCAAGCGAGCCGGGAACTGCCGCCACCAGTAGCGCGGCGACAAGTGCGGCGCCGGCGATGAAATGCTGCATGCTAATGTCCTTAAACAGGTTGGGCAGAACGCGCCGTTATCCTAGCACGGCGCATCGTGCGAACGTCTTTGTGCGATCGGGCACAGAGCCTGAAGATGGGCCGCTATATAATGCCGCGGGGTACGACTTGATACATTGATACATTATGTTACCCGGCACTGGTTGCCGATTCGGTAGTATCGAGTTTGCGGGCGTGATCGACTCCCCGTGAGTGGTGCGTTTCCACTATGATGACCGGCTGTTTCGCGGGTGACGGCACGGGCAACGAAAAAAGAGAAAAGGCCACATGCGATTTCTGAAATGGTTGGCGTCACAATGGCACTGGCTGCTGCTGCTCGCACTTACTGCCGGCGTTGCGGTCTATTTCGTGTACTTCCGGCAGCCGGCCGAAGCCCAGCCCGTGGGCAAGAAAGGCGGGCGCGATTCCGCGTCGCGCGTGATGCCGGTGGTGGCGCAACCCGCGACCAAAAAAGACATCAATGTTTACCTCACCGGTCTGGGCACGGTCACGCCGCTCAAGACGGTGACAGTCAGGAGCCGCGTCGATGGCCAGTTGATGCGCGTGCTGTTTCGCGAGGGTCAACTCGTGCGCGAAGGCGAATTGCTCGCGGAGATCGATCCGCGCCCGTTCCAGGCTGCGCTGACCCAGGCCGAAGGACAGATGGAGCGCGACCAGGCTTTGCTCGCCAACGCGCGCATCGATCTCGACCGCTACCGCACGCTGCTGGCGCAGGACTCGATTGCCAAGCAGCTCGTTGATACGCAGGAAGCGCTCGTGCGCCAATACGTGGGCACGGTCGCGACCGACTCGGGAGTCGTCGCGAACGCCCGCCTGCAGCTCGCGTACTCGCGGGTCGCTGCGCCGATCGGCGGCCGTATCGGCCTGCGCCAGGTGGACGCCGGCAATATCGTGCGCTCCAGCGATGCCAACGGTCTCGTCGTGATTACGCAGTTGCAGCCGATTACCGTCATTTACACGATTCCGCAGGACAACCTGCAGGTCGTATTGAAGCGCATACAGTCGGGCGAGCGCGTGCAGGTCGAGGCGTTCGACCGCGATCAGAAAACCAAGCTCGGCACCGGCATGCTGCTGACGGTGGACAATCAAATCGATACCACCACCGGCACCGTGAAGCTGAAAGCGCAGTTTCCGAACGACGACTCCGCGCTTTTCCCGAACCAGTTCGTCAACGTGCGCATGCTGATCGACACGCGCCGCGATGCGACCACTGTGCCGAGCGCGGCGCTGCAGCGCGGAGCGCGCGGGCTTTTCGTCTACGTGGTGAAGGAGGATAAGACCGTCACCTTGCGCGACGTGAAAACGGGGCCCGCCGAGAACGACGCCACCATCGTCGAATCGGGCGTCGAGCCGGGTGAGCTCATCGTCGTCGACGGCATGGACCGCCTGCGCGAAGGCGCGCGCGTCGAAATGCCGACCAAGGACAGCGCGGCGCCGGGCAAGGGCGGCGACGGCACGCGCAGAAAAGGCGGCGGTCGGCGCAAAGGCGGGGACGCGGCGGGTACGGTGAAAAAAGCGGTGAAAAAAGCGGCGACGAAAAAAGCGGCGTCGACAAAAGTGGAATCGACAAAAGCAGCAGCGACAAAAGCAGCGGCAAATCCGCCGGCGAAAAAAGCGGCGGCGAAAAAAGCGACCACCGTTAAAAGCGACGCCGCGAAAACCGATGGTGCAAAAGGCGATGCCGCAACAGACGGCGGCGCCAAAGGCAGCGGCGAAGGCAGGCGGCGCTACCGGGAAGGCCGTGACAAAGGCGGTGGCGCAAAAAGCGGCGAGAAGGCGGCCGAATAACCGCCGGACCTGACGGATGAATCCCTCTCGTCTGTTCATCCTGCGCCCGGTGGCGACTTCGCTGCTGATGGTCGCGATTCTGCTGTCGGGAATTTTCGCTTACCGGCAGTTGCCGCTGTCGGCGCTGCCGGAAGTCGATTACCCGACGATCCAGATCGTCACGTTCTATCCAGGCGCGAGCCCCGATGTGATGACCTCGTCGGTCACGGCGCCGCTCGAGCGCCAGTTCGGGCAGATGCCGGGCTTGAAGCAGATGTCGTCGACGAGCTCGGGCGGCGCCTCGGTGATCACGCTGCAGTTCAACCTCGAGCTATCGCTCGACATCGCCGAGCAGGAAGTGCAGGCGGCGATCAATGCAGGATCCAACCTGCTCCCGTCGGATCTACCCGCGCCGCCTGTATACAGCAAGGTCAACCCGGCCGACACGCCGATCATGACGCTCGGCGTCACCTCGAATACGCTGCAATTGCCCGCGGTGCAAAACCTGGTCGATACCCGGCTCGCCCAGAAGATTTCGCAGGTTTCCGGTGTCGGGCTCGTGACGTTGAGCGGCGGGCAGCGTCCGGCGGTGCGCGTGCAGGCCAATCCGAAGGCGCTGACCGCGAACGGACTCAATCTGGAGGATGTGCGCACGGCGCTCGCGGCGTCCAACGTCAACCAGGCCAAAGGCAGCTTCGACGGCCCGCAGCGCGCCTACACGATAGACGCCAATGATCAGCTGCGCTCGGCGGCCGAATACAGCCGGGTGGTGGTTGCCTACAAGAACGGCGCGCCGATCTACCTTTCCGATGTGGCCGACGTGATCGAGGACGCCGAGAACATTCGCCTCGCCGCGTGGATGAACGACGTGCCGGCCGTGATCGTCAACATCCAGCGCCAGCCGGGTGCCAACGTGATCGAAGTCGTCGATCGCGTGAAGGCGCTGCTGCCGCAGCTGCAGGGCGCGCTGCCGGCGTCGATCGACATCGCGCTGCTGACCGACCGCACGACGACGATCCGCGCGTCGGTCAAGGACGTGCAGTTCGAGCTGCTGCTGGCCGTCGCGCTGGTCGTCATGGTGATATTCGTGTTCCTGCGCAACGTCGCCGCGACCATCATCCCGAGCGTCGCGGTGCCGCTATCGTTGATCGGCACGTTTGGCGTCATGTATCTGGCCGGCTTCAGCATCAACAACCTCACGCTGATGGCGCTGACGATTGCCACCGGCTTCGTGGTCGACGACGCCATCGTGATGATCGAGAACATCTCGCGCTATATCGAGCAGGGCGAAGACCCGCTATCGGCCGCGCTGAAAGGCGCCGAGCAGATCGGCTTCACGATCATTTCGCTGACCTTCTCGCTGATCGCAGTGTTGATTCCGCTGCTGTTCATGGGCGACGTCGTCGGACGCCTCTTTCGCGAGTTTGCGATCACGCTCGCGGTATCGATCCTGATATCGGCGGTGGTTTCGCTGACGCTGACGCCGATGATGTGCGCGCGCCTGCTGCGCCACACACCGGTGGAGAAGCAAAGCAAGTTCTATCGGACGACGGGGCGGTGGTTCGAAAACGTGATCGAGCGCTACGGCCAGATGCTGACGTGGGTGCTCGACCGTCAGGGATTCACGTTGTTGATTGCCATCGGCACGCTTGCGCTCGCCGTGGTGCTGTACATATTCATTCCGAAGGGCTTTTTTCCCGTCCAGGACACCGGCGTTATCCAGGGGATTTCCGAGGGGCCGCAGTCGCTGTCTTTCGCGGCAATGGCCGAGCGCCAGCAGGCGCTGGCGAAACTCGTGCTCGAAGATCCGGCGGTGGAAAGTTTGTCGTCGTTTATCGGCGTCGACGGCACCAACACGACGCTCAACAGCGGCCGCCTGCAGATCAATCTCAAACCGCACTCGCAGCGTGTGGGCGTGACCGCGGTCATCGATCGACTCAAGGCCTCGCTCGCGCACCATGAAGGCATCACGCTGTACATGCAGCCCGTGCAGGACTTGACGATAGAGGACCGCGTGAGCCGCACGCAGTACCAGTTCACGCTCGACACGGCAAATCCGGACGAGCTCGCCAACTGGACGCGCCGCATGGTGGAAGGCATGACGAAGCTGCCGCAGGTGATCGACGTCGCGAGCGATTTGCAGGACCTGGGGCTGCA
Source organism: uncultured beta proteobacterium (assembly GCA_963804885.1). Taxonomy (GTDB): domain Bacteria; phylum Pseudomonadota; class Gammaproteobacteria; order Burkholderiales; family SG8-41; genus PALSA-1004. Next base: position 483,575 of record CAWDSF010000020.1, read on the forward strand.
GGCGTTTCTGCAGATCGACCGCGACACCGCGGGGCGTCTGGGCGTCACGACGGCCGCCATCGACAACGTGCTCTACAACGCGTTCGGGCAGCGGCTGGTGTCGACGATCTTCACGCAGTCGAATCAATATCGCGTCGTGCTCGAAGTCAAACCGGAGTTCCGCAAAGGCCCGCCGGCGTTGCGCGAGCTGTACGTGCCGAGCTCGACGGGCATGCAGGTGCCGCTCTCAGCGGTCACCCAGCTCGTAGAAAAGCCGTCCGCGCTGGCGATCAATCACCAGGGCCAGTTCCCGTCGGCGACCGTATCGTTCAATCTCGCGCCCGGCTATTCGCTCGGCGACGCCGTGAAGGCGATCGAAGCGCTGCAGAAAGAAGTCGGCGTGCCGATCAGCGTGCGCACGACCTTCCAGGGCGCCGCCTCGGCGTTCCGCGCGTCCCTCGGCAATACGCTGCTCCTGATACTCGCAGCCATCATCACGATGTACATCGTGCTCGGCGTCCTGTATGAAAGCTATATACATCCGGTGACCATTCTGTCGACGCTGCCGTCGGCGGGCGTGGGCGCGCTGCTCGCGCTCATCATCGCGCGCCACGATCTGGGCATCATCGGCATCATCGGCATCATTCTCCTGATCGGCATCGTCAAGAAGAACGCGATCATGATGATCGACTTCGCGCTCGATGCCGAGCGCACCGAAGGCAAGTCGCCGCGCGACGCCATCTATCAGGCGTGCCTGCTGCGCTTCCGGCCGATCCTGATGACGACGATGTCCGCCTTGCTCGGCGCGCTGCCGTTGATGCTGGGCAGCGGCGTCGGCTCGGAGCTGCGCCATCCGCTGGGCATTACGATGGTCGGCGGGCTGATCGTGAGCCAGTTGTTGACGCTGTTCACGACGCCGGTGATCTACCTCGCGTTCGACCGCCTGGCGCGGCGCGTGAGACGGGACGCCGTGGATGACCTGCCCCCCGCTGCGGAGCACGAACGGCCATGAACATGTCGGCGCCGTTCATCAGCCGCCCGGTGGCCACCACGCTGCTCACCATCGGGCTGGCGCTCGCCGGCATGGTGGCGTTCCGGCTGCTGCCCGTCGCACCGTTGCCGCAGGTCGATTTCCCGACCATCTCGGTCAGCGTGTCGCTGCCCGGCGCCAGTCCGGAAACCATGGCGGCGACGGTCGCGACTCCGCTCGAGCGCGCGCTCGGGCGCATTGCCGGCGTCACCGAAATCACGTCATCGAGCTCGCTCGGCAATTCGCGCATCACGCTGCAGTTCGAGCTGAGCCGCGACATCGACGGCGCGGCGCGCGACGTGCAGGCGGCAATCAATGCCGCGCGCGGCTCGCTGCCCACCGGGCTGCCGAGCAATCCGAATTACCGCAAAGTTAATCCGGCCGATGCGCCGATCATGATTATTTCGCTGACGTCCGACAAGCTCGACCGCGGCCAGATGTACGACGCCGCGTCTACCATACTCGCGCAAAAACTTTCGCAGGTGCCGGGCATCGGGCAGGTCACGGTCGGCGGCAGCTCGCTGCCCGCCGTGCGCGTGGAATTGAATCCGACGGCGCTCAACAAGTATGCGATCGGGCTCGACGAAGTGCGCACCGCGATCAATGCGACCAATGCCAACCGCCCCAAGGGCACGGTCGAGGACGGCGACCGGCAATGGCAGATCTATGCGAACGATCAGGCGAAAAAAGCCAGCGATTATCTGCCGGTGATAGTCGCCTATCGCAACGGCGCCGCGGTGCGCCTGGCCGACGTGGGCGATGTGGTCGACTCGGTGCAGGACCTGCGCAATGCCGGCATCTCGAACGGCAAGTCCGCGGTGCTCGTGATCCTGTACCGGCAGCCCGGCGCCAACATCATCGAGGTTGCCGACCGCGTGCGCGAAGTGCTGCCGCAGCTCGCGGCATCGATTCCGCAGGCGATCGACGTGAAAGTGGTGCTCGAGCGCACGACGACCATCCGCGCATCGCTGCGCGACGTCGAGCAAACGCTGATTCTTTCGATGGTGCTGGTTATCCTGGTTGTCTTCATGTTCCTGCGCAACTGGCGCGTCACGCTGATCCCGGCGGTCGCGGTGCCGGTGTCGCTGATCGGCACGTTCGGCGCGATGTACTTGTGCGGCTACAGCCTGAATAACCTGTCGCTGATGGCGCTCACGATCGCGACCGGGTTCGTCGTCGACGACGCGATCGTGGTGCTCGAAAACGTGTCGCGCTACATCGAAAAAGGTATGAAGCCATACGAGGCCGCGCTGGCCGGCGTGCGCGAAGTGGGCTTCACCGTGCTGTCGATGAGCGTGTCGCTGATCGCGGTGTTCATCCCGATCCTGCTGATGGGCGGCATCGTCGGCCGGCTCTTTCGCGAATTCGCGGTCACCTTGTCGGTCGCCATCCTGATTTCGCTTTTGTTGTCGCTGACCACGACGCCCATGATGTGCGCGCGGCTCTTGAAGCCGCAATCGGAAAGCGGTCACGGCCGGCTGTATCACGCGAGCGAGCGCGTATTCACGTGGTTCCTGACCGGCTACGAAAAATCGCTCGGCTGGGCGCTCAAGCATCCACGGTTCATCGTCACCATCCTGCTGTTGACGATGGGCCTGAACGTTTACCTGTACGTGATCATCCCGAAGGGCTTTTTCCCGCAGCAGGACACGGGGCGCCTGACCGGCAATATCCAGGCCGACCAGAGCATTTCGTTTCAGGCGATGCGGCAGAAGCTGACCGACTTCGTCGAAATCGTGCAGGCGGATCCCGCAGTGGACAACGTGACGGGCTTTACCGGCGGCGGCCAGCGCAACGGCGGCTTCATGTTCGTGTCCTTGAAGCCGCTCAAGGAGCGCAAGGTGTCCGCCGATCAAGTCGTCGCCCGCCTGCGCCTCAAGACCGCGCAGGTGGCCGGCGCCAACCTGTTTCTGAATCCCGTGCAGGACATTCGCGTCGGCGGGCGCCAGAGCAACGCTGCCTACCAGTTCACGCTGCAGGCGGACGAACTGGAAACGCTGCGCGTATGGACGCCGCGCCTGCACCGCGCGCTGCTCGACGTGCCCGAGCTCGCCGACGTGAACACCGATCAGCAGGTCAAGGGCCTGCAGACGACGCTGACGATCGACCGCGAAACTGCCGCGCGCATGGGCATCACGCCGCGGATGATCGACACCACGCTGAACCTCGCGTTCGGCCAGGCGCAGGTGTCGGTGATTTATTCGACGCTCAACCAGTACCGCGTCGTCATGGAAGTCGCGCCGCAATACTGGCAAAGCCCGGAAGCGCTAAAAGGCGTTTACGTGCAATCGCCGACCCGCGGCCAGGTGCCGCTCGCGGCGTTCGCGACTTACGAGCCGACGAATACGTCGCTCGCGGTTAACCACCAGGGGCAGTTTGCTTCGGCCACGATTTCATTCAACCTGCCGGTCGGTGTCTCGCTCTCGGATGCAGTCGCGGCAATCAACGCAACGATGGTGCAGATCGGCGCGCCGGCTACGCTGCACGGCAGCTTCCAGGGCACCGCGCGCGCGTTCCAGGCGTCGCTCAACAGCCAGCCGTGGCTGATCCTCGCGGCGATACTCACGGTCTACATCGTGCTCGGGATGCTGTACGAGAGCTACGTGCATCCGCTCACGATCCTGTCGACGCTGCCGTCCGCGGGCGTGGGCGCGCTTGCTTGCGCTGCTGCTCTTTCAGACGGAATTCAGTATCATCGCGCTGATCGGCGTGATCCTGCTCATCGGCATCGTCAAGAAAAATGCGATCATGATGATCGACTTCGCGCTGGCGACCGAGCGCCGGACCGGCCGGCCGCCCGAAGAAGCGATTTACGAAGCGTGCGTGCTGCGCTTCCGGCCTATCATGATGACGACGATGGCGGCGCTGCTCGGCGCGGTGCCGCTCGCATTCGGTTGGGGCGAGGGTTCCGAAATGCGCCGGCCGCTGGGGATCTCGATCGTCGGCGGCTTGATCCTGAGCCAGCTGCTGACGCTGTATACGACGCCGGTGGTGTACATTTATCTCGATCGGTTCCGGTTGTGGTGCCAGCGCGTCTGGGACCGCCGGCCGGGCCATGTTGCAGTGGAGGCTGAATGAAATTGAAATACCTGCGCGCCAACGCCGTGGCAGGCGCCGTCATGCTCGCGCTGACCGGCGGTTGCCTGGTCGGGCCGAATTATGTGCGTCCGCCCGCGCCCTCGACGCCCGCCTTCAAGGAACTGGGCGACTGGAAACCCGCGCAGCCGAACGATGCCGTGAGCCGCGGCAAATGGTGGGAAATATTCGGTGACCCGAAGTTAAACGCGCTCGCCGACCAGGTCGACCTGTCGAACCAGAACGTGCAGTTCGCGGAAGCGCGCCTGCGCCAGGCCGAGGCGCTGGTCGAGCAGTCGCGCTCGGGTTTGTGGCCGACGCTCGCGCTGTCCGCTTCCGCCACGCGCAGCCGCGCGCCAAATATCGCCGGCTCGACGACCAACACCTCGAACGTGGTCAATGTCTATAACATGCCGTTGACGGCGAGCTGGGCGCCGGACCTGTGGGGCAGCGTGCGGCGCACGATCGAAGGCAATATTGCGAACGCACAGACGAGCGCCGCCAACGTCGCCAATGCGCGGCTGCTCGCGCAATCGCAGCTCGCGATCAATTACTTCAACCTGCGCGTGCTCGACGCCCGCAAGCAGCTGCTCGACACGACGGTCGCCGTCTACCAGAAGTCGCTGGAGCTCACCCGCAACCGCTATAACGCGGGAGTGGCGGCGCGCGTCGAGCTGGTGCTGGCCGAGCAGCAGCTGAAGAGCACGCAGGCGCAAGCGATCGACGTCGGTGTGCAGCGCGCGCAAGTCGAACACGCGATTGCCATATTGATCGGCAAGCCGCCGTCGGACCTGGCGATTCAGTCCGAGATCGCCGATCTCGCGATTCCCGCCATTCCCGTCGGTGTGCCCTCGCAATTGCTCGAGCGGCGTCCCGACATTGCCGCGGCGGAACGTCAGATGGCGGCCGCGAATGCGCAGATCGGTGTCGCCGAGGCGGCATACTTCCCGACGCTTACGCTGTCGGCCAGCGGGGGGTTTCGTTCCAACAGCATACCCGACTGGCTCACCGTACCGCACCGCTTCTGGTCCGTCGGACCCGCACTCGCACAGACGCTGTTCGATGGCGGCGCGCGGCGCGCGGTGACGAAGCAGACGCAGGCCGCCTACGACGCCAACGTCGCGACGTACCGGCAGACGGTGCTGACCGCGTTCCAGCAGGTCGAAGACAATCTTGCCGCGCTGCGCATCCTCGAGCAGGAAGCGGTCACTCAGGCGGAAGCCGTGGCGCTTGCGCGCCAGTCGACCGACCTCACGTTGAATCAGTACAAAGCCGGCACGGTCAACTATCTGAGCGTGGTGGTCGTGCAGGCCGCGCAGTTCAACAACGAAGCGGCGGCAGTCAATCTGCTGGGTCAGCGCCTCGTCGCCGCGGTTGCGCTGGTGCAGGCGCTCGGCGGCGGCTGGAGCACGACGCAGCTCTCGAGCGTCCAGTAGCCCGCGTCAGACCGGCGGCGGCTGCTCCGATGGGGTGGGCGTCGCCGCGAGGTGCGGCGCTTCCCTGGCATGCGCCTTGCCGCGCTTCAACCGGTTATTCAGCCGGTCGAGATATAAATACACCACCGGCGTCGTGTAGAGCGTCAGCATCTGCGACAGCGCAAGTCCGCCGACCATCGCGAAGCCGAGCGGGCGGCGCAATTCCGAACCCGTGCCCGTGCCGAGCATCAGCGGCACCCCGGCGAGCATCGCGCACATCGTCGTCATCATGATCGGCCGGAAGCGCAGGATGCACGCCTGGAAAATAGACTCTTCGGGCGATAGACCGCGCTCGCGCTCGGCGGTGAGCGCGAAGTCGACCATCATGATGCCGTTCTTCTTGACGATACCGATCAGCAGAATAATGCCGATCAGCGCGATCACGCTCAAGTCGTAGCCGCACACGATCAGGATCAGGAGCGCGCCGACGCCGGCGGACGGCAGCGTCGACAGGATCGTCAGCGGGTGGATGTAACTTTCGTAGAGCAGCCCGAGCACGATGTAGACGGCGATCAGCGCGGCGGCGATCAGGTAAGGCTGCGAGGCGAGCGAGCGCTGGAACGCCTGCGCGGTGCCCTGAAAGCCGCCGGTGACCGTGGCCGGGGTGCCGATGCTCGGCACAGCCGCCTGGATCGCATCGACGGCATCGCCGAGCGCTACGCCGGGAGCGAGGTTGAACGAAATCGTGATCGCCGGAAACTGCCCCTGGTGCGCGATCGACAGGTAGTTCGTTTTCGTGTTGTCGATCTTGACGAACGTGGACACCGGAATCTGCTTGCCGGTGGTCGGCGACGTGACGTAGATTTTCTCGAAGAGGCTCGGGTCCTGCTGCATGCTCGGCGTGACCTCGATGATCACGCGGTAGGCGTTCAGCTGGGTGAAATACTGCGTGACCTGGCGCTGCCCGATCGCGTTGTAAATCGTCGCGTTGATCATCGCGGGCGTGACGCCGTAGCTCGACGCGCGGTCGCGATCGATAGTGAGGTTGACGGCCGCCGCGTTGGTCTGCTGGTCCGACACCACGTCGGCCAGCTGCGGGAGCTGGCGCAGCCGCTCGAGTATGCGCGGCGCCCATTCGGAGAGTTCCGCGATGTTCGCATCGGTCAGCGTGTACTGATATTGCGTGCGCGCGATGCGGCCGCCCATGTTGATGTCCTGGGCGACCTGCATGTATAAGTTGATGCCCTGGACCGCGGTCAGTTTTCGCCGCAGGCGGGCCAGAATTTCAGCGGCATCGGTCGTGCGGCCGGCGCTGCGCGGCTTGAGTGTGATGAAAAAATTGCCGGTGTTCGCGGCGTTGGAGCCCAGCGAGTTGCCGACGCTGTAGACGTCCGGGTCCTGGCGCACGATGTCCGCCACCGCGACCGCGCGTTCGGTCATCGCCTGAAACGAAATGTCCTGGCCGGCCTCGGCTATGGCCTGGATGAAGCCGGTGTCCTGCTGCGGGAAGAACCCTTTCGGAATCACGATGTAGAGGGCGACGCTGGCCGCGACCGTGGTAAAAAAAACCGCGAGCGTCAGCGGCTGGTGCCGCAGCACTACGCGCAGCGTGCGCTCGTAGGCGGTCAATATGCGGTCGAAGCCGCGCTCGAACCACATGAAGAGGCGGCCGTGCCCGGCCGGGTCCGCATGCTTGAGATAGCGCGAGCACAGCATGGGCGTCAGCGTGAGCGACACGAGCACCGAGATCGCGATAGTGATGGTGACCGTCACGGCGAACTCGCGAAAGAGCCGGCCGATGATGCCGCCCATCAGCAGCAGCGGAATGAACACCGCGACCAGCGACACGGAGATTGAAATAATCGTGAAGCCGATTTCCTGCGCGCCCTGCAGCGCGGCTTCGTGCGCCGGCATGCCTTTCTCGACGTGGCGGTAAATGTTCTCGAGCATCACGATGGCGTCGTCGACGACGAACCCGACCGAAATCGTGAGCGCCATCAGCGACAGGTTGTCGAGGCTGTAGCCGACGAGATACATCACCGCGGCGGTGCCGAGGATGGCGAGCGGCACGGTCACGCTTGGTATCACGGTGGCCGCGACGTTGCGCAGGAATATGAATATCACCAGCACGACCAGCACGATGGTCAATATCAGCGTGTGCTCGACGTCGGTGACCGATGCGCGGATGGTCTGCGTGCGGTCGGAAATGATGCCGATTTTCACCGCCGGGGGAATCGCGCGCTGCACGCGCGGCATCGCTTTGCGGATGCCGTCGACCGTATCGATCACATTGGCCCCCGGCTGCTTGAACACCGCGAGCAGGATGGTGCGGCCGTTTGCAAGCTGGGTTTGGGCCTCCTCGTCGCCGCCCGCGCCCGCGTACGCCGAGGCCGCGAGCTTGACGTTCTCGGGGCCATCGACGGCGACGCCGATATCGCGCACGCGTATCGGCGCGCCGGCGCGGTACGCGACGATCACGTCGTTCCAGGCTGCCGCGGTGAAGAGCTGGTCGTTGTCGTAAACGGTGACGCTCTGCTTCTGGCCGTCGAACGCGCCCTTGGGCGTGTTGACCGTCGCGGTGGCGATCTGCGCGCGGATGTCCTCCAGGCTCAACCCGAGGCCCGAGATTTTGCCCGGGTCGACCTGGATGCGTACCGCCGGCTTTTGCTGGCCGAAAATGCTGACCTGGCCGACGCCCGACAATTGCGAGATCTGCTGCGCGACTATGCTGTCGGCGAAATCCGAGACCTGCGTCAGCGGCAGCGTTTCCGAACTCACGCCCATGATCAGGATCGGCCGGTCCGCCGGGTTGACCTTGCGATAAGTCGGCGGATTGGGCAGGTTGTTGGGCAACTGGCCGGTGGCAGCATTGATCGCGGCCTGCACGTCGACCGCCGCCGATTCGATGCTGCGGTTCAAATCGAATTGCAGCACGACGACCGTCGAGCCGAAGAAACTCGTCGACGTCATCTCGGTGAGTCCCGCGATCAGCGAGAAATAGCGCTCCAGCGGGGTCGCCACGTTGGAGGCCATCGTTTCGGGACTCGCGCCGGGCAACGCCGCCTGCACCTGGATAGTCGGAAAGTCGACTTGCGGCAGCGGCGCGACGGGCAGGAGCGGCCACGCGGCGGCGCCGATCAGGAACATCGCGGCCGCGAGCAGCGACGTGCCGATGGGCCGGTTGATGAACGCCGCCGAAATGTTCATTCTGCGGTGGCTTTTTTGTCGGCCGGCTTGCCGGCTTTGTCTTTCGGCGCGCCCTTGCCCTTGCCGGGCGCCGCTTCAGGCGGCTTCGCCTCGACGATTTTGACGCCGGGCTTGAGCTTGTACTGGCCTTCAGTGACCACACGGCTGCCTGCTTCCAGCCCTTCTTCGATGATCGCGGTGCCGTCCTTGATCGGGCCGACGCGCAACGCGCGCACGGCGACCGTGTCATCGGCATTTACGACGTATGCGAACAGCCCGTTGGGGCCGCGTTGAACGGTCCCCGCCGGCACCGTCGCTGCGCGCTGACGGGTGCCCATCATCATGTGCACGTTCACGTACTGGCCGGGCCACAGCTTGTGCGCATTGTTCGGAAACTGCGCTTTCAACTGCACCGTGCCCGTCGCCGTGTCGATCTGGTTATTGACGAGGATCAGCTTGCCGGTGCCCAGCAGCGTGTTGTCCTCGCGCGCGAACGCGCGCACTTCGAGCGCAGTGCGGCCGTGCTCCTTCATCGCGCGGTTGACGTCCTGAAAGCGGTCCTCGGGCAGGGTGAACAGCACGGCGATCGGGTTGATCTGATTGATGCTGACGATGCCGGTATTGTCCGAGGCGCGCACGATGTTGCCCGGATCGACGAGGCGCACGCCGGTGCGGCCGCTGATCGGCGCGCGTATGGTCGTATAGTCGAGCTGGACTTTCGCGTTGTCGATCGTCGCCTGATCGGCTTGCACCGTTGCTTTGAGCTGGTCGACCGTCGCCTGTTGCGTCGAGAGCGTCTGCTGTGCGATCGAGTCCTGTTTCCACAAGGTCGTGTAACGCTCCAGATCGGTGATGCTGTTCTTTAGCTGCGCGGAATCGCGCGCTTTTTGCGCCTGCGCGAGCTCGAGCTGGGCCTGGAACGGCCGCGGATCGATTTGCGCGAGCACGGTGCCCGCGGTCACGTCCTGGCCTTCGCTGAACATCACTTTGTCGAGCTGGCCGTCGACGCGCGCCTTGACCGTCACCGCGTAAAGCGGCATCACCGTGCCGATGCCCGACAGATAGGTCGGCACGTCCTCTTCTTTGACCGTCGTCGTGACCACCGGCACCGGCGGCGGCCCGGCCTTGGTGGCATCCGCGGCTTTCGTCACGTGGAATGCGGAGCGCCACACGACCGCCGCCACCAGCAGCACGGCACATGCGGCTATCAACGTCATCCTCGCGCGCTTCGTTTTCAGCATGTAAAGGCCGTTCCTTTCGCCGTCAGCCGGCACTCGCCCGGACGTATGTTAATTCGAAATGCTTCCGCGTGCTTTTACGGGAGGCCGGCGCCCCGGATATCCCTGCCTGCAGCGCGCGCTGCTGCATGTTTCCCCAGCTGTTATTCGGCGCGCAACCCGGCCGTGCGGATCACTTTGCCCCATTTGGCGATTTCGGCTTTGATGAACTCGCCGAACTGCTCGGGCGTGTTGCCGACGGGCTCCGCGCCTTCCGCGAGCAGGTTCGCTTTGACCTCCGGCAGATTGATGATCGCCACGACTTCGCGGTTCAATTTCGTCACGATCGCGCGCGACGTCGCTTTCGGCGCGAGCAGTCCGTACCAGGTGCTCGATTCGTACCCGCGCACGCCTGCTTCCATCATCGTCGGCAATTCGGGCAGCGCCGGCGAGCGGCGCGCGCCGGTGACCGCCAGCGCGCGCAGCCGGCCGGTCTTGACGTGCGGCGTGCCGGAAATGATGCTCGCGAACGTCATCGTGACCTGCCCGCTGATCACGTCGACGATCGCCGGCGCGATGCCCTTGTATGGCACGTGCGTTAAGTCGATCCCGGCCAGAATTTTGAGCAGCTCGCCCGACAAATGACCGCCCGAGCCGTTGCCGGCGGATGCGAACGTGAGCTGTCCCGGTTTGGCCTTCGCGAGCTGGATTAGTTCCTGCACCGTCCTGGCGGCGACGGTTGGATTCACGAGCAGCACGATTTGCTGGGATGCAACGAGCGTGATCGGCGCGAAGTCGCGCACCGGATCGTAAGGGAGTTTTTTCGCCAGGCTCACGTTCGTGGCCATCGCAGCGATGGTTGCCATGATGAGCGTGTAGCCGTCGGGCGGCGCCTTGGCCGTGATTTCTCCCCCGATCACGCCGCCCGCGCCGGAGCGGTTATCGACGACGACCTGCTGTCCCCAGCGTTGGGAGAGATTGCTGCCGACCGTGCGTGCCAGGGTATCGACGCTGCCGCCCGCCGTGCTGGGCACGATGATGCGGATCGGCCGCGATGGATAGTCCTGAGCCTGGCCCGTGCTCGCGCACATCAGCAGCGCGATTGCGCCGATTTTGCCGAAATTCCGCCTCATGCTCTACCGGTTGTCATGGTTGAAACCCAACCGCGCCCGCGTATTTCTTCGCGACGTCGTCGGCCGGCAGGAATTCCTGTTCGAACTTCTTGATTTCGGCGAAGCCGACGAATGCATGCAGGTCGCCGGCGGGATGCTGGCGGTGGCGCTCGGTGAACTCCTTGACGAACGCGACGTCTTCGCGCGCGAACGTGTTCATGTAGTCCCACATCGCGATCATCGACGAGCGCAGCGCGCCGGTCGCGTTGCTGACGATCGCGATGCCGAGCTCGTTCAACTGCTCGAGCGTCAGGCGCGGCGAGACGCCGGTGCGGTTGTAATGCAGCGGCCCCTTGATTTCGCGCGCGCAGCGCTCGACCTCCGCTTCGCTCGTGAGCGCCTCGGGAAATATCATGTCGGCGCCGGCATCGAGGTAGGCGTTCGCGCGCTTGATGAGATCGTCGACGCTGCCGCCGGCGACGCCGCGCGCGTCGCAGCGCGCGATCAGCAGAAAATCCGGGTCGAGTTCGCGCCGCACGCGGTCGGCCGCGCGCACCTTGCCGACCATTTCCGCGAGCGGTATCACTTCCTTGCCGGCGACGTGGCCGCAGCGCTTGGGCGCGACCTGGTCTTCGATATGGATCGCGGCCACGCCTGCGCCGATGAACTCCTCGACCGTGCGCATCACGTTGATCGCGTTGCCGAAGCCCGTGTCGGCATCGGCGATGACGGGAATCTTTACGGCCTGCGCGATGTAGCGCGCGACCATCACCACTTCGGACATCGTCGTCAGGCCGACGTCGGGGCGGCCGAGCAGCGACACCGATACGCCATAGCCGGTCACGCCGCAGCAGGGAAAGCCCGCCTGCTCGATGATGCGCGCGGAAAGCGCGTTGTGCGCGCCGGGCTTGACGAGCGTTTTCTTCTGCGCGAGCAGGCGTCTTAAGCGCGTGCCGGGTCTTTCTGTCATGGGTGCGGTCTCCTCCGCGCGGATGGCGCCGGAACGTGATTCTATTTCATGTCGGGGAGAATTATTATGTCAGCGCTGAAATATTAGCCCCCTAAATTGGCGGTACGGAATCACGAGAGTAGAATTGCCCGCTCCCCGCGCGATGCGCAACGCCCCGCGCGAGCACCTAATGGCGGACTCCTTTTGTTTAGACCCTGCATCGCGACCGTGTTTCTGCTTGCCGGCGCTCAAGCGCTGGCGCAAGCCTATCCGACCAAGCCCATCCGGTTGATTGCGCCATTCGCCGCAGGCGGCGGAGCGGACTATGTCGCGCGCGTTGCCGGCCAGAAAATCGGCGCCGCGCTGGGCCAGCCGGTAGTGATCGACAATCGCGGCGGCGCCGGCGGCGCGATCGGCACCGAACTCGCGGCAAGATCGCCGGCCGACGGTTACACGCTGCTGCTCGGCAGCCAGGGCCCGTTCGCGATCCTGCCGGTCATATCGACGCGCCTCGCCTACGACCCGCTCAAGGATTTCGCGCCGGTTACCGTCATGTGCAGCTTTCCTTTCCTGCTGGTCGTGAATCCGTCGCTGCCCGTGAAGAGCGTGCAGGAGCTGATCGCGCTGGCGCGGGCGAAGCCGGGCCAGCTCAACTTCGGTTCGCCGGGCAACGGCGCCACCACGCATCTCGCCACCGAATTGCTCAAGGTGCTCGCGAAGATCGATGTCGTGCACGTGCCGTATAAAGGCGTCGCGCCCGCGGTCGCGGACCTGCTCGGCGGCCAGTTGCAGTTCATGTCGGGCGACTTGAGCACGCTGATGCCGCAGGTAAAAGCGGGCAAGCTGCGCGCGCTCGCGGTGACGGGCGCAAAGCGCTCGACGCTGGTGCCGGACCTGCCGACGATTGCGGAATCGGGCGTGCCCGGCTACGAGGCGAGCGGCTGGTTTGGCGTCATTGCGCCGGCGGCGGCGCCGCGCGAGGTCGTTGCGCGTTTGAGCGCTGCCCTGATGAAAGGCATCATGGAAGCCGATGCGCGCGAACGGCTGGCCGCGCTCGGCGGCGAAGTCGTCCCCAATACACCTGCCGAGTTTGCGACCCGCATCCGGGACGATCTCGCGAAATGGCGCAAGCTCATTGCGGTGATCGGGCTCAAGGCCGCCGAGGGCGGCTGATGCGGCATGCAATAATTCAGTCACACGATGTTCATTTTTAGGAGCGAGACATGGCGAGCCCAGGCAAGCAGTTCAAAGATTTGATGTATGCACCGGAAATCCTTATTCAGCCGGGCATCTACGACGGCTATACCGCGCGCCTGGTCGAACATTCCGGTTTCAAAACAGCCTCGATTTCCGGCGCGGGCGTGTCGGAAAGCCGCATGGGCTGGGCCGACCGCGGCGTGATGACGTTCGACGAGAATCTCAACAATGCGCGCCGGCTCGCCGATTGCACCGATCTCCTGCTGCGCGCCGACGCCGACACGGGCTACGGCAATGCGATGACCGTGCACTTCGTCGTGCGTGCGTTCGAGAAAGCCGGCATGGCGGCACTCATGTTCGAAGACCAGGTATGGCCCAAGCGCTGCGGCCACATGGCGGGCAAGTCGTGCATTCCCGCGGAAGAAATGGTGCAGAAAGTCAAAGCAGCGGTCGATGCACGCCGCGATGACAACTTCGTAATCGTTTCGCGCACCGATGCGGCGGGACCGCACGGGGTCGACGAGGCGATACGCCGGCTCAATATGTATGCCGAAGCCGGCGCCGACGTCATGTACGCCGACGCGCTCTTGTCGAAGGAAGACATCGCCAAGGTCGCCAAAGGGGTGCCGAAACCGCTGATCGTCAACATGGGGCTCGGCATGCGCTCGCGCAAAACGACTCCGTTGATGTCGCCTCGGGAATTGCAGGACCTGGGCGTCGGGGGTGTCAGCTATCCGCGCATTCTGTCGACCGCCGCGCTGAAAGGCATGATGAACGCGATGGCAGTGTTCAAGGAAGAAGTCGTGAAAAACAACCGCGTGGTCGACCGCCCCGACTTGCTCGCGTCGTTCGACGAGCTGAACGACCTGATGGGCATGAAAGAGCTCGACGTGCTCGAGAAGAAGTTCGCGTCCTGACGCTCAAGCTGGAGACGTTGCCATGGGCATGACCATAGCCGAAAAGATTCTCGCGAAAAAAAGCGGGCGCGACCGCGTGGCGGCGGGCGATCTCGTGACGGTGAACGTCGACACCGTGGTGCTGTTCGACAATAACTTCATGCCGAGCATCTGGCAGGACGTGCTGAAAATGGAGCATCCCGAACGCGTCGTCGTCATCATCGACCATCGCGCGCCGGCGCCGACGATCCAGAGCGCGGGTGCACATCGCACGGCGCGAAAGTTCGTCGAAAAATTCAAGCTCGCACGGTTTCACGATGTCGGCGGCACGCAGGGAATCTGCCACCAGGTGGTGGCGGACGAGGGTTATGCGCTGCCCGGTACCGTGCTCGTGTGCAGCGATTCGCATACCTGCAGCGCGGGCGCCTTTAATTGCATCGCGCGGGGCGTCGGCGGGCCAGACGTCATGTATTCGGCGGCGAAAGGCGAGACGTGGTTCCGCGTCGGCACTACGGTGCGCTACGAGCTGCACGGCGCGCTGCGCGACGGCGTCACCGCGAAGGACGTTTTCCTGCACATTGCCGGCACATACGGCGATCACGCCACTCAGAACGTCGAGTTTGGAGGGCCCGGAATCGCGGGGCTTTCGATGAATGCGCGCAAAACGCTGACCACCATGGGCGCGGAGCTCTCGTGCGAATTCGCAACGTTCGAATACGATTCGGTGCTCGCGGATTACCTGAAAGCGCGCGGCAAGACCGGACTCGAACCGGTGTATCCGGACCGCGATGCGAAGTACGCTGACGTGCGGCGAATCGATCTCGACAGACTCCAGCCGCTCGTTGCGCTGCCGGATTCGGTGCTGAAGAATTCGCGCAATCTCAGTGAAGTCGCCGGCACGCGCATCGACCAGGCGTTCATCGGTTCGTGCGCGAACGGCACGCTAGACGATCTCGCTCTCGCCGCGCGCGTGCTGGCTGGACGCAAGGTGTCGCCGCAAACGCGCCTTATCGTGACACCCGGATCTCAGTACGTATATCGGGAAGCCCTGCGCGCGGGCGTGATCGCGACGCTCGCCGAAGCGGGCGCGGTCATCACCAATCCGACGTGCGGTGCTTGCGGCGGCGGCCACATGGGCGTGCTCGGGCCCGAGGAGGTGTGCATCACCGCGAGCACGCGCAACTTCAAAGGCCGCATGGGCGACCCGAGTTCGAAGGTCTACATGGCGTCGCCCGCAACCGTTGCCGCATCGGCGATCAAGGGCGTCATCACCGACGCCGGCGAATTCCTGCACTGACAAAAGAGCCGGCGATGAAATTCACCGCAAAAGTCTGGAAATTTCCCGACAACATCAACACCGATCTCATCCTGCCAAACCGCGCGTTTTACCTGACGCCCGAAGAGCAGGTGAAGTTCGTGTTCTCGGCGAACCGTCCCGGCTGGGTCGATCTCGTGCAGCCGGGCGACATCCTGATCGGCGGAAAAAATTTCGGCATGGGCTCGAGCCGGCCGGCGGCGCGTTCGCTGCGCAATCTGAAGCTCGGCTGTCTAGTCGCGGAATCGATCAACGGATTATTTTTCCGCAACAGCGTGAATTTTGGATTTCCCGCGATTGAATGTCCCGGCATCGAAGCCGCGTTCAGCGAGGGCGACGTCGCGGAAGTGTCGTTCGAGGATTACACGGTGCGCAACCAGCGCACCGGCGCTACGCTCAACGCCGCCCCCTTGCCCGAGGCGCTGAGAAAACTGATGCAGGCCGGCGGCTTGTTCCAATTGCTCGAGACGGAAGGTTACGTCGCGCCGAAGGCCGCGGCGAAGTAGATCAATTCGGGCAATACGCCCCGCGCTTACAAGCGCTCGTTCGCCGTATGCGCCGCGGCCTGGAGCGCACAAAGCCGCATTTCCGATAACGGCACGTGTTGACGCAGATCAAATCAAACGCCGTGGCTCGCGCACATCATCGTTCCTCACCGGGCCCGTAGACTCGGGCCGAAGCTGTCAGGCCGCTCGGCCGTCAGACGCGAGCCGGCACGCCCGGTTGTTCGCACAACTTCACGCGAAGAGGAGCAGCGCATGTTCGGTCAAACGGTCCGCTCCATCATGGAGCGCAAGAAACTTGTCACGGCACCGCCGGCAACCACGGTCAGGAAAGCGGCCAATCTGATGGCGCGCAGCAAGGTCGGTGCGGTCCTGGTCGTCGAACGTAAACAACTGATCGGCATATTTACCGAGCGCGATGCGCTTTTCCGCGTCATGGCGAAGGGCCGTGATCCTGAAACGACCGTGCTTGCGGATGTGATGTCGAAGGCGCCGACGACCATTCATCCCGACAAATCGTTCGGCTACGCGTTGCTGGTGATGCACAACAATGGGTTTCGCCACCTGCCGGTCGTCGAGAACGGCAAAACCGTCGGCATCGTTTCCGCGCGCAATGCGCTCGATCCCGAACTCGAGGAATTCGTGTCGGAGTCGCGGCGGCGCGAGCAGATCCTGCGCGAAGCGACTTAAGTCCCGGTTGCCGGGAAACGATCACGTAACGGCGGCGCTAGTCCGATAATTTCGAGAGCGCCGCCTCGGCCAGCGCGAACGCCTGCGTGCCGGCGCCGACCATGCCCGAATAGCGCGAGAAAAAAAGATAGCCGTCGAACGGCGCGTCAATCTTTTCGATCACGTCGTAAGTGTAAAGATCGACCACTTCGCCCAGGCGGCTGCCGCCCTTGACGAGCTTGCCAAGGTCTTCGGGGTTTTCAAAGTGCGACACCAAATACCCACTCACGCGCGGCCGCAGCTCGCGCCGCGCCCTGGTGTCGAAATCGATCTGCCGAGCCGGTGCGGGCTTGCCTTCAAGCATGCCCAGGTGCTGCAGCATGCCGGAGAGGCCCTTGACCATCATCTCGCTGTAATAGCGCGCGGTCGACGGGCCGAGATAGCAACCGCCGACTTCGGGGTTCACGGCGACGACGCCGCGCGAATTCAGGTAATGCGCGGCCGAGCCGGCGAATTCGTTCTCATGGACGAAAGGCGCGCCGAACGCGCGCGCGAGGGCGACGTTCTTCGCTTTCAGTTCCGCGGACGCCTTGCTGTTGTGGTCGACGCGCGCCTGCAGCCGGCCGCCGCTGCCGCCCGAATGAAAGTCGATCAGCGCGTCGACGTGATGCAGCACGTGTTCGGTGATGACCGCCGCGATCATCTGCGTCGTGTTGCCGCGCGCGTTGCCGGGGTACACCTCATGCAGGTCGGTGCGGCCGTGCTGCTCGGGCGTCAGGCGGCCGAAGCCGGCAGTCGCCATCGGATTGGCCACCGGCACAAGCACGATGCGGCCCTTGAGCTTCGCGGTATCGAGCGCGTTGATAAACTCGCGAATCGCGATCGTCGCGAGAAACTCGTCACCGTGCGTGTTGGTGATGATGCCGAATGTCGGTCCCGTCTCGCGGCCCGTGATGACGTGCAGGGGGATCGTGAGGTCGGCGCCGTTCAGCATCGTCGTGACCGGCAGCCGCGCGAAGGTGCGGCCTTCTTTTTCGGTGGCCCAGCGCGGGCCCGTCGCTGCGCTCATTTCGCCTCTCCGAAAATCATTGCGGCTATTTGACCAGCTCGAGATCCACGAGCATGCGCTTCATCTCGTCGTAGTGCTGCTCCATTTCGCGCACGGTCTCGCGGCTGCCCTTGAACGTGACCTCCCACAGGTTCTTCTCCACGTCCTGGCGCCATTCGTCGGTGCGCGTAAGTTTGCCGAATACGTCTTCCCAATAAGCGGTCTGCGCCGCGTTCAAACCGCGCGGGCCCATCATGCCGCGCCAGCTCGCGTATTCGGAATTGATGCCTTGCTCCTTCCACGTCGGCGCGTCGGCAAAACCTTTGAGCCGGCGCGGCGACGATACGGCGATCACGCGCAGCTTGCCGCCCTGCGCGTGCGGCACGAAACTGTTCACCGTCGACACGGCGACGTCCACGTGGCCGCCGAGCATTGCGGTCAGCGATTCGGCATTCGCGTTGAACACGACGATGCGCAGCTTCTTGACGTCGACGCCCGCGGCCTTGAGCGCGAGGCCCGTGGCGATGTGCAGCGCGCCGCCGCGGCTGGTGGCGACCGCGATGCTGTAGCGCGTCGGGTCCTTGCGCAGCGCCTCGGCGAAGTCTTTCGCGCTTTTGATCGGCGAATCCGGGCGCACGCCGTAGGCGAGGTATTCGCTGAACAACATCGCAACCGGCGAAAAGTCGGTGTACGTATCCTTCGACACGCCGAGAATATGATTGGTCAGCACGCTCGCCGTCATCACGAACAGATAATGCGCGTCGCCCGCGTGCAGATTCAGGTAGCTCATCGCGATCGTCCCGCCGCCGCCCGCCTTATTGATGACGGAACTCGAGCCGGGCAGCATTTTCTGGTCCTGCAGCAGGCGCTGGATGGTACGTCCGGTGGTATCGAAGGCCGCGCCCGGCGCCGCCGGCACGACGATCTCGACGTTTTTTTCCGGTTTCCATGCGGACTGCGCAGAAACGCCCGCGCTGCTTAGTCCCGCGACGATCAACGCAGCAATGCGGACGCGGCGCAGGGAACTCACATTCAACCCGGAAAACGAAATACCAGCGACGGCTCTTCCATGCGGGCGCGCGGCTTGCGGATGCGCTCGGCCATCGCCAACGCAAATGGCGCCGTCTCGAGCAGGATCGTTTTCTGCTGTCGTTCAATTGCAATCCGGCGCGCTCGGCGGTGCGCAATACGAAGTCGCGCGTTTTCGCGTCGAGATCGGCGGCCACCGGCTCGTTGCCTTTGGGATTGACCTTCGGTTGCGGCGTGCCGGGTGCGAGCTGCGGATGGCGCGTGTGCCAGTCGGTTGCCTGCTGATAGGCATGACCGACTCGCAGTACCGTCGCCTCGTCGAACGGCCGGCCGATGATCTGCATGCCCAACGGAAGCCCTGCGACGTTCGTTACACCTGCAAGCCCGCCGCTCATTCCCACGGGAACCGCAAGCGATGGTCCGCCCCACACGTTCGACGGCGTGAATACGTTGGACTTTTGCCAGAAGCTTGCCGTCTTGTGCGCGTCGAGCCGCGGCGCCGGTCCGAAACCTGCGGCGAGCAGCACGTCGTACTTCTCGTAGAGCGGCTGGATGGAAGCAATGATGCGCCGGTGCTCGCGCGATGCCTGCACGTAATCCGACGATTGAAAAAGGCAGGCGGGCAGCAGGCGACCGAGGAAATCGCGGCCGAAATCGCCGGGCCGCGATTTGAGGTTGTCGTAGTGGATCGAATAGATTTCGCTTTCGCCGATCAAGACCTTGGTGTCGAACGAATCCTGCATCGGTCGCGTCTGGCAGTCCTCGACTTTGGCGCCGAGTTTTTTGAACTGGTCGATCGCCGCATCCATCGCCTTGGCGAGATCGGGATGTGCGGGCATGTCCTTTTCCCAGTAATGGCGCAATACGCCGATGCGCACGCCCTTGATATCGCGCCGCAGCGCGGCGCGGTAATCGGGGATTTCGGCTTCGATGCTGCCCGCGTCTTTCGCGTCGAAGCCGGCAATCGCCTGCAGCAGGATCGCGCAGTCCTCCACCGTGCGCGCCATCGGGCCGCAGTGGTCGAACGTGAACGAATTGGGAATGACGCCCGCGCGGCTCACCAGGCCCGACGTCGGCATCAGTCCGGAAAGCCCGCAGAACGATGAGGGGCCGCGGATCGAGCCGCCGGTGTCCGACCCGAGCGACGCGGGCACCATGCCCGCCGCGAGTGCCGCGCCCGAGCCGCTCGACGAGCCGCCGGTGAAATGTTCGAGGTGCCACGGGTTGCGCGACGGCGGCCACGGCAGATCGAACGACGGCCCGCCGTGCGCGAATTCATGCGTCTGCAGTTTGCCGAGCAATACCATGCCGGCGTCGAGCAGACGGCGCGTGGTCGTCGCATCTGCGGACGGGACGTTGTCCTTGCAGACTTTGGAGCCGCCCGACGTCAGGATCCCCTTCGTGTTGTAGATATCCTTGAGCGCGAACGGGATGCCGTGAAGCGGCCCGCGATAGCTGCCGGCGGCGATGTCGGCTTCCGCCGCGCGCGCATGCGTGCGCGCGAGCTCGAAAGTGCGCGTGATGAATGCGTTGAGTTGCGGTTCGAATGTTTCGATCCGCTTGATCAGGGTCTCGGTGTATTCGAGCGGCGAAAGCTTGCGTGCGCGGATCAATTCTGCGGCTTCGGCGAGGGTCAGGTAGTGAAGGTCGGCGGTCATTGGGCAGACGTGAGACGTTGGGTTTCGGATAATTGCTGTCCCGCATTCTACCCGCGGCGCCGTAAATTGACATTGCGGGCGCCCCGCTTGTATAGTCCGATGCCGTTTTTCATACGCGCAATTGCGCGCCTCACGCCGCGCAGCTGCCGGCCCCTCACCTTCACGGAGAACACCATGTCCGGACTCACTTTGAAGCAAGCCAATACCATTATCGAAGGCGCGATTGCCAAAGCGCATGAAATGAAAATCAAGCCGCTCGCCGTCGTCGTGCTCGATGCCGCGGGCAACATCGTGTCGGCGCAGCGCGAAGACAACGCGAGCATGTTCCGCATGGACGTGGCGCTCGGCAAGGCGTGGGGCGCGGTGGCCATGGGCTGCTCGAGCCGGGCGCTGGGCAAGCGCGCCAAGGACAATCCGAATTTCTTTCTGTCGCTGGCGTCGACGGCCAACGGCAAATTCCTGCCGCAGACCGGCGCCGCGCTGATCAAGGACGCCGCCGGCAATATCCTGGGCGCGGCGGGCGCGAGCGGCGGCACGGGCGATGAAGACGAAGCGTGCTGCGCAGCGGGTGTCGAAAAAGCCGGCCTCAAGGCGGACGTGGCCGCATAGCGGGATAGGCGATAAGCGACAGGCGAAACGTCACGAAAGGATATTTATGAGCGCAGTACCGAAAGACAATACGAAGAACGAAGGCGCCGTCAAAGCCGGCAACGGAAAATACATATTCGAGCTGACCAAGATGGCGGGCATGGACGCCGGCATCGGGTATTCGACCGCATTCGGCCCCGTGATCGAAGGCGAGCGCATGCAGTGCGGGCTGATCCGCAAGGAGAAGGGCACCGGCGCGCGGCCCCACCTGCATCCGAACGAGCAGTGGAACTACATCGTGCAGGGCACGCTGCGCGTGAAAGTCGCCGACCAGCCCGAGCAGCTGTGCGGGCCCGGCACGCTGCTGTATTTCCCGGCGAACACGGTGCACTCGACCGTCGCGACGCACGATGAAGACGTGTACTTCTTTACCGTGAAGGATTTGTCGCACGGCATACACGGCATGGCCGCCGACGGCACGATGGCGGGCGCACATTACGACCAAGGGTTCGAGCCGAAGAAGTAAACACGGCTGCTTATCCGGCGAAAAGGCCGCGTGGAAAAATCTGCGCGGCCTTTGTCGTTTTTGAGATCGGAGTAGGATGTCGCCACGAAAACGAGAAGCGCACGCGCATGCTGATCCACGGTAAGTGCCACTGCGGCAACATATTTTTCACGCTGGATTGGGAGCCTGATCCCACGGAAATTCCGGCGCGCGCGTGCACCTGCTCGTTTTGCGTCAAGCACGGCGGCGTGTGGACCTCCACTCCCGGCGGGGCGCTCAAGGTGGCCGTCAGGGATGCCAGCTCGTTTCCCGATACGCGTTCGGCACCAAAACCGCCGAGTTTCACGTCTGCGCGCGCTGCGGCGTCGTGCCGGTCGTGACCAGCCGGATCGACGGAACTTTGTATGCCGTCGTCAGCGTAAATGCATTCGAGAACGTTAATCCTTCGATGCTGCGCAGCACGCCGGCGAGCTTCGACGGCGAAGGCGCCGACTCACGTCTTGCGCGGCGCAAGCGCAACTGGATCGGCAACGTGGAGTTCATCGAAGGAGCGGCAGGTTCATGACTAATCTCGGCGCGCAAATTCCTCCGCTCCTAAAAAGGCCGCCGCGCGCGCAAGCCGCATTTCGCGATGACCAAGGGCGAGGAGGTGCTGCTGCATATCGTCGGCGAAGGGCCGGCGGGAACTGCCGCGGTCCAAAAATAGTTAAAGCCGCGTCGATTTGAAGAACCGACGGAGGTGACGGCCATGATTGCGATTCCAGCACTCGTTCTGATTATCGCGGTGAGCGCGAGTCCTGCGTTCGGCCAGACTGCGCGACAACTCCAGGATGCGTCGCAGAGCCAGCAGGCGCCGGTGAATCCCGCGATCGACATGCAGGGCTTCCTGCGGGTTTCGCAACGCGCCGCGATGCACCGCGAATCCCGGCGCGTTTCGGAGGAAGAATTCGCGCGCATGAGCCGCGAGCCGGGCACGATCGTGCTGGATGCGCGCAGCCGGGAAAAATACGACGAGCTGCACGTCAAGCGCGCGATCAACTTAAGCTTTCCCGACATCGCGATCGAAAGCCTGAAGAAGACCATCCCCGACAAGAAAGCGCGCATCCTGATTTATTGCAACAACAATTTCCGGAATGCGGAAGGCCCGTTCCCGTCGAAGCTGCCAAGCGCGTCGCTCAACATTTCGACGTATATCGCGCTGTACAATTACGGTTATCGCAACGTGTATGAATTGAGCGACACTTTGGAGCTGAGCGCTTCGAAACTCGAGTTCGAGCCGTCGCCAAAAATTAAATCCAGACTTTAAAGGAGAGGGCAGATGTCCGAATTCCACGCGAATTGTCCGGCAAGCGGCGGCGGGCCTGCTTGCGCTGGCGAGCACCATTGCCGCCGCGGCGCCCTGTACCGCCGACAAGGAAGAATGCATGCGTTCGGTTCCGTTGGCGGGATCCGCGCGCGGGCTTGTCTACAGCACGTATTCGCTGGACGAGCGCAACGACTCGGTCACGCGCGCTCTCATCGTGGTCCACGGCGCGGGACGCAACGCGGACAACTATTTTCGCTCGGGGGTGGCGGCGGCGTTTCTCGCGAACGCGCTCGACAATACGATAGTCATCTCGCCGCGCTTCGCGTCGAACAATGGCAAAACGTGCAAAGACAGCTCTCGCTGCGGGCGAGGTGAACTGGACGTGCATCGGCGCCGGCGGCTGGCGCGTCGGCGGCCCGGCGGCGGACAACGAAGCGCTGACTGCGTATGACTTCGCCGACGAAATCCTGCGCAAGCTCGCGCGCAAGAACGTTTTTCCGAACCTCAAGATGATCGTGTTCGCCGGGCATTCCGCCGGCGGCCAGTTCGTGTCCCGCTACGTCATGGTCAACCAGGTGCACGAGACGCTCGGCGTACCCGTCAAATACGTGATCGCGAATCCGTCTTCATACGCGTACTTCGACTCGAGCCGGCCGGTTGCCGCAGGCGGCGTGCAGCCGTTTGCCGATGCGGCGAACTGCGTTACCTACGACAACTGGCCGTACGGAATGCAGAAGCGCGTCGGTTATGCGTCGCGCGTCAGCGAAGAAGAGATGAAGAAGCAGCTCGTGTCGCGTCCGGCCACTTACATGGTCGGCGAGCTCGACACGCTGCCGATCGCCGGCTTCGACTCGTCATGTCCCGCGATGGCGCAGGGCGTCAACCGGCTCGTGCGCGGCAAGTCCTACACCGATTACATCAGGCAGAACTACGGCGCGCAGCATCCGTTCACGATCATCCCGCTGTGCGGTCACAACGCGCGCTGCATGTTCACCTCGGATACCGCGCTGCCGGTGCTGTTTCCGAAGCAGTGACAGTCCGGAATGGCCATGACGACCGCTGAACTCAGGGAATTCCTGCTGTGGAGCGCCGGAATCAACTACGCGATCCTGCTGATCTGGTTTGGCGCATTCGTATACGCCCACGGCTGGATGTATCGATTGCACACGCGCTGGTTCAAGCTGTCGGTCGAAACGTTCGATGCACTTCATTACGGTGCCATGGCCGTTTACAAGATCGGCGTGATCCTGTTCAATCTGGTGCCGTTGGCCGCGCTTTACCTTGTCTCATAACATCGCGCCGACCGTCGAATCGCCGGCGTTCATATCCGGCGCGGATAGTCGGGATTGAACGCGCTTTAAGCTGGATCAAGTATTGTCCCGCCGCTTGCAATAATTACTTGTACTCGCACTTCGCAGGTAATTCGCGCTGTGCAAATGAAATCCTATTTGCGCTAGATCAAAGCCCGCACCGCTGCGAAGAATAGATTGACCCGATCAAGTCGGACGGCGTTCGTCGTTATATCAGGCTTGAAAATCGGGGCTCACCCCGCGGAAGTCCGTCCGACACCCGGCTCTACGGTGTGGAGGACTGCGCATGGCCAATTTCGAGATCGTTGCTCGCGAGGATTTCTCGGACGTTACTTATCTGCTGGAAGTCCGCCATCCGCTGATGGCGAAGGCCGCGCGGGCCGGTCAGTTCGTGATCGTCATGTCGCACGAGCATGGCGAGCGAATACCGCTCACGATTGCGGATTTCGATCGCAAAAAAGGCACGATCACGCTCGTAATCCAGGCGGTCGGTAAAACCACCAAGGAGATGCAGCAGGAATGCGTCGTCGGCACGAGCCTCTACGGCGTGACCGGCCCGATGGGGATACCGAGCCATATCGACAAGGTCAAGAAGGTCGCGTGCGTCGGCGGCGGACTGGGGGTTGCGCCGATTTTTCCCCATGCGCGCGCGTTCAAGGAAGCGGGCGCGTACGTGATCGGCATCGTCGGCTTTCGCAACAGCGACCTCATGTTCTGGGAAGACAAGTTCAAGGCCGTCTGCGACGAATTCATCGTCTGCACGGACGACGGCTCCGCGGGCATCAAGGGCAACGTTACTTTCGGCATCAAGCGCGCGATCAGGCTGCATCCCGATTTGGATGAAGTCGTGGCGATCGGGCCGCCGATCATGATGAAAGGCTGCGCGGAAACCACGCGCGAGCACAAGATTAAAACCATGGTGAGCTTGAATCCGCTGATGGTGGACGGCACCGGCATGTGCGGCGGCTGCCGCGTGAAGATCGGCAGCCAGGTGAAGTTTGCATGCGTGGACGGCCCGGATTTCGACGGTCACCAGGTCGACTTCGACGATTTGATGACGCGGCTCAAGCGCTTCACGACACAGGAACGCGCCGCCGTCGAGCGCTGGTCGGAAACGTGCCGCATGACGAACCCTCTCAAGACGCTGGGAATCCCGGCGCGGCGGGGCGAGGAAGAAGCGCTTCCCGACCCGTTCGACGAAGTCGCGGGCGGCTAAAGCCGCGACTCGCTGCTGCTTAAAGGAACGCTCATGGCCAAGAAAAAAACCATCCGCACCATCCCCCAGGAACGCACGCCGATGCGCGAGCAGCCCGCCGACGTGCGGGTCAAGAATTTCGCGGAGGTCGCGTGCGGCTTCACGCTCGAAGACGCGCTGCGCGAATCCGAGCGTTGCCTCCTCTGTCCCGAACAGCCGTGCGTGGAAGGCTGCCCGGTCGGCATCGACATTCCCGGCTTCATCCAGAAGATCAGCGAGAAGGATTTTCGCGGCGCCTACGACGTGTTGACCGATACCAATTTGTTGCCGGCGATCTGCGGCCGCGTGTGTCCGCAGGAAAACCAGTGCGAAGGTGTGTGCACTGTCGGCGACTCGCTGGAACCGGTAGCGGTCGGACGTCTCGAGCGTTGGGTCGGCGATCAGGCGATTGCCGCGGGCTGGGCAAACATTCCTTATATCGAGCCCGCGCCCTACAAGGTCGGGATCGTCGGCTCGGGTCCCGCAGGCATGGCGTGCGCCGCCGACATGGCGAAAGCCGGCTGCGACGTGACCGTATACGAAGCGTTCCACCAACCGGGCGGCGTGCTGCGCTACGGGATTCCGGATTTCCGCCTGCCCAATGAAGTGATCGATGCCGAAATCGGCAAGTTAAAGCAGCTCGGCGTGAAGTTCGAATGCAATACGCTGGTCGGCCGCCTTTTCACCATCGAGCAGATGATCGACGAACTGGGATTTCACGCCGTGTTCGTCGGCACCGGCGCGGGTTACCCGACGATGCTCGGCATTCCCGGCGATTCGCTCAACGGCGTGCTGTCCGCCAATGAGCTGCTCACGCGCTGCAACCTGATGCGCGCGAAGGAATTTCCGAACTTCGACACGCCGTTGCCGATCGGCAGGCGTGTCGCGGTGGTAGGCGCGGGCAACACCGCGATGGATGCGATGCGCGTATGCAAGCGGCTCGGTGCGGAGAAAGTTTATTGCGTCTATCGCCGTTCGCGCGCTGAAGCGCCCGCACGCGCGGAGGAAGTTCATCACGCCGAGGAAGAAGGCATCGAGTTCCACTGGCTGACCAATCCGGTCGAAGTGCTCGACGACGGCAAGGGCGGCGTGCGCGGCATGCGCTGCATGCGCATGGAATTGGGCGAGCCCGATGATTCGGGACGCCGGCGCCCCGTCGCGGTTGCGGGCAGCGAGCACGACATCGAGACCGATCTCGTGGTGTTCGCCATCGGCACCAACGCCAACCCCATCATGGGACAAACGTCGTCGCTGAAGCTAAACAAGCGCGGCTATATCGACGCCGACGACAGGTTCGCGACTTCGGTTGCGGGCGTCTACGCCGGCGGCGACATCGTCACCGGCGCCGCGACGGTCATCGAAGCGATGGGCGCGGGCCGCCAGGCCGCGCGCAGCATGAAAACCTATCTCGGCATCCGCGACGCCGAAGTGCCTTACTCGATCGACGGCCGCGGCAGCGGCAACCGCATGTTCGGCATCGATCCCGCCGAGCGCAATTTCGCGCGCATCCGCGCCGGTTAAACCCTACGACTAGGACAACAGAACCCGCCATCATGAATGCGACCACCGTACTGAAGTCAGTCAAGAAAGCCACCATTCCGGAAATTTGCATGCCGCGCAAGAAACCGGTCGTCACGCTGAAGGAACACATCGTCGAGATCATCAGCGATTCCGGCGAGGGCGCCCAGCGCTGCGGCCAGTCGCTGGGCTCGATCGCCGCCAAGATGGGCAACGGCATCTGGACCGTGGAGATCATCCCGGCCGAGATCCGGCCGCCAGCGCGCAGCGTCGCGGGCGCGAGCGGCAACCGCATCAGGATCGGAGCGGGATATATCACCAATGGCGGCGACGAAACCGATCTCGTGATCGCCTTTAACGAGCAGGTGCTGCTCGGCCGCGTGCGCGACCGCGAGTTGAAGCCCGGCTGCATCATATTGCTTGAAAGCATGTGGCGCGCGAACAGCGACCCCAAGATCAGCGCCGCTTACGAAGAAACCTACGACAAGCTCGTCGCCGCCGGCTACAAGGTGCGCGAAGTGCCGATGGAGGTCGAATGCCTGAAGGTCGTGAAGGATGCGCGGCGCGGCAAGAACATGTTCGTGCTCGGCATGCTGTGCAGCATCTACAGCCTGGAATTGGACCTCGGGCGCGAGCAGATCGCGCTCACCTTCGCCAAGAAAGACAAAAGTATCGTCGACATCAACGTCAAGTTGCTGGACGCCGGGTTCCAGTGGGCCGAAACCAATCTCGATTTCAAATTCCGCATTCCCGGTACCCGTTCCACCGTGCCGCAGATCGTGGTCAACGGCAACACCGCGTTGGCGCTCGGCGTGCTCGCCTCAGGCATGGAAATCTGCTCTATGTATCCGATCACGCCGGCGACTTCGGCGTCGCATTATTTGAGCGAGGTGTTCGAGAAAGTCGGCGGGCTCGTGCACCAGGCGGAAGACGAGATCGCCGCGTGCGCGTTTGCGATCGGCGCGTCTTACGCGGGCAAGTGCGCGGTGACGATTACGTCCGGCCCGGGCTATTCGCTGAAGCAGGAAGGCCTCGGCCTCGCCGTAATGGCCGAGATCCCGCTGGTCGTCGTCAACGTGCAGCGCGGCGGGCCCAGTACCGGCCAGCCGACCAAGGCGGAGCAGGGCGATCTCTTCGCCGCAATGTTCGGCAGCCACGGCGATGCGCCCAAGGTCGTGATGGCGGCGAGCACGATCGAAGACTGCTTCTATTCGATCATTACCGCGCGCAAGATCGCCGAGACGTTCAACATGGTCGTGGTGGTGCTGACCGACGCCGGTCTTGCGACCTCGCAGCAGCCGTTCCCGCGGCCGCAGTTCAGCGAAAGCTGGCTCGCGCCGCCCATCGACCAGAGTCCCATCCCGGCCGGCGCCAAAGCCTACGACTGGAACAAGACCACCGGACTCGCGCGCCGCTTCGTCCCGGGCCAGGCGAATGGCATGCACACGGTGACCGGCCTCGCGCACGACCGCCAGAGCCACGTTGCCTACGACCCTGACATCAACGAAGAAGGCCTGCGCGCGCGCAGCCTCAAGCTCGCCGCGCTGCAGAAAACGCTGAAGGCGCCACCCGTATTCGGCAAGGACAGCGGTGATCTGCTGATCATCGGCTGGGGCAGCACTAAGGGCGCGATCGAAGAGACGGTCGAAACGCTCAGCGCCGAAGGGCTGAAGGTGTCGTCGATGCACCTGCGGTTCCTGCAGCCGCTGCCGCCCGGCATCAAAGAGGCGATGCAGCGCTTCAAGCAGGTAATGACCATCGAGAGCAACTGGAGCGACAACCCGCAGGACGAAATCATTGACGAGAACAACCGGCGCTATTCCGCGCTCGCGATGCTGCTGCGCGCGCGCTATCTCGTCGACGTCGACTGCTGGACCGAAGTGCGCGGCCAGCCGATCAAGCCCGGCACGATGTGCCGCGTGATCCGCGAAAAACTGCAACCCGTGAAAATAAAGGCGGCGAAATCATGAATACAGCGACCGAATGCCTGCTCCGGATGGTCGAGGAGCACCACGAGCTCGAGGATTACCAGAGCGGCGTGCCGCGCTGGTGCACCGGTTGCGGCGACAACGCGATCCTGACCGCCGTGCAGAAATTGTGCCGCGACGAAAACCTGCGGCCCGAAAAAACCGTGTTCGTGTCGGGGATCGGCTGCTCGAGCCGCTTTCCGCATTACATGCGCACCTACGGCTTTCATGGCATTCACGGCCGCGCACTGCCGATCGCCGAGGGCGTGAAAATGGCGCGGCCCGACCTGCACGTGTTCGTCAACACCGGCGACGGCGACTGCTGCAGCATAGGTGCGGCGCACTGGATACACGCGGTGCGCTACAACATGAACCTGACGATGCTGCTGCACGACAACCAGATCTACGGGTTGACCAAGATGCAGGCTTCGCCGACGTCGCCGCTCGGCACCAAGAGCAATACGACGCCGCGCGGCTCGTACCTGAACGCGTTGAATCCTCTGACGGTGACGCTGGGCGTGGAGAACGTGTCGTTCGTCGCGCAGGTCGTCGACTGGATACCGGAAGTGCTCTACCAGGTGGTGAAGGCCGCCTATCATCACAAGGGGCTGTCGTTCATCCGTATCATCCAGCGCTGCCCCGAATGGCTGCCGACGATGCACGAGCCGTGGCTGCACGATCCGAGCCGCATACTCATGCTGCACCACGAGCAGGGACTGCAGTTGAGCGCGGGCCTCGCCAAGACCTATCCGAACCAGCTCGCGCACGATCCGCTGAACATTCACCGCGCGCGCGAAATCGCGAGCGGCACCGACCCGATACCCGTGGGCATTCTGTACCAGAATCCCGAGGTGCCGTGCTACGAGGAGACGCGCCATGCGGGATCGTTGCGCAGCAACGATTACGTGAAGGCCGGACTCAATGCCGAGCTCGACAAATTCACCGTGTGGCCGCAGGTCGCCACGCGGCCCGGTGCGTAATATTCCGCATGCCAAATATGCCGACAACAGAGACTCCCAATGGAAGCTGAACTTCAAACCCAAATCGCATTTCACCTGACCGGCAAGCAGCGCGGCGCCGAGCCCGCCAGCGCAGACACACCGGACGCGCGTCCCGCGCTGCTCGCGCGCTACCGCGATCTCACCGCACTGCGCTACGATTTTCCGGTGGTGTTGCTGCAGGACGCCGGCGACAAAGGCTACGTGCAATGTCTGTCCGCGATCGTCGACAACGTCGCCCACGCGATTGCCAAGGACGACGACGGCGACCGGTTGACGCGGCATTTGCTCCGGCTGGAGCGCGAAATCCGCGCGCTGTCGAGCGGCGGCGCTACGGGTGCGCTGTCGGCATTGTGGAACACCGCGGCGAGCCGGCTGGCGGCGCGCGGTGACGATCAATTGAAAGACAGCTTGAAGCGCGCGGGCTCCGCGTTGAGGGTTGAGGGCCAGATCGCTGATTGCGACGGGGACATGCCCACCCGCATGCTAATAAAGGCGTGGAATGTGGTGCAGGAGCGGAAAACGCGCAAGCTCGCCGCGGATTTAAAGCGGCTGATCATCAAGTTGTCGGACATCCTTGCAGTCGACGTCGCGCATTCTGCGGCCGGATGTAGTGCGGAGAGTTTGAAAGCGGCGATCGGCAGCGGACATGCGGACGTATTCGATTTCGACGCGCTGTCGAACGTGCTCGCCAAAGCGTCGGTGCGCGACAATCTGCCGACGGGGCGCCGCCGCCGCATCGAATCGTTGCTGTTGGTGTTGCAGTCGCAGCGATTCTTTGCGACCCCGGGCGCGGCTGCGCAATATAAAACGTATTCGTTTGCGTTCGACAGCTGCACCGCCGCGCTGGCCGCATACCGCGAGCGGTTGCCGAAGGCGATCGCGCTCGCCAAGACGATTTCGATCGCCGAGCTCGAAATCGACGGCGAGTACCGCGAAGCTACGCACGACCCGCTGTTCAAGGACTTCGGCGACGGCAATCTCGGGCAGGAAGAGCTGTCGCATTTTCCCGATTACCTGATCGCGATGACCGCCGACAAGCTGCAGGCGGCGGAAAGCGACGCCCTGATGGAAATGCTGTCGGCCGGGTTGCCGGCCAAGGTGCTCGTCCAGACCGACGATCTGCTGGAGGGCACGCCGATCGGCGGCGACGGACATTTCGCGTTCGGCATGCGCGCGAAGCAACTCGCGAACATGGCGATCGGGCTCAACGACGTCTACGTCATGCAGTCGGCAAGCTCTAATCTGTTCCAGTTCCGCGACCGCATATTGAAGGGCATGGCGTACGCGGGGCCGGCGTTCTTCAGCGTGTATTCGGGCGCGTTCGGGGGCGCACTGCCGCCTTATCTGAATGCGGCGACGGCCATGGAGTCGCGCGCATTCCCGGCCTACTGCTACGACCCGTCAGCGGGCCCGAACTGGGCATCGCGCTTTTATCTCGAAGGCAATTCCCAGGTCGAGGCCGACTGGCCGGTGCAGGAGTTCACCTACGAGGACGCGAGCCATCAGCGCGTGCGCCGCGACGCCGGCTTCACGTTCGTCGACTTCGTCGCCTGCGATCCGCGCTATGCGAAGCACTTCGCTCGCGTGCCGCGCGCCCAGTGGAACGCCAGCATGGTGCCGGCAGACGAGTATTTGCAGCTGGACGCGAAGGGCTCTACCGACAAAGTTCCGTTCGTCTCGGTCGTGGACCGCGACAACAACCTGCACCGCGCGGTCGTCGACGACCGGCTGATGCGCGCAGCGCTGCGTTGCCGCGAAGCGTGGCACAGCCAGCAGGAATTGGGCGGCATCCACAATTCGCATGCCGAGCGCCTGCTCGCGAAAGAAAAGCAGAGCTGGGAAGCTCAAGCGAAGAGCGAAGCAGCGACGCGCGCGCCGGAAGCCAAAGCTCCGGCGCCTGCAGTGGTGCCCGGAACAACTGCTCCTGCGGCACCGGCAGCGGCCGCCGAGCCGGAAGAACAGAAATCTCCCGACGAGGCCTACATCGAGACGCCGCGCTGCACGACCTGCAACGAGTGCACGCAGATCAACGACAAGATGTTCTCCTATAACGAGGACAAGCAGGCCTACATCGCCAATCCCGACGCCGGTACTTACGCACAGATGGTAGAAGCCGCGGAAAGCTGCCAAGTCTCTATCATCCATCCCGGCAAGCCGCGAAATCCGAATGAGCCGGGACTCGCGGAACTGCTCGCGCGCGCGGAGGCGTTCAAGTAGGCGTATTCATACGTGCGAGAATGTGGAGAATGCCGCCCTAACGCAACCGGGAAAGTTTAAAGGGCGGAGAGAAAAGGCCGCGGAGAGCAATCTCCGCGGCCTTTTGCTTTTTGCAATCCGGATGCCCGGCGGGCTAATGATAGATAATGTATTGTCATATCCGGATAATATGGATTTTTATGGCGCATCGCAGCGTAACATTTTAAATCCGGTCGGAAACTTAGGAGAAAGTCATGCGCGTGACGGAACGTGAAGCGTCAACTCGCTTTTGCGGTGGAAAAGACCATTACTCCGCCATCTAACGAGGCGCGCATTTTCTGATGTGGTACTCATGCACTGTTGCGGCCGGCGCAAGGTTCGATGAACCTCCCTGGGAGCCACCCTTTGGGCTCGCTTCCGGTGTCAGGATCGAACGGATACCCGATTGGGTCAAAGCGGATGAAGCGCTGAAATATCTCTCATGGTCCGATAGAACGCACATTCAGGATGCTAAATGGGTATTTGCGACTGAATACGAGGCCGATGCGTTAGGGAGCCCCGATCCGGATTGGCAAGGTTTAAATCCCAGAGGCATTCAGGCGTCCGTTGATGAGAAATTTGTCCTCGCCAGCATTGCTTTATGGCTTGCAAAAGCCTCAACAATTACCTGTGGCCCTACCTTGCACTTCGGTCGCAAAGGCGATTCGGAGTCGATGAGGCAGTCCGCTACGTTGTATCCGGTACTCATTCGCAATGACGAGAACGACAATATTCCAACTCTTACTGATCTCGAGACCGCAGGACGTTACCTTAAGGCTATTCTTGACTTGAAGCGCGATACCACATTGTGGATAGCTGGTACGAATGCTAGTAAGTGCATTAACTGAATCAATGTGGGAAGGTAGATATCTGTGGCAGTGGATCGTCTTGGAGGCGCTATTCGGGCCCGATAGTCCGGCAGAGTCGACTCATCGCCTCACCCAGCGAATTTCCTTATTCATTGAAATGGAGAAAAATAGCAAGAAAGTCACATTTAAGATGGCAAAAGAGGCATATGGATGGCGCTCGAAACTTGTTCACGGCGCAAAGCTATCGAAATTAACCACACCGAAATCGATGGAACTTACAATTTTTACAGAAGGATTACTTCGTGCAGCATTTCGACAGATCCTAGAATCAGCGACGATTGCTGAAATTCTGAATGGAAAGAATCGTGAAGAATATCTGGAAAATTTAGTATTTTCCTCTCAATAAAGCAGTGTCCTTTAAGGATTGTAAGAGTGACCAAAGTGATTTAGTTTTCTCATGAACCGACCAACGATCACATTCTTTGCCGCGCTCGCGTTGGTCTTCGCGACGTCAATGCTTTGCGCAAGTCGATCTCGCATTTCCCAGCAAGCCCGAGCGCGCAGTCAAATTGCCAGGCCCGGGCATTTTGAAGGGCGCAAAACTCTACGCTCCCGCAGGCACGGGGCCGTTCCCGGCGATAGTCATTTCTCATACCTGCTCGGGGCTGCAACAACATGCTTTCGAGTGGGCGCAGCGTTTCTTAAGCGCGGGTTACGCCGTTTTAGTGGTCGATCACCTCGGCCCGCGCGGCCTGACCGGCAATTGCCCGCCGACCAACCGGCTGAGCGTGACTCAGTACGCGCAGGATGACGTGATGGCAATGAAGCATCTGCGCACGCTGCCTTTCGTGGACGGCAAGCGCATCGTGCAGGTCGGTTTCGCGTATGGAGCCATGGCCGGGCTGCGCCTGGCGAGCGAACGATTCCGCGCGACTTTTGTGGAGAACGAGCGTTTCGCGGCTGTGGTCAGTTTCTACCCGTGGTGCAACCAACAGAGCGGGCAGGGACACCAGGACCATCAATGGAATTTCTACGACGACACCACCACGCCGCTGCTCCTCCTGCTTGGAGAAGACGACGACTCGAGTCCGCGCTCGTGCATAGAGCAGGCAAACCAGAACGCGGCCATGGGCATGCCGGTCGAGTACCGGGTATTTCCCGATACGACGGACGCATTCGACCATTCCCTGTGGGGCGACAAGCCGGTCGAAATCCAGTACGGGCCTCGCACCGTCACGTATCGCTACAACCAGCGAGCAGTCGACGAGTCGTGGAAGTTGATTCTCGATTTCATCAAACGGCGGGTCGACGGCGCGCGTTGAATCGAAGTGCGAAGGCGCGGTGCTATCATAAGCACCGCTCGCCCGAGCTTACACACGACGAACAACCGGAGTCCGCACCCGTGCATCCCATCAGGAAAATAACTTTCATCGGCGTCGGCAACATGGGCAACCCGATGGCGGGGCAGTTGGTGAAGAAGGGTTTCGACGTTAAGGTGTTCGATGCGCGCGCTGAAACGGCGCAGGCGTTCGTAAAGCAGCACGGCGGCAAAGCGGCAACGACGCTTGCAGATGCGGGCAGTGGCGCAGACGCGGTGATCTTCATGGTTCCCGACGACAAGGTCGTGCGCGAGGTGCTCTTCGAAAAAGGATTGGCCGCCGCGCTGGCGCGCGGCACGACCGTGATCGACATGAGTTCGTCCGCTCCCGAGGGCACCAAAGCGATCGGCAAGGATCTCGCCGCGCGCGGCATCGGCTACGTCGATGCGCCGGTAATGGGCGGTGTGGTATTCGCGAAAGACGCGACGCTCGACATCATGGCGGGCGGTGAAACGGCACAGGTCGAACGCTGCACGCCGATCTTCGAAGCGATCGGGCGCAAGCTTTACATCTGCGGTCCCCTCGGCAGCGGGCACGTGCTCAAATGTCTGACCAATTACATCAACGCCTGCGCGATGATCAACACGCTGGAAGCGATGACCATAGGCGCCAAGTTCGGGCTCGACAGCGGCGTGATGGCCGATGCGATCGAGTCGATGTGCAACGGCCGCCAGCATCCGATCGCGAAGAAAGTCGTGCCGCACGTGCTCACGCGCAAATACGGCACGGGCATGGCGATGCAGTTCATCGCCAAGGACGTAAAAATCGCGGTTGACACCGCGCACAGCATCAACGCAGCGGCGCCGCTTGCCGAGAAGACGGCGGAGCTGTGGGCGGCCGCATGCAAGCAGCTCGGCGGCAAGCTCGACCAGACCGAAATCGTGCGCTATTGGGAAACCGCGAGCGGCGTCAAACTTTAAATGCAATAGTCGCAGCTTTACCTGCAAGGTAACCCGATTGACGCCGGAACAGTCGCCATCGCCCGATGGAAGAATAACTGCTAGCAATTCGCCGGCGCCCCCATCGGGCAATCGCGCGGCGTGGATGGCGGCCGCTGCCGTTGCGCTTTGTGCCGCGCTGATCTTGGCACCATCCCCGGCAGGGCTGCCCGAACCCGGCAAGCGCGTGCTCGCGGTCGCCGTGCTGGCGATCGTGCTTTGGTGCACCGAAGCGTTACCAGCAGCGGTGACGGGCCTGATTCTTATTGTGGGGCTGGTGGTTTCCGGCGGTGTTCCCGGATTTCGCGAAGCGCTGGTGGGATTCGCGGAGCCGGTCACCTATTTTGTCATGGGTGTGCTCACCATCGGCCTGGCGGTTTCCCGCAGCGGTCTCGCCGAGCGGGTGGCGCTTTTCTTTTTGCGCCGGTCACGGGGCAACGCCCGCTCGCTTTATCTTCAGCTATTGCTCGCTTTCCCGATCCTGACTTTAATTCTGCCGTCCGCGACGACCCGCACGGGCATCCTCGTGCATGTCTACGAGCAGGCATTGGAGCTCGGGCAGGTTCCGCGCCGTCATCCGCTGTCGCGCGCGATCATGATGGCGCTGAACTCGATCAACCGGCTCGCGTCGACCATTTTGCTCACCGGCGGAATCACGCCCATGGTGGCGGCGGCGCTGATCGGCAACATCAGCTGGAGCCATTGGCTGCTGCTGATGTGCGTGCCGTATCTCGCGTTGCTCACGATCGGCTCGCTGCTGATTTACGTGCTGTATCGGCGCGGTTTCGACCTCAAGCTGCCGCCGCAACCCGACGTCAAGTCAGCTCCCCTGTCTGGCCAGGAAGTGCGCACTATCGTAATCACGGTATCCGCTTCGGCGCTGTGGCTGACCGATTCGATCCATCATTTCCATCCCGTACTGCCGGCGCTGCTGGCGTGGATCTTTCTGCTCATCCCCAGAGTCGGCGTGCTGACATGGAGCGAGTTCGAGCGCAGTATCGGCTGGACCAGTTTCTTCGTGCTGGCCTCGTCCCTGTCGCTGGCGCGCGCGCTGATAGACAGCGGTGCAAGCGCGTGGATCGCGCGGATTGTCCTTGAGGGCATGCCGCGGGCCCACGATCAGCCCGCCATGGTCATTTTCATCCTGCTGCTGGCTTCCGTCCCGGTACGTTTGCTCATTCCGAACATTACCGGTTTTCTCGCCATCACGATCCCGATCGCGATGGCTATCGGCACGGCGGCGGGAATCAATCCGCTCATCTGCGGACTGGCGGTGATGATCGCCGGAGATGCCGTATTGTATTATCCGGCGCAAAGCGTCTCGTCACTGGTCGTGCATGAACGCGGTTATCTGACGGCGCCGGAAATCTTCCGGTTTGGTGTCTGGATGACGTTGGTAGCATTCGTGGTCGTGCTATCGATCGCGCTGCCTTACTGGGCCGCAGTCGGTGAAAGCTTGCGCATCCCGTAACGTCTGAAATGCCTCTCAAGTCCATCGCAACGATAAAGGAAAAATTCTTATGGCCGCACGCATCCCGATCATCACCCCCGAAAGCGATCTCAATGCCGAACAGCGCCGCGTACTCGAGGGACTTCTGGGCCGCCGCGGCGGCCGCATCCCGGGCCCGTATCGCTTCACGCTGCACTGTCCCGAGATCACCGAACTCATGCATCCGTTTGGCGAGCTTCTGCGCCTGCGCTCGAGTTTTCCACTGAATGTATCGGAGATGGCGATTTGCGCGACCGCGCGCGGCTGGGACAGCGATTACATATTCACTTCGCATTCTCAGGGGGCACTAAAGGCCGGCGTGAACCCGGCCGTGATCGATGCGATACAGCGCGGCGAACGTCCGGTGTTCGAGAAGAAGGACGAGGAGGCGGTATACGATTTCGCGAGCGAGCTCGTCGTTAATCGCAAGATTAGCGACGCGACGTACAAGCGCGTGCTCGATATGTATGGCGTGGAGAAAGCAGTCGAGCTGTCAGCGCTGATCGGCTACTACTCGCTGGTCGCATGCACGATACTCGCGCACGAGATGCCGTTGCCGGCTGACGCGCGGCGGCTGGCGCCGCGGAAAAAATAGATTGTC
This sequence comes from uncultured beta proteobacterium, assembly GCA_963804885.1. Lineage (GTDB taxonomy): Bacteria > Pseudomonadota > Gammaproteobacteria > Burkholderiales > SG8-41 > PALSA-1004. The sequence continues at coordinate 520,733 of CAWDSF010000020.1, forward strand.
ATCCCGGCGCAGGCCGGGATCCAGACTAAGTAACTATCCTGGATTCTGGCGTACGCCAGAACGACGGGCTAAGCTGCGACAGCAGCGCCGGCGCGCTTCAATCCCGGCATCGTGAAGTCGATCGCTTTCAATTCCGCTTCGAGCGACTTCGCCTGCTCGGCGGTCAGTGCGACGAGCGGCGGGCGCACGGTCGCCCAAACCGGGTCATTCGCATAAATCGCGATGCCCTGTTTCAACGCGCCTATCATCAGGTACTTCTTGCCGAATGCATCGCGCGTGACGTTGAGCGCAGCCTGCTGCGCATCCGCGTCGGCGTTCTTCCAATCCGTGTAGAGCTTGTGAATCGCCGCCGGGTTGACGTTCGCAGTCGCGGAGATTGTGCCGACGCCGCCGTTGCGCAGGCCCTGGAGCAGGAAGGATTCCGAGCCGACGAACACGTCGAAGCCGGATTTGGCGAACGCGTCGAGGAAGCTCTTGGTGTTGTTCCAGTCGCCCGAGCTGTCTTTCATGCCGGCGATTGCATTCGGGTAGGCTTTGAGCAAACGCTCGACGAGGCCCGTCGTGATGCCGACGACCGCGATCGGCGGGATGTGGTACAGGTAAATTTTGAGCTTGGCATCGCCGACGCGCTGGATGACTTCGCTGAAGTGCCGGTAGAGGCCTTCTTCGGTGACGCCCTTGTAGTAAAACGGCGGCAGCATCAGGACGCCGGCGCAACCGTGCTTGACCGCCTGCGTCGTCAGTTTCACCGTCTCGGTGATCGAGCAGCAGCCGGTGCCGGGCATCATGCGCGAGGCATCGACGCCCGACGCGACGAGCGCGTCGAGCAGCATCGAGCGCTCTTCCGCGGCGAGCGAGTTCGCTTCGCTGTTGGTGCCGAACACGGCGAGCCCGCAGTTCTGCGAAAGGAGCCACTTGCAATGCGCGATGAAGCGCTCTTTATCGGGCGACAGATCGGCTTTGAACGGGGTGACGACGGGCGAGCAGTACGCCGCGGATGCGCTGGGTCATGGGATTCTCCGAAAGGCGAAATATGCGAGGGGAAACGGCTGCAATGATACTACAGGCGTCTAAAACTGATAGAGCCGCGCCGGATTCGCGACCAGGATTTTCTCGCGCGTGGCGGCGTCCGGCGCCCAGTCGGCCAGCAGGTCGAGCAGCGTGGCCTCGTCGGGAAAATTCTGCTTGAGCGAAGGGTGCGGCCAGTTGCTGGCCCACAGCATGCGGTCGGGCGCCTGGCCGATCAATGCGCGCGCCAGTGGACGCATATCGGCGTAATCCGGCGGCCCCGAGCGCGAGCCGTGATACGGCGCTGACAGCTTGATCCAGCAGCGTCCGCCGTCGATCAGCCCGCGCATCGCGCGCACGTTGGCGTCGGCGAGATCGACGGGGGCCGTGAACCGGCCGATGTGATCGATCACGATGTCGCACGGCAGCCGCGCGAGCCGCGCGCGCATGCGTAGTGAACCCGGTGGCATTGAACTGGAATTGCAGGTGCCAGCCGAATGGCGTGACGCGCGCCGCCATCGATTCGAGCGCATCCCACCGCAGCGCGCCGCCCGGCAGCATGTGAAAGCGCAGGCCGCGCATGCCGAGTTCCGATAGCCGCGCAATTTCAGCGTCAGGCACGGCGGGATCGACGACGGCGACGCCGCGCGCATTGCCGAGTTCGGCCATCGCGTTCAGCGTCACCGTGTTGTCGAAGCCGTACGCGGTCGGCTGCACGATCACGGTACGCGTGAGCCCGAGCCGCCGCTGCATTGCGCGGTAGCGCGCAAGCGAGCCGTCCTGCGCCGGGATATTCGTGCCGGGCAGCATCGCATGGCCCGGCGTGAAGATATGCATATGCGTGTCGCAGGCGCCGGGCGGCGCAGGCACGCGTGGTTGCGCGAGTGCAGGCATGGTCGAGGTCCGGTTGAATTTCGACGGAGTATAGCGTGCGCGTGCTTGCCGCCGCGCGAGCGCATCCTGCATAATTGCGGCACAAGAAATATCCGCACCGCATCGCCGCATCCCGCGCGGCCAGTTTTAACCGGAGGTCTTTCCCGCATGGCCAGTCATCGCAAGAAGCCTGAAGAGTTGCGCAGCCACAAGTGGTATGGCGCGCAGGACCTGCGCGCGTTCGGGCACCGCTCGCGCACGCTGCAAACCGGTTTCACGCGCGAGGATTTTGCCGGCAAGCCGGTGATCGCGATCGTCAACACGTGGAGCGACATCAACCAGTGCCACGCGCACTTCCGCGTGCGCGCCGAAGAGATCAAGCGCGGCATCTGGCAGGCCGGCGGCTTTCCGCTCGAAATGCCGGTGATCACGCTGTCCGAGCCGTTCATGAAACCGTCGCCGTTGATGTACCGCAACCTGCTCGCGATGGAAACCGAGGAACTGCTGCGCTCTTACCCGGTCGATGCCGCGGTATTGATGGGCGGCTGCGACAAGACCACGCCGGCGCTGATCATGGGCGCAACCTCCGCCAATCTGCCGGCGATCTATATGCCGGCAGGGCCGATGCTCAGAGGCAACTGGCATGGCGAGCCGCTCGGTTCCGGCACCGACACCTGGAAATACTGGGCGGAATTTCGCGCCGGCACTATCAACGACAAAGAACTGGCGGAAGTCGAAGAGGGTATCGCGCGTTCGCCCGGCCATTGCATGGTGATGGGCACGGCCTCCACGATGACTTCGATCGCGGAAGTCCTGGGCCTGACGCTGCCGGGCGCGGCGTCCATCCCCGCCGCCGACTCGAATCACGCGCGCATGGCGAGCAATAGCGGCCGCCGCATCGTCGAAATGGCGTGGGAGGATCTGAAACCGTCGGACATTCTGACCGCGAAATCATTCGACAATGCCATCATCACCGCGCAGGCATTGTCAGGTTCGACCAACGCGCTGATCCATCTGATCGCAATGGCCGGCCGCGCCGGCGTCAAGCTCGATCTCGAACGCTTCGACGCGATTGCGCGCAAGACGCCGGTGCTCGCGAATATCCGTCCGGCCGGACAGAAATACCTGATGGAGGATTTTTATTATGCCGGCGGCCTGCGCGCATTGCTCAACGAAATCCGCGACCTGCTCAACGTCGATTGCCTGACCGTCAACGGCAAAACGCTCGGCGAGAACATCGAGGGCGCGAAAATCTACAACCCCGATGTGATCCGCCCGCGCGCCAACGCGATGGCGCAGGACGGCGGGCTTGCGGTGCTGCGCGGCAATCTCGCGCCCGATGGCGCGGTGATCAAGCCGCTGGCCGCGGAGCCGCACTTGCTCAAGCACACGGGCCGCGCGGTGGTGTTCAAGAATTACAACGACATGGCCGCGCGCATCGACGATCCCAAGCTCGACATCGACGAGAACTGCGTGATCGTGCTGCAGAACGGCGGTCCGCTCGGCGCGCCGGGGATGCCCGAGTGGGGCCAGCTGCCGATTCCGAAGAAACTGCTCGCCAAAGGCGTGCGCGACATGGTGCGCATTTCGGATTCGCGCATGAGCGGCACTTCGTACGGCTGCTGCGTGCTGCACGTCGCGCCCGAATCCTTCGTCGGCGGGCCGCTCGCTTTCGTGCGCGACGGCGACATGATCGAGCTCGACGTGGCCGCGCGGAAGCTCGAAATGAAAGTCAGCGATGCCGAACTCGCCAAACGCCGTGCGGCGTGGAAGCAGGCGCCGCCGCATTACACGCGCGGATTCGGCGCGCTGTACGAGCAGCGCGTCACCCAGGCCAACCTCGGGTGCGACTTCGATTTTCTGCATCGCGACGGCGCTGCGGCGACGCCGGATCCGGAGATACATTGATTAGCCGCAGATAAACGCAGATACACGCGGATGATTCAAACCCGGATTGACGATTAAGAATCGACAGACTTAGCTGCGTTCATCCGCGTTTATCTGCGGCTTAAATAACCAAAGAGGATTTAAAGATGGAACTGCCAGTCAATCATTTCAAACACGCGCTGAAAGCGAACAAGCCGCAAATCGGCATCTGGAGCTCGCTGTGCTCGCATATCGTCGCGGACGTGCTGGCGAACTCGGGCTTCGACTGGGTGCTGCTCGACACCGAGCATTCGCCGAACGAATTGTCGATGGTGCAGCATCAATTGCATGCGATGCAGGGCGGCACCGCGAATCCGGTCGTGCGCGTGTCCTGGAACGACATGGTGATGATCAAGCGCTTTCTGGACATCGGCGCGCAATCGCTGCTGCTTCCGTATGTGCAAAACGTTGAGGAAGCGAAGCAGGCGGTGATCTCGATCAACTACCCGCAAAAAGGCATGCGCGGCGTCGCGGGAGGCGCGCGTGCGATGGGCTATGGCCGCATCAAGGATTACCACAAGAAAGCGCCGAACGAACTATGCCTGCTCGTGCAGGTCGAGACGCGCAAGGCGATGGCAGAGCCTGGACGCGATCGCGGAAGTCGAAGGCGTCGACGGCGTGTTCATCGGGCCTAATGATTTATCCGCCGACATGGGTTACCTCGGCAACTGGCAGCATCCCGAAGTGTGGAAAGTGATGGAAGAGGCGGCCAAGCGCATCCGCAAGGCCGGCAAAGCGCCCGGCATACTGGTCGGTGAGGCCGACGGCCAGCGCTGTCTCGACATGGGGTATCTGTTCGTTGCAGTCGGCTCCGATATTGGATTGCTCAGGACAGGCGACACGCTCGCCGCCAAATTCAAGCGCTGAGCGTGTGAAACTGCGCGGCGGCCGCATCGTCAGCATCAATCGCACGAAGAAAAACTGACCGGCCGCGCGGCAAACCGCCACACCCCGTGCCGCGTTGGCGGTAAACGTGCGTAACGTGGCAAACTCGCGCTTTCGTCCGGAGTCTTGCCTTCCAGGTGCTGCGCCTCTCCTCCCTTCCCGTTGTCCTGCTATGCATAGGCGCCACGGTGATTTTCTTTTGGCCGCCGCCGGCGGGCGCCACGGTGGTAACCATGCACGCCGCGGCTTTGATGGTGCTCACGGTCGGCCTGTGGGCGCTCGGCGCCATGCCGGAACATATCACTTCGCTGCTGTTCTTCCTGCTCGCGATGGTGTTCGCGATCGCGTCGCCGCAGGCGGTGTTCTCCGGGTTTGCGTCGCCCACGATGTGGCTCGTGCTGGGCGGATTGTTCATCGCCTATGCGGTGACGGCCACCGGCCTCGGGCAGCGTTTCATCGGGCTCTTGTTCGAGCGCTACACGTTCAGCTATGGCGGCCTGCTGCTGGCGATTGCGCTGATCGCGACCGTGCTTGCATTTTTCATGCCGGCGACGGTCGGCCGCATGCTGCTGCTCATACCGATCGTCGCGGCGCTGGCTGCACGCGTCGGTTTCGCGCCGAACAGCTCCGGCTATCACGGGCTGATGCTCTGCGCCATCATCATCAGCTACCAGAGCGGCAATGGCATCCTGCCGGCCAACGCGCCCAACCTGGTGCTCGCGGGGGCGGGCGAGGCGCTGTATGGCGTGCATCTCATTTATGGCGAATACCTGTGGGTGATATTTCCGGTGCTCTGCGTGCTCAAGGGCTTAGCCGCGATCGCCCTTATTTACTGGCTGTTTCCGGCTGAGGTCGAGTCTTTGGCGACGCCGGTGGCGCGCGAGCCGATGAGTGCGGAGGAAAAGCGGCTGGCAATAATCCTGATCGTCGCTATCGTATTGTGGGCGACCGATTTCGCGCATGGCATTCGTGCCGGCTGGGTGGCGCTCGCGGCGGCCCTCGCTTGCATGCTGCCGCGCATCGGCGTGCTGCCGTACAGCGCGTTCAACGAAGTGCGCCTCGGTTCGTATTTTTACGTCGGCGGCACCATCGGGCTGGGCGCGATCGTGCAGGAGTCGGGGCTGGGCGAACTGCTGGGCAAAACATTGCAGGCCACGCTCGATTTGCGCGCCGGCGCCGACTTTGCGAATTTCATTACGCTGAGCCTGCTCGGCATGTTCACGGGCGTGGTCGTCACCAATCCGGCGCAGCCCGCGGTGCTGGCGCCGCTTGCGGGCCAGTTTGCGGAGGCGACGGGGTGGTCGATCAAGAGCGCGCTGATGATCAGCGCCATCGGGTTCAATACCATGATCTTGCCGTACCAGGTGCCGCCGGTGGTCGTCGGCATGCAGCTCGCAGGTGTATCGCTGGCGACCACACTCAAGGCCACTTTGCCGCTGGCGGCGGCAGGAATACTGATTTTCCTGCCGCTCGAATACCTGTGGTGGCGGTGGATCGGCTATTTCGGCTGAAGCATCGACCAATTCAGATCAATCCGCGAAGAAAGAAGCGTTCCCATGCCCATCCAGCAAGTCGCCCCCGGTCTTGACATGCATTACGTCGTCGATGATTTCACCGATCCGTGGCGCAAGTCCGACGCAATCCTGATGATTCACGGCAACAATGAAAGCGGCGCCGCGTGGTACGGCTGGGTGCCGCAGCTCGCGCGCCGCTACAAGATCGTGCGCCCGGACATGCGCGGCTTTGGCCAGTCGACGCCGATGCCGCGCAATTTTCCGTGGACGCTCGACATCGTGATCGACGACTATCTCGCGCTGATGGACGCGCTGGGCATCGAGCGCTTTCATCTCGTCGGCGCGAAAATCGGCGGCGTGATCGGCCGCGCGTTCGCCGCGCGCCATCCGGACCGCGTGCGCACTCTGACCGTCGCCGGTTCGCCACCGCCGGTGCGCGCAGACACGGCCACGCAAGCCGCGCGCGTGCGCGAAGTCGAAGAGCAGGGCATCGAAGTCTGGGCGCGGCGCAGCATGGCAGGGCGACTCGGGAAGACGTTTCCGCAGGAGGGCGTCGAGTGGTGGATCAAGTACATGGCGCGTACCTCGGCGCCGAGCGAAGCGGGGTTCGCCGAAACCATCAATTTCTCGGACATCTCGGCAGATGTCGCGAAAATCAAATGTCCGATGCTGGTGCTGACGACTGAAGGAAGCAGCCTGGCGTCCGTCGCGGAAACCCGCGCGTGGCAGGAAAAAGTTCCGCATTCCGAGCTTGTGGTGCTGCCCGGGAATTCGTTTCACGTCGCAGCAAGCGATCCCGAACGCTGCGCCGAGGCGCTGCTCGATTTCCTCGCGCGGCATGCCACTAGTAAATAATTTTAGCCGCAGATAAACGCAGATATACGCGGATGAAGTTCCTAGATTAGATAGTGAGGTACCTATGAAATCGGACTTATCTGCGTTTATCCGCGTTTATCTGCGGCTGATGATTTGCGCTTTAGCATCTTGCATCAACAATGGCGATAGGCGCAAACCTATCCCGCGAAGTCGATCCGCATCGTGGTGCCATTTCCGCCCGGCGGCGGCACCGATCTCGTTGCCCGCACCGTGGCGCAGAAAATGCACGAGACCCTCGGCCAGTCCGCGATCGTCGACAATCGCGCCGGCGCCAACGGCATCATCGGCGCGGACCTGGTCGCGAAAGCACCCGCCGACGGCTACACTGTGTTGATCACGATCGCGTCGCACACGATCAATCCGACGCTCTACTCGAAATTGCCGTACGACACGCTCGGCGATTTAGCACCCGTGTCCCTGCTCGCCGAATATCCTTTCGTGATCACGGTGCATCCGTCGGTGCCGGCGAAAACGATCAAGGAGCTCATCGCTTTCGCGAAATCGCATCCGGGCCAGCTCTCATACGCGTCGTCGGGCAACGGCAGCGGCCCGCATCTGGGCATGGAGCTCTTCAAGAGTATGGCGGGAATCGACATGGTGCACGTGCCGTACAAAGGCGCCGGGCAGGCGATGACCGATCTGGTTTCGGGCCAGGTGCAGGTCTTCCTCAATAATTTTCTGGCCGGCATGTCGATGATCCGCGCCGGCAAGCTGCGCGCGCTTGCCGTCACCAGCCGCAAGCGCTCGCCGGTCGCACCGGAGCTGCCGACCGTTGCCGAGTCCGGCATGCCCGGTTACGTGGTCACGGGCTGGTACGGCATGTTCGTGCCGGCGGCGACGCCTGCACCGGTCGTCGCGACGCTGCATGCAGGCGCGGTAAAAGCCATCAAGTCGAAGGAAGTGAGCGACCGGCTGTCGAGCGAAGCCGCCGAAATCGTCGGCAGCTCCCCGCAACAATTCGGAGAATTTCTGAAGGCGGAAATTGCGAAGTGGGCGGCGGTCATCAAGAAGGCGCAGATCCGGCCGGAATCGCTGTAGACCCGGGCTGATTACGCACGCGCGCTCGCCTCGTTTACACGGAGAAGGTTTCCTTACCCGGCCCCGACTTCGGGGCACTCGATCGGGTGGTGAACGCCGTGAGTGAGCTTCATCACCTGCTCGCGCAGGTGCGTAAGGTATTTGTCGCGGATGCCGTATTTGGCGAGGCAGTCCACCGTCTGGTAGAGGTAATCGGCACCGGAGCCGAACCGGCCTTTGGCTGTCGCCAGCGTTTTGGCGATGGTTTCGAGCGGCAGCTTGCCTGCGTAATGCGGATGCGCGTGGTTGACCACGAACGCGACTGCGCGCAGCTTGCGCCCGCCTGCGCTCGCCGTAATCCAGCGCGGCGCATAGGAGCCGATCGCCATTTCACGCCGCCACACGAGCATTAACTCGTGCCGGACCTTGGCGGCGGCGATGCGCAGCGCGACACCGTTGCAGCAGCCGCCGAAATCGAGGCCGAGCATCAGGCCCGGTTCCTCGACGGAGCCGCGGCCATGCCGCGAGCGCAGGCAAAAGCTGCGGTGAAAACCGTGGATCGTGACGTTCTGGCGCTCGACGTAGTGAAACAGCGGATTCCAGATCAGCGAACCGTAACCGAATACCCACAAATCTTCCGCAGGTTTCCAGCCGGCGAGGATGCGGTCGAGCGAACCGTTGAATTCCTGCTCGGGAATAAGCGGCAGACTCGGGAGGTGTGTATCGCGGTTTTTCCGCAGGACGTCGTTCTCGAGATCTTCGCGGGTCAGCATTTTTCTAAAACGCTTTGAAACGGCGGTGGGTTGACGTGCATGCCAGCCCGTATTGTGCGCTACATCCACTTCTGCATGGAATAGCCGCGCAGCCACGGCCGCTGGAGCGCGGCGCGCGCGATCTGGCGGCCCCACTTGAATTCCTTGTAGAGCACGACGAAGCGCCACATATCGCGCAGCACCTTGGCGCGGTCGCGCCATGACAGCGCCATGAGCGCCGCCGGGAAATCGGCCTCGTGCGGACGGTCGAAGGCGATCTTGAGCGGGTTCCACTGATCGGAGCAGCGCAGCACCTCGGAGGCGACCATCTTGCGGTACATCTCCTGCACCGGCCGGTTCCTGAGCCGCGCTTCCACGATGGCCTCGCCGCTGATCGCGCCGGAATGCAGCGCGCAGCTCATGCCTTCGCCGATCATGTTGAGGAAGCCCGCCGCCTGGCCGGTGATCAGCACGTTGCCTTTGCCGAACACGTAGCGGTTGATCAGCGACGGCCCGAAATTCTCGGCGCAGCCTTCGTCTTCGGAATGCGCCTGGAGTTTCACCCCGTGCTTATCGTGCAGGTAGCTTACGACGTTCTCGTGTTTCTTCGCGAAGTTGTCGCCGCGCTTGAAGCCGACGCCGACGATCTGGCGGCCGTCACGCGCGTGGCTCCACGTGTAGTGGCCGAGCCCCGGATGAAACCAGAAGTGAAAGTACTCGGTGTCGAGCGGGCAGTCGATAATCTCGTGGAATTTCTGGCCGACGAAGAACCATGGGATCTGTTTCGGGTAATTCGGATAGATCGAGCGGATGACGAGCGAGCTCGGTCCGTCGGCGCCGATGACCTGGCGCGCGCGGTATTCGACGGGCTCGCCGTTCTTGCGCGCGTGGACGAGCACGTGGTCGCCATTGTCGGTCAGCCCCGCGAACGACGTCTCATCGTGGATTTCGGCGCCGCTTTGCTTGATCGCCCAGTGGTCGGAGTATTTGCGGTGCAGGTGGGGCGTGGTGCCGCCGAAGAAATCCATCGACATCGACACCATCGACGGAAAATGGAACGTCACGCCGCGGCACGCCGTCGGCTCGTGCAGGGTTTCGCGCGGCAGCGGGCCGAAGTTCTCGAGCAGGAAGCGATGACCGCGTGGCGACAGGATGCCGCTGCAGATCTTGTGACGCGGCAACGCCTTTCTTTCGAGCACGATCGTCTCGAGGCCCGCGTCGACCAGCCGCTTGGCCGCCGCGGCCGCGGAGAGGCTGGCGCCGACGATGATGACGTCGACCGAGCGCATCAGGATTGCAGCCTTTCCGCCAACGGAACATCGTCCGCCAATTCGGCGAGATGCACGACGGGCACGCCCGCTGCGCGTTCGAGTGCGCTGCGCTCGTCTACGTCCTCGACGACGACGCGCGAAATGCGCCGGCCCTGCAATATCCAGCGCAGTTGATCGGCATCCGCGGACGCCTGCCAGCCGATGCGCTGGGCCAGGTTCGAGGTGGTTGCCGGAATCGCGATCCGCTGCAAATCGAGATTCATCGTGCAGCCGCTGGCGGCGCGCAGATTCGCATAATGCATGACCAGGTTCGCATGATCTTCATGATAGGCACGCGACTCGATCACATACAAATCGCCTTCGCGCAGGCGCTGGCGCACTGCTTCAACGCTGCTCAACGCCGCGCCGACGCTTATCAATTGCGCATCCGGCAGCCACGTGCGAAGGCGCCGCAGGAGCAGGCCGTCGGTCACGATTATTTTCTTGCGCAGGCGCAGCGGGGCAAGAAAGCGCTCGATGCGTTGCGGCGCGATCTCGACGCCGATTTCGAGCGCCAGCGAAATGTCCGCGCCGCAGTCGTTTTCGACCGCGAGTTTGTCGCCGCCGCCCAAGAGACGGCTGATGCGCGCGAGCAGCGCGGGGCGCCACATGTATGTCGGCGTGGCAAGCAGGACGGTGGAGGTCTCGCGCGGCACGACCATCGCACGCACCGGCTCGTGCTGAAAATGATCGTATAGATTTTTGGAGACCGTCGAGGGCGGCAGTTCGCGGCGCAGGCTCATCAGCAAATCGACCAGGCCGATATTTTCCGGGCACACCGGCTCGCAGGCGCCGCACAGCGTGCACGATTCGACCGACTCGGCGATATCACTGATGGTCGCACCGTGCTGGATCGCTTTCGCGCGGCCGTGCGGTGTCAGGCGCAAATCGCGCGTGCGCCGCCAGACGGGGCAGACCGTGAGGCACAGGCTGCAGCCGCTGCACGCGGCATGGTCTTGTTTGGCGGCTTTCGCGCCGGTCGTCAAGCCGAACATCAGAAAATCACGTCGCGATTGAGAATCATCGCGGGATCGGCGGCCCGCTTCATTGCGAGATGGCGGTCGACCAGCGCATCGCCGAACACGCGCCGGATATAGCCTTTCATCATGCCGCCGAAACGATAGTAACTGGCGCCGATGTCGACGCCGATATCGTAGATCTCATTCTTGAACGACTGCAAATGGTCGCGGCTGTACACGGCGTCGCCTATCATCGGCTCGAATTCGCAGCCGTAGGCCCAGCCTTCGGCATCCGGCGGTATGCACGACATCTCGTAATGCGGCCGATGGTCGGCGCGCAGCTTGATGCCGACGCAGTAGAGCGTGTAATGCGGAAAATATTTGCGGCACACCGCGTTGCCGCGCTCGACCGCGGCGACGAATTTATCGACTGACGTGGCGATGTCCGGAATCACCATTTGGCGGTTGCCCCAAAACTTCCACACGGCGCGCGAAAAAACCACCGTGCGGTCGTGCATGACGCCGTCGCGCAGGAATTCGGGGCGCCGGAACTCGGGGAAGAGTTCGGTCTTGCGTTTATAGAGATACCAGGCCTCGGGCAGCTTCCATGGGCGCAGGGCGTAGCGCGGAATCGCCCGCACGGCGAAACCGAGTTCGCCGTGACCGCGCAGGCGCGGGCGCCAGTTCGCCATGAAGGCTGCTTCCCGCTCCGGCGAATCGAACGCAACCAGCAGGTTCACCGCCGAATCCATGATCGTCAGAATGCCCGAGTAGTCGCTCGCATCGTTGCGGTCGAGCAGTTGCAGGTCTTCGACCGCTTTGCGCAGCGACGAATAATAAAAATAATGCATGCGGATGGGCGTGTACTCGCGCACTTTGAGCGTGACTTCCGTGATCACGGCGAACTGGCCATAACCGAGTATCGCGCGCTGAAATAATTCGACGTTCTCGGTGTCGGAACATTCGACGATCTCTCCGATCGGAGTCACGACCTGCAGCGATATTGCCTGGTCGGCGCTGCATCCGAGGCGCGGCGAATTGACGTCGATGCCGCCGACGTTCAGCGAGCCGCCGACGGTCGAGGTGAGATTGAGCGGCGCGGACAGGTAATCGAGATTTTCCCGGCGCAATTCTTCGGCGAGGCTGTGCCAGAAAATTCCCGCCTGCGTACGCACCGTGAGCGCAGTGGCGTCTATGTGCAACACGCGGCTCATGCCGGTCATGTCGAGCAGCACGCCGCCGAACGCAACCGACTCGCCCTCAGTCGTCAAGCCGCCGCCGCGCACGGTGACCGGCACATGATATTGCTGCGCGAGACGCAGCAGGATCGCGATTTGCGTGGCGGTTCGCGCGATCACGACGCCATGCGGCAAGCCGTATGCAGTTCCGCCCGCATCGGTCGCGAACGCGCCGCGCGCCGCTGGCTGCTCCAGAACTTCGACCTCCTCCGCGGTGAGCGCTGCGACGAACGCATTCCAATTGTCGCCGTTCCAGCGGGCGGGATTGGTTCGTTGTCGCTTGATGCCTTGCAGCGCGTCGGGGCCGACCGGGCAAGCGCCGAAGGTGCCGCTGGATGCCGTGTCCATCGTTAAGGAAAGCTTTCGCTGATTTCCGAAAGCGCCATTATCCGACTTTTTATGCGTAATAATGCGAACAACTGCCGTTGGGAGGAACCACAATGAGAATAATTTCCGGTGCCGTCATCGCGTTGGCGTTTTCGCTGCAAACATTCGCACAGAATTATCCGGTGAAGCCGGTGCGCCTGATCGTGCCGTTTGCGGCCGGCGGCAACGTCGATATCACCGCGCGCCAGATCGCGCCCGGCCTGTCGGAATTGCTGGGGCAGAACTTCATCGTCGACAACCGCGTCGGCGCGGGCGGGGTGATCGGCGCCGAGGCGGTCGCTAAAGCGGCGCCCGATGGCTACACGCTGATGATGGGGTCGAACAGCACGGTCAGCGTCGCGCCCAGCCTGTATCCAAAGCTCGCGTACCACCCCGTGCGCGATTTCGCGCCGGTGAGCCTCGTGGCCACCACGCCGTTCGTGCTGGTCGTGCATCCGTCGGTGCCGGCGAGATCGGTGAAGGAATTAATTGCACTCGCGAAAACGAAGTCCGGCCGGCTGGCGATGGCGTCCGGCGGCACCGGCAGCTCGAACCATCTCGTGGGCGAACTCTTTCAGTCGCTGACGGGCGCGAAATTTACCCACGTTCCGTACAAGGGCGCGGGTCCCGCCGGGGTCGATCTGATGGCGGGCCAGGTCGATTTGCTGTTCGATCAATTGTCGAGCTCGGTCGGGCCGCTCAAATCAGGCCGGATACGCGCGCTCGCGGTAACGTCGGCGGCGCGCACCGCAGTCTTTCCCGATATTCCAACGATGAAAGAAGCCGGCGTGGCGGATTTTGAAGTCACGAACATCACCGGCGTGCTAGCGCCGGCGGGCACTTCCGCGGAGATCATCACCAGGCTCAACGCCGCAATACTCAAGGTGCTCGGTTCGGCGTCGGTCAAAGAACGTTTCGCCGGCCTGGCCCTCGAGCCTGCCCCAAGCACGTCCCGACCAGTTTTCCGCTTACATCAAGGAAGACTTTGCGCGCTGGACCAAAGTGGTCAAGGACGCGAACATCAAAGTCGACTGAGCCCGTGAAGAGACGCCCGCTGTGATCGCATTGAACAAGATGGACGAAGCGCAGGAGCGCGGCATTTATGTGAATGCGAAAGTGTTGAGCGCGCGGCTGGGCGTGCCGGTGGTAGCCACCGCGGCGATCATGGGGCATGGGATCGCCGAATTGTTCCGCGCGGCGGTGCATGCAGTGCGCGAAGGCGCGCGCGCTCGCGCAACCGCCGAGCGCGCACATTGCCGCAGCGCTGGCGCCGCTCGCGCAACTGCTCAGCGCGGCAGAGATCCAACAGGCGTTTCGCGTGCCGCCGCAGCTGCTCGTGTCGCAGATCGCGGAGGGCGATCCTTATTTTCAGCGACGAGATGCGCGAACACTTTCCCGGATACTTGCCGCAAATGCGAGCGCCTGCTGGCGGACGCCGGCCGCGCGCTGCCGCGGCCGTTGACGAAGAGTTGCATGCCGACCGCCATCACCGCGCCGCCACGCTGTTCGAAGCCGCCACGCGGCTGGGGGCGCCGCACGAGGGCCGCGGCTGGCGCTACTGGCTCGACGAATTGTTCCTGAGCCCGCGGTGGGGATTCATCGGCAGCGTCGCCGTATTCGCCGCGGTGCTGTTCGTCGTGTTCTACGTGAGCGGCTGGATCGACGGCATGACTTCGGCGCGGCTCGTTGACATGGCGGCGGAGTGGAAGCCGGATTCCACCGCCGGCGTGGTCGGTCGCGCGGTCGTCGACGGTTTGATCGGACTCGTCGGCATCGTGGTGCCGTACATGATTCCGCTTGTGCTCCTGTTGGTGGCGCTCGAAGAAGCGGGCGTGATGGCGCGCATCGCGTTCGCGGTCGACCGTACCTTTCACCGCATCGGCCTGCACGGCGGCGTGGCTGTGCCGTTCCTGCTCGGCCTCGGCTGCAACGTGCCGGCGATTTCCGCGATCGGCAACACGACGACCGGGCGCGAGCGGGTGATGGCGTCGCTGCTCGTCACCTTCGTGCCGTGCTCGGCGCGCTCGGCGATCATCCTGGCGCTCGCCGGCAAATATCTCGGCGCGGCTCGGCGTATGCGTGATTTTTCTATTGACCATGGCCGTGATCGCGAATACTTGGCCAGGTCCTGCGCCGCCGCTATCCGCGAGGCGGCCCCGGGCAGGTGCAGGAGATTCCGCCGTATACAGCTGCCGCGCTGGCGGCCGATGCTGCGCGAAACGTGGGCGCGTACGCAGCGATATTTTGACAATCGTGACGCCGCTGCTGATCGGCGGCAGTGTCGTGCTGGCGCTGCTCGCGCACGTCGGCGCGGACCAGTACATCAACGCGCTGCTTGCGCCTATCACGTACTGGTGGCTAGGGCCTGCCGGTCGTGCTTGGCGTGCCCATCCTGTTTGGCGTGTTGCGCAAGGAGCTTTCACTCTTGATGATCTACCAGGCGCTTGGCGGCTTCGACGTCGGCAATTATCTCGACCCGGTGCAGATCATGACGTTTCTACTGTTCCTGACTTTCTACGTGCCCTGCATCTCGATGAACGCCGAGTCAAAACCCGTAGAGCCGCGCCGGATTGTCCACCAGCACCTGCTTACGCAATGCCGCGTCCGGAACCCACGCGGTCAGCAGGTCGCATAAATCGCCGTCGTTGGGCATCGGCGTCTTCACCATCACGTGCGGCCAATCGCTTCCCCACACGACTTGCGCCGGGGCGGCAGCGAGCAGGGCATGCGCGTAGTCGTTCGTGTCTGCGTGCGGCAGCGGCTCCGCCGAGATCCGGTAGGGACCCGTGAGTTTCACCCACGCGCGGCCGGCCTGCATCATGCGCAGCAGCGCGTGGAAACCGGGGTTGCCGGTGCCGTGGTCGGTTTTCATATAGCCGAGGTGGCCGTAGACCGTGTCGACCGGAAAGTCCGCGAGCATGCGGTCGAGATCGGGAAATTCGTCGACGTGCATCAGAAATTCCATGTGCCAACCGAGCGGCTTGATTTTCGCCGCGAGTTTGCTCAACTCCTTGAGCGGCAGCGTGCCCGGCTTGCGATCTTTGACGTCGACGATGTTGACGCGCACGCCGCGCACGCCGGCTTTGTGCATGCGCGCGAGTTCGTCGGCCGAAATGTCATCGGCCACGACCGCGACGCCGCGCAGCCGCGCGGGATCCGTCTTCATCGCGTCAAGCATCGCGCTGTTGTCGGTGCCGTAGACGCTCGGCTGCACGAGCACCGCGCGCTCCACGCCCAGGGTATCGAGCATTTGCCGGTAATCGGTCGGCAGCGCGTCCGGCGGCGTGTAGATACGGCCGTCGAAATAGTCGTAGCGGGCCGCCGGGCCGCAAATATGCGCGTGACAATCGGTGGCTCCCGCCGGCAGCGTGAATTGCGGCTTGCGCGTACGGGAGTCGAACGCAGCGCAGAGCGGCGCTCCGGCAGTGCGGACCGGACTTAGGGTTGGTTGGCTGCGTGGGGGAACTCATGGTCTAATCTCGGCTCGAAAGGTGGGGATCAGGCGAAGTTTATCAGTTAGCGTGTCGCCGCTTCCACGACGCGCAGCGGTGTGCGTTCCGTGCAAGTCAACTGCAAGGCCGTCGCCGCCAGAGCGCGGACGATACGACAACTAACTACTAAATACCGAGGAGATCATGGCTGCACATACTTCGATATTCCGCCGGTTTGCGCTGGCGGGATCGGCGCTCGTCGCGTTTAGCGGGCGTGATCGCTGCAATGCCGGTCCTGGGCGCAAACGGAATTATCCGCAACGTCCGGTGCGCATGGTCGTGCCGTTTGCGCCCGGGCGGCGCATCGGATTTCGTCGGCCGGATCATGCAGCCCAAGCTCGGCGAGGAACTCGGCCAGCAGGTGGTCATCGATAATCGCGCAGGAGCCGCCGGCAATATCGGCGTCGAAGTCGCCGCGCGCGCGAATCCCGACGGCTATACGCTGCTGCTCGGCAATATCGGCACGATGGCGATCAACCCGAGCCTGTATCTCAAATTCCCGATCAAACCGGTCAACGATTTGATCGGCATCACGCAGGTCGTCGACGTGCCCGGCTCGCTGGTCGTGCACCCGTCGCTGCCGGCCAACAACGTGAAGGAGTTGATCGACTACGCGAAAGCCAACCAGGGCAAGCTGAACTTCGGCTCGCCCGGCACCGGCAGCGCGAACCAGCTCGAAATGGAATTTTTCATGCGCGCGACCGGCATCAAGATGACGCATATTCCATACAAGGGCGGCGCCGGTCCCGCCGCCATCGCATTGTTGGGCAACGAAGTGCAGCTGATGTTCGTTACGCTGTCGTCGTCGATTACGTTCGTGAAACAGGGGCGGTTGCGGGCGCTCGGCGTGGTCGCGCCGAAACGCATCGCGGCAGTGCCCGACGTGCCGACGATGGTGGAAAACGGGTTTCCGACCATGACCATCGGCTCGTGGCAAGGTGTGTTCGTGCCAAAAGGCGCTCCGCGCGACGTCGTAAAACAACTTTACGCGGCGGTGATCAAAACAATGGAAGACGCAACGGTGAAAAAACGCCTCGGCGACGGCGGGGTCGAAGTCGTCGTCAGCAAGTCGCCGGAAGCCTTCGGAGCGTTCGTCAAAGCGGAAAACGAGCGCTGGGCGAAAGTCATCAAGGAGGCAGGCGTCGTCGCGGAGTAAGACCGCCGGTTTACGAGGGAAGCTTAAAGGATCGCAGGCAGCATGCCGTTTCACCGTTTTGAAAATATCGAAAGCAATTATTCTGACGCCGCATCTGTCGAGCGCGCGTGGCCCGGTGATCGAAGGCAAGTACATGTATTTCTGCCTCGTCAACAAGGCCGCCGGCACGGGCTCCGACCTGCATTACCATCCGAATGAGCTGCTGATTTTTCCGGTGCGCGGCAAGATCAACGCGATCGTCGGCAAGGACCGGCGCATCGCGCCCATCGGCATGTTCGTCCACGCGCCGGCGTACGCCCGCCATTCGATGGGCGCGACCGAAGACGGCGATTGTTCCTATCTCTATATCAAGGACAAGACATGGACGGTGGTCGGCCTTGCCGAAGACGAGGCGGTGCCGGAGAAGGCGATGACGGTCGCCGAAGTGAACAAGAAATACAACGTCGGCGACCGCGACAAGCATCAGAAAGCACAGGGCCATTCGCAGGCGATAATCGAGGGGGTCAAGCTGTGCTATTACCCGGTCGTCGACGCGTTCGACGCGCCTGCGGTGTCGGCCAAGCGTGCGAACTGGATCGAAGGCGAACGTCTTGCGTTCGGTTATTTCGAAGCGCCGGCCGGCAGCGAAGAAGCGGAGAAACCGGCCGCGCACGAAACCTTCTTGTACGTGCTGCATGGTGAACTGGCGGGCGACTGCAACGGCGAGAAAAAATCGCTCAAGGCCGGCGATATCCTGCAGGCCGCGCGCGCCGACCAGTACGCGATCAAGGTCATATCGCCGTTTGCGCGTTACGTCACGGTGCGCTCAACGCCCTATCTCGAAAACCTGATCGACTCGATGACGCCGGAGCAGGCCGAGCAGGCGCGCGTCAACATGAAAGCAAACTGAGCTTACGCGGCCATGCGCCGCGGGCAGCATTGTGCGCGAGGAGCAGCGTCATGAACAAAGCCGGGTATGCGGTCGCCGCCTTAATCGCTGCATTGAGCGCAGGACCGGCGGGCGCGCAGGGCTGGAGTCCGCAGCGCAATGTCGATTTGATAGTCCCATCCACCGCCGGCGGCTCTCTCGACACCACGGGGCGCACGATCACCCGCATCTGGGGGGATTTAAAGCTCCTGCCCGTCTCGAGCAACATTTCCAACCGCCCCGGCGGCGGCCATGCCGTCGCCTACAACTTCCTGGCGCAACGCCCCGGCGATCCGCATTACCTGAGCGTCACGTCGATGACGTTGCTTGCAAATCACATCAACGGTCATATTCCGCTCACGTATACGGATTTCACCCCGCTCTCGGTGTTGTTGACAGAGTACATCGCGATTGCCGTGCAGACTGAGTCGCCGGTCAAAACAGGCAAGGAACTGGTCGAAATTCTGCGTAAGTCCCCCACGGCGCTCAGCCTCGCGTTGAGCAGCGCGGCGGGCGGCACGCACCATATCGTCGTTCGCAATGCCTTTGCTGTCGGGCGGAGTCGACGTTACGAAGACTAAACTCGTCGCGTTTAATTCATCGGGCGAGGCGGTCACCGCGCTGCTCGGTGGCCATGTCGACGTTATTTCCGCGGGTACCGTCAACGTTGCCCCGTTCGTGGCCAGCGGCAAATTGCGCGTGCTCGCGGTGAGTTCGCCCAAGCGCATGGGCGGCCCGCTCGCGGTTGCGCCGACCTGGCCGGAGCTTGGTTACAAAGGCGTGCTCGAAAACTGGCGCGGAGTCATCGGCGCTAAAAATATCACCGCCGAGCAGACCGTGTATTGGGAAAATGTGTTCCGGCGCATCACCAGCAGCGACGAGTTTCGCAGCTACGCGGAGAAGAATCAGTGGGAAATCACCTTTCGCGGCGCGGAGGACTCGCGCAAGTTCATGGCCGTGCAATACGACGAGTTGAAGGCCGTGATGACCGAATTGGGCCTCGCGAAAAAGCCGTGACGCACGTGGCGTTTGCTTTGCTGATGCTGGCAGCCGCGGCGGCCCGTGCGGCGCAGCCCGCGGTCACTTATCCCGATAAACCCGTGCGTATGGTCGTGCCATTCGTTGCGGGTGCGTCCTACGACACCGTCGCGCGTATCGTCGCGCAACCATTGTCGGAAGCGTGGCAGCAGCAGATCGTCATCGACAACCGCCCGGGCGCGAGCGGGATCATCGGCGCAAATCTCATCGCCAAGGCGGCGCCCGATGGCTATACGCTGGGCATGTTCGGCAATAACCAGCTAATCACGAGCGCGGTGAATCCGAATCTGCCGTATAACTTCCTCGCGGACTTCACGCCGGTCGCGCGCGTGGCGATCCTCGACTCGGTAATCGTGGTGAATCCGGCGCTGCCGACGCGCTCTTTGAAGGAATTGATCGCGCTCCTGAAAGAGAACCCGGGCAAGTACTACTACGGCTCCGGCGGCGTTGCCGGCGCGCCGCATCTGGCGACCGAGCGGTTCAAGGCTATGGCGGGCGTCAACGTCGTGCACGTACCGTACAAAGGCGGCGGCCTCGCGGTGACCGGGCTCGTCTCCAACGAAGTGCAGATGATGATACTCAACATGCTGTCGGTCGAGCAGCAGGTTAAGGCGGGGCGCCTGCGCGCCCTGGCGGTTGCCGCGAAGAAGCGCTCACCGCTGCTGCCGGACATACCGACCGCGGAAGAGGCGGGTTTGCCGGGTTACGAGTCGTCGCAATGGTACGGCATCGTCGCGCCCGCGCACTTGCCGAAGATGGTGCTCGATAAGTTGAGCGCCGAGTTGAAACGCATCGCGGCGCGGCCCGACATCAAAGCGAAAATGGCGACCCAGGGCGCCGACGCGATGTACGAATCGGCGCAGGAGTTCGCGGCATACCTCGCGCAGGACATGGCGGCGACGCGCAAAACGGCCGCCGCCGCCGGGGTGCAACCCGAATAGCCGTATACACGCGGTTGATATGACGGCGGCAAGCCGTCATGCGAGTGGCATGTCTGTAGGTCTTTTCCTGCAAGCGAATAGGTGTTTGTCGCCTTCCAATGGGAACGGTTTTTGAGAAAATCAAAGTCTCAAAGTAATCGGCTTTTCTGCACTACCAACCCGAAGGAGCGAACGAAATGAGATATTCCATTCTATTTGCGATAATCGCCGGCTTGCTGGGTCTGAGCGCTTGCGAAAAAACCACCGTGACGCCGGTGCCGGTGCCGCAATCGGCTCCGCCCGCGACCACGCCGGTGCCCGGACCGCAAGGCGCACCCGGCCCGCAAGGCCCGGCGGGAGAGCCCGGCAAATCGAGTACCACCGTCGTCACGCCGCCCGCAAGTTCTTCTTCTACCACGACAACGGAGTCGAAGTCGACGGACACCGAGAAGAAGTAACGCGGCTCAAAGCACTTCGTTCTCTACGACAGCGCCGGCCTGCAAGTGGGCCGGCGTTGCCACGTACGCATTATTCGAAAGCGGTCGGCCGTTCGGAGCGCTCACCGCATATCGGCGTTACTTTTTGGCGGCGCGCTTGCGGCTCGCGGTCTTCGGCCCGAATCCCGGTTCGAAATGCGGGCCCGCCATGGTGCCGTCGACGGCACGGCCGATGATTCCGTGCGACAGATCTTTCAGCGCGAGAAAAATCACGTCTTCATCCGGTGTCGATACCAGCGTATGCGGCGCATTCGCGGGAATGTAAATCAATGTGCCCGCCGGCGCGAGCACGCGCTTTCCATTCACCGAGCCTTTGAGCGTGCCCTTGACGACGTAGTTGAACTGCTCGTTCGGATGGCTGTGCATGCGCGACCCGGTGCCGCGCGGCTTGTGGATATAGCCGAACAGCATGCGCGCGCCTTCGACGACGCCGCCGTGCGAGGTCGAATAGCCGGTGCCGGCCGCGACTTTCCTGAGCTTGGCGACGCGAAAATGATATTTGCCGCGGCCCGCCTTGATCGCGCCGGCGGTCTTGGTCTTCGTTGCTGCCATGTGCGTATCCAGCCTTATAGGTAGTCGATTTTTTTCCAGCTCTCGGCCGGCACCACGTTTTTGCTCTTGCCGGGACGGCGGTCGGCGTAGACCTTGCCTTCCTTCATCACCATGTGGATGGCCTTCTTTTCCTGCAGGATGCGGATGTCGGCGATCGGGTCGCCGTTGACCGCGACGATGTCCGCGAACTTGCCGGCCTCGATGGTGCCGAGGTCCTTGCCCATCTTGATCGCTTCGGCGGCGTTCTTCGTCGCCGTCTGGATTGCGTGCATCGGCGTCATGCCGAGCGCGACGTAGACTTCGAGCTCCCACGAGTTGGTGCCGAAATGCGGCTCGAAGCCCATGTCGGTGCCCATCGCGATCTTGATGCCGGCCTTGTACATTTTCTGGAACGTCGCGTAGCAGTGCGGCTGCAGCTTTTTCAGCTTGGTGAGCACGAATTCCGCGGTGCCGAGCTCGCGGCGCAACTGGATTGCGTGATCGGTGCGGTGCGCGAGCGTCGGCGTCACCGGGATGCCGGCTTCCTTGATCATGCCGATGGTTTCGTCGTCCGAGAACACCATGTGCTCGATGGTGTCGGCGCCGGCCTTGATCGCCATGCGCTGCGCGTTGGTCGTGAAGCAATGCACGGCCGCGGCCTTGTGGAAGGCGTGCGCCTCGCTGACGATCGCGTCGACCTCTTCCTGCGTCATGTTGATGATGTCCGGCTCTTCCTTGTCGGTGCCGCCGCCGCCGGACGCGCAGGTCTTGATCACGTCGCAGCCCCACAGGAGGTTGGTGCGCGCGAGCTTGCGCAGCTCGTAGGGCCCGTCGCCGTTGTTGAAGCCGGAGCGCGGCATCGCGCGCGGCTGGATCAGATCGAGATGCGAGCCGGTGATCGTGGTGAAGCCGCCGATCAGCATGCGCGGGCCTTCGAGGATGCCCGCATTGATCGAGTCGCGCACGGCGCACAGTTCCTGCGTAAAGAGGCCGCGGCTCGAGTTCATGCCGAGATCGCGCAGCGTCGTGAAGCCCATGTCGAAACAGTTCTGCGCGTGAAACAGCGAATACATCTGCTGCAGCTGCGGCGTTACTTCCCACTGCGCGACGCGGTGATTGTGGAACGTCATGCAGTTGAACATCGCAGTGTGGATGTGGCAGTCCATCATGCCGGGCATCAGCGTGCAGCCGGCGGCGTCGATGACTTCGGCGTTCGGCGGCGTCTTTACCTTGCCTTTGGCGCCGACCGCGACGATGCGCTCGCCCTTGATCACGATCACCGGATTGTCGATGACCGGCCCGCCGTTGCCGTCGATCAGTTTCGCGCCGGTCAGCACGACGTCCCTGCCCTTGTTCTCGGGGATGGGCCACGCGGGTTCGGGTTTCCACCACGCTTCATTGATGGTCATGCTCGCCTTGCTCCTGTCGATGATTTTTTCCGGACGCTGAACGTTAGCCGCGGGGCATCGCGGTGTCAACCACAGCGCCGCGAATTTGGTAGTATGGGCCGCACAAAAATCTGCGCGTTTCCCTGCATGAACCCTGCGGCAAAAATTCCCGTCACGCTATTCACCGGCTTTCTCGGCAGCGGCAAAACGACGCTGCTCAATCGCATCCTCGCCGCTCCGCAATACGCGGACAGCGCGGTCATCATCAACGAGTTCGGCGCGATCAGCATCGACCATCTGCTCGTGGCGACGCCGCGCGAAAACATGGTCGTGCTCGAAAGCGGCTGCGTGTGCTGCACGGTGCAGGGCGAGCTCGTCGATACGCTGATCGACCTCATGCGGCAGCGCGGCAAGAATGGCGTGCCGGCGTTTCGCCGCGTGCTGGTCGAGACGACCGGGCTCGCCGATCCGATCCCGATACTCGAAGTGCTCGCGGCGCATCCGGATATACCCGTCTACTACGCGCTGCACTCGGTGGTGACGCTGGTGGACGGCGTCAATGCGCTCGGGCAGCTGGAGGAATTTCGCGAATCCCGCCGCCAGGTTGCGGTCGCCGATCGCCTGCTGATCAGCAAATCGGATCTCACCGACGCTCAGGCGTTGGCGGCGCTCGAGACGAAGCTAGCAGAACTCAACGCAGACGCGCCGCGGCTTAAGATCGATCCGCGCACGGCGGATACTGGATTGTTGTCCGGCGCCGCGTATCTCGACATCGCGCAAGGGCGCGGCGACGTCGGCGAATGGCTGCGTGAAGGCGCAGCGGCCCGCACGCAGCGGAGGTTTTGTCGCGCACACCGGCAACGTGCAAAGTTTTTCGATCCGTCACGAGGCTCCCGTGACGCGCGCCGGCCTCGTGCTGTGGCTCGATCTGATCGCCGGATTGAAAGGTCGCGACCTGCTGCGCGTCAAAGGCGTGTTCAACGTCGAAGGCGAGCCGGTCGCCGTGCACGCGGTGCAGCGCATCGTGCACGAGCCGGTGCCGCTGCCCGCATGGCCCGATGAGGAGCGCGCGTCGCGCATCGTCTTCATAACACGTGGAATCCCCCGCGAAGCGATCGAACAAACGCTCGACGTCCTCGGCTACGTTGCGCCCGCTTCGAGCCGGACAACGGTCGACCCCGAAGCCTACGCGCGCTTTGTCGCGGCGGTCGGCAAGTTTCACTGATAGACTCGCAACGCAATTCACTTAACGGATTAGTGACCATGCAACCATCCGAAACGGCGGTCGTTACTGGCGCCAGTTCCGGCATCGGCGAAGCCTGCGCGCGCCGCTTGCTCGATTTGGGAATCGGCGTCGTCACGCTGCAGCGCTCGGCGCCGAAATTACAGCATCCGAACCTGCATTTCCGCAAGATCGACCTTGCCGATAACGAGGCCACCCGGGTGCTCGCACGGGAGATCGCAGCGGAATTTCCCGTGCGCTATCTCGTCAACAACGCGGGTGCGAACCGGCCGGCGCTGCTCGAAGACGCGACCATAGACGATATGCAGTACGTAACCGCGGTAACGCTCGGCGCCGCGATGGTATTGACGCAGGCCTTCGTGCCGGGGATGCGCGCCGCGAAGTTCGGGCGCATCGTGAACATCTCGTCGCGCGCGATTCAGGGCAAAACGTCGCGCATCGTATACGCGAGCGCCAAGGCCGGCCTGATCGGCATGACGCGCACGGTGGCGTGCGAGGTGGGCGGCGACGGCATCACGGTCAATACGGTGATCCCGGGACCGGTGGCGAGCGAACTCTTTACCCGCGGGCATCCCCTGGGCAGCACCAAGCGCCAGACCGTGATCGATTCCATATTGGTGAAACGCGTCGGCACGCCGGACGACGTCGCCCGAGCGATCCTGTTTTTTCTCGACCGCGATGCGGGTTATGTGACGGGGCAGGCGCTTTTTGTGTGCGGCGGCACCAGCGTCACCGGCACGGGCGGCGCGTAAGGCGCCAGCGCCGCGTCAACGCTTGCGGGGCGCGGGCTGAGACGTTAAATAATGCCGCCGGTGTAAGCTTTCGACTGCGCAATTCGAGCGGTACCCGGGTTATTCCGTTAACATATGCAGAGCTACCGGCGGAGATGGCCCGATGCGTGAAGAAGCGAGACCCTATGTTGACCGCGCGCCTGGCGGGCCGGCAGTTTTGTTACTCGCGTGCACCGCGTTCGTGTTGGTGGTAAGCGCCGACTATCTCACTTCCTACGAGCTTAGCCTCAGCACATTTTATGTTTTGATCATCGTCGCCGTGAGCTGGTTTTGCGGCGTGTGGTGGGGTGGCCTGTTCGCTTTCCTCGCGATGTTCTCCGAAATTAAGATCGGCCTGCTGACCGGCAACCCCTTTTCGGAAGACGCTTACTTCTACATCAGTAACGGCAATCGCCTCTTTTCCTATCTGCTGATCTCGTATCTGACGGCGATGGTTAGAAGTCTTTATGAAAAAGCGCAATCCGCCGCGCGCGTGGATTTCGTGACGGGGATCACCAACAGCACCGGTTTTTACGAAAAGGTCGCCGTCGAGATGGCGCGACACCGCCGCAGCCGGGCGCCTTTCTCAGTCGCGTACGTAACTTGCGATTACTTCAAGATCATCAATGACGGCCTGGGTCACCGCGAGGGCGATCGCGTGCTGATGACCATCGCGCAAACGCTCGAAACCAACCTGCGGCAGACCGACGTCGTGGCGCGCCTGGGGGGCGACGAGTTCGCGCTTGTGCTGCCGGATACCGCCGAGCGGGACGCGCTGACCATCATCCGCAAAGTGTGCGGCCAGCTCGACCGCGCGATGGCTGCCCATGACTGTCCGATCACGTTCAGCGTCGGCGTTGGCGTGTTTCCGCAGGTGCCCGGCAGCGTTGACGTCGTTGTTGCTTTCTGCGACCGGCTGATGCAGCGCGTGAAGGCGCTCGGCAAGAACAAGATCATGCATCGCGTCTACGACCCGGACGAAATCGAGTCGCCGCTGCCCGGCCGCGTTCAAGCGATTCGCTGAAGCAGTGGACGCGAGTTCCCCGCGTTAAAGCCCGTATCCCGATTCGATTGAACCGCATCTCACTCCGGCTTGATTCCGCTTTGCTTCACCACTTTGGCCCAGCGCGCGAGCTCGGATTTGATTCGCGCTTGAAACTCCTGCGGTGTGCTGACGATGACGGCCGTGCCGTCGGCGGCGAGCTTGTCGATCGCGCCGGGCGAATTCATGCCTTTTACGATGTATGCGTTCAGCGCAGCGACGATCTGCGGCGGCGTTCCACCGGGCGCGAGGATGCCGACCCAGCTCGTGAACAGATAATCGGGATAGCCGGACTCGGCGATGGTGGCGACGTTAGGCAACAGCGGCGCCCGCTCGCTTCCGGTGACGGCGATCGCGCGCAGCCTGCCCGCGTTGACCTGGGGCAGCGCGGCGCCCAGCGAAGGGAAGCTCAAATCGGCTTCGCCGCCGACGACTGCGGCAAGTGCCGGACCGGCGCCCCGGTACGGCACGTGCGCGATATCGATGCCGGCCTGGATGCGGAAGAGCTCGGCCGCAATGTGCAGGTTGGTGCCGTTGCCGCCCGACGAATAATTGAATTTGCCCGGATTTGCCCTGGCCGCGGCGACGAGTTCCCGCAGCGACCTCGCGGGCACCGACGGATGCGCGACCAGCACGTATGAGCCGGCGGCAACGAGCGAGACCGGCGCGAAATCCTTCTCGACATTGAACGGCAGCTTGGGGAACACGCTCGGATTGACGACGAGCGGCAATGAAGTGCTGAGCAGCGTATAGCCATCGGCGGGCGCGCGCGCCACGAACTCCATGCCGATATTGGTCGAGGCACCTGCCTTGTTCTCGACGATCGCGATCTGACCGGTGAGTTCGGTCAAGCGCTGTCCGAGTATGCGCGTCACCAGGTCGACGATGCCGCCCGGCGCGGTTGGCACTATGATGCGCAGCGGCTTGGCCGGGAATTCGCGTACCTGCGCAAGCGCGGGTGTAGCGAGCATTAACAGCGCGATAGCAATGGCGACAGCATCCAGGGCGTGCGGCGTGCCGTTTTTCATGCGGGTTTTTCCTCCAGCCCGCAGTGTCCGGCAGGCGCTAAAAGTTGGCAAGGCGCCATGCTAAGATTGGCGACGAGGAGCAATCATGCCGTTTCTGGAACGCGCGGGCGAGCCGCGCCTGCATTACGAGTTCGACGATTACACCGATCCGTGGAAAAACGCGCCGTGCATCATGCTGCAGCACGGCTACGCACGCTCGACGAAGTTCTGGCGCGCATGGATTCCGTACTTGAGCCGGTTTTACCGCGTGCTGCGGCTCGACCTGCGCGGGCTCGGCGAATCGGGCCGCGACTTCGATCTCGAGCGCGGCATCAATCTCAATGCTTATCTCAAAGATTTCACCGATCTGCTCGATCACCTGGGCATAGCATCCGCACACTATTGCGGCGAATCGTCGGCCGGCACGCTGGGCATGGCGTTCGCCGCCGAACGGCCGCAGCGCGTGCGCACGCTGTCCATTATTTCTTCGCCGGTCGCGATGAGCGAGGAAGACAAAGTCAGCGCGCTCGCGGGGCATCCCGATCGTGTGACTGCGTTGCGCAAAATGGGCTCGCGCGGCTGGCTCGAGGCGTCCAACGCGGGCCGCCGCTTTCCCGCGAATGCCGACCCCGCATTGCTCGCTTGGACGCTCGACGAAATGGGCAAGTCGGATGTCGAAGTGCTGATTGCGATGTTTCGATTCGTGTCGAACGTGGATGCCGCGCCGTACCTGCCGAAAATCGCGGCGCCGGTGCTCGCCCTCTATCCGGCGGCTGCCGGCGTGATTACGAAGGACGAGCATACGCAGCTCTTGCGCGAGAAAGTGCGCAATTTGCGCCTGGTGCGCGTGCCGCTCGAGGCGCACAGCCTGCAGATCGTGGCGCCGGCGACGTGCGCGCAGGAAGTGCTGTATTTCATTGCGCAGCACGACGGCATCGTCTGCCGCGAGGCATGAACCGCGCGGGCGGGAATAATCATCTGCGGTATCACGTGACGATAATATGGGAGCACACGATGAAAAAGTACCTGGCGATAATTGTTTTGAGCATTGGCATGACGGCGCACGCTAGCGCGGCCGAGGTCAAGGTGCTGAGCGGGGGCGCGGTCGAGCCCGGTCTGCACGCATTCGCCGAGCAGGTGAAGCGCGAACTCGGACACGAGCTGAAAATCCAGTTCAATACCACGCCGCAAATCGTGAAGCGGCTCGCCGCGGGCGACGTCTACGACATCGTGATCGTGACGCCAGCGGTCATCGCGCAGGCCGCGAAAGACGGCAAGGTCGCGGCCGACACGCGTGTGCCGGTCGGCCGTGTCGGCGCCGGCATTATCGTGCGCAATGGCGCAGCTGCGCCTAACGTGGCGACGGTGGACGGCTTGAAGCAGGCTCTGCTAGCCGCCGACTCGGTGGTCTACAACTCCGCCTCAAGCGGTCTGTACCTCGACACGCTGTTCGAGAAGATGGGCGTGCTGGCCCAGATCAAGCCGAAGACCACGCGCTATCCCGATGGCGCGTCGGTGATGGAGCACGTGATCAAGGGCAAGGGCAATGAAATCGGTTTCGGCGCGATCACCGAGATCAAGCTTTACACATCGAAAGGGCTGCAGTTCGTCGGGCCGCTTCCCGCGGAAGTCCAGAACTACACGACCTACGAAGCGGCGCTGATGACCGGCGCGCCGGCGGCTGATGCCGCGAAAGCGGCGCTGCGCCAGCTCGCGACACCCGCGGGCAAAGCCGCGTTCGTGTCCGCCGGCGTCGAATAGCGTGCAGCGTGCGCTGGGCATCCTGGGGTTGTTGGCAATGGCCGGCTCGGGCGCCGAAGCGCTCGCGCAGGAGTGGCCGGCGAAGCCGATCCGTTTCATCGCGCCCAACCTGCCCGGCGGCCCTACCGACATCCTCGCGCGGCTGATCGGGCAGAAACTCGCGGAAACGCTGGGCCAGCCCGTAGTCATCGAAAACCGGGCGGGCGCGGCCGGCAACATTGGGACCGAAGTTGCGGCCAAGGCGCCGCCCGACGGCTATACGCTTGTCACGGGGAACAACGCAACGTTCGGCGCCAACGTGAGCCTCTACAAGCGCCTCGGGTTCGATCCGGTCAAGGATTTCACGCCGATAGTGCTGGCGGCCACGCAGCCGAATATTCTCGTCGTGCATCCTTCATTGCCCGTGACGAACGTGAAAGAACTCATCGCGCTCGCCAAAGCACGTCCGGGGCAGCTCAATTATTCGGGCTCGGGCATGGGCGCGGCGGCGCACCTGTCGGCGGAGCTGTTTAAGAGCATGACGGCGACCAATATCGTGCACATCCCGTACAAGAGTGCGGCGCCCGCGCTGACCGATCTGATGGCCGGCGAAACGCAGTTGATGTTCGCAACCTCGCTGTCGGTGATCCAGCACATCAAGGCGAACCGCGTGCGCGCGCTCGGCGTGACCACTGCAAAGCGCAGCCGCTTCCTGCCGGAATTGCCGACGATCGCGGAGGCGGGCGTGCCCGGTTTCGAAGCATCGACGTGGCACGGCGTGCTGGTCCCGGCGGGAACGCCGGGCGCCATCGTCGAGCGGCTGAATATGGAGATCAACCGCATGCTGCAGCTCGCCGACGTGCGCGAGCGTCTCGCCGCGATGGGCGCCGAAGTCGTCGGCGGCTCAGCGAAGGAATTCGCCGATCATATCCAGCGCGAAATCCCCAAGTGGGCGAAGGTTGTGAAGGCTATCGGCGTGCAGCTCGAGTAGCGTCGTCAACTCTTATTTTGGCCGCTTGAATTCGAGGATGTTGAGTCCCGGGCCGCGATCGACGAGATAAATGACGCCGCGCTTGTCGACGTCGACGTCGTTGGTCTGCGGGCCGGCCTGGCCCTTGGCGGGTTCCGGAATGTAGTGTCCGACTTCCTGCGGCGCCGTCGGGTCGGCGATATCGACGATGCGCAGGCCTCCCGCAAACCACGTGCAATAGACGAGCGTGTCGCCGTCCATGCGCTCGTGGAACTGGTGCGCGCCGAAGCGGCCGGGTGCGGCGCGGCTCCACGGCGAGTCGAGCTCGCTCACTTCGAACATCGACAGCGGCTGGATGTGCGCCGGATCGCTCACGTCGAATACCCACAGGCACGCGTGCGGCCGGCCGCGGCGGCGCTCCATTTCCGCGCCGTCGTGTGCATGGTCTTCTTCGTCGATGGCGAGCGCAATCTGGCGGCCGGCCACCGGGAACGGCACGCCCATGAACGTATGCGAAGGTTCGGGAAACGGCGGGTGGTAGTTGTAGGCGCCGATGGTGCGCGGGTTTTTGATGTCGGCGACGTCGATGATGCGCACGCCGCCGTGCCAGCAGCCGGCCCACAAGCGGTCCCCGAACCGCAGCGCGTGATGCAGGCGATGCTGGCGTCCGGACCAGGTCGGCGTCTCGCCGCCGGCGAGGTGCTGGCCCGGCAGCCACCAGCGCGACACTTCCTCGGGTTTGGACGGGTTGCGAATGTCGTAAATCACCAGGATGTTGCCCTTGTAGCCGCGCCATCTCGGTCGAGATGTAAGCGTAGTTCGCGTCCATGTCGAAGCGGTGCACGCCGATGCCGTGCGTCTTGTGAAAAGTGATCAGCTTCGGTTTCGCGCGGTCCGCCACGTCATAGATTTTGAAGCCGCCCTTGTCGTACGGATTTTTTTCGGCTTCCTCGACCGCGGCCATGTCGGCTTCGCGCACGCCCAGCTTCGCCGCTAATTCCGCGGGCGTCGCCTTGCGTCCCAGCGATGCCTTGAGTTCCGCGCGCAGTTTCGGCAGCTCGTCCGCCTTGCGGCCGATGCCGGTCATATTGCGCTCGCTGTTGACGATCATGATGTCGCCGATCACGCGCGCCTTGTGGCTGTGCGAAGTCGGGTCTTCGAGATTGATCTGCGACACCACGCGCGGCTTGCGCGGGTCGGCGACGTCGACGATGGTCGTGCCGAGCCCCGCCTTGTTGGGCAGGTGGCCGATATAGGCGTAGTTGCCGTCGACGTAGACCTGGCCCGCGCCCGGCAGGTCGAGATGCGCAAGGCGCGTGACGTTGCGCGCGAGTTGCGGCGCGTTGGTGGCATCGTTCATTGGGACTCCTCCGGTAAGCGTGATCGCGAAATGATTTTACCGCACGGTGTGTGCTGCGCTGCGGGCGTGCCTGCTCTATTCGGGTTGGGTCCCCGAGTCCTTGATGACCTTCGCCCATTTCACGGTTTCGCGGCTGATGGCGGCCGCGAACTGCTCGGGCGACATCGTGACGGGCTCGGCGCCGAGCGCGTTCAAGCGCTGGCGTGCGTCGGGGGTGGCAAAAATTCTCGCGAGCGTCTGGTTGAGCTTCGCGACATAGGGCTTGGGCAACCGTACGGGCGCAAACACGCCGTACCACGTCATGACTTCGTAGCCCGCGAGTTCCTCGTTGACGGTCGGCACCTCGGGCAAAATCGGCACGCGCTTTTCGCTCGATACGCCCAGCGCTTTCAGGCGGCCGGCCTTGACGTACGGCAGCGTCGACGAAATTCCGGTGAACATGATTTGAACCTGGCCGCCGACGAGATCGGTTAGTGCGGGGCCCGCGCCTTTATATGGCACGTGCACGATGTTCACGCCCGCCATGCTCTTGAAAAGCTCGCTCGAGAGGTGGGCGGTCGAGCCGCTGCCCGACGAGGCGAAATTGATGCTGCCCGGCTTCGCTTTGGCGAGTGCTACGAGCTCCCGGATCGAATTCGCGTGCACCGAGGGATGGGTCACCAGGATCATCGGGCTCGACGCGACCATGCCGATCGGCACGAGGTCGCGCGCGGGCACGACCGTGAGCTTCGGATAAAGATTCGGATTGATCGCGTTGGTGCCGTTGGCGCCCATCAGCAGCGTGTAACCGTCGGGCAGCGACCGGGCGACGATTTCGACGGCAATGTTGCCGCCGCCGCCGGCGCGATTGTCGACGATCACCTGCTGCTTCAGTTCATCGGTCAATTTCTGCGCGGTGAGCCGGCCGACGATGTCGACGGGCCCGCCCGGCGAATAGGGCACGACGAGCCGGATCGGTTTCGTCGGATAGTCCTGCGCGTGCGCTGCCGTAAAAAAAGCGAGCGCTGCAATGGTGAGGTGGGTTTTCATTCAATCCGAATTGTCGAGATGGCGGTACCAAAGATACATCAAGCGCTGCGGAATGCGAATAAGGCGGTGCAGCGGATAGCGGGCGAGCGGCGAGTGGAGGGCA
The DNA here is from genome assembly GCA_963804885.1 of uncultured beta proteobacterium. Lineage (GTDB taxonomy): Bacteria > Pseudomonadota > Gammaproteobacteria > Burkholderiales > SG8-41 > PALSA-1004. Next base: position 552,649 of record CAWDSF010000020.1, read on the forward strand.
GGCAGCGCGTGCTCCACCGGATGGCCGGCGATGCTCTGCGCAAGCAGCTTGCCTGCATACAAGCTCAACGACACGCCGCTCCCCTGATAGCCGAGCGCGTAGTGCACGGACGTATCGTCCTCAGCGTGATGGATGTGCGGCAGAAAATCGCGTGTCAGGCAGACCCAGCCGTGCCAATCGTAGTCGACGGTCACGCGATCGAGCCCCGGATACTTGTTTTTGAGTTCGGAGAGCAGGAACTCGCGTTGCTGCGCATTGCGTTCCGGGTTGTCGGCGATCAAGCCGCGTCCGCCGAACAGGATGCGGTCATCGGGCAGGCGCCGCCAGTAATACAGCAGTTTGCGCGAGTCGGTCAGCACGTGGCGCGTGACAAAATTGGCGCTGCGGATCTCATCCGGCGTGAGCGGGCGCGTGACGATGATGTGCGAGAGCACCGGCAGCAAAGTCGCGTGCACCGCCGGATGCAGTTGCTGCGGCGTGTAGCCGTTGGTGGCAATCACGACCTTTTTAGCGCGCACCGTGCCATGCGGCGTTGTCAGCACGTGTTCGGCGCCGCGTTTTTCCCACGCTGTGACCGGGCTCGCCGTGTGCACGCTCGCGCCTGCCGCGCGCGCCATTCGCAGCACGCCGGCTGCGAGTTTTAGCGGATGCACGGCCAGCGCATCGGGAATGCGCAGCGCGCCGTGCGACTGCGTGCCGCCTATATGGGTGGCGCGCAATTCGTCGGGGTCGATGAATTCCGCCGGATAATCGAACTCGCGTCGCAATACATCCGCTTCGCGCTTGAGTTCCGTCGCGCGCGCTGGACGATGCGCGATTTTCAGGTGGCCGGCGGCGCTGGCATCGCAGTCGATGCGTCCTTCCGCGATGAGCATGCGCACATGGTCGAGCGACGCGCGCATGATGCCGAACGCGCTGGCGGCTGCGGATTTTCCCCACGCCGCGATCATTTGCTCTGCGCTCAGGCGGCCCAATGCCATGCGCGCAAAACCGCCGTTGCGGCCGCTGCAGCCCCAGCCCGCTCGATTGGCTTCGAGCACGACCGGCGTGATCCCATGCGCCCTGGCAAGCTGGTACGCGCACGACAATCCGGTATACCCGCCGCCGATAATCGCGACTTCGGTATCGAGTTGGCGGGGCGCCGGGCCGTCGTCGGGCGGCAATTCGCCCGCCGTCGCCGTCCAATAGGACGGCATGTGAGGAAGCCCCGCGCCGGGACTCCCGGCGGTCAACGGGTCATAACCCATTGCGCGAATTATTTGCCTTTGAACTGCGGCTTGCGTTTGGCTTTGAAACTGGCTACGCCTTCTTTCGCGTCTTCGCTTTGCCGCACGCGCGTGATCGCGAGCCGGCCGCGCGCGACATGCTCGGACGGCCCGCGCGGCAGCACCTCGCTCACGAATTCACGCAACAGCGCCAGTACCATGGGCGCATTGCCCGCAAGGCGCCGCGCGTAACCCATGGCGGCCTCGAGCAACTGATCGCGCGGCACGACCTTGTTCACCAATCCGACTTGGTACGCGCGCTGGGCGTCGATGACTTCGCCCAGCAGCATGAGCTCCATGGCGACCTTGTGCGGTATGCGCGCGGCAAGGCCCGCGACCAACGCGCCGGTAAAGCCGACTTTCGCCTCGGGAAACGAGAATTTCGTGGTGTCGGCGGCGACGCACAAATCGGCCATCTGTACCATCACTACTGCGCCCCCGACGGTCCAGCCCGCCACCGCGGCGATCAGCGGTTTCTGCAACTGCACGCCGACGTTAGGTACGCACGCCGGAAAATCCTCGGTCGGCGCCTTGACGTCGACCCCCACTGAAAAATCATCGCCGGCGCAGGTCAGGATCGCGACGCGCTCGTCGCTTGCATTGAAGCGTTCCCAGGCGGCGCGCAGGCCCGTGGTCATGTCGTTGTTCATCGCATTGCGCTTGTCGGGCCGGTTCAAGGTGACGATCGCAATGTCATCGACGACTTCATAAGTGACAGCGGTGGCGCTCATGACGATGCTTTCGATAGGCTGGAGGGATGGAGGGTCGCGCGGGCATCGAGCGCGATCGCGCCCTGGCCCGCAGGCTTAACCAGCAGCGGATTGATGTCGAGTTCGGCGAGCCGCGACTTGAGTTTCGCCGCGAGCCAGCTGACCCGCACGATGACGTCCGCCAGTTTATCGACGTCGGCCGCCGGGCGCCCGCGGCCGCCGGCCAGCATCGGCCAGATGCGCAGCTGGCGCACGAGCGCGCGCGCGCGCTCCGCTGTCACCGGCGCCAGCGCGCATTGTGTATCGCGCAGGCTTTCGGCCCAGATGCCGCCCGCACCGACCATGACGAGGGCGCCGAACTGAGCGTCCCAGCGCGTGCCGACGATCAATTCCGTGCCGCCCACAATCATCGGCTGGATTACGCATTCGAGCGTCGAGGTGGGTTCGATGGCGGCGAGCTTGTTAACTATCCGTTCCCATGCGCGCCGCACGTCATCGTCGTTGCGCAAATCCAGTTGCACGCCGCCGATGTCGCTCTTGTGCGTGAGCGTGCGCGAGCTCAGTTTCAAGACGACCGGGTAGCCGGCTGTGCGCGCCGCGGTCACCGCATCGTCCACGGTGCGCACGAGCCGGTCGGTCGTCACCGAAATGCCGGCGAGCGCGAGCAACTGCTTGGTTTCGGTTTCGGTAAGTTCGGCCGCCGGCGCGGTGAAAGCGGCGATGTTGCCGAAATCGGCAGGCTCGACCGGCACAGGTAACGGCGTATCGAGGGCTGCGCCGTACGCGACGGCCGCTTTGACGACGCGCAGCGCATCGTCCATGCGATTGGTAAACGGACAGCGCAGTTCGCGCAGGATTGCGCGCGAGCTGTCGATCAGTGTGCCCGGCGTCAGCAGGATCGCGGTCGGTTTGCCGTGCGCGAGGGCCAGTTCCGCCCACAGGCGTACCTTGGCCTCGAGTTGCGGTGTGGTCGCGACGACGATCAGCATCACGGCGGTATCCGAGTCGCCCGCCAGCAATTCGTAGCAAGTCTGAGCGCTTGCAAGCCCAGCTTCTCGCGCGAGCCCGCCCACGTCGAGCGGATTGACCGGCCGCGAAACTGGGACGATTTCGTGCAAAGCGCGCTGCGTCGCATCGCCCAGTTGAGCCAGACGCAGGCCTGCGGCCGCGATGCGATCCGCCGTCACGGCTATCGTCCCGCCAGAGGGGGACAGCGCCGCTACTCCGTCGCCGCGCGGTGGGCCAAAGCGAATCAGGAAGTCCGCGCATTGGATCAACGCTTCCGGGTCGTCGAGCAGGATCACTGCATGGTCATGGCATGCCGCTGTCCACGCCGCATCGGAGCCGGCGAGACTCGCGGTATGCGAGCGCGTGATGCGCGCGCCCGCGTCGCTCTGACCGGCTTTGACGACGAGCAGCGGCTTACGGGCGGCGCGGCACCGCGCGGCGAGGGCGATAAAACGCGGCGCATCCTTGAGCCCTTCGAGATAAGCGCAAATCGCATGCGTGGCGGGGTCTTCGAGAAAATATTCGATGAAATCGCAGACTTCGAGATCGGCTTGATTGCCTACCGAGACCGCGGCGCTGAACCCGGTGCCCAGGTCCTGGGCGTGGGAAATCAACGCTGCCATGAGTGATCCGCTTTGGCTCACGAGTCCGATGCCGCCGACCGGCATTGGCTCTATGGCAAGGGCTATGGACGAAGTAAGCGCTAACCTAAGCGCGGGATTGATGAACCCCAGGCAGTTCGGGCCGATCAACCGGACGCCGTGTCTTTGCGCCGCCTGCACCAACTCATTCTGGCGCGCCTCGCCCTCGTTTCCCAACTCCGCGAAATCCGCGGTGAGCACCACGCAAGCCGCCACTCCGGCTGCACCGCATGCTTCAACTGCGCTCGCGATGTGGGCGTTCGGGACGGCGAGCAGCGCCACATCAATGGGACCCGGCGCATCGCCAATAGCGGGGTATGCGCGGATACCGCGGATCGTGGAGGCGGACGGATTGACGGGTATGACTGCGCCCGCAAAGCCATGTTTCACAACGAAATTCATGACCCGCCCGCCGAATTTTTCGGTGCTGTCCGAAGCGCCTATGACGGCGACTGAACGCGGATTAAGGACACGACGCAGGAGGGTGCTGACAGGGGACATGGGGGCGGGATTCCGAGCGCCATGGTAACGAATTCGCACGCCGGTCGCACGGACGCCCGGGACTATGCAAAATATCGCCCCAACTGTTTGACACAAATAGGGGAAATCGCCATAATGTTCGGTTTCGTTCGGAGGGGTTCCCGAGCGGTCAAAGGGATCAGACTGTAAATCTGACGGCTCTGCCTTCGAAGGTTCGAATCCTTCCCCCTCCACCAGTACAAAACGGGGCACCGGAAGCGTTGAGTTCCATCAGAGTTGCGGGTGTAGCTCAATGGTAGAGCAGAAGCCTTCCAAGCTTACGACGAGGGTTCGATTCCCTTCACCCGCTCCAGTCGAAAATGACCGACCGCTCATTTCCGGCTGCAGGATTAGAGGTATCGAACGCATCGGGAGGTATCGCAGCAGCGGCGCAGTTAAAAAGATGCAGGGGCAGTGAAGTCAGCCCATGTGGCGTTTAGCCCATGTAGCTCAGTGGTAGAGCACTCCCTTGGTAAGGGAGAGGTCGCGTGTTCAATCCACGCCATGGGCACCAGATAGTTGCAGGTAAAAAGACGACAAGGAACCGATATGGCAAAAGGCAAATTTGAGCGCACCAAGCCGCACGTGAACGTGGGGACGATCGGTCACGTTGACCATGGGAAGACGACGTTGACGGCGGCGATGACGCACGTGCTGTCGAAGAAGTATGGCGGTGAAGCGAAGAACTACGACCAGATCGATGCGGCGCCGGAAGAGAAGGCGCGCGGGATCACGATCAACACCGCGCACGTCGAGTATGAGACGGAAAAGCGCCACTACGCGCACGTCGACTGCCCGGGCCATGCCGACTACATCAAGAACATGATCACCGGTGCCGCGCAGATGGACGGCGCGATCCTGGTCGTGAGCGCAGCCGACGGCCCGATGCCGCAGACGCGCGAGCATATCCTGCTGGCCCGCCAGGTCGGTGTTCCGTACATCGTCGTGTTCATGAACAAAGCGGACATGGTCGACGACAAGGAACTGCTGGAACTCGTTGAAGTGGAAGTGCGCGAATTGCTGTCGAAGTATGAATTCCCGGGCGACAAGACCCCGATCATCATCGGCTCGGCGTTGAAGGCGCTGGAAGGCGACAAGACGGACATGGGCGAAGGCGCGATCTTCAAGCTCGCCGAAGCGCTGGACTCTTTCATTCCGGAACCGAAGCGTGCGCTGGATGGCCCGTTCCTGATGCCGGTGGAAGACGTGTTCTCGATCTCGGGTCGCGGCACGGTGGTGACGGGGCGCGTTGAGCGCGGGATCGTCAAGGTGGGCGAAGAAATCGAGATCGTGGGCTTGAAGCCGACGATCAAGACGGTGTGCACGGGTGTGGAAATGTTCAGGAAGCTGCTGGACCAGGGCCAGGCCGGTGACAACGTCGGTGTGCTGCTTGCGCGGCACCAAGCGCGAAGAGGTCGAGCGCGGGCAGGTCTTGGCGAAGCCGGGTTCGATCACGCCGCACACGAAGTTCACGGCGGAGATCTATGTCCTGTCCAAAGACGAGGGCGGGCGTCACACGCCGTTCTTCCAGGGCTACCGTCCGCAGTTCTACTTCCGCACGACGGACGTGACGGGGAGCATCGAATTGCCGGCGGGCACCGAAATGGTGATGCCGGGGGACAACATCTCGATCACGGTGGCGCTGATTCAGCCCATCGCGATGGAAGAAGGCTTGCGCTTCGCGATTCGCGAAGGCGGCAAGACCGTCGGCGCCGGCGTCGTCGCTAAAGTCATCGAGTAACTTAATTGCGGGGCGGGGCGGCGAAGCATGCTTCGCTTTCCTGCCCGTTTGCACTTTAAACAAGGATTAGGCCAGTAGCTCAATTGGCAGAGCGTCGGTCTCCAAAACCGAAGGTTGGGGGTTCGATTCCCTCCTGGCCTGCCAGCAAAGCTGTTGAGCGTGGGTTGAGAGTTGGGGTGTAGGCAGGCGCAGGAAAAATTGCACTCTCGACTTCGAAACTCGAAGCGCTGAACGGGACACATGGCAGACAAGATAAAAATTGCGATAGCGGTTGTTCTACTGATCGCGGGCATCGTGGCGTTTTACTACTGGGATCAGAGCCCGCTGATTGCGCGCGTGGGCGCCGTCATCGGCGGCGCGGTCGCGGCGGTCGTCGTGTTCTGGACCAGCGCGCCGGGCAAGGAGTTTTTCGCGTTCGCGCAGGAGTCGATCGACGAGACCAAGCGCGTCGTGTGGCCGACCCGCAAAGAGACTTTGCAGACGACCGGCATCGTGTTCGCGTTCGTGTTTGTGATGGCGTTGTTTTTATGGCTGATAGACGCGGGGTTGCTATGGGCAGTGCGCATACTGATGGGTCAGGGCGATTCATGAGCAAGAAATGGTATGTAGTGCACGCGTACTCCGGCTTCGAGAAGAGCGTGCAGCGCGCGCTGATCGACCGTGTCGCACGCGCCGGCATGCAGGAAAAGTTCGGCCAGATCCTGGTGCCGGTGGAAGAAGTCGTCGAGATGAAGAGCGGCCAGAAGAATATTTCTGAGCGCAAATTCTTCCCGGGCTACGTGCTCGTCGAGATGGAAATGACCGACGACACCTGGCACCTGGTGAAGAGCACGGCCAAGGTCACCGGTTTCGTCGGCGGCACCTCGACCAAGCCGACGCCGATTTCCGAGAAGGAAGTGCAGAACATCCTGCACCAGATCCAGGAAGGCGTCGAGAAGCCGCGCCCGAAAGTGCTGTTCGAGATCGGCGAGTCGGTGCGCGTCAAGGAAGGCCCGTTCACGGACTTCCACGGCAACGTCGAGGACGTGAACTACGACAAGAGCAAGCTGCGCGTGTCGGTCACGATTTTCGGGCGATCGACGCCGGTGGAACTGGATTTCGGGCAGGTCGAGAAGGCTTGAGCAAGTAGTAGCTGAATTTAGCAGTCGCAATACAGGCAGTTGTTATTAACGGGGAGGGCGGCGTAAAACCGCGGCCCGCTACCACCCACCATAAGGAGCTTCATCGTGGCGAAAAAAATCGTCGGCTTCATCAAGCTGCAAGTGCCCGCCGGCAAAGCCAATCCGAGTCCGCCTATCGGGCCGGCATTGGGTCAGCGCGGTCTCAACATCATGGAGTTCTGCAAGGCGTTTAACGCGCAGACCCAGAAAATGGAAGCGGGCCTGCCGCTGCCGGTCGTGATCACGGCATTCCAGGACAAGAGCTTCACGTTCATCATCAAGACGCCGCCGGCGTCGGTGCTGATCAAGAAAGCGCTGAAGCTCGACAAGGGCAGCAAGACGCCGCATACGGACAAGGTCGGCAAGCTCACGCGCGCCCAGGCGGAAGAAATCGCCAAGACCAAGATGCCCGACCTGACGGCGGGCGATCTCGATGCCGCGGTGCGCACCATTGCCGGCAGCGCGCGCAGCATGGGCGTCGAAGTGGAGGGTGCATAACATGACTCACATCTCCAAACGCTATAAAGCGCTGATGCCCAAGGTCGACCGGACCAAGCTGTATCCGCTGGCCGATGCGATGAAGATCGTCAAGGAAAACGCGACCGCCAAGTTCAACGAGTCGATCGACGTTGCGATCAATCTCGGCATCGATGCCAAGAAATCCGACCAGACCGTGCGCGGTTCGGTCGTGCTCCCCGCGGGCACCGGCAAAACGGTGCGCGTCGCCGTGTTCGCGCAGGGCGACAAGGCGCAGGCGGCCAAGGACGCCGGCGCCGACCTGGTGGGCCTCGACGATCTGGCGGCCGAAATCAAGGGCGGCAAGATGGATTTCGACGTCGTCATCGCGACGCCCGACACCATGCGGGTCGTAGGACAGCTGGGTCAGATCCTGGGCCCGCGCGGCCTGATGCCGAACCCGAAAGTCGGCACGGTCACGCAGGACGTCGCTGCCGCGGTGAAAAACGCGAAGGCCGGCCAGGTGCAGTACCGCGCCGACAAGACCGGCATCGTCCAGTGCACGATAGGCCGCGCGTCGTTTACCGTCGATGCGCTGGTCGAGAACATGAAAGCGCTGCTCGAGGCAGTGAACAAATCGCGTCCCACCGGCATCAAAGGTATCTACCTGAAGAAAGTGTCGGTCTCGAGCACGATGGGCGTGGGTGTGCGCATCGATCAGGGCGGTACGCAGGCGTAATTGCTGAATTCGGATTTTTGTCAGACGAAAGAATTGGTAGAGAAGGCTTTGGGCTGCCGGCATCCGCGGAAGATTGCGGTGCAGGCAGGTTGTCAAAGACCGTAGAGGCGTGATGCGGATGCAGTTGTCCGCAGCCCGCTTAATCGATGGTGATGATGAACGAGACGCGCTTGTTTCGGCGTTGCGGGCATCAGAACCTGAACTCTACGCAGACGGCGTGTCCCGATGAATCAGGTTTGTTGCTAATGCCTGGAGCTGAGGTCGCCGTGGGTCGGTTGCGGAAGTCGGCACGAATCCGCAGCCATTAACGAATGGAGGTAGGCCTTGGGTCTTAATCTGGAAGAGAAACAGGCGGTGGTGGCTGAAATCGGCGCGCAGGTTGCGCAGGCACAGGCCATCGTAGTCGCCGAGTATCGCGGTCTTGGGGTCGCGGCAATGACCGATCTGCGCAAAAAAGCGCGCGGCTCGGGCGTTTACCTGCGGGTCCTCAAGAATACTCTCGCGCGCCGCGCCGTCGCTGAGACGCCGTTCGCCGGGCTGTCCGACAAAATGGTCGGGCCGCTCGCGTACGGCATCTGCAGTGATCCGGTGAAGGTCGCGAAGGTATTGCATGAGTTTGCCAAGGGCAACGACAAGTTCGTCATCAAAGCCGGTGCGCTGGCCAATCTGGTCATGTCTGCAAAAGACGTGGCCAATCTGGCCTCCATGCCGAGCCGCGAGGAACTGCTCGCCAAGCTGTTGGGAACCATGCAGGCGCCGATCGCAACGTTCGTGCGGACACTGAACGAAGTGCCCGGCAGGTTCGTGCGCACGCTCGCCGCCGTGCGGGACCAGAAGGAAAAGCAGGCTGCCTGATCTTTTAGCGGGCAGCGCGCTTCACACACATAGACAAATCTCAGGAGAACATGATGGCATTAGCAAAAGCAGAAATCCTCGACGCAATTTCCGGAATGTCGGTGCTCGAGCTGTCCAGCCTCATCAAGGACATGGAAGAGAAGTTCGGCGTGTCCGCAGCCGCGGCAGCCGTGGCGGTGGCAGCACCTGCCGCCGGTGGCGGCGGCGCAGCCGCCGCAGCCGAGCAGACGGAGTTTGCCGTGCACCTGTACCAACTCGGGCGCGAGCAAGGTCAACGTGATCAAAGTCGTGCGCGCAGTGACCGGCCTGGGCTTGAAAGAAGCCAAGGATCTCGTCGATGCCGCGCCGAAAGCGGTCAAAGAAGGCGTGTCGAAGGCCGACGCGGACGCGATACTCAAGCAGCTGATCGAAGCCGGCGCAACGGCTGAAATCAAATAGTTTGACAGACGCAACGGGGCTGGCGGGCAACCGCCAGCTTTTCCCTATTGTTTTCGTGGCGGACGAGCCACGGCCGAGCGCATCGTCAGCGGTGCGCTGGGTCCTGGACAGTCTTTCACCCCGCATTTCACTTTGAGGAGCCTCAATGAGCTACTCGTTCACTGAAAAAAAGCGTATTCGTAAAAGCTTCGCCAAACGGGCGAGCGTTCTGCCGGTGCCGTACCTGCTGGCGACACAGCTCGACTCGTACGCGGCGTTTTTGCAGGAATTTGTCGCACCCGATGCACGCAAGGGCGAAGGCCTGCAGGCCGCGTTCCAGAGCATCTTCCCGATCGAGAGCCATTCGAAGAATGCGCGGCTCGAGTTCGTGAGCTTCGTGCTCGGCGAACCGCCGTTCGACGTCAAGGAATGCCAGCAGCGCGGCCTCACGTTCGCGGCTCCGCTGCGCGCCAAGGTGCGCCTGACGATCATGGACAAGGAAGCGTCCAAGCCGACTGTCAAGGAAGTGAAAGAGCAGGAAGTTTACATGGGCGAAATTCCGCTCATGACCACCACCGGTTCGTTCGTGATCAACGGCACCGAGCGCGTGATCGTCTCGCAGCTGCACCGTTCGCCCGGCGTGTTCTTCGAGCACGATCGCGGCAAGACGCATTCGTCGGGCAAGCTGCTCTTCTCGGCGCGCATCATTCCGTATCGCGGCTCGTGGCTCGATTTCGAGTACGACCCGAAAGATTACCTGTATTTCCGCGTCGACCGCCGCCGCAAAATGCCGGTCACGATATTGTTGAAGGCTCTCGGCTACATGCCCGAGCAGATCCTCAGCGAGTTCTTCGCGTTCGACGCGTTCCGCCTGCACAAGGACCAGATCGAGTTCGAGCTGGTGCCGGAGCGCCTGCGCGGGGAAATCGCGCGCTTTGACTTCACCACGAAGTCCGGTAAAACGATCGTCGCCAAAGACAAGCGCATCACGGTCAAGCACGTGCGCGAAATGCAGGAAGCGAAGCTCGACAAAATCAGCGTGCCGCAGGAGTTCCTGCTGGGACGCGTGCTCGCGCAGAACGTGATCGACAAGGAAAGCGGTGAAGTCGTCGCCAACGCGAACGACGAGATCACCGAAGACCTCCTGAAGAAGCTCACCGACGCGGGCGTCGAAAAGATCCAGACCATCTACACGAACGATCTGGACCAGGGTTCGTACATTTCGCAAACGCTGCGGGTGGACGAGACCGCCGATCAGATGGCGGCGATGGTTGCCATTTATCGCATGATGCGTCCCGGCGAACCGCCGACCGAAGATGCGGTGAAGACACTCTTTAACGGGCTCTTTTTCTCCGAAGACCGCTACGACCTGTCGGCCGTCGGCCGCATGAAGTTCAACCGCCGCGTCGGCCGCTCGGAATTGACGGGCGCCGGCACGCTGTCGAAAGAAGACATCGTGGCGGTCATCAAGATTCTCGTCGAATTGCGCAATGGCCGCGGCGAGATCGACGATATCGACCATCTCGGCAATCGACGCGTGCGTTCGGTCGGCGAACTCGCGGAGAACCAGTTCCGCGCGGGTCTCGTGCGCGTCGAGCGTGCAGTGCGCGAGCGTCTGTCGCAGGCGGAATCGGAAAACCTGATGCCGCACGACCTGATCAACGCCAAGCCGGTGTCCGCAGCGATCCGCGAATTCTTCGGCTCTTCGCAGCTGTCGCAGTTCATGGACCAGACGAACCCGCTGTCCGAGATCACGCACAAGCGCCGCGTATCGGCCCTGGGACCGGGCGGCTTGACCCGTGAGCGCGCAGGTTTCGAAGTGCGCGACGTGCATCCGACGCATTACGGCCGCGTGTGCCCGATCGAGACGCCGGAAGGCCCGAACATCGGCCTCATCAATTCGCTTGCGCTCTACGCGCGCACCAACGAGTACGGTTTTCTCGAGACGCCCTATCGCGTCGTCAAAGCGGGCCACGTGACCGACGAGATTCACTACCTGTCGGCCATCGAGGAAAGCAAGTACGTGATCGCGCAGGCGAACGCCGAGCTCGACAAGAAAAACAAGTTCACCGATGAGCTGGTGTCCTGCCGCAACAAGAACGAGTTCACGCTCGCCACGCCCGACCGCATCGAGTACATGGACGTGGCGCCGGCGCAGATCGTATCGGTTGCCGCCTCGTTGATTCCGTTCCTGGAACATGACGACGCGAACCGTGCGTTGATGGGTTCGAACATGCAGCGCCAGGCCGTGCCGTGTTTGCGTGCGGAGAAGCCGCTGGTGGGGACCGGCCTCGAGCGCACCGTCGCAGTCGACTCGGGAACCGCCGTGCGCGCGAACCGCGGCGGCATCGTCGACTATGTCGATGCGAGCCGCATCGTGGTCCGCGTCAATGACGAAGAAGCGACTGCCGGCGAAGTCGGCGTCGATATTTACAACCTCGTCAAATACACGCGCTCGAACCAGAACACCAACATCAACCAGCGGCCGCTCGTGCGCGTCGGCGACCATATCGCCAAGGGCGACGTGGTGGCCGATGGCGCCTCGACCGACATGGGCGAGCTGGCCTTGGGCCAGAACATGCTGGTCGCGTTCATGCCGTGGAACGGCTACAACTTCGAGGATTCAATCCTGATCTCCGAGCGCGTGGTCGCCGACGAGCGCTTTACCTCGATTCACATCGAGGAACTGTCGGTCGTTGCGCGCGACACCAAGCTGGGACCGGAAGAGATCACGCGCGACATTTCCAATCTATCGGAAACGCAGCTCGGCAATCTCGACGAGTCGGGCATCATTTACATCGGCGCCGAAGTCGAAGCCGGTGACGTGCTGGTCGGCAAAGTGACGCCGAAAGGCGAAACCCAGCTCACGCCGGAAGAAAAGCTCTTGCGCGCAATTTTCGGCGAGAAAGCTTCCGACGTGAAAGACACGAGCCTGCGCGTGCCCTCGGGCATGTCGGGCACCGTGATCGACGTGCAGGTGTTTACGCGCGAGGGCATCGAGCGCGACAAGCGCGCGCAGCAGATCATCGACGACGAGCTGAAGCGCTACAAGAAAGACCTCGCCGACCAGATGCGCATCGTCGAAGACGATACGTTCATGCGCGTCGAACGCCTGTTGATCGGCAAAACCGCCAACAAGGGGCCGAAGAAGCTCGTCAAGGGCACCAAGATCGCCAAGGCGTACCTGACGGAAGTCGAGCGCCACAGCTGGTTCGACATCGACATCGCGAACGACAAAGTCAATCGCCAGATGGAGCAGTTGAAGGAGAGCCTCGCGCAGAAACGCGTCGAGTTCGACAAGGCGTTCGAGGAGAAGAAAAAGAAGCTCACCAGCGGCGACGAACTGCCGCCGGGCGTGCAGAAGATGGTCAAGGTCTACATCGCCGTCAAGCGCCGCCTGCAGCCGGGCGACAAGATGGCCGGCCGTCACGGCAACAAGGGCGTGATCTCGAAAATCACGCCGGTCGAAGACATGCCGCACATGGCGGACGGCACGACGCTCGACATCGTGCTGAACCCGCTGGGCGTGCCTTCGCGCATGAACGTCGGTCAGATTCTCGAGACGCACCTGGGCTGGGCCGCCAAGGGCCTGGGGCTTAAGATCGGCGAGATGCTGAAGGCGCAGACCAAGCTGCTCGAACTGCGCAAATACATCACGAAAATTTACAACTCGAGCGGCAAGCACGAAGACATCGACTCGCTCTCCGACGGCGAAATCATGGAGCTCGCCAAGAACCTCAGTAACGGCGTGCCGTTTGCGACGCCGGTGTTCGACGGCGCGAACGAAGCGGAGATCAAGGAGATGCTGGAACTCGCCGGATTGCCGCGCTCGGGCCAGATCACGCTGTATGACGGCCGCACGGGCGAAGCCTTCGACCGCCAGGTCACCGTCGGCTACATGCAGATGCTGAAGCTGCATCACCTGGTCGACGACAAGATGCATGCGCGCTCCACCGGACCGTACAGCCTCGTTACCCAGCAGCCGCTGGGCGGCAAGGCGCAGTTCGGCGGCCAGCGTTTCGGCGAGATGGAAGTGTGGGCGCTCGAAGCCTACGGCGCGTCGTACACGCTGCAGGAAATGCTGACCGTCAAGTCGGACGATACCGAGGGCCGCCGCAAGGTCTACGAGTCGATCGTCAAGGGCGAGCACAAGATCGAGGCCGGCATGCCGGAATCGTTCAACGTGCTGGTCAAGGAGATCCGCTCGCTCGCCATCGATATCGATCTCGACCACGAGCGATATTGACCGCAGCGAAACGGGCCCAGCGAATTTACGGAAATTTGTGCATCACGCCTTTTTGGAGTGAAAAATGAAAGCACTACTCGATCTGTTCAAGCAGGTAACGCCGGAAGAAGAGTTTGACGCAATCAAGATCGGGCTTGCCTCGCCCGACAAGATACGTTCGTGGTCGTATGGCGAAGTCAAAAAGCCGGAGACGATCAACTACCGCACGTTCAAGCCGGAACGCGATGGCCTTTTCTGCGCCAAGATTTTCGGGCCGGTCAAGGACTACGAATGCCTGTGCGGCAAGTACAAGCGCCTGAAGCATCGCGGCGTAATTTGCGAGAAATGCGGCGTCGAAGTCACGCTGTCGAAAGTGCGCCGCGAGCGCATGGGCCATATCGAGCTGGCGTCCGTCGTCGCGCACATCTGGTTTCTGAAGTCGCTGCCGTCGCGCCTGGGCATGGTGCTCGACATGACGCTGCGCGACATCGAACGCGTGCTGTATTTCGAAGCCTACGTCGTGACCGATCCCGGCATGACGCCGCTGCAGCGCTGCCAGCTGCTGTCGGAAGACGATTACCTCGCCAAGGTCGAAGAATTCGGCGACGACTTCACCGCGATCATGGGCGCGGAAGGCGTGCGCGAACTGCTGCGTGCGATCGATCTCAAGCATGAGATCGAAACGCTGCGCACCGAGCTCGCGGCGACGACCTCCGACACCAAGATCAAGAAAATCGCCAAGCGCCTGAAAGTGCTCGAGGCGTTCCACAAGTCCGGCATCAAGCCGGAGTGGATGATCATGGAAGTGCTGCCGGTGCTGCCGCCGGAGCTGCGGCCGCTGGTGCCGCTCGACGGCGGACGTTTCGCGACGTCGGATTTGAACGACCTGTATCGCCGCGTGATCAACCGCAACAACCGGTTGAAGCGCCTGCTCGAACTGAAAGCGCCGGAAATCATCGTGCGCAACGAGAAGCGCATGCTGCAGGAAGCCGTCGACTCGCTGCTCGACAACGGCCGCCGCGGCAAGGCGATGACGGGCGCCAACAAGCGTCCGCTGAAGTCGCTCGCCGACATGATCAAGGGCAAGGGCGGACGTTTCCGCCAGAACCTGCTCGGCAAGCGCGTCGACTATTCGGGCCGTTCGGTCATCGTCGTCGGCCCGCAATTGAAACTGCACCAGTGCGGGCTGCCGAAGAAAATGGCGCTCGAGCTCTTCAAGCCGTACATTTTCCACAAGCTGGAAGTGCTGGGCCTCGCCACCACGATCAAGGCCGCCAAGCGCCTGGTCGAGCAGGAAGTGCCCGAAGTGTGGGACATCCTGGAAGAAGTCATTCGCGAGCATCCGGTCATGCTGAACCGCGCGCCGACGCTGCATCGCCTGGGCATTCAGGCGTTCGAGCCCGTGCTGATCGAAGGCAAGGCGATCCAGCTGCATCCGCTCGTTTGCGCGGCGTTCAACGCCGACTTCGACGGCGACCAGATGGCGGTGCACGTGCCGTTGTCGCTCGAAGCGCAGCTCGAAGCGCGCACGCTGATGCTGTCGTCGAACAACATCCTGTCGCCCGCCAACGGCGAGCCGATCATCGTGCCGTCGCAGGACATCGTGCTGGGCCTTTACTACATCACGCGCGAGAAAATGGGCGCGCGCGGCGAAGGCATGGCGTTCACCAACGTCGGCGAAGTATCGCGCGCCTACGAAACGCGCCAGGTCGAAGTCAACGCCAAGATCCAGGTGCGCATCAAGGAAATCGAGTTCGACGAAGCGGGCGACAAGCGCGAGAAGATCACGCGTTATCAGACCACCGTCGGCCGCGCGCTGCTGTCGGAAATTCTGCCGCCGGGACTGCCGTTCGAGCTGATCAACAAATCGCTCAAGAAGAAGGAAATCTCGAAGCTGATCAACCATTCGTTCCGCCGCTGCGGGCTGCGCGAGACCGTCATATTCGCCGACAAGCTGATGTACAGCGGCTTTACGATGGCGACGCGCGCCGGGATTTCGATCGCCGTCGACGACATGCTGGTGCCGACGCAGAAAAACGCGATCATTTCCGAAGCGGAAAAAGAAGTGCAGGAAATCGAGTCGCAGTACACGTCGGGCCTGGTTACGCAGGGCGAGCGCTACAACAAAGTGGTCGACATCTGGGGTCGTGCAGGCGACGTCGTCGCCAAGGCGATGATGGACCAGCTCGGCACCGAAGACGTCGCCGCCTGGGATTACAGCAAACTCGACTACGTGCCGCTGAAGGACAAGAAGGGCGCGCCGGTCACGCAGGAATCGTTCAACTCGATCTACATGATGGCCGATTCGGGCGCGCGCGGTTCCGCCGCGCAGATCCGCCAGCTGGCCGGCATGCGCGGCCTGATGGCGAAGCCGGACGGCTCGATCATCGAGACGCCGATCACCGCGAACTTCCGCGAGGGTCTCAACGTGCTGCAGTACTTCATCTCGACCCACGGCGCGCGTAAAGGTCTCGCCGATACCGCGTTGAAGACGGCGAACTCAGGTTACCTGACGCGCCGCCTGGTCGACGTGACGCAGGATCTCGTGGTGACCGAAGAGGATTGCGGCACTACCCAAGGTGTCGCGATGAAGGCGCTGATCGAAGGCGGCGAAGTCGTGGAATCGTTGCGCGAGCGCATCCTGGGCCGCGTGAGCACGACCGAGATCATCAATCCCGAGAGCGGCCAGCTGATGTTCCCGGTCAACAGCCTGCTCGATGAGGACTCGGTGGAAGCAATCGAAGCCGTCGGCCTCGATGAAATCAAGGTGCGCACGCCGCTCACCTGCGAAACGCGCTACGGTTTGTGCGCGAAGTGCTACGGCCGCGATCTGGGCCGCGGCTCCATCGTGAACGTCGGCGAAGCGGTCGGCGTCATCGCCGCGCAGTCGATCGGCGAACCGGGCACGCAGCTGACGATGCGCACTTTCCACATCGGCGGCGCGGCATCGCGTACCGCGGTGGTCAGCCAGGTCGAGAGCAAATCGGCCGGTGTCGTGCGTTATTCGCCCGGCATGCGCTACGTTACCAACGCGCGCAACGAGCTGATTGCGATCTCGCGCAGCGGCGAAGTGCTGATACACGACGAGCACGGCCGCGAACGCGAACGGCATAAAGTTACCTACGGTGCGACGCTGCTGGCGCGCGACGGCGAGCAGGTCAAAGCCGGTCATGTGCTGGCGATGTGGGATCCGCATACGCGCCCCATCATCACCGAGTACGCGGGGCGCGTACGCTTCGAGAACGTCGAGGAAGGCGTGACCGTCGCCAAGCAGACCGACGAGGTCACGGGGCTGTCCACGCTCGTCGTGGTCGATCCCAAGCGGCGCGGCAGTGCGCAGGTCAAGGGCTTGCGTCCGCAGGTCAAGCTGCTCGATTCGAGCGGCCAGGAAGTCAAGATCGCGGGCTCGGACCAGTCGGTCAACATCACGTTCCAGATCGGTTGCATCATTACCGTGAAGGACGGCCAGGAAGTGTCGGTCGGCGAAGTGCTCGCGCGGATTCCGCAGGAAACTTCGAAGACCCGCGATATCACGGGCGGTCTGCCGCGCGTCGCGGAACTTTTCGAAGCGCGCTCGCCGAAAGACGCGGGCCTGCTTGCGGAAATCACCGGCACCGTGTCGTTCGGCAAGGACACCAAGGGCAAGCAGCGTCTGGTGATCACCGATCTCGACAGCGTCGCTCACGAGTACCTGATACCGAAGGACAAGCACGTGATGGCGCACGACGGCCAGGTCGTGAACCGCGGCGAAGTCATCGTCGACGGCCCGGCCGATCCGCACGACATCCTGCGTTTGCTGGGCGTCGAAGCGCTCGCGCGTTATATCTGCAACGAAGTGCAGGACGTGTACCGCCTGCAGGGCGTGAAGATCAATGACAAACACATCGAAGTCATCGTGCGCCAGATGTTGCGCCGCGTGACCATCGTCGATGCGGGCGACACGCGCTTCATCGTGGGCGAGCAGCTCGAGCGTGCTGAAGTGCTGGATGAGAACGATCGCGTCACGGCGGAAGGCAAGAAGCCTGCAACGTACGACTTCATGCTGCTCGGTATCACGAAGGCATCGTTGTCGACGGATTCGTTCATTTCGGCGGCTTCGTTCCAGGAAACCACCCGGGTACTGACCGAGGCGGCGATCATGGGCAAACGCGACGAATTGCGCGGTCTGAAAGAGAACGTCATCGTCGGCCGGTTGATCCCGGCGGGCACCGGGCTTGCCTACCACAACACGCGCAAGCGGCAGGTTGCGGCCGGCGAGCTGTTGCCGCTCGTCGAAGGGACGCCGGAAGAGGCTCCGCCAGCCGAATCCCGCGAGCAGGTTGCTTGACAGGGGTGCTGTAACCCTCTAAAATTTACAGTCTTTTTAGCTTCAAACCCAAAAACGGACGGGACGGCATTGTTGCCGTCCCCTCCTTTTTTCAGGCACCGGAAATTAGCAGGACCAGTTGACCTGATGAACGTAAGCGCTACCAACAAGTGAATAACGCAAGCAACGCAAATTCGCGGAAAACAGCAGGAAGCAGATAACCGACCATGCCGACGATCAACCAGCTAGTGCGCAAGCCGCGCGTCATCCGCACCGTTAAGAGCAAGGTGCCGGCGCTCAAGAATTCGCCGCAAAAACGCGGCGTTTGCACGCGCGTCTATACGACGACCCCGAAAAAGCCGAATTCGGCGCTGCGCAAGGTCGCGCGCGTGCGCCTGACCAACGGCTTCGAAGTAACGAGCTACATCGGCGGCGAAGGCCACAACCTGCAGGAGCACTCGGTGGTGCTGATTCGCGGCGGCCGCGTCAAGGACTTGCCGGGCGTGCGCTACCACATCGTGCGCGGCAGCCTGGATACCGCCGGCGTCAAGGATCGCAAGCAAAGCCGCTCGAAGTACGGTGCTAAGCGTCCGAAGGCAGCGTAAGAGCAAAAGCGCCGCATAAAAACAGAACCGAGCAGAATAGAGAAATCATATGCCACGTCGTAGAGAGATACCCAAACGCGAGATCCTGCCGGATCCGAAATACTCGAGCGTTGATGTCGCGAAGTTCGTCAACGTGCTGATGCAGGCCGGCAAGAAATCCATAGCCGAGGGCATTATTTACAGTGCGCTCGAGCAGATCAAGAAGAAGACCAGCAAGGACCCGCTGGAAGTCTTCACGACCGCGGTCAACAACGTCAAGCCGATGGTGGAAGTGAAAAGCCGCCGCGTCGGTGGCGCGAATTACCAGGTTCCGGTCGAAGTCCGCCCCATCCGCCGCACCGCGCTGGCAATGCGCTGGTTGCGCGATGCGGCACGCAGCCGTGGCGAGAAATCCATGGGCGCGCGCCTGGCGGGCGAGCTCGCCGAAGCGGCCGAAGGCCGCGGCGGCGCAATGAAAAAGCGCGAGGAAGTGCACCGTATGGCGGAAGCCAACAAAGCGTTCTCGCATTACCGGTTTTAATCGAGCAGCAGCTGTCAGCTTAAGGTTTATCTAAAGTGCCACGCAAAACACCCATCGAGCGCTATCGCAATATCGGCATCAGTGCCCACATTGACGCCGGTAAGACCACGACCACCGAGCGCGTGCTGTTCTACACCGGCGTCTCGCACAAGATGGGCGAAGTGCATGACGGCACCGCCGTGATGGACTGGATGGAGCAGGAACAGGAGCGCGGCATTACGATCACCTCGGCCGCCACGACCTGTTTCTGGAAGGGGATGGACGGCAATTACCCCGAGCACCGCATCAACATCATCGATACGCCGGGCCACGTCGACTTCACCATCGAAGTCGAGCGCAGCCTGCGCGTGTTGGACGGCGCGTGCATGGTCTACTGCGCGGTCGGCGGCGTGCAGCCGCAATCGGAAACCGTATGGCGCCAGGCCGTCAAGTACGGCGTGCCGCGGCTCGCGTTCGTCAACAAGATGGACCGCCAGGGCGCGGACTTCTTCAAAGTCTACGAGCAGATGAAATCGCGGTTGAAGGCCAATCCGGTCCCGATCCAGATCCCGATCGGCGCCGAGGAAAAATTCGAAGGCATCATCGATCTCGTGCGCATGAAGGCAATTTACTGGGACGATTCGACGCAAGGCATGAAATTCGAGCTGCGCGAGATTCCCGCCAATCTTCAGGAACTGGCGCAGGAATGGCACGAGAAAATGGTCGAAAGCGCCGCCGAAGCGAACGAAGAACTGATGAACAAATACATCGACTCCGGCGCACTGTCGATCGAAGAAGTGAAACTCGGTCTGCGCACGCGCACGATCCACAATGAGATCGTGCCGATGCTGTGCGGCTCGGCGTTCAAGAACAAGGGCGTGCAGGCGATGCTCGATGGCGTCATCGACTACCTGCCGGCGCCGGTCGACATTCCGCCGGTCAAAGGCGTTGACGACAGCGATAAACCCGTCGAGCGCAAGGCGAACGACGAAGAGCCGTTTTCGGGCCTCGCATTCAAGATCGCGACCGACCCCTATGTCGGCCAGCTGATTTTCTTCCGCGTGTATTCGGGCGTGGTCAATTCGGGCGACACCATTTACAACCCGATCAAGGGTCGCAAAGAGCGCATCGGGCGTCTGCTTGCAGATGCACGCGAATACGCGCGAGGAAATCAAGGAAGTGCGCGCGGGCGACATCGCGGCCGCGGTCGGCTTGAAAGAAGCGACCACCGGCGAGACGCTGTGCGACCCGCAAAAAATCATCATTCTCGAGCGCATGATATTCCCGGAGCCCGTGATTTCGCAGGCCGTCGAGCCGAAAACCAAGGCCGACCAGGAAAAGATGGGCATCGCGCTGAATCGTCTCGCGCAGGAAGATCCGTCGTTCCGCGTGCGCAGCGACGAGGAATCGGGCCAGACCATTATTGCGGGCATGGGCGAGCTGCACCTGGAGATCATCGTCGACCGCATGAAGCGCGAGTTCGGCGTCGAAGCGTCGGTTGGCAAGCCGCAGGTCGCCTATCGCGAGACGATCAAGAAATCGTGCGACAAAGTCGAAGGCAAGTTCATCAAGCAGTCGGGCGGCCGCGGCCAGTACGGCCACGTGGTATTGAAGGTCGAGCCGCAGGCGCACGGCAAGGGCTTTGAGTTCGTCGACGCGATCAAAGGCGGTTCAGTGCCGCGCGAATACATTCCAGCGGTCGAGAAGGGCCTGATCGACACTCTGCCCGCGGGCGTGCTCGCCGGCTTCCCGGTGGTCGACGTCAAGGTCACGCTGTTCGACGGTTCGTACCACGAAGTCGACTCGAACGAAAACGCGTTCAAAATGGCCGCCTCGATGGCGTTCAAGGAAGGCATGCGCCGGGCGAGCCCGACCATCCTCGAGCCGATGATGGCGGTCGAAGTCGAAACGCCGCCGGATTTCATGGGCAACGTGGTGGGCGACCTGTCGTCGCGCCGCGGCATCATCCAGGGCATGGACGAAATCGCCGGCGTCAAAGTGATCAAGGCGGAAGTGCCGCTCGCGGAAATGTTCGGCTACTCGACTTCGCTGCGCTCGGCGACGCAGGGCCGCGCGACGTACACGATGGAATTCAAGCACTACACCGAAGCCCCGAAGAATATTGCTGACGGAATTATCAATCGCGACAACCCTGACAAGGGTTCTAAAAAGTAACAAGGAACCGATATGGCAAAAGGCAAATTTGAGCGCACCAAGCCGCACGTGAACGTGGGGACGATCGGTCACGTTGACCATGGGAAGACGACGTTGACGGCGGCGATGACGCACGTGCTGTCGAAGAAGTATGGCGGTGAAGCGAAGAACTACGACCAGATCGATGCGGCGCCGGAAGAGAAGGCACGCGGGATCACGATCAACACCGCGCACGTCGAGTATGAGACGGAAAAGCGCCACTACGCGCACGTCGACTGCCCGGGCCATGCCGACTACATCAAGAACATGATCACCGGTGCCGCGCAGATGGACGGCGCGATCCTGGTCGTGAGCGCAGCCGACGGCCCGATGCCGCAGACGCGCGAGCATATCCTGCTGGCCCGCCAGGTCGGTGTTCCGTACATCGTCGTGTTCATGAACAAAGCGGACATGGTCGACGACAAGGAACTGCTGGAACTCGTTGAAGTGGAAGTGCGCGAATTGCTGTCGAAGTATGAATTCCCGGGCGACAAGACCCCGATCATCATCGGCTCGGCGTTGAAGGCGCTGGAAGGCGACAAGACGGACATGGGCGAAGGCGCGATCTTCAAGCTCGCCGAAGCGCTGGACTCTTTCATTCCGGAACCGAAGCGTGCGCTGGATGGCCCGTTCCTGATGCCGGTGGAAGACGTGTTCTCGATCTCGGGTCGCGGCACGGTGGTGACGGGGCGCGTTGAGCGCGGGATCGTCAAGGTGGGCGAAGAAATCGAGATCGTGGGCTTGAAGCCGACGATCAAGACGGTGTGCACGGGTGTGGAAATGTTCAGGAAGCTGCTGGACCAGGGCCAGGCCGGTGACAACGTCGGTGTGCTGCTTGCGCGGCACCAAGCGCGAAGAGGTCGAGCGCGGGCAGGTCTTGGCGAAGCCGGGTTCGATCACGCCGCACACGAAGTTCACGGCGGAGATCTATGTCCTGTCCAAAGACGAGGGCGGGCGTCACACGCCGTTCTTCCAGGGCTACCGTCCGCAGTTCTATTTCCGCACGACGGACGTGACGGGGAGCATCGAATTGCCGGCGGGCACCGAAATGGTGATGCCGGGGGACAACATCTCGATCACGGTGGCGCTGATTCAGCCCATCGCGATGGAAGAAGGCTTGCGCTTCGCGATTCGCGAAGGCGGCAAGACCGTCGGCGCCGGCGTCGTCGCTAAAGTCATCGAGTAAACATAATGGCCGCCGTCAAAAGTCAGAAAATACGTATCCGCCTGAAGGCGTTCGACTATCGCTTGATCGACCAGTCGGCGCTCGAAATCGTGGATACCGCGAAGCGCACCGGCGCGGTCGTCAAAGGCCCCGTGCCTCTGCCTACGCGCAAGGAGCGTTTCGACGTGCTGCGTTCGCCGCATGCGAACAAGACGTCGCGCGATCAATTCGAAATCCGCACGCATTTGCGGTTGATGGACATCATCGATCCGACCGACAAGACGGTCGACGCGCTGATGAAACTCGACCTGCCCGCGGGCGTGGACGTGGAGATTAAGCTGTAGGAACAGCGTCCGGACCGCGTGTCCGGATACTGAAAGTGAACGGCCGACCAATTGCAGTCGGCACCCCGCGGTGGCGCGAGCCTAAGCTGGGATAAAGAAAAGGTGAGCAAAATGAGTTTAGGACTAGTCGGTCGCAAGATCGGCATGACGCGCGTCTTCACCGACGATGGAGATTCCATCCCGGTGACGGTCGTCGACGTGTCGAACAACCGCGTGACCCAGATCAAGACCCCGGAAGCCGACGGCTACACCGCCGTGCAGGTCGCGTACGGCAAGCGCCGCGCACGCCGCGTCAACAAGGCGGCAGCGGGGCATTTCGCCAAAGCGGCGGTCGAAGCCGGTTCCGTGCTGAAGGAATTCCGCGTCACTCCTGAGCAGATCGCGAGCCTGACGGTCGGCGGCACGATAGGTGTCGACGTATTCAAGGTCGGCCAGAAAGTCGACGTGGCGGGCACGACCATCGGCAAAGGCTACGCCGGCGTCATCAAGCGCCACCACTTCAAATCGAACCGCGCCTCGCACGGCAATTCCGTGTCGCACAACAAGCCGGGCTCGATCTCGATGGCGCAGGACCCGGGCCGCGTGTTTCCCGGTAAGAAAATGACCGGTCACTTGGGCGACGTTAATCGCACCACGCAGAACCTCGTGATCGTGCGCATCGACGCCGAGCGCCAGTTGCTGCTGATCCGCGGCGCGGTACCGGGCGCCAAGAACGGCGATGTCACGGTCTACCCGGCGGTGAAAATCAGCCGCACGGTCGTGAAGCCGGCTGCCAAGCCCGCAGCGAAGGCAGGTAAATAATGGAACTCAAACTGATTGATCAAAGCGGCAAGTCGAGCGCCAACGTGGCGGCCGCCGATACCGTATTCGGACGCGACTACAACGAGGCGTTGATTCACCAGGTCGTGACCGCCTATCTCGCGAACGGGCGCCAGGGCACGCGCGCGCAGAAAGACCGCGGCGAGGT
Source organism: uncultured beta proteobacterium (assembly GCA_963804885.1). Lineage (GTDB taxonomy): Bacteria > Pseudomonadota > Gammaproteobacteria > Burkholderiales > SG8-41 > PALSA-1004. Next base: position 576,464 of record CAWDSF010000020.1, read on the forward strand.
GAGCCACACGACCAAGAAGCCGTTCAACCAGAAAGGCACCGGCCGTGCGCGCGCCGGTATGTCGTCGAGCCCGTTGTGGCGCGGCGGCGGCCGGATATTCCCGAACCGTCCCGACGAAAACTTCACGCATAAGCTGAACAAAAAAATGTACCGCGCCGGCGTGTGTTCCATCCTGTCGCAACTCGCGCGCGAAGGGCGGCTCGCGGTCGTCGACAGCTTTACGCTGGATGCGCCGAAGACCAAATTGCTCGCGCAAAAAGTCAAAAGCATGGGTTATGAGAATGTGCTGATCGTCACCGACAGCATGGACGAAAACCTGCTCTTGTCGGCGCGCAACCTGCCGAACGTCAACGTCTGCGCGGTCACGCATGCCGACCCGGTCAGCCTGATCCGCCACGCCCACGTGCTCTTGACCAAGACCGCGATGGCCAAATTCGAGGAGCTGCTTAAATGAGCGCCGCACCCGCTGTTAAGTCGGGCACCAAGAATACCGAGCGGCTGATGAAAGTGCTGCTCGCTCCGGTGATTTCGGAGAAGGGCACCTACGTCGGCGAGAAAAACAACCAGTACCTGTTTCGCGTGATGCCGGACGCGACCAAGCCGGAAATCAAGGCCGCGGTCGAGCTTATGTTCGGCACCAAGGACAAGAAGATCGAAGTGCTGTCGGTCCAGGTCTCGAACGTCAAGGGCAAGGAAAAGCGCTTCGGCCGCTTCATGGGCCGGCGCAATAACTGGAAGAAGGCCTACGTATCGCTGAAGCCCGGCCAGGAAATCAACTTCGCGGCAGGGGAGAACAAATAATGGCACTGATCAAAGTCAAACCGACCTCGCCCGGCCGCCGCGCGGTCGTCAAGGTCGTCAATCCGGATCTCTACAAGGGGCGGCCGCATGACGCGCTGCTCGAGCGCAAGAGCAAAACCGCGGGCCGCAACAATACCGGCCAGATCACGACGCGCCACATGGGCGGCGGGCACAAGCAGCACTATCGCAAGATCGATTTCAAGCGCGACAAGGACGGCGTCGTCGCCAAGGTCGAGCGCATCGAGCACGACCCGAATCGCAGCGCGAATATCGCGCTCCTGTGCTACGCGGACGGCGAGCGCCGTTACATCATCGCGTGCAAGGGTCTTGCCGTCGGCACCCAGGTCCAGAACGGCTCGGACTCGCCGATCAAGACGGGCAACGCGATGCCGCTTCGGAACATTCCGGTCGGCACAACGATACATTGCATCGAAATGATGCCGGGCAAAGGCGCGCAGATCGCGCGTGCGGCCGGCACCGCAGTGCAATTGCTCGCGCGCGAAGGCGAATACGCGCAGCTGCGTTTGCGCTCGGGCGAGATACGCAAGGTGCACGTGAATTGCCGCGCGACCATCGGCGAAGTCGGCAATGAAGAAAACAGCCTGCGTTCGATCGGCAAGGCGGGTGCGGTGCGCTGGCGCGGCATACGCCCGACGGTGCGCGGCGTCGCGATGAACCCGATCGACCACCCGCATGGCGGCGGCGAAGGCAAGACCGCCGCGGGTCGCCACCCGGTCAGTCCCTGGGGCACGTTGACCAAGGGCTATCGCACACGCAAGAACAAGCGCACCAACAGCATGATCGTGCGCCGCCGGCACGCCAAAGTCAGCGCCGGCTGAGTGGTAAATAAGCGAGGTATATAAACATGGCACGTTCAATCAAAAAAGGCCCGTTCGTCGACTATCACCTGATGGCCAAGGTCGAAGCCGCGCGCGCATCCAACGACAAACGCCCGCTCAAGACCTGGTCGCGGCGCTCGACGATCCTGCCCGATTTCGTGGGCCTGACGATCGCCGTGCACAACGGCAAGCAGCACGTCCCGGTCTACATCTCCGAAAACATGGTCGGCCACAAGCTGGGCGAGTTTTCGCACACGCGGATATTCAAAGGTCACTCCAAAGCCGGCAGCACCGCAGCGCCGGTCGGTGACAAGAAGTCGAGCGTCGCGCCTGCCGCGCCGGCGCCGGCCAAGAAATGAGGAATGCGCTAATGGAAACCACGGCAAAACTAAACGGCGTGCGCCTGTCTCCCCAGAAAGGCCGCCTGGTCGCTGACCAGATTCGCGGCCTGCAGGTGGAAAAGGCGCTGAACCTGCTGACCTTCAGCCCGAAAAAAGGCGCAGTCATCATTCGCAAAGTGCTCGAGTCGGCAATTGCCAACGCCGAGCACAACGACGGTGCCGACATCGATGAATTGAAGGTCACGCGCATCTACGTCGAAAAAGGCCCGGTGCTCAAGCGTTTTGCGGCGCGCGCCAAAGGCCGCGGCGTGCGCGTGTTGAAGCACAGCTGCCACATTCACCTGACCGTCGGCGACGGAAGGAAATAGCCATGGGACAAAAAATACATCCGGTCGGATTCCGCCTCTCGGTGCTGCGCAACTGGTCGTCGAAGTGGTATGCGAACAGCAAGAATTTCCCGGGCATGCTGCAGGAAGACGTCAAAGTGCGCGACTTCCTGAAGCAGAAGCTCGCGCATGCGGCGGTCGGCAGGATCATCATCGAGCGCCCCGCGAAGAACGCCAAGATCACGATATACAGCGCGCGCCCCGGCGTGGTGATCGGCAAAAAGGGCGAGGACATCGAATCGCTGAAGTCGCAGCTGCAGAAGCTTCTGCATGTGCCCGTGCACATCAACATCGAGGAAATCCGCAAGCCGGAGCTCGACGCACAGCTGATTTCGGACTCGATCGCGCAGCAGTTGCAGAAGCGCATCATGTTCCGCCGCGCGATGAAGCGCGCGATCACCAACGCAATGCGGCTGGGCGCGCAGGGCATCAAGATCATGAGCGCGGGTCGCTTGAACGGCATCGAGATTGCGCGCACCGAGTGGTATCGCGAAGGCCGCGTGCCGTTGCATACACTGCGCGCGGACATCGACTACGGTTTCTCCGAAGCGAAGACCACCTACGGCATCATCGGGATCAAGGTGTGGGTGTTCAAAGGCGAAATTCTGACCAAACACGAGCAGGCGCTGGCGGCGCCGGCGGCAGCGCCGGAATCGGTCGTCACCGACAAGCCCGCAGCCGATAAACCCGCGGCGAAGCCTGCGCCCAAGAAAAGACGCACAGGAGTGAAAAATGCTGCAACCAGCTAGAAGGAAGTACCGCAAGGAACAAAAGGGTCGCAATAAAGGTGTCGCGACCCGCGGTGCCAAGGTGAGCTTCGGCGACTACGGCTTGAAAGCGCTGACGCGCGGCCGTTTGACGGCGCGCCAGATCGAAGCGGCGCGGCGCGCGATGACGCGCCACATCAAGCGCGGCGGCCGCATCTGGATCCGCATATTTCCGGACAAGCCGATTTCGCGCAAACCCGCCGAGGTCCGCATGGGCAACGGCAAGGGCAATCCCGAGTACTGGGTCGCCGAAATCGTGCCGGGCAAAGTGCTTTATGAAATGGACGGCGTCGACGAGGCATCCGCGCGCGAGGCGTTCCGCCTGGCGTCGGCCAAGCTGCCGCTGTTGACCACGTTCGTGCATCGTATGGTCGGAGGCTAAGCCATGAAAGCGAGCGAATTACGCGTCAAGAACACCGACGAGCTGCGCCAGGAGTTAAATGAGCTCCTGAAGGCGCAATTCAGCCTGCGCATGCAGGTTGCGACCCAGCAGCTCACCAACAACAGCCAGATCGGAAAAGTGCGCCGCGACATAGCGCGCGTGCGCACGATCATCAACGAAAAGGCCCGCCAGTCATGACCGAAACCACAGCGAACAAGCGCACGCTGACCGGCCGCATCGTCAGCGACAAGATGAACAAGACGGTGACGGTGCTGGTCGAGCGCCGCGTCAAGCATCCGCTTTACGGGAAGATCGTCACGCGCTCGAAAAAGTACCACGCGCACGACGAGAAAAACGAGTTCAAAGCGGGCGACACGGTCCTGATCGAGGAATGCCGGCCGATCGCCAAGACCAAGGCCTGGCGCGTCAGCAAATTGATCGAAAAGGCGCGCGAAATTTAAGCCGGATTCCCTCGAAAAAGGCCCGAAAAGGGTTGAAATAGCGGGGGATTCTCTGTAGAATCCCGCGTTCTGTTATACCCCGCGCACGGTTGCATGGTTTTATTCGGCGCGGATGATCTGACCCGGACGGGTTCCAAGACTGACCGCAGGCAGGTTTTAAGGCGGTTCAAGTTGGAAGAGACAGCAGCACTTAGCGAGAGCAAAAAATGATACAGATGCAGTCCATTCTGGACGTTGCTGACAATACCGGCGCGCGCGCAGTCATGTGCATCAAGGTGCTCGGCGGCTCCAAGCGCCGCTATGCGGGCATCGGCGACATCATCAAAGTCAGCATCAAGGACGCAGCCCCGCGCGGCCGCGTCAAGAAGGGCGAGATTTACAACGCCGTCGTCGTGCGCACCGCCAAGGGCATCCGCCGCGCCGATGGTTCGTCGATCAAGTTCGACAGCAACGCCGCCGTGCTGCTCACGGCGAAACTCGAGCCGATCGGCACGCGTATTTTCGGACCGGTGACCCGCGAATTGAGAACCGAGCGTTTCATGAAGATCGTTTCGCTCGCGCCGGAAGTTCTGTAAGAACCATAGGTAAAACCAGCATGCGCAAGATTAAAAAAGGCGATGACGTGATCGTCATCACCGGCAAGGACAAGGGCAAGCGCGGCACGGTGCTGCGCGTGGTCGATCCGGAATACATCCTGGTCGAGGGCGCGAATCGCGTGAAGAAGCACCAGCGGCCGAACCCGATGAAAAACACCACCGGCGGCATCGTCGACAAGGAAATGCCGCTGCACGTCTCGAACGTCGCGATTTTCAATCCGACGAGCAAGAAGGCGGATCGCGTCGGCACCAAGGTGCTCGACGACGGCCGCCGCGTGCGCATTTTTAAATCCAACGGCGAAGTGATCGACGTATGAGTACTCAGCCCAAGACCGCCGGCAAAGAGAAGGGCGCAGCGGCAGTGAGCCGTCTGCAGACGCATTACCAGCAGGACGTGGTCAAGAAACTGGTCGGCCAGTTCGGCTACAAGTCGGTAATGCAGGTCCCGCGCATCGAGAAAATCACGCTCAACATGGGCGTGGGCGAAGCGGTGAACGACAAGAAGATCATGGACAACGCGGTCGGCGACATGACCAAGATCGCGGGCCAGAAGCCGCTCGTGACGAAGTCGCGCAAGTCGATTGCGACCTTCAAGATCCGCGACAACTACCCGATCGGCTGCAAGGTCACGCTGCGCGGCACGCGCATGTATGAATTCCTCGACCGCCTGGTGAACATCGCGATTCCGCGCATTCGCGACTTTCGCGGCATTCCCGGCAAGTCGTTCGACGGCCGCGGCAACTTCAATTTCGGCATCAAGGAACAGATCATTTTCCCCGAAATCGAGTACGACAAGATCGATGCATTGCGCGGCATGAACATCACGATCACCACTACCGCCAAGACCGACGCCGAAGGGCGCGCGCTGCTGGCGGCATTCAAATTTCCGTTCAGGAACTAGCCCATGTCCAAACTCGTGTTGAAACTCCGCGACCAGAACCGCCGCAAGATGGTGAAGAAATTCGCCGCCAAGCGCGCGCAATTGACGGCGCTCATCAACGACCAGAAGTTGTCGCCGGAAGACCGCTACGAAGCGCGGCTTAAGCTGCAGAAGCTGCCGCGCGACTCGAGCCCGGTGCGCTTGCGCAACCGGTGCGCGCTGACGGGTCGTCCGCGCGGGGTTTACAGCAAGTTCGGCCTCGGCCGCAGCAAATTGCGCGATATCGCGATGCGCGGCGAGATACCCGGCGTGATCAAGGCGAGCTGGTAGGAAGCGGAGAGACCAATATTATGAGCATGAGTGATCCGATCGCCGACATGTTGACGCGCATACGCAATGCGCAGATGTCGGAAAAAGTTTCAGTCGCGATGCCGGCCTCCAAAGTGAAAGCCGCGATCGCCAAAGTCCTCAAGGACGAAGGCTATATCGACGACTTCGCGGTGCGCCCGCAGGACGGCAAGCCGACCCTGGAAGTGGGCCTGAAGTATTACGCGGGCCGCCCCGTCATCGAGAAGCTCGAGCGCGTGAGCCGCCCGGGCCTGCGCATATACAAGCCGTGCGACTCCATCCCCAAGGTGATGAATGGCCTCGGTGTTGCAATCGTATCGACTTCGAAGGGCGTGATGACCGACCGCAAAGCGCGCGGCCTCGGCATCGGCGGCGAAGTCTTGTGCATCGTTGCATAGTTGATTGAAGCGGCGAACGAGGAATAGCGATGTCCAGAATAGGTAATTTTCCGGTCGAAGTGCCGGCCAACGTGGAAGTGCAGTTCTCGCCGACCGAGATTTCGGTGAAGGGCCCGCTCGGCACGTTGAAGCAGTCTCTGTCCGAACAGGTGACCCTCGAGAAGGTCGAAAACCGGCTGCAGTTCAAGGTGGCGAACGAATCGCACGCCGCGAACGCGCTGTCGGGCACGCATGCGCGCGCTGGTCGCGAACATGGTGCAGGGCGTGACCAAAGGCTACGAGCGCAAGCTGAACCTGGTCGGCGTCGGTTACCGCGCGCAGGCGCAGGGCGACAAATTGAATTTGACGCTGGGTTTTTCGCATCCGGTCGTGCACCAGATGCCCAAGGGCATCAAGGTCGAGACGCCGACGCAAACCGAGATCCTGATCAAGGGCATCGACAAGCAGGTAGTTGGCCAGGTGGCGGCGGAAATCCGCGCGTATCGCAAACCCGAGCCGTACAAAGGCAAGGGCGTGCGCTATTCCGACGAGACGGTCATCCTCAAAGAGACCAAGAAGAAGTAGAGGCGAGAGATGAAAGAAACCAAAGAGCAGGCGCGCTTGCGCCGTTCCAAGCAGACCCGCCGCAAGATCGCGGAACTGCGCGTTGTGCGTCTCGCGGTGCATCGCTCGAACTCGCACATGTACGCGCAGGTTATCGATGCGAGCGGCGCCAAAGTGCTGGCCAGCGCATCGACCGTCGAACCCGCATTGCGCAAGTCGGTCAAATCCGGCGGCAATGTCGAAGCTGCTGCAGCGGTCGGCAAGCTGATCGCCGAAAAAGCGAAAGCGCTCGGCATCGAAGCAGTCGCGTTCGACCGCGGCGGCTATAAATATCACGGTCGTGTGAAGGCGCTGGCGGAAGCCGCGCGCGAGCACGGGCTCAAGTTCTAGTCAGGAAACCACATGGCAAAACTCCAGGCAAACAGGATGGCGGGCGGCGAAGAACGCGGCGACGGCCTGCGCGAGAAAATGATCGCGATCAACCGCGTCACCAAGGTGGTGAAGGGCGGCCGCGTCATGGGTTTCGCCGCGCTCGTCGTGGTCGGTGACGGCGATGGCCGTGTCGGCATGGGCAAGGGCAAAGCGCGCGAAGTGCCGATCTCCGTGCAAAAGGCAATGGACGAAGCGCGCCGCAAGCTGGTGAAAATCAATTTGAAGAACGGCACCCTGCATCACGCGGTGACCGGCCGTCACGGGTCGGCGCGCGTTTACATGCAGCCGGCGTCGGACGGCACGGGCATCATTGCCGGCGGCCCGATGCGCGCGATTTTCGAAGTCATGGGTGTCACCAACGTGCTCGCCAAGATCATCGGCTCGACCAACCCGTACAACGTGGTGCGTGCGACCTTGAACGGCCTGCAGGCCATGAACACGCCGTCGGACGTGGCCGCGAAGCGCGGCAAGACGGTCGAAGAAATCGCGGGTTAACGATATGGCCAAAGCCAAACAAGCGAAAGCAACGGGCAAGACCATCAAGGTGACGCTGGTCAGAAGCCTGATCGGCACCATGGAGTCGCACCGCGCGACGGTGCGCGGCCTGGGCCTGCGCCGCATCAATCGACGTCGGAAATCGATCGACACGCCGGCCACGCGCGGCATGATCAACAAAGTCAGCTATCTCGTGAAGTGCGAGGGATAATCCAAATGCAGCTCAACACGATCAAACCCGCCGACGGCGCCAAGCACGCGAAACGCCGCGTCGGCCGCGGTATCGGCAGCGGACTCGGCAAGACGGCGGGTCGCGGCCACAAAGGCCAAAGCTCGCGCGCCGGCGGTTATCACAAAGTCGGCTTCGAGGGCGGCCAGATGCCGCTGCAGCGCCGGTTGCCCAAGCGCGGCTTCAATTCGCCGACGCGCGGCGACACCGCCGAAGTGCGCCTGTCGGATTTGAACCGCCTGAAGGCGGATACGATCGATATCCTGGTGCTGAAAGACGCAGGCATCGTGCCGATACACGCGTTGTCGGCGAAGGTCATCGTGTCCGGCGAAATCAAACGTAAAGTCACGCTGCACGGCCTGCTGGCATCCAAAGGCGCGCGCGCCGCGGTCGAAGCCGCCGGCGGCAAGTTCGAGATGCCCGAGAGCACCGGCGGCAAGCCGGCGAAAGAAGGCAAGAAAGTCGCGCGCAAAGCGGCCGCTATCGTCCGCGCCGAGACTCGCGCCGCGACGACGTCGGCGACCATAGCCGAGGAAAACGCCAAGGCCGCCGTCGATGCCGAAGCCAAAGCCGACGCGAAGAGCAAAGCCAAGGCCGATTCAAAAGCAAAAGCCGAAGCCAAGTCTGAGGCCAAGGCCGCGCCCACGACTGACGCCAATGCGAAAGCCAAGAGCGCCAAAGACAAGCCGGCGGGCAAGAAAAAGAAGGGTGAGTAAGCTTGGCTAATCAGGATTCCAGATTGAGCATGCAGGGCAAGATGGGCGATCTTAACCGTCGCCTGTTGTTCTTGCTCGGCGCGCTGATCGTCTACCGCATCGGCGCGCACATCCCCGTGCCCGGCATCGATCCGGTCGCGCTCGCGGAGCTCTTCAAGTCCCAGAAGGGCGGGATTCTCGACATGTTCAACATGTTCTCGGGCGGCGCGCTGTCGCGCTTCACGATCTTCGCGCTGGGCATCATGCCTTACATCTCGGCCTCCATCATCATGCAGTTGATGACGGTCGTGTCGCCGACCCTCGAAGCGCTGAAAAAGGAAGGCGAATCGGGCCGCCGCAAGATCACGCAGTACACGCGCTACGGCACCGCTGCGCTCGCGCTGTTCCAGGGCATGGGCATCGCGATCGCGCTCGAGTCGCAGCGCTCGCTCGTGCTGGAGCCCGGCCTCGCGTTCCGCCTGACCACCATGATCACGCTGGTGACCGGCACCATGTTCCTGATGTGGCTCGGCGAGCAGATTACCGAGCGCGGCATCGGCAACGGCATTTCACTGATCATTTTCGCGGGCATCGCCGCGGGGCTGCCGCACCGCGATGGTCAATACGCTGGAACTGCAGCGCCAGGGCTCGATATCCATTCTTGCCGTGATCGTGATCGTAGGCGCTGGTCGCCGGTGTTACGGCACTCGTGTGTTTCGTCGAGCGCGGCCAGCGCCGCATCCTGGTCAACTACGCGAAGCGACAGGTCGGGCGCAAGGTCTATGGCGGTCAATCGTCGCACCTGCCGCTGAAACTCAACATGTCGGGCGTGATTCCGCCGATTTTCGCGTCGAGCATCATCCTGTTTCCGGCCACCCTCGCGGGCTGGTTCGGCACCAGCGAGAACATGCGCTGGCTCTCGAATATCGCGTCGACGCTGCATCCCGGCGAGCCGGTTTACGTATTGCTGTATTCGTCGGCGATCATTTTCTTCTGCTTCTTCTACGCGGCGTTGATGTTCAACCCGAAAGAGACCGCCGAGAACCTGAAGAAAAGCGGCGCGTTCGTGCCCGGTATCCGCCCCGGCGACCAGACCGCGCGCTATATCGAAAAAATCATGCTGCGCCTGACGTTGGTCGGCTCGGTCTACGTGACGCTCGTGTGCCTGCTGCCCGAGTTTCTGATCGTCTGGAAGAAAGTGCCGTTTTACTTCGGCGGCACGAGCCTCTTGATCATCGTGGTCGTGACGATGGACTTCATGGCGCAGGTGCAGGCGTATGCGATGAGTCACCAGTATGAGAGCCTGCTTAAAAAGGCGAATTTCAAGGGCGGCGTGTTTCCGACTCGTTAATGGCGAAAGAAGAAACCATAGAGATGCAGGGGACGATAGTCGAAACCCTGCCCAACGCAACATTCCGGGTAAAGCTGGAAAACGGCCACATGGTTCTGGGCCACATTTCCGGCAAGATGCGCATGCACTACATCCGCATCCTCCCGGGCGACAAGGTCACGGTGGAAGTCTCGCCGTACGATTTGACACGGTGCCGGATCACTTTCCGCGCCAAGTAGCACGGGCAACAGGCTTAAGGAGCAAAACCATGAAAGTACAGGCTTCGGTTAAAAAGATCTGCCGCAACTGCAAGATCATCCGCAGGAAGCGGGTGGTGCGCGTCATCTGCAAGGACCCGCGGCATAAACAACGCCAAGGATGATTGCGGTTCGGCGGCATTTACTGATGCAAATGAACAGGTTATAATCGCCGGCTTTCGAATTTTCGGGTATCGGTTCAGCGTGTTTTTTAATTGATTTAAGCGCGCGTTTTTAGCGTAAATGGGATAGAAAATTATGGCCCGTATTGGTGGGGTAAACATTCCGAATCATCAGCACGCGGAAATCGCGCTGACTGCGATTTACGGCGTCGGCCGCAGCCGCGCGCGCGCGATCTGCACGTCGGCCGGCATCGAGCACACGACCAAGATCAAGGACCTGTCGGACACCGACATGGACAAGCTGCGCGAGCAGGTCGCGCAAGTTCGCGATCGAAGGCGATTTGCGGCGTGAAGTTTCGATGAACATCAAGCGCCTGATGGATCTGGGCACGCTGGCGCGGTTTGCGGCATCGCCGCGGGCTGCCGGTGCGCGGCCAGCGCACGCGCACCAATGCGCGCACGCGCAAGGGCCCGCGCAAGGCGGCGGTGAAAATTCAAAAATCGGTCACGGTCTGATCGCAGCATAAAAGCGGAAAGCATATTCAATGGCAAAGGCAAACACACGGGTTCGCAAGAAGGTCAAGAAGAATGTCGCGGAAGGCATCGCGCACATTCATGCGTCCTTCAACAACACCATCATCACCATCACCGACCGCCAGGGCAACGCGTTGTCGTGGGCGACCAGCGGTTCGGCCGGCTTCAAGGGCTCGCGCAAGTCCACGCCGTTCGCGGCGCAGATCGCCGGCGAGCACGCGGGCAAGCTCGCGCAGGAATGCGGCGTCAAGAACCTCGAGGTCCGCATCAAGGGCCCGGGTCCGGGCCGCGAATCCGCCATGCGCGCATTGAATGCGCTTGGCTTCAAGATCACGAGCATCGCCGACGTCACGCCGGTCCCGCACAACGGATGCCGCGCGCCGAAGCGGCGTCGCATCTAAGGAGAACCGGCTGTGGCCAGAAATCTAGACGCAAAATGCCGCCAATGCCGCCGCGAGGGCGAGAAGCTGTTCCTCAAGGGCGACAAGTGCTTTACCGACAAGTGCGCGATCGAGCGCCGCAACTATCCGCCGGGCCAGCACGGCCAGAAGAACAGCCGCCTGTCGGGCTACGGCGTGCAGTTGCGCGAAAAGCAGAAGCTGCGCCGCATCTACGGCCTGCTCGAGCGCCAGTTCCGCAATATCTATCACCGCGCGATCGCAGAAAAAAGGCATCACCGGCGAGAGCATTGCTGCAGATGCTCGAGATCGCGCCTGGACAACATCACGTACAAGATGGGCTTCGGCGCGTCGCGTTCGGAAGCGCGCCAGATCGTGCGCCATAACGGCATTCTCGTGAACGGCAAGCGCGTCAACATCCCGTCTTACCAGCTGCGCCCCGGCGACGTCGTCGAAGTCGCGGGCAAAGCCAAGGAACATCTGCGCATCAAGGCGGCGCTCGAAGCCACCGTCCGGCCGCGGCTATCCGGAATGGCTCGAAGTCGATACCGCGGCGTTCAAGGGTACGTTCAAGACCATGCCGCAGCGCAGCGACCTGCCCTCCACCATCAATGAATCGCTGGTGGTCGAGCTGTACTCGAAATAAGGAATTTTTTATCAAGGGAGTTTGCTCCCTTGTGATCCCCCGGAAACGGGGAAGCTGTGACAGGAAGAAGAGCTTCATCAGAGCTTCCTTAATCGTTAGAGGAATAAGCCATGCCCAGCAGCACTTTTCTTAAGCCTCGCATCATCGACGTGCAGAACATTTCGCCGTTCCATGCCAAAGTCACGATGGAACCGTTCGAGCGCGGCTACGGCCACACGCTCGGCAATGCGCTGCGCCGCATTCTGCTGTCGTCCATGCCCGGGTTCGCCGCCACTGAAGTCAAGATGAGCGGCGTGCTCCACGAATACTCGACGATCGACGGCGTGCAGGAAGACGTGGTCGACATCCTGCTGAACCTGAAGGGCATCGTGCTGAAGCTGCACAACCGCGAAGAGGCGGAGCTCACGCTCAAGAAGCAGGGCGAAGGCGTTGTCACCGCGGGTGATATCGAGCCGATGCACGACGTCGAAATCGTCAATCCCGATCACGTGATCGCGCATTTGACCGCCGGCGGCAAGCTCGACATGCAGATCAAGGTCGAACACGGCCGCGGCTACGTGCCCGGCGCAGTGCGCACCAGCCGCGGCGAGCAGATCGAAGGCGCGGTCAGCCGCGCAGTCGGCAGCATCGTGCTCGATGCGTCGTACAGCCCCGTGCGTCGCGTCAGCTACCAGGTCGATTCGGCGCGCGTCGAACAGCGCACCGATCTCGACAAGCTCATCATCGACATCGAAACCAACGGCGCGATCGAGCCGGAAGAAGCGATCCGCTATGCGGCGCGCATCCTGGTCGATCAGCTCGTGGTGTTCGCCGACTTGAAAGGCACGCCGGTCCAGATCGAAGTGCCCAAAGCCCAGCAGATCGATCCGATCCTGCTGCGTCCGGTCGACGATCTCGAGCTCACCGGTGCGCTCCGCGAATTGTTTGAAAGCGGAAAACATTTATTACATCGGCGACCTGATCCAGCGCACCGAAACCGAATTGCTGAAGACGCCGAATCTGGGCCGCAAGTCGCTGAACGAGATCAAGGAAGTGCTCGCGTCGCGCGGGCTGACGCTCGGCATGCGGCTCGAAAACTGGCCGCCCGTCGGGCTCGAGAAGGTATAACAAGGGAAATAACGACGAGGGGATACATCCCCCTCATACTCCCCTAAGCAAGGCCTGTTTCAGAGGGTTCTGAAACAGGCTCAACAAAGGATTGACCATGCGTCACCGCCTCGGATTAAGAAAACTCAACCGCACGAGCAGCCACCGTCTGGCCATGCTGCGCAACATGACCGTGTCGCTCTTGCGCCACGAAGTCATCAAGACCACTTTGCCCAAGGCAAAGGAGTTGCGCCGCGTCGCCGAACCGCTGCTGACGCTCGGCAAATCGCCGTCGCTCGCGAATCGCCGGCTGGCGTTCGACCGCCTGCGCGACCGCGAGATCGTGACCAAGCTCTTTGGCGAGCTCGGTCCGCGTTACGCCGCGCGCAACGGCGGCTATCTGCGCATACTGAAATTCGGATTTCGCAAGGGGGATAACGCTCCCATGGCGGTGGTGGAACTCATCGACCGTCCTGAGGTAGCCGAGGATAAAAAAGAAGAAGCGCCTGCCAAGGCGGCATAATAAAAAAAGAGCAGCATTTGAAAAGCCGGCCTCGTGCCGGCTTTTTTATTGGCAACAGTTCCCGGGTTTAGAATGCGCTTATGTTGAACGAACTCGAATTGACCGGCCGGGCGACAACCCACGTCGTGCAGCGCGACGACTTGCGAGCCGCCATCCATCGCGACGTGCTGGAGCCGTTTCTCGCGCTCAAGGCGGCCGCGGCCGGGGCGGGCATCGATCTCGCGATCGCGAGCGGGTTTCGCGATTTCGGCGCGCAGGTGCGCATCTGGAACATGAAGTATCGCGGGGAAAGGCCGCTGTACGATGCCGAGGGCAACGTGCGCGACCACGCGAGCCTGAATCCCGGCGAGCTCGTCGAGGGCATTCTGTGCTGGAGCGCGCTGCCGGGCGCGAGCCGCCATCATTGGGGCACCGATATCGACGTGATCGACCGCGCCGCCATGCCGGACAATTTCCGTTACAAGCTCGTGCCCGAAGAATACGCGCCGGGCGGCGTGTTCCACGCGCTCAACGTGTGGCTCGACGCCAATATCGGCCGCTTCGGTTTTTACCGCCCGTACGCGCAATACCACGGCGGCGTGCATCCCGAGCCGTGGCATTTGAGCTATGCGCCAATTGCCACCGAGGCGCTGTCGTTGCTCACGCCGGAACTCGTCGCCGAGACCGTGCGCGACAGCGACGTATTGGGCAAGGACGAGGTGCTGGCGCGGCTGCCGGCCATCTATCGCACCTACGTCGTCAACGTGGCGCCGTCCCCGGCCAAGGCGCTGACATAAAGCCGGCGCGGCGTTCTGCAATGAGCATCTTCCTGTTTACCGACTTCGGCGCCGCCGATATCTACGTGGGCCAGGTCAAGGCCGTGCTCGCGCGCGAGGCGCCTGGCGTCGCGATTATCGATTTGCTGCATGAAGCGCCCGCGTTCAACGTGCGCGCGGGCGCGCATCTGCTCGCTGCGCTTGCAGCGCAAATTCCCGCCGGCAGCGTGACGCTGGCGGTCGTCGATCCGGGCGTCGGCGGCGCGCGCGCTGCGGTCGCGCTCGAAATTGACGGTCGCTGGTTCGTCGGGCCCGACAACGGGCTCATGTCGGTGCTGGCCGCGCGCGCCGCGAAAACATCGGTCTGGCGCATCACGTGGGAGCCGCAGAACCTCGGGCCCGTCGTTTCACGGGCGCGATCTGTTCGCGCCGATCGCAGCAGCGCTCGCGCGCGGGGAATTCCCCGCCGGGAAGGCAGTGCGCGCCGACCGCCTGCAGGTGGAGTTCGGCGCGACCGATCTCGGCGAAATCATTTATATCGATCACTACGGCAATGCCTATACGGGTTTGCGCGCGCATGCGCTGCCGCACGATACGCGGGTAGTCGCAGGCGGCGCGTCACTCGCCTATGCGCGCGTCTTTTCGGCAGCCCCGCCCGGCGGGACGTTCTGGTACGCGAACAGCCTGGGTCTCGTCGAGATCGCCGGCAACGGTTGCAGCGCAGCCGCGGCTCTGGGGCTTGCGGTCGGGCAACCCGCGGCTTATTCGGCCTAGCTGCTGATCGAGCGCAGCGGCGGGTGCCGCCGCACGACGTTTCAGCCGCGCGCCAGGCGCGCGTCGAACGGTGCGAGATTGGCGCCGGCCGGCTCGGTGGCCGGGTGCGCTTCGCGCCACCACTGCGCGAGTTCGCGGCAGGTCGCGAAGTAGACACCCGGATGGCGCGCCACATGGGTCAGGAACTCATCGACGGCGCGCGCGCGCGCGGCGCGCCCCGAGCCGTAATCGCCGCGCGGATGCAGCGTGAGGTTTACGCAATGCCCGGCCTCGTACATCGCGGCGAATTCTTCCTTCCATACCTTGAGCGCGCGGCTGTGCGAATGGCGCGGGTTGTAGAACGTCGCATCGGTCAGCGCTTCGAAAGTCGGCAGCTCGACGATGCGTTTGCCCGGCGCGCATTCGACCACGTACGGATAATCGTCGTCCTGAAAACTGCTGTCGTACAGGTAGCCTAAATCCGCGAGATGGCCGAGCGTTTCGCGCGTGAGCAGGCCAAACGGCGCGCGCCAGCCGACCGGCGCGATCCCGGTAATTTTGGTCAATGCCTGATGCGCGCGTTCGAGCGTGGCCCGTTGCTGATCCTTCAGCTTGCTGTGGTCTTCGAACGCGTAGCCGCGCGCGCCGATCTCATGGCCGTCCTTGAGTATCGCCTCCACCGCGGCGCGATTGTTCTCGGCATCGAGCGCCGGGACGAAGAACGTCGCTTTGGTGCCCTGGCCACGCAACACGTCGAGCAGGCGCCACACGCCGGCGCGCATGCCGTAGCGGCCGTACGAGTATTTGCCGTAGAGGTTTTCCGGCTTCGCCTCGTGCAGATCGACGGATTCGGCGTCGAAGTTCACCGTCACCACGACGGCGCACGTCTTGCCCTGCGGCCACTTGGATTTTTCGCTCAACGCTAGCCTCAGTCGAAATGCTGGCGGTTGTCGAGACACCAGCGGGCGAGTCCGCCGACAGTGAAGAACCGCACGCCGGCATGGCCCTTGATGTAGCGGATCATGTCTTCCATGATGCGCGCGCGCGCCGGCGTGCCCGAGCCCCAGCCGCTGCGCGGATGCACCATCAGCATGAAGTAGCCGTTCTCGTTGTACAGCGTGTCGAATTCCTGCTGCCAGTGCGCGAGCACTTCCGACGGCGGCGTCATGCTGTATTTATAAAACGGAAAATCGTCGAGGCTGAACGCGCTGCTCGGCAGCTCCATCATGCCTTCGACCGGTTTGCCGTCGACGCGCACGACGTAAGGCAGGTCGTAGTCCTTGTCGCTCGAATCGTAGATATAGCCGAGGTCTTTGAGCACCCGCACCGTGACTCCCGACTTGCGACCCGACGGCGAGCGCCAGCCGAGCGGCCGCGTGCCGAGCAGGTCGGTCAGGATTTTGTCGGATTTTCTGAGCAGCATTTCCTCGTCCGCGCCCACGTCCCAGCTCTCGTGCAGATAGCCGTGCGCGCCGACTTCGAAACCGCGGCGGTGGATGTCTTTGACCACCTCGGGATAGCACTCGGCATCGTAGCCGGGCACGTAGAACGTTCCCGGTATGCCGTGCTTTTCGAACAGGTCGAGATAGCGATATACGCCGCGCCGCCCCGCATAGCGGCCGTGCGAATTGACGCCCAGCGGCGCCAACTGGCGGCCGGTCTCGTGCGACGGGCCGTCGAAATCGACGGTCAGCGTGACAACGCAGCGCACGCCGTCGGGCCAGCGGTATTTGCCTTGCATGATTTTGCGCGACTCCTCCATTCGAAATATACGTGATTAGCGGCGCCGCGAAAAGCGCCGGGTTGCGCGATGCCGCGCGTCGGCGAAAAATTCTTCTTGCTATACTCGGCGGCAATTTCCCATCAGCTGGAGTATCGCTTTGCCGCAGAATCAAACCGCTGTCCGCTGGGGCGTGATCGGGCTGGGCGGCGTCGTCGACCAGCAGATCGCGCCGGCAATCGTCAATTCCGCGCACTCGAAGCTCGCCGCCTGCGTGGGCAGCACGCCGGAGAAATCGCGCGCGTTCGCGCAAAAGTTCGACGTGCCGAAATGCTACGGCAGCATCGAGGAACTCGCCGCCGCCGACGTCGAAGCGATATTCATCGCGACGCCGAATGCCGACCATCACCGGATGGTGGTGGCCGCCGCGCGCGCCGGCAAGCACGTGCTGTGCGAGAAGCCGCTGGCATTAAACCTCGAGCACGGTCGCGAAATGGTCGACGCGTGCCGTGCCGCCGGCGTGATTCTGCGCACTGCATTCCAGATCAGGCTCGAAGAGATACTGCTGCGGGTGCGGGAAATCGTGGCGGCCGGCACGCTCGGGGATTTACGCGCCGTGCTGTTCGAGCGCATCGCCCCGCTGCGCCAGCACGGCGCATGGCGCGACGATCCGCGCCAGGGCGGGGTGGTGTTCGACGTCGCGGTACATTTGTTCGACCAGGTCGAATGGCTGACGGGTCTGCGCGTGCGCGAAATGTCCGCGTGCTCGCATCCGGACCGGCGGGAGGGCGCGGCCGACTCGACGATAGCCGCGCTTGGCACGCTCGGCGCGGACTGTCACATGGTGGTGCGCGCGAGCCGTGAAATCCCGTTCGCCGGCAACGATTTGCGCATTCAGGGCACCAAGGGCATGTTGACGACCTCGGCGCTGCGCTGGGCCACCGAGCACGTGCTGCGCATTCAGACCGCCGCGGGTGAAACGGTCGAGCGCTTTGCGCCGACGCCCATTTACGAGCGGCAGATTGCGGCGTTCGCGCGCGAGGTGAGGGGCGGGCCCGGCGTGCTCGCCTCCGGCGCGGACGGTGTGCGCGCAATCGAGCTCGCGAGTGCCGCGCTCGAATCGATCGGGTCGCGCCGGATGGTCGCCGTATAGCGCCGTGACGACGCTCTACACCATAGGCCACGGCAACCGCGCGGCGGACAATTTCATCGCACTGCTCAAGAGCGCGCGCATCGAATGCCTGGTCGACGTGCGCGCGTATCCGCGCTCGCGCCGCAATCCGCAATTTGCGCGCATGGCGCTCGATCCCGTGCTGAAGGCACAGCAAATCCAATATGTGTGGGAAGGCAAACCCCTGGGCGGCATGCGCCGGCCGCACGGCGAATCACCGCACGCTGCCCTCGACGATGCGGCGCACCGCGGCTATGCGGATCACATGGCGACGCCGGAGTTCAGCGCGGCGCTCGAGCGCCTGATCGCCCTCGGTGAAGCGCACAAAACCGCGTTCATGTGCGCCGAAACCCAGCCCGAGCACTGCCATCGCTCGTTTATCGCCGATGCGCTCGCGGCGCGCGGCATCGAGGTTCTACATCTGATGGGGCCGCAGGACGTGCGCGCGCACGTTCTGCGCGAGGGGGCGCGGCTCACCGCGGACGGACGCGTCGTGTACGACGCGTGCGTGCAGCTCGGGCTCGCGTTGTAACGATTAAAAGAGCGCGCGCAGCCCGGCGTAGACTGAGCGCGGCGCCGCGATGCCGCGAAATTGCTCCGCCGAGCCGTTCGCGAGATTGTTGAATCCCAGGGTGCCGAACGTCGCGTACTGGGTATTGAACAAGTTGGTGACGCCGCCAAACGCTTCGAATTTCTTGTCGAACCGGTGGCTCACGTCGAGCTTTACCGTCGCGAAGCCCGGCACGCGCCCGTTGCTGTCCTGGTTATTTTCGTCCCCGCGCGCGTATTGCGGCCCTTGCGCCTGCAGCGTCGCCTTCAGGCGGGTCTGCGGCGTCACGGCATAGCCCATGCGCAATTTGAGGGTCAGCGCCGGGATGCCCGGAATCCGGTCGCCCGGCTGCGCGTTAACGCCGGCGCAGCCATTGCCCGCGCCATTGGTTGCGACGCAAACGCTGTTCGCGCCGTTCGATAGCGTAAACGGCGACTGGAACGTGGCGTCTACCCAGCTCGCGGCTACCGCGTAATCGAAACGGTCGCCTTTGCCGTCCAGACCGAGCTCCACGCCCTGCCGCAGGGTTTTGCCGACGTTGGAGAAGTAGCCCTGCACGGCATTCGTCTGGTTAAACAGTATGTCGTTGTGGAGCATGCTGTGAAAAGCCGCCGCTCGCCAGCGCAGCTGCTCGCCGAAATTGCCTCTGAACCCGAGCTCGATCGTTTTGGACACGACCGCCTGCAGGTCGGGATCGGCGCCGAACGCGTTGGGGATGCCGGTGCATGGCGACGTCGGATCGGCGCAGGCGAGCTCGATCGCCGACGGCGTGCGAAAGCCTTCGGCGTAGTTGGCGAAACCGGTGGCGCGCGCGGAAATTTGATACGCGAATCCCAACGAAGGATTCAGGCGGCGGTAGGTGTGATTGCCCGTGACGTCGGCGAGCGTATTCGTGCCCGGGGTCGGCGAAATGGCCGCGCCGCCGGTGCACAACGCGTTCGGGTCGTTGCAGGAGACGCCCGACAGGCTGATCGACGCGTAGTCATACCGCGCCGATGCCGTGATCGGCCAGGCGCTCCGTCGGATTGAACGTGTCGGTCGCGAATATGCCGAAACGCCGGTTGTTCGACTGGATGGTGGCTTGGGGCAGGAAAGGGTCCGCGCCTATGGTGGCGCTCGTGCTGTCGACGAACGCAGCCTGCCCGGTGTTGCTGAAGTTCGTATTGCCGTATTCAGCGTTCAACCCAAGCGTCAGCACCTGCGCCTTGCCCCACACTTTCTCGCTGTTCGACCACTGCAGATTGCTGCCGTATATATTCTGGGAATAGTGGGCGAGCAGGTTGGCAGCGGGGCAATCGGCAGTCGTGACGCAGGTCGGATCGTTAGTGGACGTCGCAACCGGACTGTCAATGTTGCTATTGAATACGTCGCGCACAATGTGGCGGTAATAAAGATTGCCGGTAATCGAATTTCTCGAGTTCAGTTCGAGGCTGCCGCGCAGATTGAGCGTCAGGCTCTGCGTGTTCGTATAGTCGGGATGCGAGTAACCCTGCGCCGGATTACCGAGCGTCGACAGCGGCACGTTCTGATTGCCGTTCAACAGATTGTCGGCGTACATCAGCGACAGATCGAGGTCCGCGCGGTCGCTCTGATAGCCGACCTTGCCGAAGAACTGCCGGATCCTGCTCGGGTTGTAGGCCGCCCACCCGCGGTCGTCATACACGCTCGTTGCGACGTAATAATCCTTGTTATCGGCATGTCCGCCGTGCTCCGCGTCCAGGCTGCGGCGGCCGAACGAGCCCAGCGTGACCTTCGCTTCGCCGCCGGGAAACGCGAAGCCGCTCTTGGTGTTCATCGCCAGCGCGCCGCCGAGCGTGTTCAGTCCGAACACAGGATTGGACCCGGGAATCACCGTCGCATTCGCAATCGCAATCTGCGGTATCAGGTCCCACGAGACCACGTCGCCGAACGGCTCGTTGACGCGCATGCCGTCCAGGAACACGGAAATACCCTGCGGCGTGCCGAGCACCGGCGAAGCGGTGAAGCCCCGGTAGTTGAGGTCCACCACGTAGGGATTGCCCTGCGTGCCGTTGATGTTCATGGAGCCGATCGATTGATTGAACACATCGGGCAGCGAGCGCGCGTCCTGCGGCATGTCTTTGTGGTTGATGATCTGCACGTTGCCCGGATATTTGTCCTGCGCGATGCCCGTGCCGCCGGCGGGTGTCGTGGCTACGACGTCGATGACGGGCAGCTCGAACGGAACGGTGCCGCTTTCCGCGGCATATGCGGGTAGAACGAATGCAAACGCGACGAGCGCATACAGCGAGCGGCCCGGCCGAATCGAATCCTGCCGGAATAGTCCCAGTTGCTTGCTCATTAGTGTTTTTAGCATATACGGCACCAGCAGACCGGCTGTCGTATTCGCGCTAGTCCGCAACCACGCCCGAATCCTTCACGACCTTCGCCCACTTCTGAATCTCGCTGCGGATATGCGCGGCAAACTGCTCGGGCGTGCTGCCCAGCGGATCGGAATCGACCGCGCGATAGCGCTCCTGCACGTCCGGGAGTTTCAGCAGCGCGACCGACTCGGCGTTCAGACGCGTGATGATGTCGCGCGGCGTGCCGGCGGGCGCCGCAACGCCGTGCCAGGTGCTGACATCGTAGCCGGGCACGCCGGCCTCGCTGATCGTGGGCATTTCCGGGGCTTGGGGCGAGCGCTGCGCGGTGGAAATGCCGAGGCCGCGCAGCTTGCCTGACTTGATGTGCGGCATCGAGGCCGACGCGCTGGCGAGCGCGACTTCGACCTGGCCGCTGATGATCGCCACGGTGGCGGGGGCGCCGCTCTTGTAGGGGATGTGGTTCATTTTCACTTGCGCGAGCGTGCTCAGGTATTCGAACGCGAGGTGGCTCGTGCTGCCGGATGACGCGTAATTTAGTTGCCCGGGCCGCGCCTTCGCGAGCGCGAGCAATTCGGCCACCGACCGCGCCGGCACCGATGGATGCACCGTCAAAATGTAAGGGCTCGCAATGAGCAGCGCGATGGGCGCGAAATCCTTGACGAGGTCGTAGTTGAGCTTGTGGTAGAGCGACGCATTAATCGCGTGCGACATGCTCAGGTAGAACAATACATAGCCGTCGGGGGCTGCGCGCGCAGCGATTTCTGCCCCTATGTTGGCGCCCGCGCCGGGACGATTGTCGATCACCACCTGCTGGCCGAGCCGTTCGGCGAGTTTCTGCCCGTAGATGCGCGCGGTGGTGTCGGTGTTCCCACTCGTATACGGCACGATCAGACGCACGGCTTTGGTCGGATAGTTCTGCGCGAGCGACAGGCGTGGCGCGATTGCGAGCAACGCCATTGCCGCGACGAGCGTGAGTCTCAACGCGCGGGGAGCGGCAAGCGGGCGGCGCGTCACTGCAGCGTAATACCGGCCTCGCGAATCACGCGCGACCATTTGTCGGCCTCCGACTTGATGAAGGCCGTGAATTCCTCGGGCGTGCTGCCGACCGGCTCGGCGCCGAGCGCGGTGAGGCGTTCCACCATCTCGGGCGAGCGAACGTGGCGCGCGGCTTCACGCGAAAACTTCTGCACGATTTCAGGCGGCGTGCCTGCGGGCATCGCCAGACCTGACCAGCCCACGACGCCTGCGCCCGGGAAACCGGCTTCCGCCATCGTCGGCGCGTTGGGATAGGCGGCCGCGCGCTTTTCGCCGCCGGTCGCGAGCAGGCGCAGCCGGCCCTCGTTGATATGCGCTTTAACGCCCGCTGAAGTCGAGAACAGCAGCATGTATTGGCCGCCGATCAGATCGGTGACCGCCGGCGATTCGCCTTTGTACGGGACGTGCACCATTTTCATCCCGGTTTCCATGCGCAGCAGCTCACCGGCGAGATGCGTGAGATTGCCGACGCCGAACGAGCCGTACACGATGTCGCCCGGGCGCGATTTGCCGAGCGCCACGAGTTCCTTGACCGAGCGCACGGGCAGCGAAGGATGCACTACGAGCACGATCACATTGACCACGCTCTGCATGACGGGCGCGAAATCTTTAAAAGCATCGTACGGCAGCTTTTTGTAGACGAATGGGTTGATCGTGAGCACTGAAGTAAACGGCGCGGCCAGCGTGTAGCCGTCGGGCTTGGACTTGGCAACGGCCTCGATGCCGATGATCCCGTTGGCGCCCGGACGATTGTCGATGATCACCTGCTGGCCCCACGCCTCGCTGAGCTTCTGCGCGATCGCGCGCGCCACGATGTCGACCGCGCCGCCCGCCGTCTGCGGCACGATAATGCGCACCGGCCGGTTCGGGTAGTCGCCGGTTTGCGCGGCAGCCGGCAGCGCGAAGCTCGCCGCCAGCGCGGCCAGCACGATAGTTCTCTTCATGCGTGCTCCTCCAGGGTCTTTTAGATTGCGATCCGCCGGGATGGCGCCCGGCGGTCAAGCCGAATCAGGCCGTCTTGCGCACGCGCTGTTCGCCGCCCGCGCGCAACAGCTCCATCAGGCTGCGCGTCGAGCCGAAGTCTTCGAGCCGCGTGACCGCAGCGATCACGGCGTCGACGTTGGCGGCGGGCAGCCGCGCTTTCGCGTAGGTGCGGAACTTCGCTTCGATCTGCGCGCGCGTGAGCGGATTCTCGGCGGATCCGCGCGGGTGATCGCAGCGCAGGCTCAAGCGTTTTGCCGTCGGTCGTCAGCACGTCGACGACCGCCTGCACGCCGGTCAGCGCCTGATCGATGGTTACGTCGACCTGCTCGGCGGCGAATTTGCGCAGCTTCGCATCGTCGTAACGCGCCGGCTCGAACTGGGCGAGCGACAATTCGCGGTCGTGCAATATCACCGCCGCCGCATAGTGCGTGGACAGCAGCGCGTCGAACTTGCCCTTGTAGCGCGGAAATATGCCGTGCATGTCGACCGCGGTCTTGCCCATCTTTACGCTCACCTTTTTGACCTGCGCGGGCTTGAGGTCGTGCTTTTCCACGAGGTCGAACATCGCCGTGATGAAGCCCTGGATGGTCGACGCCGAAGGCCACAGGCGCAGCGCGATCTGCTCGAGTTCCCAGCGCTGGCCCAGTTGGTCGGTCGCCGCCGCGGGCGTGCCGCCGTTCGAATAGGTGTTAAAGAGGCCGCCGTCCTGGTGGGTGAGGAATTCGCCGGTGGCGAGGAAATCCTGCTGCGCGAGCAGCGCCGCCATCAAGCCGGACAAGCGCGCCGCGGCATTGATGGAACTTGACCGTCGGCGTGCCCCACGCGGCGAACGTGCCGGCGGATTGGCTGCCGGCCAGGCCGAACGCTTTCGCCATCCTGATTGGATCGAGGCCGATCATGCGGCCAACCGCCGCGGCGGAACCGAATGGTCCGATCACGCCGGGCCCGTGCCAGCCGCGCTTGCGGGCTTCCGGATAATTGAGGCCTAGCCCGACGCGCGTCGTGATTTCGCAACCGAGCGCGATCGCGACGAGCAGGTCGCGGCCCGACAAGCCGTCGCGTTCGCCGATCGCGAGCGCGGGCGGGATGACTTCCGGCGTTACATGGGTCAGCGTCGAGCGATGAATGTCGCACATCGTGACGGCGGTGATCAGATAGCCGTTCAACATCGTGGCGCCGGCGAGCGACAGGCGGTCGCCGCCGATCACGCTGCTCTCGGTGGACTGCGCAATGCCGGACGCGAGCGCCGCGAGTTGATGCGTCTCTTCGCCCTGGTGGCCGGCCACTGCGCACGCGAGCGTATCGAGCAGGATGTCCTTGCAGTATTCGCGCGTGCGTTGCGGGATGTCTTCGTATTTGAGCGCGGACGCGAATTGCGCGAGCACCGCGGTGGTTTCGCCTGCCATTACCGTCTCCTTCAATTCGATTTTCGCCTCGCCGGTCTCGATGCCGGCTGGGGAGGCTCATGATAAGGCGGGCCGCGTCAAAAGAAAACCGCGAAACTGCCCATGCGCGGTTACTCCGGGCGCAGGCCGGCTTTCTTGATGATCGCGGCGTAGCGCGCGGTCTCGTTGCGCACCAGCGTGCCAAGCTCCTCGGGCGAGCCCAGCCACGGGTCGACGCCGGCGGATGCAAGACGCTCGCGGAAATCCGGCGCGGCCATCGCTTTGGTCACTTCGCGATTGAGGCGAACGAGGATGTCGCGGGGCGTGGCGGCCGGCGCGAACATGCCGAACCAGATCGGCATCACGAAATTGTCCACGCCCGCTTCCTTTGCGGTCGGCACTTCCGGGAGCGTAGGCGCGCGGCGGTCGGAGAGCACCGCCAGTGCGCGGACCTTGCCGGCGCGGATTTGCGTGAGCGCCGACGCCACGGCCACCACCACTTCGTCGACTTCGCCGCCGATCAGCGAGAACACGGCCACCGACGCGCCTTTGTAAGGGACATGCACGAGGTTGATTTTCTCGAGGCTCATCAGGAGCTCGTTGGCGAGATGGTTGGTCGTGCCGGCGCCGCCGGAGCCGTAATTCAATTTGCCGGGATTCGCGCGCGCGAGCGCGACGAATTCCTTCAGCGTCTTCGCCTGCACCGACGGATTCACGATGAGCACGTTGGGTATTTCGGCCAGGCGCGCGATCGGCGCGAAATCCTTCGCTGCGTCGTAATCGAGCTTGGCGTAAAGCGACGGGCTGACCGCAATCGCGGACGACGTGACCAGAATCGTGTAGCCGTCGGGCGGGGCCTTCGCCGCAAGCGCTAACCCGAGGTTGCCGCCGGCGCCCGGCCGGTTGTCGGGCACGAGGTTGGCGCCCATCTGGTCGCCGAGTTTTTGCGCGACCGCGCGGCCGAGAATGTCGCTCGGTCCGCCGATCGGAAACGGCATCACGACGCGAATCGGCTTGTGCGGATAGGGCTGGGCGCCCGCGGCGCCCGCGGCGAGCAGCACTGCGATGATGGCAATTGACAGGGACGGCGACGAACGCATTATTCCTCCGGAGCGCGCGCGGCGATCGATCGCGGCGGCGAGGCCGCAGTTTAACGCATCGCGCGCCGGGCTGTTAAACTCGCCGGCTCGATAAGACGTTGAATGAAAGGCCGTGCAATGAAAATCACCAAAGTGGAAACCATCGTCGTCACGATGCCGATGATCATCGAAGGCAGCGTGATGCCGAAGCAGGGCGGCAAGCCGCGCACGAGCATGGACACGCTGCTCGTGAAAATCGAAACCGACGAGGGCGTCACGGGCTGGGGCGAAGGTTTCGGCCACCGCATTTTCACCGCGACCAAGGCGGCGCTCGATTCGTTTATCGGCCCGATGTGCATCGGCCGCGATCCGACGCAGATCAGCGCGCTCGTCGAAGAACTGCAGCGCAACCTCGGCGGCGTCGGCCGCAACGGCCCGGCGATGTACGCGCTGTCGGCGATCGACATCGCCTTGTGGGATATCGCCGGCAAGATGGCGGGCCTGCCGCTCTATCGTTTGCTCGGGGGCGCTGCGCGCAAGGATTTGCCCGCGTATGCAAGCCTCCTGCGCTACGGCGAGCCGGCGGCGGTCACCCAGTACGTCGAGCGCGCGTTAAAGCGCGGCTACCGCCATATCAAGCTGCATGAAATCACGGTGGCGCCGATTAAAGCTGCGCGGAGCGCCGCCGGCCCTGACATACCGATCATGATCGACTGCAACTGCCCGTGGACCATAGACGAAGCGATCGCGATGGCCCGCACGCTCAAGGAGTTCAACCCGCATTGGCTCGAAGAGCCGATCTGGCCTCCCGAAGATCACGCCGGGCTCGCGCGCGTGCGCACGCACGGCGGGTTGCCGACGGCGGCCGGCGAAAACGCGATGCTGCCCGAATTCAGAAGCATGTTCGAGCATGCGGCGCTTGCGTACGCGCAACCCAGCGTCACCAAGGTGGGCGGCGTGACGATGATGCGCAAAGTCATGGCGCTCGCCGATGCTTATGGCGTGACGGTCGTGCCGCATTCCGCGTACTTCGGCCCCGGGCTGCTCGCGTCGATTCATTGCATCGCGGCGATGGCGAACCCGACGCTCGTGGAGCGCTACGACGCCGACTTTGCGCAGAATATATTGCACGACGCGATAAACCCGAACAGCCAGGGGTGCGTTGCCGTTCCGCAGGGGCCCGGCTTGGGTGTGGATCCCGATGTATCGCTGATGGCGAAACTGCGCACTCAATAGGAAGTAACGCAGGGAACCACCGGTCTAATCCGGGCTCAGACTTGCATGGAACGTTTTTTCACCTTGGTTCGGGGCTGTCTGCTGGGCGCGACGGCGGCCATTTCGCTTGCGCTCGGCGGCTGCGCGACACCGGACGTCGATTACTCCTCTACGCGCGCGGGCTGGCAGGGCGCGCCTTACGAGGCAGTGGTTGCCCAGTGGGGCCAGCCGCTGCGTTACACCGTGAACCCCGACGGACGTTATGTTTATACCTGGGTATCGGAATCGGCAGTTGGCGGCAGCAGCAGTGCGGTTTATCCGTCGATCGGCGTATTCGGCGGCAGCCGTGGAGTCGGGGTTGGCGTCGGCACCGGCATAGCGGTGGGCGGCGGTGGCGGCGAACTGGTGCGCTGCGAGCGAACCTTCGCTTTCGACAAAGCGGTCGTCGTCGAGCAGACGTGGCTAGGCAATTCCCGCTTCTGCAGCACGTTCGTGCGCCGATAGCGCTTAGTCCTGCGGCGGAATTTTCTCGTCGCGCACGACCTTCGTCCAGCGCGCGACTTCCGACGCCAGGAAATCCTGCGCTTCGCGCGGCGAGGTCGCGCGCGTCTCGGCGCCGAGCACGAGCAGCTTCTCGGTCACGTCCGGGCGCTTCAAAATTTCGCTGATCGTTGAATTCAGCTTGGTGACGAGCGCGGCCGGCATGTTCTTCGGCGCCGCGACTGCGTACCAGGCGAGCACGTCGAAGCCCGGCGCGACGCTTTCGGCGATCGTCGGCACGTCGGGCCACAGCACGAAGCGTTTTTTGGTCGTGACAGCGAGCGCGCGCAGGCGCCCGCTGTCGACGTAGGTGGTCGAGCCGCCGGCAGTCGTGAAGAGCACCGGTATTTCGTTGGCAAGCAGCGCGACGGGACCTGCATTGCCGCCTTTGTACGGGACGTGATTGAGCGTGACGCCGGTGCGCGCCTGAAAGAGCACCGCCGCGAGATGCATGCCGCTGCCGATGCCACCCGAGCCGTAGTTGATCTGGCCGGGAGCCGCTTTCGCGCGCTGCACGAGTTCGGGCATCGTCTTCGCCGGAAACGTCGGATTCGACAGCACGACCATCGGATTGCTGGCGACCATCGAGATCATGGTGAAATCCTTGACGGGATCGTACGGCAGCGCGCGATAGAGGCCGGGCGACGTTGCGTGGCCGGACGCCATCAGGAAGAGCGTATAGCCGTCGGCATCGCTTTTCGCCACGATAGCGGCGCCGGTGGTGCCGCCCGCGCCGGGACGGCCGTCGACGATGACCTGCTGGCCGAGCGATTCGGTCAGATGCGCTGCGAGGAGCCGCGCGGTGATGTCGACGCTGCCGCCGGAGATGAAGCCGTGCACCAGGCGAACCGGCCGCGCGGGCCAGTTGTCTTTGCTTTGCGCGTGGACGGGTGGAGCGAGTAACGAAATTACCAAAGAGACCGTCATACCGGCGTACGCCGGTATCCAGTGCGTCAGGATTTTCCCTGCACTGCGGCCTGCGCCGGAGTGACGCGCAAATGTTTGCAGGATGCCTGCCATTACGCGAATTTCTCCGGCATCGGACCTTTTTCGACGCGTTGGTACTGGTATCCGGCCTCGTGCATGATCCGCTCGCGCGAAGCGAGGATGTCGTCGCGCAGCCGCGCGAGCTTGTCCGCCGGATAAATGAGCTGGCCGCCGCGTTTAACGAATTTTCCGGCGATCATCACGCTGTCGACGTCGGCGGCTTCCGCGTACAGCACGATCGCATGCGCGGGATCGCCGCCGGGCATGGCGCCAAAGAGATTCATGCCGCGCGTGTCGATAAGAGCGAGGTCGGCCTGCTTGCCGGGCGTGAGCGAGCCGATCTTGTGATCGAGCTTCATCGCGCGCGCGCCGCCCATCGTCGCCCAGTACAGCGCGTCATGCGTCTGCGTCGAATGCTGGGTCTTGGCCGGCCATTGGCCGAGCGCGTAGAGGCTGCGGTTGTCGAGCTCGCGCTGATGATGGAACGCGTGCCGCATGACCCACAGCATCGAGCTGTTGAAATACGGGTCGCAATCGGAGCCGATCGACGGCATCGCGCCGAACTTCGCCATGCGGCCTATCATCGCCGGCTGCTCGTAGTTGAGCATCTCGGTAAAGCACGTCGCGGTGATCGTGCAGCCCGCATCGAGCACGATTTTCAATTCGTCTTCGGCGAAGCAGTTGCCGTGCGCGATATTGTGATCGGGGCCGAGCAGCCCGTCTTTCGCCAGCCGCGGATATCCGTCTTCGACCACGCGCTTGCCTTTGCGCCCGTACGAGTGCGCCGAATTGATGAGGCCGTACTCGCGCGCGAGCCGGATGTCGTGCACCGCGACGTCGTATTCGCCCCAGTCGGGACCGAGGATCGCCATCGCCAGCGTCAGCAACCCTTCGTCGGATGCGAAGCGCCCGGTGCGCAAACGGTGGATCTCCTCGCGCGGATACGGGATCTTGTAATAAGGCGTTGCATCCTTCGTGATCGGCGGCTTCGCCGTGCCGCGCGCAAACATCGCGCGGATGCCCGCGTCGACGAGGCCGTCGATCGCGGCATCGGTCATTTCGGCATCTTTGACGATATGGCACCAGTCCATGACGGTAGTCGTGCCGTGATGGATCTGATTTAAGGAGCCCAGCAGGTTCGCGAGGTACACGTCGCGCGCGTTGTAACGTGTGGCCATCCCCTGATGCATATTGGCGTGATAGTCGCGGCTGCCGACCCAATTGCCGCCGATGCCGCGCAGTGCGAATTCCCAGGTGTGGATATGCGCGTTGACGAGACCCGGAATCGCGATGTATCCGCGGCCGTCGATCACGGTTGCATCGCCGGCTTCGATATGGCGGCCGACGGCGACGATTTTTTCACCGTCGATCAGAATGTCGCCGCCGTCGAGATCGCCGATGGCGGGATCCATCGACACGATGGTTGCGTTTTTGATCAGTGTGCTGCGCATGCTTTCCTCGGGGTGTTGATGGGGCGGATGCGGCTTCGATTATTGTGCCCGAAAAATCCGCGCGCCGCCGCGACGCGCAGTGATAACATTCGGCTCAAATACCGGAGGAGAGCGGCATGATGAATGGCAGGATGCGGGCGGCGGCGTGTGCCGCGCTGATTGCACTGGGCGCGGCCGCATCGTCTGCGCTTGCGCAAAGCTATCCGGCGAAAACCATCCGCTACATCATCGCATTCCCGCCGGGCGGCTCGAACGACATCCTCGCGCGCATCATCGGTGCGCGCATGACCGAGCTCATGGGGCAGACGGTCATCATCGACAACCGGCCGGGCGGCGGCGCCAACATCGGCGTCGAGGCCATCGCCCGCGCGCCCGCCGACGGCTATACCATAGGCAACATCAGCGCGACGCACACGATCAATGCGACGCTGTATCCGAAGCTCGGTTACGACATTCTCAAAGACTTCACGCCGGTCACGCGCGTTGCCGAAATTCCGGTGCTGATCGCGGCCCATCCGGTGGTGCCCATCAAAGGGCCCAGGGATCTCATCGCGCTCTCGCAAAAGCGCAAGTTCACTTACGGCTCGTCGGGTATCGGCACGCCCGGGTCACCTCGCCGCGGAGATGCTGCGCGCGTACGGCGCAAAAGACCTCCAGCACGTGCCGTACAAAGGCGGCAGCCCGGCCTCGATCGATCTGGTCGCCGGCAACATCGAGCTGCTGTTCAACAACATGCCCGACCTGATGTCGTTCGTGAAAGCCGGCAAGATGCGACCGATCGCCGTCACGAGTGCGAAGCGCGACCCGGTATTGCCGGATACGGTATCGATGATAGAAGCGGGATTCCCCGGTTTCGAGCTCGGCAACTGGGTCGCCATCGTCGGCCCCGCGGGCATGCCCAAAGAAGCGGTCGCGCGCCTCAACGCCGAAATCGGCAAAATCCTGCGCGAGCCGGCGACGCGCGACAAGATTGCGGCGCAGGGCTTCAACATCGTTACCAGCACGCCCGACGAGCTCGCTGCATACATCCGCTCGGAGCACGAGAAGTGGGGCAAGCTCGTCAAAGTGTCCGGCGCGAAGGTCGAATAGGTTTTTGAAAAACCATTTGGCCGCAGATAAACACAGATAAACGCAGATGAAAATCAAGGTTTCGCAGTGTGTTTCTTTTTTTTCGTTATCCACGTTTATCTTCGTGTATCTGCGGCTACAAAATCATTGATGAACATGAAAATCTCACTCCTGCAGGTATCACTTGCGTTTTTATTCATTGCGCATGCGACCGCCGCCGACTATCCGACGCGACCGATCCGCATGCTCGCGGGCTTCACCGCCGGCGGCGGATCGGATCTTGCGGCGCGCACGGTCGCGCAAAAAATGTCCGAGGCGCTGGGGCAGAGCGTGGTGGTCGATAACCGCACCGGTGCGACGGGCGCGATTGCGGCGGAGATGCTCGCGAAAGCGCCGCCTGACGGTTATACGCTGATGATGCTCGCGGTGGCGCAGTTGTCCGCGACCGCCTTCGACGACAAGCTGCCGTTCGACGTCGTGCGCGATTTCGCCGGCGTGAGCCTGGTCTCGCGCAATCCGTACGTGATGGCGGTGACGCCGAATCTGCCCGCGCGCACGGTGCGCGAGTTCATCGATCTCGCGAAGTCGCAGCCGGGCAAGCTCAATTACGGCTCGACGGGCATCGGCGGCTCGAATCATCTCGTGACGGAAGTGTTTTGCTCGGCTGCGGGTATCAAGCTTGCGCACGTGCCGTACAAGGGGCCGCCGCAGGCGCTCGCGGATCTCGCGGGCGGGCAGGTCCAGCTCGTGTTTGCGAGCATCACGTCCGGCATGCCGCTGGTGCGCGCGGGCAAAGTGCGTGCGCTCGCCGTGAGTTCGCTCAAGCGCTCGGCGGCCGCACCCGACGTGCCGGCGATCGCCGAAACGCTGCCGGGCTATGAAACGATCGGCTGGTATGGCGTCGTTGCGCCAAAAGCCACGCCCGCGGCGCTGGTCAAGCGTTTGAGCGAGGTGATCGCGCGCGGCTTGCAGGCGCCGGACGTCAAAGAGCGGCTCGCCGCGGACGGCTCCGAAGCGGTCGGCAGCACGCCCGCCGAGCTGGACCGCCACATGGCGGCCGAAGTCGCGCGATTCAGAAAAGTAATCAAGGACGCGGGAATACGCCGCGAGTGAAGCAGGACGCGGGAATACGCCGCGAATAATTGTTCAGGCCGCGGTCAGTCGGCTTTGATGTTCACTTCCTGAATGACCTTGCGCCATTTCGCGATGTCCGCTTTGACCTGGGCGGCGAACTCCTGCGGCGTGTTGCTGACCGGCTCGAGCCCGATCCCGGCGAGACGCTCGCGCACGTCGGGCCGGGCCAGCGCCTGCATGATCTCTTTGTGCAGGCGCGCGAAGACGGGCTTGGGTATGCCGGCCGGCACGAACAGGCCTTGGAAGGTGTCGCCCGCCATGCCTGTTATGCCGAGCTCGCCCATCGACGGGACATCCGGCAGCACGGCGGTGCGCTGATCGGCGGTGACCGCGAGGCCGCGCAGTTGTCCGGCTTTGACCTGCGGCGCAAAGCTCGGTACCGATGCGAACCCGACCGGCACCTGTCCGGACACCATCGCCTGCAGCTCCGGCCCGGCGCCGTTGAACGGGATGTGGTTGAGGTCCAGCTTGAACGCAAGACGAAACATCTCGCCGGATAGGTGCGGCGTCGTGCCCGTGCCCGTCGATGCATAGTTGTGCTTGCCCGGCTGAGCGCGCACGAGGTCGATCAGCTCCTTCACGCTCTTCGCCGGAAACGCCGGATGCACGGCGAGTATGTTCGGCGAACTGCCTACGCACGTGATCGGCTGAAAATCGCGGAACGGATCGTAGGGCGCTTTCGCATACAGCGACGGGTTGACGGCGAAGGCCGAACTCGCGACGAGCAACGTATAGCCGTCGGGCTGCGCCTTCGCGGCCAGCCCGATGCCGATACACCGTCGAAGGGCGGAGCAGGGGACCCCGTTGGGATGCGACCCGGAGACGCGTGCCGCAGACGCGATTCGACGGCACGTCATCCGACTCACGGACGCTCACATCGCGCGAGCGGGCCCCTGTTCACTGCTCGCGTCGGCGCCGGCACCGGCGCGATTGTCGACGACCGTCTGTGCGCGAGCAGGCGTCCCACCACGTCGGACGCGCCGCCGGGCGCGAACGGCACGATGATACGCAGCGGATGCGACGGGTATGGCGGCTCGGCTGCTGCAAGCGGCAACGCAATTGCGATCGAAAGGACAGCCGCACCCAGCACGCTGTCAACGAACGTTTTCATGAGCGCTCCTCCATTTTTCAATCACGGGCCGGCTGCCGGCGCAATCATAGCAATGATCAGGGGAAGCGCGGACGCGTTGTCCGCCTTCTCGCGTACTATGTCATCATAGACAAAGCTGATCGTCACAGCGATTCAGCGCACCGGTCCGAGGAGAAAACGTGAATTTACACAGGCGCATGACGGCGCTCGCGGGCGCGCTGCTCGCGGCGGGGCTGGCCGCGAACAGTGCGGCGCAAACTTACCCGGTTGGACCGATCCGCATGGTGGTGCCGTTCACGCCCGGCAGTGCGAGCGACATTCTCGCGCGCTTAATCCAGCCCAAGCTGCTCGAGAGCTGGGGCCAGCAAATCGTGGTCGACAACCGGCCGAGCGCCGGCGGCACGGTGGCGGGCAGCATCGTCGCGAGCGCAGCGCCCGATGGCTACACAATGATGCTGACGTCGTCGGGATTCGCCGGGAGTGCGGCGCTCTACGACAAGCTGCCGTACGATTCGGTGAAGGATTTTGCCGGGATAACGCAAGTCGTGAGCACGCCGCTCGTCGTCGTGGTGGCGCCGGCGCTCGGCATCAAATCGGTCAAGGAGCTGATCGCGCTCGCGCAGCAAAAGCCGGGACAGTTGAATTTCAGCTCGTCGGGCATCGGCAGCGGCACGCATTACGCGGGCGAACTCTTCAAGCTCGCGGCCGGCATCAACGTCGTCCACGTGCCTTACCGCGGCACGCCCGAAGCGATCAACGACGTGATCAGCGGCCGCATCCAGTTCATGACGGCGCCGGTGCTGCCGGTGATGTCGCTGGTCAAAAGCGGACGCCTGCTCGCGCTGGCGGTCACGACGCGCGAACGCATGGCGCTGTTGCCCGAGTTGCCGACGGTCGCCGAAGCGGCGCTGCCGGGCTTCGAATACGACGGGTGGTACGGAATTTTTACGCCGGCGAAAACGCCGCGCGCGGTCATCAATAAAATGGCGGCCGAAGTCGCGCGCATACTCAAGCTGCCGGACGTCGCCGAAAAGATACTCAACACGGGCGCCGTTCCGAAACCATCGACGCCGCAGGAGTTCGACAAGCTCGTGCGCGAGGAGATCGTCATGCGCCGCAAGGTGTTCAAAGCAGCGGGAGTGAAACCGGATTGACGACATGCAAGAGAACCATCGCGGCCCTTTTCGCATCAATCACGTTGCACAGCGGTCGCCGCCGACTATCCAACGAAGCCCGTGCGCATCGTGGTGCCGATCGGCGCCGGCAGCAGCATGGACATCGTCTGCCGCGTGCTCGCGCAGAAGCTCACTGAAGCGTGGAACCAGACGGTGATCGTCGACAACCGCGCCGGCGCGGGCGGCAATTTCGGCGCGGATCTCGTCGCCAAGTCCGCCGCCGACGGCTACAACATCCTGTTCGCATCGAGCTCTTTCTCAATTGCGCCGTCGTTCTACAAGAAGCTTTCGTACGACGCATTGCGCGATTTCGACGCGATCACGCAGCTCTCGTCACGCAACAACGTGTTGACGGTGAGTGCCTTCGTCGCCCGTCAACTCGGTGAAGGAATTGATCGCGCTCGCGAAAGCAAAGCCCGGGCAGCTGAGCTTCGGCTCCGGCGGCGGCACCGGCAGTTCGGATCAGATGGTGGGCGAACTCTTCAAGCTGATGGCGGGTGTGGATATCGTGCACGTTCCGTACAAGAGCGGGCCGCAGGCGATGAACGATCTGATCGGCGGCCAGATCTCGATCTATATGGGCGGTATTCCGGTGCAGCTGCCGATGATCAAGGCGGGCAAGGTGAGGCCGCTCGGGACCAGCGGGCTCAAGCGCTCACCGCAGTTGCCCGACGTGCCGACGATCGCCGAGGCAGGCGTGCCGGGCTACGAAGTCGACGTCTGGTACGGATTATTCGCGCCGCGCGGCACGCCGCGGCCGATCATCGAAAAAATCGCCGCCGAGTCGATTCGCATCATGCAGGCGCCCGATATGCGAGAGCGCTGGAGCGCCGTCGGCGTCGAGCCCGCGGGCACCCGGCCGAAGGAATTCGACGCGACGTTTCGCCAGGAAATCGCGAAGTGGAAGAAGGTCGTTACCACCGCGAAGCTTGCGCCGGATTGATGTCGGGTAAAGTACGCGCAGGACACAAATTCGCAACGAGGAGAATTTGACATGGAAGTTAAAGCGACATTGACGGTGATCAACCAGGCCGACTGCCCCGGGCGGCGCGGCGTGACTGATGGGCAGACTTATCAGCGCATGATCGGTTGGCCCGAGATACGCGAGACCGATCGCGTGCGGCTCGGACGCGCCACGTACAAGCCCGGCACCTACGAGCAGCTGCACTGGCACCCGATCGAAGCGTGCTACTACGTGATTTCCGGGCATGCGACCGTGCGCAACATCGAAGGCAAGGAATTCGAAGTCGGCCCCGGCTCCATGATCTACGCGCCGGCCGGCATCGCGGGCGCGCACGAATGGGAGGTCAAGGAGTCGCTCGAGCTGCTCGACATCCGCGCGACGACCGAAACCAACCGCAAGATCCAGTACACCGTGGACAAGGAAACCAAGCGGTCGTACATCGATCTCGAAGATCTCGCCTATCGCGACGCGATCAGCTTCAAGTCGCATTACTGAGCGGAGTTTCCTATGTATCGTTTATCGCGTGCCGCGCTCGGCATGCTGGCAATCGCGTTGTCCGCACTGGTGACGGGTGCCGCATTCGCGCAAACGTATCCCTCTAAATCCATCCGCATGATCATGCCGTTTCCGCCGGGCGGGCCCACCGACATCGTCGGGCGGCTGGTCGCGGCCAAGGTGGCCGAGCAGATCGGGCAATCGGTCGTGGCCGACAGCCGGCCCGGCGCCAGCGGCAACGTCGGTCTCGAGATCGCTTCGAAGGCGCCGCCCGATGGCTATACGATCGTCCTGAGCTCGCCGGTGATTGCACTGAGCCCGTTGCTCTACGGCAAACTGAATTACGACCCATGGAAGGACCTCGCGCCGATTGCGCTGGTGGGCGCGGTCCGCAACGTGTTCGTCATCCATCCGTCGGTGCCGGCGAAGACGCTCAAGGAATTCATCCAGATCGCGCGCAAGAACCCGGGCAAGCTCAACTACGGCTCGGGCGGCATCGGCACCACGACGCATCTCGCGCCGGAGCTACTGAAGAGCCTCGAGAAACTCAATATCGTGCACGTGCCATACAAAGGCTCGGGCCTCGCGCTGATCGGGCTCGCGAGCGGGCAGGTCGACATGGAAGTGCTGGCGGCGCCGGCGGCGCTTGGCCAAATTCAGTCCGGCCGCGTGCGCGCGCTGGCCGTGCTGTCGCCAGAGCGCATGCCCGATCTGCCGAACGTGCCGACCGCGCGCGAGCAGGGCTTTCCGAATTTCGACATCAGCGTCTGGTACGGAATGCTCGCCCCGGCAGGCACCCCGCGCGAGATCATCAACCGGCTCAACGCCGAGCTCATCAAAGCGGTAACCGCGCCCGATATGAAACCGCGGCTCGCCCAGGCCGGTGTCGAGCCGCTGACCAGCACGCCGGAGGAGTTTGGCAATTTTATCCGCAGCGAAGCGGCGCGCTTCGACAAGGTGATCAAGGAAGCGGGCATCAAAGGCGAATGAAGCATGGCGGTGACGGATTGGAGAACGGATGGCAGGTAAAGTAAAACGCATCGACGTGCACAGCCACGTGCTGCCGCGGGAGCTGATCGAGCTGATCCGCAAAAACCCGCGCGATTACCAGATGCGTGTCGAAGGCACGGGTGACGCGGAAAAGTTCGTGCGCGACGACAAGCACGGCACACCGATTTACGCGGAATTCTTCGACGCGGACGCGAAAGTCGAAGGCATGGACCGCAAGGGCATCGACATTTCGGTGATCTCGGTGACGCCCGTCGTATTTTTCTACTGGCTCTCTGCCGACGCCGGCCTCGCCGCGTGCCGCGTCATGAACGACGGCATCGCGCGCATGGCGGCCGCGCGGCCCGACCGGCTCCGCGGCATGGCGACCTTGCCGCTGCAGAATGCGGACGCCGCGATCGCGGAACTCGAGCGCGTCGTCAAAGAGCATGGTTTTCGCTCGATCGAGCTCGGCTGCCGCGTAAAGGGAGAATTGCTGGCGGACGCAGAAATTTCGTCCCGTGCTGAAGCGCGCGGCGGAACTCGGCGTCTTCATCTTCGCGCATCCGTACATTGCCGGCGACCTGCCGCCCGATCTCGGCTGCTATTACCTCGGCAACACCGCGGCGATGCCTTTCGATACCGCGTTGATGGCGGCGCATCTGATGTTCAGCGGCGCGCTCGATGCGATGCCCGAACTCAAAATGATTCTGGCGCACGGCGGCGGCCATTTGCCGTACCAGATCGGACGCCTGGCGCACGGCTACAAGGTGCGCAAGGAAGCGCGCGCTTACACGAAGCATTCGCCCGCCGAGCTGCTGCGCCGTTTTTATTTCGACGCGCTCACGCATGACGCCGATGCGCTGCGCTACCTGATCGAAAAAGTTGGCGCCGACCGCGTGACAGTAGGCACAGACGCGCCGTTCGACATGGCGGAAGACGATCCCATCGCGATGATCGATGCAGTCAAAGGGCTCACCCCGGCGCAGCGCGACCGCATTCTACGGCCTCAATGCGCTGGAACTGCTCGGCGAAAAATCCTGAACGCCATGAAACCGGAGCTGCTTGCACTGACGCCGTTCTATCCAGCCGACGCTCGCCGCGCTCGAGCGCGATTACGTCCTGCACAAGTTATGGGAAGCGCGCGATCCGCAGGCGTTGCTCGCGCAGGTTGCGCCGAACGTTCGCGGCATGGTGACCACGGGACTCAAGGGCTGCAAACGCGAGGATATCGACGCCTTGCCGAAACTCGAAGTCATTGGATGTTTTGGCACGTCACACGGCTCGCTTCCTCTCGCCGCCGCCAAAGAGCGCGGCATCGTCGTCACCAATACACCGGACTGGACGGTGGACGCGGTCGCCGACCTTGCCGTTGGATTGCTAATTGCAGTGATGCGTCGCATCGGCGAGGCCGATCGTTTCATCCGCGCCGGCAAATGGCCCGCCGGCGCGTTTCCCATGAGCACGGATCTGCGTGGCAAGACCTGCGGCATCATTGGCTATGGGGGAATCGGCAGCGCGGTGGCCAAGCGCGTTGCGGCGTTTGGCATGTCCGTGTGCTATCACGGTCCGCGCGAGAAACCGGGCGTAATGCATCCGTACCATGCCGATCTTCTGAATATTGCGAAGGCGTCCGATTGCCTGATAGTGACCTGTCCCGAGACGCCCGCAACGCGTAAATCGGTGAATGCACGGATTCTCGATGCGCTCGGTCCGCAGGGATTTCTCGTCAACGTCGCGCGCGGCGGAATCGTCGACCAGGTGGCGCTAATCCAGGCGTTGAAAGACGGCCGCATCGCAGGTGCGGGACTCGAGGTGTTCTGGGACGAGCCGCGCGTGCCGGCCGAGCTCCTGACCATGGAGCAGGTGGTGCTGGCACCGCATATCGGCTCGTCGACGCGCGAAATCCGCGAGCATCGCGGCGCAACGCTGCTGGCTAACCTGCGCGCGCATTTCAGCGGGGCGCCGGTTCCCGACCGGCTCGCTTAGCGCCAGCGTCTAGATCGGATCCCAGGACACCACGTCGGGCGAGCGCTCGAGCGGGTAGAAGTATTTCTGCATCGAGGGCACCGCAATTTCGGCGATCGCTTCAGGCGTCCATTCCGGCGTGTGGTGCACGGACCGGATCGGCCGCGGCTGGCTGAAAAGCATGATCTCGTTCGCGCGCACGCCGAAGATCTGACCCGTCACTTCTTTTGCCGCATCGCTCACCAGATAGACGGCCATCGGCGCGATCTTGCGTGCTTCCAGCTTCTTGAGCTTCTCGACGCGGACCTTTTCCTCCGGCGTGTTGGCGGGAATCGAGCTCGTCATGCGGCTCCACGCGAACGGCGCGATGCAGTTCGACCGCACGTTGAAGCGCGACATGTCGAGCGCGATGCTCTTCGACAGCGCGGCGATGCCGAGCTTGGCGGCCGAGTAGTTCGCCTGGCCGAAGTTGCCGATCAGGCCGGAGGTCGAAGTCATGTGAACGAATGCCCCCGAATTCTGCGTGCGCATGTGGTTCGCGGCCGCACGGCTCACGAAAAAACTACCGTCGAGGTGCACATTCACCACCGCCCGCCATTCCTCTTCGCTCATTTTGAAGAATATGCGATCGCGCAGATTGCCGGCATTGTTGACGACCGCGTCGATTCGGCCGAAATTGTCGAGCGCGCACTGAACGATCTTCTCCGCGCCCGACCAGGTCGAAACCGAGTCGGCGCTTATCGCCGCTTCGCCGCCGGCGTTGCGGATCTCGCGCGCGACTTTTTCGGCGGCGGTTTCGTCCGCCGCTTCGCCCGTCAGCGACACGCCAAGATCGTTCACGACCACTTTCGCGCCGCTGGCGGCCATTGCCAGCGCCATTTCGCGCCCGATCCCGCCGCCCGCGCCCGTCACCACGACTACCTTGCCGTCTACCATCGCGCCCATGAGTCGCCTCTTCGTTCGGTGAGTCTTTACTCGGCTTTGATCCCGCGCTTCTTGATCACGTCGCCCCACTTCTTGCGCTCGTTAACGAGACGCGCCGCGAAATCTTCGGGCGAGCTCGCGATGACGTCAAGGCCGCGGTCCTGCCAGAGTTTCGCCTCGCCGGGCCCGGTGAGGATTTTCTTCAATTGCTCGTTGAGCAATTTCACGATCGGCGCCGGCGTGCCCTTGGGCGCAAGGATGCCGTGCCACGTAAGGAACTCATAGCCCGGCAGCCCGGCCTCGATGACGGTCGGCAGTTCCGGCAGAGCGGAGTTGCGCGTCGCGCTCGTCACCGCCAGCGCACGCAGCCG
Source organism: uncultured beta proteobacterium (assembly GCA_963804885.1). GTDB lineage: Bacteria > Pseudomonadota > Gammaproteobacteria > Burkholderiales > SG8-41 > PALSA-1004. The sequence goes on from CAWDSF010000020.1 coordinate 616,096, forward strand.
GCCGGACTTCACGTATTCGACTTCCTGCGAAATATTGCCGAACGTGGCGGCGACTTCGCCGGAGAGTGCGGCAATGTCCGCCGGTCCGCCGCCTTTGAACTGCACGGCGACGATGTTTACGCCCGCGAGCAAATTGAAGAGTTCGCCGGCAATATGCGGATTGGTGCCGACACCGGCCGCGGAATAATTGAGCTGGCCCGGCTTTGACTTGGCGAGCGCGATCAATTCCTTGACCGAGCGCGCGGGCACCGACGGATGCACCGTGACCAGCGACGGCGAAGACGTCACCATCGAGATCGGCTCGAAATCCCTGTATCGGGTCGTAGGGCATGCGCGGCATCAGGAATTCGTTCGTCACGAGCGGGAGCGTGTTGATGAGCAGCGTGTAACCATCGGGCGGCGCCTTGGCGACGAGCTCCGTGCCGATGATGCCGGATGCGCCCGAGCGGTTGTCCACGATCACCTGCTGCCCGAGATTCTCGGTCAGCTTCGCAGCCAGGATCCGGCCGACGACGTCCACGCTGCCGCCCGGCGGAAATGGCGACACGAGGCGGATGGTTTTCGCCGGATAGTTCTGCGCAGCAACTGGGAACGTCGCGCAAAGTGCGAACAGAGTCGAGCAAGACGCGGCAGTACGGCATGGCGATCTTCCTCCAGACAGCGAGATTAATTGTTTTCGAGAGTATCTGCGGGATCGCAAGTGATAGTCAATCAGCATACGCGTCAAGTGTTCGTCGCGCTTGATCCCGGCGGCGATGAGGCGCACGGCAAAATCGAGGCAGGCCTATTCGAATTTCGCGCCCGACGCTTTCGCGACTTTGCCCCATTTGGCGATCTCGTCGCGCAGGAACTGACTCATCTGCTCGGGCGTAGCATCGAGCGGCTCGGCGCCCTGCGCGAGCAGTTTGGCGCTCACGTCGGGCAGATGCACGATTTTTGCGACGGCAGAATTCAAGCGGGCGACAATATCTCGCGGCGTGCGGGCAGGCGCAAGGATCGCGTACCAGGTGCCGGATTGAAAACCGGGCACGCCGGCTTCAGTGAAGGTCGGCAGCTCAGGCGCGATCGCGCTGCGAGCCGGGGTCGTGATGGCGATGCCGCGCAAACGGCCGTTCCGCACGTTCGGCATCACCGTGAGCGTATTGCCGAGCGTCATCGATACGCTGCCGCCGATGACGTCGGTCACCGCCGGCACCATGCCTTTGTAGGGCACATGCAGCACGTCGATGCCCGCCTGCATCTTGAAAAGCTCGAACGCGAGGTGCGGCGAGCTGCCGGTGCCGGGCGTTGCGTACGTCAATTGACCGGGCCTGGCTTTCGCCAGCGCGATGACTTCCTGCAATGTTTTCGCCGGCAGCGCCGGATGCACCGCGAGCACGAAAGGCGCGGAAGCGATCATCGCGACCGGCGCGAAGTCGCGATTGAGATCGTACGAAATTTTGCTGAAGATCGTCTGGCTGATTGCGATGGCGGCCGTCCCGCTCAGGAGCGTATACCCATCCGGTGCGGCGCGCGCGGCGAGCTCAACGCCGATGTTGCCCGCGGCGCCCGCGCGATTGTCGATCACGAATTGCTGGCCGAGCGTCTCGCCGAGTTTCGCCGTGACTATGCGCGTCGCGATATCGACGCCAGCCCCGGGCGGAAAATTCACGATAACGCGGACCGGACGCACTGGATAACTCTGTGCACCGGCAACCGCTGCCAGCAGCGCGCTGGCAGCGGCGAATGTTGTCAGGTGGGCACGCATCTGCGTTGCTTTATACCGCAAGGAGTCGATTGCATCCGAAAATCAGTAAACCGACCAGTCCGCCGACGAGCGTGCCATTGATGCGGATGTACTGCAGGTCTTTGCCGATATTGAGCTCGACCTGTTGAACCATGTGGCGGTCGTCCCAGGCGCCCACCTGGTCGGCAATGAATTTACCGACCTTGTCCCGGTTTTGCTCGACCAGTGACGTCGCCATGCGCTCGATGGCTTCGTTGATCCATTGCTGCATCTGCGGATCGGCGTCGAGCTTCCCGCCGATATCCAGCACCAGTGAGGCGATCTGGGCCTTGATGTTCGAATCCGGGCCGGCGAGATCGCTCTTGAGCCAGTCGCGCAGCTGCAGCCAGATCCCTTTCAGATAGTCGGCCACTTCCGGGCTCGCGAGTACCTGGTCGCGGATCTGCTCGCCTTTGAGCCGGAACTGCGGGTCGGTTTTGAGCTTGACGATCAGGTCCCGCACGAACTCGTCGAACTTGCGTCGAAACGCATGCTGATCGTCGGCGGCGACTTCCTGCAGGAAGCGCGCGAGTCCTACCACGAGCTTGCGCGCCACGTAATGGCCGATCACGTTTTTGAAGTTCAGCGTTCGCAGCATCGCGTTCAGATTCTTCTCGATGAGCTCCGCGAGCAGCGCGCGCGTGTTTTTGCGGCCTAACAATGCGCCGGCCACGCGCAGCAGCCGATTCAGCAATTGCTGGTGACGGCCGTGCCGGGTCAGGACGTCCAGGAGTTCGCCGCTCGTTCGCGCCAGATCGATCGACTTCAACCGCGCCGTGACAATGTCGTGGATAAAGCGCTGCACGCGCGAGTCCTCGACCGCGGCCAGCCAGAAGAGCATGCCGTGTGCCGCGTAGTCGCCGACGATTTGCGCGCAGTCGCGCTTGACCAGCCACCCGGCCAGCCGCGCCGCCGGATTGAAGGCGCGGATGCGGGCCAGGATGGTGTCGGTGCCGAGGAAGTTGCTCGCGATGAAAGCGCCGAGGTTGCCGGCCAGCCGGCCCTTGTTCCGGGGAATGATTGCGGTGTGCGGGATGGGCAATCCGAGGGGATGGCGAAACAGCGCAACGACCGCAAACCAGTCCGCCAGCGCGCCGACCATCGCGGCTTCCGCAAAAGCGGCCACCACGGCGAGCGCCGGATAGCGCCGCTCGAACACGCGCGCGAGAAGGTAGACCACGGTTACGAGCACGAACAAGCTTGTCGCAATCCACTTGATCCGGCTCAGCGCCTGTTGTTTTTCATCCTGTCCGTCGAAAAGGGCGTCCATGGCGTTCATCCTTTGGCAATTCGCTTAAGCGGCATTTGAGTATTGCGCCTTTTTAGATAGAGCGGGTTAAGTTGTCCTGGGCGGTTTGACCCAGGACATTTCTTCACTTGTCGTTCGGCGGGCTCATGACGTAGCTTCCCTGATTGAGCCCTTGGACTGAAACGGTCGATGAATCAAGCACGAATCGTGCAGGGCCCGGCCGCTATCCGCAATACGAGCTGACCAACCAGGCAAGGAAAAACCGCGATGAATCTGACCAGAATCGGCATGACGCTGGTGTTCGGAACGCTGTGTGCAGGCGCGCCAATGGCGAGCGCAGAACTCGTTACCGGACTGACCGTCACCAATACGTTGGTGACCTTCGACAGCGCAACGCCCGGCGCCGTCAGCGCGCCTGTCGCCATTACCGGCCTGGGCGCCGGCGAATTCCTGGTTGCCATCGACCGGCGGCCGGCAACCGGACAGCTCTATGGCCTGGGCAGCGCAAGCCACTTATACGTCATCAATACGGTCACGGGTGCGGCAACGCAGGTAGGAAGCAGCGGCGCATTTACCCTGAGCGGCACCGCTTTCGGCTTCGATTTTAATCCCACGGTCGACCGGATTCGGGTGACCTCCACTACGACTCAGAATCTGCGCCTCAACCCGAACGATGGGACGCTCGCCGCGACCGATTCCGCGCTCGCTTATGCCGCCGGCGATCCGAACGTCGGCGCGACTCCCCGCATAGTGGGTTCGGCATACACGAACAATTTCTCCGGAGCGACAACGACTACGCTGTACGACATCGATTCGAACCTCGATATTCTCGCGACCCAAAATCCGCCCAATAACGGCACGCTGAATACGGTGGGCGCGCTGGGCTTTAATACGTCCGATCTGGTGGGCTTCGATATTTCCGGCCTTACCGGCACGGCATTCGCATCGCTCACAGCGCCCGGGGCGGCGACGTCGTCTTTGTTTACCGTTAATTTAGCGACCGGCGCGGGTACTCTCGTCGGCACGATAGGCGCATCCGTAGCACTGCTGGATATTGCCGTCACCGCAGCAGTACCTGAACCGTCGATAACGATTTCGACCACGTTGGGGCTGGCAGTGCTCGCATTTGCGCTTCGCCGCCGGCGGGCCTCCGTGAGGCGTTCAGAGCTTCTTCCCCCTCTCTCCTGCTGATAAGGCTCCCGCCTGCAGCGCCGCGGGATAACGCTGTTCGACGACGCGCGTGCGCAAATAAATTGCGCGGCGGGCCGGCGGCGGCCGGTCGCGATCCACTTCATTCCACGCTTAAGACGGCAAACGCGCCGCGCGGTATATTGGCGGCTGGCACGTTTTAACATCTTTCCGCAGGGGACCTCAGGATGTACGGATGGCGCGGCCGCATCGGCCTGCTCGCAACGGCTATCAATACCGTTATGGAGCCTGAATTCTGGCAGCTCGTGCCGCCGGGCGTATCGGTGCACACCACGCGGGTGCCGACGGAGCGCGCTGGCACGCCCGAGGCGCTGCGCGAAATGGAAGCGGCGAGCCTGGCCGCGGCCGCGGAAGTTGCGAAGGGCGAGCCCGGCGTGGTCGTCTGGGGCTGCACGAGCAGCAGCTTTTATGAAGGGCCGGCAGGCAACGAGCGCGTGAAGCGCGAGCTCTCGGCTATCGTCAACGCGCCGGCGGTCACTGCGGCGGGCGCGATGGCGGATTGCCTCAAAGCCAACGGCATCCGGCGGGTGAACGTCGTGACGCCGTACGTGCAAACGACCAACGAGCGGCTCAAGCAGTTTTTGGCGGCGTGTGGCATCGAAGTCGTCGAGCTCGCGACATTCGACATGCTCGACATGTTCGATCACGCGAAAATCGAGCCTGCCGATATCTATGCCAAGACAAAAACGCTCGACCATGCGAAAGCGGAGGCGACGTTCATCGCGTGCACGCAGGTGCGTGCGCTCGAAGTCCTCGACCTGCTCGAGCGCGACATCGGCAAGCCCGTTTATGGAGTTAACCAGGCGTGCGCCTGGCAGGCATTCGCTGCGCTCGGCGTTGACCCCAAAATCAGCGACCGCGGCAGTCTTTTGCGTTCGTTGAGCGAGCCGCGCGCGGCTACGGCCGCGGCGAGGATCGCGCGCAGCGGTTGACTAGCAGGTCGAGCTAAAGACGGTGTAGCGCCTTCGCCAGCTCGCGCGCGCTCAACTGCTCGATGTCGAGCACGAGATCGCGGATCTGCCGGGCGCGCGCCGGTGTCGTCACGAGTTCCGCGTTTTCCAGAAATTTGCACTGATCTCATCGCCGCTCAATGCGCGCTCGCCCGCGCCGCGGTTGATCTTGTCGACGTGCTTTACCGTTTTGCCGTTCTTGAGCGTGATGACGGCGCCGCCGGAAAAATATTCGGGGTACAGCGAATCAGGATCGGCATCGTAAGTCACGCGCGCCGCCAGCGCGAGGATGGCGGGATCGTTGAGCGATTCGCTCTCGAGCTCGGCAAAGCCGCAGCGCCCGCGCAGGAGCGCCGCCGCGAGCGTGTAGTAGACGCTGAATTTCGCGATGTAGTCGCTCGCGGGCTGGCGCCGCAGCTCCGGGTTTTCACACACGCTGTGAAAGACCGCCGGATGCAGCAGCGCGCGGATTTCCGCGATGTCGTCGACTTTTATGGCGTGCTGCCGCTTGAGCGCGAGCACCGAATCGATGCACGCGTGCAGCATGTGGCACACCGGATACGGCTTGACCGCGACTTCTTCCGCGCGCCAGGTCGTGCCGAGCCCGTCGACCAGCGCGGCGGGCATCACCAGCGGAAGATGAGTGCCGGCATGACTGCGGAACAAGCCGTCCTGGCCTTCGTATATTTTGCCGGTGCCGATAAAACCGCTGCGCGCGAGGCTCGCGGCGGTTATTGCGCCGGCGCCGGCCCAGCCGGGATGAAAGCGCTTGTTCCATGCGCCGTCGGCCCGATGCTCGGCGAGCGCTGATGCCGTGCTGCCGGCAAGGCCCTGCGCGTACACGAGCTGTTCGACATTCAAGCGCATCAAGTGCCCCGCGCCGAGTGCGCAGCCCATGTGCCCGGCGACGCCAGTGGTGTGGTAACCCGACTTGAGCAAGGCGCCGTTGGTCGCGATGCCGAAGCGGGTCGAGATTTCGACTGCGATCAGGTAGGCGGTGAGCAGATCCTTGCCGCTGCGATCGAGAAATTCGGCGAGGCCCAGCGCACACGGGAAGGCCGAGGAACTCGGATGCACCGGCCCGCCCGGATGGGTATCGTCGTAATCGAGCCCGTGCGCGAGTATGCCGTTCATGATCACGGCGTCTTTCAGCGGCAAAGTGGCGCCCATGCCGATGACTGACACGGAGCCGCCGTCGGCCATCGCTGCGAGTCCGTTCAGCGCGCGCTGCGCGAATTCAAACTTGGTGGCGGCCAGCGAAGTTCCGACTACGTCGAGCATGTGAAAGCGCGCGAAGTCACGCAACCGCGCCGGCAGCGCTGCGTGGTCGACGTCCTGCACGAATTCGGCAATCGTGCGCGAAAAAGCTTGCGCGGGTGCTGCCGGGCTGGGCTTGTTGTCGACCGCAAGTTCGAGTGTCATGGCGGGACTCGGATAGTGAACTAGCCCCAACTTTACACCAACCGCCGGTGGTGCCGCGCCGCGCCCGTGGGCGATTTTCTATTTAACGAGTCCCATGCGCTTCGCGACCGGTAGGTAGGCCTGCATGCGCTCCTTCATGAACTGATCGACTTTGTCGATGTTGATGTCGATCAGGTCGAAGCCCGCCTTGGTCGCGAGTTCTTTCATTTCCGGATCGTTGTTGAGAACGCTCCATAGCTCCGACAGGCGCCGCCGCGCGTCCATGGGTGTCGATTTCGGCACCCCGATGCCGCCGTAGCCACCGTCGACCCAGTCGATGCCCAGTTCACGGAACGTCGGCACGTCGGGCAATTGGGGGCTGCGCTTTTCCATCGCGACCGCGAGCGCGCGCACGCGGCCTTTGTTGTTCACCGCGAACGCGGAGTACGCCATGGCGCCCGTGACCTGCGCGCCCAATACCGCGGGCACCAGGTCGCCAGTACCTTTGTAGGGCACGTAGGTGGTCTGGATACCCGTGATGAGGGCGAGTTTTTCATGGGCCGCGTGATTGGCTGAATTGCTGCCGGAGCCTGCGAGCGTCAGCTTGCCCGGCTGTTCCTTCGCCATTCTGATCAGATCCTGGAACGTCTTGATGGGGCTTTGCTCGGGCACGACGATGGCGTCGGGCATGTAACGAAACCAGTAGATCGGTGTGAGGTCTTCGGTCTTGTACTGAACCTGGCCTTCCAGCGGCTGCAGCACGATGTGCGGCAGGGTCAGGCCGACGACGTTGTAGCCGTCGCCCGGCAGGTTGTTCATCTGCGCCCACATGAGCCCGCCGCTCGCGCCCGGTTTGTACTGGACGATGGTTTCGATGCCCGGGCATTTGCGCTTCAGCACCAGCTGCTGGTGGCGGGCGGACTGGTCCGCTTCGCCGCCCGGCGGAAAACCCTGCCAGTAATTGATGTTTTTTTCGGGGCAAGGCTGCGCGCACACGAACGATGATGCGAGCGTTGCCGCCAGCGCAAGCAATACTGCCGGAAAAAATTTCATGGGGCCTCGACGCGGTTGACGATCCAACGAACCTCGACACAGCACGATGAAGATAACAGCCCGAAATCCCGAATGCAATGCGGCGCTCACAATGGTGCATCGAGCCCCATCGTGGAGCATGGGGATGCGCCGACGGTGAGCAGCAGATGCATTTGCTACAATCAAATTCTCCACGCGGCTCGCATCGAAAATTCAATGTCGGGCACTCTCAGGCTGGCGGTCGACGTCGGCGGCACTTTCACCGACCTCGTGCTGCACGATGGCGCAACCGGCGCGATCGCCACGGGCAAGCTGTTGACCACCCCGGCCGATCCGAGCATTGCAATCATCGAGGGCACGCGGCGCCTGCTGAAGAAACACGGCAAGTCGCCGGCCGATCTCGATCTCTTCATCCACGCGACGACGCTCGTCACCAACACGCTGATCGAGCGCAAGGGCGCGGTAACCGGCCTCATCATGACGCGCGGCTTTCGCGACATCATCGAGATGGGCACCGAAACGCGCTACGACATCTACGATCTGGGCATCGACCTGCCGCCGCCGCTGGTGCCGCGCGCGATGCGCCGCGAAGTGACAGAGCGCATGGATGCGGCGGGCGCCGTTCTCACCCCGCTCGATCTCGCGGAAGCGCGTGCCGTGGTGGCCGCATTGGTCGGCGACGGCGCCGCCGCGATCGCCGTGTGCCTGCTGCATTCCTATATCAATCCGCGCCACGAGCAGGCGATCGGCGAGCTGATACGCCGCGAATTTCCGGGAATTGCCGTGTCGCTGTCGTCCGAGATCCAGCCCGAGATCCGCGAATTCGAGCGCGCATCGACGACGGTCGCGAACGCTTATGCGCAGCCGGTCACCGCGCATCATCTCGACTCGCTCACGCGCGGGCTGCAACGGCCTGGGTTTCGGCGGACGTTTTCACATCATGCTGTCGAGCGGCGGCCTCACGGACGAGCACGTGGCGGCGCGTTTCCCCGTGAAGGTGCTGGAATCCGGCCCTGCAGCCGGGGTCGAGGCGGCACGCTTTCTCGGCGCGTCGATCGGCATCGATACGCTGGTCTCGTTCGACATGGGCGGCACGACCGCGAAAGTCGGGCTCGTTTCGAAAGGCGCGGCAACCTTGTCGTCGCAGCTCGAAGTCGCGCGCCTGCATCGCTTCAAAAAGGGCAGCGGGCTCGTCATCAAATCGCCGACCGTCGAATTGATTGAAATCGGCGCGGGCGGCGGCAGCATCGCGCGCATCGATCAGCACGGCCTGTTGAAGGTCGGGCCCGACAGCGCGGGCGCCGATCCCGGTCCGGTGTGTTATCGGCGCGGCGGCGGACAATTGACCGTAACCGACGCCAATCTCGTGCTCGGCTATCTCGATCCCGAGGATTTTGCGGGCAAGGAAATGACGCTCGACACCGCGGGCGCGAAGGCGGCTGCCGAACGGCTCGCCGCCCGGCTCAGGATCTCCGCGGTCGACGTTGCATGGGGCGTGCACGAAATCGCCAACGAGAACATGGCGACGGCCGCGCGCATTCATCTCGTCGAGCGGGGCAAGGATCCGGCTTCGTTTACGTTTGTCGCATTCGGCGGCGCGGGTCCGCTGCACGCCCAGGCGGTTGCGCGCAAGCTGGGCGTCAAAAATCTGATCATCCCGCGCAATGCCGGCGTGATGTCGGCGGTGGGTCTGCTCGCAGCGCCGCTTTCGTTCGAAGTCGTGCGCAGCCATCTCGTCGACCTCGCCGCCGTGGATTGGGCTGCCGTGGACCGTATGCTGACCGCGATGAGCGCCGAAGCGCGCGGTTATCTCGGCGTCGGCAAAGATACGGCGGTGGCCATCGTGCGCACCGCCGACATGCGCTACCGCGGCCAAGGCAGCGAATGCACGATAACGCTGCCGCCGGGCGAACTCGACGCGGATAAGGTGGTGCAGGCGTTTTATGCGGGGTACGACGAGTTGTACGGCCGGCATCTCGAGGGCCCGCCGGTTCAGTTCGTGAATTTCCGCGTGCGCGCGGTCGCGCATGATGCGCATTTCGAGTTGCGCAAGGCGAAAAGCGAAACGCGCGCGGCGAAACCGGCGAAAAAGCGGCCCGCGTATTTTGCGGACGGGCACCGGTTCGTGGACACCGCGATATATCAGCATGACGAGCTCTTTCCCGGCGCGCGCTTCGAGGGGCCTGCCATCGTGCAGTCGGGCGAGTTCTCGGCAGTGATCGGGCCGGGTCAGACGTGCAGCGTCGATTCGTATCTCAATCTGCTGGTCGGTTTTTAAGGACTACTTATGCGCCGCGTCGACGACCCGATATTCATGGAGATTTCCTGGAGCCGCATTATTTCGTTCGTCGACGAAGCGGCCGCCGCGCTCGTGCGCACGGCGTTCTCGCCGATTATCCGCGAGGCGGAGGATTACGCGGTCGTGCTGTTCGACGGCGACGGCAACTCGCTCGCGCAATCGACGACGAGTGCGCCGTCGTTCATCGGCACGCTGCCTAAGACGATCCGGCATTTCATGGCGGCGATGCACGACGAAGGGTGGCATCCCGGTGACGTTGTGATCACCAACGACCCGTGGATCGGCAGCGGCCATCTCCAGGACATCAGCATGGTCGCGCCGGTCTTCAATCGGACAGGGCAAGCTCGTTGCGTTCAGCGGCGTGGTCGCGCATCCGCCGGACATGGGCGGGCGCTGGACGGCGGAAAACCGCGAGATCTACGAGGAAGGGTTGCAGATTCCGATCTGCAAGCTCATGAAGCGCGGCGAGCCGAATCGCGACGTGTTCAACATCATCCGCCGCAACGTGCGCGTGCCCGACCAGGTCATCGGCGACATCTACGCGATGATCGCGTCGTGCACGGTCGCCGCCAACCGGCTCAACGCATTCATGGAGGAAGTCGGCCTCGATAGCCTGAACGAGCTCGCCGCCGCAATCCACAATTTCACCGAAAGCGCGGTGCGCAACAAAATCGAGGCGATCGCCGACGGCAGCTATTACTACGAGTATGAAGTCGACGGCTACGACCAGCCGCTCAAAATCGCCGCTACGCTGACCATCAAGGGCAGCGATATCGCGATGGACTATACGGGCTCGTCGATGCAGGTCGAGCGCGCGATCAACTGCCCGCTGGTATACACCAACGCGTTCACCGTGTACCCGCTGATCTGCGCGATCAATCCGCAGGTGCCGAACAACGAAGGCATGCTGCGGCCGTTCACGGTGACGGCACCCGAGCGCTGCATACTCAATCCGGTCTATCCCGCGGCGGTTGGCGCCCGCAATCTGACCGGCCATTTGCTGACGACCGCGGTGTTCGGCACGCTCGCGCAGGCTCTCGCAAAGGACCAGATAGCGGACCGCCTGCTCGCCGACAGCGCGTCGCCGCGGCCGCACATCGTCGTCAGCGGCCAGGACGATGCGGGGCGGCCGTTCTCGTCGATGATGTTCATCGCCGGCGGCATGGGGGCGCGCCCGAACAAGGACGGCATCTCGTGCATCGCGTTTCCGTCGTCGGCGCGCAATACGTCAGTCGAAATTCTGGAGTCGACGGGGCCTATCCTGATCGAGCGCAAATCGACGCGGGAAAATTCGGGCGGCGCCGGCCAGTTCCGCGGCGGCGACGGCCAGATTTTCGAATTGCGCGTGCGCGCGAAAAGCGGCGCGACCATTTCGATCTTCAGTGATCGCTCGCGTTTCCCGCCGAAGGGCATGAACGGCGGTGAGCCAGGCGCGCCGACGCAGATTTTCGTCAACGGCGAACCTGCGCCGCTCAAAGGAATCGTGCGCGTCAAACAGAACGACGTGCTGAGAGTATGCTCGCCGGGCGGCGGCGGCTTCGGCGCGGCGGGCGGTTGATTTTTAAACTCTGCGGAGGTTCTCGCGATGGGGAAACGAGGAATTGTTCTGGCGGCACTATGGGCGTTCTGGGCTTCTGGTGTCTTCGCGCAGAATTATCCGAACAGACCGATCAGGCTGATCGTTCCTTTTGCGGCGGGCGGCGGTTCGGATTTCGTCGGCCGGCTGATCGGCCAGAAACTAACCGACCAGATGGGGCAAACGGTGGTGGTCGACAATCGTCCCGGGGCCGCGTCGCTGGTCGGCACCCAGATCGCCGCGAATGCCGCCCCGGACGGATATACGCTGCTGCTCGCCGATTCGGGTTTCACCATCAACATCGCGTTCTTCAAGGACCCGAAATACGACGCGTTGAAAAGCTTCGATCCCGTTTCGGTGGTGGCCGAGGCGCCTTACATTCTGGTCGTCAATCCCGGTCTGCCTTACGCCGGCAGCCTCAAGGAATTCGTCGCGGCGGCGAAGGCGCAGCCTGGCAAACTTGCGATCGGCTCGGCGGGCAGCGGCAGCGGCACGCACATGACCGGCGAGCTTTTCCGTCTGCGCGCCGGCATCAACATGATTCACGTGCCCTACAAGAGCGTCGGTCCCGCGATGTCCGACGTGGTCGCCGGGCAGATTCAATCGACGATCACGACGCCGGCAGTCAGCCTGCCACTTGTGAAAGCCGGACGTCTCAAGATTCTTGCTGCGGCGGTGCCCCAGCGCAGCAAGACATTGCCCGACGTGCCGACTTTTGCCGAAGGCGGAGTCCCCGACGTCAATGTAAGCAATTGGTACAGCATTGTTACCGTGGGAGGGACACCGAAGCCCGTGATCAAGCGACTTTACGACGAGGTCGCCCGCGCGCTCGCGGCGCCGGACATGGCCGAGCGTCTCGCGGTGAGCGGGCTGGAGCCCGGTGGCAACACGCCCGAGCAGTTTCGTAAAAAAATCGAGGACGAACTGCAGCGCTGGGCGCGCGTTATCAAGGATGCGGGCATACGCCAGGAGTAAACGCACGAACGGCGATGATGCGCGTAAAATCAGCAGACGACGTATGCGGGAGCAAAGCATGCACAGGCTGATCATGATATTGACGCTCGCGGCGCTGGCCGGCTGCGGGGTGGAAACCGCATCCACCGCAGCGACGGGCGCGGCGATCAAGAAGCAGGAAGTGGAAGAGGGCCGCAAGACCATGTCCCAGGTCGAGCAGAAAGTCGGCCAATCGGTTGAACAAATGCAGCAGCGCGCAGCGCAGGACGCGGACAAATAGAGTTTGCGCGAGCCAGAGGAGATTACGTCATGAGCCTAACCATTTCACCCGTCACGCCCGATTTTGCGGCTGAGATCGGCGACGTCGACCTCGCCAAGCCGCTGGCTGCCGACGACTTCGCGGCGATCCAGCAGGCGTTCTGGAAATACGCGGTGCTGATTTTTCCCGCGCAGGACCTGAACCTCGATCAGCACCTCGCGTTCGGGCAGAAGTTCGGGCCGGTCGAGACCGACCGCACGCTCGATCCGAAGGCGACGCCGAGCCGCTTCACCGGCGCGTTCGCCGATATTTCGAATCTCGCCGCCGACGGCAAGATCTGGGGCGAGACGAGCCGCCAGCGCATGTACAAAATGGGCAACCGGCTGTGGCACACCGACAGCTCGTTCAAGTTTTTGCCGAGCCTGTGCTCGCTGCTGTACGGCCGCACCGTCGCGCCGGTCGGCGGGCACACCGAATTCGCGGACCAGCGCGCGGCGTACGATGCGCTGCCCGATGCGATGAAGAAGAAACTGGATGGACTCGTCGCCGAGCACTGCATCGCCTACTCGCGCCGGCGCAGCGGCTTCGCGGAATTCACCGAGGAAGAGCAGCGGCGCCTGCCGCCCGTGCCGCAGATGCTCGTGCACACGATTCCGCAGAATGGCCGCAAGTCGCTGTACGTCGCCTCGCACGCAGGCAAGATTTTCGGCATGTCCGACGCCGAGGGCCGCGCGCTGATCGACGAGCTGATTGCGCACGTGACGCAGCGGCAATTCGTCTACACGCATCGCTGGCGCCCCAACGAGCTCGTGATGTGGGACAACCGCTGCACGATGCACCGCGGCACCGATTACGACGACTTGCGCTGGGTGCGCGACATGCGGCGGGTGACGATCAGCGACGTTGCGAATTCCTGCGAGCAGGAAGGCGTGCCGCTGCCGCCAGAGGCGGCCGCCCGGCGCAGCGCGCAGCGCGTCGCCTGAAGGCGTGTCTTCTCGCGGATAGAAGCACGCGCGGTAAGATATCGTATCAGGGCGACGTCGCGCGATGATTCGACTATTGCGGCGTTATCCCCGCCGCCTTGATCACGCGGCCCCAGCGGTCGATTTCCGCCTTGATATAAGCGCCGAATTCCTCGGGCGTGCTGCCCAGCGCCTCTATGCCTTCCGCGGCGAACCGCGTGCGCACATCCGGCCGCTGCAGTATTTTCAAGAGTTCCGTATTCAGCCGAACGACAATCTCCCGCGGCGTCTTCGCGGGCGCGAGCGGGCCGAACCACGTCGACGATTCGTAGCCGGGCACGCCGGCTTCGGCGATCGTCGGCAGGTCCGGCATCAGCGCCAGCCGCTTGACCGAGCCGACCGCCAGTCCGCGCAGGCGGCCGGCCTGCACGAACGGATACAGCGGCGGCACGCCGGTTGATCGTGAGCGACGTCTGGCCCGCGATCAGGTCGGTAACGAGCGGGCCCGTGCCTTTGTACGGGATCGCCGTTATGTTGGTTTTCGAGAGCAGCTTGAAATATTCCGTCGCCAGGTGCGAGGCGCTGCCGTTGCCCGACGAGCCGTAGTTGAGCTGGCCCGGGTGTGCTTTCGCGAGCGCGATCAGTTCTTTGACCGATTTCGCCGGCAGCGCGGGATGCACGACGAGCATGTTGGGCACCATCGCGAACAGCACGATAGGCGCGAAGTCCTTGATCGGATCGTACGGCAGCTTCTGATAGAGCGAAGGGCCGAAGCCGAACGTGCCGACGTGGCCGAATACCAGCGTGTAGCCGTCGGGCGGGGATTTCGCGACGTACTCGACGCCGATGTTCCCGCCGGCGCCCGCGCGATTCTCGACGACCACCTGCTGGCCCAGCGCCTCCTGCAGATTCTGGCCCATGATGCGCGCGATGAGATCGGTGCTGCCGCCGGGCACGAACGGCACGACCAGCCGGATCGGTTTCGTCGGATACGCAGTTTGCCCAAACACCGGCAAGCTCAATGCGAGCAGCGCCGGTGCAACTATTCTTTTCAAGCGATCACGCCGGCCAGATGCGCCGTGCGAGGTTGGGCGAGCCGGGCGCGTGGACGAGCTTGCGCACCACCTTGTCGCTCCACGCTTCCTGTTCCGGATGCGGGCGCTCGTGCTCGAGAAAATTGTCGTTGCGGGCTTCGACCGACGTGAACTCGTAGAGTATCGCGTGCTTCGCCCAGCCTGAGACCGACGCATACTTGCGCACGCGCACGCAACCGGGCAGTTTTTCCATGCAGGGCATGCGCCATTGCGCGTACCAGGCCATCACGTCATCGTCGTCCTGATCGCCCGTATTGAAGCTGCCGATCTGGATGCACGGGCTCAGCGCAATCTTATCCGGCGGTTGGGCGGCCGCGGGCCCATGCACCCGTGCCTCCTCGGCCATGACGTTTACGCGCTCGCCGAGGCGCATGGCGAGCATTTTGCGGTCGGCTGCCGGCAATTGGGCGTGATAGTCGCGTTGGGTTGGCCGCGCGAACGCGTGCGCATCGTCGCCGCCTAGCAGCAGAATGTAGCGGTCGCCGGTGGGCACGGAATTGTCTTTGACGTTGGAGAGGCGGCCTTTCGCCCCGGAGAGCTTGACGTTGGATTCGGAAGCGTAATGCGCCGCCCACGTGATGCCGGGGCGCTCCAATTGCTTCGGTATGTAGCTGCCGTGCAGCCACTCGAGATAGGCGTCGCGGCTTTTGTCCGGCAGGTTGTACCACGCGATACAGATTCCGTGATCCAAAATGCGTCTCCCCAATAAGAGTTCGAGTGATGGACGCGATTGTATAATGAAAAATCACGCCGGCCATGCGTTTGCGGCGAGGAGGAGAGCGATGGATTTTTATTTGGCGAGCGGGTGCGCGTCCCGTAACACCCTGCGCTGTGCGCTATGCGGCGTCGCGCTGATACTGTTGCCGCTCGCGGCGACCGCCGTCGCCCAAAGCTATCCGGCGCGGCCGATTCGCGTGCTGACACCCAATGCGCCGGGCGGTGGCCTCGACGTCGTCGCGCGCATGATTGCGCCGGCGCTCACCGATAACCTTGGCCGGGCCGTGGTCGTGGACAACCGTCCCGGGGCCAGCGGTTCCATCGCCATGGAAATCGCCGCGCGTGCAGCGCCCGATGGCTATACGCTCGCGATCTTCAGCGTGAGCCAGGTGATATACGCCGAGCTGAACAAGACCAATTACGACATGTTCCGCGACTTCGCGCCGGTCTCCCAGGTCGCCGCTTCGCCGTACGTGCTGGCCGTGTCCGCGCAACTGCCGGTCAATTCCGTGAGCGAATTTATCGCGCACGCGAAAGCCAACCCGGACAAGCTGGGCTATGCCACGTCGGGCGTCGCGACTTTGCAACAGCTTGCCACTGAATTGTTCGCGTCGATGGCGGGCATCAAGCTCGTGCACGTGCCGTACAAGGGTGTGGGCGCGGCGTTTCCGGATCTGATCGCCGGCCGCACGCCGCTCACGATTTCAAGCGTGGCATCGCTCGCCGGCGTCATGCGCTCGAAATTGTTGCGCCCGCTCGCCGTGACGACCACGCAACGCACGGCGATGCTGCCCGACGTGCCGACGATGATCGAAGCCGGCATCCCCGGCTTTGTCGTCACGCAATGGCACGGCATCGTCGCGCCCGCCGGTACGCCGCGCGGGATCGTCGACCGTCTGCAGCAGGGCATCGCGCGCAGTCTGGAGCAGCGCGAAGTGGTCGCGCGACTCGCGGCCGACGGCACGGAGGCCGTAGGCAGCACGCCGCAACAATTCGCCGCGCACATGAAGGCCGAGCGTGAGAAATGGACTGCCGCCATCAGGCAGGCCGGTATTTCGATGCAGTAAATTTAAAAGGCCAGCGCATTATTATTTATCGAGGATATGCATTGAACGAACTCTTGCTGTTGACTCCCGGCCCGGTGCAGGTGCCGCGCGAAGTGCTCGAAGCGGGTGCGGCGCCGATGACGCATCACAACGCGCCGGAATTCCAGGCGGTATTCAAGCCGCTGCTGCAGCAATTGCGCCCGATCTTCGGCAACGACGGGCCGCTGCTGGTGCAAAATTCTTCGGGACGCGGCGCGATGGAAGCGTCGCTTACCAACCTCTTCAATCCCGGCGATGCGGTCGCGATGCTCGTCAACGGCCGGTTCGGTTTGCGTTTCGCGAACATCGCACGCGATCTCGGACTCGTCGTCCATCCGGTCGGGCCCGAATGGGGCTATGCCGTGAGCGAAAACGCCATCGCGGAAACGCTCACGCAGCATCCGGAAATCAAAGGCCTGATCGGCTCCATGTGCGAGACGGGCACCGGCGTCATGAACGATCTCGACGTGATCGGCCGCCTGGGCAAGCGCTTCAACGTGATCACTGTCGTCGATGCGGTATCGGCGGCCGCCGGCATGCCCATCCGCATGGCGGAGCGCAACATCGACGTGTGCTTCTCCGGCATCCAGAAATGTTTCATGTGCCCGCCGGGGCTCGCGCTCATCGCCACCAGCGATCGCGTGTGGGATACGATCCGCGCGTGCAAGCACTACCGCCATTACTTCAACTGGATAAAAATGCGCGAATGGATCGAGCTGCCGAAGGCGCGCATGATGGGCACGCCGCCGGAATCGCTGATCCGCAGCCTCGCGCGCGCGGTCGCGATGATGCACGAAGAAGGGCTGCCGAACGTCTACGCGCGCCATGCGCTGCTCGCTGAAGCGTTTCATGCGTTCGTGCATGCGGCCGGCTGCGAGCTTGTCGCCAGGGAGCCGCAATACCGCTCGCACACGGTGTCGGCAATGCTCATACCCAAAGGCATGAAAGCGGCCGAGGTCGTGAATCGTACGCTGGAGAACGACAACGTGAGGCTGGCGGGCGGGCAGGACACATTGAAAGAAACCGCGATCCGCGTCGGCCATATGGGGCCGGTGCAGCCGGCGATGCTCGCGCGCGGCGTAAAGGCGCTCGCACGCGCGTTGACCGGGCTCGGCATGGATGCGAAGCTCGCGCAAGCCGGCGTCGATGCGTGCGCGCAAGTGCTCGCGCGCGGCAAGTAGAAATCAAATTTCCCTAGGAGTTGGTAATGCTTATGCGAGTCGCACTGAGTGCGCTTATCCTGTCGGCAAGCAGTTATGCGGTCGCCGCGCAGGCCCCCGACGTTTATCCATCGCGCCCCATCCGCGTGATCGTGCCGTCGCCGCCGGGCGGCGGCAACGACATCATGGCGCGCATCGGCGCGCAGCGGCTGAGCGAAGCATGGTCGCGGCCGGTGATCGTCGATAATCGCCCCGGCGCAGGGGGCGCGATCGCGTTCGAGACGGTTGCGCACGCGGAACCCGACGGTTACACGCTGCTCCTGGGCAGCACCAACCTGACCGTGCTGCCCGATATCACCAAGGTCGCGTACGACCCGATCAAGGATTTTGCGCCAATCTCGCTGATGTCGACGGCGATGAACATTCTGCTCGTGCATCCGAGCGTGCCCGCCGATTCGGTGAAACAACTGATCGCGCTGGCGAAAGCGCAGCCCGGCAAGCTCAGCTACGCGTCATCGAGCGTCGCGACGTCCTCGCACCTCGCCGCCGAGATGTTCTGCATGCAGGCTGGCGTCAAGATGCTGCATGTGCCTTATAAGGGCGCGGGTCCGGCGCTGACCGATCTCATGGGCGGCCAGGTCCAGACGCTGTTCGCGAATCCGGCGGCCGCAATTGCCCACGTGCGTTCGGGCAAGCTGCGCGCGCTGGCGGTCACGGGTGAAAAGCGTTCGACCGTTATGCCCGAAGTGCCGACCGTCGCCGAAGCGGCGCTGCCGGGATTCGAGGCGAGCACGTGGTGGGGCATCCTCGCGCCCGCGCGTACGTCAAACGCGATTGTCACGAAACTGAACGACGAGCTCGCGCGCGCGCTCACGCAGCCCGAAGCGCTCAATCGCATCGCCGCGCTCGGCGCCGATGTCGTCGGCGGGCCGCCGCAAAAACTCGCCGATCACCTGCGCGCGGAGATTCCGAAATGGCGGCGCGTCGTGCGCGCCGCGGATATCAAGCTTTAGCGCGCCGCGCGCCTTTACAGGTCGCGCGCATTGAACGTATCGCAGGAATTCACGTTGCCGTTTTCGAGCCCGCGGCGCAGCCACTGCACGCGCTGCGCGGAGCTGCCATGGGTAAACGAATCCGGCACGACGCGGCCCTGGGTTTGTTTCTGCAGCGTATCGTCGCCGATCGCCGACGCCGCTTTGAGCGCGCCCTCGATGTCGCCGGGATCGAGGAATTTTTTGCTTTGCTCGGTACGATTGGCCCAGACGCCGGCGAAGCAATCGGCCTGCAGTTCGAGCTTCACCGACAACGCGTTGTAAGCCGCCTGCGACACGCGGCCGCGCCGCGCATCGAGCTGCTCGGTGATGCCGAGCAGGTTCTGCACGTGATGCCCGACTTCGTGCGCGATCACATAGGCCTGGGCAAAATCGCCCGTCACCTTGAACCGCTCGCGCATCAGCTCGTAGAACCGCAAGTCGATATAGACTTTGCGGTCGCCGGGACAGTAAAAAGGTCCGGCCGCGGCCTGGCCCATGCCGCACGCGGTCGGAAAAGACCCGCTGAACAAGACGAGCTTCGGCGGCACGTAGCGGCCGCCGGACGCGCTGAATACGCCGCTCCACGCGTCTTCGGTCGACGCGAGCACGCGCGAGACTAACTGGGCCTTCTGGTCGCTGGCAGGCGGTTGCGGCGCCGGTTGTCCCGATTCGACGGGCGCCTGGGCGACCGGGCCGCCGCCCGACAACAAGCTCAGAATAACGCTCGGGTCGATACCGAAAACATACGAGCCGACCAGCGCGATCAGGATGCTGCCGATCCCCAGCCCTTTGCCCAGGCCGAAGCCGCCGCCGCTGCCGCGCATGTCTTCTACATTGCTGCTTTGACGTCCGTCGTCGAGGCGCATAGGGTGTTTGCTTTCACGAGAAGGTTGCGACCAGTATAGTCTGCTGTGCCGCCAGCGCTATCGTCCAAAACCGGACAAGAAGCGCGCCGCGACGGCTTTGTTATCATCCGCACAGACGGCCCGCCCGATAAGAGATAGGCAGGGCGGATTCAAAAGCCGCGAGGAGAGGATCGATGGCTGCGCTGGAAAATCATTCTGGAGATATTGATGCTGACAACCATGCTGGGCGGCGTGGCGGGCGCCGCGCCGGCCGACCGCAACGTTACCGTAAACGGCCTCAACATTCATTATCTCGACTGGGGCTCGGCCGGCAAGCCGCCGCTGATCCTGCTTCACGGCATCGCGCGCACCGCCCGCACTTTCGATCACGTCGCGCCGCATTTCACGGCGAACTATCACGTGCTCGCCGTCGATATGCGCGGCCACGGCGATTCCGCGTGGGATCCGCAGGGCTCTTACGTGGTCGAGGATTACGTCAAGGACATCGCCGCGCTGATCGCGCACCTGAAGCTGCGCAACATCGTGCTGTGGGGCAACTCGACCGGCGGCCGCGTCGCGCAGATGATTGCCGGGCTGCATCCGGAGCTCGTAACGGCGGTGATCGTCGAAGACGTCGGTCCAGAGCGGCCGCGCGAAGTGTCCAACCGCCGCGCGGACCGCATGGCGAAGGAAGCGGAGGGGTGGGCGACGGCGGACGACATGCTCGTGCAGGTAAAGAAGGAAAACCCGCGCACTCCCGAGCCCGTGCTGAAGGAGCTGGTGCGCTATGGCTCGAAGCAGCGCGCCGACGGCCGTATCGTGTGGAAACGCGATCCTGCAATACTGAACGGCTTCGTGCCGACCGAACTATGGTCGACTGTGCGTCTGATCAAAGCGCCGATTATTTACATACTCGGCGGCGCCAGTACGATCGTGCCGCTAGATACCCAGCAGGAGATCAAGGCCGCGTTGCCGCAGGCAGAGATCGTTACATTGCCGGGGTTGGGCCATTATCCGAGCGACGAACAGCCCGCCCAGTTTCTGGCAGTTGTCGATCGGTTTCTGGCGGCGATTCCTGGCAAACGTTAAACCGTCAACGCCCAAAAAAACCCCCGGGCATATACCCGGGGGCGGCAGAACGCTACTAAAGCACAGGGATGATTTAGCGGCGTCCGCCTCGGGCGCCACCGAATGAACCGGTGGGCCTGGACGCCATTGCGTAGTGACTGGTTTGCGCGGTGCGGCCGGCTTGCATCGTGGTTGCCGGAGCAGTGCGGGTAGCAGGTTGCTGCGCGCCACCGCCGGAACTGCCGCGGTTTTGCCAGCCTTGCGTTGACGGTTGCGTTCCGGTTTGCTGGGTGCTGCCGGTGTTGCCGCTAGTTGCAGGGCGGTTCCAGCGGTCGCTGCCGGTGGTGCTGTTGCCGGTCGACGGGCGGTTCCAGCGATCGCCGCTCGTGTTGGCCTGTTGGTTGTTCCAGCCATTGTGGTTGCCGAAATTGCGGCCATCGTTCTGGCGATCGTTAAACGCTTGCCGGCGATCGTGGTTCAACTCGCGATAGTCGTTGCGGCGATCGGCGCGATCGGCATGCAACTCGCGTTGATCGTGGCGCAGTTCGCGCGCGTCGCGATTGCGTTCCGCGACGTCGCGGCGCAGTTCCTGGCGGTCATGCTGGATTTCGCGATTGTCGCCGCGGATCTCGGCGCGCTCCTGCGCGACGCGGCCCCAGTCGCCGCGTCTCTGGGCTTCGCGCAACTGGCGCTGGTCCTGACGCAGATCACGGTAATCGCCCGCGAGTTCGCGACGGTCACCCGCGATTTCACGGTTGTCGCGGCGGAGCTCGGCGCGGTCGCCGGCTATTTCGCGCCGGTCGCCGCGGATCTCGCGATTGTCATGACGAAGCTCGGCACGGTCCTGGCCGATCTCGCGCCGGGCGCCGCCGAAATCGCGGTTGTCGTGGCGAGCATCGGTACGGTCGTGGGCGATCTCGCGCCGGTCGCCGCGAAACTCGCGGTTAGCCTGGCCGAAATCGCGTGCGCCCGTATCGCCGGCCTGGGCCGTGCGATTGGAACGCCAATCGCGGCGTGTATCGGCGCTGCCGGTCTGGGTCGAGCCGGATGGCGCGCTCGTTGTCTGCCGGTAGTCCGAACGCCCCGTGCGCGTTTCGCTCGTATCGGTGGAGGCGGTTGAGGTGTCTTGCGTGTGTGAAGTGGTGCTGCGATGGTCAACGCGGCCGCTGCCCGTATCTGCCGAGGTGCTTTGCGCATAGACGGCAGGCACCGAAACTGCAAGTGCGGCACCCACCGCCAGCGCCAGCAAACTTTTGCGTAACATATGTGTCTCCTTCGATCTACGGTGCGGCACATGCCATCACCTGTATCGCAACGTTACGGCGGTTGCATTTTGAGTTCCCGCGGTTTTACATTGAATTACCCCCGCTTACAGATGCTTACAAATGGCACCGCCCCTGGCGCACCGTGCTGCTTGTAACCAATTGTTTCATGTGGACTTTGCAACACACTGTTACCTTTAAACGGTGGAATTTAAAGGGGGGTGGCCTGATCATATGCATACGGGCCAAGCACGAAAACGCCCTTAATCATCGAGAAGGAGACGCATCATGAGAAAGACCGCCAAATTTCTAATCGCCGGTGCACTGCTGGCTGCCTCAAGCGCGCCGCTGGTTGCCGCGGCCGCAGTCAACGTCGACGTCAACATCGGGCTGCCGGGCTTTTCCACTTACGTGGCGCCGCAACCGACGTACTACTATCCGCCTGCGGCGTATTACACGCCGGCCCCGCGCTATTACGGCCATTACTATCGCGATTACCGCGATCATTGGGATCGCCGCTGGGACCGCAACTACCGGCACGACGATCGTCGCCGCTGGTAAGCGTAGGCAAGCACTGTCATACGGCTATCGAGTTGTTTGACCCGGACCGCACGCGAGCGACCGCACAATCGCGCGTCGCACACGCGGTCCGGCAGGTAACGCCAAGGAGAAGAAGATGACGATCGCACGCACGGGACGGTTCTTGATTGCACTGTTGGTGCTGTTGTTCGGCGCGGCAGCCGCGAACGCGCAGCAAAGCGCGCAGCCGCCCGCGTTCACGCAGCAGGAGCTCGATCAGATACTCGCGCCGATCGCGCTGTATCCCGATTCGCTGCTGTCGCAGATCATGATGGCGGCGACGTATCCGCGCGAAGTCACCGAAGCGGCGGACTGGTCGCGCAACAACCGCGATCTCAACGGCGACCGCGCCGTGCGCGCCGTCGAGCGCTATGACTGGGATCCGAGCGTGAAATCGCTCGTCGCATTCCCGCAAATCCTCGCCATGATGGACGAGAAAATCAACTGGACCGAGGATCTCGGTGACGCGTTTCTCGACCAGCAGGCGCAGGTGATGGATACGGTGCAGTATCTGCGCCGCCAGGCGTACTCGGCCGGCAACCTGCGCTCGTCCGACCAGTTTCGCGTCGACGTGCGCGACGGCGGCTTCGTGATCGACTTCGTCAATCCGGAAGTCGCCTATCTGCCGTACTACAACCCGGTCGTCGTCTACGGAACGTGGTGGTGGCCGACGCACCAGCCGGTGTATTGGGCGCCGTGGCCCGGCTATTACGCGCGTGCCGGCTTCCACGGTTACGCATGGGGCCCGCCCATACGCGTCAGCCGCGGCTTCTTCTACAGTGCACCGGACTGGCGTCAGCGCCGCGTGAACATCGTCAACGTCAATAATTATTACTATCGCGCGCCGACATCGCATCGCACCGATGCGCCCAACCCTGTGGCGGGCGCGCCGCATGTCTGGCAGCACGACACCGCGCGGCGTAGTGCCGAGCCGCGGCGCGATGCCACGTGGCGGCAACGGCCGCGCACGGAAGCGAATGTGCGGGCTGAAACCGCGCCCCGCGTGGAAGCTGCGCCGGATGGGCGGCGCGACGGGCGCGATCGCGGTGCGCAATACGGCAACCGTGGCACGCCTGCCAATGCGCCGGCAACCGTCGCGGCACCGCCCGCTCAAGCGCGCGTGGCGCCGACGCCGGCCGCGCCAAGCCAACCAGTCGTCGCTGCGCCGGCGCCGAACACGCCGCGCGCCGCAGAAGCACGTGGACGTGAATCTCGCGGCAACGATACGCGCGCCAGTGACTCGCGTGGCAATGACGGGCGCGGGTTCGAGCAACGCGGCGAGCGCACGCAAAGACACGACCCGCGCTTGGATTCGAATCGAGTCAGTCAGCAACCGCAACAACCGGCTGCCGCGGCTCCTGCGGCGCGTGCGCCGGTAGCGGCAGCCACGCCGCCAGTCGCGTCATCGGCGCAGCCGGCGGCACGTCAACCGCGCGTCGCGCCGGCTGCTGCTCCGGCACCGGCTGCGCCCGTCGCTGCCGGCCGGCCGCCGGAGGCAAAATCCGCGGCGACCAATGCACCGCGTTCGGCGGAAGCCGGTCGTGGAGATGGGCGGCAAGGCGGTTCACATGAACGCGGCGGCCGTCCGGGATCGAACGACAATACGGTTGCCGCAGGCGGAAATACGCGCCAGCGCGAGTAAGGAAACTCAAGTCCGCGCGCCAAGCGCGGCAGTCTATAATCGGCCGGCACCAGCGCGACCCTTCCGGGTCGCGTTGTTTTTTGGAGAAGTTCATGCCGGACGAAATTTATAGCGCTGCACCCGACGTATTTGCAGCCGCGCGCACGCGCCGCTCGATCCGCGCGTACAAAACCGATCCCGTGCCCGTCGACACGTTGCGGGATATCGTGGCGCTCGGCAGCCAGGCGCCGAGCGGATCCAACATTCAGCCGTGGCGCGTGCATGTGCTGACCGGCGCGACGTTGAACCGACTCGGCACCGCGATGCAGACCGCGTTTCTCACCGACGAACCCGGCCACAAGCGCGACTACGATTACTATACCGATCCGATCGAAGAGCCTTATCTCGCGCGCCGCCGTCAGTGCGGCTGGGGGCTTTACGGCACGCTCGGCATCGGGCGCGGCGACCACGCGAAGTCGAAAGCGTATCGCGCGATGAATTACAATTTTTTCGGCGCGCCGGCGGGGCTCGTGTTCACGATCGACCGCAAGCTCGAGCGCGGGAGCTGGCTCGACTACGGAATGTTCCTGCAGACGATCATGCTGGCCGCGCGTGCGCGCGGCCTGCACACGTGCGCGGAGGCGGCGATTGCGAGCTATCCCGACATCGTGCGGCGCGAACTCGGCATCACGCGCGACTGGATCGTGATTTGCGGCATGGCGCTGGGTTACGCACAGCCTGAGGCGATCGTGAACACGTTTCGCCCGCCGCGCATCGCGCTCGAGGACTACGCGGTTTTTTTGGATTGATGACGATTTCTTAGCCTCAAGTGAGGATCAAGGGGCGGATGGGGTAATTCCGCGCCAGCCATGCTGGAAAGCACCGGAAAAAAGCCCTACACTGCGCCCTGTCATTCGACCATCAGTAGCGAGGAAATCAATGCGCCGTATCGCGAGTTTGTCGGCCGCCATTTTTGGCGTCGGTTTTTGCGTCGCCGGATTTGCCCAGACTTATCCAGCCAAACCGATCCGCCTGATCAACGCATACGCGCCGGGCGGCGCGAGTGACGTCGTGGCGCGGGCGTTTGCCGCGAAACTCACGGAATCGCTGGGTCAGCAAGTGACTGTCGATCCGCGCGTCGGCGCCGGCGGCAACATAGCCGCTGAAATTGCGGCACGCAGTCCCGCCGATGGCTACACGCTGCTGATGTCGACGATTTTTCTTTCGACCAATCAGAGTCTTTATTCGAAATTGAGCTGGGATCCCCAAAAGGATTTCGCGCCGGTCTCGATGCTGACCGCCGCGCCGCTCATTTTGTGCGTGCATCCGTCGCTGCCGGTCAAAAACACGCAGGAACTGATTGCACTGGCCAAAAAGAAGCCGGGCGAGCTGGATTTTCCGTCGGCCGGCAACGGATCTTCGATGCATCTCGGCACCGAGCTTTTCAACATGATGGCCGGCATCAAGGCCGTCCATGTTCCGTATAAAGGTTCCGGCCCCGGCGTGCTCGACGTCATCAGCGGCAGGCTGCAGTTCATGTTGAACCCGATGCCCGAGCCGGTGCCTTTCATCAAGTCCGGCAGATTGCGCGGACTCGCCACTTCCACGTTAAAGCGCATTGCCGCGCTGCCCGACCTGCCGCCGGTTGCGGATGCATTGCCCGGATTCGAAGTTCTGACCTGGCAGGGAATCGTCGCGCCGGCCGGCACCCCGGTGGATATCATCAACCGCTTGAATAGCGAACTCGTCAAGGCGCTGAAGAGCCCCGAGTTCGAGTCGCGGCTGCGCGAGATGGGGCTCGAGCTCTACGGCACCACGCCGGAGCAATTCGCCAAACTCATCAGGGACGATAACGCGAAGTGGGCCAAAGTCATCAAGGCCACCGGCGCACGCATCGATTGATTCGCTCCGTTCAATGACATCAACCGAAAGAACCCAATGGCCAACGCAACCTTAAGCTTCGACCACGTCCACGTCATCAGCAAAGCAGCCGCAGGCCACGGCTGACTGGTACGCGGACAAACTCGGCGGCACGATCACCAAAAGCGCAACGGTGCAAAACGCGCCGCAGATTTACGTGTCGTTCGGCGAGGCGTTCATCATCGTGCGCGGCCAGCGGCCCGGCGAAAGTTGGCGAAGGACAAGCCGAACCTGGAATGGGGCGCCGATCATTTCGGCTTTCAGGTGCAAAGGCGATTTCAATGCGTTCTGCGCGGGCCTGCGCGCGAAGGGCGTCAAGTTCAGCATGGAGCCCACTGATATCAATCCGTCGACGCGCATTGCGTTCGTCGATGCGCCGGATGGCGTGAGCGTCGAGCTCTTGAGCCGGAAGGCGGCGCCTTAACAACGTAATTGCGCGAACGTCATTTCGCGAAGCGCAGTTCTGCGCTTCGCGGGTTACTGATCGATCTTGATCCCCGAGGTCTTGATGACCTTGCCCCACTTGATGGTTTCTTCGCGCATGAATGCCGCGAGCTCTTCGGGCGTCGAGGTAACGGCATTCGCGCCCTGGCTGGCGAACCGTTGTTTCGTGTCGGCGGACTGCAGCACGGTGACCAGCGCTGCATGCAGTTTCGCGACGACGTCCTTTGGCGTCGCGGCAGCAACGACGATCCCGTACCAGTTATCGGCATTGACCGACGGGTAGCCGGCCTCCGCCATCGTCGGCACGTTGGGCAGCGGTGCTGCGCGCTTCGCCGTCGCAATCGCCAGCGCACGCATCTTGCCGCCCTGCACATGCGGAAGCAGCACCGGCAGATCGAGTATCGTGGCCTGCACGTGGCCACCCAGCAAATCGATCACCGCGGGTGCGGCGCCTTTATAGGGAACATGCAGGATGTTCACGCCGGCCGCTATCTTGAATGATTCAAACGCAAGGTTGGGCATGTTGCCGTTGCCGGTCGACCCGTAGCTCATCTGGCCGGGCTTGACCTTCGCGAGCGCGACGAACTCTTTCGCGGTCTTGACCGGCAGCGCCGGATGCACGACGAGCATCTCGGGCACCGTCACGGCGAGTGTGACCGGCACGAAATCGCGATTGAGGTCGTACGGCAGCTTGTCGTAGAGGTTGGCGTAAAACGACAGCACGGCGCTGCTGCCGAGATAAACGGAGTAGCCGTCCGCCGGTGACTTGGCCACATTCTCGGTGGCGACGATTCCGCCCGCGCCCGCGCGGTTGTCGACGACGACCTGCTGGCCGGTTACCTCCGTCAGCTTCTGCGCGATTGCGCGCGCAAATATGTCGGCGGGGCCGCCGGCCGGAAAACCCACCACGATGCGGATGGATTTGTTCGGATACGTTGCAGGCGTTTGTGCGAATGCGGACGCGCCAGCCGCCACTCCGGCGGCCGCAGCGGCGAACCGGATAACTTGATGCATCGTGTAACTCATCAGTGAATGATCGTATTTTTATTGCGGAAATTCGGCGCGACTTTTTCCATGAAGAGCCGGATGCTGTTGGCCGCGACCTCGTGCGGCATGGGCCCGATGCGGAAGACGAGAATCAAGCCGCCGACGCCGATCTTGTCGATCTCGGCGAGCGCTTCGGTCACCGTCGCGGGCGAGCCGCAGAGCATGGAGTGCTGGACCTGGTTGCGCGCGGCCGGCGCGGTTTCCGTTTTCAGGATCAGGCCCTGTTCCTTGTAGACTTTTTCGCGCATCGCCGAGCGGAATGCCTGCTGCGTATCGAACGCGGGCATCGCGAGGCGCTTCGCCTCGGCGTCGGTTTCCCCGACGAAGATATTCTTCCACACCCACGTGTTGTCGACGTTCTGCGCGACGGTTTTTTCGTCGAAGCCGGAATCGCGCATCGTCTTGCGATAAAGGTCCATGCGGTGTTTCGTCACTTCGTTGCTCTGGATGTTCATCAGGAACGGCCGGCCGGCGCGCGCCATGCCCAGCATCGCTTCCTCGCTCGAGCATGCGCGCACGATGAACGGATGCGGCTTCGTATACGGGCGCGGGCGCAGGAGCGGCAGCCGCAGGTTCCAGAACTTGCCCTTGTGCTCGTAATTCTCGGTGGTCCACGCCTTGATCATGATGTCTTCGGCTTCGACCAGCCGCTCGTAGGCTTCCGCCGGCTCGATGCCGTAGCCCTGGTAGTCGTAGACGTTGTACGCGGTGCCGCGGCCGAGTCCCACCACCAGGCGGCCCTTGCTGATGTTGTCGATCAGCGCCATCTGCTCGGCCATGCGGATCGGATGGTGCAACGACATTTGCGCGACCGCGAAGCCGATCTGGATTTGTTTCGTGCTCGACGCGAGCGCCGCGGCGAAGGTCACCGGGTCGACGTACGCGCAGATGCCGTCGAAATGGTGCTCGGCGAGCCACAGCATTTCCATGCCGAGCTCGTCGCACAGCTGCGCCTCGCGCAGGGTTTCCTCGATTACCTGGTGGTCTTTCTTCGGGTCCATCGACGCGGGAAACAGGAAATTGCTGAACTTCATCGTTGTGCCTTCCTGGTTGACGCCAGCGCTTGCGCGCGGCTGATTGGAAAAATGCGGGTCTGCTGGAACATTTTGAGTTGCTATTCGTCGAGGTCGTCGCCGGCGGCACTGAGAAACCGCGCCTTGCCCTGCAGGATATGGTCCGCCATCGCAGCCGCCGCGCGCGCAGCATCGCGCGTCGCGATGGCATCGATGATGGTCTGGTGTTCCTGGTTGGATGCCGCCATGGCGCTGCTCGATGCGAGCCCGCGCTGGCGGAAAAGCCGCATTTCCTTGACGAACCCGTCGTAGACTTCCTGCAGGCGCCGGTTGTCTGCCGCCTCGACCAGCGCGGCGTGGAAGCCGGCGTTGAGCTCCTGAAACCGCGCCGTATCATTCTGCATGCGGGCTGCTTCCATCCCATCCACGAACGTGCGCAAGCGCGCCAGATTTTCGTCGGTAATGTGTTGCACGATGAGTTCGCCGGCCAGCCGCATCAACCCGGCACGCAGGTCGTATAGGTCGATCACGTCTTTGTGCGCGAGCTTGCGCACGAAAAAACCGCGATTGGCGTGATTTTCCAGCAAGCCGGCCTGGGTAAGAGTGCGGCAAGCCTCGCGCACCGGCCCGCGACTGATGCCCAGCCGCGCCGCCAGCGCGAGTTCGTTGATGCGCCCGCCAAGTTCGAGCTCGTGCGCGAGGATCATGCGTTCGATCTCGGCATGGCAAATATTTACGAGCGTCTGGGAGCGCCGCAATTCCACGGCGTGTTCGGCGCCTGACGGCGGAGTCGAAGCACCGCGTTTGCGAACGGAATGAAGGGTCATCCGCCAAGCGTAGGTAACCCGCGCTAAATTGTCAACAGTTTACATCCGGGTAAAACGCCTTGCGATATAAGGAGTTGCGGCGTGTAGATTTAATCGACCCGGATGCCGGCGGCCTTGACCAGCGCGGTCCATTTGTCGATCTCCGCGCGGATCAGCTTGTCGAACTGCGCGGGCGAGTTGCCGACGGGATCGAGGCCCTGCGTGCCGAACACTTCTATCATTGCGGGCTGCGCGAGGATCTTGACCATTTCGCGATTGAGCTTGTCGATGATGGGGCGCGGCGTCTTGGCGGGCGCCACGATGCCCTGCCAGTTTTCCACTTCGAATCCCGGCACGCCCGCCTCGGCGATGGTCGGCACGTCGGGTGCTGCCTTCGAGCGTTTTGCGGTGGTGACGCCGAGCGCGCGCAGCTTGCCGTTCTTCACGAACGGCAGCGGCGGCGGCATGGTGCTGAACACCATTTGCACCTGCCCGGCGAGCAAATCCGTCAATGCCGGCGCAGTGCCCTTATAGGCGACGTGCACGATGTTGATCTTCGTGACATGCTTGAAAAGCTCGCCCGTCATATGCAGCGACGAGGCCACGCCAGCCGATCCGTAATTGAGCGTGCCGGGCTTTGCTCTCGCCAATGCAATCAGTTCTTTCACTGAGTTGGCTGCCAGCCCCGGATATACGACGAGTATGAACGGCGAGGTGACCAGCAGTGTTATGCCCGCGAAATCGCGCGCCGGATTGTATGGCAGGTTCGGGCGCAAAGCCGGGTTGTGGGCGAGTCCGCCCATGCTGCCGAGAAAAAGCGTGTAGCCGTCGGGATCGGAAGTCGCAGCGATTTGTCCGCCGATCAGCCCGCCGGCGCCGCCGCGATTGTCGACGATGAACTGCTGGCCAAGCGACTCGGTCAGTCGCGCCGACATTGCGCGCGCAAGAATGTCGTTGCCGCCCCCTGGAGGGAAGGGGACGATAACGCGAACTGGATGGTCGGGATAATTTGTCGCGGGGGCGGGCGCCTGCGCGAGTAACACGGGGGCCGCGGC
Source organism: uncultured beta proteobacterium (assembly GCA_963804885.1). Classification (GTDB taxonomy): domain Bacteria; phylum Pseudomonadota; class Gammaproteobacteria; order Burkholderiales; family SG8-41; genus PALSA-1004. The sequence continues at coordinate 646,502 of CAWDSF010000020.1, forward strand.
CGACTCGCGGACGTTCACATCCCGCAAGCGGGAGCCCTGCTCACTGCTCCCGTCCAGCCCCCCCGGCGGGAAAGGCACGATGACACGCACCGGATGATCGGGGTAAGTGTCTGCGCTGTCCGCCGCTTGAACGCCAGACGAAGTGAGCGTGAGCCACGCCGAAGTGCATGCCGCAAGCAGAGCCTTCATTAACTGACCATCGAATTTCGAGTACATGCTGCCGTGCTCCTTCTCAGTCCGCGCGGATTCTGGCGTCGCGCGCAACGCGCGTCCATTTTTCGATCTCGCTGGTTATCACTTTGGAAAATGCCGCGCTCGTCTGCGGCCAGGGCTCGGCGCCTTCGGCCGCGAGGCGCTGCGCCGATTCGGGGGTCACCAAGATGGCAGCGATTTCGTTATTCAGCCGCGTAACGATAGCGCCGGGTACTCCCGCCGGCGCGAGTATGCCCCACCACGTGCTGATTTCGGCGCCGGGCGCGCCGGCCTCGGCTATCGTCGGCGTTTCGGTCAGTAGCGCAGAGCGCTTGCTGCTCGTCACCGCGAGCGCTTTGACCTTGCCGGCACGAATCTGCGTAAGCGTGAGCGGCATTGTGCCCCACATAAGCTGAACCTGGCCGCCCATCACGTCGGTCAGCGCCGGCGCGCCGCCCTTGTAAGGAACGTGGATCATCTGCACGCCGGCCACGCGCGAGAACAGCGCGCCGCCGAAATGGTTGATGCCGCCGGTGCCGGCCGACGAATACGTGAGCGTACTCGGTTTAGCCTGCGCAAGTTCGATCAGCGCTTTTACCGTTCCCGCTGAAAACGCCGGATGTGTAACCAACATGAGCGGTCCGGCGCCCAGCGTTGCAACGGGCGTGAACGATTTGACCGGGTCGAACGGCAGCTTTTCATAAACGGCGGCGCTCATGGTGTGCGACACCGACATCAAGAGCAGCGTGTGGCCGTCGGGCGTGGCCTTCGCAACAAGCTCTGCGCCGATATTGCCGTTGGCGCCCGGCCGGTTGTCGATGACCACTTGCTGGCCGACGCGGTCGCTCAGCCTGCCGCCGACAAAGCGCGCCAGCGTGTCGTTGCTGCTGCCGGGGAGGAAGCCGACGATCAAACGGATGGGTTTCTGCGGGTAAGCGGGGTGTGATCTGGGCCGGCGCCGCTGCGCTCACTGCGAGCATGGCGGCCGCCGCGAGGAAGCCGCGATAGTTGGCGCAGATTTTCACGCGGCTATTTTCGCACGATCGTAAATCCGCCGCTGAGCGCCGGGTTGATGATATGGTTAGCCATCGACGGGAGAGGGGATATGCGGGCGTTGAGTGCAGGTTTGATGACGATGGTGTGCGCCGGTGCGGCATACGCGCAGGATTTCCCGAATCGTCCTATCCGAATCGTTGTTCCTTTTCCACCGGGCGGCGCCGCGGACATCATCGGGCGCACGCTCGCGCAGCCGCTGACGCGCTCGCTCGGCCAGAGCATCGTCGTCGAGAACCGCGCCGGTGCCAATACCGCAATCGGCGCGGAGATTGTTGCGCGCGCGCCGGCCGATGGGCACACGTTGCTGGTGATCGCGCCGAGCTTCACGATCAATCCGTTTGCGCGATCGAAATTACCGTACGACACATTCAAGGATTTCGCCGGCGTTACGCGCTGCGTGTCCAATGCGATCGTCATCGCGGTGCATCCTTCGTTGCCGGTGAAATCGGTCAAAGAGCTCATTGCGCTCGCTCGCGCGCGTCCGGGCGAACTCACGTTCGGCACCGCGAGCATCCTCGGCGGCCAACGGCTCGCCGGGGAACTGTTCCGCGAAGCCGTCGGCATCAATATCATCAACGTTCCGTACAACGGCGGCGCGCCGGCGACGACCGCCGCGATGGGCGGGCACACGAGCATGCTGGTATCGAACGTGGTGGAAAGCGCGCCGCAGGTTCTCGCCGGCCGGTTGCGCGGGATCGCCGTGACGTCATTGGTGCGCTCCGACGTTTTGCCGGACGTGCCGACGGTCGCGGAGTCCGGCTATCCGGGTTTCGAGGCGCTCAACTGGTTCGGCGTGGTCGTGCGCGCAGGCCCCCGGCCGGCGATCGAGAGGCTGAACGCTGATATCGTGCGCGCCATGGAACTGCCCGAAGTAAAAGACCAGATGGCGCGCCAGGGCATGCAGCCGGCAACCATGAGCCCCGATGCGTACGACGCTTTTCTGCGCGCTGAAGCTCAACGCAACGAGCGCATCATCAAGTCATTGAAACTGAAAATCGAATGACGGCGCGCGAGATTTCGCGTGAAGCGATGCTCGAGCTGCCGATCGGCCGCTTTGAGGGTGAAGTGTGCCTCGTCGCGACGCCGCCTGAATTCGAGCGCGCGCGCGCCGATCTGCTGCAGGAAACGGTCGTCGGCTTCGATACCGAGACGCGGCCCGCGTTCAGGAAGGGAGAGAGCTATCACCCGAGCCTCTTCCAGGCGGCCACGGCCAAGGCCGTATACTTGTTTCAGCTGCGCCACCGCGAGGCATTTCCATTGCTGTCCGAACTCTTGAGCGAGAAACGCATTGTGAAAGCCGGTGTCGCGGTCGCCGACGACCTGCGCAACCTCAAGCATTTATTTGCTTTTGTCGAAAACAGCGTCGTCGATCTCGGCCATATCGCGCGCCGTGCCGGCTACACGCAGACGGGTGTGCGCAACCTTGCCGGCATGATCATGGGCATCCGCATCACGAAGGGAACGAAAACTTCAAACTGGGCCGCGCCGCATTTGACGCCGCAGCAGATTGCGTACGCCGCGACGGATGCGTGGGTGTGCAGGGAGTTGTATTTGAAGTTCGAGAGCGAAAACCTGTTGCAAGGCGATTCAACCGCATAAGCGTAGGGGCGATTCTGATAATGTTTTCTCATGCAGCGTTTCGATAAGAGCGTCCTGCAGCTCACGTTGGCGATGCTGATATTGGTGACGCATTCATCCCTGCACGCCCAATCCCGTTTCTCGAAAGGCGGCGGCGCCGCGGCTCAAGCGCAGCAGGATGCGGGCAGCGAGGATGAACCGATCGCGCCGAGCGGTTTGCGCGCGGTTTATCCGGCGCAGGCACGCTGTCCGGAAATCGTATCGGCCTTTGGCGCGCAAACGCGCTACGACGGGAGTATGCGGCCGAAGAACGCGTTCGGCGGCTATCACGGCGGCATCGACATCACGCTCGCTGAGGGTACGCCGCTGCTCGCGCTCGCAGCGGGGACCGTAGTGAGCAAGGGCGCGGGCGGGCCGCTCGAAGGCAATTATCTGTGGCTTCGTCATGCGCCCGCCGATACGGATCTTGCATACTGGGTATATTCGAAATATCAGCACCTGGAAACGATTCCCGATCTGGAGGTGGGACAGAAGTTAGCGGTCGGTCAGCAGGTCGCGCGCTCGGGCAAAACCGGTACGATGGGCAAACACTACGGCGCGGCAGGTTACGCGCATTTGCATCTCACGACGCGCAAGAGCACGGTTGGCGACGAATCCGTCGTATTGCGCGGCACGGGCGGAAACTCGGTACTTTTCGATCCATTGGCGATTTTTCACGAAGCGGCGCGGCCGCGCGATGCCGGCCGGCCGTTGGACGCGAATTCGGTGATCATTCCGTACGTATTTCCCGATGGCTCGCTAACGCCGTCAGGGACGCGCGTGGTGTGGCCCGTGGCATGTCCTGCGGCCTGAGCGTGCAAATCCTTCGCCACAAATGACATGACATCGTCTTGACATAGAGCGTGCGGAACGTTTCGCGCTGCGCTGTTGTCCTACGACGAAAGTCCAGCAACGCTTCGAGTTGGCGCAGACAGCTGGTCAATTGGAGCAAGCAGACACGCGGCGTAGCGCGATAACCTCTGCGCTATACTAAGTACTAAGAATAGCCTGACATAATTAAATACGAGGAGACCCATGAAATCGCAGTTCGCCGGAAAAGCTGTTGCCGTATCGTTGTTGACGCTGGTCGCGTGTCCTGCGCTGGCGCAGCAGTACCCAGCCAAACCTGTGCGCGTCGTCGTGCCATTCGCTCCCGGCGGCGGCAGCGACATCACCGCCCGCCAGTTCTCGAACAAGCTCTCCGAGTACCTCGGCCAGCAGTTTGTCGTGGATAACCGCGGCGGCGCAGGCGGGCTGATCGGCATGGAGCAGACCGCGAAAGCGCCGCCGGACGGCTACACCATCATGATGATGTCGGGCAGCTTCTCGGCGACGTCGGCCGTGCAGCGACCGGCTTTCGACCCGATCAACAGCATTATCGCGGTCGCTGAATTTGGCTACACCCCGTTCGTGCTGGCCGTGCATCCGTCGCTGCCGGCGAAGACGGTGAAGGAGCTGATTTCACTTGCCCGCACGACGAAGGGCGGTCTCAGTTATGCCGGCACCGGGCTCGGCGGCGCGACCCATCTCGCGACTGAATTGTTCTCGAGCATGGCGAAGATCAAGATGGTCGCCATCCAGTACAAGAGCACCGGCGCCGCGATGTCCGATCTGCTGGGCGGCCAGGTGCCGGTAATCGTCGGCAGCCTGCTGCCGGTCACGCCGCATCTGCCCACCGGCAAGCTGAGGGCGCTGGGCGTGACGACCGCGAAGCGCTGGCACACGCTGCCTGACGTGCCCGCAATTGCCGAGACGATACCCGGCTACGAGGTCGTACTCTGGTTCGGCACGATGACGCCGCGCGGCACGCCGCAGCCCATCATCCAGCAACTCAATGCAGCCATTAACAAAGCGCTGCAGGACCCGGCCGTCAAGCAAACCCTGGAACGCGACGGCATGACTCCCAGTGGCGGAACGCCGCAGGATTTCGACCGGCGCATTCGCCAGGATTACGAGCGGTGGACGAAGGTCGTCAAGGAAGTCGGGCTCAAGCCGGGCGAGTAAAACAAGAAACGGGTGGTCTGACTTGTCAATCCAACGCGGCGCGCATACAGCGCGCCGCTGATTTTCGACGCTATCCAATCGAGACTGGCGCAAGAGAGCCAGCCTATCTTCGGCGAAGAATTAGAACTCCGAGCGTTAGAAGCCGTCAGCGCTGATCTTAAGCCTCATATCCGGATGTAACCTCTCCCGACTTCCGGTAAAACATATTCGGCTTGCGGTAGATCGCGAGGATCACAGCACCCGTGTCCGAATGCGTTTCGTGTATCGAGCCGGGCGTGCGCCACACGTACTCGCCCGCTTTGCAGATGCCGTCGTGGTCGTAGAAAGATCCTTCGAGCACCCAGGTCTGCTCGATCTCGGGATGCCGGTGCATCGGGAGGCTCGCGCCCGGCTCCCATTTCAGCAGGCAGGTCAGCTCGCCTTTCGCCTTGTCTTCGTAGAGCACCTTGATCTGGATGCCGGGAAACGGGCTGGGCTTCCAGTCGATTTCGCTGGGCTTGACGTAGGTCGAGCCGTCAGGTGTCGGCTGCACCTTGGTTTTGCGCTTGACTGCCGTTCCCGTCGCTTTTACCGCTGCCTTGGTCGTCATCGCAAAACTCCCCGCACGGATTGAGAAACTTATTATCCGTCGGGGAATCAATAAGTCAATGAACGCCCCGACGACGGCCGTTTCGAGGTCAAATCTCGAAGCATGGCCAAGCCTGCCTTTCGAAGCCTGGAGCGAGACTTGCGCGACGCTGCACATGTGGACGCAGATCGTTGGCAAGATCCGCATGGTCCAGAGCCCGTGGGTCAATCATAGCTGGCACGTCACGCTGTATGTCACCGCCATCGGGCTCACGACGTCGGCCATCCCGCATGGAGACCGGACTTTCCAGATCGATTTTGACTTCGTGAAACACAATCTTGCAGTCACCACGAGCGACGGCGCGGTCGGTGGTTTTGCGCTCGAACCGCAATCGGTGGCGGCTTTCTATGCGCGCTTGATGCAGGTGCTGTCGAAGCTTGGATTGCCCGTAAAAATCTATCCGAAACCCAACGAAGTCGCCGACGCCGTTCATTTCGATAAAGACGAAGCTCACTGCGCATACGATCGCGAATACGCGAATCGGTTTTGGCGGATTCTGGTGCAGGCCGATCGGGTTTTCAACGAGTTTCGCGCGCGCTTCATCGGCAAATGCAGCCCCGTGCATTTCTTCTGGGGCGCGCCCGATCTCGCCGTCACCCGTTTTTCGGGACGCAGAGCGCCGCCGCATCCCGGTGGAATCCCGAACCTGCCGGACTGGGTGACTCGCGAAGCGTATTCGCACGAGGTCAGCAGCTGCGGGTTCTGGCCTGGTGGCGGCCCGATTCCCTACGCCGCCTTTTATGCGTACGCCTATCCGGAGCCAGCCGCCTTTCCATTGGCCGCGGTCAAGCCTGACGCCGCGTTCTTCAGCCCCGATCTGCGGGAATTCATCCTGCCCTACGAGGCGGTGCGGCAATCCAAGTTTCCCGATTCCACGCTACTGGAGTTTTTGCAGTCGACCTACGAAGCCGCCGCCAACCTCGCGCAGTGGGATCGCGGGGCGCTGGAGCGCGCTACTACTCATTGAACATGAAGTCACTGGAAAAAAGCCGGAAGGCGCGCGATTCGAACGCATCGAGGCTTCGCCGCTGTGGGCGGGCGATGGTTTCGATCGACTAGCTCCATCGCTGACTGACAGGAGTAACCAATATGCCTATCGCTCTTCCAACTCCTATCGCTATCTATGTCTCCGCCGAAAATGCGGGCGATACGGAGGCCATGGCGCAATGCTTCGCCGAACATGCCGTCGTGCAGGACGAACGCAAAACGATCGAAGGTCTGGCCGCTATTAAGCAATGGAAGGCTGAGACCAAAAAGAAATACCAGCACACGGTTGTCCCGCTTGCCTCCGTTGAGAAAGACGGCAAGACCATCGTCACCAGCCGGCTCACCGGGAATTTTCCCGGCAGCCCCATCGAGCTTCGGTTCATCTTCAAACTCGACGGCGACAGGATCACGTCGCTGGAGATCCGCCCATGAGCGGCCATGGCAAAATAGAAAGGTATTGACCTAAGTATCAGTCGGTCTTATAGTTAGGCCTATGCCTAACCAATCAGTAGAGCTCAATCGCGTGTTCCAGGCGCTCGCCGACCCCACGCGACGCGCGGTGCTTGAGCGCCTGAACCGGGGTCCCGCGCCCATGAGCGAACTCGCGGAGCCGTTCGACATGGCGCTGCCGTCGTTCTCCCAGCATCTGGACGTGCTCGAGGATTGCGGGCTCGTGCGCTCGAGCAAGGAAGGGCGCGTCAGAACCTACGAGCTTCAGGCGAAACCCCTCGAAGTCGCCGGGCATTGGATGGCAAAGCAGCGCGCGATGTGGGAGCGCCGCCTCGACCAAATGGATAACTACGTCAAGACTTTGAAGGAGAAGAAACGATGAGTAAGACAAAGCCATTTAAGCCGGATGCCAAGCTCGATCTCGTGCTGGAGCGGGTCGTCGATGTGCCGCAAGAACTTGTATGGCGCGCGTGGACCGAGCCCGAGCATCTCAAGAAATGGTTCACGCCCGTGCCATGGCAAACCGTCGATTGTGAAATCGATTTGAGGCCCGGCGGACTATTCCGCACGGTGATGCGCTCGCCGGAAGGACAGGAGTTTCCGAACGTCGGGTGCTATCTCGAAGTCGTCAGGAACGAAAAGCTGACCTGGACCAATGCGCTGGAGGCGGGCTTCCGTCCGTCCCGCGAGGAGTCCGATCCCGCCACGTGTGGAGGGCTCATCTTTACGGCAGTCATATCCCTTGAGGCACAGGGAAAGGGAACCAGGTACACGGCGCTGGTGATGCACAAAGACGAGGACAGCCGCAAGAAACACGCCGACATGGGATTCCACGATGGCTGGGGCACCGCGCTCGATCAGCTCGTGGCGCATGTAAAAACATTGTGAGGCCCGCCCCCGGATGCGCTACATGAGCATGCGGATCTGCGTGTTGTCGCGCCGCAGGTGGTCGATTAACAGTTGATTCAGATTGAGCGACAGCTTGTGCCGTACGGTGGTGGCTAGTGCGCCGGTTTGCGCATCCAGCAGATGCGACGACAGCACCTGGCAGCGCACGGCCGTTTCCGCGTAAACGGCCGCAGTCCGGTGGACATTTTTTTCGACCAGCGCGAGTTCGCCGAAAACCATACCCGACGAAAGCACTGCGAGCCGCTTGCGTGCTTTGCCGATCGGCAAAATGACGGCGACTTCGCCGCGCTCGATGAAGAAGATCTCGTTGCCGGGTTCGCCTTGCTTGAGGATCACGTCCGCTGCCTTGAAATCGCGCGCCTGCATCAGCGCGATCAGAAACTGCATCTCGTCCGGCCGCAGGCCGCGCAGCAGCGGCTGCTGAGTGAGGCTTGCCGGCAATTGCGACGCGCCGTGACTGCGGCGGCGTTCGGGTACATGTGCGCCGGGCGCGTCATTTACACGGCGCTCGCGCTTGCTGCCGCGGCGTGAGCGCCCGAGCAACCGGTTCTCGCACCACTCGAGCGCGTGGTCGTTGTCCGCAAAGCGGAAAGGGTCGAACGACGCTTCTCTGCCCAGGCGCAGCCGCAAATCCCGCGCGAAGGCGAATTTGTCGTCGGCATGCGTGAAGAACAGAAACTTGCCCGCGTCGCTCAAGTTGATGCAGAGCTGGGCGAACAAGCGCACCCCGGCGGTGTCGATCGTGAAAACCCGCCGGGTGTCAAGAATGAAAAAATTGGCCGCCGTCACTTCCTTCAGCAATGTATAGATGACCAATTCCGTAGTGATCAACCCGAAGTCGCCGGTCAACTCGAAGATCTGAATCGCCGTGCCCGTAGTGTCCAGCAACGTCGAGGCCGGCGCATTGCGCAGGCGCGGCGAGCGCATCTTCACGCCGTCATAGCGGTTGCGAATTACCGATGGCTGGGTACGCGTGGTGTTGAAAATATGCAGCCCGAAATCCTTGGAAAGCCGCCGGCACGTCTCGAGTCCGCGCACGCTATTGCCCTTCGCGTCGAGCCGCGGCGAGAAGATGCCTATCCCCATCTGCCCCGGCAGGACCGCGGCGATGCCGCCGCCGACACCGCTTTTGGCGGGCAGGCCGATGTCGTATATCCAGTTGCCGGCGTAATCGTACGTGCCGCAGGTCGACATGATGCTGAGCAGTTTTTCAACCGTTTCGCTCTTCACCGCGCGCACGGCGGTGATCGGGTTGACGCCGTTGTTGGCGAGCGTCGCGGCCATCAACGCGAGATCGCGGCAATTCACCAGGATAGAGCACTGCCGGAAATATAAATCGAGCGCGTCCTCGGGCTGATCTTCGAGGATGCCGAAGTTGCGCAGCATGTGCCCGATGGCGCGGTTGCGGTGGCCGGTGCTCGATTCCGACTGGTAGACGTTTTCGTCGATCGTCAGCGGATGATCGAGATAGCGCGAGAAATGTTCGAGGATGCGCGCAAGCCGGTGGGATACATCGCGGCCCTTGACCATGCCGGTCGTCGCGATCGCGCCCGCGTTGATCATCGGATTCAGAGGCCGGCCGGTCACCGGGTCCAGGCTGATCGAGTTGAAGGCATCGCCCGACGGTTCTACGCCGACCCGCCGCATGACTTCTGCAAGACCGCGATCTTCGAGCGCGATTCCGTAGACGAACGGCTTGGAGACCGACTGGATGGTGAAAGGCTGGCGCGAATCCCCGACCTGGTAGATATGGCCGTCGACGGTCACGATTACGATGCCGAACCATTCCGGATTCGCGCGCGCGAGTTCCGGTATGTAATTCGCGACGTTGCCTTCACGCATCGGATGAATCTGCGCGTGCAGCTCCTCCAGATACTGCAGGATCGGCGACTCGGCGATTACGGTTCGGTCATTCAAGCTGGGATTCCTGCGGATGCGCCTAAAGTTTCGGCTTGCTGAGCCGAGAGGTCATATGCAATTCATATGCCAGAGCGTGCCGCTGCATCAGGCTTGTCGAATCAGGTGGTTACAGGCAGCGCCGCCAATTATGGTGCGCGGGACGCCCCGAATGCGTGCATCAAAAAAAATCCGCACCATGTCGCGGCGGCGCAGGGACGCGCGAGGGACTTTCCGCTGAATTCAGCGGCGCAGTCTATTCGAACAATGCCGGCGCTTTGACGGCGGGCGCAGCACCCGGCCTGCTCAGCGCGCCGACGCGCACGCCCAGCAGGCGGATGCGCCGGTCGAGCGGTACGCGTTTCAGGCATTCGCCCGCCGCGCGGCGGATCAACACGGGATCCTGCGTCGGTGCCTCTATGGTCTGGTCGCGCGTGACGGTTTTGAAATTGTCGAAGCGCAGCTTGAGCCCGATGGTTTTGCCCGCATAGCCCTTGCGCTGCAGATCGCCCGCGAGTTTCACGCAAAGCTCGGTGAAAATCCCGGATAACTGCGCGCGGTCGCCAACCGGATGCAGGTCGTTTTCGAACGTCGTTTCGCGGCTGATCGACTTGGGCTCGCTATAGGTGACGACGGGCCGGTCGTCGCGGCCATGCGAGGCTTCGTGCATCCACGCGCCGAAACTGCGGCCAAAGTTTTCGACGAGCAGCGCAGCCTCGGTTTTCGCGAGGTCGCCTATCGTATGGATGCCAAGTGTTTCGAGCCGCGCGCCGGCCTTGGGCCCGATGCCGTTGATCTTGCGCACGGGCAATGGCCAGATACGCGAGACGATATCCGATTCGCGCAGAATAGTGATGCCCGCCGGTTTGTCGAGTTCGGAGGCCATCTTGGACAGCAGCTTGTTCGGCGTCACGCCGATCGAGCACGACAGGCCCGTCGCCTCGTGCACCGCCTGCTGGATGTGGGCTGCGACGTCGCGCGCGCGCACCCACGGATCGAGCGGTTTGCCGGCGGTGTCGGACATCACGAGGTCGGTGAGGTCGATGTAAATCTCGTCGATGCCGCGGTCTTCCACCTGCGGCGCGATCGCGCGCACCGCTTCCTTGAACATGCGCGAATAACGGCGGTATTCGTCGAAGTCGGCGGGCAACAGCAGCGCGTCGGGGGCGAGCTTGGCGGCCTTCATCAAGCCCATGCCCGAATTTACGCCGAACGCGCGCGCTTCGTAGGTGGCGGTCGTGATAACGCCGCGGCCGGCGTAGTTGCGCAGCGTCGGAAACGCCGTGTTGCCCGCGGCGTCCTGCACGTTGCGGCGGCGCCCGCCGATCACCAGCGGCCGGCCGCGCAGCTCGGGATAGCGCAGCAGCTCGACGGACGCATAGAACGCATCCATGTCGAGATGAGCGATGAAATGTTGGGGCATGCTGTAGCGGGCGGGACAGGGCCTATTGAAGTTGCCCTCATCCTAGCCTTCCTCCGTAAACGGTGGAAGGAATCAAATCTTTAACGCTTTATTTCCCGGCAATGCGGCGGAGACGCCAGGGTGTGGGAAAGCTAGTAGAAAACGAGCGCACGCGCTTCTATGCTCTGGCGCGGCCGCGCGGCGGGCGGAGTCGCAGGATCCTTGAACGAAGTGTGCGCGGTAAAGCGCGCGCGCCCGTCGGTCGCCGAGTCGAACACTTTGAACACGAGCGCCTCGTCGCGGCGCATGCGGGGGAAATAAAACCAGCGGTGGCGCGGGTTGTAGCGCAGCCGGTAGGTTTGGCCGACGCGGTTTGGATAGCGGCGTTCCGCGACGAGCAGGTCGCCGAACTCGACGCTTTGCGCGTCGGCAATCGCGAGCGGGTTAGCTTCGATCGGCTGATTGATCGCGCGCCACACCTGGATGATTGCGAAGCGGCCGGCGAGCAACCGGTCCGCTTCAGCGGGAAGCAGGTCGCGCACGCGCTGCGGCGCCGACCATTCGGTGTAGTCGTTATGCGCCGAGAGGATCGGCTCGCGGATCAGTTTTTCCTCGCGCTCGGCTTCGGCGCCCGAGCGCAGCGTGTGATCGAACACGACGACGCGCGACGCGCCGGAAGTCTTGCGGATGAGCTGCTCGACTTCGGGGTAGTACGCCGCCGTGAGATTGGCCTGGTCGAAAAAATCCGCCACCGCGGTCGGGTGCTCGACAAATACGAAGCCGTTCTTGTCGAGCGACAACTGCGCCGCCAGCGGCCGCCCGTTCTCGACCTTCATCGGCCGCGGATCCATCGTGCCGATATGCCGGCGATGGATGTTGTTGGGTCCGAACGTCTCGTTAACGAGCTTTTCGCCGGTATCGAGCGTGTACGGAATGTCGGCGGTGATCGCGGTCATATTTAATCCGGAAGTATCGCTCACTATTCTCCCACTTTAGACGGTTCCCGGACACTCACGCGGGCGGAATCGTCCCGAAAAAAACCCCGCCGAAGCGGGGTTGATGCGCTCGCTGCGAGACCCGTTCAGGCGACTCGCTGTTTCCTGCGTCGCGCAATGAATCCCAGCAGGCCGAGCCCGGCAAGCATCAGGGCGTAGCTTTCGGGTTCCGGCACCACGTCAACCCGCGGGATGACGACGACCGCAGCGTTTACGTTCAGGACGTCGAACGCCCAGTGATTGTCGCGAATGTCGCCGGTCGCATCGATGAAACCGGGCGACAGTGCGCCATTGGAGAAGCCGTTCGAGAGATTCGGTCCGTTCGCGAAGTTCGCGTAATCGGCGACGGACACCGTGTAGTTGCCGGGGGCTAGCGACGATTGCAGGAAGGTATCGTAGTGCGTCGCGGTCACTGCATCCGCGGGAACGCTGGCGCCGCCGTCATCGTTCTGGTTAATCAGCGCACCCGCACTGTCGAACAGCGCCAGGATCGGGTCAAAGCCGCCGCGCAAAATCGTGGCGCCCGCGGCGTTCACGCCGCCGGCATACGACCAGGTTCGCAACGTCACGGTGGAAGGCGCACCCACGGTGAAGTTGAAAAGCTGAACTTCGTTATGGTCGGACAGGTTGCCCGTAAATGAAAAGTCGGCCGCGAGCGAGGCCCCGCTGAGCAGCAGCCCGGCGGCAAATCCCGTCAATCTCAGCAGCGTCCTGTATAAAGCCGAGCCCGGTGCGATAGCTCGATTCATGGTCGTGTCCTTCGGAGTGGCGCAGGTGGAAAAGAAGCCGGCAGACAATGGCTCTTATTCAGACGTGATGGGGAAGTAAGAATGGAACCGCTGTCTGTCGGGGAAAAAGGAAAGGAAAATGAGCTAATCGTAATTCGCTTGTAGCCTTTTCTCTGTCAGACCAAAGCCGGATTTTATGTAGGAAGTCAGGATGCCATTGGCAATCGTTATTCGGAACCGAGTGTCATAGCGGCGGTCATGACAATATTTCTGTTATATCGTATTCCGCTGCCGCCGCGGGTCAGCACAAAATAAGAGGCAGCGCTTGCGGCGCTGCCGTCTTTAACATCTGCGCGTCAGGCGGAGTAGCGCATATGCGGCCGGTCCTACGTGCCCCGTCCCCACAGCGCGCAATAGCGGCGCAGCACGAACGGCAGGTTGGCCTCGTAGCCCGGCCAGCTCGCATACTTCGGCAGTTTCAGCTCCTTCTCGACCGGGTCCCAGCACTTGCCGGCCTGCGCTTCGACTTTAACCGCCGCCGACGCGTCCTGCAGGAACGTCAGCTGGTCCTGGGCGTCCGCTTTGGTGCCATACCGGCCGCCGACGCCCGGATGGCCGGGAATCAGAGTGTTCCAGTCGAGTTTCAGCACGCGCTGGATCGCGGCTTCGGCTTCGAGCGGATAAAAATCGATCATCCCCCGGCCCGGCACCTGGCCGACCGGCAGGAAATCGACCGCGAACAGGACTTTTTCCTTGGGCAGCAGCATGACGATTGTGCTGTCCGCATGATTGAGGCCGAGGTAGTGCAACTCGAGCGTGGTGCCGCCGAGCGTGATGACGCGCTTGGCATTGCCCATCGTTTCATCCGGCAGAACCGTGTGCGGGTCCTTGAGCACCGCGAGGCGCTCCTTCGCGCGCTTGTGCGCGATGATCTTTGCGCCCGCGTCCTTGAACGGCTTGCCGCCCGCGATGTGGTCGAAATGATGGTGACTGTAGACGAGATATTTGATCGGCTTGTCGGTAACCTTGCGGATCTCCTCGACGTACGTGTTGACCGCTTGCGGACGCCCGTAGCCGATCGGATCGGTCGCGATTACGCCGGCGGGCGTGACGACGAACATCGACTGGCTGTTCTGATAGCGGAATACATAAACATTGTCGGTGCCGTCGACCTTTTTGGTTTCGAACGTCGGCGGTTTCGGCGGCGGCGCCGGGGCCGCAGCCGGCTCTGCCGGGGCCTGGGCATGCGCCCATGAAGCGAGCATCAGTGCACTTGCGAGCAATACCGGTCTGCTGAAATTCATGGTTTTGTCCCCCAAAAGTCAGATGTGTTGTCCGCGACGGTCGACGCCGCTTGGGACGCAAACACCGCGGAACGCTACGGTATTCCAGCTGCATGTAACGCGCAAGGGGATTGGGGCAAGGAGAAAGAGGGGGGAGGGAGCGGTCGCCGCCGCCGCGCTGCGCAGCGGCGATTGGGACGTGTTGATTCTCGACCTGCAGCTACTGCAGGGCACCGGGCTGGGCGTGCCCTACTCGGTCACCTCGTCGGCGCGCACGAGGGTCGATCACTGCGTCTTAACTATGAGCAGCGTTTCCGTGCGATTCGTTGGATCGAACTGCGAGCGGCCCGTATGGTTCAGGTGTCGTCCGTACACGTGAAACGAAAGCGTTGTTCGCTCGGTTTCGTTCTGCACTTCGTGTATGGCTCCGGTCGGCAGTGCCACTACGTCACCCTCGTCGCATACCTTCTCTCCGATCTTTTTCAGTTCGGCGTATCCCGGCCGCGACCGATCGTCCTGACGCTCCCAAAAGATGTTGCGTTCTGGTCCGTCCACTCCGACGACAACAGCCCATGTCCCGTGATTGTGCGGCGCCGCTCCGCGCCCTGGCAGCCAGCTGACCGCAGCCACGAACAATGTGTTGTCGGGCTCTACGTGCAACACGTTGACACCGTAACCCTGTTCCTGATTTGCCGAATATAGCTCCGGAGTCAGCCATGACTTCGCAAGAGCGGCGCGCTTCGCCAGCGGACGAACACGCGAAAGTACGGTGCGCTCCTCCGTCACTTCCGACGTAATGCGACGCAGGTCATCAATGAATTCCTGAAGCGTGTAAGCATTCTTTTCCATGATTCTTCTTTCAATTAGAAGCATCCGGTAGCTTGCTCGATAAGCGGGAATGGTTATATCTCACCGCCGCTACTTAGTCTCCATCAGCAGGCCGCGCTTCATTTGCGCGAGCGTCGTAATCCCGAGCAGCGCCATGTCGCGGTCGACTTCGTCTTTCAGCAGCTTTATCGCATGGGCCACGCCGGCGTCGCCGCCGATCGCTGCTGCGAACAGGAACGGCCGGCCGACGAACACGAACTGCGCGCCGAGAGCGAGCGCTTTCAATATATCGGTGCCGCGGCGTATCCCGCTGTCCATCATCACCGTCATGCCGCCGGCCTGCTCGACGACGCCGGGCAGCACGCGCAGCGGCGAGCTCGCGCCGTCGAGCTGGCGCCCGCCATGGTTGGAAACGATGACGCCATCGACGCCGCTTTCACGTGCGATCCGCGCATCGTCCTTGTTGAGCACGCCTTTCAGCACGAGCTTGCCTTTCCACAGCTTGCGCATCAATTCGACGTGCGGCCACGAAAGCTGGTCGCGCTGGCCGCGATCGCGCTCGCCCGTACTCGTGATGAGCGGCGTGCGCGGCCCCATGTTTTCGAAATGCGGCATGCCTTCCGTGAGCAGCGTGCGCAGAAACATGCCGACGAACCAGCGCGGATGCAGGAAGCTGTCCCACGCGAGCCGCACCGTCGGCCGCAGCGGCCGGTTGAAGCCGCTGCGCACGTTGTTCTCCCGGTTGGCGCCGACCGGCACGTCGACCGTCAGCACGAGCGTGTCGAATCCCGCCTTGGCGACGCGATTAACGAGATCCGTGATCGGGCCCGTTTCGCCGGGCAGATAAGCCTGGAACCACGCGGTGCGCCCGGCCGCGCGGACGTCTTCCAACCGGGACAACGAAGCGCCGCTCATGATCATCGGAATGTTCGCTTTCGCCGCCGAGCGCGCGAGCACGATGTCGCCGTGATACGCGGCCATTGAGCTGCCGCCCATCGGCGCGAAACCGAACGGCGCGTCGTACGTCTGGCCGAAGAGCGTGGTTTTCGTCGAACGGCCTGACACGTCCACCAGCGCGCGCGGCACAAACGCGTAGTCGTCGAACGCCGCGCGATTGGCACGCAGGGATGCGTTGGTTTCGGCGCCGCCCGACACATAGCCGTACATCGGCCGCGGCAAATAACGGCGCGCCGGCGCCTCGAAATCGTCGAGCGAGAGCATCATGCGCAGATTGCGCGGCAGCGACTTGTCGGGTTCCGCGCGCGCGCCGGAGTGGCGGTACGCTTCCGCAGACTCAAGGGGTTTGGCCATTTGCTGATCGGTATCGGGCATGGTGGGGTCCGTGAAAGTTATTCGTGATCTTATTCGTGATCGATTTGCAGCGCTTCGAGAAAGCGCGATACGAGATTGTAGGCGGCTACCGTCGCGGTGAGCTCGGTGATGGTGCGCGCGTCGAAATGCTGCTTGACGCCGGCGAATACGGCGTCGGGCACGTGCACGTTGCGCGTCATTGCGTCGGTATAGGCGAGCACGGCGCGCGACGCATCGTCGAACACGGTGGTGCTCTCCCACTCGCCAATTGCCGCGATTTGCGCTTCGTTCATGCCTTCCTTGCGCGCAATCGGGATGTGGAAATCGCGCTCGTAGTCGGCGCCGTTGATGACCGCGATGCGGATGATCACGAGCTCGCGATAGCGGCCGGCGAGGGTCGACTTGTGGCGGATCGCGGTCAAGAGATTGAGCCAGCCCTGCGCGATCGGCGGGCTGTTGAGCAGCATGCGATAGATATTGGGTATCTTGCCGTCGCGCTCCGCGCGGATCTGGGTCGCGAGCGCTGCGATTGCCGGGTCCGCGGTCTCGTCGGCATAGGTGATGCGGGCCATGCAGATTCCCTCTCTACTTATTGTGATCCGTCATTCCGGCGCAGGCCGGAATCGGCGGGACGCGAGGCGGTGTGACGAGTATTTCGCATGATACCGCATGACGCGCGGCTTAAAGCGATAGCGGCCTTACAGCAGCGGATTGTCACGTCCCGTCGCGATACCCGCATCAGCGACCTGCGATACCTGAGTGCCCACCGGAAGTTTCACGCCGAGTTCACGCGCGAGTTCGAGCGCCGTATGCAGGTCTTTGCGCAGGTTCGGCAACTCGCTCCCGGGCGCGCTTGGTGCGAGCATGTTTTTCCAGCGCGGGCCCATGTCGTTCCACAGCGCGAGCACGTTGCTGTCGGCGATGCCGTCGCGAATGATCTGCTTCAACACGTCGGGCTGCACGCCGCCGGCGACGCCCAGCGACAATCCTTCGAGCAATCCCAGCACGTTCACGCTCATGATGAGCTGATGCGCGAGCTTGGCGGCCTGGCCGGCGCCGATGTCGCCGGCGCGCGTGATGACATGAGCGAACGAGCTGAAGACGGGCATTGCGCGCGCGAGCACGGCTTCGTCGCCGCCAACCATCAGCGCGAGCTTGCCTTCGGACGCCGCAAGATAGCCGCCGGTGATCGGCATGTCGATCGTCGCGCATCCCTTGGCGGCGAGAGCCTGGGCAATTTTTAAAACCGGCGCGGGACCGAGCGTGCTGCCGGTCGCGAATATCGCCCCCGGTTTGATCGTATGGATGATGCCGCTTGCGCCGAACACGACATCGTCGGTCTGCGCGCCGTCGAGCACGAGGCTGATGACGACGTCGCTGTGCGCGGCGACTTCTGAGGATGATTTACAGGCTGTGGCGCCTGCATCACGCAAATCAATGACCGGTTCGCTGCGGACGTCGTAAACGCATAATGGAAAGCCAGCCTTCAGCACGCGCAAAGCCATCGGTTTGCCTATGGTGCCGAGACCGATAACACCAACGTTGAGAGGCATCGGATTGACCTCAGTCCGCCTTGATTCCAGCTTCGCGCGCGACGCGCTGCCATTTCGCCACTTCGGCGGTGAGCAGGCGCGTGAACGCGGCAGAGGACAGCGGCGAAGGCTCGGCGCCCTCGGCGGCGAGACGCTGCTGCGAATCGGCCTGTTGCAGTATCGCCGCAATTTCGGAGTACAGCTTGTCGACGACCGTGGCCGGCATGCCTGCGGGCGCCAGCACGCCCCACCAGATGCTCATTTCGTAGCCGGGCGCGCCGGACTCCGCGATGGTCGGCACGTCGGGCAGCAGCGGCGAGCGCTTCGCCGTGCTGACGCCGAGCGGCTTCAACCGTCCCGCGCGCACCTGCGTGAGCGTGATCGCCGCGGTGCCGAACATGACCTGCACCTGGCCGCCGATCAAATCGGTCAGCGCCTGCGGGCCGCCTTTGTACGGGACGTTGATCAACTGCGTGCCGGTGATGCGCGAAAAAAGCGCGCCCGCAAAATGATTGACGCCGCCCGTGCCGGATACGGCATACGTGACCGTGTTGGGTTTCGCGGTGGCGATGTCGATCAGCCCTTTGGCGTTGCTGGCGGGGAATGCCGGGTTGGCGACCAGCACGAGCGGGCCGGAGCCTAATTGCATGACCGGCGTGAAGGATTTCACCGGGTCGAACGGCAGCTTGTAGACCGCCGCGTTCATCGTGTGCGATGTCGACATGAATTGCAGCGTGTAGCCGTCGGGCGGGGCCTTGGCCGTGAGTTCGGCGGCGATGATGCCGTTGGCGCCCGGCCGGTTGTCGACGACGACCTGCTGGCCGACGCGGTCGGTGAATTTGCCGCCGACGAAACGCGCGAGCATGTCGGTGCCGCTGCCGGCGGGAAAGCCGACCACGATGCGCACGGGCTTGGCCGGATAGGCGGGCGCGGTCTGGCTATGCGCAGGCGCACTCGCCGCGGTCAATGCGGCAGCGAGCAGGCCGCAACACGTTCGGTACATAATCGAGGTTCCCCTGTTGAACCCCGGCGATTTTCGCACGATAGCCGGATGGCTGCCGCGCGCAGTCATGCTGCCCGCTTCTTCGCGCGCGCGCGAGGAAGGTATACGGTGTCCGATTCGAACAGCTCTTTCAGCTGCGCGGCCGCTTCCTGCGAAGTCTGGATCAGCTTCGCTTCGTCGTACTGCAAAGCGTGCTGGACTTTGAGTTGCGCTTCATCGTGCTGCTTGAACAGCGTCACCGCGCGCTGCGCGTCCGCGATGCCGAGCCCGAGCCGCAATAACGCGGTATGCGCGACTTCAAGGCTGGACGGAAAAGTTTCCCGATAGATCGCGTCGATGCCCAGATCGCGCAGGCGAAAGTGATGGACCCGGTTGCGCGCGCGGGCAAGTATCGGCACCTTCGGAAAATGCCGGCGCACGAGGGTCGCGCACTTCACCGATGCCTCGACGTCGTCGATCGCGAGCACGAAGAGTTTCGCATCGCCGGTTTTGGCCGCCTGCAGCAGGTCGAGGCGCGTCGCATCGCCGAAATAAATCTTGTTGCCGAAGCGCCGCACGAAATCGACTTGCTGGTAATTGACTTCGAGGGCGGTGAACGCGATGTCGCACATGCGCAGCACGCGTGAAACGATCTGGCCGTAGCGGCCGTAGCCGGCGATGACCACCGGCGTCGCCGGCGCGTCGATCACGTCGTATTCGGGCTCGGTGCGCCGCTCCTGCCAGCGCGCGAGCAGCTTGTCGTGCGCGACGAACGCGAGCGGCGCCAGCAGCAGCGATATCGTCACGACCACGACGAGCAGCTCGGACGTGCGGGCATCGAGCACGCCGAGCGCGGCCGCCGTGGCGAACAGCACGAACGCGAACTCGCCGCCCTGCGCGAGCGCGACCGCGAGCCGCTGTGCGATTTCATTCGGGGCGCCCATTGCGCGCGAGATGCCATACATGACCACGAACTTCACCGCCATCAGGCCGAGCGCGAGCGCGAACAGCGTCAGCGGCATGCTCACGACCAGCGCCAGGTTGGCGCTCATGCCGACCGCCATGAAAAAAAGCCCGAGCAGCAGGCCCTTGAACGGCTCGATGTCGGCTTCGAGCTCGTGGCGGAATTCCGAATCGGCGAGCAGCACGCCGGCCAGGAACGCGCCGAGCGACATCGACAGCCCGATCTTTTCCATGATGAGTGCCGAGCCGACCACCAGCAGCAGTGCGGCGGCGGTGAAGACTTCGCGGCTGCTGTGAGACGCGATAAATTTCAGCGCGGGCCGCACGAGCAGGCGGCTCGCGCCGATCACGATCGCGATGACGGCGATGCCTTTCACCGCGGTGAGCCAGTGCGCGCCGCCCTGCGCGGGTGCCGCGGCCAGCAGCGGCAGCAGCGCCAGCGCCGGTATCACCGCGAGATCCTGGAACAGCAGCACGGCGAACGCTTCGCGGCCGTGGCGCGCCATCAATTGTCCGCGCTCGGCAAGCGAAGCGATGACCAGTGCGGTCGACGACAGCGCAAGACCCAGGCCGATGACCAGCGCGGCTTCCCATGCGAGCCCGAACGCGATTGCGACGAGCGCGAGCAGCACGCCGGTTACGCCGACTTGCGCACCGCCGAGTCCGAACACCGTGCGGCGCAGCGTCCACAACCGCGCGGGATCGAGCTCGAGCCCGATCAGGAACAGGAGCAGCACGACGCCGATTTCCGCGAACTGCAGCGTCGACTCGGCGGCGCCCACGACACCCAGTCCCCACGGGCCGATCAGCATGCCCGCGGCGAGATAACCCAGGACGGCGCCGAGTTTCAGGCGCTGAAACAGCGGCACCAGCAGCACCGCGGTCAACAGGAAGACAGTAACTTGCTCGAGTAAGTGCATGACGTTCACCGTAAGGCAGTCGACAGGGAACGTCGAGAATACAGGCAGCGGCCGCGTCGATGCAAAAGCCGCGCGGCGCGTTGGACCGGTTCAGTCCACCGGCGCCGAGCGGAAGCGGTCGACTTCGAGCGGCGACACGAGTCCCGCGCGATTGCCCCACGAATTGCGGATATACGAGACCACCGCGGCGACTTCATCGTCGTTGAGCGTCGGGCGGAATGGCGGCATGCCATAAGGGCGCGGATTGCCCGCGGTGCCCGGCGGGAAACCGCCGTTCAACACCATGCGGATCGGATTGACCGCGGACCGCATGGTGAGCGCGCGATTGCCCGCGAGCGGCGGATAGGCGGGCGGCATGCCGTTGCCGTCGACGGCATGGCACTCTTTGCAGTTGCGGTCGTAGAGGGTTGCACCGAGCGTCATCACGCGCTGCATCTCCGCCGGCGCGACCGGCGGCCCGCCGGCGTCGGCCGGCGCCGGCGTCTGCGGCAGCGATTTCAGATAGACCGCGAGCGCGCGTGCGTCGCTGTCGGTCAAATGCTGCAAACTTTTGTACACGACTTCGGACATCGGGCCGAACACCGCGCCGCGCGCGCTGACGCCGGTTTTAAGCAACTCGACGATGTGCTCGACCTGCCAGTTGCCGAGCCCTGCCTCGACGTCGGACGTGAGCGATGGCGCGTACCAGTTGAGCATGGGAATCATGCCGCCCGCGAGGTCCGCCTTCAGGTTGGACCCGCCGAGCGCATCGCGGCCGGTATGGCACGCGTTGCAGTGGCCGAGTCCCTGCACGAGATAGGCGCCGCGGTTCCATTCGGCATCGCGATCGGCAGCCGGCTTGAACACGCCCGGCGTGAAATAGAGCCTGCGCCAGCCGGCGAGCAGCCAGCGGTTGCTATATGGAAAGCGCAGCGTGTGCTCACGATTGGGTTGAGCGACCGGCGCCAGCGTGCGCAGATAGGCGAACAGCGCATCCGCGTCGGCACGCGTCACACGCGTGTAATTCGGATACGGGAACGCCGGGTAGAGCAGCGTGCCGTCTTTCGATTTTCCATGGTGCAGCGCGCGCCAGAAATCATCCGCCGTCCACGTGCCGAGACCGGTCTTCACATCCGGCGTGAGATTGGACGCATAGACATTGCCGAACGGCGTTTCGACTGCGCGCCCGCCGGCGTACGGCGCGCCGCCGCGCGCGGTGTGGCAGCCCGCGCAATTGCCGGCAAGCGCGAGATAGCGACCGCGCGCGAGCTGGGCATCCGCGGGCTCGGCGATACCCGGTGGCTCAATGTCAGCGTGCTCGCGCGGGCCGATCAATATGAACGCGCTCGCTCCAGCGATGAGGGCGACGGCCGACCATAGCAGCGTCGCCCGCTTCACGGCGCGCCTCTTGATGGCGCCGTGCTGCCGCAGTCGAGCGGTGGCTTTTTGGAGTGAGCGATTGCGGGCGCTGCATTGGCCGGCACGGCGCGCGAGGCGAGGTAGGCGGCGACCGCACTGCTGTCTTCAACGCTCAATCGCCGCGTGACTTCCGCCATGCAATCGGGCGCCGCGGCATGCCGCGCGCCGATGCGCCAGGCGCCGAATTGCGAATTCAGATAATCGCGCGGCAAACCCAGGAGCCCTGGCACCGCGGGCGCAACGCCGGTCAGCATTTCGCCGTGGCACGCGGCGCACGCCGGAATGTTGCGGTTCACATCGCCCTGCGTGGCGAGCAGGCGTCCGCGCTCGAGGACGGGCGCCGGCACCTGCACGGCTTGCGGCGCAGGATAAGGCGGATGCTGGGTCGAGAAGTAGCCGGCGATTTCCTGCAGGTACGCGTCGGGCAGATTGCTGACGAGATAGGTCATCGTCGCGTTGCGGCGCCGGCCCTCGCGGAAATTGACGAGCTGGTTGAACAAATAGCCGGCCGGCTTGCCTGCGATGCGCGGATAGTAGCCGTCGCTCGTCGCGCGGCCTTCGTTGCCGTGGCAAACCGTGCAGGCGCGAACGCGCTCTTCGATCGTGTCGGGGACGCTAGTCGCGCCGATCGCCGCGGCACTTGCGGCTGCCGCGCACACGAAGATGGCCGCGCGCTTCCAGCGAAATGCACTACGCCGGGCGTGCGCCGGTTCAACTGCGGATTTCAAGCGGGAAACTTCGTCAGCGGATCATTTTCGTCCGGTGAGCTTGAGCCCTTTTTCGAGCACGGCATTCGAGCGTGCGGGCTTCGGCATCAGGAAACGATAGCCAAGCGAGATGACTTCGTCGACGTTGTCGGCTTCGACGTGCGGATGGCCGCACGCGACATTGTTTGCGTTGCAGGTCGCGACGATTTCGGCCATCGCGGCAACCACCGTCGGATGCTTGTACTGGCGCGGGAAACCGAGGTTCTGCGAGAGATCGCCTTCACCGATGATGACGACGCCGATGCCCGGCACTTCTTTGAGGATTTTCGGCAGGTTTTTAACGCCTTCGATGTCCTCGCACATGATGCCGCACAGGATCTCGCCCTTGGGGTCGAGCGGCCACACGTCGGCGCGGTCGTAGTATTCCTGCGCGGTGAGTCCCCAGTAGCGCGCAGCGTTGGTGGGGCCGTCCCCGCGCTGGCCTTTCGGCTCGAGCCGCGGTGCGCTATCGGGGCGCGCGTAGCGGCAGGCGGCGACCGCGCTGCGCGCTTCGGCGACCGTGCTCACGTGCGGCCAGATGATGCCGTAGGCGCCCGCGTCGAGTACCTGCTTGGCGATCCACTGGTTCATCTCGATGCCGTTCGGCGGAATGCGCACGAGCGGCGTGACGGCGGGTGCTAACGAGCCCGTTTCGACGATCTGACGGCGGTTCAGCAAATATTGCAGGCAGTCGCGCAGCGTGCGGATGTCGTAGCCGCCGTGCTCCATCTCGAATACGACGCCGTCGTATGGCTCGGTCGCATAGGTCTGCGCATTGAGCGTGTCGGCGGGCGCGAAGCTCACGAATGCGTGCTTCTGCTGCTCGAGTACCTTGATGATGCCGTTTAAGCGGGGAATGTTCACGTGCGGGATCTCCTGGATGACGGGGCGGATGGCAAGGCGGGGCAAGTCGAGTTCCGACTGTAAACGACGCACCGGCGGTGCGCAAATCGCCCGCGTGCTTGGGCTATTCGACCTTCAGGCCGAGCGTTTTGATGACCTTCGCGTACTTCGCCACGCTGGCCTTGATATAAACCGCGAATTCTTCGGGCGTCGCATAGACCGGTTCGATGCCCTGGCTGTAGAAGCGCTCGCGCACGTCGGGATTCGCGACGATCGTCTTGATTTCGGCCGCCAGCTTGTTGACGATCGCGGCCGGTGTGCCGGCCGGTCCCACCACGCCATACCATTGCTCGGCTTCGTAGCCTTTGACGCCGCTTTCTGCGATCGTCGGAATGTCGGGCAGCCGCGTATAGCGCTTGACGGAGCCGACGCCGAGCAGCCGCAGCCGCCCGGTCTGCACGTGCGGCTCGACCAGGCCGATCGTGGACATCGCAAACTGCACCTGGCCGGACAGGAGGTCGCCGAGCCCTTGCGCGCCGCCCTTATAAGGCACGTGCGTCGTTCGGACGCCGGCCAGCTGATCGAAAATCACCGCCGCGAGATGCGTGCCGGTGCCGGTGCCCGAAGAAAAATAATTGAGCTCGCCGGGATGCGCCCTGGCGAGCGCGATGAATTCCCTGACCGATTTGGCGGGCAGCGACGCGTGTATGACGAGCGCGAGCGGGGCTGACGCCACCAGTGCGACTGGCGCGTAATCGCGCACGAAATCGTACGGAGGCTTCGCGAGCAAACTCATGTTGATCGCCTGCGTGGTGACCGACGACATCAACAGCGTGTAGCCGTCGGCCGGCGCTTTGGCCACGAACTCGGCGCCGATATTGCCGCCCGCGCCGAGCCGGTTGTCGATCACGATCTGCCTGCCCCACGTTTCGGTCAGCTTCTGACCGACGATGCGCGCCACCACGTCGAGCGCGCCGCCGGCCGCGAACGGCACGACGAGCCGCACAGATTTATCCGGATACGCGGCGGCGGTTTGCGCGCGTGAGGCGGACGCGAATGCGGTCAGCGCAAGCGCGGCCGCGAGCGCTGCAAGTTTTTGCATGCGCGTAAAACCAATCGGTGCCGCCATCCCAAAAAAACTCCCGTCGATGTATCCCGTATACTACCGTGAATGCTTTACAGTCACCGCCCGGCTAGCGCATGAAAAAAACGGTCATCTATTTCCATTCCCTGTCCTCGCCGTGGGCATATATGGGCGGCCCGCGCTTTCACGCGCTGATAAAAAAACACGACCTCGATGTCGTGGTGCGACCGACCCGCATCGTGCCGCCCAACGGCGGAATTCCGCTCCTGACCCGGCCCGACGCGCGCCGCCGCTATCATGAAGTGGAGCTCGACCGCTGGCGCAAGCGCCTGAACATGCCGCTCGTATTGCGGCCGCGCTTTTATCCGACCGACAACCAGTTCTCCGCGCGCATGGTGATCGCGGCGGACAAGCTCGGCTGGGATGCCCTCCGATTGAGCCATGGGTTGCTGCACGCGCTGTGGAGCGAGGAAAAAGACGTGCGCGATGCCGCGGTGCGCGTCGCGGTTGCCGATGCGCTCGGCATGGACGGCGCGAAACTGCTCGCGATGCAGGACACCCCGGACATCATGGCGGCATGGCAGGCGAGCGAAGCGGAGGCCGCCCGCCATGGCGTTTTCGGCACGCCGACCTATGTATACAAGGACACGTTGTATTGGGGGCAGGACCGGCTGGATTTTCTCGACGAGGCGCTCATTGACTGACATGCGCGCGTAAACTCGCGGATGGCGGCGCGTCGAACGGACCGTATTCAACAAGTCGAGGGCAGGGAAGATGGCGATCAAAGGCAAGAACATCAAGATACGCGGCGGGAGCGGCGAGTTCGACTGCTACGTGGTGAATCCGGAAATCACCGGCAAGCTGCCGGCAGTCGTGCTGGCGTCCGCGATCCACGGCGTGGACGCGGATATCCGCGCGATAGCCGATGAATTCGCGGCGCGCGGCTTCATCGCTGCAGCGCCCGACCTGTTCTGGCGCACGGTGCCCGGTGCGCTCGCGCGCGACGACCCGCGGTCGCCGGGACGCGGCCAGCCCCGCCTGGAGAAAATAAAAACCGGCGAATCCGACATGACGGACACCCTGGCGATGCTCAAAACGCAGGACAATTTCAACGGGCGCGCGGCGGCGATGGGCTTTTGTTACGGCGGCCCGTATGCAATCCTCGGCCCCAAGCGGCTGGGCTACGCCGCCGGAATTTCCTGCCACGGCACGCAGCTGGGTGATTTCATCGGCGAGCTCGACGGTGTCACGCAGCCGGTTTGCATCATCTGGGGCGATAAAGATCACGCCGCGCCGCCACCCGTGCAGGAAATGTACCGCAAGGTGCCGGCGCGCATGAGGAACGTCGAAGTGCATATTTTTCCCGGCGTCGAGCACGGCTACATGATGCCGGGCAACCCGAAGGCGTTCAGCCCGGAGACGCGCAAGTTTTCGATGGAGCGCGCGCTCGCGATATTGGGCCGGCTGCGGGGTTAGTTAGCGGCGCGCGCTGCGCGCTATTGGGTGACGGCCGGCTCCATTCCCGACTTGCGTATCGCGCTCACAGCGGCCGGCGATTTTATGAAGTTCAGCCACTCGCGCGCCGCTGCGGGTTCGCGCGCAGTCTTCTGCATACCCGCGCAAAAAGTTGTTATGCACTGGATCTCAGCGGGTAGCGGCCCGATGAAATCGATACCGGGCACCGGCAGGAGCTCGCTCACCTGCTGGAATGCAATTTCCGCCTCGCCGCGCGCCACCGCCGCGCCGGACGGTTCCCCTTTGATCTGGCGGGACTTCGCCTTGATCTCCGCTGCGATGCCGAGACGCTCAAAGAGCTCGAGAATATAAACGCCGCTCGGGCCGGTAGAGAACGACACGGCCTTTGCCGCGAGCAGCGCGCGCTTCAACGCGTCCGCCGACGAGATATCCGGCCGCGGCGCCCCGGCGCGCACGGCAACGCCGACGCCGGAAGTCGCGAGATCGACGCGGCTGCCTGCAGCTATGCGGCCGGCCGCGATCAACGCCTCGATGTCTTTCAACTGCATGATGACGAGATCGCTCGTCTCGCCTTCCTTCACGCGCTTCAGCAGGTCGACACCGGGTATCCATAGTGTCGTCACGCGATGACCGCTCGCGCGCTCGAAGGCGGGCACGAGTTCGAGATAAGCCGGCTTGATCGCGGCCGATGACATGACTTGAATTTCAGCCATGGCCGTCAGCGCGGCTTCTTCAGGAATTCGGCATTCACGCAATTCGCCCGCTTGCCTTCGCGCAGGTAATCGTACGCGGTCTCGATCGCCTTGCGGCGCAGATCGGCGAGCGAATCGGGACTGTAAAAAGCCGCGTGCGGCGTCAATAGGACGCGGCCGCGTATCCACGGCTCGTTCGCGAGCCAGGCTTTGACCAGCGGGTCGTCGGCCGAAGCAGGCTCTTTCGGCAGCACGTCGAGCGCGACGGCCGCGAGCTTGCCGGATTTTAGTCCGGCGAGCAAAGCGCCGGTGTTGCAGATCGGGCCGCGCGCGGTGTTGATTACATAAGCGCCCGGCTTCATCGCCGCGACCGCCGCGTCGTCGATTATGCCGCGCGTCGAATCGTTCAGCGGCGCGTGGATGCTGATCACGTCGGCCATCGCCAGCAGGTCGTTCAGCGTGCGCGCGCGCGTGAAGCCGAACGCGAGCTCGGAACCGTTGGGCAATTCGGGATCGTAGAACGCGACGTTCATGCCGAATGCACGCGCGCGCAGCGCAGACGCCGTGCCGATGCGGCCCAAGCCGATCACGCCGTAAGTTGCGCCGCGCAGCCGCCGCGCAGTCACGTTGTGCACGTGCGTCCAGCCGCCCTTGAGTTCGGCCCGCAGCGCCCCATCGAGCGCCGCTGTGCCGCGCGCGAACGTGAGCATGAGCGCAATCGCGGAATCCGCCACCTCGGTCGTGCCGTAGTCGGGCACGTTGCAGACCACGATCCCGGCTTCGCCGCAGGCCTTGAGATCGACGACATCGAAGCCCACGCCGTTGCGCACGACGATGCGGGTGCGCTTCAGATGCGGGATCACCTTGGCGTCGATGGGCACGAACCGTGTGATGATCGCATCGCAAGTTCTGCCACGCGCTCAGTTCGACCGCCTCGAAGCGGTCTTTGCGCGCGTTGACGAGCGTGGTGTCGGGCCCCGCGACTTCGCGTTCGATATCAAGCGGGTCGGAGCGGCTGTCCGGAAAAAGAATATTGAAAGGCACGGCGGATTTCCTTTGATTGAGAGGGTGCTGGGAAAGCCGGCCAATTTTAAGGCTTTCCGCGCCGGGCCGCCTCAGCGGTCGGGCAGCGGAATGAACTCGGTTTCGTCGGGGACGCGCGGGAACTCCTGCGCCCGCCAGCGCGCTTTTGCTGCGTCGATCAGGTCGGGCGAGCTCGCGACGAGGTTCCACCAGATGATGCGCTCGCCGTCCATCGGCGCGCCGCCGAGCAGCATCAGGCGCGCGGCACTCGTCGCGCGGAACTCAAGCGTGCCGTCGCCGGCAAAGACCGCCATGTGGTACGGAACGGCGGGACCGCCGCTGATGGTGACATCGCCTTCGACGATATACGCGGCGCGCTGCGCATACTCGGCGGGGAATTCGAAACTAGAGCCGGCGTCCATCTCCACCGCCAGATAAAACATGTCCGAAAAAGTCGGTGTCGGCGCGCGCTGCCCGAACGCACTGCCTGCGAGCAGCCGCATTTGCACGCCCGGCCGCACGATGAGCGGCAGGCTCGCCTTCGGCAGGTGCGTGAACGACGGCTCGGTTTTCTCATGCGCCTTCGGCAGCGCGATCCATGTCTGAATCCCGTGCAAACGCTGGCCGCGCGTGCGGTCTTCGGCCGGCGTGCGCTCCGAGTGCACGATGCCATGCCCTGCGGTCATCCAGTTCACGTCGCCCGGCGAAATCTGCTGCACGCTGCCCAAGCTGTCGCGATGCAGGATGTTGCCCTCGAAAAGATAAGTGACGGTCGCCAGGCCGATGTGCGGATGCGGCCGCACGTCGATGCCGCTTCCCGGCGCAAAATCCGCCGGCCCCATGTGATCGAAAAAAATAAACGGCCCGATCATCTTCGTTGGAAACGCGGGCAGGAGCCGGCGCACCGCGAAGTCGCCGAGGTCTTTGGTATGTGGTTTCAATACGGTAGTGCCGGATGCAGTCATGATGCCGCCATTGCGTGTGGGTTGAAAAAGAACGCTCAGGACTTGAGCACGGTCGGGATATGCACTTCCGAGTGCAGCGTGCGATGCACCGGGCACTTTGCGGAGATCTCGAGCAGCTTCGCGCGCTGGAGTTCGTCGAGCGCGCCGGTAAGCTCGATCTCGCGCTCGATGCGGTCGATCCTGCCTTCCCTGGTCTCGCACCCGGCGCAATCCTGCGCGTAAATTTTGTCGTGCTTGAGCCGCACGGTGACGCGTTCCAGCGGCAGGTTTTTAAGCTCCGCGTACGCGCGCAGCGTCATGGCCGTACAGGCGCCCAGGCTTGCGAGCAGCAAATCGTAAGGTGAGGGGCCGGTATCGTTGCCGCCGTAGGCCACCGGTTCGTCCGCATGCATCACATGGCTGCCCGCGCGTATGTCCTGCGTGAATTTTCCGGCGCGTGTTTCCTGCACTATCACCGTTCCCGGTTCGGCAACCAACTCACTGGAGGTTTGCGCCGGATCACCGATGTAGCGGCCTGCCCACGCGGCAAGCACTGCGGCGACGAAGGATGCATCGGGTTTTTTCGTCAGCAGGTGGTCGGCATCATCGAGCGACACGAAACTTTTCGGGTGTTTGGCGGCGCCAAAAATCTGCGCCGCGTTGTCGACGTTGACCGTGGTATCGCGTGGTCCGTGAAAAATAAGCAGAGCCTTGCGCAGGTTCGTGATGGCGTCGCGCAGGTTATGGCCGGCGATGTCGTCGATGAACTGCTTGCGGATGCGAAACGTGCGACCGTCGAGCACGACGTCGGCTTCTCCGCGTGCTTCGATCTCGGCAGCCGCACCCGGCTTCAACAGGCCCCGCACGTGGTCGGGATTGAAGGGTGCCGCGATGGTCGCGACGGCAACCGCCTCCGGCACCTGCGCCGCGACTGCGAGCACGGCTGCGCCCCCCAGGCTGTGTCCGATCAGAATTTTCGGCGCCGCGTAGGTTTCGCGCAGAAAATCGGCCGCCGCGCGCAAGTCGGCGATGTTCGATGAAAAATTGGTGTTCGAAAAATCGCCGGCGCTGCCGCCAAGCCCGGTGAAATCGAAGCGCAGCACCGCGATGCCGGCCGCCGCGAGCCCGCGGCTGATCCGGGTTGCCGCCAGGCTGTCTTTCGAGCAGGTAAAGCAATGAGCAAACAGCGCATAGGCGCGCGGCGTGCCTTGGGCCGGCTCCAGGCGCGCTGCGAGTTGACCGCCGTCGGCGCCGGGGAAATGGATCATCTGTACGGGATTTGCCATGGAGTTTGCGCCTGAAGATCGCCGGTTGGCGGATGCGCGACGGGCCGCATCCGCTGGAAAAACCGCGAGGGATTTATGCTACACCGCTTCGCGCAGCACGGGGCAAATCCACGCCGCGCCAACGGCAGTGCTGCCGTGGCGCGCCGGGTCGAGCGGCCAAGAAGTGCGCGTTTAGCGCGCGACTGCGAGCTTGGGCTGGTCCGCGCGCGCGAGCTTGTTCAGTTCATCGCCGAGATAGCGGGCGATGGCGCGCATGCCGTAAAGGCCGGCTTCAGCTTCGGCGGCGCTGTTGTAATTTGTGTTCGTATTGACGTCGTACGTGTACAACTCGCCAGCGGCATCGGTGATGAATTCGATGCCGGAAATGCCGATGCCGTTGTCGGCGATGAAGCGCTGGTAGCGCTCGACGATCGGGTCGCGAAAATCGCGCACGATGCGAAAGCGCGGCGCCGCCGGTGCCGGCGTGCTGGACGTCGACTCGCCGACCGGGCAGAACGCATCGCCGGCCTGGCACACGTCGGCCGGGCACAATTCGAAGCCGAGCGTCGTATCGACGCGTACTGCGTAGAGGAATTTGCCGCCGACGAATTCGACGCGCGTGATGAACGGCTCGGGCGCGCGAATGTATTCCTGCACGAGCGTGATGCCGTCGATCGAATCTTCGAAATCGTCGCTGTCGACATAATCGGCAAGCGCGTCGATCTCATGAAAGAGGCGCACGCCCAGGCCCTTGCCGGCCCGATTGTGCTTGGTGATGAAGGAGCCATTGAAACCGCGCGCGGCTTCGACGATGTGCCGGGGGCCGACAGCCGCGCTCGTGCGCGGGGTGCGGATGCCGTGTTTCGCGAGCGCCGCATATTGCGCGATCTTGCTTACTTCGAGTTGCAGCGCGCGCCCGTTGTTGACGACGCGACGCCCGTGCTGCTCAAGCCATGCGAGCACCGCGGCCGTGTATTCCGGAGCGTAGCGATGACCGCGGGTGTGCGAGGACGCGCTCATGCGGTTGTAGAACACGCCGTCCGGCGGCACCGACGAAAAATCCAGCACGCCCTGGTTCAGGAACCACTCGGCGTACGGCAAATTAAATTCCGCAAATGCGGCGCGCAGGGGATCGACCCATGCGTCGTTTTCGTGAATGACATAGATTTTTTTCATGGTTTTTCCGCTGCTGTAGATGCTCAAAGAATAGAGCGTACCGAGAGGCGGTTTCAAACGGAAGGAATAACGAGTGCCCTGTATATAACCAAATCTTATATCTGGGCGCGGCGCGGCAGTCCCACGCGCAACTTACTGAATAATAGAGCGATTATTAGTGGAGCAATCTCGCCCCGCGCCGGTACGCTATTGCGGAGGTATTCCCGCTTCCTTGGCGGCTTTTCGATAGCGCTCAATTTCTCTCGGCAGCAGGTCTGCAATTTGGGCAGGAGTCGCTACCCATGCTTCGGCGCTCTCGTTCTCGAGAAATTTCTTCATTTCGGGCCCGGCGAGGCTTTTATTGACGGCCGCATTGATGAAGTTGATGCGGTCAGCGGACAAGCCGGCCGGCGCGAACAATCCCCACCACAGTTCGTACGTATAGCCCGGCACTCCCGATTGCGCGACTGTCGGCAGTCCCGGCAGCAGCGATGTCGGTTTCTCGCTGGTGATCGCAATCACGCGCACGCGGTTGGCGCGCAATTGCGGGTTGACCGCCGCGGCGCTCGCGATACAGATCTCGACTTCACCCGAAGCCAGCGCCGTCATGGCCTGCGAAATGCCTTTGTAGGGGATATGCGTGAGCTTGATGCCCGCGGCCGACGCGAACAACGCGCCGGAGAAATGGTTGTTGCCGCCCGTGCCCGACGACGAATACTTGAGTCCACCCGGATCTTTCTTCGCCAGTGCGACCAGTTCCTTGACGGTCTTGGCCGGCACCGAGGGATGAATTGCGACCATCATCGGCGCGCGCGCGATCATTGCGACCGGCACGATGGCCCGCGCCGGATCGAAGGGCAGCTTCTCGCGCACCGCGGCGGTCGCGGGATAAGAAGACGTGTGGCCGAGCAGCACATGCCCGTCGGGTTCTGCCTTGGTTGCGATCTCGGTGCCTATCATTCCGCTCGCGCCCGGGCGATTGTCGACCACGACGTTTTTTCCCCACGCCACGGTGAGCTGTTGCGCGACGGCGCGGGTCATAATGTCGATCGACCCGCCGGCCGTATACGGCACGATGATCTGCACGTTGCGCGCGGGATACGGCGCTTGCGCGATGACCGGCAGCGCGATGAAGACGAGCAGCAACGGTACGAGGCTCGCGCGCGGGCGCATTTTCGACATGGTGTTCTCCTCTGGCGGTAAGACGGTGACTGCGCTCCATGATACCCCACGCGCGGGCGCAGCCGGCTGACCGAAGTTGACTAAAGTTTTTGGGCGGCTCACGATGCCGGCGTGTGTTCGGAAGGAATTACATGCAGAAATTCTACGGCGCGCTGATCCGCGCGATCCGGTTGCTTATCGCACCGGCCATCGTGTTCACTTGCGGCGTGGCCAACGTTGCGGATGCTGCAGATGCAGGCGACATCGCCGAGGGTATGCGGCTCTACATGCAAAAAGGCAATTGCCAGGCCTGCCATGGCTGGTCCGGCGACGGTCGCAAGACGGACAACCAGATGCCCGACGGCGCTAACCTGCGCGAAACCAAGCTCGATCGCGCGACTTTCGTGATGATCGTGAAATGCGGACTGCCCGGCACCGGTATGCCGCCGTTCGACCGGCTGGCCTATAGCGACGGCCGCTGCTTCGGCAAGAAAGAGTCCGACTTAAGGGCGCAGGGCATCAGGATGGCCGACCCGCCGGCGACATTGCAGTCGCGCGAAGTCGACCTGCTCGCCGATTTTGCGTACGCGAAAATCGTCGGCAAAGGCGCGATGGACCGCGCGAAGTGCGCCGATTACTGGGGCGGCGCGAGCGAAGTCTGCAACGAAATTAAGTAAACCCCGGCTGCGGCTTTCGATGAATGCCCATGGCCTGCTTCCGGGGCGGCGCGATGTCGAGCCACTCGAACGCTGCCTCGAGATTATCGAAGACCCTGACATGCATGCCCCGGTTCACGGCGGCTGTCTCGCCAAACCGCTGCGGGTCGATCACCGGAGGTCTCAGTACATACGCAAATGCCGTCACGGGAGAAACACCACGGTTTTTGTATGCCTTGACCGAATTTGCCGCGAATTTGCCGTAGAAGAACCGTTCGATGGTAGCGGGTTTTCCGGTTATCGTTCGGCCGTCCAACAGCACCTTCATTGATTTATGCTGGATAACCGCCTCGAGCGTATGCAGAAACGACTGTTCCGCCTCCTTGAGCAAAAACTTTCCGGTCACGTTCACGCTGAGATATTCCGCTTCGGGTCGGATTTCAGTTTTCAAGCTCATGTCGTCGGCCGGCCTTTTTAGAGAAGGATGCGTGTCAACGAAGCGTTGTGCGGGACGTCATTGACATAGGCGAAACGGGAGGGCGGAACTACTTTACCGCTTCCGCGATAGAACGAAAAGCCCGGTAATTCCTGCGGCGCCCGGTTCCTGATTGACAAAAAAACCCCCGGCCCCGCGCGGCGGGGCCGGGGCGTGAATGCTCGGGTGCTGCTTCAGTTCAATGCGAATACGAACAAATAGCTCGAGTTCTCGAGCTTGTCGAACTTGACCGGATGCAGGTGGCGGCCGCTGGTCTGCACGGCGAGATACTGCTTCGAACCGATCGCGTACGTCACCGGCGCGCCCTTCAAAGGCGTGCCGACATTGAAGCGCCACAATTCCTCCAGCGTCTCGTCGTGGTAGGCAATGACCCAGCCATCCTGCAGCGCGGAGAACACAACGCCGCCGGCAGTGGCGATGGTGCCCGATTTCACCTCGATCTCGGTCACCGCCTTGGCGATGACCTTGTGTTTTGTGGTATCGAACGCCGTCACCGAGCCGTAATACAGATCGCTGGTGTAGGTGCGTTTGTCGCTGGCCTTTTCATCGATGTCGCCGCCGCCGGGCTTGTAGCGTACTTCCGCGCCGTTCTGGGTGAAGCAACCTTCGGTGCCCGCGCCGTAGGCGATGTTCTTGACCGGATTAAATGCGGTCGGTTGATGCGCGATGCCGCCGTGCCATGTCGGACAGGTTTTTTTCATGCCATCGCCGCGCAGCGAGCGTGCCGCCGGGTTGTAGATCTGCACGTCCAGTTTCGGGTCATATTCGACAGGCATGCCGGTCTTGGGATTGATTCCCTTGGTCCAGTTCACATCGTTTACATACTGGTCGGCCTTGATGAATTTGCCGTTGGTGCGGTCGAGCGTGTAGAAGAAGCCGTTGCGCGCGAAATGCGTGACGACCTTGCGCGTTTTGCCGTCGACCATGGCATCGTGCAGCATGTGGATGCCGACTTCGTCGTAGTCCCATGAGTCGTTCGGCGTGTACTGAAAATGCCAAACGAGTTTGCCGGTGTCGATGTTGATCGCGACCGCGGAATTAGTGTACAGATTGTCGCCGGGCCGCGCCTGCGGATCGTATTGCGGGATCGGGTTGCCGGTGCCCCAGATCGTGAGCCGGGTCACGGGATCGTACGAGCCCGTCTGCCACAAGCCGCCGCCGCCGGTTTTCCACGCCTGATTTTTGTCCTTCCAGGTTTCGCTGCCCGGCTCGCCGGGCGCAGGCACTGCATACCAGCGCCACAATTCGTTGCCGGTCCGCGCGTCGAGCGCCGCAATCCAGCCGCGCGTTTTGCCGTCGCCGGCACCGTTCGCAATGATGACTTTGCCGTCCGCGGTGATCGGTGCGGCGAAGAACCGCTCCTTGCGGCCGAACTCGTTGGCGACGAGTATCTTCTTGTCCCAGACGATCTCGCCGTTGTTGCGGTTGATGCCGATCACGCGCCCGTCGGGCAGGTTCGCGATCACCAAGTCTTCCCACAGCGCGATGCCGCGCGTGCGCGAGACGTTGCCCTTGCGCGTGACGCCGGGGTCGCAAATCCAGACGAATTCGCCTTTGCCCGGGTTGCGCGCGTCGATCTTGTAGATCGTGCCCCAGCCGTCGGTCGTGTACATGTAGCCGTTGTCGATCAGCGGATTGACTTCGCTCTCGGGGCCGTTGGCGCCGACGTCCTGCATGCCGCCCAGCGCCAATCCCCACACCATGCGCAGGTTTTTCACGTTGTCGCGATTGATCTGCGTGAGCTTCGAGTAGCGCATCGAGCCGTAATCGCCGTTCATCATGAGCCAGTTCTGTGGCTCGTTCTGCGCATTCAGCAGCCGGTCGCGGTTGACGGTCATCGAGTAATCCGCGGCCGCCGCAGCGAGCGAGAGGCCGAACGCACAAGCGCCAACGGTTTTGACGATACGCTGCATGATGTGATCCCCCTGAGGTGAGGTCCCGCGCCAGTCGTAGCTTAAGCTTATGCCGGCTTGACAGGACTGTTCGTAATCTGCCACCGGCGCGGCGCGCTGTCAAAGCGCGCCGCGCCGGATGCCTCCCCTTTGAAATGGATGCCGCGGTTCCAGCTTATACCTTCGCCCGCGGCAATGCGAATGGGATTCTAGCTGGCGGGCGCCGGCGGCGACACCGACACGCCGCGCACCGCATGGTCCGCGAGCATGCGCGCGATGAGGCCGGAAGCCTTCGCTTCCTCGATGAATTCACGTACGTAGCGGGCGGCCGCGTCGCGTTCCCTGGGGCTTGCGATCGTTTGCTCGATCGCCATGAAGCGCCCGGCGAGCACGCGCGAACCCGGCAGTTTCTCGGATTCGATCACGAGCCGCGGGCGGATGCCGACGAGCGCGTCGAGCTTGGCTGAGACGAAAACATCGTACGCGCCGAAAGTGCCCGGCCCTGCGACGAGTTTCGCGTGCTTCAGGTTGCGGCTCAGAAAGAATTCGTACGCGCTCTTGGCGGCGATTGCGACGCGCGTGCCGTCGCGGTCGATGTCGGCCACGTCGCGTATCGGCGAGCCCGCCGGCACGAGATAGGTTGCGTCGATGTCGACGTAGGCCGGGCTGAAGTTGATTTCGCTCGCGCGCGCCGGCTCGGCCGACAGGAGTGCTACGTCGAGCGCGCCGCGCTTGAGCCCGTCGACCATCGCGCCGGCGGAGTCGTAGCCGACCAACTCGATCGCAACGCCCGCGCGCCGCGCGAGTTCGCGCGCGAGATCGACATGCACGCCGTTGAGCGCGCCCGTTTTGGGGTCTTTCGTGGCGAGCACGACATTCCCATAGTTGATGCCGGCGCGCAGCTTGCCGCCCGGCGCCAGTTCGGCGCGCGCGGCGGGGGACACTTGCGGCGCGGTCGCGCACGACTCAAGGAGAAACGAGCCGGCGATTGCAGTGACGATCGCGCCAACTCTTAACAGGACGAACAGCGATGAAGCGTGGGAGACCATCGTTATTCGAGCTTGAACCCGCCCTCGCGGATGACTTTGGCCCAGCGTTCTCTCTCTAAGGCGAGCCAACGCCCGGTTTCCTGCGGGTTGGTGGCCAGCGGCGTGGTGCCCTGCGAGACCAGCACCTCCTTGACGTCCGGCATGCCAAGGATACGCGTCACTTCGGCATTCAGTTTCGCGACCAGCTCAGGGGGCGTGCGCGCGGGCGCCATGATGCCCTGCCACGAGCCGGTGACAAATCCCGGCAGCACTTCCGCGACCGTTTGGATTTCCGGCAGGGCCGGCAGGCGCTGCTCGCTCGATGACGCGATCACCTTCAGTTTGCCGTTGTTGACGTGGGGCAGCGTTTGCAGGATGCCGAGGAACATGACGTCGGCATCGCCGGTCGCAACCGCGAAGGTCGACTGCGCGCCGCCCTTGGTGGGGATGTACACCCAGTTGATGCCGGTACGTTGCGCGAAACTGAGACCCGCAAGGTGCGGCGTGCCGCCGAGGGCGGTCGCAAAGTTGAGCTTGCCGGGATTGGCCTTGGCGAGCGCGACCAGTTCCTTGATTGTTTTGACCGGCACGCTCGGGTGCGTCGTCAGGAGATGCGGCGAGTAGGAGACCGTGATTACCGGCGCGAAGTCGCGCAGCACGTCGAACGACAGCTTGGAAAATAAAAGCGAGTTGGTAACCATGTTGCCGATGTCCGTCAGCATCAACACATAGCCGTCGGGCGCCGCGCGCGCGGTCAGTTCCGCGCCGATGTTGCCGCTGGCGCCGGTGCGGTTGTCGGTGATGATCTGCTGCCCCCAGCTCGCCGTGAGCTTGACGCCGATCAAGCGCGTCAGAATGTCGGAAGTGCCGCCCGGCGGGTAGGGGACGATTACGCGGATGGGTTTCGCCGGATAGGTCTGCGCCATAGCGACGGTGAATGACGCCGTTGAAAGGACGGCAATCATGACAAGGCCTGCTGATAATTTCATGCTCTTCTCCAGTAGCGGTGCGACTTACTCGGGCTTCGCACCGGAATCGCGGACGACTTTCGTCCACTTCGGTATTTCGCTTTTTAGAAACGCGGCAAATTCGGCGGGCGTGCCGCCTTGTGCTTCGATGCCCTGCACTGCAAGCTTCTCCCTGACCTCCGCGAGGGCAAGCACCTGGTTGATTTCGGCGTTGATCTTGAGCACGAGCGGGCGCGGCGTCGCCGCGGGCACCACTACGCCGTGCCAGGTGACGGCTTCGAACTTCGGGACGCCCGCTTCGTCGACGGTCGGCAGTTCGGGCAAACTCGGCGAACGCTTGAGCGACGTCACCGCGAGCGCGCGCAGGCGGTTGCTTTTCACATGCGGGATCACGGATGCGGCGGTCGCGAACATGAATTGCACCTGGCCCGCGACGAGATCAATTACCGCCGGGCCGCCGCCGCGATAGGGGATGTGCACGTAGTTGATTTGCGCGGCTGATTTGAATAGCTCGCCGGTGAGATGTCCCGCGGTGCCGGTGCCCGACGACGCGTAGTTCAACTGGCCCGGTTTCGCTTTCGCGAGCGCGATCAGCTCGCGCACCGAGGTTGCCGCGACAGCAGGATTGACGACGAGTATGCTCGGCTGGGTGCCAACGAGCGTGACGGTCGCGAAGTCCTTGACCGGGTCGAACGGCAGCTTTTCGTACAAAGCCTGATTGGTGGCGAGGATTCCGTTATTGCCGAGAAACCATGTATAGCCGTCGGGCGCCGCGCGCGCGGCGAGCTCCGCTGCGATATTGCCGCCCGCGCCGCCGCGGTTGTCGAGCACGATATTCTGTCCCATGCGTGCGCCAAGCGAAAACGCGAGTTGGCGCGCGACCGCATCGCTCGCGCCGCCCGGCGGATAGCCGAGAATGAACCGGATCGGATGCGTCGGATAGTTGGTTGCCGCGTCAGCGGCCGCGGCGTACGTCGTCGCCGGTGCCGCCGTCAGCAGCATGAGCAGAGCGATCGCATAGCGGGTAGCCGATATGACCGCAGGCTCTTTAAATCTGCGCATCACGCGGTAAGCGCCGCGACATCGCGCTCGTACAGGCTGCGGCACGATGGCAGCGTTTCGAGGCGCTGCAATTGCTGGAGCACGTGGGCGGCATCGGCGCTGCACTCGCCGGCGGCGAAGCAATCGAGGAATTTCGCGCGCAGATCCGCGGCGGCGAGCGGGCGCTGCGCATCACCCAACGCGCGATAAACCGGCTCGCTTGTCAATGTCGCGCCGTCCGTGAGTTGGATGCTGACCTGATCGAAGCGCGCCATCGCCGGCCACGCGGGATCGGTTTCTCCGGTGGCGGCCACGGTGACGCGTTTCAGTAGGTTTTGCACATCCGGACGCGCGACGAATTCGTCGCTGACCTCTTTAAGGCCGACGTTGCCCGCGATAACGGCCGCCGCGCTTGCGAATTCCATGCTGAAAATCGCATCGAGGCCCGTCGCAGGGCGGTGATTTTTCAGGGTCGCCGCCTGGATTTTGCCGAGCGTGACCTCGATGCCTGCAATGTTTTCGGCAACGAGGCGATGTTTCGCGGTCACTTCGAGCGTCGCGTCGATCGCGCGGTGCGCGCAGTAGCACATCGGATAGCGCTTGATGGAGAGGCCGTGTTCGACGCTGTGCCAGCGCGTGCCGAGTTGCGGCGGGCGCTTAAGGTCGACGTTACCCGCCGGCGAAATCGCGCGCAGAAAGCCGCGCTCGTGATCGAGCACATCGGGTGCGGCCAGCATGCCGGACGCGGCGAGTCGCGCGCTCATCACGCCGGTGTGTGCGGCTTTGCCGACCTGCATCGCTTTGGCCATGGTGCCGTAGCTGGCGGTGATGCCGCTCGCCTGCGCGGCCGCCAATCCCAATGCAGACGTCGCGGCGGTTGCGTTCAGCCGCCGGAGATTCGCGCACGCCGCGGCCGCCGCTACGGCGCCGAGCAGCGGCGTCGGATGCCAGCCCTTCATCTGATAGTTGTCGCGCTCGCGCGTCACAAGTTCCATCCACGTTTCGTAGCCGGCGATATACGCGGTCACGATGTCGGCGCCGCTTGCGGCCAGCGCTTCGGCTTCGGCCAGGATCGCGGGCACGATCACCACACTCGGGTGGCCGAACGCGACGTCGTCGTAGTCGAGCACGTGGCCGGCGGTGCTGTTGATCCACGCGGCCGCCGGCGCCGGCATGCGCTCGGCGCTGAAATATAGGCTCGATTCGGCCGGTCCGCCGAGCGGGGCGAGCGTATTGCGCAGAGCTTGCACCGCGGGCTCGCGGCTGCCCGCGACCATGACGGCGATGCAGTCGCTGATGCCGAGCTTGGCGAGCGCAATTGCCTCCTGCGGCAACTGCTTGATTCGCAGCTGCGCGGCGAATTCACCCAGCTGTTGCGCGAGTGCTTGATCGGCCACTACTCCTCCTGCTTTGAAATCCCGGCGGTTGGCGCGGGATGGTCGTCACACTTATTCTACCTTGGCGCGCGCCGCTTCAAGCAGCGCAAACGCGTCGCCGAAGCGGCCTCTTCCCTCGTCGTGCAGGGGTTTGACTGCCTGCACGAAAGCGGCGCGCTCGTGCGGCGTCAATTCCACGATTTCGCCGCCCGCATCCATGATCGCCTGGCGCGCGACTTCCTCCTCGAGCACGGCAAGTTCGCGTTGCGCGAGGACGGCGGCGCGCGTCGCCTGCAGCATCGCCGTCTGCAAAGCCGCAGGCCAGCTCTCGAACGCCGCGCGATTGCAGTAGATGCCGCGCGACAGATAGCTGTGGCCGGTCAGTGTGTGGTAGCGGTGGAACTTGTGCACGCCGTAGTCGACGGTGTTCGCGAGCGGATTCTCCTGCGCGTCGATGGTGCCGCCGGTGATCGCAGCGATCGCGGGCTTGAGATCCATGATCAGCGGCGTCGCGCCGAGCAATTCGTACGTGCGGCTGTGCATCCGGCTCGGCAGCGAACGTATCGTGAGACCGCGCAGGTCCGACGGCAGATGCACCGGATGCAGGCGATTGGAAACGTGGCGGTAACCGTTTTCGAAATAGCCGAGCATTTTGTAGCCGGGCACGCGCTCTTCTATTTTACGGCTCAGGTAGTCGCCGAGCGGCCCGTCCATCGCGGCGCGCGCTTCCGCCAGGCTCGCGAATAGAAATGGCAGATCGGCAAATTCAAGCTCCGGCACGCGCTCGGTCAGATAGCTGGTCGACTGGTAAGCGACGGTCAGGAGGCCGCGCTCGCTCATCCACAGCACTTCTTCGGCCTTGTAGCCGAAGTCCATCACGTTCCACACGTACTTGATGTCGACCTCATTGCCGAACTGCGCGGTCAGCGCGGTCGCCGATCATTTTCAGCGCGCGGCTGTGGGTGGTGGTCGGCGGGCCGTAGCCGCCCATGCAGATTTGAATAGGCACTGGTTACTCGTCTTTTAGGTTGATGGCCCGGATCAGCTTGCCGAAGCGCGCGAATTCCACCTTGATGTAGTCGGCGAGCTGCTGCGGCGTGCAGACTTCGGGATCGTAGCCTTGCGACGACAGGCGCTCGCGCAATTCGGGCGATTTATTGCCCGCTGCGAGCTCGGCGTTCAACTTGTCTATCACCGGTTTGGGCATGCCGCGCGGACCCGACATCGCGATCCACTGCACGGTTTCGTATCCCGGCACGCCGCTTTCGGCGACGGTGGGCACGTCGGGCGCCGCCGGCGAGCGCTTCGAGGAAGTAATCGCGATCGGCCGCACCCGGCCGCCCATCGCCTGCTGGTAGACGGAACTCATCGTCGCGAACATCACCGACACGTGGCCGCCGACGAGATCGTTGACCGCTTGCGCGCCGCCTTTGTACGGCACGTGCAGCATGTCGGTGCGCGTCATCATTTTGAACAGCTCGCCCGACAAGTGCCCCCCGGTCCCGATGCCCGACGATGCGTAAACGATTTTGCCCGGGCGCGATTTCGCGAGCGCGGCGAGCTGCGCGACGTTGTGCACGGGCAGCGAAGGGTGGGTGACGACGAGATAAGGCTGGGTGGCCAGCAACGACACCGGCTCGAAGTCGCGCAGCGGATCGTACGGCACTTTGGTTTTCAGATTGGGCACGATCGCGAGCGTGGTCTGGCTCGACACGAACAGCGTATAGCCGTCGGGCGGCGCCTTGATCGCGAGCTCGGCGCCGATGATCGTGCTGGCACCCGGCCGGTTATCGACGAAGAACTGCTGCGCGGTGCGCCGCGACAGCTCGTCGACGACCGCGCGCGCGATGATATCGTTGCCGCCGCCGGGCGGATAGGGGACGATCACCCGCACGGATTTCGCCGGATAGGTTTGCGCGACGACGGGCGCAACCGCCATCGGCGTCATCGCGATGGAAAGGAGGCAGATGGGAATGCGCGGCTTAAGCACGGCGTATCTTTGTAATTATTACGAGTCAAGCGGGACGAAAAAATCTTAACACACTCGCCGCGCGCAACCGTCTGCAGCCGGCTGAAGCGCGCAGGCGAATATGCCACAATGCGCGACACGCTGCGAAGGGAAGCCATGCGGCGAAAATAATTTCCGGCCACACGGCTGGGTCGAGGACGGAGGAGTGCATGTTCGGATGGTTGCAGGTTTTGAGTACGACGATGGTGCTGGCTTTGGTGCTGATGGCGGGCAATTCGCAGAATTCTTTTGCCCAGACGTATCCAGCCAAGACCGTGCGCGTGATTTTTCCGTTTCCGCCGGGCGGGCCCACCGATCTGCTCGGACGCGCGGTCGCGCAGAAACTGTCCGACCAGACGGGCCAGCAGTTCATCGCCGACACGCGGCCGGGTGCGGGCGGCAATCTCGGTCTCGAGCTCGCGGCGAAGGCGCCGCCGGACGGCTACACGATAGTCCTGAGCTCGCCGCTGGTCGCGATCAGCCCGTCGTTGTATGCAAAGCTCAATTACGATCCCGCCAAAGACCTGGCGCCCATTTCGCAGATCGCGGTGATTCAGAACGTGCTGCTCGTGCATCCATCGGTGCCCGCAAAAACGCTGAAGGAACTGATACAACTCGCGCGGCGCAGCCCCGGCAAGTTCAGTTTCGGCTCCGGCGGCGTCGGCACGACCACCCATTTAGCGCCTGAGCTGCTGCAAAGCCTCACGGGAATCAAGATGGTCCATGTGCCGTACAAGGGCTCGGGCCAGGCGCTCATCGGCATGATAGGCGGCGAAGTCGACATGCTGATCATGGCGGCGCCGGCGGCGGCGAGCCAGATTCAGGCGGGGCGTGCGCGCGCCATCGCGGTGTTGTCGGCGCAGCGCGCGGTCGTCATTCCTGACGTGCCGACGGCCGCGGAAGCCGGCCTCCAAAATTTCGAAGTGCCGATCTGGTACGGGATACTCGCGCCGGCCGCAACGCCGCGCGAAATCATCGTGCGCCTCAACGGAGAAATTACCAAGGCGCTATCGTCGCCCGACCTCAAGGAGCGTCTCGGCGCGGCAGGGATCGAGCCCAGAACGAGCACGCCGGAGGAATTCGCCGCGTTTATCCGGAGCGAGACCGTGCGCTACGCGAAAGTTATCAAGGATGCCGGCATCAAGCCGGAGTAAGACATTTAGCCCAGATAAATACGGATGAACACAGATAAGGGCAAGATAAGAATCGACAAGTAAGTGTGAAGACCTATGCGTTGACCGTTCAACGTTATCCGTTTTCAATTGCCCATTGTCCGTTGACTTCATCAGCGTGTATCTGTGTTTATCCGTGGCAAATGCTTTTCGGATTGAAAGAAATTAAATGCTCGACGCCGCAATAATCGGACTCGGCCGCTGGGGCCAGAACTACGTCAATTCGGTGCAGGGCGTGAGCACAGCGCTTGCGCTTCACGCGCGCGCGTGGTGCGCAATCCCGACAAGTCGCGCGAGTTCGCGGACAAGCATCGGCTGCGTCTCTCCTCTGATTACGCGGAGCTGCTCGCCGATCCGGCGATCAAGATGATCGTGCTCGCGACGCCGAATTCGCAGCATCCGGCCCAAGTCATTGCCGCCGCGCA
The DNA here is from genome assembly GCA_963804885.1 of uncultured beta proteobacterium. Lineage (GTDB taxonomy): Bacteria > Pseudomonadota > Gammaproteobacteria > Burkholderiales > SG8-41 > PALSA-1004. The sequence goes on from CAWDSF010000020.1 coordinate 690,034, forward strand.
GGCGGGCAAGGCCGTCCTGTGCGAGAAGCCGCTCGCGCTCACTCGCGCCGATGCCGAGCGCGCAGTGAGCGCGTGCGAAAAGGCGGGCGTGCTGCTCGGCGTCGGGCAGGACAAGCGTTATTGGCCTTCGATGCGCGAATTGAAGCGCGTGGTCGACAGCGGCGTGCTTGGCGAGCTGCTGCACATCGAAGGGCATTTCAGCAACGAGAACGCGAGCAGGAAACTGCAATTCGGGTGGCGCGAATCGCCCGCTGAGTCGCCGGGCGGCAGCATCACGGCGACCGGCATTCACGTGCTCGACGCATACATCAACTTACTGGGACCGCTGCGCCGGGTGAGCGCGCAGCACATAGTCAAACGGCCGCCGCCGGAATCGCTCGACACGCTCGCAATCACTTTCGAGTTCGCCAATCGCGTGAGCGGCGTATTCTGCGGCGTGCGCGCAACGCCGCTCTACTGGCGCGTGCACGTGTTCGGCAATCAGGGTTCGGCGGAAGCCATCGGCCCGACCGAGCTCGTCGTGCGCAAAAGCGGGGCGGATGCCGTACGAAAAACTTTCGAGCCGGTCAACGCACTGCGCGCGAACCTCGAAGCATTTGCCGATGCGATCGAAGGCCGGGCTGAATATCCGATTTCCACCGCGCAGATGGTGGATGTGATCGCGGGGCTGGAAGCAATTGTTGCGGCCGTGGAGACGGGCAAGGCGGTCGTGATTGGTTCTGAGCGATAGCGAACGAGCAAAGTTGGATGGCGCTGCTTGCGCCAAGGGCTGCACGCCGGAGAAGGACTAGGGTATCAGTGCAGTCACCGGTTCAGGAATTCGACGAGTTTCGGGACGACAATGGCGGGGGCTTCTTCCATGAGCCAGTGCCCGGATCCGGTTACGATGACGCCCTCCACATTGCTATTAACTAGCTTGCCCTGATCGATGAGGAACTGGCCGCCCGCCTTTTCTCCCGAGAGCACGAGCATCGGCATCTTGAGCGGCGTCTTCGCGTACGCGGCGAAATCCTTGGCATCCTGCTCGAACGCCTTGAACGTCTGCATGCCTGCAGCCATGTGACCGGGCTTCGCATACTCTTTCGCGTAGAACTGCCGATCGGATGCAGAGATGGACTTGTTCGGATCCGCCGCGAAGTCGTTCCAAAAGTGTTCGAGGTACGTCCGCTCGCGGCCCGCGACGAGGGCGAGTGGTGTTTTTCCGTAGAAATGGAAGTGCCAGAGGTCACGCAACAACCAGACCTTGGTCCAGTCGCCTACTCCCGGCAGGAATGCGTCCATGAGGACAATGCGCTTTACCTCTGCGGGATACTGCGCGGCATACGCATAAGCAACCATCAGCCCGATATCGTGTCCGACAAGGCCGATACTTTTGTGGCCGAGGCTGCCGAGGAGTGCGTGAATGTCCTGTGCCATCAGGGTCTTCGTGTAGCCGTCCGCAGGCGCAGACGTGCTGCCATAGCCTCGCAAGTCAGGTGCAATGACGGTGTGGTTCTTCGCCAGTTCCCTGATGAGCGGCCGCCACATGTGGCTCGTCTCCGCGAATCCATGAAGGAGCACAATCGGGTCCCCTTTCCCGGCCACAAGATAGTGGATGCGAATTCCGTTGACTTCAGCGAACTTGCTTTGCGGCGCTTGCGCGAACGCCGTTTTCAGGCAAACGGTTGCGCACAGCGCCAACAAAATCACTTTGATGATTTTCACGAGACCTCCCGGGATAGAACAGGTTCAAACCATTCTGATACGACGATAGATAGGGATTCAGGTTGTCCAGGTTATGCGCTCCGGGACCACGAGCTTCTTACGTTGCGCAATGGCGGTTATCCGCTCAAGGAGTTCACTACTTCGGTGTGAACTCATAAGTCCTGCCTTGAGTATCGGTGCCCTTGAAAGGGAACTGTATATCCTGCGGGTCGTAAAGAATTGTGGCTCGCGCGCCGTCCGGGCCCATCCACGTCAACCCATCGGAGGTCGACTTCAACCTGCACGTCGCCTACGGGCTTGCCACCGATATTGACAATCTTGGCCCATAACTTGTCGTCGCGCATTTCGAAATGCCAAAGCGAAGTGCCATTGCCTCTGTCAATGTGCCATATAGGCACGGCCAGTATCGCTTTGCGCACGACATCGGCGTTTATCCTGGCGTCCTGCGCCCAGATCGCCGTCGCGCTGGCGCTCCCTGTGGCAATTAACATCGCCAGCAAAGCTTTGTGGATAGCGTTGGTCATCGGCAATTCTAGCCCGCCAAAGAATTTAAAGACGTCAGGCACGACTAATTGCTGACTCATAATTCAAGCCTCGCGCTCTGGTCTAAAGGCGAAGAATAATTAAATCAACCGATCAGGATTGCGCGGTAATCGTTGACGTTGGTGCGCGTGGGGCCGGTGACGACGAGATCGTCCAGGGCCTTGAAAAAACTGTAGCCGTCGTTATTGGCGAGCAGTTTGGCCGCGTGTAAGCCGGCCTTCGCCGCGCGCGCTATCGAATCGGGCGCGGCAATCGCGCCGGCGTTGTCTTCGGTGCCGTCGATGCCGTCGGTATCGCAGGCGAGGGCATGGATGCCGTCCGCGCCGTTGAGGTCGTCGACCAGCGACAGCAGAAATTCCGCGCAGCGCCCGCCGCGTCCCTTGCCGCGCACGGTCACCGTGCATTCGCCGCCCGAAATCAACGCCACTGGCGGCTGCCACGGCAGCCCGTGAGTTTTGACTTCGCGCGCGAGCGCGCCGTAGACCTTGGCGACTTCGCGCGCTTCGCCGGTGACGCTGTCGCCGAGTATGGCCGCGCGCACGCCGTTCGCCTCGAAGAATTTCGCGGCGGCCTGCAACGATTGCTGGGCCGTCGCGATCACGCGATTTTCCGTGCGCGCGAACACTTTGTCGCCGGGCTTCGGCGTTTCCGCGAGTTCGCCGCGCACGCCGCGTTCCAACGTCGCACGCACCGCGGCTGGCACTTTGCATTCATAACGCGTGAGGATGTCGAGCGCATCCTGGTACGTAGTCGGGTCCGGCGCGCACGGACCGGACGCGATGTGCGTCGGGTCGTCGCCCGTCACGTCCGAAATCACCAGCGCAAGTATTTGCGCTTTGCAGACGGCGGCGAGCCGCCCGCCCTGGATCAGCGACAGATGTTTTCTGACGGTGTTGATTTCCTGGATCATCGCGCCGCAGCGCAACAGTTCTTTCGTGACTGCTTTGAGGTCCGCCATCGAGATCGTCTCTACCGGCAGGCTCAGCAGCGCCGAGCCGCCGCCCGATACCAGCACGAGCAGCAAATCGTCCTTCGTCAGCCGCTTCGCGCTGTCGAGAATGCGTTGCGCCGCCTTTTCGCCGGCTTCATCGGGAACCGGATGGCCGGCTTCGATCACGCTGATGCGATTGGTCAGAAGACCGTGCGCATAGCGCGTGATGACGGTGCCTTCGAGCGCGGCGCCGGCCGGCCAATGCTGCTCGACCGCGAGCGCCATCGACGCCGCGGCTTTGCCGGCGCCGACCACCAGCGTGCGGCCCTTGGGCGGTTTCGGCAGATGCTGCGGCACGATCTGCAGCGGATCGGCGGCGGCGACGGCGGCTTTGAAGCTCCCCAGCAAAAGTTCGCGCGGATTCATGCGTTCAACAAATCATGGGAGCCGCAGATAAACGCAGATGAACGCAGATAAATTCCAAAGCGCTCGGCGTGAAGTTTTTGTTTTCATCAGCGTTTATCTGCGTTTATCTGCGGCTGTCCCGGTTTTAGGCTGCTCTAGTTCAATACGTTTTTCAGATACTGTCCGGTGTAGCTCGCCGCATTGCTGGCGACGGCTTCCGGCGCACCTTCGGCGATGACGCGGCCGCCGCCGTCGCCGCCCTCGGGGCCGAGATCGATGATCCAGTCCGCGGTCTTGATCACGTCGAGGTTGTGCTCGATCACGACGACCGTGTTGCCGTGGTCGCGCAACCGGTGCAGCACGCGCAGCAAAAGGTCGATGTCGTGAAAATGCAGGCCGGTCGTGGGCTCGTCGAGTATGTATAAGGTGCGGCCGGTATCGCGCTTGGAAAGCTCGAGCGACAGCTTCACGCGCTGCGCTTCGCCGCCCGACAGCGTGGTCGCGCTCTGGCCCAGCGTGATGTAGCCGAGACCGACGTCGAGCAGCGTGTGCAGCTTGCGCGCGATCACCGGCACCGCACCGAAAAATTCGGCCGCCTGCTCGACCGTCATCCCGAGCACCTGAGTGATGCTCTTGCCCTTGTACTGCACTTCGAGCGTTTCGCGGTTGTAGCGCTGGCCGTGGCACACCTCGCACGGCACGTAGACGTCGGGCAGGAAATGCATCTCGACCTTGATCACGCCGTCGCCCTGGCAGGCTTCGCAGCGCCCGCCTTTGACGTTGAACGAGAAACGCCCGGGTCCATAGCCGCGTTCGCGCGCCATCGGCACGCCCGCGAAGAGTTCGCGGATCGGCGTAAAGAGCCCGGTATACGTCGCCGGATTCGAGCGCGGCGTGCGCCCGATCGGGCTTTGATCGACGTTGACGACCTTGTCGAAATGCTCGAGGCCCTTGATCGCCGCATGCGGCGCGGGTTCCGCCGTGCTGCCATACAGGTGGCGCGCGGCCGCGCTGTAGAGCGTGTCGTTGATCAGCGTCGACTTGCCCGAGCCCGACACGCCGGTCACGCAGACGAGCAGGCCGACCGGCACGTTGACGGCGACGTCTTTGAGGTTGTTGCCGCGCGCGCCTTCGATGCCGAGCAGGCGCTTGGGATCCGGCTTGTGCCGCAGGCCCGGCACTTCGATGCGGCGGCGCCCGGTCAGATACTGCCCGGTCAGCGATTCGGCAGTGTTGCGGATGTCTTCCGGCGTGCCCTGCGCGATGATGCGGCCGCCGTGCTCGCCGGCGCCGAGCCCGATGTCGACGACGTGGTCGGCATGCTCGATCGCGTCCTGGTCGTGCTCGACGACGATCACCGTGTTGCCGATGTCGCGCAGCCGCTTCAACGTGTCGAGCAGCCGCGCGTTGTCGCGCTGGTGCAGGCCGATCGACGGCTCGTCGAGCACGTACATGACGCCGGTCAGCCCCGAGCCGATCTGGCTCGCGAGCCGGATGCGCTGCGCTTCGCCGCCCGACAGCGTGTCAGCCGAGCGGTCGAGCGACAGATAGTCGAGACCGACGTCGTTCAAAAACGTAATGCGGTTGATGATTTCCTTGATGATGCGGTCGGCGATCGCGAGCTTGTTGCCGGGCAGCTTGACCTCGGTGAAAAACACGGCGGCCTGCTTCAAAGGCAGCGCGCTGATCTCGTAGATGGGCCGGCCCGCGACGCGCACGTGGCGCGCTTCGCGGCGCAGGCGCGTGCCATCGCATTCGGGGCACACCTGGCTGTTCAGATATTTGGCGAGCTCTTCGCGCACGACCAGCGAATCCGTTTCGCGGTAGCGCCGCTCGAGATTGGGGATGATGCCTTCGAACGTATGCTCGCGCTGCGTCTTGTTGCCGCGCTCGCCGACGTAGATGAACTTGATCTTGGTGGTGCCCGAGCCCTGCAGCACCGCGTGCTGGATGGCCGCGGGCAGTTCCTCGAACGGCGTCTCCAGGTCGAAGCCGTAATGCGTCGCCAGGCATTGCAGCATCTGGAAATAAAACTGGTTGCGCTTGTCCCAGCCGCGTATCGCGCCGGCGCCGAGCGACAGGTGCGGGTACGCGACCACGCGCTTGGGATCGAAGAAGCTGATGTGGCCCAGGCCGTCGCAGCGCGGGCACGCGCCCATCGGGTTGTTGAAGGAGAAAAGCCGCGGCTCGAGCTCCGGCAACGAGTAGGTGCAGACCGGGCACGCGAACTTCGCGGAGAAGAGGTGCTCCTTGCCGCTGTCCATTTCGACCGCCAGCGCGCGGCCGTCGGAATGGCGCAGCGCGGTCTCGAACGATTCGGCGAGCCGCTGCTTCAGTTCGGCGCGCACCTTCAGTCTGTCGACCACCACCTCGACGGTGTGCTTCACGTTCTTCTTGAGTTTCGGCAGTTCGTCGATCTCGTGCACCTTGCCGTCGATGCGCACGCGCACGAAGCCCTGGGCGCGCAGCTCGTCGAGCAGATCGACCTGCTCGCCCTTGCGCCCGACGATCAGCGGCGACAGGATCATGAGACGGGTGTCGGCGGGCAACTGCAGCACGTGATCGACCATTTGCGCGACGCTTTGCGCTTCGAGCACGATGCCGTGCTCGGGGCAGTGCGGATCGCCGACGCGCGCGAACAGCAGGCGCAGGTAGTCGTGGATCTCGGTGACGGTGCCGACGGTCGAGCGCGGATTGTGGCTCGTGGCCTTCTGCTCGATCGAGATCGCGGGCGACAGCCCTTCGATGAGATCGACGTCGGGCTTTTCCATCATCTGGAGGAACTGGCGCGCGTACGTCGACAGCGATTCCACGTAGCGGCGCTGGCCTTCCGCATACAGCGTGTCGAACGCGAGCGACGACTTGCCCGAGCCGGACAGGCCGGTAATCACGATCAACCGGTTGCGCGGCAGATCGAGACTGATGTTCTTCAGGTTGTGCGTACGCGCGCCGCGGATGCGAATCAGGCCCGCATTTTTGGCGGACGCGCCGGGCCCCGCGGTTTGCAGCCGGACTACAGCAGGATTGGGATTGGGCAAGGGCTGGTCGCTGAACTAAACCTGCTAATATACCGGACTTTCGCGTCTCTCCCCAAGCCGTAATTCATCATGTCTCCCGGTAACCGCATGAGCCCCACGGAATTGCGGGCCAGCCTGAGCCTTGCCAGCATTTTTGGCCTGCGCATGCTGGGCATGTTCGTGATCCTGCCGGTGTTCGCGATCTACGCCGAGCATTTGAAGGGCGGGGACAACCTGACTCTCGTCGGCGTGGCGCTCGGCGCCTACGGTCTGACCCAGGCAATCCTGCAAATCCCGTTTGGCTGGATGTCGGACCGCTTTGGACGCAAGCCGGTCATTTACATCGGACTCGCGATTTTCGCGGTCGGCAGTTTTGTCGCGGCATTCGCCGATGACATCTACATCGTGATCCTGGGCCGCGTGCTGCAGGGTTCGGGCGCTATTTCCGCGGCGGTGATCGCGATGGTGGCCGATCTCACGCGCGAAGAGCAACGCACCAAGGCGATGGCGATGATCGGCTCGACGATCGGTCTCACGTTCGCGATTTCGCTGGTCGCGAGCCCGTGGCTGAATCACTTGATCGGCGTGCCGGGCATCTTCGCGATGACTGGCGTGTTGTCTATGCTCGCGATAGTCGTCGTGTATGCGGTGATACCGGACGTGCCGGACGAAGCCGTCGTGCTCGCGGCGGCACGCAACAAAGACGCGGCGCCGGGTTTTTTCAAGGTCTTGTGCGATCCGCAGCTCGCGCGGCTCAATTTCGGCATCCTCGCACTGCACGCGGTGTTGATGGCGCTGTTCATCGTCGTGCCGCTGTCGCTGCGCGAAGCGGGGCTGCCGCTCGGCGAGCATTGGCGCATTTATCTGCCGGTGATGCTCGGCTCGTTCGTGCTGATGGTGCCGGCGATCCTACTCGCGGAGCGGCGCGGCCGCGTCAAGGCCGTATTCGTCGGCGCCGTTGCCCTGCTGCTGATCGGACAGTTGACGATGCCGTGGCTGCTCGGCCGCGTGGGGGAGATCAGCGTATTTCTGCTGATTTTCTTCACCGCGTTCAACGTGCTCGAAGCAATGCTGCCGTCCCTGACCTCGAAGCTCGCGCCGCCCGGCGCCAAGGGCACCGCGATCGGCGTCTACAGCAGCGTGCAGTTCCTCGGCACTTTCATCGGCGCGGCGTGCGGCGGTTTTCTGTATCAGCATTTCGGCGCGCGCGGTGTTTTCGTGTTCGACTTCGCGCTGCTGCTCGCGTGGCTCGTGCTGGCCGCCGGGATGCAGGCGCCGGTGCAGGTGCTGACCCGGGTGTACCCGCTGCCGGTGCTCGACAACGAGCAGGCGGGATCGCTGGAGGCGCAATTGCGTGCCCAGCCGGGTGTGCAGGACGTGCAGCTTGCGCCCGGCGAGCGCACCGCGTACCTGAAAGTTTACGCGGCCGGATATGACGAACGCGTCGTGTTACGATTGATTCAAGAATTGACCTAGGAGGCCGGTATGGCATCAGTAAATAAAGTAATTTTGGTTGGCAATCTCGGCAAAGATCCCGAATCGCGCTTTCTGCCGGACGGGGGCGCGGTGTGCAATTTCAGCGTCGCGACCACGGACAAGTGGAAAGACAAAAGCGGCGAGCAGCAGGAACGCACCGAATGGCACCGCATTTCCACGTTCGCCAAACTGGCGGAAATCTGCGGCGAGTATCTGAAAAAGGGTTCCCAGGTTTATATCGAAGGCCGCCTGCAGACGCGCAAATGGCAGGACAAGGAAGGTCACGACCGTTATACAACGGAGATTGTCGCCGATCGCATGCAGATGCTCGGCTCGCGCGCCGGCGGCTCCGACTCGATGTCGCGTGGCGAGCCCAGGGCCGCGGCGGCAGCGCCGGCCGGCGGCGGCAAGCCGGCGGCGAAGAAGGGCGGCGGGGCATCGTTTGACGATATGGACGACGACATTCCATTCTGAAAAGCGGGCGACGATATTCCGTTCTAAGAGCTCATAACGCGTGAGCGACATCGTTGACGCCTGCAAGGCGCAGGCGCGGGGGCGTGGCAAGCGCGTGGTTTTTCCCGAAGGACACGACGAGCGCATTGTCGCGGCCGCGCGCAGGTTGCAGGACGAACAAATCGCGCAGCCGATATTGCTGGGCACGGCCGCTGAAATCGAAGCGGCCGCCACACGCGCACAAGTTTCAATCGAAGGCCTGACGACGCGCGATCCGCAGACGAGCGACCGGCTCTCTGCGTACGCGAGTCTCTATACGGCCGGCCGCCCCGATGCGAACGAAAAGATCGCGGGCCGCCTGGTGCGCAAACCCCTGTTCTACGCCGGCATGATGGTCAAGGCGCAGGATGCCGATGCGATGATCGCGGGTGTCGCCAACGCCACCGGGCGAGTCATCGAGGCGGGGCTGATGACGGTCGGACTGGCAGAAGGCATGCGCATGCCATCGAGTTTTTTCCTGATGGTCGTGCCCGGCCGCGACGGCGGGCCGCCGCGCAATTTTATTTACGCGGACTGCGCGGTGAATGTCGAGCCTGACGCGGAGACGCTGGCCGATATCGCGCTCGCGTCCGCCGCAACCTGCCGCGCACTGCTGCACGAGGAGCCGCGCGTCGCCTTGCTGTCATTTTCGACCAAGGGCAGCGCGCAGCATCCTCGCATCGACAAGGTCACGCGCGCGTTGGCGCTCGCCCGGGCGCGTGCTCCCGAGCTCGCGATCGACGGTGAATTGCAGGCCGACACCGCGCTGTCGCCGCAGGCGGCGGCGAAAAAGCTGAAGGAAGTCGGTTCCGTGGCCGGCCGGGCGAACGTGCTCGTGTTTCCCGATCTCGATGCGGGCAATATCGGCTACAAGCTCACGCAGTACATGGCCGGTGCGCGCGCCGTAGGGCCGGTGCTGCAGGGATTCGCGCGGCCGCTGTCCGACTTATCGCGCGGCGCGACGGTGGACGACATCGTCGCGACCGCCGCGATCGTGCTCGCCAGTGCTTGAGAAAGTGTTTTGAAGTTCGTCATTCCGGCGTAAGCCGGAATCCAGGCCGCTCGAACGTCTGGACACCGGCCTGCACCGGTGTGACGCCAGCGCTGCTAACGTTGCTCGATCGGCACGTAATCGCGCGGCTCGGGGCCGTTGTAGAGCGTGAGCGGGCGCAGCAGGATATTGTTTTCGATCTGCTCGACCACCTGCACGGTCCATCCCGGCACGCGCCCGACGGCGAAAATCGGCACGAATAAATCCTCGGCGATGCCATTGAGGAAATACACGACGCCGGCGTAGAAGTCGACGTTCACGTTGACGCCGTGGCGCGCGTACGGCTTCATCGCGTCGACCACCGCCTCGAGGATCCGGTACCACTGCGGCTGGCCCATTTCGCGCGACAGCTTTTCCACGCCGGCGCGCATGTGGCGCGCGCGCGGGTCTTCGGCGCGGTAGACGCGGTGGCCGAAGCCCATCACGGGTTCCTTGTTTGCGCGTTTGGTCTTCACGTACTCGGCGGCTTTCGACGCGTCGCCGATTTCCTGCGCCATGCGCATCACGTTTTCCGCCGCGCCGCCGTGCGCGGGACCGGCGAGTGCTGCGACGGCGGCGGTGATCGCGCCGTGCAGGTCGGCATCGGTGCCGGCCACCACGCGCGCGGCGAACGACGACGCGTTCGAGCCGTGTTCCGCGTGCAACACCATGTCGAGGTCCATCAGGCGCGCGGCGTCTTCGCTCGGCGCCTTGCCTTTGAGCATGTAGAGGAAATTCGCTGCGTGGCCGAGGCGCGGATTCGGCGCCACCGGTTCGCGCCCGTTGCGGATGTGCTCGTGCGCGGCGACGATCATCGGCACCTGCGCGGTGAGACGCACGCCTTTGCGCAGCGTGGCGGCGGCCGATTTGTCGGCGGTTTCCGGGTCGAATGCGGCCAACGCCGACACCGCGGTGCGCAGCACGTCCATCGGATGCGCGTGCTTGATCGTGCGGATCACCTCGTAAATCTGCAGGGGCAGCACGCGCGCGGCTTTGAGTTCCGCCGCGAACGCATCGAGCTCGCCGCGCGACGGCAACTCGCCCTTCAGCAGCAGGTAGCACGTCTCCTCGATCGTTGACTGCTGTGCCAGGTCGTGAATCGAGTAGCCGCGATACCTCAACTCGCCGTTGCGGCCATCGATGTAGCACACGCGCGAGCGGTCGAAGTACATGCCTTTGAGGCCGCGGTGTATTTCTATCTTCTCGGTGGTTTCGTCCATCGGTGTCCTCTTAACGTGCGGGTGATTATAACGGAGCGACTATTGGCCTCCGGGCGGCCCAGCACGCCTAACCCATTGAGATTCGGGTGTTTCGGACCCATCTCATGTCGCCCGGCGGGACGCTTTCCGCTATAATCCAACCTTTTGAATTTGGGAGAAATTATGCCCATATATGAGTACAAGTGCGGCGCCTGCGGATTCCAGAAGGAGTTCCTGCAGAGATTGAGCGATGCGCCGCTCAAAGATTGCCCGGAATGCGGCAAGGCAGCATTGAGCAAGATGGTGACTGCTGCCGGCTTTCAATTGAAAGGCAGCGGCTGGTACGCGACCGATTTCAAGCACGGCGCAGCACAGCCGCAGGCCGCGGATAAAACGGACGCGACGTCGGAAGCAAAAGCCGACGCGAAATCGGATGCCAAGGCTGAAACCAAGTCGGACGACAAGTCTGCCGTGAAAACGGATGCGAAGGCCGCAACGGAAACGGCGGGGAAAAAGGGCGATGCGCCGGCGACGAAAACGACGCCCGCGGCGACGCCGACCACGAGCAGTTGAGCGCGCGGGTTTTCGAGTTTGCCGGAATGTGTTTCTGAATTTGTAGGTGCCGCGGTAGTGATCGCGCGCCGTTAATCAGAGCTATCAGTGCGAGGTTGCAGTTGAAAAAGTATTTCATCACGGGTCTCTTGATCTGGGTTCCGCTCGGCATCACGCTGTGGGTGCTGCATCTGCTCGTCAGCGCGATGGACCAGACGCTGCTGTTGCTGCCCGAGAACTTCCAGACCGAGCACTGGCTCGGCATGCACGTGCCCGGGATGGGCGTGGTACTGACCTTCGTCGTCGTCTTCGGCACTGGGCTTATTGCCGCCAACATGCTCGGCCAGCGCCTGCTGCGCTTCTGGGAAAACATCCTCGGCCGCATTCCGGTATTCAAGTCCATCTACAACAGCGTGAAGCAGGTGTCCGACACGCTGTTCTCGTCGACCGGGCACGCGTTCCGCAAAGCGCTGCTCGTGCAATATCCGCGCGACGGCTCGTGGACGATCGCATTTCTGACCGGCCAGCCCGGCGGCGACGTCGTCAATCACCTGCAGGGTGAATACTGGAGCGTGTACGTGCCCACCACGCCGAACCCGACGTCGGGATTTTTCCTGATGATGCCGAAATCCGACGTGATCGTGCTCGACATGAGCGTCGACGAAGCGTTGAAGTACATCATCTCGATGGGCGTCGTTTCTCCCGGCGCGAACGGCCGTGCCAAGGGCCCGGTGGCGGCGCGTCCCGAGGTAACCCGGCAACAGGCGGTCAATCAATAGACGGTCGCCGGTTTTCGTCGCGGCCCCGTCCCACCCTTTTTTCTTCCAGCGGTTTCCATCATGCGCAGCGAATACTGCGGTCTCGTCGACCGCAAGCACCTGAACCAGACCATCACGGTATACGGCTGGGTCCACCGCCGGCGCGACCACGGCGGCGTCATCTTCATCGACCTGCGCGACCGCGAAGGACTGCTGCAGATCGTGTGCGATCCGGACACGCCGGACACGCTGAAAGTCGCCGAGACGCTGCGCAACGAATTCGTCGTGCGCGTGACCGGTCGCGTGCGCGAGCGGCCGGCCGGCACCGTCAACCCTAATCTCGTCAGCGGCGAAGTCGAAGTGCTGGCCGCCGAAATCGAGGTGCTCAATCCGTCGCTGACGCCGCCGTTCCTGATGGACGACGATACGCTGTCGGAAAACGTGCGGCTCGAGTACCGCTTCCTCGACCTGCGCCGGCTGCAAATGCAGAAGAACCTGAAGCTGCGCTACAAGACCGCGATGGCCGTGCGTGTGTTCCTCGACCAGCACGGTTTCATCGACATCGAGACGCCGATGCTGACGCGCTCGACGCCCGAGGGCGCGCGTGACTACCTGGTGCCGAGCCGCGTGCACGCGGGAAAATTCTTCGCGCTCCCGCAGTCGCCGCAGCTCTTCAAGCAGCTATTGATGATCTCGGGTTTCGACCGCTACTACCAGATCGTCAAATGTTTCCGCGACGAGGATCTGCGCGCCGACCGCCAGCCGGAATTCACCCAGATCGACGTCGAAACCTCGTTCATGACGCAGGACGAGATCATGGTGCTGATGGAAGAGCTGATCCGCACCGTGTTCAAGGGCGTGCTCGACATCGAGCTGCCGAAGCCGTTTGCGCGCATGTCGTACGATGACGCGATCCTGCTGTACGGCTCGGACAAGCCGGACTTGCGCGTATCGCTCAAATTGACCGAGCTCACCGACGCAATGAAAACCGTCGCGTTCAAAGTGTTCTCGGGTCCCGCGAATGCGAAAGACGGCCGCGTTGCCGGCCTGCTGATTCCGAAGGGCGGCGAACTTACGCGCGGCGAAATCGACGCCTACACGGAGTTCGTGGGTGTTTATGGCGCCAAAGGCCTCGCCTATATCAAGTTCAACGAGATCGCCAAAGGCCGCGACGGCATGCAGTCGCCGATCGTCAAGAACCTCGACGACGCGGCGTTGAAGGCCATTGTCGAGCGCACGGGCGCCAAGGATGGCGATCTCGTGTTCTTTGGCGCGGGCACGGCCAAAGTCGTCGCCGATGCGCTGGGCGCACTGCGCGTGAAAATCGGCCACGAGAAAGGCTTTGCGACGGCCGGATGGCAGCCGCTGTGGGTGGTGGATTTTCCGATGTTCGAATGGGACGAGGAGGGCAAGCGCTGGAACGCGATGCACCATCCGTTTACCGCGCCGGCCGACGGGCACGAGGATTATCTCGACAGCGATCCGGGCCGCGCGCGCGCCAAGGCGCACGACATGGTGTTGAACGGCTGGGAACTCGGCGGCGGTTCGGTGCGTATACACCGCCAGGACGTGCAGTCGAAAGTGTTCCGCGCGCTCAACATCAGCGCCGAGGAGGCGGAGGCGAAGTTCGGCTTCCTGCTGCAGGCGCTGCAGTTCGGCGCGCCGCCGCACGGCGGGATCGCGTTCGGCCTGGACCGCCTGGTTACGATGATGGCCGGCGCTGAATCGATCCGCGACGTGATCGCATTCCCCAAAACCCAGCGCGCGCAGTGTTTGCTCACGCAGGCGCCGAATACGGTCGACGAGCTGCAGCTGCGCGAGCTGCACATACGCTTGCGGCAGGAAGCGCCCAAACCCTAAAGCCTCGTGGCACGGATGCCAGGGGAAAGCGCATGCGTTCGCTGAACAGGATTGCAGCGTTGGCGTTGCTCGCGGCATTGCTCGCGCCGCCAGCATTGGCGCGAAATGACAATGCCTCGGCAAATGAGATCGCAGTCGCCGCATTGCCGCGCGAGGCGCAACAAACGCTGCAGTCGATCAAGCGCGGCGGCCCGTTTGGGTACGAGCGCGACGGCGTCGTGTTCGGCAACTACGAGCGCCGCCTGCCGCCGCGCCAGCGCGGTTACTACCGCGAATACACCGTGCCGACGCCGGGCGTGAGAAATCGCGGCGCGCGGCGCATCGTGGCGGGCGCCGGCGCAGAGTATTATTACAGCGACGACCACTACCGCAGCTTCCGGCGCATACGCGAATGAAAGCACCCGCCGCATTTCCGTTTGCTCCGGCGCAGTCAGGCGTTTACGCGGCGCCCGCCGCGCCCGCCGCTCTGCACGCCGCTGCGCGCGCCGCCGGTATTGCCTGGTTCGAGCTCGACCTGAAGGACGTGCGCGCCAAGCCGGAGCTGCTCGCGCTCTGCCAGCAAGTATTCGGCTTGCCATCGGCGTTCGGCCACAACTGGGATGCGCTCGCCGACAGTGTTGAAGATTTCTCGTGGCGGCCGGCGCCGGGCTACGTCGTGCTGGTGCGCCATGGCGGCGCGTTCGCGCGCAGCTCGCCGGAGAATTTCGCGACGGCACTTGAAATCCTCGCCGCCGCCGCCACTTACTGGGCCAGCAAGCGTAAAGTTTTTCTGGCGCTGCTCGACGACGACACGCGCGGCGCGCGCGAATTCAGAGCGCTGCCCCGCTAGTGGCTGCGGCGTACAAGACACCGGTGTCGGTGCTGGTGGTGATCCACACCGCGGAGCTTGAAGTGCTGCTGCTCGAGCGGGCCGATCGTCCGGGCTTCTGGCAGTCGGTGACCGGCAGCCAGGACGCGGGTGAAACGCTGGCGCAGACCGCGCGGCGCGAGGTTTTCGAGGAGACGGGATTTGACACGGACAGTTTCGAGCTCACCGACTGGCGCAAGGAAAATCGCTACGAGATCTACCTGCGTTGGCGCGGCCGCTACGCACCGGGCATCACGCACAACACCGAGCACGTCTTCGGCCTGCGGTTGCCGCGGATATTGCCGGTGACGCTGGCGGCGCGCGAGCACTTGCAATATGCATGGCTGCCGTGGCGAGACGCGGCGGACAAGGTATTTTCATGGAGCAATGCCGCCGCCATCAGAGAGCTGCCGGCGCGCAATAACCCTGCATCGGTAACGGACAAAAATTGCGATTGAATTGAACGCTGGATTTTTTGTCATACTATGGTAATGTTCTGAGCCCTTTTAGCTTTACCGAGGACAAAGTCATGCCGAATGCGGCACTTGCATTTGACCGTTTCAAGCCTTTGCAGGACGACGCCTGCGACAGCCGCATCGTGGCGGCCAAGGCGGCGCTCGGCAAGCGCGCGGTAATACTCGGCCACCACTACCAGCGCGCCGACGTGTACAAGCACGCCGACTTGACCGGCGATTCGCTGCAGCTGTCGCGGCTCGCGAGTCAGACCGATGCCGACTACATCGTGTTCTGCGGCGTGCATTTCATGGCGGAAGTCGCCGATATTCTTTCCAAGCCTTCGCAGGTGGCGATCCTGCCGGACATGAACGCCGGCTGCTCGATGGCCGACATGGCGAATCTGGCCAAGGTCGAGCGCGCGTGGCGCGAGCTCGCCGAAGTGCTCGACCCGGACCAGAACATCACGCCGGTCACGTATATCAATTCCGCGGCCGACCTGAAAGCGTTCTGCGGCGAGCACGGCGGCATCGTGTGCACGTCGACCAACGCCAAGCAGGTGCTCGAATGGTCGTTCGCGCGGCGCGAAAAAGTGCTGTTCTTCCCTGACCAGCACCTCGGGCGCTGGAGCGGCTACATGATCGGCATTCCGCCCGACGAAATGATGGTGTGGGATTTCGACGAGCCGCTCGGCGGCTTGACGCCCGAGCAGATCCGCAAAGCGAAGGTCCTGCTGTGGAAAGGCCATTGCTCGGTCCACCAGATGTTCCAGGTCCAGAACGTGCTGAATTTCCGCAGCCGCTATCCGGACGGCATGGTGATTGCACATCCCGAATGCAATTTCGAGGTGTGCAAGCTGTCGGATTACGTCGGCTCGACCGATTTCATCATCAAGACGATCACTGAGTCGAAGCCGAATACGCGGTGGCTGGTCGGCACCGAACTGAACCTCGTCAACCGCCTGGCGGAGCAAGTCAAGCCGCAGGGCAAGATCGTGCAGTTCATGGCACCGACGATTTGCGTGTGCTCGACCATGGCCCGCATCGATCCGCAGCACCTGGCCTGGACGCTGGAAAATCTGGTCGACGGCAACATCGTGAACCAGATCAAGGTGCCCGCGCGCGAAGCCGAATTCGCGCGAATTGCTTTAAAGCGCATGCTCGAAGTCGTTTAGCAGCACCGTTGCGCGCGCCGTCGCGCAACGCAGTCTTGCGTCGCCTGGCATGATCGCGTAATTTTTTTCTGGAAATGATCACGCCGTCGAACCATGACCGATACGCTGCACATCGCAACCTATAACATTCACAAGGGCCTGTCTTTTTTCAAGCGCCGGCTGGTGATCCACGAAGTGCGCGAGCACTTGCGGCTCATCAACGCCGACCTCCTGTTCCTGCAGGAGGTTCAGGGCGGCCATGCAGCGCCAGGCGCGGCGCTTCTGCCAACTGGCCTGCCCAGTCGCAGTACGAATTCATCGCCGATTCCGTGTGGACCGATTTCGCCTACGGCCGCAACGCGGTCTACGATGCCGGCCATCATGGCAACGCGATCCTGAGCCGTTATCCGATCGTGCGCTGGGACAACGAGGACATCTCGGAACACCGCTTCGAGAGTCGCGGCCTGCTGCATTGCGAAATGAAGGTGCCGGGCTGGGACACCGACCTGCATTGCGTGTGCGTCCATCTGGCTCTAACAGCCCGTCATCGCAGCCGCCAGATGCGCGCGCTGCGCCTGCGCATCGAGCGCCTGGTGCCCGAGGGTGCGCCCTTGATCGTCGCCGGCGACTTCAACGATTGGGGACGCCACGCCGCCGACGAGCTTGCGCGGCCGCTCGGGATGCACGAGGTGTTCGAGCAGACGTACGGGCGCCCGGCGCGCAGTTTCCCCGCGGCGCTGCCGTTTTTTCACCTCGATCGCATTTATGTGCGCGGCTTCAACGTCAAAGACGCGCGCGTGCACCACGGCCACCCGTGGGCGCGCATCTCGGACCACGCCGCGCTGACCTCGACCATCATCCGGATATGAGCGAATTCGTTGCCGGTAACCGCATCGAGTTATTGCGCGCCGGCACCGAATATTTTCCCGCGCTCGAAACGGCGTGCGACGCCGCAGCGCGCGAGATTTACCTCGAAACGTATATTTTCGAAGACGATGCGACGGGGCAGCGCATCGGCGCGGCGCTCGCGCGCGCGGCGCGCCGCGGCGTCGTTGTCTACGTGATGATCGACGGCTTCGGCTCGAAGGATCTGGGCGACGATTTTCTGCTGGCGCTGCACGACGCCGGCGTGCGCGTGCTCAAGTACCGGCCGCAGATTTCCCCGTGGACGCTGCGGCGCGAGCGGCTGCGCCGGCTGCACCGCAAAGTCGTGGTCATCGACGCGCGCGTCGCCTTCGTCGGCGGCATCAATATCATCGACGACATGCATACGCCCAAGCATGTGCCGCCGCGCTTCGACTACGCGGTGCGCATCGAAGGCCCATTGCTGGCACCGATTCACGCGTCGGCCGTCAACTTGTGGACGCTCGTCATGTGGACCCAGTTCCGGCGGCGCGGGCCGGTTGCGTCGATCCCGGTGCACGCGGCACCCTGCGGCCCCCGCCGCGCCGCCTTCGTAGTTCGCGACAACCTGCGGCACCGCAATGACATCGAAAGCGCGTACCTCGAAGCCATCGGCAACGCCACCACCGAAGTGGTGATCGCGAACGCGTATTTTTTTCCCGGGATGAGCTTCCGCCGCGCGCTGGCCGACGCGGCGGCGCGCGGCGTGCGCGTGGTCCTGCTGCTGCAGGGGCGCGTCGAATACGTGCTCCTGCATTACGCGTCGCGCGCGCTCTACCGTTTCTTCCTCGATGCGGGCGTGGAGATTTACGAGTATCACCGCAGTTTCCTTCACGCGAAAGTCGCGGTGGTCGACGGCCGCTGGTCGACCGTCGGCTCCTCCAACATCGACCCGATGAGCCTGCTGCTCGCGCGCGAGGCCAACGTGATGATCGACGACGAGAACTTCGCGCGCGAACTCAAAGCGAGCCTTGACGATGCGATGAGCCTGGGCGCGGTGCGCCTGGACTCCGCGAGCTGGCAACGTCAGTCGCTGCCCACGCGCGCGATGACGTGGATATGCTACGAGCTCGTGCGTTTCATGACGGGCTGGTCGTCGTACGGCCGCGCGCGCGAATTCAAGTAACCGTTTTCACGGTCCAAAAAAACGGCGGGCCGTGGCGGCCCGCCGTTTATCCCCCGCAGCGCTTGGTATTAATATCGGTAGGTGTAGTTTGCGTTGTTGATCGGTACGGGTGCGGGCCGCTCGCCGCGATAGGCGTCGGGTTCCGGTGCACCGCGATAAGCGTCGCGTTCCGGCGCATCGCGGTACGCACCGCGCTCCGGGGCACGCGCCGGCTCGCGCTCGTTGTCGGCCGCGCGCTCGTCGAGCACCACGCCGACGGCGACCTTGATCGTGCTGCCCGGGTCGTACGGCAGCGCGACGTTCACGTCACGCCCGTTGTAGCGGTAAACGACGTCGTAGCCGTTGACGACTTCACGACTGGATTGAATCGTGCGGCACTGCTGCGCCGGTTGCGCGCCGCTGCGGTTGCCGATCGCCGAACCGGCGACGGCGCCACCGGCGGCGCCGGCTATCGTGGCGGCTGTCTGCCCGCGCCCCTGGCCGACTTGGTGACCGAGCAGTCCGCCCAATACGCCGCCGATAATCGGGCCCAGGAAGTTGTTGCTGCGGCGGGGTTCGGCAACGGGATCGCATTCCTGGCGTTGCTCGGCGACGCGCTCGATGATGGGCTTGGACGACACGACCTGCGCCGTGTCCATAAAGTCGCTGGCTGCGTAAGCGCCGGTGGCCGACAGCGCGAGCGCGGCGGCGGCAGTCATTTTGAGTTTCATGCGGATCTCCTGGGCAAAAACATGATGCACATTAGAACGCGGCACCCGGAAGCTGCGCATACCCGTTACAAACTTTTACACCGTCCGGCATCGTTGCCTGGTGGAAGCGAGCGCCCCGTCGCGCCGGATTGGTGCGCGGTTGGCGGGCGATCGTTCCAACATGGTGCGCGTGTCGCGCGATCTGCTGCTCGCCGTGATTTTTAAGCGGTTGATTTAAAGCGTTTTGCCCGCTGGCATTCGAATTGCTATATAGGTTACGAGAGCATGGAGAGCACATCAGGCTCCATGTTTTCATCCTCCTCCTTTGGTAATTTTGGGCGCTCTAACCAGCGCCCATTTTTTTGCCCCGCGCCGGCGCTTTGGTGCGCGGCGGCCGCCAACAAACCCGCACGGAGGCAGCAACGTCCAACGCGTCGCGGGCATCGCGCGCCGATTGCACGTCCGCGGCGCGCCCCGAGGGCTCCGCACGCGGCATGGTAGGATGAAGCCTCCGACCGGTAACGCCTCGACGTTACGGGCAAGCCGCAAACGCAAGAGCGAACGTGTCTAACCCGTCTTCGCCGTGCTGCCCGGGTAGCTGGCCCTACGAACCGAAAATAAAATGGCAACCTATCTTCAATCCCACGACGTCCCCGCGCCGGCCTCTGCGTCGGCCATGAGCCGCCCGAGCTGGCGCACGGCCATGCTGCTATTGCCGTACCTGTGGGAGTTCAAAGGCCGCGTCGCGGTCGCGCTCGTGTTCCTGGTCGCCGCCAAGCTGGCGAACGTGAGCGTGCCGCTGATCCTCAAGCAGATCGTCGACTCGCTCGACCCGACGCGCGCGGCGATAGTGCTGCCGTTCATGCTGCTGCTCGCGTACGGGCTGCTGCGGTTGTCGACGACGTTGTTCGCGGAACTGCGCGACATCGTGTTCGTGCGCGTGACCCAGCGCGCGGTGCGGCGGATTGCGCTGACCGTGTTCCGCCACCTGCACGCGCTGTCGCTGCGCTTTCACCTCGACCGGCAGACGGGCGGCGTCTCGCGCGACATCGAGCGCGGCACCCGCGGCATCGGCACCCTGATGAGCTACATGCTGTTCTCGATCATCCCGGTGATACTCGAATTCATCCTGGTCGCCGCGGTTCTGCTCACGCATTTCGACTGGCGCTTCACCGCAGTCACGTTTTCGGCGGTCATCGTCTACATCGGCTTCACGATCGCGGTTACCGAGTGGCGCACGTCGATCCGGCGCGAAGCCAACGAGCTCGACTCGCGCGCCAACACCCGGGCGGTCGACAGCCTGCTCAACTACGAGACCGTCAAGTACTTCAACAACGAGGAATACGAAGCGCGCCGCTACGACGAAAGCCTCACGCGCTACGAAACCGCCGCGGTGCGCACCGAAGCTTCGCTCGGACTGCTCAACATCGGCCAGAGCTGCATCATCGCGATAGCGGTGACCGTGCTGATGATATTCGCGGCCGAAGGGGTGGTCGCGAAGACGCTGACGCTCGGCGATCTCATTTTGATCAACGGCCTCCTGATCCAGCTCTACATCCCGCTCAACTTTCTCGGCATGGTGTACCGCGAAATCAAGCAGGCGCAGATCGATCTCGAGCGCATGTTTCGCCTGCTCGCCGAAAACCGCGAGATCCGTGACGATCCCAACGCGCGCGAGCTCACGGGCGCGCAGGCCGCCGTGCGGTTCGAAGGCGTGGACTTTGGCTACGACGCCAACCGCCAGATCCTGTTCGGGGTGAGCTTCGAGATTCCGGCGGGCCACAAAGTGGCGGTCGTCGGGCACAGCGGCTCGGGCAAGTCGACGCTCGCGCGGCTCCTCTACCGCTTCTACGACGTCGGCGCCGGCCGTATCGCGATCAACGACGACGATATCCGCAATGTCAAGCAGGCGAGCCTGCGCGGCGCGATCGGCATCGTGCCGCAGGACACCGTGCTCTTCAACGACACGATTTATTACAACATTCAGTACGGACGGCCGCAGGCCACGCGCGACGAGGTGATCGCGGCGGCCCAGGCCGCGCACATTTACGATTTCATCGTGAGCCTGCCCGACGGTTTCGAGGCGCGCGTCGGCGAGCGCGGCCTCAAGCTCTCGGGTGGCGAGAAGCAGCGCGTGGCGATCGCGCGCGCGATTCTGAAGAACCCGCGCATCCTGATTTTCGATGAGGCGACCTCCGCGCTCGATTCCGCGACCGAACAGGCGATCCAGGCCGAGCTCGAGCAGATTTCGCGCGGCCGCACGACGCTCGTCATCGCGCACCGGCTGTCCACCGTCATGGATGCCAATCAGATACTGGTGATGGACGCCGGCCGCATCGTCGAGCGCGGCACGCATCGCGAATTGCTGGCGAAAGGCGCCGCCTATGCCGAAATGTGGGCGCTGCAGCAGCAGGAGGAAGAAGCTGTGCGCGGTGGAACGGAGATCAAGCGCGACTTAGAGGTGGCAGTCAGATAAATTTCTTTTCACGGAGCATACGCATGCGTCACCCATGGTTCGGAGTGCTGCTCGCAGGTTTCGCGCTGTCCGCCGTCGCCGCCGACGACATCGTGCTGCGCGGAATGGGGTCGTTTCACGTCGGCGGCCGTATCGTCGAGGTCAACGGCAAGCCGGTGCGCATGATCGTGCGCCAGCCCGGCGGCCCGCCGGGCAAACTCGATCCGAACGGGCAGTACATGGTCGAGCAGATGTACGTGCAGTATTTCCTGCCGAAGCACCGCAAGGGTAAGCTGCCGCTGCTGATGTGGCATGGCGGCGGCCTTACCGGCGTCACCTACGAGAGCACGCCGGACGGGCGCGAAGGCTGGCTCAACATCTTCATCCGCAAGGGCTGGGACGTCTACAACTCCGACGCGGTCGAGCGCGGGCGCTCCGGCTTCGCTTCGCCCGATATCTGGCCGTCGGAGCCGACTTTCCTGACATTGCAGGATCCGTTCGAGCGTTTTCGCATCGGCGAAGGCGAGGGTTCGTGGAATGCCGATCCGGCCAGGCGCAAGGTGCTGCCAGGCAGCCAGTTTCCGGTCGAGGCTTACGACAATTACATGAAGCAGTCGGTCCCGCGCTGGCTTTCGACCGATCAGCCCATCATCGCTGCCTATCTCGCGCTGGTGGACAAGATTTGCCCCTGCGTGATGCTGGTGCACAGCCAGGGCGGCGCGTTCGGCTTCAAGGTTGCGGAGCAGCGGCCGGACAAGGTCAAGGCGATAGTCGCGATCGAGTCGGCCACGGCGGGCAATGTCCCGCAGGCGGCCGCGCTGAAGAACACACCGGTGCTGATGATCTTCGGCGACTACGTCGATCAGCACCCGCGCTGGTCGGCGTTCAAAAAAATCGACATGGAGTACGGCGATGCCATCAAGGCCGCCGGCGGCACGGTCGACTGGATCAACCTGCCGGACATCGGCATCAAGGGCAACTCGCACATGCTGATGCAGGACAGGAACAATGCGGAGATTGCCGAGGTCATCCAGAAATGGCTCGTCGGCAAAGGCTTGTCCGACTGATGGCCGGCGCATCAACGCACCTTGCCGCGACGGGCCACCGGCTCACATCGACATGGCTTATGATGTTGTCGTTATGCGGGGGACATTGAGCATGCGCGCATGGGCTGTCATCATTTTGTCGCTGGCGTTCGCGCTGGCCGCGCGAGCTGCCGAGCTGCCGATTTTCGACGCCCACATTCACTACAGCCACGATGCATGGGAAACGGTGCCGCCGCGCGCAGGCGATAGAGATCCTGCGCAAGGCCGGCATCAAGCGCGCGCTGGTGTCGAGTTCCAACGACGACGGCAATCAGCGGCTACTGGCCGCGGCGCCCGATCTGATACTGCCGTCGCTGCGCCCCTATCGCACGCGCGCGGACGTCGGCGGCTGGGTTCGCGAGGACGCGATCGTCGCCTATCTCGAAGATCACCTGAAAAAATACCGCTACGTCGCGCTCGGGGAATTTCATCTGTACGGCGCGGACGCCGATCTCGCGGTGCCGCGGCGCATGGTGCAGCTCGCGCAGCAATACAATCTCGTCCTGCACGCACATTCCGACGTCGATGCGATCGGGCGGCTGTTCCTGCAGTATCCCGCCGCGCGCATTCTGTGGGCGCACTCCGGGTTCGAGCGGCCGGAGAACGTGCGCGAAATGCTGAAGAAACATAAAAACCTGTGGTGCGACCTCGCGTTTCGCACCGATCACGCGACGGCCGGCAAGCCGAGTCCCGAATGGCGCGCGTTGTTTATGGAGTTCCCCGACCGTTTCATGCTCGGCACCGACTCTTATGTGCCGGAGCGCTGGCATTTCATCATTGAGCATGCGCGGTGGGCGCGCGCCTGGCTCGCCGACCTGCCGGCAGACGTGGCGGAGCGCATCGCGTTTCGCAACGGCGAGGCATTGTTCGGCCCTGTCGCCACCCCGCGCAAACCATGAGAACGGAATGGCTGGCCGCGCTGGCCGCGGGTGCGTTAGCGGCGCCCGCCTTGGCTTGCGTGCCCGATTTGCCGGGCGCCGCGCGCATCCTGGAAGCCGGCCGCTACAGCGTCGCCTACCGGGCCGTGCCGGACAAGCTGCCGGTGAGCCAGCATTTCTCGCTGCTGATAGCCGTATGCGCGAACCCGGGCGCGCCGCCGCTTGAAACCGTGACGGTGGACGCCCAGATGCCCGAGCATCGGCATGGCATGAATTACAAAGCGAGCATCAAGCGCGAATCCGCGAGCCGCTACCGCGCGGACGGCCTGATGTTCCATATGCCCGGCCGCTGGGAGATAATATTCGAACTGCGCGCCGCCGGGCGCACCGACCGCGTAACGCAAAGCGAGGTGATCGAATGATGCGCAAACCGCTGTGCCTCGTTTTGTTTTTTGCCGCCGCGCTGCCGTGGCTGAGTCTCGCCAATGACGGCGGCGTGCTCGACTTTACCGCCGACGAGCTGCGCCGCATCCTGCAGCACGGGCCGTGGCCGCAAGCGTGGTCGCACGATCCGAGCAATCGCGTGTCAGGCAAGCGCGATGCCATCGATTTCGGCGAGCAGCTTTTTTTCGAGAACCGGCTGTCGGGCAGCGGCAAGCTCGCGTGCGGTTCGTGCCACGTGCCCGAGCGCGACTGGAGCGACGGTCTCGCGCGCGGCGAGGGCATGCAAACGGTCGACCGCAATACGCCGAACCTCGTCAACGTGCGCTATCACCGCTGGTACGGCTGGGATGGCGCCGCGGACAGCCTGTGGTCGCAAAGCATCCGGCCGATCCTGAATGAAAAGGAGCTCGCGTCGGATCCGAAGCAGGTTGCCGAGCTCGTGCGCACGGACGCAGAGCTCGCGTGCCATTACACGCGGACGTTCGACCGGTCGCCGGCCGCGGTGAAGGACGACGAGGCGCTGCTCGTAGACGTCGGCAAAGCGCTCGCCGCATTTCAGGAAACGATCGTCGCCGCGCGCACGACGTTCGATGAATTTCGCGACGCGCTCGCGCGCGGCGACCGCGCCGCCGCCGCGCGCTATTCGATACCCGCGCAGCGCGGGCTCAAAATTTTCATCGGCAAAGGCAACTGCGCGACCTGCCATACGGGGCCGCGTTTCACCAACGGCGAGTTTCACGCGACGGGTGTGTCGTTCTTCGCCGGCAAAGGCCGCGTCGATCCGGGCCGCTACGAGGGCATCCGGGAGCTGAAGAGCAGCCAATTCAACCTGCTCGGGCCATACAACGACGATCCGGCGCGCACGACCGCCGTCGCGACGCAGCATGTCGATCTCGTGCAGCGCAACTTCGGCGAATTCAAGGTGCCGTCGCTGCGCAATGCCGCGCTGACGGGCCCGTATATGCACAACGGGCAGATTGGCACGCTGCGCGAAGTGGTGCGCTATTACTCGGAGATCAACGTCGACCGCCTGCATGCCGACGGCGAGCAGCTCTTAAAGCCGCTCAAGCTTACCGCGCAGGAAACCGACGACCTGATCGTGTTCGTGGAAAGCCTCACCGATTTCCGCACCAACTGGAAACGCAGCAAAGGCGGCGAGCCGACCTGCAAATAGCGAATCGCGCGAATTATTTGCGGCCGTGCGCCTGTTCGTACAGCGGCATCACCGTCGGCAGCAACGCCTGGATCTGCTGGATGCGGTTGCTTTCCGCCGGGTGCGAGCTTAGGAATTCCGGAGACCCGCCGCCCGGGTGGGCTTTCATCATTTTCTGCCATAGTGCTACGCCGGCACGCGGATCGTAGCCCGCGCGCGCCGTAAGCTCGAGGCCGATGCGGTCGGCTTCGGATTCGTCGACACGGCTGAATCGCGTCGCGATGAGCGCGCCGTACGCGGTATTGGCCAGGTCCGCCGTGCCTTCACCGAGTCCGAGCAGCGCCGCGCCGATGCCGATCGCGCTTTGCGCCGCGATCGCCTGCGATACCTGCTCGCGCGAGTGCTCGCGCAGCGCGTGCGCAATTTCGTGCCCCATTACGACCGCGATTTCGTCGTCGGTGAGATTGAGCTGCCTGATCAGGCCGGAATAGAACACGATCTTGCCGCCCGGCATGCAGAACGCGTTCAATTCGTTGCTCGTGATGACGTTGACTTCCCACTTCCAGCCCGGCGCGTCGGCGCGGAACACTTTCGTTTGCGGCTCCAGGCGGCTCGCGATCGCGCGCACGCGCTGCGTGAGAGCGGCGTCCGTATTGAGCGACGCCTTTTTGCGCGGCTTCGGCGCGCAGCCTGGTATAGACCTGCGCCGACATCTGGTCGAGCTGCGCCGACGATATCAGCATCAACTGCCTGCGCTCGGCGCCGACCGCGCCGGCTTCGGTCGTGGTTTCGCAGCCGCAGAGGGAAAATGTCAGCGCCGTGGCAAGTGCCGCGCCGGTCGCGCGCGTATTCATGTGACTACTCCTTGTGGGCCTCGATCTGGATCGATATCTTGACGTCGTCGCCGATGCCGGTGGCGCCGCGCTTGATGCCCCATTCGGACCGTTTGATCGCGACCGACGCGTCGGCGCCGCACAGGTCGCGCTTGTTCACCGGATGCTGGATGCAGCGAAACGACGTCACGTTGAGGCTTACCGGGCGCGTCACGCCCATCATCGTCAGGTCGCCATCGGCGCCGGAGAGATTGTCGCCGGTGAAACGCAGGGCGCTCGACTTGAAAGCGATGACGGGAAACTTCTCGACGTCGAGATAATCGGGGCTGCGCACATGCTTGTCGCGCGCCTCATGACCCGTGTCGACCGACGCGGTGTCGATCACCACGTCGATGCTGCCTTTCTTCGCCGCGCGATCGAGGATGATTTTGGCGGTGGTGGTTTTATTGAACCGTCCGCGCACCCATGAAATGCCGAGGTGCCCGGTTTCGAAATACGCGTAAGTGTGCGCGGGATCGCCGACGTAGACTTCCTGGGCGGCGGCGGGCAGCACGCATGCAAGCGCAATCAGGGCAGCGACAAAGTTGCGTAACATCGGTTTCCTCTCCATAGACGGGCCGGGCCGGTTATTTTTTTGCCGCGGCCTTGCCGGCCGCCACGACAATGTGAAACTTGATTTGCACTTCGTCGGCGACGGTGTCGGTGTCTTTCCACACGCCTTCGCCGATGTTGTATTGCAGGCGCTTGATCGGGAATGCGCCGTCGAATACCGCCGTTCCCGCCTCTTCCTTGTAGCTGAAGGGTGCGACGACTTCGTGAGTCCTGCCCTTGATCGTCAGCGGACCGCGCACTTCGAATTTGCCGCCGCCCAGCGGCTTGATGCCGGCCGCGACGAATGTTGCCTTCGGAAAATTGCGCGCGTCGAACCATTGCTTGCCGCGCGCTTCATCGTTGACTTCGGCATTGTCGATATCGAAGCTGTCGAGCTCGATTTCAAGGCGCGCGGTGCCGGCGGCGGGCTTGGCGGGATCGAACGCGATTTGCGCGGTGAATTTTTTGAAGCGCGCTTCGACGGGCACGTTCATCTGGCGCGACACGCAGGTGATCTGGCTCTTGTCGTAGAGCACCGCCTGCGCGGCGGCCGGCGCCGCACCCGCTGTGAGCAATGCCGCGACCAACAGGCTAAAAGCGGCGCGATGTA
The DNA here is from genome assembly GCA_963804885.1 of uncultured beta proteobacterium. Taxonomy (GTDB): domain Bacteria; phylum Pseudomonadota; class Gammaproteobacteria; order Burkholderiales; family SG8-41; genus PALSA-1004. The sequence continues at coordinate 717,221 of CAWDSF010000020.1, forward strand.
AGTTATACATCGGCGGAGCCTGTCTTGCGCCGGCCCGCCCATGGGAGCATGCGCGCGAGAATTTGATCGCGCATGAAGAAATGATGCTGCAGAGCGGCCATGACATGCAGGAGTACCAGAATGAGCAACGCGTAGTTTAATGTGACATGCACCGATTTCAATAGTTCGGCGAGCGCCTTGTCTTTGGCGAGCAAATCCGGCAGCGGCAGGACGCCGAAATATACCGTCGTCACGCCGGCCGCGGAACTGTAGAGCCAGCCTGTCAGCGGGATGACGACAATCAGCACGTAAAGCAATGCATGCATTGCGCCCGCGGCGCGCTGCTGCCATAGCGGAAAATCGGCGGCATACGGTGGCGCGCGATGCGTGAGCCGCCACGCGATGCGCGCGAGCGCGAGCAAAAATATCGTGATGCCGGTCCATTTGTGCCACGAAAAGTATTTGAGCTTCGCCGGCGAGAGCGGCAGGTCGACCATGTAAACGGCGAGCGTGAACCCGCCGGCGATCAACGCGAAGATGAGCCAGTGCAGCGCAATGGCGGTGGCAGTGTAGCGATCGTTACTGGGCATGGACCGGCAATGAGCAGATGCGGGAAGTGCGATTCTATTGCATCTGCGCGCGCGCCGGCCGCGCCGCGCGCCGGCGCTAACGCCGTTACGCCGCGCGCGCGAAAGTTATGGTAACGAGCGTGCCCACGCCGTGCGCACCGGCGGTGAGCCGCACGTCCGCATTATGGCCCTGCGCGATTTCGCGCACGATCGCCAGCCCCAGGCCGCAGCCTTCGGCGCCGGTCCCGAGCACGCGATGAAAGCGCTCGAACACGCGCTCGTGCTCGTCGGGCGGCACGCCCGGCCCGTTGTCCTCGACGGTCAACAGCACGTGTTCGCCGACGCTGCCCACGCGCACCGTCACGCGGCCGCCCGCCTGCGTATAGCGAATTGCATTGTCGAGCAGGTTGCCGAGCATTTCGCGAATGAACAGCGCGTCCGCTTCGATCAGCGCCGGCGCCGCGTCGTCGGCAGCTTCTTCAACACCGAGATCGATGTCGCGTTCGAGCGCGCGCGGCACCCATTCGGTGGCGGTATCGCGCGCGAGTGCGGTCAAGTCGAGCTTTTGCATTGCCTGCGTGCGGGCCGCGCCCGGCTCCGCGCGCGCGAGGGACAGCAGCTGATTGACGAGGTGGGTGGTCTGGCCGGTGGCGGTATTGAGCTGCTGCAGCGTGTGCTGGACTTCATCGAGTTTTTGCTGGCGCAGCGCGAGCTCGGCCTGGGTCTTGATGCCGGCGAGCGGCGTGCGCAACTGATGCGCCGCATCGGCGATGAATCGCTGTTGCGCCGACAGCGCGAACGCGAGACGCGCGAGCAGCTCGTTCATCGCCCGAATCAGCGCGCGGACTTCGCCCGGCGCGTTCTGTTCCGGCAGCGGAGAGAGATCGCGGTGCGAGCGGCTGCTGATTTCCGTCTGCAGCGTCGCGAGCGGCCGCAAACCGCGCTCGATGCCGTACCACACCAGCGCGCCGACCAGCGCGATCAGCAGGAACTCCGGCAGCAGCATGCCGAGCAGCACCTCGTTGGCGAGGGTGCGCCGCTTGTTGAGCGTTTCCGCCACCAGGACCAGCGCCGGCGACGCAGAGTTGGCGCCGCCAATGTTGGCGTAGAGGGCGGCGAGCCTGACCGGATTGCCGTGATACTGGCCGTCGTAATAGAGCGGCTTGCCCGGCGCTGCCGGCTCCGGCGGCAGCGGCAGGCCGCGGTGGCCGGCGACGAATGCGCCTTCGCCGTCGGTGACCATGTAGAAAACACTGTCGTGCGTATCGGACTCCAGCATGTCGAGCGCGGCGCTCGGCAGGTCGACGTGCAGCCGGCCGTCGCGCAGCCGCGTCTGGCGGCTGATGTCGAGCGCCGAGTCGAACAGCGAATAATCGTACGCGAGCGTGGCGAAGTTGAATGCGTAGTAATAGGTGACGACCGCGCTCAACAGCGTCACGAGCACGATGGGGGCCAGCAGCGAAATCAGCAGCTGGTGGCGCAGCGTGGCACGTTCCGCGGCGGGCGGGGCCGCGTTGACGACCGCGCTCACGTGTCCTTTTCCAGCAGGTAACCCAGGCCGCGGATCGTGCGTATCTTCACGCCCGCGGGCTCGACTTTTTTGCGCAGGCGGTGCACGTAGACTTCTATCGCATTGGCGCCGACCTCTTCGTCCCAGCCGTACAGCTGGCCGGCGAGCTGCTCCTTGTTGACGACGCGGCCGCTGCGCAACATCAGCACCTCGAGCACGCCGATCTCGCGCGCGGAGAGCTCGAGCGGCGCGCCGTGCAGCGTCGCGCGCCGGCCGCTGGTGTCGAGGACCAGCGGACCGTGCGTGAGGAACGAGCTGCCGCCCGACTGGCCGCGGCGGATCAGCGCGCGCACGCGCGCCTCGAGTTCGGGCAGGTCGAACGGTTTGGTCAGATAGTCGTCGGCGCCGAGGTCTAGCCCTTTGACGCGGTCGGAGAGCGCGTCGCGCGCGGTCAGCACCAGCACGGGCACCCCCGAGCCGCGCCGCCGCAGGCGCTTCAACACGTCAAAGCCGTCGAGCTTGGGCAGCCCCAGATCGAGAATGACCAGATCGTACGCCTGCGCCGTCAGGGTGTGGTCTGCCGCGTCGCCGTCGTGCACGCAATCGACCGCGAAGTCGGCCTGCCGCAGCGAGCGCGTGAGCCCGTCGGCCAGCACCGGGTCGTCTTCGACTATGAGTATCCGCACGCGCGTCTAAGTCCGTGAAAAATAAACATTTGCCATTTCATAGTGTAGCGCACTCGCAAAGCGCCGGCGGTGTGGTAGATTTCGCTTCCGCCGGGGGGTGGGGACCCTCTTGTAAGCTTGGCGTAAGAGACGATTGCTACGATAAAAATGTCATGTTGCGGCAGCGCGGGATGTCGCAGCAAGCTCGTTCCGGGAAGTCACAACATGATGATGTCAGGTTTGCGAACTTTTGCTCTTGCTTTCCTCCTCGGGGGTTGGAGCGCTGTCGCTGCCGGAGCTGAACCGGCACCCAGCCTGGCCTCTTTGAACTCCGACCTGGCGCGGTTAACATTGCGCCAGGCGGAGATTTTTTTTGGCGGTCGCGGTTTGCATCGGCGACCTGCGGTGCGTGCATACCGCCCGCTCACAACCTTATCAAAATGGCTGGCGAATTTCGCGCGACTGAGCGCGCACGCGGTGCCGCATAGTCGGTACGAATGACGCGCGTTGCGCGGCCGTTAGCGGCGCGGCCTTGGTCGGAACAAAACAAACGGCGAGCGCAATCAAACTGCGCTCGCTGTAATAAGGGAGGATGAGGGATGAACGCCTTCATTTTGGATTGCATGCTGACGACGCGGGCGCAGCCGCCTGACGCTGTATTTCATCATGCATCGATATAGCTCATTCATTGCGCCGGCCGTGCTCGCGCTGCTGGTGAGCGCATGCGGCAAGGACGGCACGCCCGAGGCGCCGGCCAAGGCGGGCGTCGCGCCGGATGCTAAAGCACTTGAATTGCCGGCCGTACAGAAGCAGTTTCTGACCGTCGAAACGGTTGGCGCCACGCAGACCGCCGATGTGATTGCGTTGCCCGGACGCGTGACCTTTCGCCCGCAAGCGCAGTCCGCGGTGGGGGCGACCGCCGCTGGGCGCGTCGTTGCCGTATTGGTGCAGGCGGGCCAGGTGGTCAAGGCGGGCGCGCCGTTGCTTACCATCGAAAGCGCCGATGCGGGCGCGGCGCGCGCGGCACGCGACCAGGCGGTGACGCGGCTTGCCGCCGCCGAAAGCGTACACAAGCGGCACGTCGAAATGGTCGAGAAGGGCGTCGGCGTCGAGTCCGAACGCCAGGAGGCCGATGCAAAATTGAAGGAAGCGCGCACCGAACATGCCCGCGCGGAACAGGCAGTCGCCTTGCTCGGCGCCGGCCATGGCAGCCAAATCAGCGTGCGGGCACCGTCCAATGGCGTTGTCATGTCGATCCGCGTCGCCGCCGGCGCGACCGTGACCCCGGGCGGCGAGGCGCTGCTGGAGCTGGGCGATCCCACGCAGCTACAGATAGTCGCGCAGGTCGCGGAAAGCGATCTTGCCCGCATTGCGATGGGACAGGAAGCCGAAGTCGAGCTGCCGGCGCTCGCGGCGCGCGTCACTGCGCGCGTGGAAAATATCAGTCCGCGCATCGATCCGGAGTCGCGCCGCATGCAGGTGTATTTCGCGTTGGCCAAGCGCGTCGAAGGTCTGCGCGCGGGCATGCTGGCCCAAGTCAGTTTGCGCATCGGCGCTGAGCAGGGAATTTCGCTGCCGGTTTCCGCGGTCCTGATCAAGGACGGCAAGCGCCGGGTCGTTTACGTCGAACGCGCCGACGGCAGTTTCGAGGCCCGCGAAGTAAAGACCGGACACAACCGCAATGGCTTCGTCGTGGTACTCGAAGGCCTCAAAGCCGGGGAAAAAGTAGTCGTGCGCGGGGCGCTGTTGCTGGATACCCAGGCCGAACAGCTGCTCTGAGCCCATGCTGCGCCTCCTGATCGAGACCTGCGTTCATCGCCGCGTGGCGGCGCTGTTCGCCACGCTGGTGGTCGCGGTGTTCGGCTTCCGCGCGTATCTCGAAACGCCGATCGAAGCGTATCCGGACGTGACTAACACGCAGGTCACCGTCATCACGCCAGTTCCCCGGCAACGCGCCGGAGGAGATCGAGCGCCGCATCACGGTGCCGCTCGAGCGCGAGTTGAACGGCACGCCGGGCATGACGCTGATGCGCAGCGAAAGCCTGTTCGGCCTTTCGCTGATCACGCTGACGTTTTCGGACGACGACGGCCAGCTTCCCCGCGCGCACGGTGGTCGCTGCAGCGGGTCGCCGCCGCCGAGCTGCCTGCCGGCGTGACGCCGGAGCTCGCGCCCGAAGCGACCCCGCTCGGCGAGGTTTACCAGTTCCGGATCACGAGCGACCGCCACGATCTCTACCAGCTGCGCTCGGAGATGCAGTGGAACGTCGTGCGCGTGCTGCGCCAGGTGCCGGGTGTCGCGGACATCGTGCCGTTCGGCGGTTTTCTGAAGGAAATGCACGTGAGGGTCGACCCCGCGCGGCTCTTCTCGCTCGGCTTCTCGCTGACCGATGTCGAGCAGGCGCTCGCGAAGTCCAATCTCAACGTCGGTGGCGGATTCCTGCGCCGAACGGCGACCAGGAGTTCACGGTGCGCGGCATCGGCTATCTCGAATCGCCGGAAGACATCAAGCGCATCGTCCTGCAGCAGCAAGGACGGCACGCGCGGTGACCATCGGCGACGTGGCGACCGTCGTGCAGTCGTACACGCCACGGCGCGGCGCCGTCGGCGTCGGGCCCGAGAAGGAAGGCATCGAGAGCTTCGTCTGGATGCGGCGCGGCCAGAACCCGTCGGTGGTGCTCGACGGCATACACGAGAAGATCCGCGAGCTGAACGAGACGATCCTGCCGAAAGGCATGGAGATCGAAGCGTATCTACGACCGCAGCGATCTCGTCGGCCTGACGCTGTCGACGGTGCACAAGAATCTGTTCAGCGGCTTCCTGCTCGTGGTCGGCGTCGTCTGGCTCTTCCTGCGCAGCGTGGCGGGCTCGATCGCGGTCGTCGCGGTCGTCATCCCGCTCGTCACTGCTGGTCGCGTTCCTCGGCCTGTACTTGCTCGGTCTGCCGGCCAACCTGATCTCGATGGGCGCGATCGACTTCGGCATCCTGGTCGACGGCGCGGTGGTGCTGGTCGAGAACGTCATCCACGCACTGCGCCACGAGCACGCCGCCAGACCGGCGCGGCGTGCTGCGGCTCGTCGTCGCGCTCCGCCGTCGATGTCGGCCGGCCGACGCTCTACGCGATGCTGATCATCATCGCCGCGCTGATTCCGGTGTTCACGCTGCAATCGGTCGAGGGCCGCATTTTCCGTCCGCTTGCGCTCACGTATTCGTTCGCGCTCGATCGGCGCGCTGGTCTTTGCGCTCGACGCTCGGTGCCGGCGCTGTGCGCAGCGCTGTTCCGCCCGCGCGATGCGCAGCTTGAAGGAGCCGGCTGGATCGAGCGGCTGCGCGTGGCGCTATCGGCGCGATCTCGCGTGGGTGCTCGAGCGCCGCGCGCTCGTGCTCGGCGCCGCCGCTGGTGATGCTCGCGCTCGGCGCGCTGACCAGTCACGCGGCTCGGCACCGAGTTCCTGCCCGAGCTCGACGAAGGCGATATCCAGCTGTTCGTCGAGATGCCGCCCAGCATTTCGCTCGAGAAAGGGCAGGACATCCTGCTCGAAGTGCGCAGACGCATCCTCACATTTCCCGGAAGTCAGGAAGACCATGAGCGAGCAGGGCCGCCCCGAGGACGGCACCGACAACGAAGGCGTCAACATGAGCGAGACCTTCATTCGCCTGAAGCCCGTGCGCGAATGGCGGGCGGGCTACGACAAGAAGCGCCTGATCCACGAGATGCGCGCATCGCTCGTCGGAGATTCCGGGCGTGCGCTACAACTTCTCGCAGCCGATGAAGGACAACGTCGAAGAGGCGGTGAGCGGCGTGCGCGGCAAGGTCGTGCTGAAGATATTCGGCCCCGATCTCGAGAAGATGCGCACCACGCTCGAGCAGGCGAAGGAGACGCTGAAGCCGGTGCCCGGCATCGTCGACCTCGATCTCTACCGCGATGCGTCGACGCCGCAGCTGCAGATGCGCTTCGATCGCCAGGCGCTCGCGCGCGCCGGCATCACGATGGAGGACGCGCAGCGCACGCTCGAAACCGCGCTCGCCGGCCGCGTCGTCGACGACCATGTGGGAAGGCGAGCGGCCGGTGCCGGTGCGCCTGATGATTGCCGCTCGACGGTGCGCGACGACCCGGAAAAGATCGGCGCGGTCACGATCGCCGGCGAATGCCGGCGCGCGAATTCCGCTGCGCGACCTGGCGCAGATCTGCAGGTCGCCAACGGGCTCGCCATCGATCAACCGCGAAGGCAACAGCCGCTACCTCGCGCTTGAAGTTCAACGTCGACGGCCGCGACATGGGCTCGGTCGTCAACGACGCCATCGCGACGGTCGACCAGCAGCGTGAAGCCGCCCGACGGCCATTACTTCGTGTGGGGCGGCGAATTCGAGAACCAGCGAGCGCGCGATCGCCCGGCTGCAGCTGGTCGTGCCGATGGCGCGTGCTGCTGGTGCTCGGGCTGCTCTACGCCGCGATGAATTCCGGCCGCAGCGCGCTCGCGATCCTGCTGACGGTGCCGTTCGCGCTCGCCGGGCGGTGCGTTTGCGCTGCTCATCGCGGGGGTTGCCGCTGTCGGTGAGCGCGGCAGTCGGCTTCATCGCGCTGCTCGGGCAGGTTTCGCTGATGGGCGTGCTGGTACTGAGCGCGGCGGAGGCGCGGCGGCGCAATGGCGAGGCACTGCTGCCCGCGCTCGATCGCAGGGCGCGAGCGACCGGCTGCGCGCCGGTGCTGATGGCCTCGCTGCTCGCGCTGGTCGGCCTGCTGCCGATGGCGCTCTCGACCGGCGTCGGCAGCGAGACGCAGCGCCCGTTCGCGCTGGTGGTCGTCGGCGGCATGTTGACCACGCTCGTCGTGGCGCTGTTCGTCCTGCCGGTGTTCTACAGCCTGATCACGCCGCGCAAGTTGATCACTCCGGAGGAGGCCGACGCATGAAGCCGATCCACCGTCACCTGTCCGCCGCTTGGCTGGTTAGTTTTTCTTTCGGCTGCGCGGTGGCGCATGCGCAGGACAACACCGCCGTGCCGGCGGTCGTCGATTTGCCGGCGGTGCTGAGACTCGTGCGCGAGGTGAGTCCGCGGCTGTCAATCGAACGCCAGGGCGTCGCCGGCGCTGAAGCGAGCCGCATTACCGCGGGCGCCTATCCGAATCCGACCATCAACTATGGGCGCTACCGTCCCAGCGGCGGCGGAGCCACCTTGTTCGACGGCACCCGCCAGGAGCAAACGATTGTCGAGCTGCCTTTGCTTATCGCCGGCCAGCGCGGCGCGCGGGTGGAAAAAGCGGAGCGCGACATTGAAGCGGCTCGCGCGCGCGTCATCTCCGGCGCGAGTTCGCTTGCCGCCGAAGCGGGCAGCGCGTTCGTTGCGCTGCTCGCGGCGCAGGAGAAAGCGGCGCTGCTCGCCACCACTAATGAAGAGCTCGTGCGCCTGCGCGATATTGTCGCCGGCCGTGAATCGAGCGGCGTGGCGAGCCGCTATGACGTAACGCGCCTGCAGATCGAGCTCGGCGGTTTCCGCGCCAAGCTCGAGGATGCGAAAGCCGACATTTCGGATCGCGCGGGCAATCTTGCGGTCTTGCTGGGCTTGCCGCAGTGGCGTCCGCGCGCCGCCGGCGAACTGCGTCCGCTCGTGCTGAACGCCGACGCGCTCGCCAATCCGCGCGATCGCGCGGGCAGCAGCCCAGCATCGATTACGGCATTGCGCGAGGAAACGGCGGCGCAGAGCGGCGTCGAAGTCGCGCGGCGCGAACGCTGGCCGGTCCCCTCGGTGAGCGCGGGCCGCCAGTGGACGAGCGAGCCATACGGCGCGGCTAATTTTCTCGGCTTGAGCGTGGAGATACCGATACTGGATACGCGGCGCGGTGCGTTTGCGAAAGCCGAATCGGAAGCGATTACCGCGACCCTGCGCCGCGAGCTCGCCGTCGCGGAAGTCAGCGCGAACCTCGAGCGCTTCGCGAACATAATTGCGGCGCGCCAGGCAGCCTTGCAGGGATTTCAGGAAGACGCGGCGGCGCGCCTGCCGCTGTTGAAACAAATGGCCGAAGACGCGTACCGGCTGGGGCGCAGCTCGATTTTCGAATTGCTGGACGCAACGCGCTCGCGCTACGACTTGCAGCAAACGCGTATCGATCTCGTCGCGGCACTCGTCGATGCGCAACTGCGTTTTCTGGCGACGAGCGGAGAGCTCGACCGCAGCATGGGCATCGCCGCCGAGCCCGCGCCGTTACCGCGCTAAGCGCTGTACTCAATTCGCGTTTTGCAACCGGCGCCGGCGGGCGGCATGTTCCCGCTGCGATTACCCTCACCGCATCCTTGAATTAAGCCGTGCTCGACGTAAGCATGGCGTAAGTCGTGCGGCGTAAGCTGGCAGTGTAGTCGGCGGGATGACAAACGGATATGTCGCTACCCGGCGCGCAGTCGCCGCGCGGTGACGTAAGCCGTCTATCCCGACTTGTTGCCGGTTCGATTTTTTCGGGCGCAGTGATGTCGCGTAATCTGGTCTTCGCCGTGTGCGTGTTTACGGCGGCGCTTGCCGCCGCGGCATGGTTTGCAGGTAATCACCGGGGCCGCGCGGGCGAATCCAACTCGCGAGTGGCGCACGCCGCGCAGTTGAATCCGCACGAGCTGCGCTTTGCCGCGGATTCGCCGCAGCTGAGTTTCATCAAGGTCGAACCGGTCGAAGCATTGCCGGAACCGCTGCTCGATCCGCTCAGCGCGCGCATCGCCTACGACGAGAACCATACGGCGCGCGTCAGCTCGCCGATTGCCGGCCGCGTAACGCGCATCTTCGTGGAGCCCGGCGACCGCGTGGCGACCGGCCAACCCTTGCTGCTCGTCGACTCGCCGGAATTTGCCGCCGCGACCGCGGATGTCGCGAAGTCGCGCGCCGATCTTCAGTTCAAGCGCCAGTCTTATACGCGCGCGCGGGAGTCGTATGATGCGGGCGTCATTCCGCGTCGCGACCTGGACAACGCGCAGAGCGATTTGCGACAGGCGGAAGCGGAAAGCGAACGCAGCCTGCTGCGGCTGCACAATCTCGATTCCGGTGCCGGCGGCACGCGCGACACCGGCTACGTGCTGCGTGCGCGCATCAGCGGTATAGTGTCTGAGCGCACGGCCAATCCGGGCATGGAAGTCAGACCCGACGCGCCCAATCCGTTGTTCGTCGTCACCGACCCTGCGCATTTGTGGGTAATCGTGGATTTGCCCGAGCGCAACCTCGGCGCGCTGCACGCGGGGCAGGGCGTCGAGGTCGAGGTCGACGCCTATCCGAACCGGCGTTTTCCCGCGCGCGTGGCGGCCGTAGCCGAAGTGCTCGATCCCGCGACACGCCGGGTGCAGGTGCGTTGCGTGCTCGACAACCCGCAGCGGCTGTTGAAGCCCGAAATGTATGCGCGCGTGACGCCGCTCGCCGACACGCTCGAAAAGTTGCCGCGCATTCCGAATTCGGCGCTGCTGACCGCGGGCCTTTACAGCTTCATATTCGTCGAAAAAGAACCCGGCGTGTTCGAAAAGCGCCAGGTGACGCTCGGCTTGCAGGGGCGCAGCGAAAGCTACGTGAAGCAAGGCCTGGCCGGCGGCGAGCGCGTGGTTACGGCGGGCGCGCTGCTGCTTAATTCCGAGCTGGCCGGAGTCGATTGACGTCGGGACTTCCGGATGCTCGACCGGCTCATCACGTTTGCGCTGAAGCAGCGCGTATTCATGCTCGCGTTGGCGCTGGCGCTCGCCATTGCCGGCGGGTACGCGTGGCGCAATCTGCCGGTCGAGGCGTTTCCGGACGTCCAGGACGTGCAGGTTCAGATCATCACGCAGGTCCCCGGGCAGGCGCCCGAAGAGGTCGAGCGGGCGGTAACGCTGCCGATCGAACGCGAGATGAGCGGCGTTCCGCGGATGTCCCAGCTGCGTTCGGTGTCGATCACGGGCCTGTCGGTCGTTACGCTGACTTTCAGCGACCACACCGACGATTATTTCGCGCGCCAGCAGGTGCTGGAGAAATTGCAGAACGTGACCCTGCCGCCCAACGTGCAGGCTGCGCTGGCGCCGCTCTCGAACGCAGTCGGCGAAATTTACCGCTATGTGATCATCGCGCCGCCCGACATGCCGCTCACCGAGGTGCGCGCGTTGCAGGACTGGACGCTCAAGCCCGCTTTGCGCCGCACGCCGGGCGTGGCCGATATCGTGAGCTTCGGCGGGCTGGTCAAGGAATATCAGGTCAAGGTCAATCCGTTTCTGCTGCGCAAGTACGCGGTCACGATCGACCAGCTCTCTCAGGCGCTGGCGAACAACAGCGCCAATGCCGGCGGCGGCCTTTTGCGGCGCGGCGACGAAGCTCTCGTCATTCGCAGCATCGGGCTCTTCTCGAGCATCGAGGACATCCGGCGCGTCGTGGTGGCGTCGCGCAATGGCAAGCCCATCCAGGTAGGCGATCTGGCGCGCGTGGAAACCGGCGGGCGTCCGCGCGCGGGCATGGTCGCATTCAACGACCGCGAAGACGTCGTGCAGGCGATCGTGCAGATGACCAAGGGCCAGAATGCGACGAAGGTCGTCGAGGATCTGAAAGTCGAAATTGCGCGCGCGGCGGCGCACCTGCCGCCCGGTGTCAGCATAGTGCCGTACTACGATCGCACCGACCTCGTCAGGCACACGGTGCGCACGGTCACCGAAAATCTGGCCATCGGCGCGGCCCTGGTGGTGGCGATCCTGATGCTGTTCCTGCGCAACTGGTACGCCGCGCTCGCTGTCGCGACGGTGATTCCGCTGTCGCTCTTGTTCGCGTTCGTGCTCATGGACGCGCGCGGGGTGGGTGCCAACCTGATCTCGCTGGGCTCGGTCGACTTCGGGATCATCATCGATAGCGCCGTGGTGCTGGTCGAAGCGTTGATGGTGAAGCTCGCGGTGGGCGCGGCCGAGCACAATCCGCTGCACAGCGGCTACGGATGGCGCGTGCACACGCTGAAGAACACCGCGGTCGAACTGGGCCGGCCCATCATGTTTTCGAAGGCGATCATCATTCTCGCGTTCATGCCGATTTTCACCTTCCAGCGGGTCGAGGGAAAAATCTTCGCGCCGATGGCTTACACGCTGTCGTTTGCGCTGCTGGGCGCGATACTGCTGACGTTGACGCTGGTGCCGGCGCTGCTGAGCTACGCGCTACGGCGCCACGATTTGGCGGAGCGGCACAGCGCGTGGATGGAGCGCCTGCAAAGGCGCTACCGGACGCTGCTCAACTGGGCCGCGCTGCGGCGCAAGCCCATCGTAGCGGCTTCACTCGCCCTGCTCGCGCTGGCGCTGGTCTTGGCGCCCCGGCTCGGCAGCGAGTTTCTTCCCAAGCTCGACGAAGGCAATGTCTGGCTCACTATCACGCTGCCGCCGTCGACTGCGATGGAGCGCACCAAGGACGTCGAGCGCGAGGTGCGTCGCGTGCTCAGGAGCTACCCGGAAGTGAGCAACGTCATCACGCAGCTGGGCCGACCCGATGACGGCACCGACCCAAAAGGTCCCAACAACCTGGAGATCATGGCCGAGCTCGCGCCGCGCGCAACGTGGCGCTTTTCGGGCAAGGACGCATTGGTCGCCGATATGACGCGGAAAATTCACGCGATGCCGGGCATCCCGACCAACTTTTCGCAGGTCATTGAAGACAACCTCAATGAGGCTTTGTCCGGCACCAAGGGCGAAATCGTGGTCAAGATCTTCGGCCCCGACCTGCAGATACTGGAAGAAAAAAGCACGCAGGTTGCGAACGTGCTCAATTCGATCGAGGGCGCCGCCGATGTCGGCGCGTTCAAGACCGGCGGCCAGACCGAGCTGACGGTTGCCCTCGACCGCACGCGCATGGCCCGCTATGGGATCAACATCGCCGACGTCAACAACACCGTACAAGTTGCATTCGCAGCGAGCACTGTCAATGCTTTCTACGACGGCGACCGGCGGTTCGACGTGACCGTACGCATCGACGAGGAGTTCAGGGATGCGGTGGACGACGTGGCCGATCTGCCGATCGCGCTGCCGGGCGGCGCCGGCACCACGATCCCGCTCGGCTTCATTGCGGACGTCGCAGTCCGGCAGGGCGCCGGCCGCGTCGCGCGCGAAGCGGGCGCGCGCAATGTCGCGGTCAAAGCGAACCTGCTCGGGCGCGATCAGGGCAGTTTCGTCGCGGAGGCGATGGGAAAAGTCGAGGCCAGAGTCAAGTTGCCGCCCGGCTACTACATGACGTGGGGCGGTCAGTTCGAAAACCAGCAGCGCGCAAATGCGCGCCTCAAGATCATCATCCCGATTTCGGTGTTCCTGATTTTCGTGCTGCTGTTCTGGGCGTTCGGCTCGATGAAGCAGGCGCTGCTCGTTCTGCTGATGGTGCCGTTCACTTTGATCGGCGGCCTTGCGGGCCTCGCGATCGCGGGTTTGCACTTGTCGGTTTCGGCTGCCGTAGGCTTCATCGCGGTAGCCGGCATCTCGGTGCAGAACGGCGTCATCATGGTCGAGCAGTTCACGGAAATCATGCGCAACGGCAAAAGCCTTGCCGTCGCGGTGCTCGATGGCGCAGTGTCGCGGCTCAGACCTATCATCATGACCGCGCTGATGGCAGGGCTGGGCCTGTTGCCGGCGGCGCTTTCGCACGGCATCGGATCCGAGACGCAGCGGCCGTTTGCGGTGGTAATCGTCGGCGGTATCGTGTCCGCCACCCTGTTTACGCTGCTCCTGTTGCCGATGCTGTTCCCGGTGTTTGGCGACGAGCAGCGGGAAAACGGCGTGGAAGCGTAATTCTGGGCGGCTTGGCCCATGCGCCAACCTGCCGCCGTGGCCAGTTTCCGGAGCGCCGAATGCGCCGTATGCCCTCAATTTGGGCGTAATCTTCGCTTCAGCGGCGGTATACTCGCCACCAAGGACCCGTGACAGGCTGATTAAATCCTAGCTTTTAATTTAAGACCTTCCCCTAACCGCTGATTTTTGTTATGTTATTGCCTCTCGCGATTTCACGCCCCGGCAGCACCGAAGAACCGGCAGGAGGAGTCAGAAATGAATAAAGCGGTATTGCAGTTTGCAGGATTTGCGCTCGGCGCGCTCGGTTTGCTGTTCACGCCTGCGCTGGTCGCCGCCGAAGGGAAGACTCGCGTAAAAGCAAAAACACAAGCCACCGCGAAAACCCGCGTCACGGTTAAATATCCGGCCAAGTCAGCGGGACGCACCGCGCGGCCGCAAGTTGCAATCCGCACGTACCATCATGCCGAACCGGTTATCGGCGACTCACCGAATCTGAAATCTTCCGCCGCGCTGGTCGTCGATCTCGATGACGGCCGCACCATCTACGGCAAGAACACGCAAAACAAAACGCCGATCGCCTCGATCACGAAATTGATGACGTCGATGGTGGTGCTCGACGCGAATCTGCCGCCCGAAGAGACCATCTATATCGACGCGGCGGATTACGATTCGTTGAAGCATACGGGGTCGCGCCTGGGCATGGGCACCGGTTTGCCGCGGCGTGAAATGCTGCGCCTCGCGCTCATGTCTTCCGAAAATCGGGCGGCCGCGTCGCTGGGTCGCGCTTATCCGGGCGGCACTGCGGCATTCGTCGCGGCGATGAATCGCAAGGCCGTCGAGCTCTCGATGTTCAACACGCATTTCGTTGACCCGACCGGGCTGTCGAGCGAGAACGTGTCGACCGCCGAAGACCTCGTCAAGATGGTCAAAGGCGCGTACGAATATCCATTGATTCGTGAATTCACCACGCAGTCGATGCACGAGGTCGAAACCGCCGCCGGACGCAACCTGCAGTTCCGCAACTCGAATGGTCTCGTGCGCGCCGTGAATTCGACGTGGGATATCGGCTTGTCGAAAACCGGCTACATCAGCGAGGCCGGACGCTGCCTCGTGATGCAGGCCAAAATTGCCGCGCGGCCGGTCATCATCGTTCTGCTCGATTCGTGGGGCAAGCAAACCCGGATCGGCGATGCCAACCGCATCAAGAAGTGGCTCGAAACCAAGGTCGAGCGCAAGCCCGTCGGCTGAACGCCGGCTGAGCTTCATTCGCGCTGACCCTGGCGCGAAACGCTTCCCGAACTCGCGGCACCGCACCACCTCTGCGCATTGCGGACGATTTTTTCGAGCGCTCTCATGGTGCGATCATCCGAACGGATTGCTTTTCATGACTTGCTGCCGCCGCAGCAGAGCATGCTCGAGGAAGTGTGGGCAGGCCTTAGCAAGCCGCAGAAAGAACTCTCGCCCAAGTTTTTCTACGATGCGCGCGGCTGCGAGCTGTTCGAGGCGATCTGCAATCTTCCCGAATACTATCCGACGCGGGCGGAGCTCGCGATCATGCGGCAGCATGCGCGCGCGATGGCCGGCATGCTCGGTCGCGACTGCTCGCTGATCGAGATCGGCTGCGGCAACAGCGATAAAACGCGGGCGTTGCTCGAGGAGTTGAAGCCGCGCGTGTTCACGGCAGTCGATATCGCGCGCGAACAGCTCGAAAGCTCCTGCGCTCAACTGGCGACGGCATTCCCCGACATGCGGGTCGTGGCGGTGCGTGCGGATTTCGCGCGCGACTTTACCCTGCCCGCCGACGAGCCTGCGGTTTCGCGCCGCGTGCTTTATTTTCCAGGCTCGACCATCGGCAACTTCACGCCGGTAGAGGCACGCGCGTTCCTCGTGCGGTGGGCGCCGCTGCTGGGCACGGGCGGCGGAGCGCTGATCGGCGTCGATCTGAAGAAGGATCCCGCCATCCTGAACGCCGCCTACAACGACGCGCAGGGCGTGACCGCGGAATTCAATTTGAACGTGCTGCGGCATCTGAACCGCGAACTCGGCGCGGACTTTGATTTGCGCGCATTCCGCCACGCTGCACGCTATGTCGCCGCTGCCGGCCGCATCGAAATGCATCTGGTGAGCCTGAAGGCGCAGCGCGTGACGCTCGCCGGACGCGTGCTCGAGTTTCGCGCGGACGAAACCATCCATACCGAGAACTCGTACAAGTACGACATCGCGGAGTTTCAGGCGCTCGCGCGGTCCGCGGGTTACGCAGCGCGCGAATGCTGGACCGACGCCGACCGGCTCTTCTCGGTGCATTACTTCTCGCTGCCGTAGCGGCGCTATAATTTGCCGCTGTCGAATATAGCGCGCACTACGCATGAACCTGGCGGTCAGATGGATGGTGGCGGGATCGCTGGCCGCGGTTGTCGCGGCAGCGGCGGTCGCGCAGGCGCAGACCACTGGCTATCCAAACAAACCCGTGCGCTGGGTGGTGCCGTTTCCACCGGGCGGCAGCGCCGACATCATGGGACGCATGATTGGGCAGGACCTCGCCAAAGCGCTGGGCCAGCAGGTGGTGATCGAAAACCGCGCGGGCGCGTCGGCGATCGTCGGCTCCGAATACGTCGCGAAATCCCCGGCCGACGGCTATACGCTGCTGCAGGCCAACGTCAGCCAGATGACGATCCACCCAAGCCTGTATCCGCGCCTGCCGTACGATCCGCTCAAGGATTTCGCGCCGGTGACCGTGCTCGGCATCGTGACCAGCGTGATGGTGACTACGCCGTCGCTCCCGGTCGCATCCGTCAGGGACCTGGTCGCACTGGCGAAGAAGCGCCCGGGCCAGCTCAATTTCACGTCGAGCGGCGCGGGCTCATCGACCCATCTGACCGGTGAACTGCTGAAGCAGCGCGCCGGCATCGCGATGACGCATATCAATTACAAAGGCAGCGGCCCCGCGTTGACGGACGTGATGGCGGGATTTGTCGAAATCATGTTCGAGAATCTGCCGTCCGCGCTGCCGTTCATCAACGCGAACAAGCTCAAGGTGCTCGCGGTGACCGGCAAGGACCGCTCACCGGTGCTGAAGTCAGTGCCGACGCTGGCCGAGTCCGGGTTTCCGGGTTTCGACATGGTGTCGTGGCAGGCGCTGGTGGCGCCGGCGGGCACACCGAAAGGGGTCGTCGACAGATTGAATACCGAAGTCGCGAAAGTGCTGAAGACTCCCGAGATGAAGGAGAAAATGACGGGCCTGGGTACCGACGTCGTGGCCAACTCGCCCGAGCAGTTCGCGCAGTACCTGCGCGAGGAAACCGCCAAGTGGTCGAAAATCGTCAAGGATGCGGGCATCAAGCTCGAGATATAACGGAGAGCCAGTGAAGAAATTTTCGGTAAGCCCCGCGGATTACGTCGAGATACTCAATCTCTATTCCGCGTACAACCTCGCGAGCGATTCCGGCGATGCGGAGTGGTACGCGAGCTGTTTCACCGAGGCTGGCGAGCAGCACGGCACGTTCGACGTGATCGGACATGCCGCGCTGGTCGAGTACAAGAAGAAGGACTTCGCAACCCGCGCGCATCTCTACCGCCGGCACTGGAACGGCAGCCTGCATCTCGAAAAAATCGACGACGACACCATCCGCGGGCGCTGTTATCTGTTCGGCTACAACGGCGATCCGGGCACGCTGCCGCACATGACGCACGCGGGCGTTTACACCGATACGATCAAGCGCGAGAACGGCGCATGGAAGTTCGCGCACCGGCGCCTGCTGTTCGACGGCGTCAAGAAATGACCGGCCCGGCGCCGCAGCGCACGAGTGCACCAGTTGCGCCACGCGCGCCGGAGTATGCGAGCGTGGCGGCCTTGCGCGATCTATATCGGACGCGCGCCGCGTCGCCGGTCGAAGTCGTGCAGGAGCTCTATGCGCGCATCGATCGATACGAATCCAGCCTGCATTGTTTCGTCACGCAGACCCGCGACATCGCGCTCGCGCGCGCGCGTGCCGCGGAAAAAATGTTGCGTGCAGGCGGGCGCGGACGCATTGACGGGCATTCCGTACGGCTTGAAGGACGTCATCAATACCGCCGGCATGCTCACGACCGGCCAATCGAAAATTCTCGAGCGCAACATTCCGGCTGAAGACGCCGCGGTCGAAGCGCGCATGCAAACCGCGGGCGGCGTATTGATGGGCAAGCTGACCACCTACGAATTCGCGCACGGCGGTCCGTCGTGGGACCTGCCGTGGCCGCCCGCGATGAATCCGTGGAAGGTCGGCTATCTGCCGGGCAGCACGAGCAGCGGACCGGGTGCTGCGGTCGCGGCGGGCTTGTTGCCCGCGGCGATCGGCACCGACACCGGCGGTTCGATCCGCATGCCGGCCGCCAACTGCGGCATCGTCGGACTCAAGCCGACTTACGGATTGGTCAGCCGCCGCGGCGTGTTGCCCAATACCTTCACGTTTGACACCTGCGGTCCCATGACGCGCACGGTGGAAGACGCCGCCATCGTGCTCGGTGCTATCGCCGGCTACGACGACGGCGACATCACGAGCGTCGAGCGCGCGCCGGTCGATTACCTGCGCGATCTTGCCCGAGGCGTGCGCGGCGTGCGCATCGGCTGGGTGCGGCACTGGTACGACGGCGACGAGCGCTGCCATCCCGACGTCGCGCCGGCGGTCGAGCAAGCGCTTAAGGTGCTGGCGGACGCGGGCGCGATTGTCGAAGAAATCAGGCTCTCCGACCTGCTTGTCTACCAGGATTGCAAGACCACGATTTCGATTACCGAAATGTTCAGCGTGTACGAGCACGAGTTTCGCACCCGGCCGCAGGATTTCGGCCTCATGTTTCGCAACAAGGTGCTCGCCGGTTCGTTGATTCGCGCCGAGGATTATTTTCAGGCGCTGCGCCAGCGCTTGTCGCTCGCGCGGGAACTGACACGCGCCTTCAAAGACTATGACGTGCTCGCGACTGCCGGCTGGATGACGCCCGCTGAACCCGCGCAGCCCGATCAGCTCGACAAATTTTTGCGCCCGCCAAATATCACGACGCCGTTCAACATCGGCGGGCAGCCCGCGATGAACATTCCCTGCGGTTTCAGCCGCGAAGGTTTGCCGCTGAGCCTGCAATTGGCGACCGCGCATTTCGCCGAAGCATTGCTGTTCCGCGCCGGCCACGCGTATCAAATGGCGACCGATTGGCATACGCGGCATCCGACTGAAGGACTCATACAGTGACGCGTTCCTATGTAAAGCCCGAACCCGGCACGCAGACTTTGAAGGACCTGCCACCGTCAACTCCGGACGAGATCCGGCGCATGGCCGCACAGGCGGGTCTCAAGCTGCCGCCGCCGCTCATGGATGAACTCATTAAATCGTATCCCGCGTTCGAGGCGATGGTGCGGCGGCTGCCGCGCGCGAGGCTCAAGTTCGACGAACCGGCAAACCATTGCGTCGCGATCGAACGGATCGAGCGCCTCGAGAAATAAGGGCACCATCGAGGTGCCGCTCGCATTGCGACGGACGGTTTATACTCCGATGGAATAAACGAGGAGAATCGCAGAATGGATTATTACGATTGGGTCGCGAGCCAACTCGGCAAGGCGCCGACAGTCGTCGACTGGAAAGACATTCCGAACGAGGCGGTGTCGGACCCTAACCTCACCACGCACTCGGGCACGATGCGCCAGAGCTGGGTCGGCGACAAAGTGATGCTCACGCGCGTCGTCGTGAAGCCGAATTCGCGCGGCAAACCGCATTTCCATCCGGCCGAGCAGGTGTCGATGATCCTGCGCGGCGGCGTGCGCGTGACGCTCAACGGTGCCGAGCGCATCGCGAAAGCGGGCGCCATCGTGCACATCCCGGGCAATGCGGTGCACATGTTCGAGATCCTCGACGAAGAAACCGAAATTCTCGACGTCTACACCGTGCTTTCCAGCGTTGACGATCTGAAGAAGCGCTATCCACCGGCGGCCTGACGCGCGCCGCGAGCAGCATATCCGGGCGGCTGGTACGCTGCTTGCATAGATTAGAAAATCAGAATCCGGAGACTACGCGATGAAACGATTGCTTGCCGTACTCGGTACTGCTGGGACTTGGCGCGGCGGTGGCGCGCGCGGCGGATGAATTCCCCCAGCGGCCGCTGCGCTTGGTGATTTCAGTGCCGCCGGGCGGCGCCGCGGACTTCACGGGACGCGTGGTTGCCGCGAAGCTCGCTGAATTTCTCGGCCAGAATGTCGTGGTCGAAGGCAGGCCCGGCGCGGGCGGCATCATCGCATCCACCTATGTGACGAATGCGACGCCCGACGGCTACACGCTGATGTTGAGCTCGAGCACCACGCATGGCGCCGCGCCGGTGCTCTACAAGAAATTGCCGTACGACGCGATGAAGGGCTTCACGCATATCTCCGGCATCTCATTGATTCCCGCCATGATGGCAATCAATGCCGAAGTGCCGGCGAAGACGGTCAAGGACTTCATTGCGCTTACCAAGGCAAATCCGGGCAAATATCTGTTCAGTTCGTCAGGCAACGGCAGCGCGCCGCAGATCTTCGGCGAGCAATTCAAGATCAAGACGGGCGCCATGATGACGCATGTTCCGTACAAGGGGAGCGGACCGGCGGTGGTGGATCTCGCCGCAGGGCAGGTGCACATGATGATGGATGGCCTGCCGTCGCTGATCGGGCAAATCAAATCGGGACGCCTGCGCCCGCTCGCCGCGATGAGCGAAAAACGCTTCGCGATTTTTCCGGACGTGCCGACGATGGCCGAAGCGGGGTATCCGGGCCTGGAAGACGGCGTATGGTACGGTCTGTCGGGCCCCGCCGGGATTCAGCGACCCGTCGTCGATCAGATTTATAAAGTGATGCTGCGCGTGCTGGCGAGCCCCGATGTGGTCGAGCGCTTTGCGACGGTCGGCTCCTATCCGATGCCGATCGGTCCGAAAGATTACGAGGCCTTTATCATCAGGGAAAACAAGAAATGGGGCGACGTCGTGCGCGCGGCCGGGATCGCGCCCGATTGACGCCCATGCGGCACGTCAACAACGCCGCCTAAATAAACTAGAATAAGCCAACCAAAATGAACGACTAGGAATAGTGTGCGGCGGCCTGCGGCGTCGCAGGTCCCATGGCGATTTACCTGATCGTTCTGCTGTGCATCCTGAATCACGCGGCCTTCACCGGCAGCCGCGTCGTCTTCTCCCTCTACGCGATCGACCTCGGCGCCCACTCGTTCGCGATCGGCGTGCTGGTGTCGTTTTACGCGCTGTGCCCGCTGCTGCTCGCGATCTACGCCGGCAAACTGATCGATCGCGTCGGTGCGCGGCTGCCGATGCTGTTGGGCACGTTGGGCCTCGCGATCGGCATTGCGCTGCCGGTGATGGTTTCCGGCCTGGCGGCGCTCTATGTCGCGGCACTGCTGCTCGGCTCGTCCTTCATGTTTTTCTTCGTTGCCGTGCAGGGGGTCACCGGCGCGGTCGGCGCGCCGGCGGACCGCGGCCGCAACTACAGCCTCCTGAGCGTCGGCTTTTCGATCGCGAGTTTCCTGGGTCCGCTGGTCGCGGGATTTTCCATCGATCACCTGGGCTTTCGCAACGCGCTCCTGGTGTTGTCGACCGCCATCGTGCTTTCCGTCGTCGCGCAGTGGTGGCGCGCCGAGTGGATCCCGCGGCCGTCGCCCAGTTCGGGTAAAGAAAGCGGCCAGAGCGTGCTCGACCTGCTGCGCATCGCGCCGCTGCGGCGGATTTTCATCGCGAGCGGATTCATGTCGGGCGCGTGGGACCTCTACAACTTCTACATGCCCGTGTATGCGCACCACGTCGGCCTCTCGGCGTCCGCAATCGGCATGATACTCGCGACATTTTCCGCGGCGACGCTGGTGATCCGGATTTTTCTGCCGCGCATGATGAAAGACCATGACGAAATCCGCATCCTGACGGTCGCGATATTCGTGGCGAGCGTCGCTTACGTGCTGTTCCCGTTTTTCGAGAATCCGTGGGCGCTGGCGGCGATTTCGTTCCTGCTGGGCCTGGGGCTGGGCACGGGCCAGCCGCTGTCGATGAACCTGATCTACAACCTGGCGCCGGCCGGCCGCACGAGCGAAGCAGCCGGCATCCGCGTCACGGTCAACAACATGGCGCATGTAACCATTCCGCTGCTGTTCGGCGGCATCGGCTCGGCGCTCGGCTTCGGCGCGGTATTCATCTCGAACGCGGCGGTGCTGTTCGCGGGCGCGCTCATCAACAACCGCACGGCGACGCGGAAATGACGTCAAGCACTGAAAGCATTGACCGCGGAGCGCAATATGACTATCGTGCGCGCTGGAATTCACCATAAGGGAATCGAACCATGGGCAAAGGCGACAAGCGGACCCGCAAGGGCAAGATTTTCAAGAGCTCGTATG
The DNA here is from genome assembly GCA_963804885.1 of uncultured beta proteobacterium. Classification (GTDB taxonomy): domain Bacteria; phylum Pseudomonadota; class Gammaproteobacteria; order Burkholderiales; family SG8-41; genus PALSA-1004. The sequence goes on from CAWDSF010000020.1 coordinate 739,066, forward strand.
GCAAGACGCGGCCGCATCGCGTGGCAAAGAAGGCGGCAGCCGCCAAGCCGGTGGGCCGGAAAAGCTGACGTTGCGGATCTGAGCCGGCCACGCACCGGCAGTGGAAAAAGCCGTCCCTCGCGGGGCGGCTTTTTTATTTGGCGGAGGCGAGAAAATCGAGCATTGCCGCCGTGAAAGCCTGCGGCTGCTCGATGTTCGACAAGTGCGCGGCCGACGGGATGATCACGAGCTTGCGAGCCGGGCTTCGCCTCGTGGATTTCGCGCGCCATCGCGACCGGCGTGCCCGGATCCTGCTCGCCGACGATGACCAGCGTCGGGCACGCGATTTCCTTCAGCCGCGGCGTGACGTTGATGGTGGGAATCGCGTGGCAGCAGCCGACGAAGCCGGCGACGGGCGTCGCGCGGATCGACGCGCCGACGCGGGCGAGCGCCGGCGGATTCTTTTTTCGATACGGCTCGGTGAACCAGCGCGCGAGCGTGCCGTCGACGATCGCGTCCATGCCCTTGGTTTGCGCGGTCTTGATGCGGTCCTCCCATATGGGCGCTGCTTCGGCCGGATAGCGGCTCGTGGTGTCGGCGAGCACCATGCTCTGGAACACGCCCGGGTATTTGAGTGCAAACGTCTGGCCTATCATGCCGCCCATCGACAGGCCCGCCCAGTGCGTGCGCTTGATGCCGAGCGTCTGCATGAGGCCGTGCACGTCGTCGGCGAGTCCTTCAAGCGTGTAGGCGCCGGCGGGCGCCTCGCTCTTGCCGTGGCCGCGCGTGTCGTAGCGCAGCACCTTGTATTTTTGGGTGAGCGCGTCCATCTGCTCGTCCCACATGTGCAGGTCGCACGCGAGCGAGTGCGAGAGCGTCAGCCACGGGCCGTTGCCGGCGATCTCGTAGTTGATTTTGCGGCCGTTGACTGTGGTTTCCATGGCTACTCCCTCCGTTGATTGAATTAGAAATGGTTGCGGCGCTAGCGTACCGTAAACGTCAGCACGAAGTCCCCGCGCACGACACTCATCTGGAACGCGCGTTCGACGTTGCGCATCGCGGCCAGAAATTCGTTGATGTTGCGCACGCGCTGGCGATTGACCGCCGCGATAACGTCGCCGGGCCGCAGGCCGTAGCCGGCCGCCACGCTGCCCGTCTCTATGCCGACCACCAGCACGCCTTCGACGCGCGCGCCTTGCGGCGTGGTGCGATCGATGTTCGCGATCTTGAGGCCGGCGAGCTGCGGCACGATCTGGGCGTCGCCGGAAGCAAGTCCCTGCGGCGGCGCGATCTGCAATTTGACGGTCAGTTTATTGCCGTCGCGAAAAACGGTGAGCTCGATGTTCTCGCCCACCGGCGTGAGCCCCAGGCGGTTGCGCAAATCGGGGCCACTGCGCACAGGGCGGCCATTGAAGGCGAGCACGACATCGCCCCGCCGCAGTCCCGCTTTCGCCGCCGGCGAATCAGGCTGCACGGTGGAAATCAGGGCGCCGTCGGCAGTAGGCAATTTGAGTACCGCGGCGGCGTCGGGCGCGAGATCTTCGAAATCGATGCCCAGCCGGCCGCGCCGCACTTCGCCGAAACGCACGAGCTGGGTCATGACCCCGCGCGCCATGTTCACGGGCACCGCGAAACCGATGCCGACGCTGGCGCCGGACGGCCCGATGATCGCGGTATTGATGCCGATAAGCTCGCCGCGCAGATTGATCAGCGCGCCGCCGGAATTGCCCGGGTTGATCGAGGCGTCGGTCTGAATGAAATCCTCGTAGCCTTCGATATTGAGCCCGCTGCGGCCCAGTGCGCTCACGATGCCCGAGGTGACGGTCTGGCCGAGCCCGAACGGATTACCGATTGCGACCACGAAATCACCGACGTTCAACTGGTCCGAATCGCCGAGCTTCATTGCGGTCAAATTCGGGGCGTCGATTTTGAGCACGGCGATGTCGGTCGCCGGATCGGCGCCGACGATGGTCGCCGGAAGCTGGCGGCGGTCCTTGAGGGTCACGATGACCTGTGCCGCATTCTTGATCACATGATGATTGGTGATCACGAGGCCCTGGCGCGCATCGACGATGACGCCGGAACCCGCGGCCATTTCCTGCGGCGGACGATCGGGCACGTTGAAGAAGCGGCGGAAAAACGGATCGCGCAGCAGCGGGTTGTCTTCGGCGGGGGAGCGCGACTTGATCGAAATGTTCACGACCGCGGGCGTGACCTGGGCGATCAGCGGCGCCAGCGTTGGCAGTCCCTTGCCCGCGATTTCCGGCAGCGGCTGCGCAGCGGCGGCGGGCGGCGCAAAGCCCGCCGCGAGTGCGGCGGCGAGCACGAGCGCACCCAGGCTGCGGATCGGATTATCGAGTCTGGACATGGCGGTATTCCGCGTCTGGACTTTATTTTAATCGAGCTCGCCGGCAGCGCCCGCCAGCGGTCACTTCAGGATCTGATAGAGATTGTTGAAGTCGTCGGTCCACAGCCGCAGGCCGGGAATTGCGTCGATCGCGCTGGCCTTCTGCGCGATCGCCTCGTTTTCGACCAGCGCTTTATCGCGCGTGACGATTACCCAGTCGGTCTTGGAAAATACGGTGTCTTGCGCCTCGTCGACGATCAGCGCGGCATGCAGGCCGAGGTCGTCGGCAATTTGCTTGACGACGGGAGCAAGCTTCAAAAAGCGGTTGGTCACGTGGAACGCGACCGCGCCGCCGTGCTTGACGTGCTTGAGATAGACCGCCATCGCTTCTTTGGTGATCAGATGGACGGGAATCGAATCGCTGGAAAACGCGTCGACCACCAGCACGTCGAAGTCATGCGGCGCTTCGCGCTCGAGGCTCAGGCGCGCGTCGCCCAGGCTGATCTCGACCTGCGCCTTGCTGTCCTTCAGGTACGTGAATTCAGTTTCCGCGATCGAAATGACCTGCGGGTTGATATCGAAGAAACGATAGTGATCGCCCGGCTTGCCCCATACCGCGAGCGTGCCGGTGCCGAGCCCGATTACGCCGACGCGCTGATTGTCCTGCTGCGTGTTCTTGATCGCGAGCGCCACTCCCGAGTCGGGGCCGTAATAGGTGGTCGGCGAATTGCGGCGCTCGGCTTTCAGATACTGCTCGCCGTGCAGAATCACGCCATGGATCAGGCGCCGCACGACGTCGTCGCCGGTGCCGACCTCCTTGACGCGCAGCGTGCCGTAGAAGTCGCGCACCATGACGCGCGTGTTCTCGTGCAGCTGCTCGACCTGCTTGTTCCAGAAATACCCGCACACGCCCGCCAGCGCGATCGGCAGAATCCAGACGAAGAACGGCTGCTTGCGCAGCGTGATCGTGGCGAGTATCGCGGCCACCACGAAGCCCAGGCCGAGCTCGTAATAGGTCGGGAAGATGCGCGGCGCGATCAGGCCGACGAACATGCCGCCGAGCGCGCCGCCAAGCGAGATCATCAGGTAGAAGAGCGTCAGATAGCGCGGCGCCGGCCGCATTTTCGCGAGCTCGCCGTGAAAGAACATGCAGAACACGAAGAGCCCGGTCAGGTACAGCGGCACCGCGGTCTTGATGTCGAGCGTGACGTCGCTCGATTGCAGTCCCCATGCGCAGAAGCCGAGCAGCACCGCGCACGGTCCGAGCAGGTACGAGCGCTGGTACCAGCCATCGCTTTCGAAACACAGGATGAAAGTCAGCAGATAAAGCGCCAGCGGCACCAGCCACAGGAACGGAATCGACGCGATGTTCTGCGTGACGTGATTGGTGATCGCGAGCAGCATCCATGAGCCCATCGCCGAGAGCGAGAGCCACAGGATCAGGTCGAAGCGGCTCGGCGCGGGTCCGTCATCCGGCGCAGCGGCAGCAACGGCCGCGGCCGGCGCGGCGGACTTGCGCAGGCTGTAGAGCGCGGTTGCCGCGCACAGCAGCGCGAATACCGCATAGCCGATCGACCACGTGCCCGCCTGCACAGCGGTCGTTATCCATGGCTCGATGGCAAACGGGTACGAAATGAGCGCGAGCATCGAGGCCAGGTTCGACAGCGCGAACAAGCGGTAAACGGTGCCGAGCGGATAAGCGCGCGCGAACCATGCCTGCACGAGCGGTCCGGTGGTGGCGAGCAGGAAGTAGGGCAGCCCGATGGTGGCGAGCAGCAGGCCCAGGATCCGCAAGCCGGGGTCTTCGCTGCCGGCGGGCTTCCAGCTTGCGTCGGGAATGATAGGCAGCACGGCGACACTGGCGATCAGCAATACGATGTGCAGAGTCGCCTGCACGCGCGGGGTCAGCCGGCGCGTCGTGAAATCCGAATAGGTGTAGCCGGCGAGCAGCGCCACCTGGAAAAATACGAGGCACGTCGTCCATACCGCGGCCGAGCCGCCGAACCACGGCAGAATTTCCTTGGCGACGATGGGTTGGACGAGGAACAGCAGGAACGCGCTTGTGAAAATGGTACAAGCGAAAAGCGGCATGAGGGACGATTATCGTTATAGGCGGAGGCGCTATTATAGCGGCCCGTCATGCGCGGCGCGTGCCGCCGTGCCCCAAAAAGCCGCCGTTAGCGCGCGTCTCGCGGCCGTTACGGTCGGCCTGCCTTGACAGTCACCGGTCGTTTGCACAGACTGCCGGCAGACCGCGCGGGCGTCTTGACCGCGGGCCAAAAAATTTGACGGGATGACCGCATGAAAAACCTTTTGCGCTGGTTAAGCTGCATGGCATTGCTGGGCGCCGCGGCAGGCGCGTGCGCGGAAAATTACGAAATCGGCCAGATCTGGACGTACAAAACCCGGCCGCAGGAACCGAACTCAACGCTGGTGGTATTGCGCATCGATAACTCGAGCAAGCTGGGAGAGGTTATTTTTATCGGCGTCCGTGATGTGCGCGTAACGCATCCGTCGGGCAAGATATTGTCGTCGATGAGTCCTTTGCCGTTTACCAAGGAGGCGCTCGACAACAGCGTGCTCAAGGTGGTGGGCAAGACGGACAAGCTGATGAGCTCGAATTTCGGCTACCAGAAATGGAAAGATGCGCAGCTCGCCGGAAAACGGCCGCCGACGTACGCGAAGCCCGTGGCGGAAATCGTCAAGGGGCTCGAAAACGGCTATATCGGAATCCCGCCGAAGTGATGCTTACGGCGCGCGCGTGAGCGCGGGCCAATCGTCCACGCGAATGCGCGCGACGATTTCGAAGTCATCGCCGAGCCCCCGTATTACCGCGCTTTCGCCTTCGGCAAGATAAGGCGGGCCCGCCACGCCGTAAAACGGATTGCCATGGCTCGCGACCGCGATGTTGGCGCCGGGCGGCTGCGGCGTCGCGAACAGTTTTTTCAGTGCGACGTAGCGGTTCGGATCCGCGGGCGGCAGCGGCGCGCCGCGCATTTCGGGCACGGGTTCCGCGGTGCCGAATATCAGGCGCGCGGTTTCCATCGTGCGGCACAGCGGGCTGGCGAGCACTTTCGCGATCGGCAATTTCAAGCTGCGTATTGCTTCGCCGATGGCGCGCGCCTGCGCGCGACCGCCATCGGTCAGGTTGCGCTGATGCGCACAGTCGGTGAAGCCTTTCGACTGCAGATCGTTCTGCGAAAAATCTGTCGACGTATGGCGAAAATAAATCACGTAACCGCCGCGCTTCAATTCGGCGACGAGTTCCGCCGGCGCCAGCTTGCGTACCGCGGCGGACGAGCGCGGTGCGGGCGGCGGCATTTGCGCGGCATCCGGATCGGGCACGGATTGCGCCGAAGCGGACGGCGCTAGCAGCGCACAGCATGCCAGCAAGGCGCCGCTCAGAATGCGAAGGTAACGCGCAGTTTCCATTGCCGCCTCCGTGGGAATCGGACACCATAGCGCCCATGCCCGCATTATACCGGCCGGATATTCCGGCTTGAACGCACGCGCCGTCCGTAACTGGAGCCTGCTCTTCGCACTGGTCGCGATGTGGGGCTCCACCTATATGTTCATGAAGATCGGGCTGGCGACCGTCGCGCCGGCCACGGTGGTCGCGAGCCGTCTCGTGCTCGGCGCGCTCGTGCTCTACGCGGTGATGCGGTGGCGCGGGCTTGTGCTGCCGCCGCTGGGGGCGCGCTGGCTGCCGCTCGTTGCGCTCGCGATACTCGGCAACTGCCTGCCGTTTTTTCTGATCGCGTGGGGCCAGCAGTTCATCGACAGCGCGCTGGCGGGGATCCTGATTTCGATCATGCCGCTCGCGACCATGGTGCTCGCGCATTTCTTTGTCGCCGGCGAACGGATTACGAGTGCGCGCGCAGCGGGTTTTGTCGTCGGGTTCGGCGGCGTAATCGTGTTGATTGGACCGGCGGCACTGACCGGGCTGGGCACGCAGGCGCTGGCGCAGGCCGCAGTGCTCGGCGGCGCGCTGTGTTACGCCGGCAACAGCGTGCTCGCGCGCCGCACCGTCGCCGGCGATTTCCTGGTCGCGTCGACCGCGGTGCTGATCGTCGCCAGCGTGCTGATGGTGCCGATTGCGCTGTGGCTCGACCATCCGTGGACAAGCGCGCCGAGTGCGGCATCGCTCGCTGCCATCGTTTGGCTGGGACTCGGACCCACCGCGCTGGCGACCATCCTGTACTTCCGGCTGATCGCTGCCGCCGGGCCGACCTTCATGGCGATCGTCAATTACCTGTCACCGATAGTCGCTTTATTGGCGGGAATTGCCCTTATGGGCGAGCACCCGGGCACTGCGGCGGTTGCGGGGTTATTGCTGATTTTGCTCGGAATTGCGGTCTCGCGCGGAGCGATTTCGCGATTGGCTTGAAACTTGCTGCTACCACCACCATCTAACCACCAAAGGTGGATGGCCATGCGCTCAGTGAAATCCGTCACGGTAACGACTCAACCAAAAGCGGCTTCGTCCGTTATGGGAGTTATGAACATTGTTTACAACAGCGACAACTACTACGTAGTCGAGTACCCGGTTCAGCACGGGTACGAGGTGGTCGACAAGCAGTCGAGCCGCGGCACGTACTTCCAGGGCGATGTCGCCGACAAGTTTCGCGAGTCCATGCTGGGCGCGCTCGGCGAAGATCCGTCGCCCGAGCACGTCGATGAGTTCCTGGCCGATTTCGGCGGGCTGATCGACTTCCCGATGACGATGCATTAACCGCAGCCGCCGCGCATTCCGCGCGGCTGTGCGCAGCGCGTCACTAGGTGCCGCGCCACCCCGGCTGTTCCCGATCCAGTATTCGTTTGAGTGCCGCCAGGTGCAGGTCTGACTGCTGGCGCTCCGCGTCCATTTGCGCGCGCGTCGCCGCGGCGATTTCGGTTGGCACTATTTTGAGCGGACGGCCGCTGCTTTGCGCCAACAGTTGCAGTTCGCACGCGCGTTCGAGGTAATAAAGATCATCGAACGCGTAGGCGACGCTGGGACCGCACACGATCACGCCATGGTTCGCCAGGAAGACCACGTCGGCATCGCGCACGCTGGCTGCCATCCGGTCGCCTTCCGCCGCGTCGAGCGCGAGGCCGTTGTACGCGCGCTCGTACGCGACACGGCCGTAAAAGCGCAGAGCATTCTGGCTCGCCCACGCAAGTTCGCCGCCTTCGATAATGGTCAGCGCGGTCGCGTGCGGCATATGCGTGTGCAGCACGCACTGCGCGCGCGGGCTGGCGCGGTGAATGCGGCCGTGAATGAAAAATGCGGTCGGCTCCACCGCATGTTTGCCGGCGACGTGATTGCCGGCCGCGTCGACGATGACCAGATCGTCCGGCACGACTTCCGACCAGTGCAGGCCTTGCGGATTGATCAGGAACTGTCCCGGCCGGCCGGGCACCGCAAGGCTGCAATGATTGCACACGCCCTCGGCGAGGCCGAGCCGCTCGGCCGAACGCAACGCGCAGACGAGGTCGATGCGCGCGGCGCGTTCATCATAGGTGCCGTTATCCGGAGTCATGCGGCTTCCTCCTTTTCCAGGTGCGCGTGGACACCGGCCGCGGCGAGCGCGGGCCGCGCGAGCTGCCCGATGACCAGCTGGCGGATTTCCTCGGTCATCGCCGGCCCGCGCAGGCTGTCGGCGATCAGCAGCGGGCGCGGGGAATTGCGCGAGCGCGCGAAGAGCCGATAGTAGCGCGCAGGACCGAAGGCGCCGACATAGCGCGCCGCCATCCTGCTGTCGATCGCCGTGATGTCGTCGCCCGCTACCGCGCGGCGCGCGACGGTATAGCCGAACAGGTTGCGGACCACCTTGAGGCCGCCGCTGGTCACCTCGACGCAGAAGGAATTGGCCGCGGTCCACACGGCGATCACGATGAAGAGCTGGCCAAGCAGCAGCAGCGGCAGCGCGAACACGCCCGCGAACGCGAGCGCCAGCATGCTCGCCGCCGCAGTATCGCCGGAGCGCACCAGACCTGCGATCGCGGCGAGCCCGATGATGCTGCACGCGACGCCGAACAGCGCGAGCATCAACGCCGAGCCCGCGGCGCGCAGTGCCGGGAAAATAAGCGCGATGCCGGAAGCGAGCGGCGCGACGTGGATCGCGCCGATCGTTCGCGGGGTATCTATTCGACCCTCACGTTGGCGGCTTTCGCCACTTTCGCCCATTTGTCGATCTCGCTTTTCATGTAGGCCGCGAATTCGTCGGGCGAGTTGCCGATGGCGATGCCGCCCTGCAGCAGGATTTTTTCTTTCATGTCGGGCGACTTCAGCATTTTGACCAGCTCTGCGTTGGCCTTGGCGATCATATCGCGCGGCGTGTTGGCGGGCATCACGACGCCCTGCCACGAGCTGCCGTCGTAACCCTTGATGCCACCCTGTTCGACAGTCGGCAGGTCGGGCAGCGGCGCAAAGCGGTCTTTCGTCGAAACGGCGATCGCGCGTACTTTCCCCTGCTGCACGAAAGGCAGCGCGGCAATCGCCGTGCTGAACGCGACATCGATCTGGCCCGAAATCTGATCGATCATCGCGGGGGAGGCGCCTTTATAGGGCACGTGGACGAGATTGATGCCGCCGGCCATCCACTTGAACATTTCCATCAGCATGTGGGGGCTCGTGCCGTTGCCGGTCGATGCATACGTGAGCGTTGCCGGTTTCGCTTTCGCGAGCGCCACCAGTTCCTTCACGTTCTTTACCGGCAGCGACGGATGGACCATCAGCAGGCTGGGCAGCGTCGCCATCAGCGTGACCGGCGCGAAATCCTTGAGCGGATCGAAACCGAGTTTCGGATAAATCGACGGCGAGATGCTTTGCGCGACGGTCATCATGCAGATCGTGTAGCCGTCGGGCGGCGACTTCGCGCACAGTTCCGAGCCGATATTGCCGCCCGCGCCCGCGCGATTGTCGGCAACCACCTGCACGCCCCATGCTTCGGTGAGCCGCTGCGCCGCGAGCCGGCCCATGATGTCGGTCGGGCCGCCGGGCGGAAACGGGACGATGAAGCGCACGGGCTTGGCCGGATAGGTTTGGGCGTGCGCGTTGAGCGTCGCCATCCCCAGCATCATGGTGAGCGCCAGTTTCGTTGCAATCTTCATTGGTTCTCCTCGAGTGGTTCTTTGCCGCCGCCGGCCTCGATGGGTGTCGACGCGGTCAGTGCGGATGCCGTGCGCTCGCCTATTTTACGGCTCTCACGCGGCCAGCGGCACGTTTGCGCGCGAGCGCGGCGGGGTTTTCGGCGGGGGATTGAGCTGGATGGCGGCCGCGGCATTCAGCGCGTCGGCGCCGGGACACGCGCGCCATTTGCCGATGAGATCCCACAGCACGCGCGCGTCGCCGAGCGCGCGATGGCGCGCGCCGCAGGCGACGGCGTGGCGCTCCATCAGGCTGTCGAGATTGTGCCGCGCATGGCCGGGGAAAAGTCGGCGCGACAGCTTCACGGTGCACACGAGGTCGGACGCATAGTCGGTGTCGAGCCGGGCGAATTCGGCGCGCAAAAATCCGTAATCGAAGCGCGCGTTGTGCGCGACCAGCAGCTTGCCCATGAGCCGCGCGTGCAGCTCGACGGCGACTGCCGCGAACGTCGGCGCCCCGGCCACCATCTCGTCGCTGATGCCGGTCAACGCTTCGATGAACGGCGGAATGGCCATTTGCGGATTGACCAGCGTGCTCCATTCGCGCACGTACTCGCCGTTTTCGACTTCGATCAGGCCGATTTCGGTAATGCGGTCGACGCTCGCTGCGGCGCCCGTGGTTTCGAGGTCGAGAAACACCAATGCGCGGTCGAGCATCGCGGCGCGCTCAGTTGATCTTGGGAGGTTGCACGGCCGCCGCGTCGCCGTTGCGCTCGCGCACCAGCGCGCCGAACTCAAGCAGCCGCTGGCCCAGGCAGTACGTGCCGGGCTCGATCCGATCGACCATGCGGTTGCGCACCATGACGTTGAGTATGCGATGCGCGGTCGACGGATGCAGCTGAGTCGCTTGCGCGAGCAGCTTGAGATTCATCGGCTCGGATTGCTCCGCCAGCGCGTTGAGGAGCGTCATCATGCGGTCGATGACCTGGATCGAGGAGCGGGATTCTTTTTCTTCTTCCACGGCGGCCGGCGGTTTGAATGTAAGGGTGAAACGCCGCGAATTTTACATTATGAAATTCGGGGTAACAAGCGAAGATCGTTCGCGACAGTGTCTTAGGGTTAACGGCTGCTTACGAGCCCAAGGACGGTCATATCCAAATGGAAAGCGGTCGTTCGCGCCCACTACTCGATCACCCGATCGGCGCGAAACAGGACCGACTGCGGGATCGTAATCCCAAGCGCTTTCGCGGTCTTCAGGTTTACCACCAGCTCTAACTTGGTCGGCTGCTCGACTGGAAGATCGCCGGGTTTCGTGCCCTTGAGGATCTTGTCCACGTAGGTGGCAGCGCGCCGGAATAAGTCAGCACGGTCGGGCCCATAGGTCACAAGGCCGCCAGCGTCCGCGAAATCCGACTCGCTGATATATCGACGGCAAGCGGCTCTTTGCCGCAAAGTCCACGATTCGTTTTAGATTCGTACCGGTCACTGGGTCTGCCAGGATGGCAAGAGCGCCAGCGCGCGCCCTAATTGCAGTCTTCGAACGCCTTGTCCAACTCGTTGGGACTCCGTACTTCCAGCGAATGAAGCTGGATTCCCAGCTGCCGTGCTGGTTGTTGGATTTCTTTCCAATTGAGTGTCGCGCTTGCGCTCAGCGGATTCCAGAGCACCGCCACGCGGGAGAGCTGCGGGCACGCATTTCCTTGAGCAGTTCCAGCCGTTTCCCGCTCACCGACGGATCATTTGGGATAACCCCGTGACGTTGCCGCCAGGCCGCGCCAGGCTCTCAACCAGCCCATTCGCAACAGGGTCGACCCGCAGCCACGCATAACGATAGGGATAGCCCGGGTAGCTTTTTGGGCAGCCAGAGTATCGGAAGTGGCGGTAGTGGCGATGACGTCAACCTTGAGACGGACGAGATCGGCCGCGAGGTCAGGGAGACGATCGTGTCTGCCCTCCGCATAGCGGTACTCGATGCTGATGTTCTTTCCCTCGACCCATCCGAGGTCGCGAAGACCGAGCCGGAATGCCTGGTACGAGGGCGCGTTATCGGAAGGCGAGGATTGCGAGAACAGTCCTATCCGGCGGACTGTTGCCGGCGCCTGCGCGCGCTACCGCGCCCGCCCAGGCGAGCGCGCCGGCTCCGAGCGCAATGAGCAATTCCCGACGACGTGTGGTCATGCGATCCAATCGGTTTCCCCAGCTCGTGTGGCTAACCTGTGACCAGGCGATTCTAACGCGTCTTCCAGAGGGCAGAAGTGAGTAGCGCTACATGCCCTTCCCTTGTGGCAAAGGCGTCAGTACGTCAGCGCTCTATGATCGAGTAATCGACCGCGCGGCCGATGCCGCGCCGGAATCCCTCGAGCCGCAACACCTGGCCGGGCGTCACGTTGGCGAGATTGACCTCGACGCCGAAGGTTTTGATCAGCTCGACGTGCTGCTGCGGAAAACGGTAGGGATCGGCTTCGATCAGCAGGCGGTCGAACCACGGTTGCGCTTTCAGCGCGGGTATCGCGTCGGCGCGCGCGGCGACGAGCATGTCGAAATCGCTTTGCTCGACGATCACGTGCTCGATGCCTTGCTGGCCGACTGCTTTTACCACCGCGCCGAGCTCGTCGAGCGCCAGCGGCAGCGTCGGGTTCTTGCGGCCGAATTCATACTTGATGTAGATGCCGCACTTCTGGAAACGCTCGATCGCGCGTGCGCGCTCGTCGGGCGTGAGGCTCACGTAGTTCTCGGAAATTTCCAGGCCGCCGATTTCGAGCTCGAGCAGCAGTTTTTCCAGGCCGTCGAGCTCGTTTTTCTGCCACGCGTATTCGAACAGGATGCCGCCCGCGAACGGCGTGACGCCGAAGTCGCGGTAAGTGCGCGCCGCGGCTTTGACCGTTTCGCGCGGCATCAGCAACGCGTTCAGCGCATATATTTTGGCGTAATCGATGTAGTCCGCGCAGGCCGCGAGCAGGTTGCGGATGCCCTCGGGCGCGCCGGTCCAGCCGAACGTGTCGGGACCGAAGTCGATCATCGAGGTGAGACCGCGCGTGCGCGGCTTGGCGGAGCGGGGTGGAAGCGCTAGAGTCATTGTTATTCAGTCAAAAGCAGGAGCCGCAGATAAACGCAGATACACGCAGATGAAAACCGAGTCAAGATGTTTGTGCTTTTGACTTATCTGCGTTCATCTGCGTTTATCTGCGGCCAAAAGTTTTAATTCGACTTTTGGCACGTAATCGTCCGGCGCGCCCGGCGGGATGGGCGGATATTGTTTTAGATTTTCCTGGAACGCATGGATCATTTTTCGAAGCGGCGTGCGCACCCAGCTGAACTCGTTGCCGACATCCGTTTCTTCCTTGGGGTCGCGCGTCAGGTTGCAGATTAACGGCGTTTCGAGATGATTGGGGCCGTCGTTGGGTTCGCGCTCCAGCACGATGTGCATCTTCCAGTCGCGCCATTTCGCCGCGCGCAATTCCTGCTTGATGTAATACACGAAGCCTTCGCGATTCGAAGCCGGCTGCCGGCCGAGAAAAAAGTCGAGCTGGTCGACGCCGTCGATCGGCCGGTCGGTGGGCACGGCGGCGCCCGCCACGCGCGCCAGCGTCGGATAAAGATCCGTAATGTGGACGATTTCGTTGGTGGTCTGGCCGGCGGCAATTTTGCCCGGCCAGCGGAAAATGAAGGGCACGCGCAAAGCGCCTTCCATCGACGTGTGATACGTGCCCGTCCACGGGCCGGCGGTGCCGCGCCACGGCCGCCGGAATTCGGGCCCGTTGTCGCTGCCGAAAATCACGAGCGTGTCGTCGCGGATGCCGAGCGCGTCGACCGCATCGAGAATCTCGCCGACGCGAAAATCCATCTCGTGCATCGAATCGGCAAAATCGCCGGCGCCGGTTTTGCCCGCGAAGTCCGGATGCGGCAGCGTCGGATAGTGCAGATGCGTTAACGGCACGTACGCGAAAAACGGTTTTGCCGCTTTCACCTGTCGCGTCATGAAGTCTATCGTGCGCGCGGCGAGCTCGGAATCGATGCGCCGGCGCGCGGCCAGATCGTAAATATGCGAATTGGTCGCGGGCTTGCCTTTCACGCCCTCCATCACGTACGGCAACGGCACGACTTCGGGATCGAAGCCGGGAGAGCTGGTGAACATGCTCTCGTTGGTCGTGCGCGGAATGCCGTACCACTCGTCGAAGCCGCGGTCTTTCGGATAGCGGCCTTCGCGATCGCCCAGGTGCCACTTGCCGTAGCAGGCCGTCGCATAACCTTGTCCGGAGATCAATTGCGCGAGCGTGATCTCCCACGGGATCAGCCCTTGCGGCAACCCCGCGGGCACCGATTGCAGCGCGCCCGTGCGGATCGGATGGCGGCCGGTCATCAGCGCCGAGCGCGTCGGCACGCAGTCGGACTCGACGTTGAAGTTAAGAAAGCGCAGGCCTTCGGACGCGAGGTGATCGATGCGCGGCGTCGGCGCGCCGCGCAGCGCGCCGCCGCCGTAACAACCGAGTTCGCCCCAGCCGAGATTGTCGGCGAGGATGAATACGATGTTGGGCGGGCGCGAGGTCGATAGGTTGCTCATGGCATGCTTTCGATATTCGATTTTTTGAGTGCGGCAGTGTAAAGGGGGAGAAGCTGCTATTTATGGGATGATACAGTGGTAAATAAAACCATGGATTCGGGATAATCCCATGCAAATGCTTTCAATCGCGGGTCGCCGATACCACTACGTGCCGGATTGCGTTGCAGCATTTGCAGCATGCGTCTTAATAGGAGCGTCACTGCAGTCGTTTGCTCAGGCCTATCCCAGCAAGCCGATCAGAGTCATCGTTCCGTACGCAGCCGGCGGCGCCGGCGACATCATGGGCCGCGTGATCGGCCAGAAGCTCAACGATGCGTGGGGCCAGCAGGTCGTCGTCGACATGCGGCCCGGCGCGGCAGGCATGATCGGGGCCTCGGCAGTTGCAAAGTCACCGCCCGACGGTTACACCGTGCTGCTGGGTGCTCAAGCAGAAACGACGGTCAATCAAAGCATGTACAGCAAGATCAATTACGATGCGCAGAAAGAACTCGTGCCCGTCGCGATGGCGGGGGTGTTGCCTCTTGTTCTCGTCGTAACGCCCGCGCTTCCCGTCAAATCGCTCCGCGATTTCATAAATCTCGCCAAAGCCAAGCCGCGCGAAGTTACTTATGGAACCGCCGGCCTCGGAACGACGGCGCATCTCGCCATGGAATATCTGCAGCGCGCGAGCCGCATCGAACTCACTCACGTGACCTATAAGGGCGGAGCCGAAGTCGTCATCGCCGTGGCAGGCGGCCATGTGGTTTCGTTCTTCTCGGGCATTCCACCGGCGCTGCCTCACATCGGCTCCGGCAGACTCAAGGCGCTGGGCGTTTCGACCGCACAACGAGTCGATGTGTTGCGGGACGTTCCGACCGTTGCCGAATCCGGAATTCCCGATTTCGATATCGCGAACTGGTTCGGCTATTTCGTACCGACCGGAACGCCCGAAGCTGTCGCAGCAAAACTCAACATGGGAATTCAGTCCGCTATCAAAGATCCATCGGTCAAGGAGCAACTCGCTCGGCAAGGGATCGTGCTGGTCGAGATGACGCAGGACAGGTTTGCAGCTTTCGTTTCCGCAGAGCATAAAAAATACGCGAAGATCATCAAAGACTCGGGCATTCGCGCCGATTGACTGCGGAATTCGGCCAGCACAGGGTACGAATGAATAAGGCGATAGACATCAGCAGCGAGATGGCCGAAGGCTTCGTGCTGCCGCCTTTTGGGATTCCGCTCGAGGACGTGAAGACCATCAAGATTGCCGGGACTGGCGCGGCCTTTCATCGTCGGCATTTGATGGCTCGCTACGATGAGGACGTCGTTCCCTTCGTCAGTTCAGTCAGCCTCTCATGCGGCTTGCATTCAGGGGATCCGGTTTTGTTGCGACGTACTGCGGCGAAACTCATAGGGAAAGGAATACACCTGGGCGCGCATCCTTCCTATCCGGGCGTTTTCGGTTTTGGCCAGGACAGGGTAATGCTGCCGGACGAAGATCTGGAGGCGGTATTGCTGTACCAGTTCGGCGCGGTGGCGGCAGTCGTCGGATCGCTTGGGGCAAGACTGCGGCATGTTAAATGTCATGGCCCGCTTTCCATGGACATCTCGTACGACGAGCGCATCTGCAATGTAATGCTCAACGCGGTGCAAAAATTCGACCCCGAATTGTTCGTCGTATTCATGGCGAACTCACCGGGGCTGGCTTTCGCGCGGAACAGGGGATTGCGCGCAGCGGCCGAAGGGTATATCGACCGCGGTTACGGCCGCGACGGCCGGATCGTTCCGCGACAGCATCCGCAGGCCTTGCTGACCAAACCCGAACAGGCCGCACAGCGCATTCTGGAAGTCGTGTGCGATCAGCAGGTGACCTGCGTGGACGGCAGCAAGATCGCGCTGCAAGCAGACACTTTTTGCCTGCATAGCGATACTCCGGGCGCAGCAGAGTTCGGCGCCGCCGTGTCGCACGCATTGTCGGCCCACGGCATCGCCGTGAAGCCGTTGGCGAATCTGCAAGACTGAGCGAGGCAACCTGCATGCGTGCGACGCGAAGTTCGTTGGCGGCGTTCGTAGCTCGATTAGGATGGCGGGGGCGCAACGTACCTTTAGTCGCATTGCGTTAAACTCGCGCTTCGCAATATATCGCTCCTGAGGAATCCTTGTTTTCACGTGCGCTTATTCTGGCGGCAGCGCTGCTTGCGGCAAGTCACGTCGCGGCGCAAACCTGGCAGCCGTCGCGGCCGGTCGCATTGGTGGTCGGCGCCGCGCCCGGCGGCAGCATCGATTTGACCGCGCGCCTTCTGCAGCGCGCCTGGGACCAGCAGAAACTGGTGCGCACACCGGTCGTCGTCATCAACAAGCCCGGCGCCGGGCAGGGCATCGCGTGGTCTTACATGATAGAAAAAGGCGGCGACGGACACGCGGTGGCGATGGGGGGCCCGAGTCTCGCCTCGAATCCGGTGCTGGGCACGCACACGATCGGCTACCGGGACGTGACCACGATTGCGTTGCTCTTCGACGACTACATGGCATTCGTCGTCAGAGCGGATTCGCCATTGAAGTCGATGCGCGATGTCATCGACCGGTTGCGCAAGGACCCGGGCGCGCTGTCGATCGCCTGCGCACCCTCGCTCGGCGCGGGCGCGCACATGGCCGCGGTGGTCGGCTTGCGCGGCGCCGGTGTCAACGTCAAGGACGTGCGCTTCGTGGTTTACAAATCGGCGGGCGAAGCGATGACGGCGGCGATTGCCGGCGAGGTCGATGTCGTATCGGGCACGGTCGCGAATTTTCCGCCGCATTTGCCGGGCGGCCGCATCCGCTTGCTCGCGGTCACGTCGCCGCAGCGGTTGGGCGGCGCGATGGCGGCGACGCCGACGCTGAAGGAGCAGGGTGTGGACGCTGTATACACCAACTGGCGCAGCGTGATCGGCCCGCCCCGCATGGCGCGAGCGCACGTCGCCTTCTGGGAGGCCGCAATCGACAAGGCGGTGCAAAGCGACGACTGGAAGCGCGACCTTGAACGCAATTTCTGGACGGCCAACTTCCTGACGGGCGACCCTGCGCGCCAGTATGTCGAGCAACAGGGCGAATTGTTCCGCTCCATCTTCGTCGAACTGGGTCTCGCCAAAAAATAAATCATCGCCCTGCCGGGGCGGTCGTGCACCGGCATTAAATTTTTCCTGCCCAAGGACTGACATGGCAAAACAACCGAACATCCTGCTCATCACCTCCGACCAGCAACGCGGCGACTGCTACGGCTTCGAGCGCCCTGAGGTCAAGACGCCGCATCTCGACCGGCTGGCACGCGACGGCACGCGCTTCTATGCGTGCATCACGCCAAATCTTGTCTGCCAGCCGTCGCGCGCGTCGATTCTGACGGGGCTGCTGCCGCTCACGCACGGCGTGTGGGACAACGGCGTCGATCTCGATCCCAAGGTCGGCGCGCAGGGATTCGCCGGCACGCTGGCGAAGAGCGGTTACCAGACTGCGTTTCTCGGCAAGGCGCATTTCGCGACCAAGTCGACGTTTGCACCGACCGGCACGCCCGAGTGCAAGCAGAGCCAGGCGCACTACGGGCCGGATTGGTTCGGTCCGTACATGGGGTTCGAATACGTCGAACTCATGGTGCTCGGGCATTTGCATCGCACGCGCAAGCTCGAGCAGCCCGCGTGCGGACATTACGAGCGCTGGCTGACGTCGCGCGGGGAGGGCGATGAAGCGATCAAGTTATGGGCGACCGGCCTGCCGCCGGACGTCGGCGCGGCGCAGACGTGGAATTCGGCGCTGCCGGTGGCGTGGCACAGCAGCACCTGGGCGGCGGACCGCGCGATTCACTACATGGAGCAGCGCGACAAGGCAAAACCGTTCTGTGCTTGGGTGTCGTTTCCCGATCCGCATCACGCGTTCGATTGTCCCGAACCGTGGTCGCGCCTGTACGATCCCGCGAGCCTCAAGCTGCCTGAAAACCGCAAGAAGGATCTGGAGCGCAGGCCGTGGTGGCACAAGGCCACGCTCGAGGGCGTCCCTCAGCTGGACGATCCGGAAATGCGCAAGTTTCGCGCCGAAGGCTCGCGCGTGCCTGACCAGACCGATTTGCAACTCGCGCACATGACCGCGAACTACTACGGCATGATTTCGCTGATCGACCACAACGTCGGCCGCATCCTCGAAGCGCTCGCGGCGCAAGGGCTTGCTGAAGATACGCTGGTGATATACACGACCGATCACGGCGATCTGCTCGGCAATCACGGCCTGTATCTCAAAGGCCCGACGCCGTACGAAGATCTGCTGCGCATCGGCATGATCGCGCGCGGTCCCGGCGTGACCGCGAACCAGGTCGTCGGCGAGCCGGTGTCGACGCTCGATCTCGCCGCGACTTTCTACGATTACGCCGGGGTCTCCGCGCCGATGGCATTGCAGAGCCGCACTTTAAAGCCGCTGCTCGGCGGACAAAAAATTACGCGCGACGCCGCTTGGAGCGAGTGGCACGTGCATCCGTCGCGCTGCGGCGTCGGGCTGCAGTTGCGCACCGTGCGCACGAAGACGCACAAATGCACTTTCGAGCTCGCCTCAGGCGCGGGCGAGCTGTACGATCTCGTCAACGATCCGGCCGAGATGCACAACCGGTTCGAAGATCCGGGATTCCGCAAGGTGCGCGCCGAACTCGAAGCAATGATGCGCGCGCGGCCGGGCAAGGTGCAGGAAAAGCTCGCCGAGCCGATAGGCATGGCGTGAGGCACTGCGTGCGCGTTGCCGTCGCCACGTTCTTGATGCTGGGAGCGGCGGCGTTCGCGCAGACTTATCCGGCGAAACCGGTGCGCTTTATCGTGCCGTTCGCCGCCGGCGGCTCGGCCGACATCGTCGCGCGCATCATCGCGCCGAAACTCGGCGAGCAATTAGGCCAGACGATCGTCATCGACAACCGGCCGGGCGCGTCCGCCATCATCGGCGTCGAAGCGGGCGCGAAAGCTCCGCCCGACGGCTACACCGTGACGCTCGGCGGCTTCTCTTCGCACGTGATCAACGCGTTCCTGTTTCCGAAGCTGCCATACGATCCGGTGCGCGATTTTGTCGCGATCACCGTGCTCACGCGGATTCCGAATTTGCTGTCGGCGCATCCGTCGGTGCCGGTCAAAACCATGCGCGAACTCATCGCATTGGCCAAAGCGCATCCCGGTCAGCTTACGTACGCTTCGTCGGGCAGCGGCAGTTCGCAGCATCTCTCGGGCGTGCTGCTGCAAAAACTCGCCGGCATCAGCATCACGCATGTGCCGTACCGCTCCGGCGCGCCCGCGGTCACCGACCTGTTGGGCGGGCACGTCGCGACGATGTTCGCGACCATGCCGTCGGTGGCGCCGCATGTGCGCTCCGGCCGCTTGCGCGCGCTCGGCGTGACTTCCGCGACCCGCTCGCCGGCCTTGCCCGCCGTGCCGGCGATCGGGGAGACGGTGAAGGGCTACGACATTGCGACCTACTACAGCGCGCACGTCCCGGCCGGCACGTCGAAAGAGATCGTCGCGAGGCTGTACGCGGCATTCGCCAAGGTGCTGCTCGCGCCCGACATCAAGGAGCGGCTCGCGGCCGACGGCGCCGAAGCGGTCGCCAATACGCCGGACGAATTTGCGGCGCAGTTGAAGGCCGAGCTCGTGCGCTGGGGACCGCTGATCCGCGAGTCCGGCGCGCGCGCGGAGTGACGCAGGTTATCTGCCATAATCGGGCGAAATTATCGGAGGCATCATGCGCAAGACCGCGAAATTGTTGGTCACTCTCACACTCACGGCGCTCGCCGCCGCTGCTTCGGCGCAGAATTACCCGAGCAAATCGATCCGTTTCCTCGTGGGTTTCGCGCCCGGCGGCTCGACCGACATCGTCGCGCGCCTGATCGCGCAGAAAATGACCGATAACGTGGGCCAGCAGGTGGTGGTCGACAATCGCGCCGGCGCGGGCGGCATCATCGCGGCGGAAATACTCGCGAAATCGCCGCCCGACGGTTACACGATATTGGCCTGCACGACCGGCAACTTCGCGATCATTCCCTATCTCTACAAGACGGTTCCCTACAACGCCGACAAGGATTTGCTGCCGGTCACGCAGTCGGGCTCATTGCCGTACATCATCGTCGTGCACCCGTCGCTGCCGGTCAAAAACGTGAAAGAGCTGATCGCGTTCGCGAAATCGCATCCGGGCCAGATCAATTACGCGTCATCGGGCATCGGCTCGGCGTCGCACCTGTCGCCCGAGATGTTCAAGTCGATGGCGGGCATCAACATCGTCCACGTGCCGTACAAAGGCACGGGCCAGGCCATCGGCGACCTGCTCGCGGGGCAGGTCGTGATGATGTTCGATCAGCCCGTCAGCACGCTGCCGCACGTCAAGGCCGGCAAGCTGCGCGTGCTCGCGATCACCAGCGGCAAGCGGTTTCCGACGCTGCAGGAAATTCCGACCGTCGCCGAATCGGGCATCCCCGGTTTCGAAGCGGTGTCGTGGGCGGGCGTGTGCGCGCCCGGCGGGACTTCCAAGGACATCGTCAACCGGCTGCAGGGCGAAGTCGCGAAGGTATTGAAGCTGCCCGACGTGTCCGAACGCCTGATGCGCGACGGCATCGAGCCGATCGGCAGCACGCCCGAGCAGTTCCATGCATTCATCGAGCGCGAAAAAATCAAGTGGAGCAAGGTCGTCAAGGATTCGGGCGCGCGGGCGGATTGAGCGCGGCGGTCGTTCTTAATAGCGAAGGCGGACATGAAAAATTTCCTGATGACGATCGCAGCCGGCGCACTGGCTTTCATCGGCGCAGTTCACGCCCAGTCTTATCCGAGCAAATCGATCCGCTACGTCGTGCCGTACGCGCCGGGCGGCTCGACCGATATCGTCGCGCGCGTGCTGGCGCTCAAGCTTTCCGAAGCGATGGGCCAGCAGGTGGTGGTCGATAACCGGCCTGGCGCGGGCGGCGCGATCGGCGCGGATATCGTCGCCAAGTCGCCGCCCGATGGCTACACAATGGTGACCGCTGTCACCAGCATCATGGCGATCAACCAGTTTCTGTATCGCAAGCTGCCATACGATCCGGAGAAAGATTTTGCGCCGGTCACGCAAGTCGGGTCGCTGCCGCTGATTCTCGTAATCCACCCGTCACTGCCGGCAAAAAACGTCAGGGAATTCATCGCGATCGCCAAAGCCAAACCGGGCCAATTGAACTATGGCTCGTCGGGCGTGGGCACTGCGACACACATGACGACCGAATTGTTCAAGGCGATGGCCGGCGTCGATCTCGTGCACATCCCGTACAAAGGCAGCGGCCAGGTCATGGGCGATGTCATCGGCGGCCAGCTCGCGCTGATCTTCGACCAGATCGTCAGCTCGCTGCCGCACGTGCAGGGCGGCAAGCTGCGCATGCTGGCGATCACCAGCGCCAAGCGCTTTCCTTCGCTGCCCGACTTGCCGACGATCGCCGAAAGCGGCGTGCCGGGCTATGAATCGATTTCGTGGGCCGGTGTCGCCGTGCCTGCAGGCACGCCGAAGGAAATCGTAGCGCGCCTGCATGCAGAAATCGTCAAGGTGCTGGCGATGCCCGACATCCGCGAGCGTTTTTTGCGCGACGGCATCGAAACCATCGGCAGCACGCCCGAGCAGTTCAGCGAGCACATCCGCCGCGAACGCATCAAGTGGGCGAAAGTCGTCAAGGATTCAGGCGCCAAAGCCGATTGAGTCTAATTGCACTGCAGGAGGAGCTATGAAAAAAGTATTGTTGGTCGCGGCAGCAGCGGCGCTCGCCGGTTGCGCGCAGGCGCCGATCGCGCTCAAGGACATGGGCTCGTTCCACGTCGGCGGGCGCGAGATGACGGTCTCGGGCAAACCGGTGAAGGAAGTGACGTTCGCGCCGGGCGGCGTGCCGGCGAAAGTCGATCCCAACGGCGTTTATCAGGTCGAACAGATGTACGTGCAGTATTTCATTCCGCAGAACGAGCGCGGCGCGCTGCCGCTGCTTGATGTGGCACGGCGGCGGCTCGACCGGCGTCACCTACGAGACGACGCCCGACGGCCGTGAGGGTTGGCTCAACTATTTCATCAAGAAAGGCTGGGCGGTCTACAACTCGGACGCGGTGGAGCGCGGTCGCGCCGGCTGGACCGACTCATTCAAGGGCGACCCGGTGTTCCTGACCAAGGAAAATCCGTTCGAGCGTTTTCGTATCGGCACCGGGCCCGGCTCTTACAACAAGGATCCGGCAAAGATGAAAGTGCAGCCGGGCAGCCAGTTTCCGCTCGAGGGCTACGACAATTTCACCAAGCAGGGCGTGCCGCGCTGGACGACGACCGACGATGCGATCATCGCCGCGTACATTGCACTTGTCGACAAGGTTTGCCCATGCGTAGTGCTCGTGCATTCGCAGGCCGGGCAGTTCGGGCAGAAGGTCGCGCAGGCGCGGCCCGACAAGGTGAAGGCGCTGGTGCTGGTCGAGCCGGCCGGTCTCGGCGATCCCAAACTGACCGACCGATTGAAAAACACGCCGATCCTGACGGTGTACGGCGACTTCATCGAGCAGGACTCGCGCTGGCCGACGATACGGGCGAACGAGTTGAAGTATCTCGAGCAGGTGCGCGCCGCCGGTGGCCGCTACGACGTGGTCAATCTGCCGCAGGCCGGCATCAAGGGCAACTCGCACATGATGATGATGGACAAAAACAACCTGCAGGTCGCCGACGTGATCCAGGGGTGGATGGAAAAGCAGGGACTGTATAAATGAAGCGAGAGGCGGGAGGCGAAAGGTCCTGATGCCAATACGTGTCGGCTTATTCGTCACCTGTCTCGTCGACATGATGCGGCCGAGCATCGGTTTCGCGGCATTGAAACTTCTGCAGGATGCCGGCTGCGAAGTCGTCGTGCCGGCGACGCAGACGTGCTGCGGCCAGCCGGGCTACAACTCGGGCGATCGCAAGTCCGCGCTTGCGCTCGCGCGCAAAGTGCTCGCCGAGTTCGAGGCGTGCGATTACGTGGTTGCACCGTCAGGCTCGTGCGCGGGCATGATACGCACGCACTATCCGGATTTGTTCGCCGATCAGCCGGCAGAGCTCGAGCGCGTGCAGCGCCTGTGCGCGAGGACCTACGAGCTGACGGACTTTCTGCTCAACGTGGCGAAGCTCGATCGCATCGATGCAAAATTCGACGGCACGGTTACCTATCATGACTCGTGTTCGGGGCTGCGCGAAATGGGCGTCAAGGCACAGCCGCGCGCGCTGCTCGCAAAAATCGGCGGTCTACGGTTAATCGAGATGAGCGAGGCGGAAGCCTGCTGCGGGTTCGGCGGCACGTTCGCCGTTAAGTTCGGCGACGTCTCGACGCGCATCGCCGACAATAAATGCGAGAACGCGCTCGCGACCGGCGCCGACGCGATCGTGCTCGGCGATCTGGGCTGTATGCTGAACATCGAAGGCCGCCTGCGCCGCAAGGGCGACACCAAAACGCAGGTGCTGCACGTCGCGGAAGTGCTCGCGGGAAAGGATAGCGAATGAAAATTGCAGTAATGGGGTCGGGCGGCGTCGGCGGTTTCTATGGCGGAAGGCTCGCGCATGCCGGCTACGATGTGCATTTTGTTGCCCGCGGCGCGCATCTCGAAGCGCTGCGCAAGCAAGGGCTCACGATCGAGAACAAGGAGCAGGGCGACATCCACGTCGCGAAAGTCAACGTGACCGACGATCCGGCGACCATCGGCACGGCCGACGTAGTGATCATCGCGGTCAAGCTGAAAGACACCGACGCTGCCGCACAGGCCGTCAAATCGATCGTCGGTCCGCAGACGGCCGTGCTCTCTTTGCAGAACGGCGTGATCAAGGACGACATCCTGCGCAAGCACTACTCCGTGGCGCAGATCATGGGCGGCGTTGCCTACGTGGCGACTCATGTGGCGCGGCCGGGCGTGATTTTGCAGGTGGGCGGTTTTCAGCGCGTAGTATTCGGCGAGTACGACGGCAAAAAGTCCGCGCGCGCCGAGGCCCTGCTCAAAGCGTTGCTGGCGGGTGGAATTCAGGCGGAGCTGTCCGACGATATCCGGCGCACACTCTGGGAAAAATACACGTTTCTAGTCGGCTTGTCGGGCACGACGACCACGATGCGCTCGACCATCGGACCGATCCGCACGAATCCGCGCGCACGCGCATTTCTGTACGACCTTTTCAAAGAGGTGGTTGCGGTCGGGCGCACACACGGCGTGAAACTGCCGGCGAATTACGCTGACGACCGCCTCGCCTTCGGCGACAGTGTGCCGGCCACCATGACGTCGTCGATGCATCACGATCTCGAGCGCGGCAATCCGCTCGAAGTCGAATGGCTATCGGGCGGCGTCGTCACGCTGGGCGCCGCGGTCGGCGTGCCGACGCCGTGCAATCGCGCAGTCTGGGACATGCTCGCGCTGTACGCGGAAGGCCGCCCGGCCGCTAAATGAACGAATTGACGGTGCGCGCGATCCGCGCGGTCGCGGTGGAAGTGCCGCTGCGTTTCGTGCTCGGCACCAGCGCGGCGGCAGTCCGCGCGGCGCCGCTGTTGCTGGTCGACGTCGAGACTGAAGAAGGCATCACGGGACGCACTTACCTTTTTTGTTACGTGCGTGCCGCGGCGCCGGCCATCGTGAGCCTGCTGGGTGCAGTCGAAGCAGCTGTCAAAGGCCAGCGTGTCGTGCCGGCCGAGCGGTGGGCGCAACTTGCCAAACAATTTCGATTGATCGGCGTGCAGGGCATAGTGCGCATGGCGATGGCCGCCTTCGACACCGCCTGCTGGGACGCGCTCGCGATTGCGGCTAAGGTGCCGCTCGTCGAATATCTCGGCGGCGCGCGGCGGCCGATACCTGCTTACAACAGTTGCGGGCTGGGCCTGATGCCGACTGCCGCGCTCGCAGACGAAGCGGAACAATTGCTCGAGGGCGGATTCGGCGCGGTGAAACTGCGCCTGGGCTATCCGACGCTCGAGGAAGATATCGCGGCGCTGCATGCGGTGAGGGCGCGCGTGCCGGCCGCCATCAGGATCATGGTCGACTTCAACCAGGCGCTGAGCGTCGACGAGGCGCTCAAGCGCGGGCGTGCGCTCGACGGTGAAGGCGTCTACTGGATCGAAGAGCCGATCCGGCACGACGACTACCGCGGCGCTGCCGCGCTCGCGCGCGAACTCGTTACACCCATTCAGATCGGCGAGAATTTTTCCGAGCCGCACTCGATGGCCGAGGCGCTGGAAATGCAGGCTTGCGATTACGTGATGCCGGATCTCGAGCGCATCGGCGGCGTTACGGGATGGAGAGGCGCGGCCGCGCTCGCGGCGGCGCGTGCGGTGCCCATGTCATCGCATTTATTTCCGGAAGTCAGCGCGCATCTGCTCGCGGTTACGCCGACCGCGCACTGGCTCGAATATGTGGACTGGGCGGACGCCATCGTCGAAGAGCCGCTCGCGATCGTCGATGGTCATGCGGTGATACCCGCGCGGCCGGGCAACGGATTGGCGTGGAACAAGGAAGCGGTCGCGCGCTACCGGATGCAGTAAGTTTTACGTCATTCCGGCGCAGGCCGGAATCCAGAGCGCTTTGGGTCCTTGTTAGCTCCCATCTCACGGGCCCCTCGCCGCTGCACTTGCTCTCCCCCGCAAACGGAGGAGGGAGATCATTGCCGTTTCGCGCTTTACTCTTCCTTGCCGTGCTTGCTTCTCCACCACATATAGCCAAAAAATCCGACGCACAGGCCAATGAAGAGGATGAAGAATATCGCGATGCCCACGACGTCGGTCTGGGTCGGCGGCGGGGCGTCTTTCACTTCTTCGGCAAGCGCCGAAAAGGCGATGAACAAAGGGGACAGCGCTGCGATCAAGCGGGTCATAGTCGACTCCTGTATGGGCAAATTACAACGCGAATAGTCGCGCCTTACCCTTACGTCAGCCTTACAGCGAACCGCTTTGATCCGTGCGTGATTCGACGCGCCGCTGGTTCAGAGGCGCAGCGCAGGGAGTGCCGCGACGCTCTCGATGAGATGCGTGTGCCGCTCCTTCTCCATCTGCGCTTTTTTGTGCGCGCCCGACAGCACGCCGATGACGTAGCGCACGCCCGCATTGCAGCCGGCCTGCAAATCGAGCACGGTATCGCCGACGCACATGACCTCATGCACGCTGGTGACGCCGGTTGCTTCCATCGAGCGGAAAATCAGGTAGGGCGCGGGACGTCCGAGCGTCACGTCGTCGCCGCAGATGATCGCGTCGGCGACTCCATGGCCCCAGCCGACCGCTTCGATGATGAGATCGGTGGTCGCCCGATCGAACCCGGTATTGAGCGCAATCTTGACGCCCTTTGCGCGCAGCCAGTCGAAGGTCGCCGCCGCGCCAGTCATCGGCTTGACGCCGCCCGCGTTGAAAAGCTGCGCGAGATAGTCGCGGAAGTCGGCATAAATTTTGTCGGTGCGCGCCTCGATCTCCGCGGCGTGATGCTGCGCGACGAAATGCCGGATCGCCGCGCGCTTCGACGCGCCGCGCACTGCGCCTAACGCATCGTCCGTGATCGCGATGCCATGCCGCGCTAAAACCGTGGTGAACGCTTCCGGCACCTGGCCGGTATCCTCGATCGTGGTTCCCGCCATGTCGAATACGACGAGCGCGATATCTTTCATGCCATCCTTTCATGCGCCGCGATCTGCCTGCTGCCGGCTGCGGGCGCGCGGGAATTTTACACCGCGGCGCGGACGCGCCATGCCGCGGCTTTCGGTACGACAACGCACATACAAATACGCGGGGAAAATTTATCTTCGTCGGTTATGGAGCGCTTCAATCGCATGGCGGGAAATGGCTCGAGCGGGCACCGGTGGGGCGCATGGGCCGCGCGGCTGCTGATCGCGTGCGTGCTCTGCACCGCAACAGACCTGGTGATTGCGGCCGCGACGGACGCGAATCCGGCGGCAGCGCTGCGTGCCCGCTTCGCCACGTACGGCAACAAGCTTGCCAACAGCCAGTTCAAACGGCCGCTGTACCTCGATTCGGCGCAGTCTTCTACGGTTCTGCGCGGCGACGTCTTCGCGCTGATCGATTATCCGTTTGCGGAGGTCAACGCGGTATTCAACGGGCCCGCGCGCTGGTGCGACGTTTTGATCCTGCACATCAATACTAAATTTTGCTCGGCCTCGACGACCGCGGCGGGCACGGTGCTCGCGGTCAACATCGGCAAGAAAACGGACGAGCCGCTGCCTTCGACTACGCGCGTCGAGTTCGACTTCCGCGTTGCCGCGGCCGCGCCGGATTACCTGGCCGTAGAATTGCACGCCGAAGAGGGACCGCTGTCGACCAGCAATTACCGCATATTGCTCGAAGCGGCAGCCGCGGACGCCGGCAAAACCGTCATCCATCTGACCTATTCGTATGCGTTCGGCACCGCGGGCCGCATGGCTATGCAGGTTTATCTGGCCACGGCCGGGCGCGGCAAGGTCGGCTTCACGATAACCGGCACGCGGCCGGACGGGCAGCCTGACTATATCGGCGGCGTGCGCGGCGTGGTCGAACGCAACACCATGCGCTACTTCCTCGCCATCGACGCGTATCTGTCCGCGCTCGCGGTGCCCGCATCCGAACGGCTGGAGAAACGGCTGCAAACCTGGTACGACGCGACCGAGGCGCACGCGCGCCAGCTGCACGACGTGGAGCGCGACGCGTATCTGCAAATGAAGCGGCGCGAATACCGGCGCCAGCAGGCGGCGCTCCAGTAGCGCACTCAGGCCGGGCGAAGCGCCGACGGCAATTCGAAACAGCCATCGGCGCCCGCTGGAAAATCATGCGTCGCGACCACCGACACAGGCTCGAGCGCCCCGTACACATGCGGGTAAAGCTCGGTTCCGCCTTCGAGGTTTTCATAGCGGATCTCCGCCGGCACCCTGGCGGTATCGATGCAGAGCAGCAGCAAATCGGCCCGCCCTTTGAACAGGCGATTCGCCGTCGCGACGACCTGCCGCACCGTCGAGCAGTGGATGAACCCCGCGGCGGACAGACTGGCTGCCGCGTACGAGCCCGCCGCCAGCGCGGCGCGCCAGTCGGCGCGGGTAGTGATGTGGTAGATGATGGGATCCGTGCTCAACCTCGATTTGCAAGCGTAATGCAGGCGCCGTTTTTCGCAAGCATAGCGCAGCGCGATTCTCAGTTACGATACGAGTTCCGCATTTTCCGAAAGTCGCCGCTCATGGTCACGCCGCAAGACGCCAATGAACCAGGCCAGCCGATAGGTTTCGCAGTGCCCGGGTGGAAACCGCCGCAGCCGCCCGCGCGCGCGGCTATGGAAGGGCGCTTTTGCCGGCTTGAGCCGCTCGACGCCAAAGCGCACGCTGAGTCATTGCACGCCGCGAATATCCTGAACACCGACGGCAGCATGTGGACGTACATGGCGTACGGACCGTTCGCGACGCTGGAGATTTATCGCAAATGGGTGGACGGCGTCGCCGGCGGCAACGATCCAATGTTCTTCGCCATCGTCGATCGCGCGACCGGCAAGCCAGTCGGCGTCGCGAGCTATCTGCGCGTCGATCCTGCCAACGGCTGCATCGAAGTTGGCCATCTCGCGTACTCACCCCTGCTGCAGCGCAAGCCTGCGGCCAGCGAGGCGATGTATTTAATGATGGAGCAGGCGTTCAGGCTGGGCTATCGGCGCTACGAATGGAAATGCAATGCGCTGAACGCGCCTTCGCGCGCCGCCGCGCAGCGCCTCGGATTTTCGTACGAAGGAATCTTTCGCCAGGCGACCGTGGTCAAAGGCCGTAATCGCGATACCGCCTGGTACTCGATCATCGACGCGGAGTGGCCGGCGCTGCGCGGCGCATTTGAAAACTGGCTGGCGCCGGCGAATTTCGATGCGAGCGGAAAACAGCGCATGCGATTGTCGTCATTGACCGGGCCGCTGCTCCAGCAACGCGGGTAGCGCCGGTGGAAGGTACGCAGCGTTGCGCATTTTGACGAGAGGGGACGATCATGCTGGAAAATGCTCCGATGACAACGATATTGCCCGTCATCGACATGCAGCGGGCACGTGGCTTCTACGAGAAAAAGCTGGGCTTGAAGCCGGTCGGCCTGAAGCCGGACGGCAAGTTCGTTTACGCAACCGGCAGCGGTGGGGTGCTCGCGCTGTTTCCCAAGGACGGCGGCACCAAGGCCGACCACACCGCTGTCAGCTTTCAGGTGCGCGACATCGCGGCGGCCATCAAGGCGCTGAAAGCAGCCGGTGTCACGTTCGAGGATTACGATTTTCCCGGGCTAAAAACCGTCAACCACGTGTGCGTGCTGGGCGCCGAGAAAGCCGCATGGTTCAAGGACACCGAAGGCAATTATCTGTGCCTGCACGAGGACATCGCGTAAGCGCGCCGCCGCGCACGAGGTAATCCGCTATTGCGGCGCGAGGGCGAGCCCCCGGCGCTTGAACAGCGCTTCGCGGCGCGCATAGGCGGGGCTTAAAAACCGCGCATCGACGCGCACGTTGAGCGCCTCCTGTGCGAGGCTCGGTTTGTCGCTCGATGAAAACTGGAACAGGTGCTCATAGCCCTCGACCGCGGACGCAAGCAGCCATGCGCGCAAATCGGCACCGATGGCGAGCGATTCCTGGTACCGCCACGGCGGCAAAAATGGTTCTTCCAGCGGCGCGTCGGCGAGCGTCGGAATCGCCGCTACAAGGCGCTGGCTCATCGCGATGGCTTCCGCACGCTGCCCATAAGCACTCGCGACGCGCACAAACGTGGCGCCGCGGGCAACCGTGAAATCCGCGGCGACCAGCGCGCGCAGTTTTGAATACGCCTGCGCGAGCGCCCAACGACGCGCCGTTGCACTGTTGGCTTTCTCCAGCGCGGCAAGAAACCAGCGCAGCGCCTCCAGATACGTCTCACGCGCACCGCCGCGGGGATTTTTCCCGGCGGTACCGCGCCATTGCGGCACGAGGCTTTGCGCAAATGGCAGCGAAAACAGTTTGTCGAGCGGCGGTTCGATGGTGAACGGCGGTTTTCTATCGTCCGCCGCACGGACAAGATACCCCGCTTCAGCGAGTTGGGCGGCACGGGCCGGCTTGCATGCAAACAGGTTCAACTGGTACGCATCGGGCTCTTCCGATTCGTAAAAAGGCGCGAGCACGTTGATGCCCGGAACGAGCCGGAACGTGGCATAGCCGTGGCGCAGCAGCGGCTCGAAAATTTCCTCGTTGAATTTCCGGTCGCCCCAGAACTCGATCATCAGCAGCGGCGACTCACTCTCCAGAAACCCGGCGGCGCCTTCGAGCACGTTGCATTCCTCGCCTTCGACGTCGATTTTCATGAAATCGACGCGGTCGATGCCGCGCTCCGCCGCCAGGCTGTCGAGCGATCTCACGCCGACCGCGGCTGACGAGTCGTCGCGCACGAGCCGGCGCAGTTCGGGCGTGATCCCGGTTTGCAGGAAACCGCTGCCGTCGGCGGCGGACAGCGCGCAGCGGACCACGTCGACGTGCGTGTAGCCGTTGGCCGCCACGCTGCGCTCGAGATAATTTGCCGCCTGCTCGCCCGGCTCGATCGCCCACACGCGGCCACCCGTGCCCGCCCGCTGCGCGAGCGACAGCGTATACACGCCGAAATTGGCGCCCGCATCGATCGCGCGCAGGCCGGGCTGCAGTGCTACGCGTAGAAACCGGATCTCGTCTTCGAACCAGTCCTGCTGCTCCTGCAGCACGTAAGACGAGCTGATGCGCAAATCGTCCGGCACGACAATGCGCGCGCCGTCCGGCAGCGTGAGCGTCAGGTCGCCGGACATCCGGCGGCCGGTATCGGTGGATTGAGTCGACTGAATTTTTTAAACGCGCATGCTCCGCGCTACTCGCCCTTGATTCCCGCGGCCTTGATGACCTCCGTCCATTTGACGGTTTCGCTCACCATCAGCTTGCCGAACTCGGCGGAGCTCATCTTGACCGGCGCGCCACCTTGTTCATCGAGTTTTTTCACGAAGCTCGCGGAGTCGAGGCTGTTGATCGTCTCGGCGTGCACGCGCGCGATCGCCGCGGCGGGTGTGCCGTTCGGCGCGAACATGCCCCACCAGATATAAGTTTCGAAGCCCGGCACAGTCTCGGCTATGGTCGGCACCGAGGGGAGGTTGGGATTTCTTTTCGACCCGCCGACCGCGAGCAGCCGCAGCCGGCCGCTTTGGATCGCCGGCATTACCGTCACCAGTGTGCTCAAGTAAATCTGGGTCTGGCCCGACATGGTGTCGGCCAGCGCGGGGCCGCCGCCCTTGAACGGCACGTGCACGATGCTCACGCCGGTTTTCAGCTTGAAGAGCTCGGTGTTCATGTGCGGGAAGCCGCCGATGCCCGACGATGCGTAGTTGAGCGCGCCGGGTTTCGCCTTGGCCAGCGCAATCAGATCCGCGGTCGTCTTTACCGGCAGCGACGGGTGAACCGACAGTGCGCTCTCGCCGACGCCTATCATTGCGACCGGCATGAACGACTTGATGAGATCGACCGGCGTTTCCTGCTTGTCGATCAGGTAGCCGTAGGCGGTGGAGGTCATCATGAGCGTGTAGCCGTCCGGCGGCATGGCGGCGGCGATCTGCATGCCGACGATGCCGCCCGCGCCGCTGCGGTTGTCGATGATCACCTGCTGCTTCAGCCGCGACGACAGTTCAACGGAGAGCAGGCGGCCCACGATGTCGGTGCTGCCTCCCGGCGGCCACGGGATGATGATGCGCACCGGTTTCTCGGGCCAGGTTGCGCTGTGCGCGACGGTAGCGAGGGCGAACGCGCCGAACAGCAGCATCAGCACGCCTGAGGTACGCGTATGAGCTTGCATGAATGCCTCATCAGGTAACCGGGTGGCGCTAGTGTAATGCACAATCATCGCCGGCCGCAGATGGTGCGTGCCGCCGCCGGGCCGCACCGCGTACGCGATATACTAGACGCTCCCGGGGATTACCAGCCACCATGCAAGTCGCCTCCATGCATTTCAAAGCGCGCGTCGGCGCCAAGCTCGCCGACGTGAAGCTGCAGGCCGCGCTGAAGAAGCTGCAGAGCAATTTCGTCAAGGGGCGCGCCGATCGCATGGCGGAACTCGACAATGTCGAGGCGCTGCGCACGCACGCCGCGGCGATTCGCGACCGCGCGCTCAACAACCTCGATGTCTATCTCGAGGAGTTCGAGAAAAACGCGACGGCGCGCGGCGCGGTCGTGCACTGGGCGGAGACGACCGCCGACGTGAATCGCATCGTGTGCGAGCTCGCGCGCCGCTACGACGTCAAAAAAGCGGTCAAATCGAAATCGATGGTCAGCGAGGAGTGCGCGTTGAACGACGCGCTCGAAGCGGCCGGCGTGCAGGTCGTCGAGACCGATCTCGGCGAATACATCCTGCAGCTTGCCAAGGAGCCGCCGTCGCACATTATCGCGCCCGTGATCCACAAAGGCCGCGACGAGATTTCAGACTTGTTCGCCGACAAGCACCAGCGCCCGCGCAAGACCGATATCACCGAGCTGACTCACGAAGCGCGAGAAATGCTGCGCGGACATTTTCTGACGGCGGACATGGGCATCTCCGGCGCCAATTTCATCGTCGCCGAGACGGGCACGACGCTGATCGTGACCAACGAGGGCAACGGGCGCATGACGACGACGCTGCCGCGCGTGCACGTCGCAATCACCGGCATCGAGAAAGTGGTGCCGACGCTCGAAGACGTGAGCACGCTGCTGCGGCTCCTGCCGCGCTCGGCGACCGGGCAGTCGATCTCGAACTATATTTCTTTCACCACAGGCACCAAGGACGCGCAGGATGCGTTCGGCGCCGAGCACTTTCACATCATCCTGCTTGACGCCGGCCGCACCAAACTGATCGGCACCGACATGCAGGAGATGCTGCGCTGCATACGCTGCGGCGCGTGCATGAACCATTGTCCCGTATATCAAAACGTCGGCGGGCATGCTTACGGCTGGGTTTATCCCGGACCGATGGGCTCAATCCTCACGCCGACCTACGTGGGCCTCGAAAATGCGCTCGACCTGCCGCACGCGTCCACGTTGTGCAATCAGTGCGGCGTCGTGTGCCCGGTCAAGATTCCGCTGCCCGATCTCATGCGCAAGTTGCGCGAAAAACAGGTCGCGCGCGGGCTGCGCCCATGGCGCGAGCGCCTCGGATTCAACGTGTGGAGCTGGCTCGCGCTGCGACCGGCGCTCTATGCGGCCGCGACGCGTCTTGGCGCGCGCATGCTCAAATGGGTGGGCGGCAGCGCGGGGCTCATTCATAATCTGCCGCTCGCGGGCGGCTGGACCGACGGGCGCGACATGCCCGCGCCGCAAGGCAAAACATTTCGTGAATTGTATGGAGAACGCAAATGAACAAACCGGTTGAATTGAAAAACCTGCCGGCGGTGCCGCTGTGGATAGACGGCAGGCAAAAGCAGGCATCGAGCGCGCGCGCGGGCGACATCACCAATCCGGCGACGGGGCAGGTCACCCGGCGCGTGCCGTTCTGCAACGCGGCCGACATTGACGCGGCGGTGCAGGCGGCAAGCCGCGCGTTTCCCGGCTGGCGCGACACGCCGCCGCTGCGCCGCGCGCGCATTCTGATGAAATTTCGCGAGCTGCTCGACGCGAACAAGGACGAACTCGCAAAATTGATTACGGCGGAGCACGGCAAGACGCTCGCCGATGCCGCCGGCTCGGTGCAGCGCGGCGTCGAAGTCGTCGAGTTCGCGATGGGCATACCGCATCTCGTCAAGGGTGAATACAGCGAGGAAGTCGGCACCGGCGTCGACTGCCATTCCGTGCGCCAGCCGCTCGGCGTGTGCGCGGGAATCACGCCGTTCAATTTTCCGGTGATGGTGCCGCTGTGGATGTTCCCGGTGGCGCTCGCGTGCGGCAATACGTTCGTGTTGAAGCCGTCCGAAAAAGTGCCGTCGGCCTCGATGCTGATGGCGGAATTGTTGAAGCAAGCGGGGCTGCCCGACGGCGTGTTCAACGTCGTGCACGGCGACAAGGACGCAGTGGACGCGCTCCTGAATCATCCGGGCGTCAAAGCGATTTCATTCGTCGGCTCGACGCCGATCGCAAAATATATTTACGAAACGGCGGCCAAAAACGGCAAACGTGTGCAGGCGCTCGGCGGCGCAAAAAATCACGCAGTGGTATTGCCCGATGCGGATTTCGAATTCGCGGCCGATGCGTTGATCGGCGCCGCGTACGGCTCGGCGGGCGAGCGCTGCATGGCAATCTCGGCGGTCGTGGCGGTGGGCGAGTCCGCCGATCCGCTGATCGCGAAATTGAAAGACAAGGCGTCGAAACTCAAAATCGGCGCCGGCGACAGCAAATTCGACGGCAAGGAAATGGACATGGGCCCGCTCGTCACGCGCGTGCATCGCGACAAGGTGGCGGGCTATGTCGACAAAGGTGTCGCCGAAGGCGCGAAGCTCGTGCTCGACGGACGTACGCACAAAAGCGCCGGCGACGGATTTTTTCTCGGCGCGTCGCTGTTCGACAACGTGACGCCCGACATGACGATCTACAAGGACGAGATATTCGGTCCGGTGCTGATCGTGCTGCGAGTGAAAACGCTCGATGAGGCGATCCGCCTGATCAACGCGAACCAGTACGCGAACGGCACGGCGGTGTTTACCCGCTCCGGCGGCGCCGCGCGCAAGTTCGAGCGTGAAATCGAAGTCGGCATGGTCGGCGTCAACGTGCCGATCCCCGTGCCGATCGCGTTTTATTCGTTCGGCGGCTGGCGCAATTCGCTGTTCGGCGACCAGCACGTGCACGGCATGGAAGGCGTGCGCTTCTATACGCGCGGCAAAGTCATCACGACCCGGTGGCCTGATGCGAACGCGCTGCCGGCCGGTTTCAACATGCCCACGCTGGGTTGAAAGCAGGATTGAGGAGCGAGGATTGAGGATCGAGTAAATCGCCTCTGGTTTAAGCCTCAATCCTCAATCCACAATCCTCGATCCTCAATCCTAAAAATGAGCGCACGCGAAAATATATTGGCCCGCATCCGCGCGGCGCAGAGGCCGCAGCGGAGCGCCGGACCCGCAGGAACGCGCGGCCGTTGCCGCGCATCTCGCCACGCATCCCGAAGGCCCGCGCCCGGGTTTTACATCGGATGCAATCGCGGGATTTTCGGCGTGCGCAGCGAAGTTAACGACTAGCGTCGACCAGGTCGCCACGATGGCGGAGGTGCCGCAGGCCGTGGCGCGTTATCTTGAGGAAAATAATCTGCCGAAAAATGCGGTCTGCTGGCCGGAGCTGTTCGAACTCGAATGGCAGGCGGCCGGCATCGAAATCGACGCGCGGGCGGCTGAGGGCACGGATCCCGTCGGCATCACCAGTGCGTTTTGCGCGATCGCCGAGACCGGCACGCTGCTCACGCTGTCGGGGCCGCGCACGCCGGCTACCACCAGCCTATTGCCCGAAACGCATATTGCGGTTGTGCGCACCGGCCGCATGGTGCGCAGCATGGAAGACGCGTGGAAACTGCTGCGCGACGAGCAGGGCGCCAACTTCATGCCGCGCGCAGCGAATTTCATCTCGGGGCCGTCGCGCACGGCCGATATCGAGCAGACGCTGGTGCTGGGCGCGCACGGCCCGTACCGCGTGCACATCGTACTGGTCGGGTGACGCGCCGGGCGCACCAGATTGCGCGGGTGATACTTCTTTAAGATTGGTTTAAGCATCGCTGCTTATCATGCGAATGTGCCAGCCGGCACGCGCAACCACGGGATGAACAGCTCATGCGATTACTGCTCGTCGAAGATGATGCGATGATAGGCGAGAGCGTGCGGCTCGGGCTGCGCCGCGACGGCTTCACGGTCGACTGGGTGCGCGACGGGCGCGCCGCCGAACTGGCGCTTGCCAATGCGGTGTACGACTTGATGCTGCTCGATCTCGGGCTGCCCAAAAAAGACGGCCTCGAAGTGCTGAAAACCCTGCGGCGCGGCGGCAATAAAATACCCGTGCTGGTGCTGACCGCGCGCGACGCCGTCGGCGACCGCATTGCCGGGCTCGACAGCGGCGCCGACGATTACCTCGTCAAGCCGTTCGATCTCGACGAATTGTCCGCGCGCATCCGCGCGTTGCTGCGCCGGCAGGCCGGCCGCGTCGAATCCCTGATTAAACACGGCGATCTCACGCTGAACCCGGTGACGCGCGCGGCGACGCTCGGCGACCGCCCGCTCGCGCTGTCGGCGCGTGAATTCGCGGTGCTCGCGGCGTTGCTCGATCGTCCGGGCGCGGTGCTGTCGCGCGAACAGCTCGAAGAAAAACTCTACGGCTGGGACGAGGAGGTCGAAAGCAATGCCGTCGAGGTTTACATCCACGGCCTGCGCAAGAAACTCGGCGCGGATTACATCAGGAACATCCGCGGCGTCGGCTATATGGTGAACAAGCCGTGATCACCTCGATCCGCCGGCAGCTGCTGATCTGGCTGCTGGTTGGCCTGTCGGCTGCCACGCTGGCAGCCGCATTCGCCGTCTACACGCGCGCGCGCAGCGAAGCGGCCGAGCTTTTCGATTATCAGCTCCAGGTGATGGCCGCGGCGTTTCCGCATGGCGGATTCGGCCGGGCGCCGTCGGAAGACGCTCACGCGGCGGGCGCCGACGTGGTGGTCGTGCAGATCTGGAATCAGAACGGCGCGCAGCTCTACTGGTCGCGCCCCGGCTCGCCGATCCTGCAACGCGTCGAGTTCGGTTTCTCCACTGTCGCCACCCCTCGCGGCGACTGGCGCGTGTTCAACACGCTGATCGACGGCAACATCGTACAGGTTTCGCAGCCGATGCGCGCGCGCCGCGAGCTTGCCGCCGGACTTGCGCTGCGCACGATGCTGCCGCTGCTCGTGCTCCTGCCGCTGCTGGTCGGCTTGATCTGGATAACCGTGAGCCGCGGCTTGAAACCGCTGAACGAGGTGGCCGCGGCGCTCGGCCGGCGCAGTGAAGACGCGCTGGAGCCGCTGCCCGTGCGCCGCGTGCCGGAAGAAGTGAAGCCGCTGGTCACCGCGCTGAACGATTTACTCGCGCGCCTGGGCCGCGCGCTCAACTTGCAGAAATCGTTCATCGCCGATGCCGCCCATGAGTTGCGCACGCCGCTGACCGCCGTCAGCCTGCAGATTCAGATTGCGGAACGCGCGAGCACCGACGCCGAGCGCGCGGCAGCGTTTGCGCAGCTCAAAGCCGGCGCCGACCGCGCGGGCCGGCTCGTGCAGCAACTGCTGACGCTGGCGCGCAGCGAGCCGGGCGCGGGCGAGCGGCCGTTGACGACGGTGGATCTCACTGAAATTGCGCGCCAGGCGGTCGCGGAGCATGCGCCTATCGCGGCAGCCAAAGGCGTCGAGCTCGGCTTGTCGGCACCCGCTCGCGGTAACGGCGGCCGGCGACCCCGACGCTTTGCGCACGCTGCTTGCAAATCTGATCGACAACGCCGTGCAATACACGCCGCCCGGCGGCGCGGTCGACGTGTCGGTGACAGTGAACGACGGACACGCGCAGTGGATAGTCACCGACAACGGTCCGGGCATTCCGCCCACCGAGCGCGAGCACGTGTTCGATCGCTTCCATCGCCTCGAGGCCGCCGGCGTGCGCGGCAGCGGGCTGGGCCTGGCGATCGTGCAGCAGATCGCCCGGCGGCACCGCGCCACGGTCGAATTGGGCGACGGCGCCGATGGCCGCGGGCTCGCGGTCACCGTGCGCTTTCCAAAAAACTGATTCGGTCGGCCGCCCGCACTTTTTTGCTTTAAGTCTGTCTTAAGTTTAGGTCTTTAGGCTGCACGGCATAGAAGTCCATTGTCGGTGTGCCGACTAACAACTTAGGAGCGACTTATGAAGCAGACAATGATTTTTCGCAGCCTGATCGTAGCCGGCGTCATTTCCGGTGCGACGCTAGGCGGCTATATCGCCCAGAATGCGACGAACTCGTATCCGGCGGTCGCGGCAGGCGCGCCGACCATGCAGACCGCCGCAGCCGTGGCCGCGCCGCAGCCAGGGGCGCGGGTCGCCGTGCCTGACTTCACCAGCATCGTCGACGAGAACGGCGCGGCGGTGGTCAACGTCAGCGTCGTCGGCAAAGGCGAGAAGGGCGGGCCGGGGGTCGAAATGCCGGGGCTCGATCCGAGCAATCCGTTCTACGAGTTTTTCCGCCAGTTCCGCGGCCAGATGCCGCAAAACCAGGCGCCCGTCCAGGGCCTGGGCTCGGGCTTTATCGTGCGCGCCGACGGGATCATCCTGACCAATGCGCACGTGGTGTCGGACGCAACCACGGTTACGGTCAAGCTCACCGACAAGCGCGAGTACAAAGCCAAGGTGCTCGGCATCGACAAGCCGAGCGACGTGGCGGTGATCAAGATCGAAGCGACCGATCTGCCGGTCGTGAAAATCGATCGCAATGACGACGTCAAGGTCGGCGAATGGGTGCTTGCCATCGGCTCGCCCTACGGCTTCGACAATACGGTGACCTCGGGCATCGTCAGCGCCAAGGCGCGCGCGCTGCCGGGTGATACCTACGTCCCGTTCATTCAGACCGACGTCGCGGTAAACCCGGGCAATTCGGGCGGACCGCTCTTCAACATGAAAGGCGAAGTGATCGGGATCAACTCGCAGATCTACAGCCGCTCGGGCGGCTACCAGGGCCTGTCCTTTGCGGTGCCGATCGATGTGGCGCTGAAAGTTCAGGACGAGCTCCTGCAGCATGGCCGCGTAACGCGCGGACGGCTGGGCGTCGGCATCCAGGACGTGAACCAGGCGCTCGCCGAATCGTTCGGCTTGAAGAAAACGGCCGGCGCGCTGGTTACCTCGGTCGAGAAAGACAGCCCTGCGGCCAAGGCGGGATTGGAGCCCGGCGACGTGATCGTGCGCTATAACGGCAAGGACGTGAACACCTCGGCGCAGTTGCCGGTGCTCGTGTCCAACACGAAACCCGGCGAGGTGGCAAAACTCGACGTCGTGCGCAAAGGCGATTCCAAGCGCCTCGACGTGACCGTCGGCGAACTCAAAGCCGAGAAAGTGGCAGCTGCCAACGACAGCAAGCTCGAGCAGGGCCGGCTCGGCGTGGCAGTGCGTCCGCTGAGTCCGCAAGAGCGCCAGCAGTCCGGCATCGCGAACGGCGTCGTAGTCGAGAATGCCACCGGCGCAGCAGCAACGGCGGGCATCCAGCCTGGCGACGTGATCCTGTCGGTCAACAACACGCCGATCAAGGACGTCGAGCAGTTGAAACAGCTCGTCTCCAAAGCCGGCAAGCGCGTCGCGCTGCTGGTGCAGCGCGAGGACGCGAAAATGTACGTGCCGGTCGACCTCGGCTAAAGCAGCTGATTTAGTGTCGAGACACGCGGGGCCCGCTCATGGCGGGCCCCGCGCACGTACGGGGCCCGGCAGAATAACTTTGCAGTCGCGTGCGGACGAGATTCGTTATTTTGCATCGTTCAATGCGTCAGATTGTCGGTCAAAGCAGTTGACCCTGAAGCAAATACACGGCGGCTCCGGCAAAGTACCCAATGGCGGCGAGCCAGCTGATTTTGCGCAAGTACCAGATGAAGTCGATCTTCTCGATCCCCATTGCAGCGACACCGGCAGCCGACCCTATGATCAGGATCGAACCTCCCGTTCCGGCGCAGTAAGCGAGGAATTGCCAGAGAAAGTGGTCCGTCGGATAGTCGGTCAGTTTGTACATGCCCATCGCTGCAGCGACTAAAGGGACGTTGTCTACTACGGCGCTGGCCACGCCGATGATCAGAACGATGATCTCCTGTCGCCCGACGACGTGGTTCAGCCACTGCGCGAGGGACGCCAGCACGTGGGTATGCTCAAGTACGGCGACGGACAGCAGGATGCCGACAAAAAACACGATCGAGCTCATGTCGATCCTGCTCAACGCGTGGGCGAGCGTGAATGACTGCTTGAATTTATCCGCCTTGTCCCGGTGGACCAGGTCGCCGACTACCCACAGGATACCGAGGCCGAACAGGATCCCGAGAAAAGGTGGAAGACCGGTGACCACCTTGAAGACGGGAACCATGACGAGAATTCCGATGCCCAGGAGAAACATCAGATTGCGCTCGAATTCCGTCGCGCCCGCGGTGTCGTCGATGTGAAGGCGGCCATCGCAATCGACCGTGCGTCCCCTGACGATGTAGGCAGCGATGCCCATGGGCACAATGAAGCTCGTCAGCGCTGCCAGCAGTACCGACTTGACTATTGCGAGCGGCGTAACCTGCCCGCCGATCCAGAGCATGGTCGTCGTAACGTCGCCGATCGGTGACCATGCGCCTCCGGAGTTCGCCGCGATCACGATCAGGCTGGCGAGGAGCAAACGCTCGTCCTGGCGCGCCAGCAGTTTTCGCATCAGTGAAACCATGACGATGGTCGTCGTCAGATTGTCCAGAATTGCGCTGAGAAAAAAAGTGACGAATCCGACGACCCACATCAGCGACGGCAGGCTGGAAGTTCGGATGCGCTTCGTAATCACGTCAAAACCGCTGTGGGCGTCGATGACTTCGACGATCGTCATGGCGCCCAGCAGAAAAAATACAATCCGCGCGGTTTCGGTTACGGACTCGCCGATCTGGCTTGTTACTTCCTGCGGATTCGCCGACGACACTGCGTAAATCGTCCAGAGCAATCCAGCGGCCACCAAAGCCGACGCTGACTTGCTCACCTTAAGCGGATGCTCGAGCGCAATGGCCGCGTAAGCGACGACGAAGACAACGATTAATGTCGTTAGCATGTA
Source organism: uncultured beta proteobacterium (assembly GCA_963804885.1). Classification (GTDB taxonomy): domain Bacteria; phylum Pseudomonadota; class Gammaproteobacteria; order Burkholderiales; family SG8-41; genus PALSA-1004. The sequence continues at coordinate 779,690 of CAWDSF010000020.1, forward strand.
ACCGCCCGGCGCCGGAATAGTGACCAGGGCTGCGTAGTCGAACGCAACCTTATTGGCTAATGGCGGGATGGAGGCCGGGGCTGCCAGCGGTGTTGGCGGGTGTTGATAAGTCATGGGCGTGCTCGATTAACGTGTGGCGGCCCGACCAGCACGAAACCTGTCCAGGACTCCATTGCTGCAGGTACGAGCTTGGACACCCACGCGGATCATAAACAGTAAGGCCGATCTTCTCAACAGGAAAGTCGCTGCACGCCTTGAGACAATTAAATCTTTGGCACGTCGCCTTGGGCCGCGCCTTTCGGATTATGCCGACGGCGATGCTAGAATCGCTGCGACCCACCACTGGCGTGTTCAGATGCTTATCCCGCGTGCAATGACCTCTCGCGCATGCTATTTGACTGGCTTGGCGATGTCTCTTTCAGCCGTCTGCATGCCGGCGATCGCGGCCGACGGTCAGGCGCAGGCCGGAATTGTTCGGCATTCCGGTCGAATTCATTCTGTTCGCCGCGACCTTGCTGGGCGTCGCGGTATTTCACCATCACACTTTGCGCGTGGCGCTCTGCGGCCTCGCGGCGGTCGTCGGCTTCAAATTCCTGTTTACCGGTTTCAATGCCGGCGCGGGCATGGCGGGTTTCGGCGCCCATTTAGGGCACGAGTGGGTGATCCTCAGCAACCTGTTTCTGCTGCTGGTCGGATTTGCGCTGCTGTCGCGGCACTTCGAAGAGAGCCAGGTGCCCGCCGTGCTGCCGAAGTTTCTGCCGGACGACTGGAAAGGCGGCTTTCTGCTGCTCGTGATGATATTCGTGCTGTCGAGCTTTCTCGACAACATCGCGGCCGCCATTATCGGCGGCACCATTGCCGCGACCGTTTTCAATCACAAAGTGCATATCGGTTATCTTGCCGCGATTGTCGCCGCGTCGAACGGCGGCGGCTCGGGCAGCGTCGTCGGCGATACCACCACGACCATGATGTGGATCGACGGCGTGAGTCCGCTGGCAGTGCTCGAGGCCTATGTTGCGGCGGTCGTGGCTCTATTCATATTCGGCATCCCCGCAGCGCTCACGCAGCATCGCTACTCGCCGATCAGCAAGGACCCGCCGCCAGGCGTGCACATCGACTGGAGCCGCGTCGTAATTGTCGCGCTGATCCTGATCGCGGCAATGGCAGTCAATGTGCTCGTCAATATGCAATTTGCCGCCAGCGCAAGCCGGTTTCCATTTATCGGCGCGGCGGTGTGGGTAGTCATCCTGCTCACCGCGGCCTGGCGCAAACCGGACTGGAAAGTCGTGCCCGCCGCGGTTCGCGGCAGCATTTTTTTGCTGTCGCTGGTCTTGATCGCGTCGCTGATGCCGGTGGAAAAGCTGCCGGCCGCGTCGTGGCAGACCGCGCTCGGACTCGGCTTCGTGTCGGCGGTATTCGATAACATTCCGCTGACGGCACTGGCGCTGAAGCAGGGCGGCTACGACTGGGGGTTCCTCGCGTACGCGGTGGGTTTCGGCGGCTCGATGATCTGGTTCGGCTCGTCGGCCGGCGTCGCACTCGCAAACATGTATCCCGAAGCGCGATCCGTCGGCCTGTGGTTGCGGCATGGCTGGTTCGTTGCGGTTGCCTATGTCATTGGCTTTTTCGTGCTGTTGCTGGTGCTCGGCTGGCATCCGGAGGCACCGCACAAGTCGGCTCCCGCGGGCGTCGCGCTGGTCACGACCGCGAGTCAAAATCAGGAAATGTAAGCTTGTTGTAAGTGTCGAGCGTGCATGGGCGGACGTTGTTCGCGCCGGCGAACCGCGCCGCATGGAAAACCGTGCGGATTGAGTCGTATTTCAACGGGATTCCAGCCTGAAGCCGTGCATTGTTGATTTTGCCCTAGCGGCGGTATAGCATTGGCGGCCTGTCGGAAGGGTGCCCGGCGCGTTTTAACGCGCTGATAAAAATAAAGTTTCGGTTCCTCGTCATTATAAGTTGTTCAATTCTCGAGCCACTAGGAGGATTCATGAGTAAAGACCTGAAGAAAGACGCGCAGGCAAAACCTGTCGCGTCACGCCGTAAATTCCTGTCCGGCGCAGCTGCCGCGACCGCCGGCGCCGCCCTCGCATTTCCGATGATCGCGAAAGGGCAGACCACGCCGATCTCGATGCGCTGGCAAAGCACGTGGCCCTCGAAAGACATTTTCCACGAATACGCGCTCGATTACGCCAAGATCGTCAACGACATGACGGGCGGCGAGCTCAGAATCGAAGTGTTGCCGGCCGGCGCTGTCGTGCCCGCGTTCGGGCTGCTCGATGCAGTCTCGAAGGGCACCCTCGACGGCGGCCACGGCGTGTGCGTGTATCACTACGGCAAACAAAACGCGCTGGCGCTGTGGGGTTCGGGCCCCGCGTACGGCATGGATGCCAACATGCTGCTCGCATGGCATCGCTGGGGTGGCGGCAAGGAACTGCTCGAAAAGCTGTATGCGTCGGTCGGCGCGAACGTGGTGTCGTTCCCGTACGGCCCGATGGCGACACAGCCGCTCGGCTGGTTTAAAAAGCCGGTGACCAAAGCCGCCGACATGAAAGGCCTCAAGTACCGCACGGTCGGCATCTCGATCGACGTGTTCACTGCGATGGGCGCAGCCGTTAATGCGCTGCCCGGCGGCGAAATCGTGCCCGCGATGGACCGCGGCCTGCTCGACGCGGCCGAGTTCAACAACATGAGCTCCGACCGCCTGCTCGGATTCCCGGACGTGTCGAAGGTTTGCATGCTGCAAAGCTTTCACCAGAACGCCGAGCAGTTCGAGATCACGTTCAACAAAACCAAGTACGATGCGCTGCCCGCGCGGCTTAAGGCGATTATCACCAATGCCGTGTCCGCCGCGTCGCAGGAACTCACGCTGGAAGGCGATCGACCGCTATTCCAAGGACTACGTCGAAATGCAGACCAAGGACAAGGTCAAGTTCTACAAGACGCCGGACGCCATCCTGCAGCAGCAACTCGAGGTCTACGACCAGGTCGTCGAGAAGAAATCGGCGGACAATCCTTTGTTCAAGGAAATCGTCGCCTCGCAGAAGGCGTTCGGCGAGCGCGCGGTCAAATGGGACATGGACAACAACGTGAACCGGCGCATGGCGTACAACCACTACTACGGTCCGAAAAAGGCGCCGGCGAAGAAAGGCTGAAGCACCAGTGGCTTGACCTAAAACACCATCCGGATACCCCGGGTGGTGTTTTTGTTTAAAGCGGGGGCGCGACGATCGGCAGCGAGCCGGCTGCGCCATGAAGGGAGACACGAGTAATGCAGAACCTGCTGTTGTTCGTCGATAGCGTAAGCACCTGGGTCGGGAAAGCGTTCTCCTGGCTCATCGTGGCGCTGACGCTGCTTATTTCGTGGGAAGTGTTTTCGCGCTATGCGCTCGATCATCCGCACGCGTGGGCATTCGACGTGATGATCATGCTGTACGGCACGCTCTTCATGATGGCCGGCGCGTACACGCTCTCCAAGAACGGCCACGTGCGCGGCGACGTGCTCTACGGATTTTTCCCGCCGCGCCTGCAGGCCGGGCTCGATCTGTCGCTCTACATTCTGTTCTTCATTCCCGGCGTCGTTGCGTTCGTGTGGGCCGGCTACAACTATGCGGCCGAGTCGTGGGTGATCAATGAGCATTCGAACATTACCGCCGACGGGCCGCCGATCTATCCGTTCAAGACCATTATCCCGATCGCCGGCGCGTTCATTCTCGTGCAGGGCATCGTCGAAATCATCCGCTGCGTGATCTGCCTCAGGCAGGGCGACTGGCCGTCGCGGCAGGAGGACGTGCAGGAAGTCGACGTCGACAAGTTGAAAGACATGGTGCACGTCAAGGACGAGGACATCGCGAAGCTCGATCAATACGTCGTCCATCAAAAGGAAACGCCGAAATGAGGAAGGAAGTCTGGTTCGGCCTTTCCATCATGGCGGCGGTGGTCATCATGGTGTTCGTCCTGATGCCCGCGCCATCGCAGATGACCAACGGCCATCTGGGCCTGCTGATGCTCGCGCTGATCGTGGTCGGCATCATGCTCGGTTTCCCGACCGCGTTCACGCTGATGGGCATGGGCGTGTTCTTCGGCTGGCTGGCTTATCGCAGCGTCGATCCGGCGCTCGCCAACCGGCAGATTCTCGACCTAATGGTGCAGCGCGCCTATTCGGTCATGTCGAACGACGTGCTGATCGCGATCCCGCTGTTCGTATTCATGGGATATCTCGTCGAGCGTGCCGCATTGATCGACCGCCTGTTCAAGAGCCTGCATCTCGCGACCGCGCGCGTGCCGGGCGCGCTTGCGGTGGCGACCATCGTCACGTGCGCGATTTTCGCGACGGCGACAGGCATCGTCGGCGCGGTGGTCACGTTGATGGGATTGCTCGCGTTTCCCGCGATGCTCAAAGCGGGATACAACACGAAGGTTGCGGCCGGCGCGGTCACCGCGGGTGGTTGTCTGGGCATTCTGATTCCACCGTCGGTTTTGTTGATCGTTTACGGCGCGGTCGCTGGCGTATCGGTCGTGCAACTGTATGCGGGCGCGTTCGGTCCCGGCATCATGCTGGCAGGCCTCTATATCGGCTACGTCATCGTGCTGGCGAAGTTCAGGCCCGACCTGATGCCCCCGCTGCCCGAAAGCGACCGCAGCGTGGCGCTGCCGCCGGTCGCGAAAAAACTCGCGCCGCAAGGCAGCAACGCGGTGGCGGGCCTGTGGCGGGCACTGACGCGCAGCGACGCCGGCGTGCCGAAGAAAACGGTGCTGGGTCAGTTGATCATCAGCTTGCTGCCGGCCCTGTTTATCGTTGCGCTGCTGGGCGTAACGTGGCGGTTGGCGACAGCGCCCGACGTGAAAGTCGATACCACCGGGCTGATCGAAGCCGGTGCGAAAAGCACGGCGGGCGCCGTCGACGAACCGAGCGAACTCTCGAGCGCTGCGGGCGCGCGAAAAAGACGCCACCGGATTGCAGGAGCCACCGTCCGAACCCGAAAAAGCCAGCACCGGATTGCAGGAGCCACCGGCCGAACCCGAAAAGCCGGACCGGATTGCAGGAGCCACTGCAGAACCCGCAAAGGCTGCGCCCGGCGGCGACGACGGAACCGGCGAAACCGGCCGAAGCAGCCAAGCCGGTGGTCGCCGAAAAAGCGCCCGAACCTGCAGCTGCTGACCAGGGCCGTCTTGCAACACCGGTCTGGTTCTGGATTGTAGTCGCCGTCTGCATAGCCTTGCTGGCCATCCTTTATTGGCTCTGGAACTGGGTGCGGCTGGAAGTTTTCAAGATGCTGCTGAGCTCCTTCTTTCCGCTCGCAATCCTGATACTCGCGGTGCTGGGCTCGATCGTTTTCGGGCTGGCAACACCCACCGAGGCGGCGGCGGTCGGTGCGCTGGGCGGCTGCATACTCGCGGCGGGCTATCGCTTCATCTCCCATTTGCGCGAGGGGCGGCAAACGAAGCGCCCGGTCGGCGATACCGTCTGGACCACGGCGAAAGAACTCGGCGGCATCATCAAGGAATCGTCCTTCCTCACGGCCAAGACGAGCGCGATGGTCTGCTGGCTGTTCGTCGGCTCGTCTATTTTTTCAGCGTCGTTTGCGCTGCTCGGCGGCCAGGAAATCATCAACACCTGGGTGTTGTCGATGGACCTGACGCCGGTGCAGTTCATGATCCTCGCGCAGATCATCATCTTCCTGCTCGGCTGGCCGCTCGAATGGACCGAGATCATCGTCATTTTCATGCCGATCTTCATTCCGCTGCTGCCGCACTTTCACATCGACCCGTTGTTCTTCGGGCTGCTGGTCGCGCTCAACCTGCAGACCGCATTCCTGTCCCCGCCGGTGGCGATGGCGGCGTTTTATCTCAAAGGCGTTTCGCCGCCCCACGTGACGCTGAATGCGATTTTTGCGGGCATGATGCCGTTCATGGCGATCCAGGTGGTCGCGCTGGTGCTGCTGTATGTGTTCCCCGGCATCGGCTTGTGGCTGCCGAATGTTCTGTATAAATAGGCTTAAAACGCCGGGTGCAGCCACCGCGTTTTAAGCGCGCGGGTTGAAGCGGACTGTTCCGGCCGCTTAACTCGCGCGTTAGTCCCGCCAATGGCACGTGGAGCAGTCGCGAGGCTGCTCCGTTTTTTTTGATGCATCAAAAATGAACGTCGGTACTGAAAGTCCAAGCGCGCGGCAGCTCGCGTGGTGGCGCGGTTCCGCCATTGCGCTCACGTGCAGCGCCTTCTTCATTTCATTTTTTCATCGCGTATCGACCGGTTCGATCGCGGGCGATCTGCAGCACGAATTTGCGATCGGCGCCGCCGCGCTCGGCACGCTCGGCGCCACGTACTTTTACGTCTATGCGCTGATGCAGGTGCCGTCCGGCGTGCTGGCCGACACGCTCGGTCCGCGCGTCACGCTCGCGCTCGGCATGTTGATCGCGGGCGTCGGCTCGATCGCTTACGGACTTGCCGGCAGTTTCGTCACCGCGGCGATTGCGCGCACGCTCGCCGGCCTCGGCGTCTCGGTCGTCTTCGTCTGCATGCTCAAACTGTGCGCGAACTGGTTTCACGAGCGGCGTTTCGCGACGGCGGTGGGCGCGGCTAATGTCGCCGGCATTGCCGGCGCGCTGGCCGCGACGGCGCCGCTCGCCTGGCTGATTACCGTCGTTTCATGGCGCAGCGTATTCGTAACGGTCGGCATCCTGTCGCTGATGCTGGCGCTGGCGATGTGGCTGTTCGTGCGCGAAGCGCCCGTTGCGCGCAGCACCGGCGCCGTCACCGTCGACTGGCGGCGCGCGCTCGCGCAAGTCGCGGCGAATCCGGCCACGTGGCCGCCGTTCTGGGTCAACGTCGGCATCTCCGGCGCGTACATGACATTCATCGGGCTGTGGGCCGCGCCTTTTCTGGTCCATGCGCACGGCCTGACGCCGGTTGCCGCCGGACGCTGCACGGCGTTGACGCTCATCGCGTTCGCGGTCTGCGCGCCGCTCGTGGGCTGGTTGTCCGACCGGCTCGGCGTGCGCCGCCCGCTCGTGATTGCGTTTGCAGTGGCGTTCAGCGCGACCGGCGTGCTGTGGGTCATGCTGCCGCCGCCCAGCGCGAATGCCGCCGTGATAGCGGCGTTGCTCACCGGCCTCGCGGTGCCGGGTTTCACGCTGACGTGGGCGATCGCCAAGGAAGTCAACCCGCCGCAATCAGCCGGCATGGCGATCGCGATCGCCAATATCGGCGGCTTCGTGGCGTCCGGCGTGCTGCAGCCGCTGGTCGGATGGGTGGTGGACAGCGGCGCCGGCGTGGTCGCGGGCGGCAGCGCGGATGCGTACCGGCTCGGCATCGGCGTGCTCGTGGCGTGGTCGCTCATCGGAATAGTCGCGGCGTGCCGTATCACCGAGACGCGTTGCCGCAACGTGTGGCGCATGCCCGCAGCCTGACAGCCGCGCGCGCACCCTATGCGATAATCCTGCTCGACTGTTGCGCGCGGACGCGCGGACAAATCTCACAGGGTCTGCAATGAAACCGAAAATTCTCGTCACGCGTGAAGTCTTCGATGAAACGCTCGCTTACCTTGCCGAGCATTGCGAAGTCGAGTCCAACCAGGCCGACCAGCCCTTCGATTCCGCGACGCTGGCGCAGCGCTTGCATGACAAGGACGGCGTCGTGTGCTGCCTGACGGACCGGATCGATGACGCGCTGCTCGCGAAAAGTCCGCGCCTGAAAGTCGTCGCCAACATCGCGGTCGGCTACAACAACATCGACGTGCCGGCCAGCACGGCGCGCGGCGTGATGGTGACCAATACGCCCGGCGTGCTCGACGACAGCACCGCGGACCTCGCCTTTACGCTGATACTCGCCACGGCACGCCGCCTGACCGAAGCCGAAGCCTATGTCCGCGCCGGCAAATGGCAGGGCTGGCATCTGAAGCAGATGCTCGGCGTCGACGTGCATCACGCGACGCTCGGCATTATCGGCATGGGCCGCATCGGGCAGCAGATTGCGCGCCGCGCGTCCGGCTTCAAAATGCGCGTGCTTTATCACAATCGCAACCGGTGGCCGGCGGACGTCGAGAAGTGGCTCAACGCCGAGTATGTCGGCAAGGAGCAGTTGCTCGCGCAATCCGATTTCGTCGTGCTGCAAATACCGTATTCGCCGGCGACCCATCATTACATCGGCGCCGCGGAATTGAAACAGATGAAACCCACTGCGATCCTCATCAATTCGACGCGTGGCGGGGTGGTCGACGATGCCGCGCTCGTGGACGCGCTCAAAAACGGCACCATACGCGCGGCCGGCCTCGACGTGTTCGAGAACGAGCCCAAGCTTCATCCGGGTTTTCTCGAACTGAAGAACGTGGTGCTCGCGCCGCACGTCGGCAGCTCGACCGAGGCGACCCGGCGCGCGATGGCCATGACCGCCGCCAAAAATGCGGTGGCCGCCTTGACGGGCATCACGCCGCCGAATTTGCTCAATCCCGCCGCCAGAGCCAAAGCCTGAGCGGCGGCGGACACCTCATTTCTTTCGCAGGCTAAGCGCGAGGCCGCCGCGGTGGCGCGCCTGCGGCAACTGCCGGAAACCGTATGACGCAGCTCTTCAACCTGATGATCGAAGTCATGCTGCCGCTGGCGTTGCTGGTGGCGGCGGGAGCGGTATGGCCGCTCATTTTCCGCGATACGCCGGTCGAAGCGATGCGCACGCAGTTGAACCGGCTCGTGCTGTATGTTTTTTATCCGTGCATTCTGTTTGCCGTCGTCGCGAATACGCCGATCACGAAGGAACTGCTGTCAGTGCCGCTGCTGGTGGGCATCGGCACGCTGAGTTCCGGCGCGCTGCTCTACGTGCTGCTGTACCTGACGCCGCTCGGCCGCGGGCTCTCCGATCCGACGCGCGCGATCCTGATGCTCGGCGGCATGTTCGGCAACACCTTCAACATCGGCGCGCCGGTCGTGATGTTCTTCTTCGGCCGCGACGCCGTGCGCTATGCCGTGTTCAACGACATGCTGATGACCATGCCGTTCATCTGGAGCCTCGGGGTATGGATCGCGACGCGGCTGGGCTCGCACGAAAAACCGGTGTCGTATCCGTCGTTGTGGCGGATCCTGTTGTCGCTGCCGCCGCTGTGGGCGTTTGCGCTCGGCTTAACGCTGCAGGCGCTGGACCTTACGTACAAGCCGCTGGTGGTGGCGGCGCACATGATAGGGCAGGCGACGATACCGGTGACGCTGTTCGTGCTGGGCATGACCATCCCGTGGCGCAACCTGACGCCGCGGCCTGAAATTCTGACGGCGGCCGCCGTCAAGCTGTTGTTCGCGCCGCTGGTCGTCGCCTGCGTTTCGCACCTCTTTTTCGCGCCGCTCGCCGAAGCCCAGTACGCGGCGGCGCTCGAGGCAACGACCCCGGCGATGATGACGGCGCTGCTGCTGGCCGACCGCTTCCGCCTCGACAGCGCGGCGGCGGCGTTGTTGATTGGCTGGACTACAATCCTGTTCTGGTTCAGCCTGCCTGTGACTCTTGCCCTTGGCCTGATCCGTTAATCGCGCGAGGCGTACCGTTCGTCGCGCCGCTCCTGCCCGTAGCGGCGTGCAGCCGGTAAAATGCCGCCGATAACGTGCGGTGAATTCAGGAGGAAAAATCCATGCGGAAATGCGCGGCTTTTGCGTTGCTGGCGTCGGTTGGTATGGGCGCGGCGGCGCAGAATCCCAAACCGGCTGACGTCTGGTTCAGTGCCGGCCACGTCGCATTGAGCGCAACCGATGCCGCGAGCGGTCTCGCGGCCGAATGGCAGTTCGATCGCGCCGACAACGGCGACGTGCGCCTGGTCAAGGACGAGCGCCGGGGTACTGCGCGCGTCAGCGGCACCGTCCTGTCGGTCTGCGGGGACCAGGCCATCATTTTCAAAGATTTCGCGCCCGCGCCGCGGCGCGAATTGCAGGAATTGAACGAGCCCGTGCTGCATCTGCAACTCGTGCTGCGTTTATTGGCGCGCGCGCTGCCCGCCGGGCTGCCGGCCGCGGGCAGCGAGACCAGCGTCGACATCGGCGACGACAAGAACACTTTGCGGCTGCGCAAGGATTACAGCGCGCGCAAAGATATCGGCGCGCCCTGGCGGACCCGCGGCAGCGTGCGCCGCGCCGCCGCCGACGTGCGCTTCGATCTCGTGGTCACTTATGCGGCTGACGATCCGCCGCATCGTCCGGTGGAGCTGAAACTCGCCGGCGTGTGGGAGCAGCAAAGCCGCATGCAAAAGCTCGACAATACCTTCAGCATTGCGGGCTGGCGCGTGCATCGCGTCGACGCAGTGAGCGAAGTCGTGGGCGGCAACACCTACGTCGATCCGGTTGCGCGGATTGCGCCTTTGAGTTTTGCAACGCTTGGCGATGTGCGCGCGACTATCGGCCGCTGGTGGGACCCGAACGTCAAAGCCCCGCAACGCATGGAGTGCAAAGTATGAGCGCACGTCCCAAGTTGGGGTTTATCGGTCTCGGCGCGATGGGGCGGCCGATGGCGCTGAACCTGATGAAGGCCGGCTATGCGATGACGGTGTACGCGCGCCGCGCGCAGGCGCTCGAGCCGCTGGTTGCGGCAGGCGCGCGCACGGCGGCGAACCCGGCGGAAGTCGCGCGCGCCGCCGACGTAGTGTTTTCACTGGTGACGGCATCGGCCGACAGCGAAGCCGTTGCGCTGGGTACTGAAGGGCTGATCGAAGGCGCGCGTGACGGCAGCGTCGTTATCGATATGGCGACGATTTCCCCGCTCGCGACCCGCCGCATTGCGCAGGCGCTGGCCGCGCGCGGCATCGAGCATATCGACGCGCCGGTCTCGGGCGGACCGGCGGGCGCGCAGGGCGCGACGCTGTCGATCATGGCCGGCGGCAAGCCGCAAGTGTTCGAGCAGGTCAAGCCGCTGTTCGCGTGCCTCGGCAAAACGATATTGCACATGGGCGACCATGGCGCGGGCCAGATCACCAAGGCCTGCAACCAGCTGGCGCTCACGGTCACCGCGCAAGCCGCCGCCGAGGCGCTATCGCTCGCGCGCAGCTGCGGGCTCGATCCCGCTCGCGTGCACGAGGCGCTGATGGGCGGCGTGGCGGCGAGCCGCGTGCTCGAACTCTTCGGCAAGCGCATGGTCGAGCCGCGATTTCGGCAGCGGGATCGATGCGCGGCTTTATCACAAGGATCTCGGCATCGTGCTCGAGCTCGCGCAGGAGGCGGGCCTGCCGCTGCCGGCAGGCGCGGTCGTCAAGCAGCAGATCAACGCGCTGATGGGCGCGGGCGAGGGCACCGCAGATTTCTCGGTGCTCATACGCGCGCTCGAGCGCGCGGCCGGGCAAACCATCGGCTAAGCGCCGGCGCGACACGCAGGATTGCAGCGCGCGCGAGCCGGAACTATCCACCCACGCTTAAAACGGACATACATGCCATGAGCCTAACTTCGTTCGAACCCGCGACGCCCCGGCTGCACCGCTCGGAACTTGCGGTGCCGGCGTCGAATCCGAAAATGATCGACAAGGCGAGCCGCTCGGCAGCGGACGTGGTGTTCCTCGATCTCGAAGATTCGGTCGCGCCTGACGACAAGCCGCGCGCGCGCCGCAACGTCGTCGCCGCGCTGAACGACATCGATTGGGGCCGCAAAACGATGAGCGTGCGCATCAACGGGCTCGACACGCAGTACACGTACCGCGACGTGATCGAAGTCGTCGAAGCCTGCCCGCGCCTCGATTTGCTGTTCCTGCCCAAGGTCGGCGTGCCCGCGGACGTGTACGCGCTCGACGTGCTGGTGACGCAGATCGAGCAGGAATGCAAGCGCGAGAAACGCACGGGCTTCGAAATCATGATCGAAACCGCGCTCGGCCTGTGCAACGTCGAGGCGATCGCGCAGTCGAGCCGGCGCCTGGAAGCGATGTGCTTCGGCTCCGGCGATTTCGCGGCATCGACCGCCGCGCGCTCCACGACCATCGGCGGCCTCAATCCCGATTACGGTGTGTTGAGCGAGCCGGGCGCGGACGGCAAGCGCGAGTATTTCCAGCTCGACCCCTGGCACGCAGCGCATGCACGCATCGTCACCGCGTGCCGCGCCTACGGGCTGCGGCCGATCGACGGCCCATACAGCGATTTCAACGACACGGCCGGGTTTCGCGTGTCGAGCCAGCGTGCGGCGGCGCTGGGCTTCGAGGGCCGCATGGTGATTCATCCGGCGCAGATCGAAGCCGTGAACACCGTGTTCAGTCCGGCGCCGGACGAGGTCGCGCGGGCGCGGCGCATCGTCGACGCGATGGCGCAGGCCGCGCGCGATGGCCGCGGCGCGGTCCAACTCGATGGCCGCATGATCGATATCGCCAATATCCGCATGGCGCAGCGACTGCTCGCCAAAGCCGACGCGATCGCCGCAGCGCATGGCTAACGCGCGCGCCGAACATAACGGGCGTGCCGTTCATGCCGCAATACGCCGTCTTCAAGACGACCCGGGAGGAAAGCTTGCATGGCGCGCTTGACGCAGCCGCTTGAAGTAGTGCCGGCAGTTCCGCCCGCGCCCGACGAGACGGCCGCCGCGGTATTTGCCGAGCAGGTTCGCCTGCTGTACCGGCTGTCGCGTCCCGCTTACGGCGGCACTCTCGCTGTCGCGCTCATCGTCGTTGCCGGGCTGTGGGGTGAAGTGTCGCCGTCCATACTCGGGAGCTGGTTTGCGCTGGTGGCCGCCGCCACCGCCGCCCGCTTCGTGCTTTACCGTCAATATGGAACGGCCGAGCCCGCGCGCGATGCGCGCTCGTGGTCGACCCGCTTCGTGCTCGGGGCCGTCGCGATGGGCAGCTTGTGGGGCGTGCTGGGCTCGTTGCTGCTGGCCGCCGCCGATTGGTACTACCAGCTCCTGATCGTCGTTCGTGATCGCGGGCATGGTCGCCAGCGCGCTGGTAGTGCTGACGCCCGTCAAACGCGCGTTCATCGGTTTCACGCTGGCGGCGTTGCTGCCGCTCATCATCGCGATGTATGCGCACGGCGATTCGATCCACCTGTTCACCGCCGCCATCCTGACGGCATTTCTCGCCGTGATGATGGCCGCCTGCCCGATCATGCATCGAGACTCACGTCGCTTCATTGCGAACGCGCTTCGAAAATGCCGATCTCGTCAAGCGCCTCTCCGCCGCCAATCAAACGGCCGACGATGCGATCGGCCAGCTGCACAGTCAGCTCGAAGACCAGAAAAGAATAGAGCAGGCGCTGCAGGAGGCGACCGACCGCGTCGAGGCGCTAATTGCTGCGTCCCCGCTGGCGATCATTGAGTTCGATGTGAACCTGGAAGTCGACCGCTGGAACCCCGCCGCCGAGCGCATGTTCGGCTGGACCAAGTACGAAGTGCTGGGCCGGCCGACTCCGCTGGTGCCGCCTGAGCTCATGGCCGAAGCGGAGGCGCACCGCGTGCGCATTTTCAACGGCGAGACGTTTGCCAACGTCGAAACCGTGCGCCGCCGCAAAGACGGCACTGTCGTCAATGTCAGCGTGTCCGCCGCGGCAATCTACAACAGCGAGGGCGAGGCTGCCGGCATGGTCGCGATGTTCGCAGACATCAGCGGGCGCAAGCGCGACCGCGAGGCGCTGCAGCGCTCGTCGGCGCGGCTGGAGGCGCTCGTCGCGGCATCGCCGCTCGCGATCATCGTGCAGGACGAGCACGGCGTGATCAAGCGCTGGAACGAGGCGGCCCACCGGATTTTCGGCTGGACCGAGCAGGAGGCGATCGGCCAGAAGATGCTCGCCGTGCCCGCCGAAAAAATGGCCGAGGGCATAAATTTCCGCGAGCGCATCATGTGCGGCGAGCATTTTGCCGACGTCGAAGCAGTGCGCCGGCGCAAAGACGGCAGCGATGTTCCGGTAAGCTTGTCCGCGGCGCCGCTGCGCGATGCCATGGGCAAGACCAATGGCATGGTGCTGCTTGCGGCCGATATCAGCGAGCGCAAACGCTCGGAGCTGCGCCAGGACATTCAAAAATCCGTGACGGTGCTGCTCGCCGAAGCGAGCAGCGTCGAAGAAGTCATACCGCGCGTCATTCAAACGTTGTGCGAAGGGCTCGGCTGGGTTGCCGGCGCGCGGCGCATCGTCGCCAAAGACGACGGCTTGATGCGCCATACGGAGGATTGGGGCCTGGCGGAGCCAGGCATCCAGCTTTTTCTGCGGCAGTCGGCGGGGCGCGTCGACACCACCGGCGAGAACGCGGGCCTGCTGCGCAGGGTATGGGCGGGTGGCAAGCCCGTATGGCTCGCCGATATCGGGCAGGAACCGACGTTCGTGCGCGGCGCCGCGGCGGTGGCGGCGGGACTGCACTGCGCGTTCGCATTTCCAATTCTCGTGAGCGGAGAGTTCTACGGCGTCATCGAGCTTTTCGGCACCGAGGTACGCCAGCGCGACGACGAAGTGGTCAAGATCGCGACGGATATCAGCAGCCAGATCGGCCAGTTCATCGCACGCAAGGAGGCCGAATCCCATCTCACGTTCTTTGCGAATCACGACACGTTGACGGGGCTGCCGAACCGCGCGATGTTCAACCAGCGCCTGACGCAGGCGCTGGCGCGTGCGCAGCGTCTCACGACGATGGCGGCGGTGCTGTTCGTCGATCTGGATCGTTTCAAAGTCATCAACGACACGCTGGGTCACGACGCGGGCGACCAGTTGTTGAAGCAGCTTGCCGAGCGGCTGCGCGAGTGCCTGCGCGAGGGTGACACAATCGGGCGCCAGGGCGGCGACGAGTTCGTTGTGCTGATCGAGGACGTGGCGGACCCCACGCAGGTCGCGAGCGTCGGCCAGAAAATACTCGATACGGTGGCGCGCCCGTACGTGATCAGCGGCCAGGAATTTCACGTGACGGCCAGCATCGGCATCAGTATTTATCCCGAAGACGGCCACGATCAGCAGACGCTATTGAAAAATGCCGACATCGCGATGTACCGCGCCAAGGAACAGGGGAAAAACAACCACCAGTTCTACTCCGCGCAGTTGAACCTGCATTCGTTCGAGCGGCTGGCGTTCGAGACGAGCCTGCGGCGAGCGGTTGAGCGCGGCGAATTTCTGCTGCATTACCAGCCGAAGGTCGATATGCGCAGCGGCCTCATTACCGGCGTCGAAGCGCTGATACGCTGGCAGCATCCGGAACTGGGCCTCGTGCAACCGGGCCAGTTCATCGCGATGGCCGAGGAAACCGGGTTGATCGCGCCAATCGGCGAATGGGTGCTGCGCACCGCGTGCGCCGAAGCGCAAGGCTGGGTGGTCAAAGGCATGCCGCCCGTCAGCGTCGCGGTCAACCTGTCGGCGCGCCAATTCGCGCGCGACGAGCTCGCGACGGCCATCATGCGCGTCTTGCGCGAGACCGGGCTTGATCCGCGACGGCTTGAGCTGGAAATCACCGAGAGCACTGTCATGCACAATCCGGAGCGCGCGGTGGAAGTGATGCAGCAGTTAAAGCGCCTGGGCGTGCGGGTCGCGATCGACGATTTCGGCACCGGCTACTCGTCGTTGAGTTACCTGAAGCGCTTCCCGCTCAGCAGCGTAAAAATCGACCGCTCGTTCGTGCTCGATCTGCCGGGCGACAAGGACGACGCGGCGATCACGCAGGCCGTCATCGCGATGGCTCACAGCCTGCGCCTGCGCGTGGTCGCGGAAGGCGTAGAAACCGCCGAGCAGTACCGTTTTCTCGAAGAGCATCAGTGCGACGAAATGCAGGGCTATTACTTCAGCAAGCCGGTCGATGCGCTGACCATCGCGCGCCTGCTCGCCGGGCGGCATGCCGCCGCCAAGCTCGCCTGAATTCCGGACGTTAGTCCGCCCTCAAGTCGCCCATTGCACCGTGCCCGTTCCGGTGCCGGCCGTCTGGATGTCAAGTCGGCGACGGTGGAACTGGCGCAGGCTCGTGCGATGGCCGATGCTGATAATGGCGGTGTGCGGCAACTTTTCCTGCAGCAGCCGGTAAAGGGCGGCCTCGGTTTCTTCGTCGAGCGCGGCGGTCGCCTCGTCCATGAATAGCCACGCCGGTTTGCTCAACAGCGCGCGCGCGAACGCCACGCGTTGCTGCTCGCCGCCGGAGAGGACCTGCGCCCAATGCTGTTCCTCGTCTAGGCGCCCGGTGAGATGCGCGAGCCGGCAATCGGTGAGCGCGGCGCGCAACTCTTCGTCACTGTATGTACCGCTGCGGGCCGGATAGGACAGTTGCTCGCGCAAAGTACCAATATTCAGATAAGGTTTTTGCGGCAGGAACAGGCTCTTCGCGTCGCGCGGGCGCAGCACCTTGCCGTGTCCGAACGGCCAGATCCCGGCAAACGCGCGAAAGAGCGTGCTCTTGCCCGAGCCGGAGGCGCCGGCTACCAGCACGCTTTCGCCCGGTTCGATTTCCACGCTGAAAGGGGCGAGCAACGGCTTGCCGTTGGGAAGATCGATGTTGACGTCGCTCGTCTTGTAGGTGTTGCTGTCGTGCGTCGCAGTTGCGATACCTGTCTGGACTTGAGCCTCGCTCTGGGCCTGGAGAATGGCATTGCGGAACGAGGTCAGCCGATCGACGGTGGCTTTCCAATCGGCGAGCTGGGCATAAGCGGTTACGAACCACGATAGCGCGTCCTGCACTTGTCCGAACGCGGAATTTATTTGCATCAGTCCACCGAGCTGGATGCTGCCGGCAAAGTAGCGCGGGGCCGCGACGACCATCGGAAAAATGATTGCAATCTGACCATACCCTGAACTGAACCACGTCAACATCTTGCGGCGCTTCATGATTGCCCACCAGTTGGCGACGACATCCGAGAAGCGGCGCTCGAGCCCGCGAATTTCATCGGCTTCGCCCGCATAGAGCGCGATGGATTCCGCGTTTTCACGAAATCTTACGAGAGAAAAGCGGAAGTTGGCCTCGAATTTCTGCTGGTTGAAATTAAGGCCGATCAGCGGCCGGCCGATACGGTGGGCCAGCAGCGTGCCCGCGACCGCATAAATGATCGCCACCCACACCATATAACCGGGGATGTCGATCTGGCGGCCGTTCAGCGCAAAACTCAATGTTCCAGACAGCGTCCACAATATCGTCACGAACGAAATCAGCGTGACTACTGCTGACATCAGGCCGAGCACCAGGTTGAGCGTGCGGTCGCAAAACAGCGCGAGGTCGTCGGCGATGCGCTGATCGGGATTGTCGGTACCCCGGTCCGCGAGCTGCAAGCGGTAATAAGTCCGCCCGCCGATCCAGTCGGCGAGATAACTCCTGGTCAGCCAGCGGCGCCAGCGTATCTGCAGCATCTGATTAAGATAGAGCTGGTAAACCGCGATTACGATGGATGCAGCAGCGATCCAGCTGAACTTCCATAGTTGCTGGATGAAGGCCGCTTGGTCCATGTTTTGCAAGGCGTTGTAAAAATCATTGTTCCATTGATTGAACAGCACGTTCACGTAGACGGCGCCGAGATTGAGCGCCACGATGACGGCCAGCAATCCGCGCGCCGCCCAGCGCTCCTCCGAAAACCAGTATGGCTTGGTCAGCGCCCACAAATCGGCGAGAAAGGTGCGGGTCACGTTCGGCATGGAGGTGCTCCGGGATGAAGGGGCGGCGCGCGGGGTCTGCTGGCGCGCAGACGATAGGAGAGTCGGGCGCTATTGCCCCGAAATCATAGCGTGAAACCGGCCGGACGCGGGCGTTTGCGCCTTCGCGGTATTGGTTTACACTGGAAACAAAGGCGGTGAACGTTGCCGCCGCCCCATGTGGCCCAGGAGGCGCGATGAAAACGGTCAAGCAGTTGCTTCAGGGAAAGACCAAGGCGTTGTGCACGGTGAGTCCCGGCACGCCGGTGTTCGAGGCGTTAAAGCAGATGGCGGAAAAAGATATTGGCGCGCTGCTGGTGGTCGAGAACGGCAAACTGGCCGGCATATTGTCCGAGCGGGACTACGCGCGCAAGGTGATCCTCCACGGTAAATCGTCGCACGACACGCCGGTGCGGGAAATCATGACCGAGCGCGTGGTTTACGTGCAGCCGAAAAACACCGTGGAAGAATGCATGGCGTTGATGACCGACAAGCGCATCCGCCATTTGCCGGTGCTTGAAAACGACAAGCTGATCGGCGTGCTGTCGATCGGCGACCTCGTGAAAGAAACTATCTCCGAGCAGCAGTTCATGATCAAGCAGCTGGAGTCGTATATTCACAGCTGAGGTCGTCAACCCGCTTTTGCGTTAAATTTCTGACTTTCGGGTTTTTCTGAATGCCGCGGCTCGCGTGCGTCTGTCGCCCGTTTCCGTCTTGAGGAATCAAATGCAATTTGGCGCAATCATCATCGGCGACGAAATCATGTCCGGCAAACGCCAGGACAAGCATATGCCCCAGGTAATCTCGACGCTCGGCGAGCGCGGCCTCGAGCTCGCGTGGTGCCAGTACCTGGCGGACGAGCCAGCGTTGATCACGGCGACGTTGAAGCGCACGCTCGCCACTGACGACGTGGTTTTCAGTTTCGGCGGGATCGGCGCGACGCCCGATGATCACACGCGTCAATGCGCGGCGGACGCGGCGGGCGTCGAGCTACAGCTGCACCGGGACGCGGAAACCGAAATCCGCGGGCGCTTCGGCGCGGACATCACGCCGCAGCGCCTGAAGATGGGGGAATTCCCGCGCGGCAGCCGGATTATTCCCAATCCGTACAACCGGATTCCGGGCTTCAGCATCCGGCATCATCATTTCGTGCCCGGGTTTCCGCAAATGGCGTGGCCGATGATCGCATGGGTCCTCGATAACTGGTACGCGGACCGGCATGCCGCGGGCACCGTCGCCGAAAGCGCGATCGTCGTGCGCGGGGCGGGCGAAAGCCAGCTGATCGATCTCATGAATGCGACCCTCGCGCGTTACCCGGGCATGAAAGTTTTCAGTCTGCCGCACATGAGCGAAACCGATCGCTATATCGAACTCGGCGTGCGCGGGGAAGCGCAACGAGTGCCCGCGGCAATCGCGGAACTCAAGAGCGGCGTGATCGGGCTTGGGTTTACCTGGGCCGATGCGCCTTAGCCGGCGCCGCGCAGGCGAAAAAAAACCCCGGATCACCGGGGTTTTTTTATGGTTTACAGCTAAGCCGGAAAATTAAGCGGCTTTTTTCTTCGACGCGTGAACGGCCTGGGTCGTCGCGGCTTCGACATTCGCCTGGGTCATTTCGGCGAATTGCTTAGCCGATTTGGACAGGTTGTCGTAGGCCGAATTGACGGCGGTAATCGCCGACTTGACGGCGGCGACGGCAACTTCGGAACCGGCCGGAGCCGATTTCACGACTTTGTCGAGGCCCGACACGACTTGCTTGTTGAACTCGGCAACTTGCTCTTCGACCAGTTTGTTGATTTCCGACTGGGTCGTCGCGGCGACGTCGTAAACGCTCTTGACATAGCTCGTTGCTTTTTCAAGCGTCGGTTGCGCGAGCGTATTCTTCAACTGCGCGAGTTCCTGCACGTCTTTGATTTCGGTGAATGCCTTGGCTTGTTGAACGCCGTCGGCAAACGCGCTTTTCGCCGTTTTCAGTTGCAGTTCGAGCATGCGCTCGGCGCCTTCAAGGGCGATACCGGCAAAACGCACAGCTGCTTCCAAATTCGCTTTATTCAGGGCCATAAATTGCTCAGGGGCTTGGAACATGATGAATCTCCTATAAAAAGAACATTAAAATCATCTGTTTGCTACATGGATCCGGGTGCCTGCCACTCGCTTTGTTGCATTGCACAATTAGGATTATATGGGCTTGAGCAGCCATGTCAAGACTTTTTTATTGCGGCGCACCATATTTAGTTCGACCGACCGAAATTTTGACTTATCGACCCCGGACAGATAGGATAAAAACGTTTCCCAATCAGGTAGCTACGGACGGATAGCCCGGCCCGTCCGCACGCAAAATAAGCGCTCACTATGCCCCTTCCCGCGATGGTTGCTCTGCCCCCACCCGAAGTCCGGTTAGTCACGGCCCCCGGCCACGTGCGCTGCTTTGTAGTAAGCGGGGCGTGGAACCTGCGCGGACTCGAAAGGCGCCTCGCGCGACTGAAACCCCGGCTGGCGGAATGCACGAGCGATACCGGCGCGGCCTGGGATTTGCGGGAGGTCGAAGTGCTCGACCACGCGGGGGCGATGGTGCTCTGGCGCGCGTGGGGAGGCCGCCGCATTCCGAACCTCACGCTCAAACCCGAACACGAAGCCGTGTTCAAGCACCTGGACATTGCGCCCGCAACGGCGCCCCGCAACGGCGCACGCGATCCATTATGGATTGTGGTAGCGGTCGGACGGAAAGTCCTGAGCGTGCTCGACCACCTGGCGACGATGGTCATGGTCCTGGGCCAGGTCGTGCTCGACACCGCGTATCTCATCCGGCGGCCACGGCGTATTCCGTGGCGCGAGATCTCCTCCAACGTCTACCGAACCGGCACGCAGGCGCTCGGCATCACCGCGCTCGTCGGTTTTCTGGTCGGCGTCGTGCTGTCTTACCTGTCGGCGCAGCAACTCAAAATCTTCGGCGCCGATGCGTTTATCGTCAACATTCTCGGCATCAGCATAGTGCGTGAGCTGGGCCCGGTGCTGGCGGCGATCCTGATCGCCGGCCGCTCGGGCTCTTCGATCACCGCGCAACTCGGCGTCATGCGCGTTACGCAGGAACTCGACGCGATGGAAGTCATGGGCATTCCGCAGACCTTGCGCCTGATACTGCCCAAGATGCTGGCCCTCGCGATCTCGATGCCCTTGATCGTGCTATGGACGAACGCCATTGCGCTGATCGGCGGGATGGTTTCAGCCCAGGCCGAACTGGGTATCGGCTACAGTTATTTTCTGTCCAGCCTGCCGAACTCGGTGCCGATCGCCAATCTGTGGCTGGGGCTCGGCAAGGGTGTAGTCTTCGGCTTCATGATCGCGCTGGTGGCCTGTCACTTTGGCCTGCGCATAGAGCCGAATACCGAAAGCCTCGGCATCGGCACTACGAATTCAGTCGTGACTTCGATTACCGTCGTGATCATCGTGGACGCCATATTTGCAATCATGTTCAAGGATATCGGGATCAGCTAATGGAAGACTACGTGGTCGACGTCCGGGGGCTGTGGACGCAATTCGGCGACAACGTCGTGCATCGCGACATCGATCTGTCGGTGCGCTACGGCGAAATCATGTCGCTGGTCGGCGGGTCGGGCAGCGGCAAGACCACGATGCTGCGGCAGATGATCGGGCTCGAGCGGCCCACCCGCGGTGAAGTGCGCGTGTTCGGCGTTCCCCTGCACGGCGACGACGCGGCCGGTCTGCGCCAGATCCGCCATCGCTGGGGCATGCTGTTTCAGGAAGGCGCGTTGTTCAGCGCGCTGACGGTGTTCGACAACGTCGCCTTGCCGATGCGCGAACTGCGCCTGCTGGATGAAGGGCTGATCCACGATCTGGTCATGATGAAGCTGGACATGGTCGGCATCGAGCCGCGCCACGCATCCAAGATGCCGGCCGAGCTCTCGGGCGGCATGGTGAAGCGCATTGCGCTCGCCCGCGCGCTCGCGCTCGAGCCGGAATTGCTGTTTCTCGACGAGCCGACGGCCGGTCTCGACCCCGACCGCAGCGAGAGCTTCGTTTCGCTGATCAAGGAGCTGCACCTCGAATTGCATCTGACCGTCGTGATGGTCACGCATGACCTCGATACGCTGGTGGCGCTGTCGGACCGCGTCGCGGTATTGTGCGATCAGCGGCTGGAGATCGTCGGCACGCTGGACGAAGTCGTGTCCGACACGCATCCGTTCATCTGCAACTTTTTCATGGGCGAGCGGGGACGGCGCGCCCTCGAGGCAGTCAAGGCGGTAAAAGACATCGTGTCGATGACGTAACGGCCCCGCTGCGGCGCACGGGAGCCGGCAGCGGGTATCAAGGGGAGCAGCAGCTATGGAAAACAGGGCATACGCGCTGGCGGCAGGGTTGTTTACCATCCTGCTCGGCATCGGCGTGGTGGCGACCGCGCTTTGGTTCAGCGGCGACGCCGTCGAAAACGACGAATACGTGCTGATTTCACGCTATCCGGTATCCGGCCTGAATCCGCAGGCGCCGGTGCGTTATCGCGGCGTCACCGTCGGCAAGGTGGTCGATATCAAGTTCGACCAGCAGGAGGCGCGCGCCATCCTGGTCAGAATTCTGGTGCAGACCGGCACGCCGCTCACGGAAGGCACGTTTGCCCGGCTGGGGTCCCAGGGCGTGACCGGCCTTTCTTACGTGATGCTGGACGACGACGGCAAAAAGCCCGCGCCGCTCGTCAGCAGCACGGGCGCGCCTCCGCGCATCGAAGTCCGGCCGTCGTTTATCGACAGCTTAAGCGCGTCGGGCGAGGAAATGATCGTCAACTTCAACCAAGTGGCCAAGCGCGTGAACGTGCTGCTCAGCGACGAGAATCAGCAGCAGCTCATTGGCACGCTGCGCAATCTCGACCACGCGACCGCTAAATTCGCGTCGCTGGCGGCTTCGATGGAGCCCACGGTCAAGGCGCTGCCGGGCCTCATTAACGACACCGACATCGCATTGAAGCGCGCCGACACGCTGCTCGCCAGCATCAACGACCGGCTTGATTCGTTCGAGCGTGCAGCCAAAGGCGTGGAGCAACTCGGCCTCAGCGGCAGCGCGCTGTCGGACGCGATGTTGACCGAGTCGGTGCCGCGCCTGAACGTGCTGCTCGACGACGTGCAGCGTTCTTCGCGCGGGCTCGAGCGGCTGCTGAACGAAATCAACGAGCAGCCGGCGAGCCTTATCTTCGGCCGCAGCCCGAACCCGCCGGGGCCGGGCGAGCCTGGCTTTAACGCACCGCGGGGATCCCGATGAGAACCATGCTCGTATTGCTGCTCGCGGCGACGCTCGCGGGATGTACGCTCGGACCCGAGAAAAAAGATGCTGCCGCCACCTACGACCTGAGCGGCGCGCCGAGCTCAGCGGCGGGCAAGACGCGCATCCGGGCGACCCTGCTCGTGCAGCCGGTCGCCGCGCCGGGCTGGCTCGAGTCGAACGCGATCGTCTACCGCCTCAATTACCAGGACGCGGCGCGGCAGCTCAACTATGCGAACAGCCGGTGGGCTGCGCCTGTCGCGTCGCTGGTGGCGCAGCGGTTGCGCGCGCAGCTTGCGGCGGCCAGCGACAGCGGCATCGTCAACATCGCCGACAGCGCGCGCGCCGACTATGCATTGCGCGTCGAGCTTGAGGAATTCAGCCAGGTATTCGATACTGCCGATGCAAGCCGCGCCGTGATCGTTGCGCGCGCGAGCCTCGTCAACGTGGCGAGACGCAGCCTGCAGGCGCAGAAAACTTTCACGATCGACCGGCCCGCAGCCGGCGCGAACGCCGAAAGCGGCGTGCGCGCACTCTCGGCCGGCAGCGCCGAACTCGTCGACGCCATCGTGGCGTGGACGGCGGCCAGCCTGGCGCAGGACAAAAAATAGGCCCGCGGTTTTAACGCGGGCGCGTAAGGAGCATTGCGATGGCAGATACTCTGTTTGCCAAAATCATCGACCGGCAGATCCCGGCCGATATCGTATACGAGGACGACCTGTGCCTCGCGTTCCGGGACGTGAATCCGCAGGCGCCCGTGCATGTCCTGCTGGTTCCGAAGAAACCGCTCGACATGCTGTCGAACGCGGGGGCCGAAGACCAGGCGTTACTGGGTCACATGCTGCTCGCCGCCGGCAAGATCGCGCGCGAGCTCAAAATCGACGGCGCTTTCCGGCTCGTAATCAACAACGGCAAGGAAGGCGGCCAGGCCGTATTCCACCTGCACATGCATATCATGGCGGGCCGCAAGTTCCGCTGGCCGCCGGGTTGATTCGACGGTGGTGCGCGCACGACGAATACCGGGCACGTCGCCGGCCCACTTTTTTGTCGCCGCATTGGTTATGTTGCTTGCCGGCATGCCCGCGCCAGTCATCGCCGCGCCGGAGGAAATTCAGGTCTACACGGATGACATTAATGCGCCTGGTGAGTTCGGCCTCGAGATGCACGTCAATTATGTGCTCGAAGGACCGCGCGCGCCGGTGTACGCGGGCCAGGTGCCGACGAACCACGTGCTGCAGGTGACACCGGAATTTTCGTACGGGTTCGCGAAGAACTGGGACGCTGGGCTGTACCTGCTGTCGGCGCGCGCATCCGACGGCAATCTCTACGCCAACGGCGCGAAGCTGCGTGTCAAATACATCGCGCCCCCGAACGGCGGGTTGTTCTGGGGAGTGAATATGGAACTCGGGCGCACCTCGAAGCGGGTGACCGAAAGCAACATGAACGTCGAGGTGCGGCCGATCATCGGCTGGCGCAGCGACAAGTGGCTCGTCAGCTTCAACCCGATTATTGGCGCCGCCGTATCGGGTGACGTGAGCCGCGAGCCGTCATTCTCGCCAGCCCTCAAGGTTGCGCGCGCGGTGAAGGAAGGCGTGCAGATGGGTTTTGAGCATTACGCCGAACTCGGCGGGATCCATCACATTCCCGCGTTCAACCAGCAGGAACACACCTTTTACGGCGTCATCGATGTCGAAAAGAAGGGCTTCGATCTCAATTTCGGGATCGGCCGCGCCGTAACAGGCGGTACGGCCGAGAAATGGGTCGCCAAAATGATCGTCGGCATCCCGTTCAAGTGAGATCGCCGGTTGAAACGCAGGGCGCGACTGACGCGCCGCGACGTTAGCGCGCGATACCGGCGTCGTTCTTGTCGTGCAGCGTCATCAGGTCCATGCCCTCGATCCATACGTTGGGGCACAGGAATCCCGCGCTGAAAATGAAAACAAAAAGTCGGCCGATGCGGGGAATGTCCCACTTCGCGCCTTTGCGTGCTGCAGTCAGATTGGAAGCTTCCATCGTGATCTCCTGGGTTACGTGAACCACGATGTTTGCCTCGTGGACGAGCGAGACAGGAGTGTGCGCGGGCAGGCTTACGTCAAGCTTACGGGAAGACGGCTCCAGCCGGTCCGGCAATATACAGGCTAAAGCACCCGCGTGCCGGCGGGCAATCAGCCCGCTATCTTGAGGTGCTTGATTTCGGCGGTGCCGCCCTGGGCTTCGTCGAGCATGCGGAAGATATCCGTCGCTTCTTTCGCGATCGCATCCGCGATATCGTTGAGCATCTTCAAGCCCTTGGCGACGGTGGCGTGCTCGGGAGCCCCGTACCAGCCTGTTTCGGCGATGGTGCGGATGTCGGTCAATACCGGCTGGTAGCTGCGCGTGCGGCGCAATTTGTCCCATTTGCGGCCGCGCGTGTGGTCCGACGAATAGTCGATACGATCGAGATGCACCAGATCGGGGCGGTACGCGAGCACGGCGAGCGCCTCGATTTCGCCGCCATGGGTGAGCCCGCCGCAGTCGTGGCCGTAGAGCTCGGCGGCGACGTAACAGGCCTGCACGGTCAGCACCGTCATGCCGTGCTCGCGGTGCAGCGCTTCCGACGCGATCGCGAGCGACGGGATATTACCTTCGTGCCAGTTGATGATCAGCAGATACTTCGCGCCGTGTTGCGCCGTCGACCGGCAGGTTTCAGTCACCACGCGCATATAAGTATCCGTCGACAGCGTGATCGTGCCTTCGAACGGCATGTGCATCGGCGTTACGCCGAAGGGCGTCGCCGGCAGCAGGAGGCCATCCATGCGCTCGGCGACCGCATTGCCGATCACCTGGCTCGCGTAGATGTCGGTGCCGGTCGGCAGGTGCGGGCCGTGCTGTTCGACGCTGCCGGCGGGCAGGATCACGAGCGGATTCTTTTTCAGTTGCTGCGCGATCTCGGGCTGCGTGAGATCGATGAAGTGGCGGGTGGGTAGCATATGGTGGTCCTGGTCAGATTTTGGCTCTGGTCTCGCTCATGATATCGGCGATCTTCACTGCCTGCCCGTTGTGTTCGAGCGAGCGCAGCGCCGCGTAGACGACGGCGACCGCGACGTTGCCGTTGTGCGCCGACAGTTCGCGCACCTTGCCGGTGGTGCAGCTCTCGGCGAACATCTCGAGCTCGGCGCAGAACATGTCGCTCGGCGGCAGCGTGATTTCTTCGCGCTTGCCGTAGCCGTCTTTGCCGCGCTGGATGTACAGGGTTGAGGTCGTGTGCAGCTTGTCGGGCGTGTCCCAGGTGCCGAAGTCGATCTCGTAATGCATGAGGCCTTTGGCGCCGAACACGCGCACGGCGAAGATGCCGGGGACGTCCAGCACGATCCCACGTAACCGATCTTGCCGTCGGTGAATTTAAGCAGCGTCATCGACTGATCGTCCACTTCGGCGCCGACGGGCGAGAGTTTCGACGCCATCGAGGTGACCTCGCTGATTTCGCCGCCGAGATAATGCAGCACGTCGAACTGGTGGATCGCGAGCTGCGACAACGGGCCGCCGGGCGCGCGGTCCTTGTACCAGCGCCACGTTTGCGGCGTCAATTCGAGCGCACGCTCGTTGGAGAAGTTCGCCTCGAAAAATGCGACGCGCCCCAATTCGCCGGCGTCGATTTTTTCCTTGATCATGCGGATGCCGGCCATCAGCCGCGCGCTGTGGCCGACCGTCACGCTGACGCCGTACTTCTGCTCGAGCGCGGCGATCCGCAAGCCATCGACGAGCGTGTTCGCGATCGGCTTTTCCGTGTACACGTGCTTGCCCGCTTTGGCGACCATCTCGGCCATCGGCAGATGCTGCTCGTTCGGCACGGTGAGAATGACGCCCTTAATTTCCGGATCGGCGAGCAGCGTTGCCATGTCCGGCGCGGCGGGCACACCCATTTCCGCGGCGAACGCGTTGCGCTTCTCGGCGGAGCGGCTGAAGCCCGCGACGATTTGCAATTTGTCGGATTTTTTGGCGGCGCGCGTCAGCACGCTGGCCCAGCGGCCGAGACCGACGATGCCGACTTTTACGGGATTGCTGCTCATGCGCAAGATCGCTTTCGTTGAATGTAATTATTCGACTTTGAGACCGGCAGCCCGCACCACGGCGCCGGAGCTTGCAAGTTCCTGCCGCACGAAATCGCGGAATTCTTCGGGTGTGCTGGTGACGACCTGCGCGCCTTGCAACGCAAATTGCTCGATGAACTGCGGTTTCTTCGCCACTTCGAGCAGATTCGCGCGCAGCTTGGCGAGGATGGGTTTCGGCGTGCCCTTGGGCGCGAGCAGGCCGTTCCAGCCGCTGTAGTTGAACTTGGGGATCGATTCCTTGATCGACGGCACGTCGGGCAGGAGCGGCGTGCGTTGCGGCAGGCTGTGACCGAGCGCGCGCAGGCGTCCGCTCTTGATCAGCCCCATCACGGCCGGCGCAGGCGTTATGGTCCATTGCGATTCGCCGGCCACCACCGCGGCGACCGACGCGCCGCCGCCTTTATACGGCACGTGCGTGGATTGCAGCCCGGCGTCCGCCAGCAAGGCGACGCCGGTCAGGTGGCTCTGCGAGCCCGCGCCCGCCGACGCCATGTTGAGCGAATTGCCGTTGGCTTTGACCCAGTCGACCCATTCCTTCATATTTTTCGCCGGCACGTTGGGGTTCACGACGAGCACGTTGGGCGTGGCCGCGTACAGGGAGATGAACTCGAAATCCTTCAGCGGATCGTACGGCAATTTCTTGTAGATATGCGGCGCGATCGACATCGCCGCGGTGGATGCCGCCACCAGCGTGTAGCCATCGGGCGCACTGCCCTTGCCGATCTCCATGCCGAGCAGCCCGCCGGCGCCGGCGCGGTTGTCGATCACTATCTGCTCGCCCAGCGCGTCGCCCAGATGCGCGGCGACGATACGGCCCAGCGTGTCGTTCGCGCTGCCGGGCGCGTTGGGCATGATCATCCGGATGGGCTTGGTCGGATAACTTTGCGCACCGGCGCAGGTGGCCGCGGCAGTGATGACGGTAATGCAGATCCAGCGCAGCATGTATTTCATTCGTACTCCTCGGGTTGGCGGGCGGCTCTATGCGGTGCGGCCGCTTGAGAGACGTAATTATGCCGCAAGCCCGTTACAATTCGTAACTTGGGAATGGCGTTCTTTTCAGCTACTCTGAGCTCCATGTCGACTGCGAAACTTTCTTTACTGCTGGCGTTCCTGCTCGCCGGTTGCACGACGGCGCCGCACGAGTACGCAAACCTCGCGCCGCCGCGCGCGGCGACGATCGAGCCCGTGCGCGCTGCGCAGCCGGTCGTGGCGCTCGTCCTGGGCGCCGGCGGTTCGCGCGGCTTCGCGCATATCGGCGTCATCAAAGCGCTCGAAGCCGCGGGCATCCGCGTGGATCTGGTCGTCGGCAGCAGTTCGGGCTCGGTGGTGGCGGCGCTCTACGCGGGCGGCAACGATGCGCCCGCGCTCGAAGCGATGGCTTTGGGCCTGGTCGACAGCGACCTGATCGACTTCACGTTGTTCGGTCCCGGCCGCGTGCAGGGCGACGCGCTGCAGGACTATGTGAACAAAGCGCTCGCCAACCGCTCGATCGAGGCGCTGAGCCGTCCGTTCGCGGTCGTCGCAACCGAACGGACCTCGAACACGATGACGGTCTTCAACCGCGGCAACACCGGGCTCGCGGTGCGCGCGTCGAGCAGCATTCCGAACGTGTTCTGGCCGGTGCTGATCGAAGGCCGTGAATACGTGGACGGCGGCCTCACGAGCCGCGTGCCGGTGGCGGTCGCGCAACGCATGGGCGCCGACGTGATAATCGCGGTGGACGTTTCGTGGCGCGGCTCGAGCGAGGTCGATGCGGCCGACGTGGCGATCCGGCCGGCGACGCCGCGGACCCGCTCGCTCGATTTTTCCGCGAAAGTCGAAGCGATCGCGGCGGGTGTAACGGCGGCCAGCGAAGCGATTCCGGCAATTCGCGCGCGGATAGCGGCGGTGGCAGTCAGCAAGCGTGCGGCCCTGGCTGACGCCCATTGACGTCGCGGCGCGCGTACACCATTTATTTTTGACGCGCCTGGTATTGCTTGAGCGCGTCGGCCGCTATTTCGCGCTGTTCTGAAATCCTGCGCTCGAGTTCCGGTTCGTCGGCCGCGAGGTAAGCGGCGACCGCGTGCATCCCGTCGCGCCGCGCCGTCGCGTAGCGCAGCAGTAAGTCGTAGTCCTTGCGGGACGGCGCTTTGGCGTCGAGTTCAACGCGCGCAAAACGTGCAACCGCGGCATCCCACGCCGGCAACACGTCGGCCTTGAGCAGATTGAGCGCGGTTGCGGGATCGATTTTCTTCGCACGCGACTGCTCGGCGATCGTCATGAACGCGGTTTGCAGCCGTTTCTCCTCGGCGGTGAAGACGTCGATCTCTTTTTGCAGCGTGCGCGCTTCGCGATAAACGCGCGAGGTGTCGGGCGTATACAGCGCCGCCGTGGGCAGCGTGACGCCCGCCAGCACAACCGCCAGCGCGGCGCGCCGCCAGCGGCCGCGCGTGCGCTGCAATCCGTCGAGCGGCCGCGCCAGCAGCAGCCCCATCACGAAGCCGCCCGCCAGTCCGCCGAGATGGGCGGCGTTGTCGATGCCGGATTGAACGAAACCGTAGAACAGCGAATAGACGACGAAGGTCGATGTGCTCACGCGCAGGCGGTTCAGCGTGGCCGGTGGAATCGACCCGCGCTCGACCGTCATGTACGCGAGCAGGGCGCCGAATATGCCGAACACCGCGCCCGAGGCGCCGCCGCTGATGACTTCCTGGTTCCAGAGCATGCTGGCGCTGCTGCCGCACAGCCCCGCGAATACATACAGCGCGGCGAACCAGCCGTTGCCGAACAGCCGCTCGGTCAACCGGCCGCTGTCCCACAACGCCCACATGTTAAACGCGAGATGCACGATGCCGAAGTGAATGAACGTGCACGTGAAGAGCCGCCACCATTCGCCGCCGGTCGTCAGCGGCGCGAAATTCGCGCCGAACCGCAGATATTCGTCGGCGCGGCCGCCCAATACCTGGATGCCGAGCGCGACCATGACGGCAAACACGATGACATTGGCCGCGATGATCAGCGGAGTCACATACGCATGCGGCGTCACGGCGCTGAGCCGCTGCGCGAAGTTGCGCTCGATGTCCGCAGGCGCGCTGACCGGGTCGCTCATGCGCGCCATTATGCCCGACGCAGTTCCGGCGCGAAGATGGCGCTCCTCCTTAACCTGCGGGCGCCGGCGCGCTGCGCGCGCGCGGCACGCGGTCGATGCGCCAGTTGCGGAGCGCCCAGTTCCAGAATTCGCCGATGTTGGCATCGACGAGATCGTCCGGCGGCTGCTGGCCGAGAAAGCGTAGCGCAGGCACGAGCGCCGCCTGCGGCCGCGCGTAGTCCACCGCCGCGGCGTGTGTTTGCTTGCTGAGCTTTTCGCCGTTCGCATTGGCGGCGACCGGCACGTGGCAATAGCGCGGCGGCGTGAATTTCAAAAGTTTATGCAGAAATATCTGGCGCGGCGTCGAGTCGAGCAGGTCCGCGCCGCGCACGACGTCGGTGATGCCCTGCTCGGCGTCGTCGACTACGACCGCAAGCTGGTACGCATAGACGTGGTCGGCGCGCAGCAGCACGAAATCGCCGATGTCGGTGGCGAGGTCCTGATGCATGGGTCCCTGGATCGCGTCGTCAAAACGAATGTCCGCGCCGCGCACGTCGATGCGCCAGGCGCGCACCGTTTTTCCGGGCGCGAGTCCTGCGCGGCAGGTACCCGGATACACCGGGCCTTCGATGCCGCTGATGGCCGAATCGGCGATTTCGCGCCGGCTGCACGCGCATGGATAAACCAGGCCGAGCGCGCGCAGCCGGTGCAGTTCCGCATGGTAGGCGTCGGTGCGTGCGCTCTGATAGATGACGGCATCGTCCCAGCGCATACCGCACGCCGTGAGCGCGCGCAGGATGTCGTCGGCCGCGCCGGGAACGTTGCGCGGCGTGTCGAGATCTTCCATGCGCACGAGCCACTCGCCCGCGCGGCTTTTCGCCTCGAGATAGCTCGCGACCGCCGCGACGAGGGACCCGAAATGCAGCGGGCCGGTGGGTGAAGGCGCGAAGCGCCCACGATAAATCGCGGTCACGGCAGGGCAGCGAATTGAGCGGACACTATTTAGCCGCCTCCGAGGTCATGGCGGGTCGACAGAATCAGTCGGCGGTCGCGCCGGAGTCCTTGACTGCCTTGTCCCACTTTTGTGTTTCGCTGACGACGAAGCGCGTAAATTCCGCCGGCGCACTGCTGATGACCACGTCGACGCCGCCCGCTGCGAGGCGACGCTTGACTTCCTCTTCAGCCATCGCTTTTTGAGTTGCTGCAAATACGCGGTCGATGATGGCAGCGGGGGTGTCTTTGGGAAAAAACAATCCCTGCCATGATCCGCCGACAAGTTCAGTAATTCCCAATTCGGTCGTGGTGGGCACGTCGGGCAGTACCGCCGCGCGCGCCGGCGATGTCACGGCCAGTGCGCGCAGGCGCAGCGCCTTCACAAACTGCACCACGGACGAAAGCGTCGTAAACATCAATTGCGTTTCGCCGGAAACCAGCGCGGTCACCGCGGGACCGGCGCCGCCTTTGTACGGTATGTGAGTCATCTCGATGCCGGCGGTCTTGCGGAACACTTCCATTTCAAGGCGATTTCCGCTGGCGCTGCCGGGAGACCCGAAATTGAGTTTGCCGGGCTCTTTTTTGGCAAGGATGATGAGTTCGCGCACCGTTTTCACCGGCAGGGAAGGGTGGACGACGAGCGCACTGGGAACGTCCACGATCTGCGTAATCGCCGCGAGGTCGCGCGTGGGCCGGACAGTGGACGCGGTGTAAACCGCGGGACTGATGGCAACCGCTCCATTGTTGCCGAGCACGATGGTATAGCCGTCCGGCTTTGCCGAGGCGCCGATTTCCAGGCCGAGAAAGCCCGAGGCACCGGGACGATTGTCGACCACCATCGGCTGTCCGAGCAGATCAGCGAGCTTCAGCGCGACAATGCGGCCGACAAAATCGCCGGCGCCGCCCGGCGCGAATGGAATGATGAAGCGCACGGGTTTTTGCGGATAATTTCCCTGCGCGGTTGCTGCCTGCGCCGATAGCAATAATGCGCAGACCGCCAATAGCGCGGTTTCGATTCTCGAATGCATACGATCGGTGTCCCTTGATTGACTGATTTGACGAACGTTCGTGCCGCGTCGCTGAATGTCGCCACCCGGACCCGCGAGCTGATGCGCCCGGTAAGTCAGCGTGCCGGCTGCGCAGCCATCATGTCGAGATGCTTTCTGACCGCCTGCCGGTTGATTTCGGCATAAGTGGCCGTGGCTTTACGGTGGAACGCCAGTGCCGCCGGATCGAGTTCGCCGGCGGGACTGGGCTCGAGATCGAAGTGGCCGTAGCGATCGGCGCCGCGCACCAGCATCGCGCTGTCGCGCGGCAAGCCCTCGAGCGGCTTGACCCGGGTCGGCATGTAGCGGACGGCAAATCCGACCCGCCGTTCATTCGCGCAATTGTCTTCCGAGCCGTGAAACATGAGGCCGTGATGCAAAGACATCTGGCCCGCGTTCAATTCCATGTAGACGGCCTTCGTTTCATCCACCTCGACGGCGACTTCCTGGCCGCGCAACAACATATTGCTCGCAGCGCCCTCGCGATGTGCCACCACCCGGGTGTGGGAGCCGGGTATCACTTTCATCACGCCGTTCCCGCGCGTGGCCGGCGAAAGCGCGATCCACGCCGTCAGAATATTCTCCGAAACGTCGAGTCCCCAGTAGGTGACGTCCTGGTGCCACGACACGAAGCCGCCGTCTCCGGGGTCTTTGATGAAGAACCGGCTCGACCAGCAGAGGATGTCCGGCCCGACGATGGATTCGACCGCATCGAGTATCGCTGGATGCCGAACTACTCGTTCCATCCATGGCAGATACAAATGCGCTTTGAGCCCTTTGCTCGGAAACTCTCCATGCTGCGCCTCGTAAGCTTCGACGTTAACGAGCGTCGCGCGCGCAAGTTCCGCGCCGAGTGCCGGCAGCGGCGAAAGATAACCGTGAGTTTGATAACTTGCGACCTGCGCCGCCGTCAGATGATGGGTAGACATCGCAGCTGTCCTCTTCAGTGGCTAATCCGCGCGGACATTAACTCGGTGGCCTGTATCGGCTCCTGTGCGGCCGCGCCGTCTGGGGCGCGAGTGCCGGAGTGAAATGCAATGATTTTGCGCGGCAACTGCATTATGCATGAAAAACCAGGGCTCGATTTTTGCGCTCTTTACGCGGAATTTTTGCGGCTGCCCGCGTTTGTTAATATACGGAATCATTTTCTCAATCGGAGCCTCGCATGCAAGTCAAAGCCGCAGTCGCGCACAAAGCCGGCGCGCCGCTCACCATCGAAACAGTCGATCTCGACGGGCCGAAAGCCGGCGAAGTGCTGGTCGAGATCAAGGCGACCGGAATTTGCCACACCGACGAGTTCACGCGCTCGGGCGCCGATCCCGAAGGATTGTTTCCCGCCATCCTCGGCCATGAAGGCGCGGGCATCGTGGTCGACGTGGGCAAGGATGTGACGAGCCTCAAGAAAGGCGACCACGTGATTCCGCTTTACACGCCCGAATGCCGGCAATGCGAATATTGCCTCTCCGGCAAAACCAATCTGTGCCAGGCGATTCGCGTGACGCAGGGGCAGGGCGTCATGCCCGACGGCAGCAGCCGGTTTTCCCTCGGCGGCAAAAAACTCTTTCACTACATGGGCACGTCGACATTCGCGAATTACACGGTGGTGCCGGAAATCGCGCTCGCGAAAATCCGCGCCGACGCACCGTTCGACAAGGTCTGCTACATCGGCTGCGGGGTGACGACCGGCATCGGTGCCGTCATCAACACGGCTAAAGTCGAGCCGGGCGCCAACGTCGTGGTGTTTGGTCTGGGCGGCATCGGGCTCAACGTGATCCAGGGCGCGCGGCTCGCGGGCGCGAACATGATCGTCGGCGTCGACCTGAACGCGTCGCGCAAATCGCTCGCGGAAAAATTCGGCATGACGCATTTCGTGAATCCCAAGGAAGTCGAAGGCGATCTCGTGCCCTACCTCGTGAATCTGACGAAGGGCGGCGCCGATTACAGCTTCGAATGCATAGGCAACGTCGACGTGATGCGCCAGGCGCTCGAGTGCTGCCATAAAGGCTGGGGCGTGTCGGTGATCATCGGCGTCGCCGGCGCCGGCCAGGAAATCAAGACGCGGCCGTTCCAGCTCGTGACGGGACGGGTATGGAAGGGCACCGCGTTCGGCGGCGCCAAGGGCCGGCGCGACGTGCCGAAAATCGTCGACTGGTACATGGACGGCAAAATCAACATCGACGACCTGATCACGCACAAGCTGAAGCTTGCCGACATCAACGAAGGCTTCGACCTGATGCACGCCGGCAAGTCTATTCGCA
Source organism: uncultured beta proteobacterium (assembly GCA_963804885.1). Classification (GTDB taxonomy): domain Bacteria; phylum Pseudomonadota; class Gammaproteobacteria; order Burkholderiales; family SG8-41; genus PALSA-1004. The sequence continues at coordinate 813,924 of CAWDSF010000020.1, forward strand.
GCGTGGTGGTGTTCTGACCGCGCAACGCAGCCGCGACGATCTGGTAAAGTGCAAAGCCGCATTGTTTTGTCAGCAACCTGGTTAAATTCCTGCAGGAGCCCCAATGGGTAAGATCTTTCTCGTAGTGCCCGATGCGCCGATTGAAGACGTGGCGCAGTTGAAAACGAGCCGCAAGCTCACCGGCGGCATCCGCCTCGGCGTGCTCGACAACAGCAAGTCCAACGCCGATCATCTGCTGAAGCTGATCGTCGACGGCGTGAAAAAAGAATACAAAGTCGATTCGGTGGTGATCAAGCGCAAACCCGCTTCGAGCCGGCCGGCCACTGAAGAAATGCTCGACGAACTCGCGAAGGAGGCCGATCTCGTCATCAGCGCCATGGCCGATTGAGGGTCGTGCACGTCGTGGAGTGTCCACGACATGGCGCAGTTGACCAAGCGCGGCCTGATCGCCGCGGTGGTGTGTTCCGATACGTTCATGAAGCTCGGCACGGCGCAGGCCAAGGTGTTCGGCGTGCCCGATCTGCCGCTCCTGAAAATCCAGCATCCGCTGGGCGGGCTCAACATGGACAAGGTGATCGAGCGCGCGGGCGTGGCGTTGCCGCAGCTCATCAAGGTCGTCAAGGAGAAGCAGTCATGAGTTCGCTCAGCGCAATGCTCAAGGCGCCCGGCGCGATGGTTCAGTGCGACGACGACCCCGAAGCGGTATACGAATTCCTGTGCGAGAAGGGCTGGAGCGACGGGCTGCCGGTAATTCCGCCGACGCCCGAGCGCGTGGAGCGCATGCTCGCGTACTGCGACCGCGATCTCGATAAGACGGTCGTCAAGATCCCGCCGCGTTTCGGCGCGGCGACCCCGCTGCGCATCGCCGCCAACGCGGTGATGGCGGGCTGCAAGCCCGAATATTTTCCGCTCGTGATGCTCGCGCTCGAAACGCTCGCCGAGGAGCAATACAACCTCTACGGCACGCAGGCGACGACGCATCCGTGCACGCCTATGCTGATTTTCAACGGCCCGATCGCGAAAGAAGTGGGCTTAAATTCCGGCAACAACGTGATGGGTAATTACTTTCGCGCGAACGCGGCGATCGGCCGCGCGGTGCGTCTGGCGCTCGTGAATATCGGCGCGGCGATTCCCGGTACCGGCGACATGGCGACGGCCGGCACGCCGGCAAAGTTCACGTTCTGCGTTGCGGAGAATGAAGATGCGAGCCCGTGGGAGCCGCTGCACGTCGAGCTTGGGTTGCCGAAAGAGGCGACCACGGTGACCGCAATCGCGGCCGAAGGTCCGCACAACGTCAACGATCACGAAAGCAACACCCCCGAGGGTATTCTCACGATGATCGCCGGCACCATGGCGAATACCGGTTCGAACAACGCCTATTACGACGGCCAGCCGGTGATGGCGTTCGGTCCCGAGCATGCGCAGACGGTGGCCTCGGGCGGGATGAAAAAAGCCGACGTCAAGCAATGGCTGTGGGAGCGCGCGACGATACCGCTGTCGAAATTTTCAAAGGAGGGCATCGAGCGCCGTTTCCGCCGCAAGCTCGCGGACAAATTTGCGAATGCGCCGCTCGACACGCCCGTGCACATGTGGGGCAAGCCCGAAGACCTGGTCATCATCGTTACCGGCGGCGCGGGCAAGCACTCGCAGTGGGTCCCGACGTTCGGCAATACGCGCGCTGCGACGCGCGCTTTGAAGCGCGCGGACGGCGAGCTCGTGAAATCGATTCACGAGCTGAAGCGCGGTTAGACCTTTCTGCGTCGGCAGAGGCGGCGAATCCCGGTTTGCTACGGGATGAGGTTGCGAGTCACGATCGCGCAAACACCACGCGCACCGCGGATAGTCGCGGCAAGGCGCGCGTTAGGTGCCTTGACCGGCCCGATGATGTTCGCGAGGCCGAGTTCCGCTAGAGCGGCGGCTAACGTCGCTGCATCGGGGTGTTCCCCTTCCAGACTTGCGAGCTCGTATCCACGGTCTTCGAGGTTATCCGCAGGATGCGTTGTGCAATCCCATTGAATGAGCGCCGGCACCAGGCCATCGCAGATGAGCGCCCCGTCATCCGGAATGGTGATGCGCCACCGGTATGTGCCGCGCTCCATCGAGTGAATAGGACCTAACGCGATCGGACATTGCTTCACCGCATCGTCGATGCTCTGCGTGCGTGCAGCCCACGTCAGCAGGCGCGGCCGCTCGCGCAATTGCGCGCGGATATTAGCGTCGTCAAGCCCGAACCAGCGTGGCCGCGAGGGTGCTGCAGCAGCGGGGTCGATGGCGATCACTTCGAGATAAGCGCGGACGCCGAGCTTAAGAACCCGGTTGTGCGTACCCATCGCGACGTGCCGGCCGCCGGCTTGCGGTTGAACGCCCAACAGTGCTTCGATAAAAGCCGCGCCTTGCTCCAGCGTGTGCGCGCCGATGATCAGGTGATCGAACTCGCAGGCAATCATCGCGGCGCTGCGCCCTGTTTACGGTTTCGCGGCGGGCTTGAACGGCGGAATATTCTCCCGGATGTAGATCGGCCGGTAGCTAAAGAGATCGGGATCGTCGGTGTCGATGCTGATCAAGGTGGCGTGCACTTCGCTCGAGCCGTGCACCATGAGGCGGGTTACGTTCATGATGCGCTGCCGCCCGGGTCCGATCAAAGGCTGGTCGATGATGAGGTAATGGTGGTCGCCGTGTATCAGCAACACGGGCCTGGTCCACGCGATCGCATTGCGCTTGAGCGCAATGAGCGTGTCGTTGAACCCGGACCGCAAATCCGTTTCAGGCGGCTCGCGGTCGAACCGCAGATTCGCCTGGAACGCGAGCACGATACCTTTGGCGCCGGATTCCTGCGCGCGCGCGAACGCGGCGTCTATCCATGCCAGATTGGCGGCATTGCGCTCGATGTATTCGTTGACCGCCGCCTGATTGCGCTGCAGGTTGTTATTGCTGCCGGGGATGTGCACGGTCGCGAACACGACGCCGCCGTGTTCCCACCGCACATTCTCGACGAACTTCGCATAACGCGGATCCGCGCTTTGCGGCGTTACCTTGAGCGGCTTTTTGCCAAGGCTTTGCGTCGGGTCCGGGAAAAACATCTGGCGCACGCGCGCGAGCCGCTCGAGCGGATCGAAGCCGCCGCTGTTCGGGCGATGGCAATCGGTCCATTCGTTGTCGCCCGGCGTGTAAACGAGCGGGCCATTGAAAGTCGCGAACATGTCGCGCACGCGCAAAAACAGCACATCGTCGCAGCGCGTCTGGCCGTTGATGATGTCGCCGACGTGGATGGTGAACGCCGGCTGCAGGGTATTGATGCGCGCAATCACGCGATCGAACGCCGCGTAGTCGCCCGGCAGGTTGTACGGCATGTCGCCGATGGCGATGAAGCCGAAACGCTCCGCCCGCGCGACAGGCGGCAGCGCCAACGTTGCGATGGCTAATAGGCCATACAGTGCGCGCAGTGCAAAAGTGGCGTTGGGCATGGGATTCCGGAAAGAAAAATTTACAAGTTTGCAGGCGGGAAGTTGAGATTTTATGACGAATCTCTGCTTTGCTGGCGGCGCCAAATAGCTTAGTGCAAAATAAGCGCCCTATGTCATTGCGCACCGAACTGCCGTACCGCGCCGACAGCGCCGCGCTGTTTGAGCTCGTCGCCGATCTGCCATGGGCGGTATTTCTCGACAGCGGCGGCCACCATCTGACGCAGTCGCGCTACGACATCATTGCCGCCGAGCCGCACACCACGCTCGTCACGCGCGGCAAGCTGACCGAAATCCGCAGCGATGCCATCGAGCTGTCGCGCGAGGATCCGCTCGTGCTGCTGCGCCGCCATCTCGACATCGACGCTGCGAGCCATACCGATCTGCCGTTCAGCGGCGGTGCGCTCGGCTACTTTTCCTACGATCTCGGGCGGCGCTTCGAGCGCCTGCCCGCGTTCGCGGTGGACGACGAGAAAATGCCCGAGATGGCAGTGGGCATTTACGACTGGGCAGTGGTGGTCGATCACCTCGAACGGCGCAGCTGGCTCGTTGCACAGGGACGCTGCGTCGACACACACGCCAAATGGAGAGAACTGGTGGCACGATTCAGCGCCGCACCCGCCGAGCGCGCACGCGTGCCTTTCCGCATCACCGCGCCGCTGGTGTCCAGCCTGTCGCGCGAAAAATATGCGGCCGCGTTCGGCCGCGTGCTCGACTACATATATGCCGGCGACTGCTACCAGATCAATCTCGCGCAGCGCTTTGCGGCGCCCGCCGCCGGCGATCCGTGGCTCGCCTACCAGGCGCTGCGCATCATCAATCCGGCGCCGTACAGCGCCTATCTCAATACGCCGCACGGACAAGTGCTGTCGGCGTCGCCCGAGCGCTTTCTCAAGCTCCATGGCCGCAACGTGGAAGCCAAGCCCATCAAAGGCACGCGCGCGCGCGCGGGCCACCCGCGTGTAGACGCCGAACGGGCCGCCGAATTGAAGGCGAGCGAGAAGGACCGCGCCGAGAACGTGATGATCGTGGATCTCTTGCGCAACGATCTCTCGAAAAACTGCGAGCCGGGCTCGGTCAGGGTGCCGAAGCTGTTCGAAGTTGAAAGCTTTGCGACCGTGCACCACCTGGTCAGCACCGTGACCGGCACCCTGCGGCAGGGGCGCGATGCGCTCGACCTGCTGCGCGGCTCGTTTCCGGGCGGCTCGATCACCGGCGCCCCCAAGTTGCGCGCGATGCAGATCATCGAAGAGCTCGAGCCGCATCGCCGCGGCGTTTATTGCGGCGCGATCGGCTACATCGGCGCCGACGGCAACATGGATTTGAACATCGCGATTCGCACGCTGGTTTACACCGGCGGCGCAATACGCTTCTGGGCAGGCGGCGGCATCATCGCCGATTCACGGCTCGAAGACGAGTACCAGGAAACGTTCGACAAGGCCGCGGCCATGCTTAAGTTGCTGCAGCAAACGGCAGCGAGCCAGCTTGGCGGCTGACGCGCGGGTGGGCATGGCGACAGCAGCGGGAGTCCACCATATCGTAATCGTCGGCGGCGGCGCGGGCGGGCTCGAGCTCGCAACCCGGCTCGGCGACACGGCCGGACGCAAAGGTCATGCTCGCGTCACGCTGGTCGACCGCACGCGCACGCATTTGTGGAAACCGCTGCTGCACGAAGTCGCGGCCGGCAGCATGGATCCCGATCAGCACCAGCTCGACTATCTGGCGCAGGCGCGCTGGCACCATTTCAACTTCCAGCTCGGCGAAATGGAAGGCCTCGACCGCACGCGCCGTGAAGTGACGGTGGGCCCGTGGCGCGACGAGGACGGCGAGGAAATCATTCCGCGCCGCGCGATTCCCTACGACACGCTCGTGATTGCGGTCGGCAGCCATAGCAACGACTTCGGCACGCCGGGCGCGCGCGAGTTTGCGTTGCCGCTCGACGCGCCGCGCGATGCCGAGCGCTTTCACCAGCGCCTGCTCAACGCCTGTCTGCGCGCGAACGCCCAGCGCGAGCCGCTGCGCGAAGACCAATTGCGAGTCGTAATCATCGGCGCGGGGGCGACGGGGGTCGAACTCGCGGCGGAGCTGCACAAGACGACGCGCGACCTGCTCGCTTTCGGGCTGGACCGCATCGATCCCGAGCGCGACTTGAAGTTCACCATCATCGAGGCCGCGCCGCGCATATTGCCGGCACTGCCCGAGCGGCTCTCAAAAGCGACGGAAAAGCTGTTGCGCGGTCTCAATGTGCAGGTGTTCACCAATGAGCGCGTGACCGAGGTGAATGCGCACGGCGTGCGCACCGCGGGCGGCCGGCAGGTGCCGGGCGAACTCGTGGTGTGGGCGGCGGGCATCAAGGCGGCGGATTTCCTGAAGGACGTCGGCGGCCTCGAAACCAACAAATTGAATCAACTGGTCGTCAGGCAAACGCTGGTCACCACGCGCGACGAGAACATTTTTGCGTTCGGCGACTGCGCGGAATGTCCCGTGGCCGGGCCATCCGCGACCTGTCCCGCCGACCGCGCAGGCGGCGCACCAGCAGGCCACGCACCTGGTAGCTACCCTGCGGCGGCGCCTGCGCGGCAAACCGCCGCGGCCGTGGACGTATCGCGACTTCGGCTCGCTGGTTTCGCTCGGTGAATACAGCACGGTCGGCAGCCTGATGGGCAAGCTGATCGGCGGCGCGCTGTTCATCGAAGGCTACTTCGCGCGCATCATGTATATCTCGCTCTACAAGCTGCATCTCTACGCGCTGCACGGTTTTGCGCGCGTTTTCCTGGATTCTCTCGCGCACACGATCACGCGCCGCACGGAGCCGCGCGTCAAGCTGCACTGACATTGAGACGAAGTCACGAGAAAATGCGTAGCTCGTGCATAGAATTTTTCCGAGATCTCAGATCTGGAGTCGAACCGATGGCAACCGTCGATGTAACGAAAGAAAATTTCGAGGAAATCGTCACCAAAAACAGCCTGGTGATACTCGATTTCTGGGCCGCCTGGTGCGGGCCCTGCAAGGCATTTGCGCCAGCGTTCGAGGCCGCGTCGGAGAAATATCCGGACGTCGTTTTCGGCAAGATCAACACCGAAGAGCAGCAGGAGCTCGCGGGCCACTTTCAGATACGCTCGATTCCGAACGTCATGCTGTTCCGCGATCAGATCGTGCTGTTCTCGCAGCCGGGCGCGATGCCGGCCGCGGGCATCGACAGCGTGATCGAGCAGGCGAAAGCGCTCGACATGGACAAGGTGCGCGCGGAAATTGCCGAAGCCGAGGCGCAGGGCGGCGGAGACGTCAAGCCTTAATTTGCAGCCCCTCGACCTTCGTCGCCATGAAGGGCCGCAATACGAGATAGAGCTGACGCTCGCCAGCTCCCCGTAGTCTTCCGACTGTCGGCGCCTTAGAGTTTCGTGGAGGCCCGGGTCAGCAGCTTCCAGGTTCCGGCCTGCTTCTGCCAGTTCATCAGGATGTGCAGATTGGTCGAGCTCTTCTTGCCATCCGCGACGGTTTCGCTCTCGGCGATCCAATGAAAGCGCACGATCGCGACGTCACCCACCACGCGGATCGTGGGATCTTTGTATTGCAGAGAAATAGACCTTGTCCTTCCGCTGGTCGCGTTTTTGACGAAAGTCGCCCTGTCCTCCACGCGGGCATCCGAGTGGCTGTAGCTGAGTTCCGGGGCAGAGAGTTCTTCCAGCGCCTTCGCGTCCTGTGCGATCTGTGCGTTGCGGAAGGCTTCGACGCGCTTCGCGACGGCCTCCTCGTCGGCTGTCAGGGCAAAGGCCGAAACGGCGGTCAGCAGGCCAAGCGCGAGTGCAGGCAGCATCAGGTAACGACGGTCGATCTTCATGGTTGTTTCCTCCGTTTTCTCGTGGACTCAAACCAGCTTTTTCCCAGCGGCAACTATATCGGCGGCCCGGCAAGCGGTCAATCGCAGTCGTGGCGCGTTATTTCAATTGATGCCGTGCCAGATCGTAGTACATCGACTCCACGTATTGGTCGGGCGTGCGCGGCGTGTTGCGGTTCCATTTCGCATCGAAGTCGCGCGTCGGCTTGGCTTCGACCATTTGCTGCTTCGACTTGCCCGCTTTGAAGAGCTTGTCGGCGCGCTTTGCGATGGTGTCCATCACGTCGCGAAACTCTTTGAGCTCTTTTTTGTTCGACAGCGGGCCATGCCCGGCGATGACCTGCGTGGCATCGTCGATGCGTTTTAACGCGAGATCGACCGCGGGCGCAAAGCCCATCAGCGAGCCGCCGCTCTCCGTATCGATGTTGGGATAGCGCGTCGACGCGTAAACGTCGCCCATGTGCAGGACGTTGCCCTTCGCGAAATGCACCATCGAATCGCCGTCCGTGTGCGAGGGCGGCGTGTGGAAGACGGTGACGTCGTCGCCGTTGAAATGGAAAGTCACGGTGTCGGCGAACGTGATGACAGGCAGCGATGATTTCGGGTACGGCGCGACATTGCGCTTGATGTACTCGTTGAACTGGAGCGCCGACATGCGCTTGCGCACGTTGTTGTGGGCGATGATGACGACGCCCTCCTTCGCCATGTTCTCGTTGCCGCCGACGTGGTCGCCGTGAACGTGCGTGTTGAGCAGGAACTTGAGCGGCTTGTCCGAGATCGCGCGGATGGCGGTGAGTATTTTCGGGGTCAGCGGCGCAAACTGGTCGTCGATCACCATGATGCCGTCTTCACCGACGGAGACGCCGATATTGCCGCCTTCGCCTTCGAGCATGTACAGCGATTCGGTGAGCTTGGTGGTCTTGATTACCGTCGCGTCGAAATTGCGCTGGGCCCAGGCACCGAAGCTCAGTGCCGCGAGCAGGACTGCCAGTAATTTTTTCATGGCGATCCCGCGCCGCTATTTCGGCTTGTACGGCACGAAGCCGTAATAGACCATTTCGACGAACGAATCGGTTTTGCGGAATTTGCCCCATTCTTCGTCGTACTCGCGCAGCGGCTTGGCCGCCACGACCTGCTCGAGGGTTTTACCCTGCTTGGCCATGGCTTTGACGCGTGTGGCCACTGTATTGATCATTTTGCGGTAGGCGATGACTTCTTTTTTGGTGGAGACCGGGCCATGGCCGGGAATCACCTTGGTGAAATCGTCGAGCGTGGGTATGAGTTCGTCAATCGCTTTGACATATGCCCATCGACCGATCCGATTGTTGTTTTCGACGTCGATGAACGGATAGCGGCCGGACGCGAACACGTCGCCCGTGTGCACGACGTTCGCATTGCGAAAGCGCACGATCGAGTCACCGTCGGTGTGCGAGCGCGGCACCTTGTAGGCGGTGAGCTCGTCGCCGTTGATGTGATAGGTCACGCGGTCGTTGTACGTCATGACCGGCAGTGCTGCTTTCGGATACGGCGGGATGTCCGCTTGAGAATCTGCACGACTTGGGCGGTGGTCATGCGCTTGTACACGTTGTCGTGGGCGACGATCATCACGCCGGCCTTGCCCCAGTTTTCGTTGCCGCCGACGTGGTCCCAGTGATAGTGGGTGTTGATCAGAAAGCGCACGGGCTTGTCCGTGATGGCTTTGATCGCCTCCTGGTGTTTCGCCGTGAGCGGGGCGAACTGGTCGTCGATCAGCAGCACGCCATCTTCGCCGACCGACACGCCGATGTTGCCGCCTTGTCCTTCCAGCACGTAAATATTCTGCGCGACCTTGATGGTCTTGATTTGCACGGCGTCGAAGTTCGGCGCCTGGGCCGCGGCATAGCCGCTTATGAATACCCCAACGATAACAAGCAATCGTTTCATTGTTGTCCCTCCCGCGGTGGAATTATCAAGATAGCATAGCTGCGCGCGCGTTGCGGCGACCGGCGAATTTCCGCCGGCGGCTGCCACGCGTCAGCGATTTTTGACGGCGCTCGCATAAACGATCTCGGCGAACTGGTCCGGCTTCAGGAATCCGTTGCCCCACTTGGCGTCATAGTCCTTCGTCGGCCTGGCCGCTATGACCTGCGCCAGCGTCTTCCTGGCTTTGACCATCGCATCGACGTTGGCGTAAACCTTGGCGAGCATGTCGCGGTAGGCTTTGAGCTCCGCCTTGTTCGACAGCGGGCCGTGGCCCGGAATGATCTTGCTCGTATCGTCGGTAATCGCCAGCGCGCGATCGGCGGCGGCGATCATGCCCTTGACCGAGCCGTTCGTGCCGGTGTCGATGAAAGGATAGAGGCCGTTGAAATAGGTGTCGCCCATGTGCACGACGTTGCCCGCGCGAAAGTGAATGATGGAATCACCGTCGGTGTGGGCATTCGGCACGTGGATCGCCGTCGCCTCGTCGCCGTTCAGATGAAAGGTCACCGTATCCTTGAACGTGATCACGGGCAGGCCCGCCGCGGCGGTTGGCCCGTACGCCGACTTGAAGAATTCGATTGCCGTTTTGGTCGATAGCCGTTTCTTGACGTTGTCCTGCGCGACGATGACGGCACCGGCCTTGCCGAAGTTCTCATTGCCCCCGGTGTGGTCGAAATGCCAATGGGTGTTGATCAGGAAACGCACCGGCTTGTCCGAAATTGCCTTGATCGCGGCGAGTATGCGCGCGGTCAGCGGCGCGAACTGGTCGTCGATCACGAAGACGCCGTCGTCGCCGGCCGACACGCCGATGTTGCCGCCTTCGCCTTCGAGCAGATAAAGATTCTGGGTAAGCCGGGTGGTCTTGATTTCGACCTTGTCGAAGCGGTCGGATTGCGCGGCCGCGGACATGCCGAACAGCATGGATAAGAAGACGAGCGCGAGCTTCATGGTGCCTCCCCTGGCAAAACCCCTTAGTCGAATCGTAGCACGCAAAATTACGCCGCTTAAGGTGTCGCGGCCAACGCGATATGGTTAAACTGGTTCACTTCGCGTTCGGAAACCCGCATGTTCAAAGCCCTAGTCATCAGCAAGTCAGGCGATGCGCAGCAGTGCGCCGTGCGCGACGCCGACGCAACGGAGCTGCCGGAGGGCGACGTCACGCTCAAGGTCGATTATTCGACCGTCAACTACAAAGACGGGCTGGCGATCACGGGCAAGGCGCCGGTGGTGCGCAAGTTCCCGATGGTGCCCGGCATCGACGGCGCAGGCACGGTTACCGCGAGTTCGCACGCGCAGTTCAAGACGGGCGATCAAGTCATCCTCAACGGCTGGGGCGTCGGCGAATCGCATTGGGGCTGCCTCGCACAGCAGGCGCGGCTCAAAGGCGACTGGCTGATCAAGCGGCCCGCGCAATTCACCGCGCGGCAGGCGATGGCCATCGGCACGGCGGGCTATACCGCGATGCTGTGCGTGCTGGCGCTCGAGCAGCATGGCGTGAAGCCCGGCGATGGCGAAGTGCTGGTCACGGGTGCGGCGGGCGGCGTCGGCAGCGTCGCGATCGCGCTGCTCGCCAAACTGGGTTATCGCGTCGTTGCATCGACAGGACGAAGCGCCGAGGCGGACTACCTGAAATCACTGGGTGCAGCGGAAATCATTGACCGCGCGACGCTGGCGGCGCCGGGCAAGCCGCTCGCCAAAGAGCGGTGGGCGGGGGCCGTGGATACCGTCGGCAGCCATACGCTTGCGAATATCTGCGCGGGCATGCGCTATCGCGGCGCGGTGGCGGCGTGCGGCCTCGCCGGCGGCATGGATTTCCCGTCGTCGGTCGCGCCGTTCATATTGCGCGGCGTGACGCTCGCAGGCATCGACAGCGTGATGGCGCCGCGCGCGCTGCGCGTCGAAGCCTGGACGCGTCTCGCGCGCGATCTCGATCCCGCGCGGCTCGATGCGATGACGCGCGAGATCGCGCTGGCTGAAGCGATTCCGGCCGCCGCGGAAATCCTGGCCGGCAAAATTCGTGGCCGGCTGGTGGTCAATGTCAATGCGTGACTAGCTCATGAGCGAATACAAGTTGACGCGCGACGATCTCGAGCGTGCGGCGCGAGTGGTTTATCAGACACTGGGTCCGACGCCCCAATTTGCGTGGCCGCTGCTCGGCGCCGAGCTCAACGCCGACGTCTGGGTCAAGCACGAAAATTTCACGCCGACCGGCGCCTTCAAGGTGCGGGGCGGGCTCGTTTATTTTCACGAGCTGCTGGCCGCCGGTCCGCGGCCCGCGGGTGTGATCAGTGCGACGCGCGGGAACCACGGTCAGTCGGTCGGCTACGCTGCGCGCAAAAACAAAGTCGCGGCGACGATCGTGGTGCCTCACGGCAACAGTCTTGAAAAGAACGCCGCGATGCGCGCGCTCGGCGTCGAGCTGATCGAGCACGGCACGGATTTTCAGGAGTCGCGCGAATATGCAGCGCGGCTTGCCATCGAGCGCGGCCTGCACATGATTCCGGCGTTTCATCCGCATATCGTGCGCGGCGTCGCGACCTATGCGCTCGAACTGTTGCGCGGCGTGCCCGATCTCGCGACGGTATACGTGCCGATCGGTCAGGGCTCCGGCATCTCGGGGATGATCGCGGCGCGCGACGCGCTCGGGCTCAAGACCGAAATCGTCGGTGTGGTGTCGGCGCATGCACCCGCTTACAAGTTGTCGTTCGAATCCAGGAAGGCTGTCGAACACGCCGTCACGACCGAGCTTGCCGACGGCATGGCTTGCCGCGTGCCGGATGCGGCGGCGCTCGACATCATCTGGCGCGGCGCGGCACGCGTGCTTGAGGTGACCGACGCGGAAGTAGCGGCAGCAATGCGGTTGTATTTCAGCGCGACGCATAGCACGGCCGAAGGCGCGGGCGCCGCGCCGCTTGCCGCTGCATTGCAGGAGCGGGCGCGCAATGGCGGCAAACGCATCGCGGTCGTATTGACGGGCGGCAACGTGGACCGGGATGTATTTGCGCGCGTGCTTGCCTGAACACGCGCATCCGGTCATCCGGCAGCATTAATTCCACAGTCCGCGCCGGCGATCTTGACTGTGACATATCAGGCCTGTATTATTCATATATGAATAGAAGGTCCGCGGCCGCCATCAAGTCCGCTCCCGTCTCCAAAACCCGGCAACTGATGCGTACGCTGGTCAGCGCGTCGCACGCCGTGGAGGATCGCTGGGAGACGGCGCTGGCGCACGCGCAGTTATCGGGTCCCAAGTTCATTGCATTGACGGTGCTGATAGAGGCGGGTGAACCCTTGAGTCTGGGCGATCTCGCCGCCAGGCTGACCTGTGTAAGGTCGAACATCACCCAGCTCGTGGATCGTCTCGAGGCTGACCGGCTGGTCCGCCGGGTCGAAGACCCGACCGACCGGCGAGGGAAGCGGGCGGAGGTCACGGCACTAGGCGTACAACGCCAGGCTGCCGGCGAGCGCCAGGTGCAGAAGGTTTTGAAAGACCTCGACAAAATTCTCGCGGGATGCGATCGCCAGGCGATGGAGCGCATGCTGACCGCGCTTTTGTAAATTTTTCCTGCCATTGATACGTGAAAGCGACAAGAAATTTGTCGGGAGATTTACTCGTTCGATAATCGGTAAGACCAGTCCGTTCGCGGAATTCTGTTGCGCGGTCGACGTCCAACAAGGCTGCGAAATCGGTCTGGAGATTTGTCCGGGAGGCATGTGGTGCAACTAAATTATTTGTTTACAGAGCAGCGTTGTGCTCTGCTTAAGGCCAGTGCATTCGCGGTGGCCGTGCTGACGCTCGCCGGCTGCGGCAACAAGAGTGCTCCGCCGGCGCCGCCGCCGCCGGAAGTCAACGTGATCAAGGCCGTCGCGCAGCCGGTCAAAGTGTCAGAAGAATATGTCGGCCAGACCGAGGCCGTGGACACCGTCGAAATCCGTGCACGCGTCAGCGGCATCCTCGAGCGCCAGGGCTTCGAGGACGGCGCGCGCGTCAAACGCGGCGATCTCCTGTTCGTGATCGATCCGCAGCCGTTCATCGCGGCGCTGGCGCAGGCCAAGGCGGCGCTCGCCCAGACCCAGGCCTCCCACACCAATTCGAAGCAGAACCTCGAGCGCATTCGCCCGCTGCTTGCCGACAAGGCGATCAGCCAGCAGGATCTCGATACGGCAGTCGCCAAGGAAGCCACCGATGCGGCGAATGTCGAAGCGGCGCGCGCGCAGGTGAAAACCGCGGAACTCAATCTCGAGTACGCGACCATTCACGCGCCGCGCGACGGCGTGATCAGCAAGGCGCTGATCAAGCCGGGCGGCCTCGTCAATGCGTCCACTACTTTGCTGACCACGTTGTATTCGGTCGATCCAATGTACGTGAATTTCACCGTGAGCGAGCAGAAGCTGATGCAGATGCAGCGCCAGTTGAAACGCAATCCGGGCGAGGAGAAGGGCCGGCTGCCGCCGTTCCGGCTGAAGCTCGCGGACGGCACCGAGAACAAGTTGAGCGGCACGCTTAATTTCGTCGATGCAGCGGTGGACCCGAAAAGCGGCACCGTGCAGGTGCGCGTACAGGTCGCGAATCCGGAGCGGCTGCTGCGCGCCGGGCAGCTCGTGCGCGTGATATTCCCGTCGCTGGAGCCGTTGAACGCATTCCTCATTCCACAGCAGGCCGTGCAGGAACTGCAGGGTAAGCGCTCGGTCTTCGTGGTCGACGCGGAAGGCAAGGCGCAGTACCGCGAAATCACGGCCAACACGCGCGATGGCAACAACTGGGTGGTCGAGAGCGGCCTCACCGAGGGTGACACGGTGATCGTCGAAGGCATCCAGAAAGCCCGGCCCGGCGCGCCGGTCAAAGCGATAACAGCGGGTGCTAATGCGGGCGACGCGAAAAAAGCGGGCGACGAGAAAAGCGGTGCCGCGACAAAAGGCGATGGCAAAGACGCCGCCACGACTGCGGTGGGTAAAGACGCGAAGGCGCCATCGCCGGACAAAGGCGCGAAGTAAGCATGTTTAATTTCTTTATCGACCGGCCGGTTTTCTCGGCGGTAATCTCGCTGATCATTTCGCTCGCGGGCGGCGTCGCCGTGCTCGGGCTGCCGATCACGCAATATCCGCAGATCGTGCCGCCGCAGGTGCTCGTCTCGACCGCATTTCCCGGCGCCAACGCGACGGTCGTCGCGCAGTCGATCGCGGCGCCGATCGAGCAGCAGGTCAACGGCTCGAAGAACATGATTTACATGGACTCGAAGAGCGCCAACGACGGCACTTACACGCTGACCGTCACCTTCGACGTCGGCACGAACCAGGACCTGGCCGCGGTCGACGTGCAGAACCGGGTCGCGGTTGCGCAAAGCGGCCTGCCCGCGGACGTCATCCGCAACGGTATCCAGATCCGCAAGCAGTCGACGGATTTCCTGAGCGTGATCGCGCTGACCTCGCCCGACCGCCGCTACGACTCGATATTCCTGAGCAATTACGCGTTGCTCAACATCCAGGATGCGATCGCGCGCATCCCCGGCGTCGGCTTCGTGCGCCTGTTCGGCGCGCGCGATTACAGCATGCGCATCTGGCTCGATCCCGACAAGATGGCGCGCCTGGGCGTGACGGCGAGCGACGTCGCGCGCATCGTGCAGGAGCAGAACGTCGTCGCGCCCGCCGGCCGCATCGGCGTGCCGCCCGTGCCCGCCGGGATCCAGATGCAGTATTCGGTGACGGTGCAGGGCCGGCTCGTCGACGTGACGCAGTACGAGAACATCGTCGTGAATGCCGGCACCGGCGGTAACATCGTGCGCCTGAGAGATGTCGCGCGCATCGAACTGGGCGGCGCGGATTACACCATCAACGTGCAGGAACGCGGCCTGCCCGGCGTGTTCATCGGCATCTTTCTGCAACCCGACGCCAATGCGCTCGATGTCGCCAAGGGCGTCACGAAAACCATGGAGACGCTGGCGCAGTCGTTTCCGCCCGGCCTGGTCTATTCGGTCCCGTACACGACGACCCCGTTCGTGACGGAATCGATGAAAGAAGTGATGAAAACGCTGTTCGCGGCGATCGTGCTCGTGCTGATCGTCGTGTTCCTGTTCCTGCAGAGCTGGCGCGCGACGCTGATCCCCATGCTGGCGGTGCCGGTGTCCCTGCTCGGCACTTTCGCCGTGTTTACCGCGCTTGGTTTCACGATCAACACGCTGACATTGTTCGGCCTCGTGCTTGCGATCGGCATTGTGGTCGACGATGCAATCGTGGTGGTCGAAGCGGTGCAGCACAAGCTCGACACCGAACAGCTGTCCGCCTCGGACGCAACCAAGGCGGCGCTCGCTGACGTCGGCGGGCCGGTGGTCGCGATTGCCATCGTGCTGTCGGCGGTGTTCATACCGGTCGCATTCCTCGGCGGCCTGACCGGCCAGTTGTACAAGCAATTCGCGCTGACGCTCGCCACTTCGGTGCTGCTGTCGGCGGTCGTCGCGCTGACGCTGACGCCGGCGCTGTGCGCGCTGCTGCTGCATCCGGCGGCGGAATCGCAGCACCACGGCGTGCTCGCGCGCTTCTTCGACTGGTTCAATCGCATGTTCGCGGCGTTCACCCGCCGCTACACGGCATTCGGTCGCGACGCTGATCCGGCGCGCCGTACTCGTGATGGTGACTTTCGCGGCGATGCTCGGCGTGCTCTACTTCATGCTCAGCACGCGCCCGACCGGTCTCGTGCCGGACGAAGACCAGGGCTATATGTTCGCCGTCGTGCAGCTGCCGGCGGGCGCGTCGCTCGAGCGCACCAACGCGGCGGTCGACAAGCTCACGAAAATCGTCAACGAGCAGCCCGGCATCGACGGGGTGGCATCGATTTCGGGCTTCAATCTGTTGACCGGGTTGTCGACGTCGTACAACGCAACGGCATTCATCCGTTTCAAGCCGTGGGACGAGCGGCACGACCCCGCCCAGTCGGGTCCGGCGATGCTGCGCGCGTTGACGGGACGCCTGAACAGCGAAATCAAGGACGCGAACATTCTGGTGTTGAATCCGCCGCCGATCCGCGGCCTCGGCACTACCGGCGGGTTCGAATTCGTCCTGCAAAGCCGCGGCGTCGGCGATCTCGCGGAGTTTTCCAAGGTCCTGCAGGACTTCCTGGGCGCGGCCCGCAAGCGGCCGGAGCTGGGCTTCGTGTTCGCGAATTACGACGACCGCGTGCCGCAGATCGAGTACGAGGTCGACCGCGACAAGGTCAAGAGCTACGGCATCGCGCTGTCCGACGTATTTTTCACGCTGCAGACTTTCCTGGGCGGCTATTACGTGAACGACTTCAACCTCTACGGCCGCACGTTCCGCGTGCAGGCGCAGGCCGAAGGCAGCTCGCGCTCCTATCCGGAAGACGTGAAACGCTATTACGTGCGCAGCGCCAACGGCGACATGGTTCCGCTCAGCACGATAGTCAAAGCCAAGCCGATCAACGCGCCCGAGTATTTCCAGCGCTACAACATTTACCGCTCGGCGAGCATTAACGGCGCGGCCGCTCCCGGCTACAGCTCAGGGCAGGCAGCGCAAGCGATGGAAGAACTCGCCAAGACGCTGCCCGTGGGATACAGCTACGAGTGGACCGGCGCGACCTTCCAGGAGAAGAAAACCGGCGGCCAGACCGGCTTCATATTCGCACTGTCGCTGCTGTTCGTGTTCCTCGTGCTCGCGGCGCTCTACGAATCGTGGGCGATGCCGATCGCGATCCTGCTCGTGATTCCGTTCGGCGTGCTCGGCGCGTTCTCGGGCCTCGCGATGCGCGAGTTCGCCAACAATGTCTACGCGCAGATCGGGCTCATCATGCTGATCGGCCTCGCCGCGAAGAACGCGATTCTGATCGTGGAATTCGCCAAGCTCGCGCACGATCGCGGCGAATCCATCGTCAATGGCGCGCTGCAGGGCGCGCAGTTGCGGCTGCGGCCGATTTTGATGACGTCGTTCGCATTCATTCTGGGCACGATACCGCTGGCGATCGCGACCGGGGCGGGCGCCGGTGCGCGTCAGTCGCTGGGCACGACGGTCGTTTTCGGCATGTTGCTCGCAACGATGATCGGCATTTTGGTAATCCCGGTGTTCTACGTCGTGATCCAGCGCATCAGCGAACGGCGCTGGCCGTTCTCGCGGGATCCGGAGCCGCCCGCGCCGGAACCTGCGCCCGAGCCGGAGACCGGCGCATGAAACGGCTGCTAATGGTGGTGCTGGCATTGCTGCTGGCGGGATGCGCGCTCGGCCCGAAGTACAAACGCCCCGAGGTCAAGACGCCGATCGAGTTTCGCGGGCAGTCGGCGCCGCTCGATCGGAAATCGCTCGCCGACCTCGCGTGGTGGGAGTTGTATCGCGACCCGGTGCTCGACAAACTGATCAAAACGGCATTGCAGCAAAATTACGATGTGCGTATCGCGATGGCCCGCGTCGACGAATTTCGTGCGGTGGGCGGCATCGCCGGTCTGGGGTCGATCCCACAGGTTTCGGCGGGCGCGAACGCCACTCGGTCGCGCATTTCCACGGTCAACCCTACGCCTTTGCCCTCGAGTACGCAGCCGGTGCGCACCAATTTCGATGCGGAAATCGATGTTTCCTACGAGATCGATTTGTGGCGGCGCATCGCCACCCTGCAGGCCGCCGCGCGCGCCGACCTGATCGCGTCCGAATTTGCGCGCGATACCACGCGCATCACGGTGGTCGCGAATGTCGCGTCTGCCTATTTCAACCTGCGCGCGCTCGACCAGTTGTTGTACGTCACTCTGCGCACGGTTGACACGCGCCAGAGATTCGTCGATCTCACGCGCGCGCAGTTCAACCGCGGTGTGGTATCGGGCCTCGATGTCAACCGTGCCGAAGCAAGCCTCGCCACTACGCGCGCGCTCGTGCCGGACCTCAAGAGCCAGATCGCGCAGCAGGAAAATCTGCTGCAAGTGCTGCTCGGCGAAAATCCCGCGCCTATCCTGCGCGAGGCGTCGACCGACGCTCGATATTTCCCCGCGCCGCCGGAAGTGCCGGTCGGGTTGCCATCCGCGCTGCTCGAGCGGCGTCCCGACATCCGGCAATCGGAAAACGTGCTGATCGGCGTCAACGCTCGCCTGCAGTCGACCAAGGCGTCGCTGTATCCGACCGTCTCGCTGACCGGCGCCTACGGATCGCAGAGCGCGGCCCTCGCCGATCTCTTTACCGGCCCCGCGAAAATCTGGTCGTTCGGATTGGGCCTGCTGCTGCCGATCATCGACGTCAACCGCAACAAGTACCAGGTCGACATTTTCAGCGCGCGCGAGCGCGCCGCGATCGCGCAGTATCAGCAGACCGTCGGTCAGGCGTTTCGCGAAGTGTCGGACGCGCTGGCGGCGCGCCAAGGGGCCAGTGAGGCACTGGTCGCGCTCGACGAGCAGGTGGGATTTCTGCGCGACGCACGCGAGCAGGTACTGAAGCGCTACAACATCGGCTTCTCGTCGTATTTCGAGGTAATCGATGCCGAACAGGCGCTCTACCAGGGCGAACTCGCGCGCGTGCAGGTCTATCGCAATACGCTGAACGCGCTCGTATCGCTATACAAGGCATTGGGCGGCGGCTGGCATATCGACGCCGAGGAGCGCGCGGGCATGGCAGGCACCGTCGGCGCGCCGCAGCCGGTATCCTCCCCGTCAGCGCCTGCGCGCTGATGCACCGCAGCGCGCTTCGCAGCGCCACGATGACGACCGCACAACGCGCGTGGTGGCAGCGCCCGAACCGGGTGCTGCTTATCAATCTGCGCGAAGGCGATGAACCGCGCATCGATCCCGATCGTTTGATCGAGGAAGTCAAAGCATTTTCCGCGACGGCCTTTTGCATCAACGGCGGCGGCATCGTCGCCTTTTACCAGACGCGCATTGCGGACCACCCGAAAAGCGCTGGCCTCAACGGCCGCGATCTGCTCGCGGAGCTCGTGCCGCGCGCACATGCGCAAGGCATTCATGTGCTCGCGCGCATCGATCCGAGTTGTGCGCCGCGCTCGCTCGCCGAAGCAGCATCCGGACTGGTTCGCGCGCGATCGCGCCGGCGGCGTTTTATCCGGTCAACGAATTTTACGTCACGTGCCCGAACGCCGGCTATTACCGCGACCGCATGGCGGAAGTCGTGCGCGAGATGCTCACGCAGTACGACGTCGACGGCATCTGGAACAACCAGGGCAAGTTCGCCGCGTGGGACACCGACGGCTGCTATTGCGATACCTGCAAAACGCTCTTCAAGGCGGACAGCGGCTTCGACCTGCCGCTGACCGAGAACTGGGACGACCCCGCGTGGCGCGCGTTCAACGAATGGCGCTACCGCCGGATCGCGGCATGGGTTGCGCACATGCACGCGGAAATTCATCGCGCGAAGCCCGCCGCCATTTTCATCGCGGCGGTGCAGTTGATGGAGTCGCTCGAAACCATCCGGCCCGGCGGGTGGGACATCGATTACTGGCTCGAGCACCAGGACGTGCCGACGTTCGAGTGCCAGCGCCGCAATACCGCGCCGTGGTGGCCCGGCATCCAGGCCAAGTACTTGTCGTCGATTGCGCCGGACACTCAGCGATGGATGACGGTCAGCTATTTTTATCCGTGGTGGCGGCTCTATGCGACGCCCGAAGCCGAGAACCGCGCGTGGATCGCGCAGCAGTTCGCCAACGGCGTGAACAGCTGGCTGCACATCAACGGCGGGTATTCGGAGCTTTTCGACCGCCGCAGCCTGGCGCCGATGCGCGAAGTGTTCGCGCGGCTTGCGCGCTGGGAGCCGTATTTCGACGGCGCGCAGTCCGGCGCACGGGTCGCGCTCGTATTTTCGCGCCATACGCAGGACAACTATGCAGGCGCCGATACCCACGGCAAATATTTCGACGCGGTGCGCGGGTTCTACTGCGCACTGCTCGAGGCGCATATACCGTTCGACGTCATTTCCGACAAATTCATCGACGCGGCGCAGGCTCGCGCGCTACCGCGCGCTCGTGCTGCCTAACATGGCGTGCGTCGACGATGCGGGCGCCGCCGCGATCGAGGCGTTCGTCGCGGCCGGCGGCGCGGCGGTCGCGACTTTCGATACCGGTATGCGCACGCGCGACGGCGCGGCACGCGCCGAACCCGCGTTCGCAAAAATGTTTGGCGTCACGGTGCGCGGGCGGCGCAGCGATCTCAAATCGTCCTATGCGCGCATCGACGACGCGCAGGATCCGCTCGTGGCCGGCATCGGCGACACCGATCTCATTCCGAACGAGGGCGCGCTCGTCGAGGTCGCGGCGGCGCCCGGCCGCAGCGTGCCGCTGACCTTGATCCCGCCGGTGATCGCGCACTCGGGCGCGACCATCAGCATCCCGGAGTACAGCGCGATCCGCGCGACCACCGACGTGCCGGTCGCCGTTCACGGCACGCACGGCAAGGGCCGCACCGTTTATTTCGCCAATCCGATGGACGCGCTGTTTTATCGCTACGGCTTTCCCGACCTGGGCCGCGTGCTCGCGAATGCGGTGCGCCACGCGCTCGCCGACGCGCACAACCTCGAAGTCGACGCGCCGGAATTCGTCGACGTCGCGCTTAATGTGCAGCCGCGGCGCAAGCTCGTGCATCTCATCAATTTCCCGGTCGCCAAGCAATTGAGCACGGGCTGGCGGCATGCGGGGCGCACTATCGTGCCGCTGCGCGACGTCCCGGTGCGGGTCAAGCTCGCCGCCGGCGAGCGCGTGCGCGAGGTGCGCGTGGCATCGAGCGAAATGGTCATCGCCTGCGTGCAGGAGGGCGAATGGGCCTGCGTGACGGTGCCCGCGCTCGACGATCACGAGATTATAATTTTCGAACTGGCATGAGAGGCAGAAACCCGATGAAAACGCTCACTGTGCTCGAGTCGCCGCGTTGTGCCGGCAACGTATTGCTGGCGGCGCTGGCCGTTCTCGGCGCGAGTCCGGCAGGCGCGCAAAATGCGTATCCGGCCAAGCCGATCCGGCTGATCGTCGCATTGCCGGCCGGCGGACCCACCGATATCCTCGCGCGCCTGATCGCGCAGCCGCTGTCCGTTAGCCTCGGCCAGCCGATCGTCGTCGACAACCGTCCCGGCGCAGGCGGCAACATAGGCGCCGAGCTGGTCGCGAAATCGCCGGCCGACGGCTATACGATGTTCATGGGGACTTCGGGTCCGCTCGCGATCAATCCGAGCCTCTATAAAAGCATCGGGTTCGATCCGCTGCGCGATTTTGCGCCCGTCATACTTGCAGCGTCGGCGCCGTTCGTGATCGTTGCGCATCCGTCGCTGGCCGCGAACAACGTGAAGGAACTGATTGCGCTGGCGAAAGCCAAACCGGGCAGCGTTAATTATGGATCGGTGCAGGGCAACGCCTCGCATTTGGCGACCGAGCTCTTCGATTACATGGCGGGCATCAAGATGACGCTGGTTCCGTACAAGGGCGCGGCGCAGGCGACCACCGACGTGATCGCGGGCCAGATCCAGGTGAGCTTCGCGTCGACGCCGGGTTCGGTGTCGCTGTTGAAGGCGGGCAAGCTGAAAGCCCTCGCAGTGACGAGCGCGAAGCGCATAGCCGCGCTGCCCGACGTGCCGACTGTCGCGGAATCGGGCGTGCCCGGCTATGAGGCAAGCGTCTGGTACGGCGTCGTGGTGCCGGCGAAAACGCCGAAGGAGATCGTGGCTAAACTCAACGCGGAAATCGGCAAAATCCTGCGCGAGCGCGCCAACCGCGACAAGATGGCGGCGGCCGATTTCGAAGTGACGTCAAGCACGCCCGCCGAATTCGGCGACTTCATCCGCACGGAGACCGCGAAGTGG
This sequence comes from uncultured beta proteobacterium, assembly GCA_963804885.1. GTDB lineage: Bacteria > Pseudomonadota > Gammaproteobacteria > Burkholderiales > SG8-41 > PALSA-1004. Next base: position 835,963 of record CAWDSF010000020.1, read on the forward strand.
ACGAAAGTCGTCAAAGCGTCGGGCGCGCGCGCCGATTGAGGAGCGACCCGACATGATCGAACTGCGCAAGAGCGGCGAGCGCGGCCATGCGAATCACGGCTGGCTCGACAGCTACCACAGCTTTTCATTCGCTGATTATCACGATTCGCGGCACATGGGCTTTGCAAGCTTGCGCGTGATCAACGAAGACGTCGTGCAGCCGGGGCAGGGTTTCGGCACGCACGGCCACCGCGACATGGAAATCATCACCTACATACTGGCCGGCGCGCTCGAGCACAAAGACAGCATGGGCAACGGCTCGATCATCCGTCCCGGCGACGTGCAGCGCATGAGCGCGGGCACCGGCGTGAGACACAGCGAGTTCAACGCGTCGCTGGACGAACTCGTGCATCTGCTGCAAATCTGGATCGAGCCCGCGGTCACCGGCATCGCGCCGGGTTACGAAGAAAAGCATTTCGATGCGGCCTCCAAACGCGGCCGCCTGCGCCTGATCGCTTCGGGCGACGGGCGCGACGGCTCGGTCACCGTGCATCAGGACGCCGCGGTATACGCGGCGTTGCTCGACGGCGCCGAACGCGCGACGCACGCGCTCGCGGCGGGGCGTAAAGCGTACGTGCACGTCGCGCGCGGCGCCGTGTCCGTCAACGGCTGCGCGTTGAACGCCGGCGACGCGGTCAAGATCAGCGGCGAGCCGGCGATCGAGCTGGCCAAGGGTACCGCCGCGGAAGTCCTGCTCTTCGATCTGGTCTGACATCTGGAAACTCTAAGGAAACGCCAAATGACATTTGCACCGAAGCAGCGGCCATCACTAGTCAACTGCGTTAAAGCCAGTTTTGCGCTGGCGGCTTTTGCAATGCTGGGAGCGAGCGGCCCTGCGCTGGCCGCGGACAGTTATACGCTCGATGCGGGTCACACGTTCCCGCGTTTCGAAATCAATCACTTCGGGTTCTCGACGCATCGCGGCCAATTCAACAAAACCGCCGGCAAGCTCGTGCTCGACCGCGCGGCCAAAACCGGCAGCGTCGAGATCACGGTGCAGACGGCATCGATCGGCACCGGCGACGCTAAGCTCGAAGAGCATCTGCGCTCGCCGGACTTTTTCAACGTGGAAAAATTTCCGACCATGGTGTTCAAAGCGAAGACGATAAAATTCAACGGCGACGTGCCGGCGAGCGCGGAGGGCGAATTGACGCTGCTCGGTGTCACCAAACCGTTGACGCTGACGATTTCGCGCGTCGTCTGCGCGCCGCACCCGTTCTATAGGAAAGAGGACTGCGGCGCCGAAGTCAGCGGCACGCTCAAGCGCTCCGAGTTCGGCATGACCAAGTACGTGCCGGCCGTCGGCGATGAGGTTAAGCTCGCCATTCAGGTAGAAGCGATCAAGGATTGACAGGGAATCGGACAACAATGCCGCCGCGGAGCAACCGCCGATGATCGAGCAAATGAACTCGCTGCTTTCGCAGTACGGTCTCCTGCTGGTGTTCGTGAACGTATTTCTGGTGCAGGCCGGGGTGCCGGTGCCGGCGGTGCCCACGTTGCTGGTGGCAGGCGCGCTGGCCGCTAGTAGCGGGCCGTCGTTGCCGGCAATCATCGGCGTCGCGGTGGTCGGCTCGCTGCTCGGCGACACGATCTGGTACGTTGCGGGCCGCGTCTACGGCATGCGCGTGCTGCAGCTCCTGTGCCGCATCTCGATCTCGCCCGACTCGTGCGTGCGCGAGACGGAAACCCGGTTCCTGAGCTGGGGCCCCGTGTCGCTGATCATCGCCAAGTTTGTGCCCGGTTTCGCGACCGTGGCCCCGCCGCTCGCCGGCGCATTGCGCGTGAAATGCGGCCGTTTCCTCGTGTACAGCGCGATCGGCGCGGCCTTGTGGTCGGGGTTCGCCACCGGCGCAGGCAGGTTGTTCGCACGCCAGATCGACTGGCTGCTCGACAAGCTCGCGCAAATGGGCATCTACGCGCTGATTTTGGTCGGCATCGCTCTCGCTTTGTTCATCGCCGGCAAATGGCGCGAACGCCAGCGCTTTTTCAAGGCTCTGCGCATGGCGCGCATCTCGGTGGACGACCTTTACCGGATGATGAAGGAGGGGGCGGCCCCCGTCGTCGTCGATGTGCGCTCCAAGTCGGCACGGGAAATCGATCCGCGGCGCGTGCCCGGCTCCATTCCCATCGACTTCCATAACCTTGACGAGCACGTGGCGGAGCTGCCGCCCGACCGCGACATCATCGTTTACTGTACGTGACCGAACGAAGCCAGCGCGGCGCGTGTCGCCCGCATGCTGATGGACCGGGGCTTCGTCCGCGTACGCCCGCTGACCGGCGGCCTCGATGCGTGGAGCGCAGCCGGTTACGAGGTCGAAAGATTTTAGTGCGCCTTTGGCGCGGCAGAGCTTGCCGCGGCAGTTATACTTGGCGGCGGGCGCCAACGAAGTAGCCGGCGCACCACAGGGGGACTCAATGAATGCGTTGTGCGAATTGGTAAAGACGTACGCGCCGCTCGCCGCGCGCATCCTGCTCGCGCAGCTCTTCATACTGTCAGGCGTCGCCAAAATCGGCGGCTTTGCCGGCACCGCGGCGTTCATGAGTGGGGTGGGATTGCCCGCCGCCAAAGCATTGCTCGTGCTGACCATCGCGCTCGAGATCGGCGGCGGCGTGCTGCTCATCGTGGGCTGGCATGCGCGCTGGGTGGCGACGGCCTTCTGCGGGTTCATCTTCCTGACCGCGATGATCTTTCACCCGTTCTGGAATTCCGACACTGCCGTGTACCTGAGCCAGCTCAATCATTTCATGAAAAATCTCGCGCTGATGGGCGGCATGCTTTACGTAATGGCCTACGGGGCAGGGCCGCTGAGCCTTGACCGCGCGCGCAGCGATGCTGCGCCTGCGTCGGGCGCTGGTGCGGCCAAAAAACGTCACAAATAATCGACTACAGGGGACTTAATAATGAATGCAGCAGCGACGCAGGTTTTGAGCCGGACGCTACGCATAATGGGATTATTCGGCGCGCTCGCGGCGCTTGCTTGGCCGTCGTCGGGCGGCGCCGCCGAAGCTGCCAAGCGATACGCGCTGGCCCACAGCGGATTTATGCAGTTGAAAGTGCCCGCCGGCTGGCGCGAGGAGGTCGATGCGCAGACGCAGCCGCCGGTAATCAGCTTCCGGCCGGCCGAAGGCCAGCCGTTTTTGGTGTCGGTGATCCCGGCGCAGGTCCCGCGCGGCAAACGGGCGCCGTCGCGCAAGCAACTGCGGGATGATGTCGAGCAGATGGCAGAGGCAATCCGCCACTTTGCGGTCGAGGGCGATCAGGTCAAGCTGCAGGAATTCGCCGGCGCCGCCGGCCCGGGTTTCCAGTTCTTTGCGACCGACGCAGCGCCCGGGGCGGGTGAATTCAAATACATGACGCGCGGCAAATTGAACGTCGGCGACGTCTCTGTGACGTTCACGATACTGACCAACGAAGGCCAGGAAGCGGTCATCCGCAGCGCGTTGGCGATGCTGAAAAGCGCGTCGCGGGTCCGCTAGCGGATAACCGCGTTGCCCAACCAGAAACCGCCGCTCGCGCGGCGCGTGGCGGAAGTTGCGCCGTTCCACGTGATGGAACTGCTTGCGCGCGCGAAAGAACTCGAGGCCGCGGGGCGCACCATCGTGCATATGGAAATCGGCGAGCCCGATTTTCCGACGGCCCGGCCGATCTGCGACGCCGGCATACGCGCGATCGAATCCGGCAAGCATTTCTATACGCCGGCGCTCGGCATTCCCGCATTGCGCGCGGCGATTGCGCGGTTTTATCGCGAGCGTTACGGCGTCGAGGTGCCGGCGTCGCGCATCGTCGTTACGTCAGGCGCATCCGGCGCGCTGCTGCTCGCGATCGGCGTGCTGATCGATCCCGGCGATGAAGTGCTGATGGCGGATCCCGGGTATCCGTGCAACCGCAATTTCGTGCGCATGATGGGCGGGGTGCCCGCCGAGGTGCCAGTGGGCGCCGAGAGCGCCTATCAACTGCTGCCGGAAATGGTCGCGCGCCACTGGACGCCGCGCACCAAAGCCGTGATGGTGGCCTCGCCGTCGAATCCCACCGGCACGCTGATGCCGGAGGAGTCGCTGCGCGCGATTGCGCGCACCGTCCGCGAACGCGGCGGCGCGCTGATCGTCGACGAGATCTATCACGGCTTGGTTTACGACGGCGAATACACGACGGCGTTGAAGCACGGCGACGACCTCTTCGTGATCAACAGCTTCTCGAAATATTTCAACATGACCGGCTGGCGCCTGGGCTGGCTGGTGGTACCGCCCGCATATGTGCGCGAATTCGACAAGCTCTCGCAGAACATATACCTCTCGGCACCGAGCGTCGCCCAGCATGCCGCCCTAGCCGCGTTCGAGCCCGCAACGCTCGCAATCCTCGAAGCGCGCCGCGCGGAATTCAAGGCCCGGCGCGACTTCCTGGTGCCCGCGCTGCGCGAACTCGGCTTTCGTATTCCGGTGGTGCCGCCCGGGGCGTTTTATATTTACGCCGATTGCAGCGCGCTGACCGGCGACAGTTTTGCGTTCGCGCGCGACTTACTCGAAACCGCGGGGGTCGCGATCACGCCCGGCGCTGATTTCGGCGTGCATGGCGCAGAACGGCACGTGCGCTTCGCTTATACGAATGCGATTCCAGTGCTGGCCGAAGGGATTCGGCGTATCGGCGAATACGTCGCCCGTAAACCCTAGGCGAGCGCGCGCACGATCAGCGATCCGCCGCTCAGCACGAGCAGCGTGCCGATCACCTGCATCAGGCGCCGCCGCGAGAGCGTCACATGCACGTGGTGGCCGATCCACAGCCCGGCCAGCATGGGCAGCGCAAACAGCAGGGCCGCCGTCAGCACGCCATCCTGCGCGAACAGTCCCGCCACCGCGAACAACGCGATGCGCGTGCCGGTCGTGATGATGAACACCACTGACATTGTCGCCCGCACCTGCGCGGTATCGAGTCCGCGCGCGCCGAGAAAGATCACATAAAGCGGACCTGCGGCGCCGAACAACGCCGATATCACGCCGCCGAATCCCCCGACGGGAAGCGCCCACGCGCGGGCCAGCCGCAGAGACGGCTCGCGGCCGCTCGCCGCATAGAGCCCGTACCCGAAGACGAAAATGCCGAGCGCTATGAGAATGAGGTCGCCGGGCAGTTTTACCAGCAGGAACACGCCCGCCGCGATGCCCGCGAGCATGGCGGGCGCGAGCCAGGCGAGCTCGCGCACCGCGATAGTCGAGTGAAACTTGAAGCCGGTGCGCAACGCGGCGCCGAAGTCGAGCAGCACGAACATCGGTATCACGAATTTGAGCGGCAGCAGATGCGCGAGCAGCGGCACCGCGACGATGGTCGATCCGAAACCCGTTATGCCGAAAATTACGAACGCCCCGGCGACGATCAGCGCGGCGATCACCAGCGATTCAGGAGGCAGCGGCATCGCGGCCGAGTATAGCGCGCAACAGGTAAAATACGCCGGCCCTTGAGCCATCCCTTGCAGGCACAACGCATGACCGGTCGATGCACGACACTACGCGCCTGACCCATCCGCGCTATCGCGCGGACATCGACGGCTTGCGCGCGATCGCGGTGCTGGCCGTGATCGGCTTTCACGCATTTCCCGACCGGTTTCCCGGCGGCTTCATCGGCGTCGATATTTTTTTCGTGATTTCAGGCTTCCTGATCTCCACGATCATCTTCGAGAGCCTGGAGCGCGGCCGCTTCAGCTTCAGCGAGTTTTATGGCCGCCGCATCCGGCGGATTTTTCCCGCGCTGGTGCTGGTGCTGGCGGCGACCTATGCGTTCGGCTGGTTTCATTTGCTGGCGATGGAATACAAGCAATTGGGCAGGCATATTGCGGGCGGCGCCGGCTTTCTTTCGAATTTCGTGCTGTGGGACGAGGCCGGCTACTTCGATACCGCCGCGGAGACGAAACCGCTGCTGCACCTGTGGTCGCTCGGCATCGAAGAGCAGTTTTACGTGTGCTGGCCGCTCCTGTTGTGGCTCGCGTGGAAGATGAAATGGGGTTTCCTCAGGATTACGCTCGCGCTCGGGGTCATTTCGTTTGCGCTGAACATCGATGCGGCATACAGCAATGTCGTGGCTGCTTTTTACGCGCCGCAAACCCGCTTCTGGGAGTTGATGGCGGGCGCATTGCTCGCGCACCGGGTCGCTGCATGGAGAGCACGCGTTTCCCTCGCTGAGCCGGCGGCTTGCTGCGTGGTCGCGGGCAAGCGGACTGACGCCTGAGGCGTACGCGAATATCCGCGCGGCTGGCGGCTTGCTGATGGTGGGGGCGGGGCTGCTGCTTATCAGCAGGGACGTGCGCTTTCCCGGCTGGTGGGCGCTGTTGCCGGTCGCAGGCACCGCGTTGATGATTTCAGCGGGCTCGCAAGCGTGGCTCAATCGCGCCGTGCTGGCGAACCGTGCGCTCGTCTGGATCGGGCTCATCAGCTATCCGCTGTACCTGTGGCACTGGCCGTTATTGACATACGCGCGCATCGTGGCAGGCGATACGCCGCCCGCGGAAGTGCGCGCCAGCGCGGTGCTGCTCGCGGTGCTGCTGGCGTGGCTCACGTATCAACTCCTCGAAAAGCCAATCCGCGCAGGCGTTTTCCGCGGCCCGAAGACGGCCGGGTTGCTCGCGGCGATGCTGGCGATAGGTTATGTCGGCTACAACACCGAGCAGCGCGACGGGCTCGGTTTCCGGTTCCCGCAAATCGTGCAGGACCTGACGGAATTCAATTACGACCATAAACGCGCGTATCGCGAAGGCTCCTGCTTCCTGACCGACAGCCAGGAGTATCGCGACTTTGCGAAGTGCGATGTGCCGCCCGTCGCGCCAGGCGCGAAATCGATTTTCATCTGGGGCGACTCGCACGCGGCGCATCTCTATCCGGGCTACCAGGCAGTGTATGGCGCCGATCAGGTGATCATTCAAAGGACAACCTCGGCCTGTCCACCCATTCTCGACGTGGACGGCGACGTGCACCCGCATTGCAAGGAAATCAACGCGCAGGTGCTGCAATTGATCAAATCCGTGCGCCCGCAGAAGATCGTGCTGGCCGCGAACTGGCCGCGTTACGACTGGCGCAAAATCAGCGCCACCATTGCGCAACTGCGCGGCGCCGGATTCGGCGACATCGATCTGGTCGGGCCGGGCCCGCAGTGGGCGATGAGCTTGCCGGTCCAGCTCTACCGCAAGTTCAAGTCCGATCCGTCGGTGGCGGTGCCGCGCCGCATGGCGTTGGACTTAAAGAAAATTTCACCGACCTCGATGCGCAGCTCGCCGCTTACGCAGCGGAGCTCAACGTGAACTATCTCTCGCCGGCGCGGATATTTTGCGACAAGGACGGGTGTCTCACGAGGTTGGGCGAGACCGGTGATACGATTACGTTCTGGGACTGCTGCCATCTGACCGACGCAGGCTCCCGCTTCCTGATGACCAGCATCGCCCGCGCCGACCGTAAACCATGACCCAACTCATATTGATCCGCCACGGCGAAACCTTGTGGAATCGCGAACGCCGCATGCAGGGGCAGGCTGACAGCCCGCTTTCCGACGTGGGGCTGCGCCAGGCGCGGCTGCTCGCACGTCGCCTGCAGCAAATCGAATTCAAGTCGCTCTATTGCAGCGACTCCGGCCGCGCGCACCATACGGCGCGCACGGTCGCCGAGCTGACCGGCCACGAGCTGATCGTCGAGCCGCGCCTGCGCGAGCGTCATTTCGGCGTGTTCGAAGGACTTACCGGGCCGGAGATCCAGGCGCAGCATCCGGAGGCCTATGTGCGTTTCAAAAGCCGCGATCCGCATTACGCGGTGCCCGGCGGCGAGAGCGCGACGGCTTTTCGCGATCGTGCAATTGCCTGTCTCGTGGAAATCGCGGGGCGTCATGCGCAGGAGGTCGTGGTCGTCGTCACGCACGGGCTGGTGTGCGACGTTGCGTATCGCGCGGCGCACGGTATCGACCTGATGGCGCGCCGCGACTTCGATCTCGTCAACGCCGGCATCAACCGTTTTCGCTACGAGCAGGACAAGTGGCATCTCGAAGTCTGGGGCGACGCCGGCCACCTCAACGCGGAGTTGACGACCGTCACCTGAAGGACATGCGCATATGACGAATGCTCTTCAGGGGCTGTCCCGCGCGCAGGCGGTGTGGGATTTCACGACCGGCGACGCGCGCCGTTTTTCCGACCGCGTAAGCCTGCTGAAGCAGACGGCGCAAAGCTTTATCGCGCGCGGGGTTACGCCGGACTTCGTGGTGCTGATACACGGCCCGGCCACGCAGTTCGTTGCGCGCACACACGCCGGCACCAGGTTCGAAAACGCGGGCTGCACGACGCTTGCGGACATCCACGCGCAGCTCGAATCGCTCGCGGCGCTCGGCATCCGCATCGAGGTGTGCCTGATTGCGATGGACCGCAGCCAGGTCGACCGCGCGAACCTGATCCCCTGCGCGGTGGTCGAAGAAAACGTGTTCATTACCAGTATTGCGCTGCAAAACAACGGCTACGCCTTGATGCAGGTGGATTAATGGCGGCTGCGCGCGCTGTCACCGTGCTCGTTCACGGCTTGTGGACCCACGGCCTGCTGATGGTGCCGCAACGCCGCTATCTGGCGAGCGCGGGGATCGAAGCCGTGTGCTATTCCTATCCGTCGGTGCGGCTCACGCTGACCGAAAATGCCGACCGGCTCGCCGCGTTTGCGCGCACGCTGGCAGTGCCGGTCGTGCACTGGGTCGGCCACAGTCTGGGCGGCCTCATCATCCTGCGCATGCTCGAGCGCGATCCCGCGTTGATGCCGGGCCGCGTCGTCATGCTGGGCACGCCGTACGCGGACACGCATTCCGGGCGCGTGCTGAAACGCACCACGTGGGGAACCCGCATGCTCGGCCACAGTGTCGGCGAATGGCTGGAGCTCAAAAAGCCGGGGCATTTTCCGGGACGCGAAATCGGCATCATCGCCGGCACGCGCAGTCTCGGCTTGGGACGCGTGGTCGCGCGCGATCTGCCGTCGCCGAACGACGGCGCGGTGGCGCTCGCCGAAACGCAAATGGCGGCCGCATGCGACAGCATAGATTTGCCGGTCACGCACACCGGGATGCTCCTGTCGCGCCGCGTCGCCCGCCAGGTTTGTGCGTTTCTGCGCGACGGATGCTTCGACCATGGTGATGCATGCGCGCGCTCGCGCTAATCGCGCTGATTGTCGCAGCGCTTGCCGGGGGCTGCAGCCACTTCGGCTATTACATGCAGTCGGTCGAAGGACAATTGAGCCTGCTGCAAAGCCGCCAGGCGATCACCGAGATCCTTGCGGACCCCGCGACCCCGGCGCCGCTCAAGAAACGGCTCGAGCTCGCGTTGAGCATTCGCGATTACGCCAGCACCGAATTGAAGCTGCCGGACAACCAAAGCTACCGCAGCTACGCGGATTTGCGGCGGCCGTTCGTCGTGTGGAACGTGTTCGCGACCAGGGAGTTTTCGATCAGGCCCGAGCAATGGTGTTTCCCGATCGCCGGCTGCGTCGGCTACCGCGGGTATTTTTCGAAAAGCGGCGCGGATAATTTTGCCAATGAATTGCGCGCCGAGGGTTTCGACGTTTACGTGGGCGGGGTGCCTGCGTATTCGACGCTCGGTTGGTTCAACGACCCGGTGCTGAACACGTTCGTCAATTATTCCGAATATGAGGTCGCGCGCCTGATTTTTCACGAGCTCGCCCACCAGGTCATGTACACGAAGAACGACACCGAGTTCAACGAGTCGTTCGCGGTCGCGGTCGAGGTGGAAGGGGTGGCGCGCTGGATGGTGGGCCACGGCGACGACAAGATGCGCGCCGACATGGCGCGCGCGCAGCAGCGCCGCAGCGAGTTTGCGGACCTCGTGCTCAAGCACCGGCGCGAGATCGGCGCACTCTATCGCCTGAAACTGGCGCCCGCCGAAATGCGCGAGCGCAAATCTGCCGCGTTTGCCGCGCTGACCACGGATTACAAGCAGCTCAAAGAGGAGTGGGGCGGCTTTGCCGGCTACGACCGCTTCCTCGACGATCCCAATAATGCCAAGCTCGCATCGATTTCGTTCTACAACACGCTGGTACCGCAATTTCAGCAGATGCTCGCCCGGCTCAACGGCAATCTTCCGGCGTTTTATGCCGAGGCCAGGCGGCTGGCGGCGCTCGCCAAGCCGGCGCGATATCGCGCACTCGGAGCAAAACTGCCGGAAACCGAGGAATAATTATGCTGCTAATAAAGCTTGGCAATCCGAGTATTTCGGTAAATTTGCGGCGGCCAACGGCAACAGCTCAAATGGCAACGCCAGTCAATGGGGTCTGAGGATGCAGTACAAATTCTGATTTGATCGTTTAGCGATGATAGAAACCGGGCTTACAGCCCGGTTTTTTTTGTCTATTGCACGCGGCGCCGAGGAAACGAGTGGGCTTCACAAACGGGACGCTGCTTTAGCGCGCCGTGCACCGCTGCTTGTGCGGCACGTCCTACAGTCGCCTGCTATTCCTGCTGATTGCGACGAAATAAGCCGCGCCTATGATGGGTGATCAATCCGGGCAGCGCGCGGGCTTTGCGCGGTCCGTGTCGCTCTCTTCACCATAAAAGGACACTATCATGAGCCACGCCGTATTCTGCATCGCCAAATCCGAAGGAGTCGCACGCGATATCGTCGAGAAACTCAAGGTCATGGGTTTTTCGGCGGACGATATTTCCGTTTTGTTCGCCGATCGCAAAGGCACGAAAGACTTCGCGTACGAGCAGAACACCAAAGCGCCTGAAGGCGCCACGACCGGCGGTGTGCTGGGCGCCGGTGCCGGGGGCGTGCTGGGCTGGCTGGCGGGAGTCGGCACATTGGCGATTCCCGGCATCGGCCCCTTCCTGGCCGCGGGGCCCATTATGGCCGCGCTCGCCGGCGCGGCGATCGGCGGCGCGACGGGCGGCCTGATCGGCGCGCTGGTCGGCATGGGAATTCCTGAGTTCGAAGCCAAGCGTTACGAAGGCAAACTGAAAGAAGGCAACATCCTGATTTCGGTCCACACCGAAGACTCGAAAGAACGCGCGCGCGCGAAAGACGTATTCGAACTGGCGGGCGCCGACGATATCTCTTACACGACGGAGACGGCGGTTCCCAGGGAAGCCGCGCGTGACGACGATAAACGGCGTCAGGCGAAGCGGCGCGATGAGGCGCGGCGCGCGGACGCGCAAGCCGACCGGCTCGATCACGCCTACGACAGCGACGACGACGCGGATTTCCGCGCGCACTGGCAGTCGCATTATGCGAGTTCAGGCGGCACGTATGATGAATACGCACCTGCCTATCGTTACGGGTCGCTCATGCACACCAGCGGCCGCTACCACGATCGTACATGGGACGAGATCGAGCCCGACGCGCGGCGCGACTGGGAAGCGCGCTATCCCGACAGTGCATGGGAACGGTTTAAAGATTCCGTCCGCCATGGCTGGGAAAGACTGACGGGTGCGAGTGGCGCCCGCGCGAGGAGCGCCGACCGCGCAGGGCGGCATCCCGCCGCATAAGGTTGCGGTTAACTACGCCGAAGAAGTAGTCGGGTCTTCTTCGGCGGATACGCCGGCGCGCGTCAATGCACACCGGTCCCGCTGGAGTTTGTAAGCGCGCAGCAGCTGTGCGGGTCGCCTGCGGCCGCAGCGGCCTGCGCTACAATGCGCCCCTCCCATGGCCCGATCGCGCTTCGATCCGCAACAGCGGCTCGCCAATCTGCCGCAACCGACTTATCCCGACGAATTGCCGGTGGTTGCGCGGCGCGCCGACATTGCGCGTGCCATCGACGCCAATCAGGTCGTCATCATTTGCGGCGAGACCGGCTCCGGCAAAACGACTCAGCTCCCTAAAATCTGCCTTGAGCTCAAGCGCGGCGTCAACGGGCTGATCGGCCACACGCAGCCGCGCCGGATCGCTGCACGCACGGTCGCATCGCGCGTGGCGCAGGAATTGAAAAGCCCGCTCGGCCACGCGGTCGGCTACAAGATCCGCTTTTCCGATCGCGTGTCGAGCGACACTTACGTGAAGCTCATGACCGACGGCATCCTGCTCGCCGAGACGCAGGGCGACCGGCTCTTGAAAGCATACGACACGCTGATCATCGACGAAGCGCACGAGCGCAGCCTCAACATCGATTTTCTGCTGGGCTACCTGAAGCAGATCCTGCCGCAGCGGCCCGATCTCAAGGTGATCGTCACGTCGGCCACGATAGATGCCGACCGCTTCGCGAAACATTTCGCCAATGGCGACCAGCCCGCGCCGGTGATCGAAGTGTCGGGACGCATGTACCCGGTCGAAGTGCGCTACCGGCCGCTGAAATCGAAAGACGAAGACGAGGAAGAGCAGGACATGGAGGACGCAATCGTCGATGCCGTCGACGAGCTTGCGCGCACCGGCGCGGGTGACGTGCTCGTCTTCCTGCCGGGCGAGCGCGAAATTCGCGAGACGGCGGAGCTTTTGCGCAAGCACCACCCGAAGGGCGCCGAGATTCTGCCGCTCTACGCGCGCCTGTCGTTCGAAGAGCAGGACCGCGTCTTCAAGCCGCACGGCGCGCGCCGCATCGTGCTCGCGACCAACGTCGCCGAGACTTCGCTGACGGTGCCCGGCATCCGCTATGTGATCGACACCGGGCTCGCGCGCGTCAATCGCTACAGCTATCGCAACAAGGTCGAGCAGCTGCAGGTCGAGAAAATTTCGCGGGCTTCCGCCAACCAGCGCGCCGGCCGCTGCGGGCGCGTTGCGGCGGGTATCTGCGTGCGGCTCTATGCGGAAGATGATTACGCCGCGCGTTCCGAGTTCACCGATCCCGAGGTGCTGCGCACGTCGCTCGCGGCGGTGATTTTGCGCATGAAATCGCTCAGAATCGGCGAGGTCGAGCGTTTTCCGTTCCTGGAGGCGCCGAACCCGCGCGCGATTGCAGATGGCTATCAACTCCTGGCGGAACTCGGCGCGGTGGACGAAGGCAATGCGCTGACCGACATCGGCTGGCAGCTCGCGAAGTTTCCGATCGACCCGCGCGTCGCGCGCATGATACTCGCCGCAAAACAGCAGAACTGCCTGAACGAAATCCTGATCATCGCGTCCGCGCTGTCGGTGCAGGACCCGCGCGAACGCCCGTTCGAGCGTGCCGACGCGGCCGACAAGGCGCACGAGCGCTTCGCCGACGAGCGATCGGATTTCCTCGCCTACCTTAAGCTGTGGGATTTCTTCAGCGAGGCGGTCAAGCACAAGAAGTCGAACCGCAAGCTGATCGACGAGCTGCATGCGTCGTTTCTTTCGCATCGGCGGCTCAGGGAATGGCGCGACATCCATGGCCAGCTGCATGCGCTGGTCGGCGAATTGAAAATGAACGTCAACGGCACGCCCGCGACATACGAGCAGATCCACCGCGCGCTGCTGGCGGGCCTGCTCGGCAATATCGGGTTTAAAAGCGACGACGGGGACGAATACCTGGGTGCGCGCGGCATCAAGTTCGCAATTTTTCCCGGTTCGGTCCTGCGCAAGGCCAGGCCCAAGTGGGTCGTCGCGGCCGAGATCACCGAGACGACGCGGCTCTATGCGCGCTGCGTGGCGAAGATAGAGCCCGAATGGCTCGAAGCGATGTCCGGCCACCTGATCAAACGGCACTACTTCGATCCGCATTGGGAAAAGGACCGCGCGATGGTCACGGCGTTCGAGCGGGTGACGCTTTACGGGCTTACCATCGTCGCGAAGCGGCGCGTGCACTACGGCCCGCTCAACCCGGCCGAGGCGCGCGAGATCTTCATCAACCAGGCGCTGACCGCGGGCAATTACGAGACGCGCGCGCCGTTTTTTGCGCACAACCAGCGGCTCGTCAAGGAGGTGCAGGAACTCGAGCACAAGGCGCGCCGGCGCGACGTGCTGGTCGACGAAGCGACGATCTTTCACTTTTACGACGACATCGTGCCAGCGGACATCTACAACGGCGCCGGTTTCGACAAGTGGCGGCAGGATGCCGAGCGCGCGAACCCCAAACTCCTGTTCATGACGCGCGAGTACCTGATGCGGCAGAACGCGGCGGGCGTCACCGCCGAGCAGTTTCCGGAACAGCTCGACGTCGCCGGCGTTCAGCTCAAGCTGCGCTATCGTTTCGAGCCGGCTCATCCGCTCGACGGCGTAACCGTGACGGTGCCGCTGGCGCTCCTGAATCAGCTCGACGCCACCGCTTTCGAATGGCTGGTGCCGGGACTCATACGCGAAAAGGTTGGCGCGTACCTGAAGGCGCTGCCGAAAGCGATACGCAAGCAATTGTTGCCGCTGCAGGAACAGGTCACGCGTTTTCTCGAGGAGCAGGACAACGCCTCGTCGGCGACCGCGTCGTTGCAGGATGCGTTGGCGCGCTACGTCAAAATGCGCACCGGTGAAATCATCTCCGCCGAGAGCTGGGACGACGCCGACATTCCCGCCCACCTGCGCATGAACTATCGCGTGATCGACGACGCTGGGCGCGAGCTCGCGACAGGGCGCGATCTGCCGGCGCTCAAGGCGCAACTGGGCCAGGCGGCGCAGCTTACGTTCGCCAAGGCCGACCCCGGCATCGAGCGCACGGGCCTCACGGCATGGGATTTTGGCGACGTCCCCGAGCAGATTTCGTTCGAGCGCGCCGGGCGCAGGCTCACGGGCTACCCGGCGTTGGTGGACGAGGGCGAGAGCGTGGCGATTCGCTTGTTCGATACCCGGGAAGCGGCGGACGCCTCGATGCGCGCCGGCGTCATTCGGCTGCTGCGCTTCGAGATGAAAGAGCAGATGAAGCAGCTCGACAAGTCGCTGCCCGGGCTCACGCAGGCGGTCATGCAATTGCGCGGGGTGGCGAATGCCGACGATCTGAAGGCCGATCTGGTCAACGCAATCTGCGACCGCGCATTCATCGGCGACGATACGCTGCCGCGCAGCGAAACCGAATACGCGGCGCAGAAACAGCGCGCGCGCACGCGCCTGCCCGCCGTGCGCGATGCGGCGTGCCGGATGTTCGCGGCGATCGCCGACGAATATCACCGCGCGAGCCTGCGCCTGGGCAACGTGCCGCCGGCGCTCAATAAAGTCGCCGCGGACATTCGCGCGCAGCTGCAGCGGCTCGTCTATAAAGGATTTTTCAGCGCGACGCCGTGGGAACAGCTCCAGCATCTGCCGCGCTATCTTGAAGGCGATGACAATCCGGCTCGACAAATTTCCGGGCAATCCCGAGCGCGACGAGAAGCATGCGGCAAGCATCGCGGAATTCGCGAAGCTCTACCAGGAGCGCAGCGACAAGCTGCGCAAGGCAGGCACAGCTGAGCCGGCACTCGAAGATTTCCGCTGGCAGGTGGAAGAGCTGCGCGTGTCGCTGTTCGCGCAGGAACTGCGCACGCCGTTCCCGGTTTCGGTTAAGCGGCTGAAGAGAGTCTGGGAGTCGCTGGCGCGCTGAACGGCGAGCGCATGATTTGTGCGCCGCGTCAGTCGGCGCGTATATCGGCCGCCTTGATAACGGCTGCCCACTTCGCGGTTTCGCGACGAATGTGTTCGATAAACTCTTCTGGAGTTCCGCCTTTAGGTTCGATGCCTGCGGGCTGGACTTTCTCCGTAAAGGCCTGCGATTTGAGTGCCTTGTTTATCTCTGCGTTCATCCGAATTACGATGTCACGCGGCGTGCGCGCCGGAAACATATACCCGCTCGATGGCGCCATCTCGTAGCCAGGCACGCCGGCTTCGTCAATCGTCGGAATCTCGGGCGCGATTGGTATGCGCTTCAAGCCGGTGATTCCGACGGCGCGCAGGCGGCGCGACTGAACGTGCGGCAGGATCGACGGCGCGTTTTCACACACGATCGCAATTTGTCCGCCGATGGCGTCAGTCATCGCCTGCTGCATGGCTTTGTATGCGACATGCTCGATGCGAGTGCCGGTCATGCTTTTCAGGAGCTCCAACGATAGTTGCTGGCTCGAACCGTTGCCGATTCCTCCGTATGAAAGTTTGCCCGGTTGAGCACGCGCCAATGCGATCAGTTCCTTTACTGACTTGACAGGCAGCGCAGGCGATACCGTCAGGATGTTCGTCCCCATTACCTGCAATATAACGGGTACAAAATCGCGTGCACTGTCGTACGGAAGTTTCGAATAGGTCGACGGATTGGTGATGAACGTGAACGCTGAGTAACCAAGCGTATAACCGTCGGGGGCCGCCTTGGCTAGGTATTCATATCCAATTATGCCGCTGGCGCCACCGCGGTTTTCGACGACGACCTGCTGGCCGAGCTGCTTCGTAAGTTCGGACGCGACAATGCGCGCCTGAATGTCGGGCGTCCCGCCCGCAGCCGAGGGCACTAATAGACGTATCGGCTTGATTGGATAAGTTTGGGCCGATGACTTCTCGAAAATGAGATTAGTTGCCGCAACGAACGCAATCACGACAATCTTGATCATGTCCTCTCCCGGAAAGTAGATGCCTGACTGCCGGGACAGTGCGCTCCTTCTATGCCATTGTCAATTAAACCCCAGTAGGTACTGCTGTCCGATTAGTTGCATTGCTGGATTAAAAAAACCGGCGCAGCGGCGCCGGTTTTCGTTTTGACGAATACCTACTTTGCTGCGGCGAGTTCCTTCAACGTGAACAGGTAGCTCACCTTATCGAGCGGCTTGTGACAGGCGAGGCACTCCGCCTGGTTCGCGCCGGCGCGGTGCTGCTTGTCGGTGGTGAACACGGCGTAATTCCAGTCGCTGTTGCGCAGCATGTCGGGGATGTCCTTGCC
This sequence comes from uncultured beta proteobacterium, assembly GCA_963804885.1. Lineage (GTDB taxonomy): Bacteria > Pseudomonadota > Gammaproteobacteria > Burkholderiales > SG8-41 > PALSA-1004. The sequence continues at coordinate 852,727 of CAWDSF010000020.1, forward strand.
CCAACCGGCGTCGCGCGACATGGCCGTGTAGAACAGCAGTTTTTCCGGCAGGAAGAAACCGTCGCTGCCCATTTCGGGCTTGCCGTCGGCGCCGAGTTTGGCGGAGTGCACCTCGACGAACAGCACCGACCCGTCCGGCAGCGTCTTGCCCGCCTTGGCCGCCGCTACCGCGGCCTTGTTGCCGTAGTAATAGCGGACCTGCCGCGTCGCCGGGAAGTTGAGCGTGTGGTACTTCGTGAAGCTGTCTTTGTAGCCCTCGGGGAAAGTCACGCTGGTTTTCGCGAGGTTCGGCAGGAACGCGGATTTGGCGCTCGCCGCCGCACCGGGCTGCGTGGCGAAATACGCTGCAACATTCGCGATGTCTTCGGCGCTCAGTTGCGCGGCAATCGCGTTCATGACCGGATTCTTGCGCGTGCCGTCCTTGAGCAGCTTTAACTGCGCCTCAAGGTAACCGGCGCGCTGCGCAGCGAGATTGGGTATCGTGTCGCTGACGCTCACCCCGTTGGGCCCGTGACAGGCCGCGCATACCGCGGAGACCTTCGCCTTGCCGGATTCGATATCCGCGGCCTGGGCGGCGGGTGCGAAGGCCAGGATAACTATCAATGCAATCAATTTACGCATAAATCCCCCTTTTAGAGTGACGCTCACTGCTGCCAACCCGTACGCCTGAATCAACGCTGCGGCTTAGCGGTAATTCTCTCAGTATAGGCAATCGTCAGTACCGACGCGAGAAAAGCGAAATGTATCGGAGTCCGATGCGCCGCCGGCGACTGTTGTAATCTGAAACCGCGGCGAAGCCGAAATTTCATTCGGCCAGACTGACCGTCGCAGCGTGCCGGCTTTTAACGTCGGCGATGTCTTCGAGCATCCGCTTTAGATCGTGGATCGCTTTGTCCTCCGCATCGGTGAGCGCGCGCTCGGGCCGGAAATGCGCGAGCAGCACCGCAAGCACGTCCTCGATGCGGCCGAGCTGCTTGCCATAACTTGCGACGTCGGACAGGACTTGCTGCTCGACCGGCGGATTGGATGATGTGCCGAGATTGACGTTGATTAATCCAAGTTGGCCGCCCATCGGATTGAAGAATATCGTCCACGGGTTGATGGTTTGCGTGACGTTGCCCGACAGCGGCAATTTAAAATCCGGCATGCGATTCTCCCGAAATTTGGCGCTGGCCGTTGGCGACAGCCAGCGCTCGTACTATATACGAACTTTTCTGCGGTATGATTCTTTCCCTTCGGCCACATTGAATTTTCCCGCTATCTTCGTGCGCCCGGAATTTCGCATCAATCAAATCAAACAGGAGTGCCGGATGGGGGTAACCGAACAACTCGCGCGATTCGCAATTGACGTTCCCGCGGGCAGCATACCGGCCGCGGCAATCGCCTCGGCGAAATTGCGATTCCTGGATACGATAGCCGTGATGATCGCCGGCTCGCGTCATCCGTCGGCACTGATCTCGCTGGAAGTGGCGCGTCAGATGGGTGGAAATCCGGTCGCGAGCGTAGTCGGCCACAAGGACAAAACCTCCTCGCCGCTCGCGGGTCATCTCAACGCGGTGTCCGCGCATGCACTCGAATACGACGACTACACCAAAAGCGTCACGCATGCGAGCGTGTGCATGGTGCCCGGCTCGCTCGCTATCGCCGAGCAACTGGACTTGGGCGGCGCGCGCATGCTCGACGCGTTCATCGTCGGCTTCGAGATCGAATCGTGCGTAGCCAAAGGCTTGCGCCCGCAGTTGATCGATCACGGCTGGCATCCGAACGGGATACTCGGCGCGATGGGCATCGCCGCGGCGGGCGCGCGCATGATGGATTTCGACCAGTTGAAATTGCGCATGGCGTTCGGACTCGCGGCATCGCAGGGCTCGGGCGTGCGCAAGAACGTCGGCTCGATGTGCAAAGCCTTTCACGTGGGCCACGGCGTGCGCTGCGGCATCTTCGCCGTTCTGCTCGCGCAGGCAGGGTTCAAAGTGGATCCCGACATCATCGAAGGCGTCGACGACAAAGGCGTGAACGGCCATGCGCGCTTCGGCATGGCGGACACGTTCAACGGCGTCGGCAATTATCGTCTCGAAGAAAATGGTCGAGAGCCTCGGCAACCACTGGGAGCTTGCCGAGAATACGACGCTCGTGCGCATGCATCCCGGCTCGACCGCGCCCGGGCGCCGCGATCGACGCCATGATCGATCTCGCCAAAGCCAACGACCTCAAGGCCGACCAGGTCGACGTCATCGAGCTCGAATGCACGCCGCAGATGCATACGATCGCGCCGTACGCAACGGCGAACGATTCGCACAAGGCGCGCTTCTGTCTGCCGTACAGCATGGCGATTTCGCTGATCGAGCGCCGCGCAGGCGTCGCCGAATACACCGACGAGCGCGTCAACCGGCCCGACGTGCAGGCGCTGATGAAGCGCGTGAAAGTCGTCGAGCCGGACGATCTGAAGAAACATCGCGGGCAATGGGGCGAGGCCGGCGTCAATTGGGGCGAGATGCGGCTCACCGTGCGCCTGAAAGACGGGAAAGTGCTGAAGACGCAGCGCTCGCATGCGCGCGGCTGGTCGGAAGACCCGGCCACGTGGGATGACCTCAAAGGCAAGTACGAGGAATGTGCGACAGGCGTCCTGTCGCAATCGCAGGTGAATGAAAGCCTTGCGATGATCAAGGCGCTCGATACGCTGCCGAAAGTGAAGCAGTTGATGGCTGTGCTGCAGGCGTAGCGAGCCTTGGGATTTTCAGGGTACGTCATCCTCGCGAAAGCGGGGATCCAGCAGCCGTTTGATAAATTCCCTCTCCCCTTGCGGGAGAGGGCTAGGGTGAGGGGCGCTTGAAGCATTTTCTTTTAATTACTGTTGCCGCATTCGTAGTATCACCCGCAATAGCCGAAACCTGGCCCACCCGCCCGATCCGCTTCATCGTGCCCTTCGCGCCGGGCGGTGGCGGCGACGTCGTCGGCCGCATCATCGGCCAGCGCATGTCGGAACAACTCGGCAAGCCGCTGGTCATCGACAATCGCGCCGGCGGAGGCGGCACGCTCGGTTGCGAGCTTGCAGCGAAGGCCGCGCCCGATGGCTACACGTTATTGCTCGGCAACGTCGGGCCTATCGCGGTCGGTCCCGCGCTGTATCCAAAGCTTGCCTATGATCCCGTGCGCGATTTTGCGCCGGTGACGATGATCGCGTCGTTTCCCAATCTGCTCGTCGCGAATCCGGGCCTGCCGTTCAAAACCGTACCCGAACTCGTCGCCTACGCAAAAAGCCGGCCCGGCACCCTCAACTTCGCGTCGGCTGGCGCCGGCACATCGACGCATCTTGCCGGCGAGCTATTCAAGTCCGTCGCAGGAATCGATGTCGTGCATGTTCCCTATAAGGGCGGCGCCGCTGCAATGACGGACATCATTGCCGGGCAGGTCGCCTACTACTTCGGCACGATGCCAAGTTCGATGCCGCTCGCCAAAGCCGGCAAGCTGCGCGCGCTGGCCGTGACGAGTTTGACACGATCGCCTGCGGCACCCGAGGTGCCCACCATTGCGGAATCAGGCTATCCAAAATTCGAAACTGCTGCATGGTACGGCCTGATGTTTCCGACGGGCACGCCGCGCGAAATAGTCGCCAGGACCAATGCCGCGACCATGTCAGTGCTCGCGCTGCCGGATATAAGAGAACGGCTCGTGCATGAAGGCTCGGAACCGATGGGCAGCACCCCGGCGCAATTCAGCGCTTATATCAAGGCGGAAATCGCGAAGTGGAGCGGAGTCGTCAAGGCCGCGAATTTGAAAGCGGACTGAGCGCTACTATTAATGCTCCCTCCTTTGCGCGCGAACGTGCGCGGGGGAGGGCTGGGGCGGGGGCATGCCCTGATTTATTTCTGTGCCGTAGCGTTAAATACTTTCTTCCACTTCGCCAGCTCATCGCGGATGGTCTTCGCAAAACTTTCCGGCGAAGTCGGCGCGGGAATCTGACCCTGGGTTTCCAGTTGCTGGATGACGGTCGGATCGGCAAGCGCGGCAGTCATCTCGCGGTTGAGTTTCGCGATTACTGCAGCGGGCGTGCGCGCCGGCGCCAGCAAGCCGTACCAGAACGTCGCTTCGAAGTTTGCCACGCCCGCCTCGGCGAACGTCGGGATGTCCTTCATCGTCGTGTCCCGCCTCGCGCAGGTAATTGCGATGGTCTTGATGCGGCCAGGCCCGATCGCGCGGATGCTCGGCCCGCTCAGAAATCCGAGCTCGACCTCGCCGCTCAAGAGCGCAGATACGCCTTCGGCGCCGCCTTTGTACGGCACCTGCACGATGTCGATGCCCGTGAGCGATTTTAAGAGTTCCCCCGAGAGATGGCCGGTCGAAGCGATGCCCTGCGTGCTGTATTTCAGTTGCCCCGGTTTGGCTTTAGCGAGCGCGATGACTTCCGCAAGCGTGTTCGCCGGAAAGCCGGGACGCGCCGACAGCACGTTGCACGACTGCACGCCCATGCTGATCGGCGCGAAATCCGTCAGTGGATCGTAGGGGAGCTTCACGCCTAGGGCGGGGCTCACGGTCAACGGGCCAACGCTGCTCCAATACAAGGTGTATCCGTTGGGATTGGCGGTCGCGACGATCTCCGCCGCTATATTCCCGCCCGCACCCGGGCGGTTCTCGACGACGATGTTGACGCCCAGCGATTCGGACATCTTGCGCGTGATGACGCGTGCTGAAACGTCAGCAGCACCGCCGGGCGTGAAGCCGACGAGGAGGCGAATCGGGCGATTGGGAAAGGTTTCTGCTGCCGATGCATCGTGAGCAAAGCAGGCGAGTACGGTTAGTACGGGTAAAAGCGTTTGTTTTATCATTCTGCACTGCAGGGTTTGCAGAAGTGTGGTCACACGATACTACAGATGCGGCTGTTGTTCAGCGTGGCGCCTGCCACCCAATCTAACGGGCGCCTTGCATTCATTAGCTCCGCCTGCAAAGCATGCGTGTTTAATCACGTCAGGCACTCTCAATTACTCGATCAGCCATTCATGCCCGCATACGCGGCAATGTACCTTCAGCTGAGCGTCGCTTTCGTCGCTTGCCCAAAGCAGTTTGCGAGTGAACGAGGCGGTTCGCGTCGGCGCCGGCTCAATGACTTTGAATCTGCCGTAAGTCCGGCACGCTTTGCACGTTGACTGCTCGCCCGTGCATTCAGCGCGCACCATCAGGACGTGATAGCGGCGCCATGATGCAGCACAGACTGAAGCGCCCGTCATTAGCAGCCCAAGCAGCAGCAGCCGTTCGGAGAAGGGTCCGCGGAGACTGAAGATCTCGACGCACGCCGCCACCAGGATCATGCTCAGAAAGCATGTAACGAGGTAGGCGTGACTTTCGATAAGCTGACGCTCATACCAGCGCCTGAAGCCGAACTTATGAATGCCATCTGCGCGGTTCATTGCGGTAAGCGCCGGAGCAGGTTAAAACTCGATACCAAGATTTAACGAATCGAATGTCTGCCCACCGCCCCCGCCCGCGGCCGTGTAAAACTCTTCGCTGCGTCTGATACGGGTCAACGAAACCCGCAACCACCGATATCGCACCGAAGCGCCGATACTGACGTCATTCACGTAAGTGCGCTTGCTTACGCTGTCGCTGTCGCGAAACATTGTGCCCTCGAGAAAGATGTTCCTTCCCACGAGCCGGCCATCGAAGCCGAAAAAACCGTAGATCTCGAATTTTCCGCGGCTTTCGGGATCGGCTGCGTGGCGCGTGTTTTGCAGCATGGCGCCTCCCGGGTCGATAGTGTCAGGCCCGAAGCCGGTCATGTTCATGCCAAATCGCACGATGCCGCCGGCGCGCGCAAGTGTGAAGACATTGCCGACGGTGGCGCCCGCGTGCGGAATCACTTCAAAGAACGGCGTGTTGAAGCGGAGCTTGTGCTTATGCACGTACGAAACCAACAGTGCCGGCTCGGCGGGAATCTGGTTATCCCAACCGAGCGGCTTCGCCGCGCCGACCAGGCGGTGCCACCCGGTCTGTATCTGATCGCCTAGCGCCGGCGGGCCGACCATGCCGACATCGATTTCGAGCGTATCGAGTTTCGTGTTCTCCTTGTTCACGCGCTGCGCAACGCCACCTAGATAGGCCCATGCCGCCCACGGGCGATCATTGGGCTGCGGCGCGGCAATCGTGATTTTCCTTGGGGTATACAGATTCTGGCCGACAAACCAGCCGAAATGAAGCCGGTCCTCCTCGTTCGAAAAAGGTGCCAGCGCAAGTTTTGCCGAATTGCAAAACAGTTCCGACAGCGTCTCGCCGGGTATTCCGATACCGAATTTGATGCCGTTGGTGTAATAGCTGTCCGTGTGCGCCAGCATGTCGTTCTCGACGAACAACTGAATTTCGCTGCCTTTGGTATCCAGCGATTTGATATCGGTGCAATTCTCCACCGACAGCGCGCAGGTCGATATGAGCATGCCGCCGGCGAGGCAGGCGAGACGAAAATCTGAAAATAAGCCGCCGCTCATAGCGATACTGAATATTGCTTAACTTAAAGTTAAAAAAGAAATGTTCAGCAAGTTCGGCACCGCCGGCGCCAAAACGTTCACGCGTACGGTGTACACGAAGCCGGATACGCCGAATCGTTACGACATAAATCCCGTCAACGGAAGGGCGCTGCAATAACACCGGGAATGACGGAAACGTCGCGGCTCTGCCGCCGGGCGGTCCGGATCAAATATTCGCGTAAAGCTTGTCGAACAACGTCTCGTTCTGCCAGGTACTCGACGTGCGCGATCAGCGGTATCAGCGCGTCCGGATCGGGCACGTTATCGACCGTCCGCCCGGCCGCATGCGGATTCTTGTCGTCGTCGTAAAAATCGAGATGCGCGCAGACGATGTCGCGCGGTGCATGGACGTTGATCCACTTGATGTTTCGATACGGCACGTAGTCCGTGATCATAGGCTGGAGGGATGCCGCGAGCGCTTCGCGCGTGGCGGTCGTGTTCGCCCATTGGGTCGCGAAAATGAAGGCGGTCTTGTCGAGCGGCGAGCCGAACGTGAGCAGCAGCTTCGTGCGCCTGACGACGTCGAGCGGGTTGCCCGCGAGGTCTTGCGCTTTGCCGATGACGTCTTCGTTGATCAGCGCGTTCAGCGTGTCGTACGTGATGACCGAGCCGAGCGAATGGCCGACCATCGCAATGCGCTGGTAGTCCGGCACCGAATAGACGGCCTTAGCCTGTTTGAACGCGGCGTCCTTGATTTTCCTGCGCAGGTCGTTGAAGCGATCGAGCCAGTGCGCCGAAACGTAGGCGGCGACGTCGCCCATATACTGGACCAGCACGCCGCGGATGAACCATGAGGCGACCAGCAAGGCGCCCCAGACGAGTATCCACACCTTGCTGAGCCACCGGCAATGCAGCAGTTCCGGCGGGAAAACATGCGTGCCGAGCAGCAGGGCGGCAATCACCGCGGTCGCGATGGTGAACGGCACCCATGCCCACAGCAGAACCTCTGCGCAGGCGTTAACTGCCTGCCAGGATTTGTTGGTCGACGGGGACTTGATCGAGCGCTTCCCATAGTAAAGCGCGCCCAGCACGCCGCCGACCAGCAGGCTCCCGAGCAGATAGGCACCGGTCAGGCTGGTCAGTGCATCGAAGGTCGCCGGCGGGATGACAGTCGGGTTGTTGCCATGCAGGACGGGGTTGAGCAGCCGGTCGCCGGCGGCCAGCGCGATGACCGCGTTGAGGACGGCCAGGCTCAACACCGCGGCGAGCGTTGCCGCGAGCATGAGCGCCGAGCTTTTTTGCTTGCCGAACGAAACCACGCCGCCAAACAGCCAGCGCTGGAATGTCGACCCGCAATTCAATAGGCCGTTGAGCCCCGCACGGATCAGAAAAGACATCACGTCGCGCAGATTGATTTGTCCCTCCGTAAAGGGCGCCCAGTATGCTTCGTAGACGTGGACTTCGACGTCGGCGCCGGCCGCATCCTTCATGTCGAATTCGGTGCGCTGGGTCTTGATGTCGTCGATCTGGACGGTGCGCGCGCGGATGCCGGCGACGGGAGTGCCGCTGTGCCTCCCTGCAGCCCGGGCGAGGCCTTCCGCAATGTTGTCGAGCGTTTCGAATGGAACCTGCTGGCCCATGCCGTGGGCGACGAACACCGCGACCCGCGGTTTGGCCGGTGCTATACCAGCGGCGGGTGCGCTAAGGTTGACCGGCGCGCCGACGCTGCGCTCGATGGCCGCAGAGCGTTCGTGCAGATCTTTTTTCAGCAGCATCCGGATCGCCGCGCCGATGAGCCCGTTACGCCGCGAGGCCGGCGGACGTCACGCAGCAGGCGCCATTTTGGGTCGGCGAATTTCTTGTGATGAGGCCCCGTCCGAACAGATTTTTACAACGCTCTCATGAAAGCGTTCCATCAGGCGAACAACAGCCGGTCAACGCACTTCAAGTCATCAGGATCGAAGTACGGCAGCGTCCACCGGTCGGTTGTCGACAAAAACCACTCCGCGGCGACAGCCGCGGCCTGAGGGGACGCGGCGGGTTGTCCGCCGTCGGCGTAGCGATTGAGGAAATTAAAGTGGTCGACCAGCCCCAGGCCCTCGATCGCGAAGACGGTGGCTATGTCCTTGTCGTGGATCTCCAGCAGGTTGTCGCCGTTTTTTTCCTCGCCGCCGTCGTTGAGATTCGACGATCCGCAATAGACCACCGCGTCGTCGCGGTTGAACCCGCAGATGACGAACTTGTGGTGCACCTGGTGGCCCAATCCGACGCCGGGAACCTGGTTGAAGGGCGGCGGCAGCACGGTTTTTGCCGGCTTGCCGGTCACGAGCACGCCGGTTTTCCTGCCGGGCTTATACAGGCGGATGCCTTTGGTCGTGTCGGAGATGCCGAAGCTGAAGATGGACTCGTCGGCATGCAGGGTGTTGAGCGCGTCGTAGACGGGACTGGTGCTGATATCGAGCGCCATCACCGCGAACAGCACGTTGCCTTTGCTCTTCGTGCCTTCCTGCTTGATGCGTTTGGCGACGTCGCCGAGTATTTTGGCTACGGTCGTTGCGTCGTGCGGCGCGAAGGTGATGGACGTGGACTGCGCCTTGAATTCGAAGACCTCCGTCGACCACCTTGATTGCTGGAACTTGTCCTTCTTCGCGCCGTCGTTCCAGGATTGCTTGAACACTTCGGCGTAGGTGGCGGCGACTTTCGGGTCGTCGTATACCAGCACGTGGTTCGAATTGACATAGAAGCCGGTCACCGAGAAGTTGGTCGAGCCGGTCAGCACTTTGATGGCGGCGGTCTTGTTCGACACGATCAGCACCTTGTCATGCGCGAAGCTGCCGAACCTGCCGCGCAGGATCGCCGCATCGCCTTTCATGGCCTGCGTGAACAGCTTTTCGAACTCGTCCTCGGGCTCCGGCGCGCTGGTGCTGTGGTGCAGGGACGCGTTATCCAGGATCACGCGCACGCGGCCCTGCTTCGCAAGCTTGAGGACCGCGTCTATCAGGTCGGGCTCGTTGAGGTCGTAGGCGAACATGTCCAGGCGCAGCGTTTTTTTGGCCAGGACTTCGTTGAGCAGGGCAAAGACGCGCTCGCGCGCGGTGAAGCCCAGCCATTCGTATTCGTCGGCATACGTGTATTTCTCGCCCACCGCGTTGACGCCGGATTGCTTCGAAGTGTCGAAGATGAGTTCCTTGCTCTTCGGGCGTATCAGCGCAGTCTTGCCGAAGTGATGAACGAACGCCTGCGACTGCGTAAAGCCGCGGGTGAAGCCGATCGCGATCTTGCCTTTTTGAAACGGCGCGACCTCAATGCTCACCGCGGCGCTCAGGGCGGGGTTGAGCGGCAGCATCGAACGATTCTGGTCGAAGTAGCGCGGCGTCACCGTGTACTTGTATTTGCCGAAGAATGGTTTCAGTCCCTGGTGCACGGAGCCCGGCACATGGATCCAGCGGAATTTGTGGATCGGCGCGTTGACGCTCGAGTTGGCCGGTTCAGTCGCAACCTGCGTGTGGTTGCCGGGTTTCTCGAACTGCAGCTGGTTGAAAATATAGTAGGCCGCCAGTCCATTCGGCTCGCACTGGATCGTGAACCCCGCCAGGTTCTTCGTGCCGGCTTTGGCGAGGTTGAAAGCGAGCAGCGTTTTTGCGTCGCCGCGATACGCCCTGACGGAAAAGCTTCCATTCTTGCGGGTTACGTCAACCATCGGGTTCTCCCAGGCGGGCGTTGGCGCGCGCTAATTCGCGATCACGCGGATCGTCCACAGATCGTCGCACAAATTGGAATCCGTCATGTACGCGTATGGCATCGTGAAGTAACCGCCGAGGCCCCAGCTCTTGCCCCACGAATTGCGCACGAGAAAGCGCTGCTGCTTGTCGTCGTAGCCCACGGCGAGCACGGCGTGGCCGCCGAGCAGTTTTTCTTTCGGCGCGGGCATCGGCACCATGCCCGTCTTCGCCACCGCATCGCCCTCGAAGCTGTCGTAGACCGAAAAGCCGAATACGAATGGATAACCGGACGCGAGGCAGCCCTTCATCTGATTCAGAGTCTGAATGACCCGCTGATACGACACCGCCTTGTATTTGAGAGCGTGGGTAAAGCATTTTTTCGGCGGCCTGGTGATGAATTTCTTGATGTCGTACGGCCACTCGGGTTCCGGGCAAACGCCGAGCTTCGCCACGCTCTTGATGCCGTCGCGGATTTGGGCGCCGCTGTCCGACTTGATCGTTCCTTCCATGTCGCGCTCGTTGTAATAAATGAAGAGTCGCGACGGGATGAAATCGGGCTTGCGTTTTTGCTTCAGGCGCTCGAACTGAATGGCGCACCCGATCGCGTTGCCGGTGCAACTGCCGAGCTGGCCCTGGTCGTAGATGGTTCTGGGGCATTGGCGCCGCAAGTCGATTCGCCTTGCCAGCGTTTTCATGCGCGCGACCGGCGCGGCGTACAAATGGTCGCGTTGATCGGGGGTGTCGGGCACCCAGCCATAACGTTTGATTTTGTGTCTGACCAGCGGCATCGTGTTCTCCTCGCAGTGTGGTTAGTCCCGTGTGCGAAAGCCTTCCGCCGAATTTACGCGTCGTTACTGTCACCGGAGAAGCGGCGTAAACAACACTTGCGGCCTGCATGGAATGCGCTTCGCGCGTTGTGCCATTTAAATCCGGCGCAAAAGAGAAAGCAAATCTATCAAATTTGATAGATTTTTTTAAGCTTCGCGAGAGCGGCATACGGCGACCGAATCAACCGGTTGTCCATTGCTGATAAAGTACCGCATCAACTGCATCGCGCCGGAGCTGCCGCACCGAAATGGGAAATCGCCCGAAATGGCAGCCGCCATGGCTGGCCGTGGTTGCCATCCCCGCGCTCGCGATCGCGGCGGGCACCGTCCGGGCGCAGACGGCAGCGAGCTATCCGTCCAAGCCGATCCGCCTGATAGCGCCGTTCGCGCCCGGGGGCGGCGCTTCCATCGTCGCGCGGCTCCTGAGCGAGCCGCTGACGGAAGCGTGGAAGCAATCGGTTGTAGTCGACAACCGCGCCGGCGCGGCCGGCACGATAGGCACGGAGATGGCTGCGCGCTCCGCGCCCGATGGCTACACGCTCGTGATGGCGACGGCGAGCACCGTCGTGGTGAATCCATTGTTCGCGAAAGTCCCGTTCGATCCGGTCAGGGATTTCGCCCCGGTCGCGCGCACCACGACGGTGCCGCTGGTGCTGGTCGTGCCGGCGGCGATCCCGGCTAAGTCCGTCAAGGAACTGATCGCGCTGGCCACGTCCCGCGCCGGCGGTCTCAGTTATGCGTCCTCGGGTGAGGGCTCGATCAGCCATCTCGCCGGCGAATTGTTCAAGAGCGCAACGGGCGTCGGGATGGTGCATGTCCCATATAAGGGCGGCGGCCAGGCGCTGATCGACATCATCGCGGGGCACGTGCAAACCGGTTTCGTGAACGTGCTCGAAGCGCTGCCGAACGTGCGCAGCGGCCGCCTGCGCGGGCTCGGCCGTGACGAGCCCGGCGCGCTGGCCGGCGATCCCGGACATTCCGACGGTGGCGGAAAGCGGCGTCGCGGGTTATTCGGTGATCCAGTGGAGCGGGGTGCTCGCGCCGGCCGGCACGCCGCGCGACATCGTAATGAAACTGAATGGCGAGATCCTGCGCATACTCAATCGCCCGGACCTGCGCGAGCGCCTAATCGAGAGCGGGGCGGAACCCGGCAGCGGCACGCCCGAGGAATTCGGCGCTTTTATCAAGGCGGAAATCGCCAAATACGCGGCGGTTGTGAAGACCGCGCAGCTGCGCGCGAAACCGTGAATCGGAAACGAAGTAAAATCACTTTGCCAAAAAAACCGCCGTCATTCCGGCGTACGCCGGAATCCAGGATCGCATTAAGTCGGCATTGAATTGTCTGGATTCCGGCCTCCGCCGGAATGACAGATTCTCTTTTCGTGAGCATTTCCCTGGATTCCGGCTTGCGCCGGAATGACGGAGCTTTAGGAGCAAATCGATTTGGGCAAGTTAGACGAGTTCGAGTATTTCTTCGAGAAAGAATGGTCGGATGGATTTCCGATGGTCACGCCGACCGAGGAGCGCATCCAGTGGATGCTGACGGGTACCCAACGCAAGCCCGATGAAGTCGTCGGACGCGTGCCCCCGGCGATGGAAACGGCGACGGTGCGTTCGGTGGCTATCCACGCGCTGATGGCCGGGTGCAAGCCCGAGTACTTGCCGGTCGTGTTCGGCGGCCTCGAGCAGATCCTTAAAGAAGAACTCAACATGGGCGGCGTGCAGTGCACGATGCACGGCGTAGCGCCCATGATGATCGTCAATGGCCCGTACGCGCAGAAGATCGGCCTGCACGGCGGCAACGGCTGCTTCGGCCCGGGTTTTCGCGCCAACGTGGCGATCGGCCGCGCCATCCGTCTGATGCTGCTCAATCTCGGCGGCGGGATTTCGGGCCTCGCGTCGGCGACGATATTCAGCTCGCCGATGCGCTATACCGCGTGCATCACGGAAAACATGGAGCGCACGCCATGGGAGACGCTCGCGGTGTCGCGCGGCTACAAGCCCGACGACAACGTGATCACCGTGGCGATGGTCGAATGCCCGCGTTTGCATTTCGACGACGTGAGCACCGAGCCCGAGCGGCTTCTGACCGGCATCGCGGATTCGATGACGTCGACCGGCTCGTGGAATATGTGGTTCGCGTCGAACGAGGTTGTAGCGATGAGCCCCCAGCACGCGAAGCTCTGCGCCGATGCCGGCATGACGCGCGCGCAGGTGCATGCACGACTGTGCGAACTCGCGGCGCGCCCGCAGGGCAATCTGAAGCGCGGCGGCAACTGGCGGGCCGAGCGGGCAGTGCACATGGGCGTCGATCCTAATGACGATAATGCAATGATCAAGGCCGTCAAGGATCCCGCGGGACTCCATCTGATCGTCGCCGGCGGTTTCGGCCCGATCACCGCGGTGTGTCACGGCTGGAACGAGACGAGCCGCGCCGTGCACGGCAAATACGAGATCAACTAGGAGATATGCATGGCTGAAGAGTTATGGTTCGTCGACCCCTCCGCGGGCGGCAACAAAACCAAGATCCCGCTCGCCCCGCGGCCGATCGACTTGGTTGGCAAGGTGGTCGGGCTCATCGACAACACCAAAGAGCAGGCCGACGTGATCCTGGAAACGATCGCGCACGAGCTCAAAACACGTTACGGGGTGAAAGAGGTCATCATCGAGAAGAAGGAAGCTTTCTCGAAGCCGGCAACCGCCGCGCAACTCGACTCGATGGCGAAAAGGGTGCAGGTGGCCGCCGCCGCGGTCGGCGGATGAGGGTCTTGCACGTTGTGCAGTGTGCACGACGCAGTGGAGTTCGAAAAACGCGGCATCCCCGCGACGGTGTTTCTGACCTCGACGTTCAAGAACGCGGCGCTGCATTCGTTCCGCGCAAAAGGCATGGACGGCCATCCGTTCATCGAGCTGCCGCATCCGATCAGCAACCTGACGCCGGACGAGATGCGCAAGGTCACGCTTGGCTTCGTCGAGCAGTTCGTCAAGCAGATCACGGATTGAGGCGCTGACAAAGAATGAGACGCAGCGTAGTTGCAGTTGCATTAAGCGCCGGCCTCGTTCTCTTCGGCGCCGCCTCAGCCCAGCAGTATCCGACCAAGCCCATCAGGTCTGATGGTGCCGTTCGCACCCGGCGGCGCCAACGACGTCGTCGCGCGCATCGTCGCGATTCGCCTGGGCGAAGCGCTGGGCCAGCCGGTCGTCGTCGATAACCGCGGCGGCGCGGGCGGCACGATAGGCGCCGATATCGTCGCCAAGGCGCCGCCTGACGGTCACACGTTGTTGATCGCGAGCATGGGGCTCGCCGTCAACGCGGTGCTCTATCCGAAGCTCCCCTACGACACGTTGAAGGACCTGGCGCCCGTGACGATGGTCGGCGAGCAGCCCAACATCGTCGTCGTGCATCCGGCGGTCGCCGCGAAGTCGATGACCGAATTGATCGCGCTCGCGCGGGCGAAACCCGGGCAGATCAGCTATGGCTCGGGTGGCATCGGCAGCACGAGCCATCTTGTCACCGTGCTGTTTCTGCAGATGGCGAAGCTCGACATGCTGCACATTCCTTATAAGGGGTTGGGGCCAGCGATGACCGAACTCCTGGGCGGACAGGTCCAGATGCTGATGTCGAACGTATCGACGGCGTTGCCGCACGTGAAAGCCGGCAAGCTGCGCCTGCTCGCGGTGACGACGGCCAAGCGCTTTTACATGTTTCCCGATACGCCGACGGTGATCGAATCGGGCGTGCCCGGCTACGAGAGCAGCGGCTGGTACGGCATGCTCGTCACGGGCGGCACGCCGAAGCCGATCCTGGAAAAGCTGCACAAGGAAACGGTCGCGGTGTTGCGGTCGGCCGCCATCAAGGAGCAGTTCGGCGTGCAGGGCCTCGAGCCGGTGCCGACTTCGCCGGAAGCGTTTGGAAAGATACTGCGTGCGGATATCGAAAAATGGGCGAAGGTCATTAAGGCTTCGGGCGCAAAGCCTGAATGAGTTTGAAACAGAAAAACCCGTCATTCCCGCCTGCGCGGGAATGATGAAAAATTATCGCTGCGCCGCGTGGCATCGGCCGCCAGGGTTATACTTCCCCGCGTATGGACGACATCCCCACGCTGCGCCGCATTCTCAAAGAGAATCATGTCATCGCCATGGTCGGCCTGTCGGCAAATTGGTACCGGCCGAGCTTTTTCGCGGCGAAGTACATGCTCGATCACGGCTATCGCGTGATTCCGGTGAATCCTGCCTACCAGGAAGTGCTCGGCCAGAAATGTTATGCATCGCTGACGGAGATACCGGAGAAGGTCGACATCGTCGACTGCTTTCGCAAGAGCGAGGAGATCGTGCCGCTCGCCGAGGATGCGATTGCGATCGGCGCGAAGGCGCTGTGGATGCAGATCGGCGTCGTCAACGAAGCGGCAGCGGACAAAGCGCGCAAGGCGGGGCTCGACGTCGTGATGGACCGCTGCGTGAAAATCGAATACGCGCGCTTATTTGGCGGTCTTAACTGGGCGGGCGTAAACACCGGCGTGATTTCCGCGCGCCGTGCGGAGACTGTGCGTTAGCAGCTGAAGAACAAGAAATGCAGCGGGAAGCTTCAAACCGAGTCGGGGAGGACGATGAAAAACTTGAACTGCGGTCAATACGTGTCCTGGGGGCTGATCGCCGGACTCGTCGCATGGGCGATTTTCATCGCGACGCTCACTTACGCCGCGTTCTTCGTGCCTGATCTGCCCGCCCACCCGAATCAGCTCTACACGCAGCGCAATGGCGTGCAGGCGGGCGGATTTATCGCGGGATGGTGGCTGGCAATGGCAGGACTGGCGGCGTGCGTGCTCGGCTACTATAAGGAATTTAAGGGCCCCAAGTGCCTGCTCGGCGTAGTGCCCGCCGCGCTCTATGTGGCGAACCCGTGGTCAGTGATGGTATTCGTGAAATTTACCGGCGGCTGAACAGAAGCTAAAGTAGTCGTAGATGCCCGACAGAAAATTCAGTATCGAAACGTTGTGCCTGCACGCGGGGCAGCTGCCCGATGCGGCGACCGGTTCGCGCGCGGTGCCGATCTACCAGACGACCTCGTACGTGTTCGACAGCGCGGACCACGCGGCGAGCCTCTTTAACCTGCAGACGTTCGGCAACGTCTACACGCGCATATCGAATCCGACGACCGCCGTATTCGAGGAACGCATGGCGGCGCTCGAGGGTGGACGCGCCGGCCTCGCCCTGGCCACCGGGCAGGCGGCAGAGACGACCGCGGTGCTCGCGCTGTGCAAGCAGGGCGACGAAATCGTTTCGGCGAGCACGCTCTACGGCGGCACGTATGCGCTGTTCGAAGTCAACCTGCGCAACCTCGGCATCAATACCACGTTCGTCAATCCCGACGATCCGCAGAATTTCAAGAAAGCGATAACGAAGAAGACCAAACTGCTCTACGCCGAAACCATCGGCAATCCGCAGATCAACGTGCTCGACATCGAGCCGATCGCGAAAATCGCGCATGAGGCGGGCATTCCGCTCATGATCGACAACACGTTCGCGTCGCCTTACCTGTGCCGGCCGATCGAGTTCGGCGCCGACATCGTCGTGCATTCGGCGACCAAGTACATCGGCGGCCACGGCACGACTATGGGCGGCGTGATCGTCGAATCGGGCAAGTTCCCGTGGGACAACGGCAATTTTCCCGACATGACCGAGCCGTCGCGCGGCTATCACGGCGTGCGCTTCTATGAAACGTTCGGCGATTTCGGCTACACGATGAAAGCGCGCATGGAGACGCTGCGCACGTTGGGCTCCGCGCTGTCGCCGTTCAATGCATTTCTGCTGCTGCAGGGACTGGAGACGCTGCACGTGCGCATGGACCGGCATTGCGCGAACGCACTCGCGGTCGCGCAGTTTCTCGAAGCGCATCCGCGCGTGTCGTGGGTCAATTATCCGGGCCTGAAGAGCAGCAAGTATTACGCGCTCGCGCAGAAATATCTGCCCAAGGGCGCGAGCGCCGTGATGACGTTCGGCATCAAAGGAGGGGCCGCGGCCGGCGTGAAATTCATCGAGGCCGCCCAGTTCATGAGCCACCTTGCGAATGTCGGCGACGCCAAAACGCTGGTCATCCATCCGGCGTCCACCACGCACCGCCAGCTCTCGGAAGACGAACAGGTCAAGGCAGGCGTCACGCCCGACATGATCCGGCTCTCCATCGGCATCGAGAATATCGACGATATTCTGTGGGATATCAGTCAGGCGCTCGATGCTGGCGCCAAAGCTTAGACGTTGAATCCGCCCAATACCGATACGCGCGCGCTCGTCGTCGCGATTGCGCTGACCACGCTCGTGCAGGCGCTGGTGTCGGTCGCCGTGTTTTCGCCGCCTATACTGGCGCCGGTCGCACAGGCGGATCTCGGCGTCAGCGCCAGCGCGATCGGCATCGTGATTACCCTCATGTACGTCGCGGCCAGCCTGTCGGCGCCGCGCGGCGGCGCGCTGGTCGCGCGGCACGGGCCTTTGCGCGTGAGCCAACAGGCGCTCATGTGGAGTGCCGGCGGTATCGCTTTGTTCGCGATGGCCTCCCCCGTAGTGTGCGTGATCGGCGCGTTCATGCTCGGCATCGGCTACGGGCCGGTCACGCCCGCCAGTTCCACTATCCTGTCGACTCGCGCGCCCGACCGCCTGCGCAATATCATCATGTCGATCCGCCAGACCGGCGTGCCGCTCGGCGGCGCGATCGCGGGAGCGCTCGTGCCGATGCTGATCGTCAATTTCGGCTGGCGCGCATCAGCAGTCACGGTCGGCGGCCTGTGCGCTTTGATGGCGCTGGCCGTGCAGCCGAAGCGCGAGTTTTACGATGCCGGCCGCAGCGCTTCAACGCACGCGGGACACACTTCGCACCTCGCGCTGCTGCGGCTCGTGTTCGCGGCGCCCGCGTTGCGCGATATCGCGCTGATCTCGTTTGCCTATGCCGCGGTGCAAATGTGCTTTACGAGCTACCTCGTCGTCTTCCTGACCGAGCGCGTTGGCCTAACGCTGGTGACGGCCGGCGCGGTTTTTTCCGCGGCGATGATCGCCGGCATCGTCGGCCGCATCCTGTGGGGCGCGGTCGCCGATTTCGCCGGCAACGCGCGCAAAGTGCTCGGTTCGCTGGGGCTTCTGATGGCCGCCTGCGCCCTGGCGATAACCCAGGTCTCGGCGGCCTGGCCGTATGCGGGCATAGTCGCGCTCGCGGTCGTGTTCGGCGCCAGCGCGATCGGCTGGAACGGCGTGTTCGTCGCGGAAGTCGCGCGCATCGCGCCCGGCGGCGACATCGCGAAGGCCACCGGGGCGACGCTCGGCATGACTTACTTCGGCGTAGTGGTGGGGCCGTTTATCTTCTGGGCCATCGTCGCGGCGACCGCGAGCTACGCGATCGCGTTCGCGGCCATCGGCGCGTGCGCGCTCATCGCGGGACTGGCATGCTTCCGTAAAGAGGCAGGGCGATGACCGCGACTTTGACTCATGTGGTGTTCCGGGTGACGGGAGAACCGTTGCAGCTCGCGGCGTTCAATGCGCGCCTGAAATTGCTGTTCGCGGAACACGGTATCGCGGACGGTGTCGATGAGCAGCATGCTGCGGACCTGCTGCATTACGATCTCAAAGTCGCGGGCGGCATCCCGTTTCCGCCGTTTGCGCTCGCATCCGCCGATTTCCCAGAGCTGGCCGTGGCGGTTGAATGGGTCGATACGGGCAGCGGCGTGCGCGGCAGTGCAACGATTGCTCGTGGCGCGCTCACTGCGCAGAACGTCGAAAACATTGCCGCCGCCGGCCCGGGTCATCAGATCGCCATACACACCAATGCCGACGGGTCGCTTGCGCTTGCCGTCGCGATGGTCCGCACCGGGCGCGACGAGTGCCGCGGTTACGTGCTGACCGGGTAAGAAGATGCGTTGTTTCGAATTACGCGCGATGCCGCCGCGGATTTGATCGAGTTGACGACGACCGAGGGCGCCGCCGAATGGAGCCGCGCATGGCGGGTACCGCGGGATGCCGCGCCGGAATACCGCGCGATCGATCCTCCGCAAACCATTCCAGCGGCCGATTTTCAGGAACTCGAAAAACTCGCGCAGGATTTCGTTGCGCAGTGGATCTGGTTCGGCAACGGCCCGCGCGAAGAAATCGCCATCGAGACCGAGCGCTACGAACGCGCGGGTTACGCGATCAACGACGCCAATCTGCGGTCAGCGGCGCTGCACCGCATCAACAAGAGCGCCGACAAGACTGCAACCGGAATCCATTACAGCACGCTCGCGCCGGACCTCGCCTGGGTCGAAACCACGCTCGCCCGCTGCTGGCCGCGGGTGCGTAGCGCATGACAGTCGCATAGATTTGCGGTTTAATTAGCGCATCCCATCTCCAGTATTGCGGCATGGAAGCGATCAAGTTTCTCGAGCCGTATTTCCTGCAGGTAAGAGCATTCTTAAGCTACGCGCGATCCTGCATCGAGAGCGACATGCATGCGGCCGCGTGTCGCGATTTCTGGACCGGCAGCGCAGTCGCCGCACTGGTGCTCGCCTTGGTTGTCATGCTGGTAGTCGGCAAACGCGTCATCAAAGAGCAGCTCGAGTTCCGGCGCAACAAGCGGCGGCTCGCCGCGCGGTCAATCGTCGCCGCCGACGAAACCATGGACGAGCACAAGTGGCGCGACTGAACGTGCCGGTCGGCGTCAGGGCAGTACTGGCGGCAGTTGCGGCGCGAGCGCGGCGCGTTCCGCGGTGGCCTTGCCGTTCAGCGCAAAGCCGAGCATTTTCCCAGACGCATCCTGGAACAGCGACTTGACGCCGTCGGCGTCGGCCGTGACGATCCATTCGCCGTCGGCCCCCCCGGGCGGCGGCGAGACGATGGTGGGGCAGGCGGGCGTCTTCACCAGCACCGGCATCGCGGGGTAAGCGACGGGCGTAGGTTTGCCGGCCAAGGTAGCGGCCAGCGCGCGCGCCGAGTGCATGATAGGCATCACGAACGGCAGCACGAGGCCCGCGACTTCCGCGCAATCGCCGAGCGCGTAAATGTCGGCGTCGCTGGTCGCCAGGTGGCGGCCGACGACGATGCCGCGGTTGGTTGCCAGTCCCGCGGCCTGGGCGAGCGCGATGCGCGGCCGCAGCCCTACCGCCGACAGCACTGCGTCGACCTCGAAAGATGCCCCGCTCGCGAGCGTGAGCCGAACCTTATCGCCGGCGCTGTCGATGGTGCTGACGCTGGTGCCGAGATGCCACGCGACGCCGAGCGCGGCAAGCTTCTGCTGCAACATCGCCGCGCCTGCCGCCGGCAGCAGGCGCGACAGCGGCTGCGGCGCGATGTCTATCACGCTGACTTCGAAGCCGCCCGTGGTGAGGTCGTTGGCGAATTCGCAGCCGATGAGGCCGCCGCCTATCACCGCGATCGACTGCTTCCCGGCAATCGCCGCGCGGAAGTGGGTGTAATCAGTGAGATCGTTGACCGTCATCACGCTTTCGGCGGCATTGCCGCCGATAGTCAGCCTGATCTGGTCTGCGCCCAGCGCCAGTACCAGCTTCGAGTACCGCAGCGTTTCCTGGTACAGGTGCACCGCGTGCCGCGCGGGCTCGATGGCGGTCACGTGCACGTGCGCGCGCACCGTCGCGTTGAGCTGCGTGGCCATCTGTTCGCCGGTGTTCATCGCAATCGCCTCGGGCGCCTTGCCCGAACCCAGCGCGCTCGACAGCATAGGCTTCGAATAAAAGTGCGCGCTGTCGGCGGAGATCAGCGTGAGCGGGGTTTCCTTGTCGAGCTTGCGCAGCTCGCGCGCGACGTTGTAACCGGCGAGCCCGCTGCCGACGATAACGATAGGATCCATGAAGTAAGCCGATCTGTGACTGGGTGGAGTGAAAACAGCTTTGCCGGCCGCGCGGCCGGCAAAGCTGGGGCAGCTATTCTACTGCAAGCTCTGCGCTAGGCGGCGAGCAGGACCATTTCGAAGTCCGCTTTCGCGACCCCGCAGTCGGGGCAGGCCCAATCGGCGGGCACGTCTTCCCAGCGCGTGCCCGCTTTGATGCCGTGCTCCGGATCGCCGGCCGCTTCGTCGTAGGTATAGCCGCAAACTATGCATTGCCACTTCTTCATGTCGAGTCTCCTGATTGAATACGATTAGGCCGCGATTTTCGCCAGCGTCGCGCGATACTGGTTCGCATGGCGCTCTTCCACTTTGGCCAGCGCCGCAAAGCGTTTGGCGGCCTTGGCGAGCGTCGCGTGGAAGCGCTGCGCGTGCTCTTTCGACTCCACGATCTGCTCGTCCAGTTCCGCCACGGCTTGCTGGTTGCCTTCCTGCTCGGCGAGGTGGCGGAACTGCGGATACATCTCGGTGTACTCGTAGGTCTCGCCCGCGATCGCCATTTCCAACGCTTTGGCCGGCGTCATTTCAGCGGCCGGGAAGAGCAGGTCCAGATGACCGAACGCGTGCTGCACTTCCTGCGCGGCGGTTTCTTCGAACACCTTCGCCGACTCGACGTCGCCGGCGGCGCGGCAGATTTTCGCGAAGTACAGGTACTTGATGTGCGCCATCGACTCGCCCGCGAACGCTGCTTCCAGGTTCTTGATGGTTACGGATTCCGGTTTCATATGTTTCTCCTGTTGATGGTTGACATGGTTTGGTGCTGCCACGGAAGCCATCTTAGGAGTGCACTGCCGATTGATCCAATGGATTATTCCAATACAAACGATAGCTTATAGCTATCACGTACTTTTCCTCCCCTTCAAAAGGAGGACCAGAGGTGGGGATGGGTTAAAACAAGAACAATCGTCGTGAAGAGACCCATTCCAGGTGCCCCCTCGCCGCTACGCTTGCTCTCCCCCTTGTCCCCCAAGGCGATTTGCTTCGGGGCAAACGGAAGGTGAGGCGGGCCGCTATGCGGTTGAAACGAAGGTCACCCCTGGCAGCTTGCAGGCGAGCACGCCGAGCCTCAACGCTTCGATTGCCTGGGGACGCGGGAAACTCGCGCGCCACGCGAGCGCGATGCGGCGGCTGGGCTGGGGTGCGCCGAATGGCCTGACCGCAACCAGCGGGCTTGCGGCGGATTTGCTTTCCGCCGCCGTCGACGGCAGGACCGTGATGCCGACGCCCGAGGCGACCATGTGGCGGATCGTTTCGAGCGAGCTGCCTTCGAGCGCCTGCTGGATGTTGCTCGCGCCGCTGCCGCTCATGCGCGGGCAGGTTTGCAATACCTGATCGCGGAAACAGTTGCCCGCGCCCAGCAGCAGCAGCGTTTCGTTGCATAGCTCCGCGGCCGGGATTTTGGCTTTCCGGCTCCACGCGTGGTTCGCCGGCATCACGACCCGGAACGGCTCGTCGTAAACCGCCCGCGTGACGATGCCGGTGTCCGCAAACGGCAGCGACAGGATGGCGACGTCGAGCTCGCCGCTGCGCAGCAATTCGCCGAGCTTCACGGTGTAGTTTTCCTGGAGCAGGAGCGGCATGTTGGGCGCGCGCTTGTGCATGATCGGAATCAGCTGCGGCAATAGGTACGGGCCAACGGTGTAGATTGCGCCGACGCGCAGCGGACTCGCGAGCTGGTCTTTGCCCTGGGCGGCGATGTGCCTGATCGCGGCAGTTTCTTCGAGCACGCGCTGCGCCTGTTCGACGATGCGCGTGCCGAGCGGCGTCACGCTGACGTCCGACGTATGGCGCTCGAACAGCGTGATGCCCAGTTCCTCCTCGAGTTTCTTGATCGCGACCGACAAGGTTGGCTGGCTCACGAAACATTTCTCGGCGGCGCGGCCGAAATGCCGTTCGCGCGCGAGCGCGACGATGTAGCGCAGTTCGGTGAGAGTCATCGTGCGAAACGCGCTAGTCGATGCGCACGTTTGCCGCCTTGATCACCTTCGCCCACTTGATGATTTCGGACTTGACGTAGGCGGCGGCTTCATCGGGCGAATTGCCGACGCGGTCTATGCCCTGTTGCGCCAGCCGTTCGCGTGTGTCGGGCTGATTGAGGACCTTGATGATGTCGCCGTTGATGCGCACGATGAGGTCTTTGGGCGTGTTGGCGGGCGCATGCAGGCCGACCCAGGTCGCGGTTTCGAACCCCGGAATACCCGATTCGGCGATGGTCGGATATTCGGGCGCGAGCGGCGAGCGCTGCGGGCTCGTGATCGCGAGCGCGCGCAGCTTGCCCGATTTCGACAGCGGCAGCGAGACGGGCAGGCTCGAGAACATGAGCGGCAGCTGGCCGCCGAGCACGTCGGCAACCGCGGTGTTTTCGCCTTTATACGGTATGTGCACCATTTTTATTTCGAGCGACAGGTTCAGGAGCTCACCGGCGAGATGCGGCGTCGAGCCCAGGCCGCCGGAGCCGAAGCTCAGTGTTTTGAAATTCGCTTTGGCGAACGGGATGAATTCCTTGAACGAGCGCGGCGGCAGCGACGGGTGCAGCACGAGCAGCTGCGGCGACGAGCCGAGCACGGTGATGATCGGAATGTCGCGCACGACGTCGTACGGCAGCTTAGGATAAAGCGTCGTCGCGACCGACGTGCTCGTCTGCGGCGCGACCAGCAGCGTATAGCCGTCGGATGGCGCTTTCGAAACCGCCTCGGCGCCTATGATGCCGCTCGCGCCGGGCCGGTTGTCGACGACGACTGTCTGTCCCCAGAGCTCCGTCAATTTCTGCGCGAGGATGCGCGCGGTCACATCCGTTACGCCGCCGGGCGTAAAGCCGACGACGATGCGCACTGATTTCGCGGGATAAGACTGTGCGTTCGCCGGCATCTGCGCCATCAGGCCGAACAACAAAGCAACGAGCAGGATCAGAACATTTTTTTTCATTGGGGCCGGAAGATGGGGCGGGAGTTTCGCTTGTATATTGATGAGCGAGGCTCTACATTGTCAACTCGCTTTTAATTCATGATTGGAAAACAAGTATGACAGTGACGACTGACACGCCGGTGGGATTCATCGGACTGGGCATCATGGGTGCGGCGATGGCCAAGAACCTGCTCAAAGCGGGATTCAAAGTCACGGTGCACAATCGTAGTCGTGGCAAAGTCGACGAACTCTTGGCCTCCGGCGCACGCGACGGTGGATCGCCCGCCGGCGTAGCGCGTGCGACCGAGGTCGTGCTGCTGTGCGTGCCCGATACGCCCGATGTCGAAAAAGTGCTGTTCGGAAATGATGGGGTTATTGAGTCAATCAAGAAAGATGCGGTAGTCATCGATTGCAGCACCATCTCCGCTACCGCGACGGTCGACTTCGCGCGCCGCATCACCGAAAAGGGCGCGCACTTCATCGATTCGCCGATCAGCGGCGGGCCCAAGGGCGCGATCGACGGCACGCTGTCATGCATGATTGGCGGCGACGCGGCAATCGTCGAGCGCTGCATGCCGGTCTTCAAGGCGATCGGTAAGACTTTCACGCATATCGGCGCGAGCGGCGCCGGCCAGTTGTGCAAATCGTGCAACCAGCTCGTCAACACCGCGACGATGATGGGTGTCGCCGAGGCTTTCGCGCTGGCGAAAAAAATGAATATCGATCCTTACAAGGTGCGCGACGCGCTGTTGGGCGGCACCGCCAAGAGCTTCGTGCTCGAAAACCACGGCAAGCGCCTGCTCGACGGCACGCTGGCGCCGGGCTTTCGCTCGAACCTCATGCTGAAAGACATCAAGCTCGCTCTCGGCGCGGGTGTCGCCTGCGGTTCGTACATGCCCGTCACCGCGCTCGGCGCGCAGATGCTCGCTGCACTGTGTTCGTCCGGCCGCGCCGAGTTCGACAATGCGTCCATGGGTTTGCTGTTCGAGGATTTGTCCGGGATCAAACGCTAGCGGCGCGCAAGTGCTGTCTGGCGGCGGAGCGGCAGGCGCAATTTCGGCCGCAACTCGCGCACGCCGCGGGCGTCCAACAGGAAAGGCCGATCACAGATATGCGTATTCCATTGTTCGGTACGCCAGCGCACGGAGGGCTGGGCAGGCGCCCGGCACAATTTGGCGTCGTCCCGGCTGAAGCCGTTTCCGTTTTCACTTGTGACCGCTGAGCACCGCCCATGAAATACAAGGACTACTACAGCATCCTCGGGGTCGAGCGCGGCGCGAGCGCGGACGACATCAAGAAAGCCTATCGCAAGCTCGCCCATCAATATCATCCCGACGTATCGAAGGATCCGCAGGGCGAGGAGAAATTCAAGGAAGTCGCGGAAGCCTACGAGACGCTCAAGAATCCCGAGAAGCGCGCCGCCTACGACCAGCTCGGCACCCACCGGCCGGGTGAAGATTTCCAGCCGCCGCCTGACTGGGGCGGCCAGTTCCGCGATTCGGGCTACTCGTTCGACGAAGCCGATCTCGCGGATCTGTTCGCGAGCCTGTCGGGTCGCCATCGCGGAGGTCCCGGCGGCGGCCAGTTCCGGATGGCGGGCGAAGATTACGAAGTGACGGCGCACATCTCGCTCGAGGACGCATATCGCGGGACCGAAGTCGAGCTCAACCTGAGCGTGCCCGAGCCCGACGAAAAAGGGCAGCTGCGGCGGGTGCCGCGCACGTTCAAGGTACGCATCCCCAAGGGCGCCGCCGACGGGCAGCGCCTGCGGCTCGCCGGCCGCGGCGGCAAGGGCCTGAACGGCGGGCGCGATGGCGATCTCTATATCAATGTTGCCTTGCACCCGCATCCGCTCTTCCGCGTGAGCGGGCACGACCTGTATCTCGATCTGCCGCTCGCGCCATGGGAAGCCGTGCTCGGCGCATCGGTCGAAGTCCCGACATTGGGCGGCGCGGTGCGGCTGAAAGTCCCGCCCAACACGCCTGCCGGGAAGCACTTGCGACTCACCGGGCGCGGCATGCCCAAACCCGGCGGCACCAGCGGCGATCTCTTCGCCATCGCCCAAGTCGCCGTGCCGACCGCGGCAAGCGAACGCGAACGCGATCTTTTCCGGCAACTCGCCGAGAGCTCCACGTTCAATCCGCGCGGCCACTTCAAATCGGAGGTGAAAACGTGAAATCAGAACATACCGAAGCGGTGTGGCTGACCGAGGACACCCAGTTCTCGCTGGCGCAGCTCGCCGAGCTCGCGGGCATCCCGGAATCGGAAGTGCGCGAGCTCGTCGATTACGGTGCAGTCACGCCGGTGAATCCTGAAGCGTCGCCCTGGATATTCAACGGCAAGTGCCTGCTGACCATCCGCACCGCCAGCCGCCTGCGCGTGAGTTTCGATCTCGAGCCGCATGGCGTCGCGCTGATCGTGTCCCTGCTCGAACGCATTCACGACCTCGAAGCTGAGCTCGGCAGCCTGCGCGCGCAGTTCCCGCAGCATCGATAGCAGCGCCGCACGCAGCGGCAATTTTTTTTCCGATTCACCGCATCTATGTGCGGTGTCACACACATTTTATGCAAGTCTCTCCTGTAGACTACCCGCAGGGAGGGTCAGCCCATGCAGGAATCCGCTCACGCGGCGCAACAAACAGCGTCTCAAAGTGACGTGTTGGTCATTGGCGGCGGCCCCGGCGGCGCGACGATCGCGGCGTTGCTGGCCGAGCGCGGACGCGATGTCGTTTTGATTGAAAAAGCCCGCCATCCGCGATTCCATATTGGCGAGTCGCTGTTGCCGCTCAACATGCCGCTGTTCGAGCGGCTTGGCGTAGCCGACGAGATCAGAACCATCGGCATGCCAAAATACGGCGCCGAATTCGTTTCACCATGGCATTCGGCGGCGGTCACTTTCGATTTCGCCAATGCGGTGGATAAGTCCTTCCCCTATGCGTATCAGGTCCGCCGCTCGGAGTTCGACCATATTCTGTTTCGCAATGCGGTGCATAAAGGCGCGGTCGCGGTCGAAGGTTGCCGGGCGACGAAAGTGGAGTTCAATGCGGACGGTGCTGCGGTCGCCATCCGGCACGAAGATGGCCGCGAAGAAAACTGGCAGACGAAGTTCGTCGTCGACGCATCGGGCCGCGACACCTTGCTCGCCAGTCAATTCGGCACGAAGCGGCGCAACCCCGTCCACAACAGCGCGGCGATTTTCGGCCATTTTTCGGGCGCGACGCGACATACCGGCAAGGCCGAGGGCAATATCAGCCTGTTCTGGTTCGACCACGGCTGGTTCTGGTTTATCCCGCTATACGACGGCGTGACCAGCATAGGCGCGGTCTGCTGGCCCTACTATATGAAGTCGCGCAAGACCGACCCGCAAACATTTTTTCTCGAGACGATCGCGCTGTGCCCCGCACTGGCGGAGCGCCTGCGTAGTGCCAAGCTGTGCTCTCCCGTCACCGCGACCGGCAACTATTCATACGAAGTGAAGCGCGCCACCGGCCGCAATTACCTGCTGTTGGGCGACGCCTTCACTTTCATCGACCCGGTATTCTCAACGGGCGTACTGTTCGCGATGCAAAGCGCATTCGCCGGCGCGGAGACGGTGGCGACTTGTCTCGACGATCCAAAGCAGGCGAAGCGTGCCCTGCGTGCCTTCGATCGCTCAATGCATCACGGGCCCAAAATATTTTCGTGGTTCATCTATCGCGTCACGACGCCGACGCTGCGTGATCTCTTCATGGGCCCCGGCAACGCAAAAATCCAGGAGGCCGTGCTGTCGGTGCTGGCCGGCGATATTTTCCGCAACACGCCGCTCGCCTTGCGGCTGTTCGCATTCAAGCTTGTTTATTACGTCAGAAATCTCTTCAACCCACGCAGAACGCTGAGCGCATGGAAAAAACGCAGACAAATTCTGCACGAGCCTCCGGCCGAATCGACAGCGACCTAGCCTCCCTTGCGGTGGATGGCGCATCGTTTTCGCTCGACTATCTGTCGCCCGCGCAGTTTTCCCTGCATCAGGCCCGTTGCGAAGGCAGATTGCTGGGGGCGATCGCGTTCGGTGCGGAGGCGCCGCGGGACACTCCAACGCAATGCCCGTTCGCGTGGGTCGATATGCCGTTATTCGATAACGGCTCTTTGTTTGAGGTCTGGACCTCCACGCAGCCGGTCGTGCGCGACAATGCAGACGGGATTGCGGCTGCGCGCAATGCGGACATGCTGTTTGGCTGCCTGCGCGTGAAACTGGATTGCAAGCTCGATGCGGCGAGCTATCTCGCGTACAGCAGGATTTTCGATTTCATCGACCGCCGCGGATATCCCCACTTGTTGCGTGCGTGGAATTACATTCCGCAGATCAATGAAATCGATGACGGCCTCGAGCGCTATGTGCGCTTCAACGTGGGCCGTCACGATGCCTTTTCAGCCAAAGGGCGGGTTATCGGAACGAACACGCCCGCCGCGAGCGCGCTGGGCAGCCGCGGGGACTATCTGATAGTTTATTTTCTGGCGGCAAAACAAGCGGGCCAGCTGGTTGAGAACCCGCGTCAGACCAGCGCATTCAATTATCCGGTTCAATACGGCCCGCGCAGCCCGACATTTGCGCGCGCCATGCTCGTAAAGTCGGGCGGGGAACACCAGCTATTTGTGTCTGGCACCTCCAGCGTCGTCGGGCATGCAACGCTGCACGCGGGCAATGCGGCGGCGCAGACGCGGGAAACCATCGCAAACGTACGCGCGGTGATCGCAAACGCACGCCTCGCGGGATATGACGTCTTAAGCCATGCGCAGCGACTTATGCTCAAAGCTTATGTGCGGCGCCCGGAGGATCTGGCGGCCGTACGTGATTGCCTGTCCGCGGCGTTCGGGTCGACCTCTACGATCTCGTACCTGCAGGCCGATATCTGCCGCGCGGACTTGCTGCTGGAAGTTGAAGGCGTCTGTTTGAACGAAGCCGCGCAGTCAAACTGAACCGGGCCGACTTCAATATGCGACCGGCTACGCCAGCATCGTGGAGCGCGACCAGCACGCGATTTAGCCGTCTTTTCTCGGTATTAAAATTTCCGTACGAATGCCTGGTGCTGTACGGGGGATTGCTGCTGTTTACCGTGGCATTTTCCGCGTGGAGCACGGTGGCAATGTTCATATACCCGCTGGTGCCGCGCACCGTCCGTAGCCGGTTCGGTCAGTATATGGCCATGCGGATGTTCGGCGGATATATCGCGGTGCTCAAGGCGAGCGGCATCTTCAAGTTCGACCTCACCGCACTGGACGCATTGCGCGGCGACGGCGCCATGATCATCGCACCCAACCACCCTTCGCTGCTGGATGCGGTGATGATCGGTTCGCGGCTGCCGCGCATTACGTGCATCATGAAAACGGAAATCCAGGACAATTTCATACTCGGCGGCGGCGCCCGGCTGGCGGGTTATATCCGCGACACGCCGCCTTTGGCCATGATCCGGTCAGCCGTCGTCTCGTTGCGCGCCGGCAATCAGCTGTTGATGTTTCCGGAGGGTACGCGCACGCGACAGCAAAGCCGTTATGACTTCAAGGGCGGCTATGCGCTGATCGCGAAAACCGCCGGCGTACCGGTGCAAACGGTGCTTATCGAAACCAATTCGCTGTTTCTCTCGAAAGGCTGGCCGCTATTGAAGAAGCCGACTTTTCCTTTGATTTATCGCGTTCGGCTGGGCCGCCGCTTCGAAGTGGATGGAAACGTCAAGCGCGCAGTCGCGGACATGGAGCGCTATCACCACGAGGCCATGGCTGGATCCGCGCAGGTCCGCACGGAATCCGTCCGGCACAATTCCAAGGCGGTGGCATGACTCAGCAAGCCGCGTCCCATCTGCTGCTGATCCCGAGCTACAACACCGGCGCGAAACTGGTGGAAACCGTGCGCGACGCCCGCCGCTACTGGCAACCGGTATGGGTCGTGATCGACGGCAGCACCGACGGCAGCGCGCAGACGCTGCTGGTCGCGACTGCGGACGATGCGCAGGTCAGAATTCTGGTTCTGCCCTACAACCAGGGCAAGGGTGCCGCGGTGCTGCACGGGCTGCGCGAAGCGGCGGCGGCTGGCTTTTCCCACGTGCTCACGATGGATGCCGACGGCCAGCACCCGGCTGCGCTGATTCCCGACTTTATCGCGATGTCGCGCGCCAATCCGGATGCGGTGATCTTCGGGCAGCCGATATTCGACGCCAGTGCGCCGGCGGTGCGCGTCTATGGACGCAAGCTTTCGAACGGCCTCGCCAATCTGCAGACGCTGTGGCGCGGCATCGGCGATTCGTTGTTCGGCTTTCGCGTCTATCCGATCGCGCCGGTGCGCGACATCATGGAGCGGCGGCGCGGAATGCGGCACTTCGACTTCGAGCCGGAAGTCGCGGTGCGCCTGTGCTGGCGCGGCCTGCGGCCGATTCGCATGCCGGCGCCGGTCCGATATTTCAGCGCCGGCGAGGGTGGTGTTTCGCATTTCAACTATCTGCGCGACAACGCCCGCCTGATCTGGATGAACCTGCGGCTGCTGGTCGAGTTCGTGTTCCGTCTGCCGCTGCTGCTCATTGGCAGAACCAGTGGTCGCGCGCTTAAATCATCGCTCCGTTGATCGAGATGATCTGGCCGGAAATATAGCCGGCGCGGTCGGATGCGAGATAGGCCGCGAGATCGGCGACTTCATCGGGCGTGCCGGCGCGCTTCATCGGCACCAGCTGGTCGATCAGCGTTTTGCTGAAGGCGCCTTCGCTCATGGGCGACGCGATGATGCCCGGCGCAATCGCGTTCACCGTGATGCCGCGGCTCGCGAGTTCCAGCGCCAGCGACTTGGTCGCGCCATGCAGGCCGGCTTTGGCCGCGGCGTAGTTCGTCTGGCCGCGGTTGCCGGCGAGCGCCGCGACCGAAGATACGTTGACGATGCGCCCCCAGCGGGTGGCGATCATCGGCATCAGGAGCGGCTGCGTCACGTTGAAGAATCCGTCGAGCGACACGGCCAGCACGCGCGACCATTGGTCCGGGCGCATACCCGGCATCACCGCATCGTCGTGTATGCCGGCGTTGTTGACGACGATCTGGATCGCGCCGTCCACCAGCAATTCCTGCAGCGCGCCGGCGGTTTCGGCGTGCGAGGTCACGTCGAAAGCGACCGCGCGCGCCGAACCGCCGGCCGCCGTTATCTCCGCGCTCACGCGCTCGCGTGGGCGAGATTGCCGTTGGCGTGCACATAGACGTGGCAGCCGTCCGCAGCGAGCCGCTTGCAGATGGCGGCGCCGATGGTCCCGCTGCCGCCGGTGACGAGCGCGCGTTTCATCCGAGGTCTCCCGTGTGAGATGTCATGCCGCAGTGTCCAGCACCACGGTGGCGCGCCCGCTCAGGATTTCCGCCGCGCCTACCCGCAGCGTGAATTCGTAAATCACGCGTCCCTGATCGGCCATGAGCTGGGTCGCGTCGACCGTGAGATCGCCGGGCAGATTGTCGAGCCGGCTTTTGCGGCACATGACGTCGCGCAGGCTGACTAAATAGCCGGCGCGCGGCTGGCCGCCCACGAGACCCGCGAGCCCGCCATGGACGGCCATCGTCTGCGCCGCGTACTCGATGCCGCATAGCGCGGGCAGCTCGCCGCCGGCGCGTAATGGATTCGCCATGTCGTGGTGACTGCGGCTGACGCTGCAGATATGCGTGGCGTCCCATTTCACGACGCCGTCCAGCAGGCACATCGCGCCGGCATGCGGGATCAGCGCGGCGATTTCTGCTTTGGTCACTGCCATGGCGTCACTTCGATGTGCAGGTGGTGATGTTCGCCATAGGCGAGGTCCACGACCGTCGGCGCTCCGCCTGCGAGCGCGGCGAGCAATGGCAGGCAGCGCGCTGCGGGCACGGTCGCGCGCAGATGCTCGAGCTCGCTATCGGTCATGGGTGTCGCATTGGCGCCGGGCGCATAACTCACGTCGAGCGCGGCGAAAACCTGCGCGGTAGGTTGCGCCGTCAGCACGAGCGCCATGCCGAAGTTCGCGCTGATCGGCCGGACTGCATGCAACGGCTCCGGGTAGGCCTGATCGTACGCGATCACGGCGACCGGTTCGCCGTCCACGACGATCTGCGCGGCGGCATCGAGCAGGCCCGCGGCGAAACTCGCATCGTGACAGCACAGGCTCGTCGACGGCGCCTGCGACTGCGTGGCGATGCTCCAGTAGCCGGCGGGCGCATTGTGGACCGAGTTATGAAACCGGGTCGGCGAAATCTCGCGCTCGGCGGAGGCGAGCGTCGAGCAGATGTAGTGCAGGTTCTCGCCGTCGCCGGATGAGGACGTGAACACGGTCGCGGTGGTCGCGGCGTTCACGCTGCGCATTGACGAATGCTTCGCGGCCCGCGGCCAGCGCGAGCTTGACGGGCAGCCCGGTGCGGCGGCGTTCCGCGGCGGGCAGCAAGTCGCTGGCAACCACCACCGTCGGCCGCTGCACGTAAGCTGCAGTGCCCGCGAGCAGCGCCCGGCTCGCCTGCCAGCCGTCGAGGCCCGGCCCGACCAGTCCAACGCCCTCGACGAAAACGCGCATCAGCCGGCGCTCCCCAGGACGAGGCTGCAATTGCTGCCGCCAAAACCGAACGAATTGGTGAGCACCCGTGTCACGCGCGCGTCGCGGTTGTCGGTCAGATAGTGGCAGCGCAGCGCCGGATCGAGTGCCTGCGTGTGCATGCCGCCGGGCAGCATGCCCTGTTCGATCGCGAGCAGGCTGATGATCGCTTCGGTGATGCCGGCGGCGCCCAGCAGGTGTCCCGTGGAGCCCTTGGTGGAACTCACCGGCGTTGCGCCGCCGAACAGGTCGAACACCGCCTGATCTTCGCTCGCATCGTTGGCTTTGGTCGCGGTGCCGTGCAGGTTGACGTAATCGATGTCGGCGGGCGCCAGTCCCGCGGATGCGAGCGCCTGCCGCATCGCGAGCTTCGCGCCGGCGCCTTCGGGATGGGGCGTGGACATGTGATAGGCATCGCAGCTCTCGCCGACCCCGAGCAGCAGCGTCGCGCCCGACGCGCGTGCGGCGCCCGGTTTTTCGAGCAGCGCGAATCCCGCGCCTTCGCCGATGGAGATGCCGTCGCGGTCGAGCGCATAGGGGCGGCACGGCGCGCGCGAGGTCAGCCCGAGCGAATGAAATCCGTACAGCGTCGTCAGGCACAGCGAATCGACGCCGCCGACGACCGCGGCATCGCACACGCCGGCCGCCATCATGCGCGCCGCATGGCCGAACACTTTGGCCGACGACGAGCACGCGGATGACACCACGAACGCCGGGCCGGTCAGCCCAAGGTAGCGCTGCACGAAATCCGCGAGCGAAAAACTATTCTGCGTCTGCGCATAGCGAAAATCCGGCGGCAAGGCGCCGGTGACCGGATCGCGCCGGCGATACGCGAGCTCGGTCTGCAGCATGCCGGACGTGCTGGTGCCCATGAATACACCGATGCGCGCGGCGCCATATTTTTCGCGCGCCGCGGCCACTGCTTCAGCGTAGGCGTCCGCTTCCAGCCCCATTTGCGCGAGCCGGTTGTTGCGGCAGTCGTAGTCGGCGAGATCGGGCCGCACGCCTGCGGCATCCAATCCTGCGACCTGGCCTATCCAGGTGTCGAGCGTAACGGTTTCGAAATTGCACGGCGCCAGTCCCGAGCGTCGCGCGCGCAATGCGCCGGCAACTGCCGCGGCGTTGTTGCCCAGGCTGTTGACGATCGAGTAACGGCTGATGGCTAGCGGTTGCATGGTTATGCGGCCGCCGCGACCGGCAGTTGAGATGCCGCAGGGTTAATCGCGCCGGGCAGGGTGACGGACTTCAAGCCGCGCGCGTGCAGTTGCTCGAGCAGCGCCGGCAGCACCGCGAGCACGACGGGCGCGCCTGCCGTGGTGCGCGCGCGCGCGCCGTCGTGCAGCATCAGCACGTCGCCCGCGGCGAGCCCGCGCGTGAGCTTATGCAGCACGGCCGGCGGATCGCGGCTAACCGCGTCGTATCCGCGCCGCGTCCACGATACGTAGCGCAGGTCCAATGCGGCGAGCACGGGATCGAGCAGGGGACTGCGAAATCCCGCGGGCGCGCGAAAGAATAAGGGCGTGCGGCCGGCCGCACCGGCGAGCGCCGCCTGCGCCGCCGCGATTTCACGGCGCAGCGCTGCCATCCCGAAAAACGCGAACGTGAGCGGATGGCGCAACGTATGGTTCTCCACGCTGTGCCCGCGCTGCACGATGGCTTTGACGATGTCCGGATATGCGGCGGCCTTTTCCCCGATGCAAAAAAAACTGGCTTTCGCGCCATAGCGGTCGAGCATGTCGAGCACCTGCGGCGTAATCTGCGGGTCCGGCCCGTCGTCGAACGTCAGGCAGATTTCGCCGCGCGCCGCGGCAGCGCTCGGCAGCCGCGTGACGTTGGAGCCGAGCAGCCGTCCGCGCGGCCACATCACCGCCGCGATTAACACGACGTGATTGGCGGCGAGCGCGCCCAGCACCCACGGCCACCAGGCGGGTAAGCCGATGAGCGTGATGGCACCCGCCGCATGCCACCATGCCGACAGCTTGATGAACGGCGCCGGCCGCCAACGGTGGCGAGCGGCGGCGATGCTGGAATGGGAAATGGATGTCATCGTTATCAAGCCGCCGGTGCGTCGCGCAGGTTGGCCGCTTGCCGACGGTCATTTTCATCAGGTCCCGCAGCTTCGTGCCGTGCGATGGCGTCACCGCCGAATCCGAATATGCCGCGATCGAGCAACTCCCGCCATAGCGTAAGCCATGTCGTCCAATCGTGGCCGCCGGTGGCGCACACCACTTGCGCGGCCGGCAGGCGTTCGGCCATTAATTCGCTGGTCGTTGCGAAGCGATCCTGCGTGCCATAGCCGAGATGCAGCGCCGGAAATCCGGCGGCGGCGGCGCGATAATCCTTGAGCCATGTCAGCATTTCACGCTCGTCATCGCCCGGCTTGATGACACCGGGCTGCCAGCCGGCCCAACCGCCCGCGCGCGCGACCTCCGCAACAACGCCGCGCGTGGCGAGGAAAGGCGCGAGGAGCACGACCCCCTCAATGTCCGCGGGGTGCTCGCGCGCGTAGGTGAGCGCGCCCATTCCACCGAGCGAAATGCCCATTAGCCAGATGCGCCGGTAGTTGCGCGCGCGCGCGGGTCCGAGGATGTCGGCGGCCAACAGTCCGCTCAGGCTGCGATCGAGGTAATGGCCGAGATGCGCTGCTACCGCGACGGCATCGACCGGCAGATTGCGCGCGCGCAGTTCGCGCACGAATCCCTGTTGCACCAGATCGTGCGCGCTGGCTTTGGCGCCGGGCAGCATGAGCAGCAGTATGCGCTGGGTGCCGTCGCGTGGCGGCGGATCGTAAATTGCGGCTATGCTCATGCCGGCCTCGCGAGCGCTGTGCGCGGTCGCCCGATCAAAACGGCGGAGAATACCAGGCTCAGGAAGGCGCCGATCGCGACCGTGCCGCCGATCGCGTGCAAGAGCGGCACTTTCGAAAATGCGAGCAGGCCGAAGCCGATCAGCGTCGTGACGTTGGCGAACAGTAAAGACACCAGCGTGCGTTCGCGCTGGCCCGCATCCGCCGCCTGGCGCTCGAAAAACAACGCATAGTTGGAGCCGACCGCGACCACCAGCAGCAGTCCGACGATGTGGAAAATAGTCAGTGCATTGCCGCTTGCGAGCAGCAGGCACAGCGTGACGATCACCGCGGCGGCGAGCGGCGCCAGCACCGCGGCGACCCGGCGCGCGGAGCGCAGGCTCACCAGCAACAGGAGCACGATGGCGACCGCGCCGATCAGCGAGTAGGTCACGATTTCGCGGCGGTAGGTTTGGTACAGCGCGTCGGATTCGCGCTTCAAGTCGATCAGGACCCCGGCATGGTCGGGCGAAATTTTCAGATCGCGCTCGAGCGCCGCCGCATCGACCACGCCGCGCAGCGGCAGCATCGCCGTCCACCCGCCGGCCGCCGCGGCTGAAGCGGTGCGCTTGACGAGCAGTGAATCGACTTTCAGCGCGAGCGCGGTGCCTTCGAGGCTCGCGCGCTGGAGCAGTGGTTGCGTTGCGGCGGCCGCGGCGTCGCGCACAAACGGCTCGAACAATTCGGTGCGAAACGGCAGCCCGCGTTGCGCCTCACGCAAATTCCCGCGCAACATCTGCGGGCGCGGGAATCGCCGCCTGCCGCGCGCGCTGCGCCGCCGAACTGGGCAGGTACGCGGCGGGAGACTCGAAGCCCGCGAGGCGGCCTTGCGCAACTGCCGCGTCGAGGCGCACTGCAATCTGCTCGCTGCCCGCGAGCGCGGCGTCGGCATCGGCGGCGTCGACGACCACCAGGTAACGCACGTCGGGCGCGCCGATATCGCGC
This sequence comes from uncultured beta proteobacterium, assembly GCA_963804885.1. Lineage (GTDB taxonomy): Bacteria > Pseudomonadota > Gammaproteobacteria > Burkholderiales > SG8-41 > PALSA-1004. The sequence goes on from CAWDSF010000020.1 coordinate 888,835, forward strand.
CGCAACTGTTCGTCGAGCGCACGTTCGCTGGCCGCAATCGGGCTCAAGCTCGCGAGATCGTCGCTCCAGAGCCGGCCGCGCTGCGCGCCGAGTAACACTATGCAGACGACGGTGACAGCGATGAGCGGCCAGCGCAGCCGCTGCGCCGAAGCCGCGAGCGCGGTGACGCCGGGACCCGAGTCCCGTCGCAGCGCGCACCGTAAATCCCGGCGGCAGCAGGACTGGCAACACGAAACGCGTGACCAGCACGGCCGTGACAAGCCCGGCGATGGAAAAAAGCCCGAGCTGGCCCAATCCCGGAAAGCCGGACAGCAGCATGGCCGCGAACCCGCAGATGGAGGTCAACAGCCCCAACCGCAACGTCGGCCAGATCTGGGCCAGCGAATCGGCGGGCGGCGTGCCCGGCGTTATCTGCGTGAACAGATAAATCGCATAATCCACGGCCTCGCCGATCAGCGTAACGCCGAAGCCGAGCGTTATGCCATGCACGGTGCCAAAACCGATGCTCACTGCGGCCACGCCCGCCAGCACGCCGCTCGCCACGGGCACCAGGCCCAGCAACAGCACGCGCGGGGACCGGTAGAGCACGAGCAGCAGCCCGGCCACGAGCGCGGTGGCAATCACGGAGAAACGCAGCGCGTCGGCTTTGATGCGCGCGCGGCTGTTCACCGAAAATACGCCGGGCCCGCTCACCAGCAATTGCTGGCCGGCACTCGTTGCCGCAGCGCGGCCGCCGGCGAATGCCGCGCGAATCAGATTCAGCGCGCGCTCCTGCGCGTCGATGTCGTAGCCGGCGGCGCGGGTTTGCGCGACGAGCAAGGCGCGGCTGCCGTCGGGCGAGAACCACACGCCTTCGCGCACCTCGGGCCGCGCGACGCCTTCGAATTGCGCGATGAGGCGCAATAATTCGCCGGTGGGATCTTGCGGCAGGATGCGGCGCAACAGCGCGCCGGCCGGCGAGCCGATGAGTTGCAGGTCCTCCTCGAGCGCATCGCGCAGCGCGGGCGCGGAAAAATGCCCGGGCGCAACCGCCGGGCTCAGCAGGTAGCGGTTGCGCCACAGAAATTCGCGGTCCTGGTCGAGCACGCTGTCCTCGCCGTTATTGACCGCCGCGAACTCGGCCGGATGCTTGCGCAGTTCCGCCGCCATCCGCTTGCTGGTTTGCGCGAGCGCCGCGGGCGTGCCGCCGTCGACCGCGATGAGGATGAGCCGCGAAACCACGCCGTCGCGCAATTGCTGCACGAGTATCTGCTGCACGGGTGTCGGCGAGCGCGGCAAGAAAGCGGACATGTCGGCCGTAAATTCGGTGCGCGCAATCACGATTGCGCAACCCGCTAGCGCGCCGACCCAGAGCGCAATCGCCCAGCGCGACGAACGCGCCATCGTCATGGGCCGTCCTCGGTGATCGTCATGACCGAGCGGTCGCCCTGCGTCTCGAGGATTTCGATGGTGCGCACCCGGTTGTGCGAGCCGCCGATGCGGATTTCCTGCACGACCGATTGCATTTTGGGGTCGACCGGCTTGAGCGACAGGCGCCACTGCTCCTCGCTGCCGGCGACGCTCGCGCGGTAGAACCGGTTCAGCGTCTGGTAATCGCCCGCGAGCGTCGAACGGATACTCTCGACGAAGGCCCACACGACCGGATAATTCTGCAGCGCGAGAACCCGGCGCTGGCCGCGGTCCGGATATTCGAGCGTCAGCTTGTCCTGATCGAGCACCAGCCGTTCGGGCTTGGGCGCCAGCGTGTTTTTTTCGAGGCGGCCCGGCGCGGTATAGACGAGCGTGCCGGAAGAGTCGAGCGGCGCGGTGAGCATGGCGAGATATTTGCGCTCGACGAATTTGCCCTTCGCCGCGGGGACCTTGCTCAGGCCCTGCATGAGCTGCTCGATATCCCATGCGGGCGTCTCGGCCCCGGCGGCCGCACCGGCGGCAACGAGCGCGAGCGCCGCCGTGGCGCTGCGCCAGCGATGCCTATTTCCAGAAATCATAAAAGTTGTACCAGTTGTACGGCGCGTCGCGGCAGTGATGCTCGAGACGCGCCACATATCCGCGCTGCGCCTCGGCGACGGTGCGCTTGCGCTCGACGCGCGAAGCGGGCCACGCATCGACCAGGCGTTCGAAATGAATGTCGTAGCGGTTGCCGCCGCGATAGAGGCCGAACATCAGCACCAGCGGCCGCTGCAGCATGGCGGCGACACGGAACGGGCCGGTCGGAAAATGCGCGGCCTCGCCCAAAAACCGGAACGCGGCAGTCCCCTCGTCGCGAAAGGTGCGGTCGCCCAGCATGCCGACGATTTCGCCGCGCTCGAGCGCTCTTTCCACTTTGAGCATGGAGTCGACTTTGCCGAGCTCTATGACCTGCAGCGCGAGCTTCGGATTGACGGCGGCGAGCACGGAGTTGAACTTGCGCGCGTTCTCCGCATACATGACAAGGCTGATGCGCGCCTGCGTGTTGAGCCGGCCGAGCGCGCGGATGATTTCGAAGCTTCCCATGTGCGCGCCCATCAGGAAGCAGCCGCGGCCGTCCGCCATCGTGTCGCGCAGAATGTCCTCGCCATTCACACGCACGTCGAACCGCGCGTATTGATCGTTGAACAAAAAAACGCGGTCGAGCAGCGTGGCGGCAAACGTATGACAGTGGCGGAACGCATCCGCGAGTCCCGGCTCACGCCCGAGCACTTTGCGCAGATATTTCGTCGACGCCGCGCGGGCGCTCGGCGAGAACAGCAGGAAATAGACACATACGGGATAGAGCAGCAGGCGTGCCGCCCGCCGCCCGAGCGTCAACGCGATTGCCACGATTGCGCGCAACGCCAGTGTGTTGCTGCGCTCGGGGCGCGCCACCCATTCCGGCACGGACGCGGCCCGCGCGCTCGCGTCGTTGGCGGCGGCGCGCGGCGTGTCGCCTAGGTTGGTGTCCATGGAATTTCGCGGCCCACGGTTCCCGTGAGCACGACATGCTCCCCAACCGCACCGGTGAATTTGAACGTGCCCGCGGCCGCTTCGGAAAATTCGATCCGCATGCTGTCACCGGGCCGGACCGGGTGCAGGAATTTGGCGGCCAGCGGGCGGCCTTGCACGAGATTCAACTGCACGCTTTGCTCGATCGCGCGCAAGGCTGCGCTTAACAGCACCGCGCCGGGAATGATCGGGTTGCCGGGGAAATGCCCGGCGGCGGTTGGGTGATCGGGCGCAAACGGGCAATCGAGCGTCAGCATGTTCAACCTGCTTTCGCGGTGCGCCGCGCACTGAACTCACGCAGTGCTTCGCGCGGCAGCTTGCCGGTCGCGTTGCGCGGCAGCGCGTCGACCAGGCGCAACGGGCGGGGCAGAAACGCCGCATCGATGCGCTCGCGCAACGCGTTCATCAACGCTTCGCGCGTCATGCCGGGCGCCACGACGAACGCCGTGAGCCGCGTCACGGCGCCGTCGCCTTGCTCGGGCACGATGAACACGCCGTCGCGTACGCCGCTGATCGAGTTCAGGTGATAGTTGAGGCTCGCCAGCGACGTGCGTTTGCCGGCGATGTTCACGAGATCGGCATTACGGCCGTGCAGCAGAAATCGCTCGGCGTCGCGCAATTCGATGACGTCCTGCAGCAGGATGGCTCTCTCCACGTGCCCGCCGCTGACCCAGGTATGGTCTGCCTCCTGGCGCATGCGCAATCCCGGCAAGGCGTGCCACTCCGCGGTTTCTGTGGTGCGGCGGCTCGCGACCTGTCCGGCTTCGGTGCAGCCGTAAATTTCGTACAGCGGCGCGGCGAAGCCTGCTTCGGCAGCCGCCGCCAACTGCGGCGCCAGCGGTGCGGTCGCGCATACGATCAGATCGACCGCCGGCAGCTTGCCGGGCTCGCTCAGTAGCGCTCTTAAGTGGACTGGCGTAGTAATAAGGCAGCGGGGCTGCGGCAGCGCGGCGAGCGCGGCGAGGATGTCGGCCGGATAGAACGGCCGCCCGGCGTGCAGCGCGAAACCGCTCTGCATCACCAAGAGCATGGAAGACTCCAGTCCATACATGTGCTGCGGGGGCACGGTACCCAGCACGGCCATGCCGGGCTTCAGGTAGTTGCCGAGACGATCGAGTTCGGCGGCGGCGCCGCGCACCAGCGCGCCCCACGATTTTTCATTCGGCACCGGTTCGCCGGTGGAGCCCGACGTAAACACGATCGTCGCGGTCTGCGCGGCCGGGATCGACGGAATGGCCGCCGGTGGCGCGCCGGTTCCGGTCAGCGCCGGATACCGCAAGGTCTCGAGCGTCCCGTAATCATTCGCCACATCGGTCAAACAATAGATGTCGGAATACCGGAGGGTCAGGCGTCCGACCAGGTCCGGCGTGTGGTTGGGCGGCAGCAGGTTGATCTGGCCTCGCACCAGGGCGGCGCAGAAGCCGACCATGAACCGATAGCGGTCGGCGCACAGATTGAACATGTGATTGCGGGCCGGCAGCAGCGCCGCCAGTTGAGCGACGTCCTGCAGGAAGCGTGCGACGCCGATACGCTGTCCGTCGCAGTACGCGATGACCGCGTCGTCCTGGTACGCGCGCAGCAGCGCCAGGCCGCTCATGTGCGCGCTCCGGTGCATTTTTCCGCCGCGCGATGGTCGGCAGTCCCTGGTGAATGCGCGCACGCCGTCGAGGAAGGACGCATGCGGGAAATCGCGATGGCGGACGATGCGATACGTGTATTCGCCAATGAACATGAGCGCCAGCAGAGGAAAATTCAAAACATTGACGAAAATCGACCAGTGAGCGAGCGATGCAAACCCGAAGAGCAGCGCGGAGACGACGATCTGCGCGCCGAAAAACACGCACCATGCAATAGTCAGGCGCCGGGTGTAAGCCGCCAGTTGCGGCGGCAGCGTGCCGTGCACCCGGCGCGCGAAGCGCGTGATCAGCGGTTCGTGTCCCGGCCTGAGCGTGCGTCCGAACAGCGCGAGCAATGCCAAATATATCGCGGCGTGCGGCGCGGCGTAAGCGGCGGCGAGGCCCCAGTGCCCCTGATGCCCGAGCGCGTAGATCGCGATGCCCGCAACTGCCAGCGAAAGCGCCCAGCGCAGTTTATGGTGCGCGCGGCCGGCCACCCAGATCGCGAGCACCAGCAGCGGCACGTAAGCAAGCGCGTAGCGGATCGAGTCGGCTTGTTCGCCGGCCACGGCCGAATAGACGAGCCATTGATAGGCGGCACCGGCCAGCAGTATCAGCGCCGGCCCTAGCCAGGCGCACCGATAGGCCATCCTACTTGCTTCGATGCTGCTGGATATGCCCGTTGAGCGTGCGCAGTGAGCTGAAAATTTTCAGATTGTTTTCGTCGTCGGAGCGCAGATTAAGGCCGTAGGTCTTGGAAATCGCGAGCGCGAGCTCGAGCACGTCGATCGAATCCAGGCCCAGCCCTTCGCGATAGAGGCGGGCATCCGGATCGATGTCGGCCGCCGCGACCTCGAGATTAAGCGTGGTGACGATGAGGTTCGCCAGTTCAGCTTCCTGCGCGCTCATCGCGCCGCCCGGCGCAATGCCGGCCGCCTCGTCATCGCCGTTCACTGCATGATTTTGCGGCGCTGCGGCGGAAGGTTTGTATTTTAGGACCGACATTGTGCCCCCCCTGATTTGAAAATCACCCATCACCAATCCATGCTTCGCGCGCGAGACAGATGCGCGGGAAATCATCGCCAGCCGCGGGTATCCATCGCGCCTTTGCATGGATATTAAAGGCCTGCCCGCCGCGGTTCCGTGCGCTAGCGAACATAAATGCGGCTCGTTCGGTCCGTCACGTTATTGCGCCAGCATATCAGGTGCGCGAACTTTGTTGCAGGAACAGTGGAAAAATCGGCGTAACTCCCGTCCGCTGTGCACGCCAGGCCACGGTATGTGCGATACCGCACAGCCTGAAATACGCCTGGCGGCTATCGTGGCGCGGTCGATGAGAGCCTCTAACCAGAGGACATTGGCCGAATACGCGATGACGCGTGTACGTCAAAGCCGTTGCGGCACACATTTCTTCGATCGTGCCCGTGCCGGCCGCACAACTGGAGTAACGGTCATGATGGTAACTCGAACATTTGCGCTTGCTGGTGCCGTAATGCTCATCCCTGTGCTGGCATTCGCCCAGGTTAACGCGACGAATCAGGGTTATCTGGTCAATGGTCCCGACTTCAGCGTAGTGACCGCGGTAGGCGGCACCGTATGCGTGCGCACCAGCGACTGGACGCCTGCGCGTGCCGCGGCCGCCAAGGCCTGCCAGCAATGCACGCCCGACCTCTGTCCGAAACCCGTAGCCGCCGCGCCGGTCCCGCCGAAAGCAGCGCCGACGCCGCCGCCGAAAGCGGTCGAGCCGCCGCCGCGCGCCGCGCCGGAAAAACTGCTGCCGCAAAAAATCAATTTCTCGGCCGAGGCGCTGTTCGATTTCGACAAGGCCGTATTGAAGCCCGAAGGCAAGGCCATGCTCGACGATCTCGTGCGCACGCTGCAAGGCGCCAAGTACGAAGTGATTATCGCGACCGGGCACGCCGACCGGTTCGGTTCGGTCGCCTACAACCAGAAACTCTCGGAGCGCCGCGCCAATGCAGTCAGGGATTACCTGGCCGCGAGGGAAATACCGCTTAACCGCATCAGCGCGACCGGCAAAGGCAAATCGCAGCCCGTGACCAAGCCGGACGAGTGTAAAGGCCCGAAGAGTCGCCAAAGTCATTGCCTGCCTGCAGCCCGATCGCCGCGTCGACGTCGAGGTGAACGGCACGAAGTAACGCCACCGGCGCACAAAGTTCTGACCCGCCGCGCGGCTTGATCCGTCGCGGCGGTTTTCGCGTAGCCTGGGTTTTTTTACGGACCATCAACCTATCGGCAGCACACGCATGCAAGAGCACCGCGCACTCAAATGGATCGGCGGGATACTGCTCGGCTTGATCCTGGTCTTAGTCCTGGTCGTCGCGCTGTTCGACTGGAACTGGCTGCGCGACCCGATCGCGCGCAAAGTGAGCCGCGCCACCGGCCGGACTTTTGCCATCAACGGCGACCTGAACGTGCACCTCTCGCTGCATCCGCGCGTGATCGCCGACAACATCGTGCTCGGCAATGCGGAGTGGGCACGCGAACCGAATATGGCCGAAATCAAGCGGCTCGATTTCAGGTTCGATCTCTTGAAGCTGCTGGGCGGCAAATTCGCGTTTCCCGAGATGGCATTGTCCGAGCCGCGCATCGCGCTCGAAGTCAGCAAGGACAACGTGCCCAACTGGGTATTCGACGGCGACAAAACCAAGGCGGACCAGCCGCTCGAATTTCCGGACATCCGCTCGCTGACGATAGACCGCGGCACCGCGATCTATCGCGACCCGCGCATCAACACCGATTTCAAGCTCGACGTGCGCACGCTCGAGGACAGCAAAACGAATCCGGAAATGAACCTGGAGGTTGCCGGCAAAGGCCGCTACAAAGGGCTGGCGACGACTTTGCACGCGCGCGGGGGCGCGCTCCTGAGCCTGCGCGATGCGACGCATCCTTATCCGGTCAAGGCGAGCGCCACGCTGGGCGCGACCAAGGCCAGCATCGACGGCATGCTGCTCGATCCGCTGCACCTGAAGGGCGAGCAGCTCAATTTCACGCTCGAAGGCAGCGATCTTGCGCAACTTTATCCATTGATCGGCGTGCCGATCCCGCCCACACCCGCGTACAAGCTGACGGGATTTCTCGACCATGCCGGCGACGTATGGACGTTTCGCCGGTTCAAGGGCAAGGTCGGACAGAGCGATGTCGCCGGCGATTTTTCCGTCGATCGCGGCAAGACTCCGCAGATGATCACGGCGAAGCTGGTGTCGCAACAGCTGCGCATGCAGGACCTGGGCGGGTTCATCGGCGCCGATCGCGGCGACCAGCCGAGCAAGACGCCGCCCCCCGCCGATAAGGTGCTGCCGGCGGAGCCCTTCAGCCTCGAAAAGCTGAATGCCGCCAACGCCGATGTCAGCTTCCGCGGCGAAAAAATCATCACCGAAAAAATGCCGCTCGAAAAAATGACCGGCCACCTCACTCTGCAGAACGGCGTGCTCAGGCTCTCGCCGCTGGATTTCAGCGTGGCCGGCGGCAACCTGGTGTCGCAGATCGAAATGGACTCCCGCAAACAGCCGATTGCCGTGCGCGCCGACACAACGGCCAAGGGCCTGGACCTTGCCCTGATGTTTCCCGAGTCCAAGCTCGCCGAAACGAGTGCCGGCATGATGGGCGGGCACGCGAAGCTTGCAGGTAACGGCAACTCGCTTGCGCAAATGCTGGGCACCGCCAATGGCGAAGCCGCGCTGATCATGGACGGCGGCACGGTCAGCGAATTGCTGTTGCGGCTGTCGAACCTCGACATCGCCAACTCCATCATCGTTTTTCTGGGCGGCGACAAAAAAGTGCCCGTGCGCTGCATGGTGTCGAATTTCAAAGCCGTCAACGGTGATTTTCAGGTCGAGTCGCTGCTGCTCGAAACGCCCACGGTCAATGTCACGGGGAGCGGCGACGTCAATCTCGCGGACGAGACTCTGCGGCTGCGGCTGGTCTCGGAATCCAGTAGCTTCAGTCTCGCTTCGCTGCGCGGCCCGATCGTCGTCACCGGGACGTTGAAAAAGCCGGCGGTGCGGCCCGAGATGGGCAATGTGGTGGCGCGCGGCGGCCTGGCGGTCGTGTTGGGCGTGATCACGGCGGGCCTGGGCGCGTTGCTGCCCTTGCTTGAATTCGGCAAGCGCGAGAAGCCCAGCGCCTGCGCGACGCTCATGAGCCAGGCCAAGGCGGACGCCGGCGTCAAAGAGAGCGACTTGACCCCACGCAACAATCGCAAAAAATGAGGCTGCCGTCCCGGTGGTGGATAGCGGCCGCGGGTGCACTGCTCGTCGCGGCGGGCTGCGCGACATTGCCCGATGCGCGGCTCTACATGGAGGGCCGCACCCCGGCGCCGGTGCAGGTGTCAGACGCGCGCGGCCCCCTGTCGCGCGAAAAATCCGCCGCCATCGTCGCCGAGCTCAAACGCAAATCCGGCGACGTCGACATACTGCAAAAACATGCCGCGCTGGAAGAGGCGATAGTCGGCACGCCGCTCGTCGCGGGCAACCGCGCGGTTTTGCTGGAGGACGGGCCGGCGACTTATCGCGCAATGCTGGCGGCCATCGGCGGTGCCAAAGACCACATCAACTTCGAGACCTACATCATCGAGGACGATGAAACGGGCCGCCAGTTCGCGGACCTGCTGCTGGCGAGGCAGGCCGCCGGCGTGCAGGTCCACCTGATTTACGACAGTGTCGGCTGTATCCGCACGCCGCGCGAATTTTTCGAGCGCCTGAAAGAGGGTGGAGTCCAGGTGCTCGAATTCAATCCGGTCAATCCGCTGACCGCGAAGAAGGGCTGGCAGGTCAACAACCGCGACCACCGCAAGCTGCTGCTGGTTGACGGCCGCACCGCGTTCATCGGCGGCATCAACATCAGCAACGTTTATTCGAGCGGCTCGAGCCCTACGCGTTCCACGCCGTCATCGCCGAAGAGCGGGGGCTGGCGCGACACCCAGATCCAGATCGACGGTCCGGTCGTCGCGGAATTCCAGAAACTCTTTCTGGCAACCTGGGAAAAGCAGCACGGCCCGCCGCTCGCCGGAAAAAATTATTTCCCCGCATTGAGCCCGCGCGGCAACGAACTCGTGCGCAGCATCGGCAGCTCGTATGACGATCCCCACAGCCTCATTTATCTCACGCTGATATCGGCGATCACGAATGCGGAAAAATCCGTGCATCTCACCAATGCTTACTTCGTGCCCGATCCGCAGATCCTGCAGGCGCTGCTCGACGCGGCGCGGCGCGGCGTCGACGTGACGCTGATACTGCCGGCGCTGTCCGATTCGAACCTGGTGTTCCATGCCGGCCGTTCCTACTATACCGAGCTGCTGGCGGCGGGCGTGAAGATATACGAGCGCGGCGGCGGCGTCCTGCATTCCAAGACCGTCGTAATCGACGGCGTGTGGTCATGCATAGGCTCGACCAATCTCGACTGGCGCAGCTTCCTGCACAACGATGAAGTCAACGCGGTGATCCTCGGCCCGGAGTTTGCGCAGCAGATGCAGGCGATGTTCGAGCGCGACCTCGCGGCGTCGACTGCAATCACCGCCGAGGCATGGGCGCGGCGCCCGCTGCGCTTCAAACTGAAGGAACTGATGTCGCGGATCTGGCAATACTGGCTGTAGCTTCGCCGCCGCAGGCGCCAGCCTGAACCGCGAGCAGTATTAGCGCGCCGCGACAGCCGGCGCGTTTTGCACGCAGAAATCGGCGAGCTCGCCGAGAACTTTGCGCACCGCTTCGTGAGCGGCCGTGACGCCGCCGCGCGGGTTTTCGCTCGGCGCCGCGGTCACCGCTTCGAATTCACGCGACGCGACTACCCGGCGCGTCGCGCTTTCCACCAGCTGCGCGCGCAACGTAAAGCGCACGCGGCTCGGGGCGCCGAGAAACTCCTGCTGCAGGCGCAGAATTTCGGTTTCGAGGCGAACCTGGCCGGTCGCGGGACTCGGCGTCAGGACCACCGCGCGGTAGGTGCCGCGGGCCTCGACCGCCGCCACGATCAGCGGCGCCAGCATGCGCGCCGGCGTGTCTATCCATTCGTTGTGCGCGAAATACTCGAGCTCGTCGCCGCGGCGCAGGTACATCATGCGCCGGCTGTCGAAGCCGGCAGCCGCGTGCGGCGTCGCCACGATCAGCGTCAGCCCCGTGGCGGGCGCGCGCGGGGCCGCCGCAGCCGCGGTCGCGGCATCGGCGCTGTCGGACAGCGAATAAAATTTGGGATGCTCCCCGGGCGCGACCAGCGGCTTCAACGTGTTGCAGGCACTGAGTAACGCGAGCGCCGCCACGGCGGCGCAACGCCAGCCGCGCGCGCTCACTTTTCTGCTTCCTCGCCGGGCCCCGGCGGCACCGGCCGGCGGCCCATCAGCAGCCCGCCCGGGCTGCCTTCGATTTTTTCGCTCAGGCGCCGCAGCGAGGTGGCGAGCACGCTCATTTCGCCGAGCAGGCGCTGTACTTCGGGCAGCGAGTCCGCGGTGAAACGTTTGATGTCGGCGCCGACCGAATCGACAGTCTTTCCCGCATTGGCGCTCGCGAGCGCGGCTTCGTTGCCCATTTTTTCCAGCGCGTCGGCGCTGCGCCCGATGCGCTCGATCAGCGGACTCAGGTCGGCGGTTGCGCGCGCAGTGTTGTCGAACGTCTGCGCCGCGCTTGCGATGCCCGCGTTAAGCGCGTCCTTGCGCGCGGCGACCGCCTGCGTGACCGCGGAAAGGTTGGCGAGCGTCGACTTGACCGATTCGAGATTCTCGGCGCTCAGCAGCGCGTTGATATTGTTCGAGGTCGTATCGAGCTTGGCGAGCGCGGTCGACAGCACGTTTTCGAGCCGCGCCGCGAGCGACGGCGTGGTGCGGATCACGGGGTAACGCTCGCCGGGCGCTGCGCGCAGCGGCGGTGCAGCGGCCGTGCTGCCGCTCAACTCGACATACGCGATGCCGGTGAGTCCTTGCGTTTTCAGGACCGCGACGGTATCCGTTTTGATTGGCGTGCCGCGCTCGATCGCGAATTCGAGCGTCACCTTGTTCGGATCGGCGGGGTCCAGGCGGATGTCGTGGACTTTGCCGACGTCGACGCCGTTGAATTTGACCGCCGCGTTCAGGTTCAGGCCCGCGACCGACTCTTCCTCGATCGCCAGATAGTGGTCGTAGTGTTTTTGCAGCGCGCCGCCCGACGCGATCCACAATATCGTCGCAACGAGCGCGGCGACCAGCACGATGACGAACAAACCGACGGCCGCGTAATTGACTTTGGTTTCCATGGAGTCAGTGCGTCGTCAGAGCCTGCTGGGCCTGGGCTGCGCGGCCGCGCGCCCCTTCGAAGAACTGTCGCACCAGCGGGCGGTCGCTGCCCGCGAGCTCGGCCATCGAGCCGACCGCCTGCACGCGGCCGTCGCCGAGCACCGCTACCCGGTCGGCCACCTGCCACAGCAGATCGAGATCGTGCGTGATCATTACGATGGTCAGGCCGAACGTATCGCGCAGCATCGTGACCAGCTGATCGACGCCGGCGGCGCTCGCCGGATCCAGGCCGGCAGTCGGCTCGTCGAGGAACAGCAGTTCGGGGTCGAGCGCCAATGCGCGCGCGAACGAGGCGCGCTTCAACATGCCGCCGCTCAATTCCGACGGGTACAGCGCGGCGGTCGCGGGCTCGAGGCCGGTCAACGCGAGTTTCCACGCGGCGATGCGGTCGATCAACTCGTTGTTAAGGCGCGTGTGCTCGCGCAGCGGCAGGCCGATATTCTCGCGCACGTTGAGCGACCCGAAGAGGCCGCCATGCTGGAACAGCACGCCGATGCGCTTCAATAACGCATGTTCTTCCCGCTCGTTGAGCGATCCGAGATCGACCCCCAGCACGCGCACGGTGCCCGCGTCCGGCCGCTGCAGCAGGATCATTTCGCGCAACAGCGTCGACTTGCCCGAGCCGCTGCCGCCGACGAGCGCGAAGATTTCCGCGCGCCGCACGTCCAGATCGAGATTCTCATGCACGACGTGCTCGCCATAGCGGGTCGACACGCCGCGAAGCTCGATTACCACATCGCCTGGCTGACTGGTGCGCGCGGTATTTTCCATGGCGGCCGGGTCTTCTAGAGATCCAGAATGCTGAATACGATCGAGAACAGCGAATCGGCGACGATCACGAGGAAAGTCGCATGGACGACGCTGCGCGTGGTCTGGCGGCCCACGCTGTCGGCGCCGCCGTGGGTGCGAAAGCCCTGGAAGCAGCCGACTACCGCGATGATGATTGCGAACACCGGCGCTTTGCCGACGCCGATCAGATACGTCGAGGGCTGCACCGCATTGACGAATCGGTCCAGGAATTCGACATAACCCGACGCCGAGCTTGGCCTGCGCCATCAGCATGCCGCCCGGCGACGCCGCAGATGTCGGCGTAAACGGTCAGCAGCGGCAGCGCAATCATGAGCGCGATGATTTTCGGCAGCACCAGCACGTCGAGCGGCGCGATGCCCAGCGTGCGCATGGCGTCGATTTCCTCGGTGACGGTCATGGTGCCGATTTGCGCCGCATACGCCGAGCCGGAGCGGCCGGCAGCGATGATGGCGGTGATCAGCGGCGCGAATTCGCGCAGCATGGAGAAGCCCACGAGATCGGCGACGTAAATATTGGCGCCATAGCGGCGCAGCTGATCGGCGCCCTGGTACGCAACGACGATGCCGAGCAGGAACGACAGCAGCCCGACGATCGGCAGCGCGGCCACGCCGGCGCTTTGCACGTTGTGCAGGATCGTGCGCCAGCGGATGCGCGCCGGATGCGCAATGCCGGCCGCCAAAGCGAGCGCGCTTTCGCCGACGAAGCTCAAGAGCGCATAGAGTTGTTCGAGCGCGGCGCCGACGCTGCGGCCGATGCGTTCGAGCCGCCGGCGCTGCGGTGCGGGCGTCAGCGGCGGGGGTGGGGAGTCTTCGATGAGGTCGATCAAGCGTTCGAATTCCGGTCGCCAGCCGCGCAGGGTCGTCGTGACGCCTTCATCGCGCAGGCGCTGGAGCAGATGCTGCAGCACCCACACGCCGACGGTGTCGAGCGCTTCGACCCGCGTGCCGTCGATCGCCATTGCCTGGGCGCCACGGGTTGCTACCTTATCGAGCTCGCGGTCGAGCGGGCTGATGCCGAACGCGGTCCAGCACCCGGACAGCGCGAGCCCATCGGGCAGCGGCGCAATGGCGGCCGGCGCCGCCGACAAACATGAGGACATCGCCGGACGGTGGTCGGGCATCGCAGCAACCGCCGGCATTTCGGAAATCAAACTAAGACGCGGACCAACGAACCCGCGCGAAGGAACCGGGCTGCGGGCGCCGTTATTGACGAGGATGGGGTCGCGACTGCCATGTGCGTCGGGATATTGCTGCCATAGAAGGGTGGGAAGTGCCGGAATCAAACCGGCTATGCAAGGCTAGGACAAACGCCCCGCTGCGTATGTGCGGCATCGAACAATTAATCCCCCGGCCGCGGGGCCGCGGGGGATTTATGTGCGCTACCGTACAGCACACACCATGTCCCGGCGCTATGGTCGATTCATGCGTGACGCCGGGCGCAGCAACCTATACCAACCGGCGAGACATTACTTATATGACGGCAGCCTGCCGGCACGGCGGGCGCCAGGGGACGCTATGACGGCTAAAGGGGTAAAAAGCGGCGATTTGCACGACCTGTGCATAGGCGGGTTGCTGGTCTGTTTGACGTTGCTCGCCGGAGGCCGCACGGCCATGCTGCCCGACCGCGGGCGCGATCTGCCTGGCGCGATGGCAACGCAGGGGGACCGCACGCGGATGGACGTTCCATTTTCCGCAACGCGCAATACCGAAGTTCAGGCAGCGACGCAAGCACTTGATGACGATACGGCGATCGCGGAATTCTCGATTTACCTGCAGATGCACGAGACCCGCGATTTCAGCGTGCGTACCGTGCCGCCTTCCGCGCACGAGTGCCGTAGTTGACACGCTGAACTTAACGCGCAAGAACATCGCCTATGTGCGTTAGCGCACCAAGATCCCGATGCGACGGACGGATAATTACGTCACATCCCCCGCCAATGGTTTTTTTTCCTCTATCAATTGGCGGCTTCGCCCCTGGTTGTCATTTATGACCGGGGGCGTTTTTTAGGGTAATTGCGGCTTGCCGCAATTTACCCGCACTTGCGTACGTCAACGCACGGTGCATGGCGGAGCGAAGGCCATACTCGGTTACCCGTTGCGGTTTGCAGACCTGCAAAACGAACGGAACAACATAACCGGGAGCGCGCCATGTCAAAGTATTCGGTTACCACACTCGTCGCAGTCCTCGTGCTCGCCGGCGCGGCAGTCCCGGCACGCGCAGACATGCTATCGGCGACCCGGACCGTCATCGCGATCGTGGCCGACGAGCTTTATACCGGCGAGGCTGTTGGTCATTTGAGCGGTGCGGGCACGCTGACGCTGCGTTCGCAAAGCAATCCGGCGGTCACTTGCCGCGGCGAATTCACGTCGAGTGCCACCCACGGCGGCGCGGGTCAGTTGCAGTGCAGCGACGGCACCGCGGCAACGTTCCAGTTCAAGCGTTTGACCATATTCACCGGCTTCGGCGCCGGAGACTTCGGCCACGGTTCGTTGAGTTTTGTGTACGGGCTAGGACCTCTGGAAGCCGCGCCCTATTTGAAGCTCCCGGCCGGCAAGAAGCTCATGCATAACGGCGTGCAGTTGGCGCTGGCCGATCTGTAACCATCAAAACGCGCGCCTGGCGCGCACATAACCGAGGATACCCATGCTTAAAATTCAAATTGCATTTGCACTGGCGCTGGCCTTGACCACGCCGGCAGCGCTCGCCCAGGGCGAGGCGCCCGATGCGCTGCTGAAAGCCGTCACCGCCGACGTGATCGTGCTGATCCGGCAGGACAAGGATATCCAGGCGGGAAATCCGGCGAAGGTCGCCGAAGTTGTCGAAACCCGCATCCTGCCGCTGTTCGACTTCACGCGCATGACGCAACTCGCGGTGGCGCGCAACTGGCGCGTTGCCTCGACCGAGCAGCAGACATCGCTGACCGCCGAATTCAGGACGCTGCTGGTGCGCACCTATTCCACCGCATTGTCGAGCTACCGCGATCAGATCATCGAATTCAAGCCGCTCCGGATGGCGCCCGGCGACGCCGAGGTAACGGTCAAGTCGGTGGTGAAGCAACCGGGCATGGATCCGCTCACGATCGACTATGACATGGCGAGAACGGCCTCGGGGTGGAAGGTCTACGACATCAAGATCGACGGCATCAGCTTGATCACGACCTATCGCGAAACGTTTTCGGAGAAAGTGCGCAGCGAGGGTGTCGACGGCCTTATCAAGTCGCTTGCGGACAAGAACCGCCAGCGCGACATGCGGCGGGTGCACCAGACGGGCAATTCGCATTTCCCCGCGCTCGTCCGGTCGCTGCTGCAGGGCGGCACTTAGGGAACACAGCAGGAACGGACTTAATCAGAGTGCCTTACGCCCGATCCGGTTTCATCAAATGTAACGGCGCGCTCTCGCGAGTGCGCCGCTCTTATGTACTGCTCTCGTATTGACCGGGCGGTGCAGGTCAGACCACCGGCGCGCCTTCTTCCCAGGTGACATCGTCGCCGCTGGCGGCGGCGGCAGTCAGCATCTGGATCAACGGAAAGGCGCGCAGCCGGATGCCGACCGGCGGCGGTTCGCCAGCGTCGTCCGCCTGCCGCGCCGCTTTGCGCGTTGCTTCCTCGCCGGGATCGGCAGCGGCGAGTCCCTGGTTCAGGCGCGCGAGGGCGGCAGGAATGTCGGCGGCAAGCAGCGCGCTCGGCACGGTGCCGCTGTGGCCGGCCATTTTCAGGAGCGTGGTCGCAACATCGTGCGTCATGATGATGCTGCTCCAGGCCTTGCTGCGGAATGTCACTAGCATCGGTAATCTTCCAGTGCGTGGCCGCCGCAAGGCGGCGGTGACGTAATAGTGCGGTCAAATATGATAGTTGCTGCCGCCCATGAGCCCGATGACCCCGATGATGATCAGGTAAAAGGCGACGATGTAATTCAAAAGCCGCGGCATCACGAGTATGAGTATACCGGCGAGCAGCGAAACGAGCGGCGTAAGTCCCAGCGTAAGTGTCATGGCGGTTTAGCCTTTTAGTGTTTTCTGATCAGTGCGAAGGCGATCAGGCAGGCGCCGCCGCCTACTAGCAGCCACCCGAGCGCGGGCGGCAGTGCGACGGTATGTTTTTTTTCGGCCGTCGCGGTCAGCGGCCCAATCTGCAGCACCTGTTCCCGAGTGGTGTAGGTGTAATGATCATAACCGACGAACGTCGCGCCGATGGCGACCAGCAAGATGCCGAGGATGAGAGCGCCTTTCATGATGCTTTCTTTCGGACCAGACGTCCGATGGTGATATGGGGTCAATGAGTTGGACTTTCGATGATTGCGCGCGCGTCGGCCGTTGTCGGTGCGGTACCCAACATATCGATGCCGTTGCACGGCATATCCGCCGCGCACGTGCGCCCGTCGGTGTTTATCCTACATTAGATCCGTAAATGTCTGACACGGCGCTTCCTCAGCAACGGCTTCACATGCCGCCACGAATATGCGATATCTAACCCTGGGCGGGCGCTATCATTCTTGCGGCAGTTTCGCTCCGACCGCGTAACTTTTTAATATCCCAATTATCGAAGGAGGTTCAAATGAAATTCGCAGGTTTTAAAGTGATTTGCCGCGTCTTGATAGCGTCGATGTTGATGCTGCAGTTCTCGCTGTCGCAGGCAGGGATGGTCGGCGCCGAACAAATGCTGTCGGCGGCGACGGTGCAGGCCGACCGCAATGTCGTCGGCGCCGTGCTCAACCGCGCCGACGTGGCGAGCCAGCTGCAGGCGATGGGTGTCGACCCGCAGGCCGCGCAAGACCGTGTCGCCGCCATGACCGACAGCGAAGTGCATACGCTCGCGGGCAACATCAATGAAATGCCGGCCGGCGCCTTCCCCATTGCCTCGGGCTGGTGGTGGGTGATCGGCATTATCGTCGTCGGGATGATTTACTACTACTACTACAAGCCGAAGCCTTGATGCGTTTTTCGATTTCCTTTTCACACAGCGCCCGCCTCGCCGCGGGCGTTTTTGTGGCGGCCTGCGCGTTGTTGAGTGGCTGCGCGGGGATGATCGGGCCGCAGGTCACCGCGTTGAACGATAACTGGCCGGCAGATCTGCCGAGAAAGGCGGAGCTCACCGAAGTACCGTTCTTTCCCCAGGAGGATTATCAATGCGGGCCGGCCGCGCTGGCGACCTCGATGGCGAACTTTAACGTGAATGTAACGCCCGAGCAGCTCGTGAGCCAGGTGTACTTGCCGGCGCGCCAAGGCAGCCTGCAGCTCGAAATGCTGGCTACGCCGCGCCGATACGGGCTCGTGTCGTACCTGCTTGCACCCCGCTACGAAGATATGTTGCGCGAAGTTGCCGCGGGCAATCCGGTGATCGTGCTGCAGAACCTCAGTTCGGACTGGCATTACGCGGTCGTCGCCGGCTACGAGGGCGTCGAAGGCACGATGGTTCTGCGCTCGGGAAAGGTAAAGCGGCACGAGATGCCTTTCTTCGTGCTCGAACATACATGGGCTAACACCGGCTACTGGGCGATGGTGACGATGCCGCCCGACCGCATTCCGGTTACTGCGACTGAACCGGCATACCTCGAGGCGGTCGTCGCCATGGCGCGCGTCGGCGAACCGCGAATGGTGCAAACCGCGTATTCAACGTTTCTCGCACGCTGGCCGGACAATGTCACTGCGAGCATAGGGCTTGCGAACAGCTATTACGCGGCGGGCGATTTGAACGCGGCCGAAGTCGTGTTGCGCCGCGCTCTCGCGCGCCATCCGGATTCCGATGCGGCGATGAACAACCTCGCGCAGGCGCTATCGGATGAAGGCCGCGACGACGAGGCGCTCGCGTTGATCGAGCGCGCGGTCGCGCTCGCCGGCCCTTACGCGCAAATCGCGCAGGAAACCCGGGAGATCATCGTGCAGCGCCGCGCAAGCAAGCAATGAGTGCCGGCCGTTGCCGGCCTTAATTTGCGCCAAAGTGCGCTACCGAACATAGCTTTCCAGCGGCCCGAGCGTATAAGTTCAAGACGGTGCGCGACGTGACATCCGGTCATGGCGTGCGCGGAGGTGGATTGCCGGCAAAGCACCAAGATCAGCCCGGCACCCCCGCTTACGCCTTGAAGGGATCAAACCATGCCCGCGACCCATCTGGATTCCGCCATACTCGGCATGGGGGGCGGCGCCCCGGTGCCCGCGACCACGCTGATGCGCAATGAAGCGCTGCTCAAAGCGGGCGCGCTGCAGAGCGCCATTTTCAACAGCGCCAACTTCGCGCTCATCGCCACCGACGAAAAGGGCATTATCCAGCTCTTCAATATCGGCGCGGAACGCATGCTCGGGTACGCCGCCGCCGAAGTCGTCAACCAGATCTCGCCGGCCCACATTTCCGACCCGCAGGAAGTCATTGCACGCGCCGTGGTGCTGAGCCGCGAGTTTGCCACCGCGATCGCGCCGGGTTTCGAGGCGCTCGTCTTCAAGGCGGCGCGCGCGATCGAAGACATTTACGAGCTCACCTATCTGCGCAAGAACGGCACCCGCCTGCCCGTGATCCTGTCGGTCACCGCGCTGCGCGATGCCGCCGAAAAGATCATCGGCTACTTGTTGATCGGCACCGACAACTCCGCGCGCATGGACGTCGAAGACCGGCTGCGCTGGACGGAGGAGAGCTTTCACCTGATGGTGGAGAGCGTGACCGATTACGCGATTGTGATGCTCGATCCGCAGGGGCGCGTCATGAGCTGGAACAGCGGCGCGCAACGCATCAAGGGCTACAGCGCGGAAGAAATCGTCGGCCAGTCTTTTACGCGCTTTTATTCGTCCAAGGATGCCGAGCGCGGCGCGCCGTCGCGCGATCTCGAAGCGGCGCGCACGCGCGGCCGGTTCGAAGACGAGGGCTGGCGCATGCGCCGGGACGGCTCGACGTTCTGGGCCAATATCGTGTTGACCGCGGTGCTCGACCATGCCGGCAATCTGCGCGGGTTCGCCCAGCTGACGCGCGACCTGACCGGGCGCCGGCAGGCCGAGGAAGAAATCGCCAAGGCAAAGGCGGTCGCGGAAAAAACCAGCCTGGCGAGCGCGGAGTTCCTGTCCGGCATGAGCCATGAACTGCGCACGTCTCTCAATGCGATTCTCGGCTTCGCGCAACTCATGGAGTCCGAGCAGCCGCCGCCCACGCCCTCCCAGAAGGAAAGCGTCGCCAAGATCGTGCAGGCGGGCTGGTACCTGATGGAACTGATCAACGAAGTAATGGATCTGGCGATGATCGAATCGGGCCGCCTCTCGTGGTCGCTCGAGCCGATGTCGCTCGCGGACGTGATGCACGAATGCCAGGCGGCGATCGAGCCGCAGGCGCAGAAAAGCGGCATCCGCATGACGCTGCCCGAGATCGACGGCCAGTGCTTCATCAAGGCCGACCGGACCCGTGTCAAACAAGTGCTCACCAACCTGCTGTCCAACGCGATCAAGTACAACCGGCCGGGCGGCTCGGTGGTCGTCGAATGCAGCGTGAGCGCACCGCAGCGCGTGCGCATCAGCGTCACCGACACCGGCGCCGGCATGCAACCGGAGCATCTCGCGCAATTGTTCCGGCCATTCAGCCGCGTGGGACAGGAAACGAGCGCCGCGGCGGGCGCCGGCATCGGTCTCGTCGTCACCAAGCGGCTCGTCGAGCTGATGGGCGGCGCCATCGGCGTGCGCAGCCACGTCGGCAAGGGCAGCGTGTTCTGGATCGAGCTGGTGACGGCCGCCGCGCCGCGGCTGACTGCCGGCGACGCGGCCCGCATCCCTCTAACCGGGCCGGTCATCCGCCCGGGTGCCGCGCCGCGCACGTTGCTCTATGTAGAGGACAATCCGGCCAACCTGCAGCTGGTCGAACAGATCATTGCGCGGCGGCCGGACATGCGTCTCTTGAGCGCGCGCAACGGCCCGCTCGGGATCGCGCTGGCGCGCTCGGCGCGGCCGGACGTCATCCTGATGGACATCAATCTGCCGGGCATGAGCGGCATCAAAGCCATGCAGATGCTGCGCGCCGAAACGGTCACGGCGCACATTCCCGTGGTCGCGCTCAGCGCCAATGCGATACCGCGCGATATCGAACGCGGCCTCGAGGCCGGGTTTTTCCGCTATCTGACCAAGCCGATCAAAGTCGCTGAATTCATGGATACGCTCGATGTCGCGCTCAAATATGCGGAACAGGACGCGGCCCACGTGCGCATAACGCCGTGACCGGTATCCGCGACGAAATCGGCACGCTGGCCGCCGCGTTCGGCAGCACCGCCGCCGACCTTAAAGATAACCAGGACAAGCTCCTGACGTACGGCCGCGGCCTGGAGACGCTGATCTCCGAGCGCACCGCCGAGCTAGCGCATGAAAAAGCCACGCTTGAATTGAGCGTGGCCGAGCGCACCGCCGAGCTCAGGGCGGCGAACGCCGAGTTGCGTAGCCAGGCGGCGGAACTCTCCAAGCGCAACGAGGAGATCACGCTCTTTAGCAAGATGAACGATTTTCTGCAGACCAGCACGACCGAAGCCGAAGCCTATTCGGTCGTCTCGGACGTCGTTACGCAGTTATTTCCCGCCGACTCCGGCGCGGTGTTCGTGTTGAGCGCCTCGCGCAACATGCTGGAGGCGGCCGCCGTGTGGGGCCCGGCGCCGCCGGCGAACGTGATATTCCCCCCCAACGAGTGCTGGGCGCACCGGCGCGGGCAGAGCCACCTGTTCCTGGGCCCGGACCGCAAGTGCGCCCATGTCGGTGACGAAGGGCACATGTACACCTGCCTGCCGTTGCTCGCCCAGGGAGAAACCCTCGGCATCCTGCACATCGTCGACGGCCCGGCCAAAAATGACAAAGCCGACGAAGCGCGCATGACCGCGAAGTGTCAGCTGGCCAAGATTCTGGCCGACAACATCGGTCTCGGCATTGCCAACCTGAAACTGCGCGAATCGATGCGCGACCTGTCGATCCGCGATCCGCTCACGGAATTGTTCAACCGCCGTTACATGGAAGAGGCGCTCGCGCAGGAGCTGCACCGGACCAAGCGTAACGAGGCGCAGCTGGCCGTGATCATGATCGATATCGACCACTTCAAGCAGTTCAACGACAACTTCGGTCACGATGCCGGCGACGCCGTGCTGCGTACCCTTGGGCAATTTCTGAAAAAACACGTGCGGGGCAGCGATATCGCGTGCCGTTACGGCGGCGAGGAGTTCATCCTGATCCTCTCGCCGACCACCGCCGAAGGCGCGCGCCAGCGCGCGGAGAAAATCCGCGAAGGCGCGAGCCTCTTGAGTGTTCAGCATGCCAATCGGGACCTGGGCGCGATCACCCTGTCGCTCGGGGTGGCGATTTTCCCCGAGCATGCCGGCTCGGCATCGGCGATCGTCAAGGCGGCGGATATCGCGCTTTATCAGGCGAAAGGCGGCGGACGCAACCAGGTCGTGCTGGCGGAAGCAGCAATCGGCGAGACGGCATCCTAGCTTTATGCCGGCCGGCGCGGGCAGCTTACCAAAAGCATATCCACGACAGGCGAACGGATCGTGTATAACAACGCACGCCTTGGGCCACTTCCTCCTGGCGCGCAGCAGCGCGACGACGAGTCCCGATCTTCATTCGGGCCGTAATCCAATCCGACGGCAAGGCTGAAAGCGCCTTCAACAACCCCGCAGCAGGAAGGCCCCCATGTCCGTCAACGCGTTCGATGCCGACGTTCTCGACGATGAAACGGGAACCGGCGAAGTCATTGCGGAAGTCCGGCGCGAAGCCGCGCTGTTGAAAACCGGCGCGCTGCAGAACGCAATTCTCAACAGCGCCAACTTTTCGTCGATCGCCACCGACGAAAAAGGCGTCATCCAGTTATTCAACGTCGGCGCGGAGCGCATGCTCGGTTACGCGGCGGCCGACGTCGTGAACCGGATCACGCCCGCCGATATATCCGACCCGCAGGAGCTCATCGTGCGCGCCAAAGCGCTCTCGGCCGAGCTCGCCACCCCGATCACGCCGGGCTTCGAGGCGCTGGTGTTCAAGGCGTCGCGCGGCATCGAGGACATCTACGAGCTCACCTATATACGCAAGGACGGCAGCCGCTTCCCGGCGGTGGTATCCGTCACCGCGCTGCGCGAAGCGCAGGGCGGCATTATCGGCTACCTCCTGATCGGCACCGACAACACGGCGCGCAAGCAGGCCGAAGAGGCGCTGGTCAAAGCGGGCGCCTTGCAGAGCGCGATTTTCAACAGCGCCAACTTCTCGAGCATCGCGACCGACGCCAAAGGCGTCATCCAGATTTTCAACGTCGGCGCCGAGCGCATGCTTGGCTACACGGCGGCCGAAGTGATGAACAAGATCACGCCGGCCGACATTTCCGACCCGCAGGAAGTCATCGCGCGCGCCGAGGCGCTGAGCCTCGAGCTCGGCACGCCGATCACGCCGGGCTTCGAGGCGCTGGTGTTCAAGGCGTCGCGCGGAATCGAAGACATCTACGAGTTGACCTACATCCGCAAGGACGGCAGCCGCTTTCCGGCCGTCGTATCCGTAACGGCGCTGCGCGACGCTCACGGGGGCATCATCGGCTACCTCCTGATCGGCACCGACAATACGGCGCGCAAGCAGGTCGAGGCCGAGCAGATGCTGCTCGACCAGCGGCTGCGCGACCAGCAGTTCTACACGCGCTCACTGATCGAATCCAATATCGACGCGCTGATGACCACCGATTTGCGCGGCATCATCACCGACGTCAACCAGCAGATGGAGGCGCTCACGGGCTGCACGCGCGACGAGCTCATAGGCGCGCCGTTCAAGAACTACTTTACCGACCCGGAGCGCGCGGAGGCGGGCATCAAGCAGGTCCTGCGCGAAAGCAAGGTCACCAATTACGAACTGACCGCGCGCGCCCGGGACGGCAAGGAAACGGTGGTGTCGTACAACGCGACGACGCTGCACGACCGCGACCGCAAGCTGCGCGGCGTGTTCGCCGCGGCGCGCGACGTCACCGAGCGCAAACGTTTCGAGCTGACGCTGCAGGAAAACAACGTCGCGCTGGAAAGCGCGATCGCCGCGGCGGACAAGGCCAACCTGGCCAAATCCAATTTCCTGTCGAGCATGAGCCACGAGCTGCGCACGCCGCTCAATGCGATTCTCGGGTTCGGGCAGCTGATGGAGTCGGACGTGCCGGCGCCGACCGCGGCACAGAAGGCCAGCATCGACCAGATCCTGCAGGCCGGCTGGTATCTGCTGGAGCTGATCAACGAAATTCTCGATCTCGCGCTGATCGAGTCCGGCAAGTTCTCGATTTCGCGCGAGCCGGTGTCGCTCGATGAGGTCATGCTCGAATGCCAGTCGATGATCGAGCCGCAGGCCGGAAAGCGCGGCATCAGCATGCGGTTTCCGGAGTTCGACGAGCCATGCTTCATCAATGCCGACCGCACACGGGTGAAGCAGGTCGTCATCAACCTGCTGTCGAACGCGATCAAGTACAACCGGGCAGACGGGTCGGTCATCGTCGACTGCATCGCGGGTTCGGCGCAGAACATTCGCATCAACATCCGCGACACGGGCCTGGGATTGTCGCCGGAAAAGCTCGGGCAGCTGTTCCAGCCGTTCAACCGGCTCGGTCAGGAGTCGAGCGCGGAAGAGGGGACCGGCATCGGTCTCGTCGTGACCAAGCGGCTGGTTGAATTGATGGGCGGCACGCTCGGCGTGGAAAGTAAGGTCGGCACCGGCAGCGTGTTCTGGGTCGAACTCGACTCGGCCGTGATGCCATCGTTGGCCGATGGCGTATTCGTACCTGCCGCGTTGCCGTCGAAGCCGATCGAGACCGGCGCACCGACGCATACGCTGCTCTACGTCGAAGACAATCCGGCCAATCTGCAACTCGTCGCCCAGCTCATCGCGCGCCGGCCCGATATGCGCCTGCTCACCGCAATCGACGGACCTTCCGGGATCGATCTCGCGCATGCCGCGCTGCCCGACGTGATACTGATGGACATCAATCTCCCGGGCATGAGCGGCATCGAGGCGATGCAGCTTCTGCGCCAGCATCCGGCAACTGCGCACATTCCGGTGGTCGCTTTGAGCGCCAATGCGATCCCGTACGACATCGAGCGCGGCCTGGAGGCGGGATTTTTCCGCTATCTGACCAAGCCGATCAAGGTCAATGAATTCATGGCGGCGCTGGACGTGGCACTCGAGCATGCGGTCGCGCAGCCGGCAGGGGCCGCCTGATAGCACTCCGATGCGCGCATCGCGCGCGCTTCCCGATCGTCGCAGTGGCTCACGACGCTCAAGCATTCACAGCTCCTCGTCGATAGCCACCAGCCTCAGCAGCTTGACCTGCAGACGCTGCGCATTGTTGCGCGCGGGCTCGCGGTCGTAGTCGACAAGCTTGCCTTGTTCCTGGGTGCGCCAGACGAGCTCGGGCGACCGGCCGCCGTCGCGCGGTTGCAGCAGTACCTGATAGGAATTGGGCGGGCTGGCCATCGCCTCGAAACGCCTGGCGGCCTGCTGCGCAAGTTCCGGGCTGTCGATGATGAGGCCGATCTCGGTATTGAGGTGCATCGAGCGCTGGTCGAAATTCATCGAGCCGACGAAAAGCCGCTGGCGATCGAGCACGAAGAGCTTCGCATGCAGTGAATAGTTGCCAAACCGCGAAATGTTCGCAGTTTGTCCGCTGCCGCGGGAATTACCCAGCAGCGAGCGAATTTCATAGAGCTCGGCGCCCATCTCGAGCAGCGGCACGCGATATTTCATATAGCCGGCCTGGGCCAGGATGACCGTAGTCGCTTCGAGCGAGCTCGTGAGGATCCGCACGGTTACGTTGCGCTTGCGCAAATCGGCAAACAACTGCATGCCCTCGTCCCCCGGTATCAGGTAAGGCGAAATCATCAATAGTTCGGACTGCACGTCCGCCACCGCCGCGGCGACCGGCTTGTGCATGAGCCGGCCGACCATTTCACCTTTATCCACGCTTTTCTTGTCCGGGCTGTCGTAAACGAGTTGCGCGCGCGCCCAGATGAGCGGCAATTTGCCGGACAAAATGCTCGCCAGTGGCTCCCCGCTCGCGATGCGGGTCGAATAATCCATGCCGTCCGCTTTCACCTGCTGACGATGCGCGGTGAGAACCTCGCGGTATTTGGCGAGCGCGGCCTCCGAGGTCATCCCCTTGGTCAGCGCGCGCGCCGGAATGGCCAGCGCGCAGTTCCAGAACTCGTCGAACGTGGCGGACAGCCGCTGGACCATCGGTCCCGCGGCAAAGACGTCGTCGTCCGCGTACTGCGATTCCGGGTCGACCTGAAAATACTGGTCGCCGACATTGCGGCCGCCCACGAGCGCGATCGAATTGTCGACGACCATCAGCTTGTTGTGCATGCGATAGTCGAGCCGCGCACTGTTGAATGAAAATTCGAGTCCGCGCAGAAACAGCGAAGAGCCGCGGTATGCAAACGGGTTGTAGACCCTGATCTCGATTTGCGGATGGGCGTCGAGCGCCGCCATCTGCTCGTCGCCCGGCTTGGTTTCGCCGTCGTCGAGCATCAGCCGCACCCGCACGCCGCGGTCGGCGGCGCGCAGCACGGCCGCGGCCAGCAGCTTGCCGGTCTCGTCGGTGCGGAATATGAAGTATTGCAGGTCGAGCGTGCGCTCGGCGGCGTCGATCATTTGCACCCGCGCGAGGAAGCCGTCGACGCCGACCGCCAGCATGCGAAAGCCGGAAGCGCCGGGATTCCTGCGCGCGGCATCCGCAAACTGCCGGCCGAGGCGCGTCTGTTCGGGTTGCGCAAGCGCCGAGGACGCAGTCTTGGGATAGCTGGAGCCTGGCGGCAGCGTCGCGCAGCCGCTAACGAACGCGGCGACCGCGATGAATGCAAGTAAGCGGGATGCGATCTGAAGAAATCCGGCGGAGCGCGAATCAGGGCAGCGTGCCGCAGGCGATAGTGTCGTCATCATCTTCACCCTCGAAATCTTGTGCGATGGTCTCGTCGCTGGCTTCGAGAACTGCGAATGCGCTGCGATCCCTCTTGCGTATTCGCACCATTTGTTTTAACTGCAGACATTATTGCCGTTGCCCGCCGCACGGTCTGTTCGCCAACACACAAACATGCGCATGGCATCGGCGAAACAAGCGCTTTTCCTGCGTCGCGGAGGGGCGGGAGACATTAAATGCCGCGATATGTGGGCCGACGAACACAGGTTACGCGCGAGCACGGCGGACAATGCCGGTTCTGGAACGATTTTCCGCCAGAAGCTGCACTTCTCAACTTCGAAGGAAAGACCACATGAACAACAAGACCGTTACAACCTGCCTGCTCGCCGCTGCTCTGGTACTGCCGATTGCCGGCTACGCCGCCGACGGGGACAAGGATCGCTCGTCGCCCAAAGTTTTCGTCAAGGATTCGGCAATTACGGCAAAGGTCAAGACCGAACTCGCCGAAGAAAAACTCTCGAGCCTCGTCAAGATCAAAGTCGATACCGACAACAAGGGCGAAGTCAGCCTGAGCGGAACTGCCGCGAACCAGGCGGCGATCGACAGGGCCGTGGTGATCACGCGTGGCGTCAAGGGCGTGACGTCGGTGCAAAACGACATCAAGATCCAGGCCGACAAGTAAGCCGCCGCCTGTTACAGGCGATAGGCACAACGAAAGCGGGGGCCGAATCAGGGTCCCCGCTTTTTTTTGCACTTACTTCAGCGTCCGTCCGGCGGACGGCGCGCATAAGGTTACGGCCGGTTCGGATTGTTCGGATGCCGGTCGCGGCTGTTCGGAATGCCGTCGTGGTCACGGTCCCAGCCGCTGCGGCGCAGCTTCCAGCGCCCGTCGTGCTCGACCCATTCATTCGCGCGATACGAATAACCGTGGCGCTCTTTTACCCAGTGCCCTTTCACCCAGACGTGCCGGTTGCCCTGCCAATTCCAGTAGCCCGGGGCCCACACATAACCGCTCCGGGGGTCCGGCACGCGCTCGTGGCGCGGCGGCGGCGGCGCGGTGTTCACATAGACGTCAACCGCCGCGATGCTCGGCAGCGGCAGCGCCGCGCCGCCGAGCAAGCCGGCGGCCATCAGGGCCGACACCAGGAATTTTTTCGTAAACATTTTAGGTTCTCCTCAAGCGCCATCGAAAGAATGCGGTGCAATGCGATCCGATGGCAAACGACCGCGCACCGTCATGAAGGACGTCCTAACGGACTTAAGGAATATGTTGCGGGCATGTCGCCGAATTTTCTGTGCGCTTTCGTACGGTCGGGATAACGCGCATGTAGGACGGACGCGGATTTTGTTCTCGACGACTGTGAAGCGCGACAGTCCTGGCGCTGGCTGGCCCGATGCCGGGCCAGCGGCGCCGATCGACCGCGCGAGGAACGCGCGGCGGATCAGCCCAACGTTTTAACGCCGGTTCGGATCGTTCGGACGCGAGTCGCGGTTGTTCGGGACGCCATCGTGATCGCTGTCGCGGCGCTGTCCGTGGTTCCAGCGCGAGCGCTCGAGATTCCAGCGGCCATCGCGTTCGACCCAGCGGTTCGGCTCGTAGGCGTAGCCCTGACGCTCGCGCACCTGCGAGCCCTTGACCCACACGTGCTTGTTCTTGCGGTAGTCCCAATAACCCGGCGACCACACGTAGCCGCGACGGGCTTCGGGTACGCGCTCGTAGCGTTCCGCGGGCGGCGCGACATTTACATACACATCGATTGCGGCAATGCTCGTTTGCGGCATTGCGGCCGCGCCGAGCATGCCTGCGGCAAACAGCGCCGAGACCAAAACTTTTTTCGTAAACATTTTTTATTCTCCTGAAAAGCCGTCCGGGATGTTGCAGCGATGGCGGCCTGACGACAGGCGGCGCGCGCATCGATACTCATGCTGCGCCTTATGCTCAGTTTTCTCTGTTCGCCAGCGCGCTTTGCATCGATATAGGTGAAAGATATCGTCAAAAAAAGCCCGCTTGCGCGGGCTTTTCAGGTGATGCGCTGCAGTTACTTCGATGTCAGTTCAGGAACAGCTGCAGGATGATGCCGGTTGCAATGGCCACCAGCACATAATCGCCGCCGGTCTGAACCCAGTGGTATCCACGCGGCGGGGCGCTCAAACGATGGCTGCGCCAGTCATTGACGACGTACTGGCGATTGCGGTATTCGGCCGGGAGCCGATCGCCACGATGGTAACTGTGGCTCGGGCCTGCGCCGCGCTCGTCGCGACGCTGTGCCTGCTTGGCGTGGCCCGGATTGTCGCGCCAGTCCTGATGACCGTTACGCTGCGACTGATTCTGGTGACCGCGGTCGTCGCGATTGCCCTTGCGATCGTCGTGATCGCTCTTGCCCTGGGCAAAGGCGATTCCGCCCGTGCTCATGATCATTGCCGCGATGGCTGCAACAACTGTTTTATTTTTCATGCTGACTCCCTTGGGTTAGACGCCGTTTCATCTCGCACATGAAATCGTGCGGATGGTGCCGGTCTCATCCCGGTCACTGCGAAACATAAACTGATTTATCGCGGTGTTCCGTTCGCTGGCGAACTTATGCGCACGATTTCGCCGGGCGTTACTCGCCGGCCCAGCGGAAATCGACGGTCCGCAATTTTTCCGCGCCGACGGCGACCGTGCGGGTTTCCGTCTTGCCGTCCAAAGTAGCGGCGATTTTGAAATTGCCCGCCGGCAGCCGTGTCAGGAACCAGGGTCCTTCGGACTTTGCCTTTAATAGAGTTTTGCCCGCTGCATCGGCAATGGTCACGTCGACGCCGCTCACGTAATCGCCGGACTTCAACGCAAACACGAGCTTCAGGTTGAAGTCTTTCGCGAGCGCGCTCAAGCGGTCGGTCGACGCGGCGCCGACGCCGCCGGACACGTAGCTGATGCCGCCGCTGCTGCGGACGGCTTCTTCGTCGGCCGTATAGGCGACCGGCACCAGCGCGGCGCTCGCCAATAGCAGCGCCACCGCCGCGGTAATTCTTTTCAGGTTCGTCATGATGATGCCTTTCGATTGGTGGGTGAGAAGTTCCGGGTGAAGGAGTGCCGCGCAAGCGTCGATTCGTTCAGGACCATCGATCATTGCAGCAATTGTCAGTACTGGTGCGCGGGTCCGTCTGTGCGCTGGCATACCCTGAACGGCGAAATCAGCGTTTTTGGCCCGACCTAAAGTGCGTCAGCGTACAGAGGCAGCAGCCCTGAAAGAGGAAACTGGTGCTCTGTTATCCGGACCCGCCTGGAGCATCCTAATGAAAACCAACCTCTGTTTGCATGTGCTCAACGCAACGCTTGCCGGGGCGATCGCACTGTACCTGGCCGGCTGTAACAAACCGCAGGAGGCGCCCGCCACGCCGGCGCCGGCCACGACCGTCGGAGCGGCAATCGACGACACGGTCGTGACCACCCGCGTCAAGGCGGCGCTGGTCGCCGACCCGGCCGTGAAAAGTTACGGCTTCAAGGTCGAGACGCGCAAGGGCGAAGTCCAGCTGAGCGGGTTCGTCGACAACCAGGCGCACATCGATCGCGCCGTCGAAGTCGCGCGCGCGGTCCCCGGCGTGAAAAGCGTCGACAACAAGGTCGCCCTGAAAAGCGCGGACCTGACCGTCGGCAACAAGGTCGATGACGGCATAGTCACCGCGCGCGTCAAGGCCGCGCTGCTCGCCGATGCGAACGTCAAGAGCTTCGACATCGCGGTCGCCACGCGCAAGGGCGAAGTGCAGTTGAGCGGTTTCGTCGACAACCAGGGCCAGATCGACCATGCGGTCGAAGTCACGCGCGGCATCGAGGGCGTTCGCACCGTCAGCAATCAAATGAGCGTCAAAAAGTGACGCCGGTATGCCGGCTGTGAGCATTCCCGCCGGCGCCGTCGCAGTTCCCGCCCAGCCTGATCCAACCATCGTCGAGATCGCGCCCGAGCCGGCCGGGCGCCTGTCGCGCGGCGCGCGCCAGACTGTCGCCGTCGGCATTTTGGCGGTCATCGCGCTCGTCGCCGCGCTTTATCTCGCGCACGCTTTTTTCGTGCCGCTGCTGATCGGCATACTCGCGAGCTACGCGTTGAGCCCGGTCGTCGACTGGCTCGAAGCGCGGCGCGTGCCGCGCGCGATCGGGGCCGCGTTGATACTGGTCGCGCTGGTCGGCGCGATGTCGTGGGTTGCGGTCTCGTTGCGCGACGAGTCGGCAGCGATGATCGAGAAATTGCCCGAGGCCGCACGCAAACTGCGCCAGCACCTCGTGGCCGAGCGCGCGAGCAGGCCGACGGCGCTGCAGAATATGCAGGAAGCCGCCAACGAAATCCAGGCCGCGGCGACGGACGCCGGCACCAAGGCCGGAGCCGCGCGCGCGCCGGCGGTCAAGGCCGGCCGAATCCAGCGCGTGGCTGCGCGATTACGCGCTCGCCCAATCGGCGCTGCTGATCACGATCGCCGCGCAAACTCCCGGTCGTACTGCTGCTCACTGTATTTCCTGCTCGCGTCGGGCACGCATTTCAGGCGCAAGCTCGTCCAACTGGTCGGGCCGTCGCTCACGCGCAAGAAAGACGCCGTGCGGATACTCGAGGAGGTCGACGTGCAGGTCCAGCGTTACCTGCTGGTCATGCTGTTGTCGAATACGCTGGTAGCCGTCGGCACGTGGCTTGCGTTGACCGCACTCGGCGTCGAGCAGGCCGGCGTGTGGGGCGTGGCCGCCGGCGTGCTGCATTTCATTCCTTACCTCGGGCCGCTGCTGCTCGCAGTGGTCAGCGGCGTGGCGGCGTTTCTGCAATTCGGCACGCCGCTCGACGCGCTGCTGGTCGCGGGCGCGTCGCTGCTGGTCGCGGGCGGGATCGGGATGTTGTTCATGACCTGGCTGCAAAGCCGCTTCGCGAGCGTGAATGCGGCGGTGCTCTTCATTGCTTTGCTGTTTTTCGGCTGGTTGTGGGGCGTCTCGGGGCTGCTGCTCGGCGCACCGCTGGTGGCGATCATCAAGGTCATTTGCGATCGCGTCGAATCGCTCAAGCCCGTCGGCGAATTGCTCGGCCGGTAATTTCGCGGCTTAAGCTCGCCAGCGCACAGACCGTGCCCGCAGCGGCGCTCAAACTGCGCTCATGGTCAATCGCATAACCAACTCGTGGCAATTCTGGATGACGCTGGCGATCATGTGGACGCTGGCTACCGCGGCCTCGGCCTGGATCGATTTGCCGCGCGCACCGATGATTGCGCACGATCCCGAATTCATGAATCAGCTGACACCCGAGTCGTCGGCTATCGTGCGCGGCGCGGCGGCTGCGCAAAAGTCCGCACCCGGCGAGCCGCTGTGGTCGGATAGCGCCGCGCGTTTTCCGCATGTCCAACGGCAAGCAACTCGATTTTCCGGCCATCACGACCGATGAGCGCGCGGCGATCGTCGAGCGCGAGTATCACGGCCTGCTCCAGGCCCGCGCCAGCGGGCAGCACTGGCTGTATCTGCTCGAGCGCGTCGCACTATGGCTGGCGGCGCTCCTGCTCGTCGGGCTTGCGCTCGGACTCTTGCGTGGGGGCCTCAAGTCGATTTTCAAGACACGATTCGGCCAGCCTTAACGGGCTGAACGAAACGCGCCAAGTTGTTTTTTAATGCAGTCTTACCTGAGGTATTCCAAATGAAAACGCTACATAGTTTGACGATAAGTGCGACGGTCGCGGCGATGCTGTTGGCCCTTGGCGGTTGCGCCGATATGTCGACGCGCGACAAGAACACGGCGATCGGCGCGGGTGCAGGTGCGGTAGCCGGCGCGGTGCTGACGGGAGGCAGCGGGGTCGGCACGGTCGGCGGCGCGGCGGTCGGCGGCCTGATCGGCAACCAGGTCGGCAAGTAGCGCGACCAAGCGTTTTCGCCCGCAAGAACGCGGCGGCCGGCAACGGCCGGCGAGTTTTGTTTTTTCAACGTGGCACCGCTGCCAGCGGCCCGCAGCGGATTGCACGCTATCAAATCAAAAATATCTCATTTAATGTTCGCTGGCGCACGGTCGTGACGGCTCGCAAGACGGACAATCACTGCATCAATCGATAGACACGCGCGGGGCGACCGGCGTTGGCCATCGATCTCCTTCTTCCCACCCGTTTTCTTCCGGCCCCTCCGATGCAACGGGAGACTTTACCAAGGAATCACATGAACACGACCGTCCAGGACGCTAAATCTCCCCACTTGCTGATGTGGATCGCCGGTATCGCGGTGATCCTGTTCAGCGGCATGGGCATCGCGGCCATCATGGGCTGGATCCCGACTTCCATGGGTCGGTCCGTCGATGGCACAGCAGTGACCGCTCCTGATAGGCGCTCGACGAACTCGTCGGCTCCGGTAGCGCGCTCCCGCGCGCGAATCCGGCCACCCGCATCGCTCCCTCGCAGGTGGCTGAACGCGCACCGGCGCGTGCGCAGTGCGCCGACTGCGGCGTGGTCGAGTCAACGCGCGAAGTCAGCGCCAAAGGCACCGGCAGCGGTGTCGGCGCGGTCGGCGGCGCAGTCGTCGGTGGACTGCTCGGCAACCAGGTAGGCTCAGGCCGCGGCAATACGGTCGCGACCGCCATCGGCGCGGTTGGCGGCGCAGTCGCCGGCAACGAAGTCGAGAAACGCGTGAAAGCTACCAAGTCACGTGAAGTCACCGTGCGCCTTGACGATGGCTCGAGCCGGGTCGTCAACGAAGGAAGCTCGTCGCCCTGGCATACGGGCGACCGCGTGAAAATCGTCAGCGGCGAGATTCACGCCCATCCGTAAACAGACGCGTTTCCCGAGCATTCCATCCATTTTCGCAGTCAACTTAAAAAGGAAATTATCATGCTGTATACCATCGCCGTCGTTCTCTGCATCCTGTGGTTGTTGGGCCTGGTTACGTCTTACACCATGGGCGGCCTGATACATGTTCTGCTCGTGATCGCCATCGTGGTCGTCCTGCTGCGCGTGATCAGCGGCCGTTCGGCGCTGTAGTCGCCGCCCAACCCGGACTCGTCGAGGCCTGCGATGTGGGGCTATGCACTTGCCATGGGCGCGATCGTGGTTTCCGCGGAAGCGGCGGGCCTGGGCGGAGCGTCGGCCGGCGCGGCGACCATCGAAAGCGTGGTGTTCGTGCTGCTGCTGCTCGCGTCGATTGCGTTGGCGCTCAGAGGCTATTTCCGGCGCTAGCGCCGCACTCTCAACGTTTTATCAATCAGGAGTTTGAATATGAACAGTGAAACCCAGGCCGTGTACGATGCATTGGCGGCCAATCAAGGCAAGACCCTCCGCGAGTCGGCCAACTTCGACAGCAACCGCGCCAAGCTGCTCGCCGACCTGAAGGTCCTGGTCGCCGACGCGGACAAGCTGATCCGGGAAGCGGCCGGCGCTTCGACCGAGCAGTTCGCCGCGCTGCAAACGCGCATGGAAGCCAAGCTCGTCGACGCGAGGTTGAAACTCGCGCGCGCTGGCTCGGTGGCCGGCGACAAGGCGCGGCAGGCAACTGCCGCCGCGCAAGCCTACGCGCGCGCAAGGCCGTGGCAAACCGCGGGCGTGCTGATCGCTGCCGGCGCAATCCTCGGATTAGTTCTGAGCCGGCGGTCGAGCGCACCGACCGACAGCACGGGACAATAATCGCGCCCGCCTGCGCAAGTAATTTTACCGCCGGGTGCTGCGGTCGCGCGCCTGCGCGGGCACCGGCATTTGATCCGGCCCGCTCGTTGGCCGTTATAATTCCGCTCAACCTCATATTTGACTGAACCATGAAACCTCCCATGCTCAAAGATGTATCGAAAGCCCGTCCGCCGATGACCGATATCGCCACGCTGCGCCAGCGCGCGCGCCAGCACATTGAAGAAGGCGCAGTGACTTCCAATTACGAGGCCGACCGCGAAACCGTGATCAAGCTGCTGAACGAAGCGCTGGCCACCGAGCTCGTCTGCGTATTGCGCTACAAGCGCCATTACTTCATGGCCTCCGGCGTGCACTCGCCGGCGGCCGCGACCGAATTTCTCGAGCATGCGAACGAGGAAATGGCGCACGCCGACCGCATTGCGAAGCGCATCATCGAGCTGCGCGGCGAGCCGAATTTTTCGCCCGACGGCCTGGCGGCGCGCAGCCACGCCGAATATGTCGAAGGCCGCACGCTGCGCGACATGATCAAGGAGGATCTGATCGCTGAGCGCGTCGCCATCGAGAGCTATCGCGAAATGATCGGCTATCTCGGCGAGCAGGACACAACCACACGCCGCATGCTCGAAGAAATCCTCGCCGCCGAGGAAGAGCACGCGGACGACTTGTCGTCGTTGCTCGAAGGATTGACCGCATGAGGTGCCGGCGATGATCAGGCTCAAATTTTCGATCGACTTGCGGTATGAAATCGCCGACTTCGCCAGCGATTTCATCTTCAACATCCACGCCGCGCACACGCGCTGCCAGACGGTGGTCACGGAAGCGCTGCAGTTGAGCCAGCCGGTGACGCCGGTCGTGTTCATCGATCCGACGTACGGCTCGCGCTATATGCGGTTAAGAGCCGAGCCCGGCGTGCTGGCGGTCCGCTACGATGCAACGGTGGATATCGCGCACCACACCGAGTCGCCGGCGCGCATCAGGGAAGTGCCGATCGCGCAGTTGCCGCCCGACGTGCTGCCGTATATTTATCCTAGCCGCTATTGCCAATCCGACCGGCTGTACCGGTTCGCGACCCGCGAGTTCGGTCACCTGGCGCAGGGTTACTGGCGCGTGCAGGCGATCCTTGACTGGGTGCGGCACCGCACTAAATTTCTGTCGGGCAGCTCGAACAGCAGCACGTCCGCCGTTGATACGCTGACCGAGCAGGTCGGGGTGTGCCGCGATTTCGCGCACCTGATGATTGCGCTATGCCGCGCCATCAACATTCCGGCGCGCTTCGTCACCGGCATCGATTACGGCGCCGACCCGGCGCTGGGGCCGACCGATTTCCATGCGTACGTAGAGGTGTACCTGGGCGACCGCTGGTATCTGTTCGAGCCCAGCGGCGTGTCGCCGCCGATGGGCCTGGTCAGATTGGGCACCGGCCGCGATGCCGCCGACGTTTCGTTCGCCACCATGTTCGGGACGATCAAGTCCTACCAGCCGCTGATTGCGATCGAAGCAATCAACGATCCGGCGAACGGCTTCACGGTGCCGCGATTCTGCCAGGAAGCGCTCTCGTCGCACTCGGCCGCCGTGGCTGTCCCGGCCTAATCAGCTTAAGCAACTGCGGTAGCGGCGGCGATCAGGCTCTTCGCGCGGCTCACCGTAATTTCCACCGCATGCTCGGCGCGGTCATCCGTAAGCGCGATCACGCTGTCGCGTTGCGCCACGCCGTCTACCGTAACCGAGGTCGCAGCATCACTCTCTTTGATCTGGGTCACCGTGATGTGATAAGTCGTGTTGCGGTAGCGGTAATGCAGCTTGAAATTGTCCCAGTCCGCCGGCAGGCACGGCGTGATGCGCAGCTTGTCGACTTCGAGCGACAGCCCGAGCAGCGATTCGACGATCAGCCGGTACATCCAGCCGGCCGAGCCGGTGTACCAGGTCCAGCCGCCGCGGCCGGTGTGCGGCGCGACGCGCATAGACGTCGGCGGCGACGACGTACGGCTCGACCTTGTACGTCGCGATCGCCTCGGCCGAATCGCGCGTGGTTGACCGGATTGATCATGTCGAACAGCTCCCACGCGCGGCGGCTGTCGCCCAGCGCGGCGAACGCCATCGCCGCCCAGATCGCGCCGTGCGTGTACTGACCGCCGTTCTCGCGCACGCCCGGCACGTAGCCTTGATGTAGCCGGGATTCAACCCGGACTTGTCGAACGGCGGATCGAGCAGCTGGATCAAGCGCGTGATCGCGGCGCACGAGGCGGCGGTCGACCGCCTCCATCGCCGTGCGCGCGCGCCGCGGCTCGCCCGCGCCGGAGAGCACCGACCAGCTTTGCGCGATGCGAATCGATCTGGCATTCGGCGTTGTCCGCCGAGCCGAGCGGCGTGCCGTCGTCGAAGTACGCGCGCCGATACCACTCGCCGTCCCAGCCGTGCTGCTCGATGTTCTGGCGCAGCTGCGCCGCCTCGCGCTCGCAGCGCTCGGCGAACGGCGCATCGCCCTGCGCGCGCGCGAGCGTCGGCGAACTGCATCAGCACGTCGTAAAGGAAGAAGCCGAGCCAGACGCTTTCGCCCTTGCCTTGCGCGCCGACGAGGTTCATGCCGTCGTTCCAGTCGCCGGAGCCCATCAGCGGCAGGCCGTGCGCGCCGAATCTGCAGCCCGTGCACGATCGCGCGCACGCAGTGCTCGTAGAGCGTCGCCGCTTCGTCGGAGCGGCCGGGCAGGTCGTAGTAGGAATCTTCCTCGGGATTCACCGGGCGGCCTTCGAGGAAAGGCACGACCTCGTCCAGCACGCCGGTGTCGCCGGTGCTCGCCACATAGCGGCACAGTCGCGAGCGGCAGCCACAGGTAATCGTCCGAGCAGTGCGTGCGCACGCCGCGGCCCGACGGCGGATGCCACCAGTGCTGGACGTCGCCTTCGCGGAACTGGCGCGCCGCGCAGCGCAGCAGGTGCTCGCGCAGCAGGCGCGGCTCGGCATGGACGAGCGCCATCGCGTCCTGCAGCTGATCGCGGAAGCCGAACGCGCCGCCCGATTGGTAGTAGCCGCTGCGCGCCCACAGCCGGCACGCGAGCGTCTGGTAGAGGAGCCAGCCGTTGGCGAGCACGTTGAGCGACGCGTCGGGCGTTTCGACCTGCACCGCGCCGAGCGTGCGCTGCCAGTACTGGCCGACTCGCGTCGAGCGCGTCATGCGCGGCGGCGGCGCCGCGGAAGCGCTGCGCGAGACTTGCGGCGTCGGCCGGCATGTCGCGCCCGACGCCGAGCCTGAAGACGATCTCGCGCTCTTCGCCGTCCGCGAGCTCGAACGGCGACCTGGATCGCCGCGCACGGATCGAGCGCCGGCGCCCGACCTTGCCGGACAGCCGCGTGCGCGCTCATCGCCGCCGGATTGTCGAGCGTGCCGTTGCGGCCGAGGAATTCCGCGCGGTCGCCGCTGACGCGTGCGGCTCGGCGTCGTCGACGTCGAAGAACGCGACGCGGTCGGCGAACTCGGTGTTGTAGCGCGTTGCGCGCGAGCAGCGCGCCGCTCGCCGCGTCGATCTCGGTGACGACGTGCATCGCCGATCTTCGGGCGCAGGTCGCCGAGCACCCACTCCACGTAGCCGGTGACCGAGAGCCGGCGCGGCCGGCCCGACGCGTTGCGCAGCTTCAGCGACCGAGAACTTGACCGCCGCGTCCAGCGCGACGTACACCGACAGCTCGGAGCCGATGCCGTCCTCGCTGTGCTCGAACACGCTGTAGCCGAAGCCGTGCCGCGTCGACGTAGGCGCCGGCGCCGCGGCAGGGCAGCGGCGTCGGCGACCAGAAGTGGCCGGTCTCCTCGTCGCGCAGGTAGAACGCTTCGCCGCTGGCATCGCTCACCGGATCGTTGTGCCACGGCGTGAGCCGGAACTCGTGCGCGTTCTCGCTCCACGTGTAGGCGAGCCCGCTCTCGGAGACCACGCGTGCCGAAATGCGGATTCGCGAGCACGTTGACCCACGGCGCCGGCGTCACCTGCCCGTGCGCGCGTCGTGATGACGTATTCGCGCCCGTCGGGCGTGAAGCCGCCGAGCCCGTTGACGAGGATCAGATCGCGCGCGGCGGCGGCTCGGCGCGGCGCAGCTTCGGCGCGATGCGTGCGCGTCGGCCGGCGCGCGAGTCGGCGGACACGCGCACTTCCGCGGCGCCGCGGCGGCTCGACCTGCTCGGCGAGCGTGCCCGCGGCGGTCGGTGATGATCGCGCGCGCGACCGACTGGATCAGGATGCGGTCCTCGTCCGAGATCTGCTCCGCGCGGCGCACGAAGATGCCGCCCGGCCGGTCCATCACGTGCGCTTCGACGCCGGCGGCGATCAGCCCCATGATCTGGTCCTGCAGCAGCTGCCGGTAGCCGCGCGCGATCCTCGTTCCAGATCACGAGGTCGACGGCCAGCCCCTTCAGGCGCCAGTACGCGTGCGCCTGCACGAGCTGGCGCACGAGATCGATGTTCGCCGAGTCGCCGATCTGCAGCAGCACGATCGGCAGGTCGCCGGAGATCGCGTAGCTCCACAGGCCCGACTGCCCGCGGCGGTTGCTGCAGCGAGAACGCCGGCGTCGGCGCGCAGCGACGGCATTGGCGTAGATGACGGAGCCCGCGAGCCGCGCGTAGAGCTGCGCGTCGGATTCGGTCGCATTGATCTGCCGCAGCACGACCTGGCTGTGCGTCCACGCGAGCTCGAACACGCGATCGGCGAGGTGGCGATCCTGGTACTTGCCGACGAGGCTCAACGCAGCGTCGCGCGTGTCGCCGATGCCCGAGACGCATGTCGACGATCGCCGGTTTGCTCCGGCTCGAGCGTGATCCGGTGGCGGATCGCGACGATCGGATCGAGCACCGAGCCCTCGCTGCCCGAGAGCAGCGTCGCAGTCGCCCATCGCCTGCGGCGCCGCGACCGTGCGGCCGCGGCCGATGAAGCGCATGCGGTCGGTCTCGTACGAGACTGCGGCCGGCACCGGCGCCGTGCACCGCCATGCAGGTGGAACATCCACGGCGGCTCCTCGCTGGCCGAGCGCGGCCGGCGCGTGCACAGGATCGCCTGCCGCTCGCGGCACGATCTCGGTCTGCACGAAGAGATTGCTGAACGCCGGATGCAGCGCGTCCGCGGCCGGCGGCGCGAGCACCACTTCGGCGTAGCTCGTGACGTCGATCGTCGCGGCGCGTGCGCGAGCGGTTGGTGATGCGCACGCGGCGCAGCTCGATGTCGTCTTCCGGCGAGACGACGATTTCGGTGTGCGTCTCGAAGTCCATGTCGCGCCGGCGGAACTCGGCGCGCGCCTTCGGTGAAGATCGCCTCGTAGCGATCGCGCGCGCTTGCAGCGTCGGCTGGTGCGCGGTCGACCAGAACTCGCCGCTCGCGACGTCGCGGATGTAGCAGAACGTGCCCCAGTTGTCGCAGGTCGCGTCTTCGCGCCAGCGGGTGACCGCGAGGTCCTTCCAGCGGCTGTAGCCGCCGCCCGCGTTCGTGACCATCACGTGGTAGCGGCCGTTCGACAGGAGCTGCACTTCGGGGACCGGCGTGTCGGGATTCGTGAAGACGCGCACCGGCATCTCCGCCGTCGTCGGGTGCCGCGCGCGCGGCCGCGAGCTCCGCGGTATGCAGCTGGAACGCGCCGGCCTTGGGAACGCGCTCCTGCAGCAGCAGCGTGCGTCGCCTGGAACAGCGGATCCGCCTCGAAGCGCTTCTGCATCGGCCGGTCGAGCAGCAGCGTACGCGAGCGACAGCAGGATCATGCCCTGGTGGTGCGCCATGAACGAGCGGATCGACCGCGCTCGACTGCCCGCGCGGCAGGCGCGACGGCGTGTAGTCGATCGCCTCGTAGAAGCCGAATCTGCCCGCGAGGCCTTCCGCGGCGAGCCGCTGCAGATTCGCGCACGCCTCCTCCGGCGCGACCATCAGCGCGAGCGCGGACGCGTACGGCGCGATGACGAGGTCCTCGGCGAGCCCGCGCTTCAAGCCCGAGGCCCGGCACGCCGAACGCGCGGTACTGGTAGTTGAGGCGCGCATCGACGGTGTTGTAGCCGCATTCCGAAATGCCCCAGGCACGCCGCGCTGCTTGCCGTAGGCGATCTGCCGCTCGACCGCCGCGCTGATAGGTCCGGTCGAGCAGCGTGTTCTCGTAGGTCGGCATCACCAGCAGCGGCATCAGGTACTCGAACATCGAGCCGCTCCACGACAGGAGCACGGGCTCGCCGCCGGCGGTCGTGAGCAGGCGGCCGAGCGCGAACCAGCTCTCCTGCGGCAGCTCGCCCTGCGCGATCGCGACGAAGCTCGCGAGGCGCGCTTCCGACGCGAGCAGATCGTAGTAGCTCGCGTCGCGCCGGCGCTCGCCGACGTTGTAGCCGATCGCGAGCAGATGCCGCGACGGTGTCGTAGAGGAAGTCGTATCCATCACGCGCGAGCTCGCCGCCATGCAGCGCCAGGCGCTCGATCGCGCCGATCCGCTCGCGCGCGTGGCCCGCGGCGGCGGCAACGTGGCGACCGAGCGCGTCCAGCCATTCCTGCTCCGCTGGTGTCGCCGCAGGCTTGAGTTCCTGTGCCATCGCATTCAGGCGCTGCGCGTCGCCGGCAGCGATCTCGCGCAACGTTGGATTCTCGAGCGGCGCCAGCGCTTTGCGCAGACGTGCGGTCGGCGCCGGCAGCGCGCGCCACGGCGCCAGCAACGCGAGCTCGTCGAGGGCGCCGCGGCACTGCCGCGCCAGCGCCTGCGCCCACCACTGCGCATCGTTCTGCGGCGCCGCGCCGGCGGGGACGTCCAAACCCGCGCACGCTTTGGCGGCCGATTCCGCGAGCCGCGTCAACCAGGTATGCATCGCGGCGAGCGTGGCCGGCCGCGCGTCGTACGCGGATTCGAGATCGGTCTGCAGTCGCGCGAGCGCGGGTCGATGCGCCCGGCGCTGCGGCGTCGGCCAGGATGCGCAGCGTGTCGCCCAGCCGTCGAACCACGCGCGGCTCGAGTGATCGTGTCGTCGGCAAGCGCGAGCAGGCCCGGCCGCAACGTCAGCAGGTGACCCGCGAGGTTGCCGCTGTCCACCGACGAGACGTAGAGCGGCGAGCAGCGGCTTGCAGCGTCTGCGTGTCGTACCAGTTGTAGAAATGGCCCTCGTGGCGCTCGAGCGTCGCCATCGTGTCGAGCGCGTTGGCCGTGCGCTCGATGAGCTGGCCCGCCGGGATGTAGCCGAAGTCGTACGCGGTCAGGTTCGCGAGCAGCGACAGCCCCATGTTGGTCGGCGACGTGCGATGCGCGACCACCGCGACCGGATGCTCCTGATAGTTGTCCGGCGGCAGCCAGTGATCGTCCGGGCCGACGAACGTTTCGAAGAACGCCCAGGTCCTGCGCGCGAGCTTGCCGCAGAAACACGAGTCTGCTCGTCGTTCAGGCGCGCCTCGCGGCCGCGGCAGCGGCCGGCTGATCCACCAGGCGATGAGCGGGCGAGACGAACCACAGCAGCAGGATCGGCGCCGGCGACCGCCAGCGCGGCCGGCGTCGCCACTGCCAGACCACGCCGCCAGCGCGACCGCCACGACGGGCGCGATCCACATCGACGACGCGAAGGTTCGCAGCGAAGGCCGCGCTGCCGCGGCGCCGATCTGGCGTCCGCCCGACGGCATTCCATTCGAGCAGTCGCCGCTGCGTGACGAGCATCCGCCACGCGGTGCGCACGATCGCATCGAGGCTGAACCACGCCTCGTACGGCAAGGAAGGCGAGCGTAAAGCACCGCTTGCGCGACGTTGCGGCCGCGCGAGCGCATCGCCGTGGCGCGAGATGCTGGCGCAGCGAGCACATCGTCCGGCTTGCGGAAGCAGATCGATGCAGCCACGCGATCAACGGCGGCAGCGACGATGATCGCCGAGCACGACCAGCGTCCAGAACCAGGCGGGCGGCAGCGACGGTCCAGCCGAGCACGAGCAGCAGCGTCAGCGCCGCGGGCACGAGGCTGCGCCGCAGGTTGTCGAAGATCTTCCACTGCGACAGCACCGACAGCGGATTCGGCTCGCCGGGCGCCGCTCGGGGCCGGGCACGCGCGGCAGCAGCCAGCCGGCGAGCTGCCAGTCGCCGCGAATCCAGCGATGCCGGCGGCTCACGTCGGCGCGCGTAGCGTCGACGGATATTCCTCGTACAGCTGCACGTCGCTCAACAGTCCCGAGCGCGCGTAGCAGCCTTCGAGCAGGTCGTGGCTCAGGATCCGGTTCTCGGGAAAGCGGTCCTTCGAGCGCGCGCTCGAACGCGTCGACGTCGTAGATGCCCTTGCCGATGAACGAGCCTTCGCCGAACACGTCCTGGTAGACGTCGGAGACGGCGCGCGTGTACGGATCGATGCCGGGCTCGCCGCCGAACAGGCGCGCGTAGCGCGAGCGGTTCGCGCCGGGCAGGCTCACGCGCACGCGCGGCTGCAGGATGCCGTAGCCCTCGGTCACGCGCTGCCGCGCTTCGCGTCGTAGCGCGCGGCGGTTGAGCGGATGCGCCATCGCGCCGACGAACTGCGCGCGCCGAGTCGCGCGGCAGCTGCGTGTCGGTGTCGAGCGTGATCACGTACTTCACGCTCGACAGCGCCGCCGCGTCGCCCGACGATGAGCGAGAAGCGATCGCCTGCGCGCGCCGCGCAGCAGCGCATTCAGGTCGGCGAGCTTGCCGCGCTTGCGCTCGTAGCCCATCCACCGCCGCTCCCGCGCGTTCCAGCGGCGCGGGCGATGGAACAGGAAGAAACGGTGTCGGCGCGTCCGGCGCCCGCATACTTCTCGTTGAGCTCCTCGATGCCGCTGCGCGCGAGCAGCAGCAGCGCTTCGTCCTCCGGCAGCGTTTCCGCAGGCGCATCGGCGAAATCGGTCAGCAGGCCGAAATGCAGATGCTCGTCGCGATTGGCGAGGAAGCGCACTTCGAGCGCCTCGACCAGGTCGTCGATGTCCTCGACGCCCGTCGAGCATCGTCGGGCACGACGACCAGCGTGCGCGCACTGCGGCGGGATGCCCGCGCGAAAAGTCCATCCGCGGCAGCGGGTGCGGCGTCACGAGCAGCGTCGCGAGCCAGTTGACCAGCGCGACCGCGAGCTGGCTCGCGCACAGCACGCAGCCAGCGACGCCGAGCCAGCGCGAGCATGCCAGCC
This sequence comes from uncultured beta proteobacterium, assembly GCA_963804885.1. Taxonomy (GTDB): domain Bacteria; phylum Pseudomonadota; class Gammaproteobacteria; order Burkholderiales; family SG8-41; genus PALSA-1004. Next base: position 932,071 of record CAWDSF010000020.1, read on the forward strand.
GGGCACGCCGTCGGCCGTGCGCCTTGGCGACCAGCGCCGCGGTAAGAGCCGCCGTGATCAGCGCGATCGCGCCGAGATAAAGCAGCAGCGGAAACCGGCTGGCCGATCCTGCGCACGACGCTGCCGACGCGAAAGCGGCGCACTTCGGCCGCGCGCTCGAGCTGCGGCCGGCCCTTGTCGATCAGGTAGAAGCCGACGTGCGCCGCGCGTCGTCGTCGCCGTTGCTCGCCGTGCGGCCGTGCCGGCGCCCTCGTGCGCGAGCTGGATCGCCTTGCGCGCGACCTCGCTTTCCGACAGCCGGCTGCGCTTTCGCGATCTCCTCGACCACGTGCCGGTAGCGGTCGCGCGTGGCGAAATCCATCGCGGCCGTAGACGCCGCCCGGATCCTCGCGCAGCTTCTGCTCGACGACGCTCATCGATCTCGACGAATTCGCGCCAGTCCATCGCGCCCAGGAAGCGCAGGCTGCCGATGCTGTTGCTGATCGAGACCTGGTCGGCCGCCTGCTCCTGCGTTTCCGACTGCACCAGCTGCTCGATCGTGAGGCCCGACTCGGACAGGCGCTGCTCGATCCAGGTGAGCGGCAGCGCGAGCGCCGCGCTCTGTCCCTGCAGCCGGCGCGCGAGCTCCGCGACGAACGAGCTCACCATCGGCGGGTTCGAGCGCGCCATGTCGGCGATCGACCAGGATCAGGCTCTTCGGATCCTGCTCGGCGACCTCCATCATCTGGTCCGCCCACGCGTCGGCGCGGTCGCGGTCGACGGTGCTCGGCCGCGACGCGCTGCCCCGACGCGGCGCAGATTCTCGATCAGCGCGAGGCGCAGCATGATCGGGATCGCCCACAGCTCGCCCGAGCTTGAGCGGCGTCACCGTCTGGTAGGCGGCGACGAACCGCGAGAGGCTTTCCGCATCGACCCGGCCGTCGCCGTGCGAGATCGCTTCGAGCGCGATGTCGTAGACGCGCGGCAGCCCCGCCGACGGCCCGCGCGCCAGGCGCGGCAGCTCGCGGCTGTAGCCCTTGGGCAGGTGCCGCTTGGCGGTGCGGATCTGCTCTTCGATCAGGTAGAAGTTGTCGAGCAGCCATTCGCCGGCCGGCGTGATGCGGCGGTTCGCCGTGACCGCCGCCGGTGAGCAGCTCGCAGACATCGAGCAGCACGGCTTCGTTCTCGGCGAGCCGCGCGAGCAGCTGGTCGGGCGCGCGGCCCGACGCTCAAGCGATGCACGCCGGCGAGCTCCTTGCCGTGCTGCTCCATCTGGTCGGCGCTGAACAGCTCCGAGCGCAGCGGCGGCTCGTCGCTCGTGTACTTGCGGTTCGTCGGTTGGCCGCGCAGGCGCGCCGTCAGCCGGTGCCATGCATCGCGAATAAAGTCACTGCGCAAATTCAATTCGGATTTCCTTGATGGTCGGCACGCCGCGGTTATCCCGCGGCTACCGCAGTAGCGCTCACAACAGGTTTTTTTGTCGTCCGCGCGGCGGCGCCGGAACTACGCCGCCAGCATGGACTATACGCCGCGCAGTGCGGGCGGGGGACGGGCCTGCGGGCGCGCGACGGTCAGTGCGTCACCGCGGTCCTGGCCGGTTGCCCGCGCACATCCGCCAGCAGGCGGCCAATTTCTTTTTTGACGACGGCGTAGCATTCGCAGGAGCCGGCTTCGAGTCCGGCGCGTTTGAGCACAGATATGTGACCGCGCCGGTAGCTGATGATTCCGGCGCGCTGCAAATTTCCGGCGGCCTCGGTCACGCCTTCGCGGCGCACGCCGAGCGCGTTCGCGACCAGTTCCTGCGTGATGATGAGCTCGTTGGACGGCATCCGGTCCAGGGTCAGGAGCAGCCACCGGCACAGCTGCTGCTCTATCGAGTGATGCCGGTTACATGCGCCGGTCTGGAACATCTGCGTGACCAGTGCCTGCGTGTAACGCAGCAACAGGCGCTGGACCGGCCCGCCGCGGTTGAATTCCTCCTTGAGCAGCGCTGCCGGCAGGCGGTAACCATGCCCGGCAGTCTGCACCACTGCCGAGCTCGGCGTGGTGTCGCCCCCCATGAACAGCGAAATGCCCAGCACCCCCTCGTTGCCGACGCCGGCAATTTCGGCCGATACGCCGGATTCCATGATGTAGAGCAGCGAAATGATCGAGGTGGTCGGGAAATAAACATGGGAGAGCTGCCCGCCCGGCTCGTAGAGCGTGTCGCCGAGCAGCATCGGCACCGGTTCAAGCGCGGGTGCGAGCCGCGCGAATTCGGCCGCGGGCACGGCAGCGAGCAGGTGGTTCTGGGTGGGACTGGGTGCAATCCGCATAATCTAGTTCACCGTCCGGTTGATCAACTCGACGCCGATACCGCGGTAGCCGATGAAGCGGCAGGCGCCATTGAACATCGGCTCGCCGCTGACCTGGAAATTCTGCCGCCTGCCGTCGGCGTTCACGCGGCTGAATGCGAAGTCGAGAAACGGCTCGCGCGCCGCGATCTTGGCGCGCAGCGCGGCGTGTTCCTCCGCATTCCAGCCGGTCGTGCCGTCATCGCTTCTTGCGCCGGTCAGCGCGTCGACGCGGATGCCCAGCATTTCGAGTACCGGCCCCGAAGTCTTGGTGAAGCTGCCGCGCTCGTCCTCCTCCCAGTACCAGTCGGACGACAGTTCGGTCAGGCTCTTGAACCGCGCCTCGCTCTCGCGCAGCTCGGCCGTGCGCTCGGCGACCGTTTTTTCGAGCACGGCGTTGTAATCGGCGAGGCGCTTGTACAGGAGCCGCACTTCGAGCATGTTGTAGATGCGGGTCTTGACTTCGACGAGATCGAACGGCTTGCTGATGAAATCCTTGGCGCCGGCCTGCAGCGCGCGCAGCTTGTGGCCCGGTTGCGCGGTGAGCACGATGACCGGCAGGTAGGCGTCGATGGTATTGGTTTTGAGGCCTTCCATGACGGCAAATCCGTCCATGACCGGCATCTGCAGGTCGAGCAGGATCAGGTCGTACGGGTCCTTCCGGTGCAGCGCGCACACCTCCGCGGGCAGCATGGTCGACGTGACCGCGGTATAGCCATTGTCGGCAAGCAGCTGTTCGAGCAGCGCCACGTTGGTTTCCTGGTCGTCGACGATCAGGATGCGGGCGTTAAGAATGTCCGGCGGGTTGATCATGATAATTTTTCCTCGGTGACGGCACGACCTGCGGGAGAGAGTGAGAACAGCAGCGCAATATCCAGCGTATCCATGAATTCGTTGACCTTGATCGGTTTGGTGAGATAACGGAAGAATCCCGCCTCCAGGCCTTTCTCGATATCGCGCGGCATGGCATTGGCGCTCAGCGCAATTACGGGAATGTGCGCGGTCGCGCGGTCGGTGACCAGCACGCGCAAAGCCTCGATGCCGCTGATGCCCGGCAGGTTGATGTCCATCAGGATGACGTCGGGCTTTTCAGCTTGCGCCATCTCGATGCCGCTGATGCCGTCGCGCGCGGACACCAGACGTATATCCGGCCGGCGCGCAATCAGGTCTTCGACCAGCATCAGGTTGGCCGGATTGTCTTCGACGTAGAGCAGCGTGCGCGCGCGCCCGCCGGCGGCATCGAGCTGCGGCGCGGTGGCGCGCGGCACGGGCGCCACCGCCGGTGGTTCCGCCGTGACGTTCAAGTCGATCCAGAACACGCTGCCCGCGCCGACCGTGCTTTCCACGCCGATCGCGCCGCCCATCAATTCGACCAGCCGCTTGCACACGACAAGTCCGATGCCGGTGCCTTCTTCGGCGCTGCCTTCCTGCCCGAGGCGATTGAACGGCTGGAATAGCTGCGCGAGCTTGTCCGGCGCCAAGCCGACGCCCGAGTCGGTAAAGCTCAACCGCACGCGCCGCGGAGAGGTCGGGATGCACCCGATCATGACGGAACCGCCGGCGGTGTTGTACTTGATCGCATTGGATAGCAGGTTGACCACGATCTGCTTGACGCGCGTGCGGTCCGCCAGGATGAAGCATGGCTTGTCGAAGCGCGGGAAAGTCACGCTGATGCCGCGCTTGCGCGCCTGCGGTTCCACCATCGCAGCGCATTCCTGCATGGCTTCCGAGAGCGACATCGGCTCCATCGAAAGCGACAGCTTGCCGGACTCGATCAGCGCGAGATCGAGGATTTCGTTGATGAGATCGAGCAGGTACCAGCCGGCCTTCAGGATCTGGTCGATGCTGCGTTTCTGGCTCGCCGTAGGCGCGGGCATGCCGGATTCCATCAGCTGGGCAAAACCCAAAATCGCGCTCAAAGGCGTGCGCAGCTCGTGACTCATGCTTGACAGGAAGTCCGATTTTGCGACGTTCGCCTTGTCCGCCGCCGCCATCGCGGTTGCGAGTTCGACGTTGTGGTCCTGCAGAATCTTGTCCAGCCGCGTGCGCTCGGTGACGTCGCGAAATACGAGCACCGCACCCACCATCTGGCCGGAGCGCGTGCGGATAGGCGCACAGCTGTCGGCGATGTCGCGTTCCGTGCCGTCGCGCGAGATTAGGATCGTGCGGCTCGCGAGCACGTGGGGCGCGTTGCGCGCGAGCGTTTCGCGCACCGGCACCTCCGAAGGCAGTCGCGTCACCTGGTCGATGATGCGGAAAATTTCCTCAATCGGGCGCTGGATGGCCTCCGCGAGCGTCCAGCCCGTCAGCCGTTGCGCGAGCGGGTTTAAGAGCGTCACCCGGCCTTCGGCGTCAGTGGCGATCACGGCGTCGCCGATGGAATTCAACGTTATCGCGAGTTTTTCCTCGCTGATTTCCGCGGCGATCGTGGTTTGCAGCAGTTGCTTGTTGAGCTTCTCCTCGATGCCGAGCAGATGCTGCGTTTCGCGGTGGACGATATCGTTGACGCGGTGCCGGCTCTCGCGATAGATCAGGTAGGCGAACGAAATCGCGAGCAGGAACATGAAGAGACTGGCCGCGACGATGGAGGCGAACAGCCGGCGCATGTTCGAGCGCAATTTTTCGTCGTCCTGCGCGAGCACCGCTTCCTCGAGCCGGATATAACCGGTCGTTTCGGCGCGTATCGATTCCATCAGGCCCAGGCCCTGGCTGCTACCACCGGCGGCCGCAAGCCCCGAAGTCATCTTACGGTTGCGGCGCAACTCGACGACCGCCGACAGTTCCGCCAGCTTGGCCTTCACCAGCGGTGCCAGCGCATCCAGGCGCTCCTGCGCGGCCGCCAGCGTGGTCAGCCGGCGCAACTCCTGCAGGTTGGGTTCGATGGTCTTGCGCACCGCGAGGTAAGGTTTCAAAAACGCTTCGTTACCCGTCAACGAGTAACCCCGCTGCCCGGTCTCCGCATCCGTGATGTCTGACAGCAGCGCATTGGCGTTGCTGATCAATGTGTAGGTTTGGAGCCGGGCGGCGACCGAATCCTCGATTTGCCGGAAAGCCCAGAACGACAGCACGACGACCAGCGCAGCGAGCAGGGCCGCGCCGACCAGCGAGGCCACGATATTAGGACTGGCGGTCGAGGACCACGCGCCTGCTGTTGCGCCAGCCTTGCTTGAAGCGCTTGTTCGCTTGAACATGCGGCCTTTCAGGAATGCGTTGTATTCCTCCTAATGCATATCCCGCACCGCACGGAGAGTCGGCCGAGTAGTCACTATCGGGTGAAAGTGGTCCAGGGCCGGCGGCCCGGGCGTGCAAGGGTCCTTTCGCGCTCTCCCGGCGCGTAAACCGCGCTCCGGCGCTACAGCCGCGAACCTGCGCAGTTAAGGCGAAACCACGCGTGCAGCATTGCATTGCGTGCAGGGGCTGTCTGTACGCCAGCTAACATATGACAGTTAGCGCATCGACGTAGGGCGGCGCGCCACGCCTAATCGTCGAGCCGTATGTTCGCCTGTTTGCCGAGATTGGCGACGCGCGCGCGCTCGGCGCGCATGAAAGCCGAGAATTGCGCGGGCGATTCGGGTTGCACGCTCGCACCTTGTTTCGCCACCAGATCGCGCACGTCCGGTGATTGCAGCGCTCTTACGAGTTCGGCGTGCAGACGTGCGGCGATCGGCGGCGGCGTGCGCGCGGGCACGACGACACCCCACCATTGCGTGATGTCGTAGCCGGGCACGGTGTCCGCCACAGTCGGTAATTCCGGTATCAGCGGATCGCGTTTTGCGCCGGTCGTTGCGAGCACTTTGATGCGCCCGCCTTTGGCGTGCGGCATGGCGACGAGCGGCGAGGTGACGAGATATTGCAGCTGGCCGCCGATCACGTCGGTCAGCGCCTGGGCCGCGCCCTTATACGGCACGTGATTGGTTTTGACCTGCGCGAGCACGTCGAACATGGCGCCGGCGAGATGCGCGGGCGAGCCGTTGCCCGCCGAGCCGTAATTGAGCTGGCCGGGCTTCGCTTTGGCGAGCTTCACGAAATCGGGAACCGTCTCGACGCCGAGCCCCGCGTTGACCGTCATTACGTTGGCGACCATTGCCATGCGCGACAGCGGCGCAAAATCGCGGTCCGGGTCGTACGAGAGATTCGCTTTCAGCGCGGGCAGGCTCGCGAACAAGGTCGATGTCGCAGCGACGATCGTGTATCCATCGGGGGCGGCGGCCTTGCCGAGCTCGATGCCGATGACGCCTGACGCGCCGGCGCGCACGTCGACGATCACCTGCTGATTCAGTTGCTGCGAGAGCTTGTTGGCGACGACGCGTGCCAGCAGGTCCTGTGAGCTGCCGGTCGCGCCGGGCACCAGGAAGCGGATCGGCCGTGAGGGATACGGGTCGGCGGCGAACGCGGCCTGCAGCGCCGCGACGCCGAGCAGGCCCAGCAACGCGCGCGTTTTCCTCACGCGCTAGGCCGGCGCAATTTCATAGACGGCGTGGACCGGCCAGTGGTCGGAGGGTGCTGCGTCCTTGAGATAAAAATGCGGTACCGCCGGCTGCGACGGCACGCGCGTGCTCGTTCGCAACCAGCCAGTCGATGCATTGATTGACCACGCGATCGCCCGGCGGCACGTCGGCCGTCGGATAGCAGTGGTAGGTGGGCGGGGCCTGCACGCCGAGCGCGGCAAAGCAGCTCGGGTAGCCGGCCTCGTGGAGCAGGCGCGGCGGATGTACCGGGTCGTTCATGTCGCCCATGAAAAAGAGCGGCTCGCCAGCCTGGTTCAGCCGCTTCAACGCTTGAATGATATGGCGGATCTGGCCGACGCGCGGCGACTGGCCGGTATCGCATTCGACCTTGTTGCGCTGCGAAGTGAGATGCGCGGTCGCGACGAGCACGGTACGGTCAAGCCCGCGGATTTTAAGCCGCGCCCAGAAGAGACGCCGGTCGCCGTCCGGAATGCCCACTTCTTCGATGCCGTGCTCGACATGCGCGAACACCGCGTCGCGCCAGTAAATATTGCTTTCGGTCGTCCAGCCGCGGTACGGGTCGTCGACGCGCCGGTGCGATGGCAATGCACCATCGATGAAATCGCGTGTGGTCTGCTGGAGCTCCTGCAGGCACAGCAGATCGGGATTGAACGATTTCAGAAATCCGCCCAGCGCAGGCTGGCGGACGTCCCAGCGTTGCGTGAGCCAGATGTTATAGGTGACGATCGAAATGCGCAGGGGAAGCATGCTGGCTGCGCCCTAGTAGTAAGCCGCTTTCGAACCCGGCGGCGGCGAATAGCGGAACGTGCCGCGCTTCAATATCGCGTCCTTGCCGCCGACCTCGGCGATTTTCGCGGACTGGTCGGCTTTGGCCAATTTGTTCACCGCGTCCGGATCCACGACCTTGCGCAATGCCGCTTCGCACTCCTTGATGACGGCTGCGGAGTTGGGGTCGCGGCCGAGATCGGTGCGCTCATCGGGATCGGCGGCGAGATCGAACAGCATCGGCGGCAAGCCCGCGTAATGAATGTATTTGTATTTGCCGTGGCGGATCATGTACGCGCCGGTCATCGCACCCGCGGCATGATATTCGGACAGTATCGTGCGCTGCGGGACAAATCCTTGCGCAATCTCGATCAGCGAATGGCCGGGCAGCGCGGCATCGCGCTGATCCTGCCTGGCGCCCGCGCCTTCGACGAGCGTTTGAAACGCGTCGGCGAGCATCACCGGCACGTCGCACACGTTGCCCTGCGGCACTTCCGGTCCCGCGAGGATCATCGGGATGCCGGCCGACTCTTCGTACATCGTCGATTTGCCCCACATGCCGCGCGTGCCGAGGTTGTCGCCGTGGTCGGACGAATAGAGCACACGCGTCGTCTGGTCGAGCCCGGTCGCCTCGAGCGTCGAGAGGATCTTGCCGATGTTGTCGTCGAGAAAAGACGTGAGCCCGAAGTAGGCCGCGATCGCGCGCCTGACCATCGGCTCGTTGAACGGCTCGTCGAAACACTGGCACAGCCGCATCGCGTCGGTGAACGGATGGCGCGGGCGCTCGGCTTTGTCGTACATGAGCGGCCACGGCACGTCTTTCTCCGGATACATGTTGAAGAACTCAGGCGGCGCGATCAGCGGAAAGTGCGGGCATACGAAGCCGACATAGAGCACCCACGGTTTGGCGCGGTATTTGGGCGCTTCTTCGGTGAGCCAGCGCTGGGTTTGCGCGGCAATGTCGCGGTCGTACTGCGTGTATTCGGATTCGCCCGGACCGGCTTCGGGGCCGAGCTTCTTCGAGCCCTGGCGCACCGGCAGCTCGTCGCGGATCAGGCCGAGCAGATCGCCGACGCCGTTCACAATGTGCATCGGCAGGATTTCCTCGTCGAAGCCGTTGCGCTTCGGCACCGAGTCCTGGTAATGCAATTTGCCGATTGACGTCACGCGATGGCCCTGTTCCATCAGGCGGTGGCCCCAGCTCGGCGGCTCGCCGTCGTACGCGATCGCGTTGTCCCAGCAGCGGTGCTTATGCACGTACTGGCCGGTCGCGAACGAGGCGCGCGCGGGCACGCAGATCGGGCAGTTGGTATACGCGGACGTGAAGCGCGTGCCGCGCGCGGCGAGCTTGTCGAGATTGGGCGTCTTGATCTGCGGATGGCCGTAGCAGCCGGTCACGCGCTTGTTGTGCTCGTCCGACAGGATGACGATCAGGTTGGTCGGTTTCATTTGTATTTCCGCTGCAGGATTTCGACGAGCGGCACGCCGCTGTCGATGTCGCCTTTGCGTTTGGTGTCGGCGCCGTCAATCTTTTGCGAAACCGCCAGCACTTCAGCCGCGCGTGCGTGCGGGACGAATGCAATTCCCGCCTCGTCCGCACAGACGAGATCGCCGGGCCGCACGCCAATGCCGGCGATGTGCACCACGCCGTTGACTTCGACCGTCTGCATGCGCCATTTGCCGGTGATCGGCGAGAAGCCTTTGCACCAGACCGGCCAGCCCATCTGGCGGTATTGATCGGGATCGCGCAAGGTGCCGTCGACTATCGCGCCGATGCAGCCTTCGCGCCGGCTGATCGTCGCCGACTGGCCGCCCATGTTCGAGCATCCCATGACGCCTTCGATGACGAGCACGTCGCCGGGCGTCGCCAGGTTATGCGCTTCGGTCTCGCCCTGGCCGCTGGCATTGTCCTGGGCGGCTTTGTGAATTTGCGTCGCATGGTGGATGTTGCGCACAGTCAGCGCGGGCCCGACGATGCGCTTGCCGCTGTTCACGGGCGGCATGACATAGGCGGGAACCACGCCGACGATGCCGAGCAGGTCGCACGCATCCGAGATCGTGCCCGTGAGATCGATCAATGCTTTGAAGCCGTCCACGATCTCGGCGGGAAGGCGCGGCAATTCGAGCAGGCGGATCGCGTCGCGCGGCAATTTGCCGAGGGTTTTTTTGTCGGGCATCCGAAGTTTTTTGCAATAAGGGGAGGGCATCGATTGTAGGCATCGATTTGACCTTGCGTCAATTTGCCGCATTCGCTATCGTGCGGGGTCCCATACCAATCGTCACACACTCAACTACACCCCCAATTATGGCGGCAAAAAAAAGCGGCATGCGGCGCGGGCTCACGGCGTACGGCGACGAGGAGTTTTCGCTGTTCCTGCGCAAGGCGTTTATCAAGGCGATGGGCTATACCGATGACGCGCTCGAGCGTCCCATCATCGGCATCACGAATACGTTCAGCGGATTCAACGCCTGCCATCGCAATGTGCCGGAGCTGATCGACGCGGTGAAGCGCGGCGTGATGCTCGCGGGCGGACTGCCGGTCGAATTCCCCGTGATCACGCTGCATGAATCGTTCGCGTTTCCGACCAGCATGTATCTGCGCAACATGATGTCGATGGACACCGAGGAAATGATCCGCGCGCAACCGGTCGACGCGACGGTGCTGATCGGCGGCTGCGACAAGACGGTGCCCGCATTGTTGATGGGCGCCGCGAGCGCGAACGTTCCCGCGATCATGCTGGTGACGGGGCCCATGCTCACCGGCAATCATCGCGGCGAGCGGCTGGGCGCGTGCACCGACTGCCGGCGCTTCTGGGCGCGCTTTCGCGCGGGCGAAATCGACCAGCAGGAAATCAACGAGGTCAATGAAAAGCTCGCGCCCACCGCGGGCACGTGCATGGTGATGGGCACCGCGAGCACGATGGCGCTGTGCACCGAAGCGATGGGCATGATGTTGCCGGGCGGCGCCGCGATTCCCGCGGTGATGGCCGACCGCATCCGCAATGCCGAGGCGACCGGCGCCCGCGCCGTCGCGATCGCTAAAGAAAAGCTCACGCCGGCGAAAATCATGACGGTGCAGGCATTCGAGAACGCACTGCGCGTGCTGCTCGCGATCAGCGGCTCGACCAACGCAATCGTCCATCTCGCCGCGATGGCGGGCAGGCTCGGCATCACGCTCGATCTCGAGGCGTTCGACCGCATCGGGCGCGAGACGCCGGTGTTGGTCGATCTGAAGCCGACCGGCCAGCACTATATGGAAGACCTTTACCGGGTCGGCGGCCTGACCACGATATTGCGTGAGATCAAACCACTCTTGAATCTCGATGCACTGACGATTACCGGACGCACGCTGGGCGCTGGAAATCGACGCCGCGCCGGCGACAATCAAGCAGGACGTGGTGCGGCCGTTCAAGAACCCGATATTCGGCGAAGGCGGCATGGCGGTGCTGCGCGGCAATCTCGCGCCCGGCGGCGCGATCGTCAAGCAGTCGGCGGCGACCGCGAAACTGATGCAGCACGAAGGGCGCGCGGTGGTCTTCGATACGCTCGAAGATCTGGCGGAGAGAATCGACTCGCCCGATCTCGACGTGACGGCCGACGACGTGCTCGTGTTGCGCAATGCCGGCCCCAAAGGTGCGCCCGGCATGCCCGAAGCCGGTTACATCCCGATTCCGAAAAAGCTCGCGCAGCAGGGCGTCAAAGACATGGTGCGCATTTCGGACGCGCGCATGAGCGGCACCGCGTTCGGTTCTATCGTGCTCCACATCACGCCGGAGTCGGCGGTCGGCGGGCCGCTCGCGCTCGTCAAGGACGGCGACCGCATCAAGCTCGACGTGGCCAATCGCCGGTTGGAATTGCTGGTGTCCGACGCGGAACTCGAAGCGCGCCGCAAAAAATGGCGCGCGCCGAAGTCACGCGCTGGCGACGAGCGCGGCTATCGCAAGCTGTTCCTCGACACCGTTCAGCAGGCCGATCGCGGCTGCGATTTCGAATTTCTCGCGCCGGCGCCGACTGCACGCACGCCGTCCTGACCGGCCGTGAATACCGAGCTCTGGCTGCCGCAGCTCGGTATCTTGGCGGCATTTGTCTTGCTATGGCTCGCCGTGACATTTCTGTTGAGCTATATCAGCGGCTGGGCATTTCTCGCCGAGCACTATCGCGCGGCGCGCCCGTACGCCGGGCGCTACGAGCGCATCCGCAGCAGCCAGATGGGACCGCTGGGCCCGTTCGGCGGCGCGCGCAATGCGTTAAATGTCGGCATTGATCACGAGGGGTTGCACTTGCGCATGTTCATCCTGTTCCGCCTGAACTGTCGCGACTTGTTCATCCCGTGGCGCGACATCACGGTGAGCCGCGGCAGATCGATGTTCGTCGACTTCGTCGAATTCCATTTCCGGCAGGCGCCGAAAATCGGCGTGCGCATTTACGGCAAAGCGGGGGAGGTCATACAAGCGCTCGCGGGGCCGGCGTGGCCGGCCGAAATGCCGCGTGAGGTCGTGCAACGATAGTTGCACTTCCCGCAGGTGTCATAAGCGCGTCGATCGCCCAAAAGGCGGGCTTGGTCAGCTGAGATCGAGTTGATGCGAGTCGATCTCAACACGTGCCCCGTACTCATGAGGTCGGACGGATTTTCCTCGTCAATTCGGTTGTCATTTGCTTACGTCCAGTGTAGCCTGCCCAAGTTAGCACCATTGCCATATAAAAAAATAGCGTCCTCATTGGTCGAGGCCTTGTCAGCATGAGCGGCTTGCGCGAAACGCATGTCCTGCGACTCGCGCGAGCCGATCGTTGTCAGGGATCACGCTATATACGGAGGAGAAGTTATGGGTGGCATTCGGATTGCTGCAGTGTGCGCAATTCTTTGTGCACTGGGTTTCCCGGCGTTAGCACAAGATAAGAACGCCTTGTCCGTAGGCACCGGCTTTGCTGCGGGGGTTTATTACCCGATGGGCGAAGGTATCGCCAAAGTCGTTTCAAAATCGAATGTGCGCCGTCGCCCCGAACCCGGCCATCCGCGCTACTGAGCGATCACGGCGATGAGTGCTCAGACGCTCCAGTCGAAGTTCGTCCGGCGCGTACTGCCAGTCGTCGGACTCGTTGCCATAGTCTTTTCCGTACTTCTTGGCGTCCAGGATTACCGCAATTCCCACGCGGCGCTGCAGACTAAGCAGCGAAACCTTCCCGAGGCGTATAGCGTCGCACTCGCTGCGTTGTCGCAGAATTTCAGGCCTGCCTCAATCTCGCGGGTGATCGCATCGTTGAAGCTAGATCCGGACGTGGCCAGCGCGGTCGTTTTTGATGACCAGGATAACGAACTGTCCAAGCTCGAGGTCGTCCACTTGGTAGGTGCGGAGAAGGGTACTGTTGTGGAGAAGTTGATCGTCGACGACACCGTGACCGGCCGGATGACGACCAAGGGCAAAATCAGAATCACTTTCCACGCGCGTGCGGTCGGCGATGCAACTGCCGATCGTGCAGTAAAAAGTGTAATGAATATCCTGCTGCTCGTCGGATCGATATTCCTGACTGCGCTGGTCGTCAACAGAAGGATCATCGGGCTACCGCTCGAACGATTTTTGATCGCCATCCGGGGCGCGACCGATCACAATTCGCGCGAGCCCGTCGCCTGGTCGTCGCAAGATGAGATCGGCCAAGTGATCCTCGCCTTCAATCAGCTGGTGGCCAAGTTGGCCACGGAGGAAGCGGCGCTCCGGGAGCGAAGCGAGGAATTGACGCGATCCGTCGCGGAACTCCGCGCGCTCGGGGAAGTCGGCCGCGCGGTCAGCTCGACTTTGGACCTCCAGACCGTGCTGGTGACCATCATCACTCACGCCGTTGAGTTGGCGAAGGCCGATGCGGGCGGCACGATGTACGAGTTCGACGAAGCAACCGGAGTGTTCGAACCGCGGGCCAATTTTGGCGTGAGCGACACCATGGTCGCAATGCTGCGAGAGGCGCGGATTCGGCTTGGGGAAACGACAGTGGGCATCTGCGCCGAGCGACGGGCTCCATTCCAGATTCCTGACTTTGCGCTGGAGCGTGATAACCGTTTGCGTGATCTGCTGATGCACGACGGCATACGCTCGGTGCTGGCGGTGCCGTTATTACGCGACGAGCGCGTGATCGGCGCGCTGGTCGTCCGCAGGAAGTCGGCGGGCGAGTTTCCGGAGTCGACTGTGAAGCTGCTGCAGAATTTCGCGGCCCAGTCGGTGCTCGCGATCGAGAACGCGCGGCTGTTTCACGAGGTCCACGAAAAAGGCCGGGAACTCGAGGTCGCCAGCCAGCACAAGTCGCAGTTTCTCGCAAACATGTCGCACGAACTGCGCACGCCACTTAACGCCATCATCGGCGTCACGGAAATGCTGCACGAAGATGCTCGCGACCTGAAGCGCGACGATGAGATTGAGCCGCTTGAGCGCGTTTTGCGCGCTGCGCGGCATCTGCTCGCGCTTATCAACGACATCCTTGATCTCTCCAAGATCGAGGCGGGAAAGACGGATCTTTATGTGGAGACATTCGCGATCGCGCCGCTGCTCGAGGACGTGGTCAACACCACCAACACTCTCGCTGCGAAGAACGGTAATCGAGTCGTGGTTAATTGTCCGATCGACATCGGCGCGATGAAATCCGACCAGACGCGGATTCGGCAGGCTTTATTGAACCTGGCGAGTAATGCGGCCAAGTTTACCGAGCGCGGCACGATTACGATCGATGCCAAACGCACCACGGAAGAAGGGCGCGCATGGATCACAATCGCGGTCACGGATTCCGGCATCGGTATGACCCCGGAACAGGTGGGGCGGCTGTTTCAGGATTTTACCCAGGCCGACGCCTCGACAACGCGCAAGTACGGAGGTACCGGACTGGGACTTGCGATCAGCCAGCGCTTCTGCCGCATGATGGGCGGCGACATCACGGTGGAGAGCGCGCCGGGTAGTGGTTCGACTTTCCTTCTGCGGCTGCCCGCCGAGGTGGCGGGCCCCGGCGAAACTGCCGAAGTGCACGCGGCAGTCGCGTCACCTCGTGTCGAGGGATGCAATCTCATACTGGTGGTGGACGATGACGAAACGATGCGCGACCTGATGGACCGTTTCCTCAGTAAAGAAGGTTTTACCGTGGCCAAAGCGTCGGGCGGTCGCGAGGCGCTGCAACTGGCGCACGAGTTGCGGCCCGACGCAATTACGCTGGACGTCATGATGCCCGATCTCGATGGCTGGACGGTGCTGGCGGCAATCAAGGGCGACCCAGAACTTGCGGACACCCCGGTAATCCTGATGACGATCCTCGACGAGAAAACCCGCGGGTTCGCGTTAGGCGCTGCAGAATTCATGGTGAAACCGGTTGACCGCGAGCGTTTGGCTACGACGTTGAAAAAACTTTGCTCCTCGGCCGGGCGCCGCGTGCTGGTGGTCGATGACGATAAGTTCGTGCGTGACGATGTGCAGCGCTCCCTTGAGCGGGAAGGTTGGCAGGTCACACAGGCGGAGAACGGGCAGATCGCACTCGCGCGCCTTGCTGAATCGCGGCCCGACATCATTGTGCTCGATCTGATGATGCCGGAGATGGACGGATTCGAGTTTCTCGCCGCGCTGCGCGATCGCCCGGAGTGGCATGATATTCCGGTGCTGGTTGTCACAGCTCGGGATCTCACCGCCGAAGATCGTTCGCGCCTCACCGGTGGGGTGAAGCGGATCATCCCGAAGGGAACTTCCAGTCGAGATGAAGTGTTGCGCGAGGTCGCACGTTTGCTGCGGGCGTCCGTCAAGCGCGACGAGTTGCCCGAAATGGAGAGCACGACATGAAAAGAATTCTTTGTGTCGAAGACAATGATGACAATCAATACATGCTGCATAAGCGTTTGACCAAGGCGGGCTTCGAGGTAAAGATCGAAAGAAACGGCGCACAGGTCGCCAAATGGGCGAAGACGCTATTGCCCGACCTGATTGTGATGGACTTAAATCTTCCTGGGCTCAATGGCTGGGAGGCAACGCATCAGTTGAAAAACCAGCCCGAAACGAAGCACATTCCGATCATCGTTCTTTCTGCCCATGCCGAGGAAAGCAGCCGGGAGAAAGCTCGAGCCGCCGGCTGCGACGCCTATCATACGAAGCCGATCGATTTCGCCAGATTGGTCGATAGAATAAATTCGCTTCTCGGTTCCGGCGCCACACCGCTGTCACCCGATTCGAAATGAACTGCTCAGCGCCCGAGTCTTCGGCGATGAATAGAGAGTCGCAAAGAGGAAATCGTGAAGATTTTGTACGTTGAAGACAACGAGGACAACGTTTATGTTGTGAAGAGCCGGCTCACGCGGGCCGGGTTCACGATACTCATTGCTGCCGATGGCGCGCAGGGCGTGGTGATGGCGAGTACCGAGCAGCCGGACCTGATCCTGATGGATCTAAGCTTGCCGGTGCTCGATGGATGGGAGGCAACGCGGCGCATCAAGGCAGCCCCGGAAACGAAACACATCCCGGTCGTGGCGCTGACCGCACACGCCATGGCCGGCGACCGCGAAAAGGCATTGGCCGCCGGCTGCAACGATTTTGACACCAAACCCATAGAGCTGCCGCGTTTGCTCCAAAAGATTCGCGCGCTCTTGCCAGAGCGACCGGTGTCGTGAGGTCCGATGCGGCGTTGCTTCTCGTCGACGACAACGAGGACAACCGGTATACGTTGAACAGACGGCTTCAGCGCGAAGGGTACGCTAACCTGACCAGTGCAGTCGACGGCCGACAAGCCCTGGAGCTCCTCTCGGCGCGGTCCTTCGACCTGGTGCTGCTAGACGTCATGATGCCCGATCTGAATGGCTACGAGGTCCTGGAACGCATGCGCGCCGATGACCAGCTGCGTCATATTCCCGTCATCATGATCTCCGCGCTCGACGAAATCGATAGCGTTATTCGTTGTGTCGAACTTGGCGCCGAGGACTATCTTTCGAAGCCCTTTAATCCGACGTTATTGCGCGCGCGGGTGGGCGCCAGTCTGGAGAAAAAACGCTTGCGCGACGAGATCGTAGCCGTCCTCGATCAGCTCGAATACGAACTGGAGTCGGCGCGCAAGGTGCAGCTCGGCATGGTGCCCATCGATTTCTCGGTTCCTACGGCGGCGGGTCATGTCGAGATATTCGCCACGCTCGAACCGGCGCGGCAGATTGGCGGCGACCTCTACGATTTTTTTTGGGGCGAGGACGGCAAGCTTTACTTCGTCATTGCGGACGTTTCCGACAAGGGAGCGCCGGCAGCGCTGTTCATGGCACGCACCAAGACCATGATCAGGATGGTTGCAACACTTGCGGGAACACAGGATGGCGTGCCCGTTGTACCAAGTCTGATTATCAAAAAAGTAAACGAGGAGCTGTGTCTCGACAATCGACAGGGGATGTTCGTGACTGCGATTTTCGGTGTCCTTGACCCGGCAACTGCCTTGGTTTCGTTCTGTAATGCGGGACACAACGCGCCGTATATCGTGAGCGGGAAGAACGGGGTCGTGCCGCTTGCCAGTCCGCGCAGTAAGCCGCTGGGCATCCGGCCGACATTCTCTTATGAAACGGGGACCCACAAGCTCGATCCAGGCGACTGTCTATTCCTTTATACCGATGGAATTACCGAAGCCATGGATCCCGCGGGTGACTGGTTTTCGGAAGAGCGCCTCGAGCAGGCGCTCCGATCCGCTTGCCGGCGAGCCCGCCAGCACAGTCGTCGGCAAAGTCATCGCAGCAGTGCGGGAATTCGCCGCGACCGCCCCGCAGGCCGACGACATCGCGGCGCTGGCGATCCGGCGTAGCGGTTAAGCATGGTCGAAATCGCCATCGTCAACCGGGGCAGCGAGTTCGCGCGCGTGGTGGCTCTCCTCGACCAGTTTGGGAAAGACCATCATCTTGCTCCGGAGATTATTGCGGATATGCACGTCGCCCTGGATGAAGTTCTGACGAACATTACCAAATATGCGTACACCGACAATGCTGAACACGAGATTCATATTCGCTTTCGGGTGCTCGATAATGTCTTAGAGGCGATGATCGAGGATGACGGGAAGCCGTTTAATCCTCTGACGATTCCGCCACCGGATATCAGTGCGCCGCTACGTGATCGTTCTGTGGGAGGAGTTGGAATATACTTCGTCGCGCGGTTGATGGATGATGTGGCCTACGAACGACAGGGTGATACCAATTATTTAATTCTCAGTAAGAAAATCAACAACTGAAGCGGGGGAGCGAGATGGATCTGCGTGAGGAAAAAATCGGCGAAGTGTCCATCTTGGGGGTTGCCGGACGTATTGATAGTAGTACTGCGCCGGCGCTAGAAAAGCGTTTGACCGAGAATCTGGGCGCCGCCAAGGTTCGCGTTGTGCTCGATCTCAGCCGGCTCGAGTACATCAGCAGCGCGGGGTTCAGGATACTGTTACTTGCGGCAAAGCGCGCCGACGAGACAGGAAGTCGCTTCGTATTGTGTGGCGTTGGTGGCAAGGTGCGGCAGCTCTTCGACTTGGGCGGTTTTCTCGACCTGTTCACCATTGTGGGCGCACGCGAAGACGGCATCGCTGCCGCTCAGTAGCCGGCGTGACACCCATGCCAGCTGAGGCCTCCCCGAGAAAACCGGCCAACATCGTTTACGCCCTCGACGAAGCGCCGCCGCTTTTGGTAACAGCAGGTAACGCGGTGCAGCACGTCGCGTTGATTTCGATCAATTTCGTCTATCCGCTGTTGATTTTTAGGCTGGCTGACGTGCCTGTCAGCGGAGTGGCCAGCCTGCTCGCGGTGGGACTGATGGTATTGGGGGCGGGCACGTTTCTCCAGGCGGTCAAACGGGGGCCGGTCGGCAGTGGGTTCCTGTGCCCGGCGACCTTCACGGCTGCATATCTCAGCCCGTCGCTGCTCGCCGTTAAGGCGGGCGGGTTGCCGCTACTGTTCGGCATGACTCTGTTTGCAGGCACGCTCGAGGTCCTGTTCTCACGGTTACTCAACCGAGTGCGACCCTATTTCCCGACTGAGATTTCCGGGTTGGTGATTCTTATGATCGGCATAAGCGCCGGCATGGCGGGACTGCGTTTAATGTTCGGAAGCAACGCCGAGCCCGTCACGTCGGCAGAATGGAGTGTTGCAGGCGTTACGCTCGCTTCGATGGTCGCGTTCAACATCTGGGGACGGGGGCTGGTGCGAATGCTGTGCGCGCTCGAGGGGCTCGTCGCAGGCTATATGGCCGCCTGGTTTGCCGGACTGTTGGGAGGCGGGCAGTTCGACATCCTAGCGCGCGTGGACTGGATCGCACTGCCAAGCTTACAGCACGTCAGCTGGTCGTTCGATCTTGCGCTGGTGGCGCCATTTGTCATCGCGTGCCTCGCGGTGGCCATGAAGGCGGTCGGCACAATTACCGTGTGCCAACGGATGGTGGATGCGGACTGGGTACGGCCTAACATGGTCTCCGCCACCCGTGGCGTGCTCGCCGATGGCATTACCACTATGCTGGCCGGGATCGCAGGCGCGGTGGGCACTAATACATCCACGCCTTCGGTCGGGCTCGCTTCAGCAACTGGAGTAGCCAGCCGCTACGTGGCATACGCGATTGGCGCACTGTTCATAGTGCTTGGCCTGACGCCGAAGCTCGCAACGCTGCTCGCGGTGATGCCGCGCGCGGTGATGGTTGCTGCTCTGCTGTTCACGATTTGCTTTATCGTGATTAACGGGTTGCAGATAATAGGTTCACGCCTGCTCGATGCTCGGCGCACGCTGGTCATCGGGGCCGCCATCATTGCGGGCATCGCGGTCGAAGCGTTTCCCACGATGACTACGGGAGCGCCGCCGAGCCTTTTGCCAATGATCGGCTCCTCGTTCGTATTTTCGACGCTGATTGCGTTGGCACTCAATCTGCTTTTCCGCCTTGGCGTAAAGAAGACCGCGACCATGAAAGTCGAGACGACCAACATCGAGTCCAAAAGGATAGAACAGTTTATGGAGGCTCAGGGGGCGCTATGGGGCGCGCGGCGCGACATCATCGACCGGGCAAGCTTCAATCTTACGCAGTCGATCGAGACGATAGTGGAAGCCTGCGAGCCTCAGGGAGGGCTCGAGATAACCGCGAGTTTCGACGAGTTCAATCTCGACCTGCGGGTTTCATATCTCGGTCCACCGCTCGAACTCCCGGAGAAACGCCCCACCAACCAGGAGATCATGGAGTCTGAGGAAGGGCAGCGCAAACTGGCGGGTTTCATGCTGCGACGCCAAGCCGATCGCGTTGCCGCGACGCACAAGGCGGGTCGTTCGACGATCTTGTTTCACTTCGATCATTGAAGCGTGGGCGGACGCGTGCGTCCGCAACCAACTGCCGCCGCGATGAGTAAGCGAACGGCGGGGCGAAACTACGCTGCGGCGCGTGATGCGCGCTTGCGGTCGTGTTCCGCCAGGTGGCGCTTGCGGATGCGGATCGACTTCGGCGTGATCTCGACCAGCTCGTCGTCGGCGATGAATTCGATCGCGGATTCGAGCGTGACCTGGATCGGCGGCACGAGGCGCACCGCTTCGTCGGTGCCCGAGGCGCGCACGTTGGTGAGCTGCTTGCCCTTGATCGGGTTGACGACGAGATCGTTGTCGCGGCTGTGGATGCCGATGATGATGCCTTCGTACAGCGGATCGCCGGGACTCACGAACATGCGGCCGCGCTCCTGCAGCTTCCACAGCGCGTAGGCGACCGCATCGCCGCGATCTCGGCCGAAATCAGCACGCCGTTGCGGCGCTCGGCCATCTCGCGGCTTCATCGGGCCGTAGTCGTCGAACACGTGGCTCATGATGCCGGTGCCGCGCGTCATGGTCATGAATTCGCGACTGGAAGCCGATCAGCCCGCGCGCCGGGTATCCGGTAGTCGAGCCGCACGCGGCCTTTGCCGTCGGACTGCATGTCCTGCAGGTCGCCGCGGCGCGCGCCGAGTGCTTCCATCACCGCGCCCTGGTTGGTTTCTTCGACGTCGACCGTCAGCATTTCGTACGGCTCCTGCTTCTCGCCGTCGATTTCCTTGATCACGACGCGCGGACGCCCGACCGCGAGCTCGTAGCCTTCGCGCCGCATGTTCTCCAGCAGGATCGTCAGGTGCAGTTCGCCGCGGCCCGACACTTCGAACATGTCGGCGTCGCCGGTTTCCTCGACTTTCAGCGCGACGTTGCTCATGCAGCTCGCGCTGCAGGCGCTCGCGGATCTGGCGGCTGGTCACGTACTTGCCTTCGCGGCCGGCGAGCGGCGACGTGTTGACCTGGAAGTTCATCGTGAGCGTCGGCTCGTCCACTTTGAGCAGCGGCAGCGCTTCGGGATGCTCGGGGTCGGTCACGGTCACGCCGATGCCGATTTCGTCGATGCCGTTGATCAGCACGATGTCGCCGGCTTCCGCTTCGTCGACGACCGACGCGCTCGAGGCCTTTGAACACCAGGACCTGGTTCACCTTGGCGTTGATCGGCGCGATCGGTCCGCCTTCGGGGCCGTGCAGCACGGTCACGAGCTGGCCCGACTTGATGCGGCCGCGGATCACGCGGCCGATGCCGATGCGCCCGACGTAGCTCGAATAGTCGAGCGAGCAGATCTGCAGTTGCAACGGACCGGTCGGATCGTCGTCACGCGCGGGCACGTGATTCGAGGATCGCCTCGAACAGCGGCTTCAGGTTGTCGTTCTTGTTTGGCGAGGTCTTCGTCGCCCAGCCTTCGAGCGCCGACGCGTAGATGATCGGGAAATCGAGCTGCTCTTCGGATGGCGCCGAGCTTGTCGAAGAGATCGAAGGTGTGATTGACGACCCAGTCCGGGCGCGCGCCGGGACGGTCGACCTTGTTGACGACGACGATCGGTTTCAGGCCGAGCGCCAGCGCCTTGCGCGTGACGAAACGCGTTTGCGGCATCGGGCCTTCGACCGCGTCGACGAGCAGCAGCACGCCGTCGACCATCGACAGCACGCGCTCGACTTCACCGCCGAAATCGGCGTGGCCCGGCGTGTCGACGATGTTGATGTGCGTGCCCTCGTACGTGACCGCGCAGTTCTTCGCGAGGATGGTGATGCCGCGCTCTTTCTCGAGATCATTCGAGTCCATCACGCGCTCTTCGATGTGCTGGTGCGCGGCGAACGTGCCCGACTGGCGCAGCAGTTTGTCGACGAGCGTCGTCTTGCCGTGGTCGACGTGGGCGATGATGGCTACGTTACGAATGGCGCGCATGGTGCTACCTTGGGGGCGAATTTGAAAAAGCGCGCGAGTATAGCATAAGCGAATGATATCTCATTGAATGTCTTGACTTGCTTCGCAGTGCACGCGTGCGACGTTAAGAGTCTCGCGAACTGCCGCGGGTTCCGACGGCACAAGCAATAAATGCCGCGGTTCGATCGCGTTTAGCTCAAACATGCGTGACGTATTACACGCGCATTGCCGACTAAGCCCGCAAATTGATTGGCAATTTCAGGGTGTTACGTGTATAGTGCGCGCACCTCGAAGCAATCCGGCCCGTATGGGATTGAAAAATTCGAGTTGCATCTGTCCCTGACCCCTTCGATTCAGCTCCCATCTTCAAATAGCTGCTTCAGCCACGGTTAGCGACGATACCCGTGCGCTGGCGGCGTTTGCCTGCCTGTTTTTAGCCATGAACAGCATTGCTGTTGCCTGCGCGTTTGTTTTTTGCTGTACCTGAGAAGAAAGCTTTATCGATGTCATTTCAATTATTGAATCTGAATCCCGCTATCGTGCAGGCGTTGACTGTGTCCGGTTATACCGAACCGACGCCCGTACAGGCGAAAGCCATTCCCGAAGCGGTTGCCGGCCATGACCTCATGTGCTCGGCGCCGACCGGCACCGGCAAGACGGCGGCGTTCGTGCTGCCCGCGCTGCAGCGCCTCGCGCAGCCCGCCAAGCACGGCCGTGGTCCGCGCGTGCTCGTGCTGACCCCGACGCGCGAACTCGCGCTGCAAGTCACTTCCGCCGTCGAAAAATACAGCAAGTTCATGCCCCGCGTGCGTACCGGCACGGTGCTGGGCGGCATGCCGTACCCGAAGCAGCGCAAGCTGCTCGAGTCGCCGCTCGACATTCTGGTCGCGACCCCGGGCCGCCTGATCGATTTCATCGACCAGGGCAAGGTGGATTTTTCGCGCCTCGAACTGCTGGTGCTCGACGAAGCCGACCGCATGCTCGACATGGGCTTCATCAAGCCGGTGGAACGCATTGCGGGCGCGACGCCGCCGGGACGCCAGACGCTGCTCTTCTCGGCAACGCTGGACGGCAATATCGCGATGCTCGCCAAGCGCCTC
Source organism: uncultured beta proteobacterium (assembly GCA_963804885.1). Taxonomy (GTDB): domain Bacteria; phylum Pseudomonadota; class Gammaproteobacteria; order Burkholderiales; family SG8-41; genus PALSA-1004. The sequence continues at coordinate 954,886 of CAWDSF010000020.1, forward strand.
TTAAAGAATCCGCAACTGATCGAGTGCGAAGCGACCCAGGAAAACCACGACAACATCGAGCAGCGCCTGCACTACGTCGACGATGGCAGCCACAAGCACCGCATACTCGACCACCTGTTGCGCGACGCTGACTTGACGCAGGCGATCGTCTTCACCGCGACCAAGCATGGCGCCGACCGCCTGGCGGCGAAACTCAACGACGGCGGCCATACGGCGGCGGCATTGCACGGGAACATGAACCAATCGCAGCGCAATCGCACCCTCGCGCGGATGCGCAGCGGCAATGTGCGCGTGCTGGTGGCGACCGACGTCGCCGCGCGCGGTATCGACGTCGCAAGCATCACGCACGTCATCAACTACGATTTGCCGAAAGTGGCGGAGGATTATGTCCACCGCATCGGCCGCACCGGCCGTGCCGGCAATTCGGGTATCGCGATTTCGTTCGCGGCGCCCGACGAAGGCCAGCAACTAAAGCAGATCGAGCGCTATACCGGCAACCCGATCGAGCGCCACGTGATCGCCGGCATGGAGCCGAAGGTCAAGCCGCGCAGCGGCGCGCCGAGCGGCAACGATCGCAAGCGTTTCGGCGATCCGCGCAAGAGCTTCGGAGGAAACTCGGGCAAACCGCGTTCGAGCTGGGGCGGCAAGTCGTTCGGCGGCAACGGCGGACGCCCGTCGACGCGCGACGGCGGCGGGTTCGGCGGCAACCGCAGCCGCGGCCGCGGCTGATCGAATACCCGGTTTTTCCGGGTAAGTTTGCAAAAGGCCGGCGTGTAATGCACGCCGGTTTTTTTACGCCCACGTCCCCGCAACCGCGGGTTGACGCACCCGCGTACGGACGCCAGAATCGCAGCAAGCTATAGCAGAATTGGGGGAGGACATATGCGCCGTGCAGCAATCGCATTAGCCGGAGTGATGCTCGTAACGGTGGCGGCCCACGCTCAGGACGCGCCTGCGGGTTCGGCCGAGCGCGGCCGCAGCATCTACCTGGAACAGCTATGCCAGAGCTGTCATGGCACCATCGGTCAAGGCGGCGGCGTGGCGGGTCCCAAAATCGCACCGCAGCCACTTGCGTGGCCCGCGTTTGCGCGGCAGACCAGGGTGCCGCGCCAGGCGATGCCGCCGTACTCGGCCAGGAACCTGCCGGACCAGGATCTTGCCGACGTTTACGCTTATCTGGTATCGATGAAGCCGGGCCTGCCGGCGAAGGACATCCCGCAACTCAGCGGGAACTGATCCGGCGCAAGTCTAGAATTCTGCTTCGGCCTGCGCGCGTGAACGGTGCTCGCGCATGTCGTTGCAGGTCGTGCGGTGCGCCGCGAGCAGGTCCTGCGCGATCGCGAGCCGGCGCTCTTCGCTGGCATCGACATACACGCAAATGCAGTTCGCCCCGTTTTTTTCGAAACATGTAAGCTGGGGCGGGAGCGCGAGCGGGGCGGTCAGGTCGGCTGTCTGGCCGATGTAGATGCTCTGGTGGCTCGCCCGGCGGTAAGTCTTGTCGTTGAACGCGCGCTTCGTCACGAAATAGACGGCGCCCAGCGGATTGAACTTGGTATTGAGCGGCCACGCCTTGAAGTAGTATTTTTCGCCCGATTTGCCGTTGAACGTGATGCCGCCGTAGGTAACCATGGATGTCTGCGCCTGAATTGACCGGTGGGCGGATACTACGCACATTGAGCCGGCATAGCGAATGACAATGGAAACCGTGCCGGGAAGCCTCTAAACTGGCCTTTCAGAAATAGTTTGACCCTCTGTGCGGAGTCGCGTATAACGGGCGGCGCAGGATCTTCAAGCAGTGAAATTGCCAGTCCGTAGTGGCCGCGTTTTAAAGCGGTACCCCTCAGGTTGTTGTTACTTTCCTCTTGTAGTTCTCGCACCCGGGCGCGAGCCTTTCATTAATTATTAGGAATGACCAACATGAGTAACGGTACTGTTAAGTGGTTCAACGACGCCAAAGGTTTTGGTTTCATTACACCGGACGATGGCGGCAAGGACCTCTTCGCGCATTTCTCGGCAATCCAGGGCAACGGTTTCAAGAGCCTGCGTGAAAACCAGAAAGTATCCTACGACGTCACGACCGGCCCGAAGGGCGATCAGGCGACGAACATCCGCCCGCTCGACTAATCCCGAACGGCGTATGTAAAAAAGCCCGCGCAAGCGGGCTTTTTTTTGGCGGGTCGCCGGCGGCGCGCGGCGTGCGGCTTCAGCGCGGCTGGCACACGACGTCGACCAGCGCCGGCTTGCCGTCCTTGACGACGGCGAGCGCGCGCCTGATCGCCGCGCCGAGCTTGGCCGGATCGGTGACCGGGCCTTCCGCCCACACTCCCATGCCCTGCGCGATTTTCGCGAAATCGACGTCGGGCGCGGTGATCTCGGTGCCGATGCGCGCGGTGGCCTGAGGGCGGTCGTGGATCGCCGCCATGCGCTGCACGTGCATGATCTCCTGGTGATAGCAGCGATTGTTGTGCATGAGCCACAGCAGCGGAATCCGGTGGTGCGCCGCCGTCCATAGCACGCCCGGCGCGTACAGCATGTCGCCGTCGGGTTGCAGCGTGACGGTGATGAGCCCTTTGTCTTTGTTGGCGAGTGCCGCGCCGAGCGCGATCGGGGAATAGCCGCCGAGCCCGTAACCGCCGTTGCCACCGAGCGCCTGGTGATATTCGGTGACGGGCCACAGCCGGCGCGGCCATGGCACACGGTCGCTGACGGCAAGCGCCCATTTCTCGTTCTTGATCGCGCTCCACATTTCGGCGGCGAGCCGCGCGGTGGTGATGGGGGCCGCATCCCAGCCGAGCGCCGCAGTTTCGCGGTCGCGCGTTTTCATGTCGCGGTGCATTTTCGCCACGGCTTGCGTACGTTCCGCGAACGCGGCTTTGCGCTCCGCGGACGTTGCGCGCTTCACCGCCTCGATCAAATCAGGCAGCGTTGCTTCGACATCGCCGCCGATCGCGAGATCCGCCGGCATGAAGCGCTGCGTGTCCTGGTAATTCGCTTTGTGATACACGTCCTGCATCGAGATCGTCACGACCTTGGTGCCGGGCTTGATCACGGGCTGATGCGTTTTGTACGGATCCGCGAACGCGTTGAGATTGCCCCACGCGTCGTTGACTTCGAGCAGCAGCACGAGGTCGGCGTCGCGCAGGAGCGTTTGCTTCAGCGCCGAGCAGTCGAGGTCGTGAGTGTTCGGGAAGTTCATGCGGCCGCCGAGATCGACCACGGGTGCACCGAGCGCTTCGGCGAGCTCGACCATCAGGCCGACGCCGGCTTGCGAGCGCACCGCGCGGTCGGCGAGGATCACGGGTTTGGCGGCGGCGACCAGCATTTTTGCCGCTTCGCGCAGCGCCGCCGTATCACCCTGCGGTTGAGCGACCCGCGTGATCCTGGGGATGCGCAATTTGCCGGCGTGCTCGATCGCGTCTTCCTGCAGATCCATGTCGACGCACACGACCACCGGTTCCATCGGCGCAGTCATCGTGTACTTATAGGCGCGCACGGTCGACTCGGCGAAATGCTGAAGCGATGCGGGCTGGTCGTCCCATTTCACGAATTCGCGCACCAGCGCGACCGGGTCCTGCGCGCTGTGTATCCATTCGACGCCCGGGCGGCGCGTGTCGGCGTCGATGCCGTTGCCGGCGAAGACCATCATCGGCACGCGATCGCACCATGCGTTGTAAATGCCCATCGCGCCGTGCTGCAGGCCGACGGTGCCGTGCAGCATGACGCCCATCGGCTTGCCCGCGGCCTTGGCATAGCCATGCGCGATGCCGGCCGCGGATTCTTCGTGAAGGCAGGTGAGGATTTCGGGATTCTTGTTACCGGCGTAATTGACGATGGATTCGTGCAGGCTGCGAAATCCCGCGGCGGGATTGATCGCAATGTACTGGAGCCCGACGGCTTTCAATACATCCGTCATGAAGTCGGAGCCGGGACGCGTGATGAAAGTTTCGCTCGGCAATTTGGCGGCCGGTTTGGCCGCGGGCTTCGCGCTTTCGGCCGCCGGCTCCGCAGCCGCGGCAATCTTGGTGCCGGCGGCCACCGCGGCGCCGGCCGCTGCCGCGCCCTTCAGAAACGAGCGGCGATCTAGCGCATTGACGTCTTTTTCTTTGCTCATGCTTGCCTCGCGGATGAGCTCAAATTAAAAATTAATGCACGTCGTTCAGATAGCACGCCGACCAGTGCCCGGGCGAAATCTGCCTGAACTGCGGACGTTCGGTGCGGCAGCGCTCCATCGCATACGGACAGCGCGGATGAAAATGGCAGCCCGGCGGCGGATCGATCGGCGAGGGAATTTCGCCCTTGATGGGCGCGAAATCGTGGGCGCGCTTGTCGAGCTTGGGCACCTCCGCCAACAGCGCCTGCGTATACGGATGATTCGGGTGCTGGAAAAGCTCGAGCGTCGGCGCGGTCTCGACGATGCGCCCCAGATACATGATGACCACGCGGTCGGCAAGGTGCTCGACCACGCCGAGATCGTGGCTGATGAACAAATACGTGAGGTTGAAGTCGGCTCTGAGCTGCATGAAGAGATTCAGCACCTGCGCCTGGATCGAGACGTCGAGCGCGGCGACCGCTTCGTCGCAGACCAGCAGCTCGGGCTTGACGGCCAGGGCACGCGCGATGCCGATGCGCGCGCGCTGGCCGCCGGAGAACTGGTGCGGAAAGCGCCGCCGGAACGACGGGTCGAGCCCGACTTTGCGCATCAGCTGGTCGACGTAGTAATCGATGTCGTCGGCGGCATCGATGCCGTGCACGCGCGGCGCCTCGCCGATGATTTCGGACACACGCATGCGCGGATTGAGCGACGCGAAGGCATCCTGAAACACCATCTGGATCTTCAACGCGACGTCGCGGCGCTGCGCGGGCTCCAGTGCGGTGATATCGGTGCCGCGCCATGCGCGCTCGCCCATGGTCGGCGTCAGGATGCCGGCGGCGATGCGGCCGAGCGTCGACTTGCCGCAGCCCGATTCGCCGGCGAGCCCGACCACTTCGCCTTCGTTGATGGTCAGACACACGTCATCGAGCGCATGCACCACGACTTCGTGCACCTTGGAGCCGGCCAGGCGCGCGATCTTCGCGGCAAGGTCGAGCGGCCGCGAAAAGTTCTTGGTGATATGTTTCAGCTCGAGCAGTGCGCTCATCGGATTTCTTCCAGTGCGGTCATCGGATGAAAGCAGCGCAGCGTGCGCGCGGGCGTGGGGCGTGTGATTTCCGGCGCGGTCGAGCATAGAGCATCGGCGTGCGGACAGCGGTCGCGGAATGCGCACCCCGGTTTCAGGCGCAGCAGCGAGGGCGTCATGCCGGGAATCTGGTGCAGCGGCTTGCCGCGCTGGTTGCGGCTCGGGATCGATGCGATCAGGCCGGCGGTATACGGATGCATGGGATGGTCGAGCAGGTCGGCGGTCGGGCCCGATTCGACGATGCGGCCAGCGTACATGACGCACACATCGTCGGCGAGCCCCGCGATCACCGACAGATCGTGCGTGATCCAGATCATCGCGGTGCCCGTTTCGCGCGCGAGCTTCTGCACTTCGTAGATGATTTGCGCCTGGATGGTCACGTCGAGCGCGGTGGTCGGCTCGTCGGCGATGATCACGCGCGGGTTGTTGAGCAGCGCGATCGCGATCGCGACGCGCTGGCGCATGCCGCCCGACAGCTGGTGCGGATAGGCTTTGAGGCGCTCGTCCGGCGACGGGATGCCGACGCGGCCGAGCGCATTGCGCGAAAGCTCGCGCGCCTGTTCCTTGCTGACGGCCTGATGCGCGAGCACGGTCTCTATCATTTGCGTGTCGATGCGCAGCACCGGGTTCAACGTCATCATCGGGTCCTGGAAGATCATCGCGATGCGGTCGCCGCGCAACCCGCGCATCGCATCGTCGGTGCGGTCCAGCAGATTGTGGCCTTCGAGGAGGATGCGCCCGGCGACGATGCGCCCCGGCGGATCGACGAGTCCCATGATGGAAAAGCCGGTCACCGTTTTGCCCGAGCCCGATTCGCCGACCAGCCCCAAAACTTGCCCCGCGTCGACGCTGAAGCTGACGTCATCCACGGCTTTGACGACCCCGGCCTTGGTGAAGAAATGAGTCTTCAGATTCTCGACGGCGAGGACGGCCATGGTGATTATTTCTGCAGCCTCGGGTTCAACACGTCGCGCAACTGGTCGCCGACCAAGTTGATGCTGACGATAGTGATCAGCAGCGCAATGCCGGGATAGAGGCTGATCCAGTATTTGCCGGACATGAGATGCGTGAAGCCGTTGGCGATCAGGAGGCCCAGCGACGGTGAGGTGATCGGCATGCCCAGTCCCAGAAAGGAGAGCGTGGCCTCGAGCGCGATCGCGTGCGCGACCTGCACCGTCGCGATCACGATCAGCGGCGGCAGCACGTTCGGCAGCAAATGCTTGAACAGTATGCGGGATGTCGGCAGCGCGAGGCAAGTCGCGGCCTCGATGTACTCCTTGTTGCGCTCGACCAGCGCCGCGCCGCGCACAGTACGCGCGTAATACGCCCACTGCACCGTGATCAGCGCGATGACGATCTTGTCCACACCCTGACCCAGCGAGGCCAGCAGCACGAGCGCAATCAGGATCGACGGGAACGACAATTGCAGATCGACGAGGCGCATGATCACCGCCTCGACCCAGCCGCCGAACCAGGCCGCGATCAACCCGACGGCGAGCCCGATGGCGAGCGCACACACGGTCGCCAGGGTGCCGACACCCAGACTGATGCGCAGGCCGTAGAAAATCGCCGACAGCATGTCGCGTCCCTGGTCGTCGCTACCGAGCCAGAACGTCATGCCGTCGAGACTCTGGCCGCCAGGGGGCAGTTTCGAATCCATGATGTCGAGCGTCGCGAGATTGTATGGATTTTGCGGCGACACCAGCGGCGCGCCGATCGCCACGATCAGGATCAGGATCAGCGTCGCGAGACCGACCAGCGCCAGCCGGCTCTCGGCGAAATCGGCGGCGACGCGCCGGAACGGGGTCTCGACCGCGACGCTGCTCATGCGCGCGCCTCGGCGAGGCGCACGCGCGGATCGAGCAGCGAATACAGAAGGTCGACCGCGAGGTTGATGACGACGAACAGGCACACGATGATCAGCACGTAGGCGACGATGACGGGACGATCGAGCACGTTGATCGAATCGATCAGCAGCTTGCCCATGCCGGGCCACGCGAAGATGGTTTCGGTGACAATGGCAAACGCGATCAGCGATCCGAACTCGAGGCCGATCACGGTCACGATCGGTATCAGGATGTTTTTCAATACGTGCACGCCGACGATGCGCCGCATCGGCAGCCCTTTGGCGCGTGCGAACTTCACGTAATCCTGCAGCATCGCCTCGCGCGTGCCGGCGCGCGTGAGCCGGATCAGCAGCGAGAGCTTGAAGAGCGCAAGATTCAGCGCCGGCATCATCAGGTGCGTAATGCCGTCCCAGTTCAGGAAGCTGACCGGGATGCCGAACAGTAGCGTGGTGTGGCCGCGGCCCGTCGATGGCAGCCAGCCCAGAAATACCGAGAACACCATGATCATCATCAGGCCGACCCAGAACGTGGGCAGGCTGAAGCCGAAAATCGAGCCGGCCATGATCGTCTTGCTGTACCACGCGTTGGGCTTCATGCCGGCGACGAGGCCCAGCGGAATGCCCAGCACGATCGCCATCAGCATCGCGCACAGCGCGAGCTCGACGGTCGCGGGCATGCGCTCGAAAATGAGCTCGACGGCCGGCACGTTTTGCGAAAACGAGCGCCCGAGATCGCCGGCCAGCGCGTGGCGCAGAAATTCCCAGTATTGGACCCACATGGGCTGATCGAGTCCCAGGGCGGCGGTCGCGCGCGCGATTTCAGCCTGGTCGGCCTGCGGATTGATCAGGATGTCGATCGGGTTGCCGATTGCGAATACGCCAACGAATATCAGCACCGACATGACGAGCAGCGCGAGCACGCTTTGCAGCATCCGGCGAATGATGAAAACGAGCATGATTGATTACGGTTGCGCGGCGGCCAGCAACGTAAGCCGACGCGATTCTCCGGTTTTCCCCCTCACGCAATACTAACGGCTTTTGCGTTTATTTTCATCCCTCTTTGTTGCATTTCGAGGGCTCAAAGTGTTGCCGTTGACAGCTCACCGCGCGCTGCGAGCCAGGCTCATTTTTACCGATGTGATGGAGTTCACGGGCCCGGCCATTTCAGGGCGTAGCGCGCACGTCGTGCGCGTAAGTGCGCTCGTCGGTGCGTGGCGTATAAACCAGCCCCTTGCGCGCCGCCCACGTATTGACCTGGTAGTGCAAGGGTACGAGGCCGGTGTCGTTGATCACGAGCTCGGTCGCCTGCTGCAGCAGTTTTTCCCGCTTGGCGTTGTCGACCGTCGCGAGCCCCTGCTCGAGCAGCGCATCCATTTGTGGATTCGAATAGCGGCCCCAATTCCACGTGCCGAGACCCTTGGCCTGGTTATAGGTCGCAATCAGCGAGCGCAGCGGATACGTCGCCTCGCCCGTGGAGACGCCCCAGCCTAACAGCGCCGCACTGAACTCGACTTTGTTGGCGCGTGAAACGTAAACCGAGAACGGCAGCGTCTCGACCCTGGTCGCAATGCCCACGCGCGTCAGCATCTGTGCGACTGCCTGCACGATCTGGTCGTCGTTCACGTAGCGGTTGTTAGGTCCGTGCAGCGTGATTGCGAAACCGTCGGGATAACCCGCTTCGGCCAGCAGTTTTCTCGCGCCTTCGGGATCGAACGGCTCGGGTTTCAAGGTTGCGCTCACGCCGAAGAAGCCCTCGGGCACGAGCTGCCCCGCGGGCAGCGCGAGGCCGTCCATCACGCGCTCGACGATCGCGTTGCGATTGATCGCCTTGGAAACCGCTTTGCGCACGCGCGCATCCTTGAACGGATTGCGCTCGAGCGGCTTGCCTGCCTTATCGGTGACGAAAGGGGACTTGTCGCGATTGGAATCCAGATGCAGGTGAATCATGCGGTTGGACGTCGTGGTGAAAATCGTGATGTCCTTGTTGACCTTCAGCTTCGCGTAGTCCGCCGGCGGCACGACCTCGATCATTTGCACGTCCCCGGACAGCAGCGCGGCAATGCGCGAGGGATCGGAAGTTATGAGGCGGAAAGTCACTTTGTCCCACGGCGGCTTCGGGCCCCAGTAATTGTCGTTGCGCGCGAGCTCGATGCGGTCGCCTTTGATATAGCGCACGAACTTCCACGGGCCGGTGCCGATGGTCGCCTTGCCGGAATCGAAATCGGCAGCCACCGCCCCCTTCGCGGCCTTGCTCGACACGATGATCAGTCCCGCCATGTCGATCGGCATGTTGGGATAGGGTGTGGCCGTCTTCAACCGGATCGTGTACGGATCGACGATGATTTTTTCCGTGATCGCGCGCGTAAAGATGGTGAAACCGCCGGGTGTGTTGATGATGCCTGGCCGCTCGATCGAAAAAGCGACGTCCGCCGCGGTGAAGTCGGAGCCGTCGTGAAATTTCACGCCGCGGCGCAGCTTGAATTCCCACGTGAGGTCGTCGATCGTCTGCCACGATTCGGCCAGCCCCGGTTTCGGTTTCTGGCTCGCGTCGTTCTCGATCAGCTTGTTGAATATCTGCTCGGCGATGCTGTTGTTAGGCGCCGCGTTGTTGTTGTGCGGGTCGATCGATGTCACGTCGGCGCCCAGCCCGATCACGAGCTCGGCAGCGGTGGCAGGGGCGAGAGCGGTCAGCGCAAGCAACGCGGCAATCAGCAGGCGAACAATCATGATCGGCTCCCGGTTAAAAAAGGATGAAGGCGGAAGGATGAAGGATGAACAGGAGCGGGCCTTTTTTTCATCCTTCCGCCTTCATCGTTCATCCTTGCTTCTTATTGCGGGCGGAATTCGTGGGCGAGCGTGCGCTCGTCGGTGCGCGCCGTATAGACGGTGCCTTTGCGCGTGCCCCACAGGTTGACCTGGTGATGCAACGGAATGATGCCCAGGTCGCCGACCGCCACTTCGGTCGCCTGCTGCAGCAGTTTCTCGCGCTTGGTGTCGTCGACGGTCGCCAGCGCCTGCTCGAGCAGCGCGTCCATTTTAGGATTTGAATAGCGGCCGCGGTTCGCGGTGCCCATGCCTTTTTTCACGTCATAGGTCGCGAGTTGCGCTTTGAGCGGCGACGACGCTTCCGCGGTGTCGGCCGCCCAGCCGACGAGCATCATGCTGAATTCGAGCTTGGTCGCGCGCGAAAAATACACCGCCGACGGCAGCGTCTCGACGCGCGTCTGGATGCCGATGCGCGAGAGCATTTGTGCTATCGCCTGGCAGATCTGGTCGTCGTTCACGTAGCGGTCGTTGGGGCCGTGCAGCGTAAGCGCGAAGCCGTCGGGATAGCCGGCCTCGGCCAGCAGTTTTCTCGCGCCGTCCGCATCGAACGCTTCGGGTTTCATGCCCGGCACGTAGCCGAACATGCCTTCGGGCATCAGCTGGCCGGTTGCGACCGCGGCGCCCTCCATTACGCGCTCGACGATCGCCTGCCGGTTGATCGCCTTCGAGATTGCCCTGCGCACGCGCACGTCCTTCAACGGGTTCTTGTCGAGCGGCTTGCCGGATTTATCGGTCACCATCGGCGATCTGTCGCGGTTGGTATCGAGATGCAGAAAAATTAATCGATGCGACACGGTGCGCGAAATGGTGATCGACGGGTCCTTCGACAGCCGGGCGAGATCGGCCGTCGGCACGCTTTCGATTGCGCGCACGTCGCCGGCGAGCAGCGAGGCCACGCGCGACGGATCGCTCGCAATCACACGGAAGGTGACCTTGTCCCACGCGGACTTGGTGCCCCAGTAGCCGTCGAAGCGCGCGAGCTCGACGCGGTCGCCTTTTGCATAGCGCACAAACTTGAACGGCCCGGTGCCCACGGTTGCCTTGCCGGAATCGAAATCGGCGGTGGCGGCACCTTTGGCGACCTTGCTCGAGACGATGAATACCGTGCCCATGTCGTTGGGCATCAGCGGGTACGGCGTTGCCGTCTTGAGCCGCACGGTCAGCGGGTCGACGATGATTTTCTCGGTGATCTGGTTCGTGTACAGCGTGAAGGGCGACGGGCTGTTCGGCACCTGTGCGGTGCGCTCGATCGAGAACACGACGTCGGCTGCCGTGAAGTCCGAGCCGTCATGGAACTTGACGCCTTTGCGCAGCCTGAATTCCCAGGTGAGATCGTCGATCGCCTTCCACGACACCGCGAGCGCGGGTTTCAACAGCGACTTCGGATCCTTGGTGACGAGCGTTTCGAAGATGTGCTCGGCAATATTGTTGTTCGGCGTGAGGTTGTGATAATGCGGGTCGATCGAGGTGACATCGGCGCCGACCGCGATGCTCAAGTCGGCTGCTGTCGCGCACGCACTGCCGAGCAGCAGCGCGAGCGCCGCGCAAAACATTCTTGCAAGCATCGGACTTTTCCTCTCTGAGACGGCGCGTTCAGCATACCGTAATTCGCCCGGTTGCGACATCGCAAAGCAGTCGTGCGCATGCACCAAAATTGACACCTTCCGACCCCGCACCTATTCTGTAAGCTTTCGTCAGTATTGAACAATCATGGCAGCACAACCCGCCGGCGCGCCCGTCAGCATCGAGATGATACGCAAGCTCGTCGGATTTCCGACCGTCAGCCGCGATTCGAATCTCGAGCTGATCAACTTTGCGCGCGACTACCTTGCGGGCCTGGGCGCCGAGAGCCGTCTTACTTTTAACGACGAGCGCAGCAAGGCCAACTTGTTTGCGACGCTGGGGCCGCCGGGAACTCCGGGCATCGTGCTCTCCGGCCATACCGACGTGGTGCCGGTCGATGGTCAGGCGTGGGATACCGATCCATTCAACGTGGTGGAAAAAGACGGCAAGCTCTACGGCCGCGGCACCTCCGACATGAAAAGTTTTATCGCCGTCGTGCTGGCGCTCGCGCCCGAGTTCGCGCGGCGCGGCCTGAAGACGCCGCTGCATTTTGCTTTTTCGTACGACGAAGAAGTCGGCTGCATCGGCGTGGGCCGCCTGATCAGCGATCTCGCGCAGTCCGGCATCCGGCCCAAGTCGTGCATCGTCGGCGAGCCGACGCTGATGCGGCCGGTGATCGCGCACAAAGGCAAACGGGGGTTTCGCTGCAACGTGCGCGGTTTTACCTGCCATTCGGCATACGCGCCGGCGGGCGTCAATGCGGTCGAAGCGGCGGCGGAGGCGGTCGCGTATCTGAAGTCAATGGCGCGCCGCCATCGCGATCAGGGGCCGTATGATCGCGGCTTCGACGTTGCGCACACGACCGTGCATACCGGCGTCATGCGCGGCGGCACGGCGCTCAACATCGTGCCGCACGAATGCACGTTCGATTTCGAGTTCCGCCATCTGCCCGGCGACGATCCCGAGGCGCTGTTCGCGGAGTTCAAAACGTACATCGACACGCGGCTGGTGCCGGAAATGCGCGCGGTACATCCCGACACCGGCTTCACGATTACGCCGCTGTCGGCCCTGCCCGCGCTCGACAACGGTCCCGAAGGCGAGGTGGTCGGGCTGGCGCAGGAATTATCGGGCAACGACGATATCGGCAAGGTGTCGTTCGGCACCGAGGGTTCGCAGTTTCAGCGAGCCGGCATTCCAACGGTCGTCTGCGGGCCGGGGTCCATCGAGCAGGCGCACAAGCCCAACGAATATGTCGCCATCGAGCAGGTCGCGAAGTGCGAGCAGTTCATGCGGCGGCTGATGGATCGGGTGTGTACGACTTAACGCACGTTTCAGATTGATCTGAAACAGGCCGAGACCCGGGAGCATGAGGGGATGTATCCCCTCATTTTGTAATGACTGTTAACTGGTGCCGAATGTTCGCCGAAAGGCCTCCTGTCCTTTGGGCGTAATGTTTACGACGCGCGAGCGGCGCGTGCGCAGGATCCAGCCCCGCGCGACGTAGAGATCGAGCAGCGCGGCACCCAGGGCGCCGCCGATATGCGGGCGCCGCTGTGTCAGGTCCACGCAAGCGCGCGCGAATACGCGCCGCGACTGGCGCGCTGCTAGCGAGATCGATGTCGAGCGCCGCCAGTTCTTTCTCGCCGAGCCGGGTGACGCGGAAATCCCGCGCCTGAGCAATCAGCCAGCGCGCCTTCAGCATGGCCTCGCACACCCGGACCGCCGTCTCGCCGGCCAGATGGTCATAGCACGTCCGCGCATGCAGAAACTGGATCGGCATCGATTTCGACGGCAGCGGGCTGCGCGGGGCGCGCGGACGCACCGCGACACTCAGCGAGGCGAGGCTTTCGATCGCGTCCGCAACTTGCGCGCTCGCGAGCCGGAAGTAGCGATGCCGCCCCTGCGCCTCCTGAGCGAGCAACCCGCCATCCACCAGCTTGGCGAGATGTGCGCTCGCTGATTGCGCGGAAATGTTGGCGGTGTAGGCCAGCTCGCCCGCCGGCCGCAGCGTGCCGTCGATCAGCGTGCGCAGGATGGTGGCACGGGCCGGATCGGCGAGGAGGGTGGCAATGCGGGGAATACCGGAGTCGTCTTCCATAGTTCACCTCATCGTGAAACGTTGAGGTTAACCCGGATGGATAATGATGTCCACGGCCGCTCGATATCGAAATCGATTGCATTACGGTCGTGTGAGTCCTGAAAACCCTGATGGAGGCGAGAGCCATGAAAACTGACGCCGTTACGAATCACGCCGATATCGATATCCTGCGGCAACTCAACGCGGACTACATACGGTCGGTCCAGATGTCCGATGCCCGCCGGTTCGACGAGATACTGGCGGACGATTTCTTGAACAGCAATCCCGACGGCTCGCTCGTCGACCGCGCGCAATTCCTGGCGCAGATAGCGCGGCCGGCGACGATCTCAAATCTCGAAGCGAACGACGTGCGCGTGAGGGTCATGGGCGACTTCGCCATCATCCATGCGCGCACGACGTATATGCATGAAGGGGGACGCGCGGGAGCGGGCCGTTACACCGACATCTGGGCGCGTCGGGAAGGCCGCTGGCTCTGCGTAGCCGCCCAGGTTACCCGCAGCTGAGGCGCAGGCGGCGGGGAACGGACGTGAGTCCGTCAGCTAGTCAGGGCGATCCAGGTCGGGTCGTCCTGGTGCTCGCGTTCGAACTTCAGAAAATCGAAATAGCCGCAGCGCGATTCCGCGGGATAATCGCGGCAAAGGCCCGGCCGCGCTTCGTATACCGTGCACTGCCGCTTCCTGGTGTCGAAGAACATGCAGATCTTGCCGAACAGCTTGTCCTTCTGATGGCGCAGCGTGCGCACCTTTTCGTCGCGATCGAACTTGGTGAACCGGTCCTCGGCCTGCTGATAGTCGAGCTCGAAGTGCTTCGCCAGCCGCGCGACGTCGCGCTTGCCGACTTCGATCAAATCGTAGCTGCAGCAATAACCCGGACATTTCAGGCAGTCGTAGTGAACGCGTGGCTTGGCGGCGGCAGCGGATGCTTTGACGATGGGGATGACGCGATGCGGTTTTGACATGACTTTCGATGGCGTGGTGAGGGCGTGCAAAGACTGAAAGCGCCCACGAATTTTACGCCAAGCAGCGGCGCGATGAAATAGCGGCGGGGCAGTGCGCCCGGCGCGGCGCTTGCTTAGTGGTGCAGGATCTTCGACAGGAACTGCACCGCGCGGTCGGAACGCGGCTTGCCGAAGAAATCCGCCTTCAGCGCGTCTTCGACGATTTCGCCCTTGTCCATGAAAATCACGCGGTGCGCGACTTTGTTGGCAAACCCCATCTCGTGGGTCACCACCATCATGGTCATGCCTTCCTTGGCGAGCTCGACCATTACGTCGAGCACTTCGTTGATCATCTCGGGGTCGAGCGCGGAGGTCGGCTCGTCGAACAGCATCGCGATCGGGTCCATCGACAGCGCGCGCGCAATGGCGACGCGCTGCTGCTGGCCGCCGGAGAGCTGTCCCGGAAACTTGTCCTTCTGCGCGATCAGGCCGACACGGTCGAGCAGTTTGAGCCCGCGCTCGACGGCCTCGTCCTTGGGGCGGCCCAGCACCTTGATCTGGCCGAGCGTCAGGTTTTCCGTGATCGACAGGTGGGGAAACAACTCGAAATTCTGGAACACCATGCCGATGCGCGAGCGCAGCTTGGAGAGATTGGTGTCCTTGGCTGTCAGCGAGACGCCATCGACGATGATATCGCCTTTTTGAAACGGCTCGAGCCCGTTGACGGTCTTGATGAGCGTGCTTTTACCGGACCCCGAGGGGCCGCATACCACGACCACCTCGCCCTTGGAGACGTGCGTCGTGCAGTCGGTCAGCACCTGGAAGCTGCCGTACCATTTGCTGACGTTCTTGATTTCGATCATTGCGGGCGTAGTGGACATTGCGGAACCTCAGCGGATGATGGCCATTTTGGCCTGCAGCTTCTTGACGACGAGGGAAAGCGAGAATGAGATGATGAAATACACCACGGCGGCAAACGTGTACATCTCGATCAGGCGGTAGTCGCGGTTGGCGATTTTGGCGGCCGCGCCGAGAAAATCGGTGACCGAGATCACGTACACGAGCGAAGTGTCCTGAAAGAGGATGATGGTCTGCGTGAGCAATACCGGCGTCATGTTGCGAAACGCCTGCGGCAGCACGACGGTGCCCATGGTCTGCCAGTAATTCAAGCCGAGCGCCTGGCCGGCCGCGACCTGGCCGCGCGGTATCGACTGGATGCCGGCGCGCATGATTTCGCAGTAATACGCGGCTTCGAACAGCATGAACGTGATCACGCAGGAAAGGAATGCGCCGACCGCGACGGGCCGCGACGCGCCTATGATCCATGCGCCCACGTAAGGCATCAGGAAGTAAAACCAGAAAATTACCAGCACCAATGGCACCGAGCGAATTACGTTGACGTAGGCCCCGGCGACGAAGGACAGCGGGGCGAACCGTCCCATCCGCATCATGGCCAGTATCGTGCCGAATATGATGCCCCCCGCCATCGCCAGCAAGGTCAGCGTGATGGTGAAGGTCATGCCCTCCTTGAAGAGGTAGGGCAGTGAGCGCTCGATGACGTCGAAATCGTAGCCGGCCATGAATTCAGTGTCCGGGCGTGATCTGGGTGCTCGCGCTCGCAATGAAGCCCGGCACGCGGATCTTGTTTTCAAGCACGCGCATCAGCAGCACGATCACGAGATTCGTAATCAGGTAAATCACGGTCGCGGCGGAAAATGCCTCGAACACCTTGAACGAAAACTCCTGCATCGCGCGCGCGCGGCCGGTCAGCTCGAGGAGCCCTATCGTCAGCGCGACGGAGGAGTTCTTGATGATGTTGAGAAATTCGGAAGTCAGCGGCGGCATCACGATGCGGAACGCCATCGGCAGCAGCACGAAGCGATAGGTCTGCGGCAGAGTGAGGCCGATTGCGGTGCCCGCCATGCCCTGTCCGCGCGGCAGCGATTGGATGCCGGCCTTTACCTGCTCGGCCACGCGTACGGAGGTGTAGATGCCGAGACACAGCACCGCGGGTAGATACGACCCCCACGGCGGCGGCATTTGCTTGATCCAGTCGCCGAGCTGCTTGGGCAGCAGTTCGGGCAGCACGAAAAACCACAGGAACATCTGCACGAGCAGCGGGATATTGCGGAAAACTTCGACGTAGGCATTGCCCGCGCGCACGACCCACGGCATGGGCGTGGTGCGCAGCGTGCCGACCACCGACCCGATCGAAAGGGCGAGCACCCAGGCGGCCAGCGCCGTGATCATCGTCCACACCAGGCCGCCGAGCAGATATTGGAGCCACGTGCCCGAACCGTCCGCGGCGGGCTGCATGAAAATGCTCCACTGCCAATCGTACTTCAAGCTTGACCTCCCGGAGGCAGAAACAAAACGGGGGACTCCCCAGTCCCCCGTGTCATGCGCGTTAAGTTACTTGTAGACGGTGGGATCGCCCGAGGAAGTGGGATTTGCAATCAGGTTCTTGAATTGCGCCGACATCGGGACGTTGTAGTTGATGCCTTTTGGCGGTACCGGCGAAGTGAACCACTTGGCGTAAATCTTGTTGATCTCGCCGCTCTTGTAGACCGCGGTCATCGCATCGTCGGCGACTTTTTTGAACGCCGCATCGTCCTTGTGCATCATGATGCCGTACGGCTCGGGCAGCGACAGTGCATCGGACGAAATCACATAGTCGGACGGATTGCTGGCCTGCGCCACCAGCGTATAGAGCAGAATATCGTCCATCACGAACGCCACCGCGCGTCCGGTTTCGACCATTTGAAACGCTTCGGGATGGCCGTTCGCCGGGATGATGTTCATGCCCATGTTCTTGGCGGTATTGAGTTCGGTCGCCTGCTTGATGTTGGTGGTGCCCGAAGTCGATACGATCGTCTTGCCCTTGAGATCGTCGACCGACTTGATGCCGGCCGATTTCTTGGTCACGTAACGGTTCGCGGTCAGGAAATGCGTGATGGTGAAGCCGACCTGCTTCTGACGCTCGATGTTATTGGTGGTCGAGCCGCACTCGAGGTCGACCGTGCCGTTGGCGATCAGCGGGATGCGGTTCGCTGACGTCACCAGCTGATACTTGACCTGGAGATTGGGCATTTTCAGATTGGCTTTGACCGCATCGACGATCTTCGCGCACAAGTCCATCGCGAACCCGATGGGCTGCTGCTTGTCATCGTAATAGGAGAAAGGTATCGACGCATCGCGATGGCCGATCGTAATGAAGCCGTTGTCCTTGATTTTTTTCAGCGTGCCGTCCTGCGCGATGGCGGGTGCGACGCACAACGCGCATGCGGTGAAGGCGAGTAACATTTTGGAAATACGGTTCATGTGTTTCTCCACATTGTCTGATTTTGTGACGGAGTTTTATCAATGCAATCAGGCGATTTACGCATTGAGGAACACAATCTAGCCGAACGGTTTGGGCTTGTCCAGCACTGTCGCCTGAGCGCCGGCGCCCCGCATCGGGTGCTGGTCAGCAATCGCCATGCCGTTGGCCGCGCAAGGTAAAGCCATGATTCGTATGGGAGTCAAAACGATCGAATGACTGATGGCCAGACCCTGGTGCAACGCGCGCCCGCTGCTGGTGCGGCGCTGGAATCGGGCACAGACTTGCCGGCCGTGCCGCCGGCTTTCATATTGAATACTGTCTGAAGACTGTCGAAGACATTAACAACCTGGAGATTCGCGATGGCTTTCCCGCCCACCCGCATCGAACACGATCTGCTTGGCGACCGCACCGTCCCGGGCGATGCGTATTACGGCGTGCACACGTTGCGCGCGCTCGAAAACTTCGAGATTACCGGCACGCCGATATCGATTTATCCGGACCTGGTGGTAGCGCTCGCCTGCATCAAGCAGGCCGCGGCCCTGACCAACAACGAGCTGCAACTGCTGGACGACGAGAAGACCAATGCAATCGTCAAAGCATGCGAGGAAATCCGCGAAGGCCGGCTGCTCGATGAATTCGTGGTCGACGTCATCCAGGGCGGCGCGGGCACGTCGACCAATATGAATGCCAATGAAGTCGTGGCCAACCGCGCGCTCGAACTGCTCGGGCACCACAAAGGCGAATACAAATATCTGCATCCGCTCGACCACGTGAACATGAGCCAGAGCACCAACGACGTCTATCCGACGGCGGTCAAGCTCGCGCTGCACTTCAGCATCGAGCGGCTGGTGGCGGCGATGGCGGAGCTGCGAGCGGCGTTCGAGATGAAAGCGCAGGAATTCGCGCAGGTGCTCAAAATGGGCCGCACGCAGCTGCAGGACGCGGTGCCGATGACTCTTGGCCAGGAATTTTCCACGTACGCGGTGATGCTCGGCGAGGACGAGCAGCGCCTGCGCGAAGCGTGCCTGTTGATTCACGAAATCAATCTCGGCGCGACCGCGATCGGCACGGGCATCACCGCGCATCCCCATTACGCGCGCATCGTGTGCGGCAAATTGTCGGACATCACCGGCATCAAGTTGGAGACCGCGGGCAATCTCGTCGAAGCGACCCAGGATTGCGGCGCGTTCGTGCAGGTGTCCGGCGTGTTGAAGCGCGTCGCGGTGAAGCTCTCCAAAAGCTGCAACGATTTGCGCCTCTTGTCGTCGGGGCCGCGCGCGGGCCTGGGCGAGATCAACCTGCCGCCGATGCAGGCGGGTTCCTCCATCATGCCGGGGAAGGTCAATCCCGTGATCCCCGAAGTCGTCAACCAGATCGCATTCGAGGTCATCGGCAACGACGTCACGGTGAGTTTCGCCGCGGAGGCGGGGCAACTGCAGTTGAATGCATTCGAGCCGGTGATCGCGCACAGCCTGTTCAAAAGTCTCAAGCATTTGCGCAACGGCTGCACCACGCTGGCCATGCGCTGCGTCAAGGGCATCACCGCCAACACCGATCACTTGCGCCGATCCGTCGAGCACTCGATCGGCATAGTCACCGCGCTGAATCCGCATATTGGCTATGCCAACGCGACTGCAGTGGCGCAGGAGGCGCTGGCGAGCGGCAAAAGCGTATACGCGCTGGTGCTGGAAAAGAAGCTGCTCTCCAAAGAACGGCTCGACGACCTGTTGCGCCCGGAGAATCTGACGCAGCCGAGATAGTTTTAGGATTGAGGATAGTGGATTGAGTTTCGCTGTGCTTTAAAACTTTTTCTCAATCCTCAATCGTCGCTCCTCAAGCCTGATTTTCCTTCCACCACTGCACGCACGCCTTCGCAAGCGCGCGGGTTGCGTCGACGCATTGCGCGGATAGTTGAAGCGGCAGGCGGTCGAGCACCACCGGCGTCTCGGTGCATGCGAGGATAATGCCATGCGCGCCGCCGGCGATGACCTTCTCCACCGCGGTGGTGAGCAGCGCGCCCGCCGCCTCGAGCTCGTTGCGTTTGACGTGAACGATCGCGGGCAGGACGAGTTCGTCGATCTCGCTATCGGTGTTGGTCACGTGTTTGTATCCGTGCGCCGCCAATCGTTCCTGGAAAAATCCGGCGGCGAGCGTGCCCTTGGTCGCGATCAGGCCGACGGTTTTGCCGGCAATATGACGCGATTCCAGTTCGGCGAGCGCGGCATCCGCGATATGAAGTATCGGCAGCCCGCCTGCGCGCACCATGTCGTCGTACCAGTAGTGCGCCGTATTACACGGAATCGCCAGCGCGACCGCGCCGGCTGCCTTCAGCGTGCGCACGCCAGCGAGCAGCGCGGGCAGCGGCGATTCACCATCGCCCGTGATGGCCGACGGCCGGTCGGGGATTTGCGGCACCGACCACGCGATGACCGGCAGGTGATCTTCGTCGCGCGCGGCCGGCGTCTCTTCGATCAGCTTGCGCAAAAAATCCACCGTAGCGAGCGGGCCCATGCCGCCCAGCACGCCGAGCACGGGTTTCATGTGGTCTGCGGATTCGTTGTCATATGCGTTATATTTTAGAGTCTGTCTCATCAATATCCACGTGATGCGTTGTCGTCAGAAATGTCGAGGGCAAGGCGCCCGGCGAAGGCAATAGTCACTCTATTGCCAAGACGAGCAACGCTGCAATCGGCTTTTCTGGCGGCAACCCTTCGGGACGGGGCCATTTTCGCCCATTTCGGTGTCGGCCTCCTTTGCAATATTGACATATTGCTGTAGTCGTTCTCCTAGAACTGGACGAAAATGACCGCCGTCGCACACGCGGATATTGATGAGACAGACTCTCGAATGGGAGGGTAGCGGCATGCCCAGCATTTACGCTCTGAAGCCTGCGTTTCAAAGTTATTTGCGCCCGCTCGTGCGCGTGCTGGCGGCGGCCGGCATCACGGCGAACCAGATTACGGTGCTCGCGCTCGTACTGAGTTGCGTCGTCGGCCTGCTCGTCGCCGTGTATCCGCACGAGCAGTGGCCGTTGCTGCTCGTTCCGCTGGTCCTGTTCAAGCGCATGGCGCTCAATGCGATCGACGGCATGCTGGCGCGCGAGCATGGGATGAAATCGGCGCTCGGCGGATTTCTGAACGAGCTCGCCGACGTAATTTCCGATGCTGCGATCTATCTTCCGTTTGCCTTGCTGCCCGGCGTGGCGCCGGCGCCGGTCGTGATCTTCGTGGTCCTCGCCGTGACGAGCGAAATGACGGGCGTCGTCGCCCAGTCGCTCGGCGCCAGCCGCCGCTATGACGGCCCGATGGGTAAAAGCGACCGCGCATTCGTATTCGGCGCGCTCGCGCTGGTGCTCGGAGTCGGGGTCGAAGCGGGGCGCTGGGTGGATTATCTGATGGCAGCGCTTGCGGTACTCACGGCCGTCACGATCGTCAATCGCCTGCGCAACGGCTTGAAGGAACTCGCCGCCAAATGAAATTCCATCTGCCGCCGCAGGTCATGTACGCGCTGATCGGCGCGTTTGCGCTGCTGATAATCGCGAGCATCGTCGCCATGTTGCTCGCGCACCTGAATCCCCAGCGCGATTACACCGAACTGCGGCTGCGGCTGAAAACGTGGTGGCTGATCATCGGCGTGTTCTGCTTCGCGGTCGCGTTCGACAACGACGTCTCGCTGGTGGTGTTTGCGTTCGTGAGCTTTCTCGCATTCAAGGAATACCTGTCGCTGATTCCGACCCGGCGCGCCGATCATCGCGTGTTGTTCTGGGCCTACCTGTCGATTCCGATTCAGTACTACTGGATCAGCATCGAGTGGTATGGGATGTTCATCATTTTCATCCCGGTGTTCGTGTTCCTGTTTTTGCCGATGCGCATGGTGTTGATCGGCGAGACCCAGGGCTTTCTGCGCGCCGCCGGCACCGTGCACTGGGGGCTGATGACCACGGTGTTCAGCCTGAGCCACATGGCGTACCTGCTCGCGCTGCCCGCTGCGGGCAATCCGGCGGGCGGCGGCGACGCGCTGCTCTTCTACCTCGTATTCCTCACCCAGATCAACGATGTCGCGCAATACGTTTGGGGCAAGTTGTTCGGGCGCCATAAGGTCTCGCCGACCGTGAGCCCCAACAAGACGTTCGAGGGGCTCGTCGGCGGGGTCGCGACGACCGTCGTGCTGGCCGTCGTGCTCGCGCCCTGGCTGACGCCGTTCACACGCTATGAATCGGTCGCGGCGGGCCTGCTGATCGGCGTATTCGGCTTCATAGGCGACGTGACGATCTCGGCGATAAAACGCGACATCGGCGTGAAAGACAGCGGTACGCTGCTGCCCGGGCACGGCGGCATCCTCGACCGGCTCGACAGCCTCACGTGCACCGCGCCGCTGTTCTTTCATTTCGTCCGCTACCTGCATTATTAATGCCGCTGCTGCGAATACTGTTCGTGGCGCTCGTCGCGTACCCGGTCGTGCTCGTCATGCTGGGCCTCAACGTGCGCAATCGCGCGCGGCTGCCGCGCGGCGGACCGGCGATCGTCGCCGCGAACCACAACAGCCATCTCGACACGCTGGTGCTGTTTACGTTGTTTCCGCTGCTCAGCATTCCGCGCGTGCGGCCGGTGGCGGCCGCCGATTATTTCCTCGCCAACCGGTTCATCGCCTGGTTTGCGCTCAACGTGATCGGGATCATCCCGCTGCAGCGCAAGCGCGCGGCCGCCAGCGGCGATCCGCTCGCCGCTGCTACGCCGCGCTCGAGCGCGGCGAGATCCTGCTGATTTTCCCCGAAGGGTCGCGCGGCGAACCGGAGCAGATGAGCGAACTGAAGTCCGGCATCGCGCACCTGGCGGCGCGTTTTCCCGCTGTTCCCGTGGTGCCGGTGTTCATGCACGGTCTGGGCAAATCGATGCCGCGCGGCGAATGGTTGCCCGTGCCGTTCTTTTGCGATGTTTTTGTCGGTCTTCCGTTGCACTGGAACGGCGAGCGCAAGCTCTTCATGGATGGATTGCAGGACAGCCTGCGCGCACTGCGCAAAAAACTGGCGGCGCCGGACCACAATTGACCTTTTAACGGACGGCTTGAGGACTTGCACGAAACGCCGGTTCGCCGTGCCGACTCCCGCCACACGGCTTGTGGCAGACTAGCGCATCGTCCGGACACAATGGGTCATGCGCAGCTCCTACCGCTCAGTCAAGCCGTATGTGACGAAAGACGGCTCGCAGATCCGCGAGCTCATGCATCCGTCCGTGCACGGCAACCGTAACCAGAGCGTGGCCGAAGCGACGGTGCCGGCGCGCGGCGAAACCGCGCTGCATTTGCATCGGGTGACCGAAGAGATTTATCACATCACGAGCGGCGCCGGCATGATGACGCTGGGCGCGCAAAAGTTTGCGGTCGCTAGGGGCGATACGATCTGCATTGCGCCGGGCACGCCGCATTGCATCGTAAATACGGGTGACACGCCCCTCAGAATTTTATGCACGTGCTCACCGGCTTATTCGCATGACGACACGGTGCTGATCGATGCCGATTCCGCAGGATGACGAAGAACCGCTGACGCCGGATAAGCTGTCCCCGGCCGCGCGCGCCGCGGTCGCCGGTGCCTGTTTTCTCGGCGGCGCGCTGATCGTCGCGGTGGCCGTCGGGATTATCCCGACGTCGGAATCCGATGTACATGCGCCGCACTGGGTGATCGGCGCGTGCGGATTCATGTTCGTAATCGCCGGCTTTCTCGTGATCGTGCCCGACACGATGCCGCACATGAAAAACTTTCTGGGCGCAGCGTTGCTGAGCCTGTTTGCCGCGGTTCCCGGATGGATAGGATTCGGCGCGGGTCCGCGCGAGTTTGGCGGCTCGATGTCATTCGGCGGGATTACCAGTACCACTCATCCAGGTGAAATTTTCGGGCGCCTAGCATTTGGCTTTTTCGCCGTGCTGCTCGCAGCGGGCGCGGTTTATTCGTGGTGGCGCTGGCTGCGCTCGATATTCGGCTCCAGCGATGGGGGAGGGGGCGACGCCGGCTAATCGATTGGCAAAAAAAGCCGCGGCATTGCCGCGGCCTTCATTGCGCGAGCCACCTAAGGCAGCTATTGCTTGGCGCGCCCGAACAGTCCGACGAGGCCGGCGGATCCTTTACTGTGGCCGGCCAGCTTCGCGAAGAGTTCGGCGCGAGTGAGACCCGGTGGCAACGCGTTGGGTTCGAGGTCGGTCGCGATCAGCGTGAACGTGTAGTGATGCAGGCCCGTGCCGGGCGGCGTGCACGGGCCGAGATAATGGCCGAGTCCCGCCGTGCCTTTGCCCGGAACGTACTTGTTCGAAAGCTGGCTGGTCTCGCCTTCGGCGAAGCCGGTCGTCGACACCGGTATGCCGTACGCAGTCCAGTGATCGACGCCGAGGCCGCCGCGGCCTTCCGGGTCGTACATGATCAGCGCGAAACTTTTCGTTCCCTCAGGCACGTTCGACCATGACAGCGGAGGCGACACGTTGTCGCCGATGCAGTTCGGATTGGACTTGATGTTGCCGGCGTTCTTGACCGCGAGCATCGTGCCGTCCTTGAAGGTGGACGACGTCAGCGAGAATGCATTGCCCATCGACGGCAGTTCACTCGTGGTCGCGCAGGCGCCGAGGCCCAGCGCGACGATGCTGCCGGTAAGGAATGTAAATGCGGATCTGCGTTTAACGGACATATTGCTTCTCCTCGAGTTGGTTTTTGTGTCGGCGAAAAAAAGTGAGGCAAACCAGCAGAATATGCGCGGAGCCATGTATTTTTCTTCGCCCGCTGCCCCGACCTTCGGAAACTATACTGCGTCGCAGCGCGATAGACAAACATTTGCCTGCCGCAGGCGCGGTGCGCTACAAATACCGCGCTGCGCTTCAAGCCGAGCTTGTTCGAAGTTCGTGCGGCTTGGCCCACGCGTGCCGCATTGTCCCAGCATGCTATTCTCGCGTAAGCATCGTTGGATCGCACTGTTGGCCCAGCGAGGTTTCAGGGGGGGCGGTGATCAATCTAACAAGAGTCAATATCTTCGTGCTTGCGCCCCGCGTCGCACTGACTTTGGGTGTCTTGCTGTTTGTATTGATCGTTTTTGCCGATTACGTCTCGAGCTACGAACTCAGCCTCACGCCGTTCTATTTGTTCGTGGTATTGCTCGTCACCTGGAATTGCGGGACTACGTCAGGCTTCGTGTTCTCCGTGCTGTCTTTCATCACGCCGCTGATCCTTGGAATCGAATTCGGGAATCCCTACTCCGAGCCGCTGTATTTTTACGTCGACAATACCAATCGCCTAATTTCTTACCTCGTGGCGTGGGCTCTTACGGCGCAACTGAAGAAGCAGCACGAGCAGGAAAAGGACTCTGCGCGCAGGGACTACACGACCGGCCTCGCCAACCAGAAGGGATTTTATGAAGCCTTCACTGTCGAGATAGCAAGGCACAGGCGGGAAAATATTCCGCTTTCGATTGCATACCTGGATTGCGATAACTTCAAGGAGGTCAACGACCGGTTTGGTCATCGGGAGGGAGACCGGTTGCTTGAAATGGTTGCAAAAACATTGAAGGCGAATTTACGCAAGACCGATGTGACAGGGCGTTTGGGAGGGGATGAGTTTGCGATAGTGTTTTGCAACACGGGCGAGCAGCATGCCATCGCAGCAGTTGGCAAGCTCAGGAGAGAGCTGGACGCGGTAATGACCGGGAATCGCTGGCCGGTCACATTCAGCGTCGGAGTGGGCATCTTCAACAGTGTGCTCGCCTCGGAAGACGCGATGATTTCGTTCACCGACAAACTTATGTACCGGGTGAAGTCCGCAGGGAAGAACAATGTGTCGATAGAGGTATTCGAAGCCATTCCGTAACGTCCCGCGTTGTGTATGCCCGCGCATTGCGCCTTTCTGTATACTGGATATCCATCCAGTTATGCATAGCGGCTATGAAATGGCGAGTGCGTTTGATGCGGAAAGCCGGGCGCCGTATTCCGTGGGAGACATTGGTCAACGAACCCGGATTGGTCGGAACAATCCGCACGCATTCGTGCAACTATGGCAGTCAGGGGCCGTATACGGTCGCCGTGTTGAGGGGTGAAAGCCCGACGGCTGCCGGTATCGAACTGATAGAGCCGCAACTGCTGATGCTGGGCGACCAGGCGCTGGTACTGCGCGGCTACGAGCGATTGAAAGACGACGAGGGGTCGTTCACCGTGCTTCAGGAATGGCGGTGCGAACTTTCATCCTGACTGGCAGCCTGCCACGTGAGTCGATGCCGTTTTGCGATCCGCACAAAAAAGGCCGCGGCAATGCCGCGGCCTTTTAAATAAACCGGTGTATCAGTCCGCGTACTGCCCCGCCTTCTTGATGATCGGGTCCCACTTCTTGATTTCGGCCTGCAGGTGGGTGCGCAGTGCTTCGGGATTCGCTTTGGCGACCGGCACCGGTACTGCACCGAGGTCGGCGAGACGCGCCGCGAACTGCGCATCCTGCACCGCGGACTGCAGCGCGGCGACGAGCTTATCGATGATCGGTTTGGGCGTGCCTTTCGGCGCGTACAGCCCGTGCCACACGACGACTTCGAATCCTTTCATGCCCTGCTCGGCGAGCGTGGGGACGTCCTTCAGCGAGGGCACGCGCTGCGCGGAGGTTACGCCGTAGACTTTGACGGTGCCGGCCTTGATCTGCTGCGTCGTGTTCGTGGTTTGATCGCACATCAAATCGACTTGCCCGCCGATCGAGATCCGTCATCGCCGGCGCGGTGCCTTTGTACGGCACGGTCGTCAGGTCGATCTCGTTCTGGCTCATGAACAGGAGGCCGCACAGATGCGAGGCTGCGCCGAGCCCCGCGTTCGCGTAGCTGAGCTTGGCCTTGTTCGCCTTCAGGTACGGCAGCAGTTCCTTCAGGTTGTTTGGCGGCAGCGCTTTTTTGCCGAGCATGGTCATCGGCACGTCGGCGACTTGGCCGATGAATTCGAAGTCGTTCAGCGTGTCGTACGGCAGTTTGCGATACAGCGCCGGCGACGTCGACATGCCGATGTGCATCAGGAGCAGGGTGTAGCCATCGTTCTTGGCCTTGGCGACTTTGTTGATGCCGATCGTGCCGCCCGCGCCGCCCGCGTTGTCGATGATTACCTGTTGCTTGAGCAGGCCGGTCAAAGTCACGCCGA
The DNA here is from genome assembly GCA_963804885.1 of uncultured beta proteobacterium. Lineage (GTDB taxonomy): Bacteria > Pseudomonadota > Gammaproteobacteria > Burkholderiales > SG8-41 > PALSA-1004. The sequence continues at coordinate 981,793 of CAWDSF010000020.1, forward strand.
GGTTGCGCGCGAGCGTGTCGGTGGGACCGCCGGCGGCGAACGGCACGACCAGGACGATTTGTTTGTTCGGGAAATCCTGCGCGTGTGCAGGCAAGACCGCGCAAGCAATCGCAACCAGCATGAAGCCGATGAAACGTTTCATAACTCCTCCTCGATGAATGCGTGGCAATTAACCGACTGCAAACGCCGACTACTTCTTATTGTTGCGACCAATACTCGAACACCCAGGGTTCGGCCGGCATTGATCAAACTCAATTAAGCCTGTTTTACCCCGACACGTCCAGTTTTCAGTCGGCGGCAGGTCTGCTCTTCGCGGTCAAGGCAGGCCCGCGCTCGCGCCACCAGGATTCGGCGGCCCCCGAGCTCCATGGCAGGCCGGTAGCGAGCTGATCGAGCGCGGAGAGCAGCTCGGCGACGCTTTGCGGCCGCTCGCCGCGCGCCTTCGCAAGGCACTTCACGATCAGCTCGTCGAGCTCTCGTGGCAGCGGCTGGGGCGCATGGGCGGACGGCGGTTGCGGCGGCGCGTAGCGTATCTGCTGCGCGAGCTCCGCATCGGTCGTATGCTCGAACAGCGCGCGCCCCGCCAACAGGTAATAACCAACCGCGCCGACCGAGTAGATATCCGACCGCGCATCGACGTCGGCGGGATTTGCGAGGCGCTCAGGCGCCATGTACAGCGGCGCGCCGAGCACGTGCACGAAGCGCGTGATATCGCGGGTTTCCGGATGATCGATATTCTTGACGATGCCGAAATCGAGCACCTTTACTACATCGTACTCGCCGCCGCGCCGGCACAGCATGATGTTGTCGGGCTTGATGTCGCGGTGCACGAGCCCTTGGTCGTGCACTTCACGCAGCGCCGCGCATATCTGCCTGAGGATATACACCGCGCGGGCAGGTGGCACCGCGCCGTGTGCGGCGACGAGCTCGGCCAGCGAAACCCCCTCCAGATATTCCATCACGTAGTAAAAGTCGCCGCCGCGGGTGCGCCCGTAATCGTAGATCTCGACCGTGTTGGGATGCGAGAGCCGGCTTGCGAGCTGCACCTCGCGCTCGAAGCGGGCGATGACTTCGTCGTTGGCGAGATGGCGCTTGAGGATTTTCACCGCGGTCGGACGCTTGAGCAGCGCGTGGCGCGCCAGAAACACCGTGGCCATGCCCCCTTCGCCGATCTTCGTCTCGAGCGTGTACTGCCCGAGCCGCGGCGCTTCGCGCACACGCCGCTTCAGCCGCAAGAGCGAGAACGCGGAGTAGAGCGCCGCCGCCGACATCCCGACCAGCAGCGCGAAGACCAGCCCCAGCATCACGTTGAGGTAGCGCAGCGGCGCGTATGCCTCGGCGGCGGCGATTTCGATTGCGACGCCCATGTCGTAGGCGGGCAGCCATTGCCACGCGCCGATGACTTCGATGCCGCGATAGTTGCGGTAAGGATCGAGAATGATGCCGCGCAGCGCTTCGGAATCGCTTTTGGCGCGGCTCGCGATTGCGATCGCGGCGAGGCGAGTCAACGGACGCGCCGCCGGCTCGAGGTCGGGCACGTGTCCCGCGTGTAGGTCGCCGCCCGGGTCGCGCACCTGAACGTTCAGCATTGGGTTCGCGTCAGGCGCGATCACGCCCACCGCCCTGATCTCATCGGCGAAGCGGCTCTGCGACAGCATGATGCCGCTGCCGTCGAACGCATAAACTTCACCGGTCTTGCCGGGACGCGCGACGCTGAGTATTGCCGAGAACTGCTGATCCGCGAACTTGCCGAAACCGAGTGCTGCAATGGTCTCTTCCTGCGGCCCGCGCACCGGCGCTTCGATCCAGACAAGCGGGCGGTCGAGCTTGATTACGGGCGGCCTGTGGATGCGCTCGTGCTCGGGATAAGGGCGAATGAAGCGCGGTGCGGCCTTCGAAGACTTCCGCGATATCGGCGAGGAAAGTCGCCTGCTTGACTTGCAGGCCGCAATACTCGCGGAACTGGCTCGCGATGATCAAACCGTTGCGGTCGATCACATTGAACGTGGCGCTGCCCTCGTCCTTGAGCACGCGCTTCAGTACGTCCGCGAGGTGGACTCGCACCGGCGCATCGCAGAACCGGCTGACGGGGCCGCCCGCCTGCGCCAGTTTGGTGAGCTGGCGGACATACCCGCGCACTTGTGCATCGCCGGCCCAGCGTTCGGCGTCCGCTTTCTTTTCATCGACCCAGATTTGCAGCGCGCTGACTTCGGTCGCCAGCACGGTCTGCAGGCCACCGGCGCGGACGTCGCGCAGCGAATTGCGCACGCCCGCGTACGTCCAATAGCCGAGCAGCGCGATGGCGAGCGAGACCGTGAGCACCGTCGCATTGCGACGGCCGCGGGTGCCGAACAGTCTGGTTCCCAGCCGGCTCAGACCGTCCTGCGACGACACGGGCGCGGGCGGCGTATCGCCGGATGGCGCGGGTTCAGTCAACGACATCGGCGCATCATAGCGCAGTCGTTGCTCGCGCCGCGGCGGGCGGCGCAGCCCCGAAAGTCTTACATCATCCCGAGCATTTTAGGCAGCCACAGCGACATGATCGGCATGTAAGTGACCATGATCAGGAATACGAGCATGGTCAGCAGCCACGGCCACACGGCGATCGTGAGCTCGGTGATGCCCATCCTGGCGATTCCCGAGGCCACGTAGAGGTTCAGGCCCACCGGCGGGTGACACATGCCGACCTCCATGTTGACGACCATCATGATGCCGAAATGAACCGGATCGATGCCGAGCTTCATCGCCACCGGAAACATTATCGGCGCCATAATCAATACGATCGAGGAGGGTTCCATTACGTTGCCGGCCAGCAACAGCACGACATTCACGAACAGCAGGAAGGCGACGGCGCCGAGGCCCTTGTCCAGCATCCACGCCGCGAGCTCCTGCGGGATCTGCTCCGAGGTCATCAGGTAGCTGAACATCACCGCGTTGGTAATGATGTAGAGCAGCATCGCCGCCATATTCGCCGAGTCGAGCAGCACCTTCGGCACCTGCTTCAACGTCATGTCCTTATAGACGAACACCGCGACGAAGAACGCGTAGACCGCGCTCATCGCCGCCGCCTCGGTCGGCGTGAAGATGCCGGAATAGATCCCGCCGATGACGACGACGATCAGGAACAGGCCCCAGATCGCCTTGCGAAACGTCGCGACACGCTCGCGCCAGGTGGCCACGGGTTGGCGCGGGTAGTTGAACTTGCGCGCGCGCCACCAGGTCGTGAGACCGAGCAACGTCGCGAGTATCAGCCCCGGAATGATGCCGGCGATGAACAGCGCGCCGACCGAAGTGTTGGTCGCGACTGCGTACATCACCATCACGATGGAGGGTGGAATCAGGATGCCGAGCGCGCCTGAGGTCGTGATCACCCCGGCGCCGAAACGCGCGGGGAACCCCTGCTTGATCATCGCGGGCAGGATGATCGACCCGATCGCGACGACGGTCGCGGGACTCGAGCCGGACACCGCGGCAAACAGCGCGCACGCCATTACGCCCGCGAGCGCGAGACCCCCATGCCAGTGGCCGACCATCGACGACGCGAACGCGATCATGCGGCGCGCCACGCCGCCATGCGTCAGGAAGTTGCCGGCAAGGATGAAAAACGGGATTGCCATGATCTCGAACCGCTCGATGCCGGTGAAGAGCTTCAGCGCGACGGACTCGATTGGCACTGTGGTCATCGTGAACAGGTACGTAAGTACCGTGAGACCGAGCGAGATCGAGATCGGCATCCCGGTCAGCATCAGCCCGAACAGCAGCGCGAAAATGATCCATGCGTTGGCGAGCGGGATGCCGGTGAGCTTCAGCACGACCGGAATCGCGATCAGCAGTGGCGGGATCAGCGCCGGCCAGCGCGGCGCGTTCGCGGGAACCGGCGCGACCAGGGTGCTCATTTGCGCCCCGCGCCGGAAGCGTCCGCCGGGTGCAGATTGTCGGGCAAATTGTAGGGGTTGATGGCGGCGGGCGCCTCGATGCCTTCGACGTGCGCGACATCATGGTGGGGCAGCTCGCCGGTCCGCGCGAATTGCCACGCCACCTGCAGGAAGCGGAAGCACATCAGGTACGACCCGAGCGGGATGCACAGGTAGACGATCCACTTGGGGATCTCGAGGTCGGGCGAGGTCGAGCTGGTATGCGCAATATCCCACGTGAATGTCGCGCCCAGCGTGCCGACGATCGCGGTGAATGTCGCGCCCGCCAGCAGCCCGAACAGCACGTAGGCCTTGCGCGTGGCGCCCGGCAAGCGGTTAATCATTACGTCCACGCCGACGTGGATACCGGTGCGCACACCGTAGGCGGCGCCAAACTTCGCCATCCACACGAACATGTAAATGCAAAGCTCCTGCGCCCACGAGAGATCGATCTTCAGCAGCGCGTCCTGCACGCCGGGGATCGCCATGCCGGCGGCGTAGCGATGCAGCACGGCGACAAAAATGAGGAGCGTCGCCGCGCCCATCAGGAACGCGATCAGCCGCTCTTCGAGGTGATTCAGAAATTTCAAGGCGCGCTCCCCGGTAGTTTTGCCGCCATCGCATAACCCGGCGCGGTTCGCGTCGGGCACATCGCACCGCCGCCGACTAAGGCTTGAAGCCGGTTTCCTTGTAGACCGCGGCGAGAGTGTCCTTGCCTACCCGCGATTCGTTCTCTTTATGCACGGTCACCAGCGCTTTCTTCATTGCCGCTTTCTGCTCCGGCGTCAGCGTCAGAATCTCGGTCTTGCCGCTCTTGCGCACCGCTTCCAGCGCATCGTCGTTGTCCTTCTTTGCGATGCCGTTCGCATACTTCGTCGCATCGTTCATGGCGCCCTGCAGCGTGGTGCGGATATCCGCCGGCAGGCCGTCCCAGAACTTCTTGTTGACGATCACCGCGTACTCGATGACGCCGTGGTCGGTCAGCGCGAGATATTTCTGCACTTCCTGCATCTTCTGCGTAAAGAAATTCGACGGCGGATTCTCGGTGCCGTCGACCACGCCCGTCTGCAGCGCCTGGTAGACCTCGGAGAACGCCATCACCTGCGGGATAGCGCCGAGCGCCTTGATCTCGTCGCCAAGCACTTTCGACGACTGAATGCGCATCTTGAGGCCCTTGTAGTCGGCGGGCACGCGGATGGGCTTGTTGGCGCTCATGACCTTAAAGCCGTTATCCCAGTAGGCGAGACCGGTGATGCCCTTGCTCTCGAGCTTTTTGAACAGGGCCGCGCCGACCGGACCTTCGGTGACCTTATGCAGTTCTTCAAAGTTGTCGAACATATAAGGAAGGTCGAACACCTCGAACTCACGGACGCCCAGCGGGCCAAACTTCGCCAGCGAGGGAGCGAGCATATGCACCGAGCCCAGCTGCAGCGCTTCCATCTCCTCGCCGTCTTTGAACAACGAGCTGTTGGGATAGACCTCGACCTTGACGCGGCCCTTGGTGCGCTCCTCGGCGAGCTTCTTGAAATATTCGGCGCCCTTGCCCTTGGGCGTGTCCACCGCCACGACGTGGCTGAACTTGATGATGATGGGTTGCTGCGCGTGCGTGAGGCCTATTCCGTACGCTAATACAATCAGGATTAAAGCGGCAAGACGTGACATATGAATCTCCTCGGTGGCATGAATATGCGGACCGGCAGGAGTGCGTACCGTATGTTTCTAAAATGCGGGTGCGCGTCGCCTGCTGTGAAGACCATACTCAAGCACTGCGCACCTTGCGGTGTTGATTTAGATCAAAGAAGCGCGGGTGCCCGGCTGCGCGGGGCGGGAAAGTGCGCCGAATTACGCCGCGGGCACGAGAAAGCGCTCGATGAGGGCGGCCAGCTGCGCGGGCTGGTCGTGGTGCATCATGTGGCCGCAGTCATCGAGCACCACTTCTTCGAAATGTTTGAACGCGCCTTTGCGTTCCGCGAGTTGCGCGGGCGAGTCGTTGCGCCAGCCCGCTGCGCGCGACTGCGCGCCCGAGACCCACAGCACGGGCGCCGTGACGCGCCGCCAGCACGCGAGCAGTTCCTCGAGACGGTTCAGCACCGGGTTGACGATTTTGTGTTTCGGGTCGCTGCGCAGCGCGACAGAGCCGTCGCCGGTTTCCTTCGCCCAGTGCTGGGCCAGAAAGCGCGCCATATCTTCTTTGAGCCGCGGATTGTTTTTCCGGAGCCGCGCCGCCACCGCGTCGAACGACGCGTAGGCTTTGAATTGCGGCGGCTCGCGCAATTGATTGAGCCAACGCTCGTAGCGCGCGGGCGCATCATCCGGCTTGGTGCGTCCCATGCCGAAGCCTTCGAGCGAAATCAAGCGCGCGACCCGCTCCGGCCGGATGCCGGAATAAGCGCAGGCGACATTGCCGCCCATGCTGTGCGCCACCAGATTGACGGGCGTGTCCGGCTGGTAGATTTCGAGCAGGTCGTCCAGGTCCGCGTAGTAGTCGGGAAACCAGTAACCGCCGGGTGCCCACGCGGTGAGCCCGAAACCGCGCCAATCCGGAGCGATCACGTACCAGTCGCGCTCGAAACAATCGACCAGGAACTGGAACGACGCCGAAACGTCCATCCAGCCGTGCAGCAGAAACATTTTCGGCGCACGCGCGTCGCCCCACGTCCTCACGTGGTAGCGCAGGCTGCGTATCGTATGTATGTGCGACTGGCTCGACTTCATGCGCAATGGTTGATTCCCTGAATTCATCATTAATTTCCGGCGCGGCGCTTTTCGAGCGGGCTTAGCGTGAGCCCCGAGAGCAGCGGTCCGACCGCGAGCATATCAGTTCGACTATCGACCAGCAGGAACCGGGCATGCCTGAACGCAATTTCGCGGCTGAACGAGTGCCCGCGCCCACGGTAGCGAAAAGTCGATTCGATGCTAAGATATATTCAGAAATCATGCTTGCGCCCGTCTCACCTGCTGCGTAACCGTTAGGGAGAATCTGATGAATCGTACACTCTGGACATCCATAGTTGCCGGCCTCGTTGGCGCGGCGTTGTTCGCGGGCTCGGCCTTTGCGCAGGATGCCATCCGCATCGGTGTAACGCAGCCGTTGACGGGCGCCTTCGCGGCTTCGGGCAATTACGTGACGCAAGGCGCGAAGATTGCCGAGGACCAGATCAACGCCGCCGGCGGCGTGCTGGGCCGGAAAATCCAGCTCGTGGTCGAGGACAACAAGTCCAATCCGACCGAGGCGGTGGCGACGGCCGAGAAGCTGATCGGCAAGGACAAGGTGCCCGTCATGATGGGCGCCTGGAGTTCTACCCTGACGCTCGCGGTGATGCCCAAGCTCATGGAGTACGGCGTGCCTATGCTGGTAGAGACTTCATCGTCGGGGAAGATCACGACTTCAGGCAATCCGTGGATCTTCCGGATCAGCCCGACGTCCGAGATGGAAGCGCGGGCCTTCGGTGCGATGACCAAGACAATGGGCATCAAGAAAGCGGATTTCCTGGCGACCAACAACGACTTCGGCCTCGGCGCATCGAAGGAATTCTCCGACATGTTGAAGGGGCAGGGCGTGCAGATCGGCGCCATGGAAACGATGGACCCGAAGGCGACGGATTTTTCGGCGCAGCTCGCGAAAATCAAGGCGTCGGGCGGCGACACCCTGTTCGTGACCACCGCCGTGGAGCAGATCACGCTCATTCTCAAGCAAGCCAAGGAGCAGCAGTTGAAGGCGCGCATCATCACCACCGGCGGCTCGAACTCGCCGGACCAGTTGATCCAGCAGGCGGGCGATGCCGCGAACGGCTCACTGCACCTGGTGTTCTTCACGCCGTGGTTCCCGGAAGCGGTCAAGAACCCGGACGTCGCGAGAAAATTTGTCGCCGAATGGAATGCGCGCAAATATCCGGTCGGCGGCTTGACCGAGGGGTTCCGCGGCTGGGACGCCATCTACACCATCGTCGAGGCGGTCAAGGCGGCGGGCAAGGCCGAGCCGCAGGCGATCCAGCAGGCGCTGTGGAACGTGAAGGTCAAGGGCATCAACGGCGACATCGCCTTCATCAAGCAGGGTCCCGCAGGCCAGGAGAGCGCGCAGAACGTCCCGAGCGTCTACGTGGTGAGGATCGACAACGGCAAGGTCGTCCGCAACTGACGTTCTGCCGCATGCACGAAGATCCCGCGGCTTTCCCGACCGGGAACGCCGCGTTTTTTTTGAGATGAAGGCCTGAATCTTGGATCAGCTGCTTCAGCACGGTCTTAACGCGCTGATGCTGGGCGGCACTTACGCGCTGCTCGGCATCGGACTGACGCTGATCTTCGGCATCATGCGCGTCGTAAACTTCACGCACGGCGAGCTCTACGCGTTCGGCGCGTACATGATGTACATGCTGGTGATGCTCACGGGCGCCAATTTCTTCGTGGCGCTGGTGCTCGCCGTCGTGCTCGGTGCTGCGCTGGGCGCACTGCTCGAGTTCGTGCTGTTGCGCAAGCTGCGCGGCGCCGACATCGATACCACCATGCTCGTAATGATCGGCGCGTGGATCGCGTTGCAGAACGCCGAACAGCTCGCCTGGACCGGTGTAGCGCAGTCGATCAACAACCCGTTCCCCTCGGCGCCACTGGTGATCGGCACGGTTTCGGTTTCGTGGATACGGGTCTTCGTGCTCGGCGTGGCGCTCGCATTGATCGCCGCAACGTACGCGCTCATCAATCACAGCCGGCTCGGCAAAGCGATGCGCGCCACGTTTCAGGACCGCGATACCGCGGCGCTTATGGGTATCCAAATCGGCACCATCCACACCGCCACGTTCGCGTTGGGTTCCGGACTGGCCGCGGCCGCCGGCGCGTTGCTCGGCCCCGTGTTCGTGGCGTATCCGACCATGGGCGATCTCGCGGCCGCCAAGGCGTTTGCCGTCGTCATCCTCGGCGGCCTGGGCAGCATCGCCGGTGCCACTGCCGGCGGCTTCATCCTTGCCTTGGCGGAGGAACTCGGCGCCGGTTACATCTCCTCCGGTTATCGTGATGCGATGGGATTTGTGCTCATCATCCTGATCCTGATCTTCAAGCCGACGGGCTTGTTCGCGCAAAAGGAGCGCATCGGGTGAAGAAGTCTCTCACCGCGCTGTGGCTCGCGTTCCTGTTCTCGCTGCCGCTGTGGATGAACAACCAGTACGTGCTGCACGTGCTGGTCGTCACCGGCATTTTCATTGTCGCGGCCATCAGCCTCAACCTGCTGCTGGGATACGCCGGGCAATTGTCGCTGGGCCACGTCGCATTCTTCGGCATCGGCGCGTACGCGAGCGCGCTTACCTCGCTCGGATTCAGCGTGCACCTCACGCCGGAAACCGTACTCGCGATCGCACCGAAGCCCGTATGGTGCGGCATGCTCGCCGCCGTCATCGCGTCGGGAGCCTGCGGCTGGTTCCTTGGCAGGCTTTCTTTCAAGGTGCGCGGCGCCTACTTCGTTATCGTCTCGATCAGCTTCGCCGAGGTCGTCCGCCTGATAGCGCTCAACTGGGTCGAGCTTACGCAGGGCCCGATGGCGCTCAACAATATTCCGCCGCTCACGCTGTGGCTGCCCGGATTGGGCGAGCATGTGTTCTGGAAGAAACCCGCGAACTACTGGCTCGTCCTCTGCATCGCTGTCGTCAGCTACGTGATCGTCCGCCGCCTGGTGCGCTCGCGCGCGGGCCGCGCCATGGTCGCGCTGCGCGAAAACGAGCCGCTTGCGAGCTCGGTCGGCATCGACGTTACGCGCTACCTCGTGCTCGCCGCCGTGGTCTCCGCGGCGATGGCTGGTGCGGCGGGCGCGTTGTACGCCCACTACATCCGCATCGTCGACCCGGACGTGTTCCTGTTTATCTACACCGTAACCATGGTGATCATGGTCATCACCGGCGGCAAGGGCACGCTCGCGGGGCCGGTAGTCGGCGGGCTCATCTTCGGACTGATGCCCGAGACGCTGCGCGCGTTCGCTATCCCGCCCGAGTTGCAGTGGATCGTCTACGGCGTGCTGATGGTATTGGTTGTTTTCTTTCTGCCACGGGGCATCGTGCCGGCTGTTCAACAATGGTGGCAGCGGCGACAGGGTAGCGCCGTACCTGCGAAGGCTGCGTCGTGACGGCGGCGTTGCTTGCGGTGAGCAAACTGGCCGTTCGCTTTGGCGGCCTCGCCGCGATCGAGGACCTGAGCTTCGAAGTGAACGCGGGTGAGGTCCTTGCGCTGATCGGGCCGAACGGCGCGGGCAAGACGTCCGCATTCAATGCAATCACGGGCTATCTTGCGCCCAGCGGAGGCGAAATCGTCTTTGCCGGCGCGCGGCTGAACGGGCTCAAGCCGCACCGCATTGCGGAACTGGGGCTGGTGCGCACCTTCCAGAAAACCAGCGTGTTCGGCGGGCGCAGCGCGCTGGACAACGTTTTGATCGGCCTGCACCTGCGCTCGACGCAGCAGCCGCTGGCCATCCTTCTCGGCCTGCCGTCGGTCGCGCGCGAGGAAAAGAAACTGGTCGCCGAGGCGCGCGAGATACTCTCGTTTGTCGGGCTCGGCACGCGCGCGGACGAACTGGGCAATGCGCTTGCCTATGGCGAACAGCGGCTGCTCGAGATCGCGGTGGCGCTTGCCGCGCGACCGAAGCTCCTGCTGCTGGACGAGCCGGTATCCGGGATGAACGCGGTGGAAACGGAGAGCTTCATGGCGAGGCTCACCCGGATCCGCATGCTCGGCATCACGGTGCTGCTCGTCGAGCACGACATGAAAATGGTGATGGGCGTTTCCGACCGCATCGTGTGCTTGAGCCAGGGCCGTGTCATCGCCAGCGGAACCCCGGTAGAGATCCAGCGCGACCCCGGGGTGATACGAGCCTACCTAGGCGAAAAGTACGCGCGCGGGAAAGGCGCGCCCGTCCGTGCTTAGCGTCGAAGCACTGGAATGCCGCTACGGCAAGGTAGCCGCGGTGCGCGATCTCTCGCTCGAGGTAAAGCAGGGAGAACTCGTCAGCCTGATAGGCGCCAATGGCGCTGGCAAGACCACCACCTTGAAAGCGATATCGGGCGTGCTGGCGCCGAGCGCGGGACGCATTGTTTTCGAGGGCGCGGACATCACGCGCGCGTCGCCGCGCCGCGTGCTCGAGCTCGGCATCGCGCATTGCCCCGAGGGCCGGCGCATGTTTCCATACATGACGGTCCGCGAAAACCTGGAGATGGGATGCTATCTGCGGCGCGACAAGGCCGCTGTCGAGGCCGACATAAGCCGTATCTATGAGCGTTTTCCCATCCTGGGCGAACGATCTAAGCAGTCGGCGGGCACGCTGTCGGGCGGCGAACAGCAGATGCTCGCCATTTCGCGCGCGCTAATGTCGCGGCCCAAGCTCGTGATGTTCGACGAGCCCTCGTTGGGTCTCGCGCCCAACATCGTCGAGCGCATGTTCGACATCATCCGGCAAATCCGTGCCGAAGGGATGACGGTGATCATGGTTGAGCAAAATGCCGCTGCGGCGCTGGAACTCTCGGATCGATCCTACGTGCTCGAACAAGGCCGTGTGAGTATTACGGGCACCGGCGAGGCACTGCGCAATGATCCGCAGGTCAAGCAGGCTTATTTGGGAATTTAGTCCGACTTTTTCTTGTCGCCGCCGCGCAAGCGCGCGGCCGCCGCCCGCCACATCAAACGTCCCGCGTCCAGCGGCTGGGTTTCTGCAGGCGCACCGGATGCTGGTTCCGTCATGGCGTCGCCGGGCGTCTGGCTGGCCGCAATTCGCGCGCGCAGATTCGCCGCAAAATCACGCGTGAGGGCGGCGGCGAGTTCCTGCACGATCGCTCCGCGCGAAAACTGCGCGAGCGCGCCGGTCAGGCTGTAGTTCACGTTGATGTCTACCCGGGTTTCGCTTTCGCCCGTTGCGGTGAGCGCGAATTTTGCCTCGCCCTTTACGCGCGAGCCGCTTTTGCGGTCGGCGCCGGCGCCCGAGAACGTGCCGCTGTGCGCAGCCGCATCGCGCCGCACTTCGCCTTGACCCTGAAACGCGCCGGTGATCGGCCCGAGCTTCACCGTAAAGATTAAATCGATATCGGCGCCGTTCTCCACGCCGCGCGGCTCGCCCTGCAAAGCGGCGCCGGGCATGCACGATACCAGCATCGGCACGTCGGCAAATGCGGACCATGCCGCCGTCAGCGCAAACGGCAGGGTAAAAGACTGCTCAAGCTGCACGCGTGGCTCCGGCGCGTTCACGCAGCACGCGTTGAATGGCGCGCACGATGCCCTGATAGCCCGTGCAGCGGCATAGATTGCCCGCCAGCTCCTGCCGAATACGCGCTTCGTCGGTAGCATTCACGAGATGAGGCAGGCGGGTCACGATGTCGCGCGCGGTGATCAACATGCCGGGCGTGCAAAACCCGCATTGCAGCGCGTGCTCGGCGTTAAAGGCGGTGCGCAACTGCTGCATCACCGCGTCATCGTCGAAGCCTTCGATGGTGCGCACCTGTGCGCCCTCGCAGCGCACCGCGAACTGAATGCAGGAGCGCGCCGGCGCGCCATCGAGTTCGACGGTGCATGCGCCGCACACGCCGTGCTCGCATCCCAGATGAGTGCCGGTAAGCCCGGCATGCTCGCGCAGAAAGTCGGCGAGGTGAGTGCGCGGCTCGACGGCGGCTTCAATACTTTGCCCGTTGACGGTGAAGTTCACATTTTTCATGCGAGTGCTTGTGCCACGGCGCGCTTCAATGCGACGGCGTGCATTTGAAATTCATAAGGTTCGGCACAACCGGCGGCGCGGACTTCTTTTTCAATCGAGGCCTGCGATGCGCCCAACACGCCCTCGATATCCTGCACCAGATACGGCGCACCGGCAGTCGCGCCTATCACCGCCCGCCGCACGCCGCGCGCGGGATCGAGCAAAACGGCGCCGATCGCTTCGGCAAACTCGCCGACTTTGCGGCAAAATTTGAAATAGCCAAATCTGGCATTTGCCGAACACTTCGTAACGCGCACACCGAGCAGCAGGTCGTCAGGACCCAGCACGGTCGTGAATGCGGCCTGCATGAAGTCGCCGCTCGCGACTTCGCGCCGGCCGCGCGGTCCTTCGATCACGTACACCGCATCGAGCAGCCGCATGGTGGTCACCCAATCGGCGGCAGGGTCGGCGTGGGCAAGGCTGCCGCCCAGAGTGCCGCGGTTGCGCACCGCGCGGTAGGCGATATTGGATGCGACCGAGGGCATCAGCCCCCGCGAAGGATCGGGAACACGCGCATCCTCAATCGCTGCGTGCGTAATCTGTGCGCCCAAAAACACGGCGTCACCCTCGTCACGCGCTTCGCGCAAACCGTCAATCGCACCGAGATCGATAACGGCGGCCGGCTGCGCGAGGCGCAAATTCAGCATGGGTCCCAGCGATTGGCCGCCTGCCATCGGTTTGGCAAGCTCTTCGCCTGCAGCAAGCAGCCCGCAGGCCTCGGCAACGCTGCGCGGCCGCGAATATTCGAACGAAGCTGCTTTCATGCGCGCGCCTTGGCAGCGGCGATAGCCGCGAGCAAACGGCGCGGGCTTACCGGGCTCTCGGTGATTTCCACGCCCATGTCCTTTAGCGCATCGTTGATCGCATTGACGATCGCTGCCGGCGGCGCAATTGCACCGCCCTCACCGATGCCCTTCTGGCCGAACTCGGTATAGGGCGAAGGTGTTTCGAGATGATCGATGCGCATCGACGGTACCTCCGGCGCGCCCGGCAGCATGTAATCGGCGAGCGTCGAGGCCAGCGGCTGGCCGTTTTCGTCAAACGGCATTTCTTCGTACAGCGCCGTGCCTATGCCCTGCGCGGTGCCGCCCATGATCTGGCCGTCGACCACCATGGGGTTCACCAGCACGCCGCCGTCTTCGGCGATTGCATAGTCGAGAATTTCGACCGCGCCCAGCTCGGTGTCGACCGCCACGACCACCGCGTGGCAGGCGTAGGAAAACGTGCCGCTGTCGCGCGCCGCTTTGTAGCCCGCGATCACTTCGAGCCCCGCCGGGTCGATGTCGGCGGGCAGCAGCTGCGGCGCGCGGTGCCAGGTGTGCGCAATCTCGGCCAATGACAAGCGCGGCGTATCGCCTTCGAAAACCATGCCTTGCGACAAGCGTAGCGCGGCTTCGTCGCAGCCGAGTAATTTTGCCGCAATGTGCTTCACGCGCCGGGCCATTTCCTTGCACGCCGCGGCAACCGCGCCACCGCTCATGACCATCGAGCGCGAGCCCCAGGTGCCGGTGGAGTAGGGCGAATGTCCGGTGTCGCCATGCGACAGGCGCACCTTGGCAATATCGATGCCCAGCACCTGATTGGCGACCTGCGCCAGCGTGGTTTCCATGCTTTGCCCGTGCGAATGCGCGCCGATCGCGAGCTCGAGCACGCCGTCCGCATTCATGCGCGCGCGGCATTGCTCGTGCCCCGGCACCATCGGTATGCCCCAGCCGAAGTACACGCTGGTGCCGTGCGCGGCCTGCTCGCAGTAAATCGCAAAGCCGACGCCGATACGCCTGCCGTCGGCTTCGCCTGCGCGCTGACGCGCCCGCACGGCGTCGAGCTTGATCGCGTCGCGCGCGAGCTTCAGCACGCGCGGGTAGTCGCCGCTGTCGAAATGTTTTTTCGTGATGTTGTCGTAGGGCATTTCCGCCGGCTGCACGACATTGGCGAGCCGCACGTCGAGGGGCTCCATGCCGGCTTCGCGCGCAATCGCATCGATCATCAATTCGAGCGCAAAACACACGCCGGTGCGCGCCACGCCGCGGTAGGGGAGGATCGGCGCTTTATTGCTCGCCACCGACCACGTCTTGCAGCGGTAGCGCTCCATCTTGTACGGGCCCGGCAGGATGGAGCTGACCTGTGCTGCTTCAAGACAGGCGGAAAACGGGTAAGACGAATAGGCGCCCGAATCGACGGTGGCTTCGCAATCAATGCCCAGCAAACGGCCATCGCGCGCGGCGTACACCGTAATGTCGTAATCATGTTCGCGGCAATTGGCGCTCGCGATTAACTGCTCGCGCCGGTCTTCGATCCAGCGCAACGGGCGCTTTAATTTGATCGCGAGCCTGGCCAGCACGATTTCTTCCGGCAGCAAGATGCCCTTATAGCCGAAGCCGCCGCCGACGTCCGGCGCGATCACGCGTATCTGGCCGGTATCCAGGCCCAGACATTCCGACAGGCCCTGGCGGTTGATATGCACCATTTGCGCCGAGGACCACATGGTGAGCTGCTCGAGCCGTGAATCCCATTGGCACACGACACCGCGCCCCTCCAGCGGCGACATGCATTGACGAGCCGTGCGAATGTGGCGCGTGATCTTGATCGGCGCGTCGGCGATCGACGACAAGTCGTCGTCGACGAGGGTTTCCAGAAAAATGTTGTCGCCCCATTCATCATGCACGAAGGCGGGCGGCGCGGTACGCGCGCGCACCATATCAACCACGGCGGGCAACTCGTCAATGTCGGCAAACGTGTCCTGCGCCAGATCTTCCGCTTGCGCGCGCGTGGGGGCTACGCAGGCGGCGATCAATTCGCCGACCTGGCGCACCTTGCCGCGCGCGAGCGGCCATTGGTCCGATGGCTTGAAGCCTTTCAGGCTGGACACGGCGCGTATCGGCTTTACGCCGTCGAGATCGTCCATGGTGAACACCGCGGATTCACGCCCGGCGGGTTTTGTGATGCCGAGAAGGCGTCCGTGCGCAATCGGCGAGCGCGCAAACGCCACGTCCCACATTCCCGCCAATTGCAAATCGCCGACGAATTGACCGCGCCCGGTCATGAACCGCCCGTCTTCCTTGCGCAGTACGCTGGCGCCCACACCCTGCGCGCCGGCCGCAAGGTGCTTCGCGTCGCCTGGATTCATGCCGCCTGTGCCTGGACTTGCGGCAGGATAGGCGCGCACGCGTCATGGCGCACGCCGTCGCGTATGCAGAACGCGGGGGTGAGCACGCGGTCGGCCACCACTTGCGTGCCTTCGTTGTCGCTCAATACAAAGCGCCCGCGCTGATCGTTCAATACGGAAATGTCGGCGGCCGCGCCCACGCCCAAATGCCCCAGATCGGCGGGCAGGCCAAAGTCGCGCTGCGCGTTGCACGTTGCCATCGCTACGACGTGATCGAGCGGCAATTTCAAGGCGAGCATCGAGGTCATCGCGGACACCAGCGAGAATTTTACGGCGCCGAAAAACATATGCTCCTCGTCGGGATGCGTATCCGGCGTGCCCGGCGCCTGCGGCTTGGGCACAGTGGTGTTGTAACCGTGCATGTCGGCGCCCAGCGTGTCGGGCACGATGCCCGCATCCAGCGCGATGCGCGCCATTTTGTAGCTGAAATGCGAGCCATGGCCGACATCGACTTTCAAGCCCATGGCCATCGCCTCTTTGACAATTGCATGCACCTTGCCCTCGCGACTGACGAAACCGCCCGGATGGCGCGTGAACGGGTGCGCGAGGATGTCGCCCGCTTTCAACAACGGCAGCACCTGCTCAAGTATCGTGTCCGCATCGACGCCGTTGGCGCCTTCGTCAGGCAGCGGCCACAACTGGCCGAAGTGTATGTACAGCGGCATCCCGGCGCCGCGGCCGATCTCGGCGGCCTGTTTCATCACTTCCGTTCCCCAGCGCGCAAAACCGCCCAGTTCCGCGTGAGTCTTGAAGCCCTTGATGATGTCGCGATTCTGGTCCGCCACTTTCACCGTGGCCGCGACGTTGAGACAATCCGGCTTGTAGAGCGCGGGATAGTAATGGCCTTCCATGCCACCCACCAGATAAGCCGAAAGGTAAGTAAACACCCGCGATTTTTTCGGCTTCACCACATATTCGGTAAACGCCGGGTACGTCATGCACGAAGGCCCGCCTTGATCGATCAGCGTAGTCACGCCGGAGTCGACGCCGCACATATCGGCTTCCAGGCCAAAGCGCCCGGTCACGTGCTCAAACACATGCGCGTGCGTGTCGATCAAGCCCGGTGTTACCAGCATGCCGCGCGCGCTGATTACTTTTTTGGCGGAGGAGGGCGGGATGGTCTCTGCAACGGCGGCAATGCGGCCATCTTTGATCGCGATGTCGCGCACGGCGTTCAGTTTGTTCGCGGGATCCACCACGTGCCCGCCTTGCAGCAACAAATCGTAGTTCATGATCGTCCTTTCAATCCAGGGGCGGGCGCGCTAATGGCGAACATTGGCAGAGCATCGCAGAGCGATAAAAGCGGCCGGGTAGTGCAGAAAATGGAATTCCGATGGGTGCGATGACTATAATCAAGTCCAAGCGCAGGGGCAAGGTGCGCTGCTGAACGCGAGAGGGCAGGTCTGTCATGAGCACGGTTTCCACCACGAATACGGCCAATGCCCGCGCGCTCGCGCGTATCGTGCGCCGCGCGCCGCGCTGGGTGGGTGTCGCGTCCGCACGCGAAGTTCTGGGCCTGGCGGAGCGCGTGTTGTTGCACGCCGGGCCCGCCCTGATTGATCCCACGCAGCCGCCGCCGGCGATGCGCCACGCCGCGATGCTAGCCTGTCTGCACGAAGGGTGGGCCGCCGATGAAGCAGCGGCCGCGAACCTCATTAAAAGCGGGGCGGTGCGGCTCGAACCCGGCGGTGCGCATCGCGTCTCCACTCCGCTCGTGTCCATCGTGTCCGCCAGCACGACGCTTGCGCTGATCGATGCGGGTGAGGCCGAAGCCAACGCCCGCTGGTACGGATTTCTCGGCACGGGCGGCGGCGCGCAAATGCGCTTCGGCGCGTTCGACCGCGCGATTCTGGAGCGGCTCAAGTTTCGTGAACACACGCTGCAGCCGGGCTTTGCCGCGCTGCTCGAAGCAGGACCGGTGGATTTGTTGTCGATTGCGCGCTCGGGCTTGACGGAAGGCGACGATCTGCACAATCGTTTATCCAGTGCGACTCAAGTGCTGCACGCAGTGCTTGCGTCACGGAAGATCGACACGCCCGCTGCGCATGCCGCGCTGGTCACCGTGCTCGAAGCGCCACTTTACTTTTTGAATCTCTGGATGCCAGCCTGCGCGCTGATGCTCGACGCCGCGGTGGGCGAACCCGATTCTTCACTCGTGACGCGCTTCGGCGCAAACGGCGAGCAGATTGCGCTGCAGATTGCCGGGTTGCCGGAACGCTGGTTCGCGGCCCCGGCCACGCTGGTGCGCGGTCCCTACATGAAGGGGGCGCCGGAGAATCCGCAATTTCCGCCGGTTACCGGCGACAGCGGCATCATCGACGCCTTCGGCCTTGGCGGTCAGGTACTCCACCGCGCGCCGAGTTTGCAGTCCGCGTTCGCACCGTGGCTGGCGGCGGACGATGCTGCGCGCGCGGCGTCGATTCTGTCCGGTATGCATCCGGTGCTGAGACGTCGCGGTCGGGCTGGATGCCGCAGTCGTTGCCGCGTCGGGCCGCGCACCGGTGCTTTCCACCGGCATGGTTTCTGCCGATGGCCGTGGACTGCTCGGGCGCGGCGTGTGCGATGTGCCCGCCGCGCCTTTCATCGATGCGGTGGCCGCGTTAAAGCTCGCGCGTTGAATGTCTAACCATTGATAGTCGAACCATGAATATTCCAACCACCTTGCGCGGGCGGTGCATGCCGGCGTGTGTCTGCGCGCTGGCGCTCACGGTGATTGCAGGTCACGCCTCGGCGCAGAGCGCCTATCCAAGCAAGTCGATCCGTATCCTGGTTCCCTTTCCCGCCGGAGGATCGACCGATTTTGTGGCGCGCGGAATCGGCCAGAAAATTACCGAGGCGTGGGGGCAGCAGGTCGTGCTCGACAATCGCGCCGGCGCCGCCGGCATAGTCGCAACCGAAATCGTGGCGAAAGCCGCGCCCGACGGCTACACGCTGCTGATGAATAGCGTCAGTCACGCGGCGAACGCGAGCATGTACAGCAAGCTGCCTTACGATACGCTGCGCGATTTCGCGCCGATCATTTTGTTCGCCGACGTGCCTATCATCCTCGTCGTGCGTTCCCAGTTCAGTGCGAATTCCGTGGCAGACCTCATCTCGCTGGCGCGCGCGAAACCCGGCCAGCTCAATTTTGCCGCAGGCGGGGTGGGCGCATCGTCCCATCTGGCGGGAGAGTTGTTCCGCAGCATGGCGAGGATTCAGTGGCAGACCGTGCAGTACAAGGGCGGTGCCCCGACTCTGGTGGACCTGCTCGGCGGACAGGTTGACCTCACGTTCTCGCCGATTGCATCGTCAATCCAGCACGTCAAGGCCGGGCGGCTCAAGGCGCTCGGCGTCACGAGTTCGAAAAGAGTGCCTCTGCTGCCGGATTTGCCGACGATCGCCGAATCCGGGGTGCCCGGTTATGCGGCCAGCGCGTGGTATGGCGTGGTGGCGCCCGCGCGCGTCCCGCGGGACATCATTCAGAAACTCAACCGCGAGATCAATGCTCTGCTGAAGAACCCGGAGTTTCGCGAGGGTATGCTCGCCCGCGGGGCCGTTCCGATGGGGGGCAGCAGCGAGGAGTTCGCCGCGTTCATGCGGCAGGAAGTCGGCAAATACGCGGCGCTCGTAAAAGAATCCGGCATCAAGCTCGAATAAGTATAGCTACGTCTGCCTGGCGATGACGGCGTCTACCGCCGCTTCGAGCTTGCGGGCGGCCGCCGCGAGTCGCGCGTCGATCGAGGCCACCGTCTGTTCGTCAGCGGCGGCCAATTCTTCGAAGAGTTTCGCCTGACGCAGCGACTCCGCCGGCGCCGGTCCGCCGCGCAGCGTGCGGGCGGCGATGAAGCGTTCCGCGTCGAGCGACTCGTTAATGGCATTCTGATCGAGGCCGGCGGGTTTTTCGTGGTAAGCGATCGCGGCTTCGTCGAGCAATGCCGGCGTCACGTCGGCGGGCGTGAGGCCGCGCTCCTCGCACAGTCTTATCAGGATGCCGACGATCTGATGCGCGGTCCGCCACGGCATGTCCTTTTGGCTCACCAATGCACCCGCGAGATCCGTCGCCGTCGCCCACTGGCGCCAGGCCTGCTCGCGCATATGTTGCTTGCGGATCTCCAGCGCCGGCAGCATGTCGCAGAACCAGTCGAGATCGCGCACGCCGCTGTCGGCGACCCGCCACAACATTTCGAGCGCGTAGTAGCGCTCCTGGATCGGCAGTCCCGTGGTGCCTTTCAGCGCATGATACGACGTGACAAAGCAGCCCAGCGCCTCGGCCGATGCGCCCTTGACCTCCGCCGGCCCGATCACGTTTTTCTTTTGCATCATGATCGACGACGTATTGCAGTAGCGATCGGGAAAATCGATGAAGTTATATTCGCTGGTGCTCCACTGTATGAGGTCGTCCGCCCATTTCGCCATGGAGTGATAAAGGACAGCGATCACCGCCGGCACATCGAGGCTGTCGTCGGCGTTCATTTCCAGAATCGCGTCCGCGCAGTTCTCGTGGACGCCATCGAAGCCGAGCAGTTCCGCGGTGCGCTCACGGTTGACCGTGAAATTAGAGCCGACCATGATAGCCGCGCCGGCCGGGCTGACATTGACGCGGCGATAGGCGCCATGCAGGCGATCGAAGTCGCGCGCTAATGTCGCCACCCACGAAAGCCAGAAGTGCGCGAGCGTCATCGGGTGGGCGTGCTGTCCGAAGCTGTAACCCGGCAGTATCGTATCGGTGTGTTGGCGCGCCAGCTCGATCAGCACGCGCCGCAGGCGGTTTACCGCGCGCATGAGAGCGAGCAGCTTCTCGCGCTGCAGGATGTTGATCCCTATCGTGCTGAGATCGCCGGAACTGCGCGCCAGATGGAAGCGGCCGCCGATGTCCTCGCCGAGCAGGCGGATCAAGTACTGCTCGCCGGAGTGCAGACCGCCGCCGGCGCGCAAGCGGGACTCCACGACTCCTTCCGCCTCCATCTGCCGCAGTCCGCGCAAAGTGGCGATGCCCGCCGGCAGCGCAAGCAGACCTTCTTCGACGAGCATCACGGCATGCGCCTTGTCGAAAGCGTGCACCGCGGGAAGAAACGCCTCCATGTGGCCGCCATAAATCTTGCTGAGCTGCGGCAGCATCTCCTCCCGCAGGCGGATCCCGGCGGTGCGATAACCCCGATAGGCGGATGATTTCTGCTTCAGCATGACTGGATACTCCCGTTGATTTCTGAATGCGCAGTCAAGCGGGCCGCAACAGCGCGGTGACCTGCCGGAAGTCGGCACACTTTTCCAGTGTCATTACTGCTTCGTGCAAGGCATCGAACTGGCGCTGCCCGATCACCGGTACCGCGACCGCCTCGTCCTTGCGCAGAAGATGCTCGCCTTCGAGACGGCGCGCGGGCGCGCCTCGCGGCAAAGGCACATGCCGCAACCAGACCTGCCCATTGCGTCCGCGCACTTCGAGGTCCGGCTCATCGTACGGACCGAGCTTGCGGTCGGGCACGATTTCGACGCGGTCCATCAGGGCGCGCACGCGCGCGTCACCTGCCCGTGGCGGATGGAATTCATCCAACCCGGCGCGGCCCGTCGCCGCAACCACGCCGAGCGAGTAGGGCATACTGAACTGCGCATCGAGCAGCGTCACCACTTCGCGCTTGGCAAATTGCCGCACGGTGCGATCCGCGCCGTGCACTATCATCCGCTCGATATCGTCCCCGCCGAACTTGTGTTCCTGCATGAGATCGAGCAGCGCCTCAACCGAGCTGTGCAGGCCGCGGCAACACGGATACGGTTTCTGGCCGGACTGCAGTATGCGGAATTCGCGCCCGAGAGCTTCGACCGTCGCGTCGGGCGTCGCCACAGTGCCCGCGTAGGTACCGAAAAAACCGCCCCACGCCGCCTCCAGAATGTAGCGCGGCCCGACGAGCCCTGACTCGGCGAGCAGCGCCGAACTCACGCCGTTTTCGGCTGCACGACCTGGATGGAAGCGCTTCGTCATTGCGCCATCGACGAGGAAAGCCCACACGCCGCCGGCAAAGGAACCGGTAATGCCCAAGGCGGAAGTGAAACGGTCCGCGTCGAGGCCCATGACACGCGCCGCGCCGGCGGCCGCGCCGAAGGTTCCGCAGGTCCCGGTAGAGTGCCAGCCCAGATCGTTGTGCGCCCGGTAGCCGCCGGCGCCCAAGGTCACGCGGGCCGCGACGTCATAGCCGGCAGCGAGCGCCATCAGCACGCTGCGCCCATCGGCGTGAACCCGTTCCGCCATCGCGCAAACAGCTGGCACGACTACGGCGCCCGAGTGGCCGCAGCCGCCGAAATCATCGAACTCGTATGCGTGCGACGCCGTTCCGTTGACGAGGGCGGCGGCGCTGGGCGGCAGCGACAATTGCGTGCCCCATAGCGACGCAGAGCCGCTGCTGCACTCCAGCGCGCTGGAGATTCCTTTGCGCGTCGCCACGGCAGCTTCGCTCTCGGCGCCGCGCACCCCGACGGCGAGCGTGTCGAGCAGCACGCTCTTTGCCATGGCGACGACGGGCTGCGGCAGATCCTCATAGCGGGCGCCGCTCCAATAGCCGGCGAGGCGCTCTGTCAAAGACGGTTGGCTGTCCATAGCAGGAACGTTCCCTGTCGCTTGTTCCATATTCGATCCCCGATTAAGGCCGGTTCATTGCTTCGGTATCCCTGCAGCCTTGATGACCCGTGCGTACTTGTCGATCTCTTCACGCAGGAACTTGCCGAAAGACTCCGGCGAACCGCCGACGGTCTCCAGGACTTCCTTATCGAAGCGTGCGCGGAATTCAGGATTCTTGATCACAGTGTCGACGGCACTATTCAGCCGCGCGATAACTTCTTTCGGTGTTTTTGCCGGGGCGAGCAGGCCAAACCAGTTGGTGGCCTCATAACCTTTGACGCCCGACTCGTCGAACGTTGGCACCGCAGGCATGGCGGGCGAGCGCTGCGCGGTGCTGATCGCGATGGCGCGCAAGCGGCCGGATTCGACGTGCGGCAGCAGTGAAGGGCCGCCACTGAATGTCATGTGGACGTGTCCGCCGATCGTATCCGTAAGCGCCGGATTCACACCTTTGTACGGGATGTGCCGTATGTCGATCTTTGCCATCAGCTTCAAGAGCTCGCCCGCCAGATGATTCGAGCTGCCGACTCCGCTCGACGAGTAGGTGAGCTCGCCGGGCCGCGCTTTCGCCAGGGCGATCAGCTCCTTCAGGTTGCGCGCGGGCAGGGAAGGATGCACGGCCAGCACGTTCGCGCCTTTGTAGCAAAGAATCACGGGTTCGAAATCGTTGAGCGTGTCGTAGGGCGGACTTGCCAGCAAACTCATGTTGATTGCGTTCGAAGCACCGCCCATCAGCAGCGTAGTGCCGTCGGGCATCGATTTGACGACATACTCCGATGCGATGTTAGTCATCGCGCCCGGGCGGTTCTCGATGATGAACTGCTGCTTCAGGATCGGCGCCAGCCGATCGATCAGCGCGCGCGTCACGATGTCCGTATTGCCGCCTGCCGCGAACGGATTGACGATGCGCACCATCTTGCCTTGCGCCGTCTGGGCCTGAACGCTTGCTGAGAACACGGCCGCAATCCAGCCGACAATCAGTGCAGTGCGCCACTTCATGTCAGAGCCCTTTGAACACCGGCGCGCGCTTTTCCCGGAACGCCGCTTTTCCTTCCTGACTATCCTGCGAGGCGTCGTTCAGCTCCGCCCAGCGCGTCTCCAATTCTCGCGCAGCGGGCGGAGAATCCCAGGTACTGCGCGCGCACGGTCTCCTTGATGGCGCGAAAACTGATGGGAGCACCGGTGGCCACGCGGGCGGCGACTTGCGCAACTTCGGCATCGAATTTGTCATCGGTGATTACGCGGGTCACGAGGCCGAGCTCGAGCGCTTTCTGCGCCGCGAGGTCTTCGCCGAGGATCAGCATGTCCATAGTACGATTGCGGCCGATGTAATGAACCAGCCGCGTCAGGCTCATGCCCCAGGACGGTACCACGCCAACATACGCATCCCCGGTGCGGAATTTTGCGGTCGTTGACGCGATGCGCACATCGCAGGCCATGGCGAGCGCAAATCCGCCGCCGATGCACCAGCCGCGCAGCGCGCCGATGACGGGCTTCGGGTGCGTCTCGATACGATCCAGCACCGCGCGCCCAAGCGCGCGGAAGCGTTCGTTGCTACCCGTGCCAGAGAGGTCGGCGCCAGCGCAAAACGCCTTGGTGCCGGCGCCGGCGAGCACAATGCAACGCGTTTGGTCACGCTTTTCGAGCATATCCATTGCGTGCAGCAATTCCTCCAGCAGCTGCACCGTGACGGCATTGACCGGAGGACGATCCAGCGTGATCCAGGATGCGCCGCCAACGTGCTCCGCCCTGAGTGTTTCGTAATGCATAATTGCTCCCGATCGAACTGGATTCTCCGCGCTGTTACCAGGCAAAATCGTCGCACGCGACGCGATAATCTAGTGCGGATTAGGTGTACGGGGTCTCATCGCGGCTCATGGTGCCGGCAAAATCCGGATAATGCGGATTATGCTGCAAAATTCCCCGGAGCACCTTATGCGAAGATCAACGTTCAGTTCGATTGTTTTTATATGGGTGCTCGCGCTTGCGCAATGCCTGCCAAGTGCTTCGTCGTGCGCGTACGCGCAGACGACAGGTGTCTTCGAGCAGGGCTTGTTGTGGCGCATCGAGAAAGACGGCGCCGCGCCGAGTCACTTGTTCGGCACTATCCATCTTGCTGACAAACGCGTTACGACCTTGCCGGATACCGTCCGTACTCCCTTCGACACGGCACGTTCGTTCGCGATGGAAGTGTCGCTCGATCAGTCGAATATCGCCGCGCTCGCCGCGCGCATGGTGTATCTGGACGGGCGCAGTCTGCCGGGCGTAGCGGGCGACGCGCTGTTTCAGAAAATCGTTCCTTTGACCGCGGGACTCGGCGTGCCGGCTGAAATGGCGCGTCTTTTCAAGCCGTGGGCGATGGTGCTGCTGCTGCAAATGCCGCAGCAGGATCCGGCGAACGTGCTTGATTTCATGCTGCAGCGCATGGCTGCCGAACAGGGCAAGGCTCTGCACTCGCTGGAAACCGTTGACGAGCAGGTCGCCGCATTCGAATTGATGTCGGACCAGGACCAACTCGCGCTGCTTCGGCACGCGGTCGAAACGCACCACGAACTGACTGCACAGAGGGAGACGATGCTGCAGGCTTACCTTAAGCGCGACCTCGGCGCAATGTGGCAACTCGGCGAGGCGGACATCGCGCGGCGGCCCGAATTGAGGCCGTTAAAGCAGGTGTTCGATCAGCGCCTTTTGTACGATCGCAACGCGCGCATGCTCGAGCGCATGCAGCTGCAATTGAAAACCGGCGCTGCATTCATCGCGGTGGGCGCATTGCATCTATACGGCGAGAAAGGCTTGCTCAATTTGCTCGAGCGCGATGGCTATCGCTTGACGCGGGTGTATTAAGAAAAAATCGAGAAGCGTAAGGCGTGAGGTGTGAGGAGGGATTCAAGCGTTTTTCCGCCTGACGCCTGACGCCTCACCCGGCGTGGCGCGCCGCCGCTCGCTCAGCGCCCGGTGGCGTTGCGCTGGGCGGCGTCGAGTTGCTGTTGCGCGGCTGCCACATTGTCTTCGAGCGACTTAACGCGCTCGAGATACGACTCGGACAGGCGTGAAGTCCCGGCGCCCCCTTTCGCCACGCCTATGCGGTCGCCCTCGCGCTGCTCGCGGCCATCAGCGAGCGCCTTTTGCGCGGCTTCGAGTCTCTGGCGTGCCGCCGACACCGCGGCCATTTTGTCGACGGGCATCGCGTCGGCGGGCGCAGGCTTCTGCGGCGTGTCTGGCGCCGGCGGCGGCTTCGCGACGTTCAGCGGCGCCAGGTTGAGTTTCGTGCTTTCTTTCGCGCCCGGCGGCGGCTTGTCGCTATAAACGATCTTCCCGTCCGGCATGACCGAGCGATACATGCCCTGTGCGTTGACGGCCGGAGATGCCAGCGCAAGAGCCAGCAGAATCGGTAGGAAACGGACCATCGTCGACCTCGCGCGTTGTTCGGACAGCTTTGAATTTGGCGGTGATTACGCGCACTGTCAAGTCGCAGCCGACGAGCGTCGCTTAACGCGGCGCGCAATGGCACGGTTCTTGGCCGGTGACGTGATGCAAGTCACGCCGGCATTTTGCAGAGACTTACGCGGCGCGCCGAACGCGATAAAATAAACCGCATGCCGACACCGTCTTTCGTTCACCTGCGCCTGCACAGCGAGTACTCGGTGAGCGACGGCATCGTGCGGATCGACGACGCGGTGAGCGCGGCGCTCGCCGACGGCATGCCCGCGCTTGGATTGACCGATCTCGCCAACATGTTCGGCATGGTCAAGTTCTACCAGGAAGCGCGCGGCAAGGGGCTCAAACCCGTGATCGGCTGCGATGTCTGGATCGAAAATACGGTCGATCGCGACAAGCCCTTTCGCCTGCTGCTGCTGTGCCAAACTCGCGCCGGCTACCGCAACCTGAGCGAATTGCTGACGCGAGCCTATCGCACCAACCAGTATCGCGGCCGCGCCGAATTGAAGCGGGACTGGTTTGCCGCACCCGCCGGTGACGGTCTGATTGCGCTCTCCGGCGCGCATCATGGCGAAGTGGGCGCTACTTTGCTGGCCGGCAACTACAAGCAGGCCGTTGCGGCGGCGCGCGCATGGAGCAAGCTTTTTCCGCAACGATTTTACGTGGAACTCCAGCGCCCGCAGGCAGCGCCGCGGGTCGAAAACTGCGTGCAGCAGTCGCTGCAAATTGCCTCTGAACTGAAGCTCCCGGTGGTCGCGACCCATCCGGTGCAGTTCCTCAAACCGGACGACTTTCGCGCCCACGAGGCGCGCGTATGCATCGCCGAAGGGTATGTGCTCGCCGATCAACGCCGGCCGCGTCATTTCGGCGCCGATCAGTACTTTAAATCGCAGGCGGAGATGGCCGAATTGTTCGCCGACATTCCGCAGGCACTGGCCAATAGCATCGAGATCGCCAAGCGTTGCAACCTGACGCTCGAGCTCGGCAAATCGAAACTGCCGCCGTTCCCGACGCCGAACCAGGAGAGCCTCGATGACTATCTGCGCGACCGCGCGCAGGAAGGCCTGGCGTTGCGCCTCGCGCAGCTCTATCCGGACGCAGCACAGCGCGCCGAAAAATTGCCGGTCTATCAGCAGCGGTTAGAGTTCGAAATCAAGACGATTCTGCAAATGGGTTTCGAAGGCTACTTCCTGATCGTCGCCGACTTCATCAACTGGGCAAAATCCAACGGCGTGCCGGTGGGGCCCGGGCGCGGGTCGGGCGCCGGTTCGCTCGTCGCGTACTCGCTGGGCATCACCGATCTCGATCCGCTGCGCTACAACCTCTTGTTCGAGCGGTTTTTGAATCCCGAGCGCGTGTCGATGCCCGACTTCGATATCGACTTCTGCCAGGACGGGCGCGACCGCGTGATCGAATACGTGCGCCAGAAATACAGCGCCGACAGCGTGTCGCAGATCGTCACGTTCGGCACTATGGCGGCGAAAGCGGTGGTGCGCGACGTCGGGCGCGTGCTCGATCTTGGATACAACTTCTGCGACCAGCTCGCGAAACTCGTGCCGTTCCAGCCCGGCCGCCACATCACGCTGCGCCGGCGCACCGATTCCACCGACGACCAGACGATTTACGCGCGCGAAGTGGAGCCGCTGATCAACCAGCGCGAAGCCGCGGAAGAAGAGGTGCGCGAACTGCTCGAGCTCGCCGAGCGCCTCGAGGGCCTGACGCGCAATGTCGGCATGCACGCCGGGGGTGTATTGATCGCGCCGGGCAAGCTCACCGATTTTTGCCCGCTCTATGCGGCGGAAGGCTCGGTGAGCGTCGTCTCGCAATTCGACATGAAAGACGTCGAAGCAGTCGGGCTCGTCAAATTCGACTTCCTGGGCCTGACGACGCTGACCATCCTCGACTGGACGCTGCGCAATATCAAACGGCTCGATCCGGCGTCCACGATCACGCTGGACTCGATACCGCTCGATGACGCCGATGCTTACCGTATGTTTTCGAGCGCCAAGACGACCGCGGTGTTCCAGTTTGAATCGCGCGGCATGCGCGACATGCTGAAACAGGCGCGCCCCGATCGCTTCGAGGACATCATCGCGCTCGTCGCGCTGTACCGGCCGGGGCCGATGGACCTGATTCCCGACTTTATCGCGCGCAAGCACGGCAAGCCGTTCGATTTTCCGGAGCCGCGCGTCAAATCGGTGCTCGCCGAAACCTACGGCATCATGGTGTACCAGGAGCAGGTGATGCAGATGGCGCAGATCATCGGCGGCTACAGCCTGGGCGGCGCCGATCTCCTGCGCCGGGCGATGGGCAAGAAAAAACCCGAGGAGATGGCGCAGCAGCGCAGCATTTTCCGCGAGGGCGCGGGGCAGAACGGTCTGACGGAGCAAAAGGCTGACGAGCTTTTCGACTTGATGGAGAAGTTCGCCGGCTACGGCTTCAACAAATCGCACGCCGCCGCGTATGCGCTCGTCGCTTACCAGACCGCATACTTCAAGGCGCATCACGCGGCCGCGTTCATGGCGGCCAACTTGTCGGCCGCGGCCGACGACACCGATAAGGTCAAGCAGTTCTACGAAGACGCATCGGTCAGCGGCCTGACCATACTGCCGCCCGATATCAATCAGGGCGACTATCGTTTCGTGCCGCTCGATACGAAGACCATCAGCTACGGACTGGGCTCGATAAAAGGCACGGGCCAGTCGGCGATCGCGGCCATCGTTGCCGCGCGCGAGAAAAATGGTCCCTTCAAGGATCTGTTCGATCTATGCGAGCGCGTCGACAAACGCGTCGTCAACCGGCGGGTCATCGAAGCGCTGATCCGGGGCGGAGCGTTCGACAAAATCGACGATCATCGTGCGCGCCTGTTGGCATCGGTCGGCATCGCGCTCACGGCTGCCGAGCAGGCGGAGCGCAACGCCCAGCAAGTGAGTCTCTTCGGCGGCGCCGAGGCCGCCGAGCATGCGCGTCCCGCGATGCTCGACGTGCCGCGCTGGGACAAGCGGGTGCAGCTCAAAGAGGAAAAAGTCGCGCTCGGCTATTACTTCTCCGGGCATCCCTACACGGCGTACCGCGACGAGCTCGGCCAGTTCGTGCGCTCGACGCTCGACCGGCTGACGCCGAGTCAGGGCTATGGAAACAATGCGCCGGTGCAGACCATTGCCGGCGTCGTCGAGTCGGTGCGCTTCACCAAGTCGCAGACTTCGCGCATGGCGATCGTTACTTTCAGCGACGGCAACGCGACCCAGGAAGTCGTGATCTACGGCGAGACGTTCGACGAATACCGCAGCATCATCGTGGAGGACGCGGTGCTCGTGATGGAGGTGAAAGTGCGCAATATCACGCGCAGCGGCGGCGGAGACGAGCCGGAAACGTCGTTCATGCGCATCGCCGCCGAGAAAATCTACGATCTCAACGCGGCGCGCAATCGATTCGCGCGCGGCGTGCGCCTGACGTGTAACGGCCAATCGTCGGCGCAGAAGCTCAAGGAGCTGCTCGCGCCTTATCGCAACGGCCCGTGCCCGGTCTCGATCGTGTATTACAACCGCGCGGCGAGCTGCGAAATCGAGCTTGGCGACGACTGGCGCGTGAGCCTCAGCGAAAACCTCCTGCAGTCCCTGTCCGCGTGGCTCACGGAGCCCAACGTCACCATTCTTTACAACGGACAGCGCAGCGCTTAATCGCCGCGCGCGCTCACTTCAGGCAATCCGTAACCAGCGAGCGCTCTATTGCGGCGCTGAACTTCGCAAGCTCGCACGGCGCACCAGGCTCGCCGCGGCTACAACGCGTGAGATGCAGTGATTTTCTGACCGGCGGGCGGGCGGCCGTCAGCGCAGTTCTCTCGCGCATCTGGGCGAGCGATTGCGCCTGGTAGTACACATACACGTCGCGGGCTCCGTTCGCCTGCAGTCGCAACTCGAAGACCAGTGCGCTCGCCGGCGCGGTTTGATCGGGCACTTGCGGTGTCGCGCTCCACTCGGCCTCCATCATCGCGCCCAGGTTCGCCAAGTTGGTATCGTGACCGACGAACGCGACAAACGCCGCGTCGTTCGGCGGCATGGGTCCGGTAAGTTGCCCGCTTGCCGCATTTCCCTGCAGCGCGCTCAACACCGCGCGTAAGAGCATCGAGCCCTGGCGCGCGGCGATGTAGGGCGTGCGCTCCATCAGGTCGAACTGCGTGTTGTGCAGAGTCAGCGCACTTTGCAGCTTTTCGAGATTTGCGCCATTCAGCGCGCCCCATGCGACGTCCTGCTCCCGCATGCCCTGCGCATATTCGAGCAGAAAAATCTCCGAAGCTGTCGAGCCGATGCCGATTGCGCCGCACATCCTTAGTCCGGCCTTGCCGTCGGTCAGCCCGGTTGGAATATCCGTGAGCTTGCAGGCGCTGCCGGGTACGCCGGTTTTCGCGCAGGCGCTCGTACGGCAGCATGCATTTACGTGCGGGCCGCTGCAAATCTCGGGCCGGCAGCACTGAAGCAGATCCTGGGTCGTAGCGATCGCGGCGCCGTGCTTGCGGTCCAGCCCCGCGAAGCCGTCCGGGAGTCGTGCCCGGATTGCCCGCTCTGCTTTCTTCGCATCGATTGCGCATACGCGCGCTTTCGTGGGATGGAACAGCGGGTCGGGCGACGGCGTGGCGCGCCGCACGTCGATGCGGCAATCCGGCGCGAAACCGCGGGCGATGGCCTGCGCGGTTGCGACGGTGCGCTCGTCTACGTCGGCGCGGATGAAGACTGAGCGCGATGCCGGGACATCCGCCGGCCGGCACCAATTCCTGCCTGCGCGGCGTGCACGCGGTAGTAACCGCCCATCAACGCCGCGAGCTCGCCGCCGCGGTCCGTCAGCAAGCCGGGTCGGCCAGTCGGCCACTCGGGCCACGCGCGCCCATTGGTCCACGCGGCGAGCGCGCTGTTGGCTTCGAGCGGCGAGCGGACACCATGGCGGCTCACGACGACCATTTTCACCAGCTTGCCCGTCGGCGGCGTGTAGTCGTCTTGCGCGCCCGCGCCCGCGGTCAACATGCCGCACAGCGCTGCAACGATGAGTTGCCGCATGGCGCCTCCCCGCAAATTGTTCCGCCCGGCGCTACTCGCCGGACCCGCCCGTTACGCTTGCGGCATCGTTGCCTTCATCGAAGGCCGCGCCGAGAATTTTTCGTACCACGCCGCGAGTTTGGGCCGGCCCTTGCGCCAGTCGTCATCGCCGTAGCGGAAGTCGAGCCACCCGAGCGTGCACGCGACCGTGACGCCGCCTATGGTCGGTTCGCCGGCAAGCGCTGCGGCTTCGCGTTCGAGCGAATCGAGTCCACCGTGCCACTTGGTTTTCTGGCCCGCGATCCAGCCTGCCCACTGAAACTCTTTGGGCCGGATGGCCATTTCATAGCGGCACAGGACGCCCGCATCGAGAATGCCATCGCCGGTGGCCTGCAGCTTGAGCGCAGTCCACCGGGCGGGGCCCGTAGCCGGAAAGAGTTTTCTGCCGGAATGCAGGCTGTCCAGGTATTCGCAGATCACGGGCGAATCGAAGACCGTGGTGCCGTCATCGAGCGTCAACGCCGGGATCTTCTTGAGCGGATTGGCCTGCGCGAGGGCCGGGTTTTCCTGGACCGGCGAAACCATGGTGGTGATTTCCTCGATGTTCTTGTCGAGCCCGGTCTCGCGCGCGAACACGCGCACCTTGCGCACGAACGGCGACGCCATATTGAAGAAAAGCTTCATTGCGGGTTCCTCCTTTGTCTGGATACGAAAAAATTCGCGCAGGTTGCGGCGGCTTACGGAGACTCCATTATACGGTTGGCAACACTTCGAACCGCTCGAAGCTTCCTTGCGCGTCGCCAACCTTGAGATTCGTCACCGCCGCGAACGCCGGTCCGCGCCGCGTCCGTTCGAGCATGGTTTGCACCGCCTCCGTCGTGCCGGCCACGACCGCCTCGACGCTGCCGTCAGCACGGTTGCGCACCCACCCGGTGATGCCTAGCTCGCGCGCGGTCGCGGCCACAAACTGCCGGAAACCGACACCTTGCACGCGGCCGGTCACGATCAAGTGTCGTTTAATTTCCATTGGCTCATCTCATGGATTAGCTAGCACAAAACCTTAGAATACAAGGTCATAGGAGTTCAATTCCAAGCACGATATATGAGGAGGACAGCGAGACGACTAGCCAAACTGCCCGGGACGGAGGCGGGATCCCTGAAAGTCAATCTTAGGATGTGCAAATTCGCTGCATGCGGTAAACTACCGCCTCTCGGGAACATTAAATAAAACAAGAGGTAACCCGATTAAGACGAGAAAAAGCATGAGAGAATCCCGCCATGACTTTGTCCATCATAAAAGAGCGGATCCAACGCTGGTGCGATTGTTCGCCGACTCAAGGGCGCAATCTCGTGACGTACTAATCAGCACAATGTGCAAATCCGGGAAATTGGTAATGCGAACCGGGGGATCGTTGCGCGATCTCAAACGGTCGGCGAAGGACACTTCGCAGCTTCGATTCGATGAAATCCCAATGCGGCAGACGCTCAAGGACAGGTGATGCGGCTCGGACTCGGCGCGAAATTCACGCTCACCGTGCTCACCATTCTGGCGGCCACCATGGCGGCCAACACGCTCTATTATCTCGAGACGTCCAATCGTTTCTACGAGGAGCAACTGGTCGAGCGCGGTCGCGCGCTCGGGCGCTTGATTTCGCTGGTCAGCCCGGAAGCGATCTTGGGGTTCGATTACCTGCTGCTCAACAATTACACCCGCGAGGTGTCGTCGCAGCAGGATGTGGTTTATGGGGTGATCGTGAATCCCCAGGGCATGCCGATAAGTTCCTATATCAAAGATTCGGATCCCTTGATCAAGAAATACGCGGGAGCGGGAAAACCGCAGGACATATCGAAGTTGCTGGAAAAACTGCACGGCCAGCCTGAACTGATACAGCTCGAGTTTCCCATCGCACATAACAACGTGCTGCTGGGGCGGTTTCTGGTCGGCATCAGCCGGGAATCGCTGCAAAGCGAATTCCGCCGCCAATTGTTGGTGCAGGCACTGGTGCTGACTGCGCTCGTGCTGTTTCTGAGCGCGGCCATACACGCGGTGTTCCGGTTCAACGTTTTGTTCCCGATCCGCAATCTGATCGCGGCATCCCAGAAAGTCGGCCGCGGCCAATACACTTTGGTGGAAGTAAAGTCCGCGGACGAGCTTGGGCTGCTCGCGCGCGCATTCAACAC
Source organism: uncultured beta proteobacterium (assembly GCA_963804885.1). GTDB lineage: Bacteria > Pseudomonadota > Gammaproteobacteria > Burkholderiales > SG8-41 > PALSA-1004. The sequence goes on from CAWDSF010000020.1 coordinate 1,014,824, forward strand.
CATGATCGAAGACATCCGGCAGGAGCAGGCGAACCTCCACCGCCAGGCCAATTTCGACATGCTGACCGGACTGCCCAACCGGATGATGGCGCTCGATCGGATCGCCCAGGAAATAAACCGCGCCAAACGCTCGCGCCAGCGGTTCGCCATGTTTTTCATCGACCTCGACAACTTCAAAGACGTCAATGATTCGCTGGGCCATTCGGTGGGCGACGACTTGCTGGTGGCTACCGGCGCGCGCGTGCGGGCCACGCTGAGGGACGCCGACACCGTTGCGCGTCTCGGCGGCGACGAGTTTCTGGTTCTCGCGCCCGATGTCGCCAGCGAAACCCAGGTGGAGGAGATCGCGGAACGGCTGATCGCGGCAATTTCGGAACCGCAGGAATTGAACGGCCGAAAAGTCGTTGCCCGCTGCAGCGTCGGCATCGCGCTGTTCCCCGATAACGGAGACAACGTGCAAACGTTGATGGCGAACGCAGACAACGCGATGTACCAGGCCAAAGCCAGCGGACATGGCTCGGCCATCTTCTTTACGGAGGAAATGAATATACGGCTGCGCGAACGCATGCAGATGGAGCAGGACCTCAATCTGGCGGTAGAGCTCGGTCAGCTCGCGCTCCACTTTCAGCCCATTTTCAATTCAACGGGCCTGCGTTATCGCGGTGCAGAGGTATTGCTGCGCTGGGAGCATCCCGAAAAAGGCGCTATCAGCCCCAGCGTCTTCATTCCGCTCGCCGAGGCATCCGGGCAGATCGTCGCGATCGGCGACTGGGTACTCGAGCAGGCCTGTCGCAGCTGGCGCGCGTGGCGCGATGCCGGGATCGACGCCGGAGTTCTGGCAATCAATATTTCGCGGATCCAGTTCAGAAAGCGCTTTTCCAAGCGGCTGGCCGAGCTGATGGCGACGTACAACATTCCACCCCACGTCCTGGAGCTCGAAATTACCGAGAGTGTCTTGCTGGACGATCACATTCAGGTGGCCGAGGAACTGAGCAGCTTGCGTGCGGCGGGGTTGACGTTGTCGCTTGACGATTTCGGTACCGGATTCTCGTCGCTGAGTTACCTGAAACGATTCCGGTTCGACGTGTTGAAGATCGACCGCAGCTTCGTGACCGGCCTGCCCGACAATCCGGATGACGTTTTGCTGGTGAAGGCCATTCTCGCTATGGCGAAGGGATTCGACATCCAGGTAGTGGCCGAAGGGGTGGAGAAGCACGACCAGCTCAATTTTCTGGGTAAGCAGGGTTGCGAATATTGCCAAGGGTTCCTCCTCGGCAAGCCGATGACTGAAGAAGCGTTTCAGAATTACCTCAAAGACCAGCGCGCGGGTCTCGAGTCGCTCCGATTTTCCGCGGTCCGCAAGCCGCAGACGAGTCGCACATCATGATAAAGCTGGCGCGTAGTCCGCGCAGCTTCCGAAAGGGACGGCAAATGGGTTCTGACGTCGTCACGAATCGGAAAACGAATGGTTGGCGAATTCTTGCGTTGCTCGTGTTGATTGCGACCGTGATTATGCCATCCGTTCTTCGAGCTGCGGATGATCCACTGTTGATGGGCGTATTTCCGCGACGCAATGCCGCTGAAACCGCTAAGGCGTTCACCCCCATGGCGAACTATCTTGGCGAACGCCTCGGCCGGAAAGTGAAGCTGATCACTACCAAGAATTTCGAATCCTTCTGGAAAGAAGTGACGGAACAACGATACGACATCGTGCATTACAACCAGTATCACTACATCCGCTCAGCGCAGACCTACCAGGTCGTCGCGCACATCGAGGAATTGGGCAAAAGCACCATCGCTGGTGTGATCTACGTGCGCAAGGACAGCGGCATAACTTCTTTGTCGCAACTGGGAGGGCACACAATTATGTTCGGCGGTGGAGAAGACGCGATGATCAGTTATATCGCGACTCGTTATCTATTTCTGCAAGCGGGATTGAAAAAGGATGATTTCAAATCCCTGTTTGCCATCAATCCGCCTAACGCGATAGTCGCCCTTATGCACCGCCAGGCCGATGCCGCCGGTGCCGGCGATGGCGTCCCGGATCTGCCGGAGGTGAAAAACGTCATCAATGCCGATGAGTTGACCGTGCTGGCTGCCTCGGCGCCCCTGCTTCAGTTACCCGTGGCAGTTAAACGCGGCATGTCCGCCAAGCTGCGCACATCGATCCAATCCATATTAGTTGACCTTAAAAACAGCGAAGCGGGCCGGCAAGTGCTGACTTCGGCGGCGCTGACCGGCATGGCAAAAGCCGAGGACAGAGATTACGACCCACATCGCAAGATGGCAATCGCGGTGCTGGGTCCGCGTGACCAAGCAATCGGCGCGTGGCTATGAATCCCCAGCGTCGATAAAATAATGATAGGCGTGACGCGAAAAAGACGCGGGCTCGTGCACGTCCTGCCAAGGAAGAGCGCATGCGTTCGAAAGGAAACTGCCAATGAACGTTAAATCTATCATCGACTGGAATGACAAGCGGTCGCCTGGTAATTGCGTTGCTCTGGTTCATCGTGATGGGTCCGTGGCGTCCTCGTTCACGCGGCTGCGAGGATCCATTGATCATGGGGATGTTTCCGCGCATCAGGGCGACCGAAACCACGACCGTTACACGCCGCTGGCGAATTATCTGAGCGAGCGGCTCGGGCGCAAGGTGAACTGGTAACGTCCAAGGATTTCGACTCGTTCTGGAAAGGATTGAGGAGCGACGCTACGACATCGTGCACTACAACCAATATCACTATATTCGCTCGGCGCAAGTCCTATAAGGTCATCGCGCACAACAAGGAATTCGGGAAAGACGCGGTCGCCGGCGCGCTCTACGTGCGCAAAGACAGCGGCATCACCGCGCTGGCTCAATTGCGCGGGCGTACGATGCTTTTCGGCGGCGGAAAGGACGCGATGCTCAGCTACATCGCGCCGGTTTACATGATGATGCAGGCTGGATTGAAGAAGGAGGATTTCAAGATCGAATTTGCCGTCAACCCTCCCAACGCGGTGCTGGCGTCTACCACAAGCAGGCCGACGCCGCCGGTGCTGGCGACTCGTCGATCGAGCAGCCGGTGGTAAAGAGTGCCATCAATCACCGAGGAGCTGACCGTGCTGGCGGTCTCGGAACAGCTGCTTCACCTGCCCGTGGGCGGTGAAGCGCACCATGCCGGCCAAGCTGCGCGAATCCATCCAGTCGCGTCCTGGTGGATCTCGAACACAGCGAGGCCGGTAAGGCAAGTCTTGAAGTCCGCTGTGCTACGGGCATCGGCAAAGCGGAAGACAAGGACTACGATCCGCATCGCAGGATGGTTCGCGCCGGTAATAGGGCCGCCTGACATGGCAAACGAGACCAAAGCTGCTGATGACGAAGCCGAACAAGGTTCGAGCTCGGGCGTCTGGGCTGCGCCCTCGCTCACCGCCGCCAATTCCGCTGGGCGCGGTGGCTTGATCGCTGGGCTTCGTGCTATGGGCGCATTTCGGGTCCCACCTTCCGGTGTTTCGCTCGCAGTCGTCGTCCGAGCCCGGCTGGAAAGAATTCCGCGCCGACTACGGGATCGACTTACTTCGGCGCAAGACGGCCAGTTCGTCAGGGCCGTCCAGAACGGTTACAACCTCGTTAATCTACACGCACAAATACGCGTCGCGCTTTACGCGCAAGACCGCGGCGCGACCGCGTGAATTCGTGCGCCTCGTGCCATACGCCCGAGGATCTCGCCTACGGTTTCGTCAATTCGGACCGCGTCGACCCCAAGCTCGGCAAGCGGATTTCTTTCGAGGACCGCGTCATGCGTGCTATCGCAGGGCCATGGATGGCTTCGTGCCGACAATCTACGATCCCGACAGTCCGCGACATCCGCTTGCTGGCGCGAGCGGTTGCACATCATCTGCAATTGACCGAAGGCGCGCTAAGGAGCAAGAGCTAGCTCATGTCGACGCTTGCGCGGGAAAACTCTTGAGGATCGTCCTGCTCGTGCTGGTGCTGGGCGGCATTTATGTGCTCGCCACTCACAAGCACAAGCAAAGCGAAGACGGCTTCGTCAGGCCACGGTGACGCTTACGCCCGGCTGCGGCGAAAAGCTGCGCCGCTACGCGCTCGTCCGCAGCGAGCGATACCGTTCGCCATACGTCCTGCAGACGCACCGGTACGGCGATTCCGGTGCGCGGCTACAGCGACGAGGACATTCGCGCCATTCAGCGCGGCTGCAACATCATCGACGATACTCAGGGAAAGCTCGCGCGGGATCCGGCCCTGGAACGGTGGAACACGACCCGCTTCATCCGCGGCAGTCACACGAGCTGCGATCACTGCCATCAGGGCTTAGGCGACAAGCAGGACGGCCACGGCAACCCGTTGAAGGGCTCGCTAAGCCTCGGCGCCGTCGTGGGTGATGGCGGATATGTACGATCGCTTCACCGGCATGCTGCTGCCGTTCGAACTCCGGCAGATGCAGTGTTTCATCAACTCATCCAACGGGTACAAGCCCAACATCGCTGACGACGTCTTGCGGGACGTCACCGCTTACAGCCGCTTTCTGTCCGCCGCTACTGGACGCTCAAGATCGGCAATCACTATGACGAGCAGGGGATCGATGAGATTCCAGCGTCGGCAACGTCCAAGCAGGGCGACGACTATGTGCGCGGCGAATTGCTTTATAAGGAGAAATGCGCAGGTGTGTCATGGCCGTCAGGCATTTGGCCTGGAGGCGAATGGCCAACTGGTGGCTCCCGCGCTCGCCGGCCCCAATGCCTGGAACACGCAATCGCGCAATTATTTCTATTATGTTTCGACCATACTGCCCGGCTTCATCTGCCGCAACATGCCTTTGGGCGCGGAAAACACGCTCAGCAACCAGGAATGCCGCGACATCGCGTATTACATCAGCAATCTGCCGCGGCCCGCGGGCGACCGCCAAGGACCGATCATCGCGCTCGAGCATCAGGCGCTAATGACGTTCATGCCGCCGCTCATGCGGCTGATGGAATCAAACCGCAAGGGCGGCGTGGCGGCGGACCCTGCGCCGGAACGGGATAGATGAAGTCGCTGGCGGCGTCTCTGAAGCCTCCGCTGGGGCAGCACTGGCCGACGCTCCAGAGCAATATGCTGGTCGGCCTGACGTTGGCGCTGGTGACCCTGCCCCAAGCGGTCGCGTTCTCCGTAACGCTGGCCGGCGTGCCTCCGCACTTCGGAATCTACGCCGCCGTCTGGGGCGTGTTGTTCTGCACGATGCTGAATCCCTCGCGCGTCTTTCACGGCGGGCCAAACACCACGATGTCGGCGACCATCGGAGTGACCCTGTTGCCAACGGCGCCGCCGTTCGGCGCCGAGTACATGGGCTATGCGCTGACGCTGGGCCTGATGGCGGGACTCATCCAGCTTATGTTCTATCTGATCCGTCCACTCGGCAGGATGCTCGATCTTATCAGCGAGCCGGTCATCAACGGCATGATCTGCGGCATCGGGCTGTTTCTCATTTTCAGGTCGCTGACCACCTTCGGCGGACTTCCGCTCAATACCGAAGTGGAATGGCCGCTCTGGATTGCGTGGCACTCGTTTCTCGCAGTGCTGGAAGTCGGCAACCTTTACGCCATCGAGATCGGGCTGATCACGCTCGTAACCTGCGTGATCGTGCAGCAGTTCGACCGGTTGCGAAATTGGGCGATTCTGCTCGGCATCGCTGCCGGGCACATTGTATTCAGTGTATTTAAACGCCACGCGTGGGTCTGCAAACTACGTTGGTCGAACAAATCGGCAATCTATCGTCAGTTGGTCTGGTACTTCCGTCGCTGCCGTTGTTCAACCAGGAGTCAATGCCGGACATAATTTCGATCGTGCCCGGCGCCTTTACCCTCGCGCTGCTGGGGCTGTTTCAGACCGTGGCGGCAATGCGTCGCATGAACCGCAAAGCCGGGGGCTTCACCGACAGCCGCAAGGCGATCTTTTCCGACGCGGTGTCGAACTGCCTTCTGCCCTTTCTCTCCTCGCTGCCCACGTGCGCGTCGTTCAACCGGATGTGGCTGGTGCACAAACTCGGCATTCACAGCCGCCTCGCGATTGTCAGCTCGGCGCTCTGGTTGCTGCTGCTGGTGCTGTTCTTCGCGAGAGTGATAGCCATCATTCCGATGCCTGCGATGGCCGCCATCATTATTCTGCTCGGCGCCAATATGCTCAACTGGGAGGACATCAAGCCCCATTTCAAGGATCGCCGCGAAGCGATCGTGTTCATGGCGTCGTTCCTGTCGGTCCTGTTCCTCGACTTGTTCGGGGCCGTGGTCGTCGGATCCATTCTGGCAATCGGCTATTCGAAGTGGGAACAAGCCCATCCGAATATCAGCGTGCGCGGCAACGTGCTCAAGATCAGGGGCAACTTTTATTACGGTTCGCTGCCGTTAATCGAATCGACTTACCACCGCGTGCTCGAGCGCGAGGGCAGCGTGACGATCGACTTGTCGGATTGCTATTACATCGACCGGGAGGGCATTCGCTGGCTCGCCGCAGCCAAAGCGGGACAGAAAGCCGCTTTCGCCGACCGCCGCAGGGAGAATCGCCGAGAGCTCGCAAGAGCGGCGGCGGGCAAAGACAAGCGCGCTACCGGGAAGCGCCGCGACCGGCCGGACCGGCGGAAACGATCTGAATTTTGACCGCGCATGCGGCGCTCGAAGCGAACCGGTTTAATTACACTGCACTCTGCCTGACAGTTTGCGCGAACACCGGTGTCCGCGGAACGATCGTGGAGCAGTGCTCGTACATACTTCCCTCAGGTCGCGGCTCGGCGCCGCCGGCCGCCGCGATAGCCAGCACAGGCGAATCGCCCTAGAATTGGGCCTGCTAAACAGAAAAAGTTCGACCCGGTGGCACAGTCCCCACCGCGCGCCGGCTGAAATTCATGCCCTGGTTTGAATTCATCCCGCTGAATATCGTCATCGGCATCATCCTCTTTTGGATTGCGCTCGGTGTCGCCGGGCTGATCGCGCCGTCGAATCTACGTTATGTGACTCACGCGCTGCTGCCGGTCGGCGCAGTTGCCGGAGTGGTGCTGGCCGCGGCGGCGTTCGCCGCGATGACGCAGGACGCGGCAGTGCGCGTGCTGCCGTTGGGGTTGCCGGACCTGCCGTTTCACCTCAGGCTCGATGCCCTATCGGCGTTCTTTCTGGCAATGCTCGGTCTTGCGTCCGCGGGGGTGTCGGTGTTCTACAGCGGCTACCTGCGCGCCGGCGAAGACAATTCGCCCGGCTTGACCTGCCTGCAATTTCACCTGTTTCTCGCCAGCATGGCGGCGATATTCGTCGCCGACGACGGTTACCTTTTCATGGTCGCGTGGGAAACCATGGCGTTGTCATCGTATTTTCTGGTGACCAGCAACCATCGTGACGCGGTCACGCGCAGCGCCGGGTTCCTGTACCTGTTGATCGCGCACGTCGGCGCCATCGGCATCCTGCTGTGCTTCGGCGTGCTGCAGGGCGGCGGCGGCGATTACACATTCGCCACCATGCGCCTCGTGGAACCGGCATCTCAGGCGTGGGCGACGGTCGCGTACTTGCTTGCGTTGTTCGGCTTCGGCGCCAAGGCCGGCCTGTTGCCGCTGCACGTGTGGTTGCCGGAGGCACACCCGGCGGCGCCGTCGCCGGTGTCGGCATTGATGAGCGGGGTGATGCTCAAGACGGCGATCTACGGCCTGCTGCGCGTGACCTTCGATCTCTTGAACGCGCAGGTCTGGTGGTGGGGAGTGCTGACTCTGGCCCTGGGTCTGGTCACGGCGCTGTTCGGCGTGCTGTTCGCAGCGGTGCAAACGGACATGAAGCGCTTGCTCGCGTATTCGTCGATCGAGAATATCGGCATCGTGCTGATTGGCATCGGCCTCGCGGTCACCTTCCGCGCATTCGACATGCATGCGCTCGCCGCGCTCGCGCTGGTCGCCGCGCTTTATCACTGCATCAACCACGCGTTTTTCAAATGCCTGCTGTTCCTCGTCACCGGGTCGGTTCTGCATGCGACCAACGAGCGCAGCCTGGGCCGGCTGGGCGGCTTGATCCACAGCATGCCGGTGGTGGCGTGGCTCGCCTTGATCGGCACGCTCGCGATCGCGGGGCTGCCGCCGCTGAACGGATTCGTCTCCGAGTGGCTGCTGCTGCAGGCGTTTCTGCTGACGCCGGGATTACCGAACTCGTACCTCAATATGCTGGTGCCGGTGGCGGCGGCCGCGCTCGCGCTGACCTTTGCACTGTCGGGTTACGTGATGGTGAAGTTTTACGGCGTGGTTTTCCTCGGCCAGCCGCGCGAGGAAAAGCTGAAAGCGGCGCACGACGCGGGCGGCTTTGAGCGCGTCGGTTTGCTGTGGCTGGCGGTTGGTTGCGTCCTGCTCGGCGTGCTGCCGGTGCCGATTATCCTGCAACTCGGCACGGTCACTACGCAACTCGTCGGCGCGTCCATCGGCGACAGCGTCGTCGCCTCGGGCTGGTTGTTCATTACGCCGATCGCGCCGGAGCGCGCAAGCTACAGCCCCCTCATCTTTTTGCTCGTGATAGCCGCGGTGGTGCTCCTTGTGTTCCTGCTCGTGCGCGGGTTTTATCACGGGCGCGTGCGCCGCGGCGCTGCATGGGACTGCGGCTTTCCGCTGCAGACTGCGCGCATGCAGGACACGGCGGAAGGTTTCGGGCAGCCGATCAAGCAGATTTTCGAACTGTTTTTCCGCATCGAAAGGCATGTGCCCACGCCGTTCGACCGCGCGCCGTATTACCAGAGCCGCACCGAAGACCGCCTGTGGTACTGGCTGTATCTGCCGGTGGCGCGCGCGGCGGAGCGGTTGTCGGGATGGATCGGCGTGCTCCAGCGCGGCCGCATTCACATCTACCTCATTTACAGCTTTGCCACGTTGATCCTGCTACTGGCGTTTGCGCGATGATCGAAGCGATCCTGTCCCAGTTGTTCCAGACGCTCCTCGCGGTATTGCTCGCGCCGTTGATGCTCGGGTGGATCAACAACTGCCGCGCGTGGCTGCAGAACAAGAGCGCGCCGGGCCTGCTGCAGCCGTACCGCACGCTGCGCAAACTGTTCCACAAAGATGCCGTGCTCGCGCACAATGCATCGTCGCTGTTTCGGATGGCCCCCTACATCATCTTCGGCTGCATGGTGCTCGCCGCGAGCATCGTCCCGGTGGTCGAAACCAATCTGCCTTTTGCCTACGCCGCGGACGCGATCGCGCTGGTCGGCGTGTTCGCGCTTGCGCGCGTTTTCATGGCGCTGGCCGCGATGGATATCGGCACCGCGTTCGGCAGTCTGGGCGCCCGGCGCGAGATGCTCGTCGCTTTCCTGGCCGAGCCGGCGCTCCTGATGGTGTTGTTCACTCCCGCGCTGATCAGCCAGTCGACGAGCCTCAATACGATGGTCGCCACGCTGGGGCAGCGGGAATTCGCGCTGTTTCCAAGCCTTGCTTACGCGGCAGTCGCATTCGTGATGGTGCTGCTCGCGGAAAACGCGCGCATTCCGATCGACAATCCTGCGACCCACCTCGAGCTTACGATGATCCACGAGGCGATGATTCTCGAATATTCGGCGCGGCATCTTGCGTTGATGGAGTGGGCCGCAGCCATCAAGCTGATGATTTACTGCGCCATCGGCATCGCTCTATTCATGCCGTGGGGCATCGTCGCGGCGGGCAGCTGGCCGCTATTGCCGGTCGCGACGCTCGTGCTGGCGGCGAAACTGCTGGTGGCGGGTGGCGGACTCGCGGTGCTGGAAACGGTGTCGGCCAAGATGCGCATCTTCCGCGCGCCGGAGTTTCTCGGCATGGCTTTCCTGCTTGGCGTGCTGGGCATGCTGACCCATTTCCTGCTCGAGCGCTGAGATGAGCCTCCCGTTCTCCGCGCAATTGATTAACCTGATGGCGTCGCTGCTGCTGTTGATCGCGTTTGCGATGCTGTCGCAGCGGCGGATCCTGTCGCTGATTTATCTATTCGCGTGGCAGGGTGCGGTGCTCAGCGCGAATACGCTGATCGTCGCGTGGACCACGGGGCAGCCGCACCTGTATTACTCGGCGTTGATCACGTTCGCCCTCAAAGTGGTCGCGTTGCCGTGGCTGCTGCACCGGCTGATCATCCGGCTCAACATCAAATGGGACGTCGAGACGCTGATCAACATTCCTACCACCATGCTGATCGGCATCGGCCTGGTGATCTTCTCGTTCAATCTCGCGCTGCCGATTTCGCAATGGGCGGAAACCATTACGCGCAGCACGCTCGGCATCGCGATCGCCAGCGTGCTGCTGTCATTCCTGATGATGATCACGCGCCGCAAGGCCGTGCCGCAGGTGATCGGCTTCCTGGCGATGGAAAACGGCTTGTTCTTCGCCGCGACGAGCACCACTTACGGCATGCCGATGGTGGTCGAGCTCGGCATCGCGCTCGACGTGCTGGTGGGCACTTTTATTTTCGGCATTTTCTTTTTCCAGATCCGCGAGACGTTCGACAGCCTCGACATCCGCAATCTGGAGAAACTGAAAGAAGACTGACGTGGAGATCTTTTTCGTCCTCGGCATTCCGCTCGCCGGCGGTCTTACGCTCGCACTGGTCGGCAATCGCAATTACGCCGCCGAGCTTAACTCGCTATTCAGCCTTGCCACGTTCCTCGCGGCGTTGAAGCTCGCCGTGCGCGTCATGGACGAGGGGCCGCTGCTGGTGCTGGACGAGCTCTTTTTCGTCGACCCGTTCAACGTTTTCCTGGTGACGCTGACGGCGTTCGTGTCTTTTACTACCACGTTGTTCAGCCGTCCCTATATGCGCAACGAACAGGCCAAGGGCAAGCTGTCGGCGCGCATGATGCAACTCTATCACAGCATGTTTCAGGCGTTCGGCTTCACCATGCTGCTGGCGCTGTTGACCAACAATATCGGCATCCTGTGGGTGGCGATGGAGGCGGCCACGCTCACCACGGTACTATTGGTAAGTCTGTATCGCACGCCGGCGAGCATCGAGGCGGCGTGGAAGTATTTCATCCTGTGCGGCGTCGGCATCGCGCAGGCCCTGTTTGGCACGATCCTCGTATATTTCGCGGCGGAACGCGTGCTCGGCAGCGGCGGCACCGCGCTGCTGTGGACGCACCTTTACGGCGTCAAGGACCAGTTGGAGCCGACCGTGCTCGGGCTCGCCTTCGTCTTTTTGCTCGTGGGTTACGGTACTAAGGTCGGGCTCGTACCGTTGCACAACTGGCTGCCCGACGCGCACGCCGAAGGCCCGACGCCGATCTCGGCGGTGCTGTCGGGGCTGCTGCTCAATGTCGCGCTGTATGCGGTGGTGCGCAGCAAAGCGCTGGTGGATGGCGCGCTCGGCACGCCGCTTGCCGGCAACCTGATGATGGGTTTCGGTTTGCTGTCGGTGGTGGTGGCGGCATTTTTCCTGTCGCGCCAGAAGGACGTCAAACGTCTCTTCGCATATTCATCGATCGAGCACATGGGCCTGACAACCTTCGCGTTCGGCATGGGCGGGCCGGTGGCAACCTTCGCCGCGATGCTGCACATGACGGTGCATTCGCTCACTAAGTCGGCGATTTTTTTCGCGGTCGGCCACGCCGCGCAGAAAACCGGCACGCAGGTGATCGCCGACATCCGCGGCCTCGTCATCACCAATCCCACCATCGGCTGGGGTTTGTTGCTCGGCAGCCTGGCGATACTCGGCATGCCGCCATTCGGCGTGTTCGCGAGCGAGTTCCTGATTCTTACCACCGCCATGCGCGAGCACGCGTGGGCGACACCGTTTCTGCTGATCGCACTGGGGGTCGCGTTCGCCGCGATCTTCGGCAAGGCGCAGGGCATGGTGTTCGGCGATACGACCGCGCAGCGCCTGCCACATTCGCCCGCGCTGGTTCCCGTGTTCGTGCATCTTGCGCTGGTGTTGATGCTCGGCCTCTATATCCCGCCTTATCTTGCTGCGTGGTACCGCCAGGCCGCGCAACTGCTCGGATGACACTCGAAAAATTCAATCTGCAATTCGCCCGTGTCCGCGGGGCCGCGCGGGTGTTCCGCGCCGATGTCAATGCGATCGAATGGATTACCGCGTGCCGGCAGGTGAACGAGCGGGGCGGCCGGCTGGTGGCATTGTGGGGCAGCGAACGCGCGCCCGGCTTCGCGGTGCACGCAGCCCTCGCGGATGCCGACGGACTGCTGGTGCTGATCTTGCCTGTGCCGCAGGACCGGCCGTCGTATCCGGGCATTGAAGGGATTTTCCCGGTCGCCGGCCGCATGCAACGCGCGGCGTACGACATGCTGGGTATCGAGGCACAGGGCGACGACGATCGGCGTCCGTGGCTGCGGCACGCGGCATGGCCCTCCGATAAATTTCCGCTGCGCGACGATTTCGATCGTGCGTGCATCTACGAACCGGGCACCGACGACTATCCGTTCGTGTCCGTCGCCGGCGACGGCGTGCACGAGATACCGGTCGGTCCGGTACACGCCGGCACGATAGAGCCCGGGCATTTCCGCTTCAGCATCATCGGCGAGCGCGTGCTGCGGCTCGAGGAACGGTTGGGTTACAAGCACAAGGGCATCGAAAAGCGCTTCGCGGGCATGTCGCTCGACGAAGGCGCGCGGCTGGCCGCGCGCGTGAGCGGCGACTCGACTGTCGCGTATGGCTGGGCGTATGCGATGGCCGCCGAAAGCGCGTGCGGCGCCATGCCACCGCCGCGCGCCGCGTGGTTAAGGGCGCTCCTGCTCGAGCGCGAGCGCATCGCCAACCACCTGGGCGATCTCGGTTTCATCGGCAACGATGCGGGTCTCGCCTTCGGTCTCGCCCAGTTTTCGCTGCTGAAGGAAGACATGCTGCGGCTGAATGCCGAACTGTTCGGCCACCGCTACCTGATGGATGCGATCGTGCCGGGCGGGGTTGCGCGCGACATTGCGCAGAGTGGAATGGAGCGCGTACGGGTCGAAGCCGACCAGCTCACGGAAACGGTTGCGTTGCTGAAGAACATCTACGACGAACATCCGGGGTTGCAGGACCGCTTTATCGCGTGCGGGCGCGTCACCCCGGAACTTGCCGCACGGCTCGGACTCGTCGGGCTGGCGGGGCGGGCGAGCGCCCAGGCGCTGGATTTGCGGGAGCAGTTTCCGGTCGAGCCGTACGACCAGCTCGACGTGCAAATGGCGACCCACCGCAACGGCGATGTCGCGGCGCGCGTGACCGTCCGCTTTGAAGAAGTGTTCGAGTCACTGCGTTTGATCCGGCAAATCCTCGAGCTGATCCCGTTAGGCCAGACCCGCGCGGCGTTGCCGGCGACCGCCGCAGGCGCATTCGGGTTGGGCATCATAGAAGGCTGGCGCGGCGAAGTCCTGGTCGCGCTCGAAACCGGCGCAAACGGCGCCATCGCGCGTTGCCACGCGCACGACCCCTCGTGGCAGAACTGGCCTGTGATCGAGCACGCAGTGATCGACAATATTGTGCCGGATTTTCCGCTCATCAATAAATCGTTCAATCTTTCGTACAGCGGGCAGGACTTGTAGCCGTGTATAACATCCTCAAACAGATCGTGACCACGGGCATCAAGACCGAGCCGCCGCCGGTCGGCCGACGAGGCGTTGCGCGCGACGGGCGAGCGCCTGCGGGCGGACATTCTCGAATATTTCGGCGGCGCGCTGACCATACGCCATGTCGACGCCGGATCGTGCAACGGTTGCGAGCTCGAGATCAATGCGCTCAACAATCCGTATTACAATCTCGAAGGCCTTGGCATCAAGTTCGTGGCGAGCCCGCGCCACGCCGACATGCTGCTCGTGACGGGGCCGGTGTCGCGGAACATGGAAGTCGCGTTGCAGCGCACGTACGATGCGACGCCGGAACCGAAACTCGTGGTTGCGCTGGGCGACTGCGGCTGCACCGGCGGCATCTTCGGCGAGAGCTACGCGAGCCGCGGGCGCGTGTCGAACGTTATTCCCGTCGACGTCGCGGTTCCCGGCTGCCCGCCGACACCGTTCGCGATCATGCAGGGAATATTAACGGCAATCAGCGCGAAAAAAACCTGAATCGAAGGATACCTTTGAATACCGATACCGATAAATCCGACCGCAAAGCGCAGATCGACGCGTTGCTGCTCTCGCTGCCTGGCGCCAGCACCAGAAAAATCAACAATCTCGACGCGTACTTCGTCAGCGACAAGATGTTCGCCTGCATCAGCGGCGACGGCATCGGGCTGCGCCTGCCGGCCACGACCGCGACCGAACTGCAGTTCTCGCGGGACAACGTCGTGCCGTTTCAGCCCGGCGGCGTGTCGAGCACCCGCGAATGGATCCAGATCAACCGCGCGGATGCGGCGGAGTATGCGAAGGACCTTGAGCTGTTTCAGGCTTCGCTCGACTTCGTGAAAACCGGCCGGACGCGCTAGGACTTCCTGCGTCGCATTAACCGGTTTTCACACCGGCGCCGTTCCGGATCGTGCGGCGTATACTCGTTGCGCTGGCAACAAAAAAGTGGCTGACCCTCGTAACGGCACAGGAGGAAACCATGTCCGCACTGATATTGCGACTGTCGCACGTCATCGCGTCTGCTCATCGCAGGTTCGTTGGCGTTTCCGCTCAAGGCCGAGGTGTCCGAAGTACGGATTTCCAAGCAGTACGGCCTGCCGTATCTTACGGTCGTCATCGTGGAGCAGCAGCGCCTGATCGAGAAGCACGCGAAGCTTGCGGGCCTGGGCGACGTCAAGGTGAACTGGATGACGATAGGCAGCGGCGGCACTTCGACCGATTCGCTGCTCGCCGGCAATCTCGATTTCGTCACCAGCGGCATCAGCAACATGCTGCTGTTGTGGTCGCGCACCGGCGAGCAGGTGAAAGCAGTCGCGGCGGTCGCCGCCGTCCCCTTGCTGCTGGTCACGCGCAATCCGAACGTCAAGACCATCGCCGACTTTACCGAGAAGGACAAGATAGCGGTCCCGACGGTGAAAGTGTCGATGCAGTCGACCATACTCGGTATTGCCGCGCAGAAGCTGTATGGCGAGGCCGGGCGCGGCAAATTCGACCCGTTCACAGTGGCGATGTCGCACCCCGACGCGACGGTGGCATTGTTGAGCGGCGCGGGCGAGGTCAACAGCCATTTTTCGGTGCCGCCCTACCAGAACGTGGCGCTAAAGTCCCCCGGCATCCGCACGGTGCTTGATTCGACGGACGTGATGGGCGGCCCGGCGACCATCACGGTGATTTTTGGCACCACCAAGTTCCGCGACGCGAACCCGAAAACGATTGCCGCGATCATGGCGGCGCTGCGCGAGGCGTCAGATTTTATCGCGCGCGACAAGCGCGGCGCCGCCGACATCTACCTCAAAGCCACCAAGGAAAAGATCTCGCTCGACGAGCTCACTGTAATGCTCGAGTCACCGGGCTACCGGTTTACGCAGGCACCCAATGGCACGCTGAGGTACGCGGAGCAGATGTTCAAGACAGGTGTTATCAAGACGCAGCCGGCGAGCTGGAAAGACGCGTTCTTTCCCGAAGCGCACGGCCTGCCGGGGAATTGACCGCAGTTCTAGCGTTGCGGCGTTCCCACCACGCCTTTGATCGCGAACTTCTGCACCCGTTGGCCGCCGAGGTCTTCGGCAACATACAGGTTGCCTTTGGAATCGGTCGCGATATTGTGCGGTGAGACGAACTGCCCGGCGTAGCGGCCGAGGCGTCCCAGGGTGCCGCGCTCCTGCAGGGTTTGCCGGTCGAGAATCAGGATCACGTTTTCGGTCTGATCGGCCGAATAGATGAACTGCTGTTCCGGATCCGCCGAGAAGGCGATCGAGGATACCGTGCCGGCGTTTTCCTTCGTGTCGCGGCGGATGAACGCTTCTTTGACGAACGTGCCGTCGATCTTGAAGACCTGGATGCGCCGGTTCAAGCGGTCCGCCACGTAAACGAGCCCGTCCTTCGAGATGCGCAGGTGATGGACCTGGTTGAACTGCGGATTGCCGGGGCCCTCGTGAACCTGCGCTCTGGACGCGGCGTCATCGGGCCGGTTGCCATACGCGCCCCAGTGCCGTTTGTACGCACCAGTCATTGCATCGAACACGATCACGCGCCGGTTGCCGTAGCCGTCGGCCACGAACAGCTCGTTCGTGCCCGGATAGACCGCCATGTCGGCGGGCTGGCCCAGATTCTCGGTATCGTTGCTGCCGGTGCCCTTGCCGCGCCGGCCGATCTGCAGCAGAAACTTGCCCTTTGCGTCGAATTTCAGGATCTGGTTTTCGCTCGTTCCGGCGGCTCCGCGGCCGGCAATCCAGACGTTGTTCTGATGGTCGACGAAGATGCCATGCTCGTTTTTCTCCGCGGGCCATTCGTATCCTTCGCCGGGACCGCCCCAGCCCTGGAGCACTTTGCCCGATGGATCGAACTGCATCACGATGGGCGCCGGTTTGCAGCAGACTTTCTTCTCCGTCACCATGGCCGCGCGATGGATGACCCACACATTGTCCTGCGCATCGGTCGCGATCCCGGCACCCACGCCGAAAATCCAGGTCTCGGGAAGCTGCGGCCAATAGGGATCGACCGCGAGGGTCGGCAGTTGCGTGGCGGGACTCTGGCTGTGCACCGAGGCAGACGCCAGTATCAAGGTCAGCAGCAGTAAGGCAGATGCTTTTTTCATTTCCTGTCCTCGGCTCTCGTGGTTGAACTCCGGCGTCCGCGCGGGACGAAAATCTTTGCGGATAGGTTCAGGCGACGCGGTACTTCTTGATCATCTTCTGATCGAGCACGATGCCGAGTCCCGGCGCGTCTTCGATGGTCGCCATGCCGTTTTTTATCGCGGGGCGATTGAGCCACATCTTCTGCCACACGGGGTCGCGGTCGGGATCGGCAAAGCATTCGAGATAGGTGCCGTGCGGCACCGCGGAGAGCAGGTGCTGCGCGACCTGCGCTTCTTCGTGGTGCGCCATGCGCACGCTCGCCGTGTAGCACAACGCCGCCGCGCGTTTCCAGTCGGTAATGCCGCCGCCTTCCGACACGTCATAGTTAACGAAGTCGACCGCGCCGCCGTCGACCAGCCGGCGCACGCCCTGACTCGTGATTTCGCACTGGCCCGCGTTGACCGGAATGCGGGTCGACTGCCGAACGCGCGCCATCAGCGCGACGTCGTCGTGCCAGTGGCACGGCTCTTCGAACCAGGTGATGTCGAGTGGCTCAATCAAACGTGAAAATTTGATCGCGTCCTGCACGTTCCAGCCGCGGTTGGCGTCGACCACGATGACAAAGTCGTCGCCGGCCGCCTTGCGAGCGGCCTGCACGCGCTTGAAATCCTGCTCGGGCGTGAGTCCCCCGACCTTGAACTTGCAGCCCGCCATGCCGGCCTTGCGGTAGCTCTCGATCTCGCGCCCATAGTCCGCGAGGGTCTTGCCATCCACGTAATAGCCGCCGATCGAAATGATCGGCAGCTTGCTGCGATAACCGCCGAGCAGCTGGCGGATACTTTTGCCGAGCGCCTTGCCGTAGAGGTCCCACACCGCGCAGTCGATGCACGAGATCGCCTCGAGCAGGTTTTTGCGGTCCCCGTACGAATGCGTCAATGCGAACATTTTTTCCCACAGGCGCTCGATCGCAAAAATGTCTGCGCCGATCGCGATCGGCGCAAGCATTTTCTTGATGATGCGCACGAGCTCCGGGCCGTGCGCACGGTTGTCGCCGTTGTAGACTTCGCTGACGAGCCCGCCCGCGTGCACGCGCGTGACGATCGTGCAGCGCTTCTTCACGTCGTAAGTGGCGCCGCCGAAGTTTTTCTTCAGCGGAATCGAAATCGCTACGGCTTCGATTTTGTCTATTCGCATATGTGGATCCTGTGGTTGGATATTTATTTTCCGCCCGCAAGCTCTTTGACGAGGCGGTAGAGGAATTCATGCCCGTCGTAAAGCGACTTGACGGGCATGCGCTCGTTGAGCCCGTGCGAGCGGTTGTCGTCCTGATCGAGGAACAGCCCTGACACGCCGTACATCGGGATGCCGCCATTGCGCATGAAGCGCGAGTCGGTGGCGCCGGTACTCATCGCCGGGACGACCGGGACGCCGGGCCAGAATTCACCGGTGACTTTCTCGATCGGGCCCATCACTTCCGGCCGCAGCGCCGACGGCGCGCTCGGCACCGGCTCGCTCATGCGCGTAACCGTGACCTTGTCGCCGACCACCTGCTGTATCGTTTTCAGCACGCCTTCCACCGGGTCGTCCGGCAGGATGCGGCAGTTGACGGTTGCGCGCGCTGTTTGCGGCAGCGCGTTGTTGGCGTGTCCGCCATCGAGCCGCGTCGCCACGCAGGTCGTGCGCAATGTCGAATTGTAGGTCGGCGACTGCGACAGCCGGGCCGCGGCTTCCGGATCGGGGGTGTCGCGGGCAACGGCGCGCATGTCGTCGGCGGCTTGCCCGCTCTGGAATTGCGCGCTGCGCGAAAAATAAATGCGCGTGGTTTCGTTGAGCTTCACCGGGAAGTGGAATTTGCCGAACTTCGCGAGTCCTTCGGAGAGTTCGTAGATTGCGTTGTCCGGACGAGGGCGCGAGCTGTGCCCGCCCGGGTTCTTCACTTCGAGCCGGAAGTGCACTGAGACTTTTTCGGCAGCTTGCACGCGATTCAAGAGCGGTTTGCCGCCCTTGAGTTCGCCGCCGCCGCCTTCGTTAAGGCCGAATTCGGCGTCGATCAAAGCGCGATTGTTCTTGACCAGCCAGTTGGCGCCGTTCCACTTCGAAGTCGAGCCCAGTTCTTCGTCAGCGGTCAACGCGAGTATGAGATCGCGCTCGGGCCGGTAACCCTGCTTCTTGTAGCGGATCATGTTGGCGACGAAAATCGACGCCATCGCTTTGTCGTCCACTGAGCCGCGCGCATAAAAGTAGCCGCCTTCCTCGACAAGCTTGAAAGGGTCGCGTTCCCATTCCTCGCGCTTGGCTTCCACCACGTCGATATGAGCGAGCAGCAGCAGCGGTTTTTTCGCACCGGTGCCTCTGAGACGCGCGACGAGATTGCCTTTCTTCGGCGCGCCCGGCGGCACGACGACCTGCATCTCGGCGTCGGTAAAGCCCGCAGCCTTCAGCCGCGCGGCCATCGCTTGCGCCGCCTGCGTGTTGTCGCCGACCGAGTCGGTCGTGTTGATCTCGACGAGTTCCTGATAGATCTCGCGGAACAATTTGCGGTCGGCCTCGGGCGCTTGCGGTTGCGCGGATGCAACGATCGCACCAGACAATAAAAGCGCGAGCGAGCCGGCGCTCGAAATGCAATTGATGACTCTTCATGATGCTCCTCCCTTAGATCCCGGCTTTCGCCGGGATGACTCACTGCGCGTTCGTCATTTGACTCTCATGCCCGGCTGCGCGCCGGCGTCCGGCGACAGCAGAAAAATTCCCGGCGCGTCGCCCGACGCGGCGAGCACCATGCCTTCGGACAAGCCGAACTTCATTTTGCGCGGCGCGAGATTCGCGACGACTACCGTCAGCCTGCCGACCAGCGTGGCGGGATCGTAGGCCGACTTGATGCCGGCAAATACCTGCCGCGTGCCCAGTTCGCCGACGTCGAGCGTCAGTTTAAGAAGCTTATCGGCGCCTTCAACGTGTTCCGCCATCGTTATTTTGGCGATCCGCAAATCGATTTTCGTAAAATCATCGATCGTAAATTTGCGGGGTGCCACTGACTTCACCCTCTCCCGTCGAGGGAGAGGGCTGGGGTGAGGGTGCAGTAGTCACTTTAGGTGTTTCCTTTTCAATCTCGAACAGCGCGTCGAGCTGCTTTTCTTCGACGCGGGTCATTAGGTGCTTGTAATCGTTGATGCGATGACCCTCAGGCAGCAAGGTGCCGGCATCGCTCCAGCACAACGGACCGATATTGAGAAATCGCTCGACGTTGCCCGCTAATTGAGGCATCACCGGCTTCAGATACAGGGTCAACAGCCGGAACGCATTGATCGCCTGCGAACAAATCCAGTGAAGCGTCTTTGCTTCCTGTGCCGGGTCTTTCGCCATTTCCCACGGTCTTTGCATCGTTTACAAATTGATTTGACTTGATCTGCCAGCGCCATGATCATAGCGCATCGCATTGCCAAATTCACGCTCGTCGTAAGCTGCACGAATCGTTCGACTGAGCGTGCTGTTGCAGATTTTCGACGACAAGGGAACATGATTGTTCCGTCCGTCGTGAAGCTTGCCGCCGAACCGCTTGAGATAATCCCGCGCACCGGCTGGCGATATTGATGTACTTGCCGACGAGATCGCTGTTCACCCGCGCCATGAAATCATCGGGATTGAAGTCGATGTCTTCGACGCTCGCGTTCAGCTTGGCCGCGATGTAATAGCGCAGCCATTCCGGGTTCATGCCCACTTCGAGATAGCGCAGCGGGCTGATGCCGGTGCCGCGGCTCTTCGACATCTTTTCGCCGGAGACGGTGATGAAGCCGTGCACGTTGATCTGGTCCGGCACCTTGTACGGCTTGCCGGCGAAATGCATCATCGCCGGCCAGAACAGCGTGTGAAAGTAGATGATGTCCTTGCCGATGAAATGGATCTGCTCGGAAGTCGGGGTCGGCCAGAAACTTCTCGAAGTCGATGCCCGTTCTTCGTTCGCAAGTAGTTCTTGAAGCTCGCGAGATAGCCCACCGGTGCGTCGAGCCAGACGTAGAAATATTTGCCCGGTGCGTCCGGAATCGGGATGCCGAAGTAGGGCGCGTCGCGGGAGATGTCCCAGTCGCTGAGCGCCTTGTCGTCCTTGCCCTCGAGCCATTCCCTGGCCTTGTTGGCGACCTGCGGCTGTAGGCGGCCCGGCTGGTCGAGCCATTGCTTGATGAAGTCGACGCACTTCTTGTCCGACAGCTTGAAGAAGTAGTGCTCGGAGGTCTTCAATACCGGCGTCGCGCCCGATAGCGTCGAGTACGGATTTTTGAGGTCGGTCGGTGCATAGACGGACCCGCAGACTTCGCACGCGTCGCCGTACTGGTCTTTCGCGCCGCATTTCGGGCACTCGCCCTTGATGTAGCGGTCGGCGAGGAACATGTTCTTGACCGGGTCGTAGAACTGCTCGACGGGCTTCGAATAGACGAGACCCGCGGTCTTGAGCCGGCGATAGATATCCTGCGACAGCTCCGTGTTTTCGGGAGAATGCGTCGAGTGCCAGTTGTCGAACTCGATATGGAACCCGTCGAGATATTTTTTGCGCTCGCCGCCGATGCGCGTCACGAGCTGCTCGGGCGTAATGCCTTCGGCTTCCGGCTTTGAGCATGATCGGCGCGCCATGGGCGTCGTCGGCGCACACGAAATGCACTTCATGACCTTGCATGCGCTGGAACCGCACCCATATATCGGCCTGGATGTACTCCATGATATGGCCGATATGGAACGACCCGTTTGCGTAGGGTAAGGCGGTCGTGGCGAAGATTTTGCGGGTCATGTGCGAGGGGCCTGGTAAGCGCGGGATTGTAACAAACCCCTTACGCTTAAATGGTTTCACACGGTATTGATGGGCTTTGCGCCGGTAATTGTTTAAAATTCCGCCTCACTTCCAGGGACACGCGCCATGGCGATCACCGAACAGCAGGTCCAGTCGGCACTCAAAGAGCTGACCGATCCGAACACCGGCAAGGACTACGTCACCGGCAAGGAAGCAAAGAACATCAAGATCGACGGCGACAACGTGTCGCTCGATATTCTGCTCGGTTACCCGGCGAAGACCCAGATCGAGCCGATTCGCAAGCAGGTCGTCGCCAAGTTGAAAACCATACCGGGCATCGGCAGCGTCACCGCCAACGTCACGATGAAAATCGTCTCGCACGCGGTGCAGCGCGGCGTAAAGCTGGTGCCCGGAGTCAAGAACATCATCGCGGTCGCCTCGGGCAAGGGCGGCGTCGGCAAAAGCACCACGGCCGTCAATCTCGCGCTGGCACTTGCAGCCGAGGGCGTGAGCGTCGGCATGCTCGACGCCGATATTTACGGGCCCTCGCAGCCGACCATGCTGGGCATTACCGGCCGCCCCGAAACCAAGGACGGCAAGCGCCTGGAGCCGATGCAAGGCCACGGCATCCAGGCCATGTCGATCGGTTTCCTGATCGACGTCGAGACGCCGATGGTGTGGCGTGGCCCGATGGTGACGCAGGCGCTCGAGCAGCTGCTGAACGAGACCAACTGGCGCGATGTCGATTACCTGGTGGTCGACCTGCCGCCGGGCACCGGGGATATCCAGTTGACGCTCGCGCAGCGCGTGCCGGTCACCGGCGCCGTGATCGTGACCACCCCGCAGGACATCGCGCTGATGGATGCCCGCAAGGGGCTCAAGATGTTCGAGAAGGTCAACATCCCGATCCTGGGTGTCGTCGAAAACATGAGCCTGCACATCTGCTCGAAGTGCGGGCACGAGGAGAACATTTTCGGCAGCGGCGGCGGCGACCGCATGAGCAAGGATTACGGCATCGACCTGCTGGGCTCGCTGCCGCTCGACATCAAAATCCGCGAGCAGGCCGATTCGGGCATGCCCACCGTGGTGGCGGACCCGGACGGGCGGGTCGCCGAGATTTACCGGGAGATCGCGCGCAAGGTCGCCGTCAAGATCGCCGAGAAACAGCAGGACCACTCGGCGGCGTTTCCCAAGATCGTCGTGCAGAACACCTGACCGGACGGACGCGGTCGCGCCGCCGCGGTCTGTTCGCGTTCGAGACGGACGCCAAGGCGCCGCTCAACGCTCGACCGCGCTATAATTCACCGCCTTATCTGATTCCGACCACTCATGAAATGAGCATTAAATCCGACCGCTGGATACGCCGCATGGCGCAGGAACACGCCATGATTTCGCCGTTCGAGCCCAACCAGGTCAAGCAGGTCAACGGCCAGCGCATCGTGTCTTACGGCACCTCGAGCTACGGCTACGACATCCGCTGCTCCGACGAATTCAAGCTCTTCACCAACATCAACAGCACGATCGTCGACCCCAAGAATTTCGACGACAAGTCGTTCGTCGACATCAAGGCCGAATCGTGCGTGATCCCGCCGAATTCGTTTGCGCTCGCGCGCACCGTCGAATATTTCCGCATCCCGCGCAACGTGCTGACGATCTGCCTCGGCAAATCGACCTATGCGCGCTGCGGCATCATCGTCAACGTGACGCCGTTCGAGCCCGAATGGGAAGGCTACGTCACGCTGGAATTCTCGAACACGACACCGCTGCCGGCGAAGATTTACGCCAACGAAGGCGTCGCGCAGGTGGTGTTCTTCGAATCCGATCCCGACGACGTTTGCGAGACCTCGTATAAAGACCGCGGCGGCAAGTACCAGGGGCAGCAGGGCGTCACGCTGCCCAAAATCTAACGCGCCTTTCCCCCGTACTGCCGCTATTCCAAGGAGTTCGGCATGAAATTCCATTTTCCGGTCATCGTCATCGACGAGGATTTTCGCTCCGAGAACGCGAGCGGCCTCGGCATCCGCGCGCTTGCGAAGGCGATCGAGGACGAAGGCATCGAAGTCATCGGCGTCACGACCTACAACGACCTTTCGCAGTTCGCGCAGCAGCAGTCGCGCGCGTCCGCTTTCATCCTGTCGATCGACGACGAGGAATTCACGCCCGGCCCGGAGATCGACCAGGCGGTGCTCAACCTGCGCGCGTTCATCGAGGAAATTCGCTTCCGCAACTCGGAAATCCCGATTTATCTGTACGGCGAGACCAAGACGTCGCGGCACATTCCGAACGACATCCTGCGTGAGCTGCACGGTTTCATTCACATGTTCGAGGACACGCCCGAATTCGTGGCGCGCCATATCATCCGCGAGACGCGCAGCTATCTCGACGGGCTGGCGCCGCCGTTTTTCCGCGCGCTGACGGACTACGCGCAGGACGGCTCCTATTCGTGGCATTGTCCCGGACACTCGGGCGGCGTCGCCTTCCTGAAAAGCCCGGTCGGCCAGATGTTTCACCAGTTCTTCGGCGAGAACATGCTGCGCGCCGACGTGTGCAACGCGGTCGACGAACTCGGGCAGCTGCTCGACCATTCGGGGCCGGTCGCGGCATCCGAGCGCAACGCGGCGCGCATATTCAATTGCGACCATCTCTTCTTCGTGACGAACGGCACGTCGACATCGAACAAGATGGTGTGGCACTCGACGGTGGCGCCGGGCGACATCGTGCTGGTCGACCGCAATTGCCACAAGTCGATCCTGCATGCGATCACGATGACGGGCGCGATCCCGGTCTTCCTGATGCCGACGCGCAATCATTTCGGCATCATCGGCCCGATTCCGCTCGAAGAGTTCCGCTGGGAGAATATCGAAAAGAAAATCAAGGCGCATCCGTTCGCGCGCGAAGTAAGCGCCAAGCCGCGCGTGCTCACGCTTACCCAGAGCACCTACGACGGCATCGTCTACAACGTCGACACGATCAAGGAAATGCTCGACGGCAAGGTCGACACGCTGCACTTCGACGAGGCGTGGCTGCCGCACGCGACGTTTCACGACTATTACCGCGGCATGCACGCGATCGGCCAAAACCGGCCGCGCTGCAAGGAATCGGTGATCTTCTCGACGCAGTCGACGCACAAAATGCTGGCCGGCTTGTCGCAAGCGTCGCAAATCCTCGTGCAGGACAGCGAAACGCGCAAACTCGACCGCCACAGTTTCAACGAGGCTTACCTGATGCACACCTCGACGTCGCCGCAGTATTCGATCATCGCCTCGTGCGACGTCGCGGCGGCAATGATGGAGCCCCCCGGCGGCAATGCGCTGGTCGAAGAATCCATCCTCGAGGCGCTCGACTTCCGGCGCGCGATGCGCAAAATCGACGAGGAGTTCGGCAAGGACTGGTGGTTCAAGGTGTGGGGTCCCGAGCATCTCGCGGAGGAGGGCATCGGCAATCGCGACGACTGGATGCTCAAGACGGACGAGCGCTGGCACGGGTTCGGCAATCTCGCGCCCAACTTCAACATGCTCGACCCGATCAAGGCCACCGTGATCACGCCGGGGCTCGACGTGTCGGGCGCGTTCTCGAATCCCGGCATGCCGGCGTCGGTGGTGACCAAGTATCTCGCCGAGCACGGCATCATCGTCGAGAAAACCGGTTTGTATTCGTTCTTCATCATGTTCACGATCGGCATCACCAAGGGCCGCTGGAATTCGCTGGTCACGGAGCTGCAGCAGTTCAAGGACGATTACGACAACAACCGGCCGCTGTGGCGCATCCTGCCCGAGTTCGTCGGCAAGTATCCGCAGTACGAGAAAGTCGGGCTGCGCGATTTGTGCACGCAGATTCACGGAGTTTACAAAACCAACGACATCGCGCGGCTCACGACGGAAATGTATTTGTCGAACATGGAGCCGGCGATGCGGCCGGCGGATGCGTGGGCGCGGCTCGCGCATCGCGAAATCGACCGCGTGGAAATCGACCAGCTCGAAGGCCGCATCACCAGCGTGCTGTTGACGCCGTATCCGCCGGGCATCCCGCTGCTGATTCCGGGCGAGCGCTTCAATGCGACGATCGTGCGCTACCTCAAGTTCGCAAAATCGTTCAATCAGAAATTTCCGGGCTTCGACACCGATATTCACGGGCTCGTCGCGGACGAGACGAGCCGGCGGTCGCGCTACTACGTCGATTGCGTGTCGTTGAAGGCGGCCGGCGAATAGCGAAGCTCGTGCACCGATGTAAGGCCGGTGTCCGGGCACTTCAAGATACTTCCTGGATTTCCGGCTTGCGCCGGAATGATGGCGAAATTCGGGGACACTTCCCCAATTGATTACTTCGGGACTCTTTTAGTCTTGTCCATCCATTCCCTGGCTTGGGTATCCGCTTCCCTGATCTGCTCGCCGGTCATACTCTCTGAGATGCGCTTGAGATCATTCGTGGCCGTATCGTCGCCCTGCTGCGCGGCGACGGCGAGCCAGTAGTAAGCCTGGCGCAAATCTTTTTCGACGCCTTTGCCTTCGGAGTACATGCGGCCCAGATCGGCCTGGGCCTGCATGTGTCCGCGGGAAGCGGCCTCTTTGCGCAAGCGCGCGGACTCGGGAAAATTCTGCGGCACGCCGTCGCCGATAAAGTACAGCGTGCTCAAACTATATTGCGCTCCCGGGTCGCGCTGGATGGCCGCGAGGTTCAGCCACTTCATCGCGAGAGGCACGTTTTTCTCGACACCATAGCCGCGCGCATACATCAGGCCCAGCGAAGTCTGCGCGCGCACGTCGCCCAGCTTCGCGAGTTTCTCGTACCAGTATGCCGCGAGTTTAAAATCCCGGTCCACGCCCCTGCCGAGATAGTAGGCTTCTGCGATCCGGCGGGTCGCGGCCCTGTCCCCGGCTTCGGCGCGGATTTTTAGATCGTTGAGCGGCAGGTTGTTTTGCGCGCATGCGCTGCCTGCGGCAAGCGCGAAGATGGCAAAAGCGATGGTCCGGCCTGTTCGCACCGGAATTAAGCGCTTTTGCGATCGAGCACGGTCAGCGTGTAGCGGTATGGATTTTTTTCGTCCGCGGGATAGTCGGTCACGGAGTGCGCGCGCCATTCCCGCAAATCGAATTCCGGCATATACGTGTCGCCGGCGACCACCGCATCGATCTCCGTCAGGTAAATGCGGTTTGCGCACGGCAACGCCGCCTCGTACAACTGGGCGCCGCCGATGACGAAAATCTCGCTGTCGTTACCGCAGGCCGCCAGCGCCGCATCGAGCGTCGGCGCGACGATCGCGCCTTCGACGCGGTAATCGCGTTGTCGCGTGACAACCACCGTAGTGCGGCCCGGCAGCAGGCGCGCGATCGATTCCCAGGTGTTGCGACCCATGACGATGTGGTGCCCCATCGTGATCGCTTTGAACATCTTCAATTCGCCGGGCAGGTGCCACGGTATCGACTGATTCGCACCGATGACGCGATTTTTCGCCATCGCAACAATCAACGAGACACGCGGAGGCTCCTGGCTCATTACGCGCGCACGCTAAACCGCAACCGGTGCCTTGATCGCGGGATGCGGGTCGTAATTCTCGAGCGTGAAGTCCTCATACTTGAAGTCGAAGAGATTCTTCACCGCCGGATTCAGCCGCATGGTCGGAAGCTTGCGCGGCTGGCGCGACAGCTGCTCGCGCGCCTGCTCGAGATGGTTCATGTACAGGTGCGTGTCGCCGAACGTGTGCACGAAATCACCGAGCTTCAAGCCGGATACCTGCGCGATCATCATCGTAAGAGCCGCGTACGATGCGATATTGAAAGGGACGCCGAGAAAGATATCTGCGCTGCGCTGGTAGAGCTGGCACGAGAGCCTGCCGGCGGCGACGTAGAACTGAAAGAACGCATGACAGGGCATCAGCGCCATCTTGTCGAGGTCCGCGACGTTCCATGCCGAGACGATCATGCGGCGCGAATCGGGGTTCTTGCGGATCTGCTCGAGCACCTGGCTGATCTGGTCGATGTGCCGGCCGTCGGGCGCTGGCCACGAGCGCCACTGGTACCCATAGACCGGCCCTAGATCGCCATTCGCGCTCGCCCATTCGTCCCAGATGCTGACGCCGTGCTCCTTCAGGTACTGGGTGTTGGTCTCGCCTTTGAGAAACCACAGCAGCTCGTGCAGTATCGACTTGAGATGGACCTTCTTGGTGGTGAGCAGCGGAAAGCCCGCATTCAGGTCGAAGCGCAGTTGCGCGCCGAAGACGGAAAGAGTGCCGGTGCCGGTGCGGTCGCTCTTCTGGGTGCCGTTCGACAACACATGCTGCATCAGGTCGAGATAATTGCGCATCAGGGCTCGCGATGGACGATGAAAAAGCCGGTTCGGACGACAGCGAATTTTAATCGATATTTTCGCGATAAGGTTTTTTCAGGATCCAGTTGACGATCGCGGTCGCGGTTTCGGGCTCCTTGCCGAGGTAGCCATGCGGGCTGAATGCTTCGCACGCGTCTGAGGTCGCGGGCAGTCCGCCCTTGACGGTAATCAGCGGGTAGCGGCGGGCATCCGCGAGCTTGCGCGCTTCGCTGTATGGAGTGTAGCGGCAGCCATCGTCGACATGATGCACGATCAGCACGGGTGCAACGACCTTCGAGTAATCAAAGCCGCTCAAGCCGGGACCCGATCGCGCGGCGAGATAGACCGTCGACGTGAGAGCGACGCCGTTTACGCCAGCGCCGAGTGCCCCGGCTGTCGCGGCGGCCGAGACGCTGCCGCGGCTGGTGCCGATCAAAAATACCGGCGCGTTGTTGAAGCGCTTCTTCAGGGCCGCAACCACGGCGCCGATGTCGGCGGCATGCTTGTCCCCAAGGCGGAACCGGTCGTCCATCCCTTGGGGCTGGTCGGATGGCGTATCGATGATCGCCACGGCGACGCCGCCCTCGACGAACGTCGAGCGTGCGCGAACCAGGAAATTGCCCGGCGCGAACTTGATTTCACCGTTCTCGTTGCGCAGGCGGAAATTGCCCGCACTGCCTGGAAACAGCACCGCGATGGCGGCAGGTTCGTTTTGCGCGGGTGTCAGCAAAAGAAAGGATTGCGTGACGCCGTCGCGCGTGGGCAGGGTGACGATTTCCTGCGCGGTAGCGCTTGACATCGCTACGAGCAGGAACATCAAGGTGACATTGATGCGACGGATCATGACGGCAGCCGTTTCCCTAAAAATGTGCGCGGAAAGATTATAATTGGCGCGCTCCCGCCCATCCAGGAAATCATGCTCGCCAAACTGACTCAACATGCAGCCGCCGCCACGGATGCCGCGCTGCGCAAACACACGCATTGCCTGATTGTTCTGCCCGTATCCAGGGACTTGTCGCGCGCGTGGCCAGGCGGCGAGGTGCTCGCAGCGTTGCTCAAGCGGCGGCGCATGAAAGCCGGCGAGCTTGCGAAATCCGCGGTCACCGGCAATTTGAAAGACGGCGCGCTCGCGAGCTGGGTGATGTTCGATCCGAAGAAACCGGCGTTCGAGCAACAGGCCGCGCTACGTGGAGCATTGCAGCCGTTGCTCGGCGAGAATCCCGCGGAAATTGCGATAGCCGTATGCGGCGACGCAGCGCAACGTCATGCGGCGGCGCAGGTCGCGGCTTATTGCGCGTGGGTCAACGGAGCGACGCTGCCGGAGCGCAAACGCAAAGCCTCGCACAAGCCGCTCAAGACGATCCATCTATATGGCGCGCGCGACAGTGACGAATTTGCGGAATTAAAGGCGCGCGCGGAAGGCAACATGCTTGTGCCGCGAACTTACGATGCTGCCGCCGAACGAGCTCACGCCAGGCCAATACCGCGGGCGGATCAAAGAGCTCGCCAAAGAACACGGATGGCGGCGCGAGGTAGTTCGATTATTCGCAGCTCAGGAAAATGGGTGCGGGTGCGTTCTGCGCAGTGGCCCAGGGCAGCGAAACGCGCGATGCGGCAATAGTGCACCTGAGCTACACGCACTCACGCGCGAAACGCACTGCAGCGGTCGTCGGCAAAGGCATTTGTTTCGATACCGGCGGGCACAATCTCAAGCCCGCACGCTACATGTATGCGATGCACGAAGATATGAACGGCTCCGCGGTCGCGCTCGGCATCATGGTCGCGGCGACGCAGATGAAGCTTCCCGTCAATCTCGATTGCTGGCTCGCGATTTCGCGCAACGACATCAGCCCCCGGGCCTACCATCAAAACGAAGTCGTGCGCGCGTTGAACGGCACCACCATCGAAGTCATGCATACCGACGCCGAGGGGCGCATGGTGCTCGCCGATACGCTTACACTGGCGGCGCGCGCCAAGCCGGACTTGATTGTCGACTTCGCGACTTTGACCGGCACCATGCACTCCGCGCTGGGCGAGCGCTACAGCGGCATATTTGCGACGAGCGACGAGCTTGGCGCGCAGGCCGTAGCCGCCGGACGCCTCGCGGGCGAACGCGTCTGCGTCTTTCCGCAGGACGACGATTACGACAGTGCGCTCGACAGCAAGATCGCCGACGTCAAGCAATGTTCGCTCGACGCCGCTGCCGATCACATCCTGGCCACGCGTTTTCTCAAGCGCTTCGTCGGCAACACGCCGTGGATACACGTCGATTTGTCGGCCAGCAGCGCGAAGGGCGGGCTGGGCGCTGTCGCGTCCGACACGACCGGGTTCGGCGTCGGCTGGGCGCTCGAGCTGCTGGCGGCGCAGTTGAACTAGCTGCAGTCAGGCAGGCAAAGGGAGGGCGGTGTATGGGGGCGGCATCACCGGCTTGACAGAATATGGCTACATAACTAATAATGTAGTCATGAATAAAAATTACATGCGCGCGATTCCGCGAGAGTGGCGCAACATTTCCAAAGTATTTGCCGCGCTGGGCGACGAACACCGCCAGCGCATTCTGCTTACTTTCGAGCCGGCTGAGCGTCTGAATATCGGTGAAATCGTCGCCGTGTCTACCTTGAGCCGCACGGCGGTGTCGCACCATTTGCGCATCCTGCGCGAGGCTGGCGTGTTGCAGAGCCGCAAGGAAGGCAAGGAGGTCTATTTCTGGATCAACAAACAGTTCCTGATCGATTCGATGGAAACAGTCGTCGGATTTATACGGCGCAACGCGTGACCACACGCGGAAATAAGTCAGGCCGGCACCGATGAGTCAAACGTCACAATATCGGCTGTTGCGCGAGCGGCGCTTCCTGCCATTTTTCTGCACGCAGTTTCTCGGCGCGTTCAACGACAACGTGTACAAGAATGCGCTGATCATTCTGTTCGCATTTCACGCCGCCGCACTGACCACGCTGAGTTCGGGCACGCTCGTCAACTTATGCGCGGGTCTCTTCATTCTCCCGTTTTTCCTGTTTTCGGCGACGGCCGGCCAGCTCGCCGACAAGTACGACAAGGCGCGCATCATCCGCTACGTCAAGCTCTTCGAGATCGGCATCATGTTCATCGGCGCCGCCGGATTCCTATATCAGAACTTGACGCTGCTGATCGGCGCTCTGTTTTTGATGGGACTGCATTCGACTGTGTTCGGGCCGGTCAAGTATTCGATCCTGCCGCAGCATCTTAGGGTCGAAGAGCTGGTTGGCGGGAACGGGCTCGTAGAAATGGGCACGTTCGTCGCCATCCTGCTCGGCACGGTACCTGGGGGGCTTGCTGATTGCGCAGCCGAATGCCGCTTCGCTGGTATCGATTGCGGTAATCGGGATTGCGTGCGCGGGCTATCTCTCGAGCCGCGGCGTGCCGAGTGCGCCGGCCGCTGCGCCCAATCTGAAAATCAACTGGAACCCGTTCACCGAAACCTGGGCGAATCTGCAATTCACGCGCGGCAACCGCACAGTATTTCTGTCCGTGCTCGGGATTTCATGGTTCTGGTTCTATGGCGCGACGCTGCTCGCGCAGTTTCCGAATTACTGCAGGGACGTGCTGGGCGGCGACGAACATGTCGCGACCGTGATGCTCACGACCTTTTCCATCGGTGTCGGCGCCGGCTCGCTGCTGTGCGAGCGCTTGTCCGGCCGCAAAGTGGAAATCGGACTCGTACCGTTCGGCTCGATCGGGCTTACCGTGTTTGCGCTGGACCTTTTTTTCGCGAGTCCAACCGTGTCACCAACGCATGTGATCGGCGCCGCGGAATTCCTCGCGCAGCCGGCCAACTGGCGCATCCTGTTCGATCTCCTGATGATCGGTATGTTCGGCGGCTTTTATATCGTGCCTCTGTACGCGTTGATCCAGAGTCGCGCCGAACGCAGCCACCAGTCGCGCATCATTGCCGGCAACAACATTCTCAACGCGTTGTTCATGGTGGTGTCCGCGTTGATGGCCATCGTTTTACTGAAAGCCGGCGTAACCATCCCTCAGCTCTTCCTGATCACCGCGCTGCTCAACGCCGTGGTCGCGGTCTACATCTATACGCTGGTGCCCGAATTCCTGATGCGGTTCCTCGTGTGGCTGCTCATGCATACGATTTACCGACTCGACAAAAGCGGCATGGAAAATATTCCAGAGGAAGGTCCGGCGGTGCTCGTGTGCAACCACGTGAGCTTCGTTGACGCATTGATAATCACCGCCGCATGCCGCCGACCGATCCGGTTTGTGATGGATCACAACATTTTCCGCAACCCGGTGCTCAATTTTATATTCCGTACCGGCAAGGCAATTCCGATTGCCTCCGCGAAAGAAGATCCGCAGCTCCTCGAAAAAGCGTACGACGAGATCGCTGGCGCGCTCGAACATGGCGACCTCGTCGCAATTTTCCCGGAAGGCCGGATTACGGATACAGGAGAGCTGTACCCGTTTCGCAACGGCATCACCCGTATCATCCAGCGCACGCCGGTCCCGGTGGTGCCGCTGGCATTGCGTGGATTGTGGGGAAGCTTTTTCAGCCGCAAGGGCGGCCGGGCGATGACGCGCATCTCTCATCTGGCACCGTTCAAAAAAATTGGCCTGGTCGGCGGCCGCGCAGTCGCGCCGAATGATGTGACGCCGCAAGCGCTGCAGGAAATGGTGCTCGCGTTGCGCAACGATTGGAAATAGCGGGCTCAACAGCAATTCGGCAGTCGAAGCCGAACGGGAGGCACTATGTGGTTTGCGGGATTGTTGATCGGCGGTTTGATCGGTTCGCTGGGCGGAGTTGGCGCGGGTGTTTTCGGCGCAATCGTCGGCGCTATTGCGGGCGCGATTATCGGAGCAAGGTTCAAACCGGCCGGACGGCAGGAGCGCGTTACGGCGAATGCCGACGATCTCGCGTTCAAAATCGAGCATATCTACAAGTCGCTCGAGGACATTCATCATCGTCTGGTGCGGCTGGAAAAACCGGCCGCTCAACCCGCTGCCACGGTCGACGAGCCTGCATCAGCGTCCGGTGCCGCCCCCACGGCAACGGATAATGTCGGGCGCTACGCAGCAGCCACGGCGGCGCCTTCGACCCCTGCGGCAGCCGTGGTGCAGCCCGACGTCATTGTCATTCCCGATCCCGCGCCGATAGCGCAGACGGCAGCACACAGCACGCCGCCCTCAGTGCCATCAGCGCCGGCGGTAACGCCTCCACTGCAATCCCCGTCGTTCGATCCGCGTCCCGCGCAGGCAACACCGTTTGTGGAGGACGCAGACGCGTCGTCGGCGCCGTTCCTCGCCAGCGGCCCCTCGTGGTGGCAGCGCCTGTTCTCCGGCAACATTGTCGCGAAAGTGGGCGCCATCGTGCTTTTCTTCGGCACCTGCTTTTTGCTCAAGTTCGCTTACGACCATACGTTTGTGCCGGTGCCGCTCCGGCTGATAGGCGTTGCGATGATTGGCGTTGCGATGGTGTTCGGGGGCTGGAGGCTGCTCGGCCGGCGCAGGCTATACGGCCTGATATTGCAGGGCGCCGGCATCGGCGTGCTGTATATCGACGTGTTTTTTGCGCTGCGCGTGTTTTCGCTGATACATCCCACCGCAGGCTTTGCGATATTCATGGCGCTCGGCATCGTCGCGACGATGCTGGCGGTGCGGCAGGATGCCAAGGTGCTCGCGGTGCTGGGGCTCGTCGGCGCCTTCCTTGCCCCGGTGCTGGCCGGCAGCCGCGAGGGCAATCATGTGCTGCTCTTTTCGTACTACACACTTTTGAATGGCTTCATCCTTGCGATCAGCTGGTTCAAGGCGTGGAGGGATTTGAATCTCGTTGGTTTTATTTTCACCTTCATCGTCGGCGTGTTTTGGGGCGCGAGCAACTACCGGCCCGAGTTGTTTCCGACGGTCGAGCCCTTCGTGCTTATCTTCTTCGCAATGTATCTCGTGATTCCCATCATGTTCGCGACCCGCCAGCCGCCGGAACTAAAAGGGCTGGTCGACGGCACGCTGGTATTCGGTACACCGCTGTCGACGGCGTTCATGCAGGCGGGACTGGTGCGCGATCTGCCGTACGGGCTCGCATGGAGCGCCGGCCTTGCCGCCGTGTTGTATGCGATGTTGGCAGTCAGTGTGCTGCGGCGGCCGGGCATGCGGCTGCTGGGGCAGACGTATATCGCGCTGGCGACGGTGTTTGCGACGATGGCAATATTTTTCGCGCTCGACGCCTATCCGACATTCGCGCTGTGGACGCTGGAAGGGGCGGCGATCGTATGGGTGGGACTGCGGCAACGGCATCTGCTGGCGCGTCTTTTCGGTATCGCGCTGCAGTTCGCGGGCGCGTGGTTATTCCTGTTTCACTATGCCGAATATTCGCGCGCGAATCCATGGCTCAACGATTTTGTGCTCGGCTGCGGCTTGATAACGGCGGCGGGCGCTATCACCGCGTGGCTTATGCACAAGCATCGCGAGGTGCTGATCGAGGGCGGTGAGCGCGCTGCGGCAGTGATTCTGGTCTGGGCATGCGGCTGGTGGTTCGCCGGCGGCCTGCATGCGTTGCATGATGGGTTGCCGCGTGCCGATTTTCATTCAGCCGCGCTGATATTCGCCGCCGTGACTTTTGCGCTCGCGGAGACGGTCGGCGGCTGGGCGAATTGGACAACGCTGCGGCGGCTCGCGTTCGCGCATTTGCCGGCGATAGTGCTGGGTCTGCTGACCATCGGCAGCCGCCATCCGCTGGCGGGACTCGGGGCGGTGGCGTGGCCGCTTAACTTCATCGTCTTCTTCTGGTGCCTGCATTGGCAGGCGCAGGACGGTATTGCGACTATCCGGGGCCTGCGCTATCGGACGGGCTGGTTGCTGCTCGCGGTTCTCGCAACATGGGAAGGCTTGTGGCTGATCGACCATCATCATTATGAATGGAGCCTGCTGCTGGGCGCTCTGGGCATTGCGGCGGGCTGGCTGCGTTACCACCTGCGCGAGCGAGCTAATCCCGACGCGGGATCGCTCAGCGTGTGGGCACTCGTGTGGGGAGCCGCATTCTGGCTGGGCTCGGGCTTGAGTTTCATCGACTACCGGATGCCGCTAAGCACTCATATCGCCTACGGCC
Organism: uncultured beta proteobacterium; assembly: GCA_963804885.1. Lineage (GTDB taxonomy): Bacteria > Pseudomonadota > Gammaproteobacteria > Burkholderiales > SG8-41 > PALSA-1004. The sequence continues at coordinate 1,049,570 of CAWDSF010000020.1, forward strand.
TCGGTTTCGCCGTGGCGTCCTGCGCATTATTTGAAATCGTGGGCGGCTGGGCGCGCTGGAATTCGCTGCGGCGACTCCAACTCATCATGCTGCCGGTTATGGCGGTTGCCGCGTTGATGCAGATCGACCGCCATCTGCATCCATCCGCCGATGGGGCGGGACTTGCATGGCTCGCGGCATTCGCGGCGTTCTACGGGATATTGTATCGCCAGCAAAAAAACGCCATTGCCGTGAGCGCCGACAACCAGCATGCGTTCGCCGTATGGCTCGCAGCCGGTCTCGTCGCGTGGGAGCTCGCGTGGCATTGCGCGCAGCTCGATGCCGGCACGAGCTGGCCGTTTGCGATGTGGGGCATAGTTCCGGCGTTGACGCTGCTTGTGATTGCGCATTACGGCCGGCGAACCTGGCCGTGGCACGAAAACTTCGACTTTTTCCGCAACGTGTGTCTCGGCCCGATCGCGCTGTACTGCGTGCTGTGGTCGCTCCTGTCAAGCTGGGATCCAGCGCGCACCGGGACGTTCCCCTACTTTCCGCTGCTGAACCCAATCGACCTTGCGCAGTTCAGCGTGCTGTGCGGTTTAGCGGCGTGGATGCGTGCTCGTCCGGCTTCGCGCGGCGACGCGGAGCATTATCCGGTCGTGCTGGCGGCGCTCGCTTTTGTGTGGGTAAACAGCATTGTGCTGCGCAGCCTGCATCATTGGCTTGGAATCCCGTACATCGCGCACGAACTTTTCAATTCGATCGCGGTGCAGGCTGGATTCTCGCTGCTATGGACGCTGACCGCGATGGCGGCGATGGTTTACGCGACGCGAAAAATGGACCGGAAACCCTGGTTCGTCGGCGCTGCGTTGCTCGCGGTCGTCGTTGGCAAGCTGTTCCTGCTCGATCTCGCAAATTCGGGCACTGTCGCGCGCATCGTGTCGTTCCTCGGCGTGGGCGTACTGCTGATGATCATCGGCTATGTCGCTCCGGTGCCGCCGGGCGATGCGGAGAAGCAGCAGGGATGAAGATGTTAACGACAGGAGCCTACTACGATGCAAGTTGACTTGGCGTATACCCGGTTCGACGCGTCGCAGCGGGTTCGTTTATGGATTCTGCTTGGACTGTCGATCGTTGCCATCGTCGGCGTGCTGCTGCATGCGCCGCTTGCGCAGCCGCTGGATTACCACGCGTTCGTGGACCAGCGCACCATCTGGGGCATACCGAACTTCTGGAACGTCGTTTCGAATGTGCCGTTTTTGATTTTCGGCTTGCTGGGCACGGCAGCAATCGCGCGGCGAAAGTCGCTGCCGCTCAAATGGATATACCTGACTTTCTTCGGGGGAACCTGCCTGGTTGCTTTCGGCTCGGGTTATTACCATCTGGCGCCGTCGAACGACACGCTGGTCTGGGATCGTCTCACCATGGCCATCGTGTTCATGGCATTTTTTGCCATCATAGTCGCCGAATACGTCAGCGCGCGTGTCGGCCGGTTGTCGTTTCTTCCGCTCGAAGTGCTGGGCGTCGGTTCGGTCGTGTACTGGCACTTCACCGAAGTGGCCGGCCACGGTGACTTGCGTCCGTACATCATCACGCAATTCCTGCCGATAATTCTGATACCGCTGATCCTGGTGTTCTTCCCGGCGCGGTTATGGCCGGCACGTTACCTCTGGGCGGTGCTCGGCACCTATGTGCTCGCCAAATTACTTGAGCTCTTCGATGCGCAGGTGTTTGCGATCTTTGGTCATGCGATCAGCGGGCATTCATTGAAGCACGTAGCCGCGGCGTTCGGCACCTGGTTTTTCCTGGTGGCGGTGAAGCGCCGTTACGCTGCGGTTCGATAGTCCTGACATTCGTCGCAGCGCCGGCGGCCGCGTTTGGCCCTATGTTAAACTCGCCGTTCATTTTTGCGGATTGAACCAGGCGCATCATGTCCGGCAGCACCCTCGGTAAATTATTCTGCGTGACGTCCTTTGGCGAGAGCCACGGGCCGGCGATCGGCTGCGTGGTCGACGGCTGTCCGCCCGGGCTGGCGCTGACGGAAGCCGACATCCAGCTCGATCTCGACCGGCGCAAGCCCGGCACGTCGCGTCACGTGACGCAGCGGCGCGAGGACGACGTCGTCGAGATTCTCTCGGGCGTGTTCGATGGCAAAACGACGGGGACGCCGATCGCGCTGCTGATCCGCAACGTCGATGCGCGCAGCAAGGACTATTCGAAAATAAAAGACACGTTTCGTCCGGGCCACGCCGATTACACGTACTGGCAGAAATACGGGATCCGCGATTACCGCGGCGGCGGCCGCCAGTCGGCGCGCGAGACCGCGGTGCGCGTGGCCGCGGCAGCGGTCGCGAAGAAGTGGCTGCACGAGAAATACGGCATCGTGGTGCGCGGCTATCTGTCGCAGCTCGGCCCGATCGAAGTCCCGTTCAAGACCTGGGACGTCGTGAACAGCAATCCCTTTTTCGTCGCCGACGAGAGTGCGGTGCCGCGCCTCGAAGAATTCATGGACAAGCTGCGCAAATCCGGCGATTCGGTCGGGGCGCGCATCACGACGATTGCGACGGGCGTGCCGGTCGGCTGGGGTGAGCCGGTGTACGACAAGCTCGATGCCGACCTCGCGTACAACATGATGAGCATCAACGCCGTGAAGGGCGTCGAGATCGGCGCCGGTTTCGCGGCGATCGCGCAAAAAGGCACCGAGCATTCCGACGAAATGACGCCGCAGGGCTTCCTCAGCAACAACGCAGGCGGAATTTTGGGCGGCATTTCGACCGGGCAGGACGTCGTGGTGAACGTGGCGGTCAAGCCGACATCCAGCATCCGGCTCGCGCGCCGCACTATCGACAAGGCGGGCAACGCGACGACGATCGAGACGCACGGCCGCCACGATCCTTGCGTGGGCATCCGCGCGACGCCGATTTGCGAGGCGATGCTCGCGTTGACGCTGATGGACCACGCGCTGCGCCATCGCGCGCAAAATGGCGACGTGCAGTGCGCGACGCCGAAAATCCCGGCCCAGGCGCCCGCCGATGTCGTGGCGCGCGTGCGTGCCGCGGCGGCGACCGAGAACCCGGACCCTGACGAGGCGTGACGCGCGGCGTCGGGCGGCACGCGGCGTAGCGTCATGCAAGGATTGCCGTACTGGCGTCTCGCCGGCATTTACTTTTTTTATTTCGCCTATCTCGGCGCGTTCTCGCCGTACTTCAGCCTTTACTTAAGCTCCCTCGACATCGCCGCCGCCGGCATCGGCGCGATCATGTCGCTGCCGCAACTCGTGCGGATTTTCGCGCCTCACCTGTGGGGATGGCTGGCCGATCGCAGCGGGCATCGTCTGCGCGTCGCGCAAATCTGCACGGCGATCGGCACCGTCGTCTACTGCGGATTATTTGCAGCGACGGATTTCGACGCGCTGTACGCGGTCGTGCTGCTGATGACCTTTTTTCTCAGCGCGGCGCTGCCGCAAGTCGAAACCACGACGCTGTCGCATCTGGGCGAGCACAGCGCGCAGTACGGGCGCGTGCGCGTGTGGGGCTCGATCGGCTTCATCGCGGCGGTGCTGATCATCGGTTATATGCTCGACGCTCTGGAGATCCGCGTCCTGTTGTGGATCATGCTGGCGATACTCGGCGCGACCGCCGTGTTCCTGATGCTGGTGCCCGAGCCGCCGCAGTCCGCGCATGCGCACGAGCACACGCCGATCGCGCACATCATCCGCCAGCCGCAGGTCATCGCGCTGATCGTCGCGTGCGCGCTGATGGCCGTCGCGCACGGTCCGTACTACACGTTCTACTCGATACACCTGGTTGGCTTTGGCTACACCAAGGGTGCGGTCGGCTGGCTGTGGTCGCTCGGCGTCATTTGCGAGATCGCGATTTTCTTCTGGATGGCGCATCTCTTTCGCGCGTTCACGCTGCGGCAGGTGCTGATCGCGAGTTTTGCGCTGGCGGGCATCCGCTTTGCGATCATCGCGTTGTGCGCGGACAATCTGGCGCTGCTGCTGCTCGCGCAAACGCTGCATGCGGCGAGCTTCGGGTCGTTCCACGCTGCGGCCCTGGGCTACGTGCATCGTTTCTTTCGCGGGCGCAACCAGGCGCGCGGCCAGGCGATCTATACCAGCCTCACGTTCGGCCTGGGCGGCACCGTCGGCGGCCTGTATTCCGGCTACGCGTGGGAGCATTTCGGCGCGGTGATTACCTTCGCGGGCGCCGCTTTATGCGCGTTTGCGGGAATGCTGATTTTGTGGCGCGGGCTGGATACGCGCTCATAGCGCGCCGCGGCTGGGCAGCGGCATGCGGATTATGGGATAATTTAAGGTTTCCACCGACGCATAACATCTACGGTATTCATCATGGCAGCGCGCACGCTTTACGACAAATTATGGGACGATCACGTCGTGCAACAGCAGGACGACGGCACGGCGCTGATTTACATCGACCGCCACCTCGTGCATGAAGTCACGAGCCCGCAGGCTTATGAAGGACTGAAAGTCGCCAACCGCAAGCCGTGGCGCGTGAGCTCCATCGTGGCGACCGCCGACCACAACACGCCGACGCGGGACTGGGACAAGGGCATCAAGGATCCCGTGTCGCGCCTGCAGGTCGAAACGCTCAACGACAACATCAAGGAATGGGGCGCCCTTTCCTACTTCCCGTTTCTGCACGAAAAGCAGGGCATCGTCCACGTGATCGGGCCTGAGAACGGCGCCACGCTGCCGGGCATGACCGTGGTTTGCGGGGATTCCCACACGAGCACGCATGGCGCGCTCGGCTGTCTCGCGTTCGGCATCGGCACGTCGGAAGTCGAGCATGTGCTCGCGACGCAATGTCTCGTGCAGAAAAAAACCAAGGCGATGCAGGTGCTGGTCGAGGGCACGCTGGGCGACGGCGTGACCGCGAAGGACATCGCGCTCGCCGTGATCGGCAAGATCGGCACCGCCGGCGGCACCGGCTATTCCATCGAGTTCGCGGGCGACACTATCCGCAACTTGTCGGTCGAGGCGCGCTTGACCTTGTGCAACATGGCAATCGAAGCGGGCGCGCGCGCCGGCATGGTCGCGGTCGACGACACCACCATCAACTACGTCAAAGGCCGTCCGCTGGCGCCTACCGGCGCAATGTGGGACAAGGCGGTCGCGCATTGGCGCACCCTCAAGAGCGACGAGGGCGCGAAATTCGACAAGGTCGTCAAGCTCGATGCGGCCACCATACAGCCGCAGGTCACGTGGGGCACTTCGCCCGAGATGGTGACGACGGTCGGCGGCAAAGTGCCGGATCCCGCGAAGGAAACCGATCCGGTCAAGCGTGAGTGGATCGAGCGCGCGTTGAAATACATGGCGTTGAAGCCGAACACGCCGATCACGGACATCCAGATCGACAAGGTGTTCATCGGCGCATGCACCAACTCGCGCATCGAGGATCTGCGCTCGGCCGCCGCGGTGGCGCGCGGGCGCAAGGTCGCGAGCAACGTGAAGCTCGCGATGGTGGTGCCGGGTTCCGGGCTGGTGAAACGTCAGGCCGAACAGGAAGGCCTCGACAAGATTTTTGTCGCGGCGGGTTTCGAATGGCGCGAGCCCGGCTGCTCGATGTGCCTCGGCATGAACGAGGACCAGTTGTCGCCCGGCGAGCGCTGCGCGTCGACGTCCAATCGTAATTTCGAGGGGCGCCAGGGCGCCGGCGGGCGCACGCATCTCGTGAGCCCGGCGATGGCCGCCGCGGCCGCGGTTGCCGGTCATTTTGTCGATGTGCGCACGCTCGCGCAGGAAAAAAATCATGGATAAATTCATCTCACGCGAAGGGCTCGTGGCGCCGCTCGACCGCGCCAACGTCGACACGGACGCAGTCATTCCGAAGCAGTTCCTGAAATCGATCAAGAAGACCGGTTACGGGCCCAATCTCTTCGACGAGTGGCGCTACCTCGATCACGGCGAGCCGGGCATGGACAACGCGAAGCGGCCGCTCAATCCCGATTTCGTGCTGAACCAGCCGCGTTACCAGGGCGCGCAGATTCTGCTCGCGCGCGAAAATTTCGGCTGCGGCTCGTCGCGCGAGCACGCACCGTGGGCGCTGCTGCAGTATGGGTTTCAGGCGGTGATCGCCCCGAGTTTCGCGGACATATTCTTCAACAACAGCTTCAAGAACGGGCTGCTCTTGATCAAGCTCGACGCCAAGACCGTCGACCGCTTGTTCAAAGAGGCCGCGGCGCAGCAGGGTTACCGTCTCGCAATCGATCTGGCGGACCAGAGCGTCACCACGCCGGGCGGCGAATCGATCAAGTTCGAGATCGATCCGTTTCGCAAGCACTGCCTGATGAACGGTCTCGATGAAATCGGACTCACGCTCGAGCACGCGGACAAGATCAAGGCCTTCGAAGCGAAGCGGCGCGAACAGCAGCCCTGGTTGTTCAATTGAGCGCGCATTTGGCGGCGCACGCTGATGCGTGCCGTCGAGTGAGCGGCTATCAAGGGTAGTCGATGAAGATCGCAGTGTTGGCCGGCGATGGGATTGGTCCTGAAATCATCGCGCAGGCGGTGAAAGCGCTCGACGTGCTGCGGCGCGACGGCCTCAAGCTCGAGCTGGAAGAAGCGGCGTACGGCGGCGCCGGGTACGACGCGCATGGCGATCCGCTGCCGGAATCCACGCTCAAGCTCGCGCGCGCGGCGGACGCGGTACTGTGCGGCGCGGTCGGCGGCCCGCAATACGACGCGCTGCCGCGCGACAAGCGCCCCGAGCAGGGCATCCTGCGCATCCGCAAAGAATTACAGCTCTTCGCCAACCTGCGTCCCGCCATGCTGTTTGACGAGCTCGTCAGCGCATCCTCGCTGAAGCCCGAACTGGTCAAAGGCCTCGACATCCTGATCCTGCGCGAGCTGACCGGCGATATTTACTTCGGTGAGCCGCGCGGCCGGCGCACCAACGCGAGCGGCGAGCGCGAAGGCTACGACACGATGCATTATTCGGAGCCCGAGATCCGGCGCATCGCGGACGTCGGCTTCAACGCTGCGATGAAGCGCGGCAAAAAGCTCTGCTCGGTCGACAAGGAAAACGTGCTCGAGACGAGCCGGTTCTGGCGCGAAGTCGTCAAAGATGTGGCCAAAAAGTATCCGCAGGTCGAGTTGTCGCACATGTACGTCGACAACGCAGCGATGCAGCTCGTGCGCAATCCGAAGCAGTTCGACGTGATCGTCACCGGCAACATGTTCGGCGACATCCTCTCGGACGAAGCATCGATGCTGACCGGCTCGATCGGCATGCTGCCGTCGGCGTCGCTCGATGCGAACAACAAGGGCCTGTATGAGCCCTCGCATGGCTCGGCCCCCGACATCGCCGGCAAGAATATCGCCAATCCGCTGGCGACGATATTGTCGGCAGCCATGATGCTGCGCTACACGTTCAACGAGGAGGCGGCTGCCCGGCGCATCGAAGCGGCGGTCAGGAAAGTGCTGTCCCAGGGTTATCGCACCGCCGATATATACGAGACCGAAATGCGGCGCGTGGGCACCACCGAAATGGGTGATGCCGTCGTCGCGGCGATGAAGTAGGGCGGCAGGTCAACGCCCGCGCGAGCCGCGGCGTTAGAAATCAATTTGAGTCGTGCAATCATGATGCGTACAGGGTTTGTCGGATGGCGGGGTATGGTCGGCTCGGTGCTCATGCAGCGCATGCAGGCCGAGCGCGATTTCGACCATATCGAGCCGGTTTTTTTCACGACGTCGCAGGTCGGCGGCAAAGGCCCGGCGATCGGCCGCGATACCGCGCCGCTTAAAGACGCCAGTTCCATCGACGCGCTGAAAGCCATGGACGTAATCGTCACGTGCCAGGGCGGCGAGTACACGACCGCGATTTATCCGCAGCTGCGCGCCGCGGGCTGGCAGGGCTATTGGATAGACGCCGCCAAGACATTGCGCATGAAGGATGACGCCGTCATCATCCTCGACCCGGTCAATCTGCCGGTCATCAAGAATGCGCTGAGCAAGGGCATCCGCAACTACATCGGCGGAAATTGCACGGTGAGCTGCATGCTGATGGGGTTGCACGGCCTTTTTCAGCACGATCTTGTCGAGTGGATGACCTGCATGACCTACCAGGCTGCCTCCGGCGGCGGCGCGCAGCACATGCGTGAGTTGTTGACGCAGTTCGGCCTGGTGCACGCGGAAGTGAAAGACCTGCTGGCCGATCCGGCCTCGGCGATACTCGAAATAGACCGCCGGGTCAACGCGAAGCAAACGGACGGCGCGCTGCCGATGGAAAATTTCCGCGGCGTGCCGCTCGCGGGCAATTTGATTCCTTGGATTGATCAGGACATGGGCAACGGCATGTCGCTCGAGGAATGGAAGGGCGGCGCCGAGACTAACAAGATACTCGGCCGCGGTCCCGCGTTCGGGACGATGCTCACCCCGGTCGAGAGTTTGTGCGTGCGCATCGGCGCGATGCGCTGCCACAGCCAGGCCCTGACGATCAAGCTGAAAAAGGACGTGCCGCTGGACGAGATCGCCGGGCTGCTCGCCGCGGCGAATGCGTGGGTGCGCGTCGTTCCCAACGAGCGCGAGCGCTCCGAACGCGAATTGACCCCGGCCGCGGTTACCGGAAAAATGCACATCCCGGTTGGCCGCTTGCGTAAACTCGCGATGGGGGGCGAATATCTGTCGGCATTCACGGTCGGCGACCAACTTCTGTGGGGGGCGGCGGAGCCGCTGCGCCGGATGTTGCGCATCCTGCTCGAGCGGTAAGTTGCCGGCAAAAGGGCCGCCAAGGTCGCAAAGACCCTCGCCGCGCACCATTCGAGGCACTTTTGCACAAAGTAACGCCAAGTGCGCCGGATAAAATCTTGATTGCTGGCTGGCTCATAGATTCATAAGGTTAGAGGCAAGGTTAGCTTGCAACCCTAACTATTTGATGTTAATTTACTTGTTGCTGAAAATAACAAGGGGTGGGCTGTGCGCAAATTCCCAAATAAAACATGGTTATGGGCGGGGATTTTCCTGCTGTACCCATGGGTTGCTTATGCAGCCGGCCTGGGCAAACTCACCGTTCTTTCCACGCTAGGGCAACCGCTGTCGGCCGAGGTCGACCTTGTGTCCGTGCAGAAGGACGAACTGTCCACGCTCGTCGCGCGCATTGCGTCGCCCGATGCGTTTCAGCAAGCGAACATGCAGTACAGCCCCGCGCTGATCGGCGTGCGCATGACGATCGAGCGGCGCAGCGACGGCAAGCCTTACATCAGGATCGTTTCCACGCGCTCGATCAACGATCCGTTCCTCGCAATTCTGATCGAATTGACCTGGGCTCAGGGTCGCCTGTTGCGCGAGTACACCGCACTTATCGATCCGCCCGGCTATGCGCCGACTCAGTCACCGGTTACCCCGCCGGTCGCCGCCGCTACGCCGATCACGCCGCCGGTCGCGCCTGAAGCAAAACCGATTGCACCGACTCCGCAGCCGGAAGGCGCTGCACCTGCGCCAGCGGCGAAGCCTGCTCCGAAGACGGCTGCAGGCAGGTCTGCCGCGCCAGCGGCTGCGCCTGCTGCGGGCACGGGCTCCGAATATGCGGTCAAGCGCGGCGATACGCTCGCCAGGATTGCGGCCGGCGTCAAACCCGAAGGCATCACGCTCGATCAAATGCTGGTCAGCCTTTACCGCAACAACACCGAGGCGTTTTCCGGCAACATGAATCGTTTGAAGACCGGTACGATATTGCGCGTCCCGGAAAAAGAACGCATCGCCGAAACAGCGCCCGCCGAAGCAACCAAAGAAGTTCGCGTCCAGTCATCGAACTGGAACGCGTACCGCATGAAACTCGCCGAAGCGGCGGGCTCAGCACCGGCGTCGGATACGACGAAGTCCGCGGCGAGCGGCAAGATTACGACTGCGGTGGAAGATAAAGCAGCAGGCAGGGAAGCGCCCAAAGAAGTCTTGAAGCTCTCTAAAGGCGATACGACTGCAGCCGGCAAAGCGCCTGGCGGCAAGCCGGCGTCGGCCAAAGAACGCATGCGCATGCTGGAGGAAGAGGCGGTGGCGCGCGAGAAGTCGCTGGCTGAAGCCAACGAGCGCGTGGCGCAGCTCGAAAAAAGTATCAAAGACATGCAGCGCCTGCTCGAACTCAAAGGCGTGAAACCACCGGTCGTGCCGGTCCCGCCGGCGAAGTCAGATCAGATCGCCAAAGCAGAACCGCCGAAAGCCGAGCCACCGAAAGTTGAGCCGCCCAAAGCGGAACCGGGTAAAGACGCGGCAAAGGCGCCGGTAGAGCCCGCAAAAGCCGAGCAAAAAGGTGCCGAGCAAAAAGGCGCGCCGCCCGCCGTCGAGCCGCCGAAAGCCGAAGCCCCCAAAGCGGAAGCGCCGAAAGGCGAAGCGCCCAAAGCGGAAGCGCCCACGGCCGAAGCACCCAAAGCCGAAGCGCCGAAAGCAGTACCGCCGCCAGCCAAAAAAGCTCCGCCTCCGCCGCCCCCAGAGCCCAGCCTTGTCGATCAGATCATGACCGCGGTACAGGACCCGATGGTGCTCGCCGGCGGCTTGGGAGGTTTGCTGCTGGTTGGTGGAGGCGCGTTCTGGATCGCACGCCGTCGCCGTGCTCAAGTGCGCGACGATGACCTTAAAGTCCCGGTGAAGTCGGCGCCGACGCTCGCCAAAGTGGGCTCGCCCGCGGCAGCCATAGCCGGGTCGCCGCTCATGAACCCGGTCGCCGGCAGCGATGACGTCGACCCGCTTGCTGAAGCCGATCTGTATCTCAACTTTGGCCGCGATGCGCAAGCCGAGGAAGTGCTGAAAGAAGCACTGCAGAAAAATCCGCAACACGAAGAAGCGCAGCTCAAGCTGCTGCAGATATATGCGGCGCGCAAAGACAAGCCCGAATTCGAAAAGGTCGCACGCAGCCTGAACACGCAAACATCTGGCGTGGGCGACACCTGGATAAAAGCGGCCGGCATGGGCTACGCATTCGATCCCGACAATGCGCTGTACGAAGCCGGCAAGGCCGCGCCTGCCGCCGACTCGCCGACCACCAGCGGCAACGTGGGCGCCACTGACCTCGACTTCGATCTCGAGTTGTCGCCCGACGCCACCGGTGCGGCCACTGACCTGCCGCTGGATAACGGCGAGAAAACCATGTTAATGGGCCCGGGCGAACTCGCCTCTATGTCCGATTCGCTGGGCCAGACAGCCGCGACCCAGGATATAACGCACGATTCGGTGGCCGCGCAGGCATTTGCGCCCGGTCCCGCCGCGTCGCCTGATTTTACGTTGAATCCGGCGGCCGCCGGTGCCCCCGCGAACGTGCCTGACTTTAATATTGACGCCGCACCGGTCTCCGTAGCAGACGCCAAGACCGATGTCACCGGCGATTCCAGGACAGGGCCGATGGCGAGCGCGATCGATTTCAATTTTGATGCGCCGGCTACTGCGGCCACTCCGACCCCCGCCAAGCCGCAGCATGACAGCACGATGGTGCTCACGCCGGAAAATCAGGCAAAAGCGGCCGGGCTTGCAATGGATTTCGATGTCAGCGGCGCGGGCGCAGTAACGCCCGCTCCTGCAACGACGGCGACCGGCACCGGCTCGGTGATCCAACTCGATCCCACTTTCAAGCTTGACCTCGGCGCCGAACCGACGGCAGGTGCCGGCCCTGCGTCACCGGCGGCTCCCGACATCAAGCTCGACGATATCAGTCTCAGCCTCGACGATGTGCCCACGGCAGATGCCGCGGCGCCGGCGGCAGGCGGCACGAAGGACGATCACTGGTACGACGTGCAAACGAAGTTCGATCTCGCCAAGGCGTACCAGGAAATGGGTGACAAGGACGGCGCGCGCGAAATCCTGCAGGAAGTCATGAAGGAGGGCGATGCGGCACAGCAGGCGGAGGCCAAGCAATTGCTTGATTCGCTCGGCTGACGCATTGTGGCGCGAAACCGGCGCCCGGCGGCCGGTTTCCCCGCCCGCGCGCATCGACTGGCTGCACTACGGTGCGGCCAGTTTAGTTTTGGAGCTCCATAAATCGCGATGAGAATCGCCCTCGGCATCGAATACCACGGCGGTGCATTTTGCGGCTGGCAAACCCAGCCGTCCGGCTGCGGCGTGCAGGACGCGCTCGAGCGCGCGCTCGGCGAAATCGCCGGCGAAAAAGTCGCCACGATATGCGCCGGACGCACCGACGCCGGCGTACACGCGCTCGCGCAAGTCGTGCATTTCGACTGTGCGGCGATGCGGCCGGACACGGCGTGGGTGCGCGGCACCAATACGCTGTTGCCCGCCGGCGCCGCGGTTACGTGGATGCGCGAGGTGCCGTCCGAATTCAACGCGCGTTATTCCGCGCTCGAACGGTGCTACCGCTACGTTTTGTTGAATCATCCCGTGCGGCCCGCGCTGAACCAGGGACGAATCGGCTGGTTTCACGCGCCGCTCGATCTCGCGCGCATGCGCGAAGCTGCAGCGCATCTCGTCGGCGAGCACGATTTCAGCGCGTTCCGCTCATCCGAATGCCAGGCCCGTTCGCCGGTGCGCGATCTGCGGCGCCTCGAGGTGCGCGCGAGCGGCGACTATGTGGTGTTCGATCTGGCGGCCAATGCATTCCTGCATCATATGGTGCGCAACATCGTCGGCTGCCTTGTTTACGTCGGCAAAGGCACGTACGAGCCGGCGTGGATCGCTCAGGTGCTGGCCGGCCGCGACCGTGCGAAGGCTGCGCCGACGTTCGACGGCGCGGGGCTTTACCTCGCGCACGTAAGCTATGATGCGGTGTGGGGCTTGCCACCGCCCGCCCGCCGGGCGTGGTTTGACGGGAACTGACGACGACCATGGTCACAGCAGTCAAGATATGCGGCATCACCCGCCGTGACGATGCGCTCGCGGCCGCCCGCCTCGGCGCGCACGCCGTCGGTCTGGTGTTCTGCGCCAGGAGTCCGCGCAATGTCTCGATCGCCGCCGCGCAGGAAGTGGTAGCCGCGTTGCCGCCTTTTGTCATGGCGGTCGGGTTGTTCGTGGACGCCGCGGCGCGCGACATCGAAGCAGTGCTGAGCGAGGTGCGCCTCGATCTTCTGCAGTTTCACGGCGATGAAACAGCTGCGTTTTGCGCTCGATTCGGCGTGCCGTTCATCAAGGCTGCGCGCGTCAGGCCGGGGCTCGATTTGATACAATATGCGCGTGATTACGGTGCGGCGCGCGGGTTGTTGCTCGATGCGTTCGTGGACGGCACGCATGGCGGCACCGGCACCGCGTTCGACTGGAGCCTGATACCACCCGACTTGCACCTGCCGATCGTCCTGTCCGGCGGGCTCAATCCCGCCAATGTAAGCGACGCCATCCGCCGCGTTTCGCCGTGGGCGGTCGATGTCAGCTCGGGCGTCGAGTCGAGTCCCGGCATTAAAGATCCGCAAAAAATCGCGGCGTTCATGAAAGAGGTGCGCAGTGCAGATGTATGACTTGCCCGACGACACCGGGCACTTCGGCCAGTATGGCGGCGTGTTCGTCGCCGAGACGCTGATCCAGGCGCTCGACCAGCTGAAGGCCGAATACGAGCACTATCGCAACGACGCGACTTTCCGCGCCGAGTTCGAGTACGAGCTGAAGCACTACGTCGGCCGGCCGAGCCCCGTTTATCACGCGAAACGCTGGTCCGAGCATTTCGGCGGCGCGCAGGTTTATCTGAAGCGCGAGGATCTGAATCACACCGGCGCGCACAAGATCAACAACACGGTCGGCCAGGCGCTGCTGGCGAAACGCATGGGCAAGCCGCGCGTGATCGCAGAGACCGGCGCGGGCCAGCACGGCGTGGCGACCGCGACGGTGGCTGCGCGCTACGGCATGAAGTGCGTGGTCTACATGGGGTCGGAAGACATTCAGCGCCAGGCGCAAAACGTCTATCGCATGAAGCTGCTCGGCGCGGAAGTGGTCGCGGTCGAGTCCGGGTCGAAGACGCTGAAAGACGCGCTCAACGAAGCGATGCGCGACTGGGTCACGAACGTGAACGACACCTTTTACATCATCGGCACCGTCGCCGGCCCGCATCCGTATCCGATGATGGTGCGCGATTTCCAGTCGGTGATCGGCATCGAAGCCAGGGAGCAGATGCAGGAGATGGCGGGACGCCAGCCCGATGCGGTGCTCGCCTGCGTGGGCGGCGGCTCCAACGCGATGGGCCTCTTCTATCCGTACATCGCCGACGAGCGCGTGCGCCTGGTGGGCGTCGAAGCGGCGGGCCATGGCCTCGAAACCGGCAAGCACGCAGCGACCTTGTGCGCCGGCAAGCCCGGCGTCCTGCACGGCAACCGCACTTATCTCATGCAGGATGACAACGGCCAGATCATCGAGACGCATTCGATTTCGGCGGGCCTCGATTACCCCGGCGTCGGTCCGGAGCATGCGTGGCTGAAAGACAGTGGGCGCGCCGAATACGTCGCGGTGACCGACGAGGAGGCACTCGCGGCGTTTCACCATTTGTGCCGGCTCGAAGGCATCATACCCGCGCTCGAATCGAGCCACGCGCTCGCCTATGCGGCCAAAATGGCGCCGCGCATGAAGAAAGATCAGATCCTGCTCGTCAATCTCTCGGGGCGCGGCGACAAGGACATGCACACCGTGGCCGAAAAATCCGGCCTCAAGTTCTAGCCGCGATGTCGAGAATCGCCGCCACGTTTGCCGCGCTTGCGAAAGAAAAACGCAAAGCCCTGATTCCGTTTGTCACTGCCGGCGATCCGGACCCGGCGCTCGCGGTGCCGCTGATGCACGCGCTCGCGCAGGCGGGCGCCGATGTGATCGAACTTGGCGTGCCGTTTTCGGATCCGATGGCCGACGGGCCGACGATACAGCGGTCGAGCGAGCGCGCCTTGAAGCATGGCGTGTCGCTCAAGAACGTGCTCGAATTCGTCGCCGCGTTCCGCCAGACCAACAATGCGACACCCGTCGTCCTGATGGGCTACGCGAATCCGATCGAGGCGATGGGCTACGAAAAATTTGCCGACGCCGCGCTCGCCGCGGGCGTCGACGGCGTGCTGGTCGTCGATTACCCGCCGCAGGAGGCGGCACCGTTTGCCGAACTGCTCGCGCAGCGAAAAATCGACGCGATTTTTCTGTTGTCGCCGACGTCGACGGAAACTCGCATCAAGGAAGTCGCCCGCTATGCGCGCGGCTACGTTTATTACGTCTCGTTGCGCGGCGTGACCGGTGCCGCCAACCTCGACGTCAGCGACGTCGCCAAAAAGCTGCCGGAAATCCGCGCCCATATCAAGTTGCCGATCGGCGTGGGCTTCGGCATACGCGATGCGCAGACCGCCCGGGCCGTCGCGGACGTCGCCGACGCGGTCGTGATCGGCAGCCGGCTGGTGCAGGAGATCGAGTCGAGCCCGCGCGAGCGCGTGCTGGACAATATCGCGAATCTGGTTAAGGATATCCGCAGTGCGCTCGACCGGTAAGAGGTCAATTACATGAGCTGGCTGAAAAAGCTGCTGCCGCCCAAGATCAACCGCGACGGCGGCAGCCCGAAAAAGAACGTCCCCGAAGGGCTGTGGAGCAAGTGCGACGCCTGCGAGGCGGTGCTCTACCGCACCGATCTGGAGAAAAATCTCTACGTTTGCCCGAAGTGCAACCATCACAACCGCCTGTCCGCGCGCGAGCGCCTCGACACGCTGCTCGACACCGAAGGCCGCTACGAAATCGGCTACGAAGTGCTGCCGGTCGACACGCTTAAATTCAAAGACAGCCGGCGCTATACCGAACGGCTCGAAGAGGCGCGCAAAGACACCGAGGAAGACGACGCGCTGATCGTCATGCAGGGCAGCATCAAGACCATCCCGCTGGTCGTTGCCGCGTTCGAGTTCAAGTTTCTCGGCGGCTCGATGGGCTCCGTCGTCGGCGAGCGTTTCGTGCGCGGCGTGCAGGTTTGCCTCGAGCAGAAGCTGCCGTTCGTGTGCTTTACGGCGAGCGGCGGCGCGCGCATGCAGGAAGGTTTGCTCTCGCTGATGCAGATGTCGAAAACCTGCGCGGCGCTGACCCAGCTGGGCGCCGAGAAGCTGCCGTTCATTTCCGTGCTGACCGACCCGACGATGGGCGGGGTGTCGGCAAGCTTCGCGCTCATCGGCGACGTCGTGTTCGCCGAGCCCAACGCGCTGATCGGTTTTGCCGGACCGCGCGTGATCGAGCAGACCGTGCGCGAAACGCTGCCCGAGGGTTTCCAGCGCTCGGAGTTTCTGCTCCAGCACGGCGCGATCGATCTCATCGTCGACCGCCGCGAAATGCGCGACAAGCTCGCGAGCGTCATCACGCTTTTGCTGAAGCTGCCCGCGGCAGCCTGAGCACTTTTAAGCCGCTGTGCCCTCCGCCGTGGGTAGCTCTCCGCCGGTAACTCTCGCGCAATGGCTCGAGTATCTCGAGCGCTTGCATCCGCAGGCGATCGCGATGGGGCTGGACCGCGTGTCGGACGTGGCGCGCGCAATCGGGATCTCGCCGGCTTTCAAGATCATCACGGTCGGCGGCACCAACGGCAAAGGTTCGTGCTGCGCGATGCTCGAGGCGATCCTGCTGCATGCCGGCTACCGCGTCGGCTGCTATACGTCGCCGCACCTCCTGCGGTACAACGAGCGCGTGCGCATCGGCGGCAGCGAAGTTGGCGATGACGACTTGTGCCGCGCGTTCGCACGCATCGAAGCGGCGCGCGGTGGCACGACGCTCACGTATTTCGAATTCGGCACGCTGGCGGCGATGCTCTGCTTTGCGGACGCCGGCGTCGATGTCGTCATACTTGAAGTAGGGCTGGGCGGCCGGCTCGACGCGGTCAACATATTCGACGCGGATTGCGCGCTCGTCGCGAGCGTCGATCTCGACCATCAGGATTATCTCGGCGACACGCGCGAAGCGATCGGATTCGAGAAAGCGGGGATTTTTCGGGCGGCGCGGCCGGCAATCTGCGCCGATGCCGATCCGCCGGCGTCACTGGTGGAGCACGCGCGTGAAATCGGCGCGGATCTCATGGTGATCGACCGCGATTTTGGCTACGTTGGCGAGCCGCAGCAATGGCGTTACTGGGGACCTTCAGGGCGGCGGCACGGTTTGCCCTATCCGGCTTTGCGCGGCGCTTTCCAGTTGAGCAACGCCGCCGCCTGTTTGGCCGCGCTCGACAGTCTGCGCGGCAGCCTGCCCGTCACCGCACAGGATCTGCGCGGCGGATTGTTGCAGGCGGAGGTAGCGGGACGGTTCCAGGTGCTGCCGGGGCGACCGCTCGTGATACTCGACGTCGCGCACAATCCGCATGCGGCACGCGCGCTCGCCGCGAACCTGACCAGCATGCCTGCCGCCGGCCGCACGCTGGCCGTATTCTCGATGCTGAAGGACAAGGACATCGATGGCGTCGTCGCGGCGGTGAAAGCCCATATTGCGCACTGGTTTCTCGCCGGCAGCGGCGGTGCGCGGGGCGCGAGCGCGGCATTTCTCGCCGCAGCGCTCGCGCGCGCGGGCGTGACGGCGCCCGCCGAGGAGTTTCCAGACGTCGTAGCCGCATGGCACGCTGCCTGTGAATCGGCGGCTGATAATGATAAAATCATCGTTTTCGGGTCCTTTCTTACGGTTGCTGCGGTAATGCGCGAACGCCAGCGTAAGACATAGATTCCGGACGCCCATGGCTAAATCGATTAGCGACGAAGAAATACAACTCAGAAAACGCGCGCGCCGCCGACTCGTCGGGGCGATTGCCCTGGTAACCGTCATCGCCGTCTTCCTGCCGATGGTGCTCGATCACGAGCCCAAGCCCGTAAGCCAGGACGTCAGTATCAAGATTCCATCGCCCGACGCCGGCGTCTTTACGTCGAAGATCGTGCCGCTAGCGCCCAGCCAGAAATCCGCCCCGCCGCCGAAAACCGAAGCCGCCGTTCCGTCCCAACCCACGGTGGAACCGCCGGTCGCCAAGGCTGACGCGCCTAAGGTAGCGGCTGCGCCCAAGCCGGCGGCTGAAGTGCTAGTGCCGCCCCCGAACGATACCGAAGCGTCGCCGCCGAAAAAGGCCGCGCCTGCCAAGTCCGCGGAGAAACCAGTTGCCGCGGAGCCGGTCAAAACGGTCGAGCAGGCAAAAGCAGCGGACAAAGCAAAGCCGCCCGCCAAAGGTGCTGCGGGCTATGTCGTGCAGGTTGCCGCGCTCAACGATCCGGACAAAGCCAAGCAGATGCGCGATCAGATCGGTGCGACGGGCGTGAAAGCCTATACGGAGGTTGTGCCTACCACCAAAGGCAACGTCACGCGCGTGCGGGCCGGCCCTTTCGTGTCGCGCGCCGACGCGGACAGCGCGCGCGACAAGCTGAAGGCGCTGGGATTGAACGGTAACGTCATTCCTAAATGACCTGGATCGATTACGCAGTTATCGCGATTATCGGCATTTCGGTTCTGTTGAGCGTCATCCACGGTCTCGTGCGCGAGATTCTGGCGCTCGCATCGTGGGTGGTGGCTTTCATCGTGGCGCAGATGTTCGCGGGCGACGTCGCAGCGTTGTTGCCGGCTGCGCTGACGAACCCGTCATTGCGCCTCTTGGCCGGCTTTCTCGCCGTGTTTCTGGCGGTACTTGTAGTCATGACGCTGCTGGCGATCGCGGTGTCGGGTTTGATCAAGTCCGCCGGGCTCGGGTTCGCCGATCGCGCGCTCGGTGCGGTGTTCGGGCTTGCGCGCGGGCTGGCGATCGTCACGGTTGCGGTATTGCTCGCGGGTTTGACGGCATTGCCGCGGCAAACGGCATGGCGGCACGCGATGTTCAGCGAGCCGTTGGTAATATTGGGCAACTCGGTTAAAGTCTGGTTGCCTGACGACATGGCGAAGCACATCAACTACGGGTAGAGACTGTTATGTGCGGCATATTAGGCGTGGTGGCGAAAAACGCGGTCAACCAGGTGCTCTACGACGGGCTCCTCGTGTTGCAGCACCGCGGCCAGGATGCAGCCGGCATCGTGACCGCCGAGGGCGCCACGTTCCACATGCACAAAGGCGGCGGCATGGTGCGCGATGTCTTCCGCACGCGCAACATGCGCGGCCTGCTCGGCGCCTGCGGCATCGGGCACACGCGCTACCCGACGGCGGGCTCGGCGTGGTCGGCCGCGGAATCGCAACCTTTCTACGTCAATTCGCCGTTCGGCCTCGTGCTCGGGCACAACGGCAACCTAACCAATACCGATCAGCTCAAAAGCGATCTGTTCCGCCAGGACCTGCGGCACGTCAATACCAACTCGGATTCGGAAGTGCTGCTCAACGTGCTCGCGCATGAACTGCAGGAAGGGGCGGCCAACTACAAGCTCGATCCGGCGACCATCTTCGCAGCCGTCTCAGGGGTGCACCGTCGCTGCCGCGGCGCCTACGCCGTAGTGGCGATGATCGCGGGCTATGGACTGCTCGCGTTCCGCGATCCGTACGGCATCCGCCCGCTCGTTTACGGCAAGATGGAAACCGAGCACGGTACCGAATATCTGGTGTCGTCTGAATCCGTCGCGCTCGACGCGCTGGGTTTCGAGCTCGTGCGCGACATCGCGCCCGGCGAAGCCATATTCATCGACGAAGACGGCCATTTTTATGCGCAACAGTGCGCGCTCAATCCGTCGCTGAATCCGTGCATCTTCGAATACGTATATCTCGCGCGGCCGGATTCGGTGATGGACGGCATTTCCGTGTACGAGACGCGCTTGCGCATGGGCGAGAGCCTCGCCGACAAGATCAAGCGCGAACACTCGCAGCTCGACATTGACGTGGTGATTCCGATTCCGGATTCGAGCCGGCCGGCCGCGATGCAGCTCGCCAATCGTCTCAACCTGCCGTATCGCGAGGGCTTCATCAAGAACCGCTACATCGGCCGCACCTTCATCATGCCGGGCCAGGGCATACGCAAGAAGTCTGTGCGGCAGAAGTTGAATGCGATCGGCATGGAATTCAAAGGCAAGAACGTGATGCTCGTCGACGATTCGATCGTGCGCGGCACTACCAGCCGCGAAATCGTGCAGATGGCGCGCGAAGCCGGCGCGCGGAAAGTGTTTTTCGCGTCCGCGGCGCCGCCCGTGCGGTTTGCGAATGTTTATGGCATCGACATGCCCACGCGCGACGAGCTGATCGCGACCGGCCGCAGCGACGAGGAGATCGCGCGCGAGATCGGCGCCGACCAGTTGATCTACCAGGACTTGAGTGCGCTGATCGACGACGTGCGCTCGGTCAATCCGAAAGTCACGTCATTCGAGGATTCGTGCTTCAGCGGCAATTACGTCACCGGCGACGTGACACAGGCATATCTGGATGGCGTCGAAGCGCAGCGCCGCGAAGGAACCAAGCAGGCGGCCTTCGCGGCTTCGCAGCTCGACCTGAACCTGGAGGTCGTTGACTGATCTTCACTGTAATTGACAAGTTATCCGCGAGCGGGTAACTTTCGAACTGCGCCGATTTGAGATCAGCTTGCGGGCGCCACCGGTAGTGTCAGATACCGGCCGACAAATAAATACGGCTAAAGCGAGCCAGAACCCGGTCCGCGAAAAGCTGATCGGGTTTTTTATTGGGAGAGAGCTTGCCATGAAGAACGGCTTTACGACGACGATCCTGCATTCGGATCTCGAATCGCCCATCGAGCATTTTGCCGTGCACAAGCCCATGCATACCTCGGTTGCATACGGCTATGCGGACGCGCGCGACCTCGCGAAGGTATTCAAGGGCGAGCTTCCCGGCTATGTCTACGGCCGCCAGGGCAATCCCACCACGGCTGCGCTGGAATCGAAAATTACCAAGATGGAGGAGGGCGTAGTTACCGCCTGCTTCGGCACCGGCATGGCCGCAATTGCCGCCGTGTTCCTCGCATTGCTGCGCGCGGGCGATCACGTCGTATCGAGCTCGTTTCTGTTCGGCAACACCAACAGCCTGTTCGGCACTTTGAATTCGCTGGGTTGCGACATCAGTTATGTCGATCCGACGCGCGTCGAAAACGTGGCAAAGGCGATTCGGCCCAACACGCGGATGGTGTTCGTCGAAACCATCGCCAACCCGCGCACGCAGATCGCCGACCTGACGCGCATCGGCGAGCTGTGCGCCGCGCGCGGCCTGCTCTACGTGGTGGACAACACCATGACGTCGCCCTACCTGTACCTGCCCAAGCGCGACCACGCGGGGCTGATCGTCAACTCACTGACCAAGTATATCGGCGGGCACGGCAATTCGCTGGGCGGCGCTGTCACCGATACCGGCCTTTTCGACTGGACGCGCTTTTCGAACATTTACGACAACTACAAGAATGCTGCGCCGGCGCTGTGGGGCATCCAGCAGATCCGCAAGAAAGGCTTGCGCGACGTCGGTAGCACGCTTGCGGCGGAACCCGCGCACCGCATTGCTACCGGCGCGGAGACTCTGGCATTGCGGATGGAGAAGGCGTCCGACAATGCGTTGCAGCTCGCGCGCTTTCTGGCCGGCCATTCCAAGGTGAGAAAAGTGTACTACCCCGGGCTCGAAGATCATCCAGAGCACCGGTTGGCGACCCAGCTGTTTAAAACTTATGGTGCGCTGATGAGCTTCGAGCTCGCGGAAGGCATCGACTGTTTCGACTTCCTCAACCGCTTAAAGATTGTGATCTTGTCGAGCCACCTGGGCGACAACCGGACCCTGGCGATCCCGATCGCGCACACCATCTATTGGGAAATGGGGCCGCAACGCCGGGCCGAGATGGGCATCGCGGATTCGCTGATCCGGCTGTCGATCGGCATCGAGGACTTTGACGATCTGATCGGCGATTTCAGGCAGGCGCTCGGCTGACTGCGCGTTGCGGATGCGCGTGGCTCAGACGGTGGCGAGTTCGATGACTGTGCAGCCGGCTCGATCGCAACGCAGGTAGCTGCCCTTGGTATACCAGTCGGCGAGCACCCAGCGCTCGCAGGCGTGCCCGTCGACGAGATGGCGATGCAACGCTGGCCGATGCGTGTGGCCGTGTATCAGGCGCGGATAACTGTGCTCGCGCAGCACCGCGTCGACGGTTGCCGGTGTCACGTCCATGATGGACTCGGATTTCGACTGTTTCTTTTCCGTGTTTTCAGTGCGCAGGCCGGCGATGATCTGCTTGCGGCTCAGCAGCGGCTGCGCGAGAAACTGCCGTTGATACTCCGGATTGCGTACTTTCGCGCGAAATTCCTGGTATCCCACGTCGTCCGTGCAGAGCGTATCGCCGTGCATCAGCAGCGTGCGCGTGCCGTACAGGTCGAGCAGCGTCGGGTCCGGCAATAGTCTGGCGCCGGCGTCCGCGGCAAAGCGGTCCCCGATCAGAAAATCGCGATTGCCGTGCATCAGAAATAGCTTGATGCCGGTGCGTGCGAGGTCACGCAGTGCAGCGAGGACCGACGCATTGAACGGATCGTCGTCGTCATCGCCGGCCCAGTACTCGAAGAGATCGCCCAGTATGTACAGGGCCTCAGCGCGCGCGGCGGGGCCGCGCAGGAAATCGAAAAACGTCTGGCTGATGGCGGGACGGGTCGGGCAGAGGTGCAGGTCGGAGACAAAAATACTGTGCTGCATAGGATTGAGGATTGAGGAATGAGGATTGAGAGAGGTAAGGCCTTACTCGATCCTCAATCCACCATCCCCAATCCTGCCTTCAAACCACTTCCGCTTTTTCGATGATCACGTCTTCGGCCGGCACGTCCTGGTGGCCGGCGCGGTTGCCCGTTTTTACGCCCTTGATCTTGTCGACGACTTCGGTGCCGCCGGTCACTTTGCCGAATACGCAATAGCCCCAGCCCTGCGCATTGGGCCCGGTGTGGTTCAGGAAATCGTTGTTGGCGATGTTAATGAAGAACTGCGCAGTGGCCGAATGCGGGTCGGACGTGCGCGCCATGGCCACGGTGTACTTGTCGTTCTTCAGCTTGTTGTCGGCCTCGTTCTTGATCTGCGCGCCGGTCGGCTTCTGCTTCATGCCCGGCTCGAAGCCGCCGCCCTGGATCATGAAGCCGTCGATCACGCGATGGAAGATTGTGTTGTTGAAGTGCCCGCTTTTGACGTAGCCGAGAAAGTTTTCGACGGTGACGGGCGCCTTGGCGGCGTCGAGCTCGAGCGTGATGACGCCGTGATTGGTATGCAGCTTGACCATGGGAAATCCTTTATTTCGCGGCGGGTTTGTCGGCTGCCGGCTTATCGGCGGAAACGATGCGGGCGTCTTCGATCACGACCTGCTTGCGCGGCACGTCGGACTGAAACGGGCCCATGGCGCCGGTGTCGAGCGCGGCGATCTTGTTGACGACGTCCATGCCCTTGGTGACTTTGCCGAACACGGTGTAACCCCAGCCTTGCGGGGTGGGCGCGGAATGATTGAGAAAATCGTTGTTCTTGTGGTTGATGAAAAATTGCGCGGTTGCCGAATGCGGATCGGACGTCCGCGCCATCGCGATGGTGCCGACGTCGTTCTTCAGGCCGTTGTTGGCTTCATTCGGCACCGGCGCGCGGGTCTTCTTCTGCGCGTACTCGGGAGTGAAGCCGCCGCCCTGGACCATGAAGCCGTTGATCACGCGGTGGAAGATCGTGCCTTTGAAGAAGCCATCCTTCACATATTGCAGAAAGTTCTCGACCGTCTTGGGCGCCTTGTCCGGATAGAGTTCGAGCGTGATCGTGCCCATGTTGGTTTTCAACTCGACTTCGGGATTGGCGGCGGCAGCCAGCGTGCTGCAAGCAAGCATGGCCAGAGTAAGGACAGCGCTGATTTTCATGTAGTAGTCTCGTTAATGGAAATTAAAATGCGAGAAAAAGAACTGCGTATACGATCGGCTGCCAGCGCAGCGAATTCAGTATCGGCACTTGTTCGTCCGGTTCGCGAGGTTGCTGCTTAAACATTCTGGTCGAAGGTCTCAATTAAGGTTCAAGCAAGATTGCGGATTTCGATCGGCGGTCCTGACCAGCATCACCACGGGAGGATCAACTGCCGACGCGCTCCTGCTGGATCAGCCAGCGATCGCCGGTCTTGACCAGAACCAGCGTCTTGGTGCTGGCGACTTTGAGATTGGACGAGCGATAGCTTTGACGGAACGTGACCGCCGCGCGATTGTTGTCGGCGAACTTGACCTTCGGCGACTCCACCCGGACATCGATTTTTTTCGGCTTCGCCATGCGGACTTTGCGCGCGGCTTCCCAATCAGCGCGCGGTTCTCCGGTCGGCGTCTGGAAATCCGGCGCGTAACACGCGAAATATCCCGCCACGTCGTTGTCCGACCAGGCTCTCGCCCAATGAATGACGCTTCTCAATACATCGCTTTCGGTCGCGGACTTGACCGATTCTGCCGGTTTCGCCGCGGGTGTTGACGTCGCCGCGGCGGGCGGCGCAGATGGCGCCGTGATGACAGATTGCATATCCAGCGTTACGGGTTCGGCCGCGGCAACGATCGTTGACGTTAATTTGCTGGCCGCCGGTTTCCCGGTAGCGCGTGTACCGCTCGAAAACAATTCGTTGATCATTTTGAGCTTGGTTTGCGCGGCGGTATTGCTTTTATCGAGTTGCAGCGCCTTGTCATAAGCCTGTGAAGCCATCTTAGCGTAGACGTCGCCGAGATTTTCATACGCCGTCGCATAGCTCGGATGGGTGCGGATCGATATTTCGAGCATGCCGCGCGCTTTGTCATACTGGCCCTGCGACGCATAAAGCACGGCAAGGTTGTTGTACGGCTCGGGCAATTCCGGATAATCTTCCGTGAGGCCGGTGAATATCCTGATGGCATCGGCCTGCTTGCCTTGTTCGGTGAGTATCAGGCCTTTCAAAAAACGGCCGCGCGCGTCTTTGGGATTGGCTTTTAAGAAGTTGTCAACGCGCTCGAGCGCCTGGGCCTGCTGGCCACCGCGGAACAGCTTGCCGGCTTCCGCGAGCTCGTCGGTCTGTGCAACCGTAACCGCGGCAATCATGAGACTGGCCACCAGCAATGCGATTTGGCGGATCCGGCGCGGCGCGGACTTCAAGGTCATTGTGCTATACTTTTTGGAATTTCAGGGTCTTAGTCGACTAATCTAACAGATTTTACCAAGAACCCCGGCCAATTTAAATACGTTGTTTTGCCCTCGCCGGACATAAGCCGACACACGCCGCGCGCGGACCGGCTACCGGATGTCAGGTCCCGCCTTCAAGACAGCCGGGGCGGGCAAAATAAAGGCGCCGATCGTTTTCATCCTCTCCATTCCCCGCCATGCTCAAGCTCTATAACACGCTGACTCGCGACAAGCAGATATTCGAGCCGATAGTTCCCGGCGAGGCGCGCATTTACGTCTGCGGGATGACCGTGTATGACTACTGCCATCTCGGGCACGCGCGCGTGATGGTGGTGTTCGACATGATTACGCGCTGGCTGCGCACGTCGGGATTGAAGGTCACGTACGTGCGCAACATCACGGACATCGACGACAAGATCATCAAGCGGGCGGCCGAGAACAAGGAGCCGATGGAAGCGTTGACTGCGCGCTTTATCGCTGCCATGAACGAGGATGCTGCGGCGCTCGGTGTGATGAAGCCCGACTTCGAGCCGCGCGCGACGGAATACATCAAGGAAATGCAGGCGATCATCGCACTGCTCGAAAAAAAAGGTCTGGCGTACGTTGCGCCCGACCACGATGTCAATTATTCGGTGCGCGATTTTCCTGGCTACGGCAAGCTCTCCGGCAAAACGCTCGACGATCTCAATGCCGGAGAGCGCGTCGAGATCACGCAGGCGAAGCACGATCCGCTCGATTTCGTGCTGTGGAAGCATTCCAAGCCGGGCGAGCCGGCATGGCCCAGCCCGTGGGGCGAAGGCCGCCCGGGCTGGCATATCGAATGCTCGGCGATGTCGAGCACGCTGCTGGGCGAGCACTTCGACATTCACGGCGGCGGGCAGGACCTGCAGTTTCCGCACCACGAGAACGAGATCGCGCAATCCGAGGGTGCGCACGGGAACACTTTCGTCAACTACTGGCTGCACAACGGATTCGTGCGCGTCGACAACGAGAAAATGTCGAAGTCGCTCGGCAACTTTTTTACGGTGCGCGAGATACTCGCCCGCTACGACGCGGAGGTCGTGCGCTTTTTCATCCTGCGTGCGCACTACCGCAGCCCGCTCAATTATTCCGACCAGCATCTCGACGACGCGCGCCAGGCACTGAGCCGCCTCTACACTGCATTGAAAGCGCATGACGGCGCCGCGGGCGACATCGACTGGAGCAACCCCACGGCCGCGCGCTTCCGCGAAGTGATGGATGACGATTTCAACACACCCGAAGCGGTCGCCATTCTGTTCGAGCTGGCGGCCGAGGTGAACCGGAGCCAGTCGCGTGATGCGGCCGCGCTGCTCAAAGCGCTCGCCGGCCTGCTGGGTCTGCTGCAGCGCCCATCGACGGAGTTCCTGCAAGCGGCGCCGGGCGCCGATGCATGGACGCCCGAGCGCATCGAAGCGGAAATCGTCGCGCGCGCCGCCGCGAAAAAGGCGAAAAATTACGCCGAGGCTGACCGCATACGCAAGGATCTGCTGGCGGCGGGCATTACGCTCGAAGACGGGCCCAAGGGCACGCTCTGGCGGCGTAGTTAGCCGCTTCCGGCGCGCGGAGCGATCCTTGGCAGAGGCCCTCCAGAGCGCGTTCGGATTCACCGCAATTCTGGCGCTGGCGTGGCTCTTCAGCGAAAACCGCCGCGTCGTCGCGTGGCGGACGGTGCTTGCCGGGATAGCGCTGCAAATCGTCCTGGCCGCGGCGCTGTTGAAGCTTGCGCTATTCAAACAATTTTTCCTGGCGCTGAACGACACGCTGCTCGCGCTCGAAAAGGCGACGCAGGCGGGCACCGGCTTCGTGTTTGGCTATCTCGGCGGCGCGGCGCTGCCGTTCGCCGAGACGGGCGCGGGGTCGAGTTTCGTGCTCGCGTTTCGCGCGCTGCCGCTGGTGCTCGTGATCAGCGCGCTGTCGTCGCTGCTCTTTTACTGGCGCATCCTGCCGTGGGTCGTGCGCGGAATTTCGCGCGTGCTGGAAGCGGTGATGGGGGTCGGCGGCGCGGTCGGACTGTCGACGGCGGCCAACATTTTTGTCGGCATGGTCGAAGCCCCGCTCTTCATCCGGCCTTATCTCGCGCAGATGTCGCGAGGCGAGCTCTTTATCGTGATGGCGTGCGGTATGGCCGGCATCTCGGGCACCGTGATGGTGATTTACGCGAGTTTTCTCGGGCCGGTGATTCCCGACGCGCTGGGCCACATCCTGATTGCATCGATCATCAGCGCGCCCGCAGCGATCGTCGTGGCCGTGCTGATGGTGCCGTTGACCGGCGCTCCCACGACGGGGAAGCTCGCGCCCGCGCAGCAGGCGTCGAGCAGCATGGACGCAATCACCAAGGGCACGCTCGACGGGCTCGGCCTGTTGCTCAACATACTGGCAATGCTGATCGTGCTGATCGCGCTGGTGACGCTCGCCAATCTGATGCTCGAAGCGCTGCCGCTCGTGCACGGGCGGCCGATCACGCTGCAGCGCATGCTCGGCACGCTGCTGGCGCCGCTCGCGTGGCTGGTCGGCGTGCCGTGGAGCGAAGCGCCGGCCGCGGGTGCGCTGCTCGGCACCAAGACCGTGCTCAATGAATTCATCGCCTATCTCGATCTCGCTCATTTGCCGGATGGCGCGCTGTCCCTGCGCAGCCGCCTGCTCATGACTTATGCGTTGTGCGGCTTTGCGAATTTCGGCAGCGTGGGCATCCTGATCGGCGGCATGGCGGCCATGGCGCCCGAGCGCCGCGCTGAAATCGTCGGGCTGGGCATGAAGTCGATCGTCGCCGGCACGCTTGCCACGTGCATGACGGGCGCGGTCGTCGGCATGCTGTGGACGGATTAGCGCAACTGCGCGCTTATGGCTGCGCTGCGGCAGCCTTATTGCACCAAGTGACCCACATCTCGCGGAACGCGCGCTCGAGATTGCGCGCACACGCGCGGCCGTCTGCGTTCGGCGAGCGCGCCATCATGCCGCGCAGGTTCGCGCGTAGTTCGGCAAGCTTGGGCAGATCCTCCGCGAGCCGCGCGGCAATGTCGACATACTCGTCGCCGGTCTTGCCGATCAGTTGCGGCAACCCGACGTTGTTCAGCATCGACACATCGGCGCGCGAGGCGTGCGTCGATCCCTTCCAGCACGACGACCGGCAATCCCATCCAGAGCGAGAAGCAGGTGGTCGTCGCGCCGTGATAGGGAAACGTGTCGAGCGCGATGTCCACTTGTGCGTAGGCGGCGAGGTAGTCATCGAACGACAGTCGCGGCAGTATCTCCAGCTGGTGCGCGCGAACGCCGCAGCGCTCGAACATTTCGCGCATATGGCGTTCCGCCGAGACGCCGCTGACCGCCATCACGCGCAGCCGCGAGCCGGGAACGCGCTCGAGGATGCGCGCCCACCAAGCGGCGATCGCAGGCGAAATCTTGAATGCGCTGTGAAACGTGCCGAACGTGACGTAGCCGTTCTTTAACGCCGGGAGCGGGGCGACCGCGGGCGTGCCGTCGGGCGGCCGCCAGGCCATGTAAATGCCGGGCAGGCGCACGAGCGTTTCGGAGTTCAGATGCTCGGTCATGCCCGGCGGGTCGCACCACGCGTCGGTGATGCGGTAACCCATGCTCGGCATCCCGGTCGTGCTCGGAAAACCGAGCCAGTTGGCCTGAACGGGCGCGGGCTTGCGCGCAAACGCCAGCAGGCGGTTGTTGGCGGTGTGGCCGCTCAAGTCGACGAGGATATCGATCGCATCTTCGCGCACGAGGCTCGCGAGCCGTGCATGGTCGAGATCGATCGTGGTGCGCCAGTGCGCGCCGTGCGCCTTCAGCCGCTCGGAATAATCGTCGGGACGCGCGACATCGGCGTACAGGAAGATTTCGAGCTGCGCGCGGTCGTGATGCTCGATTACGGATTCGAGAAAAAACGTGACCGCATGCTTGTGGATGTAAGGCGAGACGAAGCCGATGCGCAGACGGCGCGCGGGATCGCGGTCGTTGCGATGCGGCGGCGCCGCAGCTTCCAGCGCCGCCGCGTGGCGTGCTGCCCACGCCCGGTGCTCACGGAATACGTCGGCGGGGTCTGAAGTATCCGAATAACACAGCATGCGCAGCAGCGCGCTGTGCGCCGCGGGATTGTCCGGTTGGAGCGCGAGCGATTCGCGCACCGCCGCAATGGCCTCGGCGACGCGCGCCTGCTCGAACAGGACGGTGGCCAAGGTGTATTTGAGGCCCGCATTCGTCGAATCGAGGCGCAGTCCCGCCGCACAGCATTCTTCCGCTTCGTCGTAGCGGGCCAGCGCTTTCAGCAGCGCACCCAGTGTGCTCCATGCCTCCACGGATTCTGGCTCGAGCGCGAGCGCGGCACGATAGCTGGCGATAGCGCCGTCAAAATCGCCGGTTGCCGCCAGGACGTTGCCTAACTGGGCGTGGGCTTTGGCCGATGGGTCAGCGTCGATTGCATTGCGCAGGTGCCGGATGCCGTCCTTTGTTTTGCCTTGCGCAAGCAGCGCTGCCGACAACAAGTTCAGTACATTGGCCTGGTCCGGCGCGTTTTTAAGCGCCGTCTCGCAGCGCACGACGACTTCCGCATGCGCACGCTGTTGCTGCAGGCGCAGCGTTTCGGCGAGCCACGGACCGTCGACGAGGGCTGCGTCCGGCACAGCGGGCGCGCGCGAACCGAGCAGGCGTTTTATGAGGCTGCCGAGCACTAGGCCGGGGCTTTGATCAGGATCGATTCACGGTTGCCGAGCACGACGAACGGCAATTCGCGCCCGGCGCAGAATTCGTCCCACGCCTTTTTGGCGCCCGGGCAGAAGATCGAGCCGTCGCAGACGATCACGCCGCCGGTGGTGAGGCGCGGATAAAAGTACTCGAGCGCCGCGAGCGTCGGCTCGTAGAGCGTCACGTCGAGGTGCACAAATGCCCAGTTCTGCTCAGGCACTGACGCGAATACCTGCGGTATCCAGCCCGCGCACAGGCTGACGCGCGGAAATTCATCGAAGTAGCCACGCACGAGTTCCGGCGTGAGATGGGCTTGCGCGACCGGAAAGAATGCTTCACGCCGCGTCGCACCGTCATCGCCGCGCACCGGAATGAGATCGTGTTGCCCGGACTCGCTGGTGCCGACGAAGCTGTCGATCAGATAGAGTCCGTTGCCGGTGAACGCCGGGTCGCGGGCCTTCCAGGCATGCGCAAGCAGCAATGCCGTTGCTCCCCGATACG
The DNA here is from genome assembly GCA_963804885.1 of uncultured beta proteobacterium. Taxonomy (GTDB): domain Bacteria; phylum Pseudomonadota; class Gammaproteobacteria; order Burkholderiales; family SG8-41; genus PALSA-1004. Next base: position 1,079,688 of record CAWDSF010000020.1, read on the forward strand.
TGCCGCATTCCGCGCGCGCGCCGGGCAGGGCGAGCGTCGCGAAAAAATACTGCAGGAGATCGCGCCGGCTCTGGTAGCGATGAAAGACGTTGAATGGCGTAACGGGCGTGCCCGTATGCAGGAGGCAGCGCCGGTAAAGGTCGACAAAATTCTCGCTGCCGACCTTCACGTCGTGAAACAGCACGCGCAGATGTTCGTCCACCGGCGCCGCGCTGTGCAGCCGGTTTAACGCCTGCTCGGTTTCCAGCGGATACTCAGCCGGCGCCGCTGCGCGCGACTTGAAGCCCGCAAAGAGTTTCCCGAAAGGCATTACGTCAGCGGCAGATCGGCATATTTCGCGTACGCGGGCCGTGCCTGCAGGCGCTTGTAATATGCGGCGAGGTTCGGCAGGTTTTCGCGCTCGATGTCCATCCGGAACCAGCGCTGAATCGATACGCCGACGGGAATGTCGCCCATCGTGAAGGTGCTGCCCGCGACGTAGGGACGCCCGGCGAGATGCGCGTCGAGCAGGGTCATGCTCGCGGCGAGACCCTTGCGCGATGTTGCGACGAGCGGCATGTCGCGTTTTGCCGGCTCCGTGCGCACCAGGTTCCAGAATACCGGCCGCAGGTTGGGCCATACCGTGGTCGCGTTCCAGTCCATCCAGCGGTCGGCATCCGCGCAGGCTTGCGCGTCCGCCGGGCACAGGGAGCCCAGACTGTGCTTGCGCGCGAGATAGCGCACGATAGGCTGCGATTCCCACAGCACGAAGCCGTCGTCGTCGATCAGCGGCACCAGTCCGTTCGGGTTCTTCGCTTTGTATTCCGGCGTATTGTTGACGCCGAACTGCATTCCCGCGTCGATGCGCTCGAACGGCAGGTTCAATTCGCCGCAGCACCACAGCACTTTCTGCACGTTGATCGAGTTAACGCGACCCCAGATTTTCAGCATCGGCAGTGCTCCCTTATAAGTATTCGTAGTCTACATGACCGGCCGGCCGCGAAGGCGCGGCAATCGACGCCATCGGCGATGCGCCGTTACAGCGGGTGAAGCTTGCGCAGAGCCTCGACGATTTCGGCGGAGGCCGGAAAGCGGCCGGTGCGGTGCCGCGAATAAATCAGTTTACCGCCGGCAGCAACATCGAACACGCCGGAGGTCCCTTTGACGAGCTCGGCTTTAACGCCGAGTGCGCGTTCGATTTCCGCCGCCAGACTGGCGGCCTGCGGCAGGTAGTTTCAAGCCGCGCAGTAGGTGATGGTAATTTGCATGGCGTGTTCCGGGTTCAGGGTTTCATGCGATTAGAGCCCACTGCCGGAAATCAGTTCGCGGCGATCTTCTCGACCCACACGAGCTCGCAGGCGCCGGCCCCCGTGTCTTCGCGCGTGAGCGAGCTGCGCCAGCGCCAGCCGTCGGGCGCGCGCGCTTCGATCAGGTAGCCCGAGATGGTGACGCGTTGCCCGGAATGCAGGGCCCGCAGCGTGCGCTCGACCTCCGCGTTGGCCGGCACCATGTGCATGTTGGCGCTGTTGACTTCGATGTCGCGGCGGGGAATCGGAAACGCGTCGACGTGCCAGTAGTAAAAGCGGCTGGACTGCGTGATTTTCACTTTGTCGATCACCGCCGGGTTGGCCATCGGGCCCCAGCCGAGCGCGAGATCGACCGGCGCCAGCTGCGCTTCGCGGTCCATCGAGTAATGCTCGGCACGCAGCACGCGGGCCTCGAAGTTGAATTTCTCCAGCGGCGTGATCTGATAACCGTATGCGTTCCACGCGCGGTCCATCGAGGTGGCGACGCCGACCGCCGGAGCCATCGACTTGTGGGTGTGCCAGTACCTGGTAACCGCCGGCCGCGAGCACGGCCACGAGCAACCATCTCCCCATTGTCATTTTTATCGCGTCCGGTATGGCGAAAAACCGTATCGTAAACGAAAAACCCTCTGCGGCATTGCTGGCGGAGAGGGTCTTGGGGACGGGCGCGACGGCGTCGAGCCGCGTTGTACCTTTACGCGCGGGCCAATGCCTCTTTCATGCGCTGCGGGGTGAGCGGCACTTTGCGCAATCGCACGCCGGTCGCGTCGAAGATCGCGTTGGCAATTGCCGCGGGTACCGTGCGCGTCGAGGGCTCGCCGGCGCCCGACGGCGCGATTTCCGGCCGGTTGATCAGCACGACGTCTATGCTTTCGGGCGCGTCCGCAATATCGAGTATGGGATAGGTTGCCCAATCGACGCTGTTGACGCGGTCGGCATCGAAGCGGACCTCTTCGAAGAGCGTGCGCGACGTTGCCTGAAGGACGTTGCCTTCGATGACCACCTGCATGCTGCCGGGATTGATGATGAGGCCGCAATCGTGGGCGACGGTGAATTTCTTCGCCCACACGCGTCCGCTCGCGCGCTCGACTTCGACTTCGGCGATGACGGCGACTATGGTGCCCGCGCGCTCGGTGTACGAGACGCCGCGGCCGGTCATCAGCTCACCCTTCCCGCGGTTGGGATTCGGATAGGGACGTGCCTGCCACTGCGCTTTTTCGGCCACCGCTTTCACTGCCGCCGCATGGCGCGGATTCGTGATGTAGCGCAGCCGGAAAGCGACCGGATCGGCGCCCGTCGCGTGCGCGATTTCGTCGATGAATGATTCGCTCGCGAAATGCGTTTCCGGGCCGAGCGGATCGCGGAAGTGCCCGGTGCGCAGCGGCGACGCGCGATCGAGCAGCGCCGGTATGGTTTCCCACGCGAGGCGCTTGTTGGCGAATCCGTACGCTTCGGATGGCGTCTGAAACATGACGATGGGTTTGCCCGGCCACTTCGTGAGCTGCCCGACGAGCGTTTCGTTGGGCGTGCTCTCGCGCGGTGAAACGTCAAAGCGCGAGAAGCCCTTGCCCAAGAATTCATACGCGATCACGTTGCCGGCGGCGTCGAGACCCGCGCGGCCGCGGTACACCGCGGCGGGACCTTTCGGGTCCCACGCCGTCCCGTCGTGCCGCATGTACTGCACGCGCACGGGCTGGCCGGTCAGCTTCGACAGCAGCGCGGCGTCATGCGCGGCGTCGCCCGCATCGTTGCGGCCGTACGAACCCGGCCCGACGATCCACTTTGCGTGGACATTCGCAGGCTTCAGCCCGGTCAACTGGGCGCAGCCGGTGCGCACGTAGTAAGGCTTCTGCGAGCCGGTCCACAGCGTTGCCGAGTCGTCTTTGACGTCGGCGACGGCACAGGCAGGCCCCATGCTCGCGTGCGACTGCAGCGGCCATTCATATTCGGCTTCGATCACGCGCTGCGCCCCTTTGAGCGCGGCCGCCACGTCGCCGATATTGACCGGCGCACCGTTGCCGGTCGCTTTCGCCTTGCGAATGTGATCGTGGAGGTTCGCCGTCGTCGGAAACGGCGCGCACGGCGGCGCCCACGTCACCTTGAGGCTCTCGGCTGCGCGCACCGCATCCCATTCTCGCGGCGCGACCACTGCGATGAAATCCTGCTCGCGAATGACGCGCGCGCCCGGGATGTTCCGGATCGAGCTTTCGTCCACCGACACCGGCCCGCAACCGGCAGTGGGCGGCCGGATCACGCGCGCGTGCAGCATGCCTTCGACTTTGACGTCCGTCACGTATTGGGTTTGTCCCATCACTTTTTCGGTGACGACTTTTTGCGGAAACGATTTGCCAACTACCTTGTAGGTGGAGGGCGACTTGGGTTGCGCCTGGCCTTTCAACGCGAGGGTGTTGCCGTATTCCTTGTTCCACTCGATCTGCGAATTGAAGTACTTGCCGCCGATCAGCTCGCCGTAGCTCACGCGCTGCCGCGGGTAGCCGGGCACGTTGACGACGCCGTTGTCCACGACCAGCTCGGTTACGGGCACCTGCAGCCGCTCGGCGGCGCGCTCGACCAGGATGCGGCGTGCTTCGGCGGCCGCGTTTCTGAGCGTCATGCCGCCGCGCTGGATGCCGGTGCTGCCCGACGCGCCGCCCTGATTGCAGGTGAGCGCCGTGTCGCCCATCACGACGGTGACCCGCTCGAACGCGACATCGAGTTCTTCCGCGACGATTTGCGCGATCGCGACGTCCACACCCTGGCCCATTTCGGTTTTGCCAAAGAAGGCCGTGACGCTGCCATCGGGCAGCACCGCGATCCACGAATCGAGCTGATCGGGCGTCAACGGCGGCTTGCCGCCGGCGTTCTGGCTCAACGCAGTGGTGACCGAGCCGGGCACGGCGATGGTGATGACGAGCGCGCCAGACGCTTTGAGGAAATCGCGGCGGGATAGATTGTGTTGGTCCATGTTCATTCCCCTCAGGCCGTCAGCGTTGAAGCGCGCTTGACGGCGCGCAGGATGGCCATGTGCGTGCCGCAGCGGCACTTGAGGCCGGCGAGCGCCGAGCGGATCTGCGCATCGCTGGGCTTCGGATTTTCGCGCAGCAGCGCGGCGGCGGTCATCATCCAGCCGGAGAGGCAGTAGCCGCACTGCGGGACCTGTTCCGCGATGTACGCGGTTTGCAGCGGGTGCGGTTTTTCCGCAGTGCCCAGACCGTTCAACGTGGTGACGTTCTTGTCGGCGGCGCTGCCGACGGGCGTCACGCACGAGCGCGTCGCGACGCCGTTCACGTGCACGGTGCAGGCGCCGCATTGCGCGCGTCCGCAGCCGAACTTCGGATTGTTGAGCTTGAGATCGTCGCGCAGCGCGTAAAGCAGCGGCATCGCGGGGTCGGCATCGACCGTCTCGCGCTTGCCGTCGACGACGAGATTGATTTTCATGGCTAGGCCTCCTGTGATGGACGGGCGACGGCCGCGCGCAACGTTATTTTTTTGAGGAACCGGCGCGCGGCGCCTTGCGGGCTCGCGCGGTTGTGAGCGGCATCTGGCGAGATACTTTACGCCGCTTCAATTCGCACCGCAATGCGATCGGGCCGGCTTCAGGCTTGCGCGGTGACGTGCTCGTTGAACTTGGTGAAGAACTGCTCGGCGAGCTTTTTGGCGACGCCGTCGACCAGCCGCGAACCGACCTGGGCGAGCTTGCCCCCGATCGTCGCCTTGGCGGCATAGCCGAGCGTCGTATTGTCGCCCGCCGGGGTAAGCGTTACGCGCGCTTCGCCTTTCGCAAATCCGGCAACGCCGCCCTGGCCTTCGAAGATCAGAGTGTATGCATTCGGCGCGTCGACGTCGGTCAGCGTGATCTTGCTTTTGAATTTTGCGCTGACGGGGCCGACCTTGGCCGCCATCGTCATATGGAATTCCGAATCCGAAATCTTTTCCATGGTTTCGCAGCCCGGAATGCAGATCTGCAGCACCGCGGGATCGCAGATCGCGTCCCACGTTTGCTGCTGCGGTTTCGGAATGAGCTGTTCGCCGATGATTTCCATGGTGCGCGGTATGTTACCTTGCCCGCGGCGTCAATGCGAGCGACTTGCGGGCGCGCCGCGGTCAGGTCCGCGTTGCGGGTGCCGTGAGCGCGCATTCGCGCGCGAGTTTTTTCAGCTCGTGCGAAGCAGCGACTTCATGCTCGCGCACGAATGCTTCGTGGTTCTTCTCGACGTCGGCGAGCCGGTACAGGTAATTCACCATGATGCCGGCGGAGCGCTGCATGCCGGGCTTCGAGGTATCGGCGAGCCAGTTGAGCTTTTCCATGCGCGCGCCGTTGCCGAGGTGAAAGCGCGCGACGGCGTCGAGCGGCTCGTCGTCTTTTTTCACCGCCGTCAGATAATGCGCGCAGAGGCCCATCAGCGGCGGCCGCAGGCGCTCGGCGACCGCGGCGTTTTCGAACCAGTCGCGCTCGTCAAGCCGTGCGAGGTCGGGCACGCTCACCGCGTGGTCGCGCGCGATGCCGGCGAGCCAGGCTCTGAATCCGGGCACCGGCGACAGCGTGGCAAAGGTCTTGAGCCGCGGAAATTCACGCCCCAGTTCGTGCACGACCTGCTTGATCAGCAGATTGCCGAACGAAATGCCGCGCAGGCCGTCCTGGCAGTTCGTGATCGAATAGAACATCGCGCAATCGGCACGCGCCGGATCCACTTCGGGCGAATCCGGGTCGAGCAGCGGCGCCACCGTCGTGCTGATGCGCTCGGTCAGCGCGACCTCGATAAAAATCAGCGGCTCTTCGGGCAGCGCCGGATGGAAGAACGCAAAGCAGCGGCGGTCGGAGGCGAGCCGGCGGTGCAGGTCTTTCCAGCCGGCGATTTCGTGGACGGCTTCGTACTCGATCAGCTTCTCGAGTATCAGTGCCGGGGTGCGCCAGTCGATGCGCTCGAGCCGCAGAAAGCCGCGGTTGAACCACGAGCCGAACAAGTGCTCGAGGTCCGCGTCGACGCCGACCCAATCGGGGTTTGCCTTCAGCTCGCGCAGCAGCCGGCGCCGCATGTCGACGAGCGCCGCGGTGGCGCCAGGCGCCACGTTGAGGCGGCGGAACAGTTTCTGGCGCGGTGATTCGACGGCGCGCTGCAGCGCGACCAGGTTATGCGGCGACGGATCGATCGCGTAGGCCGCCGCCGCGGCAGCTATCGAGATTGGCGCGGGCGAGAAGTCTTTCGCGAGCAAACTGATGTACGGCTGGAACGCGTTGGCCGGCAGCGCATCGTAAGCCGCGAGCGCGTCGCGCGCGAGCGCGGCCCCCGACACTTCGCCGCGCTCCGAGAGCAGCGCGTGACACAACGCGATGGCCTCGCGCGCCTTGCGTTCGGCGGAGCGCGCACTGTCGACCGGAGCGGCCACGCTGCGCAGGATACTATTCAAGAACGATCGGGCGGTCATCGGGTCAAAGTAAATGGACAGTAGTTTTTAAAGCAATTTGCGATGCGAACGGCATTAACGCGGGCGCTGCCAACCTGACCGATGCTAGCCGACAGTTGTGACGCGTGCAACCGCGCCGGACCGGCTTGACCCCCCGCAAAACGTGAACTACTCTAGGTCCATGCATCGATGGTGAGCGCGTGCACCGGAATTGAAAGGTTTACATTGGACAGCGTAGATACTGAAGTCGTAAAAACCGCGGTCGCCTGGTTCGAAGCGGGCCACCGCGCGACACTTGCGACAGTGGTCCGCACATGGGGCTCCGCGCCGCGGCCGATCGGCGCGATGCTCGTGATCCGCGACGACGGGCACGTGATCGGCTCGGTGTCCGGCGGTTGCGTGGAAGACGATTTGATCGAGCGCGTTAAGACGTTAACTGCGGCGCAGCAGTCAACCGGCGCGAAGCCCGAAGTCGTCACCTACGGCGTGACCGCCGACCAGGCCGCACGTTTCGGCCTGCCGTGCGGCGGCACGCTGCAGCTCGTGCTCGAGCCGGTCACGGCCGAATCACAGTTGAAGGAGCTCCTGACGACGATCGAGCGACACGAGCTCGTCGCGCGCCTGCTCGACATGGAGACGGGTGCCGTGAAGCTCAAGTCCGGCCACTGGTCGGACGTGCTCGAATTCGACGGCAAGACGTTGAAGAGCATCCACGGGCCGCGCTGGCGCCTGCTGATCATCGGCGCCGGCCAGACCTCGCGATTTCTCGCGCAAATGGCGCAGGCGCTCGATTACCAGGTCACCGTGTGCGATCCGCGCGCGGAATACGCGGACGAGTGGAACGTGCCCGGCGCTACGCTCGAGCGCGGTTATCCCGACGACGTTGTGCTGCAATTGAATCCCGATCCGCATCTCGCGGTAGTCGCCGTCACGCACGACCCGAAGCTCGACGACGCGGCGCTGACCGAAGCGTTGAAGTCGCCGGCGTTCTACGTCGGCGCGCTGGGTTCGCGCGCGAACAACGAAAAGCGCCGCAAGCGGCTCGCGGACTTCGATCTGTCCGCCGCCGAGATAGCGCGGCTGCACGGGCCGGTCGGTCTGCGCATCGGCAGCAAAACGCCGGCTGAAATCGCGGTGTCCATCGTCGCTGAAATCACGGCGGTTCGCCGCGGGGTAAAACTGGATTCGATCGGCGCGCCGGCCGCCGCGTCCGTGCCCAATACCGATCCGCTCGCCTGCGGATCGTAACTTCCCTTGCCGCGGCCGGCATCGTGCGCCGCCTGATTTTCGGTTTTGCGCTGCTCCTCATTGGGTGCGCGAGTCTCGCGCGCGCGGCTGACGACCCGCTCGCCAACGGCGTGCTGCTGGTGGCGAAGCCCGAGCTTGGCGACCCGAATTTTCGCGAGACCGTCGTCCTGATCACGCAGCCGGTCCCCGGCGGCGGACCGCTCGGCGTGATCCTCAACCGGCCCACGCAGGTGCGGTTGTCGGAAGCGTGGCCGGCGGCGGGTGCGGTGCCGGAACAGTTCGATTACATGTACGCCGGCGGTCCCGTCGCGCGCAACCAGCTCATTTACCTCGTGCGCAGCGATGAGCGCATTGAGAACGGGCTGCGCGTGCTCGACAACGTTTACCTGAGCGGCGACCCGGAGCTGCTCAAGAAGATCGTGGCGGCCGAAGTGAAAGTGCAGTCGCTGCGCGCGTATGCGGGTTACGCCGGGTGGGCGCCGCGTCAGCTGCAGGCGGAAATCACCGCGGGCGGCTGGTACCTGCTGCCGGCGGACGCCGATACGATATTCGCCGCGGATACGAAGACGATGTGGCCTGAGTTGATCCGGCGGATTATCCAGCGCAGTGCGCGAAATGCACCGCCGGGCGACCGGCAGCTCAGCGCATTTACTCATTATTACAATTAACGGACGGGTCAGCTATGTTTGCAGCATGGTATGAAAAAAACGGTGCGGCGGCTGACGTGATGAAGACGGGCGAATTGCCCGATCCCGAGCCGGCGCCCGGCGAGGTGCGCGTTCGCCTGCACGCGTCAGCCGTCAATCCATCGGATGTAAAAGCGCGGGCGGGTAGCCGGCCGATACGCTGGCCGCGGCTGATCCCGAACAGCGACGGCGCCGGCGTGATCGACCGCGTCGGTGCGGGCGTGACTTCGCATCGCGTCGGCGACCGCGTCTGGGTATTCAACGGACAATGGGACCGCGCGTTCGGCACGAGCGCGCAATTTATCGCGTTACCGGCGGCGTTGGCGGTACCATTGCCGGAGCCGCTGACCTGGGAACAGGGCGCGTGTCTCGGTATTCCCGTGATGACCGCGCACCGCTGTTTGTTCGCGGACGGCCCCATTGCGGGCAAGTGGGTTTTGGTGACGGGAGGCGCGGGCGTCGTTGCGCATTATGCGATCCAGCTTGCGAAGTGGGCGGGAGCGAACGTGGCCGCGACCGTTAGCTCGGAGCTAAAAGCGGAACACGCGCGCGCGGCCGGCGCCGACGTGATCGTCAACTATCGCACCGAAAATGTCGCCGAGCGCATCCGCGCCGCCACGGGCGGTGTAGACCGCGTCGTCGATGTCGATTTCGGCAAAAACCTGCCGGTGACATCGCAAGTGCTGCGTGCGCACGGCACCATTGCGTCGTATGCATCGATGGGCGAGCTGGAACCGAAATTTCCGTTTGGAAAACTGTTTCAGCTCAATCCGACGATCCGGCCGGTCCTGGTTTATACGATGCCCGACGCCGCGAAAACCGAAGCCCATGCCGGCATAGCGCGCTGGCTCAAGGATACAAAACCGATTTTCGCGATCGCGGCGCGCTACCCGCTGGAGGAAGTGGTCAAGGCGCATCTCGCCGTCGAACGCGGCGAGAAGATCGGGCACGTGATACTCGATATCGCGTAGCGCCGACGCGGCGCCCGCCGTCGCTATTCCGCGAAGAACTCCTTGACCTTGTCCATCCACGACTTCGCGCGCGGGTTGTGGCTGCCCGAATCCTTGACATTGATCGCTTCGAGCTCGTTCAGGAGTTCGCGCTGGCGCGCGGTGAGATTGACCGGCGTTTCGACCACGACGTGGCACATGAGATCGCCGTGCGCCGACGAGCGCACGCCCTTGATGCCTTTGCCGCGCAGGCGGAACACCTTGCCGGACTGCGTTTCCGACGGAATCTTGATCTTGGCGTAACCGTCGAGCGTCGGGATTTCGATGTCGCCGCCGAGCGCCGCGGTCGTGAAGCTGATCGGCATTTCGCAATGCAGGTCGTTGTGGTCGCGCTGGAACACCGCGTGCGCTTTGAGGTGGATCACCACGTACAGGTCGCCCGCCGGCCCGCCGTTGACCCCGGCTTCGCCTTCGCCCGACAGCCGGATGCGATCGCCCTCGTCGACGCCGGCCGGTATCTTGACCGACAGCGTCTTGTGCTGCTTCAGGCGCCCGGCGCCGCGGCAGGTGGCACAGGGTGTCTGCACGATCTTGCCGCTGCCGTGACATTTCGGGCACGTCTGCTGGATCGAGAAAAACCCCTGCTGCATGCGTACCTGGCCATGGCCGTCGCAAGTCGTGCATTTGACGGGCTGGGTGCCGGGTTTGGCGCCGCTGCCGTGGCAGGTCGCGCATTCCTCAAGCGTCGGAATACGGATCTTGGTTTCGGTGCCGCGCGCGGCTTCCTCGAGCGCGACCTCCAGGTTGTAGCGTAAATCCGCGCCCGCGATACACGTTGGAGCGGCTGCGCCCGCCGCCGAAGATGTCGCCGAAGATATCGCCGAATGCATCGGCGAATCCGCCCATGCCCGCCGCGCCGGCACCCATCGAAGGATCGACCCCCGCGTGGCCGTACTGGTCGTACGCCGCGCGTTTCTGCGGATCGCAAAGAACCTCGTAAGCCTCCTTGGCCTCCTTGAACTGCGCTTCCGACTTGGGATTGTCCGGATTGCGGTCCGGATGAAATTTCATCGCGAGCTTGCGATAGGACTTCTTGATGTCGTCGTCCGACGCGTCGCGATTGACGCCAAGCACTTCGTAAAAGTCTTTTTTGGCCATGACTCAGTTCAGGTTGAAGATCGAAACGCGGCACCGAGGATACAGTATTGCGCGCGCGGCAAGAACGACAAAAAGGATTGAGGGCAAGGCGCGCGCCGTACCCTCAATCCCCGTGCTGCAATGCCCATTGCTTTACTTCTTGTCTTTGACTTCCTCGTATTCCGCATCCACTACGTTGCCGTCGTCCTTTTTCGCGTCGCCGCTTTGGGCATTCGCATTCGCATCGCCGCTGCCCGCGGGCTGCTGCGCGGCCTGCTCTTTCGCGTACATCTGCTCGGCCAGCTTGTGCGACGCGGTGGCCAGCGCCTGCGATTTGGCGTCGATGGTTTCCTTGTCGTCGCTTTTCAGCGCTTCCTCGGCTTCCTTCAGCGCCGTCTCGATCTTGGCCTTTTCGTCGGCCGCAATCTTGTCGCCGTATTCCGCCAGCGATTTCTTCACCGAGTGCACGAGCGCGTCGGCCTGGTTGCGCGCGGTGACGAGCTCGAGCGCCTTCTTGTCTTCCTCGGCGTGCGCTTCGGCGTCCTGCACCATGCGCTTGATCTCGTCCTCCTTCAATCCCGAGTTCGCCTGGATCTTGATCTTGTTTTCCTTGCCCGTCGCCTTGTCCTTGGCGGACACGTGCAGGATGCCGTTGGCGTCGATGTCGAACGTGACCTCGATCTGCGGCATGCCGCGCGGCGCCGTCGGAATGTCGGTCAGGTTGAACTGGCCGAGACTCTTGTTGCCCGCCGCCATGTCGCGCTCGCCCTGCAGCACGTGGATGGTCACCGCCGACTGATTGTCCTCGGCGGTCGAGAACACCTGCGACGCCTTGGTCGGTATCGTCGTGTTCTTCTGAATGAGCTTGGTCATCACGCCACCCAGCGTTTCGATGCCGAGCGACAGCGGCGTCACGTCGAGCAGCAGCACGTCCTTGACGTCGCCTTTGAGCACGCCGCCCTGGATCGCAGCACCCACTGCCACTGCTTCATCGGGATTGACGTCCTTGCGCGGCTCGCGGCCGAAGACTTCCTTGACCTTGTCCTGCACCTTCGGCATGCGCGTCTGGCCGCCGACGAGAATCACGTCGGAAATGTCCGAGAGTTTCACGCCCGCGTCTTTGATCGCGAGTTCGCACGGCTTGATCGTTTTCTCGATCAGGTCTTCGACCAGGCTTTCGAACTTGGCGCGCGTGATCTTGATCGCCAGGTGCTTGGGTCCCGACGCGTCGGCCGTGACGTACGGCAGATTCACTTCGGTCTGCTGGCTCGACGACAGCTCGATCTTGGCTTTTTCGGCCGCGTCTTTCAGGCGCTGGAGCGCCAGCATGTCCTTGCGCAAATCGATACCCTGTTCCTTCTTGAATTCGTCGCACAGATAATCCATCAGGCGCTGGTCGAAATCCTCGCCGCCCAGGAACGTGTCGCCGTTGGTCGACAGCACTTCGAACTGGTGCTCGCCGTCCACCGCTGCGATCTCGATGATCGAAATGTCGAACGTGCCGCCGCCCAGATCATAGACCGCAATCTTGCGGTCGCCTTCCTTCTTGTCCATGCCGAAGGCAAGCGCCGCCGCGGTGGGCTCGTTGATGATGCGCTTGACGTCGAGGCCCGCGATGCGGCCGGCATCCTTGGTTGCCTGGCGCTGCGAGTCGTTGAAGTACGCGGGCACCGTGATCACCGCTTCGGTGACCGGTTCGCCGAGGTAATCCTCGGCCGTCTTCTTCATTTTGATCAGAACCTGCGCCGAGACTTCGGGCGGGGCGATCTTCTTGCCGCGCACTTCGACCCAGGCGTCGTTGTTCTCCGCTTTGATGATCTTGTAGGGCATCAGGTCGATGTCCTTCTGCACTTCTTTTTCATCGTAGCGGCGGCCGATCAGGCGCTTCACCGCATACAAAGTGTTCTTCGGATTGGTGACCGCCTGGCGCTTGGCCGACGCGCCGACCAGAATTTCGCCGTCTTCCGTATAGGCGACGATCGACGGCGTGGTGCGCGCGCCTTCGGAATTTTCGATGACCTTCGGCTGGCCGTTTTCCATTACCGCCACGCACGAATTGGTCGTTCCCAGGTCGATACCGATTATCTTGGCCATGTCGTTACCTCGTTTTCCGTAAATTGTTCGAGCCGGTCAATTGCGACCCGGCGTGCTATTCCATACATCCGATATGGGGATTAACCCATTGCTTTCAATGCCGCGGTTATCCTGACTTGGGCTTGGCCACCGCCACCATCGCCGGGCGGATCACCCGGTCGTTCAGCAGATAACCCTTCTGAAACACCTGCACCACGGTATTGGGCTCGGCGTCGGCTTCGACCGTGTTGATCGCCTGGTGGCGATGCGGGTCAAATTTCTGGCCGACCGGATTGATTTCGGTGACGCGGAATTTTTCGAACACGGAGTTCAGCTGTTTTAACGTCAGCTCGACGCCGCTTTTCAGGTTTTCGGCAGTCACGTTGCTGACGGCCAGCGCGGCCTCGAGGCTGTCCTTGACCGCGAGCAGCTCGGTCGAGAAATTCTCGATTGCGTACTTATGCGCGTTGGCGATATCGGCTTGCGCGCGTTTGCGGATATTGTCGGCGTCCGCTTTCGCGCGCAGCCAGGCATCGTGGTGCTCCTGGGCAGCGAGTTCGGCTTGCTTAAGCAGCGTTTCCAGGGACGGCATGCTCTCCGTCGCGGCGGTCTCGCCGGTCGCCGGCTGCGCGTTGGGCGCCGCTTGCGGATTGTCGTCCGCGGCGGGGGTAGGGGCTTCGTGCTGGTCCAGCATACGTCCTCTCGATTGGCTCATTCCGGTAACTAATGGGGGCTGCAGGCTGAAATTCAAGCCTTGGTCGGGAGGCGGCCCAACTTTATGATCGAAAAGGCTAATTCCGGCGCGCCCACACGCCGGCACAACGCGGCTGGAATGCCGGTCTACTGCGGTTTTTGCGTGCCCAGGACGAGCGCGCTCAATGCCCAGCTCAAGATGCCGTACACGATTGCGCCGCCGACCGCGGGCCAGAATCCGGTGACGGTGAAGCCGCCCACGAACGACGCAACGAACCAGAAGAGCAGCCCGTTGATCACAAAAGTGAACAATCCCAGCGTCAGGATATTGATCGGCAGGGTGAGCAGGATGAGCAGCGGGCGGATCAGCGTATTGATCAGCCCCAGCACCAGCGCAGTGATGAGCGCCGTTAAAAAGCCGTCGACCCGGATCGAATCGAAGAGATAGGGCAGCGCCAGCAGCGCGAGCGCGTTGATCACCCAGATGGCGAGCAATCTCATGCTTTGGCGCCGAGCGCGATTGCGCGCGCCTGCGACTGGGCCAATGCGGCAGACGAGGGCTCGGCGCCGACCCACCCGCCCAGATTGGCGGCGACGATGTCGGCGAGCGCGTGAATCCAGTCGTTGCGCTCGTTCAAGCACGGGATCGCGTGATAGTCCTGGCCGCCGGCGGTCAGAAAAATTGCCTTGCCTTCGATCGCGATTTCTTCGAGCGTTTCCAGGCAATCGGCTACGAAGCCGGGGCACACCACGTCGACCCGCTGCGTTTTTTGCCGGCCGAGCTCTTTCAGCACTTCGGCGGTATACGGCTTGAGCCACTGCGCGCGCCCGAACCGCGATTGAAACGCGACGGTGTAACGGTCGGGGGACAGCTTGAGCGCCTGCGCGAGCAGGCGCGCGGTCGCCTGGCATTCGCAGTGGTAAGGGTCGCCTTTGTCGAGACTGAACTTCGGCACGCCGTGAAAGCTCATCACGAGCTTGTCGGGACGGCCGCTTTTGAACCAATAGTCGTTCACGCTCTGCGCGAGCGCCGCGATGTAGCCGGCATGGTCGTGAAAGTTGCGCACGCTGCGCAATGCGGGCTGATTGCGCATGCGCGCATACGCGGCGCTCACCGCGTCCAGCGCCGTCGCGGTGGTGCTCGCCGCATATTGGGGATAGAGCGGCAGTACCAGGATGCGGTCGCAACCCTGCTGCTTCAGCTTCGTCAACACCGCGGGCACCGACGGCGAGCCGTAGCGCATGGCATAGTCGACGACGAGCGGCGCTTTGATGCGCTCGCCCAGGTAGCCGGCGAGCATGCGCGACTGTCGCTCGGTGTGCATGCGCAACGGCGAGCCGTCGGGCGTCCAGACCTGTGCATAGCGGCGGGCGGATTGCTTGGGCCGAAACGGCAGGATGAACAGGTTAAGTATCAGCCACCACGCGGCACGCGGAACCTCGACCACGCGCGGATCGGCCAGGAACTCGCGCAGATAGCGGCGCACCGCCGGCGCGGTCGGCGCGTCGGGCGTGCCGAGATTGATCAACAGCACGCCGCATTTTGGCGCGTTGCCGTGGGTGTAAGGAGGTTCCTTCAGATAACGCGGCATGTCCGCGTCAATTGTGCGACAGCGCGCTCGACAGCAGTTTGGCGGTGATGTCGACGATCGGAATCACGCGTTCGTACGCCATGCGCGTCGGGCCGATCACGCCGAGCGTGCCCACGACCTGGCCGTCGACCGAATAGGGCGCGGTGACGATGCTGCACTCGTCGAGCGGCACCAGGCCGGACTCGCCGCCGATGAAGATCTGCACGCCGTGCGCGCGGCTCGACACGTCGAGCAACTGCAAGAGGCTGGTCTTCTGCTCGAACAGGTCGAAGACCTTGCGCAGGCTCGCCATGTTGCCCGACAGATCGTGCACCTGCAGCAGGTTGCGCTCGCCCGAGATCACGACGTCGTCCGACGCGTCCTGCATCGCCTGGCTGCCGACTTCGAGCGCGGCGGCCATCAACTGCGACATGCTTTCGCGCAGCTGTTTCAGCTCGTCGTGAATGCGCCGTCGGATTTCCTCGAACGAGCAGCCCGCGTAATTCTGGTTGAGCATGTTGGCGGCTTCGATGAGCTCCGACGGCGTATAGCTGCGGTCGAGCATGAAAATGCGGTTCTGCACGTCGCCTTCGGGCGATACGATGATGAGGAGGATGCGCTTGTCCGAGAGACTTACGAATTCGATCTGGCGAAACATCGCGGCGCGCCGCGGCGTCATCACCACGCCGGCGAAGCGCGTGAGATCCGACAGCAGCTGCGACGTGGACGACACGATGCGCTGCCGGCTTTCGGTATGCAGCTGGCCTTCGAGCTGGTGGATTTCGTACGTTGTCGAGCGGCTTGATCGTGAGCAGCGTGTCGACGAAGAAGCGATAGCCGCGCGGCGTCGGGATGCGGCCCGCGGACGTGTGCGGGCTCGCGATGAAACCCATTTCCTCGAGATCCGCCATTACGTTGCGGATGCTCGCGGGCGAGAGGTCGAGACCCGACACCCGCGACAGCGCGCGCGAGCCCACCGGCTGGCCGTCGGCGATGTAGCGCTCGACCAGCGTTTTGAGCAGCGTTTGCGCGCGTTCGTTAAGCGTGGGCGTATCGGAAGGCATCGATTTATTCTACACAAATAGGGGTGGCCGGGGTAAAAGCAAGCAAGTCACCGCGGAAGGCTATTCGCCGTTCACATATAATGCAGGCCATGAACCCGACGTTCAAGACCGTCGCCCTGATCGGCAAGTACAACAGCCCGGAAATCGCGGCGCCGCTGCTCAAGCTCGGCGGTTATCTCGAGGGCCGCGGCGTCAAGGTGCTGATCGACCGGTTGACCGCCTCGCACATCGGCGAAAACCGCTACCAGGTGCTGACGCTCGAAGACATCGGCCGCGAGGCGGATCTGGCGATCGTGCTGGGCGGCGACGGCACCATGCTCAACATCGCGCGCACGCTGGCGCCATTCGACGTCGCGCTGGTCGGCATCAACCAGGGCCGGCTCGGTTTCCTCACCGACATTTCGCTCAGCACGATGATCGAAACCATCGGCACGATTCTGGACGGGGATTACGTGACCGAGGAGCGCATGCTGGTCGCGGCCGAGGTGTATGACGGCAAGGAACGCGTGTTCGACGTGCTCGCGTTCAACGAAGCGGTCGTCTCGAAAGGCATCAAGGGCAGCATGATCGAGCTCGAGGTGCGCATCGACGGCAAGTTTCTGTACACGTTGCGCGCCGACGGTCTGATCGTCGCAACGCCCACCGGCTCCACCGCGTACGCGTTGTCGTCGGGCGGGCCGATCATCCATCCGTCGTTGTCGGCGATGGCGCTGGTGCCGATCTGCCCGCACACGTTTTCGAGCCGGCCGATCGTGATCAGCAGCGACAGCGAAGTCGAGATTCTCGTCAACAGCGCCGCCGACCCGCGCGCGCATTTCGACAGCCATTCGCGGTTCGACCTGCGCGAAGGTTATCGCGTCGTCGTGCGTCGCTACGCGCATACCATCCGCCTCTTGCACCCGGTCGGGCACGATTACTACAACATGCTGCGCGCCAAGCTGCACTGGACGGAGTTTTATTGATCGTGAGGGGTCCGGCGATAGGCGTGAGGCGGGGTAAAGCGCCAGCCGTAGGGCGTGCACGCGCTTCGTCTTTGCGCCTCACGCCTCACGCCTCACGCCTCACGGATTTTTGATGCTGCGCGCGCTGAACATCACCGACTTCGTGATCGTCGACCGCGCCGAGCTCGAATTCGGCGCGGGCTTCACCGCGCTGACCGGCGAGACGGGCGCCGGCAAGTCGATCCTGATCGACGCGCTGGCGCTGGTGCTCGGCGAGCGGGCGGACGCGTCGGTCGTGCGCCAGGGCGCGGAGAAGGCCGAGATCAGCGCCGAATTCGATATCGCGCACGCGACGCTGCTCAAACGCTGGCTCGCCGACAACGATCTGGCCGGCGACGATGACGATTACCTCGTGCGCCGCAGTATCGACAGCGGCGGACGCTCGCGCGCGTTCATCAACGGCCGCAGCGCCACCGCCGCGCAGTTGCGCGAGGCGGGCGAGCATCTCGTCGACATCCATGGCCAGCACGAGCACCAATCGCTGCTGCGCGGCGCGGCGCAGCGCGACCTGCTCGACGCTTATGCCGGACTCGAAGACGCCGTGGCTGCCGTCTCCGCGTCGTGGCGCGCGTGGCAGGCGCTGCGCAACCAGCTCGTCGCCCTCGAAACCAATGCAGCGGCGTTCGCCGCCGAGCGCGAAGAGCTCGAATGGAAGGTACGCGAGCTCGACCAGCTGAAATTCAACCTCGATGAATGGCAGGAGACCAACGCCGAGCATGCGCGGCTCGCGCACGCGCAAAGCCTGATCGAAGGCGCGCAGTACGCGATGGACGCGCTGTCGGAAGGCGATAACTCGAGCGTCACTTTATTAAGCGCCGTCGCGTCGAAATTGAATCATCTGCTCGGCTACGACGCTCGCCTCAAAGACATCATCGACGTCGTCGCCTCGGCGCAGGCGCAGGCGCAGGAAGCCGTGTACATGCTGCGCGACTACCAGCAGCGGCTCGACATTGATCCCAAGCGTTTCAAAGAGATCGAGCAGCGTCTCGACGCCGTACATGCGAGCGCACGCAAATTCAGGATCACGCCGGAGACGCTGCCGGATGCGCTCGATAGCGCGCGCGCGCGCCTGGGAGAGCTCGGCGGCAGCCTCGACGTCGAATCGCTGCGTCAGCGTGTAAAGGAAGCGCACGCGGCATACGTCGGCCGCCGCCGGCAAGCTGAGCGCGGGCCGCAAGAAGGCCGCGAAGAAGCTCGCGGAAAAGGTGACGGCCGCGATGCAGACGCTGGCGATGGCAGGCGGCAGTTTCGAAATCGCGTTGAGCGCACTCGCGGAAGGCACTGCGCACGGGCTCGAGCAGATCGAATTCCTGGTCTCGGCCCACAAGGGCATCGCGCCGCGCCCGCTCGCGAAAGTCGCGTCGGGCGGCGAACTGTCCCGCATTAGCCTCGCCATCCAGACGGTGGCGAGCGAGATCGCGCAGGTGCCGACGCTCATTTTCGACGAGGTCGACGCCGGCATCGGCGGACGCGTCGCCGAAATCGTCGGCCAGATGCTGAAGAAACTCGGCAAGGCGCACCAGGTGATGTGCGTGACGCACCTGCCGCAGGTCGCGGCGTCGGCCGATCACCAGTGGCAGGTGACGAAGGCGGCGGCCAACGGTAAAGTGGCGAGCCGCGTCAACATCCTGGGCAGCAGCGAACGCGTCGAGGAAATCGCGCGCATGCTGGGCGGCGTTAAAATAACCGAAACCACGCGCAAGCATGCCGCGGAAATGCTCGGCGCCAAAACCTGACCGCGTCAGTTACGTCTAAACCAGCGAGGAGCAAGCAATGAGCAACAAAGTCAAATTGGTGGTGCCGGAAGCGCCGGTGCCCGCGACGGCCGCAGCCAAGGCGCAGCGCAAGTTCGCGCAAGGCGGCCTGCGACTGGGCATACTCGACAACAGCAAGGGCAATGCCGATCACTTGTTGAAGTTCATCGTGGACGGCGTGAAGGGCATGGTGCCGGTGGCGTCCGTGGTCATGCTGCGCAAAGACAGCGTGAGCCTGCCCGCGCCGGACACCATGCTGGACCAGCTCGCAAAGGAGGCTGACTTCGTCGTCAGTGCAATGGGTGATTGAGGGTCCTGCACGTCGTGGAGTGTCCACGACATGTCAGAGTTGCGTAAACGCGGGCTCGTCACCGCCGTCATCGTGTCCGATCCGTTCATCAAGCTGGGCACCACGCAATCCAAGGTGTTCGGCACGCCCGACCTGCCGCTCGTGAAAATCGCGCATCCGCTCGGCGGCTTGTCGCTCGAGCAGGTCGAAGGACGCGCGCACGTCGCGTTGCCGCAGCTGGTCAAACTCATCAAGGAGCACATGTAATGAGCGATCTCGCCGAGCTCTTGAAAGCCAAGGACGCGAGCATCGACGCGATTGATGATTTCGACGCGATCAACCGGTTGTACATGGAGCGCGGCTGGGGCGACGGCCTGCCGATCATTCCGCCGACCACCGAGCGCGTGGAAGCGATGCTCGCTTACTGCGACCGGCCGTGGAACGAGCCGATCGCGAAAATTGCGCCGCGCTACGGTGAGGCGACGCCGCTGCGCCTCGCGGCCAACGCCGTGATGGCGGGTTGCGCGCCGAATTATTTTCCGCTGTTCATGCTCGCGATCGAGGCGATGTGCGACGAGCCGTTCAACTTATACGGCGTGCAGGCGACCACCCATTTGTGCGCGCCGCTCGTGATAGTCAACGGCCCGGTCGCGCTCGAGCTCGGCGTCAACTCGGGGCACAACGCGTTCGGCCCGGGCACGCGCAGCAACGCGACGATAGGCCGCGCGATCCGGCTGGCGCTGGTGAATATCGGCGGCGCAATTCCGACGCTGGGCGACATGTCGACGTTCGGCGCGCCGTCGAAGTTCAGCTACCTGGTCGCGGAAAACGAAGCGTCGAGTCCGTGGGAGCCGCTGCATGTCGAGCGCGGTTTTGCCAGAGACGCCAGCACGGTCACGGTGATCGGCGCGGAATGCCCGCACAACATCAACGACCATGAAAGCCTGAGCGGGCTGGGCATCCTGACGACGATCGCGGGAACGATGGCAATCACCGGCTCGAATGACATCTACTATTCGGCCCAGCCCGTGATCGTAATGGGTCCCGAGCATGCGAAGACGGTCGCCAACGACGGCTACAGCAAGGCCGACGCCAAACGCTTTCTGCAGGAGCACGCGACCCTGCCGCTCGGCAAGTTCTCGAAGGAGAACATCGAGCGCCGCTTTCGCGTGACGTTCAAGGAAAAATACGCCAAGGCGGGCCTGGATGCGCCGGTATACGCGGTGCAGAACGCGGACGACATCATCATCGCGGTGATCGGCGGGGCGGGCAAACATTCGGCGTACATACCGACGTTCGGCGCGACCAAGGCGGTCACGCGCGCGTTGAAGCGTGCCGATGGCAAGCTCGCGAAATCGGCGGAGGAATTCCGCCGGGGCTGATCAAACCTTGGTTTTGTTTGGGCAGTTCGGCTTGGTGCAGTCCACGTACAAGTGCAGCGAATGCTCGTGGATCGTGAAGCCGCGGTCCTTGGCGACGGCGATCTGGCGCTTCTCGATCGCCTCGTCGTAAAACTCCTCGACGCGGCCGCACTGCATGCAGACGAGATGGTCGTGGTGGTCGCCGCGGTTCAGCTCGAACACCGCCTTGCCGCTTTCGAAGTGGTGGCGCACCAGCAGGCCCGCCTGCTCAAACTGCGTGAGCACGCGATACACCGTCGCGAGTCCCGTATCGGTGCCTTCCTTGGCCAGGATCCTATAAACTTCCTCGGCGGTCAGATGGCGCACGTTGCTTTTCTCGAACAGCTCGAGGATGCGCAATCGGGGCAGTGTTGCCTTGAGGCCGATGGTCTTGAGATCGGTTGGGGAACTCACGCTTGAGCCTGACGTCTGAGAGGACTGTATTAGAAGCGGGCTGTTATCATACCGCCTTTCAATGAACCCAGCGCGCAGTCGCGCGCGAGCGGCCCAGGGGCCGGGAACCTGTAAATGCGACTCTTGATAATCCTGGCGGCAGCGTTCGCGCTCTCGGCGTGCAAGCAAAACGTCGAGCTGCCTTCTTTAATCTCGCCGTACCGGATCGACATCCAGCAGGGCAACGTGGTGACGCAGGAAATGGTTTCCAAGTTGAAGGTTGGTATGACGCGCTCGCAAGTGCGCTTCGTGCTCGGCTCGCCGCTGGTGACCGACATGTTTCACGGTGACCGCTGGGATTACGTTTACACCATGCAGAAACAGGGCAAGCCCGAAGAGCGGCGCCGCCTCACGGTGATATTCGATGGCGACAAGCTCGCCACGCTCGAAGGCGACGTGGTTTTGTCCGACAATGCGCTCGAGCCGCCGCCTGCGCCGAAGGCGCCGTCGACCATAACAATCTCTTCGGAACCGAAACCGACGCCCAAAGAAGAAGCGGCCAAGGCGGCTGCGGCCAAAGCGGAGGCGGCCAAAGCGGCTGCAGCGAAGGCGGAAGCGGCGAAAGCAGAAGCGGCAAAAGCGGAAGCGGCGAAAGCAGAAGCGGCAAAAGCGGAGGCGGCGAAAGCAGAAGCGGCAAGGCGGAGGCGGCCAAAGCGGCTGCCGCAAAAGCAGAGGCGGGCAAGGCGGAAGCGGCCAAAGCAGAGGCGGCAAAAGCGTCTGCGGCGAAAGCAGAAGCGGCCAAGGCGGACGCAGCGAAGGCGGATGCTACCAAAGCAGAAGCGGAGAATGCAGAAGCCGACAAAGCGGACGCGGCTACAGCGGACACAGCCAAAGCGGACGCAGCCAAAGCAGATGCGGCAAAAACAGATGCAGCCAAGGCAGACGCGACCAAGGTAGACCCCGCAAAAGCGGATGCGGCGGCTGCCGACGAGAAAAAGGATCCGCCCAAGCGCGGTACGTTTGGCCGGATGCTCGACAAAATCGGTTTTTGAACAAGCAGGGCGTTTTATGGTCGTACGCGCTCTAAGGGAGTCGACATGGCGAAATTGAAAATCGCGGTGGCTGGCAGCGGCGGGCGCATGGGCCGCGCGCTGCTCGAGGCCGTGCACGGTGGCGACGACGTCGAATTGAATGCTGCGCTTGAAGCCGCGGGCAGCCCGTTTCTCGGCAAGAACGCGGGCGAACTGGTCGGGGCCCCGGACCGCGTGACCATCAGCGCCGATATCGGCAAAAGCCTTGCCGGCTGCGACGCGCTGATCGATTTCACGCGGCCGGAAGGCACGCTCGCGCATCTCGCCGCGTGCCACAAGCTGGGCGTCAACATGGTGATCGGCACGACGGGTTTCGACGACGCGCAAAAAAAATCGATTGTCGAGGCGGCGCGTGACATCGCGATCGTGATGGCGCCCAACATGAGCGTCGGCACCAATCTCGTGTTCAAGCTCGCCGACATCGCGGCCCGCGTGCTCAAAGACGGCTACGACGTCGAAATCATCGAAGCGCACCATAAGCACAAGGTCGACGCGCCGTCGGGCACCGCCCTGCACATCGGCGGCATCATTGCCGGCGCGCTCGGCCGCAAGCTCGATGACTGCGCGGTCTACGGCCGCGAAGGCGTCACCGGCGAGCGCAAGGCGTCGACCATAGGCTTCGCGACCGTGCGCGGCGGCGACATCGTCGGCGAGCACACGGTGATGTTTGCCGGTCCCGGCGAGCGCGTCGAGATTGTCGTGCGTTCCAACAGCCGCGCGACTTACGCCGAAGGCGCGCTCAGAGCCGCGCGGTTTGTCGCGGCCAGGAAGACCGGACTCTTCGACATGCAGGACGTTCTCGGTTTGCGCTAACTACCAGCGTTCGTAAACCCGGCCGCGCGCTGGTCAGCCGCGAAGCGTTTTCCGGCGTCGAATCAGGGCGTTGATTTCGCTCCGCCGCATTGAAGGCGAGGTGCCTTTAGCGTATAATTCTTGCATTCCAGCGGGACGGGTCGTGTGACCTGTCCCGCTTTCCATATCTACTCCCGGGAGTTCGACTTGCCGCTTCGTGAACCAGCCATTCTTGTACTCAAAGATGGCACGGTTTTTCGGGGCACGTCGATCGGCGCGGCCGGCCTGGCCGCGGGCGAAGTCGTGTTCAACACCGCGATGACCGGCTACCAGGAAATTCTCACCGATCCGTCGTACTGCCGTCAGATCGTCACGCTGACTTATCCGCACATCGGCAACACGGGCACCAATCCGGAGGACGTCGAGGCCGACAAAGTTTATGCGGCCGGACTCGTCATTCGCGATTTGCCGCTGGTGGCGAGCAACTGGCGCAGCACGCAGGACTTGTCCGGCTATTTGCGCGCGCAGAACGTCGTCGCGATCGCCGACATCGACACGCGCCGGCTCACGCGCATACTCCGCGAAAAAGGCGCGCAGGACGGCTGCGTGATGGCGGGTGCGATCGACGAAGAGGCGGCACTCAAAGCGGCGCGCGACTTTCCGGGGCTGGCCGGCATGGATCTGGCCAAAGTCGTCAGCTGCACCAAGCCCTATGCCTGGACCGAAACGACGTGGACGCTCGGCAAAGGTTACGGCCGGCAAACAGCGCCGAAATTCCACGTCGTCGCCTATGACTACGGCGTCAAGCGCAACATACTGCGCATGCTCGCGGAGCGCGGCTGCCAGCTCACCGTGATACCGGCGCAATCCACATCGAAGGACGCGCTCGCGCTGAAACCGGACGGGATTTTTCTCGCCAACGGTCCCGGCGATCCGGAGCCCTGCGACTATGCGATACGCGCGATACGCGAATTGGTCGACACCGGAATTCCAGTGTTCGGCATTTGTCTCGGCCATCAATTGCTCGGACTCGCGAGCGGCGCCAAAACGCTCAAAATGAAATTCGGCCATCACGGCGCGAATCACCCGGTGCAGGATCTCGACAGCGGGCGCGTGATGATCACCAGCCAGAACCACGGCTTCGCCGTCGACCCCGCGACCTTGCCGGCGAACGTGCGCATCACGCACAAATCGCTGTTCGACGGCACGCTGCAGGGGTTCACGCGCACCGACCGCCCCGCGTTCTGCTTCCAGGGGCACCCGGAAGCGAGCCCGGGGCCGCGGGATGTGAGTTATCTCTTCGATCGCTTTGTGGCGATGATGCAAAAAGCGTCGGTGCGCGCGGAAGAACATGCCCAAACGCACTGACATCAAAAGCATCCTGATCATCGGCGCCGGCCCGATCGTTATCGGCCAGGCATGCGAGTTCGACTATTCGGGTGCGCAGGCGTGCAAGGCGTTGCGCGCGGAAGGCTATCGCGTCGTGCTCGTCAATTCGAATCCGGCGACGATCATGACCGATCCGAACATGGCGGACGCGACCTATATCGAGCCGGTGACCTGGCAAATGGTCGAGAAAGTCATCGCGATCGAGCGGCCGGATGCCTTGCTGCCGACGATGGGCGGTCAGACCGCATTGAACTGCGCGCTCGATCTCGCGAAGCACGGCGTGCTCGAAAAATACGGCGTCGAAATGATCGGCGCCAAAAAAGAAGCGATCGACAAGGCCGAGGACCGCGAAAAATTCAAAGCCGCGATGGCGAAGATCGGGCTCGCGAGCGCGAAGTCGGCGATCGCGCACAGCCTCGAAGAAGCGCTGCAGGTGCAGTCGATGGTGGGATTTCCGACAGTGATCCGGCCGTCGTTCACGCTGGGCGGCGCGGGGGGCGGCATCGCTTATAACAAGGAAGAATTCGTCTCCATCGTCGAGCGCGGCCTCGACGCGAGCCCGACCAAGGAAGTGCTGATCGAGGAATCGGTGCTCGGTTGGAAAGAGTTCGAGATGGAGGTCGTGCGCGACAGCCAGGACAATTGCATCATCATCTGCTCGATCGAAAACCTCGACCCGATGGGCGTGCACACGGGCGATTCGATCACGGTGGCGCCAGCACAGACGCTCACCGACAAGGAATACCAGATCATGCGCGACGCGTCGATCGCGTGCCTGCGCGAGATCGGCGTCGACACCGGCGGCTCCAACGTGCAGTTCGCGGTCAACCCGGATGACGGACGCCTGTTGATCATCGAAATGAATCCGCGCGTGTCGCGATCAAGCGCGCTCGCGTCCAAGGCGACCGGTTTTCCGATCGCCAAGATCGCAGCCAAGCTCGCGGTCGGCTACACGCTCGACGAGCTGCGCAACGACATCACGGGCGGGGCGACGCCGGCATCATTCGAGCCGACGATCGATTACGTCGTGACCAAGGTACCGCGCTTCGCGTTCGAGAAATTCCCGCAGGCCAACGACCGGTTAACGACGCAGATGAAATCCGTCGGCGAAGTGATGGCGATCGGGCGCACGTTCCAGGAATCGTTCCAAAAAGCGCTGCGCGGGCTCGAAGTCGGCGCGGATGGGATGAATCAGAAGACGACAGACCGCGAAACCATCGAGAAAGAGCTCGGCGAGCCGGGGCCGGAGCGCATCTGGTACGTGGGGGACGCGTTCGAGAACGGTTTTACGCTCGAAGAAGTGTTCCAGCTTACCAAAATCGATCCGTGGTTCCTCACGCAGATCAAGGAAATCGTCGATCTTGAAATGGAGCTCGACGACAAGAAGATCGCCGATCTCGACGCAGTGACGTTGCGCGGATTGAAGCGCAAGGGATTCTCGGATCGCCGTTTGGCCTATCTCATGAAGTCGACCGAAGCCGAGATGCGCGCGCACCGGCATGCGTTCGGCATCCGGCCGGTCTACAAGCGCGTCGATACGTGCGCGGCCGAGTTCTCGACCAACACCGCCTATATGTACTCGACCTATGAGGAAGAGTGCGAGGCGCAGCCGACCGACCGCAGGAAAGTCATCGTGCTGGGCGGCGGGCCCAACCGGATCGGGCAGGGCATCGAGTTCGATTACTGCTGCGTGCATGCAGCGCTCGCGCTGCGCGAAGACGGGTTCGAGACCATCATGGTCAACTGCAATCCGGAAACCGTGTCGACCGACTACGACACGTCCGACCGGCTGTATTTCGAGCCGCTGACGCTGGAGGACGTGCTCGAAATCGTGCACGTCGAGAAGCCGTACGGCGTGATCGTGCAGTACGGCGGACAGACGCCGCTCAAGCTCGCGCGCGATCTAGAGGCGAACGGCGTGCCCATCATCGGCACGTCGCCCGATTCGATCGACATCGCGGAAGACCGCGAGCGGTTTCAGAAGCTGATCAACAAGCTGAAGCTGAAGCAGCCGCCGAATCGCACTGCGCGCAGCAGCCAGAAAGCGCTCGCGCTCGCCGCCGAGATCGGCTACCCGCTGGTCGTGCGTCCGTCGTACGTGCTGGGCGGCCGCGCGATGGAAATCGTGCACGAGCAGGCCGACCTCGAGCGCTACATGCGCGAAGCGGTCAAGGTGTCGAACGATTCGCCGGTATTGCTCGACCGCTTCCTGAACGACGCGACGGAAGTCGACGTCGATGCGATCTGCGACGGCAAGGCCGTGCTGATCGGCGGCATCATGGAACATATCGAGCAGGCCGGCGTTCATTCGGGCGATTCGGCGTGCTCCCTGCCGCCGTTCAGTCTCACGCCGGAAATTCAGGACGAATTGCGCAAGCAGACGGTCGCGATGGCGCATGCGCTCAAAGTCGTCGGCCTGATGAACGTGCAGTTTGCAATCCAGAATGGCACGATCTACGTGCTCGAAGTCAATCCGCGCGCCTCGCGCACCGTGCCGTTCGTCTCGAAGGCAACCGGCCTCGCGCTGGCCAAGATCGCCGCCCGCTGTATGACCGGCGTTTCGCTGGCGGCGCAGGACAGCGTGCGCGAAGTGGTGCCGCCGTATTATTCGGTCAAGGAGGCGGTGTTCCCGTTCATCAAGTTCCCGGGCGCCGACACCATACTGGGCCCGGAAATGAAATCCACCGGCGAGGTGATGGGCGTGGGCACGACGTTTGGCGAAGCGTTCGTGAAGTCGCAGCTCGCGGCCGGTGACCGCCTGCCGGAATCGGGCAAGGTTTTCATCAGCGTGCGCGATGCGGACAAGCCGAGCGCAGTCGCGATCGCGCACGATCTGGTCGCGCTCGGTTTCCAGCTCGTGGCCACCCGCGGTACGGCCTCGGCGCTCGCCGCGGACGGCCTCGCGGTGCTGCCGATCAACAAAGTGGCCGAAGGGCGGCCGCACGTCGTGGACATGATCAAGAATGGCGACGTCGCGCTGATCCTGAACACCGTCGAGGAATCGCGCACTGCCGTGCGCGACTCCTACGCGATCCGCCGCGCGGCGCTGCAGGCGCGCATTACGCTGTATACGACGCTGGCCGGCGCGCGCGCCGCATGCACGGGTATGCAACAATCGCGGGTGATGACGGCCTACGATGTGCAGGGATTGCACCGCCGGATCGCGGCGGCCGCCGCAGCCGTCGCAGCGTGACAGGACTAACCTAATATGGCTAAAACTCCCCTGACCGTGTTCGGCGCCGAAAAGCTGCGCGCCGAATTGCAGGAGTTGAAGACGGTCCAGCGGCCCGGCATCATCGCGGCGATCGCCGAGGCGCGCGCGCATGGCGACCTGTCCGAGAACGCCGAATATGCGGCGGCCAAGGAGCGCCAGAGTTTCATCGAAGGGCGCATCGCCGAAGTCGAGAGCAAGCTGTCGAACGCGCAGATCATCGATCCCAAGCTGATCGACTCCGACGGCGGTTGCGTGTTCGGCGCCACGATCGAGCTCGAAGACATGAATAACGGCGACGTCGTCACCTACCAGATCGTCGGGGACGACGAGGCCGACATCAAGCAGGGCAAGATCTCGATCAGCTCGCCGATCGCACGCGCGCTCATCGGTAAGCACGCGGGCGATGTCGCCGAGGTCAAGGCGCCGGGCGGCGTGCGCGAGTACGAGATCCGGGACGTAAAATACATTTAGCCGCGGCGGTGTCCGGCCGCGGCATTCGCCGTTACTTGCCTGCCGCGCTCACGTTCGTCCGATGAAAACTCTGACCGAAGCCATTTATGCAATCGCGCTGACGCTGTGGATCGGCGGCCTGTGGGCGGTCGGTTATCTCGTCGCACCGACGCTTTTTTATACCCTCGCCGACCGCGCGCTGGCGGGCATGGTTGCCGGCAAGCTGTTTACCCTGATTGCGTACGTCGGCACGGCGTGCGCGGTTTACCTGTTGTTGTATCGTCTGGTGCGTTTCGGCGGCGCGAGCTTTAAGCACGCGATCTTCTGGATCGTGTTCGTGCTGCTGGTGCTGACGCTGGCCGGCGAGTTCGGCGTGCAGCCGATACTCGCGGGTTTGAAGGACCAGGCGCTGCCCAAAGGCGTGATGGAAAGCGTGTTTCGCGATCGGTTCGCTGCGTGGCACGGGGTCGCCAGCGTCCTTTATCTGATCCAAAGCGTGCTGGGAATACTGCTGGTCTGGCTGCACGCGCGCAGCCGCTGATGTGTACCGCAGCGCGCGCCGCGCTCAGTGCTGGAAGCTGCGCTTGGTGCGGCGGGGCGGCTTCGGCCTCACCTTTATTTTTTTCTTCGGAGCGGCGACGGTTTCGGCCGGGCGCGGGCGGTATATGACCAGGATCTTGCCGATGTGCTGGACGGGCGCCGCGTGCAATGTCGTGCAGATTTCGCCGAGGAACTGCGCGCGCGCGGCGTGTTCGGCGGCCATCACGCGGATCTTGATGAGCTCGTGGCTGACGAGGTTGCGGTGGATTTCGTTCATCACCGGGGTGGTGAGCCCGCCATCGCCGACCATGACCACGGGATGGAGCGCGTGCGCGCGTGCGCGCAGTGAGCGGCGCTCGGCGGAAGTGAGGTCAAGAATCATGGCGGCATCGTAACCGATGAAACGAACCAAGACCAGCAAACAGTGGATGATGGAGCACGTCAACGATGTCTACGTGCAGCGCGCGAAGGCGGAGGGTTATCGCTCGCGCGCGGCGTACAAGTTGATCGAAGTCGCGGCGCGCGACAAGCTGCTGAAGCCGGGCATGGTCGTCGTCGATCTCGGCGCGGCACCCGGCGGCTGGTCGCAGGTTGCCGCGGCGAAAGCCGGCGCGGGTGGCCGCGTGATCGCCGTCGATCTGCTGCCGATGGACTCGCTGCGCAATGTCACCTTCCTGCAAGGCGACTTTCGCGATGAGGCGGTCGCGCAGGCGCTGGAGCGCGAACTCGCCGGCCGGCCGATCGACCTTGTATTAAGCGATATGTCGCCCAATATCAGCGGTATCGCCTTGAGCGACCAGGCGCGCGCGATGCATCTCGCTGAGCTCGCGCTCGAATTTGCCGTCAAGCATTTGAAACCGGGGGGCAGCTTGCTGGTCAAAGTGTTCCAGGGTTCGGGATTTCAGGAGTTTTTGCGCGAAATGCGCAGCTGTTTCATGCACGTGATGACCCGCAAGCCGGAGGCTTCGCGCGGCCGCAGCAACGAGCTCTACCTCTTGGGCAAGGAGCGTAAGGCCGTTTTTTGAATGAATTAAAGGCCGGGGGCGGCTTTGCGCCCCGCGACTTAGCGCGTAAGCTTCGATTAGGAGCGTAACCCGCTGCCGGGTCTCGCTAACAATCGACTGAAAATCGGTTTAGAATTGAACTAGATACGGTTGTTAGCTCACACTAGTCATAAGGACTCACGTTGAATAATCTGATTAAAAATGTGGCGATCTGGCTGGTCATAGCCGTGGTGCTGATGACGGTGTTCAATCAGTTCAGCAGCCGCCAGGCCGCGCAAAGCGTCATTCCGTATTCCCAGTTCATGGACGAAGTGAAGCAGGGCCGCGTGACCTCCGCGCAAGTCGAGGGACGCACCGTGCGCTGGGTTGCCCAGGACAACCGCAAGTACGTGACGTACAGCCCCGGCACGCTCGGGGACTTGTGGATGGTCAGCGATCTTCTTGAAGGCCGGCGTCAAGGTCGACGCGAAGCCCGAGGAAGAGCAGTCGTTCCTGATGAACATCTTCATCTCGTGGTTCCCGATGCTGCTCCTGATCGGCGTCTGGATATTCTTCATGCGCCAGATGCAGGGCGGCGGGCGCGGCGGCGCGTTTTCGTTCGGCAAGAGCCGCGCGCGCATGATGGACGAAAACAACAACACGGTGACCTTCGCGGACGTCGCGGGCTGCGAGGAAGCGAAGGAAGAAGTCGCGGAGCTCGTCGAATTCCTGCGCGATCCGGGCAAGTTCCAGAAACTCGGCGGGCGCATTCCGAACGGCGTGCTGATGGTCGGTTCGCCGGGCACCGGCAAGACGCTGCTCGCGCGCGCGATCGCCGGCGAGGCCAAGGTCCCGTTCTTCAGCATTTCCGGCTCCGACTTCGTCGAGATGTTCGTCGGCGTGGGCGCCGCGCGCGTGCGCGACATGTTCGAGCAGGCGAAGAAGCATGCGCCGTGCATCGTGTTCATCGATGAGATCGACGCGGTCGGCCGCCAGCGCGGCGCGGGCCTGGGCGGCGGCAACGACGAGCGCGAGCAGACGTTGAACGCAGCTGCTCGTCGAAATGGACGGCTTCGAGGGCACCGCCGGCGTGATCGTGATCGCGGCGACCAACCGCCCGGACGTGCTCGATCCCGCGTTGCTGCGGCCGGGCCGCTTCGACCGCCAGGTCGTGGTGCCGCTGCCGGACATTCGCGGCCGCGAGCAGATCCTGCTCGTGCACATGCGCAAGGTGCCGGTCGCGCCGGACGTCAAAGCCGACATCATCGCGCGCGGCACGCCCGGCTTCTCGGGCGCCGATCTCGCGAACCTGGTCAACGAAGCCGCGCTGTTCGCCGCGCGCAGGAACAAGCGCCTGGTCGACATGGACGACTTCGAGCGCGCCAAGGACAAGATCATCATGGGCGCCGAGCGGCGCTCGATGGTGATGCCGGAAGACGAGCGCATCAACACCGCCTATCACGAAGCAGGGCACGCGGTCGTCGCGTGCTCGCTGCCGAAGGCCGATCCGGTGCACAAGGTCACGATCATCCCGCGCGGCCGCGCCCTGGGCGTGACGTGCAGCTGCCGGAGCAGGACCGCTACGGCAAGGATCGCGAGCACCTGTTGCAGGACATCTCGGTGTCCTTCGGCGGGCGCATCGCTGAAGAAGTATTTCTCAACCAGATGACGACGGGTGCCAGCAACGACTTCCAGCACGCGACCGACATGGCGCGCCGCATGGTCACGGAGTGGGGCATGTCGGACGCGCTGGGCCCGATGGTGTACGGCGAGAACGAGGGCGAAGTGTTCCTCGGCCGCTCGGTCACCACGCACAAGAACATGTCGGAAGCGACGATGCAGAAGGTCGACGCCGAGGTGCGCCGCATCATCGATCAGCAGTACGCGGTCGCGCGCAAGCTCATCGAAGAGAATCGCGACGAAGGTCGAGAAAATGGCCAAGACGCTGCTCGAGTGGGAGACGATCGATGCCGACCAGATCAACGACATCATGGAAGGACGCGCGCCGCGTCCGCCGAAGCCGGTGACGCCGGCGACCGCCGTGCCGCCGAAGGATCCGCCCCCGAGTCCCGCCACGACCGCCGCACCGGCGCAGGGAACCTGAGCGCGCTCGAACTGAGCGCAGTGAAGGGAGAGGGGCGAGCGTGAGGCGTAACATCTTCGCGCTTCTCGCAGTGGCAGCTCACGCTCTGCCTGCCTCACACGCCTCGATGTACCTTCAGTGCGGTAAATTCCGGCTGTCGCTCGCGCGCCCCCTTATCATGGGGATCGTCAATGTCACTCCCGATTCGTTTTCCGACGGCGGCAGTTTCGCCACCGCGAGCACGGCGCTCGCCCACGCGCGCCGGCTGGTGGACGAAGGCGCCGACCTCATCGACATTGGCGGCGAATCGACGCGTCCGGGCGCGGGCGGCGTCGCGCTCGAGGAGGAGCGCCGGCGCGTGTTGCCGGTGCTCGAGCACTTGCCGGCGGCACTGTCCCGGTCTCGATCGATACGCAAAAGCCCGAGCTCATGCGCGAAGCGATCGCGGCGGGCGCATCGATGATCAACGACGTCAACGCGCTGCAGGCCCCCGGCGCGCTCGAGGCGGTGGCGCAGAGCGGCGTCGCCGTCTGCCTCATGCACATGCAGGGCACGCCGGCCGACATGCAGACCGATCCGCATTACGACGACGTGGTCGCCGAGGTACTGGAATTTCTCGGCGATCGGATGCGCGCCGCGCCATGCTGCTGGCATCGCGCCCGACCGCATCGTGCTCGATCCGGGCTTCGGTTTCGGCAAGACGCTGGAGCACAATCTCGAGCTGCTGCGGCGGCTCGATCGCTTCGATACGACCGGCGCGGCCGTGCTGGCCGGCCTGTCGCGCAAAGGCATGCTCGGCCGGCTGACGGGCCGCGAGGTCGACGAGCGCGTGCATGCGAGCGTCGCGGCGGCGTTGATCGCGGTGCAGAATGGCGCGCGCATCGTGCGCGTGCACGATGTCGCGGCGACGCGCGATGCTTTGGCGGTGTGGACCGCAGTCAACCCGGTGACGGAACGATGACCAGAAAATATTTCGGCACGGACGGCGTGCGCGGCACGCGTGGGCACCGCCCCGATCACGCCGGACTTCGTCATGCAGCTGGGCTATGCCGCGGGCAAGGTGCTCGCGCGGCGTCGGCAAGGCGCGCAACGCGGCCGCACCGTGCTGATCGGCAAGGACACGCGCATCTCGGGCTACATGCTCGAATCGGCGCTCGAAGCGGGGCTGTCGCGCGGCCGGCGTCGACGTGCTGCTGGTGGGACCGATGCCGACGCCGGCGGTCGCGTATCTTGACGCGCGCACTGCGCCTGTCCGCCGGCATCGTGATCAGCGCCTCGCACAATCCTTACGACGACAACGGCATCAAGTTCTTCTCCGGCGACGGGTGCCAAGCTGCCGGACAAGGTCGAGACCGCGATCGAAACCGAGCTCGCCCGACCGTTGCAATGCAGCCTGTCGGCGCAACTCGGCAAGGTGCGCCGCATCGACGATGCGGCCGGGCGCTACATCGAGTTCTGCAAGAGCACGTTTCCGACGCAGCTCGATCTGCGCGGCCTGAAGCTCGTGGTCGACAGCGCGCACGGCGCGACTATCACATCGCGCAACACGTGTTCCACGAGCTCGGCGCGGACGTGGTCGCGATCGGCAATCAACCCGACGGCTTCAACATCAACGCAGAGTGCGGCGCGACGCATCCCCAGGCACTGCAGGAGGCAGTCAGGCGCGAGCGTGCCGATCTCGGCATCGCGTTCGACGGCGACGGCGACCGGCTGGTCATGGTCGATGCCAGAGGGCACGATCTACGACGGCGACCAGCTGCTGTACGTGATTGCGAAGCCATCGCATGCAGCAGCGCCCGCAGTTGCGCGGCGGCGTCGTCGGCACGCTGATGACCAACTTCGGCACTCGAGCACGCGCTCGCGCGGCTCGAGCATTCCGTTCGCGCGCGCGAAGGTCGGCGACCGCTACGTGCTCGAGATGCTGCAGGAACGCGGCTGGGAGCTCGGCGGCGGAGAATTCGGGGCACATCATCTGCCTCGACCACCACACGACCGGCGACGGCATCGTGTCGGCGCTGCAGGTGCTGGGCGCGCTGCGCGCGGACAAGACGACGCTCGCCAAAGCAGCGTCCGCGGCTGAAGCTATATCCGCAGGTGCTGATCAACGTGGAACCGCGCGCAAGCTTCGACTTCGGCGCGGACCGCGGCGTGAAGGCGGCCGTTGCGCAAGCCGACCAACGCGCTTGGCGCCAATGGCCGCGTGCTGCTGCGTGCATCGGGTACCGAGCCGGTCATTCGGGTGATGGTCGAAGGCAAGTCGCGCCCGCAAGTGACGGCACTCGCCGACAGCATCGCCGCGGCAGTGCGCAAAGCCGCGCGCTGACCCGCGATTTTTTCGCGCTCGCAACGTTGTTTCCGGCGCCTTGCAGCGCCTTGCGAGACGATGCGGCTGGAACGCCAAAATCCTTCTTGAATCAAGGCGCTCGGGCGCTGCACCCAACCTGATTTACGTTGACCCTGAACACCGACACCGGTAAAATTGCAACGTTTTGAGCGGGTGGAATTCGATGCGTGGCAGGCTGGTCGCTGGCAACTGGAAGTTCAACGGCAATTTCGCTGCCAACGAACGGTTGCTCGGTCAATTACGCAGCGCCGCGGCGGGCTTGCAGGATGTCGAATGCGCGGTGTGCGTGCCGTATCCCTATCTGCATCAGGTGCGGCAGGCACTGGCGGGATCGCCGGTCGCGTGGGGCGGCCAGGACGTGAGCCAGTTCGAGCGCCGGCGCGTATACCGGCGAGGTGTACGGCGGGCATGCTGCGCGAGTTCGACTGCCGCTACGCGATCGTCGGCCATTCGGAACGCCGCAGCGATCTTCGGCGAGAGCGAATGCGGTAGTCGCGGCGAAGTATGTCGCGGCGCTGCACGAAGCGCTTACGCCGATCTTCTGCGTCGGCGAAACGCTTGCAGGAGCGCGAGAGCGGCGACACGGAGCAGGTGGTCGGCGCGCAGCTCGATGCGGTGATTGCGGCGGCGGGCGCGGCGGAATTGCGCAAGGCGGTCATCGCTTACGAGCCGGTGTGGGCGATCGGCACGGGCAAGACGGCGACGCCCGAGCAGGCGCAGGCGGCGCATGCGTTCATTCGCGCGAGCGGTCGCGGTGCAGGATCCGGCGATCGCGGCGAAGCTGGTGATTCTGTACGGCGGCAGCGTGAAGGCGGCGAATGCGGGCCAGTTGTTCGCGATGCCCGACATCGACGGCGGATTGATCGGCGGCGCGTCGCTGGTAGCGGAAGAATTCATGGCGATTTGTCGGGCCGCCGGGCGCGGCTAGACAGTCGCATAGACGTTTTAGCGAGAGGCTTATGGAAACTCTGGTACTGGTGGTACACGTGATCGCAGCGCTCGGCATCATCGGGCTGGTGCTGCTCCAGCACGGCAAGGGCGCCGACATGGGCGCAGCGTTCGGCAGCGGCGCCTCGGGCAGCGTGTTCGGCGCGACCGGCTCGGCGAATTTCCTGAGCCGCGCGACCGCGATACTCGCGACGGTCTTCTTCCTGACCAGCCTCGGCCTCACTGGTTTTACGCGCACAAGGGCACCTCCAAAGGCGTGATGGCGACGCCGCCTGCGTCGACGGCGCCAGCGAAGGGGCCTGCCGCAGACGTGCCGGCGCCGTCGCCGGACAAGCCGGCAGCCGATGCGGATTCGAAGACGAAAGACATACCGAAATAGTGGGTCAGGCGTGAAGCGTGAGGCGTGAGGCGGAGCTGGTGCTTTTGAATTCCCCTCGCGCCTTACCCCTTACGCCTCACCGGTTTTTTACGCCGACGTGGTGGAATTGGTAGACACGCCGTCTTGAGGGGGCGGTGGCGAAAGCCGTGAGAGTTCGAGTCTCTCCGTCGGCACCAGTAGTTCAGATGTGGAGTTGATAATTATCAAGCCTTTGCGCTGCGGGCTTAGTGACAATGCGGCAGGGTGTATTCTCGGCAGGTGCAGTCAGGCGGGTATGTTGAGAGCGGTGCGACCACTTCGTTGAACTTCCGAATTTCAATTCGAATCTGATTCAGTAAGCCTCCGATGTTAGAGAACTATTTTCCGATTCTGCTGTTTCTCGTGGTCGGCGCCGCCTTCGGCGTGGCGCCGGTCATCATGGGCAGCGGCATCAGCCGCCTGCTTGGCGTGCATCGCCCGGACAGCGAGAAGCTCTCACCGTACGAATGCGGCTTCGAGGCTTTCGAGGACGCGCGCATGAAGTTCGACGTGCGCTATTACCTGGTGGCGATACTCTTCATCCTGTTCGATCTCGAGATTGCTTTCCTCTTTCCGTGGGCGATCGTGCTGCGCGAACTCGGCTTGTTCGGCCTCTTGTCGATGCTCGTCTTCCTCGCCATTCTCGTCGTCGGCTTCGTCTACGAGTGGAAGAAGGGCGCGCTCGAGTGGGACTAGCGTTGAGAAAGGCACGTTATGGCTGACGGCGGCGTAATGGACAAAGGGCTTCGTCGTGACCAGCGTCGACACGCTGATCAACTGGACGCGCACCGGCTCGCTGTGGCCGATGACGTTCGGCCTCGCATGCTGCGCGGTCGAGATGATGCACGCGGGCGCGTCGCGCTACGATCTCGACCGCTTCGGCATCGTGTTTCGCCCGAGCCCGCGCCAGTCGGACGTGATGATCGTCGCCGGCACGCTGTGCAACAAGATGGCGCCGGCACTGCGCAAGGTGTACGACCAGATGGCCGAGCCGCGCTGGGTGATTTCGATGGGCTCGTGCGCGAACGGCGGCGGCTACTATCACTATTCGTATTCGGTGGTGCGCGGCTGCGACCGCATCGTGCCCGTCGATATTTACGTGCCGGGCTGTCCGCCGACCGCGGAAGCGCTGCTCTACGGCATCATCCAGCTGCAGAACAAGATCAAGCGCACCAACACCATCGCCCGGTGAAATGAGTTCACGAGATGACCACGCGTAATCAGGCCCTCGTCGAGAGCG
This sequence comes from uncultured beta proteobacterium, assembly GCA_963804885.1. Taxonomy (GTDB): domain Bacteria; phylum Pseudomonadota; class Gammaproteobacteria; order Burkholderiales; family SG8-41; genus PALSA-1004. The sequence continues at coordinate 1,116,110 of CAWDSF010000020.1, forward strand.
TCCAGGCGGCCCTTGGCGGGCGGACCGTCGCCGTCTCGGAAGCTTTGGGCGAAGTGACGCTGGTCGTCAATGCAAGCGATGCGCTCGAAGTCATGACGGCGTTGCGCGACCACGCGGACCTGCGGTTCGAGCAGTTGATCGACATTTGCGGCGTCGATTACAGCGACTATTCGGGTTATGCGGGGCCGCGCTTCGCGGCGGTCTACCACCTGCTGAGCCTTACGCACAACCGTCGAGTCCGCGTGCGCGTGTTCTGCCCGGCCGACGATTTTCCGCTGGTCAATTCGGTTATCGGCGTGTGGCCGGCCGCGAACTGGTACGAGCGCGAAGCGTTCGATCTGTACGGCATCGTGTTCGACGGCCATCCCGATTTGCGCCGCCTGCTCACCGATTACGGCTTCATCGGCCACCCGTTCCGCAAGGACTTCCCGATTTACGGCAACGTCGAGATGCGCTACGACCCGGACCAGCAGCGCGTGATCTACCAGCCCGTCACCATCGAGCCGCGCGAGATCGTGCCGCGCATCGTGCGCGAGGAAAACTACGCTGACAGCGAAGGGTTCCGCAAGGGTTGAAGTCGATGGCAGAGATCCGCAACTACACGATGAACTTCGGGCCGCAGCATCCGGCTGCGCACGGAGTGCTGCGTCTGGTGCTCGAGCTCGACGGCGAAGTGATCGAGCGCGCCGACCCGCATATCGGCCTCCTGCACCGCGCGACCGAAAAGCTCGCCGAGCACGCGCACGTTCATCCAGTCGGTGCCGTACATGGACCGCCTCGACTACGTGTCGATGATGTGCAACGAGCACGCGTACGTGATGGCGATCGAGAAGCTGCTCGGCGTCGACGTGCCGCTGCGCGCGCAGTACATCCGCGTGATGTTCGACGAGATCACGCGCATCCTGAACCACCTCTTGTGGATCGGCGCGCACGCGCTCGACGTCGGCGCGATGACGGTCTTCCTGTACGCGTTCCGCGAGCGCGAAGACCTGATGGACTGCTACGAGGCCGTGTCGGGCGCGCGCATGCACGCGGCGTACTACCGGCCGGGCGGCGTCTACCGCGATCTGCCCGACACGATGCCGCAGTACGAGGCGAGCCGGATCCACAACAAGGCAGCGGTCCGGGAGCTCAACGAAAACCGCCAGGGCTCGCTGCTCGACTTCATCGAGGATTTCACGCGCCGCTTTCCCGGCTACGTCGACGATTACGAGACGCTGCTCACCGACAACCGCATCTGGAAGCAGCGCACCGTCGGCATCGGCGTGGTGTCGCCCGAACGCGCGAAGGCGCTGGGTTTCACTGGCCCGATGCTGCGCGGCTCGGGCGTCGAATGGGACCTGCGCAAGAAGCAGCCGTACGAAGTCTACGACCGCCTGCAGTTCGACATTCCGGTCGGCGTCACCGGCGATTGCTACGACCGCTATCTCGTGCGCATCGAGGAATTCCGCCAGTCCAACCGCATCATCAAGCAGTGCGTCGACTGGCTGCGCCAGAACCCGGGGCCGGTGATGACTGACAGCCACAAGGTAGCACCACCGTCGCGCGTGGCGATGAAGACGAACATGGAAGAGCTGATCCACCACTTCAAGCTCTTCACCGAAGGCATGTACGTGCCGCCGGGCGAGACCTACGTGGGGATCGAACATCCGAAGGGCGAATTCGGCATTTATCTCGTGTCCGACGGCGCCAACAAGCCCTATCGCGTGAAAATTCGCGCGCCCGGTTACGTGCACCTGTCGGCGCTCGACGAAATGGTGCGCGGCCATATGATCGCCGACGTGGTCGCGATTATCGGCACGCAGGACATCGTGTTCGGCGAGATTGACCGATGATACGGACGAATGCGATGAACGCGCCCCTCCTATTGAGTCCCGCAGCGCTCGAGCGCATCGACCAGGCGGTCGCCAAGTATCCGCCCGACCAGAAACAATCGGCGGTGATGGCGGCGCTGACCATCGCGCAGGACGAAAAAGGCTGGTTGTCGACCGCGACGATGGATTTCGTCGCGCAGTATCTCGGGATGCCGCCGATCGCGGTCTACGAGGTCGCGAGCTTCTACACGATGTACGACTTGAAGCCAGTCGGCAAGTGCAAGCTTGCGATCTGCACCAACCTACCGTGCGCGCTGCAGGGCGCTAACGCGGCTGCGGAACATTTGAAGCAGAAGCTCGGCATCGGGTTCGGCGAAACCACTGCCGACGGCGCGTTCACGCTGAAGGAAGCCGAATGCCTGGGCGCCTGCGGCGACGCGCCGGTGGTGCTCGTCAACAACAAGCGCATGGCGTGCGCGATGACCGCCGACAAGCTCGATAAACTCATCGAGGAGATGAAATAATGGGCCTGCCCGCCGCGCCGTTCTCTGCCGACTTGTTCGGGCCCGATGCCGTGATCATGAAAGGCATCACGGGTGCCAACTGGCGCCTGCAGGACTACCTCGCGCGCGGCGGTTACTCAGCGCTGAAAAAGATCCTGGCCGAGAAAATTCCGCCCGAGCAGGTCGTCGCGGAAGTCAAGAAATCCGCGCTGCGCGGCCGCGGCGGCGCGGGCTTTCCGACGGGGCTTAAGTGGAGCTTCATGCCGAAAGGGTATACGGGCGCCAAATATCTCGTGTGCAATTCCGACGAGGGCGAGCCCGGCACGTTCAAAGACCGCGACATCATGCGCTACAACCCGCACATCCTGATCGAGGGCATGGCGATCGGCGCGTACGCGATGGGCACCGCGGTCGGCTACAACTACATACACGGCGAAATCTGGGACGTTTACGAGCGCATGGAAGAAGCGCTCGCCGAGGCGCGCGCCGCGGGCTATATCGGCAGGAACATCCTCGGCTCCGAATTCAGCTTCGAGCTCCACAACCACCACGGGTGGGGCGCCTACATCTGCGGCGAGGAAACGGCGCTGCTCGAGTCGCTCGAAGGCAAGAAAGGCCAGCCGCGCTTCAAGCCGCCGTTCCCGGCGAGCTTCGGGCTCTACGGCAAGCCGACCACGATCAACAATACCGAGACGTTTGCCGCGGTGCCTTGGATCATCAACAACGGCGCCGACGCGTTCCTCGGGCTCGGCCGGCCGAACAACGGCGGAACCAAGATTTTTTCGGTGTCGGGCGACGTCGCGCGGCCCGGCAACTACGAAGTGAAGCTGGGCACGCCGTTCGCGCAACTGCTCGAAATGGCCGGCGGCATGCGCGGTGGCAAAAAGTTGAAGGCGGTGATCCCCGGCGGCTCGAGCATGCCGGTGCTGCCGGCCGACGTCATGATGGCGACCGACATGGATTACGACTCGATCGCCAAGGCCGGCTCGATGCTTGGCTCGGGTGCGGTGATCGTGATGGACGAGACGCGCTGCATGGTGAAGTGCCTGCTGCGCCTCGCGTATTTCTATTACGAGGAATCGTGCGGCCAGTGCACGCCGTGCCGCGAAGGCACCGGCTGGCTGTATCGCATGGTCGACCGCATCGAGCATGGCAAGGGCAAGCCCGAAGACCTCGATCTGTTGAACAACGTCGCCGACAACATCCAGGGCCGCACCATCTGCGCGCTCGGCGATGCGGCGGCGATGCCGGTGCGCGCGTTCATCAAATGTTACCGCGATGAATTCCAGCATCACATCGACCATAAGAAGTGCCTGGT
>CAWDSF010000021.1:0-696339 GCA_963804885.1 uncultured beta proteobacterium
GCAGAATTCACGGTGAACGCAATGTTTGCACACGCCGCAACCGCGACGCTGTTCATGCTGTGCGCGATGCCTGCGCCAGCGCAGGGAACTATCCCGTGAAACCGATCCGGCTCCTCGTCGGTTTTACCGCCGGCGGCAGCGCGGATGCATCGGCTCGCAGCATCGCGACGCGCATGAGCGAAGCGCTGGGCGCCACGATCGTCGTCGAGAACCGCGGGGGCGCCGGCGGCAGCATCGCGGCGCAGATCGTCGCGCGCGCCCCGGCCGACGGCTACACGCTGCTATGGTCGAGTCCCGGCGCGCTGACGATCAGCCAGATCATCGAGAAGAACCTGCCCTACAACGCCGCGACCGCGTTTGCCCCCATCGGGCTCGCGGTGACCTTTTGCAATGCGCTGGTCGTGCGCAACGACTCCGCGCTGACCTCCGTCGAGCAACTCGTCGCGCTGGCGAAAGAAATGCCCGGACAACTGCGTTATGCGACGCAGGGAGTGGGCTCGGTCGGGCACCTGTCCGGCGAAATGCTGCAGGCGATGACCGGAGCGGTCTTGACACATGGCCGTACAAGGGCGGCAGCGACATTCTGACCGCGGTGCTGGGCGGCGAACTGGAGTTGGGACTCATGAGTTCAACCACCGCCGGCACCATGCGCAGCCGCATCAGGATACTGGCGGTGACGAGCCGCAATCGCGACCCGAGCCTGCCCGATGTGCCGTCGATGCACGAGGCGGGCGTCAGGAATTACGACGCGACGTTCTGGTTCGGCCTGCTCGCGCCGGCGGGTACGCCGTCGACCGTCATCGACCGGCTCAACCAGCTCATGCGCGCAACATTGAGCGACCCCGAGGTCGCGCGCAGCTCCCGCAGCCAGGGACTCAACCCCGCGCCCTCGACACCGCAGGAATTCGCGGCGCTCATCAAAGCCGATTACGCCAAATGGAAAAAAGTGATCGGTGACAAGTAACACTGCGCCCGACATATTGAATCACCGGAAGAGCTTCGGGTATATTCGCGTCACTTTTCCGGCACAAGGGCGTTACGGTTGACCCACAAGCATAGCTGCGCGCTGCTCCTGCTGGCTGCGCTCTGGTTGCACCAAGCCTGCGCGGCGGACCCGCCCCCACCCGATGTCCTCGTCGCGCATGCGCTGCGGTTCGGCAACGAAGACGCTCACCCTGGTGAAGTCAGGCGAAAAGTGGCTGATCCGGCGGGAGCACAGCGAGCCACGACGCGCAGGGCAAGCCCGATTCAATTCGTCGCCCCGCGCAGTTTAGCAACCGCGGCCGCCGTAGCGCTCGGCGTGGCGCTGTTGCCCCAGCTGGTGCGCGCGTAGTTGGCGATGTCGGCGATCTGCTGATCGCTCAACTGCGCGGCGAAAGGCGGCATCGGGATATAACCGCCGCGCGCAGGAATGCCGTCGAGCACGACCTTGAATATGTTGGCCGGATCGGGCGCGATGACTGCACCGTTGCCGGCGAGCGGCGGAAACACGCCGGAGATGCCGCGTCCTTTCGACTGGTGGCAGCCCGCGCAATGATCCAGGTACAGCGCGGCGCCGCGCTGGCGAGATTCGTCCGGCGCCGGCCGGCCGGTTCGCAACGATGAATTCGGCGGGATCGACTTCAAGTACTCGGCCATTGCCTGCAGGTCGGCATCGGTCAGATATTTGAGGCTGTTCTGCACGACCTCGGCCATCGGCCCGAACGTAGTTGTCTTGCCCTTGTAAGCGCCGGTTTTCAGGTACGTCGCAATCTCCTTGGCCGTCCAGTTGCCCAGCCCCGTGTGCAGGTTCGAAGTGAGATTCAGCGCGAACCAGCCGTCGATCGTCGCGCCGGTATACGCATCCTTTTTCTCGATCCCGCCTAGCGCGTTGCGCGGCGAGTGGCACGAGCTGCAATGGCCGAGGCCTTCGACCAGGTACGCGCCGCGATTCCACGCCGCCGACCTGGCGGGGTCAGCCTTGACCGTCGCCTCGTCGAAGTAAAGCTCGCGCCAGACGAGCATCGACCAGCGCTGGTTGAACGGAAACCGCAGGTGATTGATGTCCACGGCACTGCGCACCGCTTTCACGCTGCGCAGATAGGCGTAGATCGCGTCGCTGTCCTCGCGCGTGACCTTCGTATAAAAATCGAAGGGCATCACGGGAAACATGTCCTGGCCGCGCTTGTTTACGCCGTCGTGCATGGCACGGTAGAACTCGTCGGTCGACCAGCGCCCGATGCCGGTCTCTGCGTCGGGCGTGATGTTCGGCGACAGCAGGTAGCCGAATGGCGTATCCATGCGCAAGCCGCCCGCATACGCCGCGCCGCCCTTCGTGGTGTGGCACGAAACGCAATCCCCGGCGCGCGCCAGGTATTCGCCGCGCTGGACCTGCGTCTGTTGCGCGACCGCGGGGACCACCAAGGATACGGCGGCGACGGCCAGGACGCCGGCCGCGGTAAAGCGTGAAATCGGATTGAGCATGTCGACTCCCCCTTGTTCCAGCGCACGGGCGCGGCGCAATTCCGGCCGCTCCGGTCTAGTTCATGAACCATCCGTGGCTGACGATCAGGATTGGCCGGTCAGAGCGTTCGACCCGAAGGAAGCCAGGAAGAGCGCAGTCTCGGCCACGTCATCGACCGTCGTAAATTCGCCGTCCACGGTCTCCTTCAGCATCACGTTCTTGATGACGTCCTGCTCGGAAATGCCGAGTTCCTTGGCCTGCTCCGGGATCTGCTTGTCGACCAGGGGCGTACGCACGAAGCCGGGACAGATCACATTGGCGCGCACGCCGTGCGCGGCACCCTCCTTGGCGACCACTTTCGCAAGACCAATCAGCCCATGCTTGGCGGTGACATAGGGGGCCTTGAGCACCGAGGCCTCCTTGGAGTGCACCGAACCCATGTAGATGATGCTGCCGCTTTTCTGCTTGTACATCTGGCGCAGCGCGGCGCGCGTGGTGAGGAACGCGCCGTCGAGATGGATCGCCAGCAGCTTCTTCCATTTGGCGAATTCGAAGTCGACGAGCGGCGCGACGATCTGGATGCCGGCGTTGCTGACCAGAACGTCAAGCGCGCCGAAGGTCTTGATCACTTTGGCGGTGCCGACGTCCACTTGTTCTTCGTTGGCGACATCCATGGCGACGCCGATGGCACGCTTGCCGCTCGGATCAATCTCCCGGGCAGTGGCATCGGCCGCCTTCTGACTGAGGTCCGCGATGGCGACCTTGGCGCCTTCTCGGGCGAACAAGATGGCGATTTCCTTGCCGATTCCACTGGCCGCACCGGTGATGATCGCGACTTTGTCCTTGAGACGCATGGGATGTCCTTTCACGGTTTGCAGGTTACGGCTTCAGATAGTCATGCACGACCTTTCCGAGCCCGAGCGTCAGGTCGGCGATGATGTGCATCCCGGACACGATCTCCAGCACCGGGAGTTCGGCCAGCGGTGCCAAGGCATGGGAAAACAACGTGAGTTGAGCCGGCCCGGTCCAGCAGCCTTTCAGATCGACGTCCGTCAGGTGGTATTCGACCAGCTCGCAGATGCGCGGCGTGCCATCGACATGCGGCATGATCTTGAGCAGGAAGTTGGGCGCAGCGAGCGACGCTTTGACTGCAGCCAGGTCGGCCTGCTTGTGCTTGTAGCCCATGGTGCCGATAGCAATACGCTGCGGCCCGTAGTCCAGCGTGCCGACCAGTGTGTCTATCTCTGTCTTGTAGGGTCGGCTCTGCGAGCTTCTTGGGAAAGCCCCACAGCTCACGGCCACCAGCGATGGGTGGATGGTCGTTGAGGAACATGCAGTGGGTGTAGCCGCCCTTGCGACCCTGGAATGAGACGGGAACGACCTGCCCGCTCTCGCTATAGTCCCCGAATCCGGTCGAATCCGGCATGCGGATGAATTCAAACTTCACCAGCGGCTCTTCGACCTTGAGCGGTTCCGGCACCAGCGCGCGCAGATTTCTGGGATCGGTGCGGTACGTGATGATCAGAAATTCGCGATGATAAAAGCGATAGGGACCGATCGGATAGGCCGGGCTCGTCAGCGGCATCGCATAGGCGCTGCTGCGGACTTCTGCTTCCTTCATGTCGGATGGCCTTTCTGGTTCGGGCAGGCGATAAGGTTCACGACGTTTCTATTCCTGCCGATGGCGACCGAGGTCGAAAGTGCGGACTCCCGACGGGTCGTCCGGCCGCTGCAGCACCTCGGGATGGCGCAGCGTGTGTGCGGCGTCGGCATAACCCGCCTGCCAGTGCTCCTCCATCGTGCGTCGGGAGAACTCATAGTCCTTGGACGAGCCTTCGTAGTTCCTGGCACGGTAGATCATGTGGACAATGTTGAAGACATGCTCGTCGGCCTCCTGCGCGAGCAACTGCGTGTGCGGTTCATTCAGGAGTTCGGCGGGAAGCTGCTTGAGAAGCTGCACGAATGCGCGACGCAGCATCTGCGTTTTCTTGAACTGGTCGGTGCTCTTCCGCGTGCGGCTGGAAAAGCGGATTTCCTTCTGGCGCAGGTCGGCCTCGTTGAGATCGCGCGGCATGCTGCCGCGCGCGTTCCACAAATCGATCTGGATGGCGAGCGTATCCTTGCGCGGCCTGCTGTCGAGCACCCAATCCAGCGGCGTGTTCGAAACGAGGCCGCCGTCCCAGTAGTGCTGGCCGTCGATTTCGGTCGACGGAAATCCGGGCGGCAGCGCGCCGCTCGCCATGACGTGCGACGGGCCGATACGGTGGGTGGTGCTGTCGAAGCAGGTGAAATTGCCGGTGTGCACGTTCACCGCGCCGACGCTGAAACGCATTTCGCCGCCGTTGATGCGGTCGAAATCGACCAGGCGCTCGAGCGTTGCCTTCAGCGGGGCGACGTCATAGTAGCTCAGGGCGCCCGCGCTGCCGGGCGGATGCAGGTAGGGCGGCGGCATGCGCGGCGCGAAGAAACCGGGGGCGCCGCCGAACAAGGTGCCAATCGATCGCATCTGATTGACGAAGCGGTGAGCGCGCTCGTCCTTGATCTCGACCGAGTGGAGGGTCGGCACCCCGAAAGGGGCGGTGGTGATCGCTTCCCAGAATTCGCGCAGTTTTGCGACGCGCTTGTCGGGTGCATTGCCCGCGATCAGCGCCGAATTGATGGCGCCGATCGAAATCCCGGCGACCCAGTCTGGATGGAGGTTCGCTTCGGCCAGGGCCTCGTATACGCCCGCCTGGTATGACCCCAGCGCGCCGCCGCCCTGCAGCAGCAGGGCGATACGATCGAACGGAGGACGTTCTTCGAGCCTGGTCGGTTTGTGCATGGCGAAACGAGTGAACGCTGTGACGCAAAAGTTCGCGGCATTCTCGCGTTCGTACAAGCCGCAGGCGCTCCCGCGGACGTTGCGCGCTCCCTGCGGAATCGTCGCGTAAGGCGCAAACAATGCGCGCGTGACGGGTGGCTGTCAATTAGCCTTTAGGTCAGTCAACCCCTGCCCGTACCTTGCCTCTTTTTGGTGCGCGCCTTGCCATCTTCAGGCGCCGCAGGCCGTGTCACCGCGAGCAGCCAGTCGTCGGGTGCCGGACGGTAATAGCGACTGTCGAAGCTGTCGCGCGTGTGCTGAAATGGCGTTAAAGCTTCGAAGAAATTGGGCGGTCCGGTCATCGAGTCCTTCGCCCCGCCGGCTGGCAGCGCCGAACTCGCCCTGTCGTCGCCCGCCGCCCCGCTCATTCGGGCTTGATGCCGGCGTCGTCGAGGACTTTCGCCCATTTCGTGTATTCGCTCTTGAGCGAAGCCGTGAACTCCGCCGGGTCGCTGCTCGCCTGCAATTCGACGCCCTGTGCCGCGAACCGGCTGCGGACGTCGGGCGCCGTCGCGAATTTCGCAATTTCCGCGTGCACGCGCGCGAGTATCTCCGGTGGCGTCCCGGCCGGCGCGATCACGCCGTTGAAGATGCTCATCTGGTAGCCGGGCACCGTCTCGCTGATAGCCGGCACGTCAGGCAGCAGCGCACTGCGCACCGGGCTCGTGATGCCGATTGCGCGCAACCGGCCTGCGCGCACATGCGTGAGCGACGTGCTCATGTTGTCGAATTTCAACGGCACCTGCCCGCCGAGCAGATCGATGATCGCCGGGCCGTCGCCGTTGTACGGGATGCGCGTGATGCGCACGCCCGCCATCTTGTTGAAGAGCTCGAGCGCCAGGTGCGACCCGGAGCCGTTGCCCGACGAGCTGCAGTTGAGTTCGCCGGGCCGCGCTTTGGCGAGCGCAATGAGGGCTTTGACATTCGTCACCGGCAGCGAGCGATGCACGACCAGCAGCTGCGGCAGGGTGGCGATAACGCTGACGCCGGCGAAATCCCGCAGCGGATCGTACGGCGGAGCCTTCATGAGCATAGCCGCGATCAGCCCGCTCTGCGCCATCATGGCGAACGTATAACCGTCCGGAGCCGCGCGCGCGAGCGCCGCGAGCCCTATCGTGCTGTTGGCGCCCGGCCGGTTCTCGACATACATGCGCTGACCGAGCCCGCCGCTCAGATAATCAGCTACCGAGCGCCCCATCAGGTCGAGGTTGCCGCCGGGCTGCACGGATACGATAAGGCGGATCGGCTTGACCGGATAAGTCTGCGCACGCGCGTCGATAAAGCCCGCGAGCGCTGCGGCCAGCACGGCGAATTTCGCAAGCGGCGTCACGAGCTTGCACGGCATGAATTCTTCGCCACGCAAAGCGCGCTGCCTACTTCTTCGCGCCGCCGGCGTCCGGCCGCGGCGCCAGCACCATCTGCGTCTGGGTGACGATCGCCACCACGCGGCCGTCCGCATTCTTGAGCGTCGTTTGCCACACGTTGGTGCTGCGCCCGAGATGCAGCGGCCTGGACTCGCCCTTGATAACGGGGCCCGCGCCGGCCACGAAGAAGTTGGTCTTCGATTCGAGCGTGGTCGTCAGGTGTCCCGGCGGCAGGTTGTAAACCGTGCCGACCGCGCCCATCGCATCGGCGAACGCCATCAAAGCGCCGCCATTCACGCGTCCGTTGCGGTTCATGTGGCGCTCGTCGATGGGCATTTCGGCGACGATCTTTTTCTTCGACATCGACAGGATGCGCATGCCGAGCGTGCGCGCGACGCCGTTCTGCATCACGCGGTGCGGATCGTGCGGCGCCGGCGACGGCGGATTCTTTTACCGACTGCTTTTTCTTCGTCGCCATGATCAGATCTTCCACCCGAGCCATTCGCACACCCCGCGGCCCATGATCCAGTCCTTGTCGTTCGCGGTGAGCCACGGAATTTCTTCGGTGAACATCGTGACCTGCTGGCGGTACGGAATCGGCGAACGCGACTGGTCCGAGCCCCAGAACAGGCGCTGCGGGCCGAATGCGTCGTATGCACGGCGGATATGGCCGTGCAATTCGGTATACGGGTACTTCGCCGTCGAATAGCACGGCAGGGCGCTGACTTTGGCGGCGACATTCGGACGCTTCGCGATTGCGAGCAGCAGATCGAGATCCTTGAAGGCCTCCGCGTCTTTCTTGCCGCTCGGAATGGACAGATGATCCATCGTGAGCTTGAGACCCGGATATTTCTGCGCGACCTTGTCGATCAGGTGCACCAGCGGCTGCGGCACCAATACGTAAATCGGCACGCCGTATTTCTCCGCGTCGCCCCACACCCAGTCCATATGCCCTTCGGTGAGCAGCGTCACGAGCTCGGGGATATGAAACGTAAAACGCAAACCGAGCATGCCGGGCTGCTTGCGCCACGTGGCGAGCTGGCCGCGCGACTTCGGATCCTGCGGGTCGAGCCGGCCCATCACGGCATAGCGGTTCGGATGCGCGGCCGCGGCGGCGACACCGAGATCGTTGCGATCGCCTTCCCACGACGGCGGCACGATGATTACGCGGTCCACGCCCGCTTCGTTCATTTCGCGCAACAGGTCGTCGGCGCCCAGCGGAATCGGGCGCTGCGGCGGCGCGCGCTTGGGCCATGGCCGCTCAGGCGTGTCAGCGCCCCAGATATGAACTTGCGAATCGACGACCAGCATGCTGCGGCTCCCCTTGAGTGTTCTGAATTGGACTGCGGAGTTTAACGCAATGGCGCGCGCGGCGAAAACCGCCGGACCCGCGTTGGACTACTCGACTTTCAGATTCGCGAGCTTGATCGCTTCGCCGAAGCGCGCGTATTCCTCGTTGATGAGCTTGATGAATTCGGCAGGCGTGGTGGTTACCGGATCGCCGCCCTGGCGCTCGAGCAGCTCGCGGGTCGCCGGCTGGTTGACGACTTTCACGAGTGATGCATAGAGCTTGTCGAATATGGGCTTCGCGACGCCTTTCGGCGCCATCAAGCCGGCCCATCCGGTCGACACGTAACCCGGCACGCCTGCTTCGCTGATCGTCGGCAGGTCCGGCGTCTGCGGCGAGCGCTTTTCGCCGCCGCTCGCGAGCGCACGCATGCGGCCGGAGCGCACGTGCGCCATTACCGCCGGGCTCGGCGCAATCGTGAACTGCGATTCGTTGGCGATCACCGCGATCAGCGACGCGCCGCCTTTGTACGGCACCTGGTGCACGTCGATGCCGGTCGCATGCACGAACAGCACGCCGGCGAGATGGCTCTGAAAACCGGAACCCGCGTTCGACATGTTGAGCTTGCCCGGATTCGCCTTCGCGTACGCGATCAATTCCTTCACGCTGTTGACCGGCAGCGTCGGATTGACGACGAGGATGTTCTGGGTAACTGCGAACAGCGACAGCGGCGCGAAACTTTTGACCGGATCGTAATTGAGCTTCTTGTAAATCTGCGGCGTAATCACCTGCATGCCGGTCGAGCTGATGAGCAGCGTGTACCCGTCGGGCGGCGAGTTGGCGACGATTTCCGCGCCGATCAGGCCGCCGGCGCCGGCGCGATTGTCCGAGACGACCTGCTGTCCCAGTTCTTCGCCGAGACGCACGCCCAGCACGCGGGCGAGCGTGTCGACCGAGGTGCCGGTCGTGTTCGCTATGATGAGGCGGATGGGCTTGGTGGGATAGGATTGCCCATATGCAGCGGGGACGCTAAGCGCCGACGCCGCGGTAAGTACGCACACTCGTGTCGCGATGCCCCATTCCCGCCGAGCCTCGCAAAGCTCGCGATTTATTTATCATCGTTCCACTTGCCGATCACCACCGACAACATGCTGATCGACGCATTCTGAATGCCGTCGACCAGGATGGTCACCGGCTCGTTTTCCGGCTGCAGGCCAAGAATATAGAGCAGCGGCAGGTAATGCTCGGGCGTCGGAATCGACGGCCGCGCATCGTCGCCAAGGCTTTCGTAGCCGACCAGCGGCTGGTGATCGTGCTTTTCGATCCGCTCGCGCACGGCGTCGCTGAAGCGCTTCGCCCAATCGAGCGCCGGCGCATCTTCTTTCCAGTTGAGCTTGCCCAGGTTGTGCACGACGTTGCCGAAGCCCGCGATCAGGACGCCTTCATCGCGTAAAGGCGCGAGCTGCTTGCCGAGCTCGTAATGGAATGCCGGATGGCGCGTGGAATCGATGCTGAGCTGCACGACCGGTATGTCCGCCTGCGGATAGACATGCGCGAGCACCGACCACGTGCCGTGATCGAGCCCCCACTTGTCGTCGGCGCGGGCCGGCAGGGGCGCCAGCAGTTCGCGCACGCGCTGCGCGAGCGCGGGGCTGCCCGGCGCCGGATACTGGAACTCGGACAGCGCGCGCGGAAAACCGCCGAAATCATGAATGGTCGGCGGCTTAGGCATCGCCGTTACCGCCGTGCCGGGCACGTACCAATGCGCCGAGATAGCGAGTATCGCGGTCGGGCGCGGCGCCCTGCGGCCAAAGTCGCGCCACGCCTGGGTATACCGGTTGTACCCGAGCGCGTTCATCGGGCTGCCGTGGCCGAAAAATACCAGGGGCATGCGTTGATTCGTCAAGGCTCTACTTTCTTAGCAGTGTTTAAAATGTCTTCCGATAAATCACTTCAACACGATCGGATTGATCGGCGAGCCGACCGCGCCGGTGATCGGCAGCACCGGCGCGCAGAACAGGAACTCGTAGACCTTGTCCTTCGCGCAGTCGTCGGCCAGATCCTTCAGATAGAAAATTTCGCCCATCCAGATGCCGATCATCGGAATCACGATCCAGTGCCACGGCTGGAACGCTTCGGTGCTCTCGTTCGGACGCACTTCGCAGCCCCACGTGTCGAGGCAGATCGCCGCGATTTGCTTGCGGTGTATCCACTCGGCGGTTTCGAAGCGCAATCCCGGCGCATCGCCGGCTGCATAAGCGCCCCAGTCGCCGCGCGCGAGGCAGTGCTCCATCTGCCCGGTGCGCACGATGACGAAATCGCCGGGCCGCACTTCCACTCCCTGCGCTTTCGCGCATTGATCGAGCTCGTCGTTGCCGATGCCGTAGCCGTCCTCGAGGTAATCGCCGCCTCTGAAGCGCGGGATGTCGAGCAGCACGCCGCGGCCTATCATGCCCGCGCGCGCCTTATGGATGCCGTTTTTCTTGGCGCCGGTCGAATCGACAAGCCGGGCGTCATAGCCGTTCCACATGTGCTCGCCGTAGAAAATATGACCGAGCCCGTCCCATTGCGTGCCGCACTGCAGCGGCATCGTCACCATGTCGTCGGCGTAGCGCAGGCCCGCCTTGTCGTGGCGGCCCGCGACTGCATCGGTGCCCGTCGCAAGCATCGTGTGGATAGGATTGAAGCGCCCGCCCCAGCCGGTGCGCTGCGGGCCTTCCTGGTCGAAGTTGAGCCCGAGCGAATACGATATGCCCTTCTTCACCAGCGCCGCGGCTTGCAGGCGAGCAGCCGGCCCCACGTAATTGAGCGTGCCCAACTCGTCGTCGGTGCCCCACTTGCCCCAGTTTTTCACGCGTTCCGCCATCGCTTTGATCGTCGCCATCGTCACGTCCTGTTTGACGACGTTCTTCGGCACCATTTTCAGGGGCGCCTGCGTCTTTACGAGTGACATTGCTATACTCCTCCGGGCTGTGCTATTGGACGGTCCGCTTTCTCTTCTACCGCTATTTCGGATGGTATTCTAATCTTGAATTCCGCATTGTCGCGCCGCTCATTTTCGTGCTGCATCGGCGCCGCGGTCGCGCTCATCGCGTCGCTGGCCAACGCACAAACTTATCCCGCCAAGCCGATCCGCATCATCGCCGCGCAAACCGCCGGCGGCGGCACCGATTTATTCGCGCGCCTGCTGGGCCAGAAAATTTCCGAGAGCTGGAAGCAGCCGGTGGTGATTGAAAACCGGCCGGGCGCCGGCGGCACTATCGGCAACGACATCACTGCGAAATCGGCGCCGGACGGCTATACGCTGATCCTCGCGACCGCGGGCCAGATGGTCATCAACCAGAATCTCTATCCCGACTCGGGCCACGATCCGTTAAAGGAACTCGCGCCGATCGCGCTGTTCGCGACATCGCCGTTGATCCTGGTCGTGCATCCGTCGGTGCCCGCGCACTCGGTGAAGGAATTGATCGCGGTGGCCAGGGCCGCGCCGAACCGGCTGAATCACGGTTCGGGCGGCGGCGGCTCCCCTGCGCATCTCGCGGCCGAGTTGTTCAAGGTAATGACCGGCACGCAGATGACGCATGTCCCGTTCAAGGGCGTGGCGCCCAGCGTGACGGCTGTAATCGCCGGTCAAATCGATCTGACTTTCGCCTCGACGGCGGCGGTGCTGCAGCAGGTGAAAGCGCAGCGCCTGCGCGCGCTCGCAGTCTCGACGCCGCGGCGCTCGCAAATCGTGGCCGATCTGCCGACCGTCGCCGAAGCCGGCGTGCCCGGCTACGAAGTAACGACGTGGTTCGGCTTGTTCGGGCCCGCGGCGCTGCCGAAAGACATCATCGCGAAACTGAATGGCGAAGTGATCCGCATCCTTGCGCTGACCGACGTGCGCGAGCGCCTTTACAACGAGGGCGCGGAAACGAGCAGGCTCACGGTCGACGAATTCAACGCGTTCGTGCGCGCCGACGCGGCGCGCTGGGCCAAAGTGATCAAGTCGGCGGGCATCAAGGCCGAGCCGAATTAGCCGGCGCGACAACGGACTTACAACAGGAGCCGCAATGAACAAGGTCAAGCAGAAGCTCGCCGCGGGCGAAGTGGTCACGATGTTCAACCCGGATTATGCGTCGCCGCGCCTGCTCGAATACGTCGCCGCGTTCGGTCTCGACGTTGCGTTCATCGATGCCGAGCGCCAGAGCTACGATTTCGAGCGCATCGAGGAGATGGCGCGCGCCGCGCGCGCGGCGGGCATCACGTCGGTCGCGCGGCCGTGGATGAACGATCCGGGGCTCATCACACGCTATCTCGATTGCGGCGTCGGCGGCATCAAGGTTCCGCACGTCGAAGACGCGAAAACCGCGCGCGCGATGCTCGACGTCGTGCGCTACGCGCGCCCGAAAGACCACGCCGACAAGATCGTCGTCATCATGGTCGAGACGCCGGCCGCCATCGCGAACATCGGCGAAATCGCCGAGGTGCCCGGCATCGACGTAATCAACATCGGCACCAACGACGTCGCGGTGGCCGCCGGCTGTCCCGGCGAGCCCGAGCATCCGAAGGTCGTCGCCCTCGTGGACGACGCGATCGCGCGCATCCTCAAAGGCCGCAAGACGGTGGGGCTCAACGTGATGACCAACTGGGAAAAGCGCATGCCGTATTTCCTCGGCAAAGGCGTGCGCTGGTTCAACGTGCACGTGAATACCTTCATCACGCGCGGCGCGAACCAGTACACCGAGCTGCTCAAGCGCAGCGGCGGCTGATACAGACTTATAAGGACCCGTCATGGAAGACAAACTCAAAGAACTGATGAAAGACGAGCTCTTCGCCAGGGGCTACGAAATCCGCCGCCAGGCATTCGGCGATGCGGTCGTCGAGGCGGATGCCGCGGTGCGCATGAACGACGAATTCCAGCGCCCGATGTGGCAGCACGGCGTGCAGGCGGCGTGGGGACTGCTGTGGTCGCGTCCCGGTCTCGACGCCCGCGCGCGCAGCATCGCGACGTTGAGCGCCCTTGTCGCGCTCAACGTGCCCGACGAAATCGAAAAGCACGTGCGTGCGGCAGTCAGCAACGGCGTGACCGAAGTCGAGCTGCGGGAGCTCTTGCTGCATCTATCCACCTACTGCGGCTTTCCCAAAGCCGCCTCGGCGTTCAAAATCGCCAGCGCCGTGATGAAGGAACCGAAGACGAAAAAGAAAGCGGAAGAAAACGCCAGGGCGGCAAAAAAATAATGCTTGCTGCGCCGCAACTCCGCGTTTCCTAACGCGGTTGCTCAGGATCCCGCAATACGCGCTGTTTCTCGTTTTTCAAGTCGGCCCGGAAGTAACCGTAGCCGGCGAGCTCGCCCATGTCGAAACGGAACCGTTTCGCCGTCGATACCCCGCGCGCCCGTTCCACCAGCTCGACGCGGCTTAGCGGCTGCACGCGCGGCAGGGCGAGCAGTATCTTGTTGTCGGCGCCGCGCACGTCGAGGATCAGCAGCTCTTCGAATACTTCCTGATACGTGCGCACCATGGCATCGAACAGCGGGTTGGAGTTGCGGCCCCACAGGTTGCCGATCACGACGCCGTCGGGCTTGACCGCGCGCCGCACGGCGCGCAGAAATTCCTGCGTGGTCAGGTGGGCCGGCAATTCGGTGCTGGCGAAAGCATCGAGGAAAATCGCGTCATACGGCCGCTGCGCCTGCTCGATGAACCGCCGCCCGTCGTCGACGTGGGCGCGCATGCCGCCATCCTCGCGGAAACCGAAGAACCGCTTTGCCACGTCGACCACGTCGGGATCGATGTCCACCGCGTCGATCACCGCGTCCGGGTAGTGCCTGCGCAGGAACATGGGCAGCGTGCCGCCGCCGAGCCCGACGACCAGCATGCGGCGCGGTTCCGCGCACAACGCGAGTCCGACGAACACGACCGGCGCGTAAGGCAAGCCGAGATATTCCGGATCGCCCGGTTTCACCAGGCTTTGGCGCGCGCCGCCGCGCGAAAACCGCAATACGCGCACGCCCTCCTGCTCCTCCGTCACGACGATGGTGCCGAAGAGCGAGGGTTTTTCGTACAGCACCGTCGGCTGGGCGCCCGCCAGCGCAGCCCAGGCGAACAGTGCGGCAAAGAGGAATAAGCGTCGATTGACCATGCGCGCCTACGCCGCGATCTCGCCGTCGGCGACGAACTGCAGGCGCGCGAGATGCGCGTAAAGCCCATTCGCGCGCAGCAGCTCCTCATGCGTGCCGACCGAGTGGATGCGCCCGCGATCGATCACGATGATGCGGTCGGCGTGACGCACGGTCGCCAGCCGGTGCGCGATGACGAGCGTGGTGCGGCCGGACTCCAATTTCTCCAGCGCCGCGGCGACGAGGCGCTCGCTTTCGGCGTCGAGCGAGCTCGTCGCTTCGTCGAGCAGCAGGATCGGCCGGTCCGCGAGCAATGCGCGCGCGATCGAGATGCGCTGGCGCTGGCCGCCGGACAGTTTCACCCCGCGCTCGCCCAAGTCGGTGGCCATGCCTTGCGGCAGGCGCTCGATGAATTCCATCGCCTGCGCCGCGACGCACGCTGCGCGCACTTCGCCATCCGTCGCCGCCGGACGTCCGAAGCGCACGTTCTCCAGCACGCTCGCCGCGAAGATCACCGGCTCCTGCGGCACCAGCGCGACCGCGCCGCGCAGCTCGCGCGGATCGCAATACCGGATGTCGGCGCCGTCGATGAGGACGCGGCCCGCCGACGGATCGTAAAAGCGCAGGATCAGCGCGAAGACGGTGGATTTCCCCGCGCCTGACGGGCCGACCAGCGCGACGCGCTCACCCGGGTGGATCGTGAACGACACGGGGCCCAACGCAGTCGTTTCCAGACGCGTTGGATAAGCGAACCTCACATCGTCGAACCGTATCGCGCCGGTCACGCGCGCCGGCAGGCGGATTGCCGGCTGCCCGACAACCAGGGCGGACTTCACGTCGAGCAGTTCCATCAGCCGCTCCGTCGCGCCCGCCGCGCGCTGGATCTCGCCCCAGACTTCGGACACGACGCCGGCGCTCGCGGCGACGATGGCCGCATAGAACACGAACGCCGAAAGCTCACCGGCGGTAAGCCGCCCTTCGAATACGTCGTGGCCGCCGATCCACAGGATTACGCCGACGGCGCAGAAGCCGATCAGCATCACCAGCGAGATCAGCCACGCTTTCACGCGTATGCGGTCGACGCCCGCCTCGTACGCCGCTTCCGTCGCACCCGCGAAGCGCTCGAAAGTGCGCTCTTCGTGCCGATATGCCTGCACGGTGCGGATTTCGTGCAGCGATTCGTCGATGTGCGCCGTGACGTCGGCGACGCGGTCCTGGTTCACGCGCGAGAGCCGCCGCACGCGCCGTCCCATGATGAGGATCGGGATCAGCGTTGCCGGCACGCCGAGCACGATGAACGCGGCGAGCTTCGGGCTGGTTGCGAACAACATGACGAGCGCGCCCACCATCATGAGCCCGTTGCGCAGGAACATCGACACGCCGAAGCCGATCACCTGGCGCATCTGCTCGCTGTCGTTGGTGAGCCGCGAGGAAATCTCGCCGGTGCGCGACGCGTCGAAAAACGCGGGCGACAGCGTCAACACATGCGCGAACGCGGCCTGGCGCACGTCCGCAATCACGCGCTCGCCGACGCTCATCATCAAATAGAAGCGCGTCCACGTCGCGGCTGCCAGGAGCAGCGATACCGCGACGACCGCGCCCAGCGCGACGTTGAGCAGATGCGGATCGCGGCTGCCGAAGCCCGCGTCGATCACATGGCGCAGCCCCTGCCCGAGCGCGAGCACGCAGCTGGCCGCCGTCACCAGCGCAATAAACGCAATGCCGACGCGGCCCTTGTACGGCGCGAGAAAACGCCACAGGCGCGCAAGATGTCTGATTTCGCCCTTGGGCGGCGGCGTAACAGCCATCACAGTCCGAGGTCGGACAATCCCGGATGATCGTCGGGCCGGCGGCCGAGCGGCCAGCGATATTTGCGCTCGGCCTCCGTGATCGGCAGGTCGTTGATGCTCGCGATGCGCCGGCGCATGAGGCCGTCGCCGTCGAACTCCCAGTTTTCGTTGCCGTACGAGCGGAACCAGTGGCCGGAATCGTCGCGCCATTCGTAGGCGAAGCGCACCGCGATGCGCGCTTCGTGAAACGCCCACAGTTCCTTGATCAGGCGGTAGTCGAGCTCGCGCACCCACTTGCGCTGCAGGAATTGCACGATCGCCGGCCGGCCGGTCAGAAATTCGGCGCGGTTGCGCCACGTGCTGTCGACCGTATAGGCAAGGGAAACGCGCTCCGGATCGCGCGTATTCCAGCCGTCCTCGGCCATGCGCACTTTCTGCGCCGCGGTTTCGCGGGTGAACGGCGGAAACGGCGGGCGGCCGGTCGGAGTGGCACTCATATCGTTCTCCAGGGTGAAATCAGTTTCAGTCGACCACGAAAAATGTCGCGCCGTTGCGCGTGAAATTGCGATGACGCTCAGCCTCGTCGGCGACCTGGAAGCTCATGCCCGGCGTAAGCACGAACTTGCGGCCGTCCTCGAGCTCGATCTCGAGTTCGCCTTCGACGCAGAAGAAGACATGCCCTTTGGAGCACCAGTAGCCCGTCAGATAACCGGGCGTATATTCCATCATGCGCACGCGCACGTCGCCGCACTGCAGGGTGCGCCAGTACGACGTGCCGGTCGCGCCCTTGTGCTCGGTGCGCTCGATTTTCGTCCAGTCGGTGACGCCGAAAGGGAAGCCGGATAAGTTCATGATCGCTGTGGTGGGTGCGTGGAAGGGGGATTATGACACCGCGCCCGCCTTATCGCTCTCGCCAGTACCGGCCACCTCGACTAGCGCAACCTTCTTTGCGATACTTGCCGGGCGTTTAAAAAGCGGGGGTGCATCATGAACATTTCAGGAACTCTTGCGGTTATCGTCGCGGCCACCGTGCTGACCGGCGCGGCCTTCGCGCAACCCTATGCCTACGTGCCGAACGAGAAATCCGGCACGATCTCGATCATCGATACCGCCACCGACCGCGTGACCGGCGAAATCAAAGCCGGCGAGAAGCCGCGCGGAATCGCGGTGAGCCCGGATGGCAAGCTGCTGTACGTGAGCGACCAGCCGCACCGCGTGCTCAACGTGATCGACATCGCCAAGAAATCCATCATCGCCAAAATCGAGCTCGGCGAGTCGCCCGAAGGGCGTGGGCATTTCATGCCGACGGCAAGTGGGTCGTGGTGGCGGTCGAGGAAAGCAACAGCATCGCGTTCATCGATACCGCGACCAACAAGCTTGCGCTGAATCTCAAGGTCAAAGGCAAGAACCCCGAGCACGCGGTGTTCAGTCCCGACGTCAAATGGCTGTACGTGAGCGCTGAAGACAGCGACGTCGTCGATGTGATCGACGCGCGCACGCAAAAACAGGTCGCCTCGATAAAGACCGGGCCAGCGCCCGCGCGGCATCGGCTTTCTGCCGGACTCCAGCCGCGCGTACGTTGCGGCGGAAGAGGCGCACATGGTCTATACCATCGATACCGCGAAGCAGACGGTGCTGAAGACGATCAAAGCCGGGCAGCGCGCGAACGGCGTCGCGGTGCGTCCCGACGGCAAGCGCGTGTTCATTTCGAACGGCACCGACGGCACGGTATCGGTGATCGATACCGCCAGCGACACGGTGATCGCCACCATTCCCGTCGGCCGCCGCCCGTGGAACATGGCGATTACGCCGGACGGCAAAAAACTCTATGTCGCGAACGGCCGCTCGAATTCAGTCTCGGTCATCGATACCGAGACCAATCAGAAAATCACCGATGTCACGGTCGGCGAATTGCCGTGGGGTGTGGTAATCCGGTAACGGGCGCTGGCGGACAATCTTACGGGCCCGCTGAGGCAACCGGTGATCAGGGCCGTTCGAGCGCGGCTTCCGCCTGAGTTGACGGCCCCGGACCCGCCGCTGATTTAAACCACATGCGCTGCACGATGCCGTCGCGATCGATCAGCGCGTGCTTCAACGCCGCCGCGATATGCAGCGCAATCAGCGCAATGAATATAATCACCGTCACGAAATGCACCTGGCTGAAGAGATCCTTGAGCGCCGGCGAGTCCCAGCCCCATTGCGGCAGCTTGATGCCCCAATAAAGAATCGGGTACTTGGTGAACGACGAGCCGAGATAGCCCGATACCGGCATCACGATCATGCACGCGTAAAGCAGCAGGTGATTCGCTTTGGCGGCAATGCGCTCCCATTTCGGCATCGTCGCGGGCAGCGGCGGCGCTTGATGGAAGAGCCTCCACAGGATGCGCACCAGGATCAGCACAGCAAGCGTGATGCCGATCGACTTGTGCACGTTGAACCAGCCCGCGCGCACGCCGATGGGGACCTTCGGGATCGTGATCATCCACAGGCCCAGCGTGATCTGCGCCAGCACGGCGACGCCGATCAGCCAGTGCAGCACGACGGCGGTACGCGTATAGACGGATGTCTGCATGTCGTAGCCTCCCCGGTTATTTTTTTTCACCTGCCAACACGTAAGCCCACAGCGATTCGATTTCGGCCGCATTGAAAAGTCCGCCCCACGGCGGCATGCTGTTCTTGCCGTTGGTGACCGAATTGATGAACCGCCCCTTCTGATCCGGCGGGAACGTGCGCAGATCGAATGCGCCCTGCGGGTCCGCCATGCGCGGACCGTGGCACGGCGCGCAGTTTTGCGAGTATATGCCTGACCCCTGCTTGATCGTTTCCGGCGGAAAATTCTCCTGCGCGCCGCACTGCATGGTTACGAACAGCAACAACGTGCCGCCGGTCAACTTCGCATTCACCATCCCTTGCTGCCCTCTCCTACTCCGTTAAGGCGAACGTCCACACGGCGCCGCCGAGCGGAACGTCGGGCATGCCGCGCCGTTGCGAGGCGGTGCCGCCGATTCCCGACAGTATCGTCACGTACTGCCGGCCATTCCGGGTCCACGTCACCGGCTGCGCGTTGACGCCCCCTGTCGTTCTGAATTGCCACAACTGCTCGCCGCTGTCGGCGTCGAGCGCAATCACTTCTCCGCTGTGCTTGCCGGTAAACAGGAGACCGCCTCCCGTGACCAGCACGGCGGAGCCGGGCAACTCACCCATCAGCGGCGTGCGCCATTTCGGTTTCGCGGTCATCGGATCGATGGCCTGTATGTAGCCGCCCACGGTCGCGGGCGTGACCGGCGAATAGGTCGCTTCCACGGCCTGATAGCGGAAGCCCGGGCTTGAACGGCTCGATTGGAATCAACTTGTAATTCGAATAGCCTTCATTGGTCGCGGCATACAGCAACCCGGTATTCGGGTTGAACGCCGCATGCATCCAGTTCTTGCCGCCGCGGATGCTCGGATAAAGCTGGATCCGTTCGCCCGCGCGCAGGCGTTTCGACACCTCCGATTCAACCGGCCGGCCGGTCTTCATGTCGATGTGCGTCGCCCAGTTGACCTGCGTGAACGCCTTGGCCGAGAGGAGTTCGCCAGTCGCGCGATCGAGCACGTAGAGGAATCCATTGCGGTTCATCTGCATCGCGACCTTGCGCACCTTGCCTTCGACCATAATGTCCGCGAGGATGATTTCCCACACGGTGTCCCAGTCGTAGATATCGTTCGGCACGGCCTGGTAATGCCACACGATCTCGCCCGTCTTCGGCCGGACGGCGATGATCGACGCCGCATACAGATTGTCGCCCTTGCGGTTTTCGGGGTTGTAGGGCGCCGCGTTGCCCGTGCCCCAGTACATGAGATCGAGATCGGGATCGTACGAGCCGGTGATCCAGGTGCTGGCCCCGCCGTGCAAATAGGATTCGGACGGGTTCCACGTCTCGTGACCTTTCTCGCCCGGCCCCGGCACGGTATAGCGCCGCCACAGATGCTCGCCGGTATCGGGATCCCAGCCGTCGAGGAAGCAGCGCGCGCCGAATTCCGCGCCCGAGCAGCCGGTCACTGCGACGCCGTTGGCGATCAGCGGCGCGAGGGTCAGCGAGTAGCCCTGCGTCCAATCGGCAACCTTCTGCTTCCACAGGAGCTGGCCGTTTTTCTGGTCGAGCGCGATGACGTGCGCGTCGATCGTCGTGCGGATGACCTTGCCGTGGTAGAGCGCGACACCCTTGTTGGACACGCCGCAGCACACGATGCGCGGCGTGCCGGGATCGAATTCGACGGCCGTGCGCCACAGGCGCTTTGCCGGTGACGGCATCGATCGCGACCGTCCACTTGGCATCGCTCACGTACATCACGCCGTCCTGGATCATCGGCTGCGCCTGCTCGCCGAAATCGTTCTCCATCGACAGGCTCCACACCGGCACCAGGCGCTTGACGTTCGTCTTGTTGATTTGCGCGAGCGGGCTGTAGCGGTTCTGCGCGTAGCCCATGCCATACGTAAGCACGTTGTCGGTGTTCTTGCCGTCGTTCACCAGGTCGCTGGCGCCCGGGCCGAGCGCACAGCCCGCCAGCGCCAGCGCGATCGTTATGCCGATGAATGTCTTGTGCATCGTCCTCTCCTTTTTAACACCGCCCGCAATGCACGGCCTACTGGTCCATCAGCGCAAACACCCAGACCGAACCGCCGCGCGGCACGTTCTTCAACTGCTCGCCCATGCGCACGACGTTGACGCCGCCGATGCCGGATTGAATCGCGACGTACTGGCGGCCTTTGTGCGTGAAGGTGATCGGCTGCGCGTTGATGCCCGGAGCTCGTCTGGAATTGCCACAGCGTTTTGCCGCTGTCCATGTCGAGCGCGATGAATTCGCCGGTTTCCTTGCCGGTGAACAGCAGGCCGCCGGCGGTCGCGAGCATCGCCGCGTAATGCGGAATGTCCATGATCGGCACGCGCCACTTCGGCTTGCGCGGTCAGCGGCTCGATCGCGTCGACGTGCGCGATCGGCAAGCCGGGCTCGCGCGGCGCCGGCAGGTTCTTAAGACCCGACGTAGCGCTGGCCGACCTTGTACTCGACGGGCTCGAACTGCGCATAGCGTGAGTTGTGCATGGTGTTCGCGTAGAGCAATCCCGTTTCCGGATTGAACGCCGCATGCGCCCAGTTCTTGGCGCCCCACTGGCTCGGCCACAATTCGATCTGCTCGCCGGCGCGCACCTTCTTCGCCACGTCGGATTCGACCGGACGGCCGGTCTTCATGTCGACGTGCGTCGCCCAGTTGACTTTCTCGAACGGCTCCGCCGCGAGCAGTTCGCCGTTGGTGCGGTCGATCACGTACAAGAAATCCGCCGCGCGACAAATGCATCGTGACCTTGCGCTTCACGCCTTTGACGTTGATGTCCGCGAGGATCCATTCCCAGGTCGCATCGAGATCGAACATCTCGTTCGGCACGAGCTGGCGGTGCCACACGATTTCGCCGGTCTTCGGCTTGATCGCCAGCACCGATGCGGTGTAGAGGTTGTCGCCCGGCCGCCCGCCCGGCGACCACGGGCCAGCATTGCCGACGCCCCAATACACGAGATCGAGTTCCGGATCGTACGAGCCGGTGATCCAGGTCGAGCCGCCGCCGCGCAGATACGCGTCGCCCGCGCGGCCACGTCTCGCTGCCCTTCTCGCCGGGCGCCGGTATCGTGTACAGGCGCCACAGCTGCTTGCCGGTTTCCGGATCGAGGCCGTCGAGAAAGCCGCGAATGCCGAATTCAGCCCCTGAGATGCCCGTGATCAGCACGCCGTTCGCCACCATCGGCGCCGAGGTGATCGAGAAGCCTTCCTTCCATTCGGCGATTTTTGTTTTCCAGACCTGCTTGCCGGTTTTCTGATCGAGCGCAACGACGTGCGCGTCCAGCGTGCCGCGGTATACCTTGCCGTTAGAGACCGCCGGTCCCTTGTTGGAAAGCCCTCAACACACTACGCGCGGCGTGGCGGGATCGAATTCGACCGGCGTGCGCCAGAGCTGCTTGCCGGTCGCGACGTCGATGGCGATCGTATGTTCCGCGTTGGCCACGAACATGACCCCGTCGTAAACGAGCGGCTGACCCTGCTCGCCGTAGTTGCTGGACAGCGAAGTGCTCCACACGGGAACGAGCCGCTTTACGTTGCTCTTGCTGATTTGCTTGAGCGTGCTGTAGCGCTGCTGGTGATAGCCCATGCCGTACGTGAGCACGTTGTCGGTGTTGCCGCCCTTGCCGTCGCGGGCGAGGTCCTGGAGGGACTGGGCGTAGAGCGGCGATTGGGCGGCTGCGAGAAGTGCGATGGCGCCAAGAATTTTTTTCATGATCTTTCCATTTAGTTGTCCTGCAAGGCAAAAGTCCAGACCGAGCCGCCAACCGGCACATCTTTCAAGGCTTCCCGTGCTCGCGTCCCGTAAAGACCGCCGAGGCCCGACAACACCGTCACGTACTGCTTGCCCTTGTGCGTCCACGTGACGGGCATCGCGTTGACGCCCGAGCTCGTGCGGAATTCCCACAGCGTCTGCCCGGTGTCCGCATCGAGCGCGAAGAATTCGCCGGTGTGCTTGCCGCTGAACAACAGTCCGCCGCCCGTCGCGAGCATCGCGGAGGCGATCTGGTAGTCGCGCACCGGGATGCGCCATTTCGGCGTGGCGGTCATCGGATCGATCGCTTCGATGTGGCCGACGATGTCGCCGCGATTCACCGTCGGATACGTGTTTTCGACACCGACGTAACGCGTGCCGGCCTTGAACGGTGCGAGCTCCAGCATGCGCACGGTCGAATAGCTGTGGTTGGTATTTGCGTACAGCAGCCCCGTATTCGGATTGAACGCCGCATGCGGCCAGTTCTTGGCGCCGCGCACGCTCGGCCACATCGGAAAGGGTTCGCCCGCGCGATATTTTTTCGCGCCCTCGGATTCGACCGGGCGGCCGGTCTTCATGTCGACGTGCGTCGCCCAGTTCAGCTCGCCGAACGGTTTAGCCGACAGAAGCTCGCCGGTGGCGCGATCGAGCACGTACAGAAAACCGTTGCGGTTCATCTGCATCGCGACCTTGCGCGGAACACCGTTGACGTTGATGTCGGCAAGGATGACTTCCCATACCGCATCCCAGTCGTAGATGTCGTTCGGCGTCGCCTGATAATGCCAGACGATCTCGCCGGTTTTGGGCCGCACCGCGATGATGGACGCGGCATAAAGGTTGTCGCCTTTGCGCACGCGCGGGTTCCACGGCCCCGCGTTGCCGGTGCCCCAGTACATGAGATCGAGCTGCGGATCGTAGGAGCCCGTGATCCAGGTGCTCGCGCCGCCATTCACATAGGACGTGCGCGGCTCCCACGTGTCGTGCCCCTTATCGTCGGGACCCGCCGTCGTGTAGCGCCGCCACAGATGCTTGCCGGTGTCGGGGTCCCAGCCGTCCAGGAAACCGCGAATGCCGAATTCGGCGCCCGAGATGCCGGTCACCAGCACGCCGTTCGCAATCAGCGGCGCGACGGTCTGCGAATAACCTTCGGTCCATTCCGCGGCTTTCTGCTTCCACAA
Source organism: uncultured beta proteobacterium (assembly GCA_963804885.1). GTDB lineage: Bacteria > Pseudomonadota > Gammaproteobacteria > Burkholderiales > SG8-41 > PALSA-1004. Next base: position 23,369 of record CAWDSF010000021.1, read on the forward strand.
TTCCTTGCCGGTTTTCTGGTCGAGCGCGACGACGTACGCGTGCAACGTCGTGCGAAAGACTTTGCCGTTGTATACCGCAACACCTTTGTTCGACACGCCGCAGCACACCACCCGCGGCGTTTCGGGCGGGAAGTCGACCGCGGTGCGCCACAACTGGCGCCCGCTCAGCGCATCGAGCGCGACCGTCCACCTGGCGTTGCTCACGTACATGACGCCGTTGTGGATGATAGGCTGCGCCTGCTCGCCTAATTCGTTCTCGAGCCCGGCCGTCCATACCGGCACGAGTTTCTTGATGTTGCTTTTGTTGATCTGCGCGAGCGGGCTGTAGCGGTTCTGCGCGTAGCCCATGCCGTAAGTCAGGATATTGTCGGGATTTTTGCCGTCGTTCTTCAGATCGTCGAGCGTCTGCGCGCAGACGGCCCCGGCGCTCGAAAGAATAACGGCCGCAACCGCGATGACGGTTTTCATGAGTTCCTCCTGAAGGCGCGGACTGGTGACCCGCCGGCATGACTATGCCGCCTTAAAATCTTAACAGCTAGCGCGTGACCGCGCCATTGCGGCGAGTCGCGCGCTAGACGTTCCAGCGCGGCAGCAGGCGCAGCGCATTCCCGCGCTCGATGGCGGCGAGATCGGCGCGGGTGAATCCGTATTGCTGCAGACCTTCCACCACCTCCGAACCCGGCCGGAACGGGAAATCCGTGCCGAACATCACCTGCGACACCGGTGCGACTTTCAACAGCGCGGCGATGGCGCCCGCATGATTCGCCTGCGCGGTTTCGTAGTAAAACTTGCGGATCTCGTACTCGACCCCGTTGGGCAACAGCTTGGCGCGCTCGGCCGCCGGCAGGCTTGCTTCCTGCCGCGTGAACCGGCTGTAGACGAACGGCATCACGCCGCCGCCGTGCGAAAAAACCCAGCGGATGTCCGGATAGCGCGCCGCCGCGCCGGAGAAGAGCAGGCTGGCGATCGCGCGCGTGGTGTCGGCCGTGTATTCGATTGCCGAGCTCGATATCCATTGCGCGACCGGATTGCCGCAGCACGTGAGCGGATGCGTGTAGACGATCGCCTTGCGCCGGTTCAATTCCTCGAGCACCGGCCAGAATGCTGCATCGCCCGGGTATTTGTCGCCAAAGCTCGTCATCAGCGCAAAGCCGTCGGCCTTGAGCACGTCGCTCGCGTATTCGATTTCGCGCAGGCTGCCGTCGATGTCCGGCAATGCAAGCGAGGCGAAGATTCCATACCGGCCGGGATAGTCGCGTGCGAGCTTTGCGGCGTAGTCGTTGCACTCGCGCGCGAGCCGGCGCGCCAGCGCGACGTCGTTGAACCACACGCCATCCGGAATAATCGAGGTGATGGACGTCGCGATACCGTTCTTGTCCATGTCTTCCAGCGACCGCGCGGGGGTCCACACCGGCGGTTTGCCGCCGCCGCGCGCGCGCGGGATGGATGCCAGGTAATTGGGCGGGATGTGATGGTGATGCGTGTCGATGCGATACGGCTTGCCGCCGGCGGCAGCGGGGCCCGCGGATTCAGTGGCGCAGCCGGGAAGCAGCGTGCCCGCGCTCAGCGCGGCCAGGCCGGCCAGAAACGTGCGGCGCGGAATTTCGGGGAATGATGTGGCGGCGCCGTCGCGCCGACCGGTGGATAAATCAATCCGATATTTCATGTTTCTCCCCCGGCGTGACGCCGCTGTTCTCTGAATGTAGCGAAAGAATACCGTATGCACGCCGTGTCGCCTAGGCGCGACGTCCTTGCCGCCGTCACGAAAACCATCGTCTTCCTACTGTCGAATCGGACGCGCCTGACAGTCAGCTACGCTGGCGGAGTGACATTGTTAACCCACGTCAACATCCGCCGGTGCCGCCATGAAGAATTCCCTGTTCTGGTTGAGTCTCGTCTGCCTGGCCGCGCCGTCGGCCCATGCGGCGGTTTATAAATGCGTGGCTGACGATACGGTCACTTATAAAGACACGCCCTGCGATGGCGCGGATAGCACCGCGTTTGTCCTCGCCTCGATCAAGACGGAATCCCCGGTCGCGAAAAGCGAACCGGCCGCCGCTATCGCCCCCGAGCCAAAACCGGAACCCACGCCGCGCGTCGCGCAATCGCCAGGCTTGACGCTGGGCATGTTCGACACGGAAGTACTCAACATGCGCGGCTGGGGGCGCCCCGGCAAAATCACGCGCAGCAAAGCGAAAAGCGCCTGGCGCGAAGAGTGGACCTATTTCTCGCCGCAGGACGGTCAGCGCCAGCTGCAATTCGCGAACGGCCGGTTGACGGGTATCTGGTAACACCTGCCGGGCCTCGGGACGGCGCACGCGGATAGTAGCGCCGTCAGTAACAGTCAGTGCATTGGATCTCGCCGCGGGACGGCGTCGGTGGTGAGGCCCCACATGGCGTGATACGCTTCACTTACCGCGACCGCGAGAGTCGCCGGGAGGAAGCTCATGCGTTTCTGGTTGCACATCGTCCTGTTAGCCGGCGCCGCACTCGCGGCAAATGCAGTGGCACAGCAATATCCGGCACGTCCCGTTCGTATTTACATCCCATTCACCGCGGGCAGCGCCGCCGACATCATCGCGCGCGCCCTCGAGCCGCAGATGCGCGAGAAGCTCGGCCAATCGCTGATCATCGACAATCGCGGCGGCGCGGGGGGCAACATCGCGGCGGAGCTGACGGCGAAAAGCCCCGCCGACGGTTACTCCGTCATGATGGGCACGGTCGGCACGCACGCGATCAACTACAGCCTCTATTCGAAGCTCCCGTATCACCCGCAGCGCGATTTCACGCCGATCGCGCTCGTCGGCGAAAGCCCCAACATACTCGTCATCAATCCGTACGTGCCGGCGCAATCGATCAAGGAGTTGATCGCGCTGGGCAAGGCGAATCCCGGCAAGCTCAATTACGGCTCATCCGGCTCGGGCACCACGGTCCATTTGTCGGCGGAGCTGTTCAGCGTCATGACCGGCATAAAAATGGTGCACGTCCCATACAAGGGCGCTTCCGAGGCGCTGACCGCGTTGCTGTCCGGCCAGACCGATCTCCAATTCGCAAGCCTCTCGTCGGGAATCCCGTTGGTCAAGGCGGGACGGCTGCGCGCGTTTGCCGTGACGGGCGAAAAACGCTCGCCGTCGATCCCCGAAATGCCGACGATGTCGGAAGCGGCGCTGCCCGGTTATGCGGCCTCCGCGTGGTTCGGCCTGCTCGGCCCCGCAGGCATGCCGCCCGCCGCCGTCACAGCTTTGAGCAACGCCGCGCTCGCCTCGCTGCAGACGCAGGAGGTGAAAGACCGGTTGTTCGCTTCCGGCGTGGAACTCCGCCCGATGCCGCCGGACGAATTTACGCGTCTGATCGACGTTGAAATCAAAAAATGGGCGCAAGTCGTCAAGGCCTCCGGCGCGAAGGTCGATTAGGTGACGAGGTGAGGGTGACGGTAAGGGTGACGAAATAAGGGTGAGGGAAAATCAATTGCGAAAAAAATTTATCGTTCCGTTCATTGCAATACTTGCTGTTACAACCGGTGCCTATGCGCAGCAGTACCCGAGCAAGCCCATCCGGCTCGTCGTCGGTTTTGCCGCGGGCGGTCCCGAGCGACGTGGCCGCACGCACGATCGCGCAGAAGCTCGCCGAGAAATGGGGCCAGCAGGTGATCGTGGACATCCGGCCCGGCGCGAGCGGCAACATCGCCACGGAGATCGTCGCCAAAGCACCGGCCGACGGCTATACGCTGCTCGAGCCTGCGTTCGCGCACGCGGTCAATCCGTTCCTGTATTCGAAACTGCCGTTCGATGCGAACAAGGACTTCGCGCCCGTCCTGCTTTTCGCTTCGATCGCGAACGTGCTCGTCGTGCATCCGTCAATTCCAGCGCAGTCAGTGAAGGAATTGATCGCGTTCGCCAAAGCGCATCCCGGACAACTCACCGCAGGGTCTTCGGGGAATGGCACCGCGTCGCATCTCGCGATCGAGTTGCTGAACTTGATGGGCGGCATCAAGACTACGCACATTCCTTACAAAGGCCTCGCGCCAGCGCATACCGATTTGATGGGCGGCCAGATAACGATGCTGTTCGACGGCATCGTCACCGGCATGCCCGCGGTCAAAGCCGGACGCCTGCGCGCGCTCGCGGTGACGACGGCGAAGCGCTGGCAGGGCACGCCCGATATTCCCACCATGGCCGAATCGGGACTCGCGGGCTTCGAAGTGAATTCGTGGTACGGCCTGTTGGCGCCCGCCGGCACGCCGCGCGAGATCGTCATGCGCTTGAATTCCGAAGTCGCGCGCGCGCTGCGCGAACCTGATGCACGCGAGCGGCTCTACTCGATCGGCGCAGAGCCGCTGAACGGCACGCCCGAGGAGTTCCAGGCTTACATCAACTCGGAGATGGCGAAGTGGTCGAAAGTGGTCAAGACGGCGGGAATTCGCGCCGACTGACGCGCGATACGCTGAATAAAAAAGCCGGGGTGAACCCGGCTTTTTGCGCGCGCCCTGCCGCTAAAAACGATAAAGCAGGCTGCCGCTGATCAGATTGACGTTGATCTTGTCGGGTCGCTGATGCGATAGCGTTCCCATTCCGCGCCGGCACCTGCCGCCATGCCCAAGAATATAGTGTAACCGAATTCAACGCCGCGGCGCCGCTTTGGCGCCCGCGAGTTCCTTGCGCACGATCGCCGCGCCGGCCGCCAGCGCTTTCAGCTTGCCCATGGCGACTGCACGCGGCAGCGGGACCATCCCGCAATTCGTGCACGGATACAGCTTGTCGGGCGCCACATACGCAAGAGCGGCGCGTATCGTGCGCGCGACATCGGCCGGCGTCTCGATTTTCTCCGTCGCGACGTCGATCGCACCGACCATCACGTCCTTGCCCTTGAGCAGGCCGATCAGCTCGAGTGGAACTTTCGAGTTGCGGCATTCGAGCGAAACCTGGTCGATGGACGAGCGCGCGAGCAGCGGAAACGTGCTTTCGTACTGGCGCCACTGCGAGCCCAGGGTTTTTTTCCAGTCGACATTGGCCTTGATGCCGTAGCCATAGCAGATGTGCACGGCGGTTTTGCATTTGAGGCCGGCGGCCGCGACTTCGAGCGCTTCTATGCCCCAATCCCTGACGTCGTCGCGGTAGGCGTCGACGTTGAACGCCGGCTCGTCGAACTGGATTACGTTGGCGCCGAGTGTCGCCAGCTCGCGCGCTTCCTGGTTGAGTATTTTCGCGAACGCCATCGCGAGCTTCGCGCGGTCCTTGTAGTAACGGTCGGACAGCGTATCGATGATCGTCATCGGGCCGGGCAGCGTGTACTTGATCGGGTGATCGGTCGACGCGCGCAGCAGCAGCACGTCGTCCGTATGCACCGGGAGCGGGCGCTTGATCGGGCCGACGACCTGCGGCACTTTCGCGTCGTAGCGCTTGCGTATGTGCATCGTCACGAGATGCTTGAAGTCGATGCCCCGCAGGTGCTCGAGATAACCGGTCACGAAATGCCGGCGCGACTGCTCGCCGTCGGTCACGATATCGATGCCCGCCAGTTCCTGTTCGCGAACGGCGAGCCGCGTCGCGTCGCGCTTGGCTTCGGCCAGCGCCGCGCCCTCGAGCAGCCACGGCGCCCACAATTGATTCGGCTGCGCGAGCCACGCCGGCTTGGGCAGACTTCCGGCAATCGTCGTTTGCAACAGCGGCTTGGCCATGTTTTTCCTCCCGGTTCCGCGCCGCTTACGCGAGCGCGCGATAGATGCGGTGGGCAGCCGCGAACAAGGCGCGGTCACCATTCGCCTTGCCGATGATTTGCGCGCCGACCGGCAGCCCGTGCGGCCCCTTGAACACGGGCATCGTTACGGACGGCACGTGCAGCGTGGTCCAGATCAGGCAGTTATTCGCATTTCCCGTCGCGTTGAGCCCGACCGGCGCCTCGCCGGTCGCGGACGCAGTCAGCAACACGTCGTAGTTTTCGACGACGTCGGCAAACTCGCGGCGGCACTGCGCGGCAAAGAGTCGCGCCTCGCTGTAGCGCTCGAAGCTGCATTCGAGCCCGCTCTTCAACCGGTTCTCGCGCAGCGTCGTGCTGATCTTCTCCCAATGATGCTCGATTTCGTACGTGAAGTTGCGCGAGAATTCGAAGCTCGAGATCGCGAGATGGACGTCGGTGAGGCGCGCAAAATGCGCCGGCAGTTCGACCTCGCTCACCTGCAAGCCCGCGCGTGCAAGCCTTTGCGCGGCATCCTCGAGCAACTGCTGCGTGTGCGGCTCGACTTGCGGCCAGACGTGAGTGCGGCAAAAACCCACGCGCAAAGCACCCGTGTGTTCCGGTACCGCCTGCGGCTCGACGCCAAGCAGCACGTCTCGATACAGCGCCAGGTCGTCAACCGAGCGGGCAAGCAGTCCGAGGGTATCGAGCGAGCCGGCCGCTTCGCGCACGCCCGAACACCGCAGATCGCCCCAAGTGGGCCGATAACCGAAGACGCCGCAAAACGACGCCGGGCGGATCGTCGAGCCGGTCGTCTGCGTCCCGATCGCGAGCGGTACCATGTGGTCGCCGACCGCGGCGGCCGAGCCGCTCGACGAGCCGCCCGGCGTGCGCGTCGGATCGAATGGGTTGCGCGTCTTGCCCGGATAGCGGTTGGCGAACTCGGTGGTCACCGTTTTTCCCATCAGCACGCCGCCCGCCTTGCGCCCGAGCGCAACGCACGCCGCTTCGTTCTTCGGTTGATGACCTTTATAAATCGGCGAGCCGTACTCGGTCGGCATGTCCGCCGTGTCGATAATGTCTTTGATGCCGAACGGCACGCCCGCCAGCGGCCCGCGCAAGCCGTTTTTGTCGAGCGCACTGGCCGCCGCGATAACCTGCTGGGGATTCAAATACTGCCAGGCCTGCACGTGAGGTTCGCGCGCTTCGATGTGCTCGAGACACGCGCGCACCACCGCTTCACAGGTCGTCTTGCCCGCGCCGATTGCCGCGACGATCTCGGTAGCGGTCAGTTCGTTGAGCTTGGTTGATGCTTTCTTCAGTGCCAGGTTCATGGCAATTCCTCTTCAGGGCGTGCGCGCGCCGCGACGGGCGCAGCAGTGGAATGCGGAGTGTAGAACAAAAGCGTGACGGTCGCGCTTCGCGAAATCAGCGCAATTGACGGCCGCCGTGTCGACAGCGGGACTTCGGGTCTTCGTTGGAACAATCGCTCAGGCGTTGCGCACAAGCATTTTCGCGTCCGCCGCGACGACCAACTCGTTTTTTTGATTATGGCACTCGGCCTTGAGCACGACCAGCCCGCCGCCGTGGCGTGGCTTATCGAGCTTGTCTGCAATTGTCCATACCGTCGTCAGCGTGTCGCCCGGCCGCACGGGATTCGTAAAGCGGCAATTGTGCTCGAGATACGCGATGCCCGTGCCCGCGAAAAACGTGCCCACCGGTCCCCCGACCAGCGCACCCGTAAATACGCCGTGCAGCACGCGTCCGCCAAATCTCGTCTGCTCGGCGAACTGCTGGTCGATATGCAGCGGATGGCTGTCACCGATCAAACCGGCAGCCAGCACCAGGTGCGCATCCGTGATCGTCACCGCGGCGCCGAACGTGTCGCCGACCTTGATCTCGTTATAGCCTTTGCCCGGAAAAACGGTCATCGTGTGCCCTGCGCAGTCGGGAACGCGAATGATGACAGACCTGCCGCGCCTGCGCCGGCCACACCGAAAATCACGCGGCGGCTTCCCGGATCACGGTTGCGATTTTCCAGCGCTTGAACTCGGCTTCGAAATCGGCGAGCGCGAGAAATCCCATGCATGGAAATGCGCCGCGCGTCGCGATCTCGCCGCGCACGAGCTTCTGCGCGAGCAGGATCGCGGCCATGCAGGGAATCTCGGGGCCGTGATTGGCGTCCGCCGTGAGTTGCCATTCGATGCGCGCGCGGCTGCCGTCGTCGCGCGTGCCAAGCACGCTAATGAGCATGCCGCCCCGCTCGCTGCCGAACCAATTCAAGGCGTGGGCAAGCCGGCTCAGTGCGAGCACCCAGCGCTCGAGCGGCACCGTGATGCCGCGGCGGCGCAAGTCGGCGGCGAACCACAAGCCGAAATGCTGGATTGCCAGTTCCAGCGCGGCGCGAAATTCGACGGTCTCGATGCCTGGAAAACGTGCGGGCAGCAGCGCGAGATCCGGCACGTCGCAGGCCGCCGCCCAGCGCGCGCCCAGTCCTTCGATATGAACGCGCTGCAATTCCTGCCAGCCATAGGCATCCCGCCACTCGCCGCCCGAGAGCCATTTGAATGGTTTGCCCGCATAGCTAACGACGCCGGCGAGCGTCGCCGCGCCGCGCGGCCCGCGCTGTCCGGGCGCGATAACGATGCGGATCTCTTTGATGCTGGAAACCCGCCGCGAGACGTTGTCGAGCACCGCCGACGACAGCGCCGGTAATGTGCTCACGCCGGAGACGGCGAGCACGTTGGCGGCACGCGCCGGCGCATGCATGCGCTCGGCGAAATTCGCGACGAAATCACGGCCATCGGCGAGATCGATATAGTGCGCGCCCGCATCGATCGCTGCTTGAGCGACGTGGTAGCCCTGGCCCTGGAAAGGCCCCGCGCAGTGCACGACGATAGACGGCGAGAGATCGTGCAGCGCGCTGGCAAAATTGTGCGCGCCCAGATCGATGCGCGCGCGCCCGATACCGGGGTCGAGCCCGGCTACGCGATGAACCGCGTCTGGATCGCGGCCGGCCGCTATGACTTCGGCGCCGCCGCGCGCGGCGAGCGCCCGGCAGATGCGGCCGCCGAAATTACCATAACCTCCCAATACGACTATCCGCATTGCGCGTTCTTCACAAGAGTTCCGGTATTTTACCGATTCATCCCGCTGGCGGCGTCTTGTGGAGTGCACCGCGCGCACTTAGACTAGCCCTTCACTAATTCCTTGACGGATTTTTCATGCGCCCGTTCGTTCTTGAGTCCCGCCTGCTGTGCGCATACGTATTTGCGCTCGCCGCGTTTAACGCCGGTACAGCGGGCGCAGCCTATCCGGACCGGCCGATCCGCTACATCGTGCCGTCGGCGGCCGGCGGCGGCGCGGATGCGCTGGCGCGCATACTCGCGGGCGAACTCACCAAGCAGCTGGGTCAGCAGGTGGTGGTCGACAATCGCGCCGGCGCCAGCGGTGCCATCGGCATGGACATGCTCGTGCGCGCGAATCCCGATGGCTACACCATAGGTTATGGCAACACGCCGCTGCTCGCGATCAACAAGAGCCTGCTGGCGAACTGGCCGTACGAGGCTGGCCGCGACCTGCAGCCGGTCGCGCGCCTGACCAATTCGCAGAATCTGCTCGCGGTGGCGCTGGCGCTGCCCGTCAAATCGGTGCGCGAACTGATCGACTACGCAAAAAACAATCCGGACAAGCTGAGCTACGCGTCGCCGGGCAACGGCACGACGATCCACCTGTCCGCGGAGCTCTTCAAGCAGATGGCGGGAGTACGCATGGTGCACGTGCCTTACAAAGCCATCACGGTCGCGCACACGGAACTGATCGCGGGCCAGGTGCAGCTGATTTTCGACAACCTGACGTCGATCACGACGCTGGTCAAAGCGGGACGGCTGCGCGGCCTGGCGGTGACGGGCACGACGCGCGCAGGCCCGTTTCCCGAACTGCCGACCATCGCCGAAGCCGGTCTGCCCGGCTATAACGTGACTGTGTGGACCGGCGTCATCGTGCCCGCGCGCGTGCCGCCGGCGATCGTTGCGCGGCTCAATGCGGAAATCAACAAGGCGTGCCTGGCGCCGACGCTGCTGGAAAAATTCGCGACCTTCGGCAATACCTGCCTCGGCAGCACGCCCGCCGAATTCAGCGAACTCATCAAGAAGGAAACCGTGAAGTGGGCTGAGGTCGTGAAAATATCCGGCGCTAAAGTGGATTAGCGGCTATGCCGGTGCGGTGAGTTCGTCAATGTTCGCCAACTTGGCGCCAATTTCGCGCAGCACGACCTCGGGCCGCTGATCGCACTCTTCGGCAGTCCGCAATTCCGGCGGTTTCAATTGCGCCTCGATATAAGCACCGAGACGGCGCGAGCGCGCAACGACCCGCGTGCCGAACAGGCGGCGTTCGCGATCGTAGCGCGCGAGTGCAGCAAATAAATCGCCCGGCGCGTCCGCAATGCACTGCGCGAGAGACTGCGCGTCGAGCGCGGCCTTGGTCACGCCCATGCCGACGTGCGGCCGCGCGACGAACGCGGCATCTCCCAGCAACGCGACACGCCCGACCGCCATGCGCGGCGATTCGAGATCGAAAATCGCCTGGAAGAAGGGCTGCGGCGCGCGCTCGACGATTTCGTAAATCTGCGGCGCCAGCAGCGCCTTGGCTTCCGCGCGCATTTCCGCCACTACCTCGCGCGTGATCAGCGGCGGCGGAATCGCCACGCCGTGGCAATGCCCGCTCGCATCGGTCGCGAGCCGCGGCAATTTCGTAGTGAAGTCGCACGGCCGATACCAGACGAAATTGGAACTGCGCTTTCCCGGCCGCACGTCGTTGTCGCGTCCCGGCACCGGGTAGACCAGCATCATCTCGCCGACCGGCAACCCGAATGCATAGCGCTCGAAAATCGCCGCATGGGTTGACGGCGAGACCGCGGACTCATCGACGACGCCGCGCCATGCTATGTAGCCCGCGTAGCGCGGCTCGGCTTCGGGAAGCACTTGCGCGCGCACGCTTGAACGTATGCCGTCGGCCGCGACCAGCAGATCGCCGCGTGCCTTGGTGCCGTCGCTGAACACCGCGGTGATGCCGTCCGCATCCTCCTCGACTGCTTTCGAGATTCATGCCGAAATGATATTGCGCGGCGGGCAGCAGATCCTTCAGCGGCCGGTAGATGCGCGCCCATGCGGTCATCATCTGCGGTAGCGCAACTTCGAGCAGCGTGTTACCTGTCCGATCGAGGCACACCCGCTCGCGAACCTCGACGCCGATCGACGCATCGACCGCGATGCCGAGACGGCGCAGGATGGAAAAAAGCTCGTCGTGGGTGCCGATGCCGGCGCCGCGCGTCGCGAGATCGTCGGCGACTCGTTCGTACACGTCGACGTGCCAGCCGATCGCGTGCAGGAGATTGGCGGCAAACAAGCCGCCGAGTGAACCGCCGATTACGAGCGCGCGCTGCTGCGCACCTTCCTTTTTAAGCATCGCGTTATGATAGCGGCAATTCAAAATTGACGGACGAGAACATGGACGTATGGCACGGCACCAACGATGCAGCGTGGGATAAAGCGCAGGAAGAATTATTCGCAATGGGCGTGACTGACGGCCTGCCCGTAACGCCGCCGACGCGCGAACGCGTCGACGCGATGCTCAAGCACTGCGGCTTCGACGGTGCAGAAGTCGTGACGATGCTGCCGCCCGCGTTCGAAGAAGCGACGTGGCGCGACATCGCAATCAACGCGGTGATGGCGGGTTGCCTGCCGGCTTACCTGCCGATCGTCGGCGCCGCGGTCGATGCGCTTGCCGCGCCTGAATTCAATTTGATCGGGGTTGCGACCACGACAGGCTCTGCCTGGCCTATCGTCATCGTCAATGGCCCTATCGCAGCAGAACTCGGCATGAATGCGGACGGCAATGCGCTCGGGCCCGGCAATCGCGCCAACGCCGCGATCGGCCGCGCAGTGAATCTCGCGCTGCGCAACATCGGCGGCGCCAAGCCCGGCGAGCTCGACATGGCGACTCTCGGCCAGCCTGCAAAGTACACGTGCTGCTTCGCGGAAAACGAAGCTTCGAGCCCATGGCCCGCATTGCACGTCGAGCGCGGCTTCGACAAGGATTCGAACGTCGTCACTATCGTCGGCATCGCGGGCTCGGTCGAAATCGTCGATTCGGTCAGCAATACGCCGCAGGACCTCGCGCAAACCTACGCGCAGTCGATGCTGATCGCCGGCAGCGCAGGCGGCGGCGGTTTCGGCCTGCTGGGCGGCGGCGAGCCGCTGCTGCTCATGCCACCTGAAATCGCCAACACCTTTCAGCGCGGCGGCTGCAGCAAGGCACAGGCGAAGGCATTGATCTGGGAGCGCGCGATGCTTCCGCTCGACCGCTTGTCGCCGGCGATCCGCGAACACCAACTAACGCTTAGCGGTCGCCGCCGAAGACGGCACCGTCGATGGGCCGCTGCGCATCGCGCGCAATGCCGACGACGTGATGATCGTAGTGACGGGAGGCGTTGGAATAAAAGCCGCGTATATGCCGACTTGGGGCGGCACCACCAAAGCCGTGAGCCGGCTCGTTCGAACCTAGTGCGGCGTCAAGTTATCGCGAATTTTCGCACGCGCGCTTCGTCGACTTCGATACCGAGTCCCGGCCCGTCCGGCACTCGCGCGTGACCTTGCGTAAACACGAGCGGGCTGACGAGCACGTCTTCGGCCAGATACTGGCTCGTTAGCGAAACGCCCCAATCGAGCGACGGCGCCGCGGCAGCCATGTGCAGCACCGCGGCGGTCGCAATGCCGGACTCCGCGATCTTGCACGCGAGGTTCACGTGCATGCCGAGCTCGTTGCACAGCACCGCGCCTTCATACATCGGCCGCAAGCCGCCCATCTTGATCGCTTTCAAGCTCGCGCCGGTTGCCGCGCGAGCAGCATGATGATTGCGAATGTCGGCGAGACCGTGCACGCCTTCGTCGCAGCCGATTGCGATGCGCGTAGCGGCGGCGATCTTCGCCATGCCGGAAAGATTTTCCGCCGCGACCGGCTGCTCGAGAAAATTGAGCGTCGTATCGGCAACGCCGCGCACGTACTCGAGCGCCTGCGCCACGTCCCAGTTCTGATTGGCATCGGCGGATATCAGCATGCCGGCGCCGAGCGCCGCGCATACTGCGCGCGTGCGCTCGATGTCGGCTTGCACGTTTCCGGCACCGACCTTGATCTTATAGGCGACATATCCGTCGCTTTTGCACCTTACGGCTTCGGCGACGTCGGCGGCCGCGTCGCCCGACGCGATCATGCGCAAGGCGGGAATGCGGCCGCGCCGTTTGCCGCCCAGCAATTCGTAGACGGGTTTGCCAAGCGACTTGCCGAGCGCGTCGTGCGCGGCCATTTCAATCGCAGCCTTGGCGCCGGAGTTGCCGTAGAGATTCGCGTCCATCGTCGACGCGATCTTCGCAATATCGAGCGGTGCCCCTTCGAGAAACGGCGCCAGATACTGGACCGCCGCTACCATGCTCTGGACGAACTCGCCGGTCATCGTCGGCGCCGAGCCCGCCTCGCCCCAGCCGACGATGCCGCCCGCCTCTATCCGCACAAGCACATTGTCCGCGCTGGTGAGCACGCCCTTGGAACGCCTGATCGGCTGGGTCAGCGGCAGGCTGACCGCGATCGCCTCGATGCGCTGGATTTTCAAGGATGCGAGCGCAACATAACGCCCCTTCCCCCTTGCGGGGGAAGGATGGGATGGGGGGTAGCTATGCTCGTCGATGTATTACTCAATCTTTTCACCCCCAACCCCACCGTCCCCCGTCAAGGGGGAAGGAGTTTTGAGCGCGTGACCACGCGTATGTAGCAGGGATTACTTGCGCCGGAACTCTTCGACCGACTTCGCGAGCTTGCCGTCGTGCGTCTTCAACGGCAGCGTGACCGGATGGGTCGCGCCGAACGTCGGAACGTACGCCGAATGCTTGCCGGCGCCGCCGATCACGAACACGTACGCGTTGTCCGGGCTTTTCATCACCGGCACGAGCCGGTCGAGCCCGGATTCGGCGAACTCGCCATTGAACACCGGCCACTGCCGGATGCGGCGCTCGATGTTTTCGTCGGACAGCGCGCCCAGCGGCACGCGCCCGTGCTCGAACAGATATTTCTTCACGTCCGCTTTCGAGTAGCCGTCCTTGGCGATCGTCGCCGCATGCTCGGGACCGAACACGAACGCCGGCGCGCCGTCGAAATAAAGGTTGTTGGCGCCGGTCGCGGCGACCACGCCCGCCATCATTTTCAGGAGGCCGATGCCGGTGATGCTTTCGTGGTCGTTCATGTTGTGCATGCTTTCGGCGCCGAACACGCTGACCGTGCTCACATCGCGCGCGTAGCCGAGCTCGACCTGCAGCGGCTCCCACGGGCTCGCGGCTTCGTTCTCCGCGGCGCAGAACGTGTACTTCGCCGGCGTGCCGTACGTCGCCATGTCGCCGGCTGCCGGGACCGCGCCGCCGATATTGAGCATCGCCAGGCGCACCGCGCGGCCGATCGTCGCATTGGCCTGGTTGCCGGGGCCAAACGCATTGTGGCCCGCGTTCATCTTGAGCTCTTTCGCGACCGGGCCATTGACGATGATGAGCGTCGTGCACGGATGCGTGGTCGCATTCACGCCGTATAAGATTGAACCGCTCGTCGCCCAGCGCGTCGATGGCCAGCATGACCAGCGGAAAATACTCGGGCTTGCAGCCGGCCATCACCGCGTTGGCGGCAAGCCGCAAAGGTGTCGCCTCGCCGTAGCGCGGCGCGAGCAGCGTCAGCGGCAGGTCAAGCGGACGGTCGCAGTACGCAAGCATTTTCTCGACGCGCGCGGCGGTCGGCGGCACGATCGGCAGGCCATCGCCCCAGCCCTTTTCCATGTACAGCGCGTTGATGCGCTCGAAGTCGTCTTCCGCTTCGAGCCCCGCGCCCGGCGCTTTCATTAGTTGACTGAGATCGCTCATGACGCGTACTTCCTGACGAGTTCGGCGAACTGCGGCGCGGCCTCGTCGGCGCGCTGCTCTCACGTCCTGCAACGCCAGCCCGCCGAGCGGATGGGTGATTTCGACCAATGGCAGCTCGGGCACGCCGAACGTGCGGGCCTGGTTGCGGCCCAGCTTCTCGAACGGGCCCGAGTAGATGACGGCGGTAACGAGACCGCGCTTACGCAGCTCACACATGTCGTGGACACTCCACGACGTGCATGACCCTCAATCACCCATCGCGGAGATGACGAAGTCGCACTCCGCGGCGAGCCGGTCGAGCACCGGCGCCGGCGCCGGCGTGCTCGGGTTGTTCTTGCGCATCACGAGCACGGACGAGATGTTCAACACCTTCTGCAGGTTCTCGACCACGAACGCAAGCAGGTGATCGGCGTTGCCTTTCGTGTTGTCGAGCGTGCCGAGGCGTATGCCGCCCGCCTTGATCTTGCGCGTGTCGCCCGCGCCCGCGAACTGGTGCGGCGGCGCTTCAGGCGAGATCAGAAAAACTTTTCCGCTCATCGCTGCTGTCCTCACTCTGGATTTTGGTGGAAGGATTCTAATTCAGTTTGCGCGCCGGCGCTCCGGAAGTCCCTTCCCCTGTGATGCGGCGGAAGGTTAGGATGGGCCCATGAACCCGACCGTCATCCGCCTCGGCGGCTACCAGCAACCTGCCTCAATCCACAATCGCGCGGCCGCGCGGTTCGGCGAAATCCTCAAGGCCACGCTCGGTGATCGCGTCAGCTTCGAATTGATCGGCGACGTGCTGGCGCTCGGCCGCGGCTCGGGCGATCTGTTGCCGATGGTCGAGCGCGGCGAGCTTGATTGCTGCTACATCTCGACCGTACGCTTTACCGGCTGGATACCCGAATTCAAGCTGCTCGAGCTGCCTTTCGTCGTCAAGAGCCGGCCCGCCGCCATCGCGGCGCTGAATGGAGGGCTCGGCGAATACTTCAGCCGGCGCGTGCGCGAAGCAACACCCTATCGAGTGCTCGGCTTCTGGGACAACGGCTTCCGGCATTTCTCGAACCGCGTGCGGCCGATCCGCGCGCCGGCCGATTGCCGCGGATTGCGCATCCGCACCCAGATGAGCGAACTGCACGGCGAAGCGTTCCGCACGCTCGGTTTCGTGCCGGTGCCCGCCGACATCAAGGAATTCGTCGCGGAAATCGCCGGCGACCGTTTTCAGGCGCAGGACAATCCGCTGACCAACATTTACAACTTCGGCGTGCACAAATTCCATCGCTACATCACGCTGTCGGGCCACTTCTTCGGCGCGAGTGCGTTCGCGTTCAACCAAAGTGCTTATCAAAACTGGCCCGCCGACGTGCGCTCCGCGGTCGATGCCGCGGCACGCGCGGCGACGCATTACCAGCACGAGCTCGCGGCCGCCGAGGACTCAGCGATGCTGGCCAGGCTCGCCAAGTGCGACAACGAAGTCATTGCCCTCACCGCGGCCGAACACGCGGCGTTCGTGGCCGCGCTCGCGCCGATGCTCGACAAATACCGGCGCGAACTGGGACCCGGACTCTTTCAGGCTGCTCGACGGCTGAAGTGCGCCGTGCGTTTTACGCGCGCGGTCGCTTGGACTATCGTAATGGAGCCGCGCGCACGATCGTCAACACGCGGCTGACAACTGAGGGAGGGGTTATGAGAGTTTCCGCACTGCTGCTGAACCTGGTCGTTTTTACCGCATTCATTCTGCCGCTGCATGCCGCCGCGCAGGCGACGGCGCCGCAATCGAGCCGCAAAGTCCTGATGACGAAAGACCTTGCGGACATGGCGGGCAAGGAGGCGCTCGTCTACATCGTCGAGTATCCGCCCGGCACCAACAATGCGCCGCATCGTCACAACGCGCACGTGTTCCTGCACATCCTCGAAGGCCAGTTAAACGCGCAGGTCAAAGGCGGTGCGCTCACGGTGCTCAATCCGGGCGATACCTACTACGAGTCGCCGGACGACATTCACGTCGTTTCGCGCAATCCGAGCGCGACCGTCGGGGCGAAGGCGCTCATCTTCATGGTGCACGAAAAAGGCACGCCGCTCAGCACGCCGGTCAAGGACTGAGCGGCTGGCAATTCCGGCGCAGCACGTAGTTGAGGATCCCGCCGTGGCGAAAATACTCGACTTCCTGGGTCGTTTCGAGCCGCGCGACGAGCGGGCATTCGTCGCGACGGCCGTCGGCCCGAGTCACGTGGCAGCTCACCGTCTTCATCGGCTCGAGCGCAGCAGCGAGACCCGTGATATCGAGCACTTCGCTGCCGTCCAGGGACAACGTGCGGCGCGTGTGGCCCGGTGCGAACTGCAGCGGCAGCACACCGGCTGCGACCAGGTTGGCGCGATGAATGCGCTCGAATGATTCCGCGATGACTGCGCGCACGCCGAGCAACCGCACGCCCTTTGCCGACCAGTCGCGCGACGAACCGGTCCCATAACCGCTGCCCGCGACAATGACGAGCGGAACGGCGTCCTGACGGTAAAGCTGCGCTGCCTCGTAAATCGACATCGACTCGCGGCCGGGCATATGCAGCGTGGAGCCGCCCGGCCGTCCCGGCGTCATCTCGTTTTTTAAATGCGCGCTCGCGAGCGTGCCGCGGATCATTACGTCGTGATTGAGCCGGCGCGCCGCGAAGCTCACGAAATCGGCGGGCGCGACGCCGAGCGACCGCAGGTACATGCCGGATGCCGAATCCGGCGGAATCATGCCCATCGGCGACACGTGCTCGGTGGTGACGAGATCGCCGTAAATCGCGAGCACGCGCGCGCCGCGGATGTCGGCGACCGGCGCCGGCTCGAGTTTCACCTCATCGAACAGCGGCGGCTGCCGGATTACCGTGCTCGCCGCGTCCCATTCGAAATGCGTGCCGCGCTGGTGCGGTAGCGCCTGCCATTCGGTGCTGCCATCGTACAGGTGCGCGTACGAACGCGTGTACATCGCCGGCTCGATCGCCGTGTCCATCAACGCGCGCACTTCGTTTTCATCCGGCCACAGGTCGCGCAGATAAACGGGCCGCCCATCGGGATCGATGCCGAGCGGCTCGCGCGTCAGATCCTTAAGCACGCTACCCGCAAGCGCGTAAGCCACGACCAGCGGCGGCGACGCGAGGAAACTCGCGCGCACCTGCGGATGGACGCGGCCCTCGTAATTACGGTTACCCGACAATACCGCCGCGGCTGCCACGTCATGCTCCGCGACGGCGGACGACACGGCGTTCCGCGAGCGGGCCCGAAAAACCAACGCAGGTCATGCAGCCGAAGCCGGCGACGTGAAAGCCCAGTGCATCGAGACTTTTCTGGAGCCCGCTCTTCTGCAGGTAATCCGCCACGACGCGCGAGCCCGGCGACAATGAGGTCTTGACCCATGCCATCGGTTTGAGCCCGCGCGCCGCGGCATTGCGCGCGACGATGCCCGCGCCGAGCATGCCCGCCGGATTCGACGTGTTGGTGCAGCTGGTAATTGCGGCAATCACGATATCGCCGTCCTTGATTGTCGCGTTCCGCTGCTCGCGCGGCGGATGAACGGCGCTGAAAGCGCGCGGCGCGTCGCGCAATGGCACGCGCTCGTGCGGCTGCCGGGGACCTGCAACCGATGCTTCGACAGCCGCGAGATCGACCTCGATGATGGCGTTGTATTCCGCGATATGGGCGGCGTCGTGCCACAAGCCTTGCGCCCTGGCGTAAGCCTCGACGAGGGCCACGTGAGCAGCGTCGCGCCCGGTCGCGCGCAGGTAGCGCAGCGTTTCCGCGTCGATCGGAAAATAACTCATGGTCGCGCCCGCTTCGGGCGTCATGTTGGCGACCGTGGCGCGGTCCGCCAGCGAGAGCGCGGCGAGACCCGGACCGAAGTACTCGACAATCTTGCCGACGACATCATGCCGCCGCAGAACCTGCGTCAGCGTAAGCACGAGATCGGTCGCCGTGACGCCGGCGTTGAGCCGTCCGCTGAGCCGGCAGCCGATGACCTGCGGAATCAGCATGGCCACCGGCTCGCCGAGCGCGGCGGCGACGCCTTCCATGCCGGAGACTCCCCAGCCGACAATGCCCAGGCCATTGATCATCGGCGTGTGACTGTCGATGCCGACCATCGAATCCGGATACGCGATTTCACGCGCGCCATCCTGCTGCACGCACACGACACGCGCGAGATGCTCGAGATTGACCTGATGGCAGATGCCGCCGCCTGGCGGCACCACGCGCATGTTTCCGAACGCGCGGCCGGCCCAGCGCAGGAAAGCGAAGCGTTCCGCATTGCGCTTGAATTCGAGCGCCATGTTGCGCGCGAGCGCGTCGCTGTCCGCCCGCATGATCGGCGATGACCGAATGATCGACGACGAAATCGAGCGGGATCGCGGGCGCGATGCGTTGCGGATCGCCGCCGAGCCGGGCCGCCGCGTCGCGCATCGCCGCCAGGTCGCCGAGCGACGGTATGCCTGCGGTGTCGTCCATCATCACGCGCGCCGGACGAAACCGGATTTCGCGCTGCGCGCCGCCGTCCGGCCACGCGAGCAGCGCGGCGACGTCGCTGTCGCGATCCTCGCCTCCGGCGCGCTGCCGCAGCAGATTTTCGAGCACGATTTTGAGCGCGTACGGCAGACGCATTGCGCGCGCGCCGGCCGCCGCGAGACTGCAGTAATGAACCGTGCGGGCGCCGACCGCGAGCCCGGTCAAGTCCTGCCAGCGCATGGCGCCGTTACTCAGCGCGCGCTCCCGAGGCTTTCACCACGACTGCCCACTTGCTGATTTCCGTTTTGAGGTACGCGCCGAACTGCTCGGGCGTGCCGCCGACCGGATCCAGCCCCTGCCCGACCAGCCGCTCCTTAACCGCAGGCTGGGCGAGAACGCGCGCGATCTCGGCATTGAGCTTCACGACAATTTCGGGCGATGTTCCGGCAGGCGCCAATATGCCGTGCCAGGTGCTGGTTTCATAGCCTTTGAGACCGGCTTCGGCAATCGCCGGCACGTCGCGCATCAGCGGCGAGCGGCGGGCGCTCGTTACACCCAGCGCGCGCAGCTTCTTCGCCTCGACCAGCGGCAGCGCCGCCGGCACCGTCGCGAAATACAGATCGACTTCTCCCGACAGCAGCGCAGTGACCGCCGGGCCGGTGCCTTTGTAGGGCACGTGCACGATGTTCACACCCGCCATCGACTTCAAAAGCTCGCCCGACAAATGCGTTGCGCTGCCGCCGCCCGCGGATGCGTAATTGAGCTGTCCCGGCCGCGCCTTGGCGAGCGCGATGAGTTCAGCGGTGTTTTTCGCCGGCACGGTCGGATGCGCGAGCAGCACGTACGGCGTCGTCGCGAGCTGTATCACCGGCGCAAAGCTCGTGATCAGATCGTACGAGAGCTTCGGATACAGCGTCGCGCCGATCGCGTTGGCCACGTTGACCTGGAACAGCGTGTAACCGTCAGGCGCCGCGCGCGCCGCCGTTTCCGCCGCGATATTGCCGCCGGCGCCGGGCCGGTTCTCGATCAGCACGGGTTGGCCCCAGCTCTCCGTCAGTTTTTGTCCGATCAGCCGCGCGACGATGTCGGTGCTGCCGCCCGGCGGGAACGGCAGGATCAGCCGGATCGGCTTCGCCGGATAAGCCTGTTGCGCGCGGGCCGCAGAGTGCCACGCGAGCGCGGCGCTTACCGCCATCGCCACGGCAACGGCCCGGCTATTCGGCGAGATCGGCAAGTTCGCCTACGCGCACCGGTTTCAGCGGCGGCCGCACGCTCAGGCCACCGACATCTTCGCGCGCGCAGCCCGCGGCGCGCGCTGTCAATTCCTCGAGCAGGCTGCCGCAGATGCGGCCCTGGCAATAACCCATGCCGCAGCGCGTGACGCCTTTGACGGCGCCCGCCGACGCGCCCCACGCCGCAACCGCGGCGCGGATTTCGCCCGCGGTCACTTCTTCGCAACGGCACACCAGCGTGTCGTCGGCGATCAGTCCGAATACGCCGGGCTTTACCGCGAACACCGCATTGACGAGATCGCCGAACTTGCGGCGCGTCGTGCGCTCGCGTTGCGCGCTCAGCAGAGACATCTCGCGTATCTTGTGTCCAAGCGCGCGTGCCGCGCCGAGACCTGCGACCCAGCCTTCGGCGAGCGCTGTATAGGCGCCGCCGATCCCGGCAACTTCGCCGGCCACGAAGACGCCGGGCACGCTCGTCTGCATATCGCTCCCGAACTTCGGTACCCAACCGCCGCGCAATCCATCGTAACGATGCTCGCAGCCGAGCAGGCGCGTCAATTGCACCTGCGGTATGAAGCCATAGCCGACGCACAGCGTGTCGCAGGCTTCCACCTGTTCGCTTCCCGCAATCGTCTGCCCCGCGGCGTCGCATTCCATCGTTACCACGCGTTCGACGCATTCCGCGCCTTCGGCCCTGACGACGATGCGGCCGAACCGTATCGCCAGGCCGGCATCGGCGAGCATGCGGCGGTAACGCAGCGCTTCAGCGACGCGGTCCCAATGGCCCCACAGGCGCAACGCGTGGCGCGCCCATTCACGCGGACGCGTCGCTTCATAAATCGCCGCAATATGCGCCCCCGCGCCGAGCAGCGTCTTGGTTACCGGCAGCAGAAACGGGCCGGAGCCCGCGAGCACGATGCGCTTCCCCGGCAACTGCTGCTGATTCTTGGCCAGCGTCTGCGCGCCGCCGGGCGTCATCACGCCGGGCAGATCCCAGCCCGGAAAGGCGATGGCGCGCTCGTAAGCCCCGCTCGCAACCACGATCTTCTGCGCCTTCACACTGCCCGCTTCGCCGCGGCGCCTGACCGACAGCACGCCGGGCTCGAACGCGCCCCACACGAGCGTCTCGTTCGAGATCGTCACGCCGGCTTTCTTCACTGCGCCGAGCAGCGCATCGCCTTTGGTGTAATCGTCGTCAAGCTGTGCGCGATCCGGCACGCTGAATTCGGCCGGCAACTGCTTGTAGAACTGCCCGCCCGGTTCCGCATATTCATCGAGCACCACGACGCGCGCGCCGGCATTCGCCGCGGCGAGCGCGGCGGACAATCCGGCCGGGCCCGCGCCGACTACCGCCAGATCGGCATCGATGGTGAAACTCATGATTTGCGCTCGTAGGGTTTGAACTGCACGGGGGAATTCACCTGCATGCCTTCTTCGACCTTGGTCATGCAGGCGCGCACGCCGGGCTCGCCGTCGATCGTCATCACGCAGTCGAAACAGACGCCCATCGCGCAGAAGAGCCCGCGCGGTTTGCCGGCGCGCCGCGTGTGGCGCAGCACGCGCTGGCCCGCCGCGAGCATCGCCGCCGCCACCGTCTGCCCCCGCCGCGCCGGCAGCGGTTTGCCGTCGAGCTGCAAGGTGACGCTCGCACCCGGAATGATTTTGCCGTCACTATTCAACATAGTCTCCGTATGAAGTAGGCGGTCACGCTGCCGCCGCCAATTTGAGTTCTTCCAGAAAGCCCGGCAAATCGCAGTTGCCGCCGCGCGCGATGGTCTCGGCAAGGTACAGACCGGTGATCGGCGCCAGCGCCATGCCGTCGCCGCCGTGCCCGGTCGCCACCAGGTAACCGTCTGCGCCGCCCGCGCGTCCAAGTATCGGGCCGGTGGGCGAATGCGGCCGCAAACCCGCCCAGCTGCGCACCGCGTTCAGTTTGCGCAGGCGCGGCATCGCGCGCGTAACGCATAGACAGATGCCGGCGACGCCTTCCTGCGAGGTGCGCAGATCGTAGCCGGCGAATTCATAGGTGCTGCCGAGCAATACCGTGCCGTTGAACGGGCGGCGGCAATAATACAGCGCGGCTTTCAGCGGGCCGTGCGCGCCATCCGCGGCGGCCGGCGCGTGCTTGGACAGCATCTGGCTTGCGCCCGACACCCCGACCACCGGCAGACTCTCGGTCGCCTCGAGCACCACGAGCTGGCCGCGCCACGGCCGCACGTCGTGCACGGCGCCTGCCATTTTGCCGATCTCTGCCGCATAGGCGCCTGCCGCGTTGACGACCCAGTCGGCGCGCAGCCTGCCTTGCGACGTCGCCACCGCGGTGACGCGACCGTCTGCCGTTTCGATCGCGTGGACTGCGGTGTGCGTCATGATGCGCGCGCCGCGATTGCGCGCCGCGTCCGCGTACGCCTGCGTCACCAGGAAGGGGTTCGACTGCGCATCGGTCGGGCAGTACAGACCTCCCAGCACGCGTCCTTCGAGCAGACTATTGAGTTCGCGGCAACGCGCTGCCGATACGATCTCGACCGGCGCCCCGGCGGCGCGCTGGCCGGCGCACATCTCCTCGATGTAGGCGAGCTCGGTTTCGGTCTCCGCGACGATCAGCTTGCCGGTCACCGTGTATTCGAGATCGCAGCCGAGTTCCTGCGCGAGCCCGCCGTACAGGCGCTGGCTCGCCATGCCGAGCGACAGCGCGATGCCGGGTTTCTTGGTCGCCATGTTGATCGAGCCCGTGTTGGCGGCGGACGAGCCGTTGCCGATGCCGAAACGCTCGACCACCGTCACGCGTGCGCCGCGCTTGACGAGGTAATAAGCGACAGCACAGCCGATCACGCCGCCGCCGATCACCACCACGTCTGTGTCCTTATTGAAGCTCATGCTACGTCAATTGACCTTGATCCCCGCGGCATCGATCACCTTGCGCCATTGCTCCATCTCCCGTCGGATCATGTCGAGCAGCTGCTCGGGAGTGCCGCCGCCTGCTGCGAGCCCGTCCTGCTGCAGGCGGGTTTCGAAATCTATTTGCACCAGCACCTTGCGCACTTCGCTGTTGATGCGATCGACCACCGGGCGCGGCGTGCCCTTCGGGGCGATGAGCGAACTCCAGTCGAGCACTTCATAATTGGGCAGGCCCGACTCGGCAACGGTCGGGATCGACGGTTCTGCGGTGATGCGTTGTGCGCTCGTCACCGCAAGGCCGCGCAGGCGTTTCGATTTCACATGCGGCAAGGTCGCCGCGACACTGCCGAAAATCAGCGTGATCTGCCCGGCCATCGTGTCGGTCAACGCCGGGCCGGTGCCTTTGTACGGGACGTGATTCATTTTGATGCCGGCCTGGTACATGAAAAGCTCGGTCGCCAGGTGCACGCCGCTGCCGGTGCCGGCGGAAGCAAAGTTGATTTCGCCCGGCCGTGCCTTCGCGAACGCGATCAGCTCTCTGACCGTCTTGACCGGCAGCGAAGGATGCACGGTGACTATGAACGGTGTCTTCGCGACCAGGATGATCGGCGCGATGTCGTTGATGGGATCGAACGAGAGCTTGTAGAGACTCGGCAGCACGGGATAGCTCGAAGAAATCATCGTGAGCGTATAGCCGTCGGGGGGCGACTTCACGCCAAGTTCGGTGCCGACCGTGCCGCCCGCGCCGGGGCGATTTTCGATCACGATCTGCTGCCCCAGCGGCTCGGTGAGGCGCTGCCCCATCAGCCGCGAAATGTAATCCGCGCCGCCGCCCGCCGCGAATGGAACGATGATGCGCACCGGCTTGGCGGGATACGCCTGGGCGCCTGCGACCAAGGGCGCGCCTGCGAGTAATGCGCTAACGAACGCGGTAATTTTTTTCATCTCCACTCCTGCGCGCATCGCTATTGCACTTTCAGCTTGCCGAGAAAAGCCGGCAGGTCGTTCTGCTTGCCGTCGCTCGCAATATATTCGGCCATGTACAGCCCGCTGATCGGCGCCAACGCAACGCCATCGCCGCCGTGCCCCGTTGCCACTGCATAGCCCGCCACTCCTCCGCCATGCCCTAACAGCGGGCCTTTCGAAGAATACGGGCGCAGCCCGGCCCACGCGCGCACTGCGTTGAAACGGCTCAACTGCGGCATCAGGTTGACCGCGCTGCGGCAAATGCCGGCGACGCCTTCGCGCGTCGTGCGCGTGTCGTAACCGACGAATTCGTTGGTGCTGCCGAGCATGACGGTGCCGCTGACCGGGCGGCTCGTATAGCCGAGCGGCACATGCAGGCCCCCGCCCGCCGGCGCGCCGCCATGCTTGGCCAGGAGCTGGCCTGCCGATGAAACCCGCACCCCCGGGACGTCCTCGCTCGCTTCGAGTATCACGCACTGGCCGCGCCGCGGCTTGACCTCATGCGTAACGCCGACCATCGTGCCGATCGCGGCCGCATGCGCGCCAGCGGCGTTGATGACCCAGTTTGCATTGACCGCGCCGCGTGCGGTCACGACGCGGCTCACGCGGCCGTGGGCGGTTTCAATACTATTCACCTCAGTCGAGCTCACGATCTGCGCGCCCAGCTTCTCTGCGGCGCGCGCGTATGCCTGCGTGACCTTGAACGGATCGACCTGCGCGTCCGTCGGGCAGTACATGCCGGACAGGATGCGCCCTTCGAGGAGATGGTTGAGCTCGCGGCACCTCTGCGCGGACACGATGTCGACCGGCACGCCGGCCGCCGCCTGTTCCTTAGCGAGTTCCTCGATGAAGCCCGCCTCGGTCTCGTTTTCCGCGACGATCAGGTTGCCGAGCACCAGATATTCCACATCCATGCCGAGTTCGGCGCGAAGACCCGGATACAAACGCTGGCTCGCCATCGCGAGATCGAGCGAGAGGCCCGGTTTTTTCGTCGCCATCGAGATCACGCCGGAGTTGACGCTCGACGCCCCGCTGCCGACCGCTGCGCGCTCGATGATCGTTACCTTCGCGCCCTGCTTCGACAGGTAATAGGCGACCGCGCAGCCGATTACGCCGCCGCCGATAATCGCCACGTCCGCGTCAGGTAATTGCATGTGTGATGGTTTCATCGTTGCGCGGCGAGCAGTTCGACGTTGCCGCCGGCCGCCGCGGTGTTGATGGTAACCGTTTGTTCCGCGCAGAAGCGCGCGAGGTAATGCGGGCCGCCCGCCTTGGGTCCGGTGCCGCTCAGGCCCTCGCCGCCGAACGGCTGCACGCCGACGACTGCGCCGGTCATGCTGCGGTTCACGTAGACATTGCCGGCGCGCGCGTGCGCCGCCACGCGCTGCGCGCGCCCGTCGACGCGCGTGTGCACGCCGAGCGTGAGGCCGAAGCCGAGCGCGTTGATGCGGCCGACCACCTTCTCCACGTCGCCGGTCCAGCGCACGACCTGCAGCACCGGCCCGAATATTTCCTCGTTGGCCGCCTCGACGGCGTCGATTTCATATATGCAGGGCGCAACGTAATTGCCGGCAGGCATCGCGGGAAGCGCAGCGCGCGCAAGCAGCCGCGCACGCTTCTCGAGCGCGGCGATTTGCGCATCGAGTTGTTGCCTGGCCGCACTGTCGATAACCGGGCCCACGTCGGTGGCCGGGTCCGCGGGATCACCCACCACGAGTTCGGCGACCGCGCCGCGCAGCATGGCGAGTATCGCGTCGGCCGTCGATGCGTGCACGCACAGGAGGCGCAGCGCCGAACAACGCTGCCCCGCCGAACGAAACGCGCTCGTGACGACCGCATCGGCGACCTGTTCGGGCAGCGCGCTCGAATCGACGATCATTGCATTGACGCCGCCCGTCTCGGCGATGAACGGCACGAGGGGACGCGTGCGTTCCTCGGCCAGCGCATGCGCGATGGCGCGCGCGACGGCCGTCGAGCCGGTAAACGCGATTCCCGCGACGTGCGGATCGGCGACCAGCGCGGCACCGACGATTTCGCCGGCGCCGGCGCACAGCACCAGCGCATCGCGCGGCACGCCCGCCGCATGCAGAAGATCGACCATCGCCGCCGCAATCGCCGGCGTCTGCTCCGCGGGCTTGGCGGCGACCGTGTTCCCTGT
This sequence comes from uncultured beta proteobacterium, assembly GCA_963804885.1. GTDB lineage: Bacteria > Pseudomonadota > Gammaproteobacteria > Burkholderiales > SG8-41 > PALSA-1004. The sequence continues at coordinate 49,708 of CAWDSF010000021.1, forward strand.
CACCAGCGCCGCCGCCACCTGGCCCGTGAAAATCGACAGCGGGAAATTCCACGGCGAGATGCAAACCCACGCGCCGCGTCCGCGCAGCCGCAGCTCATTGGATTCTCCCGTTGGGCCCGGCAGCGTGAGCGGCGCCATTACGCGTTCGGCATCAACCGCGTAGTAACGCAGGAAATCGATTGCCTCGCGCACTTCGGCAACCGCATCGTCCCAGGTCTTGCGCGCTTCTTTCACCAGCAGCGCGCAGAATTCCGGCATGCGCGATTCCAGGTTGTCCGCGGCACCACGCAAAATCCCGCTGCGCTCGCCGACCGTCCGTTCCGACCACGCACTGAAACCCGCGGCGAGCGTGCGCATCACTTCGGGAATCTCGCCCGTCGCACGGTCGACCACGCGCATGGGCACGGCCGACTGATAAGCATCCAGCAGCAGCGCGCGGTCGCTGCGCAGCATCACGTCGATGCCTTTGCTGTTGCGGCGGGCTGCGCCGTAGATATCCGGCGGCAACGGAAGCGCCGGTTGCGCTGCGACGCGCAGCGGCGAACTCAGCAATTCGGACAACGGCACCGTCGCATCGGCAAGCTGGTGCACGAACGAGGAGTTCGCGCCGTTCTCGAGCAGCCGGCGCACGAGGTAGGCGAGCAGATCGCGATACTGGCCGACCGGCGCATACACGCGGCACGGCACCGCGACTGCGCCCAGCACTTCGCGATATACGCTCTCGCCCATGCCGTGCAGACGCTGCAGCTCGAACGGCACGGCCGCGTCGCGCGCGAGCAGCATGATCGCCGCGATCGTGCCTGCGTTGTGGCTCGCAAACTGCGGAAAGACGCTCGCGGGCGCCTGCAGCAACGCGCGCGCGCACGCCAGATAACTCAGGTCCGTGTGGTGCTTGTGCGTGAAAACCGGATAAGCCGGCAACCCCAGCACTTGCGCGCGCTTGATCTCGCTGTCCCAGTACGCGCCTTTCACCAGCCGCACCATGAGCCGCAAGCCGCAGTGTTTCGCGATTTCGATCACGTGACCGACCGTGTCCAGCGCGCGCGTCTGATAGGCCTGTATGGCCAGCCCGAACCCGCGCCACTGACGGTGTTCGGCGGCGGCGCGCTGCGCGAGCGCCTCGAACACGTCGAGCGAGAGTTCGAGGCGCTCGCTTTCTTCCGCGTCTATCGTGAGGTTGATGCCGGCGCGCGCGGCGCGCTCGCACAACGACCACGCGCGCGGCACCAGCTCGCGCAGCACGCGCGCGCGCTGCAGGTCTTCGTAGCGCGGGAACAACGCGGAGAGCTTGATCGAAATGCCGTCGCGCTCTTCCGGCTGCTGCGCCGAGTCGCCGCGGCCGGCCAGCGCCTGCACGGCCTCGAGGTAATGTTCCAGATAACGCTGCGCGTCCTCATCGGTGCGCGCGCCTTCGCCGAGCATGTCGTAGCTGAAGCGGGCCGCCGGATAATGCGCGCGCCACTCGTCTGCGCGCGCCATCGCGGCATCTATCCTTTCGCCGAGCACGAACTGGCGGCCGAGCAGTTGCACGGCGCGCAGCGCAATCGCCACCACCGCTTCGCCGCCGAGCCGGCCCATCAGTCCGGCGGGCTCGTCGCTGCCCGGCAGCATCGCCTTGGACAAAGCGAGCGCACGGGCGGACAGCGTGGCGAGCCAATGGTCCGAATGCGCGTCGAACGCGGCACGCCCGAGCTGATCGGCGGTCAGCGCGATCGCGGTTTCGCGATCGGGCACCCGCAACAGCGCTTCGGCCAGCCGCATGAGCGCGTTGCCCTCGGCGCTCGAAATCGGATATTCGCGCAGCAACGTCTCGACCGCCCAGAACGGCGCCGGCTCCCGGCGCGCGGCTTCCAGCCATGGCGTTGCCATCGCCGCAACTGCGGGCCAATCGACTGCGCTGTCGATACCGCGCAAAGCAGCGGCAGCTGCTTCCGCCTCGGGACGGTAGGGCGACGACAAACGCAGCACTGCCGGGTTCGTCATGGGCTAGAACCGCAATACGGCCTGCCGGTTGCGCACCGCCTGCACGATACTCATCGCGGTCTGCAGCGATGCCTTGCCGTCAGCCGCAACATTGTTGGCGAGTTCGATGACCTGTGTTCCGCACGGCCCTTCTGCCTCGATATGGTGGACGCTCTGGGTCACCGCGGGATCGACCCAGAACTGCACGCGGGTGGCCTGAAAGCCGATGCCCGCGAGTGCGAGAGTGGCCGTGACATTGGCTTTCTCAGTGAACAGCGTCGCCGCGTGTTCGGCCGATTCATCGTAAAACAATTTTGGCGCAGTCACGGTTGCAAGGTCGATCATCGTTTCGGCCGGCGTGCCTTTCCACGCACGGGGACTCTTGCGCGTCACGTAGACAACGCGCGTCAAGCCGGCATGGCGTGCCGCAGAGATCGCGTCGATCGCGCCGATTGCGCCGGCGGGAATTTGGAGCGTGGCGCCGCTCTTGTGCGCCGTCGCCAGTACGCGTTCGCGATACTCGGCATCGGCGAGCACGCCAACCGACACGGCGATCAGATCGATGCCTGCTTCCAGCACGGGCTCCGCGTATTCCCGGAACGCCTTGTGACTCGCGCATTCGACGACGAGCTCGGGCTTAAGCTTGAGCAGCGCCTGCGGCGTTTCGACGACCGGCACCGCGCCGAGCGTCGTGCGTATGCGCTCGCCTTGCGACGGACGCGCGGCGATGCCGACGAACTCGATCGCGGCGTCCGTCGCCAGTTGTCCGGCGACGATGCTGCCGATGCCGCCAAAGCCGATGAGACCGAGCTTCACCGCGATGCAGCCCCGCGCGCGTACTGCGCCGCGTGCGTACCCGCGCGCCTTCCGAACACAGCACCCGCCACGAGCCCGCTGCCGCTCGGATAATTGAAGTAGAAAAGGCCGCCTATCATCTCGCCGGCGGCGTAGAGCCCCGGGATGTTGCGGCCGCCGACATTCTGCACGTTGGTGTCGGGCGCGATCTTGACGCCGCCAAACGTGAACGTGACACCGCAGGCGACCGCGTAGGCTTGGAATGGCGGCTTGTCGATGGTGTTAGCCCAATTCGTCTTCGGGATCCTGAGGCCGGGCGTGCCGCGGCCGTCTTTGACCACCGGTGAGAACGGCACGTCCTGCTGCACCGCCTTGTTGTATTCGGCGACGGTTGCGAGAAAGCGTTTGGGATCGACGCCGTCCAGTTTGCCGGCGAGCTCTTCGAGCGTGTTCGCGACAACCTTCGTCACCTGCTTGATCCGGTATTCGTCGCGCAGCAGGTACTCGACTTTCTGGTCGAACACCTGCCATGCGAACATGCCGGGCTGCGCCTGCACGACGTGGCCGTATTTCGCATAGGTGAAGTTGCGGAAGTCGGCGCCCTCGTCGACGAAGCGCTCGCCGTTTGCGTTCACCATGATCGAGAAAATATAGCTGTGCTTCTGAAAACCGTCGCCGACCACGCGATCGCCGAACTGCGGCGCGTTGCGGTCCCAGCCCACTGCGTGCGAACCCGACCAGTGGCCCGCCGACATCGCGCCGATATCGAGCGCCATGCGAATGCCGGCGCCGTTGTTGTACTGAGTGCCGCGCACTTTCGCCAGCTCGTAGCCGGGCCCAAGGTAGCGTGCGCGCATTTCGGCATTCGATTCGAAACCGCCGCACGCCAGCACCACGGACTTCGAGCGTATTTCGCTTTTTTCGCCTTCCGATTCAGCGACAACGCCCACGACTTTGCCATGCTCGTAAATCAGCGACGTTGCAGTTGTCTCGTACAGGACCGGAATGCCAGCCTTCTCGACCGCGCGGAACAGCGACGCCGTCAATTCCGGGCCGCCGCCCCAGAAATTACAGACCTGGCCGCCGAAGAATTTCACGCGGCCGTCGATCTTCTGCGACTGTCCCTTGTACATCGGCTCGAACTTGACGCCCTTGGTGCGCATCCACACCAGCGTCGGCCGCGCATTGTCGACGAGTATTTCGGTGAGATCGGGATCGCAGCGGTACTGCGTGACGCGCCCCATGTCCTCGAAAAAATCTTCGCGCGAGTAGGTGCCGAAATCGACCGTGCGCATTTCCTCGTCCGTGAGATCGAGCACTTCGCGGATGTCGTCCATGTTGTTGAACACCCAGCGCGTCGAGCCCGCGACGAAAAACGTGTTGCCGCCGCGCTCGGCTTTGGGCGCGGTTTCGAGCACTACGGGATTGGCGCCGGCGTCCTTCGCCGCGAGCGCCGCGCACAGCGCCGCATTGCCCGCGCCGACGACGATGACTTCTGCCTGCTTGATGTCCTGCAATTTCAAGATCTTCCTCCGGTTGCGGTTGCCGTTGACTATTGCTGAAGCTGGATGCCGGTCTGGCGCACGACTTTTTCCCAGCGCGCGAATTCCTCGCGCATGAAAGTACCGAACGCCGCCGCCGATGGCGCGGTGAACGGGTCGACGCCGATGGTTGCATAACGCTCGCGCGTGTCGGACGCATCGACGGCGGCGACCAGGGCGGCGCGCAACCGTTCGACCGTGGCCGCCGGCGTGCGCGCGGGCACGACGACGCCGATCCAGTTCGTTACCTGCAGCGCGGGAAAGCCCTGCTCGCGCGCGGTCGGCACGTCGGGCAAGAGCGGCGTTCGCGCTTCGCCGGTGACGGCCAGCGCGCGCAATTTGCCGGACTTCACATACGGCAGCGGCGCGGGCAGGTCGGCGATGAGCAGCGGCACGTAGCCGCCGATGAGATCGGTCAGCGCGGGCGCCGTGCCCTTATAGGCCACGTGCTCGATATCGAACTTGCCAATGCCTTTGAAAATTTCGAGCGTCAGATGCGAGATGCCGCCGATGCCCGGCGACGCGGACGTCAGCTTGCCGGGCGACTTCTTCGCCAGGTCCGCCAGCTCTTTCAGCGATTTCACCGGCAGACCCGGATGCGCGACGAAAATCTGCTGCACGGCGGCGACGCCCGTGACGGGCGCGAAGTCCTTCAATGTATCGTACGGAACTTTCGTGTAGACGAGCGGATTCAGGACCAGCGTGCTCATCCCCGTCAGCATCAGCGTGTAGCCGTCGGGCGCTGACTTCGCCACGAAATCCGCCGCAATGATTCCGTTCGCGCCCGTGCGGTTGTCGACGATAGGCTGCTGAGTGAGGCTCGCGCCCATGCGCGCACCCAGTACGCGCGCGATGATGTCGTGCGATCCGCCGGGGGCAAACCCGACGACGAGACGCAGCGGCTTCGCACCCAGATCCTGCGCGAGCGACGGAGCCGTCATCGCCAGGCCCACCACGCACGCGATGGCGCTGGAAAAGTTTTTCATGTTGCTCCCATGCTGTACTGGCTCATTCGGCCTTGATGCCCGCATCTTTCACGACTTTACCCCAGCGGTTGAACTCGTCGCGTACGAACGCTGCGAACACGGCGGGACTGGCGTCGGTTTTCGGATCGACGCCGGCGGCAGCGAGCTTGCTGGCCACGGCGGGCACGCCAACGGTCTTGACGATGGCCGCATTGAAGGCGTTGGCCATGACGGGCGGCATGTTCGCCGGCCCCGCGATTGCATACCAGTTTACGACCAGCAGCGACGGCAGTCCCTGCTCGCGCACGGTCGCCACGTCGGGCAGCGCCGGGGAACGTTCGGCACCCGTGACCGCGAGCGCCCGCAGTTTGCCGGCCTGGGCCGAAGTAATGAGTCCCGAGACGGCCGTCACCATGCCGTCGATTTGTCCGCCGAGGACATCCGTCATCGCCGGTCCGGTGCCCTTGTAAGGAATGTGCTGGAGCTTGATGTTTCCAGCCGAGTTGAGCAACTCGATCGTCAGGTGCTGCAGCCCGCCGATGCCGGGCGTGCCGAACGTCAGCCGCGACGGCTTCGCACGCGCCAGCGCGATCAATTCCGGCAGTGAACGGGCAGGCACGCTCGGGTGGACCGCGATCGCCAGCGGCACGAAACCCACATTGGAAAGCGGCGTGAAATCCTTCAGCGTGTGATAGGAGATGTTCTGGTAGAGGTGCACGTTGAGCACCATCGCACTGATGCTCACGAGCCCGATCGTATAACCGTCGGGGGCCGCTTTCGCAACGGCTTCCATGCCGATGATGCCGTTGGCGCCGCCGCGATTGTCGACCACCACCTGGCCGCCGAGCGCGTCGCCGATGCCGGGCGCGACGATGCGCGCGACGATATCCGCGGCGCCCCCGGGCGGAAAACCTACGATCAGGCGAATGGGCCTCGCCGCGAAGCTTTGCGCGGCAGCCGTCCCGGCAAGCAACACTGACACACACGCCAAAGCCGCTGCGGCGCACCTTTTTTTTGCAGGCGCTATGCGCTCCAGTGCTGAATTTTTCCGTGGCGGCATGAATGACAATTGCGGGACAGAACTGCTTTTAAAATGAAAGCGCCCGATGTTGATGCGGGCGCTTGATCGTTGATTGCACGGGGTGGCTGCCAAACTCTATACACTAGTGTGTTGGCGGTCAACGCGCGGTATTCGCCGGCCGCGATTAGCGGGTAAGATACTGCTCCGGTCGGCCCACGCCGATTTATTTTTCGTTTGAGCAGAGAACTGTTGCGATGAGTTCATCCCCGCTGGCCGCGCTGCAGACCGCGCCGATCGATCCTATCATCAGCGTATCCGAGGCGTTTTTCGCCGATCCCAATCCGAAGAAAGTCAATCTCGGCATCGGCATCTACTGCGACGATAGCGGCAAGGTACCGGTGCTGGACTGCATCAAGGAGGCCGAGAAGAAATTCGTCGCGGCGGGCAAGCCCAAGTATTACCTGCCGATGGACGGGCTGGGGGCATTCAACCGCGCCGCGCAGCATTTGTTGTTCGGCGCCGAGCACGCGGCGGTGCGCGAGAAACGCGTCGTCACCGCGCAGACGCTCGGCGGCAGCGGCGCGCTCAAGGTGGGCGCCGACTGGCTGCGCGTGCTCAACCCGCAGGTCGAGGTCTGGATCAGCGACCCGAGCTGGGAAAATCACAGCGCGATCTTCGAAGGCGCCGGTTTCAAGGTCAACAGCTATCCGTACTACGATGCAGCCAGCCGCAGTATCCGCCTGGATGCCATGTTGAGCACGCTGCGTGGATTGCCGCGCGGCACTATCGTGGTGCTGCACGCGTGCTGCCACAATCCGACCGGCCTCGATCCGACGCCGCAGCAATGGCAGCAGATACGCGAAACCGTAAAGAAAGCCGAACTCGTTCCCTTCCTCGACATCGCCTACCAGGGATTTGCCGAAAGCCTCGATGCCGATGCGGCGGAAGTCCGCCGCTTCGCCGACGAGTGCCCGCTCGTGGTGGTGGCAAGCTCGTTCTCGAAATCGCTGTCGTTGTACAGCGAGCGCGTCGGCGCGCTGAGCCTCGTGACCGCCAGCACGGACGAGGCTGCGCGCGCATTGAGCCACGTCAAGCGCGTGGTCCGCGCCAATTATTCGGGGCCGCCGTCTTACGGCGGCGGGCTCGCGACCAACGTGCTGACCGATCCGGCGCTGCGCGAAAAATGGGAAGGCGAACTTGCGGCCATGCGCGATCGCGTCAAATCGGTGCGCCGTCAGCTGGTCGAAAAAATCCGCGCGCGCCGCGCCGACTTCGATCTCAATTACGTAATCGAGCAGCGCGGCATGTTTTCGTACTCGGGACTGACGCCGGCACAGGTCCGGCGCCTGCGCGACCAGTACTCGATTTATGCGCTCGAGAGCGGCCGCGTGTGCGTCGCCGCGCTCAACTCGCACAACGTCGACTACGTGGCCGAGGCAATCGCCGACGTGCTGGTGAGCTAACTCTATTCGGCCTTGATGCCGACGGTCTTGACGACCTGCGACCAGCGCGAAGCTTCGGACTTCAGGAACGCCACGAACTGCTCGGGCGTGTTGGTGCCCCCGTCGATCATCGAGCTTTCAAAGCGGTCTTTCACGCTGGGCGCCAGGATAGCCGCCGCGATCTCCTTGTTCAATTGCAGGACCACCGGCTTCGGCGTGCCCGCGGGCGCGAGGATTCCATACCAGTTCGAGACCCGGTAGTCGGCGACCCCTGCTTCGTCGAACGTGGGCACCTCCGGAATCAGCGGGGATCTTTTCGCAGCGGACAGGGCGACCGCGCGCAGCCGGCCGGTACTCACAAGCGGTATCGCGGCGCCCACCGGCGTGAATATGCAGACGATCTGCCCCGCCACGGCGTCGGTCAGCGCCGGGCCGTTTCCTTTGTAAGGTACGTGTATGAGCTTGATGCCCGCGCGCAACTGAAAGAGTTCGCCGGCCACATGGCTGACCGTTCCCGTGCCGCCGGAACCCATCGTGATTTTGCCCGGATCCTTTTTCGCGGCCGCGATGAAATCGCCGAGCGACTGATAGGGGGCTTTCGTATACATGGCGAGCACGACCGGCGCGGTGGCCACCAGCGTCACCGGCTCGAAGTCCTTGACCGGATCGTACTGGACTGACGGATACACGTAAGGATTGATCACGTGCGGCGCGTCCGACAGGATCAGCGTATAGCCGTCGGCCGGTGACTTGGCGACCATGTCGGTGCCAACGATGCCGGATGCTCCGGGCTTGTTTTCGACGAACACGGTTTTGCCCATTTGCTCGGAAAGGCGCGCGGCGAGCAGACGCGCCACGAGATCGTTGCCGCCGCCCGCCGAGTACGCAACCACGATGCGGATCGAGCGACTCGGAAAATCGTCGGCCGCCTGGCCCACCGGCGCCGCAGACAACGCACCCAACACGACCAGACCCGCCAACTTTTTCGCGATCATCATCTGAGTTTCCTCGTCAAAAGGAGTACACGCTGAAGTGATGTTTATCGGACTGCCGCCATAGCTCCATTGAGTGCCGGCACGATTTCGGTAAGCAGCGCGGCGGTCGCGCAGCCGGCTTCGCGAAACGCGCGCAGCTTTTCCTTCGCGGTGGTCGGTGCGCCCGCAATCGAGCTGATCGCGCCCGCGTGGCCAAGGCGCTTTTCGGGCGGCGCATGCTGCGCAGTTATGTACGCGACCACCGGCTTTTTCATCGACTTCGCCATTTCCGCGGCCGCGTATTCGAGCGCGCCGCCCGGCTCGCCGATCAAAACGATCGCGTCAGTGTCTGCATCACTTTCGAACAACGGCAGGATATCGGTGTAGCCGGTGCCGAGCACGCGGTCGCCGCCGAGACAGACCACCGAACTCTCGCCCATGCCGCTGCGCTGCAGATTGTCGATCACTTCGTACGAGAGCGTGCCGCTTTTCGATACGATGCCGATGCGCCCCGCCACCACGTTGACATCGTTGATGTCGGCGAGATTGGCCTTGCCCGGGCTGATCACGCCCGCGGAATTGGGGCCCAGCAGGCGCATGCCATGCGCGAGTGCGTAGGCGCGCATGCGCACCGCATCGTGCAGCGGCACGTTTTCCGAATACAGCACCATCAATTGAATTCCGGCCTCGATGACTTCGAACACGGCGTCGAGCGCGCGTTCGGTCGGCACCGCGCTCAGGACGGCGTCGGCACCGGTCGCCGCGACGGCCTCACGCATGGTGTTGAACACCGGCACGCCCTCGACCGTCTCGCCACCTTTTCCCGGCGACACGCCACCGACGAGCGGCGTGCCGTGCCTGACCATTCTTTTCGCATAGCTGCGGCCGGTGGCGCCAGTGATGCCCTGGATCAATATGCGCGAGCTTCTGTCGACGAGTATGGACATGCGGCGGCCCTCAGTTCCCAATCGCCGCGCGTTGTTTCGACCGGGGCGCGGCGTTCGCATATTTCACCGCGAGAGTGCACGCGTCCTCGAATACGCCGGTCATTTCGCAATCAAAGCCGGCGAGCAGGGTGCGCGCCTCCTGCTCCATTTCGCCGCGGAACCTGACGATGATTTTGCATCCCTGCGGCAGCCAGCCGCGATCGCGCGCGAGCAGCAGCCCTTTCGCAATGGTGTCGAGCGGCCGGAACTGGAAGTAAACGTTGAGCAGGATGACGGCGGGTTGCTGTTTGCCGACCAGCTCGATGATTTCCGCAATGCGCTCCGGACCGTGCGCCATCGCGCCATGCAACTCGACCAATGCGCCGACGCGTCCGCCGAGGGCGACGACCTGATCGAGTGTCGCCATCGTCATGCCGGCGCCATTCATGATCGCCGCGATATTGCCGTCGAGCTCGATGCCGATGGTGCCGAGCTCACGCGCGGCGATTTCGAACGGCGTGCCGTCGAAGCGGTCTTCCCGCGCGACATGACGATAACCGGCGTCCTCGTCGAGCACGCACTTGGCGTCCGCCGCGACGACCGTGTTGTCGGCCAGCAGCGCAAGCGGATTGATTTCCAGCAGCTCCGCGTCTTCGTTCACCAGCGCGGCGTAAAGACCCGCGACCGCCGCGCGCAGGTTCGTGCGTGCGGCTTCCGGTGGATCGAGGAAGCGCACGATTTCGTCGAGCACGAACGGCCGCAAGCCGAGCAGCGGATCGACTGGCCGCTTCAATATCCTGTCCGCTGCGACGGTTTCGATTTCAACGCCGCCTTCGCGGCTGGCGAGTATCACCGGCACGCCGAGGTCGCGGTCGACCATCGCGCATAGATAGTATTCCGCCGCAATCTTCAGCCGCTCCTCGACATAGACGGCGGCGACTTTGACTGCACCGAACGTTGTGCCGAGCATTTTTTTTGCCGCCGCCTCAGCATCCGCTGCATTGTCCGAGAACTTGATCCCGCCCGCTTTGCCGCGCCCGCCCGCGAGCACCTGCGCTTTGACGACAAGTTGCCCGCCTGCAGGCGGCGATTCCGGATAAAGTGCGCCGCGCGGAATGCGCATCCCGTGGCGCGCCAGCAGGCTTTTGCCCTCGTGCTCGAGCAGGCGTATCACGCGCGGTAATTTACTTGGACGTGTCCCACGGCTCGAACGGATCGTACTGCAGGTCGATCCAGTCGCCCGTGAACTTCGGCTCGCGTTTTTCGAGGAACGCTTTCGGACCTTCGCGCGCGTCCTGATGGAACATCAGCTCGACGTTGCACAGGATTTGCTGTTCGACGCCCTTGACCGGATCGAACGCGAGACCCTGGTTGCGTGCATTCTTGATGGCGCCCATCGCCGCAGTCGGCCCTTTGGCCAGCCGGGCCGCGAATTCATATGTCTTTGCTTCGAGCTCTTTCTCGGGGAATATCTTGGTGACCAGCCCCAGCTTCTGCGCTTCGTCCGCGAGTATCGTTTCGCCGAGCAACAACAACTCCGTGGCCTTGCCCAATCCGACAAATCGCGGCAACAGATAAACGCAGCCGCCGCCCATGCCGCGCTTGATGTAGGCCGCGGCGAATTTCGCGCCCTGCGCGACCATGCGAAAATCGCATGCCAGCGCGATATCGAAACCGCCGCCATACGCGTAGCCCTCGACCATCGCGACCACCGGTTTGCGCATGGTCATGATGTCGATGATGATGCGCGGATAGCCGGTCCGCAGGCGCGTGTGCAAATCGGGCTGGCCAAACTCGAAACGCTCCTCTTTCGAGTGATGCAGATCATCGCCGGCGCAGAAGTTGCCGCCGCCGCCCCTGACGACGATGGCGCGCACTTCGTGATCGCGGCGCGCCTCTTCCAGATAGTCGATCATGTCGATGATCATCGATGGAATCATCGCATTGCGTTTTTTCGGGCGATCCATCGTGATGGTCGCGATGCCGTTTTTCTTTTCGTACAGAATCAGATCGTTTTTCGATGACATGTTTACCCGCGCCTCTCCATGTTGATATTCAGCGGTACTAAGGTTATTTGCCGCGCTTGCCCTTCGCGCTCTTACCCTTCGATACTCCCGGACTGGTGACCTTCCTGCCGCGCACTTCGTAGAACTCATCCATCTTGTGCTGCGGCTCATGGCTCGAGAAACTGGTGTGATGGCGCTCCGTGGCAACTCCGAATGCCTTGTCAAAGCCCGGCTGCGTTGCTTCGCGCATCAACTGCTTGTTGAGTCGCATCGCGACCGGTGGTTTGGCGGCAAGTTTTTTCGCCATGTCGATCGCGGACGATAGCACTTCATCTTCCGGCACGATCCGGTGCAGGAGCCCGAAGCGCTCGCATTCCATCGCGCTGATCATGCGTCCGGTCAATATCAGTTCGATCGCGCGCGACAGACCGACGATTTCGCGCAGGATCCAGAAACCGAGCGCACTGACGATACCGGAGTTGATCTCCGGCTGTCCCATCGTGATTTTGTCGTGACCGATGCGGTAATCCGTGAGCAGCGCCACTTGGAATGCCGAGCCGGCGGCGAGCCCGTTCAGCGCGCACACGACGGGTATGTCGAGCCTGCGTACGGCTTCATACAAAATCCGCCATTCCTCGACCCATAGCTTGGCGCGCGCGGGATCGAACTTGCGTGCTTCGTCAAGATCCTGCCCGGCGCAAAACGCGACTTTGCCAGTGCCGGTCAGCACAATGGCGCCGACGTCGCGGGATTTACGCGCGACACCCAGCGCTTTCAGCAGCTCGTTGCGCATCGGCATGTGCCACGCGTTCATGACTTCGGGCCGGTTGAGCGTGATGATTTCGACGGCACCGACGCGCCGGACATTGATGAACTGGTACAAAGGTGTCTCCCGTGGTTCTCGCGCCGGTGATGCGCGAGAGCGAATGAACCTGCAGGTAGGGTGCAACGCTATCAGCAATCGGCGGGGCTGGCAATTCGCCACCGACGCAGAAATGCCGTGCAGTCGCCATGCTATTCTTTCGGCTGCTTCGCAAAGGACATGAATATGAGTTTTGCGTCATACGCGTTGGCGCGCACGGTGCGCATCGTGCTCGCCGTTGTCGGCATTGCGTGGTCGTCCGGGGTTTTCGCCCAGGTGTGGCCCGTCAAACCGGTGCGCATCATCGTGCCTTACGCGCCCGGCGGCACGATCGACATCACTGCACGCCTGATGATGAGCAAGCTCTCGCAGGCATGGGGACAGCCGGTCGTGATCGACAACCGCGCGGGCGCCGCCGGCACTATCGGCGCGAACATGGTCGCGAAAGCATCGCCCGACGGCTACACGCTGCTGTTGGCCGCGGCGTCGGAGTTGACGATCGCGCAAACGATCATCAAGAACATGCCGTTCAATGCGCTGACCGATTTCACGCCCATCGTGCTGGTCGCGCGCTCGCCGTTCGTGCTGGTGGTCAATTCCAAAGTGCCGGCAAAAAATCTCGCCGAGTTGATCGCGCTCGCCAAGCGCCAGCCGGGCAAGCTCAATTACGGAACGTCGGGCGCCGGCACCACCACGCATCTCGTCGCCGAGCTGTTCAACTCGGCGGCCGGCATCCAGACCACGCACATTCCATATAAAGGCAGCGGCCTCATGATGACCGACCTGCTCGGCGGCCAGGTCGACATGGCGTTCGATACGATCGCCACCACCAAGCCGCATATCGACTCCGGTGTCCTGCGCGCGATCGGCGCGACAATGGCGAAGCGCCCGCCTTCAGCACCGGAAATTCCGACGTTCGACGAGCAAGGCCTGAAAGATTTCGTCGGCGGCTCGTGGGTCGGTTTTCTGGGGCCGGCGCAGACACCTGCCGCCGCCGTCGCACGCGTGCAGTCCGACGTGGTCGCGATCCTCAATGGCGGGCTCGCCGACGAGCTCGCGCGCCGCGGACTCGATCCTGCGGGGCTCGGACCGTCTCAATTCGCGGCGCTGATACGCGCCGACCACGCGAAGTTCACCGCCGTAGGGCTGCGCGCCGGCCTCAAACCGGAATAACGGATCGCGGCAGTGCCGAAAGCGCCTTCCTTCACGACGAACAACGTCCGCTCGCTCGACGAATTGCGGACGTGGCTCGCGGCAAGCCGCGAAGAAATACTCGAGCCGGCGTTGCCCATCGTCGATCCGCACCATCATCTGCGCGAAACCGCGCACGGCCGCTACCTGGTGCCCGAGCTCGCCGACGATCTCGCGAGCGGCCACAACATCCGCGCGACCGTGTTCGTCGATTCGCAGACCGAGGCACCGCACGACGATGGCCCTGCCGTGATGCGCCCGGTCGGCGAAACCGAATTCGTGCTGCAGAGCCTCGCCGCACCAGCGGCCTCGCGCGCCTCCGCGTGGAATCCCTGCGCCGGCATCGTCGGCAATCTCGATCTCACTTTCGGCGCAGCGGTGCGCGAAGCATTGGAGGCACATATCGCCGCCGCTCAAGGCCGCTTCCGCGGCATCCGCGATCCGCTGATGTGGGACGGCAGCGACATCAATTACGGCGTGCGCCGGCCGCCGCCCGATCGCATGAACGACCCGCGCTTTCGTGCCGGCTTCGCGGAACTGGCGCCGCTCGGCCTGACGTTCGACGCGTGGCTGTTCCATCCGCAGCTCCCGCTGTTGACCGATCTCGCGCGCAGCTTTCCCGCGACGACCATCATTCTCAATCACGTCGGCGCGCCGCTGGGCGTCGGCCCGTATGCCGGCCGCCGTGCTGAAATTTTTGACGAGTGGCGCAAATCGCTGGCCGAACTCGCGCGTTGCCCCAACGTCGTCGTGAAAGTCGGCGGGCTGGGCATGCTTTTTTTCGGCTTCGGCTTCGAGCACCGCGACGTGCCGGCATCTTCGGACGAACTCGCGGCGGCATGGCGTCCGTACGTCGAAACCTGCATCGATGCGTTCGGTCACGACCGCTGCATGTTCGAAAGCAATTTTCCGGTCGACAAGCAGTCGTGCAGTTACGCGACCCTGTGGAATGCGTTCAAGCGGATCGCCGCCGGCTGTTCGGCAGCCGAGAAATCCGCGTTGTTTTTCGGCACCGCGAACCGGATCTACCGCCTCGGCCTCGACTGAACTGCAGGGCCTGCGGGCAACCCGCGAGCTTGCCGCCGTACAATAGCCGCACGGCGCAGTCCGCCATCCCGACCGATCAATGCTGAAAACCCAAGGAGACCCGCTATGTCAGACGGCTTGATTCAGTACGCAGTCAAAAAGAAAATCGCGACCATCACGATGGACCGGCCCAAGAAGTACAACGCGCTGATTCCGACGATGATCATGGACTTGTGCGACGCGCTCGAGCGCGCGCGCCAGGACCACGGCGTGCGTGCCATCGTGCTGCGCGGCGCCGGCGGCAACTTTTGCGCGGGCGACGACCTGCATCCGGAGGAGCGCTTCAAGTACGGCGATCCCGATCTGCACACGCGTATGAAAACCGGTTACCCGCGGTTGGTGGTCGAAATCATGAACCTGCGCAAGCCGGTCGTCGCGTTGGTCGAAGGTTACGCCGTGGGCGCAGGGTTCGACATCGCGCTCGCGTGCGACTTCCGCATGGTTTCGCAAAAAGCGCGGCTGGCGTCGATTTACGTCAAGCGCGGCATGGGCGGCGGCTGCGCGTACCTGCTGCCGCGCTTCGTCGGCCTCGGCAAGGCGACCGAACTCCTGCTGCTCGGCGACTTCATCGAAATCGACGAGGCGCAGCGGCTCAATCTGGTGACTAAGGTTTTTCCGGACGCCGAGCTCGAAGCAAAAACCTATGAGTTCGCCGCGAGACTCGCGAAAGGCCCGACCGCCGCGATCGGCGCGATCAAGAACGCGCGCAATCAGGGTCTCGCGTGCGATCCGGTCAAAGGCATCGAGCACCAGATCCTGTGCAACGTCGAGCTCATGTTCCACAAGGATGCACGCGAAGGCCCGCGCGCATTCCTCGAAAAACGCGAGCCCAACTTTACGGCGGAGTGGATCGACCTGCAGTACGACGAGTTCAAGCCGTACGACGTGTCGAAAACCTGAGCACGAAGTTTTCGCCCTGAGGTATCGAAGGGTGAACGCGATCTCGTGCAACGATCTCGCCCGTGCTTCTATACATCAGCACGAACGGCATGAAGACTCAATCGACCTTGATGCCGACCGTCTTGATGAGCTGAGACCAGCGCGCGGCTTCCGCTTTGAGGAACGCGGTGAACTCCTCGGGCGTGCCGGTGCCCGGCGTCACGAGTGCGTCGTCGAAACGGCTTTTGACTTCGGGCGCCTGCACCGCGGCGACGATTTCCTTGTTGAGTCGCAACACCACCGGCCGCGGCGTGCCGGCGGGCGCGAGGATGCCGTACCAGCCGCCGACGCGAAAATCGGCAACGCCCGATTCCTCGAACGTCGGCACGTCGGGAACGATCGTCGCTCGTTTCGCCGACGAAATCGCGAGCGCGCGCACCCTGCCCGCGGTGACGAGCGGAATGGCGGCGGCCACCGGCGAGAATATGCATTGAATCTGCCCGCCGACCAGGTCGGCGAGTGCGGGACCGGTGCCCTTGTACGGAACATGAGTCAGCTTCGTGCCAGTTCGCAGCTGGAAAAATTCGCCCGCAATGTGACTCGTCGAGCCGGTGCCGCCGGAGCCCATGACGATTTTTCCCGGCTGGCTCTTGGCGGCGGCGATAAAGTCGGCCAGCGATTGCATGGGGACCGACGGATGCACGATCAGGATAATCGGCGCGCTGCCGAGCATGGTGATCGGCGCAAAGTCCTTGATCGGATCGTATTGCGCCGTGGAATAGACGAACGGATTGGTTGCGTGCGCCATGTCGGCAAGTATCACGGTGTAGCCGTCGGGCGTGGCGTTGGCAACGAGCCGCGTGCCGATGATGCCGTTTGCGCCCGGCCGGTTGTCGACGAGGACCGTCTTGCCGAGCGTTTCGGTCAGGCGCTTGCCGAGCACGCGCGCGAACAGATCGTTGCCGCCGCCGGGCGCGTACGCGACGACGATGCGGACCGGCTTG
The DNA here is from genome assembly GCA_963804885.1 of uncultured beta proteobacterium. GTDB lineage: Bacteria > Pseudomonadota > Gammaproteobacteria > Burkholderiales > SG8-41 > PALSA-1004. Next base: position 66,362 of record CAWDSF010000021.1, read on the forward strand.
TTCGGAAAATCGTCGGCCGCGCACGCGGACGAGCCGGCGACGAACAGAGACAACGCGACCAGCCACCTTAAAAATAACCTGCCTGACATATCACGCTCCTGTTGGTGCACGGTTGGCGATTCTTCACAGCTAGCGCCCGCGGAAGCGCGGGTTACGCTTCTCGGCGAACGCGCGGGCTGCTTCGTCGAAGTCTTGGCTCGTGTCCGCGCGTTTTTCCATCGCGTTGAGTTCCGCTTCCCGGGCCGCCGCCTGCCCCGCAGCGATCGCATTCAATTGCGCCTTCGAACCCGCGAGGGACAATGGCGCCGCGCCCAGCATCGGAGTGCCGTATGCGATTGCCGCTTCGATCACGTCGCCATCGGTGAGCGCGTCGAGAAATCCCGCGCTATGCGCTTCGTCTGCGCCGAAGATTTCGCCGGTGTAAATCCACCGGCGCGCGTTCTGCACGCCGATCAGTGCGGTAAGCCGCTGCAATTGTATCGTCGGATAAACAAGCCCGAGTTTGGCAACGGGCACGCCCACACGCGCCGTTGCGTCCGCGACGCGAAAGTCGCAGCACATCGCGAGACTGCAACCGCCGCCGACGCATACGCCGCGAATCGCGGCAACGACTGGGAAAGGCGCATCCTGCAACGCCGCGTAACATTCCTGTATGCGCCGGCGCTGCCCGTCCGCGGCGACGGGATCGTCCTTGATGGCGCGGAACGCAATGATGTCGTCGCCCGCGCAGAAATCGTTGCCGGCGCCGGTGAGGATTGCGAGCCGCACGCTGGAATCTTTCGATAGATCCGCGAACGCGTTCAGCATATCGGTCCATGCCGCCATATCGCACGCGTTCTTGCGCTGCGGCCGGTTGATGGTGACTACCGCGATTTGATCGCGGCTGCGGTCGATCAGGATGTCCGACATGGAATCGCTCCGGCTGCGCGGCTCATTCGATCCGGATGTTCGCTTCCCGGATGACTTTGTTCCACTTGTCGATTTCGAGGCGAATGCGGCGCCCCGCTTCCTCCGGCGGCATGGCCGTGGTCTCGACGCCAAGCTGCTGGAACCTTGTCTTCACGTCGGGCACCGCGACAATATTCGCGAACTCGCGGTTGAGCCTCGCAACAATCGCCGGCGGCGTGCCCGCCGGCGCCAGAATTCCATAAGTCGATGCGATCTCGAAACCGGGCAGGCCGGATTCGCGCGCCGTCTTCACGTCCGGCAGCGTGGCGAGCCGCTCGGCCGTGGCGACCATCAGCGGCTTGATGCGGCCGCCTTTGAGATTGTTGATCGCCGTGGTGGTGGTCGTCAGAATCGCCTGGATCTGTCCGCCCATCAGGTCGATGATGGCGGGCGCGGCGCCGCGATAAGGTACGTGCAGGATCTGGATCTTCGCCTGGCGGCCAAAGACTTCCGCCGCCACGTGCTCGATCGACCCGTTCCCCGCCGAGCCGAATGCAAGCTGCCCGGGCCTGGATTTCGCCAGCCTGATCAATTCGGGAACGGAGTTCGCGGGCAGGTACGCGTTGACGATCAGCACGAGCGGCAGATAGCCGACGATCGAGACCGGCGCAAAATCGCGGTCGAGGTCATAGCCGGTCTGGCCCTGCATCAGCGTGGCATTCATCGAGTAAGTGGTGAGTGCCGACATCAGCAGCGTATGGCCGTCATTGGGCGCCTTGGCGACGAACCGCGCGCCGATATTGCCCGAATCCCCGGGGCGGCCATCGACGACGACCGGCTTGCCGAGATTCTCGGCCAGCTTCTGCCCGAGTATGCGGGCGAGAGTGTCGACCGCCCCGCCCGCCGCAAACGGCACGATGATGGTGACGGTTTTGGACGGATACTCCTGCGCGCCCACGGACGTGGCGATAATTGCGCATATGCAGAGCGCGGCGCGGGCGAGCAGAGTATTTTTCATGGCGGCGGGTCCCTAAGTATAAGCATCAAGTGCCGCGCTTCTTTGCCGGCGCGGCAAACGCCGACAAATCGATCGCGTGTTCCACCGAGCGCGCAAGCTGGTTCTTGCGGATGCGCTGCGTGGGAGTCTTGGGAAATTCGGTTATGGTCTCGAGATAACGCGGAATCTGAAAATAAGGCAGCCGCGGCTCGCACCAGCGCAGAAACTCCGCGGGGTCGAGTTGCTTGCCCGCCACCACCCGCACGATCAGTTTCAATTCGTCGTCGCCCAATTCGCCCGGCACGCCGACCAGCGCGCTTTCCTCGATGGCCTCGTGATCGTTGACGACGCGCTCGACCTCCCACGCGGAGATGTTGATGCCGCGGCGGCGCACGCTGTCAGTCTTGCGCCCGGCATAGTAGAGCCAGCCGTCCGCGTCGCTTTTGACGAGATCGCCGGTGCGAAACCAGTCGCCGAGCATGGCTGCGCGCGTCGCTTCCTCGTTGCGGAAATAGCCGAGGAAATGCAGGCCCGGCTCGCGCGCGCGCACGAGCAGCTCGCCGGGCACGCCGGTTGCAACGTCGGCGCCGCCGTCGTCGACGAGCCTGACGTCGAAATACGACAGCGGTTTGCCGATGGATCCGACCGGCCCGTCGATATTGATTGTCACGAAGGTAATCATTTCGGAAAGTCCGTAGCCTTCGCGCATGTGCACGCCGAATCGGCTCGAGAATGCGTTCCACGTTTCGAGCGGGCAGCCGCCGCCCCATGCGATTCGAACCGAGTGCTCGCGATCGTCGGCACGCTGAGGCTGCTTGAGCAGCATTGGCAGCACGCCGCCGAGGTAATGAATGTGCGTCGCGCGATGCCGTCGCACCGCGTCCCAGAATTGCGAAGCGCTGAAGCGATCGACCATTGCCAGCGTGATTTTTTCGAGAACGGCGGCGATCAGCACCGCGACACCCGCGCCGTGATGCAGCGATTCCCACAGGAAGAACACGTCGCCCGGCGCAGCTCCGGTAAGACGCAGAGTCCCCATGGGCCCCGCACGCAGCGTACGATCGGACTTGAGCACACCTTTAGGTGGCCCCGTAGTGCCGGAGCTGGGCGTGAATGCGATGATGTCATCCGCAGCGGGCGCAAACCTCGGCGGCCGATTGTCGGGATATGTGGCCAGCGCGGCAAAGTCGTCCGCGCCGCTTTCGCGCGCGCCACGCCAGATGAGCGCCTTGATTTTTCCGTTTGCCAGCGATGGGCGCGATTTGCTCTTCATATGCGGCGTCGACCACCAGCGCATGCGGCTCGAACTGCGCGAAGAAATGCTCGAGCGCCGCGCCGATCAAATGCACGTTGACGGAAACGCGGACAAGGCCGACTTTGGCGAGCGCCAGGATCGCGATGACGTGATCGGGATGGCTGGGCAACATCAGCGCCACGCGGTCACCCGGTACGAGTCCGCGCGCCAGCAGGCCGTTCGCGAAACGATTTACCGCTTCGTCGATCTCACCGAACGAATAAGTGCGATTTTCGAAAATGAGAAAAGCGCGATTGGGGTCATCGCGCGCCCGCATGTCCATGCGCTCGCGCAAGGTAACGTCGCCGACCGGCGGCATCGGATACGTGCCGGCATCAAATTGTTGTGTAAGGTTAGGAATTGCGGCTCTGCCTTGCGTGTTCCGAATCAGTCAAACGAACTACGTGATCATTCGGCTTTGATGTTAGCGGCCTTGACCACCTCCGCCCATTTCTTCAGGTCGGCGGCGATGAACGCGCGAAATTCGCGCGGCATGAGGATCAAAGACTCAAGCCCGATGCCGAGAAAACGTTCGCGCACGTCCGGCAGTTCCGCGACGCGCGCGATCTCTTTGCTCAACTTGTCGACGACGGGCTTCGGTATGCCGGCAGGCCCTTGATAACCGTACCAGATGGCCGCCTCGAAATCGCGCACGCCGCCTTCTTCCATGGTTGGCACCTCGGGCGCGACGGCCACGCGCTTCGGCGAGCAGACGCCCAGCACGCGCAGCTTCCCGGATTTCACCAGTTGCATCGCGGCAGGAATGCTGGAAAACAGCGAATTCACCTGGCCGCCCGCGACTTCAGTCAGCGCGGGTCCCAGTCCCTTGTACGGCACGTGCGTCATGTTGATTCCCGCACGCATCTTGAAGAGTTCCGCGACGACATGGGACGAAGCGCCGGTGCCGGCTGAAGCGATGGTGAACTTGCCCGGCTGCGCTTTGGCGAGCTTGATCAGTTCCTGCAGCGTTTGCGCCGGCACCGAAGCATTCACCACCAGCATCAGCGGCGACTGCGCAACCATGACGATCGGCGTGAAATCCTTTACTGGATCGTACGACACCTTGGCGAACACGCTCGGATTGACTACGAACGGCGTATCGCTCAACAGCAGCGTATAGCCGTCGGCGGTGGATTGCGCGGCAAGCGTGGCGCCTATCATGCCGGCGGCACCCGCGCGGTTGTCGACCAGCATGGTCTGTCCGAAGCGGTCGGTCAGCTTCTGTGCCAGTATGCGCGCGATGATGTCGGTCGATCCGCCCGGCGGGTACGCGACGATAACGCGTATCGGCTTATTCGGAAAATTGTCCGCGCCGCGCGCAAGCGTGGCCGCGACAAGGCAATTCAAGCCGACAAGCAAACACGCCAGCGTGGATTTAACGGACATTCCGTTCTCCTGTTACCGGCAATGAAAAACTCCAGGGAAGCGGCCCTGATTCTGCTATAAACGGGCGCAATTTGCACGACGCATGGTCGTGCCGATAACTCGCAATTGCTCGCGGGCGTAAAATAGCCGCTGCCCATTCCGGCCCGCATTGCGTCAATGGAAAAAAGCAAGGTTGATCCCGCAGCAGCGGCCACCATCGCCCGCGGCGGCAACGCCATCTACGGCGTGCCGCTCGGCATCCTGATGCTCGAAGCGCGTTTTGCGCGCATCGCCGGCGACATGGGCAACGGCACGACATGGCCCTTTCCCGTGTTGTACCGGGTCGTGCGCGGCGCCAGTCCCGCGAAAGTCGTGATGGATGGCGCGCGTGGACTGCTCCCGGACTTCATCGCGGCGGCGCAGGAACTGGTGCGTTTGGGCGCCGAGGCGCTCACCACCAACTGCGGATTCCTGTGTTTGTTCCAGCGCGAACTTGCCGCAGCGGCCGGCGTGCCGGTCGCGACCTCTGCGCTGATGCAGGTGCCGTCGGTGCAGGCGATGCTGCCGCCCGGGAAGCGCGTCGGCATCGTGACGATCAGCGCGTCGACGCTTTCGCCCGCCCATCTCGCGGCGGCGGGCGTGCCGCCCGATACGCCGATTGCCGGCACCGAGAACGGGCGGGAATTCTTTCGCGTGCTGATCCGCGCCGAGAAGGACGACCTCGACGTGGCGCTCGCGCGCGAAGACGTCGTCAACGCCGGCAAAGAGCTGGTCGCGCGTCATCCGGAAGTCGGCGCCATCGTGCTCGAGTGCACCAACATGCCGCCCTATGCCGCCGCGTTGCAGGCCGAAGTCGGCCTGCCGGTGTACGACATCTATTCGATGATTACGTGGTTCCATGGCGGCCTGCGGCCACGCGCCTTTTGAACACCCGGCGTCGATGCGCCTGCTGATACGCGCAATCGCAGCCATCGCGATTGCAGCCGCGCCACAGGCGCACTCCGCCTATCCGGACAAGCCGGTACGTATCGTCGTGCCGTGGGCGGCAGGCGGCAGCACCGACATACTCGCGCGCACGCTGGCGAACCAGCTGAACGCCGCGCTCGGCCAGCCGTTCATCGTCGACAACCGGCCCGGCGCCGTCGGGATGATCGGCTCCGATCTCGTAGTCAAAGCGAAGCCCGACGGTTACACACTGCTGCTCGGCGTAATGAATACGCACGTCGTCAATCCGGCGTTGTATGTGACCATGCCGTTCAAGGGCATCGACGACTTCACGCCGATCGGCATGCTGGCGATCGTCGTCACCACGCTGGTGATTCATCCGTCGGTCCCCGCGCGCAACGTCGCGGGCCTGATCGCTTTCGCGAAATCGCATCCGGGCAAGCTCGCGTGCGCGACAGCGGGCACGGGTTCATCGACTCACCTGAACGCGGTGCTGTTCGAAAAACTCGCCGGAGTGCAGATGCTCCATGTGCCCTACAAGGGCGGGGCACCGGCGGTGGTCGACACAGTGGCGGGGCAGACGCAGGTCCTGTTTACCGCGGCTACCCAGACGCTGCCACACGTGAAGTCGGGCAAATTGAGGCTGCTCGGCGTGACGAGCGCCAGGCGCGCCGCGATGTTTCCCGACGTGCCGGCGATCGCCGAATCGCTGCCCGGCTACGAAGCCACGGTGTGGTACGGCGTCTTCGGCCCGGCCGGCATGCCGAAAGAACTCACTGCGTTTCTGAATGCGCAAATCCACCGCGCCATGACTTTGCCCGAAGTGCGCAAGCGCATGGACGACATCGGCGTCGAGATCGTCAACCAGAGTCCCGAGCAGTTTTTGGCGACCATGCGGCGCGACACCGCGACGTGGGACAAGCTGATCCGCGATTTCAATATCCAGGCGGACTGAACGCGGCCTTCACTGCAATTCGATTTTCGCCGCGCGCACGATTTCCGCGTAAAGCTTGATGTCGGAGTGGAAGATCCTGCGGAATTCTTCCGGCGTATCGCCGCGCGGCTCGTAGCCGCCTGCGATGAAATACTCGCGCAGTTTCGGCTCCTTCAATGCCGCGACGATCGCGGTGTACAGCTTGTTGATCACCGCGGGCGGTGTCTTGGCCGGCGCGAACCACGCGTGCCAGCCCGAGTCGAAACGGTAGCCCGCAACGCCCGCCTCGGCGATCGTGGGCACGTCCGGCAGCGAGGCAACGCGCGACGCTCCCGTGAAACCCAGGGCGCGCAACTTGCCCGCTTTGACGTGCGGCGCTCCCACCGCGACTGCCGGAAACGTAATCTGCACTTCCCCGCCCAGAATCGCGTTGAGCGCAGGGCCGCCGCCCTTGTAGGGCACGTGCAGCAACTGGATGCCCGCTTTGGTCGCGAACAATTCCGCCGCGAGGTGCTGGCCGTTGCCTATCCCGGGCGTGCTATAGCGCAGCGCTTCGCCGCCGCTCTTGGCGAGTGCAATCAGTTCCTTCACCGACTGCGCCGCGACAGACGGATTCACTGTGAGCAGATAACCGAGGCCCCACGCGAAATTGGTGATCGGCACGAAATCTTTTTCGCTGTCGTAAGGCAGCTTCTTGTACATGCCGGCATTGACGACGAACGCAATCGAGGTGCCGAGCAGCGTATAGCCGTTGGGCGCGGCCTTGGCGACCAGGTCCGCGCCGACGATGCCGTTGGCGCCGCCGCGATTGTCGATCACGATGGGTTGCGCCAGCTGCGCTTCGACCTGGCGCGCGAGCACGCGTGCGAACGAATCCACGTTGCCGCCGGGCGGAAACGGCACGACCAGCCGGATCGGCCGGTCGGGATAGGCCTGGCTCCACGCGCCATTCACAGATGCGAGCGATACGATCGCGGCGATTATCCAGCGTTGCATTACTCGGCCTTGATTTTCGCTTCGCGCACGACCTTGCTCCACAGCGCGACCTGGCTTTTGATGTAGTCGGCGCATGCATCCATGGTGCCGCCGGCAATCTGCACGTCCTGGCTTTGAAACAGTTTGCGCACTTCGGCCGTCGCCAAGATGCGGTTGATTTCCGCGTTGAGTTTCGCGAGCACGTCTTTCGGCGTCGCCGCCGGCGCGACCGCGCCCCACCATGTGTTCGCCTCGAAGCCGTTCACGCCGGCCTCGCCCATCGTCTGCACGTCCGGCAGCACCTCGATTCGCTTCGGTGCGGTCACCGCGAGCGCGCGCAGCTTGCCCGCTTGCACATGCGGCAAACCGTTCGGCAGATTGGCGAACATGATCGGCACATGCCCACCCAGCAGATCGACCATCGCCGGCCCGTTGCCTTTGTACGGCACGTGCACGAGCGACGTTTTGGTCAACGACTTGAAGAGCTCCATGAACAAATGCGCCGACGAGCCGTTGCTGGTCGAGGCATAGAGCAGCGTGGCGGGCTTCGCCTTTGCGGCTTCGATCAGCTCGCCGACGCTCTTGTAAGGCGTGGCGGAATTGGCGACCAGCAGCGATGGCGCGTAACCGACGTAGTTCAATGCGGCGAAATCCTTGACGACGTCGACCTTCGATGCCGGGTACAGCGCGTTCATGACGGAAAACGGAAACGACACCACGAGTATCGTGTAACCGTCGGGCGCCGACTTGGCCACCAGCTCGGTGCCGATGACCGTGCCAGCGCCCGGCTTGTTGTCGGCGTACGAACCCGGCGCAAACCCCTCGTTGAAACCCTGCACGAGCACGCGCGTCACCACGTCGTTGAAACCGCCGGGCGGGTACGGCACCACGACGCGAATGCCTTTGCCGGGAAACGGCTGCGCCACGGCCTGCGCAGCGGTCATTCCCATTAAAGCGACCGCGAGCCAGCGCAATGCGTCGAACGTCACCTAGCGCTTTTTCTTCTTTTTGGCTTTGCCGCCGCCCGGCTTCCAATCCGTGACCTGCATCAGGATGTTGATCGCCTGGCGGAAGGGCGGCGAGCCGACGGGAGTCAACGCGGTTTCCAGCGCTTCGAGCAGTTCCTGCTCGGTGCAGCCCAGGCGCAGCGCGCGCTCCATATGCGGCTTGACACCCCACATGCGCGATTGACCTATCATCGCCGCGATTGCCACGAGTTCGCGGTATTTCGCCGGCAACTGTTTGCCCTCGGTCGGGAAACCTTCGTGCAGCAGGCTCAAGCCCGACAAGCGGTTGTATGCGTCGAGAAAGACCGGGTCTTTCTCGGCGAGATATTCCCACTCCGGATAACTGTACCCGCGCGTCTTGGCCAGGCGTTTGGCGACTTCTGCCGGTTTTTCCTTCAAGCTGCTCTCCCCCGAATTGATTTGACGTGAATGGACATCGACGCGCGGCGCGCGACGATGCGGGGGCCTATATTATCAAACCTGCGCGCGACCGCCGGCGCCGGCTTAAAAAAATCCCGCGCACCTTGCAGAAAACGCGCGCGCCGGTGCGGCGCCCGCCTAGCGCCTGCGCATGCTCTGGTTGACCGAGATCGGATCGTCGACGAAATGCGAACCGTAATTTTCGTCGACGTAAGTCGAGATCGGATCGATGTGCGCGGCCGGCGCGTCGCCCGGCGCTTCGGCGCGGACAAACATCAGCACCGCGCGCACGAGCGCCCACGCGAGCGCGATAAACAAACTCAAAACAGTCAGGATTTCGATCATAAGTGCCTCCAGCGGCAAGTCCACTTCTCGCCAGGAGGTCACAATAGACCGCGATGGAACGGCCGGCCAGCCGTCCGATGGCCTATTTTGCTACGGCATTGGGACTACGACTTTGCTCCCGCGTCGACGAGTTCGAACAGGAGCCAGTCGCCGCGCACCGGGGTACAGGCCGACATCTCATCGCTGCACCGGTTCTGGTCCATAAACCCCGAATTGCGCTCAAGGCGCACGGCACGGCCGAGTGCCGGCGCATACCACTCGGTCTCCGTAATATTGGTCTGAGAGCGCGGCCCGTCAAAGTCGCCCGCGTAAATCCGGCGCCTGATTTTGAAGGTATCGAACGCGCCTGCCGGCACGGTGACGCGCTCGCTGCCCAGCACGTCGCCGTCGACGCGCACTCTCGCGTTGCCGGCCATTCGCGGGATTCACGGCGTTCACGCGCGACGACCACGTTTTACCAGCAGCCAGCGGAAAGTCATAAGCCGGATAAGGCTGCTGGAAATCGTACACCACCGGCTGATCGTGGTTGATCAGCGCATGCCTGATCCATCTGCCGTCGGCGGTATAAATCTCGGTGCTCGGCAGGCCGAGCGCCGGCAAATCGCTCGAAACCGCCACCGCCACGCGGTCGGCATCGACTTTATCGACGCGATACTGGATGTTGCCGCGCACTTCGCCGTTGTAGCGATTGACCACGCGGTAAGACCAGCTGTCGCCGGCAGCGGGCGCGGCGGCGGCATCTGCCGCGGAAATTAGCGCAGAGAGCATGATGCACGCGATGACGCCAAAACGTGCGGACGGATTTTCGATATTCATACGATCCTCCTGACCTTGGTACAGCGGACTCGGCGGGCGGCCGGATTTGCTATTATGCCTGCCACTTGCACGCACCTGCTAACACCCCGACCCGTGAAATTATTCCCGCCCGTCCCGGTGGGCGCGTTCCCAGAAGTCCGGGACGCTCCGCGTGCAGTTAACCATTTTTGATTGAAAATCAACCAGGGAGTCAGCATGAACCACACGGAACAACGTAAACGTCTGCGCGCGATATTCGCGGGCACGCAGTGCCTGTCACCCGCGAGTGTTTACGACGCGCTGTCGGCGCGGGTTGCCGAAGCCGTTGGCTACAAGATCGGCATGCTCGCGGGTTCGACCTCGTCGAGCACCACGCTCGCGGCACCCGATTTGATCGTGCTCACGCTGACCGAGTTTGCCGACCAGGTGCGGCGCATCATGCGCGCCTGCGATCTGAGCCTCATCGTCGATGCCGACCACGGTTACGGCAATGCGCTGAACGCGATGCGCACGGTGCAGGAGCTCGAGCATGCCGGCGTATCGTGCATGAGCATCGAAGACACCGTGCTGCCGACACCGTTCGGGCAGACGAAGGAGACACTGACCTCGATTGCCGAAGGCGAAGGCAAGCTGCGCGCGGCAGTTGCCGGCCGCAGCGACCCGTCGCTGATCATCGCGGGCCGCACCTCGGCGCTCAAGATCGAAGGCGTGGAAAGCGTGCTCGCGCGCGTGAAAGCGTATTCGCAGACCGGCGTCGATGCGATTTTCATCGTCGGCCTGGAAAAGCTCGACCAGCTCGATGCGATCCGTGCGGCGACCACGCTGCCCATCATCATCGGGTCGGCGCCCGCTTCGCTCAAGCGCGAAGACCTGGCCGCGCGCGGCGCGCGCATCGTGCTGCAGGGCCATCAACCGGTGGCGGCTGCGGTCAAGGCGCTGCACGCGTGCTATTCGCACCTCTTCAACGGCGGCGCGCCGGGCGATCTTAAATCCACGATCGCCTCCGCTGAAGAAATGGAGAAAGTAACGTCAGCCGCCCAATACAAAAAGTGGCAGGCCGATTACCTGCGCTAAAGCGGCAGAAAAAGTCAGCGCCGGGTGGAGGGCGGGCCGCCGCGCCAGTGCCGGATGATGAGCCACGCGCCGAGCATACCGCCCAGGTGCGCGAAATGGGCGACGCCGGCCACGGTGCCGGTGACGCCGAAATAAAGTTCGAGCAGGCCGTACAACGTCACGAACAGCCACGCGGGCATCGGGATCGGCGGAAACAACAGGATCAGCATGCGGCGCGGAAAATACATGCCGTAGGCGAGCAGCAGCCCGAACACGCCGCCCGACGCGCCGACCGTCGGATACGGATCGCCGCCCGCCAGCGCGGAAAAAATAAGCTGCACGATCGCTGCGGCTATCACGCTCACGAAATAAAGATTGAAATAACGCCGCTGGCCGAACAGCCGCTCGAGCTCGCCCCCGAACATGTAGAGCGCAAACATGTTGAAAAAAAGATGCATAACACTGCCGTGCAGGAAGCTGTAAGTGATGAGCTGCCATGGCTGGAAACCCAGGCTGCCGCCCGCCACCGTCATGGTGCCGATCGGCCACAGCGCGAGATGCAGCAGCAGCGCGTCACCGACGACCATGTCGATGAGAAACATGGCAACGTTGATGATGATTAGCGCGCGCGTTACGGGCGGGATCGCGTAGAACACTGTTGAACGTGCCTTTCCGAAGTGCGTGTGAGCGGCTTAGCCGCCGTGCCGCGCGCGCATCCGCGCAGCGTCGTCAGAAATCCTTGCGCGCGAGCCCGAGTTCGCTGAATACCGCCCTGGCCTGGTCGTAATCCTTTTTCAGGAAGCGCGCGTAGTCCGCCGAGGCGAGATAGTCCGATTCCCACAGGTTCTGGTCCTGGTCGCGGCGCCACTCGTCGGTCTTGACGAGCCGCCCGAACACGCCGTCCCAGTATGCAACCTGCGCGGGCGCGAGTTTCGGCGGGCCGAAAACGCCCTGCCAGTTCGCGAGCACCACGTCGACGCCCTGCTCTTTCAACGTGGGGACCTGGGCGAGCGGGCCGACGAGCCGGCGCGCGGACGAGATGCCGAGCATGCGCAGCTTGCCGCCTTGCACGTGGGGCAGCAAATTCGACGATACGGTCGCGATCACGTCGACGTGACCGCCAAGCCCCGCCGTCATCAACTCGCCGCCCTGAAAAATCACGAGCTTCAGTTTTTTCGGATCGACGCCGGCGGCGCGTGCGGTCAGCGCGCACACGATATGCAGGTAACTGCCGAGGCTGTTGGTGCCGATCGATACGCCCGCCGGGTCCGCGCGCAGCCGCTCGGTGAAGTCGCGCAATGTTTTCAACGGCGAGTCGGCGCGTACCGCAAAGCCGATGTACTGATTGCCGAGCAAGGCGAGCGGCGTGTAATCGGTGTAGGTGAACTGGGCGGTGCCTATGATGTAGTTGGTGAGGATGGTCGGCGACGCGATCTGCATCCAGTGCGCGTCGCCCGCGTGCGTGGCCAGATAATTCCACGCGACATTGCCGCCGCCGCCGACGCGATTGACGACCGCCATATTCGCGCCGGCCAGCGCTTTGGCCTGGGCGATGCTCTGGATCGCGCGCGCGGTGCGGTCCTGCGAGCTGCCTGCGGTCAAGCCAACCACGATTTCGATGTTTTTTTCAGGTTTCCACGCGCCGGGCTGCGCGTGCGCCGTCGATGCGCAACCGAGCGCGCCGGACACGACAGCGATCGCGGCCAGCCAACGAACGCCGGCGCGCCATGCGGACAACCGATGAATCATGCGAGACTTTGCGCCAGCAATTCGAGCGCGCGCGCGGCAAATGCATGCATGTTGTCAATGCGGTCGTCGCGGCCCGTCGCTATCGTCACTGCGCATTCGCTCTTTCCTGCCACCGCGATGCAGGCCAAGCCGGCGGGATTGCCGTAGCGCCCGCCGGTGGGCCCCGCCGCACCGGTTTCGCCTATGCCCCAATCCGCGCCGAAGCGCTCGCGTATGAGCCGCGCGCGAATCTGCGCGTTGGCCTCCGTCGCCGGGCGCGTGCCGGCGAACTGCTCGTCTTCAAAATCGCGCAGCGCACGCCACGACGCTCGCGTATACAGCACCGCGCCGCCGAGGAAGTATGCGGAGGCGCCCGGCACGGCCAGCAGCGCCGCCGCGATCAGGCCGCCGGCCGAGGATTCCGCGACGGCAACGGTCTCTTTGCGCTGCTTCAGCAACGCGGCGACTTTTTCGGCATGAGGCATTAATTCACGCATTGATTACCCTTCGAGTTCATCCGGCGGTCGAAATTACGTTCGCGCAGGGCGACGGGGGCCTTCGCGAACTGTAATCGTGACATAGTTCCTGTCAAAGCTCTTATATATTGATTTAATAGGGAACTGCAACAGCAGCCGGGAAATCCGCACCAGCGGCGCGATTCACGGTAGCAAACAGGATACCGCTCAGGGAATTCTAAATGTCGGCCGATTGGAACATGATTGAGTTGAACTCCGACGCGATTGCGGCGGGTGAACTCGAGAAAATCCGCGCTGAGGTGACGCGCTTCTTTTTGATGCACGATCCGGGCCCCAGCCTTGCCGTATTTACCCGCCGCACCAAGTCCGGCGGATGCGACGTGTTCTTTTCGCCGGGCTGCGAAACCTACGCCGAATTTATTTTCGAAAGCCATCCGCCGAAGCGCGGGCGCGCACCGGCATTGCTCGGCACGACGCTGCTGGTCGGCTATCCGGAGTCCGTCAGCTGCCTGCTCGGCAAGGCGCCTGGCGTCGAGTCGTTCCGGGATATGCTGCGGCGCTCGCTTGCCGAAGAGCGCGCAGCGTCGCAGACTTCATTGCTGCGTACTAAGGCTTAAGTCAACGGGCTAAGCAGCAACCCGCCTGCACCGCACCGTCCGCTGGCGCGGATTACCGCTTCACTTGCACCACAGCACGATAGCCTTGCGTTGACGCTCCGCGGCTTCGGCACGCTCTTCGTCGGTGTAGTTAAGCCGTTCTCCAGTAGCTGGATCGAATCGCTGCAGCCTCTGCCCATCCTGCACTGCCTGCAATCCTGTGCGCGCTTCAATGCAGTTGCGCTCGAACTCTTCGGCCCTCGCCGACTCCTGCGCCGCCTTGGTCTCCGCTTCCTGGCGCTCGCGCGCGCGCAGCCGGAATTCAGCGTCCTGCGTTTCGATCGACTTCGGCGCGCCGCCGGCGTCGCTGCCGGCCTCGCCGCTCTTCGTGATCTGCCGCTGCTGCACCGTGCCGGGCGGACAGTAGCGCGAGTATTCCTTCGCGCCCGCTGCATTCGTGCATTCGAATACCTGCGCCGTCGCCGCGGGCGCAATGGCGGTCAGCGCGCAAGCCAGGAGAACTTTCCACATAGTCATATCCGTTTGCCGCATTCGCGGTAGCGCGAACATTGTAGTGCGCCGGTGCTCCGGTTAAAAGACTAGTGATCGAGGAGCGCTTATTCGAGCTTGATGCCTGCCGCCTTGACGATGCGCGCATTGAGCTTAAGCTCGTCCGCCAGATGCTGCGCATACTGCTCCGGGGTGCCGCCGGCCACTTCCAGACCCTGCACGAAAAATCGCTCTTTCACCTCGGCGTTGCCGACGATCGCATTGAGCTCGCGATTGAGCCGGGCAATGACAGTCCGCGCCGTTTTGGCCGGCGCCAGCACACCCGAGGCAGTGGTTGCTTCGTAGCCCGGCACGCCGGCTTCGATCATGGTCGGATACTCAGGTACCAGCGCCGACCGCTTTTTGGTGCCGACAGCGAGGCCGCGCAGCTTGCCCAGGCGCACCTGCGGGAGCACCGTCGGCAGATTGTCGATCACCAGCTGCAACTGCCCGGCCAGCAGATCGATCAGCGACTGGCCGCCGCCTTTGTACGGGATGTGCGTGATCTGCACGCCGGCCAGCGCTTTGAACTGCTCGCCGGCGAGATGGGCGACCGAGCCGTTGCCGGCCGAGCCGAAATTAAGCGCGTTCGGCTTGCTGTGCGCGAGCGCGATCAATTCCTTGACCGATTTCGCCGGCACCGCCGGATTCACGACCAGCATGAACGGGCTGATCGTCGTCAGCGCGACAGGCGCGAAATCGGCGAGCGTGTACGGCATTTTCGCGACGAGCGCCGGATTGATCGTGAGCGGCCCCGGCGTTCCCATCACCAGCGTGTAGCCGTCCGGGGGCGCCTTCGCGACGAGATCGGCGCCGATCACGCCGCCCGCGCCCGCCCGGTTGTCTACCACCACCGACTGGCCAAGCGCTTCGGTCAGGCGCTGACTGAGCGTACGCGCAATCAGATCCGTACCGCCGCCCGGACCGAACGGCACGATCAGGCGGATCGGTTTGGTTGGATAATTCTGCGCAATTGCCGGCGCCATCGCGACCAACGCGGGTAGCGCGAGCGCGCACGGAATCACAAGCTTCATCATCGTTCCTTTCATGCTGCTGCCGCGCTCCGTCCGGCGATGCGGCCGAAGATTACCGCTTTACCCAGCGCAGAACCCGTCATGTACGAGATGCCGTGAAAGCCGCCCATCAACTCGCCCGCTGCGTAAAGCCCGGCGATGGGTTCACCAAAAACGTTCAGCACGCGCGTGTCCGCATCGACCGTGAGCCCGCAATACGTCGCGATGATGCCGCTCGTCGACGGATAGGCGTAGAAAGGCGCGCGTTCGATTTTCACCAATTTGCCGTAGTGCGTAGACAAGCCGTCACGTCCGAAATCCGCGTCGACGCCCGACTCGACGAAGCCGTTGTAGCGCGCGACCGTCGTTGCGAGCTGCGCCGGATCGATGCCGATTTTTTCTGCAAGCGCGGCAAGCGTAGGGGCTTCAAACACGAGACCGCGCCGCTGCGTGCTCCTGAAATCGAACGGCGGCACCCCGTCGGACGCGCCGTCCATGATGTTCTGATCGAAGACCTGATACGCAATCGCGCCGGGCTGCTCCAGCACCGCGTCGCCGAGCAGCTTGTACGACTTCGATTCATCCACGTAGCGCTTGCCCCGCTGGTTGACTGCAATGCCGCCGCGATACACGGGCAGTTTGGTCCAGTCCCGCCCTTCCTGCGTGCGCGCATTCGGGTGATATCCAAACGTGCCCTTGATGAAACCCATATCGCGAACGCCCGCGCCGAGCGCGCACGCCATGCGGATGCCGTCGCCCATATTGCCCGCGCCGCCGTAACTCACGCCGGCCGCCTGATTCGGCACATACTGTTTCAACATCGCCACGTTGCGCGAGAAGCCGCCCGCCGCCAGCACCACGCCGCGCCGCGCGGCGATCGATTCCAGTTTGCCTGCGATGATCGCCTTCACTCCCGTCACGCGGCCGTCCGGTTCGTCCTGGACGAGCCTTGAAGCGGGCGCGTCGAGCAGCGTGGTGATGCGCCCGGTTTTATCCGCCATCGCGCGCAGGCGATCGATCAACGCCTGCGGGTCGAGCGGATGCGTGCGCGGCACCGACTGCGCCGAACTCAGCTCCACCGCCCGGAATTTCACGCCGACGCTTTTGAGCCACTCGTAGGTTGCAAGTTGATGCTCGACGTAGACATTAAGCAGCCGTTCGTCATTCTCGCCGCCGCCGGCCTTGCGCAGATCGGCAAAAAGTCGCTCGTTGCTATCCTCAATGCCCGCGGCCTTCTGCATGTCGGTGCCGGCGAATGCAAAGAATCCGCCCGACAGCACGCTGCTGCCGCCGATTTGCGGCTGCTTCTCCAGCAATACGACGTCTGCGTTCGCCGCCGCGGCTGCGAGCGCCGCACAATAGCCGGCAAGACCGCCGCCGATCACGATCACATCGGTTTCACGCGTCCACTGCGTCACTGCATTTCCCGTTTCTAATCGATGCGCGCGCCCGATTCGCGCACGACTTTGCCCCATTTCGCGAGCTCCGACTGAATGAAGCCGCGCGAACTCCGTTCGGATTGCTTTTCAGCGGCACTACACCCACCGTCGCACAGCGCTCGTTGAATTCCTTGTCCGTGTAGATGTTCGCCATCGTCTGGGAGAGCTTGCTGACGATCGGCTGCGGCAAGGCTTCGCGGACCGAGCAGTCCGTACCAGCCGGTTGCCGCGTAGCCGGGCACGCCCGCTTCGGCGATCGTCGGAATTTCCGGCGCGAAAGGCGCGCGCTTCTCGCTCGACACGCCGAGCGCACGCAGGCGGCCGCTGCGCGCTTGCGGCAGCGCAAGCGCGGCCGGCGCGAACATCAGCTGCAACTGCCCCGCGAGCAGATCGGTAAGCGCAGGGGCGCCGCCTTTGTACGGCACGTGAACGATCTTGATGTTCGCCATGCTGCGGAAAAGTTCGGCCGTGAGATGCAGCGTGCTGCCGTTGCCCGCTGAGCCGTAATTGAGCTGGCCGGGTTTCGCCTGCGCGAGTGCGAGCAGTTCCTTCACCGTCATCGCCGGCACCCCCGGATTGACGATGAGAAAGTACGGCGCTTCGCCGATCAGGCTCACCGGCGCGAAATCGCGCACCGCATCATAGGGCAGCTTGCGATAAAGATGCGGTGTGATGCCATGGCTCGCCGAGCCGCCGAGAAACAATGTATAGCCGTCCGGCACCGAATGCGCTGCGATGTCGGCGGCAATCACGCCGCCCGAGCCGCCGCGATTGTCGATGACCATCTGCTGGCCGAGCGCCTCGGCATACTTCTGGCTGACGAGCCGCGCAACGACGTCGACGCCGCCGCCCGCCGCGAAAGGCACGATCAGGCGAATCGGCTTGTCGGGATAGGTCGCCGCCTGCGCGCTGGCCGCGAATCCGATAGCGAAAATACAAATTGCGGCCCGCATCGATTCAGTCACCCCACATGCCCCCGTTTACGTCGAGGATTTCCGCTGTGATATAGCCCGACGATTCACTCGCCAGAAACAGGCAGGCCCGCGCAACTTCGTCCGCCGTGCCCATGCGCCCCACTGGAATCAGGTCGCGCAGCCGCTGCGGAAAATTCGCGGTCATGTTCGATGCGATCGGGCCGGGCGCCACCGCGTTGACCGTGATGCCGGCGTCGGCGAGTTCGCGCGCGAGAAACATCGTCATCGCGTGCACGCCGGCTTTCGACACGCCGTACGCGACGTTCGACGCCTGCGCCTGCTCGCTCGCGTCGAGCCACGGCCGCGCGTTGCCGCCGTTCTTGCCGAGGATCGAACCGATGTTGACGATGCGTCCGTACTTTTGCGCGCGCATCGGCGCGATCACCGCCTGGCAGCACAGGAAAGTGCCTTTGAGGTTGACCGCGAGCACGCGCTCCCACTCGGCTTCCGGCAACGTGGCCGCGGCGCCGAACGAGACCGTGCCAGCGACATTGACCAGCACGTCGATTTTGCGGAGCGCTTCTAAGCGTTGCTTGTATCAGAGCGCTCGACTTGCGCCGCCTGCGGTTACGTCGGTCGGCGTATCGACCACGCGCCGTCCCTGTGCCCGCAGTTCATCCGCGAGCGCCGCCACAGGTTTGAGATCGGCGAGACTCAGATCGGCGCCGGCCGCCGCGAATGCGCGCGCCACGGCACTGCCGATGCCGCCGCCGGCGCCGGTAATCAGCGCTGTTCTGCCCGCGAGGCTCATCGACCGGTTTAGGCTTTACCGGCAGGCGGGGCAAGCCGCGAGATGCCGTACAGGTCGAGCAGCTCTTTCACCCGCTGGCGCGGCGGCTTGTCCATAAAGTAGCCGCGCCGCGCGGGCGCGATGCCCGAGCTGCGGCGCAGGTCGACCATGGACTCAGCCATCTTTATCGTTGCGCCGAGCGCGTCGAGCACCGGCACGTCGTCGACGCGGTTCACGCCGTTGCGCGCGAGCAGCACGCACAGCGGCGCCTCGCCCGGGATGATCACGTCGGCGCCGTCGCGGATCAGCGCGCGCGCCGACTCGCGGAATTTTTCGAGCAACGGCGCGGGCTGGTCGAACGCCTGCAGCACGTCGTTGAACGTGAAGCCGACCGGCCGCACGCCCGCGAAACGGTGCGCGGGGATCACGCGTTCGGCATTCTCGCGGATTATCGGCGCCATTTCAGTGATAAACAGCAGCACGCCGACCTTTTGCCCGAGCATCGTCGAAGTCAGGTACGAGCTTTCGCCATAGGCCACGACCGGGATGTCGACGATGCTGCGCGTTTCGCGCAGCGCCGGCTCCGGTATGGTCATGATCGCGTAAGCGTCAAAGCCCTCTTCCTCGGCTGCGATCCCACCCATGACGAATTGCTGACCGTGCAAGTACTGCACGTATGCATAACGAATGTCGTTGCCCGGATAGTTGGTTTTGTACGTCTGCTCGTGCATGCCGTGCATCACGACTTCGGTGTCGGGGCGCGCGACCTTGCGGAAGTGCGCCTGCAGCGCGGCCGCATAGGGCGGCAACTGACTCAGTACGGTAAAACTTTGATGCCAGATTTTCATTGCCATGATGTGCTTTTCCTAGCGGTGACCGCGGCGGCTCAATCGATCTGGGCGCCGGATTCCTTGACGACCTTGGCCCACTTCAAGACTTCGTTCCGATAAAAAGCCGCGAATTGCTCCGGCGTGTTGCCCACGGGCTCCGCTCCAAGTGCCAGGAAACGGTCGCGGACCTCCGGGACTTTGACGATGCGGCTGATTTCACTCTGCAGCCGCGCGATCACCGCGTCCGGCGTGCCGGTCGGCGCGAACACGCCAAACCACGCGTTCGCGTCGTAGCCGGGAACGCCCGCCTGCGACAAGGTCGGAATGTCTTCGGCGACGCGCGAGCGCTTGAGCGTCGTCACCGCGAGTGCGCGCAATTTGCCCGCGCGCGCGAGCGGCAGGGTCGTGACGATGTTATCGAACATGAATATCGTCTCGCCCGCAAGCACCGAGGTCGTGGCAAAAGACGCGCCGCGATACGGCACGTGCAACAGTTGTACGCCCGCCATGCTGCCGAACATCGCGGTGAACAAATGGCCGCCGGAGCCGTTGCCGGCAGAGCCGTAATTCAATTGCCCGGGCTTGGCTTTGGCAAGCGCGATGAACTCCTTTACGTTCCTGACCGGCAGCGACGGGTGCGTGACGAACATGAACGGCGTGTCGGTGACCTGGGTGACGGCTGCGAAATCCTTCAACGCGTTGTACGCGAGTTTCTTGTACAGGCTCGGATTGATCGCGGTCGACACCGTGCCCATGAAAATCGTGTGGCCATCCTTGGGCGCGGTTGCCACCAATTCGGCGGCGATATTGCTCGCGGCACCCGCGCGGTTGTCGACGACGACCGGCTGCCCCAGCGCTTCCGACAGATGCTGGCTGATCGCACGCGCGACGACATCGGTCGCGCCGCCCGCCGGAAAGCCGACAATGAAGCGCACCTGCTTACTCGGATAAGTCTGCGCGACGACCGGCGAACAGATAAGTGCAACGCCCATTGCGGCGAGCGTTATTTTTTGCGGAATCATGGAATCATTTTCCTTCTCCAATGCGGGCGGCGTCCGTGCCCGCCAGGCGCCCGAATACCGCGCCTTTGAGAACCGACGTGGCGCCGGTGTAATTACGATAGTACGTGCCGATAATTTCACCAGCCGCGTAGAGGCCGGGAATCGGGTCGCCCTCCTGGTTCAGCACGCGCGCGCGGCTGTCGACCTTCAAGCCGCCAAACGTGAATACGTTCGACGAAATGATCGGATACGCATGAAACGGCGCCCGGTCGAGCGGATGCGCCCAATTCGACTTGGCCGGCGTTATTCCCTGCGTCGACAGCCCGTCCAGCACGAGCGGTTGGTAGTCGCCGGCGCGGCAGGCGCCGTTATAGCGGGTGACCGTCGCCTCGAGCGCCGCGGCAGGCACGCCGATTTTCGGCGCCAGCTCGCGAATGCTGTTAGCGACTATCGGCGGCTGATCCGTTCGCAGTCCCAGCCTGTAGTTCGGAATTGTCAGGTGGCGCGCATCGAGCACGACGTGCGCCGTCCCGTTGGTCTGGTCGTAGATCCGGCGCGTGACCCGTTCGTACCACGCATCGACGGTGCCCGGCGCTTCGTCGGTGAAGCGCTCGCCTTCCGCATTGACCAGTATTCCGTACGGAAAAATAAATACCGACGGCTCGGCGATGCCCGAGCGCGGATCGACCGGCTCCGCGTGGTAGCTGCCGAAGTCGCCGCAGGGCGCCGCACCGATATCGAGCGCCATCCGGATGCCTTCGCCCTTGTTGTAATGGCCGCCGCGGCACACCGGCCGCAGATAAATCGACCGCGGGCCGAGATAGCGCGTGAGCATCTCGGCATTGCCTTCGAAGCCGCCGCACGCCAGCACCACTGCGCTGGCTTTCAGGTCCCGCGCGCGCCCGCTCTTGCCGACCGCGCGCACGCCGGTGACGGCACCGTCGTCGTTGCGCAACAATGCGGTCGCGGCGGTCTCGTATTCGAACTTCGCGCCCATTTTCTCGGCGGCGGCGCCGAGCGCTTCGATCAAGGCGAGTCCGCCGCCGACGGGCAGCAGGCGCGGCTGCGACTTGGTCAGAAACTGCGTCGGCAGAAAATCGAACCGCAGGCCGAACTCTTTCATCCACTGGATCGTCGGTCCCGCGCTGTCGGCGAACGTCGAAATCAAATCCGGATCGTTGAAGCTCAACGACTTGACGATACCGGGCCAGTTCGCGCGCGGCTCCGCGGTTGCGTGCACGAGCGACGGATCGAGGTAGCCGCTCGCATGTTCGGCGAGATGCGCTTCGAAGTCGTCCGTCACTTCGTGCTCGCTCTTCATGCGGAAGTACGCTTCGGTGTAGCGCGTTTGTCCGCCGCGCTCGTCGTGCGGCGCGCGCTCGAGCACGGTAACCGTAGCGCCACCCTGCAGCGCGGCGACCGCCGCCGCCATGCCGCCGATGCCGCAACCCGCCACTATGACGTCCGATGTGCTGCCCGCCACGATATCCTCCGCGCTGCGCGCCCCTGACCGTGCTTCGAATTGCCGGGAC
The DNA here is from genome assembly GCA_963804885.1 of uncultured beta proteobacterium. Lineage (GTDB taxonomy): Bacteria > Pseudomonadota > Gammaproteobacteria > Burkholderiales > SG8-41 > PALSA-1004. The sequence continues at coordinate 88,248 of CAWDSF010000021.1, forward strand.
GTGTTGGCCTTGAACCAACGACCAAAGATTATGAGTCCTACCCGACCTGAAAATGACAACATAGCACAATCAACGAACACAAAAGAATCGACGGAGTTGGAATGGCCGATTATTGGCGCGAGTTCCAAAACGACGCATTCAACGTGCTGACGCAGGGATCACGAATGAGTACCAGCGAACGGCCCACGTTTGTCACGCCACCGGGGTATAGGCCAATTGAATGATGCGAATCTGACAGACAATTCTGAAAGAAGAAGTCATTATGCTGAGCGAATGAATGTGATCAATGGGCGACTTGCGGGATTGATGGCTGATCTGCGTTTGCGACAGACGTCTTGCAGGAACCGGGCGTCAGGTGAAATCGGCACTGCGGCGCGACTGACGCACTGCGATGCCTGAGATCTTCCTGAGTTATCGTCGCGCGGACGCCGCGGGCACGGTGGGTCGCCTGTTCGATCGCCTGTCGCAGCACTTTGGCGCGGGCCAGGTGTTTTGCGACATCGATTCCATTGAGGCGGGCGACAATTTCGAGCAGTCGATTCGCGACGCCTTGCGCACGGCCACGGTCGTTCTTGTCGTAATCGGCCCGCGGTGGCTTGACCTGCGGCGGGACGACGGAACCCGCCGCCTTGACGACCCGCTGGATTACGTGCGCCGCGAGATCGAGCTCGCCCTGGACTCGGACACTATCGTCATCCCCCTGTTGGTCGAAAATGCCGTCCTGCCGGCGGCGGAGTTGCTGCCTGTATCGATTCGCGAGCTCACCAAACGCAACGCCGTGGACCTGTCCCATCCCCGCTGGGAGAACGATCTCGAAGACTTCATCCGGCGGCTCGAAATCCGCGGCATCCCGGCAGCGGAACCGCGCGGGGCCGAAAGTGCAACCACCCGGACCGCGACCTATGGCCGAGTCGTAACAAGCGCGCTGGCGGGCTTCATTCCAAATCTGTTTTCGCTGCTTTATCAGCCGCGCCGCTTTCTCAGCCGATGCACGCAGGGACGGCCGGGGGACCTGATTGGAGCATTCATCTTCTTTGCGGTCGCGGTGCTGCTCGCCATCGCCATCCTGATATCGGTGTACACGCCGGATCAATCGGTGGCCAGTTTTGGACTCGCGGTGCTCACGATCGGCGTGCTGGCAACGGTCGCGCTCTCCGCTTTAGTCTGGCTGGCCTGGCGGTTGGCCGGCGCCACTCGCCACTACTCCAGGCTGCTGGTCGTGCTCTTGCATCAGATGGCAGTCCTCCATCTCACCGTATTCATGCTGATGGCGATTGTGCTTTTCGGGCTCGATCTTCGATCGCGGAATGTCGCGCGCGAGGCGATGCACGAAGCGATGAAGCCGGGCACTTCGGCGAGCACCGCTTTCGATGCGATCAGGTTGAGGTGGGAGCCGCTTGTTGATACGAGCGAGGTCCGGATCGCGCTCGGCGTTGGTGCCCTCGTGCTGATTCTGGGCGCGGCCTGGATCGTTCGGTCCTGGGGCGCCTATCGCGATGCCTTCGGACTTGCGCGGTGGCGCTCGGTCGCTGCGCTGGTCGTCTCGGCGCTCCTTGCATGGGCAGGCGCAAAGCTCATCGGCCTGCTTACGTGACCTTTTGTTTTAGCGCTAAAGAGATCGGGGAGATGGTGATGCGCTGGTTTCGGTCACCGTCACTTCTGTTACCGGAAAATTAAATAACGATCGGTCAAATCCCGCTCGCCGGGAGATTCTTGGTGGGTCGTGTTGGACTCGAACCAACGACCAAGGGATTATGAGTCCCCTGCTCTAACCGACTGAGCTAACGACCCGATTGGCAATGCGCGAGGCCCGCATTTTACCAGCGTCGGCGCGCAGCCGTTTGGATTAGAATCGGGCTCACACCGTTTCAATTGAATGCTTTTGCGCCGCATGTCCGCCGCCCAATCCCTGCCGCTGCTCTTCACGCCGATCGAACTCGCCGGAGTGACCGCGCGCAACCGCGTCGTCGTCTCCCCGATGTGCCAGTACTCGTCGGCCGACGGCGGCCCGACCGATTTTCATCTGGTTCATCTGGGCAAGTTCGCGATGGGTGGCGCGGGAATCGTGTTTTGCGAGGAGACATCGGTCGAGGAACGCGGCCGCAAGTCCTATCACTGCGCCGGCATTTATGACGATGCGCACATCGCGCAATATCGGCGCATCAACGAATTCATCCGCAGCCAGGGCGCCGTACCCGCGATCCAGATCGGCCATTCCGGACGCAAAGGTTCGGGCTGCGCACCATGGGACGGCTATCGCTCGCTGACCGCCGACGATGCGAAACATGGCGAGCCGCCGTGGAACACGGTGTCTGCGAGCGCGGTGCCGGCGAGCGCAACCTCCATCGTCCCGCGCGCGCTCGAGCGCGCCGAAATCAGCGCTGTGGTCGCGCACTGGCGCGAAGCGGCGCTGCGCGCCGCGGACGCGGGCTATGACATCATCGAGGTGCACGCGGCGCATGGCTACCTGATCCACCAGTTCCTGTCGCCGGTAACCAATCAACGTGACGACGCGTACGGCGGCGATCTGGCCGGGCGCATGCGCTTGTGCCTGGAGATCGTCGAAGCCGTGCGCGCCGCGTGGCCCGCCGACCGACCCGTTTTCATGCGCGTCTCGGCGGTCGACGGCGCCAACAGCTTATGGAGCGTCGACGATACCGTCGCGCTCGTGCGCGCGGCAAAAGAGCGCGGCGCGACAGTCGTCACGACTTCGTCGGGCGGCATCAACGGTCCCGGTACTGCGACCCTGGTGCCGCGCTATCCGGGCTATCACCTGCCGTACTCGGAGCGAGTCAAACGCGACGCCGGCGTGAAAACCATTGCGGTCGGCCTGATCACCGAGGCGCGCCACGCCGAAGCGATATTGCAGCAGGGCCAGGCCGACTTGATCGCGCTCGCGCGCGAACTGTTATGGAATCCCAACTGGCCCGTGCATGCGGCGCGCGAACTCGGTGTGCCGGATTATCTCGAGCTGCTGCCGCGCGGATATTCGTGGTGGTTGAAGCGCCGGGAGGAGATACGCGAGGTTACGCGCAAGGCGGGCGGCGACCAGGCGTAGGACGCGGGCTTACTGCTTGATGTTGCGTCCTCAGTTCGGCTGGCGCGGCGGACTTTCACGCCGGCGTTCCCACATCTTCAAGTACGCCGCCTCCAGATCGCGCACGCGCATGCGCGTATCGAAAAACGGCGTCGTACGCTCGCCGAGTCTGTGTTTGGTCGCGGCGAGCAAGGCGCGGTCCTGGCCGAGCCGCACCGCCGCGCGCACATAATCGGCACGGTCGCAGCGCACGAGTTCCGGCAGGCCCGCGGCGCTCGCGAGGCTCGCGGCGACGCGATTGGCGAAATGCTGGCCGGGCACCGTCAGCACCGGCACGCCCGCCCACAATGCGTCGCTCGCGGTGCTGTGACCCGTGTGCCAGCCGATTGTGTCCAGCATGAGATCGGCGCGGCTCAGCCGCTTCAGGTGGTCGCGCTTGGTCGGCACGCGCTGGGCGAAGATCAACCGCTCGGCATTGACGCCGCATTCTGCAGCCTCCTCGCGCAAGTTCCCCACCATCAACGCATTGGCACCCTGCAGCCACAACACGCTGCCCGGCACGTCGCGCAGAATTTCCATCCATGAGGAGAAGTCCTCGCGCGTGATCCGCGACCCATTGTTGAAATTGCAGAAGACGAGCGCGTCGGGTGCGAAAGTCGCGTCGGCGAACGCACCGAGCCGGTCGGCAAAGTTGGGTGCATCGGCGCCATCGCTCACCATGAAGCAGGTTGGCAGGTGCACGAGTTTTTCGCTGAATGCGTCGGCCATCGACGGTGGTGTCGCGACCTGATCGCTGATGAAATGGTCGATATAGGCGGCGCCCGTGGTCGTGGCGTATCCCAGATAATGCGCCTGCACCGGCGCCGGCCGCCGGGCGAGGACCGCCATACGGTTACCGGTGGTGTGGCCGGCGAGATCGACGAGCACGTGGATGCCGGCGGCCGCGATGACCGCTGCCAGCTCGCCGTCGGTCATCGCATGGGCATCGATGAAGCGATCGACGCCCGACTCGATTGCTTTGCGGTATTTACTGCCGTCGTCGACGCCGTACGAAAAAGCGTAAATTTCGAACTGGGTACGGTCGTGCAGCGCGAACGCGTTCGCGAGCAGGTGGCCAACCGCGTGGTCGCGCAGGTCGCGCGACAAGTAGCCAATGCGCAAACGCGCCGGGCGCGGGGGCGCAGGCGCATCCACGACGATGTCCCGGCGGACAGGCACGATGCCTCTGGCGCACTCAGCTGCATGGTACTCTGAGACGGCTTTGACCTGAGCGGGCGTGAGGCCGAGCCGCAACGCGGTTATCGGCGATATGGCGCGCATCCATCGCCCGGACGTATCGTTCGAGATTGTCGCGTGTAATTGCTTCGCCACGCGATCCGCGCGCTCCCAGTCGCAGATTTCGGCGAGGCAGTTCATGAGTTCCTCGCGCGCATGCGTGAAGCCGGGATCGGCGTCGACTGCAGCCTGATAATGCTCGACCGCATCGCCCCGCCGGCCGGATGCGCGCATGACATTCGCAAGGTTGTAATGCGCCGGCGCAAAGCGCGGATCGATCTCGAGCGCGCGTTGCAGCGAGGCGACACCGTCCTCACCCCGGTCCTGCTCGAGCAGCACGATGCCCAGATTGGTGGCTACTGCGGCGTCGCCGGGGAACTGGTCCGCTGCTTCGCGCAGCAGTTGCTCGGCGTCGCGCAAACGGCCTTCCCTGCGCAATGCGAGGCTGCGGTTGACGAGGGTGTCGGGTTGGGCCCGGGGACCGAACGCCGAACGCAGGAGATTCCGCAGCATAGTGTCGTAACTATACCGCAGCACGGCGACCAGGATTACGGGCGGCGCGCCGGCCGCCCGCGTGACCGCCTGCTAACTCTCGGTGTCGAGAAAGCTGCGCAGCCGCTCGGAGCGCGACGGGTGGCGCAGTTTGCGCAGCGCCTTCGCTTCGATCTGGCGGATGCGCTCGCGCGTGACGTCGAACTGCTTGCCGACTTCTTCGAGCGTGTGGTCGGTGTTCATCTCGATGCCGAAGCGCATGCGCAGCACTTTCGCTTCGCGCGGCGTCAGGGTATCGAGCACGTCTTTCGTCGCATCGCGCAGGCTCGCGTAAACCGCCGAATCCGACGGCGCCATCGTGGCCTGGTCTTCGATGAAATCGCCCAGGTGCGAATCGTCGTCGTCGCCAATCGGCGTCTCCATCGAAATCGGCTCCTTGGAGATTTTCAGGATCTTGCGAATCTTCTCCTCGGGCATTTCCATTTTTTCGGCCAGGAGCGCGGGATCGGGTTCCTGCCCCGTCTCCTGCAGGATCTGGCGCGAGATGCGGTTCATCTTGTTGATCGTCTCGATCATGTGCACCGGGATGCGGATCGTGCGCGCCTGGTCGGCGATCGAACGCGTGATCGCCTGGCGGATCCACCACGTGGCGTAGGTCGAGAACTTGTAGCCGCGACGGTATTCGAACTTGTCGACCGCCTTCATCAGGCCGATGTTGCCTTCCTGGATCAGGTCGAGGAACTGCAGGCCGCGATTCGTGTACTTCTTGGCGATCGAGATCACGAGCCGCAGGTTGGCCTCGGTCATCTCGCGCTTCGCGCGGCGCGCTTTCGCTTCGCCGGTGGACATCTGCCGGTTGATTTCCTTCAGGTCCTTGATCGGAATGCCGACCTTCTTCTGCAGATCGAGCAATTTTTGCTGCTGCTCGACGATCGCCGGCTCGAAACGCTCGAGCGTGTCGCTCCACGGCTTGCGCGCGGCGATTTCACTGGCCGCCCAGCGCAGGTTGCTTTCCTTGCCCGGAAATTCCTTGATGAAGTGCTGGCGCGGCATCTTCGCCTTGTTCACGGAGAGATCCATGATCTCGCGCTCGTGGCTGCGCACCCGTTCGACGAGCTTGCGCAAGCCGTCGCACAGCGCCTCGACCTGCTTGGCGCCGAATCGGATGTTCATGAGCTCGTTCGAAATCTGGTCGCGCGCCTGGAGGTACGCTTTGCTGCGCGGCCCGTTCTTGGCCAGTGCGGTCAGCATCTTTTTATACAAATTGCGAATGACCGCGAAACGCTTCAACGCATCGCCCTTCAGGCGCAGGAGGTCGGCAGTCTGCACAGCAGCCTGTTCCTCTTCGCTCATTTCCTCTTCTTCAGCGGCCTCTTCGCCTTCTTCTTCGGTCTCTTCGTCAGCCGCTTCGGAGGCGAGTTGGTCGGCCGTCGGATCGACGAGCCCGTCAACGACTTCATCGACGCGGATCTCGTCTTTCTCGATGCGGTCGGCGAGCGCGAGGATTTCGGCGATCGTGGTCGGGCACGCGGAGATCGCCTGGATCATGTGCTTTAAGCCGTCCTCGATGCGCTTGGCGATTTCAATTTCGCCCTCGCGCGTCAGGAGCTCCACCGAACCCATTTCGCGCATGTACATGCGCACGGGGTCCGTGGTGCGGCCGAATTCGGAATCCACCGTCGACAGCGCGGCTTCGGCCTGCTCGACGACGTCTTCGTCGGCGACCGGCGGCGTTGCATCCGACATCAGCAGTGTTTCGGCGTCCGGCGCCTCGTCGTAGACATGGATGCCCATGTCGTTGATCATCGCGATGATGTTCTCGATCTGCTCGGCATCCATCATGTCGTCGGGCAGGTGATCGTTGACCTCGGCGTAGGTCAGGTAGCTGCGCTCCTTGCCGAGCACGATCAGGTTCTTCAGGCGCAGGCGGCGCGCTTCGGCTTCAGCCGGCGACAATTCCTTGCGTTCGAATTCGCGGACGAGCGCCTTCTCTTTGGCGGTCAGGCGCTGGCGCGTCTTGGGCAGCTTTGCATCGCCTGCTGCCGCAACCGCGGGCGCGGCTTTGCCGGCGGCCTTCAGCTCGGCTTTGGCCTTTGCCTTGGCTTCCTTCTGGTCGGCCTTCAGCTTGGCCGCGAACTGCTTGGGGGTTAACGCTTTCGGCTGTTTCGGCGCAGCTTCAACGCGCGCCGGCTTGGCGGCGACGACTTTGCGCGGGACGGCTTTTTTGGCGGGTTTAGCTTTGGCTTTTTTCAGAATAATTTTCTTTTTGACTGCCGGCTTTTTCTTCGCTGCCGGGCGCGCCTTCGTCGCTTTTTTGGGTTTTGCCATAGCCAATCTCACCTCTCGGGTGGTCTACGCCGAAAAACCGGAAATTATACCTTAAACCCGGTCACTTATCACGACGCCTGACTGCTTCTTTGCGGTTGCAACAGCGCCCGGTACTCGGCTTGCTCTTCCGGACTAAGGGTCTGTTTTTCCTGTAAAACTTTGCGTCTGGATTCACGCAGTTCCGTGTCGATGGCGAGGCGCAGATTCTGCCAGTCGTCGACGAACTGTTCTTTGAGCGCCGCCTCCTCGAATCCAGCTTCCGGACGGTTCAACACGCTCGCCTCGATTTCGCGTATCGCGGTCTCAAATTCGGTGCCGCGAAAATACTCGCCGACGCGGGTGCCCGGCGATTGGCCGAAAACTTCCAGCAAGGCGTCGAGCAGGGCGATTTCGTCCGGCCGGATTGATGCGACTCCCTTCGCCCCCGCAAGTTCCCGCCGCTCGGCGAGGACATGCAATTCGGGACGCAGCATCAGGAGCTCGATCACCTTGCGGGCCGGGCCGCGCACGGGTGTCGCCGCGCTGCGCGCAGGCGCGGACTGCGCCGTCCGCGCCGTTTTGATGCCGTATTCGCGCTCGAGGTCCTGCACGTTCAAGCCGGCGACCTGCGCGAGATTTTGCCGGATGATGCGGCCCAGAAACGGCGCGGTGATGCGCGTGACCAGCGGTTTTGCTTCCTTCAGCAGCGCGGCCCTTCCCTCGCCGGTTGCAAGGTCGACGTGCGACTTCAGTTCGTCGAGCAGGAACTGCGACAGCGGCTTGGCCTCGTCGAGCAATTTTTCAAACGCGTCCTTGCCGAGCTTGCGCACGTAGGTGTCGGGATCCTCGCCCTGCGGCAGGAACAGAAAGGACAGCTGCTTGCCGTCGGCCAGCTGATCGAGACTGTTCTCGAGCGCGCGCCACGCGGCTTTGCGGCCGGCGTTATCTCCGTCGAAGCAGAACACGACATCGTCGACCTGGCGCAGCAATTTCTGCACGTGCGTCGGCGTCGTCGCGGTACCGAGTGTGGCCACCGCGTAGCCTATGCCCGACTGCGCGAGTGCCACGACATCCATGTAGCCTTCGACCACGATGACGCGGCGGGCGTCGCGAATCGCGCGGCGTCCCTGGTAGAGCCCGTAGAGTTCGCGGCCTTTTTCGAACAACGGCGTCTCGGGCGAGTTCAGATATTTGGGCTCGCCCTTGTCGAGCACGCGCCCGCCGAAACCGATGATGTTGCCGCGCTGATCGACGATCGGGAACATCACGCGATCGCGAAACCGATCGTAGCGTTTTCCTTCGTCGCCCTGAATGACCAGCCCCGCGGCCACCAGCGACTTGGCGTTGTAATCGGGAAACTCGGTCTGCAGATTCTGCCAGCCGTCGGGTGCGTAGCCGATGCCGAAATCCTTGGCGACCTCGCCGGACAAGCCGCGCTTCTTCAGGTATTCGATGGCGCGCGGCGCGCTCTTCAACTGGTTGCGGTAATACTGCGCGGCTTTCAGCATGATGGCGTAAAGGTCGTCGCCCTCTTCGGTCTTGCCGCGCGGGCGCTCGGGCTTGAACTCGGGCATCTGCATGCCGGCGCTTTGCGCGAGGTCTTTTACCGCGTCGATGAAGCCCACTCCCGCGTACTCGATCATGAAACCGATCGCCGTGCCGTGCGCGCCGCACCCGAAGCAATGATAGAACTGCTTGGTCTGGCTGACGGTAAACGACGGCGTCTTTTCACCGTGAAACGGGCAGCACGCCACGTAGTTGGCGCCCGCCTTTTTCAGCGGCACGTAGCGCTCGACCACGTCGACGATGTCGACGCGATTCAAGAGATCCTGGATGAAAGATTGGGGTATCAATGCTCGGGGAGTTGAGTATTCGAGGATCGAGTATCGAGGTTCAAGGACTGAGCGTCATCCAACCCGCGTTCCCTCCACAATCCTAATGATAGTCGATTCCGGCGCGAGTTCCAGCGCGCAACCGAGAAAGCAGCGCAGAAACCGCCTATCCGCCCAGCTTGGCCTTGATCAATCCGGACACTTTCCCCATGTCGGCGCGCCCGGCGAACTTGGGTTTCAATATCGCCATGACCTTGCCCATGTCGGAAATCGCTTTGGCGCCGGACGCCTGCATCGCGGCGGCGATTTCAGCATCGATTTCCGCATCCGACAGCGCCTGCGGCATATACGCCTGCAGGACGCCGACTTCGAATTTTTCGGTGTCGGCGAGATCCTGGCGCCCGCCTTTTTCGAACTGCGCGATCGACTCGCGGCGCTGCTTCAACATCTTGTCGATAATCGCCACCACGTCGGCATCCGACAGCTCGACGCGCTCGTCGACTTCCTTCTGTTTCATCGCCGACAGTAGCAGGCGGATCGCGGACAGGCGCGGCGCATCCTTGGCGCGCATCGCCGCCTTCATGTCGTCGCTGATTCTGGCTTTCAATGACATAACGGACCCCGTAAAAAAGCAAAAAGGGCGAAGGTTATTTCCCTTCACCCCTTAAGTCGTGCAACTGCGCGAAATCTTAGAATAGTTTCGGCGGCAGCATATGCGAGCGCAGGCGCTTGTAGTGGCGCTTGACCGCAGCGGCATGCTTGCGCTTGCGCTCGGAAGTGGGTTTCTCGTAGAACTCGCGGGCACGCAATTCGGTCAGCAGTCCGGTTTTTTCCACGGTGCGCTTGAAGCGGCGCATTGCGACTTCAAACGGCTCGTTCTCTTTGACGCGTACGGTCGGCATAACTTGGGGGTTCCCGCTCGGAAATTACGAAAGGCGCGTATTATAGCAGCGGTAATTCCGTTGTCAAAGTCTTGATTTACCCCTCTTTTTTACCACTCCTATGCTCGTTTTAGGCATCGAAACCTCGTGCGATGAGACCGGTGTCGCGCTCTATGACAGCGCGCGCGGACTGCTCGCGCATGCGCTCCACACCCAGGCGGCTTTGCACGCCGATTACGGCGGCGTCGTGCCCGAACTCGCTTCGCGCGACCACATCCGGCGCGTGTTGCCGCTGACGCGCAACATCCTGCGCGAATCCGGCAGCAAACTCGGCGATCTTGGCGCAGTCGCGTACACGCAGGGACCGGGACTGGCGGGCGCGCTGCTGGTCGGCGCCAGCATCGCACAGGGCCTGGCGTATGCATTGGGCGTGCCGGCGCTCGGCATCCATCATCTCGAAGGCCATTTGCTGTCGCCGTTGATGGCGAAGCCGGCGCCGGGCTTTCCGTTCATCGCGCTGCTCGTCTCCGGCGGCCACAGCCAGCTGATGCGCATCAACGGCATCGGCCAATATGAATTGCTCGGGGAGACGCTCGACGATGCGGCCGGCGAAGCATTCGACAAGACCGCCAAGCTCCTCGGCCTGGGCTATCCCGGCGGGCCGGCACTCGCCGCACTGGCAAAGCAGGGCACGCCGGGGCGCATCAAGCTGCCGCGTCCGATGCTCCACAGCGGCGACCTCGATTTCAGCTTCAGCGGTTTGAAGACCGCGGTCGTCACGCAGGTGAAATCCCGCGCGATGGAGCCGCAAACGCGCGCGGATATCGCCGCCGAATTCGAGGCCGCCATCGTCGACGTGCTGGTCGCCAAATCGCTTGCCGCGCTCGAGCAATGCGGCGTTGCTCATCTCGTGGTGGCGGGCGGCGTCGGCGCCAATGCCCAATTGCGCGCGCGCCTGCACAAGGCCGCTGCCCGCGAAGGCTTCAGCGTCTATTTCCCGCCCGCCGAATTCTGCACCGACAACGGCGCGATGATCGCGTTCGCCGCCGCATTGAGGCTTGCGCAGGACGCAGGAAAAAGAGCCGCGACGGACGGAATGTTCTCAGTGCGGCCGCGCTGGAATCTCGCGGCGTTGGCCGGCTAATTCGCGTCGGGCGCCGGCGGATTTTTATTGCCGCCGATGCGGGCTTCCGTGCCGGCCAGCAGCTTGCGGATATTCGCCTTGTGACGCCAGACCAGCAGCAGCGCGATGATGCCGACCGCGAGCGTGTATGGATGTATCCCGTACAGCATAAAGCAGTAAACCGGCGCCGACACTGCCGCGATCAACGCCGCGAGCGATGAAATACGGAAGAACACCGCGATGACGAGCCACGTCGATGCGGCGCCCACGGCGAGCCACACGTTCAGCGCGAGCAGCACGCCGAGCGCGGTCGACACGCCTTTGCCGCCCTGGAACCGGTGAAATACCGGATACATATGGCCGACGACCACGGCGAGCGCCACTGCCGCCATCTTGTATGACGCCGGCACTTCAGTGGAGAAAAAATGGTCGGTCAGGAACACCGCGAGCCAGCCCTTGCCTGCATCGCCGAGCAGGGTCAGCGCGGCCGCGACCTTCTTGCCGGTGCGCAAGACATTGGTCGCGCCGGGATTCTTCGATCCGTAGCTGCGCGGATCGGGCATGCCCATCGCGCGGCTCACCACCACTGCGAACGAGACCGAGCCGATCAGATAAGCAATCAGTGCAAGAACTATGGTCATTACGCGAATTCACCTAGAATAAGCGGCGATTCTAACCAAAAAACGCCGCGATCGAAGTTTTCGCTCTCCGCCTCTCGCCATCACATCGCCTCACCGGTATTCGACATGGACATCATATTCGTCAGCGAACTTAAGATCGAAACGCTGATCGGCATTTACGACTGGGAAAAAGCCGTCCCGCAAACCATCCAGCTCGACCTCGAAGTCGGCTTGCGCGGCGAGCACGCGGCGAAGAGCGGCAAGATCGGCGACACCATCGACTACAGCCGTGTCGTCGGGCGCATCGAGCAGCTCTTCAAGGAGCAGCATTTTCTGCTGCTCGAAAAAGCCGGCGAAGCGATCGCCGACACCATCATGACTGAATTCAAAACGCCGTGGATCAAGGTCAGCATCGCGAAGCTCGCGCCGCTGCGCAACGTGAAAAAGCTTGGCGTGGTCATCGAGCGGGGCACGCGCAGCTAGTCCGCGTTCCGCCGCCACGCACGCATTGACCGAAATCCCGCTCCTGATCCTCGTCGGCGCTTTTGCCGGCGGTCTCGTGTCGGGATTGACCGGGTTTGGCACCGGCATCACCGCTCTTCCATTCTGGCTCGTTGCGACCACGCCGCAACTGGCTGCGCCGCTCGTCGTGATCTGCTCGCTGGTCGCGCAGGTCCAGACCTTGCCGGCAATCTGGCATGCGATCGATTTCAAGCGCGTGCGGCCTTTCATCTTCGGCGGACTGGCGGGCGTGCCGCTCGGCGCATTGCTGCTCTCTTACGTGTCGGCCGCCATGTTCAAGGCCGGCGTCGGCATCGTGCTCATCATCTATTGCAGTTACATGCTCATCGGCCAGCTGCGCTTCCAGTTGAAATGGGGCGGGCGCATCGCCGATGGCGTGGTGGGTTTCGGCGGCGGAGTCATGGGCGGCATCGCCGGGTTGTCGGGCCCGCTGCCGACCATCTGGACCGGTCTCAGAGGCTGGGGTAAAGACGCGAAACGCGGCGTTTTGCAGGCCTACAACTTTTCGATTCTGGTCCTCGCACTGATATTCCAGAGCGTTGCCGGCTTGATAAACCTGGAATTGGGCCGCTTGTTTCTCGTCGCGCTGCCCGGAACGATTGCCGGCGCGTGGCTCGGACGACGGCTTTACAATCGTCTCAGCGACCGCCGGTTCGATAACGCAGTATTGAGCCTGCTGTTGATTTCAGGTTGCTTGTTGCTGCTTTCATTGCTCCGCTGAACGCTTGATTGGGTCCGTTCGTGCTGATGTATAGAAGCATGTCGTGAGGTATCGACGGGCGCAGTCAAAAACGGCGAAAGCCTCACCGCTAAGGACGCAAAGGACGCGAAGGAAGGCGAGGTCCGACCCGGGTGAAGGGACTTCACTGAACCTTCAGCCCCGCCTCTTTCACGACCTTGACCCAGCGCGCATAGTCGCTGCGGATGCGTTCATTGAAGTTCGCCACGGTGCCGCCGGTCGGCGCCATCCCCTGCGCTTCGAAAAACTTCTTTGTCTCGCTCGACTGCAGAATCCTGTTGACCTCGGCGTTGAGCGTCTGGATCACCCGCGCGGGCGTGCCGCGCGGCGCCATCACGCCGTACCAGGTCACCAGCGTGTAACCCGGCAACGTCTCGGTAACGGTCGGCAGTTCAGGCACGGTGGGCCAGCGCGTCTCGGTCGTCACCGCCAGCGCCCGCAACCGTCCCGACTGAAAATGCTGCACGGTGCCGGGCAGGCTGCCGAGGATGAACGGGCACTGTCCGGAGAGCACGTCGATCATCGCAGCACCCGTGCTCTTGTACGGCACGTGGATCATCTTGAGCTTCGCCATGCTGGCGAACCACTCGGTGCCGAGATGCGTGAATCCGCCGAGCCCCGTTGACGCGTAGGGAAGCATGCCCGGCCTGGCGCGCGCGAACTCGATCAGTTCGGTGGTGGTTTTGGGTGGAAGCGAAGGATGCACCACCAGCACGTGCGGCGAGTAGCCGAGCTCGACGATCGGCACGATCTCCTGCAGCGGATCGAACGAGAGCTTCTGCGTCGCCGGCGTCGCTGCGAAGCTGCCCGACATCACCATGAGGGTGTAGCCGTCGGGGTTGGCCCTCGCGGTCAGCTCCATGCCGATGATGCCGGCCGCGCCGCCACGGTTGTCGACCACGAACTGCTGGCCGAGCGCCTCGGAGAGTTTCTGCGATATGGGACGCGCGGTGAGGTCGCTGCCGCCGCCTGGAGCGAACGGTACAATCACGCGTACCGGCTTCGATGGATAGGTTTGAGCGACGGATGGCAGCGCGTACGACAACGCCCCGGCAAACGCGGCCACGGCGGCAAGCGCTACATTTCGGGCATGGGAGACCATGCGTGCAGAATAGCACTTAAAGCGCATTTCAAAATGAACATAGCGCACGCGACTCGCCTGCGCTACGCCCCGAAGGAAGTCCCCTTGGGGGACGCCCCGGAGGAAGTTCCCTTGGGGCGACAAGAGCATGTCCAGAGCACTCGAGGGCATTTCATTTTGAAACGCGCTCTAAGTCTCAACAGCCACAATTTCTCGCTGTGCTTTTGCCTTTAACTGTTTGTCTCAACACGGTGCTCTTGGTCAACGCTTTTTGGTTTGTTTTTAATCTGCGTTTATCGGCGGTTCCGATTCAATCTAGCCGCGCGGATGATGCTTCGCGTGCAGCTGTTTCAACCGCTCGCGCGCGACGTGCGTGTAAATCTGCGTCGTCGAAATATCCGAATGCCCGAGCAGCAACTGCACGACTCTCAGATCGGCGCCGTGATTCAGTAGGTGCGTGGCAAACGCATGGCGCAGGGTATGCGGCGAAATCGGCTTGGTGAGCCCGGCCTGCGTCGAATAGCGCTTCAACAAATGCCAGAACGACTGGCGCGTCATCGCGGCGCCGCGGCCGGTGACGAATATCGCATCGGCGGCGCGCTGCTGCAGGATTTGCGGCCGCGCTTCCTTGAGATAGCGCTTGAGCCAGCTCAAGGCTTCCTCGCCGAGCGGGACCAGCCGCTCCTTCGCGCCCTTGCCTACGACGCGCACCACGCCCATGTCCTGGCTGACTTGCGCGACTTTCAATGTCACGAGCTCCGAGACGCGCAGCCCGCTCGCGTAGAGCGTTTCCAGCATCGTGCGGTCGCGCAGGCCCAGCGGGTCGTCGACATCAGGGGCGGCGAGCAGCTTTTCGACGTCCTGCTCGGTGAGCGTTTTCGGCAACCCGCGCGGCAGCTTCGGCGAATCGATGTTGAGCGTCGGGTCACGCGCGATCCTGCCCTGGCGGAGCTCATATTGATAAAAACGCTTGAGGCTCGACAGCAGGCGGCTCGTGCTCGTCGCTTTCGCTTTGCCTGCAACGCGGTGCGCCAGATACGCGAGCACATCGGCATGAGCGGCGGCGAGCAGCGCCTTACCCCGCGCTTTATCGAGCCATGCCGCGAATTGAGTCAGGTCGAGGCGATAGCTCGCCAGCGTGTTGCGCGAAAGCCCGTCTTCGAGCCACAACGCGTCGCAGAATTCGTCGAGGCCGTTGTCATCCGGCATTTTCGTGCTTTAACAACCATTGCTTGATTTGAATCGGCTCGCCGCCGCGAGAGTGCATAAAGCCGCCGATGCCGCCGCTCGCGACGACCCGGTGGCAGGGAATCACCAGCGGCAGGCGGTTCGCGCCGCAGGCGCCGCCGACCGGCCGCGGCGCGCTTTTCAGTTGCCGCGCGACGTCCATATAGGTCAGGGTGCTGCCGCACGGAATCGCATGGATCGCGCGCCACACGCGCTGCTGGAACGCGGTGCCGCGATATTCGAACTGCAAATCGAACCGATATTCCGGATCGGCGAGATATTTTTCGATCTGACGGCAGACTTTGGCGGCGACTTTGTTGGTCGGATCCAGCGTGGCCGCGCCGCGCGGCAGGTATTCGATGCGCGTGACGAGCTCGCCGGCGGTGCGGATGCCGAGCACCGCGAACGGCGTGGCCATCCGGGCATCGAACAATTCGCCGGGCGCCGCGCGTTCGAGCTTGATACGCGTGTGGAGCAGATCCGGACCATCGTGAATATCACGCGGGAGCATGCACCGGCCCTTTACGCAGTTTCTGCAGGACAATCACGACCACGATCAGCGCGACGCCGATGTAGTCGAGCATCGCTTTCGGATACACGAGCGCAAGGCCCGCGATGATCAGCATCCAGCGTTCGGGCGACGTGGTTTTCTTGAACAGCCAGCCCTGCACGCCGGCCGCCAGTGCCGCAATGCCTATCATCGCGGTCACGCTGACAATCGCAATTTCACCCCACGGCGCTACCGCCAGTTTCTTGAACGACCCCATCAGCAGCAGCCCGAGCCCCGCCGGATCGAGCACGAACATGAAAGGCACGAGGAACGCCGGCATGGTGTACTTCCAGGATTGCAGCGTCGTCTTGTACGGGTCGCCGCCGGTGATCGCGGCCGCGGCGAACGGCGACAGCGCGGTCGGCGGCGAAACTTCCGACAGCACCGCGTAATAAAAGATGAACATGTGCGCCGCATAGTCGGCGACGCCGAGCTGCATGAGCGCCGGCGCGGCGATCACCGCGCAGATGATGTAGCTCGCGGTGACCGGCACCGCGAGGCCCACGATCCACACGATCAGCGACGTCATGACCGCGGTCAGCAGCAGTTTGACGTCGTGCAGCAGGCTCGCGGTTTGCTCGAAGCCGAGTCCGCCGAGCACGGCCATGATGAGTCGCGTGCCCGAATCCGCGTATTGCAGGACGATCGAGCTGAACTTGAGGCCCAGACCCGTCAGCGTGACGACGCCGACGATGATGCCCGCCGCCGCGCACGTCGCGCCCACGCTCAGCATGCCGACCGAACCCGCTTCGAGCGCCTTGACGAGGCCGGAATTCCACAGCCCCCGGCCGAGCGGCTTCCTGCCGCGCAGCACATCGTAGGGAATCAACGCGCAGTCCACATGCAGGAAGCTGCTGATGAATGCGACCATCGTCGCCCAGAACACCGATACCGCGGGCGAGAAGCCGATCACCATGAAGAAAATGATCGCGACCAGTGACAGGAAATGAAACCAGTAGTTGCGCGTCAACATGCCGATCGTCGCGTGCTTCTCGATCGACGACGTTGGGCATGCCGAATTTGCGCGCGTCGATTTCGACCATCAGGAACAGCGCGAAGTAATAAAGCAGCGTCGGGATCGCCGCCATCAATATCACGTCGAGATACGAGATATTGAGGAACTGCGCGATCAGGAACGCGGCCGCGCCGAGCACCGGCGGCGAGATGATCGCGCCGAGGCCGCCCGCAGCGAGCAGGCCGCCGGCGGCATCTTTGCCGTAGCCCGCTTTCATGAGCATCGGGTATGCAACGGTGCCCAGCGTTACGGTCGTGGCGACGCCGCTGCCGGAAGGCCCGCCGAGCAGGAATGACGCCAGCACGATCGTGCGCCCGGCGCCGGTCGGCTTGCCGCCCATGGCGGCGAACGAGAAGTCGATGAAGAATTTGCCGGCGCCGGAATACTGCAGGAATGCGCCGTAGATCGTGAACAAGATAATCAGCGACGACGACACGTCGATCGCGACGCCGAAGATGCCTTCGAGCGTCATGTACATATGGCCGACGATGCGGCCCAGATCCATGCCGTAATGCGTCCACGGCGGCGGCAGGTACTGGCCGACGACCGCATAGATAAGGAAGCCGACGCAAATCGCCGGCATGATCCAGCCGGAGGTGCGCCGCGCCGCTTCCAGCACCAGCAGAATCAACGCGCTGCCGAGTATCTTGTCCCACATATTGGGATCGATCGCGCGCTCGAGGAAAGCGTCGCCGCCGAACAGCATGTTGCAGACGATCACCAGCGAAACAAAAGCGGCCACCCAGTCCCACCACATGATGCGGTGGCGGAATTGCTTGGTGACCGGAAACAGCAGGAAGCCGAGGAACAAAATAAACGCGACATGGATGCCGCGCAGGACATGCGTCGGCATGATGCCGTATGCGGCGTAGAGGTGAAAGATCGACATGATCACCGCCAGCGCGGTGGTCATTACGCCGAGGGCGCCCGGCAGCTTGTTGATTGCGCCCTCTTCCTCCTCGATGTACTGCTCGGCCTTTTTAATCGCCTCGGCCGAAACGACGGGTTCGTCAACGACAGTGTTTTTGATTTCCGCCATGACGTCTCCCCCGTTCACGAAGGATGAATCCAGCGAGCGCCGGACTCATCCCTGATGATTTTCCGTTAGTTCAGCTTGACGCCTTTTTCGGCAAAGTATTTCTTCGCGCCAGGATGAAACGGCACCACCGCGGCGCCCGGTATCTGATACTTGTAATCGAAGTTTTTCGCTTCGGCGTGCACGCGGACCAAATCGTCCTTGTGCTCGAACACCGTCTTGACGATGTCGTAGGCCAGTTGATCGCTCATCTTTTCGTCGGCAAGCAGCACGTTCCATACGGTCGTGATCTGGTTGGCTGCTTCCTGCCCGGGGTATGACTTGGCGGGAATGACGTCTTTCACGTAGAGCGGGCCATATTTCTTGACCATGGCCTCCTGTGCTTCCGAGTGGTCGATCAGCTTCAGCTTGAGGCCGGGAGTCGCGCCGAGATCGGTAACCGCGGGCGTCGGTATGCCGCCGACCCAGAAAAATGCATCGAGCTTGCGGTCCTTGATCGCTTCGGCCGATTTACCCGGATCGAGGCGCTCGCGAATGATGTCTTTCTCCGGATCGAGGCCGTACGCTTCGAGCACGCGATACGCCATGATCTGCGTGGCGCTGTTGGGTGCGCCGGTGGACACGCGCTTGCCTTTCAGGTCCGACATCTTGGTGATGCCGGTGCCGTCCACCGTGACGACGTGCATGCGGTTCGGGTAGAGCACCATCAGCGCGCGCACGTTGACCGGTTTCTGGAACTTGCCCTGGCCTTTGTACGCGTCCCAACTGGCGTCCGCCATCGAAAAAGCTACGTCGGCCTTGCCCTGGCCCATCAGCAGCAGATTGGCCATCGAACCGTCGGTCGTGCCGGCAGTGGCATTGAGGTTGGGAACGTACTTCGTCAGCACATCGGCGAGTCCGCCGCCCAGCGGGTAGTACACGCCGGAAGTCGGGCCGCTCGCGACGAATATATTGATCTTGCCCTGCGCATAGGCTGCCGCCGCGCACAACATCGCGGCCGTGACCGCGATAACTTTGAATAGCCGTTGCATAACTCCTCCATCTTATGATTGAGACTACGAGTGCCATCATACGGGCTAGCCGTACCTGCGCCAAGCGTTGTCGCCCGCGGATGACCTATTTCGCGAATAGCCGAGCCGGATCCTTGAACGCTTTGAATTCGATGGCGTTGCCCGAGGGATCGGTAAAAAACATCGCTGCCTGCTCGCCGACGGTGCCGGCAAAGCGCAGTTGCGGCTCAATGATGAACTGAGTGCCGGCGGCTACCAGCCGGTCGCGCATTTTCTCCCAGTCCGGCATCGGCAGCACGAGCCCGAAGTGCCGCACCGGAACGTCGTCGCCATCGACCGGACTCGTGATGCGCTTGCGCGCTTCGCCGGGCACTTGATAAGCGACGATCTGATGGCCGTAGAAGTTGAAATCCACCCAGTCCTTGTCGGAGCGGCCTTCGGTGCAACCGAGCACGCCGCAGTAAAATGCGCGTGCCTGGGTTAAGTCGTCGACCGGAAATGCGAGATGAAATAGCGGCGTCGCCATGCTTGCCTCAAGGTAATTGAGTTGAATGTAAGCCCGCATTTTACGGGTTTTCAAAACACTCTTTCGCGGTATCGGCGACAATACGCACATCCCCGTGTTACCCAACAGGAGACGCTCGTGCACGAACTCCGGCACTCCCGGACGCTTATTTTCGTCGTTGGTCTGACGCTGCTCTCGACGATTGCGGCCCCCGTCAGCGCGCAGGATTATCCTTCCCGGCCGATCCGTTTCATCGTTTCCCTTCCCTCCGGGCACGGACGCGAGCAGTGAGCAGGGATCCCGCTTGCGGGATGCGATCGACCGCGAGTCGGACGCCACCGCCGTGTTAGTTGCGCAAGCGACCGTTTCGTCGAATTCATATCCTAGCCGTCCAATACGTTTTATCGTGCCTTTTCCTCCAGGCGGCAGCACGGACATCTACGCGCGTATCATCGGGCCGCGGCTCGCGGATGCACTGCGCCAGCAGGTCGTCATCGACAACCGCCCGGGCGCCGGCGGCGCGCTCGGCGCCGATCTCGCGGCCAAGGCGCCGCCCGATGGCTACACGATCTGGCTCGGGCAGACCAACAACCTCGCGATCGGGCCGGCGATGCGCGTGAAAAACAGTTACGACCCGCTGCGGGATTTCTCGCCGATCACCCTGCTCATGAAAGCGCCGCAGGTGATGGTCGTCAACGCGGGTTCGCCCATCACGTCGATCAAGGAACTGATCGCCGCAGCGAAAGCCAAGCCCGGCGGACTGACGTTTGCATCGGCCGGTATCGGCAGCTCCGGACATATTACGGGCGAGCTCTTCAATCAAACCGTGGGCGTCAACATCACGCACGTGCCGTATAAAGGCGCATCGCCGGCGATGATCGACTTGCGCGGCGGGCGCGTCACTTACCTTGCGACTTCACTCGCGTCCGCGGCGCAGTTCGTCAAGAACGGCGCCATCAAGGCAATCGCGACTACGGGCGCCAGGCGCGCGCGCCTGATGCCGGACGTGCCGACCGTGATCGAAGCGGGCGTGCCGGGTTTTGAAGTCGATTCCTGGCACGGCATGCTTGCCCCGGCAAAAGTGCCGCGCGACATCATCTTGCGGCTCAACCGCGAAATCGTCGCGATCCTCGGCAAACCCGAAGTGAGGGACGCGCTGCTGTCGGAAGGCGGTGAAATCACGCCGGGCACACCTGAGGAGTTCGCTGCATTTTTGAAAAGCGAAGTCGTGAAGTGGGCGAAGGTCGTGAAGGAAGCGGGCATTACCGCCGAATAGCGTTGCATTAACGGAGCAATCACAATGTCGAAGCAGTCACAAGGAACGCATGGCGCGGCAGACGACCTGCCGCTCACCGGCGTGCGCATATTGGAGTTCGGCCACACCGTGATGGGGCCATCGTGCAGCATGGTGCTCGCCGATCTCGGCGCGGACGTGATCAAGATCGAGCCGCCGGAAGGCGACCGCACGCGCGCCAACGTCGGTTTCGGCTCCGCGCTGTTCCCGGTTTTCAACCGCAACAAGCGCAGCATTTCGATCGACATCAAGTCGGAAGCGGGCAAGGCGGTCATACTCAAAATCATCGCGGGCGCCGATGCGCTGATCGAGAACTTCGCATACGGCACGATGGAACGCCTGGGCCTCGGCTACGCCACGCTCGCGAAATCCAATCCGCGGCTGATTTACTGCGGTCTCAAAGGTTTTCTGACCGGCCCGTACGAGAAGCGCGCCGCGCTCGATGAAATCGTGCAGTTCATGGGCGGGCTCGCTTATATGACCGGCCCGAGCGGCATGCCGCTGCGCGCCGGCGCGTCGGTGGTGGACATCATGGGCGGCATGTTCGGCGCGCTGGGCATCATGGCGGCGTTGCGCGAACGCGAGCGCACCGGACGCGGCCAGCTCGTGCAAAGCTCGTTGTTCGAATCGACTGCGTTCCTCGTCGCGCAGCACATGGGGCAAGAGGCGCTGACCGGCAAGGCACCGCCGCCGATGCCGGAGAAAGCGAGCTCGTGGGCGGTGTACGACCCGTTCAAAACGGCCGACGGCAAGACCGTTTTTATCGGCATCACGAGCGACAATCACTGGCGCAGTTTCTGCAAAGGATTCGGCGTCGAGGAGCTGCTCGACGATCCCGCGTTGAAGACCAATCCGCAACGTGCACAGGCGCGCGCGAAGATCATGCCGATCGTCACCGCGAAATTTGCGGCGGAACCGTTGGCTGCGCTGGTGGCGAAGCTCGAACAGCTGAACATACCGTTCGGGCCGCTGGCCAGGCCCGGCGACTTGTTCGACGACATCCAGCTGAATCACGACGGCCGCATGCTCGACGTGCTGCTGCCGACCGGCAAGCGCGCGAAGCTGCCGGGCCTGCCGCTCGAAATGGGCGGCCGCAAAACGCGCGTGCGGCATCAGCCGCCGGTGATGGGCAACGATACGCGCGCGGTGCTCGCCGAGGCGGGCTATACCCAAGCGCAAATTAACGAATTGATCGCACAGCAGGTGGCGATCGCCGCGGATGGGGCCACGGCGCCGGTCGGCGCAATCAAGGAGCTGTCGAAATGAATGCAAAGGTAAAACTCTACAGCGCCGTGGGTGAAGAACTCACGCATTACGACGTGGACGTGGATGCGTTGACGCTCACGAAACGCAAGACGATCAAGGTGCCGTCGGTCGTGCAGTACGCGTGGCCGCATCCGTCGAAGCGCCACCTGTATGTGACGACCAGCAACCGCGGCGCCGGCATGAAGTCCGATTTCAATCACGTCAGCGCGCTGACGATCGATCCGGCGAGCGGCGAACTGGCGTATCAGGGCGCGCCCGTGCCCTTGTGCGCGCGCGCGGTCCACCTGTGCCTTACCGCCGACGCCAAATATCTGCTCAACGCGCACAACCTGCCGCGGGCATCGATCACGGTTCACCGCATCAACGCGGACGGTTCGATCGGCGCCGAAGTCGCGCAACCCGAAGGGCTCGCGTTCGGCATTTATCCGCACCAGGTGCTGGTCTCGCTGCAGACGGGCACGGTCATGCTGATCGACCGCGGCAACGATGCGAACAAAGGCAAGCCCGAGGACCCCGGCGCGTTGCGGCTCTTTCGCATCAAGGACGGCGTGCTGTCGAACCTGCAGGCGGTCGCGCCCAACGGCGGCTACGGCTTCGGGCCGCGCCACATCGACTTTCATCCGACCGAGCCGTGGATGTACGCGTCGCTCGAACGCCAGGACAAGCTCTATATGTATCGCATGCAGGGCGAGAGCCTCGAACCCGCCGCCGCATATAAACTCGACACGCTCGCTGATCCGGCCAACCACAAGCCACGCCAGCTCGCGGGCGCGATCCACGTGCATCCCAACGGGCGCTACGTCTACGTGATGAACCGCGCGGACGGGACCGTCGACTATGCGGGCCGCCAGGTCTTCAACGGCGGCGACAACAGCATCGCCGTTTATTCGATCGACCCGAAAACCGGCGAGCCCAAATTGATCCAGCATGCCGACACGCACGCCTACCACGTGCGCACGTTCGCGCTCGACCCGAGCGGCCGCATGATGGTCGCCGCGAGCATTTCGCCGATCGACGTGCGAGTCGGCGACAAGGTCGTCAACGTGCCCGCCACTTTATCGGTGATGAAAGTCGGCGAAGACGGCAAGCTCACCTTCGTGCGCAAGTACGACGTCGAAACGAACGGCAAGATTCATTACTGGATGGGGATGTTCGGCTTGAACTGACGCGGCGCATTCAAACCTCGGGCTGCTGACGCTTGAGCGGATGGTCCGCGCACTGGTCGCGGGCGTCGATAAGGCACCGAACGGCGTGCGCGTGCTCGCTGTCTCAGCTATCGGGAGTACAACCTGAACATCACCGAAAGGCAAATTCATGGCTAAAACCTACCAAGGCAGTTGTCACTGCGGCAACATCGCATTCGAAGTCGAAGGCGAGCTTACTGGCGCGATGGCGTGCAACTGCTCGATCTGCTCGCGCAAGGGCTCGTTGCTGTGGTTCTTGCCCCGCGACAAATTGCGCCTATCGCCCGCGAAAAACCCGGTCGGCACTTACACATTCAACAAGCACCTCATCAAACACAAGTTCTGCCAGACCTGCGGCATGCACCCTTATGCAGAGGGTATCGATCCGAAGGGTAACGCGATGGCAGCAATCAATATCCGCTGCCTGGAAGACATCGATCTCGCGGCGATTCCCATCCAGAATTTCGACGGGCGCGCGAAATAACCAATAGAGCGCCGGTCAATCTTCCGGCTTGACGTTCGCTTCCTTGATGACCTTCGCCCAGCGCGCGAGGTCGCGGCGCAATAGATCGGTCGCCTCCGCGGGGGTTCCCAGCACGAGCTCGGCGCCTTCGCTGCCGAGTATCCGCACCGCATCCGGCTGCTTCAATCCCGCCGTCGCGTCGCGGCTGATTTTGGCGACGATCGCGGGCGGCGTGTGCGCGGGCGCCAGCAGCATGTACCAGGTGCTCACGTCGTAGCCGGCAACGCCCGACTCGGCGATCGTCGGCGCGTCCGGCAAGGCCGGCGAACGCTTGGCCGACGTCACGCCGAGCAGGCGCAAACGCCCGGTCTGCACGTGCGGCATGGCCGCGAGCGGTGTGGTGAACAACGCCTGGACTCTGCCCGCGATCAGATCCTGTATCGCCGGCCCGCCGCCTTTGTACGGAATGAAGTTGAGCGACGTCCCGCTCATCTGCGCAAACAGCACGCCGGCGAGATGCGGGCCCGAGCCGATGCCGGTGTTCGCCAATGCGATCTCGCCCGGCTTGGCCTTAGCCAGCGCAATCAACTCCTTGGTCGTCTTGGCGCCCGCCGATGCCGACACCACGAGCACGAACGGTGCGCGCAGCACTTCCATGATCGGTTGAAAGTTCTTGCCCGCATCGTAATTGAGCTTTGGATACAGGCCTGAGCTGATCGCGAGCGCGTTGTTCGTGAGCAGCAGCGTGTAGCCATCCGGCGCCGCGCGGGCCACGATCTCGGTGCCGATGGTGGTGCCGGCGCCGGTCCGGTTGTCCGCGATCACCTGCTGCTTCCACGCTTCCGTGAGCTTCTGCCCGAGAACGCGCGCGGTGGCATCGACCCCGCCGCCCGGCGGGAACGGCACCACCATGCGCACCGGACGGGTGGGATAGTCCTGCGCGACCGCTGTATGGCCGGCGGGCACTAATAGCAAAGCAGCGAGCGTTAAACGTGCAAGTGCAGAGATACGCATAAATCCTTTTTTCTTATACGCGGAAGAAGCGCGAATTCTACAGCCAGCGCACCGGCCCGCGTGTCCGGCGTACCGTGGTTCAGGCATACTTAAGGCAATCGGCCCGCGATGACTTCGTCTATGCAATCAGCCAGAGAAAGCACAGCCAGCAGTCTGGGCTTGTCGCTGCTCATCCTGCTCGTATCAGCCTGCGCAACCGGCGCGCGGGATGATTTCAAACTTCGCCGGGACATCGACGGTTTACATCTGGTCAAAATGCCGATTGAAGGCGCGAAGGCGCGCCTCGCAGCGCATGGATTCGTCTGCGAAAAAGATACCGTCCCGTACGAGGGCTCTTTCCTGCGATCGGTTTATTGCGTGCGAACGATTAAAGGAATCGGCTGCCGCGACGACGAGCACGTCACGCTCGAATACGTCGCCGAGTCCTCGCTGGTCGACCGGTTCGCTACCGGCCGCAAAAACGGCTGCAATTAGCGGCTGACAAGGTCGCGGAAAACCATTCGTGACCGCTGCTGTCATAACCAAACGCAAAACTGCGATCCGGAAAACCGCAATGACCGTACAACTCGATCACACCATCGTCCCCTCGCGCAACAAGGTCGCGGCGGCGAAGCTCCTCGGCGAGCTGCTCGGCGTGCCGTGGGCGGAAACAGGCTTGGGGCCGTTTGCACCCGTCTATGTCAACGACGGGTTGACGCTCGATTTCATCGATACGAACGAAGACTTCCCCGTTTACCACTTCTGCTTTCGCGTCGGGCCGGCGGAATTCGACGCAATTCTCGGCCGGATCAAGGCCGCGGGCATCAAATACCGCAGCAACGTCCACGGCCCGGTCGACATGCAGGTCGGCACGCAATACGGCAACTTTTACTGGAACGAGCCCGACGGCCATCAGTGGGAGTTGTTGACAACCAGCTACGCGCGGCCGCCGGCTTGAGCATCCTATGCACGACGACGATCGTCAAACCGGCCGCATCCTGACCCGCCGTGAAGCGCTGGCGCTGCTCGGCACCGCCGGGGCCGCGCTGCTCGCCGCGCGCGCGCCGTGGGTGTCCGCCGCCGAGCCTGCGCTCGCGTGCGTCGCGAGTCCCGAGCAGACCGAAGGCCCGTATTTCGTCGACGAGCGATTGAATCGCTCCGACATCCGATCCGATCCATCCGATGGTTCAGTGCGCGAAGGCTTGCCGCTGACGCTGTCGCTCGTGGTCTCCTCGGTGGCCGCGGGCAAGTGCGCGCCGCTCGCCGGCGCGATGGTCGATGTCTGGCACTGCGACGCGGCGGGAGTCTATTCGGACGTGAACGATCCGGGCGCCAATACGATCGGGAGAAAATTCCTGCGCGGCTATCAAGTCACCGACGCGCGCGGCGTCGTGCAGTTCACCACCGTCTATCCCGGCTGGTACGAGGGCCGCGCGGTGCATATTCACTTCAAGGTGCGCGGCACGGCCGCAGCGAAACGCGGTTACGAATTCACGTCGCAGTTCTATTTCGACGACGCGTTCAGCGACCGCGTGTTCGCGCGCAACCCGTACGGCCGCCACGGACAACGCGCAGTGCGCAACGAGCGTGATGGCCTCTTCCGGCGCGGCGGCAGCCAGATGATACTGCCGGTCGTCGAGAGCGGGACGGGCTATGCGGCGAACTTCAACGTCGGGTTAAGGCTTGCGTAATCGCGCGCGCGACGCGCGCAAAGTTTTTTTGTGGCTGCTCCTGGCGCTCGGGCTGCCCGCGGCCGCGGCCGAGACGACGGCCCCGCAATACTCCTACGTTCCGCCGACCCCCGACGGCATCGGCAAGGTCTACATGGGCCGCGAAATCTCGCACGTGATGGGTTTTCACGGCGCTCAATGGCTCGAACGCACCGAGCGCATGGATGAAGAACGCCCGGACCTGGTGCTAAATGCGCTCGACTTGAAGCCCGGCATGACGGTCGCCGACATCGGCGCAGGCACCGGCTATTACACGTGGCGCATCGCGCAGCGCATAGGCGCCGCGGGAACGGTCTATGCCGTGGACGTGCAGCCTGAAATGATCAAGGCGCTCGAGCGGCAGATGTCGCGGCGCGGCGCGACCAACGTCAAGGCCATGCCCGGCACGCCGGCGGATCCGAAGCTGCCGCGCAACAGCCTCGATCTCGCGCTGATGGTGGACGTCTATCATGAGTTCGAGCAGCCCTACGAAATGCTGGCCGCCATCGTGGCCGCGTTGAAACCGGGCGGGCGGGTCGCGTTCGTCGAGTTCAGGGGCAACGATCCTAAGGTCCCGATCAAGCCTTTGCATACCATGACTGAAGAACAGGTGCGGCGCGAAGCCGGCGCGCATGCGCTCGAATGGATCCGGACGACGCGCGATCTGCCGTGGCAGCACGTGATCGTGTTCCGAAAGCAGTAATTCCCGCGGCCGATTAACGCGTCACGCGGCAAGTTCGCGCAACTGCTTCAACACCGCATCCGGAATCGCGAGGCCGTTCGCAAGCGCGTCGGCAGTGAGCTTGTGCCGCCGCTCACCCGGCAAACGCACACCATCATCGACGAGCATCGCCGCCAGCAACGTTTCCATGCGCTCCTGGTACGCAGCCATCCCTGCCAGTGCGCCGGGGTCGATGGCGAGCAGCGCGTGGCCAATCGAAGCGGGCCGTCCCGGCTCGAAGAACGAGTCGTTCTCGAAACCGAACCGCGCGCCGGTCACCGCACAGCACAGCAACTCGACTATCAGCGCGAGCAAGACGCCTTTAACGCCGCCGATTGCCGCCATGCTGCCGGTCAACGCGGCTTTCGCATCGGTCGTCGGCTTGCCGTCGGCGTCGAACGCCCAACCAAGCGGAATAGGCTTACCGTCTTTCGCCGCGACCATGATCTTGCCGCGCGCGACTTCGGTCAGCGACAAATCGATAATGAGAGGCGATTTGCCTTGTCGCGGAAACACCGCCGCGACCGGATTGGTGCCGAACAGGGGCTTCTTGCCTCCCCACGCGTTGATTGCCGCCGGCGAAGTCGTGAAGCCCATACCGATCAGGCCGGCTTGCGCGAGCGGCGCGAGATGGTAATCCATCGCGCCGCAATGATGGCTGTGCGTGACGCCACAGAATGCGACGCCGAATTCCCGCGCGCGGCGTGTCGCTTCGCGCGTGGCCAATTCCATTGCAAGGTAGGCGAGGCCGCCCTGCGCATCGATCAGGCACGCGGCGCCTTTCTCATGCACGATGCGCGGCTCCGCTGTGCCGCTCGCGCGGCCTTCTTTCACGTGCTGAGCGTAGAGCTGCACGCGCGACAGGCCATGCCCGCCCAGGCCGGCCATCTCGGCGGCGACGAGCGCGCGCGCCGTGGCGTCCGCCATCGCGGGCGAGGCGCCCGCGCGCGTGAGCGCGGCGCCGACGAGTTGCGTGACTTCGCTTATCGGCAGCCTGTTATTCATGGGCACAGAGGGAACAGCCTGAAGCTCAGGCAGCTTGCTCCACCAGCAGGGTTTGGCCCGGCTTGACGCGGCTGAAGACGACGGGTTTGGTTGCAACGTCGAAGCGGCCGTCGTGCAGCGTCACGCACGTAAAGCGCGAAGTTGCGAGATCGCCCACCTCGGGAAAATCGCTGCGGAAATGCGCGCCGCGCGAATCCTCGCGCGCCATCGCCGCGAAGTTGATCGACTTGCTGACCAGGATCTGGCTCTTCAGGTTCAGCCAGTCGTGCCACGTGAGGTTGAACGCGAGATTGCCGGCCTCGACGCCGATGCCGTCAAGCCGCGCGTCGAGTTCGTCGAGCTTGCCTTGCGCGCGCTGCATGCTCGCCGCGTCGCGCACGATGCCGACGTCGTCCCACATGACTTCATAGAGTGTTTCGCGCACGGCGTTGAGATCGCCGGCGGGCCGCGTCAGCGGCGCGCGGCAGCGTTCAACTGCGGCATCGAGCGCGGCCTGATCAGGTGCATTAAAGGCGCCATGCGCTTTGACCCAGCCGGGCAGCACGTCGCCGGCGATGCCGCCGAACACGGTCGAATTAGCTACCCCATTGCCGCCGAGCCGGTTGGCGCCATGCACGCCGCCCGAATCTTCCCCGGCGACGAAGAGACCGTGCAGAGTCGTCGTGCAGTCCGCTTTGAACGCGACGCCGCCCATCATGTAGTGCGCGGTCGGCACGACTTCGACGAGACCGCCCGCGAGGTCGAAACCGCAGTCGTCGCAGCGCTCGACCATGCCTTTGAAGTTTTTACGGTTATTGTCGGCGCCGAGATGGGCCATGGCGATATACACACCGCCATTGGGCGTCGTGCGGCCCGCGCGCATCTCCGCGAAAATCCCACGCGACACGATGTCGCGCGTCGCGCGCTCGAGTTTCGCATCGTAATTTCCCATGAAGCGCTCGTGGTTGCCGTTCAACAGGTAGCCGCCGGCGCCGCGCAACCCCTCTTCGAGCACGGTGCCGGTCATGCGCGTGCCCGTGCCCGCGAGCAGACCGGTCGGATGAAACTGCACCATCTCCATGTCGCGCAGCGTGAGTCCGGCGCGCAACGCCATCGCCATGCCGTCACAGGTCTTGTCGCCGGACGGCGTGTGATATTTGTACATCGTCGGCCCGCCGCCGGTGCCGAGCAGCACCGCCTGCGCCTGCACGAACACGAATTCGCCGGTGCGCACGTCTATCATCAGCACGCCCGCCAGCGCGTCGCCCGCCTTGTTCTTCACGAACTCGACGGCGCGATGCTCCTCGAGCCGGTTGATGCCGCGCGCCCATACCTGCTCGGCGAGGCGGTTGATGATTTCGATGCCGGTCAGGTCGCCCTTGTGAACCGTGCGGTCGAAGGTCTGGCCCGCGAACGCCTTCTGGTGGATCGTGCCGTCGGGATTGCGGTCGAAGAAGCAGCCGAGCTCGTTCTCGAGCTCATGGATGCGCTCGATCGCGACGTTCACGAGCGTCCATGCGAGTTCCTGGTCGGGCAGCCATTTGCCGCCTTCTATCGTGTCCATGAAATGGCGCTCGATCGAATCGCCGACGGCGAGCGCGACGTTGTAGCCGCCCTGCACCATGCGCGTGCAGCCGCATTTGCCGAGCAGCCCCTTGACTGCGACCGTGATGGAGAGCGCCGGGTTCTTTTGATGCGCATGCAGCGCGGCGAACAGGCCCGCACCGCCCGAACCGAGGATCAGGATGTCGGTTTTTATCGTTCTCATCGGATTCCTAAGACTTGACGCCGAGCGCGGCGAGCACGGCCGCGCGCTTGCCGAGCGCGGCTTCGTTGACCTTCGTATACAAATTGCCGCCGTGGCTGTCCATCGCGACTAGCAGCGGACCGAAACCTTTGACCCGGAATTTCCACAGCGACTCTGGGTTCAGATCGTCGAGATCGACGTCTTCGATCTGCTCGACCCACGTCGTTTCGAGCGCTGCGGCGCCGCCGATGATCGCGAGGTAGACGCCGCCTAAGTCCTTGAACACCGCCTGCGACGCCGCGAAGAGCCCGCCTTTGCCGATCACGATGCGCACACCGTACTGCTCCATCAGCGGCCGCGTGAAGCGCTCCATGCGAGCGCTCGTCGTGGTGCCGATGCAGATCGGCTCGTAGCCCGACGGATGCGCGACGGTCTCGCCGACCCACTTCACATTCGGTGCCGTATGGATGACCGCGTGGCCTTTGAGATCGAAGCGCGTCGTGCGGCCGCGATCGAACATGTGGATCAGCGTCGCATCGCGGATGCCGTAGAGCGTCGCGTTCAGCGTCACGGTGTCGTTGACCCTGAGCTTGCGCACGTCGGCTTCGGACACCGGCATGTTGAAATCGTAATGGGCCATGATCAGAATCCGTAACTCAGGCCGGCTGGCGTGAACGTCGCGCGCGCGCGGCGTGCCGAGTGGCACTGCATATTGACCGCCACCGGATTCATCGTGATGTGCGTGGCGGCAGTTTCGACGTGCACGGCGAACGACGTCGAATCGCCGCCGAGTCCCTGCGGGCCTACGCCAAGTTTGTTCACGACCGCGGACAGTTCCGACTCGAGCTTCGCGCCCTCCGGATCGGTGCAGTGCGAACCGAGCGGCCGGGTCGCCGCGACTTTGGAAAGGTGCACGCAAAGGTCGGCGGTGCCGCCGACGCCGACACCGACGATCGTCGGCGGGCATGTTTTGCCGCCCGCATCGAGCACGCAGTCGATCACGAAGGTTTTCACCGCGTCGACGCCGTCGGCGGGTATCGCCATCTTGAGCCACGAATTGTTTTCCGAGCCGCTGCCCTTCGGAATCATTTCAATCGACAGCGTGTCGGGCTCATCCGAAAAATCGATGTTGATCACCGGCACCAGGCGCCCGCACGACGTGTGCTCGTTCGCGCGCGTGACCGGATGCACGACCGACGAGCGCAGCGGATGCTCCTTGGTCGCCCGCGCGCAGCCCGCGGCGATCGCCGCTTTGAGCGCATGACCGTCGACTTCGAGGCCGCGGCCGATCACGACGTTGTAAATCGGGATGCCCGTGTCCTGGCACAGCAGGTTGTTGGTGTCTTCCGCGACCTTGATGTTCCGGATCATGGTGCCGAGCACCGACTTGCCGGTCGCGTCGGTTTCGGTTTTGTCGAGACGCGCGAACCCCTCTTTGATGTCGGGCGGCAGGATCTTGACCGCACGTATGTACAGCTCCTTGCACGCCTCTTCGACTGCTTTCAGATCGACTTTCATCAATACCTCAGGATTGAGGATTGAGGATCGTGGATTGAGGGAACAACGCTGTCGCTTGCTCGATCCTCAATCCTTGGACCTCAATCCTAGCTTTGCATTCCCCACTTACGCACGGTTTTGAGCTCGATGTTGCGGAAGATGAAGTTTTCGACCACCAGGCCGATGATGATCACCGAAAAAAGCCCCGCAAACACGTTGGCGATCTCGAGCTGGTTCTTGTTCTCGTAAATGAACCAGCCAAGGCCGCCCGAACCTGACGACACGCCGAACACGAGCTCGGCCGCGATCAGCGTGCGCCATGCAAACGCCCAGCCGATCTTCATGCCCGTCAGGATGTTCGGGAACGCCGCCGGGATCAGGATCTTCATCACGTAGCGCGGCCCGGTGAGTCCGTAGTTGCGCCCGACCATGCGCATCGTCTGCGAGACGGACAGGAAACCGGAATGCGTGTTGAGCGCGACGGGCCACAGCACCGAATGAATCAGCACGAAGACCAGGCTGCCGTTGCCGAGGCCGAACCAGATCAGCGCGAGCGGCAGGAGCGCGATCGCGGGCAGCGGATTGAACATCGCCGTCAATGTTTCCAGCAGGTCGTTGCCGACGCGCGAGGTGATCGCGAGCGCAGTCAGCACCGATGCCAGGAACATGCCCGAGAAGTAACCCATCAACAGGACCTTGATCGAGAACCAGCCGCGCTGCAGCAGCACGCCGTTCTTGATGTTGTCGTAAAACGCGCTGATGGTGTCGCTGAACTTCGGGAACAGCAGCGGATTCTCGAGCGCCGACGCGTAAACCTGCCAGATCGTGGCGAGCAGCACCAGCAGGATGCCTTTGCGCACCGCCGCGTTGTTGAAAATCTTCTCCGAAGTCGTGAGCGGCTTTTCGACGACCCCATAAGCGCTGGTCTCGACGTCGCGCACGAATTCCGCGCGCTGCACCAATACGTTTTCAGCCATGGGGCGCTACCTCCTCTTCGATCTTGTCGGCGAACAGCATGTCGTGAATGCTGTCCGAGAGTTTCTTCCCGTCCTTGCCGACGTGGTCCGTACCGTCGCTGTTCAGCTCCGCTTTGACGCGGCCCGGGTGCGGCGACAGCAGCAGGATGCGGTTGCCGATCAGCACCGCTTCGGGAATCGAGTGCGTGACGAACAGCACCGTGAAAGTGGGTTTCGTCCCACAGCTGCAGCAATTCTTCCTGCATCTTCCGGCGGGTCAGCGCGTCGAGCGCGGCGAACGGCTCATCCATCAGCAAAATTTCAGGCTCCATCGCCATGCCGCGCGCGATTGCGACGCGCTGCTTCATGCCGCCCGACAGCGTGTGCGGATAGCTGTTGGCGAATTGCGTGAGCTTGACCTTTTCGATGTACTGCATCGCCTTGTCCTCAGCCGCCTTGCCCATAAGGCGGCCGCTCGCGGTCAGCGCGAACATCACGTTCTGCTTGACCGTTTTCCACGGCAGCAGCTGGTCGAACTCCTGGAACACGAACACGCGGTCGGCACCGGGCTTGGCGATGACCTCGCCGTTCAGCCGCATGGTGCCCTCGGTGGGCGGCATGTAGCCGCCGACGGCCTTGAGCAAGGTCGACTTGCCGCAGCCCGATGGTCCGAGGATCACGAAGCGGTCGGACTTGAAGACCTTGAAGTCGACGCGATACGTCGCGGTGACGAGATGCTCCTTGGTCTTGTACTGCAAAGTGACGCCGTCGACTTCGAGGAGTGGTTTGACTTCGCTCATGAGCGGATTCCGGAAATGACCAGGGATGCGGCTGAAATTCTCAATCGACCTGCAGTTTGCGCTCGCGCACGATCTTCGCCCAGCGCTCGGTTTCTTCGCGCACGTATTTGGTGAAATCGGCGGGGCTGTTGCCGACCGGCACCATGCCGAGGCCGTCGAAGCGGCTCTTCACGTCGGCGGCTTCGAGCGCTTTTGCGGTATCGCGATAAACCTTGTCCACGACTTCTTTCGACGTTCCCGCCGGCACCATGAAGCCGAACCAGCCGAGGTTCTCGAACCCGGGCAGCGTCTCGGCGACCGCCGGCACGTTCGGCAATTGCGGTGCGCGCTGTTTGCTCGTCACGCCGAGCGCACGCAGCTTGTTCTGCTGGATGAAATTGATCGACGCCGCAAGATTCGGCGTGGAGAACGGCACTTGCCCCGCCATCGTATCGACGATCGCCGGCGCCTCGCCTTTGTACGGAATGTGCACGACTTCGATCTTCGCTGCGTACAGAAAGTTTTCGGCCGCCAGGTGGGTCTGGCTGCCGAAGCCCGCCGATCCGTACGAAATCTGGCGCGGCCGGGACTTGGCGAGATCGATCAGCTCCTTGACCGTCTTCGGCGGAAAGGTCGGCGTCACGATCAGGACCTGCGGACCGCTCGCGACGTTGGTCACCGGCACCAGGTCCTTGGCCGGATCGAACGGCATTTTCTTGTAGATATGCTGGTTCGCGGTCACGATCGAGCCCGAGGTCATGAACAGCGTGTAGCCATCGGGCGCGCTCTTCGCGGCAAGCTCGCCGCCGATATTGCCGCCGGCGCCGGCGCGATTGTCGACGATCACCTGCTGGGACCAGAGTTCGTTCAATTTTTGCGCCACCACGCGCGCCACGATATCGGTGGCGCCGCCCGCCGCGAACGGCACGATGATACGTACGGACTTCCCCGGATATCCCTGCGCGGCGACCGACGCCGGAACGAGTACGGCGGCGCCGAGCGCAAAGCAGTGCATTACACGCATGTTTCCTCCGGGTTTCTGGGATGGTCGAACCAACGAAATTCCCGCGTAGTTTACATCCTTCCGCCGCATTTCTAACGGAAGATATAGATCGGGCTCGACCAGATCAGATGGCCGTCTTCCTGCGTGACGCACACGTAAAGCGCGTTGTCGCCTTGATCCGTCAGCTTGATGCGGCGCTCGAGTTGCGCGCGCGTATGCGTGTTCTCGTCCGGCAATCGAAACACGCGCAGCTGGCGCTTGATGCCGCCATTGGCGAACACGCGATCCTCGATGCCGATGTCGGCGATCTTGATTTCGGTTTTCACCAGCGCGGTGTCTATCTGCAAAGTGCCCGCCTGCGGATCGGCGAGCCACGCGTCGAAGCCGGCAAATCCACCGGTCGTCAGCGCCGCCCCATTTCAGTTGGCCGGGTGCGAGCTGCTCGAGTTTCTTGTCGAGATTCCAGAAATTGATGGTGCGAACTTTCTCGAAGCTGTTGCCGGTGAGCGTGCAGCCGCCGTCCCACACGGTCTGGCGGCCGCGGCCGCGGTATTCGGAACCTTCCCAGATCACGCGGATGCGCCGGCCGAGCGGTTTTCGCGCAAACGGGCGAAACGTCTCCAGCGTCTCCAGGCGATTGCGGATTTCGATGCGCTCGATCGGCGCCGATGCGTGCACGTCGACGTTGAATGTGACTTCGCGTTCGCCTGAGCGCACGATGTCGCCCATCATCGCGCTCGTTCACTTTTTTGCTCGTCGTCGCGCCGAGATTGGGATCGTCGGCGTAAAGCTCGGCGTCGGCCGCGAATGTCGCACGCGTATCGAGGACCATGCGGCAGCCGGTCGTCGCGTAATGATGGCGCTGGCGCAACGCGTCGGCCAATTCCTGCCGCGACAAGCCGGTCGCGAGCAGGCACGACAGTCCGCCGTACGCGCCGAACAGCGAAGCGCCCGGATGGCTCGCGCCATGGCGCCCTTTGTGGCCGTCGGAGTTGGCGAGGATGCCGACGCGGTAACCCTGCTCGAACGCGTCATGCACGAGCCACTCGAACGTGCCCCAGTCGGAATGCACTTCGACGCTGCGCTCGATGCGCGCGTCGTGCGCCATCTTGATGTCCGCGTAACGTCCGCCGATATGCGCGAACACGATGACAGTCCTCGCCCTTCAGCGTCTTGAAGAGATCGTCCGCGCTGTTGGCGTCGGTTTTGACGTCGGACAGATCGTCGATCAGCGCGTGGTGACGAGCGGTGGATCTGCCGGCCCTCGTTCAGGAACATCACGTTGCGGTCGCCGCCGAGCCCCGTGTTGCCCGACCATTCGTAGCCGGGGAACATGATGAAGCGGCCGTCGGCGTTGTACTCGCGGAGAGCTTGTTCAGCTCGTTCCAGAACGGCGTGGTGATCTGGAAGTCGTTGCCCTGATGGCTCATCGCGTCGAGGAATGCGCGGTCGCGCGCGAATTCGATCAGCTCGCGCGCCGAGTTGGTGCCGATGGTCTCTTCCGACTGGCCGTGCAGGTCCGCCCAGTAGGGTAGCAGCGACGCCTGCTCCACGATGCGCAAAGGATTGCTGGTGCAGAGCCCGCTTGCCCGTGCCGTCGAGCACTTCGATCAGCAGGTCGCCGGTTCGTCGAGCAGCGCAGGCCTTCGATCGACTTTTTGCATGCTCGCCGCGCTTCATCGAGAACGTCGCCGGCAACCCGTCGACCGGCATGCTCGCTTGCAGCGTGAACGTGCCGTCGACGAGATGCTGACGGATTGCCCCATTTGTCTTCGCCCTTGAAACCGAGCCGGAACGGCTCGCCGCTTGACGCGCAGGGTCGGCAGGACCGCCTTGTAGATGCACCGGCGGTCCGGCGACGACCGAGATGTACGGCTGCACCGGCAGCTCGACGTAGTTGTAGGTGGCCAACGCATCGACGAGCACGCGAAATTCGAACGTCGGTTCGTTGAACGTCTGCATGCGAATGCCGGGCGAGCCCTGGCGCGTATCGCCGAAGCGCACGATGATGCGGTCGTTTTCACGCAGGAAGCCGCGCACCACGCGGATGAACAGCGTCTTGTCCCACGGCCGGATGTTCATCTTGCGGTCGTACTGCACTTCGAGCACCGCGCCGTTGCTCGCTTCGACCGTCGTGTAGTTCGCAGCCTTTGGGATCCGTAAACTGCGGGCGCCCCATGTCGGACGCGAAGCGGTGCACGATCTTGAGCGAGCCGGTGTCGTCGATGCCGAAATAGCCGGCCGTGTAAGTCAACGTGAACGACTGAAAACTGCCGGCTTCGAATTCACCCTGCGGGGAAATTTCCGCATGGCCCATGCGTTCGGCGAAATAAGTTGAATGGGGCATAGCGTCTCTTTTACTTTGCGCGATACCTGCGGACCGACGACGCCCAGTCCCACGCGCAGCGCCTCGGTCTCCATGATGTCGGCCGGCATGACGTTCGCAATGTTGACGTCGGGCCCGAATTCGTCGACCAGGAATTTTTTCATGTCTTCGACCATGGACAGCGTGATGTTGGAAATCCACGGCCCCGGCAGCTCGATCAGCACGCGCGACATGTCGAGGCCGGCGCGCAGCCCGTTGATGAGCTTCTTTTTCGGCTTGCCGTCGACGATCAGCTCGGCCGCTTCCACGAGCACGAGCTCGGCGCCCGCGGCAAAACAATCTTCGGCCTGCGACACCAGCAATCCCGCGTCGTTCTTGGCGTCTTTCGATCCGACTTCGCCGAAAACCGCGAGCCCGCACTCGACCGCCAACCGGATTTGCTCGCGGCGCTGGCGCGGCGTGAGCTCGACGCAGTTATCGGACACTTCGACGACGTCGAAACCCACGCGCTTGGCCTCGAGCAGAAACGGCCGCAGCATTTTCCCGCCGTACGTCGCGAACACGTATTCCTGGAACTGGCCCCCGATGAAAGGCCGGATCCGGTGCCGGCGATAGAGCGCCAGTTTCTTGCGCAGATACGCGAGATCGTACAGGCGGGAAGTGCCCACGGCGATTTTCGCGAGGTCGATATAGCGGTCCGCCATGGTCACCAGATCGTCGACCTGCATATAGGGCAGGCCGAAATCGGCGACCATCGTCAATCCCGTCTTGCGCGGCTTTTTCTGGCTGCGCGCTGCCGGCAGCTCGACGAATCCGAACGGAAC
The DNA here is from genome assembly GCA_963804885.1 of uncultured beta proteobacterium. GTDB lineage: Bacteria > Pseudomonadota > Gammaproteobacteria > Burkholderiales > SG8-41 > PALSA-1004. The sequence goes on from CAWDSF010000021.1 coordinate 125,246, forward strand.
CGATTGTGCGCGCGTTTCGCGTTTTGGGCATTTTTTTCTATTCCCTAAAACTGCAGAGAGATTCCGGACGCCAGTATCAACCACAACACGAGGCGCCTGAAGCGCTCTTCGCTGACCTTGTCGAAAACGCGCATCCCCGCCCACAACCCGAGCGCCATGGCGGGTGCGGCGACCGCCAGCGGCAGGATCAACTCCGCCTTGTCGAAGCTGCTCGTCGTCCCCACGCACAGCATCACGAGCACGCCGGTGATCAGGATATACGGTTGATAGATAAAGCGGCTCGTGCGTTTATCCCACCCGCGCAGGCTGCACCAGATCGTCGGCAGCGTACCCTGCAGCAGCGCGAAGCCGCCGAGGACGCCGCTGACCCAGCCGACCATACCGTCCGCGATACGCGCAATGCCGGGGCGCAGCCGCAGGACCGGAATGCGCGGCCGCATGAGCATGTATGAACTATAAGCGATCATGAACGCACCGAACAAATGGCGGAACAATGCCGGCATCGAGCCGCTGCAGGGCCAGCACGCCGAGGGGCACTCCCAGCGCGCCGCCAACCACGAACGGCCACAACAGGCGAAATTCTATTTCGCGCCGGAATTGCCAGACGCTCAGGATGTGCAGGACGGTTGCGCAAATTGCCGCCAGCAAGACGATCTGCGCCGGCGGCAGCACGTAAAGCCAGACCCCGGTCACCACGATCGCAAACGCAAAACCCGCGCTGCCCACCACGAGCGCGCCCAGGAAGCCCCCAACCGCGATCAGCGTTAGGGCCCCTAACCCCATAAAACGCGCGATGCGCTGTCACGATTTTGGCTCAGAACGCGAAGCAAGACACGCGACTTAGTCATCTAAGAAGTGGCTTGCGACAAGTGCTGGGCAAACTCGTGAGCCCGAAGGGTTGCAGCCAGAATCGGCGGCGCACCGCAGCGTGGAGCAGGGGCTCGCGGGGATGTGACCGCGAAGGTGGGCGTGAATCGCGTGGATTCGGTGCTCCGTCGCATTACGGGGCGCATCCAAGCATACGCTTGCCTTCACCGTGCGCCTTGCCATCACCAATTCTGGCTGCGCAACGCACACGTGTTTTATGGGGTTAGGGACCCTGGTCAAACACATTCAACGCGAAAGCAAGTCCCACTGCCAGGCTCACGCCCGCCGCGACCGCCAGCAGGCTTTTCTGCCAGTCGCGCCACGCCAGAAATTCGAGCATCAACAAGCGCACGCCGCCGGTCATGTGCGCGGCCAACAATACGACCAGCGCGATCTCGCCGAATTTGACGAGCGGGTGCTGCGTCCACTGCAGAAAGCCGTCGAGCGCCTGCGGCCCCTGCAAAGCCTGCGCGAGCGCCCAGAAATGGAACGGCAGAAAAACGGCCAGCAGCAGCCCGCTCGTGCGGTGCACGATGAATGCCCAGTAAGCGGGGTGATTGCGCGCGCGGAAATCGTTTTTCATGACTGCGGTCATGCGAACACCGCATAGGCCGCGCGCCAGCCCCATAACGCAAGGACGACGCCCAGCGCCAACACCGTGAGGTCCGCCAGCGTGCCGCGCCAGCCGAACGTTTCGCCCAGTATGGTGCGCAGGCCGATCGGCGCGTGGATGGCCACGGCAGCGACGAACGTCACGTAAAACCCGAGCCACGCGTAATTGCCCCGGGTGCGCCCAAGTATGTCGGCTGCCGACAAGCCGTGGCGCACGGCGTAAATCATCGTCACCAGGTGCGCGACGACGCACACGGCGAGCACGGCCGCGCTGAGGCGCTGCAGGGTCCACAGCAGCACCTGGGCGCGCACGCTCACAGCGTGCCCTTCAACGCGGCAACGGCGATGGCGCGCTTCAATCCCGCGATCCCGGCAGTGGGAGAGATGTGCTTGGGACAACGCTCGGTGCAGCTCATTTGGGTATGACATGCGTGACAGCCCGCGTCGCCGGCGACCGCGGCGAGACGTTCCTGATTTCCCACGTCGCGCACGTCGTTGACCAGCGTCCACGCGCGATTGAGCGCAGCCGGCCCCAGATATTCGGGATTCCATGTGACGACATCGCACGCGCTGTAGCACACGCCGCAGCCGATGCACTCGATTGCGGCGTCGACTTCCTTGCGCTGCGGCGAATCCGGCATCACGCGCGCGAACTCATCGGCCCGCGTGGCCGCACCCTTGAAATTGCTTTTGGCGCGCGCCATTTTGTCGAAAAATGGCGCCATGTCGGTCACGAGGTCCTTCACCATCGGCAGGTTGCGCAGCGGCGCGATCTCGAGCGCGTCGTCGACCGCGACGTCGGCCACGTGCGTGCGGCACGTCCAGCGCGCCTTGCCGTTCACGTTCATCGCGCAGGAGCCGCACATGCCCACGCGGCACGCGAAGCGGTAGGAGAGCGTGGGATCGATATTTCGCTGGATGTGCGTGACGACATCGAGCACGGTCTGGCTCGCCTGCCGCGGCACGTCATAAGCGACAAACTCGCCGGTTTCGGCGCCGCGCCACACGCGCACGGCGAGCGTGCGCGAGGGAGGTGTGAGGGGTGAGGGGTGAGGTGAACTCATGCTTTAAGTCTCCTCTCTCCTTGCCCCTTACTCCTCACCGAAAATCACGCGCTTTCGTACAGACGCGTCAGCACGAACTCGCGATGGCCGAGCGCTTCGGCCGCGGTCAGGCGCCCGTTGCACGTGCGCAGCATGACTTCGATCAATTCATCGCCGGTCTGGTCTAGGTTCTTCTCGCGCTGCAGGAGACCGGAGCAATCATGGTCGAGGTGTTCCGACATCGTGCGCGCGGTGCGCGGGTTCGCCGACAGCTTGATTACCGGGATGACGGGATTGCCGATCACGTTGCCCTGGCCAGTCGGGAACAGGTGCACCACGTAGCCCGACGCCGCGCACAGCGTGACCATCTCCGCCGCCGCCGACGACGAATCCATGAACCACAGGCCCGGCTTGGTCGGCACTTCGGCCTTGTCGAGCACGCCGATCACTTTGCACTTCTTGCCGATTTTCTGGATGTTGCCGAGCGCTTTTTCCTCGATCGTGGTCAGCCCGCCCGCGATATTGCCTTTAGTCGGCTGCGAATCGGACAGGTCGTCGACCTTGTTGCGCTCGACTACCGCTTGATAGCGGTCGAACATTTTCATGAATTGCTCGCGCACCTGCGGCGTCGCGCAGCGGTCGGCGACGATTTTCTCGCCGCCCGTGATTTCGGTGGTCTCGCCGAAGCACATCGTGACGCCGAGCGGCTCCATCTTGTCGAACGCGTTGCCGACGGTCGGATTCGCGCCGCAGCCGGACGTCGTGTCGGACTCGCCGCACTTGGTCGATACCCACAAGTCGCTGATCGGGCATTCGACGCGCTGCAATTCCGACGCCCACTGCACGTACTCCTTGGCGACTTTCGACGCGCGCATGACGGTGTCGTGATCGCCGTGCAATTCGATGCCGAAGCCCTGGACCGGCTTGCCGGTCTTGGCGATGCCGTCGACCACGCGCTTGGCCCATTGTTCTTCGATGCAAATCACCACCACTGCGGCGACGTTCGGGTTGGCGCCCGCGCCGATGATCGTGCGGAAATGCAGGTCGAGGTCGGCGCCGAACTGCAGCCGTCCGTAGGGATGCGGGATCGCAATCGCGCCCTTGATGTTGTGGGCGACCGCCTCGGCCGCCGCGTTCGACAGATCGTCGACCGGCAGGATAAGGACGTGATTGCGCACGCCGACGCGCCCGTTTTCGCGGCGGTAGCCCCAGAAAGTCGTTTTGCTTGAAATCATGATCGCTCCAGATAAGTGTGCGCGGGCTACCAGCGCTTGGTTTTGATGTTGTGGACGTGCGCATGCGCGCCGGTCTTGATGTCGGCGATCGCCTTGCCGATGTCGTGCCCGTACTTGATGATGGTGTCGCCGCTCTTGATGTCTTTCAGCGCGAGCTTGTGGCCGATCGGAATGTCCTGCTGCGTTTTGAGCTTGATGGTGCGGTCTTCGTCCATGATCCAGCCGGTGACGTCCTGGCCGGCTTTCACGCCTTCGACCACGACCACCGCGACGGTGTCTTTCGGGTCGTGCAATACAAAGTGAATCATGCGAGCTCCTGATCTGGAAGAGTTGAAAAGGCCTCTAGCCGGGCCGTCATGGTAATTCTTATCAGGCGGGCGATACTACACGCCGCATCGAATATGAGTCAACTATATGACCTATATGATGGCGCGCGAGCCGGTGTTAGAATCGCCGCCATGAAATCCCCAGAAATCGCGGCGAGCCGATGAACGCCGGGCGTACGTCGGCCGGCGGCGCACCGACCTCTCAGCCGCTGTACAAAGAGGTCAAGAGCCGCATCACGAAGAGCCTGATCGCCGGCGAGTGGAAGCCCGGCGCCGCGATTCCGAGCGAATCGCAGCTTTCGGCGCAGTTTCACGTGTCGGTTGGCACCATCCGCAAGGCGATCGACGAACTCGTCGCCGAGAAAATCGTGATCCGCCAGCAGGGCCGCGGCACTTTCGTGACGCTCCACAGCGAAGACCGCCAGTTTTATTATTTTTTTCATATCGTCGGCCGACAAGGCGGCAAGGAGCCGCCTTCGCACGAGCTGCTGTCGATGCAGACCATCAAGGCAGACGCGGCAACCGCAGCCGAGCTCGCGCTCAAACCCGGCGAGCGGGTGCACCGCGTCCACAACGTGTTGAAGCTCGCGGGCAAGCCGGTGATATTCGACGAGCTGCGCGTCGCCGCCGCGCGCTTTCCGGATCTCAGCGCAGCGAAATTCGGCGCGCGCGACGGCACGATCTACGGACTCTACCAGGCGAATTACGGCATCAACGTCGTGCGCATCAGCGAACGACTGTCCGCCGCGCTCGCCCCGCCCCGTATCGCCGACGTCCTTGGCCTGACTGCGGCCGATCCCGTGCTCGTCATCAAGCGCGTGGCTTACACATACCACGACGAGCCGGTCGAACTGCGCACGAGCTGGGTCAATACGCACGACCACGAATATCTGAGCGATCTATGGAAAAGCGAGCCACACTGACGAAAGACGCGGCGGCACCGTCGGCCCGAGTTACAGCTTAAGCATCTCGCGGCGGATCAGTTCGAGCTTGTCGGCATCGCGCACGTTCTTGCGCAGCCAGTCGAATTGCGCGCGCGCATCGTCTTTGAGGCCCGCGCGGCCCAGATTGGATGCCGCAGCGATGCGCGCGTTGAGCGCAACCGGATCGGGCGTTTTCGCGTCGCTCAGCAACGCCGCCTCCATGAAATAATCCGCCGCGGTTTGGAAATCGTTCACGCTTTCGGCGATCCGGCCGATGGCAAACAGGATGTCGCGCCGCTCGCGCGCGGCAGCCAGCGGGAGCAGCGTGCGATAGAGCTCGTCGGCGGTCTTTAAAAAACCGGTGTCCTGCAATTCCTGCACGATGAGGACCGCGCGCTGCAAGAGCCCGGGGGACAGCGTTTTTCTGCCCGCGAGCAGCGCGCGCAGGATATCAGCGGCCGGCTCGGCGATACCGGCGCGCACGAGCGCGCCCGCGAGCCGGATGCGCCACTCGTCCGCATCGAGCGTCGGCGGCGTCGCGAGTCCCTGCCAATAGCGCGCTGCGGAGGCCGCTTGTTGGTTGTCGACCGCCATGCCGCCCAGCAGAAAGCGCGCCTGCGGGTCGATTTGCGCAACCGGAGTGCGCGCCTGATCATTGAATAGACGAATCGCAGTCAACGGCAATTTCGCGCCCTGCAATGAATACGTGAGCTGGAGCTGCGCGTTCTGGCGCGTCGCGCCGACTTTGCTCTGGTGCGCGAGGTACGCATACAGCGCGCGGCCGGCGGCCGGACTCGCCGTGCTGCGGCGCGCCGCATAATCCGTCCATCCGCCATCGTCGCCCACCAGCAGCCGGTTTTGATTCGCAACGTCCTGCGCCGCCGCCGCGTAGGCTTTCCACAGCTCGGCCGTGAGCGCCGCGACGCGCTCCGCGGGCTTGTCGTTCGCAATCTGCAGCAGATTTTCCAGGCTTTCGACCAGCAGCAAGTTGTCTTTTGTTTGCGCCCCCGCGTGCTGAAGCACGAGCCAGTACGCAACATTGTTGGTCTTCGCCAGCGCGGCGCGCGCCTGCGCGACGACCGCAGCGGGCGCCAGTAAATTCGTTTTCAGGCGCAGCAATAGCTTGACCGGGCTCGCGTCGTCGAGCTGCGAAAACCAGTTCACCGCTTCCTTCTCGAGCCCGGCAGCGAGCAAGGCGTCGACAAAGCGCGCCGCGGTATCGCGATCGACCGGCTTGTAATCGAGCTGATAGCGCAGCATCAGCGCAAAAGCGTCCTGCGCCCGGTCTTCAGCCAGATAAGTCTCGATCACCAGCAGCCGCGCCTGGCGCATCTCATCGGCGGTCATCTCGTGACGCCAGATCAGCTGCGCGAGAAAAGCGCGCGCCGGGGCGGCTTGCGCGTTGGCGAGGGCCGCGCGCGCACCTTGCAGCATGCACGAGCGTACGACTGCGTCCGGCGTGCGCGGCGGCAACGCCTCAACGCGCCGGGTGAGTTCCTGGTGGCGGTTAAGCCGCGCGAGCAGCGTGCAGCGCAGTTGCTCCCAGTCGGCCCAGCGCGGCGCGGTGGATGCAGCGGGCTGCAGCTGCTCGACGCGCGCGAGCGCGAGCTGCGGGGCGCTCGCTTCCGCGAGGCGGCGCGTGATGTCCAACGCATCGGGCACACCTTGGGCGTGAACCCCAAACGACATCAGCATAAGCAGCAAGGCGACTATGCGCATGCGGCTATTGTATTGGGGATGGGCGTCAAAACCCAACCACGGCGCGCCATAAAAAAAGACGGCTCGCGCCGCCTTTTTTTCCGCTACCGCCAGTGCCAGCTCAGGGCTTGGCTTCGGCCTGCGGTTGCTCGGCTTCGACCGGCGGCAACACATCGTCGGCGCGCACGTCGAGGCGCTCTTTGATGCGCGCGGCCTTGCCCGACAGCTGGCGCAGGTAATAGAGCTTCGCGCGGTTGACGTCGCCTTTGCGCTTGACTTCGATCGACGCGATCAGCGGCGAGTACAGCTGGAACGTCCGCTCGACGCCTTCGCCCGACGAGATTTTGCGCACGATGAATGCCGAATTGAGCCCGCGGCTCTTCTTGGCAATCACAACGCCTTCGTACGCCTGGACGCGCTTGCGGTCGCCCTCGACCACGTTGACGTTAACCACCACGGTGTCGCCGGGCTTGAAGTCCGGAATGTTTTTTCCGAGCCGCGCAATTTCTTCAGTTTCGAGCTTTTGTATAAGGTCCATTGTCATGCTCCACTCAATTCCTGCTTGCTCATTTCCTGTTTAAATTCTTCGAGCAGCCTGCGCTCGTCGTCTGACAACACCCGCTTTTCCAGCAAATCCGGCCTGCGCTGCCACGTTCTGCCCAGCGCCTGCTTCAACCGCCAGCGGCTGATATCGGCGTGATTGCCCGACAACAACACCGGCGGCACCTTCTGTCCTTCGTAGGCTTCCGGCCGCGTGTAATGCGGACAGTCGAGCAAGCCATTCACAAACGAATCCTGGGTCGCCGATTCCGCGTCGCCCAGCACTCCCGGCAACTGGCGCACGATGCAATCGATCAGCACCATCGCCGCCAACTCCCCGCCGGACAAAACGTAATCGCCGATCGACACTTCATCGTCGATGTCGCGCGCCGTTACGCGCTCGTCGACGCCTTCATAACGCCCTGCCAGCAAAACCAGACCCTGCTGCCCCGCCAATTCCATCACCAGCCGGTGATTCAGCAACCGCCCCTGCGGGGTCAGGTGAATCACGCGCGGGTGCTGCACGCCCGCGCTTTTCTGCCGCTGCTTCGCCGCGGCCAGTGCGCGTCCCACGGGCTCGGCCATCATCACCATCCCCGGGCCGCCGCCGTAAGGCCGGTCGTCGACCGTGCGATACGCATTCTGCGCAAAATCGCGCGGGTTCCACGCGACCAGCTGGTATATCCCTTTGTCGCGCGCCCTTCCAATCACTCCTGCTTCGGCGACAGCATCGAACATCGCCGGAAAAATCGTCACCACATCAAACTGAAGCATCAGTAATCCCGGCCCCAGTCCACCGCAATCAAACCCGCTGCGATATCCACCTGCTTGATCGCATCGGCGATAAACGGTATCAGTATTTCCCGCGCGCCACCGTGTTGCTTACCGTCACGATCCGCCACCACCAGCACGTCGTTGGCGCCGGTTTGCACGATCCTGACTACCCGGCCCAGTTCGTCCTGCTCGGTATTCACTACCTTCAAGCCGATCAAATCGGCCCAGTAAAACTCGTCGCTCGATGCTGCCGGCAGTTGCTCGCGCGGCACGCCAATTTCACATCCCCTCAAAGTCGCTGCGGCCTCGCGAGTTTCTATCCCCTTGAACTGCGCCACCAGCGTATTGCCCTGGACCTTGGCGGCGGCCACCTTCATTTCCTGCCACTCGCCGTCGCGCTGCAGCCACCACACCGGATATACGCACAAATTGTCCGGTTGCGCGGTGAGCGTAAAAACCTTGAACCAGCCCTTGACTCCGAACGGGGCGGTCACCCGCCCCATCACCACCATGCGGCTAGGCCGCGGGCTTTGCGCCGAACTGTTTGACGAGACGGGCGGCGGTATCGCTGATTTGCGCACCTTTGCTCTGCCAGTAAGTCAGGCGCTCGGCCGCGTAGCGGAACGTTTCCTGGCCTGCCGGCGCTTTAGGATTGTAAAAACCGATGCGCTCGATGAAGCGGCCATCGCGCGCGCGCTTCGAATCTGCGACCACCAGATTAAAAAACGGACGCTTTTTGGCGCCGCCTCGTGCCAGCCTGATAACAACCATGGTAATTGCGACCCTGAAAATGCGGAAAGGGCGTGATTTTACGCTAGTTTTTGCGCTTTACGCAAGGTAAGAACCGGGCCGCGCGGGGAGCCATTTCGAGCCCGGAATAGCGGCGAGCAGAAAGCGCAAATCCTTGATCGTGAAGGGAAGTAAGGCCGCCGCTGACGCCTGGAACGCTAACGCATGCCGCCGGGCAGCATGCCTTTCATCGAACGCATCATTTTGGCCATGCCGCCCTTGGCCATCATCTTCATCATCTTCTGCGTCTGCTCGAACTGCGCGAGCAGGCGATTGACTTCCTGCACGCTGACACCCGCGCCGGTGGCGATGCGGCGTTTGCGCGACGCCTTCAGAAGCTCCGGCTTCGCGCGCTCCTGCGGCGTCATCGAATTGATGATGCCTTCGATGCGCCGGATCTGCTTATCGTCCATCTGCGCTTTGCCGGCCGCCTGCGCGAGTTGCGCCGGCAGCTTGTCGAGCATTGCCGTGACGCCGCCCATCTTTTTCATCTGCCCGATCTGCTGCTTGAAATCCTCGAGGTCGAAGCCCTTGCCGGACTTCAGCTTTTTCGCGAATCGTTCGGCCTCGCCACGATCGACGGTACGCTGCGCGTCTTCGATCAGCGACAGCACGTCGCCCATGCCGAGTATGCGCGACGCCATGCGGTCGGGATGAAAAGCTTCGAAGCCGGTGAGCTTCTCGCCGACGCCGGCGAACTTGATCGGCTTGCCGGTCACGTGGCGCACCGACAGCGCGGCGCCGCCGCGCGCGTCGCCGTCGAGCTTCGTCAGCACGACGCCGGTCAGCGGCAGCGCGTCGGCGAACGCCTTGGCTACGTTGACCGCGTCCTGGCCCTGCATCGAGTCGACGACGAACAGGGTTTCGACCGGCTTCAGCGCCGCGTGCAGGTCGCGAATTTCGCGCATCATCGCGTCGTCGATGGCAAGTCGTCCCGCGGTATCGACGATCAGCACGTCGTGATAATGCTTGCGCGCATAATCGAGCGCCGCGAGCGCGATCTCGGCAGGCTGCTCGCCGGCGGCGGACGGAAAAAAATCGACCTCGACCTGCGCGGCCAGCGTCTTCAGCTGCTCGATCGCCGCGGGCCGGTAGACGTCGCAGCTCGCGAGCAGCACTTTCTTTTTCATCTGCTCGCGCAGCAGCTTCGCGAGCTTGCCGCTCGTCGTGGTCTTGCCGGAACCCTGCAGGCCCGCCATCAGGATCACCGCGGGCGGCGTGGTCGCGAGATCGAGCCCCGCGTCGGCTTCTCCCATCAAGGTGACGAGCTCGCGATGCACGACGCCGATCAGCGCCTGGCCGGGCGTGAGGCTGCCGATCACTTCCTGGCCGAGCGCGCGCTCGCGCACCTGCGCGACGAAATCCTTGACGACGGGAAGCGCCACGTCGGCTTCGAGCAGCGCCATGCGCACTTCGCGCAACGCGTCCTGGATGTTGGTTTCGGTGAGCCGCGCCTCGCCGCGCAGCGTTTTCATCACCTGCGACAGGCGGCCGGTCAGACTTTCAAACATGCGATTTCACCTTTAAGCGCACGGGCGAAGGGCAGTAATTGACTGGTGTAAACTTGACGGACTGGCCCATGCTGAATCCGACATTCTATCTGATCGCTTCGCTGATGTACGCGGCGCTCGCCGCGTATTACTGGCGCATGCACTGGCTGCCGGCCACCGCCGCGGCCGTCCCGCGCGCCGACACGCGCGCCATCGAGCACGTGATGGTGCTGGTGCCGATTTCACTGCATGCGATCCTGCTCTATCAATCGGTGTTCGCCGACGGCGGCATGCGCTTCGGCATCGGCAACGCGATCTCCGCAATCGTCTGGCTGACGGTCGCGATCTACTGGCTCGGCAATCTCGTCTACAAGGTCGAAGGCCTGCAGGCAATGGTCATGCCGGTGGCGGCGGTCTGCGTGTTGCTGCCGGCGATGTTTCCCGCCGCGCGCGCGCTGCCCAACACCGAGCTCGCCGCGTTCAAAGCGCATCTCGTGATCGCGCTGCTCGCCTACAGTTTCTTCACGATCGCATCGCTGCACGTGCTGCTGATGGCGCTGCTCGAGCGGCGCCTGCACGGCGGCGAGCTGCCGTTCGGACTGCACAAGCTGCCGCCGCTGCTGACGATGGAGACCCTGCTGTTTCGCATCATCGCGGCGGGCTTCGTGCTGCTCACGCTTACTCTGATCAGCGGCATCGTGTTTTCGGAGGAATTATTCGGCAAGGCGATGCGCTTCAATCACAAGACCGTGTTCGGCATTCTGTCGTGGCTCATTTTCGCCGCGCTGCTGGGCGGCCGGCGGCTCTACGGCTGGCGCGGGCGCATCGCGGTGCGCTGGACGCTCGCCGGCTTTCTGATGCTGGTACTCGCGTACGTGGGCAGCAAGTTCGTGCTCGAAGTAATCCTCGGCAGAACATGAAACGCACGGGCGAGCGCCGTTACTTCGCCCTCATGCCTCACCTCTCGCGCACGGCACCGCTCTAATGGAATCCATTCCGCTATCTGCGCAGTACACCGCATTGGGCATTCTGCTGCTGATTTCGGCCTTATTCTCGATCGCGGAAACCAGCATGATGGCGTTGAACCGCTATCGATTGAAGGCGCTGGTGCGCCTGGGCAATCGCGGCGCGATCATCACCACGGAGCTGCTCGCCCGCACCGACCGCCTGCTCGGCGTCATTCTGCTCGGCAATAATCTCATCAACGCCGCGGCAGCGGTCCTGGTCAGCGTCATCACCGTGCGGCTGTTCGGCGACAACGAGATCGCGCTTGCCGTGGGCACGGTGGTCGTCACTTTTCTCATCCTCGTGTTCTCCGAGATCACACCGAAGGTGATCGGCGCCACCTACGCCGAGCAGATCGCCCTGCCGCTGGCGTTTGTGCTCAAGCCGCTGTTGAAAGCGCTTTATCCCGTCGTCTGGTTCGTCAATCTCTTCGTGCAGTCGCTGCTGTGGCTGTTCCGGCTGACGCCGGCGCGCGCGACCGACAACAAGATGACGCCCGATGAACTGCGCACGCTCGTGCTCGAAGCCGGCAATTACATCCCGAAAAAACACCAGAGCATCCTGCTCAACCTGTTCGATCTCGAGAGCATCACGGTGAACGACGTGATGACACCGCGCAACCAGATCGAGGCGATCGACATCGACGCGCCGCCGGAACTCCTCCGCCAGCAAATCGCCACGGCTTACCATCGCCGCCTTCCGCTATATCAGGGCCAGCCGGACAACATCATCGGCATTATCCTGTTGCGTAAAGTGCTCGCGATTGGTCCGGACGACGAGATCAACGCGGCACTCCTGCGCGAAATCATGCGCGAGCCTTATTTCATCCCGTCGGGCACCCCACTTTTCACGCAGTTGCAGCAGTTCCAGGAACACCAGGATCGCCTGGGCTTTGTCGTCGACGAGTATGGCGAGCTGGTGGGCCTGCTGACGCTCGAGGACATCGTCGAGGAGCTGATCGGGGAATTTTCTACCCACTCGCCGCTGCAGCCCGCGCACTTCCATCGCCAGGAAGACGGCTCGTATGTGGTCGAAGGCGGCAGCCTGTTGCGCGAACTGAATCGCAAGCTCGGCTACCACTTCCCGCTCGACGGGCCGAAAACGCTCAATGGCCTCATTCTCGAGCACTTCCGCGACATCCCGGAACCCGGCACCAGCGCGCGGATCACGGGACACCGCATGGACATCATGCAGACCCATGACCGGGTGGTAAAAGCCGTTCGTCTGGCGGCCCCGGCTGAGGCGGCCACCCCGCCTGCCCCCCGGCGTTGAGCGGCCAAAGTGCCTTTACAAAGCAATTGCACACGGGCATTATTGTGTTACATTGAGAATATAATCTAACCGGTTGGTTAGATTGGATTTATGGGAGAGAATTAATGGCGACCACAGCGGCGACTGCCACTCGGAAGGACGTCAGGCACTTTACCTTTTCCTGGACCGGCACCGACAAGTCTGGCAAGACCATGCGCGGCGAGATGAAAGCCGGGGGCGAGGCCGTCGTCAATGCGATGCTGCGCCGGCAGGGCATCAAGGTCCTCAAGGTCAAGAAGCAGTCGGTGCGCCGCGGCGGCAGCATCACGGACAAGGACATCACGCTCTTCACGCGCCAGCTCGCCACGATGATGAAATCCGGCGTGCCGCTGCTGCAGGCGTTCGACATCGTCGGCAAGGGCCACAGCAATGCGGCCGTGCAGCGGCTCTTGATGGACATCAAGACCGAAGTCGAGACCGGCTCCAACCTCAAAGCCGCGTTCGAGAAATACCCGCTGTATTTCGATGCGCTGTTCTGCAACCTGGTCGGCGCGGGCGAGCAGGCCGGTATTCTCGACAGCCTGCTCGACCGGCTCGCGACGTACAAGGAAAAAATCCAGGCGATCAAAGGCAAGATCAAGGCCGCGCTATTTTATCCCGTCGCGATTATCGTGGTCGCTTTCATCATCACCGCGGTGATCATGATCTTCGTGATTCCGGCGTTCAAGCAGGTGTTCGCAAGTTTCGGCGCCGACCTGCCGGGGCCGACCTTGATCGTGATGGCGATTTCGGAATTCTTCGTCAAGTTCTGGTACCTGATTTTCGGCGTCGTCATCGGCGGCGTGTGGGGCTTTCTGTACGCGTGGACGCGCTCGAAATCAGTGCAGATTTTCATGGATAGAATCGCGTTGCGCGCGCCGGTCTTCGGCGACATGGTGCGCAAAGCCACCGTGGCGCGCTGGACGCGCACATTGGCGACAATGTTTGCCGCCGGCGTGCCGTTGGTCGAAGCGCTCGACTCAGTTGCTGGCGCCGCCGGCAATCATGAATACTATCTCGCCACCAAAAAAATCCAGGCCGAGGTTTCCACGGGCTCCAGCCTCACGGTGTCGATGCAAAACGTCGAAATGTTCCCCAACATGGTGCTGCAGATGGTCTCGATCGGCGAAGAAGCCGGCTCGCTCGACGGCATGCTGTCGAAAGTCGCCGATTTCTTCGAGGCCGAGGTCGACGACGCGGTCGACGCGCTGTCGAGCCTGATGGAACCGCTGATCATGGTCGTGCTCGGCACCTTGATCGGCGGCATGGTCATCGCGATGTATCTGCCGATCTTCAAGCTCGGTCAGGCGGTCTAAAGAGCGGAGGAGTCGAGGCTTGAGGCGTCAGGCATTGAGCGAAAACTCGATCCTCAGGCCTAGCGCTGATCCTCGACATTATAGATGTCCCTCATCCAGTCTTTCCAGGCATTTCCCGCGCTATTCGTGACTGCGGTAACGGTCATGTCGCTCGCCATCGGCAGCTTTCTCAACGTAGTCATCCACCGCCTGCCTAAAATGCTCGAGCGCCAGTGGCGCGACGAGTTAAGTGAACTCAACGGCCAGGAAGTCGCGGCGGGCCCGCGCTACAACCTGATGGTGCCGCGCTCGGCATGTCCCGCGTGCGGCCATGCGATCGGCGCGCTGGAAAATGTGCCACTGATAAGTTACCTCGCGTTGCGCGGTAAGTGTGCCGGCTGCAAGGCGCGAATTTCTCCGCGCTATCCGCTGGTCGAGGCGTTGACCGGCGTGCTGTCGGGCTATATTGCCTGGCGCTACGGCTTCACGTGGCAGACGCTCGCGCTGCTGGTGTTCGTGTGGTCGATGATCGCGCTGGCGTTCATCGATCTGGACACCTTTTATCTGCCCGACGACATCACCCTGCCGCTGGTGTGGGCGGGACTGCTCGCCAATATGGGCGGGCTCTTTGTCGATCTGCAATCGGCCGTGATCGGCGCGATTGCCGGCTATCTCGCGCTCTGGATCGTGTTCTGGGGCTACAAGCTCGCGACCGGCAAGGACGGCATGGGCTACGGCGACTTCAAGCTGCTCGCCGCGATCGGCGCGTGGCTCGGCTGGAAAATGCTGCCCGTGGTGATCCTGCTCTCGTCGCTGGTCGGCGCGATCGTCGGCATCTCGCTGATCGTCTTCGCGCGGCATGGCCGCAACGTTCCCATCCCTTTCGGCCCCTACCTCGTGCTGGGCGGCCTGATCGCATTGTTCTGGGGCGATCAATTGCTGCACTACTACCTGCAAACGTTGTGACCGCATGGCGCTGGTGATCGCGCTCACGGGCGGTATTGGCAGCGGCAAGAGCAGCGTCGCCAATATACTGGCCGAGCTCGGCGCGGCAGTCATCGACACGGACGAAATCGCCCATGATTTAACCGCGGCCGGTCAGCCGGGCGCGCGCGCGATTGCGCGGGAATTCGGCGCCGGATACCTTGATGCCGGCGGCGCTCTCGACCGCAAGCGCATGCGTGAGCTCGTTTTTTCGGACGCCGCAGCGAAGCAAAAACTCGAGACGCTGCTGCATCCGATGATCCGCGCGGAAGTTGCGGACCGCATCGCGCGCGTCACGGCAAATAACTTCCAGCCGCCCGCCGTATATCGTGCTCGTCGTCCCGTTGTTGATCGAAACCGGCGCTTACCGCAAGCTCGCGCAGCGCGTGCTCGTCGTCGACAGCGACGAGCAGCAGCAGGTGGCGCGCGTCGTGCGCCGCAGCCAACTGACGCCGGCCGCCGTCGCGGCCATCATGGCGAACCAGGCCAGCCGTGAGGAGCGGCTGCGCCACGCGGATGATATCGTGCGCAACGACGGCGACCTCGCGACGTTGCGCGCGAGCGTCGAAGCACTGCACCAAAAATACCTCGAGAAAGCGAGCCTGAAAGGATGATTTGCGTCGATTTACCGTTAAAAGTCCGATTAAGGTCTTTATTTTTTTCACATAATGTAGAACAATTGGCCGCAGACCAATAACGATAGCGCTTCCCCACGCGTCGTGATCAGCTACGAATACCCACTAAGCGAGCGAATCCGTACTTTGTTGCGGCTCGAGGACCTGTACGAGCGCGCGCTTTATTTCATCGCCAAGACCGAACCGCAGGAGCATCACGTCGCGCTGCTGTGCATGTTCGAGATCCTCGAAGTCGCGGGCCGCGCCGATCTGAAATCCGATTTGCTGCAGGAGCTGGAGCGGCAAAAGCAGTCGCTCGAATCGCTGCGCGACAATCCCGACATTTCGCAGGAAGCGCTCGACAACATCCTGTGGGAAATCGACCGCACGTCGTCGCGTCTCTTTCAGATGTCGGGCAAGGTCGGCCAGGAACTGCGCGAGAACGAATGGCTGATGAGCATCAAGCAGCGCACCAACATTCCCGGCGGTGTCTGCGAGTTCGACGTGCCGTCCTATCACTACTGGCTGCATTTGAGCCCCGAGCAGCACCGCCACGATCTCGAAGGCTGGCTCGCGCCCTTTCTGCCGATCCGCGACGGGATCGCGATCGTGCTGCGCCTTCTGCGCGAAAGCGGCAAGGGCTCGACGCAAACCGCGGTGCAGGGCGTCTACCAGCAGATGATGGCCGGGCGCATCGCCCAGATGCTGCGCATACGGTTAAAGCTCGATTACCAGTGCGTGCCCGAAATCAGCGCGAATAAATACGCGCTCAATATCCGCTTTACGACGCAGGAATCCGGACAGCGCCCCAGGGTTTTCGAAGCGGACGTCGATTTCGAGCTGACTTTCTGCAATTTATAACGAGCAGGGTTGCCCGCGGTTTGATCGCGGCTCGAACCTGACAACAAAAGCCTGCCTGGGCAGGCTTTTTTGTTGCTGTCGACCCGGCCTGCAGCATCGCATCGATGCCACGACCAGGGCCGATGAGCCATCCACGCTGCGGCAAAGACCCCGCGGAAGATCATGCCTGAAACGGACTCAATGACCGAACGCCAGTTCTTTGCGGCCAGTGATTCGGTCGAGCTAGCCTACTATGTCGACGACTTCACCGATCCGTGGACGCAGTCGCAAACCTTGTTCATTGCGCATCCGGCGATGAGCAGCGCGCGGCGCCTGTATGCTTTCGTTCCGCACCTGGCACGGCATTACCGGGTCGTGCGTATGGACATGCGCGGCCACGGCAGTTCGCCAGTGCCGCCCGCTCAGTTGCCGCTGACGCGTGAGCGCCTGACGCAGGATCTGCTCGAACTGCAAGACCACCTGGACGTCGAGCGCGCGCATTTTCTTGGGATTGCCGGCGGCGGCTACCTCGCGCAATGGCTCGCTATCGCCAAGCCTGAGCGCGTCTCGAGCATACTGCTGTTCGCCTCCAAACCGGGACTCAAGCATAGCCAGGCCGCGAGCTGGATTCCGCGTATCGAGTCCCAGGGCTTACGCACTTTTTTGCTCGAAACCATCGGCGACCGCTTTCCGCCCGGCTACGCCGACACCGCGCATATCGCCTGGTTCGTGGAAGAAATCATGCGCAACGACGTTGAATTCATCAAGCGGTTTATCCTCACGATGACCGGCCTGTACTGGATGGACGAAGTCGGTTCGATCAAGTGCCCGACTCTGATCGTGGCCCCGGGTGAGGAACCCATCGGCGATGGCGCCGCTTACCAGGAAATGCACCAGCGCATTGCTGCGAGCGAGTTGCTGATTTACGAAGGCGGCCGTCACAACATCGGCGACTATCTGGCCGACCGCTGCGCGGCCGATGCGTTGAGTTTCTTGAAGCGCCGTTTTCCCTGACGAATTATTCCGGACGCACGTTGGCGTCTTTGATGACCTTCGCCCACTTGGCCGTTTCGCTCTTGAGATAGGCCGAGAACTGCGGCGGCGAGCTGCCGATGATATCGACGCCTTGCGCCAGCAGGCGTGCCTTCACGTCGGGCATCTGCAACGTTTTGGTGGCTGCCGCGTACACCCGTTCGATGATCGGCTGCGGGGTGCGCCCCGGCGCCAGCATGCCGTACCAGGTGCCGCTTTCGAGGCCTTGCACACCGGCTTCCGAAGTCGTGGGCACTTCGGGATGTGTCGCGAGCCGTCGCGTGCTGGCGACCGCCAGCGCACGCAAGCGCCCGGACTTGATGAAGGGGTCGGCGGCCAGCGGGCCGACAAACATCATTTGGACATGGCCCCCCAGCAGGTCGATCACCGCCGGGCCGGCGCTCTTGTACGGCACATGCGCGATTTGCAGACCAACCGTCGACTTGAACAACTCGCCGGTCAGGTGCGGCTGGCTGCCATTGCCGCCCGAAGCAAAGCTGAGCGTATCGGGCTTTGCTTTGGCGAGTGCAATCAGTTCCTTGACCGACTTGACCGGCAACGCAACCGGCACCACCAGTATGTTGGGCTGCGATACGAGCAACGATATGGCCGCAAAATCCTTGAGCGAGTCGTACGGCAGTTTCGGAATCAGGCTCGGATTCACCGTATGGGTCGTCGTGATGAACAGCAGCGTGTAACCGTCAGGCGCCGCTTTGGCGGCGATCTCGGTTCCGATCACGCTGCTGCCGCCGGGACGATTGTCGATCACGATCTGCTGGCCGATCGATTCCGTAAAGCCGCCCTGTATCGTGCGCGCAAGCGTGTCGGAACCGCCGCTCGCGGCGATCGGCAGGATCCAGCGGATCGGACGGTCGGGATACGTGCCCTGGGCAACGGCGGATGATGCGATGCACATCGCGGCAACGCTCGCGCAGAGCGGCAGTCCTTGCGGTCGATATGGTTTTCCCATCGGTTATATCGTCCCTGTTTCGCGCGTCACGCCAAATCGCTTGCCCAGGAACTTGAGAATGTCGTCGGCACAACGTTCGGGCAGATAGTCGTTGATATTATGCCGCGCGCCTTCGTACACGATGAGCTCGGCATCCGGCATCTTCGACTTCATCTCGTGATAAGTCGAGATGCTGCCGATCGGCTCGTCGCCGGGCGCTATGAGCAGCGCCGGACAGCGGATCTTGTGCACTTCGTCCATAAAATCCTGCGTGGTCATGTAGCCGACGAATTTGCCGATGAACGGCACGTTGTTTTTCGCGGCCTCATCGAGAAACCATTCGACGAAATCCGGATCGATGTTGTCCGGAAAGCGCAGCGCGATGGTTTCCTTCAAAAAAGGGCGCAAGCCTTTCTTTCCCACTTGCTCGAGCCATCCGGATGCCTGGCTGCGCTTGAGCCCGGGCTTGGACCCGATCAGCGACACGCTCAGCACGCGCTCCGGAAAATTCATCGCGGTGCGCTGCGTGATAAAGCCACCCGCGGAGCTGCCCACGATGTGCACCTTGTCGAGTCCAAGGTGATCGATCAGCTCGATCGTATCCTGCGCAAGGCGCTCCAGCGAAAACGGCAATGCGTCATCCGGAATCTGCGAATTGCCATGACCGCGCAAATCGAGGCGCACCGTCCGGTACTGACGGGCGAATTTCGGCACCATCGCGTAATAGCGTTTCGCCGTGCCCATCGCCGGATGCAGCAGCAGCAATGTCGGCGGCTTGGTCCACGGATCGGTGTAATCGTCTATGTAGTAGTTGAGCCTGACGCCGTCGCTGGTCGTAAATGAATGCACTTATAGACATCCTTGCGGGAGATACAGACTCAATTAAACAGGAATATCGCTCATCGCGCACAAGCCCGGGCCGGCCGCCATCATGCAGTGTTCGCATGCATGGCAGCCACCGCCGCCTTGAGCGTTTCCAGATTCTCCCAACCCAGCGCACGCCGTCCACTTTCTATTTCCTCGAACATCTGCATTTGCAGCCGGTTCACCGGCGTAGGTATTCCGAACTGCTCACCACGCCGCACGATCTCGCCGCTGATGTGGTCAATTTCGCTTTTCCGCTTGCGCACGACAATGTCGCGGAAGTAGCCGGTGCGCACCTTGGTATTGCCTTGCGCTTGGCCGTGCGCCATGCCGTCGAGCGTGGCGTAGGCGGCGGTGTTTCCGTCAGGCGTGGTGTCCAGGAAGGGCGCCGGATCGAAATGGGCAAACACTTCGACGCGGACACCGCTTGCCGCCGCGACCTTGATCGCTTCGCGCAGCAATTGGATGCGTACCGGGTGGTAGGTTCGATCGGCCCGCAATTCAAGCGAATTATGATCGACCAGCGCGGTCATCGAGTCCACCGTCGCCTTGCACATCTTCGCCCACACGAATCCCATGATGTTCTTGCAGCTATGGGTGCGGGTCGAAAAAGCGCACAGCCGATGGATTTCGGCCAGCCGCGGCGACATGCTGCCGTCCATTTCCCCGATAAACAGGTTGCCGGCCCGTGCCCGCATGATTTCACCCGGCGCGTGATAGTCGGCGGAAAAATCCACGAGGCAACCGATTGTGCGGTTGGCCCCGACGCGCTGGGCAATATGCGGCTCGTTGACGCCGTTCTGCAGCGAAACGACCGCCGATTCCGGGGTCAGAAATGGCAGCAGCGCATCGAGCGCGGCATTTGTATGCTGCGACTTGACGCCGAGAAAAACCAGGTCGAGCTTGCCGCGCACCTGTTCCGGCAGTGCCGCCCTCACGGGGACGCGTTGCTCGCCGGTTGCCGATTTGATCAGAAGACCGTGCTCATTCATCGCGCTTACGTGCTCGGGCACGATATCGACCAGCAATACGTCTTCTCCCGCCGCCGCGATGCCCGCACCCACGACTCCGCCAATTGCACCGCTGCCCCAGACTGCACTTTTCAATTCACGGCTCCCGCTTTGTGTGTAAGGCCATTCGCTATTTATTCCGGCCTGGCCCGCAATGTTAATTTATATGTAACACCTTCGGTTTTCTGCTGACTATCAATCACGCTAAAATTGCAGCCAGTGCGCTTTTTTGGGTTGCAATAGTAAATGGCCAGGCAAGTATCGTTTTCGAGATTGCCCCGTTTAACGATTTATTCCGTCCGCTGATATGAGTGCGCGCGTCGTCAATTGTCCGCAATGCGGCAAGCCGGTCGAATGGAGCCCGGCCAATCGTTATCGCCCGTTCTGTTCCGAGCGTTGCCGCGTGATCGATCTGGGCGCGTGGGCGACCGAGAGCTATCGCATACCGGTGCAGGACAACAAGGACGATGTCGAGTCGGAACCGGGGCCCGGGGAACCGCCGCAGTAGCCCACGGCTTTACATACATCCGTTTACCGGTATTGCGCGCCCGACCACGCGTCGCGCTGCAGGCTGACGCCATGCGCGCCATGCCGCCACGCCTCTTCGAGCTGATTCGCGCGCAGACCGCCCAGCGCATACACCGGCAGAGGGTAATCGCGAATCAGGCGTGAAAAATCCTGCCATCCCAGCGGCGGCGCGTCCCGGTGGCTGGGCGTCGCCGCAACGGGGCCAAGCACGACGAAATCGAGCCCGAGGTCGCGCGCGCGGGCGAGCTCAACGGCGTTGTGGCACGACGCGCCGCACCATTCGCAATCGGGCCGCGTCGCTGCCGCCATCAGGCGGGCGGACGTGAGATGCACGCCATCGGCTCCCGCCTGTTTCGCGACATCCGCCCCGCCATTCACGACGACTCGCGCGCCGTGCGCATGCGCGGCCGCCACGACTTCCGCGGCAAACCCGGAGAGCTCCGCGTCGGCCATTTGTTTTTCCCGCACCTGGATCAGCCGCAGCCCGTGATCGAGCGATTGCGCGAGCGCGCGCATAAATGCGTCGCGGCCGAGGTCGCCGGCGCGCGTAATTCCGTAGACGGCCGGCAACGCGAGGCCGCGCAGTATCGGCCCGTTGGCAGGCAACACCGGCGCAACGGTGATGTGGTGGATCGACTGCCACGTGAACTGCTGGAGTTCCCTGCCGTGCAGCTCGCCCGACCAGCGGTAAACCCGGAAAAACCGCAGCCGCACGTGCGCGTGCGCATAGTCGAAATCGCGCGTGAGCCACGGATAAGCGAGCGTCACGTCGATGCCGAGCTCCTCGTGCAGCTCGCGCTTCAGGGCAGTCGCGGCATCCTCGCCGGGCTCGACCTTGCCGCCGGGAAATTCCCAGTAACCGGCATAGGGCTTGCCCGGCGGGCGCTGCGCCAGCAGAAATTCCCCGCGCTCGTTGTAGATGACCGCCGCGACGACTTCGATGCGGGCCCGCGCGGGCGCCGTAGCGTCGGCCGCAGCCATCGAGTGCTACGACTTCGCGCGCGCGATGCGTGCGCGGCCGGCCCAGTCGCGCGCGAACTGCCAGGCGACGCGGCCGCTGCGCGATCCGCGCTGCAATGCCCACTGCAGTGCTGCGTGACGTACCGACTCGGAACTCGCCCCCGTGATCTTGAAATGGGCCAGCCACTGCGCGACTATTTCAAGATATTCGTCCTGATCGAACGGATAGAACGAGACCCACACGCCGAATCGCTCCGACAGCGAGATTTTTTCCTCGACCGTTTCGCCCGGATGGATTTCATCGTCGACGCGCTTGGCTTCGAGGTTTTCCGACATGAATTCAGGCATCAGGTGGCGCCGGTTCGAGGTCGCGTAGATGAGGCAGTTCTCCGACGCGGCGGCGACCGAGCCGTCGAGCACGACTTTCAGCGCCTTGTAGCCGGGCTCGTCCGCTTCGAACGACAGGTCGTCGCAATACAGCACGAACCGCTCGGGCCGCTGCGCGATCAATTCGACGATTTCGGGCAGGTCGATCAAATCCTGCTTTTCGACTTCGATGACGCGCAGGCCGCGCGGCGCATATTTGTTGAGCAGTGCCTTGATCAGCGACGATTTGCCGGTGCCGCGCGCGCCGGTCAGCAGCACGTTGTTGGCGGGATGGCCGTCGACGAACTGCCGGGTGTTCTGCTCGACGACTTTTTTCTGGCTATCGATGCCGCACAAGTCGGCGAGGCTGATCTTGTGCACGTGCCGCACCGCTTCGATCGCGCTGTGGCCGTTGCGCTTGCGCCAGCGAAACGCGATGGCTTTCCAGTCGGTCGCCAGCGGCGCCGCGGGCAACAGCTTTTCCACCCGCGAGAGCACCGCGTCGGCGCGCTTGATCAGGCTATCCCATTCGCTCATGAGCGGTAATCCGCGTTGATGCTCACGTAATCGTGCGACAAGTCGCAGGTCCACAGCGTCGCTGCTGCCGCGCCGCGGTTCAGCGCGACCCGTACCGTGATCTCGCTCTGCTTCATCACGCGCTGGCCGTCGGCTTCCTGATAAGCGGGATTGCGCCCGCCTTGCCGCGCGACGAGCACATCGTCGAGGTAGAGGTCGATCTTTTCCACATCCAGATCGGCGACGCCCGCATAGCCGATGGCCGCGAGTATGCGCCCGAGATTCGGGTCCGACGCAAAAAATGCCGTTTTCACGAGCGGCGAGTGCGCGATCGCAAACCCGATCTGGCGGCATTCGTCTTCGCTGCGTCCGCCTTCGACGCGCACGGTGATGAATTTTGTCGCGCCCTCGCCATCGCGCACGATGGCCTGCGCGAGACGCGCCGCCACCTCCGTCACGGCATCGCGGAACGCGGCGTATTCGGGGCTGCGCGCATCGGTGATTTCGGCCATTTGCGCTGCGCCGCTCGCGATCAGCATGAACGAGTCGTTGGTCGACGTGTCGCCATCGACGGTAATGCAGTTGAACGAGCGCTGCGCCGCGTACGCGACGGCCGCGTTGACGAGCGGCAGGCTGACGCGCGCATCGCTGGCGATAAAGCCCAGCATGGTCGCCATATTCGGATGGATCATGCCGGCGCCCTTGGCGATGCCGGTTACTGTCACGTCGGCAGTCCCGATACGCGTCCGCGCGGAAGCAGCTTTCGGCAGCGTGTCGGTCGTCATGATCGCGTTCGCCGCGTTCAACCAGTTCGCTTCGCCAAGGTCTGCGACGCAGGCGGGCAATCCGGCGGCAATGCGCTCGACCGGCAGCGGCTCCATGATTACGCCGGTCGAAAACGGCAGAATCTGAGTCGCCTTGCAGCCGAGCAGGCCGGCGAGTTCGGCGCAAGTGTGGCGCGCGTGCCCCAAACCTTCCTTGCCGGTACCCGCGTTGGCGTTGCCGGTGTTGACTACCAGCGCGCGTATCGACATCGCAGGGTCGACCAGCGACAGGTGCTCGCGCGTGACCACGACCGGCGCCGCGCAAAAACGGTTTTGCGTAAACACGCCGGCGACTTTTGCGCCGTCGGCGAGTTTGATAACGAGGAGGTCTTTGCGGCCCGGCTTGCGGATGTTCGCTTCGGCGATGCCGAGCGCGACACCTGGCACCGGCAGCAGGGACGCGGGATCGGGAGCGGAAAGATTTACGGGCATGGCGGCTTCATCACTCGGGGACGCTCGCGATTATAGCTTGCACCGCGCGCCGGTCCGCAGCACTCGCGCGGCAAAATACCCTTTCGCACGCGGCGCGGTTGCACCCGCCTAGGTCAGCCGGCCGTGGCAGTGCTTGTATTTCTTGCCCGAGCCGCACGGGCATGGATCGTTGCGGCCGACTTTCTGTCCGGGACGCACGAACGTTTGCGCATCGGACGCCGGCTGGTCGGCATTCGCCTGCTCGAGCGCCTGGCCGTAATCGGCATGGTGGTACTGCACGTTTCTGGGCGCTTCGGGTTCCTCGACCTTTTGCAGCTCTGCTTCGCTGCGCACCTGCACGGTCAGCAGGATCTTGGTGACTTCGGTATTGATCATGTCGAGCATCAGCGAGAAGAGCTCGAACGCTTCCTTTTTGTATTCCTGAGTCGGCGTCTTCTGCGCATAACTGCGCAGGTGGATGCCCTGGCGCAAATGATCGAGCGCCGCCAGGTGCTCGCGCCAGTGCGAATCGACACTCTGCAGCATGATCGCGCGCTCGAACTGGCGCATCGCCTGTGGATCTACTTGCGCGCATTTCGTCTGGTATTTCTGGTTGGCGAGATCGATGATGCGCGTGCGCAGCTGCGCCTCGTCCATGTCGGGCTCGTCGGCCAGCCACTGCTGGATCGGCAGATCGAGCTGGAGCTCGGCGGCCAGCGTTTTTTCGAGTCCCGGAATATCCCATTGCTCTTCCAGGCTTTCCGGCGGGATGTGCTGCGCGATGAAACCGGCGATGACTTCGGCGCGGATGGCGGTGATGCGCTCCGAGATATCGGTCGATTCGAGCAGCTGGTTGCGCGATTCGTAGATGGCCTTGCGCTGATCGTTGGCGACGTCGTCGTATTCGAGCAGGTGCTTGCGCATGTCGAAATTGCGCGCTTCGACTTTGCGCTGGGCGTTTTCGATCGCGCGCGTGACCCACGGATGCTCGATCGCCTCGCCATCCGGCATTTTCAGGCGCTGCATGATCGCGGCGACGCGGTCCGACGCGAAGATTCTCAAGAGCGGGTCTTCGAGCGACAGGTAAAAGCGGCTCGAGCCCGGGTCGCCCTGGCGGCCCGACCGGCCGCGCAACTGGTTGTCGACGCGCCGCGATTCGTGGCGCTCCGTGGCGATGATGTGCAGCCCGCCGGCGGCGACGACCTGGTTGTGCAGCTTTTGCCACTCGTGGCGCAATTCTTCGACGCGACGCGCCTTGGTGCTGGCGTCGAGGCTCTCGTCCGCTTCGACCTTGGCGATTTCCGGCTCGGGATTGCCGCCCAACACGATGTCGGTGCCGCGGCCCGCCATGTTGGTTGCAATCGTGATCGTCTTCGGGCGCCCCGCCTGCACCACGATTTCGGCCTCGCGCGCGTGCTGCTTGGCGTTCAACACGTTGTGCGGCAGCTTTTCTTTGTCCAGGAGCTGCGACAGCAGCTCGGAATTCTCGATCGACGTCGTGCCGACGAGCACCGGCTGGCCGCGCGCGCAGCAATCCTGGATGTCCTTGATCACCGCCGCGTATTTTTCGCGGAACGTCTGATAGACCTGGTCCATGCGATCGTCGCGGACCATCGGCTTGTGCGTCGGAATGACCACGGTTTCCAGATTGTAGATGTGCTGGAATTCGTAGGCTTCCGTGTCGGCGGTGCCGGTCATGCCCGCGAGCTTCGTATACATGCGGAAATAGTTCTGGAACGTGATCGACGCGAGCGTCTGGTTCTCGCGCTGAATCGCGACCCCTTCCTTCGCTTCCACCGCCTGGTGCAGGCCGTCGGACCAGCGCCGTCCCGGCATCAGGCGGCCGGTGAATTCGTCGACGATGATGATCTCGCCTTCCTGCACGACGTACTGCTGGTCGCGATGGAACAGCGAATGCGCACGCAACGCGGCATACAGGTGGTGGATCAGGTTGATGTTGCTCGGGTCATAGAGGCTGCCGCCATGCGGCAGCAGGCCGGCTTCCGCCAACAGCGCTTCGCTGCGCTCGTGGCCGGCTTCGGAGAGCAATACCTGGTGTTGTTTTTCATCGACCGTGTAGTCGCCGGGGCTGTTTTCGTCGGCCTGGCGCTTGAGCTTCGGCGCGATTTCGTTCATGCGGTAATACAGTTCGGTGGTGTCTTCCGCCTGGCCCGAAATGATCAGCGGCGTGCGCGCTTCGTCGATCAGGATCGAATCGACCTCGTCGACGATCGCGTAATTTAACTTGCGCTGGAACCGCTCGCCCGGTGTGGCGGCCATGTTGTCGCGCAGATAGTCGAAGCCGAATTCGTTGTTGGTGCCGTAAGTGATATCGGCCGCGTACGCGCTGTGCTTGTCCGCGTGGTCCATCTGCGACAGGATCACGCCGACCGTGAGTCCCAGGAAGCCGTAGATGCGGCCCATCCATTCGGAGTCGCGCTTGGCGAGGTAATCGTTGACGGTGACGACATGCACGCCCTTGCCCGACAAGGCATTCAGATAGGCGGGCAGTGTCGCCACCAGCGTCTTGCCCTCGCCGGTGCGCATCTCGCCGATCTTGCCATGGTGCAGCACGATGCCCCCGATCATCTGCACGTCGAAGTGGCGCATGTTGAGCACGCGCTTGCCCGCTTCGCGCACCACCGCGAAGGCTTCGGGCAGCAGCTTGTCGATCGATTCGCCGGCTGCATGGCGCTGCTTGAACTCGGCCGTCTTGGCGCGCAAGGCGTCGTCGCTCAGCGCGGAAATCGTGGACTCGAGCGCATTGATCGCGCGGACCGAGTGCGAGTACTGGCGCAACAGACGTTCGTTGCGGCTACCGAATACCTTCTTGAGCAGGCCTGAAATCATGAATTACGTTGCACCTAATGAATCGAGGAACGAACGGGCGCTTATGGCCGCGCAGTTCCACTGCTATAGACGCTGCGGCTGCATGAAAATTCGCCGGAGCTTCCCTCAATAAAAAAGGGTGGGGAATCACCCCACCCCCTCAAACTGCAAACCAGACGTGCGCTAACCGGGCAAGCGGAGAAAACGCATCGGATTGAGCGGCGCTCCGTTCTGACGGACTTCGAAGTGCAGGTGCGGTCCGGTAGCGCGTCCGGTCCTGCCGACCTGCCCGATGGTTCCACCACTGAGCACCACGTCGCCGATTTTGACCAGACGTTTCGACAAATGTGCGTAACGGGTGATCAAACCGTTGCCGTGATCAATCTCGATCATATTACCATATTGAGAGTGGAAATCAGCGAACGCGACCACCCCGGCGGCCGCCGCACGCGCCTCGGTTCCGCTCTCCGCCATGAAATCCATGCCCTCGTGAAATGCGCGCACGCCGTTGAACGGGTCGATGCGCCAGCCGAAGTTGGACGAGTACCAGCCGCCTTCCACCGGCAGCATCGACGGCAGCAATTTTTTCTTGGCGCCGACCACGGTCATCAGCGAATCGAGCACGCCGAGTTTTTCCGTGCGATCGTCCATTTGCTGGTTGAGCAGATCGGCCTGGCGGGTGATGTCGCCGAGCGATAAATCATAAGTAGGCAACGTCGACGCTGCGCCGCCACGGCCCGGCGGCTGGTCAAACATGAAGTCCTGGGGTTTGAAACCGGCGGTCTTGGCGAGGCGCTCGCCCAAGGTATCGAGGCGCAGCAGTTGCGCCTGCATCTGGCCGAGCTTGGCGGCCAGCGCGTTCAGATTTTCGCGCAGATAGCTGTCGGATTTTTCGTAGCGTTCGTGCTGCGCGCTGAGAATCAGGGTATTGAGCAGCGGGCCGTGGAGGCTGGGAGCGAAACGCAGAACCAGATATTGAAGCGCGAATGACAGAATCAGGAGACCGACCAGGGAGGCGGCTGCACCGCACACCAGATCCGACATCGAGAGCGTGATGGTGCGCGCCCTTGCCAGTTTTCCGGAAACTAGAATTATGTTCATCGTTGCCCCACAATCTCAGCCATGCCCGCGCGCCGGATAAATTTCTATCTCAACACGTCGGACCGCTTGCGTTCGTTGACCCGCGATGTCCAGCGCAATGCCGGACTACATCAGGTACTCGTGGACACCGCGCCGCCGGAATTGACACAAGCCTGCTGTGTCAAGCAGTTACGCGATGGAACCCTCACCCTCTTGGCCGAAAATGCCGCGATTGCCGCCAAACTTAAGCAGCTCGCCGCTAGATTGTTAGTTGCTTACCAGAAACAGCGTTGCGAGGTTACTTCAATACGAATTGAAGTGCAAGTTAGGGAGGCTGCGGACGCCCCTCCGCCCGCGCGCGAGCCGAAGCGCTTAAGCATTGAAACGATTGAGAATTTAGACAAACTCGCCAGCCAGCTCGACGACTCGCCGCTGAAGCAAGCACTAACTACATTGGCGGGCCGCCAGCGTGCTCGAAAATGAGCCCCGCGCGACCGCTTAAACCACCAGCACGAGCCGCTCGAACAGGATAAACGTCAACACGATAATCGCCATCAGCATGCCGTACTTGAGCACCTGCCAGGCGAACGTCACATAGCGGCGGTTTTTGGTAATCAGGTAGGTGACAAACGCCGCGCCGATGGTGGCAATCACGAAGAAGCCGAGGATGCGCAGGACGAACATGCGCTAGGCAACGCCAGTCAGCAAGCTACGCGAGGGCGGGCTGGCCGGACGCGACGAACGCGGGGACATCCTCGGGCCGGTCGAAACTCACGTATTCCCAGGCTTCCTTTTCTTCGAGGAGTCGGCGCAACAGCAGGTTGTTCAGCGCGTGACCCGACTTGTGCGCGACGAACGCGCCGATTACCGGATGGCCCAGCAGGTACAGGTCGCCGATTGCGTCGAGTACCTTGTGCTTGACGAATTCATCGTCGTAACGCAGGCCGTCGTTGTTCAGCACGCGGTACTCGTCGAGCACGATCGCATTGTCGAGCGAGCCGCCGAGTGCCAAGCCCTGGCCGCGCATCCATTCGACTTCATGCATGAACCCGAACGTGCGCGCGCGGCTCACTTCCCTGATGTACGAGGTCGTCGCAAAATCCACGCACACGGACTTGGCGGAATTCTCGAACACCGGATGATCGAAGTCGATGCTGAATTCGATTTTGAAGCCGTTGTGCGGCTCGAAGCGCGCGGACTTGTCGCCGTCGGTCACCGCGACCGTTTTGCGAATCCGGATGAACCGCTTGGCCGCCGCCTGCTCTTCGACCCCCGCCGACTGCAGCAAAAACACGAACGGTCCCGCGCTGCCATCCATAATCGGCACTTCTGCCGCAGACACGTCCACGTAAAGATTGTCGATCCCAAGCCCCGCGATCGCAGACATCAGGTGCTCGACCGTCGACACCCGCACGCCGTCGCGTTCGAGACACGACGACAGCCGTGTGTCGCCAACGCGGTACGGATCGGCTTTGATGTCGACGGGTTGCGCGAGATCGACGCGGCGGAACACCACGCCCGTATTCGGCGCGGCCGGACGCAGCGTCAGGTAGACCTTCTCGCCGGTGTGCAATCCAACGCCGGTGGCGCGGATGATGTTTTTGATCGTGCGCTGCTTGATCATGGATTAACCCATTGATTCTACGTCTACTTAAGACGTGATTTTACCACTTTTTTGCGCCGGGCGCCGGGGCGTGCAAAAAATCACATTCCTGCCGGCGCGAGTGCGACGTTGTCATAACTGCCCGCTCATTAATTAGTGAAATCAGCCTCCACGGGTGAACAAAAACCGGGGCCGCCGCCATCCGCGCCGGCTACCCTGCGATGCCTGCTGCTGCATTCAGTCCGCCTGCTTGCGCAGGAATGCCGGTATATCCAGCATTTCGACGCCCGATTGACGCAATGCTTCGACGGTCTGGTTGCGGTTGCGCCGCATGACGGCCGGCTGGTCGAGTTCTTCGTAATTCACCGCACCGTTCGCCATCGCCCCGTCGGTACCGGTTGCCTGCACGACCTGCAGCGGCTTCGGTTGCATCCGCGCGTGCGCCTTGCCCAGACCGGTCGCGACTATGGTCACGCGCAGTTCATCTCCGAGCGCATCGTCGTAGACGGTGCCCGCGATCACGGTGGCCGACTCGGCGGCGAACGCCTTGATCACGTCCATCACGTCGTACATTTCCTGCAACTGGAACAGCGATTTGCTGGCCGAGATGTTGACGAGCACGCCGCGCGCATCCGCAATGTCGATGTCTTCGAGCAGCGGGCAGGCGACTGCCTGTTCGGCCGCCATGCGCGCGCGGTCGGTGCCGGCGGCCTTGGCCGAACCCATCATGGCCATGCCGGTTTCGGACATCACGGTTTTGACGTCGGCAAAGTCGACGTTGATCATGCCGGGGCAGCTGATGATCTCGGCAATCCCGGCGACCGCGCCATGCAGCACGTCGTTGGCCGCGCGGAACGCTTCGTCGAGCGTGACCTGGTTGCCCAGGACCTGCATCAGCTTGTCGTTCGGAATCACGATCAGCGAATTGACTTGCTGCGACAGCGCTTCAAGGCCTTCCATCGCGATGCGTTGGCGCTTGCCTTCGAACGCGAACGGCTTGGTGACGACCGCGACCGTCAGGATCCCGAGTTCGCGCGCGATTTCCGCGACCACCGGCGCCGCGCCGGTGCCCGTGCCGCCACCCATGCCCGCGGTCAAAAACAGCATGTCCGCACCGCCTATCAGGTCGATGATGCGCTCGCGATCTTCGAGCGCCGCTTTGCGGCCGACTTCGGGATTCGCCCCTGCGCCGAGACCTTTGGTGATTTCCGGGCCCAATTGCAATTGCGTGCGCGCCTGCGAGCGTTTGAGCGCCTGCATGTCGGTATTGGCGCAGATGAACTCCACGCCTTTGACGCCGTTCGCGATCATGTGATCGACTGCGTTGCCCCCGCAGCCGCCGACCCCGATTACCTTGATTACAGCCTCCTGCGACGGAACTTCCATGATTTCAAACATAGTTGTCTCCTGTGACTAAAGTAAAAACAAAAACTGCAATTTGCCGACTCCGGTACCGCTAAATTCCCGCGCTTCTGTCATGTTGCGCATGCCCCTCTAAAAATTGCCCTTGAACCAGCTCTTCATACGATCGATCAGGCCCGCCAGTGAACCGAGTTGCGCGTGCGCAAGGTTGTGCTGCCGCTGCTGCTGCACGCCGAGTAACAAAAGACCGACCGCGGTTGCATAGCGCGGATTGCGCACGACTTCCGCGAGCCCGCCGTGGTATTGCGGCTGGCCTATGCGCACCGGCATATGGAAAATTTCTTCGCCGAGCTCGACCATGCCCTGCATCGAGCTCGAGCCGCCGGTGAGCACGATGCCCGACGACAGCAGCTCTTCGTAGCCCGAGCGGCGCAACTCCGCCTGCACCAGCGAATAAAGTTCCTCGATGCGCGGCTCGATCACTTCGGCGAGCGTCTGGCGCGAGAGCTGGCGCGCGCTTCTTTCGCCGATGCCCGGCACTTCGACCATCTGCTGCGGATCGGCAAGCTGCTTCAACGCGCAGCCGTAGCGACGCTTGATGTCTTCGGCGTCTTTGGTCGGCGTGCGCAGCGCCATCGCGATGTCGTTGGTGATCTGGTCGCCGGCGATCGGGATCACGCCCGTATGGCGGATCGCCCCCTGCGTGAAAATCGCGATGTCGGTGGTGCCGCCGCCGATATCGACAAGGCACACGCCCAGGTCCTTTTCGTCTTCGGAGACGACCGCGGTCGCCGACGCGAGCGGCTGCAGTATGAGGTCGTTCACTTCGAGGCCGCAGCGGCGCACGCACTTGATGATGTTCTGCGCGGCCGACACCGCGCCCGTCACGATGTGCACGTTGACTTCGAGCCGCACGCCGCTCATGCCGAGCGGCTCGCGCACGTCGCCCTGGCCGTCGACGATGAATTCCTGGTTCAGGATATGCAGAACCTGCTGGTCGGTCGGAATCGGGATCGCCTTCGCGGTCTCGATCACGCGCTCGACGTCCTGTTGCGTGACCTCGCGGTCCTTGATGGCGACCATGCCGCGCGAATTGATGCTCTTGATGTGGCTGCCCGCGATGCCGGTATAGACCTCGGTGATCTTGCAGTCGGCCATCAGCTCGGCCTCTTCGAGCGCGCGCTGAATCGCGTTGACCGTCGCCTCGATATTGACGACGACGCCTTTGCTGCAGCCCCTTCGACGGATGCCCGCCCATGCCGATCATGTCGAAGCTGCCGTCCGCCTTGATCTCGGCGACGATCGCCGCGATCTTCGACGTCCCGATGTCGAGACCGACGATCAGATTCTTGGTTTCTTTGGCCTTGCTCATCTATTCCTCATCGCTTTCATCCGGTCGCGCGCGGACTTTTACGCACGCGCGGCGGCTCCGCCTGCTCGCGCGCGAGTTCGGGTATGCCCACGGCGAATCCATTCGGATAGCGCAGGTCGACGTAAGTGAGGCGGCGCTGCAGCTGGCCGATCGTGCGGGGGTAGACCGCGATGAAGCGGTCGAGCCGCGGTTCGATGTTGTCGCGCCCGAGCTGCAGCGTGGTCCCGCTGGCGAGCTTGACTTGCCACGCGCGCCGCGGCGACACCTGTACTTGCACCGGGGTCAGCCCCAGGGTGGCGAGGCTGCGCTTGAAGTAGCCGTACTGAATGGCAATCTCCTTGGCGCTTTCCGGCGGCCCGATGAACAAGGGGAGGTCGCCGTCGGCGGCGGCGACAAAGAGCTCGCCGAACGTATTGACCAGCCCCGCGGTACCCCAGCGTCGCAAGCGGCACGTGTTCCTCGAGCGAGACTTCGAGGCGGTCCGGCCATTGGCGCCGGACGTTGACGTTGCGCACCCACGGCAGTTTTTCGAAACCCGCGCGCGCACGCGGCAGATCGAGCGTGAAGAAATTGCCCATGACCTCGCGCGCGACGATCGCTTCGATCTGCGCCGGCGTGACGTGCGCGAGCTCGTGCGTGATGCGGACTTCGCGCAGCGGAAACACGGGCAGCCGCACGGCGTAATGCAACGCCGCGTAAGCGCCGAGCAGCACCGCTGCGGCGAACAGCGCATTGGCGATGCCGTTCAGAATGTCGGGCCTATCCCACATGGGCCAGCTCCAGAATTCTCAGCACGAGATCGTCGAATTCGATGCCTGCCGCGCGCGCCGCCATCGGCACCAGCGAATGCCCCGTCATGCCCGGCGCGGTATTCATCTCGAGCAGGAATGCGCGGCCGTCGTCGCGCAACATCAGATCGGCGCGTCCCCAGCCGGCACAGCCGAGCGCTTGCGCGGCGCGCATCACGGTCGCCTGCAATTCGGTCTCCTGCGCGGCGGGCAATCCGCTCGGGCAGTGGTACTTCACGACGTCGGTGAAATATTTGTTCTGATAGTCGTAGTTGCCCTGCGGCGCTTCGATGCGGATCAGCGGCAGCGCCCGGTCGTCGAGAAACGCGGCGGTCAGTTCGCGCCCGCCGATGAATTCTTCGGCGATCACCAGCGAATCGCATTTCGCGGCAAGCTCGTACGCGGCCTCAATTTTTTCGATGCTCGTCACTTTCGTAAGCCCGATGCTCGAGCCTTCATGCGCAGGTTTGACGATCAGCGGCAGGCCAAGCTCTTTCGCAACCGATGACCAATCGCTTTTGTCCGTGAGCACCGCATGACGGGGCGTCGGCAGTCCGCTCGCGAGCCAGATCAGCTTCGTGCGCAACTTGTCCATGCACAACGCGGACGCCATCACGCCGCTGCCCGTATACGGGATGCCCATGGTCTCGAGCGCGCCCTGCACGGTGCCGTCTTCGCCATAGCGGCCGTGCAGGATCAGGAACGCGCGTTGATAGCCATCGCGTTTGAGCTCGAACAACTCGCGCTCGGCCGGATCGAACGCATGCGCGTCCACGCCCTTGCGCTGCAGCCCCTCGAGCACGTTTTTGCCGGACATCAGCGAGATTTCGCGTTCGGCCGAACGGCCGCCCATCAGGACGGCAACTTTTCCGTAACCGGCAGCCGGGTTGACGGCGCGTTTCGGTTTTTTTTGCTGTGGTCATGCCGGCTCACCCACGATGCGCACTTCACGCTCGAGGTCGATATTGAATTTCTCTTTCACGCTCGACTGCGCGAGCTCGATCAACGTCTCGATGTCGGCCGCGCGCGCGCCGCCGGTATTGACGATGAAGTTCGCATGCTTCGCGGAAATCATCGCGCCGCCCTCGACGCGGCCTTTGAGTCCGCACGCTTCAATGAGGCGCGCGGCGTAATCGTTCGGCGGATTGCGGAACACCGACCCCGCGTTGGGCAGGTTGAGCGGCTGTGCGGCAATCCGCCGCTCCAGGAGCTCTTTGATCGTCGCGCGCGATTTCGCGCCGTCGCCGCGCGGCAAGCGGAAGCGCGCCGCGGCGAACCACTCCTCGTTGGCCTCGCGCAATTTGACGTGGCGGTAGCTGAGCTCGTAATCGGCGGACGTGCGCTGCCGCAATTGTCCCGTGCGGTCGAGTGTGGTGACGCTCTCGACGATGCCCCACGTCTCGCCGCCATAGCAGCCGGCGTTCATGGTGAGCGCGCCGCCGACCGTGCCGGGAATGCCGGCCATGAATTCGGCGCCGACGAGCTCTTGCAGGGCCGCAAAACGCGCGAGCTTCGGGCTCGGCACGCCGCTCTCCGCATAAATCGCATTGCCTTCGGAACGGATCTCCTTCAACGCGCCGTGCGTGAAAATGACCGTGCCGCGCAAGCCGCCATCGCGCACCAGCAGATTGCTGCCGAGCCCGATCACGTGGACCGGCTCGGCGCGCGGCAGCGCCGCGATGAACAAACGCATGTCCTCGAGATCGACGGGCACGTAAGCGCGGTCGGCGGTGCCGCCGGCGCGCCAGCTCGTGTGGCGGGCCATCGGCTCGTTGCGCCGCGGCTCGCCCCGCAACAGATTTTTCTGATCCGCCATGTTCATCGTATTCGCATCACGCAGTTCCGCCGCTCAACATCGCGGGCACCGACCCGATCGAGCCCGCGCCCATCGTCAGCACCACGTCGCCGTCGTTGACCGCATTGGCGACCGCCGCCGGAAAATCCGCGACCTGTTCCACGAAAATCGGCTCGACCTTGCCTTGCACGCGCACGGCCCGCGCGAGGGCCCGGCCATCCGCCGCGACGATCGGCGCCTCGCCTGCCGCATAAACTTCGGTCAGCAGCAGCACGTCAACGGTGCACAGCACGCGCGCGAAATCCTCGAAGCAGTCGCGCGTGCGCGTATAGCGGTGCGGCTGGAACGCGAGCACGAGGCGGCGTCCCGGAAAAGCGCCGCGCGCGGCCGCCAGGGTCGCCGCCATTTCCGTCGGGTGATGGCCGTAATCGTCGATCAGCGTGTAACTGCCCGCCTTTCACCAGGGCGATTTCGCCATAGCGCTGAAAGCGCCGGCCGACGCCTTTGAAATCCGCCAGCGCGCGCACAATCGCCGCGTCAGGCGCGCCGACTTCCATGCCGACCGCGATGGCAGCGAGCGCATTCAGCACGTTGTGCGCGCCGGCGAGATTGAGCGTGATGTCCAGATCGGGCCGCTTGGTGCCGCGCGCATCGGTGCGCAGCACGCGAAAATGCATGCGCCCGCCGTCGGGCTTCAATTCGACGGCGCGCACCTGCGCGGCCTCCGACAAGCCGTACGTCGTGATCGGCTTGGTGACTGCCGGCATGATTTCGCGCACGTTCGGGTCGTCGACACACAACACGGCGGTGCCGTAAAACGGCAGGCGCTGCACGAAATCGAGAAATGCCTGGCGCAGGCGGCCGAAATAATGGCCGTACGTTTCCATGTGGTCGGCATCGATGTTCGTGACCACCGCGAGCACCGGCGCGAGATACAAAAACGACGCGTCCGATTCGTCGGCCTCGACCACGATGAATTCGCCGCTGCCCAATTTCGCATGCGAGCCGGCCGCCTCGAGCCGGCCGCCGATCACGAAAGTCGGATCCATGTCCGCTTCGGCGAGCACGCTCGCCACGAGACTCGTGGTCGTCGTCTTGCCATGCGTGCCGGCCACCGCGATGCCCTGCTTCAAGCGCATCAGCTCGGCGAGCATCATCGCGCGCGGGACGACCGGAATTTTGTGGGCGCGCGCCGCCACGACTTCCGGATTGTCGTCCTTGACCGCACTCGAGACCACGACCGCATCGGCTGCCGCAATGTTAGCCGCGGCGTGGCCTTTCACGACCTTGGCGCCGAGGCCTTGCAAGCGCCGCGTCACCGCGTTGTCGTTGATGTCCGACCCGCTGACTTCGAAGCCCAGATTGACCAGCACTTCAGCGATGCCGCTCATTCCGGAGCCGCCTATGCCGACGAAATGCACGCGTTTGACTTTGTATTTCATTGCGTGCCGCCCAATCGCGTCTGCGCGGCGAAACCGGCGGCCGACGCCGCTCGCGGCCGGTCGCATCCCGCCGCACAAAACGCGACGGGCCCCTGCTTCCTGCTCGCGTCGGTCCCACCTATCCCAACGAAATGCACGCGTTTGACTTTGTATTTCATGCGGCCAGCCTCATGCATTCGCTGGCAACGGCTTGCGTTGCGTCAGGCTTGGCAACGCTGCGCGCTTTCTTCGCCATCTCCAGAAGCGCTTCGCGCGTAAAGCTGCGCAGCAGGTCGGCGAGTTTTTGCGCGGTCAGTTCGGATTGCGGCACCAATACTGCCGCACCGCGTTCAGACAGGAAGCGCGCATTGTGCGTCTGGTGATCGTCGACCGCGTGCGGAAACGGCACCAGCACGCTGGCAATGCCGGCCGCTGCGAGTTCGGCGATCGTCGACGCGCCCGCACGGCAAATGATGAGATCGGCCGCCGCGTATTGCGCCGCCATGTCGTTGATGAACGCGACCGCGGTTGCGGCAACGCCCGCGCGCTGGTAGTTCTCCTCGACCGCTGCGAGGTGGCGCGTGCCGGCTTGATGCGTGACGACCGGACGCTCGGTTTCGGGAATCAGCGCGAGCGCCTGCGGTACGGTTTCATTGAGCGCCTGGGCGCCGAGGCTGCCGCCCATGACGGTCAGCCGCAGCGCGCCCGCGCGCGTGCCGTAGCGCGCCGCCGGGTCCGCGAGTGCCGCAATGTCGTCGCGCACCGGGTTGCCGGTCCAGATCACGGCGGTCGAACTCCCGAACGGCGCCGGGAAACCACCGAGCACGCGGTCGGCGATTTGCGCGAGCACTTTGTTGGCGAGGCCGGCGATCGAATTCTGCTCGTGGATTGCGAGCGGGCGATTCAAGAGGCTTGCCATCATGCCGCCCGGAAACGACACGTAGCCGCCCATGCCGAGCACGACGTCGGGCCGGTGCGCGAATATCGCGCGCGCGCTTTGCCAGAACGCGATCAGGAGCTGCATCGGCAACAGCGCGAAACGCAGCACGCCTTTGCCGCGCACACCGGTCATGCTGATCCACGCCATCGTGTAGCCTTTGGGCGTTACCAGCGTTGCTTCCATGCCGGTCTTCGCACCCAGCCACACGACGTTCCAGCCATGCGCGCGCAGATCTTCGGCCACCGACAGCGCGGGGAAGATATGCCCGCCGGTGCCGCCGGCCATGATCATGATGGTGCGTGGCGTGTGGGGAGCGCTCATACCTTCACCCCCCGGAACGACGCTGCCTGTTTTAGTTCCGGCATAACTTTGGCGACGCCAAAGTTAGCCTCCACTGAAATCGCCAGCTTCCCGATGGCTGCTCGTTGCGCGGAGAACGGGTACTGGCTCATACCTTCACCCCGCGCAAAAGCTGGCGATTTTCCCAATCGACCCGCAGCAGCACGGCGAGCGCGCAGCAATTCGCGGCAATGCCGCTGCCGCCGAACGACAGCAGCGGCAGCGTGAGGCCCTTGGTCGGCAGCACGCCCATGTTGACGCCCATGTTGATGATGGTCTGCACGCCCAGCCACAATCCGATGCCTTGCGCGACCAGCGCCGGGAATGCGCGGTCGAGCGACGCGGCCTGGCGGCCGATCGCGAACGCGCGCACGATGATCACCACGAAAAATCCGATCACCAGCGCAACGCCGGCGAAACCGAGTTCTTCGGCGATCACGGCGAGCAGAAAGTCGGTGTGCGCCTCGGGCAGGTAAAACAGTTTTTCGACGCTCGCGCCCAGGC
Source organism: uncultured beta proteobacterium (assembly GCA_963804885.1). GTDB lineage: Bacteria > Pseudomonadota > Gammaproteobacteria > Burkholderiales > SG8-41 > PALSA-1004. Next base: position 163,064 of record CAWDSF010000021.1, read on the forward strand.
CCACGCCCAGCCATTCGCCGCGGCCGAACGCAATGAGCGCGTGCGACAGCTGATAGCCCTTGCCGTACGGATCCGCCCACGGGTCCATGAAGCCGACCACCCGCTGCATCCGGTACGGCGACAGCCAGATCAGCAGCACGAAGCCGACGATGAGCAGCACGATCAGTCCGGCGAACGGCTTCCAGTTGACGCCGCCGAGAAAGAGTATGCCCATCGCGATCACGGTGATGACCGCGAACGCGCCGAAATCGGGTTCGCGTAGCAGCAACCCGCCGACCAGCAGCATGACAACGAACAGCGGCAGGAAGCCCTTGGTCAGGCTGTGCATGTGTGCTGACTTGCGCACCGTGTAATCGGCCGCATACAGCACCGCGAACAGCTTCATGAGCTCGGAGGGCTGCAGGTTGAAGAAAAACAGCGACAGCCAGCGCTGGCTGCCGTTGACTTCGCGCCCGACGCCTGGAATAAGCACCAGCACAAGCAACCCGGCGCCTAACAGGAACAGGAACGGCGCCGCGCGCTGCCATGCGCGCGTCGGCAGCTGAAACGCAATGGTCGCCATGACGAGGCTCAGCGTGAGGAACGTGCCGTGCCGCATCAGGTAATAGGTCGGCTGCTGGCCCGTGATGCGGCTGCCCTCGGCAATCGCGATCGACGACGAGTAAACCATCACCAGACCGAGCGCGAGCAACGCCGCCGCGCTCCACGCGAGCGCGCGATCGAACTCCGCGGGCGGCGGGCGGCTTTTCACGTCCGCATAAAACATCGTGTTAGCGACCGCCACGGGCCACCTCTTTTTTTACCGCCGCCGCGAATACGTCGCCGCGATGGCCGTAATTTTTGAACATGTCGTAGCTCGCACAGGCGGGCGACAGCAGGACAACGTCGCCGGGACGGCTCGCGGCGCGCGCAAGTTGCACGGCTTCATCCATGGTCGCGGCGCGTTCCACTGCGACGCCGCTGGCTTCGATCGCGCGCGCGATTTGCTCGCGATCGCGGCCGATCAGCACGACGGCGCGCGCGTGGCGCGCAATCGGGTCGCGCAAAGGAGCGAAATCCTGGCCCTTGCCTTCGCCGCCGGCGATCAGCACCACGGGTTGCGCAAAGCCGTTCAACGCGGCCACCGTGGAGCCGACGTTGGTGCCTTTCGAATCGTCGTAATACGTCACGCCATCGATGACGGCGATCTTTTCGACGCGGTGCGGCAATCCCCGGTATGCGCGCAGCGCGCGCGACGATGGAAGCATCGGCGATGCCGATCGCATGACACAGCGCGCCTGCGGCCAATGCATTCGCCGCGTTATGCAATCCGGCGACCGGCAGGTCGGCGACCGGCATCAGCGCGTGGGCACCGCGCATGAGGGTCGGCTGACCGCCGTGTCGCTCAATCCCCCACGCGCGTTCGCATGTCTGGCGCGCCGGTGCCGAAGCTCCACACTGCGCGTCCCGGTTGCGCCATTGCGGCGCTGCGCGCGTCCTCGCGATTGACGATTTGCGCCCCGTGGCCGTTGAACACGCGCGCTTTGGCGGCGGCATAGTCGTCGATGCCGTCGTAGCGATCAAGATGGTCTTCGGACACATTGAGCATCGCCGCCGCATCGGCGTCGAGACTCGCGGTGGTTTCGAGCTGAAAGCTCGACAGTTCGAGCACGAAGGCAGCGGGCGCGCTGCGCCCCTCTTCGATGTCGGTCAGCGCGTCCAGCACGGGCGTGCCGATATTGCCGGCGACGACGGTGGCGTGACCGGCGGCAATGCAGATGTCGCCCGCCATGCGCGTCACCGTGCTCTTGCCGTTGGTGCCGGTGACCGCAATGATTTTGGGCATGCGCGAAACGGCTTGCGGCAAAGCCTGCGCGAAGAGCTCGATGTCGCCCGTCACCGGCACGCCGTGCGCGATCGCGGCCGCGATCGCCGGCGTGCGGCGGTCGATGCCGGGACTGATCGCGATCAAGTCGGCAGCGCGCAGCGACGCGCTCTTGAAGTCGCCGCACTCGAGCGTAACCGCAGGTAACTCGCGGCGCACCACCGGGGCGTGCGGCGGCGCGGCGCGCGTATCGGCGGCCGACACTATCGCGCCGCGCCGTGCAAGCCAGCGCGTCATCGAGAGCCCGGTGTCTCCGAGTCCGAGTACCAAGACCTTTTTACCCCTTACATCCATGTACGTTCATCAGCATCGTGCGTCCTAGCGCAACTTCAACGTCGACAATCCAACCAGCACCAGCATCATCGTGATGATCCAAAAGCGCACGACGACCTGGTTTTCCTTCCAGCCCTTCAATTCGTAGTGGTGATGCAGCGGCGCCATGCGAAAGATGCGTCTGCCGGTGAGCTTGAACGACGCGACCTGCAGCACCACCGACAGCGTCTCGACGACGAATACGCCGCCCATGATGAACAGCACGATTTCCTGGCGCACGATGACGGCGATGGTGCCGAGCGCCGCGCCGAGCGCGAGCGCGCCGACGTCGCCCATGAAAACTTCCGCCGGATAGGCGTTGAACCACAGGAACGCGAGCCCCGCGCCCGCCAGCGCGCCGCATACCACCGCGAGCTCGCCGGCGCCGGGGATGTGCGGGAACACGAGGTATTTCGCGAACACCGCGTTGCCGGCCACGTACGCGAAGACGCCGAGCGCGCTCGCGACCATCACGGTCGGCATGATGGCAAGTCCGTCGAGACCGTCGGTCAGGTTGACCGCGTTGCTGGTGCCGACGATCACGAGATAGGTCAGCGTGATGAAACCGAACACGCCGAGCGGATACGCGATGTTCTTGAAGAACGGCACGATGAACTCGGTTTGCGCCGGCAGGTTGGTGCTGAACGCGATCACGCACGCCACCGTGAGGCCCACCACCGATTGCCAGAAGAATTTCGCGCGCGCCGACAGCCCCTTCGGATTGCGGTGCACGACCTTGCGGTAGTCGTCGACCCAGCCGATGGCGCCGAACCCCACGGTTGCGGCCACGACGACCCAGACGAAACGGTTTTCGAGGTCGGCCCACAGTAACGTCGTGACCACCACCGACACCAGGATCAACGCGCCGCCCATCGTCGGCGTGCCCGCTTTCGGCAGATGCGACTGCGGTCCGTCATCGCGCACCGACTGGCCGATCTTGTACGACGTCAGCCGCCGGATCATGGTCGGCCCGATCATGAACGTCATCAGCAGCGCGGTCAGGCACGCCAGCACCGCGCGCAGCGTGATGTAGCTGAACACGTTGAACGCGCGGATGTCTTTGGCGAGCCACTGCGCGAGCTCTAGCAGCATCGCGACCTCCGCTGCGGCAGAGGCGATGGCGAGAGGCGAGAGGCGAGATTCAAAGAGTGCTCATGACAGTCGCTCTCCCGTCTCCGCCGCTTCTCTGCCTATCCCTCTCGGGTCACCGCGAACGCGGTGACCACGCGCTCCATCTGCATGAAGCGCGACCCCTTCACCAGCACCGTCGACGTCGGCGCCAGCACCGGTTCGATTTCAGCCAGCAGATCTTCGATGCGCTCGAAATGGCGCGCGCCGGCGCCAAACGCATTGGCGGTGTGCGCGGAAAGTTTTCCGAGCGTGAACACCGTGCCGATGCCTTCGGCGCGCGCGAACTCGCCGATTTGCGCGTGCATGGCAGCCTCATCGGACCCGAGCTCTCCCATGTCGCCGATCACCAGCAGTTTTTTGCCGGGCGCCCGCGCGAGCACCGTTATCGCGGCGCGCATCGAATCCGGGTTCGCGTTGTAGGTGTCGTCGATCAGCGTTGCGCCATTGAGGCCGCGCTTTCTCTGCAAGCGCCCCTTGATGCCGCCAAAGCGCGCGAGGCCGGCGGCGACGGTCGTGGCCGGCACCTCGAGCGCCGTAGCCGCGGCGCTCGCGGCGAGCGCGTTCTTCACGTTGTGCAAACCCGGTGCCGGCAGGCACGCCTGCGCAGCGCCCAGCGGCGTGTTGAGTACGATTTCGCTGTCGAACTCGCGTAGCTGATAAGTCGCCGTGACCGCCGCCTTGTGCTCCAACGCGAATTCAAGCTGGCGCGCGTGCGCGGCGGACGCCCGCCACAGCGGCGCATACGGGTCATCGGCGTTGATCACGGCGGTGCCGCCGGGTTTGAGCCCCTCGAAAATTTCTCCCTTGGCGCGCGCGATCGCTTCCGCGGACCCCAGGTTCTCCATGTGCGCGACACCTGCGTTGTTGATCACCGCGACCGAAGGTTCCGCCATGCGCGTGATGTAGCTGATCTCGCCCGCATGGTTCATGCCCATCTCGATGACCGCGTAGCGATGTTCGCGGCGCAGCTCGAGCAGCGTGAGCGGCACCCCGATGTGATTGTTCAGGTTGCCGCGGGTGGCGAGCACGCCGGCGGCCGGGTCGGCGTCGCTCGCGTCGCCCTGCACCGCTTCGCGCAGTATCGATGCAAGCATCTCCTTGACGGTCGTCTTGCCGTTGCTGCCCGTCACGGCGATCAGCGGAATATCGAACTGCCGCCGCCAATAGTTGCCGAGGCGTCCTAACGCGAGCGTCGTGTCGTCGACGACGATCTGCGGCAGATCGACGTCGCCCCGCTGCTCGACGAGCAAGCCCGTGGCGCCGGCGGCCGCCGCCTGCGCGAGAAACGCGTGCGCGTCGTAGCGTTCGCCTTTCAGGGCGACGAACAAGTCGCCGGGCTTGACGGCACGGCTGTCCGTGCACACCGCGCTGAACTCGGCGTCGTCGCCCGAGTACCTGCGCGCCGAGCGCATGCGCCGCCTGTGAAATGCGCATCATGCGGCGCGCCTTAGCAGTGCGGTGCGCGCGATAGCTGCATCGCTGAAGGGACGCCTAACACCGGCGATTTCCTGGTAGGTTTCGTGGCCCTTGCCCGCGACCAGCACGAGGTCGCCGCGCCGCGCCTCGCGCAGCGCGAGCGCAATCGCGCGCCGCCGATCGGGCTCCACGGCGTAGTCGCCATGCATGCCCTGACGTATGTCGGCGATGATCTTGCGGGGGTCCTCACTGCGCGGGTTGTCGCTGGTGATGACGACGCTGTCGGCCAGCCGCGACGCGACGCCGCCCATCAGGGGCCGCTTGCCGCGATCGCGATCACCGCCGCAGCCGAATACGCAAATGATGCGCGCGCCGGTGCCGGCCGCGGCTTCGCGCAGGCTTTTCAACACCTGCTCGAGCGCATCGGGCGAATGTGCATAATCGATGACCACCAGCGGAGACCGTCCGCCGCCGAGCTTCTGCATGCGGCCCGGTACCGGCTTCAGCTTGCCGAGCGCCGCCACCGCGTCTTTGAACCGGATGTCGCTCGCCAACAGCGTCGCGAGGGTGCCGAGCAGGTTCGATGCATTGTGGCGACCGATCAGTGGACTCTTGATCGTGGCGCGCCCCCAGGGCGAGCGCACGTCGAACTGCATACCGGCGGCGCCCGCTTCGAGATTAGCGCCGGAGAGCCGCGGCAGGCGGCGCGCATCGCGCGGGCGCGCGCCAAATCCATAGCCGAGTACCGTGAGGCCGCGCCGCCGCACGCGCTGCGCGAGTTCGGCGCCGAAGTCGTCATCGAGATTGACGATCGCGTGCTTGAGCGACGCGCATTCGAACAGCCGCAGTTTGGCCCGCCGGTAGCGCTGCATGGTGCGGTGGTAGTCGAGGTGATCGCGCGTCAGATTGGTAAAGAGCGCGACGTCAAACTCGACGCCGGCGACGCGGTCCTGATCGAGGCCGATCGATGACACCTCCATGCTGACTGCGCGCGCGCCGCGGCGCAGAAAATTCGCGAGCTCGCCGTGCAGCCACACCGCATCGGGCGTGGTATTCGCGAGCGGATGCAGCGTGCGCCCCAGCCCGTAGCCGAGCGTGCCGATCACCGCGGTGCGCCGGCCGCACTGCGTGAGCGCCTGGGCAATCCACTGGCTGCAGGTCGTTTTGCCGTTGGTGCCGGTGACGCCGATCATCCACAGATGGGCGCTCGGCTCGCCGTAAACGCGGCTCGCAATCAAGCCCGCGCGCGCGCGCAGTTGCGGTATGCCGGCGTTCGGCACGCGCCATTCGGGGTGCCAGCGAAATCCGCGTTTTTCCCACAGCACCGAAGCGGCGCCGCGCGCGATAGCCTGCGCGATGTAGCGGCGGCCATCCTGCGTTTCGCCGGGATAGGCGACGAAGGTATCGCCGCGCGTCACGCGCCGGCTGTCGGTGACGAGCCGCCGGATGTTCAGGTGATCGAGCGCCGGCGCGTTCATACTTCCTCGCGCACCTCGGGCGCGTCGGGCGGCGGCAGCACGACGTTGTTCAGCGGCGCATCGGGCTTCACGCCGAGCAGCCGCAGCGAGCCGGCCATCACGTTGCTGAACACGGGTGCCGCGACCGTGCCGCCGTAGTACTGGCCGGCGCCGGGCTCGTCGAGCATCACCGCGACGATCAGGCGGGGTGCTGACGCCGGCGCGAAGCCGATGAACGAGGACACGTATTTGTTCGGCGCATACGTTGCGCCATCGAGCTTGTGCGCGGTGCCGGTCTTGCCGGCCACGCGGTAGCCGGTGATTTGCGCGCGCGGCGCGGTGCCGCCCGGCTGCACGACGAGTTCAAGCATGCGGCGCACCTGCACCGCCGTCTCGGCCGAGATCACGCGCGTCGACTCGGCCGGCGTGTCGAGCTTGACTACCGTGACCGGCTTGATCTCGCCGTCGTTCGCGAAGATGAGGTAGGCGCGCGCGAGCTGCAGGAGGCTCAGTGAAATGCCGTGGCCGTACGACATCGTCGCCTGCTCGATCGGCCGCCAGTTCGCGTAGGCGCGCAGCTTGCCCGAGACCTCGCCGGGAAAACCGGAGCGCGGCTGCAGTGCCGAAACCGACCTGGCTGAAAATGTCCCACAATTTTTCAGCAGGCAGCGCGAGCGCAATCTTGGCGGCGCCGACGTTGGATGACTTCTGGATGACTTGCGCCACCGTCAACGCGCCCGCCGGATGCGCGTCGTGAATGGTCGCCTTGCCGACGACAAGCTGCCCCGCGCCGGTCTGCACCAGGGTGTCGGGCTTGTAGAGCCCGCCTTCGATTGCCGCCGCGACTGTGAATGGTTTCAGCGTCGAGCCCGGCTCGAACAAATCGGTCACCGTGCGGTTGCGCGTGCGGCGCGGCTCGAGCTTGCCGCGATTGTTGGGGTTGTACGACGGCAGGTTCGCCATCGCGAGCACTTCGCCGGTCTCGACGTCGAGCACGACGATGCCGCCGGCCTTGGCGCGATGCACGTCGACCGCGGCCTTGAGTTCCCGGTAAGCAAGATACTGAATGCGCGCATCGACCGACAGCGCGAGATCGCGTCCCTGCTGGGGTGAGCGCACGCTTTCGACGTCCTCGACGATGCGCCCTAAGCGGTCCTTGATGACGCGGCGGCTGCCCGGCTTGCCGGCGAGTTGTTTATCGAATGCGAGCTCGAGGGCTTCCTGACCCTGGTCGTCAATATCGGTGAAGCCGATCAGGTGGGAAAAATATTCGCTGCCCGGGTAGTAGCGGCGGTACTCGCGCTGCAAAAAGAGCCCGGGCACGTTCAACTCGACTATCTTGGCGGCCTGCTCGGGCGGCAGGTGGCGCTTCAGGTACACAAATTCGCGGCCGGTAACGGCGAGCCGGCGGTTAATTTCTCCCGCGTCGATCTCGAGCAGTTGCGACAGCCGTTTCATCTGCTGGCGGCGAGATATCGATGTCGGCGGGGCTGGCCGACACCGACTCGACTGGCGTCGAGATGGCGAGCGGTTCGCGGTTGCGGTCGGTGATCATGCCGCGCGTGGCTGACAGCTCGATCACGCGGCCGTACCGCGCGTTGCCCTTTTTTTGCAGGAAATCGTTGTTGAGCCCCTGCAGGTAAACCGCGCGTCCGATCAGCACGAGAAATCCGGCGAGCAGCAGCACGAGCAGCGTGCGCGACCGCCAGCCGGGCAGCTTCAACGCGACAATCGGGGCAGCGACCGCGCTCACTTGGCGGCTCCCGGCGCGACCACTTGCAGGCGCGAAGCCGGCGGCACGTGCATCATCAGCTGGCCGCTGGCGATTTTCTCCACGCGTGCGTGCATGGCCCAGGTGCTCTGCTCGAGCTGCAGTTGTCCCCACTCAACTTCGAGCTGCTTGGCAAGTTCCTGTTCCTTCTGGAGCTCGACATAGAGCTTGCGCGATTTGTGCTGCGACGTGACGACCGACAGCGCACACACCACCAGTATGGCAAGCAGAATCAGGTTCAGCCGCGCCATCATGCGTGCGGCTCCGCGTTGCGTTCAGCGATGCGCATGACCGCGCTGCGCGCGCGCGGATTTGCCGCGACCTCCGTGGACGACGGCCGCTGCAGCTTGCCCACCAGGCTCAAGCGCGGATGCGGCAGGTCGGCCGCGCGCACCGGCAGCCGCGCCGGCATCTGCGGCGGCTGCGACGCGTCGCGCAGGAAACGCTTGACGATGCGGTCTTCGAGAGAATGAAAGCTGATCACGACGAGCCGCCCTTCAGGCGCCAGTGCTGCGACGCATTGGGGCAGGACGCTCATCAGCTCTTCAAGCTCCTGATTGACGTGAATCCGTAGAGCCTGAAAGGTGCGCGTCGCTGGATCCTGCCCCGGCTCGCGTGTGCGGACGGCTTTGGCCACGAGTCCGGCAAGCTCGCGTGTGGTAGTGACAGGGTGCCCCGTCCGTGCTGCAACAATCGCTGCTGCAATCTGCTTAGCAAACCGTTCTTCACCATAGTTGCGGATTACCTCCCTTATTTCCTGCTCATCCGCGTTTGCCAGCCAGTCGGCTGCCGTCGGGCCGCCGCTCGTGTCCATGCGCATGTCGAGCGGCGCGTCGCTGCGAAAGCTGAAGCCGCGCGCGCCGTCGTCGAGCTGCGGCGACGACACCCCCAGATCGAGCAGGATGCCGTCGACCTCGCCGACGCCGCATTCCTCGAGCACGGCGCGCAAGCCGCTGAAACTGCGATGCACGAGCGTGAGCCGCTCATCGTTGATGCCCCCATGCCCTGCGATTGCCGCCGGGTCCCGATCCAGCGCGATCAACCGCCCCCTTCTGCCCAACTGCGCCAAAATCTCGCGGCTGTGTCCGCCGCGCCCAAACGTGCAGTCGACGTAAACGCCGTCTGCCCGCACTTTCAAACCTGCTACCGCCGCCTGCAGCAAAACCGGGGTATGTGAGCCGAAGCTCACAACGAGAAGCCCTCCAGTTCGGGCGGCAGATCGCCATCGGTAAAGCCTGCGCCGCGCGCAAGCACCTGGTCCCATTTTTCCTTGTCCCACAATTCGAATTTGTTGCCCTGGCCGACGAACACCACGCTCTTGCCGAGCGCAGCAAAATCGCGCAGCGCCGGCGACACGAGCACGCGGCCCGCCGCGTCCATGTCGATGTCTTCGGCATAGCCGATCAACTGGCGCTGCAGATCACGGATGCGCGGGTTGAGGCTCGAGAGGCTCATGAGCTTCTGCTGGATCGGCTCCCAATCCGGCTGCGGGTAAATCAGCAGGCACTTGTCGACATCCGCGGTGATCACGAGCCGGCCCGCGCAGCGCACGAGCAGGGCTTCGCGGTAGCGCGATGGCACCGCCAGCCTGCCTTTGGCATCCAGATTGAGTTGAGCAACACCGCGGAACACACGTCCCCCCGTTTCAAGGTGCGGGAGCAGGGTTTTTCCCACTTTTTCCCACCGTTGCCCACTATATGAAAAACAGGTGGCAGGGTCAAGCGTCAAAAACCAATTTTCTGTTTTCAGGACAAAGACTTATGGGGATTAATTCACGCGCGCGGTTAGTTAGAAAAATATTAGTCGTTATAAAACAAATATCTATATAAGTGAATGAATGTATCACTTTAGCTTTAGTTTTGCCTTTCAAGGAGTTACGGCACAAAGTCACGTTGCGGAAATGCAACAACGCGAAATTCGGCCAGGAAATGGAGTCGGGGCGACCCGTCCGGTGACGCGGACGACCGATCCCGTACGGGATTTGCGCGGCCAATTCAGGTGGCTGGCCCCTCAGGCGCGTTCGCCCAAAGAGCGGTTAATCGCGGGCGCGCTCGCAGCAGCTCATTGCAGGGGGCTTATATGCCATTGGAATACGCGAGACAAGTGTCTGCAATAGGGCGCACGCGCTCGCCGCGGCGGCACGCGACGGGAACAAACGGTTTAGCGATACACGCGCATTGCGCCGCTGTTACCGGGACGCGCAGTACAACAATGACCGCAATTGAAAATCTCGCGCACCGCGTATGCCGCGGTTACAGCGCGTCGGCGATCGCCTTGCCCATTTCCGTCGTGCCGGATTTGCCGCCGACGTCGCGCGTGCGCGGACCTTCGACCAGAATCGCCTCGACCGCATCCACGATGGCTTTCGCCGCATCGGCGTGCCCGAGGTGCTCGAGCATCATCGCGCCCGACCAGATCTGGCCTACCGGGTTCGCGATGCCTTTGCCGAAAATATCGGGGGCCGAGCCGTGCACGGGCTCGAACAGCGAGGGAAATTCACGTTCGGGATTGATGTTCGCGGACGGCGCGATGCCGATGGTGCCGGTGCACGCGGGCCCGAGGTCCGAAAGAATATCGCCGAACAGGTTAGAGCCCACCACGACGTCGAACCAGTCCGGATGCATCACGAAATGCGCGGACAGAATGTCGATGTGGTATTGATCGGTCTTGATGTCGGGATATTGCGCGGCCATCGCCTTGAAGCGCTCGTCCCAGTACGGCATCGTGATCGATATGCCGTTGGACTTGGTCGCGGAAGTGACGTGTTTCTTCTTGCCTTTCTTCGCCAGCTCGAACGCGAAACGCATGATGCGGTCGGTGCCGCGCCGCGAGAAAATCGCCTGCTGCGTCGCGAATTCATCGTCGGTGCCCGAGTACATGCGGCCGCCGATCGACGAGTACTCGCCCTCGCTGTTTTCACGCACGACCCAGAAATCGATGTCGCCGGGCTTGCGGTCGGCAAGCGGACACTTCACGCCGGGCATCAACCGCACCGGACGCAGATTCACGTACTGCTGGAAGTTGCGCCGGAACGGGATCAGGAGCCCCCACAGCGAAATGTGATCGGGCACCGTCGCGGGCCAGCCGGCCGCGCCAAAAAATACGGCGTCGTGTTGACGAACCTGCTCGAGGCCGTCTTCCGGCATCATGCGGCCGTGCTTCGCGTAATAGTCGCAGCTCCAATCGTATTCATCGAACTTCAACTCGAAGCCGAACTTGCGCGCCGCGGCTTCGAGCACGCGCACGCCTTCGGGTCCGGTTTCCTTGCCAATGCCGTCGCCCGGTATGTAGGCAATCCTGTATTTCTTCATGATGCATCCTTAAGCCGTGTACCGCGGTTGACAACGCAGAACCGTTATCGCATTCCGGCGCGCACTTTACTTTGACCGCGCGCATGCTCTCCGAAAGTGGGAGTCAGCCGATAAGCCGGGTTCTGTCGGCAGCTTGCGCCGCCGTGACAGTCATTCCTCTCGACGTGCGGTTGCCCGCACGCTCTAGCCACCTACCCGCAAGCTCGGTGGGTCACGTCATCGCTTGCCTATTTGGTGTTGCTCCGGGTGGAGGTTGCCGCGTTTCACCCCGCCGCGCTTCTCGCCGTAGAACTGGCTCGAAACCACGGCGGACTCGTCTCTGTGGCCCTGTTCCTCGCCTCACGGCGGACGGTCGTTAGCCGTCACCCTACCCTATGGAGCCCGGACTTTCCTCTGGCGGAACGATGAACGTTCCGACAGCGACTGCCTGGCCGACTCCCGGCGCGATTTTAACACGCGCGGCATCACATCTCCCTCGCAGCGCTGCACCCGTTGCACTAAATCGAAAACGCGTGGTCAAACCATCAAGTCACGGCGTTTTTCACCACCCGCAAAGGGGGCAATCATGAGAAAAAGGCTGTATTACATGCTGCCGGACGTCCACAGCGCACGCCAGATGCTCGATGAGGTGCTGCTTATGCGCATCGAGGAACGGCATATTCATTTTCTGGCGAAACGCGGGACCCTGCCCGACGATTTGCCTGAGGCAAGCGTGCTGCAGAAGACCGACATGGTGCACGGCGCCGAAACTGGCCTGATCATCGGCGGTGTCGCGGGCACATTGGGCGGCGCGCTCGCGGTATGGATGCCGCCCGCCGGCATGTCATTGCAACTCGTCACGGTGCTGATTACCGCGCTGCTCGGCGCACTGTTCGGCGTCTGGGTTTCAAGCATGGTCGGCACCCAGGTGCCGAATTCCAGGCTGAAGGCTTTTCACGCGGATATCGAGGGCGGCAGAGTGCTGATGATGATCGATGCGCCGCTCGGCAAACTTGCAGCAATCAACCAGCGGATCGCCCAGCGCCATCCCGAAGCCGTAGCGGGCGGCATCGAGCCGACCATCCCGGCTTTTCCATGAGCGATCCGGCGCACGAATTACCAGCCGTTACAGGAGGTCCATAGCGAAGATGCAGAGGATCATTTAATTGCAAGTTCGACACGCAAGTGCCAAGAATGCGCCGTAACCACGGCGTTGCAGCACCGCCACGAATCGTGGCAATAAAAAAGCCCGGCGGACGCGCCGGGCTTTTTTTACGTGCGGCCTGATCAACGCGTCACAGCATGCGCCATGCGACAGTGCCACCCGCCCTGAATGGCACCAGCGTCTGGTCGTGATACGGCAGTTCCTGGGGCACGGTCCACACTTCCTTGACCAGCGTGATCTTGTCTTTGTTGCGCGGCAACCCGTAGAAGAGCGGCCCGAACACGCTCGCAAAACATTCGAGCTTTTCGAGCGCGTTGTACGCGCCGAAAATTTCGGCGTAGAACTCGATGCCGGCGTGCGCGGTATACATGCCCGCGCAGCCGCACGCGGCCTCCTTGGTATTGCGCGCGTGGGGCGCGCTGTCGGTCCCCAAAAAAAACTTCGGATTGCCGCTCGTTGCGGCCTCGATCAACGCCAGCCGATCGTCCTCGCGCTTTAGGATCGGCATGCAAAAATGATGGGGCCGGATCCCGCCCGCAAACAGCGCGTTGCGATTGAGCAGCAGGTGGTGCGCGGTGATCGTCGCCGCCACGCGCGGCGGTGCGGCGAGCACGAAACGCACGGCTTCCTTGGTCGTGATGTGCTCGAACACCAGGCGCAGCTTCGGATATTTTTGCAGCACCGGCAGCAGCACGCGGTCGATAAACAGCCGCTCGCGATCGAAGATGTCGACGTTGGGATAAGTGACTTCGCCGTGCACGAGCAACGGCAGGCCGCTTTCCTCCAGCGCGCCCAGCGCTTCTTCGCATTTGACCAGTTCGCTGACGCCGGACTCCGAATTGGTGGTGGCGCCGGCGGGATAATATTTGACGGCGCGCACCAGGCCGCTCGCCTTGGCGCGCTGGATTTCCCGGGCGGACGTATTGTCGGTGAGATACAGCGTCATCAGCGGCTCGAAGCTCAAGTGCGCGGGCACCGCGGACACGATGCGTTGGTGATACTTCAGCGCCAGGTCGGTCGTCGTGACCGGCGCCGTGAGATTCGGCATCACGATTGCGCGCGCAAACCGCCGCGCCGCATCCGGCAGCACCGCGCGCATGTAATCGCCGTCGCGCAGATGCAGGTGCCAGTCGTCCGGACGGGTGATGGTAAGTCGGGTCATCGGTGCTCCCTGTATGCCGGCAATGCCATCTGCCGGCGCGGCGTGCTCTTATCCGAGGGAAGTCGACGCGCTGCGGCCCGCCGTTCACATCCCCTTCGGCCGCAATCTTAAGCGCTGACTTCCAATTAGTAAAATTCAGCTCTCCCGGTCGAGCCCGAGCGCCAATTCGTACACGTCGTTCTTGCGCGCGCCCGTGATGGCGACTGCAAGTTGTACCGCTTGCTTGAGCGACAGCTCGCGCATCAGCACTTCGAGCACATGTCGCGCCGCGGCGGGGTCGGCCGTCGCAGCCGCCGGCGCGCCTTCCACCAGCAGCACGAACTCGCCTTTGAGCTGATTGGCATCCGCCGCGAACCACTCTTCCGCCTCGCTCAGCCGGCAGGTATGAATGGTCTCAAACAGTTTCGTGAGCTCGCGCGCGATCGTTATTCTGCGCTCGCCGAACACGACCGCCATCGCGGCGACGCTGGCGACGACGCGGTGCGGCGCTTCGTAAAACACCAGCAGGTACGGCAGGGACTTCAGCGCGTCGAGTTCGCGTTTACGCGCGCTGGCCTGCTGCGGCAAAAAACCGTAAAACAAAAAATGCGGTGCCGCGATCCCGGCGGCGGACAGCGCACAGATCGCCGCGTTCGGTCCCGGCACGGGAATTACCGGATAGCCCGCGCCCCTTACCGCCGCGACGGCGAGGGCGCCGGGATCAGAAATCGCCGGCGTGCCGGCATCGCTGATCAGCGCGACGGATTTGCCCTGCGCGAGCAGGTCGACGAGTTTTTGCGCCGCACCGCGTTCGTTGTGCTCGTGCAGGGCGAGGAGGCGCGCCGTGATGCCGTGATGCTTCAGCAGGCGCGAAGCCATGCGCGTGTCTTCCGCGGCAATCGCATCGACCCGTTTCAAGACATCCAGCGCGCGCAGCGTAATGTCGGCGAGATTTCCAATCGGAGTGGCGACTACATATAATGAGGGCCGTTCGATTCCCGCCTGCCCCTGATGCGCCGTCTCGTTCATCGCCTGGCCGTCATCCTCGTGTTGCTTCCGGCGCTACTATACGGCGGCGCGGCACTGTTCGCTACCGATACAGCCGGCGCCGCCGCGCGCGAACCGCACATCGCATTGATATTGCCGTTGGCATCGCCCTCGTTCGGTCGTCATGCAGACGCCGTGCGCCAGGGCTTTGTCGCCGCTGCCAAAGGTGCGGCGAAAAACGTGCCGCCGATCCGCGTTTATCCGGTCAACGAAGACACGCTGAACGTGCTAACGATCTACGAGCAGGCGCTCGAGTCGGGCGCGCAGCTCGTCGTAGGCCCGCTGACCCGCAACGGTGTCGCCGCGCTGGCGGCGAGTTCGCTTGTCAGCGTACCGACGCTGGTGCTCAACACGGTCGAGGCGCGCACCGGGGCGCCGGCGCGGCTGTATCAGTTCGGCCTCGGGCTCGAACAGGAGGCGCGCCAGGTCGCGCAAATCGCGCGCGACGACGGCCGCCGCAATGCGTTCGTGCTCGGCGACGGCTCCGCGCTGTCGAAGCGCATACGCCAGGCGTTCGTCGCGGAGTTCGCAAAACGCGGCGGCATCACGGTCGCCGATCTTAACTTCAGCGCCGACCAGGCGAGCCTCACCAAATTGCGCCAGGCGGTCGATCTCAATGTCTCGGACATGATGTTCATCGCCGTCGATGCCGCGCGCGCGCGCACGGCGCGGCCGTACTTGAGCAACACCCTGCCGCTCTATGCGACTTCGCAGGTCAATGCCGGCGGCGGCACCCCGGCCGCCAATGAATTGAACGGCGTGCGTTTCGTCGACATGCCGTGGCTGCTGCAGGCAGATCATCCGGCGGTGATGGTCTACCCGCGCCTGCAAGCGGGCGACGACGTGGAGTTGGAACGTTTGTATGCACTGGGTATCGATGCGTTCCGCCTGGGCCTCGAATTGTTGAAGGGCACGCGCGAGCCGGCGCTCGACGGCGTGACCGGACAAATCAGGCTTGACCGCGACCAGGAGTTCGTGCGCGAGTTGACGCCCGCGCAGTTCAACGGCGGCAAAATCGTCGTCCAGGGCCCCCGCCGCTGATGGGCGCACGCGGCGAGGCAGCCGAAAATCTCGCCGCCGCCTTTTTGCTGCGCGAGGGACTCACGCTCGTCGAGCGCAATTTTCACTGCCGCTTCGGCGAGATCGACGTGATCGCGCGCGACGGCGCCACGCTCGTCTTCGTCGAAGTGCGCATGCGTACGAGCGAGCGCTTCGGCGGCGCGGCCGGCAGCATTACCGCCGCCAAGCGCGCCCGGTTGTTGCGCACGGCGCGCTTCTACCTCGCCGGCGTCGCGCGCGTGCCCGCGTGCCGCTTCGACGCATTGCTCGTCAACGGCAACGACAACTCGATCGAGTGGCTCAAAAATGCCATTGCAGAGTGATTATGGGATAATTCGCCGAATTGACGGACGAAAAAATGGATTTAATCAGTCGTATCAGCGAGAACTTTTCCGAAAGCGCGCATCTCAAACTGCAGAGCATGGATGCGCTCGCCAAACCAATCGCCGCCGCGGCTGAACGCATGGTGCAGTGCCTGCGGGCCGACGGCAAGATACTCGCCTGCGGCAACGGCGGGTCGGCGGCGGATTCCCAGCACTTCGCGGCCGAGCTCCTCAACCGCTTCGAAATGGAGCGGCCAGGGCTCGCGGCGATGGCGTTGACCACGGACACTTCGACGATCACGTCCATCGGCAACGATTACGATTTCGAGCAGATTTTTTCGAAGCAGGTGCGCGCGCTGGGGCATAAAAACGATGTGCTGCTCGCCATCACGACCAGCGGCAATTCGAAGAACGTGCTGGCGGCCGTCGCGGCGGCGCACGAGAACGGCATGCGTGTCGTCGCACTGACCGGCCGCAACGGCGGCAAGATGACCGAAATCCTGCAGCCTGCCGATATACACGTATGCGTGCCGGCGCAAAGCACCGCGCGCATACAGGAAGTGCATTTGCTGACCTTGCATTGCCTGTGCGATGCGATCGACTGTTTGTTACTGGGGGTTGAATGAATATGCATAAAGTTCGTTTGGCAGCATTGCTCGTTATCCCGCTGGTCGCCATCCTGTCCGGCTGTGTTGCCGCGGTGGTCGGCGGCGCCGGTACCGCCGCCGTCCTCAGCGAGGACCGGCGCACGGTAGGCACCGTCACCGAAGACCAGGGCATCGAGTTCAAGGCCGAAAGCCGCATCCGCGATAGGTACAAGGATGCGCACATCAACCTGACGAGCTACAGCCGCATGGTGTTGATCACCGGCGAAGTGCCCGACGCCGCCGCCAAGGCGGACGTGGAGAAAATCGTGCGCGCCGTCGAAAACGTGCGCGGCATCTACAACGAGGTCGCGGTCGGTTCGATCAGCCCGCTGTCGGCGCGCTCCAACGATTCGTTCATTACCTCCAAGGTCAAGGCACGCTTCGTCGACCAGCGCAAGTTCAACGCGATCCACGTCAAGGTCGTGACCGAAGCCGACGTCGTGTATTTGCTGGGGCTGGTCAAGCGCAAGGAAGCCGACGATGCAGTCGAGATCGCGCGCACCACGAGCGGAGTGAAAAGAGTCGTCAAGCTGTTCGAATATATCGACTGACTCCCGCCGTTTGGCGCGGACGCCATAGCCGCGTTACACTCGCGGCGTGCATTCCACTCCGGTCTTCGAAGCGAAGCTTTGCGCGCCTGCCGAAGTCGCTGCGCGCATCAAGCGCATTGCGCGGCCGCTGGTGTTCACCAACGGCGTATTCGATATCCTGCACCGCGGCCATGCGAGCTATCTCGCGCAGGCGCGCGCGCTCGGCACGAGCCTGCTCGTCGCACTCAACAGCGATGCCTCGGTTCAGCGCCTGGGCAAGGGGCCCGACCGTCCAATCAATTCGCTCGCCGATCGCATGGCGCTGGTCGCTGCGCTTGAAGCGGTTAGCCTGGTCACGTGGTTCGACGAGGACACGCCGCTCGCGCTGATAAAGCTCGTGCGTCCCGACGTGCTGGTGAAAGGCGGCGACTGGGCGGTCGACGCTATCGTCGGCGCGGCCGAAGTCAAAAGCTGGCACGGCACAGTGCATTCGATTCCGTTCGTGCATGAGCGCTCGACGAGCGCAACGCTCAATAAGATCCGCGGAACCTGATCAGTTCTTCGCGGTCATCGCCTCGGCGCAGGTCGTCACCTTCAGTTGCGCGGCGGGAAAATCCGCCTTGAGCGCGGCGATTTTGGCGGCCAGCGCGTCGCCGGGGTCGCGAATGACGAAAACGGTGCTTTTGTTTCCGGGCGGGCCGGCGACGGCGGTCTCGCGCTGCGTCACCTTGTCGCTGATGCCGATCTTCATGAGCGCCGACACCGCGCGCGCGGACTCTTCGCCCGCAAATCCGCCCCATTCCAGGCAGACGAGTTGAGGCTGGGCGCGCGATACATCGTTGCGCGGCGGCGGCGCGGCGCCGGGCTTGAGCAATTTCATTTTTTCCGGCGCAATTTGCAGCAGCGGGAGCTGGTTGTCCGACCCGGCACGTCCTTCCGCAAAGCGGATATAGCCGTACGCAACGGCATTGAGCAGCAGCAATATCAGGAACAACAGTCTCATTTTTTTATGTACCGCGCGCCGTCGAGCCGGCATCCGCCATGGTCAGCAAACCTTCGAGAACCAGATTATCCACCAGCTTCACTTCCAGGTTAAGGTGCGGCGCCAGCAGCGCCGCAGCGCCCCCGGATATTACGCATAACGGCGGGGGCTGCCCCGCATCTTCAAGAAATCGCGCCATGCGCTCGATCGCGCCGCACGACGCGTTGATCGCGCCGCTCATGATCGCGTCGCTTGTCGTGTCAGGAAAAAAACTGAACCGGCCGGGCCGCAACCTGAGGCCCGCCGTATTTTCCGCTAGCGCCCTGCGCATGAGTTCGACTCCCGGCGCGATCATCCCGCCGGCAAACACGCCGTCCGCGGTCAGCGCATCGATCGTGAGCGCGGTCCCGGCATTGACGACGACCGCAGCGCAGCCGAACAACCGGTGGGCGCCGATGAGCGCCGCCCACCGGTCACAGCCGAGTTGCGCCGGCACGGCATAACTGCTTTTGACGCCGGCCAGCGCGCGCCCGCTTTTTATCCACTGCGGCGCTGGGGCGTGCGGCAGCGTGCGCTGCAGCTTGTCGCGCAGCGCCGGGCCGGCGACATTCGATATGACGATGGCGGCGGGCGTGAGCCGCGCGAAGGCCGCTTTCAAGCGGCCGGCCTGCGCGGTCTCGACCCACGCGCGCGTCCGCCAGCGCGTGCCGTCGTGCAGCCCCCATTTGATGCGCGTATTGCCGGCGTCGATCGCGAGCACCGCGCGTTTTTTCGCGGCCGCTTTCACGCCGCTATCCGCAAGCTCACGTCGCCGCTATGCAACCGCAGCTGGCCGGACTGGGTGGCGACGAGCAGCGCGCCATTATCGGCGACACCCTCGGCAGTGCCGTTGACTACCCCGCCGTCGGGCAGCGCGATCTTGACGGGCTTACCCCGATAGACGTCGCAGCGTTGCCACTCGTCGCGAAACGGCGCAAACCCTTCGCGCGCAAACGCCGTAAATACGCGATCGAGCTCGACGAGCAGGCTGGCGAGCAGCCGGCTGCGGTCAGGCGCGGCGCCCGCCGCCGTTGCGATGTCGACGGCCGGCTGGTCGATCCGCTCGAGCAGCGCCGCTGGCATGCGGCAATTCATGCCAATGCCGATCACCGCGGCGCTCGGTCCCAGCATGTCGCCCTGCATTTCGATCAGGATGCCCGCGAGCTTGCGGCCGCGCCACAATACGTCGTTGGGCCACTTGAGTCCGGCGTCGCGCACGCCATGCCGCGCGAGCGCACGCATCAGCGCTACACCGGCGGCGAGGCTCAGTCCGGCGAGAAAGCCTGCACCTTGCTCGAAGCGCCACAGCAGCGAGAACGTGAGTGCTGCGCCCGGCAACGCGTGCCAAACGCGCCCGCGCCGGCCGCGGCCGCCGGTTTGCCATTCCGCTGCAATGACCGTGCCGCTGGCAGCGCCGGCGGCTGCGCGTGCCATCAACAACGTATTGGTCGAATCGACGCGATCGAGCACGTCAACCGAAAATCGCGGCGCCGCGGGCCCAAGCGCCGTGCCGATGGTCGCGGCTTCCAGCAGCGCCAACGGCTCCGCGAGGCGGTAACCGCGGCCGCGCACTTTGAATACTTCAATGCCGGCGTCATCGAGCGCGTTGAGCGCGTTCCATACGCTCGCGCGCGACACGCCGAGCACGCGCGCCATGGCTTCGCCCGAGCGGAATTCACCGTCAGCCAGCATGCGCAGGGCGTGGAAAGTCAAGGCGTTCATCCACTCGATAGAATAGTCGATAAACGCAGTTTGCAGAAATTGCGCGGGGACGAGGCTGGTGCGCGTTCAGAGCCCCGACTTCGTGCCCCCCGAAATCGTGCTTGGTCCAGCTGCAGCGGCTGGCGCTGCGGTGGTTAACTCATCTGCGATTGCAGATAGTTCGGCAGACCTACTTTGACGATCAGCTCGAGCTGGGTTTCGAGCCAGTCGATATGCTCTTCCTCGGATTCGAGAATTGCCTCGAAGAGTTCGCGCGATACATAGTCACCGACGCTTTCGCAATGCGCGATCGCGGTTTTTAGCGGCGCGTAGGCGGTGTGCTCGAGTTTGAGGTCGCACTTCAGGCATTCCTCGGCGGTCTCGCCGACGAGCAGTTTGTGCAATTGCTGCAGATTGGGCAATCCTTCCAGAAACAGAATGCGCTCAATCAACCGGTCGGCATGTTTCATCTCGTCGATCGACTCGGCGTGCTCGTGTTCGGCGAGTTTTTTAAGTCCCCAGTGCCGGAACATTTTCGCATGCAGAAAATATTGATTGATCGCGGTCAGCTCGTTGGTGAGCACCTGATTCAGGTACTGGATGACTTTCTTGTCGCCTTTCATGCGCGCCTCGGGATGGGTGATGCGGAGCCGCTATATTAGCGCGCATGCAGGTTAGAAACCTGCCCGCCGGTTTCGACGAAGATTTGGCGGCGCGTCAGGCGTACGCGCTGTCGGCAGCCACCGAATTGCCGAGTTCGTCGCGCAATATTTCGCACGCGCAGGACTCGCAGGCGCCGCAGCAGGTTGCAACGCCAAGACCGGTTTTAAGCCCTTCCAGATCGCTCACGCCCTGTACCGCGGCTTGGCGAATTTCGTGGTCGGTGATCGCGTTGCATAGGCAGACGTACATAGGAGTCCGATCGAAAGCAATTGCAATGCGAATCATTCTCATTTATATTACTGTTCGTGTCAAGCGGATGATCGAATTAAACAACGGAACCGCTATCAAGCGAATCACCGGTATGGAAGTGACTGCTCACATAGCTGGATGGAAGGCGCACGATCGCTCGAGCCGCTACGCGGGGCTCGCGGCCGTCGTTGCCTTGCATGCCGTCGCCATTGCGGCCCTGCTTCAGTACGAGCCCGCACGCTCGGCGCTGTCCGAAGCAATGCCCATCATGGTGAGCCTGATCACGCCACCGCGGGTCGTCGAAAAACCGCAAGTCCTGCCCAAACCGCTGCCCGTCAAACCCCGCGTCGCCACGCCCGCGCCGCCGGTACCTCAGCAAATCATGACTGCCGCCCCGACCGCGCCTGAACCCGCGTTGGCGCCAGCCCCTCCACCGCCGGCGCCAGTCGCTGCCGCACCGCCGCCAGCACCGGCGCCGGCCATCGCGTTGCCCGTGGTGCCGCCCAACTTCAGTGCGAGCTATCTCGAAAATCCGGCGCCCGCCTATCCACCGCTGGCGCGCCGCGTCGGCGAGCAAGGCAAGGTAATGCTCCGCGTCCTGGTCAACGCCAAGGGCACCGCCGATACCGTCGAGCTGCGGTCGAGCAGCGGCTCAAACCGTCTCGATGAGGCTGCGCTCGAAAGCGTGAAGCATTGGCGCTTCGTACCGGCGCGTCAGGGCGATCAACCGGTGCCGGCATGGGTGCTGATACCAATTACATTTTCTCTAAAGGGGTGACCTTGGAACCCGTTCAATCCGCAGGCATTACAAGTTTTCTCGCCCAGACCGACGGCATCGCCAAGGCGATCATCGTGGTGCTGGTATTAATGTCGGTCGCAACCTGGTATCTGATCGCGACCAAGACCCTGCAAACGCTGATGATGCGCCGGCGCACCGCCGCGTTTCTGAAATTTTTCTGGGATGCGCCATCGCTGCAGACGGTGGCGACGCGGCTCGAGCAGCAGCATCCCGACGAGCCGTTCTCACATTTGACGTGGCACGCCATAGTCGCCGCGCGCCATCATCAGAACCACGGCGCCGACAAGCTCGATGCCGCCGGCAGCACGGCTGAATTCCTGACGCGCGCGATGCGCCGGGTCATCGACGAGGAAACCGCGCGCATCGAAGCTGGCTTGACCGTGCTCGCCTCGGTCGGCAGCACCGCGCCCTTTGTGGGCCTCTTCGGCACGGTCTGGGGCGTCTATCACGCATTGATCAACATCGGCATGAGCGGCCAGGGCACGCTCGACAAAGTGGCCGGCCCGGTCGGCGAGGCGCTGATCATGACCGCCGCCGGGCTCGCCGTCGCGATTCCCGCCGTGCTCGCCTACAACGCATTCGTGCGCAGCAACCGCGTGGTGCTCGCGCAGCTCGACTCGTTCGCGCATGACCTCTACGCTTTCCTGACCACCGGCTCGCGCGTGAACGATGTCGCTTCGGTGGTGCCGCTCAAGACGCCGCCGCTGGCCGTCCGAGGAGCAACCTGACATGGCGTTCGGCAGCTTCAAAGCGGGCGCCGAATCCGCGCCGATGGCTGAAATCAACATGATTCCGCTGATCGACGTGATGCTGGTCCTGTTGGTAATTTTCATCATCACGGCGCCGCTCTTGACGCACGCCGTGAAGATCGATCTGCCGAAGGCCGCGAGCCATGCCAATCTGACGAGACCCGACCATATCGCGCTGTCGATCGACGGCGCGGGCCAACTCTTCTGGAACGGCGAGCGCATCGACCGCACGCAACTTGCGCCGCGCATGGCGGCGGCGGCGAAGATAGAACCGCAGCCCGAACTGCACCTGCGCGCCGACCAGACCACGCAATACCAGGCGCTCGCCGAAGTGCTCGCCGCGGCCGGCAAAGCCGGACTGACGCGTATCGGCTTTGTTTCCGATCCGCGCGACAAGTAGGGAAACTGCCATGCTGCAAATGTTCGTGATCACGCTGCGCGAAGGCATCGAGGCCTTCCTGATCGTCGCGATCGCGCTTGCGTACCTGCGCAAAACCGGCCGTAACGCGCTGGTGCCGGCAGTATTTTGGGGAACGGGTACCGGCGTCCTGCTGTCGGTTTTCCTCGGCGTTAAGCTGGCCCAGTTCGCAGTTCAGCCATTGTGGGAGGGCATACTCGCGCTGGT
Source organism: uncultured beta proteobacterium (assembly GCA_963804885.1). Classification (GTDB taxonomy): domain Bacteria; phylum Pseudomonadota; class Gammaproteobacteria; order Burkholderiales; family SG8-41; genus PALSA-1004. Next base: position 186,024 of record CAWDSF010000021.1, read on the forward strand.
CGCGGTCGTGCTCGTCACCTCGATGGTGGTTTACATGCTGCGCACGGCGAAACATCTGCGCAGCCACATCGGCGCGCGGCTCGAAGCCGCGGCGCAAAAAGCAGGCAGCGGCGCGTGGCTCGGCGTCTTCGCGTTCACGGTGCTGATGATTACGCGCGAAGGCATGGAAACCGCGTTTCTGATCGATGCCGTCGCGTTGCGCACCGGCTCGGCCGACATCATCACGGGCGCCCTGGCCGGCACTTCCCTCGCGGCGCTGATCGCATGGGCATGGTCGCGCTTCGGTCAGCGGGTGAATCTTGCGTTGTTTTTCCAGGTCACCTCGATTTTCCTGCTGCTGTTCGCGCTGCAGCTGCTGCTGTACAGTTTCCACGAATTGACCGAAGCGAAAGTCCTGCCGCTCGACAATGAATACTGGCACGAAGCGACCGAAGCGTACGCCGAGGGTGTGTATGCGCAGATTTATTCGCTCGCGCTCGTGCTGATTCCGGCCGCATGGCTGGCAATCGCTGCCGTTAAAAGCCGCGGTACCCCGCGCCCGGCTAACGGCCGCGCCTGATCGACCGCAGTGAAAACCGGGGACAAATCCGCTGCCGTCTGCGCGCTCGACCATGTGCCGGCAATCGATCAGCCGCCGCGGCGGCAGATCAACAGCGTCGAACTATTCAAAGGTCAGCGCGAAGTGCTGATCGAGCATGCGGGCGAAGTCTATTCGTTGCGGCATACGAGCAAGGGCAAGTTGATTCTGACGAAATAGCGTTTTTGATTTGAAGCGGTATTTTTTTGACGAGCCAGCAAGTCCGGCGCATCGCCGGGATAGCCAGCCATGCACAACCATTGACTGGAGATCCTCATGGCCGGACGTTATCGTTTTCGACTCACCCCGCTTGCGAGCGCGGTCCTGGTTTCGCTCGTTGCGCCCTCAGCGGCGCGTGCCGCCGAGCAGGTGCTTTCCGAAATCAAAGTGCAGGAACAGGCCGAACGCGCCGACGGCCCCGTCGACGGTTATCGCGCAACGCGTTCGAGTACCGCGACCAAAACCGACACGCCGATCAAGGACATTCCATCGTCGCTTACCGTCGTGCCGGCACAGTTGATGGAAGACCAGGCGATGCGCAGCATGGGCGACGTGTTCCGCTACGTGCCCGGCGTGCTCATGCATCAGGGCGAAGGCAATCGTGACCAGATCGTCATTCGCGGCATCAGCACAACCGCCGACTTTTATTTAAACGGAGTGCGCGACGATGCGCAAGTCTTCCGCGACCTCTATAACCTCGAGCGCGTCGAAGTGCTCAAAGGACCCGAAGGAATGATCTTCGGCCGCGGCGGCGCGGGCGGTATCGTCAACCGCGTAACCAAGAAGCCCGTCTTCGGGCCTGTCGGCGAAGCGACATTCACGCTCGGCAGCCACGACCAGCGGCGCAGCGCGATCGACTTCGGCAACAAGATGGGCGACTCGGCAGCCTACCGCATTAATGTCATGGCCGAAGGCGCGAACGATTTCGTCGACGGCGTGGACCTGAGGCGCTGGGCTGTGAATCCGACATTCACCTATTTCTTAAACGCGAAAACGTCCGTCACGCTCGACTACGAACACCTGCACGACGGCCGCGTGCCCAATCGCGGCGTGCCGTCCTTCAATGGTGCACCGTTCAATGCGCCCACTTCACTCTTTTTCGGCAATGCATCGGAGAGCACGGCGCATTCGTATGTCGACAGTCTCGGAATCGTGCTCGAGCACGAGATCAATTCGAACATGCAGCTCAAAAATACTTATCGTGTCACGCACTACGACAAGTACTATCAGAACGTCTATCCGGGCAGTGCCGCGACCGCAGCCGGCACGTTGACGCTCTCCGCCTACAACAACAGCAATGAGCGCACGAATGCATTCAATCAGACCGATCTGATTACCAAATTCACCACGGGTTCCGTCGCGCATACACTCCTGACAGGCATGGAAATCGGCCGGCAGGACAGCGACAACTTTCGCCAAACCGGCTTCTTCGGCAATTCAACCAGCGCCACCGTACGGACTTCGAACCCGTTTGCGATCGCCACGGTCTTCCGTCCGAACAGCACGGACGCGAACAACTATGTCAGCGCCGACGTCCTCGGCCTTTACGTGCAGGACCAGATCGAATTGACGAAGCAGTGGAAACTGGTCGGCGGCGTGCGTTACGACTGGTTCAAAGCCAACCTGGACGATCGCCGCACGCTCGTGACACCGACGAACCTCGCGCAAACCGACATCGGCTGGAGTCCACGCGCGGGTGTGATCTGGCAACCCACAACCGCGCAATCCTACTATGTGAGCTACAGCTACGCGTTCCTGCCTTCGGCCGAACAGCTCGGGCTCACGACAACCACCACCGGCCTCGAGCCCGAGACCGCGCAGAATTATGAAGTCGGCGCGCGTTGGGACTTGAAACCCAAGCTGACGCTGTCGACTGCCGTATATCAGCTCGAGCGCAACAACGTCAAAGCGGCAGATCCCGCCGTGCCGGGAACGTTCGTGCAGACCGGCCAACTGCGTACCCGAGGAGCCGAAGTCAGCCTGCAGGGTGATGTCACGAACAACTGGCACGTCTTCGGCGGATACGCATACACGGATGCGCGCGTCGCGCAGCCTTTTAATTCGAATACGACCGCCACGACTGCATCGCTCGTTCCCGCAAACAATAAAGTCGGTCTCGTGCCCGAAAACACGCTGTCCTTCTGGAATAAGTTCGATTTCAACGCGGGCTGGGGAGCCGGGCTCGGCGTGATTTATCAGGGCTCGTCGTATACGTCGTACACGAACACGGTCAAGCTCCCCTCGTTCACGCGGGTCGACTCGGCGGTTTTTTACACGTTCGCGGGCAACAAGACGCGCATCGCGCTCAATGTCGAAAACCTGTTCAACAAAAAATATTGGCCGACCGTCGACGGGGACAACAACATCAGCGTCGGCGCACCGATCAATGCGCGAGTAACGCTCAGCACCAGCTTTTGAGGCGGACTCCCATGCAAAAAAATGAACCGGGCCTGCGCGCCTGCTGGGTGCAGATCCATCTCTGGCTTGGATTGACGCTCGGCGTGCTGGGAGTGCTCATTGGCATCTCCGGCAGCCTGTTGGTGTTCGATCACGACATCGACGCGATATTCAATCCGCAGCGCTACGCGGTTTCCGGGCCCCAGGTTGCACTGTCGTACTCCGCCTACGCCGCGAATGCCGCACAGGCGCTGGAAGGCCGCGGGCGCGCGGCATTCGTGCGTCTGCCCGAGGAAGCAGGCATGCCGGTGGTCGTCATTGCACGCGGGCGCGGCGACGGCGGCGGCAACTTTCGCGTTTATATCGATCCGCCGACCGGGCGCGTGCTGGACACGGTTCCGGGCGGCGGGTTCTTCGGCTGGCTGCACAGCTTCCACGAGAATCTCACGCTGCGCGAATATTACGGCCGCGAAATCGTCGGCGCGGTCGGCATCGCGATGCTGATTTCGTCGTTAAGCGGACTTTATTTATGGTGGCCCACGCGCGGACGCTGGCGCGAGGCACTCGGGTTCAGGCGCGGTCTCACGGCCACGCGCAACCTGCATTACGTCTGCGGTTTTTACGGATTCATCGTGCTCGCCATGTTGTCGTTCACCGGTATTTTCATCGCGTATACGGAGGCCGGACGCACCACCGTCGCCGCCTTCACGTCGATTTCGCCACCGGCACGCAACATCCAGGCCCCGGCCGCGCCGGAAGGCGCCAAAGCATTGCCGCTCGACGCCGCAGTCGACATCGCGAAGGCACTGTATCCCATGGAGACAGTTTGGAGCGTCGGCTTGCCCAACGGCCCGCGCGGAACCTACCGTGTCAATCTGAGCGAACCCGGCGTGCCCGAAATGCAGCCTGCCCGCGGCAGCGTCGTTTTCATAGACCCTTACTCGGGCACCGTGTTGCGCCGCATCGATGCATCGACTCGCACCGCCGGCGACAACTTTCTTGCCCTGCAACGCAACCTGCACTCCGGCGAACGGCTCGGCATCATCGGCCGCATCGTGATCTGCATCGTCGGGTTGCTGCCGTTGCTGTTCTTAATTACCGGCACGACCATGTGGTTGAAGCAGCGGCGCGTGCGCGCCGGCGCCGCAATGAAAGCCGCCGCGGGCGTCGCCGTCGGGAGTTGAACGGCGCGCGCACACCGGGATTCAGGCTGTCATATAGAATGCGCGCTGGCAGTTTCCCCGGAGTACTGGCATGGCAGTGCGCGATCCCGATCTCAAAATCATCGCCATCGAGGCGTTCCCGACTTCATTTCCGGTAAAACCGGAAGACAGCATCAGCCTCGGGGTCGGCCGCGTCGTCAAGCGCGACGCGGTCATCGTCAAAGTCTCCACGGCCGGCGGCATAACCGGTTATGGTGAATCGCACCACGGGCGCGCACCGGGCTCGGTTGCGCATCTCGTCAACACGACGCTCAGGCAACTCATTCTCGGCATGAATGCCGCGGACGTGGTCGGCGTGTGGAAAAAAATCTACGACAAGCAGCTCGCGAGCCACGGCATGGGCGCTGGCACCTGCCTCGCCATGAGCGGCATCGACCAGGCGCTGTGGGACATCCGCGCCAAAGCCGTGGGCTGGCCGCTGTACAAGCTGCTCGGCGGCAGCGCGAAGCCGATACCCGCATATGCGGGCGGCGTGTCCCTCGGCTATCAGGATCCGAAGGCGCTGGTCGCCGAAGCACGCCCGCACCTCGAAGCCGGCTATAAAGCGCTGAAGCTGCGCGTCGGTGACTCGCCGAAGCGCGACCTCGAGCGCATCGCCGCGGTGCGCAAGGCGTTCGGTGACGATCTCGTGATCCTGACCGATGCCAACATCGGCTACAGCGTCGAGGACGCGCGCGCGGTGATGCCGGCGATGGAGGATTTGAACGTCGGCTGGCTCGAGGAGCCGTTTCCGCCGCACGATCACAAGAGCTACGAGCTCGCGGCGACGTTCAGCAGCGTGCCGCTGGCAGCCGGTGAAAACCATTACACGCGGTTCGAATTCACGCGCGTGATCGAGGATGGCGCGATCACGATATTGCAGCCCGATCTTTCCAAGACCGGCGGCATCACCGAGGCGCTGCGCATCGCCGCGATGGCCTCCGCCTACAAGTTCCGGATTAATCCGCACACGTCGATGACGGGCATCAACATGGCCGCGTGCATCCATTTCCTCGCGGCGATCGACAACGGCGGTTATTTCGAAGGCGACGTGTCGCGCAATAATCATTTCCGCGACACGCTGACCTCCACGCCATACACCGTCGGCAAGGACGGCTGCGTACTGCCGCTGGAGAAACCCGGCATCGGCGTCGACGTCGACGAGGACTTCATCAAAAAGCATCCGGTCATCGAAGGGCCGAGCTACGTGTGAGAAAACGACAGATCATTGCCATGGGCGGCGCAGCGTTGCCGCCAGAACTCGACAACCTGCTGCTCGTCGACTATTTCCTGAAGCAGACCGGCAAGCGCAAGCCCAAAGTCGCGTTCATCGGCGCCGCGCACGGCGACGCGGATGGCGGCCGCCTGCGCTTTTATGCGGGATTCAGCCAGTTTGCGTGCCGGCCGACGCACCTCCCGTTGTTTGCACGCACGCCGCGCGATCTCGCCTCGTTCGTGCTCGAGCAGGACGCGATTTACGTCGGCGGCGGCAACACGCGCAGCATGCTCGCGGTGTGGCGCGAATGGGAACTCGACCGCCATCTGCGCGCCGCATGGGAAGCGGGCGTCGTGCTGGGCGGCGCGAGCGCGGGCTCGATTTGCTGGTTCGAGCACGGCCTGACCGATTCGGTCGCCGGGCCGCTGACCGCAATGCCCTGCCTCGGCTTTCTCGCCGGTGCCAACTGTCCGCATTACGACAGCGAAGCCGCGCGCCGGCCGATGCTGCGCCGGCTCGTCGCGCGCGGCACGCTGCCCGAAGCGCTGGCGGCCGACGACGGCGTCGGCGCTGCATTTCGTGGGCGACCGGCTCGCGCGCATCGTCAGCAGCCGGCCGCGCGCAAAGGCCTACCGTGTGCGAAAATCGCGCAACCGCGCAGTCGAGACCCGGCTTCCCACAAAATTTCTCGGCGCGCGGACCAGAAAAAAGTGAGGAGATGTCATGCGATTTGATCTACGGCCATTGCTCGTCTTCAGCGCCCTGATTGTCGGGGGCACTCTGCAAGCCCAGGATTATCCGACCCGGCCCGTGCGCGTGCTCGTGCCCTATACGCCGGGCGGCATTACCGATCTCGTGACGCGCATTGCCGCCAGTGAACTCGCCAAGAGTTTCAGCCAGACCGTTGTCGTGGATAACCGTCCCGGCGCCAACAGCATTCTCGCGGTCGACATGGTGTCGAAGGCGACACCTGACGGCTACACGCTGGGCACCGTGATTGCAGCGCACGCTGCCAACCAGACGCTTTACGCCAAGCTGCCGTACGATTCAGTCAAGAGTTTCGAACACGTGTCGCTGCTCGTGACTTCACCGCTGATCGTCTGCGTTACCAACTCGCTGCCGGCACATTCGGTCAAGGAACTGATCGATCTTGCGAAAGCCAAACCGGGCACGCTGAGTTTCGCGTCGAGCGGCATCGGCGCCGCCGCGCATCTCACGACTGAACTCTTCATGTCGACCACCGGCATCAAGATGGTACACATCCCGTACAAAGGCACCGCGCCCGCGCTGCAGGACCTGATCGGCGGCCAGATCAATTTCATGATGGACACGCCGATGCCGGCGATGCTGCCGCAGGTGCGCGCCGGCAAGGTGCGTGTTATCGGTATGGCGAGCGAGAAAAGAATTTCGATCGCGCCGGAAATTCCGACGCTGATCGAGCAGGGCGTGAACATGACCGGCGGCACGTGGGTCGCATTGCTGGCACCCGCGGGCACACCGAAACCCATCGTCGACAAACTCTCCAAAACCGTCGGCGAAGCAATGCGGCGGACCGACAACCGCGAGCGCTTCGCCCAGTTCGGGATGGAGCCCGTCGGCAGCACGTCCGCCGAATTGACGGTCTTTCTTAAAAATGAAGTCGCCAAATGGGCGAAGGTGATTAAAGAAGCCAACGTCAAAGTCGATTGAGGCCGAACATCATGAATCGCTCATTGTTGACTGCGCTGCTGGCCGCCGTGATTCCGTGCGCGGCACTCGCCCAAAATTATCCGACGAAGCCGATCCGCATCATCGTGCCTTTCCCGCCCGGCGCATTCAACGACACGCTCGGCCGCATCATCGCGCAAAAATTCAGCGAGGGCGGCATCGGTCAGGCATTCGTCGACAATCGCGCGGGTGCCGGCAGCACGTTAGGCAGCGACCTCGCCGCCAAGTCGCCGCCCGACGGGCACACGCTGCTCGAAGTGGCGGTGCCGTTCGCGGTCAATGCAACGCTTTACACGCGGCTGCCCTACAACACCGAACGCGACTTTACGCCCGTGATCTTCGCCGGCTCGACGCCGAACGTGCTGGTCGTGCATCCATCGGTGCCGGTGACTACGATCGCCTCGCTGATTGCGCTCGCCAAAGCGAAGCCCGCGCAGTTGAACTATGCCTCGACCGGCAGCGGCACCTCGAACCATATGTCGATGGAGCTCTTCAAGATGATGACGGGCACGGACATCGTGCACGTGCCGTACAAAGGCAGCGCGCCGGCGCTCACGGACCTGATGGGCGGGCACGTCATGATGATTTTCGACAACACGCCGAACGTGGTGCCGCACATTAAATCCGGCAGGATGCGCGCGATTGCCGTCACCAGCCTCAAGCGCTCCACGTTCGTGCCGGGCGTGCCGACAGTGGACGAGGCCGGTGTTCCGGGCTTCGAAGTACTGGTCTGGTTCGGCGTGATGGCGCCCGCCGGTGTTCCGCGTGAAATCGTCACCCGGCTCAACGCTGAAATCAACAAGATCCTGTTGCTGCCGGACGTGCGCGATCGTTTTCTGGCCGGCGGCGTCGAGCCCGTAGGCGGCCCGCCGGAGAAATTCGGCGAGCATCTGAAAGTGGAAATCGCCAAATGGGGCAAGGTCGTCAAAGCGACCGGGTCGCGGGTCGACTAAGTCACCTTCCCCTTCAAGGGGAAGGATGGGATGGGGATGGGTTTATCGGGGAGTTGGGTCTTCGGACTCAAGTTCCACCCATCCCCACCTCGGTCGTCCCCTTGTCCCCCAAGGGGATTTGCTTCGCGGCAAAAGTGAGGATGAGAATTGCGCGGCGCGACGCTATGGTGAACTAAACCAGTCAGGCACGTAGTAGACCGCGGCGGTCACTACGATCGTCCACAGGAACATCGAGCGCAGCTGTTTGGCGGCAACGGGATTCAGTTTCTTGTGCCGCTTGAATTTGTCCTTCGGATCCGGCGCAGTCGCCATGCGGTAGTCCGCGAGGATGAGGATTATCCCGATACCGAATACGATCCCTGCCCATAGCATATCGATCCCTCCCTGTCGCCTGCCCGTCGATAGCGCATTTTTCACGCCTTCCTGGCCATCGTCAATCGGTTTAGCGCGGACGCGCGGCGCCAACCCCGCTGGCGGCATCGATTAGAATAACGGCTTCCCCGATCCGGATGCACCATGTCGAACAGCAAGCCCGCCGTGCCGCACGTCACGAATTTCATCCGCAACATCATCGAGGCGGACCTGGCGAAGGGCACTTATGCGTCGCGCCGGTGGGGCGGCAAACCGGGTAGTGCGAAAGTGCACGCGGGCGCGCCCCCGGACCCCGCAAAAATCCGCACCCGCTTTCCGCCGGAACCCAACGGCTATCTGCACTTCGGCCACGCCAAATCGATCTGCCTCAACTTCGGGCTCGCGCAGGACTTCGGCGGCGTGTGCCACATGCGGTTCGACGACACCAATCCCGAGCGCGAAGAGCAGGAATACGTCGATTCGATACTCGACGCGGTGAAGTGGCTCGGCTACGACTGGAACGTCAACGGCGCCGAGCACCTGTACTACGCGAGCGATTATTTCGACTTCATGTATGAAGCGGCGGAATATCTGATCACCGCAGGCCATGCCTACGTCGACGAGCAAAGCGCCGAGCAGATTCGCATCCATCGCGGCACGCTGACCGAGGCCGGCAAGGCAAGCCCGCAGCGCGAACGGCCAGCCGCAGAAAACCTGCAGGCGTTGCGCGATATGCGTGCAGGTAAACACCCAGAGGGCAGCATGGTCGTGCGCGCGAAAATCGACATGGCGTCGCCGAACATCAACCTGCGCGACCCTGCCATATACCGGATCCGCAAGGCGACCCATCACCGCACCGGCGACAAGTGGTGCATCTACCCGATGTACACATACGCGCATCCGATCGAGGACGCACTCGAAGAGATCACGCACAGCCTGTGCACGCTCGAGTTCGAAGACCAGCGGCCGTTTTACGACTGGCTGCTCGCGCGCCTCGCGGAAGGCGGATTGCTTTTGAAGCCGCCGCCTCACCAGTACGAATTCGCGCGCCTGAATCTCACCTACGTCGTGCTGTCGAAACGCAAGTTGATCCAGCTCGTCGACGAGAAGCGCGTGACCGGCTGGGACGATCCGCGCATGCCAACGCTGGTCGGCGCGCGCCGCCGCGGCTACACGCCCGAAGGTTTCCGCTTGTTCGCCGAGCGCATCGGCGTGTCGAAGGCCGATTCATGGATCGACTTTTCGGTGCTCGAAGACTGCATGCGCGAGCATTTGAACGACGTTGCGCCGCGCCGCGTCGCGGTGCTCGATCCGGTCAAGCTCGTGATCGACAATTATCCCGCCGGCCAGGTCGAGGAGTGCCATCCGCCTAACCATCCGCAAAAGCCCGATTGGGGCAAACGCGCGGTACCGTTTTCGAAGGAACTGTGGATAGAGCGCGAGGATTTCATGGAAACGCCGGGCAAAGGCTACTTTCGGCTCTTTCCCGGCAACAAGGTGCGGCTGCGCTACGGTTTCGTCGTCGAATGCACGGGTGCTACAAAGGACGCCGCGGGACGCATAACGGAAGTGCATTGCAATTATTTTCCGGACAGCAAGTCCGGCACGCCGGGCTCCGACACCTACAAGGTCAAGGGCAACATCCATTGGGTTTCGGCGCCGCACGCCTATGCATGCGAAGTGCGGCTGTTCGACCGGCTCTACAAGGAAGCGCATCCGGGTTCCGGCGACCGCGATCATATCGGGGACCTCAATCCGGACTCGAAGCAGGTGATCACCGCGCAACTCGAACCCGCGTTGAAGGACGCCAGGGCCGGCGAGCATTATCAATTCGAGCGCCACGGCTATTTCATAGCGGATCGCGTCGACTCGAAGCCGGGCGCGCCCGTCTTCAATCGCGCCGTGACGCTGCGCGATTCCTGGCAAAAATAATCTGGAGGGAGCTTTTATGCCGCAAGCCACGATAAACGGATTAAAGATCAACTATGCCGTGCAGGGCAACGGACCGCCGATGATCATGCTCTCGCCGGGCGGCTTCGATTCCAATATCGACGGTTGGTCGTCGCGCAGCGTCTGGAAAGAACTACGCCCGCTGGAAACACTCGCAAAAGAATTCACGATGATCGCGTACGACCGGCGTGAAGCCGGCCAGTCGGGCGGCCGCGTCGAACCGCATACGTGGTACATATGGGCCGCCGAAGCGGTGGCGCTGCTCGATCATCTTAAAATTGACCGGGCCTGGGTCATCGGCGGCTGCATGGGAGTGTCCGTCGCCTCGGCGATCGGCGCGCATTTTCCCGAACGCTGCCTCGGCCTGCTTATGCACTGGCCCGTCGGCGGATTCCGCTGGCGCGCCAAAGGCCACTTGAATTTCAACAAGCACATCGCGTTCGCGCGGGCCAACGGACTTGCCGCCGTCGCCGCGCGAGCGAAAAAAGCCGCCGGCTTCTGGGCCGATCCCGAGTCGGGACCGTGGGCGACCGTGCTTGCGCAGGATGAAGCATTCGCCGCGAAGTACGTGAAGCAGGACCTCGAGCAATATCTCGCCGTCGTCGCTTACAGCCGGGACACCGTTTTTGACGACACCATGCCGTCCGGCGCGACAGGCGAGCAGTTGATGGCGATCAAGCTGCCGTCGTTCATCATGAGCGGCGACGACGCCTCGCATGCGACCTCCGCCGCGCACGCGTTGCGCGAGCTGATTTCGGGCTCGGTGCTTTCGCCGCTGATGCCGCCGCAGCAGAATGCCGCCACCGTCACGGCGTGGATACGCGAGTCAGTGGCGTCCGTTAAGGCGAAGTAAGCCGGCACGCGCCGTCATGCCGAATTTGCGCTATCGCATCGTCAACGTATTCGCGGAGAGCCCGCTCGCGGGCAATCCGCTGTGCGTCTTCGAGGACGGCAGTGCGCTCGATGGCGCGACCATGCAGGCGCTCGCGCTGCAGTTCAATTTATCCGAGACCACATTTATTCTGCCGCCGACTGCCGAGGGCGCGACGGCACACGTGCGGATTTTCACGCCGGGATTCGAAATGCCGTTCGCCGGCCATCCGACGCTCGGCACCGCGCATGTCGTGCGCGAACTCCTGCATGCCGGCGATGCGGTCAAGCTCCAGATGCTCGCGGGCATCATTCCGGTAACTGCGCAGGGGGACGAATGGACGCTGAAGGCGAACGCGCCGCGCACCCACGTGCCGGAGGCGTCGCGCGAGGACTTTGCGCGCATGTTGGCCCTCGACCCGGCCGACGTTCTCGACGGCGCGTTGTGGGTCGATACCGGGTCTGAACAACTCATCATGCCGCTGGCGTCCGGCAGCGCGGTCGAACGCTGCCAGCCGAACCCGGAACTGCTGATGCGCTATTCGGTGGGCAACAAACGCAAAGGTCTCGCTTACGTGTGGGCGCGCGTCGACGACGCGACGATACGCGCGCGCTTTTTCTTCACCAAGCACGCCAGCCTCGTCGAAGACCCGGGCACGGGCTCGGCGTGCGCCAATCTCGGCGGCTGGTTCATTGCACAAGGTGAGCCGCTTCCGCTCGACGTAAAAGTACTGCAGGGCGATCAGGTCGGCAGGCCGTGCCGGCTCGGGCTCAGAGTGGACGTGGACAAAAACATTTACGTGTCCGGCCGTGTGATCGCGCTGGGGCACGGCGAAATCACGCTGTGAATTGCCGCATTCGCCGTGCGGCGGATCGCTTTTCACGCTGCCCGCGCGCGGCGGCGTCGGCGACCGGACTCATCTGCAGCTCAATGAAACCACGTTCCGCCGCTTCGCGTGCGCAACCCTAGTGCTGTGCGGCGCTTTACTTTGGCTGAAATAATGGACAACCCGCCACTCACCATCGCCGCGACGCTCGCGCGGTTTGTCACCGGGCTCGATCACGCCGCGATACCCGCCGCCGTCCGCGCGCAGGCTTCAATGCATCTGCTCGATTCGGTCGGCATCGCGCTCGCCGCTGCCGGGCTGGAGTCCGCGCGCAAAGTGTGCGCGGGCCTTGCCGCGCTGGGGAGCGGAGATTACGCGGTGATCGGCATGCCCGCCAAGCTGGCGCTACGCGACTCGGTGTTGATGAACGGCATGCTCGTGCATGGTCTCGAATTCGACGACACCGCAATCCGGGGGCGTATTCACCCGAGCGCATTCGGCGTTCCTTGCGCGCTGGGCGCGGGCGCGTTCGCACACGCGACCGGCAAGGACATGCTCACCGCGTACATCGCGGGGATGGAATGCGCGATCCGCATCGGCATGGCCGCGCGCGGCGGATTCTCTCCCGCAGGATTCAACGCGGTCGGCGTGGTCGGCGCATTCGGCAGCGCGCTGGTCGCCGGACGGCTGCTCGGCCTTGACGACGCGCAACTCACGAGCGCGCAGGGTATCGCCTACAGCACGGCCGCCGGCAACCGCGAATTTTCCGCGACGGATTCATGGACGAAACGTTTCGAAGCGGGCTGGCCCGCCGCGAGCGCGATAACCGCGGCCATGCTCGCCAAACAAGGTTTCATCGGACCGCGCACGCCGTACGAAGGCAAATTCGGCGTATTCAACACTTACCTGAATGCGCCCGCCGCGGCCGCCGACGTCGCGGCAATCACGCAGGGCTTGGGCGGGCAATGGGAGTTTTCGCGCATCCTTATCAAGTTGAGGCCCTCGTGCTTCTTCAATCATCCGGTGATCAACGCGACGATCGCGCTGGTCACGCAGCATGACATCAGTGCACCGGATATTCGCCGCATCCGGGTGCTCATGCCGCAGGCCGCGATCGACACCGTGTGCGAGCCACGCGCGGAAAAACTCGCGCCGCGCGATATCGCGGCCGCGCAGTTCAGCGTTTATTTCTCCGCCGCATGCGCCGCCGCGCGGCGCCGATTCACGCTGGAGGAAATGGACGCCGCGACCTTACAGGATCCCGCAATCCAGGCGCTGGCGGCCAAGGTCGATTATGCAGTCGACGCACAATCGAATTTCCCGGCGCACTACTGCGCGGGCGTCGAGATCACCACCGCCGATGGCCGCCAGTTCACCGCGCGCGAAGACATCAATGCGGGATCGAGCGAGCGCCCGATTGCACCGTCCGTCATCGAAGAGAAGTTCATGGACAACGCGCAGCGCGTGCTGCCACGCGCGCGCGCCGAAGAAATCCGCGACCTGCTGCTGGATATCGACTCTTGTCGCGATGTGCGGGCATTGGCCGCGAGGCTTGGCGCGGCCTGAGTCGCTATTCGACCTTGATGCCGGATTTCTTGATGAGCTTGGCGTACTTGTCGAGTTCCGCGCGCACGAACGCGCCGAAATGTTCCGGCGTGTCGCCACCGGGATCGCTGCCGAGCTGGCGCAGCTTTTCTATCATGTCGGGCGCCGCCATCGCTTTGACGAGCTCCGCGTTGATTTTTCGAATGATGGCGGGCGGGGTGCCGGCCGGCGCGTGCATCGAGTACCACGCGTTTGCTTCGTAAGCCGGCAGCCCGGCTTCGGCAAACGTCGGAATGTTCGGATACTCGGCGAGCCGGCTCGCGCGCGCGATGGCAAGCGCACGGATGCGGCCGGCGCGAACCTGCGGCAGGATGGAGGCGGCAGTGTCGAATGCAATATCGGTCTCGCCCGCGATCAGACTGATCAACGCAGGACCGCCGCCGCTGTACGGCACGTGCAAAAGGTCGACCCCTGCAACGTCCTTGAATATCTCGCCGCCCATGTGCATCGGCGAGCCGCTGCCCGCGGTCGCGTACTTGAGCGTGCCGGGGCGCGCCTTCGCGAGCTTGATCAGTTCCTGCACCGACGTGATCGGCGCGGACTGATTGACGCCGACGATCATCGGCGCGACCGCGAGCAAAGTGATCGGCGCGAAATCCTTGACCGGATCGTAACCGGGATTGCGATAGAGACTGGGGCTCACGCCGTGGCTCGCGATCGACGACAGCAGCAGCGTGTAGCCATCGGGCGCCGCGCGCGCGGCCAGCGTCGTACCTATGGTGGTACCGGCGCCGGGGCGATTGTCGACGATGACCTGTTGCCCCCACGCGGCCGACAGTTTCTGGCCAAAGAGCCGGGCGAGCGCATCGTTACCGCCGCCGGGCGGGTAAGGGACGATCAAGCGGATAGTTTTGAGTGGATAGCTTTGCGCCGCCGCTGTGCCGACAAGAATACTTACAAACGCAAGCACCGCAAACGAAAGAGCAAAGAAAACATTGTTCATTTCAATATTCCTTCAGTATTACTAAATACTTCCTCCCCCCTTGCGGGGGAGGATTGAGGTGGGGGGTCCGCCAATTTTCTCCACGGTGTCGAATATAGCCTGTGCCACTGCTTCCGTATCTGCCAATACCTCATTGTTCCAGAATCGCAAAACGCGATAGCCCTGTACCTTGAGCCAACGTGTGCGCTCCTCGTCGTAGTCAGCTTGTGCCGCATGTTGCCCGCCATCCACTTCGATGATCAATCGGCGTTCGAAACAAACAAAATCAACGATAAACGGGCCGATCGGCTGTTGGCGACGAAACTTTACGTCGCGATTTGACGACGCTTGAGTTTTTGCCACAGACGCTGCTCCGCGTCCGTCAAATTCTTGCGCAGTTCCCTTGCATGTACGTTAGCCATTGCCCCCATCCCGGCCTTCCCCCGCAAGGGGGGAAGGTGAAAGTAGCGTTCCGCCTATGGAATGACGCGAGCCGCGCGCAATCTCTCGAACAGCTCGATGAACATCTTTTCCGTATCCATGCACCGGTCGAAACCGGTCTGCCGCAGCTTCAAAGTATCGGACATGATGTCGTAGCCCGGCGTGAACACAAAGTCGCCGTATGACCACAGCGCCGTTTCGGCAAACGGCACGGGACGCAGCGCATGCCGCGCGACGATGCGCTCCCATACCGGACCCTTGTCCGCCATCGACTGCTGCAGCTTCACGGTTTTGACCTGCCCCACCGGCATGCCGAAGTACCCGGCAAAGCGCGGCCACAGGTTTTCCCAGCGGATAAAGTCGCCGTTGGTCACGTTGAAACGCCTGATCGGCGCACGCGGGCGTCGTCACTATCCAGGCTATGGCCTGCGCGAGCAGCGTAGCATCGACGCATTGATACAGCGCGTGAAAATTGGCGGCGGTCCCCGGAAAAGTCAGCGGCTCGCCGAGCTCTTTCGCGATGGCCGCGTAGACCGCGATTACCTTCGGCAGGCTGCGCGCGATGTCGGGCTCGCCGTCGCAGATCGCATGCGGCCGGGATGCGCTCCAGCGCCAGGTCTTGCCGCGGCTGCGCTCAATGATGAAATCCTGCTGCGCGTAATACCAGTTGTTTTCCGCGACGCGCGGATCCGACTCGCGCGCCGGCGTCTTGTACGGCCCGAGATCGGAGCCATAAAATTTGCTGCCCTGGAGCAGATGCACATGCTGCAGGCCGGGCGCCGCCGGCTCGAGCGCGTCGAGCAGATTGCGCAGCATCGCAAGGTTCAAGTCGATCGGCTCTTTGCCGGCCGCCGTGGAAGCCGCGCGGCCGCAATAAAGCACGTGCGTGACGCGACGGAGCTGGCCGAGCTGCGCGCGGCATGCCGCCGCATCGGCAAGATCCACCTGCACCAGCGGACCGGCCAGCGGCGCGGCCGGCGCACGGCGCGCGACACCAATCACTTCCCAATCAGCTTGCTTGGCGAGATAGCGGACCAGCCCGCGACCGACGACGCCGGAGGCTCCGGCGATCAATGCGCAATATCGCGCCACCTCAGTGCGACCTGCGCACTGTGTTTTAGCCTGTCACGCCGATATTCCACGGCACGAATTCGTGGTCGCCGAGACCCAGGACCTCGCTCTTGGTCTTTTCGCCCGATACCGTGCGCAGCAGGTCCTCGAATATTTCCTGCCCCATCTGCTGCATCGTCTTGCTGCCGTCGAGGATGCCGCCGCAGTTGATGTCCATGTCGTCTTTCAACCGGTTGTACATCGGCGTGTTGGTCGCGAGCTTGATCGACGGCACGGGCTTTGCGCCGAACATCGAGCCGCGCCCGGTCGTGAACATGATGACGTTGGCGCCGCCGGCGATCTGGCCGGTCGCCGAACACGGATCGAATCCGGGCGTGTCCATGAACACGAGGCCGTGCTGCTTGACGGGCTCGGCGTAGCGGTAGACCTCCATCAGCGGACCGGTGCCGCCTTTCATCGACGAGCCGAGCGACTTTTCGAAATATGTTCGCGAGCCCGCCGGTCTGGTTGCCTGGGCTCACGTTGCCGTTGATCTGGGTGTCGCGCCCGACCGTGTACTCGTCTTTCCACCAGCGAATGCGCTCGATCAGCTTCTCGCCGACTTCGCGCGAGCGCGCGCGCCGCGTCAACGTGTGCTCGACGCCGTAGATTTCCGGCGTCTCCGAAAGAATCGCGGTGCCGCCGTGGCGCACGAGGATGTCCATCGCCGCGCCCAAGGCCGGATTCGCGGTAATCGAAGAGAAGCCGTCTGACCCGCCGCATTGCAGGCCGACCATGATGTGGCTCGCGGGCACGCGCGTGCGCGTGACGCGGTTCGCCTCCGGCAGCATTTCTTTTACCGCCGCGACACCCGCGGCTATCGTCTTCGTCGTGCCGCCCTCGTCCTGCATCACGAACGAGCGCAGGCGCGAATTCGCTTCGAGGCCCTGCTCTTTGAAAAGTTTGCTGACCTGGTTGCGCTCGCAACCCAACCCGACGACCAGCGCAGAGGCAATATTTGCGTGCAGCGCGTAGCCCGCCATCGTGCGGCGCAAAAGATCCATCGGCTCGCCGGTCATCTCCATGCCGCAGCCGGTGCCGTGCGCAAAGGCGACTACGCCGTCGATATTGGGGTATTCCGCGAGCCGCTCCGGCGTGAAATATTCGGCGATCTTGTGCACGACGGTCGCGGAGCAGTTGACGGTCGACAGCACGCCGATGTAATTGCGGGTCGCGACCTGGCCGTTCGCGCGCACGATGCCCATGAACGTCGCGCGTTCGCTTTCCGGAATCATTTGTACCGGGCGATAGTCTTTTGCGTACGCGTAATCGCGGTCGAACTCGCGGAACTCCATGTTGTGCGAATGCACGAACGTGCCGGGCGCGATATCGGCCGCGGCAAAGCCTATCGTCACGTTGTACTTGAGGATGGGCTCGCCCTTCTTGATCGCGCGCGTCGCGATCTTGTGTCCGGATGGCACCTGGCTGCGGCAGGTCAGGCCGTCGCCGAGCTTGGTGCCGATTTCGACGTTCGACCGCGCGATCACCACGTTGTCCGCTTCGTGCAGGCGGATGACGGGACCGGCGGCGGGTTTTTCGAGGACTTCGATCATGGCTGTACCTTTAGTGGCTGATCAGCGGCGCAAACGACTATTTTATCCCGTTCGCGCATGCGGGCGGCGATAGCATGCAAAACCGTGCGCATTCATGCATGAGACCGCCCCGCATGACGACAGTTCGGCGGCGACGCAGACCGGCTGCGCGCGGATCGGCCTATAATTCTCTTGCGCGTTTTTCCTATAACAACTACGTGCACCGCGCTTAGCGCGGAAGCGCGTCGAGTCCATAAATGGTGCGCCCAATGTCCTTAAGTTGCGCGATCCGCCGATGAACCGCCGGCACTTTCTCGCCTGCGCCGGCGCGCTGACGCTCGGTGCGTGGCCGGCGCGCGGCCAGGAGCGCGCGATTAGGTTCGCCGACATGCACAGTCATGCCGGCGTGGGACGGCGCATCGACAACATGCGCGCGCTGATGGCGGAGAATGGCATGCTCATCGTCGCGCGCGCCATCTCCACCGACCGGCCGGTGACTCACACCGTCAAGGGCAGGCGCACAGTGGCGCGCGAAGCGCAGCCGGGCGAGCTCGCCGCGAATTTCGAAGAGCGCCTCGCACAGCTGCACGAATCTATCCGGCGCGAGGGCCTGACCGAAATCGTGTCGGTCGAAACGCTCGAGCAAGTGCTGGCCAGACGCGTTCCCGCGGCGGTGCTTGCCGCCGAAGGCGGCGATTTCCTCGAAGGCGACCTCAAGCGCCTCGAAGTCGCGCGCAAAAGCGGGCTCGTGCATCTGCAGCTCGTGCATTTTCGAATATCCGAGATCGGCGACATCTCGACCGAGGCGCCGCGCTATAACGGCTTGTCCGCGTTCGGGCGCGAAGTGGTGACTGCGTGCAACCGGCTCGGCATCCTGATCGACATCGCGCACGGCACATCGGCGCTCATCGACCAGACGCTCGAGCTGTCGGCGCACCCCGTGATTTACTCGCACGGCCAGGCCAGCAGCACGGAGCCGTATTACACGCAGCGCCTCACGTCGGCGCGTTCCATTCATTTGCCGGTTGCGCGCAAAGTCGCGCAAAAGGGCGGCGTCGTTGGCATCTGGGCTAACGGCGGTTCATACTCGTCGCTCGATCGCTACGCCGATGCGCTGCTGGAACTCGCGGAAGCCCTCGGCGCCGCGCACGTCGGCGTCGGCACCGACATGGACGGCATGACCAGAATGGTGGTGCCGAGTTATCGCGAGTTTTTCGATCTGGCGGAGCTGATGGCCAAACGCGGCGTCGGCTCCGCCGATCTCGATAACATGCTCGGCGGCAACTATATTCGCGTGCTCAAAACCGCGCTTGCCGGCGGTCAACCAGGAGGTGCCTGATGCGACTCTGTTTCACTCACGCTGCTGTGCGTCGCGACCGCTCTGCGCCGTCGCCCAAACTTATCCCGCGAAACCTGTGCGCATGATTTCGCCGTTTCCGCCGGGCGGCGGTACGGATGCCGTGGCCCGCCTCGTCGCGCAGGCGTTGTCCGACCAGCTGGGCCAGCAGGTCGTGGTCGATTCGCGCGGCGGCGCTAATGGCATAATCGGCACCGAGCTCGCCGCGCGATCGGCCGCCGATGGTTACACCCTGCTCCTGGGCAACTCGGCGCCGCTCGCGATCCTGCCCCACCTCACGCAGAAGCTGCCTTACGACCCCGTCAAGGATTTCAGCCCGATAAGCCTGGGCGCACTGTCGGATTTCGTGCTCGTCGTTCATCCGTCCGTGCCGGTCAAAAACGTCAAAGAATTGATCGCGCTCGCCAAAGCGAAGCCCGGACAGCTCAACTATGCCGCGGGCGGCACCGGCACGCCGTCGCATCTGGCAATGGAGCTTTTCAGCCTGCTCGCCGAGGTAAAGCTCGTGCAAGTCCCGTATAAAGGCAATGGGCCGGCTTCGATCGGTTTGATGACGGGCGAATGCTCTGTGATGATAGGTTCGGGCCCGGCAGTGCTGCCGCATCACACGGCGGGTAAGGTGCGCGCTCTGGCGACCACCGGGCTCAAGCGCTCTATCCTCGACCTGCCGGCGATCGCCGAATTTCTGCCGGGATATGAAGTGGTGCAATGGTACGGCGTGCTGGCGCCGGCCGGAACGCCCAAAGAAATCGTCGACCGCCTGCACGCCGAAATCGCGCGCACGATCGCCAATCCGAAACTCGCGCAGCTCTTGACGAATATGGGCCTGGTGCCAACCAGCAATACGCCCGACGAATTTCGCGCGCTCATCAGGCTCGAGATCGAAAAATGGGGCAAGGTGATCAAGGCGGCCGGCATCAAAGGCGAATAACAGCAATTCCTGGACGATTGCAAATGCCTGCCTTTAAAACACCCGGCCTCGATCTTTATTACGAGGTCGACGATTTCACCGATCCATGGACGCAAGCGGAAACCATCCTGCTGCTGCACGGCAATTGCGAGAGCGGCGAAGCCTGGTACGGATGGATGCCGCAGCTCGCACGCCGCTATCGCGTCGTGCGTCCCGACATGCGCGGGTTCGGCCGCTCGACGCCGATGGCGCGCGAATTTCCGTGGACGCTCGATGCGCTGATCGACGATTACTGCCGGCTGATGGATCACCTCGGCATCGAAAAATTTCATCTGGTCGGCGCCAAGATCGGCGGCACCATCGCCCGTGCATTTGCCGCGCGACGCCAATCGCGCGTCAGGAGCCTGACGGTGATCGGCACGCCGCCGCCGTTTCGTCCCGGTGCGAAAGAGCGTTTGCCCGAGTGGACCGAAGAATTCGAGACCAAGGGCGTCGAGCACTGGGCGCGCCGCAGCATGGCGGGCCGGTTAGGCGACAAGTTCCCGCGCGAAGGCGCCGAGTGGTGGACGAAATTCATGGGCCGCACCGCGCTGTCGTCGCAGCTCGGCTTCATACACACGATCGCCTGCGCAGACATCACCGCCGACATGCCGAACATCGTCTGCCCGACGCTCGTGATCACGACCGAGGAAAGCGGACTCGCGTCAGTCGAAGCCACCCGCGCGTGGCAGAAAACCATCCGCGATTCGCGGCTGCTCGTGCTGCCGGGGAATTCCTATCACGTCGCGGCAACCGATCCCGAACGCTGCGCGCAGGCGACGCTCGAGTTTATCGCCGGCCACCGTATCGCCGGGAGCCAAGAACCCTAGTCGTCACACCCGCGTGTGAGAGCCTGCCCCGGTAGGCCGTAAGCCGGGGCGGGTGTCCAGACGCATTGAATATCCTGGGTTCCCGCCTACGCGGGAACGACGAGCACTAGAGTATTAAGAGGTTTTCTACGTCTTGGGGGGCGCCAGTTTGCCGCCCATTTTCTCGCAACTGCCTTTGGCTACGAGCTTCCATGCGGTCGGGTCATTGTCTTTCTTGGACGTGCCCGCGCACGAATTCTTGCCCGCGGCGCACTCGTTCTGGCCGGCCTTGGATACGCCGTAGCATTTTTCCTTCGGGGTCGACTGCGCCTGCGCGGTAGTGGCGCCCGCGACGCCGAGGGCGACGAGGCCCATCAGGGCGTTGCGTATGATTGCTTCATGTTCCATAAAACCTCCTGTTTGTGATGATTTAACGCGCCGGATGCTTGGTCGGCGTACACGGCTTTTCCTTACGCCGCTTGCTTCCACAAATGATACTAAAGCCGGGACTGCGCCAGTAGTTGCCAGGTTCCCTACTCGCTAAGGATTCTCATATTTCTGCAGCAGCAGGTACAACGGGTCGATCGACACCGACAGCGGTCCCAGGTACGGATATTCGAGCTGGTTCGCCAGGGTCAGGATCAGCGCGTACGCAAGCGAGCCGATGGACGCCGAGATATAGCCGCTCTTTTTCGAATTGAACATGATCACATTGATGATGGTCAGCATCGTGAGCATCACCACCGTCAACCACAGCGCCGGATGAATGGGGCTGTGAAAAGTGCCCGACAAGCGCTGATGGCGGAAGCTCGACAGGTTGGCGAGCTCGCTCATCGCATGGGCGCGCACCAGCGGGTCCTTGACACCCATGGAGATTTTATAGACCTGGTCGAGAAATTTGACCGCATCTTCCGAACCTGCCTGGCGCGTCGCCTCGTTGAACTCCATCGTGGCAACGGTCTGCACATAGAGCACCAGCGAGCGCTCGGCTTCGCGCATCATGTTGGTATCGTGCCGCAGATCCATGTGTATGTTCTCGATCGCCTGCGCTTCTTTCTTGAGGATCGCGTCCTGCTCGCGATGATGATTCCACAACGTCACGACGACGAACGCAATGGTGAGTCCGGTGACGCCGTTTAAGATGCCGGCCACCATTGGATAAGCGAAATCATTGTTTTCGAACTCGTGCTTCCGGAGTAGGCGCCGGATCCAGGTACTGAACCGGAAAGCTGATAATCGCGTAGGGGATCAGCACCAGGAGCAGGGTCACGAAAAAACCCTGCGAGGCGAGCCACAGCGAAACGTCCGTCACCGAATCGAATACCTGCCGCATTTAAGCCCCCCTTTTTACCGCAGCCGCGATTGTGCTTGCGATTGTAATACGCGCGCAACTTATCGCTTGAGATATCGCCGCCACGGGCCCCAGTAATATTTCTTCCAGCCGTTGGTGACGCCGCGATGGTCATGCGGCGGGACGTCGACGTGCGTGAGTTCGATCCGCGCCCGCTGCGCACCCAGCGGGACAAAGCGCAGGACGAGCGTCGAGTCGACATCGTGTTTGCGAAAACTTACCGAACGCCATGCCTGCACGATCAGGCGGCCGGGCACGGTGTGCAGCGTACGTCCCCGCAAAAGACCGCCGAACGCACTGAACTTCGAGCCGCGCCGGGCACTGACGACGACTTTGCCGCCGGTGATCGCGGCATGTGTTTTGGCGTTGAGGTACATGCGATACAAGGAAGCGGCCGGCGCTGCCAATGTCACGCTTTGCCTGATCGGCCTAGTCATGGGTGCCCCCTCCTCTCGCCTCGATACGCGCTTATGATAGCGCGTCCCGCCGCCTGCTTGACGGCGATGCACGCGTAGCGGATGCTGATACCGGCTTTTTCCCTACGGCATAAATCCCATGCACATAGACCACGAAATCAAGCTCGACTTCAAGGACGTGCTCATCCGGCCGAAACGCTCGGCGCTGCCGTCGCGCGCGGAAGTCGACATCACGCGCAAATTCAGCTTCAAGCACTCGGCCAGCAGCTATAGCGGCGTGCCGGTGATCGCCGCCAACATGGACACCGTCGGCACGTTCGAGATGGCACGCGCGTTTGCGCCGTTCGGCCTGTCGGTCGCGCTGCACAAGCACTACAGCATCGACGAGCTCGTGGCATTTTTCAAATCGCTGAAGAACAAATCGAACGCTTTTTATTCGATGGGCATCACCAAGCACGACCGCGACAAGTTCGCGCGCGTGATGCGCCGCGCCGGGCCCGCGATCCGCTACGTGTGCATCGACGTCGCCAACGGCTATACCGAAAGTTTCGTCGAGTTCGTCGCGAAGTTTCGCGACGATTACCCGCGCATCACGGTGATGGCCGGCAACGTGGTGACCGGCGAGATGACGGAGGAGTTGATCCTGTCCGGCGCCGACATCGTGAAAGTCGGCATCGGCCCCGGCTCGGTATGCACGACGCGCAGCATGACCGGCGTCGGCTATCCGCAGTTGTCGGCGGTCATCGAATGCGCCGACGCCGCGCATGGCCTCGGCGGCCGCATATGCGCGGACGGCGGCTGCACGTCGCCAGGCGACGTCGCCAAAGCGTTCGGCGGCGGCGCCGATTTCGTGATGCTGGGCGGCATGCTGGCCGGCCACGACGAATGCGCGGGCGACATCGTCGAGGAAGACGGCAAAAAATTCAAACGCTTCTACGGCATGAGCTCGCGCACCGCGATGGAGAAGTATGCGGGCGGAGTCGCCAATTATCGCGCCTCCGAAGGCAAGGAAGTGCTCGTGCCGTACCGCGGGCCGGTGGCCAATACGCTGCAGGACGTATTAGGCGGCCTGCGCTCCGCGTGCACTTACGTCGGTGCGCGCATGCTGAAAGAACTCACCAAGCGCACTACTTTCGTGCGCGCGGGCATGCAGACGAACGAGGTCTTCTCCGACGATTAGTTCGAGTCCGTAAACGCTGTCTCGCCGTCACTTCGAAAAAGTTTCGACGCGCCGCGGCGGATTGCCGATTTCGGCGAGACGCCCGTCCTCGGCCATGATGTGCACGAAGCTTTCCAGCGCATGCAGCATCGGCGGCATGCCGAAATTGGCTGCGGTCTGAAATATGACCTCCATCACCTCGCGCGGCGCCGCGCCCTGCCGCATCGCCCCGCGCATGTGCCCTTCAGCCTGCGTGGACTCGCCGACCGCCAGGCAGTCGCCGACCATGCACAAGAGGCGCGTCTTGTCGTCGACGATGCCGCGCGTGTACATGCCCTGATAGCAAAACTTTACCCACAGGTCCGCGAATCCGGGGTCCATCGTGTCGAGCCACGCGAGGATGTTCAGGTGATGGCGCGGCCGCATCGTGAGCCCGCGCCCCACCGCGAGCCAGCCGTGGCGCTCCATCAATCCGGCGAAGCGCGGATCGGCCACGTCGTCCTTGTGCCAGGTCTGGCTCTCCTTATCGCGCGAGCGCGTGCTGTCGTTGCCGTCGAGCGGCAATTGCGTGCTCCGCAGCCCCGCAAGCAGCCCCAGCTCTTCCGCGACGCGATGGAACACCTTGATGGCGGGCTCGACGGTGGTGTGCCCGCCGTACACCACGCATTGCAGAATGATTTCGAGCACTTCGCGCACCGGCACGGCAGCCGCGATTGCAGCGCGCACGGTGTCCTCGAGCGCGCCGTGGCTTTTCGCCATCACATACTGGCCGATCAGCACGAGCAGCCGCGTGCGCGTGTCGAGCGCCGGCCGCCGGCCCAGGCCCTTGATCGCAAAGTCGAGCCAGAGCTTGGTGAAATGCTGGTCGAGGCTGTCACGCTCGGCGACGCGTGCTTCGAAAGTGCGCGGCTGCAGCGTAAGCCCGGCCTCGTATGCATCGGCGCCGTACTTGGTGCGGAGATCGTCAGGGGGCATCGCAATGGTCCTCTATGAAGTGAAAAACACAAGCGGGCGCGGCGTGATCACTCGGCGGTGATGCGCGACTCGCGGAGTATCTTGCCGAGGCTTTCGATCTCGGCTTTGATATGCGCCGCGAATTCTTCGGGCTGGTCGCCGATCGCAACGTAGCCCAAGTCGGCGAGACGTCTGCCGATAGTTTCGTTGTTCAGCGCCGCCACCGCGGCGGCGCGGATCGCCGCAATGATTTCCTTCGGCGTTTTCGCCGGCACGAGCAGCCCGTACCAGTTGCCGGACTGATAGCCTGGATAACCGAGCTCGGCAACGGTCGGATACTCGGGCAGCACCGGTACCCGTTTCGCGGCGGTGACGGCGAGCGGCCTCAGCCTGCCTTGACGCACGTGCGGCAGCGCGGTCGCCAGCGGCGAGAAATAAATGGAGACTTCGCCCGACAAAACCGCCGTCAACGCTTCGCCGCCGGCGCGGTACGGCACGTGCAGGAGATTGACGCCGGCCTGCGCCTTGAACAATTCCGCCGCGACGAACGTCGGCGTGCCGACGCCGCCCGACGCATAATTGATCGCGCCCGGGCGCGCTTTGGCAAGTTTGACGAGCTCATCGAGCGACCTGACCGGCAATGACGGGTGCGCGACAACGATCGCCGGCGCTGAAGCCAGTTGCGTGACCGGCGCGAAATCGCGCACGACGTCGTACGGCAAATTGCGGTAGAGGCTGACGTTGGCCGCGTGTCCCAGGTTCGCGAGCAGCAGCGTGTAGCCGTCCGGCGGCGCCTTGGCCGCAATTTCCGCCCCGATATTGCCTGCCGCGCCCGCCCGATTGTCGACGATCACCTGCTGGCCGAAAACATCGGCTCAGTCCGCCCGCGATGATGCGGCCGAGCGTGTCGGAACCGCTGCCCGGCGAAAATGGCACCAGCAGACGGACGACTTTGGCGGGATAGCGCTGCGCCCAACTGGAACTCGCGCCTATGCAGACGAGTCCGATCAGCATCAGCGCCTTCACGCACCACGAACCTGCAGACACAGGAGCCCTCCTCCAGCCCGATTGTACTTAAACGCCGGTTTTCCGCGCGGCCGTATCGGAGTAAAATGTCGAACTCGTCCTAACACCGCGCAACGAGGATACAGCCATGCCCCAAATCGCCTCCCACGACGACGTCAAAGCCAACCGCATCGAGCGCACCCTGCCGCGCGGCAAAGGCTGGCGCACCAATTTCCTGACCTATCCCGAAGGCACCGATGTAAGCGAAGAGCCGATGGGCTTTCTGGTCGAAGGTGATCACGAACGCGTGATCCGCCCGCATTTTCACGAGAACGACCAGTTCCAGGTCGTCGTCAGCGGCGGCGGCGTGCTCGGCAAGCACAAGCTGGTGGTCCATGCGGTGCACTTTTCGCGCGCATACACGCCTTACGGCCCGATCAATTTCGGCGCCGATGGTTTGAGCTTCCTCACGCTGCGCGCACGCAAAGATCCCGGCGCGCAATATCTGCCGGACGCGCGCGAAAAGCTGGTGTCGGTACCGCAGCGCAAGCCATGGCAGCTCACCGAAGTGCCGGATTTCACGCGCAGCGGCGACGTGAGCGTGCGGCCGTTTACGCAAATGAAGGACGAACGCGGTCTGGCGGGCTACTCAATGAGCCTCGCGCCGAACGCGACGGTGACCGCACCCGACCCTTCGCAAAGCGGCGGACAGCACATCATCGTGACCAAAGGCAGCCTCTCGTATCAGGGCCGCGAATACAAAGCCGTGACGGTCGCCTTCGTCAAACCGCATGAAGGCGCGTGGCAGATCGTCGCCGGCGCCGAAGGTCTTGAGGCGATTGTGCTCAACTATCCGCGCCGCGAAGCCGTCGCCGCGAACGATGCGGTGATCGCGAAGTCGCCCGGCCATCGCGTGTGGCAATGCGCGTTGTGCGCTTTTGTGTACGACGAATCGAAAGGCATGCCCGACGAAGGCGTCGCGGCAGGCACGCGCTGGGAAGACGTGCCGGAAACGTGGACTTGCCCCGATTGCTCGGCGAGCAAGAGCGACTTCCAGATGAGCGTCGTCGGCTAAGACGCCGGCCGGCCGAAAGTTAGCGGCCGGAATTCATCAGCGCGGGCGCGCGGCGGCGATTACTTTACCGAGCCGCGCTATCCCTTCGCGCATTTTCTCCGGTGCGACGGTAGCGAAACTCAAGCGCATGGTGTTTGGCTCGCGGCGCTTCCGCGAAAAACGGTCCACCGGGCACGTAGCCCACGTTCGCGTCGAGCGCCGCGTCCAGCATCACCGCGGCATCGAGGCCGTCCGGCAGCGTTGCCCATATGAACATCCCGCCCGTCGGCTGCGTCCACGTCGCGCCGCGCGGAAAATGCTCCGTCAGCGCCTGCAGCATCGTCGCGCATTGTTCCGCGTACACTTTCCGCGTCGCGACGAGATGAGTGTCCAGAAAACCGTCCTTGATGATTTCGTGCGCGACCATTTGCGTGAGCGTCGAGGTATGCAGGTCGGCGCCCTGCTTCGCCTGTTCGACTTTACGCGCGAGTTCCGGCGGCGCGACCATATAGCCCAGGCGTATGCCCGGCGCGAGTATCTTGGAAAACGAGCCCAGGTGCACGACCGACTGCGCGTCCATCGACAGCAGCGTCTGGAAAGTTCGCCCGGCGTGATCGAGCAATCGGTACGGGTCGTCGTCCACCACCAGCAGTTTCAGGCGCGCCGCCTGCTCGACGAGCGCCACGCGGCGTTCGTGCGCCAACGTCCTGCCCGTCGGATTCTGAAATGTGGGGATCGTGTAGAGAAATGCGGCGCGATCAGGCGCGCGCATCAACTCCGGCAATGCATCGGGCACCAGCCCATCGTCGTCCATCGGCACGGACACAAAGCGCGGACCGTAAATGCCCAGCGCGTGCAGCGCGCCGACGTACGTGGGAGTCTCCACCAATACGCGGTCGCCTTCGTTCACCAGCACCTTGCCCAGGAGATCGAGCCCCTGCTGCGAACCCGAGGTTATGAGCACCTGCTCGGGCGTGATGCGTGCGCCGTGCGTCGAAAGCGATCCGGCGATCCACGCGCGCAGCGGCGCATAGCCATCCGTCGCCGAATACTGGAGTGCGGCCTTGCCTTCGCGCGTCAGCACGGCGTCGAACGCCGCGCGTATGGCGTCAATCGGAAAGGTCGCGGGCGACGGCAAGCCGCCGGCAAAAGAAATCACGTCCGGCCGCTGGCCGATTTTTTTGACGATATCGCGTATCGCCGAGCCGGTCAGCGCCTGCGCGCGCGCTGAAAATTTCCACACCGGCGTGTCCGTATTCCGCGTGTCCATATCACCTCGTTTCGCAGCCGGCGGCCGCGACTGGAACTTCCGCGATCGCCCGGTAATCTACCTCATTCTACTAGTAGCCGGTTCGCCGCTCCCGCGCGCGCAGTAGAATGAGCGGGCGTCGCATTGGTGGTTGGCACCGAATACATTGAATGATTGTCCGCAGGAGCAAGCGTGAACCAGGCTGATTTATCCCCCGTCACCGCGCCAGTCGACCTGGTCGAGCAGGAATTCGAGAACACGTTCGTGCAAGAGCTGCCCGGCGACCCGGTGACGGCCAACTATCCGCGCGCCGTGCGCAATGCATGCTACACGCGCGTCGACCCGACACCGGTGCCGGCGCCGCGGCTGCTTGGATGGTCGAAGTCAGTCGGCGACATGCTCGGCATTGCACGGCCCGCCGCGCCGACGAGCGAGGCGGTCGAAGTTCTGACCGGCAATCGCGTGCTACCCGGCATGCAGCCGTATGCGGCGCGCTACGGCGGCCATCAATTCGGCCACTGGGCAGGGCAGCTCGGCGATGGCCGCGCGATCACGCTCGCCGAAGTCGTCAATGCCGGACGGCAAAAGGTTCGACCTGCAGCTGAAAGGGGCCGGGCTTACGCCGTATTCGCGCACCGCCGACGGTCGCGCGGTATTGCGCTCATCGGTGCGCGAATTCATGTGCAGCGAAGCGATGCACAACCTCGGCGTGCCGACCACGCGCGCGCTGAGCCTGACGGCCACCGGCGCGATGGTGATTCGCGACATGTTTTACGACGGCAATCCGGCAGCCCGAGCCCGGCGCGATCGTGTGCCGCGTCGCCCCGACGTTCGTGCGCTTCGGCAATTTCCAGATTCACGCGGCGCAAGGCGAGATCGATACGCTCAAACGTCTCGCCGACTACGTGATCGGCCAGCATTTTCCGGAGCTTGGAGCGCCGTCACGCGAGGTTTACGCCAAGTGGTTCCAGGAAATCTGCCGCCGCACCGCGCGCATGATCGTCGACTGGATGCGCGTGGGCTTCGTGCACGGCGTGATGAACACGGACAACATGTCGATCCTGGGCCTCACAATCGATTACGGCCCTTACGGCTGGCTCGAGAGCTACGATCCTTCGTGGACACCGAACACGACCGACGCGCAGGGCCGCCGCTACGCGTACGGCAGCCAGCCGCAGATCGCGCACTGGAACCTGCTGCAGCTCGCCAATGCGCTGTATCCGCTGATCGAGGACAAGGCGCCGCTGGAACTCGGCCTCGAAATTTACGGCGACGTGTTTCAGAGCGAATGGCCGGCCGCGCTCACCGCCAAGCTCGGGCTCACTGGCCCGGCGCAACCGGCGGATACGCAATTGCACAACGATTTATTCGACCTGCTGGCCGCGGTTGAAACCGACTTCACGCTGTTTTTCCGGCTGCTCGCGTACGGTTCCGCTCGACGACAAGGCCAGCGACGCTGCGCTCATGGAACCGCTGCGCCGCGCGTTTTACGACGACGCGGCCTTTGCGCCCGTTCATGCCGGCAATCTCGCGGCATGGCTGCGCCGCTATATTGCGCGCGTAAAGCAGGACGCCGCGCCGGCGGGCACGCGCGCCGAGCGCATGAACCGCGTCAACCCGAAGTACGTGCTGCGCAATTACCTCGCGCAGCTCGCCATTGACGCGCTCGCGGCGGGCGATGCATCGGTGATGGAACGCCTGATGACAGTGCTGCAAAATCCATACGACGAGCAGCCCGCGCACGACGAACTCGCGGAGCGACGACCCGAATGGGCGCGAAATCGCGCCGGGTGCTCGGCGCTGTCCTGAAGTTCCTAGATTCCCGCCGTGTGCGGGAACAGCGAAGGGATAAAGAAGTGGGGAGATCCACCGATTGCACCGTCGTCGGCGCGAGCTTTGCGGGGCTCGCGTGCGCGAGCGAACTCGCGCGCGCGGGCGCTAACGTCACGATCCTCGAACGTAAAGCGGACGTCGGTGCGAAGCTTCACACCACCGGCATCATCGTCAAAGATGCAATCGACCAGGTCGCGCTGCTCGAAGGCCTGCCGGGCGCGCTCGTGCGCCGCATCGACGGCGTGCGCCTGTACGCACCGAACCTGCGCCACGTCGATCTCGCAGCGCCCGGCTATTACTTTCTCGCGACCGACACGCCTGAGCTCATGCGCTGGCTCGCGGGGCGCGCGGAAGACGCCGGCGTGCGCATCGATTACCGTGCTTCGTTCGCGTCGTGCGACCGCCGCGCCGACGGCTTCGATTTAGGCGAGCACGGCACGACGCGTTATCTCGTCGGCGCCGACGGGCCCAACTCGCGGGTCGCCAAAGTGCTTGGCCTGGGCCAGAACACACGCTTCCTCTTCGGCGTCGAGTACCGAATATGCGGGCCTGGAAATCCCGGATGCCGACCAGCTGCACTGCTTCATCGACCGCCGGCTCGCGCCCGGTTATATCGGCTGGGTCGTTGCGGGGGTCGGCGCCGTGCAGGTCGGGCTCGCGCGCCGCGTGCGTGAGGCACAGCCCTCCGCCGATGCGGCGATGACCGGATTTCTCGAGAAGATTTCGCCGTTCTTCGATTTCCGCGCGAAGCGGCCGGCGTCCGTGCGCGCCGGAATGATTCCCGTCGGCGGCGTCGTCAGTCCTGTCGCAGCACCCGGCGCGCTGCTGGTTGGCGACGCGGCGGGCATGGTCTCGCCGGTGACAGCGGGCGGCATCCACACGGCCTTGAAGCATGGCGCTGCGGGCGGCCGCGCGATTGCGGACTACCTGCAAGGCCGCGGCGAAGACCCCGCGGGCGCCTTCGTGGGCACGTACCCGACTTTCCGGTTGAAGCGCTGGCTGCGATTCCTGTTCGATCACTTTCAGAGCGATCTCGCGTTCAACCTGCTGCTCGGCACGCGGCCGATGCGCGCCGCGGCGAGCATCGTCTACTTCCATCGCAAAGGCGTGTTCAATCCGCCGAAGTAAAACGGCCTTGGGCATTTGCCGAACGGCTCGGATCCTGGTGATTGAGCCACGTCATCCCGGTTCGGTCCCACAAGAATTTCCCATGTCAAAGAAGCGGCGTCCAAGCGAATGCCGCGGGTGTTTCATGCCAATGGAATTTATGAATGTGACATTATTTGTAGGTTTTGTTCCTACAAACGCTCGTTATTTGATCTTGGTTATATATTTTTTGTGTCAAACCTCCTCGCACTAAATCGCGTCGTACGGTTTCATGACGTCACGAAAAGAAAACTACGGTCTGTGCAGTTGAATTTTTGAGGGTGAGCACTCATGGCAGAGCTGGTCAGATGTGAAGCCGGCGTCGCGTTATGCGGTGCCGAGTTTGCGGCGCCTCCGACGAGAGACATGCGCGAGGAGTTCCGCATTCCTTTACGCCGCAGCGGTTGGCTGTCATCCGGCGACGCCTGGGTACCCTGCATCATTGAGAACGTGAGCGCCCAGGGCTTTCTGATTATGTCCAATACGACTTTTCCGGCAGGGGCAGTCGTTGTTTTGAAGTGCGAGCTTTTTCCGCAACGGTTCCTCCGATGCACAATTCAAGTTGTCCATATTACCGATACCTGCATGGGCGTCAAAATCGTCGAGATGAACGGATATGCGTTCGCTATATTCCGCGAATTCTTTGAAGAATATTATGCCAAAGTTGCGGCCGCTAAAGTTCCGTTGATAAGCGACGATTCGGATTCTGACGAATCGCAGTGAAGCATCCGTAACCGCGCGTCCCTGATGGAGATGCGGGTTGCCAGCGCCAGAGCACTGATCTGTATTGACTGATAGGCAGCGCGATCCTTTCCTTGGTTTCCCTTGAAGTTCGTTGCGGCGCAGCGCCATGCCGTCTGAATGCCGGCGTCTTCGCGGATGACGCGATGGATAATTTGACAGCACCCTCCTGGTGCAGCCAGTATCTGCCTCCACGCACGTCCGAAAAAATGGAGGAGTCATGGCAGGCTTTCAATGCATTTCATCGTCGACCTATGGAGTAGCGTTCGCATTGTGTGCTGCCGGATTTGCGCATTGGGCCGCGGCCCAATCCCGCGAGGTGCCTGCCCGCACTATTCCGGTCCCGACGACCGTCAGTCCACAGATGCAGAAGATCATCGGCGGGCCGCTGAGCCCGACCTGGAACGTGATCCCGAAGACCAGCGAGGAATGGAAAGAGCAAGTCGCCAAAACGGCTGAAGGCGCCGTGCGCGGCCTGCCGGCAATGCGCGAAGCACTGAAAGTAAAGATCGAGCCCGTGACGATCGACGGCGTGAAAGCGTTCATGCTCACGCCGGCAGTCATCGCGCCGCAAAACGCCAATCGCCTGCTGATCCACGTTCACGGCGGTTGCTATGTGAACGGTCCCGGCGAATCGGGCACGAGCGAGGCCACCATGATGGCGGGCTTCGGCGGAATTAAAGTGCTGTCGGTCGATTACCGGATGCCGCCCGATCATCCGTACCCCGCGGCGCTCGACGACGCAATGACCGTCTGGAAAGCCGCGCAGAAAATGGCGCCCGCTAAAAATATGGGCATCATCGGTTCATCCGCCGGCGGCGGGCTCACACTTTCCATGGTGCTCAAAGCGAAGATGGACAAACTGCCGCTGCCGGGCGCCATCGCGCCGGGCACGCCGATGTCCGACCTGACGGGCGCGGGCGATTCGTTTCAGACCAATGCGATGGTCGATAACGTGCTGGTCGCTTACGGGGCGAGTTGCGACGTGCGCGCCGCCATGTACGCGAACGGGCGCGATCTCAAGGATCCCCTGCTGTCGCCCGTCTATGGGGACATGGCCGGCTTTCCGCCGACGATACTCAACACCGGCACGCGCGATCTGCTGTTGAGCAACACCGTGCGCGTGCACCGCAAACTGCGGCAGGCGGGCGTTGAAGCGGCGCTTTACGTGCATGAAGGCCAGGCCCACGGCGGGTGGTACCGCGACTACACGGCGCCCGAGGCGAAAGAAACGTTCGAGGAAATCGCCAGGTTCTTCGATAAGCATCTGGGAAAGTAGTAACCAGGCTTTGAACCATCATCAATCCTGCGAGCCGCTTGAAATCGCGCGACTCGTCGAGCGATTCGACTTCAGCGAGCACATAGGCGACGCGCGCCGGCCGAAAGCACAGCGGCCGCCAGCCGACGTCTTACATTAGCGCACACAGCGACGCCTGCCTTCGCCGCACCGGCAAATGCGGTAGAGTATTCACGATTCACACGACCGCAGGACTAGGATGCGCGAAATGAAATTCATGGATACCACGCTGCGCGACGGGCACCAGTGCCTATGGGCGACGCGCATGACGACGGCGATGATGCTGCCTGTCGCGGCGGACCTCGACCGCGCCGGCTTTGAAGTGATCGACCTCATGAGCGGCGTGCAGTTCGACGTTGCGATCCGTCATCTGAAGGAAAATCCATGGGAGCGCATTCGCCTGATGCGTGAGCGCGTCACCGCGACGCCGCTGCAGGCGAATCTGCGCAGCAAGAGCGTGCTGTCCTTCGACATGCTGCCCGACGACATCAACGCACTTTGGATCGAGCGCCTGATCGCCAACGGCATCCGCAGCGTGCGCGCGTTCGATGCGCTGAATGACATGGACAACATCGTTGACAGCCTGCGCCTGGTCAAAACGCTGGGCGCGCGCGCCGTGGGCGCCGTCGTTTACAGTGAAAGCCCGGTGCACGTCGATGAAATGTACGCGGCGAAGGTGAAAGAACTGATCGAACGCGCCGACGTCGATGCGATCATGCTCAAGGATGCAAGCGGCCTCTTGACGCTCGATCGCGTGCGCAGCATCGTGCCGGCGCTGAAAAAAGTGTGCGGAGCGATTCCACTCGAGTTTCACAGCCATGCGCTGACCGGGCTCGCGCCGCTGCTGTATCTGGAAGCGGCGAGGCTGGGCGCCGACCAGCTCCACACGTGCATCGCGCCGCTCGCGAACGGCGCCGCACAACCCGCGGTGCAGACGGTCGCGCGCAATTTGCGCAGCGCGGGTTATTCGATCAGCCTCGACGACGAGCGCATCGCGCGCATCAGCGATCATTTTCGGCGGGTGGCCACGCAGGCGGGCCTGCCTCTGGGCGTGCCTGCCGAATATGATGCATTTCACTATCAGCATCAGATTCCTGGCGGCATGCTGTCCAACATGCGCTCGCAACTGGCGCAGGCAGGACTCGGCCACAAGCTCGACGCGGTGCTTGCCGAGTGTGCGCGGGTGCGCGCCGAACTCGGCTGGCCGGTCATGGTCACGCCCTTTTCTCAACTCGTCGGAACGCAGGCAGTGCTGAACGTCGTGCAGGAAGAGCGCTATCGAACCGTTCCTGACGAGGTCAAGAAATACGCGCTCGGTTATTACGGCAAGCTGCTCGCGCCGGTGGACGCGAACGTGCTCGACCGGATCGTCGCGAACGGTGCCTCGGGCATCGCGCTGCAGCCGCAACCGCCCGCGCCAGCGGTCGACGCATTACGGCGCAAATATCCCCACGCAAGCGACGACGAGCGCCTGCTGCGCTATATGTATGCGGGCTCGCAGGTTGACGATATGCTGGCCGCCGGCGCCACTCGCACCGACTATGTATGCGAAGAGCCGGCCGCGCGATTGAAGCGCGAGCTGGCGAAACGCGCCGGGCCGCGCCACATTGTGGTGGAGAAAGGCGATCTGAAAATCGAAGTCAACGCGATGAGCGGAGGAGCGTCATGAAGCACCGTGGAACTTCTTTTCTGTGCGCGCTGATGCTCGCATCAGCAGCCGGCGCCGTGCGCGCGGAAGTGTCCGAAGTCAAAATCGCCCCAAGCTACGGCATCGCGTACCTGCCGCTCGTCGTGATGGAGCAAAACCGCCTTCTGGAAAAAAACGCCAGGGCCGCGGGCCTCGGCGATGTCAAGGTGAGCTGGGTAACGATCTCCGGCGGCGCGGGCATGAACGATGCGCTGCTTTCCGGCAACGTTGATTTCGTCTCCGGGGGCATTCCGCCCTTCGCGATCTTATGGGAGAAAACGCGCGGTGCCGTGAAAGGCGTGGCCGCCCTGTCGGCGATGCCGATATTTCTGAATACGCGCAATCCGAATGTGAAAACCATTCGCGACTTCACGCCGGCAAGCCGCATTGCATTGCCCGCCGTAAAATCGTCCGCGCAGGCGATCTTCCTGCAAATGGCGGCGGAGCAGGCTTTCGGCGAAGGCAATTACACGAAGCTCGATCCGCTGACCATCGCGATGCCGCATCCCGAAGCCACCGCGCTTCTGTTGTCAGGCAAAGGCGAGGTCGACAGCCACTTTACGAGCCCGCCCTTCCAGTACCAGCAGCTTGAACACCCGGGCATTCGGACCGTGCTCAACTCCTACGACACGCTGGGCGGGCCCGCGACATTGTTCATGATCTGGACGACGGCGAAGTTTCGCGACGCCAATCCGAAGACCTATGCGGCGTTCGTCGCGGCCCTGGCGGAAGCCGATGACTTCATCGCGCGCGACAAGCGCGCGGCTGCCGAGCTGTATATCAAGAAATCGAAGGACAAAAGTCCGCCCGAGAGCATATTGAAAATGCTCGACGACCCGCAGACGCAGTTCACCATTACGCCGCAGAACGTGATGAAGACGGTGATCTTCATGAACAAGGCGGGCTCGCTCAAGACGAGGCCGAACGACTGGAAGGACCTGTTCTTCCCGGAAATCCACGGACTGACGGGAAATTAGTGCATTTCGCATCTGCGTTTATCTGTGTTCATCTGCGGCTAGCTTTGCGCTTTAAGGGGAAAAAATATGAAGCAGTGGAAATTCGAATTACTGATGAAGCCGCCGGCGAAACCGCTCACCGAAGGGCCGGTGTGGGACGGCGAGCATCTTTACTTCACGCATATCCAGGCGAGCCGCATCATGCGCTACGACCCGAAAAGCGGCGAGATCACGGTCGCGCGTGAAGGCACCAACCGCACGAACGGGCTGTGCTATGACGCAAAGGGCAACCTGTTTGGCTGCTGCTCGGGCGGCCGCTCGATCGTGCGCTTCGATCCCGACGGCAAGAACACGGTGATCACCGACAACCTCGGCGGCAAGAAACTCAACACGCCGAACGATCTCGCGGTCGACCGCAAAGGCCGCATCTGGTTCACGAACCCGGTCAACAGCGGCAACTGGGACAAAGGTTCGAAGATGGAGGTCGAGGACATGTCCGTATTGCGCTGCGATCCGCAGCCCGACGGCACGTACACGACCACGCGCGTGACGTTCGACAATACGCAGCCGAACGGCATCCTGATTTCACAGGACCAGAAGACGCTGTACGTGGCCGAGAGCAATTACACGAAAGGGATCGCGCGCGAGCTGCGCGCCTATCCGATCAAGGAAGACGGCAGCCTCGACAAGTACACGACGCTATTTACGTGGGGCGAAGACCATCGCGACGTGCATCGCGGCATCGACGGCATGTGCCTCGACGTCGACGGCAATATCGTCGCGACCAATGGCTGGGAACTCGCCGGCCCCGGCCCGATGATCACGGTATTTTCGCCGACGGGCCGCGTGCTCGAAACGCATCCGGTGCCCGCGATCCGACCCACCAACTGCTGCTTCGGCGGGCCGGACATGACGACGCTATTCGTTACGACGACTCAGGGGCACTTCTTCAAAGCTGAGACGGATCGGGTCGGTTGGGCGATGTGGCCGTAATATAAAAAACTCCGTTTCGACGCCGCCGGCCGCCAGGTCCCGCTTAGTGCCGGGCAGCTGCTCCGGACGCTGCGTGTTTTCCCGGTTGGTACGTGCCGACCTCCACGCGAAA
Source organism: uncultured beta proteobacterium (assembly GCA_963804885.1). GTDB lineage: Bacteria > Pseudomonadota > Gammaproteobacteria > Burkholderiales > SG8-41 > PALSA-1004. The sequence goes on from CAWDSF010000021.1 coordinate 222,752, forward strand.
GCTGATCGCGAACCGATTCCAGGCGTTGATGGCGCCGATGGCCAGTGTCAGGTCCGCGATCTCGCGCTCGGAGAAATGCGCGCGCAGTTCCTCGAACACGTCGTCGGGCGCATGCGTTTCCGAAATCAGGGTCAGCGCTTCCGTCCACGCGAGCGCCGCGCGTTCGCGCGGAGAAAAGAACGGCGTCTCATGCCAGGCGTCGAGCGTATACAGCCGCTGCTCGGTTTCACCTTCGGCGCGCGCGTCCTTCGAGTGCATGTCGAGGCAATACGCGCAGCCGTTGATCTGCGAGGCGCGCATCTTGACCAGCAAAAGCAGCGAGTGCTCGAGTCCGCAATTCTTCAGGTACGCCTCGATCGCGTACATCGGCTTAATGGCTTCGGGGGATGCTTTCAATAGATCTATGCGAGGTTGCATGGTGATGCTCCTTTGCGTAATTGAAATGTAGTTCCAGGCAGCAGCCCGGAAACCGGGCTGCGTGCATATAAGACGAACCCGTCGGCACGGCGGTGACACACGTAGTACCGCTGATGTCGACGAATAGATTTGGACCGGCGACCGATGCCGGCGTTCCGAGAATTCCGCCTGGAAGGCAAAAATTGGATTACAAGAAGCGGGGCTGCATGCCCGCCGCGAAGCTATTCGACGGTGATGTTATTCGCCTTGATAACGTTCGCCCATTTCTCTCCCTCGGTCTTCATATGCGCACCGAATTTCTCCGGTGGGCCGCCGGCGATGTTCACGCTGACTTCCTCCAGCCGTTTGCGGATGCGCGGATTCTGCAGCGCGGTGTTGAATGCCGCATTTAACTCTGTCGACCGCCGCGCGCGGCGTGCGCGCCGGCGCCATGAGGCCGAACCACGCCTCGACTACGAAGTCTTCGTAACCCTGCTCTAGCATGGTCGGAATGTCCGCGAGCGCCGCCGAGCGCCGCGGCCCGGTGCCGGCGAGCCCCCGCAGCCTGCCGCTTTTGATGTGCGCGACGATGGCGGGTTCGTTTTCCACCATCATCTGGACCTGCCCGCCGGCGGTGTCGATGAGCGCCGGCCCCGAGCCTTTATACGGCACGTGCACCATGTCGATCTTCGTGCGGTACTTGAGCAGCTCGACCGTCATGTGCGGCGAGTTGCCCACGCCGCCCGAGCCGAACACGATCTCGCCGGGACGCGCTCTTGCGAGCGCGACGAGTTCCTTGATGCTCTTCGGCGGAAAAGTCGGCGTCACGACGAATATGTTCGCAACCCCGCCGAACAATATGACGGGCACGAAATCCTTCGCGAGGTCGTAGCCCGTGTTCTTGACGAGACTCGGCACGATCGCGCAGGTGCCGACGGTGCACGCCACCAGCGTGTAGCCGTCGGGCGCTGCGCGCGCGACCGCGACCGTCCGACACACCGTTGGAGGGCGGAGCAGGGGAACCCCTTCAGGGGATGCGACCCCGGAAACGTGTGCCGCGGACGCGTTAGAATCCACGGTGCGTCATCCGACTCGCGGACGTTCACATCCCGCAAGCGGGCCTGTTCACTGCCGCGTCTGCCCCCCGCGCCGGAGCGGTTGTCGATGATGATCGATTGCCCCAGCAGCTCGGTCGCGCCCTCGCCGAGAATACGCGCGACCAGGTCCGTCGACCCGCCCGGCGGGTACGGCACGACGATGCGCACGGCCTTGTCGGGGAACGTTTGCGCCGCCGCGCTGGTGCACGCGGCGGTAACGATAGCTGCAATCCATCGCTGCGACATTTGCTGCTCCTCCGTTCGATCGAACCGCGGTTTCTGTGATGCGCCCGGTTGCCGCAATAGCTTCAGGCCGCCGCACGCCGCCGTCAAGCCGATACAATGCGGGCGATGCAATCTTTCATCTCGGCGCTGCGCAATCAGCGCGCATTCAAGGCCCTGCACTACCGCGAATTCCGTCTCGTCACCGGCTGCCAGATGTTCGGCAACCTCGGCACGTGGATGGACGAGCTCTCGCGCGGCTGGCTCATCTATCAGCTCACCGATTCGGTCGTGCAGCTCGGCCTCGTGCGTGGCGTTCAGTTCATTCCGTTGCTGTTTTTCTCGCCAATCGCAGGAAGCGCGGCCGACCGCTATTCGCGCAAGACCTTGCTGCTGGTTTCGCAGGCAATTAATGCGCTGCTCTTTGCCGCGCTCGCGTTGCTGATCTTTACCCATCTGATCCAGCCGTGGCACGTATACGCGACCGCCGTGCTGGCGGGGATCATGCAGGTGATCCAGCACCCGGCGCGCACTTCGCTGGTCTCGGATACGGTGCCGATGGAATACCTGACCAACGCAATCGGCCTCACATCTATCATCTACAATGGCGCGCGGCTGCTCGGGCCTGCGCTGGCCGGCGCGCTCATCGCTTTTTCAGACACCGGCGGCGCCTATGCCGTGCAGGCCGTGTTCCTGTTCCTGGCGACGGCGTGGGCGGCAATGCTGCAGCCGGTCGCGGTCCGCGCGCCAGGCGCACAGCGCGAGCCGTTCCTGGACAGCATCGTCATGGGCTGGCGTTACGCGTGGCACAACGAGCCCGTGCGCGCCGGCATCCTTTGCACAACGGCGACGTCGCTGTTGATATTCCCGTTCGCGACATTGCTGCCGGTCTTCGCGCGCGACCTGCTCGGTGTCGGGGCGGGCGGCCAGGGGCTCCTGCTCGCCGCGATGGGCGTAGGCGCGCTGATCAGCGCGGGCATGATCACGCTGTGGGGACACAAGCTTCAGCGCGGCAAAGTCATGCTCGACTCGTCGCTCGTCTACGCGGCGGTGATCGTGGTATTCGCGTTTACGCCCTGGTACTGGCTGTCGCTCGCGATCATGATCGTGGCCGGGTACTGCCACGTCTACTCCAACGCACTCGTGAATACCGTCGTGCAGTCGTATTCGTCAAACGAATACCGGGGCCGCACGATGGCGCTCTTCAACATGAGCCAGATGCTGTCCACCGCGGGCGGCATGCTGGTCGGCCTGCTCGCTTCAGCGCTGGGGCCGCGCGAAGCGGTGGCTGCCATGGCGGTCGCCGGCGCACTCGCGATCGCGCTATTGATCGCATTCATGCCGCATGCGCGGAAAATCAATTAAAGACGGCTGGTAAAACGTTTGAGCATGCCGGGCTGCAGGCCCGGTCTGGAGGCAGGTAGAATAGTGTGGTCGCATGGATTTTCAGCCCATGACCGGCAAAAAATGAGCGAGCTCGCATGACTTCTGGTCCCACCCGCCACCGCATCAAATTCGCCGATGTCGCCATCGGCCAGCGTTTTTATGACCCCATCAGCGACGAATATTTCGTCAAGCAAAGTGCCGAACTCGCCGCGATGGTTACCGGCATAGGCGACGGCACGGTTCCCGACGAATTCGAGCCCGACGACATCGTCGGCATCGACGTGAATTAGGCGTCCCACACCCGAAAGATTCGTCCATGCTCGATCTCAAAGGCAAGATTGCGTTCGTCGCCGGCGCGGGCAGCGTCGGTCCCGGCTGGGGCAACGGCAAGGCCACCGCGGTGCTGCTCGCGCGCCAGGGCGCGCAGGTATTCGCGACCGATCTCAAGGAAGCCGCCGCCAACGAAACGCGCGCACTGATCGAAAAAGAAGGCGGCGTCTGCGCCGTGCAGCAATGCAACATGACCGACGCCGGCGAAGTACGCGCCGCGGTTGACGCGTGCGTAAAGCGGTTCGGCCGCATCGATATCCTGGTCAACAACTGCGGCGGCTCGGCCGCGGGCGATCCCGTCTCGATGACCGAAGAAGTGTGGGACGCGCAGCTCGACCTCAATCTCAAGACGGCGTTCATGGGCTGCAAGTTCGTTCTGCCGGTGATGGAGAAACAAAAGTCGGGCGTGATCGTGAACATCTCATCGATCGCGGGATTCCGCCATCAGGTCGCAGGCCGCGTCAATGTCGCCTATAGCACCGCCAAGGCCGGCCTTGCCGCATTCAGCCGGTCCACCGCGATGGCGTATGTCAAGAAAGGCATCCGCTGCAACACGGTGGTCGTCGGCACGATGCACACGCCGCTCGTCGAAGAGCGTCTCGTCAAGCAGCTCGGCGTCGGGGATGCGGCGACACTGATCGCGCAACGCCATGCCGCAGTGCCGATCGGCTTTATGGGCACGGGCTGGGATACGGCGAATGCGGTGGTGTTTCTGGCCTCGGAAGAGGCACGCTATATCACCGGCATCGAGCTCGCGGTCGACGGCGGCATCAGCGCGGGCCGCGTTTAGAACTAGTTTTTCAATAATTCAACTGCAAGCCACAGAGGACACAGAGAACACAGAGAAATGCCACGAAACAGAAATCAATCACGTCGTTTGGATTTGTCTTTCCTCTGTGAACTCTGTGCCCTCTGTGGCGAATGTTTTATTGATTTCAACTTCTACTCCGCGCGGATATTGGCATCGCGGATCACTTTCGCCCAGCGTGCCACTTCGGCGAGCATGAACCGCTGGAATTCTTCGGGCGTGCTGCCCACCACTTCGGCAAACTGCGTGACCGCGAAGCGATTCGCGATTTCCGGAGTATTGAGCGCCTCGATGACCTTCGCGTTGAGCCGGGCAACGATCGCGCGCGGCGTGCGCGCGGGCGCGAGCACGCCATAGCTGTCGTAGGCTTCGACGCCGTTCACGCCGGATTCCTCGAACGTCGGGATCTCGGGCGCCTGCGCGGCGCGCTTGGAACCGGTCACGCCGAGCGCTCTCAACCGGCCCGCCTTGACGTGCATGACGACCGCGGGCGGGCTCGAATACATGAGTTTCACTTCGCCCGCGAGCAGGCTGGCGATCGCGATGCCCGCGCCCTTGAACGGCACGTGCACGATGTCGACCTTGGTGACGAGCTTGAAGAGCTCGCCGCCGAGGTGCCCGGTGGTGGCGAGCGCGGGCGATGCATAAGAAAGCTCGCCGGGTTTGGCGCGTGCCAGCACGATCAGCTCTTTGAGGTTGGCGACGCCTAGCGAAGGATGTGCGGTCAGCAGCAGAGGCGCGCGCAACGCCAGCGTCACCGGCGCGAAATCCTTCGTCACGTCGTACGGCAGGTTCTTGAAGAGGCTGGGCTGGGTGAGCAGCGAATTCGTTCCCAGCAACAGCGTATAGCCGTCGGGCACGGCTTTCGCGACCAGCTCGGCGCCTATGATGGAGCCGGCGCCCGGCCGGTTGTCGACGACGACCTGCTGCCCCCATGTTTCCGACAGCCGGCCCGCGAGCACGCGCGCAACGAAATCGGTGCCGCCGCCCGGGGCGAGCGCGACGATGAATCGCACCGGCTTGACGGGATAGTCGGCTGCGCACGTTGGGCCGGCAAGGAGCGCGAGTGCAGCGCCCGCCAGCCAAACCGCGCGAAATCGTGTTGCGGACAGTACGCGAGCAGAGCGCATGCGGCGATCATAGCAGGCGTAAAAAACCGGCGGAAAAGAAAATGCCGTTGAGGTACTCGCGGCTCATCAGTAGAATTCGGTTTCCCGCAGCCGCCGTGCCTCCTCCGCGGCTCGCCCTATTCCCCTGGAGAATTTATGCCCGAAGCAAAAGACGATCTGCCGTTGTCGCCGTATTTCGTGCTCGACCTCACGCGCGCGCGCGCGGGACCCACGGCGGCGCGCCAGCTCGCGGATTGGGGTGCGAACGTGATCAAGGTTGAGGAACTGACCAAGCCTGGCGACGAAGACAACGCGTGGGACCTGCGCCACGGCTCCGATTTTCAGAATCTGCATCGCAACAAGCGCAGCCTGACGCTGAACCTCAAAGACCCGGCGGGCGTGGCGATTTTCAAGAAAATGGCGGACAAGGCCGACGTCGTGATCGAGAACTATCGTCCCGACGTCAAGCACCGCCTCGGCATCGATTACGAGACGCTCAAGAAAACCAATCCGCGCCTCGTCTACGCGAGCATCTCCGGCTTCGGCCAGGATGGCCCGTATGCAAAACGGCCGGGACTCGATCAGATCGCACAAGGCATGAGCGGCCTGATGTCGATCACCGGCATGCCCGGTACTGAGCCGACGCGCGTCGGCATCGCGATTTCGGACAGCGGGTCGGGCGTGTATCTGTCGTTCGGCATTCTGGTGGCGCTCTTGCAGCGCGAGCGCACGGGCGTCGGCCAGTGGGTGAACACCTCGCTCGTGCAGGCGCTGGTTGCATTGATGGATTTCCAGGCGGCGCGCTATCTGATCAGCGGCGAAGTGGCAAAGCAAGCTGGCAACGATCATCCGACCGCCGTGCCGCAGGGCGTATTCAAAACGTCCGACGGCTACATCAACATTTCGGGCTCCGGCGCCATGTTCCCGCGCTTGTGCAACGCGATCGGGCTGCCGGAACTCATTCAGAACCCGGACTACGTTGACTTCAAGCTGCGCTCGAAAAACCGCGGTCCGCTCAACGCAGCAATCGGGGCGAAGATCGCTCAGCGCCCGGGCGCCGAGTGGGTCGAGCTGCTCAACAAGGCGGGTGTGCCGTGCGGCCGGATCAACACTATCGATCAGATGTTCGCCGATCCGCAGGTCAAGCATCTCGGCCTTGCGCAACCGGTCGAACACCCGAAGCTGGGCCGCCTGAACCTCGTGGCGCAGGGCGTGAATGTCGGCAGCACGAAGCCGCCCAAGCTGCGCATGGCCACGCCGGAACGCGGCCAGCACAACGATGAGATCCTGCGCGAGTTCGGCTACAGCGACGCGGAGATCGGTTCGCTGCGCGAACGCAAGGTGATCTAAGTTCGTCATTCCGGCGCAGGCCGGAATCCAGGAAAAGAATTAATGCGCTCTGGATGCCCGCCTACGCGGGCATGACGCATTAGCGCAGGAGCGTCGCGAACGGAAAGTGATTTAGGTTCGTCATTCCGGCGCAGGCCGAATCCAGGACAAGAATTAGAGCGCCCTGGATCCCGGCTTGCGCCGGGATGACGGCAATGCCGTCATTTGAATGCCTGCTGCAGGTACTCGAGCAAATCCGCGCGATCCTTCGCCTCCGGCATCCCGCCGTACGGCATGCGGTTCGCCGGCACCGCTTTCTGCGGATCGGCCACGTACGCATCGAGCGTCTGCCGCGTCCACGTGATGCCGCTTTTTTTCAGCGCGGGCGAGTAGCGGAATTCATCGAGCGCAGCGGCTTTCCGTCCGAAGACGCCGTGCAGATCGGGCCCGACGCCGTTAATGCCGCGCTCGACCGCGTGGCACGCGCGGCATTCTTCGAACAATTTCTCACCGCGCTTTACGTCCGCGTGCGCGGAGCCGACGGTCAATGCGCCGGTGACTGCGATCAATATCAATGCGGTTCGCGTCATGCGGACACCAGCGGGCCGGGATTTTTCATGTAGCGGTTCTTGATCGCGTCCGCCGTCCAGTACGCAAGCGCGCCGACCGGACCGGTCGGGTTGTACGAATTGTTGTGCGCAAAGACGTTCGCGCCGATAACGAACAGGTTGTGGCAATCCCAGCTTTGCAGATATTTGTTCAGCACGCTGTTCTTCGGATTGGTGCCCATGATGGTGCCGCCGGTATTGTGCGTGCTCTGGTACGGCACGACCGTCCATGGCTCGGTGCGCGCGATCGCGGTGTTGAGCGCAGTGGGATTCATCGACTTCGCGAGGTTGTTGATGATTTCCGCTGCGTGCCTGCCCATCTTGTGCTCGTTCTCCTTGTAATCGAACGTCATGCGCATCAGCGGCAGGCCGAATGCGTTGCGATAGGTCGGATCGAGATCGTAATAGTTGTACCGATTCGACATCACGGCGCCGCTCGCGTTGATGTTCATCGCGGTCTGGTACCACTTGGCCGTCGCCGACTTCCACGCCTTGCCCCACGCGGGCGTTCCGCGCGGCACCGGCCGGTAGCCGATCGGCAGCGCAGTGTTGAAACCCGAGCCGACGTTATAGCCGCCGATGAAACCGGCTTTCGCGCGGTCGAACTGGACGTTCGTCGAATTGAAGTCGTCTATGGTGGCGTTCGATCCGCCCGCGTTCATGAACGGATTGAAATGACGGCCCTCGAAGAAGAGCGTCGCCGAAGCGCCGGTCTGGTAGCAATAGTTTTTGCCGACCACCCCCTGCTGGCTCACCGGATCGTACGGCTGGCCGATGCCCGACAAGAGCATCAGGTGCACGTTGTTGATCGCGTACGCGGTCAGCGCGACCATGCCCGCGGGCTGCTCGAACTCTTCGCCGTTCAACGTATTCGTGTACAGCACGCCGGTTACGCGCTTGCCGCTCGGGTCTTTCAGGACTTTCGTGACCCAGGTGCTCGTGCGCAATTCGAAATTCGGATTCTTCATGGCGATCGGGATCACCGTCATGTGCGGGCTGCCCTTCGCGTTCGCTTCGCAGCCGAAGCGCTGGCAGTAGCCGCAATACTGGCAGGCGCCGAAATGCGAACCGTCGGGATTCGTGTACGCGCGCGACGCGTTCGCGCTCGGACGCGGAAACGGATGATAGCCATTGTTCTTCGCGGCCTCCGAAAACACCTGGCTCGCGAGAATCGGCGTCAGCGGCGGCAGCGCATACTCGCGCGCGCGCGGCGCTTCGAACGGATTGCCGCCCGGCTGCAATTGCCCCTTGATGTTGCCCGCCTTGCCGGACACCGCCGCGGTGTATTCGAACTTGTCGTAATACGGCTCGAGCTCCGCGTACGTGATGCCCCAATCCTGGATCGTCATGTCCTCGGGAATGAATTTCTTGCCGTAGCGCTCCTCGTACAACGAGCGGATCTTGAATTCCTCATCGGTCCACCGCCACGTGTGGCCGCTCCAGTGAACGCCGGAACCGCCGACGACTTCACCCGGCAGGAACGATCCCAACCGCCGCATCGGCAGCGCTTCCTGCGACACGTTGTTGCGCACCGTCAAGGTGTCGCGCGCGGTGTTCTGCATGAGATCGTGGCGGTGCACGAAGCGCAGCTCGTCGCGCACGTGCGGCACCGAGTAATCGTTTTCGGTGGTGCGCATGGTGCCGCGCTCGAGCGCGACGACTTTCAGTCCGGCCGCCGACAGTTCCTTCGCGAGGATGCCGCCCGTCCAGCCCAGACCAACGAGCACGACATCGACTTCTTTCAGTTTTTTCGCCATATCATTCTTTCAGCTCATGTCCGAAATGCCGACGGGATTAATCGGAAACGCCTTATCGCGGTACTTCTCGATGTTCTGATAGTTGACCGCGATCACGCCGGGGAAACCGATCAGCTTCCAGCCGGCTTTGTTCTTGTTGCCGCCGTACATCGGGTCCGCGAACATGCCTTCCATCACGGTCTGGTACATCGTGGTGAAGAACACTCGCGCCGGCGGGCCGTTCTCGAACGTCACCTTGCCTGCCTGCAGCGCCAGCAGAAATTCCTCGCGCTGCGCTTCGGTCAGCTTGTCGAACGTTTTCTTGTACGTCTTGACGCAGTGCGCGTTCGCCGCCGCGATGCCGTTGCGGTACAGCTCCGCCGGCGTCAGCGGCAGTTGATATCCCTGGCTCGGCACGCCGGGTTTCCACGGTCCCTGCATGTAGAGGCGGTCGCCCTTGCCCCAGCCGCCGGCCAGCGAACGGTCGATGAAAATATTGAGGCCAATGTCGGTGCCCTTGGGCGTCAGTTCATCGGCGGGCACCATGTGATCGACCACGGCCTCGACGAACGCGGCCTCTTCCGGATTCAGGAATGCGTACCCTGGCGATGCGGTGGCGGATGGCGCAGGGGTCGGCTGCGCGGATACGGACTGCGGAACACTGACTGCCGCCGCGGCAGCGCCGCCGGCAACCGCGCTTTTCAGAAAATCGCGGCGATCGAAACCGTCTTTTTTCATCTCCCCCTCCATTAGTGAAATCGCGCGGCGTGTGATGTTCGCGGTGCCGCGCTGACTCGAACGGTCATCGTAGTCCTAATCGCCGGTCAGGTAAATATCGAGCGGCCGCGCGCGCTAAAAGCCCCATAATGGCGCGATGAAAATCCCCCAGCGCCTCGAACCTCTCGTCGAGGACGGGCTCATCGACGCGGTAATCCGCCAGTTGATGAGCGGCAAGGAGGCGATGATATTCGTCGTCCGCTGCGGCGACGCCATACGCTGCGCCAAGGTCTACAAGGAGGCCAACAAACGCAGTTTTCGCCAGGCCGTCGATTACACCGAAGGCCGCAAGACCAAGAACAGCCGCCGCGCGCGCGCGATGGAAAAAGGCACGCGCTACGGACGCAAGGTCCAGGAAGAGGCGTGGCAAAGCGCCGAAGTCGACGCGTTGTACCGGCTTGCCGCCGCCGGGGTGCGCGTGCCCGCCCCGTACAATTTTCACGAAGGCGTGCTGTTGATGGAACTCGTGACCGACGCGCACGGCGAACCCGCGCCGCGGCTCAACGACCTCGAGTTTTCCGCCGAAGAGGCCCTCACGTACCACGCGCTGTTGATGCGGGAAGTCGTGCGCATGCTGGGCGCCGGCATCGTGCACGGCGATCTTTCCGAATACAACGTTCTGCTCGGCGCGGCGGGCCCCGTCATCATCGACCTGCCGCAGGCCGTCGACGCGGCGGGCAACAATCACGCGCGCGACATGCTCGAACGCGACGTCGCCAACCTCACGAATTATTTCGGCCGCAGCGCGCCGGAGTTGCTGGTGACTGAGTATGGGAAGGAAATCTGGGCGCTATACGAGCAGGGCCGGTTGACTCCGGACGTCCCCCTGACCGGGCGCTTTGACCGCGTCCTGCCGCCGGTCGATCTCAAGAGCGTCGTGCGCGAGATCGATGATGCGCGCGCGGCGGAGGCTGCGCGCCAGCTGCGCATGCAACGATAAAATTCCGCTACCGTCTCGACGCGCGGCGCGCCCGGCGCTAGACTCGAAACCTCCCGTATCTGAAGGAAAATCCCATGAGCGCAAAACCCAAGCTCACCATCGACATCGTCTCCGACGTGGTTTGACCCTGGTGCTTCATCGGCAAGCGCCGCCTGGAATCCGCGCTGCGGATGTACCGGGAACAGGCGCCCGATGAGGAACCGCCGGCCGTGCGCTGGCTGCCTTTTCAGTTGAACCCCGATCTGCCCGAGGAAGGAATCTCGCGCCAGGCGTACATTGAGCGCAAATGGGGCCCGGCCGGCAACAAATACGAACGCGTCGCCGCCGTCGGCCGCGAAGTCGGCATCGATTTCGCTTTCAACGACATCAAGGTGCAGCCCAACACCGTGAACGCGCACCGGCTCATGCTCTACGGCGCGAAACACGGGCACGAGGACGAAGTCGCGGAAAGCCTGTTCGCCGGTTATTTCAAGGAAGGCGCCAACCTGACCGACCGGAAAACACTTGCCGATATCGGCGAACGCGCGCGGACTCGAACGCGACCTGCTCGAAGACTATCTCGACTCGGATGAGGACAAGGACGAGATCCTGCGCGGCGATCTCGAGGCGCGCCAAAGCGGCGTCAGCGGCGTGCCGTTTTTTATTTTCAACCACAAGGTCGCGGTGTCGGGCGCGCACGAGCCCGAGACGTTGCTGAAGGCGATGCTGGAATCGAAGAAGGAGTGATGCAGCGGGAGAGGATGGCAGTCATGCCATCCTTACCCATTGCCGGTGACGCGGTTAAATCTTCTGCAACTGCTCGAGCAGCTCCTTGCTTTCCGGAATGGTGCCCGGCGCATAGACCTGCGAGTAGCGGATTACGCCTTGCGCATCGAGCACGAACGCCGAGCGCGCATCCATGCCGCGTTCCTCGTTGAAGATGCCATAGGCTTTGCCGACCGCGCCATGCGGCCAGTAATCGGACAGGAGCGGGAACGGCAGGCCGCCCAGTTGCTCCATCCAGACTTTCAGGCTCGGCACCGTATCCGCGCTGATCTGCAGGATTTCGACGTTGAGCGCTTTGAATTGGGCGTAGTTCTCACGGAACCCGCTGACTTGATTCTTTCACCCGCCGGTGAATGCAAAGGGCAGAAACGACACCACGGTGCGGCGGCCCTTGAAACTGCTGAGAGTGATCTTCTCCCCTGCCTGCGATGCCAGCGTAAAATCCGGCGCCGCGGTTCCTGCCTGAAGTGCAGCCATACGAAAATCTCCTTTAAACGACGTTGAACTACACCGCCAGCATACCGCAAGTCGTCTTGCCACAACGCATGCAGCTACGCGCGGCGCTCCGGCGGCGCCGCCCCCCATGCGCCGAGCTTGAGCGCGCCGCCCATGACAGTGCCGAATACGACCAGCGCCAAGGCGAGAGCGGCAAACACCGCGCCGATGTCCTGCGTCCAATAGATACGCGAGCCACCCGCCCGCGCCGGCCACCGTGAGACGCGACAATCCCGCTACCAGCGGCCACGTCATGCGGCCCGCGCCCTGCGATGAGAAGTACAGCACCATGCCGGCGCCGAAGAACCCGTAAAACGGGCCGACGATGCGCAGATATTGCGAACCACTGGCGATGACAACCGGGTCGGCACTGAACAGACTCATCCAGCTCGCCGGGTACAACGCAGCAGTGAGTCCCACGCATTCCGCCACGGTGCCGGCAATCGCGGCGCCCAGCCACGCGGCGCGCAACGCGCGCGCCTGCCTGCCCGCGCCTATGCATGTTCCCACCATCGCCACCAGCGGCGCGCCGAGGCTAAAGGCAAGCGGAATCAGCAGGTATTCGAGACGGGAGCCAACGCCGTAGCCGGCGATCGCTGCCGATCCCGCGCGGCCGACGATGCCGGTGGTCAGCGCGACCGTCAGGTTGGTCGTCACCGTGATCGCAGCGGCGACCAAACCCACGCGCAGGATTTCATACAAGAGATCGCTGCGTATGCGCGTCGCGTGCCACGCCGGGCGCACCACATTATTTCCGGACCAGATCGCGCGCGCCAGAAACGGGATCGCTCCCGCGTAGTAAAGCAACACGGCCGCAGCACCCCCTGCGACACCCCAGCGCGGAAACGGCCCCCAGCCGAAAATCAGCAAGGGCGACAACGGGATTACCAGCAGCGCCCCTACGGTGGTCACGATCGCCGGCAGCGCCATGTTGCCGGTGCCGCGCAGCACGCTCGCGAGCGCGTTGAATATCCACAGCAGCACGATGCCGGCGAACAGCACATTGGAATACGTGAGCGCCGCTTCGAGCGTGGCATCGTGCCCGCCCATCAGCGTGTACAGCGCGCGCCCCGCCGTCAGCATGATGATACTGAACGTCAGGCCCAGCGCGCCGGAAATGATCAGCGCGTGCACGACCAGCGCATTGGCATCGGCCTGGCGCCGGGCGCCGATCGCGCGCGCGATGGCTGACGAGATGCCGCCGCCCATCGCGCCCGCCGACATCATCTGCATCAGCATCAGCGCAGGGAACACCAGCGCGACGCCGGCCTGCGCGTCGGTGCCCAGCTGACCCACCCAGTACGCCTCGATCAAGCCGATCGACGACTGCATCAGCAGCAGAACGAGTTGGGGCGCCGCGAGCTTGAGCAGTGTCGGCACGATCGGCCCTTCGAGCAGTCGCGCGGTGCGCGGATTGACTGCCGGATCGACGCTCATGAAAAATGCGGCCTGCCTGGAATGGACAGCCGCATATTACCTCGTCATCGGCAGCCGCGAGCGCCGACCTGCGCTAACATGGCGGCTACTGAACGAGGAGCAACCATGGATCTGGAATTAAAAGGCAAGGTGGCGATCGTCGGCGGCGCCAGCAAGGGCTTGGGCCGCGCTTGCGCCGAAGTGCTCGCCGCCGAAGGCGCGAAAGTCGTCATGTGCAGCCGCACCGCCGCCGATCTCGAGCGCGCGGCGCAGGAGATCAAGGCGAAGACCGGCGCGGACGTGTACGCGTACGCAGGCGACCTCGAGCAGCACGCGACCATCCAGGCGCTCGTCGCCGCCGCCGTCAAGCAGTACGGCCGTCTCGACATTCTGGTTAACAATTCGGGCGGGCCGCCGCTCGCGAAATCGCTGAGCGCGACGGAGGAGCAATGGGCGACCGCCGTGCAGCGCTCGCTGCTGTATTTCGCGCGAATGTCGCGCGAAGCGATACCGCATTTGAAAAAACAGGGCGGCGGGCGCATCGTCAACATCCTGGCGAGCACCGTTTATCAGCCCATACCGAACCTCGCGCTGTCGGGCGCCACGCGCATGGGCGTGGTGGCGTTCGCCAAAAGCCTCGCCGATGAAGTCGGCCGCGATGGCATTCTCGTCAACAACGTGTGCCCGGGCTCGTTGCTGAGCGAACGCATGCTCGGCAACGTCACGGCGCGCGCGAAGGAACTCGGCATTACGCTCGAAGCGGCGTTGGCGCAGCGCGCGGAGGAAACTTCACTCGGCCGCATCGGCGACCCCAAAGAGCTCGCGAACCTCGTGGCTTTCCTCGCGTCGGGCAAGGCGAGCTACATGACCGGCACCACCATCCGTGTCGACGGCGGGCTTGTGCGTTCGGTGATGTAGCAAGCGGTAATGCGCAAATCACTGCTGGCTATATTTACACTCGCGGCTCTCGGCGCGTCCGCCGGCGCGCTGGCGCAGCCGGCGAAGTATCCGGTGAAGCCGATCCGGATCATCGTGCCGTACGCGCCCGGCGGCGGTGCCGATATCGTGGCGCGCATCGTCGCGCAGAAAATGTCGGAGACCTTCCGCCAGTCCGTCGTGATCGACAACCGCGCGGGCGCGGGCGGCGCGATCGGCTCGGAAATGGCCGTGCGCGCGGTGCCTGACGGCTATACGCTCGCTTTCGTGTCGGGCGCTTATACAACGGGCGTCGCGCTCATCAAACCGCCGTACGATCCGGTCAACGACATCACGCCGATCGTAATGGCCGGCGAAGCAAGCTCGCTGGCGGTCGTGCATCCGGCGGTGCCGATCAAAACCGTGAAAGAACTTGTCGAATACGCGAAGGCCAATCCCGGCAAGCTCAATTACGGCAGCGGCGGCACTGGCGGCTTCTCGCATTTGATCACCGCGTACTTCGAGCTGCTGGCCAACGTGCGCATGACGCATATTCCGTATAAAGGCACCGGCCCCGCGCTGACCGATCTGCTCGGCGGGCAGTTGCAAGTCATTTTCGGCAGCACGCCATCGACTGCCGTGCATGCCAAATCCGGCAAGCTGCGCGCAATTGGCGTGACTTCGAAAGCGCGCTCGAGTGCGATGCCGGACGTCCCGCCGATCGCGGACACCGTGCCCGGCTATTACGCGCCGCTGCTGTACGGCATGTGGGGACCTCGCGGATTGCCGAAAGACGTGGTGACGCTGTGGAACACCCAAGTCGCGAAACTGTTGCGGACCGCCGATATGAAAGAACGGCTGGCGAGCGCGGGCATCGATCCCGCGGGCGGGCCGCCGGCCGAATTTCGAGATGCGCTCAAAAGCGACATCGAGCGCTGGCAGAAAGTCATCAAGGCCGCCGGCATCAAGTCGGGCGATTGAACAAATAAGAAGATTGGGCTGAGTATGCTGAATGCACGAACAAGCATCGCGATTGCTTTAATGCTGCTTTCAACCTTAACCGCATTTGCGCAAAGCGCCTATCCGGCCAAACCGGTCCGCATCATTTCGATCTTTGCGCCGGGCGGCGGCAACGACGTGATCTGCCGGTCGGTCGCGCAACAGCTTACCGAGCGCCTGAAGCAGCAGGTCATAGTGGAAAACCGCGTGGGTGCCAACGGCATCGTCGGCACGGAAGCAGCCGCACGCTCGGCCCCTGACGGCTATACGTTCACGCTCATTCCGAGCGGGCACACGGTCAATGCAAGCATGTACAAGAAACTGCCGTTCGACTCGATCAGGGATTTCACGCCGATTACGCTCGCGGGCGCGGGCCCGCTCGTGCTCGCCGTGCATCCGTCGCTACCCGCGAAAAATGTCAAAGAACTGATCGCGGTCGCCAAAGCGCGCCCCGGACAGCTGACTTATGTGTCGTCGGGTGTCGGCGCGTCGGGCCATCTCGCCGGCGCGCTGTTCGATTCGATGACCGGGACAAAGATGGTGCATGTGCCCGTACAAGGGCATGTCGCTGGCCGTGTCGGACCTCATGGGCGGCCAGGTCTCGATGACTTTCGGCACCAGCCTGTCGGTGATTCCGCATGTGCGCACGGGCCGGCTGCGCGCGCTGGCCACGACCGGCGCGCAGCGTTCGCCGGCGCTGCCCGATCTGCCCACCGTCGCGGAATCAGGCCTGCCCGGCTACGAAGCGAGCCTGTGGTACGGATTCGTCGGGCCCGCGCGCATGCCGCCCGAAATCGTGCAGCGCCTCAACACGGAAATCGCCGCGATACTCGCGCTGCCCGACACGCGCGAAAAGCTCGCGAGCCAGGGCGTCGATGCTCGGTCGACCACGCCGGAAGAATTCGCGCGCATCCTCACGGCCGACGTTGCGCGCTGGGCAAAGGTCGTGCAGAAGCTGGGCTTGCAGGCGGAATAACCGCCTTATGCGCTAGGCCACCGCGTCCGCGCCCATCACGCTCTCGGACACGAATTTCTTCAGCCAGCGCTTGCGCGTGATCAGCCCTTCCTGCCATACCGCTTCGATATTCGGCACCGTCGATGCCTTCACCGCAGGCGCGGCGAGCAGCGCGTCGCGCCACGCCGCCAGGTGCGGGAATTTTTCGATGATGCCGAGCGGCTTGATGCGGTCCATGAAAGTGTAGCGCTGAAGGAACGGCGCGTACGCGGCATCGACGAGGGAAAACTTCGGGCCGTTGAAATACGGTCCGGCGTTACCGCGCTTCGCAAGCGCGTCGTTCAGTTTCGAGAACGGGTCAGCGATTTTCGCGGCGCGCGTCGCAAACTCTTCCTCGGAGTCCGAGTACGCGGTGGTGGAGATCGCCGAGGCGAATGTCGTCACGTAGTCGGTCCACGCGCGGTTGCGGGCGCGCGCCAGTGGGTCTTCGGGGTGCAGCCGCGGCGCGGCCGTTTCATCGAGAAATTCCGCGATTGCGTTCGATTCGAACAGCGCATCCTTGTCGTCGACCAACAGCACCGGCACTTTGGAATGCGGGGATACCGCCAGAAACCAGTCGGGCCGCTTGTTGCGGTCGATATACGTGATTTCGTACGGCACGTTTTTGGCCCGCAGCACGATTGCGGCACGCTGCACCCACGGGCAGGTCTTGAAACTGCACAACTTGAATTGCGACGCCATGTGATCTCCTCGAATAACGAATTAAGCAACAAAAAACTTCACGTAATGATCGTAGATATTGTCCGGCATTTCTTCCTGCATGTAGTGGCCGGCCGGCAGCGGCTCCCACGTCAGAGATATTGGTTGCGTATTGCTTCCAGATGTTGAGAAACTCCTGCGCGCGCTCGGGTGGGTGGCCGCGCGCGCCCCACAGCAGCATCAGCGGCATGGCCAGCTTTTTGTCCTTGTCGGCGGTGTCCATGACGAAGTCGCACGTGGCGGTCGCTCGATAGTCGCGGCACGAGCCCGTGATCGTCTTCAGCGTGTAGCAGCGCACGTACTCGGCAAGCGCCGAATCGGTGAGAAAGCCCAGGCCCGTGCCGCCGCGTATCACCATGCGGGTCTTCAGGAAATACTCGGCCGGCACCGCGCTGATCAGGCGCTCCGGAAACGGCTCGGGCTGCGCCATGAAGCCCCAGTGCCAGGTGCCGATCGCCCAGTTCTTGGTCGTGTGCGTCCACACGTAATGGTTCGGCACGATGTCCATCAGGCACACTTTGATGATGCGCTCGGGATGATCCATGCACATGCGGTGCGTCGTGCGCGCGCCGCGATCGTGGCCCGCGACGAAAAATTTCTCGTAGCCCAACTGGTCCATGATTTCCAGCAGGTCTTCCGACATCGCGCGGAAACTGTAATTGATATGGTCGGTGCCCGGCTCGGGCAGCGAGCTGTCGCCGTAGCCGCGCAGGTCGGGCAGGATCACGTGATAATTTTTGGCGAGGCGCGCCGCGATCTTGTACCAGCACGTGTGATTTTGCGGATTGCCGTGCACGAGCAGCAGCGGCGGGCCCGAGCCGCCGTGGCGCAAGCGGATGACCGCGCCCTTGGTGCGCACGTCGAGATGCGCGAAATCCGGAAAATGCGCGGCGACTTCGGCGCTGCCCCAGCGCGTCGGGTCGCGCTTGTAATCCTCGGCGGTAGCGGTGGCCATCACGCTCAAGCCGGCATTGGTCTTGCTCATCTTTTCTCCATAAAACAGCGCAGGCGAGTTGCCAGTTGATTTTTGATTGTGTATGTTGGCTTTATAACACGCAATTCCCCGCCAGCTAAAATCCCCCCGGAGAAAACGAATGGCCAGCACGCGCATCGCTGCATCACGAGTATTCATCGCGACATGTCTGGGCATCGCGGTGCAGCCGGTCATCGCGCAAACGTTTCCCGCCAAGCCGATCCGCATCGTCGTGCCGTTTGCGCCGGGCGGCGCGAACGACATCATCGCGCGCGTGGTCAGCCAGCGGTTGGCTGAACCGCTCGGCCAGCAGGTCATCGTCGACAATCGCGGCGGCGCGGGCGGCGCAGTGGGCGCCGAGCAGGTGGTGCGCGCGCCGGCCGACGGCTATACGCTGCTGCTGGCGAATCCCGGTCCCAATGCGATCAATCCGGTGCTGCAGCCGAAAACGCCCTACGACCCGATCAAGGACTTTACGATGATCACGCTGATGGCGGTGTCGCCGCAGGTGCTCGTGATCCATCCGTCGCTGCCGGTGCGCTCAGCGAAAGAACTGGTTGCGCTCGCCAAGGCGCGGCCGGGCCAGATCAACTACGGCTCATCCGGCATCGGCGCGATCACCCATCTCGCGATGGAATTCTTCAAGACGCGCACCGGTACCGACATGGTGCATATCCCTTATCAGGGCGCGAACCTCGCGCTGACCGGATTGATCGGCGGCCAGACGTCGACCATGTTCGCCGCGCTCGGGTCCATCACGTCGATGCTGGGCTCGGGCAAGATCAAGGCGATCGGCGTCGCCGCGGCGGCGCGCACTCCGCTCTTGCCCGGGGTCGCGACCATCGCCGAAAGCGGGATCAAGGATTTCGAAGTCGTGAACTGGTTCGGCATCGTCGGCCCGGCCAACCTGCCGCGGCCGATCGTCGACCGCCTGAATCAGGCGATCAATCGCGTCGTGCAGTCGGCCGACACGCGCGAGCGATTTTCAGGGCTGGGGTTCGAGCCGCGCGGCACGTCGCCCGAAGATCTCGAGCGTCACATCAAATCCGAGCTCGCGCGCTGGAGCGGCGTCATCAAGGCGCAGGGGATCAAGCCCGAGTAGGATGCGTTCGGCCGGTCATTCCAGCTTGATAGTACCTTGGCCAACCAGCTTTGCCCATTTCGCCGCCTCAGACCGCATCAAGGCCGCAAATTCCTCGGGTGACTTGCTGTAGGTTGGATCCGCGCCCCAGTTCAGCCACCGCTCCTTGAGGTCCGCCAGTTGCATGACCCGCACGATTTCCTGATGCAATCTATTGCTGACGGGTGCCGGCGTCGCGCTTGGTGCAACGAGCCCTTACCACGGCGTCACGTCATAACCAGGCAGCCCGCTTTCGGCGACTGTCGGCAATTCCGGAGCGCTTGCTGCGCGCGCGGTGCTCGTTACGGCGAGTGCACGTACTTTGCCGGTCTTCGCATGCGGGAGCGCGATCGGCGCGCCGGCAAACGACAACTGCGTGCGCCCGGCTATGAGATCCGTCAGCGCCTCATTGATGCCGCGGTACGGTACGTGGACCATCTTGACGCCCGTCATCTGCCCGAATAGCTCGCCCGCGAGATGAGTAAGGCTGCCGTTGCCCGATGAGCCATAGTTGATGTCGTTCGGGTGCTTGCGCGCCAGCGCGATCAACTCGCGCACATTGCGAACGGGAAGAGATGGATTCGCGATCACCACCAACGGCAGCGAACCGACGAGCGATATGCAGGCGAAGTCCTTGAGATTATCCGCGGGCGTACGCACGCGCGAAGATGTGGGGACCAGCATGGACGATGCCGCGAGGAACAGCGTGTACCCGTCGGGTGCGGAGGCCGCGGCATATTGCGCGCCTATCACCAGGCCCGCCCCGGGCTTGTTCTCGACCACGAACGTTTGCCCGAGTACGGCGGTGAGTTTCCCGGCGACGAAGCGACCGAATAGATCGGCGGGACCGCCCGGGCTGTATGGGACTACGACTTTGACCGGATGGTCCGGGTAATCGGCACGCGCTGCGGTAACGCCGCGAAAGCGATTGCGCAGGCGACCGCCGCAAGCGAGCGATGAAAGACGCTCATGTGGTTTGCTCCGCGGTCGAGAATAGCTTCGAAATTCCGTACAAGCTCGGTCAACTCCTTGACCCGCTCGCGAGGTGGAATTTCCTGGTAGTAACCGCGCGTTGAGCGCCATACGCCGAGTTGCTGTTTCATGTCGACCAATAGTTCGGCTGTCTTGAGGGTGGCCGCTACAGCCTCGATCACGGGCACATCGTCGACACGGTTGATGCCTGCGCGATGCAGCAGGAGGCTAAGCGGCGCCTCACCCGGGATGATGACGTCGGCCCCATCGGCGATGAGGCGGCGCGCGTTTTCAAAAAATATGTCGAGGACGTCCGTAGGCGCATCTTTGGTCGGCAGCACTGCCGAGGACGGAAATCCGACGTATCTGATCGCCGCACAACGGCTGGTAAGACCCATGCGCGCGACGTTGCTCTCGATCATCGGGATCATCTCCTTGATGAACAACAGCACGCCGAACTTTTGCCCGAGGTGTCCCGCCAGTGACATCGCGCACTCGCCGTATCCGACCACGGGAATGGATACGAGGCTCCTGGTCTCGCGTATGCCGGGCTCGGGTATTGTAACCAGCGTAAATGCATCGTACCCGGCCTCCTCCGCGAGGACGGCGGCGTATGCAAATTGGTGCGCGTGCAAGGCCTGCATATACGCGTAGCCGACATCGGTGCTGGGTCCCGCGCCGGGGCGATGGTCGTGCGTGCCCGCATGCGTGCCATGCACGACGACTTCGGTGTCCGGGCGGACGACCTTCTTGATATGGGCGCGCAGCTTCTCGTTGTACTCGGGAACGCGTGCCAGCGTCGTAAAACTCTGGTGCCAGATTTTCATGCTCATCCTCGGTTTCTTGATCGCTCCACTAACACTCCAGCCGGCCTGGTCATGGCTTCGTAAGCCTTTCCAAACCAAGCTCCTTCGCCAGCATGTTGCGCACTTCGTCGGACGGAACCGCCCAACGTCCGCTTTTGTACCGATTGATGCCCGCACTTTCGAGGTCCACCATCAGCTCGGCTGTCTTAATCCCGATAGCGAGCGGGTCCATGATGATTGCGCCGTCGACTTCCCTGATGCCTTGGTCGATCAACCACTGACTGAGGTAGAGCCCTGCGGGATACAAAGAAGTCGCTCCGCGGCGCGCCAGGTCCCTGGCCACCGTCATGAACTCTTCAACAAACGGCTGCGGGTTGTTCCAAAGGTTCGCGTAGTCGGTGAATGCGAAGCTTACGTAACCGCCAGGCACCATGCGATCCTTTACTTTGTAGCGTTCGCCGATTTCCTCGAAAAAATAGTGCAGCCGTTCACCGTTGACGAGAAAAGCAAAGTTCGGAGCTAGCTGACTGTAGTAAGCGAGCGTGGCTTGGGTCATGAAAACGACCGGGATATCGACCAGCTCCCGCAACTCATTGAATCCGAGGTCGAGACACTGCGTCAGGAAAACATCAAAGCCTTCGGTCTCGGCCCGCATGGCGCTCTTGATCGTTTCGTGAGCGACGAAGTGCAAATGCGTTCTGCTCCGGCCTGCGCCAGGGTAGGATTTTCCGAGATTGGGAAACTCACACACCGTGTCAGGGCGACAGACTTTTCTGGCGTGCCTTACCAGTGATTCATAGTACGGACGATAGATGTCCGAAGTTCCCAGAGGCGTACCGCTCTGAATGCAGATCTTCATGATTGGATCATTCCGATTGAATGTTGGCTGCCTTCACTATCGGTTCCCAGCGGCTGAATTCACTGGTGATGAACCTCGCGAGGGCTTGAGAATTCGCACTGATCATGGGCTCCACGCCCATGGCCGCAAGTTTTTCTCTCGACTCGGGTGCGTTCATCCCCTTTGTCAGTGCGGAGTAAAGCGTCGCAACGACGGACGCGGGTAAGTTCCTGGGACCTAGCACCGCGTACCAGTTGCCGCCAGTCATTTCGGGCATGGCCTGCTCGATCATCGTGGGCAGGGCCGGCAGTTCCGGATTGCGCTTTTCGCTGGTGATGCCGAGACCGCGCAGCTTGCCGGATTTCACGAATGACATGAGCGGCGCGAGATCCAGTGCGATTGCCTCGATGTGGCCACCGAGAACCTCCGTGATCGCTTGCGCCCCGCCTTTGTAGGGAACATAGCGAATGTCGACTTTGGCCGTCGACTTCAATAGTTCGAAGTTAACGCGCGTAAAGCCGCCGGTGCCGACGGTCGCGAAATTAATCTTGCCGGGCGCCGACTTGGCGAGCGCGATCAGTTCCTGCACAGTGTTCGCCTGCACGCCCGGGTGGACGGCAATAACGACCGGGCCTGAGGCTACCGCCGTTATCCCTGTGAAGTCGGCGAGCGTTTTGTAGGGCAGCTTTGCAAACGTGAGCGGATTGAGCACAAGCGGAGTCATTCCGGCAAACAGCAGCGTATAGCCGTCCGGCGCAGATTTCGCCACGAGTTCACAACCGATGATTCCGTTGGCGCCCGGTCGGTTATCGACCACCACCGGAGAATTCAGGAATTCGCTGAGTTTTCTTGCCACATGGCGGCCAACAAGATCGTTGGCTCCGCCCGGTGGGTAGCCGACCACCAGTCGCATCGGTTTGTCCGGATAAGCCGCCGCGCCACTGCAAACGGCGACGAGCATGCCTGCCGCCGCAAGAAACAATCGCAGGGTGGCGTTTTGCGTCTCGCAGTCCATAACCCGTGGAAGCCGAAGACTCAACGATCAACAGTCGCGCGCTGCGCTGCATCGTATCCGGCGAGACGACCGAAGACCAAACCTTTCAACACCGATGTAGCACCTGTGTACGCGCCGTAGTAAAGCCCCTGGGTTTCGCCGACGGCATACAGCCCCGGTATCGCGTCGCCCTGCTTGTTCACGACCCGGCCGATCGCATCGGTCTTCAGTCCGCCGAATGTAAACACGATAGACGAAATAATCGGATAGGCCTTGTAGGGCGGCGAATCGATCGGTCTTGCCCAATTCGATTTGCGCGGATGAAGACCCTTGGTTGCGAGGCCGTCGAGTTTCAGGGGATCGAAGGTGCCTGACCGGCACGCGGCGTTGTACTCTCGCACGGTCTGCTCCAACATCTCGGGGTCGATGCCGATCTTGCCCGCGAGTCCCGCAATCGTCGGCGCCTCGATTGCTGGATGCTCTGTGCGAATCGCCACCGATTGATGCGGTATGTCTTTGAGCTTCGCGTCCAGTATCGTCCACGCGATGCCCGACGTTTGCCGGTAAATGTTCCGCGTAACGCCCTCATACGTTTCGTCGGTCGGCCCTGGCCCTTCGTCGGTGAAGCGCATCCCTTCCTTGTTTACGAGGATCCCGTACCGGATAGATGTACATCGACGGCCCCGCGCGATTCGATCTCGGGTCCATCGGCGAAGCATGGCAGCTGCCAAAATCTCCGCAAGGCGCGGCACCGATATCCAGCGCCATCTGTATGCCCTCGCCCTTGTTGTAATAGCCGCCGCGCGACATCGCGCGCAAATAAGTTGAGCGCGGGCCCATGTAGCGGTTCAGCATTTCGGCGTTGCCTTCGAAGCCGCCGCAGGCGAGGATCACGGCGCCGGCGGTCACTTTGAACGGACGATTGGCTTGCCCGATCCCGTGTACGCCTTCGACCGAACCGTCTGCGCTCATACAAAGCGCGTCAGCCGCCGAGTCATAGCGGATGGTTC
This sequence comes from uncultured beta proteobacterium, assembly GCA_963804885.1. Lineage (GTDB taxonomy): Bacteria > Pseudomonadota > Gammaproteobacteria > Burkholderiales > SG8-41 > PALSA-1004. The sequence goes on from CAWDSF010000021.1 coordinate 246,507, forward strand.
CACCCCTCGAAAGAAATGCGGGAACAAAGGCCTCGAGCAGCGCCAGGCCGCCGCCATTGGGGCTGATGCGCGGCTGAACGGAAGTCGGAAAGGGCACGTCCAGCGTTACAAACTTAACCCCATAGCCGCCAGCCCACGCCAGCGTAGGCGGCGCGTTGTCGGCCAGAGCGGCGACGACGTTCGGATCGACAAAGCTTGCGGACTTTGCCGCGGCGGACCAGGACTCGGGATCGCGCGCCGTTTCCGCAATGACGGTCGGATCGAGATAGCCGCCCGCGTTTTCCGCGAAGTGCTCTTCGAAGTCCGATGACACCGACTCCACGGACTTCATGCGCATCCATGCGCCGGTATAGCGCGTATTGCCGCCGGATTCGTCCTTTGCAGCGCGCTCCAGCATGCAGACCGGGCGCCCTTTTCCTGCGCCGCCAATGCCGCGGCCATCCCTGCCCCGCCGCAGCCAACGACAATTACGTCGAATTCAGGGGATACGCTCATGAACATTTCTCCATTGCTCACTTCGGTTGAGGACGGGAGTCTTGCAGCATCACTTTGATCCAAAACTACTCTATGATCGCCAAAAGCTCTACTGCGCGCTCAATCCCCGCGCCAGCTCGCGTGCCGGCAACCGGTCAAAATCCAAAACGAGGTCGCGTATTCGCTCCGCGCGATCGCGGGGTAGGACCGTAACTCTGCGTTCTCCATGAACTTGGCGATCGTGTCGGCATTCGTCAACGCACGCTCGCCGTTCCCGCGGTTGATGTCCTCCCGGTGCTCGAGCATGCGGCCATCTTTCGTTTTTACCGTCACCCCACCGGAAAGGTATTGCGGGAACCGCGACTCCGGATACTCTGCATAGGAGACGCGTTGTGCCAGCGCCAAGTATCTCCTCGTCCGCACGCGCTTCCGGCGTGAGCTCCGCAAAACTGAACCGCCCGCGGACGAAGCACGCGGCGATCACGAACTGCGCGCTGAACTGCGCGATATTTTCGGATGGCGGACGCTTGCGCAACTCGACCGGCTCGCAAACCATGCGAAAGGTCGTGGAATGCAGCAACGCGCACGCTTCGGCGATATCGTCGGGCATCAGGTTGTGCTCGCGCTTGCAGCGCCAGCGCGGAATCGACGCACGCATGCAGCAGGTGGCAGGCTGGCAGCGGTTTGATCGCGGCCTCTTGCAGGCGCCACACGCTGCCCAATTGATCGGTCAGTGCGCCAAGGTTGAATTCGGCACCGCTGGCTGCATGCGTCTTGAACAATCCGTATTTGCCCTCATACACTTCGCTCGCGCCGACGTAACCGCCGCGCGCCAGACTCGCCGCGCTGATGCCGCCTACGCCTGCCCAACCGGGATGCATGCGCTTGTTCCACGAACCGTCGATCCGGTATTCCGAAATTCCGCTGGCCATGCTGCCGGCCAGGCCCTGCGCATGCGCGATTTGATCGGCATTCAAGTTGTATAGCTTCGCCGCCGTAACCGCGCAGCCGAGATGGCCGGCGACACCGGTATTGTGAAAGCCCTGCGCCTGCATGGTGCCGTTCGCTGCGATGCCCACCCGCGTCGCGATCTCGCCGCCGAGCACGTAGGCAGTCAGCAGTTCGCGACCGCCCGTATCGAGAAATTCTGCGAGGCCCATGGCGCAGGGGAACGCGTTGACGGTGGGATGAACCTGGCTGCCGGTGTGGGTATCGTCGTAGTCGAGGCCATGCGCGAGGATGCCGTTCATGAGTACCGCGTCGCGCAGCGCGAGCTTATCCGGCAGGCCGATTAACGAACTCTTGCCGCCGTCCGCAAGCGGCGCCAGTCCCGCCAGTGCACTGCGCGCAAAATCCGTCTGTGTCGCCGCGATAGCAACGCCGACCGCATCGAGTATGTGAAAGCGCGCGAACTCTCGCAGCGCTTCCGGCAGGTCTTCGTAACGCAGCGCTGCCGCGAATTCCGCGATGGCGCCCGAGATTGGTACGGTATTCATTCGAGGCGCGCGTTGGTCGTTTTCACGATTTTGGTCCAATGCGCGAAATCGGCCTGCCTGAACGCGGCGAATTCCGCGGGCGTCGAGCCGACGACCTCCAGACCGTAGCTCAGCAGGCGTTCGCGGATTTCCGCGAGCTTCAGGATCTGCGTCAGCTCGCGGTTCAATCGTGTAACGATCGCAGGTGGAGTGCCGGTCGGGGCCAGCATGCCGTACCAGCCCACGACCTGCACGTCCGGATAACCCGACTCAGCGATCGTCGGCACGTCTGGCAACTGGCGCGAGCGCTTTGGTGCAGTGATGCCGAGCGCTCTCAACCGGCCTGCCTTGATGTGCGGCAGCAACGGCGAAACGCTTTCTATCGTCATCGTGATTTGTCCGCCGATCACTTCGATCGCGGGCGCTGCGCTGCCCTTGTACGGAACGTGCGTGATGTCGATGCCGGTCGTGGCCTTGAATAGTTCTCCGGACATTTGCGCCGGCGTGCCGCTGCCCGAAGAACCGATCGTGAGCTGCCCTGGTTTGCTCTTCGCCAGCGCAACCAGGTCCTTCACCGTGGCGGCCGGGAGCGACGGATTGACAACCAACACGTAGAAAGTGTTCGCCAGCAGCGACACCGTGGTGAAATCCCGCAACGTGTCGTACGGAAGTTTTGCGGCGAGATTCGGCAATACGGCGTTGGGCCCCACCGAACCGAGCAATAACGTATAGCCGTCAGCGGGCGAATGCGCGGCGAGTCCCGTGCCGATCATGCCGCTGGCGCCAGCGCGATTGTCGACCACTACCGGTTGGCCGAGATTTTCGGTGAGCCGCTGGCTCAGCGTGCGGGCCACGATGTCGTTGCCGCCGCCCGCCGGCCACGGCACAACGAGGCGCACCGGCTTTGCCGGATAGTCTGCTGCCTGCGCGTTCGCAATGCACGGCGCCTGCGCGAACAAGCTGCATATGAACACACTGAACTTTAATTGCCTGGACTGCATGATCCGATTCCTGGAAGTATCATGCCACTCTCGATTGGGAGCTCAAATGAAAATTGCAGTGATCGACGACTACCCGGACGCATTTCGCCATGTCACGGGCTTTGCTCGCCTCAACGGGCACGCAGTGACTGTATTTCGCGATACCGTCAAAGACGCGGACCGGCTCGTGGAGCGGCTGCACGATTTCGACACCGTCGTGCTTACCCAGCAGCGTTCGCCGTTCCCGCGCGCCGTAATCGAGCGGCTGCCGCTCTTGAAATTCATCGCGCAGACCGGCCGCAACACCTACCATCTCGACGTCGCCGCGTGCACCGAACGCGGCATAGTCGTTTCCGCCGCCGGCACCAACGCGCCAACCGCGACGGCCGAGCTGACGTGGGGCCTGATACTTGCCAGCCTGCGTCATATACCCCACGAGCTGCAGCAGTTGCGCCAAGGCACTTGGCAAACCACCGTCGGTACCGGACTTCACGGCAAGACGCTCGGCATTTGCGGATTCGGCCGCATCGGCAACATGGTGGCGAGCGTCGGGCGGGCATTCGGCATGAATGTCGTGTGCTGGGGACGCGAGACGACGCTTGCAAAGGCGCGCGCATCGGGCTTTGCAGCGGCCGCGGGACGCGAAGAGTTTTTCGAGCGCGCTGACATTATCAGTCTGCACCTTGCGCTCAACCCGGAAACGCGCGGCATCGTCACCGCGGCGGATCTGGCTCGCATGAAACCCACCGCACTGATCGTCAATACCGCGCGTGCGCCGCTGATCGCGGCCGGCGCGCTTGCCGAGGCCCTCGAGCGGGGCCGGCCTGGATACGCCGCGGTCGACGTTTACGAAGACGAGCCGGTTACCGGCGGACTTCATCCGCTGCTTGCGCTGCCGAATGTCATATGCACGCCGCATCTGGGTTATGTCGAACGCGACACCATGGAAATCCTGTACGGCCGGGCAATCGACGGCATCGTCGCCTTTGCGGCCGGTAAGCCGGTCAATTTCCTTAATCCGGAAGCGCTCGCCGGGAAATAGCGCTGTCAAATTGGCAGACCCTGCACGAACCGTGCACGTTCTGCGCCGGTCTCCATCAAAATGCCGAGATCGGTGCCGGTCGCGACAATCCGCGCACCGAGCTTTACGTACTCGGCAATCAGCCCGCGGTCGGAAATTCCGCCGATGCCGACGTACTTGCCGTGTTTATTGGCAACCTCGATTACGCGCGCATAGGCATCGCGCACCAGCTTGTGGCCATGCTGTCCGGGGATGCCTAGCCCGGCGCACAAATCGTTCGCGCCAACCATAAAGGCGTCTATTCCTTTCACCGCGGCGATTTCCTCGACGCGCTTGAGACCTTCCGGCGTTTCGATCTGCACCATCACGGTCGTCATCTCGTTGAGCACTTCGAACAATTCGGCCTGCGGATAGTTTCGGTATTGCAACTGCGGCAATCCACCGCCGGTGGACCGCTCGCCAAACGGCGGAAAGCGGCACTGTTTGACGATGTGCTCGGCGTCAGCTGCACTCTCGACGTGAGGCGCCAGGATTCCCATGGCGCCGCCGTCGAGCACGCGCAAGACATATTCGGGGCCATAGGTCGGCACGCGCACGATGGTGGCGATGCCGGCATCGAGCGCCGCTACGCAGATCTGGCCGACCGTCTCCAGCGACATCACGCTGTGCTGCAGATCGAGATACATCGCGTCGAAACCGCACGACTTCGCAATGCGCGCGATTTCGACGCCGCCCACCATGCGCACCGTCATCGTCGATGCGACCTTGCCTGCGGCCAGCTTTTCCTTGAATGCGTTCTTTACGATGTTGCGCAGCGGTTCGGCCATGCGTTTCCTTTCGGGTGCGGATATGTAAATTAATCGAAGCGGGCGTTCGTCGTCTCGACGATTTTCTTCCAGTGGGCGAGGTCCGTCTTGCGGAATGCCGCGAATTCCGCGGGCGCGGAACCGAGGATTTCGAGACCGTAGCCGAGCATGCGTTCGCGGATTTCGGGCCGTTGCAGTATGCCCGCAAGCTCGCGGTTGATCCGCGCGATCACGTTGTTCGGCGTTCCAGCCGGCGCGAGCATCCCGTACCAATTGATCACTTCGACGTCGGGGTAGCCCGATTCGGCGATAGTCGGCACGTCAGGCAATTGCGCCGTGCGCTTTCCCGAGGTGACGCCGAGGGCTTTCAGTTTTCCGGCCCTGATGTGCGGCAGCAACGGCGAGATGGTCTCTATCGTCATGGTGATCTGGCCGCCCATGACCTCGGTCACCGGCGCCGCAGCGCCTTTGTAGGCGACGTGCACGATGCTGATGCCGGTCGCCGCCTTGAAGAGCTCGCCTGAAAGATGCGCAGGCGTGCCGGACCCGGCGGAGCCTATGGTCAGTTGACCGGGTTTGGTCTTCGCAAATGCGACCAGGTCACGTATCGAATTGACCGGGAGCGACGGATGCACCACGAGCACGTAGAGCGTATTGGCAATCAGCGTGACCTCGGTGAAATCCTTGAGGGTGTTGTACGGCAATGACGGGACCAGGCTCGGCAATATTGCGTTGGGGCCCGCGGCGGCCAACAGCAGCGTGTAGCCGTCGGCGGGCGCCCGTGCTGCGAGAGCCGTGCCGAGCATTCCGCTCGCGCCGGCGCGGTTGTCCACCACTACCGACTGGCCAAGGTTGTCGGTGAGTTTCGGGCTCAGGGTTCGCGCCAGGATATCGACGCCACCGCCGGGCGGCCACGGGACAACCAGCCGCACGGGTCGCTCGGGATAACGCTCCGACCACGCCGGAAAAGCAAACCACAGCGAGGCGCCAGCGATAGCCATCAAAAATCCGGGCAACATGGACAACTTGTGAAGCGCCGGTCAGAAGCCAAAAAGCCGCGCGGGATTATCGACCAGGATCTTTTGCCTCGTAGCCGCATTCGGCATCCACTGGGCGACGAGATTGAAAAGATCGATCGAGTTCACGCGATCGGCATTCGAAAGATAGGGGTAGTCGGTGCCCCAGATGATGCGGTCGGGTGCCGCTGCTATTAATGCCCTGGCGATGACGGTCGAATCCGCGAATCCCGGCGCAGTCGCCATGCGGTAAGGCGCGGTCAGCTTGACCCAGCAGCGCCTGTCGCCATGACGCAGGAAGTCGATAAACTTCAGCAGGCCCGGCTGCTCTGCCCCGTCACGCGCGAGAAACATGCCGAAGTGCGCGAGCGTGAAATTCGATTTGAACGTCTTATAAATGTCGAGCATGTCCACGATCAGCCAGCTCGGCGACAGGATATCGAGTTGCCAGCCGATTTCGGCACAGCGCGCGTCGAGTCTCTGGATCCGCGCAAGGTTCTTTTCGATCAGGCCCGCCTCGCGCGGCCGGTTGGGCGGGCCGAGGTTGATGCGCACGCCGCACACGCCGGCGGCATTCAACCGCGCGAATTCGGCGTCGGGGGAGTTCTCGTCGATGTCCACGATACCGCGCGCATTCTTGCCGATGATACCGATCGCATCCACCATGCACGTATTGTCACGCCCATAGGTGCTGGGCTGGGTGAACACCATACGCTCGAGGCCACAGCGGCGCGCAAAATCCTGATACTCCGCCAGGAATTGCGCCAATGGCACCGCGGGCGGTGAATTGCGGCGGTCCGCGCTATACGGATATTTCGCCGGATCGCCAAACACGTGCAGATGGCAATCGCAGCTCAGCGGCGGCGCCTTGAAATCAGGCGCTCTCTCATCAACCGACATACGTTTCCCCTCCAGGTATCAAACGAACCGCGGGCGTCGTGCGCATGGCCGGGCACGGGTTCGCGGTACGGGCGCATATAGCGCGAGCACACTAGCACTATTTGTCTATTCCGAATATATATGAAATGGAATGCTCTATATCCAATGAGAATAGCGATTTGACACTGCGATGCCGCTTTTCAGGCGCTGCTTTTCGTCATCGACTGCTGCACGTTCGATCTCGTCCACCGCGGTTCGCAGAGCTCGATAAAGTCGTACGTGTAACGCCGCACGTAACGGTCGCGTGACAGCAGTATCTTGGTGGTCGACGGCTCGAACAGGTGTCCGGCCGGAATTGCACGCAGGTTCACGTCACGCTTCCGGTCGAACGTGACTTCGGAGAGCACCGCGATACCAAGACCTTCCTCTACGCAGGTCTTGATGACGTCCGCGCCGATTGCAATGACGATCGTCTGGGGCTGCAGCCGCTCCTTCCGGAATGCCTCGATGACCTGATAGCCGGCGGTGAACGAGGGTTCGTAGCTCACCAGCGGGTATTGCGCGAGGTCTTTCAGCGTTATGCGTTTCTTCCTGCACAACGCATGGTTCTTCGGCACGATGACGACTTTTTGAAAACGACGGCACGGCAACCCGACCAGCGCGCGCGTCGCTGCCGGATCCTCGCTCGTGACGCCGAGGTCCGCCATCCCGGCTTCCACCATATCCACAATGCGGCTCGGATCGGCATGCCTCATCGTGATGGTGACGTTGGGATGCTCGTTCGTGAACCGCTTCATGATCTGGGGAAGAACGTAACGGGCCTGCGTATGGGTGGCCGCGATCAACAGCGTGCCGGATTTGTCCTGCCGCACGTCGTGGCTGATAGCCCTGATGTTGTCGATCTCCTTTACGATCTTCCCGGCCATGGCGACGACGCTCGCGCCTTCCGCGGTCACGCCCGACAGCCGGCTGCGCCGTCGTTTAAATATTGCGAACCCCAGTTCCTGCTCCAGCAGGCGGACCTGCTTGCTGATGCCCGGTTGATTCGTCTTCAGCACTTTCGCCGCGCGCGAAATGTTGAATTCGGATTCGGTTATTTCACAGATGTATCGAATCTGCCGCAGGTTCATCTTGCGCATTCCAAAAGTATCTAGTTCATTCCATTTTATATCTTTCTGGAACTAGTGGACGATGCTACGCTCGCGTTCCAGCCTGCGATCAGCAGGGTTACGTTGAAGCGAGGACCATGGAGGAGGCAACAAATCTCTACGCGAGCGTAGGGGAACAGCTCGTGCATTACGAGGTCGACGTGGCGAACGCTGCGCTGCTTCGGCGCGCGGCCGTGACGTTGCCGGCTAACGTGCAGTACGCATGGCCGCATCCGTCCCGCCGTTTTCTGTACGTTGCGAGCAGCGATCGCGTTCGCGGCGAGCTGGGCAGCAAACATGCGATCACGGTCTTCCGCGTCGCCGATGACGGCGCACTTGCACGGATCGGTGAACCGCTATCCCTTCCCTATCGCCCGATCCATGTCACGGTGGATGCGTCCGGCGAGTGGCTAGCGGTGACATTCAACAATGCCGGAACGAAGCGCGGACCGGGTGCGGTCCTCACCTGCAGAATAGAACAGGGCGGAGCGTCGCTTGAGCCCTTGCACTCCGATGCCACCAGTGAAGCCGGCATATATCCGCACCAGGCGCGGTTCACGCGCGACAATGCGCATCTCCTCGTCTGTGTCCGTGGACATAGCGCCACGGCCGAGCGCGCCGAAGACCTCGGCAGTCTGAAAAATTATCCGTTTCAAAACGAATCTCTCGGTGCTGCATCGCACGTTCACTACCCGCCCGGGTTAGGGCCGCGCCACCTCGACGTCCATCCCACCAAGCCGTTTATCTGTGTCTCGATGGAACGCGGCAACAAGCTCTGCGTGCACGACATCGACAACACGGGAACAGTGTCCGCCGCGAGCCTGTTCACCAGCAACACGCTGGCCGACGAAGCCAACGGCAGGCGGGTGCGCCAGCTCGCGGGCCCTGTGCACATTCATCCGCTCGGCACGCATGTCTACGTCGCCAACCGCTGCGATGAAGTCGTAAAAGATGGCGACGCGGACGTTTTTGCGGGCGGCGAAAACAACATCGCAGTGTTTCGCCTGGATGCCGCAACGTGCGAGCCGTCGGTCATTCAGCACGCTGATACGCGCGGGATCACCCCGCGAACCTTCGCGCTGGATCGAACCGGCAGTCTGCTCATCGTTGGCAATCAGATGACGCGGCGTGCGCGTGACGGCGGCGCGTTGACCACCATTCCCATGTCGCTTGCCGTCTTCCGTGTTTCACGCGACGGGCGCCTCGAATACGTGCGCAAGTAACGATCTTGATACGGGGAAAAAGACGCTGTTCTGGATGGGAGTGGTGTAAGGCGCACCTTTGCGCGACATCACTCGAGGAGAATTCTGAATGTGGTCACACCAAAATCGTTTGAAATCGTCGCTGTGCATGTTGCTGACGGTGCTTGCGCCGCCGGTCTTCGCACAGACCTATCCAACCAAGCCGATTCGGTTCATCGTCGGCTTTGCGCCGGGCGGCCCGAATGACATCGTCGCGCGCATAGTGAGTCAAAAGCTCACAGAAAGCTTTGGCCTGCCGGTAACGGTGGACAACAGGCCCGGTGCGGACAGCATGATCGGGACACAAATGGCCGCCCGTGCCGCGCCGGACGGGTACACGATCTCGATGATCAGCGCGAGCGCCACGATTCATCCAAGCGTGTCCGCCAGCGTTCCTTATGATGTCGCGAAAGACTTCAGTCACGTGACGCTGCTCGCGTCCACCGCGTTCATCGTCGTGGTAAATCCCGCCTTGCCGGTGAAGTCGATCAAGGACCTCATCGCGCTGGCGAAAAAGAGGCCGGGCCAGCTCAATTTCGCAAGCTCGGGCACTGGAGGCTCCCTGCATCTTGCGGGCGAGTTGTTCAAGTCGCTTGCGCATGTCGATATGAATCATATTCCCTACAAGGGCGGAGCACCGGCGGCCAATGATGTGATCGGGGGACAGGTCGAGCTGATGTTCAGCCCGATTCCGGTGGCCATGCCGCATGTTAAGTCCGGCAGGTTGCGCGCGCTTGCGGTGACGGGCAGCAAACGCTGGCCGACATCACCCGATCTGCCCACCGTCGCGGAATCCGGCGTCCCTGGCTACGACGTCACTGGCTGGTATGGCATCGTCGCGCCGGCGCGTACGCCCGGTGCAATCGTGATGCGGCTGAATCAGGAAATCGTGAAGATGCTCGCGCTATCCGATGTGCGCCAGCAATTCGCAAGTTTCGATCTCGAGCCGATCGGTAGTTCGCCGGAACAGATGGCGAGTCATGTGAATGCCGAACTGGTGAAATGGGCGAGCGTCGTCCGCGACGCGAAAATCCCGCGCGCAACGCAATAGTGGCTTACGAAGGCAGCGAATCGCAGGAATTATCGATAGGCGCAAGCGTTTGGACAAGGAGAAACAATGCTTAACGGAAATGTAAAGGACGCCCTCAACAATCACGACATGCGTGAAATGGCGAAGAAGCGCCTGCCAAGCTGGCTCTTCGAGTTCGTCGACCGCGGCACCGAGGACGAAGTGGCCTTACGCAACAACCGCGCGGCGTTCGAGCGTATCAAGCTGAAGACGCAGGTGCTGGTCAACGTCTCGAAGCGCAGCCAGGAAATCACGCTTTTCGGCAAGAAGCATGGCATGCCGCTGGGCATTGCGCCTACGGGCCCCGCTGGCATGCTCTACTACAAGGGCGAGCTCGAGCTCGCTCGCGCGGCGAAAGCAGCGAACATTCCTTTCACGCTCGCCACCGGCTCGCAGACCAGCATGGAAGACGTCGCGAAGCTCGTCGGTGGCACCCTCTGGTTCCAGCTCTACATGTGGTCGGACGTGCGCATGTCGCACGTGCTCGTCGAGCGCGCAAAGAATGCCGGGTTCGAGGCGCTCGTTGTGACGGTGGACGGGCCGGTCGGTACCAACCGCGAATACAACGTCCGCAACGGCTACACCGTCCCATTCCGCTATACCGCGAAGAATACGCTGCCGGTGCTGGCGCGACCGGGCTGGCTGCTCAACGTAATCATGCGTTACTGGATGTCCGGCGGCATGCCGACGCGCGCCAATTATCCGGAAGGCATGACCGAAAAATTCACCCATGTTTCCAACGCCGAACGCAAGACCAAGAACGATTCGCTGTCGTGGGACGATCTCAGCGTGCTGCGCGACATGTGGCCGGGCAAGCTGCTCGTGAAAGGCATCCTCACGCCGCGCGACGCCGAGCGGGCGATCGCCCACGGCGCCGACGGCATCATCGTGTCCAATCACGGCGGCCGGAACTTCGACAGCTCGATGGCGCCGATCGAAGCGCTGGCGCCTATCGTCGATGCGGTGGGCAGCCGCACGACGGTGATCGTCGACAGCGGATTTCGCCGCGGCAGTGACGTCGTGAAGGCGCTCGCCATCGGCGCCAAGCTGGTGATGGTCGGCCGCGCCACCCTGTGGGGCACGACGGTCGGCGGCGAAGCCGGCGCCGCGCGCGTGATCAATTTGTATCGCGAGGAAATCAGCCGCACGCTGGCCTATCTCGGCTGTTGCAGTATTTCGGACTTGAACCGCGATTGTCTCGAGCATGTCCAGACGCCGCATCTTCCACTGACGATGTGACGGCGGGTCGCATGACAGTCGAACGGAGAGGCTGCAAGACGAAGTCGCCCGGCACTGCCGCTCGAATCGCGGCCGCATGCGTGTTGATCGGCATGAGCGCGATCGCGCACGCTCAGCAAAACTATCCCGCGAAGCCCGTTACCCTGCTGATCCCGTTCTCGCCCGGCACCGGGAATGACTTGGTCGGTCGCATCGTCGGCAACAAGCTTACCGAATATTTCGGCCAGCGCGTGGTCGCCGACAACCGCGCGGGCGCCTCAGGCAATATCGCGATTGAGGCCGTTCGTCGCGCCGCACCTGACGGATACACTTTCGTCGTCGCGAGCGTGAGCTTCTCGATAAACCCGTATACGACTGAAAGTGAACTATGCGCTCCCCGATTTCACGCCGGTGGCGCAGATCGGCAAGCTGCCTTTTTCGCTCATGGTGGCAAAGTCATCTCCTGCAAAGAACATCAAGGATTTGGTGAGTCTCGCCAAGGCGAAACCGGGCGAGCTCACGGCAAGCTCCGGCGGCCCGACCGGGCACTACGTTCTTTCTGCTCGAGTCATTCAAGAAAGCCGCGGGCGTCGACATCCTGTCGGTCCCTTACAAAGGCACGACTGACGGCATCGTCGATGTTTTGGCCGGGCGCTCGCAAATGATGTTCTCGCCGATCGTGACGAGCCTGCCGCACTACCGCGCGGGCAAAGTCGAAGTGCTCGGCGTGACGGGCGCGAAACGCTCATCGCTCATGCCAGACGTGCCGACTTTCACCGAGCTGGGTTACCCGACGCTGGACATTTCTACATGGTTCGCGCTGCTCGGGCCCGCCGGCGTGCCCGAGCACGTCGTGAAAGTGATGACCGACGGCGTAGCGAAAGCCCTGGCATCTAAAGACGTGATCGACGCGCTGATGAATCAGGGCGTGGAGCCCGGATATGCCTCGCCCGCGGAACTCGGCGCCTTTCTCAAGACGGATTCGGCGATGTGGAGCAAGCTCACGAAGGAATTGGGGGTTAAACAGCAATGAAAGCCGCCTATTTCATGCGCAACGGCGGCCCCGAGGTGCTGGAGTACGGCGACGTGCCCGACCCCGTCGCTTCGCAGGGCCAGGCCCTCGTCGACGTTTATGCGGCAAGCGTGAATGCAGCGGACTGGAAAACGCGCTCCGGATATCACAGACCAACCCAGAGCTTTCCCTATATTCCGGGCCGCGATTTCTCGGGCGTGGTAGCCGCGCTGGGCGATGGCGTTACCGATTTCAAAGTCGGCGACGAAGTCTTCGGCGTCAGCGAGCAGACCGGCGAAAAATGCTACGCCGAAAAGGTCGCAATCAACGCTGCGATTCTCGCCAGAAAACCGGCGGGATTGCCGCATGTCGAAGCCGCGGCAGTCGGGCTCATCGGTCTGACGGCAGTGGTCGCGATCGAACACACGCTCAAGCTTGCGGCCGGCGAAACGATCCTGATTCAGGGCGGGGCTGGCGGTGTCGCGAGCTTCGCCCTGCAGATCGCCAAACATCTAGGCGCGCGCGTCATCACGACGACGAGCGCAGCCAACCGCGATTACGTATGCAGCCTTGGCGCCGACGAGATCATCGATTACAACGCGCAGGATTTTACGAAAATCGTGTCGGGCTGCGACGCTGTGCTCGATACCGTAGGCGGTGACGTTGCGATGCGCTCGTTTGCGGTGGTGCGTCCCGGCGGGCGCGCGGCGTTCGTCGCCGGCCCGGCGCCCGCCTCCCCGCGCAGCGACGTCATTTCCCTCAAGCCACAGGTAGGCCGCGATCGCGCGCATCTAGAGCGCGTCACCGGACTCGTCACGAGCGGCGCAGTGCTCGTTCCGCACATCACCACATATTCGCTCGCCGAAGCGGCCGCCGCGCACAAGGTCAGCGAAGGCCGGCATTTCCGCGGGAAACTCGTCTTCAAGGTGCGCTGAAACCTATCGACTTCCACGCAATGACGACAAAGGAATATCAACGATGAGCACGAAATGGTGTCGATTTCAGGCGAACGGCGCGGTGGCTTACGGGCGGATCGAGGGCGACAGCGTCGTTGCCATCGATGGCGCGCCTTGGGAGTCCCACAAGGAAACCGGAAGCCGGCATCCGCTTTCGTCGGTGAAGCTCCTGGTCCCCGTCATACCGCCGACGTTCTACTGCGTCGGACTTAATTACCGCGAGCACATTCTCGCCTCGGCAAAGCGCAAGGGCATAGAACCGAAGTTCCCACAAAGGCCCGACGTGAACTACCGCGCCAACAACGCGCTGTGCGCACACGACGAGGCGATCGTCAAACCCAAAGACGCGGGCGAAATGTTCCAGTACGAGGGCGAGCTCGTCGTCGTGATCGGCAAGCAGGGCAAGAAAATTCCCGCCGGGAAGGCTCTCGACCATGTTTTTGGCTGGACCATAGGCAACGACGTAAGCGAGCGCACGTGGCAGCGCGGCGATCGCACCGGCTGGCGCGCCAAGAATTCGGACACCTTCAATCCCATGGGGCCGTGGATCGTTACCGGCGTCGATTACCGCACGATGACGACTTCGGTCCGCCTGAATGGCGAAGAGGTGGACCGATTCTCCACCGGGGCAATGATTCACGACGTCGAAACTTACATTGCTGAAGTCAGCAAGTACTGCACGCTCTATCCGGGCGACGTCATCTGGATGGGCACCGATGGGGCGCCACGCAATCTGAAACCGGGCGACGTGTGCGAAGTCGAGATTACCGGCATAGGCACGCTGCGCAATAGCGTCGTCGCAGAGCAATGATCTTGAGCACGAGTCCCGTATTCCGTTTGAAAAATCGGAGTGCAGGTCTTAAATTCGATGCCCGTCAGTCTCGCGCACTGCCGGTCGCGCGTATCACCTTTGCCCACACCTCGGCTTCGAGCCTGAGGGACTCCGCGAGCTGCTGCGGAGTGCTGCCGATCGCAATCAGCCCGTCGGCATTGATGCGCTCGGCGACCGCGGGAGCTTTCAGCGCGGCCACCGCTTCCGCCTGCAGGCGCGCGATGATCGCAGGCGGCGTGCCGGCGGGCACGAAAATCGCGTTGAAGTTGTGGGTTTCGAATCCCGGATAACCCGCTTCGGCGATCGTCGGCAGGTTCGGCATCGACGGCAAGCGCGTGAGCGAAGAAATCGCGATGGCTTTCATCTTGCCGGCGTCGATTTGCGATTTCACAACTACCGCGGGCTGAAACATCAGATCGAGACGCCCGCCCAAAAGATCGATGATCGCGAGCTGGTCGCCTTGTACGGCACGTGCAGCAGTTGCAGGCCGGCGGCCGCCTTGAAGAGTTCGCCTGTGAGATGGCTAGGCGTCAGGCTGCCAGGAGAGCCGAACGTGAGCTGGCTCTTGCGCGCCAGCGCGATGAGTTCGTTGATGTTGTTAGCCGGCAGATCGTTGCGCGCCACGATCACGAAGTTCTGGTTGATCACGTGGGTGACAGGCGCCAGGTCGCGCGTCGGGTTGTAGGGCAGCTTGCTGTCGATGAAGGGCAGGATGGCGAGGGCGCCGGTCGTGCAGTAGCAAAACGTATAGCCGTCGGGTGCCGATTTCGCCACTGCGTCCGCGCCGATCGCGCCCGAAGCGCCGCCGCGATTGTCGACCACCACGATTTGACCCAGCGTCTTCGACATCTCGGCGGCAATCAGCCGCGCCATGATGTCGGTAGAGCCGCCGGCGGGGAACGGCACGATCATTTTGATCTGCTTCGACGGATACGCTTGCGCGTATGCATAGCGCGGATATCCCGCGGCAAGAGCAAGAATAGCGGCGAATATCAGCATTGTCTGCCGCGCGCGCGACGATACTTTCATGATTTCCCTTATGTGCCTTTGCCTATGCTGCTGACTGGCAGAAAGCGTGTCCGTCAGTCGACATTGATGTCGACGGTCTTCGCAGCCCGCGCTCATTTTTCGTTTCGGCCGTGCAACATCATCACACGACGCCGTTCTTGAGCTCCGTCTCGCCGCGCTGCAGGCGGTCCAGGTTTTCCAGCAGCAGATCCAGCACGTTGTCCTCGTAGCGCCGGGTTTCGCCGGCGGTGTGCGGCGTGATCATGATGTTTTTCGCGGTCCACAACGGCGCGGTCGCGGGCAGCGGCTCCTCCCATGCGCAGTCGACGGCCGCGCCTGCGATCGGTACCGTCAGCTAGCGCCTTGATGAGCGCCGGCTCGTCGACGACGCGGCCGCGCGCGACGTTGATGAGGTAAGCCGACCGCTTCATCGCCGCCAATGCGCGCGCGTCGATCAGCTTTTCGGTTTCCGGCGTGAGCGGACAGGTCAGCGCGACGAAATCGGCTTCGGGCAGAACGTCGAGCAGGCGCGCCTGCGCGACGACCGCATCGGCGGCGCCCTGGCCTTTCGAAGGATCGCGCTTGACGCCGATCACGCGCATGTCGAAAGCCTTGGCGAGTGTCGCGAGCCGCGAGCCGATCCGGCCCATGCCCACGATTACGAGCGTCTTGCCGCCGAGCTCGTCTTCGCGCTGCGCAATATCCGAAATCATGCCGCGCCATTTAAGCGCGGTTTGATTGTCGCGGCCCTGCGGGAGCTGGCGCGCGAGTGCCAGGATCAGCGCGATCGCATGCTCGGCCACCGCACGCTCGTTGGCGCCCTGCGCGCTCGCGAGGCGGATGCCGGCCGCGCGCAAGTCATCGCGCGAGTACTGATCGAGACCCGCGCTGATCGACTGGATGAACGCGAGCCGCGGCGCCTTGGCGATCATTTCGTTGCGCCACAAGCCGGAAACCAGCAGCACGTCGGCCTCGCCTATGCGGCTCGCCAGTTCGTCGAGACTGCGGACTTCGAAAGACTGCATGCCCGTGTTGCGCAATGCGAAGCGTTCGCCCATGCGGTAGGCAACGTGGGCGAAGCAGATCTTGAGCCGGTCTTTCGCGGGTAATGTGCGGGCAGCCATGCGTGTAGAACTCCAATAATTTCGGGACTGCGCAGGTTAACATTTTCGCCGCCCGGCGGGGAGCGGGCCGCGCACGCATGCTACGATAACGGCCTGCCAGCAATTTTCGCCGCCACCGAGGAGACTATCTTCATGGTTACATGTGATCGCCGTCATCACCGCCAAGCCCGGCATGCGCAACGCCATATTGGAGGCTTTCCGCGCCAACGTCCCCGCGGTAAGAGCCGAAGCAGGCTGCATCGAGTACGGCGCGGCGGTCGACCTCGAGGACGGTCCGGGCTTTCAGAAGAAATACGGCGAAGATACGTTCCTCGCGATCGAAAAATGGGAAAGCCTCGCGGCATTGAAAGCGCATGCCGCAGCACCTCACATGGCCGCGTACGGAGCCAAGACCAAGGAAATGATCGCAAGCCGCGTGATCCATATTCTGTCGCCAGCCTGAAGCACCGCCTGTTGCGGCGCAGCGCGCGGGAGACGCGGCTTTTTCGAGCAGGGTGTGAACCGCCGCCGATAAGCGTAATCTAAACGCTTAACCCGTCACCGGATGGAGGGCGCTGCCATGGTGCTGAAATCGTTCAACGGGGTTTGCTGCACGTTGGTTCATGCAGTCGCCTTCGCGGCCGCCGCGTGGAGCATCTATCTATTCCTCGGCACGTCGTTCGAAAATGTCTTGAGCGCGTTCGTGCTGCTCGGTGTCGCGCTGGCGTTGGAAGCGGTGGCGGCCGTGGTCGGCCGCGACCGTACGGCCCATCCCTGAGTCCGTGGCCGCCCGCGGCGGTCAATGCGTAAGCGACGCCTCGATTTCCGAAAACGTACGCGCAACTTCGGTGGTCTGCAGCGCGATGCCCAGTTGGCGCGCAATCTGCGTCAGTGAGAACAGGCCGCGCAATCTCTGACGGCCGCCCGCATCGAGGTCGACCACGACCGCATGCTGCCGCACCGTTTCTTTCAGCGTGGCCACGATATGCCCGACCCGCGCGCCGCGCACATCGCGCATATCGAGCACTTCGAGCTGGTGCTGCGGCGTCATGATGTCGCGCACGACGATGTCCTGGCGGCGGCCCCCGCGCTGGCTGATTACCTGCATCGGCTTTTCACCGAGTATGTCGTTGGCCGTGATCAGTCCGGCGACTGCGCGCGCGTGGTCCACGACCAGGAGCAGGCGCACGCCGCGCTGTATCATGCGCCGGTTCGCTTCGTCGATGCCGTCGTCGGGGCGGATAAGCACCGCGCTGATGCGCTCGAGATCGGTCATCACGCTCAACGCCGTATCGTCGAGACTGACCCGCTCGGGGAGCGCTAGAGCGGGTTCCGCGAAGCCGGTGCCCGGCAACAAAGTGGACAACGGCAGTGCAGGATAGGTCTTCAGCATAAGTCCCTCCGGTTGATGGTGGCCTTAAATCGAGGCGCGGTGGCACCGCATAAGATAACTATAAACCGCAAAACTTACGGCGACCTTAAGAAATGAAATCCGAAATGAAATCCGCGCGTTATTGCAAAATTTACCGACGCTGGCTGCCGCCCTCGGGTCCGCCGACGCGGGCGATCGCGGTAACCGGCCGCCAGCAGCGCATCATCGATTTGGCCACGACGGTCGGTCCCACCTTCACCACCGGCATGCTCACCTTGCGGCTGGCCGCAGTACTGCACGCGCCGCACCTTAATCGCGCGAGTGACGGCGCAGCAATACCGCGAGCTCGCCCACGCTCTGCCATTGCTCGCAACGTTCGATCGCCTGCTCGACTGCAGCACTGCCGGCAGGCGTGAGCGTCGGTGCCGTAAGTTCGGCGAACTTTTCGCTGATCTCCGCTTCGGTATACGGATTGAGGCAGTCGCCGCGCGGACTGTCGCAGGTATGCGTGGTTTGCCGGCCGTCTTTCAGCTTCAGCGTGACGCGCGCGGGCTTCAGGCGCGGTGCGGCGGCGGTCAGCGCCGGGTCTTCGACGACGCGCACGCGTTGGCGCAATGCGGCGATCGCCGGGTTCTGCAACGCGGCGTCGTTCAATGAGTTGAAGCCGGTGTTGCCGTTGACGATCAACGCCGCCGCGGCGTGCGGCAGCGAATACTTCGACGCGAAATAATTCGGCGGATCCGGATTGCGCATCGCGGCCGCGAATGCAAACGTCGCGACGTCGATGCGCTCGATATCGTCGGGCCGCGGTTTCAATTCGGCGAGCGCCGCCTCGAGCGCGTCGAGCGCAGCGTAAATCGGATTGCAGCAGGCGCGCAGCCGAAACCAGTCGCGCGTGATTTCCCAGCGCGTGCCGAGCTCGGTGAGGAGGCCGTCGGGTTTGAAACCGTCGCCGACCAGCTTGCCGAGCGCTTCTTCGATCGCATCGTCCTGCGCAGTGAAGCCCGCGAGCGCAAGATCGGGGGCGAGCCCTGCGGCAAATCCGCTCATGCCGCCCGCCACGTTCAGCGTGGTCGCGCCGTTGATCGCGTTGTTGTAACTCGGCGTCAATACCAGCGTGGTGGCGATGCGCATCGCGCGGCTCGTGTCTGCCGCGTTAAGGCCGCGCATGCGCGCGCCCGCAGCAGCGGCGCCCAGCAATGCGGCCTGGCCGTTCTGATGCGCGAGCGGCCGCGTTGTCATCGCCGCGGCCAGCCGCGCGCCGACATCGTAGCCGAGGATCAGCGCCGCCAGCATTTCGCGCCCGCTCGTCTGCGCCCATTCGCCGACCGCCAGCACGCCGGGCAGAATTTGCATCGCCCCCTGATACGAGACGTAGCGGTGCCCCTCCCCGAGCTCGATCGCGCGGCCGGCGACTGTATTGAGAAAGCCGGCGGTGCGCGGATCGTGCTGCTGCCAGCCGCGGGCGAATATCGTCGCGCCGCTGCCCGCGGTCGCGACGAGCCTTTTACGCAGCTCTCTGACCTCGGGGCGGTCCGAACCCGCAAGTATCACGCCCAGCGTATCGAGCACTACGCGCCTGGCATGATGCCGGACGGCCGCTGGAATCTGTTCGAGTTGTGTTTCCGCGACGAATTTCGCGAGTGCTTCGATCTCTTGCCCCATCCCCGACCCTTCCCAGATTTTGCGGTGGGGACGATTCTAACTCGGGGCGGCCGCGCGGTCCGGTGTCACGACTTGAGGGCAGGCGCTGACGTGTTGCTGCCAGCGCGCGTGCACCGCACAGCACTATTTGTTGTCGCCGCCTTTTTCGCGCCCGCGGTCCGACTCTTTATCCTGGCCGCGATTGTCGCGGCCAGGCCGCTCGCCCCTGCGCGGCGCCGGCGCCTTTGCCGGGTGGCGGCGTTTCCTGCCGTGGCGGCCGGGGCGGCTGTTCGCGTGGAGTTGCGACTTGCGGTTGCACCCGGGGTGACGGTTCGCGCGGCGGCGCGGCTTGCGGTGGTGTCCGACCGCGAATAGCGGGCCCGCGGCTGACCACCCTACGCTTTGGCGGCCTGCATCGCGTGCCACAGTTTCGACGGCGTCAGCGGCATGTCCAGATGCTTGATGCCCAGCGGCCGCAATGCGTCGATCACCGCACCGACCAGCACCGGCAGTGAAGCCGTGCAGCCCGATTCACCGACACCCTTGACGCCAAGCGGACTTATCTTGCTCGGCGTCGGATGCTCTTCGCCGCGCAGCTCGCGCAGCATGCCGGCACGCGGCATGCAGTAGTCCATGAAGCTCGCGGAGAGCGGCTGTCCGGATTCGCGGTCGTACACGATGTGCTCGCCGAAAACCTGGCCGACGCCCTGCACCACGCCGCCGTGCAACTGGCCTTCGACGATCGCGTGGTTGATGACCGCGCCGCAGTCGTCGACCGCGCAGTAACGCACGATTTCCGCCGCGCCGGTCTCCTTGTCCACTTCCACTTCGGCGATATGGCAGCCGTTCGGAAACGTCGAGCCGAACTTGCCTTCGGCGACGACTTTGACCGGTTTCGACTTGGCGAGATCGGCGAGCGTGACCACCCGTTTCGATTCCGCCGAGCGGAATTCACCCTTCGCGTAATTTATTTGCGATGGCTCCAGCTTCATTTCGAGCGCCGCCAACGCTTTGCCCTCTTCGATCAGCTTCTGCGCGGCGAGATAGCTCACGCTGCCGGCGCCGACCGCGCTGCGCGAACCGCCGGTGTGATTGCCCTGCAGCGTAGCTGCCCGGCGCGCATTGCACGATTTTGACCTGCTCGTGCGGCACGCCCGAGCGCATCGCCGACGACCGCCGCGAAGGTGGTTTCGTGGCCGTGGCCCTGCGCCTTCGATACGGTGTGCACTTCGATTGCACCATTCGCATCGAGCCGCAATTCGACTTCGTCCTTGTCCGCGTTGCCGGCGCCGGTGTTCTCGATCACGGTCGAAATGCCGATGCCGCGCAATTTGCCGTTCGCGGCCGACTGCTCGCGACGCTTGGCGAAACCGTTCCAGTCGCCCAACTTCAGCGCTTTCTTGAGCAGGCCGGGCAAATCGGCAATTTCGTACGTCGAGCCGGTCGGCGTTTTGTACGGAAATGCGTCGGGCGGAATGAAATTGAGCCGGCGCAATTCCGCGGCGTCCATCTTGAGCTCCATCGCGGCCTGGTTGACGAGACGCTCGACGACGTACGCGATGTCTGGACGTCCGGCGCCGCGGTACGAGCCTACCGGCGTGCAATTCGTAAGCGGCGCGCGAAACGTCGCATACAAAGCGGGGATGCGATAGACGCCCGTCATGCACACGCTCGTGTTGCGGATGTGGCCGACCGAGCCCGGCGACAGGTACGCGCCCATGTCGTTGATCCAGTTGAGCCGCATGCCGAGAAACTTGCCTTTGCTGTCGAGCGCCAGCTCGCCGTCGATGATGTTGGCGCGGCCGTGCGTGTCGGTCAGGAATGCTTCGACGCGCGTCGAAACCCACTTGACCGGCTTGCCCAGCGCTTTGGCCGCGATCATCAGCGCGCAATATTCCGGATACGCCACGGTGCGCTGGCCGAAGCCGCCGCCAACGTCGCGCGCCTCGAATATCAATTTCTCTTCCGGCATTTTCGTGTACGCCGAAATCTGCTTGCGCAGCGTCGTTACGCCCTGCATGACGACGTTGAATCGATAGCTGTCGTTCGCTGCATCGTAAGCCACGAGACACGCGCGCGGCTCCATCGGGCTCGGCGATACGCGCGTCGATTCGACTTTGAGTTTGGTTATATGGGCGGCCTGCGCAAACGCGGCCTCCACTTCCTGGGCATTGCCGGTCTCGGCTTCGAACGACAGATTGCCCGGCACGTCGTCGTGCAGTTGCGGCGCGCCCGCGGCGAGCGCTGCTTCGGGCTGCACGACGCACGGAAGATCGCGGTACTCGATTTCGATGAGTTCGGCCGCGCTCTGGGCCGCGGCAGCGCTGTCGGCGACGACGAGCGCTATGGCCTCGCCGACGAAGCGCACTTTGCCGTGCGCGAGCACCGGACGCTGCGGCGCGAGTGCTTTCGTCCCGTTGCGGCCGGGAATCGTCAGCGAATGCGGCGGCTTCGTGTAACCCGCGGCGACTGCGTCAGCGCCGGTGAACACATGCCGCACGCCCGGCTGCTTGAGTGCCGCCGCCGTATCGAGCGCCTTGATTTCGGCATGCGCGTGATCCGAGCGCACGAAATAGCCATACAACTGCCCGGCGGCGTTCCAGTCGGATGCGTACTTGCCTGCGCCTGTGATGAGGCGCTTGTCTTCGACGCGATTGCCGTGATGCGCGTGCCCTTCGTGCTCGTGATGCTCGTGATGCGTATCCATGAATTCCCTGAGTGAACTGCTGAATTGGTGAACTGCTGATTGGTGAACTACTAACTAAAGCGTGCGGCGCGCGGATGTGGCGGCAGGTTCAATGCGTCGGGCGCCTCGAATGGTTTGTGGCCTTCGACTTGTGCCGCATACAGCACGCGCCGCTCCGTCGAATCGAAAGAGTCGCGCTTGTGCAGCGTCGCGCGATTGTCCCAGATAACGACGTCACCGACTGCCCACACGTGCTCGTAGCAAAACCGCGGCTGTGCGGCATGCGCCCACAGTTCGTCGAGCAATGCCTCGGATTCTTCGAGCGACAAACCGTTTACATAGGCGCTGTGGCGGCGCCCGAGGAACAGGGTATTCGCGCGCGTCTCCGGGTGCGTCGAGATGATCGGATGGCTGGGGCCGGGCGTGTGGCGGATGTCGTCCTTGAGCGATGCGCCGGGACGCAGCTTCATCGCGGTGTCGACGGTATTGCCCTGCTTGATGGTTTTGCCCGCGATGCGTTTCTTCTGCGCCGCGGTGAGCGCATCGTAGGCGGCGTAGCAATTCAAAAACATCGTATTGCCGCCTTTTTCGTTCGGCGGAATTTCCTTGGCGACCAGCATGCGCGCGGCGGTCGGCGCTTCCTTGAACGAAAAATCCGAATGCCACACGATTTCGCCGTCGCCGAGAATGCCGATCGTCTTGCCGGCCTCTTTCACGTTGGACACCACCGTGACCTCCGGCGGCAGCTTGTAAAGCTCGTGCGCGGCGCGTTCCGGCAAGTCGCGCTGATGCAGATTCGACGACGATACCGGAATGCCGAAACGCCTGACCAGCCGCACGAGATCTTCGGCGCTGACGTCCTGGCCGCGAAACACGAGCATCACGTTATCGAGCCACACGTCATGTATGCGCTTGAACGATGCATCGTCGAGTGTATTGATGTCGAAGCCCCGAATCTCCGCGCCGAGCGCAGCTTTGCACGGAACTACGTCGAATTGCGCGCCGGGCGCGTTTTTTTGGGCAAGCGAGGTGTCAGCCATGGTCGTTCCTCCGTCCTCGGATCATCTGTCGTAGTGGGTTATACATAGTATATAGCGCCTGAAGCGAGGCCGTAGCAGGGCGCCGCGCGCCGGGGGCCATTTGGCGAGTTGCGCGCGCTCTGCTAGTCTCTGCCTTCAATTTTTTTCGCCACATTCCGCGCCGCGAAAACAAATCAGCTGGAGTACCGATGCAATCCCGAGTTCGCTTGCCCCTGGCCGCCGTTGCTGCGGCCGCCTTCCTGTCCGGCGCGGCCGCCGCGCAGCCGTATCCGTCGCGGCCGGTCCGCATCGTCGTCGGCTTCCAGGCCGGTGGCGGCACCGACATCGCCGCGCGCATCATTGCGCAGAAGCTGACTGATGCGCTGGGCGTCACCTTCATCGTCGACAACCGGCCGGGCGCCGCCGGCAACATCGGCGCCGACATCGTCGCCAAGTCCAGCGCCGATGGCTACACCATCCTGATGGCGAACTCGACCATCGCCATCCCCAGCTTGTCCGTCAGACTGCCGTTCGACGTCAAAAAAGATTTCGCGCCGGTCAGCAACATCACGCTCGGACCCTCGGTACTGCTCGTGAATCCCAGCCTGCCGGTGACGGACGTCAAAGGGCTGGTGGCGCTCGCCAAGGCCAAGCCCAGGGCATTGATCTACGGCTCCGGCGGCGTCGGCAACGTCACGCACCTGGCGATGGAGCTGCTCATGTCGATGACCGGCATCGAGATGACCCACGTACCGTACAAGGGCGCCGCGCCATCGGTCGTCGGCCTGCTCGGCGGCGAAGTGCAGTTGCTGTTTGCCGGCATTCCCGGGGTGCTGGCGCAGATCAGCGCCGGAAAGGTCCGCGCCCTCGGCGTGTCAATCTCCCAGCGCAGTATCGCGCTGCCTAACGTGCCGACGATAGCCGAGGCGGGATTGCCCGGCTATTACGCGGCGTCATGGTACGGCCTGATGGTGCCGGCCGGCACGCCGAAAAGCAGTATCGACATACTGGCCAAACAAATCGGCACTATCATGCGCGTACCCGAGGTCAAGGAAAAAATGCTGGCGCAGGGCTTCGAGCCCGTCGGCGACACGCCAGCGCAATTCGGAAAATTTATCAGCGAAGAAATACTGCGCTGGGAGCAGGTCGTCGCAAGAGCGGGCATCAAGCCCGAGTAAGACCATACGAGGAAGACATCATGATCGATCGCATAGAAATTTTTATCACCGCATTGTCCGAACGCCTGCAGCGCGTCTTCTCGAGCGGCGCCTACGATACCGGCCCCGCGGACAGCATTCTCGGCAAGCACGTGCTCGTAAAGATATATGCAGACGGCGTCACCGGCATTGCGCAGGTGCGGCCGATCAGCCCCGGCCACTTCGTCGCCGACACCGCGCCGAGCGTGTTCTCAGCAATCAAGGAAGTTTACGGGCCCGCGCTGCTCGGCAAATCGATTTTCGATTTCGAGTCTAACAACGCGATGTTCGACAACCGGCTCGCCGGCAATCCGGCCGCGCGCTCCGTGCTCGATATCGCTCTGCACGACGCCGCCGGCAAAGCGCTGAAAACGCCGCTCTACAACCTGCTCGGCGGCTGCTGCCAGCCGCGCATACCACTTGAATGGTCGGTCAGCATGGCGGACGACGTCGGCGTCATCATCGCGGAAGCCAGGCGTGCAGTCGACGAATTCGGCATCAAGGTGCTGTGCCTGAAGATGGCGGACCGCCGCGGCTGGCGCCACGACGTCAGCAATTTTGCGGCCGTGCGCAAAGCGGTCGGCGACGACGTGATGATAGGCATAGACCCCAACACGGGCTGGACGCTCGCCGACGCGCTCTCGGCGATCGAGGCGATCAAGCCGATGGGGCTCGGCTATATCGAGCAGCCGATCGAGCGGCGCGATCTCGCCGGCATGACGGAAATCCGCCGCGCGGCGAATGGCGTACCGGTAATGGCGGATGAAGGCGTGTTCACGCTGCAGGACGCGCATGCGCTGGCACAGGCGCGTGCCTGCGACGCGTTTTGCATCAAGCTCTACAAAATGGGCGGCCTCACCAACGCGAAAAAAATCGCAGCGATTGGCGAGTCCGCGAATATCCGCGTCAACTGCGGCGGGCTCGCGGTGCAGTCGCAGCTCGACGCCGCCGCCAGCGCGCACTTCTACGCGGCCACGCCTGCTGCGCGCACGATGGGTGCGGCCGAGTTCACGTTCGGCCTGAACTCGACCGCCAAAGATCCGCTGTGCCCCGACAGCGATTTCAAGATCAAAGACGGGCACGTCGACGTGCCGCGCGGCCCGGGCCTCGGCGTGACCATCGACGAAGCGCTGCTCAAGAAAAATACGCTGATGCAGGAAACCGTTCGTTAAGCCTGGAATATCGATAGTCATACCCGCGCAGGCGGGTATCCAGACGATTTGAATTTTTCCTGGTTTCCCGCGTGCGCGGGAACGACGTAAAGAAGTTTCAAAAGTCGCTGCCAGTGGGAGGAACGCAAATGTTTTCCGTCAGAGCCGCCTTGCACGCTTACGGCGCGGTTGTTGTGTTCGCAGCGGTTTTGCCGGCGCCGGACGCCCTGGCGCAGCCGACAGGAGAATCCTATCCCGCCAAGACCATCCGCTTCATCTGCCCGTTTCCGCCGGGCGGCGCCAACGATCTTCTCGCGCGCCTGTTCGCGCAGAAAATGGCGGACACGCTGGGGCAGCAGGTGTTCGTCGAAAATCGCGGCGGCGCGGGTGGGATCATAGGCGCCGAGGCCGGAGCCCGCGCGCCGGCCGACGGCTACACGATCACGATGGCGAACCTAAGCATGCTCGCGATCAATCCGTTTCTCTACGCCAAGCTGCCGTACGACGTCGTGCGCGATTTCGCGGCGGTGATCGAGCTCGCGCAAAGCGTCAATCTGCTGCTCGTGCATCCATCCGTGCCCGCGACCACATTGAAGGAACTGATCGATCTCGCCAAGGCCAAGCCGGGCGGCTACAACTACGCGACGCCGGGCATCGGCACGCCGGCCCATCTCGCGACCGAGCTGATGGCCTCGATGGCGGGCATCAAGCTTGTGCATGTTCCTTACAAAGGGTCGGGCGCGGCCATTCCCGCGGTGATCGCGGGCGAATCGCAGATTTTCATCGAGCCGGTCGCGACTTCCATCGCGCATGCGCGCGCGGGGAGAATGCGAGCGCTCGCCGTTACGTCGGCGCAACGCGCGGCGGTCACGCCCGAGTTGCCGACTATGGTGGAAGCGGGCTTGGCCGGCTACGAATTCACTTCGTGGTACGGCGTCATTGCGCCTGCGGCGACGCCGCGCGCCGTCGTCATGCGGCTGAACGAAACGATCAACCGCATACTCAATCAGGCGGACATGAAGGAGAACCTGACCTCGCAGGCGATGCTTACAATCGGCGGGCCGCCCGAAGCGTTCGCCGCGAAAATAAAAACCGAAATGGCGCGTTGGGGCAAGGTCGTAAAGGATACCGGCGCGAAGGCCGACTAAGCTTTTAAGCCGTCAGGCCCGCGAGCACGTACGGCAGGATGCCGCCGTTGCGCACGTAATCGATTTCCGCCGGCGTATCGAGCCGCAAGGTCAACGCGACGCGTTCCTCTTTCCCGTCCGGCCGCTTTATTGCGAGCGTAATCGACTGCCGCGGTTTCGCCTGATCACTCAAACCCGTCAGGTCGAACACTTCTTCGCCCGTGAGGCCCAGCGAGGACGCGGTCACGCCCGGCGGCAACTGGCAAGGCAGCACGCCCATGCCAACGAGATTGCTGCGATGAATGCGCTCGAAGCTCGCGGCGACAACCGCGCGCACGCCGAGCAGGCGCGTACCCTTCGCGGCCCAGTCGCGCGCGCTGCCGGTGCCGTATTCTTCGCCGGCGATCACGATCAGCGGCACGCGTTCGGTTTCGTACAGCATCGCGGCGTCGTAGATCGTCATCTGCTTGCCGTCGGGCTGATGCTTCGTGTAACCGCCCTCGACGCCGGGCACCATCTGGTTGCGCAAGCGCTGATTGGCAAATGCGCCGCGCACCATGACTTCGTGGTTCATGCGGCGAGCACCGTAGTTGTTGAAATCGACCGGCTTGACCCCGAGGCTTTGCAGGTACAGTCCGGCGGTCGAGCTCGCCTTGATGCTGCTGATCGGGCTGATGTGATCGGTCGTGATCGAATTGCCGAGGATCGCGAGCGCGCGCGCACCGCGAAATTCGCGCAGGCCCGATTCGGTATAACGCTCGTCGAGAAACGGCGGCGCCTTGATATAAGTGGACGCGCCGCTCCACGCGTACGTCTCGCCGCTGCTCTTCGGAATGGCTTTCCACTGCGGATGCGCGGCTTCGAAGTCCATGCCGTAGATCTTGCGGTAATACGCCGGCTTGACCGCGGCATTCAGCGCCGCCGCCAGTTCATCCTGCGTCGGCCACAGGTCCTTGAGGAATACCGGCTTGCCGGAGGGATCGGTGCCGAGCGGCTCGTTCGCGAGATCGATGTCGACTCTGCCCGCCAGCGCAAACGCAACGACGAGCGGCGGACTCGCGAGAAACGCCGCGCGCACGGACGGGTGTATGCGCGCCTCGAAGTTGCGATTGCCCGACAACACGGCGCAGGCAACCACGTCGTTGTCGTTGATCGATTTTTCGAGACCGGCGTCGATGGGGCCCGACGCGCCGAAACACGTCGTGCAACTGTAGCCGGCCAGCATGAAACCGAGTTGATCGAGATAACGCTGCAAGTCGGCCGCAACGAGATATTCGCTGACGACGCGCGAGCCGGGCGCCAATGACATCTTGACCCATGGCTTGGCACTCGAGTCCGCGCTCGACCGCTTTCTTCGCGACCATGCCGGCCGCCAGCATCACGCCCGGATTCGATGTGTTCGTGCATGACGTAATCGCGGCGATCACGACCGCGCCATCGCGCGGCGCCTTCTCCGATCGACACTTTCGCGGCTGTTTTCCCGTAGCCGCCGTCGGCGGTCGGCTGCTTCAGCAGCATATCGAACTGCGACTTGAGTTCGGCAGCGCGATGCGATCCTGCGGACGCTTCGGCCCCGCGACGTTCGGGGTGATCGAGCCAAGATCGAGCGTCAACACATCCGAATATTCGATTTCGTCCGCGTTTGCCGGTCCGAACAAGCCCTGGGCTTTGTAATACGCTTCAGTCGCGGCGATCTGCTCCTCCGGGCGCCCCGTCTGCCGCAGATAGTTCAGCGTCTGCGCGTCGATCGGGAAAAATCCCACGGTCGCGCCGTATTCGGGCGCCATGTTGGCGATCGTCGCGCGATCCGGCACCGTGAGCTTTGCAATGCCCGCGCCGAAAAATTCCACGAACTTGCCGACCACTTTCGCTTTGCGCAGCATTTCCGTCACGTGCAGCACCATGTCGGTCGAGGTGACGCCCGCGCGCAGTTCGCCGGTCACGTTCACGCCGATTACGTCGGGCGTCAGCATGTAGACGGGCTGGCCCAGCACCGCAGCCTGCGCCTCGATGCCGCCGACGCCCCACCCGACGGTGCCCAGCCCGGCGATCATGCAAGTGTGGGAATCGGTGCCGACCAGCGTATCCGGATAATACGTGCCGTCTTTCGACAGCAACCCCGGCGCGAAGAATTCGAGATTGATCTGGTGCAGGATGCCGAAGCCCGGCGGCACCAGCCGGATGCCGTCGTACGCCTGCGTCGCCCATTTCACGAAACTGAAGCGCTCGAAGTTGCGCTCGATCTCGAGCTGCATGTTTTTCTCGAGTGCGTCGGGAGTGCCGTGATAGTCGACGGTCAGCGTGTGATCGAGCGTCATGTCGAGCGGCACCTTCGGCTGCACGAGCCCCGGCGCGCGGCCCGCGCGCTGCATCGCGTCGCGCAGGGCGGTCAGATCGCCGAGCAGCGGTATGCCCGCCGCGCAGTTCAACACGACGCGTCCGACGATGAATGGAATCTCGTTCTCGCGTTGGCCATTCGGTTGCCAGCTTGCGAGCTCGCGCACGTTTTCTTCCTGCACGACGCGGCCGTCGCAGTTTCTGAGCAATGATTCGAGCACGACGCGGATCGAGATCGGCAGGCGCGAGAGCTTGGCACCGAGTTCTTTTTCCAGCGCGGGCAGCGAGCAGATGGTGCCTTTGCGGCCGTGGCCGAGATCGATTTCGCGTTTGCAGGTGTTTGTGATGGGTGATTGCATAAATTTCGATTCAAGATTCGAACAAAGTTGAATACGTTATTCCGGCGAAAGCCGAAATCCAGGACATTTAGATCGCCTGGATACCGGCGTGCGCCGGTATGACGAGCTTTTTACTCGGCCCGCAGACCGGCCTGCTTGATGACCTTCGACCATTTCGCGTAATCGTTGCGCAGCATCGCCGCGAATTCCTCGGGAGTCGTCGTTCCGATTTCCGCGGCCTGCGCGCGCATGCGGTCTTTCATGTCGGTCGAATTCGCAACCGTGCCGATGTCCGTATTGAGGCGCGCAACTATCGCGTCGGGCAGTCCCGCCGGCGCGAGCACGCCGTTCCAGGTGATCACGATCAGGCCCGGCACGCCCGCCTCCTTGGCGCTCGGCACTTCCGGCAGCGCGGTCCAGCGTTTGTTGTCGGTCAGCACCAATGCTTTCAGCTTGTTGCTTTTCACGTACGGGACGACCGACGGCATGGTTGCGAACATCGTATCGACGTGGCCGCCCATCAGGTCGGTGACCGCCGGGCCGCCGCCTTTATAGGGAACGTAGTTGATTTTGACCTTTTCGATTTCCTGAAACACCACGCCGGTCAGATGGTTGGTGCTGCCGATGCCCGACGTCGCGAAGCTCAATTGGCCCGGTTTCGCGCGCGCGAGCGCGACGAGTTCGGTCACCGAGCGTGCCGGCAGGTGCGGATTCACGACCAGGATGTTCGGAAAGTTGATCACGTTCGACAGCGGCGTGAAATCGCGCGTCGGCTCGTACGGCAGCTTCTCGAAGAGTCCCGGGCTCATCGCAAGCTCGTTGCTCGTGCCCAGCAGCAGCGTATAGCCGTCGGGCGGCGACTTCGCGACGATGCCGGCGCCTATCGTGCCGGTTGCCCCGGCGCGATTGTCGACGACGACGTTCTGGCCGAGCGCGTCGGTGAGTTTTTGCGCGAGGATGCGCGCGACGCTGTCGGCCGGGCCGCCGGGCGGAAACGGCACCACGAGCCGCACCGGCTTGGCGGGATAGGACTGAGCGATTGAGACCCCTGCTGCCAGAGTCATGACGGCCACACCGCACATTGCTGCAAGTTTCATGACCGCTCCCTCGCCGATGTCCATGTTACGCACGCAGCAGCGCTGACAAATCACGCACCGACGCCAGCGTTTCGATCGCGCGCACTTTTTGGATGACCGCTGCCGATTTCGCCGCCGGCAATACGGCCGACGCGAGGCGCTTGAACTTGGCGAGACGCTCGGGCTCGGTGACCGGATCCGCGGGCATGCCGTGCGGATCGAGCACGAAGCTTTTGAGCGACTTGCCGTCCGCCATTTGCACCTCGATGCGCGAACCGTAATGCTTCGGGTAAGCGGCTTCCATTTCGGGATCGACGTACAACTCGACGCGCTTCGCGAGCTCGCGGCGCGCCGGATCGCCGATCGCTTTTTCGGTATACATGGCGGGATCAGTCGGGTCCGCCGTTAACGCAAGCGCCGCGCAGTATGGAAAACTGTATTGCGCGCCCATGATGTCGGGCGGCGCGACCGCGCCGTTGTTCTTCGCCGCGTACGCGCTCACGCCGATGCGGATTTTCGCGATGTCGTCCGGCGCCATCAGGCGGTCGCCGCGCAAGGCGACGAGTTGCTGCACGGCCGCCTGGATCCAGCTGCAGCATGAATAAACTTTTACGTAAACATTTTCGGTCGCCCAGCGCTTGCCGAGGTCCGCGACCAGCGCGTGCGGCTCGATGTCCTTGCCACCGTAGACTTCGAGCAGTCCGAACTTGCCGTCGATTGCCGACGGCGGCGACGAGAAATCGCGCGCCGCCAATTGCGCCATGCGCACGCCCGACTCCGCCGCGCGGCCCGCGTGCATGCGCTTCATCATGCCGCCGCCGGTGCCGGCCGCAAAGCTCTTGATGCCGGACGCGGTCGAGCACGCAAGCGTCGCCGCGCCGAGCAGCCGGTCGGCGGATAGATTCATCACGACGCCCGACGCAATTGCCGCGCCGACCGGGCCGACCAGCGCAGTCTTGTGAAAACCGCGATGCGCGGGCTCCAATCCCATCGCGAGCCCGATCCGGTTCATCGATTCGTAGCCTGCGATGATGCCGAGCAGCAGGCGCGCGCCGCTCGCATTGATGCTTTCCGCCGTCGCAAGCGCGGCTGGAATGATGATCGCGCCGGGATGCACGATGGGCTCGTCGAGCAGGTCGTCGAGTTCGAAGCCATGCGCGGCGGTGCCATTGCACAGCGCGGCGGCCGGCGCTGCGAACGGCTGCGCACTGCCGACGACGGTGCTGTTGCCGCGCGCGCCTTCCGCGGCCATTTCCTCGCGCATGATGCGCGACCATTCCTGCTGCGAACCGAACAGCACGCAGCCGAGCGCGTCGAGCAGGCACCATTTGGCGATGTCGCCTACTGCAGACGGAACGGCGCCGACTTCGAGGCGCTGCAGAAAATCGACGAGCTGCCGGGCGAGCGCCCCGGCTGGCAATGTTTCCGCTTTCATGCGCGTTGCGGGCTAATCGAACGCCGTATTGCCGAGCAGGGCTTCGCGGAACCGGTTCTTGATGTGCGCGCCGTCGCGCAGCTTGATCGCCATCGGATAGCGCGTGTCGTTGACCTTGATCGCGACGAACGCAGAGCCAGCCGGCGAATAGAGTTTCGGCACCCATGTTTTGAGTTGCGCGTCGTTGTATATGGTCGCCGTGCGGGGAAACCTTGCTGCTTTCGCCATGCCCGCGAGGTCGACGCCGCGCGCAGTATGCGTGGGCTGCATGCCGGTTTCGCTGTAAAGCTCGTTGTCGATCACGATGATCGACAAATTGCGCGGGCCCTGCGTGCCGATCGTCGCAAGCGCGCCCAGCCCCATCAGCATTTCGCCGTCACCGGTGATCACCAGCACCTGGCGCTTCGGCTGCGCCAGCGCGAGGCCGAGTCCCATCATCGCCGCCGCGCCCATGCCGCCCCACAGATAGAAGTTGTTTGGATGATCGCCCGCCGCGCCCACGTCGTAGCAGGAAGAGCCGAGCCCGGTGACGACCAGCGCATCGCCGCGCTTTTCGAGTATCTTGTTGATCGCCGCACGGCGGTCGAGCGTTGCCTTGATTTTTTTCGCCATGTTATTTGCTCCAGTCCTTGAAGCCGATGATGCGCTGGGAAATCAATAGCGCGACCGGGCGACAGGTATTGAATGTGAGTTGAGCGGCGGCGGATACAAATTCGCCTACGTCTTTGGCGCGATCGACGCGCTGGACGACGACCCCTGCATTCTGCAACGCCGGCGGCGTGCCCTGCCCCATCGCGAGCTGCCACGGATTGAATTCACCCCACTCGCCGCGCATCGTGACGATCATCAACAGCGGGAAACGGCATTCGTTCATGATGGAGAGCAGGTTGATGCAGTTGCCCACCCCCGACGATTGCAGCAGCATTACGCCCTTCTCGCCGCCGAGCCAGGTGCCCGCGAGCATCGCGACGCCCTCTTCCTCGGTCGTCAGCGAAATCGTTTTCATGCTTTTGTCGGCATTGCACGCGTTGATCAACTGCGTGTGACCGGCGTCCGGCACGTAGGCGACCTGCTTAATGCCCACCTGCTTGAACACTTCATAAATATCGTTCGGCCAGTTCGCCGGTTTTTTCTTCGATTTCAAAGACGCACTCCTTTCAACATCTCAGCAGCAATTCATTCATTTCGTCATGCCCGCGCAGGCGGGCATCCAGGCTCACTCCAACTTGATATTCGCCGTCTTGATCACTTCGCCCCACTTCACGAGATCTTTCTTGATGGTCGCCGCGAATTGAGCCGGCGTGCTGCCGACCATTTGCGTGCCGGTGGGCTCGTAGCGATTGCGAAACTCGGGCTGGAACAGAATCTTCCTGGTTTCGGCTGTAAAGCTTGTCCACCACGCGCGGATTCATTTTCGCCGGCGCGAGCATGCCGTACCATAAATCGGTTTCGAATCCCGCGAGCCCCGGAGTCTCCGCGACCGCGGGCACATTGGGCAGCGCCGGCGAGCGTTTGAGCCCGCTGACGGCGATCGCGCGCACGCGGCCCGACTCGATCAGCGGCGTGGCCGTCAGGATGCTCACGAACATGAACTGCACTTCGCCGGAAAGCAGTGCCACCAGCGCGGGCGCCGCGCCCTTGTAAGGCACGTGCGTCATGTCGATCTTCGCCGCGGTCTTCATCATTTCACCGCCGAGATGGGCCCCGCCGCCGCCGCCCGACGAACCGTAATTGAGCGCGCCCGGCTTCGCCTTCGCGAGCGCGATGAGCTCGGGAACTGATTTCACGGCCAACGTCGGGTGCACGAGCAGCACGAACGGCAGCGTTGCGACCTGGCTCACCGGCGCAAAATCACGCACCGGGTCGTACGGAAGCCTGGAAAGATGCGGATTGATTACGATCGTCGCGTTGGTCGTCAGCAGGATCGTATAGCCGTCGGGCGGTGCTTTCGCCACGATATCGGCGCCGATATTGCCGTTGCCGCCCGCACGGTTGTCGACGATGACCGGCTGGCCCCACGCTTCGGTGAGCTTCACCGCGATTGCGCGCGCGAAAATGTCGGTGCCGCCGCCCGGCGCGAACGTTACGATGAATCGGATCGGCTTGTCGGGATACGCAACGAAGTCCGCGGCAGCGCACGCGCCCGATACCGTCAGCGTCACGGCAGCAGCCAGCGAACAAATTCGATACTTCAAGGTTGAGTCCTTCTCCTGATGGGCGCCGCTGAATGGTTTAATATGCCCGTTCGCGCCGGCCGGCATTTGCAGCCGGACAGCGATGATAACAAATGTCGCGCGCGAGCACTTGGCCCCGGCCTCCCGCCGGCTGCAGCTTTGAGGAGATCAGCACATGTACGTATCAGACGTTCCGCCCAACGCGGAATTCGATTTCATCGTGGTCGGCTCGGGCTCCTCCGGATGCGCGGTGGCCAACCGGCTCAGCGCCGACGGCCGCCACAGCGTGCTGTTGCTCGAGGCCGGTGGGCGCGACAGCAATTACAACATCCACATTCCGCTGATGGTCGCCAACGTGCTGAACGACACGCGCTGGACCTGGCCCTACATGACCGAGCCGCAGACGCATCTCAACGGCCAGCAGCAGAAATGGGCGCGCGGGCGCGTGATCGGCGGCTCGAGCTCGGTGAACGGCAACCTGTTCGTGCGCGGCGATCCGAAGGAATACGACAACTGGCGCGACCAGGGCTGCCGCGGCTGGGGCTATTCAGACATGCTGCCGATATTCAAGCGGCTCGAAGATTTTCCGGAGGGCGATCCGGCGGTGCGCGGGCGCGGCGGCCCGATCCATTGCACGAGCCTCGAAAATTTCGATCCGCTGTCGAACGCTTTCGTCGGCGCGTGTGAAGAAGCGGGCTTCAAGCGGTTGAAGGATTACAACGACGGCAGCTACGAAGGCGCATTTCATCTTCAGTACTCGACGCGCAACGGCCTGCGCAACAGTTCAGCCGCCGGTTATCTGAAACCGGCCCAAAACCGCCCCAACTTGACGGTATTGCCGAATGCGACCGTGACGCGCGTCGTGCTCGACGGCAAGCGCGCGACGGGCATCGAATATCAGTTGCCCGACAAAACGCTGCGCCAGGTGCGCGCACGGCGCGAAGTCATCCTCTCGGCGGGGCCGCTCGCCTCGCCGCAATTGCTCGAGCTATCCGGCATCGGCAACAGCGACATTCTGCAGAAGCACGGCGTGGGCGTCGTGCACAACCTGCCCGGCGTCGGCGAGAACCTGCGCGACCATCCGAATACGCGCCTCACGTTCGAATGCTCGCAGCCGATCACGATCAACGACGTGCTGCAAAGCCCGTGGCTCAAGTTCAAGGAAGGGCTGCGCTTCATATTCAAGCGCAAAGGCCTGCTCACCATCTGCTCGGCGACCGCGCAGATGAATTTCCGCAGCTCGCCCGAGTTGGACCAGCCGGATCTCGTGCTGCGCCTGCTCCCGCTCTCGGGCAAGGACCGCTACGCGCGCACGCCGGGCTACGGCATGGATAAATTTCCCGGCTTCACGTTCGGCGTGACGGTGCTGCAGCCGCGCTCGCGCGGCGTCGTGCACATCAAGTCGCGCGATCCGCTGCAGCAGGCGAGCATGGACCCGCGCTACCTCTCGCACGAAGCCGACGCGCAACTGTTTCTCGACGGCGTGCGCCTCGCGCGCAAAGTCGCGCAGATGCCGGCGTTGCAGCCGCTGATCGTGCGCGAAACGCGGCCGGGCCCGGAAGTGAACGACGACGCGGGCCTGCTCGATTACATGCGCGGCACGATCCAGACGAGTTGGCACATGGTCGGCACCACCAAGATGGGCACCGATGCCGCTGCCGTCGTCGACCCGGAACTTAAAGTGCATGGCATCGCCAATCTGCGCGTGATCGATTCAGGCATCTGCCCGACGATTCCGTCGTCGAATACCAATATTCCCTCGATTGCGATCGGCGAAAAAGGCGCGGATATGCTGTTGGCGGCGCATGGTTAGACCATTTGAGCCGCAGATACACGCAGATACACGCAGATAAAACCAAACAACGAATCAGTGAAAACGAGGCGCTTTGGTTTTGAGCTCCATCCGCGCTTATCTGCGTTCATTTGCGGCTAATAATTTTTTAAAGGTTTTTTAGAGGAGTAAGCAATGCGTCCGACCGTTTTGATCATATTGATGGCGACCATCGCTGCGGCAAATGCCCAGACGTACCCATCAAAGCCAACGCGTATCGTCGTCGGATTCACCGCCGGCGGGCCTTCGGACATCGTCGCGCGCATCGTCGCCCAGCAGTTGACCGAGCGCATGGGCCAGTCGTTCATTGTCGAAAACCGCGTCGGCGCGACCGGGACGATCGGAGCCGAGATCGTCGCGAAAGCGCCGCCCGACGGCTACGCGCTGTATCTCGCGAGCCAGACGACCCACGCTGTCGCGCCTTACATGTATGCGAAGATCGGTTACGACCCGCTCAAGGACTTCGCGACGGTCGTGCGCGTCGTGCACAACCCGCTGCTAATGGTCGTCAACCCGACTTTTCCCGTCAAATCGATCAAGGAACTGATCGCGCTCGCCAAGGCGCGGCCGGGACAAATCAATTTCGCGACCGGCGGCATCGGCTCGTCGCCGCACATGTCGATGGAACTCTTCAAGAGCACGACGAAAATCGACATGGTGCCGATTCATTACAAAGGCGACGGCGCGGCGATCATCGACGTGGTCGGCGGCCAGGTGCCGATGCTGACGTCCAGCATGTCGGCGCTGATGCCGTACGTAAAGAGCGGCAAGATGCGTGGCATCGCGGTGACGGGGCTCAAGCGCTCGACGGTCGCGCCCGAATTCCCGACCATCGCGGAATCCGGCCTGCCGGGCTTCGAAGTCATCACCTGGTTCGGCATACTCGCGCCGGCGGCGACATCGAAGGACATCGTCAATCGCCTCAACAGCGAAATCGTCGCTGCCGTCCAGCTGCCGAACGTGCGCGAGCAATTGACCAAGATGGGTTTTGAGATTGTCCCCAATACGCCCGAGCAGTACGCAGCCTTCCTGCGCGAAGAGAACGTCAAATGGGGCAAGGTCGTCAAAGACCTGGGGCTGAAAGCGGAATAGCCGGAGCGTTTTTCGCAGCCCGCATGCAACGGAATTGTTGACCGGATGTCCTGACCCGTCATGTTGAGAACATTGTTCGCCGGCCTGCTGCTGACCTTGCCAGCAGTCGCTGCCGGCGCTGACGTTTATCCCGCCCGCCCGGTCCGGTTAATCGCGCCCTTCTCTCCGGGCGGCGGCGTCGACATCGTTGCGCGCTCCCTTGCGCAGAAACTGGCCGAGAAATGGGGGCAACAGGTCGTCGTCGACAACCGCACCGGAGCGACCGGCATCATCGGCACCGACATCGCAGCGCATGCGCCGCCCGACGGCTATACGCTGCTGCTCGGCAATGCCGCGACGCATGCGGTAAACGTGAGCCTCTTCAAAAAGCTCCCTTACGATGCGGTAAAAGATTTCGCGCCGATTACGCTGATCGGCCGCGTACCCGAAATGCTGGTTGTCCATCCGGCTCTGCCGGCCACCACGGTGAAAGAACTGATCGGGCTCGCCAGGACCAAACCGTTGACGTTCGGGTCGGCCGGCGCCGGCAGCCCGCCTCATCTCGCCGGGGAACTCTTCCAATATCTCGCCAAAGTAAAGCTCGTGCATATTCCGTATAAAGGCAGCGCGCCCGCGCTCACCGACCTGTTGGGCGGGCAAATAAATATGTACTTCGGCAATATCCTGTCCGCCGCTCCGCTGGCGAAATCGGGACGCTTGCGCGGTCTCGGCGTCACCGGCCTGAAAAGATCTGCGGTCGCACCCGAAATTCCAACCATCGCGGAAGCAGGCCTGCCCGGTTACGAGGACTACAACTGGTACGGCGTTCTCGCGCCCAAGGGCACGCCCAAATCGATCGTGGCGAAGTTGCATGCAGACATCGTCGAAATCGTCAAAAGCCCGGAGTTGACGGACCGGCTCACCCGCGACGGTGCGGAAGTCATCGCGAATACCCCCGACGAATTCGCGCGCTTTATCCGCGAGGAAATCGACCGCTACGCGCTCGTCATCAAAGCGAGCGGCCTGCGCGCGGAATAAACGCGCTCAACCATACGAACGAGGGAAACAGGAATGGAAGGCAAACAAGCATTGCCGATTATCGATGTGCGTTGCCGGGTCACGATCCCGGAAGCGGGAGAATATTTTTCCGGGCGCGCCAAAGCCCGCGGACGGCTCGACTCGATCAAGTCGTTTGCCAAAGGAACGATCGAGGCATTCTTCGAGGAGATCGGCGAAGCCGGTATCACGACTGCAGTTTCAACGTCCGGACAGACGCCGGCGATGTACATCGGCGGCCGGGAGATGGCCGCGCGCACGACGCCGAACGACTTGATGGCAAAGCTCCAGAAGGCACATTGGGGCAAGTTCATCGGCGTCGCCGGCATCGACGCGGGCAACGTGCTGCACGACTCCATGGCGGAACTCGACCGCTGCGCAAAAATGGGCCTGCGCGTCATGTTCATCGAGCCGGGGCGCTCGCCGGGTTGCGACATCGACGACCGCCGTCTTTATCCGCTCTACGAAAAATGTCTCGCGCACGACATGATCCTGTTCCCGCAGACGTCGGGGCCGTGGGGCGGCAAGAGCATCGACTACGCGCATCCGCGCCACATCGACCAGGTCGCGGAGGATTTTCCGGATCTGCGCATCATCGCCGGGCACGCGTGCTATCCGTACGTGCGCGAGGCGATCATCGTCGCCGCGCGGCATCCGAACGTTTTCCTTTCGCCCGACATGTACATCGTGCAGATGGGCAGTGAAGACTGGGTGAAGTCGCTGAACGGCAACTATTTCGGCCTGCAGGACCAGTTTCTGTTCGCAACCTGCTTTCCGTCGATCCCGATCAAGCCGTTCATGGACGAATTCTGGAAGCTGCCGATCAAGGACGAAGTACTGCCCAAGATCCTGTACAAGAATGCCCTGCGGGTCTTCAAGCTCGAAGACGATCCGACGTTCAAGAAGATGTATGGTTGATTCGCATAAGCTGGCGGAGAAAACTCAATGAAGATAGTCGACATGCGTCTGCGCCCGCCGCTCAAGAGCTGGGTAAAGCAACTGCAATTTACGCGCGGGGACGATTACTACAATAACCTCGGCTACGAGCGGCCGGCGTCGACCAGGACGCAATCGATTACGGATTTGCTCGCTGAAATGGACCGGGCGGACGTGCAGTGGGGCGTCATCATGGGACGCCAGTCGGAGTCCCCCCTTGGCGTGATTCCGAACGACGAGATCGCGGAATGCGTCGCGCAGTATCCCGACCGTTTCGTGGGCTGGGTGGGACTCGATCTCGCGCAGCCGATCGACTGGTGCCTGGAGGAAATCGACCGCTGCCTGAAACTGCCCGGGTTCAAGGGCGTGTCGCTCGAGCCGCCCATTTCAAAAAACGTGAACCTGCACAAGTCGGACGATCCGCTGCTCGATCCGATCTATGAAGAATGTGTGCGGCGACAGGTGCCGGTCAATATCACGCTGAGCGCACAGCTGCAGGCGCGCCTCGGCCGTCCCATATGAAGACAGCTCGCCGCTGCAGCTCTACGGTGTCGCCAGGCGCTTTCCGAAACTCGTCATCCACGTCGCGCACGCCGCGTGGCCGTACGTGATGGACATGATCGGCGTTACCTTTGTCTGTCCGAACGTCTGGTTGTCCCCGGACCAATATATGGTCAAAAAGCTGCCCGGCGCCGAGGAGTATGCGAAAGCGGTCAACAATTATTTTCAGGATCGATCGTGCTTCGGCACCGCGTATCCGAGTCGCCCGCACGACAAGATGGTTCAGGAATACCGTGAACTGGGCTTCAGCGACGAGGTGTACTCGAAAGTAATGGGCCGCAACGCGCTGCGCCTCATGAAAATGGATTGATTTTCTTCGACCGGCCATGGGCGCGATCTGCCGTCTGCCGAACTAGCGGCGCGTAGGCGCGGTCTTACGAAGACTATGTCGATCAACGAGACTCCCACCCGCGGCGAAGAATTCCGCGACGATCTGCGTCCCCTGGCCGGCGCGCCGGAGTCGCGCGCCGGGGTCGGCAAATCGGGAGCGCGCAAAGTGCTGACGCCGGCCGAGCTCGCGCCGCTCACCGAGCTGTCCGATTTGCGTTCGCTGGTTTCGCTAGGCCTGACCACCGCAATAACCGGACTCGCCGTCGCGTTCGGCATCATGGTCTGGCCGAGCCCGTGGATCGTATTATCGGTGCTGGTCATCGGCGTGCAGCAGCATGCGTTTTTCATTCTCGCGCACGAATCCGCGCATTACCGGCTGTTTCGCTCGCGCTGGCTGAACGACGCCGTCGGCCGCGCCATCGGCATGGCCGGCGGAATCTCGATGTGCACCTACCGCGTGATCCACCGGCTGCACCACAACAATCTCTACACCGACGAAGACCCCGACACCGCGATCCACGGCGGCTATCCGCGCGGCCTCGCTTACCTGTGGAAGAAACTGGCGCAGGACGCAGCCGGCATCAACTCGTGGAAAACTTTCGCCTACTTCTTCGGCGCGCCGGCGATCAACGCCGAGACCAACCGCGCGGCGCGCCCGCTGGACGATACTTCCGAGGCATTGCGCACCAGCGCGCGCCGCGACCGCTGGGCGGTGGTCGTATTTCAGCTTGGCGCGCCGCTCATCATTTTTGCGCTCGGCGGCGGGCATGCGCTGGTGTTGTACCTCGTGCTGTGGGTCGTTCCGATGTTGACCGTGCTGCAGCCGATCCTGCGTCTGCGCGCGATCGCCGAACACGGTGCGGTGACTGATCTCTCGTCCCCGCTCACGGCGGCGCGCTGCAATCGCACGGGCGGTTCGCTGCCGAACGTGCTGGGCCGCGCGGTGCTGTTTCCGCACCACGTCAACTACCACCTCGAACACCATCTGTATCCGGCGGTCCCGCATTACCGGCTGCCCGCGCTGCACCGGCTGCTGCAAAGCAAAGGCGTGCTGGAAGGCGCCGAAGTGCGCGATCTCGGCGAAACGATGCGCCGGGTGTTCGCACCGCGCGTGCCGCGCCCTGCGGCCTATGCAGACGGCGGCGCTGAAGGAAATCACCACTCGCCTCAGCGCTAAACTCGCGGCCTTCGTCGCTGACGACGATCCTCACGCGTATGGAAAATTAGCCCCGTGGCTCGGGCGGCGTAATGGACTACCTGTCGAGCCATCCTTTCTGATCACCGCCAAAGACCACCAAAAGAAAACCCGCCGCGGCGGGTTTTCTTTGGTGGCTAACTAAAACCGGTCAGACGGTTTTCTGCGCTCTGCGCCGCGCCACGAAACCAAGCAGGCCAAGACCGGCGAGCAGCATCGCGTAGGTTTCGGGCTCGGGAACAACCCCGACATTCGATATCGAGCCGCTAAAACCCAATGAAATAATACGTCCGGCCGCATCGAAATCGACCGGAGTCATTCCACCGGTGCCGGTAAAGAAATTATGAGAGAAGTTGTTGTTGATGTCGGCGACTGTCAATCCCAGCGACGTGCCGAACGCACTCAGGGTAAATCCGGTCTCGCCCTGACTTAATCCGGTGGAAGATACCAGGAACGGCAGGAAGCCAAACAACTGGGGCTCCGGTCCGGGGGTTGCCGGCTGATGATCTCCATCCTCCGCCCAGGCGACCAGCCCGCCGCCATTGTTCAGATAAGTGATGATGTCGGCTGCCCGGTTGTCCAGCGCACGCAGATCGTTGCCGGTCAAAGTGCCGCCATGGTCCGAAGGAACGAAGATCGCACTAAAGAGCGAAAGATCGACTGTGGCGAACGCTGTGGCGTTCACCGTCACAAAATGATTCCCCGGCGTATTGCCGGCCGTATACCCGCTATTAATCAGGCCTTGCGCCGAGTCGAGGTGATCGCCCAGCGCAAGATTGGTGGTATTGGTCTGGATGAACAGTATGGGCGCCGTATTCCCGTTGCGCGCGAACAGCAAACTTTGCTGGATAAGATGTTGCGCCCCGATGGTATTCCCGGATATTGCGTGAAAATCCGCGTCATGCCCCGACACAAAAATATTTCCCGCAAATGAAGGCGCTGTCCACATCAGGCATGCGCTTATGGCTAATGACTGCAATGAATGTCTCACGCAACTTTTCATGGGAAGGCCTCCTGAGTAGAAATCTGCTTTTTGCCGGATTGCGAGCGGAAAACGGAAGGGACTCGGTTCAAACGCCTCGTGGGGAATGCAGAAACGTCAAGCAATGATAGTAAGCCTGCGCCCTAAAAGTCTGTAGGCGTATTCCGATGGGATGTGTAGGACGTTCGGACGTCGGCTATCACCCGATGGAGCCGTCCGGAAATCACCCGCGCACGATACGGACATCCGTGTAATTGATAACGCCATCCCCGACCGTCGAAAATCGGCGTCCGAATTTCGCGTCTTTGATCGGAGGGACGATTTGGAGGCTGGCTTCGGCGGTTTTCGGTTCCAGAAAGCCGATCGCAATCCAATCCCGGTTCCACAGCCGGTCGCGCAAGTAGTTGTGGCCGGCGCCCTGGTCGACCTGATATTCCACGATGCTCAATATTCCCCACAGCAGCACGTGGGTTTGGCCTGATGCAGCCTCGGGACGGGACACCGGCTTGGAATAACCCCACAGTTCCGCAATGGAATAGCCGTTCGCCCAGATAGCGCTCAGGTCATTCTGCCCGCCATCCGGTGCCCCATCCATTATTCCTGCCACCGCCGGCCGGTTTCGGCGCTCGTGACCCACCGCAAAAATGGTCCCGCTCGTTCGCTGCCCTCCTCGGGTGCCCACTCCGCAAATCGATTGGGAGCATAAGGTCCGGGCTTGATCTCCACTACGATGGTGTCCGGCTCGCGCACGACGCTGGTATGCCATACCGAGAGGGGAATTTGCACGATGGGAGACGTCCGATCAAGCGTGATGCGGCTCAGCACCGTGCCGTCTGCATCGAACGTCACGATATCCATACACCCGTTCTGCAGGACGAGCATTTCCCATTGCGCAGCGTGCTGATGAGGACGCACGTACGTGCCGGGTTGAGCTGCGATGACCAGTCTCTGCACTTGATCGTCCGGCCCCGCATGCAGCAAAAGATGGGAACGCTTTCTTGGCGCGGCGGCGGATTGCGCGGTGAGATCGCTGAATTCCGCCGCGCCGACGAGCTGGAGTTCTGAATTCTTTTTCTCGCCCATCGTCATTTACAGGACCGCATCAGGAAATTCATACCGGTTTTTATCACAATTTCAAACGTTGGCGGCCGCAATTCGCCGACCACCTAGCGTGGGGTTTCCACGTAGGAGTGACGCTCCACTTCCGGCGCATCCGACACCAGTCCTACAAGCGGAATATTTCCGGCTAGATGGTGTCTACAACGATTCGGGGATGCTTCGCGGGCGCTATTCCTGACGAGGCATTCAGGACATCGTTTACAACTACCTCTGGAGGTTTGCGTATGACTACACGGAAGCATTTCACACGGCTTGTTTTGGGCACTGCCGCGATATTGATGTCAGGATGGGCGTTCGCCGCGAACGTTGACGTAAAGTTGAGCGGCGATCAGGAAGTTCCGCCGGTCAAAACGTCTGCGACGGGCAACGGCACGCTCACCGTCAATGACGACAAAACCGTGAGCGGC
This sequence comes from uncultured beta proteobacterium, assembly GCA_963804885.1. GTDB lineage: Bacteria > Pseudomonadota > Gammaproteobacteria > Burkholderiales > SG8-41 > PALSA-1004. Next base: position 289,788 of record CAWDSF010000021.1, read on the forward strand.
AGCGTGACCACGTCAGGCATCAACGGCGTCGCCGCGCACATTCACAATGGCGCACCCGGCAAGAACGGTCCGGTCGCCGTGCCGCTCACCAAGGATGGCGACAACAAGTGGACCGTCGGGCCAGGCGCGAAGCTGACCGACGCTCAGTTTGCGGACTTCAAAGCCGGCAATCTTTACGTCAATGTGCACAGCGCAGCGCACAAGGACGGGGAAATTCGCGGCCAGTTGAAACCGTAATCAAGTTGAGGCGGCGGCCGCAACGGCGCGGTCTGGCCGCCGCCTTATTCATAGAGCTTTTGCACCCTTATTTGTAGTCTCTCCTCCCTGGTCGCGGCGAACGGCGTCGAGCGCACAGCCGACCCAATCTGGTAATCGCCGTTGTCATGTATCCCACGTGACGTTTCGGGACATCGGCTAAACTAGCCGGCCACTCCCGACACAACCGGTGGAAACTGCATGTTGGATCAGGAAGGCCCGGCAGTCTCGCTCGCCGGAACCAAGGCGACCAACGAGCACTGGCGCGCAGCCGTCATTGCATGCGGGTGTTATTGCGTTCTCGTCATCTGCCTGATCCCGTTTGCCGGTTACCAGATGGCGGCAGTGCCGCAAATCGCCGGCATCTACGGTGCCGCAATCTTTTTCGCGGATATGTGCACCTTCGTGCTGCTCGTGGCGCAATTCCGCGCCAGCGGCGCGGTCTGGCTGTGCGCGCTGTCCTGCGGCTACCTGTACAGTGGATTGATGGCATTGCTTCACATCGCGACGTTCCCGGGCGCGTTGTTGCCGAATGTTCCGCTGCTGGGCGCCGCGCAAACGGTAGCGCTGGCTTTATCTATCGTGGAACGTTGGATTTGTCGCGTTCCTGTTCGTAGCGGTCCTGCTTCCCCGCCAGACCGTCACGCCCGCTTCGACGGCTTCGGTCACCCGGGTTCTTTGGTGGTCGACTGCGGCGGTCATCGCGCTCGTGGCAACTCTATTTTTTGTCTCGGCCGCGGACATCGTCATCGTGCCCGAGCTGGTCAAGGACAATCAATTCACAGCTTTCGGAATTCTCGCGAATGCATCGAGAAGCCTGCTGGCGGTCATTGCGCTGGGCGTTCTCCTGGTGCGCAGACGCGACAGTTCGATCATCGACGTATGGCTCAGCCTGACACTGGTTGCAGCGGCGGCAGGGCCGATCCTCACCGATCTTGGCGCCGGGCGCTACACGTTCGGCTGGTACGCAGGCCGCGCAAGTTTCGTTTTCGCTTCTTTTACGCTGCTGCTGGCCCTGCTCGCGCAATTTACACGGCTGCAACAAGCGCTGGCGGGAACGGTCACGCGCCTGCAGACCCAGGCGCAATCGCTGCATGCGGAGATCGAGCGCCGCGAGGTTGTCGAGCACAAGCTCGTCTACGCGCAACGCATGGAGGCCATCGGACAACTGGCCGGCGGCATCGCGCACGACTTCAACAATCTGCTCGCGGTCATCGGCAACAACGTTCAATTGATCAAGCTGCGGCTGCCGCCTGTGGGCGAAGGGGAACAGGTCACGTCCATCGCCCGCGCCGTGGCCGCGGGCGTCAAGCTGACGCGCCAGCTTCTATCGTTCTCCGGCGCGCGGTCGTTGAATCCGGAATTGATTTCGCTGCAAAAGTGGCTGCCGGAAGTCGCCGACCTCGTGCGTACCTCGCTCGGCCGCCAGATAGATCTGCAACTCGACATCGATCCGCAAGCGCACCGCATTCGCGTGGACGGCGCGGAGCTCGAGCTCGCCTTGATAAATCTCGCCGTCAACGCACGCAGCGCAATGCCGAACGGCGGCACCTTGAAAATATCGGCAGTCAATGAAGCATCGAACTCGCCGGGCGCAGCACCGCTGGTACTGATCAGCGTAAAGGACAGCGGGACCGGCATCGCACCCGACATTCTCGCGCACGTCTTCGAGCCGTTTTTCACGACCAAACCACCGGGGGCCGGCAGCGGATTGGGGTTAAGCCAGGTGTATGGTTTCTGCACTCAATCGGGCGGTGGTGTCGATGTCGAGAGCGAAGCCGGCAAGGGCGCGACGTTCACGCTGCGCATTCCGGCCGCATTGCAGGCCACTGAGACGGCCGCGACGCCTGTAGCGGACTTCCAGCGACTCGACGGCAGCGTGCTGCTGGTCGAAGACAACGACGAGTTGGGTAGTGTCCAGGCGCAAGTCATGGAGTCGGCCGGACTCAAGGTGCGGCGCGCCAGCGGCGCGCAATCCGCGCTGGAGATACTGTCGCGGCAGGATGTCGCCTTTGACGCCGTGATTTCCGACATTACGATGCCGGGCGACATGAACGGCATTCAGCTCGCGCTGAAGCTGCGGAAAATAACGCCGACGCTGCCCGTCATTCTGGTCACCGGGTATTCAGGCAAAGTCAGCGAGGCGCAGGACGCCGGTTTCGTCGTGCTGTCCAAGCCGGTTGAGCTGGCGACATTGCTCAATGAACTGAAGCGTGCATTCAGGCAGGCCGGTTCTTCCCGCATCCGCGCCTGACCGCGGCGGTTGCAGCGCACGCGACTTCGAGCGGATTGATCTGCCCGGCATCTCTGCCTATCATGCGAGCTCGCGGCTACGTCACCATTCGGTGGCTCGCCCAAACTACCTGCGACGAAAGCCCATCCGATGGCATTGGATCTCATTATTCGCAACGCCCGGCTCGCCGGCGCCGCTGCTGACGCTGCGCCTGTCGATATCGGTATTCGCAGCGGCATCATCGTTGCCATCGAGCCGAAGCTTGCGGTCGACGGCCCGTCGCACGACGCCGCCGGCAAGCTGGTCTCGCCCGGCCTCGTCGAAAGCCACTTTCATCTCGACAAGGCGTTGATTGCGGATCGGGTGCCGATCCAGCCCAACCGCATGGTGCGCGACCATATGGAGCGCACACAGTCGATCAAGCACACGTTCACGCCGGAAGACGTTTACGCGCGGGCGCAGGCAACCCTCGAGCAATGCCTGCTGCACGGCGTCACTCATATGCGCACCCAGGTCGAGGTCGACCCCAATGTCGGGCTGATCGGCTTCGAGGCGCTGGAACAACTGCGCAAGGACTACGCATGGGCCATCGATATCCAGACCTGCGTGTTTCTGCAGGAAGGCTGGACCGGCGTGCCCGGCGCCGACGAGAACCTGGTCAGTTGTCTCGAGCGCGGCGCGACGGTGGTGGGCGGCGGCATCCGCTACGACAAGGACGGCCCCGGCCAAATCCGCCGCGTGTTCGAGCTCGCGCAGGAATACGACATCGACGTCGATTTCCATCTCGACGGCGGCTACGAAGTGAAGATCCTGGATTACCCGCAGGTCTGCGAGATCACGGACAAGCTCGGCTGGCAGGGCCGCGTTGCTTTCGGGCACGGCTCCAAATATTCCTTCATGCCGGTGAAGGAGCAGGCCGCCATCGGCAAACGGCTCGGACAGTCCGGCGTGTCGCTCGCGGTGCTGCCGGCGACCGATCTCTTCAACGCCGGACGGCACGTGGAGCACAGCGTGATGCGCGGCGTGACCGACGCCAACACGCTGATCGAAAACGGCGCGAACTGCACCATAGCGACCAACAACGTGATGAACGCGTTCACGCCCTATGGCGATTGCTCTTTGACGCGCATCGCCAATCTCTACGCGAACGTCGTCCAGCGTTACGGGCCGAAAGACCTGGGCGTTTGTTTCGAGATGATCACGGAGCGCGCGGCGAAGCTGATGCGGCTTGCCGACTACGGCATCGCAGTCGGCAAAGCGGCGGACCTCGTGGTGTGGGGTGAAACATCGGCCTTCCGACATCATCGCCAAATGCGCGTCTGCCGCTGGCCGGATTCAAGCGCGGCCGGCGTTTGTTTACGCGCGAATTGCCCGTTCTTCGACGACCTACCTAGAACAGATCGTTTTGAGCCACAGATGAACACAGATAAACACGGATGAAGATCTAAGGCAAAAAAGCAACTCGGCTAGGATTCTCCGTTCCTGTTTTCTCTGTGTCCCTGTGACGAAAGCTTTAGCTCCATCTGCGTTTATCTGTGTTTATCTGTGGCTATACCTACCTGAGAGATTGAGTATGAGAAAACTGAAAATCGCCGCGGCCCAGTTGGGTCCGCTCCATCTGGCCGACACGCGGACGACCGCGACCAAGCGGCTCGTCAAACTGCTGCGCGACGCGCACAGCATGGGCGCGAAGTTCGTCGTGTTTCCCGAGCTCGCGTTCACGACGTTTTTCCCGCGCTACTGGTATGAAGACCAGGCCGAGACCGACCGCAAGTTTTACGAGGCCACGATTCCTTCCGCCGAAACGCAGCCGCTGTTCGACGAAGCGAAGAAGCTCGGCATCGGCTTTTATCTGGGCTATGCGGAACTTACGCAGGAAGCAGGCCGCACGCGCCGCTTCAACACGTCGATTCTCGTCGGGCCGGACGGCACCGTCGTTGGCAAGTACCGCAAGATCCACCTGCCCGGCCACGCCGAGCACAAGCCCAAGGCCAAGTTTCAGCACCTGGAGAAGAAGTACTTCGAAGTCGGCAATCTCGGCTTTCGCGTTTGGAATTTCATGGACACGATTGCCGGCATGATGATCTGCAACGACCGGCGCTGGCCTGAAGCATTCCGCGTCCTGGCGCTGCAGGGCGCCGAAATCGTCGCTCTGGGCTTCAATACGCCGAGTGAAAATCTGGACTTTCCCGAAGCGCCCGCACTGCGCGTGCATCATCACCTGATTACGGCGCAGGCCATGGCCTACCAGAACGCGATCTGGCTCATCGAAACGGCGAAATGCGGATTCGAGGACGGCAACCGCATGTTCGGGCACTCGCTGATCGTCGCGCCGACGGGCGAGATCGCGGCGAAATCGTTGAGCGAGGAAGACGAGGTGATCTGCGTCAACGCCGATCTCGATCTCGCCGCCGACTTGAAGCGTACGGTGTTCAACTTCGCAGCGCACCGCCGCCCCGAGCATTACAAGTTGATCGTCGAGCGCGTCGGCGCGGAAATCACGCCGGCAAAAGGCCCGTAGCAATCGTCATTCTGGCGTACGCCAGAATCCAGGGTTTTCAAGCGCCCTGCCCCCATCCTACCTTCCCCGCGAGCGGGGGAAGGGGATACCGGCGTACGCCGGAATGACAAGGCTGGCGCGTTCCCGTTTACTGCGACGGTATCCCCGCTGCTTTCGCCGCTTTCCGATAACGCTCGATTTCCCGCGGCAACAAGTCGTTCAGTTGTGCCGGAGGCAGCGACCACGCCTCGATATTCTGGTCGCTCAGAAACTTTTTCATGTCGGCGCTCGCCAGGATGTGCGCGATCGCTGCGGCGATGAAATCGCGCCGCTCAGAGGTGATCCCCGCCGGCGCGAATATCGCCCACCACAATTCGTAGCTGTAGCCCGGCACGCCCGACTGCGCGATCGCGGGCAGGCCCGGCAGCAATGCCGAGGGCTCCGCGGTCGTGACGCCCAGCGCGCGCAGCCGGCCGGCTTTAATCTGCGGGCTGACCGCGGGCGAGCTCGCGAACAGCATTTCGACTTCGCCCGACATGACCGAGATCGCCGCTTCGGCGACGCCTTTGTACGGGATGTGCGTGAGACTGATGCCAGCCGCCGACGCGAACAACGATGCGGCGAAATGATTGTTCCCGCCGGTGCCCGCCGACGAGTAATTCAGCTTGCCGGGATGTTGCCTGGCGAGCGCAACGAGCTCCTTGACGGATTTCGCCGGCACCGACGGATGCACGACGAGCACCAGTGGAGTTTTCGCGACCGCTGCGACTGGCACGATGGCGCGCGCCGGATCGAACGGCAGCTTCTCGCGAATCGCGGCAGTCGCGGGATACGACGAAGTATGGCCGAGCAACGTGTAGCCGTCGGGCGCCGACTTCGCGGCAAGTTCAGTCCCGATCATGCCGCTCGCGCCGGCGCGATTGTCGACGACGACGTTCCTGCCCCAGGTTTCCGCGAGCCGTTGCGCGACGCCGCGCATCACTACATCCGCGCCGCCGCCGGCCGTATAAGGCACGATCATCTGCACGGGCTTGGCCGGAAAGGATTGTGCGGCGGCATGCGGGGCGGCGCATATGGACAGGACGGCGCACAGATTCGTCGCCGCAGTTCGTAACCGGGTAGTCATTGTTTTAGCGTCCCTGCAGGCGTGCACTGCACAGGCGGATTCTGTCAAACTGCACATTCGTCGGCAGAGCCTGATTCTACTATTGCCGTGCGATGCGAGGAGCCCGCCGATGGTAACTATCGTAGCGACGCGATGCCACATTAAGGTGCGTTGGTCCGCAGCCGCTGTGACGATTGCAATGTGCGGCAGCACTGCGGTCGCCCAAGCGGCGATGACGGCCGCGGAAGTGCAGGCTTATCCGTCGAAACCCATCCGCATCATCACGCCCTTTTCACCGGGTGGATCGGGCGACGCAATCATGCGCGTCGTCGGCCAGAAACTCACGGACGCCTGGGGTCAACCGTCGATCATGGACAACCGCGCCGGTGCGAGCGGCGTGATCGGCTTGCAGCTGGCCGCGAAGTCGGCGCCGGACGGCTATACGCTCGTGCATGGCACCGCCAGCACGCACACGATCAATCCCATACTGCAAAAAGATCTGCCGTACGACGCGATCCGGGATTTTGCGCCCGTCGCGATCCTGATGGCGACGCCCAACATCATCGTCGCGCATCCGACCGTTCCTGCCGCGAACCTGAAGGAGCTGATCCAGCTGGCGCGCAGCAAGCCGGGGCAGTTCAGTTACGCGTCGAACGGCACAGGCACCGTGTCGCACATGGCGGGCGAGCTGCTCAATCTCGAAGCCGGCATCAAGCTCGTGCACGTGCCTTACAAGGGCGCCGGCCAGGGCATCATCGAAGTGCTGGGCGGCCACGTGCAATTGCTGATCGGCGCAGTGGCCACATCGTTGCCGCACGTGACATCCGGCAGGCTCAAGGCGCTGGGCGTCAGCAGCCTGCAGCGCGCAGCCGCCGCGCCTAACGTGCCGACCGTTGCCGAATCCGGATTGCCCGGGTTCGAAGTCGTGCAGTGGTTCGCGATATATGCGCCCGCGAAAACACCGAAGGAAATCGTCGCGAAACTCAACGCCGAAATCAACCGTGCGCTCAACCAGCCGAACGTGAAAAGCGAATTCACGCGCCAGGGCTTCGACGTCGATAACAAAACGCCGGAAGAATTCGCGCGCTACATGCAAGCAGAAACGGTCAAGTGGACGAAGCTCATCAAAGCGGCGGGAATTCGTGTCGACTGAGCTGCGGCTGCATGCGGGATGTCTCGCCGTCGCCGCGTTGCTTGCCGCGACGGATGCCCCGGCGCAGAGCCCTGCCGCCGGTTATCCCAGCAAGCAGATTCGCCTGATCGTGCCGTTCGTCGCCGGCGGGCCCAACGATATTCTGGCGCGCGCGGTCGGCCAGCGGCTCACCGAACGGTGGGGACAGCCGGTCGTCATCGACAATCGTCCCGGTGCAGGCGGCAACATCGGCGCGGAACTCGTGGCCAAATCCGCGCCCGATGGCTATACGCTGTTGCTGCCGACGCAGGGCATACTCACCGTCAATCCCGCGCTCGCCAAAGTGCGCTTCGACACGCTGAAGGATTTTGCGCCGATCACGCTGGTGGCGAACCTCACGAGCGTGATGGTCGTGAATCCGTCGTTGCAGGTGAAGACCGTGAAGGAATTGATCGCGCTCGCCAAGGCACGGCCCGGCGAGTTGACCTACGGCACGCCGGGCAATGGTTCGGCGAGTCATCTCGCGATGGAAATGTTCAACCGCGCGGCGCAGGTCAATATCCGGCACATTCCGTACAAGGGCGCCGCGCCCGCGGTCGTCGACCTGATCGGCGGGAATCTGCAGGTCATGCTGATCGGCGTGCCCGTCGTTATGCCGCACGTCACGTCGGGCCGGCTGGTGGCGCTGGGAGTCGCGAGTGCCGGGCCGTCACCGATGGCGCCGGGCATGATCACGATTGCGGAGTCCGGCGGATTGCCGGGATTCGAAATCCGCAATTGGCTCGGCCTCGTCGCGGCCGCCGGCACGCCGCGCGACATCGTCGACAAACTGAGCACGTCGATCAACGAAATTCTGCGCGTGCCGGAAGTGAAGGAGCAGTTGCTGAAAAGCGGGTTCGAGCCGACCGGCAGCACGCCCGAATACTTCGCGAGCTATCTCGAAGCGGAACTCAAGTATTGGGCGAAGGTGGTGAAGGACGCGGGCATCACGGCGGATTAGTTCTGAATCAGAATGTCCGCTCGCCCCCTCACCCCAGCCCTCTCCCACCAGGGGAGAGGGAGTATTAAGCCGGAATCGTGAGCTTGATCAGCTGGTCGGTCGCCTTGTCGAGCCGGTCAAGATTGCGGCACGCATCCGCGAGTTGCGCGAATTGCGCAGCGGCAATCGGCATTCCGGGAATCGTCGGCGCCATGCGCTTGAGCAGGCCTTCAAAATCGAAAATGAATTCGCGGCCGGTGCCTTCTTTCGTATAGCTCTTGCCGTCTTTGGTGAACACCGTGATGCGCGGGCCGAACAGCGTGCGGCGCACCATCGGAATGATCGTGACGCGATGCATGAGATCGAGCACTTCCGGCGGATCCGTGTCGTCCGGCATCGGCACCGACGCGCGCAATAACGGATAGCCACGCGTCGCCGCGCCGTACGCAGTGAAGTATTGCGTGCTGCGAACTTTGGGCTTGCCGTCGTAGTCGGGCGTGCGAAACGCCGGGCTCGGGTATTCGGTCTCGAACCAGTTGACCACCGCCTCGATGCGGTCGATGTCCTTGTACTTGATGTCGTGTTCGGCGCAGAGTGCCGCGGTCACGTCGATGTGCGCGATGTTGTAGCCGGCAGTTGAGTAAATGCGGAACAGCGTCTCCGGAAAGATCCATGTCTTGCCGAGCCCCTCGGTGATCTTGCGAAGGTCGGTTTTGGTGTCGCCGGTGTAACTATAGGAGAGTGTGCCGCGATTGTTGCCGGTGTACGCGTGATAAAAGCCGGCGTCGCCTTCCAGCGTCGTCTCGCCGCTCACTTTGCCCTGCTTGCCCATGGCCACCGCGAGCAACGCATTGCGCACTGCACCGCCTTCGCGCAGCGACTTGCCCCCGCTGCGCGCGCCTTCGAGGTTGCCGGCGGCAAGGTTCACGCACTGCGCGATCGCGCTGTGGATCTGGTTCGCATCGAGGCCCTGGATCTTCGCGGCTGCGACAGCGGCACCGAAAATTCCGAACACGGGACCTGAGTGGAATCCGCGCGACATTATCGTCGGAATGAATTCGGCGGCCATGCGCTCCATGACTTCATAGCCGGCCACGACACCCGTGAGAAACGTCTTGCCGGAGCAGCCGGTGATTTCAGCCGCCACCAACGCCGCAGGCAGTATTGCAGTGCCCGGATGCGTGAGCATGCGAAACGTGTCCCACTTGCCGCCGGCGAGCATCATCTCCGAGTTGACGAAAGCGGCACCCGCCTTGGTGAGTTTGGCGCCTTTCACGAGCACGGTCGCGGCACCGCCGCCGCCCGCTTCCTCCTCCTGCATCAGCGCCAGCGCCTCCTTGCTCGGTTTCATATCGACCGCGAGCAGCGCCGATATCAGCGCCTGCAGCGTACAGCTCTTGGCGCGGTCCACCACTTCCGGCGGCAGGTTTTCATATTTGAGATTGGCGACGAATTCGCCGAACTGGCGGCTCATAGACATGGTGGTTTCTTTCAGACGATATTCGAGGGGATGGACCACTGCGGGAAACGGGGAAAATTATACCGCGCCGCCGTGCGAGCGCGCTTCGACGCCCGGTAGATGCGCGTAAAATAACCGCGACATAGCCCGGGCGAGAAGACTTATGAATTGGTCAGGTGTGATTCAACGCGCTTGGGCGATCACGCCGCTGTTGGCTCTCGTCGCGTCTGCGCCAGCCGTTCAGGCGCAAAGCAAGTACCCGGAGCGTCCGATCCGCCTGATCATCCCGTACGCGCCCGGTGGTGCAACGGATATCATGGGCCGCAAGTTTGCCGCGCACGTCGGCCCGCTGCTCGGCCAGAACCTGATCGTGGACAACAAAGCCGGCGCGAACGGCGTGATCGGGACGACCGAGGCCGCTCGCGCGAAGCCTGACGGTTACACGCTCCTGGTTGGCACGTCATCGACGCACGCGCTCAATCCGACTGCGATGGAAAACCCGCCCTACGATCCGGTCAAGGACTTCGCGCCGGTTGCCGTGCTCGGCATCGTGCCTATCGTCATTGCGGTGCATCCCAGCGTCCCCGCGAAGACGCTGCAGGAGCTGATCGCGGTCGTGCGCAAAAACCCGCGTAAATATTCATACGGCTCCTCGGGTTTCGGCAGCATCAATCATCTCGCCGGGGAACTGCTGCAAAAGCAGGTGCCCGGTTTTGTGATTCAGCATGTGCCCTACAAAGGCAGCGGACCGAGTGCGATCGATCTGATCGCCGGACAGATTCCCCTGCTCATTTCGACGTTCAGCTCCGTTTCCGCGTACTACAAGGCGGGCAGGCTGCGCATACTCGCCGTGTTCAGCGAAGCGCGCATGGCGGCGAGCCCGGAGATTCCCACCGCGCTCGAAAGCGGCGTGCCGGGAATGCTCGCGTATACCTACAGCATCATTTGCGCGCCGGCCGGCACGCCGCCGCCGGTGATCGATGCCTTGTATCGCGCGACCGAGCAAGTCATACGGGACAAATCATTTCAGACCGAATCGCGCGACCTTGGTTTCGAGAGTGTGGACTCCAGCCCAGAGAAAGCCGGCCGCTTCATCAGGGAGGAGCTTGCGCGCTGGGCGCCGATCATCAAGGCGACGGGCGCCAAGCTCGAATGACTGCCCCCATGCCCGTACTGCATTCCACGGAGGTTTTTGCATGAACCATGATTTGCTGATCAAAAACGGCACGGTAATCGACGGCACCGGCAAAGACCGCTTCCGCGGCGATGTCGCCGTCAAAGCGGGGCGCATCGTGCAAGTCGGCAGGGTCGACGGCGCGGCCGCCAAGGTCATCGATGCGCAAGGCCAGATCGTATGTCCCGGCTTCGTCGACCCGCATACGCATTACGACGCGCAGATCACGTGGGACCGCCTGCTCTCGAGTTCGGCCGAGCATGGCATCACCACGGTTACGATGGGAAACTGCGGAGTCGGGATCGCGCCGTGCAGGCCGGCGGCGCGCGAGTTGTTGATCGACGACCTCGTAACGGTCGAGGGCATCGACAAGAATGTGCTGGCGCAGGGCATCGAGTGGGGTTGGGAGACTTTTCCCCAGTACATCGATGCCGCCGAGAAGCGTGGCACCGCGCTCAATCTCGCGTTCCTCGCGCCGCTCGCGCCGCTGCGCACCTATGTGCTCGGCAGCGAGGCGAACGAACGCGCGGCAACGCCGGCCGAAACGAAAGTCATGGCGCAGATGCTGCGCGACGCGATGGATGCTGGTGCGTGGGGCTTCAGCACGACCGCCAGCCGTCAACACATCGGCCACGGTGGCAAGCCGCTGGCGGCACGCCTGGCGAGCCGCGATGAACTTACGGCGTTTGGCGCGGTGTTGAAACAACTGAACCGCGGCGTAATCGAGCTTGCGCTCACCAAAGCTTACGCGACGCTGGCGGATGACGAGTACGAGTTGCTCGACTTCATGCTGAGCGCCAGCGGCCGCCCGGTCACCTGGCTCTCGCTGCATAACCTGATCGAGAAGCCGAATGCGGTCGCCGCGATCCTCGACCGCATCGCCCCGCTGCTGGCGCGCGGCGCGAAACCGCAGATACTGACGCGTCCGCTGCTGTACGACATGAACCTGCGCCGGCCGTTTCAGTTTACCGAGATGAAGGCGGCGAAGCCGTTATTCGACGCGTCGTCCGATGAGCAGAAAGCGATCTACGCCGACGCCGGATTTCGCGCGGCGTTCAAGGAAGAGCTCAAGCTCGGACGCAAATGGGCCGGCCTTGCGCAGAACGTGATCGTCGTATCCGTCGAAAACGCGGCACTCAGGAAATACGAAGGGCGCACGGTCGGGCAGATTGCCCAAGAACTGGGCCGCGATGCCAACGACGTGTTCTTCGACATCGCGGTCGACGATGATCTGAACGTGAAGTTCGTGACACCGCGGGCCAATACCGATCCGGTCGCACTGGCCGCGGTACTCCGCGACTCGCGCACGATGATAGGTCTCTCGGACGCGGGCGCGCATCTCGATATGTTGTGCGAAGCAGGCTACACGACGTATCTGCTCGGATATTGGGTGCGCGAACAGAAGGCGCTGAGCCTCGAGCATGCGATCAAGCGCATCACGTCGGAGCCGGCGGACTTTTTCGGCTTCAAGGGACGCGGCCGGCTGCAAGCGGGCGCGGCAGCCGACGTCGTCGTGTTCGACGAAAATACCATCAGCTCGCCGCTGCGCCCGTCCGCAGTCAAAGACCTGCCGGCGGGCGGCACACGGCTCTATTGCAAGGCGAGCGGCGTTCGCGACGTGATCGTCAACGGTCAAACTCTCTACGAGAACGGCCGGCACACGGGCGCAATCGCCGGGCAGATTCTGCGGTCCGGCGGATGACGATCGCCTTTCTTACGGATAGATCGCCCAGCCTACGCGGTCGGTCTCAGCCTTAAAGAAATGCCCCTCGGTGCTGGTTACAAACAATGTGGTGCGATCCGGTCCGCCGAAACAGCAATTGGTCGGTCGGTTCGCGTTCACCGGGTGCGTTTCGAGCACGCGCCCGGCCGGCGAAAACACATAAATCATCGGCCCCGCGCCGCTGACGAAGTAACCGGCGGTGGCGACGATATTGCCTTCGGCATCAAGGCACATACCGTCGATGCCGCGATGCGGGCCGCGCGCATCGTTGCCCCAGGTGAATACCGTAGTGAATTTGCCGAGGCTGCCGTCCTCGCGGATCGGATAGGCGCGCAGTTCGCGGCAGGTGCCCGGCGAGTAGTCGCCGTCGGCTACATACAGCGTGCTCTGGTCCTGCGATACCAGGATGCCGTTCGGCTGCACCGTATCGAAAGTGACGCGCGTCGTGGTGTAGGTGCCGTCCTGCTGCGGATCGCAGCGGATCACCGAACGGTTATCGAGCTCAGTGACCTCCGTCTTGTCCCAGTTGCCGTCGTTGATCGGGTTGGTAAACCAGATACGGCCTTTGCGGTCGATCGCAAGATCGTTCGGCGTGTTGAGCTTCTTGCCGTCGATGCGGTCGGCGACGACGACGTTCCTGCCGTCGGGATCGAAGCGCACGATAGCGCGGCCGCCCGAGCAGCAGCCAAAGAGGCGGCCGTGAGCGTCGAATGCAAGTCCGTTGGTGCGGTTGGTACCGGTGCGCCATTCGTCGATCGCGCCGGTTTTCGGGTCGTAGCGCAGAATTTTGCTTTTGCGGATCTGCGTGAAATAGATGTACTCGCCGTCCCACACCGGCCCTTCGGTGATGAACTGCTCGGTGTCGGGCTTCGTCAGGAGCTCGAATTTCCACGGCATGGCGGGATTCCTTACGGTTGATGCGCGAGTCCGGATGATAGCGTGAGCAGCGGGTTGCTGCAGCGGGTCGCAGCGCTTTTCGGCTGCGCGCGGTGAGTGTAAGCTTCCGTCTGTCGTTCGGGGGAGAACGACCTGCAGCTCAAGACAGGCGCGAACGTCTCGCCGCGATTATCCCCGGCCGCTACGTCATTAGGGATCACGAACACCATGGCAGCACAAGATAAAAGTCCGGGCGCCGGCTCGCTTGCCGGCATCCGCGTCATCGAGCTCGCGGACGAGCAAGCCGAATATTGCGGACTGACGCTGGCCGGCCTCGGCGCCGACGTGATCAAGGTCGAGCCGCCCGGCGGCAGCCCCACGCGCCGCATCGGCCCCTTCTATCAGGACAAGGCGGATCCCGAAGGGTCGCTTTTCTTCTGGCTGTACAACCGCGGCAAGCGCTCGATCGTGCTCGATCTCAAGCAGGAAAAAGATCGCGCGCGTTTGCGCGAGCTCATCGCCGGTGCCGACATCCTGCTCGAATCCACGCCCAAAGGAGAACTCGACGGTTACGGCTTGAGCGCAGCCACGCTCAAAAAAGAATTTCCCGCGTTGATCCACGCGCGCGTCACGCCGTTCGGCGACGACGGCCCCTGGGCGAATTTCAAGGCGTCGGACCTGATTCACCTGGCGCTCGGCGGCGTCATGATGAATTGCGGCTACGACCCGGCGCCCGACGGCAAGTACGACCTGCCGCCGATCGCACCGCAGATGTGGCACGCGTATCACATCGCCGGCGAGCAGCTCACGATGGCGATCGTCGCGGCACTTCTCTATCGCTTCCGCACGGGCCAAGGCCAGCAAGTCTCGTGCGCGATCCACGAGGCCATCGCGAAATCCACGGAGGTCGATTTGATGACGTGGGTGATGCGGCGCGCGCCGATCCTGCGCCAGACCTGCCGGCATGCGCGCGAATCGGTTGCCCCGAACCCTTCCATCGCGCACACCAAAGACGGTCGCTGGGTGATGGCGAGCCTCGGCAACCGCGAAGACGACCCGCAACGGCTCGTCGCGCTGATGGAAAAGCACGGCATGACCGCCGGCTTCGATCCGGAGACTGCCGCGGTGGCCAAAGGCGGACGGTTCGTCCCGGGTACCGGACCAGTCACGCAGAAACGTGACGAAGGCATGGAGGCGTTCCAGCGTTTCGTCCGCGCATTCACATACGAAAACATTCCGTGGCGCGAGGCACAGGAGGCGGGGCTGCTGTGCGCACCGCTGCGCAAGCCGCACGAAAACGCGATCGACCCGCACTGGCTCGCGCGCAAAAGCGTCGCGGACATCGAGCATCCGGAATTGGGTCGCGCGTTCCGCTATGCCACGAGCAAGTGGATCAGCACGGCGAACGCGTGGGCGGTCGGCCGTCGCGCGCCGCGCTCAACGAAGACGCAGCCACCGTGATGACGCCGGTCAAGCGCACGCATCCGGTGATCGCCGCATCTGCACGCGTCGATGCCAATGAAAAACCGTCGCGCCGCGGCAAGCCGTTTCCGCTGAATGGCATACGCATCGTCGATTTTTCGTGGTTCCTCGCTTCGGCGGGCGGCACGCGGTTCATGAGCGCGTTCGGCGCCGAAAGCATCAAGATTGAATTGAAGAGCCACCCGGACACGCGGCTCGCCGCGATGGCACCGGTCGGCGGGCGCGAAGCGCGCGACAAGGCGACGGCCCCGCTGCCCGGTGTGACCGATCTCAACATGGGCGGACAATTCAACAATAAAAATCCCGGCAAGCGCGGCATCTCGCTCAACGTGCGGCATCCAAAGGGCCTGGCGATCGTGAAGCGGCTCGTGGCGATGTCGGATATTGTCGCGGAAGGGTTTTCACCCGGCGTGCTCGATAACTGGGGCATAGGCTATGCGGCACTGAAGGAGATCAAACCGGACATCATTTACGTGCAGCAATCGGGCATGGGCGCGCAGGGCACGTACGGCCGCTTTCGCACCGTCGGCCCGATCGCGAATGCGTTCGCCGGATTGTCCGACATGTCGGGACTGCCGGAACCGGCGATGCCGGCGGGCTGGGGCTACTCGTACCTCGACTGGATGGGCGCGTACAGTTTCGCTCTTGCGATGCTGAGCGCGCTGTTCCACCGCAATCGCACCGGCGAGGGACAATGGATAGACGCGTCGCAGACCGAGGTCGGTCTCTTCATCAACGGCCCTGCGATACTCGACTGGTCGGCCAACGAGCGCATCTGGACGCGCTTCGGCAACCGGTCTCCGTACAAATCCGCGGCGCCACACGGCGCGTATCCATGCGCGGGCGACGATCGCTGGATAGCCATCGCGTGCTTCACCGAGGCGGAATGGAACTCGTTCGTCAAAGTCGCGGCGCATCCCGAATGGGCGACTGACTCCCGCTTTGCGACGCTTGCTGCACGGCTCGCGCACCAGGACGCGCTCGACGCGCAGGTGCGCGACTGGACGAAATCGCGCGACGCTTATCAGACGATGACCGTTCTGCAGGCAGCCGGCGTGCCGGCCGGCGTGTGCCAGACCGCGGGCGATCGCTGCGACCGCGATCCGCAACTGAAGTCGCTCGAATGGCTGACCGAAGTGACCGGCACGAAAATCGGGCGCTGGCCGCTGGCCGAGGTACCGATCAAATTAAGCGAAAGCCCCGCCTACATCGGCGGGCGCATCGATCGCGGCGCGCCGTGCTACGGCGAGGACAACGAGTACGTGTTCGGCGAGTTGCTCGGTATGACCACGAGAGAGATCGAGGCGCTCGCCGCGGAGGGCGTGACGTGACATCGCCGATCTATCGTTGCACTGCTGGTGTTGTGCTCGCAGATCACGCGCACGCGCAGGTTCCGGCGGGCGCGCCCTACCCGACACGCGCAGTGCGCCTGATTTCGCCGGTTGCGTCCGGCGGCACGACCGCGGATGTTGTGGCGCGTGCCGTCGCCAAGAAACTGAACGAGGCATGGGGGCAGCCCGTCGTCGTCGATCCGCGGCCCGGCGCCGGCATGGTCATCGCCACCGACCTCGGCGCGAAAGCCGCGCCCGACGGCTATACGCTGCTAATGGTGGCGGCGAGCTTCAGCGTGAATCCGAGCTTGCAGGCAAAGCTGCCTTACGACACGCTGAAAGATCTCACGCCGGTCACGATGACCTCCCACGTTCCCTACGTGCTGGTGGTTCATCCCGCACTGCCGGTGCGGACAGTGCAGGAGCTCGTCGCATACGACAAGGCGAAACCCGGCGCGCTCAACTACGGCGCGGCGGGCACGCAAAATCAGCTCGCGGTCGAATTGCTGAAACTGCGCACAGGCGCGCGCATGGTGCACGTGGCTTACCGCTCCTCGTCACTCGCGATCACCGACCTCATCGGCGGGCAAATACAAATGGCATTGGGATCGACGCTGGGTGTGGCATCGCACGTCAATGCCGGCAGATTGCGCAGCGTGGCCGTGACGAGCGGACATCGCGCATCTTCGATGCCGGAGGTACCGACGATCGCGGAATCCGGCGTACCCGGCTTCAACGTCAGCGCATGGAACGGCATAGTAACGCCCGCAGGCGTGCCGGCAGCTATCGCGGCCAAGCTCAATCGCGACATCGTAAGCGCCGTCAGGTCGCCCGATCTTCGCGACCGGCTCGCTGCGGACGGCGGCGAAGTCGTCGGTAACTCCGCGGAGGAATTTACCCGCTTTATCCGCGCGGAAATGGCCACGTGGGCGAAAGTCGTAGCAGAGGCCGGACTGCGTCTGGAATAACGGCCGGCAAAACCGAAAATTCAGGACGTCTTGTTCTTCTCTGTCGGATCACGGTTCGCTGACGAATATGAAAGTCGTTCCTTCGACGATCGGCGCGCTCGCGCCGACGAAGGAAACGTTGACGTCCTTCACCTGACGCTCGCCCGCGCGGCCCGATGCCTGCAGCACGCCCTCGATGATGTGCCAGAGACCGTGGATGCGTCCGGTGCTGAGACTGCCGCCGAACGTATTCAGTGGAAGATCGCCGTCGAGCTCGATGCGGCCGCCCTGGATGAAGTCGAGCGCCTCGCCTTCCTTGCAGAACCCGTACGACTCAAGACCGTAGATCACCGAGGAGGCGAAGCCGTCGTAAATCTGCGCGACGTCGACGTCTTTCGGCGTGAAGCCCGACCGCTCCCACGTGAGTTGCGCCGAGCTGCGGCCGGCGTCCATGTAGTTGCTCAGGCTCGGAATGCGGCCCGCCACCTCGAACACGAGGCGCTGGCCGTAGCCTGCGAGGTACGCGGGTCGCGGCTTCAGGTCGCGCGCACGGTCGGCGGTTGTCAGCACAATCGCGACGGCGCCCTGCACCGGGATATCGCAGTCGTAGAGGCACAGCGGATGCGCGATCATGCGCGAGTTCAGGTACTCCTCGCGCGTGAGCGGCACTTTGAAAAACGCGTGCGGATTCTTGAGCCCGTGCTTGCGCTGCGTGACGGTGAGCGTCGCCATCTTCTCGCGCTGCTGGTTGTGCCGTTCGAGCCAGCGCGCATAGGCGACCGCGTGAAACTGCCCCGGACCGCCGAACCCGTACGGCGCGGTGAATTGCAGCGGTCCCGTAGCCTGGGCGCCGGGTAGGTTTTGATAAGTGCCGCGCGGATTGTGCATCGCGCGCCACACCACGGCATATTTGCAGACGCCCGCGAGCAGCGCGTTGGTCGCCTGCTGCACCGCGCCGCCGATGTTCACCGAGCCCGTCTGGATGTGCCATGTGAGATTCGGCAGCTTCAGCATCGCCATCATGCAGTTGACCGAGACGATGCTGATGCCGTCCACCGTCGTGTGGCCGGTCGCCGGCAGTTCCGGATAAGTCGCCAGGCCGTCGATGTCCGGCATCTGCAGCCCGGAATCCTCGACGGCGGCTTTGACCGCCTGCAGCGCGTGGGCGGCGAGCGGCGTTTCAGCCGAGCGCGTCGCCTGCGAATAGCCCACGCCGCTCACGGCAATCTTGCAGCGGTTCTCCCACATCAGGCGCCCACCTCGGTGCGAGCGAGCCGGAACTGCGGCAGCGTGATTTCTTCATTCAGCTTCTCGAACATCACTTCGACACGGCGCCCGACTTTCGCTTCCGTATAAGGCGCTTCGAGCAGGTTGGCGGCAAGCAGCGCGCCGGGTGCGTCGTCGAGTTCGACGATGATGCTCGCGTACGGCACGGCGGCGGCGAATCGCTTGTCGCCGGTGTGGTACATGATCGTGTAGGCGTAGATCGCGCCGTGGCCTGCCACCGGTTCAAACCTGAGATCGGTGCTGATGCAATTCACGCACGTCGCGTACGGCGGGTGCTGAAAGTGTTTGCAGGCCTGGCAGCGCTGCAGCGCGAGCACGCCCTGTTTCGCCGCATCCCAGAATGGTTTGGTCCATTCGTTGGGCACCGGGACAGGCCGCGTCACGTTGCTCCAGTCGCTCATCGTCATGACTTACTCTCCATCCCGGTGGAACTTGCCCGCGCTATTTCCCGCGCTCGCGCGCGAGTTGCTCGGCTCGGTCGCGCAATATACCCAGTTCCGCGATGATTTCCTTGTTCGGCACGTAATTGGCCGTTGAATCGGCCGACGGCAACAAATCGCTTCGCCCGACAGCGATAAGAGCGATCATTTGCCGGGCGATGTCGCTGCGCGGATCGCCCGGCGGTATCGATTTTGCGTAGTTCTCCTGCTCATCGAGCCACGGCCGCAACTCGCTGAGATTCAATTCGGCAGGCATAGTACGGAACGAGGACGACCAGGCGCCGGCGAAACTACTTGCCCTTCCAGACGGGCTTGCGCTTCTCCATGAACGCTTTGCGCCCTTCTTTGTAGTCTTCGCTCACGAAGCAGGCAGCGACCGCGTCATCCGCGAGTTTCTGGTTGCGGTTCGCCGGGTCTTTCACGTATTCGTCGATCACGCGCTTGGCCGCGATGATGGACAGCGGCGCGTTGCCGGCCATGGTTTCGGCGTATGAATTCACGAATGATTCGAGCATCGAAGCCTGGCACACATGATTGACGAGGCCGATGCGATGCGCTTCATTCGCAGGATAGCGTCGTGCCGTGAAAAGGATTTCCTTGGCATGCGACGGACCGACGAGCTCGATCAGCTGAGCGAGCGATTCTGCGCCGTAGCCGATGCTGAGCTTGGCGGCGGGAATCCCGAACTGCGCATCTTCCGAGCAAATTCTGAGGTCGCAATTGAGCGCGATCGCGAGGCCGCCGCCCAGGCACCAGCCGCGGATCATCGCGATGGTCGGCTTGCCGATGCCGCGCAGCGACGCGCGGAAGCCGGAAGTCATCTTGGTATAGACGGCGATCTGCTCGGGTGTCGAGCGATTGCCTTCGTATTTGGAAATATCGCCGCCGGACACGAACGCCTTGGTACCGGCGCCGCGCAGGATGACGACGCGAATCGCCGGATCGTTAGCGAAATCGTCAATGACGTTGCCCGCCGCCTGCGACATTTCGGGCGACATCGCATTGAGCTTTTCGGGATAGTTGAACGTCAGCGTGCCGATCGCGCCTTTTTTGGTGCCGAGGATCTTGTCTTTTTCGTCTGTCTGTACCGTATCCATGTGCAACCCTTTTTAGATAACGCCGTTGGCGCGCATTTTCTGCAGTTGTTCTTTGGTGTAGCCGACCGAAGCCAGCACCTCGTCGGTGTGCGCGCCGGCATCGGCGGTGGCGCTGCGTATTTTCTTGCTCACGCCGGTCATGTTGATGGGCGACGCAACCAGCTTGATGTCGCCCAGCGTTTCGCTATGCACCGGCGATGCAATGCCCAGATGCTGCACCTGCGGATCCGCGAATACCTTGTCGATGGTGTTGATCGGGCCGCACGGCACGCCGTTCGCTTCGAACAATTCGACCCAGTATTGCGTCGGCTTGTGCTTGGTAATTTCGGCGATCGCGCCGTTGATTTCCTTGCGCGCCTTGCCGCGTTTGGCCCCGGTGTTCCACTCTTCGCGGTCTTTCCACTCCGGCTTGCCCAGGGCTTCGCAGCAACGCGCGAACACGCGCGCCGATGCCGCGGCGATATTGAAGAGCCCGTCGCTGGCGGGGAATACGCCCGTCGGCACGCCCGTGGGATGGTCGTTGCCGGCCTGGCCCGCGACTTCACCCGACATCAGGTAACGCGAAGCCTGGAAGTCCAGCATGAAAATCTGCGCCTCCAGGAGGCTCGTGTGCACCCAGCGCCCGACGCCGGTCGTTTCACGCTCGTACAGGGCCGTCATCACGGCAAATGCGAGCAGGTTGCCCGCGGTCAAGTCGGCGATCGCGATGCCAACGCGCACCGGTCCCTGGCCGGGCAAGCCGGTGATCGACATCAGGCCGCCCATACCCTGCACGATCTGGTCAACGCCGGCGCGCTTGCCGTACGGACCGCTTTGGCCGAAGCCGCTGATGCTGCCGTAGACGATGCGCGGATTGACCGTCTTCACGTCGTCGTACGACACCTTCAACCGGTGCTTCACTTCGGCGCGCATGTTCTCGATGATCACGTCGGCTTTCTCGACGAGTTTCATGAATGCCGCATGGCCTTCCGCCGACTTCAGGTTCAGGCGCACCATTTTCTTGTTGCGGTGCAGGTTCTGAAAGTCGAAACCTTCGCGCTTGCCGGACAGGTCTTCGCCGGTCACTTCCGCCGGCTCGATGCGGATGATGGTCGCGCCCCAGTCGGCAAGATGGCGCACGCAGGTGGGGCCCGCGCGCGCCAGCGTCAGATCGAGCACGGTGATGCGCGAGAGCGGCAGCGCCTGGGTGACGGGCTTTTCCATAGGCTGGTTCATGCGGATGACCTCGGCTTTTAAAAGGTGAATTTTACGCGTGTTTCCGAAACGCGGCTTTGGCTAGCCCGGCTTCGCGCCCAGGGCCCCGGTCGCCTCGAGCGCCGCGATCTCTTTTGCGCTCATGCCCAGCACCTCGCGCAGCACGTCCTGCGTGTGCTGGCCGAGCATGGGCGCGGGCGAGCGCACGGCGAACGGCGCTTTCGAAAGCCGCACCGGCGAGCGGATCACGCGAATTTTGCCCGCTTTCGGATGCTCGACTTCGACCAGCGCATTGCGCGCCTTGACCTGCGGATGCTCGACGACCTGCGACAGATCGTTAATCGCGCCCACCGGGATGTCGTTTTTGAGCAGCAGCGGCTCCCACTCCTCGTACGGTCGGGTCAGAAACACTTTCTGCAGCATCGGCAGCAGCGTCGTACGGTGCTTGTTGCGCTCGAGCGCGCGGCTGAAGCGGGAATCGTCGGTCAGTTCGGGACAGCCGATCGCCGGGCACAGTTTCTTCCACAGCTTGTCGCCGGCGATGGCGATCGCGAGATCGCGCGTCTTCGTGTGAAAAGTCTGGTACGGCACCAGCGCCGCATAGGTATTGCCGGTCGGGCGCGGAATCTTGCCGTCAGCGCAATAGGCGCTGATCATCGTGCTCAACAGCGCCAACTGCCCTTCGAGCATCGAGACGTCGATCTCCTGGCCCTCGCCGGTCTTTTCTTTCATGCGCAGTGCGAGCATCACGCCGTACGCCGCGTACATGCCCGCCGTCATGTCCGCGATCGACACGCCGGCGCGCGTGCCGCTGCTGCCCTCGTCTCCCGTAACGCTGACCATGCCGCTCTCGGATTGCAGAATGAGGTCGAGCGCCGCGCGGTCGCGGTACGGCCCGTCCTGGCCGAAGCCCGAAATCGACGCATAGATGATGCCGGGATTGCGCTTCTTCGCCTCGGCATAGTCGATGCCCAGGCGTTTCAGTGCGCCGACGCGGTAATTTTCGAGCACCACGTCGCATTTCTCGATGAGACGGAAAAAAAGCTCCTTCCCCTGCGGATGCTTCAAATCGACGACGATGCCGCGCTTGTTGCGATGCAGGCTCACGAAGTACGAGGATTCGCCGCCGCCGGTGCGCACACCCCAGGCGCGCGCGATGTCGCCCTCGCCCGGCGGCTCGAGCTTGATCACCTGCGCGCCAAAATCGGCGAGCATGGTCGAGCAGAACGGCCCCGCGAGCGCGTGAGTCAGGTCGAGCACCTTGATATCTTCGAGTGGGAGTTGCATGGTTTCCTGGCGTCATTCCGGCGCGGGCCGAAATCCAGGGATGCTTAACGCAATTCTGGATTCCCGCTTACGCGAGGATGCCTATCTTTGATGGAATTGTTGGTGCGAAAAGCGAAGTTTCTCACAGAATGCGCGAACCATCAGGCGGACGGCTGCCCGTCGCCGCTCGCCGCGAGCCGCCGGCGCACGAAGTTGATGTGCTCGCGCAGCACGTAAAACTGATCGGCGAACGGCAGCGGCATCTTGCTGCCGTTCACGCGCTTCTCGATTTCATCGAGCCGCTTGCCGAGCTCGGTGCGCTGCTCGGGTGTGGTTTGGTTGAGCATCTCGCGTTCGAGCGCCATCAATTCGCCGTAGCGCTTGTAGATGCGCGTCCGTATGCGCCACCGATAGAGTGCCGGCACCAGCTTGATGGCCGGGATCAGCACCACCACGATGGGGACCAGCACGACCATCGTGCGGTCGACCAGGCTCGCGAGCCAGAACGGCAGATAGCGGTACCAAAAGCCCTTGCCCGATTTGTAGTAGCGCGCCGCGTCGCCGCTGATTGGATACTCGTGCTCGAGCGGCGCGGGAAATTCGCCCGCGCGCTGCAACAGCGTCGCGCGCGCGTGCGTCTCGCGCGCGGCCTCGACCAACAGATCGGAGAGCGCGGGATGCAGATCCGGCCGCGCGACGAGCTCGACCGTCGGCGCGATCAACGTCATCGTCTGCTCCGGCATGTTCTTCGCAAAATCGATTGAGCCCATCGGCAGCTCGAGCTTAGAGAGATAGCGAAAACGCCGGCTGTATGCATCGGCCTGCTTGAAATCCATCATGTGTATGCCGCGCGTGTGCACGAGTTTGCGCATGATCTCGGGCGTCGCCGCATCGCCCATCAGCAATGCGGCATCGATCTTCCGTTCGAGCAGCGCCTGCGCCGCGTCGGCGCCACTTAAATCCAGCAGCGTCGACGTCGTCTTGTCGACGCCGTTGGCGCGCAGCAACAGGACATTCAGGAAATGCGTGCCGCTGCCTTCGCGGCCGATCGCGAGGCGCTTGCCTTTGAATTCGGAGAGCCGCTCGATCGGCTGCTCCCCGCGATAAAACACCACCAGCGGCACATAGAACAGGCTGCCGAGCGAAACGAGATCGCCGGCGTCGCCGTCCACCACGAGCCCGCCCTGCACGAAGCCGACGTCGACTTTGAATGCCGGGTCGCGCAAGCGGCGCAGATTGTCGAGCGAGCCTTCCGACTCCAGGATTTGCAATTTCACGCCGTTGCGCTCGAGTATGGCGCGATATTTTTCGGCGGCGTTCGCGAAGGAACTGCCTTTGGCCCCGCCCGTTATGATGATGGTATCGGGCGGCGCGGGCCTGATGAATTTAAAACCTGCCCACACCGCGAGCAGCGTGATGAGCAGCAACGGCAGTACGGCGGCGATGAAATCGCGCCACGATACCTGCGGGATCTCCACCGCAACGCCGAATGCGCCGATTTTGCGTTTGGCGCGCGGTGCGCCTGCCTGCTCCATGCCTCTGGCCTCCAGAGGTCTACATAGCATGTTTTGACGCAGGAATGCTACCCCGCCCAACGCCGGCAGGCGAAATTGATCCGCCTTCCGGGGGAACCGTCAGTCATGCCGGACGTCGTACAACGAATGCGCATGCCCTAGTCCAAGGTTGGCGCACCAATCGCGGGCGAGTTCCCGCCAATCGTCATGGAGTCAATTTGATTTCGTTCTGGTTTCTCGTCGCGGGCGCATTGCTGCTGCTGATGGCGTTGGTGGGCTCGGCAGTCGACCGCTTGCCCCTCAGTCCCGGCTTGATCTATTTGCTCGTCGGAGTTGCGCTGGGCCCCGCGGGTTTGGGCATCGTTTCTCTCGATCCGATGGGCCGCTCGCCCGAATTAATGCTCGGCTGCGAAATCGCGCTCGTCATTTCGCTATTCACTGTCGGGCTCAAATTGCGCACGTCGCTGTCCGATCCCTTGTGGCGATTGCCGTTTCGACTCGCCACCATTTCGATGGCGGTGGTCATCGCCGCGATTACGCTGGTCGGCGTTTATGGCTTCGGGCTGCCGCTCGGTGCCGCCGTGCTGCTCGGCGCTATCCTGGCGCCGACCGACCCGGTGCTCGCGTCGGACGTTCAAGTCAGGCACGCCAACGATCGCGACCGCTCTCGCTTCATGTTGACTGCAGAAGGCGGGATGAACGACGGCATCGCGTTTCCGTTCGTGCTCCTGGGCATGGGCTTGCTGGGGCTCGGCAATCTAGGGCCGTTCGGGGCGCGCTGGCTTGCGCTCGACCTCGTGTGGGCGGCGGTCGCCGGCCTCGCCATCGGCTGGCTGTGCGGCAAAGCAGTCGGCCATCTGGTCCTTTATGTACGGCGCGAATTCAAGGAAGCCGTGGGCTGGGACGACTTTCAGGCGCTCGGATTGATCGCGCTGAGCTATGGCCTTTCGCTGGCGTTGCACGCGAACGGTTTTCTGGCGGTGCTGGCGGCCGGCCTTGCCATGCGCCATATCGAGAAAAAGTCAGCCGACAAAAAGCAGCCCGCGCCGAAAATCGCGAAGTCGGAAGAAGTCACGCATCCGACCACGGCGCCCGCGCACATGGTAGAAACCGTGCTCGGCTTCAACGAACGGTTCGAGCGCATCGGCGAACTCGTCGTCGTGCTCGCATTGGGCGCCAGCCTTTCGACGGTGCGCCTCGACTATGGCGGGCTGTGGCTCGCGCTGGTCCTTTTCGTCGTAATCAGGCCCGCTTCGGTGCTGGCCGGCCTCGCTGGCGCGAGCTGCTCGCGGCGCGAATTGAAGCTGCTGTCATGGTTCGGCATCCGCGGCATCGGCTCGCTTTACTATCTGATGTACGTGATCGAAGCAGGCCCGCCGGCGGAACTTACGGAAAAACTCGTGTCGCTGGTCCTGACCGTGGTGGCGGCGTCGATTGCCGTGCACGGCATTTCGGCGACCCCGGTCATGCAGCGCCGAAGACGCCGGACTGCGCGCTAAATCATCCCGCGCGGCTTTGTTAGCTACCGCACAGACGCCCCGCGCCCCTTGATCGAAAATCCTCCCCGTCTCGCGAATATCGCGCCTCACGTATGCGTCCATCATTTTGGACCGTACGTTTATCAACTTACAGACAGGGACCATCATGAACATCAAACTTTCGATCGCCGCACTGGTGCTGGGTGGCTGCCTGCTGCCCGTCGCCGCCTATTCCGCGGACACCACCAAATCCGCGGTTCCCGCCAACGTGAACGAAACGCCGGGCGCAACTATTAAGGACAACAACCGCGCCGATCCCGCGCATCGCTCGGCCCACCCTGTAGACGACTCGTGGATTACGACCAAGGTCAAATCCAAGATCGTTGAGGACAAACAGACCCGCGCCGACCACGTCGACGTCGAAACGGTCAACGGCGTCGTCGATCTGACGGGCACCGCGCGCAGCAAGGCGACCGCCGCGCGCCACGTCACGCTCGCGCGCCAGGTGCAGGGAGTAAAGTCGGTCAAGAACAACATCAAGATCGAGCCGGCGGACACCGCCGCTGCCAGCGACAAAAATTCGGATAAGTCGCGCACCGCCGCTGGAAAATCCAACCAGCCGACCAAGGACACGACGATCACGACCAAGGTGAAAGCCAAGTTCCTCGAAGACAAAGCGGTCAGCGGCACCAACATTCATGTCAAGACCGTGAACGGCGTGGTCAGGCTTACCGGCAGCGCTAAAAGCAACGACGAATCGGCGAAAGCAGCCGAACTCGCGCGCGAAGTCGAGGGCGTGAAGTCGGTGTCGAACAAGATCAAAGTCATGTAATTGCGCGCCAGCATTAATCGCTGAGCACGGCTGCGCAATCCGCAGCAGCACAAAAGGACGGCTTCGGGCCGTCCTTTTTTTTGGGCTTGCAGCGCGTGTTCGGCGCGCAGCCGCGGCTCGCGCGGCGGAAAATCCAGCGTGCTAATATTCCCGTCGGCGCTCGCCAAATCGGCACTTCACTCACGAGAGGTTTTCCATGGAAATGTGGACGGATGACCAGCTGCGGTCTATCCACAAGATGCTCAATCCGCGTTCGATTGCCGTGGTCGGCGCGTCCCCCAAGGGCGGCTACGGCGGGCGGCTGCTGAACGCGGTGCTCAAAGCGAAAGACCGCGTGCGCATCTATCCCGTGAATCCGAACTACGACGAGATCGCGGAAACAAAGTGCTACCGCAGCATTGCCGACCTGCCCGAAGCGCCCGATCTGGTCGGCATCGTCGTGCCGTACGACAAAGTGCTGCCCGTGATGAAGGAATGCGCCGCCAAAAAAGCAGGCTCGGCCATCGTGATTTCCGCCGGCTTCGCCGAGCGCGGAATCGACGCGCGGCTCGATCTGCAAAAACAGGTCGGCGCGTATGCGAAAGAATCCGGCCTGCGCATCACCGGCCCGAACTGCCTGGGCCTCGCGAACGTCAGGGACGACATCTGGGCGACCGCGTCGTCGCGCACGCTAGGCGGTCTCACCGGCCATATCGCGCTCGTGTGCCAGAGCGGCGCCACCGCATTCGGCCCGTTCCTGCTGCGCGCGGTGGATGCGGGCATCGGCCTTTCCCACATTATTTCCACCGGCAACGAAACCGATCTCGATTTCGCGGATTTCGCGCGCTACCTGATCGACGATCCGGACACGCGCGTGATCGCGGGTTTCGTCGAGGGCTTCAAGGACGTGCAGAAATTCATCGCGGTCGCGCAACTGGCGGCCGAGCGCGGCAAGCCCATCGTGCTGATCAAGATCGGCCGCTCCGCATCGGGCGCCGAAGCCGCGCGCTCGCACACCGCGGCCTTGACCGGCGCCGACGCATTGTACGAAGCGGTGTTCAGACAATACGGCGTGATTCGCGTGCAGGATTACGACGAGCTGCTCGAAGTTTCGCATCTGCTCGCGAATTGCAAAAAGCCGCCGCAGCGCGGCATTTCAGTGGTGTCCCACTCGGGCGGCATCAGCTCGCTGACGGCCGACATGCTGGGCTTGGCCGGCCTCGACCTGCCGCAGCTTACGCCGCGCGCGCGCGACGGCATCAACGGCATCCTCAAGGATTTCGGCTGGGCGGCGAATCCCGCTGACGTAACGGGCTTCGCGCGCGGCGAGCATTTCCCGAAAATCATGGATTACATGATCGGCGAGCCGACCGTCGGCACGCTCGTGATTGCGAGCGCCGGTGCGGGCAACCAGGTCGAACAGGTGATCGCGCAGCGCGATGCGAGCGACAAAGGGGTGGTCTTCTTCTGGACGGCGAGCCGCGGCGACAAGACGACGCTGCCGAAATTGAAAGCGTCCAATATCCCGATTTTCTACTCGCCGGAGAAACTCGCGCGCGGGCTCAAGTTTATGCTCGACTATCATGCGTGGCGCGATAGCCGTACAACGGGCGGCGCTGCGAAAATCGCAGCGCCCGATGCCGCGCAGAAAAAAGTGTTGCAGCAATTGGGCACGCTTGGCCGCACTACGCTCTCGGAGAGCGAAAGCAAACAGGCGATCGCGGCGTGGGGCGTCTCCGCGCCGCGCGAAATTCTGGCGACTTCCGCGGCAGCCGCGGTCGAGGCCGCGAAGAAAATCGGCTATCCGGTCGTGATGAAAGTCGATTCGCCCGATATCCTGCATAAAACCGAAGCCGGCGTCGTGCGCCTGGGCTTGCGCAATGCCGACGAAGTGCAGGCCGCGTACGCGGAAATCATGGCGAACGCCGCGCAGCATGCGGCGAATGCAAAGATCAACGGCGCCATCGTGCAGGAGATGGTGACCGGCGGCGTCGAGGTGATCGTCGGCGTTTCATACGACGCGCAGCTCGGGCCGATGCTGCTGTTCGGCAGCGGCGGCGTGATGGTCGAGGTCTATAACGACGTGGCGCTGCGCCACTGCCCGATCACGCGCAGCGAAGCGGTCGAAATGATAGCCGAAGTCAAAGGCGCGAAACTGCTGCGCGGCTTCCGCGGCAAGCCCGCCGCCGACGTCGATGCGCTCGCCGATACGCTCGTGCGCGTTTCGCAGCTCGCGGTTCATCTCGACGGCAAGCTCGCCGAGCTCGACATCAATCCGCTGATGGTGCTGCCGAAGGGTCAGGGCGTTAAGGCGGTCGATGCGCTGGTAGTGCTGCACGGCTAGTACTCAAGTCGGATGCTGCGGGATAACATGGCTACGCCTGAGAAAGGAACTGCATGGCTTTCGCTTTTATTCGATCGACCGCCTGCGCCTTGTTCATTGGCGCCTGTGCGATCGCCGTTACTGTGAACGCAGCCGAGATCAAGGTTTTCTCTACCCCGGCAGCGACCGCGGCCCTCAAGGCGGCGGTGCCTGACTTCGAGCGCGCCACCGGACACAAGGTGACGATCGATTTTTTGAACATCGCCGGGACTCGCGGCCGCATCAACGCCGGCGAGCCGTTCGACATCGCAATTGTCAGTCCCAAGGCGGTAGACGATCTGGAGCAGCAGGGAAAACTGGTGAAAGGAGCGTCGCTCAACATGGGACGCACGGGGCTCGCCCTGGTGGGTCACAAAGGATTGGCGCGGCCCGACATCGGCTCCGTCGAGTCGTTCAAGCGCACACTGCTTAACGCGCGGCTCGTGGCCTACTCTGCCACGGGCGAAAGCGGCATCGGCTTTCTCAAGGTGCTGGAGAAAATGGGCATTTCCGCTGAGATGAAACCGCGCATACGCTCGAGCAGCAACATGGCGTCGGTCGTGGAGTCCGGGGAAGCCGAAATCGGCATTACCGGCGTCGGCGCGGGGCTTACGTACACGCAGCTCGAATTCATTGGCCCATTGCCCGCCGCGGTTCAGGAGTACGTTTATATGGCAGCGGGCGTCAGCTCGAATGCAAAAGCGGGCGAGGCGGCGCGCAGCCTGCTGCAATATCTCGCTGACCCGGCCGTGGTTCGGACAATGAGCACCAGGGGACTGGAGCCGCCGGCGGCAAAATAGAATCATGCGTCGGTTTGTTGTGACGCACGCTGAATATCTAGTTCCCTCCGCGAAATTGCGTAGGAGATAGCCAGTGAACACATCCACGTTCGCAGCAGCCGATGGAGACGGTTACGAATTGCTTATGGGCCGCTGGAGCGCGCGCCTGGCCATTCCTTTTCTGGAATTCATCGACAATCAATCCGGCGGGCGCGTCCTCGATGTCGGATGCGGGACCGGCCACCTCGCTTTCGCGCTGGCCCGAACGCGCGACGTGACGGAGGTTCGAGCGATAGATTTTGCTTCCGCGTACATCGAACACGCGAGGCATCACAATCGCGATGAGCGAATTATTTTCGAGGTAGGCGACGCTTGTGCCCTCGCTTTTCCGGATCGAAGTTTTGACCAAGTCTTGTCTTTGCTCGTCCTTCACTTCGTTCCCCAGCCTGCACGCGCAATTGCGGAGATGTTGCGAGTGGCCAAGCCAGGTGCCGTGGTCGGAGCGGCCGTATGGGATGTTCGAGGCGGCTTTATCGCCAACCGGATTTTTTTCGATACGGCTGCCGCGCTGGATACGAAGGCGAACGAGCGTCGAGCCAGGAACTACACCCGGCCGATGACGCGGCCTGGCGAATTGGCGGCTGCATGGGCCGCTGCCGGGTTCGACGATGTCGTCGAGGGCGTGTTATCCATTCGCATGGAGTTCGCAAGCTTTGCAGACTATTGGACGCCGTATATCGGAAAGGATGGTCCAGGGGCGGAGTACGTCGCAGGTCTTGACAAGGCCGGGCGCACACGACTCGAGGAAGCCGTACGAGCCGCATATCTCGATGGTGAAATCGATGGGCCTCGCTCCTATGCCGCACTGGCGTGGGCGGTCAAGGGCGCTGCACCATCGTAACGATCAACTTGCGTTCCGCGTCAAAGACACGACGCGTAACTCTTCCTCAGGCCGCTCGAGTCAACGCTAATTGCTCCGACCTGCACTTAGGGCCGCGGCCTTTTCGGCATCGCGCTTCGCGCACGCTTCGGCGGTCTCAAGGACCACAATCGCCCATTCATCGACCGGCACGTCGATCATGCGGCCGTCTAAAGGCACTGCAGCCGTTCCCGCCGCGACACCCGCCGCGAAGGCTTCACGCACGCGCTTGTTGTAGGTGACGAGCTCCGGCGTCGGCGTGAATGCGGCATTCACCGGGGCAACCCATGACGGTTCGGGGCACAGCACGCCTTTTAGGCCAAGATTTTTTCCTTTTAGCGCCATGGCGTGGATTGCTTCGGGGGAAGCGCTCTCCGTCTGCACGCTCAAGGGATAGGCGATACCGACGGGCATTACTTTCGCCGCAATCGCTTCGACGATGACGCGGCCGCGCGCATAGACGAAGGGATCAAGATCCGGCAGCGGCGTGATGTCTAAATCTGCGGCAAGCGCCACTTCATCGATAAACACCTGGGAGATGCGCTCACTGGCGCTGACAATCGCGCGCACATCCCACACGCCCGCGGCTGAACCGACTACGACGACCAGCTGCAAGCAGCTTTTGGGCAAGCCGCGTGCGGCTTCAAGCTCTGCGATGCGTTCGCAGGCAGACTGCACCTGCGCGGCTGAGCCGACGCTGTTGAGCAGAATGCCGCGCAGCCCCGGCCACACCGCGGTTTCGAGATCGGCGACCATCGTTTCCGCGTCGACCTTCACAAAAACCTCTGCAGCGCCTTGCGCGACTTGTTCGATTGCTGCTTGCACTCCGCTGCGCGCAGCACTGTCGGCGCCTTCCAGATCGAGCGTGATGGCATCGGCGTTGTGACGCCAGGCTGATTTGACTGCGTCGGCGTCGGTAACGCGGATCAGGAGGTTGGAACGGCGAACGAGTATGCCCATCACGCGAATCCGTACAGTGTTTTTGGATTGTCGACGAGAATCTTGTTGCGCACTTTCTCGTCGGGCGCCCACACGGACAGCAGATCGAACAGCAGCGCGTCGTCGGGATGCACCTCGGGACCCGGGTGCGGCCAGTCGCTGCCCCACACCGCGCGATCCGCGACCGCGCGCACGAATTCCTGCGCGACCTTCGTCGCGTCGGCGTACGTCGGCGGACCGATATCGCTGACGATATATGCGCCGGAAATCTTGACCCACGCGCGCCCGGCGTCGATCAGCGAGCGAATGACTTTATGCGACTCATGGTTGATGCCGGCCGGCATCGGCGGCTTGCCCATGTGATCGAACACGATCCCGGTCGGCAGGCGCTTCAGCATCGCCGCGCTGTCGATCACCTGCTGCGGATCCATGTTGAGCTGCACGTGCCAGCCGTACGGCGCAATCAGCTTTGCGAGCGGTTCTATCATGTCGATGCTGACGACCGCGTTCTTCGCATTGCCGAGGGTGAAGCGGATGCCGCGGATGCCGGCCTCGTTAAGCCGCTTCAATTCCGGCTCGGTCACCGTCGGATGCAGCACCGCGATGCCGCGCGCGTTCTCTATGCCCAGCTGCTTGATCGCATCGACCGTCACGCTGTTGTCCGTCGCGTAATTGCGCGGCTGCACGATGACGACGCGCGACACGCCGATGCGTTTTTGCAGGAGCCGGTAATCCGCGACCGTGCCGTGCAGCGGTTTGCCGACCGGCGGCTGGAAGCGCGCGTCGTAGATGTGGATATGGCAATCCGCCGCATTCGCCGGCGCTTTGAGCTTAGGCGCGTTGGTGCCCGATGAATTCGGCACGTTGTGAACGGTGGTATCGGTCATAACCTTTTTTCTCAGCTGCGTGCCGGCCATTCGGGCTTGTGGTAACCGCGCGGCACCGCGGGACGCGCCCAGCGCGCGGGCGTCTCCGACATCTGCGCGACGGGCGCGAGATTGGTGACGCGGCCGATCGGCGAATCGTGCTCGACCGTCCACGCGTTCACTTCTTCGGCCGTGAGCTGCTTCGCCGCTCCATACTCGGCGGGCTCCATCAATCCATGCCCGCGTATCCAGTGGCCCGCGCCGGCGAGCGAGCAGCGCACGAACCAGCTGCCGCCTTCCTGCGCGCGGCGCGCGAGTGCGATCATCGCGCCGTAGGCAAGCAGATAGCCGGCGACGTAATCCTGCTCCGAGACCGGCAGGAATGCGGGACGTTCGTTGTTGGGCTTGTATGCCATGCCGTTCGCGGATTGCACGATGGTGTCGTAGCCGCGGCGCTTGGCCCACGGGCCTTCGTGGCCCCATGCGGACAACGTGACGTAAACGATGCCGGGGCGCATCTCCGCAAGCGCTTCCGGCGAGAAGCCGCGGCGCGCGAGCGTGCCCGGCCGGTACGACTGCGAAAACACGTCGCACGTGCTGACGAGCTCGCGCAGCTTCGCCTCCTCGGCGGGATTGCGCAGGTCGATGTGCGTGCAGAGCTTGCCGACGCCGGTATCGAAATCCGTGGTGCCCATGTCCGCGAGATCTTCGCGGGTCACGCGCAGGACATCGGCGCCGTGTTCCGCGAGCGTGCGCGCGCACGTCGGGCCGGCGAGCACGCGCGTGAGATCGAGCACGCGCACGTTGGCGAGCGGCCGATCGCCGTTCGGCAATGGCTGCGGCGGCGCATCGCCGATCTTGATGATTTCGAGCAGCGGCAGTTTCGCGACAGTGTGCATCTGCGGCAACTTCAACCACTCCTCTTCGCTGCGCACGAGGCATGCGCAACCGCCTGCTTCGACGATCGCGTTCTCGAGTTCGAGCCCGTCCCACTTCGCGACCGCTTTTTCGACTTCCGCCTTCACCGGCGGCGCGCCCGCTATCTTCAGGTTGATATCGCGCAGGTTGAAAAAATTGCAGTGCAGGTACATCCAGCGGCCGTCTTTCAGCTGGTAGAAGCCGGTGATCTTCTCGGGATCTTCGGGCGGACGCTCGCCGTTGATTTTCAGATAGCGCGCGCCGCGCATCGCCGCCGCCGCCGTGCGCCCTTCGACGCGCACGCGCTGCTGCCGGCCCGTTTTCAGCTTCCACAGCTCGGCGGCGGCGAGCCCGGTCGCCGCGATGACCGCCGCGCCGGGCGCGACGATCTTGTAACGCGTCGGAAACACCGGATCGCTGCCCGTGATCTCGACCGAATCCGCGGCCGATGCCGGCAGGCCGGCGATCTGCACGAGCTCCTTCAGCGAAGCCGTCGCCGTGCCCTTGCCTGTGGGTGTCGCTGTATCCATCGTTTTCTTTCGTTCGAATGTTTTGGTTGCGGCTTCAACACTGCTCCCTCGCCCCGTGCGCGGAGAGAGGGTTAGGCTGAGGGGACGATCCTGCCGGTGCTACGTAATTGTAATCGAGCTTGGCTCAGTCGATCTTGATGCCCGCGG
Source organism: uncultured beta proteobacterium (assembly GCA_963804885.1). Taxonomy (GTDB): domain Bacteria; phylum Pseudomonadota; class Gammaproteobacteria; order Burkholderiales; family SG8-41; genus PALSA-1004. The sequence continues at coordinate 323,531 of CAWDSF010000021.1, forward strand.
TTTTTACGAGCTTCGCGTACTTCGCGACATCCTGCCGGATGAACGCGGCGAAGTCAGCGGGCGAGCCGCCGATCACGTCTATGCCCTGCACCTTGAACCGTTCGGTCACGTCGGCCGACCGCAGAAACTTGTTCACCTCGGCATTCAACCTGGCGATCACCGGTTCCGGCGTGCCCGCGGGCGCGAGCAGGCCGTGCCACGCCGATTGTTCGTAGCCGGGCAGCCCCGCTTCCGCGATCGTCGGCAATTCGGGCGCGGCGACGCTGCGTTTGGCAGTCGTCACCCCGAGAGCGCGCAACTTCCCGTTTTGCACGAACGGCAGCGTGCTCGGCGTCGTGCCGAAGTACATCGACACCTGCCCCGCAATCAGATCGACCACGGCCGCGCCGCCGCCTTTATATGGGATATGGATCATCTCGATCCCCGCCATCACGCGAAAGAGCTCGCCGGACAGATGGTTGGAACTGCCGATCCCGGCCGACGCGTAAGTCAGCAGGCCGCGGCGGACTTTGGCCAAGGCGATCAGTTCTTTCACCGACTTCGCCGGCACCGAAGGATGAACGGCGAGGATGTTGGGCGCCGTGTCCAGCATCACTATCGGCGCGAAATCCTTCACCGTGTCGTACGACATCTTTTGAAACAGCGCCATGTTCGCGCTGTTGGGCACGCCGCCGATCAACAGCGTGTAACCGTCAGCCGGTGCGCGCGCAACGAGTTCCGAACCAATATTGGTGCCGCCGCCCGGCCGGTTCTCGACGAACACCGAGCTGCCCAGTGCGTCCGCGAGTTTCTGCGCGATCGTGCGGCCGACAAAATCAGTGCCGCCGCCTGGGACGTAAGGGACGATTAACCGAATGGCACGACTTGGATATTGCGGTGACGGATTTGAGGCCTGCGCGATCAACACGGCGGCCGCGGCCGACTCGCGGACGGTCGCATCCCGCAAGCGGGAGCCCTGCTCACTGCTCGCGTCCAGCCCACCTTGGACGTAAGGGACGATGACGCGGATGGCGCGGGAGGGATAGGGCTGAGCGTAAATTTCTGGGGGCGCGCATGACCATGTCAGGCAAATTACCAGTACTGCGACTGCTCGACGCGTCGCGAGATTCAATCGAAGCTCCTTCGTATCATCGCCGGCCCCGCTTCTTCCCTTCCTCCGCAAAAACCTTCTGCGCATGTCGTATCGCATCGCGCATGACCGGAATGCCGGCATAGACGCCGCACTGCAGCAGCACTTCGCGGATTTCCGCCTTGGTGCAGCCGTTGTTGCGCGCGGCGCGGATGTGGGTCTGCAGCTCGTGCTCGCACTTCAATGCCGTGAGCAGCGCCACGTTGATGAGGCTGCGGGTTTTTAGCGGCAAGCCCTTGCGCGACCATAGCTCGCCCCACACGTAGCGCGTCGAGAATTCGCGCAGCGGCATCGAGAACGCGTCTTCGGTGCGCGCGATTTCCGCTTCGCGGCCTTCGCCGAGTACCTTGCCGCGGATTTTTTTGCCTTTTCTGTAAAGCGCGTCTTGCATGATATTTCCCCTCGCGGAATGGATGTCAGGATTGGCCGCTGAATGCTTCAACTCGCAACGGCGTATTATTCGTTTGAGTTTGCAACTGCGGCTTTAAGAACGCTCCCTCGCCCCGCGTTAGTGGGGAGAGGGCTGGGGTGAGGGGCAAAGAATTTGATTCGAAGTACTACGCAAAGTCAGTTTTCTTCCCCTCACCCTAACCCTCTCCCCAACATGGGGCGAGGGAATTTTTTAATCGGCCTTTCAAACATTATGCCATGCTGACATGAATATGCTTCGCACGGCCCTCGCGCTTTTCATCACCACCTGTTGCACGGCGGGCGCCGCGCAGGACTATCCGGTAAAGCCCATCCGCATGCTCGTCGGTTTCGCACCAGGCGGCGGCACCGACGTCGTTGCGCGCATCCTCGCGCCGAGGCTCACCGAAATCTGGAACCAGCAGGTCGTGATCGACAATCGCGCGGGCGCTACCGGCACGATCGCCGCCGGCTTCGTCGCGCAGGCGCTGCCCGATGGCTACACGCTGCTGATGGGCCACGCGAGCACCAATACGATCGCGCCCAATCTCTACGCCAAAGTCCCGTTCGATCCGCTGAAGGATTTCGTGCCGGTCACGCTGGCCGGCTCGGTGCCGCAAATGGTCTCGGTGCATCCCTCGGTGCCGGTGCGCAGCGTGCAGGAACTCATCGCGCTCGCCAAAGCCAACCCCGGACAGCTCACGACGCCGTCGTCGGGTTACGGCAGCCTGTCGCACATCGCCGGCATGGTGTTCATGCAGATGACGGGCACGCAATTCGTGCACGTGCCATTCAAGGGCGCGGGGCTGTCGGTGCAGGAACTGGTTGCCGGCCAGGTCAAGGTGAGCTTCGACACGACGCCGGTAGTGATGCCGTTCATCAAGGTGGGCCGGCTGCGCGCGCTCGCCATCGCCACGCCCAAACGTCTCGCGTCGCTGCCCGATCTGCCGACCGTAACCGAAGCGGGCGTGCCCGGCTATGTGATGTCGAGCTGGTACGGCGTATTCGCACCGGCGCGCACGCCGACCGCGATCGTGCGCAACATACACGCCGCGGTGAACCGCGCGCAGGATACGCCCGACGTGAAAGAGCGCATGGAACAGCTCGGCTCGGATGACGCGCGAACCGCGACCCCGGAAATCTTCGCCGCGATGGTGAGATCGGAACTTGCGCGCTACGCCAAGGTAATCAAGGAAGCGGGAATACGGATCGAGTAACCGCTAGTCCACCTTCGCGCCGGATTCCTTCACCACTTTCGCCCACTTCGTCATTTCCGACTTGATGAACGCCGCGAATTCCTGCGGCGTGGTGCCGGCGGGCTCGACGCCCATGTTCGACAGAAATGCTTTCGTGTCCGGCGCGTTGATGCCTTTGGCGATGGCGCGGGAGAGGGTGTTGACGACGTCGGGCGGCGTGCCCCGGGTCGATACGATGCCCCACCATGAGACCGCTTCGAAGCCGGGCGCGGTTTCCGCGATCGCCGGCACGTCCGGCAACGCGGGCGAACGCTTGAGCGACGTGACGCCGATTGGCGTCAGGCGCTTGTTGCGCACGAGCGGCAGCGCCGCGAGCATGTTTGCGAAGCTCAGATTGATCTGGCCGCCAGTGAGATCGGTAATCACCGGACCGGTGCCCTTATACGGAACATGGATCATGTTGACGCCAAACGTCGAGCAGAACAGCGCGCCCGCAAGGTGCTGCGAGCTGCCGATGCCGTTCGAGCCGTACGTGAGCGTGCCGGGCTTGGCCTTGGCCAGCGCGATCAGCTCCTGCAGATTTTTTGCCGGCACCGACGGATGGACGACGAGCACGTTCGCCGTGCTCCCGAGCTGCGAAACCGGCGCGAAATCTTTGACCGCGTCATAGGGAATGTTCTTGTACAACGCCGGATTGATCGCGTGGCTGCCGATGTTCGCCATGAAGAGCGTGTAGCCGTCGGGCGCCGCCGCCATCGTCAGTTCCGCCGCGACCAGCCCGTTGGCGCCGGCACGATTGTCTATGATCACCTGCTGATGCCACTCCTCGGTGAGCTTGGCACCTATCGTACGCGCCATGGTGTCGTTGCCGCCGCCTGGAGGATAAGGAACGAGCAAACGAACGGGTTTGACCGGGAATGCGCGATCGGCGGCGAGTGCAGCGGGAAAATAATTACGCGAGCGCCGCGATATGAAAATTAAATTCGCATTGGATTGCTGCCCACTCGGGACCCCAACCCTCTCCCCGCTGAAAGCGAGGCAGAGGGGGTTTTCTTGCTGAGTCGCTACGATTGCGCGCGCAGGATTATTTTTGCGCGGCCTGAGACGCTTTCACCCGCGCGACCGCTTCCGCTTTTTCCTTGTCGCGGGCCGCGCATAGCGCTGCATAGTCGAGAGTCACACGCGCGTGCGCGGCTTCGTAGCGGTCAATTACGCGGCCTTCGATTTCGCGCCACGAATCGCCGCTCGATGCGATCTCGCGATAGCGTTCGAGCACGTAGTGAGCATCGCTCAAGTCTTCCGCCGTCGGCGTGAGGCCGACGGTATGGCCCTCGACGACTGCGGGATTCAACCCGCCGCCGCCCAGCCGGATGCCGCATTTGAACATGGCCTGGGCCTGGTGCAGCGCACGGTCGGGATCGCTGACGCTGCCGGTAACGTTCGCGATAAACGGTCCTCCGCGTACGCCGAGCCCCAGCGTGCGCGCCGCGAGTTCCGCCTCGCCTTTGCCGTAGACGAACTGGTCGAAGTCGACGAACATTTCCACGCCGAGGTCGCGCGAATAATCGTAGCCGCCGGCGCTGGCGCCGAATTCCTTCACGCGCGGGCTCGCCGCAGCGATTTCGAACACGTTCGTGGTCCCGACCGCAGTCTCGATACCCGGGTCGATTTCGACGGTGCCCGGCGTGATGCCGCGCTCGCGCTCGAGCCGCGAGATGATTTCGTCGAGCATGCGCACTTCTGCGGCGTGCTCGGTTTTCGGATACTTGATGCGCTTCAATCCCGGCCACACGGCGCCTTCAAGATCGGCTTCGACTGTGTCGTGATTGATGCGCGTGAATGCTTCGGCGCCGCCTTTCGAGACGGTCACGATCGCGTCCTTGACCAGCGTGCGTGCATGCGCCTTCAGATGCTGAGGCACGGAGTCTTCGAGATCGATCACGATGAAATCGCAGCCGCGCCGCCACGCGTTGTCGATAAACCGCGGCGTGACTATCGGCATGGTCAGGCCGGAACGGCGCACGGTTTGTTTGTGCATGGTCATTTCTCTTTATGCATACGCCCGGTTAAGCGGCTCGACTTGCTGATCGACGAGGCACAGCGCGCCTTTGAATCCGATCGCGCGGCCACGCTGGCCTGCGGCATAGGTACTGTCCGCGGTCGCGTAGAGGCCGCGGTCAGGCGCGCGCCACCAGGCGCCCAGCGGCGTAACGCCCGCGGCGCCCGCGATGACGATCAGCCGCTGCATCAGGTACGGCATCAGGTGGATTTCGTTGGACGGTTCCGCACGCAGGTCCATGATGAGGTCGGCGCGTCCCAGCGTCAGCGCGCAAATGCGCGGGCTTGCGCGCGCGATTTCGTAGCCGGCATGATTGCCGCGCGCTGTTTCGAGCGCGGGCACGATTTGCACGGTGCCTGCGGCAATGCCGCGCTCGCTTTCAAAGCGGGCCAACAGCGCATCGGCTTCCGCGATTTCGCCGACCGACTCCGCGCGGGTAATGACGATGCCGGCGAGGCCCGGATGCACGCATGCATTGAGGTCGTCGTACAGCGCGGTCGGATCGACCTGCGCGAAAACTTCAGCGCCCGCGCTGCGCGCCGACTGCAGCGCGGCAGCAAAGTTGGTGCGCGCCGATTCGCGGTCCGCTTCGACCACGAATTCGGCGAGATCGAGCACGATCACATCCGCGCCCGACTTCGCGGCGCGCGCAATCAGATCCGGCTTGGATACCGGAACTACGAGCCACGATCTTCGCGCTTTGCCGCTCATTTGTGGCGGGCGAGAAATGCGTTGACTTCCCGCGTGAAGCCCGCGGGGTTGTCGAGCGTCACGTGGTGATCGGCGCCCTCTACTTCGGCGAATTCGACCTGCGGCGCACGCTTCTGCACTTCAGCGACGATTTCCGGCGTGATGCGGTGGCTGCGCCCGCCTTTGACGAGCAGCGCAGGGACCTTGATGTGGTTCCAGTGCGGCAGGCCGTCAACACTTTCGCGCACGGCATACACGTCGCGGTCGAACTTGTGGCCCCAGGTGCCGTCCGGATTCTTCTGCGCGGCATGGTTGGCGAGATGACGCAGCACTTCCGGCAACGCGCTCGAATCGGCGGGGCGCAAACGAAAGCGCGAGACAAACTCTTCGCGCGTCGCGTACGTGCGCCCGGGCCGGGTGCCGACTTCGCGCAGTTTTGCAATACGGTCGGGCGTCATGTGCAGGGTCGTGTCGACGATCACCAGCCGCGCGAGCCGCCCCGGGTGCAATGCCGCGTAGGTGAGCGCGACGGCGCCGCCCATCGAATGTCCGATCAGCACGAAGTCGCGCAGATCGAGCTTGGTGGCGAACTCGTCGAGATCCGCTGCATAGCGCTCGTAGGTGTAATTCGGTGTCGGCGCCCACTGGCTGTCGCCATGTCCGCGCTGGTCGATCGCGAGCACGTGATGCTCCGCGCGGAAATCCGGCGCCACGAAATCGAACCAGTGTCCGCTGGCAGCACCCCCGTGCACGCACACCATCGGTGTTTTGCCCGCGGTGCCGTAGTCCTGATAGTGGAGTTTGAGGCCGGCGACTTCGATGGAGCGGTCCTGATAAGGCGCCGACTTGAGGAACGGCGGTGCCGGGCTGGGGTTTGGTTTTCGCGGACATGCTTGCTTTCGGTTGCGGTGGAAAGTGCGGGTATTTTGCCATGAAGTGCGGGGCCACATCACGGGACAGGTGCTACTCAGACCGTGGCGACTTCCCCGCGCCGCGCAATCTCGTTCGCTACTTCCGCGTCGATCAGCTCGATCAGGCTGCGGGCCCAGGACTCGCGGATATTTCGTCCGATAAATACCATGCGCGTGCGCCGGTCGTCCGATGGCCAGCGCGCGAGCCAAACCGGCGCGTGGTAGACGTGCTGCACGCCGTGGATGACAGCCGGGCGCTCCGGTTCTTCGACGACATTGACAAGACCCTTCATGCGCAGCAGATCGGCGCCGCAGTTTTCCGCGAGCGCCGAGAGCAGCAGCGGCAGCGTGACGGCGTGCAGCGGCTGGTCGCGCACGATGCAAAAGCTCGTGATGTCATCCTTATGATGATGTTGCACGTGGCCGTGCGCTTCGTGGGCCAGCCATGCCGGCACGTCCGGATGCTTGCCGGCTGCGTCGTAAAAACCGCAGTCGAACAATGCGGCGGGCGCCACCGCGCCGCCGACGACTTCCAGCATCGTCGCGCCCGGATTGATAGCCGCGAGCCGCGCGCGCAGCGCGGCGGTTTGCGCTTCCGGCACGTCGGTCTTGGTGAGTATCAGGCGATCGGCGACGGCCGCCTGGCGCACTGCTTCGGCCTGGCTATCGAGCGTCTTCATTCCGGTCACCGCATCGACCGTCGTTATCACGCCGTCGAGCGCATACACATCGCACAAGCCGCGGTCCGTCATCAGCGCGTGCAGTATCGGGGCCGGGTCCGCAAGTCCGGTGGTTTCGATCACGACGCGCTCGAATGGCGGCACCGTGCCGGCGGCGCGGCGCGCGGCAAGATCGCCGAGCGTCAACACGAGATCGCTTCTCACGTTGCAGCACAGGCAGCCGTTCGAAAGCTGAATAAAGGATTCGTCGCTGGTTTCGACGAGCTCATGATCGAGACCGACGGCGCCGAATTCGTTGATGATGACGGCCGTCCGCGCCATCGCGGGATCGCGCAGCAACCGGGCGAGCAGCGTCGTCTTGCCGCTGCCCAGGAAGCCGGTGATTACGGAAACCGGAATCATGATCGCCCGCTAGCCCTCTGCCGCGAGCTGCCACGACCCGCAGTGCATTTCCGCGTTCGACATTCAGCGCACGGCGCGCGGCATTCAACATGCCGGTGAGCGACGCGGCGGGCCGTGAGCGCTCCTCTTGCATGCCGGCATCGCGCCAGCGCACGAACCAGCGCCACGGCACAGCATCGTCCGTGCTTTGCTCGACCCAAACCGTGCAGTCGCCGGCGCGGATCACCGCGACGACCGGCAATGCGCCGGCCGTAACCGTTCCTTCGACCTGCCACAGCGCAAGGCTGTCGGCGAGAAACGAAACTACTTTGGCGTTCACAGGGCTGCGCTGCTGCGGATTTCGTCGGAGATTTTGCGCAACAGGTACTGGCCGTCTTTGAGATCGCCGGTGAACTTGCCATCGTCGACGACGACTTTGCCGCGCAACACGGTCAAGGCCGGCCACGCGTGAACTTCATGGCCTTCCCATGGCGTGTAGTCGGATTCGTGCAGCATTTCTTTCCTGATCGTCGTGCGCCGCGCCGGATCGAGCACCGTGATGTCGGCATCGGACCCGGCGGCGATCGCGCCTTTGCGCGGATACAGCCCCATGATTTTCGCGGCGTTGGTCGACACGCGGTCGACGAATTTCTCGAGCGAGTAACCGCGGCGGCCGACCATCTCCGTGTACATGAGCGACACGCGCGGCTCTACGCCCACGTTGCCGCCCGTCGTGTCGTCGATGCGCTTGCCCATCGTTTTGACCGCGAGCGAGCAGCACACTTCGTCGGTCGCCACGGTATGCAGCGTGCCTTCGCTCATCGCCTGCCACAGCGCGTCCTGGTCGGCCTTGGCCTTGATCGACGGATAGGTGTGATACATCTGGCCGTTGGGCCGCTTGTAGTCTTCCGACGTGTACATCAGGTACTGGTGCAGCGTTTCGCCGTAGACCGGCAGCCCGCGCGCGCGCGCTTCGCGTATCGCTTCCACGCCGAAGCCCGCGCTCACGTGCATGAAATAAAGCGCGATGCCCGGCACGTTTTTCGCGAGCCCCAGCACGCGGCGGAACGACAGGTCTTCCGACATCGCGTTGTGAACCTCGGCCATGTTCTCGAAGCCGGTGCGCCCCTCGCGAATCAACTTGTCGTACATGTGCATCACGATGTCGTTGTCTTCGCCGTGCATCACGCACATGCCGCGCTCCTGCGCGACGACCTTGAACACTTCCCAGATGTCGCCGAAATCGACCATGCGGCCGCGCCGGCTCGGCGTGATGTCGGTGGTGAATATCTTGACGGTCGGATAGCCCGCGCGCAGCGACTCGGCAAGCTGCCCGAAAATTTCCGGCGGCAGCCGGCCTTCGACCATCACGTGGAAGCTGTAATCGCAGTAGCACTGCGCGGTCCAGTCCTTATGGCGGTCTTCGATCGCCTGCTGGATCGTCTTGCCGTGCGTCCAGCGCGCAAAGTCGATCATCGTGGTGGTGCCGCCGAAAAGCGCGGCCTTGCTCACGATGGACGGCGGGTCCGTGTACGTGACGGTGCCGTCGGGATGCGGCGTGTACCATTTCAGGTGCACGTGCGGATCGATGCCGCCCGGCATCACGATCTTGCCGGTCGCATCGATGAGCCGCCGCGCGCTTTTGGCGTCGTAAGTGCCGGCGGCCGCGACTGCCGCTATCTTGCCGTCCGCGATTGCGATATCGCATGCGGCAACACCCGTAGGCGTGACCACGCGGTCGCTGCGGATTATCAGGTCGAACATGTTCATTGCCTCCTAATCAATACCGTCACACTCGCGCAGGCGGGTGTCCAGGGAGATTTAAATCTCCTGGGTTCCCGCTTTCGCGGGAACGACGAAAATCATATTTGCCAGATGATTCTCTTAGCACATTGCGCGGACACGTTTTATGCTTTGCCGTGCTCGTCGCATCAACGCAACCAGCTCGCGCACGCTCTTCCATTCTTCACAGCGATCAACCGCCGCTTCAACCCGCTTGCTTCCTTCCGGCGTCAGCACCGTACCCGCGAGCTCGTGAAATTTTGCGCGTATCTCCGATTCGGCGAAAGGCCGGGTGAAGTCGCCGCGATGACTCTCGCACGCATGAGTGGTTTGCCGGCCGTCCTTCAGCGTCAGCGTCACGCGGGCAGGGCGCAGCCGCGGCGCGACCGCGCTCATCGCGGGGTCTTCGGTGATATGCACGCGCCGGCGCAACGCGGCAATCGCGGGATCGCGCAATGCCGTGTCGTCGATCGCCGAGTGGCCGGCGTTGCCGCGCACTGCCATCACCGCCGCGGCGTGCGGCAGCGAATACTTCGACGCGAAAAAATTCGGCGGATCCGGATTGCGCATCACGGACGCGAATCGGTACGTCGCGATGTCGATGCGCTCGACGTCTTCTGCCCGGGGCTTCAGTGCGGCCAGCGCTTCCTTCACCATGTCGAGCGCGGGATGGATCGGATTGCAGCACGCGTAGAGCCGGAAATAATTGCGCGTGATTTCCCACCTCGTGCCCAGCTCGTCGAGCAGGCCTTCGGGCTTGAAGCCGCCGCCGACCAGATGGCTTAATGCTTCTTCGATCGCATCGTCCTGCGCGGTGAATCCCGCGAGCGCGAGATCGGGCGCCAGCGCGGCGGCAAAACCGCTCATGCCGCCGGCGACGTTGAGCGTGGTGGCGCCCGCGACGGCGTTCGTATAGCTCGGCGTCATCACGAGCGTCGTGGCGATGCGCATCGCGAGGCTGACACCCGCGGCGTCCAGCCCCCGCAGGCGCGCGCCCGCCGCGACCGCAGCGATCAGTGAGGCTTGGCCGTTCTGATGCGCGAGCGGCCGCGGCGTGAAGGCAAAATTGAACCGGGCCGCCAGATCGTAGCCGACGATGAAAGCGGCGAGCATTTCGCTGCCGGCGCTGTCAGCGTGCTCGCCCACCGCGAGCACGCCCGGCAGCACCTGCATCGCCGCCTGGCCGGTGACGAGGCGCAGGCCTTCGCACAGCTCGATCGAGCGCCCGCCGATTCCATTCAGGAGCGCAGCGGTACGCGGATCGTGCCCGGGCCAGCCGCGCGCATAGACGGTTGCGCCCGTCCCTGCGGTCGGCGCGAGACGTTCGCGCAATTCGCCGATTTCAGGACGCTGCGCACCCGCGAGCATCACCCCGAGCGTATCGAGCAGCACGAGCTTGGTATGACTTTGGACGGCCGCGGGCACGTCCTGCCATTGCGTGCGCGCGGCGAAGCGCGCGAGTTCTTCGATTTGACGGCCCATTATTCCTTGAATGCGAGGCGTGAGGATGAGTGTGAGCGTTCAACTCAGGCTTAGTCTTTGCCTCACGCCTCACCTCACGCATCAATCCACCTTGATCCCGGTCTTCTGGATGATCGGCGTCCACTTGGCGATTTCGCTGCGCAGGAAGCGCTCGAATTCGGCAGGCTTGTTGCCGACCGGCGTCGCGCCCTCCTGCGCCGCGCGATCGCGGATCGCCGGGGTCGTCATCATGCGCGAGATCTCGGTGCTCAACGCGTCGACGACGGCAGGCGGCGTGCCGCCCGGCGCAAGCAAGCCGAACCAGCCGATCACTTCATAGTCCTTGTATCCCGCTTCCATGACCGTCGGCACGTCGGGCAGCGCCGGCGTGCGCTCGCGCGTCGAGACCGCCAGCGGCCGCAGACGTTTGGCCTGGATCAGCGACAGCACGGTCTCGATCGTGCTGAAGGAAACCGTGGCTTCGCCGCTCATGACAGCAGTGGCTGCCGCCGGCCCGCCTTTGTACGGCACGTGGGTGAGCTGGGTGTTGGTCTGGATCGCGAAGAGAGCCCCCGCGAGATGCAGCGCGCTGCCCGGGCCGGACGACGCGTAGAACACTTCGCCGGGCTTGGCCTTCGCGATGCGCACGAGGTCCTGCAGGTTCTTGACCGGCAGCGACGGCAGCACGAGCACCACGTGCGGCACTCTCACGACCTGCGAAACCGGCGCGAAATCCTTCAGCGAGTCGTAGCGCAACTTCGGATAAAGGCCCGGGTTGAACGTGAACGACGCGGAGGTCATCAGGAGCGTGTGGCCGTCGGCCGGCGAACGCGCGACGAACTCGGTGCCCGTCGTCGAGCCTGCGCCGGGCCGGTTGTCCACGATGAACTGCTGGCCGAACACTTCGGAAAAACGCTGCGCGAGAAGACGCGCGAAGACGTCGGTGCCGCCGCCCGGCGCGAACGGCGTGACGATACGCACGGCTTTGTCCGGCCACTTCTGCGCCGCGGCTTCCTGCGCGCCCAGCAGCGCGAGCATGGCCGCCAGCATCGATGCACGAACGGGCAGACCGCCGGCGGCTTTCACTCGTTGCAGGATCGTCATCGGGCTCTCCACTGATTAGTCTGGCAGCATGCGCGGGAGCAACGCTGCGCCCGCTAACGGTGCGCAAGCCACCGCGGCGGACACAGGTTGGTGCATGAATTATTTACTGCGGATACTGCAGCGCACTCGACTGCGCGGAACCGATGCGCAGACGGAAATGTGGCACGTTCGCGCAATGCGGTCAACGTGCGTATGCGCAGTGCATGCAGCGGGCGCGCTGATGCCCGATGCTATACTCGATCACCTCTGCACACAGGAGAAAGCGCGCATGAATTCACTTCGCATAAGCCTGGCTACCGGCGTGCTCGCTGCGGCCGCTTCCGCCTGCACACAGGTTCCCGTCGTTCCCTATACCGTCGATGCGCACGTGCCGGTCACGCCGCAAAACGTCGCCTGGGGTCATCTGCCGGCGGGACGCCAGCCGGTGTTGCGCGTGCGCTCGGGACAAACGATCTCGATGGACACGCTTTCGCACCAGGGCGTGAACAACGGCATGGACCCGCGCCAATTCTTTGCGGCCGGCGGCATCGCGGCGGACGAAGTGCTGCCCGACGCGCTCGAGATCTACAACAAGGCCGAGCATCCGCCGAAGTCGGGCGCGCACGTACTCACCGGACCGATCTTTATCGAAGACGCGCAACCCGGCGACATGCTCGAAGTGCGCGTGCGCGACCTCAAGTTTCGCGTTCCGTACGGCGTCAACAACAGCAACAAGGGTACCGGCGTGCTGCCCGATATCCACTCGAAGGTGTATCCCAAGATCATCCGCTTCGACCTGCAGCGCCGCGTAGCGTTGTTTGCGCCCGGCATCGAAGTTCCGCTCGTGCCTTTCATGGGCATCATGGCCGTCATGCCGCCGACGCCGCTCGCCAACACGCGGCCGCCCGGCATCTACGGCGGCAACATGGATTTCAATCGCCTGACCACCGGCTCGTCGCTGTACCTGCCGGTGCATCAGGCGGGCGCTTTGTTCTACACCGGCGACTCGCACGCCGTGCAGGGCGACGGCGAAATCAACGGCACCGCGATCGAAGCGTCGCTGACGCCGGTGCTCCAATTCGTCCTGCACAAGAATGCGGGGCGCACGATGAAGTGGCCGCGCGCCGAAGATGCAAACAATTATTATGTGATGGGCATGGACCGCGATCTCGACCTCGCGCTGAAGGAAGCGGCGCAGGAGACGATCAAGTTCCTGCAGGCGGAGCGCGGCCTGTCCGCCGAAGACGCCTATTCGCTCGCGAGCATCGCGGTGAATTACGTGGTCGCGGAAGCCGTCGACGACGTGCTGATGGTGTACGGCGAAATTCCCAAAAAAATCTTCACCACGAATCGCGCGTTCTGGTCGCGGCCTTAGCTCAATCCGACGAAGGCCATGTTCTCCTTCCCCTTCAAGGGGAAGGTTGGGATGGGGATGGGTCTATTGGAGTGCTGCGCCTGGTGCGCGTTATTCCAGCTTGGTGCCGGTGAGCTTGATCAGATAGCCGTACTTTTCGTAATCGGCCCTGATGCGCGCAGCGGTCTGCTCGGGCGTCATGTACCACGGCTCGAACGGCTCCAACCGTGCTTTCATGTCGGGGCTCGTCTGCGCGTTCTTGATTTCGGTGTTGACCCAGTCGACGATAGCCTTCGGCGTGCCGGCCGGCGCGAATACGCCGACCCATCCCCTGAATTCATATCCGGGTACGCCGGCCTGCGCCACTGTCGGCGTATTGGGAAACTGCGGAAGCCGCGTATCCGAGCTCACCGCGAGCAGGCGCAGGCGCTTGGCTTCGAGCTGAGTGACGACGGCGGCCGGACTGCCGACCAGGAATTGCGTTTCGCCGGACACAATCGCAGTAGTCGCAGGCCCGCCGCCCTTGTACGGCACGTGCGTCATCTGCGTTTTGGTCATCGACGTCAACAGCGCGATCGCAAGATGCGAAAAGCTGCCGCTGCCGGAGGTCGCGTAGAGAATTTCGTTTGGATGCGCTTTCGCGAACGTGATGAGTTCTTTCACGGTCTTGGCCGGCAGCGACGGATGGACGACGAGCAATCCCGTCTGCGCGGACAAAAGGCCGATGCCGACGAAATCCTTGAGCGTGTCGTACGGCAGCTGCTTGTAGATGTGCGGGTTGCCGACGTGGGTCGTCGAATGCACCATCAGGATGTAGCCGTCGGGCTTGGACTTGGCGACGATGTCGGCGCCTATGGTCCCCGCGGCGCCGGGCCGGTTGTCGACGACGAACTGCTGGCCGGTCGTCTCGGAAATTTTCTGGAAAATGAGCCGGCCGACGACGTCGGTGAGGCCGCCGGTGGGCCACGGCGTGATCACGCGCACCGGCTTGCTCGGATAGGCTTGCGCAGCGCACATCGATGGCGCGGCAATTACGTACGCCGCGGTGAGAAATGCAAAAGCAAAACGGATCGGGCGCATGGCGGAGTTTCTCCTCGGATTGCGCTCGCCGCGATGCGGACGAACGCATCGACCGCCTGCATCCGGTGCAGGCGATCGATGCTCCGAGTATAGCAACAGCGCGCGCCGTTACTGCGCGTGCTCGGTGATGCGGCCCATCTTGCCGTCCTGAAAATCGGCGATCGCCTGCTCGATCTCCCGGCGCGTGTTCATGACGAACGGACCGTAGCCGACCACGGGTTCCGCGAACGGCTCGCCGTTCAGCACGAGCAACGTCGTGTTCTCGACCGCTTCGACCGAGAACTCTTCGCCCGCGCGCTCGAGCACCGCCATCTCTGCTTCGCCGACAGTTTCGCCTTCCGCCAGCCGCAGTTTGCCGCGCAATACAAAGAGCGCCGTGGTGTAGCCCGCCGGCACTTTGAACGTCGCGCGGCCGCCCGCTTTCAGGTTCACGTCCCACACGTTGACCGGGCTGAACGTGCGCGCGGGTCCTCGGGTGCCGTTATAGTCGCCCGCGATCACGCGCACGGACCCGGCATCTTCCGGCAACGCGACGCGCGGAATCTGCGCATCGGTGATGCCCTGATAACCGGGCTGCGCGAGCTTGTCCTTCGCGGGCAGGTTCACCCACAGCTGCACCATCTCGAAGGCGCCGCCGGTCTGCGCGAACTTCGGCCCGTGAAATTCCTCGTGCACGAGCCCGCCCGCCGCCGTCATCCACTGCACGTCGCCCGGTCCGATGATGCCGCCGCCGCCCGTGGAATCGCGATGCTCGACTTCACCCGAGTAGACGATCGTCACGGTTTCGAATCCGCGATGCGGGTGCTCGCCGACGCCTTTGCGCTCGGTGGTCGGCGGAAATGTCGTCGGGCCCGCGTAATCGAGCAGCAGGAACGGCGAAAAGTCCGCCGCCCGCTCGTTGTACGAAAAGATGCTGCGCACCGGGAACCCGTTGCCGACCCAGTGGCGCTGGTTGTTGCGTTGGATAAACGACAGTTTTTTCATGATGCGTTCTCCTTGTGCGAACTAATTTACTTATATGCGTGCAGTGCGGCGGTTTTGCAAGGTCCCGCTAGGCCGCCAGCGGCAGCGCCGATCCATGCAGCCGCGCCACCGCTTGTTTCGCCTGCGCGAGCGCGGCCTCTTTGCTCTCCGCGCTGATCGCGAGGCCTTCCGCGTACACGAACTCGATGTCCGTGATTCCCAGGAGGCCGAGGAAGTTCTTCAGATACGCGGTCTGCGTATCGTGCGGCTTGCCGGCGTAAATGCCGCCGCGCGACGCGAACACGTAGACTTTCTTGCCGGTCAACCGGCCAACCGGCCCTTGCGCGGTGTAGCTGAAGGTGACGCCTGCACGCGCAACGTGGTCGAAGTACGCTTTCAGCGTCGACGGCACGTCGAAGTTGTACATCGGCACGCCCAGCACGATCACGTCGGCGCGTTTCAATTCGTCGATCAGCGCGTCCGAATAGGCAGCTTCCGCGCGCTGGCTGGCGTTGCGTTCTTCCGGCTTCGTAATGAATGCCTGGAACCGCTCGGCCGTCAGGTGAGGCACCGGCTCCTTCGCAAAATCGCGCACGATCACGGTTGCGGCGGGATTGTGTTTCTTCCAGCCGGCGACGAAATCGTTGGCGAGCCCGCTCGAGGTTCCGGCATCCGAAAAGAGGCTCGTGTTGATCTGCAGAAGGGTCTTGTTCATGGCGCATCTCCTATAAGTGTTGGTCGAGTGATGGCATTTGAACATTTACTAAATCGATAAAAAAGTTCAATATTTAGGCTTTACCTATCTAATTATCAGATATGACTACCACGCCGACCCCACGCATTGGCCTTGAGCAATGGCGCACCCTGATCGCGGTCGTGGACGCCGGTGGTTATGCGCAAGCCGCTGAAGCGCTGCATAAAAGCCAGTCGGCAGTGACTTACGCCGTGCAAAAGCTCGAGGCGGTGCTCGACGTTAAAGCGTTCGAAATGCAGGGCCGCAAGGCAGTGCTCACGCCGACCGGTCAATTGCTGTATCGACGCGCCCGCGCGCTGCTCGACGAAGCGGGCGGTCTGGAAAAGGCCGCTCGCTCGCTCGCGGCCGGGTGGGAACCCGAAATCCGCGTCGCGGTGGAAGTGCTGTTCCCGACCTGGCTGATACTCGAATGCCTCGACCGTTTCGGCGCGGAAGCACCCGACACCCGCATCGAGCTCATCGAGTCCGTGATCAGCGGCACGCAGGAGGCGCTGGTGTCCGGCTTTGCGACGCTCGCCATTGCGGGACGCATCCCGCCCGGTTTCAGCGGCGATGCCCTGATACGGCTGCGGCTGGTGCCGGCGGCCAGCCCGCAACACCCGCTGCATCAATTGCAGCGCAAGGTCACGCTGAAAGACCTGCGCGCGCACCGCCAGCTCGTCGTGCGCGAAACGGGACAGACCCGCGAAGCGCGCACATTAGTCGAAGCGACGCAGCGCTGGACGGTCAGCAACATGTCGACGTCTATCATCGCCGCGCGCGCGGGCTACGGTTATGCGTGGCTGCCGGAATACAAGATCCGCGACGAACTCGCGGCGGGCACTCTGCGCGCGCTGCCGCTGCGCGAAGGCGGCGAACGCTTCGCCGAGCTCTACCTCGTCTACGCCGATCGCGACGCGGCGGGTCCGGGCACGCTGCGCCTCGCGGAAATCATCCGCGAATCGACCTCCGCCGAGTGCACCAAGGCGCATCCAGCCTGACCGGCAGCAACCGGCGCTGCGGCTGCCGGTTAAAATGAGCGCATATCCCGCAGCACTTCGATCGGTACACTGAAAGGCCAAGCCATGCGTGCGAGCATCATACTGACCGGCGACATCAACCTGATGGGCGTCGAGGACCCCGCCGTGCCGTTCCGGCGCGTCGCGGATACGCTGCGCCAGGCAGACGCGGTGTTCGGCAATCTCGAATGCTGCCTCTACGATCCGCCGGTGCCGCGCGTGATGATGCCCGACGAGATTTCCGGCTACGACGGGTTTTTCGCGCCGACCGTCAACGGGCCGGCGCTCGTGCACGGCGGATTTCACTGCGTCGGCAACGCCAACAACCAGAACTACGGCGCCGATGCGATCATGTCGTCGAACGCCTGTCTCGATGAGCTCGGCATCCCGCATGTCGGCACCGGCGTCGACCGCACCGCGGCGCGCGCGCCCGCGATCGTCACCCGCAGCGGCACGCGCTTCGGATTCCTGCAGCGCACTTCGCAGTACTGGCCCAACAATCACGAAGCGGGCGAGAAGCATCCGGGCGTTGCTGTCATCAAGGCGTACACCGCGTATCAGCCCGTCTATTACAAGGACGGCACGCTGCCGCCGAACCGTCCCGGCACGCCGCCTAAAATTTTGACCTGGTGCGACCGTGACTACCTCGAGCGTTTCCGCCAGGACGTGACTGCGTTGAAAGCGCAAGCCGATATCGTCGTGTCGTCCCATCACATGGGCCATCGCGGCGAGATACTCGATTTCCAGAGCGAGATAGCGCACGCCGCGATCGACGCGGGCGCCGACGTCGTGATGGCGCACGCGGAACACTATCCGCTCGGCATTGAGATCTACAAGGCCAAGCCGATCTATTACGGCCTCGGCAGCTTTTGCTTCATCAAGAGCAACAAACGCTTCCTCAAAGGCTGGGTCGGGATGATGGCGCGCGTCAGTTTCGAAGACGGCAAGATCAGCAAAATCGGATTCTCGCTCGTGCGGCAGAACGACAACACCGAAGTCGAAATCCGCCCGGTCGCGGAAGAACAGGCGGCGATTGCGGAGATTCAGCAAATGTCGAAGCGCTTCGGCACCCGGCTCGCACCGGCCGGCGACGAAGTGATCGTGACGGCAGCGGCGTGACAACGTATGGGGCACGCGGCGCGACTGTCGTCGCCGTCGCCACGCTGGCGGCGGCGTCCGCAAGCGCGGCCGCGCCGATTGCTGCGATCGACGCCGCCTACCCGGCCAAACCGATCCGTGTGATCGTCGGCTTTCCGCCGGGCGGCGGCAACGACGAAATCGCGCGTATCGTCGGCCCCAAGCTCGCCGAAAAATCCGGGCGTTCAGTGGTCATCGACAACCGGCCCGGCGCCGGCGGCAATCTCGCCGCGGAGCTCACCGCCAAAGCGCCCGCCGACGGCTATACGATACTCGTGATCTCGAGCAGCCATCCGATCCAGGGCCTGCTCAAGAAAAATCTGCCGTACGATCCGGTGCGCGATTTTGCGGGCGTCGCCGAGCTCGTCGTCTATCGCTCGCTGCTCGTCACGTTCCCAGGCGTGCCCGCGAATTCGGTCGCCGACCTGCTCGCGCTCGCGAAAGCAAAACCCGGCCAGGTCAATTTCGTCTCATCGGGCAACGGCTCGGCGTCGCATCTTGCGGGCGAATTGTTCAAAGTCTCCGCGCAGGTCAACCTCACGCACGTTCCATACAAGGGCAGCTCGCCGGCGCTGATCGACCTGATCGCCGGCCGCGTGCAAATGATGTTCAGTCCGCTGGTGCCGGTGTTGCCGCACATCAAGACGAATCGCCTGCGCCCGCTCGCCGTGACGAGCCTCGCGCGCTCGCGCCTGCTGCCCGAGCTGCCGACGATCAACGAGGCCGGCGTTCCGGGCTATGAATTCGTGTCTTGGTACGCAATCGTCGCGCCCGCAGCCACGCCGCAGCCGGTAATCGCCAAGCTGAACGCATTGTTGAACGAGGTGATGCAGCTGCCCGACGTCACCGAGCGGCTGCAGGGCGAAGACATGGACGTCGTGCGCAATACGCCGCAGCAGTTCGATGCGGTGCGCGCGGCCATGCTCGTGAAGTGGTCGAAAATTATCAAGCAGACCGGTATTCAGGCCGACTAAGAGTGCCTAACATAGTGAAACGCGTGTGCGTTGCAGCCAGAATTGGTGAGGGCAAGGCGCCCGGTGAAGGCAATAGTCGTTCTATTGCCAAGACGAGCAACGCTGCCATCGCCGATTCTGGCTGCAACCCTTCGGGCTGGCACGAGTTTTGGCCCATGGCGTTGTCGAAAGTCTCTTGCTTAGAATGACTAAGCCGCAAGACTTTCTCCTAGCCCTGAGCCAAAATCGTGACAGCGCATCGCGCGTTTCACTATGTTAGGCACTCTAAATAAAAAGGACAGACCGCAGTCTGCCCTTCAATTGCCTGATCGCTGCCTAATTGCCGCGGTTTAAAGCGGATGGACCCGCACCGCGCGCCACTTGATGGCGCCGCCGGGAGCGTCGTTGGGGCCATTGCCGAACTGGAGCGAGAACGGCCCCGCCGGAAACTTGCCGTTATTCATTTTGGTCGTGACGACTCCGTTCATTTTGACGGTCACTTCCGGACCCCGCGCGTGGATTTCCAGCGTGTTCCATTTACCTCCGGCTTTATAAGGGTTGGGAACCGGCACTTGCGCGAAATTGACGATCGCTCCCGTTCCATATTCCTGACCGGGGCGCTGGTCGTAGATATTTACTTCATAGGCATTATCGGCGCCGATTTTCTTGGGATCGGTGGCGCGGATGAAGATGCCGCTGTTGGTGGTGGTATCAGCCCAGAACTCGGCATAGATCTCGAAATCCTTATAGGAGTTTTTCGTGACGAGCTGCCCGCCTTTGCCTTTATCCGCCACGACGACACCGCCCTCGGCGCGCCAGTTCGCATCGCCTATCCGGTTAAAGTTTTCGAGTCCTCTGTCGCCGTCAATCAGGGTGACCCAGCCCGGCCCCGAATGCGTGGCGCAGCCGAAAACGGTGAACGCAACGACCAGCAGTATGGATATAACAGATAGGCGTTTCATGCTACTCCCCTCCAGAGATTAAGAATGAGTGCGACAGCGGCGCAACGTTGCGTGGGCGCGGCTGGCAATCTATGTCGATTTGCCGGCCGGCTTCATTTCAGGGAACCGGCGCTTCCCCTCTGCGAATTGCAGGATAGGGCGTGCGTCCGCGCGCCGTCAAGGCGCAGTGCAGCAATTTGCGAGGCCTCGCCGGTGGGCATCGTTGATTGCGTTAATCGGCCTAATTGAATAGCATCTCGGTCTCGAGGTGGCCGCAGTCATAAATCCACCCTTGTCTCGCAATACATTACCAGGCGGAGAAATCATGCAAAAGACGTACAAGATATTGATCATGGGCGCATCGTACGGCTCCCTGTTGGGAACCAAGCTCGCGCTCGCGGGGCACTCGGTCCATCTGATATGCCTGCCCGCCGAAGCGGATCTGATCAACACGGAAGGCGCGATCGTGCGCATGCCGATCAAGGGTCGCGAAGGCCTGGTCGAAATCAATTCCAAGAAGCTGCCGGGCAAAATGACCGCGGGCGGCACGCAGGGCGTCAATCCCGGCGAATACGATCTCGTCGCGCTCGCGATGCAGGAGCCGCAATACCGCTCGCCCGGCGTGCGCGAGCTGCTCGATGCGGTCGCCAAAGCCAAGGTGCCGTGCATGTCGATCATGAACATGCCGCCGCTTACCTATTTGAGGCGCATCCCCGGCGTCGATGCCGACAAGTGCAAAGACTGTTACACCGACGCCACGGTATGGAATAACTTCGAGACGAAACTGATGACGCTGTGCAGTCCCGATCCGCAGGCGTTCCGTCCGCCCGAAGAGAAAGTCAACGTGCTGCAGGTCCGCCTGCCGACCAACTTCAAGGCCGCGCGCTTCGATTCCGACGCGCACACCGCGATGCTGCGCCAACTCGAGAAGGACGTCGACGCGGTGCGCTTCGACGTCGCCGGCACCAAAATCGAATTGCCGGTGAAGCTCAAGACGCACGATTCGGTGTTCGTGCCGCTCGCCAAATGGAGCATGCTGATCGCCGGCAACTATCGCTGCGTGCAGAAAGACGCGGCGCGCTCGATCAAGGATGCCGTGCATACCGACCTCGAGGCCACGCGCGCGGTCTACAACTGGGTCGTCAAGCTGTGCCTGCTGCTCGGCGCAGCCGAGAAGGACCTCGTGCCGTTTGAAAAATACGCAAACGCCGCACTGTCGCTCGGCAGCCCGTCATCCGCGGCGCGCGCGCTGTTCGCCGGCGCGCCGTACATCGAACGCGTCGACCGCCTGGTGCAGACCATCGCGAAGCAAAAAGGCATGCAGTCGGACGTGCTCGACGAAACGGTCAAGCTCGTCGATGCGCGGCTCGAACTCAATCGCAAAGCCGCCAAATAGGCGCTCATCATAGCCACGGCATGTCGCGCTGGGCGGTCCTTTTACTGATTGCCGGCGCGACGGCGGCGTCCGTCGCCGCGCAGACGTATCCCGCGAAAACAGTCCGCGTAATCGTCCCTTATGCAACAAGGGGGACGGACGCGAGCAGTGAACAGGGCTCCCGCTTGCGGGATGAGAACGTCCGCGACTCGGCCGCGGCCCCCGTCTTGATCGCACAAGCGTCCGTTCTACGCGAACAATATCCAAGTCGCACCCTGCGCGTGATTGTTCCGTATGCAACAGGGGGCGGTACGGACATCATGACGCGCGCCGTGACGCAGAAGCTGACCGAAATATGGGGGCAGCAGATCGTCGTCGACAACCGCGCCGGCGGCGGCACCGTGATCGGAACGCAGTTGGCGGCCAACGCGCCAGCGGATGGCTACACGCTGTTCGCGGCGGCTCCGAGCCTCGCTATCAATCCCACCACGCGGCCCGGGCTGCCGTACGACGCGGTGAAGGATTTCAAGCCGATCACGCAAATTGCCTTTCAACCCTATGTGCTCGTCACGAACCCGAAGGTGCCGGTGCGCGATGTCAGGGAATTCATCGCGCTCGCCAGCGAGCGTCCCGACACGCTCAATTTCGGCTCGACCGGCGTGGGCAGCGGCTCGCACCTGGCGGGAGAGCTTTTCAAGTTCATGACGCATACGCGGCCGCAGCATGTTTCCTACAAAGGCATGGGGCCGGCCGTCGTCGACGTGATCGGCGGTCAAACTCAATTCATATTCGGCAGCGTGCTCGCGGTGGTGCCGCACATGCGCAGCGGACGGCTGCGCGGGCTGGGCGTTTCGAGTGAGCGCCGCAGCGCGTCGCTGCCGGCGCTGCCGACCATTGCCGAAGCCGGCGTGCCGGGCTACGGCACGGTTTCATGGTGCGGGATGCTCGTACCGTCCGGTGTGCCGGATGCAATCGTCGCGAAACTCAACGCCGACATCAATACGGTCATCTCGCGCGCGGATATGCGCGAGCGCTTCCTGACAGATGGCGCTGAGCCCGCCGGCGGCTCGTCCGCAGATTTCGGTCGGCTGATCGGCGACGAGATCGTGAAGTGGCGCAAAGTCATCAAGGCCGCCGACATCAGGATAGACTGAACGCGCGCAATTTTTTGCAGTCCCACCGTACCGGTACCGACGCCATGAAGAAACCTTTTGCACAACGCATTGCCGCGATGAACGCGATGTACAAGCTGCCCGCGTGCGACACGCCGACGCTTCCGGAAAACGTCGCCGATCGGTTGGTCAAGTTCAAGGCGACCTTGCTCGACGAAGTTCACGAGATCGACGAGATCGTGCAGCTCGCGAATTCCGGCGCCAGCGCAAACGACGTCGCGGTGGCGATCGCCGACGTGCTCGGCGACATCATGGTTTATTGCCGCTCCGAAGCCCTTGAAATACGGCCTGCCGCTCGAAGACGTGCTCGACATCATCATGGACAGCAACGAGAGCAAGCTGGGCGCCGACGGCAAACCGATCTACGACGCGAACGGCAAGTTCCTGAAGGGCCCGAATTACTGGAAGCCCGAGCCGAAGATCAAGGCGTTGCTCGATTCGTTAAAGCCCTGATCCATCGTTTCAGCACGATTCCGCCATGACTGCATCGCCGGATTCAATGATCGTCTGCCAGGTGAGCGATATGCACCTGATGGCCGGCGGCAAGCTCGCGTACGGCGTCGTCGACACGGCAGCGCACTTCAGACGCTGCATCGCGCACATTCAGGCGCTGCCGCAGCCCCCGGATGTCGTCGTGATGACCGGCGATCTCGTCGATGGCGGCCAGCCGGCGCAATACGCGCTGCTGCGCGAAATCATCGCGCCGTTGTCGATGCCGGTGTATTTGATTCCCGGCAATCACGACGACCGCGAGGCGCTGCGCGCGGCATTTCCCGATCACGCTTACCTGAACCAGTTCCCGCCTTTCATCCAGTACGCGATCGAAGAACACGAGCGTGCGCATCGTCGCCATCGATACCGTCATTCCAGGCCAGGCCGGCGGAGAGCTGTGCGCGCAGCGCCTGGAGTGGCTCGCGCTGACGCTCGCGACCGCGCCGCAGAGACCGACGCTGCTGCTCATGCATCATCCGCCGTTCGCCACCGGCATCGGGTTCATGGACGAGATCGGGCTCGCCAATCCCGAAGCGCTTGCGCAGGTCGTAAGCAAACATGCGCAAATCGAGCGCATCCTGTGCGGCCATCTGCACCGGCCGATCCAGGCGCGTTTCGCCGGCACGCTCGCGTGCACGGCGCCGAGCACCGCGCACCAGATCACGCTCGATCTCGCGCGCGCTGCGCCAGAGACATTCACCATGGAACCGCCCGCCTATTTCGTTCATGCGTGGAATGCGCAATCCGGCGTCGTGACGCATACTGCCTATGTCGGCGATTTCCCGGGTCCATACTCGTTTGGAATGGGTTAGCGCCGGCCGCAAAATAAAGCAGGCAAGGAGGACTACTCAATGAAGAAATTGCCGGCCGCCGCGGTTCGCATCGTCATTCCCGCCCTGCTCGCATTCATTGCATGCGCCGTTCACGCCCAGGCCCAATACCCCGTCCGCACGGTGCGCATCATCGTGCCCACGTCGCCGCCCGGCGGCGCCGACGTCGTCGCGCGCTCGGTGGCGCCAGGACTGTCGGAGCGTCTGGGCCAGCAGGTGATCGTCGACAACCGCGCCGGGGCGAGCACCATGATCGGTCATGAGATGGCGGCGAAAGCGCCGCCCGACGGTTACACGCTGGTGATGGGCATCAGCACGCTCGCGATCAATCCCGCGACGTTCAAGCACGTGCCGTACGATGCGCTGCGCGACTTCGCGCCGATCACGCAGGCGGCGATCCAGACGCTGGTGCTCGCGACGCATCCGTCTTTTCCGGCGCGCAACGTGAAGGAGCTGATCGCGATTGCGAAGGCGCGCCCGGGCGACGTTTCATTTTCCTCGCCCGGCTTCGGCACCAACCCGGAAATGGGCATGGAGCTTTTTCTCTATTTGACCGGAACACGCATGCTGCACGTGCCGTACCGCGGCGGCGGCGAATCGATCCTTGCGCTGGTGGCCGGCCATGTATCGGTCACCGTCGCCTCGATGCTCGGCACCATGCCGCACGTGCGCAGCGGCAAGCTGCGCGCATTGGGCGTGACGAGCAGCAAGCGCGTCGCTACTGCAGCCGACGTGCCGACCGTCGCCGAAGGCGGCGTGCCCGGCTACGAATCGTTGCAGTGGTACGGATTGCTGGCGCCGACCGGCACGCCGAAAGAAATTATCGCGCGCCTGAATCGCGAAGCCGTCGCGGTGCTGCGCAATCCGGACATCATGACGCGCCTCGCCAACGACGGCACGGAAATCGTCGCCGGCACGCCGGAGGAATTCGGCGCGTACATCCGCGCCGAAACCGACAAGTGGGCGAAGGTCGTAAAGGCGGCCGGGATCAAACCCGAATAGCCGCTACGCGCTCTTCTTCTGATCGCCCGATTTCACCGCGTCGGCCTTCTTCACCGGCGGCGCGACCGGCACGATGCCCGTCATCAGCGAGCCCGGCACGGTTTCGATCAGCTCGTCGACGGTGAACATGCCGTCGTCGCCCTTGTGCAGGAACTTGTAGTCTTCGCCGAAATAATAGGTGTTGATGCGGCCGCGCTCGACGTGGAAGACCTGGCCGTTGATTTGGTCGGCGTGATCGGTGCACAGGTAGGCGACCATAGGCGCGATGTATTCCGGACCGCGGTGCACGAGCGTGAGCTCGTATTGCTCCTTGGTCATGAGTCCCGCTTCGAATTTGCGCCGGCGGTTTTCCTTGACGGTGTCGGTCAACGTCATGCGCGTGTCGGCCGCGGGGCAGATCGCGTTGGCGGTGATGCCGTTCTTGTACGTTTCCTTGGCGATCGAGCGCGTCAGCGCGATGATGCCGGCCTTCGATGCGCTGTAGTTGCACTGGCCGACGGAGCCCTTGAACGCATCGGACGAGAAATTCACGATGCGGCCGTGGCCCGCCTGGCGCATGTACTTGATCGCGTGATGGCACAGGTTCCAATGCCCCTTCAAGTGCACCATGACCACGGCGTCGAAATCGTCTTCCGACATGTTCCAGATCATGCGCTCGCGCAGATTGCCGGCGACGTTGACGACGATGTCGATTTTGCCGAATTGCTCGATGCACTGATTGATCATCAGGCCGGCCTTCAGGTAATCGGCGACCGAATCGTAGTTGGGCACGGCTTTGCCGCCCGCCTTCTTGATCTCGGCGACGACGTCATCGGCCGGGCGCTCTTCGGTTTTCTCGCCGCCGCGACCCACGCCGGGATCGTTGACGACGACGCTCGCGCCCTGCTCCGCCAACAACAATGCAACCGCCCTGCCGATGCCGCGGCCGGCCCCCGTTACGACTGCTGCTTTTCCTTTCAAATGCATGCTGGCTCTCCTTGTGAATTCGTTAATCAATTTTAAGGCCGATCGCGCGCACGATCTTCCCGTATTTGTCGACTTCCGCTTTGAGGTAAACCGTCATCTGCTCGGCGTTGCGGCTAAACGGCTCGACGCCGAGCGTCGCGAAGCGCTCGCGCAGCTCCGGCGCATTCACTGCTTTGGCCAATTCCGCATCGAGCCGCGCGACGACGTTATTGGGCGTACCGGCCGGCGCGAGCACCGCGTTCCACAGCACGTGCTCGTAACCCGGCACGCCCGCTTCCACCATGGTCGGAATATCCGGCGCGATCTGCGACCGCTGCGCCGTCGTCACGGCAAGCCCCCTGACCTTGCCCGCGCGCACGTGCGGCAGGCCGCCTGCCATGCCGGAAAAATAGGCCGCCATCTGCCCGCTGATCACATCGACCGTTGCCTGGCCGCCGCCCTTGTAGGGAATGTGCACCATCTCGGCACCCGTCATCGAGCGGAACAGTTCGTAGGCAAAATGGTCGGAATTGCCGGAGCCCGACGAGGCGACGTTGTAGCCGCGCGGCTTCGCTTTGGCGAGCGCGATCAGGTCTTTTACCGACTGCACCGGCAACGCGAGGTTGACGATCAGCAGATGCGGGCCGGCGACCGCCTGGCCGACCGGCACGAGATCGCGCAACGCGTCGTAGCCGAGCTTTTCGTAGGCGCTCACGGCGACCGCGAGCCCGGTATTCGCATAGAGCAGCGCATAACCGTCGGCCGGCGACTTCGCGATGAACTCGGCGCCGATATTGCCGCCCGCGCCCGGGCGGTTTTCGAATATGACCTGCTGGCCGAGACCCTCGCTCATCTTCTGCGCCACCAGGCGGCCGACGACGTCGCTCGAGCTGCCGGCGGGAAAGCCGATGATCATGCGCACCGGTTTCGCCGGAAAAGCCTGCCCCAGCGCGGCGAGCGGCGACCATGCGGCAGTCACTGCCGCAACGGCGCACGCGAGCTGCAACCTGGTTGGTTCGGGCATCGGGCGATTCCTCCTGGAGTTAGGATTTTGTCACAGATCGATGCGCGCGTTGCGCGCCGCGCGAGCACAGGTTTGACTGTAGAATTCGAGAGGCTGGCCGAATGAAACACCACGCGCCGGCATCGCGACAAAACAATGGCAGCGAGTACGAAATGCGATGGCTGCATACCGTCGCACGGGGGAGTATCGATGTTGCACGCACAAAGACTGGCCGGCTGTCTGCTCTGCGCGCTGCTGCTCGCGGCGGCGCCGGCGTGCGCGCAAAATTTCCCCGACAAGAACATCACGCTGCTGCATGCGTATTCGCCGGGGAGCAGCAGCAGCGTAACCTTGCGCGCGATCGGCGAGGCCGCAACGAAGACGCTCGGCAAGAAAATCGTCGTCGAAGACAAGCCGGGCGCCGGCGGGGCGCTCGCGCCGACATACATGCTGAAAATGGGCAAACCTGACGGCTACACGCTGTCGCAGCTGCCGCAGCCGATCCTGCGCATTCCGCACATCCAGAAAGTCGAGTTCGACGCGTTGAACGATTTCACCTGGATCATCCGCATCGTCGATTACACCTACGCGCTCGTGGTCAAGAACGAGGCGCAGTGGCGCAGCATCAACGAGCTCGTCAACTACGCGAAAGCCAACCCGGGCAAGCTGACTTACGCGACTTCGGGCGTCGGCGTTACCATGCACATGGTGATGGAAGAGCTTGCGACGATGAACGGCATCAAATGGGTGCACGCGCCGCATCGCACCACCGCCGACATGATGAACGCCGTGATCGGCGGGCATATCGACATGGTCGCCGCCGCGGTAAGCTATGCACCGCTCGTCGACGCGGGCAAGATCCGCGTGCTCGCAATCCTCGGCGCGAACCGCATCAAGCGCTGGCCGAATATACCGACCGCGAAGGAAATGGGCTATGACGTCAATGCCAGCTCGTCGTACGGCATCGGCGGCCCCAAAGGCATGGACCCGAAAGTCGTCAAGACGCTGCACGACGCCTTCAGGAAAGGCCTCGACGATCCCGATTTCATCAGGACCATGGAACAATACGACCAGGTGAGAAGCTATCTGAACACCGAAGACTACACGCGGTGGGCGCGCGAGCAGTATGCAGTCGAGAAAACCGTGGTCGAGCAATTTGGATTGAAACAGTAACAACGACAAGGACAAAGCATGGACAAGGCAATCGACACCCCGCAACAAGCCATCGCCGACATTCCCGACGGCGCGACCATCGCGATCGCCGGCTTCAGCGTCGGCCACCGCTTCGCGACGAGCCTGATACTCGCGCTGCGCGACAAGGGCACCAAAAACCTGTGCCTCGTGTGCAATTCGCTCGGCGATCCGGGCGCGCAGCGCGGCCAGATCCTCGCCGAAAACAAGCAGGTCAAAAAACTGATCGCCGCGTTTTCGGTCCGGCCCGGCACGCCCACGTCGAGCGAGGACCAGATCGTCGCCGGCACCATGGAAGTCGAACTCGTGCCGCAGGGCATCCTGGTCGAGCGCTGCCGCGCGGGCGGTGCGGGCATCCCGGCGTTCTATTCGCCGACCAGCGTGGGCACCGACATCGCGAACGGCAAGGAGACGCGCGAGTTCGGCGGCAAGCAATACGTGCTCGAGCATGCGATCCACGTCGACTACGCATTCCTGCGCGGCTATCGCGCCGATCGCCTCGGCAATGTCCAGTTCCGCGGCGGCAGCCAGAACTTCAACCCGAGCTTCGCCAAGGCGGCGCGCGTGGCCATCGTCGAAGTCGATGAAATCGTCGAGGCCGGCGTCATTCCGCCCGAGCTCATCGACCTGCCGGGAATTTTCGTGTCGCGCGTGGTCAAGACGACGCAGGTCGTCGACGGCAAGGCATGGCGGCGGCCCGAGCGGCGGCCGTCCGATCAGCCGCGGTTGTATAACGGCAAGCCGGCGCTGACGCGCGCGGGCATCGCCAAGCGCGCCGCCGCGCTCGTGAAGGACGGCACTTACGTCAATCTCGGCGTGGGCATCCCGACGATGGTTTCGAACTTTCTGCAAAAACGCGACGTGATACTGCATGCCGAGAATGGCGTGCTCGGCTACGGCGAGATGGTGACGGGCGACGACGTCGACCCGGACATCTACAACGCCGCCGGCCAGTTCGTGTCGTTGAAACCGGGCGCGTCGTTCTTCGACAGCGTGACGTCGTTCGAGATGGCGCGCGGCGGACGCATCGACACCGTGATTCTCGGCGCGTACGAAGTCGACCAGACCGGCAGTGTGGCCAACTGGAGCACGGCGGATGCGAAGCGCGGCGGCATCGGCGGTGCGATGGACCTGCTGTCGGGCAAAGGCGATCTCATCATCGTGATGGAACACACCGACAGCAAAGGCCGGCCGAAAGTGAAGAAAAAATGCGCCTATCCGCTGACTGGCAAAGGCTGCGTCAACTATGTCGTCACCGATCTGGCGCTGCTGCACTGGCAGGACGGCAAGTTCGTGCTCGAAGAGGTCGCTCCGGGATTCACGCCCGAGGAAGTGATGAAACTCGGCGACATGGAAATGACGCCTGCGGCGAACGTAAAAAACATGGCGTGAACGGGCAGGACGAACGCGCATGGAAACGCTGCTGTTTCACGCCGCTCACTATTCGCGGCTTAACACTACGCAACCGCATCGTGCTCTCGCCGATGCTCACGTATTCCGCGACCAACGGCTATACCAACGACACCCATCTCGCGCACTTGGCGAAATTCGCGGTGGGCGGCGCCGGCCTCGTGTTCGTCGAGTCGACCAAGATAGACCCGCGCGGCTGCTCGACGCCGCGCGATCTCGGGCTGTGGAAAGACGAGTTCATTCCGGGCATGCGGCGCATCGTCGACCTGGTGAAAAGCTACGGCGCGGCCTGCGGCATCCAGCTCGGACATTCCGGCCGCAAGGCACGCCGCTCCGTGCCGTGGGAGGGGCGCGTGCCGCTGCGCGATGTGCCGGGCGTCGATCACGGCGAACCGTGGGAACTCATCGCCCCCAGCGCCATCAAGCACGACGCGAACTATGAATCCCCGCGCGAGATGACGCACGCGGACATCGCGGAGATGGTCGATGCGTGGTCGCAAGGCGCCCGCCGCGCCGTCGAGGCAGGCTTCGACGTGCTGGAGATACACGGCGCGCACGGCTACCTCATCCACCAGTTCCTGTCGGCCACCGCCAATCAGCGCACCGATCAGTACGGCGGCACGCTGGAAAACCGGATGCGCTTCGCGGTGGAAGTCGTGCGACGGCGTGCGGCGCCACTGGCCCGCGGAGAAGCCGCTGTTCCTGCGCGTGTCGGCGGTCGACGAAACCGGCTGGAGCATAGAAAACAGCGTCGAGCTGGCACGTGTGCTCGGCGAGCATGGTGTAGACGTGATCGACTGCAGCGCCGGCGGCATGTCGGACACGCAACCCTCAACCAATCCGGTTTGCTACGGCTACCAGGTCAAGTACGCGCAAGCGATCCGGCACGGGTCCGGCGTGAAATCGATGGCCGTCGGCATGATCGTCCATGCCGACCAGGCCGAGGCGATCCTCCGCGATGGCGAAGCGGATCTCGTGGCCCTCGGGCGCGAGTACCTGGTCAATCCAAACTGGCCGCTCGATGCCGCGTTAAAGCTCGGCGTCGCAACGCCTTACGCGCAACTGCCGCCCGTGTTCGGCCATTACCTCGCGCGACGCCAGCGCGCCTTCGCCCCGTTGCGCAATTCGACGTGGCAAAAAGGCATCGCTGACGAATCCACGCGCGAGAATTAGGGAAGCTCTGATTAAGTCCGTTCGTGCTGATGTATAGAAGCACGAACATCGCGCGCACATGGCGAAACCGTTCGCCCTTCTATACATCAGGGCGAACGGTTAGGGACTTATTCAGAATTTGCTTAGCTTTCGCGCGCGCGGCGCCTGCGGCTGACGAAACCGAGCAACGCCAAGCCTGCCGTGAGCAACACAAAATCGGCGGGCTCGGGAACGGCCGCTATTGCACCAAACAGCCCGGCCGTCTCGCCATTGATCCCGTCGCTG
This sequence comes from uncultured beta proteobacterium, assembly GCA_963804885.1. Taxonomy (GTDB): domain Bacteria; phylum Pseudomonadota; class Gammaproteobacteria; order Burkholderiales; family SG8-41; genus PALSA-1004. Next base: position 354,348 of record CAWDSF010000021.1, read on the forward strand.
AAATAAAGCGTGTTGGCGTCGCCGCCGTTGCCCGCGCCGCTGCCGAAAATCAGGGCCCACAGGCCGCCGGGCGTATTGCCCACACCAACATTGATCGGGATCGTGCCCCTGAATGCGCCCGTCACCGGATCGAACGCATTGATCTCGCTGGCGGCAAAGCTAAAGTTGCCCACCAGCAGCGAGTTGGCCAGAACACCGAAGCCCGCCGGCGCCAGCGCAATGCCCCACGGCGCCGCGAGGCGGCTGCCGGAGACGAGCCGCTGCAGCAAACACGCCATTCTCATTGAATACATCGACGAAGCCCATCCCCGCGGTGGCCGCCCTTTGCGCCGCGAGCCCGGCGGGCGCGTACGTGACGTAAATATTGCCGCCGATGTTCTGCACGTTGAACGGCACGAATCCGGCGGGCAGATTGGGGTCCGTGAACGCGCCTGGCAGGCTTACCGGCGCGAACGAGCTGTCGAATACGTTGATGTTGCCCGCGGCGCCGTTGGCGGCATAGAGAAAAGTGCCCGCATTGTTAATGGCGAGACCGGTATAAACGGCGTTGGGCGTCGATACTTCGATTGTCGAGGTTAAGCCTCCCGCCCAGCCGGAAATCGTGCCGTTGAGATTGGCGAAGATGAACCGCGCGGACGTGCTCGGCGTGCCCGGGACCAGCTGGAAAGATGCCGTGTTCGTGTTGTTGACCTGGCCGGTCGGCCCCTGCGGACCGGCGCCCGTCGTCGGTATCCCGACGAATCCATTCGCATTGACGGTCAGCACCTGGCTCACGTTCGTGCTGCCCGTCACCGCGTACAGCGTGCTCGTGTTCGTTCCCTGGTTGGAGGTCCAGAACGGGCTGGTGGGACTGCGCGATACGCCCCACGGATTCACTAACAGCGGATCGGTAATGGTAGCGAGTCCGGGAACACTCGAGACCAGGTTGGTCTGGACATAATCGGCGGCGGTGGCGACAGACCAGCCACCGGTTGCAAGCGTAAAAATGGCAATGCACGCTAAATGCGCGCGCGTGCGGAAAAGCGATCGGAAAAATTTACTCATGTCGATCTCCAGAAAAAATGGGCGAGCCGCCGGCGTGGCGCAGCGTGTCGCAGATTGCACTACGCGAATCTGCTCACGGCCAACAGCGTGTAGTGGCGATATATTCCAGCCGCAACGATTGCGCGGCATACGCGTAGGACTGCGACTTACATGAGCTTGTGCAACAGCGCGCGCACACAGGCGCTGGTGAAACCGGCTCGCGCTCATCCAAAATCTAACGCCCACCGGATGGGGTTAGTGGCGCTTGGGCGTTTCCCCAATGGCGTTAGGTGGGTCGCAACGGAATTTGACGACCTCAGGAGCCTGGTGCCTGGCGGGAGATCCGAACGAAAGGACACCACTGTCGTGCAGAACTACTTCGCCGTGATGGAGTCTGTGTTCCCCTTCGCCCTTCGCACTAATGAAAGTTCCGTGCGAACTGTGGTCCACCAGCACGAACTTGTCTGTACGGCGCTCGATGTAGGCATGATCGCGCGAGGCGCTCGGATCGTTGAGTTCGATGCCGTGACCGGGGCGCCGCCCGATGGTGATCTTGGTGTCGACTTCGGTTTCGTGGCCGAGATAAATCACGCGCAACCGCGCCACGCCGTTCGCATGGGCGATTGAACGCGGTCCTCCGGGCGACGCCGCAGAGACGTGGCCCGTGTGCCAGATCACGTCGTACACCGTGATGCTGTGCGATTTCGCCCGCGATGGCAGCTCGAGTTTGCGTATCATTTCGCGCTGCTGCGGCGATAAACTTTCGAGCGTCTCGCCGGTGGTAAAAATCTGCCCGCTCCCCGCGAGCAGGGCGACGCGCTGAGCGGCCACTCCGGCTGTAATCGGCGACCCGAAATGCAAGCCGATGCGAATTGAAACGTCGCGCGCCTGTCTGGTCGGATGTTGCTGGACGAGGGCCTGCATTTCGCGCCCGGCGAGCAGCGCCGCATCCGCATCGGCGAATGAAAACATCGCGCCATCGAAAGCCGTCTTGACGACGCTGCCGCCGCGCTTGACGACGAGGTCCTGGCACAACGACAGGCAGGCGCGGACTTCCGGGAACGCCGCAACGTCACCCGCCAGCGTGTGTGCCGGCGAGCTGACGATGACGTCTACGTACAGGATTCCAAGATTGCTTTTAGGTCGTTCGCCCATGATGCAACCGCTAAAAACCGCAATGATAACCCGATGAGCCCGCGCCTTGACGCGCCAAAAACACCAGGAAAAATGCCGCCCCGCGTGGCGGATGCCACGCGACCCTAATTCAGCTTCATGCCCGATTCGCGCACGACTTTCACGGTTTTATCGATTTCGGATCTGATGCGCGCGGCGAAATCTTCGGGTGTGCCGCTCATCGCCTCCATGCCTTGCAGCGTGAGCAGTTCCTGAAATTCGCGCCGCTGCACAATTTTAACCGTCTCCGTATTAACCCGCACCACGATGTCGCGCGGCAGTGCGGGCGGCCCGAGCAGGCCGAGAAAGAACGTCGCTTCGAACCCCGGCAGGCCCGATTCGGCAATGGTCGGCACGTCCGGCATCGCCGTGATGCGCCGCGCGCCGCTGCTGCCCAGCGCGCGCAGGCGCCCCGATTTCACGTGCGGAATCGAACCGAGCGGATTGTTGAAGAGCAGCGACACCTGACCGGCCATCACGTCGGTCGCGGCGGGACCTGCGCCCTTGTAGGGAATGTGCACGACTTCTATGTTGGCGGCGGTGCGGAACATTTCCATCACGAGGTGCCCCGCGGAGCCGTTCCCGGCAGAGGCGAAATTGAGTTGTCCCGGTTTCGACTTCGCGAGCTTGATCAGGCCGCGCACGTCGGTCACCGGCAATGACGGGTGGCAAACGAGCAGCGTGGCATATTCGCCGATCAGCGCGATCGGCGTGAAGTCGCGCTGAAAACTGAGTTGCTTGTGCGTGAGCGTCGCGACGATCAGGCCTGACCCGGCCACGACCAGGGTGTAACCATCGGGCGCCGAGCGGGCCACGTATTCGCCGCCAGCAATGCCGCCGCCCCCGGCGCGGTTTTCGACCACCACGGATTGCGCGAGGCTTTCCGTCAGATACTTCCCCACGTAGCGCGCAAGCGTGTCGTTGCCGCCGCCGGGCGCCAGCGGCACGACCAGCCGTATCGGCTTCGCCGGATAAGTTTGCGCCACGGCCACGTTGAGCGCGAAAAATATCGTCAGCGACAATCCGAGCAGTGCCCGCACCAATCTTCTCCTGTTTTTCTGCGCATCTATTATGTCACGCGTCCATAGGCGGGCTTGTTAGAATCAGGAAAAACCAACGGAGCATGTGATGACAGTTGCGGGAGAACTTGCGGCCTTTCTGACCCGGCAGAGTTATGCGGACCTGCCTGCCAAGGCCATCGAACATGCGGAGATGCTGGTCGCGAGCACGATCGCGAGCGCGGCGCTGGGCTCGACCATAGTGTCAGCGAAAATCATCCGCGCGCTGGAAGTCGAGCGCGGCGGCAAGGCCGAAGCGACGGCGTGGTTCGGCACGGCGGAAAAGCTTCCGGTCGCGGCAGCGGCGCGCGTCAACGCCGTCATGAGCGACGCGGCGGCTTCTGACGACAGCGACCTGCGCAACATCGTGCACACCGGCACGCCGGTGTGCGCCGCTGCGCTGGCCGTTGCCGAGAAGACCGGCGCCAGCGGCCAGGACGTGCTTGCCGCCATCGTGCTGGGAGTCGAGGCGGCCGGACGCATCAACTCCGCGATGCAGGGCGGCCTGCAGACGAAAGGCTTTCACGGCTGCATCGTCGCGATCTTCGCCGCCACCGCCGCGGCGGGACGCCTGATGAAGTTGAGCGATGCGCAAATGGCGCAGGCCATCGCGCTGTCGGCAACGTCGATGGGCGGGCTGCATGCCGCCGCCAAAACGAGCGTGGCGCGCGAGTATCACGCCGGGCTTGCCACCATGCTCGGCATCAATGCGGCGCAGGCGGCCGGCATGGGCTTCATCGCGGAAGAAAATATTCTCGAAACCAAACATGGCTTCTTCGAAGTTTATGGCAACAAGCCCGACGTTTCGGCGGTCATGCGCGATTTGGGAAAAAGCTGGAGCATCCTCACCGACATGGGCATCAAGCTCGTGCCGGGCGGCCATCCGCACCACGCAGTCGCCGAGGCCGCGGCCAACGCCGCCCGCGAAGGCAACGTCAAGCCCGAAGAGGTCGAGTCGATCACCATTTCGCGTCCCGGCTTCCAGGGTTTCACCGGCCCGCAGTTCCCGACCGATCTGATCGGCGTCGCGCACAGTCCCGCGTACTTCGCCGCGTGCGGCGTCGCCGAGCGGAATTTTTCCTGGGAGCACGCGTTCGAGGAAAAGATCAACAACCCGGCGATCCGCGGCCTGCTCGGCAAAGTCAAAGTCGCCCCGCCGCCGACCGAAAATCTCGAGCGTTACAAGGCCGGCGCGAGCGTGACGATCAAGACCAGGGACGGCAGGAGCCATTCAAACACCGTGTACGCGCCGCGTGGCGCAGCGATACTCGGCATCGCGTGGGCGGATATCGAAGCGAAATATCGCGCGCTCGCGCCGTACGCGAAGCTTGCCGGGGACAACCTCGAACAGAGCCTGAAAGTGATCCGCCGGTTGCGCGATTCCAAAAACGTTGCGGAGCTGGTCGGGCTGCTGCGTTAGATTAACGCTCGCAGTGAATAGCGCTCGCAGAGCGCCTGCTCGAACGCAGTGTTCGGTGACACTCACGCGATTGAAATTGCTCCACCATCACATTTACCGCAGGATTTCGTCCAATACCCGACCCTCGCTTCCCGCCGGTGTCCGCACGTCCAGCAGATAACTCAGCGTCGGGGCGATGTCGACAACCGTTGCGGTTTGCGACTTCTTGCCCGCCTTGAACCAGCGTGGCCCGTAGAACATCAGGGGTACATTGGTATCGTAGGTGTATGGGGAACCGTGAGTAGCGACAAAGTTGCTGAATAGCGTGTAAGGCTTCTGGACAATATACAGATCACCACTGACTTCGCGGTTCCAAGAGCGCAGCACTTGGGTTGACAGGGGCATCGTCGAGGGGAGCGCACCTGCTTCGAGTTGGGTGCGCGTGTAGACTGCGGCAATGGTCGGATCATTCATGATGTAGCGTGCGGCGGCGGCCTCGACCTCACTGGGGTTCAACCCTTTTTTCACGATCAATGCCTGATCGAGAATGATCGTCGGATAAGAGAAGCGCAGCGCATGGTTGCCTGCACCGAAACGAACGGCAAGGTGTTCGTTCAGTCCTCCCATGAGCTTCACGCTATTCAGGCGTGCTCCGGCAAAGCCATGAGGTGTACTGTATTCCGGCGCGTTCATGAATCCGTGATCCGCAGTCAGGACTACCGCAACGTTACGCAAGCCGAGCGTGCGGTCGAGGTGCTGAAAGAATGCCGCAAGCGATCGATCCAAGTGCAACAAATGATCCTGTGACTGGCGGCTCTCCGGCCCAAAACCATGGTTAACATAGTCGTGGGTCGATAAGCTGATACCTAGCAGGTCGGGTACCCCAGCCGGATTACGGCCTAACTGCTCGCCTTCCATCGCGGCGCGCGCGAACTCCAATGTCGCCTCGTCGCCGAATGGCGTTCGCATAAGTGCTTCGTAGTACGCCGCGTCGGGTGCTGCACCCCGGGCGGGCTTGAACGGGAAACTCTGCCCCATCCCGGAAAAATTGCGGAACCACGGACTGGCTTCAGATGAAGAGCGCGCGTACGCCGCCTCGGGGTGCGATAAGGTCCAAGTCTGCGTGAACCACTTGTCCTGCGGCCGGTCGGCGTAAAACCGCGTGTGCCATTCCGGGTGCGTCTGCATGTAGTAGGTGCTACTTGCAAAACGACCGGTCTTACCCATGTACATGTAGGCTGTTCCACGTTTTCCGGCGAGCAGGATGGCGCCACGATCCTTGCCCGAGACCGCGATCACCTTCGATTGTCCCCCGCTGCCATAGCGCATTTCGTCGCCGAGGGTACCGACCCGCAGATTGGCGGGCGAAGTGCCATCGAGCTTCCCGGTTTCCTCGCCGATGTAATTGTGCGCCGGATCGCCGGTGCAATAGACCTGCTGGAGCGAATTTCGGTCGATCCATTCGTTGGCGATGATTCCATTGCGATAGGGATAGCTTCCGGTCAGCACAGCGGCGTGGCCGGGCGCCGTGAGTGTCACTGCGTGCCCGTGGTGAGCATTGGCGAACCATGCGCCATCCTCAAGCAGCAGCCGAAAACCGCCTGGCCCGTATAAATCGCGATACTTTACAAGCTGTTCCTGCGGCAAGCCGTCAATGACGATGACGACAACCAGCGCCGGGGAATTGCCTGCTGCCGCAGCGAAATGCGGCAGCAGGCACAACATGATTCCGAGCAGCATTAAAAGAAAACGAATCATGGTCATATCCGGGTAGCTGATCTGTAGTCCCCGGCTCCTCCTCATCCCGAACATTCGCCGATCGTTCATAGTACGTCTCCCCCGCTTAGACTAACTATTCAATTCCGGTGGAACACCGGAATCATGTGCCCGCAGGACATCGCCACTGACGGTTCGCCACATGTCATCGAATTAGTATTCGATGACAAAATGCAAGTCGCGAGCTATATCCCCCATGCTTTCGTCATACGCTACCCCTAACAGGAATCTCACGCAATTGGATATAAAAACTGCTTTTTACCGGCGCATCAATGTCTGTTCGCCGGCGAGTCCCAACGCCATAACTGCGCGCGCCACTTCGCGGCGATGAGCAGCGTGAAGCCGATGCCGATCGCGCAATAGATCGCGGCGGTCACCGGATAGCCATAGCTCGCGATCAGCGGGCCCGAGATCAGCAGGCCCGGAATGTTGCCGTTGATCATGAGCATGCGGATGCCCATCACGCGGCCGCGGTAATCTGCGTCGGTATTGCGCAGCAGGATGGCTGCCATGGGCACCTGGCTGAAACTTTGCGCGAAGCCGGCGAACATCAGCGCGGCGATTCCCGCGCCCGGCGTTTCCATCCTCGAGAACACGAACATCATCACGTACCACATGACGCTGAAGACGACCACGACGCGCGCAGCAGGCAGCGCGGTGCCGTTGCGGCTCACGAGCAGCGATCCCATGAGTGCGCCAAACGACGCGCCCGCGACCATATAGCCGAGCACGGTCTGGTTGCCGAAATAAATTTCCTTTGCAACGTAGGGCAGCAATCCATTCAATAACGGAAACGCGGTCATATTGAGGATGAACGCGAGACACATCACCGCGAGCAGCAGCGGCGTGTTGAATACGTAGACGAGGCCCTGTTTCAGCTCGCGCAATGGCGAAGCGCGTTCGAGCTTCCGCTGCCCGGCGGGCGGCGCCGCCGCCGCGTGGGCGCCGCCGGCTTTCCACGTCAGCAGAAAACTGGTCGAGTAGAGAGTCGCCACGACCACATACGCGACGCCCATGCCCATGAGCGCGACGAGCCCCGCACCCGTCAACGCGCCGGCGATGCGCGCGCTGTCCTGCGTCGTGCGCTGAATGCCCATCGCCGCCATGAGCTGCGCCGTGGGCATGATGTCGCCGACGACGGCCGCGCGCATGCCGATATCGGACGGGCGCACGAGCCCCGACAGGCCCGCGATGATGAACACGTGCACGGGCGAAACGATGCCGGTCAACGTCAATACCATCAGCGTCGTCGCGAGCGTCGCGTACGCCGCGCGCATCGCGCACAACATTTTGCGATGGCCGATGCGGTCGCCCATCACGCCGAACAGCGGACCGAGGAAAGTCCCCGTGTATTGCAGCGACTGGAAAATCGCGAGCAGCATCACCGATTGCGTCTCGACCAGGATGTACCAGCCGAGTATCAGCGACTCCATCTCGAACGCCCACGACGTCGCCATGTCGGCGGGCCACTGGAAGCGGAAGCTGCGGATCCGGAACGGCGCGAGTGCGGAAGCTTTTGAAAATTCACTCACGGCGCGCCCGCGCCATGCTCGCCAGTTGTTTCTCCTCCAGGCATTACCACTCCATCGCTGATTTTTAGTTGCTTGCATAGGATAACAGCGTGACGCCGCGCGGTCGAAATGCTCTAACATAGCGGCTCGGCATGGCGCAGCCATCCGCATTCCGGTCAGGGAGTCGGGACGATGAAAACCTTGCAAACTGTGCAAATAGCGTTCGCCCTCGCGGCAGTCCTTTGCTGCGTGAGCGGCGCTGGCGCGCAAAGCTATCCGAGCAAGCCGATTCGGTTGATCGTTCCCTATCCACCGGGCGGCGCGAACGACAACATCGCGCGCCCGCTCGTGCACAAACTCACCGACAGCCTGAACACGCAGGTCATACTCGAAAACCGCGGCGGGGGCGGCGCGCTGATCGGCGCCGATATCGTGGCGAAGGCGACGCCGGACGGCTATACCCTGCTCTTCTGCTCGACCGCCACGCAGGCCACGAGCCCGCAGCTCTTCAAGAACGTGCCATACGATCCGATCAAGGACTTCGAGCCCATCGTGCTGCTCGCCACGACGCCGATACTGGCGGTCGTGACCAACAAGCTCCCGGTCACCACCCTCAACGATCTCGTCGCCGCCGCCAAAGCGGCGCCGGGCAAGCTGTCGTATGCGTCCGGCGGACCCGGCTCGGTGTCGCATTTATCGGTCGAGATTTTCAAGATGATGGCGGGCATCGATCTGCTGCACGTTCCGTATAAGGGCGGTGGGGACGCCATGAACGATACGATCTCCGGGCGCATCGACCTGCAGATCAACAGCGCGCCCTCGGTCGCCCCGCACGTGAAAAGCGGGCGGCTGAAAGCGGTCGCGCTCGCCCGCTCCGCCCGCTGGCCCGATCTGCCGAACGTGCCCACGTTCGCGGAGTCCGGCTGGCCGCAATATCAGGCCAACGGCTGGTACGGGCTGTGCGCTCCCGCCAGGACGCCTCGCGCCGTCATTGACAAGCTCCAGCGTGAATCCGTCAAAGTGGTCACCTCGGCCGATTTCAAGGAAAGGTTGACCATGCTCGTCGCCGATCCCGCCGGCAGCACGCCGCAGGAATTCGCCGCCTACATCCGCAACGAATACGAAAAATACGGCAAGGTCATCAAGGCCACCGGCGCGCGCGCGGAGTGACCCGCGGAACGCAAAGTCGCGTGAACACGCGTGAACAACTCATGAACAGCCTGCGAATGCTCGGCGCGGCCGGTTTGCTGATGACCGCGAGCTTGCTGCACGCGGCGGACTGGCCGAGCCGGCCCATCGTCGTGCTCGACGGTTTTGCGCCCGGCGGCGGCACCGACGTGCTGATGCGCGTGATGGCGGTCGAGATGACCAGGACCTTCGGCCAGCCGGTGGTGGTGGAGAACCGCTCGGGCGCCAGCGGGCACATCGCCGCCGAAGCAGTCGCGCGCGCCGCGCCCGACGGTCAGATGATCATGATCCACACCGCGAGCATGATCACGAGCCGGCCGCTGTACGCGAAGCTCGGCTACGACGTCGTGCGCGATTTAGCACCCGTAACGCAGATCGTGCGCATACCGAACGTGCTCGTCGTGCCGCCGGCATTGCCGGTCAAGAACATTCGCGAGTTTCTGACGCTCGCGAAACGGCGGCCCGGTGAACTCGTGTTCGCCTCGACGGGACTCGGCTCGATATCGCACGTCGTCGGCGAGCTCTTCCAGCAGGTCGCCGGCATTCGCAGCATCCACGTGCCCTACCGCGGCGCGGCACCCGCCACCACGGCGCTGATCTCGGGGGAAGCCGCGTACGGTTTCATCGTCCCCTTGGTTGTGCGCCCGCATGTCGAAGCCGGCAAGCTGCGCGCGCTGGCGGTCTCCACGATCAAACGCACCGCGGTGTTTCCCGAAGTGCCGACGCTCGACGAAGCCGGCATCAAGGGCATCGACATCCCGCACTGGTACGGCATCTGGGCGCCGCCGAAAACGCCGCCCGCGATCATCGACGCGCTGTATCGCGAATACGTGCGCGTGATGGCGCTGCCGAACATACGCGAGCGCTTCCAGCGCGAAGGGGCCGAAGCGGTCGGCAGCCCGCCGGCGGAATTCGCCGCATTCGTGCAGAGCGAAGTGACGCGCTGGACCGAGGTCGCGCGCAAGGCGGGGCTCAAGCCCGAGTCGTAATCCGGGAGGACAAAATCTCCCGCATCGACCGGGTTGCCCCGCTGCAACGAACCATCCGACGTCGTCACGGTGCCGACGGCGGCGGCACGCGACGCCGGGTCGCGTGCTCGAATGCGTAGGCCAGCTCGATCAAGCGCGGCTCGCTGCAGGCCATGCCTGTGAAACTCACGCCGAATGGCGCGGGCTGCGGATTGAAACCCTCGGGAAAGGGCGGGCCCGCGGTATTCGGCACCGTGCCGAACGGCACGATGACCGTCGGATAGCCGGGTTTCGCGGCAATCGCGGCGCCGGTGGCGGCCGGAAACAAGATGGCGTCAAGGCGCTCGGCCTTCATGATTGCATCGATACCATTGGTGCCGTAAATCGCGATGTCCTTCGCGCGGTCCGTTTCATAACGCGCGCGATCGGCTTCGAGATCCATTTCGTCCGAGATGTCGAGCAGCGACTGCCCGTACTTCAGCGAGCCCGCGTTCTTGTGCGCGAGATTCCAGTTGCGCAGATCGGTCAGCGTCTTCAACGGCGCCGCGCGGCCCAGGCTCGCGAGCCACAGATTGAAGTCGCGCTTGAAGCCGTACTTCGCCACGACCGAGCAGCCCGCGTCCTTGCCCTTGGCGTTCTGGTAGCCGCGGCAGGTGTCCCAGCGCAGAAAATTTTTGCTGGCGTCTTTTTCGATCACGCTCGGAATATCGGCGGGATCGACGATCACCGCGCCCAGCCGCTGCATGATGGCGATCGCGCCTGCCATCACTGCCCGCTGTTCGGGCGTGAGTCCGCCGCGCGGCGCGCTCTCGCCGGGCGCCACGATCGGGTCGTAGTAGAACGCGCGCGGAATGCCGATGCGCGCGCCGTCGAGCGCGCCGGCCTTAAGGTAACGCGTGTAGTCGCGGTGCGGCGGCGGCGTGCACGTTTTTGTCGCGGGATCGTGCGGGTCCGGCGCAGCACCCTCGAGCACGCCCATCAGGATCGCGACGTCCGCGACGGTGCGGCCCATCGGCCCGGCGGTGTCCTGATCGGCGGTCAGCGGCAGGATGCCGTAGCGGCTGATGCGACCGACGGTCGGCTTGATGGTCGCCAGCATGTTCTGGTTTCCCGGACTCAAGAGCGAGCCGGAAGTCTCGGTGCCGACGTTGGCCGCCCACAGATTCGCCGCGGTGCCGATGCCCGAACTCGAGCCGCCGGGCGGCAGCACGGGGCGGCCGTCGAAGTTGGCTTCGCGCGGATCGCGCCGCGGATCGTACGGGTTCATGCCGTAGCCCTTCAACGCGCTGTAGTTGGCGCGGCATCAGCGTCGGCGCGGTGGTCACCCAGTTGGCGAGCTCGGTCATCACAGTCTTGGCGATGATGATCGCGCCCGCTTCGCGCAGGTTTTTTACCAGGGTCGCCTCGTACGGCGGCACGAGGCCGTCGAACGCGAGCGCACCGCCGGTGGTCGGCATGTCGGTCGTGTGGATGTTGTCTTTGAGCGCGATCGGGATGCCGTGCAGCGGGCCGCGCAACTTGCCGCGCGCGCGCTCGCGATCGAGCGCCTCGGCTTCCTGCAATGCACGCGGATTGACGAACATTGCCGCGTTGAGCTTGTCCTCGTACGTCGCGATGCGCGTCAGGTACTGCAATACCAGCTCGCGCGAGGTGACGCGCCCGTCTTTCATCGCCTTTTGCATGTCGGCAATGCCAGCCTCGACCACGCTGAACCGCGGCTGCGCATCGCGCGCTGATTGCGCGGCAGCAACCTCCCTCGCCCCCACTGTCAGCGTCGCGAGCAGCGCACCAATCAAAACAACCATCGATTGTGGTTTCACCATCGGGGCATCCTCCCGCTGTCGTGGATCGATATTAATGCCTGTATTTCTGCGCGCGCCGCGATGGTATTACGCGCAATGACGGGCCAGTGTCGGCGTCAAAGCAGCGGGTTATTCACGACGTAGCGCAGAAATCCGCTGTGCGGCGTGTATTTGTCGTAGAGCCCGCGCGCGCGGTAGTTATTTTCCTTGGTGTTCCAGTAGAGCCGCGACCAGCCCTGCGCTTTCATCTCGGCCACCAGCCAGTCGATCAACTGCTTGCCGACGCCGCCCGCGCGCAGTTTCGGCTCGACGAACAAATCCTGCAGGTAGCAGATCGGCGTCAGCGTCGACGTGTTCTCGTGAATGATGTAATTGGCGATGCCGATCACGCCGTCGCCCGCGCGCTCGGCAACTATGCCGTGCACGCTGGAGCCCGCATCCATGATGCGCTGCCACGTGTGGTCGTTGACCTTCGGCGCCGGGTCGCGCTCGTAAAACCGGCAATAGCCGTCCCACAGCTCGCGCCAGCGCGCTTCGTCGCGTGCTTCTATTTTGCGGATCGTTGCAGTCATGACGCGGCTTTCAGGTTGGCTTTTTTCACGACGACCTTCCATTTCTCGATTTCGCGAATCATCAGTTTTTCCAGCGCCTGCGGCGAACCGCCGCGGATTTCGAGCGCTTCGACTTCGAATTTCCGGCGGATTTCCGGCACCGTGAGCGCCTTGGCCAATTCGGCATTGAGCCGCGCGACCACCGCAGCCGGCAGTTTTTTCGGGCCCCAGACCGCATACCAGGTTACCGCCTCATAGCCGGGCACGCCGGCTTCCGCCACCGTGGGCAACTCGGGAGCGAACGCCGAGCGCTTGGCCGACGTCACGGCGAGCGCGCGCAGCCGTTTCGACCTGACGTGGGGCAGCGTCGACGGCGCAGTGCCGAGCATCACCGGAATCTGCCCGCCGATGACGTCGTTGAGCGCGGGCGCCGTGCCTTTATAAGGAATCTGCACCATCTGCGTGCCGGCCATCATGTCGAAGAGCTCCACCGCGAGATGGGTGATGCCGCCGGTGCCCGTCGTGCCGTAACTTAACGAGCCGGGTTTGGCTTTGGCGAGGCGTATCAGGTCCTGCAACGTGGCGGCTGGCACCGCGGGATTCACGGTCATGATGAATGGACTGTCGCCGACCAGGATCACCGGTGTGATGTCCTTGACCGGATCGTAGTTAAGCTCGCTCAGCGCCGCGCTGGTCGCGTAGCTGCCGGAACCCAGCGTCAGCGTGTAGCCGTCGGCGGGCGCCTTGACCCCGAGCTCGGTGCCGACGACGCCACCGGCGCCGCCGCGATTGTCGACGACGATGGAAGTGCCAAGACTGCCTGACGCTTCCTGCATGAGGACGCGCGCGATCATGTCCGTGCCGCCGCCGGGCGCAAACGGCACGATCACGCGGATCGGCTTTGCGGGATAAACATCGGCGGCATGCGCCCCACCCATGCAATCTATTGCGAGGAATGCCATCGCCGCGCCTGGCGCAAACGAACCAACGGAGAACATTTCGGGCCTTGTGCGCGGTAAGGGGGGCGGATCGCAATCGCGAGGACTGCGGCGTCCGCAAATAATAGCGGACTATCCGGAATTGCGGAATGCCGCCGCCCCCTTGGCCGGCTCGAGCGCGCGCGTGCGGGCCCGCGCGAGCATGATCGACAGCACGACTCCGGCGAAGCACAGGACGCTGACGCCGCGGTAACCCGAGGCAAAACTGCCGGTATGGTCCTTGATCGCGCCGAACGCATAGGCGGTCACGAAACCGCCGATATTCGCAAAGAGATTGCCGACACCGGTGGCGGTGCCCGCGAGACGCGGTCCCAGTGCTTCGACCGGCACGAGAAAAATCGGGCCGAAATAAAACTGCAGAAATATCGCGCCCATCGCGATCGCGGCGAAAAGCGGCAGCTCCGATTGCACCGTCCCGAGCAGCCACGTGGCGCAGGCCAGCACTGCAAACGTGCCGCCGATGACGAGCGGCGGATTGCGCAGGCGGTCCGAGACATAGCCGCCGACCATATTCGATGCCGCGGTCAGCGCGGCGCCGGCGGCGACGATGAACCCCGCTGATTGCATCGAGAACCCGTGATCGGCCACCAGCAGCGACGGCAGCCAGACAATGAAGGCGATCACCGCGGTGAAGCGCACGAACTGGAGCGCGCAGCAGAGCCACATGACGGTCGAGCGCGTGACCCGCGCCACGTCGGACCAGGTGAGCTGCGCGGCCGCATGCCGGCGCGGCGCGTCCGCGGCGAACGAACGGAACGCAAAGGCGCCAATGATGCCGGGCGCCGCGAGCGCCATCAGCGCGATGCGCCAGCCATAAAAGCTCGCGAGCAGCGGACCGGCAAGCGCGAGTGCGATTTGGCCGCCGAAGCCGCCGACCATGTAGAGGCTCATCGCGGTCGCGCGGCGCTGCGGCGGAAACCATGACGCGAGCAGCGACAACCCCGGGGCAAACATCATCGCGCGGAATGCGCCCGCGATGAACTGGCAGGCGACCGCCAGCCACAGGCCATGAATGAAGGCGAAACTGAAGGACAGCAGGGACCAGCCGATGAGCCCGATGAAGAAAGGCCGGCGCGGGCCGAAGCGGTCGGCCAGCAAACCCGCCGGGATTTGCCCGAGCGCGTAACTCAGGGTCGCCGCCGCAGTCAGGATGCCCGCATCGGTAAAGCTGATGGCGAGGTCGAACCGGATCAGCGGCAGCAGCATCGGAATCGCGGTAAAGGTCAGCCCATGCGCGGCCATGCACAGCACGAGCAGCCATACCGTATGGGCGCGCTTGCGCGTATCCAGCGCCGCGCTGCGCGGAAACGCAGCGGCGCTCTCGACGTGCGTATGGGTGAGCACGGTTTAGAACGGACGCGGGGCGCGCCCGCACTCCCTCGCGGCTGTCGTCTTCATCGGGACAACGCTAGCATTCGCGTTCGCCCGCAAGGTTGCGTTAGGTCAAAGCGGGCACCCGACCCTTCGCTTACGGCGCGGCGTACCGCAATCAGTCGACCGTCATGCCCGTCGCAGCCACGATTTTCGCCCACTTCTCGACTTCGACTTTCACAAACGGCGTGAATTGATCGGTATTGAGCGGCGACGGCTCGGCGCCCTGCGCATTGAGCCGATCGCGCACTTCAGGCGTCTGCACGATGCGCAACGACTCGGTCGCGAGCCGATCCACTATAGGCCGCGGCGTGCCGCTCGGCGCAAAAAGCCCGAGCCAGTTGATCATCTCATAGCCGGGCAACCCCGCTTCGGCGATCGTCGGCAAATCGGGCAGCAGCGTCGAGCGCTGGCTGCCGGTGATGCCGAGCCCGCGCAAGCGGCCGCTCTTCGTCTGCGGAGAAACCGACGCGGCGGTGGCGAACGTGACCGGCACCTGGCCCGCAACCACGTCGACGATCGCCGGGCCGCCGCCTTTGTATGGAATGTGCACGAGCTTGACGTGGCCCAGGTATTCGAACAGCACCGCGGCGATGTGCGTCGAGGTGCCGGCGCCGGCGGACGCATACATGATCTGCCCGGGCCGCGCCTTGGCGAGTGCGAGCAGCTCCTTGACCGATTTCGCCGGGAAGGACGGATGCACGGCGAGGATGTTCGGCGCATCGGATAGCCGCGCGATCGGCTGAAAATCCTTGATCACGTTGTAGGGCAGCTTGCGATATAGCGTCTGGTTGATCGCGTGCGTGCCGATGCTGCCTATCGTCAGCGTATAGCCGTCGGGTGCCGAGCGCGCAGCCATTTCGGTGCCGACGACGCCGCCCGCTCCGCTGCGATTATCCACCACCACTTGCTGTCCCAGCGCAGCCGATAGAGGTCCCGCCACGAGCCGCGACGTGAGATCGATATAGCCGCCGGGAGAAAATCCGATGACGATGCGGATCGGCTTTGCCGGATAAGCATCGGCCGCAATCGCGCCTCCACCTGGAGCGATGCCGGCGAGCACGACCGCAATAAAGCAATGCTTGAATGTTTGCCTCATTGCTTAACTCGCTGCCGGCGCAACCAGCAGTTGCGAGAGCGCGTTCGAATTGTCGAGCTGCTCGAGTTTCATCACGGTTTCAGCAATACGCTGCGCGACGCCGGGCTTGATGGTTTTCCCGGCGAGGTCCATGAACTTCGCGTCGATCTCGGCGGCCGACATCGGATCTTCGTGGCTGCCTTTGCGGAATAGCACCTGCGCTTCGTGCCGCGCGCCGTTGCGGCAGGTAACGACAGCGCGGCATGCGACACGATGCTTGCCGCCGCCTGCATCGAAGGCGGGTTCGAATTCCACGTTAACGCGCCGCACGAAATCGAGAATCACCGAGTCGCGCATTTTGGCTTCGGTAAATTGCGCAACGGTCGCGCTGCGCTCCAACGCCATTACCGCCATGCCGTAGCGCAAATTCATTTGCGCCGCGAGCACGCCCTGAATTTTTGCGGGGTCGTAGTCCCAGCCGCAGTGATGCAAGGTATTCGTGCTCACGTGTGCCGTCACGCTTTCGATGTCGCCGGCCTTGAGCTCGTGCTTGCGCATGATTTCGTCGAGCGCGGCCATCGCCACTATGCTGCCGTTAGACGCCGGCGCCGGCTTGAACCCGACCTTGAGGATTTCCCACCGCTTGCCGAGATCCGCCGTCAATATTTGGAGCGGGCAATCGCCGATCAGCGAACTCAAAAATCCGCCGTAGCCCGTCTCCAGCACATCGGGTATGCCCGTATAGCCGAGACGCGCGAGGTTCGCGGCATAGACGCCGCTTTGCGCAGCGCGGCCCGAGTGGAAGCCTTTGGTCATCGCGCCCTCCTGCACGGCCATCAGCCCCGCCGCCTGCGAGCCCGCGATGCCCAGCGCGTGCTGCATTTGCGCGGCGTCAAGACGCAGCACGTGAGCCGCTGCTGCCGCTGCAACGAATACCCCGGTCGTGCCCTGATTGTGGAATCCGCGCGCGAACATGCCGCCTTTCGCGCAGAGTCCTACCCGCAATCCGACTTCATATCCGGCAACGAGCGCCGCGATCAGTTCGCGCCCGGTCACGCCGCCGTTCGCCTCGGCGACTGCGAGCGCCGCCGGGACCGCGAGCGAACCCGGATGCAGCGTCGCCTCGATGTGGATTTCGTCGAGCTGGAACGCATGTGCGGAAGCGGCGTTGATCAGCGCCGCATTTGACGCCGACGTCCGGAGTGGAAATCCGAACACCGCCGCCTGGCCGCCGCAATTCTCCGCGGCGACCATCGCCGCGAGTTTTTGCATCGGCCCTAATGTAGCGCCGAAGATGCAGCAACCCAATGTATCGAGCACGCAGGTTTTTGCTTTATCGACGACGGCCGCCGGCAGATCGTCGAAGCGCAGCGCGGAAGCGAATTCCGCCAGCCGGCGCGTCGGGCCAGCGTCCGTCCCGCTGGAATTTTTATGCTCAGTCTGACTCAACGACCAACCCTCCTCGGCATCAGGTAATTTTTTACGCGGCGCGCGCGGCGCGCGTCACCCGTCAGGCGACGGTAATGGTAGCTGACTCGGTGAATGTAAAACCGTTGTCGCCGGTCCACGTGAACTGCAGCGTGCCGCTGTCGGCCGCGATCACCGAAAACGCCAGGTACGGATTCGCGGATATAGCGGGATGAAAGACCGCGCGGCAAACTTCCGCGCCGTTGTACGTGCAGGTAAAACCCGTGATGATGTCGCGCGGCAAGGTCTTGCCGAGATAATCGCGGCGATAGCCGGTCTCCATCGTGTGGCTGATCAGCGTGCGGATATCGATGACGTCGCCGCGCCGCGCGGTCTTCGGCACGTCGATGCGCGCAACGGCCACGTTAGAGTTCCTCCAGGCATGCGGCGGTGGTCACCACCACGTTCTGGCGCTCGGACCAGAACGAACCGTCGCTCATTTGCGCGATCGCGACGACGGTCTCGGTATCGGCCAGCCGCACGCGCGTGCTCAGGCTCGCGCGGCCGGCGCGCGGGCCCACGTAGAAACTGATCACTTCGGGCAACGGGTTCTTGTCGGTGAACACGTGAATCGCTTTCACGTGGTCGGCTTCGGTCATCGGGCTTTCAACGGTGACGGTCAGCGGCACGAGATGGCCGTTTTCGACCAGCGGCGGCACGCCGAGCTTGACCCGGCCGGTATTGACCTTCGCGGTGCCGACGAGCCGGCGTATGACCTCCGGCATGTTGTTTGGCGGCATGCGGTTCATCTGCGCAGTCGCGGTCGCCGGCAGCACCGCAGCAACCGCGAGCCCGCCGGCGACAGTCATAAATCGCCGGCGCGATCCGCGTTTCATTCGATCCTGCACCGCAAAGCCTCCAACATTGACGAAACGCGCACTCCGCTTGCCGCGGCTAAAAATAAACGCGCCGCGGCGAGCCTCGCCTGCTCTATACCATCGTGATGCCGTGGTTCTTCAGCGGGAACGTGCGGATGCGCTTGCCCGTTGCCGCGGCCATCGCATTGAGCACCGCCGGCGCTGCAACGCAAATCGTCGGCTCGCCCACGCCGCCCCAAAATCCGCCCGAGGGCATGACGATCGATTCGACCTTGGGCATTTGCGCGATGCGCATCGAATCGAACGTGTTGAAGTTCGTCTGCTCGATGCGGCCGTTCTTGACGGTGCACTCCTGGCTGAATACCGCCGACAACCCATACACGAACGAGCCCGCGATCTGGCGCTCGATCTGCGCGGGGTTCACCGCGTAGCCCGGGTCGGTCGCGCAGACGATGCGATGGACTTTGACCTTGTTGCCGCCGGTCACCGACACTTCCGCGCATGCCGCAACATAACTGTTGAACGCTTTCATCTGCGCGAGGCCGCGATAAATGCCTTTCGGCGCGGGCTTGCCCCACCCCGCACGCTCGGCAACGGCGTTCAGCACCGCCAGGTGCTTCGGGCTCTTGGTCATCAGCTTGCGCCGGAACTCGAGCGGGTCCTGGCCGGCGGCCTGCGCGAGCTCGTCCATGAAGCATTCGACGTAGATCGCGTTCTGATTGATGTTGACGCCGCGCCAGAAGCCGGGCGGCACATGCGGATTGCGCATCGCATGATCGATCAGCAGGTTCGGGATCGCGTTGTAGCCGAACTCGAACTCTCCGCTCGGCGTGACGCCCTGGAAAGTCGCCGGGTCGGCGCCGTTCTGCAGGGCTTCCGGGCGCACCGCGGTGAGGATCGACTGCCCCGAAATGCGCATGTGCAGGCCGGTGAGGTTGTTGTTCGCGTCCAAGCCGCCGACCAGCTTGCACTGCGTGACCGGATGATAGCGGCCCTGCGTCATGTCCTCTTCGCGCGTCCACAGCAGTTTCACCGGGGTGCCGGGCATCTGCTTCGCGATCAGCACCGACTGGCGCACGAAATCGTGAAACGCACCGCGCCGGCCGAACGCACCGCCGAGCAGAAATTTATGCACGTCGCACTTGTCGGCGGGCAAACCCGATGCCGCGAGCACCGCGGCGAACGCGGCTTCGCCGTTCTGGGTGCCGCACCACACTTCACAGCGCTCGGGCGTGTAGCGCGCCGTCGCGTTCATCGGCTCCATCGGCGCGTGGTTCAGGTACGGGTATGCGTAGACGGCTTCGACTTTTTTCGCCGCGCCGGCAAGCGCCGTTTTCGCGTCGCCGTTCTTGTTGCCGACGAATGCCTGATCCGCATCGAGGCCCGCCTTCAACAGCTCGGCGATGGATGCGCTCGAGACTTTCGCGTTCTCGCCCTCATCCCACACGATCGGCAGCGCGTCGAGCGCGACCTTCGCCTGCCACCAGGTGTCGGCCACGACCGCCACGGCGGTGTCGCCGACCTGCAATACATTCTTCACGCCCTTCATGCCCTTGACTTTGCCGGCGTCGAAGCTCTTGACCTTGCCGCCGAACACCGGGCATTCCTTGATCGTCGCGTTCAGCATGCCGGGCATCTTGAAATCGACGCCATACATGGCCTTGCCGGTCAGCTTCTCGGTGGTGTCGAGACGCTTGATGTCTTTGTTGCCGATGATCTTCCAGTCTTTCGGATCCTTGAGCGGCACGTCTTTCGGTGGCGTGATGCGCGCGGCGGCTTCCGCCACTTTGCCGTAAGTCGTCGTGCGGCCCGATGGCGTATGCGTGATCACGCCTTTATTGACGGTGCACTCGGCGACCGGCACTTTCCATTCTTCGGCCGCGGCCTGCACGAGCATGACGCGCGCGGTCGCGCCGCCGCGCCGCACGTATTCGTTCGACTCGCGAATGCCGCGGCTGCCGCCGGTGGAGAAGTCGCCCCACGCGCGCTTGCGCGCGACGCTCTGGCCGGGCGTCGGATATTCGGTCGTCACTTTCGACCAGTCGCATTCGAGTTCCTCGGCGCACATCTGCGCAAGCCCGGTCAAAGTGCCCTGGCCCATTTCAGTGCGCGCGATGCGGATGACGACGGTTTCGTCCGGCCGGATCACGACCCACACGTTGACTTCGGGCGAGCCATCCGCGGCGCGCACGACGGCGGGCCCGAACGGGACGTTGAGGCCGAGCGCCAGCCCGCTGCCGATCGCGGCGGAGCTGATGATGAAAGAACGGCGACTGAGATTCGGTGCTGTGGCTGCTTTGGTCATCATGGCGGCGGTCCTTTAGGCTTTGGCGGCGGCGTGGATCGCGTCGCGCACTTGTTGGAAGGTGCCGCAGCGGCAGATGTTGGTCATCGCGGAATCGATGTCGGCGTCCGTGGGCTTGGGCTTGGCGTTCAACAACGCCGTCGCTGCCATGATCATGCCCGACTGGCAGTAGCCGCACTGCGGCACTTCGTGCTCGAGCCACGCTTTTTGCACTTTGTTCAGCGCGCCGTTGGCCGCGAGGCCTTCGATCGTGGTGATTTTCTTGCCCTGCACCGCTGCGACGGGCGTCACGCACGAACGTACCGCCTGGCCATCGACATGGACGGTGCACGAGCCGCACACCGCAATGCCGCAGCCGTATTTGGTTCCCGTCAGGCCGACCTGCTCGCGCAACGCCCACAACAGCGGCGTTGACGGGTCGACGTCGACTTCCTGTGTCTTGCCATTGATATTGAGGCTTGCCATTTTCCGTTCCCTCCTGCGGTCATGGGTATGTGGTCTTAAGACTGGTAACCGCGCCGGCCACACCGGGACGCGGTTTTTTAGGAAACGATTGTAACTCCTAAAATATCCATTTGTCGCCCGTCGGACGCTAAGATAGGTATACAACCATCCAATCAGGGGAGCGCCATGGACTGCGACGTAATTTCCACGACTGATGGCGTGCACCGGGGTCGGTCCGGCGCCCGGTTAATGGCAGCATACAGGGCGATAGCGTTACTGGTGCTGATGGTCAGTGCGCTTTGGTGCACCGCCGCCCGGGCCGCCGAGCGCCCGCTGGTGATGGGGCCCAACGCCGGCGTTTCCGCGGGCCATCCGCTGACGACGGCGGCGGCGTTCGAAATTCTCGTGCGCGGCGGCAATGCATTCGATGCCGGCGTCGCGGCGCTGCTCGTCGGCGGCGTCGTCGAGCAGGACCTCTACAGCCTGGGCGGCGAAGCGCTGGTGCTGGTTTATCCCAAAAGCACCGGCAAAGTCGTCTCTGTCGTCGGCCAGGGCTGGGCGCCCACCGGCGCGACCATCGATTGGTACACGGCGCGCAACAAGAATCTCAATGGCAAAGGACTCGATCCGGCGGTGATCCCCGGCGCGTTGCATGCGGCGCTCACCGTGCTCGAACGCTGGGGCACCATGAGCTTCGAGCAGGTGTCGGCGCGCGCGATCGAATACGCCGAGCGCGGCTTCCCGCTGCGGCCGCGCACGGCACTGCGCATCAAGGACCAGCTGAAATTCATCGAGCAATGGCCCGAGAACCGCGCGTACTGGCTAAAAGCCGACGGCACGCTGTATGCGCCCGGCGACACGCTCAAATTTCCGACGCTCGCGAATACGTTGAAGCGCATGGTCGAGGCCGAACGCGCAAACAAAGACAAAGGCCGCAACGCCGGCATCGTCGCCGCGCGCGACCGCTTCTACAAGGGCGACATCGCGCGCGAGATGGTGGCGTTTCTCAAGCAGCACGACGCGCCGTTCGAGCTCGCCGACTTCGCCGAATTTTACGCGCGGGTCGAAGCGCCGGCGATGACGACTTACCGCGGCTTCGAAGTCTACAAGCACGCGTTCGGCAGCCAGGGGCCCGTGATGCTGCAGGCGCTCAACATTCTCGAGAATTTCGATTTGAAGGCGATGAAGCTGAACAGCGGCGACTATCTGCACACCGTCGTCGAAGCGCTGAAGCTCGCCTACGCCGACCGCGATACCTATTATGCGGACACCGATTTCGTCAAAGTGCCGGCGGAAGGCCTGCTGTCGAAAGCGTACGCGAAAGAGCGCGCGAAGCTGATCGATCCGCGGCGCGCGAATCGCACGTTCGTCGCGGGGAACCCGCTGCCGTACGATTCGAGCGTGAAAGAGTGGAAATACTGGGTCGCGAACATCCGCGAGGAACGCAAGCCCGATGCGCCGCTGCCTGACGCTGAGCCGGTGGCCAACGCGATCAAGGATACGACGCACATCGCGATCATTGATAAAGATGGCAACATCTTCGACAGCACGCCGAGCGGCGGCTGGATTCCGGGCGCGGTGATCCTCGGCAAAACCGGCATCGGCATGAGCATCCGCGGCGAGCAGTTCTGGCTCGACAAAACGCGCGCGGCGCAGTTGCGTCCGCGGTCGCGTCCGCGCTACACGCTGACGCCGGGTCTCGTGCTGCGCAACGGCCAGCCGTTCATGGCCATCGGTTCGCCGGGCGGCGACAACCAGGAGCAGACCGTGCTGCAGGCGTTTCTCGACATCGTGGAATTCTGGCCCGACTGGTATCCGAACGTGCACACCGCGTTCGAATGGCCGCGCGTGCAGACCCTGCATTTTCACGGCTCGTTCTGGCCGCACAACGCCGGGCTCAACGTGCTCAACGTCGAATCCAACATTCCGGACGCGATCATCGATGACCTGAAAGCACGCGGCCACAACGCGCAGAAAATCCGTCCCTACAGCATGAACGGCTGCGCCACCGTGGTGATGGTCGATCCCGCGACCGGCAGCCGCATTGCCGGCGGCGAGCGGCGCCGCGACTGTTACGCGATCGCCTATTAAGCGGGCACGGCGGCCGCCCAGCCGGCGCCCGCCGCGCGCGCGGTAGAGCAGCATCAGCACGATGCCGATGTTGAGCAGGTTCCACGCGGTGCCGTTCAAAAACGCGGCGCGGTACGAACCGGTCAGATCGAAAATGGCGCCTGACAGCCAGCCGCCGAGCGCCATGCCGAACAATGTGGCCATGAGAATCGTGCCGACCCGCGCGCCCGCTTCCTTTGGCGTGAAATATTCGCGCACGATCAGCGCATAGCTCGGCACGATGCCGCCCTGAAACAAGCCGAACATCGCGGACACCAGGTACAGCGACGTGATTCCACTGGTGAACAGGAATGCGAGCAGTGCCACGCCCTGCAAGACCGAACCCAGCAGCAGCGTGCGCAGGCCGCCGATGTGATCGGCGATCCAGCCTGAAATCAGCCGGCTGACGATGCCGGCCGCAAGCATCAACGACAGCATCTCCGCACCGCGCGCGGGGCCGAAGCCGAGATCGCCGCAGTACGCGACGATATGCACCTGCGGCATCGACATCGCGACGCAGCACGCTACACCCGCGATGCACAGCAGCGCCTGCAGCCCGGCCGGTGAAAATCCGAGCGGCCGCGCCGACTCCGCATGCACCGGATGCGCTATCGTTTCCGCCGACAACGCTTCGGGCGCGGCTGCGTGCAGCACGTGCAGCGGCGGGCGCCGCCGCAGCACGAACCAGGCAAGCGGCAGCATGGTGACCAGGCAAAACACGCCCATGCCCATATAGGTGTGGCGCCAGCCCGCGCTCTCGACGAAATGCTGGACGATCGGCGACCACACCGCGCCCGCGAGGTAATTACCGCTCATGCAGATGGCGATCGCGATGCCGCGCCGGCGCGAAAACCATTGCGACGTGTCGGCCACGAGCGGCGCGAACGTCGCCGAGCAGCCGAGAAATCCCATCAACACGCCTTGCGCGAGGCTGAACTGCCACAAGCTGCCGGACACGCCGGCGACGATGAAACCCGTGCCGAGAAAAATCGCGCCGATGCATGACCGGCACCATGACGCCGAAGCGGTCCGCCAGCCGGCCCATCATCACGCCGCCGAGCCCGAACCCGATCATCGCGAGCGTGTATGGCAGCGACGCGTCGCCGCGCGCGACCGCGAACTCGGCTTGGATGCGCGGCAACACGACGGCGACCGTGTACATGCCGGAGCCGCCTATCGTCATCAGGACGAGCGAAACGAAGAGGCGCGTCCAGGCGTAAGGGGACTCGATATCCTGCGCGGTTGCGATGGACGTTTTCATGCGGCGTTGCCGAATCTATATGCCGGTGACGATTTACGCAATCGCCGGCAGCGGTCAGTCGGCGCGGATCCCCGCGAGCTTCACGACCCGCTCCCAGATTGCGAGTTCTTTTTTGATGTGCCGGGCAAGTTCCTCCGGCGTGCTGCCCACCTCGCGCGCACCCACGCTCGCGATGCGGGCTTTCGTGTCGGCCAAGGCAAGGCTCTTGACGATCTCCTGCCGCAACCGGTTGATGATGGCGACCGGCGTACCCGCCGGCACGACGACACCCTGCCATTCGAACACTTCGTAACCGGGCACGCCTGCCTCGTCGATAGTCGGCACGTCGGGCAGCGTCGGATCGCGTTTAAGCGTACTGACGCCGAGCGCAATCAGCCGGCCGGTTTTGAATTGCTCGATCACGGACGGCAGCGTCGCGACCATCGCCACGGTTTCTCCGCCGACAAGAGATACGACCGCGGCGCCTGCCGACTTATAGGGGACGTGCGTGACGTTGATGCCCGCCAGGTATTTGAACTGTTCGGCGGCCAGTGAATTGGCGCTCGCGTTGCCCGCAGACGCGTAATTGAGGTCGCCCGGCCGGCTCTTCGCAAGCGCGATGAATTCCTTCACCGTCCGCGCCGGCACCGACGGATGCACCGTCAGCACCAGCGGCACCATCGTCACAAGGCTGACCGGCGCCAGATCCTTTTCCGTGTTGTACGGAAGCTTGGCGAGGACAAAAGGATTCGCGACATATGCCAGCGTCGCGACACCGAGCGTGTATCCGTCGGGCGGGGATTTTGCAACGAGCCCGATGCCGATGCTGCCGGCGGCGCCGGGACGGTTGTCGACCACGACCTGCTGGCCGAGACCTTCCGACAGGCTCGGACCAAGTATGCGGAACACCGCATCGGTGGAGCCGCCGGTGCCGAACGGCACGATGATGCGCACGGGTTTGACGGGATAATTTTGCGCGCCAGCCGCGCCTGCATGCAGGACGAGTTCCGCCAGCAGCAACGCGGCGCAAATTCGATGTGATGTGGCGGGCAGGACAATCTCCTTGGCCGGTGCGTATTTCTACTCGGCCTTGATGCCCGCGTCCTTGATCAGCTTCGCGTATTTCACGAATTCGCTGCGCACGAATTGGGCAAGCTGCTCGGGCGAGCCGCCGCCACCGTCGAGACCGAGCTGCTTGAAACGCTCCTGCATGTCAGGCTGCTTCATCGCGCGCGCGATTTCCGCATTGAGCCTCGCGATGATCGCGGCGGGCGTGCCCGCCGGCGCGTGCATCGAATACCAGCCGTTTGCCTCGTAAGCCGGCAGCCCGGCTTCACTGAAAGTCGGAATCTCTGGCGCTTCCGGCATGCGCGTGCGGCGCGCGACAGCGAGCGCGCGCACGCGTCCCGAGCGCACGAGCGGCAGCAGCGCGGCGGTCGTATCGATCACAAGATCGACTTCGCTGCCGACCAGCGCGACATAAGCAGGCCCCGCGCCCTTGTAAGGAACATGCAGCATTTCGACGCCCGCCGCCTGGCTGAACACCATCGCAGCCGTGTGCATCACCGAGCCGTTGCCGCCGGAGCCGTACTTGAAACCGCCCGGTTTCGCCTTGGCGAGCGTGATGAATTCCTGCACTGACTTCGCCGGGATCGAGAGATTGATGCCCATCACGACGGGGGCGACGCCGAGCAATGCGATCGGCGCGAAATCCTTCAAGGGATCGTAGCCCGGATCGCGATACAGATGCGGGCTCACCGCGTGGGTTGCGATCGACGAAAGCAGCAGCGTATATCCGTCCGCCGGCGCTCGCGCGACGAGCGCGGTTGCCAGCGTGCCGCCCCCGCCCGGCCGGTTCTCGACGATCACCGACTGATTCCATGCATCGCTGATTTTCTGCCCGAATACACGACCAAGCGTATCGTTGCCGCCGCCGGTCGCGAACGGCACCAGCAGGCGTATGGATTTCGTCGGGTAATCCTGTGCGTGAACCGGCGATACGATCAAAGCGTTCGCTGCGAGCAATCCGCACGCCGCGATCAGACCAGGAAATCTCATCGGTTCACCCTTTCCGCAAGCACCTCGTCATCATAGCGCACCCGAATTTCTTAGTCGCGGGGTCGATGCCACGCACTCGTTCCGGGACGCCCGACCACGGGCACACGAAGGTGAGTTAAACTTTTGCGGCACGCTTTCACCATCTTCAGGAGTTCCTCCCTTGATCATCGACACTCACGCGCATGCGCTCGACCTTGCTTTTCTCGATGGTCTTTGCCGCAAACCCGCGTTCGGCCTTTCCGCCGAACGCCGCACCGACGGCCGCTTCTGGGTCAGGCGGGGCGACAACCCGCCGCATTCGCTCGACGAAAATCTGTCCGACGTTCCGAAGCGTGTCGCGAGTCTCAAGCGGCGCAATGTCGAACTGCAATTGATCGGGCCGCCGCCCGGTTACGTCGCCTGGCCCGGCGGCGCCGCAGGCGTAGACTTCGCGCGAGCCTTGAACGAGCACGGCGCGCGCATCGCGTCGGAGGGCCAGGGCCGCATCGAGTTGATGGCGGCGCTGGCGCTCGGCGATCCCGCGCGCTGCGCGTACGAACTGGAGCGCGCAGTCGATCTCTATGGCGCGCGCTCGGCACTGTTGCCGGCGACGGCCGGCGGACGCCCGCTCGACGGGCCCGAATTCGATCCGCTGTTTACCGTCGCGGAAAAATTGGGCCTGCTGCTCTTCATGCATCCGGTTTCCGCGGAACCGCCGACGCGCTTTCCGTTGTACGGCGTCCAGGTACTCGTGCAATGGCCGTTCGAAACAACGCTCGCCGTCACGCGCATGATTTTCGAAGGCGTGTTCGACCGGCATCCGGGATTGCAACTTCTGCTCGCGCATGGCGGCGGCAATCTCATTTTCCTCAAAGGCCGGCTCAATTCCGCCTACGACGCCACCGGCTGGGAAGCCGACCCTTACTACCGCAAGAACGTCTCGAAAGCGCCGGGCGAATACTACAAGCAGATTTTCTTCGACACCTGCTCGCTGTCGCCGGACTCCGTTGAATTCACGATCAAGGTCGCCGGCGCGGACCGCGTGATGTTCGGCACCGACTACCCGTTCGACATCGGCGACCCCGAAGCGAAGCGCGCGTTGCCCGCACTCGAGCGCCTGCCGCACGAGCCGCGCAAAAAAATCTATCGCGAAAACGCGGCTGCCGTGCTCGCCGCCGCGCGCAAACCCGCGCCGGCGGCCGCAAAATAAGCGGCAATGAAAAAATCAATGGTTGTGCACAGCGCGATCGCTGCCCCGGTTGCAGGCTTTCCGGTGGCCGCACGCGCCGGACACCTCCTGTTCATCTCCGGACGCGCGGGTCTCGCGCATGACTCCGGCTTTGCGCTCACCGGTTACCGCGAGCTCGGACGCAAACCGGTGCCGGCGCTCGGGTTGCTGGCACCCGACAGCTGGGAAGAAACGTTCGTCGCGCAGGCGGCCCGCATTTACGAAGACCTGGAAACGCTGCTCGTCGAACAGGGCGCGCAGAAAACCGATCTGCTTTTCTACAGCATCTACAAGCGCGAAATGCGCAGCTTCCCGGTACTCGCGCGCACCCGTGCCGCGCTCTTCGACGGCGGCGTCGCGCCGCCAAGTACTGCATCCCAGGTTCCGGCACTGCTGCACGCGGGTTCGGTCGTGTACTTCGATCCGGTCGCGGTCGTGCCCGACCCCGCGCGCGGCATCGCGAAAAGAGTTCTCACCTCGAAACACGTCGTGCAGGGCCCGTTGTCCAACTACGAACTTGCAACCCGCGCCGGCGATTACACGTTCTATGCAGGTGTAGTCGGCGCCCATCCGGAAAACGGCCTCATCATCTACGGCAGCGACGAGCTGAAGGATTCCGCGTGGCAGCGGCCGGCCGGCGCGCTCGCCGCGCGCCTGCAGCTCGAGCCGATTTCGGCGCAGACGTTCACGATTTACCGGCTGCTGCGCGACATGCTCGAGGAGCACGGCACCTCGCTTGCCAACCTCATGCGCGTGAACATCTATCTGCGAAACATGACGGAGCTCGCCGAAGTCGAGCGCATCGGCATGCCGTTTTTCGGCGAACGCACGTCCGCGGGCACGGTGATCGGGGTCGAAAGCCTCGCCCGGCGCGATTTTTACATCGAGATCGAAGGCATCACGTGTGAGCGCGGCGAAGTGCGTGCGGCACCGCCGGACGCGCGCGTCGCGTCGTGGGGACGCCATGCCAGTGCGTCGCGCGGCGGCGATCTCGTGTTCGTCTCTGCCCTCATGGGTTATGCGCCATCAGCTCACCGCATGATTTCAGCCGTATCGGACCTTGATTCGAACGCAGCGCAACGCGCATCCCGCGCGATCGGTGGACTCGAAGTCCGCACGCGCGAGCAACTCGCGGCGGCCGCACAGACGCAGAGCATTGTCGAGCAGCTGGAAATCGTTTTGAAATCGCTCGACTCCGACCTGCGCTCGCTGCTGAAAATCACCGTGTACCTGCGCGATATCGCCGACTTCCCGTTCGTGCGCGCGGTCCTGCACGCTGCGCTCGGCGACGACCCGCCGGCGATTACGGTAACCGCCGTGCACGATCTGCCGCTGAAGGGCGCGCGGCTGCAAATCGAAGCGGTGGCCGTTTGAACACGGGCTCGGGCGACGTGCGCTTTTTTCCGGGCCCGCTCGGCGAATTGCAGGCCTGGGCGTCCGCGGGCGCCGATTTCATATTCACGCAGGGCATGACCGGTCACGATGCGCAGACGGGCCGTCTCGCGCGCAGTATGAACGACGTGCCCGCTTCGCTGCACGGCCGCATCGCCGGGGACATGGTCATCTCGGACGTGCCCGACGCGCGCATCCGGGCGCAAACGCTCGTCGCGCTCGATCACGTGCGCCGCGCGCTTGAGGACGCCGGCTCGTCGCTCGAACGCCTGATCACGCTGCGGGTATTCCTGCGCGAGATACGGGATGCATCCGCCGCCGCAGGTGCGGTGAAGGCGGTGCTGGGCGCGCATGCGCCCGCAACGACCATCGTCGTAACGAGCGGTCCCGGCACCGATCCCGCAGTCGACGTCGTGCTTGACGCGGTCGCCGCACCGCAAGCTTCGCGTTTCACGCCGCGCTACGTGTCGGTAGCGGGCTTCGAGCGTCTCACTGGCGGATTTCCGGCCGCGACCGTCTACGGCCCTTACGTATTCACGACGCCGGTTTCGGGCGCCGACCCGCAGACCGGTCGCATCGGCCCGGCGGGACGCGACGCGGTGACCACGGAAGAACTCGCGCTGCTCGACGCCGACTATTTCAATCCGCGCGAAGAAGCGCTCGCCGTCGAACACGTGCTCATGTGGCGCAACATCCGCCGCATACTCGCCGCGACCGGCGTGCCGTTCGAGAACATCCTGCATCAGAACAACTGGCTCACGGTGTCGATGCAGCACTACGTGCCCGTCACGCGCGTGCGCTCGCGCCTGTTCGGGCGCGGCGACGCGCGCACCGCCGCGACGAGCCTGCCGATCACCGAAGTGCGGACGCCGGGCGCCGCGTTCGAATGTTCGGTGACTGGCATCGCCGCCGATGCCCCGGCGCAAATGCGCAAGGAGATCAGGCTCGGCAGCCACGGCGTCGGCCCTTATTACGTCGGCGCAGTCAAAGCCGGCCCTTGCGTGTTCGCGGCCGGCGAAGTCCCCGTCGTTGCCGCGCCCAACGCGGCGCCGGCGCTGGTGACGGACGTCGCGCACTTGAGCGACGGCCTCAGGCATCTCAACCTGGGCCGCATGCACGCCGAGTATCCGCTGATGGCGCAGGCGCACTGCGTCTACGGCTTGATTGCGCAAGCGTTGGCGTCGTACGATTCGCGCATGCAAGACGTGATGCATCAAACGGTTTATCTCGTCGAGCCCGCGCATTTCCCCGCGCTCGAGCGCATCGCGACACTGCATTTCGGCGTGCGTCTGCCGCCTACGACGCTGGTGCCGATCCGCGGCGCCTCGCCGTTCGCCGGCACGCTGCTCGAAATCGAAGTCACCGCGCACGCGGGCAACTGCTGATCAAGGAGTATCGAGGATGAAGAAACGCCGCATCGTGTTACCCGACATCGAAGCGTTCTACCGCGGTACGCTGCACAAGGACATTCCCGAGTACAAACCGATCCGCATTGCGCATGCGATCGTGACGAGCGGGGGCAATACGCTGCGCATGTCGGGCTATCCGGCGATCGGGCCCGACGGCATCATCGGCAAAGGCGACATGCGCGTGCAGACGCTGCAGGCGCTCGAATACGTGAAGCGCACGGTCGAGGCGGGCGGCGCGCAATGGAGCGACATCGTCCACATGACTTTTTATTTTACCGACCGCGAGAAATGGCATCGCGACGCGATTCCCGCGCGCGTCGAATTCTTCGCGAAACATTCGCCCGACGGCGAACTGCCGTGCATCACGTCGATCGGCGTCGCCTCGCTCATGCACCCCGATATGCTGATCGAGATCGAAGCGACCGCAGTGTGGGAATGACATCCATCAATGAACACCCCGCCAGGAGAACCGTCATGAACAAGATCGCGCGCAAAATCTGCTGCCTCGCTCTGGTGTCGGCGCTGCCGGCATTCAACGCTTACGCGCAGCAGAAAGGCGCCGCCGATCCGGCCAGGGACTATCCGCACAAGCCCATCCGCTGGATCATCGATTTCGGCGCGGGCGGCCTCTCCGACACGCTCGCGCGCATCGTCGGCCAGAAATTGACCGACGCATGGGGCCAGCCGATCATCAACGAAGCGCGCCCGGGCGTGAACGGCACGATTGCAAACGACATCGGTTCGAAGGCGGCGCCGGACGGCTACACGCTCGTCTTCGTCTCAACGCCGTTCTCGATCAACATCAGCGTCTATGACAAGCTGCCGTACGACACGCGCAAGGATTTCGCGCCGATCTCGCTGATCGCGATGTATCCCAACATACTGGTCGCGGGCATGAACTTTCCCGCCAAGACCGTGCCCGAACTCATCGCCTATTCGAAGAGCAAGCCGGGCGGCCCGACGTGGGCGACCGTCGGCGCCGGCAGCTCGCCGTACCTCGCGACCGAACTATTCCGCAAGCAGGCGGGATTCAACGGCGCGCACGTGCCGTACAACTCGAGCCCAGTCGCGCTGACCGACCTGTCCGGCGGCCGCATCGATTTCATGTTCGTCAACATGCCGACCGCGATGCAGTTCATTCGCGGCAATCGCGTGCGTCCGATCGGCATCGGCTCGCCGCAGCGCAGCGTGCTGCTGCCCGACCTGCCGACGATTGCCGAAGCGGGCCTGCCGGGATTCCAGTCGGTCGGCTATGCAGGTGCCGTCGCGCCGGCCAAAGTACCGCCCGCCATCATCAACAAGCTCAATGCGGAAATGGTGAAGGCGCTCAAGATGCGCGACGTGCAGGAACGCATCCAGAATCTCGGCGGCGAGCCGCGCTGGAGCACGCCCGCGGAATTCAAGCAGTTTCTCGATGACGAAATCGCGCGCTGGGCGCCGGTTGCGCGCGAGGCCGGCGTCAAGCTAGAACGATAGGAGAAGGTCATGGCAGGCAAAGTCACTCCGCTCGGCGCGCTGCAGGATTCCGCGCACCGATATTCATTACGCGCCGTGCGTGAAAGCCGGCAACTGGATTTTTCTGACCGGCATCGAAGCGGTCGATTACGCATCGGGGCTGCATCCGGCCGTCGCGGGCACGCCCGGCCTGCCTCACCACGGCCTGCCGCGCCACCGGCGCGAAGGCGACGTCATCTGCGCGCGCTTCAAGCAGCTGCTTGCCGACTGCGGCACGAGTTTCGCAAACACCGTGCGGCTCGACCAGTACTACCCGACGTGGAAAGCGGTCGATCCTTATCATCTCGCGCGCCGCGCGGCATTCGGCGATTACATCCCGCCGAGCACGTCGGTGATCATGGAAGGCTTGATGACTGGGCGCGCGGACATTTCGGCTTCATTGCTTGCGGTGTTGCCCGGCGGCGGCCGCGAGCCCAAACGGGTGAGCGCACCGCAAGTGACTGCGCCCGTCTGGTCGGGATTCGTTCCCGCGGTGACGGCCGGCGATTTCATATTCATCGCGGGCCAGATGGCGCGCGGCGCCGACGGCAATACCGATCCGCGCGCGCACGTTCCCGCGCACAGCCGCTGGGGCGGCTACGAAATTCGCCGCCAGACCGAGTACCTGATCCGCGAGAAATTCATACCCGCGCTCACTGCGGCCGGCTCCTCCCTCGCCAATGCAGTCAAGGCGCAGGTCTACCTGCGCGACATCGATGACACCGCGCATTTTCTCGACGTGTGGGAGTCCCATTTCGGCAAGCGGCAATGCGCGCTCACGATCGTGCCGACAAAGGATTTCGGACTGGTGCCCGGCATCATCGAAATCAATCTCGTTGCCGTGACCGACGGCGGCAAAACCAAAAAGCAGGTCATCGACGGCTGCATACCCGCCGAAATGACCTACGGCGCCGCGGCCGTGCGCGCGGGCGACCTGTTGTTGTGTTCGGGCCTGCTGGCCGTCGACGGCGATGGTCCCATCGCGGGAATCGACGCGGCCAGGGCGCTGCCCTATTTCGGGATTGCGGCGCGCGCGCAGATGGAACACATCGTGAATGCCGTCAAAACCATTTGCGCGGCAGGCGGCACGCAAATTGACAACGTGGTGCGCATCCACCAGTTCCATACCGACCTTGCGGAGTTTCCGCTGATGCACCGGCCGTGGCAGGAGGCGCTCGGCGGCGCGCCGGTTCCGTTCACCGCGATAGGCGTGCCCGCGCCGCTGCCCGTGCCGGCCTGCAGCGTCATCGTCGATCCGTGGATTTACGCGCCCTGATCCACGGGTTATTCGTCGAATACGACCGTCAGTTCGATTTCGACCAAAGCGCCTTCGGCGCGCACGCTCGGCACGATAACGGGCGTGAACGCGGGTCGGTTGGCGCCGAAAATTTCCGCGCTGATCTCGCGCAACATCGGCAGCACGTGTTTGCGCGTCACGTACGCGCGCACGTAAACGACGTCGGCGAACGTCGCGCCGGCGAGATCGAGGGTCTTCTTCAATTCGGAAAATACCCGCTGGCATTGCACGCCGGGATCGCCGGGCCCGACGACGCTGCCGTCCGCCGCGAGCGGCGCCTGCCCTGCAAGCGTCAGCTTATCGCCCGATCGGTACGCCGTGGCTGTAGATGTTGACCGGTGCGTAAACGTCGGGCGGATCGAAAAACTGCTTGGCCATATCCGTTCTCAATCGAGCATGGCCACGACTTCGAAGCTCATGAGCGCGCCCTCGGGTTCGACGTCGCTCACCATGAAACTCGTGCTCGCGGGCTTGTGACCCGCGAAGAACTCCTTGCGCACCTGCCACGTCGCCTGCAGCACGCTGCGGTCCTTTAAAAATCCGCGCACCATCACGACGTCGGACGGCTTGGCGCCGCCCGCCGCGAGAATCTCGCCGATGCGCTTGAACAGCGCGCGACATTGGGCGACCGGGTCGCCGGCGCCGACGACGCGTCCCAGCGTGTCGCAGCCCGCCTGCGCGGAAACCCAGACTGTATCGCCGGCGCGCACGCCGTGACTGAAATGACCTTCCGCCTCGCCCAGCCCCGGCGGATTCAAATATTGTTTCGCCATGTTCTTCTCATAGTGGTTACCCGCGGTAGTTTAAACACACGCGGTCGACTGCGTGAAATGCCGCCGCTACAATGTACTCTTTCATGCCGGCCTGCATATGAATTCTTCCAACACGCTCGAACTCGCCTACGCGCCCATTCACTCGCTCGCCATGCGCGTGCGGAATGGCGAGTTGACTTCGCGCGCGCTCGTCGACTGCTATTTGCAGCGCATCGCGCAGCATGACGAAAAATATCATGCGTTCGTCGAAGTCTACGCCGACGAGGCGCGCGCTGCGGCGGAAACGGCGGACCGTGAATTAAAGGGCGGCAAGGCGCGCGGGCCGCTGCACGGCATTCCGATTGCACTGAAGGATCTGATCGACATCGCCGGCAAGCGCACGACGGGCGGATCGATGTATTGGCGCGAGCGCGTGTCACCCGTCACCGCGACGGTCGCCCGACGACTCGACCGACGCCGGCATGATTACGCTCGGCAAAACGCACATGGTCGAATTTGCGTTCGGCGCGTGGGGCACGAATCAGACCATGGGCACGCCGTGGAATCCGTGGGATCCCGCGACGCCGCGCACGCCCGGCGGATCGAGCAGCGGTTCCGGCGTCGCGGTGGCGGCGGCACTGGCGCCCGCGGCGATCGGCAGCGACACCGGCGGCTCGGTGCGCATCCCCGCGAGCCTGTGCGGCATCGTCGGGCTGAAAACGACCGTCGGCCGGGTCAGCAATTACGGCACCCTGCGCCTTTCCGAAACGCTCGACACGCTCGGTCCGATGACGCGCGACGTCGAAGACGCGGCGTTGCTGTTCAACGCCATGCAGGGGTTCGATCCGCAGGACGCGCAAACGTTGCCGCACGCGCAGGTCGATGCGCTGAAAGAACTCAAGACCGGCATCGCGGGCATGCGCTTCGCCGTATTGCCCGACGCCGAACTCGGCGAACTCGATCCCGCGGTTGCGCGTGCATTTGCGGCGGCGCTCGACGTCATGCGGGGCTTGGGCGCGCGCATCGAAACACTCGCGCTGCCGCTCGCGTACAAGCGGCTCGCCGAAATTGTCGGCAAGATCATCGCCGCGGAAGGCTATGCGCTGCATCGCGAGTGGATAGACCGCGACGACCTGCCGTTCGACCGCGACGTGCGCGACCGCATACGCTGGGCCAAGGGATTGTCTGCCGCCGACTATATCCAGGTCATGGCCGAGCGCCGGCACCTGCAGCGCGAAGTCGATGCATTTCTGCGCGATTACGACGCGCTGCTGATGCCGACGACGCCGCTGCCCGCGATTCCGCTGTCGGCGGTCGACCAGGGCAAGGCGCCGATGAGCCTGCTGACGCGGCCGATCAACCTGCTCGATATGTGCGCGCTTGCGCTGCCGTGCGGATTCACCGCCGACGGGCTTGCCGGTTTCGCTGCAGATCGCCGGGCGCGGCTATGAGGAGGCGCGCATCCTGCGCATCGGCTGGGCTTTCGAAAACGCAACCGAGTGGCACCGCAGGCGGCCGCCCGCGCCCTGAACGACCGCGGCCGAAGCGGGTTAATACGGTAAAATCGCCCGCTCACCCACGCTTTAATCCCAGTCCGGATCATGAATCGTCTCGAGCAAGACGTGCCGTACGCGAGCCTGCCCGCGCTCGTCGACGGCGCGGCGGAGCGCTTCGGCCAGCAGCCGCTGTGGGCGTCCGTCGACGACGGCGCGCGGATTTCATTTCGCGAATTCGCCCGCGCGACGCTGCAATGCGCGAACGCGTTAAACGCGCTGGGCGTCGGTCCCGGCACGCATGTGGCGGTCATGCTGCCCAATGTGCCCGCGTATGTCGTCACGTGGATGGCGCTCGCGCGCCTAGGCGCCGTCATGGTGCCGGTCAACACCCAGTACAAACCGCGCGAGCTGGAATACGTGCTGCAGGACAGCGACACGACATTTCTCGTGATCGATGCGGGTTGTCTCCCGGTGTTCGATGCGATGGAAAATCGCGATGCGCTGGTGCCGCCGTCGCAGCTTGATAGTCCACGGCACGCTCGGCGCCAACCGCGCGCATGACTGGCAGAGCATCGTCGACGCTGCGCGCGGCAGCGCCGCTGCAAATACCGCCGCCGGCGGCCGACTCGCTGATGAGCATCCAGTTCACTTCCGGCAGCACCGGTTTTCCCAAGGGCTGCATGCTGACGCAGGATTACTGGCTGGTGCTCGGCTGGGTGCGCTCGCACCAGGGCCCCGCGCCCGAGCGCATGCTGATCGACAAGCCGCTTTCCTATATGGGCGGCAAATGGCGTTTTCTGATCTGCCTCTTCATGGGCTCCACCGCATTCGTGGCGCGGCAATTCAGCCTGACCGGATTGCAGCAGCGGCTCGTCGATCACGACATCGATTTCTTTTCCGTGACCGATGCGGTAGCGAAACTGCCCGACCTGCCAGCCGTCGCCAAGCTCAGCATCTCGTGGATTTCCACGGGCGGCTTAAGCAAAGGCCTGCACCAAGCGCTGGAGAAGAAATTCAACGCGCCGGTGCGCGAACTCTACGGCATGACCGAAACCGGCTCCACCCTCTACATGCCGATCGAAGACAGCGCCATGACCGGGTCGGGCTCGTGCGGCCTGCCTGCGCCGTACCGGCAATGCCGCATCGTCGGCCCCGACGGCAACGACGTCGCGCGCGGCACGGTCGGCGAGTTGTGGGTCAGCGGCCGCGGGATTCTGAAGGCGTATTACAACAAGCCCGACGCCACGAAGAGCGCGTTCGCCGGCGAGTGGTTCCGCACCGGCGACTTGTTCCGCCAGGACGCGCACGGCTACTTTTACATCGAAGGCCGCATCAAGGACTCGATCCGCCGCAGCGGCGAAAATATCTCGGCGCGCGAAATCGAATCGGTAGCGGCGGGCATCTCCGGCGTGCTCGAAACCGCGGCGGTCGGCGTGCCGGACGACAAGCGCGGCGAGGAAGTCAAACTGTACGTGGTGCTGCAGCCGGGTTTTTCGAGCGATCAGATTACGCCTTCGCAGGTGATCGATTATTGCAAAGACAAGCTGGCCGCGTTCAAGCTGCCGCGCTATATCGAGTACATGGACGAGTTCCCGCATACGAGCTCCGGCAAAATCGCCAAGCAGGAACTCGACAGCGCAGCGTCCCGCCGCCCGCGCCGGATCTTCGACCGCACCGCCGACGCCTGGCGCTGACCCCGCTTCAGGTAAATAAATGCTATCCAAAGACATCGGCATCATCGGCTACGGCAGCGCCGCCTTACGACAAGAAACCGCGCCGCACGATCTTCGGCTATCTCGGCGAGGCCGCGCGCAACGCGATCAAAAGCGCCGGCATCAGCAAGGACGAACTGAACGGGCTCTCGGTCGACGCGACCAACCTCGGCTCGGACACCGCGGTGACCACCGCCGAATATTTCGGCCTGAGCGTTTCGTGGGCGTACAAATCGACCGCCGCGGGCGCAGGCCCGCTGATGTCGATCGCCAACGCGGTGCGCGCGGTCGAAGCGGGACACGCCGATTACGTGCTGTGCTTCGGCGGCGGCGCGCAGGACGTCGCGATATTCAAGCAGCGCATCGCGCAGTTCACTTCCGCGGTGACCGACTACCTGCTGCCTCACGGCCATGGCGGGCCGCCGGGACTGCACGGCATCATCCAGCGCAAGCACATGGAGCTCTACGGCACCACGCGCGAGCAGCTGGGCCGCATCGCCGTCGACGAGCGCGCCAATGCACGGCTCAACGAGGCTGCGCTGTTGCGCGGGCCCATGACGCTCGACGATTATCTGAACGCGAAGCTGGTCGCCGACCCGCTGCGGCTTTACGACTGCGTGATGCCCTGCTCGGGCGCCGAAGCGTTGATCATCGGCCCGCTCGACCGCGTGCCGCGCGGCAAGGGCGTGCGCCTGCTGAGCGCGCTCGAGCGGCACAATCACCCGGTCGGCGAGCTCGCGCCGGTGCGCGGCGGCTGGGAAGTGTTCCGCGACGCGCTGTTCGACGAAGCCGGCTACGCGCACGCGGACATGGATTTCATGAACTGCTACGACGATTTTCCGATCATGGCGGCGATCCAGATCGAAGACCTCGGCTTCTGCAAGAAAGGCGAGGTCGGCCGCTTTCTCGATGCGAACCGCCTCACGCATGACGGCAGCTTTCCGTTCAACACCGGCGGCGGACAATTATCGACCGGCCAGGCCGGCGGCTCGGCGGGACTGCTCGGCATGGTGGAGGCGACGCGGCAGTTGCGCGGCGAAGGCGGCGCGCGCCAGGTCGCGGATGCGAAGCGCGGCATCATTTCCGGCTTCGGCATGATCTCCTATGGCCACGGACTGGCCGCCGCCGCGATTATCGTCGAACAGGCATAACGACAATGACAGCATCCGATATATCCCGAACCGACACTGACCTCGACCAACGCGCCGCTGATCGAAGGCTGGCGCCGCGGCGAGCTCATGCTGCAGCATTGCAACGCAGTGCCACGCGGTGATTTTCTTTCCGCGCCACCTGTGCCCGCAGTGCTGGTCGACGGACCTCGAATGGAAACGCAGCAGCGGCCGCGGCAAGATCGTTTCCTACAGCCACGTCTACAGTCAGGTCGCGGCGCCGTTCGCCGCGGAAGCGCCCACCATCCTCGCCGAGATCACGCTCGACGACGGCGGCGCCATGCTGGCGCGCGTGATCACCAGCGACCCGGCGGCAATTGAGAGCGGCATGCGCGTCGAACTCGTGCCGATGCCGGAAGCGGCGCGATTTCCATTGCCGACGTTCCGGCCCGCCGAGTAACGACCGTCCATATCCAGGAGGATCCAGTCATGCTGCGTCGGTTGAATTGCTTTTTCGCGTTGGCGCTGACGCTGGTCTGCGCGGCGCTTCCGGTGCAGGCGATCGCCGAGGATCTCACGGTTGGACTGAGCTCCCCGATCACATCGCTCGATCCGCACTTCGCCAACAACTCGCCGAACAAAGCCGTCTCGCGCCATTTCTTTCAGGCGCTGCTGCAGTTCGACGAAAAACTCGAGGTGGCGCCCGCGCTGGCGACCGCATGGAAGCGCACCGGCGATACGACGTGGGAATTCCAGCTGCGCCCCGGCGTGCAGTTCTCGGACGGCACGCCATTCACCGCCGGCGACGTCGTCGCTTCGTTCGAGCGCGCGCCCAACGTGCCGAACTCGCCGGCCTCCCTCGCGCTCTTCACGCGTTCGATCAAGCAGGTGACGGCGGTCGATCCGCTCAGAGTCCGGATCGAGACCAAGTACCCGGACCCGCTGCTGCCGATGATGATGCCGGAAATCCTGATCGTTCCCGCCGCGAACCGCAACGCGACCACCAACGATTTCAACACCGGCAAAACCATGGTCGGTACCGGTCCGTTCATGTTCGGCGCCTACCTGCCCGGCGACCGCATCATCATGAAGCGCAATGACCGTTACTGGGGCAAGCCGGCCGACTGGGAAAAGGTCACGCTGCGTTTCATCGGCAACGAAGGCGCGCGCGTGGCGGCGCTGCTGTCGGGCGACGTCGACCTGATCGAAAACGTGCCGCCGGACCTGATTCCGAAAGTGAAGCAAAGCGGCGCGTTCCACGTCGTGCAAAGCCGGCCCGCGCTGCCGGTCTACCTCGGCCTCGACATGGGACGCGACGTCACGCCGTTCGTCACCGGCAACAATCCGGCGCAGGGCGCGAAAGCCAATCCGCTGCTCGATAAACGGGTACGGCAGGCGCTGTCGTACGCGATCGACCGCAAAGCGCTCGAGCGAACGCATCATGTCCGGCACCACCGCGCCCGCGGGCCAGATGCTGGTCACCGGGCTCTTCGGCACTTCGAGCAAAGTTTCCCCGATGCCGTACGATCCGAAAAAAGCCAAAGCGCTGCTGACCGAAGCGGGCTTTCCGAACGGCCTCACGCTCACGCTGCACGGCCCCAACGACCGCCTCGCCAACGACAGCCGCATCATCCAGGCGATCGCGCAGATGTGGACGCGCGCCGGCATCGTGACCAAGGTAGACGTGATGCCGTGGAACATCTATTTCTCGAAGACGACCAAGCGCGATTTCAGTATCTGGATGATGAGCTCAGGCGCGGTGTCGGAAATGGCCACGGCGCTTAACTCCGTCGCCGTGACCCACGATCTCGCCGCCGGCAAGGGCGTCAACAATCGCGGCCGCTACTCGAACCCGCAGGTCGACGATCTGGTGAATACGGCGTTCCTTACGCTCGACGACGCCAAGCGCAAGGACCTGCTCGCGCGCGCCAGCGAAATCGCGATGGACGACGTGGCGGTGATGCCGCTTTATTTTTATTCGTTCTCGATCGCCTCGGCGAAGACCATCAGCTACGCGCCGCGGCTCGACCAGTTCACGCTCGCTTACAACGCGCGCCGGACGAAGTAGTACCGCAGCGTGCCGTCGATAGCCATGCGCACTGCTCCGCTTGCCGCCCTGCTCCTCGCGTCATTGCCTGCGTTCGCGGCGACCGCGTATCCGGACAAACCAATACGCCTGATCGTGCCGGTCGCACCCGGCGGCGGCGCCGACATCACCGCGCGCGCGGTCGCGCAAAAGCTCGCCGCGGCATGGGGCCAGCAGATCATCATCGACAACCGCGCCGGCGCGGGCGGCACCGTCGGCATGGAGATCGGCGCGCGTGCGACACCCGACGGCTATACGTTGATCGAAGGCTCGATGGGCCCGCTCACCGTCGATATGAGTCTCTACTCGAAATTGCCATACGACTCCGTGCGCGATTTCACGCCGATCGCACGCGGGGTGACCGCGCTCAACATGCTGGTCGTGCATCCGTCGCTGCCGGTCAATTCGGTCAAGGAGCTGATCGCCTACGCGAAAGCGAATCCGGCCAAACTCAACTTCGGCTCGTCGGGCGCGGGCCGCGCCGATCACCTCGCCGGCGAAATGTTCAACACGCTCGCCGGCGTCAAAATGCAGCACGTGCCGTACAAGGGCGGCGCGCCCGCGATGGTCGATCTGGTCGGCGGCAATATCCAGTTGATATTCGCGACCGTGTCGACCGCCGTGACGTCGGTCAAAGCAGGCCGCATCCGGCCGCTGGCGATGACGACCGCCAGCCGCGTCGATTTGTTTCCCGATCTGCCGACCGTCGCTGAGGCCGGCGTGCCGGGATTTGCCGTCGACAATTGGTACGGTTTCGTCGGCCCGCGCGGCCTGCCGCGGGACATCGTCGTCAAGGTGCACGGCGAAATCAATCGCGCCCTTGCCGCGCCCGACGTCAAAACGCGCCTCGAGGCACTGGGCATACTGCCGTTCACCGCTGCCGACACCCGAAGCGTTCGGCGATTACATCAAGTCCGAGATCGCGAAATACGCGCGCGTGGTCAAGGATTCCGGCGCGCGCGTCGAATAAAACTTGGCAAAGCCACGATCGAAACGGAGAAACCAATTTGGCGCTGACCGCGGACACCGCGCTGCCGCTGCTGTTTCCGCGCGACTAGCCGCCGGCCGGTGCGGCCGGCTTGCATTACACTATGAACGCATCCCCACCCCAACGAGGACAACCATGAAGATCAAGCGTATCGAGCATGTCGGCGTAGTCGTGAAGAACGTCGAAGCGAGCCGGCGGCTGTGGGAGGACTGTTTCGGCATTCCGCTCGGCAGCGTCGAGCAGTTTGCCGAGCGCCCGGTCAAGCTCGCGCTGTATCCGGTCGGCGAGTCGATGGTCGAGCTGATCGCCGGCACGACGCCCGACAGCAAGCACGCGAAAATGGTCGCCGAAGGCAAGGGCGGCTTGAATCATATCTGCTTCGAGGTCGAGGACATCGACGCAGCGCTCGCCGAGCTCAAAGCCAAGGGCATCCCGCTGCTCGATCAGGTGCCGCGCTTCGGCCACGCCGGCTGCCGCATCGCGTTCATCGATCCGTCCGCGACCGAAAATTGCCTGATCGAACTCGCGCAACTGCCCGCCGATCACGCGTAAGCGTCACTTGAAGCGTCGCGTGAGCATCGGTTCTGTCGCCCGCCGCGGCGGCTGCACGCTGATGCCTGGCACTCGGCGGCCTGCTGTCGGCGCCCGGTCCGCCGCAGCGCAGACCGACTTATCCGGTCAAGCCGATACGCCTGATCGTCGCGCAAAGCGCCGGCGGCAACGCGGATTTCGTCGCCCGCTATTACGCGCAGCGCATGACCGAGCAATTCGGACAGCAGATCGTGATCGATAACCGCGCGGGCGGCTCCGGCGTCGTCGGCACCGAGCTGGTGGCGCACGCCCCGCCCGATGGTTACACGCTGCTGCTGGCGCCGACTTCGCACGCGATCAATCCCAACTTCGTGGCCAGGCTTCCTTACGACGCGCGCCGCGATTTCACTTCGATCTCGCTGCTCGGCGCCGGCTATAACCTGCTGGTCGTCAGCCAGGCCAATGCTGCACGCTCGGTGCGCGACGTCATCGCCGCCGCACGCGCGCAACCGGGCCAATTGCGCTACGCGTCGTCGGGCGTCGCGAGCGCCACTCAATTGACGACCGAACTGTTCCGGCTGATGGCCGGCATCGAAATGCTGCACGTGCCGTACAAAGGCGCGCCGGCGGCGCTCACCGCGGTCGTCGGCGGCGAATGCGACCTGAGCTTCGGCAGCATGGCCAGCGCGCTGCCGCTCGTGCGCGGCGGCAGGCTGCGCGCTCTCGCCATCACGTCGCGCGACCGCTCACCCGCGCTGCCGGAAATTCCGACGGTCGCCGAGGCCGGCGTGCCCGGCTACGAGAGCTCGAGCTGGCAGGCGCTGCTCGGGCCCGCGAAAATGCCGCCCGCGATCGTCGACCGGCTTTATCGCGCGATAGCGCAGAGCGCGAAAAATCCGGAGCTGGTGAAACGCTTCAATGCCGAAGGCATGGTGCCGCTGGGCAGCACGCCGCGCGAACTCGACGAGCATATCGCGCGCGAACTCGAAAAATGGGCGAAAGTGACGAACGCGCGGCCGGGCTCAGCGTGCAATGAACGCGCGTTTGCCGGTTACTGGTTCTTGCCCGCGCTGTCCTTGATCAGCTTCGCCATGCGCTCACGCTCGCGGCGCATGAACTCGGCGGTTTCCGCGGGCGTGGTCCCCATCGGATCCGCACCCTGCCCCGCCAGTTTTTCCTTGATGTCGGGCGTGAACAGGATGCGATGCGTTTCCGCTTGCAGCTTCGCGACGATTTCCGGCGGCGTTTTGCCGGGCGCCAGGATGCCCTGCCACGAGCCGGTGACGAAATCCGGCACACCGGATTCGGCGAACGTGGGGGCGTCGGGCAGCGCCGCATTGCGTTTCGCGCTGGTGATCGCGATCAATTTCAGCTTGCCGCTCTTCACGTACGGCAGCGTCGCCAGCATGCCGTTGAACAGCACGTCGGCCTGGCCGGACGCGACGTCGAGCACGGCCTGCGCGCCGCCCTTGCCCGGTATGTAAGTCCAGTCGATGCCATAGCGTGACGCGAGCAGGATCCCGGCCCAGTGCGGCGCGGTGGTCTGACCGGCGGTCGCGAAATTCAGTTTGCCCGGCTGCGCTTTGGCGAGCGCGATCACTGCCTTCACGTTGTTCGCCGGCACGCTCGGGTGCACGCAAAAGAGATGCGGCGAATACGACACGATGGTCACCGGCGCGTAATCGCGCTGCAAATCGATCGCGGCTTTGCGGTTGCAGAAGTACCGTCGTCGTCGTGCTGCCGAAGTCCGCGAGCAACAGGGTATAGCCGTCGGGCGGCGACTTGACCAGCATTTCATTGCCGATGAGTCCGCTGCCGCCGGGACGGTTGTCGACGATGATCTGCTGGCCCCAGCTTTCGGTGAGTTTCGCGCCGATCACGCGCGCGAGGATGTCGGACGTGCCGCCCGCGACGTTGGCGATGATCATGCGGATCGGCTTGACGGGATAAGCCGGATCCGCCGCGCCTGCCGGTCCCGCGCAGATCGCCGCCGATCGCCAGCGCAGCGCCCCGCGCGGGGAATTTCGGCATCAGGCGCTGGGTTTCTTCGCCGACTGGTCCGCGTATTTTCCGGTCAATTGCGGCGTCGTTCCTTCGAGGCCCTTCTGCTCGCGCTCAAGCCGCGTTTCACGCGCCCAGGTCCGTTTCAGTTCGTCGCGCACCTTGACCGTCAGCTTGCCGAGACCCTCGGTTTCGAGTTCGACCGTGTCGCCGTCCATGAATGCCGACAGTCCGCGATGATTGGTGCCGGTCGCGAGGATGTCGCCGGGCTCCAGGTCGTGAATCGCGGTGATCCACTCGATGCAGCGCGGGATCTTGTGCGCCATGTCGCTCGTGTTGTAGTTCTGCTTCAATTGCCCGTTGACCCACAGCTTGACCTGCAGCTTCAGCGGATCCTTGATTTCATCCGCGGTCACCAGGTACGGGCCGATCGGCGCGAACGTGGCGCGCGACTTCATCTGGTAGAACGTGTTGCCCGGCGGCACGACGCCGCGCGCGGAACCGTCGATGAAATTGACGTAGCCGAAAATGTAGTCCATCGCTTTCGCGGCGGGCACGTTGCTCGCGCGCTTGCCGATCACGAGTGCCAGTTCCGCCTCGCCTTCGAAGATCGTCGCCGCCAGATCCGGCAGCACCATCGTGTCGCCGTGGCCGACGATGCAGCCCGGCGACTTGTGGAACGCGTTGATCGGCGCCGGCGCCTTGCGCGTGCCGTCTTCCATGTAGTTGACCGCCATGCAGTCGACGTTGACCGGCTTGGGCAGCGGCGGACGTATTTTCACCTGCGATACGGGCAAGCCCGTGCCCGCGGCGGCGGCCTTTTCCAGCGGGCCGCGAAATTCGTCGAAGCG
Source organism: uncultured beta proteobacterium (assembly GCA_963804885.1). GTDB lineage: Bacteria > Pseudomonadota > Gammaproteobacteria > Burkholderiales > SG8-41 > PALSA-1004. Next base: position 399,010 of record CAWDSF010000021.1, read on the forward strand.
GGCGATGAGGCCGTTCATCAAGTCGCCGGGATTGGTGTGGGGAATTTTTTGCACCACGGAAGTGACGTCCACCACCGTGTCGCCTTTGAGCACGCCCAAACGGAAATCATTGAAATAAATTAGTTTCATATCAGCTCCTCGCTAGACATGGTGATGCGAAGTAATCGAAATAGGGTTGGAATCCCCCGATCCGGGGAACCGCGCGGCCCGCCCGGGCGCCGTCGCTTTTTTATTGGAACGGGCATCTTAGTCGATGGCGCCGCCCACCGCAAACCTTCCCGTACGCAATTATCCGGGCGTATGATTGCAATCGCCGGACGCGCTGTCCATGACTGCGGCGCCGGCTAATCGTGAGGAGAAAACCGTGAAACACGACCCGATATCGCTGCGGCGCAGACACCTGATGATTGCCGGCGCAGTCACCATTGCGACGCCCTCGGCCGCCTTCGCCGGCCAATCCGGCAATGCCACCGACGTCGCCTCGGCGACATTGGTCATTTCGGGACGCGTGCTCGGTCCTGACGGTAAACCGCTGGCGGGCGCTGCGATCGACGCCAACAATCTGCCGGGTGTCACCGCGACGACGGACGCGGATGGACGGTTCGTGTTCACTACCGTTTCGCGCAGCGAATACGATCGTCCCCGCGCGCTCGACTGCCGCATCAGCCATACTGCCCACCGCACCCTGCAAAGTCGGATCGACTTTGCGCGCGCGCACGTCCAGCGCGACGAAGCGGGCACGTGGCGTGCGGCGGTGGGCCTGCATCTGGCCTGAAAAACCGCGCCGGGCCGGCGCAATCAATCAGCCCTTGCGCTGTTCCGCCCGCTCAGCCGGTGTTTCCCATTGCTGGGCGTATTCGCTTTTGCCCCACGCATCGAGGTCCATCAGGCCGAGCCCCATGCCGAATCCGGGTTCGCTGGTATAGGTGTTCACCATGAACGCCAGCCAGCGGCCGTCGGGGCTGATGTTTGAATTACTTGCACGCCACGGTGGACGCTCGAACAGGCGTGTCATCCTTACCCGCCGACCGGAACCATCCAACTTCAGCTTCCACAAGTCAAACGGCGGGAATTGATTCAGCAGATCGCAGGACGACTCCAGGCAGATGTGCTCGTGATCGGGGAAAATGCCCTCGCACTCGTTGTGTATCATCGGCTCGTCGATGTAGGTGCGCACATCCAGCGTGTTGAGGTCGACTCCGCGGGTCACCGTTTTCCATGCGCTGTCGCGCACCCGCGGCCCGATGTACTCGGCAAAGATGACCTCCGTATCGTTGTGCCGGAAATCCTGCGGCTCGGGACGGCGCTGCTGCACGCTGCGGTAGAACACGGTGTCCTTTGCGACGAACGCCTCTCCCGCCTTGTAGTCGAGATCGATCACACGGCATTCGAAGTCTTCCATGGTGCCGATGCGCGGATCGTGCCCGCCGTGCGTCGCGTAGGCGATCCGGTTCGCGATTGAGGACACCGCCGCGCCTTCGGCAATCAGTCGGCCTATCGGCTTCGGCGGGGCCGATGCGTGCTTGTCCATGACCCAGAGCTCGGACTCGAGATGCCGGCTGGTGTGCCGGTCCTTGAACACCTTGGGTCCGATCAGCAGGAAGTCGCCGTTGGGCAGGTAGAGCACCCGCAGGAATGAATGGTGCTCGCCCAGGCCCTTGGTCAGGTTGCGCACTTTGCGCGTCGCGAAATCCATTTCGCAGACATCGCCATAGTTGTTTTCGATAAAGGCGATCTTGCTGCCGTCGGGTGACCAGTAGGGCCGTTCGCCGTAGTCGCACAGCTTTTCATGGTACGGCGGCGGATTGTCGAGTACGTGCGGTCCCTCGAAGGGCTTGTTGTCGGTTTTATAGATCGGCATGCTTCGAACTCCGGTATCAAAAGCGATTCAGTTCGCAAACGCAATCAATCTCAGTCCGCTCGAGCGCCGGAAATCTTCACCGCACGCCCCCATTTATCGATCTCGCTTTTCATGAAAGCACCGAACTGTTCGGGCGTACCGACGGCGGGCTCGTAATCGGCGGCCAACAACCGCTCGCGCATCGCGGGATTCTTCACGGCCGCGGCAATTTCGCCGTTGAGGCGGTCGATAATCGGGCGCGGCGTGCCCGCCGGCGCTACCAGGCCATACCAGACCGTCGCCTCGAATCCGGGAATGACCTCCGCCACCGTCGGAATGTCGGGGAGCCCGCTTGTCCGCTTGGCGCTGGTGATGGCCAGCACTTTCAATTTTCCCGTCTTCACGAACGGCATCACGCCGGGCGTGGACGCAAAAGTCATTTGGATAAAGCCGCTGATCACATCGTTGGTAGCGAGCGCGGCCCCCTTGTACGGGATATGCACGATATTGATGCCCGCGGCCGTCTTGAACAGCTCCGCCGCCAGATGTGCGCCATTGCCGGTCACGGCGCCGAAACTCAGCGCGCCCGGCTTGGCCTTGGCGAGCGCGATCAGGTCCTTGAGCGATTTCACGGGCACGGAAGGATGCACGGCCACGACATAAGGCGCGGTCGCCAACAGGGCGATCGGTGCAAAATCGCGCACGGGGTCGTACGGCAGTTTGCTGAACAGGGTCACGTTGACCGCGAAGTTGCCCACCCCGGCGATGAACAGCGTATAGCCGTCCGGCGCGGCCTTCGCGGCCATCTCCGCGGCGATGTTGCCGGCCGCCCCCGGCCGGTTGTCGGTGACGATCTGCTTGCCCAGCGCTTCCGACACCGGCTGCGCGATCATGCGCCCCAGGATGTCGGTGGGGCCGCCCGCCGGTAAGGGGTTCAGCATTCGGATCGTCTTGGTGGGGTATTCCTGTCCATGTGCGGGGACCGCCACGCAAGAGATGGCGACCGAGATGCAGAGGCAACATAAAACGGAACAGTTGGCTCGAAACAGACATTAATTTCCTCCTGGGCTTGGCCGATATCAAACACGCGCACGAGCGGTTCGTTGGCGATCGCAGGGCGGGTGATGTAGCGGCATTAGGCGTTCGAGCTCTATTGCGCTGATGGGCGCCACAGCGCACCCTCACATGCAGGCCGAATTAATGCGGGGCCGCAGGCGCGACGGTGAGTCCGCGTATCTTGTGCTTTTCGATCGCGCGCGCGACGAATCCCGACGCTTTCATCTCTTCGATGAACTCCGCAAGGTAACGCGCGCCGGCATCGTGACCGCGCGGCGTGCCCGCGGCCTGCATCACCGCAGTAAATCGGCCGGGCAGAATTCGCGAGCCCGGCAGCTTTTCGTGATCCATCTCCAACTGCGATTTCAATCCGGCGAGCGCGTCCATTTTCTCAGCCACGAACTGCTTGAAGGTCGCATCGGCGCCTTCGGTGCGAAAGAGGGTCGCATGCTTGAGCGTACGCGTGAGATACAAATCGTAGGCCGCCTTACCCGTCACTGAAATGCGCACGCCGGGGCGGTCCACTTCCTCGATGCTTTTGATCGGCGAATTCGGCGGCACCAGGTAAGTCGCTTCGATTTCGACGTACGCCGCCGTGAAGGTGATCTCGTTCGCGCGCTTGGGCTCGATCGCGAGAAATCCCAGTTGCCATTCCCCCTTGCCGGCCGATTCGGCCAGCGCACCGGCGGATTCGTACGACATGATTTTCACCGGCACGCCCAGGCGCTTTCCGAACTCGTGCGCGAGATCGAGCGCAACGCCGCTCGGCGCGCGCGTGACCGGATCGCGCGCGGTCAGCAGGATGTTCGAAAAATTGATCCCGACGTGCAAGGTGCCCGAAGGCGCGAGATCCGCGCGGGCGGCGGCAATGTTATCGCTCATGACGGTAACTTTCGGTAAATGAAAAGCCGCTACTCTAACCTATCCCGCGCGTGCAGCGGGACGGGAGCGCCACCGCGGCCATCCAGTGAGCGTCAGGCAAGGTAGCGCGCTTCCAGGTGCGCGCGAAAATGTTGCGGATTGAGCGCTTCGCCGGTCGCGCGCTTGACGAGCTCGGGCGTATCCCAGCGGCTCGCCTGCGACCAGATGTTCGCGTTTAGCCATTCGAATACGGGCGCGAGATCGCCCGCGGCTATGCGCTGGTCGAGGTCCGGCGTCGCGCGCCGCATCGCGGCGAACCATTGCGCTGCGTACATCGCGCCCAGCGTGTAGCTCGGAAAATAACCGAACGCGCCTTCGGTCCAGTGCACGTCCTGCATGCAGCCATCGCGATAGTTGCCGCGCGTGTCGATGCCGAGCAGCGACTGCATTTTTTCGTCCCATAGCGCGGGAATATCGTCAGCCTCGATCTCGTCCTCGATCAGCGCGCGCTCGATCTCGTAGCGCAGGATGACGTGCGCCGGATAGGTGACCTCGTCGGCGTCGACCCGAATGAGGCCCGGCCTCACGCGCGTGAGCAACCGATGCAGATTGTCGGCGGCGAACGCGGGCTGGTCGCCGAAGTGCGCCGTCAGCATCGGCGCCAGCACGCCGACGAAGGCACGGCTGCGCGCGAGCTGCATTTCGAACGACAGGCTCTGGCTTTCGTGGATGCCGTACGAACGCGCGTTGCCGAGGGGCTGGCCCAGCCATTCGCGCGGCAGGTTCTGCTCGAAGCGAGCGTGCCCGGTTTCGTGGATGGTGCCCATCAGGCTTTGCGCGAAGTCATCTTCGCGGTAACGCGTCGTGAGCCGCACGTCCTCGGGCACGCCGCCGCTAAAGGGATGCGTGCTCTCGTCGAGCCGGCCGCCCGCGAAATCGAAACCCAATTTCTGCATCACCGCGAGATTGAGGGTACGCTGCGCGGCAACCGGAAACGGGCCGGCCGGCGCGATTACGCTGTTCGGCGAGCTGCTTCGCTTTGACGCGCGATATCAAGTCCGGCAACCACTGATTGACGTCGGCAAACAGGCGGTCGATGTCGGCGGCGCGCACGCCCGGCTCGTAACGGTCCATCAGCGCGTCGTAGCGCGAGAGGCCCGTGTCGGCGGCGAGCAGGCGCGCTTCTTCGCGCGCAAGACGCACCACTTCGCGAAAGTTGGCGAGAAAGCCGCGCCAGTCGTTGGCCGGCCGCTGGCTGCGCCACGCATGCTCGCATCGCGCGCCGGCGAGCGTCCTGGCCTCAACCAGCGATTCCGGCAGCGCATTCGCGTCGCGCCAGTCGCGCCGCATCTCGCGCAGATTGGCGCGCTCGATATCAGTCAGCGCTTCCTGCTCCGCAGCTTGCAGCAGTTCCGCGAGTCGCGGTTCGGTGCGCGTGCGATGGATCAGCGCGTGCAGTTCCGCTTCGGCCGCTGCGCGCGCCGCGTTGCCCTTGGGCGGCATCATCGCGTTGCGGTCCCAGCCGACGATGGCCGATAAATGGCTGAAGCGATAAAGCCGCGCCCACACGCGGCAAAGCTCGGCGTAACTCGTGGTGAGGGTCATTGCCGGGCCGCCCGTCGACGCAACGACATTTTCATACCCGCTGTACTCGTGGGCGAGTCACGCCTGCTAAAACCGGCATAGCCACAAAACATCATGCGTTGTTCCTCGTGTCCGGACATTGCATTGAACGCGCACGCGCAGCGTGCGTTGGCATCTAGAGTGTTTGATATGGGTCAATGGCCCGCCCAGTCAATTACTTAACATTCCAGGCGGGGAGCAATGTAAGTTTTTCCACAATTCCAGGACGTTCACCGGCGCGGAATAATGCCCCCGTACGGATGCGACCCGTTAGAATTAAACCATTCCGGCAAGCCATTGCCTATAGCTATCAAGGTCCGTGCATGAAACCCGACGATTCAGAATTTTCCCTGCCGCAACAACAGGTCAGCATCGACGTGCTGCTGGAAAAGTACGCGAAGGGCGACGAGCGCACCGCGGACGACGTGCGCAGGCGCGTGGCGCGCGCGCTGGCGGCCGTCGAGCAGGACCCCGCCAAGTGGGAAAAGGAATTTTTCGAAGCACTCGCCGGCGGGTTCATTCCCGGCGGGCGCGTAAATTCCGCCGCCGGCACCGACCTGCAGGCGACGCTCATCAATTGTTTCGTGCAGCCGGTCGGCGACTCGGTGTCGCAGGCGGTCGACGGCCGGCCCGGCATCTACGTCGCACTGAAGGAAGCGGCCGAGACGATGCGGCGCGGCGGCGGCGTCGGCTACGACTTTTCGTCGATTCGCCCCAAAGGCGCGTTCGTGCGAGGCACGCATTCGAGCGCGAGCGGTCCGGTGTCGTACATGCGCGTATTCGACCGCAGCTGCGAGACCGTGGAATCCGCCGGCTCGCGGCGCGGCGCCCAGATGGGCATTCTGCGCTGCGATCATCCGGACATCGAGAACTTCATCCATGCGAAGGACCACGGCGACCTGTCCAATTTCAACGTCAGCATCGCAGTCACGGATGCGTTCATGCGCGCCGTGGAATCGGACGGCGACTGGGACCTCGTGCACAAGACGCCGCCGGGCGGAGAAATCGGCGCGGCCGCACGCCAGCGCGCGGACGGTGCGTGGATATACCGCACGGTGAAAGCGCGCGACCTGTGGGAACAGGTCATGCAGTCAACCTACGATCACGCCGAGCCGGGCATCGTGTTCATCGACCGCATCAACGCCGACGACAACCTGTCGTATTGCGAGCGGCTCGATGCGACGAATCCTTGCGTGACTGCGGACACGCGACTGCACACAGCAGCCGGTTTGATTCCGGTCGGCGATTTGTACGCGACCGGTGAGAGGTTGCAAGTTACGGTCGATAAACGTGCGCTGGGCGAGCAGGGAAACGGTACCTTTACGCGACCGGCAGTACCGGTATTTTTGTCGGCACACGAAGCGGAAGTTTTTCGAGTTGCAACCGTGGACGGATACGAAATCAAGGCGACCGCCTGGCACGATTTCTTTACCGGTCGCGGCAAAGTCAAGCTGCGCGATTTGTTGGTCGGCGATGAATTACTCGTGCAGTCGGGCAAGGGTCAGTTCGGCGAACAAGGGTCGAAAGACTTGGGCACCCTGCTTGGTCTGATCGCCGGTGACGGTCATTTTACCAATCGAGGCAAAGATCAACAGGCTGCGATAGTCAACTTTTGGGGAGCCGATCAAAGCCTGGCGCCGAGGGTAGCCGCCTTTATCAATTCATTAATAACGGGCCTGGCCGTTGCACCGAGATCGGTACCGAGTAGAGCCCGTCGCAGTACCGTCGCGCAATCATATGTTCATACGTTCGGTCCTGCTTGCGCGATTCCTGGAGCAATTTGGTTTTTCCGCGGCGACCAAACACATCGTTCCGGAAGTCGTCTGGCGTGGTACCGAAGAATGCGTCAAAGGATACTTGTGCGGATTGTTTCAGGCCGACGGCACGGTCAACATTTCGGGAGTCAGCCAAAGCTGTTCGCTGCGGCTTGCTTCCAGCTATCCCGACCTGCTGAAAGGCGTGCAGACCCTGCTCGCCAATTTCGGCGTATTTTGCCGTATACGGCACCGTCGCATCGCCAGCATGCGCGTCTTGCCCGACGGCCGGGGCGGGCAACGTTCTTACCAGTGTCGTGCAGACTATGAGCTCATCATCGACGGCGAGTCACGCGAACAGTTCATGCGGGAGATCGGTTTTCTGGGAGCCGCCAAAACCGAAAAATATCATGCGTGGGTCGCGGGCAAGGCGTTGTTAAAGACCCAGCGCTTCACAAGTAGAGTTAAGTCGATCACACGAGTCGGCTTGGAACCCGTATTCGATACCACGCAGGCTGACGGCAATACCGTAATATTCAATGGGCTGGTAACCGGGCAGTGCGGCGAACAGCCGCTGCCCGCGTACGGCTGCTGCTGCCTCGGCAGCATCAATCTGACGCTGTTCGTAAACGACGCGTTCAGGCCGAAGGCGCGCTTCGATTTCGCCGCGTTCGCGCGGGTCATCCATCCGGCCGTGCGCATGCTCGACAACGTGCTCGACGTCACCGTGTGGCCGCTGCCGCAGCAGCACGCCGAAGCGCGCGCCAAGCGCCGCGTCGGTCTCGGCTTCACGGGGCTCGGCGACACGTTGATCATGCTCGGGCTCAAATACGACACCGATGAAGCGCGCCGCATGGGTGCCACGATCGCCGAATTCATGCGCGATGAATCTTACGCAGCGTCAGCCGCGATCGCCCAGGAGAAAGGCGCGTTTCCGTTGTTCGACGCGAAAAAATTTCTCGCGGCGCCGCAGTTTGCTTCGCGGCTGCCGGAGGAACTGCAACAGAAAATCGCCGCGCACGGCATGCGCAACAGTCACCTGCTGTCGATCGCGCCGACCGGCACCATTTCGCTCGCGTTCGCCGACAACGCATCCAATGGCATCGAGCCCCCATACTCGTGGACTTACCAGCGCAAGAAGCGCATGCCCGACGACACGCACCGCACCTACGACGTCGAGGATCACGCGTGGCGGCTGTACCGTCACAGCGGCGGCGAGATGGACAAGCTGCCGTCCCATTTCGTGACGGCGCTCGAAATTTCCGCGCTCGATCACATGCGCATGGTCGCGGCCATTGCGCCGTTTGTCGATTCGGCGATCAGCAAAACCGTCAACGTGCCGGAAGATTATCCGTACCCGGAATTCGAAGACCTTTATTTCCAGGCGTGGAAGGCGGGCTTGAAAGGCATCGCGACGTACCGCCCGAATTCAGTGCTGGGCAGCGTGCTGTCCGTCACCGCGACGCCGGCAACCCCGGAGCCGAACGATCTCGACACATCCGACACCGACCGCCGCATTCGCCTCGATGCCGCGCCCGAGCCCGCGCTCCTGAGCCTGCGCTGGCCGGGCCGGCCAGTGCTGCCCGCGGGCAATGCGGCGTGGACCTACATGGTCGAATCGCCGTTCGGCCGCTTCGCGATTTTCGTCGGTCACGTGGAAAACGGCGCGCCGTATCCGTTCGAAGTCTGGATCAACGGCAACGAGCAGCCGCGCGGGCTGGGCGCGATCGCCAAGACGATGTCGATGGACATGCGCGCGCTCGACGCGAAATGGCTGCGCATGAAGCTCGACCTGCTCGCGCGCACCGGCGGCGACGCGTTCGATTGCGCGATGCCGCCCGAGGGCAAGCCGCTGCGCGTGCCGAGCATCGTCGCGGCATTTGCCCGCATCGTGCGCTATCGCGTCGACAAGCTGGGCGCGCTGGTCGAAGCCGGCGGCAAATCGCCGGTGCTCGACGCGTTGTTCGCGAAGAAGGAACCCAAGACCGGCACCGACGGCACGATGTCGTGGACGGTGGACGTCTACAACCCGAGCTCGGAAGACGATTTCGTGCTGATGCTGAAGGAGCTCGTGCTGCCCAACGGCCAGCGCCGTCCGTACTCGATGTGGATGGCGGGCATGTATCCCAAGGCGCTCGACGGCCTATGCAAGCTCCTGTCGCTCGACATGCGCGTGATCGATCCCGCGTGGATCGGCATGAAGCTGCGCAAGCTGCTGACCTATGACGAGCCGCTCGGCGATTTCATGGCGCGCGTGCCGGGTGCCGAGCGCCAGGAAAACTTCCCGAGCACCGTCGCGTACGTGGCGCGCCTCATCATTCATCGCTACGCGATGCTCGGCATACTGGACGAGCGCGGCTTTCCGGTCAGCGACATGGGCGTGCTCGAAGTCCCCGATGACGATCGCCGCGCGGCGAGCGAATACCGTCCCGCGCCCGGCGGCCGGCTGTGCACGGAATGCGGCAACTCCGCGGTCATCAAAAAGGACGGCTGCGAATTCTGCACCGCGTGCGGCGCTATCGGCGCGTGCGGTTAAACCCCGCGTAGTGCGCGCCTGCGGTTGACCGTGCCGTGAAAACCGTTGCCCTGCCGTCCGGCGAGCGCGTGCCCGCCTTCGGGCAAGGCACGTGGTTCATGGGCGATGAGCGCGCGACGCGCGCCGAGGAAATCGCGACGTTGAGGCTCGGTCTCGATCTTGGCGCAACGCTCATCGACACCGCGGAAATGTACGGGGACGGCCGCGCGGAACAATTGGTCGGCGAGGCAATCGCCGGCCGGCGCGACGAAGTCTTTCTCGTCAGCAAGGTTCTGCCCGAACACGCAACGCGCCGCGGCACCGTCTCCGCGTGCGAACAAAGCCTCAAGCGTTTGCAGACCGACCGGCTCGACTTATATCTCCTGCATTGGCGGGGCAGCGTACCGTTCGCGGAAACGCTTGAGGCGCTGGTCGCCCTGAAGAATGCCGGCAAAATCCGCCACTATGGCGTTTCCAACCTCGATCTTACCGACATGCAGGACATAGCGCAGCTCGCCGGTGGCAATGAAATTGCGACAAACCAGTTGCTCTACAACCTCGCGCGGCGCGGCATCGAATGGGACCTGCTGGCATGGCTGCGCGAGCGGCACATACCGGTGATGGCCTATTCGCCGCTCGAGCAGGCGCGCTTGCTCAAGAACAAGCAGCTCGCGGCATTCGCGCGCAACCACGGCATGACGCCGGCCCAGGCCGCGCTCGCGTGGCTGCTCGCGCGTGACGACGTCATAGTCATCCCCAAATCCGGCCGCCGCGAGCGGTTGCGCGAAAATCTTGGCGCCCTCGACCATGCGCTGACGGCAGTGGAACTCGCCGAGCTCGATCGGCTGTTCCCTCCGCCGCGCGGACCGCATGCGCTCGAAATGCTCTAATGATCGGCAACGCCGGCGGCGCGCGTTATCGAATTCTCAACATCCGTTGTCTCGATTTCGACGGCACGTGCGCTTTCTTTGCATGCGCTGGCCGGCGAACCGCCCCAATTCGCCCGCTACACGCGAGTTTGGCGCCGCGTGGTCAATGTGGCCCACATTTTGCTGAGATTTGACCCGTTTAGGCAGCATCTACGTAACCATAAGCAATTGGGAGAAACAATGCTGGAAGTCGACCTCGAAGGCGACGACATTCTCGTCGAACGCTCGATCACGGAGAGCTGTGCGGTGTATGGCCGCGTCGCTTCGGTTAAAGTACACCGGCAACCTTCGCCGTTTGCCGTGATTGAAATGTCGCGGCGCGAGCAAACGTACGCAGTGGCGGAGCGATTCGGCGGTTCGGCTTTCGGCACTGCCGCGCTCGTGCACTTGGCGCCCACGAAAAAATAATCACGCGCGCCTGAGCGCTGCGTATTCCGTCTGCCGGCCGCCAGCGGAGAGTCGCTTTCGCACTACCCACCGGCCAACCCTCTATCCGTTATCATTGCGACCTCGACTACGCACCTGCGCAAAGCGTGTTTGCCTCATACCGGGCGCACTAAAGCGCCTAACATAATGCAATGCACATGTGTTTCACAATGTTAGGCACTCTTAACATGACGACTCCGCGCACCGGTTTTACGCTGGTGGAAATGATGGTGGTAGTCGTCGTAATCGCCATTCTCGCTTTAATGGCGGCGCCGAGCTTCCAGGACCAGATCATCCGGGATCAGATCAACAAAGCATTGCCGCTCGCCGATATAGCTAAAACGCCCAACGCTGTCGCGTGGACTATGCTGCAGACCTTCCCGCCGAACAATGCCGCCGCGGGCCTGCCGCCTGCCGACAAGATCGTCAGCGATTCAGTCAGCTCCGTCGCGGTGCAGGACGGCTCGATACACATTACGTTCGGCAACCGGGCCAACGGCGTCATTAACGGCAAGCTATTGACGCTCCGCGCGGCAGTCGTGGAAGATGCGCCTATCGTGCCCGTGACGTGGGTCTGCGGTTACGCCGAGGCCCCCGAGAAAATGACGCTGCACGGGCAGAACCAGACCAATATCCCGGCGAGCTTTTTGCCGTTCGCGTGCCGTTCGCGCGCCAAGAAGTAAGCGCTGGATGGAGCGATGCCCGTCCTTGAAATTTTGAGTCTCGTCGTATTCGCGGGAGTCGTCTGGTTGTGGCTGGACAGTCTGAAAGCGCGCGAGGTCGCCGTTCGCGCCGCCCGCGCGGCCTGCACCGCGGAAGCGTTGTTGCTGCTCGATGACACCGTGGCAATTGCGAACCTGAAGCTAAAACGCGATGACGACGGCCACGTGAAGCTGCAACGCGCGTACGATTTCGAATACAGCGACACCGGCAACAACCGGTTGAAAGGCAGCGTGGTGCTGCTCGGCCATCGGGTTATGCTGCTCAACATCGGATTGCGCTTGCCGGAAAATGTCCGCACGCTCCATTGGCTTTAGGCAACGTGGCCGCAACGGCATTTGCCTGGCGGCGGCCGCCCGCGCGCGAACCGCTATAGTTGAGGATGGAAAAATGACCTTGGCATTAATTTTGCGCGTGCGCTAGAGGATAATAGGCGATCTCACCATGACGCCAGCCGAACAGACCGTATTTATCGTCGAGGACGATGCCGCCGTGCGCGATTCGCTCGGTCTCCTGCTCGGGCTGCAGGGATTTCGCACCCAGTCGTTCAGTTGCGCGGAGGATTTCCTGCGCATTTACCAGCCGTCATGGGCGGGGTGCCTGCTGCTTGACGTGAGAATGCCGGGCATGGACGGGCTCGAGCTGCAGGAGTCGCTGCGCCGCCAGGGGCTCGCCCTGCCGGTGATCATCATGACCGCGCATGGCGACATCACGACCGTGAGATCGGCGCTCAAGTCCGGCGCCGTCGATTTTCTGGAGAAACCCGTCGATCCCACGGCTCTGCTGGCGGCGGTGCGCACGGCGCTCGATGCCGATGCGGCGCGCCGGCGCGCGGGGATGGAAGCCGAGGGTGCGAGGCAGCGCTTGAGCGTATTGACCGGGCGCGAGCGCCAGGTGATGGAACTGGTCGCGAAGGGCTGCCACAACCGCGAAATCGCGGAAACGCTCGGCATTAGTCCACGCACCGTCGAAGTCCATAAAGCGCGGGTAATGGAAAAACTGCAGGTCCAAAGCGTGCCCGAGCTCGTGCGCATAGTGCTGCGCGCGCCGCCGGCGGAATAACGGGCTGACTGCTCAGGCAATAAAAAAGGGGCCACCCGCCCCTTTTTTTATCGGCAACGAGCGCTTAGTTGGTGGCAAAGCAGTAGAACAATCCCGCACCGCCGGTACTCACCAGTGCGGGCTGGCTGCAGCCACGGGAGGCGTGCGAGGAATTCCACGACCGCGCGTAATAATCGTCGGTCAATCCCTGCCGATCGCTATGTCCCAACTGCACCGAGCCGTCACCGCTCTTGGTGTAGTTGCCGCAAGTCAACTCGGTGCCGGCGGGAAATGCGAGGCCATTGGTCTGCGAGCCCGTGAGAATGTCGTGCGTGTTCGGCGTGTCGCCGCGCCCGTTGACCACAGTACCCTTCTCAGTGAGATTGGTCTGCTTGGTGATGTTGGTCGCGCCGTGCAGATTTTCGATGTCGGTCGCGATGACGGCGCCCTTGGCGTTCTGCCACGGCCCGCGGCCGATGCGGTCGATCGCGTTGATGCCCGGCGTCGTCGCGGTCGAGGCGGTGCTGAGATAAGCACGCCAGGTTCGATTGCCCGCGCCAACTGCCTTGGCCAGATTCTGGCAGTGTTGATCCGCCCCGGCCAAACCCCCGAGATCCGCGCCCTTGCCGCTGCCGACGCTCGTCACGAAAAACGTCATTCGGTTTTTCTGGGGATCGGCGCATCCGCCAATCCCCAAAGTGACGAGCGCGAGTGTCGATATCAGCACAAATCTTGTCTTAGCGTTCAGCATGAGCTTTCTCCGAATGGCCTGATTTGATGTTGTTGACAGCGGATCCTTTACAGCGAGATGGGACGGTAGCACACCTTTAAAAGCGATTCAATTGCGGTCAACCGCGAGCTAGAATGGCGCGCTGCCGCATCGCACCCCCGGTAAATATTGCAATGAATTATGGAGGAAATACCTGATGGCCAAGACCCCGCGTATCGACGTGCACAGCCACGTCTTCCCGCGCGAAATGCTCGATCTCATTCGTGCGCGCCCGCATGATTACGGCATGCATTTCGCCGCAACGCCAGCCGGCGAGCGCCTGCTGCGCGACGACGGCCATGTAAGCCCGCTGTTCGACGAATTCTTCGATGCCGACGCGAAAGTTGCGGGCATGGATCGCAAGGGGCTGGACATTTCGGTGATCTCGCCGACGCCGATGATTTATTTTTACAATCTCGATGCCGACCCGGCGATCCGGGCGACGCGCGTGATCAACGACGGCGTTGCGAACATGGTGGCCAGGCGACCCGAGCGGCTGCGCGGCATGGCGACGCTGCCGATGCAGAATGCCGATGCCGCCGTCGCCGAACTCGAGCGCGTCGTCAAAGACCACGGCTTTCGCTCGATCGAGCTCGGCTGCACGATCGTGGGCGACCAGCTCGCGGAAAAACGCTATCGCCCGGTGTTGAAGCGCGCGCAGGAGTTGAAGGTTTTCATCTTCACGCATCCGCATTTCACCGGCGAACGATGCGGACTCGAGCCCTACTATCTTTCCAACCTGGTGGGTTTTCCGCTCGACACGGTGACGATGGCGGCCCACCTGATGTTCAGCGGCGCGCTGGACGAATTGCCGGACCTGCGGTTCGTGCTCGCCCACGGCGGCGGCTATCTCCCCTATCAGATCGGGCGGCTCGCGCATGGTTATGCGGTGCGCAAGGAGCCGCACGTGAACAAGGCGTCCTCGCCGCGCGACCTCATGCGCCAATTTTATTTCGATGCGCTGACTCACGACGACAAGGCGCTCGCGTTTCTGATCGAGCAGGTCGGCGCCGACCGCGTCACGCTCGGCACCGATGCGCCGTTCGACATGGGCGAGGAAAATCCGCTCGCGCGCCTGGATACGGTGCGCGGCCTGACCGCCGCGGACCGCGATCGCGTGCTCGGCCTGAACGCGCTCGCGCTGCTCGGCGAAAAAGTTTAGCCGGGAGAGCTTACTCGCCTTTGATGCCCGCGGCCTTGATGACCTTCGCCCACTTCGCGATTTCATTCTGGATGAAAACCGTGTACTGCTCGGGCGTCAGGTGAATCGGGTCGGCGCCCTGCGTCGTCAGTCGCTCGCGCAGATCCGGTGAATTAACCGCGCGCACGATTTCGGTATGCAGGCGGTCGACGATCGCGCGCGGCGTCTTCGCCGGCGCCGACACGCCATACCAGGCCGTCACTTCATAGCCGGGCACGCCGCTTTCCGCCACCGTCGGCAGCGTGGGCGCAGCGGGTGCGCGGCGCGCGCCCGTCACCGCCAGCGCGCGCAGGCGGCCGTCACGCACATACTGGATTGCGGTGGGCATGTTGGCGAACATGATTTGGGTCTGGCCAGCCATAAGCTCGATCACCGCGGGCCCGCCGCCTTTATACGGAATGTGCACCCAGCGCGTGCCGGTCATGTGCTGAAACAATTCGGCCGAAAGGTGCACGGTCGTACCCGTGCCCGACGACGCGAAGTTGATCTGGCCGGGACGCTTCTTCGACAATGCGATCAGCTCCTGCACGCTGCGCGGCGGAAACAACGGGTGCATGACAACGATGTTTTGCGCTTCGGCGACGAGCGAGATGAACGCGAAATCATTGACCGGGTCGAACGCGAGCTTCATCAGCGCGGGATTGGTCGCGTGGCCGGGCGCGTTAAGCAGGATCGTGTAGCCGTCGGGTGCTGCGCGCGCGGCCGCTTCGGTTGCGATCGCGGTATTCGCGCCACCGCGGTTTTCGACGACCACGGACTGCCCGAGGGTTTCCGTCAGTTTCTGCGCGAGTGCGCGCGCGACGATGTCATTGGTGCCGCCGGCGACGAAGCCGACCAGGAAACGAATCGGCTTGTTCGGATACGGCTGGGCCATCGCGAGCGCAGTCTCCATAGCAAGCGTCACCAACAATACTATGCGTATCACGGTTATCGCTGTCATGGCACGTCCTTCGGCGAATAGCTACGATTGCCGGGATTGTAGCGCTTTACTTTGCGCCGTCCGTTGCTGCGAACGCTGAAATCGGCAATGTTGCGCGAGAAAAAAGAGGCCAGCCTGTGGCTGACCCCAAAACAAAACCCCGCCGAAGCGGGGGTATGCGAAAGCTCACGCAGTAGTGCCGTTGCGCATTCTCCGCCGCGCAATAAAACCGAGCAGGCCGAGACCCGCGAGCATCATTGCGTACGTTTCAGGCTCTGGTACGTTCACACGCACATCGTTGTCCGTGTCCTGCAGGAAGCTGAAGTCCGTACGTGGACCGGTGTTGGCGCCCGAAGCCGGGTTGATAAAGCTGATCGTAACCGTCTGCCATAAGTCATTGAGCGGAGCGTCGCCGGTCAGGGCGGTCCGGCCGGAATAGGTAACAAACGCATCGCAAGCGGCACAATTGGCGCTCGGGCGCTTCAAAGAAGGCAAGATACGAGCCGTCGCCAAGCCGGTAGAACGTGTGCAGGGTTTCGGTCTTGCGTCCGCTTTTCGTTTCCTTGATCTCAAGCGAATGCGCAAGTGGGAGACCTAAAAAATCCTCATAAAAACGTCGCGTCTCTTCCGAGTCGCGGCAGCGATATGCATTGTGGTGCAGTTTACGTATCATCGAAGCGCTCTTCGTCACGCGCTCAAATCGTCACAAACGATTTGTCCTTCACGGACGCCGCGAATCCGTCCGCGACCTCGTGCACCTTGGCCCAACTTTTAAGGCTTTTCATGCGGCGCAGCCAGCGATCGATATTGGGATAAGGGGAGTAGTCGCAGCGAATGATATCGCCCACTGCCACAATTTCCGCGCCAAAGTAATCGGCGAGAGTGATTCTTTCGCCGCAGAGATAGGCCTTCTCGCCGAGCATGTTCTCATCGAGGATTTTCATCCAGCGCTGCGCATTCGTCTTACCCCACTCGATCGTGCCGGTGTGAATTTCGTCTGACGGCCGTTTGTGGTGAGGGAAAAGCTGGGAATAAATCAGGCCATAGCCGTAGTCTTTGTAAAAGTTCGCGTTGAACCAATCCATAGTCTCGTTCACGCGGGCACGTTCTTTGAGACCCTTTGGGTATGCTGCCGAGCCCTTCTTATCCGCCAAATATTTGATTATGGCCGAGCTTTCGGTAAGGCGAAAATCGCCATCCTCCAAAACGGGCACGAGACAGCTCGGATTGATGGTGGCGTAATCCGGCTTCAGATGCGCTCCGCTAAAGAGGTCCACAACACTGTACTCGAGTTGTATGCCCTCCTCCTCAGCAAAGAGCATGACGATGCGGGAAGTAGTGGATGCAGGATGGTAATAGAGCTTCAATGTCGTTCCCCTCTAAAGTTGTATTGACGCGGTTGCAAAACTATATCGTCAATCTAAAGTAAGTGGCAAAAGATTGTTTTTCAGTGCCGAGTTGAGGCGATCAAGGATTGCAATTTGGGCATAGTTTTCTTGTTAGCGTTAGTGGAATATCCATATCTCCCTATCCTCGGTGGCCTGCAGCGTCTTACATCGGCAGTTAGGTAAGCCCTCGGTTCGAGTGCTCACCAATCAAGGCAAGCCGGTCAGCTGGGCAAATACACGAGCATAGCGAAATGCCCTAGTACGTGCAGGTATCGTGGATTCCCGTTGGCACGATCTCCGGCATACATGGGCAAACTGGTTGGTGCAAAACGGCACTTCGCTGTACGTGGTGCAAGAGATGGGGGCTCGGGAGTCGTCGGAAATGGTAAAGCGTTACGCGCATCTTTCACCGGCGCATTTTGTGAAGCATGCGGAGGTTGTAGCGAACCTTCTCAGCGGCACAGATGCGACACAAGCTACAAAAGACAAAAGGGCTAGCCGAAGCTAACCCCTTGTAATTTCATAGGCGGTGCGAGATTCGAACTCGCGACCAACGGATTAAAAGCCCGAGTCCGATGAGTGACACGTTTCGAGCCCGTCCTGAAGAATCAGAGCGACCTCAGTTGTCCCCACGCGCGCCGTCAACCAAAGCGACCACAGCCCCACCATTCGCCGTGAGCGCAATCTTGCTGCCATCGTGATGAACCAGATCAAGGGACCTGAGCTTGCCCAGCTGCAAAATGCTCACCGTTCCGACCATACCGGAGGCCACCGCCTTAAGCGCATTGCGCTCCGCTTGCGTCAGCGCCAAAAAGATTTCCACACAATCACGCGACGATGCCACCTCATGTCCCCCGCCAATATGTTTAAATTTGCGACTTATTCGGGCATCGGCAACGGTCGTACGCGCGGCCGCCAAGTGGCGACACTGTTCAATCGTGAAACCGTTAGAAGTCACACGCAACTAAACAGCTTATCCGCGGCAGTGTCGATATATACGGCATCGCTGCGCAGGCTCCAGCGTTCGCGCGGCCTTTGCAAAAACTGCCGCCCGCATTTTTTTAACGAAAATGTTTACTATAAACGGCAAGCTTTTTTCAAGCTCCGATTCTGTGTCGAGATATGCGAGTAGTTCGCGGGCGCTGCATTCAAGTTCGTTGTCAATTCGTTCCATCATTGCACCACCCCATTTTTTTGAATACTGCGCCGACGCGTTAGTCGAGCTTTTCCGACATTACGAAGATCTGCGTTGCACATACGCTGCACTTAATCGACCTTTAGCGAGAACATCTTTGCTGCTTTCAAGTGCGTCGAGTATTGGACATTCGCTCGTCGAACCGTTCCTTCCACAAGTGGCTGACAGTTTCGTCAAAGCAGTGATAATTCGCCGAAGGCTTTTAACCTTATCGTTGATGGCAACAATCTTTTGGCGAGTTCGTCGCAGGACATCTGAGCACGTCGCCCCTGATTTCCTCCGAAGTGAAAGCAATTCATCAATTTCAGTAAGGGAAAATCCAAGCACTTGGGCTTGTTTGATGAATCGCAACCTGCGTATGGCATCGGGACCGTATTGGCGATAACCGGAGCTGGTGCGCGGAGGTTTGGGCAGCAACCCACTGCGCTCGTAGAAGCGTATGGTTTGGACATTCACGCCGCCTAAAATTGCCAGCTTGCCAATGGTTAAGGTGTTTCGTTCACTCATTTACACACGCAATATGGTGAAAGCATAAACCCTGTACACGAGTACAAAGTCAACACAACGCGCAGGCGGTCACCGTCCACCGCGCGCCGGTTACACGGCGCAGGGCGCGGGAATCAACCGCCCATTCACGCGCAATTTAGTTGCACGATTGGACTTGTGACGACACCGTTGCCGACGCAGGGACTATATGCGCCAGCGATCCGCAGGGCTTTGCCTTGCGCGCCAATCGCTTTACAGTACGCGCCAATCGCGATCTAAATCGCGGCGAGTTGCTGCGCTTCCAGCGCGCGAGCCGCTCTGTGGCGTTGCTGCGGCAGCAGTGAGAATTGAAAAGCCCGTCGAAGCGGGAACTGTTGTGGGATCGGGCGAGCATGCAGCCTGACCCCTCAGTTTGCGACACAGGGATAGCGCGGGCCCGTCCCGGGTTTCCCGGCCGCCGCTGTGCACCAAAAGACCTAGTCCTTCCGGGGAATTTACTGCGCGCCCGGCGGTGCCCATCCTTTCAATTACCGCTTTGGCCGATGAACGACCCGGTTGGCGGCGCGGCACGCCAGTGGTGCCGCAACCAGCGCAAACCCGTTGCGCGCGATATCGCAAGTCTGTACCGGTATCTCCGCGCGGGTAAACGCCCTCAGAGGAGCTACGGACATGTCGGACACACTCAACATCTTCATCAGCCACAAGCACGAATACGAGACGGCAGCCAAGACCATCAAGGGCATCCTGTCGAAGCTGGGCGGCAGAAGCGTGAAGTGCTTCCTCTCGGAGGAAATTACGGCCGGGGACGACTGGTACAAGTGGATCGGCGACCGGCTTGCGGAGTCCAACGTACTGCTGCTGCTCTTCACCGAGCCATCCGCGTCCTGGGACTGGTGTCTGTATGAGGCGGGGCTGTTCCAGAGCATCGGGGGCAACGACTTCCGCCGCGTGATCTGCCTGCATAGCCCCCAATCGGATCCGCCGCGGCCCCTCAAGCATCTGCAGGCCGTGGCGACCGACACCGACAAGGTGAAGCAGTTCCTCAAGGATCTCTTCGGCGGCACTGCCCTCACGGGTCATGCGGCGCCGATCAACGAGTACTTCGCGCAGGACAACGATGCCGTCACGCGCGAGGCGTTTGCCATCTGCAGCGTGTTCAACCCGGTGTCTCGGCGCAAAGTCCATTTCAACAAATTCATCGAGCTCCACGTCGAGCGGCCGAAGGAGATCACGGCTGCCGCCATTCCCGGCGATGCCACGGTCCGTTCCAATGCCGTGTCGCTGAGCGTTTTCGGCCTGGCCGAAGGCACGTGGCAATGGAGGGACATCGAGGCACAGGTGCGAGCGCAGCCCGACGCCCGCTGGGTCGACCAGCTGACCGCTGCCGTGTACAAGGCGAGCAGCGGGCACCTGTTCCCTCCCGTGCAGGCCATGTGCCGGGGCGGCGATGGCGAAGCCTACCGCCCGGTGCTGCGCCGCGCGGACTTCAATTCCGACGCGTCCATGACCTTCTTCGTGGCCTTCGTGGAGGAGGTCAGCGGCCAAGTCGGGGACCTGCCCCAACCCCTCGCGACAATGATGACGGCACTATCCATGGGAACACGCTTTCGCTTCGAGGCCATCGAGAACGGCCTCGCGTCGCTGCGGGCCGCGGGCAACGGCGCCGCCGACACGGCGTGCGAATCCATCAAGCAGTCCATTCTCAACATCGAGTCGGAAGCCGCCTCGCGCGGAGCCGAGCTCAGCGAGAAATCGCTCAAGGCTCTGTTCGCGGACCCGCAGCACAAGACCCAGGTCGAGGATATCTATACCCGCTGGTATGGCATCCGCCAAGAGCTCTTCGATGCCATCGGCAAACACGACGTGGCCACGGTCAAGAACACGGTGTCCGCTCTGCGCGAGTTGAACGCCAGTTTTATGACCTTGGCGTCACGCCGCTACCATGAGCTGGTGACCGAGCACATGGCTGCCAAAACGCGCGATGCGGCGCCCGGCCAGTGGCGCGGCAGGAAAACCGCTGCGCGGCAGCTCGTATCGCCGCTCGTCGCACCAGCGCTCGCGGGGATGGCTGCGCCGAACTGAACGGCCTTTACGACGCATTGCCGGATAGCCCCGCCTATTGCCGACTACGCGTAGCGGTCGGCAATCAGCGGCGATAGGCGCGAGGACTACTTGCCGAAGCTCTCGACCTTCAGGCTAAGAAGGGATCAGGGCAGAATGGCGCTTACTTAAGCTTTTTGGGGTAACCATGTTTGCAATCGTGTGCGCGTGCAATGCTCACGCGGTTTGGTAAGCGGCGGATAAGGTTTTGGTCGTCGCTTGACGGCCCTGGACTCGATGCATTATGCCAACTAACGGTTGGCGAACACCCGGCCGCGACCTGCAGATCATACTTGGACGAAAGCGTGATTCGCGGCTCGGGTGCATCGCGTTGTTAGCCACCGGTCGGGTTGCTTTCGAGAGTTCTTTTCATTGTATCTAAACCACGTTGAATCATTTCACCAACGGTTTCGGCGACTTCATTTGGCATCAAATCCGCAATCCAAACAACTCGACATTTTTTGTCGCCGCGTGAAAACACCTGTATTGATGCGTTATGGTGAGTGAGGGGCTCGCCGCGAGCCGACCAAGAGTGCCGGCAGGTCTTGTCGTCGACGTCGACGATAAGTTCACGCGCGACCATGCCGTTTGCGAAGGTGACGATTCGCGAATCACCTTCGAGGTAACAGTCCACTACGAAGCCGGGTACCAATCTTTTATGAATAGCACCTACATCGCGGATCGCGTCCCAAACAAATTCCTTGCTGCGGTCGATTTCCATTTCTTTGTGGATAGAAGCCATAGGGTTTTACTCAAACCATTGATTAATACTAGGACTCCAGAGTGGCTAACGTCTCGGTTCAAGAGCGCGTCGCTTGCGACGCGTCACTTTTGGAACCGCTAGTTGGATGACACTGTTCATTTTTTCGGAGGAAAACACGCCACATACGCTGGAGTCATATCTCGATTAAACATACCTGATTTGGTCAGGGGCGGCTTAACAGGACATTTGACGCTTGCTCCGATACCGCCTGCTCATAGTAAGCGAAGCTCAACATCGCGCCCACGGTAGGCGAGCATATAGGTATCGGCCAGTTCGCCGAAGTTGAGATTTGCCGCGATGGGCAATCGCGGCGGATGCATCATTTCCATGTCGGTATCTCCGGTCTGTAGACCTACGGACTGCGTAGGGTCAGGCCGACACCAAACAAGGTGCTACATCAAGAAATTGGTAGGCGGTGCGAGATTCGAACTCGCGACCAACGGATTAAAAGTCCGCTGCTCTACCGGCTGAGCTAACCGCCCGCAAAAGGCGCGAATTTTACCGGTTACGCGCGACCGGGTCAATTTAACCGCGGTCCGCGCGGCCAATTTGCGACGGAATTTCGGGTACTTGGCGCCTTCATCCCGTCGCGACCGGCACGCGGCTGTGCAGTTGAAAACCGCCGCATAGGCAGGCTGGCGCCTATTCGCGCGATCGCGCAGACGCCGCCCAAAATAGGACTATGATTAACGTGGCAACTTGGCTCGAATACGCCGCAGAGCGTACCTGCACTGAACCGGAACTGTAAGGAGGGGCATTTCATGCAATCCAATCGTTTTGTCGTCGCGCTGCTCGCGGCGCTCGCAGTCGCAGGCGCTCAAGCGTTGCCGGCTATCGCGGCGGAGACATCCGCCGACGCGGCGTTGACCGGAGTCGTCACCTCAGCCGAGGAAGGCGCGATGGAAGGCGTGCTGGTCAGCGCCAAAAAGAACGGCACCAACATCACGATCACCGTCGTCACCGACGCACAGGGCCGCTATCGCTTTCCGCGCGCGAAGATCGATGCCGGCCAGTACGCAATGCGAATCCGTGCGGCCGGCTATGACCTCACCGGCCGGGTGACTGCCGAAGTTTCCGCGCAGCAGCCCACGTCGCTCGATCTCAACCTGCGCAAGGCGCAGGACCTCGCGGCACAGCTGACGAACGGCGAATGGATCGCGAGCATGACCGGCACCGAGCAGCAGAAGAAAACCCTGCTCGGCTGCGTGGGCTGCCACACGATCGAGCGCATCGCGCGTTCGACTTACGATACCGAAGGGTTTTTGACGACCGTGCAGCGCATGGGGACTTACGCTAATCAGAGCACGCCGCTGCGGCCGCAGAAACGGCTCACCACGCGTGACACCGACCTGGTCGGCGAAGACCAGATTAAAGTGCAGCGCGCGCAGGCCCAGTGGCTCGCGACCGTCAACCAAAGCCACGGTTCGGGGTGGGACTATCCGCTGAAAACGTTCCCGCGCCCCAGCGGCCGCGCGACCCAGGTCATCATGACGGAATACGATCTGCCGCGCCCGACCATAGAGCCGCATGACGTGATACTCGATGCTTCCGGCGTCGCGTGGTATTCCAATTTCGGCGAGCAGTCGATCGGCAAGCTCGATCCGAAGACGGGCAAGGTGACCGAGTACCCGGTGCCGGAACCGAAAAAGGGCTCGCCGCAAGGACTCCTGTCGCTGCGCTCCGACAAGGAAGGCAATCTGTGGGCGGGCATGATGTACCAGGGCGCGATCATGAAGTTCGAGCCCAAGACGGAGAAAATGCAGGTGTGGAACCTGCCGCCGGAACTCAATCGCGCGAACTCCCAGGTCAATATGACGAGCCCGATGACGCTCGATGTCGACGGCAAGATCTGGACGCAGAACAACGGCGTCGGCGGCGTGCACCGCGTGGATCTCAAGACCGGCACGTGGGAAACGTGGGAGCCGTTCAAGGCGTCGCCGGTCGGGCACAATATTTACGACGTTATCGGCGATTCGCAAGAACAACGTTTACTTCACCGACATCGGCAAGGAGCACATCGGCCGCATCGACGCTAAGACCGGCAAAATTACGCTGCACGAGACCCCGACCAAAGCTTCGGGCCCGCGGCGCGCGGTGATGGACGAGCAGGACCGTCTGTGGTTCGCGCAATATCGCGGCAACAAGATCGGCATGTTCGACACCAAGACCGAGAAATTCGTGGAATGGCCGATGACGACCACGCCGTGGACTCAACCCTACGACGTGGCGCTCGACAAGAACGGCGAGGTCTGGACGGGCTCCATGATCAACGACCGCATCGTGCGGCTCGACCCCAAGACCGGCAAAACCGTCGACTACCTGCTGCCGCGATTCACCAACATACGCCGCGTGTACGTGGACAACACGACTGCGCGCCCGACGTTCTGGGTCGGCAGCAACCACGGCGCGTCCATCATCAAGCTCGAACCGCTCGACTAGGCGGCTTGTGCCTACGAATAAAGCGGGCGCGCGCGCCCGCTTTATTCTTCGCGCAGCATTTTCCAGTACTGGTATTTCATCGTCGCCGCCGAGCCGGCGACGATCGCGCCGAACGTCAGGATCGAGCCGAGCGCGAGCGTCGAAAACCCGCTGATGCCCTGGCCTATCGTGCAGCCGAGCGCGGTGATGCCGCCGAACCCCATCAGGATGCCGCCGGCGATGTGATTGGCGAGGTCGGGGATCGTCGTGAAGCCTTCCCAGCGGAACGTCCTGCTCGCAATCGCGTACGCGAACGAGCCTATGACGACGCCCAGCGCCGCCATGATGCCGAACGTGATGGTGAGCGACTTGTCCGTCCACAGCATCAGGAGCTCGAGCGTGTACGCGAGCGGCGCGACGAACGAAACGGATTCGGCCGCGCGCGTGTTGGTGCCGAAGAATGTCATCTCGAGCGTATCCGGATTTTCGCGGTAACCGAGCCGCGCGGTCACGTACCAGCCGGCGACGACGATCAGGCCGACGACCACGCCACCGACCAGGTGATCCGCGCTCGCGCGGAATTCGCGGTCTTTCAATATGAAGATGAGCAGCGCCGCCGCAACGATGGCCGGCACGACGACGCGCAAGGTCTCGAGGGCGATGCCGGTGCCCGCCAGCAGCGACGGCAGATCCTGACCCTTCAAGCCGTAGGCCGCGAAGTTGACGGCGACCGGCTGCAGCACGGACACGCGAAACTGGCCGAACAGTCCGCGCAGCGTCATATACGCGGAAATGGCGAGAAACACGTACACGACCAGCGATTTCAGATTGCCGCCGCCGATGCGGATCAGCGTCTTGCTGCCGCAGCCCGAGCCGAGCGTCATGCCGACGCCGAACAGGAAGCCGCCGACGGCGAACGACAGCCAGGTGAAATTCGGCGCGGTGTAAATCGACTTCGAGAGGTCGACCACGCCCGCGCGCCACAGTGCGTACGAGCCCACGATCGCCACCGCTATGGCCAGCAGCCACATGCGCATGCGGCCCCAGTCGCCGATGTTGACGACGTCGGAGACGGCGCCCATCGTGCAGAAATTGACCTTGTTGCCGACTGCGCCGAACACCAGGCCGAGCGCGAAGCCGCACCACGCAACGGTTACGCCCGGATTACCGATGGCTTCCATGAATTCCCCGCGTGTAAAGTGCGCACATTCTAGCGAGCTTTGCGCAACTTCGTTGCCTCGCCGTCCGGTGAACGCCGCGCCGGCTTAAAGAATAGCCCGCCCGCTAAGTCGCGTAACGCGTGGGGTCGGCGATGCCGGCTGACGCGAAACCGGCTTTGCGCAAACGGCACGAGTCGCACACGCCGCATGCGCGGCCGTCTTGATCGGCCTGGTAGCACGATACGGTGAGCGCGTAGTCGACCCCGAGCGCGCTGCCGCGGCGGATGATATCCGCCTTTTTGAGATCAATGATCGGCGTATGCAGCGTCAGCTTCGCGCCTTCGACGGCTGCCTTGGTCGCGAGATTCGCCATCGTTTCGAATGCGCGCATATAAGCGGGCCGGCAATCCGGATAGCCCGAATAATCGACCGCATTGGCGCCGAAAAAGATATCGCGCGCGCCGAGCACTTCCGCCCACGCAAGCGCCAACGACAGCATTATCGTGTTGCGCGCCGGCACGTAGGTGACCGGTATGCCCGTCCCGATGCCCGAGATGGGCACTGCTATGCGGGTGTCGGTCAGCGCCGAGCCGCCGAACGCGGCGAGATCGAGCGTCGTAACACGGTGTTCGCGCGCGCCGAGCGCGCGTGCGACGCGCGCCGCGGCCGCGAGTTCGGCCCGGTGGCGCTGGCCGTAATCGATCGACAGGCAGTAGCAGTCGTACCCGGCCTCGCGCGCCATCGCGAGCACGGTGGCCGAATCAAGGCCGCCGGAGAGGAGCACCACTGCGTTAGGCATGCCAGGCATCTAGACCCGGTTCGCTTTCAGCGCAGCCAGCGGATAATGCGTGCCGCGCCAGTTGATGCCGTCGTCCCGCAGCGTCACAAACGTGGCGCGCAGCAGTATCCAGATAAACAGCACGGTGGCGACCGGCAGCCCGGCCGCATGCCAGCGTGAGACGCCGACGTAGCGCGTCTGGTCGATGCACGCCGCCACGAGCAGCACGCAGGTGGCCGCATTCAGCGCGAGCACGGCGCCCGACGTGCAGGCGAGCGCCACGAACGGCCATACGAACAAGGCGGCCTGCGCGACGGCGCCGGCCAGAATGGCGGCGACGCTGTACTCGACGCCAGCGAGCGTGTTTTTCTCGAGCCCGCGCGCGAGCGCAGCGATCGTCGGATACCACTCGACGCCTATCATGCCGCGCCCGAATAGCATCTCCTGCGAGTACCCTGCGTCCTTGATGATCTTGCCGAGCTTGATGTCATCGTCCGGCCGCATGGCGATACGCGCATGCCCGCCGACCGCGCGATAAACGCCTGCGCGCACCAGGTTGAATGCGCCGATTCCGATAAAGCAGCGGCTCTGCGGATCGCTGGCCTTCCAGGGACGCGCGTAAAGCGAAAAATACATGGTGAACGCGCTCATGAACGTGCCGAGCATGACGCCCGGCGCGATCATCTCGGGGGTGATGGCAAGGTGATCGCGGGATGCGGCAAGCGCGTGCGCGACCGCGCGACGAACGGCGTCCGCGCGCATGACGACATCCGCGTCGGCAAACACGAGAATGTCGCCCGACGCGGCCGCTGCTCCGCGCTCGAGCGCGTAGTTCTTGCCGAGCCAGCCGGCGGGCAACCTGTCGATGCGCACTACGCGCAGCCGCGCATCGCGCGCCTGGACACGCGCAAGAATGGCCGGCGTGGCGTCGCTGGAGCGATCGTCGACGACCGTCAGTTCGAGGTCGGGATAGTCCTGCGCGAGCAGGGACTCGAGCGCTGCTTCGAGGTTCGTTTCTTCGTTGCGCGCGGCGACGATAATGGATACCCGCGGCGGCGTTGAAGGCAGGTTCCCGGGCAGTTCGCGCAGGAACCGGATCGAGCGGTTGCCCCGCACCAGAATAAACATCGCCGCCGCGACGATGACGAGGTTGGCGAGCGCGAGCCACACCATCGCTGTGCGAGCCGCGGCCTAGCGGCCCGGCTGCTCGCCCCATAATTGTTTGTGCAACTGCGTTTGCAGACGCACCGGCAGCTGATCGCGCAATATCCAGTCGGCGAGCTGCCGGGCGTCGAGGTCGCGATACGACGGCGAGAACAGCACGGGGCAAATGGCGGCCAGGTCCCGCTCCTCGAGCTGCTCGCGGGCCCACCGGTAATCCGCTTCACCGCACAGCACGAATTTGATTTCGTCCTGCGCGTTGAGATGGGCAAGGTTGGCCCACAGGTTTTTCGCTACCTCGCCCGAGCCCGGCGTCTTGATGTCGAGTATGCGCGACACCCGCGAATCGACCGCCGAACGTCGAGTGCGCCGCTGGTTTCGAGCGAGACCGAATAACCGCGCTCGCACAGCGCCGACAGGAGGCCATGACAGTTCTTTTGCGCGAGCGGCTCACCGCCGGTAACGGTCACGTAACGCGTGCGATAGGTCGCCATGGCGTCGAGCACGGCCGCTACGGTCATGGTGCTGCCGCCGTGAAATGCGTACGCAGTGTCGCAATAACCGCAGCGCAGCGGGCAGCCGGTCAGGCGAATGAAGACGGTGGGCAGGCCCGTGCGGCTGGTTTCGCCCTGCAGGGAAAAAAAGATCTCGGTGATGCGCAGGGTCGCGGCGACATTTACGTCGTCAGCGACTGCGCAATCCGCCTGTGCGGCGGTGGCGGGTTTTTCCTCACGCCTCACGCCTCACCCCTCACCGGGCGCAAGCCTAGGGCTTGCCGGCCGGCGCAGCCGTAGCCGCCGGCCCGGATGCATTCAGCCCGGTGATGCGGCGTTTCGCCTTCTCCGCGGCCTCGCTGACCGGATATTTGGCGACCAGTTCTTCGAGCGTCCTGCGGCCGACCGCCGATTCGCCCATCTCGATCTGCGAGCTCGCGATATTGAGCATCGCGTCCGGCACGGTCGGGCTGTCGGGATAGGCCTTGAGCAGCGTCTGCTGGCTGCCGATCGCGAGCTTGAAATCGCGCAGGTTGAAGTACGAATCGCCGATCCAGTACCGCGCGCGCGGCGCTAAGTTGCTCTTCGGGTATTGCTTGATGAAATTCTGGAAGGCCACGATCGCGCCCTGGTAGTTGCCGACGCGGCGCTGGCCCTGGGCTGCCTCGTATGCGCGCGTCTCGGCGCCGGCATCGACGTTGGCGACGGCAACCGGGGGGGAACCCGCGGGTGGCGCAGCGGCGGCGCCTGCTGCCGGGGGCGCGGTTGCCGCGGCAGCGGCCGCCGCGCCGGCGGGCGCTTCTGCCGCGGGCGCGCCGCTGCCCTGCTGCTCGAACCGGCGCATGCGCGTATCGAGATCCAGATACATGTCGCGCTGGCGCTTGCTGGTGTTCTCGACGTTGTTGTTGAGGACCTCGATCTGGCCGCGCAGCTTGTTCATCTCGAGCTTCAACGCTTCGATCTGGCTGAAGAGGTCGAGCAGCGCCTGGCTTTTGAACGCCTCTTCCATCTTGTTGAGCCGCGCGTCGACCGCCTGCTGCTGCGCCTTGACGTCATCGATGCGCTTGCGCTCGGCGGCGATTTGCTTGCGCGCTTCGTCGTCATCGAACATGCCGGCGTGCGCGGTCGCGCCGATCGCGGCAAAAAGCAAAACCGCGCCGCACTTTGCGACGCGGTTTATGTGCTGACGCACGGTTTTTTCCATCCAGACGCGTTTACTTGTCGCCCGCGTAACGGATATCGGCGCGGCGGTTTTGCGCGAATGCCGCCTCGTCGTGCCCCTGGTTGCGCGGTTTTTCTTCACCGAAACTCACGGTCTCGATCTGGTCTTCCTTGACGCCCAGTATTACCATCATCTGGCGCACGCTGTCGGCGCGCTTCTGGCCGAGCGCAATATTGTATTCGCGGCTGCCGCGCTCGTCGGTGTTGCCTTCGATCGTGATCTTCTGCTTCGGGTTCGAGGTCAGATACCGCGAGTGGGCGGTCACCATGGGCTTGTACTCGTCCTTGATCACGAAGCTGTCGTAATCGAAAAACACGCTGCGCTGCTGATTGAGCATGCTCTTGGGGTTAAGCGGATCGAGCGGATCGCCGCCTTTGGTGTCCGGCGGCGTAAGCGGCTGGGTGGTGGCGGTCGGCGGCGGCGGCTTTGTCGGTTCAACCGGCGGCGTGACGCTGGGCTTTAATTCGGTAACGTCGGCGGACTTCTGCGTGTCCGTGCTCGAGCAGCCTACAAGTAAGCCCAGCAGCGCCAGGCTTAACAATAATTTTTTCATTGGGTATCGCTCCTTGTCATGGGTTTTTGATCAGTGGTCCCCACGCCGGTTCACGCACGTCGCCCGACTCTGCGCTGAACCGCTGGCGCACGCGGCCATCGCTTGATACCGCGGATAATATACCACGCCCCTTCACCTCGCTTGCGTAGAGGATGATGCGGCTGTTGGGTGCAAACGTGGGGGATTCGTCGACGCTGCCGTCCGTCAAGGATGTCATCTGCCTGTTGCCAAAATCCTGCGTGGCGACGTTAAAACGGCCACCGCTGCGCTGAATAAACGCGAAAGATTTTCCGTCGGGCGCATATCGCGGCGAGACATTGTAAGTACCGTCGAACGTGAGCCGCTCGGGCGTGCCGCCCGACACGGATACGCGATAAATCTGCGGACTGCCGCCGCGGTCCGAGGTGAAGATCACGTGCTGGCCGTCCGGCGAAAAATTTGGCTCGGTGTCGATCGTGCTTGTATTGGTCAGCCGCACGACATTGCTGC
Source organism: uncultured beta proteobacterium (assembly GCA_963804885.1). GTDB lineage: Bacteria > Pseudomonadota > Gammaproteobacteria > Burkholderiales > SG8-41 > PALSA-1004. The sequence continues at coordinate 428,871 of CAWDSF010000021.1, forward strand.
CGTCCGTATTCACGAGATAAATCTGCGAATTGCCGTCCTTCGAGAGCACCACCGCGAGCCGCCGGCCATCGGGCGACCAGGCCGGCGCGCTGTTGCTGCCTTTGAAATTCGCGGCGACCGTACGCTGCCCTGTAACCAGCGACTGGATATAGACGATCGGTTTTTTGCGCTCGAACGACACGTACGCGATCCGGTTGCCATCGGGCGCCCACGACGGCGAAATGATCGGCTCGTTGGAGGCGAGCACCGTTTGCGACCCAAAACCGTCGGCGTCCGCGACCTGCAATTCGAACCGTGTGCCGCGTCGAACCACGTACGTGATTCGCGTACTGAAGACGCCGATATCGCCGGTTATTTTTTCGTATATCGCATCAGCGATCTTATGCGCGGTGTTGCGTAATTGGGTAGCGGCGACCTGGTACGCGAAGCCTGTGACCTGCGTCTGCTTGGCAACATCCATCAGGCGGAAGCGCACATCCCAGTTGCCATTGGGCATGGGCGATGCGCTGCCGATGACTACGTGGTCAGCGCCGCGTGTTTTCCATGTGGGAAATTGCAGCTCCGAAGGTTCGGACGGCACTGGGTTGACCCCGCCGCTGTCGATGATTTTGAAATAACCGCTGCGGTTCAGATCGGCGGCGACGATTTCGGTGACTTTTTGCGGCAGCCCCTCCTCGCCTTTCAACGGCAGAATCGCGATCGGGGACTGGTTGGATCCGAATCCGGTGATTTCGATCTTCAGCTGGGCGTGGACGCCGACGCTGAAGGCCATCATCAACACCAAGAACAGTAAACGCAGGTTTTTATTGTTCATTGCGCGGTATTTTACGCGAGATTCGTCCTACTCTTGAGCCCTGAACTTAAGATTTAGTTCCCGGAAATCCTTTAATAGCGCCGGATCAGGCGGCATCGGCAGCGGTTGCGCCCTGCTGATCGCGCGCTCGACCGCGTTGTCATAAGCGGGATTGCCACTCGGCTTCTTCAATTTCACGCCCAGCACATTGCCGTCCGGCAGCACCACAATGTCGAACTCGGACTCCTCGTTGCCTTGCAGATTCGGCGGCCGCACAATGCGGCTCTTAATCTTGTCGCTGATGCCCTTCCGATACTTGTCGAGCTCATTTTTCCGCGCGGCTGCCGCTTGTGCCGCCATCGCCTGCTGCGCTTCCGCCTGCTCCTTGGCTAGCCGCTGTGCTTCGGCCTGTTGCGATTTCTGCGCGGCCGCCGCTTCCACTTCACGCTTCTTCTCTGCCTTCTGCTTCTCTTCGGCGACGCGGCGTTCCTTCTCGATTTTTTCCTTTTCCTTGAGCGCGATATCGGGCTTTGCCGCTTCCGGCTTGGCGACCGGCTTCGGGGGCGTCGGCTCGACTTTCGGCTCCGGCTTGACCACGGGCTTAGGCGGTTCGGGCGCCGGTGGCGGCGGCGCCACGGCCTTAGTTTCTGCCGGCGACGGCGGGCTCCACAAATCGACGACGTTGACCTGCGGCTCGACCTTCTTCTGCCAGTTGACGCCGAACACGAGCAGCGCGATGAACAACACGTGCATCGTGGACGCAAACGCGCCCGAGATTACCCGCTCTCTGGAGGTCGTATGGGCGTGGGCGTAATACATGCCGCGAGGCGTTTATCCTATTGCGCGCGCGGCTTTACCATCAAGCCGACTTTTTTGACCTGGTTCTGCTGCAGCATGTCCATCACGTCCAGGACGGACTCGTAGCGCACGTCCTTGTCGGCGGCGATGACCACGGCCTGCTCCGGATTCTTCGCCTGTTTCTGCTTGACGGCCGCGACGAGATCGTTGCGCGACACCTTGCGGTCGTCACCGCCCGCGGCGCGGTCGCGCAGCCATAAGCTCTGATCGGTGCGGATCGACACTTCCATCGGCGCCACCGGCGGGTTCGACGATTTGCCGATCGACGGCAGCTCGACCTGGCCCGGATTGATCAGGGGCGCGGTGACCATGAATATCACCAGCAGGACCAGCATCACGTCGATATACGGCACGACGTTGATCTGGTTCATCAGCCGCCGGCTGCGGCGTTTTTCGATCAGCATGTTGGCCGTTAGCTCTGACCTGACGCTGGAGGATGTTGGAAAATTCTTCCATGAACGAATCGAACCGCGTGGCGAGCCGGTTGAGGTCCTCGGCAAAACGGTTGTATGCGACCACTGCGGGGATCGCGGCGAAGAGGCCCATAGCGGTCGCGATCAGCGCTTCGGCGATGCCGGGCGCGACGGTGCCTAATGTTGCCTGTGCCACCTGGGCGAGACCGCGGAACGAATTCATGATGCCCCACACGGTGCCGAACAGCCCGACGTAGGGACTCACCGAGCCGACTGACGCCAGGAACGACAGGTGCGATTCGAGTTCTTCCATTTCGCGCTGATACGTCGCGCGCATCGCACGCCGCGTTCCATCCATCACCACCGCGATGTTTTGCGCCGAACCCTGCCCCGGTTGCTTGCGCAGCTTGGTGAATTCGCGAAAACCCGATTCGAACAGGCGCTCCATCGCACCCGACGCGTCGCGCGAATTGACGGCGCGCTGGAAGAGTTCGTTGAGATCGCCGCCGCTCCAGAAATCCTTTTCGAACTTGTCGGACTGCTTCGCCGCGCGCTTGAACGTGAAAACCTTTAGGAAAATGTAGTACCACGAGAATACCGAGCACAGCAGAAGTCCGAGCATCACGAGCTGCACCAGCACGCTGGCGCCGGTGATCAGGCTCAAGACCGACATATCGTGCGTTACATTCATGCTTTCCTCGTCGCAAGTTTATCGAGTATGGCTGGCGGTATTCTAACGGGCTTGAATGACTGCGTGTTGACGCAGGCCACCCTCACGTCGCCGCTGACGAGCACGCGTTGTCCGCGGCGCACGGCTTGTGAAATTTCCAGCAGGCTGCCGCGCGTCCCGGTCAGCGTCACCGTGATCTCGAGCGCGTCGTTGAACACTGCGGGCCGCAGATATTCGACCGCAAGCGAGCGCACGACGAACACGACGTTGTGCTCGTGCATCAGCGTCGTCTGCTCGAAGCCGAGCGAGCGCAGCCATTCGGTGCGCGCGCGCTCCATGAACTTGAGATAGTTCGCATAGAACACCACGCCGGCCGCATCGGTGTCTTCGTAGTACACGCGGACCGGCCAGATGAAATCCGGAGCGTGTGCGGGTTCGGATTTTTTCACGGTTGTTCTTATAACGGTGCTGCGGCCAAAAAGGGGTTAATGCCTGCGCCCCGCCGGCGCGAATCTCATTCCGGGTTACCGGTGGGCTCTTCCCACAAGTCCGGTGTAGCCAGGGATTTCGGCTGGGCCAACCCGAAATGGCGATACGCGGACACCGTCGCGACCCGGCCGCGCGGCGTGCGTTGCAGATAGCCCTGCTGGATCAGGTACGGTTCCAGCACGTCTTCGATCGTGTCGCGCTCTTCACTGATCGCGGCCGCGAGATTGTCGATGCCGACCGGGCCGCCGCCGAATTTTTCGATCACCGCCAGCAGCAGCTTGCGGTCCATGACGTCGAGCCCGAGCGGATCGACGTCGAGCATCTTCAACGCCGCGTCGGCGACTTCCTGCGTGACCTTGCCTTCGGCCTTGACCTGCGCAAAATCGCGCACGCGCCGCAACAACCGGTTCGATATGCGCGGCGTCGCGCGCGAGCGGCTCGCGATCTCGCGCGCGCCGTCCGCGTTGACTTCGATCTCGAGCAGCTTGGCCGAGCGCGCGACGATGCGCGTGAGCTCGTCGACCGAATAAAACTCGAGCCGCGCGACGATGCCGAACCGGTCGCGCAGCGGATTGGTCAGCATGCCCGCGCGGGTGGTCGCGCCGATCAGCGTGAACGGCGGCAGGTCGAGCTTGACCGAACGCGCCGCCGGCCCTTCGCCGATCATGATGTCGATCTGGAAATCCTCGAGCGCCGGATAGAGGATTTCCTCGACTACCGGGGAGAGCCGGTGAATTTCGTCGATGAACAGTACGTCGTTGGGTTCGAGATTCGTCAGCATCGCGGCCAGATCCCCCGCGCGCTCGAGCACCGGACCCGACGTATGGCGCAGGTTGACGCCCATCTCGCGCGCGATAATGTGCGCGAGCGTCGTTTTGCCGAGTCCCGGCGGCCCGAAGAGCAGTACGTGATCGAGCGACTCCTTGCGCCGGCGCGCCGCCTCGATGAAGATTTCGAGCTGGCCGCGGATTTTTTCCTGCCCCACGTATTCTTCGAGCTGCTTGGGCCGCAACGCGCGCTCGAACGCCTCTTCCTGCGGCGAAACGGGCGCCGCGGCGATCAGGCGATCGGTTTCTATCATGGACGGCGCATCGCGCGTTTCATTGTGTTAGGGACTCTAAGATTTAGATAAGAGTTTCAACGCCTGCCGTATGCCTTCTGCGACCGGCGAATCGACGGGCAGCTGTTTGACCGCCCACGCCGCTTCCTTGTCATTGTAGCCGAGGGCCGACAGCGCATTGAGGATGTCGCCGTTGTGCGCGCCGGCGGCCGTCGCGGCGACGACCGTCACGTCGAGCTTGTCTTTCAATTCGAGCAGCAAACGCTCGGCGGTCTTCTTGCCGATGCCGGGGACCTTGATGAGGCGCGCGCTGTCCTGCGCCGCGACCGCGTCGTACAGATCGCTGATGCTCATGCCGGAGAGCACCGACAGCGCGGTGCGCGCGCCGACGCCGCGAAATCTTGAGCAGCTGGCGGAACACGTGGCGCTCCTGCTCGGTCGCGAAGCCATACAGCAGATGCGCATCTTCGCGCACCGCAGGTGCGTGTAGCAGCGTGACCTCGCTGCCCGTCGCGGGCAATTGGTAGAAGGTGCTCATCGGCACGTCGATTTCGTAGCCGACGCCGTGCACGTCGATGACAACCTGCGGCGGGTGCTTCGTGCAATCAATTTGCCGCTGATCGCTGCCGATCAAACGAGCCTCCCGCGCTCATCCGGTATCCGGCGGTGGCCAGTCTACCGAGTCCCTGGCCGCCGTGCGCATGGCAGATCGCGCACGCGAGCGCGTCGGCGGCGTCGGCACTCGGGTCGCCGGTCAACTGCAGCAGCCGTTTGCACCATCTCCTGCACCTGCTCCTTGGCCGCGTGCCCGTTGCCGACCACCGCCTGCTTGACCTGCAGCGCGGTGTATTCGGCGACCGGCAGCTCATGCAGCACCGCCGCGCAGATCGCGGTGCCGCGCGCCTGGCCGAGCAGCAGAGTCGATTGCGGATTGATGTTGACGAACACTTTTTCGATCGCGACCTGGTCGGGCGCGATGCTCGGCGATGACTTCGCGCAATCCTTCGAGGATGGATTTCAGCCGCTACGGCGAGATTGCCCGCCGCGGGCGTCGATGCAACCGCTGGTCACGTAGACGAGTTGTCGACCCGATTTTGTCGATCACTCCGAACCCGGTGATGCGCAAGCCCGGGATCGATGCCGAGCAGCGTATGCGGATGGCGTGCCAGCGGTAGACGCTGGACGGGCGATGCGTCCAGTCACGGAATATCCAGCACCGCGTTCGTGTAGACCTCCTGGACATCGTCGAGCGCTTCCAGCGCGTCGATGAGTTTCTGCATCTTGACCGCCTCATCGCCCTTCAGCTCGATTTCGGTGGCCGGCTTCATCGACGACGTCGGCGAGCTCGGACTTGAAGCCGGCTTTTTCGAGCGCGCTTTTTACCTTCGAAAAATCGGGCGCCGCGGTGATGACTTCGATGACTGCCGTCGTCGTTGGTGACGACGTCCTCGGCGCCGGCCTCGAGCGCGGCTTCCATCAACTTGTCTTCGTTGGTGCCCGGCGCGAACACGAGCTGGCCGCAGTGCTTGAACAGAAACGCGACCGAGCCGTCGGTGCCGAGGTTGCCGCCGTACTTGGTGAACGCGTGCCGCACGTCCGCCACGGTGCGCGTCTTGTTGTCGGTCATGCAATCGACGATCACCGCGGCGCCGGCGATGCCGTAGCCTTCGTAGCGGATTTCCTCGTAGTTCACGCCTTCGAGCTCGCCGGTGCCGCGCTTGATCGCGCGCTCGACGTTGTCCTTCGGCATGTTGTTCTCGTACGCCTTGTCGACCGCGAGGCGCAGACGCGGGTTCGATGCCGGGATCGCCGCCGCCCATGCGCGCGGCGACGGTGATTTCCTTGATCAGGCGGGTGAAGATCTTGCCGCGCTTGGCATCCTGGCGGCCTTTGCGGTGCTGGATGTTCGCCCATTTGCTATGACCTGCCATGGTGCCCTCGGATCGTTTGCCAGCGGTATTCCGGCGGGTTGTCCACCGCGCCGACAATGGTTGCCGGAGCGCAAGTATTGCGCTGATATAATTGAAATTTTAGCACAGCGCTTCGCGGGAGCCTTATGACCGAACCATTATCAATCGCCAAATCCAAGGACGACATCGCGCTGTTGCCAGCACTCGCGAACCGGCACGGCCTGATCACCGGCGCGACCGGCACCGGCAAGACCGTGACCCTGCAGGTGATGGCCGAACGTTTTTCGGCGATCGGCGTGCCGGTCTTCATGGCCGACGTCAAAGGCGATCTGGCGGGACTTGCCGCCGCGGGCGCCGCTTCGCCGAAAATGCAGGAACGCCTTGCCGCGCTCAAAATTGCAGCGCCGCAGTGGGCCGCGTGCCCCGTCATGTTCTGGGACGTGTTCGGCAAAGCCGGCCACCCGGTGCGCGCGACTATCTCGGACATGGGACCGCTGCTGCTCGGGCGGCTGCTCAACCTGAACGATACCCAGCAAGGCGTGTTGACGCTCGTGTTCAAGATCGCCGACGACAACGGGCTGCTGCTGCTCGACGTCAAGGACCTGCGCGCGATGCTGCAACACGTCGGCGACAACGCCTCGCAGTTCACCACTGAATACGGCAATGTGTCCGCCGCGTCGATCGGCGCCATTCAGCGCGGCCTTGCTCGAAATCGAGCAGCAGGGCGGCGATCGAGTTCTTCGGCGAGCCCATGCTCGATATAGACGACCTGCTGCAAACGGGCAGCGCCGGCCGCGGTGTCGTCAACATCCTCGCCGCCGACAAGCTCATGAATTCGCCCAAGCTTTATTCGACGTTTCTGCTGTGGATGCTGTCCGAACTCTTCGAGCATCTGCCCGAAGTCGGCGATCCCGAGAAACCCAAACTCGTGTTCTTCTTCGACGAAGCCCATCTGCTGTTCAACGATGCGCCCAAGGCGCTGCTCGACAAGATCGAGCAGGTGGTGCGCCTGATCCGCTCCAAAGGCGTCGGCGTTTATTTCGTCACCCAGAACCCGCTCGACGTGCCCGAAACCGTGCTCGGCCAGCTCGGCAACCGGGTCCAGCACGCATTGCGCGCGTTCACGCCGCGCGATCAGAAAGCGGTCAAGGCGGCCGCGCAAACGATGCGCGCGAATCCCGGGATCGACACTGCCACCGCGATTACGGAGCTGGGCGTGGGCGAAGCGTTGATCTCGCTCCTCGATGAAAAGGGCCGGCCCGCACCGGTCGAACGCGCGTTCATATTGCCGCCGGCCTCGCGCATCGGGCCGCTCAGCGATGCCGAGCGCGCAGCGATCATCAAATCATCGGTCATCTTTGGCCACTACGAGCAGACGGTCGATCGCGAATCTGCCTACGAAAAGCTCAAGAGCCGCGTCGCGGCGAAAACCGATCAGGCCGCCTCCGGCGGCACGGTCGCACCGGGCGCACCCCCGCCTGCGTCCGGAGGTGGACTGTTCGGCACGCTAAGCGAAGTGCTGCTCGGTAAAACCGGCCCGCGCGGCGGTCACACGCCGGGCATACTCGACGCCGCCGCCAAGAGCGCGGCACGCACGATGGGCTCACAGGTCGGACGTGAAATCATTCGTGGAGTGCTTGGCAGCATCCTGGGCGGCGGGCGAAAACGTTGAGGGTTGCGGAATCTAAGCCCAGGATGCGCGCCATCTCCACGGTCGCATCCCCGCCCGCGAGCGGGCAGGGCCCCTGCTCCGCGCTTCAATGTCGTATCCTGGGTGGCGGGCGAAAACGTTGAGGGTTGCGGAATCTAATCCCAGGATGCGCGCCATCTCCACGGTCGCATCCCCGCCCGCGAGCGGGCAGGGCCCCTGCTCCGCGCTTCACTGTCGTATCCTCGGCGGCGGCCGCCGCCGCTGATGTCCGCGACAGGTTCTGCGCGCCGGCGCCTGCTATGGGGGCCGCTGCTGGTCGTGATCGCCGCGACCGGCTTCTCGTTCAAGGCGATCTTCATCAAGATCCTCTACGCGGAATTTCCGGTCGACCCGGAAACCCTGCTCGCCTTGCGCATGCTCTTTTCGCTGCCGTTTTTTCTGCTGATGACCGCGCTGTCGCGCGACAGCGCGCGCCAGATGGCAAGGCGCGACTGGCTCATGCTGGTCGCGATGGGTTTCATCGGCTATTACCTGTCGAGCTATCTCGACTTCCTCGGCCTGCAGTATATTTCGGCCGGCCTTGAGCGGCTGATCCTGTTTCTGCAGCCGACCATGGTCGTGCTGCTGTCGGCACTGTTTTTCAAAACCGCGATTCGCCGCCACCACGCGATTTCGCTCGGCTTGAGCTACACGGGTATCGCGCTCGTCTTCGCCGCGAACATGCAGGTCGCGAGCGACCCGCGCGCGATCCTGCTGGGCGGCGGTCTCGTGCTGTTGAGCGCGCTGTGTTACGCGTTTTACATGATAGGCAGCGGCCGCGTCATTCCGCGCGTCGGCGCCGCGCGCTTCACGGGTTATGCCTCGAGCGCCGCATGCGGCTTCGCCATCGGCCAGTTTTTCCTCATGCATGGCGTCGCCGCTCTCGACCAGCCGGCGAAGGTTTACTGGCTGTGCGTCGCGATGGCGATGATATCGACGGTGATGCCGATCTGGCTGATGGCGGAGGGTATCAAGCGCATCGGCGCCAACCAGGTCGCCATGATCTCGGCGATCGGCCCCGTGCTGACCATATTTTTTGGCTGGTCGATCCTCGGCGAGACGATCACGCCGGTGCAAATCTTCGGCGCCGCCCTGGTGCTCGCAGGCGTGCTCCTGGTCAGCCTGAAAGCCGAGGCGGCCGCCCGCTAATAAGGCGTGCCGTCCTTGCGCGTGAATTGCCAGCCGCGTCCCAGAGCCAGCGCCACCAAGTCGTCGTCGGGATAAGTTGCGCCGTCGCCCGCAATACGGTCGCCCACTTCCAGATAAACCGCGTCCCGCGGCGAGCGATTGACGAGATGGTGGCCGTCCGCCTTGCCCGCCGGGAAACCCGCGCACATGCCGGGACCCAGCACTTGTTCGCCCCGCTCGGTTAGCAGCACGACTTCGCCGCTGACGATGTAAACGAACTCGTCCTGCTTCGCGTGCCAGTGCCGCAGCGCGGAGGCGGCCCCCGGCTTGAGCGTGGTCAGATTGACGCCGAAGTTATTGAGCCCCAGCGCGTCGCCCAGACGTTGCTTGGACCGCCCGGCGACGCGCGGCTTGAAAGACGCCGGGTAATTGGACCCGTGCGTTGGCTCTACGGTCATGGGATCGAGCGCAGGTAGCGTGAGCCGAGCGGGATAAGTCATGGGCGGCATTCGAATGGGAACGAACGCTATTGTATTATTCACGCGACAGGCGCGTGAACGGCGCGGCAAATATTATCCGCGGTGCGGGACTTTTCGCCGCGCCGCCGGTATATTGACTCGCGTGCGCTACCTTCATCGAACAGCCGGAGACGATTTCCGGTGAACGAATCGCGGCATGGCTGCTCTAAGAGAGCACTTTCACTAAGCCATGCCACGATGAAGCAGCCGCACCAACCAAGGATAGAAATCATCGGCGCCGCCAGCGGTCATGGCGCGCCCGATCCGCGTTGCGCGGACGCGCCCGCGGCGTTGCGCGCGGCGGGATTGCTGCCGCGCCTGCGCGCGGCCGGCATTATCGCGACCTGGCGCGCCACCGTACGGCCTTCGCCTGCCCATTCGCGGTTGCCATTGACGGCGGTTGCGCAGGTCTGCCGCGATCTCGCGCGCCATGCCGAAGCGGCGGTAGCGCGCGGCAGCTTGCCGCTGGTACTGGGCGGCGACCACTCGTGCGCGATCGGCACTTGGAAAGGGATCGCGAAAGCTACGTCCGGACCCTTGGGCCTGATCTGGATCGATGCGCACATGGACGCGCATACGCCGCAGACCACCGAAAGCGGCCGGCTGCACGGCATGCCGCTCGCGGCCCTGCTAGGCCATGGCGACGAGACGTTGACCGGCATCGCGAGCGGGGCGCGGCTCGACCCCCGGCATGTGTGCCTGATCGGCGTCCGCAGTTTTGAAGCAGGCGAGGCGGCGCTTTTGCGCCGGCTCGGCGTGCGTATTTTCCCGATGCGCGAAGTCCGACAACGCGGGTTTGACGCCACCTTGCGCGAAGCCCGCGAAATCGCGTGCGCCGGGTACTGCGGGCTATGGGATTTCGGTCGATCTCGATGCGATCGATCCTGGCGAAGCCCCCGGCGTCGGCTCGCCAGTACGCGGCGGATTAAGCGGGAAGGACGTCGTCAATTCGCTCGCGTGTCATGCCGGCGACACGGCGTTGCGCGGCCTCGAGATCGTCGAATACAACCCGCATCTGGATCGCGACGCCCAAACGATTGCTCTGGTTCCGGCGATCGCCGAAGCGCTACTCGCGCCGCAGCGCGCGTTCGAATTCGCGCGGCCCTGATCGGCTGCGCCGCAGCACCACCGCTGCATTAGCAGCCGCCGTATTACCAACCACTAAATCGCGGCCATACCGCGGTCACCTGAGCATCGCCGGCGACGACATGGTAGCGGTCGTGCTGGGCGGCAGTGGCACAGGCATGGTTGGGTAGAACGCGCAGCAGCGTGCCGACGGGATAGCGTGCCGCGTCGAGCGTACCTCCGCCGCGGTGGCCGACGATGCCGTGCTCCTGGTTGGTCGACACGACCAGTAAATCATCGAGCGGCGCGCCGGCGAGATCGCACACGACGCCATAACCCTGGTCGGTTTTCTGGGCGGCGGTGCCGCGGTCGCGTGACATCGCCATCCAGCCGGCATCGGTGATGATCCAGCCCTTGTCCGGCTGATGTCCAATCACCGTCGCGAGCACCGACACGGCGATATCGTCCACCTTGCACACGTTGAGGCCCGCCATGACCAGGTCGAAAAACATATAAACGCCCGCGCGCACTTCGGTGACGCCAGTCAGGTCTTCGCTGTACGTCGCCGTCGGGGTCGAGCCGACACTCACGATCGGACAGGGCAAGCCGGCCGCGCGCAAGCGTGACGCACACCGCGCCACGGCATCGCGTTCGCGCACGGCCATCGCGCGGATTTTTTCCACGGTATCGCAGTTGTACGAGTCGCCCGCATGAGTCATGATGCCGCGCAACTGCGTGCCGCCGCCCTCGAGGATGCGGCCGATGTCGAGCAGCACGGCGTCGTCGGGTTTGACGCCGGAGCGATGACCGTCGCTGTCGATCTCGATCAACGCGGGGAATTTGATTCCAAGGGCGACTCCGCGCGCGGCGACGATCCGCGCGGATTCCACGTTGTCGAGAATGATCGTGATATCGGCGCCCCGCCGTTTCAAAGCCGCGACGTGATCGAGCTTGTTCGGTGTGATGCCGACCGCGTACAGAATATCGGTGATGCCGTGCGCGAAAAACTGCTCCGCTTCCTTCAGCGTCGAAACCGTGATGCCGCCCGGCTGGCCGGCAAGCGCCAGGCGCGCGACGTCGTAGCTCTTGGCTGTCTTGACGTGTGGCCGCAGCCCCACCTTGAGCTTGGCGAGGTGATCGCGCATGCGCGCGATGTTGCGCTCGAGCTTGCCGCGCTCGAGCACGAGACATGGCGTTTCGAGCTGATTGAGCGTGTCGGTGCCCATGTCCGTCAAACGTTGAAGCGAAAATGCATCACGTCGCCGTCGCGCACGATGTATTCCTTGCCTTCGAGCCGCATCTTGCCGGCTTCCTTCGCGCCTTGTTCACCCTTGTTCTTGATAAACTCATCATAGGCAATCACTTCGGCGCGAATAAAGCCTTTCTCGAAATCCGTGTGGATGACACCGGCCGCCTGCGGCGCGGTATCGCCCTTATGCATGGTCCACGCGCGAACTTCCTTCGGCCCGACAGTGAAATACGTTTGCAGGCCCAAGAGCTCGTAGGTCGCGCGTATGAGGCGATTCAATCCCGGCTCCTGCATGCCTATGTCGGTTAGAAAAACCTGCTTGTCCTCGTCGGAAAGGTCGGCGATCTCGGCTTCCAGCGCGGCGCAGATCGCGACCACTGGCGCGTGCTCGGCAGCCGCATACGCTTTGACCTTATCGAGCAATGGATTGTTCTCGAACCCTTTGTCGTTGACGTTGGCGACGTAGATCGCGGGCTTGGCCGTCATCAGGCACAGCGGCTTCAACAGCAACGCGTCTTCCTTGTCGAGTTTCAACGCGCGCACCGGCTTGCCCTGGTCGAGCTGGGCGCGCACTTTTTCGAGCAGCGCGGCGAGCTTGATCGCTTCCTTGTCGCCCGCCTTGGCCGTCTTGCCCGCGCGCTGGATGCCTTTGTCGACCGTCTCCAGGTCGGCGAGCGCGAGCTCGGTGTGTATGGTCTCGATATCGGAGACGGGGTCGACCTTGCCTGCGACGTGCACGACATTGTCGTCGACGAAGCAGCGCACCATGTTGATGATGCCGTCGGTCTCGCGGATGTTGGCGAGAAACTTGTTGCCGAGACCCTCGCCTTTCGACGCGCCCGCAACGAGCCCCGCGATATCGACGAACTCGACGACCGCGGGAATGGTTTTTTCAGGTTTCGCGATGTCGACCAGCGGCTGCAGCCGCGGATCCGGCACTTCGACGATCCCGACGTTGGGCTCTATCGTGCAAAAAGGGTAGTTCTCCGCCGCAATGCCGGCCTTGGTCAGCGCATTGAACAGGGTGGACTTGCCGACATTCGGCAGACCGACGATTCCGCATTTGAGGCTCATGATGTCCGCTGTAAGAGTGAAGAGCACGCCGCGCGGCCACGTAAGCCGCGGACCGCTCGATTATTTCTGGTCCGGCAAAAACTTCTTGAACAGCGACTTTAAGCCGCCTTTTTTCTCCGCTGCGGCGGCCGCCGGTTCGGCGGGCGTGGTGGCAACCGCGGCTGCCGCTGGCGCGGGTGTTGCGGGCGTGGCGGACACCGGCGCCGGCGTGACTGTCGCCGGCTTCGCGGGCTTTTCCGCCGCGCGCGCTTTTTCCGGCGGTCCCTTGTCCGCCGGCGTTTTCTCCACTGCCTTCGGCGGTTTTTCCGCCGTGTGCAATTTGAGCATCGCGTTTTGCAGGTCGCCTTCCACGATGAGCGGCAAGACGTCGAGCGCGCGCGCAATTGCGGCATCGATTTCCCCGCGATCGTCCGCCGACGGCTTGTTCAGCACGTACTCGGTGACGGCGTCGCGCGCGCCGGGATGGCCGACGCCGATGCGCAACCGCCAATAGTCATGCGAGCCGATGCGCGCGGAAATGTCGCGCAAGCCGTTGTGGCCCGCGATGCCGCCGCCCTGCTTGAGTTTCGCCACCCCCGGCGCGAAATCGAGCTCGTCGTGCAAGACCAGGATTTCGGCCGGCGCGATCTTGAAAAAGCTCGCGATCATCTGCACCGGGCGCCCGCTCGCATTCATGAAAGTCTGCGGCATCAGCAGCCACACGCCGCTCGGCGCATGACGGCCGACGAGCGCCTGGAACTTGGCATCCTTGCGCATCGCCGTGCCGGTCTGCGCGGCGAACCGCTCGAGCAGCCAGAAGCCCGCGTTGTGCCGCGTGCGCTCGTATTTTTCGCCCGGATTGCCGAGCCCGACAATGAGTTTCATGGTGAGGGTTCGCGCCTGGTCGCTGGTCGTGGGTTGAAAGTCCGCACAATCGACGCCGAAAAAAAACCCGCCATAACCGGTTCGCTTGTCGCAAGCGCCGGCATGGCGGGTTCCATTTTCGGCAACGGGGCCGGGCTATTCCTTCTTGCCCGCGTCTTTCTTGCCGGCGTCTTTCTTGTCGCCAGCCGCTTCTTTCTTGTCGCCCTTGTCGCCCTTGTCGCCTTCCTTGCCTTCCGCCGCCGCAGCCGCTTCGGCCGGAGTCTGGGCGGTAATCTCGGTCACCGGTGCCGCAACTTCCTCTTCGATCACCACCACTTTCGGCACGTGGACCGTGACGATCGCGGGATTGTCCTTCTTGATGCGCGAAATCGGCTCTACTCCCGCCGGCAGCGCGATGTCGTTGATGTGCAGCGAGTGGCCGAGCTCGAGTTTTTCGAGATTGACCTCGATGAACTCGGGCAGATGGTCGGGCAGACACTGGATATCGACCTCGTTCATGATGTGGTTGACGACACCGCCGCCGACCTTCACGCCCGGGCAAGTCTCCGCGTTGATGAAGTGCAGCGGCACTTTCATGTGGATTTTCTTGTTCTTGTCCACGCGCTGAAAGTCCACGTGCAGCACGAGCTGCTTGAACGGATGCATCTGCACGTCGCGCAACAGCACCTGCTGCTTCGTGCCCTCGTAAGTCATGTCGAGAATGGACGCGTGGAACGCCTCCATTTTCAGATGCCGGTACAAAGCATGATGGTCGAGCTCGACTGCCTGAGCCGTCTTGTCGGCGCCGTAAACGATGCCCGGCACCTTGCCCGCGCCACGCAGACGGCGGCTCGCACCCGTACCCTGCAGTGTGCGCGGAAACGCAGTAAATTCTATTTTCATTTTAGTCTCCACAAATGAGGTCATCCGCGACCAGACGACCCCGGTTTCAAAAAACGGCGCCCGGCAAAATGCCGCACACCGCGCCAAAAACTATTCCAACACTCGTCTATTCCACCCGCATTTATTCAACAAACAGCGAGCTCACCGAGTCTTCGTTGCTGATGCGCAACATCGTCTCGGCCAGCAGGCCCGCAATCGACAGCACGCGTATGCGCTTGCATTGCGCGGCCTCCGCCGACAGCGGTATCGTGTCCGTCACTACTATCTCGTCCAGCGCCGAGCTCGCGATCCGCTCGACCGCCTTGCCCGACAGCACCGGGTGCGTGCAATACGCGATCACTTTCTCGGCGCCGCGCTCCTTCAGCGCTTTCGCCGCCTCGCACAGCGTGTTCGCCGTGTCGACCAGGTCATCGACGATCACGCACGTGCGCCCTTCGATGTCGCCGATGATGTTCATCACCGTCGCGACATTGGGCCGCGGACGGCGCTTGTCGATGATCGCCAGGTCCGCTTCAAGCCGCTTCGCCAGCGCCCTCGCCCGCACCACGCCGCCGACGTCCGGCGACACCACGACCAGATTCTTGAAATCGTGCTTCCATACGTCGCCCAGCAATATCGGCGCCGAATAAATATTGTCGACCGGGATATCGAAAAATCCCTGGATCTGCTCCGAGTGCAGATCCATCGTCAATACCCGGTTCACGCCGACCGTCGCCAGCATGTCGGCGACGACTTTCGCCGTGATCGCAACCCGCGCCGAGCTCGGCCGCCGGTCCTGGCGCGCGTAACCCATGTACGGGATCGCCGCCGTCACCCGCGCGGCGGACGCGCGCTTTAACGCATCGACCAGCACCAGCACTTCCATCAGGTTGTCGTTCGGCGGCGAACAAATCGACTGCAGCACGAACACATCCTTGCCCCGCACGTTCTCGAGCACTTCGACCATGACTTCGCCGTCGGAAAACCGTCCGACCTTGGCTTTGCCCAAGTGGATGTTCAGGTGCTGCACCACGTCCGCCGCGAGTTTCGGGGTCGCGCTGCCGGTAAACACCATTAAACGGTCGTACGGCACGGTCGGTTTCCTTATCAAAGCCCTGGCCCGCAAAAATGGCTGGGGAGGTAGGGATCGAACCTACGAATGCCGGAATCAAAATCCGGTGCCTTACCACTTGGCGACTCCCCAACGCTTAAAACCCCGCGGTGCGCAACCCGCGCCAGCACCTACTCGCACATCTCCCGCAATGGGTGAAACGCCAAACCCTGCGCCACCACGCCCCGCATCGTCGCCGGCAATCGCTCCAACACTTTCCGCGCCGCGGCTTCGCGTTCGAACTCCGCAAATACGCAAGCGCCTGAACCCGTCACGTGCGCGCGGCCGAATTGCTTCAACCACGCCAGATACTCGGCAACGACCGGATACAGCCGGCAAACCACCGGTTCGAGATCGTTGATGCCCGACGCAGCGGAAAAGGGCGGTATTTTAAGCGGAATCGAATCCCTAATCAAATCCGCATCTTGGAAGATGCACGCCGTCCCAATTTCGACCCCCGGGATGAGCACCACATACCACGCCGGGGGCAGCGGTAAAGGGGTGAGTTTTTCGCCCACTCCCTCGCCCAGCGCCGACTCGCCGAACACGAATACCGGGACGTCTGCCCCCAGTTCGAGCGCCAGCTCCTGCAGGCGCGCGCGCGGCCAGTTCAGCCCCCACAGGCGGTTCAGCACGATTAACGTAGTGGCGGCATCCGAGCTGCCGCCTCCCAGGCCCCCGCCGAGCGGCAGTCTCTTTTCGAGCGTGATATCCGCGCCTGCGCGCACGGTGCCGGCTTGCTGCAACAGGCGCGCTGCCCGCACCGTCAGGTCTGTGCCGGCGGGGACGCCGGGAATGTCGTTGCGCCGCGCGATGACTCCGTCGGGGCGCACGGCAAACGTCAGCGTGTCGCCGAAATCGATGAAGCGGAATACGGTCTGCAACAGGTGATAGCCATCCGCGCGCCGGCCGGTCACGCGCAGCATTAGATTGAGTTTTGCCGGCGCCGGGTACGCGGGGACCGGATTCACGGCTGGTCGCGCGACAGACTGTCGATCGCGAGCCGGATCTCGGCGTCGTTCCCGACAATGTCGAGCCGCGACGGACGCGTCGCCTCGCTCGTGGCGTAATTGAGCGCAATCTGCCAGTCGTCGTGCTTCATGCGGGCGATGCGCTTGGCGCCGTCGCGCTCGATGGTCGCCGGCGACATGCCCGGCGCCGCCTCACCGAACACCCAATAGCGCAGGCCGTCGACGGGAAAGCGCCACCCAAACGCGCTTTTGGTCAAACTCTCGATCGAGCTCGCGCGATATTGCTTTTGATCGGACGCGGTCAACGTCGCGCCGTTGGCGTCGGCCTCAAGAAACGCGATGGTCTGGCCCAGCGGCGCGGTAAGCCAGAGTTCATCGCGCCCGTTGGCCTGCTTCCAGCGCAGCGAGCTCGAAAATCCGCGCTCCTGGTTGCGCACGACGATGCGCCCCGCGAGCTCGAATGCCGGCGCGGTATCGGCGCCGCGCGGCGGGCCGACGCCAGCGCACGCGGCCAGCAGCACCGCGCACAATGCCACGCAGCATCGAAACGTGAATTTCATGAGTGACACTCGGCGCGAGGGCGCCGGGGCTAAGGCGAAAACTTTTTGACCGTCGCCGACAATAACTCGTTGGCGGGATTATCCTTGAGCGCGGTTGCCCAGACCTTTTTCGCTTCGTCCTGGCGACCCATCGCCCACAGCACTTCACCCAGGTGCGCCGCAATTTCGGCGTCGGGCCGGATCTCGAACGCGCGCTGCAAAAACGTTACCGCCGCATCGTTCTGGTTCATCCGAAAGAGCACCCAACCCATGCTGTCCATGATGAAGGGATCGTCGGGGGCGAGCTTCAGTGCCTGCTCGACCAGCGTGTACGCCTCGTTGAGCCGCGTGTTGCGATCGGCGAACGTATAGCCGAGCGCGTTATAGGCATGCGCATAGTCGGGTTTCATCTGAATGACTTTGCGCAGGTTCGATTCGAGCACGTCCATGCGGTCGACCTTCTCGGCGGCCATCGCCTGGTCGTAGAGCAGTTCGGCCGAATTCGGATTTTTAGCGACCGCCTGGCCGAGCACGTCGAACGCAGCGCGAAAGTCGTTGGCGTCACGCAGCAGCTGCGCCTCGGCCTGCGTGAATTGCACACGCTCAGCGCCATTGCGGCCGGCGTCCTGCAGATACTTGCGCGCGTCATCCATCTTGCCCTGCTTGGCGAGGATCCCCGCATAGCGGGCGCGCGCCGGCACGTACTGGTCGCCGCCATTGACGCTCGAATACCAGCGCAGCGCGTCGGCCGGGCGCTTGCGCTCTTCGTTGACCTGGCCGAGATAAAAGCGCACCGCGTCCGGATCCTTGTAATCGGTTTCGAGCGCGTGCTGCAGCTGGGTTTCGGCGGCATCGAAATCGTTCAACTGCAGCGACAGCAAGGCGACCGCCATCGTCACGTCCGCGTTGTTCGGAAATTCCTTGAGCAGCGTTTGAAACTCGGTGCGCGCTTCGACGTATTTTTTGTCGGTCACCAGGAGGCGCGCATAACTCAGCCGCAGATCCATCGCGCGCGGATGCGCTTTCAGGTAGGACTGGTAATAGGCCAGCGCGTCCGCGTTCGACGTGCGCTGCAGAACCTGGCCTTGAAACAATGCGGCCTGCTCCCAGTCAGCGCGCAGCTTAAGTGCCGCGCGAATCTCGGTGAGCGCCAGCGGGGGCTGGCCTGCCGCCCACGCGGCCTGCGCAATGCTGTAGTGCGCTTCCGGCAATGACGGATAGGGCTTGGCGAGGTTTTGCGTGAGTTCGAGTACCCGCAGCCTTGTCCTGATGACGCATCAATATCGTGTTCAACTGCATAAAGCCGTTGCCGATATTGTCCTTGTCGGCAGCGAGCCACGTCTGCAGATGCGGCTCGGCGTCCGCCAGGCGCGCCTGATTGACGAGCAACGCGGCGAGCACCTGCCGCGCCTGCTGGTTTTCTGGGTCGGCGGCAAGCCAGATACCCGCGGTTTCAAGCGCGGCGCCGAGAAAACGCGTGTTCAACGCGACTTCGGTTGCGCGTTGGGCAATGCGCGGATCCTTGGTCTCTTTGGCCAGATCGAGAAACGATTGCACCGCGACGTTGTTCTGACCGCGCTGCAGCGCGATTTCGGCGAGCAGCAATTTGAACAGCACGGTCTGGCTCATCTCCTGCGCCGGCAGCGTCGGCGGCTTCACCTGCGGACGCACGACGACGCGCGGCTTGGGTGCCGGTGCAGGCGTCGCAGCGGCAGGTTGCTCGGATTGAACCGGCGACTCGGCTTGCGGCTGCGTCGGTTGCTGCGCGCAGGCGTTAAGCGCAAACAGCGAAAACCAGACGGCCAGCTTGGAAATGTTCATTGGAAAGAAAAAATCGCTCGAAGTGGTACGCGCTAATACGGGTAAGAGCGAATTATAGTTCGCAAGTTCTTCATAATTCGTTACATATTAGGTATATTTAGCGCCCACCACAAGCCGTCCACGCCGCGCGCGAGCGGCCGATTGAAAAAACCTCATGACCCCACCTGCCACCGAGATTACTGTTTCCGCCCAAGGGCTTTCCCGCAATTTCGGCGCTCATACCGCAGTCGCCGGTTTGAGCCTGGAGTTAAAGCGCGGCGAAATCCTGGGCTTTCTCGGGCCCAATGGCGCCGGCAAGACCACGACCATGCAGATGCTGACGGGCAATCTCGCGCCAACCGCCGGCGCGATCCGCATTTGCGGCATCGATTTGTTCGATGAGCCGACCGCGGCCAAAGCCCGCATCGGCTACCTGCCCGAAACGCCGCCGCTGTATCGTGAACTCACTGTGCGTGAGTACGTCGACCTTGCCGCGCGCCTGCATCGCGTGCCCAAAGCAACGCGCGGCGCGGCAGTCGGCGAGGCGCTCGCCGGTTGCGGGCTCGCCGATGTCGCGAAAAAATTGATCGGCACGCTGTCCAAGGGTTATCAGCAGCGCGTCGGCATCGCGCAGGCCATCGTGCACCGCCCGGATGTCGTGATTCTCGACGAGCCGACGGTCGGGCTCGATCCCAACCAGATCCGCGAAATCCGCAACTTGATCCGCGAGCTCGGCCGCGAGCGCAGCGTCATCCTGTCCACCCACATCCTGCCCGAAGTCGAGAGCGTGTGCGACCGCGTGCAAATTCTGCATCACGGCGCGACCGTGTTCAACGATACGATCACCGCGTTGAATCAGTTCCAGGGCGGCAGCACGATAGTGCTTGGATTCAAGCATCCGCCATCGCCCGCCGACCTCGCGGCCATTCACGGCGTGGCCCGCGTCGAGCCGGCAAGCGACGGCGTTTTCCGCGTGACTTTTGCGGACGGCGCGGACCCGACCGACGAACTCGTGCGGTGCGCGGTCGAGCGTGGCTGGGGCCTTTATCAGCTGACCCCCGCGCAGGCAAGTCTCGAAGACGTGTTCAGCAGCTTGACGCGCAAAGAAGAACAAGCATGACGCGCGGTCAGCCGGCTCGCGCCATATCCGCCAGGACGCCAGGACCATGATACTCACGATCGCCCGCAAAGAATTGAAAGCGCTGTTCGCCTCGCCGCTCGCGTGGGTGGTGCTCACGTTTGTGCAGGTCATGCTCGCGTTCGGCTTCATGAAAAGAATCGACGACTTCATGGCGTTCCAGCCGCGGCTCGTGCAGATGCCGAATCCGCCCGGCATCACCGAGCTCGTCGCGTCGCCCGTTTACGCCACGCTCGCGATAATTTTTCTGTTCGCGATTCCGCTGCTCGCGATGCGCCTGATCGCCGAGGAGAAGCGCAATCAGACGCTCGTGCTCCTGATGTCGGCGCCGATTTCGATGACCGAAATCGCGCTCGGCAAATTCCTGGGCCTGCTCGCGTTTCTCGGGATACTGGTCGGCCTGGCGACGTTGATGCCGTTGTCGCTGCTGATGGGCGGGCGCCTGGATTTCGGCCTGCTCGCGAGCCTGGTCGTCGGCGTCGTGCTGCTCGCCGCGTGCTTTTCCGCCATCGCGCTTTACGCGTCGTGCCTGACCGCGCAGCCGTTCGTCGCGTCGATGATCGCGTTCGGGCTCCTGCTCGGCATGCTGCTGGCCGGCGAAACCGCGGCGGATGGCTTGCGCGGCCGCGGCTGGGCGGTGCCGGCGGAGCTCGCGCAGGTGCTTTCGCCGCTCAAGAATTTCGAAGCGTTCGCGAAAGGCATGCTCGACAGCTACAACGTCGTCTGCATGCTGCTGCTGATCGCGGTATTCCTCATTTTGACCATACGCCGGCTCGACGCGGCGCGACTGCGCGGGTGATCCGATGCAAGTAACTCCCAAACTGCGCACGCGGCTGCTCCTGCAGAACGGCGTTTTCGTCGTGCTCCTGGTGGCGCTCGCGGCGCTCGTGGCATTCTTCGCGCGCGAGTACCGCGCCGAATACGATCTCACCCAGAGCTCGCGCAATACGCTGACCCAGCAAACGCGCGACGTGCTCACGAAGCTCACCGGGCCGATCAAGGTCACGGTGTTTGCAACGCGCCAGCCCGAGGTGCGCAAGCCTGTGCAGGAATTTTTCGCGTCATACCAGCGCGTGAAGCCGGACTTGACCGTGACGCTCGTCGATCCGCGCGAAGAGCCCAAGCTTGCGCAGGCCGCCGGCATCCGCGCCGACGGCGAATCGGTGATCGAATACAACCAGAAAAGCGAGCACCTGACCGAATACAACGAGCAGTCCCTCGTCAATCTTCTGATGCGGCTCGCGCGCGCGGGCGAGCGCCTCGCAATGGCGCTCGAAGGGCATGGCGAGCGCCGGCTCACGGGCGTTGCCAATCACGACCTCGGCGAATTCGGCAAGCAGCTCGGCGCCCGCGGCTTCAAAACCAACGCGCTCAACCTGGCGATCGCGCAGGAAGTTCCGGCGAACGCGAGCATGCTGCTGATTGCCAATCCGCAGGTCGAGCTGCAGCCGGCCGAAGTGGCAAAGATCACGCAGTACGTGCAGAAAGGCGGCAATCTCCTGTGGCTGATCGATACCGAGCCTTTGCGCGGCCTGCAGCCCATCGCCGAAGCGCTCGGCCTCACGTTGGGCCCCGGAACGGTCGTCGACCCGGACGCCGCGCGCGTCAACGCCGCACCGACGATCGCGGTGTCTGCGAGCTATGGGCGCCATCCCGTTACGGACAATTTCCGGCTCAACACGATTTACCCGTTCGCGCGCCAGATCGGCGTTAACGAAAAGGGCGGCGAAGGCAGCGAGTGGAAGGTGGCGCGCCTGGTCGATGTCGCGCCGCGGGGCTGGGTCGAGATGGGCAAGTTGGACGGCAGCATCGCGTTCGACAAAGCGCGCGACGTGCCGGGCCCCGTCACGATCGCGGTGGCGCTCGAGCGCACCGTGGGTGACCGCGTGCAGCGCGTCGTCGTCGTCGGCAACGGACATTTTTTGAGCAACCAGTTCCTCGGCAACGGCGGCAACCTGGAGCTCGGCGTCAACATGGTCAACTGGCTCGCGGGAGACGATGCGCTGATCACGATCCAGCCGCGGCCCGCACGCGACAGCAGTTTGGAGCTAGGGCGCGGCGCGCAGTACGTAATTCTGTTCGGCTTCCTTGTCTTCCTGCCGCTTGCGTTCGTGAGTACCGGCATTCTGGTGTGGTGGCGGCGCCGTAAATCATGAAAGGCCGGTTCGCGCTGAATCTTGCGCTGCTGGCGGTGGTCATTGCGCTCGCGCTGTTCGCGTATTACAAGCCGGCGAAAACCGCGCCCGAGCACAAGCTGTCGACGCTCAAACCCACCGAGGCGACCAGCATCAAGGTCGAAATTGCCGGCGAGCCGCCCATAGCGCTCGCACGCACCGGCGCCGACTGGAAAATCACGGCGCCGCTGACGGCGCGCGCCGACGGCACGCAAGTCCAGCGTCTGCTGGAAATACTCGAAGCGTCGGCGAAGGACCGCTTTCCCGCGCAGGGGCTCGCGCGCTATGACCTCAACGAGCCGGCCGCGCGCCTGATCATCAACCAGCAGGCGTTCGGCTTCGGCGGCTTCAACCAGATGAGCCGCGAGCAATACGTGCTCACGCAGGACGGCATCTACCCGCTCTCCTTACGCTACGGCAGCTTGCTGCCGAAGAGCGTGCACCAGGTGATCAGCCGGCAGGTGTTCGCCGCCGACGAGGCGCCGGTCGCGTTTCGCCTGGCGGATTTCGCGCTCACGCAGAACGACGGCAAATGGCAGTTGACGCCGCCGGCAGCCGATTTAGGCGCCGACGATCTCACGCGCTGGGTCGATGAATGGCGACTCGCGTCCGCGCTCGCCGTGTTGCCCTTAAGCAACCGCACGGCAATGACGCGCGTCAAGGTCACGTTGAAGTCCGGCACCGACATCTTTATTTCGGTGCTCCAGCGCGAACCGCAGTTCGTGATCGCGCGCAGCGACCAGCCGTACGAATACCAGTTGAGCGCCGAAGCCGGCAAGCGGCTGCTCGCGCCGCCCGCCGCCGAACCCGCGAAGACCGAACCCGCGAAGAAATAGCATGCCTGAACTGCCGGAAGTCGAAACGACCCGGCGCGGCCTGGCGCCGCTCGTCGCCGGCGCGACCGTCACCGGCGTCGTGGTGCGCAACCGCGCGATGCGTCAACCGATCACGCGCAATCTCCCGCGCATTCTCACCGGCCGGCGCATTGACGCGCTCGAGCGGCGCGCCAAATACCTGCTGTTCCGCGCCGGCGACGGCACGTTGATCGTGCACCTGGGCATGTCCGGCCGCTTGTGGCTGGTGAGTGCCGGCACGCCGCCCGCGACGCACGATCATTTCGATCTCACGCTCGCCAACGGCCGCATCGTGCGTCTGCGCGATCCGCGCCGCTTCGGCCTCGTGCTGTGGCACAAGGGCGACCCGCTGACGCACAAACTGCTGCGCGACATCGGTCCGGAACCGCTGTCGACCGCGCTCAGCGCCGAGTGGCTGTACCGCGAAACGCGCTCACGCAGCGGCGCGATCAAGAATGCGCTGATGGACAGCCACCTGGTCGCGGGCGTCGGCAACATCTACGCCAACGAGGCGCTCTTTCGCGCGAAAATCAATCCGCGCCTGCCGGCACGCCGCATCGGGCTCGCTCGCTACGCCATCCTGGTCGACAAGATCCGCGAGACGCTGACCGAAGCGATCGACGCCGGCGGCTCGAGCCTGCGCGACTACGTCAATTCAGCGGGCGAAGCGGGCTTTTTCCAGAACCGGTTTTTCGTCTACGGCCGCGGCGGCGAAGGCTGCCTCACGTGCAAAGCGCCTATCCGCAGCCTGGTGCTGGGCCAACGCGCGACGTTTTACTGCCCGCGTTGCCAGCGCTGAGCCGCGGTCAGCGGCTCGCCTGCTCCGTCAGGCGCAAATACTTGGCGTGCAGCTCCTCTTTGGTTTCCACGTGGCGCGGGTCATTGGGAATGCAGTCGACCGGACACACGATGCGGCATTGCGGCGCGTCGTAGTGGCCCACGCACTCGGTGCAGAGCTTGGGATCGATCACGTAGATTTCCTCGCCCGCGGCAATCGCGCCGTTCGGGCATTCGGGCTCGCAAACGTCGCAGTTGATGCATTCGTCGGTGATGATCAACGCCATCGCGCAGCTCTTACCCCTTGCCGCCCAGGGACTTGATTTTGCTTTTCAGGCATTGCTCGACATGCGGAGCGACGAACTTGCTGACGTCGCCGCCGAGCACCGAGATTTCGCGCACCAAGGTCGCCGAGATGAACAGGAACTGCTCCGCCGGAGTCAGGAATATGGATTCGACCTCGGGAAACAGGTTGCGGTTCATGCCCGCGAGCTGAAACTCGTAATCGAAGTCCGAAACCGCGCGCAGCCCGCGCATCACGACCTTGGCGTTGTGCTTTTGCGCGAAGCGCATGAGCAGTCCGGAAAAACCCATCACCGTCGACGTTCTTGTATTCGCCCACCACGCTCTTCGCCATCTCGACGCGCTCGTCCAGCGTGAAGAACGGCTTCTTCGCGCGGCTGTCGGCCACCGCGAGGATCACTTCATCGAACATGTTCGCGGCGCGGCGCACGAGATCCTGGTGCCCGAGCGTGATCGGATCGAACGTTCCGGGATAAACAGCTTTAAGCGTCATGGCCAGCCCATTTCAGCAGTTGATGCGTCACCGCGCCCGCGCGGCCGTTGCGCCAGATTTCCCAGCCCGGCGGCAGCGCAGGCGCCGCGGGCGCTTCGACATGAACCAGCGCGCCGGGCGCCAGCCGCGGACCCAGCACCGGCAGCACCGCATCGAGATAGTCCGCGCGAAACGGCGGGTCGAGAAAGACGATGTCATAGCAGCCGTCGTCCGCGCGCAGAAATTCTAACGCATCCGCGCGTTCGAGTTCCACCGCGTGCGCCGCGAGCTTGGCGACGTTGGCCTGCAACGCGCGCCAATGCCGCCGGATCGCGCTCGACCATGACGACGCGGCGCGCGCCGCGCGATGCGGCCTCGAAACCGAGCGCGCCGCTGCCGGCAAAAAGGTCGAGGCAGCAGCGGCCGGTCAAATCCTGTCCCAGCCAGTTGAACAGCGTCTCGCGCACGCGGTCGGGCGTAGGGCGCAAGTCGGCGCGCGGCGCGAATGCGATCAGCGCGGCTGCGCCACTGCCCGCCGATGATGCGCACCTGGTTTTTCGCTGCCGCCATGATCACCTTGTCCGCCGCGCCACGCGCGCGGCGCTAGCTACTTAGCCGCTGCGGCGGCGATCGCTGCCGCCTCGGGTCCCACCACCACGGTCACCATATGCGCGGGATCGACGCGGCGCGCAAACGCGTCGCGGATGTCGGCGACCGTCACCTTCTCGACGTTGGGCACGAAATCTTCCAGGTAAGTGAGCGGCAGGTTATAAAACCCGATCACGCTCAGGTAATCCATGATCTTGCGATTGCTGTCGATGCGCAAGGGAAACCCGCCGACCAGATTCTGTTTCGCGCTGCGCAATTCGTCCGCCGTCGGACCCTTGGCCAGAAAATCTGTGAGCGTTGCGCGCACGACCGCGAGCGCTTCCCCCGCCTGGTCTTTGCGCGTCTGCAGGCCGATGACGAACGGCCCGCGTTCCTGCATCGGCGCGAAATAGCTGTACGCCGAATAGGCGAGCCCGCGCTTGGAGCGCACCTCCTCGGTGATGCGCGACTGAAAGCCGCCACCGCCCAGGATGTAGTTGCCGACGAACAGCGGGAAGTAATCGGGATCGTCGCGCTTGATGCCGGGCATGCCCATCAGTAAATGGCTCTGCGAAGCGGGATGCGCGGATCACGCGCGTTCGGCCTGCGCGAGCGACGGCACCGGCGGTATCACCGGCGCGACGGTCGAGCGCGGCAATTGTCCCGTGACTTGTTCGGCGATCGCCTCGGCGTCCGCGCGCGTCAGGTCGCCGATGATCGCCACCACCGCGCGGTCCACGGTGTAGTAGCGCCGGTAAAATTCGACCAGATCGTCGCGCGTTATCTGCGCGACGGTTGCCGCCTCGCCGGAGCCGCGCAATCCATACGGATGGTTCGCGATAGGCGAGCTGATTGAAACCCCGGCTCAACAGCGTCTCGGGCTTGGTATCGGACTCCTTGATGGCCTCGACCAGGCGCTTCTTTTCGCGGTCGAGCACCGCCGCCGGAAACTCAGGGCGTTGCAGCACGCGCGCGAACACCTCGAGCGCCTGGCGGCGTTCTTCCGCATGGCTCAACGTGCGCAGCGTCACGCCGGCGCGGTCGCTGTCGACGCGGCCGCCGAGATTGCGCGCCGCTGTCGGCCATGCGGCGCGCAATCTCGTCTTCCGACAGGCCGCCCGCGCCGAGCTTCAGCATTCCCTGCGTCATGCCGGCGACGCCCGATTTCTCGCGCGTGTCGTACGCCGAGCCCGCCGGAAAATCGACGCTCACATCGAACATCGGCAGGTTGCGCGCCTCGACGAAGTACACGCGCGCGCCCTGCTTCGTCTGCCAATGCTGGATCGGCAACAGCGCCCACGCCGGTGCGGCGATACAGCCACAGGATCAGCGCGCACCACCAGCGGTTCAATTTATTGCGCATGGCGCACTCCGGCCGGCGCCGCGGCTTTGCGCCGTCGAGCGGCTGCGGATCCAGCACGGCGATGGTGAGACTGTCGTCGACCAGGTACTTCTTGGCGACTTCCTGCACCTGCGCGGGCGTGACTTCGCGCAGCTTGTCGATCATGCGGTCCATCGCGCTGTGCGGATAGCCGGCAATTTCGAGCGAGCCGATGATCATGGCCTGGTAATAAATCGAGTCGCGCTGAAACACCTGGGACGAGACGACCTGCGCCTTGACCCGCTTCAGTTCTTCGTCGGTCACGCCTTCCGCGACGATTTCGGCGATCTCGCGCCGCAACGCCTGCTCGAGCTCGGCGACGGTCTTGCCGGCGCTGGGGATGCCGTTCACGATGAACATGCCGGGACCGCGTTGCG
Source organism: uncultured beta proteobacterium (assembly GCA_963804885.1). GTDB lineage: Bacteria > Pseudomonadota > Gammaproteobacteria > Burkholderiales > SG8-41 > PALSA-1004. The sequence goes on from CAWDSF010000021.1 coordinate 455,998, forward strand.
TGCTGTCGTAGCCGGCGCCCACCGCATTCGCGATTTTCCGTGCGCACGAGCGCGCGGTTCAGGCGCGCGGCCTCGTTGCCGTCCAGCACGGCCGCCAGCATCTCGAGCGCGTAGGGCTCCCAGTCCTTCTCGACGTCGCGCAACACCGGCGCGCGATATCCCATGACGATCGACGGCAGCTCGGCCGGCGCCTTGACGGTGATGCGGCGTGATGCCGCGCTGCGGCGGCTCGTCCTGCGGCTTGCGCTCCGGCAGCGCCTCGGGCTTGATCGCGCCGAAGTACTTTTCGGCCAAGCGCGAAAACTTCCTGCGGCACGACGTCGCCCACCACCACGAGGATCGCATTGTTGGGCGCATACCAGCGGTCGTACCAGTCGCGCGCATCGTCGCCGCTCATGTTCTCGAGATCGTTCATCCAGCCCACGACCGGCGTGCGATACGGATGCGCGTCGAACGCCGTCGCCATCAACTGCTCGTAGACCAGCGAATTGGCGCGATCGTCGGTGCGCAAGCGGCGCTCCTCCATCACGACCTTGATCTCCTTGGCGAACTCTTCCTGCGACAACACGAGATTCGCCATGCGATCGGCTTCGAGCTCAGCGCGAGCGCGCAGGTGCGACTTGTGCAGCTGCTGGTGATAGCCGGTGGCGTCGCGCGACGGTGAACGCGTTGTCGCGCCCGCCCGCGCGCGCGATGCGCTGGAAAATTCGCCCGGCCGGAACTGTTTTCGTGCCTTTGAACATCATGTGCTCGAGCACGTGCGCGACCCCGGTGGTGCCGTTCACCTCGTCCATGCTGCCGGCCTGGTACCAGACCATCGACACGACGATCGGCGCGCGGTGATCTTCCTTCACGATCACCTTCATGCCGTTGGCGAGGCGATGCTCGCTGGTCGCATGCGTCGGCGTTTGCGCGCAGACGCCGCGCGGCGAACAGGCAGGTCGCGGCCGACATGGCAAGGCACGCGCGCGCACGGCGATAAGGTAACGATTAACATGCGGGGTCTCGAAAGTCGGGAAGATGGGTAGCCCGGCCGTGCGCTTTCCGGCTAGAATTGTAAGTGAATTACCGCGGTTGCGCTCATATGGCGGGCGCGCGCGCGTTTTAGTTCGCCTACGCCACGTCTGACTGCATTACCCATGCTTAGTTTCCTCAAACCAGGCCAAAAATCGGGCGGCCGGCTGGACTGCGCGCCTCAAAGAAGGCCTCGCGCGCACGCGCAAAGTCCTCAGCACCGATCTCAACGACCTGTTGGCCGGCGGGCCGATCGACGAGGCGCTCTACGAAGAGCTGGAAACCACGCTGCTGCTTGCCGACGTCGGCGTCACCGCGACCGAGCAATTGATCGGCGATTTACGCGCCACGGTGCGGCGCGAAGGGTTGCGCGAGCGTCAGGAGCTCAAAGGCGCGCTGCGCGAGGCGCTGCTGCGAGCTGCTTGAAGCCGATCGCCGAGCCGCTCGTGGTCGACAGCCCCCAGCCGTTCATCGTCATGCTGGCCGGCGTCAACGGCTCGGGCAAGACGACTTCGATCGGCAAGCTCGCGAAGTACTATCAGCAGCAGGGCAAGATCCGTTCTGCTCGCCGCGGGCGACACTTTTCGCGCCGCGGCGCGCGAGCAGCTGCAGGTCTGGGGCGAGCGCAACAACGTGGCGGTGATCGCGCAGCAATCGGGCGATGCCGCCGCGGTGATCTTCGATGCGATCAACGCCGCGCAGGCGCGCAGCATCGACATCGTGCTCGTGCGACACCGCCGGGCGCCTGCCGACGCAGCTGCACCTGATGGAGGAAATCAACAAGGTCAAGCGCGTGATCGCCAAGGCGATGCCCGGCGCGCCGCATGAAGTCCTGCTCGTGCTCGACGCGAACACCGGCCAGAACGCATTGACCCAGGTGAAGGCGTTCGACGACGCGCTGGGCGTGACCGGGCTGGTGCTGACCAAGCTCGACGGCACCGCCAAAGGCGGCGTCATCGCGGCCATCGCGCGCGCATACAAGCCGATTCCGGTGCGCTTCATCGGCGTCGGCGAGGCGATCGACGATCTGCAGCCGTTCTCCGCCGAGGAGTTCGTCGATGCCCTGCTGGACTAAGATAGGATTGAGGAATGAGGATTGTGGATTGAGGCGTTACTTGCCCTTGCCCTCAATCCTCAATCCTCAATCCCCGATCCTGTGATTTCCTCAGCCACGTCACCAAGCGCTATCCAGGCGGCCACGAGGCGCTGCACGACGTAGGCTTCAACATCGACTCGGGCGAGCTGGCGTTCATCACCGGCCATTCGGGCGCCGGCAAGACCACGTTGCTCAAGCTGATGGTCGCGATCGAGCGGCCGACGGCGGGCAGCGTCATCGTCAACGGCCAAAACGTCGGAGCGCTGCAGGCGCGCGCGGTGCCGTTCCTGCGCCGCAAGTTCGGCCTCATTTTCCAGGACCACAAGCTGCTCTTCGACCGCACGCGTATTCGACAACGTCGTGCTGCCGCTCGACATCGCCGGCTACGGCGCCGAAGACGCCGGCCGGCGCGTGCGCGCCGCGCTCGACAAGGTCGGGCTGCTCGAATAGGAGAAAGCGCTGCCGATCACGCTCTCGGGCGGCGAACAGCAGCGATTGTGCATCGCGCGCGCGATCGTCCACCGGCCCGCCATCCTGCTCGCCGACGAGCCGACCGGCAATCTCGACGCGGCTTATGCGAACGAGATCGGCGAGCTCTTTCGCTCGTTCAATCAGGTCGGCGTGACCGTGGTCATCGCGACTCACGATCAGGCGCTGCTCGCGCGCCTGAACCCGCGGGTGATCGCGCTGCGTAATGGCGCCATGGCGCAAGCCGCATGAAAGCGTGGGCTGCCCAGCACGCACGCTGCTTTGCCGCGACGTTTGTCAGGCTGGCCCGCACGCCGCTCGGCAGTTTGTTCAACATCCTCGTCATCGGCATTGCGCTGAGCCTGCCGGTCGGCCTGTACTGTGCTGATCGACAACCTGCAGGCGGCGTCCGGCCATCTCGCCGCCGAGCCGCAGATCAGCGTGTTCTTCGCGCTCGACGCGAGCCGCGCCGAAATCGCGCAAATCGAGACGCGCCTGAAGCAGAACGCGCGCGTGCAGCGTTACCGCTTCGTCCCCCGCGACCAGGCGCTGCAGGAGTTGAAGCAGTCGAGCGGGCTCGCGGATGTCATCGACAGCCTGCCGCAGAATCCGCTGCCGGACGCGTTTATCGTCAGCGCCAAAGACAATACGCCGCAAGCGCTCGAGTCGTTGCGCGAGGAAATCGCCCAGTGGCCGCGCGTCGCGCATGTACAGCTCGATGCGGCATGGGCGCGCCGGCTCGACGCGACATTGCGCTTCGGTCGCGTCCTCGTGCTGATCCTGGGCGGGTTGCTCGCGGTGGCGCTGGTCGCGGTCACTTTCAACACCATCCGGCTGCAGGTCCTGACCCAGCGCGAGGAGATCGAAGTCGTCAAGCTGATCGGCGCGACCGACTCGTTCATCCGGCGGCCGTTTCTATACTATCGGCGCGCTGCAGGGCGCCGCCGGCGGAGTAGTCGCCTGGCTCATCGTGACCGGCGCGGTGTGGCTCGTGAACCGTAATCTCGGCGAGCTGTCGCACGTCTACGCGTCGCTTTTCCAGCTGCGGCAGCTGACTCCGATCGACAGCGCCGCTCTGTTGGCCCTGCCCCTGGCCCTGGGCTGGTTCGGCGCCTGGCTGTCCGTCGGCAGGCATCTCAGGGTGATCGAACCCTAGACGCAACAACCTGTAAACACAGGGTTTTTATCGGCTCCAGGCTAACCCGGCCAGCGGAACTTTTCGGCTGATTGGCACTCATATATCCCGAGTGCTAAAATTCTTCGGAAAGGGAGTTAGCCATGACGAGTTTTGCCTTGCCCATACCTTCAGCGACCGGCAGTCTTGATAGCTACATCCAGACGGTCAATCGCTTTCCCATCCTGTCGCAACAGGAGGAGACCGATTTGGCCCGCCGCCTGCGCGACCATGAGGATCTGGATGCGGCGCGCCAACTGGTCGTGTCGCACCTGCGCGTGGTCGTATCCGTCGCGCGCGGTTATCTCGGCTATGGCTTGCCGCAGGCCGACCTCATCCAGGAAGGCAATATCGGCCTGATGAAGGCGGTCAAGCGCTTCGACCCGGAGCGCGGCGTGCGGCTGGTTTCGTTCGCGGTGCATTGGATCCGCGCCGAGATGCACGAGTTCATCCTGCGCAACTGGCGCATGGTCAAGATCGCGACGACCAAGGCCCAGCGCAAGCTGTTCTTCAACCTGCGCAGCATGAAATCGGGCCTGAACACGCTGAGCCATGATGAAGTCAAGGCGATGGCGGCCACGCTGGGCGTCAAGCCCGCGGAAGTCGTCGAAATGGAAACGCGCCTGGGCGGCCAGGATGTCGCGCTCGAACCGCTGAATGACGACGACGAGGAAAGCTACGCGCCGATCGCCTATCTGGCGGACGCGAACGCCGAGCCGGGCCGCGTGCTCGAGCACGCCCAGGAACGAGCAACAGCGCAGTGAAGGGCTGACCAAGCGCTCTGGCAAGTCTCGATCCGCGCAGCCGCCGCATCATCGAAACGCGCTGGCTGCAGGAGAAAGATCAGGCCACGCTGCACGATCTGGCCGCGGAGTTCGGCGTGTCCGCCGAGCGCATCCGGCAGATCGAAGTGAAGGCGATGCAGAAAATGCGCAGCCACATGAGCGCAGCGGCAGGCGCGCACGCCTGACCCGTCACCGGGCGCCGTCAGGAGCGTCTGCAGCAGCAGCAGCCGGATGTCGTGCAGCAGTTTCGGGGCGCCCTGCCCGTAGCTTGCAAACAGGCGCAGGCGCCCCGCCGGATCGTAGATGTAAGTTCCCGCCGAGTGATCCACGCTGTAGCTGCCCGCTGAGGGCGGCTGCTTCTTGAAATACACCTTGAACTCCTTGGCCGTGCGCAGCGTCGCATCGGCATCGCCGTAGAGCCCGAGGAAAGACGGATCGAACGCCGGCACGTATTTCGCGAGCACCTCCGGCGTGTCGCGCTCAGGGTCCACCGTAATGAACAGCACCTGCATGCGCTGCGCATCCTTGCCGAGTTCTCTGGCGACCGTCGCCATCTCGGCGAGCGTCGTCGGGCACACGTCGGGACAGTGCGTGTAGCCGAAGAAAACCACCACGACCTTGCCTTTGAAATCCGCGAGCGTGCGCGCCTTGCCGGTGTGATCGGTCAGACGGATGTCGCGCCCGAAGTCGGCCCCCGTGATATCGGTGAGCTCGAATGCTGAAGGGGCACTGCAGCCGGCGAGCGCCGTTGCCAGCACCATGAGAGCCGCCGCCGCGAGGCGTTTCATGCCGGCTAGAAAGTGAAGTAGTGATCGAGCAGCAACGCCGCGAAGAGCAGCGTCAGATACAGGATCGAGTAGCGGAACGTCGTTTGCGCGAGCCGGTCGCTGTAGTCGCGGAATATCCTGAACGCGTAGTAAAGAAACACGCCACCCAAAGCGAGCGCAGCGACTACATAAATGAGCCCGCTCATGTGCGTCGCGAACGGCAGCAGCGTGACCGCCACGAGGATCACGGTGTAGAGCAGCACGTGCAGGCGCGTGAACTTGTCGCCGTGGGTTACCGGCAGCATGGGCACGCCGGCCTTTGCGTATTCGAGCTTCCGATAGAGCGCGAGCGCCCAGAAATGCGGCGGCGTCCACGCAAAAATGATCAGAAACAGCAAGAGCGCCTGGAACGGAACGTCGCCCGTCACTGCCGCCCAGCCCAGCACCGGCGGCATTGCGCCCGACGCGCCGCCGATCACGATGTTCTGCGGGGTCATCGGCTTCAGGATTACCGTGTAGACGATCGCATAGCCGACGAACGTCGCCAATGTCAGCCACATCGTCAATTCGTTGACCTTGAAATACAGCAGCGCGAGTCCGCTGCCGCCGACGACCAGCGCGAATACGAGCGTTTGCAGCGGCGTCAAGTCGCCGCGCGGCAATGGCCGGCCGCGGGTGCGCGCCATCAGCGCGTCGATTTTCTGCTCGACCAGGCAATTGATCGCGGCGGCGGCGCCGGCCACCAGCGCGATGCCGATGGTCGCGGCCAGCGCGACCGCCGCAAAGCGCAGATCGAGCACGCCGAACGGCACCGCCAGAAACATGCCGATCACCGCGCAGAACACGATCAGCGAGACGACGCGCGGCTTGGTCAGCGCAAGGAATTGCGCGAAGCGCGACGAGGTGTGCTGCCAGGCGAGGGTCGTCATCGGGAGGTGCGGCCGGTGCGGGAAAGGGCGAAGTTTATCATTACCATCATGACCAACAAAGCGGCCGCGACGGCGTTGTGCGCAACCGCGACCGGCAGCGGCAAAGTCAGCATCACATTGGCGGCGCCAAGGCTCACCTGAATAACGAGCAAGACCGCCAATGTCGCGCCGAAGCGCGCGAAGCCTGCAGTGCGCGTCAACGCGAGCGCGAACGCCCCCAGATAGAGCAAGGTCACCACGGCGCCGACGCGATGGGTCCAGTGAATGGCCGTCAGTGCATCGAGCGACAACGGGGCGCCGGCCGCGGTCACGCCCAGTTCGCGCAACAGATGAAAACCGTGCGCGAAATCCATGTCCGGCAGCCATGCGCCATGGCAGGTCGGAAAATCACGGCAGACGAGTGCGGCGTAATTCGTCGATACCCAGCCGCCGAGGGCAATCTGGCAAAGCAGGATCACCACTCCGAATATGGCCCACGGCCGCAAATGCCGTACGCCGGACGGCGCCGGCGGCCAGGCGAGCTGACGCAGCGCGAGCCAACACGTGAGCGCGAGCGTCGCCATGCCGCCCAACAAGTGCAGCGTCACGATGACCGGTTTCAACAACATCGTCACCGTCCACATGCCGAGCGCTGCCTGCACACCCACCAGCGCGACTATCCCCGTCGCCAGCCACGGCGATTGATCGAGCGCGCGCCGGCGGCGCCACGCCTCGACCATGATCGCGAACAACAGCACGCCCAGTGCGCCGGCGATGTAGCGGTGAAACATTTCCTTCCACGCTTTATGGCCTTCGACCAGCCGCTGCGGAAATCCCTGCTCGGCACGCGCAATTTCTTCGGCGCTCTGCGGCACGCCGACGAGGTGGCCATAACAGCCGGGCCAGTCGGGACAGCCGAGTCCCGCATCCTGCAGGCGCACGTAGGCGCCGACGACGACCACCAAGAAGGTGAGGGCCGCGGCGACGAAGATCAATCTGCGGTACATCAGCCTATCCTCGACGTCTTGAGCAGGCGCGTGAGGTCTTTGATCATTCTGCCCGGCTCCGCATCCTGCGCGTAACGCAGCACCACGTTGCCGAGCGGGTCGATCACGTAAATGTAGTCCGTGACCGGGCGCGCGGCCGGCAGCGCAGCAACTAATCCACTCCCGCCGGCGCGCAGCAGCCGGGTCCCGCGAAAATCGTCGGCAAGCTGTGGCGCGACCGCACCGTCATCGCTGATCAGCCAGGCCCGTTCGATGCGCTCCATCTCCCGGCCCTGCGTAAGGCGCAACTGGCGCAACGTGAAGAGCTTGCGCTGGCACGCCTCAAGGCACTGCGCCGAATCCACCATCAGCAGTATCCACTTGCCGCGCAATGCGCTCGTTTCGAAGGCGGTGCCATCGATAAGTTGCAGCCGCGCAGCGGGCAATGGCGGCGCGTTCACCAGCTCGCCGTAATTCGTATGCCCCGCCGGCGGCAGGAAGTAATAGGCGAGGTACGAGGCGACGACGGGCGCCACGCACAGCGCACCGATCAGCCACAAGCTGCGGCGGTTCTTAGGCGTTTTTTCGGACATTGCACGCAATGTAAATGATCACTATCGCGGCAGCCATCACGAACCACTGGAACGCGTACGCATAGTGCTTGTCGATGCCGAGATCCGGTGCGCTCCATTCGCGTACGAGCCCGTCATCAAGCTTGCTGTCCTGCTGGATGACTACCGGCTGGAGCGCAATGGGCACCGTCGCGCGATAGCGCTCGAGCGTCAGGTTTTGCCACACGTTGCCTTCGACCGTTTTGGTCGAGAGCTCGAGGTAGCGCTTGCTCGGCGCGGTCGCGAGACCGGTGATCCGCACCGTCTGCGCAGGCGTCGCAATCTGCGGCAGAGTGCCGCGCGAACCGGTGCCCGCGACCCAGCCACGATTGACGAGCACATAGCGCTCGCTGCCTTCGATCTTGAGCGGCATTACGACGTAATAGCCGACGGCCCCGCGCACGATGCGGTTGTCGATCAGCACTGCGTACTTCGGCTCGAAGCGTCCGCTCACCTCCACGCGCCGCCATACCACGTCGTCGGCCCTGACTTCTGCCCCCGTCAAGCCGATCGGCGCATCGTGGCTGGCCGTGTCGATGCGCTGCGCGAGCGCCGCTTTCTCGTGTCCCCTCCCGAGCTGCCAGTTGCCGAGCGCCACGGTCGCGACGACGCCGGCGATTGCCGCCAGTGTCGGCCATAAGGAGGTGCGGAACCGGTAACGAGCCATCGCTGGTCAGTGTACGCGCGCTGGGCTACACTCGCCGCGAGCGAGTCCGCAATTGAAAATCATCGTCTGGATATTCATCTTCCTGATCCTGGCCAGCCTGGGCTCGGCGCTGTTTTTCCTTGTCAAGGATAAAGGCACTTCGACACGCACCGCCAAGGCGCTGACCTGGCGCGTCGTGTTTTCGATCACTCTCTTTATGCTGCTGATGCTCGCTTACCATTTCGGCTTCATCGACTCGAAGCTCTAGAAAAAAAACGCCGCACCATCGGTGCGGCGCTGATTCCCTTCGCGGGAACCTCCCCCTCTTGTCCGATTCGCGCCGGTCTTAGAGCCAGTACACGAGCACAAACAGCAGCAGCCACACGACGTCGACGAAGTGCCAGTACCAGGCGACGCCTTCAAAGCCGAAGTGGTGCTCCGCGGTGAAATGGCCGGCAATGCAGCGGCCGAGTATCACGATGAGCATCAGCGTGCCGACCGTTACGTGAAACCCGTGAAAGCCGGTCAGCATGAAAAACGTCGAGCCGTACGCGCCGGTCGTCAGCTTGAGGTTCAAGTCCGTATAGGCCTCATGATATTCGTACGCCTGCAGGCCCAGAAACGTCATGCCCAACGCAATGGTCAGGAAGAGACCGATGATCAGCTGCGTGCGGTTGTTCTTGAGCAGTCCCCAGTGGGCGATCGTCACTGTTACGCCGGAGGTCAACAGGATCAGCGTATTGAGCGCGGGCACGCCCCACGCCGCCATGGGCGTGAATTTATCGGCCAGGCCCGGCCCGGCGGTCGGCCATTGCGCGACGAAGTCCGGCCAGATCAACTTGTGGTCCAGGTCGCCCAGCCACGGCACCGACAGCACGCGCATGTAGAACAGCGCACCGAAGAAAGCCGCGAAGAACATGACCTCGGAAAAAATGAACCAGCTCATGCCCCAGCGGAACGACGTGTCGACCTGCTTGTTGTAGCTGCCGCCTTCGCTTTCGTGGGCGACCGTGCCGAACCAGCCGAACATCATGTAGAAGAGCGTGCACACGCCGAATATCAGCAGGAACTTGCCCCACGTCGCCTCGTTCATCCATAGCGCGGCGCCGAACGCCATGCACAGCAGCGCCAGCGAGCCGAAAATCGGCCACCGCGACGGGTCCGGAATGAAGTAACGCGCTGATTGGTTCATCATGGTGCTGTCTCCCTCGTAGCTTTAAATTTCAATTTCCCGCCGATTGTCGGTAATTAGCTGATGATGAAATGCACCAGCGTGACAAGACTCAATACCAGCACGATCGCGCCGATGATGCCCGCGATGATGACCTGCGCGGGCTTCAGCGTTACCGCGTCCTTCTCGTATTCCGCGCGGCGGCGGATGCCGAGAAACGACCAGAATACCGCCTTGATCACCTGCAGCGGTGTGGCGCCCGGGGGTTTCTGCGCTTGCGCCATGTCCATCAGCTGGCTTTCTTGGCCGTGCCTTCGATTTCGAAAAACGAATACGACAGCGTAATCGTGTTGACGTCGCCGGGCAGTCCCTGCTCGATCACGAATACGACGGGCATCTGCCGCGCTTCGCCGGGCTGCAGCGTCTGCTGCGTAAAGCAGAAGCATTCGAGCTTCTTGAAATAGCGCACGGCCAGTTGCGGGCCGTAGCTCGGAATCGCCTGGCCGGTGACCGCGCGATCGGACGTATTGCGTATCTCGTACACCACCGTCGTCAATTCGCCGGGGTGCACTTCCACGCTCGACTGCAGCGGGCGGAAGGTCCACGGCAGCTTGCCGCTCAGGTTGGAGTCGAGCTGGATGCGCACCAGGCGGGCGGCGTCGACCTGCGTGTTGCCGACCGCGTCGGCCTTCAGCACGTTGTTGACCCCCGTGACTTCACAGATTTTCTGATAGAACGGAATCAGCGCGAAGCCAAACCCGAACATGGCCGCGGCGACGATGGTGAGCTTCTTCATCGTCAGCAGGTTCGACTGCGTTTGAGTCTGGGTCACCATAGCCAGTGCCGCACGATAACGGCGAGGAAAAACAGGGCCGCGATGGCAGCCAGGATCAGGGCTGTCCGGTATTTCCCCGGGTGTTCCTGCGCCATCGCAGTGCTCATTACTTGACGACCGGCGGCGTCTCGAAACTGTGATACGGCGGCGGCGAGCTCAACGTCCATTCGAGCGTATCCGCGCCTTCCCACGGCTTGTCCGGCGCTTTTTCGCCGGCACCCCGCGCGCATTTCACGACGCCCAACACGAACAGGAGCTGCGACAGGCCAAAACCGAACGCGCCGATCGACGCGATCATGTTGAAGTCGGCAAACTGCATCGCGTAATCGGGAATCCGCCGCGGCATGCCGGCCAGGCCCAGGAAGTGCATCGGGAAGAACGTGAGATTGAAGAAAATCATCGACAGCCAGAAATGCCATTTACCGAGCGTCTCGTCGTACATGTGGCCGGTCCACTTCGGCAGCCAGAAATAGGTGCCGGCGAATATGGCGAACAGCGAGCCGGCGACCAGCACGTAGTGGAAATGCGCGACTACGTAATAGGTGTCCTGCAGCTGGATGTCGACCGGCGTGATGGCGAGGATGAGCCCGGTAAAGCCGCCCATCGAGAACACGAAAATGAAACCGACCGCGAACAGCATCGGCGTCTCGAACGTCATCGAGCCCTTCCACATCGTCGCGATCCAGTTGAACACTTTGACCCCGGTCGGCACCGCGATCAGCATGGTCGCAAACATGAAGAAGAGCTGCCCCGCCGCCGGCATGCCGGTGGTGAACATGTGGTGTGCCCACACGATGAAGCTCAGGATCGCGATCGACGACGTCGCGTAGACCATCGACGCATAGCCGAACAGCGGCTTGCGCGCGAACGCCGGTATCACCTGCGACACGATGCCGAACGCCGGCAGAATCATGATGTAAACCTCGGGGTGGCCAAAGAACCAGAAAATGTGCTGGAACATGACCGGGTCGCCGCCGCCGGCGGCGTTGAAGAAATTGGTGCCGAAATGGCGGTCGGTCAGGACCATCGTGATCGCACCGGCGAGCACGGGCATCACCGCGATCAGCAGGTAAGCGGTGATCAGCCACGTCCACACGAACAGCGGCATTTTCATCAGCGTCATGCCCGGCGCGCGCATGTTGAGAATGGTGGTGACGATGTTGATCGAGCCCATGATCGACGACGCGCCCATGATGTGCAGCGCGAAAATACCCAAGTCCATGCCGGGCCCCATCTGGGTCGACAGCGGCGCATAAATGGTCCAGCCCGCGGCAGGTGCGCCGCCCGGCACGAAGAACGACACGACGAGCAGCGTCGCCGCCGGCGGCAGCAGCCAGAAGCTCCAGTTGTTCATGCGCGCGAACGCCATGTCGGGCGCGCCTATCATCATCGGGATCTGCCAGTTCGCGAAGCCGACGAACGCCGGCATGATCGCGCCGAACACCATGATGAGGCCGTGCATGGTCGTGAGCTCGTTGAAGAATTCCGGGCGCCAGAACTGCAGGCCGGGCTGGAACAATTCGGCGCGGATGCCGAACGCGAGCATGCCGCCGACGAAAAACATCGTCAGGCTGAATATCAAGTACAGCGTGCCGATGTCTTTGTGGTTGGTCGTCTGGACCCACCGCATGATCCCCGACGGGTGGTGCGCGTGCGCGTCGTGGCCGTGATCGTGTGCTGCGTCTGCGTATGCCATTAGACTCTCCTGCGTGTTCGTATTGAGTTGCGGTCGGCGCGCTGCTTACTTGGCGGCTGCCGCGAGATAATCGACCGTCGCTTTGATCAGCGCATCGGGCAGGTCGGTCGCGCCGCCTTTGGGCGGCATCGCCTTGAAGCCTTCCAGCGCGTGCTTGTAAAGCGTTTCCGGACCTTGCTTTATGCGCGGCTCCCAAGCTGCCTTGTCCCCCAGTTTCGGCGCGCCGGCGACGCCGGCGCCATGGCAGGCCACGCAATATTTCTCGTAAACCGCCTTCGGGTCCATGCTGCCGGATGCCGCCGCGTTGGCAGCGGTCTTTTTCTTCTGCTCGTCGAGCCACACCGCGTATTTTTCCGGCTCGACCGCTTCGACGACAATGGGCATGAAACCATGCTCTTTGCCGCAGAGCTCGGCACACTGGCCGCGGTAGACGCCCGCTTTATCCGCTTTGAACCAGGTATCGCGCACAAAGCCGGGAATCGCATCCTGCTTGATGCCCAGGGCCGGCACCCACCATGCATGAATCACGTCGTTGGCCGTAAGAATGACGCGCACCTTCTTGCCCACCGGCACGACCACCGGATTGTCGACTTCCAGCAGATAGTTGGCATAGCCTTTGCGCTTCTCGTATCCGGCGGGGGAGTTGTCGGTGATCATCTCGCGCGGAGTAGCGAGACTGCTGTAAAAGCTCACCCCCTCCTGCAGATAGTCGTAACCCCATTTCCACTGGTAGCCCGTGACCTTGATCGTCAGGTCGGGGTTGGAGGTGTCTTTCATCGCAATGATGGTCTTGGCCGCCGGTATTGCCATGCCGATCAGGATCAGAAACGGCACTATGGTCCAGATGATTTCGACGGTGGTGTTTTCGTGGAATTGCTCAGCTTTATGGCCGACCGACTTGCGATGCATGATGATCGAATAGGTCATCGCGCCGAAGACGACCACGAAAATCACGCAGCAGATCACGAAGATCAGCGTGTGCAGATCGTAGATTTCTTGCGCGATGATGGTTTGCGGCGGCGGCAGGTTGTATTTGCTGTCGGCCGCGAATGCCGGCACCACGGTGCCGGCTGCTGCGGCAGCTACCGCAAAACGCTCAATCCACTTACTGATCATGCTTGACTCCAACGGTGCGTTAAATTCGTTGCGGTAAAGCCGGTCACTGGCCGCGCCGGGGTTGCGCGCATGTGCGACCGCTGCCGCTGGGCGGTCGTGCATGCGAATCCAGTGCGAGGATTCGGCCGCGAGGAGCCGGCCAGAATTTGGCGGGGTGAGGTTGCGATAGTCCGGCATTGCACAACGGACCCGCCTCCCATTCGCCACACCCCATTGAACTGCCCTCGATTTCCAGCCTAACGTGCGAAAAACACGTGGAATTTATCATATAGGCGACGGTGTGCGCAAACCTTAGCCCAGTGAATTCGTCAGGTTTGCGCCGGCGCTCACGCCGGTTCGCGAAGCGCGCAGACTTTTAGCTTAAACCAGTCAAATCGAGCTGCGCGGCAACCTGCCGGAAGTCCGGCGCGGCGACGAACGGGAGCGTCGCGAGCAGCGGTGCGGCGAGCCGTTCAGCGAGCGCCGCGACGTTCTCGCGGGCAGCCGGCATTGCAGGCATCGATCTGGTTCGAAACCCAGCCGGCGAGCTTCAAGCCGCGCGCGCTTATGGCCTGCGCGGTCAACAGCGCGTGGTTCAAGCAGCCCAGCCGCACGCCCACCACCAGCACCACCGGCAAACCGAGCAGCCCGGCAACGTCGGCGGTGGTTTCATGGCTGTTGAGCGGCACGCAAAATCCACCCGCGCCCTCGACGACGACTCGATCTGCGCCCGCGGAAAGCGATGCGTATGCACGAACGATGCGCTCGAGATCGATCGTGATGCCGGCTTGGGACGCGGCAATGTGCGGCGCGATCGCCGGCTCGAAACAATAGGGATTGATCAGCGCGGAGGCGGCGGTGACGTTGCCGGCGGCCCGCAATTGCTCGACGTCTTCGTTGTTGAAGCCTGCGGCGTGCCGCACGGCGCCGGCAGCGACCGGCTTCATCCCCACGGCGCGGTGCCCCGCGCGCGCGAACGCGTGCAGCAACGCGCACGCGACGAGTGTCTTGCCGACGCCGGTATCCGTGCCGGTGATGAAGTAGCCGCGCGCGGGTGCTGGCTGGATACTCGTCATCGCTGACCGTCCCGCAGCGCTTTGATTTCAATCACCGGTTTGCCGTCGCGCGTGGTGCGTGGCTGCGGCAGCCAGGCGTGCCCATAAACGACTTCGAAAGTCGCGGGCAGCCGGCCGGCCTGCCTGAAACGCTCGTAGTTGCGTTCGACGGCGGCAAGCACCGCGCGCGCCGTCATGCCCGGCGGGCGGCCGGTGGTCGAGTTATGCGCGCCGATCGCCTTCAGGTCCCGCATCAGCGCGCGCACGTCCGCATACGTGAGCGTGATGTATTCCATGTCCATCACGGGATCGGCGAAGCCCGCGTGGACCAGCATGTCGCCCAGATCGTGCATGTCGATGAAGCGGTTGACGTGCGTGTAGTTGTCGGTTTCGGCGTAGGCGGCGCGCAATTCGCGCAAAGTGTCGGGACCGAAGGTGCTGAACATCAGCAGCCCGCCGGGCGCCAGCACGCGTTTTAATTCCGCGAACGCGCGCGGCGGATCGTTCATCCACTGCAGCGCGAGGTTCGACCATGCGAAATCGAAGGCCGCGGTGCGCAGCGGCAACTGCTCGATGTCACCGCACACCGGGACGACGTTGCGCCCCAGCACGCTCTTCCACCATGGCGCGCGCGCGCGTGCCTGCCGCACCATGCCCGCCGCGAGGTCCAGCGCGCAGAGCGTCGCGTGCGGAAAGTGCGCCTGCAGCGCGGCCACCGCATTGCCGGTTCCGCAGCCCGCATCCAGGATCGCCGCGGGCTGCAACTTGATGAACTCGAGCTTAGCCAGCATGCGCCGGCACACCTCGTGCTGAAGCACCGCAGCGGCGTCATAACCGGGCGCTGCCTTGTCGAATGAGGCGCGCAGCCGGCGTTTGTCGATCGCCGGCGCGCTATCCATGGCAGAACTCCGCAATTCGTTGCGCCACGGCGCGCGGTTGCGCGATGAACGGCGCATGCGCGGCGCCTTCGATGACCGCGAGCTCGGCATGGGGCAGGTTGCGCTGCAGATATTCGCCCGCGCGCAGCGGCACGACCGCATCGTGCTCGCCGTGCACGATCAGCGCAGGCTGCGCAATCGCAGGCAGCGTTGAACGCAAATCGGTGGTTCTCAATAGCTCCAATCCGCCGACGAGCGCTGCCTGTTCAGACGTGCCGGTGCCCGCGGTGCACGCCTGCAAGTGGCGCGCGACCTTGCGTGCGGAGGTGTCGCCGCGCGCCTGCAACAGCGCGAATCGCTGCAGCGTGCCGTCGGCATCCTGCGCCAGATCGTGCGCGAAACCGTCGAATACGGCGCGCTCCATGCCGTGTTCCCAATCCGGGCTGCGCACGAAGCACGGTGTGGTCGCGATCAATACGAGGCGTGCGACCTGACCCGCGTGGGTCGCCGCCCAGTGCAGTGCCAGCTGGCCGCCCATCGACCATCCGCACACGATCACGCGCGGCGCGCTTGCCGCCGCGATCGCGTCCGACCATCGCGTCGAGCGCGGACGGCCTGCTCGCCGCGGAGAGTTCAACGTTGTGCACGCGGAAGTTCGCTGTCAGCAGTGCTGCGAGTTCAACCCACACGCTGGCGCGCATGCCCCAGCCGTGCAGCAGCACGACATCGGGACCGGTGCCGGCGACTGCGGTCTGCATCAGGAATTTTTTTCGACGTGGCGCAGCGCGTCCACCAGGCGCGCCACATCTTCCGTCGAATGAGCGGCCGACAGCGAAATGCGCAGGCGCGCGGTGCCGTCCGGAACGGTGGGCGGCCGGATGGCCGGGACGAGCACGCCGCGCTCGGCCAGCGCGGCAGACACGCGCAGAACTTCGGCGTTGCCGCCGACGATCAGGGGTTGTATCGCCGTTGGCGAGGCCATCAATTTCCAGCGCATGCCGTCCAGGCCTGTCTTCAGCTGCTCGATCAGGCGACCGAGCGTTTCGCGTCGTCCGTCTTCGCGCCGCATGATCTCCAGGCTCGCGAGCAGCGCATGGGCAAGCAGCGGCGGTGTCGCCGTGGTGTAAATATAGGTGCGCGCATTCTGGATCAGCGTTTCAATCAGATCCGGCGCGCCGGCGACGAATGCGCCCGCCACGCCGGCCGCCTTGCCGAGCGTCGCCATGTAAACAATGCGCGGCGAGGCCACCTTGAAATGACTCAATACGCCGGCCCCGCCCGCGCCGAGCACGCCGAAGCCATGCGCGTCATCGAGCAGCAGCCAGGCGTCGAATCGCTCGCACAACTGCAGGAGTTGCGGGACCGGCGCGATGTCGCCGTCCATGCTGAACACGGCATCGGTCACCACGAGCTTGCGGCGCGCGCGCGACGCTGCGAGCAAGCGCTCGAGCGCGCTCCAAATCGCCGTGCGCGTAACGCCTGAAATTCGCGCGCGACAATTGCGCAGCATCGTTCAGCGATGCGTGATTGAGTTTGTCGGCGAACACGTCGTCATGGCGGCCGACCAGCGCCGTCACCGTCCCGAGGTTGGCCATGTAACCGGTCGAGAACGACAGCGCTCGCGGCAGTCCTACGAATTCAGCCAGTGCGGTTTCCAGCCGGTGATGAGCTGTTGTATGGCCAAGTATCAGATGCGATGCACCCGCGCCTATTCCATCGGTGCGCGCGCCTTCGCACGCGGCGGCAATGAGCCGCGGATCGGCAGCGAGCCCGAGGTAATCGTTGCTGCAGAAAGCAACGTAGTCGCGGCCGTCGACCACGACGCGGGCGCTTTGCGGGCTGTCGAGCACGCGGCGCTCGCGGCGCAGGCCGCGCGTCTCGAGCGCGGCGAGATCGGCGGCGAGATCGAAGGACATGTGACGCAGGAAGCGCTAGGCGGAAGGCGTGTGGTGAGTGAACCGAAGGCGCCGCGACAGCGCGATTTTACGCCTCACTGCCTACGCCTCACGCGGGACTTTCATCGGATGCATGCCAAGCTTGTCGAGCAGCGCGCGATCGCGTTGGGCTTCCGGATTGCCGGTCGTCAGGAGCTTGTCGCCGTAGAAAATGGAGTTTGCGCCCGCCGCGAAACAAAGCGCCTGAATGCCTTCGGACATTTCCTGGCGGCCGGCCGACAGGCGCACCATCGCCTTGGGCATCGTGATGCGCGCGGCGGCGATCGTGCGCACGAATTCGAACGGATCGAGCTGCGCAGTACCGTGCAGCGGCGTGCCTTCGACCTGGACCAGGTTGTTGATCGGCACGCTCTCGGGATAGGGATCTAGGTTCGCGAGTTGCGCGATCAACGCCGCGCGCGTGCGGCGCGTCTCACCCATGCCCACGATGCCGCCGCTGCACACGTGCAGGCCGGCATTGCGCACTTTGCCCAGGGTGTCGAGCCGGTCGTCCTGCGTGCGCGTCGATACGATTTCGCCGTAAAACTCGGGCGCGGTATCGAGATTGTGATTGTAGTAATCGAGGCCGGCGTCTTTCAGCTGTTCGGCCTGCCCTTCTTTCAGCATGCCGAGCGTCGCGCAGGTTTCCATGCCGAGTCCGCGCACGGCCTTGACCATTTCGAGCACGCGGGCCAACTCGCGCTGCTTGGGTCCGCGCCACGCGGCGCCCATGCAGAAACGGGTCGCGCCCTGGTCGCGCGCCGCGCGCGCAGCGGCAACCACCGCGTCGACTGCGAGCATGTCTTCGTTCTCGACTTCGGTGTGATAGCGCGCGGCCTGCGGACAGTAGCCGCAATCTTCCGGACACCCGCCGGTTTTGATCGAAAGCAGCGTCGACAGCTGCACCGCATTCGCATCGAAATTTTCGCGATGCACGCTTTGCGCGCGAAACAGCAGATCGTTGAACGGCAGGTCCAGCAGCTGGGCGACCGCATCGTTGGTCCACTGCACTTTGCGGACGGTGTCGGCAGCGGCGGGGGCTGGCGCGTTGTGACTGAGGGTATCCATGGTGTTAAGCTCGCGGGATCAGTAGGCAGCCAGGAAAAATTTCTTCTAGATCATGAGCTTCGCATCATCATTGATAGCCCGGCACTTGTCAAATTTTCGGCGTGCCGTTTTGAACAATTGCACGCGGATTACCCACGCCGCGTTGCCCGAACGCTGCCTGTTATGTAGCGCGGAGGCGCCGGCTTTATTACTGTGCGGGCGCTGTCGCACGGATTTGCCGTGGCTGCCCGCGCACGGCTGCCCCCAGTGCGCGATACCGACGGCTGACGGCAATGTGTGCGGTGCATGCCTCTCCCATCCGCCGCGTTTCGATGCAATCACGGCCGCTTTTACTTATGACTGGCCGCTCGCGCCGCTCATTCAACAATACAAATATGCGGGCAATCTCGCGCTGGCCCGGGTGTTCGCGCACGCGCTCGCCGCGCGCATCGCCGGCACGGTGGATCTCATCATCCCGATGCCGCTGGCGCCGCTGCGCCTCGCCGAGCGCGGTTTCAACCAGGCGCTCGAGATCGCGCGCATCGTGAGCCGGATGAAAGGGATCGCACTGGCGCCGACCGCTTGCCGGCGCGTGCGTGAAAGCGCACCGCAGGCTACGTTGCCCTGGCAGGAGCGCGCGCGCAATATCCGGGGCGCCTTCGTCTGCGACATGGACCTGCGCGGGGCCCGCGTCGCCGTGGTCGACGATGTGCTGACGACGGGCGCGACATTGAACGAGCTCGCGCGTAACCTGCGCAAGGCCGGCGCGAGCGAAATTCAGGGCTGGATGGTCGCGCGCGCGGTCAAGCCGCAGTAATTTCGCCATGGCAGAAAACCAGCACGATGTTTGAAGTGATTCTGTACGAACCGGAAATACCGCCGAACGCCGGCAACATCATGCGCTTGTGCGCGAATGCGGGTTGCCGGCTGCACCTCGTGCGCCCGCTGGGTTTTTCGCTGTCCGACAAGCAGCTCGAGCGCGCCGGCATGGATTATCGCGGGCAGATCGATTTGCTCGTGCACGACGATTGGCGGCGTTGCACGGATAGCCTGCAAGGGCACCGCCTGTTCGCAGTCACCACGCGCGGCTCTCAACGCTATGACAAAGTCCGGTTTGCCGGCGGCGACGCTTTGGTGTTCGGGTCGGAGACTCGCGGATTGCCGGCCGACGTGCTTGACGACTTCGCCGCCGATTCGCGCTTACGGCTGCCGATGCTGCCCGGCAGCCGCAGTATCAATCTGGCGAATGCGGTCGCGGTGGTCGTGTATGAGGCATGGCGTCAGCAAGAGTTTGGCGGCGGCGCGTAACGTGCAGCCTAGTAGTTGCTGCTCACGAAGAAACAGACGCCGGGCGTTGCAACATCGAATATGTCGTCATTGAGCGCGCTTTCGCAATTACGTGACGAACTGGCAACGACTGCATCGATCGAGATTCCCTGAGCGGTGCCAGCGACGCACCGGCACGCCGCCGGTTGCCAACGCGTTTCGCTGACGGCCACCCGCTGCATTGCCGCGAGTTGCGGCGCGAACACGGCGCTTGTGACAACAGCGGGAGATGCTCCGCTGACGGTCAACGTACCGTTGACATACGTAAGAGCGTAATTAGCGGATGCCTGGCCCGATGGCGTTATCGCATACGCTCCGGCCGGGGAGGCGATCGTGGCGGGCGTCGCGAAAGCGAGCGCGCCGGCGAGAACCGCGGGGGTTTCCCCGAACTGAAATCCCGAGTACGTCGCCGTGAACGCGGGGTTGGCCAGGCCCACCGTGCGCGCGCCGTCATTGGCGGTGACGGTCAACGGGGCCGGCGTGATATTCAGGAGGTTGCCCGGGACCAGCGTCGCGCCGGAGTAATTGGCGGCTGCCGCGCCGCTCAACGCGATCGTGCCGCTCGTGTAATTGTAGGCGCCAACGTTCTCGCCGGCGACGCGCGTGAGGCTGGTCAATGCGCCCGCAACATTCGCGGTATCGTCGATGGCCACGTTGCCATTCCATGTCGCAATCGCCGGATTGTTCACGACGCCATTCAACGTGAGACCAAAAGTGGCGGCGGCCGGATCGCTCGCGCCATATACCTTCGTCCCGTCGCCCGACAGCGTACCAGTCAGCGGCGCGGCCGTAATCGTGAGCGTTTTACCGGCCGTGAACGAAATTCCGTAGCCCGCATTCGAGGCAAACGTTCCCTGCGTGATTGCGCGCGCACCCGTCGATTCGCCCGCCACGCGCGCGAAAGCGCCGGTTAAACCGGCCGTCACCGCCGTGTCGGTTACGCCATCGTCGGAGACGAATCCGACGGCGGCAAACGTCTGCGCAGGATCGTTCGTGCCGTATACCTTAGTCTTGTCGTCGGCCGTCACGGTGAGATTCGGTGTCGCACTGTAGACCAGATGATTGCCCGGTTCGGTAACCGACGCCGGCGGATTGCCCGCGAACGTGCGGCCGTAGAGCCGCGGCATCGCCGAGCCTGCCGCCGCAGTCAACCCGTTTTCGGTCGAGCCGGCCGGTGACGTCGAGTACACGAGCCAGCGCCCGGCGCCCGGATTGAGTGCGCCCGGGCCCACGTTATTGACGAAATCCTGCGCGGCCGCGAGCACAATCGAGTCGCCGCCAGCGGTGGCGGTAATCGTCCCGTTGAGCGTCAGGTTGACCGGCCAACGTCTGCGCGGTCAGCGTGCCAACCGTCGAAGTTCCGAGCGACAACGCATTGGAGTCGACAATGCTCGCGGTGCCGGCGGTGTTGAGACTCAGGTCGCCGTTGAAATTATTGGCCGCGTTGAGCGCAGTGATGTCGCCGGCGCCGGTGCTCGTCAATGTGGTGGCGCCGCTTGTCGTAACGACGCTGCCGAAGGATTGCGCGCCCGTCGTGCGAACCGAACCGCCGTTGAGCGCGGTGACTTGTCCTGCGCTGGTCGCTATGGCGGCGAGCGCAGTGGTCGCGCCTATCGTGTTGGATAAGGTCAGCGTGCCCGTTCCGGTTTGCGTCAGCGTTGAAGTTC
Source organism: uncultured beta proteobacterium (assembly GCA_963804885.1). Lineage (GTDB taxonomy): Bacteria > Pseudomonadota > Gammaproteobacteria > Burkholderiales > SG8-41 > PALSA-1004. The sequence goes on from CAWDSF010000021.1 coordinate 477,157, forward strand.
CGGGAACGGAGTCATTCACGGTACCCGACAGCGTAAGGCTGCCGTTGCCGCCGATGCTCGTGCTGGCGTTTAGCGTAACCGCGCCGGCGGCCGAGCCGCTGCCGGCAGTTACGACCAGCGCGCCATTGCCGCCCACACCCGTGCCGGCGAGATTCAACGCTTCCGCGCCAACCGCGATGCCGTTGCCGATTTCAAGCGTGGCCCCGGCAGCAACCGTAGTGCCGCTCAAGGTATTGCCCAGCGCGGTAGCGTTCGCGGCGACGAGCGTGCCCGCGTTGACGGCGGTTGCGCCGCCGTAGGTATTCGCTCCGCTAAGGGTGGTCGTGCCGGTTCCTGCCTGCGTCACCGCACCGAAGCTGCTGATGGTGTTGGCCGCGGTGAGCGCATTGTTGCGATTGAATACGAGCGTCCCGATGTTGGTGACCCCGCCCGTTCCCAACGTGCCCGTGGCGCCACCATTGCCGACCTGCAGCGTGCCTTCCCGGATCGTCGTAACACCCGAATTGAGATTGGCGCCGGTCAACGTCAGCGTACCGCTGCCGAGCTTTGTCAGGGCGCCGTTGGTGGCGGTACTGGCGCCGCTGAGCGTCAGGTTGGTTGCCGCCGACGCAACGTCGATCGAACTGGTCGTGCCGCCCGTCAGCGTGTAATTGCGATTGGTGGTGACCGTGCCGCCCGTGTATTGCAAGGTGCCGCCGCCGAGCACGAGGTTGGCAGCCGCATTGGTGGATTGCCCGATGTTGCTTGCGATGCCGCCATCAGCCAGCAGGTTGGCGCTCAACACGCCCGCGTTGATCGTCGTCGGGCCGGTATAAGTATTCGCGCGCGACAGCGTAACCGTCCCCGCCGTCGTCTTGGTCAGGCCCGCGCCGCCCGCGAGTATCGCGTTGATCGAACCGTTCTGCACGGCATACGACGTGCCCGTCAGGACGCCGGTGCTGCCCGTGATGGTTCCGTTGACTAGCGTTACCGTGCCAACGGTGTCCGAAAATGTCCCCAGTTCATACGTCCCGCCCGCGATGGTCAAGTTGCCCGCGGCCAGCACGTTGTTGATTCCCGCTGCCAACGTTCCCGCGCTGACTGTCGTCCCACCGGTCCAGCCATTATTACCGGCAAGCGTGAGCGTTCCGCTGCCGCGCTTGTTCACGGCACCTCCATTAACGGTGCTCGCCCCGGTTATCGTCAGGTTGGTGGCCGCGTTCGCGACGTCGATGGCCGTAACAGGGTTCGGCGGCGATCAAGGTAAAGTTGCGGTTGGTGGACGTCGTGCCGCCCGTGTAGAGCAGCGTCGCGCTGCCCATCACCAGATTGGCCGCCGCATTCGTGGATGCACCGATACTGCTCGCGACACCCCCGTTGGCCAGCGAGTTCACGCTCAATGTGCCCAAGCTGATCGTGGTCGCGCCGGTGTACGTATTGGCGCCGGTGAGTCTCAGCGTGCCGGTGCCTGCCTTGGTGAGCCCTGCGCCTGCACCGCTGATAATCGCCGAGATCGTCAGATCATTTGCCGCGGTTCCGTCATTGACCGTAAAGAGTCGCGTCGCGCCCAGCGCCAGATTGCCGCTCAGCGTAGCCCCGACCGCGCCCGAACCGTTAACGCCCAACGTGACGTCGCCACCGAGCGTCAGTGTGCCCGCGCCGGTGGTGACGCTGGCACCGGATACAGCCCCGCTCTCCAGTTGCAGCGTCGTGATTGAATTATTGAATCCGTTCAGATCGAACGTTCCCTGCGCTCTCACTGTCACCGGTTGGACGGTCGAGAACGCGTTCGCGATGCCTGACCGCAATACCCCGCTATTGACGAACAAACCGCCCGAAATCGCGACCGACCGATTTTCCAGCAAGGTTCCGGCGCCGCTCTTGCTCATGCCGCCGGTCCCCGTGATGGGCGTGTCCGACTCGAGGGTCAGGTCCGTGACCGCAAAGACTTTCGCTTCCGCGACGCCAAACGCGACGCCACCGCCGCCCGCAGGGCGCGACCCTCGAATCACATTGCTGCCGCCAAGCGAGAGCACGTTGCCGCTCAATGCAGCACCGCCCGACGGTGAGCGTGTTCGGACCGGCGCCGCTGTCGTAGTCGTACGTAACGCCGCCGGACGAGCAACAGCGAATTGATCGACGCCGTATCGTTGCCGACACGATTCGCCGTGAGCTTGTAGTTGACGTTGGCGCCGGGAGCCAGGCCGTCCGCCTGATACTCGCTCGCCAGTAACGGCCGCAACCCGTTTACGGATCCGGTCGGCGGGTCGTAGGTGACAAAGTCGGTGCCTGCACTGGCGTTACTTACCGCCCCGATCGCCCCTGCGACGATGCTGACGGTATCAGTTCCCGCATTCCCGCCGCCGCCCGTCAGGGTGGGCGCCACCGTGAACACGATGTTTGAGCTGTTGGCGGTCTGCGAGGCAACGGTATTCGCGCCGAGGTTCGTGCCGCGGAACAACGCCGTCGCGCCTTGCGACCGCGCGAGCGAAGCGAACGTGACGCGCGTGTTCCGCGCCGCATTGGGCGACAGCGTGATGGTCGAGTAACCGCTGGCCAGGTTGAGGGCGCCGAGCGCTTCGTTCGTGTTGGCGGCCGCATTGCCGATCACGACGAACTCGCCGCCATTCATCGTCAGCGTATTGGCGATGCGGTCGTTGTTGTTCACTGCGCTGTTATCGAGAGTGAGCGTGGCGCCCGCGCTGACCGTGAACGCGCTGCCGGTCGCCGCGCCCGTGGCGCCGCTTAACGTCAGGTTGCCGCCGCCCACTGTGGTGGCGCCTGTATACGTATTCGCCCGGTTCAGTGTAAAGGTTCCGTCGCCCTGCTTGGTGAGTCCGCCCGCGCCGCTGAGCACGCCGCTATAAGTGGTGTTAGCGGCATCGCCGGTTGTCAGAGTCGCGTTGAGCGCAACATTGCCGCCCGCGCCGCCGCCGCCCGACAGACTGCCGATTGTCTCCGCGGCAGCAACGGTAAGGCTGGCACTGGCGGCATTGGCAAGGACGACTGCGCCCGTGTCCGCAATTGCCCTGCCGCCGGTCAAGCTCAGAGTGCCCCCGTTGATCGTCGTCGTGCCGGTATACGTGTTGGCTTGCGATAAGGTCAGCGTGCCCGCGCCTGCCTTGGTGAGCCCGCCCGTGCCGCTGATGCTGGTGCCTGCGGTCTGGGTGCCGGCGCCGGTATGCGTGACACCGAAGGTTCCGCCGCCGGTCAGCGCCACATTGCCCAGCGTCAGCGCGGCGGCGTTTGCGATCGTGATGGCCGCGGCAGTTGCGTTACTGCTCTGCAGCGTTCCCGCATTCAAGTTGACTGCGCCGCCGCCGGCATTCATGGTGATCAGCCCGGATCCGGCATTCACCGATTTCGCCGAGGCGAGATTGATGCCACCGGTGCCGCTGGCGAGGGAGATAGTACCGCCGTTGGTGGTGATGCTCTCGCTGATGTCGATGGAGCCCGCGCCGCCGCCCGTCAGCGTCAGCGCGCCGCTGCCCGCATTGTTGATTCCGCCGCTGCCGGCGACAACCGTGATGTTGCGGCTGGCGCTGAGCGTCAGCGTATTGGCCGAGTTGTAATTGATCGCATTGTTGACGGTGATGTCGCCGTTGCCGGCCAGCGGGGAAGCGGTCGTGACGATCACGTTGCTGAGCCCCAGTTGCCCGGTCAACGTCGTCACGTTCAGATTCGATGCCGCCGTCGTCGAGTCGGAAAAAGTGCCCGCCCCGAACGCGAGGGTCGGCGTATTCGCGGCGGTGCTGATCATGATATCCGTCGGGTCGAGCAGCAGCGCGCCGGTCGTGCCCAATGGCGCGCGCGTGTCGACCAATCCCTGGAAGTCGAGCCAGCCTTTGCCGGACGTTTCGACCAATCCGCCATTGCCGCCGGCGCTGCCGCCGCGCGCCGAAATTACTCCGTAGAACTGCGTGGCATCGTCGGCCCACACGATTACTTTGCCGCCGTCGCCGGCCGCAGTTGCATCCGCGCGCAATTCTGCGTCGCGGCCGATGAAAGTGCGGCGCGAGTTCGGCAGCGCAACGCCGCCGCGGGAAATGGCGCCGCCCTGGAAGTCGCCGCCAATCAGTATCGTGCCGCCGCCGGTCGCGCCGGACGCGTTGACAAGCGCGCCATCAAAGACGCCAGTCAGATCGCCCACGACCTCCACGCGGCCGCCAAGCCCTGAGTTGCCGCTTGCATCGACGGTGCCTGCGACAACTACCGTGCCCCCTGCAACCGCCGACACTGTGCCGCCGGTCGCGCCGCTAGCATCAACGCGGCTGCCTGCGTCGAGCGTCAGATCGCTTGCTGCTTTCAAAGCGATCGTACCGCCCGCCCCGGTCTCACCTTTTGCTTCGAGAATACCCGCGACGACCACGGTGCCGCCGGCATCGATCGTTATGTTCCCGCCGTCGCTGCCATTCGCCGTTACGGTGCTGCCGGCCGTCACCACGATATTGCGTGACGCTTTGAGGACGATGCTGCCGTCGGCGCCGCGCACCGCACTGTTCGCGCTGATGACGCCGCTGTTCCGGACCAGGCCGGCGTAGATGCCGCGGCTGCCGTAAGCAGCTTCGCTGAGATTTAACGGCCGGTCCTCCGGCGCGGTAATTTCGACCTGCAATTGCGGCGACGTCACCGCAGCCACGCGGACGGATTTGCCTGCGGCGAGCACGATATCGCCATTAGGCGCCGTGAGCGTCCCCTGGTTGTCCACGGCGCTGCCGATCAGATAGATGCGTCCGCCGTTTGCCGCCGTGATGCTGCCCTGGTTGACGACGGCGGCGCCCAGCGTTGACTCACCGCTGAAATTCATGCGCCCCGCCAGAAAATCCTCGTTCTTGAGGTTGAGCGTCGAGGCCACCAGTCCCGCCACGTCGACCTGCGCGCCGGCCCCGAACAATATGCCGTTCGGGTTGATCAGGAAAACCCGGCCATTGGATTGCAGCGTACCCAGTATCCGCGAGGGATCGACGCCGACCACTCTATTGAGTACCGCGCTCGACGCCGATTGCTGAATGAAGCGCGTCGCCTCGGTCGCCTGGATCGAAAACTGCTGCCAGTTGATGATGGCTCCGGGCGTGTTGGTGATCGACAGCGTCTTGCCTTGCGTCGCGAAGGTGGCCTGGCCGTTGACGACGACCGGCCCTACGGGATTCCCGTACGCGGACTGCCCGGCAAAGCATGCCGCCACGGCAACCACCATCAGCTTGCGCTGCAACCGATTTCGTTTGACTGTGCTCACACCCGCATTACGGCAACAATCGTGCCGAGCCAGCACGTCGCTATGTTCGCAAGTGATTTGCGTCACTATATGCAAAGAAGGCGTGAATAAGTCTCACCTCAAGGTATGCCAAACGGGTGCGACATTAATGGCGCCGAACGTGTGCGGTGTGCAAATCCTGACGAACGGAGGGAGTTACGACAGTTTCGGGTTCCTGCGCGTGATTAAGTGCGCACTGCAACGCTCTGCGCGGAAGCGCAAAGCAGCCACGCGCGGTTGCAGCCGACGCCGTGCGGAGTGCTTAATGTGGGACATTCTGAGGATCGGGAAAAAGCTGAAGTGGCGGCGGGCGACCGCGGGAGGGCGCAATGTTATCGCGACACCCCGACGGAAGCGCCTGCCTTGACACCGCATTGGCCAGCCACGGTCACTGAAATCGCCGCCAGCGCTGTGCCCCCTGAAGCGCCGCCGCTAGTACCACAGTTGGGCATCGTCCGCGTCGCATCGTCGAGGCCCAATTTCTGCAGCGCTGCCATTTGATCCACTCCCGCCGCATTGATGGTGTTGGACGGAGTTTGCTGACCGACCGTGAGCGTGCCGTTGACGAACGTAATCGCGTAATTGGTCGAGCTCTGGCCCGACGGGGTTATCGTATAGGCGCCGGGAGGCGACGTAATGACTGCGGGGGTGGTGAATACCAGCGTGCCGCTGAGAACCGCCGGCGTCTCTCCGAGCTGGAGACCCAAATATGATGCCGTGAAGGGCGGATTGGGCACGGCGGGCAGGCGCGTCTTGTCGTCAGCGGTAATCGTCAGCGCCGCCGGATTCACCGTCATGGCGCCGTTGTTATAAGTGATCGTGTAGTCGCTCGCCGCGAATGTGCCGCCGGTGGCCGCACTCGCCGTGATCGCATACGGGCTGCCCGCCACGTTCGTCGTGTTCGCCGCGCCCGCACTCGCCAACGTCGCGCTGCCCACGGTCTCACCGTTCTGCAACCCCGTCGGCGTGAACTCCGTCCCCGCAAACGTGAACGTCTGGCCATACGATTTCGACTGATTGTTCGCCGTCACCGTCAGTGCCGCTGGATTCACCGTCATGGCGCCGTTGTTATAAGTGATCGCGTAGTCACCCGGCGTGAACGTTCCGCCGGTGGCCGCGGACGCCGTGATCGCATACGGGCTGCCTACCACGTGTGCCGTGCTCACCGCGCCCGAACTCGTCAACGTCGCGCTGCCCACCGTCTCCGCGTTCTGCAACCCGCTTGTCGTGAACTCAGTCCCCGCAAACGTGAACGTCTGGCCATACGTTTTGCTTTGGTTGTTGGCCGTTACCGTAAGCGCCGCCGGATTCACCGTCATCGCGCCATTGTTATAGGTGATCGTGTAGTCGCTCGGCGTGAATGTGCCGCCGGTGGCCGCAGTCGCCGTGATCGCATACGGGCTGCCGACTACGTGTGCTGTCGCCGCCGCTCCCGCACTCGCCAACGTCGCGCTGCCCACCGTCTCACCGTTCTGCAGCCCGCTCGTACTGAACTGCGTGCCCGTAAACGTGAATGTCTGTCCATACGTTTTGCTTTGGTTGTTGGCCGTCACCGTCAGTGATGCCGGATTCACTGTCAGCGCCCCAGGCACATAGCTGATCGCGTAGTCACCCGGCGTGAAGGTCCCGCCGGTGGCCGCACTCGCGGTAATCGCATATGGGCTGCCCACCACGTGCGCTGTGGCTGCGGCGCCCGCCGAGTTAAGTGTCGCGCTGCCCACCGTCTCGCTGTTTTGCAATCCCGTCGGCGTGAACTCCGTACCTGTGAACGTGAACGTCTGACCATACGTTTTCGACTGGTTGTTCGCGGTCACCGTCAGCGCCGCCGTGTTCACCGTCAGCGCCCCGGGCACATAGCTGATCGCGTAGTCACTCGGCGTGAACGTCCCGCCGGTGGCCGCGCTCGCCGTGATCGCATACGGGCTGCCCGCCACGTGCGCCGTGGCTGCCGCACCCGAGCTCGCCAGCGTCACGCTGCCCACCGTCTCACTGTTCTGCAATCCCGTCGGCGTGAACTCCGTGCCCGTGAATGTGAACGTCTGGCCATACGTCTTCACCTGATTGTTCGCTGTCACCGTCAGCACCGCCGGATTCACCGTCAGGTTGCCGTTCACATAGGTGATCGAGTAGTCACTTGGCGTAAACGTGCCGCCCGTCGCCGCGCTCGCCGTAATTGCATACGGGCTGCCCGTCACGTGCGCCGTGGCTGCAGCGCCCGAACTCGTCAGTGTCGCGCTGCCCACCGTCTCAGCGTTCTGCAATGCGCTCGTCGTGAACTCCGTCCCTGCGAACGAGATCGCCTGGCCATACGTTTTGCTTTGGCTGTTGGCCGTCACCGTCAGCGATGCCGGATTCACCGTCAGGGCTCCGTTCACATAGCTGATCGTGTAGTTAGCCGGCGTGAATGTGCCGCCGGTGGCCGCACTCGCCGTGATCGCATACGGACTCCCCGCCACGTGCGCCGTGTTCGCCGCGCCCGCACTCGAGAGCGTCGCGCTGCCCACCGTCTCGCCGCCCACCATGCCGCTGGTAGCAAACTCGGTGCCGGCAAAGGTAAACGTGCTGCCGTAAGTCTTGCTCTGATTGTTCGCCGTTACCGTTAGCGTTGCTGGTGTAATGTCCGCCGTCGTTATCGCCGTCGTGTTCACCGAATAGTTGCCGGCGTCACTCCCACTCAATCCCAGACCCGTCGCTGTCACCGTCTTCGCCACGCCAACGTTTTGGTCCGAGAACGTTGCCGTCCCGCCGGTATAGCTCACCGCGTCCCCACCAACAGCACCGGCCAACGAACGGCTCGTGATCGCCGCCGCATTCGTCGAATCATACGACTTGTTCGCCGCGGTCACGGAGCCGGCGAGCGCGAGCTTATTGATCGCGTAGTTCGCCGCCGAGGTAAACCCGCCGAAGCTGTAGTTGCCCGCGTCCGCACCCGTTAACGCCGTGCTCGCCGTCTGCGTATAGGCGCCAACAATCGGGTTGCCACTGGAGGAAAGCGTCGCCGTGTTCACACTTGCCGCCGTCGAGACAAGATCACCTGAGACGACATTGGCGAAGCTCACCGCGCCTGGATTCAATGCCGACGCATACGTCGAACTCGATGGCGCGATCGCCGTGCCCGTCAGCGCCAGTTTGCTGATCGTGTAGTTAGCGGCTGAGGTAAATCCGCCGAAGCTGTAGTTGCCCGAGTCCGCACCTGTCAACGCCGCGCTCGCCGTTTGCGTATAGGCGCCAACAATCGGGTTGCCACTCGAGGACAGTGTCGCCGTGTTCACACTCGCCGCCGTCGCGACGATATCGCCGGAGACGACATTGGCGAAGCTCACCGCGCCCGGATTCAATACCGACGCATACGTCGAACTCGATGGCGCGATCGCCGTGCCCGTCAGCGCCAGTTTGCTGATCGTGTAGTTCGCGGCTGAGGTAAATCCGCCGAAGCTGTAGTTGCCCGCGTCCGCACCTGTCAACACCGTGCTCGCCGTCTGCGTATAGGCGCCAGCAATCGGGTTGCCACTCGAGGACAGCGTCGCCGTGTTCACACTCGCCGCCGTCGCGACGATATCGCCGGAGACGACATTGGCGAAGCTCACCGCGCCCGGAGTCAACGCCGACGCATACGTCGAACCGCTCGCCGTGATCGCCGTGCCGATCAATGCAAGCTTGTCGATCGTGCCAATATTCGCGTTCGCCGTGCTACTTCCCAGCTGATAACCGTAGACCGTCGCCCCGCCATCGGTCGCACTGGCGATCGCGATACCGGACACGCTGACATTGATACCGGTGCCGACATTCCGGGTTGAGTAGCTACCCGATACCGGATTGTTGAGCACTACGACGTCGCTATCGATAGCTCCGCTGACCGAATAATTTCCAGCGGCTAATGTTGCAGCGGTCGTGCCGTCGTAGGTTTTGCTGACCGTCCCGGTCAGGCTCGGCGTAATCGTCGGCGCGACCGTGTAAAGAAATCCATTGCCGGTGCCAGCGACGCGGGTCACGCCATAGGTCGCGTTGTATTGCTTGAAGTTATAGGCGAGGCCGCCACGATTGTCGAGCGGCGGGATCGGTGGACCAGACCAGGAAGCGGCCTGCGCCCGGATTCAACGCAAACCCGCCGGAATTGTCGAAGTCGGCGCCCGCTGACAGTACGATCGAGTCGCCTGCTCCGCCTGCGGTCAATGAGCCATTCAGGATAATCGAGCAACACGCGGTCGCGGTCAGCGTGCCCCCCACCGTCGAGGCGCCGAGCGTCAGGTCGTTAAGAGCGGTTACCGCTACGTTGTTCGCGCCTGAGTTCGAGAACGACACTGCACCGGTAAAATCATTCGACGCATTGGTGAGCGTAATCGCATTGGCGCCGGCCGCGAAGCTCGATGTTCCCGTCACCGTCAGCGCGCCTGTCTGAGTGATCGCGCCATTGGTTGTGACGTTTAGGGCCCCGCCGATCGTTGAAGCGCCGAAATTGATCGCGTTAGTGTCCCGCAGCGTGACGTCGTTGGCCGACGTGACAGCAACTGTGCTGAAGTCGTTGCCGGCATTGGCCAATGAAACATTTCCCCCGCCCGCCGCCAGCGTAAGCGTGTTGCCGCTTGCGTTTACCGCACCCGTCGCCGTAATGTCGCTGTTTGTAGTCGTGAGCAACGTCGGTGCGCCCAGCGTAACGTTGTCGTTGTAGGTCTGTGCGCCACTCGTACTGATCGCGCCACCGTTGATGAGCGTGGCACCGCCTGCGTTGGTGGTCAGGCTGGTCAGCGGTGTGATGCCGCCCACCGCCGCGCTAAAGGTGGTATTGCCCGTGGTGTTGGCGGTCAGCGTGTTCGCGCCGTCCACGGCACCGATGAAGGTGATCGCTCCGTTGCCGGTCGTCACAAGGGTCGCGCCCGCCAATGTAGCGGTATTGGCCGCAGTAAAGACGCTGTTCGTGGTCGTATACGTGCCATTGAGCGTGACCGGATCGTTATACGTCTGCACGCCAGAGGTCGTAACGCTCAGCGCAGAAGTCGTGCCGCCGGCGTCGGTGATTAGACTCGTGAGCGCAACACCGCCACCGATCACTCCACTAAATATCGTCGCGCCGCTGGTGTTCACCGCCATGGTACGCGCGACGGCGTTGGTCACCGTTCCCGCAAAACTAATGTCGCCGCTGCTATTCGAAGTCAGCGTGGTGTTGGCGCCCAGAGTGACATTGTCCCCGTAGCTCTGCGCGCCGGTGGTCGTGATCGCACCACCGTTGATCAGCGTAGTGCCGCCCGCATCGGTAGCGAGACTGGTGAGCGGCGTGACACCACCCACTGCCGCGCTGAAAGTGGTGTTGCCGGTCGTATTCGCCGTCAACGTTTGCGCGCCGTTCACCGCACCCGTAAACGTGATCGCACCGTTGCCGGAAGTCACGAGAGTGGAGCCCGCGAGCGTGGTGGTGTTGGCTGCAGTAAAGGCGCTGTTCGTCGTCGTATACGTGCCGTTGAGCGTGACCGCATCGTTATACGCCTGCGCACCCGTGGTGGTGACGCTCAACGCAGACGTTGTGCCGCCGGCATTGGTAGTAAGCGAGAGGAGCGGCGAAATTCCTCCGACTACGCCATTGAAGCTCGTGGCGCCCGTGGTGTTAACCGTGAGTGCTCGCGCCCCGCCGATTGAATCTACCGTTCCGTCAAAGCGGACGAAACCACTGGTCCCGACCGGCGCGCCAGCGCCTCCGCTAGCGTCGGCCGTCACCGCAGCCGCATTTAGAAGGACGGGATCTTTAAGCCAGACATTCCCGCCATTCCCGCCCGCTGCACCGCCGACGCCAGCGCCACCGGTCGCGGTCAGATTGCCCGCGAGCGTGATGGACGTTATGCCGTCAAGCGTAATCGTTCCGGCGCTGCCGCCCGCCGCGACACCGGCGATGCCAGCGCCGCCTGTCGTCGAAATTGTGGCAACCGAAACCGGATTACCCGTTCCCGTGACCGAAACGTTTCCGCCGGCCCCGCCGGCGAAACCGGCGCCGTTGCCGTTGGAGCCGTTCGCTGTAATGCCAAGAGTGGTGACTGAATCACCGGTAAGTGTCACAGCTCCTGCGTTCTTCCCTGCTACACCTGCATTGGCAGCGCCCCCCGTAGTCGTGATCGCGCCGGTCACATTGAGCGCGCCGCTGGTCGCCGTGGCCGCGATAGTTGCCGCCCGCCCCGTTCGCACCACCCGTGCTCGTCAGCGCGCCGGTCGCACTCACCGTCGTCGCCTCCAGCGTGATGCTGCCGGCCGTGCCGCCCGCGCCCGTGAGTATGGCTGCCCCGGTAGAAGCCGTTATCCCCGCTGTACTCAGCGTCCCCGCGGTTGCCGCGGTGCCACCCGCGCCGGTGATCAGCACAATGCCCGCGTTGCCGCCGAGTTGCGACGCCACCCCCGCACCTGCGCCGCCGCTGGCGGTGATCGCACCCGTCACCGAGCGGTTCACGCCCTGGATTGTCAGATTGCCTGCCGCCGCGCCGCCCATCGTTCCCGCGCCCGCACCGGCCGAGGTGCCGATCGTGCCGCCCACCGTCACGTCGCCCGCCGAAATCAGCGTGACCGCACCGCCATTCGCCTTGGCACCGCCCGCGGTGCTAATCGCGCCGGTGGTCAACAAGGTCGCAACGTTGTTGGTGACGCTGATGCTACCGGCCGTTCCGGCAGTTCCCGTGCCGGTCGCTGCGCCCGCGCCGGCTGTCAGCGCACCGGTCGTAAGCGTGCCCGCGGTGCTGTTCTGGATCGTGATCGTGCCGGAGTTTCCGCCGGCTGCGTTGGTCGTCACTGCTGCACCGCCGCTCGCGGCGATCGCACCGGTGGTCACACCACCGGTCGAAGTGATCTGCACCAGCGCACCCGCGCCACCAGGCTGGTTGCTCAGCGCCGTCAACGCTCCGCTACCGCTGGCCGTGATGCCGAGCGTCGTGACGTTGACCCCGGAGAGAATGACGTTGCCGGCATTGCTGCCGGTGGTACTCGGCATTGGCTGCACCGCCCGCGAGGAATTGATCGCACCGGTCACATTGAGCAGACCGGTGACCAGCGGTCGCGTTGATCGCGCCGCCCGCGCCGTCATTGCCCCCAGTGGTGGTAATCGCGCCCGTCGTGATCGCCGTACCGTTCAACGTCAGCGTCCCCGCTGCGCCGCCAGCACCCGCGGTGCCGAACGCGTTGCCCGAGCGCATGTTGATGGCGTTGGTCGTTATCGCGCCGGTGGCATTGATCGTGATGTTTTCGGCATCCCCGCCCGCGGCCACACCTGCCACCGCATTGCCGCCGACCGAATTCAGAATACCGTTGGTGAAGTTCACCGCCCCACCCGTCGCGGTTACCGAGATCGCGCCCGCATTGCCGCCCGCGAAGTTGTTCCCTAATGCTGCACCACCATTGGCACTGATCATGTTGGCCGCCGCGGCCATCGTCATGGTCACCGCCGAGCCGCTGATCGTCACGTTACCTGCATTAGTCCCCTGCATCGTGCCCAACGGCCCACCGCCACTCGTCACGATGGTGCTGCCCACCGCCGATGTCGAAACCGTGCCCGACGCATTCAACACCACATTGCCGCCGTTGCCCTTGGCGCCGCCAGCGGTGCTGATCGAGGTCGTCTGGATGTTGCCCGCCGTATTGGTCACCGAGATCCCGGTGCCAACCGCACCGCCAGTCCCGGTACCCGTCGCCGCACCCGTGCCCGCGGTCAGTGTCGTGGTTGTAACGTTGCCCGCCGGTACTGTTCGCAATCGTGATCGAGCCCGCGTTGCCGCCGTTGGCATTGGTCGTCGTCGCCGCCCCGCCGCTCGCACCGATCGCCCCCGTGGTCACACCACCGGTTGAAGTAATCTGCACCACGCCGCCCGCTCCGCCAGGCTGATTGCTCAGCGCGGTTACACCTGCGCTGCCGTTCGCAGTAATGGCGTTCACACCCGTGGTAACGTTCACGCCGCTCAACGTGACATTCCCCGCGTTGCTGCCCGCGGAGCTCGCGTTGCCCGTCCCACCCGTAGTCGTGATCGCGCCGGTCACATTGAGCGCGCCGCTGGTCGCCGTGGCCGCGATGTTGCCGCCCGCCCCGTTCGCACCACCCGTGCTCGTCAGCGCCCCGGTCGCACTCACCGTCGTCGCCTCCAGCGTGATGCTGCCGGCCGTGCCGCTTGTGACCGTGCCCAAGGCGCCGCCGGTTGAAACCGTGATCCCTGTCGTCGCGAGTGTGCCGGCCGTGGCGGAAGTACCGCCGGTGCCGGTGATCAGCACCATACCGGCGTTACCGCCCGCGTTGCCTGCCACAATTGCCGCGCCGCCACTCGCCGTGATCAATCCACTGACCGTGCGGTTCACGCCCTTTATCGTCACATTCCCCGCGTTGCGTCCCGTTGCATTGGTGAGCGCCGTCAACGCACCACCACTCGCGCCTATGGTGCTCGTCGCCGTCACTCCGCCCGCCGAGGTGAGCATCACATCTCCCCCCGCGCCGCCCAACTGTCCGCTCGTGTCGATCGCGCCTGTCTGCAACAGCGTCGCCGCATTGTTGGTTACGGAGATGCTTCCCGCAGCACCGCTCAGCGTTGCACCCGTCGCCGCGCCCACGCGCGCCGTCAGTGCCCCGGTGGTCAGAGTCCCGGCCGAATTATTGGTTACAGAGATCGCACCCGCATTGCCGCCAGCGGTCGTGCCTGCGCCGCCCGTGCCCCCGGTCGACGTGATTGCGGCAGTGGTTACACCGCCTGTTCCGGTCACCGTCACGTTGCCCGCATTGCGTCCCGCCAGCCCGGCGCCGCCGGCGCCGCCGTTCGCCGTGATTGCGCCCAGCAGGTTAACGACGCCCGTGGCGTTGACCGACACGGCTCCTCCCGCGACATTCGCTGCGCCCGTGGTGGTAATGGTCCCGCCGGCGAGCGAACTGATATTGATGCCGCTCATATTCACCGCACCGCCAGCCGTGGCGATCGCGGCATTGAGCGATACGTTGCCTGCGGCGTTCAAGTTCAAGGCGCCAATACCGTTGTTGGTCACCGCGCCGTTGACGATGATATTGTTTGCGGCGTTGAATGTAAGCGAATTGGCGCGGTTATAAGCAAAAGCGTTGGCGATCGTGATATTGCCCGGTTGACCCGCGTTAAATCCGGTCGTCGTTTGGACGCTTACATTGCCCCCGGCAAGTGCGGCATTGATCGTTGCCCACGTCAGAACAGAGCCGCCTGCCGTCGGTTGAAACGGACTGGCACCCGTGACATTCGCATCCGCCGTCGTGGTAATCGTCATGTCGGTGGGATCGAGCAGCCACAGGCCCGCATTGCCGAGCGGCGCGAGCGTCGTCACCGTGCCTCGCGCATCGAGCAGATGATGGCTCGACGTTTCGACGAACCCGCCGTTGCCGCCGTTCGCACCGCCGCGTGCCGACAGGCTGCCGAGGAATGCCGTGTAATCTTCCGACCACACGATGATTTTGCCGCCGTCGCCGCCAGTGATAGCGTCGGCCCGCAATTCAGCATCGTTGCCGATAAACGTGCGTCGTGAGTTTGGCAGCGCGGCGCCGTTCACGCCAATCGCCGCGCCTTGCTTATCGCCGCCGACGAGAATCGAGCCGCCGCCAGTGACGCCGGACGCATCGATGCGCGCGCCGTCGAAAACGCCGGTCATGTCGCCAACGATTGCAACTTGCCCGCCCACTCCGGCGGTGCCTTTCGCCTCAACCGCGCCGGCAACGCTCGCCGTGCCGCCGGCGACGACTGAAACGGTGCCGCCGCTCGTGCCGTTGGCGATGACGCGGCTACCCGCAGCGAGCGTCGTATCGATCAAGGCTTTGAGGCTGACCGTGCCGCCTGTTCCGGCCTCGCCTGACGCATCAACCGCGCCGGCAACCGTCGCGCTGCCGCCGGCATCCACCGAAATTTTGCCGCCGTCGACGCCGTTCGCCGTCGTGCTGCTGCCGGCGGCAAGCGCGACGTCGCCCGACGACTTGAGCACGATGCTGCCATCGGCGCCGCGCACGACGGAATTCGCACTGATGATGCCGCTGTTGCGGACCAGGCCCGCATAAATACCGCGGCTCGCGTAGGTGACATCGCTCAAATTGAGCGCCTGGTCCGCGGGCGCGGTGATTTCAACCTGCAGTGCCGGGGCGTTACCTTCGACAACCCGCACGGATTTGCCGGCGGCGAGCACGATGTCGCCATTCGGCGCGGTAATGACACCCTGGTTGTCGACGGCCCCGCCCACGAGGAAAATGCCGCCGCCGTTACCCGCCGTTATGCGACCCTGGTTGACGATGGCGGCAGACCGCGTCGGGTCGCCGACAAAATTCAGCCGGTTCGCGAGAAAATCTTCGTTCTTGAGATTGAGTGTCGAAGCGACCAAACCGGCGACGTCGATCTGCGCGCCCGCGCCGAACAAAATGCCGTTGGGA
Organism: uncultured beta proteobacterium; assembly: GCA_963804885.1. GTDB lineage: Bacteria > Pseudomonadota > Gammaproteobacteria > Burkholderiales > SG8-41 > PALSA-1004. Next base: position 492,774 of record CAWDSF010000021.1, read on the forward strand.
TTGACCAGAAATACGCGGCCGTTCGATTGCAGCGTGCCCAGTATCCGCGAAGGATCGACGCCGATCACTCGATTGAGGACCGCGCTCGATGCGGACTGCTGGATAAAGCGGGTCGCCTCGTTGGCCTGAATTGAGAACTGCTGCCAGTTAATTATTGTGCCGGGCGTGTTGGTGATCGCGAGCTGGCGGCCATTCGAAGCAAACGTAGCCTGTCCGCTGACGACAGCAGGCCCCACCGGGTTCGCGTACGCGAGGCGCCCGGCGAAACACGCCGCAACTGCAGCTACCAGCAGCTTGCGCTGCAGTGGATGTCGTTTGACCTTTTTCATCCCTATCACCACGTCAACCTGCCCAGTTGCCGCAACTTACACCAAACTTACAGCATTCTCATTTATCTTATTGATTTTATGCAAGATCTATGCGTCGCAAATGTTACCAGTTTTCGCATATGTAAAGTATGCAAAATTGCACCCTGAAACTGTGGGTGCCCAGTAATTTCAATGCGTTACGCAAAACCGCTTGAAAAGGAGGATGCTGGAGGGGGCTTTTCATCGTCGGGGGGCATCGCCACCGACAATTAGCCGTTTCAACGACTCAGTAGGTGATGGTCAACGTGCGCGGATCGGAGCCCGCGCAGGCACCGGACGTGCAGGTTCCCGCCTGACCCGCCGGCATGGTGCCCTTGATGCGGTAAGTCTGCGCGAGCCCGGTACCGCTACCGCCGGTTACGTTCACCGTGTCCGCGAAATCCCGGAGAACCAGTGAATAGTTCAGGCCGCTGACGACACCGCTCGTGGCATCCAGCGCCATGGTATAGGGCAGGGAATTTGTGCACGTGGTGCCAAATGTCGTTGAACCGGACGCTGCGCTGCCCTGAAACGCGGTATAGGTAAAAGCAACCGGTCCCGGCGTTGTGCTCAACGTGCAGCTCGCTGGCGTGATGATCGAAACCACGAACGTAGTAGTCGCCAACACAGTGGGGTCGGCCGCCGTCAAAGTGACCGTTCCGGTGTAAGTCCCTGCCGCAGGGTTCTGGCCCGTCGGAACGCAGATATAAAATGTGTAGGATAGCGTGCCGCTATTAGGAAAGGAGAACAGTGTCGACGGATTAGCGGTCGTCCATTGGTTGCCGCAAGCGGCGTTGGGGGTTGTCGTCAGTGAAAAATTGAGCTTGTTGCCGCCAAGCGTAGCCGTGTAATTCCCGGTCGCACCGGACGATACCGTATAGTTCACAATGTTGCCGCCGGTCTTGATGCACGTGGTGCTCATCGTGCTTGAAATCGGATTGGTGGGATTAGTTGGCACGTAGGCAATCGTCACGTTAGGCGATGACACGGAGACGGCGCAGGGCCCCGCGTGCGCCGTGATAGCCAACGACAGCAAAACCATCGCCCCCACGCATCGCGGCAACTTCGCTTCATCGTGCGACGCCTTTGCACAGCAATGGCCCCAGCCGCGGCGTTTCGTCCGGCGTCTCCGGCGGCAGGGTCACCTCAAACTTGCACTGCTTATCTTTCCAATTGAGCAGCACGCGGTTGTTATTTTGCAGGCCGGTCACGAATGCTTCCCCGCGCCGCGCGACGTAAAACTCCTGCTTATCGCCCTCGATCTGCACGATCGCGCCGGCCGGCGCGACTTCTCCGTCGTCGAGCACGATTTTCAGGAGAGCGCCGCGCCCTTTGCGCACCGGAAACACGACTTTTACCGCGCTGCGCCAGGCGGGAACCGCAACCTGTTCGATCGAGTCGAGTTCCGCGTTGATGGGCAGCTCATTGGCATCTATGCGCACCGAGTTGTTCTGGTACGCGATTAAACGCGGAATCAGAGCGACGCCATCGGCATCGGTCTTGGTCAGTATGTTGGCGCCCAGCCCGATGCCCACGTCGCCGTAACCGGCCACTTCAGCTACGGCAAAACTGTCGTTGACGCGACGCGTGGCAAACAGATGGCCATCGGCGAACACCACGCCGCCTGTGGCGCCGAGTCGCAGCGTTGTCTGATCGGGCGAGTTGCTGATCTCGCTCAAGACCCGCCCGTAGCGTCCGGTGTAAAACGAGCCGGCTTCCGCGCGCTGCTGGTCCTGTTGCTGGCCGCCGAGCAATCGCCATCCAAATCCGGTTTCCTCGAGCGGGTTTTGAGTCGCCGTCAGGTAGCGGTCGTGCTGTCCGCCATTCGACGCGGCGACAGCACTGGTCACGAGATTTTTCCCCATCAGTACGACCAGCGTCACTCCTACCGAGTTGGCGCTGGTCCCGGCGACGGCGCGACTTGCGTTCACGATGAGATTGGTGCGCTCGCCAATGCGTATGGAATAATTCGCCGAAACGGTCGACACGGTGACGCCGGTAGAAACGGTCGACAAGGTCAAGGGAGTATATTGTTTGATGTGGGCGAAGCCCAGGCCGAACGTCCCCGCTTTCTCGGTGGAGTAGGTCGCGTTGCCTGCTATCTGCAGCTTGATCGGCAGCGTGGTCGGATCCTGTCCGAGCGCGCGGAAATCGATCGAAGCTCCCTGCGCCTGGACTTGCAGGCCGCTGCGCACGCCCTGGCGTTCGAATCCGAGCAACCACTGGCTGCCATTGCCCAGATTCTGGTCATGGCTCGCCGCAAGCTCGACCTTGCCGAGAAACTGCGCCGGCAGCGCGCTGGCCGCACCGAGCCACAGGGTTTGCAATTGTGCGGCAGCCTCCGCGCGCCCTTCCAGCGTCAACGTGTTGCTGTAGCCATGCCGCCACGTGCCGCTCGCAAAGCCGGTGCCGTAGCGGTTACTCGCGCTGCCCAAGTCGAGCCTGACGCTGCCCGCTTCCACGCGCCAGTCGCTGAGTCCCGCCGCCAGCAATTGCGTGCTCGTGAAGAACGGCTGGACCAGAACGGTTTCGCGGCCGAGGATGTCGCGCACGACCACGCGCACCTCGCCGCCGCCTGCCACCACCGGAAAATTACCGACGGTAAATGGCCCGGAGGGCACGTTGGAAACCTGGCGCAGCACGTCGTTTACGTAGAGTTCGACGGTCGAAGGCTCGGCGGACAAGCCTCTTAATACTGGAATGGGCTGGCTGATGTAGCCCGGCGTCAGGGCGAAATTGGTACCGTATTGAACGCCGCCGAAATACACGGCGCGTCCGGCCATCGCCGGCAGCGTTTGCGTATCACCGAACCTGAGCGTGCGATTTTGCTCGGGATAATCTCTGGTGAACGTGGTTTCCAGCCGCGTCCAGCTGCGGCCCTCTCCTCCCAACACCGTGTTGTCGGTCAGGTTACGCCCCACTCCCGTGTTAGTGAACACGCCCCAGCGGTTGGATATTCCGAATTCGCTCAGCATGCCAAGGTCCTTGACCGATGGAGCATTGCGAAAGGTCGAGTCCGTGTAGTTCAGGTCGTAGTTGAAAAATACACTTGGTAGCACGGGGCTGACGACCGGTCGCTTGTACAACTCCTGGGTCAGCTTCGTCGCGGTAAACGCTTCGGGCGAAAACAGCAGTTCAACCGACTGGTTGGCGAAGTCGATTTTGGACCTGTAGCCGGGCACTGCCGACAACGGCCAATAGTCTTCGCCTTTGAACTTGATCGACGGCACATCAGCGCGCTTCTGCACCCGCCACTCTTCAAACGCTTCGCGTGGCGCATGCAATTGACCCGCACGTTCGACCAGCAACCAGGTGCCGGTTTTGGCGCCATTTACTATGACGTCGAGCGACAGCACGCGATCCGGCGTCGGATTGTCCGATGACGGCGTCATGCCGGGCTGCGGCAGGGGAGGTAAGGCGCCTGGGGGAGGCTGAAATTCGGGAGGAAGAGTGGTTTGCCCCCCTGCCCTGCCGGCGCAAAAGCTGAGGGCAATCACGAGAAAGATTAGGGCCGGGCGAAGAATAGGATAACCACCGGCGATGGTGGGCTACTGCGGAATCGCGACATCAAATGTTTGCTTGGTTCCGTCGACCAAAGTTGCCACGAGCTTCGCGTTGCCGCCCGGAATGGTGGCGCCATCGCGCTTGATGTCAAAGCTGCGCTTCATGCCGGACAAGATATAGCCGCCAGAGTCGCGGCTGGCGATGTTCTCTCCGGCGCTGCTGGTCAGCTGTAGCGCGACCGGGTAAACGTAGGCATTACCCGAGTTTTGGCAGAGGGTTTTAACCGTATCCGCCGCCACACGCTCCACCGCGCAATCCAGTTTGGCTTTGACACCAGGCGGCGAAATGAACACCGGGATCGAGAAAGCCAGCGCGATCTGCAACTGCAGGTCCGGCTTGGCCGGTTTCGCCTCCGGGACTTCGCGCACGATCATGCGGTAAGTGAGTTGCTCGTTGGTGCTGGCAGCCTTCATGCGCGCGAGCCGCACGACCTGGCGCGCGCGAGGGGCCAGCTTGATGATAGGCGGGGACAGAAACATGTCCTCGGTGAGCGTCAGATCGTCCTGCCCGTCCGGTTTCTGCTTCCACAGGTACAGATCAGCCTGCATTACCAGTTGCTCATCACCCTCGTTGGTGATGGTCACGGCGACGGCGCGATCCTTGGTCGCCATGAAAATACGCACCGGGGTGACGGAAAACTGGCCCGCCCACGCGGGAGCAACAAGGAGCATTGCGACGAGCAGCAGAGCCGCATCCCGCATCAGCGTTTTTGTGAGACGCTCGCGTGGCGTTGCTGTCGGGCTCCTCACACCGTTCACCAGGCCGTCGTCATCTCAAAGTAATCCCAATTGACCGCGTTCACTACCCGCCAGGATGTCGTAGTGCCAATGCCCACGTAGCTGTCGATCGTGCCCAACGTGTCGCCGCCGCGGCTGGCCTGATAAATGTAGCGATAGGCCCCGCCATGCATCGGCGACCAGGGCTGCCCTGAGCGGCTGGGCGCAATGTCTACAAACGCGCCCGTGGAGCATACCACCGTGACCGTCGCGCCGAACGCCTGCCCACCGGGAGTGGTGGTGCAAAAGGCGGATTGCGGTAGCGTGGGCGTGGGCGTGGGACTGCTGCCCGATTGCAAGGTCACCGTTACGTTGAATTGCCCGCTGACTTGCGCGGCGCCCAAAGGCGCCGCGAGTAAACCCAATACAACCGTCAGCACACAACGTACGATGGAACCAGGTTGAAACATAATCGGCCCCGCTTCACGATATTTTAGCCGGGACTGCCAACCGACAATCCAGATGACAGATTGTAATCTGGTTTCAGTAATTGACCATCAAAGTGCGTACTTGTGGCGATGCATTCTGAGTCGGATCACCCGCCTGGCTGGCCGGCATGTTACCGGTTATCGAGAAAGGCCGGCTATCACCGGTACCGATACTTCCGGCAGTCGCCGCCGTGCCTGCGACCGGCGCGCCCGCCGTAGCGAGTATGGTGTATTGCAGGCCTTGAACTACGCCCGCACCGACAGCATTAGCCGCTGCCGCGGCGGCAGTCGAGCCAGGCGCAGCCGTATCGAAGTTCGCCGTAACGCCCGCCAGTCCGCGCGTGCATGTCAACGTCGCGGTAGTCGGGGTAGCGACCAGCGGAGCCGCCTGGAACGCCGTATACGTACCGAAGGCGAGATCGCCAATCGCTGCCATCGTACACACCGAGGTTAAAGCTACGGTCACGTTAAAGTTCCCGGTGACCTGCGCCGAGTTCGCCGCCGGTGTCATGGCTGCGAACATGGCTACTGCAAATGCGCCGGACAGAAGATATTTACGTATGTTCATTTGAAATTCCCCATTATTTTGACTATAAAACTGACGGTTGCACCCCATCCGTCGCAGGAGTCGTGCCAGCTTTATTACAATGCCGGACATCGCCTAAAAACTTCTGCTATATTCATGGTATTAGTAATTTAACTTAATGTCAACTCCGAACTTTTAGGGAAAGAGTGGAGCGAGGACTTACGTCGGGTGTGACAGATGTCACTTTGATGTTCGGCACCCAGTGACTTAATCTGGGCACTTACTACCGAGCTGCGTCCTAGCGTTCGGCTTTTGGATCCCGCTGCAACAACTCCTGCACGGCAGCGAGCGCGGGGACGCGCTCATCCATGACCCGACGCACTGCGCGCGTTATGGGCATGTCGACCTGGAGCTCGTCGGCCAGCCTGCTGACGGCGCGTGCGGTGTAGACCCCTTCGGCAACATGTCCGAGCTGGGTCAGAATCTGCTCGAGCGGGACGCCTCGCGCGAGTTCCAGCCCGACGCGCCGGTTGCGCGAAAGATCGCCCGTGCACGTCAGCACGAGGTCGCCGATGCCCGCGAGCCCCATGAACGTTTCCATCTTTCCGCCCAGCCGTAAGCCCATGCGCGTGATCTCGGCGAGGCCTCGCGTAATCAGTGCGGCGCGCGCGTTAAATCCCAAGCCGAGCCCGTCACTTATGCCGGACGCTATTGCCATCACATTTTTCAGCGCGCCCGCAATCTCGACGCCAGCGATATCGTCGCTGGAATAGATCCTTAACCGGTCGTGATGCAGTTGGCGGGCGAATCGTTGCGTAAACGCAACGTCGCTGGAGGCCAGCGTAAGTGCAGTCGGCGAGCCGCGGGCTACTTCCAGCGCGAAACTGGGTCCCGACAACACGGCTCGCGCCGAGGGCGGCGTGAGTTCTTCGGCCGCAATCTGGTGCGGCAAACGCGCCGATTCAGCCTCGAACCCTTTGCACAACCAGATGAGCGGGGGCACGGTGCCGGCGGCCGCCAATTGCTTCAGGACTACGCGCAAACCTGCCGTGGGCGTCGCTATCAACAGCAATTCGGTGTGCTCGAGCGCGGTCTTGAGATCAGCCGTAATCGATACGCTGGCGGGAATTGTGAATCCCGGGAGATAGCCTTCGTTGATCCGGGTCGCGGCGATGTCACGCGCCTGTGCGGGATCGCGCGCCCACAGCGTCACCGCATGGCGCGGTGCGAGGCTGATGCTGATCGCCGTGCCCCACGCGCCCGCGCCGAGCACCGCTAATTTCATACGCCCCAGACCACGCTGACCTTGATGTAACCGGTTTGGCCGTCGCGATGCGTGACCCGTGCCCAGCCGGTGCCGGTCAGCTCATTCAAATCGAGGAGCACGTTTTGTTCGGCCTGAAACGCGAGCGGCGCTTTATCTTCCGCGGCCGTTCGCACATCGGCGAGCGTCGTTTTGACCATCACGCTGCGCCGGTCGCTGAGACTGCGCGTTTCGATCCATGCGAGTTCCCCGCCGGCGTCGCGTATCTTGGTCCAGCCTTCAACCACGACGACGACTTCGACGGGATAGCCGCGGCCGAGTATGTAACGTTTTTTGGCTTTGGCCGACGGCGCGTCATACAGCACTACGGCATTCTCGGCGACGGAGCGGAATTCCGCAGCCCCGGCAGGCAGCGCTGCCATCGCCAGCACCACCAGAGCGAGCTGCACGCAGCGCTTGATCATCGATGCCTCGCCAATAACAACCTGTGCCCTAGTTGGGTTTGGAACCCTGCTGCGCCTGCAACTGCTGAAGCTGCTGCTGGTAGATGTTCTCGAAACTCATCGGCGCCAGCAGCACGGGCTGGAAACCGGCGCGCGAAGTCACGGTCGAGATCGTCTCGCGCACATAGGGAAACAGCGTGTTCGGACACGCAATCCCCAGCAGCGGGGCCATGTCCTGCTGCGGCACGTTGCGTATCTGAAAGACGCCTGCCTGCGCGACTTCGACGAGAAACACGGTCTTGTCTTTGATGCGCGCCGTAATGGTGACGCTCAGCACGACTTCGAACATCCCGTCCTGTACGCTGCGCGCGGCACTGTTGATGTTCACTTCCATGGCCGGGGCTTCCGTTTCGAGAAACACTTCGGGCGCGTTCGGCACTTCGACCGACAAGTCCTTCAGATAGATTTTCTCGATCGAGAATGTCGGCACCGGTGATTCGCTCATGACTATTTCCTGGCAACGTTGTTAATAAATCACGCGTGCAACAATTCGTCGAGCTTGCCCGCGCGGTCCAGCGCGGCAAGTTCGTCGTAGCCGCCGACGTGGGTTTCGCCGATGTAAATCTGCGGGACCGTGCGGCGCCCGGTGCGCTCCATCATTTCGGCGCGGCGGGCGGGCTCGAGATCCACGCGGATTTTCTCGAGCGCGGCCACGCCTTTGGACGTCAGCAGCCGCTCCGCCATCTGGCAATACGGGACACATGGCTGTCGTATACATTTTCACCGCGGACATACTGGCTTCTCCACCCTCACTTTTCGACCGGCAGGCTCGCTTCCGCCCAGCCGTTGAGCCCGCCCCGCAAGGCCACCACTTCAGCGACGCCGATTTTTTTCAATGCGGCAATGACCTTGGCGGCGCGGGCGCCGGACAGACCGGTGACGATGATGGGACGCGATTTGAGTTTTTCCAGTTCGCGCGCGCGCTTATCGAATTCGCCGACCGGAATATTGCGGGCGTTCGGAATATGGCCGGCCGCGAATTCCGCGTTCTCGCGCACGTCGAGCACCACCGCATCGCGCCGGTTCATCAACTGCACAGCCTCGAGCGCGCTCACCTGCGCAACGCCGCCGGCCGATAAACGGTTGACCAGCGGCCAGATCAGCATGCCGCCGCTGACGACCGCGGTGCCGAACAACATCATGTTCCACGGGCTTTTCTGCAGAAACACGAAAAACGAATTATCCAAAGGGTTTTCCCGGCGACATCGCGTCAAATAACGGCGGCGTCCGGCGGCGTGCGCACTGGGCGCGCTTCTCTACACCGATGACACCGCAAAAAGGAATAAAATGTTGCGGCATTATATACGAGCACAGAAAGTATTAGAAATCATGAATGTAACCCCGGTGTTGCTGGTCATACTCGATGGCTTCGGGTATCGCGAAGAGTGTGACGACAACGCGATCTGCCAGGCGCGCAAGCCGCACTGGAATTTCTTCTGGAAAACGTATCCCCACACCACCATAGACGCCTCCGAAAAGTGGGTCGGCCTGCCCACGGCGCAGATGGGCAACTCCGAGGTCGGCCACCTGAACATCGGCGCGGGACGCGTGATTTACCAGGACTACACGCGCATCGAAGCGGACATCGAAAGCGGCGAATTTTTCACGAATCCGGTCTTGCAGCAGGCGGTCAGCACGGCGCTCGCCAACCGCTCGAAGCTGCACGTGCTGGGGTTAGTGTCGCCGGGCGGCGTGCACAGCCATGAAACGCAGATTGCTGCAATGGTCGAACTGGCGGCGCGCGCGGGCCTGAAAGACGTCTGCGTGCATGCGTTTCTCGACGGGCGCGACACGCCGCCGCGCAGCGCGCGCGCTTCGCTCGAGTTCCTGCGCGACAAGTGCGCGCAATTGGGCGCCGGCCGCATTGCTTCCATCGTCGGGCGCTATTACGCGATGGATCGCGACCAGCGCTGGGAGCGCGTGCAGGCCGCGTACGATCTCATCACGCAGGGCAAAGGCGAATACGTGGCGCCGGATCCCATCGCGGCTCTGGACGCTGCTTATGCGCGCGGAGAGAACGATGAGTTCGTCAAAGCAACCGCGATTGTGCCTGCCGGTGGCGCCACCACGCGCATGGACGACGGCGATGTTTGCGTGTTCATGAATTTCCGCGCCGATCGCGCGCGCCAGATGACGCGCGCGCTGACCGACGACGCATTCGCCGGGTTCAAGCGTACGCAAGTGCCGAGGCTCGGCTTTTTCTGCACGCTCACGAGCTATGGCGAGGATTTCAAAATGCCGGCCGCGTACGCGCCGCAAAGCATTGCCAACGGCTTCGGCGAATATATCGCCAGGCAGGGCCTGCACCAGTTGCGCATCGCGGAAACGGAAAAATACGCGCACGTAACTTATTTTTTCAACGGCGGAATCGAAACGCCCAATCCCGGCGAGGAGCGCGTGCTCGTGCCTTCGCCCAAGGTGGCGACGTACGACTTGAAACCCGAAATGAGCGCGTTCGAGGTCACCGACAAACTCGTTGCCGCAATCCAGTCGCGCAAATACCAGGCGATCGTGTGCAATTACGCGAACGGCGACATGGTAGGTCACACCGGCAACCTCGCGGCGGCCACCCGCGCCATCGAAGTGCTCGACGAATGCCTGGGCCGCGTCATCAAGGCGATGCAGGACATTGGCGGCGAAGTGCTGATCACTGCCGACCATGGCAATGCCGAGATGATGCACGACAACACGACCCACCAGGCGCACACCGCGCACACGCTGAACGTCGTGCCGCTGCTCTATATCGGACGCAAGGCAAAGGCCGCCGCAGGCGGCGCGCTCAAGGACGTAGCACCGACGCTGCTCAGGATGATGGGTCTGCCGCAGCCGCCGGAGATGACCGGCAAGCCGCTGATCGATTTTGTTTAGCCGCGCTGCTCTCATTCTCTGATCCTGGCGGCGCTGGCTGCCGGCACACAGGCAGCGGCGCCCTCGAGCACCGCGCAAAAGCAGGAATTGAATGCGCTGCGCAACCGCATCGATACGCTGCAGAAGACGCTCGCCGCATCGGAGGAAACCAAGAACGAAGCCGTCGATGCGCTGCGCGAATCGGAGCGCGCGATTTCGGAATCGAACCGGCTGCTGCGCGAACTCGCGGAAGACCAGCGCGCGGTCAACGCGCGGCTCGCGGACCTGCGCGAACAAAACCAGCGCACCAGCGGCGACCTCGACGCCCAGCGCACGCGGCTCGCGCGCTTGCTGTATCAGCAATACACCGGCGGGCAGCCCGACGCGTTGAAGCTGCTGCTCAACCGCGAAGACCCCAACCGGATAGCGCGCGAAATTCATTACCTGACCTATCTGGCGAGAGCGCGCGCCGAGCTGATCGCGAATCTGCGCGCGAATATCGGGCGCATTTCTGATCTCACGCAGGAAACGCAGGAGGAAAGCACGGCGCTGGCCGCGATCAACGCCGCGCAACAGGCGCAACGCAAGCGGCTCGAATCCGAAAAAGCCGCGCGCAAGGCGGTGCTGGTCAAAGTTTCGCGCCAGATCGAAAAACACCGGCGCGAAATCTCGACGTTGAAGCGCGACGAGACGCGGCTCGCGAAGCTGATCGAGCAGTTGAGCCAGATGCTGGCGCGCACGAAGCCCCCGCGCCTGCGCAACGAGCGCCTGCCCGACGGCGCGCCCGCAATCGGTGCATTCGGGCAGTTGAAAGGCCGTCTGTATTTGCCGGTCCGGGGGGAACTGAAGAACCGCTTCGGAGGCCCAAGAGAAGGCAGCGGCGTTTTGTGGAAAGGGCTTTTTATCGCTTCGCCGACCGGCCAGGACGTCAAAGCCATTGCTCCCGGCAGGGTTGTGTTTGCGGATTGGCTGCGGGGCTTCGGCAACCTGCTGATTATTGACCACGGCGACGGTTACATGAGCCTTTACGGCAACAATGAATCGCTTTTCAAGCAGGTCGGGGATGCCGCGCGCAGCGGCGAAACCGTCGCCGCAGTCGGTAACAGCGGCGGGAACATGGATTCGGGTTTATACTTCGAAATCCGGCATCAGGGTGTGGCCTTCGACCCGCTGGGTTGGGTCAGTTTGAGGTGATGGCAGGTGCGGCGAATGCGGGCTTTTCGCAGACGCCCCGTTCCCCTTCCCGCGCTTCGCCGCCGGTTCTCACAGGAGTTTGAAATGCGCAGCAAACTGCAACAATTCGGATTGATTGCGCTGGGCGTGTGCCTGGGCGTGATGATCTCGCTTAATTTCTCGGCAGTGGCGCAGCGCGAAGTGCTCGGTCCGCTGCCGGTCGAGGAATTGCGCGCGTTCACCGAAGTTTTCGGGCGCATCAAGAGCGACTACGTCGAAACCGTCGAGGACAAGAAGCTCATCACCGAAGCGATTACCGGCATGCTCGCCGGCCTCGACCCGCACTCCGCCTATCTCGACCAGGACGCGTTCCGCGAATTGCAGGTCGGCACGCAAGGCGAATTCGGCGGGCTCGGCATCGAAGTCGGCATGGAAGACGGGTTCGTGAAAGTCGTCTCGCCGATCGACGACTCGCCGGCGTCGCGCGCCGGCATTAAATCGGGCGACCTGATCGTCAAGCTGGACGACACGGCGGTCAAAGGCATGACGCTCAATGACGCAGTCAAGCGCATGCGCGGCAAACCCAACACCCAGATCACGCTCACGATCGTGCGCAAGGGCGAAGCCAAGCCTATCGTCGCCACGCTCACGCGCGCGGTCATCAAGATCCAGAGCGTGAAATCGAAACTGCTCGAGCCGGGTTACGCGTATTTCCGCGTGACCCAGTTCCAGGAGCACACGGGAGAAACGCTCGCCGCCGCCATCCAGGCTCTGTACAAGCAGAACCAGGGTGCGATGCGCGGTATCGTGCTCGACTTGCGCAACGATCCGGGCGGGTTGCTCAACGGCGCTGTCGCGGTATCGGCCGCGTTTCTGCCGCAAAACACGCTGGTCGTCTATACCGACGGGCGCACCGAAGACGCGAAAATGCGTTTGACGGCGAGCCCGGAAAACTACCTGCGCGGGCGCGTCAAGGACGATTACCTCACCAAGCTGCCGGCGGAAATCAAGAACGTGCCGATGGTCGTGCTGGTAAACAGCGGCTCGGCGTCGGCGTCGGAAATCGTGGCGGGCGCGCTGCAGGACCACAAGCGCGCGGTGATCATGGGCACCCAAACCTTCGGCAAGGGCTCGGTGCAAACCATCCTGCCGCTCGGCAACAGCACGGCGATCAAGCTGACGACCGCGCGGTATTACACGCCGAACGGCCGCTCGATCCAGGCGAAAGGCATCGTGCCCGACATCATTCTCGACGACGGCACCGCGGGCCGCGATCCGGCGCTGAAACTGCGCGAGTCCGATCTCGACAAGCACCTGAGCAACGACCGCACCAAGGACGAAAAAGGCGCTGCCGGTCCCGCCGCGCCGATCGCCAACGCGTTTAATTTCACGCCGACGGCGCGCCCGAAAGACGTCGACGAAAAAGACACCAAGCCGGAGCCGGGCGAAGTCGTCGCCAAAAGCGATTACGAACTCGCGCAGGCGATCGCCTTCCTGAAGAGCCGCGGCACGACCACGCGTGCCAGCGCGCGTTAGCGGTCCGCAGTCCGTTTTTCCACGCCCGGCATTGTCCGGGCGTTTTGTTGTCCGCTGCCCATGAACGACGACGAACTGCTGCGCTACAGCCGGCACATTCTGCTGCCGGAAATCGGCATCGACGGCCAGGAAAAATTCCAGCGCTCGCACGCGCTCGTCATGGGCGCCGGCGGCCTGGGCTCGCCGGTCGCGTTGTATCTCGCCTCAGCCGGGGTGGGCACGCTCACGCTGTGCGACGGCGACACGGTGGATCTCACCAATCTGCAGCGCCAGATCGTGCATCGCAGCGACGCGCTCGGCATGGCCAAAACCGCGTCGGCCCAGCGCACGCTCGCGGCCATCAATCCCGGAACCTCGGTGCGCACCGTGAACGAACGCGTCAGCGGTCAGCGGTTTGACGAGCTCGTGCGCGACGCCGATGTCGTGATCGACTGCAGCGACAATTTCGCGACGCGCCACGCGTTGAACCGCGCCTGTGTCGCGCACGCCAGGCCGCTCGTGTCCGGCGCCGGCGTGCGCTTCGACGGCCAGATCGCCGTGTTCGACCGGCGCGACCGCAATGCACCCTGCTATCACTGCCTGTTTCCCGAGACCGGCGAGAACGAAGATATGCGCTGCGCCATCATGGGCGTGTTCGCGCCGCTGGTGGGCATCATCGGCGCGATGCAGGCGGCCGAAGCGTTGAAACTCATTGCGGGCATCGGCACGTCGCTCAGCGGCCGGCTGCTGCTGCTCGACGCGCTGACCATGGAATGGCGCACCGTGCGCCTCAAGCGCGACCCCACCTGCGCGGTTTGCGCAAAAGTCTGAGCCATGCATAGCGCGCCCATCTGCGGTGCGCCCGGTCGCGGCGCGCCGGGACTGGTGTTCTTCCTGCGCAAAAACGCGTAGCGCAGGACGCGCTTTACGTCATATCGAGATCGTTGTCGGCGCCGCCAGGCGCCGCGGGATTCGGTGCGGGCGCACCAGCCGCTGCGGGGGCTGACGCCGCAGGCGCCGGAGCGCCAACAGGTTGGGGCGCCGCCGTTGCGGCAGGAGCAGCTGGCGCGGCGGGCCGGGGCGCGGCCGCGGCGGCGCGGGCGGTGGCCGGCGCGATGGCCGACGGCGTGGTGACTTTTCCTGCCAGCAAATCGTCGAGGTCTTTGACGATCTGTTCGAGATTGGGGCCGGCGCGGCCCTGGCACTGCACGAGCACGCGCGCGGGAAAATCCTGCAGCGTGACCGCGCGTCCGGTCGAGCGGATCTTGGCCACGCTGTCGAGCGCGGGACTCATGTATGTGCCTTTGAAGCCCGCTTTCAAGCCCTCCACGGCGTCGATGATCGCCTGCTGCGACCGCGCGACGCCGATCAACAGTTCGGCAAGTTGTTGGGTGGTTATGCTCATGGGACCTCCGTCAATTTGCTGCAATTGCTGCGATCAGGCTGCAAGCAGCGCGCTCCATTGCTCGTTCCAGTATTGCATCGGGTCGCGCTTGAAGCCGCTCTTCGCGTACTGATGCCAGCGCCCGGTGATAAAGCTCATGATCAGGTTCGCTTGCGCGGACGGGTCGGCGAGCGGCGCGATCTCGTTCTGTCCCGCCGCAAACCGCAATGCCTGCTTGAGCGTCGCTTCGACGCGGTCGTGCAACTGGTTGATGCGGTGCTGCAGGCGCTCGTTTTCGTGCACCAGCGCATCGCCGATCAGCACCCGCGTCATGCCGCGGTTTTTCTGGGCGAAACCGAGCAGCATCGCGGTGACCGATTCGAGCTGCTTTAAGCCGCTTTTTTCTTCGGTGGTGATCTTGTTGATCAGGCCAAACAGCGTTTCCTCGATGAATTCGATCAAGCCTTCGAACATCTGCGCCTTGCTCGCAAAATGCCGGTAGAGCGCCGCCTCGGACACCTCCAGATTGGCGGCGAGCGAGGCCGTGGTGATTTTCTCCGCCGCCGGCTGCTCGAGCATGCGCGCGAGCGTTTGCAGGATTTGCAGCTTGCGGTCTCCGCGTTTGCCCATGGTTCCTCCCCCGGTGCTTAATTTAGTTGCCACGCCAGGCGCGGCAGTTGCAGCAGATTTCTGATGCTGAAATCGACATACGCCGGAATGCGCGCCGCCCGCGCCACCCAGATCGTCGACATGCCGAGCTTCTTGGCGGTTCTTAAATTCGCCAGCGTGTCTTCGACCATGATGCAGGCGTCCGCGCGCACCCGGTTACGGCGGAACAATTTCAAAAAACCATAGCAGTCGGGCTTCGGGCGGTAGCCCGTGTGCTCGATCGACACCAGGTCGTCGAACAGGTCGGCGATTCCCAGAACGCCGAGCACCGCGCTCGCATAATGCGCCGGCGCATTTGAAAAGACCAGTTTGCGCCCGGGCAGCCGCGACAGTGTCGCGCGCAATCCCGGCTCGCGCACGACCATGCGATCGAGCGCCGTGAAGTCGTGCGTCGCACGCAGAAAATGGCGGGGGTCGGTCGCATGATTGCGGATGAGCCCGGTCAGCGTTGCGCCGTAGCGCTGCCAGTAATGCTGGCGCAGGGCGCCCGCGCCCGCTTCGTCGAGCCCCAGATGCGTCTGCATGTAGGTGGTCATCGCGCGATTGATGTGCGGAAAGATATGCGGGCTCGCGTTATGCAAAGTGTTGTCCAGGTCGAACACCCACACGCGGTTGAATTTCATGCCCGCCTCCCATCGGCGGGCGGGCTAGCGCCGCTTGATCAAGGTGCCCACGCCGTCGCTGGTCAGCACTTCCAGCAGCACCGCGTGCTCGACGCGTCCGTCGATGATGTGACAGGAGTTCACGCCGTTCTTGACCGCCTCCAGCGCCGAGCCGATCTTGGGCAGCATGCCGCCGGAAATCGTGCCGTCCGCGAAGAGCTCGTCGATTTGCTTGGCGGTCAGTCCCGTGAGCAGATTGCCGTTCTTGTCGAGCACCCCCGGGGTGTTCGTGAGCACCACCAGCTTTTCGGCCTTGAGGATTTCCGCGAGCTTGCCGGCGACGAGGTCGGCATTGATGTTGTACGATTCGCCGTCCTTGCCGACGCCGACCGGCGCGATGACCGGCACGAAGTTCTGCGCAGTCAACAGCTGCACGACCTCGGGATCGATCGACTCGACCTCGCCGACGCGCCCGATGTCGATCATCTTCTTCGGATTGTCCTTGCCCGGCATCATCATCTTGCGCGCGCGGATAAGCGGGCCATCGGTACCCGACAGGCCGACCGCGCGGCCGCCGTGCTGATTGATGAGATTGACGATGTCGGTATTGACCTGCCCGCCGAGCACCATTTCGACCACGTCCATGGTCTCGGCGTCGGTCACGCGCATGCCCTGGATGAACTCGCCCTTCTTGCCGATCTTGGAAAGCTGATCGTCGATCTGCGGACCGCCGCCGTGCACGATCACGGGGTTGATGCCGACCAGCTTCAAGAGCACGACGTCGCTTGCGAAACTGTGCTTTAACTTCTCGTCCGTCATCGCATTGCCGCCGTACTTGATGACGATCGTCTTCCCATGGAAACGCTGGATGTACGGCAGCGCCTCCGCGAGGATTTTTGCTTTCAATTCAGCGGCGGTGCCGGTCAGAGCCATGGTCTGTGTATATAGGAGTAAACACTGACTATTCTACACGACCGCGCGCAAAAAAAAGGGCGGCGGGCGCTGTCGCCCGCCGCCTTCCAACGACGTTGATTATCAGTTACTGAATCGAAATGCGCTTGGCCGAGCCGGACGCTTTTTTGGCCAGATTCAGCTCGAGGACTCCATCGGTGTATTTGGCCTGGGTTGCGGCCTCGTCGATGTCGTGCCCGAGCACGAACGCGCGATAGACCTTGCCGTAATACCGCTCGGAGCGCAGCACGCGTTCGCCCTCTTTGACCTCTTTTTCGTTTTTGACTTCAGCGCTGATTTCGACCTGGTTGCCGTCGATCGCGACATTGATGTCATCTTTTTTCACGCCGGGAATCTCCGCGCGCACCAGATAACCGCCTTCGTTTTCGGTCACATCCACCCGCAGCTGCGCGGGGGTCGCCGCCGGTTCGTAGTTCATCGGGCGCACGAAAAAGCCGCGCATCAAATCGTCGAGCGCCGTGTCTAGCGTAGTTGAAACGAGCAACGTTTGCCATAAAAATTTCTCCTGTCGGTTGGGGCACCACGCCCTACAAGCGGGATATGGGTAGGGGCGCGTGAAATTCAAGGGCCCGCTATGCGTGTCACGGCGAGGCACGTCGCGACTTGTTGCGGACCAAAAAAGACCGTAAATTGCGCCATCCCGCGCATTTTCAAGCCCCCCTTGACCGCCCCCTCCGACCAGGACATTCAGCAGCACCGGTCCTACCTGTTGCGCTACGCGGTGCTGCAGCTGCGCAACCCGGAACAGGCGGAAGACGTGGTGCAGGAAACCCTGCTCGCCGCGCTCGAAGGCCGCGCGCGATTCGCCGGCGGCTCGTCTCTCAAGACCTGGCTCACCGGCATCCTGAAGCACAAAATCCTGGATGCAATCCGGCGCAAATCGCGCGAGCAGCCGCTGGCGCCGGCGGGCGACGACGATCACGACGCCGTCGATGCGCTGTTCAAACAGGATGGCCACTGGCAGCAGATGCCCGCGACCTGGGGCGATCCCGAACAGGCGCTCGAAAACCGCAAGTTCTGGGAAATCTTCGAGCTCTGCTCGCGCCTGCTGCCGGAGCGCACCGCGCGCGTCTACATGCTGCGCGAAGTAATGGAAATGACGACCGAGGAAATCTGTCAGGAATTCGGCATTACGCCGACCAACCTGTGGGTGATACTGCATCGCGCGCGCCTGGTGCTGCGCGAATGTCTCGAAATCAAATGGTTCGGCGCCGCGCCGCGATGATGGGCCCCTATGCGCACGTGTAAAGAAGTCAGCATGCTGTTGTCGCAGGCGCAGGAGCGTCCGCTCGGCTACGTCGAGCGATTCGGCGTCATGCTGCATTTGCTCGTATGCAAAGGCTGCACCAACTTCCGCGCCCAGCTTGATTTTCTGCGCAAAGCGATGCGCCGTTATCGCGACGCCGACGACGCGCGGTAAGGCTGCCCGGCGAAGTGCCGGCGCATAGCCGCTCCCGAACCATTCACACTGGTAGCGCTTGTTATAATCGGAATTTTCCGGAAGTCATGCGCCCGCTGCTCTGTCTGTTTTCGTTAGTCCTCGCCGCCGCGTCGTTCGCACAGTCACCAAGTCCGCTGGTTCCGCCGCCGGCCATTGCCGCGCGCTCTTTTCTGCTGCTCGACGATCACAGCCGGCAGACGCTCGCGGGGCAAAACGCCAACGAGCGCGTCGAACCGGCCTCGCTCACGAAGCTGATGACCGCCTACCTGACGTTCGCGGCGCTGAAGCAAAAGCGCATCGAGCCCGCGCAAGCGGTGCCGGTTTCGGAACGCGCGTGGAAAGCCGAGGGCTCGCGCATGTTCATCGAGCCCAGGAAAACCGTCACCGTGGAAGAATTGATGCGCGGCATGATCGTGCAATCGGGCAACGACGCCTGCCTCGCGCTCGCCGAACTCATCGGCGGCAGTGAAGAGGCGTTCGCGAAGATGATGAACGAACAGGCTCAGCGCCTCGGCATGAAGAACACCAACTTCATGAATTCGACCGGCCTGCCGAATCCACAGCACTATTCGACGGCGCAGGACCTCGCGCTGCTCGCGAGCGCGATCATTCGCGACTTTCCGGAATACCATCCGCTGTACGCGATGAAGGAATACCGCTACAACAACGTCACGCAGGCCAACCGCAATCGTTTGTTGTGGACGGACCCGACCGTCGACGGCATGAAAACCGGCTACACCGAAAATGCCGGCTATTGCCTGATCGCGTCGGCGAGGCGCGGCGAGCGCCGGCTGCTGTCGGTCGTGCTCGGCACCGCGTCCGAAGCCGCGCGTGCAGCCGAAAGCCAGAAGCTGCTCAACTATGGCTTTCAAAATTATGATAGCGTCAAGCTGTACGAGAAAAGCCAGGCCGTCACGAGCCTGCCGGTGTGGAAAGGCGTGATCAACAGCGTAAAAGCGGGTTTTCTCAACGACCTTTACGTGAGCCTGCCCAAAGGCCAGGCTGACAAAGTGAAGGCCACCCTCGAAAGCCGTCAGCCGCTGTTGGCGCCGGTCGCCGCCGGGCAGCCCATCGGCGTGATGAAGCTGACGCTCGACGGCAAGCCGTACGCCGAGCTGCCGGTCGTGGCGCTCGAAAACGTTGCGCTCGCCGGCGTATTCGGGCGCGGCTGGGATTCAATCCGGCTTTTATTCAAGTAATCCGACTTGTGAAATGAGGTGACCATGGCCAGCGATATCGTTTATCTGAACGGGGATTTCCTGCCGCTCGAAGAAGCCCGCGTGCCGGTGCTCGACCGCGGATTCATTTTCGGCGACGGCGTGTACGAAGTGGTCCCCGTGTATTCGCGCCATCCGTTCCGCCTGGCCGAGCATCTGAAGCGGCTGCAGAACAGTCTCGACGGCATCCGGCTCGCCAACCCGCTGCCCGACGCCGATTGGACCCGGCTTACCCACGAGCTCGTCAAGCGC
Organism: uncultured beta proteobacterium; assembly: GCA_963804885.1. Lineage (GTDB taxonomy): Bacteria > Pseudomonadota > Gammaproteobacteria > Burkholderiales > SG8-41 > PALSA-1004. Next base: position 512,254 of record CAWDSF010000021.1, read on the forward strand.
AACGAGGGCGACGATCAGTCGATTTATTTCCAGGTCACGCGCGGCCCGGCCAAGCGCGCGCACGAATTTCCGTTGAACGTGAAACCGACCGTCTTCATGATGAGCAATCCGCTGGTTACCCCCGCACGGGACCAGGTTGAAAAAGGCGTGCCCTGCATTACCGCGACCGATTTTCGCTGGCTCAAATGCGATCTGAAATCGATTTCTTTGCTCGGCAACTGCCTGCTGAAACAGATGGCGGTCGACGCGGGTGCCGCCGAAGTCGTGATGTTCCGCGACGGCTACCTGACCGAGGCGTCCGCGAGCAACGTGTTTATCGTGCGCAACGGCGTGCTGCTCGCGCCGCCGAAAAACCACCTGATCCTGCCCGGTATAACCTACGACGTCGTGATCGAAATCGCCAACGCCAACAAGATGCCGCTCGAGTTGCGCGAAGTCTCCGAGCATGAAGTGCGCACGCGCCGAGGAAATCTGGGTCACCTCGTCGACCAAGGAAGTGCTCGCGGTGACGACTCTCGACGACGAACCCGTCGGCGAAGGCAAGCCCGGCCCGCTGTTCCGCCGCATGCACCCGCTGTACCAGGAGTTCAAACAGACCGTGATGCGCCGCGCCGCATAAGCCGCATGACCGACCGGCAGGACCCGTCGCTGATCGAGTACCCGTGCGAGTTTCCGCTCAAGATCATGGGCCCGACCCGCGCGGGATTCGCGCAGGCGGTGCTCGAAGTCGTGCAGCGGCACGCGCCGGACTTCGATGGCGCGACAATGGAAATGAAAACCAGCAAGCACGGCAAGTATCTGAGCATCACGTGCACGATCAACGCGGTGTCGCGTGAGCAGCTCGACGCGCTGTATCAGGAGCTGTGCGACCACCCGATGGTCGTGATGGTGCTTGTGAGCAGCGAGAGGCGATGAATGCGTGAGGCGATAAGTGCAGAAAACAGCTTGAAGCCCGGACCGCAACGCGGCTCACGTACAGCGCTCACTCACGCCTCATCACTCATCACTCATCACGGTCACGCACGCTGGGGCTTGCGTCGACTACGAGCCGACCTGGCGTGCAATGCGCGACTTCACGCTGCAGCGCACTGCCGACACGCGCGATGAAATGTGGATCGTGCAGCATCCGGCGGTGTACACGCTGGGCGTGGCGACCCGCAGCGAACATCTGCCGCGCATCGACAACGGAATCCCGGTGGTCAAGACGGATCGCGGCGGGCAAATCACTTATCACGGGCCCGGCCAGCTCGTCGTTTATCTCATGCTCGATATGCAGCGCCTTAAAATCACCGTGCGCCCGCTCGTCAGGCTGATGGAGAACGCCGTGATAGACTTGCTCGCAGAGTATGCGGTGGCCGCCAACAGCCGCACCGACGCGCCGGGCGTATACGTCGGCGATGCCAAAGTCGCAGCACTGGGCCTGCGCATCCGCAACGGCCGCTGTTATCACGGACTCGCGCTCAACATAGACATGGACCTTAAACCCTTCTACGCAATCGATCCGTGCGGTTATCCGGGGCTAGGCGTGACACAGGCGCGCGCGCTCGGGATTGCTGATTCAGTCGACGTCGTGGCCGACAAGCTGACCGGATACCTGCAGAGGCGCCTGGGCGCGCATTGAACTCATGAGCGACGCGATCACCAAGCAAAAAGGCGCAGCGAAGACCGCGCGCGCGTTCGGCAAAGCCACGATCCCGATCGTGCCCGCCGAACGGCTCAAAAAACCGGACTGGATCCGCGTGAGGATGGGCGACAGCCGCCGCTTCCAGGAAATCAAGGACGTGCTGCGCAGCCATCAGCTGCACACGGTTTGCGAAGAAGCGAGCTGCCCGAACATCAGCGAATGCTTTGGCAAGGGCACCGCGACCTTCATGATCCTGGGCGACTTGTGCACGCGCCGCTGCCCGTTCTGCGACGTCGCGCACGGCCGGCCGCAAGCACCCGACGAGAACGAGCCCATCAATCTGGCGACGACGATAGCCGCCCTCAAGCTCAAGTACGTCGTGATCACGAGCGTCGATCGCGACGATCTGCGCGACGGCGGCGCCGGGCATTTCGCCGCGTGCATCAAGGCCGTGCGCGAGCTGTCGCCGGCCACGCGCATCGAAGTGCTGGTGCCGGACTTTCGCGGCCGGCTCGATGTCGCGCTCGACATCCTCGCGGGCGCTCCGCCCGACGTGATGAACCACAACCTCGAAACCGTGCCGCGCCTCTACAAGCACGCGCGGCCCGGCGCGGATTACGCCAACTCGCTCGCGCTGCTGCAGCGATTCAAAACTGCGTTTGCCGCACGTGCCCACCAAGTCGGGGCTCATGCTGGGGCTCGGCGAGACCGACGATGAAATCATGCAGGTGCTGCGCGACCTGCGTGCGCACGGCGTCGATATGCTTACACTCGGCCAGTACCTGCAGCCGTCCGCCCACCACTTGCCGGTGCTGCGCTACGCCGAACCGGCGATATTCAAAGAATTCGAACGCGCGGCGACTCGTCTGGGCTTTGCCCACGCCGCGTGCGGGCCGATGGTGCGGTCGAGCTATCACGCCGACCAGCAGGCGCACGACGCCGGTATCGCCTGAAGCCGGTCTGCGCGCTCAATTTCCCGCAGGTGAGCCCGTGAAACTTGAACACGGCCGTACACCATAATCGCCGACGAGGAAAAGGCGCTCCGCCGCGAGCCCGCCGGCGCCGCCAGCGGCATCGGACAAAAAGTTAGCGGCGCGCTGAAATAGCGCTGCCCCAGAAAAAAAGGGAGCCGCATGCCACGTTTTTACGTCGGTCTCACGGTAGACGAGAAAGAAGTGTGGTCAGCGTCTAACGTCGCCGCCGAAGGCAACCTGCTCGTGAGTGTCGAGCTCTCGTTCGCCGGCCAGGACGCCAAACCGCTCGAGCGCTATAAAGCGGCACTGCTCGCTCTCGGCAAGGATGCGACCAAAGGGCGGCAGCTTTCCAAATACTGCTGGCTGTTCGCGCTCGACGCGGGGCTCAACGACGTGTTCCAGACGCTCGTCAACCATTTGGGCGTCGAGCATCACTCGTATTCCGCGGCGGATCTGAAAACCGGCGAGGGTTTGTCCTATGACGCGGAAAAACGCGCCGTGTGCGAGTTCTATTCGAAGAACTGGATGGACTGACCGCTTGGCAGTCTCAAGCCCGCCCGCCTGAATCTCGCAGCGGGCGCGAGGCAGTTGCTCAGTGCGCTTTTTCCCAGTTGGGACCGACGCCGACGTCCACCACCAGCGGCACCGCCAGCTGCGCAACGCCCGCCATTAACTGCGGAAGCCTCGTTTTGACGACTTCGATTTCGGCATCCGGCACTTCGAGCACCAGCTCGTCGTGCACCTGCATGATGAGCATCGCTTTCAACCCGTCATCCGCAAGCCAGCGCTGGACGGCGATCATCGCGAGCTTGATCAGGTCGGCGGCCGTGCCCTGCATCGGCGCGTTAATCGCGGCACGCTCGGCGCCCTGCCGGCGCGCGCCGTTGCTCGAGCGGATTTCCGGCAGCCACAGGCGCCGGCCTAATACGGTTTCGACGTAGCCCTGCTCGCGCGCTTTCTCGCGGGTCTGACGCATGTATTCGGCGACGCCCGGATACCGCGCGAAATAACGATCCATGTATTGCTGCGCAGCCGCGCGCTCGATGCCGAGCTGGCTCGACAGGCCGTATACCGACATACCGTAGATCAGGCCGAAATTGATCACTTTGGCGTAACGCCGCTGCTCGCCGTCGACCGCCTGCGGCTCGAGACTGAAGATTTCCGCCGCGGTCGCGCGGTGGATGTCCTCGCCCGCCGCGAATGCCTTGAGCAGGCTCGCGTCCTGCGATATGTGCGCCATGATCCGCAATTCGACCTGCGAATAGTCCGCCGACACGATATGGCTGCCGGCCGGCGCGATGAACGCCTCGCGGATGCGGCGGCCCTCGGCGGTGCGCACCGGGATGTTCTGCAGATTGGGATCGTTGCTCGACAGGCGTCCCGTGATCGCGACGGCCTGCGCGTAATTGGTATGCACGCGCCCGGTCTGCGCGTTCACCATGCGCGGCAGCTTGTCCGTGTACGTCGACTTGAGTTTCGCGATGCCGCGGTATTCGAGCAGCAGCTTGGGCAGCGGGTGGTCCAGCGCCAATTGCGCGAGCGCGTCTTCGTCGGTGGAGGGCGTGCCCGACGGCGTTTTCTTGACGGGCTTGATGCCGAGCTTGCCGAACAATATCTCCTGGATCTGCTTCGGCGAATTGAGGTTGAACGGCTGGCCCGCCTGCTGGTGCGCAGCCGCCTCGAGTTCCATCATCTTCACGCCGAGCTCGCTGCTTTGCGCATCGAGCAGCGCGGTATCGAGCAGCACGCCGTTGCGCTCCATTGCGTGCAGCACCGGCATCACCGGCATCTCGATCTCGCCGTAGATGCGCGCGAGCTTCGCGTCGCTTTCGACCTGCGGGTACAGCGCCTGATGCAGTTGCAGCGTGATATCGGCATCCTCGGCCGCGTACTCAGTCGCGCGCTCGATCGAGACCTGGTCGAAGCAGATCTGGCCCGCGCCCTTGCCGCACACTTCGACGTACGTAATCGTTTTCACGCCGAGATGGCGCTCGGCCATGGTGTCCATGTCGTGCGGCTTGTGGCTTTCCACCACGTACGATTGCAGCAGCGTGTCGTGCGCGACGCCTTTGAGCGCGACGCCGTGATTGGCGAGAATATGCATGTCGTACTTGAGGTTCTGGCCGAGCTTGGGCCGGGCCGGATCCTCGAGCCACGGTTTCAACTTCGCGAGCACGGCATCGAGCTTGAGCTGGTCGGGCGCACCGGCGTAAACATGCGCGAGCGGCAGGTACGCCGCATGGCCGGCTTCCACGGCAAACGACATGCCGACCAGCCGCGCCTGCATCGGATCGAGGCTGGTGGTCTCCGTATCGAGGCAGGTCAGTTCCGCGGCACTCACGCGCGCGAGCCAGGAGTCGAGCTGGGCTTCCGTCAATATCGTTTCGTAGTGGCGCTCGACCATCGCGCGCGGCGCCGCGGGCGCGGTCGTAGGCGCGTGGACCGGTTCGTCGGCCGCCTCGCTCGCGGCGTTCAATTCGCGGCGCCAGCTTTTGAACTCGAAACGGTCGAACAATTCGGCAAGCTTCGCGGTGTCCGGCGCAGTATGCGCGAGCTCTTCGATCTTGATCGGCAGTTCGACGTCGCATTTGATCGTCAACAGCCCGCGCGCCTGCGGCAGCCAGTCGAGTACCTGGCGCAGATTGTCGCCAACGGCGCCGCCGACTTCGGAAGCGTGCGCGATGATATTGTCGAGCGTGCCGTATTGCGCGAGCCATTTCACCGCGGTCTTGGGCCCGACTTTGGCGACACCCGGTATGTTGTCGATCGCGTCGCCGACCAGCGAAAGATAGTCGACGATGCGCTCAGGCTTTACGCCGAATTTTTTCTCGACGCCCGCTTCGTCGAGCGTTTCGTTGGACATCGTGTTGACGAGCGTAACCTGCGGGTTGACGAGCTGCGTCATGTCCTTGTCGCCGGTGGAGACAATCGTTCGCACGCCCTGCAGCGCCGCCTGGCACGCGAGCGTGCCGATTACGTCGTCCGCCTCAACGCCGTCGACGATCAGGAGCGGCCAGCCCATTGCGCGGATTGCCTCGAGCAGCGGCTCGATCTGCACGCCCAGATCGTCGGGCATCGCGGTGCGGTTGGCCTTGTACTCGGGATAAATGTCGTCGCGAAAAGTCTTGCCTTTGGCGTCGAATATGCAGGCGCTATAATCAGCCGGAATATCCTTGTGCAGCCGCCGCAGCATGTTCAGCACGCCGAAAATCGCGTTCGTCGGCTCGCCTTTGCTGTTGCGCAATTCGCCGATCGCGTGAAACGCGCGATACAGGTACGACGAACCATCTACGAGCAGCAGGGTTTTATTCATTGCGCGTCAGCGCCGTAAACACGGCAAAAGAGGAGTCGAACATGAGCCATCCCAACAAAGTCCCGCCACGCCTGACCACTGAGCCCGGATGGCCGGCGCGCGAATCGTGGCGGATGTTCGGCATTATGTCAGAATTTTTCGAGGCGACTGAACGGCTCTCCAACATCCAGCCCGCAGTCAGCATGTTCGGCAGCGCGCGCGTGCCCGCCGGCCATCCGTATTTCGCGCTCGGCGAGCAAATCGCGCGCCGTCTGTCCGACGCGGGATTCAGCGTGATTTCCGGCGGCGGTCCCGGCATGATGGAAGCGTTCAACAAGGGCGCCTATCTCGGCAAGTCGGCGGCCATCGGACTCAACATCGAATTGCCGCGCGAACAGTTTCCGAACACGTTTCAGGACATCAGCCTGTCGTTCCGCCATTTCTTCGCGCGCAAAGTCACGTTCGTGCGGTTTTCCACCGCCTACGTCGTGCTGCCCGGCGGCTTTGGCACGCTCGATGAACTCTTGGAGGCGCTGACCCTCGTGCAAACCGGCAAGATCCAGCAGATGCCGATCATTCTCGTGCACACGCCGTTCTGGCGCGGGCTGGTCGACTGGCTGCGCGACCGTCTCGTCGCCGAGCACATGATTGCGCCCGGCGACGTCGACCTCGTGCAACTGGTCGACGAGCCGCAGCACGTGGTCGACGCGATATTCGACTACTACGAAAAACGCGGGTTCCCGTCGGCCGAAGCGAAGCGCGAATCCATGTTGACGCTGTAGCCACAACGCCGGACGGAGCAGTCGCCCGCCGGCGTGCCCGCGCTTTATATTTCCGGCCGAAAAGCCGATAATAGATGCACCCGCCCTGAATTCCGTTTTATCCGGGCAACACCATGCGGAAATCGCCATGCGTAACCTGTTAGCTGTCTTGATGCTTTGCGCCGCCCTGCCCGTCATGGGCGCCGACCGTCCGGGCAATCTGCAGCCCATACCCGATCCGCCGCCGCCGCCCCCGGGCTTCGAGCTCGATCCCGCGCTCGAACCGCAGGTCACGATAATCAAGCGCGGCACCGACACCGTCGAGGAGTACCGCGTCGGCGGCAGGCTGTACATGCTGAAGGTAACTCCCGTGAGCGGCCGGTCCTACTACCTGATCGACGAAAAAGGCGACGGCAAAATGTCGCGCCAGGAAACGTTCGATTTCGGCCTGCGCCCGCCGATGTGGGTGATCCATTCCTGGTAGGGTAGCGCCCCCGGCTGTCAGCCCGGCCGGTTCACGGCGCGGCCCGCGTGTGCACCGGCGCTGCGGCGGTCACTGACAACTGAGCCATGGCCGTATTCACCATCGTCACGCCTGAAGAATTCGCGGCGTGGCTCAGGAATTATTCGATCGGCGCCCTCACGCGCCTCGAGGGCATTGCCGCCGGCATCGAAAACACCAATTACTTCGTCACCACGACGCACGGCCGCTACGTTCTAACGCTGTTCGAGAAGCTCAAAGCGCACGAGCTGCCGTTCTACATGAACCTGATGACGCACCTGTCCGCGCACGGCATTCCGTGCCCGCAACCGATCGCCAACCTCGAGAATAACGTTCTCGGCGAGTTAAACGGCAAGCCGGCGAGCATATTCACCTGCGTGCCAGGCGCGGATCTCAAAGAGGTCGATGCAGCGCGCTGCGCAACGATCGGCGAGCTGCTCGCCCAAATGCATCTGGCCGGCCGGAGTTACGCCGCGAACATGCCCAACCCGCGCGGGCCAAGCTGGTGGGCGGCGGCCGCCCCACAGGTCGCGCCGTTTCTCGCCGCGCCGGCAGCCGCCACGCTGGCCGCCGAAGTCCGGTTCCAGGCGCAGCACCGCCGCGACGAACTCCCGCGCGGCGCCATCCATGCCGATCTTTTTCGCGACAACGTGCTGTGGGACGGCGCGCGCGTCGGCGGCGTCATCGATTTTTATTTTGCGTGCACCGACGCGCTGCTCTTCGACGTCGCGATCACGGTCAATGACTGGTGCTTCACGCCGGCGCCCGCGCTCGACGCCCGCCGCGCGCAGGCGCTGCTCGCCGCGTATCACCGCGTGCGCCCGTTCACCGCGGGCGAGCATGCCGCCTGGCCGCGGATGCTGCGCGCCGCCGCGCTGCGCTTCTGGGTATCGCGCCTCTACGATTTTCACCTGCCACGACCGGGCGCGCTCGTGCACGCCAAGGATCCCGCGTACTTTCAGCGCATGCTCGAGCAACATATCGCGCACGCGAGCGGGCTCACAGAGATGCTGGCCTGACGATGCAGATCCGCAAAGTCGACGCCCGTCACGGGTGGCAATGGCTGGTGCAGGGCCTCGTGCTGTTCCGCAAGGACCCCGCGCATTGGCTGATGCTGATTGCGCTGCTCTTCATTGGCAGCCGCGTGCTGCTGGCGGTGCCCTACCTCGGGCTACTCGTCGTTCTGATAACGCCTAATTTCCTCGCCGGCCTGACGCACGGCGCGCAGGCGTTGGAACAGGGCAAACCGTTGCGGCTGGGCTATCTCGCGAGCGGCTTTCTCAAGAATGCCGGGCACCTGGTCACGCTCGGCGGCGTCTCGCTGCTCGGGCACTTCCTGATGCTCGTTGCCATGACTACCGTCGCCGGGGCGGCGTTGTCGGACGTCGTGCAGACAATGAGCACCGGCGCCATCACCCAGGAAACCGTGGCCGCAATGCGCGTCGCGGCGCCGCGCCTGCTCTTGAGCGTGTGCGTGGGGCTCGCCATCGCGGTGCCTGTCATGCTGGCGGTCTGGTTCGCCCCTATGCTCGTGTTCTTCGACGACGTGAAGCCGGGACCGGCGATGCTCATGAGCCTGTGGGCCTGCCTGCGCAATATCATGCCCATGCTCGTTTACGCCATCGCGCTGATGGGACCTTTGCTGGTCATGATGCAAATCGGGGTGGCGCTGACGCGCCAGCCGGATATGGGCATCTGGCTGCTGGCACCGGTGCTGGTGCCATCGCTGTATGCGAGCTATCGCGATTTGTTCGTGCAGGAACCGGCGGCCGGCTAGAGCGTCAGGCCGCGCTTAGCTTGGCGTATTCGAGCGCCAGCCACTTGGTGCCGTTGCGATGGAAATTGACCTGCACGCGCGCATCGTGGCCGCGCCCTTCGGCATTGACGATGACGCCCGCGCCGAATTTCGGATGCACGACGTTCTGACCGATGCGCCAGGGGGACGCCTCTTCCGTGATCAGCACAGTCGCGCGGCCGGTCACCGCATAACCGCCGCGCGACTCGCGCGCCGCCGGCGCCAACGTTGCGTAGGTACCCGCGCGGTTGATGCGTTTTAACAGCACGTCGGGGATTTCACCGAAAAAGCTCGACGCGATGTTGTAGCGCGTCTGCCCGTGCAGCATGCGGCTTTGCGCGAACGACAGGTACAGGCGCCGCCGCGCACGCGTCAGCGCCACGTACATCAACCGCCGCTCCTCTTCCTTGCCGTCGGCCTCCGACAAGCTGTTCTCGTGCGGAAACAGGCCTTCCTCGAGCCCGCTGATGAACACGGAGTGGAATTCGAGGCCTTTCGCCGAATGCACCGTCATCAACTGCAGCGCATCGGCGCCGGCCTGCGCTTGGTTATCGCCCGCTTCCAGCGCGGCATGGGCGAGAAAGCCGGCGAGACTCGTGTCGTCCTGCCCTTCGTCGGCAATGAACCCCGCCGCGGCGTTGATCAATTCGTCCAGGTTTTCGAGCCGGTCGGCGCCTTCGCGCTCCTTGGCGTAATACGCCTTCAGGCCGCTGTGCTCGATCACGTGCTCGATGATTTCGGGCAGCGGCAGGCCCGCGCACGCCGCGCGCATGCTCGCGATCAGCGCGACAAACGCGTCGACTCCCTTTTTCGGCGCGCCGCCGTCATCGCGCCCGCTCGCCGCGAGCGCTTTTTCCTTCGCCGCCGTCCACAGGCTCGAGCCGCGGCTGCGCGCGGCGTCCTGCAACTGCTCGAGCGCACGATTGCCGATGCCGCGCGTCGGGAAATTGATGATGCGCAGCAGCGCGCCGTCGTCTTCGTCGCTTGCCAGCACGCGCAGGTAAGCGAGCGCGTGCTTGATTTCCTGGCGCTCGAAAAAGCGCAGTCCGCCATACACGCGATAAGCCATGCCCGCGTTGAACAACGCATGCTCGAGCACGCGCGACTGCGCGTTCGACCGGTATAAGAGCGCGATTTCCGATAGCCGCAGCCCTTCGTGGTGCAGCGATTTGACCTCGTCGACGATAAAACTTGCCTCGTCGATGTCGCTCGTCGCCTCATACACGCGCAACGGCTCGCCCTTGCCTTCGGCCGTCCACAGGTTTTTACCGAGGCGCTTGCGGTTGTGATCGATCAGCGCGTTGGCGGCGTCGAGGATGTGGCCGTGCGAGCGGTAATTCTGCTCGAGCTTGATCACCTTCTCGACCGCAAAGTCCTTCTGCAGGTCCCCCATGTTGGCGGTGGACGCGCCGCGGAACGCATAGATCGACTGGTCGTCGTCGCCGACCGCGAATACGGCATTTTCCTTGCCGGCGAGCATGCGCAGCCACTGATATTGCAGGCGGTTGGTGTCCTGGAACTCATCGACCAGGATGTGGCGGAAGCGGGCGCGGTAATGGTCGCGCAATGGTTCGTTTTTCGCCAGCAAGTCATAGCAGCGCAGCAGCAGTTCGGCGAAGTCGACCACGCCTTCGCGCTGGCACTGCTCGTCGTAAATTGCGTAGAGCTCGCGCAGCCGGCGCGTGAAATCGTCGTAGTCGTCCGCCTCATGCGCGCGCTTGCCCGCGTCCTTGTGGCTGTTGATGTACCACGCGATCTGGCGCGCCGGAAATTTTTCCTCGTCGACGTTCGCGGCCTTCATCGTGCGCTTGATCAGCGCGAGCTGGTCCTGGCTGTCCAGGATCTGGAATAGCTGCGGCAGGCCGGCCTCGCGGTAATGCGCGCGCAGCATGCGGTTGCACAACCCGTGGAAGGTGCCGACCCACATGCCGCGCGTGTTGATCGGCAGCATCGCGCTCACGCGCGCGAGCATTTCTTTCGCGGCTTTGTTCGTAAAGGTGACGGCGAGCAAGCCGGCCGGGCTCACCTGCCCGGTCTGGATCAACCAGGCGATGCGCGTGGTGAGCACGCGCGTTTTGCCGCTGCCGGCGCCGGCGAGGATCAGCGCCGACTGGTGCGGCAGCGTTACGGCTTCGAGTTGCGGCTCGTTGAGTCCGGCGAGAAATGAAGGCGACGACATGAATGGTGTGCGAGTGCGACCGCTTGATTATAGGTCAGCGTCACTGGCATGTCGCCCAAAATGCAGCGGCCGGCGCGCGGCCGGCCGTGACCGCAACGAATGCGGAACTACTTCGAGACTTTGGGCTCGGCGAATCCCATTTGTGCTTTGAGCTTCGCGCCCAGCGCGGCGGCTTCCTGCTGAGTCGCCAGATTCGAAATCCGCACGCGGTAATTGATGCCGGCCTCGGTCGTCACCGGCCGGATCTCCGCCGCATAGCCGGCATTGCGCAGCTGATCATAGGTCTTGAGCGCGGCGCCCTGATCGCTCGCGTCCGCAAGATACACGCGCCACTTGCCGCCTTTGCGCAACGCGCCGGCGCCGGCGGCGATGTCGGTCTCGGCCGCCCATTTTGCGAGCTGCTCTTGCGGCACCGGCGCGACCGGTTCGCCGGGCTTGTCTTTCGGCGCGACGTAGAACGACATCGGCTGGTCCATGGTGAACGCCTGGTCGCCGCGCGTGACGTCGACTTTGCCCTCGATCAAACACGCAATGTCTTTGGTCCCGTCCGCCTTGCCCCACAGGTCGGTGCCGCGGATGCCGATGGTGATTGTGACTATCCTGACCTTGACGTCGCGCTCGCCGCGGAATTTCGTCAGCGCCTGCGTCGTAAACCGAAACGCGCCGCTCAGCACGTCGAGCGAGGCGGTGACCACGTCTTTCAACTGGAATTTTTTCTGGCCAAGGTCGTCGAGCGCGAGCATGCCGTTTTCGCCGAGCCTGATCAGGCTGCCGTCGGCCAGCCGCAGCAGAGCGCGCGCGCCCGGCCCGGTGATCACGCGGTCCTTGTTCGAGAGCGATGTGCCGAGCGTCAGCGCATCGCGCGCGCCGTTCGCGCGCTCGACCCACGCGGGCATCTGCACGCCTTCGACGACGATCAGCGATTTCGCCAGCGCGGTTTTGGGTACCGCAGGCGCAGTCGCGGCGAACGCGCAACCCGCAGCGAGCAGCAGCACCATCGACAACAGCGTTCTTATTTTCATTGAGGCCTCCCTGATTTTTTGGTCACCCGGTGCTACGGGTACCCGCGGATTCCGGTGCGGTGCGGGTATAATTCGCGTCTTCGCCGCATTCGCAGATTCCGTATGCAGAACAAGTACAACCCTCACGCAATCGAACGCGATGCCCAGCAATTCTGGGCCGACAATAGTTCGTTCCGCGCCCTTGAGCCCGCCGGCGATTCAACGCCGACGCCCGGCCAACCCAAGTACTACTGCCTGTCGATGTTCCCCTATCCATCCGGCAAACTGCATATGGGGCACGTGCGAAACTATACCATAGGCGATGCGCTCTCCCGGTACCACCGCATGCGCGGATACAACGTGCTGCAGCCGATGGGATGGGACGCGTTCGGCCTGCCCGCCGAAAACGCCGCGATGGCCAATCGGGTGCCGCCGGCGCAGTGGACGCACGACAATATCGCGTACATGAAAAAGCAGATGATGTCGCTCGGTTTCGCGATCGACTGGGAGCGCGAGCTCGCGACCTGCCAGCCCGACTACTATCGCTGGAACCAGTGGCTTTTTCTGCGCCTGCTCGAGAAGGGGCTCGTCTACAAGAAAACCGGTACCGTGAACTGGGATCCGGTCGATCAGACCGTGCTCGCCAACGAGCAGGTGATCGACGGCCGCGGCTGGCGCACCGGCGCGCTGGTCGAGAAGCGCGAAATCCCGATGTACTACATGGCGATCACGAAATACGCCGACGAGTTGCTCGCCGCGCTCGATACGCTGCCGGGCTGGCCTGAGCGCGTGAAAACGATGCAGGCGAACTGGATCGGCAAGAGCTACGGCGTGCGGCTCGCTTTTCCGTATGAACTGGACGGCGCACCGGCAAAATTGTGGGCGTTCACGACGCGCGCCGATACGATCATGGGCGTGACCTTCGTCGCGGTCGCCGCCGAGCATCCGCTTGCGACGCGGCTCGCGCGCGACAATCCCAAGCTCGCGGCGTTCATCGACGAGTGCAAGCGCGGCAGCGTGATCGAGGCCGATCTTGCGACGATGGAAAAGAAGGGTTTGCCGACGGGTTTTTTCGTCGTGCATCCGCTGACCGGCGAAAAAACCGAAGTATGGGTCGGCAACTACGTATTGTGGGGTTACGGCGACGGCGCGGTAATGGGCGTGCCGGGACACGACGAGCGCGATTTTGCGTTCGCCAAAAAATACGCGCTCCCGATCAAGCAGGTTATCGCCGTCGGCAACAAACCGTATTCGCTGGCTGCGTGGGAGCCGTGGTACGCCGAGCATGGCGTTTGCATTCATTCGGGCAAGTACGACGGGCTCGACTACGTTGCTGCGGTCGATGCCATCGCCGCCGATCTCGCAGCCAAAGGCCTCGGCGAAAAGCAGATCATGTGGCGCTTGAGGGACTGGGGCATTTCGCGCCAGCGCTACTGGGGCACGCCGATCCCGATCATCCACTGCGCCGGCGTGCGGCGACGTGCCGGTGCCCGACGATCAGCTGCCGGTCGTGCTGCCCGAGGACTGCGTGCCGGACGGCAGCGGCAATCCGCTCAACAAGCGCGCCGACTTCGTCAATTGCGCCTGTGCCCGAAATGCGGCCAGCCGGCGAAGCGCGAAACCGACACGATGGACACCTTCGTCGATTCGTCTTGGTACTACATGCGCTTCGCGTGCGCGGACCAGAAACAATGCGATGGTCGATGAACGCGTCAACTACTGGCTGCCGGTCGACCAGTATATCGGCGGCATCGAGCACGCGATTTTGCACTTGCTCTATTCGCGGTTCTGGACCAAAGCGATGCGCGACCTTGGGTTCGTCAAGTTCGACGAGCCGTTCGCGCGGCTCTTGACCCAGGGCATGGTGCTCAATGAAATTTTTTACCGCAAGCCCGACGCCGGCCGCATCACCTATTACAACCCGTTGGAAGTCGACATCGCCGTCGACGCGAGCGGCAAGCGCATCGGCGCGACGCTCAGAGCGGACGGCCAGCCGGTCGACTCCGACGGCATCGGCACGATGTCGAAATCCAAAAACAACGGCGTCGATCCGCAATCGCTGATCGAGGAATACGGCGCCGATACGGCGCGGCTCTTCACGATGTTCGCAAGTTCGCCGGAAGATACGCTCTTGTGGAACGACGCCGGCGTCGAGGGGGCATCGCGGTTTTTGAAACGCCTGTGGACCTACGGCGTCGACTTCGAACAAGGCACGCTTGCCGCCGATGCGCAGTTGCAGAAAACCACGCGCTTCGAAATTCATTCGGTCCTGAAGCAGGCCAACCACGACATGGCGAGGCACCAGTTCAATACGGTAGCGTCGGCGGCGATGAAAATTCTGAACGCGCTCGATCGCATGCGCGGCGTCAGGGACGACGTGACAAAAGAAGGCCTGTCCATCCTGCTGCGCCTGCTCTACCCGATCACGCCCCACATTTCGCACCAGTTGTGGCGCGACCTGGGCTTCGGCGCCGACATCCTCTCGGCCGCGTGGCCGGAAGTCGATGACGATGCGCTTGCCGTCGACGAAATCGAGCTCGTGCTGCAGGTCAACGGCAAGCTGCGCGGGAACATGCGCGTCGCCAAGGACGCCGACCGCGCGCAAATCGAAGCGCTCGCGATGCAGAACGCCAACGTGCAGAAACACGTCGCCGGCCAGCCGGTGAAAAAAGTCGTGGTGGTGCCGGGCCGCCTGGTAAATGTGGTAGTGTGATTAGAGATAAGGATGAAGGCGGAAGGATGAAGGATGAGATATAAAGGCGAATCTCAATCGTCAGGAAAAAAAGGGGGTTCTTTCATTCTTCGTCCTGCCTCCTTCATGCTTGCAGCGACCGCATTGCTGCTCGCCTCGTGCGGTTTTCATCTGCGCGGCCAGGCGAACCTGCCCTTCGAATCGATCTACATCGTCGGCTCGCCGACGTTTACCACGCCGCTCGCGCGCGCGGTGCGCGCCGGCAGCGGCACCCGCATTTCCACCAATCCGAAAGAAGCCGACGTCACGCTGCAGATACTCGGCGAAGCGCGCGAGCGCTCGATACTGTCGCTGTCGGGCGCCGGCCGCGTGCAGGAACTGCAGCTGCGCTATCGCGTCAATTTCCGCCTCACTAACAAAGACGGCCGCGAGCTGATTGCGGCCGACGAAATCCTGTTGAAGCGCGACCTGCTCTACAGCGACTCCGACGTGCTCGGCAAGGAGCAGGAAGAAGCGCTGCTTTATCGCGACATGCAGACCGACGCCGTCCAGCAGGTCGTGCGCCGCCTGCAGGTCGCGCACATGAACCCGGCAACGCCGGACCCGCGCTAAGCGCGCGCCGAATTTCGCGCGGCCGCACGACGTGCGCACGACGACCGAACAACTCGCCCAGCAATTGAAGCGCGCGCTCGCGCCGCTGTACATCGTTTACGGCGACGAGCCGCTATTGGCACTCGAGGCCGCCGACCGCATTCGGGCCAGGGCGCGCGAAGAAGGCCACGTCGAGCGCGAAGTGCTGACCGCGGAGCAGCACTTCGACTGGGCGCAGTTGCGCGTGAGCGGCCACTCGCAGTCGCTGTTTGCCACGCGGCGCATCCTCGAAATCCGCATTCCGAGCGGCAAGCCCGGCAACGACGGCAGCCAGGCCCTGCAGGAGTTTGCGGCCGACCTGCCGCCGGACACGGTGACGTTGATTGCATTGCCCGCAATCGACTGGCGCGCGCAAAAAGGCGCGTGGTTCGGCGCGCTCGACGCGGCCGGCGTGATGGTCGAGGCCGCGCAGGTCAAACGCGACAAGCTGCCGGCGTGGCTCGCGGCGCGCCTGAAAGCGCAGGAGCAGTCCGCGGACAGCGAAACGCTCGAATTCATCGCCGACAAGGTCGAAGGCAACCTGCTCGCCGCGTACCAGGAAGTGCAGAAGCTGGCGCTCTTGTTTCCGCCGGGCGCGCTGTCGTTCGACCAGATCAAGGAGTCCGTGCTCGACGTCGCGCGGTTCGACGTGTTCGATCTCGGCGGCATCGTGCTGTCGGGCGACGCGCTGCATCTCGCGCGCGTGCTCGACGGCTTGCAGGGCGAAGGCGCCGCGCCGCCGCTGATCCTGTGGTCGATCACCGAAGAAATCCGCGCCATAGGCCGCGTGCTCGCGGGCCTCGCGAGCGGGCGTCCGCTGCAGCAGGCGATGCGCGACGCGCGCATCTGGGGTCCGCGCCAGCAAGTCGTGGAGCGCAATGTCGGGCGCTACACGGCCACGCAGGTCGAAGCGGCGCTCGTGCATGCGGCGCGCATCGACCGCATGATCAAAGGCCTTGCGCGCGGCGACGTGTGGGACGAATTGCTGCAACTGGGACTGCGGTTTTCCCGCACCCGGGCCAAGGCTGCGTAGTTCGCGTTATCATTGATTTTCCATGGACATCCAGAGCTACATGGTCACCGTCGGCCAGCAAGCGCGCGCCGCGTCGCGGCTCGTCGCGAAGGCCGATACGGCGACCAAGAACCGGGCATTGACGCTGACCGCGGAGGCGATCGAGCGCGACGTCGCGCGCCTGCTGGCCGCGAACGCGCTCGACCTTGACGCCGCGCGCGCGAAAAAACTGGATGCGCCGCTGATCGATCGCCTGACCCTCACCGAAAAAAGCATCGCCGACATGGCCGACGGCCTGCGCCAGATCGCGCAGCTCCCCGATCCGATCGGCGAAATCAGCGAATTGAAGCAGCAGCCGTCAGGCATCAAGGTCGGCCGCATGCGCGTGCCGCTCGGCGTGATCGCGATCATTTACGAATCGCGCCCCAACGTGACGGCCGATGCGGCGGGCCTGTGCCTGAAGGCCGGCAATGCCTGCATACTGCGCGGCGGCTCGGAAGCATTGCATTCGAACCAGGCGATTGCCGAGTGCGTGCATGCGGGACTTAAAGCCGCCGGCCTGCCGGAGACCGCGGTCCAAGTAATAGAGACGACCGACCGGGCCGCCGTCGGCGAACTCCTGCGCATGAACGAGTACGTCGACATCGTCGTGCCGCGTGGCGGCAAAAGCCTGATCGAGCGCGTGATGCAGGAATCGCGCATTCCGATGATCAAGCATCTGGACGGCGTGTGTCACGTCTACATCGACGATAAGGCGGACATTGAAAAGGCGATCGGCATCGCGGACAACGCCAAGACGCAGCGCCTGGGCACCTGCAACACGATGGAAACGCTGCTGGTCGCGCGCGGCATCGCCGATCGCGTGCTGCCGCGGCTCGCCAAAATCTACCAGGACAAGGGTATCGAACTGCGCGGCGACGAGTCCACGCGCAAGCTCGTGCCGGGCATCAAAGGGGCAACCGAGGAAGACTGGTACACCGAGTATCTCGCGCCGATCCTGGCCGTGCGCGTGGTCGACGATCTCGAGCAGGCGATGGAGCACATCGCGCGCTACGGCTCGCAGCACACTGACGCGATCGTCACCGAAGATCAGCAGCGCGCGAACCGGTTCCTGCGCGAAGTCGATTCGAGCTCGGTGATAGTCAATGCATCGACGCGCTTTGCCGACGGCTACGAATACGGGCTGGGCGCCGAAATCGGCATCTCGACCGACAAGCTGCACGCGCGCGGGCCGGTCGGGCTCGAAGGATTGACCTCGCGCAAATGGGTCGTCTACGGCGAAGGCCAGATCAGGAAATAAACGCGGCGGTTCGCCTGGCGGCGCGCTGCAGGCCGTTCGACTTTTTACATTGGAATTTTTGCGCGCTGCGGGCATGTGCGCGGCTTAAAGGATGCGTGCAATGAGCAAGCTTGTTGAAGTCAAAGTCCCCGACATCGGGGATTTCAAAAATATTCCGATCATCGAAATCCTGGTCAAGCCCGGCGACAACGTGCAGCCGGAAGATCCGCTGATCGCGCTCGAATCCGACAAGGCGACCATGGAAGTGCCGTCACCGGCCGCCGGCGTCATCAAGGAGCTCAAGGTCAAGGTCGGCGATAAAGTTTCCCAGGGGACGCTCGTGCTGACGCTGGACGCCGAGGCATCGGCGGAGCCGGCCGCCGCGTCTGCATCTGCGCCCGCGCCTGCCCCGGCCAAAGCTGCCGCTCCAGCGGCGCCAGCCGCAGCTCCCGCAGCCGCGCCGACGGCCTCCACGTTCGCCGGCGGCGCTGACGTCGACTGCGACGTGCTGGTACTGGGCGCGGGTCCCGGCGGTTATTCCGCGGCATTCCGCGCGGCCGATCTTGGCCTCAAGACGGTGCTGGTCGAACGCTATGCATCGCTCGGCGGCGTATGCCTGAACGTCGGCTGCATCCCGTCGAAGGCGCTGCTGCACGTCGCAGCCGTCATGGACGAGGCCGCGCATTTTGCCGACTTGGGCGTGAGCTTCGGCAAGCCGGCGGTCGATCTCGCCAAATTGCGCGCACACAAAACGAAAGTGGTCGGCAAATTGACCGGCGGTCTCGCCGCGATGGCCAAGGCGCGCAAGGTCAGCGTCGTGCGCGGCTATGGCCACTTTCTCGATCCGCACCATCTCGAAGTCGAAGTCACGCAGGGCGACGGCCAGGAGAAAACGGGCAAGAAAACCGTCGTGCGGTTCAAGCACGCGATCATCGCGGCGGGCTCCATGCCGGTGCGGCTGCCGTTCGTGCCCGAAGATCCGCGCATCGTCGATTCGACCGGTGCGCTCACGTTGCCCGCGATCCCCAAGCGCATGCTGGTCATCGGCGGCGGCATCATCGGGCTCGAGATGGCGACCGTTTATTCGACGCTCGGCACCCGCATCGAAGTCGTCGAGATGCTCGACGGCCTGATGCAGGGCGCCGACCGCGATCTCGTCAACGTGTGGCGCAAGTTCAATGCGGCGCGCTTCGACAAAGTCATGCTCAAAACCAAAACCGTCGCGGTCGAAGCCACTGCCAAGGGCATCAAGGTCAAGTTCGAAGGCGAGCAGGCGCCGGCCGAACCGCAGGTCTACGACCTGGTGCTGGTCGGCGTGGGCCGCAGCCCCAACGGCAACAAGATCGGCGCCGACAAGGCGGGCATTGCGGTCGATCAGCGCGGCTACATCGCCGTCGACAAGCAGATGCGCACCAACGTCGCGCACATCTACGCGATCGGCGACGTCGTCGGCCAGCCGATGCTCGCGCACAAAGCGGTGCACGAAGCGCATGTCGCGGCCGAAGCCGCAGCGGGCCAGAAATCGTTTTTCGACGCGCGCGTGATTCCTTCCGTCGCGTACACCGATCCCGAGGTCGCGTGGGTGGGGTTGACCGAAGACGAAGCCAAAAAGCAGGGCATCAAGATCGGCGTCGGCAAGTTTCCGTGGGCTGCGAGCGGCCGCGCAATCGCGAACGGGCGCGATGAAGGCTTTACCAAATTGATATTCGATCACGAATCGCACCGACTGCTCGGCGGCGGCATCGTCGGCACGCATGCGGGCGACCTGATCGGCGAACTCGCACTGGCGGTCGAAATGGGCGCCGACGCGGTCGACATTGGCAAGACGATTCATCCGCACCCGACGCTCGGCGAATCGATGGGCATGGCCGCGGAAGTTTACGAAGGCGTGTGCACCGATCTCATGCCGGCGAAGAAGTAGTCGTTGTTGCGTTGCTGCGCGTTCAGCCGGCCTGCGCGTAATTTCTCCCGTTACAAAGATTCACAATCCTTAACCGCGCGGCAATAGTTTCCCGCGACAAGTTATGCGTTAATGATGACGCGTGGATTGCACGCGTTTGGCCAGGTTCGCAAGAGCCGGGCAATGAGGAGAAAAATCATGAAACGCCTTTTAGTAATCGCCGCCACAGCAGGTTTGCTCGCCGCAGCACCCGCGTTCGCCGGGGTCGACGTGGTCGTCCAGTTCGGCACGCCCGCGCCGGTGTATACGGTGCCCGCGCCGGTCTACGTGGCGCCAGCCGCTTATTATCGTCACGACCCGCGCTGGTTCGAACGGCACCACCACTTCGACCGTCATTTTCGCGATCATCGCTGGCATCACGATTATCGCCATCGTCGTTGATTGGCGCGCGAGCGACACCTTCGCGTAACTCCACAGCGCGTCCCGGCGTTTATCCGCGGCGCGCTGTGCGCAATCCATCGGCAGCGGGCCAGTCTGCGATAATGCGGACATGCGCATCTGGGTCGACGCCGACGCCTGTCCGAACCCGATCAAGGAAATTCTGTTTCGGGCCGCGGAGCGCCTGAAAATCCAATTGACGCTGGTGGCCAATAAGCCGTTGCGCACGCCGCCGTCCGCCTATATCAACACCATCCAGGTGGCGGCCGGATTTGACATGGCCGACGACAAGATAGCGCAGGAGGTACGCGCCGGCGATCTTGTCGTTACCGCGGACATTCCGCTCGCCGCCGCCGCGCTCGCCAAGGGCGGCCGCGTGCTCGATCCGCGCGGTGAAATCTATACCAGGGACAATATCGAAGCGCGGCTCGCCATGCGTAAATTCATGGACGAGCTGCGCGCGAGCGGCGTCGATACCGGCGGGCCTCCACCCTTCAGCCAGGGCGACCGGCAGGCGTTTGCCCGGCAGCTCGAACGGCTGCTCGCGCAGCCGGCGGCCGCCGAATTTGCTCCCAAACCGCCGTCGGCGGGCGCATAATTGCATACCCTCCCGACAAAAGGACAAGCCATTGGCCAAACCCAATTATCAATTCGAAAAGCGTCAAAAAGAGCTGGCCAAGAAAAAGAAGAAAGAGGAAAAGCGCCTGCGCAAGCTCGCCGAGAACCCGGCCGAGCCCCAGGCCAACCCCGATAGTCCCGTCACCCCGCCGCCGGTCGAGGGCGAAAACCCGTAATTTCTGCGCACCCCCGTGCGTTAACACATGGCAGTCACCAAAACCAAACTGGCGAAGTGCATCCATCACCGGGTCAGGCTGCGGCCGCCTGCGCGGCGCTTTCGCGGCGTGACTGAATTGAGAATCATGGATGACGACTGGCTGGTGCAGGAAGTCGAAGATGCGCAGTTGCGCATCAGGAACATCCGCACCGATCACGTGGCGTTGCTGGATTTCAAGCAGATCAGCGACTATGTGACCGATCCCAAGCGCGAATTCGACGGTCTGCGCCACGGATTTCTCGAACTCAAAGTTCAGGTATTTTTGCGCGGGCCCGAACTCGTGATCGAACCGCGCCCGTCGTCCCCGAAGTCACCCGCGCCGCGCAAAGCCGCGCCCGCGAGCAAGCGTAAAGCGGTCTGACGGCAGCGGAATGCGGACGCTGGTCGACTGATGCCACCGGAGGCTTAAGCCCGGCTGCGTGTCAGCAACTTGTAAAACCCTTCTACGTCGCGCGTGCGGCGCAACTTGCTGGCGCGCAATTCAAGCCTGATCTTCAGCAGATCCGCGCACAGCGCCCAGCCCTGCGGCGTCGCCAGCGCGTCGAACATTGCCGGTATGTCTTCGGTGAAATTGTCGTCGGCCGGCCCGTCTGCCGACGAGGTAGCCAATCGCGCTGGCAACGTGCGTCTCGGGCACCGCGAAAGCGAGCTGAATGCCGCGCTGCAGATCGTCTACTTCGTTGGCGGCGTCCATCATGCCGTTGTTGGCGGCGTCCATCACGCCGGCGTCCGCAGCGGAACGTCGGGGCGTCGACAAGCCGCCGAAATGCCGACGGCTATCCACGCTGGTATTGGCTGAAAGTCTCTCATGCCGGCTATAGCTGCAAATCCCGTACCCGTAATCAGGTACCAGAATGAGCAATCGCGGGCGCAAAGAACCGGCGCAGACCGTTAGTGAGTAATAATGCCGCTGGCGCGGTGCAGAACCGCCGGGGGGCGTGCGACCGCTAGAGGCGGATTCGCACGCGGGGATAACCTGCCGGGCTACATCCCTTTCGCAAGCGCAACGACGACATTCCCGTCGCGGCTTTCGACTTCGATTTCATACTGGCGTTTCGGGTCCGCGTCTTCGACACCACGATGACCTTGCGCCGTCTGCTCTTTCTTCGGCCACACGAGAAAACCCTTCACCGGCACGCCGCGTTCGATCGCTTCACTGACGTTCGCGTGATGGCGTGCGCCCGTTGAACGCTCGAGATCTTTCTCTTCGCACAGCGTGTAGCGGTAAACGCCGCTGCTCACTCGCTTCAACTGGTCGGACCACAGCGTGACCCACAGAGTGGAACGATCTTCAGTCCACTTCGACGAATCGTAGCGCGTGCCGCCAACCGTGCCTAAGTGCTCCCACGCAACGGTGATTTTTGGTTTCATGCTTGACCTTCAATATCGGGATGACCGCCTATTTTAAACCTCTCTCACGCCTTACGGCGGATTAAGTTACTTTTTTCAGTTCTAAATTAAGGCTTTACCGGACCCGATCGCGGTTAATTGCCCGGTGCCGGCACGCGCACGGTCCGCAGCAAGTTAGGGCGCCTGAGCGACGCTGCGACTTTCGTCACTAGTACTTGAAATTGCAGGGCTTTTCAGCGGCTATCCACAAGCGTAAACTATTCGCCACCCCATTAGTCGCCAAGCACACCGTTTCACGGCTCACGCGTTATACGTCTTATCAACAAAAGCTGAGCAGCGAAGAACGACATAAGGCGTAACGAGGAGAAGATTTGAAGCCGACCGATATTCACCAGCCCGACTATTTTCATAAGGTAGTAGATTGCCAGTGGGCGTGTCCTGCGCACACACCGGTTCCCGAATACATCCGCTTGATCGCCGCCGGCCGCTACAGCGACGCATACATGGTGAACTGGGAATCGAATGTATTTCCCGGAATTCTGGGCCGCACCTGCGATCGGCCATGCGAGCCCGCGTGCCGCCGCGGCCGCGTCGAAGAAAACAACGGCGAGAAACCGGAACCCGTCGCGATCTGCCGCTTGAAGCGCGTCGCCGCCGATTACAAAGACGACATTACCGCGCGGCTGCCGAAAGCGCCGGCGAAGAAAAACGGCAAACGCATTGCGTTGATCGGCGCCGGCCCCGCGTCGCTGACCGTCGCGCGCGATTTGGCGCCGCTTGGCTATGAAGTCACCGTATTCGACGGCGACAAGCAGGCGGGCGGCATGATCCGCACGCAGATTCCCAAGTTCCGCCTGCCCGAGTCGGTGATCGACGAGGAAGTGAATTACATCCTGAACATCGGCGTCGAGTTTCGCGGCGGCCAGCACGTCGACAGCCTGAAGTCGGTGCTGGCGGAAAAATACGACGCGATATTCTGCGGCACCGGCGCGCCGCGCGGCCGCGACCTCGAAATACCCGGCCGCAAGGAAGCGGCGAAGAACATCCACATCGGCATCGACTGGCTCTCCAGCGTGTCGTTCGGCCACATCGACAAAATCGGCAAGCGCGTAATCGTGCTGGGCGGCGGCAACACCGCCATGGACTGCTGCCGTTCATCGAAGCGCCTGGGCGGCGAAGACGTCAAAGTGATCGTGCGCTCGGGTTTCGAGGAAATGAAGGCGAGCCCGTGGGAAAAAGAAGATGCGCAGCACGAAGGTATCCCGATTCTCAATTTCCTCGTGCCTAAATCGTTCAAGCACAACAACGGCAAGCTGACCGGCATGGTGTTCGAGAAAGTGAAGGCCGAGTACGACGCCAAAGGCCGCCGCAACCTGGTGCCGACCGGCGAGCCCGAGCAGCATTTCGACTGCGACGACGTGCTGGTGGCCGTCGGCCAGGAAAATTCCTTTCCGTGGATCGAGCGCGACATCGGCATCGAATTCGACAAATGGGGCATGCCCGTCGTCGACAAGGTCACGATGCAGTCGACGATCCCCAACGTGTTTTTCGGCGGCGACTCGGCGTTCGGCCCCAAGAACATCATCTGGGCGGTTGCACACGGCCACGAAGCGGCGATCTCGATCGACAAGCTGTGCAACGGCGAAGACATCAAAGACCGTCCCGCGCCGATGGTGCACCTGATGTCGCAGAAAATGGGCATCCACGAGTGGAGCTACGACAACGCGATCTCGCCCGACCAGCGCTACAAGGTGCCGTTGAAGGATCAGAAGATCGCGCTGAAGAACATCAAGGTCGAAGTCGAGCTCGGCTTCGATCCCAAACTCGCATTTTCCGAAGCCGAGCGTTGCCTGAACTGCGATGCGCAGACCGTGTTCAGCGAAAAGCTGTGCATTGAATGCGACGCGTGCGTCGACATCTGTCCGATGGACTGCATCACGTTCACGCAGGATGGCGAGGAGAAGGAATTGCGCGCGCGCCTGAATGCGCCCGCCGAAAATCTTACCCAGGACATCTACGTTTCAGCCGGGCTCAAGACCGGGCGCATCATGGCCAAGGACGAAGACGTGTGCCTGCACTGCGGGCTGTGCGCCGAGCGTTGTCCGACCGGCGCATGGGACATGCAGAAATTTTTGCTCGAGATGACGCACGCCGGCCCCGGCTGCCGCAACAAACCGCAACGCAAAGCCGCCTGAGGACGGAATGAAACAGATCACTTCAACCAACGATTTCGTCATCAAGTTCGCCAACGTGAACGGCTCGGGCTCGGCCTCGGCCAACGAGCTCTTCGCGCGCTCCATCCTGCGCATGGGCGTGCCGGTCGCGCCGCGCAACATTTTCCCGTCGAATATCCAGGGCCTGCCCACGTGGTACGAGGTGCGCGTCACCGAGAACGGCTACCAGGGACGGCGCGGCGGCGTCGACCTGATGGTCGCGATGAATCCGCAGACCTGGGACGCCGACCTCAAGGAAATCGAGGAAGGCGGCTATCTTTTTTACGACAACACCAAGCCGCTGCCGCAATCGAAGTTCCGCGCCGACATCAACGTGATCGGCATGCCGCTGACCGAGATCTGCAACGCCACCTACACCGATCCGCGCCAGCGCCAGCTCTTCAAGAACATCGTCTACGTCGGCGCTTTGTCCGCGCTGCTCGACATGGATCCGAACGAGATCGAGCGCCTGTTCTCGGAACAGTACAAGGGCAAGGAAGCGCTGCTGCAATCGAACGTGAAAGCGCTGCGGCTCGGGCGCGATTACGCGCAGCAGCACCTGGGCGGCCCGATCGGGCTCAAGATCAAGCGCGCCGACAACGTCGGCAACAAGATTTTCATCGACGGCAACAGCGCTGCCGCCCTGGGCGCCGTGTATGGGGGCGCCACCGTGTGCGCGTGGTATCCGATCACGCCGTCGTCGTCGCTCGCCGAAGCGTTCATCAAATACTGCCAGAAGCACCGCGTCGATCCCGCCAACAGCAAGAACAAATTCGCGATCGTGCAGGCCGAAGACGAGCTGGCGTCGATCGGCATGGTCATCGGCGCGAGCTGGAATGGCGCGCGCGCATTCACCGCGACATCGGGTCCGGGCATTTCGCTGATGACCGAATTCATCGGCCTGGCCTACTTCGCGGAGATCCCGGCCGTAATCGTCGACGTGCAGCGCGGCGGCCCGTCGACCGGCATGCCGACGCGCACCCAGCAATCCGACGTGATCGCGTGCGCGTACGCGTCGCACGGCGATACCAAGCACGTGCTGCTGTTCCCGGAAGATCCGACCGAGTGCTTCGAATTCACGGCCAAGGCTTTCGATCTCGCCGAGCGGCTGCAGACGCCGATTTTCCTGATGACCGATCTCGACATCGGCATGAACACGCGCCTGTGCGCGCCGTTCCAGTGGGACGACAAGCAGGCCTACGACCGCGGCAAGATCATGACCTCCGCGATGCTCGACTCGGGCCGCGACTTCGGGCGCTATCTCGACGTCGACGGCGACGGCATCACCTACCGCACGTACCCGGGCACGCATGCGACCCGCGGCGGCTACTTCACGCGCGGCACGACCAAGAACCGCTATGCGGGCTACAGCGAGACCGGGCCCGATTACATCGACAACGTGCAGCGCCTGTTGCGCAAGTTCGACACCGCCAAGAAGCTGGTGCCGGCGCCGCTGCTCTATCCGGCGGAAAAGCCCGCGCGTTTCGGCGCGATCTTCTACGGCTCGACCAGCCCCGCGATGCAGGAAGCGCTCGACGTGCTCGCCTCGCGCGGCATCCACGTCAATGCGCTGCGCGTGCGCGCGTTCCCGTTCCAGGATGAGATCAACGACTTCGTCGCCTCGCATCCATGGGTGTTCGTGATCGAGCAGAACCGCGACGCGCAACTGAAAACGCTGCTCGTCAACGAGGCCAAGATCAATCCGTCGCGCTTGTTGTCCGTGCTGCACTACGACGGCACGCCGATCACCGCGCGCTTCATCGTCGACCAGATTTCGCAGCATGCCGCTGCGCGCACGGTCGTCCCGCTCAAGAAAGTGGTGTCATGAGCCGCCCACAAGGCAGCGGCGCAATGACACCATCCCGGCGCAGGCCGGGATCCAGCCCAAAGGTTTAAACCATGACTTATCTCGCCAAACCCAAGCTCCATCATCCCGATCTGCCCAAGAACAGCGTCGGCCACACGCGCCGCGACTATGAGGGGCGCATCTCCACGCTGTGCGCGGGCTGCGGCCACGATTCGATTTCGGCCGCAATCATCCAGGCGTGCTGGGAAACCAACATCGAGCCGCACAAGGTCGCCAAGCTCTCGGGCATCGGCTGCTCGTCGAAGACCCCCGATTATTTTCTCGGCAACTCGCACGGCTTCAACAGCGTGCACGGCCGTATGCCCTCCGTCGCGACCGGCGCCAATCTCGCCAACCGCGACCTGCTGTATCTCGGCGTGTCGGGCGACGGCGATTCCGCGTCAATCGGCATCGGCCAGTTTGCGCATTGCATGCGCCGCGGCGTCAACATGGTCTACATCGTCGAAAACAACGGCGTCTACGGCCTGACCAAGGGTCAGTTTTCCGCGACTGCCGACAAAGGCTCGAAATCCAAGCGCGGCATCGCCAACAGCGACGAGCCGATCGATATGGTCGGACTGGCGCTTCAATTGGGCGCCTCCTTCGTCGCCCGCAGCTTCTCCGGCGACAAGCAGCAGCTCGTGCCGCTGATCAAGGCGGCGATCGAGCACAAGGGCGCCGCGTTCATCGACGTGGTATCGCCATGCGTCGCGTTCAACAATCATTCCGGCTCGACCAAGAGCTACGACTACGTGCGCGAACACAACGAGGCGGTGAACCGGCTCGACTTCATCAGCGGCCGCGACGAAATCACGACCGACTACGCGCCGGGCACGGTCACCACCGTGACCCAGCACGACGGCAGCGTGCTGCGCCTGCGCAAGCTCGACCCGGAGTACGACGCGACCGACCGCTTGAAAGCGATGGATTACATCCAGCAGCACCACGCGCGCGGTGAAGTCGTTACCGGGCTGCTTTACGTCGATCCCGAGTCGTCGGACCTGCACGAGCATTTGAACACCGTCGATGCGCCGTTGAACCGCCTGACCGAGCGCGAATTGTGCCCGGGCTCGGTGGCGCTCGAGAAAATCAACGCTTCGTTGCGCTAGCGCCGGAGCGTAAGAGGCCCGCCGCGCGGGCCACTTTGCCGGCTTGTCGTAGGCGCGCGCACGATGCCTGGCGGGCGATCGCCCGCGCACGTTAACGAGATCGAGAATGCTGGACTGGCTTTCCAACCGTTCGCATAAAACCGACCACCCGATGTATAGCATCGAGGAGGCGGAACGGTTGCTGACGGGGCTGTCGGACGAGCCGCTGAAAGCGCTCGAAGAAATTACCTCGTGGCTGACGACGCTCACGCAGGCGGCGGGCTTTCACCCCGCCGTGCGGCTCGCCGTGATCAAGCTGGTCGACGAAGCCGGCCGGCCGTTCGAGCCTGAGTTGACCCTTCGCTACTTGAAGCCGCGCGCCCACACGGAATTCGAGCGCCGGCAACTCTGGGACGCGGCGCTCCAATACTGGGAGCGGCTGGCGCAAGCCTATCGCCTGTGCTTGGACTCGATGCGCCCCAAGGGCGGCTTGCCGCGCGCGCCGGCCGCCGAGGTGGCGCTGGTGATCGTGCGCGCGCTGCGTGCATCAGGCGGACAGGCGCGGCTGCTGCACTTGCGCTACATGCCGGTGCGTGACGAATGGTGGCAAAAGCTGTTCGACTTGTATGCGTTGAGCGAGGCAGCCGGGTGCGATACGCATCGCGTAACCGCCTATCCGGGCGAAGCCCTGCAAACCAACGCACGCCAGGAACTGCTGCGCGCGATGCTGCTCGAAACCGCGCGGCCGGCTTCGATGCTGGCGCGTCACACTGACCTGGCCGCCCGCGTGGCCGCGCGCTATGCCGATGCCTGTCTTTTCGACAGCAAGCCGCGCGACGCCTGCAATTGGGCATTCGATCTCGCGCTGCCGCGGCCACCGGAACTGGCCACGCAGGTGGCGCCGGAGCCTTCCACCGTGCGCTACTATGGCGCGGGCGCCGTCACGACGAAGCTGCGCGAAGTGATCCGCCGGCTCACCGCTGAACCCCATGCCAAGGAACTGCGCTTCGGCGAGGAATATTCAACGGCGGACAAACTTTTCATCTTGCAGCGCCTGGTGCACTACTGGGGCGAGAGCCCGCCGCAGCTCAGTGAAAAACGCGCCGGTGTCGACGCCGAGATCGAGGTGGCGCTCGGGTTTGCGTCGGCGTGGCAGCGAATTCCGCGCGTGCACTACCGCGACTGGCGCGCGTTGATCGCCAGCCTCGATCTTCCGCTATTGGAGCGGCTCGGCATCACGGCGGAGCCCGTCCCGCTTCCCGCACCGGAGAAGTGGACCCAGCGTGACGTCAGCACGTGGGGTATGAGTGCTGTCGTCACGCTCTCCAGCGAAGCCGAATTGACCATCGGCACGCTGTGCGTGCTCAAAACGAGCGACGGCCCGTGGTGGGTCGGCGCGGTGCGGCGGCTCTTTCGCGACGGCGAAGGCCGCACGCAGGCGGGCATCGAAGTGCTGGCGAAAAAGCCGGCGACGCTGTTGTTGCGGCGGGTCGGGCACGGGGGCTTAAGCGTGCAGAACTGGTCGAGCGCCGCCGAGGCGTCCGGCAGCGATTACGTGAACGTGCTGCTGCTGGCGCACAGCCGCGCCGAAAAAGAGCGGCACGAATTGCTGATCGCGCGCGGCGAATTTATCGCGGGCATCATCTACGAAGCGATGATCGGCGACGCGAAGCAGCATTTCAAATTCGAAGAGCTGCTCGAGCAGGGCGTGGATTTCGATCGCGTCCGGTTCACGCGCGTCTCACGCACCAGCGACCCCGCTACAACTGCCTGAACGCAGTCAGCGCCGCACGCCGGGCGTCTCGACCGGCAGCCCGCCCGCGCGCCACGCCAGGTACAACTCGAGATCGAGGAATTCAGGCGAACCCTGCGGCAGCAATTCCGCGCGCACGCCCGACAGGCAGCTGCGAAAACGCCGGTGCAGCGAACCCATCGTCTGCCATTCGAGCCGATAGATCGGATACGCGACGCTATGGCCCTGGCTGATCGTTTCGGGCCCCAGCTTCTTGCCCCAGTTGTCCTGATGGCACTGCGCGCACGACAAGTTCATCTGTCCCATGCGCCGGTTGTACATCGCGCGGCCGGCCTCGAAGTTGTGCCGGTTCTGCCAGTCGATGGTTGCGCTCATCGGCATGCCGCGCGACTGTTGCGCGACGTAGGCGCTCAATGCGAGGAGTTCGGGCGACTCGTACTTGAGCGGCTCGGCCTGCTGGCGCCGCTCCCGGCATTGCTGGATGCGGCCTTCCAGATTGATCAGCCTGGCGCTGCCCGCATCGATGCGCGGGTAGCGCACCGCGACGCCTTTCATGGTGGTCTTGGCGTCACCGTGGCACGCAGCGCACGATTTGCCCTCGCGTCCGGCGGCTTCCTGCCAGAGATTTTCGCCGCGCGTGATCCACAACATGCCGGGATTGGCGAAATCGTCCTGCTGCAGCTCGCGCACTTCGGGGCCGGTGAATTCGAGCCCGGATTTGAGCGGCTGCGGCCTTACCGGTTGTTGCGCGGCGGCGCCGGCGCAATGCCACGCGAGCGCCGCGATCAGCACGGCGCGCCGCAGCGGCACGGTCATCCGGTCACCGTCAGCGCGACGCGCTCCGAGCCGGTCTGGCCTTGGTCGTCGACCCAGTCGAAAACCAGCTCGCCGCTCGCTTCGGCCACGGTGAAAAAATCGAGAAATGGATTGGCGGCTATGCCCGAGCCCATTTCGGCGCGGAAAATTTCGACGTTGTTGTAGCGGCACACGAGCTTGTTGACGACGTTCTTGGGAATTGCGCGGCCGCCATCGTCGAGCCTGAAGCCGGTCTCCATCGGATGCTGGATCGCGATGCGGATCTCGATCACGTCGCCGCGTTTCGGGTTGGGCGTTACCTGGATGCGCGCGGTCATGATTCAGGTCGCGTCGTAGCAGGCGGACAGCGTGACCACCACGTCGGCCGTCGCGGACCAGAACGTGCCGTCCGACAGCGCCACCAGCGCGAGCACCCGCTGGCTGCCGCCGAGCCGCACGCGCGTGCTGAGCTGCGCGCGGCCGGCGCGCGGTCCCAGATAAAAATTCGCGACGTTGGGCCGCGGATTGCGCGCCGCATAAATGTGGATGCTTTTGACATAGTTCGCCGGCGTCATCGGGCTGTCGACGTTGACCTTCAGGCTCACCGAGTTGCCATTGTCGGCGAGCACCGGCAGCTCGAGTTTCACGCGGCCGGTCTCGACCTTCGCCCCGCCCGTCACCTTGCGCACCATCGCCTCGACCGATTCGCTGCCTGTATCGGCGGCGCGCGCCGGCGCAAGCGGCCACGCGCAAACGGCGAGCAATTGGGCAAGAAAGCCGCGGCGGCAGATATTTTTCAGCATGGGTTCAGTTGCGTAACGTAAGCAGGTAGGCGATTACGTCCTCGATTTGCTGGGCGGAAAGCAGCGGTTTTCCGGCGTAAGCGGGCGCGACACCGCGCAGGCCCTTGATCCGATAATACGCGGGCATCACGGTCGCTTTATTGAGGCGCGTCGAATCGACGAGCCTGAGCCGCATTTGCGCGGCCGACATGCGCCGGCCGACGCCCGCCAATGGCGGCCCGATGTTGCCGAGCGGCGTGTCGCCTGCTTCGGGGACGGTGTGGCACAAAAAACAGTTTCCGCCGTCGCGGCTCAACACTGCCGCTTTGCCGCGCGCCACGTCGCCGGGCTCAGTCGTCAGCGGCGCGCGGATCTGGCCACCCTCGACACGATACGGCACCAGCGCCGAATCCGCCGCCCACGCCGGCACATTCGCCAGCGTAGCGAGCAATGCGCCGCAGCCGAGCGCCGTTCGCGCATGCCCTATCGAATTGGATTGGATCAAGACGGTTCCTCGAATGCACAAACTCTGCCGCCGGCGAATACGGGTCCGCGCCGGTACGCAACGCAGGTTATTCCGGCGGCCCGCCGTGGTCAAGTCGCGACGGCCGCACGGTTTACTGTTCAATGAACGCGCGCGGCACGTTAGAATCGCGGCTCCCTGTTCTCTGAAAAAAATCCGGCCATGAAAATTTCCGGCATTCCGTTCGGCGTCACCGACTGGTCGACCATCGCGGCGGTCGAATACCCGGGAACCACCGGCAAGGCGCTCTGGCGCACCCGGGAATTCGGCGGCATGCGCGTGCGCATGGTCGAATACTCGGCCGGCTATCTTGCCAATCACTGGTGCAGCAAAGGCCATATCGTGCTGGTCCTCGAAGGCGAATTCGAATCGGAACTGGCGGACGGCCGCAAATTCCGCCTGACCCCGGGCATGAGCTACCAGGTCGCGGACGACGCCGAAGCGCACCGCTCGTACACGGCCACCGGCGTCAAACTCTTCATCGTCGATTGAGCTTGCGCGCCGTCCCTTAGAGCGTTCGACCGTCGCGCAGCAAAAACGTTGCCGCCTTGATGCAAGCCGCACGTTTGCGTCAGGGCACCGCTGCGGAGTTCATGCGCGACAGGATGATCTGCTTGCGCTTTTGCAGGTACGGCGTCTCGCTGCCGCGCCCGTAGCGGCGCGGGCTGGGCACCATCGCCGCGAGCTGCGCCGATTGTTCCGCCGACAGTGCGGCCGCGTTGGTATCGAAGTGGTAACGCGCGGCGGCCTCCGCGCCGAATACGCCGTTGCCCCACTCGATCACGTTCAGATAAATTTCAAGTATCCGCCGCTTGGTCATGATCGTTTCGATCATCACGGTAATCGCGGCCTCCTGCGCCTTGCGCCACCACGTGCGCTCGCCGGACAGGAACAGGTTTTTCGCGAGCTGCTGACTGATCGTCGAGCCGCCGGACACGATCTTGCCTTTTTTCTGGTTTTTCTCGTACGCCTTCTGGATGCCGTCCCAGTCGAAGCCCTCGTGATCGAGAAATTTGGCGTCCTCCGCCGCGATGATCGCGCGCTTGAGACTGGTCGCGATGCGGTTGTACGGCACCCATTGGTGCTTCAAAGCGGCCCCCGGGCTTTTCTCGTGAATGCGCTCCAGGCGCGAGTGCATGAAAGCCGTCGGTCCGGGATCGTGATCGACCCAGTACCAGATGTGAATCAGGAACCAGAACTGGACGAGGAGCAGCGCGGTCAATGCGAGCAGCAGCGGATACCAGATGCAGCGCCAGAGAAATTTCAACATGAGGAAATGCGCGCCAGGCGCACGCTCACGTCCGCTCGCGCATGGCTGCGATCACCGCGTGCGTTGCCGGCCGCACGCCGCGCCAGATTAAGAACGCTTCCGCCGCCTGCTCGACCAGCATGCCAAGCCCGTCCGCCGTGCGCGCGCCGTGTCGCTGCGCAAAGGTCATGAACGGCGTCTGCCGCGCGTAAACCATGTCGTACGCCAGCGCGCCGGGCGCAAACACGTTCGGCGGCAACGGCGGCATTTCGTCGCGCAGGCCGGCCGACGTTGCGTTGATAACCAGATCGAATTGCGCACCGGCCAGGCCGTCGTACGGCTTGGCGGCCAGATCGTGACCGGGAGCTTTTTGCCGCGCGCGCTCGATGAGCGCGACCGCCTTGTCTATCGTGCGGTTCGCCACCACCAGCAGTTTCGGCCGCGCGTCCAACAGCGGATGCAAAACGCCGTACGTCGCGCCGCCGGCCCCCATCACGAGCACGCGCTGGCCGCGGATCGTAAATCCGAGATTGTGCTCGAGATCGGTGATGAGTCCGGCTGCCGTCCGTGTTGTAACCGCGGATGGTCCCCGCGCGAAAATCGAGCGTGTTGGCGGCTTCGGCGGCCAGCGCGGACGCGGCGGGCTCGCAGTATTTAAACGCGTCGAACTTGAACGGCACGGTCACGTTGACGCCGCGGCCGCCGGATGCGCGAAACTCATCGACTGTCGCCGCGAAGCCATCGAGCGGCGCCAGCAGTCGCGCGTATTCGAGATCCTGCCCGGTCTGGCGGGCAAATGCAGCGTGGATTTCAGGCGAAAGGCTGTGGGCGACGGGATTGCCCACCACGGCGTAGCGGTCAGTCATAACCCTCTAGCCGTCACTCCGTCGAGAGCTGGTCGGCGCGCGTAAACGTCCAGGTACGGGTGATGCTGAGGATATCGGTATCTTTGACGATGTCGGAGGGGAACGCCGCGTAGGGCGCCGCGAGCTGCACGATGCGGCGCGCCGCCTCGTCGAGAACTTTTTGTCCCGACGACCGATTGATTTCGATGTTGTCGACGCTGCCGTCCGGCTTGATCGAAACCGTCAGTTGCAGGCTGCCGTAAATTTTCTGGTTCTTCGCGGCTTCCGGATAATTGAGCGTGCCGACGCGCTCGATTTTCTGGCGCCAGTCTTCGATGTAGCGCGCGAAACGGAATTCCTGCGCGCGGGCGCCGACAAAAGTTCGGCGCGGCCGTTTCTGATACGCGTCCCAGTCCTTCGAGATCTGCGCTTCGAGCCGCGCGATCTCGAGGCTCTTGCTCATGATGTCGGCGGACGTCGGCGCCGCATTGGGTTCGGCCTGCCGATCCGGCTGGGACACCGCCGATTCGACTTTGGTCTGCGACTGGACCTGGGTCAGCAATTTCTGCGCTTCGACCTCGAGCTGCTTGACGCGGCGCGACTCCATCGTGAGCTCGGTGGTCTGCTTGTCCTGGCGCGTCACCGGCAACGGGCTCGATGCGCGGCGGTCGAGATCGGTATTGCCGCCGCCGTCGAGATTGTGCTGTGCGACGGCGTCGGCGCGCACCGGTCGGGTCTTCGAGCGCGAGTTTACGAGCACCACCTCCAGCGCCGGCGAGGCATTGTCGAGCCGGGATAAGTCGTGCGGCCGGAACGTTACACCGAACAATACGATGGCATGCAGTACGACCGACGCGGCGACCGCATATTGGAAACGGGACAAATCGTCCATCTCAAGCAGCGTGCGCTTGAAGGCCGAAAATTGTGCCGCGAAAGGCAGCTCCAGCGGGATCAAACCTCTCCCCCATGGCAACAAACGAGTCGAGCTGGTCAGGCTCATAGCGGCCTATTCTAAGCAAGATTGCTGACGATGTATATAAATACCTTATCCTACAGGTATTTGCAATACCTATTTAACGTCAATTATAGAGCCCGCAGGCGGCTGCTTCCAAGGTTAGCAGGCACTTACAGTGGGCGCATATTCCGCGTGCAAGGTGAGTTCCCACGGCTCCACCCGCGAAATCGCGAGCTTTACCAAATCCCCGGGGCGCACGTCTTGCAGCGACGGTACCCGCAGCACCAGCGGCAGGCGCTCGCAGCGCACCAGTGTTTCGCGCAACACTGTGGCATCCAGCGCGAGTGCGTTTTCCTGCTCGATCCAGCGCAGGCACCAGTAGCGTTCCATATTGCGCTGGAACTCGGCATACGCGTCGTAGGCCAGCTCGAACTCGCGCAAGGCCGCGAGTAAGGCTTCATCACCGGCCTTATAGGGGGCGGGCTGGCCGGCAAACAGCGCCAGCAGCTGGCGCTGGTTGACCAAGTCGACATAGCGCCTGAGCGGGGAACTCGCCCACGCGTACTGCGCGACGCCGAGCCCGTCGTGGCGCGAGGCGACCGTCGTCATGCGGGCGACACCGCCGCTTTGCGCGCGGTAGATCGCCACATACCCGGCACGCGCGAGCTGGCCGCCCCATTCGGCGTTCGCATAAATCATGAGCTCGGAAACGACCTTGTCGATCGGCGAGCCGCGCTTGCGCTCGACGATGCGCACGCGCTCGCCCTCGACGTAAAAGTTGTATTCGGCGCGCTGAATCTCGCCCTCCACGTCGGCCTTGCCGCGCGCGGATTGCAGGTGCTGCGCGAACTCCCACAGGAATTTGAGCTCCGCGCCGAACTCGTGCGCAATCGGGCCCGCCGCGAGGGCGTCGGGGTTGAAGACTTCCTCCAGCGCGCCGATGCGCAAATTGGCGGCGATCGGCACCAGTTCGCAGCGGCTGCGCGTCGCCACCACCGCCCCGTCCGCGCCCACCTCGGCATACAACGACAGCGCGCAGCGCTCGCCCCCCGCCGCGAGGGTAAACGCGTCGATCGCAGGCTCGGGCAGCATGGTGATTTTCTGGCCGGGAAAGTAGACCGTCGACAGCCGTTCCCGCGCAATCGCCTCGATCGGCGAATCCGGCGCAATGCCGAGCGCCGGCACCGCGATATGGATGCCGACCTCGGTGTTGCCGTTCGCCAGGCGCGTCACGGAAAACGCGTCGTCGATTTCGGTCGTGGTCTCGTCGTCGATGCTGAACGCGCGCACGGCGGCATGCGGCAGGTCGGCGGGCAGCGCCACGGGCGGCACTGCGGCGGCGGCGGTGCCCTGCGGAAAGTACTCGAACAGAAAACGGTTCAAATGATAGTCATGCGGCGAGGCCAGCGCGCCGCTCTTGGCCATCACGCGCGCCGGCGAGAGCTTCGCCTGCTCGGACGCCGCTTCGAGCGCTTTCCATTCGAGCGTATTTTTGTCCGGCGCATACAGCAGTTTCGACACCAGCGGCGGCCACTCCGGCGGCAACCGGCCCGCCAGGAGCTCGTCGGTCCAGCGCTGTTTCTGCTCGGCCTGCAGGCGCTTTTTTTCGACGCTCGCGAGCGCGGCTTTCAGCGCCTCGGCGGGCGCCGCCTTGTAGCGGCCCCGGCCCTTCTTGTAAAAATACATCGGCGCGCCGTGCAGCTTGTAGAGCAGCGCCGCGGACTCGAGCGCGCTCGGCGCGTGCCCGAAATATTCCTTGCCGAGAACCTCGAACGAAAACTCGTCGGCGCCGCAGCACTCCCACAGGAAATCGACGTCGACATCGGCGGCAACGCGTTGCGCCGCATCGGCAAACGCGGCGAGCGCCGGCTGGTCGAACCGCAGCAGCACCGCCGACGCCTTGATCTTGCTGCGCTTGCCATGCGCAGCCTCGACCTGCAGCGACGTGTCGTTATCGGCCAGGATGGCGCCGACTTTGAAAGTGCCTTCTTCTTCGTAAAAGACGTTCATGCGGGAAACGGGGCGGAGCCGCGCGGGAACGCGGGTTTAGGCGAGGCGCGGATTATAAGGCTTATCCCGCGGGGGCGGCGCAAAACTCCATCACTTCATCGAGGTAGTCGGCGAAATCGCTGAATCCGTGGTCGCCGCCTTTGATCACGAGCTGCTGCGCGCCGCGGTAGCGTTCGACGGCATGCCGGTAATCGAGCACCTCGTCGCCGGTTTCCACCATCAGGAAGTAGCGCCGCGGGTCGATTGCATCGACTTCGAGTTCGCGCAGCTCGGCGACATGCTCGAGCGTGAAATTGTATTCTTCACCGGTGTGAAAATTCGTCTGGCGCCCGACCTCGCCCGCGAGCAGGTCGTACGGGCGCACCGCGGGGTTGACCAGCACCGCGCGCAAATTGAACCGCTCGGCGAGCCACGTCGCATAAAAGCCGCCGAGCGAGCTGCCGACGAGCGCCGCCTCCGGGTGCTCGCGCGCGAGCGTTTCGAGCAGTTGCGCGGCGGCGGCCGGCGATGGCGGCAGAGCCGGCGCGACGAATTCGTGCGCGCGCCGGAATGCCGCGAAGCGATCGTGCAGGCATTTCGCCTTGAATGATGCGGGCGAGCTGTTGAAGCCGTGTATGTAGATGATCACGGCGATTTAGACGGCGATGCGCCGCGCGAGTTCGAGCAGCAGCGTGTCGTTGCCGCGCGCCGCCACCAGCGACAGCCCGAGCGGGCAACCGTCGAACGTCGCGAGCGGCAGACTGATTTGCGGCAGGCGCGCGAGGCCCGCGATGCACAAGAGGCTCATCGCGCGGCTGCGAAAATCGTCGAGGTCGGCCGGCGGCGTATTGCGCAGCGGCGCTATCGTGTGCACGGTGGGCAGCACGAGCACCGCGTTGTCGCGCAGCAGGTCCGCCATGCGATCGGCGATGAGTTCGCGTTGCGCCTTGAGCGGCGCGACTTCGCTGTCAGTCAACGTCGCGGCCCACGCAAACCGCTCCTTGACGCCACGCCCGAACTGCGGTTTGACGCGCGCGATCCACGCGGCGTGCTCGGCCCACGCTTCAGCGCCCTGCAATCGGCGAAAAATCTGAAACCACTGCGGCAATCCTTCGCTCGCGACGGTTACGTTGCGCGGCGCGCCGAGCGCATTGGTCACGCGCGCGACGGCAGGCGCGAACTGAAGCTTAACCGCGGGATCGACCAGCGCGAATGCGTCCTCCGCGTACAACAACGTCCCATGTTTGGGGGCAGGCCGATCATCCTTTAACAGCACGCGGGCGACGCGCTCGAGCAGCGCGGGATCGCGCGCGAACGGGCCGGCGACATCGAAGCTCGCGGCGAGCGCGCACGCGCCGTCGAGCGGGATGCGGCCGTGCGTGGGGCGCAGTCCGTAGAGGCCGCAAAAACTCGCCGGCGCGCGCACCGAGCCGCCGGTATCCGAGCCGAGCGCGAAATCGACGAGGCCCGCCGCGACTGCCGCCGCCGATCCGCTCGACGAGCCGCCCGGTATGCGGCCCGGCGCGTTGACATTGACCGGCGTGCCGTAGTGCGGGTTCTCGCCATTCAGGCTGTACGCCATTTCGTCGGTGTGCGTCTTGCCGACGATATGCGCGCCCGCGTCGAGCAGCCGCTGCACTGCAGGTGCGGTTGCCGCGGCCGGCGCGTGCGTTTCGAGCCACGCGGGACTGCCGAAGCCGGTTTTATGCCCGCCGATGTCGTAAAGGTCCTTGATGCCGCAGGTGAGGCCCGCGAGCGGCCCGTCCGCGGCTCCCGCGACCTCTACATGGGTGTGACGGCAGAATGCGCCTACGGTATCGCGCTCCAGTACGTTCTTCATGCATGCATTGTAGCGTTGCCTGCGGGCGCCTGAGGCGCCTGTGCTAACATTTCACCTCTCCCGTTGCGCCTTTGCGCGTCAACCCATGAAAGCCGAAACCGAACAGTTGCTGGGTTATATCGAACGCAACATCGCGCGCACGCTCGAGGATTGCACGACGTGCGGCAAGTGCTTCGAAGCCTGCCCGATGACGCAATACTCCGATCAGCTCACGGGCAAGAGCGGCAGCGCGGTCGTCGCCGGCGTACGCGGCATCCTCGAAGGCACCGGCGGCACGCCTGAAGCGCTCGAATGGACGCGGCTCTGCACGCAGTCGGCGAAGTGCATCCCGGCGTGTCCCGAAAACGTGAACCCGATGCTGATGATGCGGCTCTCGCGCATCACGTCGCTGGGCTCGACCGGCGGCCCGGCGATGCTGCCCGACGGCAAGCGCGATCCGAATTTTTTCCGCCGCATCAACGCATTTTCGGCGCTGCAGTTTTCGGACGCGGAAATCGCGGAGTGGCAGCGCTAATGGAAACGATGAGCGAGCGCGTCGTTTTCTGGTACGGCTGCAACGCGGTGCGCCACGGCGACATCATACATAGCGCGATCGAACTGCTGCGCGCGGTCGGCATCGAGTCGGAGCCGGCCGGCGGGCCCGCGTATTGCTGCGGCACGGCCAAGGACGGCAATCTCGATGCGGCGGCCGGCATGGCCGCGCGCACTGTCGAAAAATTCAACGCCAGCGGCCGCGACAAAGTCGTGACGTGGTGCCCGTCGTGCCATCGCCATGCGGGCACGTTCATGACCGGGGTCAATACCGCGCAATTCACCGTGTCGCATATCACCGAGATGCTGCACGCGCGCCGCCACCTGCTCGCGCCGCTGCTCACGCACGCGGTCGAGCGCCGCGTCGTGCTGCATCAGCACAGCGGCTTTCACGAAGTCGACGCGTACCCGCTGATCGCCGACCTGCTGCGTCTGGTGCCCGGACTCGAGCTGATCGTCACCGATTACGCGGCGCCCGGTCATATGTGCTCGGCGTTGGCACCCCACCCCGCCGCATTGAAAGACGTGGGGCGCCGGTCAGTTGAACTGTGCGCAGAAAATGACAGCGACACCCTCGTGACCGCGTTTCACGCGTGCCAGCGCCTGTTGTGCGGCCTGGCGACGACCGACTCGATCAGGGTCGTCAATTATGTGAACCTGCTCGTCGAGGCGATGGGCCTGACGCCTGCCGCCCGACGAATACGCCGCCTGGAAGAACGCCGGTTCCGAAGCCGCGATCAGGGCGCAGATCGGCCCCGAGCGGATCGCTAAAATCGGCGCGGATTTTTTCGCGAAGCAGATGCTGCCGGAATTGCGCAAGCTTCCCGAGAAGTAGCGCGCAGCACGCGGTTCGCCTCCCCATGAGCCCCAACTCGTCCTGGGCCGCGCGCGGCATGGTCGTCGCGCCGCACGCGCTCGCCGCGCAAGCGGGCCTCGCCGTCCTGCGCGACGGCGGCAACGCGCTCGAAGCGATGGTCGCGGCGGCGGCCACGATCTCGGTCGTCTACCCGCACATGAACGGCATCGGCGGCGACAGCTTCTGGCTCGTGCAGGAGCCCGGCAAGGACGTTGTCACCATCGACGCGTGCGGCCGCGCCGCGGGCCGCGCGACGGTTGATTTTTATCGCGGCCAGCACCTCGCGGCGATTCCGACGCGCGGGCCGCTCGCCGCCAACACCGTCGCCGGCACGATCTCGGGCTGGGCGCTGGCGCTCGACTACGGCGCGAAGCACTGGAGCGGCCGCGTGCCGCTCGCGCGCCTGCTCGAGGACGCGGTGCATTACGCCGAACGCGGCATCGTCGTTACGCGCAGCCAGGCGGCGAACACGGAGGCTAAGCTCGCCGAACTGAAAGACGTGCCGGGATTCGGCACGCGTTTTCTCGTCGATGGCAAAGCGCCGGCGGCGGGTTCGCTGATGCGCCAGCCGGCGATTGCGGCGACGCTGCGCCAGCTCGCGAAGTACGGTCTCGCCGATTTTTACGAAGGCGAGCTCGCGCGCTCGATCGCGGGCGACCTCGCCGAACTCGGCAGCCCGCTCATGCTCGCCGACTTCGACGGTCACGCCGCCGAGCTGCGCGCACCCGTCAAGCTGACGCATAGCCTGGGCACGCTCTACAACATGGCGCCGCCGACGCAGGGCACCGTATCGCTGATGATCCTCGGCATCCTCGAGCGCCTGCGACTGGACCGCGTCGTTCCCGACAGCGCCGATTACGTGCACCTGTGCGTGGAAGCGACCAAGCAGGCGTTCAGGGTGCGCGACCGCCATATCACCGATCCAGCGTTCATGACGGTCGATCCGCAACAGCTGCTCGAGCCCGCCGCACTCGACCGCCTCGCCGCCGCGATCGACCGCGACACCGCGTTGCCGTGGGGCGCGCAGTCGAGTCCCGGCGACACGATATGGATGGGCGCGATCGACGCCGCGGGGCGCGCGGTCAGTTTCATCCAGAGCATTTATCACGAGTTCGGCAGCGGCGTGGTCCTGAAGAACAGCGGCATCAACTGGCAGAACCGCGGCTGCAGTTTTTCGCTCGATGCGCGCGCGCTGAATGTTTTGCAGCCGCGGCGCAAACCGTTTCACACGCTGAATCCCGCGCTCGCCGTGCTGAACGACGGCCGCACCATCGTCTACGGCACGATGGGCGGCGACGGCCAGCCGCAGACGCAGGCGGCGGTCTTCACGCGCTATGCGCTGTTCGGACAGGGCATGCAGCAGGCGATCGCGGCGCCGCGCTGGCTCCTGGGCCGCACGTGGGGACAGGCGACCGACACGCTGAAGCTCGAAGCGCGCTTCGCTCCCGCCGTGATCGACGAATTGAAGCGCCGCGGCCATGCGGTGGAAGTCATCGGCGCGCTGGACGAAACCGTCGGCCACGCCGGCGGCATCGCACGCCATGCCAACGGTGCGCTCGAAGCAGGTTTCGATCCGCGCAGCGACGGCGGCGCCGCTGGCTTCTAGTCGTCGCTAGATGCGGTCTACGGTAGCGCTTAAGCGTGCGGGATTTTTTAGTCGTGGTTTAACCAGCGGGGAGCAAACGATGAACCAACTGACGACGGTAGCGTTACTTGCATTGACATTGATCCTGCAGACCGCTGCAGCGCAGGAAACCAAGCGGTTTCCGGAATTGCGCGCGGAGCAACTGACGCCCGAGCAAAAGAAGTGGGCGGAGAGCATTGCGCTGCCGCCGCGCAACGCCAAATTCACGAACTTTCCGTATCGCGCGCTTATCCACAGCCCGGAACTCGCGGTACGCCTGCAGGCAATGTCGGATTACGGGCGCTGGAACACGCAGCAGCCCGCGCGGCTCTCCGAGTTCGCCATTCTGATCACCGCCCGCCAGTGGTCTTCGCAATGGATCTGGCGCGGCCATTACACGCTGGCGATCAAAGGCGGCCTCGATTCGAAGGTCGCGCTCGATCTCGCGGCAGGCAGGCGTCCCGCGGGCATGAAGGAAGATGAAGCGATCCTGTACGATCTTGCGATGCAGATATACCGCGACAAAGCGGTCACGGACACGATGTACGACAAGGCGCAAATCCAGTTCGGCGAGCGCGGCATTCTCGATCTCATCGGCATCATGGGCTATTACGATACGGTGGCGATGATCCTGATTGCAGCGCGGGCGATCCCGCCGCACGACGACGCTATTCCGCAGTTGAAGCCGCTGGCGACAAAATAGCGGCGTGACATACCTGCGGATTAAGAATCCGCGAACTCGCTCGTAGTCCCCATACCTACGCCGCGGCATTTTCGCCGCGGTTTTTTTTGCGCACGAGCTAATGTGTGGGTCAACGCACATACCCGCGGCACGCAGCGGAGTAAAAAGAAAGTCGGAGCGTAACGTCAATCGTAGCAATGCACGCTGTCCTGCCGCGCAACCGGCCGTGAGTTGCGTGAGGATCGCAGTTACACGGCTACGCATGGATCTTTTTTTGCAACGACCGATTAACAAGGAGATTCTTATGAAAAGCCTGATCGTAATAATGGTGGTTACCGGCAGCCTGCTGGCCGGGTGCGTCGTGGAAGATTCGAGATACGGCTATCGCGATGGTCAGCGTTATAGTGGTGACCGCGACCGCGATGGTGTTCCGAACCGTGCGGACCGCGACCGCGATGGCGATGGCGTGCGCAACAGCCAGGACCGCCGTCCGGACGACCCGCGCCGTTACTAGCATTTCGAGCGGCGGCGCGACAGGAGCGCGCGCATGGCAGAGGCAGCGGATTGGCAGAAACTGGCGAACGCCCTGCGTGAGCTGCATCGCACGCTGGTCGAGACTGCGCGCCGCGAGTACGAGCGCGCGCATCTCGTCGAACTCAGCGCCGGCGAATTGCTGCAGCGGCTGACCAGCGACGCCGAGTTCGCATGGCTGCGGGGTCTGTCGGAGCTGATGGTCGATCTCGATCTCGTGCACGACGCCGCGCCGCCCGATCAGGGGGACATCGAGCCCGCGGTGCGCGCCGCGGTGGAGCACTTGCTGTCCAACGCGCAAACGCCCGCCGGCGTCTTCGCGCAACGCTACTGGCCGTACGTGCACGATCATCCGCAGATCGCGATGGCGCACGGCGCCGTCAGGCAGGCGCTAAGCGCATTTCCGCCCGCGCCGCCCGACACCAGCACTATGCTGCAGGAAAGACATCGGCTCGCCGAAAAGGCGCGCCATCTCGCGAAACGAAAATAGCCCGTTTGCCGCTCTCTGCCGGCTATGCTACGTTGCGCACTCCAGCAGCGTCGCACGTTCGTACCGGTAATAAACCCGCAGCGCCCCGCTAGATTCAGGAAACGCCTGCGTGCCGCGTGACAACATGCGATCGTGCGCACGGTGGTCGAACGCCTGGACTCGCCAACACGCGCGTCGCGCAGGCCCATTAAGTACCATCAGCACCTCGGGGGAGACCGCAGCATGTACGACCACATCGTCGCATTGTTTCGCCAGCACAACATCGCGTTCGCGCTCGCCATTTTTATCGCCGCGGCACCTGCGCACGCGCGCATCACCCGGATCGTGATCGACGAAACCATTTCTCCCGCGTTCTGCAAAGGCGCCGCGTGCGCGGCTTACGGCAGCGCCGGCCAGTACGAGCAGCTCGCGGGCCGCGCTTTCGGCGAGCTCGATCCGCGCGA
This sequence comes from uncultured beta proteobacterium, assembly GCA_963804885.1. Taxonomy (GTDB): domain Bacteria; phylum Pseudomonadota; class Gammaproteobacteria; order Burkholderiales; family SG8-41; genus PALSA-1004. The sequence continues at coordinate 555,553 of CAWDSF010000021.1, forward strand.
TCCGCTCAATGCACTGATCCAGGACGTGGCGCTCGGCAAGGACGCCGACGGCAAGGTGCGCTATGTCACGACTTTCGTGATCACCCGACCGATCGACCTCGCGAAGGCAAGCGGCATGCTGTGGCACGACGTGCCGAATCGCGGCCGCCCCGTCACCTTGGCGCCGATGGAGCGTGGTTTCGGCGATGTTGGCCTTGCCAGCGCGTGGCAGGGCGACAACGCAAGTATGAGCGCCGCACTCGGCACCGCGGTGCGGCCGACGATGAGCGTCGGCGGGAACCACTGGCTGCAGGTTCCGGTCGCGCGGAATGCTGACGGTTCCGCAATTACCGGTGCGGTGCTTGGCCGCATCATCAACCGTTCAGGCGCCGGCGCGCAGCCATTGATCGTGCAGACTAACCCGGTGCCGTATCTGCCGGCGAGCATGGACACCGCGCAAGCGACGCTCGTTTCGCGCGATCACGAGACCATGGAAGGTGTCGTCACCGGCGAGACTCCGATCGCGGCGGCCGACTGGAAATTCTGCGGCGGCGGCACGTTCGAAGCGCCGCAGCCGCTCACGAAACTACCGGTGCAGCTCTGTCTGAAAGGCGGCTTCAATCCGGCGAAGCTCTACCAGGTCGTGTACACCGCGAAGGATCCGTACATCCTCGGCATCGGTTTCGCCGCGTGGCGCGATCTCGCGTCATTTTTCAAATACGCGGACAAGGACGACGCCGGCACCGCCAACCCGCTCGCGGGGAAAATCAAATACAGCATCACGCGCGGGCGCTCGCAGTCCGGCAATTATCTGCGCGGCTGGCTGCATCTGGGCTTTAACCAGGACGAGGCGAAGCGCCCGGTACACGACGGCATGTGGCCGATCATCGCGGGCCGCCGCATCGCACTCAACATCCGGTGGGCGCAGCCGGACGGCGTGATGGAGCTCTACCAGCCCGGCAGCGAAGGGCCCCAGTGGTGGGTGCCGTATCCCGACGAAACGCGCGGCCTGCCCGCGCGCAGCATCCTCGATCGCTGCAACGCGACGAAAACCTGTCCGAAAGTGATCGAGCATTTCGGCGCCGCCGAAATCTGGGGACTCAAGCTCGGCCCCGAGTGGGTGGGCACGAATCCGCGCGAAGATATTCCGCTGCCCGCCAACGTACGGCGCTACTACGTCGGCAGTACTGCGCACGGCGGCGGCGCGGGCGGCTTCGACACCAGCCTGCCCGGCGTCGGGCTGCCGGTCAAACCGGTCGAATGTCCGGGCAACAATTCCGGTGTCGGCGTGCTCGCTGCCAACCCGATGCCGCATGGCGAAGTGGTCAACGCGCTGACGGTGCACTTTCGCGACTGGGTCATGCGCGATACGCCGCCGCCCGCCAGCCGCTATCCGACGCTGCGCGACCGCCAACTCGTCGAAGCGAACAAGACCGCGATGGGATTTCCGACGATTCCGGGCGTGCGTGCGAGCGCGCCCGAGCCGGGTTTCATCAACCCGGTACTCGATTACGACTGGGGCGGCGCGTTCGATCCGAACGACGGTACGGGCGTGCCGGGCAGCGTAACGCCGCGCATCAAACAGGTCATCAAAATGCTGGTGCCGAGAGTCGATGCCGACGGCAACGAGATTGGCGGCGTGCCGGTGGTGCTGCGCGAGGCGCCGCTGGGCACCTATACGGGCTGGAACATCACCGCGGGCGGCGCGCTGCCATTTCACAAGGACAAACTCTGCATGTACGCGGGCGGCATGGTGCCGTTCGCGAAAACCAAAGCCGAGCGCGTCGCCGCCAACGATCCGCGCCTGTCACTCGAAGAGCGCTACACCGATCACGCGGGTTACGTTGCGGCGGTGAAAAAAGCCGTGGCCAATGCAGTCGCGCAAAAGTTTTTGCTGCCGAACGACGCCGATGCGCTGATTGCCGCGGCGGAAGCCAGCGCGGTTCTGAAATAGCCTTGACTCCGCGCCTATCCAATTCTCACTTACTTTGAACCGGGAGATGCTCATGAAGAAATTACTCGCCAACGCGGCGCTCGTTGCATCAGTTGGCGCGGCTACTTTGCTGACCGGCTGCGCCACCGGCGGCTTTCCCAACCGCGTGCATTACATCAACCACGACAAGGTCGCGGCGACGTTCGTGAAGGGCGGGCGCATCATCGAGGACGAAGGCCTGATCGTTATCGCCAACCGCGGCGTGCAGCGCGGCTCCGAAGTGCACGCCAAAACCAATCATGTATTCATCATCGTCGACGGCGAGGCGGACTTCATTACCGGCGGCACGATGATCGAGCCGCGAGAAACCGCGCCGGGCCAGATCCGCGGCAAAGGCATCGAAGGCGGCACGGTGCACCGCTTGACCAAGGGTGATGTGATCACGATACCGGCCAACACACCGCATCAATGGAAAGACACGTCGAAAACCGGCTCGGTCGGCTATTACGCGGTGAACATCGAGCAATAATCGCGGTCGAACCGGAATGCGGTTGCGTGCGCGCCGCTCACTTCCAGTTTGGATCGAATGACAACGATACTTGGCATTTCCGGCAGCCTGCGCAGCGGTTCTTTCAATACGATGCTGTTGAAGCAGGCAGTCCGCGCCGCGCCGGAAGGCGTGCGTGTCGAGTTGGGTTCGATCAAGGATATCCCGCTGTACGACGGCGACGTGGAAACCGCGAGCGGATTGCCGAATGCGGCGGAGCAACTGAAAGCGCAGGTCGTCCAGTGCGACGGCTTGCTGCTTGTCACGCCCGAATACAACAACGGCATCCCGGGCGTATTCAAGAATGCAATCGACTGGCTGACGCGCCCGGCCGCCGACGTGCCGCGCGTGTTCGGCAACAAGCCCGTCGCGATCATCGGCGCATCGCCGGGTAATTTCGGCACTTTGCTCGCGCAGGAAGCCTGGCTGCCGGTGTTGCGCATTCTCGGCACGCGGCCATTTTTCGGCACGCGCATCATGGTGTCGCGCGCGGCGAGCGTGTTCGACGACGCCGGCGAAATCAAAGACGATGCGTTGCTCGCACAACTGCGCAAGTTCATGAGCGGTTTCACGGCGTTCGTGCAGGCCAATACGTCGACCGGCCGGTAGCCCGCCATGAGCGAAGCGAACCCGTACGACGAATTCATCATGGACCATATCCGCAATGCGCGGAATTACCGCGCACTGACGACGGCGAGCCATCACGCCGCCGGGATCAACCCTTTATGCGGCGACGAGATGACCGTCTATGCACACATCGTCGAAGAGCACATTCGCGACGTCGGCTTTCAATGCTCGTGCTGCGGCATATCGATGGCGTCGGCCTCCATCATGACCGAGCTCCTGAAGTCAGCAAAGCTCGGCGATGCAAAACCGCTCTTGCGCGGATTCATTACGGCGGTCGGCAGTCCGGCCGCGCCTTTGTCGCACGGTATCGATGGCGGGCGGCTCGCCATCCTGCAAATGATCGAGAAGCTGCCGGGCCGCCGCAAGTGCGCGGCACTGCCGTGGCTGACCCTCGAGGCGGCGCTCGAAGGCCGGCCCCAAGCCGTATCTACCGGGGATTAGAATAGCGAATGGCCGGCAAGCACGCGGTCGGAATCAACACCAACCAGGGAATGCATATGGCCAAATCCACCGAATCGAAATGGCGCCTGCACGGGGTGCGCGTCGTGCACGGCAATGAGCTCGACGTCAATACGGCGCAAACGCCCGGCATGAATCGCGCCGCGGCGATCACCAATGCCCGCATGGGCGCGGAAAAGTTATGGGCGGGGACGGTCGTGATTCATCCCAAAGCCAAGACCGGCGCGCACCACCACGGCCCGGTCGAAAGCGTGATTTATGTCGTGAGCGGACGCGCGCGCATGCGCTGGGGCGATCGCCTCGAGTTCGTCGCGGAAGCCGGGCCCGGCGATTTCATTTACGTGCCGCCTTATGTCCCGCACCAGGAAATCAACGCGAACGACGACGAGCCGCTGTCCTGCGTGCTCGTGCGCAGCGGTCAGGAGCCGGTGGTCGTGAATCTCGACATTCCCGTAGTCGAAAAACCGGAAGAAGTGCACTGGGTCGACAACATACATCCGGCGCCCAAAGCCTGAACGGCGCGCGCCTGAGCGCGCCGCCATTGCCTACCGGCGCACGCTGCCCGCGCCGGTAGTCGTTGTCGATGGCGTCGAGGCCGGGCCTGCCTGCAAGTTCCCGCCGACCGAGTTCGGATTCGTCGTGAAGCCGCTCGACGTTGAAGTCCCTGTGGTGCCCCCGCTCGACTGCAGGTTGCCGCCGATCGAATTCGGATTCGTCGTAAATCCGCTCGACGTCGACGTGGTGGGCGTGCCGGCCGGCGTGACGATGAGCGTAGTGCCGGATGGCCCGGTCGTCGTAGTCGTGGTCGGGCTCGGCGTGGCCGTGGGCGGCGTTGCCGGAGTCGATCCGACCACGCCAGTGGTCGGCAGCGTTCGCGCGGGCGAAATCGCGGTGGGCGGTTCCGCCGGGGTGGTCGGCGTCACCGGGGGAATCACGGCAATCGGAGGCGCCGCGCGCGGCGTAACCATGTCGCTCTTGAGGACGCAATCCGGGCCGCTGCGCTCCATGCAAGCGGGCACGGCATCCGGCACGCTCAGAGTACGCTCGGTCGATTGCGCGAGCGCCGACGCGGAAGCGGTAAACAGTACAAGCAGCGATGCGGAAGTGAGTTTCATATCAAGTCCTTGAAAGTAAATGTTCAGCAGCAGCCGGGGCCGGGCGAAATTGTGCACGGCACGCGGCACTCGCTGAGCAGCGGATCGCGTTTCTGCACGTCGCCTATTCCCATTGTGTAAGGTGATTGCGTTGCCTGCCGCGGCTCAGAGCTGCAACCAGCCGCCGCCAACAACATGACAGACAGCACCGTCAGACGAACACTCATGACCTTCTCCTCGCGGTCGTGCGATATAACTTCGACCCCGCGCGCCTGACCGGCGTTCCCGCGAAAGAATATGTACGATTGCGCACAGACTGTAGCGGCCCACGCGACACAATGAAATCCACGACGCTATTGATCGGCGGACGGCAATCGCCCTCCGCCTGGTCACTTTTTTTATTTCAGCGAGGGAATCATGAAGATGCATATTGCCGTTATGCTCGTCATCGGTACGCTGCTCGCGCCGGCCGGCTATACCGCGGACAGGCCGGCAACGCCAGCCGCCAAAGACGATACTGCCGATTCGTCAATCGCGAACAAAATCAAAAATGAGTTCGCCAAGGATAAAACGGTCAGCGCGACCAAAATCACCGTCGATACGGAAGACAGCGGTGTCGTCACGCTCGGGGGAAACGCCAAGACCAAGACCGAAGCAGATCAGGCCATCAAGATCGCGCGCGACACCAGCGGCGTAATTTCGGTGAAGAACAACATCGTCGTCGGCGAGGCCGCCAAAAAATCAGGGCCCGAGAGCGTCAAGGAAGACGTTACCGACACGATGATCACCGCCAGGATCAAGGCCGAATTCGCGAAGGACAAGACCGTCAGCGCGATGCGCGTCAAAGTAGACACCAATGACAAAGGCGTTGTCACGCTGTCGGGGACTGCCAGGAGCAAGGCCGAGGCGGAGCAGGCCGTCAGCCTGGCGCGCAACACCAAAGGCGTGACCTCGGTCAAGAATGAGATTGCGGTCGAGGCCAAATAAGCACGCACCTGCAACCGGGCATGCCGTCACCGCCCACGCGAGGCCGTGACGGCATTTTTTCGCTTTAAGCTGCGCGCCGGAAGTTCGTCGGCGTCGAACGATGATCGATCGAAAGCCATCACTGTCCGCCTATGCCGCGAGCCCAACATCCGTTCAGCTTTTTCGCCGCTCGATTCAAGGGCACGGCCGGGATGCCGTTCATCATGCTGGCCACGTTGATCGACATGGTGGCGATCGGCATCATCATTCCCGTGTTACCGGCGCTGGTCGGCAGTTTTACCGAATCGCAGCGCGACCAGGCCTTCTGGTACGGCGTCGTGACGTTCGCATTCGGCTTCACGAATTTTTTCGGCTCGCCGATACTCGGCACCCTGTCGGATGCTTATGGCCGCCGGCCCGTCCTGCTCATCGGTTTTTGCGGTCTCGCGCTCACGTTTATCCTCACCGGGCTGGCGACGTCGCTTGCGATGCTGATCGTCGTGCGGCTCGTGGGCGGCGCGATGCAGGCCAATATTTCGGTCGCCAACGCGTACGTGGCCGATATCACGCCGGCCGCATCGCGCGCCAAACGCTTCGGCAGGCTGAACGCGATGCTCGGCGCGGGTTTTGCCTTGGGCCCGGTAATGGGCGGGTTGCTTGGCGCGGTCAATCTGCACCTGCCGTTCTTCGTGGCCGGCGGCCTCGCCGTGCTGAATGTGCTGTACGGCTATTTCGTGGTACCCGAATCGCTGCCGCCGCAACGGCGCCGCCCATTTCGCTGGCAGGCAGCGAATCCGGTCGCAGCACTGCGCAAGCTTGCGAATCTGAAAGGCGCCGGCCGTCTGGTCGCGGTGTTGGCGTGCTGCGGACTTGCGCAGTTCATGCTGTACACGTGCTGGGTGCTCTATACAACCTTCAAGTTCGGCTGGGGTCCGCTCGAGAACGGCTGGTCGCTCGCGGCGGTCGGCGTCGTATCGGCGATCACGCAGGGCCTTTTGCTCCAGCGCATACTGAAACTCGTCAGTCCGCAGCGGCTCGCAGTGCTCGGATTGGTGTCGTCGACGCTGGCCTACGTGCTGTGGGGCGCAGCCACCCAGGGCTGGATGATGTACGCGATTATTTTCCTGAATATTCTCGGCGCCACTGTGACGTCCGCCATTCAGAGCATCATTTCCGGCGCGGCCGACGAAAAAAGCCAGGGCACGACGCTGGGCGCGCTCGGCGGCCTTGAACAGCCTGATGGCGGTGCTCGCGCCGCCGATTGGCGCGACGCTGCTGACTCTCGTTTCGGATTTGCCCAAAGGCGACTGGCGCATCGGCGCGCCGTTCTACTTCTGCGCCGTGCTGCAGGGCGCCGCGCTGGTGCTGGCGATCGGCCACTTTCGCCGCGAGCGCGCGCGGCGCTAGCGGCCGTCAACAGTAAGCAGAGCAGGCGCCTCTTTCGCCGGCGCGTCGGTGGCGAATAAAAAACGCCGCGCTTGACGGCTCGCGCGCCCCGGCGGAAGCTGGCGGCGATTTCTTCCGATCGACAAATGCCTCCATGCCGAGCTGGTTAACGACTACTGCAGCGCTTCCGTTCGCACTGTGCACCGCGCTGGCGCAGGCGCAAGCCGACTATCCCGCCAAACCAATTCGCATCGTGATCGGCACCCCCGCTGGGGGAGGCAGCGACCTGATGGCGCGGCTTGTGGGTCAGCGTCTCACGCAGGCGTGGAACGCGGTGGTCGTGGTCGAACCGCGGCCGGGTGTCGGGGGCAATATCGCGGCCGAATACGTCGCGAAATCCCCGCCCGACGGCTACACCTTGTACCTGTGCTACGGCACGCACACCGTGAACCCGAACCTCTACCCCAAGCTTCCTTACGATGCGATCCGCGATTTCGGGCCGGTGAGCCTGATCGCGCGCCAGTACAACGCGCTCGTCGTGCATCCGTCGGTGCCGGCGCGTTCGGTAAATGAGCTGGTGGCGCTCGCGAAGAAGCAGCCGGGGAAATTGAGCTACGGTTCTTCCGGCAGCGGCAGCCCGAACCATCTCGGCATGGAACTCTTCAAGATTAACGCGCAAATCGATCTCGTGCACATTCCGTACAAGGGCGCGGCGCCGTCGCGCATCGATCTCCTGGGCGGCCACACCGATCTCATGTTCGACGTGCTGCGCACGGCGTTACCGTACCGGGAGGCAGGCAGGATGCGACTGCTCGCAGTCGCCAGCCCGCAACGCTCGGCGCTTGCACCCGATCTGCCCACGATGGCGGAAGCGGGATGGAAAGGCGTCGAAATCCTGAGCTGGCACGGCCTCATTGCGCCGGCAGGCACGCCGGCGGCAATCGTGGACAAGCTGCAGGCCGAAATCCAGCGCGGACTGCTCGCCCCCGCGTCTAAAGACAAGCTCGCGGGCGACGGCGTCGAAGTTGTCGCAAGCACACCGGCCGAACTCGAAAGTTTCATGCGCGCCGACATGGCTAAATGGGCCGCGGTCATCAAAACCGCGAAAATTCGTCCGGATTGAGCACCGACGGATGGCGCCACTCGCAAAAAAACCCGCGGCAGCGGGTTTTTTATTTCGCGAGCTTGAAGCCACGCTCGGGCGGCGTGCCCGCGGTGAAGTGCGTCGGGGCCAGCGTGGGCACCGAAACTTCGTTGCAGGTCTTGCGAACGTGGAACGATTCGATCGGCGGCCGCCAGTTTCCCTTGAACTCGCATGTGACCTGCACGCACGATATGCTCTTCAGCCACGCGCAAATTTTCACCTCCGAACCGTCGGCCCCCGCGATCGCGGTCAGAAACGGGGAGCCCGCGTAAAACGGCTCATTCGCGCTGGCCTCCGAGCGCACGTCCGCCAGCACGGTAAAAAAACTGCCGTTCACTTCGAGCAAATTGAGCACCCGCTCGACGAACAGCGACAAGGTCGTCGTGTAGGAAAATCCGCCGATAACATCGGAGATGAGCTTGAACTTGCCGAGCTCTTCGAGCGAATATTCACGCAGGCGCCGGTCCGCGAGGTAGCGAATCTTGTCGGGAGGCAGGGTCGCGGCTTTCGCGTGCCACTCGGGCGTGCGGCGGTCTTCGATGGACATCGCGACGGCCTGCGCTTTGCTGCCGCGCTCTTCGCGGCCCTCGAAGTGCAGCATGTCGAACTTGGGCGTGTAATAGTCGAGGATCGCCTGGCCGCGGCCGGCGCCGATATCGAGCCAGCGGTCGCCCGGACGCAGCATGCCGAGCGCGCGGTCGAATCCTTCCGCGAGAGCCTGCGTATAAGAAGTGAGCGAGCGGTCGATCACGTAGCCGGCGGGCACCTCGGCGCCGGTGCTCTTGTAAATCGCTTCCTGCGCGGCGATTTCGTCGCTGAGCGGGACGGTCGCGCTATCCGCCGCGTACGCACCGCACACGCCGAGGCAGGCGAGCAGCGCGGCCAGCCGGACGCCAGTGCTCTTCATGCGCACGTGCACGGAACCGGCGGTTTTATTTGGTGGCCGCCGCGGCCGACTTTTTTTTCTTGTCCGGGTGGTCGGCGCTCATCAACGCGCGGAACACCAGCACGGGGATCGACGCGCGGTGCAGCACGCGCGACGCTTCGCTGCCCATCAGCACGGAGACGAGCCCCTTGCGCGAGCGCGACGTCATCACGATGAGATCGCAATGCCGCTCGTTCGCGGTGTTAATGATTGCATCGAAAGGCTGCGAGTTGGTCGCGATTTCGGTGTCGCACGGAACGCCCTGCGCTTCCGCGCTCTTTTTGACGAAGGCGAGAAAGCTTTCGGCGCGCGCGCGCGCCTCTTCGGCCATTTTGCCGGGCAGCGTGGGATCGTATGAACTGTCCTCCGCCATCGTCATCCGGTAATCCGGGACGACGTGTATGCCGGTGACCCTGGCGCCGCAAAGTTTAGCGAGCTCGATACCGCGTTCGATCGCGCGTTCTGAGTGGCCGGACCCGTCGGTCGGCATCAATATGTGCTTAAACATCGCTCCTCCTTTTGCAAGGCGGTTCACATTAGACGCTATTTTTTATCGTTTGTGCCAGCGGTTTCGCGCGTACGGCTCAAGGCCCCGCCGCCCCCCAGCATCAACCCATTGACCCAAAAGACCGCGGGCAGCCCGAAAGCCGAGCCGACGAACCCGAAAATAACCGGGCCGACGACGCGGGTAAGGTGGTTGACCGCCATGCGCAGGCCCAGCGCCTCGCCGGAACGGCCCGCGACCGAATTGCTGAACATCTGCATGGTTACGATCGGCTGGCCGCAGCCCATGCCCAGGCCGAACGCAAACGCCACGACGCCGAGCATCACGGGGCCGGAGAAAAGCGGCAGCAGAGCGAAGCTCGCCGCGCCGACGAAAAACGCCCACGCGAGCACTTTGTCTTCGTTGTAGCGCGCGATCAGCCGCGCGAGGCCGAGCCGCACGACAAATGCCGCGGCGGAATTCATCGCGAGCACGACGCCGATCGCGGAGGCTGACAGCCCTACGCCATGCGCATAAACGGGCAGGTAGAACTGGAACAAATCCTGGCCGGTTTGCAGGAGGCTGCTGGTGGCGAGCGTGCGGCTCACGCCTTTCGAGGCGAGCATGTCGCGGATGCCGCCGCCCTCGTCCTTCACGCGTCCGCGCCCTTTGGGCAGCGCATGGCCCCAGATCGCCAGCATGCCCAGCGGAATCAGCGCGAGCAGCGCGAGCGGTATGCACGAGGCCTGATGACCGAGATGCTCGATCGAGAACCCTGCGATCAGCGGGCCGGCGAGGCTGCCGACGGAATTCGTCAGGCTGTAGTTGCTGAAGCTCTGCGTGCGGTTCTGCGGCGTCGAGAGCAGGCCCACCACGTTCTGCAGCGACACGTTGTAAATCGAGAGCGACAGGCCGTTGGCCGCCGCCGCGATGAAAATCGACGTCACGCCGGGCCAAAAGAAAGGGATCAGGATGCCGAGCCCGCCGCCGACGGCGCCTATCACGAGCAGCCAGCGCGAGCCGAACCGGTCGGCCAGTTTGCCCGCGTGCCACGAGAGCAGCGCCGGGAACGCCGAAAACGTCGCCGCCAGCAATCCGACCGTGGCCGGCGCTGCACCGAGCTGCAGCGCGTACAGCACGAGCAGCACGCGGCCCGCGCGCATGCTGCTCATGTTCAGCAGCGCGAGCGCCAGTGCGAAATTGAGGGACATCGCGTGAGTCTAACGAATAAACGAAACCGGCGTGAAAGCCGGGGCGACCGCGCGGTATGGCAGGGATGCGGCTAGTCGACATGGCGAAAATACGCATGACCCTTTACGACAACGAGCAGGTCCGCCTCACGACGGACCTGCTCCACTGCCCTCCTCCTTCCGGCGCCAGTGCATGCCGGTCGCCGGTCCTTCTTATCGATAGCGGGTCACGCGTACGCGCGCGATAGCCGGTTTTTGCCGAGATGTTCGTCCACCAGCGTCACGATTTCGTGCAACGCGTCCAGGTGCATTCCCCGCAAGCTCGCGATCCGTCGCACCAGGCTGTCGACGCGCTCGATGTGCTCGGCGCCGGCCGCCAGTGCGCGCGCCGCGGAAGAGGGTTTGCCCAGGCTCTCGGCGGCCTTCGCGTACTTCTCGAACGGCACCAGGTCGGCGGACTCGGCGCCGAGCTCCGTGCACAAATTCGACACCCAGTCGTAAATTTCGCGCGACTCGCCGACGTTGCCGTGCACGGCCTCCTTGATCGGGATCATCGTATCCGGCCGGATGCAGCGATAGTTGCCGGCGATCAGCATCGGCCATTTGGCGAGCGGCACGAAAATCGACTCATGCACTTTGAGCTTGACCGGAATTTCCAGCGCACCGTCCCCGGTCCCCAGCCGCGCCTGCTCGATGTCGGACTCGAGTGCGCGCAGCAGCGCGGTCGGCTCCGCGGCATCGAAGCGCGCCGCCTTGAAATTCGTGGGCAGGCCGACCTGCAGCACGTTCTTGGGCTGATCGGGCGGGCGAAACGCCTGCGGATCGGGACTCGCGAGCGTGGTCAGCGCGGGATCGAAGTCGTCCCATACGCCCGGGTTCACATAACAATGCTCGAGCGCTTCGGTGGCGAGGCCGGGGATGCGTTTGAGGTAGGCAAGCGGCGGCATGTTCATGATCGCGAGGCAGGGTTTGCGCGCACTCGCAATGCGCCCCATCAATTGACGCACGCCCGGCGACCCGAGTTGCGCCTCCTGCATGCCGAGCACGATCAGATCGTATTGCGCGGGATCCACTGCGCCGGGAGTGATCGCTGTCAGCGTGCCCGGCAGCTTGCGCGACCGGACTTCGAGCAATGCCGGCTGGTCCGCGCATCGGGAAGCGCACCACGGTCCCTTCACGATTGATGAGTTCGGCGGTGGGCGCCGTGCAGACCAGCGTCACGCGGTGGCCGGCCATCAGCAATTTGGTGCCAAGCAGCGAACCGTACGAGGCGCCGAGGATAAGAATGCTCTGTTTCATGCTGTACCCCTCTCTATAACGTTGCAAGATCACGCGCTCCCTGAACTGCTGCAGTGCAGTGTAGATCAAGGATTTGCGAAATTTGACAATAGAAACTTCACAGTGTTAATTTCACAAAATCCTATGTCGCTCACCGCCCGCAAAAGCCATTTCCTCGGCACCAAGCTGCGCGCGTTGCGCAAACGCAACCGCCTCACGCTGGAAGATCTGTCCGCGCGCTGCACCCAACTGAATGCGCAGAGCGCGCCCTCGGTCTCTTATCTCAGCATGATCGAGAGCGGCAAGCGTCTGCCGTCCGAAGATGTGCTCGAGCTCCTGTCATCGCTGTTTCAGCGCGAGCCCGGCTGGTTTGCGGATGACAGCCGCGACATCGAAACCTCCACGGTCGAGCAACGCGCCGGCGGCGCGGCCGGCGTGCCGCTGGAACCCGCTTTCCTGTTTTCAAAGGAACTGCTGCAGGCGGCGATTCCCGAACTGCTCGCGCAGACCGGCACGTCCGGCCGGCAATTCGCCCACCTCTTGATCCGGTCGCACCAGGAAATGTCGCGCAACGACTTCCCGGATCTCGAGCGGTTGGCGGAAAGCATCGGCGAGCGCAAGTTTCCACTCGGCGCCGACGACCTCATGCGGCTGTGCAAGCATCATGGCCTCGCCATCCGCTGGTTCGACCGCAAGCCGGTGCTCGCGCGCGACAAGGACAGCGAACTGCGCAGCATGGTGCGTTCGTTCTTCGAAACGCCGCGCACCATTTATCTGAACCGCGAGCTGCAGTCCGACGCGGCGCGCCTGAAGTTCGATCTCGCCTCGCATCTCGGCCACAAGGTGCTGCACGGCGGCGACGGCATGAAGTCCGCGCACGCGACCGGCGGTGAAATGGGCGGCAGTCCCGAGGGCAGCGCGGGAATCGCCGCGGGCATGAACGCGCAGGATGTGCTGCACGCGTGGCGCGATTTCGAGTGCAGTTTTTTTGCCGGCGCGCTGCTGTGCCCGAAGGTCCCGTTCCGGCGCTTCCTTACGCGCGAGTCGTATCGCGTCGAAGCCGGCGAGAAAATCGAGCTCACGCCGGCGGTGGTGATGCGCCGCATGACGAAAGTATCGCCGTATCCGTACTGGCATTTCTTCGATGCCTATCCGCCCGGACACTTGCGCGCGGTTTACCGCGGCAACGGGATTCCGCTGCCTTGGGGCAATATGGCGCACGTGACCGATCCCTGCCCGAACTGGGCGGTTTTTCGCATGCTCGACGAGCATCGCGGCGCCGAGCCCCGCTCGCAGATCTCGGTGATGCGCTACGGCGAGCAATCGCTGCTCTATTGCTGCCACTCGCGGCGCACGAACGACATGGCGGGCAATCCGCACGTGCTGTCCGTCGGCATCGATCTCGTGCCGGCGCTGCGTTCGCACAGCCCCAACGCGGACGAGATCGTCGCGAGCATCACCGATGAATGCCTGCACCACCACGGCGAAGCCAAAATTCCCCCCGCCGCCGTCGAGGCCATCAGTGCCGCGGCACGCGTGCTGAACATCGCCTGGGTCGAAGACGCGTTGGCCGGGCCCGCTCGCGTCATCTGTCCGCGCAGCGCAGAATGTCCGCGCACGGGACATTGCAATGGCGCCGGCGCGTCGCGCGCGCTGTGAAATCACCGACGTGCGCGAGGAGATCTTAAGCAAGGTCAAGTCGGCCAAAGTGCCGCGGCGGCGTTAGCGCCGGAACCCTGTGTTATAAATTCAGCAACGTCGTAGTCGACGACGATCGAGCGAGCGAGGAGCACCAACGGTGGGTTTGACCAGCGACATCTGCGAAATCATGCACGCGACGCGCTACGAGTCGCTGGGCGATGAATGCGTCGCGCGCGTCAAGCAGGCGATCCAGGATGGCGTTGCCGTCGCGCTCGCGGGCTGCGGCGAGCCGCCGGTCACGCTCGCGCTCGCGCACGCGAAAAGCCTGGGCGGCGCGCCGCAGGCGAGCGTATGGGGCGCGGGCTTCAAAGCCTCTGTCGTCCAAGCCGCGAACCTCAATGCGATGGCAACGCACGTGCTCGACTTCGAGCCGATGTGGAGCCCGCCGACGCATTCGGTGTCGCCGACGGTGCCCGTCGCATTCGCGCTGGCCGAACTCAACGGTGCGACCGGCCGCGAGATCATCACCGCGGTGGCGAAAGGTCTCGAAATCCAGGGCCGCCTGCAGTACGCGGGCGATCAATTCGTGCCCGAGCACCTCCTGTTTCACCCGCCGGGCGTCGCGGGCGTGCTGGGCAGCGCGATCGTGGCATCGACCCTGTTGGGACTCGACGTCAACGGCATGCGCCATGCGTTCGGTATCGCGGCGTCGCGCGCGGGTTCGCTGCTCGCCAACGTCGGCTCGATGACGAAGTGCACGCATTGCGGCAACGCGGCGGCGAGCGGGCTCGATGCGGCGCTGCTCGCGCAGCGCGGCTTCACGGCGAACCCCGACGTGCTCGAAGCGCACAAGGGCGTGATCGCGACGTTCTACGCGAACCGCTTCGACGAGGAGCGGCTGCTTGCCTACGGCAAGCCGTGGCGCGTCGTCAATCCGGGGCTCGCGATCAAGCTCTTTCCCTCGCAATTCGGCACGCACTACGCGATCAATGCCGGGCTCGACATTCACAAGCTCGCCGGCGGCGCCTCACGCATCGCGAAAGTGCGCATCGTGTCGCCGGTGATGAACTACGTCGACCGGCCGCAGCCGGTCACGGGACTCGCCGGCAAATTCAGCCTGCAGTACACCGCCGCCGCCGCGATACTCGACGGCAAAGTCGGCATCGACACTTTTACCGACGAGCGCCGCTTCCGCGCCGACATGGTCGAGCTGCTCGGCAAAATCACGCTGATCCAGGACGAGTCCATCGTCGGCGACTTTCACCATATGCACATCGCAATCGAGGCCGATCTCGCGGACGGCAGCCACGTCAGCGCGATCTGCCGCCAGCCGAAAGGTTCGTGGGGCGTGCCGCCGCTGACACCCGCCGACCATCGCGAGAAATTGCTCGATTGTTTTCATCGCGCGCTGCCGGCCACGCAAGTGGGCGCAGTGATCGATCTCTTCGAGCGGCTCGAAACGCTCGATCAAAGCGGCGTCGGGAAACTGAGCGCGTTGATCGCGTCATCTCATCGTGGAAAACCGAATGCCTAAATTCATCTTGAAAGCGTTGATTAGCGCCTTATCCGTTCGCCCTGAGGTATCGAAGGGTAAACGGCATTTCGCGAACAAGTCCTCTTTCATGCTTCCGTTCATGCTTCTATACATCAGCACGAACGGAGTGAGACGAGCGCTCCGCATGATGGTAGTGACATTGTTAGCGTCGCTCGCCTGCGCCAATGTGTTCGCACAACAGGGTTATCCAACGAAGCCCATCCGCTTAATTGTCCCGTTCGCGCCCGGCGGCGGCACCGACATCGTCGCGCGCCTGCTCGCGCAGAAGCTCTCCGAGGCTTTCGGGCAGATCGTCATCGTCGACAACCGCGCGGGCGGCGGCGGCACGATGGGTACCGAGACCGCAGTGCGCGCCACGCCCGACGGTTACACAGCCATCATCATGTCCGGCAGCTATGCCACGAATGCGGCGATGTACAAACTTCCTTACGATCCGGTCAACGATATCCAGCCTATGGGTTTACTTGGCAATACGGCGTTCATAGTCGCGCTGCATCCGTCAGTGCCGATAAAAAACATCGGCGAACTCGTCGCGTTCGCCAAAGCCAAACCCGGCGCGCTCAATTACGGATCGTCGGGCGTCGGCGGCCTCGCCCACCTCATTGTCGAATTGTTCGACCTGCTGGCGGGCACCCGCATGACGCACATCGCCTACAAAGGCACCGGCCCCGCGCTGAACGATCTCCTGGGCGGCCAGATCCAGCTCATTTTCGGCAGCGCGCCGTCGACAATCCCGCTCGTGCGCGCCAACCGCCTGCGCGCCATTGCGGTAACGACTGCCAAACGTTCGCCCGCGCTGCCCGATCTGCCGACCATCGCCGAAACCGTGCCGGGCTATGAAGTCGAGCTGTGGTACGGCGTGCTCGGGCCCAAAGGCCTGCCGAAAAATATCGTCGAGCGCTGGAACGCCGAAATCCGCAAGGCGACCAAGCTGCCGGATCTGAAAGAGCGACTCATCGCCGAAGGCTTTGACATCGACGACAGCCCGCCCTCAGTGTTTCAGGCGAAGCTGAAGAGCGATGTCGAGAAGTGGCAACGCGTGGTAAAAGAGGCGAAGGTCAAGCCGCAATAACGAGTCGGCGGACAAGGGAGCACAACTGTGAGAGCCGCGCTGCTTAAGCAGTAGCCGCAAACGTCATCTTCTTGGTGACCGGATTCACGTAGCCGCCCCACAGCACCATCAGCCGGTTGCGGTGCGGATCGCCGCACACCATGATGTGGATCATGTCGGGGCTCGGCAGCACGCGCACGAGATCGTCGGGACCGACCAGGTATTCTTCCGGATAGATTCCGCGCTTGACGGCCTCGGCAATGGTGAACGCTTCGGAGTGACCGTATTTGAGCAGGAACTCGAGTTCGCGGAACGTGACGCGCGCGTGCTCATGCACGTACTCGCGAATTTTGTCTTTCGTATAGCCTGCCGCGGCGAGCGACTTCGCAACCGGCGGCGCGATCAGGATGCTCACCATGTTGCGGAATCCTTTGGGACCGCGCTCCGCCAACCGCGCGAGGCACGGCTTCTTGGTGAGCTCGAGCGCCATGAATTCGAGCGCGGTCTCGGCCGCCGTCTTGTCGGGCGTGCCGTAGATCGCCGGCGCCCAGCCCCACGTCACGCTCGCGCACGCGGTCACGGTGCTGTCGTCTTTCTTGAAACCGTGCTCGACGTGGAACGGCTCCCACGGATTCTCGGCGTCGTTTTCGGCGAGCGTGAAACTCTGCGGATAACCGAACGTGCCCATGTAATTGCGGCCGGGCCTGTAGCCCGCGATGTTTTTGACGATCAAGCCGAGCGCGCGCCCGATCGACGGATTGTTGCCTTTCGAAATCAGATGCGCGCCGCTCTCGACGCCCATCTTCTCGACCGCGGGCCCGTTGACGAGCAGGTACGGAAACACGCCCCACGTCGTGCCGATGTTGGCGAGGTTATACGTGTTGTCCGCGATCGCTTCGACCAGCGCGATCAACAACGGCATGCATTCGGGACTGCAGCCGGCCATCACGCCGTTCGCGGCGATGTTGCGCGGCGTCGCGACGAGGTTCGCCTGCGGCAGGACGGCAATCGGTTCGTCCGGCGCGCGGTCGGTGTGTTTCAGGAATGCGGCGACGCGCGCAATCGTCGGCGGAATGATCGGCAGCTCGTCTGTCCAGCCCTGGTTCCGGAAATACTCGTTGACGTCTTCGAAGCTGCCTTCATAGATGATTTCGCTGGCTTTGCGCGACACGGCGGGCGCCACGCCGCGGCCGCCGTCACGCGGCTTCGTCAGGTGTTCGACGATGCGCTCGAAGAGCACGTTCTCGACGTTCTTGACGACGAGCTCTTCGGCATGCACGCCCACCGCGCCCGGGTATTCGCCGATCCTGACATCCGCCATGCCTTCGGCCTTGGCCACCGCCTTGGCGATCGTCGTGAATCCCGTCGTGGTGATCACCACGCTCGGGATCCCCGCTTTTTCCGCTTCTACCGCCGGCCTCACCGAGGACGGAGTGCAGGTCCCTCAACCACCGTTGCCGGTGATGAGCGCATCGACGCCTCTCTCTTTGGCGAGCGCGGCGATTTCCTTCGCGATCTTTTTCTGCGACTCCGCGTCACCGCCCACGTACACGATGGGAAACTCGGTGAACGGAATGATTTTGACGTTCTTGTACTTTTCCCTGAACAGGCGGCGATAGGTCTCGAACATCAGCTCGCCCTTGAAGTGATTGTTGTACACCTCGCCGATGGTCTTGCCGTCCAGCGTGCTCAGGTGCGGCGCGATATTGCTGGTCGCGCCCGCCGGCAGGCCTTCCGGGCTGATGACGCTTATTTTCTCGCTCACAGATTATTTCTCCTCGAATTTGTCGCGGCGTGCTTCTACGAGTGCAATTTAACACTTTTCGCGCAGGGCCGCGCCGGCGCCCATGTCGCGTGCGCGCAGCGGGATTTGCGAATTTTTCTGACCGCATTCCGCGTTCTGGCGTAAGTTGCGCAAGTGGTCCCCGCAATCAGCGGGACGCTCAAACCGTGAGGGTCTCAACATGCACAACACACGCAAAATCATCCTGGCGTCGTTCGCCGCAATCGTGATTCTCGGCTCGTGGCTCGCGCCGCTCGACGCGCCCGCCATCAAGCAGGTCGACGCCGGACTCAAGCGGGCATTGGTCAGCTTTGCCGCGGCCCGCACGTTGAATGCGCTGATCTCGGTCGCGCAGGGAACCGAGATCTCGGCCCAGCCGCTCGGCGTCGGCGTGACGCTCACGCCGGGCCAGGCGCTCGATCCGCTTAACGACGTGGTCGAGCAGTTTTCCACCCTGATGCTGGCGGCCAGCGTCGCGTTCGGCGTTCAGAAGATTTTGATCAGCATCGGCAGCTACTGGCTGATTTCGCTGGTGCTGACCGCCGCCGCGCTGGCCTGGACGTGGCTTTACTTCCGCCAGAAGCAGGCGCCCGCCTGGCTGTCGCGCACTCTGGTCGTGCTATTGATGCTGCGCTTCGCGGTGCCGGTGGTGACGATAGGCACCGACCTGCTGTCGCAGAAATTCCTGTCCGCCGAATACGAAGCGAGCCAGTTGATGATCGACACGTCGTCCAGCCAGGCGGCGAAGGCGGGACCGGTCGTGCCGCCCACTCCCGAGAGTCAAGGCATCGTGGACACGATAAAAGGCTGGCTGGCGCAACCCGGCGAACTCAAGCAGCGCTTCGACAATCTCAAGGGCGCGGTCGAGCGCGAGATCGAGCACATCCTGAAAATCATCGTGATTTTCATGCTGCAAACCACGGTGATTCCATTCCTGCTGATGTGGGCGCTGTACAGCGTGACGCGCAGCGCGATTGAGTTGCCGCGGTCGCCGCCGAAACTTAGATAGGCTCTCAGCGCTGGTCTAAACTCGCGCTTATCCGATTTGCTTTGGAGTTGCCGTGGAATCCCGCCTCGAAGAGATAGAAGCCAAATTAAGTTTGACTGAAGACTTGCTCGAAGAACTGAACAAGACCGTCTATCGTCAGCAGTCGCAAATCGATCAACTGAAGAGCGAGCTCGCGGCGCTGCGCGACCAGATGCGCACGGAGATGCCGGGCGACTCGCAGGCGACGCGCGAAGAGATTCCGCCGCATTATTAAATTTCTCCGGGAAGCGATGTATGGCAATAGCGACCGATAACAGCGTGCGCATCGAACTTTGGAATCTGGTCGTGCCGCTCGCGGAGGTGCTCGAAGCGTCGGCCGGCCCGCGCCAGAGAACCGCGCATGTGTTGATGGCTTTCATGCAAGGTGCGGGCAAGCGCGGCATCGGCTATTCGATTTTTCGCGAGAAGAGCAATCTTGATCTCGCCACCAAAGTCGCCCAGGCGCTCGTCGCCGCAGTGCGGCCCGACATGACGGCGCTGCTCGACATCGAGCGGTTCGAAGAGCGCAATCGCACAGGCGACGCCACGGCGGGCAGATCGGCGGCGAACGCACTGAGCCTCGCCGCATGGGATCTCGCGGCACAGCAGCAGGGCTGCGCCGTCGCCGACTTGTGGGGCCGGCCCGCGGGCCGCACGGAACTCGAGTGCTACGCGAGCGCGCTGTGGCAGGAGCAGTCGGTCGAAGAACTGATTGTCGAAGCGAAGCGCTATCGCGATCTCAATTTCCGCTACGTCAAAATGCGCGTCGTGCATGACTTGAAAGACAATCTCGAGCGCATCGCCGCGGTGCGCTCCGTCTATACAGAACCCGCAACGATCGCGATCGAAGCCGCCGGCGCGCAATGGAACGTCGATGATGCAAACGCGTTCATCCGCGCCGCCCAGGGGAAGTATTTGTGGACGGAAGACCCGGTGAAATACGACGTGATCGGCCAAGTCAAGGAAACCGCGAACAGCAAGATAGTCGCCGGCGAAACCTGTGCGACGACAGCGGAGCTCATCGAGCTGTTCAATGAAGGCAACGTGCGCTCTATCGTGATCGACGTGCAGTGCATCGGCGGGCCGGTGCGCTTTCTCGAAGCGGCGCGCCTGCTCCACGCGCTCGGCGCGACGATAGGCGGCCACCGCTTTCCGTATTATTCGAGCCACCTGCTCGCGTCTTTTCCGCGCAGCCTGCCGCTCGAAACCATCGACTGGGCGAATCCGGCTTTGCAGCCATATTGCATGCCGGATAAACATGGCCGCGTGCCGGTGGAGGGTCCGGGTTTCGCGATACGCATGAACCAGCCGGTCTTCGACCGCTACGCGCGGCGGGTCGCTATAGTGAATTGAGGCTGGCAAATCGAACGTGCCAAATAAACAGGGCGGGCAATGCCTAAGCATGCCCGCCCTGAGTGCGTAGAGACTAACGGGTTAAATTAACCGTTGCCGCGGTTGTGAGCCGCGATTGTGGAAGCGGTTGTGGTGACGATTGTGGTGCCGGCTGAAATGACCATGCCGCACATTGTGCCCATGACGGAATTCGCCATGGCGCGCGGTTTGATGAAAGCCGCGATCGCGATGATCGAAGCTCGCCGCCTGGGCAGCCGACACCGACAGGCCCAGCGCAGTCAACAATGCAACTCCAAGCAGTTTTTTTGTGAACATTTGAGTCTCCTCGGTAATTGGTGGGGCAACATGCCGTCACCAGACGATTCACAGCCTACGCGCCCTGCCACGCGCGGCTATCACTCTTACAGGGGATTACGCGGCTTACGCGCCGGTTACGTTTGTATCAGCGCCGACATAGAGCGGGCTACGGGCAATCCGTCACGCTTGACGGCAGCATGGCGCAGGAAGTAGCTTCGGCGTTCCCACAAAAACATCCCCTCTCCCCTTGCGGGAGAGGGCTAGGGTGAGGGGCGGGTTGAATTTCGCTTTTCGTCCTCCTGCACCGCTTTTCCTCAAGGAGTTAACCGTGTTCGAAGGCTTCGACAAGTTCGACGTTCAGACCAGCGATCCGCAAGTGAAAATACACGGCGTCATCGGCGGCAAAGGCCCGCCCTTGCTGCTGCTGCATGGCAATCCGCTCACCCACGTGCACTGGCACCTGGTCGCGCCGCGGCTGGCCGAGGATTTCACCGTCATCGCGGGCGATCTGCGCGGCTACGGCGACAGCAGCAAGCCGCGCGGCCTGCCCGATCACAGCAACTACACGTACCGGCGCATGGCGCAGGACCACGTCGACGTCATGAAGCATTTCGGCTTCGACAAGTTTTTTCTGGGCGGCCACGACCGCGGCGGGCGCACGGCGTTCCGCCTGGCGCTCGATCATCCGGAGAAAGTACTTAAGTTCGCGAGCTTCGACGTGATCCCCACGCATTACGTGCTCACGCACATCACGCGCGAGTGGGCGCTGAATTCGTATCACTGGTTCTTCATGGCGCAGCCCTACGACATTCCCGAGCAGTTCTTCGCCGGCAAGGAGAAGTACTACATCGACAAGAAGCTCACGACCATGGGCATCGGCAAAGGCGGCTTTACGCCGGAGGCGCTCGCCGAATACAAACGCTGCTGCACGGCGGAAAACCTGCACGGCGTGTGCGAAGACTATCGCGCTGGCGCAACGCTCGATTTCGACATGGACAAGGCGGATTTCGAGGCCGGCCGCAAAGTGAAATGCCCGGCCCTCATCATCTGGGGCGAGAAAAGCCATACCGAGAAAATGTTCGACGCGCGCGTCGCGTGGCCGTTATACGCGGAAAACATCTACAAGCTTTGTCCGCTGCCGTGCGGGCATTATCCCGCCGAGCAGGTGCCGGACCAGGTTTATGCGGAGTTGAGTGCGTTCTTGAAGTCGTGACAGTTCTTAAAAAAGAATAATTAGCCACAGATAAACACAGATGCACACAGATGACGCAAAAAACGCTAAAGGAACGGCAGTTTGGCTTTTGATGTACCTCGGGTTTATCCGTGTTTATCTGTGGCTACAATCGGTTTTCCTGTTTTTGAGGAGGTCATCATGCAGCGAATATCTTCGAAGTTCACACGGTCATTTCTGCTCGCGCTGTCCGCTTTCATCGCAGTGACGGCATTGCTGGAATCTGCCGACGCACAAACGCCACCTAATCCCTATAAGGTCGTCGACGGCTTCATCAAGCTCCCCGCCGGACGCACCTGGGGCGCGGTCGGCGCGGTCGACGTCGATCGCAACGGCACCGTATGGGTATTCGAGCGCTGCGGCGGCACGCGCTGCGACGAGTCGAAACTCGATCCGATTATGGCGTTCGACCGCTCGGGCAATCTGATCAGAAGTTTTGGCGCGGGCATGTTCGTGTTCCCGCATGGGCTCGGTCTAGATCGTGACGGCAACGTGTATGTAACCGATGCCGAAGGCAAAAACGGCAAAGGCCATATCGTCGTCAAGTTCAGCCCTGAAGGAAAAGTCCTCATGACGCTCGGCAAGCCGGGCATCGCGGGCCCGGGCACGGACGTCTTCAACCGGCCGACCGACGTTGTCGTCGCGGCCAACGGTGACATCTTCGTGTCCGACGGGCATGGCGGCGACTCGAATGCACGCGTGGTGAAATTTTCGAAGGACGGCAAATTCATCAAGACATGGGGCAAGAAAGGTTCGGCGACCGGCGATTTCTCCGAACCGCATTCGATCACGCTTGATACGCAGGGCCGCGTGTTCGTCGCCGACCGCGGCGACAATAACCGCATCCAGATCTTCGACGCGGACGGCAATTTCATCGCCGAATGGAAACACCTGGGCCGCCCGAGCGGCGTCTACATCGACGCCAACGACATTCTTTACGTCGGCGACACCGTGCCGCAAGGCAAGCGCATGCCCGATAAGAAAGACGGCATTTGGGTGGCGAACGCCAAAGACGGCAAAGTGATCGCGTTCATTCCCGACATCGGCCTGACGAAAGAAGCGTCGGATGCGCCCGAAGGCGTCGCCGCGGATGCGCAGGGGAATATCTACGCAGCGCAGACCAATTCGCGCAACATGCGCAAATATTCAAAGTAGCGGCAGTTGAAGCGATGACGCCAGAATATGAACAGCGCGGTCGATGCGAACACTTCGAGGCATCTGCGTATCTCGTTATTGCGGCTCAAGTCTGTTTGGCGAGCATTTATCTCCTTGCCTTGCGCAGCCGACTTATCCCGACCGGCCGGTGCGCATCGTCGTGGCGCAACCTGCCGGCGGCAATGCGGACCTCGTCTCGCGCTCGTTCGCACAGAAGCTCACCGACCGCTTCGGCGTCCAGTTCGTCGTCGACAACCGTGGCGGCGCAGGCGGCATCATCGGCACCGAAATTGCAATACAAGCGGTGCCTGACGGCTACACGCTACTGATCGTGCCTACTGCGCTCGGCACCAATCCGGCGCTCGTGAAGAACCTGCCGTTCGATGCGAAGCGCGATCTGGCGCCGATTTCGCAACTGACCGCCGGCCCCAATATCGTCGTCGTGCCGACTAACAGTCAGTTCCGCAATCTCGGCGACATCATCGCCGCCGCGCGCGCGCAGCCGGGCAAGCTGAGCTTCGCGTCGTCGGGCCTCGCCAACGCAACGCATATGGCGGGCGAGCTTTTCAAATACATGGCCAAGGCCAACATCCTGCACGTGCCATACAAGGGCTCGCCGGCGGCGATGGTCGCGACCTCATCCGGTGAAACGGAGCTCGCTTTCGCGGGCATCGCGGGTGCGATGCCGTTGATACGCAGCAACCGGTTGCGGCCGATCGCGGTGACGGGCGCCAAGCGGTGGCCGACGCTGCCGGACGTGCCCACCGTCGCCGAATCGGGCGTGCCCGGCTACGAAAGCTCGAACTGGTACGCGATGTTCGCGCCCTTAAAGCTGCCGCCCAAACTCATCAACCTGATCTACACCGAGATTGCCACCATCGCGAAAAGCGAGGAAATGCGTAGCCGTCTCCTCCCGGATGGACAAGAGCCGCTCGGCACGACGCCGAAGGAACTCGAAGCGCATCTCGCGCGGGAGATTGCCAAGTGGATTGAGCTTGGAAGAGCGGCGGGGCTGACGCCGAATTGATTTTCCCGGGGCT
This sequence comes from uncultured beta proteobacterium, assembly GCA_963804885.1. Taxonomy (GTDB): domain Bacteria; phylum Pseudomonadota; class Gammaproteobacteria; order Burkholderiales; family SG8-41; genus PALSA-1004. The sequence continues at coordinate 579,698 of CAWDSF010000021.1, forward strand.
CCGTCCGAAACGTAGCCCGGAAGGAGCGCAGCGCATTCCGGGAATCACCGCGATGAGTTATTCCCCGGATTCATTTCATTCGTCCGGGCTACAAGAGCTCGTAACGATGCGAATTCGGCATATCCTGATACGATGCAATCTCCGGCCAATGGAGGTGCTCATGCGTGTGCTGCCCGTACCCCGTTCAATTGCGCTGCTGGTTGCCGCGCTCGGCGCATTTCATCTGCCCGCCGCGCGTGCCGACTATCCGGACCATCCGATTCGTTACATCGTGCCGTCGGCGGCCGGCAACGGCGCGGATATTTCCGCTCGCATGCTCACCGCTGAACTCGCCAACCAGATGAAAGCGCAGTTCGTCATCGACAACCGTCCGACTGCCGGCGGCGTCATCGGCGTGGGCATGCTCGCGCGCGCGCCCGCGGACGGCTACACGCTCGGTTACGCGAACATGGTGTATCTCGCGATATTTCCTAGCCTCATGTCGAATCTGCCCTACGACATCGACCGCGACCTCCAGGTGATCGGGCGCTTCACATCGGGGCAGAACCTGCTCGCGGTCCGTACCACGCTGCCGGTAAATTCGGTAGCGGAACTCGTGAGCCTTGCGCGCGCCAATCCGGACAAGCTCACGTTCGCCTCGTCCGGCAACGGTACCACGCTGCACTTGAGCGGCGAACTCTTCAAGCAAATGACCGGGACGCGGATGGTGCACGTGCCCTACAAGGCGGTGCAGCAGGCGCTCACCGAACTCATCGCGGGGCAGGTGGATCTCATCTTCGACAATCAGCCATCCATCGCGCCGTACGCGAAGGCCGGACGCGTGCGCGGCCTCGCCGTGACGGGGCCCGTCCGCTCGGCGATTTTTCCCGAGCTGCCGACGATGAACGAAGCCGGCATCACGGGCTACGAGATCACGACCTGGACCGGCATGATGGCGCCGGCGGGCACGCCGAAGGCAATCGTTGCGCGTCTCAACGCAGAGATCGCGAAAGTGTGCGCGTCGCCCGCATTTCAGGCGAAGGTTGCCGCCACGGGCAGCGTGTGCGCGACGGGATCCGTCGAGGATTTCGTCGCCTTCACGAAGAGTGAGCGCGTGAAATGGGGCGACATCGTGCGGCGCTCGAACGCGAAGATAGACTGATGAGCGCTACCCGCCCTCGCGTCGCCATCCTCGGCATCCATCTCGAGAGCAACGCGTTTGCTCCCGTATCCACCGAGGATGACTTCCGCAAATCATGTTACTTCGAGGGCGACGCGATGCTCGCCGAAGCCGCAAAGCCTGCACCCGCGATGCCGGCCGAGATTCCCGGCTTTGTCGAGGTCATGAACGCCACCGGCCCTTGGGAACCGGTGCCGATCATCATCACGGCCACCGAACCGGGCGGTCCGGCCGACCAGCGCTTCATCGATGCGACGCTCGCACGGATGCGAACGATGCTCGCGGCGGCGGGATCGCTCGATGCGATCTACATCAGTAACCACGGTGCGATGACCTCTTCCGGCGCCGAGGACGCCGACGGCGCGCTGTACGCCCTTGCCCGTGCGGCGGCGGGACCGGCTGTTCCGGTGCTGGCAACAGTTGACCTGCACGCCAACATCTCCCAGCGCATGGTCGACTGCGCCGACTGCATCCTCTCCTATCGCACCAATCCCCACGTCGACCGGCGCGAGCGGGGATCAGAGGCGGCTACTCTCATCCGCCGTCTGCTCGCCGGCGAGCGCTGGGAGAAGTCGTTCATCCGCATGCCGATCTCGCCGCCATCGGTAACGTTGCTCACCGCGCGAGGCGCGTATGCCGATATGATCGCCGAGGGACAGCGGCACATCGGCCCCGACCTGCCGGTGGTATCGATACTCGGCGGCTTCACATTCGGCGATGTGCGCGAAGGCGGGATCACGATCCTCGTGTACGGCCGCGGCAACGAACCGAAGGCGCTTGCACTGCAACTTGCCGAATTCGCGTGGGCCGAGCGCGAGCGTTTTCGCGTGCGGCTTACGCCGCTCGACGACGCGATCGCCCGGGCTGCACAAGCGGGCCGCAACAAAGAAAGTACCGCTGTGTGCCTCGCCGACGTTGCCGACAATCCCGGCGGCGGCGGGCGCGGCAATACGACGGATATCCTGGAGCGGCTCCTCGCCGCCGGCGTCGATCGTGTGCTATTGGGGAATTTCGTCGATCCCGCCGTGGCGGCGAGCTGTCATGCAGCAGGAGTCGGCGCCGCCGTCCGCATCACGCTTAACGAAGGACGCGCCGACGAATACGGACGCACCGTTCCAATCGAAGCGCATGTTCTTGCGCTCTCCGACGGCGTGGTCGTCGGACGACGCGGCATTTACGCGGGCCGGACGGTCCACCTCGGACCATCGGCAGCCATCCGCGTGGGCGGACTCACCATGGTCGTGTGCTCCCGCCGCATTCAGTGCGCGGACCCGGTGTTCTTCGAAACCTTCGGTCTGGACATCGGCGCCTTTTCTTCATTGGTGGTGAAGTCCCGCGGCCACTTCCGCGCGGGCATCGACGCCTGGTACACCGACGACCGCATCATCGAGGTCGACGCGGCAGGCCTAACCTCCCCGGTGCTCGAACGGTTTGCCTGGAAGCGGCTGCCGCGCCCGGTGTGGCCCCTCGACCTCGATACGCGCTGGCAGGCGCCGGCGATCGGTGAGGGCCTTCCGCCTAGTGCGAGTTAACTTGCGGGGGCAAATATGACTCTGGAGGAACATGCCGAGTCGCTATAGATACTTAGAATCCAGCTGGCTGACCAGAGCGCGCAAACGCTAGTAATGCGGGTCATACATCGTAGCGTGCGCTTGCGCGAGCAGATCCTCGGGCTCTTTCTCCTTGGCCATGCCGTGCTTATGCGCGGTCTTCGCCAGCCCGGCCGCGATATGCGCCGACACTTCGCGCACGCGGCTTAGCGACGGATACAGGCTGCCCTGCGCCAGGTCCGATTCGGTGGTGAGGCTCGCCAGCGTGTGCGCGGAGCCCATGAACATTTCGTCCGTGATGCGGTTCGACCGGCTCATGATCGCGCCCAGCCCGATGCCGGGGAAAATATACGAGTTGTTGCCCTGCCGCGGCACGAAAGTCTTGCCGTTCAGCGTCACCGGATCGAACGGGCTGCCGCACGCGAACAGCGCGCGCCCGCCGGTGTAGCGGTAGGCCTCTTCCGCCGTGCACTCGGATTGCGAAGTCGGGTTCGACAGCGCAAACACGATCGGCTGCTTGTTGATCTTCGCCATCTCTTCCAGCACTTCTTTCGTGAACGTGCCACCCACCGCCGACACGCCGATGATCGCGGTCGGCTTCAGCGCGCGTATCGCCTCGAGAAACCCGACGACTTCCTTGTGCTGGTGCGCATATGGCAGCTTGTGGTGAGCGAGGTCTTTGCGCGCCTTGACCACTAGGCCCCGACTGTCGACGAGCCAGTTGCGGCCGCGCGCGGCTTTTTCGTCCAGTCCCTGCGCCATCATCGCGGTGGTGACGAGATCGGCGATGCCGGTCGCCGCCTCGCCCGCGCCGAGAAACAGGACTTTCTGCTCCGCGATGCTCTGGCCGGTGATGCGCAGCGCGGAAAACATGCCCGCCAGCGCGACGGCGGCAGTGCCCTGGATGTCGTCGTTGAAGACGCAGGCGCTGTCGCGGTATTTCTCGAGCAGGCGGAATGCGTTCTGATTGGCGAAGTCCTCGAACTGGATGACCACACCGGGAAACACTTCTTCCGCGGCGGTCATGAATTCTTCCAGCAGATCGTCGTACGCCTGCCCGCGCAGGCGGCGCTGTTTCAGGCCCATGTAAAACGGATCGACCAGCAGTTCAGCGTTTTCGGTGCCCGTGTCTATCATGACCGGCAGGCATTGCGCCGGATGCACGCCGGCACAGGCCGAGTAAAGCGCGAGCTTGCCGACCGGGATGCCCATGCCGTTGGCGCCCAGGTCGCCCAGGCCCAGGATGCGCTCGCCGTCGGTGACCACGATGAGGCCCGCGCGATGCGGCCAGTTGCGCAGCATCGAGGCGATGTGCCCCTTGTCGTTCGGCGTGATGAATATGCCGCGCGGGCGCTGGAAAATCATGCCGAACTTCTGACAGGCGAGGCCGACGCCGGGCGTATAGATGATGGGCTGCATCTCGTCGATGTGATCGACGATGACGCGGAAGAACAGCGCCTCGTTGCGGTCGTGCAGCGCATTCAACGCAATATATTTTTCCAGCGCGTCCGGCAGGCGCTTCAGCGAGTGCATGAAACGCTCGACCTGCTCCTCCTGCGTCGAAATATGCGACGGAAACAAGCCGCGCAGGCCCAGCGCTTCGCGCTCCTCTGCCGTGAATGCGCTGCCTTTGTTCTGTAGCGGTTCGCGCAGGAGATCGACGCCTCGCAGCGACGGCTTCTGGGTCTTGGGATTCTTTTTTGGGGGGGCGTTCATGATTGCTCCTCGTTTCGGTATTCTGGGTTTACGTCTATTATTCCACAGCAGGCGCTGGTCCCGGCGGCATCCGTCTTACGTGTAACACAATTGCAATGTAAATTGCCTATCGTCGCCCGCAGCCGCCGCCCCCCCGCCCGCGTCCAAGGAGAAAATGCAATGCTTCATCGTTTCGACCAACAATCCCGCGTGCTGGCGCTTTCTGCGCTGCTGGCATTCGGCACGGATATGGCCTGCGCGGCCGAAATTAAGTATCCCGACATCGCGACCGTCGCGGCGCCGCGGGTGCTTGGCGAATTCAACGGCGTGAAGGTCTACGGCGGTGGATTCGGTTCGGCGCTCGCGCCCGATCCGCGCGCGCCGGGCTACTTCTATCTGCTGACCGATCGCGGGCCCAACACCGACAGCAACGACGCCGACAAGAAAGTGTTTCCGCTGCCGCGCTTCACGCCGCAGATCGGGCGCTTCAAGCTGCAGGGCGACAAGTTGGTATTGGTAAAAACAATCGAAATCAGGAACGCCCAGGGCAAGAAGATCACCGGCCTGCCCAATCCCACCCATGGGAACACCGGCGAGATCGCGGTCGACATGCAGGGCCAAAATCTCGGCACGGATCCCGACGGGCTCGACACCGAAGGATTGGTGGCACTGAAGGACGGCAGTTTCTGGGTCTCGGACGAGTACGGTCCTTGGATCGTGCATGTGAATCCCGCAAGGCAAAATCATCGAGCGCATCGGGCCGTTCCCCGGCAAAAAATCCCTGCCCAAGGTGCTGGCGCTGCGCCGGCCCAATCGCGGCATGGAATCGCTGACCATCACACCCGACGGCAAAACGCTCGTCGGCCTCATGCAAAACCCGGTGGACAATCCGGATAGCAGCATCCGCAAGACTTCACGGCTCAACCGTCTGATCGCTTTCGATCCGCGCACCGGGACATCGAAGCAATATGCGTACATGCTCGATGGGACGCACGCGGTGGTCAGCGAAATCGCCGCCGTCACCGGCCACACGTTCATCGTGTTCGAGCGCGACCAGTTGTTCCCGGGCGATCCCGAGAAGCCCTCGAAGCTGAAGCGCATCTACAAGATCGACATCTCGCAGGCGACCGACGTGAGCGATCCGGACGACGGCCCCAACGGCAAGCGCATCAACGACAAAACGCTCGAGCAGTTGAGCGACGCGGAGCTCAAAGAAGCGGGCATCGTGCCCGTCACCAAGGAACTCGTCGTGGACCTGCTGGCGCTGCCCGGCGGCTACCCGCACGACAAGGCCGAGGGTCTCGCCGTCATCAGCGACACGATGATCGCGGTGTCGAACGACGACGACTTCGGCATCGTGCCGGACGGCAAAGGCGGCATCGCGCCCAAGCGCCTGCCGGGCGCGAACAACATGATCGACGTGAACCGCGTTTATTTCATCAAGCTCGACAAGCCGCTCAAGTAGGGATGGTGGCGCTTGTTTGAGCTGCCATGGTGCGGCGTTATGCGCGCCGAGTGCTCGCCTGTCCAGCGACGAGCTTAATCAAGGTTTGATGATTAGTCCCTGGCCAGTCGGCAACGCAAGTACCTGCACTTTCCGCTCGAGAGCGAATTGGTCGAATGCCTGTTTCTGATGAATATGTCCCGGCCAGCCATAGTCATCCAGGACGACAACCGCACCAGACGAGAGCCGATCCCACAAATAATTGGCCGCTGCAATCTCCGGTGGCGTGCAATTCATATCGATCGATAAGAAGGCCACTTTCTCGGATTTGATGTTTGGCAGCGTCTCAGGGATAGCTCCGCGAACCAGGACAACATTGGCAAACGGTGCGAATGTCTTTTGAACCACGTCAAAGCATTCGGCATATCCGCCGGCCTGCAGACCATGTGCCCGTTCTTCTTCGGATATGTACTCGTCCACCAGTCCGGCGTAAGTATCGAGCAGATAGAATTTACGCGGCAACTGGGCAAATTGGGTATAAGCGATGACGGCGCGCGCGTATCCCCCACGATTGACTCCACATTCAATAAAATCGCCTTCATACGCAAGGCCACGCTGCGCTGCCCAACATACGATGTAAGTGCGCCAATGCGTATCTGCGCTTCCCCATGATCCAGTGGCCTTACCCAATGCGTACGCTTCGGCGAAACGAGGGTCCTGCATAAAATCGCAGTTATGTATGGTTGCAAGTCCGTCTCGATTGTACGTAACGTTCGGAACGATCTTTTTCTTGGCTTGGCCTTCGATCTCCATTCGCAATCGTTCGCTATGCTATGTACAAAACATTCGGTTGGGATTGGCTTGCAGTCTATGCACTGCCTATGTGACAGTCAACGAGGAGCCCTGCGCTTAAGCTTTCGACAACGGCGCGCCGCAGTGCTGGCAATAGCTCGCACGCGGCGTGTGGTCCGTGCTGCCGCACGCGTCGCAGCGGAGTTGCCTATCGTGCTCGTCGCGGAAAGCGGAACGCGTGAGCTCGGCTGTGACGATGCCGGTCGGCACCGCGAGGATCCCCCAGCCCAATAACATGATAAAGCTCGCGATCGCGCGCCCGAGCCCGGTTTTCGGCGTGATGTCGCCGAACCCCACCGTGGTGATAGTGCTAATCGCCCAGTAAACCGCCACCGGGATGCTCGTGAAGCCGTTTTCCGGCCCTTCGACCACGTACATGACCGTGCCGAGCAGCGTCACGAGTATCGCCACCGTGCCGATGAACACCATGATCTTGCGCCGGCTCGCGTAGAGCGCCGCGCCGAGCGCCTGATATTCGCTGATGTACGACGCGAGCTTCAGGATCCGAAACACGCGCAGCAACCGCAGCACGCGTATGTCCAACAGCACGCCGAGCTGCGGCAGGAACAGCGCGAAATAGGTCGGCAGCACCGCGAGCAGATCGACGATGCCGAAGAAACTGCGCGCGTAACGTGTAGGCCGCTCGACGCATACGAGCCGCGCAATGTATTCCGCAGTGAAGATCCCGGTGAAAAACCATTCGAGCATGTCGAACGTTTTCGCGTAGCGCTGGTTGGCATCCTGCATGCTGTCGAGAAGCACGACCACCACGCTGGCGATGATCAACAGCAGCAGTGCGACATCGAATGCCTTGCCGGCGGGCGTATTCGACTCGAAGATCACGACGAATAATTTGCGCCGCCAGCCGCCGTGCGGCAGGCCGAAGCTCTCCGCTTCCGGCGAATATTCGGTTTGGGACGAGGCTGCGGAGGTGCTCACGCCGATAGTATAGATGGGACATGTTATAAAGCGTGATCGGAGATTCTTTGAACGCGGTCAATATTGAACGGTAGGACATTGCGCATTGCGCCGGGGAATGCGGCATTCACCCGCTATTGGGTCGCGGAAACGCTGCTGGCGCTGGGCCAGGAAATCTTTCTGGTCGCCGTGGGTTGGCAGATCTACGCGCTGACCGACAGCGCGATGAGCCTCGGCTTTATCGGCCTTGCGCAGTTTCTGCCGCTGTTCCTGCTCGCGCTACCCGCTGGCCACGTCGCCGACAATTTCGACCGGCGCCAGATCTCGCTGCTCTGCCAACTCACCAAGTTCGCGGCAGTGGCGTGGATCGCGGTCGGCAGCTACCAGGGCGCAGTTTCGGTCGCAACTTTCTATGCGTGCACTGTCGCGTTCGGTGTCGCGCACGCGTTTCAGCAGCCGGCGCTGCGCGCGCTGATCCCGACGCTCGTGACGCGTAGCGAACTGCCGCAATGCATCGCGTGGACTTTCGGCGCCAAAAAAGCGGCGATCATCGCCGGTCCCGCGCTCGGTGGATTGATTTATCTGGTCAGTCCGGTTGCTGCATACGGCGCGGCCGCGGTGTGCTTTCTGGGCGCCGGGTTTCTGTTGGCGCGCATGAAGCTGACCCAGGCTTCGGTGCCGACGCGCGAACCGATGACGTTGAAATCCCTGTTCGGCGGGATCTCCTTTATCTCGAAGCGGCCGGTGATCTTCGGTGCGATGTCGCTCGACCTGTTTGCGGTGCTGTTCGGCGGTGCGGTGGCGCTGCTGCCGATTTACGCGCGCGACATTCTCAATGTCGGTCCGGGCGGCCTGGGGCTCCTGCGCGCTGCGCCCGCCGTCGGCGCATTATTGGTCTCACTCGTGCTGGTACGCGTCAGAATCGACCGGCATATCGGCCACACACTGTTCGCTTCGATCGCAGTATTCGGCGCTGCAACGATCGTGTTCGGTTTTTCGCACTCGTTCGCGCTGTCGATCGCCGCACTCATCGTGCTCGGCGGCTCGGACATGGTGAGCATGGTGATCCGCCAGTCGCTCATACAGTTGCAGACGCCCGCAGGGATGCAAGGCCGCGTCGGCTCGGTCGCGTCGATATTTACCGGCACCTCGAACCAGCTCGGCCAGTTCGAGTCAGGCCTTGTAGCCGCATGGCTCGGCACCGTTGCGTCCGTCGTCATCGGCGGCGCGGGCACGCTGCTCGTCGTGGGATTGTGGATTTACTGGTTTCCGGCGTTGTGGAAGGTGGATCGGATGGCAGTGCAGGATGAAGAGCCGCCGGAGTTACGTGCTAGCCAAAAGGGTTAGCTGCCACCGGGAGCAGCTTGAGTGCGCGGTATATGCGGGCTATGCTAGCCAACGCATAAAAAACTTTCGAGAGGCGCAACCGATGCATCCCCTGCTGATCGCCATCGCATCATTCGCAATCGCCGTCGCTCCGCTCGCCGCACATAGTCAATCCAATTACCCAACGAAGAACATCCGCCTGATCGTGCCCGTCGGCACCGGCGGGCCGAGCGATCTTGTCGCGCGATTGCTGGGCGAGAAATTGGCTGTGTCGCTAGGCAAACCGGTGATCGTGGACAATCGACCCGGCGCGTCGCAGATCATCGGCGCGAACGTGGTGGCGAAAGCGGACCCCGACGGCTACACACTGCTGCAGGCGGCGGCCAACATGTCGATCAATCCGATCATGGTGGCGGACATGCCGTTCGACACCATCAAAGACTTTGCGCCGGTAACCCTCACGCACCTGACGCCGTACGTGTTCCTGGTGAGCAGAGAGTCGCCGGTCAAATCGCTGCCGGAGCTCTTCAAGTTCATCAAGGACAATCCCGGCAAGATCAATTACGGGATTACCGGGCCGGGTAGCCCGCATCAGCTCGCGACACTCTTGATGGCGCAAATGGCAGGCCCGCTCGGAACGATGACGGAAGTCACTTACAAGGGCAGCACCGCCGCGCATCCCGACCTGATCGCAAACCGCATTTCTTTCATGATCGATCCGCTCGCCGCCGCAGCACCGCATATCCGGAGCGGGCTATTGCGCGGGCTCGCGGTCAGCACGCCGCAGCGCAACCCGTCGTTTCCGGACATCCCCGCCGCGGCCGAGATCATGCCCGGCTACCAATTCTCGAGCTGGGGCGGCGTTTTTGCGCCCGCGCGCACGCCGCGCGCGATCGTGCTGAAGCTCAACTCCGAAATCGGCACCGCGCTCGCGACCCCGGATATTCAAAAACGGTTTACCGACATGGGGCTGGTGCCCAAGCACAGCACGCCGGAAGAGTTCGGGAGTTTTCTGCAAGCGGAAATTGCGCGATGGCGGGTGTTGCTCGCGAAAAATCGTGAGCGGTAAGCGGTGAGCGGTAAGGTAGATTAAAACGAAAGTATCCGCTTCCTAAGTTACAGAGAACCGCTAATTAGCAGGTTTTACGCCACGCCCTCGCAGTCGCTGTCGCCTTCGAGTTCCGAAAACCGCACCGGTAGGATATTCCTGGTGACGAGCGTGCCGTTTTCCGCCTTTTCTACCAGCATAAGTTGCTGCTCATCGGGAATACCAGCCGGGATTACCATCCGGCCGCCGGGCTTGAGTTGAGCGAGCAGTGGGGGCGGAATCAGGTTGGGCGCGGCGGTGACTATGATCTTGTCAAACAGCGCGTGTTTTTCCCAGCCGTAATAGCCGTTGCCGGTGCACACTTCAATGTTGTGGTAACCCAGGCGCGTGAGCCGGCGCTTGGCGTGCTGCGCGAGTTCATCTATGAACTCGACGCTGTAGACCTGCTGCACTAGTTCTGCCAGGATCGCCGCCTGGTAGCCGACACCGGTGCCGACTTCCAGCACCACGTCGTCCGCCTGCGGCTCGAGCAGATCGGTCATGATCGCGATAATGAAGGGCTGCGAAATGGTTTTGCCGCAGCCGACCGGCAGCGGCCGGTTGAGATAGGCGTACGGCCGCAACTCGACTGGCACGAATTCGTGGCGCGGAATCTTGGACATCACCTCGATTACCCGCGCATTGAGAGCGGCGCGGCCCAGTTTCTGCGTGAGAAACACGGTCTCGGCCACGACCTCGAGGATCATCTGCCGCCGCATCAAATCAAACTGATGTTCGGTCATCGCGTTTTCCCGGCCGCTTGTCGAGCAGCAACGTTTTCTTGCTGAATCAAGGTTTGATGCGCTAATGCGCGGTTGGTTTCGCCCTGGGCACAATCGTGGCGCATGAACTTGGCGTGGGTGATCAGACTTGAAGGGCGGCACGATGCATGCCGCTCATAACCTTGCGCGACGCCGGGCGGCGTGGGTGGCGGAATTCCAACGATGTCTGTCTCTCGGCAAGGAAAGCAGATACTGACGTTCGACCATCCTTTCCCGGGCTCACGAGGTTGTCAGACCGCGTCTGATTGTTACTCTGTATGTTAAGGCGCACCATCGCCGCATATCAACGATGCTGAAAATAATCCATGTGGGCCAGCTGATAATTTGCGATACCCAGGCATATATCTGTATCAGGATTTAGGTGTTCGAAGATGCAACCTCGGGTAGTCGTTTCTGACGCGGAGGCAATATGTCGATGCGCTTCTTTCTAAAACGTGCCCTTAAATTGGCTTTAATTTTTTTGAGCCTCCCAACGTTTGCGCACGCGGGACCTTTCAGTTCGGTCGTGGGATATGGAGACAGCCTCTCGGATAATGGCAACCTGTTCGCCGCAACTGGCCAGCCAGGCGCTCCTTATTATCAAGGCCGCAGGTCCGACGGGCCCGTCGCTGTCGAACAACTTGCAGCCGCACTCGGCGCGCCGTTAAGGGATTTTGCATGGATCGGCGCTACTACCGGGATCGGCAATTATGCCGATGGCGGAACGACCACGACTTCGGGTTTGATTTCGCTGCCGGGCATGCAGGCGCAGCTTGCGGCAACACAGGCACTTCTGAGCCCCTACCTCGCCAGCGGGCTTTTTGTCGTGTGGGGCGGGGCTAATGATTTTCTTGCGCCCTCGCCACTTGACCTGACACCCCTCGACGTCGTCAACCGGGCTATAAGTAATGATTTGGGTATTGTGGCCAGCTTGGAATTGCTCGGCGCCCAAAACATCCTGGTGCCGGGCATGCCGGATCTCGGTCTGACCCCGTATTTTCAGAGCTTGGGTCCTGTCGCTGCCGCGCAAGCGTCGCTCCTCACCGATGTTTTTAACGCGGCAATTCAATCGAACCTGCCGTCCGGAGTATTTTTCTACGACACGGCGGCCCTGGAACGCTCTGCCGTTGCCAACCCAGGCGCATACGGTTTTACCAATGTGACCGATCCCTGCTTCAATGGAGCAACGGTCTGTGCGAACCCTGCGCAGTATCTGTTTGTCGATGAATTCCATCCGACCTCGGCGGCTCACCGTTTTTTAGCGGACGGATTCCTGACGGCAGTAGTGCCGGAACCTGAGACCTATGCCCTGATGCTTGCTGGTCTTGGCTTTCTCGGATTGATGGCACGACGCAGAAAATTGCAAGGCGCTTAATCAACTCAGCAACGCTTACATAGGCCCCGTCGAAGCGGGGTCTGTGTGTGTGATGCGGAAGTCTGGCTAAGCGACTTTTTTTTGCTTCCTGCGATGTGCTGCCAATCCGACCAGGCCGAGACCGGCAAGCAGCATCGCGTACTCTGACGGCTCTGGAACGGCCTGGATGGTGAAATTATCGATGCGCCCGGTTGCCACCGGGACCTTGGATTCCCGCCTTCGCGGGAATGACAGATTCAGGAATAAAGTTGTCAATCTCGTTCCGCCACAGGAAGACGTAATAATCGGGAGAAACGAATAGGAAAAGGGACTGCGCTAGAATCGCTCATGCCCTCGCGCGAGCGTATTGATAACACCGGACTATCGCGACTTTCGTTAATCATCGCGGCATTGCTCGTTTCGATAGCCGCACTCGCGCTAATGAAAGGTGTTTTCGATCCGCCACGCGAGCTGAAAGGTGAGGCGCTGATTCGCGCGCTGAAGGGCGGCGGCTATACCCTGCTGTTCCGGCACACGGCACGGGCAACGAACGTCACCGAATTTAACGATCTGATCGTGCTTGCCGATTGCAGCACGCAAATTCCGCTCGCCGAGCTTGGCAGGGCTCAAGCGCGCGCTATCGGCGAAGCAATGCGCAAACTCAGGATACCGATCGGCGAAACGCTCGCGAGCCCTTTTTGCCGGACCATGGAAACCGCGCGGTTAATCGCCGGAAACGCACGCGCCGACAATGCAGTCCTCGGGCACGCAGATGGCAGCTTTCAGAACACCATGAATTTCACGCCGCTCATCGATATCATGGCGACACCTCCGCAACCGGGCACTAATCGCATCATCGTCGGCCATAGCAGTGCCTTCGATAATGTGGCAGGCGGTCCCTCTCTCGAGCAGGGCGAGTCCGGCATCTTCAGGATTGTGGATCACCGGCCTGTGCTGGTCGCGCGGGTTCTGGTGGAAGAATGGCAGGGCTACGTGTCGTCCCTCAATGGCGACGGCGCAAAGGGCGGCGCCGCATTCCGCACGGGCGCCTCAGGAAAAATTAAAGCGCCTCGACGAGCGCCGCAAGCTTATTGAGCGACATCCGCCAGCCCTTCTCGTTGTCGGCAGGCGATAGCCCGCGCGGCAATCCGTCGTGCACGGCCACGACATCAGTGCCGCCGTCGGCATCGGCAAGCGAATAGGTAATAGTCATTTTGCCGCGCATGTCCGGGTCTGTCGTTTCAAACTCGACCACTTCGACAACCTTCGCGTTCGCCACGAGTTTCACGAAGCGGCCGTGAGAGGTGCGGGTGTGCGCGCTCGTCTTGCCCGTCACGGTCGGCGCGATGTACGTGAGCGATATCCGGAACGCACCGCCTTCGCGGGGGTTGAAGTCGTGCACCTCGCTCGTCATCCCGTCCGGCACCATCCACTTCGCTACCGCGCGCGCATCGAGCAGCGCGCGATAGACCTTCGCGCGCGGCGCGTTGATGTGACGATTGATGCGGGTAGCGGTCACGTTAGTGCATTTAGTGCATCACGCTTTCTTCGCCCACACGATGCAATAGCCTTCAGGTGAAATTTCGGTATCGCCCGGAATGATTTTGCATTCACCCATGGCTTTTGGCGTCTTGCCCGGCACGAACTGCATGCAGTTGGAGCATTTCTGCTCGCCGTTCGGCTTGTCCTGGTACTTGAGCGACGTGCGCATGGCTGCATTGGTCGCGGCATCAGCCCACCGCGGCGCCGCGAGAATTGGAATCACGGCCATCGCTGCGCCGCCAATCTTGAGAAAATTGCGGCGCGGATTCTTGATTTCGTTCATTGGAATGTCTCCTGTGAAAGTATGTATGAAATTTTGGGGACAGCGAGCGCTGACAGGTAAAACTTTGATACGAATGCTATTGGGGAGTTTAGTGCGTGCAATAGCATAGCGACAAGTTCGCGGTCTGACACCGGAAAAAATTAAATGGACCGTCGCGCCGCGATTTTCCCCACGCCACCCTTCCCCGCATTGCACGGGAATGTGCGTATGGTGCGGTATGCTTAAGGGGAAAGGAGCCCCTATGGAATCGTCGGCAACCAATGGAGGCAAGGCAACTGCGTGGCCGGTGCCGGATTGGGCAAAAAATCAGGCGGCGTGGCTGCGGCTCGAAGACCAGATCCAGTGGTATGGCGCCAAAAGCGCGCGGGCCCAGCGCTGGTACAAATCGTTCAAGTTCGTGCAAATTTTACTCGCGGTGCTGATTCCGGTTTCAACCCATCTGCCTCCCGAATGGTGGAAATGGGTCACCGCGATTGCCGGTTCGCTGATCGCGCTGCTGGAAAGCATGCAGCACCTGAACCAGTATTCGACGCTATGGATCACGTATCGCTCCACCGCCGAAGCCTTGAAGCACGAAAAATTCCTGTTCCTGTCGGCGGCGGGACCCTACAGGGGCCTCACTGACGAGTCGAGACTCGTCAAGCTGGCGGAGCGTGTCGAGGAGCGCGTCTCAATTGAGCATGCCAACTGGTTCAGCGAAAGCCACAAGCAGCATGACGAGTCCCATAAGGCGAAGCACTAGCGCCCATTTCTTTACACGCTGGCAGCTAGTTGCGGCGGGCAATTCAGGAGCGAAAAAGTAAATTTCGACCCTTTGCCAAGCTCGCTGGTCACCCCGATTTTGCCGCCGTGCAGTTCGACGAATTTGCGTGCGAGCGCGAGACCCAGGCCCGTGCCCTCGGCTTTGGCATCCGACTGCTGACCGACCTGGCGAAATTCCTCGAACACCGCCGCGCAGTCCGCGGGCGCAATGCCGATGCCGGTGTCGGCGACGCTGACTTCGACGCCGTTTTCAATCGCCTTCGCCGTCACCGAAATCTTTCCCCGATCCGGCGTAAATTTCACCGCGTTGGAAAGGAGATTCAGCAGGATTTGTTTCATTTTCCGCTCGTCGGCATTGATGTCGCCGACGGCGGGGTCGATCGCGGACTCCAACTCGATGCCGTGGCGCCCGGCTCGCTCCTTGATGAGTGTCAGTGCGTTGTCGATCGCCAGCGGCACGCTGAAGGTCGAGACGTCGAGTTCCATCCGACCGGCTTCGACCTTCGACAGATCGAGGATGTCGTTGATCAGCGAGAGAAGATGCTGCCCCGACGAGTTTATGTCGTCGACGTATTCGCCCTGCTTGTCGGTCAGCTCGCCGAACATGCGCTGCTGCAGCACTTCGGAGAAGCCGATCACCGCGTTGAGCGGCGTCCTCAACTCGTGCGACATATTGGCGAGAAATTCCGACTTGTGCTGACTGGCGGCCTCAAGCTGCAGCCCCTTGTCGTGAATCTCCTGGTATTGGCGCGCATTTACGATCGCAAGGACTGACTGCGCCGCAAAGGTCTGCAGAAGATCAACGTCGCCTTGCGAGAATGCTCCGGCGGCTTTCCTGCGGATTGCCATGGCCCCGATCGTACAGTTCTTCGCGCAGCAACGGCACTGCCATGAGTGCACGTATGCCTTCCCGGCTGAGCAAATCGTGCAGCCGATAATCCGTTTCCAGTTCAACGTCGACCACTTGTACCGGCGCACGCTGCAAGCCGCACTGTCCGACGATCGTCTCCCCCATGCGTATGCGCGCGTCACGAAGTTCGGCGATCATCATTTCGCTTACACCGAAGTTCGCTCGCGGCACGAACGATTTGTCGTGCTCGTCGTATTCGTAGATCGTACCGGCGTCGGCGCCGGATAATCGTACGGCCTGAGTGATAATGGTCGACAGGACGGTTTGCAGGTTCAGCGTCGAATTCACGAGCTGACCGATCGATCCCAGCACTCTGAGTTCTTCGACGGAGGATCGCAGCGCTCGCTCCGCCTGCTGCTTTTCGCGCACTTCGGTGACCAGCTGTTCGTTGGTCTGGGCCAGGCGGGCGGTACGCGCCACGAGCTGGGCGTCGAACATCAGAATCAACTGGGTCGCCACCAGCAGCACTGCCGCGCAGGCGGCGATTGCCACGGCGAGCGAGGCGTCCCATGCGCTGGTCACCTCATCGACCATGAAACGGAACAGGTCCGAGTCGAGCACATATACGGCCATCCACGCTTCGGTCACCTGCCTCGAGTGCGCGACCGAGCGCGCGATGGGGGACAATTCCGCAGACCGAAACGCAAGCGACGTCGCCAACGCAAATGCGGCGCCGATGACAGCGGCGGCTCCCGCCCGTATCCACGGCGCATGCGCGAAAGTAGCAGCGGCCGGGGCGCGCAAGCTGGCGATCGTCAGGGCACCGACGCATAGAAACGACAACAGGGCGGCGGCCACTGTCAGCGGTGCGTAGCTGATGGCCGGCGAGACTTGCATCGCAGCCATGCCGGTGTACTGCATCGTCGCGAGGCCCGCGCCGATCAGCACCGAGAGCCAGGCGAAGGTTTGACGCCGTAGCGTCGCGCGACTCGCGGTATATAACGTCAATGCGGACACCAGAACCGCGAGGAACCATGAAGTGACTATGGTTCCGCGGGCGTAAGCAATCGGAATCGGCAGGTGGTAGGCAAGCATGCCGATGAAGCTGGACGACCAAAGCGCCGTGCCCACAGCGAAGCCGCCGCCGAGCAGCCAGTAACGCCTTGTCCCGTACACTGCGCGGCCGATATGCGCGGCGATCTGCGGCACTATGAAGAAACCCCCGGCCGCAACGAGGCACGCCAGTGCAGCAAGCGTCGGGCTATAAACGCCGGTCATCGGGGCACTCTTGCGCGGACGTTACCCATGCGGTGCCAATCGGCGGCTACCTGCTTGCCCTTGATACCAGCGGACACTTGCTTGCCGACAGAGGCATGAATGCCTGGTCTCCCGCGATCACTTCGCGCACGTGCATGTAGTCCCACGGATATTTCGACTCGTCCGGCTTTTTGACTTGCAGGAGGTACATGTCGTGGATCATGCGGCCGTCTGCGCGCACTCTGCCGTTATTCGCAAAGAAATCGTGGACCGGCAGCGACTTGATCCTGGCCATCACACTCACTGCGGCATCCGTGCGGGCAGCGGCAACCGACCGCAAATAGTGCGTTACCGCCGAGTACACCCCTGCCTGTGCCATCGTCGGCATGCGCTTGTGACGCTCATGGAACCGCCGCGACCACTTGCGGGTTTCGTCGTTCAGGTCCCAATAAAACCCGCTCGCAAGAAAAAGACCCTGCGCGTCCTCAAGTCCGAGCGTATTGACGTCGGTGTCGAACAGCAACAATGCGGCTAACGTCTGCTTCGGCGCAATTCCAAACTGGCGGGCCTGCTTGATCGCATTGGTGGCGTCAGTGCCCGCGCTGGCAAGAGCAATGACCCTGGCGTTCGATCCCTGAGCCTGGAGCAGGCCGGCGGCCAGCACTTTTAACGAAGCAAAGTTGTTGCTTGGAAACGGATGGCGCGCCACCCCAAGCACCGATCCGCCGTTCGCCCCGACCACGTCGATCGCGTCCTTCTCGAGCGTGTGACCGAATGCGTAATCCGCGGTGAGAAAGTACCATGTGCTGCCGCCTCGTTTCAAAATCGCTTTGGCCGCGACGTTCGCAAGCGCGAAAGTGTCATAGGTCCAGTGAACGCTGAATTCCGTGCACTCCTCGTTGGTGATGCGGGCCGACCCTCCGGTCGAAATGATCGCGATCTTGCCGCTCGCCTTCGCAGCCTTGATCACTTCGAGCGCCGCGGCGCTGTTGGGCACGTCGACCACCATGTCGACCTTGCCGCGCTCGAGCCAATCGCGGGCGATCCGGCCGGCCTGGTCCGCTTCGTTGTGATGATCAGCGTCTAGAAGCTCAATTGGGAAACCGGCGATGCTGCCTCCAAAATCCTCGATGGCCATGCGCGCGGCGAGTACCGAGCCGACCCCGGAAAGATCCTTGTAAACAGCGCTCATGTCGGTGATGACGCCGATCCTGACTACGCCGTCCGAAATTCGATATGCGGATTGCCCTGGCTTGGCCGAATCGGCCGCGTGCGCGTGTGGCAGCGCCCACGCATTCGCAAATGCCATAAGTAAAGCGGCACCCAGCGCGCGCATCATTGCGAGCCGTCGCCAAGCGCAACGATTAGTTTTCGACGATTGCTCATTGGCCCCCCTTTAGAGCCGCGCGCCCATTATGCCAAACAATTAAGGAATGGCAGGCCGATGATATTTGGCGTCAAGCAGCCCCCGGAAGTGCAGGCCAGATCAAGTCTCGACTATTTCATTCCTTCAGCGCCTGCTGAAACCTGAGTTTCAGCTCCGTCCCATCCCGCGGCGGCAGAATAAATTCGCCGCGATCGATCGCGACTTTCACGCCGGCGAAGACCGGCCCCTTCTCGCGAAGAATGCGCGGCACCCAGGCCTTGAGCTGCGCCTCGGTGTAAATCGTGCTCGCCGCCCGAAAACCGGTGGCCTTCGCCACACCTGAGAATTCGGTGCCGAGCTGCGTGTGCGTCTGCTGCATGCCGGTCTCGCCGTAGTGCTCGTTGTCCATGACGACGATTGCGAGATTCGACGGACGCTTGGCGCCGATCGTGGCGAAGCTTCCCAGCGCCATCAGCATGTCGCCGTCGCCGGTGATCACGAGCACGCGCCGCTTCGGCTGCGCGAGTGCCAAGCCCAGCCCGATCATTGCCGTGCCGCCCATCGCGCCCCACGTGTAGAAGTTCAGCGGATTGTCGCCGCACGCCATCACGTCGAAGCACGGCGCGCCGAGCCCGGCGACGACGAGCGCATCGCCGCGCTGCTTGAGGATCGCCGCGACGACTGCGCGGCGGTCGAGCGTCGCTTTCCGGCGCGCGCTCATTTGAACTCCTTCACGCCGACGACCCGTTGATCCATCAGCACCGCCACCGCGCGATTCGTGTTGAACGCGAGCTGGCATGCGGCGGACACGGTGGGGCCGACTTGCGCGGGGTCGTCCACTTTCTTGATCATGCAGCCGATTGCCGACAGCACCGGCGCCACTGCTTCGGCCATCGGAATCTGCCACGGATTGAATTCGGCCCACGTGCCGCGCATCGTGACGAGCAGCAGGAGCGGCACGCGGCATTCGGTGACCATGCCCAGCATGTTGATGCAGTTGCCGGTGCCGCTCGATTGCAGCAGCAGCACCGCGCGCTCGCCGCCCAGGCACGCGCCGACGGCCATCGCCACGCCCTCCTCTTCAGTCGTCAGCGGCACGGCTTCCATCGTCTTGTCGGCGCGCACCTGCTCGATTAGACGCTTCAAGCCGGTGTCGGGCACGTAGGCGACCTGGCGGATTTTCTGCGCGCGGAAAATCTGCATCACGTCGTCGGACCAGGTAGGTGGAGTCTTTGCGGGCATTGTTGGGATCCTGTGAGGTGATGAGTGGTGAGGCGATACAGGTGACGATTATGGGTGACGAGGTGAAGGTGACGGGTGAAGGTGACGGGGTGAAGGTGACGAAGCTTTGGTGATTAAAGAAGTACTGCTTAGGTCTCGTCATGCCGGCGTACGCCGGTATCCAGACAATTTAATTCACTGGATTCCGGCGTACGCCGGAATGACGAAGTAGAACTGTTCAGAATTTGTTTACCCGATTTGGTTACTCAATCAACCGTCACCCATATCTCATCACTCAGGTTTTATCCCAGCAGCTTTGACAACGCTGGCCCATTTTACGATTTCGGCCGAGAGCAGGCGCGCGAATTCCTCGGCGCTGCTCGGCGTAGGGTCGAGGCCATTCTTGACGAACTGCGCGCGCGTCTCGGGATCGTTGAGGATCTGGCGCAGCGTGGCGCTCAGCCGCTCGACGATCGCGCGCGGCGTCTTGCCCGTGGTGAGCAACCCGTACCAGCCGTTCACCTCATAGCCCACCAATCCCGATTCGATGAACGTCGGCACGTCGGGCATCGCAGCGGAGCGCTGCGCGGTGGTCATGCCGACCGCGCGCAAGCGGCCGCTGTCGACGTGCGGCCGCAGCGTGGCGATCGACCCGAAGAACATCGAGACGCGACCCGCGATCAGGTCGGGCAGCGCCGCGCCGCCGCCTTTGTAGGGAATGTGCTGCATGTCGATGCCCGCGGTGATTTTGAGTAGCTCCGCCGCGAGGTGGGGCGGACTGCCGGTGCCGGTCGACGCGTAGTTCACTTTGCCCTGCTGCGACTTGACCCACGCGATGAATTCGCCAACAGTCTTCGCGGGCACTGCCGGATGAATCACCATCAGGTAAGGGCCGCCGGCGACCATGCCGATCGGCGCGAAGTCGCGCAGCGTATCGTACGGCAGCGCGCGCACGAGGCTGGGATTGACCGCGATGCTCGCGGAGACGATGAGCAGCGTATGCCCATCGGGTGTCGCACGCGCCACGATTTCGGAGCCGACGACGGTGTTGGCGCCCGCGCGATTGTCCGCGACGAACGGCTGGCCGAATTTTTCCGCGAGTTTTTCCGCGACGATGCGGCCGAGGATGTCGTTGGTGCCGCCCGCCGCGAAGGGCACTACCAGCCGCACCGGCCGCGCGGGATACTTCGCCGTCTGCGCGAGCGCGGCGTCAGTCGCGAATGAGAACGCGACTGCGCACGCAAGCAACGTGCGAATGTCACGCATTAGGAATTCGTGGCCGCGGCGTTGGCGCTATCGGCCTCGCCCACCAAATCGTTGAACCCCGCGGGCAGCTTGATCTCGCGCCCGATGACGCCGTACGTATAAGCCTGGAGCCACAGCGCGTGGCTCGAATGGCCGCCGCCCGCGACGATGAGCCCGATGTTGGCGGCTTTTTCGGCGATCGGCCACGGGTCCTGCTGCGCGCTGTCGCGCGCGGCTGCGGTCGCCGCGATTTCCATCCACGCCATGCACCCCGCCTTGCGCATTTCGTCCAGCGGTACCTTTGAATGCTCGTACAGAAATTCGCGAATCGATTGCTTGGTATAGCCCATGGTCGCAAGATCGGCGGCCACCACTTTCGAGATCACCACAAAACCGGGCGTGCCTTCCGTGTAGCCGTGCAGGTAGTGCACATCGGGCACGCGCATGTAGCCGGCGACGCGGTGCAGCCCCTGGACCACGTCTTCTTCGAGCGTTTCTTTTTTGGCGCCGCGGCGGATGATGTTGGCCGCGCCGCTCGCGTAGAACAGCGACACGCAGTTCGCGCCGCGCTTGAAGCCGTGGCGGTCGACGCTGTGCGGCTCCCAGCCCGCGGGCAGGCCTTCCTCGTCTTCGGCGAACACCGCATTGGTGTAGCGCATGTGGCCGAACACGGCCATCGTGCCGGTGCCGGGCAGCGCGCCGCCGAGGTTCTGCTGCATGAGGCGCAGCGCGCGGCCGATGCTCGCACCCGCCGGATGCTGCGGATCGGGACCGATCAAACCGAAGCCGGAATTCAATTTGATCTGTTTCGCGATCGGGCCGTTGACGATCACGACCGGGAACGGACTGCCGGAAGTCGCCTGCAGCAATTCGCCGGTCGCGTTGGGATCGAGGAACGCTTCGACCGCCGCGATCAGCACCGGCAAATATTCGGGACGCCCGCCCGCCATCGCCAGCGCTACGGCGCACGCTTCGATCGTGACGATCGCGCCGCGCGGCGGAAATTTGCCGAGCACGTGCGCGCGCGGCTGCGCGGCGCCGCGCAATATCCAGTTCACGCGCTCCGGCGTAGCCGGCCACAGCGGCAGGCCGTCGCCCCATGAGTTCGCGATGAACATTTCGTTCGCGCGTCCGAGCGCGTCTTCGTACGTCTCGCCTTCGACGCAGAGCATGTTGCCGGCGCCGCTCTTGACTTTGCCGCTCGTCCACTTCGTCAGCGCGTCATAGAACTCGTTCTTGCGCGCCGCGAGCGCAGCGAGATCCGCGCCGGGCAAAAAATTCGCCGTCGGGAACGTCACCATCGCGGTATCCGGCGCAAGCCCGATGCCCGATACCGCGTTCTTCACCACGCCGACGAATTCGTTGCGCGTCAACGTGACGGTGGGTATGCCCATCGCTTCCAGTCTGGCGGCTGCACGGCCGCACGAGGTTGAGCACGCCCCTCAGGCGGCGTTGCCGATGATGACGGCGTCTACCCCGCTGTCCCTGACCTGCTGCGCGACGTCTTCATTGCCGATGAATGCATTGCCCTGCGGAAAGTTGTCTTCGGAGATGACTTCGATGCCGGGGAAATCCGCTTCGAGCATCGTCTTCAGCATCGGCAGCATCCGGTACGCCTGCCACTGACCGTTGGACAGCATGCCGACTTTCTTGCCGGCGAAGGATTCAAGCCGCGGCGCGTGCGGTATCGCTTTATCGAGCGCGCCGGATGGGTCGTGGAATTCGAGCTTGATCATGGATATTTCCTCAGAGGTAATGGTGCGTGATTTGATGATAACGCATCTTTATTTTTCGGAGGCAACCCGGAGACTGGAATTGGTTTTTTTGTTTTGTTTTGTTTTTACTTCGTCATTCCGGCGCAAGCCGGAATCCAGGGAAACTCCTGAACTCTTGATTCCCAGTGTTTTAGGATACAGGCAATGCTAAAGACCCTGGATTCCGGCTTGCGCCGGAATGACGGAAAGAAAACAACGTGCTTCCGCTCCCCGCGCCCTAAACTTGACTACTCCACCTCAGTATCGGAAGCTTCCATTAAGTCTCCTGTCAGGAAAATCCCATGAACAAGAAAATCGAGCGCTGGCGCGGCTTCGTGCCGGACACGGATCTCGCGACGTACGCCAAAGGCGCATTCGGCAATCCGATCGGAATGGGCGCGCGCGCGGCGCTGCTCAACATCGACACGACGTGGATGTTCGTCGATCCGCAATACGCGATGTGCGGGCGCGAAGATCCTGCGCTCAAAGCGGCACTCGTGCGCATAACCAAAACCTTCCGCGCGTTGGGCCTGCCCATTTATTACAGCCGCCGCGACGACCGCAGCCATCCGACGCGGCGCGGCATCTGGAACCACAAGCTCGGCAACGCGCATGAATTTCAGTATACGAGCGACCCGCGCGCCGACGAGTGGCCACCGGAATACGCGCCGCGCAAAGAAGACGTCGTCATCCTCAAGAACAAACCGTCGGCGTTCTTCGAGACGCCGCTCGAATCCTTCCTGCGCTACGACGGGATCGACACGATCGTCATGTGCGGCGTGTCCACGTCCGGCTGCGTGCGCGCCGCGGCGACCGATGCGTTTTCGCATAACTTCCGCGTGATCGTCGTCGAGGAAGCATGCGGCGACCGCGCGCAGGCGGCGCATCAGGCGAATCTCTTCGACCTCGACATGAAATTCGCCGATGTCGAGAAAATCGACTACGTAATCAGCGAGCTGGAAAAACGCTATGCGGTGAAACAACGCGCCGCCGCCGACGCGCGATGACGTTGCGCGCGTGCTTTATCCTGCTCGCGGCGATCGCCGTGGCAAACGTTCATGCGCAGGCTCCGGCCGCGAACTATCCGGCCAAACAGATACGGGTGATCGTCCCGTTCCCCGCCGGCGGTCCGACGGATGCCATTGCGCGCGCGATCGGCCAGAAGTTGAGCGAGACTTGGGGCCAGCCCGTCATCGTCGACAATCGTCCCGGCGCGGGCGGCAACATCGGTACCGAACTCGCCGCCAAGTCGCCCGCCGACGGCTATACGCTCTTCATCGGCACGGTCGCCAATGCGATCAATCAGTCTTTGTTCGCGAAATTGCCATTCGATTTCGTGCGTGACTTCGCGCCGGTCACGCAGAACTACGTGACCGGGTTGATACTCGCCGTGCATCCCTCGCTGCCGGCGCATTCGGTGAAGGAGTTGATTGCGCTCGCCAAAGCGCATCCGGGCCAATTGTCCTATTCGTCGAGCGGCGTCGGCGGCACGCCGCACCTGGCGGGCGAGCTCTTCAATTCGATGGCCGGCGTGAAGATGGTGCACGTGCCGTATAAAGGCTCGGCGCCGGCGATGGCCGACCTGCTCGGCGGCCATATTCAGCTCACATTCGACAATATGCTGACCGTGCTGCCGCAGGTGAAAGCGGGCAAGCTGCGCGGGCTCGCCGTCACAATGACGACGCGCTCGCCGCTAGCACCTGAATTGCCGACGGTCGCCGAAGCGGGATTGAAAGGCTTCGAAGTCAAATCATGGAACGGCGTGGTGGTGCCCACCGGCACGCCGAAAGAAATCATCGCGCGCTTGAACGGCGAGATCGTGCGCATCCTGCGCCAGCCCGATCTGCGCGAGAAATTCCTCGTGCAGGGTGTCGAGCTGGTGCCGACGACGCCCGAAGAATTCGGCGCTTTCATCAAGCAGGACATCGCGAAATGGGCAAAAGTGATCCAGCTCTCGGGCGCTCGCGCCGAATAAGCAGCGCTACCCATCAACAATCAACGTTCCGGAGACGCAAATGTTCACCCGTATCGACCATGTAACCATCTGCGTCCCCGACTTGGGCGCCGGCATCGCGCAGTTCAAGAAGCTGGGCTTCAACATGTTCGAGGGCGGCGCGCATCCGGGCAAGGGTACGCACAACGCTATTGCATTCAACGAGGACGATTACGTGGAGCTGCTCTCGATACGCGACCAGGCGGAGCATCGCGCGTCGTCGAGCAAACCCGGCAGCAAGAATGCGACGCTCGCGGAATTCATCGCGGCGGGCGGCGGCATCCGCTACGTCGTGCTGCAAACGGATGATCTTGCCGCGGAGATAAAGGCGATGCGCGGGCGCGGCGTCGACGTGAGCGATCCGGTCGAGGGCAGCCGGCGCGCGCCGACGGGGCAGGAGCTGCGCTGGAAAGTCGCAACGCCCGGGCCCCAGAACCCGCTGCCGCTGGTGTTCATCCAGCAGCTGACGGCGGTCGCAGATCGCCGCAAGCAGGTGCCGAAAGCCGGCAATCACCCGAACGGCGTCTACAAGCTCGAGCGCGCTTACATCGTCACGCGCAATGCGGAAGCCGAGGCGGCGGTATATGCAAAAGTGCTGGGCATGCCCCAACCGAAGCTCCACAAGGGCACGGTGATCATGTCGGACATGGCAGTGTTCGAGCTCGGACCCACAGGGCTGGGCATCGCGACGCCGTATGCGGCAGGACCGGCGATGGATGCGCTTGAACGCCGCGGCCCGGGCCCGTTCCAAGCGCTCTATCGCACGACCGGCATGGGCGCGGCCGCGCGCTGGATGCAGGAGCAAGGCCTGCCGCCGCTCGTGCGCGGCGTGCGCGCCAACGGCGAGCACGCCATGCTCGCGACGCCCGCCGAAGCCTGCGGCGCTTATATCGGGTTCGTCGGTCCGGAGTAAGCGCGACTCAGGCGGCGCGTATCTCGAAAGGCGGCGCGGGATACTGAATGCCGCTCGCCGCGAACTTGTCGACTATCGCGCGATTGAGGTCGCCGCCCGCCGCCACGTAATCCACCACTTTCACCCAGGGCGCGATGGCAATGGTGATGGCGCCGGTGCCGAGCCGGGTCACGCCGACGACCGGCGCCGGTTCTTTCAACAGCAGCGGATTCGCGTCCACCACGGCCTGTACGGCGGCGAGCGCGGCGTCGAGGTCGCGCGCGCGCCCAATGCCGACGGTCAGGTTCAACTGCCGGATCTGGCCGTAGTTGTGCATGATCTCGCCGACGATCTTGCGGTTGGGCACGACGACGATAGACCGGTCCGTGTGGCTCAAGCGCGTGCTGAACAGCTCGATCGACTCGACCTGCCCTTCGACACCGACGATGGCGATGTATTCGCCGACGCGAAACGGCTTCGTGAAGATGATCGTGAGGCCCGCCACGATGTTGCCGAGCACGCCCTGCGTTGCCAGCGCGATACCCGCGCCCGCCACCCCGAGGCCGGCGATCAGCGGCAGCAACTCGACCCCGAGATTCTGCAGCGCCATGATCATGAACAGCGCCAGCACGATCAGCCGCAGGACGCGCACGAGCAGGATGCGCACCGGCGGGTCGAGATGCATGCGGCCGAGCGAGCGGTCGAACATGCGCCCGAGCGCGCGGCCGGCGTAAATGCCAGCGATAAGGATGAGAATGGCGACGACGACCTTGGGCCCGAATTTGATGGCGAGATCGACGAGCGTGCTTTTGGCCTGATCGACCAGTGCGAGTTGGCTTTCCATAGTGGGATCCGATCCGGTTGACTGGCGCCAAGTGCGCCGTGCCTATATTAGTGCGTGCTTAGTCAAATTTCACGCGGATGTGGAATTAGTCCAGATCCGCGTGCTGCATTGCGGCTTAAGTCAGCGACAACTTACGGCAACAACGAGCCGCGGCGCACCCGCAATTTTTATTCCGGTCCTTGAAGCGGCTGAATATTTTTTCGGCGAAAAGTTGAACTGTTTGATCGATGTCACAGTCACGCAAAAAAAAGTTTGCATTACGCTTGACGCGCCTGCGCGCGAGGAGTTTACTGAAAGTGCTTCGATAAAACGGGGCGGAAGTTCCCAGACTAACCATTGATGCACAGGTCTGCTGCAGTCTTGTTTCGCTGTTGTGCGCGCCCCTCTGCCGGGTGTACCTGATGCGAACGTGCGGCGACCACCTTGAAGCGAGTTTGAGGACATTCCGTCTCGTGGAATCGGGGCTGTATCACCATACCAAGCTGCAACGGAGGCAAACTATAGATGACACTTCCCACAGCTAGACTCTAGAAGCCGGCGCTGAAGCCGGCATGGATCACGGCGACGTGATCGACCTACGCCACGTGAAGTGGCAACCTGCGAAGCCCTGCGACATCATCGCGGGGCTTCGCGCTTGTGGCGCCGGCGGGTTAAAGTGCTGCATCAAACAATTCTGTAGCGAGGAAACACCATGCGAAGGACGACGACCGCACAACATGCCGTGCGGGCAATGCTGGCCGCGAGCGCGCTCTTCGCCGCGCCGGGGCACTTCGCGCAGGCGCAGGACTTTCCGACGAAACCGGTGCGCATCATCGTGCCGTTCGCGCCGGGCGGCCCCAACGATCTCGCCGTGCGGCCCGCCGCGCAAAAACTCTACGAATTCCTCGGCCAGCCGTTCGTTATCGATTACCGCGCGGGCGCCAACGGCATCATCGGCTGCGACGCGGTCGCAAAAGCGCCGCCCGACGGCTATACGATGGTGGTCATCTCGTCGTCGTTCTCGATCAATTCGAGCACGTACGCGAAGCTGCCGTTCGATCCGATCCGCGATTTCACGCCGGTCGGCTCGCTCGCGACCAGCGACATCATTTTCGTGGTGAACCCGACGGTCCCGGTGCGCAGCGTCAAGGACTTCATCGCGCTCGCCAAAGCGAACCCCGGCAAATTGACGCACGGCTCGTCGGGCACCGGCGGCTCGCTGCATCTCGGCGCGGAGCTCTTGAAGCAGACGGCGGCGATCAACATCGTGCACATTCCGTACAAAGGCGCGTCGCTCGCGCTGACCGATGTGATCGGCGGGCACGTGGATTCGATGTTCATTTCGGCGCCGGGCGCGATCGGGCAAATCAAGGCGGGCAAAGTCCGCGTGCTCGCGATCGCGAGTCCGCGCCGCGCGCGTGCGCTACCGGATGCGCCGACGTTTGCCGAGGCGGGCTATCCGGATGTCGTCGTCGACACGCGCTATGGTCTGCTCGCTCCCGCTGCAACACCCGCCGCGCCGATCACGCGTCTCGAAGCCGCTATTGCCAAAGCCCTCGCGTCACCTGAAATTCGCGAGCAGTATTCGACTTTGAGTCTCGACCCCGCACCGATGTCGTCTCTGGATTACGCGACTTTTCTGCGCGAGGAAATTCTGCGCTGGCGGAAGGTGGTAGCTGCAGCGAAGCTGCAACCGCAGTAGCTCATTTGCAATTCGCCGCTACGCTGTCGCGCGCTTTCTGCACTGCGGCCACGCGCTCCGCATCGTCGAGATAGCGCGGCTGCCCCGTTTGCGGATCGCTGCCGGCTCTCACGCGGCGAGCATTTTCAAGCGATACCAGGTGCGCGCGCGCCGAAGCACAGTTTCTCTCGGCGGTCTTTGCCGCTGCGTTGGCCTTGGCCTCCTGCTGCTCGCGCTCGAACTGCCGCTGGCGAAATGCGTGTTCCTGCTCCTTGTATGAAGTCTGCGGCGGTGCCGCTCCATCGACATTACCGGCGCCGGCTTTGGCGACTTCTCGCTGCCTCATCGTGCCCGGCGTGCATTTCTGCGCGAATTCCACCTTGCCGCCGGCGTCTATGCATTCGTAGATCTGCGCCGAAGCGCCGGCGGATATGCCGGCCAGCACACTGCTCAGCAGCTAGGGGGTTAGCTCGCGCATCGGCTATTTGTCGGTGAGCTTGAACGCTTTGGGGCTGATATCCGGCAGCCAGTACTGGATGCCGTCCACGCCGCCCTGGCATTGCGGGCACAGCCGCGCGGCGATGTCGCTGCCGTTGGCGCCATAGACGTAACCGCACTGCAGGCACTCGAGCCGGTATGCGTATTGATTGTGGTCGGTGCCGTAAACGCCGAAAGTGCCATGGCATTTTTGCCGGTTCGCATTGACGTAACCGATCCGGGTGGTGGGGCCGTCGCCCGATCGCAATGTCATTTCGTCTGCCGGCATGGACGAGGAGCTTACAACGAACCGTCGGGGGCGCAAACCGCTGTCGGGAAATCTCCAGGCGCAGAATCAAAGACGTCGTGACGAATGCGCGACCAGCGTCAACGAAAAGCCAAGAAAACCACGAAAAAGGCGGCCGTGGCGCAATGCAACGACGGCGTGTACAGCTACACGAAGAAAAACACCTGCAGCAAGCATGGAGGCATCAAAGTTCGTTACAAGCAGTGACGTCTGACGTGCTCACTCGACCGCCGGCATTACATCCTTGGCGAACAGCTCCATCGAGCGCAGCACGCGCGCCTGGCTCAGGTCGCCGAACCAGAAGCTGCAGTTGAAGTGCGTGATGCCGACCAGCTCTTTCACGCGCTTGATCTGGCGGATCACGGTGTCGGGAGTGCCGATCACCAGATAGCGGTCGATGAGCTCATCGATCGTTGGTTCGGTTTTGGCGGGAACCGGCACGGCGTTGCCGTTCTCGACGCGCTCGTAGTTGTTGCGCAGGCTTAGCGTAACGCGCATGTTCCACCTCGCTTGCTCGGCGGCGTCGCGCGCATCCGCGGCGTCTTTCGTCACGTAGACGGCCCGCTGCACGCCGACGCGCGGCGGTTTGGGCGGCTTCACTTCCGCGACCACGCGGTTAAATATTCCGCCGAATTCCGCGAGGCGCTCGATCGGCACACCGAAACCGCCGGTCAGGACGTTAAAGCCGCGCTTCACCGCCGCTTCGATCGAATACGCGCTTTGCGCCGTGATCCAGATCGGCGGATGGGGCTTTTGCATCGGCTGCGGATACACGGATGTCTCGGGAATCGGAAACAGCTTGCCCTCATAGCTGAACGGCTTGCCTACGAACGATTTCAGCAGGATGTCGATCGATTCGTCCCAGCGCTGGCCGCCGGAGTCGAGCTCTAAACCGAAGCGTTCGAATTCGTAGCGCTGGTAGCCGCGCCCAAGCCCGACGTCCAGACGCCCGCCCGACAGAATGTCCAGCATCGCGATTTCCTCCGCGATGATCAGCGGATGATGCAGCGGCACCACGATCACCGCGGTGCCCACTCTGAGCTTGGTCGTCTTGGCCGCGATGTACGTCGCGAGCTGGCACGGCCGCGAGAGATAACCGTAAGTCGAGAAATGATGCTCGCCCAGCCACACGTTGCGGTAGCCAAGCTCTTCGGCGGCCTGCGCCTGCTCGATGCCGCGCGCGTAAACCTCCTGCGACGGACGGCCCGCCGGCGATTGCATGAGCAGGAATGTGCCGATGTCCATAGGCTTCCTTCGGTCGTACTCAATGACTTCTGGTCAAGTCTGTTCGTGCTGATGTATAGAAGCACTGCGCTGCAGCTCAAACACTGGGCGCCCTTCTATACATCAGGGCGAACGGAGCGGGAAGCGCCGGATATATTCCCATCACTCCGGCTTAATGCCGCGCGCCTTAATGACCTCGGTCCATTTATCGAGCTCGCGCTTGAGAAACACTCTGAGTTCGGCGGGCGTCATATCGATCGGGACTGCGCCAAGCGTCGACATAAGCTGCCTGACGGCCGGCTTCTGCTTGATTTGCGTGACCGCAGCGTGCAGCTTGTTGACGATCGCGGGCGGCGTTTTCGCCGGCGCAACGAGCGCATAGAAGAGCAGCCCTTCATAGCCCGGCACGCCGCTTTCCGCGATGGTCGGAACGTCGGGCAGATTCGCCACGCGCTGCGCGGTGGCCACCGCAATGGCCTTCAGCCTGCCGGCCTGGATATGCGGCAACGAGACGACGGTGCTGGCAAAGCCGAATGGCGCATGACCGCCAATAAACGCGACCAGCGCGGGCGCATCGCCGGGATAGGTGACCACCAGTACGTCGATGCCCGCCATCAGCTTCAACAACTCCATGTTCAGATGCGAGCTCGTGCCTATGCTCGAAGCGCCTGCCGTCAACGCGCCCGGCTTGGCTTTCGCCAGCTTGATGAGCTCGGCGACCGACTTCGCGGGAAAAGACGGGTGCGCTATGAGCACGCCCGGCACGTGCGCCATCATCGCGACGGGTGCGAAATCCTCGATCGGGTCGTACGGCAGCTTGCCGAACATTGGCAGTCCGGTGGTCAGCACACCGCCATAAGTGAAAAAAAGCGTGTAGCCGTCGGGCGGCGCCTTCGCGGCGGCGGCAGCAGCGACGCGGCCGCTCGCGCCGCCGCGATTGTCAGCAACGACGGGCTGTCCCCACATTTCGGTGAAGCCGTCCTTGATGATGCGGCCGAGCAAATCCGTGCCGCCGCCGGGCGGTGACGGAATCAACAGGCGTATGGGTTTGTCCGGGTAAGGCTGCGCGAGCGCGGGAAATGTCAACGCGGCCGCGAGTATAACGACAACGGGCCGCCAGGGCCCGTGTCGAAGTTGGTGTGTTACAGCGGCCAGGCCGCGCTCAGTGCTTGTAGCCGGGATCGATCTGCTCCATCCAGCGATGCACCGCCGCCCACATGATCGCGGGGCCGTCGTTGGTGTCTTTCTCTTTCTTCTGCACCAATTGCGTGGTCTGCTTGCTGGTTTTTTGCACCACGTCCATCGGCGGGAAGATCAACTCGGCGCCGCCGGACTGCGCCATCACCTGCGTTTCGCACGACATTTCGAGCCGGCGCATCAGGTGGAACGCGTGTCCCATGGTCGGGCCGCAGGTCAAGAGACCGTGGTTGCGCAGGATCGCGACGTTCTTATTGCCGAGCGCCTTGGCGATGTGCTCGCTTTCTTCGGCTTCGTTGGTGACGCCTTCACAATCGTAATAGGCGATCTTGTCGTGGAGGTGCATAGCGCCGAGATTGATCGGCAGCAGCCCCTGCTTCTGGCACGACACCGCGACGCCGGCTTTGGAATGCGTGTGAATCACGGCATGCGCGTCGGCGCGCGCCATGTGGATCGAGCGGTGCACGACAAAGCCCGCCATCAGCATCGGATACTGCGAAGGCATCAGCTTGTTGCCATCGAGATCGACCTTCAGCAGGTTGGAGGCGGTGATCTCGTTGTAGAGGAGGCCGAACGGATTGATCAGGAAATGGGATTCGGTGCCGGGCACGCGCATCGAAATGTGGTTGTAAATCAGGCTGTGATGCCAGCCCATTGCCGCCACGGCGCGATAGGCGCACGCGAGGTCAACACGGGCTTCCCATTCTTCGGCGGAACAATCGATTTTCGGTGCGGCGGATAGCGGTGCGTTCATGCGGGCCTCCATCAAGTGATGCGGTTATCGAAGCCCGGTGGCGGGCGGTTGCGAACTGCTCAATATTCCTGGGGCAGCTTATTGAAATATTCTACCTCAACCCGGGCCTTCTCACTTTGAGGCCGGTTTCGAGAGGTAATCCTTCGACTTCGCCTCGTCACGCAGCGGCGTGACCTTGTCCGGGTCGATCCGAATCATCAGGTAGCTGATGTGGTCGTCGATTTTCGTGAACCAGTGGCCGGTGCCCGCCGGGATGACTACGACATCGCCGGGCTTCAGCTCACGCG
Source organism: uncultured beta proteobacterium (assembly GCA_963804885.1). Lineage (GTDB taxonomy): Bacteria > Pseudomonadota > Gammaproteobacteria > Burkholderiales > SG8-41 > PALSA-1004. Next base: position 611,759 of record CAWDSF010000021.1, read on the forward strand.
AAATCCCGTTGAGAATTTCAGTGCCGTTATTGCCGGGGCCATTGAACTCGACGACTGTGCGCTGGGTGGCCGGACGGCGCTGACGGTTGGTGATTTCGGGACCCAGCACCAGCGTGCCCGAGCCGGAAATGATGTGGTACACCTCGCTCACCTGGTCGTGCTCGGCGACCGAATCCTTGTTTGGCTTGTCGAGCTTGCCGCGATAGACCATGCCGATGCCGATGTGCGCCTTGCCGATGTCGATGTCCCTGACCTGCTGGTCGACCAGCTTCTCGGCGATCGCCTTCTTCGTATAAGCCTCGAGCTCGGCGAGCGGGATGAACGTGCCCGGACACATGTGGCACGTGGGTTGCGGATCGGTCGGGTTTACTTTTTGCGCCTGCGCCTGCCACGGTGCGGCGAAGCAAACGGCGGCGATCAATGCGGGTAGCGAAATTTTCATGCTCTCCTCCTGGCTGGTTTATTTACCGTCGAATTTCTTGCACGCGAACTTGAGCAGATAGTCGTCGGCGCTGTCCGGCACCACCGCGCGCCAGTCATACTTGACGCTTGCCGACGCGAGCGCATCGCCCTTGCCCTGGCGGGCGGCGTGCGACGAGACGGCGAGCGCCCGTGCGCGCGCGCGCTTGCAGTCGTACTCGAAATGCCGCCGCGTCGACAGATAGGTCTTGCCCGGAATGCCCGGCTGCGGATTTTTATAGTCGAACATGCTCCACATTTTGACGAGGTCGCCGTCGCGGCGGACGGACGACGGATCGGCGTACGCGAGATAGTCGTCGTTGCGGCTGGTTTCTATCCAGACTTCGGCTTGCGCGCTCGCGCCGACTGCCGCGAGCAGAATTCCCAGCGTGAAATTGCGAACCACGTGTTCGATCGATGCAGCCATAAGCCAGTTCTCCCTGCGGGCTGTTCGAGGCGGACTTGCCACCTTGTTCGCTTATTATCGCCGATGAAATAGCCGCCGGCATACCGCACTTTACCGCGCCGCGCCGCGTATGCGAACATGCGGATTCTCTTTCGATTCGGAAGCGCACGCATGGAATTGGTAGCAGTGGTCAAGCGCGAATGCGAGACCTGCAAGCTCGTCGAGCCGGTGCTGGCGCAAATCCGCGCGCGCGCGCCGCTCGCGCTCTACAGCCAGGACGATCCCGCATTTCCGGAATCGCTCGGCGGCGCGACTGACGACACTGCGCTCGAGCGCTCGTGGCAGCTCAAGGTCGAAACGGTGCCGACGCTGATCCGCTTCGAAGCGGGCCGCGAGATTTCGCGCGTCGCGGGGTGGGACCGCGCGGAATGGGAGCGCGTCGCGCAGTTGCCGGCGCTCGGCACCGGGCTGCCGGCGTTCCAGCCGGGCTGCGGCTCGCGCACCCAGGACCCCGGCATGCCGGAGCGTCTCGGGCTCGCCCACGGCGACCTGAAACTGCACTCGCGCCGCATCGACGTTGCCGATGCGGAAGATTCGATCGAAGTCGCCTACGACCGCGGCTGGACCGACGGGCTGCCGGTCGTGCCGCCGACGCCGTTGCGCGTTGCGATGATGTTGTCGGGCACCACGCGCAAGCCCGACGAAGTCATCGGCCTGATTCCGCCCAATCTCGCCGAGTGCACGGTCGAGAAAGCCGCCGCGAACGCCGTCATGGCGGGCTGCCGTCCCGAATATTTCCCCGTCGTGCTCGCAGTCATCGAAGCCGCGCTCGACCCGCTATTCTCGATGCACGGCCTGCTCGCCACGTTGTGGTTTTCAGGCCCGGTCATCATCGTCAACGGGCCGATCGCCAAGCGCATCGGCATGAACAGCGGCGGCAACGCGCTGGGCCAGGGCAATCGCGCGAACGCGACGATAGGCCGCGCGCTGCAGCTCGTGATCCGCAACGTCGGCGGCGGGATTCCCGGCGAGATCGACCGCGCCGTGCTCGGCAATCCCGGCAAGTACACGTTCTGTTTTGCCGAAGACGAATCCGACCCGACGTGGACACCGCTCAACGTCGCGCGCGGCTTCAAGCCCGGCACGTCGACGGTGACGCTGTTCCATGGCGACGGCGTGCAGGGTATTACCGCCGGAAAATCGCGCACGCCCGAGGGGCTCGCGAAATCGCTCGCACTCGGGCTCTCGGTCGTCTGCCATCCGAAATTGTGCGAATACGCGAATGCGATCCTCGTGATATCGCCGGATCACTACACGATCTTTCAGAATGGCGGCTGGGGCCGCACCGAAATCGAAGCGGGATTGCGCGCAGCGTTGCGCCGTCCGGGCAAAGATCTGATCGAGGGCGCGCTCGGCATCGAGGAAGGCATCGATCGCTCCCGCGCGAACGAGGTTGTCGACAAGTTCAACGAGGGCGGCCTGCTTGTCGCGCGCGCGGGCGGCCGCGGCGGGCTCATGTCGGCAGTAATCGGCGGCTGGCCGGCGCAGCGCAAGAAAGCCGAAGTGCAAACCGTTACACGGGAGATAGGCACATGAAAGCGACCACTTACCACATGCTCGACCCGACGGCTGAACTGGCGCCGGAACGGCGCACGCGACGCGTCCCGCCAGCGAAGCTCGAAGACGTGACGATCGGCCTGCTGTCGATTTCGAAGGAGCGCAGCAGCGAGTTCCTCGATACGATCGAGCGGCTACTGACCCGGCGCGAATTCAGGGTCGCGCGTTTCACCAAGGGCACGCATACCAAGCCGGCGCCCGAAGCCGTGGTGCAGGCTATCGTCGAGCAGTGCGGCGTAGTCATCGTCGGGCTCGCCGACTGAGGCTCGTGCACGTCGTGCAGTCTGCACGACTTGTCGAATCTCGATCGCCGCGGCGTCCCCGGCTGTGCGGTCGCCACTGAAGCTTTCAAGCCCGCGGCCGCCGCGCAAATGAAAGCGCTCGGCCTCGAGGCCGCGGTCGCGTGGGTGCCGCATCCGATTCAGAACCGCACCGCGCAGGAACTCGAAGCGATCGCGAACAACGTGATCGCTGACGTGCTCGGTTTAATTACCGCGAAGGCGTAGCCGCCATCTCAAAATCCTTTGAGGCCGTCCGTGCTGAGGTATCGAAGCATGAATGGCCGCCGTTGCCCCGAGCCGCAGCGTCTCTTCTCCCTTCTATACATCAGGGCGAACCGCTTCTTGAGATGACCTAGTCGCGTTATTCGGCGGTGGCAGGTACCGTGACGATGCGCCGCTCGTCGATCGACTGCAATACCGCCTGCGTCGCCGCGACGGTCTGCAGGCTGTCTTCGCCATCCGGCAGATGGCTGCGCTCGCCGCGCAATTCGCCTTCGAACGCGCTCACTTCCAGCGCATAGGCGGGGCTCGCCGGAAAACGTTCTTCCGTCACGCCGTTCTTGTCGCGCACGCTGACGACGTGCTCTTTCGCGAAGCGCAGCGGCGAAGTAAACAGCGTCGCGTCCGCGCCTTCGATGATCAGGTTGTTCTCGGCGCTCGCGACTTCGCGCGTCGCGCGCGCGAGCGCATGGCATTCGCCCTCTAGGCGGCCCAGCACGGTCACGGTGTCGTCGGACTTGCCGAGCTTGCGGTCCGGATGGCTGAACGCGCTGAGTTCAACAAAGCGCTGGCCGCTCACCCACTGGATCAGATCGAGGAGGTGCACGCCAACGTCGAAAATCACGCCGCTCTGTTTATTGTCCAGCCGCCATGTCTTGCGCGCAGGATTCGCCGAGCCGCGCTCGAGCGAGATTTCGGCAAGCCGCCCGAGCCGGCCCGAGCGCACGATTTCGCGCGCGCGCACGACCGCCGCATCGAGACGGATCTGGTGGGCGATGCGTAGTATCACGCCGGCGTCGCGGCACGCCGCCGCCATCTCGCGCGCATGCGCGACGCTCATCGCGAACGGTTTCTCGCACAGGATGTGCTTTTTCGCGCGCGCCGCGGCGAGCACGGCCTCATGATGCATCGAATTCGGCAGCGCCAGGTACACAGCGTCGACAGCGGGATCGCGCAACAGCGAGGCGAGGTCGTCATGCGCGCGCGCGAAACCGAAACGCTGCGCGAACGCCTGCGATTTCTCCCGCGTGCTGCCGACGCAGCCCGCAAGTCGCGCTTTCTGCTGCACCATCGCCGGCACGATGAAATCCCCCGCCACCCAGCCCAGCCCTGCCACGCCCCAGCCGCACTTACCTTGCGCTTCACCCATGTTGCCGCTCTCCGTTTCTGAATAAAATAACCCTGCCCGCATCATGCCATCCCGCCGGTGGCCGCGCCACGCCGCGGCACCACGCAAGTGCATTTTTTACATCGCGAGCGTTAACATTCTGTTCGCCTCGCGCCGCGCAATCTGCACAATAATGTCGGTTGCAGAAACTTCCCGCGACAACAGGCCTCTTTATGAAATGCACGCATCTCCCGACGATACGCAGCGTCACGCCATCCGCGGACGGGTGTGAAGAATGTTTGAAAAGCGGCGACACGTGGGTGCATCTGCGCATCTGCCGCAGCTGCGGCCACGTGGGCTGCTGCGACAGCTCGAAGAACAAGCACGCGACGAAACACTACAAGGCAACCGGACATCCGATCATGGAATCGTTTTTTCCGCACGACCCGTGGGGCTGGTGCTATGTCGATGAAGTGATGCTCGACTTCACCGGCAACCAGACACCGCTTACGCCGCGCAGAGGTTCGCGATGAGCAACGCGCACGACAAGCCGCTCGTGATCGACGTCGCCCATCCCGACGACAATGGTGAACCGCACGCGCAGGTAATGACGCCGCTGCCGCATCATCTCGAATTGCGCCGCGAGCAGATGTTTCCGCAACTCGGGACCGCCGAAATCGAACGCCTGCGCCGTTTCGGCACTGTGAAAACGTGGCGCGCGGGTGAATACCTGGTCGAGGCGGGCAAGACGGGGCCGGGCATGTTCGTGCTGCTGCGCGGGCGCGTGTCGATCACGCGCAGGAACGCGTTGAGCAAGGACGCGCCTATCGTCGAGCACGGCCCGGGCCAGTTCATGGCCGAAGTCGGCCAATTGTCGGGACGGCCCTCGCTCGTCGACGGCCGCGCGATCGATGACGTCGAAGCCCTGCTGATCGATCCGCCGTCGTTGCGCGCGCTCGTGATCGCCGAAGCGGAACTCGGCGAGCGCGTGATGCGCGCATTGATTCTGCGCCGCGTGGGCCTCATCGAAACCGGCGCGGGCGGCCCGGTATTGATCGGCACTCCCGGCGACCCCGACATGCTGAGGCTGCAGGGATTTCTGTCGCGCAACGGCCATCCCCATACGGTAATGGATCCTGCGCGCGATCACGCGGCCGACGAAATCATGAAAATACATGCGCCGAGCGCGAAAGAAATGCCGCTGGTCGTGTTGCCCGATGGCACAGTACTCAAGTGCCCGACCGAGCAGCAGCTCGCGCACCGCCTCGGTCTTTATCCCAACCTCGATCCCGACCATGTCTACGACGTCGCCATCGTCGGGGCGGGACCGGCGGGCCTCGCGACTGCGGTGTACGCGGCCTCCGAGGGGTTGTCGGCGATCGTGCTCGACACGCGCGTGATCGGCGGGCAGGCCGGTGCTAGTTCGCGCATCGAAAACTACCTCGGCTTCCCGACGGGAATCTCAGGCCAGGCGCTCGCCGGGCGCGCATTCGTGCAGGCGCAGAAATTCGGCGCGGACGTCGCCGTGCCGGTCGCGGTGAAGACGCTCGACTGTACCGGCTCGCCGGTCAAGCTCGACCTCGACTGCGGCTCGCGCATTGCCGCGCGCACGGTGGTGATCGCGAGCGGCGCGCGCTATCGGCGTCCGGCGATTCCCGATCTGCCGCAATACGAGGGGCGCGGCGTTTATTACTGGGCGTCGCCGATCGAGGCGCGCTTGTGCCTTCAGGAAGAAGTAGCCCTCGTCGGCGGTGGCAACTCGGCGGGACAGGCAGTGGTATTTCTCGCCAGCCACGCGGCGCACGTGCATCTGCTGATCCGCGGCAATGACCTCGGCAAGAACATGTCGAAATATCTGGTCGACCGCATCGGATCGCTGCCGAACGTCACCTTGCACACCGAAACCGAGATCTGCGCGATCGAGGGCTGCGCGGAAGGCGTAAGCGGCGTGCGCTGGCGTCACCGCAGGAACGGGCACGAAGAATCGAAGCGGATCCGGCGCGTGTTTCTGTTTGTCGGGGCCGACCCCAACACAACGTGGCTCGCCGATTGCGGCATTAAGTTGAACGACAAAGGTTTCGTGTGCACGGGTCTCGATCTCGCAGGCGCCGAAGACGGGGCATGGCCGGGCAGCGCGGGCGCCTTATCCGCTCGAGACTTCGATTCCCGGCGTGTTCGCGATCGGCGACGTGCGCGCGAGCTCGACCAAGCGAGTAGCCGCCGCGGTCGGCGAAGGCGCCGCGGTAGTCGCGCAGGTGCACGCGTGGCTCGCGGCGGATCAGGACTCCACCGGCGCACCGACCGCGCGCACATAAAAATTACGTCTGCGTAGGCCCGCTTCTTAAGGGGTCCGCCGTACGCAGTGCAACGTAAAGACTTTCGCGGCGGAATGGCCTAGCCTTTTATTTCAATCTGCCATTCGGAAGGAACAGCCATGAAACCATTTTCGCTTCACGCGCGCTACGCGGGCCGCGCAGTAGTGCTCGCCGGACTGCTTGTTTTCAACAGCGCATACAGCCAGGAGTGGCCCGACAAGCCGGTGCGCATCGTCGTGCCGTTCGGCCCCGGCGGCGGCACCGATATCCAGGGCCGGCTGTTGTCGAAAAAATTTTACGAAAGCATGGGCCAGACTTTCGTCGTCGATAACCGGCCCGGCGCCGCGGGCCTGATCGGCGCCGACCAGGTGGCGAAGGCGGCGCCCGACGGCTATACGATTTTATTCACCACGGCATCGTTGACCGTTAACGTCACGCTCTACAAGAAAACGATCGCATTCGACCCAGTGAAGGACTTGATACCGGTTTCGTGGATCTCGTCGGTGCCGCTATTGCTCGTCGTCCATCCAACGGTACCGGCGAAGTCGGTACATGAGCTCGTCGCGCTCGCCAGGAAAGACGACAAGCTGACGGCCGGCTCGAACGGCGCCGGCACGACCAGCTTTCTCGCGGTCGAAATGCTGAACCAGGCAACCGGGCTGCACACGGTCAACGTCACGTATAAAGGCGGCGGTCCAGCGATCACTGCATTGATCGGCGGCGAAGTCGATTTCGAGTTTGCGACTGCGCTGTCCGCGGCGCCGCATCTTAAATCCGGCAAGGTCAGGGCGCTCGCCGTGACCACCGCAAAACGGGCGGCCGCCTATCCCGATCTGCCGACGATGAATTCGATGTATCCGGGGTTCGACGTCGACAACTGGTATGCGATGTTCATGCCGGCCGGCACGCCGAAAGCCATCGTCGACAAGCTGAATGCGGAGATCCTCAAGGCCCTCAAATCACCGGAAGTGCAAAGCTACATGGCGAAGGAAGGCGGCCAGCCGGTCGGCAGCACGCCGCAGGAATTAGCGACCATGTTTCAGCAGGAGGTAACCAAATACGCGCGCGTGATCGGCAACGCGCACATCGCGGCGCAATAAAAACCCGCTATTCGGGCCGGGTAACGCGCAGCGACGGCCGTTCGCCGATTGCGTCGAGCCAGCCGGCAAGTGCGGGGGCGCTCTCGCGCCAGCGCACTGCCTGCAGACGGAAATCGATATAGGCTAGCCCGACGGCGATCGCGAGGTCGCCGATGTCGGGTTGCCCGCGTGAAGCCGGCATGTCCGCATCTTGCGCGAGCGCCACGATCGTGCGCTCGACTGCGGCGAGCCAACGCTCCGCCAAAATCGCCGTCCCTTGCGGATGCGCGTAACGCCTTTCGATCGTCACACCGAACGCGGCGTCGATCAGCGAGCGCCCGAGCCCGTACTTCATCAGCACCGGAATTCCACGCGGAAAGAGCGTGGCGCCCCGGCCCGCTTCGTCGAGAAACAGGCAAATGCACACGCTGTCGACGATCGACCGGCCGTCGTCCGTGACCAGCGCCGGGACTTTCGCCGCGGGATTGACCGCGAGCAATTCCGGGGGCGACGCCCACGGATCGGTCCACACCAGTTCCACCTGATCGGCGAGACATTTTTCGTGCACTACCACCCGCGCGAGCCGCGCGTATGGCGAAGCCTGATTCAAGAATAGCCGCATGCGAGTGCTCCGGTTTTGAGTGATATTCAAATCTGCTTAAGGTCGATACCACGGCGGGCGGGTGTGCGTTCAAACAGCGCGCAAGCGCCGGCGGCGAGCACGCCGCTGGCGATCAGCAGCGCGGACGCCAGACCGCCGCCGGTATTCAGCAACGCGCGCGCGCTCAGCGGGCCAAGCAGCTGGCCGATCGCGAACGCCGCGGTCATCGCGCTCAGCAAGCCGACGGGTTGCGCTCCCGCAATCGCCCTCGCTGCCTGGACGGCTGACATCGTGATCACCATGAACGTGCCGCCGACGAGCAGTCCGGCCAGAATAATCGCGGTCATCGAATGCCAGAGCGCGGGCAGCGCCACGCCGCTGGCCATGAGCAACTGGCTGGCGGCCCACAAGCGGCGATTTCCGACGGGACGAAATGCACTCACGGCCAAGGTCGAGACGAGCGCGGCGGCGCCGAATACAGGCCACGACCAGCCGAAAATCGCCGGGTCGGAAATGACCTCCTTCGCCATCGCCGGCAGAAACGTCGCGGGAATTATGTAGCCGAATCCGCTCGTCGCAAAGCAACCGACGAGGCGCATCGACTCGCTGTCCCACCGCACGGATTGGCGCGGCAATGATGGAGCAGTCCGCGCTGCCGCCGAAGGTGGTGTGATAAAAACAGGCGCCACTAACGCGGCGACGAGTAGCGAGCCCGCGCCAAATGCGCCCCACGCCGACGCCGCGCTCCTATGCGAGTACATCATCGCGAGACTTGCGAGACCCGCAGTGGCGATGCCCAATCCCACGCCCGCAAATATCCGGCCGTTCAATGCCGGCTTGCCGAGCGCAGCGAGTCGTCCGAGCGACCATGCCGACACGTAAATCATCACCCACGCGCTTGCCACGCCCGCGAGAGCCCGCAGCGCAAGCCACAGCGAATATTCGTGCGTGCAGCCCATGCCGAGTGTCGTGAGGCCGATCAAGAGCATGCCGCCGGTTATCGCGGTGGCCGCGGAGACCGGCAGCGCCAGCGCGGCCAACGCGCCGGCGAGATAGCCGGCGTAATTCGCGGTCGCGAGCCATGCGCCGTCGGCAACCGTCAACGCGTAGCTGTCCTGCATCATGGGCAGCAGCGGAGTGAACGCAAACCGCCCCACGCCCATCGCCACCGCCAGCGCGAGCATGGCCGCGCCAGCGATCCGGTTTCCCGACATCCGATCCATGATGGCCCGTTGCCTCTATGCGCCTGATTGACCGGCCCCATCTTAGAATTGACCATCCATAATTAAAAATGAATAATTGTGATCAATTTCATCTTAAAATAAGAAACATGGATTTTGCCGCGCTCCAGTTTTTCAAAGCAGTCGTCGACGAGGGCGGCATCAGCGCCGCCGCGAAGAAACTTCATCGCGTCCAATCGAACGTGACGACCCGCATCCAGCAGCTCGAAGCGTCGCTCGGCGCGCAGCTCTTCATTCGCGACAAGCGCCGCCTGATCCTGTCGCCCGCGGGCGAGTTGTTCCGCGATTACGTCGAGCAGTTGCTGCAGCTGTCGGGGCAGGCGCGCGAGGCGGTGCTCGGCGGAACGCCGCGCGGGGCGCTGCGGGTCGGCACGCTCGAAAGCATCGCCGCGAGCCGTCTGCCGCCGCTGCTGTCCCGCTATCACGCGGCATATCCGGCGGTGCGGGTGGAACTGACGACGGGCACCAACGATGCGCTGCTCGAAGGCGTGTTGGGGCGCAAGCTCGACGCGGCATTCGTGGTCGAATCCGCCGGCGCATCCCAGCTCGACGTGATGCCGACATTCGAAGAGGAGCTCGTCGTGGTTGCGCATACCGGTCACGCCAGGATCCAGCGCGCCCGCGACGTGCGCGCCGATACGGTGCTTGCATTCCCCGCGGGATGCGCGTACCGGCGCCGCCTGCAGGCGTGGTTCGCGGCGGACGATCTCGTGCCGGAACGCGTGCTGGAATTGAGCTCGTACCATGCGATCGTCGCGTGCGCAGCCTCCGGCACCGGGATCGCCTTCATCCCGCGCTCGGTGCTCGACACGGTGCGCGGCGCCGAAAACCTTGCGCTCTATCCGTTGACCGGCCGCGAGGGCAATGTCACGACCTGTCTGGTCTGGCGCAAAGGCGAGTCATCGCTCGCGCTCAACGCGTTGAAATCAGAGCTCGGCAAAAGCCCCCGAGGCAGCCGCAAATCGAATTCCGCAACGCGATTACGCCGCCGATCCGGCAAACCGTCCCGCGTAACGCGCACGTAATTCAGTGCCAATGCGGAATCGATTCAGGATCGCGTCGCCGGCTGCATTACACTGTCGCTACTGACAGGAGGCACGCATGGACCGCGGCATCTGGGCGATCTGGTACGACATAGCGGCGGCGCAGCGCGCGGCCTATCTCGAGTGGTTTCACGAGGTGCACATTCCGGAAAAGCTCGCGCGTCCGGGTTACCTGTGGGCCGCGCATTACGAGCTCACGCGCGAAGGCACGCATCCCGGTTACCTCGCGCTGTTCGGCGGCAACAGCACGCACACCTTCTTCAACCCGAGCCCGCGCCAGCTATTGACGCGGCAGAGCGCCCAGACCAAAGAGTTTATGGGCATGCGCCGGAATTCCTCGTCAGCCATTTTCGGCGAAGAAGTGCGCATCGACGGACCGGCGGCCGCGCAGCGCGGCCCCGGCCTCGCGACCGGGCCCGCGATCCAGCTCGGCAACTACAACGCGGCGAATGCGGCGGTCGAGGACGACTTGGGCGCGTGGTACGCGCAGGAGCGCCTGCCGCTGCTGGCGAAAATGCCCGGCTGCATGGGCGCGCGCAAAATGCTGGCCACGGCCGGCGAGTACAAGCACGCAATACTCCATGAGTTCGCTTCGCTCGCATTGCGCGAGTGCCATTTTGCGCCGCACGAAGCCGATGCGCGCGACCCCGAGACATGGATGGGTCGCGTACGGCCGCATCTCACGCACGCGCCGCGCTCGCCGGCGATCGGGCAGCGCATCTGGCCGCCAGTGGCCTGAACGTTCGGGCGAGCCACCAGAGCGGCAGCACGACAAAAGATCCCGGCATCAATAACAACACTAAATACGCGCAGTATTTTCCGGCGCGGGGTGCGGCTTGCAGGCGGCTCAACATGGCGAATTCCTTGATGATTGCGGTGGCTGATAATCTAGAGTGCCTAACACGATGAAACACGTGTGCGTTGCAGCCAGAATTGGTGATGGCAAGGCGCCCGGTGAAGGCAATAGTCGTTCTATTGCCAAGACGAGCAACGCCGCCATCGCCGATTCTGGCTGCAACCCTTCGGGCTGGCACGAGTTTTGGCTCATAACTTTGTCGCAAGCCACTTACTTAGAATGACTAAGTCGCGTGTCTTGCTTCGCGTTCTGGCCCAAAATCGTGACAGCGCATCACGCGTTTCATCGCGTTAGGCACTCTTTAGTCGAACGGTCCAGCCGGAATTCGACAGCCGCGCGAAAATAATCAGGAGTCGACCTTGATCAGGTTAAGCCGGGTGCCGTCCGGCAACCCCTGGGTCATGCCGGTTTCGAGCCGGTCGAGTTCGCGCAGCGACGGGCACAGTTTCGCGATGTCCGGTTGCAGCAATTCGAGCTTGTCGCGGATGCGCGTTTCGAGCGAGGCGCGCAGTGCGATCGCCCGGTCCCTCAGCGCGACCACTCCGGCCAGATCGCCCTTGAGCGTGCGGTCGACGGCTTGCTGCGCGAGGTCGCCGGCAATCAACGGCGCGACATCGGACAGTAGCACCGCCATGTAACCCTGCAGCGCTTCGGCGTGCCACTCCTTGCTCGTTACGCTGCGCGCGATCTTCGTTTTAAGCTCCTGCGCGCGCGCATCGACCCGCGCGTTGACCTGCCGGTTGGCCGCCGACCCCGGCGACGCGCTGACGGCTTCCTCGCGGACTGCGACCACCATGAGATCAACGCCGCGCTGCGCGATCGTTTTCACTTTCGGCACGAGTTCGCGCACGCGGTTTTCGAATGCGGCAACGCGCTGGCGATCGCCCGCGCCCAGCGCGACCGCCTGGCTGTTTACCGCCAGTGCGCCCTTGCGCATCTCCAGCCGCCGGCCCGACGCGTTCTTGCGCTCGAACTGGAGCGCTGCGTCCGTCACGGTGAGGTCGTAATCGCTGCTCGTATGACAGGTTTGGTCGAGGGCCCGCGCAGACGGCATGGCCACGGTGAACATGGCAAAGACGGCATACATAATGCTGAATCTAATTGGCATGCATCTCCGAATTGTAATATTGACTACAGTAGGACTGCGGGTATGCCGAATCATTCCGTTTGTTTTAATGCATTTTGCGCCCGGCTTGGTCAGACGACGTACTTCTACTACAGCGAAATCAGGCGGCGTCCGCCAGTTATTTCCGCCCGCACACCACGATATGGACGTCTTCCTGGTGGGCGCCGGCTACCGCTGGTAACCTATCACGGCCCCGCGCCGGTCACCATGACGCCAGCGCCGGCCGCCGCACCGCCGCAGAAAGAATAAGCCACCTCGTTTACACTAGCGCCGCACAGGGACTGCGAAGCGATGGGCGAGAACACCAACAAGAATATGCGCGAAGTCGTCGACGGCGTTTACCGCGCCGAGTCGCGCCGCGTGTTCGCCACCCTGATTCGGCTGCTCGGCGATTTCGACGTCGCGGAGGAAGCGCTGCACGATGCTTTCCGCGCTGCGCTCGAGCAGTGGCCGCAGGAAGGCGTCCCGTCGAATCCGCGCGCGTGGCTGGTGTCGGCAGGCCGCTTCAAAGCGATCGACGGCCTGCGCCGGCGCGCGCGCTTCGATGCGCTTGACGAAGAGCAGATCGAGAATATCGCCGACGAGAGCGCCACCGCCGACGCCGAAGATATCGAAGACGACCGGCTGCGGCTGATGTTCACGTGCTGCCACCCGGCGCTGCCGGCCGACGCACAAATAGCGCTCACGCTGCGTGAAGTATGCGGCCTGACGACGGAAGAAATCGCGGCGGCATTCCTGACCGGCGCGCCGACGCTCGCGCAGCGCATCGTGCGCGCGAAAAACAAAATCCGCGATGCGAAAATTCCCTATTCGGTGCCCACCGCGGAAGAGTTGCCGGAGCGACTCGACAGCGTGCTGCGCGTGATCTATCTCGTGTTCAACGAAGGCTATTCCGCGTCCTCGGGCGACTCGCTGACGCGGCATGACGTGTCGGGCGAGGCCATCCGGCTCGCGCGCCTGTTGGTCGAGCTCTTGCCCGAACCCGAGGCGATGGGGCTGCTCGCGTTGATGCTGCTGCACGAATCGCGCCGGACGGCGCGCGCGTCGCCGTCGGGCGATCTCATCTTGCTCGACGAGCAGGATCGCACGCAGTGGAACCGCGCGCTCATCGATGAAGGCGTCGCGCTCGTCGAGCGTGCGCTGCCGTTGCGCCGGCCCGGCCCGTATTGTCTGCAGGCGGCGATCGCCGCCGTGCACGCGGATGCGACCAGCGCGGCAGCGACCGACTGGGCCGAGATCGTCGGGCTCTATGATTTGCTGGTCGCAGTCGAACCGTCGCCGGTCGTCGAACTGAACCGCGCGGTGGCAGTCGCGATGCGCGACGGACCCGCGGCCGGGCTGACGCTCGTCGACGCGCTACTTGCGGGCGGGGACCTCGCCGATTACCGGCTGGCGCACGCGGCCCGCGCCGACCTGTGCCGGCGCCTCGGTAAAAATGGCGAGGCGCGGGAATCCTACCAACGCGCGCTGGCTCTAACCCGTCAGGGACCCGAGCGGCGGTTTATCGAGCGCCGGCTCGCCGAATTAAAAAAATAGCCTGACGGTTGTCGAAATCCGCGTTGGCCATTCGACTATTGGGTAACAACGGCGGCGAAGCTGCCTGATTTTGACTGACACAACAAGGAGATAGCACCATGCGCTTCATGATGATCGTCAAAGCCACCCCGAACTGCGAGGCTGGCATCATGCCGGACGAGCAAGCTATGTCCGAAATGGCCAGATACAACGAACAACTGACCAAGGCCGGCGCGCTGCTCGCGGTCAACAAGCTCGAGTCGAGTTCAAAAGGCACACGCGTCCATTACGCCAAAGGGAAGTTCAAAGTGACCGATGGCCCCTTCGCCGAAACCAAGGAATTGGTCGGCGGCTTCTGGCTGATCGAGGCGAAGTCGCGAGACGAGGCTCTCGACTGGGCCCGGCGCATTCCCTTCCAGGAGGGAGAGGTCGAGGTTCGCCCGCTCTTCGAACTGACCGACTTCCCGGTCGATCCCGCGGAGAAACCCGACGGATGGCGGGAGAAAGAGGAGCAGTTCCGCGCGACCCCGCCCGTCAGGAAACCCGGCGCGATGCGGTTTCTGGGCTTGCTCAAGGCCGACCAGGAAACCGAAAAGGGCGCCCTGCCGGACGAGAAATTCCTGACCGAGATGGGAGCGTTTTTCGAAGAAGGAACGAAATCGGGCGTAATTCTTTCGGGTGAGGGGCTGCAGCCGAGTGCGCAGGGTTTTCGCGTTCGCTACGCCGGGAAAAAACGCACGGTGACCGATGGCCCCTTTGCGGAGACCAAGGAGTTGATCGCCGGCTACGCGATCATCCAGGCCGGTTCGCAGGCGGAAGCGATCGAATGGACCAAGCGATTCGTGAAGGTTGACGCCCCGGGTCGCCACGGCGCCCAGAGCGAATGCGAACTTCGCCGAATGTTCGACCTCGAGGAATTCGCGGCCGACACGACCGAAAAGCCGGGCAGCCGGCGAAAGGTCGAACAGCGCCTGCACAACAGCAGCGGACTATAGGAGACATGACAATGCGATACATGATCATAGTGAAAGCTACCAAAGACTCGGAAGCCGGCGTGATGCCCGACGAGAAGCTCCTGAAAGACATGATGAAGTACAACGAAGAGCTCGTGAAAGCGGGCGTGATGCAGGCGGGCGAAGGCCTCCACCCGAGCTCGAAAGGCGCGCGCGTTAAATTTTCGGGCAAAAACCGCACCGTGATCGACGGCCCGTTTGCCGAGACCAAGGAACTGGTGGCCGGCTTCTGGATGTGGAACGTGAAGTCGCGTGAAGAAGCGATCGAATGGGTCAAGCGTTGCCCGAATCCGATGCCCGGCGACTCGGAAATCGAAATCCGCCAGGTGTTCGAAAGCCCCGAGCTGACCGACAACGCGGAAATTCTGAACAAGGAAGCCGAACTGCGCGCGAAGACGGCGAAAAACGCCGGCCGCTGAATCCGCTCGTAACTCAATCCATTTCATTGGCAAGGGAACTGACATGCACATCCAACCGTATTTATTTTTCGACGGCCGCTGCGAAGAAGCGATCGAGTTTTACAAGCAGGCCGTCGGCGCCAAAGTCGAAATGCTCATGCGCTTCAAGGAAAGTCCCGAGCCGCCCAAGCCCGGCTGCATGGCGCCGGGTTCGGAGAACAAGGTGATGCACGCTTGCATCAAGCTCGGCGACTCCGCGGTGATGGCGTCCGACGGGCGCTGCGAGGGCAAGCCGAATTTTCAGGGCTTCGCGCTCTCGCTGACGGTCAAGACCGAAGCCGAAGCCGACCGTTATTTCGCAGCGCTCAGTGCGGGCGGGCAGGTGCAAATGCCGTTGGAAAAAACCTTCTATTCACCGCGCTTCGGCATGGTGGCCGACCGCTTCGGCGTGTCGTGGATGGTTATCGTGATGGCGTAGCGGCGCCAGTGATGTTCCCGAGGAGAAACTCATGTTGAAAACCATTGCACTCGTCATCGTCGTCGCTATCGCTGGCATCCTGATTTTTGCCGCGACCAAACCCGACACCTTCCGCGTCGAACGCTCGATCGCCATCAAGGCGCCGCCGGAGAAGATTTTTCCGTTGATCAACGATTTCAAGCGGTGGGACGCATGGTCACCGTGGGAGAAAAAAGATCCGGCGATGAAACGCACTTATGGCTCGGCGACCAGCGGCAAGGGCGCGCACTATGCGTGGCAAGGCAACAGCGACGTCGGCCAGGGCAGCATGGACATCGTCGAGTCGGTCCCGTCTTCTAAAGTCGCGCTCAAGCTCGATTTCGTCAAGCCGTTCGAAGGTCACAACACTGTCGACTTTACGCTCGCGCCGCAAGGCGAAACGACCCGCGTTACCTGGGCTATGCAGGGACCTTCGCCGTTCATCACCAAAGTCATCCAGGTGTTTTGCAATATGGACAGCATGATCGGCAAGGACTTCGAAGCCGGACTTGCGAGTCTCAAAGCCGCCGCCGAAAAATAATTTCCGGAGCCTTTATGAAATATCTATGCCTGATTTGCGCCGACACGATGATGGAGCACATGTCGGAAGAGCGCGCAAACAAACACTATGCGGATTACCGCAAGTTCATCGAAGAAATCCGGCGCAGCGGCCATTACCTGGGCTGCAACCGGCTCCAGCTGCCCTCGACCGCGACCACGGTGCGCGTGCGCAACGGCAAGGTCTCGACGACCGACGGTCCCTACGTGGAAACCAAGGAGCAGCTCGGCGGCTATTTCCTGATCGAAGCCAAGGACATGCAGGAAGCCACCGGCATCGCGGCGCGCATTCCCGGCGCCTGGCACGGTTGCGTCGAAGTGCGACCGGTCGCGGATGACGACCAGACGCTCACCGCTCTGGGGCTCGCCGCTGCCCGCGCATAAACATTTTTACGTTCCGGAGATCCGCCATGAAATATCTATGCCTCGTATATCTCGATGAAAAACGCCTCGACGAGCTGCCGGACGAAGACTGCGTCGATTTCGACATCGGCATCCGAAAAAGCGGCCAGTGCCTCGCCTCCGAGGCGCTGCAGTCCGTGCAAACGGCGACGACCGTGCGTCTGCGCAACGGCAAGGTCTCGATCACCGACGGGCCGTTCGCGGAGACCAAAGAGCAGCTCGCCGGGTTCTACATGATAGAAGCGCGCGATCTCAACGAAGCGATTCAGGTCGCCGCAAAAATTCCGCCCGCGCGCGTGGGCTGCGTCGAGGTGCGGCCGATCCGCCCGATACGCGAAACGGTCGCCGCCAAGGCGAAGCAATCAACTCACGTTTAAAGAGGTAGACACCGATGGCAACCGCAAAACGCACAGCCGCAAAGAAAAAGCGCGCCACCGCGCCGCGCGCAAACAAGGCGCAGCCGATCGCGCTGCTCATCGCGACGCGCAAGGGCGCGTTCATTCTGAAATCCGACGGGGCGCGCCGCACGTGGAAAACCACCGGCCCGTTTTTTCTCGGGCAGATCGTGCATCACATGGTGCTCGATCCGCGCGACCGGCGCACCCTGCTCGCGTCCACCAGCACCGGGCACCTCGGGCCCACCATGATGAAGTCGACCGACCTCGGCCGCACGTGGAAAGAGGTTGCGAAACCGCCGGCGTTTCCCAAGGCGCCCGAAGGCGTTGAGGGGCGCAGCGTCAATCACACGTTCTGGCTGGCGCCGGGGCATGCCGACGAGCCCGGGGTGTGGTTCGCCGGCACGGCGCCGCAGGGCTTGTTCCGCAGCGCCGATAGCGGCGATTCGTGGGAACCGTATTCATCGATCAATGATGACCCGCAATATCGAAAGTGGATGGGCAGCGAGAAAGACGGCACGCCCGACGGTCCCAAGCTGCATTCGATCATCGTCGACCCGCGCGACGCGAAGCACATGTTGTTCGGCATGTCGGGCGGCGGCGTGCATGAGTCGTTCGACGCCGGCCAATCGTGGCGGGTCATCATCGACGGCATGGACGTGGTCGAAGGATTCAACTTCGATCCCAAGGATCCGTCGTTCCACGATCCGCATTGTGTGCGCATGTGTCCGTCCAATCCCGATCGCCTGTATCAGCAAAATCACTGCGGCATTTACCGGCGCGACGGCAAAGGCGCGTGGGTGCGCATCGGCCGCAGCATGCCGAAGAACGTTGGCGACATCGGCTTTCCGCTCGTCTTGCATCCCCGCGACGACGACACTGCTTGGGTCTTCCCGATGGATGGCACCCAAACGTGGCCGCGCGTGAGCCCCGACGGCAAGCCGGCGTCCTACGTGACGAAAAACGGCGGCAAAACCTGGCAACGCCAGGACAAAGGTTTGCCGCGCGCGCAGGGCTGGTTCACGGTGAAACGTCAGGCGATGTGCGGCGATACGCGTGACCCCGTGGGACTTTATTTCGGCACCACCGGCGGCGAAGTGTGGGCGAGCCGCAACGAAGGTGCCCAATGGACGTGCATTGCGCGCCACTTGCCGGAGATTTACGCGGTCGAGGTGGCCGGGTAGCACATGAAAGTGTACATACCGGATACCCTGCGTTCGTACACCGGCGACCAAAGAACGGTCGCGGCGCAGGGCGCCACGCTGGCCGCGTTGCTCGCCGATCTCGACCGTCAGTTTCCGGGCATCCGCTTTCGCATGATCGACGAGCAGGATGCCATTCGCCGTCATATGCGCGTCTTCGTGAACGGCGATGAGGCGCGCACTCTCGACGTCGCGCTGGCGGACACCGACGATATTTCCATCGTGCAGGCGTTGAGTGGCGGCTGACCGGAGAAATCGAAAGGAAAATTCATGAGCACTAAAATTTTCGTGAATCTGCCGGTCAAAGACCTCAACCGGTCCGTGGCATTTTTTACCCGGCTCGGATTCAAGTTTAATCCGCAGTTCACCGACGAGACAGGCACCTGCATGATCGTGTCCGAAGACATTTTCGTGATGCTGTTGACGCACGCCAAGTTCAAGACTTTCACGCCGAATCCGATCTGCGACGCGCGCAAGAGCACGGAAGTCCTCGTGTGCCTGTCGGCCGATAGCCGCGAGAAAGTCGACGCAATGGTGCGCGACGCGATCGCCGGTGGCGGCAATACGTACAAGGAGCCGGACGACCACGGCTTCATGTACGGGCACGGCTTCCAGGACCTCGATGGCCACATCTGGGAACTGGTCTACATGAATCCGGCCGCGGTCCAGAAATAGCGGCTACGAATGTTCAACCCCAACCGAGGAGAATTGCATGCACTACTTTGATGGATTTGTCGTTCCCGTGCCGAAGAAAGAAGCTGGACGCCTACCGCCGCATGGCGAAGACCGCGAGCAAGGTGTGGCGCGAGCATGGCGCGCTCGAATATGTCGAATGCATCGCCGATGACGTGAAACCGGGCAAGGTCACGTCGTTCCCGCAAAGCGTGAAATTGAAACCGGGCGAGACGGTCGTCTTCGCCTACGTCGTCTACAAATCGCGCGCGCAACGCGACCGCGTGATGGCCAAAGTCATGAAAGACCCGCGGCTCGCGAACATGATGGATCCGAAAAAGATGCCGTTCGACGCCAAGCGCATGTTCTGGGGCGGCTTCAAAGGATTGATCGAAGCCTGATCTGTACTAGGCCGCGCCGCCGGCGTGCACTTGCGCGGCGTAAATCGCGCGCACGGTGGCGATCGTGTCGGCCGCTTCCGGGCGCTTGTCGGGCCGATAGCCTTTCACGCGCGCGAAGCGCAGTGCAAGCCCGCCCGGATAGCGCGAGCTTGCCTGCACTTCGTTGAATGCGATCTCGACGACGATCTCGCGGCGCACGTGAACGGTCATGGCGTCGCGCGCGGTCTCCAGCCGCAGGAATTCGGCCGTCTGCCATTCGAGCATTTGATCGGTCAGGCCCTTGAACGTCTTGCCGAGCATCACGAACCCGCCGTTCGCTTCATCGCGTGCGCCCAGATGCAGATTCGAGAGCCGACCGCTACGCCGGCCACTGCCCCATTCCGCGGCCAGCACGACGAGGTCGAGCGTATTCGCGCGCTTGACCTTGATCCAACCCGCGCCGCGCCGGCCGGCTTCGTACGGCGCAGTCAGCGACTTCGCCATCACGCCTTCGTGGCCGCGCGCAAGCGCCTGCTCGAGAAATTGCTCCGCCTCGGCAGCGTCCTCAGTCACGCTGCGCGGAATGAGCAAGCGCGGGTCCAGCGCGTCTGCGAGCGCACGCCAGCGCTCGCTCGCCGGATGGTCGGCAAGCACTTCGTCGTCGCACAGCAGGCAATCGAAAAAGAACACCGACAGCGGCAGCTCGCGCTGTTTCGCTGCGACGTCGAGCTTGCGCCCGAAGCGCTGCATCGTGAGCTGAAACGACAGCGGCGTGCCGTCGGGCCGCAATGCGATCGCCTCGCCGTCGAGAATCAGGTTACGCCGCGCGGATGTGCGCACCGCGTCGACTATTTCCGGCACGCGTTGAGTGACGTCGTTGAGATTGCGCGTGTAAACACGCACGTCGTCGCCATGCTTGTGGACCTGCACGCGCGCGCCGTCGATTTTCCACTCAAGCGCGGCGGTGCCCAGCGCCTCCAGCGCCGCCGCGACATCCGGCGCCGATTGCGACAGCATCGGCAATACCGGCTGCATGAGCTTGATCGAGAAACGCGCGAGCCCGGTGGCACCTTCCAGCAGCAGCGCCTGCGCGACTTCGCCCACACCACCGGCAGACATTGCCGCCTTGCGCACGTCGGCCAGTTTGACGCCGCTCGCGGCAGCCACCGCTTCGAGCACCAGCGCCTGGAGCGCGCCCTGGCGCAATTCGCCGACGATGAGACGCGCGAGAAAATCCTGCTCGTCCGGCGTGGCGCGCGCCATCAGCGCCTGGAGGCGTTGCGTTCTTTTGGCATTGGACCCGCTGCCGGCGATCGCCGCGAGCTCGGTAAATGCGGCATCGACGTCCGCGATGGTGAGTTCCGGCGCCGGCGCATGCGCGGTGGCGCTCGCCGCGCGCAATGCGGCATAGCTCACGCCCAGCTTGCCCTGCCGCGTCTCGCCGCTCAAGAACGCGATCGCGATCGGCACCTCCGCCGCTTCGAGCGCGCGCAGGCATTCCGCGATTTCGCGCACTTTGGCGAGCCGGCTGGGCGTCTGCGCCACGCGGCCGGAAACGGCGGCTATCGTCGAGAATAGGGTCATGCGGGCACTCCACTGGTGAGTGCCTCAAAACGCGCGGTTAGTTCCGGCGAGCGCCAACGCTTATCGCGGCGGCTAGGGCTTCTGCTGCGCGCTCGGGTAATGACGCGGCAGAACTATCCGCACTATCGTGCCTTGGCCCGGTTCGGACGTCATTTCGACGGTCGCATCGAGCAATTCGCTCAGACGCTTGACGATCGCGAGCCCGATGCCCTCGCCGCGTTCCTGGTGAACGGCGCGCTTATCCGGCGGCGGGCTGGCAGCCAGCGCGGATTTGCTCGCGTCCCGCTGCGCCGCGCTCTCACCGGTGATTTCCACTTGGCGCGCCTCTTCAGTCGCGTCTTCCAACGCTTCGGCCAGCGGGGCACCGGGACCCGCATGGATACCGGGGCCGGTGTCTTCAACGATCAGCATCCAGCGCTCAGGGTCGTTCTTGCGGCTGTCGCCCCATTTCACGGTCACGCCGCCTTGCTGAGTGTATTTAAACGCGTTAATGAGCAGGTTCTGAATAATACGCTGCAGCTTGACCGCGTCTGCCTCCACCGCGAACGCAGGCGGGCCGACGAGCTTGAGAAACAATCCGCGCGCTTCGGCAAGCGGCTGCAGCGTTTCGCATAGCTCGCGCATCAGGACGGACGCATCGAGGGGCTTGATCACGCGCTGCTCGTGCCCGGCCTGCAAACGCGCCAGCCCCATGACGTCGTCCAGCATGGAATGCAGCGACGAGACATTTCTCTGCAGCAGGCGCAGGAAGTTGTCCCGCACGGGCTGCGGCACATCCGCGAGCGTCAAGCCCGTGGTGGCGTTGACCACGACGCCCAGCTTGCCGCGCAGGTCGTGCGCGGCTTCGCGCCACAACTCCGCGCGCTGGCGCTCGAGCTCGCGCACCTGCTCCAGCGCCGCCTCCAGATCTCTGACGTAACCGGCGGCTTCGACTTGCTGCATCTCGAAATACTGGTCGGTGCTGTCGCTTACGCCTTCGCCGCACACGCGAGCGAGCGCACGATACGCCGTGGGCATCACCTCGGGTTCAAGCTCGGGATGGGCCGCGGCATAGCGGCTCAATTCGTCGGCGAGGCACAGTTGCAGGTGCGCCCACTCGCGTGCCACTTCCCGTAAATGGTAGCCCTGCTGCCAGCGGTGCAGACCGTGGGCGGCCGCGTCTTCCTGCGATTCTTTGCGGGCTTCGGCGTGATCGTTCGCGACCCGCGCGCGCAGCTCGTTTCCGAACGCGTCCAGCACATGCGGAATATGGTCGTTCAACTGCTTGCGGGGCAGCGAAGAAGCGGTGGTCAGCTGCGGATCGCGTTCTACGGCATCGCGCCATGTCTGCAGGATCGCCGATTGGCGCGCGGCGAGCTGCGCGGCCAAATCGGTGAGTTGCGTATGGAGTTGGTGGTTGCGGTCCATGGGGTCGTTAAGCGGAAGTCGTCAGCGACTCGAGCCGCCGCGGTTGCAAAGAGGCTGAACGGTCAACTATACGCCCGCGCGCCCGGCGCGCGCGAATTCTGCGTTAGTCCGCCTTGACCGTGCGCCCGGCAGCCCACTGGCGCAACGCGCCGACTTTTTCGGCCATCACCACCGACAGCGGTTGGGTGTGCGCGATTTCACCGAGCACATGTTGAGTCGACAGCGGTTGCTTGACCGCCAGCGCCTCGTAGATCGCGGCGACGATCGCCTGCTCGATTTCCGCGCCCGAGAATCCGTCGGCGGCCACCGCAAGCTGCGCCAGATCGAATTTCGCGGGATCGAGCTTGCGCTTTTTGAGGTGGATGCGAAAAATGTCGGCGCGCGTCGCGACATCGGGCAGGTCGACGAAAAATATTTCGTCCATGCGGCCTTT
Source organism: uncultured beta proteobacterium (assembly GCA_963804885.1). Classification (GTDB taxonomy): domain Bacteria; phylum Pseudomonadota; class Gammaproteobacteria; order Burkholderiales; family SG8-41; genus PALSA-1004. The sequence goes on from CAWDSF010000021.1 coordinate 634,565, forward strand.
GCGCAGCAGCTCCGGCGGCAATTGCATGACGTCGTTGGCGGTGGCGACGAGAAACACCTTGGCGGTGCGCTCCGTCATCCAGGTCAGCACGGTGCCCAGCATGCGGCGCGACACGCCGCCGTCGCTCTCGCCGCCGTTGGACGCGAGGCCTTTTTCGATCTCGTCGATCCACAGCACGCACGGCGCCATCGCCTCGGCCTGCTTTAACGCCTCGCGCAGGTTGCGCTCGGATTCGCCGTGAAACTTGTTGTAGAGCACGGCAAAGTCGAGCCGCATCAGCGGCACGTTCCACGAGCCGGCGATCGCCTTGGCGGCGAGACTCTTGCCGGCGCCCTGCACGCCCAGCAGCAGCACGCCCTTGGGCGGATCGACGCCGAGCTTGGCCGCATCGCCGGTGAACGCGATGCGCCGCCGGTCGAGCCAGCGTTTGAGACCGCCGAGGCCGCCGATATCGGTCATGTTGCCGCTGTCCATCTCGAATTCGAGCAGGCCGCCCTGGCCCAGTGCATCGCGCTTGAATTTCAGGATGCGCCGCACGTCGTCGAAGTTGATCTGCTCGTCGATGCGGATGGCCTCGCGGATCAGGCGGCGCGCGTCCTCCTCGCACATGCCGGCGAGGTACTGCACGATGAGCTCAACCGCCTGCTGGTCGCCCTTCAAAGGGCCATGGCCCTCCGTGCGCTGCCACAGTTGCGCTTCTTCCTTGAATATTTCGCGGATTTCGGCAACGTCGGGCAGCGGCAGATTGAAGCGCGCGCTCATCCGCGAGAGATCGGCCGGCAGGTCGAGCTTGGCGCCGATAAATATCAGCGTGCGCGCGGTCTTGTGGTATTCCTGCGCGATTTCCTTGACCAGCCGCACATTCACGGGGTCTTCGAAGTACGGCTGCGCATCGATCAGCACGTACACGCCGTTCTGCGGCGTTTTGTCGATATGCCGCAGCGCGTCCTGGAATTCGTAGGTCTGGGTGACGACATCCGTGCGCGGCACGCGTTTCAAGCCGTCGGCGACGGTCCACACGAACAGCGGCCAGCCTTCGAGGTTGGCGGCGCGCTCGAGCAATCTCATCATGCGCGTCTCCTCGCGCGTTTCGATCTGCACCACCGGAAAGCGCGAGCGGATGACGACGGCCAGGTCGCGAAGGGTATCAGCCACGGCGGGCACCGAGTTGGTGGAGCAGCTTGTCGTGTATGCCGCCGAAACCGCCGTTGCTCATGATGAGGATATGGTCGCCGGCTTGCGCGGCCTGCGCAATCGCCCCCACGAGCTTTGCCATATCCTGATGGATTTCCGCTTTGGCGCCGAGCGGCGCGAGCGCGGCGGTCGGATCCCACCCCAACCCCGCGCTATAGCAGAACACGCGATCGGCATCGGCAAGGCTTCCCGCGAGCGCATCTTTCATCACACCGAGCTTCATCGTGTTGGAGCGCGGTTCGAGCACGGCGAGGATGCGCGTAGGGTTCGACTGCTGCGCGGCTTTCCCGCGCAATCCCGCCAGCGTCGTTTGGATGGCCGTCGGGTGATGCGCAAAATCGTCATAGACGGAAATGCCGTTGACCGTGCCGCGCAGTTCCAGGCGGCGCTTGACGTTTTCAAAGGCGGCGAGCGCTTCGATCGCCACGGCGGGCGCGACACCCGCATGGCGCGCCGCGGCGATGGCCGCCAGCGCATTGAACTGGTTATGCACGCCCAGCAGGTCCCATTGCACTTCGCCTGCCGGCTTGCCGTTGAAAGTCACCGTGAACCGCCCGTCTGCCGACTGCGCGCCCGCCTGCCAGCCGCCCGGCACCCCGAAACGCTCGACGGGCGTCCACGCGCCTCGGGTAAGGACGCGTTCGAGATTCGCGTCGGCGCCGTTGCTGACGATCAGACCGGTACCTGGCACCGTGCGCACGAGATGATGAAATTGCGTTTCGATCGCGGCGAGATCGGGAAATATATCGGCGTGGTCGAATTCGAGATTGTTGAGAATTGCCGTGCGCGGCGCGTAATGCACGAATTTCGAGCGCTTGTCGAAGAACGCGGTGTCGTATTCATCGGCTTCGATGACGAAGAACGGCGCTTCCCCGATGCGCGCGGAAATCCGGAAATTCTCCGGCACGCCGCCGATCAGGAAGCCGGGCTTGAGTCCCGCGTGCTCGAGTATCCAGGCGAGCATCGCAGTCGTCGTCGTTTTGCCGTGCGTGCCGGCGACCGCCAGCACCCAGCGGCCGCGCAACACGTTTTCGGCGAGCCACTGCGGACCCGAAATGTACGGCAGTCCGCGGTTCAGGATCTCTTCCATCAGCGCGTTGCCGCGCGCGACGACGTTGCCGATCACGTATACGTCGGGCTTGAGATCCAGCTGTTCCACACCGAAGCCTTCGATGAGCTTGATGCCCTGGGCTTCCAGCTGCGTGCTCATCGGGGGATACACGTTCGCATCGCAGCCGGTCACGGTATGGCCGGCCGTCTTCGCGATGGCCGCGATGCCGCCCATGAAAGTGCCGCAGATGCCGAGGATGTGGATGTGCATGAGCGGCGGGGTCAGGCCCTAAAAATAAAATACACCGCGCCGACGAGGCACAGCCCGGCATAAAGGTAATTCAGCGTCAACTTCTGGTCCATGTAAAAAATCGCGAACGGCACGAACACCAGCAGCGTGATGACTTCCTGCAGGATTTTGAGCTGACCGAGCGACATTACCGAGAAGCCGATCCGGTTGGCCGGAACCTGCAGCAGGTATTCGAACAGCGCGATGCCCCAGCTCACGAGCGCCGCGATGACCCACGGCTTCGCCTGCAGGTTCTTCAGATGCCCGTACCACGCGAACGTCATGAACAAGTTGGACGCCGCGAGCATGAGCGCGGTCAACGCGAACGAAGGGGTCAAAGCGGTCATGCGCGACTCTCACCGGCAAAAGCGCGCATTTTAGCGCGTCCGCGGCGCGGGCTGCCCGCGCGCCCGGGTATCACAGCGGAATATCGGGCAGCGATGCCGAACGGCTGCCGGCTAACGGCCGGTTGTCGGCAGCGTGATAGGTGAAGACCAGCGAGAACTTGGTGTCCGCGGTCTGATTGTGGCCCGCCGCGTGAAAGAGCCGGCAATGAAAGAACAGCACATCGCCGGGATCGAGCTCGACGCGGCGCTGCGTGCGGATCAGCGGCTTGCTCGCTTCGACGTCGGGACGCAGGAACAGATTTTCATCGAATTGCTCCGCCGCAAATTCCATGGCGTGCGAACCCGGCAGCACCAATAAGCACCCGTTCTCGAAATATTCGCGGCCCAATGCGAGCCACACTGAAACCAGCTCGGGGCGCTCGAACGACCAATAGCGGATGTCCTGATGCCAGTTGGTAATGCTGCTGTAGCTCGGGTTCTTGGTCATCATGCAGTTGTGGTGCGCCTGCGAGAGCTCGACCCGGGGGCCGATCAGTTGCTGCAGGCGCGCGGCGATTGCCGGCTGCACGGCCCAGCGCGCAATCAGGGGATCGCGTGCGCATGCCTGCAGGAGGCGGCGGACCGTGCGCCCGCCCGGCGCTTCGAGGGAAACCGGCGCGCCCGGGTATTTCGTATCGGTTTCATATTCGACGGGCGGCACCGCTGCCGCCAGGTCGCGCTCGGCAACCGCCTTGATCGCCGCCCTGTCCGCGGGTGTCGCCAGCCCGCGCGCGATTACGTAGCCGTCGCGGTTGAACTGACCTACCTCCGCGGCGGTAAACATGCGCGGCTTTGCTTACGCGAGCGCGGCTTGCGCCGGCCGCGCAACCGGCGCGGGCTCGTAGGCGAGATACGGCGCCAGCCAGCGTTCGGCGTCAGCGATGCTCATGTCTTTGCGCCGCGCGTAATCCTCGACCTGGTCGCGCGCCAGTTTGCCGACCGCGAAATACTGCGATTCCGGATGCGCGAGATAGAACCCGCTGACCGACGACGCGGGCCACATCGCGAAACTTTCGGTCACGGTAATGCCGATCTCGGGCGCGCGCAGCAAATCGAACAGCGGGCCTTTTTCGGTATGGTCCGGACACGCGGGATAGCCGGGCGCTGGACGGATGCCGCGATATTGCTCGGCAATCAGCGCCGTGTTGTCGAGCGTCTCGTCTTTCGCATAGCCCCAGAACTCGCGGCGCACGCGCTTGTGCAGGAGCTCGGTAAACGCTTCGGCGAGCCGGTCGGCGATCGCTTTCAGCATGATCGAGTTATAGTCGTCGTGCTGGTCTTCGTACGCCTTGACACGCTTGTCGATGCCGATGCCCGCGGTAACCGCAAACGCGCCGAGGTAATCCTTGACGCCGGAATCTTTGGGCGCGACGAAATCGCCGAGACACAAATTGGGGCGGCCGGTGGGCTTCACGTTCTGCTGGCGCAGGTTGTGCCACGTCATCAGCACGCGGTCGCGCTTCTCATCGGCGTAGATTTCGATGTCGTCCCCGCCGTTAATGCTGTTGGCGGGGAAGATGCCGAACACGGCATTGGCGGTGAGCCATTTGCCTTCGATGATGCGCTTCAACATCGCCTGGCCTTCGGCGAGCACCTTCTTCGCCTCCACGCCGACGATTTCGTCGTCGAGTATTTTCGGGTACGAGCCCGCGAGCTCCCACGTCTGGAAAAACGGCGCCCAGTCGATGTGCTCCGCGATCTCGGCGAGCGAATAATTTTTCAAATGCTTCAAACCGAGGAACGACGGCACCGTCGGCGAGTACGCGCGCCAGTCGGTCTTGAACCCGTTGGCCCGCGCTTCCGCGAGCTTCAGCATCGGGCCCGGGCCTGCCTTGTTCTCGTGCTGGGTCTTGATGCGCGCATATTCCGCCTTCACGTCGGCGAGATAGCCCGCGCGCAACTCGTCCGATAACAGGTTGCTGCACACCGACACGCTGCGCGACGCATCGGGCACCCAGATTACGGGCCCGTGATAGCCGGGCGCGATCTTGACGACAGTGTGCGTGCGCGAAGTCGTCGCGCCGCCGACCAGCAGCGGAATCTGGAACCCTTCGCGCTCCATCTCGCGCGCGTTGTGCGCCATTTCTTCGAGCGACGGCGTGATGAGACCCGACAGCCCGATGATGTCGCATTTCTCGTCGCGCGCGACCTGTGCGATCTTGGTCCACGGCACCATCACGCCCAGGTTGACGACTTCGTAGTTGTTGCACTGAAGCACGACCGCCACGATGTTCTTGCCGATGTCGTGCACGTCGCCTTTGACGGTCGCGAGCACGATCTTGCCCTTGGGCCGCACGTCGCCCGACTTGGCTTTTTCCGCTTCGATGTACGGAATCAGGTGCGCAACCGCCTGCTTCATCACGCGCGCGCTTTTTACGACCTGCGGCAGAAACATCTTGCCCGCGCCGAAGAGATCGCCGACCACGTTCATGCCGTCCATCAGCGGACCTTCGATCACCTGAATCGGTTTCCCGCCGCCGCGCTCCATTTTCTGGCGCGCTTCCTCGGTGTCTTCGACCACGAAATCGGTGATGCCGCGCACGAGCGCGTGCGTCAAGCCGCTCTTCGACCGTGCCTTTGCGCCACTCGAGATCTTCGACCTGGGCCTTGCCGCCGGTCTTGACCGTCTCGGCGAACTTCACCATGCGCTCGGCGGCGTCGGGCCGCCGGTTGAATATGATGTCCTCGACGTGCTCGAGCAGATCCTTGGGGATTTCGTCGTACACGCCGATCTGGCCGGCGTTGACGATCGCCATCGTGAGGCCGGCCTTGATCGCGTGATACAGGAAGGCAGTGTGGATGGCTTCGCGCACGCCGTCGTTGCCGCGGAACGAAAACGAGATGTTCGAGAGCCCGCCGCTCACTTTCGCGTACGGCAGGTTCTCCCGGATCCATTGGGTCGCCGCGATGAAATCCTTGCCGTAGTTGCTGTGCTCCTCGATGCCGGTCGCGATCGCGAATATGTTCGGGTCGATGATCACGTCTTCCGGCAGGAAGCCCACGTCGTTGACGAGAATCTCGTACGAGCGCTTGCTGATTTCGCGCCGGCGCTCGAGCGTGTCGGCCTGGCCCTTCTTGTCGAACGCCATCACCACGACGGCGGCGCCATAGCGGCGCGCGAGCTTCGCGTGCTTGATGAATTCCTCTTCGCCTTCCTTCATGCTGATCGAATTGACCACGCACTTGCCCTGCACGCACTTCAGGCCCGCCTCGATCACCTCCCACTTCGAGGAATCGATCATGACCGGCACGCGCGAAATGTCGGGCTCGGCCGCGATCAGCTTCAGGAAGGTCGTCATCGCGGCCTTCGAGTCGAGCATCGCCTCGTCCATGTTGACGTCGATCAGCTGCGCGCCGTTTTCGACCTGCTGGCGCGCGACCGACAGCGCCGCCGGGTAGTCGCCGGCGAGGATCAGGCGCGCGAACGCCTTGGAGCCGGTGACGTTGGTGCGCTCGCCGACGTTGACGAACAGCGAGTCGTCGCCGATGTTGAGCGGCTCGAGGCCGGAGAGCCGCGTGCGCTTTTCGAGCACGGGCACCTGGCGCGGCGCTATGCCGCGCACCGCGTCGGCGATCGCCTTGATGTGCGCGGGCGTCGTGCCGCAGCAGCCGCCCACCACGTTCACGAAACCGCTTTGCGCGAATTCCTTGATCAGGCTCGCGGTGTACGCGGGCGTCTCGTCGTAACCCGTCTCTGCGAGCGGATTCGGCAGGCCGGCGTTCGGGTACGCGGAGACATAGGTGTCGGCGACCTGCGACAGCTCTTCTATGTACGGCCGCATCAATTGCGCACCGAGCGCGCAGTTGAGTCCGATGGCGAGCGGCTGCGCATGGCGCATCGAGTTCCAGAACGCTTCGGTGGTCTGGCCCGACAGCGTGCGCCCGGAGGCGTCCGTGATCGTGCCGGAAATGATGATCGGCAGCTTGATGCCATGCACCTCGAAATACTGGTCGATCGCGAACAGCGCGGCCTTGGCGTTCAACGTGTCGAATATGGTTTCGACGAGCAGCAGGTCGACGCCGCCTTCGACCAACCCATTGATCGCTTCGGTGTAAGTCTCGACCAGCTCGTCGAACGTGACGTTGCGAAAGCCCGGATCGTTGACGTCCGGCGAAATCGACGCGGTGCGGTTGGTCGGCCCCAGCGCGCCTGCGACGAAACACGGCCGGCCTTCTTTCTTTTCGATTTCGTCGGCGACCGCGCGCGCGAGCCTCGCCGCCTCGACGTTGAGCTCGTGCACGAGATGCTCCATCGCATAGTCGGCCTGTGCGATGCGCGTGGAATTGAACGTGTTGGTTTCGACGACATCGGCGCCGGCCGCGAAATACTGCGCGTGGATTTCGCGGATGATCTGCGGCTGCGTGAGCGTCAGGAGATCGTTGTTGCCCTTGAGGTCGCGCGCGAAATCCTTGAAGCGCTCGCCGCGATAGCCGGCTTCGTCCAGTTTGTAGCCCTGGATCATGGTGCCCATGGCGCCGTCCAGAATGACGATGCGCTCATTGAGCAGTTTCTTTAATGCGTCTGTGCGTGTCATGTCGCAACCAACAATAAAAAACCCGATCTGCGGGCGCCGATCGGGTCACGCCGCTTAGCAGGATTTGTTTTTACGCCCGGCCGGAAGCGATTTCTCCCTGGGGCGGCGCCCGCAAACGTCACGAAATCGGCGCGAGGTAGAAGGCTACGCGAAAGAGGCCTCGATTGTCAATCGCAAGCCCCTTCGTTCGCCGTCATATTTCAATCAGTTACGTGTAAATAATGCACGCGCTACACGCGTGTCAACTCGACCAGCGCACCGATATTATTGACCTCCTCGAGCGCCCAGAGTTGCTTGAGCAACGCATCGATGCGCGGCGCCGGGAGCTGGCGCCGGGCGAGCAGCCGGAATTTCTCTTCCATCTCCGCATCGGTCATCGGGTTTTTCCAGTGGCCGCGATGGTATTCGACCCGCACGTTCTTGCGCTGGCCGTTTTTCAGGACGAGTTCGAGCTCGCACAGGTTGAATTCGTTCTCGACGCGATCGGCGTCGGGCGAGTGGATCACTTTCACGCGGCCGACGAGGTCGAGCAGCTTCTTATCGTGCAAATATTCGCCTCCGTCGTACTCGTCGGTAATCGTGCCGAACATGAGCGCGACACCAGTCGAGTAAGGGATGCTGTGATCGGCGGTCTCGTGCGACGTCGGGTGCCATTTGTCGGGCGTGTCCGCCATCACGATGATCGCGTTGTGCGAAATGCGCAAATTGATTTCCTGAATTTCGCCCGGATCCTTGAAGTACTGGCGCGATTCGACGGCAGCCTGCGCGACAGTTTGCGCGTACTGCCCGAGCGGGAAGCGCTTCGTGAACGCGTGCATGATGCCGTACGGCGCGTCGGCGCCGCCCAGCTTCGGCAGTTGATACGGCTCGCGCAGAATCACGTTGAAAAACCCGTCGCGGCCTTCGAATACGGGATCGGGACCGGTCATGCCGGCCTGCGCAAGTTGCGCGGCGAAAATCGCCTTGCGGCACGCTTCGGCGGACGCAAACGCTTTCCAGTTCGACAGCGTGCCCACGCGTCCCTGGTTGATCGCGGTGTTGCCACCGACCTCGATACCGATCGCGTGCACGAGCTGGTTTTCGGTGAGGCCCATCAGGCGGCCGGCGGCGATGACGGCGGCAAGCCCGGTGACGGTCGCGTGGTCAAGACCCAGTCCGCGCGTATTCTGCACGTCCGACACCTTGGCGAACACCTCATGTGCGAGCACGGTGCCGAGAATCACGTCGCGTCCGCTGCGCCCCGAGACTTCGGCGACCGGCAGCACGGCCGCAATCATGTCGCTCGGATGCCCGCCCGTGCCGACCGCAATATAGCCGTCGTTGAAATCGAGATAGCGGATCATCACGCCGTCGGCGAAGGCCGCAAGGTCGGGACTCGTCTTGCTACCGCTGCATAAAACGGTCGCGTTGTTTTTCGCGGTGACGTTCGCCGCGAGCTTCACCGCAATCTGGCTCGGGCCCGCTTTATAACCGCCGATCGCACAGCCGATCGTATCGAGAATCGTGCGTTTCGCGACTCGCACCACGTCGGGCGGCAGATTCTCGTACTTGAGATCGAGCGCGTAGCGCGCAAAAGTCTGGGCGAGCGGCGTTTGCCCTTTGGCGAGCGTCGGCTTGCGCAAGACCTTGCCTTCCTGCGCCAGCGCAGGCAGTGCGGATGCCGCGCCGGCAATCGCGCCGGTTGCTGCGACTTGCGTTAGAAACCGCCGCCGCGCGGTGCTGACTATTGCGGCCACATTGTTAACAGCTTTCTTCATGATGCCTCCGGGTTGGTGATAAGCGCGCGTTCCCCGTTTTTTATTGTCGCGCGCAGCTTGGTGCTGCAGGTACGGCTAAATCCAATAAGCAGTTCGCGTCATGATGCGTGATCCGAGCTTCATCGCGAGCTTCACGGGCTCGGGCAGTTCGGCCGCGCCGTGGTCGACCGCGGTGCGCGCATGGCGCGATTCGTCGACTTTCATTTCGTTTACTATCGCGCGGCTTTTTTCGTCCTGCGCCGGCAGCCGGTCGAGATGGCCTTCGAGATGGCCTTCGACCTGGCGTTCGGTCTCGGCGAGAAAACCCAGATTCCATTTGTCGCCGAGGAAACCTGCCGCCGCGCCGAGCGCGAACGATCCCGCGTACCATAGCGGATTCAAGAGGCTGGCGCGGCCCCCGAGTTCTTCTATGCGCTGGGCGGTCCATGCGAGGTGATCCGTTTCTTCTACCGCCGCTTGCTCCAGCGCGGCGCGCGCCGTGGCATTGCGCGCGGTCAGGGCCTGGCCCTGATAGAGCGCCTGGGCACAAATCTCGCCGGTGTGATTGACGCGCATCAGCGCTGCGGCAACCTGGCGTTCAGGCGCGGTCATCTCGGGTTCGGCGAGCGCAGCGCCCGGGACTGCGCGTGCGCTATGCGCGGGCGCCAGGAGCGTGCGCAACCCGTTGTCGAAAGCCGTGATGAGCCGGTCAAGATCGAGCATGGAATTCCTTGAGGAGTGGGCAACTCACGCCGATGCGCCGAACAGACGCGCGAGTTCGGCGCCGGGATCGGGCGCGCGCATGAACGCTTCGCCCACCAGGAAACAGTCTACGCCATTGTCGCGCATCAGGCTCACGTCGGCTGGCTGCAGGATACCGCTCTCGGTGATGACGGTGCGATCCGGCGGAATCCTCTTCAGCAGTCCGAGCGTGACATCGAGCCGCGTCTCGAAGGTGTGCAGATTGCGGTTGTTGACGCCGATCAGCGGGGTCTTCAATTCGAGCGCGCGATCGAGCTCGACGGAATTATGCACTTCGACGAGCACGGCCATGCCGAGGTCCGTCGCGATCGCCGCCAGTTCCTGCATGCGCCGCGGGTTCAGCGCAGCGACGATCAGCAGGATGCAATCGGCGCCCATCGCGCTCGCTTCGTACACCTGATACGCGTCGAGCATGAAATCTTTGCGCAAGACGGGCAGGCTGCAGGCAGCGCGTGCGCTCCGCAAATAATCTGCGCTGCCCTGGAAAAACTGTTGATCGGTCAGAACCGACAGGCAAGCCGCGCCATGCCCGGCATAGCTCGCGGCGATGGCGGCCGGATCGAAATCTTCGCGCAGGACGCCGCGGCTCGGGCTTGCCTTCTTGATTTCGGCTATCACCGCCGCCTCGCCCACCGCAACTTTCGCGCGCAGGGCGCCCGCGAAGTCGCGCGGTTCGGGCATGGCCGCGGCGGCGATTCGCATGGCCGACAACGGACGCTGCGTTTTGGCCGCCGCGACCTCTTTGGCCTTGACGGCGAGTATGCGTTGCAGGATGTCCGGCATGGTTCAGGGCGCCTGCATCATTGGCCAGGCAACACAGTCCAGGCGCCACCCTGCGTCAAATGCGCGAGATAGATGTCAGCCAGATCGTCGCCCTCTTTGGCATCGTAGGACCGCAATACGTGCAGCGCGGCGTCCCGGCTGTCGTAAATATCGAGCAATACGGCGAGCTTCAGCAATCGCTCCGGGGACAACGTCGCAAGGTCGAACAAGTCGCGCACGAAAACCGCATCGGACCACATGAATTGCGCGGGATATTGGGCGCTGCCCTGCATCGTCAGCGGTTTCATCACGCGGCCGCCCATCCCCAAGAACTTTTGAAACATCAGGCCGGACTTGCGCAAGCCGGCGGCGACATCCCCAAACAACGGTTGATTCTCGTAGATCGGCACAAATTCGACTTCGCTTACGACCAGCAGCATGCGGCTCATAGTATCGGGACCACCGGTGAAGACGTCGAGTTCCGCTCCCTGTATATCGATTTTGAGAAAATCGATTTCGCCGAGCGCATGGTCCACAACGAATTTGTCGAGGCTGACCGTTGAGATTTCGCCCACTTTTCTCAGTCGCGAGCTTTCGAGATCGTGATACAGGTCGACATAACGCTCATCGGGCTTGTACAGCGAAGTGCACATTGAATGCATCGTCTCGTACAACGCGCGGCGTTCCTCCGTGCGGCCGATGGCGGCGGGAAAATAGCGCACGCGCGCGCCGGCGTGCCGGTTCAGCTCTGCACATAATTGCGGATCTATTTCCACGCCTGCAATGCTTGAAGCGGGAAAGACTTCGAGCAGTTGCCAGAATGCCTCTTGCTCCCCCTTTATCGGCAGGGCGCCGATATTGAGCAGATTGAAGGCGAGATCGAAGCCATTGGCCTTGAGCAATGGCGCCAGCACGCTGGTCGCGGTTTCGGCGTTGCCGGGCTCCAGCATGGTGGCCGACGATGGCGAATTCATTGTGCCGCGCTCGTTATGGACTGCGAGTGAACTTGACGAACTGGTCTACTTTCTTGCGCGCGGCGCCGCTCGCCATCAGCGCGAGCGCGATGCGCACGCCGCCGGCGTGGCTGTCTGCCAACCCTGCGACGTAGATGCTCGCGCCGGCGTTGAGCGCAACAATGTCGCGCGCGGCGCCCGGCTTGTTTTCGAGCGCGGAAAGCAGCATTGCTTTCGATTGCTCGGCGCTGTCGACGCGGATCGCCGCCGAGTCGTGCGTGTCCAGGCCGAAGTCCGCGGGCTTGATCTGATACTCGCGCACTGTATCGTCCTTCAGCTCGCCGATCAGCGTCGGCCCCGCCACCGAGATCTCGTCGAGGCTTTCCAGGCCATGCACGATCATGACGTGCCGGCTGCCGAGACGCTGCAGCACATGCGCCTGGATGCCGACCAGGTCCGGATGGAACACGCCCATCACCTGGTTCTTCGCCCCCGCCGGATTGGTCAGCGGACCGAGAATGTTGAATATCGTGCGCACGCCGAGCTCCTTGCGCACGGGTCCCGCGTGCTTCATCGCGCTGTGGTGGTTGGGCGCGAACATGAAGCCCACACCGGTTTCCATGATCGAGCGCGCGACGTTTTCGGGCGACAGATTGATGTCGGCGCCCAGCGCCTCCAGTACATCGGCGCTGCCCGACTTGCTCGACACCGAACGGCCGCCGTGCTTCGCCACTTTCGCGCCTGCCGCGGCGGCGACGAATGCCGCAGCCGTCGAGATATTGAAGCTGTGGGCGGCGTCGCCGCCGGTGCCGCAGGTATCGACCAGACGCTCGTCGCCGGCCATGGGTACCTTGGTCGCAAACTCGCGCATCACCTGCGCCGCGGCGGCGATCTCGCCGATGGTTTCCTTTTTTACGCGCAGCCCGGTGATGATGGCCGCGATCAGCGTCGGCGATACGGCGCCGCTCATGATCTGGCGCATCAGCGACAGCATCTCTTCGTGAAATATCTCACGATGCTCGATGATGCGTGTGAGCGCGGCTTGCGGTGTCATGCTTGCTTCGGGCGTCGTCGTCATCGTTTGTCTCCCTGCAAAAAATTCGTCAGCAGCGCGTGCCCGCTCTCGGTCAGGATGGCCTCCGGGTGGAACTGCACGCCTTCGACCGCGAGCGTGCGGTGCCTGACCCCCATGATCTCGCCGTCATCGGTCCACGCGGTGACTTCGAGACAGGACGGCAGGCTCGCCTGCTCGATGACCAGCGAATGGTAGCGCGTCGCCTGCAGCGGGTTCGGCAGGTTGCGAAAAACGCTGTTCGAATGATGGCGGATCGCGGAGGTCTTGCCATGCATGACCTGTTTCGCGTGCACGATCTTGCCGCCGAACGCCTGGCCGATCGCCTGGTGGCCCAGGCACACGCCGAGGATTGGCACCTTGCCGGCGAACTCCTTGATCAGGGAAACTGAGATCCCCGCCTCATTCGGCGTACACGGACCGGGCGAGATCACGACGTGGCGCGGCTTTAACTGCGCGACTTCGGCGAGCGTGATTTCGTCGTTGCGGTAGACGGCAACGTCCTGCTCGAGCTCGCCGAAATACTGCACGAGGTTATAGGTGAACGAGTCGTAATTGTCGATCATCAGCAGCATAAAAGTCTTTTATTTCTCAATTTATTCAGTAACTTGCGGTCTGCACACGGCACCGGGTTGCGGCTTGCCATGTCTGCGTAACAATGCGTTTTTTGGAACATTGGCACTGCGGCCGCAAGGGGAGCAGTTGCAGGGAGCGGCGCTAAGGTCGCGGCTGGATTACCGCCATCGAACGGATGGCGCGCGGCAGATCGGCAGGAACAGCGAAATGAACATGCGTATAAGTTTAACTCAGCGGTCCCTATCGTTCCAGACGCCGCCGGCGCGGCTTTAGTCCCGACCATCACACGCGAAATATTCAAAGTGTGTGGACTTTGCACAACCCACCACGGGAATATTGCGCGTTTTTGCGTCATACGCCCCTGCCGCGAAATGATATGACGGCGTATTATGCTGATCGATTCATTCATGGCTCGCACGCTACCTTGCGCCAAACGTCGGTTACCGTGAAAACCCTCTACGATATTCTCGAAATATCGCCTGCCGCCAGCGAAGAGGTAATAAAGGCAGCCTACCGGGTGTTATGCAGCCGGTACCATCCCGACAAAAATACCGGCGCCGCGTCGGCGACGCGAGCCATGACCGCGATCAACCGCGCTTATGCGATTCTGTCCGACCCGATCCGGCGTAAAGCATACGATGCATGGCTCGCCACCGGTTCCGCCACCGTGCGACGTGCGCGGCGTGCGGCGAGAACCGCGGAAGCACCGGTGCGGGCAATCAAGCCTGCGTTGAACAAAACCCGCGCGGCGGTGGCCGAACGTGCCCATCTGACCCTCGCTTCCTCGCTTAGCGTACTGGTCGCGATCCTGGTCATGATTGCGATGATTTACGAATTGTCGCCATCGGGACCCGCCGCCGAAACGTCGCTCAACATATTCAAAGAGTCGCCCGATCCGGGGTTGCTGCGCCTGAACAAAGCGGAAGCGCTGCTGACCGGCAACGGCGGGCCCAAGAATTTCCTTCAGGCGAAGGCGGAGTTCGAGGCAATCGCGAATACGAAAGATCATTTCGGCGGCAAAGGGTATCGCGGCCGCGCGGCGCAACGACTCGGAGAAATGTACGCGGCCGGTTTGGGCGTCCCCAAAGACACGCTCAAGGCGGAGGAATGGTTACGCACCGCCGCCGAGTATGCGCGCGTCGTCGGACCGGCGCCGGCCTTGGCGGTGGCACAGTTTTTCGAAGAAGGAACCAATGGCGCCCGAGATCCGGTCGAGGCGTATCGGTGGTACAACCTCGCCGCGGGAATTCCGTTCGACCTCGACAAGGCCGTGCTAACCCGCGATGCCTATACCCGGATGATCAGTCTGGCCCAAAAAAAACGGGAAGAATTCGGCGCCACGCTGACGACGGAACAACTCAACAGCGCCCAATTGTCTCCATTGCCGCCCTGCCGGTCTCTTAATTGCTGATTGCCGCCCGGGTGCGCGCCGCCACAACACGGCACACGATCAGTATTTGATCAGGATGGTGGGGACTGGATCATTCGCGCCGCCCGGCACGCATGTCGCAATCTGCGCGCCCAACCCATCCTGCGCAGTCAGCCAACCCTGGTTAAATGGAGTGGCCGCGGTCGCGCTGTCGAACTTGCTGTCGATCTCCAGCGCAATGGTGCACGGGAGATTAGTAATTCTTACGGCGTTTTCATTGGTTAGGGTGTTGGACCACAGCGATAAGCGGACGTTATTCGCGACGGTTGGATTAATGCTGTAGTTCGCCCCGTCGAAATCGACCTTGGTCAGAAACCCGGCCTTCACCAGGTGTTCAAGCGCGCAAGTGCTCTCGGCCGCCGTATCAACCAGGCCATTCCCTACCTGCCCGCCGATGGCATAGGTGCACGGCGCGGAAATTCCGCCGTTGGTGGTGATATACGTACCGGCATTAGGCAAGTCGCCCGGATAACTGCCAAAACGTGTCTTGAACGCCTGCGATGCGGTCGCGAGGTCCTTGATGCTCGACAGGAGCGAGGCAATTCGAACGCGCGCGAGTATGGTATCGCCGGTCATGAGCACGCCGGTCAACAGCACGCCGATGATAATCAGCACGATCGCGAGCTCGGCCAGCGTAAAACCTTGGGCCGGCTTCGTCATTGCGCTAATTCCTGATCCGTTGTGACAATCCAAAACAACGGCCCGGACGATGCGCTACGACACACCCAGTGCAATTCAGGCCGGGAACATTGCGCTGAATGATCCACAAAGTTGCACGGTCTATTAGAGAGCGTTTGTTTGCACTCACGGACAAACCAGCGGAGTTGCTGACGCGCGATTGCGATAGATATTTACAGTGGCCCTATCCAGCGGCCTGCAAACGGTTGGCGGACTGCAAGTACACGGAGACGTAGGCGCAACCCCGGCCATATTTGCGGTGGAGTAAAAACAGAACAAGACAGCTCCACTCGCTCCCAGATCGAGATAAGCATTGCCCCAGGGGTCTGCGAATAATGGCGGCGCCGTTGTGCACGTAGGCGTCGTCGTGTTATTGGCAATTGCCTGGTCGTAGAGCGTTTGCAGATCCAGATTGACCTGGGTAGCGGCGGAATTGATGGTGCCCTGTTTGGCCAGAGGCTGGAGGGCGTCGCTTGCCGTCAAGTACGTCACTACGTCGTCGTTCGCCTGCGACTCGCCCTTGTAGTAGGTATTGGCCACCAATACACAACCCGGCACTCCGGCAATCCGGCCATTGTGTGCTTCTTCGCAAGTGACCGGATTTGCGTTCCGGGTTCCCTGCGCGGCGACCCATGCGCCAAGCCCATTGGCGCCGTGCGATACCAGCACGGCGATGGCGTTTGCAACCAGCGGCGTGGGCGCTCCGACGGTTCCATCGTTAACGACTATCGCGCCCGTCTTGCCCGCGCCAAAGCAACTGCTGTTTGCCCAATCTGTTCCAGGTACCTGGGACAGACCGCCGGCACCGAATAGACCTGATACGAGATCAAATTGCCCCATCCGTCTTCGGCCATCTCACGGGCCAGCCCGAGCGTCGTATAAGGCACAACGCCAAATGCCTGGGGGCACGCGAGAGGCGCTCCAGTCTGCGCTGGAGCAATACCGGTAGCCGCAGTACCCGCTACAGCCACGTACGGACAAGGAAAACTCTTGCGCGCGCCCAGGTAACCGATAAGGGCATCCTTGATCGCATCCTGACGTTTCTTGGTGATCGAATACGCGGTAGAACTCAATTGAGAATTAATTGCCGTCAGTCCCAATGACAACAGGATCAGCGCGATGGCAACGACCATCGCTATTTCGACCAGTGAGAAACCGCGAGCTCGGTTCATAGTGCGGCGCTTGTGCCTGTCGGAGCGCAAATGATACACCGGCTTAACATGGCCTCATCCCCGGTTTGCATCGCAAGCGGCGTGCGGCACGCCGTCATTCGAGCCTGCTGTCCAGCCCGGCTTCGGCCATTTCAGCCGCGCGCAGCAGTGCCTGCGCCTTGCTTTGCGTTTCCTGCCATTCGGCCTGCGGCACTGAATCGGCCACTACGCCGCCGCCGGCCTGCACGTGCAGCATCCCGTCTTTGACGACCGCCGTGCGCAGCGCGATCGCCACGTCCATGTCGCCGTTGAAGCCGAGATAGCCGACCGCCCCCGCGTATACGCCGCGCTTGACCGGCTCGAGCTCGTCGATGATTTCCATTGCGCGCACTTTGGGCGCGCCGCTGACGGTGCCGGCGGGAAAAGTTGCACGCAGGACGTCGATCGCGTTCAGTCCCGGTTTCAATTTGGCCTCGACGTTGGACACGATATGCATCACGTGCGAATAGCGCTCGATCACCATCTGCTCGGTCACGCGCACGCTGCCGGTCTGCGCGACACGGCCGATGTCGTTGCGGCCAAGGTCCACCAGCATGATGTGCTCGGCGCGCTCCTTCGCATCGGCCAGCAATTCGGTGGCGAGCGCGGCGTCTTCGTCGGCGTTCTTGCCGCGCCGGCGCGTGCCGGCAATCGGCCGCACCGTGACCGCTTCGCCTTCGCGGCGCACGAGGATTTCGGGCGATGCGCCGACGACGTTGAATTCGCCGAAATCGAAATAGAACATGTACGGCGACGGATTGATCGTGCGCAGCGCGCGATACAGCGCAAGCGGAGTGGCCTTAAAACGCTTGGACATGCGCTGCGACGGCACGACCTGCATAATGTCGCCGTCGAAGATGTAGCGCTTCGCGCGGTCGACTGCCGCCAGATAGGCGGCCTCGCCAAAACCCGACATGGCAGGCTCCGAAGTTGCCGGGACACCTTCGGGTATTGCGACCGGCGCGCGCAGCTTCGCCAGCAGTTCGGCCAATCGCTGCCGTCCTGCGCGATAAGCGCCGTCGCGCGCCGGATCGGCGTAAACGACCAGCGACAGTTTGCCCGACAGGTTGTCGACGATCGCAAGTTCGTCGGACAGCATGAGCAGAATGTCGGGCACGCCGAGGGGATCCGGTTTCTGCACGTTGGCAAGCCGCCGCTCGATGTAGCGCACGGTGTCGTAACCGAAATAGCCGACGAGCCCGCCGCAGAAGCGTGGTAATCCGGCCTGCGGCGCCGCCTTGAACCGCGCGTGATACTGCTCGACAAACTGCAGCGGATCGTCGTGGCGCGCGCGGTTTTTCAGTTTGCCGCGCTCGTATTCGCTGCATTCGTAACCGCGGACTTCGATGCGCGTGTCGGCCGCGAGCCCGATGAACGAGTAACGGCCAAAGCGCTCGCCGCCGACCACCGATTCGAGCAAATACGTATGCGGCTGATTGGCGAGCTTCAGATAAACCGACAGCGGGGTATCGAGGTCCGCGAACGTTTCGAGCACCAGCGGGATGCGGTTATAGCCCTCGGCCGCGAGCTGGTTGAATTGCGTTTCTGTCATGACGCCACTCCATGGGAAATAGGCAAAAGAAACCGGCACCAACGCGAAATTACGCGCGCCAATGTACCAGGCCGCCGCGCCACGGGCGTTGCCGCCGGATGGAGCAGTCGATCAATCTTTCGCTTTTCGTGGGAATCATGATTTCGTTATCAGCGTGGTCGCCTCGAGTAACGTTTCTACTATAGCATCAACGTCCAGTTGACGCACATCGTGCCCTTCGTTGTAACCATAGGGCACGCAGAAAACCGGGCAGCCCGCGGCGCGCGCGGCGATCGTGTCGTTCAACGAGTCGCCTATCATCAGCATTTCGCGCGGCGCGATGCCCAGCTCTTTGCACGCATGCGTGAGCGGCAGCGGGTCGGGCTTTTTTTTGGGCAGCGTATCGCCGGACACCACGACCGCGAAATAGTCCGCAAGCTGCATTTGCCGGAGCAGCGGCAGCGTGAAGCGCGCGGACTTGTTGGTCACGCAGGCGAGCGGAAAGCCCGCGGCTTTGAGCGCATCGAGGCCCTGCTGCACACCGGGGTACATCAACGTGTGCCTGCCGTTCACGCTTTCATAACAGTCGAGATACACCGGCAACGCGCGCGCAAAAAGATCGGGGTCGACCTCTCCCTCCATCCGGCCGACCAGCGCGCGCTGGACCAGGTTGGGTATGCCCTTGCCGACAAAATTGCGCACCAGCGTTTCATCGAGCGGGCCGCGGCCGAGCTTGGCCAGCATCAGGTTGACCGCGACGGCGAGGTCGGCAACGGTATCGAGCATGGTGCCGTCGAGATCGATCATCACGGCCTTAACCGCTAGCGGAAATTGGATTTTTTGCATCATGGGGAGGCGCGCCGGAATTCGGCTATCGTTACAGAAAAGATAATTGCGCGGAACTGCGTCGCCGCGCGACGGCAGAACTCCTAAGCTTTCGCGAGTTCGCCGCGCATTTGTTGGATGGTCGCCCGGTAATCCCGGCTGCCGAAAATCGCCGAGCCAGCGACGAAAGTATCCGCGCCCGCGCGCGCGGCGTCCGCGATGTTGTCGGTCTTGATGCCACCGTCGACTTCGAGCCAGATGTCGCGACCGGTCGCCGCGATGCGCTCGCGCGCTGCGCGCAGCTTCGCCAGT
Organism: uncultured beta proteobacterium; assembly: GCA_963804885.1. GTDB lineage: Bacteria > Pseudomonadota > Gammaproteobacteria > Burkholderiales > SG8-41 > PALSA-1004. Next base: position 653,845 of record CAWDSF010000021.1, read on the forward strand.
GCGCCGGCAATGAATTTCTGGCCGCCGAAACCGGGGTTGACCGACATGATCAACACAAGGTCGAGCTTGTCGAGTACGTGATCGAGATAGTCGAGCGGCGTGGCCGGATTGAATACAAGGCCCGCTTTGCAGCCGTGCTCCTTGATGAGCGAAATCGTGCGGTCGACGTGCTCGGACGCTTCCGGGTGGAACGAAATGATATTGGCGCCCGCCTGCGCGAAATCCGGAATGATGCGATCGACCGGCTTGACCATCAGGTGGACGTCGATCGGTGCCGTCGTATGCGGCCGCAGCGCCGCGCACACCTGCGGACCGATGGTGAGATTCGGCACGTAATGATTGTCCATCACGTCGAAATGGATAACATCGGCGCCCGCCGCAACGACGCTCTTGACCTCGTCGCCCAGGCGCGCGAAATCAGCCGAAAGTATGCTGGGAGCTATCCGGTACATGGGCGGATTCTAACCGGTAATGTCGTTTTACTCATAGCTGCGGCGTCGATTCGGTTGCCGCGCGGGCGAAAATAGTGTGCAATGGATTGCATCGCGCAGTACGCACAACCTACGCACAACCGCCATGGCCGCCGCCAAAAAATACGACATCACCGTTACGACCCGCACTACGTACGTGCCCGGGCAATCCGACACGGAGCGCGGCCGGTATGTGTTCGCCTATACCATCACGCTCAAGAACACCGGCACCGTGGCCGCGCAGCTGATCAGCCGCCACTGGATCATCACCGACGCCAACAACCAGGTGCAGGAAGTGCGCGGGCTCGGCGTGGTCGGCGAACAACCCAAGCTGGCGCCCGAGCAGACGTTCGAATATACGAGCGGTACCGCGATCGCGACGCCGGTGGGCACGATGCGCGGCACGTATCAGATGGTCGGCGACGACGGCTCGGAGTTCGAGGCGCCCATCCCGGAATTCACGCTGTCGATCCCGCGCATTTTGCACTGAGCGCCGTCGCGCGCGCCGGGGTTTAGCGATCGCGGTCGTCATCGCGCGGCTTCTTCGGCCACGTCCACCACACGATGAGTATCAGCACGGCGAGCGCGAGCCCCGCTTCGAGCAGCAGCCACAACATTTTTCGGCGATCCGGCTTTGGGTTAACTTTTGCTGTTATATACTGCGGCGCATAGTACTGCACCGTCTTCCATGCACTTTTTTTCCATCATACTCCGCTGCCTCGCAGTGACTGCTTTGGCCTTGCTCGCTGCGTGCGAAACGCTGACGCCGGGCAAGCCGCCGGTGACGGCGACGCCGACTCCACCACCCGTCGCCTCCGTTCCCGCGCCGGTGCCTGCGCCCACTGAAGTAACGCCCGCGCCCAAACCGCCGGCGCCCGCCAGCGCATTGCGCGCGACCGGCTGGGATGCCGTCGCAAACTGGCGCGACGACAATCCGCAGCTCGCGTGGAGCGCATTCATCGGGAGTTGCGGCGCGCTTAAAAATCAAGCCCGCGTGGCAATCGGTGTGCAGCGTGGCAACCGCGCTCCCGGAGCCGACGCGCGAAATGGTCGTGCGTTTTTTCGAAACCAATTTCACGCCCTACCAGGTCATCAATGCCGATGGCACCGACAGCGGACTCGTCACCGGCTATTACGAGCCATTGCTGAACGGCAGCCGCAAGCGCAGCGCGCGCTACCACGTACCCGTATACGGCGTGCCGGACGATATGCTCGTGATCGATCTGGGCGAAGTTTATCCCGAACTCAAGAACATGCGCCTGCGCGGCCGCGTCGACGGCAGGCGCGTTGTGCCTTATTACAACCGCGCGCAAATCGACAGCGGCACCGCGCCGGTGACGGGCAAGGAAATCGTCTGGGTCGAAGATTCCATCGAGCTATTTTTCATGCAGGTCCAGGGCTCGGGCCGCGTCAAGCTCGACGGCAAGGAAACCATCATGCTCGGCTATGCCGACCAGAACGGCTACCCGTATCGTTCGATCGGCCGATTGCTAGTGGAGCGCGGCGATTTGCCGCTTGAAAAAGCGTCCATGCAGGGCATCAAAGCGTGGGCCAAACAAAATCCGGACAAGCTGCAGGAACTGCTCAACTACAACGCGAGCTATGTGTTCTTCCGGGAATTGCCGCGCGATTTGCCGGGTCCGCTCGGTGCGCTGGGCATACCATTGACCGCGCGCCGCAGCATCGCCGTCGACGCGCGCTACATACCTCTGGGCGCGCCGGTCTTTCTTGCCACGACCATGCCCAATTCGCGCCAGCCGCTCAACCGGCTGATGATCGCGCAGGATACCGGCGGTGCGATACGCGGCGCAGTGCGGGCTGATTTTTTCTGGGGTTTCGGCGAGGAAGCGGCGACACTTGCGGGCCGCATGCGGCAATCCGGCAAAATGTGGGTCATGCTGCCGAACGGTTATCCGCTACCCGCCGCCAACTAACGCAGCGCGGCGGCGGATTGTCCGTATAAATATTTGACCTGCAGCAGCACGCGGCTTTTGACGGCGCGCCCCTGCTTTTGCCCCGGCGAGAACCGTGCACTGCGGAACACCGCCAAGGCGGCGTCTTCGAAATATCCTTCCGGTTGCGCTTCGACGATCGAGGCATCGTTGACCATGCCGAATTCGTCGATCAGCAGCAGCACCACCAACCGGCCATCGACTTTGGCGCTGGCCGCGGATTCGGGATAGTCGAGCCGGATCTGGCCCATCGGTTGCGGATAGATGTCGAGTTGTTTGGCCGGGTAGTACGTCGGATCGCGGATGAACGGCACTTCGATGCCGGTGCTCGGTGACGCCGGCGGTTCTTTCGCGCGCGGCGGCTCTGCCCTGGTTTCGACTTTAGGCTCGATAGCAGGCTTGGGCGGCAGGTCGGCAAGCGGCGCCGGCTTTACCTCGGGCACGACGGCCACACTGTCCGCGACCGGCGCGCTCTCGCCAACTGGCTCGAGGCGGGCGGTGATCGTGGTTGCCACTTGCGGGACGCCGCCGGTCGGGTTCACCGGCAGCCCGACGAGCAATGCCAGGTGCAGCAGGAACGACAGCACCACGGCTTTGATCAGGCGCATCCAGGCCCGGGTCGAAATCGGGTCGAAGCTCGGCACGTGAACCTGGAATAGCGTGTGCGCCGCTTCCATTCGAATCGCCATCGTGCCGGAATTCACGCCGCTCGCCGGCCTATTTGGCGGCGGCGAGGCGCTGCTCGATCATTTCGCCGGGGATTGCGCCCGGCACGCGCTGGCCATCGACGAAGAACATGGTCGGGGTGCCGCTGATGTTCTTCTGCTTGCCGAACGCAAGCGTCTTGTCGATCGCAGACGTGTCGCAGGTACCTGCAGCCGTCGGCGCAATGTTGTTCACGAGTTGGTCATCCCACGCCTTGATCTTGTCCTTCGAGCACCAGATCGACTTCGCTTTATCGATCGAGTCCTGCCCGAGCACCGGGTACAGGAACACGTAAAGCGTGACGTCGTTGATCTTGGCGAGGTCCTGCTCGAATTTCTTGCAATAGCCGCAATTCGGGTCGGCGAAGTAAGCGAGTCTGCGCGTGCCCTTGCCCTTAACTCTTTTGACTGCAAGATTCAGCGGCAGCTGATCGAACTTGATCGCCGTGAGCTTGCCCATGCGTTCTTCGGTGAGATTGACCTTCTTGTCGGTGTCGATCAGGTTCGCGTTGACGAAAAGATGAGTCGCCGTTTCATCGGTATAGATCATCTGACCGTTGGTAAACACCTCGTATATCCCGGCCACCGGGGTTTTGGTCACACTCTCCACCGGGACATCGGGATATTTCTTCAAGAGCGCTGCCTTGACGGTCGCTTCGCTGGCGTCGGCACCGAAGGCCGTACCCGCAAAAAACAGGAAGACGAATGTTGAAATGGCTCTATGCATGATGATCCTTAACGAGAGTTGGTTGCGAAGCGCACACTATCCGACCGCATGACGCACTAAAAGGTTCTTGAGCCGCGACTGGCGATTCACCAGACGCAGCCCGAAGTTGCGCAGTTTGGCGAGCCGCGCGTCGTCGTTGTTGAAGAGGCGCTGCAGGTTGTCGGTGGTGAACTGCATGGTCGCGATGTCTTCCCGCCGCGCGCGCTCGTAACGCCGCAGCAGCGGCAGATCGCCGCAGTCATGCTGGGCGCCGCGCTGCGCCAGCACCTGCGCGAGTTCACGCGCGTCGCGAAACCCGAGATTGACGCCCTGCCCGGCCAGCGGGTGCACGTTGTGCGCAGCATCGCCGATCAATGCCAGCCGCGGCATGACCAGGCGTTGCACGCGCTGTATGCGCAGTGGAAATGCCGCCGCCGGCGTTATCACCTGCAAGTCGCCGAATTTGCCGTGCGCCGCCGCGCTGACCTGCGCCGCGAGTTCTGCATGGTTCAGCGCGAGCAGACTGTCGGCGTGCGCGGTGGCGGTCGACCACACCATCGACACCCGCGCGCCGGGCAACGGCAGCAGCGCGAGCACACCGTCGCGCTGAAACCACTGCGTCGCCACGCCATGATGCGGCAGCGTGGTCGTGAAGTTGGCAACCACCGCCGTTTGTGCGTACGGCCGCGTGTCGACTTCGATCGCCGCCTGTTGGCGCACCCAGGATTCGGCCCCGTCGGCACCCACGATCAGGTGTGCGCGCAGCGTCCGGCCGTCCATCAGCGACAATTCTGCCGCGTCCGCCGCGAAGACGAGTTCGCGGCCTACCGCCGGCGCGACCAGTTCGACATGCGACGCACTTTGCAGACGCTGCAATAACGCGCGTTGCAATTCACGGTTTTCGACAATGACGGCAAGTTCGCGCAGCCCGGCGGCATAAGCGCCAAAATCGAGCGCGGATACTGCGTCGTCGCCGAATATCTGCATGTCCTCGACCGGGCACAGGCGCGCGGCCTCGAGCAGGCTCCACGCGCCGCACTGCTCGAGAAACGTCACGCTGCCGGGACTGATCGCGTAGATGCGGCTGTCCCAGCTCGTCGCCTCAGCAGCAGTGGCCGGCGCGTGCGTGTCCGTCACTGCAACACGCAGTCCGGCGGCCTCGAGCGCCAGCGCGAAACTCGCGCCCACCAGGCCGGCGCCGACGACAATTACATCGAAATCCATGACTATCGACCATTACGACAGGAAGGCGCAGTTTAATAGTGCGGGCTGAAGTCCGCAAAACACGCCGCCCGGCGGTCAGCGCCCGGCGATAAACGGGAAATCTTGACAAATCAGGGGTCGAAATCTAGACTCCGGCGCCTTCACTGCGACCGCCCTGACACGGGCGTATGCCGTAAAAAATCACGTTCCTCGGTGCTCTTCACGCACAGGTCGATTGACTGGCCCGTGCAGGGCACCGAAAATTCGCATATTTGGTGATGTAGCTCAGTCGGTTAGAGCGTGGCACTCATAACGCCAAGGTCGGTGGTTCAATTCCACCCATCACCACCATTTCTTTGTTTCAAGAAGTTCTAAGAAGTCCAAAGAAGTCCGGAAAGCCAAGTAAAAACAAGGATTCCGGACTTTTTCTTTTCCAGAGCCGTTCAGGCCACAGTATTGCAATCCAGGTGTTTATTGGGGCTAATTTGGGGTAACTGCTCATCTCAAAAATGAGTTGCCCTCATGATGCTGACCGACAGAGCAATCCGTAAGCTGCGAAGCCGAGCGATACTGGAAAGGCCACGCCGTCGTGCGCCTGACATCGGGCGAAGCAGAAGCCGTCAAGGGCCTACTGGCCAAATTGACAGTGTGAGGAAGCCATGCCCCTGACCGACACCGCGATCCGCACAACTAAGCCCGCAGACAAGCCGATCAAGCTTTTCGATGAGCGGGGACTGCTTCTCCTGGTTGCCCCGTCCGGGGGTAAGTGGTGGCGGTTCCGTTATCGTTTCGACGGAAAACACAAGTCGCTTTCAATGGGCGTCTATCCTGATGTGTCGCTTGCGAAGGCCAGGGAGAGACGCGACGAAGCCCGCAAGCTGCTGGCTGATGGGATTGACCCAAGCGAGAACCGCAAGGCACAAAAGGCGGCACGCGCTGATCGCAATGCGAACAGTTTTGAAGTGGTGGCGCGGGAGTGGTTTGCCAAATTCAAACCGAACTGGGTAGAAGCGCATTCAGACAAGGTCATCAGGCGGCTTGAGCGCGACGTGTTCCCATGGATCGGTGGTGATCCCATTGCCGAAGTTAGAGCACCTGATTTGCTCGCCTGCCTGCGCAGGGTCGAAAGCCGGGGCACGGTCGAAACCGCGCATAGAGCGCTGCAAAGCTGCGGACAGATATTCCGCTACGCCATAGCGACCGGACGCGCCTCGCGTGACCCATCAGGAGACCTTCGGGGCGCATTGTCAACGGTAAAGGGAACACACCTAGCCAGCATCACCGAGCCTACGGCTGTAGGCGGCCTGCTGCGCGCCTGCGATGGTTACCAAGGTTCACTCGTAACCAAATGCGCGCTGCGGCTTGCACCGCTGGTATTCGTGCGACCCGGCGAGCTTCGCAAAGCCGAATGGACGGAAATTGACCTTGAGCGCGCCGAATGGAACATTCCTGCCGAGCGGATGAAGATGCGTGAACCGCACCTCGTGCCACTCGCGACACAAGCGGTGGCGATCCTGACGTGAACTTCTAGGCATTGACTGGCGGCGGGCGCTACGTCTTCCCGGGAGCGCGTACCAATGGCCGACCGATGAGCGACAACGCCATTCTCGCGGCATTGCGGCGCATGGGCTTTGCCAAAGATGAAATGAGCGGGCACGGCTTCCGGGCAATGGCGCGTACCATCCTCGACGAAGTGCTAGGCGTGCGCCCCGACTTCATTGAACACCAATTGGCCCATGCGAGTACGCGACCCGAACGGACGCGCTTATAACCGGACGGCACACCTAGTCGAGCGACGGAAGATGATGCAGCAGTGGGCGGACTACCTCGATAAATTGAAGGCTGGGGCGGACGTGATCCCATTACGCGGCAACGCAGCTTGACGGTTTACCGCCGGCCCTTAAATTGGGAGCTACGGTTGACAGTCGCGCGTGTAGACCCTCATGGTCCCCCGGGTAGCCAACGACTGTCGAACCGTCTGGAAAGCCGCTGGCTTTCTTCGTCATCGGTTCGAAACGGAGTGGCGCTGAGACCAATGAATGAGGGTTTGTCCCCGACTGGTGCGCCCGGCCGCTGCGCTTCGGCGTCTAACTGGCGCGAGAGATTCGTGTAGCTTGGCGTGATGGCGTGGCGACATTCGTCAACGACAACCAGCCCCGGCTTCTGGAGCCAGACGAGTTTCTCGGTTCCCATCCGACTGTTGAGCGTCTGTGTCGAGGCGACAGTGACGATCGGCCTGTCGAGTTCCTGAATCGCCGGACTGGGGTTACCGCCCCACAGTCGGACGATGCGCAAATCCGTCCCCTGCGCACCGAGGGTGAGCCATACCTGACGAAAAGCCTGCAGCGCCTGCTCGCAAAGCTCGTCCGTTTGCGCCACCCATATCACGCTACGCGGGTCACCCTCTAGCGCAAGCACAAGGCGCACAGCAGGCTCCACGATAACGCAAGCCCTCCTTTTGTAGTGGGTCGCATCTGACGAGTCCGCCGACAACTGAAGTTTTCCAGTCCCGGCTCCGCCGGTGAGCACAGAGAGCCGGCGAGAGCAAATCCCCTCCAACGCTTTTGCTTGTTCATCAAGAGCGGCTTTGTGTCGGGCGTTCTTAAGATCAACCTTCTGCACGCTTGCCTCAATCGCCACCGTTATAAGTTCTTCCAGTCAGCTTTCGGCGGCTCAATAGACTTGCCGCAGCGAGCGCGAAATATCTTCGCCAGTTTTTTCTTCACGGCTTTTAATCTCGGATAACTGCAATGCAGGAACATTACTTGGTGTATCACCTTTGACCTCGACGGCCAGCCGACTGATTACTCCCCCAAGAAATAGCGCGTTGCCTTCTATCCAGTCTGGAGAAACGAGAATTGGATGAGCGGCACTCAATGGTGGCAGTCGCCCGAGTGATTCCCCCAAGCTGAGCAACGAGTCGCCTGCTTCCCCTGCCTCGCGCAATGCTGTGACCAGAGCGCAACGGACTCGACGGCGATCCGCGGCGGACTTCACACAACTGGGTTCTTCCACCTTGGGCGCGGACGCCAATCCTTCGTCAGGGAGCAAACCACGGTCGATGACCTCCGGCGAAATAGCAACATCCTCACCGCCATCCAAATCGCGCTCCGCAATCAGGTATGGGTTGTTGATGATCTCAACGTCAGATGCTGGAGAGGTGAATGCTGCGCGGCGCTTGGACTCCTCCCAGACCCGTTTGCCCTGAGCGGGCGTTAGATCGAATCGCGAGAGCAGCTCAAGCAGTTTGCGCCGGCCGGGTGGTAATCCAAGCCACGTCGGTGCCGTTGCACGAATGATGTTCAGGGCGAATGCCTTGTCCGGTGCCTTTCCTTTTCCACCAGTGGGGACAGTTCCTGCGAGGCGAACAATGATCAACCGCGCGGGAACTTCCAATTCAATTCCACAGTCACACCGTCGACTGCGAGACGCGTTATTGAACTGGGTTCTCGCCCAGCAAACTATCGACGGAATATGCCGTTGGACTTTGCTGGACGGTATTGAATTTCGTTGGCTGTGTCAGCCCGCTTGATGTCCGTTAGCGCATCCCCTGCTCGGCTAGAGCGCCCTTAAAACCGGGGAGATCTCCTGAGAACCGGTGGCCGCAAGGTTTGGAGGTACTCGTAAATTAGATGCCCCTCGGGGCCTAGTACTGCGCGTGACGCAATAGCTGTTCGCGTCTTCGCCGCAGTACATCGTATCGCGCCGGCATAGCGATTTGCTACTGCCTGTGCGCCACAGTCAAACAGCTTTTACACACTGTTCAGTGTCGGCATAACTGCCGCACGCCGAATGCTGGGTGCGCCCATGCATGAAGCTTGCGGTTACGTTCGTGCGACCTATTGCGGCGGCCCCCGCCGTCGCTCGTGCTGCGCCAGCGTTCTGCCCGTGTTTCTGCGGCAACTCGTCTGCGCCAATGGCGCGATGTTACTGGCAGCCATGCTGCTAGTGACAGCGCGCACTATCCCCAAAGCATCAAGAAGTTAACTAGTGCTTTTGGAGTGACCAGCCCTCGTGATGAGCCTCCTCTGGCGCATCACACCGTACAACCGCGCAATGCGGTTCGTTCATCTGCCCGTTCTTCAACGGGCGTCGTTTGATCGGCGCGCAACCCGCCCCCCTGAGCCCTGGGTCAATGGCTCGACTCGATGAATCGACTTCCCACAGGAAGCGCCATCGACGCCAACAGCGGGTGTAGCCGCGGCAAGCATCAAAAGTAACACTGCACGCAACGGGAGTGGTGTCCCGTGTCCCTCGTAGCGCTCGTCTGCTTAGGCAGCCGAGACGGACAGTAACACTAACCTGACTGGCAACACACACCGGTAGCAAAAAGCGAAGTTTAGAACAAGGTGGCGAGGCGAAATGAGCGTTCAAAGATACACAAAGAATCCTTTTCCCGTCCAACCTCCCATTAATTGCGGGGTTAGGCGAGGCGCGGACGCTTGCAAATCCGGAAAATCAATATTGGCAAGAACGCTCCTTCGACGATCTGGAACATGGACATTGATATCTGCACGAGGAAACCGTGAGAGAACTGAACTATGAATTGAAGCACATGTGCCTGCGTAACCGCGACGGCAGTTTCGCCACCCAGTATGCACGCGAGCGCATCCTGACGATGATCGCAAACCAATTGCAGGAGATGGGTTTCAAGGACATGCGGGCCCCGAGCCTGAAACCCAAGCATGTCCAAGCGCTAGTTGAACGCTGGAAGACCGAAGGCCTGTCGGTGGGAACGATCAAGAACCGGATGACGGAACTGCGCTGGTGGGCGGAGAAGATCGCCAAACAGAACGTCGTCTTTAAGGAGAACGATCAGTACGGCATTGCCAGGCGGCAATACGTGACGAATGTCAGCAAGTCGCGCGAGCTCACTACGGGAGATCTGGCGAAGATCACAGACCCTTATACGGCGCTGTCGCTCAAGCTGCAGGCGTCTTTCGGGCTGCGGCGAGAGGAGTCGATCAAGATCCGGCCGCTCCGGGCGGACAAAGGGGACAGGCTGGCACTCAAGGCGAGCTGGACCAAGGGTGGGCGCGCGCGCGAAATCCCGATCCGCAATGACGAGCAGAGGCAATTACTAGATGAGGCCAAGCAATTTGCGAAGAGAGGAAGTCTGATCCCGAGGACGATGACTTACAAACAACAGATGAACCGCTTCAAAGCGCAGTGCATGGCGGCCGGCATTCAGCACGTACACGGACATCGCCACCAATATGCGCAGCAGCGCTATCAGGAGCTAACGGGCCGGGCGTGCCCGGCACAGGGCGGGCCAACATTGAAACAGCTCTCGCGTGAGGAAAAGCAAGTCGATCGCGAAACCCGACTCACGATTAGCGCGGAGCTTGGTCATGCTCGCATCGACATAGTGGCGGTCTATTGTGGGCGATAGGCCCGGATCAAGATGGCGCAATGACTGCAATTCGGCTGCAGACGGACTGCGATCCGACTGCAATCGTTCTGCAGTTCGTCTGCAGAAAAACTGTGGGTTAGCACAAATCAGAATTCTTTACAGCGATTTAATCTCAAAAGATTTTGAGACTAAATGCGAGACGCCGCCGCCACGGACTTTTAGCATCCGCCCCGCCAACATCATTACGGTCTATTGACGAACAAGAGGTGACAAACATGAGTAACTCAATCCAGCAAGGGATCTCGATTCTTCGCTGCAGGCAAGTCCAGGCCCGCACAGGACTTGCCCGCAGCACGATCTATCTAAACATCAAAAGCGGCACATTTCCGCGCCCGGTGCCGCTGGGCGTTCGGGCCGTCGGCTGGATCGAATCCGAGGTAAGCGCTTGGATCGCCGAGCGCGTACGAATCGCCCGCGGTGACGCCAAGTCTGCCGGCTGATCGGCTTCGCCCTTGGCCGTTGCCATTCGCAACTCTGACGGCAGGAGCACTGATCCATTTGGCTTGCCGAAGTCGGCCGAACACCACAGTACGACGATTCACTAACCAGCGACGGCGAATGGCCTTCAGTCGTAGGGCATGACAGGTACGAAATATGGTACACTACCCACTCAAGGTCGAAATGACTAAACCGCAACCGCAGAAAATCCCGCTGGTGTTCTTCCGATCAGCAGCGGGAACGGAACCGGTGCGCGATTGGCTAAAGGATCTCGACGAACACGAACGCCATGCGATCGGCTTGGACTTGATGCGGGTACAGTGGCGTTGGCCTGTCGGTATGCCCTTGTGCCGCCCAATGGGGCAAGGACTATGGGAAGTGCGTTCCGACCTGCCAAGCCATCGCATTGCCCGGGTTTTGTTTTGCGCATACCGCGGCCAGTTGGTGATCTTGAATGGCTTTATCAAAAAGACCCGGAAAACACCTGACAACGAACTGGCACTCGCACGCAAACGTCAGAAGGAGTTGGAGCAATGAGTAAACGACACATCGGTTCTAGCCTCGATGATTTCCTGAAAGGCGAAGGCATCTTCGACGAAGCCCAGGCACAGGCGGTCAAGGAAGTAGTAGCTTGGCAACTTGCCGAAGCCATGAAAGCGCGCTCCCTCACAAAAGCACGCATGGCTGTGCTGCTCAAGACCAGCCGGTCACAACTCGATCGGCTGCTCGATCCAAAGAATGACGTTACGCTGTCGAGCCTGCAACGCGCTGCGGCGATTGTCGGCCGCAAGGTCAGAATCGAGCTGGTATAGCGGACATTGCCCGTTATGATCATTCGGCAAAATTAACAGCCGATCCCTGCACATAATCCCGGGCAGACCGACTGCTGAACATGCTTAATCAACCCTTGAACCGAAGTAACAGAATCCCGATTGGGGCGGTTTTGGGGGCACATTCTGATCATGAAATACACAAATCAAGCATTGACGCGGCTTTCCGGCCGCTATTCGATGGAACCCATCCCACCAGCATGGCGGAACAAGGGCTTGCGGCGCCGCAAGCCCTTTTCCATTCCGCAGCGCGGCGGGAGGTTACGCCGCCTTCAATCGCTGCCCGGTGTTATCGTTGCGCTAAGCGGCACGACGCGCAACCGGCCGACAGATCAGTCAGGTATAATGCAGCCATCTGATTTAAAAGGAATTAGCACTTGAACGATGGATATCGAATGCTGCGCAAATTGGCCACGGTGATCGCCGTCGGGCTTTTTGCGGCCGGCGCCGCACAAGCGCAGTTGCGCGCGATCCCGCCGAATGCCAAACGCGCGATCGTCGGCCAGGAACAGTATCCGTTGCCCTATATCAATATAGGCGGCACCCGGCTGAAGCTCGCGCCGGGCGGCCTGATCTACGATCAAAACAACCGGACCATCGTCCATAACGCCCTGCCGCCCGGCGCCGACGTGGCCGTGGTCCCCGACATGAACGGCGACGTCGGGCGCATCTACATACTTACGCCGCAGGAACAGGCCCAGTTCGTCGGTCGGAAATAGCAACGCCGCGTGCCGCACAAGTATTACATCAAGACTTTCGGCTGCCAGATGAACGAGTACGACTCGTCCAAAATGGCGGACGTGCTGAACGCCGCGCACGGCATGGTGGCGGCGGCGACTCCCGAAGACGCCGACGTGATCCTCTTCAATACGTGTTCGGTGCGCGAAAGAGCGCAGGAAAAAGTGTTTCACGACCTGGGGCGCGTGCGGCATTTGAAAGAGCAGCGCGCCGGTCTCATTCTGGGCGTCGGCGGTTGCGTCGCGAGCCAGGAGGGCGCCGCGATAGTCGCGCGCGCTCCCTATGTCGATCTCGTATTCGGTCCGCAGACGCTGCACCGGCTGCCGGCGATGATCGAGGCGCGCCGCGCGAGTGGCCAACCGCAAGTGGATATCTCATTTCCGGAAATCGAAAAGTTCGATCACCTGCCGCCGGCACGCGTCGAGGGCGGCAGCGCCTTCGTGTCGATCATGGAAGGCTGCAGCAAGTACTGCACGTTTTGCGTGGTGCCGTACACGCGCGGCGAGGAAGTGTCGCGCCCTCTCGACGACATCCTGACCGAGGTCGCGGAACTGGCCGCCCAGGGCGTCAAGGAGGTCACGCTGCTCGGGCAGAACGTCAATGCGTACCGCGGGATCGTCCGCGACCCTGCCGCTCCGGCCGCAGACGGCGAGCCCGCGGACCTCGCCTTGCTGCTCGAATACGCGGCGGCGATTCCCGGCATCGAGCGGCTCCGATACACGACGTCGCACCCGCGCGAATTCACGCCGCGCCTGGTCGACGTGTACGCACGCTTGCCGCAGCTCGTCAATCACGTGCACCTGCCGGTGCAATCCGGGTCCGACCGCGTGCTCGCGCAGATGAAACGCGGCTACAGCGTGCTCGAATACAAATCGATCGTGCGCCGGCTGCGCAAAGTCAGGCCCGACATTTCGATCTCGTCGGATTTCATCGTCGGCTTTCCCGGCGAAACCGCCGCCGATTTCGCCGCCACGTTGAAGTTGATCGAGGAAGTGGTGTTCGACGCGAGTTTCAGCTTTGTCTACAGCCCGCGGCCGGGCACGCCCGCCGCGGCCCTGGCAGATGACACGCCGCACGAAACGAAACTCGCGCGGCTGCGCGAACTGCAGGCGCTGCTCGACGCGCAGGCCGCCGCGCATCAGCGCGGCGATGGTAGGCACCACGCAGCGCGTGCTGGTCGAAGGCGTATCCAAGAAAGACGCGCGCGATCTCGCGGGCCGCACCGACAACAATCGCATCGTCAATTTTCCCGGCGCGCCGCGGCTCGTCGGTCAATTTATCGACGTCACCATTTCCGCCGCGCTGGCGCACACGTTGCGCGGCAAAGCCGAACTCCTGCACGCTTGAAACCCGCCGAAGTCGCACTTCACGCCGGTCGACAACCAGCGTCTCGCCAATTTGTGCGGCGTGCTGGATGAGAACCTGCGCCAGATCGAAACCGCGTTCGACGTGGTGATCGCGCGGCGCGGCGAGCGCTTCGCGCTGTCGGGGCCCCCGGCGCAGACGGAACTCGCCGCGCAGGCGCTGCAAAACTTTTATTCCAAGGCCAAACGCAGTCTGTCCGTCGAAGATGTGCAACTCGGGCTCATCGAAGTCGCACGCGCGCAGCCCGCGATGGACAGAAGATGCGCCCCAGCTCAAAACGCGCCGCCCCGATCTGCACGGACGCACGCCGCGCCAGGTCGGATACCTGAAACAGATTCAGGCGCACGACATCACGTTTGCGATCGGGCCCGCCGGTACCGGCAAGACCTATCTCGCGGTCGCGTGCGCGGTCGACGCGCTCGAGCGCGACAACGTGAAACGCATCGTGCTCGTGCGTCCCGCGGTGGAAGCCGGCGAGCGGCTCGGGTTTTTGCCCGGCGACATGGCGCAAAAAGTCGATCCGTATCTGCGCCCGCTGTACGACGCGCTGTACGACCTCATGGGCTACGACAAAGTCGCCAAACTGCTCGAGCGCAGCGCGATCGAAGTCGCACCGCTCGCGTTCATGCGCGGGCGCACGCTCTACCAGGCGTTCGTGATTCTCGACGAAGCGCAAAACACGACGCCCGAACAGATGAAAATGTTCCTGACGCGCATCGGTTTCGGCAGCAAAGCGGTCGTTACCGGTGACGTCACGCAAATCGACCTGCCGCGCGGCCACAAAAGCGGGCTGATCGAGGCGAGCGTCATATTGAAGCGCGTGCGCGGCATCGCCTTTACCTATTTTCAATCGAGCGACGTGGTGCGCCACCCCCTCGTGCAACGCATCGTCAATGCTTATGAGCGGCACACCAAAGCGCAAGCCGGGCCGGACGCCTGAGCTCGCCCTCACCGTCCAATATGCCACTCGCTGCGCAGAACTGCCGACGCCCGCGAAGCTGCGGCGCTGGGCGCGCTCGGCGCTGCGCAAAACTGCGCACGTCACGCTGCGCCTCATCGGCGAGCGCGAAGCGCGCGAGCTCAACCGCGAGTATCGCGGGCGCGACTACGCGACGAACGTGCTGACTTTCATCTATTCGAAGCGCGGCCCGCTCGAGGGCGATATCGCGATCTGCGCACCGGTCGTCGCGCGTGAAGCAAGGCGCCAGGGCACGCGCCGCGAAGCGCATTACGCGCATCTGACCGTGCACGGCATGCTGCATCTGCAGGGCTACGATCACGACGCGCGCGGCGGCCGCAAAACGCATGGAGAACCTGGAAACGCGCATCCTCGCGCGCTTGGGGTATGCGGACCCCTACGCGGGCGAGGCAGGAGGAGTGAGGCGAGCGGCGAAAAAGCCCCCGCCCTTGCGCAAACATGGCCGATAGTCCCGCCAAACCGAGCTGGCTCGAACGCGTCGGCGCGCTGCTGATGCGCGAACCCGAGGACCGCGACCAGCTCGTCGAGCTGCTGCGCTCGGCCTACGACCGCAATCTGCTCGACAGCGACGCGCTGTCGATGATCGAGGGCGTGCTGCAGGTCGCGGAGATGCAGGCCCGCGACATCATGATCCCGCGCGCCCAAATGGACGTGATCGATATCAGCGAGCCACCCGACAAATTCATTCCGCTGGTGATCGAGACCAACCACTCGCGGTTCCCGGTCATCGAGCACGACAAGGACCACGTGATCGGGATCCTGCTCGCCAAGGACCTGTTGCGCTACTACGCAGGCGAAGAGGAATTCAACGTGCGCGAGATGCTGCGCCCCGCGGTGTTCATTCCCGAATCGAAGCGGCTCAACGTGCTGCTGCAAGGATTTCCGCGCGAACCGCAATCACATTGCGATCGTGGTCGACGAATACGGCGGCGTCGCCGGCCTGGTGACGATCGAGGACGTGCTCGAGCAGATCGTCGGCGACATCGAGGACGAATACGATTTCGACGAGACCGAGGACGACATCATCGCCGACAAGAGCGGCGCGTGGCGCGTCAAGGCGGTGACCGAAATCGCCAAGTTCAACACGACTTTCGGCACGCGCTTCGACGACGAAGATCACGATACGATCGGCGGTCTGGTGCTCAAGCAATTCGGCCGCATGCCCAAGCGCGGCGATCAGCTGACGGTCGACAACCTGATTTTCAAGGTGCTGCGCGCCGACAGCCGCCGGCTGCATTTGTTGCTGGTCGAAAAGAAACCCGGCACCAAATAAGCCCGGCGTGATCCCAGTCACCCACGGCGCGCTGTTTCGCATCCCCCACCTGCCGCTGGCATTGATTGCCGGGGCGCTCGGCGTGCTCGGGTTCGCCCCGTTCAACTTCTCTCCGCTATTGATTGCGGCGCTCGCGCTGCTGATCGTGCTGTGGCGGCGGGCGGCGACGCGGCGCCAGGCGGCGCTGATCGGCTTTGTGTTCGGCCTCGGTTATTTCCTCACCGGCGTCAGCTGGGTTTACGTAAGCCTGCATGACTTCGGCGCGATGCCGGCGTTGCTCGCAGCCGTGCTCACGCTGGTATTTTGCTGCATCCTCGCCGCTTACCCGGCCATCGTCGGTTACGTTTATTTCGCTCTGGGCACGCGCTCGCTCGTCGCCGCGCTCGTCGTCTTACCCGCGCTATGGGCGCTCGCGGATTGGGTGCGCGGCTGGTTGTTCACGGGATTTCCGTGGCTCGCGTTGGGTTATTCACAGGTGCCGGCAAGTCCGCTTGCGGGTTATGTGCCGGTGCTGGGTGTCTACGGCGTTACGTTCGCGACGGTGCTTACCGCTGGCTCGCTGGTCGTATTGGGTTCGCGTGCCGCAACAACGAAAGGTGGAACCCGCGCCCGCGTTGCGTCGGTCATCCTGCATCCGGCCGCCCTGGTCCTCGGCGTTTTATGGCTCGGCGGCTACTTGCTGCAGCAAATCAACTGGACCACGCCCGCCGGCGCGCCCGTCAGCGTGAGTTTGCTGCAGGGAAACATTCCGCAGGACATGAAATGGCGCGAGGACCGGGTAGCGCCCACGCTGACGACTTACCGCGACCTCGTCTTCGCCAGCCAGGCGCGCTTGATCGTGCTGCCGGAAACCGCGCTGCCGCTCTTCCTGCACGAAGTGCCGCCCGACTATCTCGCGGCGCTGGCGGCGCATGCACGCAGCAACGGCGGCGACGTGCTGATCGGCGTGCCGGAACGCAGCAGCACGCGCGATTATTACAACAGCGTGATGTCGTTCGGCATGGCGCCAACCCAGACCTACCGCAAGTCGCACCTCGTGCCGTTCGGCGAGTTCATACCGTTGAAATTCCTGTTCGGGTGGTTTTTCGACGTCGTGCAGATTCCACTGCTCGATTTCGCGCGCGGCGCGCTCACCCAGCAGCCGCTCGAAGTTGCGGGCCAGCGCGTCGCCGTCGACATCTGCTACGAGGACGTGTTCGGCGCCGAAATCATCCGCCAGCTGCCGCAGGCGTCGCTGCTCGTGAACGTGAGCAACGTCGCCTGGTTCGGGCGCTCGATTGCGCCGCGCCAGCACCTGCAGATTTCGCAGACCCGCGCGCTCGAAACCGGGCGTTACATGCTGCGCGCAACCAATACCGGCATGACCGCGATCATCGATCAGCGCGGCGAGGTGGTGAAGCAGGCGCCGGAGTTTGCGCGCGCCGAGGTCAATGGCGACGTGCAGGGCTATGCGGGCGCCACGCCGTTCGTGCGATGGGGCAACCTGCCCATCATTGCGTTGTCATTGGCGCTGGCGCTCGGCGGAGGGTGGCTAGCGGTGCGGGGAACCAGTAAAATTCGCGACTTGCCATCATCGTAGTGCGCGACGGGAACCCGATGCTGACCTTTCAGCAATTGATACTGCGGCTTTCACCAATACTGGGACCAGCAGGGCTGCGCGTTACTGCAGCCGTACGACATGGAAGTTGGCGCCGGCACTTCGCACACCGCGACGTTTTTGCGCGCGATCGGCCCCGAGCCGTGGCGCGCCGCGTACGTGCAGCCGTCGCGCCGGCCCAAAGACGGCCGCTATGGCGAAAATCCGAACCGCCTGCAGCACTATTATCAATACCAGGTGGTGCTCAAGCCGTCGCCGCTCGACATCCTGGACCTGTACATCGGCTCGCTGGTCGCGATCGGCATCGATCCGCAGGCGCACGATATCCGCTTCGTCGAGGACGACTGGGAAAATCCGACGTTGGGCGCGTGGGGCCTGGGCTGGGAAGTGTGGCTGAACGGCATGGAAGTCACGCAGTTCACGTATTTCCAGCAGGTCGGCGGCATCGATTGCAAACCGATCACCGGTGAGATCACCTACGGCTTGGAGCGCCTCGCGATGTACCTGCAGGGCGTGGAAAACGTGTTCGATCTCGTGTGGACGCCGGGCGTCACCTACCGCGACGTTTACCACCAGAACGAAGTCGAGCAGTCTACGTACAACTTCGAAATGTCGAACGCCGATCTGCTGTTCGAGCACTTCACCCAATATGAGAGCGAAGCCAAGCGGCTGATCGCCGCCGCGCTTGCGCTGCCGGCGTACGAAATGGTGTTGAAAGCCGCCCACACGTTCAATTTGCTCGACGCGCGCGGCGCGATCTCGGTCACCGAGCGCGCCGCTTATATCGGCCGCATCCGCAATCTCGCGCGCAGCGTGTCGCAGGCGTATCTCGATTCGCGGCTGCGCGCGAACTTCCCGATGTGTCCGCCGGGCCAGCTCGACAGGCTGGGCATCGACGTTGCCGGCCTGCAAGCGGCGCTGCGCGAGCGCGAAACCGCATGAAAGCGAACCTGCTCGTCGAGCTTTTCACCGAGGAGCTGCCGCCGAAGGCGCTGCGCCGGCTGGGCGAGGCGTTCGCCGATGCAATTGTCGCGGGGTTGGCTGCCCGTGGCCTGTCTGAAAAAACCGCCGCGCGGACCGTATTCGCGACACCGCGCCGTCTCGGCGTGAAAATCGCCGATGTGCTCGATCGCGCGCCGGATCGCGCGGAGAGCAAAAAACTCATGCCGGCCAAAGTGGCCTATGGCGCGGACGGCAAGCCCGCTGCGGCGCTGCTGAAGCGGCTGGAAAAAGACGGCGGCTCGGTGCAGCAGCTCGAGCGCAAGACCGACGGCAATGCGGAATACGTATTTCTCAATCAGGTCGTCGCCGGCGCTTCACTGCAAACCGGTCTGCAAACGGCGCTCGATGATGCGGTCGCAAAGCTGCCCATTCCCAAAGTAATGGGTTATCAACTGGCCGACGGCGCCACGACCGTGCACTTCGTGCGTCCCGCACACGGGCTCGTCGCCTTGCATGGCGCCGAAATCGTTCCGGTGCGCGTGTTAGGGCTGGCAGCGGGTCGCATCACGCACGGACACCGCTTTCAGGGCGTAAAGGATATTCCGGTCGCCACGGCAGACGCTTATGAGGAAGCACTGGCCGCGCACGGCAATGTCGTTGCGTCATTCGGCGAGCGCCAGGCCGACATCGCACGCCAGCTCGCGGAACGCGCGTCTGCGCTTAATGCCACGCTGGGACCGGAGGCGGATTACGCGCCGCTGCTCGAGGAAGTCACGGCACTGGTCGAACGCCCGACCGTGTACGCCGGCGAATTCGAGACTGAGTTTCTGGCGGTGCCGCCGGAATGCCTGGTGCTCACCATGCGGCAAAACCAGAAATATTTCCCGCTGTTCGACGCGGGCGGCAAGCTCGTCAACAAATTCCTGATCGTGAGCAACATGCGGCTCGCCGATCCGAAAAACATCGTCGACGGCAACCAGCGCGTCGTGCGCCCGCGCCTTGCCGATGCGCGCTTTTTCTTCGACACGGACAAGAAGACGCGCCTTGAAAACCGCGTGCCGCTGCTCGCCAAGGTTACTTACCACAACAAGCTCGGCAACCAGCTCGAACGGACTGAACGCGTCCAGCTTCTCGCCGGCCGCATCGCGCGCATGCTCAAAGCCGATGTCGCGCTGGCGGAGCGCGCCGCATGGCTTGCCAAGGCTGACCTGCTGACCGGCATGGTCGGCGAGTTTCCCGAACTGCAGGGCGTCATGGGCCGCTACTATGCGCTGGCCGACGGCGAAGACAGTCGCGTCGCGGATGCCATCGAGCAGCACTACCGGCCGCGATTCGCCGGCGATACGCCGCCGCGGCAGGAAATCGCAATGGCCTTGGCGCTCGCGGACAAGCTGGAAACGCTCGCCGGCCTGTTCGGCATCGGCCAGCAGCCGACCGGCGACAAGGACCCGTTCGCGCTGCGCCGCCACGCGCTGGGCGTCATTCGCATCCTGATCGAAAACAATCTCGCCATATCCCTGCACGATCTCGTGACCGCAGCCTTCGCCGCGTTCCCATCGGCGACTGCTGCGCGACGCCCACGCGGACCTGCAGCTGTTCATTCATGAACGGCTGCGCGGCTACTTGCGCGACGCCGGCTATACCGCCAACGAAGTCGAATCGGTCCTGTGCAGGGACCTGCCGACGCGGCTGGATCAGGTGCCGCGGCAATTGGCGGCCGTGCGCGCCTTCGCGAGCCTGCCGGAAGCGGCGAGCCTCGCCGCGGCGAACAAGCGAGTCGCGAACATACTCAAGCAGGCCGCAGGAAAAGGCGAAACCGTCGCTCAAGCCGAAGCGGGCAAATTGCAGGACCCCGCGGAACGCGAGCTTTTCAAAGCGATCGCAACGGCCGTCAAGCATGCAACGCCGTTGTTCGAGCAGGGCGATTACACCGGCTACCTCAAAGCGTTTGCGATTTTGAAAAACCCCGGTCGACGCGTTTTTCGATTCGGTCATGGTCATGGCGGAAGACGCCGACCTGCGCCGCAACCGCTTGGCGCTGCTCAGCGATTTGCGTCTGAGCATGAATCGCGTGGCCGACATTTCCAAGCTCGCCGCATGAAACTCATCATTCTCGACCGCGACGGCGTGATCAACTTCGACAGCGCCGAGTACATCAAGTCGCCTGCGGAATGGAAACCGATCCCGGGCAGCCTTGAAGCGATTGCGCGGCTCAACCACGATGGCTATCACGTGGTGGTCGCCACCAATCAGTCGGGCATCGGGCGCGGCCTGTTCGAAGTCGCCGCGTTGAACGCCATCCACGAGAAAATGCACAAGGCGCTGGGCCAGGTCGGCGGCCGCATCGACGCGGTGTTTTTCTGTCCACATGCGCAGGACGCGGGCTGCAACTGCCGCAAGCCGAAACCGGGGCTGCTCGAAGAAATCGCGCACCGCTTCAATACCGAACTCGCGGATGTGCCGTTTATCGGCGATTCACTGCGCGACCTGCAGGCAGCGGTGGCGGTGGACGCCCAGGCGATCCTGGTGCTGACCGGCAAGGGCAAGCAAACCCAGGCCGAGGGCGGTCTGCCGCCGAATATCCGGATCTATGCCGACCTCGACGAGGCAGTGAAAGCTATCGTGCAATGAGCGTTTTTCTGCGCTCGTGCCTGTTTGCCGCATTCCAGCTCATCATCACGCCGCCGTTCGCGGTCATCGCGCTGCTGACGTTTCCGTTTGACCCAATCACGCGTTCCCGCATCATTTCGACCTGGACGCGCCTGATCCTGTGGGCCGTGGAGTTCATTTGCGGTATTCGCTATCGCATCGTGGGCGCCGACAACATTCCTGCCCAGGCGTGCGTCGTGCTCTCCAAGCATCAGTCGGCGTGGGAGACGCTCGCTTTCCAGGTTATTTTTCCGCCGCAGGTTTACGTGATCAAGCGCGAGCTCTTGTGGATACCGTTCTTCGGGTGGGGACTTGCCATGACTTCGCCGGTGGCCATCGACCGCAAGGCCGGCATGCGCGCGTTAAAGCAGATGCTCGCGCAGGGCAAAGATCGCCTGCAACACGGGTTCTGGATCGTCGTATTCCCCGAAGGCACGCGCACGGCACCCGGTAAGCGCGGCGTCTATCAGACCGGCGGCGCGGCGATTGCGGTGCACGCGCGCGCGCCGGTGCTGCCCGTCGCGCACAACGCAGGCACCTGCTGGCGCCGCCACGCGTTTCGCAAGTATCCGGGCACCATCACCGTGAGCATCGGCAAGGCGATCGACACCCGGGGGCGGAAAGCCGACGAGGTGACCCGCGAAGTCGAAGCCTGGATCGAAGGCGAAATGGGCCGGCTCGAACATGCCGGGGTCTAAGCCCGCGCTGCTCGATTGGATGCGCGGCACCCAGCCGATACAGTCCGCCAGCCGCGAGCGCTGCGCAATCGACGGCGCTACCATCGAATACACGCTCAAACGCAGTCAACGCCGCCGCCGCATTACGCTCACGATCGATGAAGACGGCCTGCGCGTAGGCGCGCCGTGGCGCGCGTCCCAGGCGCGTATCGATGCGGCTCTGCTGTCGCATGGGCGCTGGATCGCGCGCAAGCTTGCCGAATGGCAAGGCCGCCGACCTCCTGCTGTCACGTGGCAAGCGGGAGCGATCGTAATGGCGCTGGGAGAGCCTTTGACCCTGGTCGCGGACGCTGCAATCAAGGTGACGTACGCGGGACGGCGCGCGCCTTTGGGTGAGCGCGGCAGATGACGCGGCCACACTGGCGCAGGTAGTCGCATGGTTGCGCGATACCGCGCAGGACTGGTTCGAGCAGCGTGCCGGCCACTTTGCGTCCGTGCTCGGCGTGCAGGTGCCGCGAATTCGCCTTTCCAATGCCCGCACGCGTTGGGGCACCTGCCATCCCGACGGCCGCGTGCTGCTCAACTGGCGGTTGATCCAGATGCCGCCGTCGCTGATCGATTACGTCGTGGTGCACGAACTCGCGCACCTGCGCGAACCCAACCATTCAGCGCGCTTCTGGGCGTGGGTCGCGCGTGTCCTGCCCGATTACAAGGAGCGGCGGCTGATGTTGCGCCGCGACGGTCACCGTTACCTGCTCGCGTAAATCGGGGCTGTACGCACTGTGTTAAGATTCCTGAGCGATAAAGCGCCAAAAAAACATGCGTAGATCTCTTCTGTTGCTCGTCCTCGCGTTGACACTCGCGGCCTGCGGCCTCAAAGGGCCGCTATATCTCCCGCCGCCGAAGCCCGCCGTCGCGCCGCCGGCCGCCGCGCCCGTTCCCGATACGCCAGTCGACGACAAAAAAGCTCCAGGCTCGAAGTGAGCTACTTCGTTTATCGCGACGGGGCCCTGCACGCTGAGGGTGTGCCGCTCGAACGCGTTGCTGCGACCTTTGGGACGCCCTGCTTTGTCTACTCTCGCGCCGCGCTCGAAGCGACTTATCGCGCCTACGATGACGCGCTCGTGCATCGCGAGCACCTGATCTGTTATGCGGTCAAAGCGAATTCCAATATCGCGCTGCTTAACGTGCTCGCGCGGCTCGGCAGCGGATTTGACATAGTGTCGGGCGGCGAACTCGCACGCGTGCTTGCCGCCGGCGGCGATCCGCGCAAAACGGTGTTTTCCGGCGTCGGCAAGTCGGCGGATGAGATGCGCGCCGCGCTGGCTGCGGACATTTTGTGCTTCAACGTCGAATCCGAAAATGAATTGACCCGTCTTAACCGGGTTGCGGGCGAGCTGGGGAAAGTCGCGCCGGTCAGCTTGCGCGTCAATCCCGATGTCGACGCCAACACCCATCCCTATATTTCGACCGGCTTGAAGGAAAGCAAATTCGGCGTCGCGTATGCAGACGCGCTGCCGCTTTATCGTGCTGCAGCCGGCATGGCAAATCTGAAAATAACGGGCATCGATTGCCACATCAGTTCCCAAGTCACCGAAATCGCGCCATTTATCGCTGCACTGCAAAAATTACTTGCCTTGGTAGACCGCCTGGCGGCTGAACGCATCAACATTGCCCATATTGATATAGGCGGCGGCCTGGGCATCAAGTATCGGGACGAAACACCGCCGCCGGTTGCCGAGTACATACGCGCACTGACCGGGTGTCTCGGCGACCGCCGGCAAAAAATAATGTTCGAACCGGGCCGCTCGCTGGTCGGCAACACCGGCATCCTGCTCGCGCGGGTCGAATACTTAAAGCATGGCGCCGACCGCAACTTTGCGGTGATCGACGCCGCCATGAACGATTTGATACGGCCCGCTCTATACGACGCGTGGCACGATATCCTGCCGGTGATGTCGCGTCGCGCCGCCACGCGCCGTTACGAAGTGGTCGGACCGATCTGCGAGAGCGGCGATTTCCTGGGCCACGACCGTGAATTGAGTCTGAGCGAAGGCGATCTGCTCGCGATCATGTCGGCCGGCGCTTACGCGATGACGATGAGTTCTAACTACAACACGCGCCCGCGCGCCGCCGAAGTGATGATCAGCGGATCGGAGATGCACTTGATCCGCGAACGCGAAAACGTTGCGCAATTATTCGCGCCGGAACGTTTGTTGCCGTAAATAGCGATAAAAACTGTCGAAATTTCATCGCTTCGTCGATTTTTTTCGCGCTAAACGATGTTTGAAACGCGCGCGCGCAATAAATTATCGTGACGCTGTTCACTGATGCCGCATAAATTCCGACGGCATACATGCAACATCTCTACCACACTCTTTCAAATTTTTTTACGAAAATGTTGCATTTTTTTTTGTAGTTAGCTTAGAATTGGCGCACCAAGCATCGTAATCGTGTTTTGGAAACAAAATGCGAATCACAAAATATCGTGAACGATGATTTGGGAGTGCAGCAGTAGTGTCTTATGCACTTAATTAAACCACTCGTAAGGAGATGAACCATGGCAGCGAAGAAAAAAGCAAAGAAAAAGAAAGCAGCTAAGAAGAAGTAACGGAAGTTGCTTGAGCGGGAGCTGGGCTCCCCGGCTCCCGTTATTTGCCTCATCGCAGTACACGACTGCAGCCAGCGCAGTCGACGATCGCATCACCTCCCCGCAGAAATCCCGCGTCACCCCCCATCACTCCCGAATTCCTTCAGCAGCTTGAATCTATATTTCAAGTGCTTGATTCGCAATTGATTTTTATAAGCTGTCCGAGCGAACCCATGGCGTAGTACGGGAGCCGGCGGGGCATATCCAATTGCAAACGATTCTTGCGTACGCGCGCCTGCATTCGCATTGCACGCAGTCAGCGTATCCCGCATTGCCGTACGTTCACGGTGCGACATCGAACGCGAAAATTCACTGCGATTTTTATTAAAAGTTTTTCGGTGATGCCACTCGCGCGCCCGCGATTTTATTCGTATGCGCGGCGATCGCATCGCGGTTTGAATTTCGCGCGACAGGTCGATCGTGCGCGCGAGGCGATGCACGGTGCGCATCTATTGCCGCGTCGCTACGCGGCATTGCCGTACCCGCAAAATCGCGGACCGGTGCCGTAAATCCGGAAAAAAGCCGGATTCGGGCCAGCCGGGCTCCGCAACGGAGGCGCTAGGGATTCAGCTGCTGGTAGACGACATTTGCCACGCGGAGCAGGTCGTCTTTATTGATTTCGCCTGAAATTGCATAGCCAAACCGGCCGTCGACCCAATAAAACACGCTGATTCCGCGTTCATGGGCATAGCGAAACGCCGTTTCCTTGCCCTCGGCGGCGCCATTGCGAACATATAACGTAAGCCGCTGGCCGCTGCCGTCCTGGAACATGAACTGCGCAACCGGACCCTGATTGCCCGGCAACAGGCGCCCGCCGACCAGATGGTATCCAAGCGACCCGAGTTGCGGGATCTTGAGATTGCCGCCAATGCGCTTGGATAACCATGCGACCAGATGAGCTTCCTGTTCGGCGCCAACCTCGACCGGATGCCGCACTTCGGGGGCATATACGATGTGCGCAACGACCGCGCGATGGGCGAAGGCCACCGTGTCAGTCGACTTCTCGATCCTGTAATCATGCAAAAACCACCCGGCAATACCACCGAGCGCAATCCATCCGAGTACCGCCGCATACCGCAACGGCAGTTTGCGGCGGCCCGACGCGGCCCTGCGCAGACGCGCTGGCGCGCTTTCGGCCAGCACCGGATCGAACCAGGCACGCAGATCTGCGTTCTGCTCGCGCCAGGCGCGCACGCGTTGCGCATCCTCCAGATGAGTAGCCAGGTACTCCTCGACCTCGGCTCGCCGCGCTTCGGGCAACAGGCCGTCGACGTGGGCGTGCAATTCCGCTTCGGTCACCGCAAGCCCGCTCATTTCACCACCTTCAGTCCGGCAGGGAGCTGAGCCCCGCCTTTCAAAGACATGCGCAGCTTTTCCCGCGCGCGCGATAATCGCGACATGACCGTTCCTATCGGTACGTTCAAAACACCCGCCGCTTCGTCGTACGTCATTTGCTCCAAGCCGACCAGCAACAGCACTTCGCGCTGATCTTCGGGCAGGCTCAAGAGCGCGGTCTGCAGATCCAGCACTTCCAGACGGTCGCTTTGCGTCGCGCGAATTGCCGGCTGTACCGTCTCATCGTCGAGCGGGCTCACCACGGCGGACGCGCCGGCGCGCACCTGATTGATATAAACGTTGTGCATGATCGTGAACATCCACGCTCTCAAGTCGCTGCCCGGCCGCCACAGGTGAAACTTAACGAGCGCGCGCTCGAGCGTATCCTGCACCAGATCGTCGGCGCGACTGCGATCGCCGGTCAACGCCCGCGCGTAGCGGCGCAACCGAGGAATATGCTGGACGAAATCGCGGTCGCGGCCTTCCACTACAAGCTCATGTTGCCCGTCAGCGGCCGCGGCTCGGGCCTGACGGCGCGCCACGCCTTGTTGAATCCATCGCCCGTGACGTCGCCCGGTTTTTGATCTTTGGACCAGAAATAGAGCGGCTTGCCGTTCAATGCCCATTGCCTGGAGCCATCGTCGCGGTTAATCACGGTCCAGTCGCCACCGCTCTTGCTGTCGGCACTTGCCGCAAGCGGCGGCCAATTGGTCGCGCACGGTCCGTTGCATACGCTCTTGCCGGAGCCTTCAACGTCCTTGTCGAACGTGTAGAGCGTCATGCCGTTGGTGCCGGTCAATAATCCGTTCGTATATTTGACCGGTCCAAAAGGGAGGTCCGCGCATGCTGCCAGCGCGCACACCAGGATGAAGCCGGTAATCGTTGCCATGAGCCGGGGCATTGTGTGGTCCTCCTGCGAAGCAGGCAAGCACCTGCATCTGCGCAAACACCGTTCGGTTCCGTTTATTCCAGGCCGCGTCCAGCCGTCCCGATCGCGCCATCACGGCGCCACGTTCTTGAGAAACAGCGTCGCGAGCCCCAGGAAGATGAAAAAGCCGCCGCTGTCGGTAATCGCCGTGATCATCACGCTCGACCCGACCGCGGGATCGCGCCCCAGTTTTTGCATCGTCAACGGGACCGCAACGCCCATGACCGCGGCGAGCAGCAGATTGAGCACCATCGCGCCGGTCATCACGAGACCCAATTGCCACTTGTGATAGATGAAAAACGCGAACAACCCGACGACACTGCCCCAGATCAGGCCATTGATGAAACTGACGCCGATCTCCTTGGCGAACAACTTGCGCGCGTTGGCGACCGTGATCTGGCCGAGGGCCAACGCGCGCACGATCATGGTAATGGTCTGGTTACCCGAATTGCCGCCGATACCGGCCACGATCGGCATCAGCGCGGCGAGCGCGACGACTTTCTCGATGGAACCTTCAAAGATGCCGATCACGCGCGAGGCGATAAACGCAGTCACGAGATTGACCGCCAGCCATGTCCAGCGGTTTTTCACGCTGCTCCATACCGACGCAAACAAATCCTCTTCCTCGCGCAAGCCGCCGGCGGAAAGCTTCTCGCTGTCGGTTTCCTCGCGGATGAAGTCCACCACCGAATTGACGGTCACGCGGCCGATCAATTTACCCTGCCCGTCGACCACCGGCGCCGACACCAGGTCGTAACGTTCGAACGCGAGTGCGCCGTCCTGCGCCTTCTCGTCGGGGCTCAGTTTGACTGCTGCCGGATCCATGATAGCCGTCACCGGCGTATCGAGGTCGGTGACCAGCAGCCGGCTCACCGACAAAAGGCCGCGCAGGTGTTCCTGGCGGTCGACGACGAACAACTGGTCCGTATGATCGGGCATTTCATCGAGCCGGCGCAGATAGCGCAGCACCACTTCGACCGAGATATCGTCGCGCACGGTGATCATGTCGAAGTCCATCAGCCCGCCGACGGTGTCCTCGGGATACGACATCGCGGAACGCAGCTGATCGCGCTCTTCGGCCGACAGCGAGCGAAACACGTCCTGCATGACCTCGCGCGGCAGATCGGGCGCGAGATCGGCAATTTCGTCGGTATCGAGCTGCTCGGTCGCCGCGACCAGCTCTTTGGTTTCCATGTGCGCGATCAGTGTTTCGCGCACCGCGTCCGATACTTCGAGCAGAATCTCGCCGTCGCGCTCGGCCTTGACGAGATCCCATACGGCCAGCCGTTCTGCGAGCGGCAATGCCTCGAGCACGTACGCGACATCCGCCGGATGCATCTGGTCGAGTTTTATCCGCAGCTCGGTGACGTTCTGCTTCTCGACGAGGCTCTCGACGAGCTCGTGACGCGGCATTTCCTGGCGCTCGACGAGGCTTTGGACGAGCTGATGCTTGCGCAGAAGCGCGACGACCTGTTTCAGGCTGTCCTGCACGCTTTGGCGATCCTGATCCGAGTCAGCCATAGGGTAAGCCGCTAAAGTTGCGCGTTACGTTTCGCTGTCCTTGCCCCAGCGTCGGCCGCTGCAGGACTGCATCACACCCCGTCCGAGCGCTTATGCGAGAGTGCCGCCGTGACGATTGGCCGCTATTGTAGAAGCAGGCCGACGCCCTGTCTAAATGTTCTTCGCTTCTCCGCGCAACACGCGCGGGGAGAGAAACGGCATAATTGGCCGTCACATTCACCGCTCACCCGTTTATCGATGTCTGCAGCATTACAGCGCAAGCTCGGCCAGGCGCATGAACGCCTCCGAGCGGGAGACGCCGCCGGTGCGCAGTTACTATGCCGGGAAGTGCTGCAACGTGCACCGCGCAATCCCGATGCGTTAGTGCTGTTCGCCGTAACCCTGCTCATGGGCGGGTGCGCGCGCGATGCGATTGCCCCGCTGGAGCAGGCACTCGCGGCCCAGCCTCGCCACGGCGTCGCCCTCGAAAACTTAGGCCTTGCGAACCTGATGCTCGGAAATTTCACCGAGGCCCAGCGCGCACTGCAGAGCGCGGCGGCCATACCGGGTGCCCCCGCTTCCGTATTTATGCGGCTGGGGATAGCGCTGCTCAACCTGGGTCAGCACGATGCGGCACATGGCGCCCTTGAGCGCGCGCGCGAACTCGATCCCGTCAACCCCGACATCCAGCTCAATTTGGGTCAGGTAGCGGACCGCGTGCACGATTCCGCGCGCGCACGTCAGCACTTTGAGGCCGCTCTGCGCCTCTTCCCCCAGCATGTCGAAGCCATGTTCAATTTGGGCGTGATCTGCCTGAAGGTTAACGAACTTGACGCTGCGCGCGAATGGTTCGGCCGCGTGCTTGAGTTAGCGCCCCGCCACGGCGACGCGCTGGTCAATCTCGCGGTCGTCGCCGAGCAGCAGCAACATCTGGACGAAGCCATTTCATATTTGCGACGTGCGGTGGAGGCCGATCCGGCGGCGGCTATGGCGCGCAATAACCTCGCGCACAACTTGTCGTTGCAGGGGCAGTTCGACGAGGCGCGCGCGCAATTTCTCGCGGCGCTGCGCCTTGCCCCGGATTTGGTGGAAGCGCGCGAAGGACTCGCCGCGCTTTGCATCAGACTGGGACGTTATAAAGAAGGTGTGGTGCACTTGCGCGAACTGCTACGCGCCGACGATCAGCGGTCGGCAATTGTCGCCGGACTGGCAGACGCATTGTTCGAAATCGGCGAAGTTGAGGAAGCCGAAACGAACGCCCGTCGCGCGATCGCGCTCGATCCAGCCGCGAGCGGTCCCTATACCACGCTGGCAGATATACATGCGGTGCGAGGTGAACTTGATCACATGGTCGAGACACTGAAAACCGGGGTCGCGCACACGGGCTCGGTCCTGCTGCTCGGCAAACTCGCTTTCCAGCTGCGCCGGTTGTGCGATTGGGAAAATTGGCGGACCGCTTGGCAGCAACTTGCAGCAGCCCTGCCTGACACCAGCGAGGTGGTAAGCCCGTTTTCGCTGCTATGCGAACCGCTCACAGCTGCGCAGCAACTCGCTTATGCGCGGCGATTGCCGGCGCAGTTGAACATCAAAGCCGACCCCTGTCATCGGCATGCGCCGCACACACGTCGGGATCGTCTGCGTATTGGTTATTTTTCGTCCGACTATTACGAAAATGCGGTGGCTTACCTGGTGGCGGAAGTACTCGAATTACACGATCGCAGCCGATTCGAGGTTACCGCATATTCGTACGGTCCGGACGATAACAGTGCGATGCGCAATCGCATGCGCGCGGCATGCGAACATTTTATCGACGTTGCGCGCGACCCCGATGACGTCATTGCCGCCCGCATTCGCGCCGACGAACTCGACATATTGATAGATCTCAAGGGGTACACGATGGGGGCGCGCCCGTCGGTTCTCGCCCGCCGGCCGTGCGCAATCCAGGTCAACTGGCTTGGTTATCCGGGCACCATGGGCGCGGAATTCATCGATTACTTGATCGCCGATTCCTTCATTGTCCCTCCTGGCCAGGAGAGCAATTACGCCGAGCGCGTGCTCAGAATGCCGCATTGCTATCAACCCAATGACCGCAAGCGGTTGTTCGGCGAAACGCTTAAGCGCAGCGAGTACGGGCTGCCCGAAGACGCGTTTGTATTTTGCTGCTTCAACCAGTCATACAAGATCACACCGGACGTATTCGCGGTTTGGATGCGTCTTTTGCACAGCGTACGGGCAAGCGTTTTGTGGCTGCTCGAAGACAACCGTTTCGCCAATGAGAATCTCAAAGCTGCCGCGGCGGCAGGCGGAATCGATCCGGCACGTGTGATTTTCGCCCGCAAGCTGCCGTTATCGCAGCATCTGGCGCGCTACCGTGCCGCCGACCTTGCACTCGATACGTTTCCATATACCTCTCACACCACGGCGAGTGATGCGTTGTGGGGCGAGTGCCTGCTGGTTGCGCTGTGCGGAGAGACTTTCGCGGCTCGCGTATCCGGCAGCATCCTCACCGCTGTCGGACTGCCGGAACTGGTGACTCGATCCTTGGCCGATTACGAAGCGCTGGCGCTGAAAATTGCAACCGGGCAATCGTATCGTCAAGCGTTGCGCCAAAAACTGAGTGCGACTCGACGCGATTCTCCACTATTCGACTCGCCAAAATTCACCCGCGAGCTGGAGAAAATTTATCTGGGCCTGGTTAACTGAGCATTGCCTGCAAGGGATCCCGCGACCGTTTCGGCGTTCGAGACGCGACGCGACCATTCAGTACGAAAAAAACGGGCGCCGCAGCGCCCGTTTTCATGTTGCGTGAAGCTTTGGATCAGAACGTGGTCTTTATGCTGACTGCAAACGCTTGCTGGGTTTCGCCCGGTTTGATCGTGCCGGCGCTCAAGCCACCGAGCGAGTAGCGTGCGTTCCCGTCGTTCGACAAGTACACGTAACCAGCCGTGTAGCTCCGTGCGCTTCGACGCGTTGTACACATACTGAATCTGCCCTATCCAGCCACCCGTGCTGCCTGCGCCGCCGTTCGCGACCAGGTTACCGCCCGCAGCGCCGAAGGTGATCGGGGGGTTGAGCGCCGTTGTTCCACCAGCACTGCCGCCGGTGTCGTTTGCCAGCGTGTAGCCGCCGCGCAGTGCATGCGGACCGGCAATCTTCCACTCAGCTGCGAGGTTCCAGGCGTCAACGTCGAGATCCGTCGCGCCATTGGCCGACATATCGTAATTGCGCTTAACGTACAACAGGCCGACTTTGACCGGGCCGAATTGGTACGCTATGCCAGCATGCCAGGCGTAGTCGTCGCCGTTGTAGCCGGCGCCGCCGTTAATGTTATTGTTTGCGCCGAAGTTCTTATGCTGTTCATACGCCAGCGTGACGTACAACGGGCCGTTGGTATACGATCCCGCCACGCCCCACACGCGCGGCTTGCTGCCCGAGGTGTTGGCCGTCTGACCGGTCGAAGTGCTCGTGCTGCTGATGCCGACGGAGCCCTGGAAACCACTGAAGTTCGGGGTGTCGTAGAACAGCGAACTGTTTTGGCGACGGCTGAATGAAAAAGCCGTCGCATTGCCGTTGAACGTGCTCGAATCGCCGTAAAGCATGCGGCCCACGCCCCAGATACCGGTGTCCGACACAATGCGCGCTGCACCGGCGGTATTCTTCATCGGCATGTCCCAGTTACCCGCGTAGGCGTTGCCCCAATTGCCTTTGACGCCGATTGCGCTGTTGCGCGAGCAGAAGCCGTTTTGCGATGAACCGCGAATGTCCGCGGTGCTCGTGCACTGGAACCAGGCGGATGTGCCGCCACCGAGTGCTTCTTCACCCTTGACGCCGATTTCCGAGCCCGGGGTTTGCATGATGTCGACATTGACTAGATCGCCGCCGGATGGGCCGGCAATTGCGCCCTGCTTGGCATAGGCGTATTCCAGATACATCGTGCCGAAAATCTGCACATTGCTCGCCTGCGCAAAAGCCGCTGCGGGTGCCGCGAAGGCGCCTGCTACCGCCAGTGTCATCAGTTTTTTGTTCATTCAAATTCTCCTGTTCAGTTTTAGATGCCACGATTCCCGGATTGTGGTTCCCCTATCGGGACTGCGGCGCTCCCCCCACCTCGAAGGGTTAAACGAAGTATGACGACACGACCATCTGCAACTCAACATAAATATGCTTTTTGGCCCTAAAACCCGGCGGCCTGTTGCACCGATACAACAGTCGGTGCCATCGAACACTGCGGGGTGCCATCGCTTAGAGTGAGAAAGAAGTACACCGCGGCACCCGACCCCGCCCCACCTCCCTCCGAAAAAGCATATAGTATTCAAATTGTTATAATCTGCCTACTATGCCCGATCAGAGATCACTGCATGCCCTGCTGGAAGCTGGCTTGGAAGCCCACCGGCGGGGCAACCTTGATATGGCCAAAAATGCGTTCGAGCGAGCACTCTCCGTTGCGCCGAACAATGCTGATGCGCTAAATCTTTATGGCGCGACGCTGTTGCAGGGGAGGCAGGCCGCGCGTGCGCTCGAATACCTACAGCGCGCTGCGCATCTAAAACGGAGTAGCCCAGGGATTGTTGCGAATCTTGCCCAAGCGTACTTCGTGCTCAAGCGTTATGACGAAGCGAGCGAAGCATTTCGCAAGGCGAGCAGACTAGATCCGCGCTCTTTGCACTATCCACTCGGTTCGGCGAACTCTCTCGCAATGCTAGGCAAATTCGAACTGGCGGAAGAAGTCTTACAAAAACTCGCAGCACGCTTTCCGCAATCGACGCTGGTGTGGTTCAACCTCGGCAATGTGCAGCGCGACCAGCACCGCATCACCGAAGCGCTCGCCAGTTACCGTCGCGCTATCGAGCTCGATCCAAACGAAGTAGAAGCGCGCAACAGCCTCGCCTGCGTGCTGCATAAATCAATGCAGTTCGAAGAAGCGGAGCGCGAATACCGCACTTGCCTGGATGTGGCGCCCGATTTTTTGATCGCGCGCTGCAACCTGGCTTCGGTGGTCATGGATCTCGGGCGTTTCGACGAAGGCGAGATGCTGTGCCGCGACGTTATTAGTCGCGCACCCGACCTCGCGCTCGCGCATTCGTTTCTCGGCGTCGCGCTGAGTCACCAGGGCCGGCTGCGCGCGGCTTTAGCGAGTTACGAAATCGCCGCGCAACTCGCGCCCGACGACGCGAAGAT
Organism: uncultured beta proteobacterium; assembly: GCA_963804885.1. Lineage (GTDB taxonomy): Bacteria > Pseudomonadota > Gammaproteobacteria > Burkholderiales > SG8-41 > PALSA-1004. The sequence goes on from CAWDSF010000021.1 coordinate 687,372, forward strand.
CGCGCAAGCCTGTGGCGCGACGCTCGCCGACAGCGGCAGATTGATGCGCAGCCTGCCCTGGTTCACGCGTGCGCTCGGGTTGAATCCCGCGCTGGAATCGACGCATCAGTTGCTGGCTTTTGCGCTGCTGGGACATGGTTGCTTCGCGGAAGGATGGGCTGAATACGTGCACCGGCCATGGCCCGGGTTGTTTCGCGCAGAACATCCACACATCGCGCTGACCCAAACACTGCCGACCGACCTGCGCGGCAAGCATATTTGCGTGCTGCGCGAACAAGGGCTCGGCGACGAAATATTTTTTCTGCGGTTTGCGCCGAAATTGCACGCCGCGGGGGCCCGCGTCACCTATTGCGCGAGCGGCAAGGTCGGCAGCCTGCTCGCCCGGGCGCCCGGTATCGAGCGCGTGTTTGAGGAAATCGCGCCGCCCGCGGATGCCGATGCGGTTATCCTGGCCGGCGATTTGCCGCATGCATTGAGCGCGTCGCCCGTGACGGCATTGCCATCGCCTGCCGCAGATCCTTTCGCGCCGGCGCCGAAATGGCCCGTGCACATCGCGGTCTTTTGGCCGCCGGTGCAGCGGCCGCTTGCCCTCGCCCCACTCGCGGATCGAGTCACACAAATGCGCGAGCGCCTCGCGCGAGCCGGACCCGGTCCTTATCTCGGGCTGACGTGGCGAGGCGGTACTCCGCCGCGCGAGCAACGCGCCGTGATCTGGGTGCTGCACAAGGAAATTGGCATTGAACCGTTTGCCGCAGCATTGCGCGACACGCCAGGCACATTCATCGTAGTTCAGCGCAATCCGCAGCCGAATGAGCTGGACTCACTATCTGCCGCGCTGGGCCGGCCCGCGCATGATTTTTCGGATTTGAACGAAGATCTTGAAGGGATGCTCGCGCTGATGGCGCTGCTCGACGACTATATCGGCGTCAGCAACACGAACACGCATCTGCGTGCCGGTGTCGGCAAGACCGCCCGCGTATTGGTGCCAAGTCCGCCGGACTGGCGCTGGATGATGAACCATGCAAGAGCGTCGCCGTGGTTCCCCGGCTTTGCCGTATATCGTCAATCGATACTTGGTACTTGGGACCAGGCACTCGCCACACTCAAGCGCGACTTGGGGACCGGCGCGCTCTGAACATTGCGCGAATGCCGAGGCGGATTCGCTAATTCATGGAGGCGACGGCCACTGTTCCGGTCGGCACGCATTGGCGATTTTGCGGGCTCACCCGGGAAAGGCGTACACCCGCGCTTACTTCAGATAGCCGCTATATATAATGGCCGGCATGTTCAGCCAGCAGGAGTTGAGATCCCTAGTGACGCGACGCGACCATACACCCGCATCGGCTATTGTTGATGCTAGCCGTCAGCTATGCTTTCGCTCCACCACGATCCAGAAGCCCGCGGGCATGCGGTCGAAGCTCATGAGTTCGAAGCGCGCAAAAAATTTTGGCAGCCACCATGCCGCGGGTTGCTGGATCAGGTGCGCGTTACGCCCGTTCGGCAGAATTCTTTTTGCGGGTCCGGTGTGCACCGAAAAAATTCCCACGCGCGCCGTCACCCGCTCCAGATCGTCCAGCACATCCTCGAGCAAATCCGGCTCGATATGCTCGAGCACGTCGATACACGCAACAAAACTGCATGGCGCCGGCGGCGCCGACCACTCGGGAATCGCGGGATCGTAGTGGTGAATTTTCAGTTCCTGCTGAAGATGCTGTCTAAGGGCTACACCCAGCCGACCTTTGCCGGCGCCGTAATCGAGAACCTCGTGCGCGCCAACAGCCTTGATAACCTGCGCAACCATAGGCGCATAATGCACGGACGCCACGCCGTATTCTGGGTCCTGATGCAACTGAGTCTGCATCTGACGGTATTCGTCAGTGATCGTTGCGGGCGCGTGATTACCCGATGGTGAAGCCGGCGAACTGGAGTTTTCACCGCCATTGCTCGCGCCGATGACTGCCCGCATTATTTTGCCGATCAGCATTGTTACTCCATCCGTTCGCGCCGATGAACGCCGTAAAGCTACCTATAAAGTACTTTACCATGGCGGAAACGGCTTCTACCGGTTGTGTCGCCCCACCAGGGCCGACTTAAAACGGGCAACAAACCCGGCGGGACGTTGACGACTAAGAGCCGGCGACGCGTTCCCGGATTTGCGACGCCAGCATAGCCTCAATCACCGAGCCGGATGATGACGAACGACCGGCTTGAAGTCTTTATGCTATTGCCACGCCACAGGACTGCATCGAGATGGTGGTGCGTCTCGCCCGAAACTTGCCGCAAGGGCTGAATCGCCGCTCGTGGATGAACGAAGACCCGCGCAGAACCCTGAAAAAATTTAGCGGGACATCCTGACAAAGTGATGCTGCTCGGGTACTGGATACACTGCTTTTAGATGCGGTCGAAGTACGGAATATGCCATCGCGCGACATGCGTCAAATCCGTCCGCGCCGACAGTGGCAACCACATCGCGAGCGGTTTTGCGTGCCAGACCAGATCGGAATTCGCGGTCAGCCAGCTATGCGAAGCGCTGCCGCTCACATCGTTGATGAGCGTCCGCCGGTAGCCTCGACACGCCTCGGGCCATAGCGCGGCGAACCCGGCGGGGTCGCCAATCATTTCGTACAGGATGCTCATGGCGCCGTCATTGCCGACCAGTGCGTACGCTGCATGGTCAGTTCCTTCGCCCCATGTCAAGAGGTCCACTGCCGTCGCGGGCGGCGGCAGCTGACGATAATCCTCGGACCGGCGCGGCATCAAGCAATCGCACCAGCGCCGCCTCACGCGCTCGATGTGCTCGAAGTCAGCCGATTGCGCCGGCCTTCTCGCTACATCGCGACTTGGTTTCCGCGGGTGGGAGTGGCTCTCGAATTGTCCCAGCAGCCCATGGTCGGCGCGAACCCAGCCGATGCGCGCATAGAACGCAGGCTGGTCCGTCCATAGCACCGAATAAGCGACATCGCGCGCGCGCAAGGCTCCCTCTACTTCCCTTAGCAGGCGGCTCGCCAGCCCCTCGCCTCGCCGCTGCGGATGAGTATAAACCGCGCCGATCATCGCACCGCGCCACGCGTCGCCCCGGCACAGAAATTCGAAACGTTTGCAGGCAAGGCAAGCAAGGATATTGCCCTGTTCTTCCAACAGGAACAGATTGCCGGCGTTCTGCGAGCAATACACCGCGGGAAACCGCTGTGCAAGCGAAATTCGGCGCCCCTTGCCGAATACGAATTGCTGGTCCAATTCGGCGATCAACCGCTCCAGATCTGCAGGTGTTGCCGGACGCACAACGATGTCCATTTACCACCCTGATCGAATGCATTCTACGATGCGTTCCCGTTCGGCGGCTCCCACCCACCAGCCGCACGGAATACCGACATTGCCCGCGTCGAATTCGGCAACTCCTGGCAGATCCTGCGGCGCACCGCCGAAACAGGCATAACCGTCGTTGCGCAAATGCAGGCGCTGCACGCCGATACCGGCAGCAACGAGCTTGCGAATCAGGTCGTCGCGGCGATCCGCGAGCAGCGAATATACCCAGTAGCCCGAATGCGTTCCTTCGAGCTGCTTGAGCAGTCGCACCCCGGGCACTTCCTTCAAGGCGGATTCATAGTAACGACCGTTCGCGCGGTGGCGGGCCACGATCTCATCGGCATGACTCAAGCCTTCCAGGCCGAGCGTGGCCGCGATCTCATTCATCGCAAGATTGAATCCCGCGACAGGAATATCGAAGCGCTGATTAAGGTCGCCGTTGGCAAGGCGAAACGAAGCGTAATCGATGCCGAATCGCCGCAAGCACACGGCCGTTTCCAGAATTTCGGGATCCGCAGCAAGAAGCGCTGCGCCCTCACCGCAGTTGATGTGTTTGGTCGCGTAGAATGAGTAAACGGTGAAATCAGCTTCATGCCCCAAGCGCCGGCCCAAGTATTCTGCACCGAATGCTTCGCTGGCATCTTGAATTAACCTGATGCCATGCCGTTTGGTTAAAGCCGCAATCCGCCCGATATTGGCCACGTTCCCAGACCAGTGGTAAAGCATAAGGGCTCGCGTTCTTGCGGAAATTAACCCGCTTATCTGCTCGGGATCAATCATTCCCGTTACCGGGTCGACATCGCACCACACCGGCCGGGCAAACAGGTTGGCGATCGGCATTACCGTCGCGGCGCAGGCCAATGGCGATACGATCACCTCGTCACCCGGGCGCACCCCGGCAAGATACAAAGCCAGCGTCAGCCCGCCGGACGCATCATTGAGCGCCACAGCGCGTGGAACGCCGAGCCAGGCGGCGAGTCGCGATTCGAAATGCGCAACCTGCGGCCCGGTGGCAAGCCGCCCGCTTGCCAGCACGGGCTTCAGCGCGGCGTGCGCGGTTTCCGGCATAAATACCCTGAAGAGGGGGATGAAGGGTTGCGCCATGGTCGGTGTGTCCTACCAACCTCGCCGAATCACGTCGACGATGTATTCGCGCCGCTCGTTATCAACCCACCAGCCGCAGGGAATGTGGATCATCCGCCGGTAAAAGGCGTCCAGTCCCGGCAACTCACAACGGCTCGCGGAGAATACCGTATGACGGTCGTTGCGTTTATGTACCTGCGAACTGGCAATGCCGTTGGCTGCTAGATGGCGGGAGAACCCGTCCCGGTCTTCAACCAACACCGTATAGAACCAGTAAGACGGTTCCGCGTTGTCGTCCCAGCGGCACAGCAAAAGGCCGGGAATCCCTTGCAGCGCCCGATCGAAAAAGCGCCCGTTGGCAACATGATGCGCGATCAACGATTCGATATAACCGAGCTGCACGAGTCCGATGGTGGCAGTGACGTTGTTCATATGGTACTTGTAACCGACGCTGGTCACGTCTACTTCAGTGCGCGGCGCGGCGCGGTCGATGCCGAACCAGCGAAATTTGCGCCCTTCGCTGAGAAGTTTCGCGACATCCGATGCTCCGTTGCAGGCAAGCATGCCGCCGTCCACTGTGGTCAGGTGCTTGATCGCCTGCAGGGAGAACATGACGAATTCGGAGTGGCTGCCGATGCTTCTGCCGTCATAACGCGCGCCAAGGGCGTGGGCAGCGTCTTCAATTACAGGGACGCCGCGCTGTACGGCGACCTTCCGGATGCCGGCAATTGACGCCGGGACACCGCCGTAGTGCACGACCATGACGGCGCGGGTGCGCGAGGTGATTCTCTCCGCGATCGAATCCGCGGCCAGATTGCCGTTGGCAGGATCCACATCGGCCCACACGATGTTCGCGCCGGCGTGATAGATCGCCATGTTGGTGGGTTCGGCAGTCATCGCGGTGGACACCACGTCGTCGCCCGGTTTCACTCCCGCCAGCACCAGCGCCGCATGCAGCGCCGCAGTACCCGAATAGAACGAAAGTACGTGTGGTGCGCCGACCAGGGCACCGAAGCAGCGCTCGAATTCGACGACCGGCGGCCCCTCGGAAATCTGGCCGCCATACAGGACCTCCTCAAGGCGCGGCATCAGTGCCTCGCGAGGCGGCAATGATGCTTTAAATAGCGGGATCTCAGCGTAGGGATTAGAAGCCGGCAAATTCGCCAATGGGTGTCTCCATTTTTTCCAACTCCCCGCGGCGCCGTACGACGAGCGTTTGAAGAGTTCCTTCCCGATCATGCTACCGAACGTACGCGATTCGCTTGCGCGATATTTTGCAGCATTTCAGCCGCCATGAATATGTCGATGCTCGCGTGTCGTGGTTTTTTAGATTGCCCGGAATACCGCGCGATGCAATGCGAATCAAGGTAAACTTGCGGATTGTTGACGACCGCTAACAGAATAAGCCTGATGAAGTCCTACGCGGAACTTGACCGATTGGACATCGGTGTCGCATGCGGCCTGAAGTCCGAGAAGTATTTCGAATTTTTTGCGCAGACGGCGCTTGCTCTGGCCAGCCGTCCTGAAATCCTCCGCTTCATCGTTGCGGTGAATAACGGTGCGGATCGCAAAGCGTTCGAGGCGCTGAGCAGCCGGATTGCGGTGAAAATCGTAGAGCCTGGCTTGCTTCCGGTCAGCGAAGATACTACACGTGCGAGTGCTGGCAAGCTGGGCTTGGTGCGCAGTTACATGCACGGTGTGGTTTTAAACGCTCTCGCGACGAGCTTCCGCTCCGAATTCGCGGTGATTGCCGACTGCGACATCGCCATTGTGCGAAAGGACTGGGATGAAGCGATGCACGCCAAGCTGAATAATGATGTTGTGATGGTGGGTTCCGGGTATCCGCGGGAAAACCTCGCTCAGAATATCTCAGCAAAATACCGCAATTTTCCGAATGTCACTTTCTGTATGCTGCGTACTGAGCCGCTGCAGACGTTAAAAATTAACTTTCTTCCAATGGGCACAGTGCAGATCGATGCTGCACTTGCCAAATACCTTGGCCGAAAAAAGGGAGAAGCCGTGTATCTTGATGTCGGCTCAGAGGTGCCAGTCAAACTGCGGCGCGCCGGATTCCGAGGGGCAGTCATGCCGCTGGTGTGGCCCGACGACTATACTGCCGAAGTACTGAAAAAAACCGCCGCAGAATTGGAATGCAATTGCTCGTTTATGGTGGCCTCATGAATTCCATCTCGACGGGGCTGTGATGTGCACTCATCTTGGCAAGTCCGAGCATCGGGAGTTCGGTCAAGATCCAGTGGCTATATCCTGGAAAGAGGACGTGTGCCGATATCTGGAGTCTGCGGGCGTGCCGCTCATCGCGGAACCAGCGAAGTAAATATGACCACTCGCGACTTCATATTCGTTACAGTTGGTCTGCGTCAATGGCAAGTTTGTCGCGCCGCACGCAATGTTGCACTCGTTTTACGTCTCCGCCCCCACTTGGGGATCGCAAAATACTTGGCACTATCGCTCAGAATCCGTAAAGCATTGCGGGGTTGTCGACCAGTATATGCCGCCGCATAACATGATTCGCCGCCCAGTCGCGCAGCACGTCGAGTAATCGCGCGTCATCCGGCATTGTCTCCGGGGTCGACATCGGATGCGGCCAGTCGCTTCCCCAGGGCATGCGCTCCGGCGCGTGTGCGACCCGCGCTTTCGCCAGCACGCCGATGTCTTCGTATAACGGCGGGCCGGATTTCGACATCATGTAAGCGCCCTACAGCTTGACGCAGCAGCTGCCGCCATCGATAAGCCGCAGCAGCGCCTGAAAACCCAAATGATCCACGCCGACCGGCTCGAAAAATTTACCGATGTGTTCGACAATAAGTGCGCACGGCAGGGCGCCAAGCAGCGACTCGCGCGTGTGCAGCTCGCGCCCGTCCATCTGAAACTGAATATGCCAATTGTGCGCGGCCATGCGGGCGGCCATGCGCGGCAGCATCTCTCAAGGCAGCTCAGGGTCGCCGTCATGCGGAAGCGCACGCCGCACATCCCGTGGCGCGACAAACGGTCGATTTCGTCGTCAGAGGTCGCGTCGTCGATAATCGCCACTCGCGCGCGCAGGCTGAACTGCGCCAGCGCGTCGAGCGTGCACCGATTGTCCTTGCCATAGGCGGTAGACTGCACGGCGACGACACGCTCGAGACCGAGCGCGCGTTGAACCTCACGGTATGCGGGAACCAGCGCGTCGGGTTCCTGACGCCGCGCTTTGGCGGCGAGCGGAAACCGCGCATCGTAAACGTGCATGTGGTAATCACAGGCACCCGCCGGAGCGGTCATCAGTCCAGCGCCGGTACGGCGAAGTTTGCCGGCGCCTCACCTCGCTCATGACGCTCCCACATAGTCGTATAAGCCGCTTCGATGTGGCGGCGAAACCGGTCGGTATCGAACAAAGGACAAGTCATGCGATTGCGCGCGAGCTTCGCCTAGATCCCCTTCAACGTAACGGCTTTTCGCCGACCACCCGCATATCGCGCGGCTCGCGCAGCTTGAACTGTGCAGGCTCCTGCCGCAGATTGACCAGGCCTGCTTCATGCATGATCTGTCCCAGGCTGCGCGGCGAGTAACCCCAGCGGTGGATCATCAACGGATCCTTCCAGGCGGGGTCGCCGTAAAAGACCCACATCGAGCGTTGCCCCTCCTGACCCGGGCCGGTGGCGATATCCGGGTTTTGCAGCAGTTCCTCACAGGCAGACACCAAATTTGGGCACTCCAAAATCATGACGCCACCAGGCTTTAGCACCCGCACCCATTCCCTCAGGACATCGACAACTTCCCACCGCCAGAAATGCTCCACCACGTGCACCGATAGTATTTCATCGACGGTGTTGTCCTCGAATGACGTCAGCTTGTGCAAGTCGCACAGCACGTCCGGTTTGAGGCCGCGACGGCTTGCCGCGACATCGACATTGACGTAGCCGGGAAGAATCTTGTCGCCGCAGCCGAGATTAAGTTTTTTCAAGGATCTGTTTCCAATGCGCTGCGATAATTTCAGGTGAATAAGCCAACGCAATATAGTCCTGCGCGGCAGCGATACGATCTACTATTTTAGAGCCGTTTTGCGTCATCCGATTTCTTCCGCCAGGTTAGCGCCTGTCCATGCCCCGTTTTGAATTCGATATAGGACGGGATTGGATGGGCAACGACAAAACGTCCTGCCCACAACGACTCAATAACATTGAAACCTTTGGCGAGGCCAGGCAATGGCAATTCCGCGCGCATTCCCGCCGAAGCCGCCAGCGCGTCGAGCGTGCAACGATTGTCCTTGCCCTACGCGGTCGGCTGCACGACGGCGACCCGATGGAGTCCGAGCGCCTGCTGAATTTTGCGGTACTCGGGCACCAGCGCATCAGATTCCTGGCGCCGCGCTTTGGCGGCAAGCGGAAACCGCGCATCGTAGATATGCATGTGGCAATCGCAGGCGCCTGCCGGTACTGCGGTCATTTTCTAAACGGCTAAGGGTACTGCGAAGCTCGCCGGCGGCTCACCGCGCTGAGAGCGCTCCCACATGGTGACGTAGGCCGCTTCGATGTGGCGGCGGAAGCGGTCGGTGTCGAACAATGGATGAGTATCGCGGTTG
>CAWDSF010000022.1:0-15050 GCA_963804885.1 uncultured beta proteobacterium
GGTCCGGCCCATAAGCTTCCCCTTTCGGCAGGCAGTTTACAAGTGGACTCCTCTACCAGCGATAACCACCGGCTAAAACCGCCCCGCCAGTTCAAACAACACCTGGTTGCCGGGTGTATTTTTGTTCGCTGCCACACCCGCGCGCATGCCGATCTGCCAATCCTTTGAAAGCAGGTACGCCGCACCGGCGTCCCACGACATAACGACGCCGCCATCTGCGGCGCGCGCGATCTGCTGCGCGGAATTTTCTACAAAGGTGCGCAGCGTTTCGGTCCATTGCTTGTTGAGAACCAATCCGCTGATCGCGGACGCAAACCGTTTGCCGTCGGGCGTAGAACCGTAGCGGATGCCGGGCATGAAGCCGAGCGCGAGGTCGTGTGGCAACTCCCACGTGATCACCGAGCGCAATGAGGGCGTGACGCCATGGCCTTCGAATTGCCCAGTGCCGGACGGCGTTTCGAAATGCAGGATCCACGATACCGCAGGAGTATTCGTTGCCCGGTCGCGATCCTGCGTATGCCACTTGACGCCGAAGGCCGTATCGCCGCTGCCGCCGGCCGTCGTGCCCGTCCCGTTATGGTCGATGACGCGCTGCGCGCCTTCGGTTTCGACCCGCAATTCCACCGTGTCCGTCACACCGAATCGCAGCAATGTCGGCGTGCCCAGGGTCGTGATGCGGGCCGGACTGCGTCTGTCGCGTTCCGCTACTACATCCGCTTCGAACTGAAAACGTCCTTTGCCGACGACTTCGGACGATTCCACGAAATCGGGCCCATCGGTGTCTATCGTCGCGGGCGCGCACGCCGCCTGCGCCGCGAACGCCAACGCGGCGAGCGTCGTCGCAATGCGTAAGATTTCGGGTGCCTGCCGTTCTAGCTGCGGTTCTTCGGCTTGGGCGTGAACGCCGCGCAATAGCCATGCGGGCTGACCGCGCCTTCGACCACTTTGCATGTGCCCATCGCTTTTGGCGTCGCGCCGGCGACGAAATGCATGCAATCGTCGCAGTCTTTGCCGTCTTTCGGCTTGTCCTGGTATTTCACGTCGGCTTTCTGCAACTTTTCCGCGGCCCGCGCGCTGCGGAACGACGCGAGCAAAGGCAGCACTGCCACGCCCGCGATGTACATGGCGGCTTTCTTCAGCAGCGAGCGGCGCGATTTCAATTCGGTGAAGTTGTCATGCATATTCTCCCCTGTCGGTAATCGATCATCTCCGCGTTCATATACATTACCGGTCGCGCGCCGATTTAATTCCGCAGGAACCAAAAAAAAGCGGAGGTCGCTGTTCGCTCGCCTCCGCGCCAACAGCCGCAAGGACAAATGGCTAGTCGACCACGATCAGCTTCCCGTTCATCTCCTCGTGGCCCGTGCCGCAGAATACGTCGCACAGGAATACGAAGGTCCCGGTCTTGTCGGGCACCAACCGCAGGCGAGTCGTTTTGCCCGGCACGATATCGGCGCGCGCGTTGAAGTCCGGCAGATTGAAGCCCATCAGCACGTCCTGGGTGCGGAACTCGAGTATCACCGGCACGCCCTTCTTGAGCGTGACCGTGCCCGGCGTGTAGTTGAATTTCTTCGCGGTGATCTTGATCACCTTCTCTTTCGGCTCGGCCGATTGCGCAACGACGTAGGCGCCGAGCGATCCGAGCATCACCGCCATGCGTCGCAATAGGACGCGCGATGCATTTTTAGCGAAGATCATTGCGTCACGCCTTCACCACGGGAAACTCGGTGAGCTTGCATTCCGCGGTCTTCGGAGTCGGTATCGACTTCGCGGAATCCAAGCCCCTTGTACGGCTGCGCCGGATCCCACGGAATCGGCGCGCGGGTCGGCGCCTTGCCCGCCTCCGGCAGCGGGAACATCAGCCCTTGCGCCGCATGGTGCGCGATGTGGCCGGTCATGTGATGATGCTCCTGGTGGATGTGGCCGTAGAACACGGTGACGTTTTTGTACGGCATCAGCATGCTCGACGGCTTTCGCGCCGTCGCGGGTCGCCCAGTCCCATTGCGGATAAAGATCGAACAGCGGGCGATGCGTGAACACGACGATAGGAGCGTCGTTCTTCAGCTGTTTGAGGTCGGCCGCCAGCCACTTCAACTGCTCGTCGCCGATCGCGGCGCGCGGGTCCGACACGTTGTCGAGCACGATGAAGTGCACGCCCTCGTGGTCGAACGTGTAATGCGTCGCGCCGAAGAATTCCTGGAAGGCCTTGCCGTTGTCGAGCGATGCATCGTGCTCGCCAGGCATGAAACGCACGGTTTTGACCTTGAGCTCCTTGACGATGTCCTTGAACTCCGACAGGCGTTTGCGGCGTTCGACCGGATTATCGGTCGTGTGCGTGAGATCGCCGGTGAACATGACGAAATCCGGCTGGCGTTCGAGGCTATTGACCGCGGCCACCGCTTTCTTGAGCGTGCCCTTGGCGTCGGGATTGGGCGGCCCTTCGAACCCCCAGTGCGTATCCGACAGTTGCACGAAGTAAAAGTCGTCCTGCCCTGCCGCCAGGGTCACGCCCGGCAGGCCCGAGGCAAACACCACGCCGCCGAGTCCCGCGAGTTTCAGGAAGTCCCGTCTGTTGATTTCATTGATCATTTTTTCCTCCAGATGCTCGTTGGTAATTAAGAAGCCCCTAAATTTCAACCCTTACCGGCGTATATACCGGGGGGGCGCCGCGTTTATTCCCGTCCCGCTCATGTCGATTGCGGGAATAAAATCCCGGAGCGGGCGGTATGGAGTGGTATGTACCGCGAACACCTAAATGTCGTCCGGCTGCGCCCCAAGGGCCCGTCCGAAACGGCTATGCCCATTCAACCGGACCGGTATGTAAGTACGCGGAAAGCTCCGAACTTGGATACGCAGACGAATTCGAAAAAGTTCGAGGAGATTTTTGTGGTTCATCTGGATGCGGCCTACGATCTGGCCCACTGGCTCACCCGCGACAAGCGCAATGCCGAGGACGTGGTCCAGGAGGCGTGCCTGCGGGCGTTCAAATTCATCGACAGTTTTCACGGCGGGAACAGCCGCGCCTGGCTGCTGGCCATCGTACGCAACACCTATTACACGTGGCTCGAGAAGAACCGCACCGAGACGCTGAACGTGCCGTTCGACGATGACGGCATCGGCGTCAATGGTGCCGAGCTCGCGGCCCAGGAGTCCGACTCGGGCAACAGCGTCGAGCGGCTGTTGCATCAGAAGGATGCGCGGCGGCTGATCAACCAGGCACTCGGTCAACTGCCGCCGGAATTCCGCGAGGTCGTTGTCTTGAGGGAAATGGAGGAGCTGTCCTATAAAGAGATCGCCGCGATTGCGAACATCCCGATCGGAACTGTAATGTCGCGGCTGGCACGCGCGCGAAAACTGCTGCTGCACTCGCTGCGGCAGCTTGGTGGAGAGTCCTGACATGGATTGCACGAACGCACTGACATTGCTGCACGGCTATATCGATCAGGAACTGGATCTCGCCAGCATGATGGCGATCGACCAGCATCTCGAGTCGTGCGGCAAATGCAAGGAGATTTACGCGCAACAATCGGCGCTGCGGTCTGCCATCAGGCAGCATGGCGAATATCACACCGCCCCAGCCGCCCTGGCGGAACGGATACGCGCGCAGATTGGAACAATGGAAAAGCCCGCCCCTGCCCCGGCACGCGCCCGGCGCTGGACGTGGCCCGAATTCGGCCGGTGGTTTCAAGTGAGCGCGGCGGTCGCGGCAACCGCAGTAGTGACATGGACGGCGGCGCTTCAATTCAGCGCGCCGGACTTGATCGCCGAGGAGGTGATCTCGGGCCACGCGCGTTCCGTGCTGACCAGCCATCTGACCGACGTCGCAACCTCGGACCGGCATACCGTCAAGCCGTGGCTCAGCAGCAAACTCGATTTCTCTCCGCGGGTGACCGACTTGACGACCGACGGATTTCCGCTCGCCGGCGGACGCCTCGATTATCTGGAAGGCCGCCCGGTCGCGGCACTCGTGTATCACCGCCGCCAACATGTGATCAATCTGTTTGTGTGGCCGAATACGAAAGCGGACAAGGTGCTGCCGGTGCAGGCGCTGTCAAAAAATGGCTACCACCTGCTGCATTGGAAAGACGACGGCATGACGTACTGGGCAATTTCGGATCTGGATTCCGCCGAGCTGAAGGACTTCGCGACCAAATACGCCAGCGCGAAATAGCCTGCCGCAGCCAAGCCCGTCGGCGCCCGTCGTCAGCGGGCGCCGGAACCGGAATCATCGTTGGTTCCCTTAGCGAACATAAGCCCGAGATGCCCATGATCGACAAGGCATTCGCCGATAATTTTGCGGCTGAATGGATAGAAGCATGGAATGCTCGCGACCTTGAGCGCGTGCTGTCGCATTACACCGATGATTTTGAAATGTCATCGCCTGTAATCGTCAAAATTGCCGGCGAGCGGGCAGGCACCCTGAAGGGCAAGCCCGCTGTGAGATCCTATTGGACGAAAGCGCTGGAACTGATTCCGCATCTTCACTTTGAACTGCGTGCCACGCTGATTGGCGTCAACAGCATCGCGCTGTACTACCATGGCCATCGCGGCGCAGTCGCGGAAGTGTTTCATTTCAATCAGGACGGCAAGGTAACCAGGGCCTATGCGCATTACCTCTGATTCTGCCCGCGAATCAGTCTTCTTGCAGTCTGCTTTCACAGCCCGTATGACAGAAAAGTCCCATCCAGTCGCCGTCGCGGCCGCCGAAGTACCGGCCCGCAGCAGGCCCTCGGTGTATCCCGAACCGTTTGCATCGCGTATGGCTGGCAGAGAAAAGCGCCAGCTTGGCGATCTCTTCGGTCTCACGAATTTTGGCGTCAACCTCACTCGTCTCGCGCCCAGTGCGGTTTCGGCCCTTCGCCACGCTCATAGCAGGCAGGACGAATTCGTCTATATCCTGCAAGGCCGGCCGACGCTGCATACCGACGAGGGCCGCACGCAGCTCTCGCCGGGAATGTGCGCGGGCTTCCGGGCGGGCACAGGCAATGGTCACCGCCTGATCAACGATACTGGCGAGGAGGTCGTATACCTCGAAGTCGGCGACCGCACGCCGGGTGACGAAGGTAGCTACCCGGATGACGACCTCCAAGCCGCGCTCGTGGAAGGAAAGTGGAAGTTCGTCCACAAAAACGGCGCCCCGTACCGGTGAATGGTTTAAGCGGCCATTGATGCAGCACCATCTGCGGATAGCCAAACCGGTACGGAATCTTGCCGTTACGCAAGCCATGTACTGCCACGGCCTCGGTCTTCGTGTGTCGGCAGCTTCGAAAATCACCAGGGTTTCGATGGTGTCATGCTCGGCACTATCGGAGGCGACTATCATTTCGAGTTCACCCGTTGTCGGAGCCATCCGGTAACACCCGCCCCTACGGCCGAAGACCTCGCGGTCTTCTACATTCCCGCGTTGCCAGACTGGCGGGAAGCGTGTGCCAACATGCTGGCGGCCGGCTTCAGGCTGGTCGCGTCGTTCAATCCGTATTGGGACGCCAAGGGACGCACTTACGAGGATCCTGACGGATATCGCATCGTGTTACAGAATGCGGCATGGAGCAACGTCGAATCGTCGTGAGCTTTCATTGCGGCGCGTCCGTATGCGCAGACGCGCCGCATGCTTTGCGATACTTGAAGAGCTGACAACGCACCGTCAAATCAGCCGGCCTGCCGGTTCGGCGCGTTCTTCCAATCCGGCGCAGGCGTGTTGGCATAGTCAATTGCGCAGCCTGTCAACCCGATCATCGTCAGTAACATAACAACAAATGCCAGTACCCGTTTACTCATGCTTGCCTCATATAATTGTTGATAAATAAAAACCCGCCCGATCCAGTCCCGGGAATAGCGGACTCATTGCGTCAGCTGTTGTTCTGCCGGCGATAACTTGTTGCGACGTAGGCTTTGACGGGATGCCCTGCCAGCAGTCCCGCCGGGGCCACGCGGCTCAAGTCGAATACGCCCACGATCGTATCGAACGTCCAGGCAAACGATTTACCGGACACCTCGTCGATGAACTTGATTGTCTCGCCTTCCGTAACGTTGACCCACTTCGCATCGGGCGCGATTTTTATGACGCGCTCGGCGTTCTGCTCCTCACTTGCGCTGCCGAAATCCCGATCGACGGGAATAGCCAAAGCGGCATGCCCTGCGGATCCCAGCATCAAAGCGCAAACGAGACTGCCCGCCGCAACAACACGACTTGTTCCTTGCTTCATATTTAGTTCTCCTGATTGTTAAGGTTCAGCCTCGCGCATCGCGTGGTTACCGCGCCGCGCCGGCAATACGGTTAACCGCGATCGCAATGGATTTATTCTCGAGTGCGTTATGGAGCGAAAAAAAAGCGGTGCGCAAGCGCACCGCCAAAAGAGCAAGCGACAGAAAGCCCGGGGAAGGTATGTCGCAGCTCAGGGAGGATCGTTGAATGCCGGGTCAGAACAGATGCTTCATGCTCACCGCCACTGCACTCTGGCCCTGGCCCGCAGCAGGCGCCGTAAATCCGTTGAGCGAATAGCGCGCATTGGAGTCGTTCTTCATTTCGACGTAGCCCGCTGCGAATTCCGTGCGTTTGGACGCATTGAACACATATGAAGCCTGCCACAGCGCCCCGCCGGTATTGCCGAGACCGCCGTTGAACACGCGATTGCTTCCGGACAATAGCGTAGAGCCCGGCCCGGCGACAAAACTGCCGGTGGTGCTGTTTGCGCGATCGTAACCAGCCCGGATGCCGTGCTTTCCCGACACTGCCCATTCGCCGGCAAGGCCCCAGGCAGACACGTTGGCATCAGTTCCATTGCCGCCATCCATTTTCTGTTTTGTGTAGATGAGTCCCACCTTGACCGGCCCGAACAAGTACCTCGCGCCGAGCATATAACCCGTGTCGGTGCCGCCATAGTTAGGATTAACTGCCGCCCCTACTTTGAAGTTTTGATGAACTTCGTAGGCCCCGGTAAGTAACAACGGACCGTTCGAGTAATTGGCCGCGACCGAATAGAGGCGCGGCTTTGCGCCGGAAAGGTTGGTGGTCGCGCCAACGGCCGACGAGGTGGTGCTCGCCATCGTATAGAGCTGCAGACCATTCCACACCGGCGTGTCGTAAACGATGGAATTGTTCTGCCGGCGATACCAGACACTCGGCGATCCATTGTCATTCGCTGTCACCGAGTTGCCAAACAATATCGGGCTGGCACCGAATGCGCCGGTAGAATTGACGATGCGCACGGCCGGCACGCTTCGTTTCCATGGAGTATCCCAATTCCCGGCATACAGATTGCCGAACGCGCCTTTTATTCCCAGCGCGCTGTTCCGGCCGCAGAAGCCCTGATTGCCCGCACCGGTGCCCGCGCCCCTGATGTCCGCAGTGCTGGCGCATTGGAACCACGCGGCGTAACCACCGCCGAGGCTCTCTTCGCCTTTTATGCCGATCTCGCTGTCGGGTGCCTGCAGCAGGTCCGCACTCACCAACTCACCGACCGGTGCGCCGCTTGCGCTGCCTGCCTGTCCCCGGTTGCTGCTGTACGAATATTCCGTATAAATCCTGCCGAATATCTGAATGCTGGTGCCGCCAGCAATCGGCTTCGTGGCCGCCGGCGCACCCTCGTCATCCGCCGCCGATACTATAGCTGGCGCAGCAACAATACCTGCGACAGCGAGTGCTATTAGCTTCTTCTTCATGCGGTTCTCCCACGTAAATGTAAGTTGAGCCGTCGCCATGGACCGTTGCCGCTCTATGGCAATCGGCGCCTGACTGCCTTTCGCCGGTTACGTGGAGATATACCGGCGGCCGCTCAAACATATTCAAATATTCTTTTTGTCCCGGGCCGGAATAAATTCTGGTAGTGAGCGGTAGACGCAGCCTTGCCACGAACGCCGCGGTCAGTAGGAACCACTCTCCTGATGCAGCCGGCGAATCACCTCCTGCACGTCGCAACCGTCTCCAGGCTGCATGCGCGCCGGTTCGCACATCGTGTGCGTATATGCGAAGTGACGGCGTGACTCGGGCCGCGGCTTTGGCCAATCCGAATGCCTGACGCGCGCACCCGGGGGCCGGTCCGAAAACCATACTGCGGCGATAAAGATCGCAATGACTAAGAGCAACAGCACCGGCCTTTCGAACATGACGTTTTCCTTCATTGACGGTCAGAGGATTGCGGCGGCAAACCGAACCGGCCGCTGCAACGCGCACCTCATATACCGATTGCCGTCGCGCGTTATTCTTTCAAGCGGCGTGTCCGGCACAATGGAATAAAGCCGCGGCACCGCAGGTATATACGGGCTGGAACGGACAAACCAGTGACAGACCCCGATAAAGCAAAGCGCTTCGACGCGATGGTGCTGCCGCATCTCGACGCGGCCTACAACCTGGCGCGATGGCTTGCCAGAAACGACGCGGACGCGCAGGACATCGCGCAGGAAGCCTGCCTTCGCGCATATAAATTCTTCGACGGTTTCCACGGTGACGACGGCAAGTCGTGGCTGCTGGCGATCGTTCGCAACACCTGTTACACATGGCTGCAAAAACATCGCGGCCGGTCGCGCGAAGAATCGTTTGACGAGAATATCCACGGCGACGATCCGGCGTTCGTCGACACCCTGCCGCACAACAATCCCGAGGTGCTGCTCATGCAACAGGCAAGCAAGCGCATTATCGACACGGCCCTGGAACGGCTGCCCGTCGAGTGCCGTGAAATCATCGTGCTGCGGGAACTCGAAGATCTGTCTTACAAAGAAATTGCCGAAATCGCCGAAATCCCGATAGGTACCGTGATGTCCCGCCTTTCGCGCGCACGCAAGCTGCTGCGCGAACAGCTGGAACGCCAGAGCGCGGATTTGCAATCATGAACTGCAGCGAAGCCCGCAACCGCATACACGCCTATATGGACGGCGAACTGGATTTGCTGCGCGCGCTCGCGGTCGAGGCGCATTTGTTCACATGCGCGGGCTGCAGGCAATTGCACGCCCAGCACACCGCTGCGCGCAGGATATTGCGTGGACACGCGACCTGCTTTACCGCGCCAACAGCGCTGCGCACACATATGCAGCGCTTGACTGCGACAGCGGACCGTAAACGCGCTCCACAATCCTGGCGTTTGCGTTTGCCCGGACTGGCGTCGACATGGCCTGCGTTTGGCGCGGCGCTGGCGTTTGCGGTCGTCGCTACCTGGACCGTATCCGCGCAGTTCCTCGTCGAGGCTGCGGCCGACCGGCTGCCTCAAGAAATCGTGTCGAGCCACGTGCGCGCGCTGATGTCGGCGCGACCAGCCGACATCGTATCGGCCGATCCCGGGAACATTCGACCGTGGCTCAACGGAAAACTGGGTTACTCCCCGCGCGTCGATGACCTTGCGCCCGATGGTTACACGCTCGTCGGAGGCCGGGTCGATTACGTCCGCGAGCAGCGGGTCGCCGCGCTGGTCTATCGCCGCCTCGGCCATTCAATCGACGTATTCGCATGGCCCGCCGGCGCGCGTGACCTGCCGGTCCGCGCCTTGTCGCGCAAGGGCTACAACCTCGTTAACTGGACGAGCGACGGAATGTTTTTCTGCGCCGTGTCGGACCTGGATCACGCCGAACTCGCCACGTTCGCCCGCCTGCTTCAGCGGAATGCGGGTTAGCCGCACCGGAACGCACCGTGGCTGAGAATATTTTCAGCCGTGCCGCGGTTCTCTCAAGTGCCGGCGCGATGAACGCAATCTTGAAGCGCGCCGCATTAAACGATCTTTCATATTCATCAACCAGGAGAACTGAAATGAAAACTGCCATTCGTACCGCCGCAACCGCGGGTTTGACCGCGGGACTGATGATCGCATCGTCGGCTTTCGCGATTGCAATTCCCTCGAGCCGCGACTTCGGCCTGAACGCCGAAGGCGCCTTTGTCGACCGGGTGGTCATGCTGACGCCCGACACGCAGTCGGTCGGCGTATACCGCAACCAGACGGTCAAGTTCGTCGATGCAGCGAGCGGGCGCAGCTTTACCTGGCGCTTCGACACGATAACCACGGGATTCGATCTCGACCAGATCGCCCCCGGAGGTGTCGCGGGCGCCGGTCATATCAAGACTTACGTGTGGGATACCGGTCGTCAGTCGGGCTGATCCACGGCCCGCTGCAATGGGGCGCCTGGCTGATCGCCGGCGCCCCATTGATTTCTTAGCCGACGCGCTCGATTTCGTTCTCGAGCTTCGCGTCGCCGCGCAGATAGGCTTCGAGATTGCGCAGGAAAATCTCCACCCCGCGCCGGTAATTGCCGGTTCCTGTCGACGAGTTGTGCGGCGTGATGATCACGTTGGGCATCGCCCACAGCGGCGATTCGGTGGTGAGCGGCTCTTTCGTGAATACGTCGAGATAGGCGCCGCGCAAATGTCCGCTTTGCAGCACGCGCGTAAGCGCAGCCTCGTCGATCACTTCGCCGCGCGACATGTTGACGACACCCGCATGTTTCGGCAACAGCCGGAAGCGGCGTTCATCGATGAGGCCCCGCGTGTCGGCGGATAGCGGGCACGCAAGGATCAGCCAGTCGCAGGCCGGCAGCAGCGCATCGAGCGCCGACAGCGGCTGCACGTCGTCGAAATTTTCGGCCGGCGCAACGTTGCGGCGCACGCCGATGATGCGCACGCCCATCCCATGCAGCGCGCGCGCTATCACCTTGCCGATATGCCCCATGCCGACGATCACCGCGGTCTGTCCCGGCAGGTCGAGCGGCGAGTTCGCGCCGAGCTGCGGCGACCATTCCCGCTTTTGCTGCGCGCGCAGCCAGTGCGGAAAATTGCGCGCCAGCATCAGGAGTCCCGTTACCGCGGTCAAACCGACCGGTCCGGCGTTCGCCCCTGCCGACGTCGCCACGCGCAGTCCGCGCTTGATCGACGGCTGGTACGGCTTCTGGTCCGAACCCGCCGAAACGACTTGCAGCCATTTGAGATTCGGCGCGGAATCGACAATCGGCCAGTAGACCGTGGCCGCATCGCTCAGGCGCGTCTTGATCGTGCCTTCCCAGATGTCGCGCGAATAGAACGTGGCTTCGATGCTCGCGTGCTGCTCGGGTGTGAGTTTGACGTCCGGCGTGAATTCGAGAATGTCGAGCTTGCGCGGCGCGCGCGCGAGGATGCCGGTGAGTTTTTCGTTGAAGTCGGAGACCAGCTTGCGCGAGACGAACAGCGTGGGGTTCATAAACGATAGTCCGATAAATTAAGTTGTATTAAACGCCGGCGGCGACTGCGTCGCCCATCTGCGAAGTGGACGCCTTGCCGCCCAGGTCGGCCGTCAGCACTTTGGCTTCGGCGATCACGCGATCCATCGAGCGCGCGATGCGCTGCGCAGCCTCGGTCGCCTGCGGGTTGTTGCGTTTGCGTCCCAGCCATTCGAAGAGCATCTGTCCCGACATGATCATCGCGTATGGATTGGCAAGCCCCTGTCCGGCGATGTCGGGGGCGGAACCGTGCGTGGCCTGGGCCATTGCCTGGTTCGCGCCGACGCACAGGCCGGGCGCGAGACCCAGCCCGCCGACGATGCCCGCGCCTTCGTCGGTCAGGATGTCGCCGAACTGGTTGGTCGTGACGACCACGTCGTATTGCTGCGGCTTCATCACGAGCTTCATCGCGAATCCGTCGACCAATACTTCTTCCAGCGTGCAGTCGGGAAACTCCTGCGCGACCTTGCGGCACTCTTCGGCGAACATTCCGCACACGAGCCGATAGACCGGCTCCTTGTGAACGGAGGTCACCTTCTTGCGGCTGCGCGTGCGCGCGATCTCGAAGGCTTCGCGTGCAACGCGGTTGGCGCCCTTGCGGGTCACCACGCGCATCCCGATGGAAATATCGTCGTTGGGACGGAATTCGCCGCTGCCCGCGAACACGACGCTCGATGACTGCATACCTTCGGTCACTTCGCGCAGAAAGACGATGTCGACGTCCTTGTGCACGGACGGCAGATTGGGATACGACTTGACGGGCTTCACGCTCGCGAACAATTCGAACTTCTTGCGCAGTGGCGGATTGATCCAGGTCGGGTCGTTGCGCGGATACGCGTTGTGGCCGATCGGCCCCTGTAGCCAGCCATCGACGCTTTTGAGCGCCTCGACCGTGCTGTCGGGCATGGTATGGCCGTGCGTCTCGTGCGCTTTTTTCCCCAGCGGCAGCGACAGCCACTCGACCTTTAAGCCCGGTTTTGGCCGCGGCCGCCTTCATGACCTTCACGGCTTCCGGCACGACCTCCAGGCCGATGTCGTCGCCCTCGAGTATTCCGATTTTCAACATGCTTTTTCCAGTCCCTATTCCGTCACCACGCCGACTTCCTTGATCACTTTCGCGAAGCGATCGTTCTGCTCTTTCATGAACCGCGCGAAGTCTTCGGGCGATTTGCTCGTGATGATCTCGGCACCGGCCTCATTAAGACGGCGCACGACGTCGGGATCTGCCACCACGCGCGTCGTCGCACTGAACAGTTTCATCACGATCGGCCGCGGCGTGCCGAGCGGCAGATACACGCCCTGCCACGAGCCGTTGCGGATCGCCGGGTAACCAACCTCGGTCATCGTCGGCGTTTCGGGCAGCAGCGCAAAACGCTTGGGCGATATCACGCCGAGCGCCTTGATGCGGCCGCTCTTGATATGCGGCAGCACCGCCGCGAGGCTCACCACCGCGACCGACACTTCGCCGCTCACGAGCGCGGTGGTCGCGGCACCCGCGCCGCCCTTGTACGGTATGTGCACGAGATCGATGCCGGCCGCGCGCATGAAGATTTCCATTTCCATGCGCTGCGCGCTGCCGGCGCCGGATGAACCGAAATTCAGCTTGCCCGGGCGCGCCTTCGTGTATTCGACGAATTCCTTGACCGTGTTCACGGGAACGGACGGATGTACGGCGAGTGCGCCCGGCACGTCGACCACCTCGGTGACCGCGATGAAATCGCGCACCGGCTTGACCGGAAACTTGGGAAAAATACTCGGATTGATCGCCATCGTGCCGACATTGCCGAGCAGGAACGTATAGCCGTCGGGGCTCGCGTGCGCCGCGACTTCGACGCCGATATTGCCGGATGCGCCGGCACGATTATCGATGACAACCTGTTGGCCCAGTTCCTGAATGAGCTTTGGCTGCATGATGCGGCCTACGATGTCGGATGCGCCGCCGGGTGCAAACGGCACGACCATCCGCACCGCACGCGACGGGTAGTCATCGGCAGCCCGCACCCCGCTCGCCATAAACAGGCAACAGGAGAGAAAAACTGTAATGCGTCGTCCCCGCGCAGGCGGGGACCCAGAAGCACTTGTCCTGGATTCCCGCCTGCGCGGGAATGACGAAATCACGTGGCGTCCAACTTTGAAAAACATCATGTGACTACGACGCCTTTGCTTTTTTAGCGGCGCCGGCGGGCACCGACGCGCGCGCAATTTCGCCGGCATCTTTCAGCTTGTCCAGCGACCAGCACAGCTTGAGCAATGCATCCGTTTCGCCTGAGGACAGGATGCCTTTGGCGAACTTGCGGAATTTCGCTTCGAGATCGGCGTCGCTCATCGGCCGCGCGAGGCTGCCGATCGCATGCTCGACATGCTTTGTCAGGACGCGGCCATCCTTGAGCCTGATCGCGATGTGCGCGGCGTCTTCGTGCACGCTTTTGTCGACTTCGGCACTGACCTTATCGCGCAGCGTAGTCACTTCCGGATCGACGCACGCACGCATCGCTGTAAACGTCCTCGCCGCCTTCGCCGTGGATGATCGCGACCGCGGCCGAATGATAGACGCTGAACTTGCCTTCGAGCCCGACCTGCGGCGTTTTCTTGCCAGTCAACTCCAGCACCAGCGGATGGACCTTGAGCTGCAATGCCTTCGATGTCAGTCGGCTTTCAACTTATGCTCGTTGCGCAGCTGCACGCAGCCGTCGATGATCGGGTGGATGACGATGCCGCAGGCGAACGGCTTGTAGGTGTTGAGCGCGACCTCCCAGCGTCTGCCCGAGCTTGCCGGTGATCTCGTCGTAATTGCGTGCCGTCGCGAGCACGTTGGCGAACCCGCGCGGCGCTTCGATGCCGCGCTCCGAACTCGTGAAGTTCTTCGACGCGAGGAAGCGGCAGTCATGCCGTTCTGCGCCGCGCGGCCCGGATGGAAGCTCTTGCACATCGTGCCGAACATCTCGCGCAGGCCCGACGATTGCGTCGCCGCAATGCCGAGCGCCCACGTCATCTGTTGCTCGTTGAGCTTGAGCAGCGCGCCCCACCGCCGCCGCCGCTCCGAACACGCCGGCCGTGCCGGTGATGTGCCAGCCGATGTCGTAGTGCGAGGATAAACCGCGTTGCCGATGCGGCACTCGACTTCGACCCCCAGGATGAACGCGTGCAGGAAATCCGGCACCGCTCATCGGTTTATATTCCGCAAGCGCCAGCGATGCCGAGGCGACCGGCCGGCCGGATGGATGATGGTCTTCAGATGCGTGTCGTCGAAATCGAACATGTGCGAGCGATGCCGTTCAAGCAGCGCTGCGTGCATGATGTCGAGACGCTCGCCGCGGCCGAGCAGGCTCGCCTGCGGCGGGCCCGGAAAACCCGGCTAATGCCGCAAGCGCGATGTCGATGCCTTCATGGCGAGAAGCGCCGATCGCGCAGCCGAGCCAGTTCAGGACCGAGCGCTTCGCCTCGTGCCTGACTTTTTCGGGAATGGCGTCGTAGCGCGAATCGACGACGAACTGTGCGAGTGTTTTAGTGACTTCCATCTGCAAACTCCCTTAAAAACTATTCAACCAACGGCCCGCCGGCGCCGTCATATTCCGGCGGCGGCAGATAGCGCGGCAATGCCCCTATGCGCGCAAGCCACGCGCGCACCGCCGGGTACGGCTTGAGTGAGATTCCGCCTTCCGGCGCGAACACCGTGTACGAGTAGCACGCGACATCCGCGATTGTAAGCCGGTCGAGCACCAGCCAGTCATGTCCCGCGAGCCGTCCTTCCAACGCGTTCAGCGCGACCTGCGCAATTGCGTGCGCTTCGTCGAGCGTGCCGTAACCGTGCCATCGCAACGCCCGCATTGAACGGGCCCGCCCCAAACCGTAAAAGATTTCATTTTGCGCAAGCGCGA
>CAWDSF010000023.1:0-62317 GCA_963804885.1 uncultured beta proteobacterium
ATGCGTGCGCACCATGCTTGAAATAGAAATCGACGGCCAGAAGCTCGAAGTGCCTGACGGCAGCACCGTCATGGACGCCACCAACCAGGCCGGCGTCTACGTGCCGCACTTCTGCTATCACAAGAAGCTGTCGATCGCGGCGAACTGCCGCATGTGCCTCGTGCAGGTCGAAAAGGCGCCCAAGCCGCTGCCGGCGTGCGCGACGCCGGTGACCAACGGCATGAAGGTATTCACGCATTCCGAGCAGGCGATCACCGCGCAGAAAGGCGTGATGGAGTTTCTGCTGATCAACCATCCGCTCGACTGCCCGATCTGCGACCAGGGCGGCGAATGCCAGTTGCAGGACCTCGCGGTCGGCTACGGCGCGAGCGGCTCGCGCTATGACGAGCCCAAGCGCGTCGTGAACAACAAGAACCTGGGCCCGCTGATCTCGACCGACATGACGCGCTGCATCCATTGCACGCGCTGCGTGCGCTTCGGCCAGGAGATCGCCGGCGTCATGGAACTCGGCATGATAGGCCGCGGCGAGCATGCCGAGATCATCGCGTTCGTCGGCAAGACCGTCGATTCCGAATTGTCGGGCAACGTGATCGACCTGTGCCCGGTCGGCGCGCTGACCTCGAAACCGTTTCGCTACAGCGCGCGCACGTGGGAATTGACGCGCGCACGCGTCGGTGAGCCCGCATTGCGGCCTCGGCTCCAACCTGACCGTGCAGGTCAAGCAGAACCGCGTGATGCGCGTGCTGCCGCGCGAGAACGAAGCGATCAACGAATGCTGGCTGTCGGACAAGGACCGCTTCTCGTACGAAGGGTTGAATTCCGCGGACCGCCTGGTCAGGCCGATGATCAAGAGCGAACGGGGCGTGGCAGGAAGTCGACTGGCAGGTCGCGCTCGAATTCGTGGCCGCCGGATTGAAGAAAGTGCGCGACCAGCACGGCGCCGCGCACATCGGCGCGCTCGCCACGCCGCACCAGACGGTCGAAGAGCTTTACCTGCTGCAGAAGCTCGCGCGCGGGCTGGGCAACGCGAACGTCGATTTCCGGCTGCGCCAGGTCGGATTTCAGCGCGGACGCGAAGGTGCTGCCGTGGCTCGGCATGACGTCGCCGCTATCGGCGAGCTCGACCGCGTGCTGGTCGTGGGCAGCACGCTGCGCAAAGATCATCCGCTGATCGCGAACCGCTTGCGCCAGGCCGCGAAGAAAGAGTTGCAGGTCAACCTGATCAACCCGGTCGACGACGATCTCCTGATGCGCGTCGCCAACAAGGCGATCGTCGCGCCGTCGCAGCTTGCCCATGCGCTCGCGCAGGTGGTCAAGGCGGTTGCACTGGCAAAGAATGCGCCGGTTCCCGCCGACGTCGCGGCAGTCGAAGCGGGCGAAGCGGCCCAACGCATCGCCGACAGCCTCGTGTCCGGCAAGAACGCCGCGATATTCCTCGGCAACTTCGCGCAGCATCATCCGGCGGCGACGCAGTTGCACGCGCTGGTGCAGACGCTCGCCGACTTGCTCGGCGCGAAATTCGGTTTCCTCGGCGAGGCCGCCAACAGCGTCGGCGGATATCTCGCGGGGGCGCTGTCCGGCATGAACGCGGGCGAACTGATCGCCCAACCGCGCAAAGCCTACGTGCTGCTCGGCGTCGAGCCCGAAGTCGATTGTAACGATGCGCGCGCGGCGCATGGCCGCGATGAAGGGCGCGGAATTCGTGGTGGCGCTGTCGCCGTACCAGCACGGGGCACTCGATTACGCGCATGCGCTGCTGCCGATTGCGCCGTTTACCGAGACGTCCGGTACGTTCGTCAGCACTGAGGGCCGGGTGCAAAGTTTCCGCGGGCGTGGTGCTGCCGCTGGCGGAAACGCGGCCGGCCTGGAAGGTGTTGCGCGTGCTCGGCAACCTGCTCGGCGTCGCGGGTTTCGACTACGACAGCAGTGAGGAAGTCCTGAAGGACGCGCTGCCCGGGGCGAATGTCGAATCGCGCCTGAATAACCGGTTGGCCGCTCCCGTCATCGGCAAGGTCGACGCCGCGGGCACGTGCATCGAGCGCATCGGTGAAGTGCCGATTTATCAGGCCGACGCGATCGTGCGCCGCGCGGCGTCTCTGCAAAAAACGCATGATGCCGCCGCGCCGGTCGCGGCGATGCATGGCGACCTCTATACCCAACTCAAGTTACGCGACGGCGACCAGGTCAGAATCACGCAGGGCGGAGGTTTTGCCGTGCTGGCCGCGGCGCGCGACGACAAGCTGCCGGCGAATTGCGTGCGCGTAGCAGCCGCGCATCCGCTGACCGCGCAGCTCGGCGGCGCGACTGGCGCGATCACGGTCGAACGCGTCGAAGCGCAACAAAAGGTGGCCGTGTGAACGCCGTGATGCAGCCATTGATCAACCTCGGCGCCTGGGCGTGGGGGCTGCTCGGCGCGGTGGTCGTTGCCGTGTTCGGCCAGGACTTCGCGCCGTACGTGCTGTATGCGATCAAAACGCTGATCCTGATCATGTGCATCGTGGTGCCGCTCATGTTGTGTGTCGCTTACCTCACCTTGTGGGAACGTAAGCTGATCGGCTGGATCCAGGTCCGCATCGGACCGAACCGCGTCGGTCCGCTGGGACTTTTCCAGCCGATCGCGGACGGATTGAAGCTTCTGGTCAAGGAAATCATCATTCCGGCGGGTTCGAGCAAGTTCCTGTTCGTCGTCGCGCCGATGCTCGCCTTGATGCCGGCGCTCGCAGCGTGGGCGGTGGTGCCGTTCACGCCCGAACTCGTGCTGGCCAACATCGACGCCAGCCTGCTTTACCTGATGGCGATCACGTCGATGGGCGTCTACGGCATCATCATGGCCGGCTGGGCGTCGAACTCGAAGTACGCATTTCTCGGTTCATTGCGCTCGGCGGCGCAGATCGTGTCGTACGAAATCGCGATGGGTTTCGCGCTGGTTGGCGTGCTGATGGCCGCGCAGAGTCTCAACCTGGTCGAGATCGTGGTGGCCCAGTCCGGCCGCTACGGCGTGCTCAACTGGTTCTTTATCCCGCTGTTTCCGTTTTTCCTCGTATACCTGATCTCCGGCGTCGCGGAAACCAACCGCTCGCCGTTCGACGTCGCCGAAGGCGAATCCGAAATCGTCGCCGGTTTCCACGTCGAGTACTCGGGCATGACGTTTGCCCTCTTCTTTCTCGCCGAATACGCGAACATGATCCTGGTCTCGACGCTATGCTCGATCCTGTTTCTCGGCGGCTGGCTGTCGCCGGTGCCGGAAGTGCTTGCGGACGCAATCGGATTGCCGTGGCTCGCCGCCGGCAATATCGGCTGGCTCTTTTTCAAGCTTTTCATGGTGGTCTCGAGTTTCCTGTGGTTTCGCGCGACTTTCCCGCGCTACCGCTACGACCAGATCATGCGGCTGGGCTGGAAGGTATTCATCCCGATCACCATCGTGTGGATAGTCGTGCTCGGCGCGTGGATGCAGACGCCGCTGTGGGTCTGGTGGAAGTGAGGATACGATGCTAGCCGCCATCCGCGATTTTTTCCGCACCTTCCTGCTGGTCGAGCTCGTGAAGGGCATGATGCTGACCGGGCGCCACCTGTTCGAGCGCAAGATCACGGTGCAGTATCCCGAGGAGAAAACGCCGCAGTCGGGCCGCTTCCGCGGGCTGCACGCGCTCAGGCGTTACCCGAACGGCGAAGAGCGCTGCATCGCGTGCAAACTGTGCGAGGCGGTGTGCCCGGCGCTCGCGATCACCATCGAGTCCGAGCAGCGCGACGACGGCACGCGGCGCACCACGCGCTACGACATCGATCTCACCAAATGCATATTCTGCGGCTTCTGCGAGGAATCCTGCCCGGTCGATTCGATCGTCGAGACGCGCATCCTCGAGTACCACGGCGAGACGCGCGGCGACCTGATCTATACCAAGCCGATGCTGCTGGCGATCGGCGACATGTGCGAAGACCAGATTGCGAAGGACCGCGCGGCTGACGCGGCCTATCGCTGATATGAAGCTCACATGAACTTTCAGACTTTCATTTTCTACGCGTTCTCGACGGTGCTGGTCGGCGCCGCCGTCGGCGTCATCATCTCGCGCAATCCGGTGTACTCGGCGTTGCTGCTGGTGCTCGCGTTTTTCACTTCCGCCGGCCTGTGGATCCAGCTGCAGGCGGAATTCCTCGCGATCGCGCTGGTGCTCGTCTACGTGGGCGCCGTGATGGTGCTGTTCCTGTTCGTCGTGATGATGCTCGACATCAATCTGGCGAAGCTGCGCGAGGGATTCTGGACGTACCTGCCGGTGGGCGGGCTTGTCGCGGCGCTGCTGGTGCTCGAAATGGGCTGGATACTGTGGAGCCACTACTCGGCCGACGAGTTCCAGTTCGAGGAGCCGGCGCCGTCGGTCGCCGGCTACAGCAACACCAAGGAATTGGGGCGGCTCATCTATACCGTCTACGTGTATCCGTTCGAAATCGCGGCGGTGATATTGCTGGTCGCGATCGTCGCGGCGATCGCATTGACGCTGCGGCACCGCAAGGAAAGTAAATATATCGATCCGGCTGATCAGGTGCTGGTCCGGCGCAAGGACCGCGTGCGCATGGTCGCCATGCCGTCGGAGAAAAAGCAGGACTAAAGGATTGTGGATTGAGGATTGAGCGGGGGCAGGTGCCTCGCTCTAATAAGGGGAAGTAATTGGTTTCACTACAGCATTACCTGGTATTGGGGGCGATCCTCTTCGCGATCAGCGTGGTCGGGATTTTCCTCAACCGCAAGAACGTGATCATCCTTTTGATGGCGATCGAGCTGATGCTGCTCGCGGTGAACATGAATTTCATCGCGTTTTCGCATTACCTTGGAAACACGGCGGGCCAGATTTTCGTGTTCTTCATCCTGACCGTCGCCGCCGCCGAGTCGGCGATCGGGCTCGCGATCCTGATCGTGCTGTTCCGCAATTTGCACACCATCGACGTCGAAGACCTCGACAGCCTGAAGGGCTGATGCCGTGACGATCGAGACCCTGTACCTGGTTGTCCCGCTTGCGCCCCTGTTCGGCGCGCTGGTGTCGGGCCTGCTGTGCATGAAAATCAGCAACCGCGCCGCCCACTCGGTGACCATCGCGGGCATGGTCGTATCCACCATCGGCGCCATCATTGTCTTCAACGACGTGCGGCAGGGCCATACCTTCAACGGCCCGCTTTATACGTGGCTCGTGAGCGGGACGACGACTTACGGGATCGGGTTCCTGATCGACCAGCTGTCGGCGACCATGATGGTGGTCGTCACGTTCGTGTCGCTGATGGTGCATGTCTACACGATCGGCTACATGGACGGCGACCCCGGCTACAACCGGTTCTTCAGCTATATCTCACTGTTCACGTTTTCGATGCTCATGCTCGTGATGTCGAACAACTTTCTGCAGCTGTTTTTCGGCTGGGAAGCGGTGGGGCTGGTGTCGTACCTGCTGATCGGCTTCTGGTTCACGCGCCCGACGGCCATCTACGCGAACCTGAAAGCGTTCCTCGTCAACCGCGTCGGCGACTTCGGCTTCCTGCTCGGCATCGCGCTCGTGCTGATGTATTTCGGCACGCTCGACTACGCGACGGTATTCGAAAACGCGCACGCCGGCACCCTGGCCGCCAACACGATAGAAATATTCCCCGGGCACGCGTGGTCGCTGCTCACCGTGATCTGCATCCTTCTCTTCATAGGCGCGATGGGCAAGTCGGCGCAGTTTCCGCTGCACGTGTGGCTGCCCGATTCGATGGAAGGCCCGACGCCGATTTCGGCATTGATCCATGCTGCCACGATGGTTACCGCCGGCATCTTCATGGTCGCGCGCATGTCGCCGCTGTTCGAGCTGTCGCCGACCGCACTGTCGTTCGTGCTGGTGATCGGCGCGATCACCTGTTTCTTCATGGCGCTGATCGCGACCGTGCAATACGACATCAAACGCGTGGTCGCGTACTCGACGCTTTCGCAGCTCGGCTACATGACGATGGCGCTCGGCGCTTCGGCCTACTCGGTCGCCATATTCCATCTGATGACGCACGCGTTCTTCAAGGCGGTGCTGTTCCTGGGCGCCGGCTCGGTGATCATCGCGCTTGCACCACGAGCAGGACATGCGCAAGATGGGCGGCCTGCGCAAATACCTGCCGATCACGTATTTGACGGTGCTGATCGGCGCGCTCGCGAATGCCGGCTTCCCCCCGTTCGCGGGCTTCTTTTCGAAGGACTCGATCGTCGAGGCGGTGCACGAGGCCTATGCGGCAGGCATGCCGGGCGCGGGATTTGCCTATCTCGCGGCGCTGGGTGCGGTGTTCGTCGGCGGCTTCTACTCGTTCCGCCTGGTGTTTTTCGCGTTTCACGGCAAGGAGCGGTTCGACACGCACGCGCCGGCGCACCCGTCCGCGCACGAAGAACCGCATAGTCATGGGGACGCGCACGATGACCACGGACACGGCGGAGTGCCGCACGAATCGCCGTGGGTCGTCACGCTGCCGCTGATCCTGCTGGCGATTCCCTCGGTGTGCGCGGGCTGGGTAATCGGTGACTTCGTGTTCGGCGATTACTTCGGCAGCTCGATCTACGTCGCCGAAGGGCACGACGCCGTCAGGAAAATGGCGGAGGAATTCCACGGCGTGCTGCCGATGATATTGCACGGCCTGACCGCGCTGCCGTTCTGGCTTGCGCTCGCGGGCGCGGGCATTGCCTGGTTCATCTACATCGCGCGGCCCGAGCTGCCGGGGATTTTGCGCGCGAAGTGGGGCGTGCTCGTGACGGTGCTCGAGGAAAAATACGGTTTCGACCGCTTCAACGACTGGTTTTTCGCCGGCGGGCGCGCGCCTGTTCGGCAACGGACTGTGGAAGTTCGGTGACGTGCTGCTGATCGACGGCTTGTTCGTCAACGGCGCCGCGCGCGTCGTCGGCTGGAGTTCGACGGTGATCCGCAAATTACAGTCCGGCTATATCTACCACTACGCATTCGCCATGATCATCGGCATTTTACTGTTGATGTCGGTCTGGCTGTTCGTCCCGCTGCTGGCACCGCGATAAACCCGTTCACCCAATAAAAATAAGCATATGGAATTTCCAATACTGAGCTTCGTCATCTGGGTGCCGATCATCGCCGGCCTGGCGGTACTCGTCCTGGGCGATGCGCGTGCTCGCAGCGCGCGCGTGCTCGCTTTGCTCGGTGCGCTGGCGGGGTTGCTGGTCGCGCTGCCCTTATGGACGGCCTACGACCGCGCGAGCGCGGACTTCCAGTTCGTCGAGTTTGCGCCGTGGATCGAAACCTTCAACGTCAATTACCACCTCGGCATCGACGGCATGTCGCTGCTGCTCATCCTGCTGAACTGCCTGACCACGGTGCTGGTGGTGATCGCCGGCTGGGAAGTGATCAAGGAGCGCGTGTCGCAGTACATGGCTTCGTTCCTGATCCTGTCGGGGCTGATGAACGGCGTGTTCTGCGCGCTCGATGCGCTGCTGTTCTACGTGTTCTTCGAAGCGACGCTGATACCGATGTTCATCATCATCGGCGTGTGGGGCGGACCCAACCGCGTGTACGCGGCGGTCAAGTTCTTCCTCTATACGCTGATGGGCTCGCTGCTGTCGCTGGTCGCGCTGATTTACCTTTTCAACGCGGCGGGCAACAGTTTTTCGCTGTTCGATTTCTACGACGTGCAGCTGACGCTCTACGCGCAAGTCCTCATTTTCATCGCGTTCATGGTGGCGTTCGCGGTCAAGGTGCCGATGTGGCCGGTGCATACGTGGTTGCCCGACGCCCACGTCGAGGCGCCGACCGGCGGTTCCGTGGTGCTGGCCGCGATCATGCTGAAGCTCGGCGGCTACGGTTTTCTGCGGCTGTCGCTGCCCATCGTGCCCGACGCCAGCCACGAGCTCGCGGGCTTCGTGATTGCGCTGTCGCTGATCGCGGTCGTTTACATCGGGCTGGTCGCGCTGGTGCAGGCGGACATGAAGAAGCTGATCGCCTATTCGTCGATTTCGCACATGGGGTTCGTCACGCTCGGCATCTTTATCTTCAGCGCCCAGGGAGTGGAGGGCGCCATCCTGCAGATGATCTCGCACGGCTTCGTCTCGGGCGCGCTGTTCCTGTGCGTCGGCGTGATGTACGACCGCATGCATTCGCGGCTGATCGCGGATTACGGCGGCGTGGCCAACACGATGCCGGTGTTCGCGGCGCTGTTCATGTTGTTCGCGATGGCCAATTCGGGCCTGCCGGGCACCAGCGGATTCGTCGGCGAGTGGCTGGTGATATTGGCGACGATCAAGGTGAATTTCTGGTAGGCGGCGCTGGCGGCGACCACGCTGATTTTCGGCGCCGCGTACACGCTGTGGATGTACAAGCGCGTCGTGTTCGGGGCGGTCGCCAACCGCGCACGTCGCTGAGCTGACGGACGTGAACGCGCGCGAGATGCTGGTGCTGGGCGTGCTGGCGGCTGCGGTGCTCGCGATGGGGCTGTGGCCGGCGCCGCTCGGCGAGGTGCTGCACGAGTCGGTCA
Source organism: uncultured beta proteobacterium (assembly GCA_963804885.1). Classification (GTDB taxonomy): domain Bacteria; phylum Pseudomonadota; class Gammaproteobacteria; order Burkholderiales; family SG8-41; genus PALSA-1004. The sequence continues at coordinate 8,491 of CAWDSF010000023.1, forward strand.
ACGAAATACTCCGCCTCGCCGCGCCGGGCCGCAAACTTTTGATCGGACTGTAGTCATGGAATTCATCGCGCCGTTCACCCCCGCGCTTGCCGAGGCTTTCCTGCTCGTCATGGTGTGCACGATCCTGCTGGTCGACGCGTTCCTGTCCGACGCACGGCGCTGGATCACGTACGCGCTGACGATGGCGACCCTGGTGGTGTGCTTTCTGATCACCGGCTTCACCGACTGGGGCGGCGAGATCTACACGTTCAGCGGCATGTTCGTCGCCGATCCGCTTGCCAACATGCTGAAGCTGTTCATTTATCTCACGGTGGCGATCGTGCTCGTGTACTCGCAGGCTTATATCCGCGACCGCGAAATGTACCGCGGCGAGTTTTTCGTGCTGGCCCTGTTCGCGACGCTGGGCATGATGGTGATGGTGTCGGCCAACCATATGCTGACACTCTATCTCGGGCTCGAGCTCATGAGCCTGTCGCTCTACGCGATGATCGCGTTGCAGCGCGATTCCGCGGTAGCCACCGAGGCCGCGATGAAGTATTTCGTGCTGGGCGCGCTGGCGTCCGGCCTGCTGCTTGTACGGGATGTCCATGCTGTACGGCGCCACGGGCACGCTCGAGCTCACGCGCATGGCGGAAGTCATTGCAGCCGGGCGCGCGGACACGACGATCCTGCTCTTCGCGCTGGTGTTCGTCGTCGCGGGACTCGGCTTCAAGCTTTCCGCGGTGCCGTTCCATATGTGGGTTCCCGACGTCTACCAGGGCGCACCCACCGCCGTGACCCTCTTCATCGGCTCGGCGCCCGAACTCGCGGCGTTCGCGTTCGTCATGCGCCTGCTGGTGACCGGGCTGGGCGCCGACTACCTGATCGAGCAATGGCAATGGATGCTGATCATCATGGCGGTGCTGTCGCTCGCGATCGGCAACGTGACGGCCATCGCCCAGACCAACTTGAAGCGCATGCTCGCTTATTCGACGATTTCGCACATGGGCTTCCTGCTGCTGGGCATTCTCGCCGGCGGCAACGACGGCTACGCGTCGGCGATGTTCTACGTGATCATTTATGTGCTGATGGCGCTCGGCACCTTCGGCATGATCCTGCTGCTGTCGCGCGCCGGCTTCGAGGCGGACACGCTCGACGACTTCAAAGGGCTCAATGCGCGCAGCCCATGGTACGCCTTCATCATGCTGCTGCTGATGTTTTCGATGGCCGGCCTGCCGCCCGCCGTGGGTTTCTACGCCAAACTTTCGGTCCTGTGGGCGGTGGTCGACGCGGGCTTCCTGTGGCTGGCGGTGATCGCCGTGATCTTCTCGCTGGTCGGCGCGTTCTACTACCTGCGGATCGTCAAGCTCATGTACTTCGACCAGCCGGTCGATCATGCGCCGATCGCGCCGTCTCCCGCCCTGCGCCTGGTATTGGGCGCGAACGGACTGAGCGTGCTCATACTCGGCATCTGGCCGGGATTCCTGATGGCGCTGTGCGAATACACGATCGCACTGTCGTTCCGGTAGGGCCTTCGCGTGGCCGACGAGCACTCCGATTACACCGAGCATCGCCTGACGGGCGAGCTCGTCTACGACGGCTCGATGCTCAAGGTGCACAAAGACCGCGTGCGCCTGCCCGACGGCGCGACGGCGGGGCGCGAGTGGGTGCAGCACCCGGGCGCGGTCATCATCATTCCACTGCTCGACGCAAATACCGTGCTCGTGGAGCGCCAGTTCCGTTATGCAGTAGGGCGCCATATGTACGAGCTGCCGGCCGGCAAGATCGAGCCGGGCGAGGCGCCGCTCGCGACCGCCCAGCGCGAATTAATCGAGGAATGCGGCTATACCGCCGCGTCGTGGCGGCATCTGGCGACGCTGCATCCGTGCGTCGGTTATTCCGACGAGCGCTTCGAGCTGTACCTGGCGCGAGAACTTACGCACGTGGGGCGGGCGCTCGACGAAGGCGAATTTCTCGACGTGGTGCCGATGTCGATCGACGAGACCCGCGCCGCGGTTCTCGACGGTCGCATTACCGACGTCAAGGTGGTGGCGGGCCTTGCGTGGCTCGCCTGGTTGAAGGACTGAAGGTTTAGAGCAGCGCTGCTTACGCGGACCGCTCTTCCGCGTAGCGATAGTCCTGGCTGCCGTCGAGCAGCGTGGGCTTCTGGAAGAGATAGCCCTGGCCGAACTTGGCGCCCATGTCCTGCAGCAGCTTGAGCACTTCCGGTGTTTCGACCCACTCCGCAATCACCTGCTTGTTCATGCCGATGGCGACGTCGTTCAACGCTTTCACGAAGAGGCGGTTGCTGCCGTCTTCGTCTGCGAGGTCGCGGATAAAGCTGCCGTCGATTTTCAGGTAATCGACCGCAAACCGCTTCAGGTAATAGAACGAGCTGAAACCGGCGCCGAAGTCGTCGAGCGCAAAGCGGCAACCCATGTCCTTTAGCTTCTTGATGAAGTTGACCGTGACGTCGATCTCCGACATTGCCGCGGTCTCCGTAATCTCGAACACGAGCTGGCTCGGGTCGGCTTTGCTGATCGCCAGCATCGCGATGAAGCGCTTCACCCAGTTCTGGTCGGAGATGCTCACGCGCGACAGGTTGACGAAATAGCGCAGCTTTTTGCCCATCAGCTTGTGCTCGTGCATGTGCAGCAGCAGCTTTTCGACGACGCGCATGTCGATCTCCTGAATGAGACCGAGCGATTCCGCGATTTCGATGAAGTTGCCGGGCATGATGATCTTGCCGTCGTCATCGCGCAGGCGCAGCAATATCTCGTGATGCACGGGTTTCTGGTCCGAGAGGCGCACGACGGGCTGGGCCACGAGCACCAGGCGATCGTCGTCGAGCGCGTCGCGCAGCTTCTTCGCCCAATGCACGCGTTTGTGCGTGCTGCGCACGTTTTCCGAGCCCTGGTCGAACAGCATGTATCGGTTGCGCCCGAGTTCCTTGGCCTGGTACATCGCAATGTCGACGTTCGACAGCAGGCCGCTGACGTCGGGGCCGTGAAACGGATAGAGCGCAATGCCGATGGAAGCGGAAATGTTCGAAATTCCCTTGGGGGTGCCGGTCTGCAGCCGGTAGTGGCGCACCGTTTCCAGCGCGGACTCGGCGACGCGGATCGCATCGGGCCGCAGGCAGCCGGGCAGGTGGGCCGCGAATTCATCGCCGCCGAGCCGGAAGAGGCTGCCCGAAAAGTCCCGCATCATGCCGCGCAGGGCGCTGCCCACGCCTTTGATCATCTGATCGCCAATGCGATGGCCGAAATTATCGTTCACGTATTTGAAATGGTCGATGTCGAGGAACAGGATCGCGCCCGGGACTCCACTGTCGATGCTCGTCTCGATCGCCTTTTGCAGCGCGACCCGGTTGGGCAGATCGGTCAGCGTGTCGTGCATCGCGAGGTGCTCGATGCGCCGGGTCGCGACGTGTTGCTCGGTGATGTCGCGCGCGGTGCCGCGGATGCCTTTCACTTCACGGTTCTCGTCGAGCAGGGCGCGTGCGTTGATGCCGATCCAGCGGTCTTCGCCGCGCGCCGTGACGACATGGGTCACGTAATTCTTGACTTCGCCGCCGCGCTTCAACATGGCGAGGAAGCGCCGGTTCGCGATATGCGCATTGCCGGCTTCGAAATCGAAGAAGCAGCGGCCGGAAAGGTCGCGCGGCGGCAGGCCGAAAATGTCCTGGGCGGCGGTATTCAGATAAGTGAAGCGGCCCTGCGGGTCGGTCGTCCAAACGAGGTCGTGCGAGGTTTCCACGAGGTCGCGGTAGCGGTGCTCGCTTTCGAGCAGCAACTGGATGATGCGGCTTTTTTCGGCGAGCGATTTTTTGATCGTCGCGAGTTCGTCGGTGCCCTTGTCCGCGCTCAGGGATTGCGCGGCGAGCCGGTCGATCAGTTCGCGCAGGTAGCGACGGTGTCCACCTAAGGACCGTTGCGCTTTGAGCACGCCGTCGGTATCCCAGCGCCGCAGCTTCTGGATCGGAATGCTGAGCTTCCCGGATACTTCCTGAATTGAATAGTACAGGCTCGCGTCGGACACGACAGGCCTCCCAGACCGTTCTGTGATCACGTCATTTTGGTTCATGGTAATACCTTTTCGAGGGTGCTTCCAGCAGAAAAACAAGCGCCGGCCAACAACTCCGGAAGGGGAGCCGTCGCCGCCAGCCGGCGCTATCCCAGGTGTGAATTAATGCACCTGTTGGGATTCCCCGAGCCCGTTTTGCCGCGAAACCAGCCGTTGCATCAACTTAAGGTCGCGCACGTTGAGTCGCAGTGCGCTGTCAACCCAAATTTCGACGACGTCGAGCAGTTCCGCGAACTGCACCCGGTGCACGCGCCGCCGCGCCTGGGCGAGGGCGGCGAAGCCGTTCTGGCTGCGCTTGCGGCGTTCGATCAGGGCCGCCACGCCGGCTTCGCCCTGGCCATCGGCAACGACCGAGTCGATCACGCCTTTTTCGAGCATCTGGTCGGCACTATAAATCTGTCCGCTCGAAATGATTTCCTCCGCGCCGCGCTGCCCGATCTTGCGCTCGAGAAACGAGTAAGCGCCCATGCCGGGAAACAGGTTGAAAAGGATTTCCGGGAAGCCGAAGCGGGCGCTTTTCTCGGCGATGATGAGGTCGCCCGAGAGGGCCGCTTCGAAGCCGCCGCCCAGCGCGTCTCCCTGCACGAGCGAAACCGTAGTCACCGGCAGGCCGAAAGAACTGTAGTTCGAATACAGGACGTCGATGCATTCGCGTCCGTAGCGCAGCAGTTCAGCGCGGTCCTGCTCGGCGATCAGCTTCTTGAAAAGATCGAGGTCGCCGCCCAGGTTGAAAACTCCCGGCCGGTCGGACGCGAGCACCACGTATTCGATCGGATGGCGCTGGCCCATCCACTCGATGTGGCCCCCGCTTTTCGCGAGGTAGTCGTGGTAGGAGCGGATATCGGCCAACAGCCTGGCGTTAAAGCACGGCCGCGGCGATGGCTTCCAGCGCGAATACATTGCACGCTGTTCCGGCTGATAATAGGCTCGCAACTGGTCGGAGAACGCGAATTCGATCCCGGAGGTCCGCGGCCGGGTGACCGGGATGATAGCGGGACTGCGCAGAAATTGCGGATCGGGATTGCGCAGCATTTCTTGCGGAATATCGAACACGTTCATGGTTAATTGCTCCTCAGGTTGTGCGATTTATAAGTGGCCGACCAGGGCCCCGATCATTTAAATTAAATTTTTCCCATAAAGCAAATCTAACATTCTGATAGATTTGGCCTTTTCTCTTTTAAAAACAGTCCTAACTCGCGGAGTGATATTTTACGGTCATACGACTTTTTTTTGAATATGTGCATTATTATGCTGGCGTCATCGGTGCGGTACGCGTATAGGCCGACGGTTTTTTTGTTCAACGAATCCGGAATAAATACCTTAGAATCCGTGCGATGCGTCACGTACTTAAACTGATTGTTCGGGTATTGCTGCGAATCCGGGTCGACGGCGACTTGACCCAGCTCGCCGGCGGGCCCGCGCTCGTGATCGCCAACCACGACGCCTGGCTCGACGGCGCCTTGCTCGGGCTGTTCCTGCCGCGGTCGCCGTGCGTCGTGATGTCGCGCGACGATATGACGTCAGCATCGAGTCGCTGGCTCGCTCGTTTTTTCCGCCACTGCGTGCTCGATCTTTCGGAGCCGTCTACCGTCAAGCGCGTCGTGCGCCTGCTGTCTGCCGGCGAAACGGTTGTGATGTTCCCACAGGGGCGCGTGACGACCACGGCGAGCGCGATGAAGCTTTATCACTCGGTCGCGACCGTTGCCGCGCGCTCGGGCGTCGCGATCGTGCCGGTCACGATCGAAGGGCTGCTGTATTCACGTTATGGCCGCGTTCCCGGCGAATTTCGTCGCGCGCGTTTGCCGCAGGTCACCATCCGCGTCCACGGCGCCGCCCGCTTGCCGGAGTTCACCGACGCGCGCACCCGTGTGAAACGGCAGCAGGCGGCCGATCACCTGAGCGCCATCATGCAGCGCGCGGCGGTCGACGCACGCAAGCGCCAAACCCTTTACGCGGCATTCCTGGACGCCGTGTGTCTGTTCGGCCGCCATCACCAGATCGTCGAAGACGTGCGCGGCAAGCGCGAAACCTACGGCGACCTGCTGCGCGCGACGCTGGCCCTCGCGCGAATCACCGGGCGGCTCGGCGCACCCCGCGAGATTATCGGCGTGATGATGCCCAACATCAGCACGACCGCGTGCCTGCTCCTCGGGATGGGCGCCGCCGGGCGCGTGCCGGCCATGCTTAACTACACTGCGGGTCCCGAATCATTGCGCAGCTCGTGCGTGGCGGCTGGAATCCAGACCGTCATCACCTCGCGCAAGTTCGTGGAGGCGGCGCGCCTTTATCCGGCGCTCGACGCGCTGTGCAACCAGCGCATCCTGTTTGTCGAGGACATGCGCGGCGACTTCGGCGTGCTGGACAAGTTGTGGTTGATGGGCTGGGCGTGGTGGCGGCCGCGCAGCGTGCTGCCGGCGCCTGACCCGGCGGCGACCGCGGTGGTCTTGTTTACGTCCGGGTCCGAAGCGCGCCCCAAAGGGGTGGCTTTGAGCCATGACGCGCTGCTCGCCAATATCGCGCAAATGCGCGCGGTAATCGATTTTTCGCCGACGGACCGCTTTCTGAACGCGTTGCCGATGTTTCACTCGTACGGCCTCACGGCGTGCACGCTCATGCCACTGGTGTGCGGCGTCGGGCTGTATATCTACACGTCGCCGCTGCGCTACCGTGTGATTCCCGAAATCGCGTACATGCGCGACTGCACGTTCCTGTTCGGCACCGCAACCTTTCTCGCGCGCTACGCGCGCGAAGCGCATCCGTACGATTTCTACCGCGTGCGCTGCGTGATTTCCGGCGCGGAACGGCTCAATCCCGAAGTGGCGAACCAGTGGCTCGACAAGTTTGGCCTGCGCGTGTTCGAAGGTTATGGCGCCACCGAGTGCGCGCCGGTTCTCACGCTCAACACGCCGCTGGCCTATCGACCTGCCACCGTCGGGCGCTTTTTGCCGGGCATGGAATCGCAACTGGTGCCCGTCGACGGCATCCCGCGCGGCGGCCGACTGCACGTGCGCGGCCCGAACGTCATGCTCGGCTACTACTTTTACGACGAGCCGGGCGTGTTGCAGCCGCCGCACTCGGAAGTCGGCGCGGGCTGGTACGACACCGGCGACGTCGTCGACATCGACGCCGGCGGTTTTGTCACGGTCCTGGGCCGTGTTCACCGGTTCGCCAAGATCGCGGGTGAAATGGTCGCGCTTGAAATGGTCGAGCGCGTCGCTTCCCACGCTTCCCCGCATCACCAGCATGCCGCGATGGTCGATGTCATCGCGGATAGCGGCGAGGGCACGGTGCTCTTCACCACCGACCCGCTGCTGACGCGCGGCACTCTGCAGCGATCGGCGCAACTCCTGGGCAGCCAGGACCTGGCCGTCGCGCGACGCATCGAGCATGTCGCCGAACTGCCGCTGCTGGGCAGTGGCAAGACAGACTATGTGTTGTTAAAAGAGCTGGTGACGACGCGGCCGCGCCTGGTCGACGTGAGCCGCAAGGACGGCGCCTAGCACCGAGTCAGCGCGCGCCCTGGTACCTGATCCGGTAGACGACACCGGCTTGATCGTCGGAAACCAGCAGCGCACCGTCAGGCATTACCAGCACGTCGGCGGGGCGGCCCCACGCTGATTGTCCCTGCAGCCAGCCTTCCGCGAATACTTCCTGTTTCGATGCGCGCCCAGGCGCCGGCACGACGCGCACGACGCGGTAGCCCGATTTCTGGCTGCGATTCCACGAGCCGTGCTCGGCGATGAAGATGTTGTTTTTGTATGAAGCCGGAAACATGGCGCCGGTGTAAAAACGCATGCCCAGCGGTGAAACGTGCGCGCCCAGTTTGGCGGCCGGCGGTGCGAATTCCGTGCAGGCGCGCAAATGGCCGAATTCGGGATCAGCGACGTCCCCCGCGTGACAGAACGGAAAGCCGAAGTGCATGTCCTTTTTCGGCGCGTGGTTCAATTCGCAGTCGGGCTGGTCGTCGCCCAGCATATCGCGCCCGTTGTCGGTGAACCACAGTTCCCGCGTGTCGGGATGCCAGTCGAACCCGACCGAATTGCGCACGCCGCGCGCATACACTTCGAGCCCGCTGCCGTCGGCCTGCATGCGCATGATGTTGGCATAGCGATTGCTGTCGCGATTGCAGACATTGCAGGGCGCGCCCACCGGCACGTAGAGCATACCGTCGGGGCCGAACGCAATGAATTTCCAGCCGTGATGAGTGTCGGCGGGAAAGCGGTCGCTGACAATTTGCGGCGCCGGCGGATGGGCGAGATTATCTTCGATCTTGTCGAACCGCAGGATGCGATCGACCGCGGACACGTATAGCGCGCCGTTGCGAAACGCGACGCCGACCGGCATGTTGAGCCCCGACGCCACCACCAGCGTTTCGACCGCCTTGCCGTCGCGGCTGCGCACCGCGTAAACCTTGCCCGCGCGCATGCTGCCCACAAACAGCGTGCCTTTGTCGCCGAGCACCATCGCGCGCGCGTTCGGCACGCTGTCCGCGAAAACGCCGATCTCGAAGCCGGGCGGCAATTTTATTTTGTCGAGCGGTAATGCCGGTGCCGCCGCGGCGGCTGGCATGGCGCCTAGCAGCCACAACATACTGCAGAGCAGCGGCGCCCATGGGAGGCGTATCACGGAATACTCAGCGCGGTTCTTCCGGCAACGGCGGCAGCGCACGCAGGTACGCGATCACTGCGGCCAAGTCGGCCGGCGTGAGCTTGCTCGTCGTATTGCGGATGACTTCTTCCATCGTTTTATCGGCAGAATCGCCGTCGGGCGTCGCGCCCGTCAGCAGAAATTCCTTCAGTTCGGCGTCGTTCCATTGCTTCAGCCGCGTGGGCGTCAGATTCGGTATGCGCTTGTCATTAACGCCGCGGCCGCCGGCGAGCGCCCGGTCGCGGCGGGGGCCGCCGAGGAAACTGCGCGGCGTATGGCATTCGCCGCAGTGGCCGAGCGCCTGCACCAGGTACTCGCCGCGCGCGGTGGGTGGTGCGGCCGGCGCGTTTGCACCGCTGCCCGGCGTAAAGTACAGCCATTTCCAGCCCGCGACGAGCACCCGCCAGCCGAATGGAAAGCGCAGTTCGTGCGGCTGGCTCGCGCGCTTGGCCGGGGGCAAGCTGCGCAGATACGCCCACAAGTCGCGCAGGTCGGCATCGCTGATGCGCGTAAACGACGGATAGGGAAAGGCGGGAAAATAATTGGCGCCATCCGGGCGCTCGCCGTGACGCATGGCGCGCACGAAATCCGCTTCAGTCCACTTGCCGATTCCCGCCTCAGGATCAGGCGTGATGTTGGGCCCGTAAAATTTTCCGAACGGCGTTTTGAGTTCGCGCCCGCCCGCGTACGGCACGGCGTCTTTCTTGTCTTCGGTATGGCAGGCCATGCAGCCGCCGGCTTGCGAAAGATACAGGCCGCGTTGCACGTCGCCACCGTCGGCGCCTGCGCATTGCAGCGCCGCCATGCACAGCGACGCGAGCGCGGCCGCCTGTCGAGCGTATGTTTTCACCGTAGAGTTGCTTCAATCTGCCCAAACGAAAAGTCCCGCCGCGGCGGGACTCTCCGGCAGACACTTTCGGCTACTGTTTCTCGCGGAACGAATCGTGACAGTTGGCGCACGCCTTGCCGACCGCGCCGATCTGCGCCTTGACGGCCGCTTCATCGCCGCTCTTGCTTACCGCCACGAGCTTGGAGACGTCGCTTTGCAGATGGTCCGCTGCTTCCTTGAACTTGGCGGTGTCCGTGTAGACGGCGGGCAATGCGCCGGTCTTCACATCCCGGGTGTTTGCAGTGAATCCGTCCCACGGCATGCGCGACAGCGAGTCGAGATAAACCGCATTGCGCTGGACCACGGCGGCGTCATACGGAACCTTGCCCTGCGCCATACCGCCCAGCGGACCAAAGTACTTGCCCTGCAACGCCATTGCCGCCTGGCGTTGTTTGACCAGGGTTTCCGGTTTCGCCTGCGCGAACGCGGTGAGCGAATATCCGGCGCCGAGCGTCAGCGTCAAAACTGCAGTCAACAATCGCTTGTTCATTCCTGTCTCCTCGTGGTTGATGCCAACAGATAACTTGGTATCGACGGCGCCCGCATAGCCGCCGGCTTGAACCCTAAACACGCTGGCACGCGGCATTATTCCATACCGCGGGCATTTTTTGCACGCGCGCGCTTCAATTGGCCATGCCGCTGTTTGGATTCGACGCGGCGCCGCTGCGCGCCCGCGCTCGGCTTGGTTTTGCGGCGGGGCTTGGGTGCGTGCAGCGCGGAGCGGATCAGCGCGGCCAGGCGTTCGCGCGCGTCGGCGCGATTTTGCGCCTGGGTGCGAAAACGCTGGGCGGTGATCATCAGTTCGCCGGCGGAGTTGATGCGGGTGCCCGCAAGCTTGACGAGGCGCGCGCGCACGTCCCACGGCAAAGCAGGCGAAGCATAAACATTGAACCGCAGCTGGACGGCGGTCGAAACTTTGTTGACGTTCTGGCCGCCCGGACCCGATGCGCGCACGAACTGCTCGTCGAGTTCGCTGTCCGCGATGGTTATGTGCGCAGAAATTTTAAGCATGCGCGCCGCCTTACTCCGGCTTGATGTCCGCGGCTTTGACGACCTTGCCCCACTTGATCATCTCGGCGCGCAGGAAGGTCGCGAGTTCGTCCGGCGCGCTGCCCGCCGCGTCGGCGCCGGCGCTCGTGAGGATTTCTTTGACTTTGGGGGCACGCAGGCTTTCCACCAGCGTGGTTTGGATTCTGATGACCGTATCGCGCGGCGTGGCGCCCGGCGCGAGCAACGCATTCCACGATGTCGCTTCGTAACCCGCGACGCCGCCTTCGCTGATGGTCGGCACCTCCGGCAAAGCCGGCGCGCGATTCGCGCCGGTAATGCCCAGCGCGCGCAAGCGGTTGGACTTGACCGGCGCTACCGCGGCCGCGATCGGCACGAACGTCATCGCGACGTGTCCGCCCATCACGTCGGCAACCGCAGGCGCAGCACCCTTGTACGGAATGTGCGCGATACCGGCGCCGGTCATCGTATTGAACAGGACGAGCGCGAGATGGTTGGAGCTGCCCACGCCGGCCGACGCCGAATTGAGCACGCCGGGCCGCGCTTTGGCGAGCGCAAGAAGCTCCCTGACTGAGCGCGCCGGCAATGCCGGATGCACGACCAGCACGTTGCTCATGGTCACCACGAGACTGACCGGTGCCAGATCGCGCATCAAGTCATAAGGAAGTTTCGAATAAAGCGCCGGACTGCTCGCGAGCGCGGTGGTGCCCATCAACAGCGTATAGCCGTCGGGGGCGGCGCGCGCGACGGCTTCGGCGCCGATGTTGCCCCCCGCGCCGGGACGGTTGGCGACGACGACCGGCTGCTTCCACAGATCGCTCATTTGCTGCGCGACCGCGCGCGCAACCAGGTCGACCGAACCGCCGGCCGGGAAGGGCGCGATCATCGTGACCGCCTTGTCGGGAAAAGTCTGCGCGTCCGCGCAGCCGGCGGCGCATGCGAGTAATACGAACAATGCCGGCGAGATACGCATGCGGCGGTGCTTTCCAGGAGTGACGCTGTCGCGGTTCGCGGTGGCGTGCGACAGGCCAACGGATTGTAGCGGGGGCACGCCAGGCCAACAAGCGTCGCGCGCGCGCATGTTAAAATTTACTGCGCAAACGGTTGCGCTCGAAGTTCGAAGTTGTATCCCGCAAGGATGGAGGCCGCGATGATGCGTTCAATGTTTTGCATGCCTGGATTGTTGCTGGTAACGGCCGTCGCTTACGCGCATCACGGCTGGAGCGAGTACGACAACGCGACGACGCTCAACCTGACGGGCGTCATCAAGGAAGCGGGCTATGAGCATCCGCACGGTCACGTCAGGCTCGAAACGCCCGGCAAGATCTGGCTCGTTGTGCTCGCGCCGCCGTCGCGCATGGAGTACCGCGGGCTCGCCGCGGCGGACATCAAACCGGGCGCGAACGTGACGGTGGTGGGTTATCCAAACCGCGGCAAGCCGGAGGAGATGCGCGCCGAGCGCATTATCGTGAGTGGCAAGACGATAGAACTGCGCTGATGACGCCGTCTCCCGGCGACGGGTTGCTGCGCGCGGTCGAGCAAAGCGCGCTGGCCGCCGCCATGCGCGGCGAGTTGTGGCTCTATCCCGCCGTGGAAGTGCTGCACATTTGCGGTTTCATCATTCTGGTCGGCTCGGTGATCATGTTCGATCTGCGCCTCTTCGGATGGTCGCGCGCCCTGTCGGTGACCGGGCTCGCCCGGCATCTGCTGCCGTGGTCATTCGGCGCGTTGCTCGTCATAGTGCCGACCGGTCTTATGATGTTTTCGGCGCACGCCGGAGAATTCGTCGACAATCGCGCGTTCGTCACGAAGTTGACCCTGCTCATGCTCGCCGGGACCAACGCGGCGGCGTTTCATGCCGGCGTCTTCAGGTCGGTGGCGAGCTGGGACCGCGATGTGCCGGCGCCGGTGGGCGCGCGCATGCACGCGCTGGCATCGGTTGTATTGTGGGTGTCTATCGTTGCGTGCGGACGCCTGATTGCGTATGTCTGACTTCGGAGTAAAGGACGCTTGTCGATGAAGCTGCACCTGACGCCGCGCCTGGGATATCTCGCCGGCTTTCTGATTTGCGGCGGCCTGATTCTGTATGCGCTGTACTTACAGTATTACGAGTACCAGGATCCGTGCCCGTTGTGCCTGTTGCAGCGCGTCGTCTACATAGCGTTGATGGTGGTTTTTTTGCTCGGCGCGCTGCACGGCCCGCGCCGTACCGGCGCCGTTGTCTACAGCACGCTGCTCGTGCTGGTCAGTCTGATCGGTGCGGGAATCGCGGGCCGCCACGTCTGGCTGCAGCATCTGCCGAAAGACAAGGTGCCCGAATGCGGCCCGGGTCTCGGTTACATCCTCGACCGATTTCCGCTCGTCAACGCGTTGGAAAAGATATTCCGCGGGTCGGGCGAATGCGCGGAAGCCGGGTGGCGGCTCATGGGCCTGTCCATCGCCGAATGGTCGCTCGTGTGGTTTGTCCTGCTCGGCGCGTACGCGGTTTTCGTCGCCGCCGCCGCGCGCAAGTCATGACCGGCCGGGCACGGCGGCCCCGCGACAGGCTCGTCGTTACGCCGAAATGTCCGGCGTCAACTGGCGTTCGAGCTGGGAAATCTGGTCCTTGACCAGCAGTTTTTTCTTTTTGAGGCGTTGCAACTGCAGCTGGTCCTGGCCGGGTTTCACGGCCAGCGCGGCAATCACGTCGTCAAGATCGCGGTGTTCGAGATTCAATTCGAGGATGCGTTTGCGGAGTATTTCGTGGTCAGTCTGCATGGGCAGCTCCTTCCATCCAGATGGTAGGAAAAGTATAGACCTAAACCGCGCCGCGCAAAATACTCTTTGCGATGCTCCGGCGGGGGTGGCAGTATAAGCCGATGTTTTTTCGAAAATTCGAACGGCCGGCGTAACCAACCCGGAGGAGAGTCCCGATGGCAACCAGCATTACCGTCAATGGCAGGACCCACAGCGTCGAGGCGGCCGCCGATACGCCGTTGCTCTATGTGCTGCGCAACGACCTGGAATTGAATGGCGCGAAATACGGCTGCGGCTTCGCCCAATGCGGCGCGTGCACGGTGGTGATCGAGGGTAAGCCGGTGCGCTCGTGCGTAACGCCGGTGTCGGCGGTGGCCGGCAAGGCCATCACGACGATTGAAGGGCTGGGCTCCAACGGGGCGCCGCATCCACTGCAAAAAGCGTTCATCGAAGAGCAGGCGGCGCAATGCGGCTACTGCGCGAACGGGATGATCATGACCGCGAAAATCTTCCTCGATAAAAATCCGCGGCCGACGGAGGCGCAAATCAAGAAGGCACTCGGCGCGAACTACTGCCGCTGCGGCACGCACAATCGCATCGTGCGCGCAATTCAGCGCGCCGCGAAGGAGGTCGCATGAAGAGCGCCGCACTGGACCGCCGCGAATTTTTTCGGCAAAGCGGCGCGCTCGTCGTCGGCTTCACGCTCGCGTCGGCAGGACTCGCGCAGCAGCTCGCGCCGACGGCCCCAGCTGCCGGGCAGCCTCAGCAACAACCGGATGCTCGACGGCTGGCTGCGCATCAATGCCGATGGCACGGTGACCGTGTTCACCGGCAAGGTCGAATTGGGCCAGGGCATCCTGACCGCGCTCGCGCAGATTGCCGCCGAGGAACTCGATATTGCATACGAGCGCGTCGAAATGATTTCGGCCGACACGTCGCGCAGCCCCGACGAAGGCATGACCGCGGGCAGCCAGTCGGTCGAGAACAGCGGCACCGCTTTGCGCTTCGCCGCCGCCGAAGCGCGTGAAATGCTGCTCCAGCTGGCGGCTGCGCGGCTCGGAGTTCCCGCGGACAAGCTCGCCGTGAGCGACGGCACCGTCAGCGCGGGCGCGACGCAGGCCACGTACTGGGAGCTCGTGAAGAGCGTCGATTTAAAGCGCGAAGCGACCGCGCGCGCGCGACCCAAATCACCGGCCAGCCACCGTATCGTCGGCAAATCGATCAAGCGCCGCGATATTCCCAAAAAAGTAACGGGGGGTGCTGCTTACGTGCAGGACATCAGGCTCCCCGGCATGCTGTTCGGCCGCGTGGTGCGGCCAGCGGCGCCGGGCGCGCGCCTGGAGAATTGCGACGAAGCCGCCGTGCGCGCGATGCCGGGCGTGGTGGCGGTGGTGCGCGACGGCAGCTTTCTCGCCGTCGCGGCCGAGCGCGAGGAGCAGGCCATCAAAGCCGCGAACGCATTGCGCACGAGCGCCAAATGGACGGCCGGTACCGCATTGCCCCCGCAAGGCAGCGCATTGTTCGAGCATCTGCAAAAGCTGCCGGCGCGCGACTCGGTCGTGAATTCGAAAGTCGGAGCGCCGTCCGCCGGCGGACCGGTGACGACCATCGAGGCGAAATACACGCGGCCGTATCAATGCCACGCGTCAATCGGACCGTCCTGCGCGGTTGCGCAGGTCAAGGACGGCAAACTCACGGTGTGGACGCATAGCCAGGGCGTTTATCCGCTGCGCCAGCATCTTGCGCGTGTCATGCGCATGAGCGATGCCAGCATCATCGCGGTGCACGTCGAAGGGTCCGGCTGCTACGGCCACAACGGCGCGGACGATGTCGCGTGCGATGCCGCGCTCGTCGCGCGCGCCACCGGCGGCCGCCCGGTCAAGCTGCAATGGATGCGCGAAGACGAGTTCGGGTGGGAACCATACGGCTCCGCGATGGTGATGAAATTGCAGGCGCGCGTCGATGCGAGCGGGCAGGTCGTCGACTGGCAGCACGAGACGTGGAGCCATCCGCACAGCACGCGGCCGGGTGGTGCGGGCAGCAATCTGCTCGCCGGCTGGGATATTGCCAACCCCGTGCCGATGGGTGCGCCAATCAACGGCGCGCAGCCCGCGGGCGCGGCCGACCGCAATGCCGTGCCGCTCTATGTATTTCCGAACCAGCGCATCATCCTGCATTATCTGCCGGAGATGCCGCTACGCACGTCCGCGTTGCGCACGCTGGGCGCCTACGCAAATGTCTTCGCGCTCGAGTCGTTCATCGACGAACTCGCGATTGCGGCGAACGCGGATCCGGTTGAATTCCGGCTGCGGCACATGAAGGATCCGCGCGCGCGCGCGGTGATCGAGGCGGCGGCCGGCAAAGCGGGCTGGCAAGCCGGCCGCAAAGGCGACGGCGCGCGCGGTCGCGGCATCGGCTTCGCGCAGTACAAGAATCTCGCCGCGTATGTCGCGGTGGTCGCGGACGTCGAGGTCGACCGGCGCACCGGCAACGTGCGAGTCGTCAAAACGGTAGCGGCAGTCGACGCGGGGCTCATCATCAATCCCGACGGCGTAGTCAACCAGATCGAGGGCGGCATCATCCAGTCGACGAGCTGGTCGCTCAAAGAATCGGTCCGCTACGACGAGCGTCGCGTGCAAACGCGGTCGTGGGCCGACTATCCTATCCTCACGTTTTCCGAAGTGCCGGCGGTCGACGTCGTATTGCTCAACCGGCCCGACGAGCGATCGCTCGGCACCGGCGAAGGCTCGCAGGGCCCGACCGTCGCGGCGATTGCGAACGCGATCGCCAACGCGACCGGCACGCGCCTGCGCGATCTGCCGTTCACGCGCGACAAAGTGAAAGCGGCGCTCGTCTGACGCACTGAGCCTCACGGAAAATGTCGATATCGATTGAAGTCAACGGCCGCGTGCGCGCGGTCGACGCCGACGGCGAAACGCCGCTCCTGTACGCGTTGCGCAACGACCTGAAGCTGAAAGGCGCGCGCTTCGGTTGCGGTCTCGGCGTCTGCGGCGCGTGCACCGTCGTGATCGAGGGCAAAGCGGTGCAGTCGTGCGATATTTCGCTCGCGGCAGTCGCGGGCAAGCGCATCACGACGATCGAAGGGATCGGCAGTGCCGACCGGCTGCACGCGCTCCAAGCCGCATTCCTCGAGGAGCAGGCGGCGCAGTGCGGCTATTGCACGAGCGGCATCATCATGACCGCGTACGCGCTGCTGGCCGCCAACGCACATCCGACTGAAGCGGAAATATGCGCGGCGCTCGACGGCAATATCTGCCGTTGCGGTACGCATGCGCGCATTTTGCGCGCGATAAAAAAAGCTGCGGCGGCGCTGCCATGACGGCGCCCCGCAAGCTGCCGGGCAGCCTCGAGACCAATCGGCGTCTCGCGCACTGGCTGCGCATCAACGCCGACGGCACCGTGACGGCGTTTACGGGCAAAGTCGAGATCGGGCAGGGCATACTGACTGCGCTCACCCAGATCATCGCCGACGAGCTCGACGTTGCGCCGCAGCGCATCCGCCTGGCCACCGCCGCTACCGATCGCGGCCCGAACGAAGGCATTACCTCGGGCAGCCGTTCCGTCGAGGAAAGCGCGGTGGCGCTGCGTTACGCGTGCGCGGAAGTGCGCGAGCTGCTGCTGCAGCGCGCGGCGGCGAAACTCGGCGTGTCGCTCGAGAAAGTCGGCGTGGCCGACGGTGTCGTCAGCGGCGGCGGCCGGTCGGTAACCTACTGGGAACTGGCCGACGAGAAAATGCTCGACCGCGACGCGACGGCGGAAGTGCTGCCGAAGGCTGCCAGCGAGCATAAGTACATCGGCAGCGCGGTTCCGCGCGTCGATCTGCCCGCCAAGTTGACCGGTCTCGCCGCGTACATCCAGGACATGGAACTGCCGGGCATGCTGTACGGACGCGTGGTGCGCCCGCCGTCGTATGCAGCGCGACTTGTCGCACTCGATGACGCCGATGTGAAGGCGATGCCCGGCGTGGTCGCCGTGGTGCGCGACGGCAGTTTTCTCGGCGTGGTCGCCGCGCGCGAGGAGCAGGCTATCCGCGCGGCGCGCCGGCTTGCGCGCAGCGCGCAATGGCACAGCGAGCGGGCGCTGCCCGCCGACGTCACGCCGGCCGAATATCTGCTCGCGCAACCCGCGCGCAGCGAAATCATCAGCGAAAAATCCGCTGCCGCCGATTCGCCGGCCGGCGGCCAGGTGCTAACGGCTACTTACACGCGTCCCTATATCGCGCATGCCACGATGGGCCCGTCGTGCGCGCTCGCGCAGTTGGACGGCGGGCATTACCGCGTGTGGACGCACAGCCAGGGCATACATCCGTTACGCCGGGATATGGCCAAGGCGTTGCGGATCGCGCCGGACGCATTGACAGTCTCCCACATGGACGGCGCCGGCTGCTACGGACACAACGGCGCGGACGATGTCGCGCTCGACGCCGCTTTGATGGCCCGGGCAGTGCCGGGCCGTGCGGTGCAGGTGCAGTGGATGCGCGACGACGAATTCGCGTGGGAGCCCTACGGGTCCGCGATGGTCGTGAAAACGCGCGCGGCGCTGGATGCGGCGGGCAACGTCGTCGACTGGCAGCTCGACGTTTGGAGTTATCCGCACAGCACGCGGCCGGAAGGCAAGGACGGCGTGAACCTGATCGCGGCGTGGCACCTGGCCGAGCCTCATCCCGCTGGAACGCCCGCCAATCCGCCGCTGCCCCCCGGCGGCAGCCACCGCAATGCGATTCCTCTGTACGATTTTCCGAATCAGCGCGTGAGCAATCATTTGATCATGCAGTCGCCGCTGCGTGCGTCCGCACTGCGGGCGCTGGGCGGTCATGCCAACGTGTTCGCGATCGAATCGTTCATGGACGAACTCGCGCTTGCCGCCGGGGCGGACGCGGTCGAATTCCGCCTGCGCCACCTGAAGGACGCGCGCGCGCGTGCGGTAATCGAGACGGTCGCGCAAAAATCCGGCTGGAACAAAAACGCGACCGCCGACGGCCGCGGCCGCGGCATCGGATTCGCGCGCTACAAGAACCTGGGTTGCTACGTTGCGGTGGTCGTGGAAGTCGATATCGAATCGGCGCCGCGCGTCACACGCGCGTGGGCGGCAGTCGACGTCGGGCTGGTGATCAATCCGGACGGCGTGATCAACCAGATCGAAGGCGGGATCATCCAGGCCGCGAGCATGACGCTGAAGGAGCAGGTCACGTTCGATCGCGACGGGATTACGTCACGCAGCTGGGACGATTATCCGGTGCTCAAGTTCAGCGAAGCGCCGCAAGTCGAGGTGACGTTGATGGCGCGCGCCGACCTGCCGCCCGTGGGCGCGGGTGAAGGCGCCACTGGCCCGACGGCGGCCGCCATCGCGAACGCAATCGCTGCCGCGACGGGCGCGCGCGTGCGCGACATGCCGCTCACGCGCGAGCGCGTGATTGCCGCACTCACGCAGTAACCGCACCAAAAGAAAAACGCCGCGGTTCGCGCGGCGTCTTTCGGGAGAAATTACGGCAACACCGGGGGAGGAGGGGATCCCGGCGTTGCCGCCGCTGCCGCGAGGCAGCGCCTTAAATCGTTGTCGCAAGTCCGTATATGCGGTCGAGAAACGCATCGACGTCGATCGTCGCGAGGTCATGCGGCAGATCGGGGCTGGGTGCGGGCAGCGGCTCGCGCAGCATATTGACCACCGCGGGATTCCAGCCGGCCTGCATGACTTCCTCGCCATACGTGCCATTCTTGAGCCACGTCGCGGGCGCCTCTTTGACCGTCCTGTATTCATCCATGTAGATAATCATGCTCATCTCCAGTGCTGCTTACTTGTCCTGTTGCCGATATATCTGCAAGTTGCAGGCCACCTTGCGGCGCGGCCGCGCAAAGATTCGATAGACTCACGGATAAACTATTGTTTAGTATGCGTTTCTCATTCGCATCTCAAGGCCGATCGAGCGTGAAAAAATACCGTCCGCCGGTGCGGTGCCGTCGACTTGGCGACAGGCCGCCGACGGCCGCTACAATCGGTCGCGCACGTAACGAACAGGAACTGTGATGAAAAGCACGAATGAATTAATGCCGGTGAATTACGCGGACGTGGCCGCCGCCGCGGCGGTGATCGAGGGGGTCGCGCACCGCACGCCGGCGCTCACTTCGCGGACGATCGACGAGCGCACCGGCGCCCGCGTATTTTTCAAATGCGAAAACCTGCAGCGCATGGGCGCTTTCAAGTTTCGCGGCGCATACAACGCGTTATCGAAGCTCGATTCCGACCAGCAGCGGCGCGGCGTCACCGCGTATTCGTCGGGCAATCACGCGCAGGCCGTGGCGCTCGCAGGGCGGCTCCTCGGCGTGCCGACGGTCATTGTGATGCCGGACGACGCGCCGGCGGTCAAGCTCGATGCGACGCGCGGCTACGGCGCTGAAGTCGTCGTTTACAACCGGCAGCGCGAAGATCGCGAGCAGATTTCACGCGCGCTCGCGGAGCAAGCGCGGGCTCACGATGATCCCGCCGTTCGATCACGCGCATGTCATCGCGGGCCAGGGCACGGCGGCCAAAGAGCTGATCGAAGATGTGGGTCCGCTCGACCACCTGCTCGTGCCGTGCGGCGGCGGCGGATTGATTTCAGGCTGCGCGATCGCGGCCAATCATCTGGCGCCGGGCGTGCGCGTGACCGGCGTCGAGCCCGCGGCAGGCGACGACGTCACGCGCTCATTTCAAACGCGCATGCTGCAGACCGTGCACAACCCGGACACGATTGCCGACGGCGCGCGCACGAGTTCCGCCGGCAAGCTCACGTTTCCGCTGATCCTGCATCACGTGCACGCGATGCTGACCGTCACCGATGCGGAACTGTTGCGCTCGATGTACTACCTGTGGGAACGCATGAAGATAGTCGTCGAGCCGACCGGCGCGCTCGCCGCTGCGGCACTGCTCGAAGGCAAGCTCGACGCGCGCGGCAAGCGCGTCGGCGTGATCATCAGCGGCGGCAATGTGGACGTGCGCAACCTGGCGTCGCTCGGCACGCCGGCGTGACCGGCCTTACATATTTGGGTAATTCGGCCCGCCGCCGCCCTCTGGGGTAACCCACACGATGTTCTGCGTCGGGTCCTTGATGTCGCAGGTTTTGCAATGGACGCAATTGTGCGCGTTGATCTGCAGGCGCGGGTTGGATCCCGTCGTCGTTGCGCACGATCTCGTAGACGCCCGGCGGGACAATAGCGCTGCTCGGGCGCATCGTAGAGCGCGAGATTCACGTTGATCGGCACCGACGGATCTTTGAGCGTGAGATGGCCGGCTGGTTTTCCGTCGTGATTGGTGTTCGAGATGAACACCGACGACAGCATATCGAAGGTGAGCACGCCGTCGGGCTTGGGGTAGGCAATCGGCTCAACTTCCGTCTTTTTCTTCAGGGTCTCATGGTCGGCGTGCTTGTGATGCAGAGTCCACGGCGCGTTGCCGCGGAACAGGATCTGGTCGATGCCGACCATGAGGGTGCCGGTGTAGAGACCCTTGCTCATCCACGGCTTGAAGTTGCGCGCCCGGTACAGTTCGTCGTAAAGCCAGCTGTTGCGTGAACGCTTCGGGATAACTCGCGAGTTCAGTCGCTCGCTCCGCCCGCCTGCAATGCGCTCGAATGCCGCCTCGGCTGCCATCATGCCGGACTTGATCGCGGCAGTGGCTGCCCTTGATACGCGAGGCGTTCAGAAAGCCGGCGTCGTCGCCGATCAGCAGCCGCCGGGAAACACGAGTTTGGGCAGGCTTTGCAGCCCGCCGGCGGTGAGCGCGCGCGCGCCATAGGCGATGCGCTTGCCGCCCTCGAAAAAAGCGCGGATCGCGGGATGGGTCTTGTAGCGCTGAAATTCCTCGTAGGGACTCAAGTACGGATTGCGTGTAGCCCAAGCCGACCACAAGGCCGATCGATACCAGGTTATTTTCCATGTGATAGAGGAACGAGCCGCCGTAGGTGTCGTTGTCGAGCGGCCAGCCGGCGGTATGAACGACGAGTCCGGGCTGGTGCTTGTCGGGTTTGATCTCCCACAGTTCCTTGAGGCCGATGCCGTACACCTGAGGATCGCTTGCCTTCGCGCAAGTTCGATAGCGCGCCTGCAGCTGCTTGCCCAGGTGGCCGCGGCAGCCTTCGGCGAAAAATGTGTACTTCGCGTGCAATTCCATGCCGCGGCGGAAGGCGATCCGTCGGCTTGCCGTCTCTTGCCGATGCCCATGTCGCCGGTCGCGACACCTTTCACGCTGCCGTTGTCGTTGTAAAGCACTTCGGCCGCGGCAAAGCCGGGAAAGATTTCGACACCCAGGCCTTCCGCCTGCTGGCCGAGCCAGCGGCACAGATTGCCCAGGCTCACTACGTAATTGCCGTGGTTCTGGAAGCATTGGCCGGCAGCATGAAGTCGGGCACTTTGAACGACGACTTCTCCGTCAGGAACAGGAAGCGGTCTTCGCTGACCGGCACATTGAGCGGCGCGTCCAGCTCCTGCCAGTCCGGGATAGAGTTCGGTTAGCGCGCGCGGGTCCATCACCGCGCCCGACAGGATGTGCGCGCCGACCTCGGAGCCTTTTTCGATGACGCATACGCCGATTTCCCGGCCGCGTTGCGCGGCGAGCTGCTTCAGCCGGATCGCGGCGGCGAGACCGGCAGGTCCGGCGCCGACGATGACTACGTCATACTCCATCGATTCGCGTTCGGTCACCGTGAATTCCTTGTGTGTTCGTTCAAGTGAAGAGCCAATTTTATACCGCCGACGTTGCGCCGGCCACGGCGTGCAGCGTCAGGCCTGGCGCAGAATGTGCCGGGCGCACGCGACGCCGCTGCGCACCGCGGATTCGAGGGTCGCCGGATAGTCGCTCGCCGTGTAGTCGCCGGCGAGATAAAAGTTCGTGAGCGGCGTCGCCTGCGGCGGACGCTGGAGGCCCGGCGTGCAGGCAATGGTCGCGCGCTTTTCCGCGATCACGCGCGTCCATACGGGCTCCGGCAGGCCGCTCACGACCTGCCGCAGCTCGCGATGGATCCGCAAGCCGAGCTCGTCCTGCGTAAGGTCCTGATGTTCGCCGGCGGCGCTGATAACGGCGCCGACCAGGCCGCGTTGTCCGCACAGCGCTTCGCGATCGAACACCCAGTGTATGAGTCCGCGCGTGAGCCCGAGCATCGGCGCCGGCAGGGCGACCGTTGCCGGGTATTGCAGCCACACCGAATGGATCGGTTGATATTGCAGCCGCTCGATTGTCGCGGCGATGTCCGACAGCGCGGTAATGCCGATCAGGAATGCGTTGACCTGGTGCGGTGCAATCGCGCAGATGACGTGGCTGTAACGCGCGCGGCCCTCGTTGGCTTCGATTTCGAATCCGTCGGGCAGCGGGTCGATCGCGGTGACACGTTGCGCGCGCAGGACCGTGCCGCCGTGCTGTTCGACGTAGGCGGCGGCGGGCTCGGGAAACAACGCCGAGAGATCGACCCGCGCGAGCACGAGATCGCTGGCGGCGCGCGTGGCATCGAGCGCATCGCGCAGGACATTCAGGAATACCTGCGCCGATGCGATGGCGGGCGGCGTGTTGAGTGCCGCCACGCATAATGGTCGCCACAGTACGCGCCTGAGCTTTTCGTCCTGCCCGTGCCGCGCGAGCAGGGTTTCCACGCTGATGTCGCGCTCGAGCACGTAACGGCGCATGCGCAGCGCCGCGAGGAACCGCGCTGCGGCAAACTTCTGGCTTGCCGTAAGGCCCGCGGCGCGCGCGAGTCCCCATAGAAGATGCAATGGCGCAGGCAGGCGGGCTGCGCGCAGAGTTCAACTCATCGTGCACGTTCCAGGCGAGCGGCACGCGCAGCAGCGCCTGCGGATGCTGCGGATTGACCAGCTCGATCAGACGCAGCGTTTCGCCGTACGCGCCGATCAGAATGTGCAAGCCGTTGTCGAGGGCGACGCCGCGATATTCGACGCATCGCGCGCGCCCGCCGAGCTGGCGCGCGGCTTCGTATACGGTGACCGCAATGCCGCGCTCGGCCAATGTGGCCGCGGCGGCCATGCCGGCATAGCCGCCGCCGACTATCGCGACATGCGTCATCCCGGCGGCAATGGTGCGCGGATGGCGCGGCTAGAACGCAAAACGGCGCAGGCCGCCGTCGACCGGCATTACGGTGCCCGTGATGTACGACGCGACGGGCGAGGCGAGAAATACCGCGAGACAAGCGAGTTCCTCCGGCTCGCCGTAGCGGCCGACCGGGATGTCCTTGGCGGCGTGTTCCTTGCGATATTCTTCGGGGTAGTTGCGGCGGATCTGCTCGCTCATGATGCGGCCCGGCGGAATGCAGTTGATGGTGATCCCGTGCTTGCCGATTTCGCGCGACAGGCCCTTGGCCCAGGCATGGATGCCGGCCTTTGCCGAGAATGCGGCGTTCAAGCCTTCGGGCTCGGATTTGCCGGTGATGTTCACGATGCGTCCCCAGCCATGCTTGATCATGTCGGGGAATACCGCGTGGCTCAATTGCCGCACGCGCGTGAAATTGAGCGTCATCGCCTCGTGCCATTTCTCGTCCGGCGCATCGATGCCGAGCGGACGGCTGCCGCCCGCGCAGTTGATGAGTATTTCGATTTTGCCCAGCGCCTTCAGCGCTTCCTGCGCGAGCGCCTGCGGCGCGCCTTCCGCCAACACATCGACCGGCGCGACATGTGGCGGCGGGCCGCCCGCGGCGGCAATTTCGCGTGCGAGCTCTTCGAGCAGTTCGCGCCGGCGCGCGGCAATGCACACGCGCACGCCTTCGGCGGCTAGTGCTTTGGCAATCGCGCGGCCTATGCCCTGGCTCGCGCCGGTAACGAGCGCGGTCTTGCCGGTGAGTTGCAGATCCATCGTGACTTATCCTTGTCGAGAATTGTTTCCGTAGCGGTATTTTAGCGGTGCGCGCCGTCAGCTTTTGACCCACGTGCGCCACGCGATCCACAGCTTGCGCAGCGGCGTCAGCGACGTGCGCTGAGTCAACACCGGCATGCCGTCAGCGCGGATTTCCGCCAGCACGGCGCGATAGATGGCCGCCATCACGAGGCCCGGCCGCTGCGCTTTGCGGTCGGCCGCCGGTAGCGCAGCGAATGCGGCGCTGTAATACGCGAGCGCGCGCTCATACTGAAACTCCATGAGCTGGCGAAATTCCGCCGTCGCGCGCGCATGCATGATGTCGGCGACGGGCACGTTGAAGCGCGCGAGCTCGTCAAGCGGAAGATAGACGCGGTCCCGCCGCGCGTCTTCGCCCACGTCGCGGATGATGTTGGTGAGCTGAAAAGCCAGGCCGAGGTTCTCCGCGTACTCGAGCGTGCGCGGGTCCGTATAGCCGAAAATCTCGGCGGACAGCAGGCCCACGACGCCCGCCACGCGATGACAGTAAAGTTTGAGCGCATCGAAATTCGCATAGCGGCGCTGCGTCAGGTCCATCTCCATGCCGTCGATGATTTCCTGCAGGCGCTCCTGCGGCAGCCTGAACGATGTGACGACGGGGGCAAGCGCCTGGGCGACCGGATGGTGGGCCTGGCCTGCGTATAGCGCGGCCACCTCGGTGCGCCACCACGCGAGCTTCGTGCGCGCGACCGCGACGTCGGTACATTCGTCGACCACGTCGTCGACCTCGCGGCAGAACGCGTAGAAAGCGGTGATCGCGCGGCGCCGCTCGGGCGGCAAAAACAGAAAGCTGTAATAAAAACTGGAGCCGCTTTGCGATGCCTTCTGCTGACAGTACTGGTCGGGCGTCATTGCGGGCGCTTTAGCGAAGCGAGAATGTGCGGGCGAACATCAGGGCCCAATCGGCCGAGCGTAGCACGGGGCGGCGGCGAAACACGTCGTAGCCGGCATTTTCGATTTTGCGCAGGATGCGCTCGCCACCAGCGATGATCATGCGCATCTCGAGGCCGATGCGCCCGCGCAGCACGCGGCCGAGCGGCGCGCCGGCGAGCAGCAGCGCGCGCGTGCGCGCGACTTCGAACGCCATGAATTCGCGCCACGCGGCATTCGCGTCGCGCGCGGCGAATTGCGCTTCGCCGATCCCGAACCGCGCGAGTTCTTGCCTGCGGCATGTAGATGCGGTCGTTGGCATAGTCGATTGCGATGTCCTGCAGAAAATTGATGATCTGCAGAGCCGAGCAGATGTGGTCCGACCATGTATTGTTTTGCGGCGTTGCGGCCCCATAAAGTACCAGCAGCAGGCGGCCGACCGGGTTGGCCGAGCGGCGGCAGTAATCGAGCACGTCGGCGAGATCGGCATAGCGTTTTTTCGTCACGTCCTGCGCGAACGCCGATAACAGGTCATGAAAGAGACTGACCGGCAGCCGCCGCTCGGCGATCACTGGCGCGAGTTCTTTGAAAAGCGCGGTCTGCGGAGTCCCGCCGGTTTCGATCCGGCGCAATTCGGTACTGAAGCCGGCAAGCAGTGCGAGGCGTTCTTCATTGCTCAAGTCGCCTTCGTCGGCGAAGTCGTCGGCTGCGCGCGCGAAGCGATAAATAAGCTCGACCGGAGCGCGCAGGTGCGCAGGCAACAGCACGGACGCAACGGGAAAATTTTCGTAGTGGTCGATAGTCACGCGGGGGGTCGGGAAACGACCGGTATTACAACGGCTTAAGAGTTTACCGCACGCCACTCGACCGGTATTCGAAGCTGACGGACGGGGGTAATTATATTACAATCAAAGTGTTGCGAAAGTGGCGGAATTGGTAGACGCACCAGATTTAGGTTCTGGCGCCGAAAGGCGTGTGGGTTCGAGTCCCTCCTTTCGCACCAGAGTCTCGAGTCCCTCGGACATTCATGGAACAACGTAGTCAGGAAGGAATATGGCGGCAACTTTGGAAAATATCGGACAACTCGAGCGGCGCATGAATATTTCGCTGCCATCACAGGAAATCGACAGCGAAGTTCAGACGCGGTTGAAGCAGCTCGCGCGCAACGTCAAGATGCACGGATTCCGGCCCGGCAAGGTGCCGATGAAGGTCGTCGCGCAGCAGTACGAAGACCAGGTTCGGCGCGAAGTGCTCGGCGACGCGCTGCAAAAGAGTTTTGGCGACGAAGTTCGCGCGCACAACCTCAAGGTGGCCGGTTATCCACGCTTCGAGCCTAAAGGTGAACTGGGCAGCGTCGCGCAGGTCGAATTCAGCGCGACCTTCGAAATTTATCCCGATGTCACCGCGAGCGACATGACCAAGGTCGTGCTCAAGCGCCCGGTAACCACCGTGAGCGAAGCGGAAGTCGACAAGACCATCGAGATCATGCGCAAGCAGCGCGCCAGCTACGACCCCGTCACGCGCCCGGCGGTCATGGGCGACAAGGTCACCATCGACTTCGTCGGCAAGATTGCCGGTCAGGAGTTCGAGGGCGGCAAGGGCGAGGACTTTGCCATGACCCTTGGCGAGGGGCGGCTTCTGAAGGATTTCGAGGCCCAGATTGTGGGCATGGAATCAGGCAGTTCCAAGACATTTGAAATACGCTTCCCGGAGGACTATCATGGGAAGGAATTAGCTGGAAAAACCGCGACTTTCGACGTAAAGTTAAAGCAAGTTGCGGGGTCGAGATTACCACCCGTCGACGCCGACTTTGCGAAGGCTCTGGGGGTGGCGGACGGCAATCTGGACACCATGCGCCGCGAGGTCCGGGAGAACCTCGAACGCGAAGTGAAACGCCGTATTAGTGGCCGCGTAAAAGATCAGATCATGCAGGCCCTGATCGATACGACCAAGATCGACACGCCGAAATCGCTGGTCGAGCTTGAAATCGAGCGGATGCAGGCAGCGGCACAGCAGGACCTGACCGCGCGTGGGGTGAAGGCGCAAGGAATGCAGTTGCCGCGGGACTTGTTCGAGCAGCAGGCGCAGCGTCGGGTGACGCTGGGACTGATACTCGCCGAAGTTGTGAAGACGCACGCGTTGCACG
The DNA here is from genome assembly GCA_963804885.1 of uncultured beta proteobacterium. Classification (GTDB taxonomy): domain Bacteria; phylum Pseudomonadota; class Gammaproteobacteria; order Burkholderiales; family SG8-41; genus PALSA-1004. Next base: position 35,739 of record CAWDSF010000023.1, read on the forward strand.
CGAAACCCGAGCAGGTGCGGGCAGCGGTCGAGGAGCAGGCCAAGAGTTACGAGCAGCCGGACCAGGTGGTCAAGTGGTACTACCAGTCGCCGGAACGGTTGCGCGAAATCGAATCGATAGTAGTCGAAGAAAACGTCGTGAACTGGGCGCTGACGACCGCGCAAGTGCAGGACCAGACGACTGACTTCGACGAATTAATGGGGAACACGCAATCATGAAGTCGAGCTGGGAAAGAACCGGAGTGGAGCCCCAGGGCCTGGGGCTGATTCCGATGGTGATCGAGCAAAGCGGCCGCGGCGAGCGCGCGTACGACATTTATTCGCGCCTGCTGAAGGAGCGCGTGGTGTTTCTCGTCGGGCCGGTGACGGAAGTAACGGCGAACGTGATCGTCGCGCAACTGCTGTTTCTGGAATCGGACAATCCGGACAAGGACATTTCGTTCTACATCAACTCGCCGGGCGGTTCGGTGTCGGCGGGGCTCGCGATTTACGACACGATGCAGTTCATCAAGCCGGACGTGTCGACGCTGTGCGTCGGCCAGGCCGCGAGCATGGGCGCGCTGTTGTTGACGGCGGGTGCGAAGGGTAAGCGCTTCTGCCTGCCGAATTCGCGTGTGATGATTCACCAGCCGATGGGCGGTTTTCAGGGCCAGGCGTCGGACATCGAGATCCACGCCAAGGAAATCCTGTTTTTAAAAGGGAAACTGACTGAAATCATGGCCAAACATACCGGCCAGAAGATCGAAACGATCGAGCGCGATACCGATCGCGACAACTTCCTGTCCGCCGACCAGGCGGTGCAGTACGGGTTAGTCGACAAAGTCCTCGCCAATCGAACAGAATCCGCGAAATAATGTCCTACAATAGGGTCTCATAAGGAAAACCTCGTATGTCAGACAAGATCGGCGGCGAAAAGCTTCTTTACTGCTCGTTTTGCGGCAAGAGTCAGCACGAGGTGCGCAAGCTCATCGCGGGTCCATCGGTTTTCATCTGCGACGAATGCATCGAGCTGTGCAATGACATCATCCGCGAAGAGACGCAGGGGGAGCACGGCGCCAAGGGTGCGAAGTCCGATTTGCCGGTGCCCCATGAGATCCGCGAGATTCTCGATCAGTACGTGATCGGCCAGGATCTGGCGAAGAAAATCCTGTCGGTCGCGGTGTACAACCACTACAAGCGGCTGAAGAACCTGACCAAGAACGACGACGTCGAGCTCGCGAAAAGCAACATCCTGCTGGTCGGGCCGACGGGCTCGGGCAAGACGCTGCTCGCGCAGACGCTGGCCAGGTTGTTGAACGTGCCGTTCGTGATGGCCGATGCGACGACGCTGACTGAAGCGGGCTACGTCGGCGAGGATGTCGAGAACATCATCCAGAAGCTCCTGCAGAAGTGCGATTACGATGTCGAGAAAGCGCAGCGCGGCATCGTCTACATCGACGAAATCGACAAAATCTCGCGCAAGTCCGACAACCCGTCGATCACGCGCGACGTGTCGGGCGAGGGCGTGCAGCAGGCGCTCCTGAAACTCATCGAAGGCACGATCGCCTCGGTGCCGCCGCAGGGCGGGCGCAAGCACCCGAACCAGGAATTCGTGCAGGTCGACACCACCAACATTTTGTTCATCTGCGGCGGCGCGTTCGACGGCCTCGACAAGGTGATACGCGCGCGCTCGGAAAAGGGCGGCATCGGTTTCGGTGCGGAAGTCAAAAGCCGCGATAACCGCAAGGACGCGACCAAGGTGCTGCGCGGCGTGCAGCCGGAAGACCTGATCAAGTACGGCTTGATCCCGGAATTCGTCGGCCGCCTGCCGGTGGTGGCGACGCTGGAGGAGCTCGACGAGATAGCGCTGATCCAGATTCTGACCGAGCCGAAGAACGCGCTGCTCAAGCAATACCAGAAAATGTTCGCAATGGAAGGCGTCGAGCTCGAAGTGCGCGACGCGGCGCTGCGCGCGGTCTCGCGCAAGGCGCTCGAGCGCAAGACCGGCGCGCGCGGTTTGCGCTCCATACTCGAGCAGACGCTGCTCGATACCATGTTCGATCTGCCCTCACTCGACAATGTAATCAAGGTTGTTGTCGACGAAGGCTCGATCGGCACTGATACGCGGCCCATCCTCATTTATTCCGACCAACCCAAGGTGGCGGGTTCGGTATAATCGCTTCATGGACTTTCACCGCGCGCCCTTCAACGCCGCGGTGGGAGCTCCGTCAATTGAATTGCCGGGGAGTCACCCCGACAGAGTCACTGCAGCGCTCAGTTTTGCTTCGCCAGGTTCTCTCGTTTCGGTTCGCATTTTCGCATTCCATCTTTAATCAGGTAAAACTACATGCCCACTTCCAATGACCAGGTGACGAATATGGTGCAATTGCCGCTATTGCCGCTGCGCGATGTGGTGGTGTTCCCGCATATGGTCATTCCGCTGTTCGTCGGCCGCCCGAAGTCCATCAAAGCGCTCGAGACCGCGATGGAAGCCGGTAAAAGCATTGTGCTCATCGCCCAGAAATCGGCGGCGAAAGACGAGCCGGCGCCCGAAGACCTTTATTCGATCGGCACGGTGGCCAATATCCTGCAAATGCTGAAACTGCCCGACGGCACGGTCAAAGTGCTGGTCGAAGGCAGCCAACGCGCGCATATCAACCAGGTATTGGATGCGTCGACGCATTTCACCGTCGAGGCCACGCCGATCGAGGCGGACAACGAAATCACCGCCGAAGTCGAGGCGATGCGCCGCACGCTGGTCGCCCAGTTCGATCAGTACGTGAAGCTCAACAAGAAAATCCCGCCGGAAATTCTGACCTCGCTGTCGGGCATCGACGAGCCGGGCCGCCTGGCCGACACCATCGCCGCACACCTGCCGTTGAAGCTCGAGCAGAAACAGGAAGTGCTCGAGATGTTCGGCGCGAAAAAGCGGCTCGAGCATCTATTGACGCTGATCGAAGGCGAGCTCGACATTCTGCAGGTCGAGAAGCGCATTCGCGGCCGCGTCAAGCGCCAGATGGAAAAAAGCCAGCGTGAGTATTACCTCAACGAGCAGGTCAAGGCAATCCAGAAGGAGCTGGGCGAGCTGGAAGAGGGCGCCGACCTCGACGACATGGAAAAGCGCATCAAGTCCGCGCACATGCCGAAAGACGCGCGCAAGAAAGCCGAAACCGAATTCAAGAAGCTGCGCCTGATGTCGCCGATGTCGGCGGAGGCAACGGTCGTGCGCAACTATATCGATGCGATCGTGTCGCTGCCGTGGCGCAAGAAGAGCAAGATCAGCACCGATCTCGTGAAAGCCGAGGCGGTACTCGACGAAGATCACTACGGGCTGGAAAAGGTCAAGGAACGCATCGTCGAGTACCTCGCGGTGCAGCAGCGCGTGGACAAGATGAAGGCGCCTATCCTGTGCCTGGTCGGCGCGCCGGGTGTCGGCAAAACCTCGCTCGGGCAGTCGATTGCGCGGGCGACCAACCGCAAGTTCGTGCGCATGTCATTGGGCGGCGTGCGCGACGAAGCGGAAATCCGCGGCCATCGCCGCACCTATATAGGTTCGATGCCGGGCAAGATCCTGCAGAACATGACCAAGGTCGCGGTGCGCAACCCGCTGTTCCTGCTCGACGAAGTCGACAAGATGGGCATGGATTTCCGCGGCGATCCGGCGAGCGCGCTGCTCGAGGTGCTCGATCCGGAGCAGAACCATACGTTCGTCGATCATTACATCGAAGTCGAGTACGACTTGTCGGATGTGATGTTCGTCGCGACCGCCAACACGCTCAACATTCCGCCGGCGCTGCTCGACCGCATGGAAGTGATCCGCCTGTCGGGTTACACCGAGGACGAGAAGGTGCATATCGCGATCCATCACCTGCTGCCCAAGCAGATGAAGAACCACGGGCTGAAGCCCGAGGAGATCTCCGTATCGGAGAGCGCGGTGCGCGACATCATCCGTTACTACTCGCGCGAAGCCGGCGTGCGCAGCGTCGAGCGCGAGGTCTCGAAGATCTGCCGCAAAGTGGTCAAGATGCTGGTCGTGCGCAAAGGCGAAACGACGCTCAAAAAAGTGGCGGTCAACGCGCGCAACCTCGACAAGTTCCTGGGCGTGCGCCGCTACACGTTCGGTCTCGCGGAGAAAAACAACCAGGTCGGCCAGGTCACGGGCCTCGCGTGGACGGAAGTCGGCGGCGAACTGCTGACAATCGAGAGTTCCGTCATGCCCGGCAAAGGCAAGACGATTACGACCGGCAAACTCGGCGAGGTCATGCAGGAATCGATCCAGGCCGCGCTGTCGGTGGTGCGCAGCCGCACGCGCATGCTCGGCATCGCCGAGGACTTCTACCAGAAGAACGATATTCACATCCACTTGCCGGAAGGCGCCACGCCGAAAGACGGTCCCAGCGCCGGTATCGGCATCTGCACCGCGCTGGTCTCCGTGTTCACGGGTATTCCGGTGCGCGCGGACGTCGCAATGACGGGTGAAATCACGTTGCGCGGCGAGGTGCTCCCGATCGGCGGCTTGAAAGAGAAATTGCTCGCGGCGCATCGCGGCGGCATCAAGACCGTGCTGATACCGCAGGAGAACGTTAAGGATCTTGCGGAAATACCTGACAACATTAAGAACCGTCTCGACATCCATCCGGTGAAATGGATCGATCAAGTGCTCGAACTCGCGCTCGAGCGCAAACCGCAGGCGCTGCCCGAGAAGCCCGAAGTCGCGCCGGTGCCCGCGGTCGAACAAACTCCGGCGCCTGCGATCAAGCACTGACATTGGCATTAAAGGTGGTGTGAAAATTGCGTTGTGACAATTTGCGCACCACGAAAAAAATGAATATGCCGAATTGCGGCCATTTGCTTGACACCGCGTTTTCGCGCTTGCTATAAATCATCTGCAGGTTCCCAAAGCCCGGCACAGCGTTAACGCGCGTGCCGGGCTTTTACTCCAACCGGCCGGTTTTCCTGTTAGCTTTGTTCAAAATTTTTAAAGGGGATTTACGTGAATAAATCGGAACTGATTGAGGCTGTCGCGAAATCTGCCGATATATCCAAGGCGTCCGCCGAGAAGGCGCTCGACGGCGCGTTGGGCGCGATCAAGGGCGCGTTGAAAAAAGGCTCGAGCGTGACGTTGGTGGGTTTTGGCACTTTCAAGGTCGGCAAGCGCGCGGCGCGCACCGGACGCAACCCGCGCACTGGCGAGGAAATCAAGATCAAGGCGGCGCATGTGCCCAAGTTCAGTGCTGGCAAGGCACTCAAAGATGCTGTAAACTAGCGCGGATTCAGCAACCTGAAGCGGCAGTCCAGGCGGCGTTTCAAGCAATACGGAAGATACACGTTGGGGTAGATGCGCCGCGCGCATCTACCCCAAATTCGTCCTAGCAAGCGGTTTAGCGTTTCCTGCGGTCACGGGTGCTTAGCTCAGTTGGTAGAGCGTCGCCCTTACAAGGCGAATGTCGGCGGTTCGAACCCGTCAGCACCCACCAGGTCTCGAGCAGCAGCGCAGCATGGAGTGGTAGTTCAGTTGGTTAGAATACCGGCCTGTCACGCCGGGGGTCGCGGGTTCGAGTCCCGTCCACTCCGCCAGCTTCACAATCGGCGAACCCGTGTTCGCCTTTTTTTTGGCGCGCACGTGCCACGTCGTAATGCAGTAGCATGCACGCGAATCGAGGAACGCTTTCAACGGATGACCAGCCGGTTGCGCCCAGTGCGGAACCGGGTATTTGAACCAGCGACGGTTGCAGCAGCCCCTAATCTCCCGCGGTGAATTGACTCATGTTCGATCTCGTACAAAAGCACAAGAAGCTGATCCAGATCATGCTGGCAATCATCTTTTTGCCGTTTGCTTTCTTCGGCATCGACTCCTACTTCCGCAGCGGCGACGGCGCCAACCATGTCGCCACCGTCGGCGGCCAGCCTATTTCCCAGCAGGAGTTCTCAATGGCGCTGCAGGAGCGCCAGAATTATCTGCAGCGGCTGATCGGCAAGGGCGTCGATCCGTCTTTGCTCGACAGCCCGGAACTGCGCTTCGCGGTGCTCGACGGCATCATCCGCCAGCGCCTGCTTGTGAACCAGGCGGTGCGCTCCAACGTGCTGGTGTCGGACGAGCAGCTGCAGCAGGTCATCACCGAGCAGCCCGCATTCCAGGACGACGGCAAATTCTCGCACGCGCGCTACGTCGAATTGCTCAAGCGCCAGAACACGAGCGAAATAGGGTTCGAGGCCACCCTGCGGCGGGATCTGATGCTGCAGCGCGTGAACGGCGCGTACCTGGGCACCGCGATCGTGCCGAACTCGGTGGCCGAGCGGCTGCTGCGCGCGAACGCCCAGCAGCGCGAAGTGAGCCAAAGCGTGCTCGATCCCGACAAATTTGCCGCGCAGGTCAAGGTCGACGATCCGACAGTGAAAGCGTATTACGACTCGCATCAAAGCGACTTCCAGGTGCCCGAGCAGGCGCGCGTGGAATACGTGGTGCTGGCGCTGGATGCGATCGCCGCGCACACCGACATCAGCGCCGACGAGATCAAGCAGTTCTACGAGCAGAATTTGAAGCAGTACGCGCGTGGCGAGGAACGGCAGGCAAGTCACATCCTGATCACGGTCGACGCGCAGGCGACCCCCGAGCAAAAGCAGGCCGCGCGCGCGAAAGCCGAGCAGCTCTTGAAGCAGGTGAAGCAGAATCCGGCGAGCTTTGCCGAGCTCGCGAAGAACAATTCGCAGGACCCCGGCTCCGCGGCGAAAGGCGGCGACCTCGGCTCCTTTCCGCGCGGCGCGATGGACAAGCCGTTCGACGACGCTGTCTTCAGCATGAAGCCGGGCGAAATTTCGAATCTGGTCGAGTCGCGCTACGGCTATCACATCATCAAGGTCACCGGCGAGAAAAAGCATTCGTTCGACGAAGCGCGCAAGCAGGTTGAGCTCGATCTCAAGCGCCAGAAAGCCGGCAAGAAGTTCGCGGACCTGGCCGAGCAGCTGAACAACCAGGTGTTCGAGCAGGGCGACAGCCTCAAGCCGGCCGCCGACGCGCTGAAGCTGCCGGTGCAGACGAGCGGCTGGATCAGCCGCAGCGGCGGCGACAACAAGCTGCTCAACAACCCGAAGCTGCTGCAGGCGATGTTTGGCGAGGACGCCGTCAAGAACAAGCGCAACACGGAAGTCGTCGACGTCGGCAATAACACGCTCGTGTCGGCGCACGTGATCGAATACAAGCCGGCGGCGGTGCGTCCGCTGGAAGAAGTGCGCGCCGAAATCGTCAAGCTGCTCACGCGCCAGCAGGCGACGGCGCTGGCGGCCAAGCAGGGTCGCGAGATTCTGGCCAAACTAAAGCAGGGCAGCGACGATATCGCGTGGGGCGCGGCCAGGCTCGTGAGCCGCGAGACTGCGCAGAGCGCGCAGGGCTATACCGGTCCGGCGATCGGCGAAATCTTCAAAGCCGACGCCGCCAAGCTGCCCGCCTACGTCGGCTATGAAAACCCGCAGGGCGGATTCGTGCTGGTGAAGATCACGCGCGTCGTGGAAACGGACAGCTTCGACGCCGCCAAGCGCAAGGCGGCTGCCGACGAGCTGCGCCAGTTGATCGCGCAGGAAGAGCTCAACGCCTACGTCGCGAGCTTAAAGCTCAAGGCCGACGTCAAAGTGCAGCAGGACCGGCTGGGGAAGAAAGAGCGCTAGTTCGCACGCCCGGCGCTGACGCGCTAAGCCATTCCCGCCGCGGCGGTGTTGAAGCCGCAGTCGACGTAGGTGATTTCGCCGCTCACGCCGCTCGCGAGGTCGCTCATCAGGAACGCCGCCACGTTGCCGACTTCTTCGATCGTTACATTGCGGCGCAGCGGCGCATTCTCCTCGACGAACTTGAGTATCTTGCCGAATCCGCTGATGCCGGCGGCGGCCAGCGTCTTGATCGGCCCGGCGGAAATGCCGTTGACGCGAATGCCCTGCGGACCCAGGTTTTGCGCGAGGTAGCGCACGTTGGCTTCGAGGCTCGCCTTCGCAAGCCCCATCACGTTGTAGTTGGGTACCGCGCGCACCGCGCCGAGATAAGTGAGCGTCAGCAGCGCCGAGCGGCGGCCCTGCAGCATCGGCAGCGCCGCTTTGGCGAGCGCGGCGAAACTGTAAGAGCTGATTTCGTGCGCGACGCGAAACGCATCGCGCGTCAAGCCGTCGAGAAACGACCCGGCCAGCGCCTCGCGCGGCGCGAACGCGATCGAATGGACGATGCCGTCGAGCCCGTCCCAGCGCGCGCCGAGATCCGCGAACAGCTGCGCGATTTCAGCGTCGTTGCCGACGTCGCACGGCAGCACGATATCGCTGGCGAATTCGGCGGCGAGTTTCACCACCCGGTCCTTGACGCCTTCGCCCTGATACGTGAATGCGAGCGTGGCGCCTTCGCGTTGCATCGCCTTGGCGATGCCGTAGGCGATCGAGCGATTGCTCAGGAGACCGGTGATCAGGATTTTTTTGTCTTGCAGAAAGCCCATTGCGGCTCCGGGGTGGAATTGCGGCAGGCGCAATTATAGCGTATCGCTATGCGCCGCCCGCCGGGCCAGGGCTGCGTTTTGCCGCGGGCCGGGCGCTTCAGCCGCGAATGTAGAGCAGGTTTCCTTTTACAGCGATGCTGCGGCGAGCAGCTCGCGCGTGTACTCGTGCGCGGGCGCGCCGAGCACGGTCCCGGTGGCGCCGCTCTCGACGATGCGGCCGTCTTTCATCACGATGATGCGGTGCGCGACCGCGCGAATCACCGCGAGATCGTGGCTGATGAAGAGATAGCTCATGTGCAGGCGCTGCTGCAGGTCGGTGAGCAGCGTCAGGACCTGGCGCTGGATCGTCGCATCGAGCGAGCTTGTCGGTTCGTCGAGCAGCAGCAATTCGGGCTCGAGCACGGCGACCCGCGCGATCGCGATGCGCTGACGCTGGCCGCCGGAGAATTCGTGCGGGTAACGCTGCAGCATGGACGAATCGAGCCCGACTTCGCGCAGCCCGGCGGCTACGCGCGCGCGGCGCGCGTCGGCGTCGAGTTGCGGGAAATGCAGCTCGAGGCCTTCGCCGACGATTTCTTCAATCGTGCGCCGCGGCGACAGCGACGAAAACGGGTCCTGGAACACCATCTGCATGCGTTTGCGCAGCGGGCGCAGCGCGCGCTGCGGCAGGGTATCGAGCCGCGTGCCGTCGAAGCTGATCGTGCCGGTCGCCTGCTGCAGGCGCAACAGCGCCAGGCCGAGCGTCGTTTTGCCCGAGCCCGACTCGCCGACGATGCCGAGCGTTTCGCCGCGCTTCAAGTCGAGACTCGCGTCGCGCACCGCATAGAAGTCGTCATGGCCGAACCAGCCGCGCTTGATCGGAAACACGCAGCTCACTTTTTCGGCATCGAGCAGACGGGGCGGGTTCTCGGGCAGCGGCAACGCGATGCGCTGCGGGCGGCTCGCGAGCAACAGGCGCGTGTATTCGTGCTGCGGCGCGCGGAAGATAGACTCGGTGGCGCCGGTCTCGACCAGCTTGCCGCCCTGCATCACGCCGACGCGCGCGGCAAAGCGCTTGACCAGGTTCAGGTCGTGCGTGATCAGGATGACCGCCATGCCGAATTCGCTCTGCAGTTCGGCGAGCAAATCCAGGATCTGCGCCTGGATGGTGACGTCGAGCGCGGTGGTCGGCTCGTCGGCGATCAGGAGCTTGGGGCGGCACGCGAGCGCCATCGCGATCATCGCGCGCTGGCGCTGGCCGCCGGACAACTGATGCGGATAGCTGTGGAACCGCCGCTCCGGCTCGGGCACGCCGGTGCGCCGCAGCAGCTCGATCGCGCGCCTGGCCGCCTCGGCTTTCGACAAGGGCTCGTGCAGCTGGATCGCTTCGACGATCTGCTTGCCGATCGAGTAGATCGGGTTCAACGCGGTCATCGGCTCCTGGAAAATCATCGCAATGTCGCGCCCGCGCATTTCGCGCAGCGGTGTTTCCGCCATCGCGAGCACGTCGATGCCGTTGAAAACGACTTCGCCGCTGACGCGCGCGTCCTGCGCAAGGCGCAGCAGCGACAGCGCGGTGACCGTTTTGCCGGAGCCCGATTCGCCGACGATTGCGAATTTCTCGCCGGCCTCGACCGTGAAAGACACGTGGTCGACGACGCGCTTGGCGCCGAAGTCGACGGTGAGATCGCGCACTTCGAGCAGGCTCATCGGGCGTCGCCTTCGAGCACCTTGCGCGGATCGAGCGCGTCGCGCAGCGCGTCGCCGATCAAGATGAGCAGAAGCAGCAGGGTTACCAGCACGCCGAACGTCGACAGCGAGATCCACCACGCATCGAGGTTTTCCTTGCCCTGGTTCAGGAGCTCGCCGAGGCTGGGCGTGCCCGGCGGCACGCCGAGACCCAGAAAGTCGAGACTCGTCAGCGAGCCGATTGCCGCCGCCATCTCGAACGGAATGAGCGTCACGACCGGCGTGATGCTGTTGGGCAGAATGTGGCGGAACATGATTTTGCGGTTGCTCTGGCCGAGCGCGCGCGCGGCTCGCACGTAGTCGAGCGTGCGGTTCTTCAGAAATTCCGCGCGCACGTAGCTTGCAATCCCCATCCAGCCGAAGAGCGACAGCAGGATCACGAGCAGCCAGAAGCTCGGCGAAAACAGCGCCGCGAATATGATCAGCATGTACAGCGTCGGCATCGCACCCCAGATTTCGTGGAAACGCTCCATGCCGATGTCCGTCCAGCCGGCGAAGTAGCCCTGAATCGCGCCGTACAGGATGCCGAAGATCGTGCACAGCGCGGTCACGATCAGCGCGAACACGACCGAGATGCGAAACCCGTATAAGAGGCGCGCCAGCAGGTCGCGGCCCTTGTCGTCGGTGCCGAGCAGATTTTCGGCGTCCGGCCGCGCGGGATTCGGATTTTTGGCGAAATAATTGATCGTCTTGTAGTGATAATGATTCGGCGGATAGAGCGCGAAATTGCCCGGCTTGGCGAGATTTTTGCGTATATCGGGATCGAGAAAATCGGTCGGCGTCGGAAAGTCGCCGCCGAACACCGTCTCGGGCAGCGCCTGCACCACCGGCACGTACCAGCGCCCTTCATAGCGCACGAGCAGCGGATTGTCGTTGGACAGCACTTCGGCGATGAGGCTCAAGCCGAACAGGACGACGAAGATGACGAGGCTCACATAGCCCAGCCGGTTGCTGCGAAAGCGCTGCCAGGCGCGGCGCCCCGGGCTCAAGCCGCGCGGCGCGACGGGTATCGCGCCGGCGGGCGGGAGCGTTTCGTATCACGGGCGGGAAGCTCATCGTCAGTCGAAGAACCGCACGCGCGGATCGACCCACAGGTAGCTCAGATCGCGCAGCAGCGTCGTCAGCAGGCCGATGATCGTGAACATGAAGAGCGTGCCGAAAACGACCGGATAGTCGCGCCGAATCACGGATTCGTACGAGAGCAGGCCCAGCCCGTCGAGCGAAAAGAGTGTCTCGATCAGCAGTGAGCTGCCGAAAAACGCGCCGACGAACGCAGCCGGAAAGCCCGTCATGATCGGGATCAGCGAATTGCGGAACACGTGCCGCCACATCACGTCGCGCTCGGCGAGACCCTTCGCGCGCGCGGTCAGCACGTACTGCTTGCGGATTTCCTCGAGCACCGAGTTCTTGGTCATGATCGTGATCACGGCGAAGCTGCCGACGACCATCGCGGCGACCGGCAGCGTGATGTGCCACAGATAGTCGGTGACTTTGCCGAACCAGCTTAGCTCGCTCCAGTTCGACGACGTGATGTCGCGCAAGGGAAACCATTGGACGAAGCTGCCGCCCGCGAAGTAGACGAGCAGCACGACGCCCAGCACGAAGCTCGGAATTGCGTAGCCCAGCAGCACGATGAACGTGGTGGCCGTGTCGAAACGGGTGCCCGCGCGCACTGCTTTTAAAATGCCGAGCGGCACCGAAATCAAGTAAGTGAGCAGGAACGTAAACACGCCGAGGCTGATCGAGACCGGCAGCTTCTCCTTGATCAGCTGCCAGACGTCCTTGTTGTGAAAAAAGCTCTTGCCCAGGTCGAATCGCGCGAACTGGCCGAGCATCTGCAGGAAGCGCTCGGGCGCGGGCTTGTCGAATCCGTAAAGTTTCTTGATTTCCTCGACACGCGCCGCATCGACGCCCTGGCGCCCGCGGTACGCGCCTTCGGCGCGCGCGGGACCCTCGCCGACGCCGCCCGCGTCGCGGCCCTGCAGCTGCGCGACCATCTGCTCGACCGGCCCGCCCGGCACGAACTGGATGATGATGAACGTGATGAGCAGGATGCCGAGCAGCGTCGGGATCATCAGCAGCAGGCGCTTGAGTATGTATGACCACATGGCGGGCATCCTATTGTTTTATCCACCACGTGGATACCACCCAGTCGCGCGCCTGGTAATAGCTCGGCGCCACGGCAGGCTGCTCGAACTTGCCGCCCCGGTAAGCGATCGGAAAGCCGTTGCGGTAATACTGCGGGACGACGTAGTAGCCGAACCGCAGCAGGCGGTCGAGCGCGCGCAGGCGCGCGATGTGCTCGACGCGCGTCGTGGACGACACCACGAGGTTCAACAGGTAATCGACGGCCGGATCGTGCACGCCCATCCAGTTGTTCGACCCTTCGGTGGCGGCCGATTTCGAATCGAACCGGTCCTGCAGCTCGGTGCCGGGCCATTCGTTGCCGGGGATGCGCACCGTGAACAGGTCGAAATCGAATACGTCGAGCCGCTTCTGGATCAGCGCGAAATCCGCGCGCCGGTAGTTGAGCTGGATGCCGAGCTTGGTCAGGTTGCGCGAGTAGGCCGAGGTCGTTATCTCGCCGCGGCTGTCGCCGTCCAGGTATTCGATGGTGAATGCTTCGCCCCGCGCGTTGCGCAGCGCGCCGTCGCGATACGTCCATCCCGCTTCGGCGAACAATTGCTTTGCCTTGATCAGGTTGGCCCGCAGGCTGCCGGGCGGGGAGGTCGATGGCGGCAGCGGTACTTCTTCGGTGAAAATTTTCGCCGGCAGCTTGTCGCGGATGGGTTGCAACACCGCAAGCTCGTCCTCTCCAGGCAGCCCCTTGGCTTCGAAGTCGCTGCCGTTGAAAAATCCGCGCACACGGGTGAACGAATCGTAGAAAAGCTGCCGGTTCATCCATTCGAAATCGTAGGCGAGTCCCAGCGCCTGCCGCACGCGCGGGTCCTTGAATTTTTCGCGCCGGGTGTTGATCAGGTAGCCCTGGAAATCGGCGGCGTTCTTGGCCGGCAGTTCCTTCTTGACCAATTCGCCCGAATCGAATTTCTTCCCCACATAAGTGCGCGCCCACAGGCGCGCTCCAAACACTTCCAGATAATCGAATTCGCCCGCTTTAAACGCTTCAGTCTGGGCGGTCGAGTCCTTGTAGATCTTGTACGTGATGCGGTCGAAGTTAAAGAGCCCGCGCCGCACGTTCAGATCGCGCGCCCAGTAGTTGGGATCGCGATCATAGGTGATGTCGCGGCCGAAATTCAGGCGCCCGACCTTGTACGGGCCGCTCGCGATCGGGATATCCATCACGACCTTGTCGAACGGCTTGCCGGCGCCCCATGCGCGGCTGAATACCGGAATGCCGCCGACCATCAGCGGCAGCTCGAGGCTCACGCGCTTGAACTCGAAGCGGACCTGGCGCGGCGCGACCACCACGGCTTTCGAAACGTCGCCGAACGCCACGCGGTACTGCGGCGCGGCCTCTTTGCTGATCAGCGTGTCGAAACTGTGCTTCACGTCCGCGGCCATGACGGGCGTGCCGTCGTGAAAGCGGGCGAGCGGGTTGATGGTGAAGGTCACGGATAATTTGTCGGGGGCGACTTCGATGTCCTCCGCCAGCAGCCCATAGACCGTCGTCGGCTCGTCCATGGTGCCCGTCACCAGAGATTCGAACAGGAGGCTCGAGAGCCCCGGCGGCGCGGTTCCCTTCAGCGTGAACGGGTTGTACTTGTCGAAATTCGTGCTGCGCGTCGGCGGCACCAGCCGCAATTCGCCGCCTTTCGGCGCATTGGGATTTACCCACTCGAAATTGGCAAAGCCGGCCGGATATTTTGGCGTGCTGCCCAATGACAGCGCGTGCACCGCGTATGCGCTGTGGGAGCAACCGAATGCGAACAGCAGGCACGCGAGCGCACAGACTCGCCGGCAAATCGGTTTTTCGAGCATGGCGCGAGTTTAACGAAAGAGCCGTCGCGCGTCACGGCTGGCGCGCGCCCCGATTACCGGCCGGATAATATAGACTGCCATCCGTGTGTTTTCCGATATCCCGATGATCGCCGCGCCGGAGCCGAACACGGTTCGCAGATGGTGCTCCCGCCTGGCGCGCGTTCTGCTGCTGTGCATGCTCGTCGCTGCCGCGCACGCTGCCGATCCGGCCAAGTCGCTGCGCGTCACGTTCATGGCGGCCGAAACCGGGTTCGACCCGGTCAAGATCTCCGACTACTACTCGGGCACCGTGATCGAAGCGATCTTCGAGCCGCTGCTCACGTACGACTATCTCGCGCGCCCGGCGAAGCTGGTGCCGAACACGGCCGAAGCGCTGCCGCTCGTCGCCGACACCGGCAGGACTTACACGTTCAGGCTGAAGAAGGGCATCTACTTTGCCGACGATCCGGCGTTCAAGGGCAGAAGCGCGAGCTGACGGCGGAGGACTACGCGTATACGATCAAGCGCTATCTCGATCCGAAAAACCGCTCGCCGTACTCGTTTCTGTTCGAAGGCAAGATCGCCGGCCTCGACGAGCTCGCCGCGCAGGCGAAGAAAGACGGCCGCTTCGATTACGACGCGAAGGTCGCGGGACTCGAAGTGCGCGACCGCTATACGCTGCGCATCCGGCTCAAGGAGACCGGATTTCAACTTCGCGCACGTGCTCGCGTTTTCGCAGGTCGGCGCGGTCGCGCGCGAAGTGATCGAGGCCTACGGCGACGACATCAACTCGCATCCGGTCGGCACCGGCGCCTACCGGCTGAAGCGCTACGTGCGCTCGTCGAAGATCGTGCTGGAGGCGAATCCGCGCTATCGCGGCAAGACCTGGGATTTCGCCGCGGCGGAGCGATCCGCGCGACCGCGAAATCGTCGCGCAGATGAAAGGCAAGCAGCTGCCGCTGATCGGCACGGTCGAAATCAGCATCATGGAGGAGACGCAGAGCCGCTGGCTCGCGTTCGAGCGCGGCGAGACCGATATCGAGTACCAGCTCGTCGGAGGTGGCGCCCAAGTTCATGACCGCCGACGGCAGGCTCAGGCCCGAGTTCGTCAAGCGCGGCATCAAGCTCGACCGCAGCGTCGACCCGGAAATCATCTACATGCATTTCAACACGCAGGAGAAGATCGGCGGCGTGCCGAACCCGCTCGGCGGCTTCAGCAAGGAGAAAATCGCGCTGCGGCGCGCGATCGCGATGGCGTACCGGATCGACGACCAGCTGCGCATCATCCGCAAGGGCCAGGCGGTCAAGGCGGAATACCCGATCCCGCCGGGCGTCGCGGGCCACGACCCGAATTACAAGAGCAGCATCCGCTACGATCCGCGCGACCGCCAATGCGCTGCTCGACACGCTTCGGTTATAAAAAGGGCGCGGACGGCTATCGCAACCAGCCGGACGGCAAGCCGCTCGTAGCTGCAATACTGGTCGATGCCGATCGAGCGCGACCGCCAGTTCGACGAGCTGATGCAGCGCTCGCTCGACGCGATCGGCGTGCGCGTGGAAATCCGCAAGGAGCGGTTCGCCGAGCTGATCAAGCTGGACAAGCAATGCCGGCTGATGATGCGCAACAGCGCGTGGATCGCCGACTATCCGGACGGCGACAACTTCATGCAGCTTCTGTACGGGCCGAACACCGGGCAGAGCAACAGCGCGTGCTACCAGTCGCCGGAATTCGACCGCCTGTACGAGAAATCGAGGCTGCTGCCCGACGGCCCGGCGCGCGACAAGCTCTATCACGACATGACGCGCATGATGGAAGTGCATACCGTCGTGGATCCTCGCAGGACAGCCGCTATCGCAACGTGCTGCTGCAGCCGCGCGTGCTCGGCTACAAGAAGCACCCGGTGCATGCACGCCGAGTGGCTGTACTGGACCTGCGAGAAGCGCGAGTGAATTGACGGAGCTGAGCGATGCCTGCGTACGTGATCCGCCGCCTGTGGCAAATGGTGCCGACGCTGCTCGGCGTCGTGCTGCTCGTGTTCGGGCTGTTCAACTTCGTCGGCGGCGACCCCGCGTACCTGCTCGCCGGCAAGATCTCGAATCCCGAGCAAATCGAGAACATCCGGCGCCAGCTCGGCGTCGACCAGCCGTACTACGTGCAGCTCGTGGATATTCCTGAAGCAGATCGCGACCGGCGACTTCGGCGTGAGCTGGGCGACCAACGAGCGCGTGTCGGAGATATTCGCGACGCGGCTCGGGCCCGTCGCTGACCGTGCTGGTGCCGCTGCTCGTGATCGCTACGCTGCTCGGCGATGGCCGCGGCCATGCTGGTGGCTTATATGCGCGGCTCGTTGACCGACCGCTTCGTGATGATCGGCTGCACGGTCGGCCAGTCGGTCAGCATCCTCGTGTACATCATCGTGCTGCAGTACGCTGCTCGCGTACCAACTCGGCTGGTTTCCGGTCCAGGGGTGGGGCAACAACCTGGCCGAGAACCTGTTCCGGTTCAGCCTGCTGCCGATCATCGTCGGCGTGGTGGTGTCGCTCGCGCCGGACACGCGGCTGTACCGCAGCTTCTTTCTCGACGAAATCGACCAGGATTACGTGCGCACGGCGCGCGCGAAGGGCATGGGCGAGGGGCGCGTGATGTGGGTGCACGTGCTGCGCAACGCGTCCATTCCCATCATCACCAACGTGATGATCCAGCTGCCGGGCCTGCTCGCGGGCGCATTCCTGATCGAGCGCTTCTTCTCGATTCCGGGCATCGGGCGCGAAGTGATCCTGGCGGTCGAGCGCAGCGATTTTCCGGTGATCAAGGCGGTCACGATCTATGTCGCGATCGCGACCATGGTCATCAACCTGCTCGCGGACCTGCTCTATAAGGCGGTTGATCCGCGGGTGCAGCTCAAATGAGCGAACTGACTATAGCAGGCCGCAACGTGCCGCGCGCCCGGTCGCCGGGCCTGTGGGTGCTCGCGTGGCGGCGTTTCGGCCGCGACCGGGTCGGCGTAGTGTCGCTCGCGGTGGTGGTCTTTTTCTGCGCGCTGATGGTGGCTTCGGGACTCAATCTGCTCGCCGCCGACTGGGCGCAGGAAGCCGGCGTCAACTATGCGCCGCCCACCTTCATGGGGCCGGACGCCGTAGACGCGCGAGGCGGCTACGCCGCCGGTGGCGCAACCCGCCGGCGGCGAACGCGCAGAGTGATCGGACATCGTCGATCCTTTGGCCGGCGTGCTCGCCGAAATCCGGCGCGACCCTGCTGCGGTGGCGCCGCTCGGCGCCCAAAGCCGCGACGCTGCCGTTCGGCGGCGACAAGTGGGGCCGCGACGTGCTGAAGAAGGTGATCAAGGGCACCCAGACGTCGATGTTCGTTGGCATCGCGGCGGCGTTGCTCGACGACCCTGCTCGGCACCGTATTCGGCGCGCTTGCCGGGTACTACGGGCGCGCGGTCGACGACTTTTTCAACTGGTTCTACAGCATCTTTACTTCCGTGCCGTACCTGCTGCTCATACTCGCGATCGCCGCGGTGCTGAACCAGAAGGGCACGCTGACGGTGGTGCTCATCCTCGGGCTTGACCGGCTGGCCGGGCATTTTCCGGCTGGTGCGCGCCGAGTATCTCAAGCACAAGGCGCGCGAATACATCCAGGCGGCCGATGCGATCGGCGCCTCGCACCGGCGGCGCATGTTCGTGCACATCCTGCCCAACGTGAGCCACGTGATACTCCGCCTTCTGCCTGCGCATGCTGGCCGTTCGTTACGGGTGGCGCACCCCACGGTCCCGTGCCCGGCAGAACCCTTTCGCGGGTATGCGGCAGGTTCACGCCGCCAAGCCGGGCGACACTCTGCGTCGCTATGCCCGACCGTATTCGCATCGGCGGGGGTGACGGGTGCTTCGGCACGACGCGTGCGGGGCCGGATCCCGTGCGAGGAGGGCACGGGAACCTTGACGCTCCGCTTCCCCGTGCTGACTGTCCGCTCTGGGCCTGGTGTGGGGGGTGTTCGCGGCCCGGGTGCTCGCGTTGGTGCGATGCGCCTGGCGACGGCCCGGTCGACCACGATCGACGCCGTGGACGACTACGCGGGGTGGGCGTTCACCACCCACTCCATGCCGGCTCGTCCACAGCGACGCGGGTAGGTCGCCGCGCGGCCGCAGGAGTAGGGACGGGCGGAGCCGAAGACGCCCTCACCCGTGGCGGTACCACGGCGAGAGGCGTGTCCAGGTTCTCTGGAGGCCGGCGGCCGGCGGCCTCCAGCCGGGGTGCGCGACCAGTGGCCGTCCTCGATGAGGGAATCGGCGACGTTCTGCACGGTCAGCGAGGCACTGCAGGGCGCCTGGCCCTCCTCGTAGTAGCCGATGACGATGGTCTGCGCCGTCTTGGACATCCCGACGCCGTTCGCGCCCCGCGTCGCGCAGATCGCCTTCTCCGTCCCGTGGACCCCCGCGTACTTCTCCCCGCCGATGAGCACACCGGTGTCGAGGACCTGGCCGGGGTCTTTGAAGAGGGCGACGATGGCCGGGCCCTCGCCGGGCTCCAGCATGCCGCCGCTGCTCTCCGCCCACGTATCGCCGGTGTCGGCACTGATGATGGCCGCGCGACGAACGTTGTTCGTGCCCACCAACTGCGCTCATCCACGTACTGCTGCCATGCAGACATGACCCATCCTTCAGTCAGGGCCGCGGACCCGCGTACAGCGGTCGCCCCCACGCAGCCTTTCCAGCAGACCATCTATGGACAGACACTGTCATTATGGCTTTAAAGGGGACGGTTTATCTACCCCTGACACGGCCGGATCCCGGACCTCTGTCCGCGGGCTGCGATCGGGTGACGGGGTGCGTTTCCCGCCGGCGGCGGCGCGAATGCGAGCGCCACCGGTGCCACCGCCACCGCACCGCTGCTGCCACAGGCGTCCAGGTCGTCGCGTCGAGGGGGCGACCCTTGGTCACGCCGTGACTCTCGTCACCTGTGTGAAGTGGGTGTGAAGGCGCGTTCGGGGGCCGCGTCGAGCGCACGGCCGTCCCGTCCGGGCGGCCTCACGAAGATCGTGTCCGCCCGAGCACTCTCGGCTCCCGCCTGGTGAACCGCTCCGGTGGGCGCGCGTACCCCGGTCCTGGCCGCGTCCCGATCGGTCGCGAGGACCCCTGCCGTGCGGCCGGTCCCGGGACCTGTCCCCGGGGGCCGATTCCGCTCCGTCGCGTCACCGTCGCGCAGCGCTGCCGACCGCACGCATCTGCCGCTGTCCGCGGTGGGCACCCGGACACCTCCCGTTCACATGCTGAGTTGACCGCGCGGAATTCCAACGGCTAGAAGGAGCCGGTCGTTAGTGCGCTCATCACAACGGCGTGGCGTCCCGGCGAGCACCCCCGCCCGACGTAGATTTCCATCGCGCAGGTGTGCGTACTTCGAGGGTCAAGACGCATCGCCGCAAAGGACTGTACGGACTCACGAGGTCTTCGGGTCCTTCGCGCAGTGTGCCTCGTCGCCCCTGTCAACGGCACTGTGCTCACAGTTGGACGGAGAATAGATCTTGCACAAGCGGAAGTCGAAGCGATGGCTCACAGCCGTCGTCGCGGGCGGCGCTGTGGCGGCGGGCGCCTTCGCGTTCCTGCCCACCCTCGCCCAGGCGCGAGCAGCCAGGCGCCCCATCACTCGGCGGCGCAGGCGGACTTCTCGACCGCGGCCGCCGATGTACGAAGTGCCGCGTGCCGTGCTGCTCGGCGTCGCCCACGAGGAGTCCGGCTGGCAGTCCCACACGGGTTACAGCAACAACGGCGGTTGGGGGCTCGTCGACCTCACCGATGTGACACGGACATGCTGGCGGACGGTGACGCGGGCGCGGCCGGCCGTTCGGACCTCGCGTCGATCGCCGAGCACCCCGAGCTGCACACCCTGCAGACCGCCGCGAAGCTGACCGGTATCCCGGCCGAGCGGCTCCGGCACGACCGGCGGCCAACCTCCGCGGCGGCGCCGCCCTGCTGGCCTCGTACCAGAAGCAGCTGACCGGCGGACGTCCGGCGGACCCGTCCGACTGGACGGCGGCGGTCGCCAAGTACAGCCAGCTGCCCGACAAGAAGGCCGCGGCGAGTCGTACGCCGACCGACGTGTTCGCGACCATCAAGTCCGGTGCCGGCAGAGACCACGGACGGCAGCGGTCACGCTGGCCGGCCGACCCGTCGGCCAAGCCGGCCACCGCCCAGCTCGACAAGCTGGAGCTGAAGAACGGTCCGTCGACCCGGGCGCGGAGTGCCCGAGATCGATGAACTGCACGTTCGTCCAGGCGTCGCCGACCGGCCTTCAGGTGTCCGACCGGCCGGCCAACGGCATCAAGATCACGCAGATCGTCCTGCACACCACCGAGGGCTCGTACGACTCGGCCATCGACGGACGCTTCCAGGGGCCGACGGCACGGCGGCGCACTACGTGATGCGCTCCTCGGACGGCGCGGTCACCCAGATGGTGTCCGACAAGGACATCGCCTTCGGGGACGGCAACTACGACAGCAACCTGCACTCGATCCAGATCGAGCACGAGGGCTTCACCGCGCTCGGCGCCGACCTGGTACACGACGCCACCTACCAGCAGACCGCGAAGCTGGTGACGTACCTGGCCGCGAAGTACGACGTCCCGCTGGACCGCCAGCACATCCTCGGCCACGACAACGTCCCCGGTCGCGGACGCCCGACCTCGCCGGGCATGCACTGGGACACGGGAACGGCGTGGGACTGGACCCGCTTCATGCGGCTGGTCGGCGCCCCGATCGACTCGGGACGCGCGGGGTCGGCCCGGTCGGCTCCGTGGTGACCATCGCCCCCACGTTCAACGCAAGAACGCGCAGACCTTCACGGTCTGCCCCTCGGACGACCCGACCGGCGCCACCCCCGCCTGCGCCGAGGTGACCGCAGCCGTCCAACTCCCTGTTCGTGCGCAGCGCGCCCGAGCGCCGACGCGCCGCTCTTCCTGGACCCGATCGTCACCCCGGCGCCACGCGCGGCACCGACTCGATCAGCGACTGGAGCGACCGCGTCCAGGCCGGCCAGCAGTTCGTCGTCGCCGACGTCAGGGCGACTGGACGGCGATCTGGTACGGCGGCCAGAAGGGGTGGATCTACAACCCGGGCGGCAAGAACACCATCCCGGCCACGGGCGTGAAGATCATCAAGGCGGCGGGTACGACGCGCCGCGCCGGTCTACGGTCACGGCGTACCCGGACCGCCTCGGAGTACCCGGCGGGTCTCGCCGTCGACGCAGGCCCCCCTGACGGCGGCCAACTACAGCGATCCCGGCGGGCCAGGCGTACGTCGCCGACCAGCCGCCGTCCCCGGCCGACGACTTCTTCAAGGCGGGCGGCCAGGTGGTCACCGGTTCGCGAGACGTCTACCCGTCCAGTTCAACCACCGGTACCATGACGTGAACTCCGCCGACGTCACGGCCACTCCGGCCGGCTGACGCGGTCCCGCCGCACCCCGGCGGGAGCACGGCAACGAAGAGGCGCCCAGGGCCGCGAGGTCCTGGGCGCCTCTTCGCGTTCCGGAGCCATCGGAGTTCAAGCTCACTGCGGTCCGTGCGGCGGTGTACGCGCCCCCGCCGCGGTGAGCGTCCTCAGTGCTTCGTGTTTCAGTGCTTCAGGTACTCAGTGCTTCATGTCGCTGAGCACGCCGCTGACGTTGAGCACTTCGTGGCAGCCGGCCGCCTGCTTGCCGGTGGCCGGAGTGCCCGGCTTCGCGCAGGTCACGTTCGCCGTGACGCTCTGGTTCTCCGGGATCTCGATGGGGGTGACCCAGTGGTAGTCCTGGTTGCGGAAGGTCTCCAGGGCGATCGTGGTGATCGGTCTGCCCGCCGAAGGTGATGGTCAGCACCCCCTCGTCGCCCTGGAAGTTGGCCACGACGATGTCGGTGACGCCGAAGACCTTGCCCTGCGGCACCTTGTAGGTGCCCACCTTCTTGGCTGCCGCCGGCCGTCTGTACATCGATGGTCGCGGAGCTCTGCTGACCGCTGCCGGCACCGCGAGTGCCGTGTTCGACGTCGAGTCCGCCCCGCCCGGCTGCCGGCCGCCCTGGCCCGCGGCCTGCTGGCCCTGCCCGCCGCCCTGGGCACTCCCCTGCTTCGCCGGCGGCGTTCCCCGTGGCACCCGCCGGGGTTGAGGGCGCTCCGTGTTCTTCTTGACGGCGGCGGTCCCGGCCTCCTTCGCGGCGCTGCTGCACCGTCGGGCCGTACCAGCGCGAACCAGGCGAGCAGCAGCGCGAGCAGCGCCGCGAGCACCGCGAGCAGCCACTTCGGCAGGATGGGGAGCTGGACGAACTCCCCCTCCAGCGGCTCGGCGCGGTCCGTGCGGGCTGGTCTTCTGCGGCCGCTTCCTCGTCCGGCGGTGGCCATGACCTCGAACGGCCAGGTGACCGACGAGCCGAACCAGATGAGCTTGCGCGTGCGGACCCGCAGGCCCGACCTCGGCGGACTCGCCGGGCTCCAGGCTCGGCGTCGCCGGGGTGAAGCCGAACGCGCAGGTCCTCGCCGGCCTGGCCGGCCGTGAGCGTCGACCGCGGTGGGTGTTGCCCTGGTTCCGTACGGCCGTCCGGTACCGGGCGCGCAGCCAGCCCCGGCGGCGGCGCGGGTCGAGCTGCCGCGCGGAGCTCCTGGAACGGCGCGACGGTCACGGTGGTTTCGGGGACCGTCACCGCCTCGGGGCGCTCCGACGGGCAGGACCCGGACGCCCAGGGGCAGTTCGCCGGCGCGCACGCCGGGGAGCGCGGCGGCGCGAGCCGGATCGTCACCGTCTCGGACGTGCCGGGGTAGAGGGAGACGCGCGCCGGTTCGACGGTGGTCCACGCGGCGCAGTCGCCGACGACCTCCAGCGTGTACGCCTCGACGATGTCGCTGTCGTTGCGGACGGTCAGGGTGGTCGTCGCTTCGCCGCCGGGCGACACCGTCAAGCGCGGGAAGCTCAACTTCGGCAGATGTGGTCACGCGACGACGGTAGGGCTGGCCCCCGTCCGGGAGGGAGTCGCAGGGCAACAGGCGGGCAGTGTCGGTGCCTCTAAAAGACACCTTCAGCTGCCCGGCTGTGCGTGTGTCCGATTTTCCGGCCTGACCCCCGGTGTTCGTCACCCTAGCGGGTTCGGGCGCCAACCGCAGCTGAGCTGCACAAGAAATTCAAGAAGAAGAAACGGGACCATGACCATGACGTCGGTCGAAGAAAGCCAGCCGCCTCGCCGCCGGCGAGCAGCCACCCGTGGCCAGGATCCGAGTTCCGCAGGACAGACGTAGTCAGATCAAGCCGGTCCGGATACCGTGGCCGTCTACGCGGAGGACCTGATCCTGCACGGCGGCGTCGTCCAGCAGTTGCGCCAGCGGCCCGAGGTGCAACTCCTGTCGACGACGCCGACGTCGACCGCGGCCCAGGCGTCGCTGGTGGTGGTGGACGGGCTGACGAGTCGACCGTGCAGCGGCTGCGTCAGCTCCAGCGCAACACCGCCTCGCGGACCGGCCTGGTCGTCGGCACCTTCGAGACACGGCGCACTGCAGACGCGTCATCGAGTGCGGCGTCTCGGCGGTGCTGCGGCGCGCCGAGGCCGACCAGGACCGGCTCGTCCACCTGGTCCTCGCGACCGCCGAACGGCGAGGGCGTGCTGCCGGGCGACCTGCTCGGCAAGCTGCTCGAGCCACGTCGGCAGCCTGCAGCGCTCGGTGCTCGACCCGCGGGGGCTGTCCCTGTCCACGCTGACCACCCGCGAGGCGGACATGCTGCGCCTGGTGTCGGAGGGCCTCGACACCGCCGAGATCGCCCGCGAAGACCGTCGTACTCCGAACGGACCGTCAAGAACGTCCTGCACGAGATCACCACCCGGCTGCAACTGCGCAACCGGGCCCACGCGGTCGGCTACGCGCTGCGGCAACGGGCTCATCTGACCCGGACCGCGACGCGCCCGCCCGACGCCTCAGGCGGTCACGTCGTACGCGCGGTGGCGGGCGGCTGCCCGAACAGCGCACCCCGCGCTTCCCCCGGGTCGGCCCCGCCGCCCTGCCGCGTCGCGCGCCGCCGCCGAAGGATGGCGGGGGTACGTCCAGATGCTGCAGGCCAGAGCGTGCGGGGTGGACCCGTCGATGCGCACCGGCCCGGCGGCCCGCCGGGGGGCGGTCCTGGACCGCCGCGGCCGGGGAGACTCGGGGCGCCGCGGCGGTGCTGCTGTCCCGCTGCTCGGGGTGGCCTAACGGCGGCCTCCGGCGGGCAGGCAGCGGACGCGACCCCGGGGCCGCGCAGGCCGGCGGCCGGGACCCCGGGCACCCGGATCGCCTACGCCGGTACCGGGCACCGCAGCCTCGGGACCGTGGCGACCACCACCTCCAGCACCCCGCTGTTCGGCGCGGGCCCGGCCCACTACGACGACGAGCCGTCCGCCCTCGGCGACCAGATGGTCTTCGCCAGCCGGCGCGACGAGAAGACCCCGCAGGTCTACCTGCGGGCCGCCGACGGTTCCGTACGCACGTCTCACCACGGCATGGACGCGGCGCACCCCCGGCTGACACCGGACGGGCAGTCCGTGGTGTTCGACGCGGCCGGGTCCGGGGGCCCGGACGGCGGGACGCAGCGCGACCTGTGGCTCGTGCGCACCGACGGCACGGGTCTGACGCGGCTCACCGACACCCCCGCCGACGAGACGGCGCCGACGGTCTCCCCCGACGGCACGCGGCTCGCGTACTCCAGCGACGGCGGACGTGCCGGCGGACGGCAGATCTACGTACGGCCCGCTGGCGGCGGCGCCGCCACCCGGATCACCGACCCGGCGAACGGCACGGCCACCGAACCGGCGTGGAACCCGGTGAACGACGCGAGCCCACCGGGACCTGATCGCGTACACCGCACGACCGCCGGCGACGGGCAGAGCGGGCCCCGGCTGCGGGTGGCACCACGCTCGGCGGCGACGACAGCCGCTGCTGACGGGGGCGCGCGGGCGACCGTGGCGTGCCCACGGGGCGGCCTGGCTGCCCGACGGGGACGGCGTGGTGTTCCTGAGCCCGAGACCACCTGCGACGTGCGAGGGCGACCGACGACCACGTGTTCCGGGCGACCGCGCACTTCGACGCAGCCGCCCGCGCTCGTGCTCAGCGAGGACCGGGAAGTCGCCTCGGCCCACCTGGCTCGGCTCGCTCGACGGCGGCGGCGCGGTGGTCGAGCGGACCTCGGCGGCCCCGCGACGAACGTCGCGCGACCTGCAGGACGTCCGGGCGGACGGCTCCGACCCCCGCGACCTGGGGCTGACGATCCTCAAGGAGGACCCGGCGGCCGACACCAACACCGATCCCGCCAAGGACCCGCTGTTCCAGCCGGCCGCCGGGTTCGACCCGTGGACCGAGCGGCAGAGCTACACGCCCGACGGACGCCGGATCGTGCGTGACCCGCTTCGAGACCGACGCCGACGGCCGCGGATCGAGCGGATCTGGATGGTGGACGCCGACGGTTCCGACGCGGCGCCCGATGCCGCTCACGGGCCGCGGCGCGACGGACTGGGACACCGACCCGACGTTCTCCCCGGACGGCAAGTACCTCGCCTTCACCCGGACTTCGCCGGGCGGCGTCGGTGACGGCCGCGGGTCCCAGCCGCATCCTCGATCGCGGACGCGACCACCGGCGCGATCACCGGCGAGGTCACCCCGCCCGCCGGGCAGCAGACGGGCCGGCGACGCCCAGCCCACCTGGTCCTCCGACGGCACCACCCTGGCCTTCACCCGCAACGACGGTGATCGACGGCGACGGCGGCAACAAGCACGTCTGGACCGTGCCGGTGGACCGCCCTCGACCGGCAGGACGACCTGAGCGCCACGGATCTGCCCGGGCGACTGCGAGGTCATCGACGACAGTCCGGCGTTCTCGCCGGACGGTCGGCGATCGCCTTCAACCGCAAGAACGGCGCCGGCCGGGTCGACGAGCAGGACGGCATCCTCCTGACGTCGCCGTCGGCACCGGACTGCCAGGTGCTGCTGCCGGACGGCCTCGCCCGTGACCGCGGCGCCTGCGGCCAGGAGCTGCCCGACACCTACGGCGACCGGGCCGTTCCAGCCCCGCGACGTCGCCTGGTCCCCGGACGCCTCCCGGCTGGTGCTCACCTCCCGCAGGGCGGTCGACGCCGACTCGCCCGAGTAACTCGACCTCTACGACTTCGCGAGCGGCAGGCTCACCGCAGCTGGACAGCGTCGCTGCCGGGCCGGCAGAAGGAACCCAGCTTCCAGCAGACGGTCGACCTGTCCCTGACCGCGCCGCCCACCTCCGAGCCCGTGGCGACCGGGTCGAGTACGAACGTGACGACGACCGTGACGAACCACGGCTCCTCCCCGTCGCCCGGCACGACGTTCACGGCGTCCGTACCGGCGGGCGCGACCCTCACCGGACTGACCGCCTCGGCAGGCGGCTGCGACGCCGCGTCGCTCACCTGCGACCTCGGTACGGTGCAGCCGGGCGCGAGCGTCCAGGTGACGGCCACGGTGACCGGTACGGCC
>CAWDSF010000024.1:0-104879 GCA_963804885.1 uncultured beta proteobacterium
GCGCTGCACTTCTACGACAGCGTGCTGGTGATCGAAAAACGGCCGATTCCGCAGCCGCAGCAGTCCCTGACCGGCAAGCCCTCGTTCTGAACTAGAACATCAGGTAGCGGAAAGAGAACTGCAGGCGCGCGTTGCTGGCCGCCGCGCCGGAAACCTTCGTCGCCTCGCCCCAGAGCACTTCGCCACCCACGAGGATGCGCGGGTTCAGCCGGTGCACCAGGTTCACCGAGGCGTAGTTCGCGCGCTTGAGCGCCTCCGCGGGCCGCGAGCCCTCGTCGCTCACGCGCAGCGTGCTCGCGCCCGCCACGCTCATCCAGTCGGGCGCCCACTGGCGCTGGTAGTACAGCGTCGCGCCGGTGCTGCGCACCAGCTCCAGGCCGCCACCCGGCGAAAGTGCGAGGCCGGTGGCGCTCAGCGGATCATTGAAATAGCGCCCGATTCCCTCGCCGCCCGCCAGCTGGAACCTGATGGAGTCCTCGCCGAACGCGGGCAGCGAGCCCGATACGGACAGTCCCTTGCCGTCGACGCCGCGATCGCGCGCGCCGAACGGCGTGGTTGTGGCGACGCGCAGGCTGCGCGACAGCACCGAGAGCTGGAAATGCGCGCTGTCGCTTTCGTAGCGCACGCGTGCCGCGAGGTCCGGCCGCTTTGCGCTGGTGCGCAGGTCGAGGATCGCCCCGGATGCCGTGAAGTCCGCCTGCGAATCCTCGGCCGAAGCCTCGATCTTCCAGCGCTCGCCCACCGGCAGCGAGCCGCGCAGCAACGCCTGCCGCACGAAGGTCACGCCGCTCGGCCCGTTGTAGTCGAGCGTGGTCGGAATCGCCGCGTCGTCCATGAAGGTCGAATACGTCTTGCCGAACGTCAGCCACTCGCCGACCTGGAGATACGCCTGGTTCCAGGTGATGCGGGTCGAGCCGTCGATCGGAAACAGGTTCGCTTCGAGGCGCGTGGAGATTTCGCCGATCGATGACGGCGTCTTCGACAGCCAGTTGAACTGCGACTGGCGCGCGCTCAGGCGGTAGTCGCGCGGCGCGGGTCCAAAGGGTGTCGACGACACCAGGAAAGTGTTCTGCTCGGCGCCGTCCTGCTGCTTGCGCGCAGCGATGGCGTCCAGCTGCAGCCAGCCGCCGATGAAATACTGCGTTTCCGTGCCCGGAATGGTGCGCACCGCCGCCTTGAGCTGCTTGTGCAGCTGCGCTTCGGCCGCCGAGCCCTTGGAGGCGGCCCAGTCTTCCTCCTCGGCCCGCGCCGCGGCGCAGCCCAGCAGCAGGAGTGCCAGGGCCGCGCGCTTCATCCGCCCAGCGCGATGATCGCGGCCGACAGCGCGGCGCCGACGCCGGCCATGGACGCCCCGCCCTTCCAGGGGTTGCCGCCCGCATAGCGCGCGAGCATCCATCCGCTCACGAAGAGTACCACGACCCCAGTCGCATTGGACAGGCGCATCGCCAGCTTGAGCTCGTCCACGAACATGAAGGGAATCACCACCGGGAAGGTCGAGAGCACCACCAGCAGGAATACGCCCAGCGCGCCCGCGAAGTCGTCGCGTCGCAGGCTGGCATCCAGCGATGCGGGAGGCATCGCGACCACGCGCTGGCGCAGTTCCTCCAGCAGCTGCGGGCCGGCGTTCTCGCCCAGCCGCGCCGGCAGTTCGTCGGCGATCAATGCGCGCCCCTGCGGCTCCGCCAACGCCTTCACCCGCGCGACCAGGGTGGCCTTGCGCGTGCGTTCGGTGAGCGTCTGCACGAGGTACATGATGCCGTCCGCCAGGCCCCAGGCGATATTGCAGCCGAGCGCCGCGATCATCATCGTCCGCACCTCCTGGTCGTCCGGGCTGGCGACGCTCAGCGAGCCGGTGATCGCCAGCGCCATCAGCAGGCCGAAAATGATCTCCGACCAGCGCTCGACCGGATCCAAAACTGCCTTGCGTCCTTCCACTTCGGCGTTCGCCATATTCTTGTCTTGTCGTATTAATGCGGCGCGCCCGATATTACACTGGCACCCATGCGCTTTCTCCCGGCCAAGGAATGGCTGCGCGGATAAACTGCCCGATAGTTCTCCAGTTCATATCCGCTTTCTGCGGCGCGTGCGATGTGTGGATAACACGGGATGTCCGCGATGGTCGGATGCGGCCCCGCTAACCATGCAGAAGACGTCGGCTCTCGTTCGAGCATTTCGAGCGCGGTAGCCCTAAAAGCTCTTGCCTCAGCGATATCGTAATCTTCGTCGATCGATGGGACATGGAAGCTGCACGTCAAAACTATAAGGTTTTTAAAGCATGAATGGAATATTGCATTGATCGATCAAATTGGCGGCTGGCGGTGGTTGACGTCTGCGTTCTCAATCACTTTTTTGTTGGAAGCAGCGGTGTTCTGGATTTTGCGGAACATCGGCTACCTCGAGCGGCTAATCCGGGTACTAAGCACCCAGTTTCCACCTCGATCGAACAAGTTATCTATCTGATTGTATGTACGAAACACATATTTTTGTTGAAAGTGACGGATATGACGGATTTAGGGCTTTTTGTGTAAAGCTCTTCATGAAGAGAAATTCTAAGGGTATTTACTGAAAACCGACTAAATCTGCCATATCCGTCATTCTCAAGGAATACCGCAGTTACCTGGCACTGCGATCTTTGCTCCAATTACCCGGTCTCAAAGTGCCGCCGTGCGAAGGAACGCTGAGACTCAAGGACAAAGCAGCGGAGCGAGGTCAATGCGGTAGCTTAGCCCGATCTTGCATTCACGCGCGTTTGGGGACACGTTACGCCACGAAGGTCGCGGTCGAAATGCCCACTGCATTCGACATCAACACCTCGATACAAAGGTGCCTGGTCAAGGCCATCGCGCTCCACGGCCTTGGGCTTTACATCTATGCCGGCGAGGATTTGCCCGAGGGTGCCGACCAGCAGCCTCCGCAACCTGCAGCAGAAATGGTTAACGCCGAGCAGATCGCACGTATCAAATCGCTGTTGGCTGAAACCGGCCAGACTCTGCAGCGTCTTCTGGCATTCCTGCACGTCGACGCGCTTGAGCAGATTCCTGCTTCGGAATTTCTCGCGGGTGGAGCAACTGCTCGAGCGTTCGAAGCGGAAAGCGGCGTGATAGTTCGAGAATCAGATTACTTCTCAGTGCGATTGTGGGAGAGTCGCGATTTGGTCGAGGCGATCTATCGCAACTATGACCGCCTGCCTGCCGAGGTCCAGGCTGAGCTCCCTCTTAAGAAGGTCTGGATGCTTGTAGTCGAGGAGTCGGGGGAATGATTGCTGAGTGCACGAGCCGCTGAGTGCCATGCATGACTAGGAATAAACCTTCGAGAGCATTTCAGAAACGGGGAAGAAGTCTGACTCGGATCGTAGCGACCAATATTGGCGTATTCGGCACCAGCACCCGACACCAATCGCCTCAGTCCGCCGTATTGGACTAAAGGCCAATTTGCCTGACTGGCGAAGCGGGCTATGGTCATTCAATGGCGAAAACACACCTGCTAGTAGCGGTGCTCGATGACGAGCGACCAAGATTTTCAGCGGTCCGATACTAGGTTGCTGCTCGTGGCAACCACCTCCCAAAATTTGTCGGTCCGCCTTTTATTCGATGTTCAGGAGCATGTATTGCTGTTCCCGCGAACCAAGTGGCTGGCGTCGCCGCCTCCGAGGCGGCCCTTTACCGTATGGGCACTGTCGTTAAGCGTTCACGAAGGACTCCGAGCCCTGCTTCTGCCGTTAGAAATACATAGTTCAGAGAGTCGTCGTGACCCAACTTTCATCGGGCAGTCAATTCAATAGCGCGCCGAAACACAGCGAGTTTTCCTATTCCAAGCTTATATGGCTGCTGGTAGCGGGCCTATTCGCGCTCAATCTTCTGGTCGGCGCGTTAGCCGGCCTATCGCTTTATCACAGTCACAATAAATATGAAGCGCACGCCGTTACAGCAACTCAGAATTGGTCGTTCTTGCTTGCGCAGGACTTGGCATCGTCTTTCGACAAGATAGACCTGGCGGTTTTGGCGATCAAAGATGAAACCGAACGCGAAATAGCGGCAGACGGAGGTGTCGACGCGCAACGGCTCAACCGGTTTATCGCACTGCAGGCGTCGCGACAGTCGGACATAGACCGCGTGCAGGTGGCGGACGCACGCGGCGCCGTTCTATATGGAACTGGCATCCAAGCCGGGAGCGAGATGAACGCCACCGATCGTGAGTTTTTCCAGCGACTGCGTGACCAACCGGGCAGTGGCCTAGTAATATCCAAGCCCTTCGTCGGTCGGACCAGCGGTAAATGGAACATCGTGTTGGCGCGGCGAATCAACCAACAGAATGGCTCGTTCGCTGGAGTGGCGTTAGCGGTTATTTTCCTCGAGCGCTTTCAGAA
The DNA here is from genome assembly GCA_963804885.1 of uncultured beta proteobacterium. Classification (GTDB taxonomy): domain Bacteria; phylum Pseudomonadota; class Gammaproteobacteria; order Burkholderiales; family SG8-41; genus PALSA-1004. The sequence goes on from CAWDSF010000024.1 coordinate 4,367, forward strand.
AGCGTTCGCGAAGCTCGATCTGGGGCCACATGGGGCAGTGAGCCTGCGTGACCTCGATCTCGGAACGGTCGTCCGTCATCCAGAGCCCCAAGAGGTTGGGACCGCCGTCGGTAGCCGGGTATTTTCCAAAGAGTGGCCGCAGAAACTGAAAGAAAATCCTCTTTTCGGCTCCTACTACGCAGTCGGACTGGACGGCCGCAATCGCGCGCTTTCATACCAGCGCGTCCGTAATTATCCGTTTTTACTTATCGTTGGTCTTTTTCCAGGTGACTACCTGGCGGACTGGCGCGCCGAACTTCAAAAGACGCTGGGACTGGTTTTCCTTTTCATGCTGGTGACCGTGTTTTTAGGATTGGCGATGCGCACAGTGTGGAAGCGCAGGGAAGAGGATTCGAAGCATCTATTGAATATCTCCCAAACGGCCTTGGGACACAGTGAAGGGCGATTCCAGCAATTAGCCGAATCGATGCCGCAGATTGCATTTACAACCCAACCGGACGGCAATCGCGATTACGTCAACTCCCGCTGGCAGGAATACGTCGGCGCGCCGCTCCGCGAGGCGTTGGGCTGGGGGTGGCTAAACGCGGCGCACCCGGAGGACAAAAGTTCGATTGAAGCAAATTGGCAACGCGGCCTCGCGACTGGAGAGCCCATATACTCCGAATGTCGCGTTAAGTCGGCTAAGGGCGAATACCGCTGGCATTTGGTGCGGGCGCTGCCTGTCCGCGATTCCGCAGGCGTGATTTCGAAGTGGGTGGGCACATCCACTGACATCGATGACGCCAAACGCCTGCAGCAGAAACTTGCGACTGACGATAAAAAGAAGGACGAATTTATTGCCACTCTTGCGCACGAGCTGCGTAATCCGCTGGCGCCGATTCGTAATGCGCTTCACATTATGCGACTCTCGACCGAGCGCCGCGTGCAGGACGAATCACGCAGCATGATCGAGCGCCAAGTCGAACACCTCGTTCGTCTGGTCGACGATCTATTTGACATGAGCCGGATCACGCAAGGGCGCCTCGGCCTTCACACGCAACGCGTCGATTTGAGAAGTGTGCTCCAAGATGCGATCGCGGCGAGCCGATTGCGCATTGAAAAGCAAAAACACACATTGACCGCGACACTGCCGCAAGCTCCTGTGCTGGTCAATGGTGACGCAACGCGGTTAGCCCAGGTGGTTACCAACCTACTCAACAATGCAGCGCGATATACGCCCGATGGTGGACAAATTGCATTAAGGGCGTCCTGCGAGGGTAACGACGTTGTGTTGTCAGTTCGCGATAACGGCATTGGAATTCCTGAGGGCATGCTTTCTAAGATCTTCGATATGTTCACGCAGGGCGAGCGGCTGGAGAATCATCTCGGAGGCATGGGCATAGGCTTGACGCTCGTCAAGCAGATCGTCGAGATGCACGGAGGCCGCGTGGAAGCGCGAAGCGAAGGTCCGGCCTGTGGTGCTGAATTCGTCGTCCGGCTGCCGATCGTGGTCCCGGAGCGCCGGCGAGTTCCGCGCACCAGCGAAAGTGATTTACATAACACCCAACGCCGGCGACGCGTCCTGGTCGTTGATGACAATTCGGATAGTGTTTCAAGCTTTGCAATGATGCTCGACCTGATGGGGCATGAAACTGCTGTCGCAAATGATGGTGAGGAGGCGTTTCTGGTCGCGGAAGCCTTCAGGCCGGATGTAATATTTTTAGACATCGGGTTACCGAAGGTGAATGGCCACGATGTCGCGCGTGCGATTCGAGCGCGGCCATGGGGCAAAGACATTGTGCTGATCGCTCTAAGCGGCTGGGGGCAGCCAGACGATATGCGCCGCTCGCTCGACGCGGGGTTCAATCATCATCTCGCGAAGCCGGCCGAGCGGGGGGAGGTCGAGAGGCTTTTGCAGCGCGGGGGCAGTGCCATCGCTGGCGGAACATCGCCGGCGCCGGATGCGCCCAACATTGCGTAGCAGGTAGCGCGCCGACAAAGTGATTAATTAAAGCACTGATTGTCCGGTATGGAGAAACGCGAATGCCCGCTTCGGGTCGATACCGGCCGGTCGAGTTTCCCGAAGGCAGCCCTCGCACGGGAGCATGCAATCAGCTGCGTTTTCCTGACACCGCAGGCTCGTTCTAATCCTCTCAGTGTCGCGATCACCCGATCCGGAACGCTTTGTACTGAGTGAAACATCCTGAAACGTCCTGCACGCACTTAGCGCTGCTACAAAGTGACTTCGAACTGAATCCCCGAGCTACCCCGAAGCTCAGAAACCGAGGAACGGGGTTCACAACCCAGCGCTGGCAGTCTAGAAGACTCGCATTTTTCCAGGGCCCGCTTTCCGCGAGTATTAGCAACCCACGCTCCCGGCCAGGAAGAGACGCTCGGCGGTATCGCCTCGAACGACTGATCGTCGACCCTGATGAGACATTCGATTCGACCCGATGCGATCGTTGACTGCTCGGCGCAGCCTACTCAAGAAGCAATCGCCGGTCGCTTTGCCGGATTGCGCCAAATTCCCGTAGGCGCAGATCGGGCATGGACTAAGGTCCACTACCCGCGGCCTGGCAGACCTGCTAATGTCCCCACGCAATGCAGCAGAGGATTCGCGCGCGGACCTGAATGATGCGCGCAGGCAAGCAGGATCCCCGACTGACAAAGCCCATGAACGACCGGCCTCGACCTGCGGGAATTGCCTTGAATTCCCGAAGGTAGAATCACAACGGGAGGTGAACAATGAACATGCCCTTGAACCCTGATCGAGAATTCGAACGGCGGTTCGCATCCCGCCTCATGGATGTGCTGATCCGTGCCGGGCTGATCGTGGCCCTGACGGCGCTTTGTTACCGGGTCTTCTCGCCGTTCCTCACGCTCATGGTCTGGGCACTGATCCTGGCTGTGGCGATGTATCCGCTTCACCTCGCGCTCGCCGCCAGGGTCGGAAACCGACAGGGACTCGCAGCAACCCTCCTCGTCCTCATCGGCATCGTGCTGATCGTGGTGCCCTCGAGCATTCTCATGAGCCTGCTCGGTGACGCGGTAAAGCGGTTCATCGAGGACATACAAAGCAACAACCTGCAGATTCCGGCGCCGTATTCCGGCATCGAAAGCTGGCCGATCGTCGGCCGGAAACTGCATGCGCTCTGGTCGGCGGCGCACTCCGACCTACCTGCTCTGGTGCAGAGCATGCAGCCGAAGATCAGCGACCTCTCTAAAGACGCCCTGGCGTTTGTCGCGAGCATCGGCGTGGGCCTGTTGCAGTTCCTCGCATCCTTCATCGTTGCCGGGATCATCATGGCATTCGGACAATCCGGAGCGCGCGCCATGCGCTCGATCTTCAAGCGCATGTTCGGCGGCGCACGAGGCGACGAATTCGCCACGCTGTCCACGCAAACCATCCGGGCCGTTGCCAATGGGGTCATTGGGGTGGCCTTCATTCAGGCGATCATCATCGGGCTGGTGCTGATATTCGCTGGTGTTCCCGGGGCCGGGGTGCTGACTGTGATCATACTGGTGCTGGGAATCGCCCAGGTGCCCGCGCTGATCGTCACCCTGCCCGCGATCGCCTATATCTGGGCAAGCGGCAACTATGAAACGGGCGCAGCCATCGCCTATACAGTATTACTCGCGGTTTCCGGCATGGCCGATAACGTGCTGAAGCCGCTACTGCTGGGCCGCGGCGTAGATGCACCGATGCCGGTCATCCTGATTGGCGCGCTGAGTGGCATGGCCGCCGCGGGCATCCTCGGGATGTTTGTCGGCGCGACCCTGCTGGCGCTGGGCTATCAGCTCTTCATGGGCTGGGTGGCTTCAAATCCGGACGCGGACGTTCCCGACAAACAGGCCGATTCGATCCCGACAAGCTGAATCGATTCGGGGCATTCTTTTGAACCTGGCGCCGTCAACTGGAATGTGGCTGGCAACGTCGGTGAGGCGCAGTTGCACAAAATCGTGCGCCGAGGGCGCGGCAAGTCGCCTTGCACCCGGCGGGTGAATCACTGTTGGGTGTCAAAATGGGGAACGCACACTATCGATCCATGGCACCATTCCGATTTACTTGACAGTAGACATTCGAGAAGAATTTGAAGCGGACGCGGCCAATCGCTTGTGGTTTCCGCTATTGGAGAAAAATCTGGTAATCTGGGAGGCGTTGGTGCGTAGTCCTTCGCGCCATTCAGCTTTCCCTGCAAATTCAATAGGAGACAACAATGAACAAGCGGAACGACTGGTCTTGGGCTATCGCTGCGGCCGTGATATGCACGTCGGGATTCTCGCTGGTGTCGGCACCAGTATTTGCCACCGAGAACGCACAGGAACGCCGTGGCGCGCGAGACACCAAACAGGATGCCCGGCAGACCGGACGGTCGGAAAAGATCGATTGCAGGAAAGCAAACAACAAGAGCAATTCGGCATGCCGTAAGGACAATCGCGATACCAGGCAGACTGGCCGCGAGGATTCGCGCGATGTCAGGACGGGTCAAGCGCCAAAGCCATAGCACACGGACACGATTTATATCGGTGCGTCACGCTAAGCGGCAAGTCCCTGGTTCGAGTCCAGGTCGAGGAGCCACGTAGCTACAGGTCTTTCTCTCCAGCAGTGCGAACGGATACGGATAGGAAGATCTATCCGCTCCTGCTCGCACGGCGCCGCATGAATTACCCACTCTCCCGCTCCTCCGCCCCGGTTTGAATGACCGCTTCGGGTCGGAAGCGGACCTCGATTGGAACATCAAGCGTCCGGCATGCACCTGTCCCCGCTATTTGTTCCCGGCCTTCTGGTCTCTCGGTCGCTATCAAACCGTGCAACGGTGGTGCTGATGGACTCCGTGCAATGGCGCCGGGAGCGCTAAGAGCAAATATAACCGGGAGGTCGCGTCGTGAACGTGGATAACGAACTTGAATGCCGGGCGCGCGAGCTACTCGCATATCTCGATACAGAATTTGCGATCGAAGAAAGCTTGCCGTTTGCAGTGGGTTTTATGGTTGAAAAAATGCGGGCTGCGTTTTTGCGAATGCCGCGCGAACGGTGGCGCCGGCGCACCGATGCCGGATATACCCGCACCGTGGCGCTTGGCCAAAGGATGTAACTTTTACAAGCACATCGTTCAACAAAAGTTACGGAAAAAAAGCCCAAGAGGGGCTATATTTTCCACTATGTCAGAGCCATTAAAAACAACCGTCCTAATAATCGACGGCAACGCAGACGCCGCAGATACCCTGGCGATTCTTATACAACATGCAGGGTATGAAGCGTTGGTCGCCTACGATACGGAAGACGGGATAACACTCGCACATAATGCGTTACCCGATTTCATTTTTTACGATGTTGGCATGCCGTTCGTTAACGGTTACGAGGCTGCCCGTCGTTTACGCCAAAGCGAAAAATTTGCGAGGACGACTCTGGTTGCCGTTACTCCGCATGGTGCAACAGAAGATCGTAAACGCGCAAGACTCGCGGGTTTTGACTTGCACATGTCAAAGCCAGTTTATTTTGAGGATTTGGAGGAAGTGCTAAGTCGACCAAAGCGGCCAAGCTGATTTTTAAACGGGCGGGTTGTCACCTGCCAGAAACAGAATGGGGAGGCTCAGTGAGTGTCTCTATTAGCCTTATCGGCGTCGCCGCCAGCATCAAGGACGACGCCACCCTAGGGAGGATCATCGGGTCGCTTTTTTGCGACTGCGACTCGCCAACACATGTTCTAGCAAATCTGCAGGTCTTGATTCGAGAGTTGCGACAGCTTGGCGACAAAGATAACTATGTCGATTTGTTGGTTGGGATGGCGACGTCGATAAAAGATTTTGAAGCTGCTCGAAAAGGTCCCAACATTTAGCGCCATGAGGATGCGAGCCGCAACTGCTAATGCGGGGCGACCAGGCGCTAATACTGCGTGGCTATGAGTGCCTGCGAAATGATCAGGGGCCGTTTACCGTGCTACAGGATGGCGGTGTGAGCCGGCGTAACGATGATGCTAACGGCTAGCCAAGAAGAACTAATCGTTGCATAAGAGCAAAAAGAACAATGAAAAAAAGCCGCCCTGGTCGTGGCGGCTTAGGATTGCCTCTGAGGAGGCTGTCTTCAGGGAATGAAGACGGAGAAACAATACTCGCCGACTCACGTGGAGTATGTAAGTAAATGCCGCACACATATGTAGGACGGACAGAAGGAGCTAACAATTACAGTGCAGCGGATCCGACAATTACGTTTTCGTCTGCAAGATCCCCTTCACCCCGATCGCTGAAGGAATCGAACTCATCGAGCCGCAACTGCTAATGCTTGGCGAGCAAGCACTGATCCTACGCGGATATGAGCGCCTGCGAAACGATGAGGGGCCATTTACTGTGCTGCAGGAATGGCAGTGTGAGCCAGCGTAATTGACCGAGCAACGGACCGGCGAGCCTCGATCACGCCTAGCTTCATCGTCGGCTCCTGGAAATGCTGAAAGCCTTTTTAAGCGCACGACCGCTTTCGACTGCGGATTCAACTGATCGACGCAACAGATTGTCGATATCGTTCAGCGGGCGTGTCGTAGTTTAATGTTTTTCTTGGGCGCTCATTTAGTCTCCTCGCTACTGCATTTAGCTTGGCTTGCGAGTAGGCCGATATGTCGGTGCCTTTGGGGAAGTACTGCCTCAAGAGCCCGTTCGTATTTTCATTTGTCCCGCGCTGCCAAGGATTCTGAGGATCACAGAAGTAGACCTTGATGTCGGTCGCCAAGGTGAAGCGCTTGTGGTCGGCCATCTCTTTACCCCGGTCCCAAGTCAGCGATTGGTAGAGCTCCTGCGGCAACTTGCGAGCGTTTTTGATCAGCGCGTTGATGACCGTCTCGGTATCTTTTTTGGCGACCCTCACCAGCATCACGTAGCGTGTATGACGCTCAACGAGGGTCGCAATCTGGCTGTTCTTGCTGCCGAACAGTAGGTCACCTTCCCAGTGACCGGGTAGCGCCCGATCTTCAACCGTGGCCGGACGCTCGCTGATCGATACCGCGTCCGTGATTCTGCCGTGATTGTCTGTTTTCTGTGTGTGATGACGCGAACGGCGCATGACTCGCGTGCGCCGCAAATGCTCCAGCAGTTCCTTCTTCAGGGCGCCACGGGCCTGAATGAAGAGGCTGCGATAGATGGTCTCGTGTGACACCTGGTAGTTCTCGTCGCCCGGATAAGTACGTTGCAGCCACCCGGCAATCTGCTCCGGCGACCACTGCACTTGGAGCTTGTCTGCCACGAGGTGCGCCAGCGTTTTGTTCTCAGCCAGTTTACAGGTCTTGGGGCGACGCGCTCTATCCCAGGCCGCCTGCTCGGCCTGACTCGCCCGATAGCCTCCTTGACCACCGTTGCGCTTGATCTCGCGGCTGATGGTGGAGGGCACGCGCTCGAGTAACGTTGCAATCGAACGGATCGAATGACCCGCAACCACCGCACGCGATATCTCTTCGCGTTCGGCCAAAGTCAGCGCCAATCTGGAACGCGATCGTTGCGCCGGACGTATCCCGCCGGTCTCTGTCAGAATGCGTTGTATTGACGAGTGGTTTCGATCAAACAACTGGGCGATCTGCTGGAGAGATTCACCTTTCTGCCAGCGTTCCCACATCAGCGCTTTCTGGCGTTCCGTGTAATAAATCCGTGGTCTTTGCTTCATCTGCAACACTCCTTCTGCTTACGCAGTGTCTAGTGTGTTGCATCCACCGGTTGAATCCGCAGTCGAAAGCGGACCTTCATAGGAACATCGAGCGTCCGGTATACACTTGCCACCGCTATTTGTTTCCCGCCTACTTGGTGTCGCGCTAGTGATCAAACGTGCAACGGCAGTGCTTTGGACGATATTGTCCTGTTGCGCGGATTCGAACACGAAGGCCGGACACAAGCTGGACGGATCTGCCCAGTTCGAGTAGGCGTCCCACATAGGCCAACGATCAGCGCTTCCGCTTGCCTGTCTTGCGCTCGTAGGCGAGTGCTTTTTTTGCAATGACCTTCCACGCATCTGGAAAATGACTGAAGTCCATTGCCAATTGAACGATATTGCCAGGCAGTCCCTCAAGAGACTCCTTAGTTCCACTGCGCTTTATCGCGCGCCAAATTTCGTAGGCTCGCTGGTCTGACAAGTCAGCCGCCTTCTTCAGCGCGACCTTTCTCGCCAAACCTCGGAGATTTCTAACTGGCGGATTCTGGTCCATGGTCGCTTCCGGCATACACGAGCGCTGACAAGTTGCCGATTTGCAGGTCAGTAGATCTCGAATGCCTTATTTTCACAGCGTTCACATTTCCGTGGAGGTGGAACTAATCGACCGAATGCATAGTGTATTGAGCAAGTGTCGCAGATCCAATTCGGTGATGCGACGGTCGAGATGGACACCCTCCGGCCGCGTCGTGCCGAATCGGCGCCGGATTCACGAAAAGTCTCGGGAGCGTCCACGATCATAATGGTGCATCTCCGCGACAACTTGGTGCATTCCCGCGACAACCGCGCCAATCGGAGGATGTCCTATAGTTCGGTCAGACGAAGGATTACACACGAAGAACGATGTATCTGAAATACTGAATGTGTCATATTGTCAGGCCGTTATTCGCATCCTGTTAATGGCAGAAATGTGCGTAACATGAAGAAGTTGTCGAGGCGGAGCAAATGATACGAAAAGCGCTTTTCGATCTAGCAGCATTCGCTGTTGCACGATTGGATGAGGGATCCGGCGCACGCGAGAACGGTATAGCGCCCAATCCAGTTAGGGAGGCGCCCGGAGATACGACAAAATCCGCAGTGGCGTCGGAGCATCTTGGGTTAAGAAAAAGACGAGAAGACCGGATGTTGGCGAGGCGTTTGGTCCAATTGGATCGCGGGACAGGTGTCACCCGAAATATCAGCACGTCGGGGGTATTCTTCGTGACCGGTAGGGACTACGTCCCGGGAAACAAAATCAACTTCACGATCGAGCTCGCGGGGCTTCGGGGCGGAACGCTCATGCTCAGGTCTTGGGGAAAGATCGTGCGGGTCGAGATTCGACACGGGATAGTGGGTGTGGGCGCAAAAATTCTCGCCTCCAAGCTTGAGACTAAGATTCGTCACAGGTTGGCAACCGGTCGTCGTTACAACGATTATTGACCTGATAGTTACCTCTTCGACGATTTGATGATCGGATCCATGACTGAGCGGAGTTGAACTTCGCAGGAGCCTGGTTCGAGCCCAGGTCGGGGAGCCAACAACCATGCGGGTCTCCGGGGATTCAGCAGTTTGAGGTTTGCGCCAAACCCCGTCCATGTAAGCGTTCATGTAAGCAAATCTCGCAGGTGCCCCCAAGCAGCGCATTTTTGACCCTGCGCGCGTTGTCGGGACGCATCGCGCTGACGCGCCAGATCGAGCCCTAGCGCATCCGGCGCGCGGGGTTAGGGAATTTGTGTCAACCGACGTCACTGCTCGCGCAGGGCGCGTCCTGGCGCTGCGCGCAACTCAATCAGGGATGTGCATGCCCATGAAACGAAAACTCTCGCCTGCAAAGCAGTACGCAGAGTTCGAAAACATTTCTATTGGGAACATCGTCATCCGTTTCGGGCCCGCTGGCCTGTGGGTCTACGCCAGAGCGTATGCAAGGGCCGCGGCGGCACTTCCTGCGCCTGAAAAACCCTTCGAACCGGTTCGTTATTACCTAGCCTGTCACTCGATTGAGCTTTCGCTGAAGGCTTACCTCACGATTCATGGCGCGACCATGCTCGACCTATCGGAGAGCGCATATGGTCACAAACTTGAGGCAATTTTAATAGCGGCGGATGCCAAGCAGCTTCAAACGCTGGTGCCACTGACCGATGAACATCGCGTTGAGATCGTCAACGCCTCGGACTACTACGCGGGCAAGGTTTTTGAATACCCTGCCATGGGAGAAGCAGCGAACGCATACCCACGGCTCCCAAATCTCGACGTCCTGATCGCGGCGGCTCAACTGCTGGTCCAAACGCTCGAGCTGCCATGCAAGGAGGCGTAGCGCCACCAGCCGTGCGCGGTCTTGCGTTGACGTTCGGAAAGGCCAGCAGCGTTTGGTGCTTTCGTGCGCGAAAGCGGGACGGCACCGTCCCGTTTTAGATGCGCGCCGTTCAGCACGCCATCACTCAATTCGGGTGCCCACTTCAAAACGGTGCGGGCCGCAGATAGACGCTGTTTGCTAACTTCTCCAGTACCGTTTCGGGACTCGGAATATTTGCCGCGTTTCGGTTCTGGATAGGTCATCGCAACGTCCATCGCGCGCTGGGCCCGGCATTGGCATCCGATGCCACAGCCGGGCGTGTCCGAACGTTGGCCGCCCGATCTGGGGGGGAGGAGAGCAAACGGTTTTCCGGCATCCGCCCTGTCCGCGCGTGCAGTCGTTTTTTTACACGATCGAAATTGGGTCAGGGGGGTATGGCGCACGTGGCGCTGGGGTGATGTCCTGGTGCCGGCGCGCGTCCCCGGTCGCGCGCTCGTCCCCTCGGCTTACTTGACCGAGACCGTGAGGTCGGTGTTCCAGATGATGTCAACCTTGTCGCCCACCTTGACCTTATCGAACACGGTCGGATCGACGACCCGTCGGCTGTATTTCCACCCGTTCGGCGCCTCAAAAGTGGCCGACGACGCGCCCTTGTCGATGGCGACGATGCTCGCCGTCATTCTCCGCACCATCACCTTCGTGCCGCTGGTCTGCTCCTTGGAGTAGGCCTCGTCAATGGTATCGACCGGCGGCTCGCCCGGCGGCTTCAGGCGCACGAGAACGTTGTTGTTGTACGTCGCCTGCAGGTTGATTCCCCACCTTGAACTCCGAGAAGCGCTGGACGCTCTCGGGCACGTTGACGGCGACCATCTTGCCGTCGGCCGTCTTGACGTTCATGGCTCGCCTGTTGTAATCGATCGATTCAATGGTGCCCGCAATGGTGATGGTCTCTGTCGGGAACTGCTTGACCTGCGCCCAACTCGGCAAGGCAAACGCCGCGACCACTGCGAACGCGGTCAGCATCGTAGTTTCTCGTTTCATGTTTTCTACTCCTTTAGGTTGCCCAATCTGGATGGTTCTATGCACGCCAAAACATCGTAGTAGCGCCCGGTCGTAGGAGTATGTAGGTATATTCCGACTGGATGCGTAGGATAAGCGGACGCTGAAGGTAGGAGTATGTAGGCATATTCCGATTGGATGCGTAGGATAAGCGGACGCTGAAATGTGCACTTATATTTAACTTTAACGCCCCCGGTGACCGGCGCAGCGAATGTCTGCTGTGCGTCCATTCTGTTGAAAAACTCGTTACTCAAGCTGTCATTAACCTTGCCAACTCCACGCTGACTCAAGCGCGTCACTAGCGACCGCTGTGGCAATAGCGTTGAGCAGCGCGTGTTTATCGACCGGCGTGAGCAGATACGCCGCCGCGCCCGCCGACAAGACACGCGCACGCGCTTGCGGCTGGTCGTCACTGGCAATGACGATCACCGGTATTCGGGGTTAATTGAACATCGAATAAAAGGGCGGACCGACAAATTGTGGGAGGCGGTTGCCAGGAGCAGCAACCTAGTATCGGCCCGCTGAAAATCTTGGTCGCAGCAATCATGGAGGGTGCCATTGAATGACCATAGCCGATTCGCCAGTCGGGCATATTGGACTTTAGTCCCATACGGCGCAACGAACTGATAACTGTTATCAGTTCGAACCGCCTGCTGGGGCGCTTACGCAGCCCGCGTCAATTCGGTGCAGGTGACTGACTCGCCCGGACAGATCGACAGCATGACTTCGCGGCCGTCGCCCAGCGTGCAGCGAAACCATGAGCGTGCGGTTATCTTCGCAAAACCCGTAACAGTCGATGCGTCAGAATTTTCTCGCTCAAGAATTTGCGGCCGCCGCCACGGATGAGCGTCAAACCGTTTTTTTCGATGCTTGCGACGTTGTTCATGGTCAGCACGTCCGCGACGAAGTCCGGCTTCGGAGTCATCGCAAGTCTCGGCCGTCACGGCCGCGTTTGATCGCTAGTTTCCACGTGTTGTCGGTGCCTGGGCGCGACTTGGTTGCGCACTCTGCGTGCCACCAACTTCCGTGATCCGTCACGACCGTGCCCTGCTGATATTCCATCGCCTTCCACACGCCCATAAAGCGCAAGACGGGAACCGCATTGAGCGCGGCGATTTCTTTTTTCTGCGCGGCAAGTTCCGCCCGAAGTTCCTCGATCGCATCGTCGGCCGCGATACCCGCGGGCTTCGCTTTTTCGAGCACGCTCAGGCGTGCGAGTATCGGCTCGATGAAAAACTTTTTCATGCCGTGGACGAGAGTCGCCACGCCCTGATTGAGCGCGGACCTCGTCACGACGCGCTGCGGATCAGGTGCCGGCGGTTTTTCCGCCAGGTCGGGGAGCCAAATCTCTCAGCAAGTTACGTAACCGATAACTTGCCGCAATAGTCGCATGGGACACTGGCGGGACACTCTTTATAGTCCCTACCCTGCGCAACCGAGAGCGCGACGTGTTTTTTCTACAACACTTCGAGCCAGATTTGCGGACCGTACTCCTGCTCTCACTCTTGGCCGATGTTGGCTGCCTTGACTACCTTGGCCCATCGCGCGGTTTCGCTTTTCACATGCTCGACGAATTGATCTGGCGTCGAGGGTGTGACGTCGATCCCCTGCTCCTCAAGCCGTCCTCTGAGAGCGGATTTCTCCAACAGGTAAACAAGATCGGCGTTGAACTTGGCGTGCACGGCTTTAGGGAGAGGACCTGACGTGCAGATACCATACCATGACGACACATCGAAGCCCGGCACGCCAGCCTCGTCGAAGGTCGGCACATCGGGCGCCTGCTTGTTCCGTTTTGCAGAGGTGACGCCGAGTGCCCTGACGCGACCGGACTTTATCGTTGCCAGGGCCGACCCGACAAGATTGCCCACATACGCTTCGATCTGTCCGCCGATAACGTCCGGCAGCGCCTGTGCGGCTCCCTTGTAGGGTACATGTACGATATTGACGCCTGCCTCGAGCTTGAACAGCTCGATCGAGAGGTGAGGTGACGCGCCTACGCCCGAAGAGCCAAAGTTGATCTTCCCCGGGCTTGCCTTAGCCATGGCTATGAATGCGCGGAGCGATTTGGCCGGCATCGAGGGATGGACGACAAACACGTTGGGCAGAGTACCGATCATCGAAATGAAAGCGAAATCCCGGATATGATCATAGGGCAACTTGTTCCGCGCGGGGGTGATGGCGTGGGAGGCAATCTGGCACAGCATCGCCGTATAGCCGTCCTGGGGTGACCTGGCTACGATCTCGGTCGCAATGGCACCGGCGCCGCCGGGCCGGTTTTCGACCACTATCGGTACGCCCCAGTACTCGTTCAACGCCGTAGATACCAACCGCGCCGCGACATCCACGCCGCCCCCCGGCGGGTAGCCTACGAACATGCGCAACGGTTTGACCGGGAAATTCTGATTCGCAGCCTGTCGCTGGAACCTGGGCTCGCGCCGCTGCAGCAATGGCCACGAAGAAAACAACGCCTAAAGATTCTAGAACGATCTTTCGCATCGTGTCCTCCCCGGAGCCCAAGCCACAGACTGTCGAACGAGTCGGCGCGCCGACCGGTTAACCGCGCATCTTTACGATTCGAAATGCGCCCGTCATACGGTCCGTTTACCGATGGCGAGATCTTTTCCCCATCGGCGACTATATCGCCGGCCCGCCACGCGGTCAATCAGCGAAACGTTCACTATTTTCACGGGGCGCTTCGTCTATTTGACATTGGAATTCATATTAAAAAAAGAGGCTTACGACGGAACGTGATATTTCCTTGGCCCTGTAAAGGCGCGTATGGATAAGGACGAATATCCCATTTTTGTCACTGCCTGCGATGGGAACGACCATCCGGGCTTGCAGCCTATATGACATGGGGATATAGTTGCCGCTGAACTCCTGCATTTCATATCTCCGAAAGCACCGCCATTGCCAGGGCCAGAGGAGAAAAACGATTCACTACGCTTGGAAGCAAGTCAACTGTGGCGCTCGATTTCTAACTTTAGGGATCAATCATGCTCAAAATTTCCATCAGCTGGAGGTTCTCGGCACTGTCTTCATCAATGCGCGCTCTGTTCTTGAGTGCAGCCGTCCTGATGTCGCCGGCTTATGCGGCGACCGTGATCGTCACCGTCGAACCTACGGATAATCCCTACCTGGCCGGGGCGCCCGACGGCGTAACCTCCGTGGGGGATTCCGCCCCAGCGCAGTCCCCGACCCTTGCGCTCACCGGTTTTGATACGTCGCAGGCGATCACCTTTTCCGCGGTCGGTGGCTTCAATAATGCGGGCGGATTCATCGCGACGGGTCCGGACGGCGGCAGCCTCTTCACCATGAATGCCGGGAGGTTGGGCATTTCCGGTCCGCTGAGTGTTCCAGCGAATGGGCTCGTCGGAGTTTTTCTGGACGACAGCGTACCCGGCGGCACGGCTCCGCCACAACGCGATGACGGCGTTTCCTTCCTGTCCTTATCGCCCCTCCTCCGCCAGATTTTCTGGATCGGTGATGGACTGACCGGCAACGGTTCGGGAACTGTGCAGACATTTTTTGCGCCGGCGGGTGCCACCCGTCTGTATCTCGGCCCGTCGGACGGCTTCGGCTGGTTCAACAATTCGGGCGGTGCAACTGTCACGATCAACTACTCTCCGTTGATTGCTGAAGTGCCTGAGCCCGATGCCTGGGCCATGATGATTGTCGGTTTTGGCGCAATCGCCATGGCAATGCGAGCGCGACGGCCGAAAGAAAACAGACTTCAGACCACCTAGAACAGTTTCGGCCATAATTGCGCACCGCGGACCGCGCTCTGCGCGGTCGACATCGGGGGGTCGACAACGGTTGCGACGGATTTGCGCGCGCCGGCGCGCGCTCATGCGCTCGAGCACCACATTCTTCCACTCGGAGTCCTTTGGTGTACACCCGAGTCGCGCCGGGAATGGGAAGCGGCTCGCCAGGCTGACCTATCGCGACAAGATCACCAAACGGTCGCAATACGTCTGCGAGTTGCTCCTCCTCCGTGGTAAGCCCGGATTGCAGGATCTTGAAAGAAGTGGAGGCGTCGGTACTGAAGCTTCTCAGATACAGCACATCCGGCTTCGAGTCAGTGACCGCGCTCTCGGGACCCATGGCCCTGAATTTTGCTGCTTGCTGGCGCCCCCTGAAGTGGAGGAGCAGCCCGCCGATCATCACAATAACCCCCAAGAAGCCGCTGGGATCATCATCCGGTCCGCCCAATGCTGCATACAGCAGCCCGCCTGCCACAAGCAGAGCTATTCCAGCAATTTTCAGTGCGCGGCCGGACGAGATTGCTATTTGCGGCATCTGTATCTGACTCCCGAGCTCCACTGCTGCACCAAGAATATACGCAAAATCCGGTCTCGGAAATGAGATGATAAGATCAGCCTTTCCTCTCCGTCCGGTTTTGGACGACCTGAAGGAGGGGGTGAGTCCCTGCTGCCAATGCCAATGGACGGGCTAACGGATAGCCACTACCCCGATACTTGGAAATTCAGCTTAGGCGATCTCGCCGCGCCAGAACTTTGGCTGCTCGCCGGTCCTGGCTTGCTCGGCTTCACGGCGCGTCGCAAGAAACTTGAAGCAACGTAATCCGACTCAGCCGCAATTACACAGACCTCGTTTCGACGAGGTTTTTCATGGCGCATAGCCATAGCGTAGAATTGCGGTGCCCGGGTGGCGAAATTGGGAGACGCATCGGACTTAAAATCCGAAGCTCGAAAGGGCGTGCCGGTTCAAGTCCGGCCCTGGGCGCCAAGCGCTTTGCCGCCTAAATCCGTATACTGTTGTCACGCTTCATCCGCACGGAGACAACCGCGTCATCACCTGAAAGGTGCACTGCGTATGCAGATTGCCAGTTTTCGAAGTTCAGTTTTGGCGGCCGTAGTGCTCGCGGTGATAACGACGATGTCGATTGCCCGTGCCGAAGTTGTCTCGTTCGGCTTCAATATCGTCATTAATGGGGATACGCCTAGTGGTACGCGACCATGGCTGATCGCGACGTTTGAGGACATTACCGCTGGTGATGTGCGGATGACGCTGACTAATAATATGTCAGCGAGTGTGTTCGTCGACAGTTTGGTCTTTAACAGTATTCTCAGCGGTCCGCTGAATTTTTCCAATAATACTCCCGGAACATCGACGGCCAGCATTACCAAGTCCGCGACCCAGACGTTGGATGGGGGAGCAAATATTAAAGCCGGGTTGTTCAACATCGCGTTTCAATATCCCGTTTCCAACGCCGGCGGTTTTCGGTTCTCTGGCGGCGAGGTATCGCAATGGGAAATCACCGGGACAGGCTTGACCGCAAGCAATTTCCTGAAGGTTAGCCTTGCGAACGCAAACATGTTTGGCGGTCCTTATTATATGGCGGCCCATGTGCAAGGTATCCCTGTCCTTGGTGGCGGAACTACCGGCGGCTCGATTGGTGCGGAGCCCCGTTTACCGCCAGCAGCCTTTGCAGCTTTTGCCTCCACTGCAGCCATTGCAGCCATCCCGGAACCCGAAATTTATGCCGCGATGTTGGCCGGACTTGGACTAATGGGATTTGTGGCACGTCGCAGGAAGCAGCAATCCGCTTAAGTCCAACTTAGCAGCACCCGCACAGACCCCGCTTCGGCGGGGTTTTTCACGCAAGATCGGGAGAAACCATCAACAGGGCGTCGAGCTTCTGGTCTGGCGACAACACCTCAATTACCCCGTGCCCTCCCGCGCCCCTTCGGCGAGCCAAAATTGCGGAATAGCAACGCCGCTACGGAACTTGTTGTTTTTTTGCATCCGATGCTGTGAAGCCGCTAACATTTGCTGTAAGAAGCTCTTATCTCCGATAAACCGCGGCAGCAGGCATTGCGAAGGAAACCAACTTGTCGCGCGAATTCGATTACGACCAGGCCTTTTCCCGCAACATAGGCTGGGTCACCGGACCGGAACAGCAAACGCTGCGCAATAAATGTGTTGCCATCGCTGGTCTCGGCGGCGTCGGCGGCGCGCACTTGATGACGCTCACCCGGCTGGGTATTGGCGCATTCCATGTCGCGGACTTCGACACCTTCGATGTGCCGAACATCAACCGGCAAACCGGCGCCGGAACCCGGAATCTGGGACGCAGCAAAACGGACGCGCTGAGCGAAATGGCGCTCGACGTAAACCCCGGGCTGACGTTAAAGGTCCATGCAGAAGGCATTTCCGCCGCGAACATCGCCGCTTTTCTCGAAGGGGTGGATCTCTACGTAGACGGGCTTGATTTTTTTGCGTTCGATGCGCGGGCAATGGTCTTCGCCGAATGCGCGAAACGCAGCATTCCCGCGATCACCGTCGCGCCGCTGGGTATGGGCGCGGCCCTGCTCAATTTTCTGCCCGGCCATATGACGTTCGAAGAGTATTTCGGGTGGGCGGGATGCAGCGAGCACGAGATGGCCTTGCGCTTCCTGATCGGTTTGTCGCCTGCCAGGCTGCAGAGCGCCTACTTGGTGGATCCTGCTGCCGTCGACCTCAAAGCGCGGCGAGGGCCGTCGACCGGCATGGCGTGCGCTCTGTGCGCGGGAATTGCCGGGACCGAAGCATTGAAGATACTTTTGAAGCGCGGCGGCGTGAGCACGGCTCCGCACGGGATGCATTTTGATGCGTATCGGAACACAATGGCCACGACATGGCGGCCGTGGGGAAATCGCAATCCGCTGCAACGGCTGGTGCTGGCCATCGCCCGCCGTAAAATGGGAGACTTGTGAGCGCTGAAAAGCCGTCCGTCATCGAGCAAATCCTCGATCTCGCGCGCTGGGCGCCGAGCGGCGACAACACGCAGCCCTGGCGGTTTGAGCTGACTGGCGATTACGCGCTGATCGTGCATGGCTTCGACACCCGCGCGCACTGCGTTTACGATTTCGAAGGACGGCCCAGCCAGATTTCTCTCGGCGCGCTGCTGGAGACGCTTCGAATTGCCGCCAGCGGTCACCGACTCCGCGTCGAAACCATACGGCGTTCCGCGGCCGCGGACGATCGCCCCACGTTCGATGTTCGACTCATCCCTGACGATAGCGTTGAGCCGAGCCCGCTGATCGACAGCATCGTCAAGCGCACGGTGCAGCGGCGCGCGATGCGCACCACGCCGCTCGGCGTGGAGCAGAAAGCCGAACTGGAGGGCAGCCTCGGCGCCGGCTATCGCGTGGTGTGGATCGAATCCCTGGCGGAGCGCGCGCGGATGGCATCCCTCCTCTACCGGAACGCGAAATTACGGCTGACGATGCCGGAGGCCCACCGGGTGCACCGCGACGTCATCCAGTTCAATGCGAAGTTCAGCGACGACCGGATTCCCGACCAAGCCGTCGGCCTGGATCCGGTCGCTACCATGCTGATGCGATGGACGATGGCGGAATGGTCGCGCGTGCGCTTTTTCAACACGTATCTGGCGGGCACCGTAATGCCGCGGATCGAGCTCGATCTGATTCCGGGACTCGCCTGTGCCGCGCATTTCGCGATCGTGGCGAACACACCCGCTGCGTCGACCGACGACTATGTGAATGCCGGAAGCGCGATACAGCGCTTGTGGCTCACCGCAACGCGGCGGCAACTATTTCTGCAGCCCGAAATGACGCCGCTTATTTTCAACTGGTACGTGCGGGCTGGAAAACGGTTCTCGGCCACGGCGCCGCTGTGGGATCAGGCGGTCACGCTCAGGCGGCGCTGGCAGGCATTTCTGGGCGATGACGTCGTGGAACGAGCGGTCTTCTGCGGTCGTATCGGCAGCGGGCCGACGCCTACCGCGCGCTCACTGCGCATGCCATTGCACAGGCTGATGACTGTGCCAGAGCGTGATTAAGCAGGCTCTGACGGACGCCGGCCTTGCTCAGTGCGGCTTGTTCGCCTTCGCGCGCAACGCGCGGTCGATCCAGTCTTCGGCGCTGCAACTCAAAAAGTACGGATAGAGCGACTTCTCGATCGCACTGCTACCGCGGCCGCTATGCTTCGCGATCTGCTCGCGCATGTATTCGAGCTCGATGTGCAGCAGCACTGCGGGAGCGTTTACGCGCGGGCAAATTCGCAGTTCACCGATCTCCTCGAATCCAAGCATTCGCTTGTAAAAGCCCGCATGGCGCGGATTGACTTCGATAAACAGGTCGTCTGCACGGTTAACAACGTGCATATAGAGATAGGCCAGCTGAAATAAAGAAGCCATCAATTCTTTTGAGCCGAATTTCGGATCGACTGCCAGCTTCGATACTTCGCAGACTTTGCGGCCTGCGGTGCGAAACTCGTCGATCTCTTTCATGTAGAGCGCGTCCGCAAGCAAGCCGGCCTCGGGTGAATCGAGCCTCACCGTAAGCGTGCCCATGACCTGGTGCGCATCGTGCGCATCCAGCGTGATCGTATTTTCGCGGCGCGGCAGGGGCGTCACCCCGTCCGTCAGGTAACCCCGGCGGGAATACATTTCCTTCACGAGGTTCGCGGCATTCATGTACTCCAGCACGGTCGCGGCGCGGCGCACGCTGTAGTCGTTGCATTCGAGCGCGCACTCGGGACGGCCGTGCCGCATTTCCAGATGAAAAATAAATCGGTTGTCATAGTCTGCCCTGCGCGGCGAGGGATTGGATTTATGCGCCGATAAAGTCATTGCTACTCCCTGTTCGTTGATCAAATTCTGGCATCTTGCAAGCCGGCGCTGCGCCGCACTTTCGACACCAGTTATTTTCCCGACTGGGCCACACGCATTCCGCTTGCGCGGAAATAAAGCTGCAACGATTCGTGCGCGTTCAATTCTTAATGTGGGCGGCCATCTTGGCCACGGATTCTAACGAGTGACCCCTCGTTGAACCTTCTCCCGTCGGTCAGGGAAATAATACATGGATGAGTGGGAATAGAAAACGATTTTTATCAATTCAGACGTTAAGCAATTCACGTTTCAAATCCGCTCGCGCGTCCTACAAAAAAAATGAAAGTGAATTTGCGGCGATTATTAATTGACGCCGCATTCTCTTGCGCGAGGGAAAAGTGTGCATTATTCCCTGCACCGGCCTGTTTTCTAGACGTAAAGAGGCACTTACAGCATTCATTGCGCTGTCCTACAAGAAGCGGCTGCGGGATTCGTAAAGCCGGCTGCCCGATTTGTCGTTGATCGACGACAGTCCTACAAACTTTTTTGCGCCGGATCGATCGAAAAAACGTGCCGACTCAGGCATGCGCAGCGGTCTGTTAAGAGCGGATCAATGTAGGTCCAATAAAAGTCCTACAGCAATGGCCGCATAAAAAAACTGTCGTACCGTCGTGAGGCGCAACGACGTTGTAGGAGTAAGTCTAATTGTGTCCTATACGAATATAGGCGCGTACCTACAGATTTTCCGACCATCCCAAAGACATAATCACTCCGTCGAAATCACCTATGCAGCCAGGATATCCAACCGTGCCGACTGAACTCACAAATGCGAGACCGAATTCAGTCGAACATTCGACCATGGTTGACGCATATCGCACAGGGCTGGCTGCCGATCTCGATTCACTTTTGGCAATCTTCGACCGCATCGAGCAATTGGTTGCTGCCGACGTTCGTGCAAAAGCGTTGTGCCCGTCCTCCCGCAGTATTCGCGCTTTAGTTCGTCATTAACCCCTGCCAGTGAAAGGAAGAACAATGCAACTCAGGAAATATTTAGCGGCGCCGTTTGCCGCATTGTTGTTAACGGGAGCGTCGTTAGCTAACGCGGCTGCTCCCATAGACGTGACATGGAACCCTTCAGCAGCGCCGGCATCACCACTGCGGCTGCATTCACGTTCGACAATGTGTTAATCAACACCTATGCGGCTATTGACATTACGGGCGGTGGCACCGCCTTCTCGGAGCAGGGGTTCGCGAAGCTGACCGCTGTTCTCGAACAACGGATTGCCCACGTCGATTCCGACGGCGGGATTTCCCGGCGGCACGCCTTACAGCCTGTACATTTCTTTCACAGCTACCGGGACTCAGACCGCGGGCATTCCTTCCACCGGCAGCTTCACGAGCTTGAACTATTCGCTGTTGGGTGCTCCCGGCGTAACGACGTTCGCGGACAGCAACAACGATGGGATTTTCGAGGTCACGGGCGCCCCGACCATCACGTTGGCCACTGGCAGCCTGAGCTCCCCTGGAAGCACTTCGCTCACCGGTACGCCGGGTAATCTCCTGCCGGCTGCGCAGTATATCTGCGACCTTCGTACCGAATCCTGCGTTCGCAGGCTTCTTTGTCAATCCCAACGCTTCGCAAATCCTGGACTTGAGCGCCGCCTTCACCAATACGGGCAGCGTGATCACCCAGTTTCCGCTGGGCGGGACTAACTTCCGCCTTTCGCTCAATGGCGGCGGCGGCAACGCGACGTTTGCAGTCAGCGACGTTCCGGAGCCGGACACCTATGGCATGTTGCTGGCAGGTCTGGGCCTGTTCGCATTCATCGCACGACGCAAGAGCAATCGGTTCACTGCCTGATTTAAAGCGCGAATACAGCACGAACAAAAGGCCAGGTGCGTATTGCACCTGGCCTTTTTCTTGGGCAGCGTATCGCTGCTGCACCTTTCGGCCGTTAGGCGGTGTGGCATGATGCGCGCATGGCGCTCAAGGCAACTATCTGCAAGGCGGTGCTCCAGATCGCCGACATGGACCGCAATTACTACCAGGATCATCTGCTGACGATTGCGCGGCATCCATCCGAAACCGACGAACGCATGATGATCCGGGTGCTCGCGTTTGCGCTGCACGCCGATGAGGCCCTGTCGTTCGGCAAGGGCCTCAGCACCGACGATGAGCCCGATCTATGGAGCAAAGACCTGACGGGGTCGATCGCGGCGTGGATCGACGTCGGGCAGCCGGACGACAAGCGGATCCGCAAAGCGTGCGGTCGCGCAGGCCAGGTGTACATTTATTCGTATGGAGGCCAGGCCAGCAAGCTGTGGTGGAGTCACATCAGCGAAAAGCTCGAGCGCACGCGCAATCTCACGGTCAGGTCAGTCCCGCAACCCGCCAGCAAGGCGCTCGCCTCATTGGCCGACCGCGCGATGGAGCTCAACTGCACCATCCAGGACGATCAGGTCTGGCTCGCAAATGGCAGGGAGACCGTGCAAATCGAGCTTGGGACCGTCAAGAGCCCGCCTGCCGCGGCGTATTAAGCCGAGCAGGCCCTCCCCCCATCTAATTCTGTCTGGCGCGGCACTCCAGCACTATTGAGCCTATTCAGGCTTGGCCTTGGATGCCTTGACGACTTTGCCCCAGCGCTCGATTTCGTCGCGCAGCAAGCGGCGGAAATACTCGGGGGTTTCGGCGATAGGGTCTGCGCCCGTCTGCGCCAGCCGGGTGCGGAAATCGTCTTTCTGGACGGCTTTGACGATAACCGCGTTCAACGTGTTGACGATTTCGGCAGGCGTGCCCGCCGGAACCAAAACTCCATACCAGGTTTGCGTCACGAACCCCGCTACCCCGCCCTCTATCATGGTCGGCAGATCGGGCAGCAGCGCGGAGCGTTTTTCGCTCGTAATCGCCAGCGCCCGCACGCGGCCCGGCGTCATCAGAGGCTGGGCCGAGGGGATATTGTTGAACGAGAAATCCACTTCGCCGCTCGCCAGCGCGGTCATCGAAGGCGCACTGCCTTTATACGGCACGTGCGTCATGTCGACACCGATCACGATCTTGAGCATTTCGCCTGACAGGTGCTGCGAGCTGCCGCTGCCGGAAGAAGAGAAATTGAGCTTGCCGGGGTTCTTTTTGGCGACCGCGATGAATTCCCTGGCGTTCCTGGCCGGAAAAGAAGGATGCACGAGCAGCAGATTAGGGCTCGTCGCGAACACGGCGACCGGTATGAAGTCCTTCACGGGGTCGTAATTGAGCTTGGGATACAGGCTCACGTTGATGCCCAGCGCAGCGGAACTGAGAAACACCGTATAGCCGTCGGGCGCCGATTTGGCGACCAACTCGGCCGCGACGTTTTGGGCGGCGCCGGGACGATTCTCGACCACGACTTGCTGGCCCAGCGCTTCGGACATCTGTTGCGCGATCAGCCGGCCCATGATGTCGCTGCCGCCGCCTGCCGCGTAGCCGACGACCATGCGAATCGGTTTGACCGGATATTTTGCCTGGGCGAAAACGAAGGCCGGCAGGCAGAGCCCGCACAGCAATAAACACACGCGCATCGAATAACTCATACACACTCCTCGGGTTCAACGGCCGGGACGCCGGATTGTTTTGTGCCGCTGCACTATTCTCGTTTGAGCTTGGCGTCCCTGATCATTTTCGCATTCTTTTGCAGTTCGCTCTTGAGATAAGCGGCAAATTCATCCGGCGTTCCCTGCGCGGGCGCGGCGGCTTCACCGGCGATGCGTTTTTTGACGTCCGGGTCATCCATCGCTTTGAGCAAGGTCGCGTTCAGCGTGTTCACGATTTCGCGCGGCGTTTTGGCCGGCACGAGCAATCCGTACCACTGCGTGAATTCGTAGCCCGCAACGCCGGCTTCCGACATCGTCGGCACGTCGGGAAACATCTCCGAGCGCCGTGCGCCGGAAGTGGCGAGCGCCCGTACGCGGCCGGGAGCAAGATGCGGCAGCGCGCTCGTCGGGCCGGCAAAGGCCAGATCGACCTGCCCGCCGATCAACTCGGTGACGAACAGCGACGTGCCGCGGTACGGCACGTGGATGATGTCGATTTTGGTCATCGACTTGAACAATTCGCCGGCGAGGTGCGCCGTGCCGCCTGTCCCCGACGATGCGAAATTGAGTTTCCCCGGATGCGCGCGGGCAAGCGCGAGCAATTCCTTCACATTCCTGGCCGGCACTGCAGGATGAATAATCAGCAGATACGGAATCTTCGCGAACAAGCTGACCGGCGCAAAGTCGCGCAAGGGATCGTACGGCACCTTCTCGGTCCAGACCGGGCTGATGGCGAGTGGCCCCGAACTTCCCCACAGTAGCGTATAGCCGTCACCCGCCGCCTTGGCGACCATCTCGGTGCCGATGGCGCCCGAGGCGCCGTCGCGATTGAGCACCACGATTTGCGCGCCGAGTAATTCGCCCATGCGGCGCCCCGCCGCACGCGCAAACACGTCGGTCGCCGCGCCCGGCGGAAATGGCACGACCAATGTCATCTGCTTCGATGGATAGGACTGCGCATCAGCTTGCGTCCACGCGGCAGAACCAAGCAGCAAAACGGCAAATATTCGAACGACTTCGCGCATCTCAGTTGCCATTGCGCGGAATGACTTCGTCAAATGTACGTTCGAAGACCTTGCTATCGCCCTCGTACGCGGCCAGTGATGCATGCAGAATGAAGTCTCGTTTTGTGCACGACATATGCGTGCGGCTTTCCGTGCGTATCTTCCAGTCCTTGCGCTCGAACACCCACGACCAGGTCACTTCGGCCGTCGCGGCGAGCGGATCGCTGTCGCAAACGCTGTAGCGTTCGGTCGAGCGCGCCTGCGCTTCGAGATCGATGTCGTCGTAACGGTTGCGGCCGCTGTCGTCGTCCACCTGCACCACTGTGACGCCCGTGCCCATATCCGTGTGGACCGTGCGGTTGCGATAGCCGCGTGACAGCGCCGTCTTGGCGAACGGCGGTGCAGCCTCGACCGGCTTGAATTTCGGCGGCGTCCTGTCTTCTTTGCGCGGCGGCCGCACCGGAAGCTCGAGCGCGCTCTTGCCTGTCATCAGTGTTAGCGTCACGGGTTGCGGCGACGGCCAGATCAAAGGCCAATACGTCGTCGACACGGCAACGCGCATGCGATGACCTTTGAGGAATGAATAGGCAGTGTCGATCAACGGCACCCGCAGCGTGTAACGCCTGCCCGGCACGAGCTTGACGGGCTTGTCCGCGCCGTTGACATGCGTGAGGTTGTGAATCGCATACGTCACGCGCGTCGAGGCGCCGTTCGGCGCAACGTCGCATAAGCGAATGCAGATAAACGCGGCCGGACGGTCGACTGAAAAGGTCACATCGACTGCCGGCGTACCAAGAATCTCGAGCGTTTTCTTGAGCGGCTCGCTGTCGAAACACAGCGATTTGCCATCGTCCGCCCGCTGATCGCCGGGCATTTCGGGGCTCGGGCCGTGCTGGAACCAGGGCATCAGCTCGCCCGCGTCGATACCAAGCGTCTGCGGCGACTGCCATTCGATTGCCGCTGCCTTGCCCGCGCGTTCCGCGAGCCGGCCGCCCGGCGTTGAGCGCCCAGCGCTTCGGCTTGATGCGAGGCGACGGCCATACCGGTTCGGCAATCCAGCGGCCCGGCGATTCGGGATAGTAGTTTTTGGCCGGCACGCCTTGCGGCATCCACGCCGTGAGCATCGGCTCCTGCATGATGCCGGTGTCTTTGCCGCGCATCCAATGGTCGAACCAGCGCACGGACTCCTGCAAAAAACCGATGGCAGGCCCGGGCATGCCGAGATACGCAAAGCGATGGCCCCACGGACCGACGAGCGCTTTCTTGGGGACTTTCAGTTCGCGCATCGATTCACCGACCGCCCCGACATAGGAGCCATCAGCCCAGCCGCTCACTGCGTACATCGGGCATTTTATTTTGTCGAATCGAATCCCGCGGCTGCGCCAGAATTCGCCGTCGTTCTGATGCTTGAGCGCGGAAATGATCTGCGGCAAATCATGCTCGAGTCGCTCCAGCCACATGTCGCGCCAGCGCGGACCCACGAGCGCAGGATCGGGCGCGCGCGACTTGTAGCCGAACATCTGGCTCGACCAGCGAATCGAGCGCAGCAGCAGGCTGCCGCCGCGAAATACCTGGCTGTAGCGATAACGATCGGGCGCGAACGAGCACGGAATGATCGCTTTCAGTTCGGGCGGCGCACGGTATGCGGTCTGGATCGCCTGAAAGCCGCCCCACGAAATACCGAACATGCCGACCTGCCCGTCGCTCCACGGCTGCTGCGCAATCCACTTCAGGACTTCGAGCGTATCGTCCTGCTCCTGCTGCATGGCGAATACGCCCTGGTAGCCGTCGGAATCGCCGGAGCCGCGGATATCGACGCGCATTGCCGCATAGCCATGCCCCGCAAAGTAACCGTGATGCATGGCGTCGCGTGGCGCGTAGATGTCGCGCTTGCGATAAGGCAGCACTTCGATGATCGCCGGCACCCGTTTCGTTGCGGCAATGTCGGGCAGCCAGAGCTTGGCCGCGAGCCGGATGCCGTCGGACATCGGAATCCAGCAATCCTCGGTGACAGAATATTGATGCGGAAACTTCGTGACGGTTTTCAACGGCGGGACCTTCTGCAGAATTGAGACTGACGTTGTTCAGCGTTTGCGTTGCGCGCGCGCCTCTTTTTTCAGGACGGCATGGATCGCCGCCGTGTCGTGTTTTTCGAAACCGCCGCGATACGCCCGGTCGTAATAGCGTTTGCTCAGCGAGAACAGCGGCGTCGGACATTTAAGCTTGCCGGCAAACGCCTTGATGATCGCGATGTCCTTCTGATAGACGTCGATCTTCATCGTTGCCGGCAGATAGCTCGCCTTGCTCATCAGCGGCCCGCGCACTTCGAACATGCGCGACGTGCCGGCGCCGTCCTTGATGACGCGGTACATGAGTTCCGTGTCGACACCTGCGCGCTCGGCCAGCACAAAGGCCTCGGCGGTGGACAGGTTGTGGATGGTCACGAGCAAATTGGCGATGAACTTCAGCTTGGAGCCGGTACCGAACGGCCCGCAGTAATAGGCATTGCGCGCAAAACCCTTGAATACCTTCATGCAGCGCGCGCAAGCCCGTCTTATCGCCGCTCGCGTAGATCACGATGTCTTTGGCCGCGGCTTGCGCGCCCGTGCCGCTGATCGGGCAATCGAGCAATACCACGCCGGTTTTGGCGAGCCGCTTGCGCGCGTCTTCCTTGACCTCCAGCGGCAGCGTGCTGGCCTCGATCACGATAGTGCCGCGCCGCGCGCCGGCGGCGATGCCGTCCTTGCCGAACAGCGCCGCCTCGAACGCCGGCAATGACGGCAGCGACGTTATGATTATCGGGGCGCTCGCCGCGACGTCAGCCGACGAGACCGCCGCCCGGCCGCCGATCTTGCGGAGTGCCGCACGCCGGGCCGTCGCCACGTCATATCCGGCAACCTTGAAGCGGGCAGCGCGCAAGTGCCTGGCAAATGCGCCGCCCATGATGCCGAGTCCGACGATGCCGACCTCGGCCACGCTGCTGCTGCGAGTCATCGCGCTTCCTGTCAGCTCGAGGGTTTTTCGCCGAACAACCTCGCAGCAGTACGGTACGAGATATCTTCGGTTTCCTTGGCGGTGAGACGCGGCACTTTTTCGAGGTGCTGCAGCGGATGCTCTTCGCCCATGTCGAACGGCGAATCAGTGCCGAGCACGACGCGTTCCGAGCCCACCATTTCAAGCAAATGGCGCGTGGCTTGCGGGCTGTGCGTCAATGCGTCGAAATAGAAATTTTTGAACATGTCGAGCGGTTTGGATTGCGTGATCGCCGCGGTGTCGGGCCGTACCGCATGACCGTGCTGAAAGCGCCCTATCTGATACGGCAGGAATCCTCCGCCGTGCGCGAGCAGGATCTTGAGATCTTTCAATTCGTCGAGCGCGCCGCTGAACATGAGCTTGCCGACCATGATCGTCGTGTCGAGCGGGTTGCCGATCAGGTTGGTCAAGTACCAGCAATCGAGACGGCCGCCGGCGCCCTGCGTGTTGGGATGCGCAAACACGACGGTCTTGAGTTCCTGCAGGCGGCGCAGCACCGGCCGGAATTTCGGTTCCGCGAGCTCCTCTTCGCCGATGGCGGTGCCCATTTCCACGGCTTTGAAGCCGTGCTCTTTGACCACGCGCTCGAGCTCGGCGATCGCAGCGTCCGGATGCTGCATGGGCAAGGTCGCCATGCCGCGCAGCCGCTCGGGACGGGCAGCCACCATTTTGGCGAGCCCGTCGTTGACGAGGCGCGCCGTCTTCAATGCGTCATCGGGGCCGAGTCCGTAAAAGAATGTCTGCGGCCCCGGCGAGATGTACGAAATGTCGAGCCCTTTGCGGTCCATCGACTCGACTTTCGCGTCCGCGTCGTAGAACTCCATGATGAGATCGAAACTGACCTTGCCCCGATTGAATACGTACTTGCCACGCGTGCCGGTGATCTTCGTTTTGTACAAGTCAGGCTGCGCCCGCATGGCATCGATGATGGTCTCGGGAATTACGTGGCTGTGCGTATCGATGCGTTTCACTGATGAAGTCTCCTGAGTGTGGCTTCGGCGGTGCGAATAAAGCGCGGATTATACCGATGTTGCCGGTATGCCTCGCAGGGCGGGTCCTAAGACGCGCGACTTGTCGTCAGCGCCGTGCAACTCCGCGCCGGCCCGTGCCGCGTGCACGATATAAGCTACCATCGCCGGCCGTCAGGTACAAGCTGTCGAGTCCGGCATCACCGAACGCGCAGCGCATCGGCAAGTCGCACGGTGCGACATGCGACTCGAGCAGCTCGCCGTCCGGCGCATAGACGTAAATCAACGGCCCTGCGCCATTTTTCTTCCAGCCCGCGCACGCAATGATGTTGCCTGCACTGTCGAGGCACAGGCCTTCGATGCCGCGCTCCCCCGGATCGAACTCGTACAGCACGGTGCAATCGTCGACGCCACCGTCCTCCGCGATGGCATACGAGCGCAGATCGCAGTCTGCGCCCAGCTCGACATTGCCTTCCGCGACGATGAGCGTCCGCTCGTCCGGCGATAGCAGCAGGGCGCGCGGCTCTTTCGTGTCATCGGTGATTTGCCGCAGTTCCCACGCACGGCCGGCGCGCTCCAGCCGCAGGATCGAGCCACGCTCGAGAAACGGATAGACCGGCGGTCCATACGGCGCGACCTGATTATGGGGATCGGCGAACCACACGCGTCCCCCGCGATCGACGACGAGGTCGGTCGGCTGATTGTGATGGCGGCCATCGAGCAATTCACAGGTCGGCGCGGTCGAACCGTCGGCCTTGAAGTGGATGACCCGCCGCCCGCCTTCCTGCGCTCCGTAGACCGCACCGTCCCGGCCGAGCGCGATCCCGTTGGTGCGGCCGGTGTATTTGCGGAAGTTCGCGACGCTGCCCGTAGCCGGATCGAACCTGAGAATGCGCTCTTCCTGCACTGCGCTGAACAGCACGCCGCTGCCGTCCCACGCCACACCGCCGGTTATGCCTTTATACGGTCCCGCCACCCGCTCGAATTTCCACGCCATGAAGAGCCTCTCGCTTGTCCCTGACTTGCCTACCAGCCTGCTACGCCGGGAATGTTGGTGCGCGTGCGCACGACGTTGCCGACGCACGTAACGAAGATGGACCGCCAGTCGTCGCCCCCGAACCCGAGATTGGTCGGATGGCCAGGCACTTTCATGCGCGCAAGCACCTTGCCCTGCGGGTCATGGACCCAGATGCCGCCCGGACCTGTGCAATAGACGTTGCCTTCGACGTCGCACTTGAGCCCGTCCGGATTGCCGCGATCGGGGTTCGTGTATTGGTAGAACAAGCGCCCGGGCCCGACGCCGCCGTCGGGATGCACGTCATAAACGCGGATCAGCCGCTCGCGGCTGCAATTCACATACAGCAACTTCTCGTCGGGCGAAAAGCACAAGCCGTTCGGATAGACGAAATCGTCGGTGACGAGAATAAGCTCGCCGCCCGTGGTGATGCGGAACACGCCCTGGATGTCGAGGTACTTCTGCAGATCGTCGCCCACCATGCCGACGTTCAGCATGCCGCCCGGCGAATCGGTGAAATAAATCTGGCCGTCGGAGCGCACGACGATGTCGTTCGGGCTGTTTATTTTCTTGCCCTCGTAATGCGACGCCAGAGTGACGCGCGACCCGTCTTTCTCGAAGCGAAATACCGTGCGCCCGCCCCACCCTGCCACCAGCAACCGGCCTTCGCGGTCCATGCACATGCCATTGGCGTGCGCGCTCGGCTGCAGGACGACTTGCGGCCGCGAGCCCGGCCTGCATTTCCAGATGGTGTCGCCGCAGATGTCCGTGAAGTAAAACTGCCCGCTGCGTTTGTCCCATACCGGCCCCTCGCCGAACACGACGTCCTCCGCGATGACCTCCAGGCGATGCTCTGTCCCGATGATGCGCCCGGCTCCCGGCGCCATCATGTCGACTTCGAATTGCATCCGATGCTCCTCCGGTGATGATTTCAAATGCACGACTTTTTCGCGGGCTATGCTAACACGCCGCGCCGCGGCTGACAAAAGTTTCTGCACGGAATTGTGGGCGTCTCCCCGCATTGCTACAATGCCCGCCTTCGCCCGGTTGGCATCCACGCACAGGAATTCCCTTGAAGCAAATCAACGTCGGCATCATAGGCACCGGCTGGTGCGGCGGCATACGCGCCGAAACCTGCGCCACGCATCCGCTGGTCAAAACCCTGCACCTGGCCGAAACGCGGCCCGAGCGCCTCGCTGAAGTCGCTAAATCGACGGGCGCCCAGACGGCCACTGCCGACTATCAGCAGATTCTGCATAACGATGCGATCGACGCCGTGATGATCTCGGCCACGCCGGAAGTGCTGCACTTCCCCATGGCGCGCGATGCCTTGACCTCCGGCAAGCATGTGTTCCTCGAAAAGCCGATTGCAATCGAGCTGCACGAGGCCGACGAGCTCATCGCGATCGCGCGCAAGAATGCGCTCAAATTCACGATCGGCTACTCGCAGCGCTTCAACCCGAAATTCGCGTACGTCAAAAAGTGCGCGACCGACGGCACGCTCGGCAAGCCGGTCAGCGCGCTGGTGAGCCGCCATATCGGCCGCAGCCTCGGCAAGAAGATCACCGGTCGCACCAAGCTGTCGCCGGCGGCGATGGAAGCGACCCACGACCTCGATTTCATTTTGTGGTGCCTGGAGCCCGCCAAGCCGGTCCGCGTGTATTCGACCGTCAACTACGGCGCGATGCGCGCAGCCAGCGGCGCCGACGTGCCCGACACGCAGTACATCACCGTCACCATGGACAGCGGCGTTTCGTTCGTGATCTGCGCGGGCTGGAGCCTGCCGCCCGCATATCCGAATTTTTCGATGACATGGATCGAGTTCGTCGGCACCGAAGGCGCGCTCATCATCGACGACACCCATCGCGACACCCTGTTGACGACGATGAACACCGGCATCGTGCATCCGATGTCGACCATGCCCGGCGAGTTCGTCGAGCATACCTACGCGGGCCCGATGGCGGCCGAAACCGTGCATTTTCTCGAAGCCGTGGCGTGCGACCGTCCCGGTGCTGGTCACCGCCGAGCAGGCGCGCCAGGTCATGGAGGTTTACATTGCGGCCGACATCTCCGCCGAACGCAACGAACCGGTCTCGCTGCCCCTGCCCGAATCGCGGCCGCTCGCCGCCGCCGGAGCCGCGCGGTGAGAAAGCAGGCGAAGAAAATCGGCCTCGCCATCGTCGGCGCGGGCCGGGTCGGGCTCATTCGCGGCGAGCTGGCCGCGCGCCACCCGTCGGTCGGCTGGATCGGTATTTGCGAAAAGATTCCCGAGCGCGCGAAGTTTGTTGCCGACAAAGTCGGCGCCGAATTCGTCACCGCGGACTTATCGCGAACTGATCTCGCGTCCCGAAGTCAATGCGCTGATAGTTTCGACCGACGAGCATCTGCACGTCGATCCGATACTCGCCGCCTGCGAGCGCGGGCTGCCGATGCTGATCGAAAAGCCGCTGGCGACCGATCTCGCCGAATCGCAGATGGTGATGGATGCGCTGGAGCACGCGGGTATCGACGCAGTCATCGGCTATACGCAGCGCTTTCGCCGCCGCTGGCTTGTCGCCAAAGAGAAAGTCGCGAGCGGAGCGCTGGGTGAAGTCACGATGGTGACATCGCGCGCGTTCATGAACCGGCTCGTCGCAATCGACAATTACAAGCGCTCGGACAATCCGGCCGAAATCTCGCCGATGGTCATTTCGGGCACGCACGCGCTCGACGTCGTCATGTGGCTCATGGAAGCTAAAAAGCCGGTCGAAGTCTATGCGCGCTCGGTGGACAAGGCGCTGGGACCGCAATGGAAAGGCATCGACGGCACCGGCTACATGATCACGTTCGACGACGGCGCGATTTATCACGGCGTCATATCGTGGGCGCTGCCCGAGGTCTGGCCGGGCGCGGTTTACAGCCTGGAAGTCGGCGCCGTCGGCACCGAAGGTGTCTTGACGATCGACGACACGCATCGCGACATCGTGCTCGCGACCAATCTCGTGCAGGGCGAAGGTTATGCGCCCGACAAGCGCCGCCACGTCGACTTTTTGACGAGCTATCCGGTCGGCGACATTGCCCTGGGCGAGCTGCGCGGGCCGATGCGCGAGGAAACCAATTCATGGCTCAACCGCGTCGCGCTCGGCGTCAAAACGCAGCATGCGACCGCGCGCGAAGGCCATAATCGCCTGATGATCACGAAAGCGATCGACCTTTCCGCCCGCCTCAAACGGCCGGTAAAATTGCCGGTTACAGCCGAAGACGTCAGGCAATAGTAAACAATCCCGAGGAGGAGTCATGCGCGACGCGATTCGCAGAAAATCGCTGGCGGGCGTACTCATAGCGGCAATTCGCGACGGGCGCATACGCGGCGGACACTTATCCGACCAAACCGGTGCGCGTGCTCGTGCCCTACGCGCCGGGCGGCGCCACCGACATCATCGCGCGCCACGTTACGCTCAAATTGAGCGAAGCCACGGGTCAGCAGTTCATCGTCGACAACCGCGCGGGCGCCTCCGGCAATATCGCGCTCGAACTCGCTGCGCGCGCGGTGCCGGACGGTTACACGCTGCTCGTGGGCAATGTCTCGACCAATGCGATCAATGAAACGACGTTTACCCAGTCGCTGCAGACGGTCCCGTCGCGCGATCTCGCAGGCGTCACCAATCTCATCGAAATCCCGCATATCGTCGCGGCGACGCCCGGCCTGCCGGCGAACGATATCAGGCAATTTGTCGAGCTCGCGAAGCGGCCCGATTCGCGGATCAACTATGGCTCCGCCGGAATCGGCACCTACCCTCATCTGGACATGGTCGTGTTCGCCAAGGCCGCCGGCATCAACGTGACCCACGTTCCGTTCAAGGGCGGCGCGGGCCAGATGGTGCCTGGCCTCATCAGCGGCGAGGTGCAGGTCATGTTCGTCAATCTCGCGTCCAGCCTGCCCCAGGTCCGCGCCGGTCGCATGAAAGCGCTCGCCACCACCGCGCCGCAGCGCCTGCCGGAACTGCCCAACGTCGCGACCATGGGCGAGCAGGGCTATCCCGGCATCGGCACCAACGCATGGAACGGCATGTTCGCCCCCGCGGCGGTGCCCAAGCCCGTTTTACAGCGCATATACCAGCAAGTGGTCGCGATCCTGCAGCGTCCGGAATTCAAGGAGATGCTGGCGAAACAGTTGATGACGGTGAGCATCAGCGCATCGCCGGCGGCATATACAGAGTTCGTAAAAACGGAAACCCGCAAGTGGGCAACCGTGGTCAGGGAAAACAATATCAAGATCGAGTAGTGCGCTCCGCAAAAGTGAAATTCATCGGCTGCAATGCTACAATTCGGGCACTTCCGCGCAGTGCAAAATCTTAAAAAAAACTACACGTATCGGCAGAACTTGCGCGGGATTGACTTGCATCGAGTAACTGATCAACGTCCAAACTGAGGAGCATTATGGCAAACGTCGGCATGGTGGGATTGGATTGGCAGGAGCGCGTCAATTGGGACCGGCTGCGCAAATACCGGCTCGAGCGCGCGCGCGAGCGCATGAAGGCGCACGGTCTGGGCGCGATGCTCCTGATGTACGACGAGAACGTGCGCTACGTGACCAGCACCCTTACCCCCGGCTGGAACCGCCTGAAGCCCGGCCTGCGCTATTGCCTGCTGTGCGGCGACGACGCGCCGGTGCTGTTCGAGCAGGGCGACATCGGCCTGCACATCCAGAAGCATTCGCCGTGGATCCCCAAGGAAAACATCCGTTATTCGTACGCGTGGATCAAGGGCGCGGCCGGCCCCGCTTCGACCCAGCAGGTGACGAAGTTCACCAACGCGATCAAGCAGGAAATGAAGAAGCGCGGCGTCGAAGGCATGAAGCTCGGCGTCGACTTCATCGACATCAACATGATCCAGATCTTCAAGGACGCGAAGATCGACTGGGTCGACGGCATGACGCCGATGATGGAAGCGCGCGCCGTCAAGAACGAGGACGAGCAGGAATGCTTCCGCCAGGTCGGCGCGATCGGCGACGCCGCGCACTGGGAATTCATGAAATTCCTGAAGCCCGGCCTCACCGAGAACCAGCTGACCGCGCACATCATGGAGTTCCTCTACAACGTGCCGGGCATGGAAGACGTCGAGGACGTGATCGTGTCGTCGGGCCTCAACACGTGGCCGAACTGGCGCAACTTCTCCGACCGCATCATCAAGCCGGGCGACATGGTGTTCATGGATCTCGCCGCGCTCACGTGGAACGGCTACAAGTCGTGCTACTACCGCACGTACATGGTCGGCCGCGAGCCGAACCAGGAACAGAAAGACATTTACGCGATGGCGCTTAAATGGCTGTACGACTCGATCAAAGCCGTGAAAGCGGGCTGCACGACGCGCGACATCGCGCTCAAGTGGCCGTCGGCGAAAGAGACGTGGGGCTATGAAGAGGAAGACCAGGCCGCCGCGAACCTGTGGGGCCACGGCCTGGGACTCGCGCAGTACGACCAGCCGGTCATCTCGCGCATCTGGTCGCTCGATCATCCGATCGAGATCAAGGAAGGCATGATCTTCGCGCTCGAAACCCAGCACGGCAAGGCACATCAATGGGGCGTGCGCATCGAGGAGATGCTGATCGTGCACAAGGACAGCGTCGAAATCGTGTCGAACTTCCCGGTCGAGCAGATCACGGTCGTCGATCCGATGCCCGGCTACTCCGACTACGGCAAGCTGCCCGGCCGCTAAGCTTTAACTCTGATGGCAACCGGTATGCGCACCGCGGTGCTCGATGCACCGCGGCGTTTCGGCATTGTCGACCGCGCCAAACCGGTTGCCGGCCCCGGCGAAGTCATCGTGCGGATCGCGGCGACGGCGGTGTGCCACACCGATCTCGCGATTTACACCGGCGAGCATCCCGGCGTGCGCTACCCGGTCGTGATGGGCCACGAATCGACCGGCGTCATCGATTCCATCGGCGATGGCGTGACCGGCATCAAACCCGGGCAGCACGTCATCATCAATCCGATCATCACTTGCGGGCATTGCGATTCCTGCCTGCGCGGCGCCGGCCACCTGTGCCGCAATGCGGGCCTCTTCGGCCGCGAAGTCGAAGGCTCGATGGGCGAATACGTGAATCTTGCCGCGCGCTACGTGCATCCCCTGCCCGACCGCCTGCCGCTCGCCGATGCGACGCTGATCGAAACGCTCGCGACCGTGCGCCATTCGCAGGTGCGGCTGGGCCTCAAAGCGGGCGAATCGGTCGTGGTTATCGGACAGGGCACGACCGGGCTTCTGCACACGCGCCTCGCGGTACTCGCCGGCGCCAATCCGGTAATCGCCGTTTCGCGCACGCGCTGGAAGCTCGACATGGCGACCAAAATGGGCGCGCACCATGCGATCGATCTCAGCGCGGAAAAAGCCGTCGGTGAAGTCACGAGGCTTACCGGCGGATCCGGCGCCGATGTCGTCATCGACACCGCGGGCGGCGCCAGCGTATTCATGGCGGCGATCGACATGCTGCGGCCCGGCGGCCGGCTCGCGCCGTACGCGATCAGCCACGAATGCTGCCCGGGGTTTACGACTTTTCCGATGTACTACAAGGAAATCAGCATCATCGGCTCGCGCGCACTGACCGATGACGACATGGCGCCTTCGATCGATCTGGTCGCCAGCGGGAAAATCGACGTTTCCAACTTTGTATCGGCAAGTTACCCTCTCGACCGCACGCCCGAAGCGTTCGAAGAATACGAGCGCAATCCCGGCAAGGTATTGCGCATCGTGATCGATTCCACCGCGAAATGAAGATGACATGAACCAATTCATTGTTCCCATAACTTCCGTCGAAGCCACGAATGCGGAGCAAGTCGGTCCCAAAGCGGCCAACGTCGCGCTCATGGGACGGGCGGGCCTGCCGATTCCCGACGGTTTCTGCCTCGACGCCTCCGCGTACCGCCATCAGATCCGCGCGCTCGGACTCGAAGCCGATGCGCACGGCGTGTTCAGCGCCGAAGAAAGCCCGCAGGCGCGCAAGCACGCGCTCGCGATGAAACTCGGCCTGCTCGACAAACCCATCGACTCCGCGATTCTCGAACCGCTGCTGGCGGCATGGAACGAACTCAAGGCGCGCACCGGAGCACTTACCGTCGTGCGCTCGTCCGCGCTCGTCGAAGACCGCTTCGGCTCGAGCTTCGCCGGGCAGTTCGAAAGTTTCCTCGGCCTTGAAACGGAATCGGATTTCATCACCTGCCGTGCGCTCGTGCTGGGGCGCGCTGTGGATGACGCGCGCATTGCGCTACATGGCGACGCACGACATCGATCCGGCCGACACCGCGATGGGCATCCTGATCCAGCCGCTCATCTCCGCGCGTGCCTCCGGCGGCGGCTTGAGCCGTTCGGCCGAAGGCGGCATGGTATTGAGCGCCACCTGGGGACTGGGTTCCGTCGATCGCGCAAGGTGAAGTCACGCCCGACCGCTATGTCCTGTCGGCTGACGGCAAGCTCATCGAGGTCACGCCCGGCCGCAAGGACCATGAAGTGGGCTGCGTGCATCGCGCCGAACCGACGACGCAGCTCGTATCCAAAGCGCGCGCCACCGAGCCGTGCCTGAGCGACGCGCAGGCGGTCGAGCTGGGCGCGTTGTTGCGCAAGGCGGAAAAGCTGATGGGCCTGCCGGTCGAAATCGAATGGGCGATGGACGAACAGGGATTCAAGCTGCTGCAATCGCGCCCGTTGCACACGGAAGAATCCGTTGTCCCCGATGAGGCCTGGCAGCATCGTCCCCGCCTCAACGGCCATGCGGCTGGTATCGGCTGGACGACGGGCCGCGCCTGCGTCATCAACTGCGAATGCGAGCTCTCGCGCGTGGCGCCCGGCGATATTCTGGTGACCAAGGTGGCGGGACCTGCGCTGAGCCATATCCTGACGCAAAGTGGGCGGCGTGGTCGCCGAGCGCGGCGGCAGCACGTCGCACATGGCGTCGCTCGCGCGCGAACGCGGCATCCCGATGGTGCTCGGCGTGCTCGACGCGACCCAGCGGATACCCGACGGCTCGACGGTTGCAGTGGACGGTGTCGCCGGCGTAGTGCGCTGGATGGCGTGATGCGTGCGCGGGTGTTCATCACCCAGCCGGTGGCGGCGCGCGCAATCGAGCGCTTGCGCGAGGTGGCGGACGTCGACCTCAACGCCGACCCGCTGCACATTCCCACCAGGGACGAGCTGCTGGCCGCCGTGCGCAGCCACGACATCCTGTTTTGCCTGCTGCACGACCGCATCGACCGCGACGTGATTACGGCCAACGGCAAGTTGCGCATGGTCGCATCGATGACGATAACGCCCGCCGACATCGACACCGCAGCCGCCACGGCCGCGCGCGTGCCCGTCACCGTCATTCCCGCCGCCTTGCTCAACGACGCGACCGCCGATCACGCGTGGGCGCTGATGTTCGCGGTCGGCCGGCGGATCGCCGAAGCGGACCGGCTCGTGCGCGCCGGCATCGTTCCCGGCTCACAATCGAACTATCTGACGGGCGCCGGGATTTCCGGCAAGACGCTCGGCCTGATCGGCTTGGGCGGAGTCGGCCGTGCAGTCGCCCAGCGCGCGCGCGGCTTCCCGCTCAAAGTCGTTTATCACGACCCGCGGCGACTGCCGGCAGCGGACGAGCAGGCGCTGGGACTGACCTGGATTGCATTCGACGAACTGCTCGCGACCGCGGATTATGTGTCCCTGCACGCCAATTTGAGCGCGCAAACCCGCCACCTGATCGGCGAGCGCGAATTGAAGCTGATGAAAAAAACCGCCTACCTGATCAACACGTCGCGCGGCCCCATCGTCGACGAGCAGGCGCTGGTGCGCGCGCTGACCGCGCGTCATATCGCCGGCGCGGGGCTGGACGTATTCGAGCACGAGCCCGGTATCGATCCGGCGCTGCTCGGCCTGCCCAACACCGTGATCACGCCGCACATGGGCAGCGCGGTGGCAACATTGCGGGCGGCGATGGCCGATTCCGTCGTCGATAACATCCAGGCGGTGCTCGACGGGCGGCAGCCGCCCAATTGCTGGAACCCGGAAATCTACGCGAAATAAGCAACCCGCGGGCGCAGGCGCGAACCTTAAAAGGAGCAGGCATGGCAGGCAAAGCAAAAGTAGTGCTGACCGATTACGTGTGGGAGTCGCTCGAGGTCGAGAAAAAGACGCTGTCCGGGCTTGCCGAGCTGGTGGCCCTGCAGACCAAAAAACCCGACGAATTCATCGCCGAGGCCAAAGATTGCGATGCGCTGCTCAACACGTACGCGGGCCCCATCACCGCCGAGGTCATGGCGCAAATGCCCAAGTGCAAAATCATTGCGCGCTACGGCATCGGCGTCGATACGATAGACCTCGACGCCGCCACGCAGGCGGGCATCATCGTCACGAACAATCCGACCTACTGCATCGAAGAAGTGGCGGAGCATACGATGGCGCTGCTGCTCTCGGCGGCCCGCAAAATTGCGTTTTACGACCGCCAGGTGCGCGCCGGACAGTGGGCGGTGCCGCCCGGCAAGCCGCTGTACCGGTTGTCCGGCAGCACGCTCGGGCTGGTCGGATACGGCAACATAGCGCGCCAGGTTGCGGTGCGCGCCGCGGCCTTCGGCATGCGCGTGCTGTTCGCCGATCCGTTTATCAAGGCCGGCCAGTTCGACACGCCGGGCGAAAAAGCGGAGCTGCCGGCGATGCTCGGCGCGGCGGATTACATTTCGCTGCATCCTCCGCTGATGCCGGAAACCCGCAAGATGATCAACGATGAAGCGTTCTCGCGCATGAAACCCAGCGCAATCCTGATCAATTGCGCACGCGGCCCCATCGTCGATACCGACGCGCTCGTGCGCGCGCTCGACGCCAAAAAAATCGCCGGCTGCGCGCTCGACACCATCGATCCCGAGCCGCTGCCGGACCCGCATCCGCTGCGCGGGCGGGAAAATGTCATCATCAATCCGCACGCCGCGTGGTACAGCGAGCAGGCGATGGTCGGCCTGCAGGCCGGCGCGCCCGGCGAAGTGCGGCGGGTGCTCTCGGGCGAATGGCCGGTCAACGTCGTCAACCGGGCCGTCAAAGGCAAAAGCCGCGCGGGCTTGTAGTCCGGCGCCGCGCCCATTACCCTATTTCGCTTTCGGCATATAAAAGAAAGGCAGGAACGATCCGATGAAGCTGCTGCGCTATGGCAAAAACGGCTATGAAAAACCCGGGATGCTCGATCATCTGGACCAAGTCCGCGACCTTTCGGGCGTCATCGACAATCTCGATGCGCAGGCGATTTCACCGGCGGGACTCAAAAAATTGCGTGCGATCAAGCCCGAATCGCTGCCCCTGGTCAAAGGCAAGCCGCGCCTGGGCGTTCCGTACACCGGCATCAGCAAATTCGTCGCGGTCGGGCTCAACTATTCCGACCATGCCGCCGAGGCCGGAATGCCGGTCCCGTCCGAGCCCATCCTGTTCATGAAAACGACTACGTCGATTACCGGACCGAACGACCCGGTAGTCCTGCCCAAAGACGCGCAAAAAGGCGATTGGGAAGTCGAGCTCGGCATCGTGATCGGCACTACGGCGCGTTATGTTCCCGAAGACCGTGCGCTCGAGTATGTCGCCGGCTACTGCGTGGTCAACGACGTTTCGGAACGCAATTTTCAGCTCGAGCGCGGCACGCAATGGGACCGCGGCAAGGGGTGCGACACTTTCGGCCCGATCGGCCCCTACCTCGTAACCACCGATGAAATCCCGAATCCGCAGGCGCTCGACATGTGGCTGGATCTGAACGGCCAGCGCATGCAGACCGGCAATACGCGCACGATGATTTTCGGGGCGGCGCATCTCGTGAGCTATATCAGCCGTTTCATGACCTTGCTGCCCGGCGACATCATCGCGACCGGCACGCCGCCGGGCGTGGGGCTAGGTAAAAAGCCGCCCGTGTTCCTGAAACCCGGCGACGTGATGACGCTGGGCCTGAACGGGCTCGGCGAGCAACGCCAGGAAGTTCGTGCGTTTGCGCCGGAGTTCTGGAAGAACTATCCCTGACCGGCCGCCTACGCTGCAGGCCGTTACAGTCAAAAAAAAGCCCACCGGTTTTGGCCGGTGGGCGGTGGTAACCACTCGTAAGGAGAATTAGCGTGGGTTACCCAAAACTTTTTGCCAGCGTGTCGCGCTGAGCCTTCAGCGCGGTCGGCAATTTATCCTTGAGATCATTGAACAATTTGTCGTGATCCTGCAATTCTTTGCGCCATAGGCCGGCGTCGAGCGACATCAGCTTGTCGAACCGCGCGCGGTTCATGTCATTCATCCCGTTTAAGTCAAGATCTTCGAAAGCCGGGGCGCGGCCTAACGCCGTATCGACGGCATGCGCGCGACCCAGGCAGCGCTCGACGATCCATTTGAGCACCCGCATGTTCTCGCCGTAGCCGGGCCACAGGAATTTGCCGTTCTCATCGAGCCGGAACCAGTTCACCCCGAAAACCTTGGGCGGCTTGGCGAGTTTCGCGCCGATTTCGAGCCAATGTTTGAAGTAGTCGCCGAAGTGGTAACCACAAAACGGCAGCATCGCAAACGGGTCGCGCCGCACCACGCCTTGCGCGCCGGTCATGGCGGCTGTCGTTTCCGAGGCCATCGTCGCCGCGAGATAAACACCGCTCGTCCAGTCTTTGGCTTCGGTGACCAGCGGGACCGTCGTGCTGCGGCGGCCGCCGAACAGGAATGCGGAGATCGGCACGCCGGCCGGGTTTTCCCAGTCCGGGTCGGCGCACGGAATCTGCGATGAATGCACGGTGAAGCGGGCGTTCGGATGGGCCGCTTTGCGGCCGCTGTCGG
Organism: uncultured beta proteobacterium; assembly: GCA_963804885.1. GTDB lineage: Bacteria > Pseudomonadota > Gammaproteobacteria > Burkholderiales > SG8-41 > PALSA-1004. The sequence continues at coordinate 45,313 of CAWDSF010000024.1, forward strand.
GCGTCCATTCCTTGCCCTGCCAGTCGATCAGCTTGGCGGGCGGCGTTTTAGTCATGCCTTCCCACCAGACGTCGCCGTCGGGCGTCATCGCGACATTCGTGTAGATCACGTTCGAGCCGAGCGCCGCGAGGCAATTGGGATTCGTATCTTTCGAGGTGCCCGGAGCGACGCCGAACGCGCCCGCCTCGGGATTGATTGCATACAGACGTCCGTCTTTGCCGGGCTTGATCCACGCAATGTCCTCGCCTATCGTCGTTACTTTCCAGCCGTTCAGTGCCGCGGGCGGAATCAGCATCGCGAGATTGGTCTTGCCGCAGGCGCTCGGAAACGCCGCCGCGATATATTGCTTCTCGCCGTCCGGCGGCTGGATACCCAGAATCAGCATGTGCTCGGCCAGCCAGCCCTGCTCGCGCGCCATGATCGAAGCGATGCGCAGGGCGAAACATTTTTTGCCAAGCAGCGCATTGCCGCCGTAACCGCTGCCGAACGACCAGATCGACTTCTCTTCCGGAAAGTGGACGATCCACTTTTCTTTTTTGTTGCTGGGCCAGGGAACGTCTTTTTGCCCGTTCGCGAGCGGCATGCCGACCGAGTGGACGCACGGCACGAAAAATCCGTCGCTGCCGAGGACGTCGAGCACGGCGCGCCCCATGCGGGTCATGATGCGCATGCTCGCCACTACGTAGGGCGAATCGGTGAGTTCGACGCCTACGTGGGAAATGTGCGATCCCAACGGCCCCATGCTGAACGGGATCACGTACATCGTGCGCCCGCGCATGCAGCCATCGAACAGTTTGTTCAGCGTCGCCTTCATCTCGGCCGGCGCTATCCAGTTGTTGTTCGGGCCTGCTTCGTCCGCGCTTTTGCTGCAAACGAACGTGCGGTCTTCCATCCGTGCGACATCGTCGGGGTCCGAGCGCGCGAGAAATGAGTTCGGGCGCTTTTCGGCATTCAAGCGGATCAGCGTTCCACTGCGGACCATCTCCTCGCACAGCCGGTCGTATTCCGCCTGCGAGCCATCGCACCAATAAATATCGTCAGGTTTAGTCAGTTGCGCGATTTCGCGCACCCAGGCCTGGAGTTTTTTGTGCTGTACGTAGTCCGGCGCCGCGTAGGTCTCCGGAATGCGTGCTGCAGCGGCCGTTTGCTTCATTACTTTGCTTCTCCTGTTGGCAATCTGATTCTTTTGCTCGACCAGACGCTTTTTGGTAAACCCGCCCGCCGTAGGTGGGGCGGGAAAGGACGAAAATTTTACCGCAATTCAACCCCCGTTTACAGACGTAAGACGGCTGCGCGGTAAAAATATAATACGTCTTTAAAACATGTGGTTATCTGTTATTTTGAGGGGGATTGTGGGCCGAGCGCCGACGCCGTCGTCGGACGATTCCCACGCGCTCGGAAGGCGGTTGCCCAATTATTGGGCAGATGGCGCGCCGCCGGCGACGCCAGCCCATTGACGCCCGCTCAAGGCTACGGCGCGGGTGACCTCAACCGCTTATCGCCGTGCGAACTGGGTCTTGCCGAACAGGATGTCGCGTGACTTGTCGTCGTGAGGTGCCGTACTGTTGGCTTCCGAGAGCACCTGCAGCGCCTGGACCACTGCGGGGCGCGCATTGATAGCATCGAACCAGCGCTGAGCATGCGGATAGTCCGCCAAGGTGATGCCCCGCCGATCGGCATTCCGCATCCAGGGAAACACGGCCATGTCGGCGATCGAATAATCGTCTCCGGCCAGATACGGCGCGTCGCCAAGGCGCCGATCCAATATGCCGGTCAGGCGATTCGCTTCATTGGTATAGCGCTCTATCGCATACGCGATTTTATCCACCGCGTAGGCGCGGAAATGATTCGCCTGGCCGAACATCGGGCCGATGCCGCCCATCTGCCACATCAGCCATTGCAGCGCTTCGTAGCGGGCATGCAGATCCTGCGGCAGGAATTTGCCGGTCTTGCCGGCGAGATAAATCAGGATCGCGCCGGATTCGAACAGCGACAGCGGCCTGCCCCCCGGCCCGTCGCTGTCGACGATCGCCGGAATGCGGTTGTTCGGGCTGATCTTCAGAAATTCAGGCTTGAACTGGTCGCCCGTCCGGATATTGATGCCGTGAACGCGGTACTTGAGCCCGCATTCTTCGAGCATGATATGGACCTTGTGGCCGTTCGGTGTCGGCCAGCTGTAAACATCGATCATCGGAGCCTCCTCTGCAAGCGTGACGATACTATCAACATCGCCTCGCAGCGTAAACCGCGGCCAACTCGCCCGCACCGGCAAATCTTGCTACGCTCGCGCACCATGCCGCGCCCGCCCTCCGCGTTTCGGTTCCTGCCGCCCGGCGTGCTGCCCGATGCGACGCTGCTGCTGTGGGCGCGGGGATTGCGCGCGTTCGGCGACGGCTATATAAGCCTGTTGCTGCCGTACTACCTGACTCTGCTCGGATTCGGCGCGCTTGAAATCGGCGCGATCGTGGCGGCAACGCTGCTCGGTTCCGGCGCGATGACGCTCGGTGTCGGCTTGATCGCGCATCGCTATCGCCAGCGACGGCTGCTCGAAATTGCGGCGGCGATGATGCTCGCCACCGGCATCGCTTTTGTGCTGACGCCCGATTTCTGGCCGTTGCTGATCATCGCCGGCGTAGGGACGATCAATCCGTCGAGCAGCGACGCCAACGTCTTCGGGCCCCTCGAGCATGCCATGCTCACGCGGACGGTCGACGCCCGGCACCGCACGGCGCTATTCGCGCGCTATACGCTGGCCGGCGCGCTGGTCGGGGCGCTCGGCGCGCAGGCCGCGGCATTGCCGAGCCTCGGCGAGCACTGGTTCGCGCTCGACTTGAAGTTCGCGATTCAGATCATGTTCGTGGGTTATGGCGCGCTGGGCTTGATCTGTCTGTTCTTGTACCGGGGACTGTCGCCGGCGGTCGAGCCGCACGTAAACGCACCGAATCTTCCGCTCGGCAAGTCCAGGCGCATGGTTTACACGCTGGCGGCCGTGTTCAGCCTGGACGCGTTCGCCGGCGGCTTCGCGGTGCAATCGCTGCTGGCGCTGTGGCTGTTCGAGCGTTTTCATCTGTCGATAGCTGCCACCGCCACTATTTTCCTGTGGGCCGGCATCCTGGGGGCATTCTCGCAACTTGCCGCCGCGGGACTCGCCCGCCGTTTTGGCCTTGTCAATACGATGGTATTCACCCATCTGCCGTCGAACATTTTCCTGGTCCTGGTGCCGCTGATGCCCACCCTCGAGCTCGCATTGCTGTTCCTCATGTTGCGCTTTGCATTGTCACAAATGGACGTGCCGGCGCGCACATCGTACGTGATGGCGGTGGTCACCCCCGGCGAACGCGCGGCGGCGGCCAGCGTGACCGCCGTGCCGCGCAGCCTCGCCAGTGCGGTCGGCCCCATGTTCGCCGGCTGGCTGTTGTCGCTGTCCACATTCGGCTGGCCGCTGGTCATCTGCGGCACACTCAAAATCGTCTATGATCTTATGTTGCTGGCGCTGTTCCGCCATGTGCGGCCGCCCGAAGAGGCGACATTTATTCCAAAGGAGAAGAATCCATGAAGCTGTTGACGTTCCGCCCGGCCCGCGCCCGCAGCGGTCATTTGGGCGTGCTGCTTGCCGATAACCGCGTGCTCGACATCACCGCACTGTCCGGCCGCAAATTGCCGGCCACTCTGCTCGAATGCATACAGGACGGCGACGCAGGCCTCGCGGCGGTAAGATCCGCGGTCGCGGACGCCGAGGCTGCGCTCAAGCGCGGCGAACAAGTGCCCCAGGTCTTCGCGCTCGCCGACGTGACGCTCGAGGCGCCGCTCAAGCCGGGAAAAATCATGGCGGTGGGAAAAAACTACGCCGATCACGCCGCGGAAGGCGCGGGCCAGGTCTATACACGGGTGGCCGGTTTCGTGAAATTGACGAGCTGCGTGGTGCCGCATAATTCCACCGTGCGCAAGCCGACATGGACCGACACGTTCGACTATGAAAACGAGCTGGCGATCGTCATCGGCCGCGATTGCGTAGAGGTGCCGCCCGAGCAGGCGTACGATTACGTATTCGGCTATACCATCATGAACGATCTGTCCTGCCGCGAAACCCAGTTCGCCGAGCGCAAGGAAGGCAATATCTGCATCGGCAAGAATTTCCCGACCGCGGCGCCGCTGGGCCCGTGGGTCGTGACCAAGGACGAAATTCCGGACCCGCACAACCTGCGCATCGTCACCCGCGTCAACGGCGAAGTGCGCCAGGACTCGAACACCAAAAACCAGATCTACAACATCCCGGCGCAGATCGCCTGGTATTCGCATGCCGGATTCGAGCCGGGAGACCTGATTTCAAGCGGCACCCCTGCCGGGACCGGCTTGGGCTACAAAGGACCCGGCACCTGGTACCTGCAAAACGGCGATCAGATCGAATGCGAGATCGAAGGCATCGGCATCCTGGCCAACACGGTGTCGACCCGCAAGCGCCGGAGTTGATCAGCGTTTAATCGCGACAGTTTTCAGGATCGCGCCCCATCGCGCACGGTCCGCTTCGACCTGAGCGCGGAAATCTTCGCTCGTGCCGGGCGCGGGCAACATGCCCTGCATCGTGAGCGCGCGCTGCAGAAACTCTTCGCCAAGCGCGCGGTTGAGGTCGTAATTCAGCAAAGATATGACCGCACTCGGCGTGCGCGCCGGCGCAAAAAGCCCGAACCAGCCGCTCGCGTCGAAACCAGCAACACCGGATTCAGCGATTGTCGCGATGCCGGCGACCGCCGGATGGCGCATCGAGGAAGCCATTGCGACGATGCGGACTTTCCCGCCGGGCAGGTACGGCAATACTGCGGGCAACGGAACGAATGCAAGCTCGACCTGCCCCGTCAGCACGGCGTTCATCGCCGGCAGGCTGCCGTTGTAGTTGACGTGCACGATCGGCGCGCCGGTCATCGCTGCCAACAGTTCGCCTGTCAGGTGTGAGGTGGATCCCTCCCCGGCGGATCCGTAATTGATGCTGCCCGGCAGGCGACGCGCGCGCTCGACGATCTCCCGCACCGTTTCCGGCGGATGATCGGTCGCGGCGATCAACGCGATCGGCATGCGCGCGAACATGCCGACCGGCACGAGCTCGATGGCGGTGTCGACCGGTGGCTTGGGATTGAGCACCGGAAACACGGTGATCGTCGGCGCATCCGCGAACAGCAGCGTATAACCGTCCGGCGCCGATTGCGCCACGTAACGCGCGCCAAGGTTCGTTTTGCCGCGCACGCGCCGCAGCACGTTCACCGGCTGGCCGAGCGCGGCAGCGAGCGATTGTTGAATATCCTGCACCATGTTGTCGGTCAGCGACGGCGCCGATACGTTCTGCATGATGCGTGCAAGCTTGCTGATGCGCGGAATGCCCGCGATGTCGGTCGAACCGGTGCCCGGAAAGGGCAGAATCAGGACGACCGGGCGCTCCGGATAAGCTGCCGCTGAAACCGCAGACAAACAGATGAGAATGAACGCCGCGACGTAACGAATCATGGGTTTGTATTCGACAATCGCAGAGATTAGCGCGGCGCGTTTGTAAACGTCAACGGCGCGAAAACGTTAAAGCATTGAGGAGGCGTATGAAAATTCGATTTATTTGCTTCTTGCTGGCGCTTTGCGCAAGCGCCGTCGCCGCGGCTGCCGATTCGACGGGCAAATCCCCGATGGACCGTAATCAGGCGTGCATGGATCGCACGGTGGACTCGTCGAGCGGAGACTGCATCATCAAGGATGACGGCACTCCGCGACACACCTATCCGCCTAAACGTGCGCCCGCACAGCCGGCGCCGAAACCCGCCGCGACCGCGCCGTCCTCCACAACGCAGCGGCTCCAGTTCCAGCAGATAGAAGCACCGATCACTGCGGCGCGACTGCGCGCACCGCATCGAACAGGCTGGCGACGGCCGCGCGTTCGATGCCGCGCGTAATGAATACGAGGCGCGTGGAGAGGTCGCCGCTCGGCCACTCGGCGAGCTCGATGGGCGGATGGAAAACGTGCTGCACGCTCTGCACGACGAGCGGACCGTGCCGGCCCTCCACGTTGACGAGACCCTTCACGCGCAGCAGGTCGGGCCCGCGCATGGCGGTGAGCACCTCCATGCATTGCGTGAACGTCGCCCATGTAAACGGCTTTTCGTATCGCAGCGAAAATGTGCGGATGTCGCTCTCGTGACGATGCACGTGCCCATGCTCGTCGCGCGGCTCGGCGCCCATCCAGCGCTCGACTTCTTCCATCCGCGATTTGGCCGTCTCGAGCCCGATGCCGATCAGGAACGGCACGTCGATCTCGCCGTTGAGCGCGCGCTTCATGGGCGCGCCCGGATTGAGCTCGCGCAGACGCGCTATAAGCGCCTCGACTTGAGCCTCGTCGACGAGGTCGGTCTTGGTGATCACGAGCCGATCCGCAAGCGCCGTCTGCTTCACAGGCTCCTTCAGCGTGTCGAGCTGACCGATCGCCGTTCACTGCATCCACTAATGTCACGACGCAGTCGAGCCGGTATTGCGCCTGGAGCATCGTGTCGGTCATCAGTGTCTGCATGACCGGCGCGGGATCGGCCAGACCCGTCGTCTCGATCACGACGCGCTCGAAGTCGATGACCTGCCCGTTGCGCCGCTGGACGAAGAGTTCGCGCAGCGTCTCCTCCAGGTCTCCCCTCACGGCGCAGCAGAGACACCCGCTGTCGAGGAGCTTCATTTGCTCGGTCGATGCCTCGACGAGATCGTTGTCGATCGCGATTTCGCCGAATTCATTCACGATCACGGCGACGCGGTTCATCTCCGGCTTTTTGAGGAGCCGGTTGATCAGCGTCGTCTTGCCGCTGCCCAGAAAGCCGGTGACGATCGAGACGGGAATACGTCCCGCGAGCGGATCGCGCCCGCCCGCGAGCCGCTGGGCTAGCGGTGCATCAGACATTCATCTCGAGGATGTAAAGGCCGCCGGCGAACCGGTCGACCGCGTACACGATCCCGCGCTCGTCGACCCAGACGTCGTTGATCTGGATCGCGCCCGACGGCGCGAGCTTCGGCGCGCCCGGAACGAAGTACGCGGCTTCGCGCGGCTGATACGGATTCGAGATGTCAAAGGCGCGCAAGCCGCCGTTGAAGAAAGTCGCCACGATCAGGTTTTCCGAGCGGAACGAGCACGGGCCCGGGTAGTTCTCGTGCATGTTATGCGAGCCGAAGCGCCCGCCGCGCTTGCACCAGATTTCCGGGTCGGGCAGCGGCATCGTCGCGATGGGCACGAGATTGCGTTCGTCCTGCGCGTTGACGATCCAGGTGAGCTTGGGCCAGTCCTCGCCGTTGTCCTTCACGCACTCGTCGGTGATGATCGCGAGCCCCCGCTCGAAGAGCGGCATCAGCGTGTGCGTGAATCCGTTGAACGGCGGCGAGTACTGGAAATTCGTCAGCATCTTCGGATTTGCTTTGTCCGAAATGTCCAGGATGATCGCGCCGCCGTCGATGTAGCCGAGGTACGCGCGGTCAGGCCGTTGCGGATAGACGTTCGTGTTGTGCGTGCGGTAGCCTGCGTCGAACTTCGGCTGGCGCGGCGGCGGCGGCGCGCTGTCGCCTTTCCTCGTACCCGGATACCACCAGCGGCCGGCTTCCTTTGGTTTCGACGGATTGCGCACGTCGATGATGCGATAGAACTGGTCGTCCTTCGGGTCGATCGGCTCGAAATCCGGCGCACCCGACGAGAGGTGCACGTATTCGCCGTCGACGAACCAGACGCAGTGCGCACCGCGTGAATGCGGCCCGGACGCATCGAAGTGTGAAATAAGCTTCGGCTCTTCCGGTTTGCTGATATCGAAAAGGTCCATCCCCGCGGGTTTGAGTCCCCAGTCTTTCGTCTGATAGGCAACGGCCATCAAGTCGCCGACAACGTCGAGCGAGTTGGAGCGGACTTTCGCGTGCGGGAGATCGGTCTGCACGACGACCTTCGGATTCTTCACGTCGGTTACATCGACCCCGGTGAAATTCTTCGGCGCCGACTCGTGCGCCAGCCAGAGAATCCGCCTGCCGTCTTTCGTGAGCTGCATGTTGATGCCCTCGCCCACGCCGCCGAAACCGGCGAGCTCGTGGTGCGAGATAAGTTTCATATTCCACGCGAGCGTTTCGGACGGGTCGGCGCCTTTTTTCATGCTTAATTTGTCGTTCATGTCGGGAATGTTTCCTGCTGGAAGTGTGATTGCGGGTGCAAAAACGATTTCTGCAGCGCAATCTTACCGGCTTTGGCGCCTGCCGGCACGTGGTCAGGCGTTCGCGCGGTCCTCTTTCCACCGCAGCCAGACGCGCAGCTTTCTGAAATCCTCCGCGTGCAGGCTGTCCGGCAGCAGCGTAACGTGCCGCGCCCCGCGCTCGCCGTGCCCGCGCAAATTCAATACGGTCAGATAAGGCGTGACATACGTGGTGCCCAAAACGTCATATTCGCTCCAGCCTGAAGCGCGCGTCTGCATGCTGAACTGATGATCGGAGGAAACTTCGAGCGCGAGCGCCGAATCGGGCCCCAGCAGCAGCGCCTGCCGGCAGGCCAGGAGCAAACACTGGATGATCAACAGGGTCACTGCCACGACTTTGAGCCATAGCGGAATGTCGACCAGCAATGCGAGCGCAATGGCACCCGCATGCGCGAATATAAGTATTGCGGCCAGAAACCGTGACGGCCTCAGGCTGATTTTAAGCACGGGAAGTCTTTTTTACGTAGGCGCCATGGCCGGGCTTGAAAGCAGGCCGGATTTCATATGCTGGCGCAGGTTACCGCTTGGCAGGATCGCCGCCGGTTTTGGCGACGCTCGGCAACGTATGGATGGTGTCGATCACGATAGCCTTCGGCTGCTCGTCCTTGTGCCGCGCTATCGCCTGAACGTGCTCGACGCGGACCTCGTCCATCTTGGTGGAGAGGTTGCGGTAGACGATAGTGCCGAGTATCGACGACAACACCACCAGCACGACGGTACCTATGCCCAACCGGCGCCGTCCGTAAGAGTCATCCGGAAAAAGCGTGATCTTTACATCCGATTCGGCGTCGAGTAATTTGGCATCGTAGCGTGCACGTCGTTCGGGATTAGAGAGTATCTGGTAGCCGTCGCGAATGAGTTGCGCTTCGATCACCGCGTCTGCGGCGCCCCGCGACGCTACCGAACTCAGCCTGGCCGTGGCGTGCGCATAGGCGATGTCGATGCGGGCCTGGTCCGCATCGCGGGCTATTTCGAGCATCTCGTAGAACGACCTTTTCATGCGCAACTCCCCTCTGATGCGAAATCAACGCTCATGCCGCACCACCTGCCAGGCGTTTCTTTTTGCACCCGGGCTGGATGATTGTTGCTGCAGGCTGCGGTCGTAATCCGCACGGGACTGGCAATTCGAGAGCGTGCGGTAAGCGTTCTGCAGCGCGGTGTATTCGGCGCGGGCGTGCTCGGCACCGGGATGCGGCGCATGTGCGGGATCGACTTTTTTGACGAGACGGAAAAATGATTGCTGGATGGCAGTCTGGCTGGCCATTGGCGTCACACCGAGTTGTTCGTAGAGCGTCTTCATGCGCCTCCAAACCCACGCCGCTTGTAACCGAAACCTCTGATTTGGCATTAGAATCAGGCTTTACCACCCTGTCAAATCTATCAATTTGATAGATTTTTGTAAGCAAATGATTTTTAAACGGTATTTTTTGCCTCTGTGAATTATGCCACCTAAATATTTTCGCTCGTCGCGACTTTGCGCGCGGCCACTTCTGCGGAGCTTTCCAAACTCCACATACATTACCTATGGTTGCTGAGCACGCACCGAGCCGCGGTACTACGCTGTTGAACGATGCGTTAACGCCGGTCAGCGGAGTCGCCGCATTAACTCACTTCGGACTGCTTCAATTTACTGGGGCGGACGCCGCTGCATTCCTGCAGGGCCAGTTGAGCTGCGACGTCAACGCGCTGCAACCCGGCCACGCCGTGTACGGCAGCTACAACACCCCAAAAGGGCGCATGTTGGCGAGCTTCCTGCTGTGGCGTGATGAGACCGGCTTTACGATGCAGCTGCCGCGCAGCGTATGCGAAGCGACGCGCCGGCGACTTTCGATGTACGTGTTGCGCTCCAAGGTCACCGTACGCGACGCCAGCGACGATTACGTATTGCTCGGAGCCGCCGGCACCGATGCAATGCCTGTGCTCGCCTCGCTCATTACCGACCCGCCCGCTGCGGCGCTCACGATGGCGGCGGCCCCGGGAGCGCGGCTGCTGCGGCTCGATTCCGCACGCGTCCTGATCGTCGTCGACCGTGAGCATGGCCACGCGCTTACCGAGGCGCTGACCGCTCAGCTGCACCCGCTAAGCACCGACCTCTGGGATTGGACCGATATACGCGCAGGCATTCCGTACGTAACCCCGGCGACGCAGGACCAGTTCGTGCCGCAAATGGCCAATCTCGACCTCATCAACGGCGTCAGCTTCACCAAGGGTTGTTATCCGGGCCAGGAAATCGTTGCGCGCATGCATTACCTGGGAAAACTGAAGCAGCGCATGTACCTTGCAGCCGCGCCTGACGACGAACTCCCCCAGCCCGGCGATAAACTGTATGGCCCCGACACCGGCGAGCAGGCAACCGGCATGATCGTCAATGCCGCGCGCGGTCCCGACGGCCGGCCGGCGGCGCTCGCGGTCATGCACATTGAAAGTTTCAAGCGCGGTGAGGTCCATCTTAAAGCCCCGGCCGGTCCGCGATTGGAATTCATGGACCTGCCTTACTCTATTCCATCTTAAGCCGCGTATAGCCCTGCCGATGTGCCTGATACTCTTCGCCAACCGGACCCACCCCGAGTATCCGCTGGTAATTGCCGCGAACCGTGACGAAGCTTACGCACGTCCCACGGCGCCCGCTGCATTCTGGGAAGACGATCCGCGCATCTGCGGCGGGCGCGATCTCGAGCAGGGCGGCACCTGGCTCGGCGTTACCCGGACCGGCGCCTTTGCGGCGGTGACGAACTTTCGCAGCAGCATTGGCGCCAAAAACAACACCCGCTCGCGCGGCGAGCTCGTCGCCAATTATCTGCGCGGACGTGCGGGCCCTGCCGACTATGTGGCGCAGGTGCATCCAGACTGCCGGTGCGTACAACGGATTCAACCTGCTGGCCGGCAATCTGGCGGATTTGCATTTCTTATCGAACCGCGGCGATGGGTGCCAGATCATCGAGCCGGGTGTGCATGGGCTGAGCAATCATCTGCTCAATACGCCGTGGCCCAAAGTCGAACGCGGCAAGCAGCGCTTGGGTGAATTGCTGCATAGCCGCGGCGACGAATTGGTCGAGGCCTTGTTCGCCATGCTCGGCGAACGCACAGTCGCCGCCGATAGCCGCTTGCCGGAAACCGGCGTAGGGGTCGTGCGCGAACGCATACTGTCGCCCGCCTTCATCATTTCGCCTGCTTATGGCACGCGCTCGTCGACGGTATTACTGATCGACCGTCACCGCCAGGTGAGCTTCATCGAGCGCAGTTTTGGCGAAGGCGGCGTGCAAATCGGAACTGCGACGGTGACCTTTCAGCTCGAGTCCGCGCTCAGCCCGGCGGCGGCCTGACCAGGGAGCAGCGCATCATCCGGTGGGGGATGCCTGCGTCCATGTATTCGCCGCCGAAAACTTCGAAGCCGAAGCGCCGGTAAAAACCGATTGCATGCGTTTGCGCGCTGAGCTCGACCGCGTCTTGCCCGCGCTCTCGCGCAGCCACCATCAATTCGACCAGCAGCATGCCGCCAACGCCGCGTTTGCGCCACGCAGGCAGTACCGCCATCCGTCCGATGTGCGCGTCAGGCAGCAGCCGCGCAGTGCCCACCGCCTCGCCCGCTGCGGTCTCGGCCAGCACGTGCAGACAACTTTCGTCCATGCCGTCCCATTCGAGTTCCTCGGGAACATGCTGCTCGCGAACGAACACCGCGACCCGGATTTCGCGCAGCGCCGCTCCTGCGTCGCTCCAACTGACGCGGCGGACTGTAACTTGTGGCGGGCGTTCCATGGGCTTGAATTATAATCGTGGCCGTCGTTCGACGAACGAGCACAGCGGGAATTGAGATCGATGCAAAGCCTTTGGCAGGATAGCGAAGCGGGCGAATATCGGGGCGATCTGGCGCAGCGCGTATATACGTCGCGCCTGCTCGGCCGCGACAAGACGCTGGTGCTGCACGGCGGCGGCAACACCTCCGTCAAGATCCGGGAGAATAATCTCGTCGGCGACGACGAAGAGATCCTGTACGTGAAAGGCAGCGGCTGGGACCTCGAATTCATCGAAGAAGCCGGCTTCTCGCCGGTGCGCATGGCGCACCTGCTGCGTCTTGCCAAGCTCAAGCAATTGAGCGATCCGCAGATGGTCAACGAGCTCGTCACCCACATGACCCGCGCGTCGGCGCCAGCGCCGTCGGTCGAGACCATACTTCACGCATTGCTGCCGCACAAATACGTCGATCACACGCACTCCGACGCCGTATTGGCCGTTACCAACACGGCCGACGGTGCGCGCCGCATAGCGGAGATTTACGGCGACAAAGTGGCAGTCATTCCATACGTGATGCCGGGATTCGATCTCGCGCGGCTGTGCGCGGAACTTTACCCGCAGCAGGCCGGCAAAAACACGATCGGCATGGTGCTCCTCAATCACGGCATATTTTCTTTTGGCGCCAGCGCGCGCGAATCGTACGAACGCATGATCGAGCTGGTCGACATGGCCGAGCGCTATCTCGATAAGCAGCACGCGTGGCGACTGCCGGAGCCGGCGCCAGCGGCATTAGCAGCACCGCCACTAGCAGCAATTGCAAGCCTGCGTCGCGACATCTCGCGCTGCGCGGGCAATGCGATGATAGTCTCCTCGACCGCTGACGATCGCGCACTGTCGTTTGCGCGCCGTCCCGATGTGGCGGCGCTTAGCCAGCAGGGGCCGGCGACACCCGATCACGTGATCCGCACCAAGCGGTTGCCGTTGCTCGGGCGCAACGTCGAGGATTTTGCAGCTGCCTACGGGGCATATTTTGCGCAAAATGCCGCACAGGCCAAGGACCCCAAGACGATACTCGATGCGGCGCCGCGCGTCGTGGTCGATCCCGAGCTGGGCATCTGCGCGGTCGGCCGCACGGTTAAGGATGCGCGCATCGTCGCCGATCTGTACGATCACACGATCGACGTGATCCAGCGCGCAACGCTGCTGGGCGGCTATCGCGCCCTGCCCGCGCGCGACATTTTCGACGTCGAATACTGGGACCTGGAGCAGGCGAAGCTGCGCAAGGCGGGCGCGGCGCCGCAGTTCGCCGGCGAAATCGCGCTCGTCACGGGAGCGGCATCCGGCATCGGCAAGGCATGCGTCGAAGCGCTGCACGCGCGCGGTGCCGCCGTCGTTGGCCTCGATATCGACGGCAAAGTTGAATCTTTATACAAGCGGCCGGACTTTCTCGGCGTCCGCTGCGACATTACGTCGCGCCCGGCGGTAGTCGACGCTTTGGGTTCGGCGCTGCGCGCGTACGGCGGCCTCGACATGCTCGTGCTCAACGCCGGAATTTTCCCCGCCGGCACCGCCATCGCCGCGCTCGACGATGCAGCCTGGCGCAATGTGATGAGCATCAATCTCGATTCCAACCTGATGCTGATGCGCGAGTGCCACCCGCTGCTCAAGCTCGCACCGCGCGGCGGCCGTGTGACGGTCATCGGCTCGAAGAATGTGCCGGCGCCCGGACCCGGCGCGGCGGCCTACTCGGCCTCCAAGGCCGCGCTTACGCAATTGGCGCGCGTGGCGGCGCTCGAATGGGGCGCCGACAGTATCCGCGTCAACACGCTGCATCCGAATGCGGTATTCGACACCGCGATCTGGAGCGCGGACGTTTTGGCTGCGCGCGCGGCGCAATACGGGCTTACCGTCGAGCAGTACAAGCGCAACAACGTATTGAAGACGGAAGTCACCAGCCGCGACGTTGCGGCAGCTCGCGGCCGAAATGTGCGGCCCGTTGTTCGCCAAGACCACCGGCGCGCAGATTCCCATCGACGGCGGCAACGAGCGCGTCATCTGATGGCCGAATTTCAGTCGAAGTTCGATACGCTGCGCTGGCGCGGCGGCCGTCTGGAAATGATCGACCAGCGCGTGTTGCCCGGTGAAATACGCTACCTCGCTTACGATTCCGCAGCGGCCGTCGCGGCAGGCATCCGCGATATGGTGGTTCGGGGCGCGCCGGCGATCGGCTGCGCCGCCGCGTACGGCATCGCGCTCGAAGCGTTGCGCCTGCAGCGGCATTCGGCTGAAGAATTCAACGCGGGGCTCGAGAGCGCGTTTAGCGTGCTCGCGGCCAGCCGTCCCACCGCCGTCAATCTCTTCTGGGCACTGGGGCGCATGCGGGGCGTCTGGGAAACACACCGTGACATCACCCCCGGCCAGAGCGCTGAGCGTTTGCTCGACGCAGCCCATGCAATTTCCACCGAAGATGTCGCCGCGAATCGCCGCATGGGTAGCTACGGCGCGGAACTCGTCGCTGACGGCGCGTCGATACTCACGCATTGCAATGCGGGCGCACTCGCGACGGCAGGCCATGGGACAGCACTTGGGGTCATCCGCTCGGCAATCGAGGCCGGCAAGAAAATCAGTGTCTTTGCCGACGAGACCAGGCCGTTCCTGCAGGGCGCGCGCCTCACCGCGTGGGAGCTCATGCAGGACGATATTCCGGTGACGCTGATTGCCGACAATGCCGCAGGGCACCTGATGAGCCGCGGCGAAATCGATATGGTCATCGTCGGCGCGGATCGGGTCGCCGCCAATGGCGACGTCGCCAACAAAGTCGGCACCTATCAGGTTGCGGTGCTCGCACACCGCCACAAGATACCGTTTTACGTCGCGGCCCCGCTGTCGACGATAGACGCGAAAATCGCGACAGGCGCGGATATTCCGATTGAGGAACGCGGCGCGGAGGAAGTTCGCGGCTACCGCGAAAACATATGGGCGCCGGGGCTCGTTGCAGTCCGCAATCCGGTGTTCGACGTAACGCCGGCCGAGCTGGTGACCGGCCTGATCACGGAGCGCGGCGTGATCAAGGCGCCCAATGCGCGCCTTATTGCGCAGTTGCTGCGCGACGCGTAGAGATTAGATCGTCAGTCCGCCGGTGACTTCAAGCACCGCGCCGTTGACATAGCTTGCTTCGTCCGAAGCGAGCCAGGCAAACGTGTTGGCAATCTCTTCGGGCCGGCCGAGACGCCCCAGCGGCACTTTTTCCTCGAGCGCGCGCAGCACGCGCTCCGGCATCGACTTAAGTATTTCCGTGCCGACGAATCCGGGGCATACCGCGTTCGCGCGTATGCCTTTGCGCCCCAGTTCGCGCGCCCAGGTTTTCACCATGCCGATCAGTCCCGCTTTCGCCGCCGCGTAATTCGTCTGGCCGAAATTGCCGGTGAGGCCGACGATGGAAGATGCGTTCAGGATGACGCCCGATTGCTGCGCCAGCATGGTGTTCACGACCGCCTTCGTGCAGTTGAACACGCCTTTCAGATTGATTTCGATGACGCGATCGAATTGCTCTTCCGTCATGTTTTTGAGCTGGGCGTCCTGCACGATGCCGGCATTGTTGACCAGGCAATCGACGCGTCCCCACTTGGCCACGGTCGCGGCCACCATCGCTTCCAGGGCCTTGATATCGCGCACGTCGGCGACATAACCCATCGCCTCGCCGCGGGTTTCTTTGCAGAGCATGACCGTTTGCTCGATCCACTCCGGACTGAGGTCGCACACGACGACCTTGGCGCCCTCGGTCGCGAATTTGACGGCGGTCGCTTGACCTATGCCCCGTCCCGCGCCGGTAATGATCGCTACCTTGTCCTGAAGTCTCATCGCCTGCCTTTCTCATCCGTTAAGTCGTTGCAGCGCACAAACCAAGCGATTTTAGTGCAGCGCACAACGATTTCGCAAGAGCTAAAGGCCTACGAGGCACCAAATAGGCGCAGAGTCGGCAGAATTGTGGGCATCAGTTTAATCTAGTATGCAATTCAACAGCTTAAAGCTTGTATGGCCAAGCCGACAATTTGCGGTCCTGCGGTAAAGGCCAAGACTGCGGCGGTGGCTGTGATCGAACATGTTGCAACGCGAATGCGGGCGACCTCGCCTACTTCAATGCTTGCCGGCGCTGACTGAAAAATGCGCTGAGTCGCGCGCCGCATTCCGCCGCCAGCACGCCCGGCACCACAGTCGCATGATGATTTAACGAGGCTTCGGAAAACAGATTCACGACGCTGCCGCAGGCCCCGGTTTTGGGATCGGCCGCACCAAACACCAGGCGCGCAATCCTGGCGTGCATGATGGCGCCGGCGCACATGACGCAGGGTTCCAGCGTTACGTAAAGTTCGCAGCCTGTGAGGCGATAATTGCCGATTCGCGCTGCGGCGTCGCGCATTGCAATTATTTCCGCATGCGCTGAAGGATCGTGACTGATGATGGGCTGGTTATAGCCGCGGCCGATAATCGCACCGTCGCTGACCACCACGGCGCCCACGGGCACCTCGCCGTGCGCTTCAGCGATAGCCGCGAGGGTCAGCGCTTCGCGCATGTATAGATCATCCGACATCACGAGACCCGTTGCACAGACACATGGCGGCGATCGGCTGCCCCCGCCGCGGCGTCCGGACGCTTATGCGGGCACGCGCAATGCACGCTGGTAGATCTCAGGCTTGAAACCGACCGTCAGTTGTCCGGCGTGCTCGAGCACCGGGCGCTTGATCAGCGACGGCTGCGCCAGCATCAACCCAATGGCTTTGGTGGCAGTCAGCGAGGCTTTGGATGCATCAGGCAGTTTGCGGAACGTCGTGCCGGAGCGATTCAACAAGACCTCCCATCCCGCTTCAGTGCACCACCGCTCGAGCCGCGCACGCTCGATGCCGGCAACTTTATAGTCGTGAAACACGTAATCGACGCCATGGCCGGCAAGCCAGGCGCGGGCCTTTTTCATCGTGTCGCAATTTTTAATGCCGTAAAGCGTAATGGTCAATGCCCGATACTCCAGACTTCGCTTATTCCCACTCGATAGTCGCCGGCGGCTTGCCTGATATGTCGTAAACCACGCGGTTGATTCCGCGCACTTCGTTGATTATCCGGTTCGACACTTTGGCGAGCAGGCTATAGGGCAGCTCCGCCCACTGTGCCGTCATGAAATCGGTAGTCTGCACGGCGCGCAGAGCGACGACATTTTCGTAGGTGCGGCCGTCGCCCATCACGCCGACCGAACGCACCGGCAGAAACACCACGAACGCCTGCGCAGTCCGGTCGTACCAGCCGGCCTCGCGCAGCTCGTCGATGAAAATCGCATCCGCTCGCCGCAACAAATCCGCGTATGCGGGCTTTACTTCGCCCAGTATGCGCACGCCCAGGCCGGGGCCCGGGAACGGATGGCGATGCACCATCTCGCGCGGCAGCCCGAGCGACAGACCGAGTTCGCGCACTTCGTCCTTGAACAGTTCGCGCAGCGGCTCCAGCAATTTAAGGTGGAGCGTTTCGGGCAGACCGCCGACGTTGTGGTGCGACTTGATCGTGTGCGCTTTTTTGGTTTTCGCCCCGGCCGATTCGATGACGTCCGGATAGATGGTGCCCTGCGCGAGCCATTTCACCGCGGGCAGTTTCGCCGACTCGCGTTGAAACACCTCCACGAATACGCGGCCGATGATCTTGCGCTTCTGCTCGGGATCTTCGACGCCGGCGAGCGCATCGAGAAAATGCCGGCTGGCATCGACATGTATGACCTTGACGCCCAGCCCGCTCGCGAACGTCTGCATCACCTGCGTCGCCTCGTTCAAGCGCAGCAGCCCGTTGTCGACGAAAACGCAGGTCAGCTGCTTGCCGATCGCGCGATGCAACAACGCCGCCGCCACCGCCGAATCGACTCCTCCCGATAATCCAAGGAGCACTTCTTCGGCGCCGACTGCCGAACGTATCTTGCCGATCGCTTCATCGACGTAACCCGGCATGCTCCAGTCGCCGTCGAGCTTGCAGATATCGCGCACGAAACGATCGATTATGGCTTTGCCCTGCAGCGTGTGCGTAACCTCGGGATGGAACTGCACGCCGTAAAACCGTCTTGCTTCGTCGGCCATCCCCGCAATCGGGCACGCAGCGTTGCTCGCAATCACCTTGAAACCCGCCGGCAACGCCGTGACCTTATCGCCGTGGCTCATCCAGACATCAAGCAATCCGTGCCCGTCGGCGTTCGCACGATCCTGGATGTCTTTGAACAATGCCGAGTGGCCGCGCGCGCGCACTTCGGCATAGCCGAATTCGCGGACGGTTCCGCTTTCCACTTTTCCGCCGAGCTGGTCTGCCATCGTTTGCATGCCGTAACAGATGCCGAGCACGGGCACGCCCAGCTCGAACACGGCCTTGGGGGCGCGCGGCGTGCCGCCTTCCCACACCGACGCGGGACCGCCCGACAATATGATGCCGGCCGGCGCGAATTCACGCACGAAGTCGTCCGTCACGTCGTGGGGATGCAGTTCGCAATAGACTTTCGCCTCGCGCACGCGCCGCGCGATCAATTGCGTGTATTGCGCGCCGAAATCAAGGATCAGAATTTTTTGATGCGGCATGTCAGACTTCGCACTGAATCATTCGAGGTTCGAAAAAAAGCGGCAACGCGCGCTGCGTTGCCGATGGCATCAAGTCTGATGACGATCGTTACTCGACACGATAGTTCGGCGCTTCCTTCGTAATCTGCACGTCGTGCACATGGGATTCGCGAATGCCGGCATGCGTGATTTCGACGAATTCCGCCTTGCTGCGAATTTCCTCGATCGCGTTGCAGCCGGTGTAGCCCATGCTGGCGCGCAGGCCGCCCATCAACTGCTGGATCAGCGGCACTACGCCGCCTTTGTACGGCACGCGGCCTTCGACGCCTTCGGGCACGAGTTTTTCCGTCGCCTCCTCGGCATCCTGAAAATAGCGGTCGGCGGCGCCCTGCTGCATCGCGCCCAGCGAGCCCATGCCGCGATATGACTTGTACGAGCGGCCCTGATACAGCTCCGTGTCGCCGGGCGACTCTTCGGTGCCGGCAAACAGCCCGCCTATCATCACCGAGTGCGCGCCGGCCGCGAGCGCTTTGGCGATATCGCCGGAAAACCGGATGCCGCCATCGGCGATCAACGGAATACCGGACTTTGCCAGCGCTTTGGCGACGTTCTGCACCGCGCTGATTTGCGGCACGCCCACGCCGGCGACGATACGGGTCGTGCAGATGGACCCGGGGCCGATGCCGACCTTGACCGCGTCCGCGCCGTGGTCGACCAGCGCCTTGGCTGCGTTCGCCGTTGCAATATTGCCGCCGATGACCTGCGCTTTTGGAAATGTCTTCTTGACCCATTTGACGCGGTCGAGCACGCCCTGCGCGTGCCCGTGGGCCGTATCGACTACCACGACGTCGGCGCCGGCTTCGATCAAGGCGGCTGCGCGTTCTTCAGTGCCTTCGCCGACGCCAATCGCAGCGCCCACGCGCAAGCGGCCCAGCTTATCCTTGCAGGCGTTCGGATGCTCGGTCGATTTCTGAATATCCTTGACCGTAATCAATCCGCGCAGGTCGAAGTTCTTCGTGACGACCAGCACGCGCTCGAGGCGATGCTTGTGCATCAGCGCCATCGCATCTTCGCGCGTCGCGCCTTCGCGCACGGTGACGAGCCGCGAGCGCGGCGTCATGATATTTTTAACCGGTTGGCCGAGATTGGTTTCAAACCGCAGATCGCGGTTGGTCACGATGCCGACCACGCGGCCGCTCGAATCGATAACGGGCAGCCCGGAAATTTTGTGCTGGTTCGTCAGCGCGAGCACGTCGCGCACTTTCATGTCCTGCGTAATGGTGATCGGGTCTTTGACGACGCCGCTTTCAAAGCGTTTGACTTTCGCTACCTCCGCGGCTTGTGCGCGGGCAGTCATGTTCTTGTGAATTATCCCGATTCCGCCTTCCTGCGCGATGGCAATCGCCAAGCGCGACTCGGTTACCGTGTCCATGGCGGCGGACAGCAGCGGAATATTGAGACTGATGGTACGCGTGAGCCGGGTGGTCAGGCTTACATCGCGGGGCAGGATGGTGGAGTGGGCAGGAATCAGCAGAACATCGTCGAAGGTCAGGGCTTTTTGGACCACTCGCATCTGGCGTTCCCTCGCAAATCGGCATTATACGCAAAGCGACGTAAACCGCCAAGCAAGCCCGGGCGTTAAACGTGTTCCAATACATTGACGAGCGGCGCCGGAATCGCTAGCTTGCTATCACTTGCACCGGGCGCATTAGCCAGAAAAATGCGCGCTACACCACAGAGGACAAACCGATGAAACAAGTGCTGACGGGCTGTGTGTTGTTGCTGACCGCGGGCGCCGCTTCCGCCCAGTTGATGGAATGCATCGACGCCAAAGGCGCAAAGACGTTTGCGCAGTACTGTCCGCCCGACACGGTAAAAGAAAATAGACTGATGAAAAGCGGCGCGGGTCCGGGCCCTGCGGCCGGCTCCAGTGCGCCTGCGCCGGCCAAATCGCTTACCGAGCGCGATGCCGACTTCAAAAAACGCGCGCTCGAGCGCCAGGAGGCGGAGAAAAAAGCGGACAAGGCGCAGGCGGACGCCAAGGAAGCCGAACGTAACTGTGCGGACGCGCGCTCACAACTGCGTGCTTTGCAGGACGGTCAGCGTATCGCGCGCTCGGACCCCAAGACCGGCGAACGCATTGTGCTCGAAGACAAGGACCGGCCGGCCGAACTTGCAGGCGCGCAAAAATCCGTCGACGCGTGGTGCAACAAGAAATAACCGCTATTCCGGCGCGCACTCAGCGCGCCGGTTTCACCCGGCGTATCGCGCGCGCGCGCCGCGCCTGCTTCGGGTCCGCAATCAGCGGCCGGTAAATTTCGATCCGGTCGCGGTCGTGCAGGACCGCCGACAAGTCGGCGCGTTTTCCAAATATGCCGACGGCAGCAGAGCCCGGGATGATTTCGGGATGTCGATGCCGGATGCCGGATCGCTCGAGCGCCTGCGCGATTGTCGCGCCCACCGGAACCCTCAGCGTCTGCACATACTGTTTTTGCGGCAGCGCGTAGACGATCTCAATTTCGATTGTCGGGCCGGGCACTTCATCCATACAGGGTTTGCGCACGCTTGACGAAGGCGTCGACCATGCTGTTCGCGATGTAGCCGAATACCGGTCCGATCAGCTTCTCGAGCAGGCGGCTCGAAAATTCATAGCGCAGGCTCAGCTCGACTTTGCAGCCCTGCCCGGCCAGATCGGTAAAGCGCCAACTGCCTTCGAGCATCTTGAACGGCCCCTCGATGAGCCTGATCTGCATCAGCGTGGGCGGCGTTTTCACGTTTTCAGTGCTGAAGCTCTGGCGTATACCGCGGTAATTGATGTGCAGCGTCGCGCGGGTGACGCCCGCATCGCGGTAGCTGCACTCGCTGGCGCCGCACCACGGCAGAAACTCGGGATATTTTTCGACCGCATCGACGAGCTCGAACATGCGCAGCGCCGGGTGCGCGACCAGCACCGATTTTATTACTTGCGCCATGGCCGGTTGATAAGTGTAATGCCGGCGAGCGCCGGAGGGTTGCTGCTACAATTCGCGACTGACGGCACTATACCCCACATGAGCATCGCACAAAATAAAAAGGCCTTTCACGATTATTTCGTGGAGCAGCGGTTCGAAGCGGGCATCGAACTCGAAGGCTGGGAAGTGAAGTCGATACGCGCCGGCCGCCTGCAGCTCAAAGAGGCTTACGTGATCGTGCGCAACGGCGAAATCTATTTGATCGGCTGTCATATCAGCCCGCTGGCGACCGTGTCTACGCATTTCCAGCCCGATCCCGTGCGCACCAGAAAGCTCTTGTTGCACAAAGAGGAGATCAACAAACTGATCGGCAGCGTCGAGCGTGCGGGCTACACGATGCTGCCGCTCGATATGCATTTCAAGCGCGGCAAAATAAAGCTCGCCGTCGGACTTGCGAAAGGCAAAAAACAGCACGACAAGCGACAGGCCGACAAGGAACGCGACTGGCAGCGTGAAAAGCAACGGATACTGAAAGCGCGCTAAATCCGGTCCGCCGTGCGCGCGGGGGTGCTCCCGGCCGCGCGCATCTGTTTTTAGCGCAAGGCGCTCCAACCAACAGCCATGCTCAGACTCACCGAAATCAAGCTGCCGCTCGAGCACGCCGAGGATGCGCTCCGTAAGAGCATCGTCGCGCGCCTTGGCATCGACGCGAACGAACTGCTGAATTACGCTATTTTCCGCCGCGGCGTCGATGCGCGCCGGCGTTCCGCGATCGTATTTATCTACACCGTTGACGTCGAAGTCGCCGATGAGGCAACGGTGCTGCAACGCTTGAAGGACGAGCGCCATATCACGCGCACGCCCGCCATGGATTACCGGGCCGTTGCTCAAGCTCCGGCGAAGCTAGCATCGCGGCCGGTGGTGATCGGCACCGGCCCGTGCGGGCTGTTTGCGGGTCTCATACTCGCGGAGATGGGATTTCGTCCGCTGATACTCGAGCGCGGCAAGGCGGTACGCGAGCGCACCAAAGACACGTTCGGTTTGTGGCGCAAGTCCATCTTGAATCCCGAATCGAATGTTCAGTTCGGCGAAGGCGGCGCCGGCACCTTTTCCGATGGCAAGCTCTACAGCCAGATCAAGGACCCGCGCTTTCTCGGCCGCAAGGTGTTGACCGAGTTCGTAAGAGCCGGCGCACCCGCGGAAATCCTGTACGTGAGCAAACCTCACATCGGCACGTTCCGGCTGGTGGGCATGGTGGAAAACATGCGCAACTCGATTCATGCGCTCGGCGGCGAGATCCGGTTCCAATGCAAGGTGACCGATGTAAACATCGAGAACGGGCAGGTTCGCGGCGTGACGCTGGCAAACGGCGAGACCATTGCCGCAGACCACGTCGTACTCGCGGTCGGCCACAGCGCGCGCGATACGTTCGAGATGCTCGGCGCGCGCGGCGTGCACATCGAGCCCAAGCCTTTTTCGATCGGCTTTCGCATCGAGCATCCGCAGTCGCTCATCGACCGTGCGCGTTACGGCAAATTTGCCGGCTCCGCGCTGCTGGGCGCCGCCGACTACAAGCTCGTGCATCATTGCGGCAACGGCCGCTCCGTCTACAGCTTTTGCATGTGCCCGGGCGGCACGGTCGTGGCCGCCGCTTCCGAGCCCGGCCACGTAGTGACGAACGGGATGAGCCAGTACTCGCGCACCGAACGCAACGCCAATGCGGGCATCGTGGTTGGAATTACGCCTGCCGATTTTCCGGGACACGCGCTGGCGGGCATCGAGTTCCAGCGTCAGTGGGAAAGCCGCGCATTCGAAGCAGGCGGCCGCAACTACTGTGCGCCCGCCCAACTGGTCGGTGATTACATTGCGCAGCGCGCCTCGACGACGCTGGGGACGGTGACACCTTCTTATGCGCCGGGCGTGCGCATGACCGACTTGAGTGGCTGTATTCCCGCTTACGCGGCAGACGCCATTCGTGAAGCACTGCCGGCGTTCGAAAAACAAATCAAGGGTTACGCCATGCATGACGCCGTGTTGACCGGCGTCGAAACCCGCACATCTTCGCCGATCCGTATCAGGCGCAACGCGCGCTATGAAAGCGTCAACACGCGCGGGCTGTATCCGGCCGGCGAAGGCGCGGGCTACGCGGGCGGCATACTGTCCGCGGCCGTGGACGGCATCGAAGCCGCCGAAGCGGTCGCGCTGAATATTACCGCCGGCGCCGGTGCATAATCCGGCATCGCACGCCCAGCCATCACCATGGAAAAAGTCCGCGTATCGAAACTGATGTCCGAGCAGGGAATCTGCTCGCGCCGCGAAGCCGACAGCTATATAGAGCGCGGCTGGGTTCTCGTCGACGGGATACCGGTTACCGAACTGGGCACCCGCATTTTTCCGACCCAGCGCATCACGCTGGCGAAAGCCGCCCAGTCGCAGCAGGAAGCAAGCGTGACCGTACTGCTGAACAAGCCGATTGGTTTCGTGTCGGGACAAGCTGAGCAGGGCTACCGGCCCGCGATCACGCTGATCGGCGCGCAATCGCATTTTAAAGGCGACCGCACGCCGCTGCGTTTTACGCCCGCCCAACTGAAAGGGCTCGCGCCGGCAGGCCGTCTCGATATCGATTCGACCGGGCTGCTGGTCCTGACCCAGGACGGCCGCATTGCCAAGCAATTGATCGGCGAAAGCTCGGGCATCGAAAAAGAGTACCTGGTGCGCGTCGAAGGCACGCTGCCCGCCGCGGGCCTTGCCCAGCTGAATTTCGGGTTGAGTCTCGACGGCGCGCCGCTCAAGCGCGCCGAGGTCAAATGGCAGAACGACGATCAGCTGCGCTTCGTGCTGCGCGAGGGAAAGAAACGGCAGATCCGTCGCATGTGCGAACTGGTCGGACTCAAGGTCACCGGATTAAAGCGCGTGCGCATCGGCAAGGTATTGCTGGGAGACCTGCCGCAAGGTCAGTGGCGTTACCTGCGCAGCGACGAGCGTTTCTGAGCCGCGCGGCGGCGGTGAAAACTGCCTCGACGACGCGTTAAACGGGCCGCCAGGACACGGCACGTCAGGAAAGATGGGGTGGCCTACGGGGCTTGAACCCGTGACCCTTGGAATCACAATCCAATGCTCTACCAGCTGAGCTAAGGCCACCATCGAAAACGTTGCGGCACTGCTGTATTTGGTGCGCCCGGCGGGACTCGAACCCACAACCCCCGGCTTAGAAGGCCGGTGCTCTATCCGGTTGAGCTACGGGCACTCCCGCGGATACTCAAATGTGGTCGGGGTGGAGAGATTTGAACTCCCGACATCCTGGTCCCAAACCAGGCGCGCTACCAGGCTACGCTACACCCCGAATAAAGCCGTCATAGTGCAGGTTCCCACCGGCGCCAAACCGATGTTACGCCGGAACTAAAGGCGCGTAATATACCCCTACCGCCCCGCAGGGGTCAATGCAATCCGGCCGGCACTCACGACCGGCACAATGACTTGCTGAGCGCGGGTATTTCTGCTATAAAACGCACCATTTTTGAAGAATCGGAAGAGCTCATGGCAGCAGAATTGCACAAGCCGCACCAGCCCTACAAGCCGAAAGCGCGCGAGGAATATATGAATTCCAAGCAACTCGCGCATTTCAGAAACATGCTCGCGGAAATGAAGCGCGAGCTGTCCCAGGACATCGACCGCACCGTCCATACGATGCAGGACGAAGCGACGATATTCGCCGATCCGAACGACCGCGCGAGCCAGGAATCGGACATGTCGCTCGAGCTGCGGAACCGCGACCGCGAACGCAAGCTCATCAAGAAGATCGACGAGACCATACGTCAAGATCGACGCCGGCGAATACGGCTACTGCGACAGCTGCGGGGTCGAAATCGGGCTGAAGCGCCTCGAAGCACGCCCTACCGCGACGCTGTGCATCGACTGCAAAACGCTCGACGAGTTGAGAGAGAAACAAGTAGCAAAATAACGCAGACCGTCGCAGCATAAAAAAAGGGCAGCCAGGCTGCCCTTTTTTATTGCCTACGTTAATTGCTTGTACTGGCGGTTATTGCACGGTTTGCGGCTGCGCCTGCTGCGTTTCGGCCGCGGCGGCTTTCATGCTCAGACGCAGGCGACCCTTCTCGTCCGCTTCGATGACCTTGACGCGAACCGACTGGCCTTCCTTCAGATGATCGGCGACTGCATTGACGCGCTCGTTGGCGATCTGCGAGATGTGCAGCAAGCCGTCTTTGCCCGGCAATACGCTGACGATCGCGCCGAAATCGAGCAGCTTCAACACGGTGCCTTCATACACGCGGCCGACTTCGACGTCGGCGGTGATTTCCTCGATGCGCCGCCGCGCAAGCTCGCCGCCTTCGGACGAAACGCAGGCGATCGTGACAGTGCCGTCGTCCGCGATATCGATCGACGTGCCGGTTTCTTCGGTGAGCGCGCGGATTACCGCGCCGCCCTTGCCGATTACGTCGCGGATTTTCTCCGGCTTGATCTTGATCGTGATCATGCGCGGCGCGTATGCGGAGAGTTCGGTGCGCGGCGTTTCGAGCGCGGACTTCATTTTGCCGAGAATGTGGATGCGGCCTTCCTGCGCCTGCACCAGCGCCGCATGCATGATCTCCTTGGTGATGCCGGTGATCTTGATGTCCATCTGCAATGCGGTGATGCCCTTCTCGGTGCCGGCGACTTTGAAGTCCATGTCGCCGAGATGATCTTCGTCACCCAGGATGTCCGACAGCACGGCGAACCGGTTGCCTTCTTTGATGAGGCCCATCGCGATACCCGCGACGTGCGCCTTCAAAGGCACGCCCGCGTCCATCAGCGCAAGACAGCCGCCGCATACCGACGCCATCGAGCTCGAACCGTTGGATTCAGTGATTTCCGATACGACGCGCATCGAATAGCCGAATTCCTCCGCCGACGGGCAGCACCGCCAGCAGCGCGCGCTTGGCGAGCCGGCCGTGGCCGATTTCACGCCGCTTGGGCGAGCCGACGCGGCCGGTCTCACCGGTCGCATACGGAGGCATGTTGTAGTGAAGCATGAAACGGTCGGTGTATTCGCCCATCAGCGCGTCGATGCGCTGCTCGTCGCGCGACGTGCCCAGTGTCGCAACTACCAGCGCCTGCGTCTCGCCGCGCGTGAACAACGCCGAGCCATGCGCGCGCGGCAGCACGCCCGAGCGGATCGAAATAGGACGGATCGTGCGCGTGTCGCGGCCGTCGATACGCGGTTCGCCGTTCAGTATCTGGCTGCGCACGATCTTCGACTCGAGCGCGAAACAGATTTCCTTGACTGCGTTGCCGTCGGGGCCGCCTTCCTTGCCTACGCCGACTTCATCGAACACGCGGCGCCAGATATTGTCGATGGCTTCCGAGCGCGCCTGCTTTTGCTTGACCTGGAACGCCGCATTCAGATCGCTCTCGGCGAGCTGGGCGACACGCGAGGCCAGCGTTTCATCCTTGGCGGGGGGCGCCCAATCCCAGACTGGATTGTTCACTTCGTCGGCGAGCTGGTTGATTGCTTCGATGACAGCTTGCATCTGCTCGTGGCCGAACATGACGGCGCCGAGCATCACGTCCTCGGACAACTCGTTGGCTTCCGATTCCACCATGAGCACCGCCGGCTGCGTGCCGGCGACGACGAGGTTCAGCTGACTGGTTTTGAGCTCGGTCGCAGTCGGATTGAGCACGTACTGGCCATCGGCGTAGCCCACGCGCGCGGCGCCGATCGGGCCATTGAAAGGAATGCCGGAGACGGCGAGCGCCGCCGAAGTTCCGATCATCGCCGGGACGTCGGAGTCGATCTCGTTGTTCGACGACATGACCGTCGCGACGACCTGAACTTCGTTGTAGTAGCCATCCGGAAACAGCGGGCGGATCGGCCGGTCGATCAGGCGTGAAGTCAGAATTTCTTTTTCCGACGGGCGCCCTTCGCGCTTGAAAAAGCCGCCTGGAATTTTTCCGGCGGCATAGGTGCGTTCCTGGTAATCGACCGTCAGCGGCAGAAAATCTTTGCCTTCGGCGGCGGATTTCCGTGCCGACGACGGTTACCAACACTACGGTATCTTCCAGGGTCACCACTACGGCGCCGCTGGCCTGGCGTGCGATTTCGCCGGTTTCGAGCGTCAGCTTATGACGCCCCCACATGATGGTTTTCTTGATTGGGCTCACTGTCGTATCCTTTTATGCCACGGTTTGGCCGCACGGCAATCGCGCGGGCGGGAGTATCAAAATACAGGCGCTGATGTAACAAGCCTGTTGCAAAATGCTCTGCAACAGGCCGTGTTCAGGGGAGTATGAGGGGACTTGTCCTCTCATTTTGTAACGACCGCCAAACATGGCCGTCCTGGACGCAATGCCGGGCCGGCCACTCATGCAACCGCAATCTCTACCACCGACACCACGGTGGAATCACTTGCGCAGACCGAGGCGATCGATCAGGGCGCGATATTTTTCAACGTTCGAGCGTTTCAGATAATCGAGCAGCTTGCGCCGCTGGCTCACCATGCGCAGAAGGCCGCGGCGCGAGTGGTGGTCCTTCACGTGCACTTTGAAATGCTCGGTCAATTCGGTGATACGGGCCGACAGCAGAGCAACCTGCACTTCCGGCGAACCGGTGTCGGATTGCTTGCGCTGGTAATCTTTAACGATCTGCGCTTTTTGCGTGCCGCTGGTTGGCATTCTCATCTCCACTTGCAAAGTCCGCTATTTTAACCCGTAACTCGCGGCTTTCTCAAGCAATTTTAGGACGTTGTACTGGGCGCGCCAGCCGCAGAGGAAGCCGACTGGGATGTTGCCACCAGGCGCTTCGGCAACAAGCGTCCAGTTCGTGTCGAGTTCCCCCAGACCCAGGAAGCGCCGTTCGGGTCCATACAAACGCACCAGACCGCTGATATCGTCGCGAATATCGATCTGGGCGCCCTGACCCTGCAGAATTCGCGTCACGGCGTCCGTTTCCAGCTCCAGCGCCGGCAAACCGTCAGCCAGGCTATCGACGGGCAGCAAACGGTCCGTTCGCTGCGCCTCAGGCAACTGCTCGAGTTCCGCCAGGCTCACGGCATCCGCCAGTCCGAAGTTCCCGACCTGCGTGCGCCGCAATCCCGCCAGCGTCGCGCCGCAACCCAGCGCGGCGCCTATGTCTTCGGCCAGCACCCTGATATAGGTTCCCTTGGTGCAATTCACATTGATCGTGAACCGGTCACCCGCGAAATCGAGCAGCGTGATGCCATGTATCGTGATGCTGCGCGGCGCGCGCTCGACCGTCAGCCCCGCGCGCGCGTATGCGTAGAGTGGCTTGCCGTCGCGTTTGAGCGCGCTGTACATGGGCGGCGTCTGTGCCAGCACGCCCGTAAACGTCGCCAGCACTGCAACGAGCTGGTCGCGCGTAACTTCGACAGGTTTCCGCGCGAGCACCTCGCCTTCACGATCGCCGGTAGTCGTCGTTACGCCGAGCAACACTTCCGCGTCGTAGCTTTTGTCCGCACTGAACGCGTCGGTCGAAAACTTGGTGGCTTCGCCGAGGCACACCGGCAGCAACCCGCTGGCCAGCGGGTCGAGCGTGCCCACGTGGCCGGCTTTGGCTGCCGCAAACAGGCGCTTTACCTGCTGAATTGCCGCGTTCGAAGTAATGCCCGTGGGTTTATCGAGCAGCAGCACGCCATCGACGGCGCGGCGAACTCGCACAGGC
Source organism: uncultured beta proteobacterium (assembly GCA_963804885.1). Classification (GTDB taxonomy): domain Bacteria; phylum Pseudomonadota; class Gammaproteobacteria; order Burkholderiales; family SG8-41; genus PALSA-1004. The sequence continues at coordinate 74,486 of CAWDSF010000024.1, forward strand.
TGGATCAAAGTCGCGCCGGCGCCGGTTCAGGCGCGCTTTTTCTTTGTGCCGCCATCATCGCCGCTGACCGCCGCGTCGATCAATTGCGACAACCGCACGCCGCGCTCGACCGATTCATCGTGGATGAAGTGGAGCTGCGGAATGCTGCGCAGCTTGATCCGATGGCCGAGCTCGTGACGCAAAAATCCGGCCGCTCGATTAAGTCCCTCGGTCGCTGCTGAAATCTGGTCGGCGTCGCCCAGCATCGTGAAGAAAACTTTGGCGTGCGCGTAATCCGAAGTCACTTCGACATCGGTCAGCGTGACCATGCCGATGCGCGGATCCTTGACTTCCGTGCGCAGCAGTTCAGCCAGATCGCGCTGAATCTGCTCGGCCACGCGCAGCGTGCGGGAAAAATCGCGGGGCATAAGCTGCGCCGTAAAGGCGTGAAGCGTGAGGCGTCAGGCAAAATGGCCCATCCACCCCTCGCGCTTCACAGCGTGCGCGCCACCTCGACGACCTCGTATACCTCGAGCTGGTCGCCTACTTTCAGGTCGCCGAAATTCTTCACCGACAAGCCGCAATCGAACCCGGCTTTGACCTCGCGCGCGTCGTCCTTGAAGCGCTTCAGCGAATCGAGCTCGCCGTCATGGATGACCACGTTGTCGCGCAACACGCGCACCTTGGCGCTGCGGCGCACCAGGCCGTCGAGCACCATGCAGCCGGCGACGGTCCCGACCTTGGAGATCTTGAACACCTGCCGGACTTCGACCATGCCGAGAACGCTCTCTTTTTTCTCGGGCGTGAGCATGCCGGACAACGCCGCCTTCACGTCGTCGAGCGCTTCATAAATGATGTTGTAATAACGAATGTCGACGCCCGCCGATTCGGCGAGCTTGCGCGCCATCGCATCGGCGCGCGTGTTGAAGCCGATGATGACGGCTTTCGATGCGAGCGCGAGATTGACGTCGGATTCGGTGATGCCGCCGACGCCGCAATGCACGATGTTGACCTTGACTTCGTCCGTCGAAATCTTGGGCAGCGCGTGCGCCATCGCTTCGTAGGAGCCCTGCACGTCGGACTTGATGATGATCGACAGCGTTTTCTTGCCTGCCTCGCCGACCTGCTCGAACAGGTTTTCACTCTTGCTCGACTGCTGCAGCGCGAGCTTGACGTCGCGAAACTTGCCCTGCCGGAACAACGCGATTTCACGCGCTTTGCGCTCGTCGCCGAGGACCAGCACGTCCGAACCGGCTGCCGGCACGTCGGACATGCCCTGGATTTCCACGGGAATCGACGGACCGGCGCTGTCGACTGCCTTGCCGGTTTCATCGAGCATCGCGCGCACCCGCCCAAACACCGCGCCGGCGAGCACGACGTCGCCGCGCTTCAACGTTCCTGATTGCACGAGCACGGTCGCCACCGGGCCGCGGCCCTTGTCGAGGCGCGCTTCGATCACTATTCCTTTGGCCGGCGCATCTTTCGCCGCTTTCAGTTCCAGCACCTCGGCCTGCAGCAATACGCTTTCCAGCAGCTTGTCGATGCCTTCACCCGTTTTGGCGGACACCGGCACGAACATCGTGTCGCCGCCCCACTCCTCGGGCACTACTTCCTGCCCGGCGAGATCCTGCTTGATGCGCTCGGGATTCGCTTCCGGACGATCGATCTTGTTCAGCGCAACGACCATCGGCACTTTCGCCGCCTTCGCGTGATGAATTGCTTCTATCGTTTGCGGCATCACGCCGTCGTCGGCAGCAACGACCAGAATGACGAGGTCGGTCACTTTCGCGCCGCGCGCACGCATCGCGGTAAACGCTTCGTGGCCAGGCGTGTCGAGGAACGTAATCATCCCGCGCGGCGTCTCGACGTGATACGCGCCGATGTGCTGGGTGATCCCGCCCGCTTCACCGCTGGCAACGCGCGTGCGGCGAATGTGGTCGAGCAGCGACGTCTTGCCATGGTCGACGTGACCCATGACCGTCACCACCGGCGCCCGCGCCTCCAGTTTCAATTCCTCGTGCTGCGGCGCTTCGGCAAGGTATGCATCCGGGTCGTCGAGCTTCGCGCGCACCGGTTTGTGGCCCATCTCCTCGACGACGATCATTGCCGTATCCTGGTCCACGACCTGATTGATCGTCACCATGGTGCCGAGCTTCATCATGACTTTGATGACTTCGGCTGCTTTGACCGACATTTTCTGCGCGAGCGCCGCAACCGTAATGGTTTCGGGCACGCTGACTTCGCGGATGATCGGCTCGAGCGGCGCGGCAAATGCGTGATCGCCGGCCGGCTCGTCGCCGTCGTGCTTGGCGTGGCGGTCCTTGCGGGTGCGCCAGCCCATGCCGCCGCCCATGTCTCCGCGTGTTTTGATCGAGCGGCGCTTGACGCTTTCATCCCGCCACACAACTTCTTTGACGGTCTTCTTGGCCTTCTTGTCGGCCTTGGGCTTCTCGCCTGGTTTCGGCTGCGGCTTGTGCAGCGTTCCCTCGGCTAGCGGCGCGGCGACGGGCGCCGGGGCTGCGACCGGCGCAACCGGCGCGGCAACGGCGGCCGGGGCCTCGGCGACTGGCTCCGCATCCGCCTTCTTTTTCTTGAGGCGCGATTGCTTCTCCTGCACTTCTTCGCTTTGCAGCGCGATCAGCTCGGCCTGTTTCTTGGCCTCTGCTTCGCGCTTCGCCATTTGCTCGGCGTCCACCACGGGTACCGGGCCCGCGGGCGCGGCGGGCGCAACCGCAACGGGCGGCGCCTCGACAACGGCATCGCGCTTGACGAGCACGCGCTTCTTGCGCACCTCGACCTGGATGGTGCGCGCCTTGCCCGTGCTGTCCGACTTCTTGATCTCGGTCGTTTGCTTGCGCGTCAGCGTGATCTTGTTCTTGGCTTCACGCGCGCCATGCGACTGCCGCAGATAGTCGAGCAGCTGCGTCTTGTCTTTTTCGGTAAGGACCGTGTCGTCAGCGAGCTTTTTCTTGACGCCGGCAGTCTGCAGTTGCTCGATCAGCAATTCGATCGGCAGACCGAGTTCCTTCGCGAACTGTGTAACGTTGATCTGTGCCATGGTGAACTCCGGGTGTAATTATGCGAACCATGGCGCGCGAGCGGTCATGATGAGCTGCTTGGCGCGCTCGGCGTCTATCCCGGTCATTTCGACCAGGTCGTCAGTTGCAAGATCCGCAAGATTTTCCTTCGTGATTACGCCCTTTTCGGCAAGCTGGCGTGCGACTTGATTGTCCATGCCCTCCAGCGTCAGCAAATCCTCGACGTCGTGCTCGAGTTTCTCTTCGGTCACGATGGCCTGCGTGAGCAACGCGTTGCGCGCGCGGCTGCGCAATTCGTTGACCGTATCTTCGTCGAACGATTCGATTTCCAGCATCTCGGCGACCGGCACGTAAGCGACTTCCTCGAGCGTGCCGAAGCCTTCCTGCACGAGTATGTCCGCGACTTCCTGGTCGACGTCGAGTTTTTCCATGAAGAGATTGCGGATGGTCGCCGACTCTTCCTCGCTTTTCTTCTGCGATTCCTCGAGCGTCATCAGGTTGAGTTCCCAACCGGTGAGTTCGCTCGCGAGCCGCACGTTCTGGCCCGTGCGCCCGATCGCCTGCGCAAGATTTTCCTCGTCGACCACGATGTCCATGCTGTGCTTCTCTTCATCCACCGTAATCTTGCTGACTTCGGCCGGCGCCAGCGCGTTGATCACGAACTGGGCGGGATCGGCCGACCACAAAATGATGTCGATGCGCTCGCCGCCGAGTTCGGAGGTCACTGCCTGCACGCGCGAGCCGCGCATGCCCACACAGGTGCCGATCGGGTCGATGCGCGGATCGTTCGATTTCACGGCGATCTTCGCCCGCGAACCCGGATCGCGCGCGGCCGATTTGATCTCAAGCAGGCCGTCTTCGAGCTCCGGTACTTCGAGCTCGAACAATTTGGTCAGGAACTCAGGCGTGATGCGCGACAAAACGATCTGCGGCCCGCGGCTGACGCGGTCGACTTTCCACAGGTACGCACGCACGCGGTCGCCCGGACGCAGGTTTTCCTTCGGGATCATCTGGTCGCGCGGCAGCAAGGCCTCCACGCGGCCGGACTCGATAATCGCGCTGCCGCGTTCCATGCGCTTGATCACACCCGTGACGAGATGCTCGTCGCGCGCCAGAAAATCGCTGAGGATCTGCTCGCGTTCCGCGTCGCGGATCTTCTGCAGTATCACCTGCTTGGCCGCTTGCGCCCCGATGCGGCCGAATTCCACCGCCGGCAACGGCTCTTCGACGAACTGTTCGAGCTCGATCTCGGCATTGCGCTTGCGCCCCTCTTCCAGCGTCAACTGGCGCTCCGGCGCCTCGAGCGCCTCGTCGGCAACGATCTGCCAGCGGCGAAAGGATTTGAACTCTCCCGTTGCGGGGTCCACTTCGACGCGCACGTCGATATCGTCGGTGAAGCGTTTTTTCGTCGCCGACGCGAGCGCCAGTTCCAGCGCACCGATAACGATGTTCTTGTCGACGTTTTTCTCTCTTGCCAAAGCGTCAACCAGCAACAGCAATTCGCGACTCATATTCGCCTCCTAAATGTTCGGAACCAGACGTGCTTTTTCAATATTGCCCAGGTCCAGCGCGAGCAATTTCCCGTCTACTTCCAATTCCAGTTTCCCGTCATTCACGGCACGCAGCGTGCCGACAAAATTGCGCTGCCCATCCATTGCGAGGCGCAGCTTCAAGCGCGCCTTTTCGCCGGCGAACCGCACGTAATCCTCGTTCTTGCGCAAGACCCGGTCCAGACCCGGCGACGAAACTTCCAGCCGGTCGTATGCAATACCCTCCACCTCCATCACGCGCGACAATTGCTGGCTTACGCGCGCGCAGTCGTCGATCTCGATTCCGCCCGGCTTATCCACGAATATCCGCAGCAGGCTGCCTTTGCCCGAGCGCTCCCACGCCACCAGCTCATAGCCGAGGCCGCTCACCGTGGTATCCAATAACTGCGCGAAATCCATGTAATTTCAGCGATACAAATAAAAAATGGGCATAAAGCCCACTCCAGCCCACTCGCAAAAAGGGCTTTGATTTTAGCAAAGTATCGCTCAATTTGAAAGTGCTGGAGGACTGGGGACGCCGCTATTTGCCGCGGCGGGCGCCGTAGTCTGCGCGCTAAGGTCAGCGGCACTCACCTCAGGCCAGGCTCACGGCAAGCGTGACAGGGCGAAATGCACTAGGGCGGCCCGTTCTGCGCGCAACGCAACATTTGTATCGGCGCCGGCCGTCGCAGACGTTCTACCGCGAGCCGTGCGTTCGGACCTCGCCTCCTCGCGACCGCCAGCACCCGGTTTCCAATCGCCTGGTTGGGAAAAGCGCGCTGCCCGGTCCGCTGGCCGAGTTATGAAATGAAAATCGGCGACACAAACAAAAAAGCCCTCACGAGGAGGGCTTTTCTGCGGATAAGGAGCCTAGCAGTGTCCTACTTTCGCACGGGTAATCCGCACTATCATCGGCGCTGAGTCGTTTCACGGCCCTGTTCGGAATGGGAAGGGGTGGGTCCAACTCGCTATGGCTGCTAAGCAATAGGGTTGCCGGCATTCAACTTGCGCTGGATGCCGGCCAATATGGAAGAAGTAAAGCATGAATTCGATTGTTGGCGCTTATGCCCAATAACCCTTCAAGGTTATAGGATCAAGCCGCACGGGCAATTAGTACTGGTTAGCTAAGGCCATTACTGACCGTACACACCCAGCCTATCAACGTCCTGGTCTCGGACGACCCTTCAGGGGGATCAAGTCCCCGGGAAATCTTATCTTAAGGCGAGTTTCCCGCTTAGATGCTTTCAGCGGTTATCTCTTCCGCACATAGCTACCCGGCAATACGACTGGCGTCATAACCGGTACACCAGAGGTGCGTCCACTCCGGTCCTCTCGTACTAGGAGCAGCCCCCTTCAAATTTCCAACGCCCACGGCAGATAGGGACCAAACTGTCTCACGACGTTTTAAACCCAGCTCACGTACCACTTTAAATGGCGAACAGCCATACCCTTGGGACCGGCTACAGCCCCAGGATGTGATGAGCCGACATCGAGGTGCCAAACTCCCCCGTCGATATGAACTCTTGGGAGGAATCAGCCTGTTATCCCCGGCGTACCTTTTATCCGTTGAGCGATGGCCCTTCCATACAGAACCACCGGATCACTTTGTCCTGCTTTCGCACCTGCTCGACTTGTCAGTCTCGCAGTTAAGCACGCTTTTGCCAATGCACTTTCAGCGCGATAGCCGACCGCGCTAAGCGTACCTTCGAGCTCCTCCGTTACTCTTTGGGAGGAGACCGCCCCAGTCAAACTGCCTGCCATACACGGTCCCCGCCCCGGATCACGGGGCAAGGTTAGAACCTCAATAACATCAGGGTGGTATTTCAACGGTGACTCCACGAACGCTAGCGCGCCCGCTTCAAAGTCTCCCACCTATCCTACACAGATCTCATCAAAGTCCAATGTAAAGCTACAGTAAAGGTGCACGGGGTCTTTCCGTCTAGCCGCGGGTAGATTGCATCATCACAAACACTTCAACTTCGCTGAGTCTCGGGTGGAGACAGTGTGGCCATCGTTACGCCATTCGTGCAGGTCGGAACTTACCCGACAAGGAATTTCGCTACCTTAGGACCGTTATAGTTACGGCCGCCGTTTACCGGGGCTTCGATCAAGAGCTTGCACCCCATCACTTAACCTTCCGGCACCGGGCAGGCGTCACACCCTATACGTCCACTTGACGTGTTTGCAGAGTGCTGTGTTTTTATTAAACAGTCGCAGCCACCTATTTTTTGCAACCGCATTGGGCTCCCCTTGTACAGGTTCACCTACTAGCGGCACACCTTCTTCCGAAGTTACGGTGTCAATTTGCCGAGTTCCTTCACCCGAGTTCTCTCAAGCGCCTTAGAATTTTCATCCTGCCCACGTGTGTCGGTTTGCGGTACGGTTTCGCCTTGACTGAAGCTTAGAGGATTTTCCTGGAAGCATGGTATCTGCAACTTCGCGCCACAAGGGCACTCGTCGTCACGCCTTGGTGTTAACGACCCCCCGGATTTACCTAGAGGATCCACCTACACGCTTGAACCGGGACATCCAACACCCGGCTTGCATAACCTTCTCCGTCTCCCCATCGCATCAAAGCGAAGTATCGGAATATTAACCGATTTTCCATCGACTACGCCTTTCGGCCTTGCCTTAGGAGCCGACTCACCCTGCGCCGATGAACGTGGCGCAGGAAACCTTGGGCTTTCGGCGAGCGGGCCTTTCACCCGCTTTATCGCTACTCATGTCAGCATTCGCACTTCTGATACCTCCAGCAACCCTTACGGGTCACCTTCGCAGGCCTACAGAACGCTCTCCTACCATGCAATATATCCCGGAGGACATACGCATCCGCATCTTCGGTGCACAGTTTGAGCCCCGTTACATCTTCCGCGCAGGACGACTCGACCAGTGAGCTATTACGCTTTCTTTAAAGGGTGGCTGCTTCTAAGCCAACCTCCTGGCTGTTTATGCCTTCCCACTTCGTTTGCCACTTAACTGTGTCTCTGGGACCTTAGACGGCGGTCTGGGTTCTTTCCCTCTTGACATCGGACGTTAGCACCCGGTGTCTGTCTCCCGTGAAACTACTCTTCGGTATTCGGAGTTTGCAATGATTTGGTAGACCTATACGGCCCCCTAGTCATAACAGTGCTCTACCCCCGAAGGTATATCACGAGGCGCTACCTAAATAGCTTTCGGAGAGAACCAGCTATCTCCAAGTTTGATTAGCCTTTCACCCCTACCCACAGCTCATCCCCTACTTTTTCAACAGTAGTGGGTTCGGACCTCCAGCAGGAGTTACCCTACCTTCATCCTGGCCATGGGTAGATCACTTGGTTTCGGGTCTACACCCAGCGACTGAACGCCCTATTAAGACTCGCTTTCGCTGCGCTTTCCCTAAAAAGGTTAAGCTTGCCACTGAATGTAAGTCGCTGACCCATTATACAAAAGGTACGCGGTCACCCCTTGCGAGGCTCCCACTGTTTGTATGCATGCGGTTTCAGGATCTATTTCACTCCCCTCCCGGGGTTCTTTTCGCCTTTCCCTCACGGTACTGGTTCACTATCGGTCGATCACGAGTATTTAGCCTTGGAGGATGGTCCCCCCATGTTCAGACAGGATTTCACGTGTCCCGCCCTACTTGTCGCAACCTTAGTTCCACCACCTGTCTTTCGCATACGGGGCTATCACCCGCTATGGCCGGACTTTCCAGACCGTTCCGCTAGACAAATGGCTAAAAGTTGCAGGCTGATCCGATTTCGCTCGCCACTACTTTCGGAATCTCGGTTGATTTCTGTTCCTCTGCCTACTTAGATGTTTCAGTTCAGCAGGTTCGCTCTACCCGGTCTATGTATTCAACCGGGAGTGACCCTTGCGGGCCGGGTTTCCCCATTCGGACATCTGCGGATCAAAGCTTGTTTGCCAGCTCCCCGCAGCTTAACGCAAGCTACTACGTCCTTCATCGCCTGTGATCGCCAAGGCATCCACCACATGCACTTGTTCGCTTGACCCTATAACCTTGAATCCTCGAGTGACTTCGAAGCCAATAGTCATAAGGCATATAACGCGCTTGTGACGCACCCGACCCTTTTGTTTGTCGAATGCGTCGATACAATCAAACCCAAGTATTCCAGTTTCAGACTTCGAAACTGAAATGCCTTTACTTCTTCCATTTTGTTAAAGATCAAGATACAGCACTGGTCAAAAAACCAGAACCAAGCGCTCAAACGTTAGCGCTTGGTTCTGCATTCTCGACAGCATCATCCACGGTTTGACGAACACACCAGTTGGTGGAGGTGAACGGGATCGAACCGATGACCTCCTGCTTGCAAAGCAGGCGCTCTCCCAACTGAGCTACACCCCCGATAAATGGTGGGTCTGGATGGGTTCGAACCATCGACCCCCGCCTTATCAAGACGGTGCTCTAACCAGCTGAGCTACAGACCCCGTGTCAGGATCCAGGATTGTGGAACGAGGGACCGAGGGTTCAGAACTTACCCTGACGCTATCCTCAATCCGAGATCCAAAATCCCGCTGTATTTTAACAACCGATAAGAGTGAGCACTTGGCCCTGGAGCGTACTCTAGAAAGGAGGTGATCCAGCCGCACCTTCCGATACGGCTACCTTGTTACGACTTCACCCCAGTCATGAATCTCACCGTGGTAAGCGTCCTCCTTGCGGTTAGACTACCTACTTCTGGTGAAACCCACTCCCATGGTGTGACGGGCGGTGTGTACAAGACCCGGGAACGTATTCACCGCGACATGCTGATCCGCGATTACTAGCGATTCCAACTTCATGCTCTCGAGTTGCAGAGAACAATCCGGACTACGACCGGCTTTCTGAGATTAGCTCCCCCTCGCGGGTTGGCAGCCCTCTGTACCGGCCATTGTATTACGTGTGAAGCCCTACCCATAAGGGCCATGAGGACTTGACGTCATCCCCACCTTCCTCCGGTTTGTCACCGGCAGTCTCGTTAAAGTGCCCAACTAAATGATGGCAATTAACGACAAGGGTTGCGCTCGTTGCGGGACTTAACCCAACATCTCACGACACGAGCTGACGACAGCCATGCAGCACCTGTGTTACGGTTCCCTTTCGGGCACTCTCCCATCTCTGGGAGATTCCGTACATGTCAAGGGTAGGTAAGGTTTTTCGCGTTGCATCGAATTAATCCACATAATCCACCGCTTGTGCGGGTCCCCGTCAATTCCTTTGAGTTTTAACCTTGCGGCCGTACTCCCCAGGCGGTCAACTTCACGCGTTAGCTTCGTTACCAAGGGAGTTAATCCCCCGACAACCAGTTGACATAGTTTAGGGCGTGGACTACCAGGGTATCTAATCCTGTTTGCTCCCCACGCTTTCGTGCATGAGCGTCAGTGTTAACCCAGGGGGCTGCCTTCGCCATCGGTGTTCCTCCACATATCTACGCATTTCACTGCTACACGTGGAATTCCACCCCCCTCTGCCACACTCAAGTCTCCCAGTTTCAAACGCAGTTCCCAGGTTAAGCCCGGGGCTTTCACATCTGACTTAAGAAACCGCCTGCGCACGCTTTACGCCCAGTAATTCCGATTAACGCCTGCACCCTACGTATTACCGCGGCTGCTGGCACGTAGTTAGCCGGTGCTTCTTCTTCAGGTACCGTCATCAGTCCGTGGTATTAGCACGAACCATTTCGTTCCTGCCGAAAGAGCTTTACAACCCGAAGGCCTTCTTCACTCACGCGGCATGGCTGGATCAGGCTTGCGCCCATTGTCCAAAATTCCCCACTGCTGCCTCCCGTAGGAGTCTGGACCGTGTCTCAGTTCCAGTGTGGCTGATCATCCTCTCAGACCAGCTACGGATCGTCGCCTTGGTGGGCTTTTACCCCGCCAACTAGCTAATCCGATATCGGCCGCTCCTATAGTGCGAGGTCTTGCGACCCCCGCTTTCCTCCGTAGAGCGTATGCGGTATTAGTCCATCTTTCGATAGGTTATCCCCCGCTACAGGGCACGTTCCGATATATTACTCACCCGTTCGCCACTCGCCGCCAGGATTGCTCCCGCGCTGCCGTTCGACTTGCATGTGTAAGGCATGCCGCCAGCGTTCAATCTGAGCCAGGATCAAACTCTTCAGTTTAATCTCTGCAAAAATTAATACTCTCGCTTGACGTATTACTTATCATGCGAGCACTTCTGTTTTTAAAGCTGCGCACCTTCCGCGAACGGACGGATACGCTGCTCCAAAACCAAGCGCCCACACTTATCGGTTGTATATTTTTAAAGAGCAGAGGCCCCGCGAAAACTGCAATGTAACTTTGCGGGACCTGAAAGACTGAAGATTATAAAGAAGGTTTTTCGACATTGCAACACCATCTTGTGCTTTTTCATCCGGCCGCGTCCAAATGTGGGGCGTCCTCCGCCATGATCGACGTTTGCGCCCCCATTCCGGCGATAAAACGGCACACTTCCCACCTATGACGCCAGAAGCAAGCCATTCGGGCGCCCTGTCGGGGCCCGGCCGAACCACTCGACATCACCTTCAATCAGGACGCATTGGCCCAACTTTCCGCGGGGTTCGGCAAGTTCGGCGATGCGTTTCGCATGTCGGCGACCGTCACTGGCGCGCCCATTTACGTGTTCAGTCACCCGGACCATGTGCGGCGCGTGCTCGTCGACAATCATCAAAACTACACCAAGGGTATCGGCATCGAGCGCGTCGGCATTCTGCTCGGCAAAGGCCTGATGGTCAGCGAAGGCGATTTGTGGCGCCGCCAGCGGCGCATGATACAGCCCGCGTTTCACCGCGACGTTATCGCGCGCATGCTGGGACATATCCGCGAGGCTAACCAGGCAGTTGCTCGAGAAATGGCTAGTGCGCGCCGATAACCGCGACGAAATCAATGTCACGCAGGACATGAGCGACGTCACGCTCGACATCGTGCTGCGCTCGATCTTCGGCGACGACCTCAAGTCCATGACCGCAGCCGGCGGAGCCAATCCATTTGCGCTGCTGACCGAGGAAACCGAACGCAACCTCACATTCGCGTACAAGTTTCGCGCGCTGTCGAAACTCATAATGGATTGCGTCACGCGACGGCGCGCGCAAAGTGATGAACATCAGGATCTCTTATCGATGTTGATGGCGGCGCGCGACCGAAAAACGGGCGAAGCCATGCCCGACAAGCAACTGCTCGACGAAATAATGACGCTTATCGTCGCTGGCCACGAGACCACGGCAAGCGCGCTCAATTGGCTGTGGTATTTGCTGTCCCAGCATCCCGAAGCCGAGCAGCGGCTGCACGCGGAAGTGGACGCCCTGCCCGCGCCGCCGGCGACCATGGACGAAATTTTGCAGCTTCAGTACACGCGCCAGGTGATTGATGAAACGCTGCGGCTCTATCCGCCCGGGTTGGCTTTTGACGCGCCGCACTATTGAAGCAGATTGCATCGGCGGCTACGACGTCGCAGCAAACACCGATGTGTTCATTTCGCCCTATCTCGTCCACCGGCATCCTGAGTTTTGGCCCGACCCTGAGCGCTTCGATCCAGAGCGTTTCACTGAATCGGCCGCCGCGGGCCGCAGCCGCTTCTGCTATCTCCCGTTCGCGCTCGGTCCGCGTGCATGCATCGGCGAGCACTTCGCGATGGTCGAAATGCTCATGCACACCGCCATGCTGGCGCGGCACATCCGTCTGCGTTATCTTCCGAAACACCCACTCGAACTCGAGTGCCAGGTCAACCTGCGAAGCAAGCGCGGCATATACATGCTGCCGGAAGAAATACGTCGCCCATGAAATTTGCAACTCTGAACGACGCGCTGATCGAGCGCCGGTCCAGCGCCCGCAGCCATCCATTACATCGAAGGCGAAAACAACGAGCGCGCGTTGCCGTTCGCCGAACTGCATTCGCGCGCACTGGGCCTGCTCCATCATTTTCAGGCGTGCTGGCGCGACTCCAGGCAGTGAAATGATCCTGTTGCTCGACAGCAACGCGCAGTTTGTCGACGTGTTCTGGGCGTGCATGCTCGGCAATCTCATCGCAGTGCCGCTGGCTCGCCGGCGCGACCGACGAGCATAAGCTCAAGTTTTTCCGCGTGCTGGACAAGCTCAAGCAGCCGCATTTATGCACCGACGGAAAAATTCACTGCGCGCCTTGCGGCGTTTGCCACCGGCACTCCGATGGATGCCGCGCTGGCTCGCATTAAATCGAAGACCGTTTTTATCGATCGCATCGACGACATTTCGCGAGCCGGGGCAAGCCGCATGCGGCGGTGCCCGACGACATCGCGTTCGTCCAGTACTCGTCGGGCTCGACCAGCGAGCCGAAAGGCGTCGCGCTCACCCACCGCAATCTGCTCACGAATATCGCCGCGATCGCGCAAGGCATCAAGCTCACCGAATCGGACAGCGGGTTGAGCTGGATGCCGCTCACGCATGACATGGGATTGATCGGCTTTCACCTGACGCCGTTCGTCATGAACGTTACGCACCACCTGATGTCGACCGCGGCATTCGTGCGGCGCCCCCAGTTGTGGCTCGCGCACGCCAGTGAAAAGCAGGCAACGGTCCTCTGCTCGCCGAATTTCGGCTACCGGCACTTTCTGAAAACGTTCAAGCCCGACAAAGCCGCGGCACTTGATCTCAAGACCGTGCGCATTCTTTTTAACGGGGCCGAACCGATATCCGTGGAGCTTGTGCGAGGAATTCCTTGGTGCGATGGCACCATACGGCTTGGCGCGATCAGCGATGTTTCCGGTGTATGGACTTGCCGAAGCCAGCCTGGCCGCGACTTTTCCGCCGCCAGGCACGGGTTACGCGACCGTCACGGTGAGACGCGACGCGCTGACCATTGGCAAGACGGTCGAGGCCGCCACGCCCGGCGATGTCCCATGCCACGACGCTCGTGTTGGTCGGGCAACCGGTAGCTCGGGTGTCAGCTGCGCATTGCCGACGACGCGAATAACAGCTTGTCCGCCGATACCGTCGGGCACGTGCTCATCCGCGGAGACAACGTGACGCGCGGGTACTATCGCGACCCCGCGGCGACCACCGCGTCGATCAGCGAGGACGGCTGGCTCGATACCGGCGATCTTGGGTTTCGTATCCGCTGCCGGCCTTGCGATCACCGGACGCGCCAAAGAAATACTGTTCGTCAGCGGTCAAAACTACTATCCGCAGGATCTCGAAGCCGTCATCGAAAAGAATGCCGGCATCGAGCTCGGCAAGGTCGCGGTCTGTGGCGTGCGCGCCGACAATGCTGCAACCGACGAAGTGTTGGCGTTCGTTCTTTATCGCGGCGAGTTGACCGCAATTCCTCGATACCGTAAAAGCCGTGCGCAAAGCCGTCAACGAGCACATCGGCATCGTGGTCAGCCACGTAATCCCGGTCGCGAAAATTCCCAAGACGACGAGCGGAAAAATCCAGCGTTACCTGCTTGCGGATGCTTATCAGAAAGGGGAATTCAACGACATTCTGGCCACACTGCACCAGCTGACCGCCAGTGCAGCCGATGCGGTGCCCGAAGCGCACAGCGAAATCGAGCGCAATCTCAAGCAAATCTGCGATGCGTTCCTCACCGACCGGCCGGTCGGCGTGCACGACAATATCTTCGAGCTCGGCACGAGCTCTTTGACGCTCGCGCAGATCTACCAGCGCATCGATGCAATCTATCCGGGCCAACTCGAAGTCACGGATTTTTTCGACTACCCGACGATCGCGGAACTGGCCAAGTATCTCGACGGCCGCCTGCACGCAGCCCGGGCGTAGGCTATTGCCGTCTACGCGTATAGCGGTTTCCTGTATTTCCACTTGCGGTACATCCATAGCCAGTCGGCCGGATGTTGCGCTATATGGCTTTCGGCGGCACGCGCGTAGCGCTCGATAATATCGGTGCCCTCTCCGCTGTAAGGCGGCTCCGCGAGCAATTGCAGCGTAGCCTGGTAATGGCCGCGGCCGGTCCGCTCGATGCCCACGAAAAACACCGGCGCGCGGACTATGCGCGCAATCTTGTCGGCGCCGACGAAGAACGCGGTGTCCTGGTTCAGAAAGCGCGTCCAGTGTTTTTCCTCGTCGTGCGGTGGCGTCTGATCGGCGACCAGCGCAAAAATCCGCGCGTCACCGCGCCGCTTCATCACTTCGACCAGGAAATCCTTGACTGCAATCGGATTGCCGCCGAACCGCGAGCGCGTCTCGAACATGAATCGGTCGATGCCCGCGACGCGCAACGGTTTGTAGACCGCGTCTACGCTCACTTTCAGTTCGAGGGAGCTGACGAGCAGCAGCCATTCCCAATTGCAATGATGCGATGCCAGCAGCACGACCGGCCGGTTGGCGCTTAGATAGGGAGTCAGAATCTCGAGATTGCTGATGCGCATGCGCTGCGCGGATTTCCGCCGGCGGCATGGCGGCGCCTTTCACGACCTCCGCCATCATGTCGAATGCATTGCGGTACGACAACCGCCGCGATACGCGCGATTTCCGCTTCCGGTTTTTTCGGAAACGAGCGGCGCAGGTTATCGAGCGTCAGCGCCTTGCGAAACCGCCAGATCCGGTAAACGAGCAGATATAGAACATCCGTAAATGCGTACAATACGCGCAACGGCAGGCGGGACAATAATTTGAGTACGAGCATGCCGGTCGCTTCAGTTTACGGCGGCGCCGCAGGCGCCCGGAGAGCTTCATCGTGGAAATGTGCGCTAGCGTAAGGGAGTGCCCGCCATCAGGCAAGTCTGATGATGGCGTTGCGCGCGCGCTCGACGGTATTGCGCAACGTGTGGCAATGATGGATCCCGCTGTCGAGGTCTGGCGCGCGCAGCTCGCCGTAAGCGCGGCGGAATCAGAACGACTGGCTATGCTGCTGTCACGCGACGAGCACGCGCGCGCCGCACGCTTTCAGTTTGCGCGCGATCGCAATCGCTATATCGCGGGGCGCGGGATGTTACGGGTGCTGCTCGGCAAGCTACGTCGATGCAGCGCCATCCGACATTGCGTTTGCGTCCAACCCGCATGGCAAGCCGGCGCTCGCCGATGCTGCGCTCGGAGTGACATTTCAATCTGGCGCATTCAGAGGATGTCGCGATTTTCGCTTTTTCACGCGATCGCATCGTCGGCGTCGACATCGAATCCCTGGACTGCGCGGTCGACCACGACGCGCTGGCGCAGCGCTTTTTTTCCGCGCGCGAATGTGCCGAATTGCAAACGCTTCCACGGGCCGCGCGCGGTCGCGCATTTCTGACGTGCTGGACGTGCAAGGAAGCGGTGGCCAAGGCAATTGGGCGTGGCTTAAGCCTGCCGCTCGACCAGATCGAAGTGACGGTTGGCGCGAATTCGCCGCGCGTTTTACATATCGCGCATGCAGACGCCCGCGAGTGGACACTGCATCCCGTCGACGCCGGGCGCGCGTACGTGGCGACGCTCGCCGTGCACGATGCGCCGCGCCCTGCCCGTTAACCGGCCGTAGCGATAACGCGCGTAATCGCGCGCGAGTTCCCGAAGCACGGCACGTACACCGAATGCGTGCCGGGTCCGCCGGCGACCATGATGCAGATGTCTTCCGCCTTGTGCGCGATCGTGAGTATGGTGTCCGGTCCGATTTCGCCGAGTTCTTCGCTGCGCGAACTTTTCACGCGCAGCAAATCCTTTGCCGCCATGTGCCGCGCGGGCATCTTGGTCGATTCCCACAGCCTGGCCTTCAGGTCCGCTTTGCTCAAGCCGCCGCGTCGGAAAATTTCCGCGTGCTCCGGCGCGACCATCAGCCACGGCTCTCCGCCGTGGCAGTATTCGTTGCTGGCGGGATGCACCATCGATTCGGCGATTACGCGCAAAAGATCATCGGCGTCCTTCGCATGCGTGTTCAAATTCAGCGTGCCTTCCGCGCCGACGACCGTCACCGTGCTTTGATCGCGCGAGAACCCGCGCTCGACGTGCAACGGCTCCCACGGACTCTCGGCCTCGTTCTCCGCGCAGCAAAACGTGTACTTGCCCGGCTGCCCCTGGGTTGCGCGGTCCATTTCGCCCGGCAGCGCGCCGCCGATATTCCGCAAAACGAGGCGCAGCGCGCGACCCGAGCGTCGCGTTGGCCCACGCACCTTCGCCCAGGCAATTGAACGTCGCATTGACGCCCAATTCACTGGCAAGCGGGCCGTTGACGATGATCCATACCGCGACCGGATTGGTCGTCGCCTGTATGCCCTGCAGGTTGAATTCCGGATCGGCGACCGCTTCCACCGCCGCGATCAGCGCCGGCATGTATTCGGGATCGCAACCGGCCAGCACTGCATTGATCGCGATGCGCTCGACCGTCGCCGCGCCGAATCCGGGCGCGATGTGCGCGACCACGTCTTCGGGCGCGCGCCTGGCGTGGCGCAGCATGCGTTCGACGCGCTCGACCGTCGGCGGCACGATGGGCAGCCCGTCGCTCCACCGCCGCTCGCGGTAGATCTTGTTGATCGCGTCGAAGTCGTCGGGACATTCGAACAGCGCCGCGCGCTGCGCGGTCTGCACGTGTGCGCCGCTCATTTCGCCGCGCCTTCGTTCATCAGCCGCGCGACTTCGGTCACGCATTTCTCCGCCATCGCGCGCACTTCCTCGCGCGAACGAATGCCGAACGGATGCTGAATGACCGCAATCGGCAACTTCGCATAGCCAAGCGCGCGCGCCTGCGCGCGGCCCAGCGTGATGAATGCGGTCGAGCAAACCGTGAGCGCGGCACGGCCGCGCTTCGCGATTTCTACACTGTCGTGGATACTCCACGACGTGCAGGACCCTCAATCACCCGACCCGGTGATCACCAGGTCGCATTGCTCCGAAAATTCCTTGATCACCTCGTCGGGCGCCGGCACCGACGCCGAGCGCTTTTGCCGCTTCAACACCCGCTTCACGCCGTGCTGGCTCGTCAGCAGTTCGGCAAGATCATCGACGAGGTGGTTGAAATTCGGTTTCGCATTGTCGATGAAGCCCACGACCTTGCCCGCGAGTCCCGCCAGCAGCTGCTGGGCCTGCTCGGGGCGCTCCATGCGCGGCGCCGTCGGGTCGTATAAAAGCACTGTGCCAGTCATGCATCCCTCCTGAGTAACTGTCTAATCGGGTCGAATCTGCGCGCGCGCAATCAGCTTGGTCCAGCGGTCGATTTCCGTGCGGATATACGCATCGAGCTCCTGCGGCGTATTGCCGACCGGTTCCGCGCCCTGCGCGAGCAGCTGCTCGGTCATGCCCGGCGATTTCACGACCTTGACCGTCTCGTCGTGCAGCCGCGAAACGATCGGACGCGGTGTGCCGGCCGGCGCGAGCAGCGCGTACCACAGCGTCGTTTCGTATCCTTTATAACCGGCTTCGGCCACGGTCGGAATGTCCGGCGCGGACTGCGAACGTTTGGCTCCGGTCATCGCCAGCGCCCGCAGCTTGCCGGACTTGACGTGCGGCATGGCCGGCAGCGGGCTCGTGCACATGAACTGAACCTGCCCGCCGATGACGTCGACCAGCGCGGGTGCAGCGCCTTTGTATGGCACGTGCGTGAACTTGATGCCCGCCATCCAGCTCAACAGTTCGACCGCGAGGTGTCCGCCGGTCCCGGGGCCGGAGGAAGCGTAATTGATTTTTCCCGGCTGGGCCTTCGCCGCCGCGACCAGCTCTTGAATGCTGGCGACGCCCATCGATGGATTGGCGACGAACACGAGCGGCGAACTCGCGACCATCGTGATCGAAGCAAAATCGCGGATCGTGTCGTACGGCAGTTTTTTCTGCAGCCCGGGATTGATGCTGTGCGTTGCGCTAGCCAGAAACAGCGTGTAGCCGTCCGCCGGCGCTTTCGCGGCGATTTCGGTGGCGATCAGCTGCGCGCCGCCGCCGCGATTGTCGATCACGATTTGCTGGCCGAGTGTTTCGCCGAGACGCGCACTGAGCAGGCGTCCGACGATGTCGCCGGCACCGCCCGGCCGGATAAGGCACGATCAACCGCACTGCCCGCTGCGGATACGCATCGGCCGCGGCCGCGTGGACTGCGGTGCCGAGCAGCGCGAACGCGCCGGTCACTGCGCAAACAAATTTCCGAAATTGCACTGTTACCTCCATGGACACGCAGCCTGGCGAGCGCCGTAGCCGTCGCGGCTCGATTATAGCGTCTGCGCGCAGCGACGCTGCAGGCGCCCGTTGGCGACGGGCGCGATATTCTCGTAGACTCCATGATTATTTCCCGCCCGGCACACCAATGACCAAATCAGACGACACAGAAATCCGCATACTCGCGCCCGACCGGCGTTTGCGGCTCGGGTTTTTCCGAAGAATCCTTCGAACTCGGTCTCGCCAAAGAGCCGCATTTCATCGGCTGCGACGGCGGCTCGACCGATCCCGGACCCAGCCACCTCGGCTGCGGCGAACCGGCATTTCCGCGCGACGCGGTCAAGCGCGACCTGCGCCTGATGCTGATCGGCGCGCGACGTCTGAAGATTCCGTTGCTGGTCGGCTCCGTGCGGCACTGCGGGCGGCGACGTGCATCTCGCGTGGTGCTACGACATCCTCAAGGAAATCGCCGCAGCTGAAAAATCTGAGCTTCAAGCTTGCGCTTAATCCACGCCGAGCAGGAGACGGCCTATCTCAAGAAGCGGCTCGCCGAAGGGCGCATCAAGCCGCTGCATCCGGCGCCGGAGTTCAACGACGCGGTGATCGACCGGAGCGCGCACATCGTCGGCATGATGGGCGCCGAGCCATGGAAGCGCGCGCTCGAAGCCGGTGCCGACGTGATTCTCGCCGGCCGCTCGAGCGATACCGCGATTTTCGCCGCGATGCCCGAAATGCGCGGCTTCCCGTCGGGGATGGCGTGGCATGCCGCGAAAATCCTCGAATGCGGCGCGGCGGCAGTGGTCAATCGCAAGACGCCGGACTGCATGTTCGCGTGGGTGCGCAAAGACCACTTCGTGATCGAGGCGCCCGATCCGCGCTGCGCTGCACGCCGCAGAGCATCGCCTCGCACAGCCTGTACGAAAATGCCGATCCGTTCAAACTTATCGAGTGCTCCGGCACGCTCGATCTGACCAACAGCCGCTACGAAGCGCATGGCGAGCGCTCGGTGAAGGTCTCGGGCAGCACCTTCATTCCGGCCGAGCGCTACACGGTGAAGCTCGAAGGCGCCGAGCTGGCCGGCTACCAGAGCATCGTCATCGGCTCGGTGCGCGATCCATTCATTATTCGCCAGATCGACGACTGGACGAGCGCGGCTGCAAGCCCGCATCCACGCGCGCGTCAAACAGGTCTACGGCGACCGCGTCACTGCCATCGACCAGTACGTGATCAATATCCGCATCTACGGCAAAAACGGCACCATGGGTCCGCTCGAGCCCGTCAAGGAAATCCGCTCGCACGAGTTGTGCCTGCTGATCGAAGTCACCGCGCCGACCCAGGACTTCGCCAGCTCGATCGCCGGCATCGTGCGCCACCAGGGGCTGCATCTGCCGATTCCCGAATGGAGCGGCCTCATCACCGCGCTCGCGTGTCCGTACAATCCCGCGCATCTCGATCGCGGGCCGGTTTACCGCTTCAACGTGAATCACGTCGTCGAACCGGACGATCCCTACGAGATGTTTCCGATGGAACTCCTCGAAGTCGACGGCGCGCAGTTCGCCCGGAAACTATCATGACCACGCTCGCTGAACTCGCGCGCCTTATCCGCAGCAAGAACGCGGGACCGTTCGAATTGACGTTCGACATCATGTTCGACGACGCCGCTACGTACGAACGCGTCAAACGCTCAGGCGCGGTGAGCCGCGAAGCGGTGGCCGCGCGCTATGGTCTGCCTGCATCGAGGACGTCAAGTTCTTTTAGTGCGACAACGCCTGCGCGATCAAGGCGTCGATCCCGCGCCCCTACTTCCAGGGCGATCTGCTCGACAGCGACGGTCATGGCGGCCAGCAATACGCGCCGCTGATGGATATCGAGATTCCGTAGCTTTATTGGATTCTGATTCCGGCATCCGCTATCAGCTTGCGGTATTTCTGGAAATGTCGTTGCGGATGAGGCGCGCAAGCGCTTCGGACGTGCGAACCTACAGCTCATTCGCGCCTTCGTCGACGAGCTTGTGACTTCACGTCCGGCAAGCGCTAGCACTTTGACCGTGTCTGCGTGGATTTTTCCGATCACGGCTTCTATCGGTGCCCGCCGGCACGACGATGGCCTGCCATGCGGTGAATTCGTAGCCGCGCAGGCCGGCCTCCGCGATCGTCGGCACGTCCGGCAATGATCCCGAACGATTCGGCAGAGTGACGCCGAGCGCGCGCAGCCGTCCGGCTTTCAGTAACGGGATGGACGTGATCAACGTATCGAACATGAGCGGCACATCGCCCGATCAGCAGCGCCGTCAGCGCCGGCGCGCTGCCTTTGTAAGGAATTGCGGTGAGCCGGATGCCGCGACGCGAGCCGAAACGATTCGCCGGCAAGATGATTCGATCCGCCATTGCCGGACGTGCCGTAAGCAAGCTCGCCCGGACGGCTCGCGCGCAAGCGCGATCAAATCGGCGACAGACTTGACCGGCAGCGCCGGATGCACGACGAGCACGTAGCCGTAAACGGTCATTTGGGTGACTGCGATCGAAATCTTTCCCGGCGTCGTACGGCAGACTCGGATACGTAGCCGGATTGATCGCCAGACTGCCCTGCACGCCAAGCAGCCACGTGTAGCCGTCGGGTCTCGCCTTAGCGACGAGATCGGTGCCGATTATCGTGTTCGCGCCCGGCCGGTTATCGATGACGATCTGCTGTCCCCACAGTTCGGACAGCTTCGCCGCAACTGTGCGCGCGACGATGTCGCCGGCGCCCGCCGGGCGCTAACGGAACCACGAAACGGATCTGGACGGCACGGGATAGTTTGCGCTACGCTGAACGCTTGGTACGCACCAGAGCGCGGCCAGATGAATCGCGAGATGCAGCGGCCAGCTATCCCCACCGTAAAATTGCGTGACCTCGCCCAGCTGTCGAATTTCCAGACATCTGCCAGACATGCGCTCGCAGCGCGCCCGCCCAGAACGGCTCACAGTTGGCGCGGAACTTTTCTTCGAGGTCCGCGTCGGTCATCGGATTCTTGACTCTCGCCTTTGGGCTCGAGCACGCGTTTTTCGAGCACTTTGCCGTCGCGTAACACAATGTCGCGCCGACACCCGAGCGCATCGCCAGGATAAATGCGCTCGCATTCGTCGTCTATGCTTGCGTCGACGCGCTCGATCAGCGCGCGCACGTCCGGGCGGTCGAGACGTCGCCGGCACGAACATCGTCGCCGTCACATCGCCGAGCACGATTGCCAGCGCGGCGGCAACCGGCGCGCTCATCTGCGCGTCGAGCAGCGAGTCGCAATGCTTGTAGTCGTGGCCGTTGAAACCGACCGCATACATGCCGATGTCCGCATGCTCGACGTCGTTCGCCTTGAAACCATGCTCGCGCTGCAGCTCCTTGATGCCGTCGATAACGGCGTGATAGTGGCGGCAGCACGGATAAGGCTTGTGATAGACGCGCGTTGATTTCGATAACGCTGGCCGAGTCCTTCGATCAGACGCCCCCATTTCACGTGCGGCGACGCATGTGTCGCGAAGAATCCGTAGCGGCCTTCGAGCACCTTGGTCGGGCCGGTGATTCCGCGCTTCGCGAATTCGGCGCAGACCACACCATCGCGCGCTGCTTTGCCCGGATGTATGCGCTTGATCTCGGCGCCTTCGTCGAGGTACTCGCGGATGCCTGCCGAGAAACTGCCGGCCAGGCCCAATGCGTTCAAAGTCTGCGCCGCGTCCAGTTTCAGCAGATTCGACACGGCCGCTGCGGCGCCGAACACACCGGCGAGCGCCGTGTTGTGATAGCCGCGCCGCGCCGATTCGGGATGCATCGCGGCGGCAATCCGGCACATGACGTCGTAGCCGCACACGACCGCCGTCACGATGTCCTGTGCGCTGCTCGCACGCTGCTGTGCTGCCGCCATCACCGCCGGAAAGATTACGCCCGACGGATGCGCGGAACCCTGCGTGTGGCCATCGTCGAAATCGAGCCCGTGCACGTTGGTGCCGGTGACCAGCGCCGCATTGGGCGCGGACAATTTCGCACCGCTGCCGATGACGCTCGCGGTACGCGTGGCGTCGCTCTCTTCGAAAGTATGCGAGCAATGCCTGCGACACAGGCATCGCTGCGCCAGAGATCGCGCAGGTCAGGAAGTCGAGCAATCGTGCGCTTGTACGCATGCATCGTTTCAGGCGGGCAATGGCTGAAAGTGAGTCTCGCCGCATGCGCCGCGAGTCGCGCGCTGACACCGATGCTGATGTCGTCCGTCGTCGTGTCCATGTTTATCCTCTTTGCGCTTATGTTCGGCTGGTTTGCCGTCGCGCTCACCGTTGTGCCCCGTCGGTTCGCGCACTACCAGGCCATCGACCGCGACCACGCCCCTGCCCTCTCGGCGCGCACCATCAACGGATTGATTTCGGCCTCGGCGATACCGGGCGGGCGATACAGGCAGCCAGCAGCGACAACGCGCGAATCGCGTGAGCCAATGCAGCGTAGTCACCACGCGGCAGGTTGCGATAGCCGCGCAGGATTGCAATTCGGCGACTTCTCCGATCATTTCCTGCGCGGATTCGAGACTGACCGGCGCGAGCCGCACGCTGAAACTGTTCTTCAATTCCGCCATGATGCCGCCGAGCCCGAGCAATATCGTCGGCCCGACTTCGGGATCGTCGCCGATAACCTATGATCACCTCGGCCAGCCCGCGCTCCATGCGCTGCACGAGCACGCCGTCGATTTTTGCACGTGGCAGAATCGCGCGCGCATCCTCCAGCAGCGTTCACCGCCGCGCGCAACTCAGCCGGCCCGACATTCAGGCGCACCATGCCGGCATCGGTTTTATGCTGCAGTCGGCTGACAACAACTTCACGGCAGCCGGACACCGATGTCGGTGCAGGTTCGCTCGAGTCGGTCACGACTGCTCTTCGCGCACTCAATGCCGAGTGTCGCAAACAGTGTCGAGGACTTCTGCTCGTTCAGGCTCCGCTCAGTTGTGGCAGCGAGAAGTCTTGGCGGCGGCTGTCTCATTGCGATCGCCGGCGCTGTCCAGCAGCAATGGCGGGCGCCAGTTCAGATACGTGTTAACGGCGTCCGCACACGATTCGGGCGTGCGAAAACCGCCACTCCGTGCTCCTGCAAGCAGCAGCAGTCCGTGATCGGCGCGCGGCGCAAGATAGACCGCGAGCGGCTTCGACTTCGGCTCCGCTTTGAGCACGCGATCGGCAATTACGTTCGGATTCGTCAGCGAGCTCGACCCGATCACCGAAACGACGGCATCGCAGTGGTCCGACGCGAGTAGCGCAGAAAGGATAGACGTATAAGCGCCACGGTCGCTGCCGCCCATCGGAATGTCGGTGATGACGGCATCGTTCACGGTGATGCGCTGCTTGCGCAGATTGTCGATGACCGTGGTCGACGGCGGCACG
This sequence comes from uncultured beta proteobacterium, assembly GCA_963804885.1. GTDB lineage: Bacteria > Pseudomonadota > Gammaproteobacteria > Burkholderiales > SG8-41 > PALSA-1004. The sequence goes on from CAWDSF010000024.1 coordinate 98,446, forward strand.
ACGTCCGCACCGAGCACGCCGAGTCTGTCGGCAACCATTGCCGCGGCGCCGCCAGTACCGGTTACGACCGCTACGCGTCGCCCAGCGGGCGGACAATGACCGCGCACGAGTTCGCGGCAACTCGAACAGCGTTTCGAGCATGTCGACGCGCATGATGCCGTGCGCCCGAAAGAACGCTTTCGCCGTGTCGTCGGTGCCGACCATCGCGCCCGTATGCGAGGCCGCGGCCCGTCGCCCGACGTCCGAACGACCCAGCTTGTAGGCAATCACCGGTTTGCCGGCGGCATAAGCGCGGCGCGCGGCGCGCGCCAGGATTGCAGCGTCGCGAAACGTTTCGAGGAACAGCAGAATAGCGCCCGTCTCCGGATCGTCGACGAGCAAGTCAGCGATCTCGCCGACGCCGAGATCGCACTCGTTGCCGACCGAGACGAGCTTGGAAAAACCCAAGCCGCGCGCCTGGCCGCGCGTGATCAGAGTGCCGAGCATGCTGCCGCTTTGCGAGATGACGCTGATCGGACCCGCGCTGCAATTTCTCGCTTATTGAGCACCGCATTCACAGTGAGCGGGGTTTTACCGGGCACATTAATGAGTCCCATGCAATTAGGACCGATGAGCCGCAGGCCCGCTGCGCGCGCATTCGCAACTATCGAGCGCTGCATCTCCTGTCCCGCCGGACCTATCTCCGCAAAACCTGCGCTGAATATGGTCGCGACCGGCACCTTGCGTTCACAGCACTGATCGATGATCGATGCAACGGCCGGCGCAGGCACCATGATGAACGCGTGATCGATCGGTCCTGGTGCAGAGCGCAGGTCCGGATACGCACGCTCGCCAAGCACATCGGCGCGACCCGGATTAATCGGCAGAACACGACCGGTGTAGCCATGCGCGCGGAGAAAGCGCTGCGGGCGCGCGTTGTTCTTGGCCATATCGGCAGATGCACCTACCAGCGCGATAGAGCGCGGGGAGAACACGGCCTGGAATAGTGCAGCCTCTTTGGTTCGCACGTCAGTCAATGTGGATGTTTGCCGCCTTGACGACCTTCGCCCACTTGGCGATCTCGGCCTGTATGAACGCGCCGAACTCGTCGGGCGTCGTCGGCACCGCCACTGCGCCATCCTGGGTGAATCGCTCCTGCACGCGACGGCGATCTTGAGGATGCGCACGAGCTCCATGTTTAAACGGTCGACGATCGCGCGCGGCGTCGCCGGCAGGAACGAGTACTCCATTCCACGAACTCGCATCGTACGCAGGCAGCCCGGCCTCCGCGAACGTAACCACTTCCGGCAAAGCGTTCGTACGCTGCGGTCCGGTGATCGCCAGGGCGCGCACGCGGCCCGATCGAATATGCGGCGCCGGAATGAGAATCGTTCCGAACATCACCTGCACTTGTCCCGCTATCAAATCATTGAGCGCCGGCGGCGCGCCCTTGTAGGGGACGTGCACGAGTTGAGTGCGTCGTCAGCATTCTGAACAGCTCGCCTGCCATGTGACCGGAGCCGCCAGGACCCGACGATGCATAGTTGATTTGCCCCGGCTTCGCAAGCGCCAGTGCGATGAAATTCTTTAACGTCTTCGTCGGCAGCGAAGGATGCGTCATCAGCATGATGGGCTGACGCGTCGCCTGGGTAACGGGCGCAAAATCGCGCAGCGCATCGTACGGCGGATCCTTGCGCAACGACGGCGCTACACCGAAGGTCGTGATGCCACCAAGCAGTAATGTGTAACCGTCGGCGGGCGCCTTTGATGCCATCACCGCGCCAATTACGCCGCCTCCGCCCGGCCGATTATCGATGATTACGTTCTACCCCATCGCTTCGCCGAGTCCCTGGCCCAATGCGCGTGCCACGATATCAGTAGGCCCGCCGGCGGGGAAAGGCAGAATCAATTTGAGCGGATTGTTGGGATAATTTTGCGCGCTGACCGGTGATGCGAGAACAAGCGCGATGGCGGGGAGCACGAGTCGACTCACTCGCTGATGCGGTGGTCATGTCTCTTCGATAACTCGCTGCTAGTGTCGCACTGTCCTGGATTCGCGGCGGACGCTGGGAAAAACGCCGCTCGAAAATTATTTCGGCGAGCCGGTTTTTCAGCATCTCGAGCGACCCGCCGGCAATCATCCAGCCGCGCGAGCGTCTGAAGCAGTACTCGACCAAGGTGTCGCGCGTATATCCCAAGCCGCCCATGCATTGCATCGCTTCGTTACAGATATCGAAGCCTGCCTTATTGCAGAAGAGCTTCGCAATCGTTGTCTCATCCGCCGCAGGGAAGCCGCGGTCGCCGTTGGCAGCCGCCCGGTAGAGCAGCAGTTGTGCGGCGTCGAGCTGGATCTTCATTTCCGCAAACTTCCATTGCAGTCCCTGAAATTCACACAGCGGCCGTCCAAACTGTTTGCGGGTTATCGCATATTCGCGCGCCAAGTTGTAGCAATAGCGTCCGTAAGCAAGCGAGCGGGTAGCGTTGCCGATGCGCTCTGCGTTGAATCCGCTGATCTGCTTTTTGAACCCACCTGCCGGCAGCAGCACGTCCTCGGGCGGCACGTACACGTTGTCGAAATAAAGCGGCGCCCATTCGTTATCCGACATGAACTTCGAGGGTTTGGCCACTGTAAACCCCTGAGCTCCGCGTCTTATCATCACAGAGCCGATGCCGCCAACGCCCGGACCGTAACGAACGTAAACGAGATATTGGTCAGCGTGCGGATTCGGGAAGACCTTTGTGCCCGAGACGCGGAATCCTTGGCCATCAGGCACTGCGGTCGTCGTGAGATCGGTGGTCGCCGACCCTGCATCAGGCTCCGTCATTGCGACCGCGATGACTTCATCGCCCTTGAGCAAGGGATCGAGAAATCTTTTTTTCTGGTCCGCATTCGCGAACCGCGCCAGTACGCGTATCGCGCCGAAGTTCCCTTCCTGAATCACATCGGCGCTACGCGGGCAGAATACCGCGACCTGCTCGATCGCAAGCACTGCATCCATGAGCGTGCCGCCCGCACCGCCATCTTCTTCGGGCAGCGTGATGCCGAGCAGGCCGGCCTGCGCCATTTTTTGCGCGATCTCATGCGGAAATTCGGCGCTATGCGCACGAGCGAGCGCGCCTTCGGACAATTCCTTGCGCGCGAACGCGGCGACCGAATCCCTGAACATGCACTGCTCGTCAGTAAGCGCGAAATCCATTCGATTGCCGTTTTCTTGTGATCGCCATCCAGCGGCAACTCGAAGAGTGGCGCACGCGGATAACTCGGTAGAATGTGCGACTGTATCTGATCCCGACGAAAATTTCATGCGGTCACCATCGCCCGGTCAACAGATTGCGTCGCATTACATCGCCCTCAGCGCGGCGATGTCAGCGGTGACGTTCCATGCTGAATATGCTGGTGCTGCCTATCCCGGATAAGCCGGTGCGCATCATTGTTCCATTCGCGCCGGGCGGCAACATCGATATCACCGCACGCACGGTCGCGCCGGGACTTTCGGAATTTCTCGGACAGCCGGTTGTCGTCGATAACCGCGGCGGCGCCGGCGGCAAGGTCGGCACCGAAACGGCTGCGAAGGCGACGCCCGATGGCTATACGCTATTGCTAGGCTCGAGCGGCGCGCTGACGATGTCACCTGCGTTCTATCGCGTCGGCTATGACCCGCTCAAGGATTTCGCGCCGACATCATTGGTATCGATTGTGCCGCTCGTGTTGAGCGTGCACCCGTCGCTTCCTGTGAAGACCGTCAAAGAGCTGATCACTCTCGCGCGCACCCGCGGCGGCGAACTGACCATGGCGTCGGCCGGACTCGGCAGTACCACCCATCTAACAGGTGAGCTGTTTCAACTCGTGACCGGCGTCAAGTTTACGCACATCCCGTATAAAGGCAGCGGCCAGGCGCTCGTCGATGTAGTCGGCGGCCAGGTCGATCTCATATTCGATCAACTCAGCAGTTCCGGCACACTGATCAAAGGCGGCAAGTTGCGTCCGTTGGCGATTGCGATGTCGCGACGTTCGTCAACCATTCCACAAGTGCCCACGATGCAGGAGGCCGGCATTGCGGGGCTCGAAGCGTCGACCTACACGGGCATTGTTCTGCAGGCCGCCGTACCCAAAGAAATTGTGGCGCGCGTATACGACGCGCTGTTGAAGACGCTGGCATTGACGTCCACCCGCGACAGCTTCGCGCGACTCGGTGCCGAGGTGATCCAAAGCACGCCGGAAGAATTTTCGCGTCGCTTAAGCGCCGATCTAGCGCAATGGACGCGTGTGCGCGAGAAAACGAAAATTGAGCTTGAGTAGGCAAGTAACATATGGCCCAGTGAGCAAAGTATCGTCGGCCTTTTGCGCCGGCTGCATTTCGTTAGCGCTCATTGCAGGTGCAGCAGCGCAGTCTTATCCAGCGCGGCCGGTGCGCATCATTGTCCCGTTTGCGCCGGGCGGACCGACTGATATCGTCGCGCGCACCGTCGGCCAAAAACTGAGCGAATCGTTTGGCCAGCCGGTCGTCGTCGACAATCGGCCAGGCGCCGGCGGCGTAGTGGGCGCAGATCTCGCGGCGAAGAGTGCGTGCCGACGGTTATACGCTGCTCCTTTGCAGCACAGGCGCCATGGCAATTAATCCGGGCCTTATCGCCAGGATGCCCTATGATCCGCTGCGCGACTTAACACCGATCACGCTCGTCGTGACGATTCCATATCTGTTGCTCGTCAATCCGAATTTCAGTGCGCAGTCGGTAAGAGAAGTCATCGCACTAGCGCGTGCCAAGCCGGGCGAATTGAACTACGGCTCTGCCGGCACTGGCACCACATCGCATCTTGCAATGGAGCTGTTCCGCTCGATGGCGAACATCCGTGTGACGCACGTGCCGTACAAAGGCAGTGCCCTGGCGGCGACCGATCTCGTCGGCGGACAACTGCAGCTGCTGTTCGATGCGCCGCCCTCTTCGCTACCCTTCGTTCGTAGCGGCCGACTGCGCGCACTCGGCATCTCTTCGGCGCGTCGTACGGCACTGTTACCCGACATGCCGACCATCAGCGAAGCGGGCGTGCCGGGCTACGAAGTACTGACATGGTCCGGCATATGCGCACCCTCCGGAACACCGCGCGCGATCGTCGAGCGGCTCAACACCGCGATGGTTGCCGGCATCACCACCCGCGAGTCGCGCGAAAAGTTTGCTGCGATCGGCGCCGACGTCGTCGCAAATTCACCTGACGCTTATCGTGAGTTCATCGTGAGCGAGCTTGCGAAGTGGTCACGTGTCATCAAGGAGGCTGGCGTCGCTGCTCATTAGCCGATAGGTACGGTTACTTGCCTTTGAATACGACGGCCCGCTTGCCTTTGTATGCGGCGATCGCTTCGCGGTAATCCTGCGTCGTCTGCACGATCGTCATCTGCGAAGCGATCAATTCGAAGGTGGTGCGCGGTCGCACGTCAGCGATTGATAGACCGTGCGCTTGATCATGCTGACTGCCACCGGCGGCATTGACGCGATTTTCTTTGCATAGGTGTAGGCCGATCGAGAAATTTATCGTCGTCGTAGACTTGGTTGACCAGTCCGATGCGCAACGCTTCGTCGGCGCCCACGAATTCGCCGGTCATCAAGAGTTCGAGCGCGCGTGCTACACCCACGATGCGCGGCAGGAAATAGCACCCGCCGTTGCCCGGAATCAGCCCGACGCGCACGTACGCTTCCGCAAAGCGCGCCGAGCGCGCCGCGGAGCCGGATGTCGCACATCAGTGCCATGTCCATGCCGGCGCCGACTGCCGCACCATTGACCGCTGCGATGATCGGCTGTCGATCTTGCGGGATGGTGAGAGCAACGGATGCGTAGTCTTGCAAACCGTTGCTTGCGCTCCAATACGGTCGGTTCGTCCGTTGTCAGCTGGTGCGAGCGACGCCCGAGGTCGCCGCCCGAGCAAAACGCATCGCCCGCGCGAGTCGACCACGATGACCCGCACGTCGGGATCGTCCTGCGCGTCGAGCAGGCTTTGCCGCCATTGCGTCAACATGCCGTCCGTGAAGGCATTCTTCTTCTCGGGACGATTCTACAATAACGTCGCGATATGATCTTTAACGCTGTATTCGAGGTCGCTCATGCAAACTCCATTGGCTCGTGAGGTTATGCGGCGGGTTTTGTCGCGATGAAGGATTCGCGTTGCGCGAAGCGAGCCGCCAGACTTTTTAGACCGGGAAATTCGCTGCGCCAATCTGGTGTCTTGCAACACCTGATCGAGATATCCGAGCGCAAAGCCGGCAGCAATATCGGCGAGCGAGAATTTGCCGCCGTAGCAAAATTCATTGCGGCCAAGATCGCACTCCATCGATGCGAGCCCGCGCTGGATTCTCTGCCTTTGCTTCAACTGCACCGGTACGCTTCAGGCTTGCGCTGCGCCTCAGGTTCGCGCAAATCATGCGAGACGGCAACCGTCGCATCCGCAATGCCGTCGCCGAGC